>NZ_LMIU01000028.1 GCF_001428845.1 Achromobacter sp. Root83 | reverse complement strand
GGTCGGAGCAGGTGTGTCTGCCGAAACCGGTGCGCCTGCCAAAGCGGGTGTGCCTACCAACGCGGGAGTGCTTGCCAAAGCGAACGTTCCTGCCAAAGCGAACGTTCCTGCCAAAGCCAGTCTGCAGGCCGAAGCGGCCGGATCGCAGACCGAGCGCTACGCCTATGACGGTAACGGCCGCCTGATCCTGGCGGAGAACCCGGCCAGCCGCCTGCAATGGTTCTACGGCGCCGCCGGCAACCTGACGCGTGAGCATCAGCACTACTCAAGCCTGCCGTCACCGGTCACGGCCGTCTGGAAGCACGAATACAACGAACTGAACCAGCGNCCTGGCGGAGAACCCGGCCAGCCGCCTGCAATGGTTCACGGCGCCGCCGGCAACCTGACGCGTGAGCATCAGCACTACTCAAGCCTGCCGTCACCGGTCACGGCCGTCTGGAAGCACGAATACAACGAACTGAACCAGCGCATCGCCACGCTGCGCCCGGACGGCCATCGCGTCAGTTGGCTGACCTATGGCTCGGGCCATGTGCACGGCATGATGTTCGACGAACACGAACTCGCCAGTTTCGAACGCGACGACCTGCATCGGGAGGTCGAGCGCCATCAGGGCAATCGACTGGTGCAGACGCAATCGTGGGATGCGATGGGCCGGCTACGCGAACAGAGCGTGGGCACGCTCTTCCGATCTCAGCGCATCGCCACGCTGCGCCCGGACGGACATCGCGTCAGTTGGCTAACCTATGGCTCGGGCCACGTACACGGCATGATGTTCGACGAACACGAACTCGCCAGTTTCGAACGCGACGACCTGCATCGGGAGGTCGAGCGCCATCAGGGCAATCGACTGGTGCAGACGCAATCGTGGGATGCGATGGGCCGGCTACGCGAACAGAGCGTGGGCCGCATGCCGGGCGAGTTTGATCATTTAGGCATGAATGGACTGCCAGGCACGCCAGGTGTGGTGGCGGGTGTTTCCAATGCCGGACGCCCGCAACGCCTGCTGCAGCGGGGCTACCGCTACGACGCCGCCGGCCAGTTGGAAGCGATCCAGGACAGCCGGCGCGGCCCTCTGTCCTATCGCTACGACCGCGTGGGCCGATTGCTGGAAGCCACCAGCAGCCTGGGCCGCGAAACCTTCGCGTTCGACCCCGCCAGCAACCTGCTCGATCCCACGAGCGCCGACGCGACCGGGAGCACGTTGAGCATGGGCGGCCCCGTCTACACCTACCGTCACCGCTCGGCGCGCCTGGACAACCTGCTGCGCGAGTATGCAGGCACGCACTACCAATACGATGCGCGTGGCAACCTGATCGACAAGCTGCACAACGGCAAACGCTCGCGCTTCGAGTGGGATCTGTTCAACCGCCTGACGGGCCATAGCAACGACACGCTGCGTGTGAGCTATCAATACGACGCCCTCGGCCGCCGCCTGATGAAGCAATCGGAAGCCCACTGGCAGGAACGTCCCGGCATGACGCACGCGCAGCGCCAGGAAGAGNCGCCGCCTGATGAAGCAATCGGAAGCCCACTGGCAGGAACGTCCCGGCATGACGCACGCGCAGCGCCAGGAAGAGAAAGCCCGCCTGAATCGCGCGCTGGGCTGCGGGGCAACGCTGTACGGCTGGGACGGCGACACCCTGGCCTGGGAAGGCCGCGATGACCAGACGATGCACTACTTGTACGAACCGGGGAGCTTTGTGCCCCTGGCGCAGGCGATCAGCAGGAAGCCAGTGCTGCTGCATCAGCAGCCGATTTACGCGGGCGGCTATGACGTCGATCAGGACCCGCTATGGACGACTTCGCCCGAGCCGGATGCCGTGGATGCGCTCGCGTGGTATCAGTGCGATCACCTGGGGACGCCGCAGGAACTGACCGACGCGGACGGTGAGATCGTCTGGAGCGCACAGTACAAGGCNCAGGACCCGCTATGGACGACTTCGCCCGAGCCGGATGGCGTGGATGCGCTCGCGTGGTATCAGTGCGATCACCTGGGGACGCCGCAGGAACTGACCGACGCGGACGGTGAGATCGTCTGGAGCGCACAGTACAAGGCATGGGGCGTCGCGAAAGAGGCGATCTCGAGCGCGGCACTGGCTGCGGGGATACGTAATCCGATCCGATTCCAGGGGCAGTATCTGGACTATGAGACCGGACTGCATTACAACCGGCACCGGTACTATGATCCGGAGATCGGAAGGTTTATTGCGAAGGATCCGATCGGGTTTGCGGGCGGGTATGAGACCGGACTGCATTACAACCGGCACCGGTACTATGATCCGGAGATCGGAAGGTTTATTGCGAAGGATCCGATCGGGTTTGCGGGCGGGTTGAATGTTTATCAGTATGCGGATAATCCGGTGGGGTGGGTTGATCCGTTGGGGCTGTCCGGCCGAAAGGTTCCGATTCCGCGCATTGAAGCAGGAAACAGTAAGGAGGGCTGGCAGCATATTGAGGAACGCCATATTAGTGGAACTCATCCGACGGGTGCCGGAGATCTATTCCCAAGCGGTACAACACAAGATCAGATTCAAAAAGCCTGTGAGTGCCTAGTCAAAAGTGGAACTCGGGTTAGTGATCCACGCCGGCAGATTCAAACTTTCGAAAAGCGTATGAAAATTAACGGCCGTGTCGACCGGGTGCGAGGAATTTTCGATTCTCATGATGGCAATCGAACAATCACTGTGTTCCCTGTCCGGAGTGAGTAGATATGATGGAATTTTATATTTACAGAGATGGAGTAGGCAGGGCTTCCGGGTTTGATACCGGTGATATGAGGTTTGTATTTGGCGGTGAAGAGGTGTCATCTCAGAAAGAGCCAAGATTTCGGATGATGATCTATCTTTCGATTGTCTCGCTTATCGATGGCTTGCTGGCTCTGCCGGAAAGAAAGAGATTCGATTTCGTGGCTGCAGACTCCTCTTTTTCTATGAAATTCATCCTTAAAAAAGACGTATGCGCCATATGTTCGGAAGGAAAGAGTCTTGGGGTATTTGATTATGATTCCATAATTATTAGTATCAGTAATGGGATATGCGATTTCCTGAGAAAGGGAAATTCCCTTCCGCTTGAAGACTCTGTGTACACCGACTTCAACGGAACTGTTGAAGACCTGAAAGCGCATGTACGGTTTCGAAAAGGATAGATTTCTGTTCCTGATACATCGGAAGTGCAAGGCGCATCTGCTTTGAGATCCATCTTCAATAATTGGCGGTTTGATGGGGCAATCTCCCCGAAAATGAGAAGCCTTCCGCCGTTGTTCCGTCTTGTACTGGATTATGAATGGGCCATTCCAAAAGAAAGATCCGCGCGCTCATTGTAGTTATCGCCGTAGGCGCTTGCGCAATCGGGTGGCGCTACTGGCGCTTGTCATATTCAGAACCAATCTTCGCCATGACGTCTTTAACGAAAGATATGAAAACTCTCTGCGTAGGCAGAATTTTGGTGGACCTGCCTGCCAGTACGACATGGGAGGCCAGGGCCAGTGGCGCACGCGTTGGCAACGCGCAAGTCTCGAGTCAGACGGGCGTGTCCCGGGAACAATTCGAGGTTTTGAAGGAACAGCGGTGGCGCGAGATTCAACTATCGAAGTCGCCGACTGGGGAAGAGCCCTTGCATGCACCAGAAAGATTTTCACCGGACGCTGATAGTGTGATCTTCTCATATGGGTTTGAGAGTATCGAGGGACCAGATGCGTTTGGCGTGTACGGCCGCCGTGTTGTCTACGATGCGCAGGGATTTAAATGGACCAACGGAACGCTGGTCGAGTTTCGGCCGCAGTTGGATGGCCGGGAGCAGATCGCCGGCCTGATGGGACGTATCAGGGCTCGGGGTCGCGATGAGATTCCTAACCAACCAGGGTTATGCCTGGATGGCATCTTTGTAGCTGGCTATTACGATTTTTCGGAAAGGGAAGAAGTGTCTTGGAATTTCGACCTTCCCTTTGCACAGAGCATGCGGGTGGAAGTGACTCGTGTGTCTTCGCCAGCCACATCATTTTTCGAACGCGACCGGAAGTCGCTAGCGGAGTGGGCAGACTTCATCGCTAACGCGGTAAAACCCGGCCAAACCTACTCTTCCCATTACTACCGCAAGAATGAGCGAAACGTGGGCGGGCTTGTGGGCGACGAAGTGATAGGGGGCGAAGTCGAGGGACAGGCGGCACACGGCTATAGCACCGCGATACACGGCCTTTGGGAGTTCCCGGGGAACGGGCCTGCCGCGCCAGCGCCGAAAATCAGCATAACAATGGGTACCCCCACATTTGAAACAACATACGTTCCCTCGCCGGCCGGTGGATTTCCCCGTCCCGAGGACACCCCGGACGGCCCATTGGCGCAAGATTTCTTCGAAATTTGGGACGCGGTGATCGGTAGTGTGCGTGTGCGGCCGATCGCGCTCGCACAACCGCCAAAGGTTACGCCGCCCGCGCCTCGGATCACGTCGGAGCAGGCTGAGTTGGATCGAAAAAGCCTGGATGCCTTTATAGCTGGCCTTCCTGCCGAAGATCCTGAGCGCAAGCAGTGAGCGCGAGCGTCGCTGGCCCTGAACAATCTCACGCGGTTCGCCGGGAGGGCGCCGGGACGAGATTCATTCGATGTCTTGCGGCGCCTCCGGCGTTACCGATGTGTCGATACCCTAGGAAGCTGGCAGCAGCTCCGGCCTGAGCACCCCACGCAAATCCGCGTAGGAAATCGCCAACTCCGGCTCGCCGTGCGAATACGGCGCGATCGAGTAGGCGTCGTACTTGACGACGATTCCGTCTCGCGTCAGCGCAAAGTTATCGCTTTCCTGGAACGGCCACATCTTGTTGTAGGCCGCCGGATCGCGCTTGGCGTCGGGATTGCCGGCCAGCCACTTCGCGTGTGCCCGCTGCAGCGCGGCGACGTAGTCGGCGCGGCGGCCGGGGATCAGCGCTTCATCCAGGCTCATCACGCGGCCGCGACTGCGCTCCCAGTTCAGGTACTGCGTGGCGGGGATGCCGTGGGCCGCGCCGGTCAGGTACTGTTCCGTGTGCAGTTCGATGGACACGATGTCGCCCACCGTGTCCTTGACGTTGGCCTTGAAGTAGGTCGCGTCGCGCGGGCGCGCCGTGGACCAGAAGTACTGTGTGTACTCGGACAGTGTGTCGTAGGGACCGCGGCGGTTGGCGTCGGTGCCGGTCATGTAGGCCAGCACGTGGTCCACCAGGGCCGTCAGCTTGGGGATGCCCGGGAAGGCCACGCTGTCGATTTCGATGCGCGGGCAGTCGCCTTCGCAGCCCGGCTTGCCGGAGGCCCACTTGATGCGCTCGGTCGACAGGTCGCCCACGGTTTCCGGCGTGGCGGAGGCCTGGGAGGCCGGGGCGGCCAGTGTGATGTTCGACGGTGGCGTGCTGCCGCAGCCGGCAAGGGCCAGCAACGCGGCCCCCAGGATCAGACCGCTTATCGCGCCTTGCGGCGTGAATGTGCGACGCATTGAATTACCTCCAGAAAACCAGGGCACGTCCGTCAGGGCACGACACCCGTCCATTCGGCGGTGGAGAACTTTTCGTCGGCTTGCGCTTGCGCGCGCGCCAGCGTGTCGGTGCCCACCTGTCCCGGTGTCAGACGATGCAGGCCGGCAAAAGTTTCCACCATGCGGTCGATGATGACTTCGCGCGCCAGCCCGGTCTGGGTCCGCAGCGGATCGACGCGCTTCTTGGCGCTGGTGGTGCCTTTGTCGGACAGCTTCTCGCGCCCGATGCGCAAGACCTCGACCATTTTATCGGCATCGATGTCATAGGACATGGTCACGTGGTGCAGGACGGCGCCCGCGCGGCGGGCTTGTGCCGCGCCGCCGATCTTGCCGATGTCCGAGGCGATGTCGTTCAGCGGCTGGTACCAGGCCTTGATGCCCAGGCCCTGCAGGGCGGTCAGCACCCAGGCGTCCAGGAATGCATAGGACTCCTGGAAGCTCATGCCGTGGACCAGCGCCTGCGGCGCGCTCAGCGAATAGGTGATGGAGTTGCCGGGTTCGATGAACATCGCGCCGCCGCCGCTGACGCGGCGAACGACTTCGATGCCGTGGCGCCGGGCGCCTTCGGGGTCGACTTCATTTTTCAGGGATTGGAAACGGCCGATCACGACGGCGGGCGCGGACCACTCCCAGATGCGCAGCGTGGGCGGACGCTGGCCGGCGCCGACTTCGTCCGTGATGACCGCGTCCAGCGCCATGTGCAGCGCGGGCGCTTGTGGCGCCTCATGGATCAGTTGCCAGTCGTAGTCGTTCCAGTCGGTGCGCGTCATGCAAGCGCCCTCCGCAACACCACGGCGACGGCTTCGGCGGAAAAGCCGAACATTTCGGCGTTGGGCGGCAGGGCCGACTGCACGGCCACCGCCAGTTCCAGTTCGGCGGAGTCGGCCGGCATGCCGTTCAGCCCGCAGTTGATGGCCTCCAGGGCTTCGGGCGGCTCAAGAAAGAAATCGCCGCTGATGCGGACATCGGCCAGGCGGCCGTCGCGCACTTCCAGATCCGCGACGACCAGTTTGCCGCCGGGGACTTTGTATTCGCCATGCATGGGCGCTCCTTGCAGAATCAGAATCGGGAATTACAGGCTGAGCTTCATGCCGTCGTGGGTGGCGGCGAAGCCCAGGCTTTCATAAAACCGGCGCGCGTCGGGACGGGCGCGATCGGTGGTCAGTTGCACCAGCCCGCATCCCTGGATGCGGCACTGCTCGATCGCCCACTCGAACATGGCGCGGCCCAGGCCGGCGCCCCGGAACGACGAAGCGATGCGCACGCTTTCGATCTGTCCGCGCCACTGGCCCAGCCGCGACAGGCCGGGTATGAACGATAACTGCAAACAGCCGACCAGATGGCCATTCTGCTCAACCACGGCCAAGAATTGATTGGGGTCCTGCTGGATGGCGCCAAACGCGGCGGCATAGCGCGGGTTCAGCGGAATGGAGGCGTCTTCGCGGGCAGCCCCCAGCGCATCGTCGGCCAGCAGCGCGACGATTTCCGGCAGATCCGCCATCCGCGCGCGGCGGAACACCAATTGCGGTTCGGTCATGGCGTGTCCTTTCAGCGCGCGACGTTGTGGGCGGTCTGGCCGAAGAGGATACGGCGCGATTCCTCGTCGCTGACCGACGGCGCCGTGTTGATGGTGCTGGCCAGCGCATAGGCGCGCTGCGTGGCGGGACGCGCGGCGATGGCCTCGAACCAGCGCTTGAGGTGCGGGAAGTCGTTCAGGTCCTGGCCCTGCTTGGCATGCGGCACGATCCAGGGATAGGCCGCCATGTCGGCGATGGAATAGTCGCCCGCAACGAATTCGCGGTCCGCCAGGCGTTTGTTCAGCACGCCGTACAGGCGGTTGGTTTCCTTGACGTAACGGTCGATGGCGTAGTGGATGCGTTCCTGCGCATAGCCCGAGAAATGATGGTTCTGGCCCGCCATGGGGCCCAGGCCGCCCATCTGCCAGAAGAGCCATTGCGACACCTCGGCGCGGCCGCGCACGTCGGCGGGCAGGAAGCGGCCGGTCTTCTCGGCCAGGTACAGCAGGATCGCGCCCGACTCGAACAGCGGGATCGGCGCGCCGCCGTCAGCCGGCGCCTGATCCACGATCGCCGGGATGCGGTTGTTCGGCGCGATGGCCAGGAATTCGGGTTTGAACTGGTCGCCGCGGCCGATGTTCACCGGGTGGATCTTGTAGGGCAGGCCAGCTTCTTCGAGGAACAGTGTGATCTTGTGACCGTTTGGGGTGGTCCAGTAATAAAGATCGATCATTGGGATGTCCTGTCGTCATGGCGCCGCCGGCGGACGCCGGCGGATAGGAAGGCCATGATAGCGGGGCATGCTTGACTGGCGCCCGAATAACCGGGGGACGGGTGCGGGTTTCCCCGCGGGCATGGGCGGCGTGTCTTCAGACAGCGCCTGGCCGCGGGCTGCCGGGCAGGCGCCAGGTCCAGTTCAGGCTGACCGCCGCGGCGGCCAGGAAGATCAACGCCACGCCCGCGATCTGTGTGGCGTCCATCCGGTGCCCATACACCACGAAGTCCAGCAGGATGGCAACGGCCGGATAGATGAAGCTCAGGGCGGCGGTGGAGGTGGTGGGCAGCTTTTGGATGGCCGAATACATCAGGATGTACATCAGGCAGGTATGGATCAGGCCCAGTGCGACCAGATAGCCCCACTGCACGGGCTGGGCCGGCAGGGCGTTGAAATCGGCCATGGGCAGCAGCATGACGGCGCCCAGCGTCACCTGCACCAGCGCCAGTACCTGGGGCGGGATGCCCTTCAGGCGCTTGACGATGACGGCGGTGATGCCATAAAGCGCGGCCGCGCCCAGGCCCAGCATCAGGCCCGACAGATAGGCACTGCCGCCCGCCGCGCTGGTGTCTCCCAGGCGCAGCACCAGCAGCAGTCCGGCGAACGCCACGACCGACCAGGCCAGCTTGCCGCGCGACGGGCGTTCGCCCAGGAACAGCACGCCCAGGCCGATCAGGAAGAAGGGCTGCACGTTGTAGACGGCGGTGGCCAGTGAAATGGAAGCCAGGCGATAGGCGGAGAACAGCAGTACCCAGTTCAGCACCAGCGCCGCGCCCGCGCCGAGCGCCAGGGCCAGCGTCCGGGCGGTGAACAGGCCGGGCTTGAGCAGCCCGCGCGCCCAGCAATACAGAAACAGCGACAGGGCGCCGAAGACACAGCGGAAGAAGACGACGTTCCAGGCGCTCTGGCCGGATTCCAGCACGAACACGCCGAGCGTGCCCGAGAGGGTCATGGCTGCCGCCATTTGCGCCAGGCCGACGCGTTCAGTCGAGGGGATCATGATGGTTCTCCGGAGGCCGTTCGGGCCACGATGTGCGATGGAGAAATTATCCCAGGCGGATCAACCTGCTTATATGATGTTGTCGTGGCAGTTTCATCGTCCAACCTTCTTTTGGGTGGAATTTATGCAAAACGACCTAAAGATTGAAAGCCCCGTTCTGGACGGTATCGATCGCCGTCTGGTGGAGACCCTGTCGGCCAATGCCCGCACCACGACGGCCGACCTGGCCCGGCAGGTGGGCATGTCGGCGCCCAGCGTGGCGGACCGCCTGCGGCGGCTGGAGGAGTCCGGCGTGATCCGTGCCTACACGCTGGACGTGGACCCGGTGGCCCTGGGCTATGCATTGGAGGCCATCGTGCGCATCCGGCCCTTGCCCGGGCAGTTGCGCCACGTGGAGGGGCTGATCCAGGGAATATCGGAATTCGTGGAGTGCGACAAGGTGACGGGCGACGACTGCTTCATCGCCCGCATGGTGCTCAGGTCGATTTCGCACCTGGACGGCATCCTGGAGCGCGTGACCGAGTACGCCGAGACGAACACGTCCATCGTCAAGGCGCACACGGTGCGCCGCCGGTTGCCGCCGCTGCGCTAGACGGGGGCCGATAGCGCCTTGACGATGTCGTCCCGGATGCTGGCGGGCGTGTCGGTGGGCGCGTAGCGCTTGATGACCTGGCCGTCGCGGCCCACCAGGAACTTGGTGAAGTTCCACTTGATGCCTTCGGTGCCGAACACGCCGGGCTTCTCGCCCTTGAGCCACTGGTACAGCGGATGGGCGTCGGCGCCATTGACGTTGATCTTGGCGTACAGCGGGAAGGTGATGTCGTACTGGGTGCTGCAGAAGTCGCGGATGGCGGCCTCGTCGCCGGGTTCCTGGTGGCCGAACTGGTCGCACGGGAACCCCAGCACGGTCAGGCCGTCGTCGTGAAACGAGCGGTAGAGCTCTTCAAGGCCCGAGTACTGGGGCGTGAAGCCGCACTTGGAGGCCACGTTGACCACCAGCAGCACGCGGCCGCGATAGGTGTCCAGGGGGTGTTCCGCGCCGTCGATGCCGCGGGCGGAGAAATCATGGATCGTGCTCATGCGGGTTCCTCGGGATCAGGCGTGCGAACGCCGGGGCATGGGTGCGCGGGATAGCCCTGCGAGTGTAGCGCCGGCGGACCCGCTGGCCCTAGCTGAAGCGTCGATGGACGCCTTGCGGCGGGTAGCCGCCCTGGCGTGCGGCGGGCACACGCGCTAGACCAGCTTCAGGTCGACCGGCGTCACGCCGGGAAACACCTGCGCCAGCCGCGCCTGATCCAGTCCGTACAGGCGCGAGAACAGGCCGGCAAACACGGCGCGGTATTCGTTCAGCACAGGGTAGTCGCGGTCCTGGAACAGGGTGTCCTGCCTGACGTCGGTCTGCCGCCCCGCGATGCGTCCGCCGTGGACATTACCGCCCAACACCCAATAGACCGTGCCGTGCCCGTGGTCGGTGCCCTTGTTGCCGTTTTCGCGGAAGGTGCGGCCGAACTCGCTGATCACCACCACGGTGGTCTGCTTCCAGGCCGGGCCCATTTCGTCGGCGTAGGCGGCCAGGGCGCGCCCGAGCTGACCCAGCCGGTTCGACAGCAGGCCGCGGGCACCGCCTTGTCCGACATGGGTGTCCCATCCGCCCACGTCGACAAAACCGAGGTTGTAGCGGTCGCTCATGAAGCGGGCGATGCGCCGCGCTTCCTGCTCCAGCTTGTCCGCCGACACGGCGTTGCCGCTGGCCGCCTTCATCTCGGCTTCGAGGTCTTCGCGCGCAGCGCCCATGATGCGCTGGCCCTCGGCGACCGAGGCGTCCAGGTCGGTGTCCTGATACATGGACGCGATGACGCGGTTGGTGTCCTGGTTCAGGCGGGACTTGCGGGTGGCGCCGCCCAGGTCGATGTTGGGCACGCGCGTGCCGCCGCGGAATATCTGCGGCACGTCGGAGGTGAAGGCGGCGGGCTGCGCGCCGTTCAGCGCGGCGGACAGGCGGTTGAGAAAGCCCGAACGGTAGTCGCCGTCCTTGCCGGCCCCCTGGCCCAGTTCGATGCGATTCTGCGTGGCGAAGTGGCTGCGGCTGGCGTCGTCGGTGCCGGCGAACGGCACGAAGGCCAGTTCCCCCCGCCGATAGAAGGGCAGCAGGCTTTGCGCAAGGGCCGGGTGCAGGGCCCAGCCATCGGCAAGCGGCAGCGCGGCATCGGCGCCGCTGCCCGGCCGGGCGATGGCGATGTTGGGCCGCGATTCGTAATAGAAGTCGCTGCTGGTGGGCACCAGCAGGCTGGCGGCGTCGTAGGCGCCGCGCATGAACACGACCAGCAGGCGGTTGGACGAGGCGGCGGGCGCCGCGTAGAGGCGGCTTGCGCCGAACGCGAGGGGAGCGCTGGCCATCAGTTGTAGCAGTTGGCGGCGGTGCATGGTGGTTTCTCCGTCGGCGGGCAAGGGTGGGCAGGCCCTAGCGCCGCATGAATTCGGGCGAGGCCAGCAGGTACGTGTTGGCGTCGCGGGGCGACCTGGCTTGTTCGATGGCTTGCCGCGTCGCGCTGGACAGGCCGGCGAACAGGCCATTGCCCGCATTCGCCTGGTACAGGTCCGGCAGCGCGGGCAGATCCACCGGGCCCTTGTCGTCGCCTTCGCGGTAAAAGCCCTGGGGCGCGGCGGCGATGCCGCGGGCGGTCTCGAAGCGCGCGGTCATCTGCCCGGACCCCGACCAATCCGACCGCGCCTGCGGATAGCCATCGGGCGTGAGGCGCTGGTTCAGCGGCTGCCCAAGCTGCCTGAGCATGTTCATGCCGGGCCGGGTGTTGACGATGGCCGGCAGGTCCGCGTACGCCAGCCGCAGCGAGGAATAGACGTAATGCACGGGGTCCTTGAACACGCCGGTCTTGAGCGACTGCGCGAATTCCGGCGACGCATACAGGGTCTGCAGCGTGGCGGCGATGTCGCCGTCCTTGGCCAGGAACGTCTTTGCCATGCGGTCGATCAGCGCGGGGGCGGGCGCGTCGCCGACGAAGTAGGCGGCGAGCTTGGCGCTGATGAAGCGCGCGGTGGCGGGATGCCTGGCCAGTAGGTCCACGGCCGCGTCCACTTCGGCCAGGCCGGCGCCCTTGATGTTGCGCCCCAGGAAGACCTTGTCGCCGTAGTCGTGACGGGCGGGGTTGAACAGGAACAACCCGTCCTGCACCAGTTGGCCGCGCAGTTCGGCTTTGACCTTCGGAAGCTCATCCTTGTTGTGAATGCCCAGGCCCGTCAGGATGCGTGCCAATTCCTGGACGTCCTTCTGTGTGTAGCCGCCCTTGACGCCCAGCGTATGCAGCTCCATCAGCTCGCGGGCGTAGTTCTCGTTGATGCGGCCGGCGGCATTCTGCGTGTTGTCCAGGTAGACCAGCATGGCCGGCGAGCGCAGCGTGGCCGCGAGCAGGTCGCGGAACTTGCCCAGCGCGTGCGGCCGGATGGCTTGCTCTTCGTACTGGTCGATGTAGGTGCCGATGTCGTTCTTGGCGGCATACACATTGAAGTGATTCATCCAGAACCACGTCATCTGTTCCTGCAACTGGTTGGGGGAATAGAGCGCGCGCCAGAACGCCCGGCTGGCGGTGTCGTCGGCGCGCTGCCGCGAAATCAGCCGCGCTTCGCGCTGGATCTTCTGGCGGGCGGCGGGGGCGTCGTCCTTTGCCCGTTCGCGCATGCCGCGCTGCACGGCCAGGGCATCCTGCGAGGGCTGGCGCGAGATCGACAGCGCGTCGATGCGCGCCTGCACGTCGCCGGGAAGCCTGGCCTTCGGGTCGGGATGAAGCTGCGCCTGCAGGTAGCGCTCGGCGCCCAGTTCCTGCATGCGGCTGAGCTCGGCGGTTGTCGCGCCCCAGGTGATCCGGTTCACCAGGGCGGCGTCGGCGGCGCGGGCGGCGTCTTCCTGCTGGGCGTGGACGCTGGCGGCCAAGGGCAGCAACAGCAGCGCCGCCATACGGTGGAGGAACAGGCGCGGATACGGCATGGGGCGTGTACCTTCAGGGTTGGAAAGGCGTGTGACAGGATAAACGCGCCGGCATTCCCGATCAGGCGCGCCTTGCAACGCAAGGAAACGGATCGTTTTAGAACTGCGCCCGGCCCCAGTGCGCGCGGGGGCATTCCGGCCGCCGCGGCGCGGCCGTCCTATCATGCGTTATTGCTGGTTGCGCCAGAGGCGAAAGGAGCCCGACGATGGAAGGAATGACCGAGCGCCTGGAGGCGATGCTGGCCAAGGGCACGGACAACATGCTGTTGCGATTTTCGCTGGGCAAGGCGTATGCCGAACAGGCGTGCTTCCGCGAAGCCGAAATCCACCTGCGCGCCGCGCTGGCGTTCGACCCTGCCTATTCCGTGGCGTGGAAATGGCTGGGCAAGGCCTGCCTGGGGCTGGGCGACAAGGACGGCGCGCGCGCCGCCTGGGAGTCGGGTCTGCAGGCGGCCCACGCCAGGGGCGACCAGCAGGTGGTGAAGGAACTGCAGGTGTTCATCAAGCGCCTGGACAAGGAAGCGGCTGCGGGCACGTGACGGCGCGGGGCCGCGCGGCGGCTCCCGGCCCGCGGCCGACGGCTATGCGGCCCGGTTGCGCAGCAGCGGCCGCGGCGCCTGGGCGGCCGCGATCAGGCCCGCGGGCGCGGCCACGGGCGTAGCGAGCGGCGCAGCTACGGGCGCGGCTTTGTCCAGCACCGTCTGGTTGCCAGCGACCCGGAACACTTCGATCGCATGACGCAGTTGCGCGCCGCGCGTGCGCAGGCTGTCCACGGCCTGCGAGGCCTGTTCGACGCGCGCGGCGTTGCGCTGCGCGGCATTGTCCGTGTCCGAAATCGTCCGGCTCACGTTGTCGATGCCGGTGTGCTGCTCGGTCGAGGTGACGGCGATCTCGTTGATGATCCGCGTCACCTGCTGCACCGATTCCACGATGTCCCGCATGCTTTCGCCGGCGCGCTCCACGTGCCGCACGCCGTCGCTGACGCGTTCGTTGGACGCTTCGATCAACGCCTTGATCTCGCGGGCCGCGGTGGCGCTCTTTTGCGCCAGGCTGCGCACCTCGGTTGCCACCACGGCGAAGCCCTTGCCTGCCTCGCCGGCGCGGGCGGCCTCAACAGCGGCGTTCAGCGCCAGGATGTTGGTCTGGAAGGCGATGCCGTCGATCAGGCCCACCACCTCGGAAATGCGGGAGGAGCTTTGCACGATGCCCTGCATGGCCTGCGCGGCTTCGTGCATGACGACGCCGCCGCGCGTGGCGGCTTCTGAAGCCTGGCTGGCCATGGCGTCCGCGCCATGCGCATGGGCGGCGTTCTGTTTCACGGTGGCGGCCAATTGCTCCATGCTGGCCGCGGCCTCTTCCAGCGACGCGGCCTGCCGCTCCGTGTGCGCGGACAGGTCGGCGTTCCCGTCGGCGATCCTGGCGGCCGAATGCAAGGTGCTTTCAATGCCGTCGTGGACATCGCGCGTGATGCTGACCAGGCTTTTGCGCATGACCTCGAGCGAGAATTTCAGCGCCCCGATTTCGTCGCGTATGGCACCCGGCGGCAATGGGGTGCTCAGGTTGCCCGCGGCGACCTGCCGCGTGAAGTCGGTGGCCGTCACCAGCAGCCCGGCGATGGATCGGGCAAAGCCCCATCCCGACGCGAAGATCAGGATGACGCCGCCCGCGACCACGCCGGCCGCGATGGCGAGTTCCTGGGTGCTCATGCGGTCGAACATGCCGTAGAGGGCGACCCCCGCCGCGCCCAGGAACAACGAGGACGCGAGCACGGCCCAGGCCAGCATGCGCGAACGCACGCCAGTCAAACGCCATACTTTCAGGCGCGCCAGCACGCCGCGCAGGCCGGTGGGCCTGGCCTGTCCACGGCTGAGCCGGATGCCCTGCGCCGTGCCGTCGCGGAGCCCCGCGTACAGATGCCGCGCGGACTCGATCTGCGCGTGCGTCGGCTTGACGCGCACCGAGGCATAGCAGACGGTCTCGCCGCGTTCCACGATGGGCGTGACATTGGCCAGCACCCAATAAAAGCCGCCGTCCTTGCGGCGGTTCTTAACCACGCCGGTCCAGGATTCGCCGCGCTGAATGGTGCGCCACAGGTCTTCGAACGCGGCCTCGGGCATGTCGGGATGGCGCACGATATTGTGGGCCGCGCCCACCAGTTCCTCGCGGGAAAAGCCGCTGACTTCGACGAACGCCGGATTGGCGTAGATGATGCGGCCGCGCGCGTCCGTGCGAGAAATCAGGTACTGCTCGTCGCGCAGCGTGTATTCCTTGTCATGTACCGGTTGATTGTTGCGCATGCGTCTTTCGTCCTGTGATGGGCGTGTTGCAGCCGGATCATCCGGGACGGGCACGGCGATGACGTTGATTTACATCAAGATACGGGGAGGTCAGGCGGCGGGCAGGTTGCCGAACGCTTCCAGTGCCCGCAGCCGGCTTTGCGCCAGATCGACGATGGACAGCGGATAGCCGGCGGCCGCGCGTTCCATGGGGCTTGGATCGTGGATGGCCCGGTCATCCAGGTGCGCCAGTTCCGGCAGCCATTCACGCAGGAACACGCCGCGCGGATCGAACCTGCGCGATTGCGAAAGCGGATTGAAGACGCGGAAGTACGGCACGGCATCCGCGCCGGTGGAGGCGCTCCATTGCCAGCCGCCGTTGTTGGCGGCCAGATCGCCGTCCACCAGTTGCGACATGAACCAGGCCTCGCCCCGCCGCCAGTCGATCAGCAGATTCTTGGACAGGAACATCGCGGTCACCATGCGCAGCCGGTTGTGCATCCAGCCCAGCGCCAGCAACTGGCGCATGGCGGCGTCCACGATGGGAATGCCGGTCTGGCCCTGCTGCCAGGCGAGCAGGTCGCTGGGCGAGTCGCGCCAGGGCACGGCGGCGGTCTCCGGTTTCATGGGCTGGTGCATGGACAAGGACGGATAGGCGGCCAGCAGGTGCTGGTAGAACTCGCGCCACAGCAGTTCGTTGATCCACGTGGCGGCCCCCGCGCGGCCGCTGTCCAGTTCGCCGTGATTGGCCGCCAGCGCGGCGCGCAGGGCCTGGCCTGGCGACAGCACGCCTGCCGCCAGATAGGGCGACAGGCAACTGGTGGCGGGCAGGGATGGAAAATCGCGTTCGTCCTTGTAGGCGTCGATGGCGCTGTCGGCGAAGGCGGCCAGGCGGTCGCTGGCCGCGGCTTCGCCCGCGGGCCAGAGCGCGCGCACGGCATCGGAGGGCGCGTCGAAGCCGTCAAAGGCCTGGGGCAGGGGATCGGCCGGCCAGGACGGCGGCGTTTGCGCGCGCGGCGCGGGGATGGCGCGGACCGGCGCCGTGCGCAGGCGTTCGCGGCAAGTGCGGGCGTAGGGCGTGTAGACACGATAGCAGTCGCCCTTGCCCGTGAGCACGCTGCCAGGACGCAGCAGCGATGCGCCATGGTGCACGGTCCAGTCCACGCCGATGGCTTGCAGGCTGGCCGCGACGGCGGCGTCGCGGCGGCGTTCGTTGACGGCCCACTCGGCGTTGGCATGAACCTGCGCGATCGCGTGCGCCTGGCAGAACCCGGCGATGGCGGCAGGGGCTTCGCTCCAGTCATGCACGGTCAACAGCTTCATGGGAATGCCTGCTTGAGCCAGGCCGCGGGATAGCTCGCGCAGGTTGCGCAGCCAGAAATCCACCTTGGCGGGCGCGTCGCCGTGCTGACGCCATTGCCCCGGGGCAGCCAGGAAAAGCGCGGTGACCGTGCCGGCTTCGGCGGCCGCGGCCAAGGCGGCGTTGTCGTGCATGCGCAGGTCGGTGCGCAACCAGAGCAACGTGTTCATGGGGGAGCTCCAGGGGCAGGGTAATGGCGTGCGGGGCGGCCGGTAGAGGGTGGATTCTATCCCGAGCCGAGAGCGCCGCCCCGTGGCCGCAAGGCCTGGAAGACGATGTAAAAACTACGAGTAGATGTGTCCGCGCGCCGCGCACGGCGCGCGGCATTGGCCCGGGCGAAGGGCAGAGGCGGGCGGGCTGGCGGGAGTTCGCGCCGGTCAAACCATGAAACACGCTGGCGCGCCGCGCGTATTGACGCGGCTTGAGCCCCGCCTTGTAATGCAATAAACGATGAGAGCAGACAAAACGCTATGGGAAATCTGATGGACTTTCGCCCGTCCTTTCTGAGGGGACGCACACCCGCCGGCAAGACGTCCCGCGATGTTTTGCAGAATCTCTGGCGCTCGGTGGACCTGCCAGAAGAGTCGCTGGAACATGTAGTGCTGACCGGTGCGGACCCTGTTGTTCCTTCGTCCTTCGCCGTGGGCGCGGCGGCGCAGGCCAGCATGGCGGCGGCGGCTTTGGCCGCGGCGGAAATCTGGCACCAGCGCGGCGGCGCAAGGCAGCAGGTCAGCGTAGACATGCTGCACGCGGCTCAGGAATGCCGCAGTCACTTCGCGATCAATGGCGTCACCCCCAATCCGAGGGATCCGATCACCGGGGTCTATCGTTGCGGCGATGGCGGGTGGGTGCGCATCCACGCCAATTTCGCCCACCATCGCGATGGCGCGCTGGCGCTGCTGGGTTGCCCCACGGGCGACGGCGCCACGCGCGACGCGGTGGAGCGCGCGCTGAGCCGCTGGAAGGCGCTGGATTTCGAGCAGGTCGCGGCGGACGCCGGCATGGTGGTATCCGCCATGCGCAGCTTCGACGAATGGGACCGGCACCCGCAGGGCCAGGCGATTGCCGCGCAACCGCTGCTCACTGTCGAGCGCATCGGCGAAGCCGATCCGCGGCCCTTGCCCAAATATGGGCAGGATGCCCGCCCGCTCAAAGACATCCGCGTGCTGGACCTGACGCGCATCATCGCCGGACCCGTTTGCGGCAGGGCGCTGGCCGCTTACGGCGCCGACGTGATGCTGGTCAATTCCCCGCAACTGCCCAATATCGACAACATCATCGACACCAGCCGCGGCAAGCTGTCGGTGCTGGCCGACCTGGACACGGCCGACGGCCGCATCGCGCTGGGCAATCTGCTGCGCAGCGCCCATGTGTTCGTGCAGGGCTACCGTCCCGGCGGGCTGTCCGCGCTGGGCTTCGGGCCGCTCGACGCCGCGCGGATCCGGCCCGGCATCGTCTACGTGTCCCTGTCCGCCTATGGCAACGTGGGGCCCTGGTCCAATCGCCGGGGCTTCGATTCCCTGGTGCAGACGGCAAGCGGCTTCAATCATGCGGAGGCCCTGGCGGCAGGCCAGGAGGCGCCCAAGGAGCTGCCGATGCAGATCCTGGATCATGCCTCCGGCTATCTGATGGCTTTCGGGGCGCAAGTGGCCTTGGCGCGCCAGGCGACCGAAGGCGGAAGCTGGCATGTGCGGGTGTCCCTGGCGCAGACCGCGCAATGGCTGCGCAACCTGGGCCGGGTGGATGGCGGGCTTGCCTGTCCGATGCCCGGCTTCGACGGCTTGCTGGAAACGGTGCCGTCGGGTTTTGGCGAACTGGTCGCGTTGCGCCACGCCGCCCGGTTTTCAGAAACTCCGGCCCGCTGGACGCGTCCGTCCAGCCCGCCCGGCACGCATCCCACGGTCTGGCCTTTCAACTAGGGCCTGTTCATATCCCAAATAGCCTCGCCCAGGCCCCCGCCAATGGCGCTGGGGCCTGGCCGGGGCTTATTGCTTGGCCTTCCACGCGCGCAACGCGCGCATCGTGTTGGCCACGTGCGACTCGGGGCTCATGTCCGTGAACTCATACAGGATCTTGCCTTCCGGCGAGATCACGTAGGACACGCGCTGCGCGTATTCGGGGCGCTTGTCGTGCACGGCGTCATACGCTTTCATGATCTTGCCGTCGCCGTCCGCCGCGACGGCGAACTTGTTGCGGCATTCGCTGACCGAGAACTTGTTCAGCGTGTCGATGTTGTCCGTCGATACGCCGATGACGGTGGCGCCCAGCGACTTGTATTCGTCGGTGGCTTCGGCGAAGTTGTGCGCTTCGATCGTGCAGCCCTGCGTGAACGCGGCCGGAAAGAAGTACAGCACCACCGGACCCTGCTTGAGCGCCTCGTTCAGCTTGAAGGTGAAGACGTTCCCGCCCAGGGAGGCCTGCGCGTTGAAGTCCGGCGCGGGGGCGCCCACGTTTAGCGCGGCCTGCGCCGACGGGCCGGCTAGTACGCCGCATAGCAGTAACCACGGGGCAAGGCGCTTCATTGGAATCTCCTGGAGTCGGGACGCCGCGTGGGAACGCCGCGGCAGGGGGTTACTGTAGCCGCGCGGATGGCGCGGGTCCAGTTCAGTCGCGGCCATTGCCGTTGCCGCGAGACTGATCGCGCTGCTGTTGCTGACGGTTCTGCTGATCGCGTTGTTGCTGCTGCTGCTGTTGCTGCTGCTGCTGCTGCTGCTGCTGATCGCGCTGCTGCCGGTCGCGGGCCTGTTGCTGGGATTGCTGGTCGCGCTGCTGTTGCTGACGCGCCTGCTGATCGCGCTGCTGGCGGTCGTGGGCCTGCTGCTGGGATTGCTGGTCGCGCTGCTGTTGCTGACGCGCCTGCTGATCGCGCTGCTGCCGGTCGCGGGCCTGCTGCTGGGATTGCTGGTCGCGCTGCTGTTGCTGGCGCGTCTGCTGCTCGTGCTGCTGCCTGTCACGGGCCTGCTGCCGGGCTTGCTCGTCGCGCTGCCGTTGCTGGCGCGCCTGCTGATCGCGCTGCCCCTGATCGCGGGCCTGTTGCTGGGTCTGCTGGTCGCGTTGCAGTTGCTCGCGGGCCTCTTGATCGCGCCTTTCCTGCTGGCGGGCCCGTTGCTGGACCTGCGGATCGTTTTGCTGCGGCTGGCGTGCTGGCTGGCCCTGCGTGCGCTGCTCGCGGGCCCGCTGCTGGGCTTGCTGGTCGCGCTGCAGTTGCTCACGCTCTTGTTGGTCGCGCGCTTCTTGCTGGCGGTTCTGCTGCTGCGCCAGCTGCTCGCGAGCCTGGGGCGGGGCATTGCGCGGCCGGCTGTCCCGTTCGTCCCGTCCGTTTCCCGGACCCTTGTCCCGGCCGTCGCCGGGCCGTCCGCGGTCATCCGGATGATCGACATACGCTTGCGGCGGGCGGCCCTTGTTGTGGTCATAGAACTGCGCGCGATTCTTGCCCGCGTCGCGCACGTATCCGCGCTGCACGTCGGTGGGCGGGGCGTGGCGGTCGTTGCGCGCGGCAAGCTCGCGCGGATCGGCCTTGCGCCGGATGCCCGACGGGCCACCGTGGTAGCTGACGCGCCGATTGTCCTTGTTGCTGACCACGACCGTGTGGTTGTAGACGTAGTTCACGCGCGTGACGTTCACGTTGGTGACGGACCGGTTGTAGTAGAAGCGGTCCCGCTTCCAGTAGCCGCCGACGTAGCCCAGGCCCGTGTAGCCAAAACCATAGTTGATGCCCCCATAGAAACCCACATGGGGCCCCCAGTACCCGGCATTCCACAGGTACAGGCCGTCGGTATAGCCCCAGTAGCCGGGCGTCCAGAGCGCGCCCGCATACGGGGCCAGCACCCACGCGCCGGGCACCCAGAAAAAGCCGTAGCGGTTACGGCTCCAGTAGCCCGGCACCCACAGGTAGCCGTCGCCTGGGGCCGGCGGCTGTACGTAGACCGGCAGGGCCGGGGGCGGCTCGGGGCTGCGGTCCACCAGCGCCAGGTTGGCGTTGGCGGGGTCGCCATTGTCGTAGGCGGGATCGTAGGAAGGCGCGGCGGACGGGGGCGGCGGCGCATAAGTCTGCGCGGCGGCGCCCGCGCTGGCCGCCAGGAGGACTGCGGCGGCCAGCGGCCGCATGCGGGCGATCTGGATGGAAGGGGTCATGGGGTTTCCTGGACGCAACGGGTGCGCGGATCAGTACCCGCGATAGTAGTAATGCGGCGCGGGATACGCCGGGTAGTAGTAGTAATGCGGCGTGTAGTAAACCGGCGCGGGGCGGTAGTACGCCGGCCGCGCCGGCACCACCACGCATCCGGTCAGGCTGCTTGCCACCGCCAGCATCATCAACAGACTCTTCTTCATCAGACGGCTCCTGCCAGGCGCCGGGCGTGTATCACGCCCTTGTCGCGCTCTTAGGAATTAGGCCACAGCGGACGGCGTGAGTTCGGGACTGTAATCGTTCCGAAACAGCTTTCGCGTGACCGATGTTTGCGCCTGCGTGACTGTCGATGTCGTTCGTATCAATGTCTGCGGAAATGCAAAGGGGCCGCCTGAGCGACCCCCTTGTCCCGCTTGCCGCCGAGGCTTCAGTTCCAGCGGCCGCCGTTGCCGGACAGGCTGAAACGGCCCGCGCCCATAAAGGCGATGGCCAGGCCCGCGAACAGGAACATGCCTTGCAGTTCCAGCGCCCACCCGCCTTGGTTGTTGAGGCTGCTGATCTGGCCGCTATGCGCAAGCAGAATCGCGACGACCATGTTGATGGCGATCAGGATGCCGCCCAGGCGCGTATAGACGCCGATGATCAGCAGGACGGGGGCGATGATTTCCCCGACGTAGGCGCCATAGGCCAGAAAGCCGGGCAGGCCGTGCGAAGACAGCATGCCGCTGATGCCACCGACACCGCCGGTCACTTTGGCCAGGCCGTGTAGCAGAATCAGGATACCGAGGGTCAGGCGCAGGATCAGCTTGCCGGTGTCATCGGACTTGATCATGGTGAGTTTCTCTTGTGATGGTTAAGGGGGCAGTGCGCGGTTGGAGCGCAAGGCGTGCCGTTGGTTCCGCGCACGGCGGCGTCCCGCCTGGGATGCCGCCAGTGTGAACTGGCGGCGCCATTATGGCAAAACCCGGGCAAAACCAACAAGCTTTCCATCGATACCGCAACAATCCGCCGCCAAACAGCTGCCGGACGGCGGGTCGGTCAGAACTCTTCCAGGAAGCGCATGCGGAAGCGGCGCCCCTTGATATTGCTGTTGGACACGCGCGAAAACGCCTGCTTGGCGATCTGGCGGTCCAGGGCCACGTAGGAGTTGAACTCGGTGATGTTGATCTTGCCGACCTGCTCGAAAGTCAGGCCGCCGTCGCCGGTCAGGGCGCCCAGCAGGTCGCCGGGCCGCAGCTTGTCTTTCTTGCCGCCCTGGATGCACAGGGTGATCATCGGCGCGCGCAGCGGGCGGTCGGCCTTGGGCCGCAGCGATTTGAGGTCGGCCCATTTCAGCGGCGAGCCCTGGTACTGCTCGATCAGGTTGGCCCAGCGCATCTCGTCGGGGGAACACAGGCTGAGCGCCAGCCCCTTCTGGTCGCCGCGGCCGCTGCGGCCGATGCGATGCACGTGGACCTCGGTGTCCTTGGTCACGTCCACGTTGATCACGGCGCCCAGGTTCTGGATGTCCAGGCCGCGCGCGGCAACGTCGGTGGCGACCAGCACGGCGCAGCTCTGGTTGGCGAACTGGATCAGGATCTCGTCGCGTTCGCGCTGTTCCAGGTCGCCGTTCAGCGCCTGGGCGCTGATGCCTTCGGCCTGCAGGCGCTCGACCAGATCATGGCTGCGAACCTTGGTATTGCAGAACGCCAGCGTGGAGACCGGACGGAAGTGGGCCAGCAGCTTGGCCACGGCATCCAGCCGTTCGCCTTCGCCGATTTCGTAGAAAAACTGTTCGATGCGGCTGGAATCATGCTGCGCCTCGACCTTGACCTCGGCGGGGTTGCGCAGGAAACGGGCACTGAGCTTGCGGATGTTGTCGGGGTAGGTGGCCGAGAACAGCAGGGTCTGGCGCTTGGCCGGGCAGTGCGAGGCAATGGCGACGATGTCGTCATAAAAGCCCATGTCCACCATGCGGTCGGCTTCGTCCAGCACCAGCGTGTTCAGGCCGGACAGATCCAGGCTGCCGCGCTCCAGGTGGTCCTGGATACGGCCGGGCGTGCCCACCACCAGATGCGCGCCGCGCGCCAGCGATTCCGCCTGCGGACGGGCGGCGGCGCCGCCGCACAGCGTCAGGATCTTGACGTTGGGGATCAGGCGCGCCAGCCGGCGCAGTTCCTGCGCCACCTGGTCGGCCAGCTCGCGGGTGGGGCACACCAGCAGCGCCTGCGGCGCAAGGCGATTGACGTCCAGGTTCTGAAGCACGCCCAGGCCGAACGCCGCGGTCTTGCCGCTGCCGGTCTTGGCTTGCGCGATCAGATCGCGGCCCTCCAGGATGAGCGGCAGGCTTTGCGCCTGGATGGGCGTCATCTGTTCGAAACCCAGGCTTTGCAGGTTGTCGAGGAGAGCGGGCAGAAGGGGCAGGGAGGAGAAGGGCGCGTTGGTCACAATAGGGCGGATCGCAAAAACCGCTAAAAGGCTGAGTCGAGCGACAGTGTAAGGCCTGGGATGGGGTTGGAGCGCCGGCGCAAGGCCAGGCAGCACGGCTTTATCGAAGTCCGGAGAAAAGCGTGGCCATTGGCGTCTGACGGGGTTCTTTGCGAACGCTTACATTGCTGTTACGAGTGGTCGTCTAGGATTCGGGGACATACACCACGGACACAACCATGAAAACCAACCCCTGTGATGCCCCCGAATCGGCCCCGAACAAGCGCCGCTGGCCCTTTGGATACGCCGAAGAATAACTAGCGCTCCGCCTCGTAAGTCCCCGCGAGCGCTCTCGCCGCCTCCTGCATGCGCGGCAACCACGCCCGCGCGCCATCGATGGACAGCCGCGCCACCGGCGCATGCAAGGCCACCGCCGCAATGGCGCGGGAGCCGTGCAGGATCGGAACGGCCATGCAGACGATGCCCAGCAGGAATTCCTCTCGGTCGAAGCTGGCGCCTTCTTTTTTGATGACACGCAGCTCCTGTTCCAGCGCCGCCACGTCGCACAGCGTGTTGGGCGTGTAGCGCGGCAGGGGGGCGGCGGCCAGCAGGCGTTCGCGCGGTTCGCGGCGCATGTGCGCCAGGAAGAGCTTGCCGCTGGCCGAGCAGTGCAGGGGCACGCGCGAGCCGGATTGCAGGTTCACCCGCAGCGGCCAGGCGGTTTCCACGCGGTCCAGGTAGATGACCTCGTCGCCGTCGAGCATGGTGCAGTTGCAGGTTTCGCCGATTTCATCGACCAGGCTGTCGAGGATGCGGTGGCGTTCGCCCCGCAGCGGCGAATTGAGCAGGGTGTCGCGGGCCAGGGCGCTCAGGCGCGGCCCGCTGACATAGCTTTTGCCGGCTGGCTCGCGCAGCAGCATGCCGGCGTCCACCAGGCGCGACAGGATGCGCAGCACCGACGGTTTGGGCAGGCCGGTGGCTTCGGTCAGCGCGGCCAGCGATACCGGCTGGCCGGAGCGGGCCACCTGTTCCAGCAGGGTCAGCGCGCGCAGCGCGGCGGAGGATTCGTCTTTCATCTTTCAATATTTGAAGATTCGGCTGACGGCTCCCCATCCTCGCACAGAATTTGCAGAAAATGAAACGCCGTGGGGTGGGAAGCTTGGGTTTTCTGGCGCAGTATCGGAGCACACCGGCCAATAAAGCAATCCGACGAGCGCCGGCCCGCCAGGAGAGAGACCATGAGCAGCAAGCAACACATGACCCCCAGCGAAGCGTTTGTCGAGACGCTGGTCGCGCAGGGCGTCAAGGATGTTTTCGGCATCGTCGGTTCGGCCTTCATGGATGCGCTGGACCTGTTTCCCGCGGCCGGCATCCGCTTTGTGCCGACGGTGCACGAGCAGGGCGCGGCGCACATGGCCGACGGCTATTCGCGCGTGACCGGCAGGCATGGCGTGTGCATTGCGCAGAACGGGCCCGGTATCACCAATTTCGTGACCGGCGTGGCCGCCGCCTATTGGGCGCACAGCCCGGTCGTGGCGATCACACCCGAGACCGGCACGTCCGGCATGGGCCTGGGCGGCTTCCAGGAAACCGAGCAGTTGCCCATCTTTTCGCGCATCACCAAATACCAGGCCCACGTGAACCGGCCGGACCGCATGGCGGAATTCACGGCCAAGGCGTTCGACAATGCGATGGCCGAGCGCGGGCCGTCGCAGCTCAACATTCCGCGCGACTATTTCTATGGCGAGATCGACGTGGCCATCCCGGAGCCGCGCCGGATCCGCCGCGGGCCGGGGTCCGAAGAGGATCTGGAAGCGGCGGCGCGCCTGCTGGCGGACGCCAAGTTCCCGGTCATCGTGGCGGGCGGCGGCGTGCTGTTTTCGGACGGCCAGGCCGAATGCGTGGCGCTGGCCGAACTGCTGGGCGCGCCCGTGGTGACCAGCTATCTGCACAACGACGCGTTCCCGGCCAGCCATCCGCTGTGGTGCGGCCCGCTGGGCTACCAGGGGGCCAAGGCGGGCATGAAGCTGCTGTCGCAGGCCGACGTGGTGCTGGCGCTGGGCACGCGGCTGGGCCCCTTCGGCACCTTGCCGCAGCACGGGCTGGACTACTGGCCGCAGAACGCCCGCATCATCCAGGTGGACGCAGACCACCGCATGCTGGGCCTGGTGCGTCCGGTGTCGGTGGGCATCTGCGGCGACGCCAAGCCCGCCGCCGCCGCGCTGACGGCCCGGCTGCAGGCGCGCGAGGTCGCCTGCGTCCGCACGAAGGAGGGGCGCGCGGGCGAGATCGCGGCGCAGAAGGCCGAATGGGAAAAGGAACTGGACGAGTGGTCGCATGAACGCGACGACTGGAGCCTGGACATCATCGAACACAGCGGCGGGCGCATGCACCCGCGCCGCATGCTGCGCGAGCTGGAGCGCGCGATGCCCAAGCACGTCATGGTGTCGACCGACATCGGCAACATCTGCTCGGTGTCCAACAGCTACCTGCGCTTCGACGAACCCAATTCCATGCTGGCCGCGATGAGCTTCGGCAATTGCGGCTACGCGCTGCCGGCGTTGATTGGGGCCAAGCTGGGCAGACCCGACCGCCCGGCCGTGGCGTATGTGGGCGACGGCGCGTGGTGCATGAGCTTCCAGGAGCTGCTGACCTGCGTGCGCGAGCAGATACCCGTGACCGCGGTGGTGTTCCACAACGGCCAATGGGGCGCCGAGAAAAAGAACCAGGTCGATTTCTACGGCCGGCGCTTCGTGGGCAGCAACCTGAGGAACCCGGGCTTTGCCGATCTGGCGCGCGCCATGGGTGCGGAGGGCATACGCGTGGAGCATGCCGATCAGGTCGGCGCGGCCTTGCAGGCGGCTTGCCAGGCGCAGCTGGAAGGCAAGACCACCGTGCTGGAAATGATGGTCAGCCAGGAGTTGGGCGATCCGTTCCGCCGCGACGCGCTCAAGCAGCCGGTGCGCTTCCTGGACAAGTACCGGAACCATGTGAACCAGCCGTTCAAGGCCGGCGAGGTGCCGCTGCCGATCGAGCCGGTCGGACGCTGACCGGCGCGCCCGGCGCGGACAGGGGATGAAGAAGCCCTTGCCCGCGCCGGCCAATTTGCGGACGGCCGGCATGCCGGCGGCAGGAGCGAGACCATGGCATTCGATCGTTTGTTCGAGCCGCTGCGCGTGGCCGCGCTGGCGGCGGGGCGTTTGCGCACGGCGGTGGCGTATCCCCTGTGTTCCACCAGCCTGCGCGCCGCCGCCCAGGCCAGCGAGGCGGGCTATATCGAACCCGTGCTGGTCGGGCCGTCGGCCAGGCTGGCGGCGCTGATGGCGCAGGAAGGGATGCGGCCGGGGTCGATGGAGATCGTCGACACCCCGGACGACGAACTGTTGGCGGCGCGCGCCGCAGCCGCCCTGGCGCGGGACGGCGCGGTGCGCATGCTGATGAAGGGCAGCCTGCACACCGACCACTTCATGTCGGCGGTGGTGGCGCGCGAATCCGGCTTGCGCACGGGCCGGCGCATCAGCCACGCCTTCGTCATGGCGGTGGCCGCGTATCCCAAGCTGTTCATCCTGACGGATGCCGCCGTCAACATCGCGCCCACGCTGCAGGAAAAGGCCGACATTGCGCAGAACGCCATCGACCTGGCGCGCGCGCTTGGCGTCGAACGGCCGAAGGTGGCCGTGTTGTGCGCGACCGAATCGGTCAACCCGGCCATGCCCGCCACGCTGGATGCGGCGGCGCTGTCCAAGATGGCCGACCGGCAGCAGATCCGAGGCGGCGAGATCGACGGCCCGCTGGCCTTCGACAACGCCATCTCGCGCGAGGCCGCGGACCAGAAGGGCATCGTGTCGCGCGTGGCGGGCGATGCGGACATCCTGCTGACGCCCGATATCGAGGCCGGCAACATGCTCTACAAGGAGCTCGCCTGGCTCGCGGGCGCGGGTACGGCGGGGCTGGTGCTGGGCACCCGCGTGCCCGTGCTGCTGACCAGCCGGTCCGATTCCATGGACGCGCGCGTCAATAGCTGCGCGGTGGCGGTGCTGTACGCGCGCGCGCTCGCGGGCTGAACGGCTCCCGCCGCCTGGCACCAGCAAGTCCGGCGGTTTGGTACTAAGGCTGGACCCGGGGGGTAGCTACGCTAGGGTCTGTCCGCACTGAAAAGAGCCTTGCACAGGCCCGGCGTAACCATCCCGTGAATGGTTCGCGCCACAACATCAAGGGGTAGAACATGCGCAGCGCAAGATTTGGCCTGGCCACGATTCTGTCGATGTTTGCGATGGCGGGGGGCGCCCTGGCGGCGGATCCGCCCAAGACGGGCGGCACGCTGGTGATCGGTTCGACGCAGGTCCCGCGGCATCTGAATGGCGCGGTGCAATCGGGCATCGCGACCGCGCTGCCCAGTTCGCAGCTTTTTGCCAGCCCGCTGCGGTACGACGCGGACTGGAAGCCGCATCCCTACCTGGCCGAGTCGTGGGAGCTTGCACCCGACGGCAAGTCGCTGACGCTGCACTTGCGCGGCGACGCGGTGTTCCACGACGGCAAGCCGGTGACGTCCGAGGACGTGGCGTTTTCCATCATGGCGGTCAAGCAGAACCATCCGTTCCAGACCATGTTCGCGCCCGTCGAGCGGGTCGACACGCCGGACGCCCGCACCGCGATACTGCGCATGAGCAAGCCGCATCCGGCGATCCTGCTGGCGTTGTCGCCGGCCTTGATGCCCGTGTTGCCCAAGCACATCTATGGCGACGGGCAGGACTTGAAGAACCATCCCCGCAACACCGCCAACGTGGTGGGATCGGGTCCGTTCGTGTTCAAGGAGTTCAAGCCCGGGCAGGAGGTCGTGCTGGAGCGCTTCGACAAGTTCTTTCTGCCGGGCAAGCCCTATCTGGACCGCGTCGTGGTGAAGATCAATCCGGACGCGACCAACCTGCTGATCGGACTGGAGCGCGGCGATATCGGCGTGCTGCCGTACATGACCGAGCCCACCATCCTGCGCCGCGCCAAGGACAACCCGGCCATCGTCATGACCAGCAAGGGCTACGAGGGCATCGGCGCGCTGAGCTGGCTGGCGTTCAACACCGCGCGCAAGCCGCTGGACGACGTGCGGGTGCGCCAGGCGATCGCCTATGCGACGGACAAGGGTTTCATCACGAAGGCGCTGAACGCGGGGTTTGCCGCGCCGGCGTTCGGTCCGATCGTCGGCACCAGCCCGTTTGCCACCCAGGACCTGAAGAAGTATCCGCTGGATTTGAAGAAGTCCGAGCAATTGCTGGAAGAGGCCGGGTTCAAGAAGGACGGCAAGGGCGAACGCCTGACGCTCACGGTGGACTACATGCCGGGCAGCGATGTGCAGGGAAAGAACGTGGCGGAATACCTGCGCAGCCAGCTGAAAAAGGTGGGCATCGCCGTGCAGGTGCGGGCGTCGCCCGACTTCCCGACCTGGGCCAAGCGCATCGCCAGCCATGACTTCGACATCACTACCGATATCGTCTTCAACTGGGGCGACCCTGTCATTGGCGTGCACCGCACCTATCTGTCGAGCAATATCCGCGACATCATCTGGACCAATACGCAATCCTATAAGAACCCCAAGGTCGACGCGCTGCTGGAGCAGGCGGGCGTGGAGACCGACGTGGAGAAGCGCCGCGCGCTGTATGCCGAATTCCAGCGCCTGGTCACCGAAGACGTTCCCATCGATTTCCTGACGGTCATCCCGTACCACACGCTGTCGTCCAAGAAGGTGCACGGGCTGCCGGCGGGAATATGGGGCCTGCTGTCGCCGCTGGACGAGACCTACCTGCAGTAGCGGGAGCCGCCATGTTGCGCTATCTCTCGCGCCGTCTTGCCTACGCCGCGCTGCTGCTGCTGGCCGTGGTGACGCTGAACTTCCTGCTGATCCATATATCGCCGGGCGACCCCGTGGAGACCATCGCGGGGTCCATGGGCGGCATCAGCGAAGACCTGCGTGCGCAGCTTCGGGCCCAGTACGGACTGGACAAGCCGTTCCTGACGCAGCTTGGGCTGTACCTGTCGCAGGTGTTGCGCGGCGATCTGGGGCATTCGTACTTCTTCAATGTGCCGGTTGCCCAATTGATCTGGGAACGCGTGCCGGCCACGCTGCTGCTGGTGGTGACGTCGGTGTTCAGCGCGTTCATCATCGGCACGCTGCTGGGAACGCTGGCCGCGCG
Organism: Achromobacter sp. Root83; assembly: GCF_001428845.1. Lineage (GTDB taxonomy): Bacteria > Pseudomonadota > Gammaproteobacteria > Burkholderiales > Burkholderiaceae_B > Achromobacter. The sequence goes on along the minus strand of NZ_LMIU01000028.1, from coordinate 173,098 downwards.
CAAGCCGAACGGGCCGCTGTCGCAGGGCATCACCTTGCTGTCCATCGTGGGCTATTCCGCGCCCGTGTTCTGGACCGGCATCATCCTGATCATCCTGTTCGCCTCGACGTGGCCGATCTTTCCGGTGTCCGACATGCGGTCGGCGGGCGGGCCGCAGGGCGGATGGGAAGGCGCGCTGGACGTGCTGCACCACCTGGTGCTGCCGGCGTTCACCCTGGCCTTCGTGTACCTGGCGCAGTACAGCCGGCTGGCGCGCGCCAGCGTCATGGACGCGCTGTCGGCCGACTACATCCGCACGGCCCGCGCCAAGGGACTGCCGGAGCGCACGGTGCTGTACAAGCATGCGCTGCGCAACGGGGTGCTGCCGGTGGTGACGATGCTGGGGCTGCAGTTCGGCAATGTGCTGGCCGGCGCCATCCTGGTGGAGACCGTCTTCAACTGGCCCGGTCTGGGCCGCCTGGCCTTCGACTCCGTGCTCAGGCGCGACTACCCCACCTTGCTCGGCATTCTGCTGTTCGCATCGCTGCTGGTCGTGGTGATGAACCAGCTTACCGATCTGGCCTACCGGCTGATCGATCCCAGGATCAAGACATCATGAGCGAAGCTCCCATCGCGATCCCCGGCGCGCCCCGGGACGCGGCCCAGCGCCGGCCGCCGCCCCGTCCCTCCTACGAGGCGCTGCGGGTCTTCGCGCGCAACCCGACCGCGCTGATCGGCATGCTGCTGCTGGCGGCGATTCTGGGGGTGACGATCTTTGGGCCGATGGCGATGGACGCGGACCCGTTCGAGATCGCCGCCGCCCCGATGGAGCCGCCAGGGGGCGAGCTGCTGCTGGGCTCCGACTACCTGGGACGCGACGTTTTGACGGGCATGATCTACGGCGGCCGCGCGACCCTGCTGGTGGGCGTGGTGGCCGCCGTGCTGTCCATGGCCATCGGCGTGACGGTGGGCGCGCTGGCCGGCTACTACGGCGGCTGGGTCGATGAAACGCTGATGCGCATCACCGAGTTCTTCCAGGTGCTGCCCACCTTGCTCTTCGCGATGGTGCTGGTCACGCTCTTCACGCCGTCCCTGGCGACCATCGCGGTGGCCATTGGCGTGGTGAGCTGGACGGGAACGGCGCGGCTCGCCCGGGGGGAATTCCTGCGCCTCAAGCGCCGCGAATACGTGCTGGCGGAACGGGTGATCGGCGCGGGTGACGCGCGCATCATCTGGCGCGTCATCCTGCCCAATGCGCTGGCGCCGCTGATCGTGTCCGCCACCCTGGCCATCGGCACCGCGATCCTGTTCGAGGCCGGCCTGTCGTTCCTGGGGCTGGGCGATCCGAACGTGATGAGCTGGGGGCTGATGATCGGCAGCAACCGCCCCTACATCCTTACCGCGTGGTGGGCCGTGACCTTGCCCGGCGCGGCCATCTTCCTGACGGTGCTGGCGGTCAGCCTGATCGGCGACGGCCTGAACGACGCGCTCAATCCCACGTCGCGGGGCCGGGCATGAACGCGCCCGACCGGTTGCCGGTACTGGAGGTCGATGGCCTGAGCCTGGAATTCCGAACGCGGGGACGCGCGGCGGAGGTGCTAAGCGATGTGAGCTTTGACCTGCGCCCCGGCGAAACGCTGTGCCTGGTGGGCGAATCCGGATGCGGCAAGAGCATGACGGCGCTGGCCATCATGCGGCTGATCCCGCCGCTGGCGCGCATCGGGGCCGGCAGCGTGCGGCTGCGCGGCGCCGACCTGGCCTCCCACGACGACGAAACGATGCGCCAGGTGCGGGGCAACAATATTTCCATGATCTTCCAGGAACCCATGACCGCGCTCAATCCGGTGTATTCGGTGGGCGAGCAGATCGCCGAGCCCTTGCGCCTGCACCAGGGCCTGAACAAGGTCCAGGCGCGCGAGCGCGCCATCGACATGCTGAAGTCAGTGGGCATCCCGCTGCCCGAGCGCCGCGTGGACGACTACCCGCACCAGATGTCCGGCGGCATGAGGCAGCGCGTCATGATCGCGATTGCGCTGGCTTGCGACCCGGACGTGCTGATCGCCGACGAGCCGACCACGGCGCTGGACGTGACGGTGCAGGCGCAGATCTTCGACCTGTTGCGCGAGCAGCAGGCGCGCCGCGGCACCGCCGTGCTGCTCATCACGCACGACATGGGTGCGGTGTCCGAGATGGCGGACCGCGTGGTGGTCATGTATGGCGGCCGGGTGGTGGAGCAGGGCAGCGTCGGCCAGATCCTGGCGCATCCGCTGCATCCCTACACCCAGGGACTGATCGCCTGCCTGCCGGAACTGGACCGGGCGCCCGGCGACGCGCGGCCGGACCTGCCGGAAATTCCCGGCGTGGTGCCCTCGGTGTGGGAACGCGGCGAAGGCTGTCCTTTCCAGGACCGCTGCAAACACGCCATGGCGCGCTGCCGCGACGCGTTTCCGCCCGTGACGCGCATGGACGACGGCCAGGGCGTGGCCTGTTGGCTCTATCCGGAGGCGCAGCGATGACGCATGCACAGTCGTCTTCCCTGCTGTCGGTGCGCGACCTGGCGGTGCACTTCCCGATCGGAGGCCGCGGGCGCGATGGCGCGCCCTTGGTCGTGCGGGCGGTGGATGGCGTGTCGTTCGACCTGGAGCGCGGGCGCACGCTGGCCATCGTGGGCGAGTCCGGCTCGGGCAAGACCACCACGGCGCTGTCCGTGCTGCGCCTGGCCGACCCCACCGGCGGCAGCATCCATTTCGACGGCAAGGACCTGACCGCCATGCGCGGCGCGCCATTGCGGCGGATGCGGCGGCACCTGCAGCTTGTCTTCCAGGATCCGTATTCGTCGCTCAACCCGCGCCAGCGCGCAGAGGAAATCGTGCGCACGCCGCTGGACCTGATGTGCATCGATCCCCCCGGCGGGCGCGAGGCGCGCGTGGCCCTGATGTTCGAGCTGGTGGGCCTGCGGCCCGAACAGCGCCAGCTCTTTCCGCACCAGTTTTCGGGCGGCCAGCGGCAGCGGCTGAACATCGCGCGGGCGCTGGCCAGCGCGCCGGACCTGATCGTCTGCGACGAGCCCGTATCGGCGCTGGACATCGCCATCCGCGCGCAGATCCTCAATCTGCTGCGGCGGATCCAGCGCGAACAGGGGCAGTCGTTTCTGTTCATCTCGCACGACATGGCGGTGGTGGAGCACATCTGCGACGACATCGCGGTCATGTACCTGGGCAAGATCATCGAGCGGGCCTCGCGGCGCGCCTTTTTTTCCCGCCCGCTGCATCCCTACAGCGTGGCGCTGATGTCCGCCGTGCCCACGGTGAAAGGCGGCCGCGACAGGGCGGCGCGCCGGGTCAAGCTGACGGGCGATCCGCCCAGTCCGGTGAATCCGCCGCCGGGCTGCCGCTTTGCCGGACGCTGTCCGGTGGCGCGGCCGGTGTGCGCCACGCAGGAGCCCGCGCTGCGGGAGGTGGCGCCCGCCCATCACGTCGCCTGCCATTTTGTCGAATCCCGCGACGGCGTGGCGGTATCGCCGCTGCAGGAGTGAACCCGTCAACTTCCAAGGACAGCCCGATGCTTCAGCCCGCAGCCCCGACGACCATCTATGCAGCGCGAACCATCCTCACCATGAACCCCGCGCAGCCGCGGGCGACCCACGTCGCCGTGCGCGACGGCCGCATCCTGGGGGTGGGCAGCAAGGAGGATCTGGCCGGATGGGGGCCGGCCACGGTCGACGAGCGCTACGCGGACCAGGTGCTGATGCCGGGCCTGGTGGAAGGGCACTGCCATCTGCCCGAAGGCGGCATGTGGAAGTTCGTCTACGTGGGCTTCTACGACCGCCGCGGACCCGACGGCCGGCTGTGGCCGGGCCTGAAGCGCTTTGAAGACGTGGCAGGCAGGCTGCGCGATTTCGAGCGGGCGCTGGCGCCGGGCGAGACGCTGATCGGCTGGGGCTTCGACCCGATCTTCTTCGGCGGGGACCGCATGACCATCCGTGACCTGGACGCCGTGTCTGCGGACAGGGCCATCGTGGTGATGCACGCCAGCATGCACCTGATGAATGTGAACACGCCCATGCTGGCGCAGGCGGGCATCGACCGCGATACCGATATCGAAGGGATCAGCCGCCTGGCGGACGGGCGGCCCAGCGGGGAACTCTGTGAGTTCGCCGCCATGTTTCCGGTCATGCGGCTGATCGGCAGTCCGTTCCGCACGGTGGGCATGACGGAAGAGGGCCTGCGGATGTTCGGCAAGGTGGCCCAGTGGGCCGGGGTGACGACCGCCACGGATCTGGTCAATGAACTGGGCGACGAGGGGCTGGCAACGCTGGCGCGCGTGACGGCCGAGCCGGACTTCCCGGTCAGGATCGTGCCCGCCGCGTCGGCGCTGACCTACGCCGGCGACCCGGCGCGCTGCCTGGAGAAGCTGGAAGCCGCCAGGCGCCTCAATCACGACAAGCTGCGCCTGGGCATGGTGAAGCTGGTGGTCGATGGATCTATCCAGGGCTTCACCGCGCGGGTGCGCTGGCCGGGCTACTACAACGGCGCGCCCAACGGCATCTGGGTCATCGCGCCGGCCGAGCTGGACACGATGGTGCAGACCTATCACGACGCGGGCGTGCAACTGCATATCCATACCAACGGCGACGAGGCCACGCAGCTTGCCATCGACGCCGTGGACCGGGCGCTACGGCGCACGCCGCGCCGGGACCATCGCCACACGCTGCAGCATTGCCAGATGGCGGACGCGGCGCAATTCAGGCGCATGGCCAGCCTGGGCATGTGCGTGAACCTGTTCGCCAACCACATCTTCTATTGGGGCGACGCGCACTACGCGCTGACCATGGGCCCCGACCGGGCGAACCGCATGGATGCCTGCGCGTCGGCCGCGCGCGCGGGGGTGCCGTTCGCGATCCATTCCGACGCGCCCATCACGCCGCTGGGGCCCTTGTTCACGGCCTGGTGCGCGGTGAACCGGCAGACCTCGTCGGGCCGCGTGCTGGGCGAATCCGAACGCATCGGCGTCGATGCGGCGCTGCACGCCATCACCCTGGGCGCCGCCTACACGCTGCACATGGACCACCTGGTGGGCTCCATCGAAGTCGGCAAGCATGCAGACTTCTGCGTGCTGCAGGACGATCCGGCGGCCGCGCCGGCGCAGGACCTGAAAGACCTGAAGGTGCTGGGCACCGTCATCGGCGGCCGTCCGCTGGCGCTTCAGGACGCGTGAGATGGCGCGGATTCCCCTGACGGTGGTGGGCGGTTTTCTGGGTGCCGGGAAGACCACCTTGCTGAACCATGTGCTGGCGGCGAGCGCCCGCCGCGCGGCCGTGCTGGTCAACGATTTCGGACCCGTCGACGTGGACGCCGGCCTGATCGCGCAGCGCGCCAACGACGTGATCCGGCTGGCCAATGGCTGTGTCTGCTGTTCGATGGCCGGCGGCATGGACGATGCGCTGGCGCGCGTGCTGGCGCTGGATCCGCTGCCCGAATGGATCGTCGTCGAGGCCAGCGGCGTGTCGGACCCGGGCCGGATCGCCCAGGTGGGCCTGTCGGATCCCATGCTGCAACTGGAAGGCGTCATCGTGCTGGTGGACGCGGGAGGCATCCGCGAGGCCGCGGCCGATCCGCTGCTGGCGGACACTGTCGACCGCCAGCTCGGGGCGGCGGATCTGCTGGTGCTGAACAAGACCGACCTGGTTGCGGACACGGAGCTTGCGGCCTTGCGGGCCTGGCTGCGGGACGTGACTGGCGGCGCCGCCATCGTGGCCGCGCGCGAGGCGCGGGTGGATCTGCGGTATCTGATGGGCGAAGACAAGGCGGGCGCGGTCGTGGCCTGCGCGCATCACGACTGCGGCGGCCAATGCGCGGCGCATGCGGCGCGGTTGGCCTTGCGGCCCGAGCCCGAGCATCCGTTCCAGAGCTGGCTGTGGCGCGCGCCGGCGCTGCTGGACGCCGACGAGCTTGCGCGTCGGCTCAGGCAATTACCCCGCGATCTGTTGCGGGCCAAGGGCTGGGTCCGCACGGACCGGCATGGCTGGGTGCTGGTGCAACTGGCCGCCCGCCGCGTGCGTTTTGACACGCAGGCCCGCCCGCCGGCGGATCTGGACGGGCCGTCGCTGGTGCTGATCGGCATGCGGGGCGCGATCGGGATCGATGACATCGCGGTCTGGCTGGACCCGGCGGCGGCGCGGGGCACGCGCGAGTCGGCGCTGGCCGGGGACGCACGTTGAGTCTGGTGCTGTTGAGTCTGGTGCCGTTGAGTCTGGTGCAAGCGATTTCCCGCGTCTGGTTCTAGACCCTGGCACGTCCCGAACGTACCTTGGCAATACAGCATGGGCGCATCCCGCGCTCGGCTGGCAGAGGAGGGTAGGCAATGCACAAGACCGTCACCGTGGAGATGCTGGCCGAGTTCGCGGCCGCGTGGAACCGGCACGATATCGACGCCTTGATGTCCTTCATGAGCGAGGACTGCGTGTTCGAGACCGTGGGCGGACCAGAGCAGTTCGGCAGCCGCCATGCGGGCCCTGAAGCGGTGCGCGCCGCCTTCGCCGCCGCCTGGGCCAACTTTCCCGATGCGCAGTGGGCCAACGGCCGGCATTGGGTCGCCGGCGATCGCGGCGTCTCTGAATCCACCTTCCTGGGCACGGCGGCGGACGGCTCGCGGGTCGAAGCGGACATGGTGGATATCTTCACCTTCCAGGACGGCAAGATCCGCGTGAAGAACGCGTTTCGCAAGCAGCGCCCGGCCTTGCCGGCACGGGCCTAGCGCCCAGCAACCGGAACCGCAGCATGGATACCCAAGTGTCCTTCGACTCCCATCGCCCGGCCCCCGGCCCCCGCGCCGCTATCACCGCGTACAACCCGGCCTATGATCCGCTGGTGTCCCCCCCCGGCCAGGGCCAGGACTACGCGCCCACCTATTGGGTGGCCACGGCGGGCGCGCCGCCCGAAGACGACGGCCCCATCGACGGCGATATCGATGCCGACGTGGTGATCGTCGGCTCGGGCTTCACCGGTCTGTCGGCGGCGTTGACGCTGGCGCGGGACTTCGGCGTGAAGGCCGTGGTGCTGGAGGCCAACCGCGCGGTATGGGGCTGCACCAGCCGCAACGGCGGCCAGGGGCAGAACGCGTCCGGGCGCCTCTACCGGTCGCAATGGATCGCGCGCTGGGGGCTGGAGACGGCCAGGCGGCTGGACGCCGAGATCCGCGAGGGCTTTGAATACTGGAAGAGCCTGGTGGCCCAGGTGGAATGCGACGCGCAGCCCGGGGGGCATCTGTACACGGCGCATCGGCAGAAGAAGATGGCCTTCCTGGAGAACGAAGCCCGCGTGATGCGCGAGGCCTTCGGCTACGACGCCAGGATGCTCAGCAAGGCGGAGCTGCGGGAACGCTATGTGGACGATCACGAGGCCGTGGGCGCGATGCATGAGCCGGACGGCGTGGGCGTGCATCCGCTGAAGCTGGCCTACGGCTATTTAAGGCAGGCGCGGGCGCTGGGCGTGCGTATCCATCCGGCCAGCCCGGTGCTGGGCTGGCGGGTGGAGAACGGCGTGTACCGGCTGCAGACGCCGGGCGGCGTGGTGCGCGCGCGGCGCGTGGCGTTCGCCACGGGCGGCTACACCGCGCAGGGCGTGAACCGCCTGCTGGACAACCGGATCATGCCGGTGCTGTCGAACTCGATGGTGACGCGGGTGCTGTCTTCGGCCGAGCGCGACGCGGCTGGGCTGAAGAGCACCGTGTTCATCACGGACACGCGCACCCTGCGCTTTTACTACCGCCTGCTGCCCGACGGCCGCATGCAGATCGGCAGCCGCAGCGCGCTGCGCGGGGCGGATGCCGATCACCCGCGCCATCTGGCGCTGCTGCGCCAGGGGCTGGCCCGCAAGTTCCCCTCGCTGTCGAACGTGGACGTGGCGTATTCCTGGTGGGGATGGGTGGATGTCAGCCACGACATGATGCCGCGCGTGACGCAGCCGGACCCTTCGCAGCAGGTGTATTACGCCTTTGGCTATGGGGGCAACGGCGTGGCGTTTTCGGCGCATGCCGGCAGGCGGCTCGCGCAGCGGATGATGGGCAAGGACGGGATCGCCTGGGACCTGCCGATCTATGACTCGCCCTTGCCGGGCCATATGTTCGCGCCGTTCCGCAGGCTCGGCCAGGGCTTGCTGTATCGCTGGTACTACCTACGAGACGAACTGCTCTAGCGCGCGCAGCCCGGATCGCTTTGGCGCGCCGTTCTCTTCGGCGGCGCGCAGGCGTTCGACGACCTTCGCCAGCCGGGCGATGCCGGGCTCGATGTGTTCCGGGCGGATCGACGTGAAGCCGACGCGCAGGAAGTTGCGGGGCGTGTCCGCGCCGTCCATGAAGAAGACGTCGCCCGGCTCGACGACCACGCCCTCGGCCAGCGCCGCCTGGCATAGCGCGGCGGCGTCCAGCCAGGGCGGGCCTTGCAGCCAGCACGACGACGAGCCGGTGATGGGCGTCGCCTTGAAGTCCGGCAGGTGCCGCGCCAGCGCCAGGGCGAGTTCGACGCCGCGCTTCTGGTAGGCCTGGGACTGGCGGCGCAGCAGCGAGTGATGGTGTCCCAGCGAGATGAACAACGAAAACGCGCGCTGGATATAGGCCGACGGATGACGCAGCATCAGGCGGCGCAGCGCGCGCAGTTCGCCGGTGAGTTCGCGCGGCGCGACGATGTAGCCGATGCGCAATCCGGGCGCGAAGGACTTGGCCAGGCTGCCCACGTAGATGACGCGGCCGTCCCGGTCCAGGCTTTTCAGCGCAGGAATCGCGCCTTCGCCCCAGCGGCTTTCGCTTTCGAAGTCGTCTTCGATGATCAGGGCATCGGCCTGGCGGGCCAGCGCCAGCAGGGCCACGCGGCGCTCCATCGACAGAGTGACGGTGGTGGGGCATTGATGCCCGGGCGTCACGAAGACGTAGTCGCATCCCAGAAGCTGCGTGCCCGTGCGCAGCCCTTGCTCGTCCACGGGCAGCGGCAGCAGGTGGCGGGTGTGGCTGGCGAAGATGTTGCGCGCGTCCGGGTAGCCGGGGTCTTCCATGCCGACCACGGTGTCTTCGTTGACCAGCAGGTCGGCCAGCAGGTAGAGCGCGTGCTGCGCGCCCACGGTGACGACGATTTCCTCGGCGTCCGCCCAGACGCCGCGGCGCGGCAGCACCTGGGTGCGGATCTGTTCGATCAGGGCCGGGTCGTCGTGGGTGATCAGGTCGGGCGCCCAGCTTCGGATGTCCAGCACCGACAGCGCCTTGATGCAGCATTCGCGCCATTCAGCCGTGGGGAACAGGTCCTGGTCGAATTGGCCGTAGACGAAGGGGTAGGGCTGCTTTTGCCAGTCCTGCGGCTTGATGATGTTGCGCTGGCGGGACGGCCGCAAGCGCAGCCTTTCGTCCCAGCGCACGCCGGGGACCCCGGTCTCGCAGGACGGGGCGGCGGCGTCGGCGGCCGGGCCGGAATGGCCCTGCATGACGGTGTCGCTCACGAAGTGGCCGCTGCGTTCGCGCGACACCAGATATCCCTCGCTGACCAGTTGCTGGTAGGCGAACACGACCGTGTTGCGGGCAATGCGGAGCTGGTCGGCCAGGTAGCGGCTGGACGGCACCGGCATGCCGGGAGGCAGATGGCCGCTGAGGATGGCCGACACCAGCATCTGGCGCACGCGTCCCTGCAGGCTCAGGTTGGGCGCGCTTTCTCTTTCGAACAGGCGTTCCCACAACACAGGCTTGAGCATCGAGGCCTGGCTGGACATGACGGCTCCTTGTGACGGCGTGCGGCGCGGGGGCGTCGCGTGCTGGGTCTGTGCCACAGGATAGAGGAGCGGCCGGGGGGGATGGAATGGGGGATTGCCCTGTTGGGGGCCGGATGGCGTTTCGCCGCGGGCGGACTGCCCGCCGCCCGCGGCGTTCCCGGGGGGGGCATGCCCCCGGCGGTGCTCAGACGCGTCCCTTCCAGGGGATGGCGAAGCGTTCCAGGTAACGCACCAGCAGGTCGAACGCGAAGGCGAACACGCCGATCACGATGATGCCCATGATGACCGTGTCGCTGGCCAGGAACTGGGCGGCGTTCAGCACCATGAAGCCCAGGCCGCGGTCGGCCGCCACCATTTCGGCGGCCACCAGCGTGGTCCAGCCCACGCCGATGCCGATGCGCATGCCCGTGAAGATCTCCGGCATGGCCGCCTTCAGGATGACGTGCCAGACGATCTGCCTGCTGGTGCCGCCCATGGCGTAGGCCGCGTGGATCTGCTCGATGGATACCGAGCGCACGCCGGCGCGCGCGGCGATGGCCATGGGCGCGAAGATGGCCAGGTAGATCAGCAGGATCTTGGGGAATTCGCCGATGCCGAACCAGATGATGATGAGCGGCAGGTAGGCCAGCGGCGGCAGCGGGCGGTAGAACTCGATGGGCGGGTCGAAGATGCCGCGCGCGTAGCGGTTCACGCCCATCAGGATGCCGACCGGGATGGCCGTGGCGCAAGCCAGGAAGAAGGCGCCGAACACGCGCGACAGGCTGGCCAGCGCATGCTCGGTCAGCGTGGAATTGGCCACGCCTTCGGTCATGGCGAAGACGAACTTGTCGTACACCGCGATGGGCGACGGCAGGAACAGCGGCCTTACCCAGCCGGCGCCGGTGACCAGGAACCACAGGGCGATCAGCGCCAGGCTGGTGAGCAGGCTGATGTGGCCGCTGTAGCCCGCGCCCGGCGCTCCGTAGACCTTGCCGGGCGCGGCGGGCTTGTGGCCGGACCGTGTCCTAGGCATGGAGGGCCTGCGGGGAGGAGGCGCGTTCGTCGCCGTAGATGATGCCAAGGACTTGCTCGCGCATGGCGATGAAGTCGGGACTGGATTTGATGCCACGGCCATCGCGGGTCTCCAGGTAGCGCCGGTTGAACGCCGGCTCGAACGTGTGCGTGATCCGGCCCGGGCGCGGGGACATGACGATCAGCCGCGAACCCAGGAAGAGCGCTTCTTCCACGCTATGGGTAATGAAGAAAAACATCTTGTTGGTCTGCCGCCAGATGTCCAGCAGCAGCTCCTGGATGGTCTCCCGGGTCAGCGCGTCCAGCGCAGCCATGGGCTCGTCCATCAGCAGCATGGCGGGGTCGCAGGTGAGCGCGCGCGCGATACCCACGCGCTGCTGCATCCCGCCCGACAACTGATAGATCATGTGCCGGTGGAAGTCCTGCAGGCCCACCAGTTCCAGGTTGCGGCGGGCGCGGGCGCGGCGGGTTTCCTTGTCCACGCCTTGCAGTTTCAGGCCGAACTCGGTGTTCTCCAGCACGTTCAGCCAGGGCAGCAGCGCGTGCTTCTGGAACACCACGCCGCGGTCGGCGCCGGGGCCGACGATGGGCTTGCCGCCCAGCGTGATTTCCCCTTCCGTGGGTGACAGGAATCCAGCCAGCAGGCTGAGCAGGGTGGTCTTGCCGCAGCCCGAGGCGCCCAGCGCGACGACGAACTCGCCGGGCTGGATGGTCAGGTTGACGTCGTGCAGCGCGGTTACCGGGCCGCTGTCGTGCAGGCCGGGATAGGTGACGCTGACATTTTCCGCGCAGAGGCGCTGCGCGGCGGGTGTGGACTGCAGGGTCATGCCGTTTCCCCCTGTTTTATGGGGCGGCGCCTGCGGCCGGCAGGCCCCGCCATCGTGCGCGGCGGGCGGCGCCGGGGTGGCGCGCGCCCTGGCGGCGCGAACTACTTGGCCGCCGCCTTCGCGTACTGGTCCGTGACGAAGGGGCTGTAATCGTCCAGCGCCTTGTCGATCTGCTTCTGGTCCTTCAGGAACTTGGCGCTGGCCGCGAAGGCGCGCGCCGCGCCCGATTCCTTGCCGCCGCCCAGCCAGGTCTTGGAGATCTGTTCCTCCACGGTCGGGAACACCAGCAGTCCCAGCGCCTCGACGATGTCGTCGGGCTTGCCGCCGATGAGCTTGACGATGCCCTTGACCTGCGGGGAGTCCGCGGTCCACTTGGCGCCGTTGGCGCGGTAGTCTGCATAGGACTTGGCCAGCACCCCCGTAAAGGCGGCCATGAATTTGGGGTTCTTCTGGGCCCAGGCCTTATCGACCACGATGCCGTCGAAGGTGGGCACGCTGGCGGCCCCGATCTGTTCGGAGTCGGCGATGATCTTGCCGGTCTTGGCGATCTCGGTCAGCGCGGGCGGCCAGACGTAGGCGGCGTCGATGTCGCCGCGCGTCCAGGCGGCCACGATCTGCGGCGGCTGCATGTTCAGGATGCGCACGTCGCGGGCAGGCACTTTCCAGACCTGTTCCAGGCCGACCAGCAGGTGGAAGTGGGACGTCGACACGAACGGCGTCGCGACCCGCTTGCCCTTCAGGTCGGCGGTGCTGTTGATACCCGAGCCGTTGCGCGCCACCAGGGCTTCGGACTTGCCGATGTTGTCCAGGATCCAGAAAAGCTGCATGTCGACCCCGCGCGTGGCGCCCGAGGTGATGCCGGTGGAACCCAGGACGCCCACCGGCACATTGCCGGAGGCCAGCGCGGTGGAGATGTCGCCGCCCGAGGTGAACTGGCGCCAGTCGACCTGGTATCCGGCCTCTTTCAGGGCCTTGTCGAAACTCCCGTCCGCGATGGCGGACAGGAAGGGCCCGACGATGAGCTGGTAGCCCACCACGAGTTTGGTCTGCGCGTAGGCCGGCGCGGCCAACAGCGCGGCGGCCAGGCCGGCCAGGGTGCAGCGGCGAATCAGGCGGTATATCGCGTTCATGGTGATCTCCGGGAGAGAACGGCCGCGCCCCGGCGCGACCGGCTTGCTGGTTCCAGTTTGCCCGGATGGGACCAGAACGCTAGGGCCAGATGTCCGGATCAGTAGGAGCCAAAAGCGGGTGCGGAAAGCGGGGGCCGAAAACAGGTGTTCAAAGCGGATGCGGAAAAGCGGGGGGCCGAATACAGGTGTCCGAAGCGGATGCCGGAAACAGCCGTCAAAAAGCAGCCGGGCCCGCCGGCCGCGCCGGCAATGCCCGAACTGGCATCGTCGTCGCAGCGGGCGGGCCCGCGATATGCGCCAAAAGGATGAGTGGCGCGGCCGGGGCGTCTGCCGCCCGGCGCGCGGCGCTCAGCGGATCAGGCTGAGGAATTCGGCCCGGGTCGAGGGATTGTCATGGAATTCGCCCAGCATGACGGACGTGACCATGGAGGAATTCTGTTTTTCCACGCCGCGCATCATCATGCACATGTGCTGCGCCTCGATGACGACGGCCACGCCCGCGGCGCCGGTGACGCTCTGGACGGCTTCGGCCACCTGGCGGCTGAGGTTCTCCTGGATCTGCAGGCGGCGCGCGTACATCTCGACGATGCGCGCCACCTTGGACAGGCCCAGGACCTTGCCCGCGGGCAGGTAGGCCACATGGGCCTTGCCGATGAAGGGCAGCATGTGGTGTTCGCAGAGCGAGTAGAGCTCGATGTTCTTCACCAGCACGATCTCACGCGTGTCGGACGTGAACAGCGCGCCGTTGACGATTTCGTCCAGGTTCTGCGCGTAACCCCGGCACAGGTGGCGCATGGCCTTGGCCGCGCGCGCCGGCGTATCGGCCAGCCCTTCGCGGGACGGATCTTCCCCTAGTGCTTCAAGAATGGCGGTGTAATGCTTTTCCAATGACATGGGGGGACTCCTGGGGCTGCGCGCGCGCGATAGCGCGCCATGATGCGTTCGTGTCGCAAGTCTACCTCAAGGGGAAACAGCCCCCTCGGGGGGGCAGCAAGCACGCGCGGCGTGGGGGTCCTCAAACTCCCCGGTTTTCCACCGCGTATTTGATCAGTTCCGCCTGGCCGTCGATGCCCAGCTTGCGCTTGATGTTCAGGCGGTGGGTCTCGACGGTGCGCACGGACAGGCCCAGCGCCTGGGCGATCTGCTTGTTGGCGTGGCCGTCGGCGATGTGGCGCAGCACGTCGCGTTCGCGCTGGGTCAGCAGCGTGGCCAGGGCGCTGGCCTGCGACAGCCGGACCGCCGCCGCCGCGCTGAAATAGCTGCGCCCGGCCATGACGGCGTCGATCGCGGTGATGATCTCTTGCGCCGGCTCGTCCTTGAGCAGATAGCCGCGGGCCCCCGCCTTGACCGCCTGCACCATGTATTCGGGATTGTCGTGCATGGACAGCACCAGCACCGCGATCTGGGGGTAGCGCTCATGCAGCAGCGCGGTCAGCTCCAGCCCGCCCACGCCAGGCATGTTCAGGTCCATCAACGCCAGGTGGGGCAGGGTGCCGCCCTGCGGATCCTCTGCCAGGCAGCCGGCCAGGAAGGCCTGGGCGGCGGCGGCGTGGCCGGCCTCGCCCACCACCCGAAGCTGCGGCACGGTTTCCAGGCGCAGGCGCAGGCCATCGCGCACCAGGGGGTGATCGTCGATCAGCAGGAGTCGGATGGCGTCGGGCTTGTCGGTCATGCTTGGGTCGTCGCGGGTGGGGCGCCGGCGGCCGGCAGGGGAAGCCAGGCCTGCAAGGTCGTGCCTTGGGCGGTGGAATGGAAGGTCAGGCTGCCGGACAGCGCGCTCATGCGCTCGCGCATGTTGCGCAGGCCGATGCCTCGGTGCGGATCCTGCTGGACCTCGGCATAGTCGAAGCCGCGGCCGTCGTCGGTGATGGTCAGGCGCAGGTCGCGCGTGGAATAGGCCAGCGTCAAGTCGGCGCGCGTGGCGCCCGCATGGCGCAGAACGTTCGTCAGGGCTTCCTGGGTAACGCGGAACAGCGCCGTGGCGTAGGCGTCGGGCAGCTTCACCGGCTGTCCGCTGGTGCGCAGGCCCACGGCCAGCGGCGGCGCGCCGTCTTCGCTGGGAATGGCGAACTCCCGTCCCAGGTGCTCCAGCGCGGCAGGCAGGCCCAGGTCGTCCAGCAGCGTGGGGCGCAGGTTGTGCGAGATGCGGCGGACCTCGCCCACGGCGGTGTTCAGCCGGTCCAGCGCGCCGCCCAGCGGCGTGTCGATGTGGGCCAGCGCGCGCGGATCGGCCGGCTGCGACTGGCGCAGCCGTTCGCGCGCGGCCTCCAGCGATAGCTTGACGGACACCAGCACCTGGCTGATGCCGTCATGCAGTTCGCGCGACAGCCGGGCGCGTTCGTCTTCCTGCGAGCGGACGAGCTGCTGGGCCATCAGCCGCAGCTTGGCGTCGGATTGGCGATGGTCGCTGATATTCAGGGCCAGGCCGCAGGCGGCCACGCCCAGGATCGAGACGGCGGCAATGCCCGCCACCCACGCGAACATGTCGCGGATATTCGATTGCGCGGCGGCGTCGATGCGCACCAGGGCCTGCTCCACGTCGTCCAGATAGATGCCGGTGCCCAGCATCCAGCCCCAGCGCTCCAGCACCACCACATAGCCCAGCTTTTCCTCGGTCTGGTGCGTGGACGGCTTTTCCCACAGGTAATGCACGACCTCGCCCTGCTGGCCGCCGCGCCGGGCGGCCGTCAGCAGGTTCTGGATGACGGCCTGGCCCTGGGTGTCGCGCAGATTCCAGAGATCCTGGCCGACCAGTTCCGGCTGCCGGGGATGCATCAGGTTCTTGCCCTGCAGGTCGTAGACGAAGAAATAGCCGTCGTGGCCGAACTCCATCTGCGCCAGCAGGTCCAGCGCGCGCTGGCGCGTGGCCTCGTCGTCGCCCGCCGCCTGCAGCGGCGCGATGGCGCTGTAGGCCAGATTCACATAGTGGCGCAGCTCGCCTTCCTTGCTGGCCAGCCAGGCGCTTTCCACGACCTGCTTTTCACGCTGGGCAAGCTGCAGGCCCTGCACGTAGACGGCGACCGTGATGGCGGCGACGGCCACCAGCAGGGGAACCGCCGCGAGCAGCAGGATTTTCAGGCGCAGCTTCATAAGGATTTGTATCGGCGCGGACAGGAATTGCTGCGGCGCATTAAGGGTGGGCCGCTAGACGGAAATTGGGGAATTCGTGCTGGATTTTACGATTTCCACGGAATTTTGCTGCGCTGCATAACGTAGTAACACGTAGCCCGCTTGCGTAGTTCCGCGCTTGTTACGCAATGGGGCAAGACGAAATACTAGCGGCCGCGTCCATAGGGCGCAGCGTGGACGCGTGCGTCCGCCACCCTACAACAATGAGTCTGCCTTCCGCGGGACGAAAAAAGCGTTTCACGCCAAAAGCATGGCGGGAGGCAAGAGGAGCACTTATGCATACCAGCAGTAAGGGACTGGGTCAGCACCTGGTCTGGCTGGCGGTTGCGGTACTGGGCGCGTTTGCGCTGGGCACCGTGGCGCTGGCCAGAGGGGAGACCATCAACGCGCTATGGGTGGTGATTGCCGCCGTCTGCGTGTATCTCATCGCGTACCGCTATTACAGCCGCTTCATCGCGCGCAAGGTCTTCCAGCTTGATCCGACGCGCATGACGCCGGCCTGGAAGTACAACGACGGCCTGGACTACGTGCCCACCAACAAGCACGTGCTGTTCGGCCACCACTTCGCCGCCATCGCCGGCGCGGGCCCCCTGGTCGGGCCGGTGCTGGCCGCGCAGATGGGTTATCTGCCGGGCATGCTGTGGATTCTGGCCGGCGTCGTGTTCGCCGGCGCAGTGCAGGACTTCACGATCCTCTTCATCTCCACGCGCCGCGACGGCCGTTCGCTGGGCGACCTGGTCAAATCGGAACTGGGCAAGATCCCGGGCGTGATCGCGCTGTTCGGCGCCTTCATGATCATGGTGATCATCCTGGCCGTGCTGGCGCTGATCGTGGTCAAGGCGCTGACGCATTCGCCGTGGGGCACCTTCACGGTGGCCGCGACGATCCCCATCGCGTTGTTCATGGGCGTGTACCTGCGCTATATCCGTCCGGGCAAGATCGGCGAAGTCTCCATCATCGGCTTCGTGGGCCTGATGGCGGCCATCACCTTTGGCCAGGACGTGGCCGCGCATCCGGTCATCGGCCCGATGTTCGACTTCGACGGCAAGGGCCTGACCTGGATCCTGATCATCTACGGCTTCATCGCGTCCGTGCTGCCCGTGTGGCTGCTGCTGGCCCCGCGCGATTACCTGTCGACCTTCCTGAAGATCGGCACCATCGTCGGCCTGGCGATCGGCATCGTGGTCGTGGCGCCCGAGCTGAAAATGCCCGCGCTGACGCAGTTCGTCGATGGCACCGGTCCGGTGTGGTCGGGCAACCTGTTCCCGTTCCTGTTCATCACCATCGCCTGCGGCGCGGTGTCGGGCTTCCACGCCCTGATCTCCTCGGGCACGACGCCCAAACTGATCGAAAACGAGACCCAGGCCCGTTATATCGGCTACGGCGGCATGCTGATGGAATCCTTTGTGGCCATCATGGCGCTGGTGGCGGCTTGCGTGATCGAGCCGGGCATCTACTACGCGATGAACAGCCCCACGGCCGTCATCGGCACGACGCCCGAGCAGGTGGCCCAGGTGGTGTCGAGCTGGGGCTTCGTGATCAGCCCGGCGGACCTGGTCCAGACGGCCAAGGACGTGGGCGAAAGCACCATCATCTCGCGCGCGGGCGGCGCGCCGACGCTGGCCGTCGGCATGGCGCACATCCTGCACCAGGTGATGGGCGGGCCGTCCATGATGGCCTTCTGGTATCACTTCGCGATCCTGTTCGAAGCGCTGTTCATCCTGACGGCGGTGGACGCCGGCACGCGTGCGGGCCGCTTCATGCTGCAAGACCTGCTGGGCACGTTCGCGCCTTCGCTCAAGCGCACGGATTCGCTGCCCGCCAACCTGATCGCGACCGGCCTGTGCGTGGCGGCGTGGGGCTACTTCCTGTACCAGGGCGTGGTGGATCCGCTGGGCGGCATCAATACGCTGTGGCCGCTGTTCGGGATTGCGAACCAGATGCTGGCCGCGATTGCGCTGACGCTGGGCACGGTGGTGCTGTTCAAGATGAAGCGCGACCGCTACGCCTGGGTCACGATCGTGCCGACGATCTGGCTGCTGGCATGCACGCTGACGGCCGGCTGGCAGAAGCTGTTCCACGCCGATCCGCGCGTGAGCTTCCTGGCGCACGCGGACAAGTACAACGCCGCCATCGCCGAGGGCAAGGTGCTGGCCCCGGCCAAGTCGCTGGGCGAGATGTCGCGGGTGGTGCTGAACGACTACATCAACGCCGGGCTGTGCGCGATCTTCATCTTCGTGGTGGTGAGCATCGTGGTGTTCGGCTTGAAGTCGGTCCAACGCGCCCGCAACGAGAACAAGCCGACGGCCCGTGAGACGCCGTACGAGGTGCTGCCGGCGACGGCGGCGGCCGGTGCGGATTGACCGCTTTTCTTCGGGAGACGCTGCATGTTGTTCAGTAACATGAGTTCGGCTGCCGGCGCGGCCGGCCGCTATCTGGGGCAGACGCTCCGGTTGATGGTCGGGGTGCCGGATTACGAGACGTATGTGGAGCACATGCGGCGTACGCATCCTGATCAGGAGCCGATGAACTATGAGGATTTCTTTCGGGAGCGGCAGGAGGCGCGCTACGGGGGGAAGAAGCGGATCGGCTGCTGTTGAGTTCTTTGGAAGGCCTTGCTTTTGCAAGGCCTTTTTTGTTTTGGGGGGTGCGTTGGCGAGTGCTGGTTTGCTTGGGTCTTCACTGGTCTCACGCTTTTTGCAGGTATCAGGTGCTTCGTAGGTCCTAGGATCTTCGTAGGTTCTAGGTGCCTCGTAGGTAACAGGCGCTTCGTAGGTCGCCCGGCGGCGCGGGCGCCGTGGCTGCGAGCGCCCACGATTGCGGTCCGGAGCCTTCGCTCCGGACTGCCCCCTCGTCATCGTCGTTGTCGCCTTCGGCGCCTGCCTTCCGATTCCCTCGGGCGCATCGAGGTTGCTCGCAACCACGGCGCCCGCGCCGCCGGGCTACGAGGTTCTTGGTTTGTCGCGCTGCAAGACCTGTGGTCAGGGTAGGGGATCTGCGGGGACGCCGATTGCAGCCGCGCGGGCGGCAGCAATCGGCATATGAGAGGTGGGGCGTCGAGACGTGTGCGCTTCGCGCTTGCGATGCGGGGTTTTCTAGTGGTGCCTCACCGTGGGGGGGAGGGCGGTGATGGGCGGCGCGCGTCGACGATCCGCTTCAGCTTGCCGACCTGTACGCGCGCCGCCCATCGGGCACGGGAGTTGAAATTACGATTAGCGGCGGGCGCGTTGGATTTCAAAACCCATTGCCGAGGCACACGCCAATGCGAGGGTAAGAATCCAATGAGAGGGCAAGAAACCAATGGGGGGAAAGAGCCCAATGCGGGAACAAGAACCCAATGCGGGAACAAGAACCCAATGCATGGGCAAAAGCCCAAATGCGGAGCAGCCATGCGCAAAGCGTCATCACCCCGCCGCAAGACATCGCGTAAGCCCCCAAAGGCCGCCCGCGCGGCCGGCCGGGGGCGGGCCCCGCAAGACGTTCCTGACCTTCCTGAGCGTTGGCCGGAACCTAAAGAACCCCGATGGCCGAAGCGCCCGTCAAGCTGAACCGGCAGAGCCCGGTGCGGCGTGGGCCTGGGGTGGGCGGGGCGTGTAGATGCGCCCGACGGAAACCGAAGGGAGCCGAAGGCGGACGAGGTTGAGGACGGGGTAGTCCGGAGCGAAGGCTCCGGACCGCAATCGTAGCCCCGCCCACCCCAGGCCCGCGCCGCACCGGGCGTCTCAAGAACTCGCAACGCCGCAAGATTCCAGACCCACACGAACCCACGATCCCGCACAGAAATCACATTTGTGAGATCGAATATCCCGAACGAGATAATCCATCTTCCCTATACCTGCCGCCGCCGCAACCGCTCCGAATACACCACCAACGGCACCGCGCCCGCGGCGCAGAACGCCATGACCAGGAAGCCGCCGGGGGCGAAGCTGCGGTAGAGCGCGCCGCCGAGCTGGATGCTGGCGAACATGAAAACGCCGCCGGAAAGCAGGGCATAGAGGGCGATGGCGGAGGTTTTGCAGGCCGTGGGGACGCGCCGGGTGATGTACCACATGATCGCGGCGTTGTTGCCCGCCAGCGTAAAGCACTGCAGCAATTGCAGGGCAGCGATAAGCGCGGGGTCGGTGGTTGCGGACAGCCCCGCCCAGCGGATAGCGGACATGACCGCCGAAGCCAGGATCAGCCATTGGGCGCCGGTGCGGGCCAGGATGCGCGGGGCCAGGAAGAAGAACAGGACCTCGCTCGCCACACCCACCACCCACAGCAGCGAAATCAGCGACGTGGACAGCCCGCTGGCGGTCCAGTAAAGCGTCGAATAGGAATATAGAAACCCGTTGCTGGCCTGAACCAGCGAAGCGGCCGCGATGCACATCAGCAGCTGGCGGTCGCGCAGGACTTCTCGCATGGGCAGGCGTACGCGGTCGGCTGGCGCCTCCTCGGCCACGGGGCGCGCCGCCTGCGGCAGAAGGCGCACGCAGGCCAGGCAGGCAATGATCAGCAGGATGGACAGCCACATCACCCAATCGGTATCGAAGGTCTTGATGAG
This sequence comes from Achromobacter sp. Root83, assembly GCF_001428845.1. Taxonomy (GTDB): domain Bacteria; phylum Pseudomonadota; class Gammaproteobacteria; order Burkholderiales; family Burkholderiaceae_B; genus Achromobacter. The sequence goes on along the minus strand of NZ_LMIU01000028.1, from coordinate 152,727 downwards.
GTAGCCGCCGGCAACGGTGACGGCAGCGAAGCCCAGGGACCCGCAGGCCCGCATGACCGTGTAGGAATTGCCCTGGCCGCGTCCGCTGGCGATCGCCATGCGGTCCATCAGCGGCAGCACGGCCGGGAACACCGCGTTCAGCTGCAGGGTGATCACCAGCAGCCAGGCTGGCGTCTGGCTGAACGGATAGCAGATGAACAGGACCAGGGACGCGGCCAGCGCCGACGCAATCAGCGCGTGCGCGCGGCCCGTCTGGTCGGCGACGTGGGCGACGACCGGGGTGGACAGAATCTTGGGCAGGAACGAGGTGGCGACGATCAGCCCGATCAGGGCTGGGTCCAAGCCTCGGCTGGCGAACCACAAAGGCAGAAAGGGGATGCTGACGCCCTGCAGTCCGTAATACAGGAAGTAGAACCCGTGCAACGCGATGGCGCCTTGCCTGGCGTCGGGATTGCCGCGCATGGTGATGTGTGAATCATGCTGATACGAAGCGGCGTAGCATACTCCTGACTTGACCTAGGCCCATTGGCAAAGCGCCTGTCCGGATTTACCCTGGTATCACGCGGCCCGATTCCGTTCGCGCCGCGACCGAGTTTTCCGATTCATATCCAGGAGCTGCGATTCATGGCCAAGAAACTGAATGAGAAGACCACCAAGACACTGAAAGACCGCCGCAAGGCGCCGCTGGCGACGCCCACCGACCTGGCGGCCGCCGCCACCCGGGACATCTCCGCGGCGCTGAACCAGATACTGGCCGACGTGTTCGCGCTGTATCTGAAGACCAAGAACTTCCATTGGCACGTAAGCGGCCCGCACTTCCGGGACTACCACCTGCTGCTGGACGAGCAGGGCGACCAGCTATTCGCCATGACCGACCCCATCGCCGAGCGCATCCGCAAGATCGGCGACACCACGCTGCGGTCCATCGGGCACATTTCGCGGTCTCAGCGCATTTCCGACAACGACGCCGATTACGTGCAGCCGCTGGACATGCTGGCCGAACTGCGCGAAGACAACAAGGTGCTGGCGGCCTCGCTGCGCGAAGCCCATAACGTCACCGACGAACATCGCGACATCGCCAGCTCCAGCCTGATCGAAAACTGGATCGACGAGACCGAACGGCGCACGTGGTTCCTCTTCGAGGCCAGCCGCCAGGGCGATTCGACGGGGCACTAGGACGATCTGCCGGTGCTGGTTTTTCCGTATCGGCATTTTCGCATCAGGAAGTTCCGCTGCCAGATGGCGCGGGCGGCGAATGCCGTCCGGGCGGGGCGCTTGACATTCCTATGTCGCTCGGTCGGCCGTCTAAGAATTACGTGGATATACTCCTTCCTTTTTAACCTGCTGGCATACGGGGACGGAGAATATGAACAAGAGCGACCTGGAATCGGCTTATTGCTATGAAATGGTGGATTTTGTCTCCGGGGATTCCGAAACGACCGCGTTTAAACGGCGGGCACGTTTGCAGCAAGCGCGGTGGCGTGAGAGTCGGGGCTTCCCGATAGGCACGCAACCCATTCGCCCCATGCTTGGTGAAGAGGCTCGCAGGCTGGGCAGCCGGATCGACATTGCTAGTGTCAAAAAGGGGCATAATTTTCTTACTGACCAGATTCATGACGTCGCTAACCGACGTGTCCTGGATGCCGAACCGCTGGAGATGTTGAATAGCGATCGATTGTTCTGCGACCTGCTGTCTTCGATGCCCATGTGCTTCAACCTCTTCGGCACCTTAGCTGGCGATCTGGAACTGGCTGATCGCGCCGTGCATGCCTGGTGGCCAAACGTGCCGGGTCGCGTTATCCGTGTCATGTTCGAGTGGTCGCCAATGCGTCGCAAACCTGGCCGCTTTCTGGAGAATGGCAGCGCCTTGGATGTTGCCTTCGAGCTCGATCTAGGGGGCGGAAAAAAGGGAATCCTCGGCGTGGAGACTAAATACCATGAGCACTGTAAGCGCGAAAAGCCTACACAGTCGGCACGTGAACAACGCTACCGAAAAATCACCGAGGATTCTCAAGCGTTTGTGCCTGGGGCGGCCGATCATTTCCTGAAATCAGACCTTCAACAGATCTGGCAAGATCATTTGCTGGCGCTATCGTTGCCTCTTGATGAGAGCGGCACTTGGTCTTGGGCTGCATTCTCACTAGTCTATTCGTCTGCCAACCCCAGCTTTCGCCGCGTGGGCGAACTCTATCGTCCGTGGCTGCGCGACGAGGCGAGTTTCCTGACAACCACTATCGAACAGATGCTGGACGCAAACGTGCTGCCCGCCGACATCAATCATGGGCTGAGAGAGCGGTATCTTTGGTAGCCCAGGTGCTGCGGACTACCCTCCGTCGTCCGCTGGTGTCAACGGTGGCACGAGTCGAATCCTGACATATTAAGAATCGGTCCCTTGGTGACACATGGTTCATGTCGTTCACAATGAAATTTTTGGTGCCCGCCCGCCTGAGATCGACCCAGAAGAGAGCGTCGCAGAAAGCCCCAGTGGACATCCGCGCGTTCAACCGCCATCTGATCCGCTCGCTCCAATGGCCGCCGGATTTAATGCCGTGGGCGAAGGCTTGGGCCGCCGCCAACACATCGAAAGCGGTGGAATCATGCTCAAACAAGACCTTCAATCGGTCTTGGATTCGTACTATGCAGAAGCGCTTGCCGTGGCCAAGCCCAACTTTATTCAACATTTTCGCGAGCTGTCAGCGCCATTTCTCCTTAGCGTGTCTCAGGCTTACCTCGATGCGCCCGTCCGCGTAATGTTCTTTGGGAAGGAAACCAACGGTTGGTGCGGCAAGCTGGGGCCCTTCTATGAGCGTCCGGACGGGATTGCCTGCGCGAAAGCTCGCTATGAGGATCAGCACGCCCGGGGCACCGGCAAAAGTGAGCTATTGCGGCAGTGGCAGCGATTCGCAGATGCATTCGCTGGAGGTGATCGAGCGGCTGTTTGCTGGAACAACCTAATGAAGATGGACTGGCACCGTCCGAAGCGCGGCTACTCTCGAACGTCGCTCAGACATTCCGCTCATTTATTTGATTTCTCGGTCGCGGCCGTCCGGTTCGAGATCGCACTGCTTAAGCCAGACTTAATCATATTCGGCAGCGGCCACGCGTACGATCGCGCCTTGAAGGCTGTGCTTCCGAACCGTCAGACAGTGAAGGTTGAGCCAAAGGCTCTTTGGCACTTCCAGTCGAATGGCATTGATTGTTTCAGGACATTCCATCCCGGTGCGAGGGATCATCAGGCTTCAAGGCCAATCAAAGAGTACTACCGGGAGATCATCGACACCGCTTGGAAGACGTTTGCTGCACGCCTACGGCTGCAGAAAGATTCGACATAGGATTCTTCAGTCTCAACTATCCTCCGCGCGATCGGTCGGGGTAGCGACGCTGTGCTGACGTGCGGATGAGAACCAGCAACACCAAATATCAGCGGATTGGCATCTGATCGGCTATTGCCAACAATGAAAAGTGAGAGAAAGCGAGGCCGCTTGTCTTAATTGGAGTCTGCTTCCGACCCTGACCGGGTACTTGGATAAGCCTGAAAAGTCGCACTACAGCAACTAGATGGAAGGTGCGTTTGTGTGGTCTACACTACGTCTGCCGGATCACTTGCGGCGCGCTTAGATGGCACTTACAATGCGCTCGGACCTGTGGCCGAATATGGAAAGGCACTGCGGAGTAGTCTGCAAGGTTCCCGGTTCGATTCCGGGCAGGTAAAGAGCATTTGAAAATCATAGTGTTCTTTACCTGCACGGAAGACATGGACCGAAAGAAGCAAGTCGAAGTCTTCCAAGCCCAGACACAGAACCTGCGAGTTCTTGAAAGGGGCTGGAAGCACATCAAACGCGGAATTCACCGCGACCTCTTGGCAAACAACGAAGCTTCGGCTGAGCTACAGACAAAGATCTTGGCTTTGACGTACTGCGCATGGTCCGAGACAGCATTCTCCAAGTTGATACACACTCCGCATTGCTTTGAACTAGACGAAATTCGTCAAATTAAAGCGGCGGGGGAACGCGGCAGCATTGTTACCGCATGGGAGAAATGCGTTGCGCTTGCTCTACGGAAAATCCACTCGAGGAACGGTAACTACGTTCCGAACGTGAGACAAGAGCTCAGCCGGCTAATCAAAATTTACATTGAAACGCCCAGTCAACTTCGCAACAAGGTGGCGCACGGGCAATGGCAGGTTGCGCTTAACAGCAAGAATACAGATCGAAATCCCGATTTGACTGCTTCTCTCGCAAATCTTGATTTGGTAAAGCTCGACCTGTTGAAGGAGGGATGCGAGGGGCTTTGTCTTATCGTTCAAGCACTTGTCGAGTCGCCCGAGAAAGCATTCCAACGCGATTACTGGCCGCTGTTGTGTGAAGTTAGGGAGCAGCTTGCTACGGCTTCAAAATTTACGCTTGCTCAGAAGCTCCAGTTGCTCAAGAAGAAGCGGAGCCGTACCGGAGGCATAACACTCGGCTCAACCAGTCCTGCGCGGACAGCCGTTTAGGCGAGTTAGCACGGGTTACGTGTCTGCTTCTTCATGCTGCCCTTGGTGCGAAGCGTTCACGGGTGCCGTGCATTGGCATTGGCACGATGATGCCTTCCGGATCCCGGAGCAATCGAGGGTATAGTTCGGTTCCCTGGCGCCCGCCATCGAGGCGGGCGCCGAGCGGCCTGTAGCGTTCCACGCAACAGCGCAGGAATTCGGTTCCCCTCTCTACCTCCATTCATGGTTGCATCCACTCTCGTCGGCATGCTGTGCGCGCACCTGTTGTGCTTTTCGGGCATGTTTTTACTGATCAGCCGACGTCTGCCCGGCAACAGGATGGGTATGGATTTTTTTGCCGTTGGCAACCTTCTGCTGGCGTCGGCCTATATCCTGCAACTGATCGAAGGGGGCCACGCCTGGAGCGTGATGAGCGTGGTCAACCACACCCTTACGCTGGCGGCCCCCATCGTCTACTGGCTAGGCGCCATGCGGTTCTTTGGGCGTCAGGTCCGGTTATGGCGTCCGTTGATTGTGTTTTGCGTGGCCTATGCCATTGTGCAATTGCTGGTGCAGTGGAACGCGGGGTCCGCCGCGCGTTACGCGATGCTTGCGGCGATGGCGACCCTGCTGTTCTTTGTCATGGCGCTGACCGTGATCTATGGGGTGCGCACGTTTGCAAAAGACTTGTATGGCGAGATGGTTTTTTTCGCACTTCTGATTGGCGGGATCTGCGTTCTCAACGCGCTGAAGTTCATGAAAATCGTGGATGGTGGCTTGGATGCGCTGAACATGGACAGCCGCTTTCAGATGATCTTCTACATCTACATGTCCACCCTGGCCACCATACTGCCGCCCTCGATTGTCTGGCTGGTGCTGCGGCGGCTGACGGATAATCTGCGCGATATGGCCGCGCGTGATCCCATGACGGATCTGCTCAATCGCAGAGGGCTACTGGAAGCGCTGCAACGGTATTTCAAGGCTAGGAATGCCGCGCCCGCCTACTTGCTGCTGATGGATGTCGACCATTTCAAGCTGATCAACGATACCCACGGCCACCAGGCCGGCGATGAAGTCATATGCCATGTTGCCGACCTGCTTCGCGCTACGGTGCGTCGTGGCGACTTGACCGGCCGTATCGGCGGAGAAGAGTTTGTGGCCATCTGCCTGGAAGCCGATGCCGAGGGGGTCATGAACCTGGCAGAGCGTCTGCGTGCCAGCGTTGAAAGCCATGCGATCAAAGACGCGGCGTCCGGTCATCTGCTGCGGTGTACGGTCACCATCGGGATTTCTCCGCATTTCCATGGCGCGGATGGCCTGGAGGATGCGCTTCGGCAAGCCGATGCCGCGCTCTACAGGGGAAAGTCGGCTGGACGGAACAGGATCGAATCAGCCGACGTCTTTGATCGCATTCCGGCTGAAATCTCGCTGCCGCCCGAGCTTCACCGGCGACCGCGGCCCGGGTGATCTTGGCGTAGCCCAGCTACGTTCTGGTCGATGCAGCTTTGGATCGTGCGCAAGGTGTCTTGAGTGATAAGCCCTGGGTAGAGGTTATCGGCGACAGTTGCAAATTGGCTGGCCACATCGCAGATGCCGTCGATCAGCCTGCCGGCAGCGTCCTGGGGCACCTCGGCCTCCTGGGCGAGCCGAAGCATTTGGGTGCGGGAAATCGCCTGTGCCTCTCCCATCACGTCCATCTGGTGATATCCGCCTGGCCCCTCGCAGAAGGTCACGTCATATGCCGGCGACAGTCTCCATTGACCATCTGGCGACATGATGTAGGCGAAATTCTTGGGGTGATCGTCCCTGTTGTTGAACGCAACGTTGAAGATGGCACGCTCGAAAGCTACGGCCTTCTCCCGCACGTCGTTGGTACACATCTGCGTTGCCCGCAAGAAGTTGACGTAGTCCAGCACCCCCGGAGTCCGGTAATTGGCGCCGGTAAAGGCTGCGAGACTTTGCATGGGTACGCGCAGTCCATCTTGCCGGTCAAAGCGCTTGCTCGCAAACGCGGCCAACCCACCAGACAGACTGAAGTACCGCGTGTCTGGAGTGTCGATGCCGCACATGCGCAGGCACTGGGCGTAGACCATTTCGATGGCGCACACCTCCGCATGCTCATCTCTGGCCGGGAACTTGACCAGCCAGGCTTCAAAGCCCGGCGTGACGGCAGTGGTGAACCCGTCAGTTTCGGGATTGCGATAGACCAGGGCCTTAGGTCTGGCACCTTGAGGCGAGCCACCCACCATCAACAACGTCTGCAGGAACTCACTGCCTTCCCCTTGGAGCACTTCCTGCACGTCAGCGGCTAGCTGTTCCAGCGGGATGTGGACTGTTGAATCCTGTCCTTCGGGCGCGACGGGTTCAAACGTCATGGCACCCATCGAATTGCCACCGACGTACGCCAGCCGCTCCAGTGGTCCTATGCGAGCCGCGGATAGCTTGCGGCGCCTGAACATGCGGTCCATCAGCATCATGCCCCACCCGTCAGGCAACGAGTCATAAACAGGTCCCGGCAAGTCCAGTTGGTGATCTGGAAAACCTTGGCGTAACTGAGGGCCCTGCAGCGGCAGCCTGTAGGAGGACAACTCCAAACCTCTTTGCCTGGCCTCATTGCTGTACTCGAACACGATCAATGGGCGACCGGTCAGGGCGGTGGTAGAGACCAGCGTGCCCCAATGCCATCGTTCCCCCCAGCCCTCATAGAAGACTTTCACTTGCTCAAGCATTGCCGGAGCTTCTCTTTGTGCGAAGGCGATTGGCGCTGTTTTCGTAGCGTCGAATGTCCTCGATGCTGTTCAACTTTGGCAGAAACAGATCTTCGAGGTCCTTGGTTCGACCAAGGGCCATCGCCACCCGGACCACGTTCTCGAACCCGACATTGCGGCCTGCTTCCAGGTTGGACACGGTGTTGGTGGCAATGCCGGCACGCCCGGCCAAGTCGGCTTGGGTCATGTCCCGTGCCAGGCGCTCTGTCCGCAAGCGCTGGCAGAGGCGTTTGACGACCTCATTCGGTGAACTGAAGCTTAAATCCAACATAGTGTGTGCCTACCCCGCCTAATGCCGGCTAACACCCAAAATTATAGAATTAATACGCTTTCTCGCCAAGCACTGTAATTCCCATTTTATGGGTCTAATTGACCTACATACGCGGCTAACATCCAATATATTGGAATTAGCCTCCCCCGCACAGGCGAGCCGCCGATCAGACTGTGCGGGGTTGGGTGCCTATCAGGAACAGTTCAGCGCAGCGGGCTTACTGCGGCCGGTAGGCGTCACGCCTCCAAGCCCGGCCAGGCAGTCCGCGTTTCAATCCACTTATTTCGCGTTTTCGTTGACCAGCACCGGCTTATCCCGATACCGCTCCGGAAAGGTCTTGGCCAGGTTTTCGACCTTCGGAATGTCGTTGATCACGATGTACATGCTGTTCGGGTTGCGCACCAGGTAGTCCTGGTGGTAATCCTCGGCCGGATAGAAGGCCTGTAGCGGTTCGATGGTGGTGGCTAGCGCCTTCGGATAAACGCCGGCCTGGTTGAGCTGGGCGATGTAGGCTTCGGCCACTTTGCGCTGGCTGTCGTTGGCCGGGAACACGGTAGAGCGGTATTGCGTGCCGTGATCCGGGCCCTGGCGGTTGAGCTGGGTGGGGTCATGCGCGACCGAGAAGTAGATCTGCAGCAGCTGGCCGTAGCTGACCTGCGCGGGGTCGTAGGTGACTTCCACGGCTTCGGCATGGCCGCTGCGGCCCCCGCTGACGGCGTTGTAGTTGGCGCTGGCGGCCTGGCCGCCGGCGTATCCGGAGACCGCGCCGCTCACGCCCTTGACGTGTTGGAAGACGGCCTGCACTCCCCAGAAGCAGCCGCCGGCGATGACGGCCTTTTCCTGTGCCTGGGCGCCCTGGGGCTGGTCCGCGGCGGGAGGCGGAATGATGAAGGCGCGCTCGGCGGCCGAGGCGGCGGCCGCGCCCAGCAGGCCGCAAGCGGCGGCAAGCGCGGCGCAGAGCCGGCGGATCGTGGGATGCTTGGACATGGTGTGGGGTCCTGGTAGGAATGCGGCAGGCGGTTCAGGCCTGCGGGGCGAACGTCATGGCCACGCCGTTCATGCAGTAGCGCAGGCCGGTGGGACGCGGGCCGTCGTCGAAGACATGGCCCAGGTGGCCGCCGCAATTGGCGCAATGCACGGCGGTGCGGGTCATGCCGAAGCTGCGGTCGCGGGTTTCACCCACGCCGCCGGGCAGGGGCTGCCAGAAGCTGGGCCAGCCGGTGCCGCTGTCGAATTTGGTGGATGAGGAAAACAAGGGATGCTCGCAGCCCGCGCAGGCGAACGTGCCCTTGCGGTGCTCATCGTTGAGCGGGCTGGTGTAGGGGCGTTCCGTGCCGTCGCGGCGCAGCACCTGGTACTGCTCGCGCGTCAGCCGTTCGCGCCACTGGGCGTCGGTGAGCGTGTAGGGATAAGATCCGGCCGCCTCCGCGCGGCCGCTGCGGGCGGCCAGCAGCGGGGCCAGGCCGGCGGCCGCGGCGGCCGCGCCGCCCAGGCCCAGGAAGTGTCTGCGGTTGATGCTCATGGGGTGCTCCGTGCAACGATGGGGGGCGGGGGCGCTTGCCGGCGCGTCCGGCATGCGCCTACTGCGTGCGCCTACTGCGTGCGCCTACTTTTTCATGCCATCCTTGCCCATGGCGTCCTTGGACATCGAATCCTTCGACATTGAATCCTTTGACATCGAATCCTTCGACATAGAGCCCTTGGACATGGCATCCTTGGACATGGATCCCTTGGACATGCCGTCCTTCGACATGGAATCCTTCTTCATGCCGTCATGCGACATGCCGTCCTTGGACATGCCGTCCTTCTTCATCCCGTCCTGGGCCGGGGCGTCCTTGGACATGCTGCCCTTGCTCATGCCTTCCTTGCCCATGTTGTCGGCGGCCTGGGCGGCGACGGCGCCGAAGGCCAGGCACAGGGACAATGCGGCGGTGGTCAGTTTCTTCATGATGCGTTCCTTTGGATAGAGGGGTAAGGCTGGGTTTCACCTAGCTGCCGCCGAACCAGTTGTAGCCCTGGTCCTCCCAGTAACCGCCTGGGTAGGTGTTGGTGACGAAGATCGCCTGGATGTGCTTGGGGTTCTTGTAGCCAAGCTTGGTAGGCATACGAAGCTTCATGGGGAAGCCGTATTCGGGGGGCAGCGTCTGGCCGTCGTAGGTCAGCGCCAGGATGGTCTGCGGGTGCAGCGCGGTCGGCATGTCGATGCTGGTGTAGTAGTCGTCCGCGCACTTGAAACCCACGTACTTGGCGCTCAGGTCGGCGCCGACGCGTTTAAGGAAATCAGAGAACGGGACGCCGCCCCATTTGCCGATGGCGCTCCAGCCTTCGACGCAGATGTGGCGCGTCACCTGATCGGTCTGCGCCATGGCGCGCAGTTCTTCCAGCCGCCAGCGGCGCTTGTCCGCCACCAGTCCGGTGACCTCGAGCCGGAACGATTCCTCGTCCACGTGGCGCACCTCGTCGATGCCGTAGTAGGCGTTGAACGGGAAGGGCCGGGTGATCATGGATTCGGGATAGGTCGGCGCCAGTTTGCCGGGGTCGAAGATCCAGCCTTGCACGCGGTCGTTGAAGCGCGACACGGCGGCCAGCGCCTTTTCCACGTTTTCGTCGTCGGATAGCGAGCATCCCGTCAGCATGGCCACGCCGCCCAGGGTCAGGCCGCGGCGCAGGAAGGCGCGGCGCGAGGGCTGCTCCACGCGCTTTTCCAGCAGTTTCCTGGCGTCGTTCAGGATGCCGGGGCCGTCCAGGCCCAGCAGCGACAGGCGTCTTTTTTCGCTCACGGGATGCTCCTTATTTGCCACGGATCATGGCGATGAGGCTGCGGGGCACCAGAGCCACCATCGCCAGATGGACGGCCACGAAGGCGACAAGCAATGCCATGGCAAGGAAATGGACGCGGCGCGCGGCCTCGTAGCCGCCCATCAGTTCGCGCAGCAGATCGAATTGCACGGATTTCCACAGCACCAGTCCGGACAGGATCAGCACGGCGATGTCGGCCATGACGAACAGGTAGGCCAGGCGCTGCACCTGGTTGTAGCGGCGCGGATCGGCGTGGGACAGCTTGCCGTGCAGCGCCGAGGCCAGGTCGCGGGCGACGCCGCGCGGGCCGACGGGCAGGAATTTGCGCCAGAGGCGGCCGGTGGCCGTGTTCAGCGCCAGATACAACAGGCCGTTTGCGAACAGCAGCCACATGCCGGCGAAGTGCCACAGCAGCGCGCCGCCCAGCCATCCGCCAAGGGTGATGCCGTTGGGAAAGGTGAAGCCGAACAAGGGCGAGGCGTTGTAGATGCGCCAGCCGCTCATGACCATGATGACCACGGCCAGCGCGTTCAGCCAATGCGTCACCCGCAGCCAGCCGGGGTGGATGGGCGCGGCCGGCTCAGGCGCGGCCGGCTGAGGCGCGGGCGGCTGGGCTGCTGTTGGCTGAAGGCCGGCCAGCTCATGCGCTGCCTGTCGCGGCGCGGGCGGCGTGTGGTCGATTGCGGGGCGGGCCAACATGGGGGTCTCCGGGGCGTGCTGTCGTTGGAGGCATTCTTCTCCCAGGCCGATACCGAAGTCCTCACGCAAAGTTAAATTAATCGTGATACCTGCCCGGCGCGGATTGGCGACAATAGGCGCATCGATCCTGTCCCAGAGAACCCCATGGATACGCCCCGACGCGTACTGATAGTTGAAGACGATGCCCACATCGCGGAACTGCTGCGCCTGCACCTGCGCGACGAGGGTTACGCGGTGGAGCACGCGGCCGACGGCAACGAGGGCATGCGCCGGCTGGAAGAGGGCGGCTGGGATGCGCTGGTGCTGGACCTGATGCTGCCCGGCATCGACGGCCTGGAGATCTGCAAGCGGGCCCGCGCCATGGCGCGCTACACGCCCATCATCATCACCAGCGCCCGTTCCAGCGAGGTGCACCGCATCCTGGGCCTGGAGCTGGGCGCGGACGACTATCTGGCCAAGCCGTTTTCGATGCTGGAACTGGTGGCGCGCGTGCGGGCGCTGCTGCGCCGCAGCGATGCTATCGAGCGCAATGCGCGCATCGACGCCGGCAGCCTGGCGGTGCATGGCGTGTCCATCGACCCGATCGCGCGCACGGTGGACGTCGATGAGCGCCGCCTGGACCTGACGCCCCGGGAATTCGATTTGCTGCATTTCTTCGCGCGCCACCCGGACAAGGTGTTCTCGCGCATGGACCTGCTGAATCAGGTGTGGGGCTACCAGCACGAAGGCTACGAGCACACGGTCAACACGCACATCAACCGGCTGCGCACCAAGATCGAGGCCGATCCGTCCAACCCGCAGCGGATCCTGACCGTCTGGGGCCGGGGCTACAAGTTCGCGGCGGCGCCCGAGGGGGCGGCATGAGACGCCTGACCCTGACCCAGCGCCTGTCCGCCGTCTTCGCGCTGCTGCTGCTGGCCTGCTGCGGGGCGTCGGCATGGTTGCAGATCGCCGCCAATTCGCGCTACGAGCAAGAGGTCGTGCAGCGCCTGTCCAGCGGGCTGGCGCAGCACATCGCCGGCTCCACCGAACTGATGGACGCCGGCGGCTGGAAGCCGGATGCGGTGCGCTCGATGTTCGACATGCTGATGACGGTGAACCCGGCGGTGGAGGTCTATCTGCTGTCCAACGACGGCCGCGTCGTGGGTGACGCCGCGCCGCCGGGCCAGATCATGCGCGACCGCGTGGATCTGGGGCCGGTCAAGCGCCTGCTGGCGGGCGCAATGCTGCCCATCACCGGCGACGATCCGCGTAACCCGGACGCGCAAAAGGTGTTCAGCGCCGCGCCCGTGCGCGTGGATGGCCGGGATCAGGGCTACGTCTACGTGGTGCTGCAAGGCCAGGCGCATGACGCGCTGGCCATGGACGTGTCGCGCAGTTCCGTGCTGCGGACCACGCTGTGGTCGATCGCGCTGGTGGCGCTGCTGGGGCTGGTGGCCGGCCTGGCCGCCTTCGCGCTGATCACGCGGCCGCTGCGCGGACTGACGCGGGCGGTGCGCGCCTTCGAGGGCGATGACGGCCAGGCGCTGGCCGCGCTCGAGCAGCCGGGGGATGCGTCCGAACGCAGTGGCGACGAGATCGCGGTCCTGCGGCGCACATTCGCGCAGATGGGGCGGCGGATCTCGGACCAGTGGCGAGAGCTTACGCGGCAGGATCAGCAGCGCCGCGATCTGGTCGCCAATATCTCGCACGACCTGCGCACGCCGCTGACGTCGCTGCACGGCTACCTGGAAACGCTGCGGCTCAAGGACGACACCCTGGAACCCGGCGAGCGCCGCCGCTACCTGGACATCGCCCTGGCGCAAAGCCGCAAGGTGGGCCGGCTGGCGCAGGAATTGTTCGAGCTGGCGCGGCTGGAATCCGGCCTGGTGCGGCTGGAACCCGAGACCTTTTCCCTACCGGAGCTGGTGCAGGACGTGATCCAGAAGTTCGAGTTGGCCGCCGAGGCGCGCCGCCAGCAACTGACCACGGACATTCCGCAGGCGCTGCCGCCGGTGCGGGCGGACCTGGGGCTGATCGAACGCGTGCTGACCAATCTGCTGGACAACGCCATCCGCCACAGCCCGCCGGGCGGGCGGATCGAGCTGCAGCTCGGTTTGGCGAGCAACCGCGTGCAAGTGCAGGTCAGCGATTCCGGCACGGGCATTCCCGAGGAATTGCGCGCGGGCCTGTTCACGCGCGCGTCGGCGCTGAACCGGGGCCCCAGCGACAGCGGTGGCCTGGGGCTGGTGATCGTGCAGCGCATCCTGCAATTGCACCAGAGCGAGATCCGGCTGGTGGAGCGCACGGGCAGCGGCGCGGTGTTCCAGTTCGATCTGGCGACGGGCGGTCAGCTCTAGCGAGTGCTACGAACGGGGCTGCGGACGAAACTCGTGGCGGACCGTGCCTGCCCAACCCCAACCCCAGCCCCAGGCCGCTATCCGTCCCGGCCAAGGCAGCTAACTATCCCGCCCGCCGTCCGGCATGCGGCTGATGGTGCCCCGCGACGCGTCCACGTCCAGCATGTCGCCGGTGGCGACGCCTTGCAGGATGCCTTGGACGTTGACCACGGCGGGGATGCCGAATTCCCGCGCCACGATGGCGGCGTGCGACAGGAAGCCGCCGGCTTCCATCACCACGGCGCCCGCGCGCAGGAACAGCGGGGTCCAGGCGGGATCGGACGATGCCGCCACCAGGATGCCGCCGGCGGGCATGGCCAGGCCCTCGTCTGGCGTGCGGGCAACGAATGCGCGCCCCTGGGCGCGTCCGCCCGCTACCGGGGTGCCGCGCCAGGCGTTGGGGGAATCGGCGGCTGCCTGCGCGCGCGGTTCGGGCGCCGCCGCGCCTTCCTGCGATTCTCTCTGCGAGTCTTTCCGCGATTTTTCCTGCGAATCCTCCTGCGTATATTCGGCGATCACATCGGGGTCCGGCAGGGCGGCCCACGCCGCCAGTTGCTCGCGTCTGGCCGCCGCGCGCCGGCCCAGGGCGGCGGGCGCCAGCCGGCCATCGGCCAGCGCGAATATCTCGGCGGCGTTCAGATGGAAGATGTCTTCGGGCGCGACCAGCCCGCCGGGGCCACTGGTGCGGCGGCCCAATTCCAGCGCGCTCTTGCGCGCGACGGCCAGGTAGGCCACCAGCACGCTGCGGGCGGCTTCGCGCTGATTGCCTTCGAGGCGGGACGAGGCCAGCAGCTTGGCGGCCATCACCCGCTGCCAGAAGGGCAAGGCGCGGCGGACGCGCTGCCACGCCTGCCGCGCGGCGGTGTCCTGGCGGGCGCGCAGCGCGGCGGGATCGGCGCCGATCAGGTTCAGCACGCTGTCCAGCAGGTAGGCGGGCGCTTCGCGCCAACGCGGATTGCGCAGATAGGTTTCATAGACGGCGCGGTGGCCGTAGCGGTCCAGGAAGGCGGCGAAGGCCTGCCTGAAGGCGCTGCCCTCCGCCAATGCGTTCGCCCAGCCGGGGCTGTCGCGGTCAGGCGCGCGCAGCCATGCCAGCGCCTGTGCATCGTGCTCGGCAAGCTGCGCCAGCGCCATGAGCGCATAGCCTTGCGCCGCGGTGACGCTGGGTTCGCCACCCGCCATCAGCGCGGCGGTCAGCGCGTGTCCTTCGCCGGGCACGGCCTTTTCCACCAGTTCCAGCAGCTTGGAGAGCGCGCCGCCGCCCGAGCCTTGCAGAAAGAACAGGTCGTCGGCGGCCAGCACCGTCTGGAATTGCTCGCGCAGGCGGGCGCCGAGCGCCGCATTGGCGTCGGGCAGGGGCGCGTCCAGCCAGTCCTGCGCGCGGGCCAGCAGCACGGGCAGGTCGGCGGCGGCCTGCCGGCGCAAGGGCGCGGCCCGGCGCAGATAGCGCAGGATGCGCAAGCCGTGCCGCAGGCGCTGGGCGGTGGTCAGCGGCGGCACGCGGATCTCGGGCTGGGGGCCGCCCAACAGCGCATTCATGTCGCGGGGCTTGACGCCCAGCGCGTCGTAGCCGACCCACTGTATGACGGAGGCGTTGAGGTAGGCGCGGCCCTGGAACAGCGCCGCCAGCCGCACGCCGGGCAGGGTGGCGTAGCCGCTGAGTTCAAAGCCGCGGGTCAGCATGCGCTGGGCCATGACGCGGCCGGCGTCCCATTCCAGCGCCGACATGGCTTGCGGCAGGACCTCGCGGGTGTTGCCGCGCGACCAGTAGTCGGGTTGTGTCTGCAATGCGGGATAGGTGTGGCGCGCCGACGCTGTTACCGGCCTGGCCTGCACGATCCAGAATTGCTGTCCGTCCCAGGCCCATTCGATGTCGTAGCCTGCGCCTGCGTAGTCCAGCGCACGGGCCGCGTCGCGGACGATATCGCCCAGCGCCTCGGCCTGCGCACGGGTCAGCACGGCTTGGGTTGCACGCGGGGCGGGCGTTTCGGCCAGCCGGGTGCCCTGGCCGTCCGCGGCGGGCAGCGTGGCGTGGCGCTTGGCGCCGATCCGCTGCGCCGCAAGCGGCCAGGTCTGGCGCAGGTAGTCTTCGCGCAGGCGGTATTCGTCGCCGTCCGCCTGTCCGTTGACCAGGGATTCGCCCAGGCCCCAGTTGGCGTGGATAAGCATCTCGTCGTGGCGGCCCGTCGCGGGGTCGATGGTGAAGGCGATGCCCGAGGCTGCCGCGTCGATCATCGGCATCACCACCACGGCCATGCCGCCGTCGGCGGAAAGACCCAGGCGTTGCCGGTAGGCCTGCGCCTGTGGCGTCCACAGGGAATCCCAGATGCGTTGCACGGCCTGCAAGGCCGCGCCGTGCCCGCGCACATTCAGGCAGGACAGGTGGATGCCGGCGAACGAGGCGCCGGCGGAGTCCTCCTGGGGCGCCGATGAGCGCAGCGCCAGCGGGCGTTCCAGCCATCCTCGAGCGCGCAGCGCTTCATGCAGGGCGTGCGCCACGGTGGACGGCAGGTCCTGGCCGAGGCGGTGTTCCCGGCTGGCCTGCGCCGCCAGCACGAAGCCATCGGGCACGGGCACGCCGAATTCCGCCATCCGGCCCAATTGCCAGCCTTTGCCGCCCGCGGCCCGGGGACCGGCCAAGGCCGCGGCTGCCCAGTCCAGCACGAGGACAGTCATGCCGCGCCTTCGCCGGTGGCGCCGCGCACGAAGAGGCTGATCGCGGCGTCGAATTCCGCCTTGAGGCTGGCGCCCGGCAGGTCCAGCCAGCGGAGCATCGCGCCCAGGTAGAGGAACTGCATGTGATGGGCCAGCAGGTCGGCGGGGAGGTCGGCGCGCACCTGCCCCGCCGCCTGGGCTTCCTGGATCAGCGTGGCGAACACCGTGTGCAGGCCGCTGCGCGGATAGCGATCGGTGTCGCGCCCGCCCGGCTGCAGCGTGGCCAGGCGGTAGCGAAGGTAGGGGCCCAGATAGGCGCGGTGCGATTCGGACCAATGCGCCGAGGCATGCAGTATCCGGGTCAGCCGCGGGGCAAGGGCGGGCAAGGCCTGCAGGGCCGGCCACAGCTCGGCCAGCGTGGCCGCCAGTTCGCCGTGGAAACGGTGCGCCAGCAAGGCCTCTTTGACGGGAAAGTGGTTGTACAGCGTGCCCTTGGACACGTCAGCCTGGGCGGCAATCTGCTCCATGGTGACCGCGTCGTAGCCCAGCGATTCGAACAGGCGGTAGGCGGTCTGGGCCAGATGGTCCAGCGTCTGCAGGCGCTTGCGTTCGCGGCGGCTGGTGTCTGGGCTGGTGTCAGGTTCGCTGGCGCCGGCCGGGACGGATTCGTAAGAGAGCATAGCGGATAAAATAATTGAACGACGTAAAAAATTATACGTCGTTCAATTATTTGACGGAAATCCGCCTTGCCGGGATTTACGCCGCCGCTGGCATTTCCCCGTGCAGCAGGTAGTCCATCAGTTCGCGCACCGAGCGTACGGCATTGCCGAAGGGCAGCTTGGATGCGCCCCGGAAGAACAGGCCTCGGCTGACCTCGCCGCGCATGGCGGCCGCCAGTTTCAGGTCGATGCAGAACTGCCCGAATTTGGCGATGCCGTCGCGCAGCCCGCATTGCGACAGGCAGTCCATGCGCTGGCTGCAGCGGCGCGGGTCCGCGCGCGTGTTGGCCTGCAGGGTGCCTTCCTGGCGCAGATAGCGCGTCAGCCACGGCGTGGCCACGGCGCGCGCGGGCAGGCCCGCCACGCTGGTGAATTCGGCCAGCTCGGCCGGGTCGGCGTCGATCAGCACGCGCTTGAAGTTTTCGTGCGCGTCGCCTTCGTGGGTGACGGCGAAGGCGGTGCCCACCTGCACGCCGTCGGCGCCGTTGGAGAGCCAGTGGCGCACCTGTTCATGGCTGCCGACGCCGCCGGCCACGATCAGCCGCGGGGCGTCGCGGCCCAGTCCCAGTTCGGTAAAGAGCGAATGGCAATCGGCCAGGACGCGCTTGAAATCGAATTTTTCGTTGTGCAGGTCGTCCAGCCGGGCCGCGCCCAGATGGCCGCCCGCGTAACCGGGATGTTCAATGACCACGGCATCGGCCATACGGCCTTTTTTCATCCATTTTTTCAGCACGGCGGCCACGCCGCGCGATTCGGAAAGAATGGGCACCAGCGCCACTTTGGGGAAGTCCGCCGTCATTTCCGGCAGGTCCAGGGGCAGGCCCGCGCCCATGACGATCGCGGCCGCGCCGCTTTCACATGCCTGGCGCACCAGGGCGGGATGGTCGCGCACGGCCTTCATGACGTTCACGGCCACCAGGCCGCGGCCCTGGGCGGTGTCCAGCGCGGCGCGCACTTCGCGGTGCAGCGCTTCGCGGTTGGCGGTGTCGATCGCGTCGCGGTCATTGCATTTTTCGGTCTTTTCCACGAGATCGGCGTGGTGATGGCGCAAATCGACGCTGGCAATGGTGCCCATTGCGTTCTGGCTGGCAACCGCGCCGGCCAGGCGATGGGCGGATACGCCGACGCCCATGCCGCCCTGGACAATGGGCAGCAACTCGCGTCCGGCGAGGGTGAGTGATTTGAACCACGTCATGATATGAGTCTTTCCTCTGGTCAAGAGAGCAGAGGCTAGAACAAGGGTGGGGTTGCCGCTTTGCGCAGAATCAAGGTCGGCCCCAAATCCGGGTCGTGGCCCCGTTTGCAGACCGATACGGTCCTAGATTTTGCGCGAGGGACAGAGAGGGGGGGCGGGGCGCGCAGCCCCGCCCATCAGGCGCCGGTTAACCCAGCAGCTTGATGATCGCCGGCACGGACAGCACGGCGGTGTAGTAGCCCATGAACTGCACGCCCGTGTTGAAGCCGAACAGGCGCGACAGCAGGCCGCCGAACAGGCCCATGGTCAGGATGACGAGCAGGCCCAGGAATTGGCCTTCCCAGATGCTGATCACGATGATCAGGCCCACGAACGTGGCGATGATGGCTTCGTGGCTGACCTTGCGCGACACGAACAGCGCGGCGCGGCGCGCGAAGTTCATGGCGAAGGGGTAGGACACCACCGCGGCCAGCAGCACCGCCAGCATGCCGTAGCCCAGGAATTCCCAGTGGTTCAGCAGGTTGTGCAGGTTATGCGTCTGGCCGGTGGCGGCGTCCACCGTGAAGCGCGGGGGGGCGTTGAACAGCGGCGCGGCCGGGCCGGCGGCCACCGGGCTCAGGGGCAGCCCGAACGCGATCAGCGGGATCAGGGCCTCGGCGATGTAGGTCGCTTCGGTGACGCCGTTGCGCGCGCTCAGCACCGTGGTCAGGCGATGGTAGGCGTGCTTGACGCGCGAACCCACCAGTTCGCCCAGCACCACGGTCATGGCGACCGGGCTGAACACGAACGTGGCGCTGGAGATCGCCGCCGTGGCCAGCGTCCAGCGCGTCTGCACGCGGTCCATGACCTTGAGCGGGTTCGGAAAGTAGCCCGACCAGCCCTTGACGTCGGGCGCCAGCGAGAACGTGCGCACCTTGTCGCGCATCATTTTGCTGCGGCCCTGCGGCGAGATCACGGTGAACAGGTCGGCGATCAGCGGTCCGATGGCGATGCCCAGGAAGTAGCTGATGCTGAGCTTGACGCCGTATTTCGCGGTCAGGCTTTGCAGCGCGATGATGACCATGACGAACGGCACCAGCAGCGCCACGGCGGCCCAGCGTCCGGCCGAGAAGTAGGCGATCAGCACGGCGGCGGCCAGGAAGATCCACGGCGCGGACTTGGTGATGGCGGCGCCGAACGGCGCCAGCAGCACGGCGAACAGCACGGCCAGCGGCACCGCCACGAAGGCCGCGACGATGGCGCCGGACACCATCTTGCGCAGCGCGATGTGCGGCACGCCCAGCTTGCGCAGCATGTTCGCGTCCTGCAGCAGCGGCGTGGCCAGCGTGTCGCCCGGTATGCCCAGCAGCGCCGTGGGCACGGCGTGCGTCATGTGCTTGGCCACCGCGCCCGCCAGGAAGAAGGTGAACACGCCGGCGGGCGGCACGCCCAGCAGCACGACCAGCAGGGTCAGCGGGGCCAGCGTGGTGGTCTCGTCGGTGCCCGACACCAGGCCGATGGCCGCGAACACCACCGCGCCCAGCAGCCCCATCGCGGCGGCCACCATGATTTGTTCGAGCAGTAGAGGATCGCTCATGCCAATGCCTCCTTGCCGGGACCGCGCCGCGCGTCGACGGGGTCGGCCGCCGCGGCCGCCTGGGCCGCGGGCTCGGCGAACAGGTCGTACAGGTCCAGTTCCTTCAGTTCGCGCACCACCGCTTCCGGCAGGTCCGCAAGCGTGCCCAGGCCGCCGGGCTGTTCGGCCAGTTCGGCCAGCACTTCGGCGCGCCATGCGGGGTCATGCGTGGAGCTGTGTTCGATGACTTCGCGCTTGGGCGGGAACAGCCGGGCGCAAATGACGCCGGCCAGCACGCAGCCGGCCAGTCCGGCCAGCATGGCGTAGGCGTGGGCCAGTTCGGGCGACGCCACCACGCCGCGCAACCAGCGGCTGGCGGTATAGAAACCCGCCACGCTGATCGTGATGCCGATACCGATGGCCCAGGCAAGCTGCCTGAGATCCACCGTGTCGCTCCATACTTCGGCCAGGCGCGTGGACGGCGCCGGGGGGCTTTGTTTCATGTCTCTCTCCTGTGTGATCGGGCGGCGCCCGGGGGTTCCGGACGCCGCCTCTGTTCTGGTCCAGCCGGGGTTATCGGGACGCGCGCAGTTCCTCCAGCAAGGCCAGCGCGCGGTCGGTGCGGACGTCCTTCTCCGCGGCCATGCGCTTGGCGATCGTGTCGATCTCCGCGCCCGTCGCGCCGGCCACCAGCGCAATGTTGCGGGCATGCAGCGCCATGTGGCCGCGCTGGATGCCTTCGGTGGCCAGCGCGCGCAGCGCGCCCAGATTCTGCGCCAGGCCCACGGCCACGGCGACTTCGCCCAGTTCCTGCGCCGAACGCACGTCCATGATCTTCAGCGCCAGCCGGGCCAGCGGATGCGTCTTGGTGGCGCCGCCCACCAGGCCCACGGGCATGGGCATTTCAATCGTGCCGACCAGCGCGCCCGAGGTGTCTTTCTCCCATTGCGTCAGCGAGGTGTAGCGGCCCGAGCGGCTGGCATAGGCATGCGCCCCCGCTTCGACGGCGCGCCAGTCGTTGCCGGTGGCGACGATGACCGGGTCGATGCCGTTCATGATGCCCTTGTTGTGCGTGGCGGCGCGGTAGGGGTCGATGGCGGCAAAAGTATAGGCGTCCAGCACGCCTTCGATGATCTCGGCGCCGCTGCGTTCCTTCGTGTCCAGCACCTGCGGCGTCAGGCGCACGCGGGCGCGGGCCAGGCGCAGGTCGGCCAGGTTGGACAGGATGCGCAGGCGCACCGAGCCGCCGGCGATCTCCTCGACCAGCGGCGCCACGGCCTCGGCCATGGTGTTGACCGTGTTGGCGCCCATGGCGTCGCGCACGTCGACGATCAGGTGCATCACGATCATCGGGCCGCGCGGCGTGTCGGGGAAGACGTGGACTTCGATGTCCTGGCAGCCGCCGCCCAGGTCGATCAGTACCTTGTCGCGGCTGTTCGCCAGCGTCAGGATGCGCTCGCGTTCGCGCAGCAGCGCCAGGCGGGCGCCGTACGGGTCGGTCAGCCCCAGCACCTGCACCTGGGCACGCATCAGCGGACGGGTGCTGGACGTTTCGAAGCCGCCGCATTCGCGCGCCAGCTTGGCCATGTAGGACGCCGCGGCGACCACCGACGGCTCTTCCACCGCCATCGGCACCAGCACGTCGCGGCCATTGACCTGGAAGTTGCCCGCCACGCCCAGCGGCAGCTCGAACGCGCCGATGACGTTTTCGATCATGCCGTCGGCGCGGTCCAGGCCGAGCGCGCCGGGGGCGGCCAGCAGTTGCCGCTCTTCGGGCGTGAGCGAGGCGGCGTCCGCGATGGCGGCCAGGCGTTGGGCGGGGGTAAGGGCCCGGAAATTGGGCAGGCGTGAATCGGCCACGATGGCTTGTCTCCGTAGAAGCATTGAGTGGCCAGATTCTAGGTAAACTGTACCGCTATTCAGAGGTACAGTTTGGGCAAACAGTACCATCGCACTGCACCAATTTTGGCGACAACCCAGCGGGAATCCAAGCGTGGATGAAGTGAACATGCCCGGCAGGCCACAGCGCGCGGCGCCCATCGCCGAAAGCCTGGCCAGACTGATCGGCCAGCAGATCGCCGACGGCGTCTACCGTCCGGGCGACAAGCTGCCGTCCTTGCGCGAACTGGCGCAGCTTCATCGCTACGCGAAGAACACGGTGGTCGTCGCGTTTGAAATGCTGGTGGCCCGCGGGCTGGTGGAACCGCGCCGCGGCTCGGGCTTTTTCGTGCTGGGCGTGGACCGCGCGCGCGCACCCGCCGACGAAGAATCCGGGCAGCTCAGCCGCGCCATGGACATCGTGTGGCTGATGCGCGAACAGTTGAAGACCCAGCCGGACGCGGTGGCGGTGGGCGACGGCTTTCCGCCGGTGGAGTGGCTGGCCGATATGCGCATGGACCGCTACCACCAGAAGGTGGTGCGCACGGGCCTGGGCGCCTTGTTCCGCTACGGCAGCCGCTTTGGCTACGCACCGCTGCGCGAAAGCCTGGTGCGCAAGCTGGGTGACGTGGGCATCAGCGTGGCGCCGCCTCAGCTGGTGCTGACGCAGGGCGCGAACGAGGCCATGGATCTGGTGATCCGTTACTTCCTGCCGCCGGGGTCTACCGTGCTGGTCGACAACCCGGGCTACTACCCGCTGTTCGGCAAGCTGAAGCTGGCCGGCGTGCGGATGCTGGGCGTGCCGCGCCTGCCCGACGGCCCCGACCTGGCCGCGCTGGAAGCCTTGCTGCAGCGCGAGAAGCCGCGCCTGTTCTTCACGCAGTCGCTGGCGCACAACCCCACGGGTTCGGATACAACGCCCGCCAAGGCCTACAAGATCCTGCAGCTCTCCGAACGCTATAACCTGATGGTGGTCGAGAACGATCCGCTGGCCGACTTCAAGCCCACATCCGCCGTGCGCCTGTCGGCGCTGGACCAGTTGGAGCGCACAATCTACATCGGCAGCTTCTCCAAATCGTTCTCCGCGGCCTTGCGCGTGGGCTTCATCGCCTGCAATGCGGCGCTGGCCAGCGACCTGGCCGATCTGAAGGCGCTGGTCCACGTCAGCAGCTCTGAATACTGCGAGCGCATGGTGGACGTGATGCTGCGCGAAGGGCACTACGAACGCCACCTGGTCAGGCTGCGCCAACGGCTGGAAGCGGCCACGGGGCAGGCCTTGCAGGTGCTGGATTCCCTGGGTGCGGAGGTGTTTGCCCGGCCGACCAGTTCGCTGTACCTGTGGTCGGCCTTTCCGGGCGTGGCGGACTCGTTGACGCTGGCGGCGGATCTGATGCCGGAGAAGGTCATCATGGCGCCCGGCCGCGTGTTCAGCGTGGATCCCACGGCGGTGTCGCCGTGGTCCCGCTGCAATGTGGGCGCGGTGGGATCGCCGCGCTTTTACGCCACCCTCAAGGCGCGGCTGCCTCAGCGATAGGTGAATTCCTCGAAGGTGTAGCGCAGCGTCGCTTGCGCCTGGGTGCTCAAGGCCCGGGCGACGGGCGCGGCGGGGCCGCTGCGCGCCGTCTGCACGGCAAACCGCCGCACGCCGCGGCGTGCGAGTTCCACGGCCAGTGCCAGGAGCCGCGCTTCGTCCAGCCAGTCGGGGTGCCAGGTGATGCGGCATTCGAAATCCGGACCGGTCGACAGCAACTGCGTCAGGCAGGCCAGGGCGGGGCGTTGCGAGTCGCGCCGGCCGGTGATGTCGTCATAGCCCTTGGCGTCGGCCTTGATGTCCATGCCCACCCAATCCAGATGACGCAGCACGTCGGCCAGGCGCAGCGGATAGATGCCGGCGGTGTGCAGCCCCACCCGGTAGCCCATGCGCTTGACGTCGCGGATCATCGCCGGCAGGCGCGGTTCGCTCAGGGGTTCTCCACCGGAAAACACCACGGCATCCAGCAGGCCCTTGCGGGTTTCCAGGAATTCGCGGACCTCGCGCCAGTCGTAGCGGGCGGCGCGCGTCTGCAGTTCGGTGTTGTGGCAATAGTGGCAGCGCCACGGGCAGCCGGAAATGAAGACCACGGCGGCAAGCTGGCCCGGCCAGTCCACGGTGGAAAAGGGCACCAGTCCGCCCACCGCGGGCGCATGCCGCGGCAGGGGCTGGATGACGGGCTGGGGCGGCGCCGCGTAGGCCGGCCGGGCGGCCAGCCTGCGCAAGGGATGGCTGGCCGCCTGCCCGGCTTCGGCGGTTCGCGGGACGCCCTCAGGCGCGGCGTTCGACGAAGAATTGGCGTTCATTGAATTCGCCTTGCTTGCCGGTGTTGAAGGAAGACACTGGACGGTGGTAGCCCATCACGCGGGTCCAGACTTCGCAGCGCACGCGCTGGCTGTCGTCCAGCCCGGCGGCGGGCATGGATATGGCGGCGGGGGCGGTCAAGGTTTGCATAGGATTTCCTTGGAAGTGGTGCCGGACGGATGCCCGGCGGGATCAGGGCCTGCCCGCACGGCCGTAACCTTGCGCGCGCGGCCCGTAACCGGGGGTGGCCTAGGCCGGATCGCAGCACGCCGATTGCTTGGCCAGGAGTTCGGCGTCGCACTTGGGGCAGAACTCGTGGTGGCCGGCCAGATAGCCGTGATTTGGGCAGATCGAGAACGTGGGCGTCACGGTGATGTACGGCAGCCGGAAGTTGGACAGCGCCCGGCGCACCAGTTGCTTGCACGCGTCGGCGGAAGACACCGCTTCGTTCATGTACAGATGCAGCACGGTGCCGCCGGTGTACTTGCCTTGCAGCGTCTCCTGCAGTTCCAGGGCATGGAACGGATCGTCGGTATAGCCCACCGGCAGCTGGCTGGAATTGGTGTAGTAGGGCTGCGCGTCGGTGCCCGCCTGCAGGATGCCGGGGTAGCGCTTCCGGTCTTCCCGCGCGAAGCGGTAGGTGGTGCCCTCGGCCGGCGTGGCCTCCAGGTTGTACAGATGGCCGGTTTCTTCCTGGAACTCGGTCATGCGTTCACGCACGCGGTCCAGCAGCCGCACGGCCAGCGCGTGGCCCTCCGGGGTGGTGACGTCTTCGGCGTCGTCGGTGAAGTTGCGGATCATCTCGTTGATGCCGTTCACCCCCAGGGTGCTGAAGTGATTGCGCAGGGTGCCCAGGTAGCGGCGGGTGTAGGGGTAAAGCCCTTGGTCGATGTAGCGCTGCACCACCTTGCGCTTGGTCTCCAGCACGTCGCGGCCCAGGCCCAGCAGATGGTCCAGGCGGTCCATCAGTTGCGTCTCGTCGCCGCGGCAGGTGTGCCCCAGGCGCGCGCAGTTCACGGTGACCACGCCCACGGAGCCCGTCTGCTCGGCCGACCCGAACAGGCCGTTGCCGCGCTTGAGCAATTCGCGCAGGTCGAGCTGCAGGCGGCAGCACATGGAGCGCACCATGTGCGGCTCCAGGTCCGAATTCAGGAAGTTCTGGAAGTAGGGCAGGCCGTAGCGCGCCGTCATCTCGAACAGGCGTTCGGTGTTGGGATGGTCCCAGTCGAAGTCGGGCGTGATGTTGTAGGTGGGGATGGGGAACGTGAACACGCGGCCCTTCGCGTCGCCCGCCATCATGACTTCAATGTAGGCGCGGTTGATCATGTCCATCTCGGCCTGCAGGTCGCCGTAGGAGAAGGGCATTTCCTCGCCGCCCACGTAGGGGATCTGTTCCTTCAGGTCGGGCGGGCAGGTCCAGTCGAAGGTCAGATTGGTGAACGGCGTCTGTGTGCCCCAGCGGCTGGGCACGTTCAAGTTGAAGATCAGTTCCTGGATCGACTGCTTGACGTCGGCGTAGGTCATCGCGTCGCGGCGGATGAAGGGCGCCATGTAGGTGTCGAAGGAACTGAACGCCTGCGCGCCCGCCCATTCGTTCTGCAGCGTGCCCAGGAAGTTCACGATCTGGCCGATGGCGGCCGACATATGCTTCGGGGGCGTGGATTCCACCTTGCCGGGGATGCCGTTGAAGCCCTCGGTCAGCAGTTGGCGCAACGACCAGCCGGCGCAATAGCCGCTGAGCATGTCCAGGTCATGGATGTGGATGTCGCCCTCGCGGTGGGCGCGTCCGGCCTCGGGCGTGAAGACGTTGGACAGCCAGTAGTTGGCGGTGACCTTGCCCGCCACGTTCAGGATCAGGCCGCCCAGGCTGTAGCCCTGGTTCGCGTTGGCGTTGACGCGCCAGTCGCGCTGTTCAAGATACTCTTCCATGGCGCTTTCCACGTCCACCAGCGTGTGGCGCAGCGAACGCAGGCGGGCGTGCTGCTCGCGGTGGACGATGTAGGCGCGCGCGGTGCGCCAGTGGCCGGCCTGGACCAGCGCATCCTCCACCCGGTTCTGGATGGTTTCGACGCCGGGACACAGGTTGTCGGTCAGCGCCGCGATGACCGCGCCGGTCAGCGCCTGCGCGCCGGCCAGGTCCAACTCCCCGGTGCTTTGGCCTGCCGCCGCCATGGCTTGGGCGATCTTGTCGCGATCGAATGCAACGACGCGGCCGTCGCGTTTGAGGATGTGTTGGATTTGCATGACTGGCACCATATGTAGTGGAGTGCAAAGACTCTACCACCACATATGGTGCTGAAGGGGGGCTGTCAGCCGCGGATATCGGTCTGGCTTGATGCGCGTCAAACGCCGGGCGGCGGGTGCGAAACCGCGCAATCCGGCCCCGTCGGCAGGCTTTGCCCGATGAAACGCCGCTATCAGAAGCCGATGCCGACGCCCGCCAGCGCGATCGCCACCGCCAGCGCCGCGGTGCGGGCCGCGGGACGAGGCCCCCAGGACAACATGCCGACCGACAACAGGGCGCCGGCCGACAACCAGCCCAGCCAGGCCAGCACGCCGATGGTGTTGCCCCACAGCCCGACGCAGGGCAGCAACGCCAGCGCCAGCAGCAGCACGCCGGCCCCGCGCAGCACGCGGGTGTGGCCGGCGGCGGCGTCGCGCGCCCAGACCTGGTCGTAGTGGCGCGGCATCGCCAAGCCCAGGCAGGCCATGCCCGAATAGGTCAGCAGCAAGGCCATCGCGATGGCGAATATGTCGTTCAGGTTCATGCGGCAGCCTCCTGGTTTGCGCGGAATTTGCGCTGGGGCGGCGCGGATGCGGCCGTTTTCAACCTTGATCACGGCCCAGCCGGATAGTACGCCGAATGCGGAGGCGGCGGGTCGGGCGCCGCGGCTGTCCGGCCGCCAAGCGAGCAGGCGCGGGCCGGGCCGGGGCCGGGCGCGGGGCACGGGGTTGGGGCGGCCACGGCGATGCACGCAAGAAGCCTTTGTACTTTCTGCGCTCGCGGCCGGACGCCGCCTGCCGGGTGTACGGACGCGAGCGCTCGCCTTCGCCGCCGGACCTGCCCGGGCATGGCGATTGCTGGGAACCCGCTTCGTTCCCCAAAGACCGTCCGTCCGTGGGGGCTCATCGCCGATGCCCAAGAGACAAGGAGCACCCTATGAAACGCAAAGCAGGAAACACCCGGCAAATCCGGGAACTGCTGTATCAGGCGCTGGAAACCGAGATCGGAGGCCTGACCGTCTACGAGACCGCCGTGACCTGTGCCGTCAATGACGACCTGAAGAAGGAATGGCTGGGCTACCTGGAAGAAACCCGCACGCATCGCCGCGTGCTGCTGACCGTACTCGAACAGTTGAAGCTCGATCCCGAGGCGAAGTCGCCCGGCCGCGACGTGGTCCGCCATCTGGGCGAATCCCTGGTCAAGGCCATGAAGATGGCGCTCAGCGCCGGCGACCCGGATGCCGCGCAACTGGTGGCGACCGAATGCGTGGTGCTGGCCGAAACCAAGGACCATGCGAACTGGGCGCTGATCGGCATGATCGCCGACCAGCATACCGGCCAGGAAGCCAAGATCCTCAAGCAGGCGTACGACGCCGTGGCGACCGACGAGGACCATCACCTGTATCACACGCAGGGCTGGTCGCGGGAGCTGTGGATCGAATCGCTGGGCTTTCCGGCGGTATTGCCGCCGCCCGAAGAGGTGAAGCAAGTGGAGTCCGCCATCGGCGCGTCCAGGGCGGAGCAGTCGCGCGACAAACTGCTGGCACACTAGGAGACCACTCATGGCAAGCAAGAAACCAGGCAAGGCCGGCCCCAGCGCCGCGCTCGATACGGCCTATATGAATACCGACAGCGGCCCGGCGTCCGGGCCCGCCGGCAACGCCACCCATCCGGCGCTCAAGCGCGCGGCGGCGGTGGGCGCCACGGCCGGCGCCATTGCCCACAATGCGAACAAGCCGGCCGAATATGGCGAGGAAGCGGCGCGCTGCCCCTATGCCGGCGCCCACATCGGCACGGTGGACCCGTCCGTCGGGGCCAGCTCCCTGTCCGAAAGCGAGGCCTCCGACAAGACGGGCGATCCGGCAGCGCCCGGCGTCAACGAGGTCGACGGCCGGCTGGCGCGCGTGCGCTCGGACGACGGCGGGCAGGCGCTGACGACCAATCAGGGCGTGCGCGTGTCGGACAATCAGCATTCGCTGAAGGCCGGGCTGCGCGGGCCGGCCCTGCTGAAGGATTTCATCCTGCGCGAGAAGGTCACGCACTTCGACCACGAGCGCATCCCAGAACGCATCGTGCATGCGCGCGGGTCGGCGGCGCATGGCTACTTCGAGTGCTACAAGCCGCTGACCGACCTGACCGCCGCGTCGCTGTTCGCCGAAGAGGGCAAGCGCACGCCGGTATTCGTGCGGTTTTCCACCGTGGCGGGCGAACGCGGGTCCAAGGACACGGCGCGCGACGTGCGCGGCTTTGCGGTCAAGTTCTATACGGACGAGGGCAATTGGGATCTGGTGGGCAACAACATGCCCGTGTTCTTCATCCAGGATGCGATGAAATTCCCGGATCTGGTCCATGCGGTCAAGCCCGAGCCGCACCACGGCATGCCGCAGGCCGCGTCCGCGCACGATACCTTCTGGGACTTCGTGTCGCTCATGCCCGAATCGACGCACATGCTGATGTGGGTGATGTCGGACCGGGCCATCCCGCGCAGCTTCCGGATGATGCAGGGCTTTGGCGTGCACACCTTCCGCTTCGTCAACGCCCGCGGGGAATCGCATCTGGTGAAGTTCCACTGGAATCCCATACTGGGTACGCATTCGCAGGTGTGGAACGAGGCCGTCAAGGTGTCCGGCGCCGATCCCGACTTCCACCGGCGCGATCTGTGGGAAGCCATCGATGCCGGCAATGGGCCGCAATGGGAGCTGGGCGTGCAGGTGTTCACGGACGATCAGGCGGAAGGCTTCAGCTTCGACGTGCTGGACGCCACCAAGATCGTGCCCGAGGAGCTGGTGCCGGTCGTGCCCATCGGGCGTATGGTGCTGGACCGCAATCCCGACAACTTCTTCGCGGAGACCGAGCAGGTCGCCTTCTGTGCGGCGCATATCGTGCCGGGCCTGGACTTCACGAACGATCCCCTGCTGGCCGGCCGCATCCATTCGTATGTGGACACGCAGATATCGCGGCTGGGCGGCCCGAACTTCCATGAAATCCCCATCAACGCGCCGCTCGCGCCCGTGCACAACAACCAGCGCGATGGCATGCACCGGCAAACCATCCATCGCGGCCGCGTCGCATACGAGCCCAACTCCCTGGCGGGCGGCTGTCCGTTCCAGGCGGGGATGGAAGGATTTGTGTCGTTCCCCGAGCCCGATACCGGGGACGAATTGCGCGGGCACCCGGAAAAGTTCGCGGAACATTACAACCAGGCCACGCTGTTCTACAACAGCCAGGCCGCCTGGGAACGGAAGCACATCATCGATGCCTTCGCGTTCGAGCTGAGCAAGGTGACGGTGCCTCCCATCCGCCAGCGGATGGTCGCGTCCTTGCGCAATGTGTCCGACGCCCTGGCGCAGGGCGTGGCCGATCAACTCGGCATGGCATTGCCGGACCCCTTGCCGCGCGCCACGGCCACGCCGCCCAAGCCCGAGGTGGAAATGTCGCCGTCGCTGTCATTGACCGCCAGGCCGGGCGATGGCGGCGTGGCGACGCGCAAGGTCGCCATCCTGGTAGCCGAAGGCGTGGACGAAAAGTCGGTCGCCGCGGTGGCCGATCCTTTGATCCAGGCCGGCGCCGTGGTGCGGCTGGTGGGGCAGCGCATCGGTCCGCTGCAGGGGGCCGGAGGCGGTGCGCTGGACGCCGATGCCTCGCTGGACAATCATCCTTCGGGACTGTTCGACGGCGCGGTGGTGGCGGGTGGCGAAGCCGCGGCGGCAAGGCTGCAGGCCGATGGGCGGGCGCTGGAATTCCTGCGCGATGCGTTCCGCCATGGCAAGACGCTCATGGGCATGGGCGAGGGAGCGCAGGTGTTCGCTGCCGCCGGCATCGCGCCGGATGCCGCCGACGGCGGCCTGTTGCTGGCCGACGATGGCGCGGCCGCGTTCATCGCGGCGCTGGGCAAGCACCGGCATCCGGAAAGGGAGACGACGCCGCCCAAGGTGTGAGGGCCTGCGCGCAAGGGTAAGGATTCACCATTGACAAGGGTGCGGCGCCTGCGAATACTGCGCTGGCAAGTCGGGCGAGCGCAACCGGCGCTTGCCGTCCTTACCCAAGGAGGCCGTATGAACAGCGCGTCCGTTTTGCCCATGAAGTTCCTGAGTTGGCTGTGCGCCAGCTTGCTGATGCTGACCTCGCTGCTCTGTCTGGCGCCGCCGGCCAGCGCGGCGTCGGCGGCGGAACTCAGCACCGACGCGCTGGCCGCGCTGGAGCAGCTCTACAGCCAGGAGCCCCGCACGCGCGAACTCGCCAAGAAGGCGGTCGGGGTGCTGGTGTTTCCGAGCATCATCAAGGGCGGTCTGCTGGTTGGCGGAGAGCACGGCGACGGCGCGCTCATCCGCGATGGCAAGGTCCAGGCGTTTTATTCGATCTCGGCGGTGTCATTCGGATTCCAGGCGGGCGCCCAGCAGTTCGGCTATGCGCTCTTCTTCATGAACGAACCGGCCATGGCGTACCTGGACAAGAGCGACGGCTGGTCGCTGGGCGCCGGCCCCAGCCTGGTGATGGTGGACAAGGGCTACGCCGCCAGCGTCACCACCACCACGTTGACGCAGGATGTCTACGCCGTGCCGTTCGGTGAACAGGGGCTGATGGCCGGGGTGGGCCTGGAAGGGTCCAAGATCAGCCGCCTGGAGCTGAACTAGGCGCGTCGCTCCAGGCGCGGGCGCGGGCGCGGGACTCGGACCCGGGCCGAGCCGCGCCCGCCGCCTTTACACGGACCGGACGAACAGCGCCCGCAGCTTGCTCCAGAAGTCGCCGCCCAGCACGAAGAAGCTGGCGACCAGCATGGCGTCGCCCAGCAACTGGGCCTGCCACAGGTTGGGCCGCAGTCCGGGCCAGAACTGGTCGACATAGGGCTCCAGCATCGAGGTCAACAGCGGCAGCACGAACATCACGAGGCCGATGGTGTGGCGGACCGGGCCGACTTTCTGTACCGGCGCCAGCCGTTTCGCGTGTCCGCCGATAATCGCCTTGAGCTGCTGAAAACCCTCTTTGCCCATGACTGCGATGCAGGTGATCAGCAGCACCTTGTTGGCGATGAAGATGGCGCCGGTCAGCGCCGCGATGCGCGAACCCGGCGCGTCCATGCCGGCCGCGATCGGGATCAGGAACCACAGGGCGAAGGCAAGAATGAACAGCCCTATCCCGCACTTGAAGCGCCATCCCGCCGCGGGAGCGGGTTTGGTTTGCGTGTCTGGCGATGTCATGGCTGGCTCCTTTTGAGCCGTCCAAATGGACGGCGGATTGAAATTCGGGGGGTGCGCGGCGCGCGCCGGCGCGGTTCAAGCAGTTGCAGCATCAGGCAGGCATACAGCGTGACGGCAATGAACAGGCCCATGCGCACCGCGAAGGCGGTGTAGACATCCTTGCCGGCGACGCTGTCCTGCACGGATTGCCCCAGCAGGATGATCAGGGTCACCAGGGTGTTCAGCCAGAAGCTGGGCGGATACCGCGTCGGGCTCAGGCGGTAGAGCTTGCGCGCGGCCACCAGGGCGAACAGCAGCATCCATAGAAAGTACATCCACAGGCTGACAAAGGGTCTCAGGGCGCACCAGAACAGGATCGCCAGCGCGCCGCCCAGCAGCGTGGAACCGATGATTTCGCGCGCGGCGCCGTGCGCGGCGGTGACGCAGCTTTGCCGGCCCAGGCTGACCGACTTCAGGATGATGGGCATGTAGCCCAGCGGATCGGTCAGCGCCAGCAGAAAGGCGGGGATCACGACCAGGGCGGCGCGCAAGGCCATGCGGCTGGCCTCGACCGCGGGCAGGAGCGGGGCCGGAGGCGGCGCCGGCATGCCGGGCGGTTCCGGAAAAAGCCAGTGGCAGCAACCCAGCACCAGAACCGCCACCAGCAACCCCTTGGCCAGGGCTTCGATCACCGTGACGGCCAGTCCGAAATCCACGGTGCCGGCCGAGGAAATCATGGTCAGGCCGATGATCAGGAAGGTGGACACCAGGTTGTTGCCGCCGCGCAGGCCATGCCGAAAGGCGAGAAAGAGGCACAGGGCGATGAGCAGCACGCCACTGGCGGGGTGGTAGCGCAGCAAGGGAATGAGCAGCAGGCCGCTGCCGGTGGTGAACAACACGACCAGCGTCAGCCCCAGCCCGGCCTTCAATGACAGGGGCCGGTTCATCGAAGCCAGCAGGAACACGCCCAGCACCGGCGCGACCATGGGAATCGGCAGGTCCAGCCCGAAACCGATGGCCAGGCACAAGGCCGTGCCGACGCCCAGCCGCAGGGCACGCTGGCCGCGAGGGTCGAAATCAGCAGGCATGGGCGTCAGTAGGCATAGGACAGCCAGCTCATCAACCGCAGGTACAGCCGGCCAAGCGGATTGAGCGGATTGCCGGGGCTGGGAAAGGCCATCACTTCCGCCTGGCCGCCGACGCGCACGCCGCGCAGGGTAGGCAGTTCCCCGGGGTTGATCTCGATGGCGACCGGAAAGCGCTGGGCGGGGCGCAGCCAGTCGCGGCTGTTCTGCACGGTCGGCAAGCTGCCGGGCGGCGTGCCCGGTCCGACGTTGACGCCGTAGCCGACGCTGCGCACGCGGCCTTCGAAGACCCGTCCGGGCAGCGCATCCAGGATGATGGCCACCGGCGTGCCGGGGTCGACATGGCCCAGGTTGTTTTCCGTCATTTCCGCATTGATCCAGACGTCGTGGATCGCGATCAGCGTCATGACGGGCTTGCCGGCCGCGGCGTACTGGCCGGCGTCGGTGCGCAGGTCGGTGATCAGCCCGGCCGAGCGCGCGCGCACCTGCGTGTTGGCCAGATCCAGTTCGGCCTTTTCCAGCGCGGCGGCCGCGCTGCGCAGCTTGGCGTTGTCTTCCTCGCTGCCGCCTTCCTGTTCGCGGGCCCGCTGCACCTCGGCGCGCGCCGCCGCCACCTGGCTGACGGCCTGGGCCAGGTTGGCCCGCGCGATCTCCAGGCGGCGCAGCGACACCGTGCCCCGGTCTTCGCGGTACAGGCGTTCGAGCCGGGTGCTGTCCTGCCGGGCCCGGACCTCATTGGCTTGCGCGGCGCGCAACGACGCCTGCGCCGAATCGATGCCGGCGGTGCTGGCGCCGATCTGCCGCCGCGTGGCGTCCAGATCCGCCCGGGCGCGGTCGACGGCAATCCGGTAATGCTCCGCGTCGACGTCGAACAGGACGGCGCCCGCCTGCACATCCTGGTTGTTCCGCACGTATACCTTGTTGACGCGCCCCGACACCTCGGACGCCACGGGCACCACAAAGGCCTCGACCCGCGCCTGCTGCGTATAGGGCGTGTAGCGGTCGGCCAGCAGATACCACACCAGGCTCACGGCGATCAGCAGGACGACCCAGCGGATCCCTT
The DNA here is from genome assembly GCF_001428845.1 of Achromobacter sp. Root83. Classification (GTDB taxonomy): domain Bacteria; phylum Pseudomonadota; class Gammaproteobacteria; order Burkholderiales; family Burkholderiaceae_B; genus Achromobacter. The sequence goes on along the minus strand of NZ_LMIU01000028.1, from coordinate 119,453 downwards.
TCTTCGCCGGGTCGGCGGCGGGCGGCGGCGCGGCGGGCGGTGGGGCCGCCGGAGTGGCCGCGGGAGGCGCCGGCGGGGGCGCGGCGGGCGGAGGCCGGGAACTGCTCATCGGTTCGAACCTTCTGGAGTGGGAAGCGCGGAGACCGCGGACGGGCGCGCCGTGTCGGACAGCAGATCGCCCCAGTCGGTGCGCTGCTGCATCTGGTCGCGGGTGGCCGGGTCCAGCAAGGGTTCGCCGCTGTACCAGCCGCCGCCCAGCGCCTTGTACAGCGCGATCAGGTCGCTTACCGCGTTGCCCCGGTTCACGACGTAGGTGTCCTGCTGCGTGGCCAGGGCGCGCTGGGCGTCGAGCACGCGCTGGAAGTCGGAATAACCCTCGCGATACAGCGCATTGGCCAGCGTCAGCGACCGTCTCGCGGCCTGCGCCGAGTCATGCAGAATGGCGTCGCGCTCCAGGGCCTTGACCAGCCCGGTGGCGGCATCGTCGGCTTCGCGCGCCGCCTGGCGCACCGCGTCCTGATAGACGACGATGAGCTGCTGCAGGCGGGCGTCCTGCACCCGCACCGCGTTTTTCAGCCGGCCGTGGTCGAACACGTTCCAGTTCAGGGTGGGCCCGCCGATCAGCGCCGCGCCGCCCGACGTGCCCGCCAGCGACGTGGCGGTCCAGACGATGCTGCCCAGCAAGGTCAGCGAGGGATAGAGATCCGCCTCGGCCACGCCAACCTGCGCCGACTGCGCGGCGATCCGATACTCCGCGGCGCGGATGTCGGGGCGGCGCAGCAGCAGATTGGCAGGCACATCCTGCAGGACCGCGCGGTCGATCAGCGGGATGACCGCTTCGTTGGTGGCCAGGTCCGGCAAGGCCGCCAGGGGGCCGGGCGGCCTGCCGATCAGGATCGCCAGCGCATTGCGGGTGCGCGCGATCTGGGTTTCGAATTCGGGAATGGTGCCCAGCGTGCTCAGGTACTGCGTGCGCGCCTGCTGGAGGTCGAGTTCGTCGGTTTCGCCGCTCTTGAACAGCCGCTCCGTGATCTCGTAGCTGCGCTTCTGGATGGCGGCGTTGTCGCGCGCGATGCGCAGACGGGCCTCGGCGGTGCGCAAGGCATAGTAGCTGTCCGCCACCTGGGCATGCAGCAGCACCAGCACGTCCTCACGATTGGCCTCGGCCGCGAAATACGCGGCATCGGCGGACTCGATGGCGCGGCTGAAGCGTCCCCAGAAATCCAGTTCCCACCCGATATCGAACCCGGCGCTGTACTGCCAGAAACTGCTGGGGCGCGTGTTGCCTTCGGCCGAGCGCGACGAGCGGTGCTGATAGAAAGCGTCGGCGCCGATGACCTGGGTCTGGGGATAGCGGCCGCTGCGGGCAATGCCGAGCTGCGCGCGGGCTTCCATGATCTGCAGGCCGGCAAGCCGGACGTCGGCATTGTGGGCGTCAGCCTGGGCGATCAGGTATTCAAGGATGGGGTCTTCGAAGATCCGCCACCATTGCCGCGCGTCCGGTTGTTGAAGCTCGGTGGTGGCCTGACGCAGCGCCGGCGAGTCCCACTGACCGGACCAAGCTTCGCGTTGGGGCGCGAAATCCGGCCCCACCTGCACGCAGCCGCTGAGGCAAAGCGCGCCGGTCAGCAGCAGTCGATTCAACCAAATCATCGGCCGCATTGGGCACCAGGTCCGTCAAAAGCTAAAACTCAACGGTCCAGGCGGCCGCCTATGACGCAGGGCGAACCGCGTGAACACCAGGAGTGCCCGGGGTCGACGCTGTCTGGCGTCTTTACCGCACCCCTCTGCATGCCAGTGGATTCTATTGGGCTTTTTGTCTTGAGGCTAGTGAAAGGTGCGGGAATGGCAAAGCGCCAAAACCTCAGCGTCCGGGCAGACCGGTCGGCCCTTACGGGCGCTGTAAGTTTCGGCGTTCAACGGCAGAGGGCTTGTCAGCTATGCAGTGGACGGAAGGGGTTCTCCTCGCGCAGATAATCGCCGCCTTCCAGCCGCCATAGGCCGCGTGCGGATGGGCTGGCAAGCCAGGCCCGGCGATCTTCGGCGGCGCCGGGGCTGACCACGCTCTTCAGGATGGAATAGCGAATGTTCCCGTCCGCCCCGAGGATGACGGTGGCGCCTCCATGGAACTCGAAACCGGGCTGGCCGGGCAGCGCCGCCACCCGGCGCGCTTGCGTGATCTCGGCCACCACGTCCAGCGCCAGTTGACCCTGGGGTCCCATGCGTCTTGCGGGCCGGATCGACTGTACGCAGGGCCTGTCCACCTGGTCTCCGTCCAATCGCGGGTCGCCGGGCGAGGCCAGGCCGAATTCCTGCAGGCGGTCGGGTTGCGTGACGAATTTTGCCAAGGCATGGGCCTGGCGCAGCAGTTCGGCATCATTGGCCGCGGGGCCCGAGCTTTCGGAGAGACGCAGCGCCGCGCAACTCAGTCCGGGAACCGCCGGCAACTCGATGCGCGGAGGACACCAATGCAGGGCATCCTCGGATAGACTTGCCGTCGAACTTGGGTATATACGGCGTCGGCGGAAGGCGTCGATCAGGGCGCCTCGATAGTCCCAAGGATCGTCGGGCACGAGATCGTAGTCGGCCGTGATCATCGCGCGCAGGTAGTCGCCGAAGGTAAGACCGGCGGGCGGGCAGTAGTCGACCGCCCTGATACAGATATTCAGGAACTGACGCGCGAGCTTGCTGGCCGCGTCGGCCAGAAGCACCAGAAGATCGTAGGGCAGTTCACCCGCCGGCAGCACGCCGGTCCCACGGGTAGCCAGGCGCAGAAGCCGCTCGGTTCTGCGCCGGAACACCTGTGTGTAGGCCTCGAACACGGCGCTGATCAGTACCGAGCCCAGGGTATGCGCATCCAGCGCGCTGTCGTATTGCAGGGGCTCCGCCGCATCGCGGTCGATCGCCATCCGAAGCGGCCCTTTGCGGCCCGTGGCATGGCCGAACTGCGTGGCCAGATGCGTCAGCAACTCGGCTTTCTCGGGCGCTCCGCGGAACTGGCGCAGCGCCTGCGTGACGACCTCGGTATGGCGAAAGCGTTGGAAGATTGCCACCAGGTCGGCGAATCCTTCATGGAAACCCATCACATCGGCGTTGGTGGGTTCCATGAAATGTTCGCGCAGACCGTCCAGCAAGGCGTGGGTGGTTTCATGGACGACGATGTCGTGCGACAGGCACGTGAACACATAGCCGCCGGGAAGCGTCCGGTTGTCCATGGGCGTATCGGACGCCCGGAAGTAGCCGAAGCGCAGTTCGCCGCGTGACGGTTCCCGGCAGTAGTAAGCGTTCTGTTCTTCACCGTAGTGCGGCCTGATGAGCAGCTTCGCGGGGGCCTGCGCAGACCCAAAACCCCAGGCCAGGTTGCGGCCCAACGCGACTCGGAAGCTGTGATAGGTGGTGCTGCACACCGCATAGACCATCTGTTGATGAAAGCGGGGGTCGGACATCGAGGGCGAATAGCCGTCCGAGAGCAGAACGGCGGGGGCGTCCAGGTTGGCGGACCGGTAGGTTTCGCGCTGGCCGGGGTCGCTGCAATCGACCTCGAACAGGGAGCCCACCGGACCGGGCGACAAGGGCTCATATTCCACCTGCACGGTGGCAATGGCGCCGTCCAGCTTTGGCAACGAGGGATCGGCCGCATAGATTCGCAGCCGCCGATGCAGCGGGTCATCCTTCTGCCGCTGATAGGGAACGGCGTGCCGGCGCAGCAAGGCGGCGCCGATGCTGTAGCAATCGTCGGGGGCGCCGTGGCACGCGCCCGGCGACGCCGGGTGGCTGGCGCCGCCGTCAGCGGATTGCCCGTCATCCGCCGTATCGTATGTTTTCGCTTCGAGCGCGAGGAAAGAGAGGTCGGTAGGCATGGATACACCTGCCTTCAAGGCTGGGTCAGGACTTGCATCGCCCGGGATAGCAGTTGCACGGCTTGCTGTGATCGCGCGTTGCCCATGGCGATCGGCGACTCCTCGCGGTCCTGGCCTGTCGACGGCTGCGCGTGGCCGCTCAGCGGCTGCAGCAGAACGCGTGTCTCTATGCCGTCCGCACAATCGAGCCGCGGCCTTTGCAGCGTCTGTGGGCCGAACGCCTTCAGCAGTCGGGCCTGGAACTGCGCATGGTTTAACGGCGCGGCGTTGCCCTGCAAAATATGGAGTGCGTGGCGCGTGAAATCACCGCTGCCGTTGCGTTCGAGCGCCTGCTCGTTGTCTTGGCAGGCCGAGAACTTCACGTGGCTCAGATCCAGACGTCCGCGTCGGCCCGGCGCGGCGCGGGCGGCGGACATGCCGGTGCGAAAGAGACGATGGGCCTCCTGTAATTGGGGTGTCGGTCTGACATAACGCGCGCGGCTGCCCGGTGGCCGGGGCTGAGCGGCGCCGACCGCAAAGCGGGCGACGGTTCCGCTATGGCAGGAGTCGATGAAAAGCGTCATGTTCACGTCGCGCGGAACTTCCTCCAGGATTCGACCGATGTCGTCATCCAGGAACAGCGCGCCACTGCGAAAATCGACGGGGCACAGCGCTTCGTCCAGCCCGTCGTTTTCGTCGCCATTCAGGTCGTCCACCTGGGTGCCATGGCCGGAAAACTGGAAGACCACCACGTCGCCCGGTTTGCAGTCTTTCAGAAGCCGTCGCAGACCGTATTCGATGGCGGCATGGCTGGCCTTGCCGTCCAGTAATAGCGTGGGTTCGAATCCCAGGCCCGCAAGCGCCTGGCTCCAGCGCCGCGCATCGTTCACGCAGCCGCCAAGCTGGTCGGCGGCGTCGGGGTACGCGTCTATCCCCACACACAGCGCCAGGCGCCGGCCGCCATTCAGCGCCGACGCCACGGCCGGCTGGATGGCGTGGGAGTCAGGCCAGGGAACGGAAGACGGGTCCTGTGGCGGGTCTTGCGGCTGGTCTTGCGGCGGGATCCGCGGCTCGGCCGCGTATCGACGGATCGGTGCGGGCCAATCGATCTCGTCCTGCCAGGAGCGCTGGGCGGTGGAGACATCGCGTGGGTCAGGGAAATCGACGATGGGATCGGCATCCCCTAACGCGAGCACATGACGCGCCAGGCTATTCATGGTGGCGGGGTCGTCGTCAAAATCGCCGTGGGCCGTGGCCTGGCTAGCCCCTCGTCCGGTGCCGTTCGCGCCGGGTGACCAGACTATGTTTGCCGGTCCTCCCGATGCGACGCCCAGGCGAAACAACCGCTTGAGGTCCGCGTCGGCACGCAAGCTGTCCTCCAGCCCCAGAATGGGCGTTTCCCGGCGGTCTTCCAGCGCGTGGTGGATCAGATACAGCAGGGATTTTCCATAGATATGCGCACAGTGGTCGCGGCGTTCATACTCGCGGCGCATGGTGTAAACGGTGAGGTCTTCAAAGGCATGCCCGTCGCCGTTACCGAGTTGGGGCAGAAGCCTGTCCTTGAATGTATCGATGCGCACGGCGGGTGCCATGAACTGCAGCGATTTGAAGCGGGGTGCCTTGAGGTGCCGTGCGAGCGGGACGAAGAAGGCATGGAATAGGGATCCCGCGCTATGGCCGACCGCATGAAGCTCGAATTTTCCAGGATGCGCATTGCATAGGGCGGCGAGCTTCGTGGCAACGTAGTACGCGCCACCCCCTATGGGATTGGTGGCAGTGGGAGCTTCGGCGGCGCGTTGCGCGCTCGCCTTCATCGCGCCCCAAATTTTTACGCCGCCCGCGTTGTGGGCGAACAATTCCAGCAAGGGGTCGCTCAGGAACTCCCGCGGATCCAGGCCGCGTGACACCGGCAGGCGTCCCAGCAATTCCGCAATCGCTTGGAACAGGCCCGTTTCCCAGGCGAAATGGATGGGATAGACGTGATTGTGCCGCCACCATTGGACTTGTTTGTGCGCGATCCGCAGCCCCGTCGACTCGGACACCAGGCCCCCGTGGGCATAGAACAGGATACGCACCGGACGTCCTTTGGCCGTCTCCAGGGCTTGCGGCAGGTATTCCTCGAATATGGCGTCCACATCCGCTGGCGTCGTGATCATCTCGCCATCGCTGGATAGGCGGCCCGCCGTCAGGTTGATCAAGTGCGGGCGCAGTGCCGCCAGGTCTGCGCTCGTCAGGGCGCCGCGGGCGCGGGCCTGGCCGTTGGACAGGGCTGCGCGACTGGAATCAGCGCCTGCGGATGGGAAGTCGAAAGCCGTGCCGTTGGTGTCGTGTCCGTTCCGCTCGCCGTGATCCAGTTCGGCATCGGCCGGATCGGTCATTTCCGTATCGGCGCGCCGCAGCGCCTGTAGGGCTTCCGCAACCATGTGTCGCGATTCGTCCGCAAAGGGCTTGATGACGCGCGCGTTTAGGGCAAGTCCAGACCGGGGCGCAGCGGTGCGCAGACGGTAGTCTGCAAGATCGCGCAGCGTCTGCTGGTAGTCGATCGACGAGCCAGGGCAGGACTTGGACGACATCGTATTGTGAAAGCGCAACGCGGTGTCGGCCAGATCGAAGCGCGCGAGCACGGCGGCTATCACCCCTAGCGCCGTCTCTTTCTGCTGCCCGTCGAATGGATCGGCGCCTCGGTCAAAATCACCGATCATCTCGAACATGAACGGCCCGACATCCCTGTTGCCATTGTGGCCCTTGGCGCTTGCCGGCGCGGCGTTCCAGTTGCGCCCCAGCCAGATCTGGCCATCGGGGTCGATGGTGATGTGCTGGGCGATGTCGTTCCAGCCATTGGTCTCGGTATGGTGACGCCACATTCCCACGATGGTCTGGTGGCCGCGAAAATCCGCTCGCCTTGGACGCCACGTGTGGTGCATATGTACGCTGGTAATGGCGCGCGTAAATTCAAACTGCTTGAGAATCTGCTGGAACTGCGCGAGCGAGACGCATCGGAAGGTGGGAGTGGGCATGGTTGGACTCCGGATTCAGCAGGCAGGCCGTGTCGGGACGAACCTTGTGGCGGGCATCGATCAATGATGGCACTGCGCATATTCAGACAAGACGGCGCGCGGCGGCCGGACTAGTGGCCGTCGTTCGACCAATGCGGGGGGTCGTCGGAGAAGGCAGCCTTGATCACACCGTAGGATTCTCCAACCCGGACCAGGTCGGGGTTCATTCCGTTCCTCGGTGAGCTGGTTATCGTCACGGCCTTGTCGTGCGCATTTTTTACCGTCAATTCGCCTTTCCACCTGATCGTCATGTCGATGGCCGTGCCTTTGCCATGCTTGGACGTCAACGAGGGTTTGGTGACGGTGCCGTAGGCCGCGACCATGGCTTGCGCGGCTTGGATGGATTCGGCAAGACTGCCGTGGCTCCATTCGATGTCGACGCCGGGCATGGGCGGCACGTCCCAGGGCTTGACCTGGGAATGACTGATCCGCCAGGACCAGTGCATCAGGTACATCCGCTCCGGCGGTCTCAAGGTCGCGCTGATGGTCACCTTCGCGCCGGCCGCAACCATTGCAGCCACGAACGGCTCCACGCACATCCTGAACTTTGGCGTCAGATCGTCGATGGATTTGCTGCCGGGAAACTGGGCCACCCACAGCGGCCCGCTCAGCTGCTTCGTTGCGTTCAACAGGCCGGCCCGCGTCCTGAGCAAGGACGAAGAACGATGCGCCGGCTTCGGTTCGCGCATCTTGCCGGCCAATGGCGTCCGCGCCTTGCGGGCGCCGATGGGGGCGGGATGCGCTTCGGACCTGGTTTTTGCTGTCATTACATGCTCCCGTTCGTGAACCGTGCATGCTGCCAACCCTGTCGGACCCAAGCGGGCGCCAAGGCGAATCGAACTGCGGCCGATTCTCCATCGAGCCGCGGAACGCTCGTTTTAATCCCGAATCCGGTATTCGAAATACTCAAATTTGAGTATTGAGCGGGCGGTGGCCTGGCGCCGCCGGCCACCGGGGAAACGACTGCTAGGCGGCGCGGCGCGCCTTGGTCCGCGCCTTCAGCCGCAAGCGCTCCAGCGCCAGATAGACGATCGGCGTCGTGTACAGCGTCAGGAACTGGCTGATCATCAGGCCGCCGACAATCGCGACGCCCAGCGGCCGCCGCAGTTCCGATCCTTCTCCCATGCCCAGCACCAATGGCAGGGCGCCCAGCAGGCCGGCCAGGTTGGTCATGACGATGGGGCGCAGGCGCAGCATGGCGGCGCGGTGGATGGCCTGCTCCGGTGTCAGGTTCTCGCGCCGTTCCAGGCTGATCGCGAAGTCGATCATCAGGATGGCGTTCTTCATCACGATGCCCACCAGCAGGAACAGGCCCAGCAGCGCGATCAGGGTGAATTCGATGCCGGCCAGCCGCAGCGCCAGCAGCGCGCCGACGCCCGCCGACGGCAGGGTGGACAGGATCGTCAAGGGATGCAGCGGGCTTTCATAAAGAATGCCCAGCACCAGGTAGATGGCGATCAGCACCGTCAGGATCAGCCAGGGCTGGTCCTGCAGGCTTTGCTGGAAGTTGCGCGCGTCGCCGCCCAGCCGCGTCTGGATGTGGGACGGCACCATCAGGCGGGCCATGGCGGCGTCGATGGCGGCCAGTCCCTGTTGCAGCGACACGCCTTCCGCCAGCGAAAAGCCCACGCCCACGGCGGCGAACAGCCCATCGTGGAACACACGGTCGTTGACCAGGCCATGCTTGTAAGTGGCGAAGGCGGTCAGCGGAACGCGGTTGCCGTCGGCGGCCACCACCTGCACCTGCTCCAGGACCTCGGGGTCTTCGGTGTAGCGGGGGTCCAGCTCCAGCACCACGCGGTACTGGTTCATGGCGTCGTACAGCGTGGCGACCTGGCGCTGGCTGAAGGAATTGCTCAGGACGCTGCTGATGGTGCTCATGTCCACGCCCAGGCGCTGCGCGGCGCTGCGGTCGATGTCGATGACGACCTGCTGCGTGGCGCCGTCGCCCTCGGCGTCCACGTCGCGCAGCTCGGGGATCTCCTGCATGGCCTTGGAGATCTTGCGCGACCATTGCCGCAGCGCGGGCACGTCGCTGGCCATGATGGCCAGCTCGTGGTCGCCGGAATTGCCGAAGCCGCCGGGCATGCGCAGGTCCTGGTCCACGTTCAAAAAGAACATGCCGCCCGGCACGGCGGGCGCGTTCGTGCGCAGCCAGTTGATGACTTCGGTGGAGGATTCCTTGCGTTCGGCCGCGGGCTTGAGGCGGATCAGGAAGAGCGAATTGCTGATGCCCAGGCCGCCGCCGTTGTAGCCGATCACGTCCTGCACGGCGGGGTGCTTCAGCACCAGTTGGCGGTACTGGTCGATCTTGGGCTGCATGACCTGGAACGAGAAGCCGTCGTCGCCGCGCACGAAGCCCATCAACTGCCCGGTGTCCTGCACGGGTAAAAAACCCTTCGGCGCATGCACATACAGATAGACGTTCAGCCCGACCACGCCCGCCAGCAGCAGCAGCGTCAGGCGGGCATGGCCCAGCACGCGCGCCAGCGACACGCCGTACCACCCGTGCACGCGGGCAAAGGCGGCCTGCATGCGGGAAGCCTTGGGCGCGGCGCGGGTCGCTGTGCGCCCCGCCGGCTTGAGCCAGCGGGCGCACAGGGCGGGAATGATGGCCACCGACACCACCAGCGAAATCACCGTGGCGGCCACCAGCGTGATCGAAAACTCGCGGAACAGCCGCTCGACCAGGCCGCCCATGAAGAGGATGGAGACAAAGACCACGCTCAGCGCCAGCGTCATCGCCACCAGCGTGAAGCCTACCTCGCGCACGCCCCGCAAAGCGGCCCTGGCGGGCGTCAGGCCGCGCTCGATATGGCGCGAGATGTTCTCCAGCACGACGATGGCGTCGTCCACCACCAGCCCGGCCGCCACGATCAGCGCCATCAGCGACAGGTTGTTCAGCGAAAAGCCCCACGCGTACATGACCGCGAAGGTGGCGATCAGGCAGACCGGGATCGCCACGCCGGGTATGGCGGCGGCGCGGGCGTTGCCCAGGAACAGCCATACCACCAGGATGACCAGCCCGGCGGCCAGGGCCAGGGTGATGTGGGCTTCGCGCAGGGTGGCGTTGATGCCGGGCGAGCGGTCCAGGGCGACGGTCAGGTCCACGTCGGCGGGCATCAGCGCGCGCAGGCCGGGCAGGGCCTGGTTGATGGCCTGGATGGTCTCGATGATGTTGGAGCCCGGCTGGCGGCTGATGGTCAGCACCACGGCCGGGTTGCCGTTGTGAAAGCCGCTGCTGTAGCGGTTTTCCACCGAATCGCTCACGCGCGCCACCTGCGACAGCCGGATCACCGCGCCGTCCTTGTGGCGCACGATCAGGCTGTTGTAGTCGTCCGCGCTGCGCGGCTGCTCGGGCGTGCCGACCTCCCAGCGCCGGCCGGCCGAATCCAGCAGCCCCCGCGGACCCATGGGGGCGGCATCCGAAATCGCCTGGCGCACGTCGTCCAGCGCCACGCCGTAGTGGGCCAGCGCGTTGGAATTGACCTGCACGCGCACGGCGGGCAGGGAGCTGCCCCCCAGCGTCACTTCGCCCACGCCGCCGATCTGCGAGATCTTCTGCGCCAGCACCGTCGATCCCAGGTCATAGAGCTGGCCGGCGGGCCGGGTGGCGGAACTGAGCGCCAGCGCCATGATGGGCGCCTGCGAAGGATTGACCTTGCGATAGCTGGGGTTGCCCGGCATGCCGGCCGGCAGTTCGGCGCGGGCGGCGTTGATGGCGGCCTGCACGTCGCGGGCGGCTTCGTTGATGTCGCGGTCCAGTTCGAACTGCAGCTGCACGCGGGTCGCGCCCTGGTTGCTGGACGAGGTCATGGAACTGACGCCCGCGATGCTGCCCAGCGCGCGCTCCAGGGGGGCTGCCACCGTGCTGGCCATGCTTTCGGGGCTGGCGCCCGGCAGGTCGGCGCGCACCTCGATGGTGGGGAAATCCACCTGGGGCAGGGGCGCCACCGGCAGCAGCCGCCATGCCACCGCGCCCAGCAGGGTCAGCGCCACCGCCAGGAAGATGCAGGCGATGGGCCGGTGCAGCAAGGCCCGGATCATGGGGCGGGGCCTTCAGCGCCCGGTGTGCCGGCGGGCTCGGCGCGCCGCTGGCCCAGCCGGTGGAAGAACAGGTAGACGGCGGGCGTGGTGAACAGTGTCAGCACCTGGCTGACCAGCAGGCCGCCCACCATGACCCAGCCCAGCGGCTGCCGCAGTTCCGCGCCGGACCCCGTCGCCAGCATCAGCGGCAGCGCGCCGAACAGCGCGGCCAGCGTGGTCATCAGGATGGGGCGCAGGCGCAGCAGGGCGGCTTCGCGGATGGCGGCGTGCGGCGCCAGGCCGCGCGTGCGCTCGGCTTCCAGCGCAAAGTCCACCATCATGATGCCGTTCTTCTTCACCAGCCCGATCAGCAGGATGATGCCGATGACGGCGATCAGGTCGAGCGGACGCCCGGTGATCAGCAGCGCCAGCAGCGCGCCCACCGTGGCCGACGGCAGCGTGGACAGGATAGTGATGGGATGGATGGCGCTTTCATACAGCATGCCCAGCACCAGGTACATGGTGACCACGGCCGCCAGCATCAGCCACAGGGTGTTGGACAGCGAGGCCTGGAAGGCGGACGCCGCGCCCTGCAGCCGCAGCTCCACGCTTTCCGGCATGCCGATCTCGCGCTGCGCCGATTCGATGGCGGCGATGGCCTCGCCCAGCGACCCGCCCGGCGGCAGGTTGAACGACAGGTTCACGGCCGGGAACTGAGACAGGTGATTGACCGCCAGTGGCGCCGCGCGCTCGCTGACCGTGGCCAGCACCGACAGCGGAATCGCCAGCCCATCCTCGGTCTGCAGGTGGATACGTTCCAGCGCGTCGGGGCTCGTGGCCAGGGCGCGGTCCACCTCCAGCACCACACGGTACTGGTTGGACTGCGTGAACAGCGTGGCGACCTGGCGCTGCCCGAAGGCGTTGTAGAGCGTCTGCGCCACGTCGTCCATGGTCACGCCCAGGCGCGCCGCCGCGTCGCGCGAGACCTGCAGGTAGGCCTGGCGGCCATCTCCCTGGAGGTCGGACGAGACCTCGGCGAGCTCGGGCGCCCGCGCCAGGCGCCGCATCAGTTCGCCGGTCCAGCGGGACAGCAGCGCGCTGTCGGGCGAGGTCAGCGTGAACTGATATTGCCCGCGGCTGACGCGGTCTTCGATATTGAGCTCCTGCACGGGCTGCAGCGTGAGCGAGATGCCCTGCACATCGCGGGCGCGAGCGCCCAGGCGGGCGATGATGTCCGCCAGCGGCGCGCTGCGCTCGCTCCAGGGCTTCAGGTTGACCAGCAGGCGGCCGGTGTTCAGCGTGGCGTTCATGCCGTCGATGCCGATGAAGGACGACAGGCTGGCCACGTCCGGATCGGCCAGCAGGCTTTGCGCCACCGCCTGCTGGCGGCGCGACATGGCGTCGAAGGACGTGCTTTGCGACGACTGGGTCACGCCCTGCAGCACGCCGCCGTCCTGCACCGGAAAGAAACCCTTGGGCACCGCCAGATAGAGCAGGCCGGTCAGGACCACCGTGGCCAGCATCGCCAGCAGGGTCAGCCGCTGGTGGCGCAGGGTCACGTCCAGCCAGCGGGCGTAGCGCGCCTGCACGCGGTCCAGCAGGCCGGGGCGCGATTCCACGTGCGCCGGCAGCAGGCGCGCGCACATCATCGGGGTCAGGGTGAGCGACACCGCCAGCGATATCAGGATGGCGACGGCCAGCGTGATCGCGAATTCCCGGAACAGGCGGCCCACCACGTCTTCCATGAAGAGCAGCGGAATCAGCACGGCGATCAGCGACAGCGTCAGCGACACCAGCGTGAAGCCGATCTGCCCGGCGCCCTTGAGCGCGGCCGCCATGGGGCTGTGGCCCTGCTCGCGGTAGCGGGCAATGTTCTCCAGCATGACGATGGCGTCGTCCACGACGAAGCCCGCGCCTATCGTCAGCGCCATCAGCGTGAGGTTGTTGGTGGAAAAACCGGCCAGGTGCATGAAGCCGAAGGTGCCGATCAGGGACAGCGGCACCGCCAGGCTCGGGATCAGCGTGGCGGGCAGGTTGCGCAGGAACAGGAAGGTCACCAGCACCACCAGCCCCACGGCGAACACCAGCTCCCACTGCACGCCGCGCACGGACGCGCGGATGCTCTCGGTGCGGTCGGTCAGGATGCGGACCTGCGCGGCGGCGGGCAGGCTGGCCGTCAACTGCGGCAGCAGCGCCTTGACCTGGTCGGCCACCGCAATGACGTTGGCGCCGGGCTGGCGCTGGATGTTGACCAGGACGGCGGGCTGCTTGTCCACCCACGCCGCCAGATAGCGGTCTTCGGCGCCGTCTTCCACGGTGGCGACCTGGCCCAGCCGCACCGGCGCGCCATTCTTCCACGCGACGATCAGTTCGCGGTATTCCTCGGCGCTCTGGAGCTGGTCGTTGGCGTCCATGATGACGGACCGCACCGGCCCGTCGAAGCTGCCCTTGGGCTGGTTGGAGTTCGCCTTGGCGATGGCTTCCTGCACGTCCGACAATTGCAGGCCGCGGGCGGCCAGCGCCATCGGGTTGACCTGCACGCGCACGGCGGGACGCTGGCCGCCGGCCAGGCTGACCATGCCCACGCCCGACAGTTGCGAGAGCCGCTGGGTCATGCGGGTGTCGACCAGGTCATAGACCTTGGGCAGCGGCAGCGAGTCCGACGTGACGGCCAGCGTCAGGATGGGCACGTCCGCCGGGTTGACCTTGCGGTAGACGGGCGGGGTGGGCAGGTCGCCGGGCAGCAGCGAATCGCTGGCGCTGATGGCCGCCTGCACCTCTTGCTCGGCCACGCCCAGCGATACGTCCAAGGAGAATTGCAGCGTGATGACCGAGATGCCGCTGCCGCTGGTGGACGACATCTGCTTGAGCCCCGGAATCTGCCCGAAGCGCCGTTCCAGCGGCGCGGTCACGGCGCGCGCCGTCACGTTGGGGCTGGCGCCCGGATACTGTGTGGTCACCTGGATGATGGGGTAGTCGACCTGCGGCAGCGCCGCCACGGGCAGCATGCGCCAGGCCAGGATGCCCGACAGCAGCAGGGCGATCATCAGGAAGGACGTGGCGACCGGGCGCAGGATGAAGGGGCGTGACAGGCTCATGCGGGCTCAGCTTTGATGTTCGACGATCTGCACGTCGCGTCCGTCGTGCAGGCGGTCCACGCCTTCGACAACGACGCGCTCGTGCTGGGCCAGGCCCGCGCGCACCACGACGCGGCCAGCGGTGGCCGGCCCCAGTTCCAGGACGCGGCGCGTGGCCCGCGTGTCGTCGCCGATGACGAAGACGAAGGCACCCTCGGACCCGTACTGCACGGCGGCGGTGGGAATGGTCACCACGTCGTCCTGCTGCACCACGGCCAGCCGGATGTTCACGAACTGGTTGGGAAAGAGCGATTCATCGGCATTGTCGAAACGGGCGCGCAGCCGGACGGTGCCGCTGGCGGCTTGGATGCGGTTGTCCAGCGCTTCCAGCGTGCCTTCGGCCAGCATGCGGCGGTCGTCGGCGTCCCAGGCCTGGACGCGCAGCGCGGCGGTCCGGGCCTGGGCCTGACGCAGGATGTCCAGCCGGGTCTCGGAAATGCTGAACAGGGCCGAGATGGGCATGGTCTGCACCAGCGTGGTCAGCCCGTCGGCGTCGGCGGCGCGCACCTGGTTGCCCGCGTCGACGCGGCGCAACCCGATGCGGCCGGACTGCGGCGCGAGGATGCGGGTGTGGTCCAGCAGGCGCTGGGCATCGGCCACCTGGGCCTGATTCCTGCGGCGCTGGGCGGAATAGATGCGGACCTGGGCCTCGGCGGTATCGAGCTGCTGGCCGGATACCGCTTCCTGGCGGGCCAGTTTGCGGTAGCGCTGCAGGTCCGCCGCGGCGTTGTCCAGCAGCGCCTGGGTCTGCGCCAGTTCGCCCTCGGCCCACGCCAGCGCGGCCAGATAGGGGCGGGGGTCGATTTCCGCCAGCAACTGGCCCTGGACGACGGCCTGGCCCTCGGTGTAGTGCAGCTTCAGCAATTCGCCGTCGACCTGGGTGCGCAGGGTCACCTGCGCCAGTGGCGTGATGGTGCCCAGCGCATGCAGATCGCGCTGCAACGGGCCGACGCGCGCCGCGGCGACGCTGACGGCAACGGGGATCTGCCCGTAGTTGGGTGGAGGCGGAGCGGCGGGGCCTTTATCGCCCGTCAGCCAGACAGCCCCGCCGATCAGCAGGGCCAGCAGCAGGGCGGCGGCTATCGGGATCAGGCGCTTGCGCGAGGGGGGAAGGCCCGCAAGGGAGCGCAGAGACATCGGAGCTGCCAGGCGAGGGTGTTGCGGACAGCCGTGATTCTATATTAATAATGATTAGCGTTATTGATATGGATGTTCCAGACGGGTTTGCGCGCACCGTTTGGTTTAGAGTGGCGGCTGTGTTCAATATCTGGTTTGCAAGGAGTGGTCCATGGACGAAATATCCCTCGAAAGTCCGCGGCAGTTGTTCGAGCGTCTACAGGCAAGGCTGGCGGCCGAACGCGCCCGGTTGCAGCAATGGCAGGCGGTCGAAGCGGACTACCAGCGCAAGTACGCGGAAGAATTGCGCCCGCTCGAAGAACAACTGCATCTGCTGCGCTACAAGCTGGTGCTGTGTTTTGACCACGCCTACAAGCAGATGGGCCTGTCCAAGGCGGAACGCGAATTCGTGTCCGAACTGGTCACGGAGTTTTCGGAAGAACTGCTGCTGCTCGCGTCCAAGGGGGAACTGCCCGCCGGCTGCGATGCCGGCCGCCTCAAGACGCTCTATAAAAAGCACGGCGGCACCGACTATGACGCCGACGTCGTCGAGGACACCGAACACGCGAAGGCGTACCTGGCCGAGGCGCTGGGACTGGACGGGGATGCGGACCTGACGGCGTTTTCCCCGATCCAGCTTCTTCAGCTCATCCAGGACCAATACGAAGACGAAGACGCCGAGGAACTGCTGGAACAGGCCCGCCTGGCCATCCGCACGTCCGCGCCGAACGCGGCGGCCTGGCAGGCGCTGCAGGAAGCCGAGCGCGCGCGCCTGCTCCAGGCCGCCCAGGATCCGGCGCTGCAAGCCAGCGTGGACACGGCGGCCGAGCTGCCCGATGACCAGCTGCCCCAGGCGAATTCCGTCCTGCGCGCCCAGCTCGACGAGGCCCTGGCCCAGGCCAGCTACGCGGAAGAGGGCTTCAAGCTGCGCTACGACCTGGATCCGTTCGCCTCGTTCGATCCGGAAACGGTGATCGAGGAATTGGACGCCGACATCGTCGACATCCAGGAATACATCCGGGAATTGGAGCACGAGGTGATGCAGTTCTCGGACGAGTCCCTGCTCAAGGCCTGGCTCAAGGCGATGCGGCGCGAAGTCGCCGCGATCGAACGCCGCGAAGGCCGCGGCTAGCAGGACCGGCCGCGCACGCGCTGCGCGTGCCGGGTCAGGGTTTCGCGGCGATCGCGTGTTCGATGAGCGCGCGCGCCACCGGAGACAGGGACCGGCCCACCCGGGTAATAAAGCCTATCGGGCGGCTGATCACCGGATCCTTCAACGGAATACTGGCGAGTCCCGCCGTATTCAATGCCAGAAGGGCGAGCTTGGGCAACGCGGTCAGCCCAAGCCCCGCCAGCACCATCGCGCCGGCCGACGCGACGCTGGGGTATTCAAGGCGCTGCTCGACGGGCAATCCGGTATGCAGGAGCGCCGCGTCGGTGATGGGCCGGATGCTGCTCCGGCTTCCGGCGGAAATAAAGGGTTGTTGCGCAAAGGCGGCCCACGGAACGGCCCGCTTTTTTGCCAGCGGATCATCGGCGCGGCAGAGCAGGACGATGGGGTCGTCCAGCCAATGCCGGTAGTGGAACGGTTCATGGGCAGGCGGGCGCACCGTGATGCCGATGTCGGCGCTGCCGTCGCCGACCATGCCCTTCACGGCATCCGCAGGGCCTTCAAGAAATGTGAATTCCACCTTTGGATGGCGCTCGCGGAAGTCCGATATCGCCGCCGGTATCAGTGCCAGCGTGGCGGACGGCACCGCCGCGATGGTGATGTGCCCGCTGCGCCCATCCAGGAACTGCGCCAGCTCGCTGAACGCGCTGTCGAAGTCCGCCAGGATTCTGCGCGCGATCGGCAGGAGCTCGCGGCCCGCCGGGGTCATGGCCACGTGCCGCGTGTCTCGATCGAACAGCCGCACGCCCACGATCTCTTCGGCCAGCCGTATCGTCCGGCTCAGCGCCGGCTGGGACACGTGCAGATGCTGCGCCGCCGCGCGAAAATTCTCGGTTCGGGCAACTTCCGCAAATGCCTCGAGCTGCTGCAAGGTAAGGGCGATCTTCATTTGCAGTGATCCACTTAGCTGATCAGATTCATGCAAATATTCTAATTCACATAAGTATTCCCGCCCCGCAGAATCGCACCTGGAGACTGCGGGATCCGGCGTTGCGCGCGTGCCGGACGGATGGCAACGGTGAACCAAGGGTGAACATAAGCACGCCGGGCACACTCGCCGGGCGGCAAGAAAGGAGACTGCGATGCAGAAGAAAAAAATGCGCGGATGGGCGCTGGCCGCCATCCTGGTGGCAGCCATGGGAAACGCCGCGGCGCAATCCTATCCGGCTAAGGCGGTGAAAATCGTGGTCCCGCAGGCGCCGGGCGGCGCGACGGACGTTTTCGCGCGCCATATGGCGGAAAAGCTGGGCGCGGCGTGGGGGCAGCCCGTGGTGGTGGAGAATCGCGCCGGCGCCGCGGGCATCATCGGCACCGACTCCGTCGCCAAAGCGGAACCGGATGGCTACACGCTGCTGCTGACGTACGCGGGCTCCCAGGCCGTGAACCAAAGCCTGTACAGCAAGATTCCCTTCGATTCGGTCAAGGATTTCGCTACCGTCGCCACGGTAGCCACCACGCCTTTTCTGCTGGTCGTGGGCGCCGGCTCCCCGTTGCAGGACTTTCCGTCGCTGGTCGCGCGCGCCAAGGCCGAGCCGGGCCGCGTGACGTATTCCACCTCCGGCAACGGCTCCATCAATCACCTGCTGTCCGAATCCCTGAATGTCGAGGCCGGCATCAAAATGATGCACGTGCCCTACAAGGGCATTGCGGCGGCTCTGCTGGACGTGGCAAGCGGGAATGTGGACACCGCCTTCGCCGCCGTGCCCTCGGCGTTGCCGCTGGTCAACGGCGGCAAGTTGCGCGCCATCGCGGTGTCCAGCGCCAAGCGCAACGCCAGCCTGCCCAACGTTCCCGCCATCGCCGAAATGGGATATCCGAACTTCGATGTCAGCCCCTGGTGGGGCATCCTGGCGCCGGCCAACACGCCACGGCCCGTGGTCGACAAGATCAACGCGGACGTCGCGAAGATCCTGCAGACCGAAGCCTCGCGCGAATTCTTCCGCAACCAGGGTGCCGATACCCTCATCACCAGCCCGGACAAGTTTCACGCCATGTTGGAATCGGACGTCGTGAAATGGGCCAAGGTAGTCAAGGCGTCTGGCGCCAAGGTGGACTGAAATGCATACCCCTCCCATCGTTTATCTACGCGTCAACCGTGTCGACGCCGCGCTGTGCGAGCAGGCCCGCGAGGTCACTGTCGCCGACCTGCATGAAAGCACCGCGCCGCTCGGCTATCCGGGGCTGATGTCGTCCCGTATGCGGCGCATCACCACCGGCAAGATCGCCGGTCCCGCCATTACGGCGGTGTGCCAGCCGGGCGACAACCTGATGATGCACCGGGCATTGCGTCTGGCGCAGCCGGGCGACGTGCTGGTCGTGGTGTGCCAAAGCGAGACCTCGGGCGCGCAATGGGGCGACGTCGCGACCCACTACGCCATGCAGCTGGGGCTGGCGGGGGTGGTGGTGCAAGGCAGCGTGCGCGACGTGGATACCGTGACGGCCTTGGGGTTCCCTGTGTGGGCCACCCGCGTTTCGCCGTCGCATCCGGACAAGGCCCGGGCCGGGGCGGTCAATGTGCCGGTGGCCTGCGGCGACGTCCTGGTGTGTCCCGGCGACCTGGTGGTCGCCGATGGCGACGGCGTCATCGTTGTGAGCCGCGCTGACGCCGCGGCCGTTGTCGGTGCGGCGCGGGCCAAAATGCGCAAGGAAGAGGACGTCATCGCCGCGATCCACGGCGGGGCGGCGGTCTGGGAGCTCAGTGGCGCCGCGGCCGCCTATGCCGGGCTTGGCATCACCGAACGTGACGCCGCCTACGACGACGCATGATGAAGGTCTGCGTGTTCGGGGCCGGCGCGATTGGCGGATACCTGGCCGCCCGCCTCATTCATGCCGGGGGGGAACACCAGGTGTCCGTCGTTGCGCGCGGCGCGCAACTGCGCGGCATCGTCGACGGCGGGCTGCGCCTGCTGGCGCAGGACGAGGACTTCATCGTGCGGCCGCATGCCGTCACCGACAGTCCATGCCAGCTTGCGCCGCAGGATCTTGTGTTCGTCGCGCTCAAGTCGCACGCCCAACCGGCGGCGGCAAGGGATATTGCCGCGCTGCTGGGCCCGGACGGCGCGGCGGTGTTCGTCAACAACGGGATTCCCTGGTGGTGGACGTACCACGGCGAGGCGGCACCCGATGCCCGGCCGCTCCCGCTGCTCGACCCGCAGGCGGCGCTATGGAACAGCGTCGGGCCGGCGCGCGCGATGGGCTGCGTGGTGTATTCCGCCAATGAAATCGTGCAGCCGGGGGTGGTGCGCCATGTCGCCAACAACCAGTGGCTGCTGGGCGAACCCGATCGCACGCGTTCTCCAAGATTGCTTGCCGCGGTCGAGCTGATGCGGCATGCCGGGCTGCAGGCGACAGCCGCCGCGGACATCCGGCATTGCGTGTGGGTGAAATTGTTGCGCAACGCTCCGCTGAATACCATTTGCGCGTTGACTCGGCTTCCCGCCGACGGGCTATCCGGGACCCCGGGCCTGGTGGACCTGTGTGCCGCCGTCATCGACGAAGTCGTGGCCATCGCCGCCGCGGACGGTTCGGACGTGTCGGGCCAGGCCGAAAACGCCAAGGCCGCGCTGGGCCTGGGCGCGGCGGTCGACGGCAGCCGGGCGACCATTCGCCCTTCCATGCTGCAGGACGTGCTGCAGAACCGCAGAATGGAAGTCGATGCCATTCTTGGCCAGGTGCAGGCCTTCGCCCGGGCCAGCGCAACGCCATGTCCCACCATCGACACGCTGCTGCCGCTGCTGCGGGGACTGGGCCAGGGCATCGCCTGAGCCCGATGCAGGCTCAGCCGCGCCTATTGGCCGCGCCGGGCTATTCCGAGGCGGCGGGGCCCCGGTTCCGCGCCACCGGCACCACGCGCATCACGGGGGCCAGCGGCTTGCCGGCGGCGGCGTCCGCGCGCGGGCGGATCATCATCGGGAAGAACCGCCACAGGTACAGCCCCAGCGCCAGCGCCCAGGCGGTGGCCGACGCGTGCAGGAATCCCAGCGTGGCCGCCGTGGGCAACAGGGCCGCGAGCCGCAGCAGGGCGGCCAGGATCATCAGCGCGTAGCTGACGATCATGCTGCGGTCTGTCTGCAGCGGGCGTCCCAGATGGCCCAGCGCCGTGCGCGTCACCATGCCCAGGATCAGCACCGAAAAGCCCGCCACGCCGATCACGTGCGCCGGCCAGGCCGGCCGCAGGACGTAGCCGGCCAGGTGCGCGGCGCCCACCAGCAGGCCGATGCCCAGGCCCAGGTAGCCCGCGTACAGGATCCACAGCAGCGGTACGCGGCGCACGGCCCAGGGCTTCCAGGATATCCATTGCACCAGGGCGATCAGGCCGGTGGCCGCCAGCGCCAGCGCGGCAATCTGCTGCGCGCCCGCCAGCAGGCAGGCAATGGCGACGATGCCCGTGCCCAACTGCCAATGGCCGCTGCGGGTATGGGAAGGAATGTCCAGTCCGGCGACCGCGCGCTTGGCGAAGAACGGCATGACCCGGCGCGCGATCAGCAGGGTCAGCACCGCCATGCACAGCAGGCCGGCATTGAAGTAGCGCATCAGCGTCAGGTAG
This sequence comes from Achromobacter sp. Root83, assembly GCF_001428845.1. GTDB lineage: Bacteria > Pseudomonadota > Gammaproteobacteria > Burkholderiales > Burkholderiaceae_B > Achromobacter. The sequence continues at coordinate 98,562 of NZ_LMIU01000028.1, read as the reverse complement.
TCGCCCTGGACCGTGGCCCAGAGATACAGCGCGTTGGTCGCGCCCAGCGCCAGCAGCAGCAAGGGCACGCCGTAGTTGCGCTGGTTGCGGGTGACGGCGACGGCGCGTCCCAGCGCGCCAGCCGCCCACAGGAAGAACAGCAGGTCGGCCGCGCCCGCGACGGCAAAGGCGGGACGGCCCGGCACGAGATAGCCCGCGCGCGCCACGATCCATAGCAGGCACAGCGCGGCCAGCGCGTTGCCGCGCAGGGGATTCTTGCCGGTCCAGTTGGCGCCCGCGGTCAGCAGAAAGCCCACGGCGATGGTGGCCACGAAGCCCCACAACATTTCGTGCGCGTGCCAGAACACGCCGTTCAGCACGCCCGTCAACCGGGCGGGGGCATGCACCCACAGCAGCACGGACGCGAGCGCCCAGAAGCAGCCGGCCAGATACAGCGGGCGAAAACCCATCTCGGTGAAAGCGCGCCATTGCGGCCGTGCGCGGCGCGGCGGCCGTTCGGGTTCTTCGATGGAAAGCAGGGTGGTCATGAGGTGGGCGCCATTGCGCGGCGCGAGAGGCGCGCCGCAATTTTGAAAATGTATTTGAAATACATATTAATCCTCCGCGCGCCGGGCTGCCAGCGGCCGGCTTGATCCAGCGCAAGCCCGCCCGGATCCCAGGCGTGACTAGGCACATCGGCAAGGGGCTTCTGGTCGGCTGGCGAATGGTGGAAGCGGGCCGTGGTCCCTAGGCTAGCCACATAGGAATTTGTCAGCAAAGCGAGAGTAACCATGGCAGCAAATCATTCCTCGGCCGGCGCGCCGATGCGGGTCCTGATATCCAGTACGTTCGCCTTCACCATCTGTTTCGCGGTGTGGATGATTTTTGCAGTGCTGGGCATCCCCATCAAGGCGCAGTTGGGCCTTTCCGAAACCCAGTTCGGCCTGCTGGCCGCCATGCCGGTCCTGACCGGCTCGCTGGTGCGGGTGCCGCTGGGCATCTGGACGGACCGCTACGGCGGCCGGCCCGTCTTCTTCATCCTGATGCTGTTGGCCGTGGTGCCGATCTGGCTGCTGTCCTACGCGACGGAGTATTGGCAGTTCCTGGTGCTGGCGCTGTTCGTCGGCCTGACCGGCGGCTCGTTCTCGGTGGGCACGCCCTATGTGGCGCGCTGGTTCCCGCGCAACAAGCAGGGCCTGGCGATGGGCGTGTTCGGCGCGGGCAACTCCGGGTCGGCCATCACCAAGTTCGTGGCCCCCGCGCTGATCGCGGCCGCCGGCGGCGCCTGGGTCATCGTGCCCCAGGTATACGCGGTTGCGCTGCTGGTCACCGCGATCCTGTTCTGGATGTTCTCGGCGTCCGACCCGTCGCACCGCGTGCCGCGCGGCGCCACGCTGTCGCAGCAGTTCGCCATGCTGAAGGACCCGCGCGTCTGGCGCTATTGCCAGTACTACTCGGTGGTGTTCGGCGGCTACGTGGCGCTGGCGCTGTGGATGACCAAGTACTACATCGGCGAATACGGCTTCGACATGAAGCTGGCCGCGCTGCTGGCGGCGTGCTTCTCCTTGCCCGGCGGCGTGCTGCGCGCGATGGGCGGCTGGATCTCCGACCGCTACGGCGCCTACAAGACCACGTGGTGGGTGATGTGGGTGTGCTGGGTGGCGTTCTTCCTGCTCAGCTATCCGCAAACCGAATTCACGGTCATGACGGCCGGCGGCCCGCGCTCCTTCGGCATCGCCCTGGGGCCCACCACCTTCACCATCCTGCTGTTCATCGTCGGCATCGCCATGGCGATCGGCAAGGCCTCTGTCTTCAAGTTCATTTCGGATGAGTTCAGCGACAACATTGGCGCCGTGTCCGGCATCGTCGGCCTGGCCGGCGGCCTGGGCGGCTTCGTGCTGCCGATCATGTTCGGCGTGCTGCTGGACCTGACGGGCATCCGCTCCAGCGCCTTCATGCTGCTGTACGGCACCGTCTGCGTCTCGCTCATCTTCATGCACTTCAGTTTCCGGCCGGAAAGCGCGGCCATTGCCCGGCAGCAAGCCGCCTGACCCACTCCAACACCCTGAGAGAATCCTATGTCCACTCAAGTCCTTGCGCGCTGGGAGCCGGATAATCCCGGCTTCTGGAAACAGACCGGCGCGCGCGTCGCCAACCGCAACCTCTGGATCTCGATCCCGGCGCTGATGCTGGCGTTCAGCATCTGGATGCTGTGGAGCGTGGTGGTGGTCAACCTGGACCGCGCCGGCTTCATGCTGTCCAAGAACCAGTTGTTCTGGCTGACGGCGCTGCCCGCGCTGTCGGGCGCCACCCTGCGCATCTTCTACTCGTTCCTGGTGCCCGTGTTCGGCGGGCGCAAGTGGACGGCCATCTCCACGGCGTCCCTGCTGATTCCGGCGCTGGGCATGGGTTTCGCGCTGCGCGACCCGACGACCACGTTTCCCACGCTGCTGATCCTGGCGCTGCTGTGCGGCCTGGGCGGCGGCAACTTCAGTTCCAGCATGGCCAACATCAGCTTCTTCTTCCCGAAAGAGAAGAAGGGCCTGGCCACGGGCCTGAACGCCGGCATCGGCAACCTGGGTGTGTCGCTGGTGCAGTTCGTGGTGCCGGTCGTCATCTCGGTGGGCGTCTTCGGCGTGGCCGGCGGCACGCCCCAGGAAGTGACGGTCAACGGCGCGCAACAGAACCTGTGGCTGCAGAACGCGGGCTTCATCTGGGTGATACCGATCGCGCTGGCGTCGATCGCCGCATGGTTCGGGATGAACGACATCGCCGATGCGCGGGCGTCCTTCGCGGACCAGGCCGTGATCTTCAAGCGCAAGCACAACTGGCTGATGTGCTGGCTGTACGTGGGCACGTTCGGATCCTTCATCGGTTTTTCGGCGGGCTTCGCCATGCTGACCAAGACGCTGTTTCCGCAGGTGAACCCGATGGCCTATGCCTTCCTGGGGCCGCTGGTCGGATCGCTGACGCGTCCCATCGGCGGCTGGGTGTCGGACAAGATCGGCGGGGCGCGGGTCACGCTGTTCACCTTCGCGGCCATGATCGCCGCCGTGCTGGGCGTGGTGATGTTCCTGCCCGCCGCCGGCCGCGCGGGCGATTTCAACGGCTTTCTGGCCATGTTCATCGTGCTGTTCGCGCTGACCGGCGTGGGCAACGGTTCCACCTTCCGCATGATTCCCGTGATCTTCCTGCGCGAACGCATGCAGGCGGCCAAGGGCAAGGGTCCGGCCGGAGAAAAGCAGGCCATGTCGGAAGCCGCCAAGGAATCCGCGGCCGTGCTGGGCTTTTCCGGCGCCATCGGCGCATACGGCGGCTTTTTCATTCCGCGCAGCTTCGGCACCTCGCTGGAGATGACGGGGGGCGTGCAGGCCGCGCTGTATTGCTTCATCGGCTTCTACGCCACCTGCCTGCTGATCACGTGGTGGTACTACGCGCGCCGCAACGCCCCGGTGCCTTGCTGACCGCCGGCGTCCCCGCGGGAGTAACTAGTCATTCTGCCGGGCTCCGCCTGTGCCACCGGCGAATGGCCCGCGGGGCGGCCCGGCCCTAAAGTGGTTTCACAGCATTGATCGCAGTACGCGCCGGCCAGGCCGGCGTTCTTGGAGAAACACAATGAGTCATTTTCTGGACCGGTTGAAGTTCATGTCGCGGGTGAAGTCCACCTTCGCGAACGGTCACGGTGAAACGGTCAACGAGGACCGCAAGTGGGAAAACGCCTACCGCTCCCGGTGGCAGCACGACAAGGTGGTGCGTTCGACCCACGGCGTCAATTGCACCGGTTCCTGCTCCTGGAAGGTCTATGTCAAGAACGGCCTGATCACCTGGGAAACCCAGCAGACCGACTACCCCCGCACGCGGCCCGACCTGCCCAACCATGAACCGCGCGGCTGTCCGCGGGGCGCGTCGTACAGCTGGTACGTGTATTCGGCGCAGCGCGTGAAGTATCCGATGATCCGCGGCCGCCTGATCGAGATGTGGCGCGAAGCCCGCAAGACGATGGACCCCATCGACGCCTGGGAATGGATCAGCCAGGATCCCGTGCGCGCCAAGCGCTACAAGGCCGTGCGCGGCCTGGGCGGCTTCGTGCGCGCCGACTGGGACACCGCCACCGAGATCATCACCGCCGCCAACGCGTACACGATCAAGAAGTTCGGCCCCGACCGCCTGATCGGCTTTTCGCCGATTCCCGCCATGTCCATGGTCAGCTACGCCGCCGGCGCGCGCTACCTGAGCCTTCTGGGCGGCGCCTGCCTGAGCTTCTACGACTGGTACTGCGACCTGCCGCCCGCCAGCCCGCAGGTGTGGGGCGAGCAGACCGACGTGCCCGAATCGGCCGACTGGTACAACTCGACCTACCTGATGGTGTGGGGTTCAAACGTGCCCCAGACCCGCACCCCGGACGCGCACTTCTACACCGAAGTCCGCTACAAGGGCACCAAGACGGTGGCCGTGTCCAGCGACTTCGGCGAAATGGTCAAGTTCGGCGACATCTGGCTGGCGCCCAAGCAGGGCACCGACGCCGCGCTGGCGATGGCCATGGGCCATGTGATCCTGAAGGAATTCCACCTGTCCGGCGCATCGGCCTATTTCAAGGACTACGTGCGCCGCTACACCGACATGCCGATGCTGGTGCTGTTGAAGGAGCGCGACGGCTTCTACGCGCCGGATCACTTCCTGCGCGCCTCGCACCTGGACGGCGCGCTGGGCGAACAGAACAACCCCGACTGGAAGACGCTGGTGCTGGACGAGACCAGCGGCGACCTGGTGGCCCCCAACGGCAGCATCGGCTTCCGCTGGGGCGAAGGCGCGGTCAACGGTGGCGAGAAGGTCGGCCGCTGGAACCTGGAATCCAAGGACGGCGGCAATGGCCGCGAGATCACCCCGACGCTGACCCTGCTGGGCCAGTCCGAGGAGGTGGTGGGCGTGGGCTTCCCGTACTTCGGCAGCGAACACGGCGAACTGCTGGTGCGCAACGTGCCGGCGCGCCGCATCCGTCTGGCCGACGGCACCGACGCCCTGGTCGCCACGGTGTACGACCTGCAGATGGCCAACTATGGTCTGGACCGCGGGCTGGGTGGCGGCAACGTGGCGTCCTCGTATGACGACGACGTGCCCTACACCCCGGCCTGGCAGGAAAAGCACACCAGCGTGCCGCGTGCGCAGGTGATCCAGGTGGCGCGCGAGTTCGCGCAGAACGCCCACGATACCGAAGGCAAGTCCATGGTGATCGTCGGCGCCGGCCTGAACCACTGGTACCACATGGACATGATCTACCGCGGCATCATCAACATGCTGATGATGTGCGGCTGCGTGGGCAAGAGCGGCGGCGGCTGGGCGCACTATGTGGGCCAGGAAAAGCTGCGGCCGCAGTTCGGCTGGGCGCCGCTGGCGTTCGCGTCGGACTGGGTGCGTCCGCCGCGCCAGATGAACGGCACGTCCTTCTTCTACGCGCACACCAGCCAATGGCGCCATGAAAAGCTGAATGTCCAGGAAGTCCTGGGCCCCACCGCCGATCGCGGCCGCTACAGCGACCTGAGCATGATCGACCTGAACGCCCGCGCCGAGCGCATGGGCTGGCTGCCGTCGGCGCCGCAGTTGCAGACCAATCCGCTGGATGTGGTGGCGCAGGCGGAAAGCCTGGGCAAGGACCCCGTGGCCCACGCCGTCGAACAGATGAAGTCCGGCGCGCTGCGCATGTCCTGCGAGAACCCGGACGATCCGGCCAACTTCCCGCGCAACATGTTCGTGTGGCGTTCCAACATCCTGGGCTCCAGCGGCAAGGGCCACGAGTACTTCCTGAAGTACCTGCTGGGCACGCAGAACGCGGTGTTCGGCGACGAGGGCGACGCGATCAAGCCCACGGAAGTCACCTACGAGGAAGACGCGGCCGAAGGCAAGCTGGACCTGCTGACCGTGCTGGACTTCCGCATGAGCACGACCTGCCTGTACGGCGACATCGTGCTGCCGACCGCCACCTGGTACGAAAAGGACGACCTCAACACGTCCGACATGCACCCGTTCATCCACCCCTTGAGCGAAGCCGTGCAGCCGCTGTGGGAAAGCAAGACCGACTGGGAGATCTACAAGCTGCTGGCCAAGAAGTTCAGCGACATCGGCGGCCCCTACCTGGGCAAGCGCCGCGACCTGGTGCTGACCCCGCTGATGCACGACACCCCGGGAGAACTGGGCCAGGCTTTCGAGCCCAAGGACTGGAAGCTGGGCGAATGCGACCTGATCCCCGGCAAGACCGCGCCGTCCATGATGGTGGTCGAACGCGATTACAACGACATCTACCGCAAGTTCACGTCGGTGGGCCCCTTGCTGGACAAGCTGGGCAACGGCGGCAAGGGCATCAACTGGAACACCGAGCACGAGGTGCATGAGCTGGCCGGCATCAACGAAGCCGTCGCCGAACCCGGCGTGAGCCAGGGCCGTCCGCGCCTGGACACCGCCATCGACGCGGCCGAGATGATCCTGACCTTCGCGCCCGAAACCAACGGCCACGTGTCGGTCAAGGCCTGGGAAGCGCTGGGCAAGATCACCGGACGCGAACACACGCACCTCGCCGTCGGCCGCGAGCACGACAAGATCCGCTTCCGCGACATCCAGGCGCAGCCGCGCAAGATCATCTCGGCGCCGACCTGGTCGGGCCTGGAAAGCGAAGAGGTCAGCTACAACGCCGGCTATACCAACGTGCACGAACTGATTCCGTGGCGCACCCTGACGGGCCGTCAGCAGTTCTACCAGGACCACCGCTGGATGCTGGACTTCGGCGAAGGCCTGTGCGTGTACAAGCCCGCCATCGACACCAAGACGGTCGCGCCCATGCTGGGCAAGTACCCGAACGGCGAGAAGGAACTGGTCCTGAACTGGATCACCCCCCACCAGAAGTGGGGCATCCACAGCACGTACTCGGACAACCTGCGCATGCTGACCCTGAGCCGCGGCGGCCCCCACGTGTGGGTGTCGGAAACCGAGGCCAAGCAGGCCGGGCTGGTCGACAACGATTGGGTCGAAGTGTTCAACGTGAACGGCACCCTGACGGCGCGGGTGGTGGTCAGCCAGCGCGTGCCGGTGGGCATGTGCCTGATGTACCACGCGCAGGAGAAGATCGTGAACGTGCCGGGCGCCGAAACCAGCGGCAAGCGCGGCGGGATCCACAACTCGGTGACGCGCACGGTGCTCAAGCCCACGCACATGATCGGTGGCTATGCGCAGCAGGCCTACGGTTTCAATTACTACGGCACCGTGGGCGCCAACCGCGATGAATTCGTGGTGGTGCGCAAGATGAAGAAGGTCGACTGGCTGGAAGGGCCATTGCTTGAAGACCCCTCCGTCGAAGCAACGCAACAAGAAGAGAAGCAATCATGAGGATACGCGCCCAAATCGGCATGGTGCTGAACCTGGACAAGTGCATCGGCTGCCACACTTGCTCGGTCACCTGCAAGAACGTCTGGACCAGCCGCGACGGTGTCGAATACGCCTGGTTCAACAACGTTGAAACCAAGCCCGGCATCGGCTATCCCAAGGAATGGGAGAACCAGAACAAGTGGAAGGGCGGCTGGAACCGCACCGCCGCCGGCAAGCTGGAACCGCGCCAGGGCGGCAAGCTGCGCATCCTGGCCAACCTGTTCGCCAACCCGAACCTGCCGGCCATCGACGACTACTACGAGCCGTTCACCTTCGACTACGAGCATCTGCAGAACGCGCCGCTGTCGCAGACACCGCCCACGGCGCGTCCCGTGTCGGTGCTGACCGGCAAGAAGATGGAGAAGATCGAGTGGGGCCCGAACTGGGAAGACGACCTGGGCGGCGAATTCAGCGCGCGCAGCCGCGACGCGCTGTTCGAAGGCGTGCAGAAGGAGATGTACTCGACCTTCGAAAACACCTTCATGATGTACCTGCCGCGCCTGTGCGAACACTGCCTGAACCCGGCCTGTGTCGCCAGCTGCCCGTCCGGTTCCATCTACAAGCGCGAAGACGACGGCATCGTCCTGGTGGACCAGGACAAGTGCCGCGGCTGGCGCATGTGCATCTCGGGCTGCCCGTACAAGAAGATCTACTACAACTGGAGCAGCGGCAAGGCCGAAAAGTGCACGTTCTGCTATCCGCGCATCGAAGCCGGCCAGCCGACCGTGTGCTCGGAAACCTGCGTGGGCCGCATCCGCTACCTGGGCGTCCTGCTGTATGACGCCGACCAGATCGAAAGCGCCGCGTCCACCGCCAACGAGCAGGACCTGTACCAATCGCAGCTCGACCTGTTCCTGGACCCGCATTCGCCCGAGGTGATCGCCGCCGCGCGCGAGCAGGGCATTCCGGAATCGTGGCTGGAAGCCGCCCGCCAGTCGCCCGTCTACAAGATGGCCGTCGAATGGAAGGTCGCGTTCCCGCTGCACCCGGAATACCGCACCTTGCCCATGGTCTGGTACATCCCGCCGCTGTCGCCGATCCAGTCGGCAGCCGAATCCGGCAAGATGCCCCAGCGCACCCTGGGCAAGAGCGGCATGATCCCCGACGTGTCCAGCCTGCGCATTCCCGTGCGCTACCTGGCCAACCTGCTGACCGCCGGCAAGGAAGCCCCGGTGGTCCAGGCGCTGGAACGCATGCTGGCCATGCGCGCCTTCAAGCGGTCCGAGACCGTGCACGGCGAACGCGACACGGCCTTGCTGGACCAGGTCGGCCTGTCCGAGGAAACCGTGCAGGACATGTACAAGATCATGGCCATCGCCAACTACGAAGACCGCTTCGTGGTGCCAAGCAGCCACAAGGAAATCGTCGAAGACAGCTTCAACGAAAAGGGAAGCTGCGGCTTTACCTTCGGCAACGGCTGCTCGGGCGGGGTGTCCGAGGGCACCTTGTTCGGCCGCAAGCCCCAGGGCAGCGAGATCTTCATCGAAATGCCCAAGTCACGCAAGAAGGCCGTTTCGGCCTGAGGAAAGGAGAACACCATGAGCTTGTACCGCCTGCTTTCCGCCTTGCTCTGCTACCCCGAGCCCGAGCTGCTGGACTACCTGGGTGAAGTCGAGGAGGCCCTGGCCGCCTACCCGGACGCCGAGGAAACCCTGCAGCCCCTGATCGGCTATCTGGCCGCGAACGACCTGATTCCCCTGCAGGAAAACTACGTCGCCACGTTTGACCGCAACCGCGCGCATTCGCTGCACCTGTTCGAACACGTGCACGGCGAAAGCCGCGACCGCGGCCAGGCCATGGTGGACCTGCTGGAAACCTATCGCGAGCAGGGCTTTGAACCCGTCGTCTCGGAACTGCCGGACCACGTGCCGCTGTTCCTGGAGTTCCTGGGGGTCATCGACCCCGATCAGGCCCAGGAACTGCTGGACGAGGCCATCCATGTGCTGGCCGCCATCGGCTCGCGCCTGGCGAAGGGCGAAAGCCCCTACGCCTGCATCTTCGCGGTGCTGCGCGCCCAGTCCCGCGTGATTCCGCGCGAACAGACCGACGCCCCGGTGCGAGACATGGACGAAGCGATGGAAACCTTCGGCATCGGTCAGGACGGCGTGGAACCGCTGCTGCGGCCATTCTCGGGAGACGGGGCGCAGACCGTGCGCTTCTATCCCCGTGCGCCCGCGACCCATTAATGCTCAGGACGACGCATCATGAACTCCCTGAATCAGTTTCTTTTCGGCATCTATCCCTACATCGCGCTGACGGTTTTCCTGCTGGGCAGCCTGGCGCGCTTTGAGCGCGAGCAATACACCTGGAAGACCGACAGCTCGCAACTGCTGCATCGCGGCCAGCTTCGGCTGGGCAATATCCTGTTCCACATCGGCATCCTGGGCCTGTTCTTCGGCCATCTGGCCGGGCTGCTCACGCCGGTCATCGTGTGGGACACGCTGGGCGTGTCGCACACCCTGAAGCAGACGGTCGCCATGGTGGCCGGCGGCGTCATGGGCGGCCTGTGCCTGATCGGCCTGCTGATCCTGATCCACCGCCGCCTGAGCGATCCGCGCATCGCCCGCGCCACGCGCCCCGGCGACAAGCTGCTGCTGCTGTGGATCCTGGTCACCTTGCTGCTGGGCCTGTCCACCATCGTGCTGTCGGCCGGCCACATGGACGGCGAGATGATGGTGCGCCTGATGACCTGGGCGCAGCACATCGTCACCTTCCAGGGCGACGCCGCCAGCCATATCGCCGGCGTGCCGCTGCTGTTCAAGGCGCACCTGTTCATGGGCCTGACGCTCTTCGTGATCTTCCCGTTCACGCGGCTGGTCCACGTCTGGAGCGGCTTCGCGTCGGTCGGCTATCTGGGCCGCGCCTGGCAGCTTGTCCGTCCGCGCTGATTCTTCGACCCCTGGAGCCGAACATGCCTGTCATCGTCAATGGCGTCGAACTGAGCGACGCGGATCTGGAACGTGAATTGCCCCTGCATGCGCAGGCCAGCAACCCCATGCGCCACGCCATCACGGCGCTGGTGCTGCGCCGGGTGCTGCTGGACGAGGCCCGCCGCAAGGGCCTGGACGCCGAGGACGAGGAGGGCGCCATCGGCGCCTTGCTGGGCCGCGAGGCGCCCGCGCCGCAGGCCGACGAGCCGGCCTGCCGCCGCTTCTATCAGATGCACCCGCAGCGCTTCATGGTGGGTGAACTGATCGAGGCGGACCACATCCTGTTCCAGGTCACGCCGGGCGTGAACCTGGACATGCTGCGGGCCCATGCCAACGTCGTGCTGGCCGAGCTGCTGGCGGACCCGTCGCGCTTTGCCGAGGTGGCGCGCGAACAGTCCAACTGCCCGTCGGCCGCCGTGGGCGGCAGCCTGGGCCAGCTTGGCCGGGGCGACACCGTGCCGGAATTCGAGCGCGCCGTGTTCGCGTTGCCCTCGGGCGGCCTGCTGCCCCAGTTGCTGCAGACGCGCCACGGCCTGCACATCGTGCGGGTCACGCGCCGCATCGAAGGCCGCCTGCTGCCCTACGAGCAGGTGGCGCAGCAGATCGCCATGGCGCTGTCGTCCGTCAGCCGCGACACCGCGTGGCGCCAGTACACCAAGCTGCTGGTCGGCCGCGCCGACATCCAGGGCATCGACCTGGACGACGGCGAGCCGGAGCGCGTCTTCGGCGGGAGCGCCGCATGATGGACGAGCCGGCTGCGGGACCACTGAAGGACGGTTTCGGGCGCCGCATCGATTACCTGCGCGTGTCCGTCACGGACCGCTGCGACCTGCGTTGCAGCTATTGCCTGCCCAAGGATTTCAAGGGCTTCGAAACCCCGGCCAACTGGATGAGCCATGACGAAATGGCCCGGCTGGTCGGGCTGTTCGTGGGCCTGGGCGTCAGCAAGGTCAGGCTCACGGGCGGCGAGCCACTGCTGCGGCGTGGCGTGAGCGGGCTGGCAGGCGCCATCGCCGCCATGCGCGGCCTGCGCGACCTGTCCGTGTCCACCAACGCGACGCAACTTGTCCGCCATGCGCAAGCGCTGCGCGCGGCGGGCGTCAGCCGCCTGAACATCAGCCTGGACACGCTGGACGCCGCGGCGTTCAGCCAGATCACCGGGCGCGACTGCCTGGACGCCGTGCTGGCCGGGTTGGCCGCCGCCCGGCAGGCCGGCTTCGCGCCGATCAAGCTCAACAGCGTGGTGCATGCCGCCACGCCCGAGGCCGAGGTCCGGCGCCTGCTGTCCTACGCGGTGGAGCAGGGCTTCGTGCTGCGGCTGATCGAACCCATGCCCATGGGCGAATGCGGCCGGGGCTTTTCGCATACCGACCTGAACGCCATGGGCGCGCGGCTGGCGGCCGAGGCCGGCCTGCTGCCCGCCTTGGCGGGGACGGGCAACGGCCCGGCCCGCTACTGGACCGCCGGCCACGGCGCGCCGGTGCTGGGCGTGATCACCCCGATGTCGCGCCACTTCTGTGCAAGCTGCAACCGCGTCAGGCTGGGGGTGGACGGCACCCTGTACCTGTGCCTGGGCCAGGAAGACCAGGTGCCGCTGGGCCGCCTGCTGCGCGCCGGGGCCAGCGACGCCGACCTGACACAGGCGATTCTTGCGGGCATCGCCGCCAAGCCGGAACGCCATGATTTTGTCAGCCGCCCGGAACGCATTGTGCGCTTCATGGCGCAGACGGGAGGCTGACATGGGCGACATCGAACGCCTTATCGACGGCTTCCAGCGCTTTCAGCAGCAGTATTACGAGGACGCGCCGTCCCTGTACCGCAACCTGCGCGACGGGCAGCATCCCAGCACCTTGCTGATCGGCTGCTGCGATTCGCGGGTGGATCCCGCCATGCTGCTGGGTTGCGACCCCGGCGATATCTTCACCGTGCGCAATGTGGCGAATCTGGTGCCGCCGGCCAGCAAGGACCGGGGCCTGCAGGGCGTGCTGGCCGCGATCCAGTTCGCGGTCGAGCAGCTTCAGGTCAGCCGCATCATCGTGCTGGGCCATGCGCAGTGCGGCGGCATCCGGGCGCTGATGGAACGGCGCATCCGCGGCGACGGCGAAACCGATTACCTGGAGCGCTGGATGGACATCGCCGAACCGGCGCGCGAACGCGTGCTGCGGCAGATGCCGGCAGCGTCGGACGCCGAGCGCCGCCGCGCCTGCGAGCAGGCATCCATCCTGATCTCGCTGCGCAACCTGGAAGACCTGCCGTTTGTCCGGCGGGCGGTCGAGGCGGGAGGCCTGACCCTGCACGGCTGGTACTTCGACCTGGTGGCGGGCGCTTTGCTGGCATACTCGCCGCGGGCGGACACTTTTTTGCCCATCGTGTGTCCCTTGCTGACGGAACAAGCCCTCATATGACCCCAGTATTCGGTATCGCCGGCCGCTCCGGCAGCGGCAAAACCACCCTGATCGAGGCGATGCTGCCGCTGCTGGGCGCGCGCGGCCTGCGGGTCAACGTCATCAAGCACAGCCACCATGACTTCCAGATGGAGCCGCCCGGCAAGGACAGCGCGCGCTTCCGCCTTGCGGGGGCTCAGGAAGTGATGGTGGCGTCGCCTTACCGCTATGCGATCGTGCACGAACTGCGCGATGCGCCCGAGCCCTCGCTCGATGCGCAGCTCGCCCGCCTGACGCCGGCCGACCTGGTGCTGGTCGAAGGCTTCAAGCAGGCCGCGATTCCGCGCATCGAGGTCTACCGCCCGGCGCTGGGCAAACCGCCGCTGCACGCCGAGGACGGCGGTTTTCTGGCGGTCGTGACCGACGCGCCGCTGGATGCTGGCGTGCCATGCCTGCCGCTGAACGACCCCGCGCAGGTCGTGGAATTTGTGTGCCGCAGCCTTGGGCTGGGCTGAACGCGCGCGCCTGGGCGCGCAGGGCGCCGGCGGCGGGATGCCGGCGGGAACCGACTACACTGATACCCGATATGCCCGCCAAGCCCCGAGATTGATGACGTCCACCGATTCCACCGCCGACCCCGACGGACTGCCGTCGCCCAGGCACCGCCTGTCCACCCGCATCGTGGCCAGTTCGCTGCTGGCGCTGGTGGTGGTGCTGGCCATGGTGAGCTGGACGCTCTGGCTGTCCTGGCAGCTCGAAGGCGCGGGCGCGGCCATCAACGACACCGGCAGCCTGCGCATGCGGGCCAACCGGGTGGCGGTGGAACTGATGCGGCCGCAGGCGGGGCGCGAGGTCCGCACCAACGAGCAGATCATGATCCTGGACGAGACCATCGCGCGCCTGGCGCGCGGCAATCCGGCCCGTCCGCTGTTCATCCCCAACGACGAGGCCATCCGCGCCCAATGGCACGACGTGTCCGCCTACTGGCGCGACATCATGAAGCCGGCGGCGCTGCGCGCGCTCACGCAACCCGATGCCGCCACCTACCTGGAAACCCTGCCGGACTTTGTCGCCAAGGCGGACACGCTGGTGCGCATGATCGAACAGGACAATGCCGGCAAGACGACGTCGCTGCGCCTGTCGCAGGGCGTGCTTGCCGCCATCGCCAGCGCGGGCACGCTCGCGATGATCTACCTGCTGTATCTGTGGATCATTTCGCCGGTCCTGCGCCTGCGCGACGGCCTGCAGCGCATGGCCGACCGCGAGTTCAGCACCCGGCTGCCGGTGGAAAGCAAGGACGAGTTCGGCGTGCTGGCGCGGGGCTACAACCGCATGGCGGATGAGCTGCAAGACCTGTACACCAGCCTGGAGCAGCGGGTGGAGCTCAAGACCGCCCAGTTGGCCGCGCAGAACCGCGACATCGGGGCGCTGTACGACATGGCGGCCTTCCTGAACCAGCCCAACGAGATCGAGGCGATGTGCGACGGCTTCCTGCGCCGCGTCATGCTGCAGTTCGATGCCGACGCCGGCAGCATCCGCGCGCTCGATCCCAACAACGAAAAGCTCAACCTGGTGGTGTCGGTGGGGCTGTCCGACGAACTCGTCGAAGCCGAGCACTGCATGAAGGTGGACGACTGCTATTGCGGCGTCGCCACCCGCCAGGCGGGGGTCATCGTCATCCAGGACTTCCGCCAGACGCCGCCGGAAATGGATCTGAGCTGCCAGCGCGAAGGCTTTGCCAGCGTGGCGGTGTTCCGCATCGTCACCCGTGACGAGGTCCTGGGCTCTTATTCCCTGCATTTCCGGCGCCAGCGCCGCCTGCTGGCGTCGGATTCGCAGCTGCTGGAAACGCTGGGCCAGCATCTGGGCGTGGCGCTGGACAACCGGCGCCTGAGCGCGCAGGCCCGGCAGCTTGCCGTGGTGCAGGAGCGGGGCCTGGTGGCCCAGGGCCTGCACGACAGCCTGGCGCAAGGGCTGAACTTCCTGAATCTGCAATTGCAGATGCTCGACGCCGCGATCAAGCGCGGCGACGAAGACGAGATCAGCGAGATCCTGCCGCTCCTGCGCACGGGCGTGGATGAAAGCTACCAGGATGTGCGCGAGCTGCTGACCAACTTCCGCAGCAAGCTGTCCCAGGGCGACCTGCAAGCCGCCATCGAAGACACCGTGGCCCGGTTCCGCCGCCAGACCAGCATCGATACCGATCTGCAGTTCAGCCAGGGCGAGGGCGCGCCGCTGCCGCCCGAGCAGCAACTGCAGGTGCTGTTCATCCTGCAAGAGGCGCTGTCCAATGTGCGCAAGCATTCCGAGGCCAGCCGCGTGCGCATCGCGGTGGCCAACGACCGCGACTTCACGCTGTTGATCGCCGACAACGGCCAGGGCTACGACCCGGCCGACGTCGCTGAACGCGGCGAGTCCCATGTGGGACTGCACATCATGCGGGAACGCGCGGCCCGCATGCACGCCCTGATCAAACTCGAATCGCAGCCCGGCGCCGGCACCCGCGTCGCCCTGACCCTGCCCGGCAGCGAACGCCAGGCCGCCTGACATTTTTCACATCATGCCCATCCGTATCCTGCTCGTCGACGACCACACCCTGTTCCGATCAGGGGTCCGCCTGCTGCTGCAGCGCCAGCCCGACTTCGAGGTCGTGGCCGAGGCGGGCGACGGGGTCGAAGGCCTGAAGCGCGCCAAGGAACTCAAGCCCGACGTGGTGCTGCTGGACCTGAACCTGCCGGGGCTGTCCGGGCTGGAAACGCTGCAGCTGCTGACCCAGGACCTGCCGTCCTGCGCGGTCATCATCCTGACGGTGTCGGAAGAAGCCGACGAACTCGGCCAGGCGCTGCGCGACGGCGCCCGAGGCTATCTGGTGAAGAACATCGACGCCGACGCCCTGGTCTCCGCCATCCGCCGCGCGGCCGGTGGCGAGGCCGTGATCGCCGACAGCATGACGGCCAAGCTGGTGGAACAGTTCCGCGGGCAGGCCAACCAGGCCCCGCAGCCGCCCGGCAGCGCCGAACGCCACCGCCTGACCGCAAGAGAGACCCAGATCGTGCAATGGCTGGCGCGCGGCGCCAGCAACAAGGTCATCGCCCGGGAACTGGACGTCAGCGAAAGCACGGTCAAGATCCATGTGCAGAACGTGCTGAAGAAACTGAACCTGACCAGCCGGGTGCAGGTCGCCGTGTATGCGGTGGAGCGCGGGCTGTACACCGAGGAATAGGGCGGCGCTTCCCGCGCGGCGTCCTGGAATGCCGGACGCCGGCCCTGCGTTTTCAGGGCGGGCTGGACCGCATGCCGGTTCTGCCCACGCCCGTGGACCAATCGATGCGGTCCTGCGGTGACGGCGTCTCCTGCGCCTGACGCAGCAGCCAGGCGCAGAATTCATCCAAGCGCTTGTTGGGATGGCGCAGCCGTTTGGCCACATACTGGTATCCGCTGGGCTGGAATCCAAGGGGCGCGATCAGACGGCCGTTCCGGATATCGTCGATGACCAGGTGCCAGGGCGCAACGCAGATTCCCAGGCCTCCGATCGCAGCCTCGATCGTGAAGTAATAGTGCTCAAACTCCGGACCGGGCGCGTGGGGGAGGCTGTACCCAACGGAATTGCTCCACATCTCCCAAGCGTTCGAGCGGGTTTTCGTATGCAGCAGCGGTTTGCGGGCCACATCCGCCGGTTTTCGCAGCTTGATGCGCACCGCCAGCGACGGCGCCAGCACCAGGCCCAGCCATTCGGGGAATAGCGGCAGCGTCTCGGCGTGGTCCGCGTGCGTCGCTTCATCGACCGCGATGACCAGGTCGTAGCGCTCGCGGTCGATATCGGCGGACCGCTCGGCCGCGCTGAGCCTGACTTCGATGTCGGGATGCAGCGCGTTGAAATGGTACAGGCGTGGAATCAACCATTTGACCGTGAAGGTGCTGAAACATGAAACGTCCAGCGTTCCATGGTCTATGTCACTTACGGCGCGCACGGCGGCTTCGATCTGATCCAGAGCCGAAGACAGGGCGGGAAGCAATATCTGTCCCGCGGCGGTCAATTGAGGCTTGCTCTTGGACCCCTCGAACAGCCGAACTCCCATTCTTGATTCAAGCAGCAGGACCTGGCGGCTGATTGCGCCCGGCGTAACGGCCAGCTCATCGGCGGCGGCCGTCATCCTGCCCAGCCGCGCGGCGGCCTCGAAGGCACGCAACGCGTTCAATGGCGGGAGATGTCGTTTCATATGTGAGTTTTAGGCAAATAGGAAAGCAGGAAATATCGATTCCTCTGGGTATATCAAGCCGGCAAAATGCACATCACCGATTAAGCCATGAATTTCAATGTCGAGGAAAAATCACATGCCTTTCATCCGGACCAGCGTGCATAAAGACACCAGCCAGCAACAGCGGCAGGGCATCGTCGATGGCATCCATCGAGCGTTGGTGGAGAGCATCGGGATGCCGGAGGATGAACTCTTCAATATGGTGGCCGAGTATGAATCGTCGCAATTCTGGTGCAGCCGGACATTCAATGGCATCGCCCGCTCGGATCGCGTGGTGGTGGTCGAGATCACGCTGCGGCGCGGGCGCAGCGACGCCATGAAGCGAGAACTCTATGCCAGCCTTGCGCGCAACCTTGAATCGAATGCCGGGGTGGCGCCCAAGGACGTGTTCATCTTCATGCATGAGAACGATTACTCGGACTGGTCGGTCGGCGAGGGCAGATTCGCCATGGCGCTAGCGCAACAGCCAGGCGCGGATCGCTGACCGGTCAAACGCGCGCGCCCCGCGCAGTTTGATCTTCGACAAGGCCCCGAGGCCGGCCGGCCCCTAGACTGGCCGTCATGGAAAATCGAACCTCTCCCATGGAGCTCGTGGCCCCGGCCGGCAGCCTTGCCGCCTTGAAAGCAGCGATAGAGGCGGGCGCCGACACCGTCTATCTCGGGCTCAAGAACGCCACGAACGCCCGCAATTTCGCCGGGCTCAATTTCACCGAAGCGGACATCCGCGCAGGCGTCGAACTCGCGCACCAGCGCAACCGCCATGTGCTGTTCGCGATCAACACCTTCGTGCAGGCGGGCAGGGTGCAGGAATGGCGCGCCGCGGTCGACGCCGCGCACGACCTGGGCGCTGACGCCGTCATCATGGCGGACCCGGGCCTGCTGGCCTACGCCAGCGACCGCTACCCCGATCTGCGCTTGCACTTGTCCGTGCAGGGTTCCGCCACCCACGCCGACGCCATCGAACTGATGAAGGAACAGTTCGGCATCCGCCGCGTGGTGCTGCCCCGCGTGCTGACGCTGGCCGAGGTCGCCCGCATCTGCGGCAACGTCAGCGTCGAGGTCGAGGTGTTCGGCTTCGGCAGCCTGTGCGTCATGGCCGAAGGGCGTTGCCTGCTGTCCTCGTACGCCACCGGCGATTCCCCCAACAACAAGGGCGTCTGTTCGCCCGCGCACGCGGTGCGCTGGGTCGAAGAGGACGGCCGCATGGACGCGCGGCTTTCGGGAATTTTGATCGACCGCTACGAGCCCGGCGAGCCCGCCGCGTATCCGACGCTGTGTAAGGGCCGCTTCGAAGTGGACGGGCAGGCGGACCACGCGCTGGAGGAACCCACCAGCCTGAACGCCATCGGCCTGTTGCCGCGCCTGGCGCAAATGGGCGTGTCCGCCATCAAGATCGAAGGACGCCAGCGCAGCCCGGCCTACGTCACCCAGGTGGTGTCCACCTTGCGCGCCGCGCTGGACAGCGCGCACGCGGACGCCGCGCGCTTCTCTCCGCGCCCCGAATGGAACGCCATGCTGGCGCGCCATGCCGAGGGTTCCCAAGTCACTCAAGGCGCTTTCGAACGTCCATGGAAATGAACCCCATCCCATTCCAGATTTCAGTCGGCCCCTTGCTCTATTACTGGCCGCGCCAGCGCACGATGGACTTCTACGCCGCCCTGGCGGAGAGCCCGGCGGACATCATCTACGTGGGCGAAACGGTCTGCAGCCGCCGGCACGAACTGCGCGCCGAGGATTGGCTGGAACTGGCCCGCGATCTGCGGGCCATGGGCAAGACCGTCGTGCTGTCGGGCCGCACCCTGATCGAAACCGGCGCCGAGGCCAGCGCACTGAAGAAGCTGTGCGAGCAGCAGGATTTCATGGTCGAGGCGGGCGAACTTGGCGCGGTGCGCCATTTGAGCGGCCGCGCGTTCGTGGCCGGACCGCACGTCAACGCCTATCACGGCGGCACGCTGGCCTGGCTGGCGAGCCGCGGGGCCGCGCGCTTCGTCGCACCGCTGGAAATGGACGGCACGACCCTTGCGCGCCTGCTGCGCGAACGCCCGGCCGGCATGCAGGCCGAGGTCATGGTGTGGGGCAGGATGGCGCTGGCGTTTTCGGCACGCTGCTTCACGGCGCGGCATTTCCGCCTGAAGAAAGACGATTGCGGGTTCCGCTGCATCGAACATCCGGACGGGCTGGACATGCGTACGCGTGAATCGCGCGAGTTCCTGGGCATCAACGGTATCCAGGTGCAGTCCGCGGCCTGTCTGGACCTGCTGGCCGAGGCGCCGGAACTGGCGGGCATGGGCGTGGAGGTGCTGCGCGTCAGCCCTCAATCGGCGGGCACGCTGGAAGCCATTGCCGCGCTGGACGCCACGCGGCGCGGCGGCAAGCCGCTGGCCGTGTCGCCACCCGACGGCATCGGCCGCTGCAACGGCTACTACTACGGGCAGGCAGGCATCGGCCTGCAGGAGGCCGCCGCATGAGCGCCGCGCTGAATCTGCCCTCGCTGGTCGCCAAGGTGGGCCGGCGCGTACCGGCGCCGCTGGTGTCCTTGCACTTCGTGGCGGGACTGGAGCTGGCGCGCCGGCTCAAGTGGCTGGAGCCCCCCGCTGAACTGGAGGGGCGCAGCTTCGCCATCACGGTAGAGGATCTGGGACTGCGCAGCAGCTTTGTCGTGCGGGACGGGGCGTTTCGCCCGGCCTGGAACCGTGGCCCCGCCGAGCTGGAACTGGGCGCCAAGCTGGCCGAGTTCCTGGCGCTGATGCGCGCCGAGACCGATGCCGACACCTTGTTCTTCCAGCGCCGCCTGCGCATATCCGGCGATACCGAGCTGGGGCTGATCGTGAAGAACTGGCTGGACGCGTCGCCCCGGCCGGCGTGGCTGCAGCGGATGAGCGGCGCGGGCGGATAGGCAACGGCCTTTCGCCGGCGGCGCGCTAGGCGCGTCCGCCGCCGCGGCTTTCCATCCTGCGCGCCACGCGCGACAAGGCCAGGCTGGCCGCGAAGTACAGCAGCGCCACGGCCAGATAGACCTCCACATGGTAGGGCCGCCAGGCGGTGCCGGCCACCACCGCCTTGGCCGCGCCCAGCACGTCGAACACGCCGATGATGCTGACCAGCGAGGTGTCCTTGACCGCGCCCACGAACACGCCCAGGGCGGCCGGCGCGGCGATGCGGCGGGCCTGCGGCCAGATGACGGACGCGTAGGCGGCGGCGGGGCGCATGCCCAGCGCGCGCGCCGCCATCATCTGGCCAGGGGGAATCGCTTGCAGCGCGCCGCGCAGCACTTCGGCCAGCAGGCACGCGGTGTGCAGCGTCAGCGCAGCCAGCGCCATGCTGAATTTGGATACCCCGCCGCCCAGCAGCATGGGTAGCACGAACGACGCGAACAGTAGTTGCGTCACCAGCGGCACGCCGCGCACCGCTTCGATCAGGCCGGCCGCGGCCAGCGATCCGGCGCGGCTGCCGGAGCGGCGCAGCAGGGCCAGCCCGAAGGCCAACGGCACGGCGGCCGCCAGCGCGGCGATCGCCAGTATCAGCGTGACCAGCAGCCCGCCCCAGCGCTGCGGGCCGATCAGGGCGCCGCCCCACGGCCAGCCGGTCAGGGCGCCGGCGGCAATGGCCAGCAGCGCGGCCAGCCCTGCCGCGCGCACGCCGGCCGGCACGCGCCGCGCGCCCAGCGTCAACGCGATTCCCGCCAGCAACGCCGCGCAGGCGGTCAGCGCGGGACCGCGATCCGCCTCGGCCATGGTGCCGAACAACAGCAGCGGCAGGTTCTCGCCCACGGCGGCCCAGCAGGCGCCCGCGGCTTGCGCGCAGGCGGCCGGATCGCCTTGCCAGACGGCGCGCAGCACAGCCCAGTCAAGCAGCGTCCACGCGGCAACGGCCAGCGCCAGTGTCAGGCCCGCCGACAGCAGCCGCCCGCGCCATGGCCGCGCGTGCGCGCCCGTGGCATTCCACAGCGGGCGCTCGCCCAGGCGCGCGCCGTGCGTGTCGCCCGGGCCGTGGCGGGTGTGGCGCGCATTCCATGCCGACAGGCTTCCGCCCAATCCCAGCGCCAGCGCCAGGTAGACGGCCACCGCCAGCGAGATTCCCTCTAGCGCCAGCCCGGTTTGCGTGATGGCCGTGTTGATGACGGCCATCAGCTCCTGATAGCCGATGGCGATCGCCAGCGTGCTGTTCTTCACCAGCGCCAGGCACTGGTTGGCATACGGCGGCAGGGCTACGCGCATGGCGTAGGGCGCGATCACCAGGCGCAGGACTTTCCACGGAGCCAGGCCCATGGCCTGGCCGGCCTCGACCAGCCCCACCGGCACGGCGCGCACGGCGGCGCGCACGATGTCGGCGATGTAGGCGGCGTGGAACACGACCAGCCCGATCGTCAGCGCCGCGAATTCAATGCTCGGCTGCCAGCCGCCTTGCAGTCCAAGGCCGCGCCTGACGGGCAGGTCGACCTGCACCGCGGGCAGGAAGATCCAGGCCAGCGCGGCGGCTGCCAGCGCGGCAGGGAGCGCCGCATTGTCCCAACGGCGGCGGGCGCGCCAGCCCAACGCCAGCGCGGCCAGCGCCACGACGGCATACGGCAGCCAGCCCTGCAGCGCCGGCAAGGCCAGGCCCCGGTTGGACAGCAGCACGGACGGCAGCGGCGACCACGCCTGCCGCATGTCCGGCAGGCGCAGCAGCACGCCGTACCAGACGAAAAGCTGCAGCAGCACGGGCGTGTTGCGCAGCGGCGCGATGACCAGGGCTGCGCAGCGTGCCGCCAAGGGGTGCGACGACAGCCCCAGGAGGCCCAGGGCGATGCCCAGCGCGGTTGCCAGCGGAATCGCAACCAGCGCAACGGTCAGCGTATTGACGAGCCCGGCCGCGATCGACATCCAATAGGGGTCCTCGGGCGTCACGTTCAGCAGGCTTTCCGAAATGCGGAAGCCGGCCTGCTGGAACAGGAAACCGAAGCCGCCCTGGATGCCGCGCGCGGCCTGCACCGACTCGATGTGCAGCACCAGGACAGCGGCCATGCCGCCCAGCGCCAACGCCCAGGCCAGGGCAGGCAGCCAGCGGCGCCAGAGACCGGAAGCGGGGAAGGGGATAGTCGTGGCAGTCATGATGGGCGGTGCGGGGACCGTGCAAAAAGAGAAGGCGGGCCGATGGCCCGCCCGCCGTGCTCAAGCGCTTGCGTGCTCAAGCGCCCGGGATCATTGGAACGGCGGCGAATACAGCAGGCCGCCCTTGTTCCACTGCGCGTTCAGGCCGCGGTCCAGCTTCAGCGGCGTGGCCGCGCCCAGGTTGCGGTCCCAGACCTCGCCGTAGTTGCCCACGGCCTTGATGGCGTTCTTCGCCCAGCCTTCGTCCAGGCCGAAGCTCTTGCCGATGCCGGGGTCCACGCCCAGCAGGCGCCGCACCTGCGCGTCGGCGCTTTGCGCCTGGCTGTCGGCGTTCTGGGACGTGATGCCCAGTTCCTCGGCGGCCACCAGCGCGTTGACCGTCCAGCGCACGATGGACGTCCAGTTGGGATCGTCCTGCCGCACGAAGGGGCCCAGCGGCGACTTGTTGATGCGCTCCGGCAGGATCACGAAATCGTCCGGCTGGCTGGCGCGGGCGGCGCGGCTGGCGGCCAGCGTGGACGCATCCGACAGGTAGACGTCGCAGCGTCCGGCATAGAAGGCCTGTTCCAGTTCCACCAGGTTTTCGATGACGACCGGGCGGTAGCTCAGCTTGTTCTTCTTGAAGTAGTCGACCAGGTTCTGCTCGTTGACCGTGCCGGGCTGCACGCAGACTTGCGCGCCGTCCAGTTCGGCGGCGCTTTTGACGCCCAGCTTGCGCGGCACCAGGAAGCCCTGGCCGTCGTAGAACACGATGCCGGCGGATACGATGCCCAGGCCCGCGTCGCGGCCCGACGTGATGGTGGTGTTGCGGTTGAGTACATCGATCTCGCCGGACTGCAGCGCCGGAAACCGTTGCTGCGAACTGAGCGGAACGAAGCGCGTTTTCTCGGGATCGCCCAGCACGGCGGCGGCCAGCGCGCGGCACAGGTCCGCGTCCAGGCCCGTCCAGCGGCCTTGCTTGTCGGCGATGGACAGGCCGGCCGATCCCTGGCTGACGCCGCACACGAGTTCGCCGCGCTTCTTGATGATGTCCACCGTGCCTGCCTGGGACGCGCCGGCAACCGCCAGCGCCGCGGCCACGCCCGCGGCCTTGATTAGATGAGTCAAACGCATGCCGTTCCCGTATCCGTTGTATGCAAGAAAGGCATGAATTCTATGGGGCGGCCTGCGTTTTCCGAGCGACTATATGGTCATATCAATATAAGAACTAAGCCTTATCCAGATGCGCGTCATATACCTAGAATGCCCGCATACCAAAATGGTCTGACGAACAAGGTTGCGCATGAGCTGGCAGGATGAATTCAGGCAGTTGTTTCCCATCACGCGCGACAAGGCCTACGCCAACATCGCCTACACCAGCCCGTTGTCGCCCCGCGTGGCGGGCGCGGTCGCGGACTTCTTCGATGGCATCACCCATGCCCGCAGCGACAAGCCTCAATGGCTGCGCGATGCCGACGCCTTGCGCTTGCGCCTGGCCCGCCTGATCGGCGGAGATGCACGCCGGCTGGCGTTCACCAAGAACACCACCGAAGGGCTGAACACCGTTGCGCAAGGTCTGGCCTGGCAGGATGGCGACAACCTGGTCGTCGATGACCAGGAGCATCCCACCAACGCCTTGCCCTGGCTGAACCTGCGCCGCCGCGGCGTGCAGGTGCGGGTGGCGCAGGCGCGCTCGCACCGCTACACGGTGGACGACCTGTGGCAGCACGTGGATGCGCGCACCCGGCTGATCGCGGTGTCGTGGGTGCAGTACGGCACCGGCCTGCGCACGGATATCGCGGAGCTTGGCCGCCGTTGTTCGGCGCGCGGAATCTGGCTGATCGTCGATGGCATCCAGGGCGCGGGGCTCTTGCGCGCTAAGGTCGACGAATGGCACGTCGATGCATTCGCCTGCGGCGCGCACAAGGGCATGCTCGGCCCGCTGGGCGTGGGCCTGCTGCACGTGTCGCCCCGGCTGCTGGATGCGCTGGACCCCTTGCATATCGGCCCGTCGGGCGTGACCACGCTGGACAAGTCCGGCCTGCAGTGGCAGGTGGGCGTGTCCGACGCGGGCGACGCGCGCCGGCTCGAAAGCGGCAACCTGAACTATCCCGGCATTGCCGGCTGGGCGGGCGCGCTGGACCTGATCGAACAGGCTCGGCCCGAGCGGATAGAACCCTGGGTGCTGGAGCTGTCGCAGGCCCTGAGCGATGGGTTGCGCGCGCAGGGCGCGCCGGTGGTGTCGCCGCCGGGTGACGACGCACGCAGCACGACGACGGCGCTGCGCGTCGCGGATCCCGCCGCCGCGCTGGCGCATCTGGCCGAAGCCGGGGTGGTGGCCAGCATAGTCGAGTATGGTTACGTGCGCCTGTCGGTCGGCGCCTATAACAATCATGCAGACATCGAACGCATCCTGCGCGCCGCGCGTGCGTTCGCCGCCTGATCCGGATTTTTGAAAACGCATCTTTTGGAGAGACACATGACAGAATCGAAGAAGCCCAACTGGCGCCTGGAAACCGTGGCCGTGCACGGCGGCTACCGCCCCGATCCGACCACGCGCGCGGTGGCGGTGCCGATCTACCAGACCGTGGCGTACGCCTTTGACGACACGCAGCACGGCGCGGACCTCTTCGACCTCAAGGTGCCGGGCAACATCTACACCCGCATCATGAACCCCACCACCGACGTGCTGGAACAGCGCGTGGCGGCCCTGGAGGGCGGGATCGCGGCGCTGGCGCTGGCCTCGGGCCAGTCGGCCGTAACCTACGCCATCCTGACCATCGCCGAAGCCGGCGACAACATCATTTCGTCCAGCACGCTGTACGGCGGCACCTACAACCTGTTCGCCCACACGCTGCCGCAATACGGCATCACCACGCGCTTTGCCGACCCGGCCGACCTGGCCGCCTTCGAAGCGCAGATCGACGACCGCACCAAGGCCATCTTCGCGGAATCGGTCGGCAACCCGCTGGGCAACATCACCGACATCGCCGCGCTTGCCGAACTGGCCCACCGCCACGGCCTGCCCCTGATTGTCGACAACACCGTGCCGTCGCCGTACCTGCTGCGTCCCATCGAACACGGCGCCGACATCGTCGTGCAGTCGCTGACCAAGTACCTGGGCGGCCACGGCACCAGCCTGGGCGGCGCCATCATCGACTCCGGCAAGTTCCCGTGGGCCGAGCACAAGGCGCGCTTCAAGCGCCTGAACGAACCCGATGTCAGCTACCACGGCGTGGTCTACACAGAAGCCTTCGGCCCGGCCGCCTACATCGGCCGCGCCCGCGTCGTGCCGCTGCGCAACACCGGCGCGGCGATCTCGCCGTTCAATTCGTTCCAGATCCTGCAAGGCATCGAAACCCTGGCGCTGCGGGTGGAGCGCATCGTGGAAAACGCCGTCAAGGTTGCCAGCTACCTGCGCGAGCATGCCAAGGTCGAATGGGTCAACTACGCCGGCCTGCGAGACCATCCCGACCACGCGCTGGCGCAGAAATACCTGGGCGGCAAGGTCCCCGGCCTGTTCACGTTCGGCGTGAAGGGCGGGCGCGACGCCGGCGCGCGTTTCCAGGATGCGCTTCAATTGTTCACGCGCCTGGTCAATATCGGCGACTCCAAGTCGCTGGCGACGCACCCGGCATCCACCACGCACCGCCAGCTCAATCCCGAAGAGCTGAAAAAGGCCGGCGTGCGCGAAGAAACCGTGCGCCTGTCCATCGGCATCGAACACATCGACGACCTGATCGCCGATCTGGAACAGGCCCTGGCGCAGGTCTAGGGGCGGGTCCCGCGCAGGCTGCCCCGGATCACTTCCGGGTGCTTTGTCCGTTTGCCGGACAAATCAGTTCGCGCAGCCTGCGCTGCACCGGGTCGCGGGTGACGGGCGCATTGCGTATGCCCGCCACCGGAATGGATTCCACGATCGCGCCGGTGGCGTCGTTGCCCGCGTAGTGCTGGACTTCGGTGACCGTATAGGTATTGGCGCTGCAGTTCAGCGTGACCGGCTGGGCGACCGAGCCATAGGGTTGGCCATTGGCTTCGGACACGCGGGGTTGCGCATAGAACCAGGCCACCGTCGCCGCCATCACCGGGGGACGCTCGGACACGGGCTGGATCGAATTGCTGTCGTAGAACACGCCAGGCATGGCCTGCGGATCCACGGGCACCCAGTTCGGGACGGCGAGCACGATGCTGTCGGCGGCGTGCGCCAGAGAGCCCCAAAGCGCCGCGGCGATCAGGGCCAGGGCGATGAGGCGGGGGGCGTGCCTTGCGGTCATGGTGGGCTTTCCGTGTGTTGCCGGTCTGGTTCGGGGAGTCCGATGAGACGTGAGCATGCGTTACGCCAGTATAGAGAACCCGGCGCAACGCGCTATAGTTTCGTCCGTTCCATAAACACGGTTGGCCGCGGGCGCTGCCGTTCATGCCCAGGATGCGTTGACCGATGAACATCAGACTGCTTGCCAGCGGCCTTGCGATTGCTGTCGCGGGTGTGCTTGGCTATGCCGTTTATCAGATCATACCGATGGGCGCGCCCCTCGCTCGCAGCGAGGTGATCGGCGAACTCAACGGGCCGGCGCTGGCCTCTTATTCGCGCGTGTCCATGCAGCGCTTCGGCGAACGCCAGCTGCTGACGGGCCAATTGCTGGTAACCCCCCGGGACGTCGAGGGCCTGAGCCGCGCGCCCGTGCTGGACACCCAGGTTCCCGCCCTGATGGAACGTTCGCAGAAGCAGCGCGAGCGGCTGACCCGCACCGGCGCCGCCGCGGTGCTTGCCCATGACCATGATGACCTTGCGATGCGGATGCTGCAGACCGGCAGCGCCGCCACCGATACGCGCAACCTCATCTATGGGGGCAGGGGCACCGGTGCGTTTGAACTGCTGGGTTCGATCAGCGGCGACACGGGCCTCACCCTGATCGGCACACCGCAGGGCAAGGCCCTGTATCTGGTGACCGGCACCGTGCGCAGCACGGGCGATGGCGATCAGCCGGACGCCTGGGATACGTTGCGCTCCGACGACCTGGGCGCCACCTGGACCTACGACCCGGAAGTGACGCTGGGCGCCCCGCAGCAACACACGGTGTTTCTGGCGCAGGATCTTGCCGTTGCGCTGGAGCCGCGCGAGGCCGGCATGCGCCTCTTGCACAGTTGCGACGGCGCCAGGCGCTGGTCCGCGGCGCTGTTGAAGGAACAGGTCTGGCCAGACGCGGCGGCGTTCGAACGTGGCTTCGCCGAAACGGCCGGGAAGGAACGCGGCCTGTACGGCGAGGAGCAGCTCGCCTACGGCTGGTCCTTGTATCCGCTGGACGAAAAGCGGGCCGTGGGCTGGAGCTGGCGCACGCGCGTCAGGCCCGACGCGCAGGAAAAAGACCGGGTGATCGAGACCCGGCGATTCGAGGTGGAATTCCAGGAGGGCGCGTCGCCCGCCTTCCGCATCACGCCCGCCGTGCCGCCCGTACCGGCGCAGAAGCCGCACGCGCGGGTGGCGCGCGACCAGCCCGTGTTCGAGACCACGGGCGATGCCATCTATGAACTGGACAAGGCGGGCCGGGCCTGGATCGAGCGATCCGTGTCGCCCGAGGTGCGCGGCATGCCCACCTGGATCGGGGACGCGTGGTTCGGCCGCAATGCATGGGTCATCAAGACCTATGCCGACCACATGCTCTCGTTCGGCGAGTACACCAAGACCTATTTCTATACCCGGGATCAGGGAAAGACCTGGCTCCCGTTCCAGTTGTCGCACGAACAGGAGCGCGGGCTGCTGGGCCTGGACCTGACCGGCGACGCCTTGCTGTCGCTGGCCGAGCGCGGCGGCAAGACCGTCATCCAGCGCTATCCGCTGGATTGAGCGGGGCCGCTAGTCGGCCAGCACGTACTCCGGATAGCGCTTGCAGATCTCGGCCACCTGGCTGAGCGTGCCCGACAGGTGCTCGCGCAGCACCTGCTGCGCCCGCGCCGGATCCTGCGCGACGATCGCGTCCAGCAGCCGCTGGTGGTCGTCCAGGATGCGTTCGGCTTTGCCCGCTTCCGGCAGGTGCAGCCGGCGCAGCCGGTCCAGGTGGCCGCTGTAGCGCTGCTCCATTTCCCACAGGGCGGTGACGCCGGCGGCGTCGTGCATGTTGCGGTGAAATGCCTGGTCGGCGTCGATGAACTGCTGGTACTCGCCCCTGGCGTGGCTGGCGCGCTGCAGATCGATGTTGGCCTGCAGCCGGTGAAACAGAAGGGGATCCGGCCGCTGCGCCAGCATTTGCACGATTTCCAGTTCCAGCGAGCGGCGCAGGAAATGCGCCTGACGGGCGGCGGCGATATCGATGCGGCTGACCACCGTGGTGTGCTGCGGATAGATCTCCACCAGCGCCTCTTCGGCCAGCCGCATCAGCGCATCGCGGATGGGCGTCTGGCTCAGGCCATAGGCTTGCGCCAGCGTGACGCGCGACAGCGGCGCGCCGGGCGCGAGTTCCAGCGAAACGATCTGTTCGCGCAGGTCTTCGAAGACCTGAGGCGCCGCGTGGCGGGACCGGTCCAATCTGAGCTTTTGGCTTTGCATCAGGTCGTCTAGTGAAGTCCCTTGCAGGACGGGCGTAAGCGAAAACCGCAGTGTAGCGGGTTTTTACCTAGCTGACGCACTAATGTATTAGTGTTTAAATGGCCTGACCGTCACCACGCTTTTGCCGCATCCCCTATGAAACGCTCCTACGAAAGCCTGCGCAGCGCCGCCTGGATGGCCAAGGACGACCTGCGTTCCTTCGGCCACCGGTCCCGCATGATGCAAATGGGTTATGGCCCCGACGACTGGGCCAACCGCCCCATCATCGCCATCATCAATACCTGGTCCGACCTGAATCCCTGTCACAGCCATTTCAAGCAGCGCGTCGAAGACGTGAAGCGCGGTGTGTTCCAGGCGGGCGGCTTCCCGGTAGAGCTGCCGGCCATTTCGGTGTCGGAATCCTTCGTGAAGCCCACCACCATGCTGTACCGCAACTTCCTGGCCATGGAAACCGAGGAGCTGCTGCGCAGCCACCCGGTGGACGGCGCCGTGCTCATGGGCGGCTGCGACAAGACCACGCCGGGCCTCATCATGGGCGCCATCAGCGCGGGCCTGCCCTGTGTGTATGTGCCCGCCGGCCCCATGCTGCGCGGCAACTGGAAGGGCAAGATCCTGGGGTCCGGCTCGGACGCCTGGAAGCTCTGGGACGAGCGCCGCGCCGGCAAGATCACCCAGGAACAATGGACCGAAGTCGAGGGCGGCATCGCCCGCAGCTACGGCACCTGCATGACCATGGGCACCGCCAGCACCATGACCGCGATTGCCGAGGCCATCGGCATGACCCTGCCGGGCGCCTCGTCGATTCCGGCGGCGGACGTCAACCACATGCGCATGTCCGCCGAATGCGGCCGGCGCGTGGTGGAGATGGTCTGGGAAGACCTGACGCCCCAGCGTATCCTGACCCTTGCGTCGTTCAAGAACGCCATCAACGTGGCCATGGCCATGGGCTGTTCCACCAATGCCATCGTCCACCTGGTCGCCATGTCGCGGCGCGCCGGCTGCGCGGTCAGCCTGGACGACTTCGACGCCGCCAGCCGCAAGGTGCCCGTCATCGCCAACATCCGGCCCAGCGGCGACACCTACCTGATGGAAGATTTCTATTACGCGGGCGGCCTGCCCGCGCTGATGACGCGCCTGCAAGACCACCTGGACCCGTCCGCCATGACCGTCACCGGCAAGACGCTGGGCGAAAACATCGCGGGCGCCGAGGTCTACAACGACGACGTGATCCGCAAGCTGGACACCGCCATCTACGACGAGGGCGCGCTGGCCGTGCTGCGCGGCAATATCGCGCCCGACGGCTGCGTGATCAAGCCCAGCGCCTGCGCGCCGCAGTATCTGCGCCACACCGGCCCGGCCCTGGTGTTCGACGACTACCCCAGCATGAAAGCCGCGGTCGACGACGAAAACCTGGACGTCACCGCCGATCACATCATGATCCTGCGCAACGCCGGCCCGCAGGGCGGCCCGGGCATGCCGGAGTGGGGCATGCTGCCCATCCCGACCAAACTGGTCAAGCAGGGCGTGCGCGACATGCTGCGGCTGTCGGACGCCCGCATGAGCGGCACCAGCTATGGCGCCTGCATCCTGCACGTGGCGCCCGAAAGCTACATCGGCGGCCCGCTGGCGCTGGTGAAGACGGGCGACATGATTACCGTGGACGTGCCGGCCCGCAGCATCAACCTGAACGTCAGCGACGAAGAACTGACCGCGCGCCGCGCCGCCTGGACGCCGCCGCCCAAGCGTTACGAGCGCGGCTATGGCTGGATGTATTCCAAGCACATCCTGCAGGCCAACGACGGCTGCGACTTCGACTTTCTTGAAACCGGCTTCGGCGCGCCCGTGTCCGAACCCGAGATCTTCTGAGCGCGGGCCTGGCCTGCCTTCCCGCATTCCCCGTTTTCAGACCCCGGAGCCATCGTGTCCCAAATGAATCCCGAAACCCGCGCCCGGCTGGCCGGCATCAGCACCGCCACCCTGTGCACCGCCTTGTTCAAGCGCGGCCTGCGCAACCAGTTCATCCAGGACGTGCGTCCGCTGAACGCCAACCTGCCGAACATGGTCGGCCCCGCCTTCACCCTGCGCTACATCCCCGCGCGTGAAGACCTGAACACCATCAAAGTGTTCGAAGACCGCTCGCATCCCCAGCGCGTCGCGGTCGAAACCTGCCCCGAGGGCGCGGTGCTGGTGATGGACAGCCGCAAGGACGCGCGCGCCGCGTCAGCCGGCTCCATCCTGATCACGCGCCTGATGAAGCGCGGCGTGGCGGGCGTGGTCACGGACGGCGGGTTTCGCGATTCCCCTGAAATCGCCGAACTCGGCTTCGCCGCCTATCACCAGCGTCCCTCCGCGCCCACCAACCTGACCCTGCATCAGGCCCTGGACATCAACGCGCCCATCGGCTGCGGCGACGTGGCGGTGTGGCCCGGAGACATCGTCGTCGGCGACCGCGAGGGCGTGGTCGTCATCCCGGCCCACCTGGCCGACGAGATCTCGATCGAGGCCGTGGAAATGACCGCCTTTGAAGACTTCGTCACCAGTCAGGTGCAGCAGGGCGCTTCCATCCTGGGCCTGTATCCGCCGACCGACCCCGGCACCAAGGACAAATTCGCCGCCTGGCGCAAAGAACAAGGCCGCTGAGCCTTGCCGCCGGCGCCGCCGGCACCCACACAGACCTATAAAACAAGGCAGGAGACAATCATGAACACGCAACGACGCGGCGCGCTTGCCGCGCTCTTGGCAGGCGCCGTCCTCGGCACGGCGGCCTTGCCCGCCAGCGCCGCCGACTGGCCCGCGCAAAAGCCCATTTCCTATGTGGTGCCGTTCACCGTGGGCGGCTCGACCGACGTGGTGGGCCGGGTGCTGGCCCAGAAGCTGGCCGACCGCCTGCACCAGAACGTCATCGTGGAAAACAAGCCCGGCGCCGCGGGCGGCATCGGCGCGACCTACGTCGCCAAGGCCGCGCCCGATGGCTACACCCTGTTCGGCGGCACGATCAGCACCCATGCCATCAACGCCAGCCTGTACAAAAACCTGAAGTACGACCCGGTCAAGGATTTCGAACCCGTGTCGTTGATCGCCTTCCTGCCCAACGTGCTGCTGGTGGATCCCAACCTGGGCGTGAATTCGGTGGCGGAGCTGATCGCGCTGCTCAAGCGCGACCCGACCAAGCGCACGTTCGCATCGTCGGGCGCGGGCACCTCCACGCACCTGGCCGGTGAACTGTTCTCCGGCATGATCGGCGTGCCGCTGACCCACGTGCCGTACAAGGGCACGCCGCCCGCCATGGTGGACGTGTCCTCCGGCGCGGTGACGTTCATGTTCGACCAGATGACGGCGGCGCTGCCGCTGCTGCAGACCGGCAAGCTCAAGCTGCTGGCCGTGACCACCAAGGACCGCATCGCGCTCGCGCCCGATGTCCCCACCATGCAGGAGGCCGGCGTGCCGGGCTTCCAGATGGCGTCGTGGCAGGCGGTCTATGCGCCCAAGGGCACGCCCAAGCCCATCCTCGACAAGCTGGCGGCCGAGATCGCCCTCATCGTGAAGGAACCGGACGTGCAGGAAAAGCTGGGCAAGACGATGGGCATGGAGCTGGTTGGCAGCACGCCCGAGCAACTGCGCGACCTGATGGCCACGGAAATCCCGCGCTGGGCGGAAGTCGTGAAGAAGTCGGGCGCGTCGGTGGAGTAGGGCCGTTTGCAGGGTGGCGCCGCCCGATGTGATCGCGCGGCGCCACGCGGATGCGCGTAAACGCGGGGCGGCGGGCTGGCAAATCGCGGGCCGCCGCCCCGTTGCGCTCAGGGCTTCAGATTGAGCTTGGGCACCAGCGTCTGGAACGCCTGCTCCTGGCGCGCCACGTCCGCGGTGAATTGCGGCTGGTCGGCGTACGAGGGCGTCAGGTTCTGCTTGCGCATGAGCGTCTGGAAGTCCTTGGATTGCGCCACGTGGCGGGCAGCGGCCCGCCATTTCTCCACGGCATCGGCGGGGGCCGCCTTGGGCAGCCCGATGCCACGCCACACGCTGAACTGCAGGTCCGCGCCCAGCTCCTTCATCGTGGGGACGGCGGGCAGGTTCTCCAGGCGCTGCGGCGCCATCACCGCAAGCGTGCGCAGCTTGCCGGTTTCGACGTGTTGCTGGAGTTCGGCGTAGGCCACCGTGGTGGCCTGCACGTCGCCCGCCAGCAGGCCCATGATGGCGGGCGCCGATCCCTGGTAGGGCACATGCACGAATTGCACGCCGGCTTGCTCGC
This sequence comes from Achromobacter sp. Root83, assembly GCF_001428845.1. Lineage (GTDB taxonomy): Bacteria > Pseudomonadota > Gammaproteobacteria > Burkholderiales > Burkholderiaceae_B > Achromobacter. The sequence continues at coordinate 65,735 of NZ_LMIU01000028.1, read as the reverse complement.
CCAACGCCGCCGCCGCCATGTGCGGGACCGTGCCGATGCCGGCATTGGACACCGCGATGCGCTCGGGATTCTTCTTCGCGTCCGCCAGGAATTCCTCTACCGTTTTCCACGGCGCGTCGGCGCGCACGGTGACCGACGAGGGATCGTCCGTGAAGCGGGCGATAGGCTGAAAATCGCCGACCGTGGTCTTGCCGATGCCCATCAGCGGCACCACTAGCATTTCAGGGGTCATCAGCACCAGCCGGTAGCCGTCGGGCTGGGCGTTGGCAACGTACGCCCAGCCGATGGAGCCGCTGGCGCCCGGCTTGTTGATCACGACGGTGGGCTGCGCCAGAAGCGGGGGGCGGGCGGCTTCCGCAATGGCGCGGGCGGTGTTATCGCTGCCGCCGCCGGGCTGGTAGGCGACCACCAGCTCCATGGAACGCGCGGGATAATCGGCCGCGTGGGCGGCGGGCAAGACGGACAGGGCGCTGACGAGCAGCGCGGACAGGCGGATGTGTCGCATGATGGCGGCTCCGGAATCAATAGCCCAGGGCGGACAGGTCCGCGAGCGTCTGCTTGGTGATGGCGATGGTGCGCTCGCGCTCCGCGCCGGCCAAGTCAAGGCGGGGCGGCTTCACCGTTTCGGCGCTGCCGGTGATCAGATGTTCGGCCAGCTTGATGTGCTGCACGAGCTTGACCACCGTATCCAGGTGGAACAGCGGAGTCAGGGCGGCGTACAGCTTGCGCGCGCGGACGAAATCCTCTTCGGCAGCCAGGCGCAGCAAGTCGACCGATGCCTTGGGGACGGCGTTCGCCATGCCGGAGACCCAGGCGGTCACGCCCAGTGCGGCGCTTTCCAGTATCAGGTCGTCGACCCCGCACACCACGGCAAGGCGGTCGCCAAAGCGCGTGATCAGGTCGGTGACACGGGTGGTGTCGTAGGATTCTTCCTTGATGGCGGCGATGGTCGGCTCCTGCAGCAATTCGGCCACCACGTCCGGCGTCAGGTCCACCCCATAGCCGCGCGGATTGTTGTACAGCAGGATGGGCAGGGGGCTGGCCTGCGCCACCGTGCGGTAGAAGGCCACCGTTTCCCGGTTGTCGGACTTGTACGTCAGGCCGGGAAACACCATCAGGCCGTTGACTCCGATCTTCGCGGCCTCCTGCGCGAACGCCGCCGCCCGGGCCGTGCCGGTTTCGGCCACGCCCGAGACCACCGGCACCCGGCCGCGCACGGTTTCCACGGCGGTGCGCAACACGCTGAGCTTTTCTTCGGGCGACAACTGGGCGTTTTCGCCCACCATGCCCATCATCACGACGCCGCCGACGCCGTTGTCGATCAGCCGTTCGAGGCCCTTGCGGATGGCGTCCAGGTCCAGGGAGAAATCGGGGTTCAGTTTGGTGGTGACGGCGGGGAAAACGCCTTTCCATTGAATGCTCATGCTGCGGCTCCTGATGTGCGGCCCGCCCGAGGGAACCCGGCCGGAATGGATTATTGGATATTGGATCCAAAGTGTAGAGTTTAAAAAAAGGAGGCGTATGCCTCGATCCGCCACTTTTTCCGGCGGCGTTATGCGGTGGATCATGGATCCAATATACTCACATTAAAAGGTCTGCGGGCACCGGCTGTCTCTCGGGGTTTTCCTGGGCATCACCAGCCGGTTCCGGCATTTCCACACCGCGCGGCGTCCGCCGGGCGGGATCAACCAGACAGGTTTCACGTGTCCCAGAATTCTCCGCTGTCCGTATCGCCGTCTCGCCCCGCCGCCGGTTCCGCCGGCCGCCTGATCCGCAAGACCGCCGTCGAGCTGGTCGTGGACGAACTGCGTGACCGCATCCTGTCCGGCGCGATCGCGCCGGGTTCGGCGTTGCGGCAGGAACTGTTCGCCGAAGAGCTGGGCGTGAGCCGCCTGCCGGTGCGCGAGGCCATCCGCCAGCTCAGCGCGGAGGGATTGATCGACATGATCCCGCACCGCGGCGCTTACGTGTCGATGCTGTCGCGCACCGAAGTGCAGGAGTTCTTCGACATCCGCATGCGGCTCGAACCGTGGCTGCTTCGCGTTGCCGTGCACCAGAAGGACGACGGCGACCTGGACCGCGCCGCGCAGGTGGTGGCGCAGATGGACGAGGCCGCGCCGGAGCAGTGGGGCCGTCTCAACTGGCAACTGCATGAATTCCTGTACCGCTCCGCGCAGCGGCCGGCGGCGCTGGGCATGGTCCGCGCGCTGCACGAAAAATCAGAGCGCTATTTCCGCTTCCAGATTGTCAACGCGCCGATCCGCCAGCAGGCCCACGACGAACACACCGAACTTATCGCGCTTGCCCGCCTGGGCCAGCCGGAAAAAGCGGAGGCCGCGCTGGAACGCCATATCGCCCAGGCGGCAGAGCAGATCCTCGCCATCGTCGACCATCTGCTCGATGCGTCGGCCTCGCCGCAGCCCGCCTAGGCTTCGTGTACGCGCGGGTCACCCCGCGCTTTTTGGGGCCTGGATCATCTTCCAGCCATTGCCCGCCGGGTCGCGAAAACCCGCGTCGACGCTGCCGTAGCGATCCACCGGTTCCTCGGTGAACTCCACGCCCAGGGCTTTCAGGCGGGCGTAGCTGGCGCGGCAGTCGGCGACGGAGAGCACCAGGGACGGCATCGCGCCCTTGGCGACCATGGCGCGCAGGGTTTGCGCGGTGGCCTCGTCGTGGATGGGCGGGCCGGGCCGGAACAGGCCCAGTTGAAACGAGGGCTGGTCCGGATGCTGGACCGTGAGCCAGCGGTAGGGGCCGTTGCGCACGTCGGTGTGCACGCGAAACCCCAGCTTGTCCACGTAGAACGCCAGCGCCGCATCCTGGTCATCCACGTATATGCCTGCGACATTGATACCTTCGTTCATGACTCCTCCTTGGTCTGTGGCGGGACTGTAGCCTTGGCCAGACGGCGGCGCTTCTCCAAAACTGCGATCGCCAGATCGGGGCGCTGGGCCGCCTTCAGCACACACGCGGGGACGCCGCCCGCTGAATGCACGTCCGCCCGCGCTTCGCTGCGCGTTTCGCTGCGCATGGCGCTGGGGCTGCGCCCCGTGACATCCTGAAAGGTGCGGCCGAAAGTGCCCAGGCTTTCCCATCCGGTCGCGAAGGCGATTTCCGTGATGCTCAGCCCGGTTTCGCGCAGCAGGGCGATGGCCCGTTCGATGCGCCGCGTCAGCAGATACCGGTGCGGCGGCAGGCCGAAGGCCCGCTTGAAGGAGCGCGCGAAATACGCTGGCGACACCCCGCTGACCTCGGCCAGGCGGCTGACCAGCCAGGCCTCCTGCGAAGCAGCGTCCATGCGGTCTTTGGCGCGCAGCAGCCGGCGCAGCAGGGCCGCGTCCTGCAATGCGCCGTCGGAAGACGCGGCGCCGGGGTGTGGGCGAGAGGGCATGGTCACAAGTGGCTGCCGGGGTGCTGCCAGTGTAGGTCACGGGCGTCGGGCGCCCGCGTGACGTTGCCCTGCCGCGCGCAGATCGGGGCGGTCTTGGCCGCCAGCGTGAAGAGGCCGGACAGCGCTAAGCTACTGCTCATAGGGCCTGGCTCCATCCCCAAGCCCCAAAAGGAGCTCCGCACCGTGACCGACCTGTCCGCCCTTGATGGGGCAACCATTGCTTTCGACCTTGACGGAACCCTCGTCGAATCGGCCCCGGACCTGATCGGCGCCGTGAACGCCATCCTGGTCTCGGAAGGCTATCGGCCCCTGCCATATGATCAAGGGCGGCCCTATGTCAGCCGCGGCGCCCGCTGGTTGTTGCAGTGGGGCCTTGAGATCGCCGGAGAGCCTGAGCCGGCCGCGCGCACCGCGGCGCTTTTTGGACGTTTCCTTGATTACTACGGCGCTCATATCGCGGATGAAACCCAAGCGTTTCCCGGCGTGACGGCCGCCTTGGGAACGCTCAAGGCGGCGGGCGCCACGCTGGTCGTTTGCACCAACAAGCCCACGGATCTGTCGCGCAGCCTGTTGACCAAGCTTGACATGTCGGGCCTGTTCGCCGGGGTGGTGGGGATAGACGCCGTCACCGCGCCCAAGCCGAATCCCGCCCACCTGGTCGAAGCCGTGCAGGCAGTGGGCGGCGACCTGGCGCGCACCGTCATGGTTGGCGACGCCGACACAGACGCCAGCGCAGCCCGGGGGGCGGGCACGCCATTGATCCTGGTGGACTTCGGCTACACCGACATCCCGGCGACCCAACTCGCGCCGGATGTGCTGCTGCATCACTTCGACGATCTCGCGGCCGCCTGCGCCGCCTTGCTCGGGAGGCGGCGGGCCATCGCACCGTAAGCGCAGGCGCTTTCAAGGAGCAGCATCATGACCGACATCGATAAAGTGTTCGCGGGCTCGATTCCCAAGATCTACGACACGCTGATGGTGCCGCTGATCTTCCAGGCCTATGCCGTCCGGATGGCGGAGCTTGTCGCGGGCTTCTCGCCGCGTTCGGTGCTGGAAACCGCGGCCGGCAGCGGGGTGGTCACGCGGGCGCTCGCGCCCAGGCTGGACGCCGGCGCGCGCTACGTCGTGACCGACCTGAACCAGCCCATGCTCGACTACGCGGCCGCGCGCCAGGGACCCGACAGCCGCATCGAATGGCGGCAGGCGGATGCGCTGGCCCTGCCGTTCGATGACGCCTCGTTCGACGTCGTGTGCTGCCAATTCGGCGCCATGTTCTTTTCCGACCGCGTGGCCGGCTACGCCGAGGCGCGGCGCGTGCTGGCGCCCGGCGGACGCCTGGTCTTCAGCGTCTGGGACCGCATCGAAGAAAACGTCTTCGCCGACGACGTCACCAATGCCGTCGCCACGGTGTTTCCGCATGACCCGCCGCGATTCCTTGCCCGCACGCCGCACGGCTATCACGACATCGCGCGGATCCGCGACGACCTGAGCCAGGTGGGATTCGCCGACGTCAGCATCGAGACACGCGAGGAAATCAGCCGCGCGGCCAGCGCCAAGGACGCCGCCACCGCCTATTGCCAGGGCACGCCGCTGCGCAACGAAATCGAGGCGCGCGACGCCGGCCTGCTCCAGGCCGCCACGGACCGCGCGGCGCAGGCGATCGCCAGCCGCCATGGGACCGGCGCGGTGGCCGGCAAGATCCAGGCGCACATGATCGTCGCGGCGAAATAGCAGGTGGCCTGCCTGCGGCGTCGAGCTTGATGCGGCCATTTGGGCGAAAACAATTTCCATCTGGCGGCGCGCGCAGGGTCGCGCAACGGCCCGCCACAAGCAGGGCCGTCAGGGCGGGGCTTTATCATGTGACTGGAGCGGCGCCGCGAGCGCGATCGCGCGCCCGGTATTTGCCTTGATCGCAGAGGAGATTTATTAGTGGTTCGACCCGCAACGACAGCATCCATTTCTTTCCCGCCCCGCAATCATGCCGCCAGTCTCTGGCGGCGCCGACGCGAGAGGCCCTGGCTGGCAGCCTTGCTGCTGGCGGCGATGCTGAGTTGCCTGTCCTTCGTCTGGCATGCCCAGGCCCAGGCCGCGTTTCCACTGCTGGCGCCGGAACCGGCGGCTGCGTCCCCTGAATTGACGCCCGCCGCGCTGGCCGATCTGCTGGACAATCCCGACGTACGCAAGGCCATGGTGGAGGCGCTGCGCGCGCAGGCGTCCGGGGCCAAGCCGGCCCCGTCGCATGCGCCGGGCGCCGCACAGCCGCCCGCGCAGCCGGCCGAACCCGGCCTGCAGGAACGCATGGCCGACGGCGTGCAGCGCTTCCTGACCGGCGTGGCCGCCGACATGGGCCAGGGCGTGGACGACATGCGCGCGCTGGCTTCGGGACGCAGCCTGCGGATGGACAGCGGCACGGCGGGCAATGCCTTGCTGCCCCTGACGCTGGCCGCCGTCGCCACGATTCTTGCCTTCATCCTGCTGCGGATGATCGCCATGCGGATCTACACGCGCATCGACCGTTGGGTGGCAGAACAGGGCTGCAAGCCCGATGCGCCGCTCATGCCCGATGTGCCGCCCACGCCCGACGCGCCGCCTGCAACCCAGGCGCTGCCCAAGCGCGGCGCGCCGGCCTCCATGCGCGTGCTGTACCGGCGCGCCGGGGCCATCGTGGGGGCGCTGGCCATCGACGTGGGCGTCGTGCTGCTTGCCGCCATGGCCGGCGGCGCGGCCGCCCTGTGGAGCACGCCCGGGCGCGGCACGCTGGATACGCTGGCGGCCGTGTTCCTGCGGGCTTTCGTGTCCGTGGAGATCGTCAAGGTGCTGATCCGCACGGTATTCGCCGTGCGGCATCCGCATCTGCGCCTCTTGCCCATGTCCGACGAGCTGGCCAAGTACTGGAATGCCTGGCTGGTGCGCGTTGTCGCAGCGGCGGGCTACGGCACGCTGCTGATCGGTCCCGTGATGGCGGCGTCGCTGTCGCCCGCGCTGGGCCGGCTGGCCAGCATGGTCATCATGCTGGGGGTGTACGTGTACGCCGTGCGCGTCATCTGGCAGAACCGCCAATCGGTGCGCGAGCGCCTGGACCGCCGCGCCGCCGGTGCGCCCACCTTCATGGGCTCGCGGCTGCATTTCCTGTCGCGCGTGTGGCACGTGCTTGGCATTGGCTACTTCACCGTCCTGCTGGTGGTAAGCCAGATCGACCCGACCAACGCGCTGCCCTTCATGGCCTGGGCGACCGCGCAGACCCTGCTGGTGATCGGTGTGAGCAGCCTGTTGATCCTGCTGCTCAACGCCGTGCTGGCAAAGCCCATCAGGCTGTCGGATGACCTGCGGCGGCGCCTGCCGCTGCTGGAAGCGCGCGTCAACGCCTACGTCCCCGCCACCCTGAAAGTCGTCGGCTGGATCGTTCGCATCGTCGCGGTGCTGCTGATCCTGGATGCCTGGCATGCCTTCGACCTGTCGCGCTGGCTGGCGTCGGATGCCGGGGGCGCGGCCATCAAGGTGGTGCTGAACATCGTCATCGTGCTGCTGATCGCGACGCTGGCCTGGACCGTCATCGCCAGCATCATCGAACATCGTCTGAGCCAGAGCGAAGAGCGGGGCATGCCCAGCGCGCGCGAGCGCACCCTGCTGGCGCTGTTCCGCAACGCCGCGCTGATCGTCATTGTGACGATGACGCTGATGGTGCTGCTGTCGCAGATCGGCATCGACGTGGGGCCGCTGATCGCCGGCGCCGGTGTGGTCGGCCTGGCCATTGGCTTCGGCGCGCAGAAACTGGTCCAGGACATCATCACCGGCGTGTTCATCCAGCTTGAAAACGGCATGAACGAAAACGACGTGGTCCAGGTCGCGGGCGTGTTCGGCACGGTCGAGAGGATGACCATACGCTCGGTGGGCATCCGCACGCTGGACGGCGGCTATCACCTGGTGCCGTTCTCGTCGGTGGACGTGGTGGCCAATCACATGCGCGATTTCTCGTACCACTTGGGCGAATACACCATCGCCCACCGCGAAAGCGTGGACGATGCGATCGAACACCTGCGCGCCGCCTTCGCCGAGCTCATGACCGACACGGTCCTGGGGCCGGAGATCCTGGAAGAGATCACCGTGGCCGGCGTCACGGCCGTCAACGACAAGGGCGTCACCATCCGGATCCTGATCAAGACCACGCCGGGCATGCAGTGGGCGGTGCAGCGCGGCTACAACCGGCTGTTGAAGAAGCACTTCGACGCCGCCGGCATCGAGCTGCCGTATCCGCACACCGTGGTGTATTTCGGCCAGGACAAGCGCGGTTACGCGCCACCGGCCAACGTTGCCATGCAGGCCGGTCGCCCCGACGAGGGCGAAAACGCCCGAGCCGCCGGACACACGCGCCGCCGGCTGGAACCGGAAGCCAGCAGCGAGGATTCGGCCGAGGTGCTGGGCAACGAGCTCGAAGTGCGCGAAGAGGCGGACACCGAGACGCCGCGTACGTAGGTAGTGGGGGCGAGCTGCCCGCTTGCCGGGCGTCGGGGTCAGCGTCTTTCCGGCCCCGACGCCAACCTGGCCGCGATGCGGGCAGCATCCCTGGCCGGAGACAGGCCAAACGCCCGGGCGTATTCGCGGCTGAACTGGGTCGGGCTTTCATAGCCGACGTCATGCGCCGCGGTGGTCACATTCTTGCCGGCGGCCACCAGCAACGTCCGCGCCTGAAGCAGCCGTAGCTGCTTTTGGAACTGCAGTGGACTGAGCGACGTCACCGCCTTGAAGTGGCGATGAAACGCCGACACGCTCATGGCGGCCTCCGCGGCCAGCGCCTCCGACCGCAGCGGTTGCGCGTAGTCGCGGCGAATTCGCTGGATCGCGCGATTCACGCGCGCCAGGGCAGTGTCAGGGCTTGCAATGTCTTTCAGCATCCAGCCCATCGGACCCTGCAGCACCCGATAGAGAATCTCTCGTTCATAAGCCGGCGCAAGCGCGGGAATGTCGGCGGGGTGCGCCATCAGGCGCAGCATCCGGACCCATGCGTCCAGCAACTCGGGCGTCACGGCGGCGACCGAGAACGCGTTGTCGTGCTCATCCGGTGTGGCGGTATCGGGCAGCTCGGACAATAAGCGCGTCAGCAGGGTCGCATCGAGCGTCAGGCTCACGGCAAGATAGGGCGCGCCGGATCCGGCCGGGCGCACAACACCTGCGGCGGGAAGATCCACGGACATGACGAAATAGGTCGCGGGATCGTAGTGCAGGGTCTTGGCGCCTACCGTCATTGACTTGCTGCCCTGCAGGATTAGGTTGACCATCGGGTCGTACATGGCCGCCAGCTCGTGTTCGGGGATGGCCCCCTGGACCATCGCCACCCGGGGGATGCCGGTTTCCGTCCTGCGGTTCCGTGCATGGGCAGCCAAGGCCCGAAGCTCTTTGAGTTGATCTTCCATCACGCCATTTGACGGCAGGCACGCGCCGCGGACAAGAGGGAAAGCAGAAATAGGCAGGATCGTGGCAAGAACGGGTGGGCCATGATCTGGCCGCCGGACTATCGTTCAGGCACTGAACCGAACTGAGATACCCATGAACACCATTGTCATCACCGGCGGCAGCCGTGGCATCGGAGCCAGCACCGCTATCGAATGCGCCCGGCGGGGCCTGGGCGTGATCCTGACCTATAAAAGCAACCCCGACGCCGCCGCTGGCGTGGTCAGCCGCATTCAAGCGCAAGGCGGCCAGGCCGTTGCGCTTGCACTGGACGTGGGAGACGCCAGCGGTTTTGCCGCATTTCGGGAGTCAGTGATCAACGCGCTGGACGCAACCTGGAACACCAGCGAGCTAAGCGGACTGGTGAACAACGCGGGTTACGGGCTGTACGCGCCCATCGAAACCGTGACTGAAGACCAATTCGATGGCTTGATGAACGTCTTGCTGAAGGGACCGTTTTTCCTGACTCAAGCCCTTCTGCCGCTGCTTAAGCAAGGGGCTGGCATCGTGAACCTGACCAGCGCGACCACCCGCGTCGCGACGGCGGGCGTTGCGCCTTACGCCACGTTCAAGGGCGGCCTGGAAGTGTTGAGCCGCTATATGGCCAAGGAATTCGCGGAGCGGAAGATCCGAGTCAATGCGGTGTCCCCCGGCGCCATCCGGACCGAACTCGGAGGAGGGCTGAATGCCGAATTCGAGGCCCTGCTGGCATCGCAGACCGCGCTGGGCCGGGTCGGCGAACCCGATGAGGTCGCGCGGGTGATCGCGTCGCTGCTCACCGAGGACGGCGGCTGGATCAATGCGCAGTCGATCGAAGTCGCGGGCGGCTACAACATCTAATACTCGGGAGGTACGAACCATGCTGGATCATCTGTTTCTTACGGTCAGCGATCTTGACCGCTCAATTGCCTTCTACGTCCAAGCGCTTGCGCCCCTGGGCATCGTCGATCGGCATGACTACGACGGCAAGGACGGCCCGCCCGGGCACCCGGATCTGAAGGGGTTCGGCGCCAAGGGACGCGTGTTTTTCTGGCTGCGCCTGGGCACGGTTGCCGCGGGCGCGGCCCATGTGGGCTTCGTCGCGGACAGCCGCGAGGCCGTGGACGCAGCCTATGCCGCCGCGATGGCCGCCGGTGCAACCGACAATGGCGCGCCTGGTGCAAGACTGCATTACGACCCGCGCTACTACGCCGCCAATGTCCTGGATCCGGACGGCTACAGCCTGGAGTTCGTTTACAAAAGCTGGCAGCACTAATCCATGAGCCGTGCTGGAATGTCTTGCGCACGCGCGAGACGTCCGTCTTTGCTATCGTGTCAGGACCAGGCCTTAACGGAAATGGACCATGACCCCGCGAACTGCATTGTTCGACCTGCGTTCCGAGCAGGGAGTGCTGCGGATATCCATCGCCGCCACGCTCTGCATCGCCGCCATCGGAATTGGCTTCGGCCTGGCCTCGGGTTCCTTCTCCATCGTGTTCGATGGCGTCTATTCGCTGGTGGACGCCAGCATGAGCGCGCTGACGCTGCTGGTCGTCAGGCTGATCACGTCCTACGCGACAGCCCGCCAATTGCCGCGCAAGCTGCGCGATCGTTTCACGATGGGATTCTGGCACCTTGAGCCCATGGTGCTGGCGCTCAATGGCATCCTGCTGAGCGGCGTGGCGATCTATGCGCTGATCAACGCCGTGAGCAGCCTGCTCCAGGGAGGGCGCGAACTGGAATTCGGCCTGGCGATGATATACGCCGTGCTCACCCTCAGCGGCTGCGTGGCCATGGCGCTTGCCGAGGCGCGCGCCAATCGCCGGATCCGATCCGCCTTCCTGCACATGGACCTGAAAGGCTGGATCATGTCGGCCAGCATCACGGCAGCGCTGCTGGTGGCCTTCTGTATCGGGTTCGCGGTGCAGGGCACCCGCTGGGCATGGATCTCCCCGTACATCGACCCGGCCGTGCTGGCGGTGGTGTGCGTGGTGATCATCCCCTTGCCGCTGTCGGTCATCAGGCAGGCGCTGTCGGAAATGCTCCTGGTCACGCCGCCCGATCTGAAGCAGCACGTGGACGAGGTGGCGCAAACCTTCGTCGAACGCCATGGCTTTGCCTCCTATCGCGCCTACGTGGCCAAGGTCGGCCGTTCCCGCGAGATCGAGCTGTACTTCATCGTGCCGCCGGACATGCCGGCGCGCGCCATCGCGGTCTGGGACCGGCTGCGCGACGAGATCGGCGAAGCCGTGGGCGGAGACAGCCCGGACCGCTGGTTGACGATCGTGTTCACGGGCGATACGGAGTGGGCGGAATGAAGCAGATCACCCACAGCCCATCCGCCGCCTATTCGCAACCTGTTCGCAACCCCTATGAGCCCTGCGCTACCCGGCAAAAGCGCCACCCGGCCGGCCCATCCACCTGAAGAGGAACTGCCATGATCATCGAAATCTTTCAGCGCGCCGACAACATGTGGAGCTTTCGCCGCATCGCTCTGTTGGGAGTTCAGGAGGACCCGGGCATGTACCCATCCCGCGAAGCCGCCTTGGCCGCGGCGCGCGCCACCTATCCAGGCGAGACCGTTTCCGAAGTTGATTCGACGATGGACACGCCGCCTCAACCGCACTCGGACTAAAGGGGCAGGGCGGCCGGGGCGGAGCCGGCCGAGCTCAGCGCTATCAGCTTCGAGATCGTATTGAAATTACGGGTCGTCGCCACGACCTTGAGTTTCCGCTCGATGAAATTGTTATTGGCCTTCAGATCGCTGTACTTGGTCGCGCACAACACATACGCCATATCGTCCACCACCTTCACCCGGTCTGGCGCATGGCCCAAGGCATGAAATTCATCCAGCATGGACTTGTCCGGGCGGGAACCGAGCAGCGTGAAATAGAGCTTGGCGGGATCTTCATTCCTGAAAGGGTTGCCGTGCATCGCATCATGGAAATACGACGGCGACCGGACCAGGACCTTGATATCCCCGCCAAACTGCGCCTTGATCGTCCGGTGCACCAGGGCCTCGATGGAAGACGCCTCCAGTTCGGACGTGGCGATGACATTCCCGCTTTGGATGTAGGTTCTGACGTTGCCCAGGCCCGCGGCTTCCAGCGCGGCACGCAGCGGCGCCATAAGCACCTTGTTCTTGCCCGTCGGCATCACGCCGCGCAACAGAATGATCTTTTCGTGCCGCGTATCGACAGGGGCGAAGCGGCGGGGTAGGTGGGGTTCTGGTGGAAGCGCCATGCCGGGAAGGATGTGGAAGTGGTTGCGGGATTTTAACGGGCCCACGCGGCCAGGAGGCACATGCAGAGGATTGTTAACCCACGCTGAACACGTTGCTAAGCATCGCATACCTAGTCATGCCAGTGCAGCCTGCAGCTCCTGCTGCGCCGAACCCAGCGTCAACCGTCCTTGCGGCGTGATCTCCAGCGCCTCGCCGTCCTTGGCGAACTTCCAGGTGACCGTCGTGCCTCCCGGGAAGCGCAGCCGGAAGCAGCCGTTCGCATATGCCTGCTGGCGACGGCATCAATGATGGAGCAAGCTGGATTGGCCGTGGTCATCAGGGCCATTCCTGCGCATAGATCCGCGTCCACTCCTTCTCCATGTCCACCACCGTCCAGCCTTTGGCGCGCGCCTCGTCCAAGGCCTTGTCCAGACGGCCGACGCTCGAATCCCTGTCGTAGGCCCATTCGCGTTTGGCGTCGGTGTGGTGGACGATGCCGCTGAAGCGCTTGCCGGGGCCGGCCGCGGTCCACTGCAGCATCTGCAGGTCGCCGTCGGAGTTGCCAAACGCCATGATCGGGCGCTTGCCGATGTGACGCTGGATGGCTACCGGTTTGCCGGGACCATCATCGTTGAAGTCCAGCTTGGGAAGGCGCATGAGCTGATATGTGCCGCCGTTGGCTTCGAACTGGGTGCCGAACGCGGTGCCAATGACCTGCTCCGGCGGAATGCCATAGGCCTTTTGCGTCCACGCGCGCATGAACTCCGTTTCGCCGCCCGACACGATGTAGGTCCTGAAACCGTTGGCACGCAGGTAATCCAGCAATTCCCGCATCGGCACATATGTCATGCTGTTGTAGGGCAGCTTGGTGCGCGGATGGCGTGCGGTTTCCAGCCAGTGGTCAACGCGCTGCGTGTACTGGTCCACAGTCATGCCGGTGTTGGTCGCGAACACGATCTCCATGAGGCCGCGTTCGCCGGACGCAGCGACGGCTGCGGTGTCGCCCTGCAGCACCGCCATGAAGGGCTGCCGGGCGTACCAGTCGGGGTGCGATGGCGCCAGCGCGTGCACTTGGTCCATGGAGAACATCACCTGGAAGTAGATCGGCTTCTCGCTCCACAGCGTGCCGTCGTTATCGAATACGGCAATGCGATCCTCGGCCGGAACGAAGTCCGGGCTGGCGGGGTCAGTGACGGTTTTCACGAATGCGACGATGGCGGTGCGGGAAGGTCCGTCGGCCCACGTAGCAAGCTCCAGATGCTTCTGGTGGTCGGACGCGGCACATCCGGCCAGCAGGAATACGACGCAAAGCCAGACCCACGCGAACCAGCGCCGCACGGCTGGGTTTTCGATTGAAGGCTGCATGACGCTCTCCTTGTACGCCCATGGCGCGCGGGTTCCACCAGACCGCCGGCCTATGCACCGCTACGATGCAGCGCGTGTTCAGCGGCTGGCAACGCTGCCCTGCATGGCCTGCGCCGCCTTCCATTGCTGCGGGGTCATCACCGTCCGAAAGCCGATATGCGACATGGGATTGAGCGGATCCGTGCCGCGCCGCGCGCTGGCGCGGTAGCTGATGCAGTAGGTGTCGCTGCACAGAAAGGACCCGCCCCGGGTCACGCGTTTGGGCGCCGACACGGGCGTGCCGCCGTCGTCGGGGTCGAAGCTGTCGGCCGGGCCCGCGGGATCCTGCGGCGTCTGGCGATATTGCGCCTGAACCTTGAAGGCGTCCGCGCGGTACCAGTCGGACGCCCACTGCCAGACGTTTCCAGCCATGTCGTACAAACCATATCCGTTGGGAGGAAAGCTACCCACCGGCGTGGTGCCGACCTGCACCTTTTCGTCCTTGACGACCGGAAACGGCTGCGGCTGCCGGGTATCCCAGATGTTCGCCATGGGTTTGCCCTGCGGCAGCAGTTCGTTGCCCCAGCTATAGGTGGCCTGCGCCAGCCCGCCGCGTGCGGCGAACTCCCACTCAGCCTCGGTCGGCAGCCGCTTGCCGGCCCACTTGGCGTACGCCTGGGCGTCTTCGTACGACACCTGGACGACGGGATGTTCTTCCTTGCCGTCGATATTGCTTCCGGCCCCCGCCGGATGCCGCCAGTCGGCGCCGGGCACGAAGCGCCACCAGCGCGAATAGTCGCGCAGCGAGACCTCGGCTTCCGTGCCGACGAACACCATGGCTCCCGCCTGCAGCGCGCTGTCGTCGGGACGCTGCGTGCCGGGCGGAAGCTGTGCGCGCAAGTCTTCCCAGCGCGGCTTCCGCTCGGCCGTCGTGACGTAGCCGGTCGCCTCGACAAAGCGTCGGAACTGCGCGTTCGTGACGTCGTGCACGTCCATCCAGAATCCACTGACGCGCACCTTGTGCGCCGGTCGCTCGTTGGGTTGCGACATCTGATGGTCGTTGCCCATGAGAAATTCGTCGCCGGGTATCCAGGCCATTCCCATTGGCCCTTCTTTGCCGTCCCCGAGCTTGATGGTGGGCGCGCGCTCGGGCGCCGCCGTTACCGCGACGTAGGCGCCGACGGCGCCAGACGCAGCCAGCATCGCCGCCACCACCAATCCCATCTTGGTCTGCTTTTTCACGGATATCTCCGTCGCGGCATTGAAACTGCAATGTCTCGGCAACTAAGGTTGTAGAGCGCTGATGATCTCAGCACGAGCCCATTTCAGTTGGCTGCGTTATGGAGTTTGAGCGCGGCCCCCCGGGAGCGCCTCGCAAAGTGCCGCGCTGCGACGGGTTGGAGAATATAAGCACGGATGTGGCAACCGGGCAAAACGCAACTGCGCTAGTGCAACTGCACGGGGTGTGCCTGCCGCGTCATTTCGCGGGGCGCCCGGCGCCGCGCACGCAATGACTTTCGCCCAGCCTCGCGCCGCCTGCAAACCGCCATACGTCCGCAACGAATCAACGACGTTGGCCATCCCGTACACCCTGCTTGACCGCCAGTGCGGATGCTCTGGTCTGCGCGAACCAGGCGCGCGAAAAAGTTCTTGAACGTCGTAAATTTCCATTGACATGATCAGGTGGGCGATGAACATTACTTCCGATCGAGTCCTCGGACGCCACGTCCTCACGGGCTTGAGTTACCCCCAGTACGTAGGCCAATGTGAACCGCACGGTTTGCAGGTTCGTGCGGTTGATTTAACTCTCACACAGCGGAGTTGAAGATGGCGACTAAACGAACTCTCACTTGCGGTGCCGCGGTTCTTTTCCTGGCTGGCGCGGCAATCTGCGCACCGGCTGCCGCGCAGGACCAGCGCAAACCCAACATCATCCTGCTAGTGTCCGACGACACCGGCCTGGGCGACCTCGGCCCATATGGCGGAGGCATCGGGCGCGGCATGCCCACACCCAATATCGACCGGCTGTCGAGCGAAGGCATGACCTTTTTTTCGTTTTACGCGCAACCAAGCTGCACTCCCGGCCGTGCCGCAATGCAGACCGGCCGCATTCCAAACCGCAGCGGCATGACGACCGTGGCTTTCCAAGGCCAGGGCGGCGGCTTGCCCGCTGCGGAATGGACACTTGGCTCGGTGCTGAAGACGGCCGGCTACAAGACGTTCTTCACGGGCAAATGGCACCTGGGCGAAGCGGACTATGCGCTGCCCAACGCCCAGGGCTACGACGAAATGAAGTACGCCGGCCTTTATCACCTGAATGCCTACACCTACGCCGATCCTACGTGGTTCCCGGACATGCCCGCCGACGTGCGGGAAATGTTCCAGCGGGTCACGAAGGGCGCGCTGTCCGGCAACGCGGGTGAAAAGCCGCGCGAGGAATTCAAGATCAACGGCCAGTATGTCGATACGCCGATTGTGAACGGCCGTGAAGGCGTCGTGGGCATTCCGTTCTTTGACCGCTACGTGGAAAAGGCGTCGCTCGACTACCTTGACCGCAACGCGAAGTCCGAGCAGCCGTTCTTCATGAGCATCAACTTCATGAAGGTGCACCAGCCCAACATGCCGGATCCGGACTACATCCACAAGTCCATGTCCAAGAGCAAGTATGCGGATTCGGTCGTGGAGCTGGACGCACGCATCGGTCGCATCATGGACAAGATCCGCGAGCTGGGCCTGGACAAGAACACCCTGGTGTTCTACACGACGGACAACGGCGCCTGGCAGGACGTCTACCCCGATGCGGGCTACACGCCGCTGCGCGGCACCAAGGGCACTGTGCGCGAAGGCGGCAACCGGGTGCCGGCAATCGCATGGATGCCGGGCAAGATCGCGGCCGGGTCCAAGGACCACAGCCTGGTCGGTGGCCTGGACCTGATGGCGACGTTTGCCGCGATCGCAGGCGTGAAGCTGCCCACGAATGATCGGGAAAACAAGCCGATCATCTTCGACAGCTACGACATGTCGCCTGTTTTCTTCGGCGCCGGAAAGTGCGATCGCAAGTCCTGGTTCTACTTCACCGAGAACGAACTGTCGCCCGGCGCGGTGCGCGTCGCCAATTACAAGGCAGTGTTCAATCTGCGTGGTGACGATGGCGCGGTGACCGGCGGGCTGGCGGTGGATACGAACCTGGGCTGGAAGGGACCGCAGTCCTATGTCGCGACCGTGCCGCAGGTATTCGACCTTTGGGCCGATCCGCAGGAGCGCTATGACATCTTCATGAGCAACGTCACGGAGCGGACCTGGACGATGGTCATGATCAACGATGCCGTCGCCCCGCTGATGAAGACTTACATCGATTACCCGCCTCGCAAGATGCAGAGCGAAGGCTATGACGGACCGCTGACGTTGTCTGAATACGAGCGGTTCCAGTACATCCGGGAAAGCCTGGCCAAGGACGGCTTCAAGCTTTCATTGCCTTCCGGCAACTGATATCGGCATTCCTGGGCACTGGACGGGCAGAGAGGCCAGGCCTCTCTGCCGGATCACAACCTCAGGCCTATTTTTCGCTTGTCACGGCTGGGCACGCCGGCATGGCAGCCGGCTGCGTCCGTCTGCTCAGGGCCGATAGCGCGGAAAGTGCGTTGCCAGGGCCTGGCCGACGTCGTGCAGCACTGTCTTCCAATCGCCGGGCGCGGGTTGGCGAAACAGCCGCAGCGACGGATACCAGGGCGTGTCGGGCCGGTGCAACAACCAGCGCCAGTCGGGCAGAAATGGCAGCAACACCCATGCGGGACGATTCAATCCACCCGCCAGATGTACGGGTGCCGAGTCGACCGAGATAAGCAGGTCGGCGAGGGACAGGATGGCGGCGGTGTCCTCGAAATCGGCGATCTGCGCGTCCAGCGGCACGATGTTCATGCCGGGTGGGGGTGCGGCGGCCTGGGATGCCGCCGGCCCTTTCTGGATGGCGAGATACGTTATCCCGGGCAAGGCCAACGGCGCCATGTCTGCCAAGGCGAGAGACCGGTTGGCATCGTTGGAATGCGTGGGTCTGCCGGCCCAGGCCAGTGCCACCCAAGGCCGCGGCAAGCCGGCAAGCCGCTGCCGCCATTTCGCCACGCGGCTTTCGTCGGCCGACAGGTAGCCGACTTGGCCGGGCAGGTCGGCCATGCGCAGGCCAATCGCCATGGGCAGGGACATCAATTCGCAGTGCTCGTCGAACGGCGGCGGGACCTGGCCGCGCGGGAAGGCGTCCGAGCCCACAAGGCGGCGGGCGATCGGCAGCAGGTCGGAATGCACTTCCAGCACGACGCGCGCGCCGCTGCGGGCCCGGGCCGCGCTGACCAGGCGTATGAACTGCAGCGTGTCGCCGTAACCCTGTTCGTCATGAATGAGCAGCGTGCGGCCAGCGATGCGGCCCCCGCTCCAGCGTGGCCGCTGGACCTTGCGATCCAGGGCGGCAGTGTGGGCAAGGCTGTACCGCCATCGGTATTCTGTCCAGCCCCGCTCGAAATCGCCTTGCAGCAAGAGTGTCTCGGCAAGGTCAAAGCGTGCTGACAGGTCGCCCGGCATGGTTGCGGCGAGCATCGTCTGGATTTCGGTCGCTTCCTTGACCCGCCCTTGATACTTCACCGCCAAGCCGAGAAGCCGCCACAGCGCGGCCGGTGCGCCGCGAGGCTCGATGTGGGCGCGGAGGAGTCGCTCGGCTTTGGCGTACTGCCGATGCGTCAGCAGCCCGGTGGCGCGGCGAGCCAAATCATGCGGGTCCGGCGGGATGGCGCCGGCCGCGGGCCTGGCATCAGTGCCGCCCTTGCCCTCGTTCTCGGCCCGCGCCTGATGCGGCGCCGCGTGGATCAGCGTGCCGGCCATGGCATTTGCCGATCCGGATTCGCCCCGCAGGCGCGCCCGCAGTTCCAGCGCTGTGGGATGGGCCGGCAGGAAAGCCAGCAGGGCCTCGACCCAGCGCAGCGCCTCGTGCGGCCGCGACCGCGCGGCTTCGATGCCGGCAAGATTGAGGTAGGCGTTGGCCAGGCGCGGGCCGCATTCGATGGCGCGTTGCGCAGCGCTTGCCGCCGCGTCATATTCGCCCAGCTCGCCCAGCACGAAAGCGAGGTTGCTGTGGGCTTCAGCGTAGTCGTCCCGTATGGACAGGGCCCGGGCATACTGCTCGCGCGCATCCTGCAGGCGGTTCATGCCCACGTACGAGTTGCCGAGGTTATTGCGCGCTTCCGGGCTGTGCGGATGAATTTCCACCACCTGCTCCAGGCAAATGACGCTGTCGGCGTGGCGCCCGGCTTCCTGCAGGATGATCCCCAGGTTATTCCACGCCATGACCAGCCCGGGATCACGCTGCGTGGCCTGCCGCGCGGCGGCCTCGCCCTCTGCCAGCAGGCCCTGCTGACGGCAGATCTCGGCCAGATTGCCGAAATAGCCCGCTGGCGCGGAGCTTGCCCGGCATGCCTGACGCAGCAGATCAAGCGCGAGCGCCGGCTTGCCGTAGGCGTGTGCGATCAAGCCCAGGAGGTGTGACGCGTCGGCCTGTCCGGGCGATGCGGCGAGGATGCGGCGGCACATTGTCTCGGCCTGGGTAGCCTGTCCGGCGTTCCAGTGGGCGTGGGCCTGTTGCAGGGCCTCAGGAAGGGAAAGCTTGCCTGCCTTCGGGTTTGGCGGTGCGGGCTTGTGGGCCATGGGGATACCAGCGGCCGCCGCTCGGGCCGCCTAGATGGGAATGTGGAGGAGAGATTCTAGTTCGGGGCACGTGTGCGGCGCCAGACAACGTGTACAGACCGCTTGACGCCTGCGCCCGGATACGCGACATGACAGGCGGCCTGGGCGTGGACCGCGCAATTGGATGCGTGGGAACGCAAGAGCCCCGATGACAGGCCATCCATGTCTAATTCTTGAGCTGGTTCCCAAGGGGGGCACCGTGCGCCGCGCCGCAAAATTTCAAAAAGGCTTCCGCATCAAGCGGGCGGCTAACCAGATAACCCTGAATGGAGTCGCATCCGGCGTCCTTGATCTCATCGGCTTGGTATTGGGTCTCGACCCCTTCGGCGATAGTTTTCATGCCCAGCGAACGGGCGAGACTGACGATGCCTCGAATTACCGCCAAGGCCTTCTCTGACGCCACCAAGCCGTGAACAAAGGATCTGTCAATCTTGAGCGTATCAATAGGGAGTCGGACCAAATAGCTCAGGCTGGAGTATCCAGCGCCGAAGTCGTCCAGCGATGTCGCGATTCCAGCTTGCTTCAGCGCCGCAAGAACAGACGTCGCCGTTTCAATGTCGTTTACCAGGCAGTCCTCCGTGATTTCGACATCAAGTTTGGCAGGGGAAACGCCGTGCCTGTCCGCGATGTCGAGAATCCTTTCCGTCAGTCCCACATCGAGAAGTTGCCGGGCAGACAGATTAAGGCTGATACGGGGTACGGTGACTCCCGCCTTTTGCCACGCGGCGATATGCTGGCAAATGGCATTGAGCAGCCATTCGACAAGAACCCGTTCATAGGGAGACTCGAGCAACAGGTCCAGGAATGCGCCGGGCGTCAGCAAGCCTCGTTCAGGATGACGCCAGCGGAGCAGCGCTTCAGCACCGATCAAGGAGGCATCCGCCAGTGCTATCTGAGGCTGGAATTGAAGCTCGAATTGGTTCGCCGAGAAGGCCGCGCGGAGATCGGAGCGCAAGGCAACACGGTCGCGCACGCCCCGGTCGAGCGCCGCGTCATACGTGCGCACTTGCAGCCCGCCAGATGACTTTGCGGCGTACATCGCCGCGTCGGCACGGCTCAGCAATGTCTCGGCCGATTCGGAGGCGTCTCTCAGCAGAGCGATCCCCACGCTGGCGGACAGGGAGATGGCGCGACCGCACGTTTCGAACGGCACTGCGAGCGCATCGAGCACCGACTGTGCGCACGCTTCCGCAGCGCTTTTGGTGGTATTGCGCAGCAACAGAACGAACTCGTCGCCTCCTACGCGGGCGGCAAAAAACGCGGGTTCGAGAATTGCGTTCAACCTTTTCGCAAAATTGCGCAGCAGCTCATCGCCGACGGCATGGCCGAACGCGTCGTTGACTTCTTTCAGATGGTCCAAGTCGATGAAGAGCACCGCAACGCAAGCGCCATTCGGAGTGCTCGGCAAAGGACGCTGCGCGACAGCATGTGAGAGTGCTTCCATGCATTTTCGGCGATTCGCCAAACCCGTCAGATAATCGTGACTGGCTTCGAACTCCAACTGCGCCGCATGTTCGTGCTCACGCGTGACGTCTCGAAAAAGCACCGTAATACCTTCATCGTGGCGAAAAGAGCGAGCTTCAAACCAAGTGCGGAGCGGGGCGTAATAGTCAGTGTGACAACCAGGCAGCCCAGTTGCCGCCGTCTGCTGGTAGATTCTGTAGTAGCCGGAGTTCACCAGGTCTGGGTAGCACTGCCATATATCGCGTCCGAGCAAGTTTTCCCGGTCCTGCTGCAAGTATCGTTCAGCGGTATTGTTGAGATACGTGAACCGCCACGATTTGTCTATCGACATGAATCCGTCGCTCAGGCTATCAAGCATTTCCGCCAGGTGAGCCGGCGCCGGCTGTCGGGCGGCAGCGTTTGCCGGGCCAGGTGGACGGGGGGCAGTGTGTTGTGCCATTTGTGAACCTCTGTTCGCGTCGGACTCAAGAGCTGTTGCTGGTCCGCAAACTATGGGTCGGCGTATTTTAACAACCATGAGGAGTTCCAAAATCTGGATGTCCTCGTGCCCAATGCCCCTTGACGGACCTGCAGCGGTTTTTGAAGCAGTTGGCCGTTCCGTTCATCGCGCGCAGGTCTACCGGCTCGGGGCGCTCGCCGTCCGCCGGATAGCCCGGATGGTGGCCCAGTTCCGCGCCCAGGGCCCCTTCGATCAGCGCCTTCTTGAACGCCATCGACAGATCCTGCACCGCCGCGTCTACGGCGACGCCTCGCTCCCCTGCGTATTCGACAGCCGGAACTGCAATCCCCGTTCGGCCCGCTCGGCCGCAAGGCGCCACCCATGCGCCAAAGCAATCTCCTGGCAAATGGCCAGCCCCAGTCCCGCACCGTGGTCACGCCGATGTGCCCCACGCCAGAATCGCTCGAACAACAGAGGGAGTTGCTCGGCATCGACGCCTGGCCCGCAATCACGCACGATCACCGCATCGCTTTTGATATCCACGCTGACCTCTGTTCGCGCGGGAGCATGCTGAATGGCGTTTTCCAGCAAATTCTTCAGCAAAGTGAACAAGGCTCCGCGATCTGCGTCCCAGACCACGGTATCGTCGGCAGCGGCCACTAGCAGGCGCACATCGGCAGCCTCGGCCATGCGTTGCAGGTAGGAAACGGTATCATCGGCAATCTCATGAAGGCGGACTGGGGCGATCTGGTAGTTATAGACTTCGCTGGCTTCGGCCAGGAGCAGCAACTGCTGCACTTGGCGCGACATGTATTCGACGTCGCCCAACAATGAGGCATTATCGTTTTTGCCATCCTCTTTCAAGTCGATCTGCGCACGGATCAACGCGAGAGGTGTCTTCAACTCGTGGGCCGCGTTGCCGAGAAACTCCTGCTGCACGCGATAGCCTTGCTCAAGACGCTCCAAGACCCGATTGAAGCTGGCAACAAGAGGGGCAATCTCCAAAGGAACAGCTTCCGTGTTCAGACGGGCATGGATGGAACGCGGAGAGATGGCCGCAGCGGACTCCGATACATCCCGCAGTGGCTTGAGGGTGTAGCGCAATGTGATGTAGGCGGACAGACCTAGGGCAACAAGCAGAACGAGGCTGAACACCACAATGCCGGCCACAACAAGAGGTAGCGCAACATGGTGGAGAAGGTTCATCAGCCTCGTGCTGGCCGCGACCTGAAAATACCAGGCTTTCCCACTGTGCTCGATAGGCTCGGTGACGCCGAGCATGGTCGTTTCACCGCGTTCGAAGGCGAAGCGTCCAGGCGCCAATCGAAGCGCGTCTCCGCCAGCCGGCCAGAACGCCTTACCCGCACTCGACAGAAGTGCCACGTCTCCCGCTTCGTCCAGGACGCGATACGCCGTTTCGCGCTGGAGACTTTCGTAAGCCCATGCAAAATCGTCCTCTTCCGCCTCCAGCCCCGCAGGCCTGCCATTGCCGTCGAATCTGATCTTGGCCGCCATGTCCTTCGCGAGCTCAGCCAGGTCCATCCGGGCCAGCGCATCGCTCTGGAGCGCCACAACTGCGGCAATCACGAGCAGTGCGATGCTAAGCACCATTGCGGACACATAGGCCAGCAGGACCTTGAAACTCAGGCTATTCAGCCGATTCATGTTCACGAAGCGCATAACCAAGACCTCTGACATTGACTATTCGCTGGCGCGAACCGATGGCGATCAGCTTGCGGCGAATACGATGAAGGGCCACATCCAGCGCGTTTGGCGTGACCGCATCGCTCAACCCCCATGCTGCCGCCTCCAGTGCATTGCGCCGCACGACCTCCTCATGCTTGCGCAAGAATAGCCGCATGATCTGAATCTCCGCCGGGGCTAGGGTGATGCTCTGGTCTCCGCTGCACAGAACACTCGCGTTGGCGCGAAGCGTCAGATCGCCGTGGGTGGGGTCGAGCGGGCGGAACTCCACGGGGCGGCGTAGTAAGGCCCGCACACGCGCCACCATCTCGTCCATGGCGAACGGCTTTGGCAGGTAGTCGTCGGCTCCGGCTTCGAGGCCCTCAACCCGGTCATGCAGCGCATCGCGAGCAGTCAGTACGAGGCAAGGCACATGAACGCCGGCGCTGCGCAGCTTCTGCAGCAAGACAAGCCCATCCCCATCCGGTAATCCCCGATCAAGGACCAAGGCTTGGTATGACATCTGTTGGACAGCAGTCCATGCGGCGTCGATGCGGTCAGCCACATCAACGCCGAGTCCTGCGGCCACCAGGCCTTTACGTATCAGCCCGGCGAGCCGCTCGTGGTCTTCGATCAGGAGTATTCGGCTCATCGGAAGCGGTACATATATCCCAGCATCACACGGTTTTCAGTAGAGCGATCCACCAGCGGGCTGTCCTTGATTCCTTTTGGCAGGCTCGATATGCCCACATCCAGGAACATTGAGTGCCGTTGATCGAACAGGTAGACGCCACGCACGCCCACCTCGATGGCGGTGCCGGCTTTCCCGGTATAGGCAGAGCGGCCAGCGCGGGCTTCGCTGTCGCGAACCCCGAAATAGTAATCGACGTACTTCTTGTCGTACCAGGTGGCTTCCACACGCGGGGTGAGCATCATGCTTCCGCCGAAATGCCACGACCGCTCCAAGCCGAGGCTGAATGTCTGGCCCTTGCTGTTGCCTGATACGTCGGCAAGCCACGTAGCCTTCACATCCACCACGTCGTTCTTCCATTCCGCTTCGGCTCCAGCCCAAAAGCCACTTTTACGCTTGCTCATGCCGTCCAGGATGGGAGCATCCTTGGCCTTGTAACCGCTTCCATCGTACTTGCCCACGATGCTGAAATCGAGTCGCTGAGAGTCACTGATATCGAGACCGGGCAGCTTGAGTCCGATCTGAGGTCCGAAGATGTGGACATACTTGTTCTCGAACTGAATCAAGGGCAGCGGCATGTATTCCCGATCTATTCCCGTGTAGGGCTTCTGCTCGCTGATGACGCCCACACCCAACGACCAAGACGTCTCTGAATGTCCGTCTCCCGCGGGCTCCTCGGCGAAAGCCGGAACGGAGCAGATAAGCGCCGTTGCGAGAGCAGAAGCGCGGGCGAGGCTGAAGGTGTTGGTTTGGAAGCGGGCGGGTGAGACTAGGGAAGGGCGCATGAGTGGGGCCTCATTGGTGTTGAAAAACCCGATGTTCCAGCCCCTCGTCTTACCGAACACTTACCCGATCCAGGATCTGATCTCGAGGCGGCTTGGTGCATCCCGGTAAGTGTTCAGAAAGCCGCACGGCCAGATAGTCCCGTTCATTGCAGATCAAGGCGAAGGCGCGCGAGCCTCCCAGAGCCCATTCAATGACCGTCCAATCCAGGTTTCAACACACTCGCTTATTGGCTCTGTTTCACGAGTCGCGCCGGGTGGCCCGCGGCCTTGTGTCGTGCGCAGCCATTGGTGTGCCACTCGTGCTCGCTGGTTGCGCATCGACCACACCAGTCTTGGTGCCAGAAGGCGCCCACGCGCAAGTAGCCACACAATGGCACGCACCGCTGCCGCACGGTGGACGGACCGATGATCTGCGGCAGTGGTGGTCTCAGTTTGACGACCCGCTCATGTCTCGTCTGATCGAGGCGGCTCAGCGTGCCAGTCCGACACTTGCCCAAGCCACCGCCAACATGGCCGACGCCAGGGCATCGAGTGTGAGCAGCGGCGCGGCGTTGCTGCCTTCTTTGGACATCGCCGCAAGCGCAACGAGGGGGCGTTCGGAACTGGCCACCCCTGCAGGCAAGGTCGCGTCGCTGGACTTACTGGCCGCGTGGGAGTTGGACCTCTTCGGGGCCAACCGCGCCGGCCTCGCTGCCGCCCAAGCGAGGCTTGCATCCAGCCAGGCAGGGTGGCATGACGCCCGTGTCTCGGTCGCGGCCGAGGTGGCGAAGAGCTACGTTGAGCTGCGGGCCTGCGAGGCGCACGTTCAGCAAGCCCGGCTCGACACAGCCTCCCGTGTGCAAACATCTCGCCTTACGGAGCTAGGCGCTGCGGGCGGCATTCGGTCGCCGGCGACAGCGGATCTTGCGCGAGCCAGCGCGGCCCAAGGTGAAATGGCTCTGGTGGAACGCCAGGCTCGGTGCGATCTTCTGATCAAGGCGCTCGTGGCCTTGACCGCCCAGGACGAGCCGGCCCTGCGGCGCGAACTCGCCGAAAAGACTGCTCAACTGCCCCAGCCAGCCGAGTTGAGCGTGAATACGGTGCCGGCCGAAGTGCTTGCGCAACGCCCAGACATTTATGCGGCCGGGCGGAACGTCGCCGCCGCCAGCGCTGACTCGACGCAAGCCGACGCCCAGCGGTGGCCCCGCATTACGGTGGCCGGCAGCATCGGCGCCACGCGCGTGTCCAGTCTCGGTGTCAGCACCGATGGAACGGTCTGGAATGTCGGCCCGATCGCCATCACCTTTCCTCTGTTCGACGGGGGGGTGCGGCGGGCCAACGCCCAGGCTGCAAAAGTCCGCTACGAATCCGCCACCACGGTCTATACGGCGCGTCTACGCACAGCGATCCAGGAAGTGGAAGGTGCTCTGGTCACGCTGGAGAGCACGGCGCGGCTCAGCGAAAGCGCCAGCGTAGCCGTAGACGGGTTCGAGCGCTCGTTCCGGGCCACGGCTACGAGCTACGACGTGGGAATGGCCAGCCTGTTCGACCTGGAAGATGCACGCCGCAGCCTGGTCTCCGCCCAGAGCGCCTTGATCGACCTGCGCCGGGAGCGTTTGTTGGCCTGGGTTTCCCTGTATCGCTCGATGGGCGGCGGCTGGTCGTCCCCTGCAGGGGATCTCCTGGGCGGTCATTCGGGCTCGACTGCCGTGTCCATGCCGGGCAGCATTCCTGGCGCTGGCGAATCCGCCAGGCCGCGGCATTCGAGGTATTGAGCATGGGCACGAAGCGCATACAGGTATTAGCCGTCGCCTTCCAGGCGTTCGCTGTGCTGGGCATCCTGGCGTTCGGTGCATATGCCGTGGCGCGAGCTCGTCCAAGCGTGCAGGGGCATGCGTACTGGCCAATCTCCAACCCGAGTGGCGGAAGCCACTCCTCGTGCCGGCGGCCGCTTCTGGGCACCCCCGTTCAAAGCCCCATACCTCGGATTTGATGATGAAAACACCACAGAAATTCGCACTTATTGCCGCCGGCATCGCACTCGCCGGCGTCGTCATCGCGGTCGCGCTCGCGACGGCGGACCGCAACACGCCTGAACAGGAAGCCGCGGCACCTGCGACAGGACAGCCGTCCTTGACTGTAGCCGTTGAAAGGCTGCGGTCCACGACATTTCCTAACTGGGTCTCGGCCAGCGGCAACGTCATGGCTTGGCAGGAGGCCAGTATCGGCACGGAGGCTAACGGCCTGCGCCTGATCGAAGTCAAAGTCAATGTGGGGGACACAGTGCGCCGAGGGCAGCTGCTGGCGACGTTCGCCGCGGATACGGTTGAAGCCGAATTGGCGAAAACCCGCGCGGCGGTTGCCGAGGCCGACGCGGCGCTGGTCGAAGCCGCCGCCAATGCCCAGCGCGCCCGTGTGTTGCAAGAGAGCGGCGCATTGTCTGCGCAGCAGATCCAGCAGTACCTCAGCGCGGAGCGCACGGCGCGGGCGCGGTTCGATGCCGCCAAAGCCGTCGAGAAAGCACAGTGGCTTCGTCTCGCCCAGACCCGAATCACAGCGCCGGATGATGGTGTCATTTCCGCGCGTGCGGCGACGATCGGCGCCGTACTGCCCGCGGGGCAGGAGTTGTTCCGCCTTATTCGGGGCGGCAGGCTCGAATGGCGTGCAGAGGTGGTGGCCACAGAGCTAGCCAGGCTCAAACCTGGTCAGAAGGTCAGGGTCACGCCAACCGGAGGGGGCATCCTCGAAGGCCGCCTGCGGATGCTGTCGCCTGTGATCGACATCCAAACCCGCAACGGCCTGGTGTATGTGGACCTACCCGCCAGCGACACCGCGCGCGCAGGAATGTTTGCACGCGGCGAGTTCGAAATTGGCGCTAGCGAAGTGATGGCGCTGCCTCAAAGCGCGGTGCAGTTGCGCGAGGGCTTCAGCTACGTGATGCGCATCGGACAGGATTCCCGGGTCATCCAAACCAAGGTCACGCCAGGACGCCGCTCGGGTGATCGCGTCGAGATCACCAGCGGTCTCAACAAGGAGGATCGCGTCGTCGCTTCCGGCGTGGCCTTTCTGGGTGATGGCGACCTCGTGCGTGTGACCGGTACGCCAAACACTGCGTCGCCTGCGGACTCGCCAGCAACGTCACGGCCTCCGACGCTGGCCAGCAAGGAGGGTGTGCGATGAACCTGAATGTTTCTTCCTGGGCCATTCGCAACCCGATCCAGGTCATCCTGTTATTCGTACTGCTGACACTCGCTGGACTGATGGCCTTCTCGGCCATGAAGATTCAGAACTTTCCGGACATCGATGTGCCCACGGTCACCGTGTCGGCATCCTTGCCGGGCGCCTCGCCCTCACAGTTGGAAACCGAAGTCGCCCGTAGGATCGAGAACTCGCTGGCGACGATGCAGGGTGTCAAGCACATCAAGAGCACCCTGACCGACGGCGAGGTCAGCATCACGGTCGAGTTTCGGCTCGACAAGCCGACGCAGGAGGCCGTGGATGACGTGCGCGACGCCGTCTCCCGCGTTCGCGCTGACCTGCCCGCCAACTTGCGTGACCCGGTAATCAAGAAGGCCGAGCTCGCAGGTTCGCCGATTCTGACCTACACCGTCGCATCAAAGCGCATGGATGACGAGGCCTTGTCCTGGTTCGTCGACAACCAGATCAGCAAGACTTTGCGGGCAGTGCCGGGCGTGGGCAGCGTGTCTCGCGTCGGCGGCGTCAACCGTGAAGTGAGCGTGAATCTCGATCCGGACCGCCTGCTCGCCTTGCGTTCGACGGCAGCCGACATCTCGCGTCAGCTAAGGCAAGTGCAGCAGGAGGCATCGGGCGGCCGCGTCGGCTTCGGCGGCGCTGAGCATTCGGTGCGCACGATCGCCACGGTACAGACGGCCGAGGAGCTCGGCGCCATCGAACTGGCGCTCGGAGACGGGCGTCGCATCCGGCTCGACCAAGTCGCGACGGTCAGCGACACAGTGGCCGAGCAACGTACGGCCGCCTTCCTCGACGGAATGCCAGTGGTGGGCTTCGAGATCATGCGCGCCAAGGGATACGGGGAGATCGACGTCGCCAAGGGCGTGCGCCACGCATTGGCCGGGATGCGGACCCTGCATCCCGAGATCACGGTCACAGAGGCGTTCAATGTCGTCGAGCCGGTGGCCGAGAGCTACACCGCCTCGATGTGGCTGCTCTACGAAGGGGGAGCACTCGCGGTGCTGGTGGTCTTCCTGTTCCTGCGCGACTGGCGCGCGACCCTTGTCGCGGCGGTGGCCTTGCCGCTTTCCGTGATCCCGACCTTTGCGTTGATGCACTGGATGGGGTTCACGCTTAACATTGTCACCTTGCTGTCCCTGTCGCTGGTAGTCGGCGCGTTGGTCGACGACGCCATCGTCGAAGTCGAGAACATCGAACGGCACTTGTTGATGGGAAAGAATCCGTTTCAGGCGTCGAAGGACGCTGCCGCCGAGATCGGGCTGGCGGTCATCGCAACGACGTTCACACTGATCGCGGTCTTTCTGCCGACTGCCTTCATGGGCGGAACCGCCGGAAAGTTCTTCGTGCAGTTCGGCTGGACGGCAGCGGGCGCGGTGTTCTTCTCGCTTGTTGTTGCCCGCATGCTTACCCCTATGATGGCGGCCTATTTGCTGCGTGCCCCGGTGAAGCGCACCGCCCGCCAGCCGAACTGGATGCGCCGCTACCTGGTCTGGACGGACTGGTGCCTGCGCCATCGCGCGGCGACCGCGACGACAGCCGCAGCCCTGTTCATTGGCGGACTGGGGCTTGCCTTGGTGCTGCCCGCCACCTTCATCCCGCCGGACGACGATTCGCAGACGCAGGTGACGCTGACCCTCCCGCCGGGCAGCGAACTGCGCGACACGATCGCCCTGGCCAAGCAGGCCCGTGCGGCGCTGGCTCAGAACGCGCACGTGCGCATGGTCTATACGGCCATCGGTGGTGGCAGCACGGGTGGCGATCCGTCGGAACCAGCATCCGCCTCCGCCTCGAATGTGCGCACGGCGGTGCTTACGCTGAACCTGACGCATCGCAAGGAGCGCGCGGGCCTGCGCAAGCAAGAGATCGAGCGGCAACTGCGCGCATCGTTGGAATTCCTGCCAGGTGTGCGCGTTAAAGTGGGAATGGGCGATTCGAGCGAGAACTATGTACTAGTGCTTTCTGGCGAAGACAGCCGTGCGCTGGAGCGGCATGCGCTGCAGGTCGAGCGCGACCTGCGAACCATCCCGGGAATTGGCGCGATCACATCTACGGCCAGCCTGGTGCGTCCCGAGTGGGTGGTTCGACCCGACTTCGCGCGCGCCGCCGACCTGGGCGTCACTTCCTCGACCATCGCCGAGACGCTGCGCG
Source organism: Achromobacter sp. Root83 (assembly GCF_001428845.1). Lineage (GTDB taxonomy): Bacteria > Pseudomonadota > Gammaproteobacteria > Burkholderiales > Burkholderiaceae_B > Achromobacter. The sequence goes on along the minus strand of NZ_LMIU01000028.1, from coordinate 36,221 downwards.
TCGCCACCATCGGCGACTACGAGCAGGAACTGGCCAAACTTGACTTGAACGAGCGGCAGGTGCCCGTGGTGGTTCGGCTCAGCGATGCCGCGCGCCGGAATGTCGAGACGCTCAAGCGCCTGCCGGTGCCCGGAGCACGCGGTCCGGTAGCCTTGGAGAACGTCGCGACCCTCGAAGTTGGTAGCGGTCCTTCGGAGATCACGCGCTTAAACCGCGTGCGCAACGTCAACGTCGAGATCCAGCTCGATGGCCGGCCCCTCGGGGAGGTGGAGCAGGCTGTGCTGGCCCTGCCGAGCGTGCGGGACTTGCCGCCCGGCATCATGCGCAGCGCGCTTGGCGACGCAGAGGACATGGCGGAACTCGCAATAGGTTTCGGCGTGGCAATGCTGACTGGTGTGTTGTGCATCTACATGGTTCTGGTCCTGCTGCTCAGGGGCTTCATGCAGCCGGCCACGATCCTTGCCGGTCTCATGCTGTCGGTGCCCGGCGCCTTCCTGGCCCTGTTCCTGACCGGTTCGGCGCTTTCCATGCCCTCGATGATCGGCTTGATCATGCTGATGGGGGTCACGACGAAGAACTCGATCCTACTTGTGGACTACATCATCATCGCGCGCCAGGAATACGGCCTTGGCCGCACGGCGGCCATCCTCGACGCCTGCCGCAAGCGGGCACGGCCCATCGTGATGACCACCATTGCGATGGGTGCCGGCATGCTTCCGGTCGCCCTGGGCTGGGGCGGCGATCCAAGCTTCCGTGCGCCAATGGCCATCGTCGTGATCGGCGGACTGATCACCTCGACTTTCCTGAGCTTGTTAGTCATCCCGGTCATCTACAGTTTCCTGGACGACGGCGTGCAATGGGCCAATGCGGGTTTCCACAACCAGCGACGGGTGCGGCGGCCATTGGCCGACGATTTGCCAGCCCATCGACCGAAGCAAGGTAATTGAACGCTATCGGAATAGCAGTAGGTGCCGCCGCGCGGACCGGTGCAGTATTGGCCGTCGCGGCAGGTCCATGAACGGACCGCCATCTTACTGCGCCCGGCGGATATTCAATGCGGCATGGCGCTTGCTGCGGGAGCGTTGCGCGCTAAAGGCTTCGCTTGCGGCGCGCAATATTCGCGGGGATCTGCATAACAAGCAGCAAACCCGGCAGCAACAAACCACAAGGAGCAACCATGCCAACCCTTACCGATATCAACGTAGCAATCCTGGCGGTGGACGGGTTCGAGCAGGTGGAGCTCACTGGTCCGCGTCAAAGCCTTCAGGACGAAGGCGCGCGTACGGTGCTGATTTCCGCCCGCACGGATCCGATTCTGGGGATGCACCACGACAAGCCAGGTGACCGCTTTCCGGTCGACCTGACATTTCTTCAAGCGGCGTCCGAGCCGGAGGTTTTCGATGCGCTGTTGCTGCCGGGCGGGGTGGTCAATGCCGACGAGATCCGCATGCATCCCAAGGCGCAGGCTATTGTCCGCGCGATGTTCGACGCCGGTAAGCCGGTGGCTGTGATATGCCACGGCGCGTGGCTGCTGATTTCGTCGGGGGTGGTGGACGGGCGCAAGCTGACCAGTTGGCCGTCTCTGCAGGACGACCTGCGTAACGCCGGCGCGGAATGGGTCGATGAGGAGGTCGTCATTGACGGGGCGCTGATTTCCAGCCGCAAGCCCGACGATATTCCTGCTTTCAGCCGTGCATTCATCAAAGCGCTGCAGGCCGGGCGAAGCTGAAAGGGTAGGCGCCGCGGACGCCGGCTCCTACATGCGCTTGAGCGCCACGGTGACCAGCACCGACGCATCCTCCGCCGCGTAAAGCGCATGCGGCGACCGGCCCGGCAGGTACATCAGGTGCCCCGGACGCAAGGCATGCGTGGCGCCTTCGGCGGTGACTTCCACGCTGCCTTCCAGGCACTGGATCGTGATTTCCCCGGCGACGTGATGGGAGGGCATGGTCTTGCCGGCCAGCAGCACCAGCCGCATGACTTCCAGGTCTTCGGATTTGAAGAGGGCGATCGACTGCGCCTGGGCAAGCCCGTTGCCGTAGGGAGCGAGGTCGATGACTTGCCCGGGATCCGCATGCTTGAGGGCCATGATGTGGGTTCCTGCGCGTAGATGGGGTGATTCAGACGATACCCCATCCCCGCGCCGGACATGGCCGGGGAATCAATTGATCTTGATGCCCCGTTCCTTGACCAAGTCCTTCCATTGGGCCGTTTCCTTGGCCAGGTGGTCGCGCAAGGCGTCCGGCGTGCTGCCAATCGATTCCGCGCCGATGGAATCCAGGGTTGCCTTGACCTTGGGGTCGGCCAGCGCATTGCGCATGGCGTCGTTCAACTTGGCCACCACCTCCGGCGGCGTGCCGGCGGGTGCGAAGGCGGCAAACCAGGGCATCAGTTCATAGCCCGGCACGCCGGCTTCCTGCATCGTCGGCACGTCGGGCAGGGCGGCCGAACGTTTGCTGGTGGTGACGCCCAGCGCGCGCAGCTTGCCCGTGGCGATGTGCGGCTTGGCCGATGTGATGCTGTCGAACATGTAGTCCACCTGGCCGCCCAGCAGGTCGGCGACGGCGGGGCCGCTGCCCTTGTAGGGCACGTGCAGCATATCTACACCCGTCATGGACACGAAGAGTTCGCCCGCCAGATGGATGGACGTACCCACGCCCGCCGAGGCGTAGGTGTAGTGGTTGGGCTGGGCCTTGGCCTTGGCGATCACGTCCTGCACGCTGGTCGCGCCGGTGCGGGCCGGGTTGGTGACCAGCACGTTGGGCACCACGGCCAGCAGCGAGATCGGGGCGAAGTCCTTGATGGGGTCGTAGTTCAGGTCCTGGTACAGCGCGGGGTTGACCGCCATGCCATTGGCCACGATCAGGATGGTGTAGCCGTCCGGCTTGGCGCGCGCCACGCCGGCCGCGCCGATATTGCCGCCCGCGCCCGCGCGGTTCTCCACGATGAAGGACGTGTTGAGCTGCTTGCCCATGGACTCGCCCAGGGTGCGGGCGATGCTGTCCATGGCGCCGCCAGGCGGGAAGGGCACGACCCATTTGACCGGGCGGTCGGGATAGCTGTCCGCGTGCGCGGCGAACGCGCCGCCCAGCAGGGAAAGGGCCACAGCGGCCCGGGCAATGGGATTGAATACACGGCGCATGCGCATGGTTGTCTCCGTCGTTCTTGAATTATTGTGGGTGGCGTCCGCCGGGGCGGACGCGGCCGCGGGTCTGGCCCGCGGGGTTTCAGGGGTCAGGCGGGGCGGCGATAGAACGCCAGCTTGTCTTCGTCCAAAGTCAGGCCCAATCCGGGGCCATCGGGAATTTCCATTTCAAAGTCCGCATAGCGCGGCGGGTTGGCCACGATGTCGTCCTTCAGCAGCAGGGGGCCAAACAGTTCGGTGCCCCAGGACAGGCGCGGCAGGCAGGCAAAGCCATGCGCCGACGCAATCGAGCCCACCGAGCCTTCCAGCATCGTGCCGCCGTACAGCGACATGCCGGCCGCATCGCCCACCGCCGCGGTGCGCAGCATCTCGTGGATGCCGCCGGACTTGGCGATCTTCAGCGCCAGCACGTCGGCCGCGCCCTGGCGCGCGATGTCCAGCGCGTCTTCGGGTCCGTTCAGGGCTTCGTCCGCCATGATGGGCACGATGAAGCGGGCGGCCAGCCGGGCCATGCCGGCCAGGTTGGCGCGGGGGATGGGTTGTTCGATCAGGTCCACGCCGGCGGCTTCCAGGCGGGCGATGGCGCCCGCCGCGTCGGCCTCGTTCCAGGCCTGGTTCACGTCCACCGTCACGCGGGCGCGGTCGCCCAGCGCCTGCTTGATCCGGGATACGTGCGCGACGTCGTCCGCCACGGCGCGGCGGCCCACTTTCAGTTTGAAGGTGTTGTGGCGGCGGCTTTGCAGCAGCGCTTCGGCTTCCTCGATGTCGCGGGCGGTGTCGCCGCTGGCCAGCGTCCACAGCACCGGCAGGCGCGTGCGCACCGCGCCGCCCAGCAGCGTGGACACGGACACGTTCAGCCGCTTGCCCTGCGCGTCCAGCAGCGCGGACTCCAGCGCGGACTTGGCGAAGCGGTTGCCGCGCGCCACCTTTTCCAGGCGCTGCATGGCGGCGTGGATGTTGGACGCGTCCAGGCCCGCCAGCGCGGGCGCCAGATAGGTATCGATGGCCAGCTTGATGCCCTCGGGGCTTTCCTCGCCGTAGGACAGGCCGCCGATGGTCGTGGCCTCGCCGATGCCTTCGATGCCGTCGCTGCATTGCAGCCGCACGATCACCAGCGTCTGCCGCTGCATGACCGCCATGGCCAACTGATGGGCGCGGATGGTGGGCAGGTCCACGAGAATGGCTTCGACCGAAGCGATGCTTACCGGATTCATACTTTATAGCCAGATTCTTAGCAATGCCTGCAGTATCGCTTGCGCTTTCGGGTGGAGTCCAAGACTATATGGGTTCAAATTAATACCTATGGAGTCTGAATAGAGCATGGAGCTCAGACACCTGCGCTATTTTCAGGCCGTGGCCGAAGAGGGCAGTTTCACGCGCGCGGCCGCCCGCCTGCACATGGCCCAGCCGCCGCTCAGCCGCCAGATCCGTCAACTGGAGGAAGAGCTGGGCGTGGTGCTGTTCGAACGGACCACGCGGGCGCTGCGCCTGACCGAAGCGGGGCGGTTTCTGCTGGAGCAGTCCGGCCTGCTGACCGCCCGGCTGGAAGAAGTGCTGGAGGGCACCCGCAGGCTGGGGCAGACCCAGCGCCGCTGGTTCGGCATCGGTTTCGTGCCGTCCACGCTATATGGATTCGTGCCGGAACTGATCCGCCAATTGCGCAGCGCCGATCCCCAGGTCGAAGTGGGCCTGTTGGAGATGACCACGTTGCCGCAATTGGAGGCCCTGAAGGCGGGACGCATCGATCTGGGGATCGGCCGGATCCTGCTGGATGATCCGGCGATCGAGCGCCGGGTGCTGATGACCGAACCCTTGATGGCCGCCGTGCCTCTGCATCACCCGCTTGCGGGGTTGAGCAGTGTTTCGGTGGACCGGCTGGCGCAGGAGCCTTTCGTCCTGTATCCGGCGCGGCCCCGGCCCAACTTCGCGGATCACGTGCTGGGGCTGTTCCGCGCGGCCGGCCATTCGCTGCAGGTGGTGCAGGAGGCGAACGAGCTGCAGACGGCTATTGGCCTGGTGGCCGCGGGTCTGGGCGTGACCCTGGTGCCGGCGTCGGTGCAGCGTCTGCAAAGGCAGGACGTGGCGCACGTGCGGATAGACGCCGATGCGTTCGTGTCGCCGGTGATCGTCAGTTGCCGGAAGGACGACGCATCGCCGTTCCTGGCTAGGGCGCTGGAATTGGCGGGGGAACTGGCGCGGGGATAGGAACGTGGCCGTCCTTGCCCAGGCCGGCCGCGGGCGCGTACCGCCCCATCAGTTCGACGATCCAATCAATGAACACGCGCAATTTGGCGCTGACATGCCGGTTGGGCGGAAACGCCACATACAGCGGCATGGAATCCAGCCGCCAGTCTTGGAACAGCGGCGTCAGTTCGCCGCGTTCCAGGTGGGCCTTGGACATATAGTCGGGCAGCCAAAGCACACCCATGCCGGCCAGGCCGGCGGCCAGATAGGCGTTGCCATCGTCGACCGCCAGGACATACCGGCCATGCACGTTCACGCTTTCGCCGCCGCGGCGCATGGCATAGGGCAGGGCCCGGCCGGTGCGCGACCACAGAAAGCCCACGATGCGGTGATGCGTGTCTTCGAGCTCGCGCGGGTGGACGGGCGTGCCCGCGCGCTCCAGGTAGCTGGGCGCGGCGTAGACGCCCAGCCGCAAGTCGCCCACGCGCCGCGCCATCAGCGACTGATCGGCCATCTCGCCGCCGCGCACCACGCAGTCCACGTTTTCGCCGATCAGGTCCACGATGCGGTCGCTTACGCCCATGTCCAACTGGATGTCGGGGTAGCGGGCGTGGAACGCCGGCAGCGCGGGCACGAGAATCATGCGGGCCAGCGGACTGGGCACATCCACCCGCAAGCGGCCCCGGGGGGCCTCCGATGCGCTGGAAAGGCTGGTCTCGGCATCGTCCATGTCCGCCAGCAGCCGTATGACGCGTTCGTAGTAGGCGGCGCCGTCCGCGGTGACGTTGACCTTGCGGGTGGTCCGGTTCAGCAGCCTGACGCGCAGCCGCGCCTCTAGCTGCTGCACCAGCTGGGTCACGCTGGTTTTGCTCATGCGCAGGGTTTCGGCCGCCTTGGTGAAGCTGCCGGTCTCCACTACGCGCGCAAAGGCGTTCATTGCATCGAAACGGTCCATCGGTGCTCCGGGAGGGTCGGGGATTATTTGGATTCTACAAATAGTGATGGGTGAACTTGCCCGTTTATCCCCGGCGCGCGCGTCTTTAAAGTGGCTTCATCGTCAACACGGGCTGGCTTCAGCCCACCCAAGGAGATATTCGATGACCAAGCGTGATGTCGTTTTCCCGCCCGGCCGCCAGGCGCTCTATGAGCAGAACCGCTATTCCCCGGCGATCAGCTCCAACGGTTTTCTGTTCGTGTCCGGCCAGGTCGGCAGCCGCGCGGACGGTTCGCCCGAACCGGACCTGGAGGCGCAGGCCCGGCTGGCGTTTGAAAACCTGAATGCCATCCTGGCGCAGGCGGGCGCCACGTTCGACGACGTGGTCGATGTGACGGTCTTCATGGTCGATCCCGAATCCCGGTTCGACAAGATCTGGCAGGCGGTGTCGGATTATTGGGGCAAGGCCCCGCACCCGACCGTGACGGCGGTGGGCGTGACCTGGCTGTATGGCTTCCAGTTCGAGATCAAGGTGATCGCCAAGCTGCCCCAGCCGTGATTCCCGCCATCACCATTGCATCGATGCGCCCACCCCGGCCGTCGCGCTGCCCGAGCCCATCCCGACGCCGGCCTTGAGCTTGACGCGGTCATTCACACGGGCGGACGCGCCCAGCGCGACCGCCTCATAGCCGCGATACGACGCCACGCCCATGCCCAGGGCGAAGTTCCGGCCCTGGTCGACTTCAGGCACCATCGTCAACGCGGTGGTTGCGGCAATCCCGGAATAGGCGTTGCGCGCCAGGTCGTCCAGCGCCTGGTTGGTCTGGTCCAGGCGCTGGTCCAGGCGGTTCAGGCCCTGCCGGTTGCTCTGCACATTGCTGTCCAGGGAGTTCAGCGCGTCGCCCACATTGTTGTAGGCCTGGCCGTCCAGGTGATACGAGGGGCCGGTCACGGCGCCCGTCGCCGTGTCCACGCCGGCGCCGCCGCCCAGGGCGGCGACGGCCGGCGCCAACTGGCCGACGTTCACGGCATCGGTCTGCTGGGTGCCCGCGGCTACGTGGGTGACCTGGCGCTCGGCGCCCTTGGACCCGACGGACACGGTGTCGGCGCGGTCCGCCGTCGAGTTCGCGCCCACCGCGACACTGTTGGCCGCGGAGGCGGCGGCGTTCGTTCCGATAGCCACGCCTTGGCTTGCGCTGACGGAGGCGGACGGGCCCACCGCCAGCCCCTTCGAGCCCAGGCCCACCACCGCCGAATCGCTCCCATCGCCCGCGCCGTCGGCCTTGATGTAGTGGCCCGTGGTGCTGATTTCACCCATCTGCTGCGAAATGGCGTAGAGCTGGCTGCCGTTGACCGCGTCGGTGCTGTCGGCCGAAATCTCGCCATTTGCCACGCCCGTGACCTGGCGCGCGCCGTCCGTGCCCGCCATGTCCACCCGCTTGCCGCCCGTGTTGCCGGCCACCGCAACGGTTTGGGTCGTCGGGTCTTGCTTGACCAGGCCCTCTGTTGCGGCGTTCATCTGTGTCTGGAAGTTGTTCACGGTTGACTGGATCGTGGTGACGCGGCTGTCCAGGCCCGCGACGGCGCCGCCCAGGGAGTGGTACGTGGTGCCGCCCACGATGTAAGTGGGCGCCGAGATCGAACCGTCCGCGTTCACGACCGCCCCACCGGCCAAGGCGTTGGCGACGGACGTGCTGACCGCATGAAGCTGCCCGCCGTTCACGGCGTACAGGCTATCGGCGGCGACGACGCCGTTGGCAACGCCGGTCAGTTGGCGGGCGCCAGCGGTGCCGGTGAAGTCCACCAGATTGCCGTCCTGCTCCTGGCCGACGGTCAGCGCGCGCGTGTCCACGTCTTGTTTGACCAGGCCCACGGCGCCGGCATTGATGGTGGCCGTCAGGCTGTTGAAGTTCGCCGTGTTCTGGGCCACCAGCCCGTCCAGGGTATTGAGCGCTGCGGTGTTGGACAGCACATTCTGGTTGGTCGCGTACAACTGCGAACCGTTGACGGCTTCCGTGCTGGTCGAAAGCAGGTCGCCCGCTGCAACCCCCGTGATCTTGTTGCCGTTCATATTCACCGCATTCAGCATGGAAATACCGTTCGTGCCCTTGAGTTCGAGCGTGCCGCTGCTGAATCCGGTGATACGCGCGGTCGACGCGATGAATCCGACGCCTCCGGAATCGGCGCCGGCGTTGTTCAAGGAAAAGGCCATCTCTGGAAGGTTGCAGCCTAGCGAGACGCTGGGTCCGGGGGCGGATCCCAGGGTGGCTCCCGTGCCCGTCGTGGGGTCGCAAAGCTGAAGCCCCGATCCGGCCGCATGCGTAGGCGACGCGAATCCGATGGACGCCATTGCGGTCAACGCGATGGCCGCGGCGGATGTGGCGCGGCGCGCCCGGCCCGGTTTGCCGCGCGAGCGGGCCGGTTCGGACACGGCGGTCCACGTGTTGGGGTTTACCTTCCAGACGAGCAGATCGAGGTGGTTCATTATCCAGTTCTAGCCGGTGCCCACGGCACCCAGCGCGGTCAGTGTTGAAAATCCGGGATCTCGAAAATCCTCGTAACTCCTTGTGGACACGCGCTTTTTTCGAGAAAACGAAATTTACTGACGGCAAGCTTAACGAACCATCGAAAGGTTCTTAAATTCCTTCCCCAAGATCGCCAGGCTTGATAAATACTATGGGTTGACCGCAGCAACCCTGTCCCTTTCTCTTTCCAGGAGAACCAAGATGCCCAGCAAAAACACGATTTGCCTCTGGTACGACTGCGACGCGTTGGAAGCCGCGACCTTCTACGCCAAGACTTTCCCGGACAGCGCCGTCGGCAGGGTCCTGCGCGCGCCTGGCGACTATCCCTCCGGCAAGCAGGGCGATGTCCTGACGGTGGAGTTCACGGTAATGGGCATTCCCTGCCTGGGCTTGAATGGGGGGCCAGCGTTCAAGCACAGCGAGGCGTTCTCGTTCCAGGTCTCGACGGAAGACCAGGCCGAAACAGACCGCCTGTGGGACGCGATTGTCGGAAACGGCGGCCAGGAAAGTGAATGCGGGTGGTGCAGGGACAAATGGGGGTTGTCATGGCAGATCACGCCGCGGGTGCTGATCGAGGCAATCTCCGATCTGGACCAGGGCGCGGCCAAGCGCGCGTTCGACGCCATGATGGGCATGGGAAAGATCGATATCGCCACGATTGAAGCGGCGCGGCGGGGCTGACGGAGGCTGGGCGCGGGCCCGGGGCGCCCGGGCGCGCCCGGCCGTCCCCAGCCTCTCCGGCTGCCCGGTTTCACCGTAAAATCCCGGTCACGCCGCGATATTTCGGCGAAATCCTTTCCTGCTCAGGATGTACGTCGATCTTCTTACTCTTTACTTCCTAGCAATCGGAACGCTGCTGGCCAGTGCCGGATTGACGTTTTGGGAGCAGCGGGCCAATCCCCAGCGCAGCAAGGAACTACGAACTCTGGCTGCGGGATTCGCGACGCTGGCGATCGGCTGCGCGGCGGCACTGTACCGCCGCGATCTGCCCGGCGCGCTCGGCTCCGGCATCAGCAATCTGGTCATTCTTTGCGGCTATCTCCTGATTCTCAACGGCGTCGCGTCGCTGGACGGCCGCCGGTACCGCCGCACGCCGGCCGCCATTCTGGTCTGCATGGCGCTGGCGTGGGCGATCGGGGGCACGCGCTGGCAGGACGTCATGTGGACGCATGTCAGTTCGGTTCCGATTGCGCTCATCAGCGGCCTGACGGCCTGGGAAATGCTGCGATGCAAGGCCATGAAGGCCCTGCAGGCCCGCTACATCGTGGTGGCGGCGACGGGCATCCATGCCGCGCTTTATGCCGCCCGGGCATTCATCCTGCCGTGGCTGACGATCCCGTCCGCCCAGGCGGTGCAGTCGTTCACCGGCAAGCTCACCATCTACGAAGGCGTGCTGTATTCGGTGATTCTGCCGATGACGCTGCTCAAGCTCATCCGCGACGAGACCCACGGGCAGCTTCGGCTGGAATCCCAGACCGATTATCTGACTCGCCTGGGCAACCGCAGATGGTTCTTCGAACAGGGCTCGCGCATCATCGACCGCCGGGAAGGGCGCGGCAGGGTGTCCATCCTTGCCTTCGACCTGGACCAGTTCAAGTCCATCAATGACCGCCATGGCCATCAGGCGGGCGACAAGGTGCTCAAGTCATTCGCCGAGATCGCCCGGGACGTGATGGGGCCCGAGGCAATACTTGCGCGGATCGGCGGCGAGGAGTTCGCCGCGCTGCTCTGGGGTGATGACGCCCAGCGCGCGCAGGCGCTGGGGGAGGCGGTTGCGAAGCGTTTCGCCGAAACGATGTCCGGCCGGACCGACGGCATCGGCATACCGGCCACGGTCAGCATCGGCCTTGCGCGCTTCGACCAGGACGTGCCCGCCATCATGGACGGGCTGGCCATCGCCGACCAGGCGCTGTACCGCGCCAAATCGCTGGGTGGAAACCGTCTGGAACTGGCGCCGGACGCGACGGCTACGGCCTGATTCTCCTTAGCGCGGCGCGTATGCCTTGCTGGCGGAGTCGTAGGCGTAGGCCACGGCGTCGGCGGGGCCGAGCCGACGGGTCTTGTCCGGGCCGGCAATCGTGGTGCCGCTGAGCTTCACGTTCAGCAAGGGCAGGTCGCTGCTGCCGTTCGCGCTGAAACTCAGTTCACCGCTGCTGTTCGTGCAAGGCATGACTTCGCCGTCGGCACAGGCCAGGCTGTTGTCCTCGCCGGTGAGGACGCTGCCCACATAGGCCCAGACCTTGTCGTTGGTGTCGTCCTGCCGCTTGTCCGGCGGCGTGAACACGAACATGGCGTAGCCGCTGGTGGTGATGCCGTTGTCGAAGCTTGCGGTGGGCACCGCCAGCACCAGCTTGCCGGAGGCGGTGCGGTGTTCGAGCGGCTTGCGCTCGGTGTCGACTTCGGGAGCCCTTTCGTATGCGCCGAACTCGCCGATGGTGTGCTCCATGCCCCGGAATTTCCAGGGCCGATCGGACGACGGATTGGCCAGGATGAAGGTGGCTTCGGCCAGATTGGCCAGGGTGCCGGGGCCGACGTTGTCCTCGCCGGGGTTGCCGTAGCGTTCCGCGGTCTCCCAGACAAAGCCGGTGAAATACTGCGTTCCGCCCAGCTCGAAAGCATGGCCGAACCAATAGGTGGCGATGCTGCCGTTCGCCACTTCATAGGACGTGGCGCCCTTGCCGTCGATCTGGTGGATGAAGTACAGGACGGTGCCGCCATCCGGCGGCGCGACGGCGGCCTGGGCGGGGGCGTTCTGTTGCGGCGCAGCCGTCGCGATGGCGGGGGGCAGGGCAGCAAGCGTGGCGGCCAGCAAGCCGGCCGCCGCCCCGCGCGCCCACGAATTCCTGCCGTAATACGCCCGCGAAAAAGCCATGAACTCGTCTCTCTGTGTGTGGTGCCGCATTGGAACCAAATGGTGTCAAATCGCCGGCGGCATCGAACATAGTTGCCGGGTTCCGATGCTGTCAAGACGACTCTTCGCGGCAAAAGGCGAGAGTGTAGGTGCGGAGTGAACCTGAAAACTCTTAGGAAAAGTCCGAGAAGGGCGCCCATGGGCGGGCTTTGCGCGGAACGCGCTTGAGCCACGCACGGAGGAAATCGGAAACCCGGAGTTAACGTGTTGTTACCTTGGAAATACTCCGGGTTACTTCGACGGGGCGGCGCCCGCAGGCGCGCTCTGCCGTGATCAGCTAAGGTTCGTCGCGCGCGCGTCGTGCCGGGCCAGGCGGGTCAGCAGATGGTCGACCTCTGACTTCGCCTGCGGAGTCAGCACGCTGCCCGGCCGGCGTTGCGCCGCGCTGGTCAGGATGCCCCGGCGCATCATCACGTATTTGCGCACGGCCAGCCCCACGCCGGGCTGCTGCTCGTAGCGCAGCAGCGGCAGGTGCGCGTCGAACAGGTCATGCGCGGCTTCGGTCTTGCCTTCGCCCACCCATTTGACGAAGTCGCACAACATGTCGGGGAAGCAGTAGCCGGTGTTGGCGCCGTCGGCGCCGCGCGCCATTTCATAGTCCAGAAACAGGCCGTTGTTGCCGCACAGGATCGAGATATGGCGCATCGATCCTTCGGCTTCGAAGCGGCGCAGCGCCGAGATTTTCTCCAGCCCGGGCCAGTCCTCGTGCTTGAGCATCACGCAAGAGGGCAGGTCCGTCACGATGCGCCGGATGACGGACGGCGCCATCTGCACCGAGAACGTCAGCGGGTAATCCTGCAGCACAAAGGGCACGTCGGCGCCGATGGCCTCGACCGCCTGGTGGTAGTAATTGACGATCTGGTCGTCAGTGCGCAAGGTGTTGGGCGGCGCGATCATCACGCCGGCCGCGCCGCGGTCCATCACTTCTCGCGTCAGCGAACGCATGGATGCGAATCCGGGCGCCGACACACCCACCACGATGGGCATGCCGCCCGCCTTGCCGATGACCTGCGAAGCAATCTCCAGGGACTCCGAGAAGTCCAGCTTGGGTGCCTCGCCGAGCTGGCCCAGCACGGTCAGGCCGGTCGAGCCGCAAGCCTGGTAGAAATCCATCATCCGGTCGATCGACGCGTGGTCCACGGCGCCGTCGTCGAAGAACGGGGTGGGGGCAATGGGGAACACGCCTTTGGCGTCAGCAGTCAGTTTCATCATCCAAATCCTTGAAAAATGGTTGCGGCTCTTGCCGCGCAGCGCCTTGGCGCACTTAAATGCTGGCGATCAGGCCGCCATCCACCCGGATCGTCGATCCGGTAATGTAGCTGGCGCGCGCGCTGGCCAGGAAGGCGACGGCGTCGCCGTATTCCTTCGGATCGCCGTACCGGCCCACGGGGATGGCGTCCGTGCTTTCGCGGCTGACGTCATCCACGCTGCGGCCTTCGCGCTTTGCGCGGGCCTCGTCCAGGAAGGCGATGCGGGCGGTGGCGATGCGGCCGGGCAGCACGATGTTCGACGTGATGCCGTCCCTGCCCACCTCGCGCGCCAGCGTCTTGGACCAGCCCACCAGCGACATGCGCAGCGCGTTCGAGATGCCCAGGTTGGGGATCGGCGCGATCACGCCCGATGACGTGCTGGTGATGATTCGTCCCCACTGCCGTTCGCGCATGCCGGGCAGCACGCGGTCGGTCAGCTTAATGACGGACAGCACCATGCCTTCGAACTGCTCGCGCCACAGATCCGCCGGCTGGCCCGACGAGGGCGTGGGGGGAGGGCCGCCGGTGTTGTTGACCAGGATGTCGACGGGACCCACATTGGCCTCGATCCAGCCCACCTGGCCATCGAAGGCGTCCAGTGCCCGCAGATCCCATTGCAGCGCATGGGCGGCCAGGCCCTGGGCCTTGATCTTGTCCGCGGTGGCGGCCGCCGCGTCGCCGTTCAGGTCGGCCACGACCACCTTGACGCCTTCCTGCGCCAGCGACCACGCAATGGCACTGCCCAGTCCGCCGCCACCGCCCAGCACCAGGGCGGTCTTGTTCTTGATACCCAAATCCATACTTACCTCCGTAAAAGAAAATGCGCGGCCGGCGCGAACCCGCTTGCGTCCGGCCCTATGTTGCCTGCATCGCCGCCACGGCTTGCTGATCGATCGCAAGATGCAGCAGTTCGGCCAGGTGCATGACGTCGCGGCCCGCCGATTGGCGGATCTGTTCGCGGCAGCTAAAGCCGTTGGTGAGGACGATGGTGTCCGGCGTCGCCGCCCGCACGGCGGGCAGCAGGCTCTGTTCGCCCACCGCCAGCGACATCGCGGCGTGTTCGGGGTTGAAGCCGAACGAGCCGGCCATGCCGCAGCAGCCGCTGTCCAGATGGCGGGCGCGCACGCCCATCGCCGCCAGCAGGGCCACGTCGCCCTTGCTGCCGAACAGGGACTTCTGATGGCAGTGCGCATGCACCAGCACATCGCGGTCCAGCGTGGGCGGCTGGTAGCCCGCCTGATGCAGGAAGTCGCCCAGCAGGAATGTCATGCGGGACACCTGGCGCGCGCGCGGATCGTCCGGGAACAGCTTCAGCAATTCGTCCTTGAACACGGACATGCAGCCGGGTTCCAGTCCCACGATGGCGACCGGCTCGCGGTGGTCCGCGCCGGCTTCGCCTAACTGCGGACCGATCACGTCCAGGATTTTGCGCAGACGCTCGCGCGCCAGATCCAGATAACCGAAGTCGTACAGCGGCCGTCCACAGCACAGGGGCTTGTCGGGCAGGACGGCCTGGTAGCCCGCATGCTGGAGCACGCCGGCCGCGGCGGCGGCCACCTCGGGATGGAAGTGTTCGCAGAACGTGTCCACCCACAGGATGACCCGCTTGCCCGCGGGTAGCGCCGGCGGGTGCTGGCGGCGGTAAGGGCGGCGGGCGAACCGGGGCAGGTCGCGCTGCGCGGCGATGCCGCCGATCTTCTTGGCCAAGGGCGCCAGATAGCGGTTCTGCGTCATCAGATTGGCCAGCCACGGCAGCCTGGCGGCCCAGGGCGCCCAGTCGCCGATGCGCCCCATCGTCAGCGCCTGTCGGGGACGGCGCGCATGCTCGTAGTAATGCGACAGGAACTCGGCCTTGTAGGAAGCCATGTCGGTATGCGTCGGACAGTCGCTGCGGCAGCCCTTGCAGGCCAGACAGGTGTCCAGCGCTTCCTTCACCGGCTGGCTGCGCCAGCCGTCCCGGATGACCTCGCCTTGCAGCATCTCCCAGAAGAGCCGCGAGCGGCCGCGCGTGGAAAAGCGTTCGTCCTTGGTGGCGCGGTAGCTGGGGCACATGGTGCCGCCTTGTTCGCTGCGGCAACGGCCCATCCCCACGCAGTGTTCGATCGCGCGCTGGAAGCCGTCGCCCTCGGCGCTGCGGAAGTTCATCCGCGTGTGGATATTGACGGTCTTGTAGGCAGGCCCCATGCGCAGGTTCTCGTCGACGCGGTAGGCATCGACGAGCTTGCCCGGGTTCATCAGCCCCTTGGGATCCCAGATGCGCTTGAAGGCGCGCATCGCTTCCATCAATTCCTCGCCGAACATGATGGGCAGGAACTCGGCGCGGGCCTGGCCGTCGCCGTGTTCGCCCGTGAGCGAGCCGCCGCAATCCACGACCAATTGCGCCGCCTCGCGCAGAAAGGCGCGGAACGTCGCCACGCCTTCCACGGTGCGCACGTTGAAGGTCACGCGCGCATGCACGCATCCGTCGCCGAAGTGGCCGAATAGAGAGGTCCGGTAACCGTAGCGGTCCACCAGCGCCTGAAACCCGCGCAGGTAATCCCCCAGCCGAAGGGGGGCGACAGCGGCGTCCTCCCAGCCCACCTGCGGGTCGGGAATGCTGGGGTCGATCGACAACTGTGTGGCCGACGCGCCGTTCTCGCGGATCGACCACACCCGCTTCTGGATGGCCGGATCCGCAATCACCCAGCAGCTGGGCACCGGCCCGGCGGGGCGCTCGCGGAAATACGCCTCGGCGCGCCCGGCCTGCGCCAGCGCGTCGTCCAGCGTGTCGCCGCCGAACTCCACCATCACCCAGGCGTCGCCTTGGGGCAGCAGCGCGATCTCGTCGCGTGCCAGGTTGCGCGCCTCGAGGCCGCGAATGATGGCGCGGTCCAGCCCCTCGATGGCGATGGGGCTAAACCGCTGGTACTCGGGCACCGCGTCCGCCGCGACATAGATATCCGGAAAGCCCAGCACCAGCACCACGCGCACGGCAGGGCTCTTGACCAGGCGCACGCGCGCCTGCAGGGTCAGCGCGCAGGTGCCTTCCGAGCCCACCAGGGCGCGCGCCACATTGAAGCCGTTCTCGGGCAGAAGCTGATCCAGGTTGTAGCCGGACACGCGGCGCTTGATGTCCGGAAAGCGCTCGCGGATCAGCGCGGCGTAGCGGTCCCGCAGGTCCCGCAAGTCCCGATAGATCTGGCCGCGCCGCCCGCCGGCCGCGATGATGCGCCCCAGCTCGTCTTCGGGCGTGGGGCCGACCCAGAACCGTTCGCCGTCACAGGTCATGACCTCCAGCGCTTCGACGTTCTCAAGTGTCTTGCCCGCCATCACGGAATGCGGACCGCAGGAGTTGTTGGCGATCATCCCGCCCAGCGTGCAGCGGCTGTGCGTGGACGGGTCGGGCGCGAAGGTCAGGCCGAATGCTTCCGCCCGGTCCCGCAGCGCGTCGCAGATCACGCCCGGTTCGACCAGCGCGGTGCGCGCCAGCGGGTCCAGTTCCACGATGCGGTTGCAGTGCGCCGACAGGTCGAACACGACGGCCTGGTTCACCGTCTGCCCGCTCATCGACGTGCCCGCGCCGCGCAGCAGGATGGGCGCGCCATGCGCCTCGCAGATGCGCACGCCCGCCACGAACTCTTCCAGCGATGCCGGCACCACCGCGCCGATCGGCACCTGGCGGTAGTTGGACGCATCCGAGGCGTACACCGCGCGGTGCCCGTCATCGAACCTGACGGACGAGCCCAGTTCGCGCACCAATGCCTGGTGGAGCGACGTGTTCGCTTTGCTGCCTGTCATGCATGACTCCCTTGGGCGCTCTGGCCTTCGCGGCTATTTTCCATCGGCCGCGCGCGTTGGGAAAACGGAAAATATTCAGATAGTTCATTCATTTTATGAATGAATGTTCGGGCTGCAGGGTTGGGCATTCGCGGCCGAATCCCATATCAAGACGATCGTGGCACGTTATAGTGGCCCCATTCAATTCATGTTATTCCAGAATGAACCCCCGCCGCCTGACCCCATCCATGTCCCTGCTGCTGGCCTTCGAGGCCAGCGCGCGCCACCTGAGCTTCACGCGGGCCGCGACCGAACTGGCGCTGACCCAAAGCGCCGTCAGCCGGCAGGTGCAGGCGCTGGAGGAACTGCTGGAAGTGCCGCTGTTCCGCCGGGAAAAGCGCCGCATCCTGCTGACCGAAGCCGGCATGGGCTATCAGAAGGAACTGGCTGCGGCCCTGCACCGCATCCGCAGCGCGTCCCTGCAGGCGATCTCGCATCGCACCGGGCGCGGCGCCTTCCATCTGGCCGCGCTGCCCACGTTCACCGCGAAGTGGCTGATGCCCCGGCTGAACCGCTTCTATGCGCGGCATCCCGGCGTGCTGGTCCACCTGCACTCGCGGGTGACACGCTTCGATCTGGATCTGGCCGGCATCGACGCCGTGATCGCCGTGGGCGATGGCGACTGGCCGGGGCTGGTTCCGCACCGGTTGCTGGACGAGCAGGTCATCCCCGTGATCAGTCCGGAACTGGCGGCCCGGCACCCGGCCCGCACGCCCGCCGACCTGGCCCAGCACATGCTGCTGCAGGTGGCCGCGCGCCCGGCCGTCTGGCAACGCTGGTTCGAGGCGCATGGGCTGCCCGTGCGCACGATGCGATGGGGGGCACAATTCGAGCTGACCACGCACCTGATCCAGGCCGTGGCGTCCGGCATCGGCATCGGCCTGCTGCCGACCTTTCTGGTGGAAGACGAGCTGAGGCAGGGCGTGCTGGCGCCGGCGCTGGACGAAACATTCAGCACGGGCGCGGGCTATTTTTTCCTGGCGGCCCCGGACAAGCTGGCCATCCCGGCGGTGGCCGCGTTCCGGGACTGGCTGCTGGAGGAAAGCGCGGCGGGCAAGCCCCCGGCGCGGTCTTAGAAGCTCACGGCCAGCCCGACGGAAAAGCCCGAGACATTGTTGCCGAACACATAACGTCCCACCAGCCGGGTCCGGGTTATGAAAATGTCATGGGCGCTTGAGTCCAATTCCAGCCCAACGCCCACCGAGGTCAGCCTGTCGAAGCCCAGTATCCCGCGCTGGTCCCCCAGGAATTCGGAATGCGTCAGTTCAAGCACGTAGCGCAAGGGCCGCTCCAGCAATATCGCGCCGGTGGGCGCGCGGTAGCGGGTCCATAAATTGACGGATTGCGCGGTCGCCTGCCCGCGCACCGCGGCCGAGCTGTCGAAGCTCTGCAGCCGCATATCCGAATAGCGCAATTCGACATCGACTTCATAGCCTGGGCGATAGTGCTCGTAGTCCAGCATCACCGAACCGCCCAGGCCGTAGGCGTTGAGCGATCCCCTGTCCAGGAAGTCGATATCGCGTCCGGTTTGCTGCCCCACGTACCAACTGGCCGCGCGCAGATCGCTGGTGACGTTGCCCAGCGCGAAGTTGAAGATCGGACGCAGCTTCAACTCGTCGGTCAGCTTGAAATCCCAGCCTATGCCGCCCGTGGCCGAGATGCTGTTCCACTTGGTGGGAATGCGGCGCGATTCCAGGCCCTGGGTCGCGACGAAGGTAGGGTCGTAACGGCTCGCGGCGATCACCCCTTCCAGATAGATGGGAACCGAATCGGAAATCGTGTCTCCGCCGCCCAACTGCGTCATGAAGAAGTCGCTGGACCCGGAGGTCGATCCGCCGCCGCTGCCTATGTTCAGCGAGCTGGTGGTGATATCGGGAACAATCGAGAACGACATCAGCGCGAGCACGCCGTTCGCGCGCTTCTGCAGATCGTCCTTCGTGAGCCGCACGCCTTCCTGAGCCAGGCCCGGCGCGCTCAGTCCACACGCCACGATGCCGACCAGCCATCCTATCCCTGGCAGTCGTATTTTTTTGTGCAGCGGGATGGGGTGCGCCAAGTGAACGATGGGCGGGGGAATGGCGGCACGCCGGCGCGCGCGGCGTCCACGTAGAAATCCAGATCGCTGGCGCACAGCGAAGAAGACTGCCGTCACACCGGCAAGAACCGAGGAGCACTTCATAGGAACGCCGCACGTCCAGGCAGGGTTGATCAGGCAAGATAACGCTGCTGAACAGGTCTTCCAGATCTGCTTCGGGTGCAGCGGACAGGCACCGGAAGGTTACACGGAAATTCTGGCCCTGAACCCGTTGCGCGCGGGCGATGGCCGAAAAACAGCCCCGGCCGTCGCCTGCCCGCAACCGCTTCACTCCGGCTGTATCCCCGCTTCCTTGACCACCTTGCCCCACTTGCCCAGGTCCGACTGGATCAGCGCCGCGTACTCCTGCGGCGTGCCACCCTGGACTTCGATACCCGCCGCTTCCAGCTTGGCGCGCACGGCGGGGATCTTCAACGCGGCATTGATTTCGGTATTGAGCTTGTCGATGATCTCCTTGGGCGTGCCGGCGGGCGCCAGGAAGCCGCCATTGGTGTTGGCGTCGTAGCTCTTGAAGCCTTGTTCCTGCGCGGTCGGCACGTCCGGCAGCGCCTGGGCGCGCTTGGCGGTGGATATCGCCACGGCGCGGACGTTGCCTGCCTTGACCTGCTCCTGCATGGCGCTGAGGGTGTCGATGTAGAGCACCGTGCGGCCGGCCAGCAGATCGGGATGGGCGGCCGACGAACCCTTGTAGGGAATCAGCAGCATGGGCGCCCCGCTGACCATGCGGAACATCTCGGCCGCCATTTCCTGGGCGCTGCCGCGGCCCGAGGTGGCGACCTTGGCTTCGTCCGGATTGGCCTTCATCCAGTCCACGAGTTCGGGCAGCGTCTTGGCGGGCACCTTCGGGTAGACCGAGAACACCAGCGGGATTTCGTGGGTGTAGACGATGGGCTCGAAGCTCTTCTGCGGATCCCAGCCCAGGTTCTTGAACAGGTATTTGTTGATGTTGTGGCTGCCGCCCACGATGCCGATGGTGTAGCCGTCGGGCTTGGCGTTGGCGAGCAGGGCGGTGCCCAGGTTGTTGGACGCGCCGGGACGGTTGTCCACGATCACGGGTTGGCCCAGCGACGCCGAGAGCTTTTCGCCGACGACGCGGGCGATCATGTCGATGCCGCCGCCGGGCGGCGCCGGCACGATGATGCTGATGGGGCGGGCGGGGTAGGCCTGGGCGGCGGCCAGGCCGGGGGCGGCCAGGGCCGCCGTGACGGCCAGGGCGCTGGCCAGCGTGGTGATGTGCATGCTTGTCTCCTTAAGGGGTGGTCAACTTCTCGTCAACTCTGTGTGTGCGCGGCGCGCGCCGGTGGGCGCCCGCCGCGCGGTCCGGCCTCAGCCGCGCCCCGTGAAGGGCATGGCGCTGGCCATGATGGTCATGTTCAGGACGTTGGCGTCCAGGGGCAGGGCGGCCATGTGGCGCACGGCGTTGGCCACGTGGCTTGCGTCCATCATGGGTTCCGGCGCGGTGGTGCCGTTGGCCTGCAGGACGCCGCGCGTCATGCGTTCGGACAATTCCGTCAGCGCATTGCCGATGTCGATCTGGCTGGCCACGATGTTGAACGCGCGGCCATCCAGCGCCAGTGATTTGGTCAGCCCCGTCACCGCGTGCTTGCTGGCGGTATACGGCGCGGTGTAAGGGCGTGGCGTGTGTGCGGAGATGGACCCGTTGTTGATGATGCGTCCGCCCTGCGGCGACTGGCGGCGCATCAGCCCGAAGGCCGCGCGGGCGCACAGGAACACGCCGGTCACGTTGGTGTTGATCACGCTGAACCACTTTTCCAGCGGCAGTTCGTCCATCGGCACGGCCGGCGCGTTCACGCCGGCGTTGTTGAACAGCAGGTCCAGCCGGCCAAAGCGGTGCTCGATGGCGTCGAACAAGGCCTGCACGCTTTCGGGGCGGGTGACGTCGGTGGGAACCGCCAGGGCGGTCTGGCCGCGCGCGGCTGCCTCGGCCTCCAGCGTTTGCAGGGGATCGGCGCGGCGGCCGGCCAGCACGACGGTCCAACCGTCGTTCAGCAGGGCCAGCGCCGTGAGGCGGCCGACGCCGCTGCCGGCGCCGGTGACCAGCGCGATCTTTGAGGGGGGGCTTGCGTTCACGGGCAGACTCCTGAAGTCGGGGGTGTTTGAAGCAACGAAAGGGAATGGGAGCGCGCGGCCATCGGCGTCAGGCGGCGCGGCCACCGGTCACGGTCATGCTGAATTGCCCGATGCCCGCCACGCCCGCGCTCACGACGTCGCCGGGCAGCAGCGGGCCCACGCCGGCCGGTGTGCCGGTGTAGATCAGATCGCCGGGCATGAGCGTGACCGAGCGCGACAGCATCGCCACCAGTTCCGGCACGGGCCACAGCAGCGCGGACAGGTCCGCGCGCTGGCGTTCGACGCCGTTCACGGCCAGCCACAACGCGCCTTGCCGGGGATGGCCGCAAGCCGCGGCGGGGACGATGGGAGAACAGGGCGCCGAATGATCGAAGGCCTTGGCGGGTTCCCAGGGGCCGCCCGCCAGCTTGGCCTGTTGTTGAAGATCGCGCCGCGTCAGGTCCAGGCCGGCGGCGTAGCCCCAGATGGCCTGCGCTTCCACGTGCGCGGGCGTCAGGTCCCGGCCGCCGCGGCCGATCGCCACGACCAATTCGATCTCGTGGCAGAAATCTTCCGTGCCGGCGGGATAGGGCAGCGTGCCGCTGGCCGGCACGACGGCGCTGGCGGGCTTCATGAACCAGGCGGGCATGTCCCGGGGCGCCGGCTCGTCCGCGCGCCATCGGTAGTTGCGCCCAATGCAGAACACGCGGGCCACGGGGAACAAGGCCGAGCTGCCCGCGATCGGCAGGGTCGTGGGCGCTGGGGCGGGAAAGGCGAAGTCCGTCATGGCTCAGGTTGTCAGGCTCATCGCCGGACGGTCACCCGCCACGGCCTGGGCGATGCTGTCCAGCACCATCTGCCCCATGGCGGCGCGCGTTTCCCAGGTGGCGCTGGCGCGGTGGGCCTGCAGCGTCGAGCGGTCGGACTGCCTCAGCGCCTCGGGCACGCGGGGTTCGTCGACAAAGACGTCCAGCCCCGCGCCCGCGATGCGGCCCGCGGCCAAGGCAGCGGTCAGGTCGGGCTCGTTGACCAGGCGGCCTCGCGCCACGTTCACCAGAAAGCCGCGCGGACCCAGCGCGTCCAGGATCGCGGCATCGACGATGCCTTCGGCCTTGTCCGCCGCCGCGCACAGCACCAGCGCGTCGGATCCGCGCGCCAGATCCGCCAGCGCGGGCACGAATTCATGCGCCACGTCATCCATGGCGCGCAGGTCGGTATAGCGGATCGGGCATCCAAACGCCGCCGCGCGCGTAGCCACGGCGCGTCCCACGCGTCCCATGCCGACGATGCCCACGCGCATGCCGCTGAACCGGCGCGCCAGGGGAATCGCGCTGGGCGCGGGATACTGTTCCCACAGCCCGTCGCGCACGAAGCGGTCTCCGGCGCACAGGTTGCGGCAGGCCGCGATCAGCAGGCCGATCGCCAGGTCGGCCACGTCTTCGGTCAGGGCGCCCAGCGTGGCGGTGACGGGCAAGCCGCGCTCGCGGCAATACGTCAGGTCCACCGCATCCGTGCCGACGCCATTGATGGCCACGACCTTGAGCTTGGGCAATTGCTCCAGCATCGCGCGGGAAATGCCCGTATGCCCGCCGGTGACCACGGCATCCACTTCCGCGCCGTGCTGGCGCAGCCAGGCCTGCTGATCGGCGGTCTCGAAGAATTTATGCACCTGATACAGCGACGCGAGCTGGTCGTTGACCGCCGGCACCAGGATGGGGTTGAGTTGCAGGACCTGAGGCTTCATGTGGGTTCGGCTCGTAAGGGCGGACGTCGATGGCGTGGTCCGCGTTGAAGAACGAGTCCATGGTATTTAATGATTGATTTATAAGGCAATATTGATCTATAAAATCAATATATAAACTTGCTACAAATCATCATGGGTTCCTGGATATCGATGGCCGAAGCCTGCAGCCAGCTTGGTGTGCGGCCGCAAACCATCTACGCCTACGTCAGCCGCGGCAAGCTGGAAGTCATGCCCGACCCGGGCGACACGCGCCGCAGCCTGTACCGGGCCGAAGACGTCGCCGGTCTGGCCCGGCGCAAGCAGGCGGGCCGCAAGCACGAAACGCTGGCCACCAACACATTGTTTGGCGCGGAACCCAGCATTCCCACCGCCATTTCCACGTTTTCGCGGCAACGGCTGTACTACCGCGGCCGGGACGCCGTGGCGCTGGCGCGCACGGCCAGCCTGGAAGAGGTGGCCCAGTTGCTGTGGGATTCCGGTCAGGCGGCGGACTTTTCTTCGGCGACGCGCGCGGCATCCCCCGGGCGCGTGGCCGCCTTCACCGCGCTGGCCGCGCTGGCCGCCACCGGGCATTCCACGCATGGGCGCATGACCCGCGTCCTGCACGGCGAATGCCAGAGCCTGGTGGGGCAACTGGCCAATGCCTTTGGGGCGCAGCAGGGCAAGCAGCCGCTGCACCTGCGCTTTGCGCAAGGGTGGAAGCAATCGCCTCGGGCAGCGGAGCTGCTGCGCACGGCGATGGTGCTGCTGGTCGATCACGAACTGACCAGCTCGGCCTTCGCCGCGCGCATCGCCGCGTCGACGGGCGCGTCCCTGCCCGCATGCCTGCTGTCCGGCCTGACGACCTTGTCGGGCCCGCTGCATGGCGATGCCTCGGGGCGCGTGAAGGCCTTGTTCGACGACGTCGAGCGGCAGGGCGAGGATCAGGTGATCGCCCACTACCTGTCCACGGGCCTGCCGCTGGCCGGGTTCGGCCATCATCTTTATCCAGACGGCGATCCGCGCGCGGCCGCGCTCCTGGCGCTGTTCGAGCCGGCCGACGTGATTTCACGGTTCATCGACAAGGCCACGCGGCTGACGGGGCTGCATCCGAACATCGACGTGGCGCTGGCCGCGCTGGTGGCGCACTGCCGGCTGCCGGACGACGCGGCCTTCGGCATGTTCGCCACGGCGCGCAGCATCGGCTTGCTGGCCCATAGCCTGGAACAATTGAGCGTGGCGCAGGTGATACGGCCCAGAGGCCGGTATGTGGGGCTGCCGCCAGAGGCGGCGTAGGGTATTCGGTAGTGGTTATGCTGCGGGTGTCGGACAGGAGAATGCGATGACCCAGACGCAAAAGCAGAAGATGCTTGCAGGAGAGCTCTACACGGCCGCGGATCCGGAGATCCAGGCGGACCAGCTTGCGGCAGGCGCGTGGATGAAACGCTTCAACGCCACGCAAGACGAGCCGCCGGACCGCTGGCATGACTTGTTGAAGGAGCGGTTCGCGCACGTGGGCCAGGGCGCCATCATCCGCCCGCCGTTTCATTGCGACTACGGCTACAACATATCGCTGGGCGAGGGCGTCTTCATCAACTTCAACTGCGTCATCCTGGACGTGGTGCGGGTGACCATCGGAGACGGCACGCAGATCGGCCCGGCCGTCCAGATCTACACCGCCGACCATCCGCACGATCCCGCCCAACGCCGCGCGATGCTCGAATTCGGGCGCCCCGTGCACATCGGCAGTCAGGTATGGATCGGCGGCGGAGCGATCATCCTTCCCGGCGTGACCGTCGGGGACGACGCCATCATCGGCGCCGGCAGCGTGGTGACGCGGGACGTGCCCGCCGGGGCCAAGGTAATGGGCAATCCGGCGCGCGTGGCGCGCTAGGCGCGGGGTTCCTGCGCGCCCACGCTGTCCAGATAGTCCTCCACGGCGCTACCCACCGTGGGATGGAAGCGGGCGTCGCTGAAGACCTCGGTCAGCTCGAAGCGCTTGAGCTTGTCGCGGACCGGATCTTTCATTTCGGCGAAATGCAGCGCGACGCCTTCGTTGGCCAGGTTGTGGCTCAGTTCGCGCAGCATGTCCGCCGACGTGACGTCGACGCTGGTGACCGGTTCGGCCGCCACCACCACGCGCCGCACCGGCGTGGGCGAGGCCTGCACGGCCTCCATCAGCCGCTGCTGGAACAGTTCGGCGTTGGCGAAGAACAGCGGCGCGTCCCAGCGGAACAGCACCAGTCCGTCGATCAGCGCCGCGTGCGGGTAGCGTTTCAGGTCATGGTAGCCGCGCAGGTTGGGCACGCGGCCCAGGACCGCGAAGTGCGGCCGCCAGCCGTCCCACAGGAATTCGATGACGGCGATGACCACCGCCAGGCAGATGCCGGGTATCGCGCCGAACACGGCCACGCCGGCAAAGCACAGCATGGACAGCCAGAACTCCCATTGCTGGATGCGGTAGATGCGCCGCAGGTCCTTGAATTCGAACAGGCCGATGGCGGCGGCGATCACGACGGCTGCCAGCGCGCTGTTGGGCAGGTAGCGCAGCAGGCTGGGGGCCGCCAGCAGCAGGGCGGCCACGGCGAGCGCGCCCACGACCCCCGTGAGCTGCGTGCGCGAGCCGGCCGCCTCGGCCACCGGCGTGCGCGATGCGCTGCTGCTGATCGGAAAGCCCTGGAACAGGCCCGCCGCCAGGTTCGCGACGCCCAGCCCCACCATTTCCTGGTTCGGATCCACCCGGGTATGCGTGCGCGCGGCGTAGGTGCGCGACAGCACGCTGGTATCCGCGAACGCGATCATCGCCACGGCGCAGCCGCCCAGCACGATCTTGACCAGGTCCGCATCGCTGAGCCATGGCCACACGAAGGTCGGCAGCCCCTGCGGAATCTCTCCCAGCACTTTCACGCCCTGCGCATCCAGCCGGAACAGGCTGACCGCCAGCGTGGCCAGGATCACCGCGATCAGGATGCCGGGCACGCGCTCAAAGCGCTTCAGCAGCAGGATCACGGCCAGGCTCGCCGCACCCACCGCCAGGCTGTACCCATGCGTCTGGCCGTCGGCGATGGCACGCGCCAGTTGCTGCAGTTCACGCAGCGGGCCGGCGTCTTCGATCGGGATCGCGAACAGCTTCGGCAGTTGGCTCACCAGCACGGTCAGCGCGATGCCGTTCATGTAGCCATAGCGGATGGGCTTGGACAGCAGTTCGGTGATGAATCCGAGCCGCAGCAGGCCCAGCACGATGCAGAACAGCCCCGAGACGATGGCCATCAGGCTGGCCGCGGCCACCGCGCGCATGGGGTCGCCGCCAGAGACGCTGAGCACCACCGCCAGGATGGGCGCCGCGAGCGCGGAGTCGGGCCCCAGCACCAGGATGCGGCTGGGGCCGAACAGCGCGTAGGCCAGCATCGGGATGATGGTGGCGTACAGGCCGTAGACGCCCGGCACGCCAGACGCCTCGGCATAGGCGATGCCAACCGGGACCAGCATCGTCGTCAGCACCAGGCCGGCGGCCAGGTCCTTCGGCAGCCAGGCGGCCTGATAGGACTTCAGCAGCGCCAGTCCGGGCAGCCAGCGCAGCCAATGCCGGGCGGTCTTGTCGAGGGGGCGGGGCGAAGCGCGAGCCATGGGATCCCGGTATGGGGGTTGCGGGCGTGGCATTTTTTACGAAGGAAAGAATATCAGATAGGGACGGCCGAGCCGCCGGGCCATCGACCCCGCGGTGCGCGGGCAATCGAGTCGCGATAGGGGTCGGCCGCGCGAATTTTGCGAATTGTTGCTTGTTGCGAAGCAGCATCGCCTGCTATCTTCCAGCCGAAACGCGTTCGCCGCGCCTAGGACTTTTCACGATGCCTGCTCCCCAGCGCCTGCCTTCCGAACCCATCCCCGCCCCATCCGCCGATACGCTGGGTTGCGCCGCCAGCAAGCTGGCGCTGAGTCAGACGGTTCAGACGGGCGGGCTGACCTACTACCGCAAGAGCACCGACAACGAGCGCTTCGGCAACGTGTCCACGCCCGCCTCGGATCGCGGCTTTCTGGTGGGCGTTGCGATGCGGGGCGGGCACCGCCGCCGCATCCTGCATGGCAGCCACGCGTCCACCCACGACTTCGACACGGGCTCGATATACATCCGCGATTTCACCGATGACTACCGGGCCGACCTGCAGGGCGGCTTCGATTTCGTGCTGATCGAGTTGTCGCGCGCCTTCATCGAACGCGTGAACGACGAGAAGGGCGGCGCGCGCGTCAGCAGCCTGCTGCCCCGCAACGCGCAGCCGGATCCCGTGCTGGCGCATCTGTCGCAGGTGCTGGCGGGCGTGCTGGAGCAACCGGACCAGAGCAGCGGGCTGTTCGTGGAACACCTGGGCCTGGCCATCGGGACGCATCTGTTGGCGCAGTACGGGGCCGGCGCGACGAGCGGCTGGTCCGATTCGGGCGGCGCGCGAGTGCTGTCGCGCACACTGGAGGCCCGCGCCAAGGACATGCTGCTGGCGACGCTGCGCGAGGATGCCTCGATTGCGGACATCGCCGACGCCTGCAATCTGTCGCGCAGCTATTTCATCAAGGCCTTCCGCCAGACGGTCGGCACCACGCCGCATCGCTGGCTGCTGGAGCAGCGCGTGCAGAAGGCCAAGGAACTTCTGCGGGCGCCGGGCCGTTCCATTACCGACATCGCGCTGTTGTGCGGCTTCGCCGACCAGGCGCACATGACGCGGGTGTTCACCAGCCTGCTGGGCGTGCCGCCCGGCGTGTGGCGCCGGGAAAACGCAGCCTGAGCGGCCGGGCGTGGATCAGGAACGGTTCTGACGGCGCCAGGCCGCGGGCGGCGCGCCCACGGTGCTGGCGAAGACGCGGGTCAGGTGAGCCTGATCCGAAAAACCGCAATCGCGCGCGATGTCGGACACCGGCACATCGGAATTCAGCAACAGAAGCTTGGCCTTGTCCACGCGGCACTCCAGCAGCCAGCGGTGCGGGGTGGTGCCGACCGTCTGGCGGAAGGCCTTGATGAAGTAGCTGCGCGACAGGCCGCAGCCCTGCGCCACATCGGAAATCGACACGTCCGCCAGCAGGTCGGCGGCCAGCATTTCCTTGGCCAGCGTTTCCTGCCAGCCCGCCAGGCCGCCGCGCGCGGGCGGCAGGTCAGGCGCGTAATCCGCCGCGCCGCAGCCGTAGGCCTGCATCATGTGTATCTGCGCGGCCATCGCCAGGTGGTCCACGAACAGCGGGTCGGCGCGCACCGGGTCGGCCAGCGCGGGCAGCAGCGCGTTGCCCAGGCGGGCCAAGACGGGATCGGATTGTCCGGGCGGGCAGGACAGCGCCCGGATGGGCGCCATGCCCAGGTCGCCGGACAGCCGGTCCAGCGATTCGGGCGCCACCCGGAAATACAGGAAATCGAAGGGTGTGCTCAGTTCCGCGCGGTAGGGGTCGGCCGCGCGTCTGAGGGTGATCTCGTCGGGCGACAGCGGCATGGGGCGCGGCTGGTCAGCGCAATACAGCACGCGCTGGGCGCCGGTGAGCGACACGCTCAGCAGGAAGTCGCCGCCGTCTCCCGCCGAGCGCGCCATGCCGAATCCGGGCCGCGCGTAGCCCACGCGCGAGATCTCCAGCGCGGCTTTGCAGCCGGGGCTGGTCCGGATCGCCTGGATCGACGCGCCAGGATAGGCATCGTGCAGGCTGGAGGGAGCGGGAGGCAGGTGATGCATGGCACGGGGCAGGATATCGGAGGCGCTTACTTTCCCGCAAAGCGTAAACGATGAGGTGGCGCCATGCTAGGCACCCGGGCGTCCGAAGGATTGGACGACGGTGCGCTGGTTTGCACAAAAGCGCGCCGCGGCTTGGGGCAACCGGTCTGCAAGTGCAGGCCGGACAATGGTGCGATCATTACTCTTTCCTACAAATCAGGACGCAAGTGCTCAAGACTCGCCCGCTTGGCCGAGACTACCTTGTGCGATATCTTGCCGCTTTCCTAGGATGACCCGGGAGTGTCCACATGAACCGTCTTGCCGCCGCACCGTCCGGCAACCCGCCCGCCAGCCTGGCCGCCATGCATGCGCAGGCGTTCCCGATGCTGGCCCGCGCGATGATCGACCGGGCCGCGCCGCATGGCGCGGAGATCTCGGTCGCGGCGGGCAGCGTGCTGTTTACCTGCGGCGACCGCGAGGCCGCCTTCTACATCGTGCTGGAGGGCTCGGTCGAGGTACTGGAATGCGAGGCCGACGGCGCCATGCACAGTTTGCTCGTGCATCGTGACGGGGAGTTTACGGGCAGCCTGGATCTGTTCACCGACCGGCCCAACGCGGTCACGGTGCGCGCCAGCGCCGCCAGCCGTTTGCTGCGCGTCAGCCGGGCGGCGCTGGAGCAACTGATCCTGACAGACCGCGTGCTGGCCGACATCGTGCTGCGTGCCTTCATCCTGCGGCGGATCGGGTATCTGCGGCAACGGCCTTTTGGAGGCGCCATCCTGCGTTCGGCTTCCAGGGCCGGGCAGGAGGACCCCGTGCTGGACCTGGCCGTCATCGGAGGCGGTCCGGCGGGACTCGCGGCGTCGGCCTATGCCGCGTCCGAGGGCTTGCACACGCTGCTGGTGGGCGGTTCGCTGACCTGCGGCGATGCGGCGCCGGGCGTGGACGCCTTATCCGGCTTTCCCGGCACCATCACGGGCCTGTGCGACGGCGGGCTGCTGCGCCGCGCCGAGGATCAAAGCAGCCGGTTCGGCGCCCATGTGCTGCCGGTGCGTACCGTCAGCGGGTTCGACGGCGCCTGCTACCCCTACCGCGTATGGCTGGACGACGGCCGGATGATCGAGACGCGCAGCGTCATCGTGGCGACCGGCATGCAGGAAGGGGAAGCGGGGCAGGCGCCAAGCGCCAACACCGCGTGGCTGGACGGTTTCCTGGACACGGACGAGCTGGGCTACATCCACACCGGCCGCGCCGCCGCCGGCTCGATGCAAGCCCGGGCGTACGAAAGCTCGCAGCCGGGCGTGTTCGCCGTGGGCGCGGTACGCGCCGGTTCAGTCAAGCATGTGCTGGCCAGCATCGCCGAGGGCGCGGCCGCGGTGCGGGTGGTGCACCGCTTCCTGGACGCCTCGGCGCACTGAGCGCGCGGGCCGGGTTCAGGCGGACGGGCCGGGTTTGGCCGGGCGCATGTCCAGCGCCAGGAAATGATGCACCGCCGGCTTGTCCGGGCCGACGTGAAAGCGCTGCGCATCGCCCTGGAGGTCCGCGTCGGCATGCGACACGCGGTGGTGCTGGCGCAGATGTTCGGCCCACGACTCCACCAGAAACCACTCCTGCACGCGTTCGGGGTCGCCCGTGTGCTCCGCGATGCCCCAGGCGTAGGCGCCGTCGCGGCGGCGCTCTTCAGCGACCGCCTTCAGCGCCTTCAGGAAGGCAGGGCGGTCCTGGACACGGATGCGGTATTCGATCTGCACCATGACGGGTCCGCGGTCGTGCTCCACCGGCGCGTCCAGCAGCGGTTCGGGCCAGTGGTTGGACGGATCCAGGTCGGCCTCGCCTTGCGGCAGGCGCATCCGGTGCAGCACGATGCCGGCGGCGATCAGGCCGACAGCGCCCGCCAGCAAGGTGGCGGGCACGCCGATCCGTTGCGCCAGCAGGCCCCAGCCCAGGCTGCCCGCGGCCATCGCGCCGTTGAATACCATCAGGTAGATCGCCAGCCCGCGTCCGCGCACCCAGTTGGGCAGGATGGCCTGCGCCACGCCGTTGAAGGTGGTCAGGGCGACGATCCAGCCCATGCCCAGCAGCAACAGCAGCAGTACGGCGGCCCATTGCGGCGGGGCGAAGGACAGGGCCGCCATCACCGCGGCAGTGACGACGGCGGATGCCAGCACCAGACCGTCGGCGTTCAGGCGCTGGCGCAGCTTGGGCAGGACCACCGCGCCAAG
The DNA here is from genome assembly GCF_001428845.1 of Achromobacter sp. Root83. Lineage (GTDB taxonomy): Bacteria > Pseudomonadota > Gammaproteobacteria > Burkholderiales > Burkholderiaceae_B > Achromobacter. Next base: position 5,665 of record NZ_LMIU01000028.1, on the reverse strand, counting down.
AATGGCGCCCACGCCCACCGCGCCCAGCAGGATGCCGTAAAAGCCCGCCGTCCCGCCCAGCATCCGGCGCGCCACCAGCGGCAGCAGCGCCCAGACCGCGCTGGCAAAAATGAAGAACACCGCCGCGCGCAGCAGCACCACATGCAGCTCGCGGCTGGCCCTGGCATAGCGGACGCCGGCGCGGAAGGCGCCGAAAAACTGTTCGGACAGCCCGTCGTCCACCTTCTTGGGCCGCTTCCACCACAGCAGCGCGGCGATCACGAACACGTAGCTGAGCACGTCGGCGCCATAGGCGGCCGCGGCGCCAAAGGCCGCCAGCAACAGGCCGCCCACCGCCGGACCCAGCGCCCGGGCAATGTTGATGCCCAGGGAATTCAGGCCCACGGCCGTCTTCAATTCGGCCTTGGGTACCAGTTCAGGGACGATGGCCTGCCAGGTCGGGCCCATCAGCGCCGAGCCCACGCCGCCCAGGAAGGTCAGCGCGATCAGGTATTCCACGGTCAGCGTATTGGTCTTGGCCATCATCAGCAGCGTGAAGCTGACGCAGGCGAGCAGCACCTGGATGACGATCAGGAAGCGGCGCCGGTCCAGGATGTCGGACAGCACGCCCGCCGGAATCGCCAGCAGGAAGACGGGCAGCGTGGCGGCCGTCTGCATCATGGCGACCGCCGCGGGGTTGGACGACAGGTCGGTGACCAGCCAGGCGCTGGCCACGTCGCGCATGAAACTGCCGATGTTGCCCAGGATGGTGGCGCCCCACAGCACCGCGAACAGCGTGTGCTTGAGCGGGGCCATGCCGCCGACGGCGGCGGGCGGGGGGGTACTGCGGTCAGCTCCGGCCATGCGGACGCTCCGTAAGATCGTGCCAGGCGACCAGGACCCACGCCCCGGCCAGCCCGAAATGCTCATAAAACGCGTTCATGCTCATGAAACGCGCATCGGGGGGCGCTTCCCAGTAACGGTTGGCCATCAGCGCCGCCGCGGCGGTGAAGACGGCGAGCGCCAGCGCGCCCAGCCACCGCAGGCGGCCGGACAGGACCAGCGCGCTCGCCCCGAGTTCCAGCAGGATAACGGCGGCGGCCGCCAGCGCGGCGGGTTCCAGGCCGAAATGCGCCATCTCGGCCCGGGCCCCGCCGAAGTCCAGCAGCTTGACCAGCCCGCCCTGTATGTAGGCGCCGCAAAGCGCCAGCAGGGCAAGCCAGCGCACGGCCGGCGACGTGATCAGGCGGTGCGCCGTCATACCGCCCAGCACGCGCAACCCAGCGCGCCCCAGAACCCTTTCAGGTCGGACACGGGCAGCTTGCTGGCCCAGGCGCCGGCGTGCTGGTGGCCGTGGACATTGCAGTCGTTGGCGCACGCGCACGCCGCGGCGTTTTCGCGCAGCGTGGCCTGCAGCGGCTTGCCCTCGCTGTCGCCCCAGGCGCCGTAGCCGCCGAAAAGGCGGGTGGGCGACCAGTCCGGCATGGCGGGCGGCGGCGCGGCCTCGTCGTGCGGCGCGAATTCGCCCGCGCCCCAGACCACCTTGCCGCCAACGACGGTGAGCAGGCTGGAGGTGTCGGCGATGTCCGATTCGGGGCAGGCGAAGAAGTCGCGGTCCGGCACCACCAGGTCGGCAAGCTGGCCCACGGCGATGCGGCCCTTCTTGCCCTGTTCATTGGAGAACCAGGTGACGTTCTCGGTCCACATGCGCAGCGCCGCGTCGCGGTCCAGGCAGTTGCGCTGCGGCGTCAGCCGCATGCCGCCCACGGTCTTGCCGGTGATCAGCCAGGACAGCGACACCCAGGGGTTGTACGACGCCACGCGGGTGGCGTCCGTGCCGGCCGAGACGTTCACGCCTTTTTCCAGCATGCGCTTGACGGGCGGGGTGGCTTCGGCCGCGCCCGCGCCGTAGCGCTCGACGAAGTATTCGCCCTGGTAGGCCATGCGGTGCTGCACGGCCACGCCGCCGCCCAGGGCGGCGATGCGGTCGATGGAACGCTCCGAGATCGTCTCGGCGTGGTCGAAGAACCAGTTCAGGCCGGCCAGCGGCACGTCTTTGTTGACGCGCTCGAACACATCCAGCGAGCGCGAGATGGTTTCGTCGTAGGTGGCGTGCATGCGCCAGGGCCAGCGGTTCTGCGCCAGGATGCGCACGACTTCTTCCAGCTCGCCTTCCATTTCCGGTCCCATCTCGGGCCGCGGCTGACGGAAGTCTTCGAAGTCGGCGGCCGAGAACACCAGCATTTCGCCCGCGCCATTGTGGCGGAAGTAATCGGTGCCTTGCTTGTACTGGGACGTGGCGGTCCAGTTCAGGAAGTCTTCCTTTTCCTGCTTGGGCTTCTGCGTGAACAGGTTGTAGGCCAGGCGGATCGTGAGCTGGCCGGCGTCGGCCAGCTGCTGGATGACCTGGTAGTCCTCGGGGTAGTTCTGGAAGCCGCCGCCGGCATCGATGGCCCCGGTGACACCCAGGCGGTTCAGATCGCGCATGAAGTGGCGCGTGGAGTTCACCTGGTATTCGAATGGCAGCTTGGGGCCCTTGGCCAAGGTCGCATACAGGATGGACGCGTTGGGCTTGGCCAGCAGCAGGCCGGTCGGATTGCCCGCGGCGTCGCGCACGATCTCCCCGCCCGGAGGCGCGGGGGTGGTCTTGTCATAGCCCACGGCGCGCAGCGCGGCGGCGTTGAGCAGAGCGCGATCGTACAGGTGCAGGATGAAGACGGGCGTATCGGGCGCCACGGCGTTCAGTTCTTCGATGGTGGGCAGGCGCTTTTCCGCGAACTGGTGCTCGGTGAATCCGCCCACCACGCGCACCCATTGCGGGGCGGGGGTGATCGCGACCTGGCGGCGCAGCATGGCCATGGCGTCGGCCAGGCTGGTCACGCCGTCCCAGCGCAGTTCCATGTTGTAGTTCAGACCGCCGCGGATGATGTGCAGGTGATTGTCGATCAGGCCGGGCAATACGCCGCGCCCGTTGAGCGCGATCACTCGCGTGCCGGGGCCGGCCAGCGGCAACACGTCGGCCGCCGCGCCCACACGCGTGAAGCGGCCATCCTTGATGGCGACGGCGTCGGCCACGGGATTGGCCGGGTCCAGGGTGGTGAAGCGGCCCTGATGCAGGATCAGGTCGGGGGCGCCTGGGCGCGAGGTGTCCAGAGTGTCAGCCATTGCGCTTGTCTCCACATGCATCGGCGGGTTGTCGGGCGGGGTCGGCGGCGGGCTTGGGGCAGCTGGGCAGTTCGCCGAACATATGGGGCTTGACCTGCTCATGGATCCAGGACGTGCGCGTGGCGTCGTCCGCGAACAGGCGCTTGACCAGCGGGGGAAGCTGTTCCCCCGCCAGGATGCCGAGCAGGCCTACCAGGGCGATCACGGGAGGCGCCGGCGACCGCACATTGAAGAGCGCATAGATGATCCCGACCAGCAGGCCGAGCCCCAGCGAAACCAGGTAGACCTTCATCGGATTCCTCCGCTTAGCCTTCGTGGGCGTTGAACATGGACTTGGCGTAGACGATGCCCAGGCCGTAAGCGCCGCCGAACTTCTTGGCGATGCCGGTCGTCATGTCGTAGGTGTCCGTGCGGGCCCAATCGCGCTGCATTTCCAGCAGGTACTGCAAGGCGGTGATCGGCTGGCCGCCAGCTTGCACGATACGCTCGATGGCGCGGTTGTGGGCTTCGGTGGACACATCGCCGCAGGCGTCGGTGATCACATAGACCTCGAAACCCTGGTCCAGCGCCGACAGGGCCGGGCCCACGATGCAGACGCTGGTCCACAGGCCGGCCAGCACGATGCGCTTCTTGCCGATCTCGTTGACCTGCTTGATGACGGCGGCGTCTTCCCAGGTGTTCATGGACGTGCGGTCCAGCAGCGCCTGGCCGGGGAAGGGCGAGACGACTTCGTCGAACATCGGGCCCGAAAAGCTCTTTTCGGCCACGGTCGTCAGGATGGTGGACGCGCCAAAGCCGGCGGCGGCGTGGGCGACCAGCGCGGCGTTGTTGCGCAGCGTGACGGCGTCGATGGAATGCGTGGCGAACGCCATCTGCGACTGGAAGTCGATCATGATGAGCGTGTGGTCCTTGGGGGACAGCAGCTTGGCGCCGGGGGTGGGGGTCGCGGTGATGGGCATGGAGGATCCTTGGGGTGGGGGTGGGAAAAGCCCAGGCACTGTGCCAGCCGCCCGCGCCGGCGTATTGAACGATTGACCGCCCGTTTGAAGATTGTGATTGCGCTGTCATGCGGCCCGGGGCGGGAAGGCGCGGCGTCAGGGATAGACGGTATCGCCAAGGAAACGCCGCTCGGGTAGCCTGCCAGCTTCGGGATCCGTGGTGGAGAACTGGCATGGGCTTGGCCTTCAAGAACGACCTGCACGACGAATTCGGCACGCGGCCCTTCGCTTACGTGCCCTATGGGGGCGCGGATGTGGGGGAAATCCTTGCGGTCGGGCGCGCCGTGGGCGATGGCGGCGACGCGGCCTTCCACGACGCCTGGATCGCGGCGGGCGACCGGCTGGCCGCGCAGGCCGAAGAGGCCGTGCGACGCGGTGGCGCGGCAAGCGCCAGGGAGCTCTTTCTTCGCGCAAGCGCGTTCTATGCCACGTCCTACCGCCCGCTCTATGGCGCGCCGGTGGATCCGCGCCTTGCCGCCGCCTTCCGCAAGCAGGTGTCCGCGCTCGACCGGGGGCTGGCGCTGTCGAAGCATCCCGTGGCCCCGCTGCGCATTCCGTTCGGCAATACCTCCATGCCCGCGTACCTGATTCCCGCCGAGGGGCGCGAGTCCGAGGTCCGGCCGCTGATCATCCTGACGAACGGATACGACGGCACCATCACCGACATGTATTTCGCCTCTGCCGTGGCCGCGGCCCGCAGGGGCTATCACTGCCTGCTGTTCGACGGGCCGGGCCAGGGCGAAATGCTCTATGAGCAAGGCGTGCCCCTGCGCCCCGATTGGGAGACGGTCGTGCGGGCGGTCGTGGATGCGGCGGTCGAGCTTCCCCAGGTCGACGCGCGGCGTATCGTGCTTAGCGGCTGGAGCCTGGGCGGCCATCTGGCGCCCCGGGCGGCGTCCGGCGAGCATCGCCTTGCGGCCTGCATCGCCGACCCCGGGCAGTGGAGCCTTGCGGGGCTGTTCCGTCCCCTGGCGGTCAAGTTCGGCGCGTCCGAGCAAGGCGCCGCCAACATGGGGGAACTCGAACAGCCGGTGCTGGACCGGATGGAGCAGTTCATGCTGTCCACGCCTTCCTTCAAATGGAAAATCATGCAGCGCGGCTTCTGGGTCCACGGCGTCGACACGCTGCGCGATTACCTGATTTCGATCGAACAGTTCACGATGGACGGCCGGGTGGAGCAAATCGCTTGCCCCACGCTGATGACGATTGCCGAAAACGATCCGTTGGCGGCGGGGACGCAGGCATTCTTCGACCAGCTTCGATGTCCCAAGGCGCTGACGCGCTTTTCCGCCGCCGAGGGGGCGGGCGACCACTGCGAGGGAGCCAACCGCTCCCTGCTGAACCGCCGGGTGCTGGACTGGATCGACGGCCTGTGGTGACGGCCTTGGCGCAGGGGGGGCGGGCGATAGTGTAGTGGTCTAATTTTGGTAGACACCCAGTTAGGTTGAACCTAGGAGGTGGGTCATGACCAAGATTAGAAGACGCGTGTTTACAGCCGAGTTCAAGCTGGAAGCTGTTCGGAT
>NZ_LMIU01000027.1 GCF_001428845.1 Achromobacter sp. Root83 | reverse complement strand
CTGCACTCCAAGCTGGGCTATCGGGCACCGGCTGCGTATGAACGCAGCCAAGCGCCAAAACTACCTATGCAGGTGTCCACTAAAACTTGACCACCACACAATCGTAGCCCCGCGCCCCCGCGCCGCCGCCGCGCCAGGCGCCTCAAGAACCCAACCGCCGTCTGCAATAAAATCCCACCCATGAACTCCCCAGAACATCTCCCTGAACCCGCCGACCTGGACCGCCGCTTCGGCGCCCTGTCACGCCTGTACGGCCCCGAAGCCCCCGCCCGCATCCGCAATGCCCACGTGGCCGTCGCCGGACTGGGCGGTGTCGGCTCCTGGACCGTTGAAGCGCTGGCACGCTGCGGAGTCGGGGCGTTGACGCTCATCGACCTGGACCACATCGCCGAATCCAACGTCAACCGGCAGATCCACGCGCTGACGGCCACGCTGGGGCAATCGAAGGTGGATGCGATGGCCGAGCGGGTCCTCGCCATCAATCCGGAATGCAGCCTGACCCGGGTCGACGATTTCGTGTCGCCGGAGAACGTTGCCGACGTGCTGCCCGGCCCTTACACCGTCATCATCGACTGCACCGACCAGGCGGCGGCCAAGATCGCCATGATCCTGCATGCGCGGGCATCGGGCATTCCGATGCTGCTGTGCGGCGGCGCGGGCGGCAAGACGGATCCGTTGGCTTTGCGCGCGGGCGATCTGTCCGCCGCGGTCAACGACGCGCTGCTATCCAAGCTGCGCAACAAGCTGCGGCGCGAGCACGGCTTTCCGCGGGCGTCCGACAAGAACGGCAAGGCGCTCAAGCGCGTGCCCAAGATGGGGATCCACGCCCTGTGGTTCGACCAGCCGGCCATCCTTCCAGACGCCTGGACCCGGCCCGAAGAAGGCGAAGACGACATGGGCGCGTCGGGCTTGAATCTGGCGCCGCAGGGCCTGTCCTGCGCCGGCTACGGGTCGGTCGTGACGGTGACCGCCGCCATGGGGATGGCGGCCGCCAACGAAGCGCTGCGCCTGGCGGTCTGATGGCCGCGCGGGCGGATCACAGCGCCACGAACACCATGCCGTCTTCGATGCGGACGGGGTAGGTGGCCACGTTCTCCCGCAAGGGAGAGCACAGGGCGCGGCCGTCGCGCACGTCGAAGCGGCCCTGGTGCAGCGGGCATTCGATCTCATGGCCCGTCAGGAAACCGTCGCACAGCCTGGCATTTCCGTGCGTACAGAGATTGTCGGTGGCGTAGACCTCGCCCTCCACCCCGTACAGCGCGATCTCGCGGCCGCCCGCCTGCACCGCGATCACGTCTTCTTCCGGCACCTCGGTCCGCGCGATGGCCTTGATCCATTGCACACTCATTGCGTCGCTTCCTTGTCAGATGGGATAGATCAGCGAATTCGGGATCAGCTCGCTGTCGAAGATGCACAGCCGGGATTCGAATTTCAAGCCGTCGGGCGTCTGGCGTATGACATCCAGGTAGCGGCCCACGTTGTAGACGGTGGTGAACTGGTTGGGCTTGGTGCGGAACACGGCGTAGTTCGCTTCGGATTCGATGCGGCCGCCCTCCGCCGACAGCACGCGCGGCGCGCCCACCACGTGGCGCTGGTAGTAGGGGTCGTGGAAGATCGTGTCGGTGGCGCCGTAGATGCGGTCCTTCAGCATGCCGCGGCTTTCGAAGGCCATGGTGGCCAAGGGGTAGCCGCGCTCATGGTTCTCGCGCGGCAGCACCTTGTACACGCAGTCCTCCAGGAAGAAGCCGGGCCATTTCTCCCACTCCTCGGCGTCCAGCGCCGCGGCATAATCGCTGTACAGGCGGGTCAGTTGGTAGTACAGGGCAAAGTCCATCGTCAGGCCTCCATCACCCGGCGCCAGTAGGCGTACATGCCGCGTATCAGCGTTTCCGTGACCATGTGTTCGGTGTTCTCGGCGGTCTTGCCGCCCAGTTCCGCCACGCTGCGGTGCCACGGCTTCTGCTCGAATCCCGATTGCGAGAACTCGATGACCTCGCCGTCGTCGGCGGACACGAATCCCGCCGGGCCGAACAGATTGGCCTGGCGCAGCCGGCGGCGCGTCATCTCGGGACTGTCGTCGGAAAAACCGAAATGGGTCCAGACGAAGTCGAAGGCGTCATGCCCTACCGGCTGGATGTGGCGGGTGGACAGCGAGTTCACCTGCTGCTGGATGATGACGCTGGGAAACAGCGTCATCAGCACCGCGGTGGGCCCGTTCCACCAGGGCTCCTGCACGATGTCCAGGAAGCGGTCGTCATTCAGCGACATCTGCTCCTTGAAGCTGGATACGCCGCTGGTGACGTTGCTCTTGCCGCCCTGGCCGCGCGTGGAGATCATGGCGGCGTGGCGGAAATGGCGGTCCATCTTCAGTTCGGACCGGTTGTCCGCGCGCCACAGGCCGAAGGTCACGAACCAGGTATGCAACAGGCCGGGGTGGTAGGGGTCCTTGATGTTCTCCTGCATCAGCTTCCAGTTGCCGGGGATGCGCTGCCGGCTGTAGCCATGGATCACCAGTTCGCGGCCGTCGAACACGCGATCGAAGTAATGCAGGATGTCCGGGCCCAGGTAGTCTTCCAGCGGTTCGACGGCATGGTCGAAAGACGCGAACACCACGCCGTTGCGGCAGGCCACCGCCAATTTGGTCAGCCCGTGCTCTTCCGGCTTGAAGTCTGGCGGCATGCCGCCGTTGACCTTGCCGTCCTGTTTGACGCCGCGGCGGAAGGGCACGCCGATCAGGTTGCCCTGCAGGTCGTAGTTCCACTGGTGGTAGGGGCAGACGAATTCGCTGCGGTTGCCGGCGCGTTCGCGGCAGAACTGCACGCCGCGGTGGGCGCACACGTTTTCCACCACGCGCACCTGGCCGTCATGATCGCGCAGCAGGATGACGGAGCGTTCGCCCACGGCGGTGCGCTTGAAGTCGCCCGGATTGGGGATCTCGGCTTCAAGGCCCACATAGCTCCAATGCGCCTGATAGAAAAAACGCTCCAGTTCGCGCCGGTGCAGCGCGGCATCGGTATAGACGCCAAAGGGAATGCGGTGGGAGCCGTCGCCCTGCCAGGGCGGGACGATATGAATGGGCTGTTCGGGCGCGTTCATGGGCGTCCGTCCCTACAGGGCGTGCCGAGGCGATGCGTACAGGTGCGCATGGTTTGTCTCCATTTTCCATCTGGCCGCGCGGCGGGCGGGCAGAGCCTTGCGCGACATGGGCGCAGGCGTTTGCCGGATCATCCGGCACGCAGCAAAATAAATAAATAGAATCTGCTTGATGACATGAATCACCAGAATCAATATTGGTGGAGACAAGCGCATGGACCTGAAAGACGTGGACCTGAATCTGCTGGTCGTCTTCAATGAATTGCACAAGCATGGGCGCGTGTCGGCGGCGGCCGAAAGCCTCGGCATCTCGCAACCGGGCGTGAGCAATGCGCTGGGCCGCCTGCGCACGCTGCTGGGCGACGAGCTGTTCCTGCGCACGTCGCGCGGCATGGTGCCGACGCCCTACGCCCAGGGGCTGGCCCAGCCCATTGCCGATGCGCTGGGCGCGCTGCACGGCACCTTGAACGCGCGGGTGTCGTTCGACCCGGCCCACAGCGAGCGCGCCTTCGTGATTGGCGTGAACGACGTGGGCGAAACCTATTTTTTGCCCAGGCTGATGCGGGCGCTGGACGCGGCAGCGCCGGGCGTGACCATCCGCACCGTGCGCACCACCTCGATCGATGTCAGGGACGAAATGGAGCGCGGGCGCATGGATCTGGCCATGGGTTTCCTGCCCGGACTGAAAAGCGGATTCTTCCAGCGCCTGCTGTTCCGCCAGCCCTATGTGTGCATCTTCCGCCAGGACCATCCGCTGGCGCGGTCCGGCGTGTCGGCGCGGCAGTTCCGCGCGGCCGAGCACGTGGCCATCGTGTCGGAAGGCACGGGCCACGGGGTGGTGGACGAGGTGATCGAGCGCGCCGGCATCCGCCGCCGGCTGCGGCTGACGGTGCCGCACTTCATGGCGGTGGGACCGGTCCTGCAGGCCACCGACATGATCGCGGTGGTGCCAAGGCGCTTTGCCGATTGCGCCAGCAAGCCTTTCGGCCTGGCGACCGCGCCTTGTCCGGTGAAGATTCCGGAATCGGTCATCAATGTGTTCTGGCACGCCCGCAACCACCGTGAACCCGCCAACCAGTGGCTGCGGCAGGTGGTGGTCGAGCAGTTCGCGGACTAGGGCGGGTTCAGGCTTCCCGGAACACCACCGTGAACCACCCCCGCAGGGCGTTCGACAAGCGGATTTCGTCGGCGGCGTGCAGGTCGGCCAGGGTCAGCACGCGCTCCTTCGCCTTGCCGGCATCGAGCAGGTGGGCGCGCTGCACGCCGGGCAGGCAGCCGCTGTCCACCGGCGGGGTGTACCAGATGTCGTCCATGCGCAGGTAGACGTTGCTGCGGCTGCCTTCGCAGAGTTCGCCGCGCTCGTTCAGATAGATCAGATCGAAGATATGCGGATGCGCGGGCAGCCATTCGATCGTCTTGGTGTACCAGGGGCGGTGCGTGGTCTTGTAGCGCAGCAGCGGCTCCGAGGAGCGCAGCGCCTCGGGCGCCAGCATGACTTCCTGGTGCGCGGGCAGCGGCGGCAGGACGGCGGTCTGGATCTGGCGGCTGCCGTCGCGCGCGACCAGCAGGCGCAGGCGGTGCGGTCCCGGGGTGCCCAGCGCCATGACGGCGACCAGGATGTCGCCTTCAACGGCGCGCCCGCCCCAGACGTAGCCCAGCGCCTTGCAAGAGGATTCCAGGCGATAGAGATGGCGGGCCAGCAAGGGCACGTTGCCCGACGCTTCCACCAGGATGGTCTCGATCAATTCGGGCTGCATGGGACTCTCCTGGTGGATGGCGGGCGGGGCGCGATCTATGCTACTACCGCCAGCCGGGTTTGCGCCGTCAGGCGCGCAGTATCCGGGCTTTCCAGTGGCATTCCTGCCATTCCCCGGCGGGATCCGAGTCATGCACGATGCCGCCGCCGACGCTGTAGACGCCGTGACCGGCCCGGTCCAGCACCAGCGTGCGGATCGCGACATTCAGCGAAAAGTCCCCGTCCGGCGCAAGCCAGCCCACGCTGCCGCAGTACAGGCCGCGCGGGGCGGGCTCCATCTGGCGGATGCGGCGCATCGCGGCCACTTTCGGGGCGCCCGTGATGGACCCGCAGGGGAACAGCGCCCTCAGCACGTCCTCCAGCGTGGCGGCCGGCGCCGTGGCCGACACGGTGGACGTCATGGTCCAGACGGTGGGGTAGCGCTCCAGCGAGAACAGCGCGTCCACCTTGACCGAGCCCGGTTCGGCCAGGCGGCCCAGGTCGTTGCGCAGCAGGTCCACGATCATCAGGTTTTCGGCACGGTTCTTCTCGCTGGCCAGCAGTTCCCGGCCCAGGCGTTCGTCTTCGGCCGGATCCGTGCCGCGCGGCGCGGTGCCCTTCATGGGGCGGGTCGTCAGCCGGCTGCCGTCGCGCCGGACAAAGAGCTCGGGCGAAAACGACAGCACCGTGCGCTCGCCGTCCTGGATGAAGGCGCCGTGCGCGACCGGGTTGCGCGCGGCGATGCGCCGGTAGAGCGTGGCAGGATCGCCCTGGAATTGCAGGTCCAGCGGCTGCGTGAAATTGATCTGATAGAGCTCGCCGTCGCGGATCATGGCGCGGATGGCGTCGATCTGGCGCGCGTAGGCGGCCTCGGTCATGCGCGGCGCGGGCAGGCTGATGGCCGCGGGCGGCGCGTCTGCGTCCGGCGCTTCCCAGGGCGCTTCATCCACCTTGCGTTCGAACACCAGCGCGGTGAGACGGGCGCGGCCGTCCTCGCGCGGGGGCGGGCAGGGGCCGGCGGGCGGGGGCCGGGCGGCCTCGGGCAGCAGCCATTCGCCCAGCTCGTAGTCCAGCAGCAGGGCGACCCACCGCCCCTGGCGCCGTGCGGCTTCGATAGCGGCCAGGGCCGGGGCGACCTCGGCGGCGGCGCGCGCCTCGATCCTGGCGCAAAACCCTTCCATCCGCAGCGCGCGTCCGGCCAACCGGTCTTCAAAACGGCAATCCATGCTTGCTACTGATGTTGATGCGCCAGGAATTCCGTCAGGACCCGGCCCGTGTGGGAATGGTCGGCCAGCGTCATCACGTGTTCCGGCGAGCCTTCGCCCACGAGCTGTCCGCCGCCCGTGCCGCCTTCGGGGCCCAGATCCAGCAGCCAGTCGGCTTCGGCGATGACGTCGAGGTTGTGTTCGATCACCACGACCGTGTTGCCCGCTTCGACCAGGCGGTGCAGCACGTGGATCAGCTTTTCGACGTCGGCCATCGACAGGCCCACCGTCGGCTCATCCAGCACGTACAGCGTGTGCGGGATGCGCGAGGCGCGGCCGGTCTTGATCAGGCCGTCGGTCAGGCGGGCCTTGGACAGCTCGGTCACCAGCTTGATGCGCTGCGCCTCGCCGCCCGACAGGGTGGGGGAAGGCTGGCCCAGGGTCAGGTAGCCCAGGCCCACGTCCTGCATCAGTTGCAGCGGACGATGGATCTTGGGATGGGCGGCGAAGTAGCCGATGGCGTCGTCCACTTCCATGGACAGCAGTTCGCCGGCGTTCTTGCCGCGCATCTGCACGCTCAGGGTGTCGTTGTTGAAGCGCGCGCCGTTGCAGGCGTCGCAGGGCACCTTCACGTCGGGCAGGAAGTTCATTTCGATGGTGCGCATGCCCTGGCCTTCGCAGATGGGGCAGCGGCCGTCGCCGGTATTGAACGAGAAGCGCGCCGCCGTCCAGCCGCGCATGCGGGCTTCGCGGGTGTCGGCGAACTGCTTGCGCACGTCGTCCCAGAAGCCCACATAGGTGGCGGGGCACGAACGCGGCGTCTTGCCGATGGGCGTCTGGTCCACTTCCAGCACGCGGTCGATGGCTTCCCAGCCCTTGATGCTTTCGCAGCCCGCCCAGCCTGGCGCCTTGCCCTGCGAGACGGCCTGGGTCAGGTTGTCCAGCAGCACTTCGCGCGCCAGGGTGGATTTGCCGGAACCGGACACGCCGGTCACGACGCTCAGGCGGCCCACGGGAATCTTGGCATCCACGCTGCGCAGATTGTGCAGGCGGGCCCCGCGGATTTCGATCATGGGCGTGTCGGCCTGAACCGGGCGGCGTCCTTGCAGCGGATGCGCGAGCGGGGTCTTCAGGTAGCGGCCGGTGACGGATTCCGGCGATTCCATCAGGTCCTCGACCGTGCCCTGCGCCACGACGCGGCCGCCGCGGATGCCCGCGCCCGGTCCGATGTCGATGACGTGCGAGGCCCGGCGGATCGTGTCGTCGTCGTGTTCCACCACCACCAGCGTGTTGCCGTTCTTCTCAAGGCGCGCCAGCGCATCCAGCAGGATGCGGTTGTCGCGCGGATGCAGGCCGATGGTGGGCTCGTCCAGCACATAGCAGACGCCCTGCAGGTTGGAGCCAAGCTGGGCGGCCAGCCGGATGCGCTGCGCTTCGCCGCCGGACAGGGTCGGCGCGGCGCGGTCCAGCGCCAGGTAGTTCAGGCCGACTTCCTGCATGAAGTTGAGGCGTCCGCGGATTTCCGCGAGGATGTCGCGGGCGATCTCGCCTTCGCGGCCGCGCGCGACCAGTCCGGTGAAGAAGGTGTGCGCGTCGGATACGGGCAGCGACGCCAGTTCGGCAATCGACTTGTCGCGCCAGCGCACCGCGCGGGCGACGCGGTTCAGGCGCTGGCCGTCGCATTGCGTGCAGGCGCGGGCCTCGCCTTCGTACCAGGCGTTCCAGGCGGTTTCCTCGCCGGTCTGCTCTTCGTCGAAGCCCTGCAACTGCAGGCCCGTGCCGAAGCAGCCCGTGCACCAGCCATGCTTGGAGTTGTACGAGAACAGGCGCGGATCGGGTTCGGGGAAGCTGGTGCCGCAAGACGGGCAGGCCCGCTTGACCGAGAAATGCTGCTGCTGCAGTTCGCTGTTCAGCGCTTCGTGCAGCTTGTTCACGGGCCAGACCACCGACATCACGCCCTGGCCGTTTTCCAGCGCACTCTTGACCGCCGCGCGCAGGTCGGCTTCGTTGGCCGGATCCACCACCACGTCCGCGACCGGCAGTTCGATGGTGTGTTCCTTGTAGCGGTCCAGGCGCGGCCAGGGGGCCACGGGAATGAACTCGCCGTCCACGCGCAGATGCGTATGGCCCTTGGAACCGGCCCACTTGGCCAGGTCCGTGTAGTAGCCCTTGCGCGCGGTGACCAGCGGGGCCAGCAGGCCGATGTGCTCACCCTTGTGGTCGCGCAGCAGGCGCGCCACGATCTGGTCCGTGTTCTGGGGTTCGACCGCCACGTTGCAGTCGGGGCAGTACTGCGTGCCCAGCTTCACGTAGAGCAGGCGCAGGAAATGGTGGATTTCCGTCATCGTGGCCACGGTGGACTTGCGGCCGCCGCGGCTGGTGCGCTGTTCGATCGCCACCGTGGGCGGAATGCCGAAGATGGCGTCCACGTCCGGCTTGCCGGCCGGCTGCACGATGGCGCGCGCGTAGGCGTTCAGCGATTCCAGGTAGCGGCGCTGGCCTTCGTTGAACAGGATGTCGAAGGCCAGCGTGGACTTGCCCGACCCCGACACGCCGGTGATGACGGTGAACTTGTCGTGGGGAATCTCCACGCTGATGTTCTTCAGATTGTGTTCGCGCGCGTTGCGGATCTCGATGGCCATGTTGCCGTGGCGGCGCTCGCGCACGACGGACTGCAGGGGCGTGCCCACGCCGGCGCCATAGGCGGCGCCGGGTTCCGCGATGCGCGCGGTCAGGCCGGCCTGCTCGACCTCCTGCGCGTCGGCGTCGCTTGTCACCACCACGTCGGCGTCGTCCGTCACCACGTCGGCGGGCAGGATGCTGACTTCGTAGTCGCGCAGGGCCGCGCCCGTGTGCGATTTGGGATTGTCCATGAGGTCCTGCGGCGTGCCCACGCCGATCACCAGACCGCCGGCGTCGCCGCCTTCCGGGCCCAGGTCGATCAGCCAGTCCGCCGCGCGGATCACGTCCAGATTGTGTTCGATGACCAGCAGCGTGTGGCCCGCGGCCAGCAGCTTGCGGAACGCCCGCATCAGCCGCGCGACGTCGTCGAAGTGCAGGCCGGTGGTGGGCTCGTCGAACAGGAACAGGCTGCCCTTCTTGGCGACCTTGGCGGTGGAAATGCCGCTGCGCGCAGCTTCGGCCAGGTGGCCGGCAAGCTTGAGCCGCTGCGCCTCGCCGCCCGACAGCGTCGGCACGGGCTGGCCCAGCCGCACGTATTCCAGGCCCACGTCGGCCAGCGGCGCAAGGCCGGTCTGCACGTCGCGCAGGCCCTTGAAGAAGTCCAGGGCTTCGCTGACCGTCATGGCCAGGACTTCGTCGATGGAGGCGCTCTTGCCCAGGTGTTCGACGCGCACTTCCAGCACTTCAGGGCGGAAACGCTTGCCGTCGCAATCCGGGCAGCGCAGGTAGACGTCGGACAGGAACTGCATTTCCACGTGTTCGAAACCCGTGCCACCGCAGGTCGGGCAGCGCCCGTCGCCACCGTTGAAGCTGAACGTGCCCGCCGTGTAGGCGCGTTCGCGCGCCAGCGGCGCCTGCGCGAACAGCTTGCGGATGGCGTCGAACGCGCCCACATAGCTGGCCGGGTTGGAACGGGCGGTCTTGCCGATGGGCGTCTGATCCACCATGACCACGTCGGCGATCTGTTCGGCGCCCAGCAGGCGGTCGAAGGCGCCCGGCGTTTCCGACGGCTTGCCCTTCTGCTTCAGCAGAGCGGGGAACAGCACGTCCTGCACCAGCGTGGACTTGCCCGAGCCGGACACGCCGGTCACGCAGACCAGGCGGCCCAGCGGCAGCTCGATCGACACATTCTTCAGGTTGTGCGCGTTGACGCCTTCCAGCAGCAGGCGCGGCGTGTTGGCCGCCACCGGCATCGGACGCGGCGCTTCCACGCGCAGGCGGGCGCCCAGGTAGTTGCCCGTCAGCGTGTCGGCCGCGCGCAGTTGCGCGGGCGTACCGTCGAAGACGATGTGGCCGCCGCGTTCGCCGGGGCCGGGGCCGATGTCGATGATGCGGTCGGCGGCCACCATGACCTGCGGATCGTGCTCCACCACCACCAGCGTGTTGCCGGCGTTGCGCAAGCGGTGCATGACTTCCACGACGCGGTGCATGTCGCGCGGGTGCAGGCCGATGGACGGCTCGTCCAGGACGAACAGCGTGTTCACCAGCGAGGTGCCCAGCGCGGTGGTCAGGTTGATCCGCTGCACTTCGCCGCCCGACAGGGTGCGGCTCTGGCGGTCGAGCGTCAGGTAGCCCAGGCCCACGTCGCACAGGAACTTGAGCCGCGCCCGGACCTCGGTCATCAGCAGATCGGTCGCGGCGTCCAGCGCGCCGGAGAACGACAGCGTGTCGAAGAACCGCCGCACCCGTTCGATGGGCAGCAGCATCACGTCGTGGATCGACAGGCCGTCCAGTCCATTGAGCTGTTCACGGCTCCAGGTGGCGCTGGCGGGCATGAAGCGCTTGTAGCGGCCGTCTTCAGGCGGCAGCACGGTGTCCGCCTCGTCTTTTGTGCCCAGGCGCCAGAGCAGCGCATCGGGCTTCAGGCGCGCGCCGTTGCAGGTGGGGCAGGGCGTGTAGCTGCGGTACTTGGACAGCAGCACGCGCACGTGCATCTTGTAGGCCTTGGTTTCCAGCCAGTCGAAAAAGCGCTGCACGCCGTACCACTGGTGCTTCCAGGCGTCGTTGCCGCCCTTCCAGTCGGGCGTGCCATAAAGCACCCAGTGCTTGTGCGCATCGCTCATGTCCTTCCAGGGTACGCCCAGCGGCACGCCCGCGCGCGGCGCGTACTTTTGCAGTTCGTCCTGGCATTCCTTGTAGGACGGCGTGGTCCACGGCTTGATGGCGCCTTCCAGCAGGGTCTTTTTTTCGTCGGGGATGACCAGCCCGAAATCGATGCCGATCACGCGGCCGAAACCGCGGCAGGCCTCGCACGCGCCCAGCGGCGAATTGAACGAGAAGCTGCTGGGCAGCGGGTCGGTGTATTCGATGTCGCAGTCGGCGCAGTGCAGGCGGTCGCTGTATTTCCAGATGTGCGCGTTGCCGCCTTCGGCGTCCATCACGTAGACCGCGATGTGGCCGGCGCCCATGCGCAGCGCCGTGTCCAGCGCTTCCATGACGCGTTCGCGTTCGGTGCCGGCGAAGCGGAAGCGGTCCTGGATCACGTGCAGGATGCGGCGCGCTTCAGTGGCGGCCTTCGCTGCCTTGCCCTTCTTGGGGCCCTTGGCCGGGGCGGCCCTTGCCGGGGCGGCGGCGCGGGGCGCGGCCGTTTCCTCGGCATGCACTCGGGTGTAGCCCTGCTGCTCCAGAAAGCCGCGCACTTCCTCTTCGGTGAAATTGGCGGGCACGGCGATGGGGAAGGTCACCACCAGGCGCGGATCGCCGGCCACGGCGGCGCGTTCGGCCAGCGAGTGGTAGACGGAATCGGGCGTGTCGCGGCGCACCACCTTGCCGCAGCCGCGGCAATACAGGCGCGCGCCGCGCGCGAACAGCAGTTTCAGGTGGTCGTTCAGCTCGGTCATCGTGCCAACCGTGCTGCGCGAGCTGCGCACCGGGTTGGTCTGGTCGATGGCGATGGCCGGCAGGATGCCTTCGATGCGGTCCACCTGCGGCTTGTCCATGCGGTCCAGGAACTGGCGCGCATAGGGCGAGAAGGTTTCCACATAGCGCCGCTGCCCCTCGGCGTACAGGGTGTCGAAGGCCAGCGAACTTTTGCCGGACCCGGACACCCCGGTGACGACGACCAGTTCGCCGGTGGCGATGGTCAGGTCCAGGTTCTTGAGATTGTTCTGGCGGGCGCCAACGATGCGGATTTGGGAGCTCATGGACGGTATCGTAGCCTGAGGGAGGAAGCATGCCGGCGCGGCGATCCATCGCTGGTTCCGAGCGCGTCGATATGGAATAATTGACTATATTGTGAGGCAGGGGTCCATAATATGGACAATCCGGCCTCGGTAGCTGTACAAATAAACAGTATCGCAGATTCGTCTGAAATTCGCGCTGTTTGCGTTGCGCCTCTGCTTGGCTATCGTTAGTTGGGTGCCGACATCATTATTTGGGGACGTTCTTGCTGGAAACCAAGGTCGCGGGCGCCGCGGCATTCGCGAAGTTCATGACGGTGCTGCAGGCGGTGGCCGATGCGCCGCAGCCGCCCACGGCGGCCGCGCTGGCGCGTACCTGCGGTTATCCGCGACCCACCGTCTACCGGATCATCGCCGCCCTGGCCGAACAGGGCATGGTCGGGGAAACCGGCGGCGTCTACCGCCTGGGGACGCGCCTGATGTCCCTGGCCAGCCGGGCCTGGTCGCAGTTCGACCTGCGCGCCGCGCTGGCGCCCGAACTGCAGGCCTTGCGCGACGAAACCGGCGAAACCGTGCATCTGGCGGTGCCCGCCGGCCACGAAATGATCTACATCGACAAGCTCGAAAGCCCCGGCCCGGTGCGCATGGTGTCGCGCGTGGGATCGTCCGTGGCGCTGCATTCCAGCGCGGTCGGCAAGGCCTACCTGGCGGCGCTGGACGAGGCCGCGCGTGAACGCCTGCTGCGCGATCTTCCGCTGGAGGCGCGCATGCCTTCCACGGTGACCAGCCTGCCCGCGCTGCGCGCGGTGCTGGGCGAGGCCGTCACGCGCGGCTACGCCATGGACAACGAGGAAAACGAACCCGGCATCGTCTGCTACGGCGTGGCGCTGTGCGACGCGGCCGGCCGGCCCGTCGCCGGGGTCAGCGTCAGCACGCTGCTGTTCCGGCGGCGCGACGACCCGCAAGCCGCCTACATCGAACCCTTGCTGCGGCTGCGCGACGCCGCCGCGGCCAAACTCGCCGTCCTGCCGGTATCGTCCGGCGGCGCGTGACCGTCATTCCCAGAGGAACTCCATGACCGCATCCGCTGCTCCCATCGCCTCCAAGCTTGCCGCCCTGCTGGCCGCGCGGGTCGTCCCCGTGCTGCGGTACACCGATGCCGCCACCGCGGCCTATGCCGCCGAAGTCGCGGTCGCGGCCGGCTGCACCACGCTGGAACTCACCTGGACCATTCCCGGCGTGACCGACCTGGTGCGCGCGCTGCGCGACAAGCACGGCGCCGGCCTGCTGCTGGGCGTGGGCACCGTGCTGGACGAGGCCCAGGCGCGCGAAGCGCTGGTGGCGGGCGCGGACTTCCTGGTGTCGCCGGCGCTGGCCACCGACATCGTCGACATGGCGCACGCCGCCGACGCCCTGTGCCTGCTGGGCGCGTTCACGCCCACCGAGGTGCTGGCGGCCCGCCGCGCGGGCGTGGATGTGGTGAAGGTGTTCCCCGCGGACACGGGCGGTCCCAAGCACCTGGCGGCGCTGAAATCCGTCTACCCGGATACGATCTTCTGCCCCACGGGCGGCATCACCCAGGACAACATGGGCACGTACTTCGCCGCGGGCGCCGGCCTGGTGGGCATCGGCAGCAACCTGTACGACAAGGCCGCCTTCGCCGCGCGCGACACCGCCGCGCTGGTGGCGCAGATCACCCGCACCCGCGAGGCCGCCCATGGCTGACTTCGATATCGTCGCGCTGGGCGAGCCGCTGGTTGAACTGAACCAGACCCACCAGGGCCAGCTTCAATACCTGCAGGGCTTCGGCGGCGACACGTCCAACGCGGTCATCGCCGCGGCGCGCCAGGGCGCCCGTTGCGCTTACCTGACCCGGGTGGGCAACGACGCCTTCGGCCAGCAGTTCCTGGACCTGTGGAACGCCGAGGGCGTGGATACGTCCGGCGTGCAGGTCGACGACGACGCCCATACCGGCCTGTACTTCGTGCAGCACGGTCCGGACGGCCACGCCTTCAGCTATCTGCGCCGCGGCTCGGCGGCCAGCCTGATGACGCCGGCCAGCCTGCCGGGCGGGGTGATCGAACGCGCCCGCTTCCTGCATGTGTCGGGCATCAGCATGGCCATCAGCACCAGCGCCTGCGACACGGTCTTCGCGGCCATCGAACGCGCGCATGCGGCGGGCGCGCAGGTCAGCCTGGATTCGAACCTGCGGCTGCGCCTGTGGCCGGTCGATCGCGCCCGCGCCATCCTGCGCGAAACGATGCGCGCGGCCGATCTGTTCCTGCCCAGCATGGACGATATGCAGCACCTGACCGGCAATGACGACCCCGAACGCACGCTGGACTGGATCCGCGAAGGCGGCGCGGGCGGCGTGGTGGTGCTGAAGCTGGGCAAGGACGGCTCGATCATCGACGATGGCCGCAACCGCACGCCGGTGGCCGCCTTGCGCGTGGACGCCGTGGACGCCACCGGCGCGGGCGACTGCTTCGCCGGCGCCCTGCTGGCGCGCCGCTGCCAGGGCGATTCCTGGGAAGACGCGGTGCGCTACGCCAACGCGGCGGCGGCGCTGTCCACCCTGGGCTACGGCGCGGTCGACCCGCTGCCGCGGGCCGAACAGGTCTGGGAGCGGCTGAAGGACACGGCAGCCCCGTAAATCCCGCCCGTTGGCGTGGTTTACGGATTTCAGGCTAAAATGCCAAGTTACCCGAATTTTCAGCCAGCCCTATTTCCGGTTGTGCGGGCTGATATCGTCACTTCACCGCAAATTCAACAGGAGAATCAACATGGCTGAACGCAAACGCGTGCGTCGTAACACCCTGGAACGCCGTTGCCTGGGCAAGGCCTTCAAGCGCTTGTTCGTCAAGTCGCCCAAGGGTGTGTTCAAGATGCTGGAAAAGATCAAGCGCGTCTAATTGACGTGTGTGGCTGGTGAGTCTGATCAGGTCCAACCTCGGACCAACCCCCGATCCAACCCACCCGCCCCGATCTGAAAAAACCCGCTGGCTCGCGCCTTGCGGGTTTTTTTACGGGTTCGGGATTTACGTCAGCGCGGGCCCGAGCTTGGGCCGGATGAAATCCATGAAGGCCCGCGTTTTTGCGGGCTGGATGCTCGACGGATACACCACGTAGATCGAGATCGGGTCCACCGTCCAGCCCGGCAGCACGCGCCTGAGCGAGTTGCGCTTGATGATCGGGTCCAGGGCCTGGCAATGCGGCATGCGCGTGATGGCCAGATCCAGGCCGGCCAGCGTGCCCGCGATGCTCATGTTGTTGGCCGCCAGGTGCCCCCGGACGGGAATGCGTTCGGAGACCGTGCCGTTGTGCAGCGTCCAGTGCGAATGGGCCTCGTCGATGGTCGTGCGCAGGCACTGGTGCTGCGTGAGGTCGCCGGGCGTCTGGGGTTCGCCGTAGCGTTCCAGATAGCGGTCGGACGCATACAGGTAGTTGTCCAGCGAGACCAGTTCCTGCACCACCGCGCCGCTGATGGCCGGGATGGGGGAACCGTTGCCGTTGTCCGTCGAGGCCAGGGGATAGTCGGTTTCGCGGCCGAAGCGCAGCACCACGTCGAACGGCGTGCCTTGCGCATCGGACGCCGTCATCATGCTCAGGTCGAACTCGCACTCCACCTCGGGGTAGCGCTCGGTGAAGTCGTTGATGGTCTCGGGCAGCAGCCAGATCGCCAGGCTGAACGGCATGGAAACCCGCAGATTGCCGGACGGGCCGCCCGACAGCGACAAAAGCTGTTCGTGCGCCAGGCGGGCCTCGTCGATGAGGCCCTGGCAGCGCCGCATATAGGCCGCGCCCGCCTCGGTCAGGTCGAGCCGGCGCGTGTTGCGGTTGATCAGCCGCAGCCCGATGGCGCGCTCCAGTTCGTTGATCCGGCGCGACAGCGTCGACGTCGGCATGTCCAGCGCGCGCGCCGCCTGGCTGAAGCTCTTGCGCTTGGCGACCTCCACGAACAAGGCAATGTCATTGAGCTGGACGGGCGAGGCTTCCATAGGCGTTCCGAATTGGGCCGCCCGAGTTTACGCCACTACGATGTGCCGCCCAATGCGTGCTTGCGCCGGTTTCGTGCGAAAAGCGCACCGATTGTCAGATTTGATTGCAAATGCAAATGCCATGGCATCGGTTCATGGGGGCATATCCCCTACACTGCAGGCGAAAACATAAGAGCCAAGACCGCAGCGGTTCCACGGAAATCGCAAAGGGGCACAGCAGGCATGACCGATACACCGATTTTTTTCACCGTTCTGACGCCCTCCTACAACCGGGCAGGTACGCTGCACCGGGTCTATGAATCGCTCTCCCGGCAGACCTTCAGGAATTTCGAATGGGTCGTGGTGGACGACGGATCCACCGACAACACGCACGAGTCCGTGCTGGCCTGGCAGGCGCGCGCCGACTTTCCCATCCGCTACGTCTGGCAGAACAATCAACACAAGAAGACGGCGTTCAACCGCGGCGTGCGCGAGGCGCGCGGCCAGATGATCGTGGGCCTGGACAGCGACGACGAGATGCCGCCGGACGCCCTGGCCATCTTCAAGAATGCCTGGGACGCCATTCCGCCGGCGCGGCGCGATTCGTATGTCGCCGTGACCGGCCTGTGCGCCCGGCCCGACGGCACCATCGTGGGCGACCGCTATCCGCAGGACGTGTTCGACAGCACGGCGGTGGACGTCTACTTCCGCTATCGCATCAAGGGCGAGAAATTCGGCTGTATGCGCACCGACATTCTCAGGAAATATCCATTTCCCGAGGATGTCGCGGGCTTCGTGCCGGAGAGTCTGGTCTGGTGGGCGGTGGCCCGCGCCGGCTATCTCAGCCGATTCATCAACCGCGTCGTGCGCACGTATCACGACACGCCGGGCGGCTTGAGCCAGGGCGCGGTGTCCGTGTCCAGCAATGCCCAGGGCCTGTATCTGCTGGCCTGGGACATGCTGCAGCATCACCTGGAGTTCTTCCGCTACCGGCCCCGCGAGTTCATCATGGCGGCCGCGCGCTACACGCGCTTTCGGCTGCACCTGAAGCACTCCGGCGTGCCGACGGCCGTGCAGGCCTACCGGTTGACCAATCCCCTGGCGACCTTCCTCGTGGCCGCCATGTGGCCGCTGGGCTACGCGCTGTACCGCCGCGACAGGCGCCGCGGCGTGGTCTAGGCCGCGCCGGCCCCGGCGGCGGCCCGCGTTTCAGGCGCCGGGCGTGGCCGCGGCGGCGGCGTGCCCCAGTCCCAGATACACCTCGACCACGCGCGGGTCTTGCGCCACCTGCGCGGCCGGACCCTCGAGCGTGACCGCGCCGGTTTCCAGCACGTAGGCATAGTCGGCGACCTGCAGCGCCGCGCGTGCGTTCTGTTCGATCAGCAGGATGGACACGCCCATTTCCCGCAGCCGCGCCACGATGCGGAACACCTCGCGCACGATGCGCGGCGCCAGGCCCAGGCTGGGTTCGTCCAGCATCAGCAGGCGAGGCTTGGCCATCAGCGCGCGGCCCAGGGCCAGCATCTGCCGTTCTCCGCCCGACAACGTGCCGGCAAGTTGGGCGTGGCGCTCCCGCAACCTCGGAAACAGCTCGTAGACCTCGGCCAGGGTCTTGTCCTGGTCCCGCACACCCCGGCGAAAGCGGTCGAAGGCGCCGAGCAGCAGGTTGTCCTCCACCGTCATTTCGGCGAAGAGTTCGCGTTTTTCGGGCACAAGGTTCATGCCGGCCGCCACCATTTCCTCGATCTCGGCATGTTCCTGTTCCTTGCCGCCGAAGACGATCTGGCCGCGTGAGGGCAGCACGCCCATGATGGCGGACAGCAACGTGGTTTTGCCAGCGCCGTTAGGCCCGATCACGGTAACGATCTGGCCTTCGCCCACCGCCAGGCTGACGCCCGATATCGCCTCGACCTTGTCGTAGGCCACGCGCAGGTCGCGCACTTCCAGCAGTTTTGCGTTCATTTATTCCACTCCGCCCAGATAGGCTTCGAGCACGGCCGGATTCTGTTGAATCTCGGACGGCAGGCCTTCCGCGATCTTCTCGCCGAAGTCCATGACCACGACGCGGTCCA
The DNA here is from genome assembly GCF_001428845.1 of Achromobacter sp. Root83. Classification (GTDB taxonomy): domain Bacteria; phylum Pseudomonadota; class Gammaproteobacteria; order Burkholderiales; family Burkholderiaceae_B; genus Achromobacter. The sequence continues at coordinate 199,881 of NZ_LMIU01000027.1, read as the reverse complement.
CCAGGCCCATCACGAAGTCCATGTCGTGTTCGACCAGCAGGATGGCCATGCCTTCGGCGCGCAGCTTTTTGAGCAGTTCGGCCAGTTCGCATTTTTCCTGGTAGCGCAGCCCGGCGGCCGGTTCGTCCAGCAGCAGGATGCAGGGGTCGGACGCCAGCGCGCGCGCGATTTCCAGGATGCGCTGCTGGCCCAGCGCCAGCGATCCGGCCTCGTCGTGCAGGTGCTTGCCCAGGCCCACGCGCTCGACCTGGCGCGCGGCCTCGGCCAGCAGGCGCGCTTCTTCGGCGCGATCCAGCCGCCAGGCGGCCGGCAGCACGCCCCGGTGCCCGCGCAGGTGCGCGCCGATGGCCACGTTCTCAAGCACGCTCATGCGGCCCAGCAGGCGCACGTGCTGGAAGGTGCGCGACAGCCCCAGCCGGGCGATCCTGCGCGCGCCGGCGCCGGCCACGGGCTGGCCCAGCAGCGTCACGTGCCCCGAAGTGGGCGAATCGACGCCGGATATCTGGTTGAACATCGTGCTCTTGCCGGCGCCATTGGGACCGATCAGCGCCAGGATCTCGCCGGCGCGGATTTCCAGGTTCATGGCGTTGTTGGCGACCAGCCCGCCGAACTTGCGGGTTACGTCCACGGCCTTCAACACCACCTCGCCGCGCGGCGGCATGGGCTTTCTGGGTAGCGGTTCGGCCGACAGGTCCAGCTTGCGCGGCGGCTTGCGTACGGGAATCCAGCGCGTCAGCACCGGCCACAGGCCGCTGCGCGCGCGGTGCAGCAGCAGCACCATGCCGAAGCCGAACACAATGACCTCGAAGTTGCCGGTCTGCCCCAGCACCCTGGGCAAGAGGTCCTGCAGCCACTGCTTGAGCACCGTGAAGACCCCCGCGCCCACCAGCGCGCCCCAGACCTGCCCGGCGCCGCCGATCACGGTCATGAACAGGTACTCGATGCCCATCTGCAGGCCGAAGGGGTGCGGATTCACGAAGCGCTGCATGTGCGCGTACAGCCAGCCGGACGCGCAGGCCTGCAAGGCGGCGATGACGAAGATCACCATGCGCGAACGGGCCGTGTCCACGCCCATGGATTCGGCCATCACGCGGCCGCCCTTGAGCGCGCGGATGGCGCGGCCTTCGCGCGAGTCCAGGAGGTTCTGGGTGGACCAGACGGCGATCAGCAGGAATGCCCAGATCAGGTAATAGATGTTGCCGCCCTGGTTGAGCGACCAGCCGAACAGATTGATGGCCGGGATGTCGGGTATGCCGGTGTGGCCGCCCAGGCCTTCGACGGAGCCGAAGGCGAAGTACAGCGACAGGCCCCACGCGATGGTGCCCAGCGGCAGGAAGTGGCCGGACAGCTTCAGTGTGATGGCGCCCAGCAGGTAGGCAAGCGCCAGCGTCAGCGCCAGGCCGGCCAGCAAGGCAAGCCAGGGCGATGCGCCCAGCCAGGCCAGCCAGGACGGCAGGACATCGGCGCGGGTGGTGAGCAGCGCCGTGGTGTAGGCGCCCACGCCCACGAAGGCGGCCTGTCCGAAGCTGGTGAGGCCGCCGACCCCGGTCAGCAGCACCAGGCCCAGGGCCACCAGGGCGTACAAGCCGATGTAGTTCAGCAGCGTCACATAGAACGGCGGCAAGACCAGGGGCCCCAGCGCCAGCAGGGCCAGGAACGCGAGGAGGATGTGGCGCGGGGTCATTCGTCTTCTTCCTCGACGTGATGGCTTTTCAGGGAACGCCAGAGCAGCACGGGGATGATCAGCGTGAACACGATGATTTCTTTGTAGGCGCTGGCCCAGAATGAGGAGAAGGCCTCGATCAGGCCGACCAGCACGGCGCCTGCCGCAGCCAATGGATAGCTCACCAGGCCGCCGATGATGGCGCCTACGAAGCCCTTCAGGCTGACCATGAAACCGGAATCGAAATACATGGTGGTGATGGGCGCGACCAGAATGCCGGACACCGTGCCGATCAGCGCGGCCAGGAAGAAAGTCGCCTTGCCCGCGAAGATGGGGGAAATGCCCATCAGCCGCGCGCCCAGCCGGTTGAAGGCGGCGGCGCGCAAGGCCTTGCCGTACATCGAGCGTTCGAAGAACTGGTAGAGCACGATGATGAGCAGCGCCGACACGGCCACCACCCACAGCGCCTGGCTGTTGACGTTGATGGGGCCCAGCGCGAGGCTGGCGTCGCTGAACGGCGCGGTGCGCGCGCCCTCCGCGCCAAAGGCCAGCAGGCCCAGGCCGACCAGCGCCAGGTGGACCGCGATGGAGACGATCAGGAGCACCAGCGTCGAGGCCGAGGCGATGGGCTGGTAGAACAGGCGGTACAGCTGCGGCCCCATCGGCACGACCAGCAGCAGCGTCAGCAGCGCCTGCGCGGCCATGGGCAACTGGGCCAGCGGCAGGCGGTAGAACAGCCCGGCCAGCACCAGCGGATAGATCACCTTGGCGGCCAAGCGCCACACGGCAGGGTTGCGGCCCGGCCGCTTGCGCCTGGCCAGCAGGTCGGCGGCGGCTTCGGCCACCGCGAAGGCAAGCAGCAGCCACACCAGCAGCACCGGCTTGCCGGCCTGGATGGCCGCCATCGTCAGCGCGCCGAAGGCGACGAACTCGCCCTGCGGGATGAACAGCACGCGGGTAACGGTAAAGACCAGCAGGATGGACAACGCCAAGAGCGCGTAGATGGCGCCATTGGTGATGCCGTCCTGCCCGAGTATCAAGGCAATCTGAGCATTCATGCGAATTTCCGGCTAGACAGACAAGCACGACAGGCACGCCACTCTCACATGCGCCGCGGGCGTCGCCAAGAAGCAGGCTCTGCGCACCCCATCGGGATGCCGCGGATCCGGGCTCAGCCGGTCCGCAGGCATGCCCCCTGGGGGGAAGCGCGCAGCGCTTCGGGGGGGACCCAACCTTTTACTTGACCAGGGTCCAGTTGCCGTCCTTCACGGTGATGAGCTCGCGGCCGCGGTCGTCAAAGCCGCTGTGGTCGGCGGCGCTCATGTTGTAGACGCCCTGTGTGCCCACCAGATCCTTGGTCTGCTCCAACGCGTCGCGCAAGGCGTTGCGGAACTCCTTGGTGCCGGGCTTGCCGGCCTTCTCGGCCAGCGGCACGGCCTTTTCCAGCAGCAGTCCGGCGTCGTACACATTGGCGCCGAAGGTGGCGGGCTTGGACCCGTTGAGCTTCTCGTAGGCGGCGATGTAGTCGGTCGCCACCTTCTTGGACGGGTTGCTGTCCGGCATTTCGGGCAGCACCAGCATCAGGCTGGCGGCCAGGATGGTGCCTTCGACCTTCTTGCCGCCGAGCTTCAGGAAGTCGGGCAGCGCGGCGCCGTGGGTCTGGTAGAACTTGCCCTTGTAGCCTTGATCGAACAGCGTGGTTTGCGGCAGCACGCTGGCGGCGCCGGGAGCGGCCACCAGGACGGCGTCCGGCTTGGCGGCCAGGATCTTCAGGGCCTGTCCCGTCACCGAGCTGTCAAAGCGCAGATAGCGTTCGTTGGCGGCGACCTTGATGCCTTTTTCCGTAGCCAGGCCGGAGAAGACCTTGTACCAGTTCTCGCCATAGGGATCGTTCAGGCCGATGAAGCCGACCGTCTTGATGCCGGTCTTGGCCATGTGATCCACCAGCGCGCGCGCGATGATGTCGTCGTTTTGCGTGGTCTTGAAGACCCACTTCTTCTGGTCGTTCATCGGCAGCACCACCGCGGCGGTGCCCACCGGCGCCAGCATCGGCACGCCGGCCTCGGCCGCGAACTGGATCACGCCCATGGCGTTGGGCGAGCCCGACGGCCCGATGAGCGCGTCCACATTCTGTTCCGAGATCAGCTTCTTGAAGGCCGTGACAGAGTTGGTGGAGTCGCTGGCGTCATCCAGCGCGATGTATTCCACCGTCAGGTCGCCGATCTTCTTGGGAAGCAGCGGCACCGTATTCTTCTGCGGGATCCCGACCAGCGCGGTAGGGCCGGTGGATGAGGTGACGACACCGACCTTGACCTGCGCCAGGGCGGGCAGGGCGAACAGGGCGGCGACGGCGGCGGCAGCGGCCAGGGGGAGTTTCTTCGACAGCATGGCAAATCCTCCGGATAGGGAGCAGAGTGGGAGTGCGGCTGGAAAACGGAGAGAACAGGAACAGCGGGAATTACTTGTTGCTTAAAATTTCCAAGAGGCAAGGATCAGCACTGTAGACCCGGTCCCCGTGCTTACCTATCCGTCAAAACCCGAAGCGGGCGATTGGAAAAGGCGATCAGATGGTGATGGAACTGACGCTGGCGCCGCCGCAGACGAACAAGGTCTGCCCGGTGACGAAGCTGTTGGCCGGGTCCGCAAAGAACATCACGGCGCGCGCCACGTCGTCCGAACGGCCCAGGCGCTTGACCGGAATGCCGTCGGCCAACTGCCGTTCGCGTTCGCTGCCGGGCGGGATCACTTCGTAGAACATGTCGGTCTGGATCGGGCCAGGCGCCACCACGTTGACCGTGATGCCGTAGGGCGCCAGTTCCAGCGACCAGGTACGCGCCATGCCGACCATGCCCGCCTTGGTCGCCGAATACGCGGTGCGGGTGGGCAGGCCCAGCGCGCCGCGCGAGGACATCATGACGATGCGTCCGAACTTGCGTTCCTGCATGCCGGGCAGCGCCGCCTGCACCAGGCTGATGGCCGCGCCCAGGTGGATCTGCGTCAGGCCGTGCAACTCTTCCTGCGTGACCTGCGGCAGGAGGTTCGGCCAGATCACGCCGGCATTGTGGATAACGTGGCTGACCGGAAATTGCGCCGCGGCCTCGGCGCCGGCCTGCGCCGTGGCGTCGGCGTCCAGCAGATCGACCTGCACGTTGTGCAGGCGCGGGTGGGAGAAGTCGGCGGCGCGGCGCGCCATCGAGATCACTTCATAGCCCGCGTCCAGCATGCTGCGGCAGATCTCGGCGCCGATGCCGGCGCTGCCGCCCGTGACGATGGCAACATTTTTTTGCGTCATGGTTTCCCCAGTGTTGTTGGTATCGGCAGTGCCGGATCAGTTCCTGGGCGCCAGCGCCAGCACGCGCAAGGGGCTGCCTGAGCCGCTGCGGATTTTTAGCGGCGCCGAGAAGATCACGGTGCCCGTGGCCGGAAGCTGGTCCAGGTTGGTCAGGCATTGCAGGCCGTAGCGGTTGTTGCCGTGCATGTAGTAGTGGCAGGGGTAGGGCGGGTCCAGGTGCTGGGCCTGGCCGGCGTCGGTGCCCACCGACTCGGTGCCGAAGCCGTGCACGTCGCGTTCCTTGATCAGCCAGGGCACGACCTCGGCGTCGGGGCCGGGCGAATGCGCGCCGTCTTCCTGCATGTTCAGGTATTCGGCGGGCTTGGCGCGCTTGGACCAGTCGGTGCGCATCAGCACCCACGACCGCGCGGGAATGCGGCCGTGCCGCTCCTCCCACTTCTTCACGAAGTCGATGGTCAGGAGAAAGTCCGGGTTGCCGAGCGATTCGGCGGAACAGTCGATCACGCAGGCGCTGGCGATGAAGGCGTCGACGGGAATGGTGTCCACGGTGTTGTCGGGCTGATCCTTGCCCGTGACCCAATGCGCCGGCGCATCGAAGTGCGTGCCGGTGTGCTCGGAGCACGAGAAGTTGTTCCAGTACCAGGCCGGGCCGCGCTCGTCGTAGCGCGAGATTTCCTCGATGCGGAACGGCCATGCCTGGCCGAACTCCGGCGGCAGCACGATGGTGGGAAATTCCGGCGTCAGGGTTTCGGTCAGGTCCACCAGGCGGATGCGTCCGGCCAGCAGTTCGGCCATGAATTGGGCAAGAATGTTTTGACTCACGGTGCTGTCTCCTGTTGGTTTGTTAGGGGGGCGCGCGGCTACGCGCCCAGCTCCCGTTCCAGTCCCTTGGGGTTCTCGGCCAGCCGGGCGCGGAATTCCTGCGCCACGTCGCCGACGTACACGTCTTCCAAACCGTCCTTCAGCGCGCGCACGATGGCGGCGGCAATCGCCGCGGGCGCCACCCGCGGCGGCGGGGTGCGTTGTTCCCATTCGTGGTCGACCGGGCCGGGAAATACGTTCACCACGCGCACGCCCGCGCCGCGCATTTCCGCGCGCAGACATTGCGCCAGCGACAACGCGGCGGCCTTGGACGCCGACCACATGCCGCGCGACGGCAGGTTCATGTGCGCGTAGATGGACAGCACGTTGACCCAGGCCGCGGCGCTGTTCACGCCGTCGGCGGCGCGTCCGCACAGGGCGGGGCCAAAGCACTGCGCCAGCCGCATCAGGCCCAGCACGTTCACGTCCATGGCGTCGCGCGCCGTGTTGACGTCCTTGCGGTTCAGCAGGCCGCCTTCGCGTTCGAGGTCGGCGGTGTTCACCAGGATCTCGACCTTGCCGCCAATGGACGCGGCCACGCGTTCGACGGAATCGGTGTCGGTCACGTCCAGCGTCACGGTCTGCACGCGCGGGTCCGACGCCAACGCCTCGAAGGCGGCATCGCGCTTCCAGGCCTGGGGATCGCCCAGGAACACCGTGGGGCAGCCCGCGTCCAACAGGGCGCGCGCCACCGCCTGGCCGACGGCGGACTTGCCGTCCGTCACGAGTGCGCGGCGGAACTTTGGGTCGCACGAGGTTTCGCGCAGGGTCTTGTCGTCTTCCATGTTCGGGGTATTCCTTTCAGGCAGAGCGATCATCACGGCCTGGCCGCTGCGGTCCAGCTTGAGCGCCAGGCGCACGCGGCCGCCATCGGTGCAGTCCTGGTGGACATGCGCGACAACGGATGGACCGGCGTCCATCCGCACCGTGCCCACGCGCCAGGGCAGGCGTTCGCGGAAGTACAGGTCGTTGCTGTGGTGCAGGATGGTGCTGACCAGCAGCACGCCGTTGGGATCGGCGGAGCGCCAGGGCAGATGCTCGGACAGGCAGTGGCCGCAGACTTCGCGCGGGGGGTATTGCACCGCGCCGCAGTCGGCGCAGGTCTGCAGGTCGAAACGTCCTTCGGCGGCGGCGGCCGTCAGCCCCAGGGCCGCTCGGCTGCGCGAGCCGGGCGGCAGCGTGGGCTGCCGGGTGCGCGCAACCGGATTCTTGCGGGGAGGCTTGGCCAGCGGCTCGGTCATGCGTCGCTCCTTGCCAGGATGGCCGCGGCGGTGCACAGTCCGCGGTCGTAATTGATCATGCCGAAGCCGCTGACCAGCCCCATGCGGGCATTGGCCACCTGGGTGCCGCCGGCCGCGCCCGTCAACTGGCGCAGCGCTTCGACCATGCCGAGATAGCCGCCGGCGGCGCCGGCCTGGCCCACGGACAACTGGCCGCCGTTGGTGTTGAAGGGAAAGCTGCCGTCCACGGTGAAGGTGTTGCCGCGCACGAACGCCGGCGCCGCGCCTTTTCCGCAGAAGCCCAGGTCTTCCATCTGCATCAGGTTGATGACGGGATAGTCGTCGTAGGCCTGCAGGAAGTCCATGTCGCCGGGGGAGGCGTTGGCCTGGCCGTAGAGTTCGTCCACGTCCATGGTCCAGCCGCCGCGCGTCTGGATGGGGTCTTCGATCCAGGCGTTGTGGCGTTCTATGGTGGACAGGATGCGCGCGTAGGGCAGCTTCAGCGCCCGCGCCCGGTCTTCGCTCATGACCAGGAAGGCGTCGGCCCCCGCGCAAGGCATGACGCAGTCGAACAGGTGGATCGGATCCGTGATGACGCGGGCGTCCAGGTACTGCGCCAGCGTCAGCGGCTTTTTCATCAGGGCGTGGGGATAGCGCAGGGCGTTGTCGCGCTGCGCCACGCAGAGCTTGCCAAAGTCTGCGCGGGTGGCGCCCGTGGCGCGCATGTAGTTGGCGGTCAGGAGCGCGAAGCTGGCGTTCGGGCCGCCCGCGCCATAGGGGTAGACGGCGTCCTGCGCAAAGCGCGAGAACTGGCTGACCGTGTTGCGGAACGAGTCCACATGGTTGGTGTCACCCGCGAGGCAGGCCACGATGCTGGCGTCGCCCGCCTGCACGGCCCGCGCGGCGCGGCGCAGCGCGGCCACGCCGCTGGCGCCGCCCATGGGGATGTGGTCCAGCCAGCGCGGGGTCATGCCCAGATGCTGGACCAGACCGACCGCCGTGTCGGGCGCCAGCGTGAAGCTGGACACGCAGAGGCCATCGACATCGGTCTTGGCCACGCCGGACTGCCGGATCAGCGCGCCCAGCGCGCGTCCCAACCACCAGTGCGCGGCATGCGTCGAATAGCGCTCGTACGGAATCGTGACCGGCAGGGCCGCCACGACGCCGTCATAGCCCAGGCGGCTCATTGGGCGGGCTCCTGGGAGGGCGCGGCGGGGGGCAGAAAGCCCGCGTCAGCGGGCGCGGCGTGGGGGCGTTTCTTCATTGCGGTCGTGTCGACGCAGCGCGCCGTGCCGGGCAGGGCCGGCGCCAGCGCCTTCATTTCGCCGCGCTGGATCTTGTTGGTGGTGGTGAGCGGCAGGCTGTCCACGAATGCGACATAGCCCGGCGCCTTGTAATAGGCCAATTGCTCCAGGCTCCATTGCACGATGCTGCGCGCGGCCTCTGCCAGGGCGGCCGCATCGGCGGGCGGCGTTTCCGGCACCACGCAGGCCAGGACCTCGTCGCCGCGCACCGGGTCGGGCACGGCGGCCACCGCCACGGCCTTCACCAGCGGGTGCTGCATCAGCACGCTTTCCACTTCCACGGCCGAGATGTTTTCGCCGCTGCGGCGGATGACGTTCTTCTTGCGGTCGACGAAGCGCAGCGCGCCGTCGGCCTCGCGGCGCACGATGTCGCCGGTATGGAACCAGCCGTCCTGCCAGGCTTCATCGGTGGCGGCCTGGTCCTTCAGGTAGCCGGCAAAGAAGCCGTAGCGCGGATCGTCTCCGGCATGGCGCACGAGCAGTTCGCCGTGTTCGCCGACAGCGGCGGGCCCGCCGGCGTCCGTGACGATGCGGACCTGCACATCGTCCTCTTCGCGGCCGAAGCTGCTGGTGCCGACGTGGCGCGGCTCTTGATTGGCGATGATGACGGCGCCCGCGCCGGTTTCGGTCATGGCCCAGGCTTCGAGCAGCGGGAAGCCGAAGCGCGCCTCGAAGGGGGCGTGCAGCTTGCGGTCCACGCCGGCGCCGAAACCGAAGCGGATGGCGGGCTGGCGGTCGTGTTCGGACGGCTCGGCCTTCATCAGGATGGCGGGCATGACGCCCAGGTAGTGCAGCACGGTGGCGCGGGACTCGCGCACGCTGTCCCACCAGCTCCGGGGGTGGAAGCGGTCCAGCGGAATCAGGCAGCCGCCGGTCAGCACCATGGCCATGGCGGAATACGCCATGGCGTTCATGTGCACCAGCGGCAGCGGCGTCAGCATGCGTTCCTGGCCTGCTCGCAGGGCAGCCAGGCCGCCGATGCGCGCGTACCAGCCGCCCGCATGCAGAAAATACCGGTTGGGCAGGATGCAGCCCTTCGGACGGCCGGTGGTGCCAGACGTGTAGAGCAGCGCACATTCGCTCGTTTCGCCGGGGGGCGTGCCGTGCAGCGGCGGGGGAAACGGCGCGGCCGGCGGTGCGTCGTCCGGCCCCATGGCGCGCAGCGTTCGGCCGGCGCGTTCGGCGGCGGCCAGCAGGCCGGCGTGTCGTTCGGGCAGGGCCACGGCCAGCGCGATCTCGGAGTGTCCCGTCAGGTATTCAAGTTCGGCGGCGCGCAGGTCGGGGTTGATCGGCACGACCGAGACCCCTAGCGCGTTCAGCGCGAACCAGTGCAGGAAGAAGGCGGGGCGGTTCTCCAGCAGCAGGCCGGCGCGGTGGCCGTGGCCGTAGCCGGCCCGGGCATAGGCGGCGCGCAGGGTTTCGATGGCGTCGGCGGCCTGTGCGTAGGAAAGCTCGCCGGCTTCGATGCCGTAGGCGCGGGCCGTCTCGGGCAGGATGCACAGGAATGGCCGGGCGTCATGGCAGGACGCGGTGTCGAGGAAAGCCTGGTGGACGGTGGTGCTCACAAGCCGCTCCTACATGAACAATTGGATATTGCCGAAGGCGGCGTCGCAGTTGACGAGGTCAACGCGCTTCAGGCGGATGCGCAGGGCGCCATCCTGCTCCACGAGGTGGTGCGTGGTCCAGCCCGCGTACAGGGTTTGCGCGTCCTGCCGGGTCTCGACGTAGTGGAAGGCGGTGCGCACGACGTGACGGCCTTCCGCGGGCGCGGCGTCCGGATGGCCGTGTTCCACGGTGGGCGCCTGCAGCAGATGATGGCAGCGGCTCTTGGGCTGCTGCGAAAAGGTGCGTTGGCCCGCCAGCCGCTCCACGCGCACGCGCAGCAGCAGCTTGTCTTCGTACATGAGCGACGCGTGCAGCTTCGCATCCGTCTGGCCGTGCGCCAGCGGCATCCAGTAATGGCCATCGTCGGTGTACAGGCCGAGCCAGTCCTCGAAGCGCAGCTCGTCCAGCATGCGCGCCTCGGCGTAGACGAAATCGATCAAGTCGCGGTCGCTTGTGCTCATACGGATTCCGGTCCCGTCATGTAGCGGCCCCATGCGCGGTACTGGTTGCGCATCTGCCATTCGTTGGTGCCATTGGTGTTGACGTTCTTCTGGCCCGCTTCTTCCGGCGAGTACAGCCGCCCCACATTGACCCAGTCGCGGGCGCGGGAATGCAGGCCGTCCTGCGCGCGCTCGTACATTTCGAGGTCGTCGTGGCCCACGACGGACGTCGGCGCGTTGATCAGGCGGTTGTACATGAGGGTGCGTTCCAGCAGCAGATCGGGCGCGCCCACCAGGCGGAAGGTCCAGGACTCCACCAGCGTGCGGTCGGCGGCGATGGGCTTGAAGATCCGCAGCGTCTGGATGGGGCCCTTGACCATGATGTTGGGGAAGTACACCGTGTTGTGGCGCACGTCGCCCAGGATCTGTTTGGCGCGTTCCTCGCCATAGGACTCAACCATCGACTCCCAGTATCCCGGCACGCCGGAATAGGATGCGTGGATGGAATCCGACACCCCGGTGTGCCCGTGGCCGTTTTCCCAGACACGGATGCCCATGTTCTCGAAGAACTCGTAGGGCGAGATGAACGGCGCGAACAGCTCCACCGCCATGGGCTTGGGCGTGCCTTCCGGGGCTTGTTCCCAGACCTTGACGGCCGTGCCGGCGGACGATTCGTGGGCCACCATCGGGTGGCAGGTGTCGGTCTGGTTGTCGACCAGCATTTTCCAGTTGCAGCGGTGCATGTAGCGCAACACGCCGCCCGCGACTTCGAGGCGGCCTTCCGGAGAACGGTCCACCATGTTGTCCAGCGTGGACAGCGATTCGCCGAAGAAATCCTCGAAGGACTGGCCGTCGGGATTCAGGCGGCAGAAGACGAAGCCGCGATGGTTCTTCACGTCTTTCACGGCCGCCATGCCCTGGCTGGCTTCGCAGTTTTCCAGGCCGGTGTTCTCGTAGCCCTTCTTCAGGGGTATCGACAGCAGGCTGCCGTCCGTCTTGAACGTCCAGGCGTGATAGGGGCAGCGGAAGAATTTGCCCGTGTTGCCGCAGGCGTCACCGGCCACCATGGTGCCCTTGTGCGGGCAGCGGTTGTGCAAAACGCGCACGGTCTTGTCGCTGTGGCGCACCATCACCACGGGCTGGTTGCCGACCGTGGTGGTGACGTAATCGCCGGGATTGGGCACCTGGCTGTCGTGGCCGACATAGACCCAGGTGTTGGCGTACAGCCGCTCCATTTCCAGGTCGAACAGTTCCTGGTCGATGAACAGGTCCTTGTGCACCTCGGTGTCGCGCAGCAGGGCGCGGATGGCGTCAGGATTGTCGCGATAGTTGGCCATGGCCGCTTCCTTGTCTAGGCGCTACAGGTCCAGCACCAGCCGCGCGGACTTGGCGCGCGAGATGCAGATCTGGATGATTTTTCCGCTGGCCTTCTCGGTGTCGGACAGGTAGTAGTCGCGATGGTCGGGCTCGCCTTCCAGCACCGTGGCCTGGCAGACGCCGCATTCGCCGCGCTTGCAGTCGTACATCGGGTCGCAGCCTTCTTCTTCCATCACGTCGACGATGGTCTTGTCCGCCGGAATGGCCAGCACGCGCCCGGACTGGCGCAGTTCGACTTCGAAGGGCTGGTCGCCAGCCTGCGCGGCGGCGGCGACGAAGAGTTCGAAATGGATGTGGGCATCGGGCCAATGGCGCGCGCGGGCGCCCTGGATGACGGCGTCGATCAGGCCCTTGGGGCCGCATACATACAGGTGCTGGCGCGGCGTCGCGGAGGCCAGCAGCGCCTGGAGGTCGAAGCGGCTGGGCGGGTCGTCGTCGGCGTGCAGCGTCAGGGCGCCGTCCGCCAGGGCCTGCAGCTCGGGCAGGAAGGCAAGCTGGTCCTTGCTGCGGCTGCAGTAATGCAGGTGGAAGGCGCGGCCGGCGGCCTTCAGCGCGGCGGCCATGGACGCGATGGGCGTGATGCCGATGCCGCCCGCGATCAGCACGACGGGCTCGTCACCGGCGGGCGATTCGTGCAGCGGAAAGTCGTTCTTGGGGCCTTCGACCGTCAGGGTGTCGCCTTCGGCCAACGCATGCATGTGACGGGATCCGCCCTGGCTGGTTTCCTCGAGCCGCACGCCCAGCCGGTATTCGGAGGGCTCGGCGAACCGCCGGGCCTCGGGCGCAAGCTGGATCAGCGAATAGCAGCGCGGATCGCGCAGGCCGGGTATCGAGACCTTCAGGTGCGCGCCCGGTCCGAAGGCGGGCAGCGGACCGGCGTCCGCGCGCGCCAGGCGAAACGAACGGATCAGCGGCGATTCCTGCCGGACTTCCTGGACGATCAGTTTGAGTGTCTGCACGATGTCTGTCTCTTTCAGGCGTTGGCGCGAACGGCCAGTTCTTCCGCGATCTGGCGTTCCATGGGGCCGCACTTTTCATGGGCGAGCGCGGTGTCGCGCAGCGCGCGCAGCGAGTCGGCGGCGCCGGGCCGGCCCGCCAGTTGGGCCGCCGCGGCGATCAGCTGGCGGTACTTGCCGCCGCCGCGCACGTGCGTGTCGCTGTAGCCCTTGACCAGGCGGCGGCAGTTGACGGTTTCGATGGCCAGGGAATAGTCCTGGGGCGCCAGGGTGGCGATCAAGGCCAGCCACTGTTCCAGGCTCTCGGTTTCGATCTGGTGGCGCAGCGTGCGGCGGCGGAAACGCCGCATGCCGGCCAGCGTGTACAGCATGAGGAATCCGCCCAGGGTGCCGCTCTGCATGCGCCGCCCCTTGCCCAGGCGGCGTTCGACAAAGCCGCCGAACGCCTTGGATGCTTCCAGCCAGCGGCCCAGCCGCGAGGGCAGGGTGCCGCAGATCTCTTCCAGACGGGGATGCATGAATTCGGTCAGGTAGACCAACTGGTCCGGCAGGGCGCCGACTTCCTGGCGGACGCGGTCAAAGCGCGTGCCGCGCGTTTTCAGGTCCGCCACGCGGATGACGTCGTCATAGGCCATGGCCGTGGCCACGTAGCGCGCGGCGGCGCAGGTCAGCGCCCATTGCCGGGCGTCGCCGCCATGTTGCGCGTCGAGGTCGCGGATCGCCTTCATGCGGCGCAGGTAGTCCTGGGCGTAGGCCAGGTCCTGGAACTCGATCTGGCGGCGCACGCCTGCGGCCAGCATGGGCTGCGCACAGGCGGGGAAGTCGCGCTTGATCTGGTCCAGCAGGGATTGGGTACGCGGATGCGCGGCCCGTTCGGGCAAGGCCGGCACCGGCCGCGACAGGTCGATGGCGGCGGGTTGCGCGGGCGCCTGGTCGGCCGCTTCGAAGCCCAGCGCAAAGGCGCGCAGGCTGGCGTCCACGCCAAGGCCGGCGCGGCGCACGGTGGCCTCGTAGTCTGCGCGCGCGAAGGGCAGGGCGCCGCTGCCGGCCACCGCGCCGAACAGGCTGGCGCTGATGACGCTGCCGGCGCGGTCCGCCAGGTCCTGCAGGTCAAAGCACAGGAAGCGCCTGGCCGCGGCGCGGCCGGCTTCCAGCACCTTGTTGGGATCGGCGATGCCGTTGCCGGGCGTCGACTTTTCGCTGACCGCATAGGCGCGGTGCGAGGACGCGATCAGCACCGTGCGTTCCGGCGTGACCAGGCCACGCTGAATGGCGCGGCCGCCTTCCATCAGTTCGGCCGCCACCACCAGGTCGACGTCGCCGGGCGTGGGCATCAGCGCCAGCGCGGGCTGGCAGCCGGCGCGCTTGACGTCGGCTTCGGGCAGCAGTTCCAGGTAGTAGATCGTGGCGCCGGTGCGCTGGGCGACGCCCGGCACCGACGTGGTCTGCGCCCACCAGCCGGCGTGCTCGGCCATGTCGACGATCCAGTCCGCCAGCACGCCGCCGCCCTGTCCGCCCATGGCCAGGATGGCGATCTTGATCGGGTTGCCTTGCTGCATAGCCGCCGGGTTCATGAGGCAGGTGTCCTTAAAGGGCGTGTTGGGACAGGCGCGCCGCGCGGCGGCGCTGCAGGAAGCCGATGACCGCGCCGCGCACGCGCGCCAGGATGCGGTCGCCGCCGGTCGGGTTGTGGACGACGTCGGCGCGGTAGAAGGACGGGCACAGCACGGCGGCATGGGCGACTTCGCCGCAGTTGCCGCAGCCCACGCAACTGCTGTCCACGTGCGCCACGGGATCTTCCTTGAGGGGGTCGCCGCTGTCCTTGACGGTGAGCGATGGACAGCCCGACAAGCGGATACAGGCGTGATCGCCCGTACAGACGTCGGGATCCACGCCAAAGCGTTCCTTCACGACGCGGCGGCCTTCCTTGACTGCCTTGTTGAACAGCGGCTTGATGCGCCGCTGCTTGTTCAGCATGCATTCGGACTGCGCGATGATGACCTTGGGGCCCTGGACGTCGGTGGTCAGCGCTTCTTCGAGGGTGGCGCGGACGCGGGCGACGTCATAGGTGCGGTCCAGCGTGCGCACCCACTTCACGCCGACGCCGCGCACGGCCTGATCGATCGGGTTGTTGGTGGAACGATCGGGGTTGTCGGCGCGCGACGACAGGATGTCCTGCCCGCCGGTGGCCGATGCGTAGAAGTTGTCGACGATGACGATGACGCCGTCGTACTTGTTGAACACCGCGTTGCCGATGCCGGACGACAGCCCGTTATGCCAGAAGCCGCCGTCGCCCATGATGGAGATGGGGCGCTTGGCGGCGGGCACGTTGAAGGCCGCCGCGCTGGATGCGCCCAGGCCGTAGCCCATGGTCGTGGCGCCCAGGTTGAAGGGCGGCAGGATAGAGAACAGGTGGCAGCCGATGTCGCAGGAAATGTGGTGCTGGCCCAGCGTTTCCTGTGCCAGCGTCAGCGCCGAGAAGATGGGGCGCTCGGGGCAGCCCGTACAGAATCCGGCCGGACGGGGCGGCACCACGGCGGCCAGGCCTTCGACCTGCTTGTGGAAGGTGATGGGCTGTTCCGCCGGGCGCGCCGGCTTGGGCCGCGATACCTCGGTGCTTTGCAGCAGGCGTGTTTCAGCCGCCGAGTCCGCCATGACGGCGGGGTGGGTCAGCAGCGATTCGGGCCGGTGGCGCTTCAGGAATTCCCGCAGGCCGTCGCGCATGACCTGCGTGGTGTATTCGCCTGCCATGGGCAGGACGTCCTTGCCCGACAGGTGGGTGTCGATGCCCGCCTTGCGCAGCACGGCGTGCAGGTTCTGTTCGATGTAGTCAGGCTGGCCTTCTTCAAGCAGCAGCACCGCGCGCTTGCCGCGGCAGAAACCGATGACCTCGTCTTCGATGACCGGATAGGTCACATTCATGACGTACAGCGGGATGCGGCTGTTGCCAAAGTTGTCCGCCAGGCCCAGCAGTTGCAGCGAACGGATGACCCCGTTGTACAGGCCGCCCTGCAGGATCAGGCCGATGTCGTCGTGGTCACCGGCGAAGTGCTCGTTGAGCTGGTGTTCCTTGATGTAGCGGATGGCGGCGGGCCAGCGCTCCTTGATCTTTTCCTGTTCATGCAGGAAGGACGCGGGCGGCAGCACGATGCGGCTGGTGTCGCGCGCCGGGCTTTCCAGCGCCTGGGCCAGCGAGAACGCGGGACGCTTGTTCTCCTTGGCGGTGAAGCGGCCGTGCACGTGGCAGCCGCGGATGCGCAGTTGCAGCATCACGGGCGTCTTGCTGGCTTCGGACAGTTCGAAACCGTCTTCCACCGCCTTGACCATGCTTTCAAGGTTGGGGCGCGGGTCCAGCAGCCAGATCTGGGACTTCATGGCGAACGCGTGCGAGCGTTCCTGCATGATGGAGGAGCCTTCGCCGTAGTCCTCGCCCACGATGACCAGCGCGCCGCCCGTCACGCCGCCCGAAGCAAGGTTCGCCAGCGCGTCCGATGCGACGTTGGTGCCGACCGTGGACTTCCAGGTGACGGCGCCGCGGATGGGGTACATGACGGAGGCCGCCAGCGTGGCGGCGGCGGTGGCTTCCGAGGCGCTGGCCTCGAAATGCACGCCCAGTTCCTGCAGGATGTCGTTGGCGTCGGCCAGCACGTCCATCAGATGCGAGATCGGCGATCCCTGGTAGCCGGCGACATAGCCCACGCCGGATTGCAGCAGGGCCTTTGTGACGGCCAGAATCCCTTCACCGCGGAACTCTTCGCCCGCGCCGATGCGCAATTGCTGGACTTCTTTCTTGAAAGACCTTTCCGCCATCTGGATCCCTTTCGCGGACCGGCACGCCGGTCCTCAAGCCTTGCTGCCGCGCAGCATCGTCATGTCACGAAATCATCGCCTGAAAAATACTTTAGGAGTCAATGTTTTAGCTGTCAACAAAAAAGATGAAATTTCATGGAAATCGAAAAATATCACGCTAAAACAAGGGCGTATATACTGGTTGTCCTGTAGGTTGGAGTCCTATTTTTCGGCGCCGTGGTGGTGCATAACCGCTTCAGATTCGGGGTATACCCTTTGCTGCGCAACAGCATTGCGATACCTCATGGCGCATGGTTGCGCCGCCGTGGTGCAATGCGTTTTTCGGCGGAGGCCGCGATCTTGGATACCGGTGCGTGGGAGCAAAGCAACATGCGGTTGGATAAGCAGCGCAGCGGACGCGCAGGCGCGCGCGGCCCCCGGTTTGTAGACGGCTATCTGGCCTATCTGCTGGCGCAAGCCAGCCAGCGCATATCGGCGGAGTTCCACCTCGAGGTAAAGGCCGCCGGCCTGTCGGTGACCGAATGGCGGGTGCTGGCCAGTCTTGAAGGCAGCGCCGGCGAAACCATCGGCAGCCTGGCAGTGCTGGCCATCACCAAGCAGCCCACGCTGAGCAAGGTGGTCCAGCGGATGGAGGCCGACGGCCTGGTGGCCCGCACCGGCGTGCGCGCGGACCGGCGGCAGACGCGGGTCTGCATCACAGCCAAGGGCACGAATCTGATCGCGGCGTTATGCGAGCAAGCCCTGCAGCACCAGAAGGCGGTTCTGGCCCCGTTCGGTGAAGAGAAGGCCGCGATCCTGATCGAGATGCTGGGCGTCCTGATGACCGAGCACGTTCCGCTGGAGCTGCCATTTGAGTCCGACGCGTAGCGGCGTTGCGCCGACGCACTCGAACATTGTTCGCTTCGATTATTTTGTTACAAGCTTATGCGTCCCCGATTGTTGTTCCTCTGTGAAAAGCGTCTCCGGTACGCATAAACCCTGGATTGACGCGGGTCTTGCGGGTAGGCACACTCGCGCCGGTATTCAGACTACTGTCAGGAGTTGACACTTATGCGCCGCACTTTGATTGCTATCGCGATCGCCGCCGCCGTGGCCGTGCCCTCGATCGGGCAAGCCAAGTCCTTCCGCTGGGCCGCCCAGGGCGACATCCTCACCTTCGATCCGCACTCGCAGAACGAGGGCATGACGATCGCCGCCAACAGCTACATCTACGAACCGCTGGTCGACTACGACAAGTCCTTCAAGGTCTCGCCGCGCCTGGCCACCGAATGGGAGCAGGTGTCGCCCACGCTGTACCGCTTCAAGCTGCGTCCCGGCGTGAAGTTCCATGACGGCGCCGCCTTCACCGCGGAAGACGTCGTGTTTTCGATCCATCGCGCCATGGCGCCGACGTCGAACTACAAGGCGTACACGACCGGCATCAAGGAAGCGCGCAAGATCGACGACCTGACGGTCGAGATCGAGACCACGGCGCCCAATCCCGTGTTGCTGCGCCAGCTGACCAACGTGTTCATCATGAACAAGGCCTGGTCGGAAAAGAACAACATCCCCAAGCCGCAGGATTTCGTCAACAAGGAAGAAACCTACGGCGCGCGCAACACCAACGGCACCGGCCCCTACAAGCTGAAGAGCCGCGAAGTGGACGTGCGCACCGTCTTCGAAGAAAACAAGGACTGGTGGAACAAGGCAGGCAAGATCGGCAACGTGACCGAAGTCGTGTTCACGCCGATCAAGCAGAACGCCACGCGCACCGCGGCGCTGCTGTCGGGCGAGATCGACTTCGTGCTGGACCCCGCCGCGCAGGATCTGGAGCGCCTGCGCCAGTCGCAGAAGGTCGTGGAAGGCAACGAATACCGCACCATCTACCTGGGCCTGGACCAGAAGCGCCCCGAGCTGCAGTACTCGAACATCAAGGGCAAGAATCCGTTCCAGGACATCCGCGTGCGTGAAGCGCTGTACCGCGCCATCGACGTGGACGCGATCAAGCGCGCCGTGATGCGCGGCCTGTCCGCGCCCACCGGCACGATGATCGCGCCGCAGGTGCATGGCTGGGCGGAATCCGTGCACAAGCGCGTGCCCTACGATCCCGAAAAGGCCCGCGCCCTGCTGAAGGAAGCCGGCTACGACGGCACGCTGAACTTCACGCTGGACTGTCCCAACAACCGCTACATCAACGACGAAGCCATCTGCCAGGCCGTGGTGGGCATGTGGGCCAAGGTGGGCGTCAAGGCCACCATGAACGCCATGCCGCGTTCCACGTACTTCCCCAAGGTGCAGTCGTTCGACACCAGCGCCTACCTGTTCGGCTGGGGCGTGCCCACGTTCGACGCCATGTACACGCTGCAGAACCTGATCCGCACCAAAGGCGAGGGCGCGGACGGCATGTACAACCTGGGCAATTACAGCAACAAGGAACTGGACGTCATCATCGACCGGATCAAGACGGAAACCGATCCGGCCAAGCGTGACGCCGACATCATCACCGTGCTGCAAGGGCACGCCAAGGACTTCGGGCACATTCCGCTGCATGACCAGGTCATCCCCTGGGCCATGCGCAAGAACGTCACGGTCATCCACCGTGCCGACAATCGCCTCGTTGCCGATTGGGTCAAGATTGACTGATCCAGGCTAACCAGACGGCGGGGTCTATCCGACTCCCGCCGTCTTGCATTTTCTCGCCTATGTTCGCTTTCATACTGCGTCGCCTGTTGCAGGCCGTAGCGGTGATGCTCACCGTCGCGCTACTGGCCTTTGTGCTTTTCCAATACGTCGGCGACCCTGTCACCATCATGCTGGGGCAGGACGCCACCGATGCCGAGCGCATCGAGTTGCGTGAACGCCTGGGGCTGAACGAGCCCGCGGTCGTTCAATTCGGCCATTTCGTGGCCAATGCCGTACAAGGCAATTTCGGCATTTCCCTGCGCCAGAGCGAACCGGTCTCCACGCTGCTGAAGTCCCGTCTGCCGGCCACCTTGGAGCTGTCCATGGTGGCGGCGCTGCTGGCGCTGGTCGTGGGCGTGCCGCTGGGCGTGTATACGGCGCTCAAGCGCAACAGCCTGGTGTCCCAGATGCTGCTGGCGGGTTCCCTGCTTGGGGTTTCGCTGCCCACGTTCCTGATCGGCATCCTGCTGATCCTGGTGTTCTCGGTGCAACTGGGATGGCTGCCCAGCTACGGACGGGGCGACACGGTCAGCGTGGGCTGGTGGACGTCGGGCCTGTTCACCGCCACGGGCTGGAAGCACCTGATCCTGCCGGCCATCACCTTGTCGCTGTTCCAGATGACGCTGGTGCTGCGGCTGGTGCGTTCGGAAATGCTGGAAGTCCTGCGTTCCGACTACATCAAGTTCGCGCGCGCCCGCGGCCTGAAGCGCCGCGCCATCCACTTCGGGCATGCCCTGAAGAACACGATGGTGCCTGTCATCACCATCACCGGGCTGCAACTGGGCGGCATCATCGCCTTCGCCATCGTCACGGAAACGGTGTTCCAGTGGCCGGGCATGGGGCTGCTGTTCATCCAGGCCGTTCAATTCGCCGACGTGCCGGTCATGGCCGCGTACCTGTGCCTGATCGCGCTGGTGTTCGTGGTGATCAACCTGATCGTCGATCTTCTGTATTTCGTCGTGGATCCGCGGCTGCGTTCCGGGCTGACTCGCGGCGGGGGGGCTCACTGATGCGCGCCGTACTCAAACGCTGGTGGGACAGCGACATCGCCTGGGCCTGGCGCCGGGCGCCCGTGGCCATCGTGGCGACCCTGTTGCTGGCGACCCTGTTGATCGGCTCCTTCGGGGCGGGCTGGGTGGCGCCGCACAATCCGTTCGACCTGACCAAGGTCGAACTGTTGGACGCGCTGCTGCCGCCCGCCTGGGAGGCCAATGGCCAGCAGACCTATCTGCTGGGCACGGACAGCCAGGGCCGCGACCTGTATTCGGCGATCCTGTACGGGACACGCGTGTCGCTGCTGATCGGGCTTGCGTCCGTGGTGCTGTCGATGCTGATCGGCATCGTGCTGGGCCTGATTTCAGGCTATGCCGGCGGCCGCATCGATGCCTTCATCATGCGCGTCGCGGATGTGCAGCTCTCGTTTCCGGCGATCCTGATCGCGCTGCTGATCGACGGCGTGGCCCGGGCGGCGGTGCCGCGCGAGATGCACGAGCTGATCGCGTTCCCGGTCCTGATCGGCGCGATCGCGCTTGCCGGCTGGCCGCAGTACGCCCGTACGGTGCGCGGCTCCACGCTGGTGGAGAAGAACCGCGAATATGTGCAGGCGGCGCGCGTGATCGGCGTGTCCTCGCCCGTCATCATGTTCCGCCATGTGCTGCCGAATGTGCTGGGTCCGGTGCTGGTGCTGGCCACGGTGCATCTGGCGACGGCCATCATCACCGAGGCGACGCTGTCGTTCCTGGGGGTGGGGGTGCCGCCGACGGCGCCGTCGCTGGGCACGCTGATCCGCATCGGCAACGATTTCCTGTTCTCCGGAGAGTGGTGGATCACGATTTTCCCGGGCGCGGCGCTGGTGCTGCTGGTGTTGTCGGTCAACCTGCTGGGCGACTGGCTGCGCGATGCGCTCAACCCGCGGCTGATGTGATGTGGTCCATCCCCGAAGCGCCTGTGCAACAGGTATTTGAATTGAGGTATCGCACATGAGCGCATTACTAGAGGTCCGCAATCTGCGCGTGGAGTTTCCGACGCGCCGCGGCACGCTGCGCGCCCTGGACGACGTGTCGTTTTCCATCCAGGCGGGCGAAGTCCTGGGCGTGGTGGGCGAATCCGGCGCCGGCAAATCGCTGACCGGCGCGTCCATCATCGGCCTGCTCGAGCCTCCCGGCCGCATTGCCGCTGGCGAAATCCTGCTGGCGGGCCGCCGTATCGACAATCTTCCCGACGAGCAGATGCGCCGCGTGCGCGGCCGCGAGATCGGGGCGGTGTTCCAGGATCCGCTGACGTCGCTGAATCCGCTGTACACGGTGGGCCGGCAGTTGGCGGAGACCATCGTGACCCACCTGGACATGACGTGGTCGCAGGCGCGCAACCGCGCGGTGGAGCTGCTGGCGTCGACTGGCATTCCGGCCGCGCGGGAACGCATTGATCATTTCCCGCACCAGTTCTCGGGCGGCATGCGGCAGCGCGTGGTGATCGCGCTGGCGCTGGCCGCCGAGCCGAAGCTGGTGGTGGCCGACGAGCCCACGACCGCGCTGGATGTGTCCATTCAGGCGCAGATCATCGAGCTGCTCAAGCGCCTGTGCCGCGAGAACGGCACGGCGGTGATGCTGATCACGCACGATATGGGCGTGATCGCGGAGACCGCCGACCGGGTGGCGGTGATGTATGCGGGCCGCGTGGCCGAGATCGGTCCGGTGGCGGATGTGATCCACAAGCCGTGCCATCCTTATACGGCGGGGCTGATGGGATCGATCCCGACGCTGGAGGGCCACTCGGAGCGGCTGGTGCAGATCGATGGCAGCATGCCGCGGTTGAATGCGATTCCGCCGGGCTGTGCGTTCAATCCGCGCTGCGGCCAGCGTTTGCCGCGTTGCGCGCACGATCGTCCGGAGTTGCTGCCCGCGGGTACGTCGCGGGCGGCCTGTTGGTTGCATGACGACAATAACAAGGTGGCCGCATGAGCACGCCATTGGTGGAAGTAAAGGATGCGGCGCGTTGGTTCGATGTGTCGCCGCCATGGCTGGAACGCAAGCTGGCGGGCAAGCCGAAGGTGATGCTGCGGGCGGTGGACGGGGTGTCGTTCGAGATCGCGCGCGGCGAGACGCTGGCGCTGGTGGGCGAATCGGGCTGCGGAAAATCCACGGTGGCGCGGATGCTGGTGGGGCTGTATGGCCTGACCCGCGGGGATATCCGCTTCGACGGGCAGCCGCTGGCGCGCATGTCGGAACCGGGCGGGCGCGCCTTGCGCAAGCGTCTGCAGATGATTTTTCAGGATCCTTATGCCAGTCTGAATCCGCGTTGGCGGGTGGGCCGGATCATTGCTGAGCCGATGCTGACGCATACGCGGATGACCGCCGAGGAGCGCGTGGCGCGGGTCGGGGATCTGCTCCGGCAGGTGGGGCTGGATCCGGCGGATCAGGGGCGCTATCCGCATCAGTTTTCGGGCGGGCAGCGGCAGCGCATTTCGATTGCGCGGGCGTTGGCGGTGAATCCCGAGTTCCTGGTCTGCGATGAGCCGACCTCGGCGCTGGATGTGTCGGTGCAGGCGCAGGTGCTGAACCTGATGAAGGATCTGCAGCGCAAGCTGGGGCTGACCTATCTGTTCATTTCCCACAATCTTGCGGTGGTGCATCACGTGGCCGACCGGGTGGGCGTGATGTATCTGGGGCGCATGGTGGAAGTGGCGCCGCGCGACGAGCTGTTCGCGCGGCCGCGGCATCCGTATACGCGGATGCTGCTGGAGGCGATCCCGGATCTCAATGGCGCGGGCAAGCCGCGCACGGCGGTGGCGGGGGAGGTGCCCAATCCGCTGAATCCGCCGCCGGGGTGTACGTTTCATCCGCGTTGCCCGCATGCCAATGACCGCTGCCGGGCCGAGGCGCCGGTGGCGATGCTGGCGGGCGTTTCGGTGGTGGCTTGCCATGCGGTGCAGGAGGGGCGGATCTCGGCGTGATCCTGGTTCTTGCGCAGGGTGCTGGTTCTTGCGCAGGGTGCTGATTCTTGCGCAGGGTGCTGGTTCTTGAGGCGCCTGGGGCGGCGGCGGGCCGGGGTGCGCGGGTCAACGATTGCGGTCCGGAGCCTTCGCTCCGGACTGCCCCTGCCTCATCCTCGTTGCCGCCTGCGGCGGCTGCCTTCGGATTCCGTCGGGCGCATCGACTCCCCGCGCACCCCGGCCCGCCACCGCCCCAGGCTCCGATGCACGCATCGCCCCGGCCGCGGGGGAGGGCGGGGTGCTTGGCGTTTTGGCCGAGGATGGAGCGCGGGGGAAGGGGTTGCGGGGCTGCCAAAACGGCCGCGGGGGCGGCCTTGTTTGGCGTCGGGATGGTGGGACGTCGGAGCGGTGGTTGCGGGTTGCTGTGTGCGGTTTGTTGTGCGCTATGCGCTATGCGCTATGTGGCATGCGTCGCCAATCACCCGTCACCCGTCACCGGGGCGGCGCTGGGGTGCCGGTCATCTCGGTGGGAGCGGGTAGTGCCCGGGTTCAATGACGGTGATCGTGGACGTCGTCGTACGGCGTGTCGTCGTCTTCGTCGTCGCCGTCATCCTCTTCTTCCTCTTCCTCGTCCGGATTCGCTTGCGGTTCTTCCGACAGGGCGAAGGGCAGCACGTCTTCCAGGTTGTCGGACCAGGCGGATTCTTCGCCGTCCTGGTCCAGCTTGATGAAGCGTTCGCCGTCGTTCAGCGAGATCTGGACGGCCCAGAGGTAGAGGCAGTCATAGGTGTCGTCGTCGGACTGGGGCAGGCCGCCGCGGTTGCCGAGGATGCGAGCGCCGGGGCCGCCGAGCTGGACGTGGATCTGTTCTTCGTCGACCTTGGCGTTTTCGTCCATGGGGACACCATAGGTCACCCATTCGGTGCCCTCGTCGCCCAGCACCACTTCGGCCAGCACGGGTTTGCCCAGGTAGGCGCTGAGGGCGTCCGCGGTCTTGGCCAGCATGTCCAGTTCGGGGGCACTGAAATGGGTCAAGGACGCAGGGGGAGTAGCAGAGGCGGACATGAGGGGTTCCAGGGCGCGATGAAGCCGCGACGGCACGGCGGATACGTAAAGTCAGGCGCTATTGTCGCGCGATCCGCGTTGCAGTGCATCGGACGCTTGGATGACGAGGGGGACGGAGCGGCGCGGATGGCGCGGGCGGCGGTGGTCCCCGGGCGGAGGTATCCGGATGGCGTACTGCGGCGCGATGGGCGGGCCCCTTCAGGGACGCCGGTTTCCATGACGGCGGACGCGCCCTTACACTTGCCGCCTGTCTTCGTCCGGTATTACCTGTTTTATGACGCGCGCTGATTCTTCGACCATTCCCCTCCGCTATCTGCTGTTTCCGCTGCTGGCGGCCCTGATCTGGTCGGTCAACATGATCGTGACCAAGATGGCCGCCGGCGTGATCGCGCCGGCGGTCATTGGTTTTTACCGCTGGGCGCTGGCCGGCGTCTTGCTGACGCCTTTCGCGCTGCCGGGCGTGTGGGCGCAGCGCCGGCTCATCGTGCCGTACCTGCCCAAGTTCGCGGTGCTGGGCGGGCTGGGGATGGCGCTGTACCAGGGGCTGGCCTATGTGGCGGCATCGAGCACCACGGCGACCAATATGGGCATCATCACGGCGATGATTCCGCTGTTGACCATCGCGGTGGGGACGGTGGTGCTGCGCCAGAGTCCCACCCTGATGGCGATGCTGGGAGGCCTGATCTCGCTGGCGGGCCTGGCGCTGCTGATCGGCGAGGGCGATCCGGCGCGGCTGCTGTCGGTGGGTGCGAACCCGGGAGACCTGCTGATGGGGCTGGCGGCGCTGGCCTACGCGCTGTACGGCGTGCTGCTGCGCCGCTGGGGGCTGCCGGTGGGGCCGTGGCAGTCGCTGTACGTGCAGGTCGGGTTCGGCGTGCTGTTCCAGTTGCCGGCCTTCCTGCTGGCGGCGCCGTCGCCGCTCAATGCCGCCAATGTGCCGCTGGTGCTGTATGCGGCGATCTTTCCGTCGCTGTTCGCGCCGTTCCTGTGGATGCAGGGCGTGAAGCATCTGGGGCCCAATCGAGCCAGTGTGTTCCTGAACCTGATGCCGGTGGGCACGGTGGCGATCGCCGCGGTGTTCCTGGACGAAAAGCCGCACATGTTCCACATCGTGGGCGGGGCGCTGGCGCTGGCCGGCGTGATGCTGGCGCAGCTGCGCACGCCGCGTCTTGGCGCGCGCGGGGGCAAGGCCCCCTGAGCGGGAATCGGGGCTGGATCGCGGCGGCCGCACGCCGGTCAGGGTTCCGGCCTACAATCAACGGTTTCTCAGCTATATCTCCTATACGAGCCCATGGCCCAATACGTCTACACCATGAACCGCGTCGGCAAGATCGTGCCGCCCAAGCGGCAGATCCTGCGCGATATCTCGCTTTCGTTTTTTCCTGGCGCCAAGATCGGCGTGCTGGGCCTGAACGGCTCGGGCAAGTCGACGCTGCTGAAGATCATGGCGGGCGTCGACCGCGAGATCGAAGGCGAAGCCATTCCCATGCCGGGCCTGAACATCGGCTATCTGCCGCAGGAACCGCAGCTCAACCCCGAGCACACGGTGCGCCAGTCGGTTGAAGAAGGCCTGGGCGCGGTGGTGACCGCCAAGAAGCGCCTGGACGAGGTCTACGCCGCTTACGCCGAGCCGGATGCCGATTTCGACGCGCTGGCCGCCGAGCAGGCTGACCTGGAAGCCATCATCGCCGCGGCCGCCTCCAGCGGCTCGGACGACATCGAACACCAGATGGAAATCGCCGCCGACGCGCTGCGCCTGCCGCCCTGGGATGCCATCGTCGGCAACCTGTCCGGCGGGGAAAAGCGCCGCGTGGCTTTGTGCCGCCTGCTGCTGTCCAAGCCCGACATGCTATTGCTGGACGAGCCCACCAACCACTTGGACGCCGAAAGCGTGGAGTGGCTTGAGCAGTTCCTGCACAAGTTTCCGGGCACCGTCGTGGGCGTGACCCACGATCGCTACTTCCTGGACAACGCGGCCGAGTGGATTCTTGAGCTGGACCGGGGCTACGGGATTCCCTGGAAGGGCAACTACAGCTCGTGGCTGGAACAGAAGGAAGATCGCCTCAAGCAGGAAGAGTCCTCGGAATCCGCCCGCCAGAAGACCATCAAGAAGGAACTGGAATGGGTGCGCCAGAACCCGAAGGGACGCCAGGCCAAGGCCAAGGCGCGCCTGGCCCGTTTCGAGGAACTGTCGTCCTACGAATACCAGAAGCGCAACGAAACCCAGGAAATCTTCATTCCCGTGGGCGAGCGCCTGGGCAACGAGGTCATCGAATTCAACAATGTCAGCAAGGCCTATGGTGACCGCCTGCTGATCGACAACCTCAGCTTCAAGGTGCCGCCGGGCGCCATCGTGGGCATCATCGGCGCCAACGGGGCCGGTAAGTCGACGCTGTTTCGCATGATCGCGGGCCGCGAGCAGCCGGACTCGGGCGAAGTGACCATCGGCCAGACCGTGAAGCTGGCCTACGTCGACCAGTCGCGCGATGCGCTGGAAGACAAGAAGACGGTGTTCGATGCGGTGGCCGACGGCGCCGACATCCTGACGGTGGGCAAGTTCGAAATGTCGTCGCGCGCCTATCTGGGCCGCTTCAACTTCAAGGGCGGCGACCAGAACAAGGTCGTGGGTCAGCTGTCGGGCGGCGAACGCGGCCGCCTGCACATGGCCAAGACGCTGATTGCCGGCGGCAACGTGCTGCTGCTTGACGAACCGTCCAACGATCTCGACGTGGAAACCTTGCGCGCCCTGGAAGACGGGCTGCTGGAGTTCCCCGGCAGCGTCATGGTGATCAGCCATGACCGCTGGTTCCTGGACCGTATCGCCACGCACATCATGGCCTTCGAAGGCGATTCGCAAGTGGTGTTCTTTGACGGCAACTACCAAGAGTACGAAGCCGACAAGAAGCGCCGCCTGGGCGAAGAGGGCGCCAAGCCCAAGCGCCTGCGCTACAAGGCCTTGAAGTAAGGCCAAACAGTAAAGCAGTCTGAAATCCCCGGTCAAAGCGCCGGGGTTTTTTTTGCGGTGATAGAATAAAAAATCGCATCAAATGATGCGTTTGGTGATTCATCCACTTCATAAGGGGGCGGGCATGCGCACGACCGTGACGCTCGATGACGAATTGCTCGAGCAGGCTCGTTTGTACACGGGCATTCAGGAAACATCGGCGCTGATGCAGCAAGCATTGGTCAATCTTGTGCAGAAAGAGGCGGCGAAGCGCCTCGCCAAACTCGGCGGAAGCGCACCGAAGCTCACACCGGTTCCTCGGCGCCAGACGCGGACGTCCGATGATCCTGGTTGATACTTCCATCTGGATAGACCATCTGGGAGCGGCCGGGGAGCCTCGGCTTATCCAGTTGCTGAACAAGGAATATGTATTGACGCACCCGTTCATTGTTGGAGAGCTCGCCCTCGGGTCTCTCGGGCGTCGTGAAATGGTGCTTGGAGCCTTGACCTTATTGCCTCGGGCCGTAAGCGCGACCCACGACGAAGCCCTGCATTTCCTTCATGCTGAAAAATTGTTTGGCAGAGGTATTGGGTACGTCGATTTGCATCTCCTGGCGTCTACGCGTTTAACCCCTGGGGCAGCGCTGTGGACCAAGGACAAACGGCTTCGGGCGATCGCCGCTGCGCTGAATCTGTCTGCGGAACCGCCGCTATATCATTGAGCCTGCACGGACTCGTTTGGGCGTTGGGTGCCATCAGCCGCTCATGGGTCCTATCCACAAGATTTCCGGAGATTCCGCCATGCTGCTGTCCGCCTCCGATTCCACCCTGCTGATCGTCGACATGCAGGGCCGCCTGATGCCCGTCATCCATGACGGCGACGCGGTGCTCAACGCCGCGCACAAGCTCGCGCAGGCCGCGCGCCTGCTGGATGTGCCGGTGGTCGCCACCGAGCATCACAGCAAGATGCTGGGTGTCACGGTTGATCCGCTGCGCGAGCTGGTGCAAGGCACGTTCCAGAAGATGCATTTCTCGGCCGCGCGCGAACCCGGCTTCGATGGCTGGCTGCCGGCTTCGCGCAGGACGGTGCTGGTCGCGGGTTGCGAGGCGCATATCTGCGTCTTGCAGACCGTGATCGGCTTGGTCGACCTGGGCTACAAGGCCGTGCTCGTGGCCGATGCCGCGGGATCGCGCAAGTCCTCCGACCACCACGCCGCGTTGCGCCGCGCGCGTGCGCACGGCGCGGAAATCGTCACCTCGGAGATGGCGATTTTCGAATGGCTGGAGACCTGCGAACACCCGCGCTTCCGTGACGCGTTACGTCTGGTCAAATAGCCGTCGGCGCCTGCAACAATGCGCCCGGGGAGCGCAAAGATCTTCTCGCCCTTTGACACAATTCCTCGGCAAACCTAACACCCCGGCTTCCGATATTTTGCGATCCTGAAAGCTCTAAACCCAAAAAGGGACCGCGCGCTCGCGTCAGGTTCATCGGTGCGGCCCCTGGGTACAAGAATAGGAGCTTCATCATGAAAATCGCATCGCTTTCCAAAATCTGTGCCGCACTGGCCATCACCGCCACCATGGCTGGCTGCTCTTCCTGGGATGGCATGAGCCATCGTCAAAAGAGCACCGTCGGTGGCGCCGCGCTGGGCGGCGTGGCAGGCGCCGTGATCACCAACGGCGGCGTACTTGGCACAGTGGGGGGAGCGGCAATCGGCGGCGTGATCGGCGATCAGGTCGGCAAGCGCTGAACGTCTGTCCCAATGCGGAACGCCCGGCATATGCCGGGCGTTTTTTTATGCGCAGGCACGCCGGCGGGCCGGCGTGCAAGAGGCGTCAGGGCTCGTTCTGCGGCATCTCGATCTTCACCTCCAACACCTCCAGCGTGTCCTGGCGTTCCAGGTGCACCTTGATGTCTTCTGGGTTGATCTTCACGTACTTGGAGATGACCGCGATAAGTTCCTGCTGCAACTGCGGCAGGTAGTCGGGCGAGTCGCCGCGGCCCCGCTCGTGGGCCAGGATGATCTGCAACCGTTCTTTGGCGACGGAAGCGGAAGATTTCTTTTGACCGAGCAGAAACGACAGGAAGGACATTGCTTACTTGCCTCCGAACAGGCGTTTCAGGAAATTGGGCTTTTCGTAGTCGGTAAAGCGCAGGGCCTTGTCTTCGCCAAGGTAGCGGCTGACGACGTCCTTGTAGGCTTCGGAGACGTCGGTCTCTTTCAGGTGGATGGCGGGCAGACCCTGGTTCGACGCTTGCAGCACGGCTTCCGATTCGGGGATGACGCCGATCAGCTTGATGCGCAGGATGTCTTCGATGTCGCCCAGCGACAGCATTTCGCCGTCGGAAACGCGCTTGGGGTTGTAGCGGGTCAGGAGCAGGAATTCCTTGACCGGCTCGCCGCCGTCGACCGCGCGCTTGGATTTCGCGGCCAGAATGCCCAGGATGCGGTCGGAGTCGCGCACCGACGAGACTTCGGGGTTGGTCACCACCAGCGCGTCGTCCGCGAAGTACGCGGCCATCAACGCGCCCGTCTCGATGCCGGCGGGCGAGTCGCAGACGATGTAGTCGAAACCCATGTCCTTCAGGTCATTGATGACCTTTTCCACGCCATCCTGCGTCAGCGCGTCTTTGTCGCGCGTTTGCGAGGCGGGCAGGATGAACAGGTTTTCAAGCTGCTTGTCCTTGATCAGCGCCTGGTTGAGGGTGGCTTCGCCCTGGATCACATTGACGAAGTCGTACACCACGCGACGCTCGCAGCCCATGATGAGGTCGAGATTGCGCAGGCCGACGTCGAAGTCGATGACAGCGGTTTTGTGGCCCCGCATCGCGAGGCCCGCGGAAAAACTGGCGCTCGTCGTGGTTTTACCCACGCCGCCTTTGCCGGAAGTCACCACAACAATGCGTGTCATGACGATCAAACCCTTATGTTCGAATAAATCGCGTTATCGTAAAGCAAAAAGCCCGTGTAAGGCTTCTTACAGGATGTGTTGAGATTTGTGCACGGCTCCGCCGCGCCGCCTGCTCTCAAGGCGTGCGCACCCAGGGGTGTTGGCTTACGCCTTCAGTGCCTCGATGCGCAAGGTGTCGCCGTCCAGCCGGACCAGCGCGGGTTGATTCTGCAGTGTGCGGTCGAGCTTGTCCTCGACCACACGGTAGACGCCGGCCACGGCCAGCAGCTCCGCGTCCAGATGCGTCGTGAAGATGCGGGCCGAGGTGTCGCCGCGCGCGCCGGCCATCGCCTTGCCGCGCAGCGGGCCATATACATGCACGTTGCCGTCGGCGATGACTTCCGCGCCCTGGCTCACCATGCCGATCACGACCAGGTCGGTGTGGCGCGCGTAGACGCGCTGGCCGGAACGCAGCGGTTTGGTGATGACCAGCGCCGAAGCCGAGTGCGGCGCGGCGGGCGTGGGGCTGGAGGCCGACGTGGTGCTGCTTGCGGCGCGCGCCGGCATCGGTTCCGTCGCGGAGTCGCCGGCCGCGGGCCTCCCGGTGGATTTACCGGGCGCTGCGGCGGCGGCTGCAGAGGTATCGACCGCCGCGGTATCGACCGCCGCGGTATCGACCGCCGCGGTATCGACCGCCGCAGCATCGGCCGCCGCGCCATTTACCGCCGACGTGTCGGTGGGCGCGGGCGCGATTTCCACGGCCGCGGCAGGCACCGAGGGCACGGGCGTCGCGACGTCGTTCGGCGGCGCGGTGTCCACCACGGGGGCAGGCCGGGCGGCGGGCGTGGACAGTTCCACCGGCGTCAGGCCGGCCTCGCGGGCGGCCTGCAGGTTGGCGCCCTCGGCCACCACCCCGATGGGGGGCAGGTTGTGGCCGCGCAGGGCCGCGACCAGATTGGCCCAATCGATTTTTTCCTCGACGCGGCTGGCGTCGATGACGACGGGCTCGTTTTCGAAGAAGCTGCCTGCATCGGCCATGCGCTTGGCCAGCGCGGCGTTCAGGCGTTCGGGGTCGGCGCTATGCAGAACCACCCGGATGGCATACAGGGTGGCGCTCTTGAAGTCCAGGGCTAGGGATTCAGTGTTCATCTTGATTGTGGCTGGCGGTCAGGGCGCCAGGAAACGGCGCGCTCAACCGGCTGCGGGATGTCGGGGATGATAACCCGCCCAGGACGGCCTGAGCCGCTGGGACACCGAAAGAAAAAGGCGCCTTCCAGCGCCTATTTCCCGTGTTACGCGCGCGGCGCGTCAGCCCTGGACCCAGGAATCGCGCAGGGTCACGATGCGGTTAAGCACGGGCGCCTGCTCGGTGGAATCCTTCAGGTCGGCCGTGAAGTAGCCCAGGCGCTCGAACTGCCAGGTGGCGCCAGGCGTTGCCACGGTGCCCGGCTCCAGCCAGGCGGTGACCGTCTGCTTTGAGTTGGGGTTCAGGCAGGCCACGAAGTCCTTGTCGCCGCCATCGGGCCGCGCGTCGGCGAACAGGCGGTCGTACAGGTGGATCTGCGCGGGCACCGCGTGGGCCGCGCTGACCCAGGTGATGTTGCCCTTGACCTTGACGCTATCGGACCCTGGCGTGCCGCTTTTGGTTTCCGGCAGGTACTCGGCCTGGACTTCGACGACTTCGCCGGCTTCGTTCTTGGTGAAACCGGTGCAGCGCACAACGTAGCCATACTTCAGGCGCACGGTGTTGCCGGGGAACAGGCGGAAGTACTTCTTGGGCGCTTCTTCGCGGAAGTCGTCGCGCTCGATCCACAGCTCGCGCGACAGCGGGAACTCGCGCACGCCCGCCTCGGGGTCGTGCGGGTTGCGCGGCGCGGTGCAGGCTTCGGTCTGGCCTTCGGGGTAGTTGGTGATGATCAGCTTGATCGGGTCCAGCACGGCCACCGAGCGGGCGGCGATCGGGTCCAGGTCGTCGCGCACGGCCTGCTCCAGCAGGCTGTAGTCGATGCGCGAGTCGGATTTGGACACGGCGGTGCGGTCGCAGAACAGGCGGATCGAGGCCGGCGTATAGCCGCGGCGGCGCAGGCCGAAGATGGTCGGCATGCGGGGATCGTCCCAGCCGTCCACATGGCCTTCGCGCACCAGTTGCAGCAGCTTGCGCTTGCTGGTGACCACATAGCTCAGGTTCAGGCGGGCGAATTCGTACTGATGCGGCAGCGGCGCGGCCAGCTTGCCCAGCTCGGCCAGGCGCGTGAGGATCCAGTCGTAGAACGGGCGCTGGTCTTCGAATTCCAGGGTGCAGACACTGTGCGTGATGCCTTCCAGCGCGTCTTCCACCGGGTGCGCCCAGCTATACATCGGGTAGATGCACCACTGGTTGCCGGTGCGGTGGTGCGTCGCATGGCGCACGCGGTACATGACCGGGTCGCGCAGGTTGATGTTGGGCGAAGCCATGTTGATCTTCGCGCGCAGCACCAGGCTGCCGTCGGGATGCTTGCCGTCGCGCATCTCGCGCAGCAGCGCGATGGATTCCGCGGCCGGGCGGTTGCGCCAGGGCGAGTCCGTGCCGGGTTCGGTCAGCGTGCCTCGGTTGGCGCGGATCTCTTCGGGGCTCTGTTCGTCCACGTAGGCGTGGCCGGCTTCCACCAGCGCCTCGGCGAACTCGTACATATAGCCGAAGTAGTCGCTGGCGAAGTAAAGGTTTTCCTGGCCGTTGCCGGCCTTCCAGTCAAAGCCCAGCCAGTGGACGGCCTCGATGATGGCGTCAACATATTCCTGGTCTTCTTTTTCGGGATTGGTGTCGTCGAAGCGCAGGTGGCAGACGCCGCCGAAGTCGCGCGCCAGGCCGAAGTTCACGCAGATGCTCTTGGCGTGGCCGATGTGCAGATAGCCGTTGGGCTCCGGCGGAAAGCGCGTGCGGATGCGGGCCGGGTCCGCTTCCCCCTGCTGCTGCACGGCCGCCGGGCCAGGCTTGCCCGCCCAGCGTTTGCCCTGGAAGCGGTTCGCTTCGAGGTCGTCTTGGACGATGTTGAGCAGGAAATTTGATGCGGCGGGGGTCGGCGTCGTGGCGGAGGTCATTCTTGAAAGAATAGGAAAAAGCAGCGACAAAGCGTCAATTTTGCCACGTTCCGCAGGCAAGCCCATTTCACGTCGTCCGCAACTGGTTTCAAACTGCCCCC
The DNA here is from genome assembly GCF_001428845.1 of Achromobacter sp. Root83. Classification (GTDB taxonomy): domain Bacteria; phylum Pseudomonadota; class Gammaproteobacteria; order Burkholderiales; family Burkholderiaceae_B; genus Achromobacter. The sequence goes on along the minus strand of NZ_LMIU01000027.1, from coordinate 166,681 downwards.
ATTGTCTTGTAACTGGCTCTACACTACGGGCCATTATGGATATCTCCACCCTATCCCTGGCCCGGGCGCAGTTTGTGGCCAGCCTGAGCTTCCTGGCGCTTTTTCTCGCCGTTTCCCTGGCACTTGTCTGGGTGCTGCTGTTCTTCAAGATACGCGCCCGCTGGTCGGGACGCGGCGGCTGGACGGCGGCGTACCGCTTCTGGGTGCGCATCTTTGCCCTGGCCTTCGTGCTGACCCTGGCGGCCAGCGTGCCGGTCCTCATCCAGATCGGCAGCCTGTGGGCCGGTCTGATGGACAAGATCGGCAACGTGGCGGGCCCCTTGCTGGGCTACGGCATTCTTTCCGTCTTCATCCTGAAATCGTGTTTCCTGGGCGTCATGCTGTTCGGCCAGCGCCGCGTATCCGATGGCGCGCACACGCTGGCGGTGCTGATGGTGGCGCTGGGGCAATTGGTGGCGGTTTTCTGGGTCCTGGCCCTGCAATCCTGGATGCAGACGCCGGATGGCGCGGTGCTGGTCGATGGCCGCTACCAGGTCTACGACTGGGTCGCGGTCGTGCTGAATCCCTCGGTGGGCTGGCGCATGGCCACGGTGATCGTCGGATCCGCCCTGGCCGCCTCGTTCCTGATGATGGGCGTGACGGCGCTGCAGGCGCTGCGGCGCCCGCTGGGCGATGGCGAGCGCAACGCGTTCAAGACCGCGCTGGTGGTCGCCGTGGTGGCGGCCTTCCTGCAGTTGCCGGTCGCGACCGGCGCCGGGCAGATGGTCGCCAAGCTGCAGCCCGCCAAGGCCGCGGCGGCGGCCGGCTTCTGGGAAAGCGGGGCCGTGCCGCAACTGGTGCTGTTCGGCTGGCCGGATGCGCGCGCCCACGTCAACACGGCCGACCTGACCCTGCGCAATGCCGGCGGCATGTGGCTGCATCGCAATCCCGACGGCACCTATCAGGGCCTGGACAAGTATTCGGGCATGCTGCCCCCCGTGGCGCTGACCTTCTGGTCCCTGCGCGTGGCGGCGGGCCTGGGCCTGCTGATGCTGCTGGTGGCGTGCGTGACCTTCCTGTGGACGTTCCGGCGCGGCATGGACCCGTCGACCCTGCCGCAGTGGTGGCAGCGCGTGCTGTGCGGCATGATGTTCTCCGGCGGCATCGCCGTCGTGGCAGGCTGGTGGGTGTCCGTCATCGGCCTGCAGCCCTTCGTCGTGAACGGCACCATCACGCAGTCCGAGGTCCTGGGCAGCGTCGCCTCCAGCACGCTTTTTTACGGCCTGATCGGCTACGGCCTGCTGTACGCGCTGCTGCTGGCCGCTTTCGCCGCCATGCTTTTCCACGCGGCGCGCTATGGCGTCGTGCCTGTGCGCAAATTGGGCGGGGGTACGCCATGATCGCCATGCTGGCCGCCTCGCAGGGCTTGAGCCCCGACGATCCTTCCTTCTGGATGCCGCTGGCCTTCATGGGCCTGCTGTTCGTGGTGATCGCCGCGGGCATGGTCCTGGACGGCTTCGACCTGGGCGTGGGCATCCTGCTGCAGCTCGCCCCCGAACACGAGCGCGGCCGCATGATGAGCCTGCTCAGTCCGTGGCGCGATGCCAATGAATTCTGGCTGCTGCTCGGCATGGGCCTGTTCGCGGCGGCGTTCCCGTTCGCCTGGGGGGCGGTGCTCGGCAAGCTCTATGGCCCACTCACCTTCATGGTGCTGGGCGTGGTGCTGCGCAGCGTTTCATTCGAATTCCGCATCCGCGCCCGCAACGACATGAAGCCCCGCTGGATCTTCGCGTTCTGGGCGGGGTCCATCGTCACGGCGTTCGGCCAGGGCATGCTGCTGGGGCGCATCGCCACCGGCTACCAGTCCGATGCCGGCTACGGCTGGTTCTCCCTGTTCGTGGGCCTGTGCGCGGTGGCCGCTTATGTGCTGCTGGGCGCGTCGTGGCTGGTCATGCGCGTCGACGGCGACCTGCAGCGCCGCGCCGCCAACTGGGCGCGGCACGCCATCCGCTGGACCGCCGTGGGGATGGTGGCGATCGCCGTCACGCTGGGCCTGGCCAACGCGGGCATCTTCTACAAGTGGAGCAACATCGCGCACCTGAGCCTGGCCGCATCGGTATGGGTGCTGATGCTGGCGGGCTTCGTGGCCGCCGAAATGCTGCTGGCGCGTCTGCCCGGCCGGGCGGACCGCTTCAGTTGGCTGCCTTTCGTACTGACCGTGGCCCTGTTCCTGCTGATGCTGGGCGGGCTGGCCTACAGCCTCTTCCCCTACCTGATCCTGGACGACATGACCTTATGGGACGGCGCGGGCGCGCTGGGCTCGATGCGCCTGGTCATGGCGGGCGCGGTCGTGGGGATTCCAGTGGTGCTGGTGTTCAACATCCTGGCCTACCGGTCGGTGTTCGGCAAGGAGCGTCCGCCCATGCCGCTGCTGCCGCCGCCTTCGTATTAGTCGCTGCCGTTGCCATCGTGCGAAGGCGCTGCCGCGCCAACGCTGACGGCTGGCGGCTGAATCGTCCAGCGGCCGTCCGGGCGGGTTTGCCGCCGCCCGGCGCGGTGCCGGCCTACAGGACCGGCCTGGCGACCCGTTGCAGGATTTCTTCGCCGTAGGCTTCCAGCTTGCGCGCGCCCACGCCGCTGATGTGGCTCAGGGCGTCCATCGATTCGGGCTGGGCCAGGGCGATTTCGCGCAGCGTGGCGTCATGGAAGATCACATAGGCGGGCACGCCGTGGCTCTTGGCGACTTCGCCGCGCCAGGCGCGCAGCGCCTCGAACACGGGCTGCAGTTCGGACGGCAGGTCGATGGCGGCGGCCTTGGGCCGGCCGCTGCCGGTCTTGCTGGAGCGTGTTTTCTTTTCGGATTCCCGGCGCAGCATGAGCTGCCGTTCGCCCTTGAGCACGGCGCGGCTGCCTTCGGTCAGCGCCAGCGTGCCGAAGCCCTCGTTGTCGACCGTCAGCAGGCCCTGCGCCAATAGCTGGCGCAGGACGCCGCGCCAGGCGGTGTCGCTGAGGTCTTCGCCCACCCCGAACACGCTGAGCGTTTCATGGCCATGCTGCCTGGTGCGGTCGGTGACCTTGCCCCGCAGAATGTCGATGATGTGGCCCGCGCCGTAGCGCTGGCCGCGTTCCTTCCAGAGGCGATAGACGGCCGACAGCACTTTCTGGGCGGCGACGGTGCCGTCCCAGGCCTGCGGCGGCTCCAGGCAGACGTCGCAGTTGCCGCAGGCGGTGATCTGCTGGCCGAAGTAGGCCAGAAGGCGCACGCGCCGGCATTCCACGGTTTCGCACAGGCCCAACATGGCGTCCAGTTGCTGGCCCAGGCGCCTGCGATAGGACTCGTCGCCAGGCGACTCGTCGATCATGCGGCGCTGCTGCACCACGTCCTGCAATCCGTAAGCGAGCCAGGCGGTGGCGGGCAGCCCATCGCGCCCGGCGCGGCCGGTTTCCTGGTAGTAGCCTTCCACGGACTTGGGCAGATCGATGTGCGCCACGAAGCGCACGTCGGGTTTGTCGATACCCATGCCGAAGGCGATGGTGGCCACCATGACCACGCCGTCTTCGCGCAGGAAGCGGGATTGATTGGCCGCGCGCACCTGCGGGCTGAGCCCGGCGTGGTAGGGCATGGCGTCGATGCCCTGGTTGCACAGGAACTCGGCGGTTTCCTCGACGCGGGCGCGCGACAGTCCGTAGACCACGCCGGATTCGCCTTCGTGTTCGGTGCGGATCATGTCCAGCAACTGCTTGCGGACCTCGTTCTTTTCGATGATGCGGTAACGGATGTTCGGGCGGTCGAAGCTCGACACGAAATGGCGCGCTTCGTCCAGCGACAGGCGCTGGGCGATTTCGGCGCGGGTGTCGGCGGTGGCGGTGGCCGTGAGCGCGATGCGCGGCACATCCGGCCAGCGCTCGTGCAGCATGGACAGGCCCAGGTATTCGGGCCGGAAGTCGTGGCCCCACTGGGATACGCAGTGGGCTTCGTCGATGGCGAACAGCGCGATGCGGCCCCGCTCAAGCAACTGCAGGCAGCGGTCTGTCAGCAGGCGTTCAGGCGCCACGTAAAGCAGGTCCAGTTCGCCGGCCAGGAAGGCCTGTTCGACGTCGCGGGCCACCCGCCATTCCTGCGTGGAGTTCAGGAAGGCCGCGCGCACGCCGAGTTCGGTCAGGGCGTCCACCTGATCTTGCATCAAGGCGATCAGCGGCGACACGACAATGCCGGTGCCTTCCCGGACCAGCGAGGGAATCTGGTAGCAGAGCGATTTGCCGCCGCCGGTGGGCATGAGGACCAGCGCGTCGCCGCCGTCGATCACCTGTTCGACAATGGCTTGCTGGTCGCCGCGGAAGGATTCGTAACCGAAAACGCGCTGCAACACGCCCAGGGCGCGCGCGTCAGACATGGGGGTAGGCCGGAAGCATCATGGCAGGGATTTTAAGCCCCAATTCCGGCGCGCCCGTTCCGGAGAGATATTTCCGTCCGCGCCGGGTTCGCCTACCAGCTGAGCCAGGTGCCGCGCATGAAGGTATCGACGGGCATGCTCAGGTTGGCGCGCCACTCGTAGTTCCCCGACACGATGTCGCGGTCGGCGCCCACGGCCAGCTTGACCTTGGGAGCCACGAACATGCTGTGGGACAGTCCCACGCGCTGCTCGGCCAGGACGGAACCTTCGCGCAGGCCGGAATAGGTGCCGCTGAGCGTGCCCCAGCCTGACATGGGGACGCCCGCCGACAGGGTGTTGCGGGTCTGGGGGGCCGAAGCCACGCCGCCGGAGTAGGTCGACAGGTCGCCATAGCCCGCCCCGATCTGCTCGTTGGTATAGCCCAGGTTCACCATGTCGGCCACGTCCACGTTGTAGCCGAAGCGGTAGCGGTAACCGCTGGCCGCGTCGAACGTGCTTTGCGTGGCGCCGGCCTGGAACGTGCCGTACTCGCCGGCGGTGTAGGTGGTGCCCATGCCGCGCGTGGTGAGCGAGGGCGCGCTCTGCACCTGGCCCTCCAGCGTCAGGACGGGCGTGAGTCCGTAGCGCACGCTGCCGCTGCCGACGGACGCCCCGTAATCCACGGCGCCCGACCGGGCGGCGGGATCCATCAGGTTGAGCTTGCCCAGCGACGAGGAATAGCCAAAGCTGCCTTCGGGCAGGGTGGCGCTGGTGCCGGCCGAATTGGATATCTGAAATCCGCCCAGGGGCGCGCCGCTGCCCCAGGTGGGCGCGTAGGCACTGACATTGCCGACGGTGACGGACGGGCCCGAGGTGTTGCGGTAGACCCAGTTGCGGTTGCCGCCGTAGCGCAAGCCATCCTGGCCGCTGGCGGACGCGAACCAGGGGCGGCTGGGGCGGGACACGCCGGAAATCACCACCACGGGGATATCGCCGTCTTCCAGGGCGAAGGAATAGTCCGGTGCGCTGTCTTCGGGGACGGCGTCCTCCGCGATCGGATCGCAGGCCAGCGGAGCGGGCTGGGCATCCCCGGAAAGCGCCGGTCCGGTGCCGGGGATGAACCCTTCTTCGGGGCTGTCGTCCGTGCCCTGCACGCTCGTGTCCATCGCGGGCTCCGCGGCTTGCAGGCCGCAGGGCAGGGGATCCAGCGGCATGGCGCGCGCATCCAGCGACGGGGCGGGCCGCACCGGAATGGGTTGAACCGGGGACAGAACACCGATGCCGCGCGCCACGCGTGTGGCGGCCGCCGCCGGGGGCGGGGAGGCATGAGGGGACGCATCGGACTCGTCGCCGAACGCCGGAGCCAGCGGGCAGACCATGCCTGCCGTCAGCGCCGCGTGCAACAGCCGTCTGCGCCAGATGATTGCAGGGGCGATCATGGGGACAGTGTAAAGAGGGGCGGCCGCCGCAACTGTAAACGTTCTTTAGTAAACCGGACGAGCGGCAGCAGTCGAACCGCCATTTTATGGTCAGTCCATTTCCGGCGGGTGTCCGCGGGCGAAAACGCGGGAACAGGCCGCGAACATCGCGCAACGGGTATATTTCAGATGATTTCTTGCCTCTTGCAGGCGGAGGCGGCCCGCCGCACTATGACGTCCATGGACAATTCCCACACCAAGCTGCTGGTCGTCGACGACGACCCGGCCTTGCGCCAGTTGCTGGCCGACTACCTGAACCGGCACGGCTACGACACCCTGCTGGCGCCGGACGCGACCGACCTGTCGTCGCGCATCACCCGCTACGCCCCCGATCTGCTGGTGCTCGACCGCATGCTGCCCGGCGGCGACGGCGCCGACGCCTGCCGCCGCCTGCGGGAGCAGGGCGAGGACATTCCCGTCATCCTGCTGACCGCGCGCGATGAAGCCGTGGACCGCATCATCGGCCTGGAGGCCGGTGCCGACGACTACGTCGGCAAGCCTTTCGATCCCCGTGAACTGCTGGCTCGCATCGAGGCCGTGCTGCGCCGCAAGCGCGGCCCGTCGGCGCTCACCAAGGACGCGCCGGTGTCCTTCGGACCCTTCGTGTTCGACCCGTCCACGCGTCAGCTCTCCCGCGATGGCGCCGTGGTCAAGCTGACCGGCGGCGAGATCAATCTGCTGGAAGCCCTGGTTCGCAACGCGGGCAAGCCGCTGTCGCGCGAGCGCCTGCTGGCGCTGGCCCGGGACGACGACGCCGGCGAACGCAATGACCGCGCCATCGACATCGCGATCCTGCGCCTGCGCCGCGTGATCGAAGACGATCCCAAGCAGCCGCGCTGGATCCAGACCGTCTGGGGTATCGGCTACCGGTTTTCCCCCTGATGCGCTTTTCCCCCGGCTTTCTGATGCCGCGTTCGCTGCGGGCGCGCCTGATCCTGTTGATTCTGGGTTCGGTCCTGCTGACGCAGGCGGCCACGCTGGTGACGGTGTCGTACTTCCGGCACAAGTTCATGGAAGACGTGGCCATCGGCTACATCGTCACCACCATCCGTACCTTGCGCGCCGCCGTGTCCCAGGTCCCGGCCGAAGACCGTGCCGATTTCGTGCGAACCGCCTCCCAGAACCAGTGGCGGCTGTGGTCACGCGTGTTGCCGGCAGAAGCCAAGCTGCAGCGCTTCAACGGGAAGCGTCCACCGCCCGCGCCGCGTAGCGCTCCGCGCCCGCCGCCCCCGCCGCCCGCCGCTTCGGATTCGCAGATCCACGGTCCGCCGCCGCCCCCGCCCCCCGAGGTGCGGGGCGACGACCGCGATGGCGATGGCGCGCAGGGCGACCGTCCGAACGCGCAGCGCGATGGCGACCGTACCCGCGAGCACGCGGAGCGCGACCGCCGCGGCCAGCCCGAACCGGACGATATCCGCCGCGACCTGCGGGTGCTGGTGCAGCAGCTCAATGAACGCCTGAACGACGGCACGCGGGTGGCGCTGTCGCGCGGCCCCACACCCGAGATCTTCATCTCGCTGGCGCCCAATCCCGCCACCGAAGACGCGCCGCGCCTGCGCGAATGGCTCGTCATTCCGCTGGACCGCCTGGATCCACCCGTGGCCACGCCATTCATCGCCGCCTGGCTGGGAGGCCTGGGCCTGCTGCTGTTGCTGGCGGTGGGTTTCTCCTGGCACATCACACGCCCGATCACCCGGCTGGCCGATGCCGCGGATCAGCTTGCCGCCGGTCAGCCGCAACGCGTCGAGCCCTCGGGCCCGCACGAGACCCGGGCGCTGGGGGAACGCTTCAACGCCATGCTGGACGCGCTGGCCGAGTCCGATTCGGTGCGCCGCACGCTCTTGTCCGGCCTGCCCCATGATCTGAAGGGCCCCCTGTCGCGCATGTGGCTGCGCATCGAGATGGCGGACGACTCCAAGCTGAAGGAAGGCCTGCGCGCGGACCTGCAGGACATGCAGCACATGGTGGACCAGTTCATCGGCTTCGTGCGCGGCACCGACCCGGCGGCCTATCGATACGCCCCCATCGTCCTGGCCGACTGGCTGACCGAACGCGTGGGCGCCTGGCAGGGCGCGGGCACCGAGATCGGCCTGGCCGCCGATGCCGACGCCTCCGCCCTGGTGGTGCAGGCGGATGCCGTTGCGCTGGGCCGCCTGCTGGACAACCTGATCGGCAATGCGCTGAATCACGGCGCGCCGCCGGTGGATATCGCGCTGCGCCACGAGGACGGCCAGGCGGTGCTCGATGTGGCCGACCACGGCCCCGGCATCGTGCCGGAACGCCGCCAGGAGGCCCTGCGCCCGTTCAGCCGGCTGGATGATGCGCGCACGCGCACCGGCAGCGTGGGGTTGGGGCTGGCGCTGGCCGAGGCCATCGCGCGCGCGCATGGCGGCTCGCTGGAACTGCGCCAGGCGGAATCCGGCGGCCTGTGCGTGCGGGTCAGGTTGCCCCTGTCCGCGGCCCAGTAAAGCGGGGCCGCCCCGGGGCGGCCCGCCCTACGGTACGATGCATCCTGCTTCGTCCTTTGTCGTTTCCGCACCATGGCCATCCAGTCCGATTCCCTTTCCTCCCGTCCCGACGCTCCCCGTATCGTGGCGCCGCAGCCGGTGTCGCCCAACGAGGAATCGATCGAACGCGCGCTGCGGCCCAAGGCGCTGGGGGAATACGTCGGACAGCAACGCGCCCGCGAACAGCTCGAGATCTTCATCGCCGCGGCCAAAAAGCGCGGCGAGTCCCTCGACCACGTCCTGCTGTTCGGCCCGCCGGGCCTGGGCAAGACCACGCTGGCCCACATCATCGCGCATGAAATGGGCGTGCAGTTGCGCCAGACGTCGGGGCCCGTTCTGGAACGTCCGGGTGACCTGGCCGCGCTTCTGACCAATCTGGAAAAGAACGACGTCCTCTTCATCGACGAGATCCACCGCCTGTCGCCCGTGGTCGAGGAAATCCTCTACCCCGCGCTCGAGGACTTCCAGATCGACATCCTCATCGGCGAAGGGCCGGCCGCGCGCAGCGTGAAGCTGGATCTGCAGCCGTTCACCCTGGTGGGCGCCACCACGCGCGCAGGCATGCTGACCAATCCGCTGCGCGACCGCTTCGGCATCGTGTCGCGGCTTGAGTTCTACAACGCCACCGACCTCGGGCACATCGTGACGCGCAGCGCCGGCCTGCTGCACGCCGGCATCACGCCGGACGGCGCGGCCGAAGTGGCGCGCCGCGCGCGCGGCACGCCCCGCATCGCCAACCGGCTGTTGCGCCGCGTGCGCGACTATGCCGAGGTCAAGGCCAGCGGCATCATCGACGCCGACGTCGCCGGCCGCGCGCTGGCCATGCTCGAGGTCGACCCCCAAGGCCTGGACCTGATGGACCGCAAGCTGCTGGAAGCCATCATCCATAAGTTCGATGGCGGCCCGGTCGGCGTGGACAGCCTGGCCGCGGCCATCGGCGAAGAACGCGACACCATCGAAGACGTCATCGAGCCCTACCTGATCCAGCACGGCTACCTGCAGCGCACCCCGCGGGGCCGCACCGCCACCCTGACCACCTGGCGCCACCTTGGCCTGACCCCGCCCGCCGGCGCTACTGGCGGCAGCGCCGACCTCTTCGGCAAATAGGCCGGGCCGCCTTGCGCCCGTCGTGCATCTGGGCGGCGCGCAAATGCCGCTGACGGGTTTATGATCCCAGGGTTTTGATTTCCCCCTCGCGATCAAAGGACCGAATTCCATGCTGCCCGAATTGCCCACCTATGATGATGTCGTGCGCGCCAGCGAGCGCCTGGCCGGCAACGCACACCGCACGCCCGTCCTGACTTCGGCCACCGCCGACGCCATCGCCGGCGCGTCGCTGTTCTTCAAGTGCGAAAACTTCCAGCGCATGGGGGCCTTCAAGTTCCGGGGCGGGTACAACGCCATCGCGCGCCTCACGCCCGAACAGCGGGCGGCCGGCGTGGTGACGTTCTCGTCGGGCAATCATGCGCAGGCCATCGCGCTGGCTTCCCGGCTGCAGGGCGTGCAGGCGACCATCATCATGCCGCTGGACGCGCCCGCGGCCAAGCGCGCGGCCACGGAAGGCTATGGCGGCAAGATCGTCACCTATGACCGCTACACCGAAGACCGCGAAGAGATCGCCCGCCGCATCCATGCCGAGACCGGCGCCACGCTGATCCCGCCCTATGACCACGAAGACGTGATTACCGGGCAGGGCACCGCGGCCAAGGAACTGTTCGAGGAAGTGGGCGAACTGGATTACCTGTTCGTGTGCCTGGGCGGCGGCGGCCTGCTGTCGGGGTCGGCCCTGTCCGCGTTCGCGCTGAGCCCGCGCTGCCTGGTGTACGGCGTGGAGCCCGAAGCCGGCAACGACGGCCAGCAGTCCCTGCGCAAGGGCGAAATCGTCCGAATCCCGGCTCCCAAGACCCTGGCCGATGGCGCGGCCACGACCCATCTGGGCAACCTGACCTTTCCGCTCATTCAAAAATATGTCCGCGACATCGTCACGGTGACGGATGAGCAGCTTGTCACCACCATGAAGTTCTTCGCCGAACGCATGAAGATGGTCGTGGAGCCCACGGGCTGCCTGGGCGCGGCCGCCGTCATGCAGAACGTGGTGCCGGTGCGCGGGGCCCGGGTCGGCATCATCATCAGCGGCGGCAACGTCGATCTTCCGGCCTACGCCCGGTTGCTGGCGGCCTGACGCCGCGGCGGCGGTCCGCCCGCGTGCTTGCGGTTGTCGACCTTGCAGGGCAGAATCGGAATTCGATCCCGACGAACAGGAGGCTGCGCCATGCGTATCCTTGTCATTGGCGGCACGGGTTTCATTGGCCGTCATCTGGTTGCGCGGCTTTGCACGGACCAGCATCAGCTCATCGTGCCCACGCGCCTCTTTGCGCGCGGGCGCGACCTGCAAATCCTGCCTACCGTCACCCTGATCCAAACCGACATCCACGACGATGCCGCGCTGGACAGCCTGGTGCAGGGATGCGACGCGGTCGTCAATCTCGTGGGCATCCTGCACGGCAACATGGGCCGTCCCTATGGCTCGGAATTCGCCCGGGCCCACGTGCACCTGCCGCAGCGCATCGCGCAGGCTTGCCTGCGCCACGGCGTGCACCGCCTGCTGCACGTCAGCGCGCTGGGCGCCGATTCCAGCGGCGAAAGCATGTATCAACGTTCAAAGGGGGATGGCGAGGCAGCCATCAAGCAGGCCTTCCTGGAGCGCCATGAGGGCGGCTGGACGATCTTCCGTCCCTCGGTCCTTTTCGGGCCGGACGACAATTTCACCAATATGTTCGCGACGCTGGCGCGCTGGCTGCCCGTGCTGCCGCTGGCCGGCGCCCATGTGCGGATGCAGCCGGTCTACGTCGGCGACGTGGTGACCGCCATGGCGTCGGCGCTGGCCGATACCCATACCTGCGGCAAGACTTACGAACTGGGCGGGCCTCAGGTGTATACCCTGGGCGAGATCGCGCGGCTTTGCGCCGCCTGGAGCGGCCATCCCCGGCCCGTGGTCAGCGTGCCCATGGGCGTGGGCCGCATGCAGGCCAGGCTGTTCGAATGCATGCCCGGCACGCCCCTGATGTCGCGCGACAACCTGGATTCCCTGCGCCGCGACAACATCTGCAGTGGCCCGATGGCGCCGGAACTGCATGTGGTGCCCACAGGCCTGGAGGCCGTGGCGCCGCGCTATCTGCAGGGCGGGCCCTAGGCCTGGGGCCTTAGCGCACCAGCGCCTTGAGCGCCTGCTTGATGCCGTCGGATACGCCCACGCCCTCGGGCAGCGTCTTCAGCGCCGACAGCGATTCTTTTTCGGAGTAGCCCAGCGCCAGCAGGGCGTTCAGGATGTCGGACTGGTTGTCGTGCGTGATGTGCGACGCCGCGCCGATGTCCGCGCCCAGTTTGCCGCGCATTTCCAGAAGCAGGCGCTCGGCGGTTTTCTTGCCGATGCCGGGCACCCGCGTCAGGCGGCCCGATTCCTGCAGGGTGATGGCCTGGGCCAGGTCCGCCACCGACAGGCCGGAGAGCACCGACAGCGCGGTGCGCGCGCCGATGCCGCTGACCTTGATCAGCTCGCGAAACGCGCTGCGTTCGGCGGCCGAGGCGAAGCCATACAGGATGTGGGCGTCTTCGCGCACGGTCAGGTGCGTGTAGAGCGTGACGCGGGCGCCGGTGTCGGGCAGCGAGTACAGCGTGCTCATGGGCACGTCGATGTCATAACCCAGTCCGCCGATGTCCACGCAGATCGTGGGCGGCAGTTTTTCGATCAGGGTTCCGGTGATGCGTCCGATCATGGTGATGAGGGCCTGGCAATGGTGGGGCCGCTAAACGCGCGGCGAATGCGGGGATTCTATACGCGCAGGGGCGGTGGCGGGCCGAACGGGCGGGCGCGCCGCGCAAAAGCGCGTGGAAGCGTCAGCCGATCAGACGGCCGTTGCGGATGCGGGTCTTGCCGCCCATGCGCAACGCGCCGCCCAGGCGTTCCAGCTTGTCCTGCAGGGGCCCGACGTGCGCATGGCAGATCGCGCAGGCCAGCGCGTCGGCCGAGTCGGGCGCGGGCACGCCGTCCAGCGCCAGCAGGTGCTGCACCATCATCTGCACCTGTTCCTTGGCGGCGCGGCCGGTGCCGACCACGGCTTTCTTGATCTGCAGCGCGGTGTATTCGTGCACCGCCAGCGAACTGTCGGCCAGCGCGCACAGCGCGGCGCCGCGCGCCTGGCCCAGCAGCAGGGTGGACGCGGGATTGGCGTTCAGGAAGACGATTTCCAGCGCGGCCACGTCGGGTTGCGTGTCGCGCGCCACCTGGCGCAGATTGTCCAGGATGACTTTCAGGCGTTCCGACAGCGTCAGCGCCGGCGGGACCACGATGGTCCCGCTGGCCACGTAGCGCAGCCGCGAACCGTCGGCATCGATCACACCGAAGCCGGTGCGGCGCAGGCCGGGATCGATGCCGAGGACGCGCATCAATGACGGAAGTGGCGGGTGCCGGTCAGCACCATGGCGATGCCGTGCTCGTCGGCCGCGGCGATGACTTCATCGTCGCGCATGCTGCCGCCGGGCTGGATGACGCAGGTCGCGCCCGCCGCCACCACCACGTCCAGGCCGTCGCGGAACGGGAAGAACGCGTCCGACGCCACGGCCGAGCCCTTCAGCGTCAGGCCGGCGTTTTCCGCCTTGATCGAGGCGATGCGGGCCGAGTCGATGCGGCTCATCTGGCCGGCGCCCACGCCCAGGGTCATGCCGCCGCCCACGAACACGATGGCGTTCGACTTGACGTACTTGGCGACCTTCCAGGCGAACGACAGGTCGTTCATTTCCTGTTCGGTGGGCTGGCGCTTGCTGACCACCTTCAGGGCATCGCGCGGCACGTTGTAGGCATCCGGGGTCTGCACCAGCCAGCCGCCGCCCACGCGCTTGATATCGAAGGCGTTCTGGCCCGTGCCCATCGGCACTTCCAGCACGCGCACGTTCTTCTTGGCGGCCAGGATGGCCAGCGCGGCGCCGTCGTAGGCGGGCGCCAGCAGCACTTCCAGGAATTGCGCGCTCACGGCTTCGGCCGTGGCGGCGTCCACCGGACGGTTGAAGGCGATGATGCCGCCGAAGGCCGACGTGGGGTCGGTCTTGAAGGCTTGCTGATAGGCGCCCAGCGTGTCGGCCGCCACGGCCACGCCGCAGGGGTTGGCATGCTTGACGATGACGCAGGCGGGCGCCTCGAAGCTGCGCGCGCATTCCCAGGCGGCATCCGCGTCAGCGATGTTGTTGTAGGACAGTTCCTTGCCCTGCAGCTGGCGGTAGTTGCCCAGCAGGCCGGCCTGGCGTTGCGCGTCCACGTAGAAGGCGGCGCTCTGGTGGGGGTTCTCGCCGTAGCGCAGCGCCTGCTCCTGCTTGACCTGCAGCGTCAGCGTGCCGGGCCATTCGTTGCGGGCCGGCACCGCTTCCTGCTTGGGTTCGGCTTCGGTCAGGCTGGTCAGGTAGGCGGCGATGGCGCCGTCGTACGCGGCCGTGTGCGCATAGACCTTCGAGGCCAGCGCCAGGCGCAGGCCGTACGAGGTGCTGCCGCCCTTGTCCATTTCAGCCAGGACGCGCGAGTAGTCGACCGGATCGATCACCACCGTGACGCCGCCGGCCTCGGTGCCGTGGTTCTTGGCCGCGGCGCGCAGCATGGCCGGGCCGCCGATGTCGATGTTCTCGACCGCGTCGGCGAACGTGCAGTCCGGCTTGGCGACGGTTTCACGGAACGGATACAGATTGACCACCAGCATGTCGATACGATCGATTCCGGCTGCCTTGATGGTGTCCATGTGCTCGGCGCTGTCGCGGCGGGCCAGCAGGCCGCCGTGGATCTTCGGGTGCAGCGTCTTGACGCGGCCATCCAGGATCTCGGGCGAACCCGTGTGGGCGGCCACTTCGGTCACGGTCAGGCCGGCGTCGGCCAGCAGCTTGGCGGTGCCGCCGGTGGACAGCAGGCGCACGCCGCGCGCAGCCAGGGCGCGGGCAAATTCAACGATGCCGGTCTTGTCGGACACCGAAAGCAGGGCGGTTTCGATTTTCATGATGAGGGACGGGAGTGGGGCGGGGACGCCTTTCTCGTTCTGGTCGGATGGGAAATCTGGAGAGGCGGGCGGCGCGATGCATCCGTCGCCCGCGCGGGGGAAAGCTATACCTGGATATTGTGCGCCAGCAACTTCTTGCGCAGGGTGTTGCGGGTGATGCCCAGCATTTCGGACGCCCGGGACTGGTTGCCGCCCGACCGCTCCAGCGCCACTTCAAGCACCGGGCGCTCCACGCAGCGCATCACCATGTCCCACATATCGTGGGGCTCGGATTCACCCAAGTCTTCGAAATAGCGCTCCAGGCTGGCGCGCACGCATTCTTCCAGGACATCTTTCTTGCTCATTTGAGTACAGATATTTTTATGTTGGTGTTGAGGCGGTTATGCCGCCAGCAGGGCTTCTGCGACCGGCGCCGGGTTGGAACTGCCGTCGCGCGAGATGATGTCGAACCAATCCGACACCGCCCGCCACTGGTCGCGGGTATTGTCGATCTGGTTCATGCGGGCGCAGAACGAATCCGCGCCCGGCAGGCCGTCCAGGTACCAGCCTATGTGCTTGCGCGCCGTGCGTACGCCGGTGTGTTCGCCATAGAACCGGTAATGGTCGTCGAGATGTTCGAGCAGCAGCTCGCGCATTTCCCCATAGGAGGGAGGGGCCAGTGTTTCGCCCGTGCGCAGGTAGTGGTCGATTTCGCGGAAAATCCAGGGACGGCCTTGAGCCGCCCGGCCAATCATGACCGCGTCGGCGCCAGTGTAATGCAGGACGCGCTTGGCTTTTGCAGGCGAGTCGATATCTCCGTTGGCAATCACGGGGATCTTCAGCTCGGCCTTGACGGCGCGGATAGTGTCATATTCCGCCTCGCCCGTATAGAGGTCGGCCCGTGTGCGGCCATGCAGGGTCAGGGCGGAAATGCCGGCATTTTCGGCCAGTTTCGCCACCCGCAGGGCATTGCGGCTGTCCCGGTCCCAGCCGGTGCGGGTCTTCAGGGTGACCGGCACGCCCCGGGGCGCGCAGGCGGCCACCACGGCATCCAGGATGCGCACGATCAGGTCTTCATGGCGCAACAGCGCCGACCCCGAGGCCACGTTGCACACCTTCTTGACCGGGCACCCCATATTGATGTCGATGATCCGTGCGCCCTTGTCCGCGTTGAAAATGGCGGCCTCGGCCATCATCGCGGGGTCCGCCCCGGCGATCTGGACGGAAATGGGGGCGATTTCGCCGTCGTGGTTCAGGCGGCGCGAGGTCTTCACGCTATCCCACAGCCTGGGGTTGCTGGCGGCCATTTCCGACACGGCATAGCCGGCCCCCAGCTTCTTGCAGAGCTGTCGGAAAGGACGGTCCGTCACGCCCGCCATGGGCGCGACAAGAACATTGTTGGGAAGGGTCCACTGGCCTATGCGCATGGTCACATTTTAACCGGCTCGATCGAACCCCCGTTTTCAGCTCGCGACAGCTTGGTAACAACGGGGGGCGGAATCCGGCGATTCCATCCCTTTTTCAAGGGCCGGAACCGGCCGGAAATCAGGCGCGAAAGCCTTGCAGAAGGTGCTGGGCAAGCGGCGCGCGCAAAGGGGACGCGAGATCCATCCCCAATAAGGCCAGGCCACAGGCATGCTCCACCGGAGCCAGGCCGGTCGAGAACACCCGCGGCATCAGGTCGGTGAGGCCGGCGGTGATGAAGCGGTCCACATGGCGCGCCTGGGCGAATTCCGCCAGCGCTCCGCCCGGACTGGAGGCGGGGTGGGCGAGCCAGTTGGCCAGCGTCTGGGCCAGGCGGGCCGCGTCGCGCAAGCCCAGGTTCAGGCCCTGGCCCGCCACGGGGTGCAGGGTCTGCGCGGCATTGCCGATGGCCGCCACGCGGCCATGCACCTGCGCCCGGCGGGCGGCGAGCGCCAGCGGAAAAACGTGGCGGGGGGCTTGGCTGGACAGCCGGCCCAGGCGGTCCCCGAAAGCCTGCGACAGGGCGCGCGAAAACGCGGCGTTGTCCAGCGCGGCCAGCTCGGCCGCCCGGTCGGGCGCGCTGCACCAGACGACGGAGTAGGCGTCCGGTGTCTGCGGATGCGGCAGGAGCGCCAGCGGCCCTTCGGAAGTGAAACGTTCCCAGGCCCAGCCGCGGCGGGGCAGGGTGGCGTGCGCCGTGGTCAGCACGGCGTGCTGGTCGTAGTCGCGGCGCACGTCGGTGGCGCCCGCGCCGTCGGACTGCACGGCGACCTGGCACAGAAGTTCGGCGTCGCCCTGCTGCACGCGCACGCCTTCCGCGTCCTGGCGGCCGATCTGGGCGGGCGGGCCGGCCAGCACGGTGACGCCGCAGGCGGCCACGCATTCGTCCAGTTTGGCGTACAGCCCCGAATACGCGACCACGCTGCCCAGCTGAGGCACGCCGAAATCGGTGTGCTGGATCAGCGTGCGGCCCAGCCGGCCGCGCTGCGACACGTGGATATTGCGGATGTCGGCCGAGCGCTCGGGCCAGGCATGCAGCGACTCCAGCAGTACGCGGCTGCCGTGGTTCATGGCGAGCACGCGGGGATCCGCGGCGGGCACGGCCGCGGCCGGCGTGGCCGGGGCGGGCGCGCTGCCCGCGAGCAGGGCGATGCGCGCCGGGTCCGGCGCCACGCGCGCCAGCATCAGGGCCAACACGCGGCCCACCGGGCCGGCGCCAAGAATCGCAATGTCGAAGGCGGAGGAGGTCATGGCGGGATTTTAACCGTCCACTACAATCCCGGGCAGCCGGCGCGGCTTGGCGCCTCGGCCCCTTTCCCGGTTGATCGACATGACGCAGGCTCAGGTTTCCTCTTCGCTGTCCGCCGTATCCGCCCGCCGCCCGCGCGGCAAGGTCGCGGTGGGGCTCCTGGCCTGCCTGTTCGGCGCGGTTGGCGCGCACTGGTGGTATCTGGGCCGCCGCCATGCCTGGCTGGTCAGCGCGCTGGCCCTGGTCAGCCTGTTCTGCGCGTTCCGCTTCTACCCGGTCTGGTACGACAATCCCGCGTTTTTCCTGCTCTTCATTCCCATGATCGACGGGTTCATCGAAAGCGCGGTGTTCTCGCTGATGCCGGACGAGAAATTCGACCGGATCTACAACCCCGGCCTGGGGCGGCCGTCGTCCACCGGGTGGGGCCCGGTGCTCGTGGCCATCCTGGCCTGCCTCGTCGGCGCCATTGTGACCATGTTCGCCATCGCCATGGTGGTGGTCTACGTATGGGTGGCGATGGGCTGGCTGGACGGCTACGTCCTATAGGCGGGGCGCGGGCTATTCGCGCATCAGCGCTTCGATCTCGCTGGCCTGCACCGGCACGCCGCGCGTGATGAGTTCGCAACCTTCGTCGGTGACCAGCGCATCGTCCTCGGTGCGGATGCCGATATTCCAGTAGGCCTCGGGCACGTCGTCGGCCGGGCGCACATAGATGCCGGGTTCGATGGTCAGCATCATTCCCGTTTCCAGCTTGCGCCAGGGGCGTTCCGCTCCCTGGGCGGGGCCGGTTTGCCGGTAGTCGCCCACATCATGGACGTCCAGCCCCAGCCAGTGGCCGGTCCGGTGCATGTAGAAACGGCTGTAATCGCCGGATTCCAGCACGCCGTCCAGCGAGCCCTTCAACAGCTTCAGATCCAGCATCCCCTGCGCCAGGACGCGCAGTGCCGCCTCGTGGCCGTCGTTGAAGCCCCGGCCCGGCGCGGTGGCATGGGCCGCCGCCTCTTGCGCCGCCACGGTCAGGTCGTACAGCGCGCGCTGGGGGCCGCTGTAGCGGCCGTTGACCGGGAAGGTCCGCGTGATGTCGCTGGCATAACTGTCCACTTCGCAGCCCGCGTCGACCAGGACCAGGTCGCCGTCCCGCAGCGTGGCTTCGCCGGCCGGGTAATGCAGCACGCAGGCGTTCGCGCCGGCGGCGACGATGCTGTTGTAGGCCACCGATTGCGCGCCGTGGCGGCGGAATTCATAGAGCAGTTCGGCCTCGATCTCGTACTCGCGCATGCCGGCCCGGGCCACCCGCATGGCGCGGACATGCGCGCCGGCGGAGATCTTCGCCGCGCGCCGCATCGCCGCTATTTCGGTGGCGTCCTTGATCAGCCGCATGCCGGCGAGCAGCGGACGGATGTCCTGCTGCCGGGCGGGCGGGGCATGGCCGCCGCGGCTGGCCTCGCGCGCCGCGGCCAGCCAGCGGTGCAGGCGTCCATCCGTGCGCTTGTCGCCGGCCAGCGGCGCATACAGGGTGGGGTGGTCCAGCATGAGCGCGGGTATCAGTTCATCCAGCGCGTCGATGGGATGGGCGTCATCGAAGCCGAAATACGCGGCGGCCGCCTCGGGGCCGAACCGCCGGCCTTCCCACATTTCATGTTCCACATGGCGCGGCCTGCAGAACAGCACCGCGCGGTCCGAGGCGCCGGCGATCAGTACCAGCCACGCACCCGGCTCGGTAAAGCCGGTCAGGTAGAAGAAATCGCTGTCGTGCCGGTAGGGGTACTCCGCGTCGCGATTGCGGACGGCCTCGGGCGCGGTCGCCAGGATGGCGATGCCGCCGCCGTCGGCGCGCATGCGCTCCATCAGGCGCTGGCGCCGCGCGGCGAAAGGGGCGATGTCGTCGGGAGGCAGGCTCATGGCGGGCCGGGGCGCAAGCCCCGCAAGGGCAGTAGATGGCGCTTACTTTACCCGCCATCCCGCAAATGCAACACCCCGCGGACGTTTCCATGGCACCGGCCTGGGATTCGCTGGACCGACACGTATCCGCTGCTACAATCGCCGCTCTGTCATTGGGGAGTAGCCATCCTTTGTCCCCAAAGGAGTTAGCGTCAACAGACTTGGTGGTTCGGGCCGCGTAGCGGTTACCAGAACTCCATGGCGCTAACGGTTTCCATGCACGCGGCCCGCCCGCCGCATGGATCAGCCAGGCGAGACCTTTGGCCGCGTAACGTTCACCCTAGCCGGGCGAGCCGTTGCGTCGCGCCAATTGGTTTCTGCTCGTCCGGCTGCGTTCATATGTTGCTCACCCTGTTCCTGTTTTTCCTGTCCGCGGCAGTGATCTACGTCGCGTGCGAATTCTTCGTCAATGGCGTTGAATGGGTCGGACACCGGTTCCACCTGGGCGCCACCGCCACAGGCACCGTGCTGGCCGCGTTCGGCACTGCCTTGCCGGAAAGCGCGGTCACCTTCATGGCGGTCGTCTTCGGCGACACTCCCGAGCAGAAGGACATCGGGGTCGGCGCGGCCATGGGCGGCCCGCTGGTGCTGGCGACCCTGGCCTACGCCGTGGTCGGCCTGGCGCTGTGGCGCGCGCGCCGCGGGCAGCCGACGCAAGCCGGCTGTATCAACGCGGACCAGCGCCGGCTGGCCCGCGACCAGGCCTGGTTCATGGGCATATTCATTTTCAAGGTGGGGCTGGGGCTGCTGGCTTTTGCCTGGAAGCCCTGGCTGGGCATCCTGTTCCTGGCCACGTATGGCCTGTACATCAAGCGCGAACTCAGCCGAGACGAGGAGAGGGCCGATTGCGAGGACCTGGAGCCGCTCAAGCTGCGTCCCCGCGATGAGAACCCCACCATGTTCTGGGCGGCCACCCAGACGATCATGGCGCTGGTGGTGATCGCCGGGGCCTCGCATGTGTTCGTGAACCAGATCGAACTGCTGGGCGTGGCCATGGGCGCATCGCCGCACGTGGCGGCCTTGCTTCTGGCCCCCGTGGCGACCGAGCTGCCCGAAATCATGAATGCGCTGATATGGGTGCGTCAGGGCAAGGAACGGCTGGCGCTGGCCAATATTTCTGGCGCCATGATGATCCAGGCCACCATCCCCAGCGCGCTGGGCATCTTCATGACGCCGTGGCTGCTGGATGCGCCCCTGCTGGCGGCGGGCCTGTTCACGATGCTCTCCATCGGGCTCCTGTGGCTGCGTTTCCGGCGCTCGGCCATGAGCGTGCCGGCGCTGTCGGCGGTGGGTGGCCTGTATGCCGTATTCGCGGGTTATCTGGGCTGGCACTTCTACGCCTGACCGCGATGGCGGCGCGAGCCTTCACGGGCTGGCGCCGCCGCTGCCGGCCTGCCGCGCCTTAAAAGCGCATAAACCTTGTCCATCAGTAGAAACCCGCGTAAAATCTTTCTGTTATCCATCCCAGGAGCAGTCTTCGTGAATACCGATTCCGGCGAAAGTAGTCGATCTTGCATCGACATCGCTGTCTGACAGGAACCACGCAGAACTCCATCTGCCGCATCCTGTCACGCAGGTTGCGGCGTATCCCAGGCACCAGGCTCGCGCCCGGTCAGTAGCGCAGGCCTTCAGCCTGCCGGGACTCTCCCCAACGTAAACCGCCAGAACCGCCGCTAGTCGCAGCGCCAGCGCTCGTGCACGTTTGTCGTGTCCGTTGCCCGGGCGCCGTCCGGCTCGCACGTGTTCGCGATCACGCTCCCCATTCTTGCAATGGAGGTCGTTATGCGTTTCTTCGACTTGTTCCTACGCCGCGCCGGCGTGGACCGCGCCACCGCTTTGGGCCGCCGCCGCGGCACGTCGCGCTTGACGGTCATCTGTCCGCGCGGCGAGCTGGGAGCCTTGCGCAAGCAGATCTGCCTGGACTTCGGGGCCGCCGGCCTGGACGTCTCGCAAGTGCAGATCGATCAGGGTAAAGACCCCGATCTGGCGTCGGCTTGCATCACCGTCAATTGCCCCCCCGAATTGCGGGCGGAATTGATGTCGCAGGCGCGCCGCCTGAGCGCCAACCCCGCCGTGCGCCATGTGCATTTCGGCGCGCAAGCCGCGCTGGCCTGAAGCCCGCCGCAACCACCCCAGGAGAGATCATGCCTAGTGCCTTAGACCCCGAACCTCGATTGCGCCCCGTGCGCGGCGCCGGCATGCCTGTCTGACCTGTCTTCTCACTGCGAGCCGACCGGCCGGATAGCCATCCCGGTCCTGACGGACTCCGCAGCCACGAATCCCCGGCCTTGCCCGCACCCTGTGCGACGCCTGCCCCGGTTCCGATTCCTCCGCTAGCTCCCCTTCCGTTTTCCGCACCCCGGCGCGCCATCGACGCGATCCGGACACCGGCAACATTTGCCCCGGCGCCTGCGCACGCCTGTACGCGGCGGATCGACGGCTTTCGCTCCGAAAGCCGCGGCCCGCTGCTGCCCGCGCGCAGCCGCCGCGGGCGGGGTCGTCCGTGTCTCCAACAACAACACCAATAACCGGAGCACTCCCGTGTTTACGTTCCTGAAATCTTTTTTTTCGTCCGCCGCGGGCCTGCGGCGGTCCGGCCGCCACTTCCGCCGCGCCCCCATCCTTGAGCAGGCCGGCGAGACCGCGGCGGTCTCGTCCGACGCTTCGCGCCGCGCCAACCAGCACATGCTGGAAACCTCGCGGCTGGGCTTTGATTCCCTGTTTGCGCGGTTCGCCAGCGGCTGGGGCGGATTGTCCGAAGCGCAGGCGCGCGCCGCGCGCGAACGCCATGGCGCCAATGAGGTCGAGCACGAAAAGCCGCTGTCCTGGCCCGTTCACCTGTGGCTGTCCTACCGCAATCCGTTCAACCTGCTGCTGACCGCGCTGGCGGTGCTGTCATGGGTGACCGATGTGCGGATGGCCGCCAGCGAGGAGCAGTCCTGGACCGCCGTCGCGATCATCGGTTCGATGGTCGTGATTTCCACGGTGCTGCGCTTCGTGCAGGAACAGCGTTCCAACCGCGCTGCCGAAGCGCTCAAGGCGATGGTGCAGAACACGGCCACGGCGCTGCGCAAGGACGCCGTCGCCACCGCCTGGGGCGATGGGCCGCGCCGTTACGGCGCCACGCTGCACGCGACCGGCTCGCATCAGTTGGAGGTGCCGCTGGCGGAGCTGGTGCCCGGCGACGTCATACTGCTTTCCGCCGGCGACATGGTTCCCGCCGACTGCCGCATCCTGAACGCAAAGGACCTGTTTGTCGCGCAGGCCGCGCTGACCGGCGAATCCCTGCCCGTCGAAAAGCACATGGCCCAGCACGTGGAAACCGGTAATTCGCTGGAACTGGAAAACATGGCCTTCATGGGGACCAATGTGGTCAGCGGCTCCGGCAGCGCGCTGGTCGTCGCCACCGGCTCGAATACGTACTTCGGCCAGTTGGCGGGCCGCGTCACGCAGGCCTCCCGCGCCCCGACGCAGTTCCAGCAGGGCATCAACCGGGTGAGCTGGATCCTGATCCGCTTCATGCTGGTCATGGCGCCGGTGGTCATGCTGATCAACGGCTACACCAAGGGCGACTGGATGGAAGCGCTGCTGTTCGCGCTGGCCATCGCGGTGGGGCTGACGCCCGAGATGCTGCCCATGATCGTCACGGCCACGCTGGCCAAGGGCGCCTTGCGCATGTCGCGGCGCAAGGTCGTCGTCAAGCGCCTCGACGCCATCCAGAACCTGGGGGCGATGAACGTGCTGTGCACGGACAAGACCGGCACGCTCACGCAGGACCGGATCGTGCTGGAACGCCATACCGATGTCTATGGCGCCAGCAGCGACGACGTGCTGGCCTATGCCTATCTGAACAGCTACTACCAGACCGGACTCAAGAACCTGTTGGACGTGGCGGTCCTGCGGCACGCCGAGGTCGAGCGCCGGCTGGATCTGGCCGCCCGCTACCGCAAGGTCGACGAGATCCCCTTCGACTTCTCGCGGCGGCGCATGTCGGTCGTGGTGAACGAAACCGAGAACGGCCGCGACCATCATGAACTGATCTGCAAGGGCGCGCTGGAGGAAATGCTGTCGGCCTGCACGCACCTGCGCGTGGGCAGCGAGGTGCATCCGCTGACCGACGCGCGTCGCGCGGATATCCGCCGCGTGACGGCGGGCCTGAACCGCGACGGGCTGCGCGTCATCGCGGTGGGCGTCAGGGAAATGCCGCCCACGCAGCAGGCGTACGGCGTCGCGGATGAATGCGGCCTGGTCATGGTCGGGTACATCGCGTTCCTGGATCCGCCCAAGGCGTCCACCGGCCCCGCATTGGCGGCGCTGAAGGCCTCTGGCATCGAGGTCAAGGTGCTGACGGGCGATGTGGAACTCGTGGCCCAGAAGGTCTGCCGTGAAGTGGGGTTCGAGGTCCGCAAGGTCTTCCTGGGCGCCGATATCGACGCGATGGACGACGCGCAACTGGCCGCCGCCGTGCGCGTGGCCAACGTGTTCGCGCGCCTGACCCCCGCTCACAAGGAGCGCATCGTGCGCAGCCTGCGGGCCCAGGGCGACACCGTGGGATTCATGGGAGACGGCATCAACGATGCGCCAGCCCTGCGCGCCGCGGATGTGGGCATATCGGTGGACTCGGCGGTCGATATCTCGAAGGAGGCCGCGGACATCATTCTGCTGGAAAAGAGCCTGATGGTGCTGGAGGACGGCGTGATCGAAGGCCGCAAGACCTTCTGCAACATGCTCAAGTACCTGAAAATGACGGCCAGCTCCAATTTCGGCAATGTGTTTTCGGTTCTGGTGGCCAGCGCCTTCCTGCCGTTCCTCCCCATGCTGCCCATTCATCTGCTGTTGCAGAACTTGATGTACGACATTTCCCAGACGGCAATCCCGTTCGACAATGTCGATGAAGAATTGCTGAAACAGCCCCAGCAATGGGATCCTGACGGTCTGGGACGCTTCATGCTCTTCTTCGGTCCGATCAGTTCTGTTTTCGACATCGCCACCTATGCCCTGATGTGGTACGTGTTCCAGGCAAACGCCCCGGAACACCAGACGCTGTTTCAGTCGGGCTGGTTTGTCGAAGGCCTGTTGTCGCAGACGTTGATCGTGCATATGATCCGCACCCGCCGTATCCCCTTCCTGCAAAGCCGCGCTTCCTGGCCGCTGATGGGGATGACGCTGATGGTGGTGACGCTGGGCCTGCTGCTGCCGTTCACGCCGCTGGCCGGGTATTTTCAGCTTCAGGCGCTGCCCTGGAGCTACTTCCCGTGGCTGGTGGGCCTCCTGCTCGGCTATTGCGTCCTGACTCAGTTGCTCAAGAGCATCTGGGTGCGCCGATACGGCTGGCAGTAGGCCGATATCCCTTGCGGCGGGCACCGCCCGCCGCATTCGCAGGGGAGCAACATGAGAATCGCAATTTGCGCCGTTCTGATGGCGGCCGGCTTGATCCAGCCGCCGGGCGCCTCGGCCGCCAGCGCCGTCCCCGGCCTGCAGTGGTACGGGGTGGTGGATGCCGGCCTGGCGGTAACGAACGTGTCGGGGCAGGGCAGCCGCAGCGGGTTTCTCGCCGGCGGCCTGACGGACTCCCTGTGGGGGCTGCAGGGCGCGGAAGACCTGGGCGGGGGCTGGCGCGCCCGCTTTCAGATGGAAAGCGGCTTCGATCCGGCCACCGGCAAGGCGGGGGACGGCGACAGCCTGTTCAACTATGGCGCCTGGGTCGGGCTGGGCCACGAACGCTACGGCGAACTGCGGCTGGGCCGCCAGGACACCATCGGCAAGACCTACGGCAGCGCGCTGGAGATCGCCTCGTGGAAGGACATGGGCATGGGGGCCACGTTCAAGGCCTCGGACAATTATCAGTTCAGCAACCTGGTCAATTACTATTCGCCCGAATGGCGCGGGTTCCAGGCGGGGGCTGGATATTCCTTCGACGCGGACGCCCAGGACCGGTTTCGCACCCGCCAGAACAACCGCGCGTTGAGTCTGGGCCTGAAATACGAGGACGGCCCCTTGCTCGCGGTGGCCACATGGGACAAGTTGCGCCTGGCCGAGCCGCCCGGCGGCCGCGGCGGGCATCCGCAGGCCGTACAGCTGGGCGCTTCCTATGATTTCGAGGTGCTCAAGCTGTCGCTGGCGTGGTCGCGGCAGCGCGATGGCTACGTGGGGCTGGACGGGGGCGACCCCGACGGCCTGGACCTGGGCCTGGGGCCGGCCGCTTTCGTGCGGGGCGGCACGGTCAATGCCTGGCTGGCAGGCGCCAGCGTGCCAGTGGGGCCGGGCGCCGTGCTGGTGCAATGGTCGCTGGCCAGGCCGGACTGGCATTGGGCCAACGGCATGACGGCGCGCAACGCGCAAGTCGTGACCTTGGGCTATACCTATGACTTGTCCCCGCGCACGACGCTTTATGCCTTTGCCGGCTACGCGTCGAATTACACGCTGGACAGGCAGTTCGACCCCGCGAACTCCCACACCAGCCGTATCGGGACGGGCGTTTCGCACCACTTCTGAGCCAGGGGGGGGCTGTCTCGGCGCCGGGCGCCCAGGAGCACGGGATCCGGGGGTCTACTACAATCGGCGTGGAGCGGCGCTGCGCGCCGATCCTTGTCTTTCCCCGTCGTTTTTCGGATGGCCCGCATGGATAGTCTCGAATGGCTCGTACCCTGGGAGTTTTCTCCCACGCTGGTGGCTTCCTTCCTGGTCGCCATCGTGCTGTTCGTGCGCGGCCGGCGGGTCCACCATGTGACGGGCGCGCGCCAGGTCCTGTTCTGGACGGGGATGGTGCTGCTTTACCTGTCGCTGCACACCCGGCTGGACTACTACGCCGAGCGCATGTTCTTCATCCACCGCATCCAGCACCTCGTGCTGCATCATCTGGGGCCGCTGCTGGTCATGGCGGCGTTTCCGGGCCAGGTCATGCGCGCGGGGCTGCCGATGGCCTGGCGCATCCGCCTGCGCGATTTCCTGCGCACCGGCTCGGGCCGCGCGACCGTGGCGGTGCTGACCAACAAGATCTTCGTGCCGGCGCTGTTCGTGTTCCTGGTGCTGATCTGGCTGATACCGTCAGTGCAGTTCTATTCCATGCTCGACTGGCGCCTGTACCGGCTGATGAACTGGTCCGTGGTGATCAGCGGCTTCATGTACTGGAACCTGATCCTGGACCGCCGTCCCGCTCCCCCCGCGGCCATGTCGCCGGGCGGCCGGGTGATTTCCCCCGTAGCGACGATGCTCCCGCAGATGGTGGCGGGCGCCGTCATCGCGTTCACCGAAAGCGACATCTATCCGCTCTTCGAGCTGTGCGGCCGCGCCATCGCGATGTCGGCCCAGACGGATCAGACGATCGGCGGCCTGACCATGTGGATTCCGGCCGCGCTGGTGGAGGTGATCGGGTTGATGGTGGCGCTGGGGACCTTGATGCGCCTGTCCGCCAAGGGACGCCTGCGCAAGGCCGACCGCGACGCGCGCGCCCGCGCCAAGGCCCGGGCGGCGCTATCCGCCTAGATACGCCCCGAGATGCGCGCGCCTGGCGCCGCGCGCATCTGGGTTGCGGTTTACCGGGTGCAGTTCATTCAGGCAGCAGGCCGTGGTATTTCTTGCCCAGCGCCACGGTGGCCTGGAACATTCCGGCCTTGTTGCCGCAGTCATAGCGCACGCCCTCGAAGCGGTGCGCAAACACGGCACGCTCGCGCATCAGCGAGGCAATGCCGTCCGTCAGCTGGATTTCGTTGCCCGCACCCATCTTGGTCGAGCGCAGGTGATCGAAGATGGCGGCTTCCAGCACGTAACGGCCCACGACCGCCAGAGTGGAAGGCGCGGCATCGGGTTCGGGCTTTTCAACGATATGCGTCACGCGTTCAGTACGCCCGTCGAGCTGGGCTTCGCCCTGCCGGGTGGCCACGATGCCATACTTTCGGGTATCGGCGCGGGGCACGTCCTGGACGCCCAGCACACTGGCGTTCTGCGCCACGGCGATGTCCACCAGTTGCTTCATGGCGGGCGTGCTGGCGTCGATCAGATCGTCCGCGAGCAGGACGGCGAAGGGCTCGTCGCCCACCGCGGGAGCGGCCGACAGCACCGCGTGGCCCAGCCCCAACGGAGCCGATTGCCGGATATAGAGGCAATTCACGTGCGCAGGTAGAATGCCTCGCACCATCGCCAGAAGTTCGTGCTTGCCCTTGCTTTCCAGGTCGGATTCAAGTTCGGGCGCGGAATCGAAGTGATCTTCGATGGCGCGCTTGTTCCGCCCGGTCACAAAAATAAGGTCAGTGATTCCGGCCGCCACGGCTTCTTCCACGGCGTACTGAATGAGGGGCTTATCGACCACGGGCAGCATTTCCTTGGGCATCGCCTTGGTGGCGGGCAGGAAGCGCGTGCCCATGCCTGCGACTGGGAAAACGGCTTTACGGACGGGACGCATTGAGACCTCGATGGGGGTTCGATGAAACATTTTAAGCTCATCGCTATCATAGGCTTATGAACCGCAGGAAAATGCCATCCATTTGCGCGATTGCGAAACACGGCGCGATAGCCAGCCTGTGTGCCGCGCTCGTCGCCCCCACGATCCCCGTCGCCGCCTGGGCGCAGCCGGTCGGCCTGCCCTCCATGGGCGCCGCGTCGGCGGCCGATCTGTCACCCATGCTGGAACGCAGCCTGGGCGAAGCCATCATGTCGCAGGGCCGGCGAGACCCCACCTACGTGGACGATCCCGAACTTGGCCAATACCTCACCACGATGGGCCGTAAGCTGGCGGCGTTTGCGCCCGGGGGCGTGCCCGAGGTGGAAATGTTCGGCGTGCGCGACCCCGAAATCAACGCGTTTGCCATGCCCGGCGGTTTCATCGGCGTGAACACCGGGCTGATCGTGTCCTCGGGCAGCGAGTCCGAACTTGCCGCGGTGCTGGCGCACGAAATCGGCCACGTCGTGCAGCGCCATATTGCACGCGGCATGACACAGCAAAGCCAGAACAGCATGATGATGCTTGCCAGCCTGGCGGGCGCGCTGCTGGCGGCGCTGGCGGGCGGTGGCGGCAATCTTGCCGTGGGGGTGGCGGCCTTTGGCCAAGCCGCGGCCATCAATCGCCAACTCGGCTTCTCCCGCGACGCGGAACGCGAGGCCGATCGCGCCGGGCTCCAGATGCTGACCAAGGCGGGATACGACGCGGACGGCATGTCGCAGATGTTCTCGCGGCTGATGAATGCCTCTCGCCTGAATGAAGGCGCGGGCGGCGGTTCCTGGGCCAGCACCCACCCGCTCTCGATCGAGCGCATGTCCGATGTGCAGAACCGTGTGCGCTCCCTGCCGCCCTCGCGCCATGTGGACAGCGACGACTTCTGGTATGTCCGGGCAAAGATGCGGGTCGTGCAGGGGCGCGATGCGGTCAGCCTGCGGTCGGCCAGCCAGCAGTTGCAGGACGAAGCCCAGGCGCTGTCCGGCGTGCGGCAGTCCGCCGCCTATTACGGCCTGGCCCTGCAGGCATACCAGCGCAACAACCTGGCCGAGGCGGAGCGCTACTGGAATCTCGCGTCGGCCGATGGCCGCGCCTCGCCCCAATTGGCCAAGCTGAGCGTCGATATCGCGCTGGCCCGCAAAGACTACCCGCGCGCGTTGACGCTGGCCCAGGCGGCCACCAAGCGCTGGCCCGATCAGCGCGCGCTGGGCATCGCCTACGCCCAGGCGTTGCAGGGCAATGGCCGCCACGCGGAGGCGCAGGATTATCTGCGCGCCAAGATCAAGCAGTGGGGCAGCGACGAACCGGGCCTGTACCAGATGCTGGCGCAAAGCGAAGAGCGCAACGGCAAGCCGGTGCAGGCGCGCCGGGACCTGGCGCGCTATTACGTCATGACCGGCGCTTTCGCGGCCGCGGAATCCCAATTGCAGCAGGCGCGCGGCATGTCCACCGACTTCTACGAGCAGTCGCAGATCGATGTGCAGATCAAGGAAGTCAAGGACAAGCTGGCCGAAGAACGCCAGTTGCTGGAACGCTTCAAGTCCGGCTGAGGCTTTCCGCGCGGTCGGGCGGCCAACGCCGCCGCGGCCAGGCTACAAGCCGGTTTCGAAGAAGCGTCCCAGGCGCTGCGGCAGCCAGTTCAGATGCCCTGGAAAGCCGCCGGTGGGAAACCCCGCATGGCCGCCGTCCGACGGTTGATGCAGCAGCACGCCGGGCGCGCATTCATCGGGCTTGGGCAGGGACGCGGCCGGAATGAAGGGGTCGTTGCGCGCATTGAGCACCAGGGTCGGCACCGAGATCTTCGGCAGCCACGGCTTGCTGGACGCGCGCGTCCAGTAATCCAGCGCATTCCGGAACCCATGCATGGGCGCGGTGTAGGTGTCGTCGAATTCGCGCAGATCGTGCGCGTGGGCGATCCGCATGACGTCGATGGAACCGGGAAAGCGATGCGCCTTTTCCAGTACCTTGTGCTTGAGCGTCTTCAGGAAGTGCGCCGTGTAGACGCGCCGGTTGAACACGCCGGTCGCCAGCGTCTTGCCGCAGGCGACAAGATCCAGAGGCACGGACACGCCTGCGCAGGCGGTCAGCCAGGAGGTGTCCTCCTGGTGTTCGCCCAGGTATTTCAGCAGGGCGTTGCCGCCCAGCGAAACGCCCACCGCATGCCAGCGGGCGTGAGGAATGCGCTTGCGCACGGTGTCGAGCAGAAATCCCACCTCGGCCGAGTCGCCCGAATAGTAGGCGCGCGCCAGGCGGTTGGGCACCCCCGAGCAGCCGCGGAAATGCGCGATGACGACGATCCATCCACGCGCGCGGAAATGATGCGCGACGGATTGCGCATAGCGGCTGTTGCTGCCGCCCTCCAGGCCATGGAACAGGATCAGTGCGGGAGTATCGGGCGTCTGCGGGAGGGATTGCCAGTCCGCGTCCGACATCCACCTTGCGGCGGCGGTCTTGCCGTTGGCGACCGGGCGCTGCCCGCTGACCGGCGCGCCGTCGGCGGCCTTGTGGGGGAACAGTCCGGGACCGGTCCAGTCGAAATCGACGAAATCGGTATCGGGCGTGTCCACGCGGTCGCGCACGAAGGCGATGCGGTGATACTGCGCGAACAAGGCGGCGTATACCGTCTGGCTGTCGCCTCCTGGCAACCAGGGGGGAACAGGGCAGGGCGTTGTATCAAGACGAGCAGCGGCCAACTAAAAATCCACCCGATTCAATGCAGCATGTCGGGTACGTCGTGCAAGTCGAGCACCCCGGCTTCCGTGGGCGCCGACGAGGCATGGTGCATGACCATGCGCCAACCGGTCGGACCCTTGTGGTAGATGTTTGTGGCGTAGCAGTTTGCGAACTGCGTGCCTTCCCGCGTGCGCACCGCCACCTGTTCCACCAGGACGTGCACCGCGCACATCATGCTGAGCATGACCAGCGGGCGCAGCGGGCGGACATGCAGCGGGCCGTTCGACAGCACCTGTTGCCAGGACTCGTGCACCGCGGAATGGCCAACGATGCGCAAGCCTCCCGGGTGTATGCATACGACTTCTTCGTCGTCAGCCCAGACTTGCATCAGGCGGATGCTGTCCGCCTGCTCAAGGGCTTCGTAGAACGCGTGTTCTGCTTCTTCGGGCGTGGCGAACATGGCTGCTGGAACGGATAAGCGTGTTATAGGTCGGGAAACTCAGTGCCCGTGGCCGTGCAGCACCGTGCCGGCTTTCAGGCGGTATTCGGCGCCGCAATAGGCGCAACTGGCGGAGCCGGTGCGGGCCACATCCAGAAAGACACGGGGGTGCATGCTCCAGAGCGGCGCCTTGGGGCCGGGACAGAACACGGGCAGGTCTTCACCGCCGACCTCGATGACTTCGTGAGCGTGGGGGACGGCGGCCGGAGCAGCAGCGGTCATGGATATTCCTGAAAAAGAACCGATAAACGGCAGGTTGAAACAATGATGCGGCCTTGGCGGGCAAGGCCGCGTGAATCAGACTTTACTTAGCCAGTGATGGTACTTCGGGTTGCGGCCATTCACCATGTCAAAAAATGCGTTCTGCAACATCTCGGTGACCGGGCCGCGCCGGCCGGAGCCGATCTGGCGGTTGTCGACCTCGCGGATCGGGGTCACTTCGGCCGCGGTGCCCGTGAAGAACGCCTCGTCCGCGATGTAGACATCGTCGCGCGTCAGGCGCTTTGTCACCACGCGCAGGCCGAAGTCGGCCGCCAGCGCATGGATGGTGGACCGGGTGATGCCGGTCAGGGCCGAGGCGATCTCGGGCTCGCAGAGCACGCCGTCCTTGACGATGAACAGGTTTTCGCCGGAACCCTCGGCCACGAAGCCGTCGGTGTCGAGCAGCAGGGCTTCGTCGTAACCGTCCTGCAGCGCTTCGGTATTGGCCAGGATGGAATTGGCGTAGGTGGTGGCGACCTTGGCGCGCGGCATCGTCACGTTCACATGCTGGCGGGCAAACGACGACACCTTGACCCGGATGCCATGGGACAGCGCTTCTTCGCCCAGGTAGGCGCCCCAGGGCCACGCGGCGATGGCGACATGCACCTTGGCGCCCTTGGGGGAAACGCCCATTTTTTCGGGACCGTAGAACACAAGGGGCCGCAGGTAGCCGGACTCAAGCTGGTTTTCGCGCACGACTGTCCGTTGGGCCTCGTTGATCGTATCGCGATCGAACGGCATGGGGATCTGGTAGATGTGCGCCGAATTGAACAGGCGGTTGGTGTGGTCTTCGAGGCGAAAGATGGCGGTGCCGATCTCGGAACGGTACGCGCGCACGCCTTCGAAGACGGACAGCCCGTAATGCAGCGAATGCGTCAGGACATGCGTCGTCGCGTCCCGCCACGGGACCAGCTTGCCGTCGTACCAGATGAAACCGTCGCGGTCAGCCATCGACATGGTCTTCTCCACACAGTGCGCACCAGGCCTGCCGCAGTGCGCCAGGTCCCCAAGGTGTCATGAATCTTGAGCCCGCTATTGTATCAAGCAGCGAGGTTACAATACGGGCCTGTTCGCGCGCTTTCCTCCCCATAGAGTTTCCATGTCGTCCTGTCTGCATCGCCAGGGGCCAGCCGTTGTCCTCTGAATCCGCGCTTCCTGAATCCGAAGACCCTGGCATCGCACGCCAGGAACGCGTCGCCGCCTTCCGCGCCGGTGTCCATGCCATCGTGCCCGCCCTGATCGCCACCGCGACCTGGGGATTGGTGACCGGCGTGGCGATGGTCAAGTCCGGCCTGACGGAGTCCATGGCGCTGGCGATGACGCTGCTGCTGTACGCGGGCTCGGCGCAATTGACGTCGCTGCCGCTGATCGCCGCGGGCGCGCCGCTATGGCTGATCTTCGCGGCGGGTTTCGTCGTGAACCTGCGCTTCATTATTTTCGGCGCGGCGCTGCAACCCTATTTCCGTCACCTGCCCTGGCCAAAGCGGCTCGGACTCGGCTATTTCACGACCGACATGGGGTTCGTGCTGTTCATGCCGCGCTATGGCGATTCGGTCGAACGCGGCACGCGCGAGCAGCTATGGTTCTTCCTGGGCACGATCGTGCCAGGCTGGCTGGTCTGGCAGTCGTCTTCGATTGTCGGCATCTATCTGGGCGCCATGGTGCCCGCAGACTGGTCGCTGGATTTTGCCGCCGTGCTGGCGCTGCTGGCAATCACGGTGCCGCTGGCCAGTTCCAGGCCCATGCTGGTATCCATGCTGGCGGCGGGCATGGTGGCCTGGGTCGGGCAGGCATTGCCCTTGCGCCTGGGGCTCGCGGCCGCCGTCATCGCGGGCGTGGTGGCCGGCATCTGGGCCGAACGCTTTTTCAAGGCGCGCGCATGACCCTCTGGCCTTCCGAGATCTACGTCTATTCCGCCATCCTGCTGCTGGCCTTGTGCAGCGTGCTGACGCGCGCCGGCTTCATGCTGTTCGGCGACTACATTCCCTTGCCGGACGGCGTGCGCCGGGCCTTGCGTTATGCGCCCGCCGCCGCGCTCACGGCCATCGTCGTGCCCGACCTGCTGCCATGGAAGGCCGGGCTGGGCCCCGTGTTCGACTACAAGCTCGTCGCCGGCCTGGTCGCCATCCTGGTGTTTTTGCGCACCCGCAGCGCGGTGCTCGTCATTGTCGTGGGCATGCTGGTGCTATGGGGCTTGCGCTGGCTGGCAGGCTGATATAACAATTTTTGAACAGGGTCTGTCCACGGAGTGGACACCCCAAATGCGCGCGGGGCTCCCGCAGGGCCGCCATTCGGGGCCATTGAGCTGCCTCCCGGACGGCGATTTGACCGTGTGGTAAGGCGCCTGCGCTAAAATCAAGTTATCCACAGCAATCCGGGCCCGGTACTGCCCTCATAAGTATCTAATCCAGAATGCGCCGACTGGCCTGCTAGGCAGGGCGTGGAGTGTCCGCGAAGCCGCTGGCGGTTCGCGGCGATCCGCGTGCGGTCGCGATGCGATCACGCGTATTTGGGTTGCCCGATGCATATGTAGTGCAGTGCATGTAGCACTCTCGTTTTGTTCTTTTTCACTGGTCCCGGTATCTGCCAAACCCTGATGACTGAATCCATTCAATCCGTAGCACCCACCGCTGACGCGCCCGCGCCGACGTTCGCCGATTTCGGGCTGCATCCCCTGCTGTTGCAGTCCATCGCCGAAACCGGCTACACCATTCCGACGCCCATTCAGGCGCAAGCCATCCCCGTCGTGGTGGATGGGCGCGACGTCATGGGCGCCGCGCAGACCGGCACCGGCAAGACGGCCGCCTTCACACTACCCATCCTGCACCGCCTCATGCCGCTGGCCAACACCAGCGCATCGCCCGCCCGGCACCCGGTGCGCGCGCTGATCCTCACGCCCACGCGTGAACTGGCGGATCAGGTCTACGAAAGCGTCAAGCGCTACAGCAAGCAGACCCCGCTGCGATCAGCCGTGGTGTTCGGGGGCGTGGATATCGGTCCTCAGAAAGAGGCGCTGCGCCGCGGATGCGAGGTCTTGGTGGCGACGCCGGGCCGTCTGCTGGATCACGTCGAACAAAAGAACGTGAACCTCAGCCAGGTCGGCATCCTGGTGCTCGACGAAGCGGACCGCATGCTCGACATGGGTTTCCTGCCCGATCTGGAGCGCATCATTCGCCTCCTGCCCGCGCAGCGCCAGGGTCTGCTGTTCTCCGCCACCTTCAGCAACGAAATCCGCAAGCTCGGCCGTTCGTACCTGAACAATCCCGTCGAAATCGAAGTCGCGGCGCGCAACGCCACCGCCACCACGATCACCCAGATTGCCTACAAGATGCCCAGCGACGCGAAGCGCGCTGCCGTCGTGCATCTGGTGAAGTCGCGCGGCCTGAACCAGGTCATCGTGTTCTCCAACACCAAGATCGGCACGGCGCGCCTTGCGCGCGAACTGGAACGCGACGGCGTGAAAGCCGAATCGATCCACGGCGACAAGACGCAGGCCGACCGCATGAAGGCGCTCGAGGCCTTCAAGGCCGGCGATCTCGAAGTCCTGGTCGCCACCGACGTGGCCGCGCGCGGCCTGGACGTGGCCGGCGTGCCTTGCGTCATCAACTACGACCTGCCGTACAACGCCGAAGACTACGTTCACCGCATCGGCCGGACGGGCCGCGCGGGCGCCTCGGGTGAAGCCATCGCCCTGTTCACCGCCGACGAAGAGCGCTTTCTGCTCGACATCGAAAAACTGATCAAGCGCGAAGTGCCGCGCGGTACGCTCGACGTGCCGGCCGATCTGATCGCGCGCAGCCATCGCCGCAGCGACGGCGGATCCTCGCCGCGCGAGGGCCGCGACGGTAGCCGAGAGGGCCGGGAAGGCCGCGAAGGCCGCGATGGCGGCCGCGAAAGCCGTGGCGACCGCGGCCGTTCTTCGGACCGCCGTTCCGGCTACGCTTCGGGCGGCTCGCGCCAGCCCGTGGATGACTTCTTCCTGAAGCCCTACGAGCCCTCGGCCTCGTCGTCGCAGGCCGAAGACCAGGCGCCCAAGAACAACGGCGGTTCGGCTTCGGCGCCCAAGCGCCAGGTCGCCGTCCTGCTGGGCGGCAGCCGCAAGCCCTGAACCCGCGGCGGCTCACCAAAAAACCCGCAAGGCCGGAAGACTTTGCGGGTTTTTTTTATGCGGGCTTCGTGCCGGGGCTGCGTCAGGCAGCAAGCATTTTAGGCAGGTCGGGCAGGGCGGTGGCGACCGCGGCGCTGTCCTCGCCCAAGCTCTCGAGCAGGCGTTCCAGGTGGCCGATATGCGGCAGCATGGGGCCATAAAACACCACGCGGCCGCCGATCTGCACCAGCAGCGTGGGGAAGTTCTCGACGTCTACGTCGCCAAGCAATTCAGCGTGGTCTTCGATGTCGATCCAGGCGAAGACGTGCTGCGGCAGCGCGTCGGCCAGGACCTGCAGCTTGGGCTTGTATTCTTCGCAGGTGTCGCACCATGCGGCGCAAAAACAGGCGATCAGCCAGGTGTTGGGCGATGAGTCCAGCCGCGCGCGCAGGGCGGCGAGGTCGGTGCCGGGTACAAGTAGGGACATGTGAGCGGATCAGGGCGTGTTTGACTATCATACCCGGGTTGTCCACCCCTTATTTTGCCCGCCATGACCGTCTTGCGCACCGATTCCCCCCCGCCCGAGAACGGCCGCCTGCCCGGCGCCGCCACCGGCGCGGTCAGCGTGGGGCAGGCGTTCAAGCGCGCGCTGGTGTCCCAATGCCACCCGACCATGCTGTTCGCGGTGCTGTTGCCTTTTCTGATCGCGCTGATCGGCGCCTTCCTGCTGCTGTGGCTCTTCTGGACCCCGCTGACCGATTGGTTGCGCACCGAGGCCTCGAACTGGGACTTCGTGAACCGTGTCGATGACTGGCTGGTCGCGGTGGGACTGTTCTCGCTCAAGATCTACTTCATCCCGGTTATCGCCGCCGCCATCTTGTTGCCGGTGTCCGGCATTCTTGGGCTGGCGATCGCCGCCGTCTTCGTCATGCCGCTGGTGCTGCGCCATGTGGGCCAGCGCGAATACGCCACGGTGGGCCGCCGCGGCAAGTTCTCGACCGCGGTCAGCGTGTGGAATGCCGTGTGGGTGTCCCTCGCCTTCGCCGTCGGCTGGGTGCTGACGCTGCCGCTATGGCTGGTGCCGCCCATGGCCATTGTGCTGTCGATATTCTGGTGGGCGTTCGCGTTCTCGCGGATGATGCGGGTGGACGCAATCGTGGAACACGCCAGCCCTTCGGAACGCAAACTCATCCTGGAACGGAACAACGGCGGCTTCTGGAGCATCGGCCTGATCTGTTCGCTACTGAACCTGTTGCCGCCCGCGTGGATTATCCTGCCGGTGTTCTCGGCGCTGGTCTACGCGCATTACGGCCTGGAAGCGCTCAAACGCTTGCGCCAGGACCGCGTCATCGACGTCTGACCGTCGCCTCCCTTCTTACCCTTTGGAATCGGACATGGCCGCAGAATCCGCCGCCCGCCGCATTGGCCTCATCATCGTGGGGGATGAAATCCTCTCGGGCCGCCGTCAGGACAAGCATTTTTCCAAGATCGTCGAACTGCTGGGTTCGCGGGGCATGCACCTGAGCTGGGCCGAATTCCTGCCCGACGAGCGCGACAGGCTGGTGGCGGCCTACAAGCGCAGCTTCGCCACCGGAGACGTCGTGTTTTCCTGCGGCGGCATTGGCGGGACGCCGGACGACCACACCCGGCAAGCCGCGGCCGCCGCCCTGGGCCTGCCGCTGGCGCTGCACCCCGAGGCCGAGCAGGCGATTGCGCTGCGCACCCAGGAAATGGCCGCCAAGGGGCAGGGCACGGCCGACATGAGCGCGCCCGAGAACCAGCAGCGCCTGCAGATGGGCATGTTTCCGCAAGGCTGCGAGATCGTCCCGAATCCCTACAACCGGATTCCGGGATTCTTCATCCAGGACCACACCTTCGTGCCCGGCTTTCCCGTCATGGCGTGGCCAATGCTGGAATGGACCCTCGACACCCGTTATCGTGCGTTGCAGCATGTGCGCGCCCACGTCGAGCATTCCTTTCTGGTTTTCAGCATGCCCGAATCGAGGATCACCCCGGCGATGATCAGCGTGGAAACGCGCTGGCCCGGCGTGCGCGCCTTCAGCCTGCCCAGCGTCGGAGAGGCGGGCGGCACCCCCCACATCGAACTGGGCGTGAAGGGTGAACCCGAGGTAACGGCCGAGGCCCTGGAGTTTTTGCGGGCAGAGGTGTTACGGCTGGGCGGCAAGCTGGTGCCGCCGGCGGCCTGATTCATTCTCGCCGGGAACTGGCGGCGGGGTGACACCCGGCATTCAAATACCGGTTGCCAAACGCGCCGGTAAATTTCACAATACGGGAAAGAATCGTTTGCTGCATTGCCGCAAGAGTCTTTTTTGCGGCGCGGCGCCAGCCTATTTTTCCTATGCCCCGTCTTCCGACCCCCCGCAATCCCCTGGACGCCGAGACCGAAGGCGCTCCCGCCCATCCCATCGCCATCCAGGTCATCGAGCGCGCCATGCGGCTGCTGGACGCCCTGGCCGCGCAACCCGATCCCGTGACGCTGAAGGAATTGTCCGCGACGACCGGCCTGCACGCGTCCACCGCGCACCGCATCCTTAACGATCTGGTCGTGGGCCGCTATGTCGAACGCGTCGACAACGGCCTGTACCAGCTGGGCATGCGGCTGCTGGAACTGGGGTCGCTGGTGAAGGGGCGGCTGAACGTGCGCGAGGCGGCCATTCCCGCCATGCGTTCGCTGCACAAGCTCACGGGGCAGACCATCAATCTGTCGGTGCAGCAGGGCGATGAGATCGTCTACATCGACCGCGCCTGGAGCGAGCGTTCGGGCATGCAGGTGGTGCGGGCCATCGGCGGCCGGGCGCCTCTGCACCTGACCTCCACGGGCAAGCTGTTCCTTTCCACCGGCGATACGCGCCAGGTTCGCGCCTATGCGCTGCGCACGGGGCTGGCTGGCCATACGCGCAACAGCCTGACCGACCTGGACCGCCTGGAACGCGAGCTGGCGCTGGTGCGCCGCCACGGATACGCGCGCGACAACGAAGAGCTCGAACTCGGCGTGCGCTGCATCGCGGCCGGCATATTCGACGACACGGGCAAGCTGGTGGCCGGCCTGTCCATTTCGGCGCCGGCGGAACGCCTGCAGGACGATTGGATCAAGGCGCTGGTTGACACCGCGGCCAGCATTTCCGAGGCGCTGGGCTATGAACCGTCGGTGTCGACGGGGTTCAATGGCCTGGGCATGGCGGCGGAAGCCTTGCGGCCCTGATCCGGGCCCATGAAAAAAGCCCCCTTTCGGGGGCTTGGCCTTGGCGGTGGCGCTTACTGCTGTTCCACGCCGGCTTTCTTGAAGAGCTCGGCCCATTGCGGCACCTGCTGCTTGACCTTGGCCTCCAGCGCTTGCGGGTTGGCCTCGGACGTCAGCACGGTAGCGCCCAGCAGCTTCATGCGTTCCTGGAACTTGGGGTCGGCCAAGCCGGCCTGCAGGCTCTTGACCAGCTTGTCGACGACGGGCTTGGGCGTGCCCTTCGGCACCCACATCCCGTGCCAGATGCCCACTTCGAAGCCCTTGTAGCCCGATTCGTCCATGGTGGGCAGCTTGGGCAGCGTGGGGACGCGCTGTAGGCTGGTGACGGCATAGGCCTTCACCTTGCCGCTCTCGATCTGCTGCGTGGTGTTGGTGGTCTGGTCGCACATCATGTCGACCTGCTTGCCAAGCAGATCGTTCATGGCCGGCGCCGTGCCCTTGTAGGGGATGGTCAGGAGCTGGACGCCCAGCGCTTCGACCAGCATCGTGCCGCACAGGTGGCTGGCGGCGCCGATGCCGGCGTTGGCCAGCGAAACCTTGTCCTTGTTCTTTTTGACGTACTCGGCCAGTTCCTGGATGGTGTTGGGCGGGAAGTCGGAGCGCGCGATGATGGTCATCGGCACGTCGACCACGAGGCCGATGGGCTCGAAGCTCTTGAAGGGGTCGTACCCCGGATTCTTGTAGAGCGAGGGCGCCGTCGAGAAGCCGGCGTGCATCAGCAGGATGGAATAGCCATCCGGCTGCGAACGCGCCACCTGGGTGGTCCCGATGGTGCCGCCGGCGCCGCCTTTGTTTTCAACCACGACCGTCTGGCCCAGACTCGGCCGCATGGCCTCCGCCAGCGAGCGGGCGACGTTGTCGGTCGGGCCGCCAGCGGCGAACGGCACCACCATGTTGATGGGGCGTTCCGGAAATTCCGCGTGGGCGGCGCCGGCCGCGAGCATGGCGCTGGCCGCGAGCAGGGCCGAAAGCGTGCGGGGGATTAGGGTCATGAAGTCTCCGATTGCAGGGTTTTGCTTGCTGCGATTTAGTTATCAAACGCTGATATTTGGTTTGTATTTGTCTGTCATCAGCTTGCAAGCAGTGTAGAAAAGAATTGATACCGCGTCATGTCCGGTTTTTCCCGGATCCTGGGAAATCATTGAGCAGGATCAAATCCGGGCAGGCGCGTGCACCGGAAAAGTGCAAACACTTGTTGCACCGCACAAAAATGGCTTGACAAGATTTTTGCCCGGTCTAGAATGTGAATTGTGCAGTGCATCAAACGGGCCGGCGGTAGCTTGTAGTACCAGTTTCCGCGCACGTTTCTATAGTTCGTCGCAGACAACCATCCTCACTTGCCGGACAGCGTCCGGCTACCCCTGAAGGAGCATTCTATGAGCGCAATTCCGCAACAAGTCCTGGACCGTCAAAAGGCCAGCATCAATACTTTCGTGGCCGCCCAATCGGCCGTTTTCGCCGGCTTTGAAAAGCTGGTCGAACTGAATCTGAAGGTCGTCAAGGCCACGCTGGACGAAGTCGCCCAGAAGTCGCAATTGGCTGCCGAAGTTAAAGACCCGCAGGAAGCCGCGGCATTTGCCTCGGGCCTGCTGCAGCCGGGCGCCGAAAAGGCCATGGCCTACACCAAGCATGTGTACGACATCGTTGCCGGCGTGCAAGGCAGCCTGGTCAAGCTGACCGAAGAACAGATCGCCGAAAGCCAGCAGCAGCTGAGCGACGCCGTCGACCAGTTCTCGAAGAACGCCCCGACCGGCTCCGAAAGCGCCGTGGCCCTGATCAAGTCTTCGCTGGCCACCGCGACCAGCGCTTACGATTCGATGACCAAGGCCGCCAAGCAGGCTGCTGAAGTCGCCGAATCGAACCTGAATGCCGCCGCCAACGCGACCTTCAAGGCTGCTACGGATGCCGCCGACGCAGCCACCAAGGTTGCCAACCGCAGCCGTCGCACCGCCTAAGTTTTGGCGCGCGATGCTGCGCAAGTCGCAGTAATGTAGTACTGTTGAGTGACAGAGCAGAGCTGGAATTAGGGCCACCCACAGGGTGGCCCCTTTTTTTTGCCCGCTCGCCGGGGCCGTGTTGGCCGGTGGCGGGGTGCTTTCAGCGGCGCGCCACGGCTCGCACGCACTCGCCCACCAGGGCGGGGCCGCGATAGATCAGGCCCGTATAGAGCTGCACCGCGTCGGCGCCGGCTTCCATCTTTTCGCGGGCCTGCTGGCCCGACAGCACACCGCCCACGCCGATGATGGCCAGGCTGCCGCCCAGCTTCTGTTTCAGGCGGCGGATGACCGCCAGCGACAACTCGTGCACGGGGGCGCCGGACAGTCCGCCGGCTTCTTCCGCGTGGGCCTGGCCCGCCACCGCTTCGCGCGACAGCGTCGTGTTGGTGGCGATGACGCCGTCGATGCCATGGCGCGGCAGGATGTCGGCAATGGCGTCGATCTGCTCCTCGGTCAGGTCGGGGGCGATCTTCACCGCCATCGGCACCCGGCGCTGGTGCTGGTCTTCGAGCGCCCGGCGCTTGTCCGCCAGTTGACCCAGCAGCGCGGACAGTTCGTCGCCGCTTTGCAGCGCCCGCAGGTTCTTGGTGTTGGGCGACGAGATGTTCACCGTCACGTAGTCGGCATGGGGATAAACGCCTTCCAGGCCGATCAGGTAGTCGTCCGCCGCGCGCTCGATCGGCGTATCCGCATTCTTGCCGATGTTCAGCCCCAGGATGCCGCCCTGCTTGCGCCATTCGCTGCGCTGCACATTGGCCAGGAAAGCTTCCAGGCCCTGGTTGTTGAAACCCAGCCGGTTGATCAGCGCATTGGCGCGCGGCAGGCGGAACATGCGCGGCTTGGGATTGCCGGGCTGCGCGCGCGGCGTGACCGTGCCCACTTCGATGAAGCCGAAACCCAGGTTGCCGAGCGCATCGATGTACGCGCCGTTCTTGTCCAGCCCCGCCGCCAGCCCGATCGGGTTGGCTAGCTGCATCCCCATCAGCGTGCAGGGCGCCTTGGGCTGCGCATGCAGGAGCTTGCGCGTGGCGCCGCACTCGTAGGCGCGCTGCAGGCTCGACAAAGTCACTTCGTGAGCGGTTTCCGCATCCATGGCGAACAGTGCCGGGCGGGCCAGGGGATAGGCGTGGAAGAGGATAGACATGGGGCGGAATTGTAGAGCGAATTCCGCCGCCCTCGCGGCGGACCGGAGGTGGGGCGGGCATTCATTGGGAAAATCAGGTGGGGGACGGTTCCGGCTGCTCGCCCCAAGCGCCGTCGACCAGGAACTGGGCCGGCCTGAAGCTCGACTTATAGGACATCTTGCGGCTGTCGGCGATCCAGTAGCCCAGGTACAGCCAGGGCAGGTTCAGCGCGCGGCACTGCTCGATCTGCCAGACGATGCTGTAGGTGCCCAGCCCGTCGGCGATATCGGGGTCATAGAACGTGTAGACCGAAGACAGCCCGTCGTCCAGCACGTCGATGATGGACACCATCATCAGCACGCCCTCGGGATCGCGAAATTCCACCAGCCGGGTGTTGACACGGCTGGTGAGCAGGAATTGCGCATATTGGGTACGGCTGTCTTCGTCCATGCCGCCGCCCGGGTGCCGGCCCTGCTGGTAACGGGTGTAGAGCCGGTAGTGTTCCGGCGACCAGGCCAGTTCCGCCACGAAGGATTGCAGGTGCCGGTGATCGCGCCAGGCGCGGCGCTGGCTGCGGTTGGGGGCAAAGCCCGCCGTATCCACGCGCACGGGGACACAGGCGTGGCAGTTGTCGCAATGGGGACGGTAGGTGAAGAGCCCGCTGCGGCGAAAGCCCTGTTCCACAAGCTGGGAATACGTGCCGGCGTTGATCAGATGGCCGGGCGCGGCGACTTGCGACCGGGCCTGGCGACCCGGCAGATAGCTGCAGGGGTAAGGGGCGGTTGCATAGAACTGCAGCGTGGAGAAGGGGAGTTCTTTGAGCTGGCTCATTGGAGATCCCGCACGACGGCGGCAAGCCCATGACGGGGTGGCTACATATTAACGCTTAACCCGGGATCCGATGGCCGCGCAGGCGCGTCCGGATGCAGGCGGCCGGTGCTGTCCAGCATGCCGCGCGCCCACGCAATGCCCGGCAGCAAGGTGATCTGGCGCACGTGCTGCAAAAACCGTGTCCGGGGCAGGGGGCGGGCGCCCATGCTGGCCAGGTGGCGCGTCTGCTGCTGGCAATCGATCCACTCCACGCCCTGCGCGGCAAGGTAGCGCACCAGATACGCCAGCGCGATCTTGGACGCGTTGGGCGCGCGCGTGAACATGGACTCGCCGAAGAACATGCGCCCCAGGCTGATCCCATACAGCCCACCCGCGAGTTCGCCGTCGATCCAGGTTTCGATGCTGTGGACGTAACCGGCCTCATGCCAGGCGCGATAGGCTTCCTGCATGGCGCCCGTGATCCAGGTCCCGGGCTGGCCGTCGCGCGGCGCGGCACAGGCGGCCATGACCTGCGCAAAGGCGGTGTCCACGCGCACTAGCACGCGCGGCGCTGCATCGCGTTCGTGGCTGGCGATCTGCCTGAGCAGCTTGCGCAGGGAGTGCGACGGCGCGAAGTCCTTGACCGCCAGCACCATGCGCGGATCGGGGCTCCACCACAGGACGGGTTCGCCTTCCGAATACCAGGGAAAGATGCCGTTCGAATAGGCCTGGATGAGCCGCGCGGGAGACAGGTCCGCGCCCGCCGCCAACAGGCCGTCGGGGTCCGTCAGCGCAAATTCCGCGGGAGGGAATGGGGTATCGGCGGCAAGCCAGGGCAGCTTCAACGGTGCGATTCTAGGGTGTAGTGATGAGGGCCGAACGTGCCGCGCTTGCGGTCCTCGAAATACAGGCGCAACGTGCTCGCCACCGTGCGGAAAGCCAGGTCGTCCCAGGGGATCTCGGACTCGTCGTAGTAACGGGCTTCGAGGCTCTCGGGGCCGGGGTCCAGCTCGGGGCCCAGCGCCTGGGCCAGGTAGAACACGTGCACCTGTTCGATCTGCGGCACGTCGATGATCGTGTAGATGTCGCCAAGCTGGATCTTGGCGCCGGATTCCTCCAGCGTTTCGCGGCCCGCGCCCTGTGCCGTGCTTTCGCCCAACTCCATGAAACCGGCCGGCAGGGTCCAGGTGTTGTAGCGCGGCTCGATGGCCCGGCGGCACAGCAGCACGCGGTTCTCCCAGACGGGCACGGTGCCGACCACCAGCCGCGGATTCTGGTAATGGATCGCGCCACAGTGATCGCAGATGTCGCGCTCGCGGTTGTCGCCTTCGGGCACCCGGCGGTTTACTGGCGAGCCGCATTGGCTGCAGAAATGGGAACGGCGCGGTGCGGGGAAGTATTCGATGGGCGATTTGGCGGTCATGGGTACGATTCTAACGGCTGCGGCGGGTCGTGGCGCGCCGGCCCGGCGCCACCGGGGAGGGGCTGCCGAAGCGCTCTTCCAGGTGTTCGACGAAAGACCGGACCTTGGGCGACAGGAAGCGCCGGTGGGGATAGACGGCAACCATGGAAATGGGCGTATGGGCATAGCCGGTAAGCAGCGCCGTGAGGCGCCCCGCGCGGATATCGTCGCCCACCAGGAACTCCGGCTGCAGGATGATGCCGTGGCCGGCCAGCGCCGCCGTGCGCAGCACGTCGCCATTATTGGCGCGCAGCGCCGCGTTCACGCGCACCAGGTGCGTCACGCCGTCTTTTTCGAAATGCCATTCGTTGCCCGTGCTGGCATAGGCATAGTGCAGGCAGCGGTGCTGCTTCAGGTCTTCGGGCACGGCCGGCGCGCCGTGGCGCTTCAGGTAGGACGGCGCGGCGCAAACCAGCAGTTGCTGGGGCGCCAGCGGCCGGGCCACCAGCGAGGAATCCAGCTGCGGCCCGATCCGCACGGCGAC
The DNA here is from genome assembly GCF_001428845.1 of Achromobacter sp. Root83. GTDB lineage: Bacteria > Pseudomonadota > Gammaproteobacteria > Burkholderiales > Burkholderiaceae_B > Achromobacter. The sequence continues at coordinate 122,586 of NZ_LMIU01000027.1, read as the reverse complement.
ATCGTAGCCGTCCTCCACCAGGTCCACCACGCGATCGTTCAGGTCCAGGTCTATCACCACGTCCGGATAGCGCTGCAGGTACTCGGCGATGGCCGGCCCCAGGTGCAGGATGCCGAAGGAAACGGGCGCGCTGATGCGTAGCCGGCCGCTGGGCTTCTGGCCTTCGGCCTGCAGCGACAGTTCCAGATCCGCGACCTCGGCCAGGATCGGACGCACGCGTTCGTAGAAGGCGCGGCCGGCGTCCGTCATGCTGAGCTTGCGTGTCGTGCGGTTCAGCAGCCGCACGCCATATTTCTGCTCCAGATAGGCGATCTGCCGGGTGACCACGGAACGGGCCTGCCCCATTTTGTCGGCCGCGGCCGCGAACGAGCCCAGTTCCACGACCCGGGCGTAAGTCTGCATGGCGCTGTGGGTATCCAAGATTGTTTCCTATCGGGGAACAATAATTTGCAATTCTGCATGTTTATCTTTGTTTTTGGAATCGCAAGAATACGGTCCATGACGAATCCACCCGTTTTGGGCTATTCGCGTTTCGCACAAGGATGATTGCAATGATTGATACCCGTACCGCGCCTTATGCCGCGCTGTTGCTGCGCGTGGCGCTCGGTGTGATGTTCCTGGCCCACGGCCTGACCAAGCTGCTCGTCTTCACGCTGCCGGGCACGGCGCAGTTCTTCGCCAAGATCGGGTTTGCCGGCTGGCTGGCCTATCCGGTCACGTTCTTCGAGGTCGGCGCTGGCGTGCTGCTGATCCTGGGCATCGTGCCCCGCTGGGTGGCCGCCATTGCGGTGGTGCAGCTCTTTGTCGCCTCGACCGTGCACTTCGGCAACGGCTGGGGCTTCGGCAATGCGGGCGGCGGCTGGGAATATCCGATTTTCCTGACCGTGGCCGCCGCCGTCCTGGCCCTGCTGGGCGACGGCAAGTTTGCACTGGTCAAGAGCGGGCGCGGCTGAACTGCCCGCCGATGCTGGCGGCCTGTCCGGCGCATACCGTCAAAGCGTTCAGGCGGAATCGGCTGACGGATTCGGCTCGAATCCCAGGTGTCGAGGCACGTCCCGCCGGGCGATGGATTGCAGCGGCGCGGCCGCATAGACGCCGGGCCACCCGGCCGCCGCGGATTGCCCCGGCGTCCCTTCCGCCATCGCATCCAGCAAGGGAGCGCCGCCTTCCGCCTTCAGCTTTTCCAAGAGCGGCGGCAGGTCGCGGTCCAGCACGATGCCGACGCCCAGCGGCGTCATGGCATAGAGCTGCCCCTCGTCGTCCAGCCGCCATCCGCTTACCGATTCCACCGCCGCATTCGTGTGCGTGATCAAGGCGCGGCTGTCGTCCGTCAGGCGCAGCACGTAGGGCGCGGCATCCAGGCGTACGAATACCCGTTGCGGGCCGTTCTGAAAAAACCAGCGGCCCGCCTTGTCATGCGCGTAGTTGCGGTTAATGAATTCCAGGATCTGCGTGTTGGTGATGGGCTCGCCCGGTCCGCCGTCGGCCGCCTGGCCTTGCGGGTGCAGGCGCCAGCGGCCGCGGGGGTCCAGCGACAGCCAGCCGTGCACCGCCGGCACATTCGGCCAGCGGGCCAGGGCGTCCTTCACCGATTGATCCATTGTTCAGGGGCGGATGACGATCGTAGGGGGGGTGATAACGATGGCGGGCGCCACCGGCATCATGGGCACCGCCACGGGTTGCGGCGCGTAGCCATAAGCATACCCGTCGCGGCATTTGCGCTTTTCGCTATAGTCGCCATTGCGCTTCCATTTGCGCTCGACCTTGCAGGCGCCATCCCAATACTTTTCTTTGTATTCGCCACCTTTGTGGCGATGGTGATGGTGCTTGTCGCCCGCTTCGGCGGCAAGCGGCGCCAGCGAAATCAGCGCGGCGGCCGACAGCGTCAGCAAAGAACAGGAACGGCGGCTTGCGCCAGTCAGGGAATCCGAAATGTTATGCATGGAGTCGTCGTTCAATGAAAACGGCGTCACCATAGCAATCATCCGGCTGACCGGGCGTAGGGATGGGTAACGAGATGCTGGGGGAGACTGCGGAGGAAAACCGCGAGGGGAAAGATGCTGGAGGCGCAAGCCGGAATCGAACCGACGTACACGGATTTGCAATCCGCTGCATGACCACTCTGCCATTGCGCCAGCACTTGCAAGAAAAAAGGAAGCGCGGTGTGGGCCGTTGCTTCCTCTTTGTATTTGGAGCGGGAGACGAGTCTCGAACTCGCGACCTCAACCTTGGCAAGGTTGCGCTCTACCAACTGAGCTACTCCCGCTTGGGGTACTGCCTGCTTTCGTACTGCCTGCTTTCGTACTGCCTGCTTTCGTACTACTTGCACTTCGCTTTTGATGGAGTCATCCGTGATTTTGTTCACAGGTGCTGTTCACCAAAGACAGCGATTGTACATGGTTTTTAGAGCTTTGCACAGCGACCGCGTTGCCTGCGCGCGCCTCGTGCTTGGCCGTAAAGCCCTGCGTGCCATTCATCACGGCCGACAAAGAAAAAGGCCCCTGCGGGCCCGTCTTCTTTAATCGCGCGAGGCTTTTAAAAAAAGCTCGCAGACCGGAATCTGGAGCGGGAGACGAGTCTCGAACTCGCGACCTCAACCTTGGCAAGGTTGCGCTCTACCAACTGAGCTACTCCCGCATTTGCGCATTGCTGCTGCATTACTTCCACTGCCTTGCTGCGTGCCATTTGCTGCGTGCCATTCGGGCAGCTTGTTTGCGCGTATCGATAAGATCCAGGCGGCTGTCCAATCAGCGAGGCGAGAGTATACATTAATTTTTTCTGCCTACAAGCTGAAGCGGGCTTGCACGGTTTGCCGTGAAATTTACGATGCAGCTTGTGCGGTTGGGACTGCCCACATAAATCGCAGGCATGAAAAAAGGGCCCGGAGGCCCTTGTTTCAACGATCGCAGAATTTTTTAAAACGCTGCGCTCAAAATTTGGAGCGGGAGACGAGTCTCGAACTCGCGACCTCAACCTTGGCAAGGTTGCGCTCTACCAACTGAGCTACTCCCGCATTGGATCCGTAAACCACCCGGAACCCGTTTTCTTATTCACTCTGGATCAACTTGGTTATCGATCAGAAGGCGCGCATTCTAGCATGATTTTCAAGAGTTTGTTTGCGCCTGGATTTTTTGCTTGCCCGCCAATTTGCTGGAAACCGCGGGAAGGTCGAAAAACGGGTCAAACACTCAATCAAAACTCAATCAAGTAAAATGAGCGAAGACAGAAACTATAGCATAGCCCGTAGCACCCATGTCAAATCCGCTCGTTGATTTCGCGTCCGATTCCTTGTCTCCGGTCATCCAGGATCTCACCGCCCTGAATACGCTGGGGTTGGCATCCGAGGCCGACGCTTTCGTCACGCTGGACGCTCCCGCGCAATTGCCCGCCTTGTCGGTGTTGGCAGGGCAGGCGTCGTCCCTGCTCGTGCTGGGCGGAGGCAGCAACCTGGTGCTGCCCGAACGCGTGCCGGGGCTGGTGGCGCGCGTCGCCTTCAAGGGCGTGCGCCTGCTCGAAGCCCGGCCCGGCGCGTGGCTCGTCGAGGCAGCGGGTGGCGAAAGCTGGCATGGCTTCGTATCGGCCTGCGTGGCTCAGGGCTGGGACGGGCTGGAGAACCTGGCGCTGATTCCCGGCACCGTCGGCGCCGCGCCGGTTCAGAACATTGGCGCCTACGGCGTCGAGCTTGAAGAAAGGTTCCACAGCCTGACGGCATGGGATGTGCGGCAGGCGCGCTACGTGGAAATGACGGCGGCGGATTGCCGTTTCTCGTACCGCGACAGCGCGTTCAAGCACGGCGAACCAGGACGCTGGGTCATCGTGAGCGTGCGCTTCCTGTTGCCCCGCCCCTGGCGGCCCGTGCTCGCCTACCCCGATCTGCAGCGCCACGCCAGGCTGGCCGCCGGTTCGCCTTGCGCGCGTGACGTCTTCGACGCCGTCTGCGACATCCGCCGGACCAAGCTGCCCGATCCGGCGGTCACCGGCAATGCCGGCAGCTTTTTCAAGAATCCCATCGTGCCGGCCGCGCTGCGCGACGACCTGGCGGGCCGCTTTCCCGGGCTGATTTCGTATGCCCAGCCGGATGGCCGCTACAAGCTCGCGGCGGGTTGGCTGATCGATCAATGCGGCTGGAAGGGCAGGGCGCTGGGCGCGGCCGCTGTGCACGATCGCCAGGCGCTGGTGCTGGTCAACCGCGGGGGCGCCACGGCGGCGGACATCATGCGCCTGGCGCGGGCGGTGCAGCAGGCCGTGGCCGACCGCTACGGCGTGCGCCTGGAGCCGGAACCCGTGGTGGTCTGAAGGCCGCGGCAAGCCATTAAAAAAGGACCCCGATGGGTCCTTTTTTAATGTGGCCGGGAATCAGAAACCCAGCACGGACTGCATGTCGTAGAGCCCGTTGGTCTTGCCTTCGAGGAAGCGCGCCGCGCGCAGCGCGCCTTCCGCGTAGGTGGCGCGGCTGGATGAGCGGTGCGAGATTTCGATGCGCTCTCCGATGCCGCAGAACGAGACGGTATGGTCGCCCACGATATCGCCGCCGCGCAGCACGGAGAAGCCGATGGTGCCGGGCTTGCGCACGCCCGTGTCGCCATGGCGGCTCCAGGTGGCGACGTCGGGCAGGGCCACTTCCCAGGCCGACGCAATGGTTTCGCCCATCTTCAGCGCGGTGCCAGACGGCGCATCCACCTTGTTGCGGTGGTGGGCCTCGAAGACCTCGACGTCATAGCCGGCGTTCAGGATGCGCGCGGCCATGTCCAGCAGCTTGAGCGTGGCATTGACGCCCACGCTCATGTTCGGCGCGAATACGATGGCGGTTTTTTGAGCAGCCACTTCGATCGCGGCGCGGCCATTGTCGTCGAAGCCGGTGGTGCCGATGACGGCCTTCACACCATGCTTCACGCAGGCCTGCAGGTGCGCAAGCGTGCCCTCGGGGCGGGTGAAATCGATCAGGCAGTCGGCGCCGGCCAGCGCGTCCAGGTCATCCGTGATGGCCACGCCGGTCTGCTTGCCCAGCGGGGCGCCGGCATCGCGGCCCAGCGCGCTGGAGCCCTTGCTGCCCAGCGCCACGGCCAGTTGCAGGCCATCGGCCTTCAGGACGGCCTCGATCAGCATCTGGCCCATGCGGCCGTTGGCGCCGGCAATCGCAATACGCATAAGAAATCCTTGGTGTTAAGGCAGCGGCTGGGGCGCGTTGCCGGGCTGGCCCGGGTACTGGTTGAGCGGGCTGACAGGGGCGTCGGCGTCGCGCTTTTGCTCGCCCTGTTCTTCCTTCAGGCGGGCTTCGTCCTGGTTCAGGCGCTGGTCGGCCTTTTCATCGGAGACGGCATCCGGCGTGTTGATCTGGTAGGGCTGCAGGTCGGGCTGCTTGTCGCCTTCCCAGCGGGTCAGGCGGTCATTTTCGAACCAGACGGTGAACTTGCGTTCCTGCGCTTCGCCGTAACCCGGCTTGAAGTAGTACGGATAATCCCAGCGGTTGGCGTGCAGCACGCTGGTCAGCGTGGGGCTGCCCAGGGCAAAGCGCACCTGCTCGCGGGTCATGCCGGGCTGGAGCAGGGCAACCTGTTCCTGCGTGATCCAGTTCCCTTGCTGGACGGGCGCCTTGTACGGGAAGCCCCACTTGTTCGAGGTGCAGCCCGCCAGGGCGACGGCCAGGGCGGCAATGACCAAACCGGTCTTCAGAGAGCGGGAGGGAATACGTGCAATCATGGACACTACGCGCCCCTATTATTTGGAAGCAAACAAAACCGTTATCATAAAGGTTTCATAAGGATAGTTCCGCGTGGCGGCATGAATTCGGTGAGCCGGCTCGCGGTGACCCCTATCCTTGCCCATGCCAACGCGGACGGAGAGCGATTACACCATGAGCGACCAAAGCGAATTGAAGAACATGGGTTTGAAGGCGACTTTTCCTCGCCTGAAGATTCTCGATATTTTCCGCAAATCGGGTGAACGCCACCTGAGCGCCGAAGACGTCTACCGCGCCCTGATCGGCGAGAACGTCGAAATCGGCCTGGCCACCGTCTATCGCGTCCTGACGCAGTTCGAGCAGGCCGGCATTCTGGCGCGCAGCCAGTTCGACAGCGGCAAGGCCGTGTTTGAACTCAATGACGGCGATCACCACGATCACCTGATCTGCACCAACTGCGGCAAGGTCGTCGAGTTCTCGGACCCGGAAATCGAAAAGCGGCAGCAGAAGATCGCCAAGGACAACGCCTTCGCGCTGGAAAGCCACGCGATGGTGCTGTATGGCGTCTGCGGCAGCTGCATGAAAGGCCGCTAAGGCCGTAGCGCGCAACCGTCGGTCCGAGGCCGCGCTCGCCGCGGGCCAGTAAGAACAAAAACCCCTCCTGTTGGAGGGGTTTTTTGTGTCCGCCAGGGGCGGCAACGCATGCCCGGAACGGCTTATGCGGCGGTGCGGCCGAAGCCTTCCAGCATCTCGCGCGCATGTTCGCGCGTGGTGGCGGTAAGCTTGATGCCGCCCAGCATCCGGGCGATTTCTTCGACGCGGGCGGGTGCATCCAGTTCTTCGATGCTGGAGCGCGTCGTGCCGCGCGATTCCGTCTTGCTGACCAGGAACTGGTTGTTCGCGCATGCGGCGACCTGAGGCAGGTGGGTAACGCACAACACTTGATGGCGTTCGCCCAGTTCGCGCAGCAGCTTGCCGACGGCTTCGGCGACCGCGCCACCCACGCCGCTGTCGACCTCGTCGAAGATCAGCGCCGGTACGCGCGCCGCCCGGCTGGCGATGACGGACAGCGCCAGCGAAATGCGCGACAGCTCGCCGCCCGAGGCCACCTTGGCCAGGGGGCGCGGCGTGGTGCCGGCGTGGCCGGCCACCAGGAATTCCACCTGTTCGTTGCCGTGCGCGGACGGCGCGGACGCCGTCAGCGTGGGCTCGAACCTGCCGCCCTGCATGGCCAGCGTCTGCATCGCCAGCGTGACCTGCTTGCCCAGGTCTTTCGAGATCTTGCGGCGGGCGGCCGTCAGCTTGGCAGCCGTTGCGTCGTATTGCGCCTGCGCGGCCGCCGCCTGGGCGCGCAACGCGTCGATGTCGCCCGCGGCTTGCAGGGCGGCCAGCTCGGCATGGAGGGACTCGCGCAATTCGCATAGCGCGTCGGGTTCGACGCGGAATTTGCGGGCGGTTTCGAATACCAGTCCCAGCCGCGCTTCCACGTCGGCGAGCCGCTTCGGGTCGAGGTCGACGCGGCTGACGTAATTGTTCAGGTCCGACACCGCCTCGCTGATGGCGATGCGGGCGGATTCCAGTTCATCGTAGACGCCTTGCAGGCCAGGGTCGTGGCGCAGCATCTGCTGGATGCGCTGGTTGGCCGAGGTGACGCGGTGATGCGCGGAATCGCCTTCGCCGTCCAGCGCTTCCAGGATGTGCGAAGCGCCGTCCAGCAGCGATTGCGAATGCGACAGGCGCGTGTGCTCGGATTGCAGCGAGTCCCATTCGTCCGGGCCCAGGCCCAGTTGATCCAGTTCCTGGACCTGCCATTGCAGGCGGTCGCGCTCCGTGGCCAGGCTTTCGGCGTCTTTTTCCGCGGATTCCAGTTGCCGCGCCAGGGCGCGCCATTGCTTCCAGGCCTGGCTGACGGCGTGACGGAGGTCGGCGTGGCCGCCGTGGGCGTCCAGCAGATCGCGCTGCGCGTCGGGGCGCATCAGGCTTTGATGCGCGTGCTGGCCGTGGATGTCCACCAGGCTGTCGCCCAGTTCCCGCAACTGCGCCACGGTGGCGGGCGTGCCGTTGATATAGGCGCGGCTGCGCCCCTGCGCGTCGATGACGCGGCGCAACGACAATGCTTCGTCGGCGTCGATCTCGCGTTCGGCCAGCCACGCGTGCAGCGTCTTGGGCGTGTCGAAGACGGCGGTGATGTCGGCGCGCGGCGCGCCTTCGCGCAGCATGCTGGCGTCGCCGCGTTCGCCCAGCGCCAGCGCGAGCGCATCCACCAGAATGGACTTGCCTGCGCCGGTCTCGCCGGAGAAGACGGTAAAGCCAGGGCCGAAGTGGATCTCGGTCTGTTCGACGATGACGAAGTCGCGGATGTGCAGGGTGCGCAGCATGTTGGGGCGCTAACTACTCTACGTTGTCGGTGGCTTGGGGCATCAGGTTCCAATGCAGCTTGCGGCGCAGGGTGGAGAAGAAGCTGTAGCCTTCGGGATGCACGAAGCGGATGGTATAGGGCGCGCGCTGCACGACGATGCGGTCGCCCGGTTGCAAGTCCGACCAGGTCTGCATGTCGAAGTGCACGCTGGCGCCGACTTCGACGCGGCCCATGGCCGTGAGCGTCATGTTCAGCACGCCCGTGTCTGGAATGACGATGGGGCGGTTCGACAGCGTTTGCGGCGCCACGGGAACCAGCACCATGGCGTTCATGCCCGGGTGCAGGATGGGGCCATTGGCCGACAGCGCGTAGGCCGTGGAACCGGTAGGGGTGGCGATGATCAGGCCGTCGGCGCGCTGCGTATACATGAAGGCGCCGTCCAGTTCGACACGGACTTCGATCATGCCGCCGCGTCCGGCGCGGTTCAGGACCACGTCGTTCAGGGCCGAGGCGGAATACATCTTCTGATCGCCCCGCCACACGCCGCCTTCCAGGAGCATGCGCTCCTCGATCTGGAAGCTGCCTTCCAGTACGCGGGCGAGGGCGGCGTGCGAATCCTGCAGGGCGATGTCGGTGATGAATCCCAGGCGTCCGTGGTTGATCCCCACGAGCGGCACGCCATAAGGCGCCAGGTGGCGGCCCGCGCCCAGCACCGTGCCGTCGCCGCCCATCACGACGGCCAGCGACGCGGTCTTGCCGATCTCTTCGAGCGTGGCGACGGGATACTCGGTCAATCCGGTATTGCGCGCCGTGTCTGCATCGATGAGCACGTGCCGGCCCGCCTGCGTCAACGCGTGCGCAAGTGCTCTCAGCGGTGTGTCCAGGCCGGTGTCCTGGTATCTGCCGATCAGGGCGACTATAGGAAAATGCATGGCTGCGTGCGTATGAAAAGGCGAAACCAGAACGGGGGAACCCGCCCAAAACGGGCCAGTTAGCCGATTATATGGGGCCGTATATCTGCTTGCGGGACAAAAATCGCCTTATTTGGAAAAGATTCCCTAAAATACCTGCTATGGATGACCGCGCACGCGCATTACTGAAAGCGTTGATAGAACGCTACATCGCCGATGGGCAGCCAGTCGGCTCGCGGACGCTATCGAAAGTCTTCGACTTGTCTCCGGCCACGATCCGCAACGTCATGGCGGATCTGGAAGAGCTGGGGCTGATCCACAGCCCGCATACGTCCGCCGGCCGCATTCCGACGCCGCGGGGCTACCGCATGTTCGTCGATTCCCTGCTGGCGGTGCAGTCCTATCAGCTACAGCCGCACAACATGGGCGAGATGCTCTCGGCGGCCGAGCCCACACGCGCGGTCAACGCGGCCGCGGCCCTGCTGTCCAACCTGACGCAGTTCGCCGGCGTGGTGCTGACGCCCAAGCGTGCCCAGGTGTTCCGCCAGATTGAATTCATCCGCCTGTCCGACAAGCGGGTCCTGCTGATCATCGTCACGCCCGACGGCGACGTCCAGAACCGCATTCTCTTCGTCCAGCGCGATTACGCCGAGGCCGAACTGCTGGAAGCCGGCAACTTCTTCAACATGCATTTCGCCGGCAAGTCGTTCAACGCGGTCCGCCAGACGCTGTCGACCGAACTTGCCCAGCTGCGCGAAGACATCTCGCGTCTGATGCAGGCCGCCGTCGAAGCCAGCGCCGAAGCAGCGGAAGACGGAGATGCCATGGTCATCTCCGGCGAACGCAAGCTGCTGGACGTGACCGACATCGCATCCGACATGGACCGGCTGCGCAAGATGTTCTCGCTATTCGAAAAGAAAACCGACCTGCTGCAACTGCTGGATGTGTCCAGCCGCGCGCAGGGCGTGCAGATCTACATCGGCGGCGATTCGCAGCTTGTGCCGATGGAAGAAGTCTCCGTCATCACCGCGCCCTACGGCGTGGACGGCAAGGTGGTGGGCACCCTGGGCGTGATCGGCCCCACCCGCATGGCCTACGAGCGCGTCATCCCCATCGTGGACATCACGGCACGTCTGTTGTCCAACGCGCTCAGCCACAACCAGTAGTTCCATTCAAAGCTACATCCTCCTGGTGGAGGAAGGGGAGTTTTTGTGTTTCTTCGCCTGTTCAAGTATCTCTGGCCTGAACGCTATCTGCCTGAAACCGAGCAAGACGACCCCTTCAACGAAGATCCCCCGCCGCGCGTGCCTGGCAAGGTCGGCGTGCTTCTGGTGAACCTGGGCACCCCGGACACGCCGGGCAAGAAGGACATCCGCAAATACCTGGGCGAGTTCCTGTCCGATCCTCGCGTCATCGAGATTCCGCGCTATCTCTGGAAGCCCATCCTGCACGGACTGGTGCTGACGATGCGGCCCAAAAAGCTCGAGCCGCGCTACGGCGGCGTCTGGATGGAAGAGGGCTCTCCGCTGATGGTCTACAGCCAGCGCCAGGCGGACGGCGTTCGCGCCGCCCTGCAGGCGGCCGGCGTGGACGCCGTCGTGGAACTGGGAATGCGTTATGGCAACCCGTCAATCCCCGGCGCCCTTACCCGGCTGCGCGAGCAAGGCTGCGAACGTATCCTGACCGTGCCGCTGTACCCGCAGTACGCCGCCAGCACCACGGCCACGGTCGTGGACGCGGTGACCCGCCACGCCGGGCGGCTACGCGACCAGCCCGAAATGCGCTTCATCAAGCGCTTCCACGAAGAACCCGCCTACCTGGACTCGCTGGCTGGCCGCATCGAGCGGTACTGGCAGGAACATGGCAAGCCCCAGAAGCTGGTCATGAGCTTTCACGGCCTGCCGCGCTATTCCATCGAGCTGGGCGACCCCTACTACCGCGATTGCATGGAGACCGCGCGGCTCTTGTCGCAGCGCCTGTCGCTGCCACGAGAACAGATCGAGGTGACCTTCCAGAGCCGGTTCGGCACCGCCCGCTGGCTGGAACCCTATACTGAACCCACGCTCAAGGCGCTTGCCGCCGCCGGGACGACCGAGGTCGATGTGGTGTGCCCGGGATTTGTGGCAGACTGTCTTGAAACCCTGGAAGAAATCAGCCTGGAATGCCGCGACGCCTTCATCGAGGCGGGCGGAAAGCAGTTCCGTTACATTCCGGCAATCAATGACGATCCCGCCTGGATCTCGGGGCTTGCCCGCCTGGTGGAACGGAACTTGCAGGGATGGACACCGACATCACGGACTTGAAGGAGAAGGCGCATGCACCATGATCCCAAGACTGGCCAGACGGAAAAGAAGGGGAAGGTAAGCACCCCCGTCGACGAGGACCGCGTCGAGCACGACCTGGACGAGGCCCTGGCCGACACCTTCCCCGCGAGCGACCCGGTTGCGATCAAACCCGAGCCCGACGAAGACGACAGGAAGGTGGACCGGGCGCTGAAAGAGAGTTTCCCCGCCAGCGACCCCGTCGCCCCGGCGCAGCCGCACAAGAAATAAACGAGGTTCGCCCGCCGCCAGGCGGGCGGCCCAGGCGTCCTTGGGGATTTTCGCTTACCCGGGCTTGAAATAGGGGTATTGGCCCCCATTCATGACTGCGAAAGCCATTCTTTTTGGAGGATTCCCCATGACGGCACCCCACGAGCCTGCAGATCAGGCGCCCGAAATCGGCCAGGACGCCGATGCGGCACCCGCCGCCCAGGACGGCGCGCAGGCCGAGCTGAACGAGTTGCGCGCCCAACTGGACGCCGCCCAGGCTACCGTCAACGAGCAGCACGACCAGCTTCTGCGCGTCAAGGCAGAGGCCGAGAACGTGCGCCGCCGCGCTCAGGAAGAAGTGTCCAAGGCGCGCAAGTTCGGCATCGAGTCGTTTGCCGAAAGCCTGGTTCCGGTCAAGGACAGCCTGGAGGCCGCACTGGCCCAGCCCGACCAGACCGTTGAAACGTTGCGCGAAGGCGTCGAAGTGACCCTCAAGCAACTGACGGCCGCCTTCGAGCGCAACCTGCTCAAGGAAATCGCGCCGGCGCAGGGCGACAAGTTCGATCCGCACCTGCACCAGGCCATTTCGTCCATTCCCAGCGAGCAGCCCGCCAATACCGTGCTGCAACTGCTGCAAAAGGGCTACGCCATCGCCGACCGGACCCTGCGTCCGGCGCTGGTGGTGGTGTCGGCCGGCCAAGGCTGACGGTCCCGCAAGCCATGACCGATCCCCGTTTCGACCCGGCTCAGGTATTCCAGGTGTTCGGCATGCGTCATGTCGACACCGCGGAATTCGATGCCGCCGTGGTCGAGGCGCCGGGATCGGATCTGCGCTGCGTATTTCTGTGGGGCCAGGATTGCTATAACTGCAACCTGTTCAAGCAGGCGGCGCTACTGCACCAGGAAACGTTGCTGGGACTCGGCCTGACGTGGTTCGAGGCCGATGTCTATGCGGACGAACCGCTGGGCCGCCGCTTTTCCCTGCATGGTGTCCCCACTTTTGTGCTGTACCGTGCCGGAAAGCGGCTTGGCCGGATCACCGGCTGGCCCGGATTGCCCCAATTCTCGGCGGCAATCAAGCGCCTGCAGGACGCCGCTACTGAAAATTCCAGTCAGGCGTCTTGAAAAACCCTGCGGGCAGCCCCAGTTATGTGGGGACAAGAAGTTTTTCTCTATTTTCATAGATTCAATCAAGGTAACCCACCATGAGCAAGATTATTGGCATTGACCTGGGCACGACCAACAGCTGCGTGGCTGTCATGGACGGCGGGCAGGTCAAAATCATTGAAAACGCAGAAGGCGCTCGCACCACCCCCTCCATCGTTGCCTACATGGACGATGGCGAGACCCTGGTCGGCGCGCCCGCCAAGCGCCAGGCCGTGACCAATCCGCGCAACACCCTGTACGCGGTGAAGCGCCTGATCGGCCGCAAGTTCGAAGAAAAGGCCGTGCAGAAGGACATCAACCTGATGCCCTACACGATCTCGCGCGCCGACAACGGCGACGCCTGGGTGGAAGTGCGCGGCAAGAAGATGGCGCCTCCCCAAGTGTCGGCCGACGTGCTGCGCAAGATGAAGAAGACCGCCGAGGACTACCTGGGCGAAGAAGTGACCGAGGCCGTCATCACCGTGCCCGCCTACTTCAACGACAGCCAGCGCCAGGCCACCAAGGACGCCGGCCGCATCGCCGGTCTGGAAGTCAAGCGCATCATCAACGAACCCACCGCCGCGGCGCTGGCGTTCGGCCTGGACAAGACCGAAAAGGGCGACCGCAAGATCGCCGTCTATGACCTGGGCGGCGGCACGTTCGACGTGTCCATCATCGAAATCGCCGACGTTGACGGCGAAAAGCAGTTCGAAGTGCTGTCGACCAACGGCGACACCTTCCTGGGCGGCGAAGACTTCGACCAGCGCATCATCGACTACATCATCTCCGAGTTCAAAAAGGAACAAGGCGTTGATCTGTCCAAGGACGTGCTGGCCCTGCAACGCCTGAAGGAAGCGGCCGAAAAGGCCAAGATCGAACTGTCCTCGACCCAGCAGACCGAAATCAACCTGCCGTACATTACGGCGGATGCCTCGGGTCCGAAGCACTTGAACCTGAAGATCACGCGCGCCAAGCTGGAAGCGCTGGTCGAAGAACTGATCGAACGCACGATCGAGCCCTGCCGCGTCGCCATCAAGGACGCCGGCGTGAAGGTTTCCGACATCGACGACGTGATCCTGGTCGGCGGCATGACCCGCATGCCCAAGGTCCAGGAAAAGGTGAAGGAATTCTTCGGCAAAGATCCGCGCAAGGACGTGAACCCCGATGAAGCCGTCGCCGCTGGCGCCGCCATTCAGGGCTCCGTGCTGTCGGGCGACCGCAAGGACGTGCTGCTGCTGGACGTGACGCCTCTGTCCCTGGGTATCGAAACCCTGGGCGGCGTGATGACGAAGATGATCCAGAAGAACACCACGATCCCGACCCGGTTCTCGCAAACGTTCTCTACCGCCGACGACAACCAGCCGGCCGTGACGATCAAGGTGTTCCAGGGCGAGCGCGAAATCGCCGCGGGCAACAAGGCCCTGGGCGAGTTCAACCTCGAAGGAATCCCGCCGTCGCCGCGCGGCATGCCGCAGATCGAAGTCACGTTCGACATCGACGCCAACGGCATCCTGCACGTGTCCGCCAAGGACAAGGGCACCGGCAAGGAAAACAAGATCACCATCAAGGCCAACTCGGGTCTGTCGGAAGACGAGATCCAGCGCATGGTCAAGGATGCCGAGGCCAACGCCGAGGAAGATCACCGCGTTGCCGAACTGGCCCAGTCGCGCAACCAGGCCGATGCGCTGGTGCATGCCACCCGCAAGTCGCTGACCGAGTATGGCGACAAGCTCGAAGCCTCCGAAAAGGAAAGCATCGAAGCCGCCATCAAGGACCTGGAAGACACGCTGAAGGAAGGCGACAAGGCCGCGATCGACGCCAAGGTGGAAACCTTGTCGACCGCTTCGCAAAAGTTGGGCGAGAAAATGTACGCCGACATGCAGGCGCAGCAAGCCGCCGGCCAGCAACAGGCGGCCGACAACGCGAAGCCGGTGGACGACAACGTCGTCGACGCCGACTTCAAGGAAGTCAAGCGCGACCAATAATGGCCGGGCTCTGACCTGCCTCTGCCGCCCGGTAGCCGGAGAAATCCGCCTACCGGGCGGACTCATTCTGTAGCACTGAAAAGAAGGCTCGTTTCGAGCCCACGGATCATGGCAAAACGCGACTATTACGAAGTCCTTGGCGTGGCAAAGAACGCCTCGGACGACGAACTCAAGAAGGCCTATCGAAAGCTGGCCATGAAGTACCACCCGGATCGCAATCCGGACAGCAAAGAAGCCGAAGAGAAGTTCAAGGAAGCCAAGGAAGCCTACGAGGTCCTGGGCGACGACCAGAAGCGGGGCGCCTACGACCGCTATGGCCATGCAGGGGTGGATCCCAACTCCGCCGGCATGGGCGGCGCGGGCATGGGCGGCGGCTTTGCCGACGCATTCGGCGACATCTTCGGTGAAATATTCGGCGGCGGCGGCGGCGGTGGCCGTCGTGGCGGCGGTCCGCAGGTATACCGCGGCGCCGACCTGAAGTACGCGCTGGAAATTTCGCTGGAACAGGCTGCCGCCGGTTTCGATACCGAAATCCGCGTGCCAAGCTGGGAAAACTGCGACACCTGCCACGGCTCCGGCGCGAAGGCGGGCACTTCGCCCAAAACCTGCCGCACCTGCGGCGGCTCGGGCGCCGTGCGTATGCAGCAAGGCTTTTTCAGCGTGCAGCAGACCTGCCCGACCTGCCACGGCAACGGCAAGGAAATCACCGACCCGTGCCCGTCATGCGACGGCGTGGGCCGCATCCGCCGCAACAAGACCCTGCAGGTCAAAATCCCCGCCGGCATCGACGACGGCATGCGCATCCGGTCCAGCGGCAATGGCGAGCCGGGCATCAATGGTGGTCCTCCGGGCGACCTGTATGTGGAAATCCACATCAAGCAGCACAAGATCTTCCAGCGCGACGGCGACGACCTGCACTGCGAACTGACCATCCCGTTCACTACGGCGGCATTGGGCGGCGAACTCCAGGTGCCGACGCTGGGCGGCAAGGCCGAGATCTCGATCCCCGAAGGCACCCAGTCCGGCAAAACCTTCCGCCTGCGCGGCAAGGGCATCCGCGGCGTGCGTGGCAGCTATCCGGGCGACCTGTACTGCCACGTTGTGGTGGAAACGCCGGTGCGCCTGAGCGAGGACCAGAAGAACATCCTGCGCCAGTTCGAGACCTCGCTGAACGACGGCGGCGACCGCCACTCGCCGCAAAGCAAGTCCTGGACCGACCGCGTCAAGGAATTCTTCAGCTGAATCCCCGGACCCACAAAAAAGCCGCGACGAAAGCCGCGGCTTTTTTTTGTTTCACGCCCAGTCCCCATACGCGCGCAGCGTCACCCCTCCGACGCAAGACATCGCGCGCCGGGGTCTCAAACCATAGACGGATCGGACCGCGACGCATGGCACGGCAGTGCATCGAACAGCAAACGGAGCAGGCTGCAACGCATTGAGCAGCTACGCAACACACAACCACAGAGCCCTGAAATCCAGCATCCGCCTAAACGCGCAGCGTCACCCCTCCGACGCAAGACATCGCGTAAGCCCGGCAAGGCCGCCCGCGCGGCCGGCGCCGGGCGGGCCTCGCAAACTTCTCCTCTCTTCGCCAACTGGCGGCAAAAACGCCAAGCAAACCGCCCGTCCCCGCGTCCGAGGCGATTCCAAAAGCGCGAGCCTGGCGTGGCTGGGGCCCCGGTGCGCGGGGCGTCGATAAGCCCGACGGAATCCGTAGGGAAGGCCGGAGGCCTGGACGAGGATGAGGCAGGGGCAGTCCGGAGCGTAGGCTCCGGACCGCGATCGTTGCCCCGCGCACCGGGGCCCCAGCCACGCCAGGCGCCTAAAGAACCAAACTCCCGCCCAAAAAAAGAAACCGCGGCTCTCGCCGCGGTCTCACTGCTACTGCTACTGCTACTGCTACTGCTACTGCTACTGCTACTGCTACTGCCACTGCCACTGCCACTGCTACTGCCACTGCTACAGCAACTTCACGTACAGCAACTTCCGGTACAGCAACTTCCGGTACAGCAACTTCCGGTACAGCAACTGCAACTTCAACTTCAACTACAGCAACTTCAACCAGCAACTTCAACTACAGCACTTCACTGCTACATCAACCGCCGCTGTCGCCAGAAACTACCGGCCTCAGGCCATGATGCCACCCGAGGCCGGCCGGGCCACAGCAAGCAGCTCACCGGGTGATCGGCGGGTATTCGAGCTCGCCGAACGTGTATTGGCCGCTGGCCTTGGCTTGCGCCAGTTCCGCCTGCACATCGGCGCGCGACTTGACGCTGGCCGAAGCTGCCGCGACGGGCGGGTATTGCAGTTCACCGAACGTGTACTGGCCATTGATCTTGGCCTGTTGCAACTCGGCTTGCACTTGCTGCGAGCTCAGGCTGGTGGTCTGGGGCAGGGCGGGCGGATAGTCCAGTTCGCCAAAGGTGTATTGGCCGCTCGTCTTGGCCTGTTGCAGCTCGGTCGCGACCTGGGCGCTGCTCTTGGCTTGTTCAACGCCGGCGGCTTGGGCGCCAACGCCGGCAAGTGCCAGGGATAGAAGCAGGGTGGTGGTTAGGGTTTTCATTGTGAGACCTCCAATTCGTCTTGGGTGGGGGACCGAATCCGGCGGCCCTCCGTCGTGGTTCGTTGTTTGTTCCCGATGACTGAATTGTGCGCGCCATCCAACCTGGGATAAACCCGTATTTCTTGAAAACATCTTTCCAAATAACCGAGTAATCGTTGAATTTGTTCAAATTTTCCCCACCAATGGCAAGGTTATAGCCGAACTCCCGGAAGCAACGCCCCAGAAATCGTCGGTTTATCCAAAAAAAACCCCTGCCTAAGCAGGGGTTTGTCCAGTGGAATGACCGATCAAGGCGTGGCTTTCTTCTTGAAGTCGCCCGCCACCGCCGTGCTGAAGCCCTCCGGGCGCAGATACTTGCGCAGCGCGGCGTTGACCGCCTCGGGCGTCAGCGCGGAGATCTTCTTGTCCATCTCGGCCGACCATGCGAACGTGCGGCCGCGCTGCAGGTAATCCAGCCAGGTGCTGGCCAGGATATCGTCCTGGGCGCGGGCCAGATTGCGGTAATTGAGCAGCGCCGTGATCCCTTCAGAGATCTCCTTGTCCGAAAAACCGTCCTTCAGCACACGGGACAGTTCCTCATTGACGGCCTTCTCCAGGCGCTCGCGGTTCTGAGGCGCGTAGATCGCATACATGCTCCAGCTTGCCGTGGGCTCGAACGACGACACCGACAGCGAACTGCGCACGTTGTAGGAAAGGCCCTCGGTCTCGCGCACGCGATTCCACAAGCGCGAGGTCTCCGACGCGCCGAAGAGATAATTGCCCAGGTACAGCGCCGCGTAGTCCGCGTCCGTGTCCTGCAGCTTCAAAGGCATGCGCGACAGATAAAAGGCATTGGCCTTGTCGGGCGTGTCGATGTCGAACTGCTTGGCCGGGATGTCGCGATACGGGTTGGGAACCCGCGTGTAGGCAGGCGCCTGCTTCCAGCCGGCCAGGCCAGTCCGGATCGCCTTTTCCACGGCCTCCGGCTCGAAATCGCCGACGGCGGAAAACTCGATATTGCCCGCGCCATAGAACTTGGCGTGGAACTTGGCCAGGGCATCGCGGTTCAGCGCGCGCACGCCGGCCAGCGATTCCTCGAACGTCGGCACGTAGCGCAGGTCGTCGACCGGCCACGGATTGTCCTGGCGGGCCAGGGCGCGTCCGGCCAGGGCCGAGGGTTCGGTCATGGCGTTCTGAATCGACGTTTCAAGCTGGCGCTGGTATTCCTCGAGCTGTTCCTTAGGGAAGTTGGCGCTGCGGATGATCTCCAGCGCCAGGGCGGTCAGCTCCGGCAGGTTCTCGCCCTTGGTCGACATCGCGACCTTGAGCGTGGCGCCGCCGCCGCTGAAGCCCAGTTCGGCCTGCAGCTTGTCCAGGCGGTCCTGGATATCCTGGCGTGACAGCTTGGCGGTGCCGCGCAGCAGCAGGTCGGCCGCGGCGCTGGAATTCACGCGCTGGCCGAGCAGATCCTTTTCATTGCCGAACTGGACCAGCATCTGTGCCTGCACACGGCCGCCGCGCGTCGCCTTGGGCAGCAGCGCCAGTTCGACCGTCCCATTGGGCAGGTCAAGCTTCTTGCGCTGAGTGAGCTTATCGATATTTTCCGGCGTGGGATCAAACGCCGATGCCGCCTTGAAGTCCGGATCGCCCTTGTAGTCCTTGAAGACCGCCGTCAGGTCCGTGCGCTGCGCCTGCGGCGCCCGCACCGGCTTTTCCGTCGGGATATAGCGGCCTTCGATGCGGTTGCTTTGCACCAGATAGGCCGTGGCGGCCTTTTGCACCTCGGCAAGCGAAGCCTGGCGGGCCCGGTCGCGCTGCAGGAAGAACAGGCGCCAATCGCCGGCGGCGATGGCTTCGGACAGCGCCACGCCGACTTGTTCGGGATCGCTATAGGTCTGTTCCCATGAGGTCAGCCACTTGCTGCGCGCGCGGTCAAGCTCTTGCTGGGTGAAGGGCTTCTTGTCCAGCGATTCCAGCGTGCCGGTCAGCGCCTTCATGGCGGCGTCCAGGCTCTTGCCGGGCGGCAGTTGGGCGGCAAACATCGCCAGGCCCGGGTCCAGGTTTTCCATCGTGAAGCCGAACACGCCCGAAGCGAGCTTCGTCGGGACCAGCGCGTGGTAGAGGCGGCCCGACGGCGTATCGGCCAGGATCGTGGTGGCCAGGTCGAAGGGCACGAAGTCAGGGCTGCCGCCTGCGGGGATGTGGTACATCGCCGCGACCAGCGGCGTGCCGCCGGCGCGGCGCAGCGTCACCGAGCGCTCGCCGTCCTGCACGGGTTCCACCGTGTACTCGGGCGGCAGCTTGCGGTCCGGCTTGGGCAGCTTGCCCAGCGTGGCCTCGATATCCGCCAGGGTGGCCTGCGGATCGAATTTGCCCGCCACGATCAGCACGGCATTATCCGGCTGGTAGTACTCGTGGTAGAAGGCGCGCAACTGGCCGATGTCCACGTTCTCGACATCGGAGCGGGCGCCAATCGTGTTCTTGCCGTAGCTGTGCCACTGGAAGGCCGCCGATTGCATCTTCTGCATGAGGATGCGGAAAGGGCTGTTTTCACCGCTTTCCATCTCGTTGCGGACCACGGTCATTTCCGAATCCAGGTCCTCCTTGGCGATCAGGGAGTTCACCATGGCGTCGGCTTGCCAGCCCAGATACCACTTCAGCGTCTCGGGGTTGGCCGCGAAACTCGCGAAATAGTTGGTGCGGTCGCTGGACGTCGAGCCATTGGCCTGCAGGCCGCGCCGCGAGAACTCGCCCATGGCGTTGCGGGTCGTGGACGTGCCCTTGAACAGCATGTGCTCGAGCAGGTGGGCCATGCCCGTCTGGCCGTAGTTTTCATTGCGGGAGCCCACCAGGTACGTCATGTTGACTGTGGTGGAGGGCTTGGATTCGTCGGGAACCAGCAGCACTCTCAGGCCATTGGCCAGGCGGTATTCGGTGATGCCTTCGATCGAGGCGGCCTCCGAGACGCCGGCTGGCAGGCTGGCGGCTCCGGCCTGAAAGGCCAGGAATGAGGAGAACAGCAGCACGCTCAGCGGGCGCGGCAGCTTCGACAGGGACAAGCGCATGGCGGACAATTCCTTAGGCATGGCAGAATCCGTTGGAGTGTATACGTTGGCAATGGTTCAGGCGGGCCATGCGCGGCGCCAGCGCCCGCGGCGGAGCCTTGGCGCCGGCCAGCAGGCAAAGGAAGCCCGTTATGTCTCTATCCATGGAAGTTGAAACCCCGCGCCTGGTGCTGCGGCAATGGCTTGCCGCCGACCGAAAACCTTTCGCGGCGCTGAACGGCGACCCGCGCGTGACGAAGTACCTGCTGCCTCTTACTGCCGCCGAGAGCGATGCGCTGGCCGACAGGCTGGCCGCGGGCATCGATGAGCATGGCTGGGGTTTCTGGGCCGTGGAGGCCCCTGGCGTCGCGCCTTTCATCGGTTTCGTGGGGATCAAGCCGCTGGCGCCCGCCCTGCCGTTTTCCCCTGGCGTCGAGATCGGCTGGCGCCTGGCGCAGCCCTATTGGGGCCGGGGGTATGCCAGCGAGGCCGCCGAGGCGGCCTTGCGGGTGGGTTTCGAGCAGGTCGGCCTGCCCCTGATCGTCGCGTTCACGGCGGTGGGCAACCAGCGCTCGCGGGCCGTGATGGACCGCCTGGGCATGCGTGCCGACCCGGACCTCTTCGACCATCCGGCGGTACCCAAGGAAAGCCCGCTGCGCGCGCATGTGCTGTACAGAATGAGCCGCGATGGCTGGATCCGGCAAAGAAATGGTGACGGAAACGCAGATGGCACGCCCGTTGCGGCGGCTTAACGGCAGGAAGGCCTGGTCCTTCCACGATGTTGCGGTGCAGCGTCCCGGGAATGCGGGGCCGATTTGGGGTCCGGCTGCTTGCGGGTGTAAGCTTTTGGACAAGTAGTAGCTGTTGCCGACGGGATGCGCGACAGCCGTCTACCGGCTTCCCGTCCAACGCCTGACGCCGCTGCATGCGCGGTGCCGGTGCTTGTCGTTCGCGCCTTCGCCGCCGGCATCCTGCCGGCGCATTCTTCGGAGGAACGACCCATGCTGACCGAGATCGTCACGCGTGCTTTGTCCCAATTGACAGGCAGCGCCCTGAGCGGCGCCGGCATCAAAGGACAGTTTCAGTACGCCTATGCCAGTGATGACGGCCAATTCGTGGCCATACTGACCCACGACATGACCACGTATGTGGTGGACTTGAACACACAACGGTATTTCGCTGAGTGCGGAGGATCGCCGCGCGGATTCGCCGGTCATGTGCTGGAAATGGAAGGTGCGGCGGCCCGCAGCCATCCATGGCCCGCCGCCCATGATCTGTTCGATCTGGACATGGACGCCGACGAACTGTCCTGGCGCCAGTGCCCGGGCCTGCGTGACATCGCGAATCACGCCCACCGATCTGTGGAGAGCCGCGCCGCCTAAGAGTGGCCAGAAGCGGCAGCACCTCACTGAACCGGCGGATTCGCCGGTTTTTTTTTGGCTGGACCTGTTACGCGCGGCCAAGTGGCTGGCTAAAATTTGGGCATGAACACGCACGCTGATCTTCGCGCCCCGCAAGGCACCACGCTGGTCGATTGCACGCATGAGCGTCATGCCGACCAGATCCTGGCCATTTTCAATGAAGCCATCGCCACGTCCACCGCGCTGTACGACTACAAGCCGCGGCCGCCCGAGGCCATGGTTGCGTGGTTTCAAACCAAGCAGCAGGGCGGCTTTCCGGTGGTGGGCATCGAGAACGAGGCCGGCGAGCTGATGGCTTTCGCCAGCTACGGCACGTTCCGCGCCTGGCCGGCCTTCAAGTATTCGGTGGAGCATTCCGTATACGTGGATGCGCGCTTTCGCGGCCAGGGATTGGGGCTGGTCCTGATGCGCGCGCTGATCGAGCGCGCCCGCGCCGGGCAGGTGCATGTGCTGGTCGGCGGGATCGACGCCTCGAACGAAGGCAGCATCCGGCTGCACGAGAAATTGGGCTTCAAGCACGCCGGCACGATCCGTGAAGCCGGATTCAAGTTCGGACGCTGGCTGGACCTGGCGTTCTACCAGCTGACGCTGGACACCCCAGAAAAACCTGTGGACGGCTGAGCCGGGCCGGAGCGCCCGGACAGGCCGTAGCGTCTTATTTGGACAGCATCCGCATGGCCTGTTCCAGGCCCGCGACGGTCACGGGGTACATGCGGTCCTGCATGATGTCGCGCATCAGCGCGATGGACTGGCGGTATTGCCACGAGGCCGTGGGCTCCGGATTGAGCCAGACCGATTTCGGCCAGGCGTCCAGCAGCCGGCGCATCCATTCGGCGCCGGGCTCCTTGTTGTAGTGTTCGACGGAGCCGCCGGGCTGCAGGATCTCGTAGGGGCTCATGGTGGCGTCGCCGACGATGATCAGACGCCAGTCCGGGTTGTACTTGCGCAGCACGTCCCAGGTGTCGAAGCGTTCGTTCTGGCGGCGGCGGTTGCTTTGCCACAGGCTTTCGTAGGGGCAATTGTGGAAGTAATAGACTTCCAGGTTGCGGAATTCGCTGCGGGCCGCCGAAAACAATTCTTCGACCCGGCCGATGTGATCGTCCATGCTGCCGCCCACGTCCAGCAGCATCAGCACCTTCACCGTATTGTGGCGTTCGGGGACCATGCGCAGGTCCAGGTGGCCCGCGTTGCGGGCGGTGCTGGCGATGGTGTCGTCCAGGTCCAGTTCCAGTTCCGCGCCCTGGCGGGCAAAGCGCCGCAGCCGGCGCAGCGCGACCTTGAAGTTGCGCGTGCCCAGTTCGACCTGATCGTCGTAGTCCTTGAACTGGCGCATGTCCCAGACCTTGACAGCCGTGCGGTTGCCGGCCGATGCGCCGCCCACGCGTATGCCTTCGGGATGGTAGCCGCCGTTGCCGAACGGCGAGGTGCCGCCGGTGCCGATCCATTTGCTGCCGCCGGCATGGCGCTCTTTCTGCTCTTCCATGCGTTCTTTGAAGAGCTCCATGAGCTTGTCCCAGCCGTGCTTTTCGATGGCGGCCTTGTCCTCGGGAGACAGGCTTTTTTCGAACTGCTTGATCAGCCAGTCCAGCGGGATCTCCTTGCCCGCGGGCAGGGCGGCTTCGATGCCCTTGTAATAGGCGCCGAAGGCTTTGTCGTAGCGGTCGTACAGGGACTCGTCCTTGACGAGCGTGGCGCGCGCCAGGAAATAGAACTCGTCCAGGGTGGGAGACATCAGATCCTGGCGCAGGGCGTCCACCAGCGTCAGGTATTCCTTGACCGAGACCGGGAGCTTGTGCGCCCTGAGGTGGTAGAAGAAGTCGATCAGCATGTGCGGGCCGCCGGTGGGTGCGGGATCAGCGGCGCTGGCTGCCGCGCGTCATGGCCGCCAGGCGCTCCAGCAGATGCACGTCCTGTTCGTTCTTCAGCAGCGCGCCGGCCATCAGCGGCACCGCAGTCGCCGTGTGCGCGTCGATCTGGGCGGCGGTGGCGTCTTCGGCGAGCAGCAGCCGCAGCCAGTCCAGCAGTTCGGACGTGGACGGCTTTTTCTTCAGCCCCGGCGCATCGCGCAGCGCGAAGAAGGTATCCAGCGCCGCGCGCAGCACGTCCTGCTTCAGGTGGGGATAGTGGACGGCCACGATGTCGCGCATCGTGTCGCGGTCCGGGAAGCGGATGTAGTGGAAGAAGCAGCGGCGCAGGAAGGCGTCCGGCAGGTCTTTTTCGTTGTTGGACGTGATGATAACCAGCGGGCGGTGGCGGGCGGCGATGGTCTCGCGCGTTTCATAGACATGGAATTCCATGCGGTCCAGTTCGCGCAGCAGGTCGTTGGGAAATTCGATGTCGGCCTTGTCGATCTCGTCGATCAGCAGCACCACCGGCTCCTGGGCCTGGAAAGCCTGCCACAGCGTCCCTTGCACGATGTAGTTGCGGATGTCGCGGACTTTTTCGTCGCCCAGTTGGGAATCCCGCAGGCGCGACACCGCGTCGTACTCGTACAGGCCCTGATGCGCCTTGGTCGTGGATTTGATGTGCCATTGCAGCAGCGGCCGGCCCAGCGCGCGGGCGACTTCCTCGGCCAGCATGGTCTTGCCGGTGCCGGGCTCGCCCTTGATCAGCAGCGGGCGCTCCAGGGTGAGCGCCGCGTTGACGGCAAGCTTCAGGTCGTCGGTGGCGACGTAGCTGTCGGTCCCGTCGAAGCGGACTGGCTTGGCGGAGGAGGCGGTCTGGGCTGCGGACATGTTTGAGGGCTTCCGTGGTTTGATGGCAATCAATACCATCGTAAGGTATTAATCCTGAGCAATTATCGTACAATCAGGCGGTTTTGCTTTGGGTTCGACCCGCAACGTGTTTGCCGAGGGCCTTTTCGTGTGAGCAGGCCCTAGTCCTTAGCCATACCAAGAAGAGTCATTCCAATGAAGTTGCGAACCTCTCTGAAGTGCACGGTTTCCGTGTTGGCCGCCATGGCATCCTGTGCGATCGCCGGCCAGGCTTTCGCTGCGGACGCAGCGCCGGTCGGTAATATCCAGAATGCCCGCGACAAGGTTTCCATGTGCATCGGTTGCCACGGCATCGAAGGCTACAAGGCGACGTTTCCCGAGCTGTACCATGTTCCGATGATTGCCGGCCAAAACGCCAAATACATCGAAACCGCCCTCAACGAGTACAAGAAAGGCGCGCGCAGCCATCCCACGATGGACGCCATCGCCGGCAGTTTGTCCGATCAGGACATCGCCGACCTGGCCGCGTACTACTCGAATCTCAAATAAGGGGGCAACACCATGAATCGCACGATGCTTGCCCTCGCGGGCGCGACCCTGGCCATCTCGGGCGCCGCAGCCCAGGCGCAGGACCTGGCGGCCGGCAAGGCCGTTTTCGATAAATTCAATTGCGCGTCGTGCCACGGCGCCGACGCCAAGACGGCGGTGGATCCATCCTATCCCACGCTGGCGGGGCAGCACGCCGACTACCTGGCCCATGCCCTGAAGGCCTACAAGCGCGGCGCCTCCGGCAGCGCGGCCACCGCCAATGTGCGCAAGAATCCCATCATGGGCGCCTTCGCCACGCAGTTGTCCGACCAGGACATCTCCAATGTGTCCGCCTGGCTCTCGTCGCTGCCCAGCGACCTGGGCGTGCGCAAATAAGCGTACCCGGGCCCACGGCCCGGACACGCGATCCGCACAAAAAAACCCTCGGTTGATCGCCGAGGGTTTTTTTTATTGGGTCAAAGGCTGGCCCGCCGGCGGATCAGGTCGATGTAGGTGTCGCTGTCCAGCGGCGTGCCCAGCCGTTGGGCCTCCCAGACGACCTGGCCCAGGCACTCCATGATTTCGTGCGCCGCATGGTGGGCGTCGGAGCGGGCAGTCAGTTGCTGGTAAGCCAGACGGATGCCGGGCGGATGGTCGATGGAAAGCTGCTCCGCAATGGCCAGATGCATGGACAGGTGCAGAAACGGATTGGTGCGTCCTTTTTCGACCGCGTATTCGGCCGTCATGGCGTCGGGGCTTTCGAGGTCGCCGTGGTATTCGGGATGCTCGATGATCCAGTCGAGCGCGATGGCTTCGAGCGGCGTCAGCACCTCGTTGGCGCGGTGTTTGCGCCAGGTATCGATGAAAAATTCGCGGACTTGGTCGCGGGAAGGATTGAACATCTGCGGGGGACGGAAAGCGGGCTGTAGACGCATTATTTTACCGCCCCGGGCGGACCGCCAGTTCCGCCTGCCGCTTTGCGATATAGAATTGGTTGCTATCCGCCATCCGGTATGCGGTTCGCGGGGGCGGAATTACCCGCGGAATCGGACGCTTTCCGATGCCGGCGCGCGCAGAATAACCACCCGGAGCAAATGGAGCATTCATGTCCTACCAACATATCAAGGTTCCCGCTGGCGGCCAGAAGATCACGGTCAACGCCGATTTTTCGCTGAATGTGCCTGAACAGCCCATCGTTCCGTTCATCGAGGGTGATGGCACGGGCGCCGACATCACGCCAGTGATGATCAAGGTCGTCGACGCGGCGGTGCAGAAGGCCTACGGCGGCAAGCGCAAGATCCACTGGATGGAGGTTTACGCCGGCGAGAAGGCCACCAAGGTCTACGGCCCGGACGTGTGGCTGCCCGACGAGACCCTGGAAGTCGTCAAAGACTACGTGGTTTCCATCAAGGGCCCGCTGACCACGCCGGTGGGCGGCGGCATCCGTTCGTTGAACGTGGCGCTGCGCCAGCAACTCGACCTGTACGTGTGCCTGCGCCCCGTGGCGTACTTCAAGGGCGTGCCGTCCCCGGTGCGCGAACCCGAGAAGACCAATATGGTGATCTTCCGCGAGAACTCGGAAGACATCTACGCCGGCATCGAATACATGGCCGAAAGCGAGCAGGCCAAGGAACTGATCCAGTTCCTGCAGACCAAGCTCGGCGTGAAGAAGATCCGCTTCCCCAACACCTCGTCCATCGGCATCAAGCCCGTGTCGCGCGAAGGCACCGAGCGCCTGGTGCGCAAGGCGGCCCAATACGTCATCGACAACGACCGCTCGTCGCTGACGCTGGTGCACAAGGGCAACATCATGAAGTTCACGGAAGGCGGCTTCCGTGACTGGGGCTACGAGCTTCTGCAAAAGGAATTCGGCGCCCAACTGATCGACGGCGGCCCGTGGTGCAAGTTCAAGAACCCCAAGACCGGCCGCGAGATCATCGTGAAGGATGTGATCGCCGACGCCTTCCTGCAGCAGATCCTGTTGCGCCCGGCCGAATACGACGTGATCGCCACGCTGAACCTCAATGGCGACTACATCTCGGATGCGCTGGCCGCGCAGGTGGGCGGTATCGGCATCGCCCCGGGCGCGAACCTGTCGGATTCCGTCGCCATGTTCGAAGCCACCCACGGCACGGCGCCGAAATATGCCGGCAAGGACTACGTGAACCCCGGTTCCGAGATCCTGTCAGCTGAAATGATGCTGCGCCACATGGGCTGGACCGAGGCTGCCGACCTGATCATCTCCAGCATGGAGAAATCCATCCTGTCCAAGAAGGTCACGTATGATTTCGCGCGCCTCCTCGAAGGCGCGACCCAGGTGTCGTGCTCGGGTTTTGGCCAGGTAATGATCGAAAACATGTAAGCCGCGGTTCTTTCCACGCGTCCTGCGAAACCCGCCCGCCGTCATGGCTGGCGGGTTTTGTCCAATCAATCAGCATGATGCGCGTTGCGCTTCCGTTGTCCTTTTCAGGTTGAGAGTTGTGCCCCGACTGTACGTATCTTTGACGGTATGGCTTGTGCTTCTGGTTCCCGCGCTGGCCTTGACCAGCGCTGTCGGCGGGCCAGCCATTGTCTACCTGACCGGGTTGATCGCGCTGGTCGCGCTGGCGGCCAACGCAATCCGGCGCTATGAACCCATGGATTTCCGGGCCTTGTGGCCCGTCGCGCTGGCGCTGCTTCTGCCCCTGGCCTGCATGTTCGTCACGTCAGCCGTGCGAGGCGGGTGGAGCAGTTCCGAAGTCGAAAAACTGCTGCGCTTCGCACTGGCCGTGCCCGTGCTCTGGGTGTTGCTCAGAGCGCCTCAGCATTGGCTCAAGCAGATCCAGTGGACCATTCTGGCGGGCGCGCTCGCGGGGGCGCTCATGCTGATCATCACCATGAAGACGCTGGACCGCAGCGCGGTGGTCGACATTGGCGGACGCTACAACGCCGTGGCTTTCGCCAATATGACGCTGCTGCTGGGCATGATGTCACTATTGACGATAGGCTGGGGACCCAGCACGCGCTGGCCGCGCGCCGAGGCCGGCCTGAAGGTGCTGGTCGCATTGCTGAGCATCTACGCGACCTGGGTGTCGGAGACGCGCAGCAGCTGGATGCTGTTGCCCATCTTCGCCCTGGTCTGCCTGTTAGGCCTGCGTCACTGGAGCCGCCGGCAGCTGGTTTACTGCGCGTCGGGACTGGTCGTGGCGCTGGCTATAAGCGCCACGGTCATCTGGAACTACAGCAGCCGGATGCAGGGTATCACCGCTGACGTCCAGAACTTCGCTACATCGGCGGATCGCGATACCTCCTTGGGCATCCGCCTGCAGTTGTGGCATGCGGCCGTCAAGATGTTCCAGAAGAGTCCCGTGCTGGGCGTGGGACCCAGCAATTTCCGCAGCGAACTGGCGCTGCTGGAGAAGCAGGGCGTCGTGTCCGCCGAAGTCGTCAAGGGCTATGGCGAACCCCACAATGACATGCTCGCGGCAATGGCTGGATACGGCGTGCTGGGGCTGGTCAGCGTCCTGATGCTGTACCTGCTGCCGGCGTTCGTGTTCTTCCGCAGGCTTGCCAGCAATGACCGGGTCATCAGGGTGGGCGCGCAATTGGGGTTGTTGTTCTGCCTGGGCTACTTTGCATTCAGCCTGACCGAAATGATGTTCCGCAACATGCGCAGCGTGCCTACGTATTCGCTGATCGTGGTGGCGCTGATTGCGCTGACCACGGCGCGGCCAGGCGGCGCGGACCTTCCCGCGCGCCGGGGCTGAGCCAGCGCGCGGAGCTCCCTCAGGCGGTCTGCAGCCGGCTGGCCGATCCCTGGACCATGCTCATGGCGCGCTGCAGCCGCGGTCCGAGCTCGCGGCTGGCGGGCATCATCGGCATGCGCAATTCGTCGGCGATGAGTCCCTGCATGGCCAGCGCGCGCTTGATCGGCGCGGGATTGGGTTCACTGAACAGCAGCCGCGCCAGGCCGCGCAGGGGTTCGAACATTTCTCGGGCCGCCTCCGCGTGGCCATCGCGCGCAAGCTGCATGACTTCGACAAAGCGCTCTGGATAGAGGTGGGCGGCAGCCGGAATGGCCCCCAGGCCGCCGGCCAGGAAGTGGTCCAGCAGCGCCAGGTCTTCGCCGCATAGCGCGTCCAGCGTGCCGCGCGCGTTCAGCGTGGCCAGCAGCGATGGATTGCATTCCTTCACCGCGCCGAAGTTGGGCAGCGCGGCCAGCGTCTCCATGGTTTCCACCGTCATCGCTACGCCGGCGCGCTTGGGGATGTTGTACAGGATGATGGGACGTTCGGTGGCCCAGGCGATCTGCCGGTAGTGCCACAGGATGCCGGCTTGCGAAGGGCTCAGGTAGTAGGGCGGAGGCACCAGGTAGCCGGCGGGCGCGTACTTGTCCAGGCGGCGGATCGCCGCCGCGACGCCGCGCGTGTCCACGCCGCCCGCGCCAAACACCAGCGGCAGCGCATCCGGGTCACTGGCGATGGCTTCGATCATGTCGATCTTCTCGGGCATTGCCAACAGATTGCCTTCGCCGGTGGAACCGAACAGCACCAGCCCGGCGATACCGGCGTTGCGGTAGTAGCGGGCCAGCGCCTGCGCGGCGTCCAGGTCCACATATCCGCCGCGCATCGGCGTCACCATCGGCAGCCAGATGCCTGAGAAACCCGTCTTGGCCGGCATGTCCATGGCTTATCGCTCCGTGATGGCAAGGGCGGGGCGCACCGGGCCGAATTCCGCCCGGGGCAGGCCGCGCATGACGGCAAGCATCAGCGCGTCCAGTTCGCCGCGCGCGCATTGAAGCTGCAGCGTGCTGCGCGCATGGGCATGGTCCACCGCCAGCAGGTAGACGCCGATGCGGCCGCCCAGTTCGCGGTGCAGCGCCAGCCGCACGTTCAGGGCGTCCAACGTGTCTATCCTGACGGTCAGCGCGACGGTTTGCGCTTGGGACACCGCGCGCGGGGCAGGAGGCTGTTGGGGCGTACGGTCGAGGCGGCGATCCAGTCGGGGAATCATGGCAGGGGGGACGAAGACGCCGCTTGCGGCGATCCGCGTATCGGGTTGGTGGATGACGATTCCACTATAGGAATCCCGCTGTAAATCCTGCCGATAAATTCGGGCGGGGCGCGTAAAAATCGCGTCAACGCCCGCCGGTGTTCAGAACGTCTTGGTCACGGACAGCAGGCCGGTGGCGCGGCCCATGTCGCGGCCGCGCGTATTGGTGTAGACGGCGCGGTCGGCGTTGGTGTCGAGATAGGCCAGGGATATCGCCAGGCCATGGCCGAAGTCCTTCGTCAGGCCCACCTTCCAATCGGTGTAGGAGCCGTTGTCGACGTTGCGCACGTTCTGGCGGCCGATGTGGGCGTTGACGGTCAGCCCCCAGACGCCGGTGTCGAAATTGCCGGACAGGTCGAAATACTGGCTGTAACGGCTGTCGGCGAAGCCGAACAGATTGGTCATGGCGATGGAATACTTGAACATCACCGGGCCGTAGCCGACGCCGGCGTACAGCTCGGTGGTGTCCGGGCTGGTGTAGCCGGACGGATAGTCGCCCGGATAGTAGTAACGCAGGACACCCAGGTCCACCGGCATGCCGTCCGCGATATTGCCTTTGTAGCCGCCGTAGAAGTCCATTTCCACGGGGGCGGAGACGTCGCTGTCGCTGTCGTTCAGCCAGCTTATGCTGGAGTTCCAGTTACCCAGATAGAAGCCGCTGGCGTGGGTCAGGTCGAAGCCGCCCTGGACCGCGGGCTTGTTGTTGGTCTGCATCAGGCCGCGATAGCGGTACTGGCTGGCCAGCGTGACGTTGGCCGTCAGTGTGTAATCGGATGCCGTGGCGGGAGTCCCGGACGCGGCGGGGATGTCGGCAGCTTGCACCGTGGCGGTCAGAGTCAGCAGCGCAAGCGCGGCCAGGGTATTGCGGGACATGGAATGCTCCT
The DNA here is from genome assembly GCF_001428845.1 of Achromobacter sp. Root83. Lineage (GTDB taxonomy): Bacteria > Pseudomonadota > Gammaproteobacteria > Burkholderiales > Burkholderiaceae_B > Achromobacter. The sequence continues at coordinate 91,810 of NZ_LMIU01000027.1, read as the reverse complement.
GGTGTTGAACGGGACCGCAACAATAGGAGGATTGGCATAAAGCGCGAGACAAGACTCGCGGGTTCCGCGTAAAGGCCGCATCAATGGCGGCGGGTGAGCCGGGTTCGGCCGGCGCCTTCAGCCCGCGTAGCGGTAGCCCACGCCGATCTCGGTCAGCAGGAATACGGGCTGGGCGGGATCCGCTTCCAGCTTCTGGCGCAGATGGCCCATGTAGATCCGCAGGTAATGGTTGCTTTCGACGTGCGACGGGCCCCAGACCTCGCGCAGCAGTTCGCGGTGCGTCATGACCTTGCCGCGATGTGCCAGCAAGGCCGCCAGCAGCCGGTATTCCATGGCGGTCAGGTGCACGTGCTGGCCGTTGCGTTCGACGACCCGCTTTGAAAAGTCCACGCGCACGTCGCCGAATGTGATTTCGGCCGCATTGCCCGCGCCGCCCCTGGCATGGCGGCGCAACAGCACGCGCAGACGGGCCAATAGCTCGCTGACGCCGAAAGGCTTGGTCAGGTAGTCGTCGGCCCCGGCGTCCAGCGCAGCCACCTTGTCGGCTTCGGCGCTACGCGCGGAAAGCACCAGCACCGGCACTTCGGTCCAGCCGCGCAGTTCGCGGATCAGCGTCATGCCGTCTTCGTCGGGCAGCCCAAGGTCCAGGACTATCGCATCCGGCTGGCGGGTGCCCGCCTCGATCAGGCCGCGCTTGACGGTGTCGGCTTCATGAACCACGCAGCCCTCGCTTTCCAGGGCCTGGCGGACAAAGCGCCGGATGTTGGCGTCGTCTTCGATGATCAGGATGGCAGGCTGGTAATCGAACATGTGAAAGGGGCGGTCAAGGGGTTTCGGGTTGGATCGCGGGCGGGGTGCCCAGCGGCAGGCTGAAGACGAATTGCGCGCCGGAGGCTTGCCCCGGCGCATGCTCGACCCAGATGCGGCCATGATGGGCCGTGATGATGGCTTCGCACACCGCGAGCCCCAGGCCGACGCCGGGCGTGGAGGACTCGCGTTCGCCACGCGTGAATTTCTCGAAGATCCGTCGTTCCGCGCCGGGCGCCACGCCCGGGCCGTTGTCGCTGAGCGCGACGCGCAGCTCGTCGTCACGCACGCCGGCATGCAGGTGCAGGGTGCTGCCGGCCGGCGTGTACTTGGCCGCGTTTTCCAGCAGATTGCACAGCACGCGTTCGATCAGCACGCCGTCGCATTCCACCAGCGGCAGCCGCGACAGGCTGGCCACCGTGACCCGGTGCGCGGCCAGCGGTTCCCGCATGGCGGCAAGCGAGGCGCCCACCAGCTCTTCGATGGATTGCCATTCCAGGCGCAGCGGCGTGTCGCGGTTCTGCAGCCTTGCCATGTCCAGCAGGTTGACGACCAGCGCGTGCATGCGCTGCGCCTGGTCGCGCATGGCGCGGATGGTTTCCTGGATGTCCGCGGGCAGCGCGGCCTGCTGGCGCATCAGCGTGTCGGTCATGCCGACCAGGCTGGTCAGCGGCGTGCGCAGGTCGTGCGAGACCGCGGCCAGCAGGGAGTTGCGCAGCCTCTCGGATTCCATGCTGACCAGGGCCTGCTGCGCCACTTCCACATAGTGCAGGCGTTCCAGCGCGATGGCGATGAGGGTGGCATAGGCTTCGATCTGGCGGCGCGAATCGGGGTGCGTGAACAGGCTGCGGCGCGGCGCCGCCAGCGCCAGCACGCCGCGCGTGCGCATGGGCGCCTTCAGTGGCAGGTACAGCAGTTCGCTGTTGGAGAGGGTGGAGGTGCCCGCGCCGGCGGGCTGGCCGTGGTCGTAGACCCATTGGGCCAGCGCGGATTCCAGCGGCGGCATGTCGTCGGCGGCGGGTGAGGCCAGCTTCAGGCGGTCGTCCAGGCCCAGGATATAGAGCGCGCAGCGCGAGCCGAAGGTGGCATGCACGAACGAGCCGGCCAGGGCCACGATCTGTTCGGGCAGCAGCGCGGACGACAGTTCCCGCGCGAATTCGTACAGGCTGCGCGCATCGGCCTCGCGCTTGACCGAGGCTTGCGCCTGCAGCCGCAGTCCGGCCGTCAATTGGCCGATCAGCAGGCCCACGCCCAGCAGCACGCCGAAGGTCAGCAGGTACTGCACGTCGGACACGGCGAACGACGCCAGCGGCTGGACAAAGAAGAAATCGAACAGCCCCACGCTGACGACCGAGGCCAGCGCCGCCGGCCCCCGGCCATGGCGCAGCGCCACGGCCACCACCGCCAGCAGGAAGAGCATGACGATGTTGGTCTGATGCAGCGCCGGGAAGGCGAGCGTGGACAGCGCCGTGGCGGTAGCGCAATAGCACAGGGCCCAGGCATAGCCGGCCAGGGGCGGCGCGGGGCGTTCGTCGGCGGCCTGGCGGGCGCGGCGGCCCAGGGTGAGCGGATTGCGTCCGGGCGCCGCCTGGGCGGGCAGCGCCGGCGCGCCCAGACGGATGATGTCGATTTCGGGGCAGCCCGCGGCCAGCATGTCGGCAAAGCTATGGCGGCGCCACAGCCAGCCCGGCGCCATGACGGCGTTCAGCAAGGCCGAAAGCGACAGCCGCAGGCGCTGCAGGCCGCCGGCGCGCGTGCGGCCCACGACCGCCTTGGTGATGTTGTGGCGGCGCACATAGCGCACCACCGCGTCGACCATGTCGCCGCCAGCAAGCGTTTCGGTGCGGGCGCCCAGTGAATCGGCCAGCGCCAGGCTGTGCTGCAGGCGGTCCTGTTCGGCGGGCGGCGGCGGGGCCGCGCGCGGCGTGTCGATGGTGACGACGTGCAGATCGCAATCAAGCTGCTGGCTCAGCCGGTGGGCGCTGCGGATGACGTATTCGGCGTCGACGCCGGGGCCGATGCAGGCGACGATGGCCTCGCGCGTGCGCCATACGGATTCGATGGCGCGGTCGCGGCGATAGGCCTGGACGTCGTCGTCCACGTGGTCGGCGGTGCGGCGCAGCGCCAATTCGCGCAGCGCGATCAGATTTCCCTTGCGAAAGAAATTCTGCGTGGCGTGGCGGGCCTGCTCGGGCAGATAGACCTTGCCTTCCTTCAGGCGGCGCAGCAGCTCGTCGGCGGAAAGGTCGACGAGCATGACCTCGTCGGCCGCGTCGAAGACCTCGTCCGGCACCGTTTCCCAGACACGCACCCCCGTGATGCTGCCGACCGCCTCGTTCAGGCTGTCCAGGTGCTGCACGTTCAGCGTGGTCCAGACATCGATGCCGGCCGCCAGCAGTTCCTGGATATCCTGCCAGCGCTTGGCGTGGCGCGAGCCCGGCGCGTTGGAATGGGCCAGCTCGTCCACCAGGACCAGGCCCGGCCGCCGCAGCAGGGCGCCGTCCAGGTCGAATTCCTTCAGCGCATGGCCGCGATAGGCGACATCCTTGAGCGGCAGGACGGCCAGTCCTTCGAGCAGCGCCGCGGTTTCGCGGCGGCCGTGGGTTTCGACGATGCCTGCCAGCACGTCGATGCCCTGCGCGGCTTGCGCGCGGGCCGCCACCAGCATGGCGTAGGTCTTGCCGACCCCGGCTGAAGACCCGAAGTACACGCGCAGCTTGCCGCGCACCGCCAGGCGGGCGGCGTCGTCCAGGGTTTTCAAGAGCGCGTCGGGATCGGGACGCTCGCCAGCAATGTCAGCCATGAACGCGCAAGAGGAGGGAGGGAACGGCTGGCAACACTATACGCCGCGCCATCAGCGCGCCGCGCCCAGCTTGTCCAGCGCCAGATTCAGCTCCAGCACGTTGACGCCCGGATCTCCCAGCACGGCCAGCAGGGGCCTGTCGGTGTGGGCCAGGATCAGGGCGTCGACCTGGGCGCGAGGCAGGCCGCGGGCGCGCGCCACGCGCGCTGCCTGGTAGGCCGCGGCCGCGGGGCTGATGTGGGGATCCAGTCCGCTGCCGGACGCGGTGACCAGGTCCACCGGCACGGCGGCGGAGTTGTCCGGATCGGCCGCCTTCAGGGCGGCGATGCGCGCCTGGATGGCCTCGGCCAGCGCCGGATTGCGCGGGCCGAGGTTCGAGCCGCCCGACGCCGCCGCGTTGTACGGCATGGGCGCGGTGGCCGACGGCCGGCCCCAGAAATATCGCGGCGACGTGAACGACTGGCCGATCCACGCCGAGCCGACGACCTTATCGTCCTGCTTGATCAGCGAACCGGCGGCCTCGTGGGGGAACACGGCGGCGGCCAGGCCGCTGGTCAGGAAGGGATAGGCCAGGCCGGTCACCAGCGACAGGGCGCCGAAGACGACCAGCGCGGGGCGCAGGATGCCGCCTTGGCGCGGCAGGGGGGAAGCGGGTTTCATGATGAATTCCTTTCAGTAAGGACCGGGCCTAGACCCAGCCCAAGGCGGCCAGGACCATGTCGACGAGCTTGATGCCGGCAAAGGGCACCAGCAGGCCACCCAGGCCATAGATGAGCAGGTTGCGGCGCAGCAGCACCGAGGCGCCGAGCGGGCGGTAGCGCACGCCCCTCAAGGCCAGCGGGATCAGCACCACGATGATCAGCGCGTTGAAGATCACGGCCGACAGGATGGCCGAGGCCGGTGTCGTCAGGCCCATCACGTTCAGCACGTCTAGCTGCGGATAGACCGTGGCGAAGGCGGCCGGAATGATGGCGAAGTACTTGGCCACGTCGTTGGCCACGCTGAACGTGGTCAGCGCGCCGCGCGTCATCAGCATCTGCTTGCCGATCTCGACGATCTCGATCAGCTTGGTGGGATTGGAATCCAGGTCCACCATGTTGCCCGCCTCCTTGGCGGCCTGGGTGCCCGAATTCATCGCCACGGCCACGTCGGCCTGCGCCAGCGCGGGCGCGTCGTTGGTGCCGTCGCCCGTCATCGCCACCAGCCGGCCCTCCGCCTGGTAGGCGCGGATGAGCTTGAGCTTGGCTTCCGGGGTGGCTTCGGCCAGGAAGTCGTCGACCCCGGCTTCGGCGGCGATGGAGGCGGCGGTGAGCTTATTGTCCCCCGTGATCATCACGGTCTTGATGCCCATGCGGCGCAGTTCGGCGAAGCGCGACTGGATGCCTGGCTTGACGATGTCCTTGAGTTCGACCACGCCCAGCGCGCGGTTGCCGTCGCTGACCATCAGGGGCGTGCTGCCGCGCCGCGCCACGTCTTCGGCCAGGCGCAGCGCCTGTTCGGGTACGGTGGCGTGCTGCGTGGCCAGCCAGGACTGGATGGCGTCGACCGCGCCCTTGCGGATCATGCGCTCGCCAAGGTTCACGCCGCTCATGCGCGACTGCGCCGTGAACGGTACGAATTCGGCGCCGGCCAGGCGGGCGGCGGGCGCATGCATGGCCTTGTCCGCCAGCGCCACGATGCTGCGTCCTTCCGGCGTCTCGTCGGCCAGCGAGGCCAGGCGCGCGGCCTCGGCCAATTCACGCGGGGACACGGCCGGCGCGGGCAGGAAGGTGGAGGCCTGGCGGTTGCCGAAGGTGATGGTGCCCGTCTTGTCCAGCAGCAGCACATCGACATCGCCCGCGGCTTCGACCGCGCGGCCCGAGGTGGCGATGACGTTGGCGCTCATCATGCGGCTCATGCCCGCCACGCCGATGGCCGACAGCAGGCCGCCGATGGTGGTGGGAATCAGGCAGACCAGCAGCGCCACCAGCACCGTCACCGTGACGGCCGCGCCGCCGCCCGCCGCCGACACCGCATAGATCGAGAACGGCATCAGGGTGACGACGACCAGCAGGAACACCACCGTCAGCCCCACGAGCAGGATGGTCAACGCCAGTTCGTTGGGCGTCTTCTGACGTTTGGCGCCTTCGACCATGGCGATCATGCGGTCCAGGAAGCTCTCGCCGGGGTCGGCCGCGATCCGCACGAAGATCCAGTCCGACAGCACCCGCGTGCCGCCCGTTACCGACGAGAAATCGCCGCCGGATTCGCGGATGACGGGCGCGGATTCGCCCGTGATGGCGCTTTCGTCCACCGACGCCACGCCAGCGATGACCTGGCCGTCGCCGGGGATGGTTTCCCCCGCTTCGATCAGCACGACGTCGTCGCGGCGCAGCAGGCCGGACGGCTGGCTGACGGCCTGGCCGCGCCATTGTCCGGGTTGCGCGTCGCGGGCGTCGGCGTCGCGAAAGCCCTTGAGCAGGCGGGCATCGATGGTGGTGCGCAGGCCGCGCAGGGTCGCCGCCTGCTGTTTGCCGCGGCCTTCGGCCAGGGCTTCGGCGAAGTTGGCGAACAGCACGGTGAACCACAGCCACACGCTGATCGCCAGGATGAAGCCCGCGGGGGCTTCGGCCTGTCCGCGTAGCGCCATGACCCATAGCGCCGTGGTGAGGATGCTGCCCACGTAGACCACGAACATCACCGGGTTCTTGAGCTGTGCGCCGGGCGACAGCTTGCGCAGGCTGTCCAGCAGGGCCGGCCCGACCAGCGAGCGCGACCACATGCCGAATGGACGTTCATGCGTGCCGGCCGAAGCCGCGGGAGCGGCCCCGCCGCCGGCGCCGGTAGTTGGCATTTCAATCTTGGCCATTTTCTTTCCTAGCCTGTTGCATCAGGGTTGCAGGTGTTCCGCGACCGGGCCCAAGGCCAGCGCGGGCACATATGTCAGGGCGCCCACCAGCAGCACGGCGCCGATCAGCAGCACCACGAAGAGGGGGCCCGTGGTGGGCATGCTGCCCGGGCCGGCGGGAAGCCGGCGCTTGGCCGCCAGCGAGCCGGCCATGGCCAGCACCGCGATGATCACGGCGAATCGGCCGAACCACATCGCGATGCCCAGCAGAACGTTGTAGAAGGGCGTGTTCGCCGACAGCCCGGCAAAGGCGCTGCCGTTGTTGTTGGCGGCCGAAGACAGGGCGTACAGGATCTCCGAGTAGCCATGGATGCCCGGGTTCAGCACGCCTGCCTGGCCGGCGGACAGGGACACCGCCAGGGCAGTGCCGCCCAGCACCAGCAAGGGCGTGGCGAGAATGACGATGGACACCATCTTCATGTCGTGGGCTTCGATCTTCTTGCCCAGATATTCCGGCGTGCGGCCGATCATCAGGCCGGCGATGAAGACGCCCAGGATCGCGAAGGCCAGCATGCCGTAGAGCCCCGAACCGACGCCGCCGTAGACGACCTCGCCCAGTTGCATCAGCAGCATCGGCGACAGCCCGCCCATCGCGGTCAGCGAGTCGTGCATGCCGTTGACCGCGCCGCAGGACGCCGCCGTGGTGACGGTGGCGTACAGCGAGGTGGCGGCGATGCCGAAGCGGGTTTCCTTGCCTTCCAGGTTGCCGCCGGGCGAGGAGGCGCCGAGCGCGCTGTCGGCCCCGGCCTGCGCCGCCATGGGATTGGGCTGCTGCTCGAAGTAGGCGGTGCTCAGCGCGAACACGGCGAACAGCACCGTCATCGCCGCCAGGATCGCCATGCCCTGGCGCCGGCTGCCCACCATCTCGCCGAACGAGAAACACAGCGCGGCGGGGATCGCCAGGATGGCCAGCATCTGCAGGAAGTTCGCCAGCGGCGTGGGATTTTCGAACGGATGCGCCGAATTGGCGTTGAAGAAGCCGCCGCCATTCGTGCCCAGCAGCTTGATGGCTTCCTGGGAGGCCACCGGCCCCATGGCCAGGGTCTGCGTGCGGGTGACGGCGGAGTCCGTGAGCGCGCGGCCTTCGGCGTCCAGCGCCGGCTGGCCCTGTGCGTCCAGGCCGGGCTGGTCGTAATGCACGGCTTCGACCGTCTGAACTTCCTGGTACGGGCTGAAGTTCTGGATCACGCCCTGACTGACCAGCGCCAACGCCAGCACCAGGGACAGCGGCAGCAGCACATAGAGCGTGCAGCGGACCATATCGGCCCAGAAGTTGCCCACGGTGGCCGAGCAATGCCTGGCCAGCCCGCGGATCAGCGCGAACAGCACGGCGATGCCGGTGGCGGCCGAGACGAAGTTCTGCACCGTCAGCGCCAGCATCTGCGTCAGGTAGCTCATCGTCGACTCGCCGCCATAGCCCTGCCAGTTGGTATTGGCGACGAAACTGATGGCCGTGTTCAGGGCGGAGTCCGGCGACACCGCGCCCATGCCGGCGGGGTTCAGGGGCAGCAGGCCCTGCATGCGCTGCAGGGCGTAGACCGCAACGATGCCGATGATGTTGAAGGCCAGCACGGCCAGGGCATATCGCTTCCAGCCCATCTCGGTCTGGGGGTCGATACCCGCCAGACGGTAGATGCCACGCTCTATGGGGCGGCCCCAGGCGGTCAGCCGGGAATGCCCGTTTTCCATGGCGATGCGGATGTAGCGCCCAAGGAAGGGCGCGATCGCAAGCAGGACCGCCAGGTACAGACCCAGCAGCCCGAAGAATTCGGCGGTCATCAGAACTTCTCCGGTTTGAACAGCGCCACCAGCAGGTAGACGAACAGCAAGGCGGCCGTCAGGCCGCTCAGCCAGTAGAGCCAGCTCATGGTTGCTCTCCCACGGACAAGGCTTCGCAGAATCGGAGCAGGGCGAAGGTCAGCCCGGCCATGACGGCGAAGATGGCGATATAGATGACATCCACGTTTTTCCTCCCGGGAGCTCGGCTCCCTTCGAACGACTGGCCTGCGCGGCGAAAGCGGATGCGCACCGGGCAGGCGAGGTGACCAATCAGGACACGGGGCAGGTTACGGATCGGGGGGTAAAAACGGGATATAGCTTGCAGGCGGGGGTGTAAACAAGGCGTAAAGAGGGGCCGCAGGGGGAGGGCGCGGTCCCGTGCCCGGATTCGGGCATGACGGCCGGGGGGAAACGGGCGTGATGCCCGGGGATGGCCATCCCTCATGTTGATTAACTGAGCGGGACTCAAGATTTAGGCCGTTCGGCCGCTGTTCAGCCCGAAAAATCCCAATATTTAGTACGGCTGCATCGAAATGCACTTATATGGTGCAGGGAATATGTAAATGAATGCTCCGTCTTAGGGCATTCCCCTAGTGTGGCATTCCCGCATCTGGTGCAGAATCTCTTCCCATGCAGGTGAGGAGACAAAGCCCTGCATGGGCAAATACCGGCGGCACCGGTACATAAAAAAAGTAAAGCAGTACTCAAAAAAAGCAAACGCACGACGGCTGGCACCAAGCAGTGCCAGCCGTTGTCGCATAAAAAGCCGGAATTTCACGCTGTACGGCTTTTCAAGCGCGGCGTTTAGCGATATTCAGGTAGGAGTCCTGCTCATCCTAGCTATGCCGGAATCGCGCCTCACTCCTTCCCAGACATCCCCCACGCCCTACTGGCGCCGCAACCTGCGGCTGATCGTGCTTCTGCTTGCCGTCTGGGCGGCGCTGACGTTCGCGCCGTCCTTTTTCGCGCGCAGCCTGAGCTTCGATTTCATCGGCTGGCCATTTGCCTTCTGGATGGCCGCCTATGGCGCCCCGCTGGCGTACCTGATCATCATCGCCGTCTACGCCCGGGTCATGAATCGCGCCGACGAGCGCGCCGAAGAAACCGGGGAGCAGCGCTGATGCCGTTTTTCAGCGGAGACACCCCCCAGCAATTCAGGATCCGGCTGCGGCGCATCTATGTGCTGTACACGGCCGGCTTCGCGCTGATGATCCTGCTGATGGCGCTGGCCGAGATCCTGGGCATGCCGCGCAACTGGATCGGCTATGTGTTCCTGCTGGTCACCGTCAGCCTGTATGCGGGCATCGGCATCGTCTGCCGCACCTCCGATCAGGTCGAGTACTACGTGGCCGGCCGGCGGGTGCCCGCCATCTACAACGGCATGGCGACGGCCGCCGACTGGATGTCGGTGGCGTCCTTCATCGGCGTGGCCGGCACGCTCTACCTGACCGGGTACGGGGGGCTGGCCTACATCATGGGCTGGACCGGCGGCTATGTGCTGGTGGCGATGTTGCTGGCCCCGTATCTGCGCCGCTTCGGCCAATACACCATCCCCGATTTCATGGGCGCGCGCTATGGCGGCAATCTGCCGCGTCTGGCCGGCGTGGCCTGCGCCATCCTCTGTTCGTTCACCTATCTGGTCGCACAGATCTATGGCGTGGGCATCATCACCACGCGCATGACGGGCATCTCGTTCGAACTGGGCATTTTCGTGGCGCTGGGCGGCATGCTGGTGTGCTCCTTCCTGGGTGGCATGCGCGCGGTCACCTGGACGCAGGTGGGGCAGTACATCATTCTGGTCATCGCCTACCTGGTGCCGGTGGTCTGGCTGTCGATCAAGCACACCAACATGCCCCTGCCGCAGCTTTCGGCGGGCGCGGTGCTGCAACAGGTGACCGAGAAAGAGGTCTACCTGCAAAACGATCCTTCCGAGATCGAAGTACGCCGTCTCTGGCAGCAACACGCCGACGAAATGGCGCGCCGCGTGGAGGCGCTGCCCGAATCCTGGGCGCTGGAAAAGGACAAGCTGCGCAGCCGCCTGGCCCAGTTGAACGCCAGCGAGGCGCCCATGGTCGATATCCGCTCGGCCGAACGGGAACTGGCCAGCTATCCGCCCACGGTAGAGGACGCGCGTGTCGCCTGGTCGCAGTCCAAGGCGACCTTCGAGGCCAGGGCGGCTCCGCCCACCCCGCATGCGGAACCTTTCCCGGCGAAAGACCCGGAAGAACGGCGCAACATGCGCGTCAATTTTCTGGCGCTGGTGCTGTGCCTGATGCTGGGCACCGCGGGCATGCCGCATATCCTGATGCGCTCATACACCACGCCCTCCGTGATCGAGGCGCGCAAGTCGGTGTGCTGGTCGCTGCTGTTCATCCTGTTGCTGTACTTCATGGCGCCCGCACTCGCGCTGCTGGTGAAGTACGAGGTCTACACCCAGGTGGTGGGTTCGAATTTTCTCAGCCTGCCAAATTGGGTGCATGCCTGGAGCGCCGTCGACACCAATCTGCTGGACGTCACCGACATCAACCGCGACGGCGTCGTGCAACTGAGCGAAATCAGCATGGGGGCGGACGTGGTGGTGCTGGCCATGCCCGAGATCGGTGGGCTTCCCTACGTGATTTCCGGGCTGGTGGCGGCGGGGGGGCTGGCGGCCGCCTTGTCGACCGCCGACGGCCTGCTGCTGACCCTGTCCAATTCCCTGTCGCACGACATGTGGTACCGGATGGTGTCGCCGCGCATGTCGGCCGCACGCCGGGTGATGGTGTCCAAGATCCTGCTGCTGGTGGTGGCGTTCGGCGCGGCCTGGGTGGCGGCGCGCAAGCCCGCGGACATCCTGTTCATGGTGTCGGCCGCATTTTCGTTTGCCGCCTCGTCCTTTTTCCCCGCGCTGGTCATGGGCGTGTTCTGGCGGCGTGCCAACAAATGGGGCGCAACGCTGGGGATGGCGGCGGGGCTGGCCGTGACCTTCGCGTACATGACGCACACGCATCCCTGGCTGCGAGAATCGGTGCTGGGAATCTCCCGCACCCAACCCGTGGATCTGTGGTGGGGCATCCAGCCTATCGCGGCGGGCATCTTCGGCGCGCCGGTGGCCTTCCTGACGATCGTGGTGGTGTCTTTGTTGACGCCGCCGCCCGACCGGGCCACGCTGGCGCTGGTGGACTATCTGCGCAATCCCGCGGCGCGCAACCCGCAGGCTGAAAACACTTAAGGAACGGGGCAGGCGCTGGCGGCGCGGTTGGCCGGATCGGCGCAGGCGGCCCATGCCGGGTCGGGCATGGCCCGCAGCAGCGTAAGGATCTGCCCCGGCGCCCACAGCCACTGCACCCCGCCGGGCGCGCGGCCCGCCGCGTCCCAGACGCGCTTGCGTTGCGCAACGCTCAGGGCGAACTGGCCGCCGTTGCCGCTATTGCCTTTGGCCAGCACGGACGACGGATCGCGTTTCGCGTCGTAGACGCCGCTGCCGCCCTTGGGCTGCACGATGGCCCAGTCGTAGTGATAGGAATCCAGCGACGGCGCCTTCCAGTCCGGTCCGGACAGCACGAGCACGGGATGATCCGTCGGCACGATGCGGTAGGGCAAGGCCGTTACCGGCCTGCCGTCGGCGTCCTCGCGCTGCAGCCGCTGGTAGCGCTGCGCGGGCTTGCCCAGGCTGTCGTGGACGACCACCTCGATCGCCTGTTCCCGGCCGAGCCCATAGGTGATGGTTCGCAACAGCCGGCCCCCCGCATCATGCACGTAGCGGACCTGAGGCGCGGGCGTGCCGCCGCAGTCGCCCGCGCCAAGCTCGGACAACCAGCCGTGTTCGTCGTAGCGCAGGCAATGGCGGACGTCGGGATTCGGCCTGCCGTTCCAGGCGCGCGATCGCAGCGCATAGCCCGTCAAGCGGTCCGCGTCGTCGTAGTAGAAGCGGGTCTCGGCGTCGGGCGGCGGCAGGGCGGCGTCCGGCGATGCCCGCAATTCGCTCACGACAGCCGGGCTGTATTGGGCAATGCCGCAAAGATGCCTGCCGCCGCCGGCGCCGCGCTCGAAGCGCAGCAGCGTGACGCCGATACGCGCGTCGGGCGGGGCCGCATAGACCCGCCAGTCCACGTGTTCGGCCCAGATGAAGGGCACCGCGCGCGCGCCGGTTTCCACGCTTACCTGAGGCAGCCAGGACCTGATCCGCGTACCGTCCACGCCCAGCAGCGTGTTCGTTTCGTCCACGCGGACGTCTGCCACCAGCGTCTCCCGTTGGGCGGATGCGGCCAGAGGCTGGCACAGCGCGCAGGCCAGCCCCGGGGCCGCGGACAGGGCCGCCAGAGCCAGCAGGCGCAAGGTGGAATCAGTGCGCGGCATTGTGCAGGTAGACGATCAGGCCCCAGAGTTCGCTGCTAACGCCGCCCAGGCGCAGGGCGCCGTCGCGCGATTCCATCAGCAGGAAGGGATAGGCCTTGCGTTCAAGCTTGCCGGCGGGGGGAAGCCGGTAGGGCGTGAAGTTCTCGGGCGACAGCAGGTAGGTGTTGGTCATGTCGCCCACGTCCACGTGCAGGTACCAGACGGTCAGTTCCGCCCCCTTCAGGCCGGCTTCCGTCTCGGGGTAGATGCCGCCCTGGCCGGCGGGGATGCCGCTATCCAGCACGCCCATGAACACCGGGCGCGGGCCGTGCCGCGGAAAATAGGCGCCGTCGCTGCCGCGCTGCGCGAAGGTGGTCCGGATGAACCCCGCCGCGCGCGAGCCGGGCACCACCGTACGCTCGAACATGGCGTCCAGTTGTGCATCGCTGATCGGGCCGCGGGCAGCGGACAACCGGTACAGGTCCTGGCCGAAGTCCTGCAGCCAGGACCGGTAGCGCTTGAGTTCCGCGGCGCGGTCGAAGTCCTGTGCCAGCGCGCTGCCCGCCAGCAGGCAGCCCAGGCACAGGCAGGCCGCCAGCCAGCGGCGCAGGACCCGATGCGCGTAGACCGAGGCGCGGACCGTCAATGCGAGACGGATTTGGAAAAGACGTTCATCACCACCACGCCGGCGATGATGAGCCCGATGCCGATGAGCGCCGGCGTGTCCAGGTGCTGCTTGAACAGCACCGCGCCCACGATGGAGATCAGCACGATGCCCACGCCCGACCAGATCGCGTAGGCGATGCCCACCGGAATCTCGCGCAGGGTCAGGGACAGGAAATAAAAAGAGATCAGGTAGCCGACCACGGTGACGACGGACGGCATCAGGCGGGTAAAGCCCTCGGACCCCTTCAGCGCGCTGGTGGCGAAGATCTCGGCGACGATCGCCACGCCCAGGTACAGCCATTTCATTTGCGGGGTCCTTCCGATTGCCGTAGCAGCACCAGCAGGGCGCCCGCGCCGCCTTCGCGTTCAGGGGCCTCGGAAAACGCCAGCACTTCGGCCTTCTGCACCAGCCAGGTGCGCGCCTTGTCTTTCAGGACCGGTTCCAGGCCTTGCGAGTTATAGCCCTTGCCGTGCACGATGCGCACACAGCGGATGCCATGTTCCTGGCATTCGTCCAGGAACGACAGCAGGGCATGGCGCGCCTGCTCGACACGCAGGCCGTGCAGGTCGAGTTCGGCGCCCGTGCGCCATTGGCCGCGGCGCAGGTTGCGCGCGGTATCGGGCGCGGCGTCGCTGCGCACGAACGCCGTGCCGGCTTCGGATAGCAGATGTGTGATCTCGCCGCCGTCGGAGACGCCGGCATCGGCGCGGTTGGGCGTTTCGCCCAGCGCGTTGGCGCGGCGCAGCGCGGGGGCGGGTTCCGCCGCGGGCTTGTGCTCGACGCGGGCGTCATGCTTGATCGGCGTGACCGACTTCATCGTGCGCTTGAACGCCGCCATGTCGTCCACGGGGGCGGACTCGGGCTTTTTCAGCACCGCCACCCGCTGGGCGAGGGCGGTACGTTCGCGTTCGGCCTGAAGGTCTTTCTTCAGGCGTTTCAGGTCGGCCAGGCCGACCTTACTGCCCCGCATTCTCCAGCCACCGTTGTGCGTCCAGGGCGGCCATGCAGCCCGTGCCGGCGCTGGTGATGGCCTGGCGATAGACGTGGTCCTGCACGTCGCCGGCGGCGAATACGCCGGGCACCGAGGTCATGGTGGCCATGCCCGACAGGCCGCTCTTGGTGACGATGTAGCCGTCCTTCATGTCGAGCTGGCCCTGGAAGATTTCCGTGTTGGGCTGGTGGCCGATGGCGATGAACGCGCCGGTGACGGCCATGTCTTCGGTGGCGCCGGTGTCCACGTGGCGTACGCGCACGCCTGTAACACCGCTGTCGTCGCCCAGCACTTCTTCCAGGGTGTGGAACAGCTTCAGTTCCATGTTGCCGGTTTCCACCTTGCTCTTGAGCTTGTCGACCAGGATGGGTTCGGCGCGGAACTTGTCGCGGCGGTGGATCAGGGTGACCTTGCGGCAGATGTTGGACAGGTACAGCGCTTCTTCGACGGCGGTGTTGCCGCCGCCCACCACGACCACGTCCTGGTTGCGGTAGAAGAAGCCGTCGCAGGTGGCGCAGCCGGACACGCCGCGGCCCATGAAGGCCTGTTCGGACGGCAGGCCCAGGTACTTGGCCGAAGCGCCGGTGGCGATGATCAGGGCGTCGCAGGTGTAGATCTTGCCGGTGTCGCCCGTGAGGGTGAAGGGACGCTTGGACAGATCGACGCTGGCGATGTGGTCGAACAGCATCTCGGTGTTGAAGCGTTCGGCGTGCTTCTGGAAGCGCTGCATCAGGTCCGGGCCCTGCACGCCATCCGCGTCCGCCGGCCAATTATCGACGTCCGTGGTGGTCATGAGCTGGCCGCCTTGGGCCAGACCTGTAACAAGTACAGGGCTCAAATTGGCGCGTGCCGCATAGACGGCCGCCGTGTAACCGGCAGGGCCGGAACCGAGTATCAAAACTTTAGCGTGCGTAGGCGTGGACATGGGCGGGTATCTTTAGGTTAACGCCCAATTATAATGAGCCGCATGCCGCGTATCTCGACTGCTTCTCCGCGCGCCTCGCGCAACACCCGCAACGGCCCTTCGCCGCTACAAACGCGCATTTCCGCGTTGCTGCGCGAAGCCCGCTGGATCCTCTTTGCCGCCCTGGCTGCCTGGCTCACGCTTGTGCTGGCCACCTGGAACGCGTCCGACCCGGGCTGGTCCCACTCCGTTCCCGGGGATGTGGTGCACAACCACGGGGGCAGGCTGGGCGCCTATCTGGCGGATATCCTCCTCTATCTGTTCGGTTTTTCGGCCTGGTGGTGGGTCATCCTGCTGCTGCACCGCGTCCGGGCCGGCTACCGGCGCCTGGCGGCGCAGCTTCGTGTTACAAATAGTAAGCAACCGGAAGTGTTGCCGCGCGTCCACTGGGAAGAAGGCATTGGCTTCTTTCTGCTGATGGTCGGCTCGCTGGGCATGGAAGCCCTGCGCCTGGCCAGCCGGGGCACGCATCTGCCCGGCGCCTCGGAAACCGCCAGCGGCGCGGGCGGGGTCATCGGCCAGACGCTGGCCGACCTGATCGGCAACAGCATCGGCTTTACCGGCAGCACGCTGGCCTTTCTGGTCATGCTGGCCATCGGCCTGAGCCTGTTCTTCTCGTTCTCGTGGCTCTCAGTCGCCGAACGGGTGGGGTCCTGGCTGGAAGGCATGGTGCGCCGCGTGCGCGACTCCTACGCCGCCCGCGAGGACCGCAAGGTCGGCGAGGTCGCCAAGGCCGTGCGCACCGAGCAGGTCGTGGCCAAGCAGGAAAAGCTGGTGCACGAGCAGCCGGTCCGCATCGAGCCGGCCATCACTGTCGTGCCCAAGTCCGAGCGCGTGGAAAAGGAAAAGCAGCAGTCGCTGTTCTTCGCGCCCTCGGGCGGTGCCGAGGGCGACCTGCCGGCCATCAGCCTGCTCGACCCCCCGCAGAACAACCAGGAAACCGTGTCGGCCGAGACCATCGAGTTCACCTCGCGCCTGATTGAAAAGAAACTGGCCGACTTCGGCGTTTCCGTCACCGTGGTGGCGGCGCAGGCCGGCCCGGTCATCACCCGCTACGAGATCGAGCCCGCCACCGGCGTGAAGGGCAGCCAGATCGTCAATCTGGCCAAGGACCTGGCGCGCGCGCTCAGCCTGGTCAGCATCCGGGTCGTGGAAACCATACCCGGCAAGAACCTGATGGGCCTGGAACTGCCCAATCCGCGCCGCCAGATGGTGCGCCTGTCCGAGATCCTGGGCTCGCAGACCTACCACGCCAGCCATTCGGTCGTGACGATGGCATTGGGCAAGGACATCGCCGGCAACCCGGTGGTGGCCGACCTGGCCAAGATGCCCCACCTGCTGGTGGCCGGCACGACCGGCTCGGGCAAGTCCGTGGGGATCAACGCCATGATCCTGTCCTTGCTGTACAAGGCCGACGCCTCGCACACGCGCCTGATCCTGATCGACCCGAAGATGCTCGAAATGAGCGTCTACGAAGGCATCCCGCACCTCTTGGCGCCGGTCGTCACCGATATGCGCCACGCCGCCAACGCGCTGAACTGGTGCGTCGGAGAAATGGAAAAACGCTACCGCCTGATGAGCAAGATGGGAGTGCGCAACCTGGCGGGCTACAACACCAAGATCCGCGATGCGATCAAACGCGAAGAACCGATCCCGAATCCGTTCTCGCTGACGCCCGACCAGCCCGAGCCCCTGGCGCCGCTGCCCACCATCGTGGTGGTCATCGACGAACTCGCCGACCTGATGATGGTGGTGGGCAAGAAGATCGAAGAACTGATCGCCCGCCTGGCGCAGAAGGCGCGCGCCGCCGGCATCCACCTGATCCTGGCCACGCAGCGCCCCAGCGTGGACGTGATCACCGGCCTGATCAAGGCCAACATCCCGACGCGTATCGCGTTCCAGGTGTCGTCCAAGATCGATTCACGCACCATTCTCGACCAGATGGGCGCGGAAACCCTGCTGGGCCAGGGCGACATGCTCTACATGCCGCCCGGCACCGGCCTGCCGGTTCGCGTGCACGGCGCCTTCTGCAGCGACGACGAAGTCCATCGCGTGGTGGAAAGCCTGAAGGCGCAGGGCGAGCCGAACTACATCGAAGGCCTGCTGGAAGGCGGGCTGGAAGGCGACGGCGGCGAGGGCGCCAGCAGCGTCACCGGTATCGGGGGCGACGCCGAGTCGGACCCGATGTACGACCAGGCCTGCGAAGTGGTGCTCAAGCATCGCCGCGCTTCCATCTCGCTGGTGCAGCGTCACCTGCGCATCGGTTACAACCGGGCGGCGCGCTTACTGGAACAGATGGAGCAGTCGGGCATGGTGTCGGCAATGCAGTCCAATGGCAACCGCGAGATCCTGGTCCCCGCAGCGGCTGCAGCCCGAGAGGAAGCATGATGAAATCGTTTCGCCGCCTGGCCGCCATCGCGGCCCTCAGCCTGTCTCCGGCCCTGGCGTTCGCCGCCAGCGCGCAGGAGCAATTGCGCGCCTTCGTGGCGACAGTCACCGCGGCCACCGGCTCGTTCTCGCAATACACCGTGAACGACCAGGGCCGCACGCAGCCCGCCCAGACCGGCGTGTTCTCCTTCCAGCGCCCCGGCAAGTTCAAATGGGCGGTGCAAAAGCCCTATGAGCAGCTGGTCATTTCCGACGGCCGCCAGGTGTTCCAGTTCGACCCCGACCTGGCCCAGGTGACCGAACGCAAGGTCGACGCCGCGATCGGCACGTCGCCGGCCGCGATCCTTTTCGGTTCGGGTTCGCTGGAGCAGTCCTTCGATGTGTCGGCGCTGCCGGCGAAGGATGGCGTGGAATGGCTGCGCGCCAAGCCGCGGACGGCCGACGCGGGCTTCTCGCGCGTCGACATCGGCATGAAGGACAACCTGCCGGTGCGCGTGGAACTGCTGGATTCGTTCGGCCAGACCACCCGTGTCGACCTGTCGTCCATCCAGGCCAATCCGTCGCTGCCGGCCAAGGAATTCCAGTTCACCGCGCCCAAGGGCGTGGACGTGGTGAAGATGTAGCGGTTCCGAAGGCGTTCGTCGCCCTTCGAGAGGCCCGGCGCGCAGCCGGGCCTTTTTGCTTTGCGCGGGGGCGCCCGCGACGCGGCCTCAAGGCCGCTTGTATGCGATGCAGTCCACTTCCACCTTGGCGTCGACCACCAGGCTGGACTGCACGCAGGCGCGCGCCGGCGGGTTCTCGCCGAAGTACTCCTTGAACACCTTGTTGAACGAGGCGAAGTCGCGCGCATCGTCCAGCCACACGCCGCAGCGCACCACATGTTCGGGGCCGTAGCCGGCTTCCTTCAGGATGCCGAGCAACTGCTGGATGGCCTTGTGGCTTTGGGTCACGATGCCGCCCTCGACCACCTCGCCGTTGTCCATCGGCACCTGGCCGGATACGTGCAGCCAGCCGTCGGCTGCGACCGCGCGGGCGAACGGCATGTGCGAGCCGCCCTGGCCGGTGCCGCCGGCGACGCCGTAGCGGGTGATGCCATTCTGGTCGGGAGTGGGGGTAGTGCTCATGGGATGTTCCTTTGATTCGGCGGGTGTGATTCGGAAGGGGGCAGGCGGCTAGGCGCCCGGCACCTGGGCGAAGGAATTCCGCAGGTCGCCGTTGCGCGGCAACCAGCGGCCGGCGCGATCGCCGGTGGGTTGGCCATGGCGGTAGGACAGGGCGCCGTTCACCCAGACCGCTTCGATGCCCGCCGCGGTCTGAACCGGGGCGGCAAAGGTGGCGCGGTCGATGATGGTCTCGGGGTTGAACAGCACCAGATCCGCGTGATAGCCCTCGCGCACCAGGCCGCGTTCGGCCAGCCCGAACCTGGCGGCCGACAGGCCGGTCATCTTGTGCACGGCCTGCGCCAGCGGGAACAGGCCCACGTCCCGGCTGTAGTGGCCCAGCACGCGCGGAAAGGCGCCCCACAGCCGCGGATGCGGCATGGGATCGTTCGGCAGGCCGTCGGAGCCCACCATGGTGAGCCGGTGCGACAGTACGCGGCGCACGTCATCCTCGTGCATGTTGTGATAAACCGCGCCGGCGGGCCGCAGGCGCGTGGCCGCTTCCATCAAGGTGACGCCCCAGTCCGCGGCGATGTCGGCCAGTTTTCGGCGCGCCTGCTCCGGGTGCGGCACCGACCAGGTGATGTCGATGTCGAACTCGTCGGTCACCTGCTTCAGATCCAGCGTGGACGAGCTGGCGGAGTAGGGGTAGCAGTCGCAGCCGACATGCTGCAGGCGGCCCGCGCTTTCCAGCTTGAACAGGACTTCCTTTGTGCGGCCCCAGTTGCCGGCCCCGGCGCATTTCAGGTGCGACACCACCACCGGCACGCGGGCGTGCAGCGCGATGTCGAAAGCTTCCTGCATGGCTTCCAGGATGGCCGCGAATTCCGAACGCAGGTGCGTCGTGTACAGCGCGCCGAATTCGTCCAGCGCTTCGGCCAGCAGCTTGACCTCGGCCGTGTCCGCCTCGAACGCGGACGCATAGGCCAGGCCCGTGCTCAGTCCGATGGCGCCGTGAGCCAGCGAATCGCGGAGCTGCGCGCGCATGGCCAGCGCTTCGTCGCGGGTGGCGGGGCGGTCCAGCCGGTCCATGTGATTGCTGCGCAAAGCCGTGTGGCCCACCAGCGCGGCCACATTGACCGCGGGCCGCGCGGCCTCGATGGCACGCGTGTAGTCGGCGAATGTGGGGTAGCTGAAGTCCTCCCGCTTGCCCAGCAGGTTCATCGGGTCGGGCGGTTCAGCGCGCAGCGACACGGGCGATGCGCTGATGCCGCAGTTGCCCACGACCACCGTGGTCACGCCCTGCGACAGCTTGGGCAGCATGCCCGGGGTCCGGATGACGTTGGTGTCGTCGTGGGTATGGACATCGATGAAGCCGGGAGCCAGCGCCAGATCCGTGCCGTCGACGATCTGGCGGGCAAGCGCGCCGGGCAGGTCGCCGATGGCGGCGATGCGGCCGTCGGCGAGCGCCACGCTGGCGCGGTACTCCGCGCCGCCGGTGCCGTCCAGAATGCGGACGTTGCCTATGAGGGTGTCGTACATCGTGTGTTCCAGGTTCAGTCGCCCAGCGGCAGACGGTTCGGACCGCCGCGGTGCTCGTCCAGCGCCAGCTTGATGCGGCGCAGGCGTTCGCGGTTTTCTTCTTGGTTCAGCATGGCCAGTTCGGTCGACAGCAGGTCGATGGCCAGCATCATCGCGTAGCGCGAGGCGGACGGCTTGTAGATGAAGTCGGTTTCGTCGGTGCGGATGGGCACCACCACGTCCGCCAGTTGCGCCAGCGCCGAGGATGCATCGGTGATGGCGACGATGCGCGCGCGATACTGCTTCACGATGCGGGCGGCGCCCAGGATTTCGGGCGTCAGGCCAGAGGCCGACAGGATCAGCACGGCGTCGCGCTCGTCCAGCGTGGCCGCCACCATGCGCAGCAGCACCGCGTCGCTGTAGACGGCGATAGGGTAGCCCAGGCGCACCAGCCGCGACTGGACTTCCTGCGCCATCACGGCCGACGCGCCGCCCATGCCGAACACATAGATCATGCGCGCGCCGTCCACGATGGACGCGGCCTGCTCGAACAGCGGCTCGGTGAACGTGGGCAGGTGCGCGCGCAGCGTGCTTTCGATGTCGGCGTAGATGCGGGCGTAGAAAGTGCTTTCCTCGGCCGGCGCGCTGGGGTCCAGGAAGCGGCTTCCCACCGTGCTGGCCTGCGCCAGCTTCATTTTCAGGTCGCGCGTATCGTCGCAGCCCACCGTGCGCGCAAAGCGCGAAATGGTGGCGATGCTGACGCCGGCCTTGGCGGCCAGTTGATCGACGGTGGCGCTGGCCCCCCAGATGATGTCGTCCAGGATGGCGTCGGCCACCTTGCGTTCGGTCACGCTCAATGCGTCCCGCCGACTGCGTATCTGGAAGACGATGTCGCGGATGATGTTCATGTGGAATTCCTGGATCAGATCGGGCCTAGGCCAGTTCGGGGTCGCCGATGCGCGAACAGGCGACATAGTGGCCGGGGCCGACGCTGACGGCCTGCGCCTCGGTTGTCGCGCAGGCGTCGATGGCGTGCGGGCAGCGCGTGCGGAACACACAGCCCGACGGCGGGTTGATCGGGCTGGGGATATCGCCTTTGAGCAGAATACGCGAACGCGGAGCGCGCGGATCCGGCACGGGCGCGGCCGATAGCAGGGCGCGAGTATAGGGATGGCGCGGGCGGGCGTACACCTCGCTGGTGGGGCCGCGTTCCATGACGCGGCCCAGGTACATCACCACCACGTCGTCGCACAGGTAATCCACCACCGCCAGGTCGTGGGCCACGAACAGCATGGTCAGCCCCAGGTCGCGCTGCAGATCCTGCAGCAGATTCAGCACCTGTGCCTGCACCGACACGTCCAGGGCCGACACCGGTTCGTCGGCGACGATGAAATCCGGCTCGACCGCGAGCGCCCGCGCGATGCCGATGCGCTGGCGCTGGCCGCCGGAGAATTCGTGCGGATACCGGCGGCTGTGGTCGGCGTTCAGGCCCACGCGCTCCAGCAGTTCACCGATGCGGGCCGAACGGCGGTTCTGGGCCAGCTTGTGGGTGTCCAGCGCTTCGCCCAGGATTTCGGCCACCGTCATGCGGGGATTCAGGCTGGCGTAGGGGTCCTGGAACACGATCTGCATGCGGCGGCGCCACGGCAGCATCTGCTTTTCGTTGAGCTGGGTGATGTCCTGCCCGTCGAACACGATGCGTCCGGCGGTGGGCGCGAACAGGCGCAGCAGCGCGCGGCCCGTGGTGGTCTTGCCGGAGCCGGACTCGCCGACCAGGCCCACGATGGTGTTGCGGGGCACGTCGAAGCTGACGCCGTCCACGGCCCGCACAACGGGGGCGTTGCGCCCCTGGGCAGTCGGGAAGTGGACTTTCAGGTCTTCGATCCGCACTAGCGGCGCTTCGGCGCGGATGCTCTGCTTGCTCGTCATATCGGGTTCACCTTGATGCAGCGCGCACGGTGTGCGGGCTGCACTGTCACGAGTTCGGGCACGCCGGCGCGGCAGTCGTCGGCGGCCAGCGGGCAGCGCGGCGCGAAGGTGCAACCGGCCGGCAGGGACAGGACGCTGGGCACGTTGCCCGGAATGGCGCGCAATCGTTCGCCGGAAGCCAGCAATGCCGCCGTGGGCAGACAGGACAGCAGGCCCCGGGTATAGGGATGGGTCGGCTTTTCGAACAGGTCGTACACGCCCGCGTCCTCGACCACGCGACCGGCGTACATGACGGCCACGCGATGCGCGATCTCGGCCACCACGCCCAGATTGTGGGTGATGAACAGGATGCTCATGTTCATCTCGGCCTGCAGCCGGCGCAGCAGGTCCAGTATCTGCGCCTGCACCGTCACGTCCAGCGCGGTGGTGGGTTCATCGGCGATAAGCACGGCCGGGTTGCAGGCCAGAGCCAGCGCGATCATCACGCGCTGGCGCATGCCGCCCGACATCTGGTGCGGATATTCGTTGACGCGCCGGTCGGCGGCGGGAATCTCCACGCGCTCCAGCATCTCGCGGGCGCGCCTCATCGCGGCGGCGTAAGAGCCGCCTTCATGCTGCAGCACGGCTTCGGCGATCTGGTCGCCCACCGTGTACAGCGGGTTCAAGCTGGTCATGGGCTCCTGGAAGATCATGGCGATCTCGGCGCCGCGGATCTTCTGCAGGGTGGCGGGCGTGGCGCGGGCCAGGTCGTGCCGCACGCCCTGGCGGTCGCGGAACAGGATCTCGCCGGCCTCGATGCGGCCCGCCGGCTTGGGCAGGAGGCCCATGATGGACAGGCTGGTCACGGACTTGCCCGAACCGGACTCGCCCACGATGGCCAGGGTTTCGCCGCGGGCCAGGTCGAAGGTCACGCCGTCCACGGATTTGGCGATGCCGTCGCGGCTGTGGAACCAGGTCTTCAGGCCTTCCACCGACAACACGACGTCTCGGGTGCTTGCGGTCATGATTACAGCTCCTTGCGCAGGCGCGGATCGAGCACGTCGCGCAGGCCGTCGCCCACCAGTTGCAGCGACAGGACGGACAACACGATGGCGATGCCCGGGAAAATCATGATCCAGTCGGCCGAACCCATGTACTGCTGGCCGGCGTTGATCATGGTGCCCCAGGTCGGGATGTCGGGCGAGACGCCCACGCCCAGGAAGGACAGGCCGGCTTCGGCCAGGATCGCGTAGGCGAAGATGAAGGTGCCCTGCACCAGGATGGGCGACACCAGGTTGCGCAGCACGTGCACGGTGACGATGCGCCAGGTTGGAACGCCCAGCGCGCGGGCGGCTTCCACGAAGGGCAGTTCGCGGATGACCAGGGTCGACGCCCGCACGATGCGCGCCAGGCGAGGCGTATAGACGATGCCGAGCGCGATCACCACATTGACCAGCGACGGCCCCAACGCGGCCACCAGCGAAATCGCCAGCAGGATGTCGGGAAACGCCATCATCGCGTCGATCAGGCGCGAGACGAACTTGTCGGCAGTGCGGAAGAAGCCGGCGATGAGGCCCAGCGCGATGCCCAGCACGCTGGACACGATGACGACGGCAAAGCCCACCATCAGCGACAGCCTGCCGCCGTGCATGACGCGGCTGAACACGTCGCGTCCGAAGTCGTCGGTGCCGAACCAGTGCGCGGCGCCGGGCGCCTTCAGCCGGTTCATGATGGACAGCTTGAACGGATCGTAGGGGCTGATCCACGGGGCCAGCAGCGCGGCCGCCACCAGCACGACGATCACGATCAGGCTCACCAGCACCGTCTTGCGCGAGACCAGCAGGCGCAGCACCTGCCAGCGGTCGGCGCCGGGATTCACGGTAGTTGCATTGGTCATGTCGATTTCATCATCAATAGCGCACGCGGGGGTCGACCACCAGGTACAGCAGGTCGATGAACAGATTGATCAGGACATAGATGGCCGCGATGACCAGCAGCGCGCCCTGGATGACGGGGTAGTCGCGGCGCAGCACCGCCGACACCACCAGGCTGCCCACGCCGGGCAGGCCGAACACCGTCTCCGTCACCACGGCCCCGCTGATGAGCAGGGCGGTGGTCAGGCCCAGTACCGTCAATATCGGGATCAGCGCGTTGCGCACGGCGTGCTTGAGGATGACCTTGCGCTCCGGCAGGCCCTTGGCCCGCGCGGTGCGCACATAGTCGTCGCGCAGCACGTCCAGCATGCTGGCCCGGATGAAGCGGGTGATCAGCGCGGAATTCACCAGCCCCAGCACCACGGCGGGCAGGATCAGGTGCGACAGGCGGGTCGCCAGCGACGCGTCCGGTCCGCCGTAGCCGGCCACCGGCAACCATCCCAGCTTGACGGAGAAAACCTGCATCAGCAGCAGGCCCAGCCAGAAGCTGGGCACGCTGGAAGTGAACATGGAAAACGACAGCACCGACTGGTCCAGCGTGGTGCCCCGCTTGACCGCGGAGAGTATCCCCACCGGCAGCGCGATGGCGCTGGCGATCAGCAGCGACATCAGCGTCAGCAGGATCGTGGGTTCGGCGCGGTCGGCCAGCGCGGCCAGCACCGGCTTGTTCATGAAGATGGACTGGCCCAGGTCGCCTTGGACCAGCCTGCCCAGCCACGACACGTATTGCACGGCAACGGGCTGGTCCAGCCCGAGCTGGGCGCGCAGCGCGGCGATGTCCTGCTGGCTGGCCTGGGGGCCGAGCATCACCGCGGCCGGATCGCCGGGCGTGACGCGGATGATGACGAACACGATGGTCGCGACGATGAACATCACGGCCACCAGCCCGACCAGCCGGTTTAAGAGATAACGCAGCACGGTGGAATCCTAAAGGTCAGTGCGCAAATGCGAACGCAGAGGCAGGCGCGGATTTCGGCGTGTGACGGGCGGCCGGGGCCGCCCGTCACGCGGGCGCTTACTTGGGTGCCTTCCATGCGTTCCAGAAGTACGGCCACGGCACGGCCTTGGTGCCTTGCAGCGACGGCGAGCGCGCGGCCTGCGCGTTGAAGTCGCCGACCTTGATGAACGGCACCTCGTCGTACACGGCCTGTTGCACGTCCGCCCAGCGCTTCACGCGCTCTTCCTGGGAGCGGGCCTGGTTGAAGGCGTCCAGCACCTGGTTGCGGCGGGGCGTGTCCCACCAGCCCGGAGCATCCTTGGAGGGGAAGTCGATCAGAGCGGGTTCGGGCAGGAAGGGGCTGTGGGTGATGAAGATGTCCCACACGGCCGGATCTTGCCGGCGCTGCGTCAGCGTGGCCCAGTCCACGACCTGCATGTCCACCGTGAAGCCGGCGGCCTTCAGGTACTCCGCCGCGACCAGCGCCATCTTGTAGTGGAACTCGTATTGCTGGCTGGTCAGGATCCGGATCTTGCGGTCCTGCAGGTTGGCGCCGTCCGCGAGTTTCTTCGCGCCCGCGGCGTCAGCCTTGTTGTAGACCTTGCCGCCCAGCGACGTGGCCCACGGATAGCCTTCCGGATACAGGTCGCCGTTGAGCTTGTAGAAGTTCTTGTCGCCGAAGGCGGCGTACAGCATGTCTTCTTCATTCAACGCCAGTTGCACGGCCTGGCGCGCGGCCTGGTTTGCCATGATGCCCTGCTTGGTGTTCAGCACCAGGCGCGGCCAGCCGAACGGCTTGAGCATGACGGGGTCCGAGCGGCCATTCTTGAGCTTGGGCAGCGACTCCACCGGCAGCGAGTCGACATAGTCGAACTGTCCGGCCACCGCGCTCTCGACGCGGGTGTTGGCATTGCTCACCGGCACGAAGCGGATCTCGTCCAGGTATTGCTTGCGTGCGCCGCCGTAGCCGTTGGGCTCGCCTTCGCGTTGTTTGTAGCCTTCGAAGCGGACAAGCTGAATGTACTGGTCGGGGACGCGCGCCTTGAGCTGATAGGGGCCCGTGCCCACGAATTCGGTCAGCGCCGGGGCGATCTTGCCCTTGGGCATGATGACGGCCGCGCTGTTGTTCATCGCCAGCAACGCGGTCAAGGGCGCATCGGGCTGCTTGAGCGTGATGCGGATCGTGTTGGCGTCCGGGGCTTCCATGCCGGAGATGATCTTGGCGGCATTCTTGCCGCGCGTGGCGGTTTCGGTCCAGCGCTTGAGCGAAGCCAGCACGTCCGAGGAATCCATCTTGGAGCCGTCGTGGAATGTGATGCCCTGGCGCAGCGGGATGGTGTAGATCAGGCCGTCCGGCGTCACCTCCGGCATCTTGTCGGCCAGCAGCGGCGTCAGGTTCCACTGGGCGTCGAAGGTGTACAGCGTTTCGAAGAAATGCTGGGTCAGGATGCCCACCAGGTCGGCGGTGCTGCTCATCGGGTCCAGCGTCGGCGGCTCGCCAATGGTGGCGACCGAAATCGTGCCTCCCTTGACCGGCGTGGCACAGAGGGCGGGGGTCGACAATGCGGTCAAGCCAATTGCGCCGGCCGCGAGCAGGCTCTTCAGCCCGCCTCGCCGGGAGGTACGGAAGTTCATGATTCTCTCTCCAGAGGGTCAAAAACAGGTTGTCGCGTGGTAACAGGTAAGCGCCGGGATCCCAGGTCTTTCTTGCCCCCTCGGGCCTGGCGCGGTGCCGCGGGCAGGGGCTAGAAGAAGGTTTCGGCCACGTCGGTGACGCGGTATTGCTCGTCCACCAGCAAGACCTGGCGCCACTTGTCGAACGTCAGGCAGGGGTGGGAGATATCGAAGGCGATCATGTCGCCGACCTGGATGTCGTCGCCCTCGCCGATCTGCATGAAGGCGTGCTGGTCCATCATGGCCGAGAGCTTCCAGTGCGCGGGCGCCGCGCCGGGCGCCTGCTGGCCGGGACGGTACAGGAGGGCGGGCGTGGGCAGGCCCGCGTCGAAGGCGGCGTCGCGCTTGCCCAGGGCGATGATGGCGCGGCCGGGCTCGGGCAGCGATTGCACGTACGCCCAGACCTGCAGCGCCGGCTGCAGGCCCGGTTCCATCTTGCGGGCCACCGGGTTGTGCGCGTTGATGCGTTCGGCCGCCGTGCGATAGATGCCCACGTCGTGCGACAGGTAGCAGCCAGGACGCAGCACCACTTCCAGGGCGGTGCCGATATCCAACTGCGAGAATTCTTCGGCCACGACGTCGAACCAGGCGGAGCCCGCCCCGGAGATCAGCGCGGGGGCGCCCTTGCGCAGCCTGCCTGCCGTGGCCAGCCCGCGCAGCGCGTCGGTGGCGCGGCGCAGGAAGGCGCGGATGGCGGTCTCTTCCTGCAGCACGCCTTCATAGACTTCGATACCCGCCAGCGCCAGGCCCGGCCACCGGCCGATTTCGTCGGCCACGGCCTGGAGCTGAGCGTCGTCGCGCACGCCCGTGCGGCCGCCGGCGGGCCCCAGTTCGATGAGGACGGGCAGGATCAGGCCCTGCTCTCCGAAATACTGGCCCAGCTGCGCGGCGTTGGCCGGCGAATCCACGATACAGAAGAAGGTGAAGGCGGGATCGCGCAGCAGGCGCGCGATGATCGCCATGTTGGCGCGGCCCACGAGCTGGTTGGCCATCAGCACCCGGCGGATGCCGTGCTGATAGGCCGCCAGCACCTGCGGCGCGGTGGCCAGCGTGATGCCCCAGGCGCCGTTGTCGATCTGGCGCTTGAACAGCGCCGGGCTCATCGTGGTCTTGCCGTGGGGCGCCAGCTTGACGTGGTAGGCCTCCATGAACTGCTGCATCCACTGCAGATTGTGGCGCACGCGGGCTTCGTACAGCACCGCGACGGGCAGGCTCACGTCCTCGTCCAGCAGGTTCCAGTTCAGCGCCGCCACGTCGGCGGTGGTACAGGACTCGGGGAACGCGCCCAGGCCCTTGCCGTTCGCGTCCAGGGGGGCTGCAGGGGAAGAGGAGTTCGTCATGGCGGTCGCCTGTCTTGGAAAATATTTACGTCAAATCAGATTTTTTTCATTATCGTGAAAGAAATTTACAAGCGGGAGCTAGGAGTTTCCCGTAGTCGGGGCTGCCGCGACAATGGGAAAATAGTCGCAGCGCCGCGCACGGCGTACGTGCTGGCCGCCCCACACAGAGGAAGAACCATGCTGAAAGTCGCTTTGGGTCAGTTCGCCGTCGGCCGCGTCTGGGAAGAGAACGCCCAGGTCTGCGTCGACCTGATGGAACGCGCCCGCGCGGGCGGGGCCGACCTCCTGGTCCTGCCTGAAGGGATACTGGCCCGCGACATCACGGATCCGCAGATCGTGCTGAAGGCTGCGCAACCGCTGGATGGCCCCTTCATGTCGCGCCTGCTGGAAGCCAGCCGGGGGTCGCCGCTATCGACCATGATGTGCATCCACGTCCCGACCGGAGAAGGGCGGGTGTGGAACACGCTGGTCACGCTGCGCGACGGCAAGATCCTGTCGCAGTACCGCAAGCTGCACCTGTACGACGCCTTCACCATGAAGGAATCCACCAACGTCACCCCGGGCACGGAGATCCCGCCGCTATTGGAGATCGCGGGGCTGCGCGTGGGCCTGATGACCTGCTATGACGTGCGCTTTCCCGAACTGGCCCGCCGCCTGGCGCTGGACGGCGCCGATCTGCTGGTGTTGCCGGCCGCCTGGGTGCGCGGTCCGCTGAAGGAAATGCACTGGGAGGTCCTGGTCACCGCGCGCGCGCTGGAAAACACCTGCTACGTCGCTGCCGCCGGCGAATGCGGCGAGCGCAACATCGGCTGCAGCATGGTGGTGGATCCCCTGGGCGTGGTGACGGCGCGGGCGGGCGAAGCCCCGGCGCTGCTGTTCGCCGATATCGATCCCGACCGCCTGGCTCATGCGCGGAAAGTGCTGCCGGTGCTGGCGAACCGCCGCTTCTCCCCGCCCGCACTGGGCTAGGGCCGCCGCGGGCCGCCACGCCGGGCATGGGAGGCGTCCCGGCGGCGGGTGGACAGGGATTCGCCCGGCCCGGGACATGGTGTAATGCTGACTTGAAATCCTTGCTGTCTTCCTTCATCTGCTGCCAATGAGCAACGATCTCTTCGCGGCCGATCCTGCGCATCGGCCCTATGTGCCCCTTGCCGAGCGCCTGCGCCCACGCACCTTGTCCGACGTGGTCGGGCAATCGCATCTGCTGGGGCCGGACAAACCCTTGCGCGTCGCGTTTGAATCCGGCCGTCCGCACTCCATGATTTTCTGGGGGCCGCCGGGCGTGGGCAAAACCACCCTGGCGCGCCTGATGGCCGACGGGTTCGACGCCCAGTTCATCGCCATATCCGCCGTGCTGGGCGGTGTGAAAGACATACGCGAGGCGGTCACGGTGGCTCAGGTGGCGCAAGGCCAGGGCCGCCGCACCATCCTCTTCGTCGACGAGGTCCATCGCTTCAACAAGGCGCAGCAGGACGCGTTCCTGCCCTACGTGGAAAGCGGGCTCTTCACCTTCATCGGCGCGACCACCGAGAACCCCTCGTTCGAGGTCAACTCGGCATTGCTGTCGCGAGCTCGCGTCTACGTGCTGCAGTCGTTGACGGCCGAAGAACTGCAGCAATTGGTCGATCGGGCCGTGCAGGCGCTCAATGACGGCATGGACGAGGGCGACACCATCCGCGTCGAGGCCGACGCCCGCGAGCAGTTGGCGGCCTGGGCCGATGGCGACGCGCGCCGCCTGATCAGCGCGGTGGAGGTCGTGGCCGAATCCGCGCAATCCGCGGGCCGCGACACGGTGGACGCCGCCTGGCTCGAGATCTCGCTGTCGCAGAACCTGCGGCGCTTCGACAAGGGCGGCGACGCCTTCTATGACCAGATCAGCGCCCTGCACAAATCGGTGCGGGGCTCCAACCCCGATGCCGCGCTGTACTGGTTCTGCCGCATGATCGACGGCGGCGCCGACCCCAAGTATCTGTCGCGCCGGCTGGTGCGGATGGCGGTCGAGGACATCGGCCTGGCCGATCCGCGCGCCACGGACCTGGCGGTGAACGGCGCCGATATCTACGAGCGCCTGGGTTCGCCCGAAGGCGAGCTGGCGCTGGCGCAGGCGGTGGTCTACATGGCCTGCGCGGCCAAGTCGAACGCGGTCTACAACGCGTATAACCAGGCGCGCAAATTCGCCGCGGAACACGGCAGCGCGCCGGTGCCCATCCACCTGCGCAATGCGCCCACCAAATTGATGAAGCAATTGGGCCATGGCAAGGCTTACCGCTACGCGCACGACGAGCCTCACGGCTACGCCGCGGCCGAGCAATATTTCCCTGATGGACTCAATCCCTCCTTCTATCGGCCGACCGATCGCGGCCTGGAGGCTAAAATCCAGCAAAAGCTGGCATTCCTGCGTGAGCTGGACGCGCAGGAACGTGCCAGGAACCGGTAACGGGCCGCGCCCGTTGCTTCTCGCAACCTCACTGATACCGACATGCTAGACCCGATACTGCTGCGCAAAGACCTGCAAACCGTCGTAGACCGCCTCAAGAGCCGTGGCGTGGCCTTCGACACGGAACGGTTCAACGACCTGGAGTCTCGCCGCAAGGCCGTCCAGACCGAAACCGAATCCCTGCAAGCCCGCCGCAACGCGCTGGCCAAGCAGATCGGTCAGTTGAAGTCTAAAGGCGAAGACGCCAGCGCCGTCATGGCGGAATCGCAGGCCGTGCCCGAACGCCTGAAGCAACTGGAAGAAGAGCTGGCCGCCTTGCAGCAGCCGCTCAACGAACTGCTCATGTCAGTCCCGAACCTGCCGCACGCCAGCGTGCCGCTGGGCGAGTCCGCCGACGACAACGTCGAGGTTCGCCGCTGGCTGCCCGGCGCCGCGGGCGCCGACGGCAACCCGCCGGCCCTGGCCTTCGAAGCCCGCGACCACGTCGCCTTGGGCGAACCGTTGGGCCTGGACTTCGACATGGCCGCCAAGCTGTCCGGCGCGCGCTTCTCGTTCATGCGCGGACCCATCGCGCGCCTGCACCGCGCGCTGGCCCAGTTCATGCTGGACCTGCAAACCGGCACGCACGGCTACACCGAGTGCTATACGCCTTACATCGTCAATGCGTCGACGCTGTTCGGCACCGGCCAACTGCCCAAGTTCAAGGACGACATGTTCGCGGTCTCCAAGGGCGGCGACGACGACCCCAAGGTCGACGACCAGGGCAAGCCGTATGTGCGCGAGGATCAGTACCTGATCTCGACCTCCGAGATCACGCTGACCAGCGTGGCAAGCGGCGCCATCCAGGCCGCCGCCGACCTGCCGATCAAGCTCACGGCCCACACGCCGTGCTTCCGCTCCGAAGCCGGCAGCGGCGGGCGCGATACGCGCGGCATGATCCGTCAACATCAGTTCGACAAGGTCGAGATGGTGCAGATCACGCAGCCGGACCAGTCGTACGAGGCGCTGGAGGACATGGTCGGCCACGCCGAACGCGTGCTGCAGTTGCTGAACCTGCCTTATCGCGTCGTGCTGCTGTGCACGGGCGACATGGGCTTCGGTTCGGCCAAGACCTACGATCTGGAAGTGTGGCTGCCGGCGCAGAACACCTGGCGCGAGATTTCGTCGGTCTCCAACTGCGAGACCTTCCAGGCCCGCCGCATGCAGGCGCGCTTCCGCAACGCTCAGGGCAAGCCGGAATTCGTGCACACGCTCAACGGATCGGGACTGGCCGTCGGCCGGGCGCTGGTGGCCGTGCTGGAAAACCACCAGCAGGCGGACGGCAGTGTCCTGATCCCCGAGGCGCTGCAGCCTTACATGGGCGGCCTGACGGTGCTGAAACCCTGACAAAACCGTTGTCCATCGGCCATATGGCCGATAAAAAGGCGGAGCCTTCGGGCTCCGTTTTTTTTTATCATTGCGACATAATCATGTCGCTTTAGAACGCTATTCTGCCGGCATAAGTGCTTGATTTTGATGTGAGCAATTGTGTATTTCAATAAAAGGGCCAGATAGTTGCGGCACAATACACCCGCGTTCTACACGCTTCATTCACTTATATAACAAGGAGTTGTCCATGACTTCAAGAATGATTGGAGATTTTCGTGTGAGATGCTCTGTGGCTCATGAAGACGAGCAGGGCTACCGTGTGCAAATATGGACCCGCCGCGTAGGCGGAACCGCACCGGAAAAATGCTGGACCGTGCCGGGACAGGCGCCGTTCACGAACTTGCACGAAGCGGAACAGGAAAGCCGTCAATTGTTCCAGGGAATCAATGGCGTGCGCTTCAACGGCGAACCGGAGTTTGCTCATGCGTCCGCATAATGGCTGGTGGCGGGCGTCGAGCGCGCCGCGCCGATGGATCGATCTTGTTCAGGAATCGCCGCGCTGGGCCGATAACAAAGCCAAGCAGGCGTCGCAGCAACCGGTCGTGTTGACCGGAAAACCCGTTCAGCCCCCCGCGGGCTGAGGGTATCCCCACAGGGCACCGGACATTGCCCTGCCGGAAAAAAGGCCACTCGAAAGTGGCCTTTGTTTTATTCACCGTTCGCGATCAGTCGCGATCATGGCCGCGGCCGCGGTGATGCCCGTGGTCATGCCCACGGCCGCGTCCATGGTAGTACCCGCGATCGTAATGCCGGCCGCCGCGATAATAAACCGGCGCCGGGTAGATTACCGGCGGCGCCATATACACGGGAGCCGGACGGTAGTAGACGGGGGGAGGTGGCGCCACGTACACAGGCTGGGGCGCGACGTAAACCGGCGCGGGATAAACGATTCCGGGCACGCCGATGGAAATACCCACGTCCACGCGAGCCAGGGCGACGCTGGAGATCAGCAAACCCGCGGCACCCACACCTGCGATAAGCCATTTTTTCATGTTGCACCTGCCTACTGCCTGACGCAGCAAAGTTGAGTATTCGTTGGCCCTATTTTCGGTGCTTTGCGCCAGGTATTCGTAAGCGAGCCCGGTTCAATAGCGACAATCCGCAACCGTCCCTTTGATACAAGCCGTGCGGGTGCTGCATTGCGGCAGCGGGCGTTCACCCTGGCGAACCCTGCATTGAAGTCGATTGAAATAAGCTGGAATGAGGTGAAGTTATTCGCCCGCGTTACACGTCGTCACCATCTGCGCGCGGGCAGCAGTAACGGTGTGGCGCCGGCGCGCCAGCTTCATTGGCTTTCCAGGTTTTCGTACGGGGATGAGTGGCGGTATTCCACGACCCAGACCCACGGATTCGCGGCCCACGCATGCGAGCCATAGCGCTCGCACCACATCAATGCAAACGCAGTTTGCAGGGGAACCCCAGGCAGCAATGCCGAACTTTGATAGAGCGCTTGCGTGCCTTCCGCGCGTGCGTCGGATTCGGTCAGGTTCTGCAGGCGTTGGATACGCACGCCCACGACGACGGCGGTTGCAAAGGGTTCGCCGGCTTCATCGGCCAGCATGATGGTTTCGCCGGATTTTCCGTACGGGCATCTGACCCAGCTTGAGGTTCTGCGCAACTCAGAAGGATTGTCCGGCGACGGGCCCATGGCCACCCATCTGCCGGAATCCGCGGCATCCGCATACCAGGCCGTCGTGAATTTGGTCGGCTGGGGTTTGAGGATACGCCGGCTCTGCACCTTGGCGCCTTCAAGAATGGCTTGCTTGTGCGGTTCGCTGAATTGGAGTGACTGCCTTTTCATGTGCTCGCTATTCCCCTCAGGATCAACGCTTGCGCGCTATTGCCGTTGCGGCCGAGTCGACACGTGCCAACTAAGTGAGCTTGATTCAAGCCTCGCAGGGGGAGTATGACGTGTCACGTCCCTCATGTCAGGCGCCGTCTGAATTTGTGTTGTCTTTTTGAAAACAGCGCGAGGTTATTTGTATACTCGAAGCATGAATACAGACCTGCACGATCTCAAGCCCGGTTACTACTGGTACACCATGGCCAATGACCCGCTGGCCGTCATCCATATCCATGAAGACGGCGGCGCCACGCTCATGGGCACGGACTATCGCATCGGCGCGGAAGGCGTTGCCGACATGGTCCGCCAGGGCGAGCGCTTCTTCTGGATCGAACCGCCTCAACTCTGAAATGGCGGATCTGCTCCTGCAGAACGTCCGCGCGCCGCAAGGCGGTGCCGTGGACGTGCTGGTGCGCGATGGACGTATCCAGCAGATCGGGCCTCGTCTCCAGGCCGGCCCGGACGTACCGGTGGAAGATGGCGGCGGCGCCTTGCTGCTGCCTGGCCTGATCGAAGGGCACACCCATCTGGACAAAACGACCTGGGGTTCGCCTTGGTACGTGAACGAGGTCGGCCCGGCCCTGACCGACCGCATCGACAATGAACGCGCCTGGCGCGCCGGCACGGGGCATGATGCCGCGAGCCATTCGCGCGCCCTGGCCCTGGCCTTTCTGCGCGAAGGCGCCACCCGCATCCGGACCCACGTCGATATCGACACCGACGCTGGCCTGCGCCATCTGGATGGCGTGCACGCCACGCGGCAGGAGCTTGCCGGCCGCATTGAAATTCAAACCGTTGCGTTCCCGCAATCCGGCCTGCTGGCGCGCGCCGGCACGGCGGAACTGCTGGATCAGGCCCTGGCGCAGGGCGCGGATGTGCTTGGCGGGCTGGATCCATCCGCCATCGACCGCGATCCCGCAAGATCCCTGGACCTGTTGTTCGCGCTGGCCGGCAAACATGGCAAGCCGGTGGACATTCATCTGCACGAGCCCGGCGAGCTGGGCGCCTTCACGCTGGAGCTCATCCTGGACCGCGTCCAGGCATTGGGCATGAACGGCAAGGCCGTCATCAGCCATGCCTTCTGTCTGGGCAGCGTCGACGCCAGGCGGCTGGACGGCCTGCTCCAGCGCCTGGCCGCTTTGGATGTGGCTTTGCTGACCACGGCGCCCGCGTCGCGGCCCGTGCCGTCCGTGCGTGCGTGCCGCGAGGCAGGGGTGACGCTCTTTGGCGGCAACGATGGGATCCGCGATACCTGGACGCCATACGGCAGTCCCGACATGCTGGCCCGCGCCGCACTGATCGGTCTGCGCAACGACCTGCGCCGCGACGACGAGATCGAATGGGCGTTCGAATGCGTGACCGGCGCCGCCGCCCGCGCTTGCGGCTTTGCCGATTACGGCCTGGCCCCGGGCGCTCGCGCCGATCTGGTTCTGGCCGACGCGAGTTGCGTGGCCGAGGCCGTGGTCAAACCGGCGCCCCGCCGCCTGGTGGTGTCCGGCGGGGCGATCGTCGCCCGCAATGGCCAGGACGCCATCGCCTAGCTGCGCTGGTTATGGGTGTTTCAGTCCAGGCCGAGCTGCGACTCGGTCAGTTCCACGAAAGCCCGCATCAATTCCGAACGCACCCCTGACCGCAGCCAGATGGCGCCCACGGTACGCACCGGGCAGGGCGCGGGCAGCGCCCAGCGCGTGACGCGCGCCGATGGCGTTCCAGTGGTGGCCCAATCCGGCAACAGCGCCACGCCCAGGCCTTCCGACACCAGCTTGGCGATGGAGTCGATGCCATCGAGTTCAAATCTTATCGTCGGCCGCAGATTGCGCGCCCGCAGGTAATCGTCGGCCATCTTGCCGCCCACTACGCTGCGGTCGTAGCAGATGTAAGGCTCCCGCGCGATGATGGCCAAGGGGTCCTGCACTTTCATGCCCGCAGGCGTCACCAGCACCAGCGGTTCGTGGCGCAGGTCGCGCCAGGCGCAGGTCTTGGGAATGGAAAAGAGCGGATGCACCAGTAGCGCGCCGTCCAGTTCGCCGGACAGCACCTTGCCATAAAGCAGCGTGGTGGGCGCCGGCTCGATGTAGATCTCGGTGCGCGGATGGCGCGCCACCCAGGTGCGCAGCACGGGCGGCATGATGCCCGTCAGCGCCGTGGGCGTGGCACCCAGCCGTAGCGGGCCTGCCGGCAGTTCCGTATCCGAGGCCGCGGACCGCAGGTCGCGGACATCGCGCAGAATGCCGCGCGCGCGTTCAAGGATGCGGACGCCGGCCGGCGTGGGCTTGACGGTGCGTCCCGAGCGCGCAATCAGCGCGCTGCCCACATCCGCCTCCAGCGCCCGCAGCCGTTGCTGCACGGTGGCCGGC
Organism: Achromobacter sp. Root83; assembly: GCF_001428845.1. Taxonomy (GTDB): domain Bacteria; phylum Pseudomonadota; class Gammaproteobacteria; order Burkholderiales; family Burkholderiaceae_B; genus Achromobacter. The sequence continues at coordinate 55,728 of NZ_LMIU01000027.1, read as the reverse complement.
GTCAGTCCCTGATGCCTCGCGGCCTGCGCAATGGAGCCCAGTTCCACCACATGCACATAGGTTTGAAGAAAACGCGAATCCATGGCCGTCCGTCTCTTTAAAAGATGCTTTTTTCATATTCTAAAGATGGGTGAAGATAATTGTTGTTTTCTTTGGTGGAGGGAAGAATACGTCCATGGCATTGAGGCAGCGCAAGGCGCGCCGACCAAGCCCTGTCGAAACAACCCAGCTACCAAGGAGCCACCGTGCCCATCATTGAATCCATAGACGTATGCGCCGCCGCGGTGCCCCTGGATAAAGTCACCTCGTTTTCGAATCGCACCGTCTCCACGCGCCACTATGGGTTGGTCAAGGTGCGTTCCACCGACGGCGTGGAAGGCATCGGTTTTTGCTATGTCGGCAGCGCCGGCGGCGCCATCTTCGAGGCGGCCGTCCAGAGCCTGCTGGGCCCGGTGCTGCTGGGCAAGGACTCGCACGCCGTCGAGGGCCTGTGGAACGCCATGTACCAGGAAGCGCTGCTGCAAGGCCGCCAGGGCACGGTGATGCGGGCGCTGAGCGCGCTGGATATCGCGCTGTGGGACCTGAATGCCAAGACGGCGGGCCTGCCGCTGCACAAATTCCTGGGCGCCGTGGAACTCGAAACCGTGCCGGCCTATGCCAGCGGCGGCTACTACCTGGACGGCAAGACGCCGCAGCACCTGGGCGAGGAAATGGCCAGCTATGTGGACAAGGGGTTCCGCGCCGTCAAGATGAAGACGGGCCGCCTGTCGCCGCGCGAGGAAGAGGCGCGCCTGAAGGCCGCGCGCGAGGCCGTCGGTCCGGACGTGGAACTGATGATGGACTGCAACAACGCCTGGCAGGACGTGACCCAGGCCATGCAATACATCCGGCGCTTCGAGCAGTACGAACCCTATTTCATCGAAGAACCCTTCGGTCCCGACGACATCGACAGCCACGCCAAGTTGGCGCGCCTGACACACCTGCCGATCGCCACCGCCGAGATCGGCTACGGCCGCTGGTATCACAAGGAATTGCTGGACAAGGGCGCTGCTGGCATCCTGCAGACGGATGCGGCGGTTTGCGGCGGCATCACGGAGTGGAAGCGCATCGCCGCCACCGCCGCCAGCTATGGCGTGGTGGTCTGCCCGCATTGGTTCCACGACGTGCATGCGCCGCTGGTGGCCGCGACGCCGAATGCGCGCTATGTCGAATTTTTCTGGGACGACCAGGTCCTGAATTTCCGCAAGCTGGTCGATCGCCAATTGACCCACAAGCAGGGTCGCGTGGTCTTGCATCAGGAGCCGGGACTGGGGTTCGGTTTTGACGAACGCATGGTCGAACGGTACGGCAAGTGGACCCGCGTCGCCCGTTGATACACCGGAGAACCTCATGAGCACTGTTGCCGCCGATCGCCCGCAGGGCGTCTATTCGCCCGTCCTCACGCCATTCAATGCGGACCTGTCGCCCAGCACGCCGCGGTTTGTCGAACATTGCCGGGCGCTGCTGGAGCAGGACGCGGGGCTGGCGATCTTCGGCACCAACTCCGAGGCCAACTCACTGAGCGTGGCGGAAAAGCGCCAGTTGCTGGACGCTTTGCTGGAGGCCGGCCTGCCCCCCGGCCGCATGATGCCGGGCACGGGCGCCTGCGCGCTGCCCGACGCGGTGGAGATGACGCGGCACGCGGTTGCCGCGAGGTGCGGCGGGGTGCTCATGCTGCCCCCCTTCTATTACAAGGGCGTCAGCGACGAAGGCCTGTTCCGGGCCTTCGCGCACGTGATCGAAAGGGTCGCGGACGACAGCCTGCGCATTTATCTGTATCACATCCCGCCCGTGTCGGGCGTGGGCATCAGTCTCGGCTTGATCGACCGCTTGCTGAACGAATTCTCCGGCATCATCGCGGGGATCAAGGACAGCTCGGGCGACTGGGCCAACACGCAGGCGATGCTGCGCGACTTCCAGCCGCGGGGCTTCGACGTGTTCGCCGGCACCGAGGCCGTGCTGCTCGATACCATGCGTGCCGGCGGAGCCGGCTGCATCACCGCTACCGGCAACGTCAACGCGGGGCCTATCGTGGACCTCTACCGCAACTGGCGCGAGGACGGCGCCGACGACAGGCAGCGCGCCTTGAACGAAACGCGCGCGATCTTCCAGTCCTATCCGATGATTCCCGCCATGAAGGCCGCCATCGCGCAGCGCAGGCAGGATCCGGCGTGGGCCACCGTCAGGCCGCCGCTGGTGGAGCTGGACAGCGTGCAGTCGGCGCAACTGGCGCAGCGGCTGGCCGCGCCGGCCGCGCGCTGACGGCGTTCGATGGCGTTCATGCAGGCGTAGTACAGCAGTGCAGCATCCAGGCCGCGTCAGACGGCCGGATGCGACAGAGGCAGGCAGTGCATCCATAACCAGTCGCCGGCCTTTGGATCGGCGCGCGAGGAGACAACTATGCAACGTAGGCAATTCATGACCGGCGCCGCGGCGCTGGGGGCGGCGCTCGTCCTGCCGGCAACGGTACGGGCGCAGGACATGCCCTCGGGACCCGTGAAGATCGTGGTGGGATTTCCCGCCGGCGGCGGCACCGATGTGCTGGCGCGACTGCTGGGCCAGAAGCTGGGCGTGCTGTGGAACATCCCGGTCATTGTCGAGAACCGCGCCGGCGCGGCGGGCATCATCGCCGCCGAACAGGTCGCGCGTCAGCCCAACGACGGCAATACCCTGCTGATGGCCCATGTGAATAGCCACGGCATTGCGCCGGGCCTGCAGCCCAAGCTGGCCTATTCGGTCGATCGCGATTTCACGCCCATCGCCCTGGTGGGCAAGACGCCCACCATCCTGATCGGCGGCGCCGCCCAGCCGGCAAAGACCTTGCCCGACCTGGTCAAGCTATGCCGCGCGCAACCGGGCAAGATCATATTCGGTTCCGCCGGTAGCGGCTCCGCTCAGCACCTGGCGCTGGAAATCTTCAAGGCACGCGCCGGGATCGACGTGCTGCACGTGCCGTACAAGGGGTCGGCGCCGCTGATGAACGATCTGATGGGCGGCCACGTGCAATATTGCTTTGAAGGCATGACGACCGCCACGCCGCTGCTGCAGTCCGGCAAGGTGATCGCCCTGGCGCAGACGTTGCAGAAACGATCCAAGAGCCAGCCCGGCGTGCCGACCGTGGCCGAGCAGGGCTATCCGGGCTTCGAGGCCAGCATCTGGTTCGGCATGGTGGGGCCGGGCAAGATGCCCGACGCCATGGTCCAGCGCATGAACCGCGATATCGACCAGGTGCTGGCGATGGCGGATGTGCAGGAGAAGCTGGCGCAGGTGGGCGCGGAAGATGGCGGTGGCAGCGTGCAGCGCTTTGCTGAATTCATGAAGAGCGAACAGCAGAAGTACGCCAAGACCATTCAGGACGCGAAGATCGTCGCCGAAGGCTGACGCCCAACCCTCCGGGCGCGCCGCCGAGCAGGCCACCGCCCGGCGCGTCCCGCCCAGCCCGTTCCGACTCGCGCGTCCCGACCCGCGCGCTCCGATCAGCGCGCTTCGATCAGCGTGCCTCGGGATCCACCCAGCCCGCCGTCGCCGAGATCGAGCGGGCTTTCTCGCTCAGCAGCCGTGCGGTATCGGATTCCAGGTCGTCATCCACGGCGCCCACGGGGCCCATCAGGGTGATGGCCGCCTTCATTTCGCCCAGCATGTCGAAGATGGGCGCCGACAGCGACGTGAAGTGCGGCAGCAGCGCGTGGCGGCAACGACTGATGTGGTGTTTCCGCACTTCGTCGCGGATCGCCTCCACATCCTTCATCGTGTATGAATTGCCCGCCATGCCGCCGTGGCTTTCGGGCACCGCCGAAGCCATTTCCTGTTCGAGCAGTTCGCGGGTGAGCGCGGCCGGCAGATGCGCCAGGAAATTGCGTCCCAGTGCGGACGACAGCAGCGGCATCACGGTTCCCACGCGCAGTTCCAGCAAAGGCCGGCTGCGGCTGCCTTCCACGCGGTAGACGATGGTGGGGCCCTTGTTTCCCCACACGCCCAAAAACACGGTGTGTCCGGTGGCCGCGGCCACTTCGGCCATGATGGGCCGCGCCGTGGTGAACACGTCGAACTGCTCCAGCGCCGCCAGGCCCAACCGCAGGGCATAGGGGCCCAGGCCGTAGTGCCCGGTGTCGGCATGCTGCTGCACGACGCCCACCTTCTGAAAGCTCACCAGGTAGTAATGCACGTTGGGAACGGTCAGTTCACAGGCGTCCGCGATTTCCTTCAAGGGCATCGGGCGGCCGGTCTTGCGGATCACGTCCAGGATCCTGAACCCCACCTCGATCGACTGGATGCCCCTGCGCGCCGTGGCCGGCGTCTGTTCCGTGTTCTTTTCAACCTTGCCGGCGGGCCTTGCCATTACTGCCTCCACAGTCTCCGTGGCGGCAGTGTAGCAGCGGCCCCGCCGGCCTCCAGGCCAAGGCGGGCCCCTGCCGCCGGGTTATCCCTAGCTATTTCAGGTCCGGTTTTAAGTTTGATAATAGTTAATGCGTACAGCACTATCAATCTAAAACGACAGGGGAAAGCCAGCATGGAAGCAAACATCGCAATGCCCAGGATCGATGACGGGCCAACGCTCAGCCGGAAAGAAGAACGCCAGGTCGTCGTGGCCTCGACCCTGGGCACGCTGTTCGAGTGGTACGACTTCTTCATCTACGGAACGCTCGCCGTCTTCATGAGCCAGGTGCTGTTCCCCCAGGACAATCCCACGGTGGCGCTGCTGGCCGCGCTGGGCGCGCTGGCGGTGGGCTTCATCATCCGGCCGCTGGGCGCCGTGATGTTCGGCTACCTGGGCGACAAGCTGGGCCGCAAGTACACCTTTCTGATCACCGTCGTCATGATGGGCGGGGCCACCGTCCTGATCGGCTGCCTGCCCACCTATGAGTCGGCGGGCCACCTGTCGTGGATCCTGTTGCTGACGTTGCGCGTGGTCCAGGGCCTGGCGGTCGGGGGAGAGTACGGCGGCGCCGTCATCTACGTCGCCGAACATTGCGAACCCAAGCGGCGCGGCCTGTTGACCGGCTGGATCCAGATCACCTCGTCGGCCGGCCTGATCCTGTCCCTGGTTGTGATCCTGTGCACCCAGGCCTCGATGAGCGCCGAGGATTTCCGGCAGTGGGGCTGGCGTCTGCCGTTCATCCTGTCGATCGTGATGCTGGCCATTTCGATCTACGTCCGCGCCAAGCTGCACGAGTCCCCGGTCTTCACGCGGATGAAGCAGCAGAACCGCCTGTCCAAGAATCCCGTCAAGGAAACTTTCGGCCAGTGGCCCAGCCTGCGGCTCGTGCTGCTGGCGCTGATCGGCGTGACCGCCGGGCAGGGCGCCACCTACTTCACGGGCCAGTTCTACGTCATGATCTTCCTGCAGCAGGCCGTGCAGCTCGATCAGACCACCGTTTACACGCTCATCCTGATCGGCTTCATCATCGGCGCGCCGACCTTCGTGCTGTTCGGGTGGCTGTCGGACAAGATCGGCCGCAAGTGGATCATGATGGCCGGGCTGTTCATCGGCGCATTGGGTTATCACGCCATGTTCGACGTCCTGCTGAACGCCGGCAATCCCGCGCTGGCTCAGGCCATGCAGACCACCCCCGTCCGCGTGCATGCGGACACCAGCGGCGGCGCCTGCGATTTCGGGCTGCAGGCGGCAATGATCGGCAGCCACGCCGACCACAAGAAGGTCTGCGTGCAGGCCAAGAAATTCCTGGTCGGCAAGGGCATCAATTTTGAATACGCGGCCCCGCTGCCGGGCCACGAGATCGCCATGAGCGTGGGCGGCGTCACCGTCAACGGCTTCGACCGCGCTGGCTATGCGAAAGCGCTGGCTGCCGCCGGCTACCCGGACCGGGCGGATGCCGCGCGCGTCGACCGCGGCACCATCATCCTGATCCTGGTGCTGATGACCGCGGTGGTCGCCATGGTCTACGGGCCGGTCGCGTCCTATCTGGTCGAACTGTTCCCGGCGCGCATCCGTTACACGGCGCTGTCGTTCCCGTATCACATCGGCGCCGGCATCTTTGGGGGTATCGTGCCCTTTACCGCCACCTACCTGGCCCAGGCAAGCGGCAATATCTTCGGCGGGCTGATGTATCCGGTCGCGGTGATGGTGATCGTGGGCATTATCGGCAGTCTGTTCCTGCCCAACACGCGCGCCCAGGCCATCGACGAAGACCCGGTCCACTAACAAGAGAGAAGAGACATGTCCGTGCATCAGCGTTTCAAGGCCGCCGTCATCCAGGCGGCGTCCATCCCCACCGACAGCGTGGCCTGCGCCGCCAAGGCCGCCTCGCTGATCCGCCAGGCCGCGGAGCAGGGCGCTCGCGTGCTGGTTTTTCCGGAAGCCTTCCTGGGCGGCTATCCCAAGGGCAATTCCTTTGGCGCGCCCATCGGCATGCGCAAGCCCGAAGGCCGTGACGCCTTCGCCAGCTACCACCAGCAGGCCATCCGTCTGGACGGCGAGGAAGTCGCGCTGGTGGCGCAAGCCGCGGCCGACACCGACAGCTTCGTGGTGATGGGCTGCATCGAGGCGGACGGCGGCACGCTGTATTGCACCGTGCTGTACTTCAACGGCCAGCAGGGCCTGGCGGGCAAGCACCGCAAGCTGATGCCCACGGCGGGCGAACGGCTGATCTGGGGCTTTGGCGATGGCTCGACCATGCCCGTCTTCGATACCCCCTACGGCAAGGTCGGCGCGGTCATCTGCTGGGAAAACTACATGCCCATGCTGCGCATGTACATGTACAGCCAGGGCGTGGCGCTGTATTGCGCGCCCACCGCCGACGATCGCGATAGCTGGATCCCCAGCATGCGCCACATTGCGCTGGAAGGCCGCTGCTATGTGCTCACGGCCTGCCAGCACCTGCGCCGCAGCGCCTACCCCGAGGATTTCGAATGCGCGCTGGGCGACGCGCCCGACACCGTACTGATGCGCGGCGGCAGCGCCATCATCGACCCCCTGGGCGAGGTGCTGGCCGGACCGGATTTCTCGGACGAGACCATCCTGTACGCCGACATCGACCCCAACCAGATCCTGCGCGGCAAGTACGACTTCGACGTGTCCGGCCACTATGCCCGGCCCGATGTCTTCCAGTTGCAGGTCGACACCCGCGAAAAGCGCCCCGTATCCGCCATCACCCACACCGGCCCGCAGGAGGCCTGAGCAATGCACTTTGATTTCAGCGCCTTGCCGGCGCAGACGGTCTACAACGTGTTGACCTCGACCGTCACGCCCCGCCCGATCGCCTGGGTCACCACCGTTTCGGGCAAGGGCGTCGTCAACGCGGCCCCCTTCAGCTTCTTCAACGTCATGGGCCATCAGCCGCCCACGGTCGCCATCGGCCTGATGCGCCATGCCAGCGGAGAACTGAAGGACACCGGCGCCAACATCATCGAGACCGGCGAGTTCGTGGTGAACCTGGTGCCGGAGTCGCTGGTCCGGCAGATGAACGAGACCTGCGCCGACTACCCCGCCGACGTCGACGAACTGGAGGCAGCCGGCCTGACGGCGCTTCCCGCGTCGCATGTGCGTCCGCCCCTGATCCAGGGCAGCCCGGTGTCGCTGGAGTGTGTCAGCCAAGCAACGGTCGTGACCGGTCCGCGCCAGATCGTGGTCATCGGCCGGGTGCTGGGAGCGCATGTCGACGACGCGTTTGTGCGGGACGCGGCGCGTGGCCATGTGGACGCGCCGGCCCTGGGTTTGATCGCCCGCATGCACGGCGGCGGGTGGTATGCGCGCAGTACCGATACCTTTCAACTGGCCCGGCCGACGGCGCCGCAATAGCAAGCAAAGCGGCCGATGCGGCCGCTTCGCACAAAGGGAAGAGCTTGAGTCAATAAGTTCTCCATTTCGCCGGATGCCCGTCAAATCCGGGCTGCTAGCATCCCTTTGACCGTCGCGAGAACCCCTCGCATCCGAGCCCTCCGGCGGCACTATTTCGACATAACGGACACCATTATTGGGGGCGGATATCCAGGGGCTTGCGGGCATCTGGCTGGCATTGGCGGCGGCGTTTGGCCGGCGCTGACGCTTCCGCTCGAGCCCGCATTCACACTTGCCCTGGAAGTAGCCGGAGGCAGTATGAAAAACATGAAGCTTGGAACCCGCCTAGCGGGTGGATTCGCCGTCTTGCTGGCCATGATCATGGTCATGTGCATCGTGGGCCTGGTCAGCCTGGCCAACATCCACGAGTCGGTTGAAACCGTCACACAACGTTCGCTGACCAAGGAGCGCCTGATCAACGATTGGGCGCGCAACATCCAGACCGGGGTCACCCGGACCACGGCCATCGCCAAGAGCGCCGATGCCGGACTGGCGGGATTCTTTTCCGAAGAAGCGGCGACCTCCTCGCGCAACTCCTCTGCATTGCAGCAGAAGATCGAGCCGCTGATCCAGACCGACGAGGAAAAGCAGCTCTGGGACGGGGTGGGCAAGTCCCGTGCCGCCTACCTCAGCACGCGCGACCGGATATTCAAGGCCAAGACCGACGGCGACGTCGAGACGGCCAACAAGGTCTTCTCTCAGGAATTCCTGCCGGCCACCCGCCAGTTCATTGACCAGATCACCCGCCTGTCCAGCTTGCAGCGCGCCGATATCGACGCCCGCGCCGCCGAAATCGAGGATGCCTACCGCTCGGCCAATTTCTGGATGATCGCGATCGGCTCCATTGCGGTCGTCAGCGGTCTGCTGCTGGCCGTTTTGCTGACCCGCGGCATCACCCGGCCGCTGTCCGAAGCCGTGCGCGTCGCGCGCACGGTGGCCGCCAACGACCTGAGCAGCACGATCGTCGCGACCTCGCGCGACGAGATCGGGCAGTTGATGCGGGCGCTGGAATCCATGAACGCCAACCTGGCCGGCACCGTCGCCCGGATCCGCACCGGCGTGGACAGCATCGCGTCCGCGTCAGGCGAGATCGCGGCCGGCAATACCGACCTGTCCTCGCGCACCGAACAGCAGGCCGCTTCCCTGGAAGAGACCGCCGCATCGATGGAGCAGTTGTCGTCCACGGTGAAGCAGAATGCCGATAGCGCCAAGCAGGCGAACCAGCTTGCCGCGGCGGCGTCGGACACCGCGTCACGGGGTGGTGCAACGGTGTCTGAAGTCGTCAGCACCATGAGCGCGATAGCGGCCAGTTCCGTCAAGATCTCCGATATCGTGTCCGTCATCGACGGCATCGCCTTCCAGACCAATATCCTGGCATTGAACGCGGCGGTAGAGGCGGCGCGGGCGGGCGAGCAGGGCAAGGGCTTCGCGGTGGTCGCCGCCGAAGTGCGCACCCTGGCGCAACGCAGCGCCCAGGCCGCCAAGGAAATCAAGATTTTGATCGAGGACACCGTCCAGAAGATCAGCCAGGGCTCGGGCAGCGCGGAGCGCGCCGGGTCGACGATGCAGGAGATCCTGAGCTCGGTGCAACGCGTGACGGACATCATGGGCGAAATCGCGGCCGCCTCCGCCGAACAGGCCGACGGCATCGAGCAGGTCAACCGCGCCGTATCCCAGATGGACGAGGTAACGCAACAGAACGCCGCGCTGGTCGAAGAAGCCGCCGCCGCGGCCGGTTCGATGCAGGACCAGGCAGCGGAACTGACACGGGCGGTCAGCGCTTTCAAACTGCCGGGTGGCGGGCAGGGCGCAATCCCCGCCGCGGCGCCCAGGTCGTCGGCGGCGTTGCGGCTCGCAGCCTACTAGGACAAGGGCCAGGGCGGGCAAGGGCGCCTTGCGTCCTCCCGCTGTGGTTGCGTTGTTGCTTTGCCTCAGTTGCTCTTTTGCTTTGGATTTTTGCTTTGGAGTTTGTTTTGGACTGAGCGCATCCGTATCCCCCCGCATCCCCGCAGCCCAAAGAAAAAAGCCCCTGATTTCTCAGGGGCTTCGTTCTTGAATACTGGCGGAGAGGGTGGGATTCGAACCCACGGTACGGGGATACCGTACGCCTGATTTCGAGTCAGGTACATTCGACCACTCTGCCACCTCTCCGTGGCTGGATTCCGTAACGTTGAGATTACTGCCTGATCAGGACATTACTGCCTGATTAGGGCGGGTCTCTCACACAGATCCCTGGTCGGAAGGATCATCGTTGTCGGAGCAGCGAAGCCCGCAATTCTACAGGATTTTTTTTGTTTGTGTAAAGCGGTAGGAAAAGAGCACGGGTAAAAGGACCACAGCGGGTTTCAACCGGCTTCCAGCCAGGCCATTCTTTGGCCAGAATTCCCCCCATTCAGTCTATCTCTCGTCCCATGGACCTCATCCTCATTCTTCTGCTTGCGGCCGTGCTGTGTGTGCCCATCACCCAGCGGCTGGGCCTGGGAGCCATTCCGGGCTACCTGATCGCAGGCGTGCTGGTCGGGCCTTCGTGCCTGAAGCTCGTGACGAATGTGGACACGATGATTGGCGTCTCGCAGTGGGGCGTGGTGATGATGCTGTTCATCATCGGCCTGGAACTGTCGCCCAAGCGCCTGTGGGCCATGCGCAGCGAGGTCTTCATATTGGGTTCCCTGCAGATGCTGGCTTGCGGCCTGCTGCTGGGGCTGGTGTTCGGCGCGGCCCTGCGGCATCTGGCGGGCATGGAATGGCAGGCGGCGGTGCTGTGCGGCTTGTCGTTGGCGCTGTCGTCCACGGCGGTGGCGTTGCGGCTGCTGGACGAGCGCGCGCTGACGCGCACTCCACTGGGGCGCTCCGCGCTGGGGGTGCTGCTGTTCCAGGACATGGCGGCGATTCCCATGCTGGTGGCGGCCGGCCTTCTGGGGGCGGACGGCTCGTCGGCGCCGTCCTTCAAGGAAGCGCTGGTGGCCGTGGCCGTCGTGGCGCTGGCGTACCGGCTGCGGCTGCTGGGCTGGGCGGCCAAGGCGGAACTGAATGAACTCTTCACCGCGGCCGCCCTGCTGATGGTGGTGGGCGCCGCCCAATTGTTCGACTATGCCGGCTTGTCGGCGGGCCTGGGCGGATTCCTGGTGGGCGTGTTGATGGCCGAATCGCGCTATCGGCATGAACTGGAAAAGGCGATCGACCCGTTCAAGGGGCTGCTCCTGGGCCTGTTCTTCGTGGCGATCGGCATGTCCATCAATCTGAAGGTAGTGGCCCATCACTGGATGTTCATTTTCGCCGGCGTGGCCGCCCTGCTCGTGGTCAAGTCCGTGGTCTTGTACGGTTTTGCGCGCTTTCTGGGTTTGCCCCGCTACCACCGCCTGCTGTTTGCCGTCGTGCTGGCGCAGGGCGGGGAGTTCAGCTTCGCCATCTTCAACGAAGCCTGGGACAACCATTTGGTGAACCTGGAGCAGCGCGACGTGTTGTCGGTGATCGTGGCGGTGTCGATGGGCGTGGTGCCCATGCTGATCAAGCTGCTCGAGCGCGTGCCGGAAAGGATGGGCGGCATGGCGGGCCTGCCCGTGGCGGAGGCGGAGCAGGCGACGGAGCCGTCGCCGTCCTCCCCGGCGGACAAGCCGCCTGCCGCCTGACCCTGCGGCGCGCGGGGACATGGCATGATGACCGCCTTGCCGGGCAGCTACACTTGAAGCCCGTTTTCGCTTCCCGATTTATGCGCCAGCTCACAGGAGAAAGCTCATGCTCAAAGGAAAAGTAGCACTCGTCACCGGTTCCACCAGCGGCATCGGCCTGGGTATCGCCACGGCCTTCGCCCAACAGGGCGCCGATATCGTGCTGAACGGCTTTGGCGACGCGGCCGAAATCGAAACGCTGCGCGCCAGCCTGGCCGAACAGCATGGCGTGAAGGTGATCTACGACGGCGCGGACCTGTCCAAGGGTTCGGCCGTGCGTGAACTGGTCGAGAACACGGTCCGCCAGATGGGCCGCATCGACATCCTGGTCAATAACGCCGGCATCCAGCACACCGCGCTGATCGAGGACTTTCCCGCCGAGAAATGGGACGCCATCCTGGCGCTGAACCTGTCGGCCGTGTTCCATGGCACTGCCGCGGCGCTGCCGCACATGAAGAAGCAGGGCTCCGGACGCATCATCAATATCGCATCCGCGCATGGCCTCGTGGCCTCGGCCAGCAAGTCCGCCTATGTGGCCGCCAAGCATGGCGTGGTGGGTTTCACCAAGGTCACGGCGCTGGAAACGGCTGGCCAGGGCATCACCGCCAACGCCATCTGCCCGGGCTGGGTGCGCACCCCGCTCGTTGAAAAACAGATCACCGCGCTGGCTGAAAAGAATGGCGTGGACCAGGAAGCCGCCGCCCGCGACCTGCTCAGCGAAAAGCAGCCTTCGCTGCAATTCGTGACGCCCGAGCAACTGGGCGGCACTGCCGTCTTCCTGGCTTCGGACGCCGCCGCGCAAATCACCGGCACCACCATCTCTGTCGACGGCGGCTGGACGGCGCGCTAATAAAGGAATCCCCGAATGCTGTTTTTGCTTTCCCCCGCCAAGAAGCTGGACTACGACTCGCCGCTCCACATCGAGACGCACACCCAGCCACTGTTCGTCGACCAGGCCGCGGGTCTGATCAAGGTCCTGAAGACCAAGACCGCCGAGGACATCTCGGCTCTCATGAGCCTGAGCCCGGCCCTGTCCGAACTGAACGTCCAGCGCTATGCGCACTGGAAGCGCAGCTTCACGCAGGCCAATTCGCGCCAGGCCGTGCTGGCCTTCAATGGCGATGTCTACGAAGGTCTGGATGCCGCCACCCTGTCGGCCAAGCAGCTGGATTGGGCGCAAGAGCATGTGGCCATCCTCAGCGGCCTGTACGGCGTGCTGCGGCCCCTGGACCTGATGCAGCCGTACCGCCTGGAAATGGGCACGCGCCTGGCGACCGCCAAGGGCAAGAACCTGTACGAGTATTGGGGCGGCGCCATTTCCGAATACCTGAATGAACGGCAGTCCGGCCAGAAGTCTCCGGTGATCGTCAACCTGGCGTCCGAAGAGTATTTCAAGTCGGTCGACCTGAAGGCCCTGAACGCGCGCGTGGTGCAGTGCGTGTTCCAGGACTGGAAGAATGGGGCCTGGAAGATCATCAGCTTCCATGCCAAGCGTGCGCGCGGCCTGATGGCCCGCTATGCCATCCAGCACAAGGTCGCCAAGCCGGAAGGCCTGCATGGCTTCGATCTGGAAGGCTATGCCCATGACGCATCGGCGTCGTCGGCGGACAAGCTGGTGTTCCGCCGCAAGCTGGCCTGAACGGCAGGGTATCGTCCCAACAAAAAATCCGGCCTGGCCGGATTTTTTTTCGCGTGCGGGCCGCCGAGTTCGGGCGCTAGGAGGCGGCCGCCGCCATCGGCGGCGCATGCATGGGGTCGGCAAGCGCCTGGAGTTCCTGCCGGATCATGTGGCTGGCCTTCAGCATCTGTTTGACGGGATAGACCAGCGCGGCCTGTTCGCCGTCGGTGTCGAAATGCGCCGGCAGATTCGCGGGCGCCTGCGGGCGGCTTTCGTCCAGCAGCGTGACCATGCCGTTCAAGGCCTGCTGAATGGATTCGGGCGTCCTGGGCAGCGCTGCCAGGATGGGGACCGCCGCGGTGATCTGGGACGCCAGCACATGGTTCTGGATCAGCAGGTTGTTCAGTTCCGGCACATCTACCTGGTGCGACTTGGGTTCGCTCATCATCCGGTAGAACGCTTCGGCGAAATTGCTGAATGCGATATGCACGTTCTTGCGGGCCAGGCGCCAGGCCAGATCCGCGTCCGTCACCGCGGGCGTCTCGGCGGCCGCCTCGCCCACCGGGGCGCCGTGCGCCTGCATGGCCTCGGCGTAGCGCAGTCCCGCCAGCAGGTATTCGCGATTGGCGCGCGTCGCCGCCGAGGCCAGGGGCTTGAGGTAGCGGGCCTCCCACCAGGGCAGGATATAGCTGCAGATCAGCGCCAGCGCGCAGCCCAGCAGGGTGTCGATGGCGCGTTCGCCGATCACCGCCATGGACACGGTGCCCGGCGACACGAAGTGAAAGACAAGCACCACGAACAGCGTGTTGAAGATGGCGCTGGCCATGTAGTTCAGCTGAACCAGGCTGTTGCCCATGATGCAGGCGCCCAGCAGCACCGCGAACAGGATGCCGGGTCGATCGGTGACGTTGAACAGCAGCAAGGCGCAGATGCAGCCGATCAGGGTGCCCATCAGCCGCCAGCCATTGCGCTGGCGCGTCAGCGCGAAGCCCGGCTTCATGATGATCACGATGGTCAGCATGATCCAGTAGTTGTGCGCCGAGAACTCCGGCGACAGCCACCGGCTGGCCAGGGTCATGGCGATCGCGGCGGCGGCGGTTACCCGGAGCGCGTAGCGGAAATGAGGCGAATCCAGCCGCAGGTTGCTGGTCAGGAGGCCGAATCGGAACTCCTGGCGCGAAATGAACCGGGTCAGCGACTTGTTGATGCGGAGCACGTCGGTGGGCTTGGCGTCCGGCGAGGCCGCGGTGTGGTCGGCAAGCCGGTCGACGATGCGCGCCGAGTTGCGCAGGCGGCGCAGCACCTGGATGATCAGCGCCAGTATCTCCGGGTCGCGCTCGCCCAGGCCCTGCTGCTTGAGCTGCTCGATCTCGTATTCGATGGCGCGCAGTTCCGCCTTGGCGCTGCTGCGGTACTGCACCTTGCGCCCGCGCGACACGTCCAGCGCGATGCGGTTGAGTTCCAGCGACATCTTCACCAGCGCGTCGCGCATGAACATCAGGCAGTCGTTGCCGGCCAGCGTGCGGCGCAGGGCCGCATAATCGGTGTGCGTGGCCACCAGCGTGTCCAGCAGTTGCAGCATGTCCACGAACATGTTCCAGATCATGACGCGCTGGCGGTCCCCCAGGCCTTTGCCGCGGGGCAGGGCGCGCAGCACCATGTCGCGGGCGGCCTGGTGCTTTTCCGTCATGACGGACTGGCGCTGGATCAGGTTGCGGTAGGCCTCGTCCAGATCGGCGGTTTCGTCATAGAAGGAGGCGCGGGCGGCGACGTAGTCGGCCGTGGCGAAGAGCGCCACCGACATGGCCTGCTGCTCTTCGCGCAGCCAGAACAGCCGGGAAAAGCCCAGGCTGAACACCACATAGAAGAGCGCGCCGCCCAAGGTGGCGGCCGCATGGGCCAGCACCTCGTGCGGCTCCAGCGGCGAATGCATGGTCAAGGTCATCAGCAGCAGGCCGGCAAAGCCGATCAATCCGCCGCGCTTGCCGAAGACGGTGAACATCGAATAGACAAAGCACTGCGCAATGACCACCAGCCAGATCAGCACGGGGTGCGTGGACGCCAGCCCGGTGATGATGACGGTGATGGTGCCCAGCGCCGCGCCGCCCAGCATCTCGTTGGTGCGGTGGCGCTGTGGGCCGCCCGGCTGGTCGATGATGGCCAGGCATTGCGCGCCGAATGTGGCGACCAGGCCCGTCGTGTAGTTGCCGAAAATGCCCCCAAGCACCAGCACGGGCAACAGCATGCCGACCCCCTGGCGCACCCCTCCGAAGAAGTAGTGGCTATAGAGGAAGCGGCGAATGCTGGCAATGCGCAAATCCATGGGCTGCGGCTCGGTTCTGGACAACGGAACAAGTATAGAGACGCACGCGGCTTTTTTGGGGCCGGATAGTTACCGAACCTTCCGCGCAACGGTCGGAAAAAAGCCGATTTGCCACCTTTGACGCAACGCGGTAAATTCCTCCACTTGCTCCGGTCTGCATATCCGATACCGGGGCGTTGATGCAGAGGGCCAGGGTCACCTCCCAGCCCTCTTGCAACAGTCACACCTGCCGTTGGCCGCGCCACAAGCGTGTGTTGCCAAGGCTTCCATTTCGACCTCCAGCGTCCCCCAGGGGCGTTTGCACTGCGTTCTGTCGAGCGTGTGCCGGGTCGGCAAGGTGTCCGGGTGGCGTGGCTCCGTGAGCCGCTAAGCGCCGGATCATGTTGTCGTAGCCGGTATGGGTTCCGTTGCCGCCGTATCCGGGCGAGCAGCAGTCAGGGTTGCAGGGCCGGTACTGAAAGGAAATACAACATGGAAATGAATGGCGCCGATATCGTCGTGCGCTGCCTGGCCGATGAGGGCGTGGAACACGTTTTCGGCTACCCCGGCGGCGCAGTGCTTTACATCTACGACGCGATCTTCAAGCAAGACAAATTTCAGCATATCCTGGTTCGTCACGAGCAAGCCGCCGTGCACGCCGCCGATGCCTATTCGCGCTCGTCGCAAAAGGTCGGCGTCTGCCTCGTGACCAGCGGCCCGGGAGTGACCAATGCCGTCACCGGCATCGCCACCGCCTACATGGATTCCATCCCGATGGTCATCATCAGCGGGCAGGTGCCCACTGCGGCCATCGGCGAGGACGCCTTCCAGGAATGCGACACCGTCGGCATCACGCGTCCCTGCGTCAAGCACAACTTCCTTGTGCGCGACGTCAAGGACCTGGCCGAAACCATGCGGCGCGCGTTCCACATCGCGCGCACGGGCCGTCCCGGCCCGGTGCTGGTGGATATCCCCAAGGACATCACCATCGCGCAGTGCAAGTACACGCCGCCCAAGGGCGAGATCTCGATGCGTTCCTACGCGCCCGTCACCAAGGGCCACCAGGGGCAGATCAAGAAAGCCGTGCAGATGCTGCTGGCCGCCGAGCGGCCGATGATCTATACGGGCGGCGGAGTCATCCTGTCGAACGCCGCGCCCGAGCTGAACAAGCTCGTGTCGCAGCTTGGCGCGCCCTGCACCAGCACCCTGATGGGTCTGGGCGGCTACCCGGCCAGCAGCGGCCAGTTCGTGGGCATGCCCGGCATGCACGGCACGTACGAGGCCAACATGGCCATGCAGCACTGCGACGTGCTGCTTGCCATCGGCGCCCGCTTCGATGACCGCGTGATCGGCAATCCCAAGCACTTCGCGCAGAACGCCCGCAAGATCATCCATATCGATATCGACCCGTCGTCGATCTCCAAGCGCGTGCGCGTGGATGTCCCGATCGTCGGCAACGTCAAGGACGTCCTGGCCGATCTCAGCGCGCAGTACGACATTGCCGCCGCCGAGCACAAGCCCGCCTCGATCACCCGGTGGTGGGAGCAGGTCGAGACCTGGCGCGGCAAGGAATGCCTGAAGTTCGCCAATTCGGACGAAGTCATCAAGCCGCAGTACGTGGTGGAAAAGCTCTGGGAAGTGACGGGCGGCGACGCCTTCGTCACGTCCGACGTGGGCCAGCACCAGATGTGGGCGGCCCAGTACTACAAGTTCGACAAGCCGCGCCGCTGGATCAACTCCGGCGGCCTGGGCACCATGGGCGTTGGCTTGCCGTACGCCATGGGCGTGCAGATGGCCAATCCGGGGCACGACGTCGCCGTCATCACCGGCGAGGGTTCCATCCAGATGAACATCCAGGAACTGTCGACCTGCCACCAGTACCGCCTGACGCCCAAGATCATCTGCCTGAACAACCGATTCCTGGGCATGGTCCGCCAGTGGCAGCAGATCGACTACGGCTCGCGCTATTCCGAGTCGTACATGGATTCGCTGCCCGACTTCGTCAAGGTGGCTGAAGCCTATGGCCACGTGGGCCTGCGCATCGAGCGCCCGGCGGACGTCGAGCCGGCGCTGCGCGAAGCCTTCGGCAAGCACAAGGAACGCCTGGTCTTCCTGGACTTCATCACCGACCGCACCGAAAACGTGTGGCCGATGGTCAAGGCCGGCCGCGGCCTGACCGATATGCTGCTCGGCTCTGAAGACCTGTAAGGAGGCCACCCATGAAGCACGTGATTTCCGTCCTCCTCGAAAACGAGCCCGGCGCGCTGTCGCGCGTGGTCGGCCTGTTTTCCGCGCGGGGCTACAACATCGAAACCCTGACCGTGGCGCCCACCGAGGACTCCACGCTGTCGCGCATGACCATCGTGACGACCGGTTCCGATGAAGTCATCGAACAGATCACCAAGCACCTGAACCGCCTGGTGGATGTCGTGAAGGTGGTGGACCTGACCGAAGGCGCCCACATCGAGCGCGAGCTGATGCTCGTGAAGGTGCGCGCCGTGGGCAAGGAACGCGAGGAAATGAAGCGCATGGCGGACATCTTCCGCGGCCGCATCATTGACGTCACCGACAAGTCCTACACCATTGAGTTGACCGGGGTGCAGGAAAAAGTACAGGCCTTCCTGGAGGCCCTGGACCGCAGTGCCATCCTTGAAACCGTGCGCACCGGCGTGTCCGGCATCGGACGCGGTGAACGGATTTTGAAGATTTGACCGGCCTTGCAGGCCACGCCGCACCCTACATCTGAATCAATCGAATATCCAAATACTGGAATCTGGAGCACAACCATGAAAGTTTTCTACGACAAAGACTGCGATCTGTCCCTCATCAAAGGCAAGACCGTCGCCATCATCGGCTACGGTTCGCAAGGCCACGCGCATGCGCTGAACCTGCATGAGTCGGGCGTGAAGGTCATCGTCGGCCTGCGCAAGGGCGGCGCCTCGTGGAACAAGGCCGCCAACGCCGGTCTGGAAGTCAAGGAAGTGGCTGATGCAGTCAAGTCCGCCGACATCGTCATGATGCTGTTGCCCGACGAGAACATCGCTTCGGTCTACAACAACGAAGTCCACGCCAACATCAAGGCCGGCGCCGCCCTGGCGTTTGCCCACGGCTTCAACGTCCATTACGGCCAGGTCGTGCCGCGCGAAGACATCGACGTCATCATGATCGCCCCGAAGGCCCCCGGCCACACGGTGCGCAACACGTACAAGCAAGGTGGCGGCGTGCCCCACCTGGTGGCCGTGTACCAGGACAAGTCGGGCGCCGCGCGCGATGTGGCCCTGTCGTACGCCAGCGCCAACGGCGGCGGCCGTGCCGGCATCATTGAAACCAACTTCCGCGAAGAGACCGAAACCGACCTGTTCGGCGAACAGGCCGTGCTGTGCGGCGGTACCGTCGAACTGATCAAGGCCGGCTTCGACACGCTGGTGGACGCCGGCTACGCGCCCGAAATGGCGTACTTCGAATGCCTGCACGAACTGAAGCTGATCGTCGACCTGATCTATGAAGGCGGCATCGCCAACATGAACTACTCGATTTCGAACAACGCCGAATTCGGCGAATACGAAACGGGTCCGAAGATCGTCACGGAAGAAACCCGCAAGGCCATGCGCCAGTGCCTGACGGACATCCAGACCGGCGAATACGCCAAGAAGTTCATCCTGGAAAACACCGCAGGCGCGCCGACGCTGACCTCGCGCCGCCGTATCAACGCCGAATCGCAGATCGAACAGGTGGGCGGCAAGCTGCGCGCCATGATGCCCTGGATCGCCGCGAACAAGCTGGTGGACAAGTCCAAGAACTGATCCCGGCCGACGCGGGGCCCGGCCCCGCACCGTTCGGATCCAAACGGCACGCCTGCGAGGGCGTGCCGTTTTTTTTGCTATTTGGCTCAGGCACGATCCTTGCTCAATCCCGCAAGCGGGGCCATATGGGTTAACCTTTCAAAGTCCGTTGTAAGTTATTGAGACCATGCCCAATTTTTCCATGCGCGATTCCGAGAACCGCCACAGGAGCATCTACCTGCTCCCGAACGCGTTCACCACCGCCGCTTTGTTCGCGGGGTTCTATGCCGTCGTGCAGGCCATGAACGACCGCTTCGAAGTCGCCGCCATCGCCATTTTCGTGGCCATGGTGCTGGACGGCATGGATGGGCGGGTTGCCCGGCTGACCAACACGCAGTCCGCCTTCGGCGAGCAATATGATTCGCTGTCGGACATGACGTCCTTCGGGGTGGCTCCCGCGCTGGTCATGTACGAATGGATCCTGAACGATCTGGGCCGCTGGGGCTGGCTGGCCGCCTTCGTCTACGTCGCCGGCGCCGCGTTGCGCCTGGCGCGCTTCAACACCAATATCGCCGTCGTCGACAAACGCTTCTTTCAGGGGCTGCCCAGCCCGGCCGCGGCCGCGCTGGTGGCGGGCTTCGTCTGGCTGGCCGTGGACAACAAGCTGCCCATCCACGACAGCCTGATGGCCTGGGTGGCATTCACCCTCACCATGTATGCCGGCATCACCATGGTGTCGAACGCGCCGTTCTTCAGCGGCAAGAGCTTCGCCCTGGGCCGCAGCGTGCCGTTCTGGGGCATCCTGCTGGTCGTGGCCGTGTTCGTTTTCGTGTCCAGCGATCCTCCGGTCGTGCTGTTCGGCCTGTTCGTGCTGTACGGGCTGTCGGGCTGGATCACGTGGGGCTGGCGCTGGAACAAGGTCCGCCGCCTGCAGCAGGAACGCCGCAATCATTCGTCCTGAAGCCCAAAAGCAAACCCGCCGTCAGGCGGGTTTGTTTTTGGGGGGCGGTTCAGTGCCACATGAATCTGTCATCGTCGTACATGGGGTCGGGCCCGGGATGGAAGTGGGTCACCTTGCTGCCATCTCGGCTCATGTAGACGTACATCAGCGAATTCCAGACGCTGTTTTCCTTGTAGCGGTAGGACCAGACGACTTCGCGCCGTTCCCCCAGGCCGACCACGTCGATGCGGGCGGGTGGCCCGAATTCGCAACGGACCCGCTCGGGGCCCCAGTCGCCGACCGCCAGCACCTTGAAGTGGGCGTCGGTCAGGAGCGGCTGCACGCGGTCCACCCTGCCGTCCGTGCCTACGTTGGCGCCCCAGGCGTACTGGCCCATGGGCTGTTGGGTCCAGATCACCCGGCGGCCGCCGCCGGCCTGCGGGCATTCAAAATTAGGGGAGCCGAACTGGGCCTGGACGTCGGCCAGCGGGGTGCCTGGCGGCACCTGGGCCATGTTGGCGCAGGCCGTCAGCCCGGCCAGTGCCAGGCATGCCAGGGCGACGCGGGCGCGTGGGAAATGGTCTGTCATGATTTTGCTCCTTACCGGTGCCGGACGGGCAACGTCGGCGCGCCACCGGGTGGGCCAAGCCGCCATTGAGGTAATTCTATCGAATCGGCTATAATCGTCGAGCTTTATCAAATGTATTGATTCTGCAAGATATTTTGCGCCAGCCGCAGATACTTACGCAGCTACCTGGAACAAGGCGCTTTTGCCTGATGCCCCGGTACTGCCTAGGTCATCATGGGCAGCAGTGAGAAAGCGAATTCAGCCTGGTCTTGCGCAAATTTTTCAAACCACGTCAGGGCACCTCGGCCCTGTCGCATGTCCGAAGAGGTCATCAATGTCTGTAGCTGACATCAAGAAATCCGATATCGTTGCGCAGTTCCAACGCGCTCAAGGCGATACCGGCTCCCCCGAAGTTCAGGTGGCTCTGCTCACCGCCCGTATCAACGAACTGACCGGTCACTTCAAAGAACACATGAAGGACCATCACTCGCGCCGCGGTCTGCTGCGTATGGTCAGCCGTCGCCGCAAGCTGCTCGACTATCTCAAGGGCCGCAATCCCGATTCGTACCGCGCACTGATCGAAAAACTCGGTCTGCGCAAGTGATCGACGGGGCTGGCTCCCCATGACGCAACCGTGGTCGGTGCGACGTACGTCGCAGCGGCCACGGTTTTTCATTTGTAAGGAATAATCGTCATGTTCAACAAAGTGACAAAATCGTTCCAGTACGGCCAGCATACGGTCGTCCTGGAAACTGGCGAAATCGCTCGCCAGGCCTCCGGCGCCGTTGTGGTGTCGATCGAGGACACCGTCGTCCTGGCCACCGTCGTGGCTTCCAAGAAGGCCAAGCCGGGTCAGACGTTTTTCCCGCTGACCGTCGACTACATCGAGAAAACCTACGCCGCCGGCCGTATCCCGGGCGGGTTCTTCAAGCGTGAAGGCAAGCCCTCCGAAAAGGAAACGCTGACCTCGCGCCTGATCGACCGTCCCCTGCGTCCGCTGTTCCCCGAAGACTTCTACAACGAAGTCCAGGTGGTCATCCACACGCTGTCGGTCAATCCTGAAATCGATCCCGACATCGCCGCCATGATCGGCGCGTCCGCCGCGCTGGCCATTTCGGGCATCCCGTTCTCGGGCCCGATCGGCGCCGCTCGCGTGGGTTACATCGATGGTCAATACACCATCAACCCGACCGCCTCGGACCTGAAGTCGTCGAAGCTGAACCTGGTTGTCGCCGGTACGGAAAACGCCGTGCTGATGGTTGAATCGGAAGCCCAAGAGCTGTCCGAGGAAGTCATGTTGGGCGGCGTGGTCTATGGCCACCAGCAAATGCAGACCGTCATCAACGCCATTCACGAACTCGTGAAGGACGCTGGCAAGCCCGACTGGGATTGGCAAGCGCCTGCCAAGGACCAATCCCTGATCGCCGCGGTGACCGCCGCTGCCCAGGAAGGCCTGAACGCCGCCTACCAGATCCGCGAAAAGCAGGCCCGCACGGCCAAGCTGCGTGAAGTGTCGGCCGACGTGTCGGCCAAGCTGGCTGCCGCCGCCGCTGAAAAGGGCGAGTCGCTGCCGGACGCCGTGACGGTCGACAACATCATGTTCTCGCTGGAATCGGCCATTGTCCGTGGCCAGATCCTGAACGGCGAGCCGCGTATCGACGGCCGCGACACCCGCACCGTGCGCCCCATCAGCGTGCGTCTGGGCGTGCTGCCCCGCGCGCACGGCAGCGCGCTGTTCACCCGTGGTGAAACCCAGGCGCTGGTCGTGGCCACGCTGGGCACCAAGCAGGATGAGCAGATCATCGACGCGCTCATGGGCGAATACCGCGACCGCTTCATGATGCACTACAACATGCCTCCGTTCGCCACCGGCGAAACGGGCCGCATCGGTGTGCCCAAGCGCCGCGAAATCGGCCACGGCCGCCTCGCCAAGCGCTCGCTGATCCCGCTGCTGCCGGCTCCCGAAGACTTCCAGTACACGATCCGTATCGTGTCGGAAATCACCGAGTCCAACGGCTCGTCGTCGATGGCTTCGGTCTGCGGCGGCTCGCTGGCCATGATGGACGCCGGCGTGCCGGTCAAGGATCACGTGGCCGGCGTGGCCATGGGCCTGATCCTGGACGGCGGCAAGTTCGCCGTGCTGACGGACATCCTAGGCGACGAAGATCATCTGGGCGACATGGACTTCAAGGTTGCGGGCACCGAAAACGGCGTCACCGCACTGCAGATGGACATCAAGATCCAGGGCATCACCAAGGAAATCATGCAGGTGGCGCTGGCTCAGGCCCGCGAAGGCCGCCTGCACATCCTGGGCGAGATGAAGGCAGCGCTGGACGGTTCGCGCGGCGAACTGTCCGCATTCGCCCCGCGCATGCTGACCATCAAGATCAACCCCGAGAAGATCCGCGACGTGATCGGCAAGGGCGGCGCCACCATCCGCGCGCTGACCGAAGAGACCGGCACGCAGATCGACATCTCCGATGACGGCACGATCGTGATCGCCAGCGTCGACGAAACGCAGGCGAAGGAAGCCCAGCGCCGTATCGTCGAGCTGACCGCCGACGTTGAAGTTGGCCAGATCTACGACGGCTCGGTGTTGCGTCTGCTGGACTTCGGCGCCATCGTGCAAGTGCTGCCGGGCCGCGACGGCCTGCTGCACATCTCCGAAATCGCCAACTACCGCATCGCGAACATCAACGATGTGCTGAAGGTCGGCCAGCAAGTCCGCGTCAAGGTCATCGAGGCCGACGACAAGGGCCGTCTGCGCCTGTCCATCAAGGCGATCGGCGGCATCGAGCAGCAGCAAGCCGGTGCTGCTCCCGAGGCAGCTCCTCAGTCGGAACCGCAAGCTGAATAAGCCTGCAAGGTTCTGATCGAAAAAACGGCGCCGCGAGGCGCCGTTTTTCTTGGTTGCTCCAGCCGGTTTTGATTCATCTTCTTGCCTGTTGGTCCGGCGGACGTCTCCCAACTTCGGCGGCCTTCCTGTAAAGTCTTGCGCGAGAGCGGCGCCGCCCGAGCCTGAGGGACGGCCTCGACGCATTCTTGAGGGGGCGTACGGATGAGCAAGGCATGATCGCGCGGCCGACCACCGCTGGCGCCGCGGCGCTGCTTGCGGCGTTGCTGCTGACCGGCTGCATGTCCAGCCCTGCGCCCGGGCAGCGAGGGCCCCATAGCGAAGGCATGTCGGCGGACCAGTTCGGCCAGACCGACTTCAACCGCACCGTCACGCTGGAAGTCCGCGACAACCTTGGCAGCCTGTATTCGCTGCTGGACAAGCTCTACCGGCGCAATCCGCGCGAATGGCGCAAGACCGGTTTGCCCGACCATGCCACGGCAGTGAACCGCGTCAAACACGCCATCGAGGTCCGCGTTCCCCCCAGCGACATGTCCGGGCTGCGCGACATCCAGATCCTGGCCGTGTCGCTGGATCCCAACTATTCAGGCGACCGGGTCGCCGCATTCGTCTACGGCCTGGCCGACACCATCATCGCCGCGCATAACGGCAAGACCCGGTTGTACGCCACCGACGCGCTGGACGGGCAGCGGGTCTACAATGCCGCACGGAACGTCGAGGCCGCAGCGTGGCTGCTGGCATCGCGCCGCAATAATCAAGGCGAGCTCTTGCTGCTGGCCAATGAAATGTCCGAAAACGCCACGAACCTCAGCTTCGAGCGCGAGTTCGGCGCCATCATCGGCCGGCTCGACCTGATCGCCAATCTGCTCGGCGAGAATTCCAGGCGCATCGGAATCAATTACGCGCAGGGCCTTTTGCTGTTCAATTTCCTGCCGGTGCGTTAACAGGATTTCATCGTGATCGATATTGCCTCCATCCAGACCGCCCGCGAAAACCTGCGCGGCCAGGTGCTGAAGACCCCGTTCACCTTGTCCCGCACGCTATCCGACATTTTCGGCGCCGAGATCTGGCTGAAGTTCGAGAACTTGCAGTTCACCGCGTCCTTCAAGGAACGCGGCGCACTGAACCGCATGCTGACGCTGTCCGACGACGAGCGCGCCAAAGGCGTGATCGCCGTGTCCGCCGGCAACCACGCCCAAGGCGTGGCCTACCACGCGCAGCGCATGGGCGTGCCCGCCGTGATCGTCATGCCGCGCTTCACGCCCACGGTCAAGGTCGCCAATACGCGCCGCTTCGGCGCCGAGGTGGTGCTGGCCGGCGACACGTTCGACGACGCCAAGGCGCGCGGCTACGAACTGGCCAATGAGCGCGGATTGATCATGATCCACCCCTACGACGACGAGGCGGTCATCTCGGGGCAGGGGACGGTGGCGCTGGAGATGCTGGAAGACCAGCCGCAGCTCGACACGCTGGTCATCGCCATCGGAGGCGGGGGGCTGATCTCCGGGATCGCCACGGCCGCCAAGGCCCTGAAACCCGGCATCGAGATCGTGGGCGTGCAAACTGAGCGCTTCCCGGCGATGTACGCGGCGATCAAGGGCGAGACCATGCCGCAGGGCCTGTATACCATCGCCGAAGGCATCGCCGTGAAATCGCCGGGCGAACTGACGCTGCCCATCGTGGACAAGCTCGTCGACCGCATCGAACTGGTCAGCGAGGCCGATATCGAGCACGCCATCGTGGTGTTGCTGGAAATCGAGAAAAGCGTGGTCGAGGGCGCGGGCGCGGCGGGCCTGGCCGCCTTGCTGCGCGCACAGGAAGAAGGCAGCAACCGCTACAAGGGCAAGCGTATCGGCCTGGTGCTGACGGGCGGCAACATCGATCCGCTGATGCTCGGCGAACTGATCGAACGCGGCATGGTGCGCGCCGGCCGCCTGGCCCGCATCCGCGTCGACCTGCGCGACCTGCCGGGCGCGCTGGCGCATGCCACCAAGCTCATCGCCGATGCGCAGGCCAACATCACCGAAGTCCATCATCAGCGGGCCTTCACCTCATTGCCGGTGCGCAACGTCGAGGTGGATTTCGTGCTTCAGACACGCGGACCCGAACACATCCAGGAAGTGATCGACATCCTGAACGCCGCGGGCTTCGCCGCCAGCAACCACGACCACTGACAATCCCAGCCGGGCAGGGCGCCTGACACGCGGCAGCCTGCCGGGCTCGGGCGCGCGCATGTCCTCTGCGTCCGAGCGATGCGCGGTCGGCGCTCGCACAGAAAAAAAATGAATCCACTCGTTTCAGGCGTACCGCGGACAAAAGTCCGTGGAACTTTTCCTGACGCGGGCGCGACTTTGGGCTGGCATGGGATTGCGGCGATCCTGCAAGACCGCCAGGGCGCGAATTCGCGGCAAAAGCACTGATTCTGTCCAAAAGAACGCCTAGGGATATCCCCAGGAAATTCATGGTTCATACGGATAGTCGATAGGTCGCAGCACGATATACCATCCGTTTCTCATCGTTTGCCGGGCAGGGGGATCGCGCCGGGCGGACAAATAGAAGAAACGCGCGCGCCATCGATGAGACGATTTTTCCGGCGCGCCAGTACAGGAGAGAGCAGCTTGATAAAAAATAGACAGGACTTCTGGTCCGGCGCAATGTTCATCGCGCTTGGAGGAGGCTTCGCCGTGCAAGCCACCCAGTACTCCATGGGTAGCGCGGCCCGCATGGGGCCGGGCTATTTTCCGTTCTGGCTCGGTATCGTTCTGGCGTTGATGGGCGCGACAGTGCTGATGAGCGCGCTGTCCAAGCGCGCCCAGACAACGACCGTCAGCCGCTACGATTTCCGCATTCTCTTTCTTGTCGTCGGCTCCGTGATGCTTTACGGCCTGACCCTGCGCTATCTGGGGCTGTATCTCTCGGTTTTCCTGCTGGTGTTGATCAGCAGCTTCGCCAGCCATGAATTCAATTGGAAGGTCGCCATTGCGAATGGCCTGTTCCTCGTGGCCTTTTCCTACGTCGCATTCATACGCGGCCTGGGGCTGATCTTTCCGCTGTGGCCCAGCGTGCTGAGCAACTAGGAGACTGGCAATGGAACTACTTCAAAACCTGATGCTGGGATTCTCGGTCGCCTTCACGCCGGAGAACCTGACTTACGCGTTCATTGGCTGCCTGCTGGGCACGCTGGTGGGCGTGCTGCCCGGGCTTGGCCCGGTGCCCACGATCGCCATGCTGCTGCCAATCACGTATGTGCTGCCCCCGACCGCCGGGCTGATCATGCTGGCCGGTATCTATTACGGCACGCAATATGGCGGGTCGACCACCGCCATCCTGGTAAACCTGCCGGGCGAGACCTCGGCGGTGGTGACCGTGCTGGACGGACACCAGATGGCGCGCAACGGCCGGGCCGGTGCGGCGCTGTCGCTTGCGGCGATCGGGTCGTTCTTCGCGGGCAGCGTGGCCACCGTGCTGATTGCCGCGTTTGCGCCGCCCTTGGCGGAAGTGGCTTTCGCGTTTGGGCCAGCCGAGTATTTTTCGCTGATGGCCCTGGGCCTGATCGGCGCGGTGGTGCTTGCCTCGGGTTCGCTCCCGAAGGCGATCTGCATGATCCTGCTCGGTCTGCTGCTGGGCATGGTGGGCACCGACGTCAACTCGGGCGTCGCCCGGTACGACTTCAGCATTCCGGAGCTGCAGGACGGGATCGATTTCGCGATCGTGGCGATGGGCGTGTTTGGCCTGTCGGAGATCATGAACAACCTGGAACTCAAAGAGAAACGGGTGGAGATCACCGACAAGGTGGGATCGCTTTATCCCAGCCGCCAGGAATTCCGCGAAGCCGCGCCGGCCATTTTGCGCGGGACCGCGCTGGGCTCGGCGCTGGGAATCCTGCCGGGCGGCGGATCGGTGCTGTCCGCGTTCGCCTCGTACACGCTTGAGAAAAAACTGTCCAAAGAGCCGGAGCGCTTCGGCAAGGGCCATCCCGCCGGCCTGGCAGGACCCGAATCCGCGAACAACGCCGGCGCGCAGACTTCGTTCATTCCGCTCCTGACGCTGGGCATACCCGGCAACGCGGTCATGGCGCTGATGGTGGGTGCCATGACGATCCACAACATCCAGCCTGGTCCGCAGGTGATGTCCAGCCACCCCGATCTGTTCTGGGGCCTGATCGCATCCATGTGGATCGGCAACCTGATGCTGGTGATCCTCAATCTGCCGCTGATCGGCATCTGGGTGAAGCTGCTGCGGGTGCCATACCGGATGCTGTTCCCCGCGATTCTGGTGTTCTGCACGATCGGGGTGTATTCGCTGAACTACAACGGCTTCGATATCCTCATGTTCGCCATATTCGGCATCGTCGGCTATGTGTGGAGCAAACTGGGCTGCGAGGGCGCGCCGCTGCTGTTGGGACTGGTTCTGGGCCCAATGATGGAAGAGAACTTCCGCCGGGCGCTGCTGCTGTCACGCGGAGAGTTCACGACCTTCGTCACGCGGCCCCTGTCGGCGACGCTGCTGGCGATGGCGGCCATCCTGCTGGTGCTGGTGATGCTGCCGGCCCTGCGCAAGAAGCGTGAAGAGGCTTTCGTCGAGGTCGACTGATCCGACGTAACAAGTTGGCTCCGGGTCTGGCGCGGCGCAAGCTGCCCAGGCCCCTTTTTTGTTCAGCGCGGGCTGGGGCGGTCGCCGGCTGCCTCGCGTGCCACCAGGTTTTTCAGCCCGTACAGGCGTTCCCGGTGCAAGGTCGCGGACAGCGGCTCGGGTTCCCGGCCCAATGCGATGTAGTCGGCGGGAATCTGCGCGATGGCGTCGCGCAGTCGGTCGGGGCCGGCTTGCCACCACTGCACCAGCATGCGGTCCGGGTTGTAGACATCCAGGCCCTGCCGCCGCAACTCGGAACGGTTGAAATCCTTCAGGTTCCAGGTCAGCACCTGCACGATGGGCGTCAGCGGCAAACCGCAGCGCGCGCGCCGCGCCAGCCCGGCCGCGATGACGTGGAAGTCCTTGGGGTCGCTGTAGCGCAGCGAGGCTTCGTAGACCTGTGTGTCGGCTTCGTTCGCGTCTGGAAACCGCGCGTTCATATCCGCCCAGAACTCGGTCATCACCTCAGGGGGGATATCCCAGATGCGAGACGCGTTGCGGCGCCATTCCTCGCCGATGCGTTCGGTCCATACCGGCTTGAACACCCCGGCGTCCGCCAGGCGCAGCAAGAACCGGCGCAGGATGCCGGACATAAGGACGCACGCATCCAGGACGATAAAGGGCGGGGCTGAGGGCTGGGAGGTCAAGATAGGGCGAGTCACCCGCTGTGGGGGACGAGGCGCGCGAGCTGCGCGCGGATCCGGGCCGCCAGCGCGGTTTGAAGAATCAGGAACGAGGCAGAAGAATAATGGTTTTTTCGATGGCCTGTTGAGCGGGGGACGGCCTCAGCCAAGTTCCGCCCGCAGCGCCAGGCAGTGGTTTACCAGATTCGGGCGGGACAGCAGATGGCGCTTGAGCGGCGTATCGATCGCGTAGTGGTAGATGTTGGCCACGAAGCCATAGATTCCGGCGTCGACGCTGCCGGGATTGGGTCCGAAGAGGAAGCCGTCATCGCCCAGCAGGTTGGCGATCGCATCCAGGTCCGCGATGCCGCGGGCATAGGCTTCCTCGGGGGCGTACCGGCCGATGCCCTGATAGTGGTAGCGCTGGAAATTGAATTGCCGGGCGGCTTCCAACTGCTCGGGCGTCACGTCCGGGTGGGTGTCCAGCAGGGCCTTGCGGAAGACCGGCCAATAGCGGTCGTCGCGCCAGCGCGAGTACGACATCACCCAGTACAGATCGTCCAGGGTGCGCCGGACCATCAGGTCCTGGCTCTGCTGCGCCAGGTCCAGCGTAGCGTCTATGGTCAGCTCATACTGCCGCTTGAGGTAGACGATGATGGCGTCGCTGTCGCCGATCGCCAGGCCGTTGTCGGTCAGGTAGGGCAGTTGTCCGCGGGGAGCCGCGCTGACGTCGATGCCATGTTCGTGGTCGAACGGCAGGCGGCACAGTTTGAGGAACGCGTAGATCTTCAGGCCGTACGGATTGTTGTCTTCCAGGCCGTAGAGTCCGGGGTAGGAATGAAGAGTGATCATGGCGCGCTCCCAGGTGGCCGGATCAGAATAATCCACCGGCGCGCCCGCGCACGCCTTTTTTCCACCCGGGACGCCTGCACCCCGGCCCGGTCGCTATGCCCTGGCCTGTACGCCCGGCAGGCCGGCGGCTTCTTCGTCATCCGCCACGGGAACGGGGGTCAGGTCCACCGGACGTTCGCCGTTCAACACGGCATGTGCCTGCTCGCGGTCGATGTCGCCGTTCCAGGCGCCGACCGCCACCGTCGCGACGCAATTGCCGACCAGGTTGCCCAGCGCCCGGGCAATGCCCATGAACCAGTCCACCGACAGCACCAGCACCAGCCCGATCTCGGGAATGGCGGGAATCGCGTGCAGCGTGGCGGCGAGGATGACGATGGCGGAACCGGGTACGCCATGGGCGCCCTTGGAGGTGATCAGCGCGATCGCCAGGATGGTCATCAGGTCCACCATCGACACCGGGGTGTTGGTGGCTTGGGCGATGAACACCGCGGCCAGTGTGATGTAGATGGAGAAGGCGTCCAGGTTGAAAGAGTAGCCCGTGGGGATCACCAGCCCGACCGTGGAATCCCGGATGCCCAGGTGGCGCAGCTTGGCGATGACCTGCGGCAGCACGCTGTCCGACGAGGTGGTGGCGAACACCACCGCCAGTTCTTCACGCAGGTAGCGAAGCAGCTTGAGCAGGCTGAAACCGCACAAGCGCATCACGATTCCCAGCACGCCAAACACGAAGGCCGCCACGGACCCATAGAACACGAGCACCAGCATGCCCAATTGCTTGAGCGAGCCGACGCCGTACTGTCCGACGGTGTACGCCACCGCGCCCAGCACCCCAAGCGGAGCCAGCCGGATGATCAGTCCCATGATCTTGAACATCACCTGGGACGTGGCATCGATCAGGCGCACCACGGGCTTGCCGTGCTCTCCCAATTGCGACAGCGCGCAGCCGAACAGCACCGCGAACAGCAGGACCTGCAGCACGTCACCGGTGGCGAACGGACTGACGGCCGTGTTGGGGATGAGCTTCAACAGGAATTCGACCGTACCGCCGCTGGTGAGCTTGTCGGCGTTGGACACGTAGGCGCTCATGGCGGACGCGTCCAGCGTGCTGGTGTCGATGTTCATGCCGGCGCCCGGCTTGAACACCAGCGCCACGGCCAGGCCCAGCATCAAGGCCAGGGTGGTGAGCACTTCGAAATAGACCAGCGCCTTGACGCCCACCTTGCCCACGCGCTTGAGATCCCCCGCGCCGGCGATGCCATGGACCACCACGCAGAACACCAGCACCGGGATGATCATCTTGATCAGCTTGATGAACCCGTCGCCCAGCGGCTTGAGCTTGGGCGCGATGTCCGGCACGGCCAAGCCCAGTATCACGCCCAAGACGAGGGCGATAACGACCTGGCCGAATAATGATTTCGCAAAACCGCGCATGAGTATGTCCCCTCGGTGCCCTTTGCAGGCAAAGGATCCGCGCCGGCGGGATGATGCCCCGCCGGGCGGACCGTTATCTCAATTTATGGTGCATGCTTAAGTTGTATACAAAACATGCGTACGTTAAACCCGAAGCGCCGCCGATGACTGCTGGGGCATACCCTTACCGACCTTGGAGTCGGTCCGATAGTCGGCTGGTCACCAGCTTTCGAGCCACGGGTGGTCAGCCGTCCACCGCGCCCAGTGAGCCGCTGGAAATCAGGCTGGCGCCACATGCCGTCTTCATGCCCTCCAACGCGACAGGCGTGCCGTCCACGCGGAGATGCCCGCTGCCTTCCACGATGGGAAAGACACCCTTGCATTTCGGGCAGGTGGCCATGTGTCCCACCCCGGCAATGGGTTTGCCGTTCAAGTTTGTCTGGCCGAAGCCATTCACGACGACTCCGCCATGATTGGTGGCGTCGCCCACTCGGATGATCTCTTTCATATCAATCTCCTTCGCTGGTCAGGGGTGGCAAGGTCGGGCCGTCCGCCTCGCATCACGGCCGGGCAGCGTTCGTTTGGGTTGGGGCGTGTTGCAAGCCAAAGGGGTCGACGCCAGGGGGCGTGCCTGGCGTGGGCGAGCTGACGGCAATCAGCGTCGCCTGATCGGTCCGGCGCAGCGCCGCGACCATGCTGGTATCCGCGTTCAGACAGCTCGCGATGGTTGCCAGCGCGAGGCCGACGAAGGGCGATGCCGAACCCGTATCGCCCAGCCGCCGCGTCAGGTCGTAGCTTTGGTTCGACGCCAGCAGATCGACGGAACTGTGC
The DNA here is from genome assembly GCF_001428845.1 of Achromobacter sp. Root83. Classification (GTDB taxonomy): domain Bacteria; phylum Pseudomonadota; class Gammaproteobacteria; order Burkholderiales; family Burkholderiaceae_B; genus Achromobacter. The sequence goes on along the minus strand of NZ_LMIU01000027.1, from coordinate 23,811 downwards.
GCGGCCCGCAAGGCCGGCGTCCAGTCGGTCAGTGCCCCGTGGCCGTCGTGGCCGCCGTCGTAGAACACCCGTGCCGGATCCGCGGACAGTCCTTGGGTCGCCTGGCGCCAGGCCAATGCCCGGGCGGCCGTGAGCGCGTCATTCCGCAGGCGTCTGCCCCCTGCGTCCCGCAGCGGCGCCGTGACCGGGCGGTGCACTCTGGCCAGCACGGGCAGCGCGTCCCATTGCGTCAAGGTCCGCTCCGTCCACGGTTGCGGCACGAAAGGCGAGGGCACGAAGGTGCCGCGTCCGTGACAGCCCGGGTATGGCGGATCGACAGGGCCCGCGGTGCTCTTGGTAAGGCGCGCGTATTCGCGAAGCCAGTTCAAACGCTCGGATCGGCCGATAACGATCGCCACCATGCTGTCGGTAAGTTCGCCCGGCTGGCGCGGGCCATTGCCGACGCCGATGGGCTGATTGCCCCGGGTGCCCAAGGTGGCGGCCATATTGAAGCCATCCACGCTGTAGACCAACACCGCGGGCAGATCGGGGTTTGCCTCGAAGAGCCGGAATAGATGCTCCACCACGCCTTCCGGGGTGTCGTCGCAGACGATTCCGCCGCGTTCCAATTGCCGGATCTGGTGTCCATGCAGTCCGGCGGGATCGCGCAGCCGGTCCACCATGCCGGACAGCATTTTCCGGGTTTGCGCCGGCGTCAGGCTGGGATCGGGCGCATCCGGGTCCCAGCCGCGCACCACCGTGACAGTGGGGATGGGCCAGCCCTCGAGAAAATCGCGCAGGGCCAATCGCAGCGCATCGGATTTCCGTTTGTCATAGGCCATATCCTTCGCATAGGCAGTGACCGGGTATCCGCCGGGGCCGGTAGGCAGGATGCTGAGCAAGCCCAGCGCATTGGGCTGGGCGGCGTCCTGCCTGCGCAATGCGTCCCATGCCTGTCCCTGCCGGTACACATCCAGGCTAAGCCCGACCCTCAGCACATCCAGGACTTCCAAAGGCGGGGACGTCGCAGGGGCCGTGTAGCGCGCGCCGGTTGGCATGATGGGAGTCTCCTTGCGCCACGTTACTTCTTGAGGACTTCGTCCAAGGAATGCAGTACGAGGTCGCTCGTGCCGCCCAGGCTGGCCGCGAAAGCGGCATAAACGACCACCAGCACCACCAGCGCGCTCAGCCAGGGCGTCCACCATGGCCACAGGCGGCCCACGCTGTACCGGCGCGACACGATGTTCTGCTGCGCGTCGGTAAGTTCTTCGGGCACCTCGCCCCGCAGTTCGCGAAGCTCGCGGTGAAGCTTGACGATGATGGCCTGCAGGGCTTCGTTCTGGTTGTGCTGCATGCCGTACTTGCCCTTGAAGCCCAGGCACAGGCATAGATACTTGAACTCGAGCACATCGCGGTACTTGACCGTGTCCATCATCATGCGTGACAGCACTGTGAAGAACTTCTCGCCGCCCCATGTCTCGTTGTGGTTCACGCTGAGCAGCGACCGTTCGGCCCATGGGGAATGCGCGCCCCATGGCGTGCCCATCACGGCCTCGTCGATAAAGCTGCACAGCGCGTATCGATAGGCGAGCTGAGTTGCGCCGTCGTAACCATGCTGGCGGATTTCCTCGTCCAGCGCCGCGATCTGATCGCGCACGGTGCCATAGAGGCGTTCAATGCCCTCGTAATGCGTCAGCTTGCGTAAACGGATGACCAGCCCGAACAAAGGGAGTGCCCCGTCGACCAGGGGGTTGTAGCCATGGCCCCGGAGTTGAAACCCCAGATCCTCGTCCTGGTCGATATGCCCGATGGTGTCAAAGGCGATGGACTCTTTCTGGTCGATCTCCGCGACGGGGGCCGTGCGCAGAAAACTTCCGCCGCCGGAAGGAGACGCTTCGATGGTCTTCATGTCATTGGCTCCTGATAGCCCAGAACTGCAACTCCATCTCCGGATAATCGCCCGCGATATGGAAGCCGAAGCCAGCCGTGTCGCGCATCGCCTGCCAGCTGGGATGGCTGCGGTCGAACTGGAAGTAGGTGAACCCGGCGTGGAAAGGCAGGTGGCGTGGCGCAACCGGCAGGGGCAGGAGCGGAATGCCGGGCAATTGCAGGCTGACCAGCTCGCCCAGCTTCTCCATCGAGGTCACCTTGGCCTGCTGGACGAACTGCTGGCGCAGCTTGTCCAGCGGCATGCGGGCACGCACGGCCAGAACGAAATCGGCGTCGGCGTACAGGCGCCTGTCGTGCACGGCCGCCGTCAGCACGCCGTATTGCTGGCGCTCGATAGGCAGCGACACCGCGCGCGGTTGCAGCACGGTGCTCAGCGAACGGCGCAGCGTCTCTTCAAGCACGCGAAACGACGCGCGCGGGTCGTCGTGCTGATAGGCCGGGTACTCCTGCGGCAGGCGGCCTTCATCGGTAAAGGTCACGAGTTCCCCGCAAGCCTGGCTGAACGCGATATACACCTGTTCCGGATGGACGCGCCGAAGACGCGACAGGTGCAGGAACAGCGGATGCAGGCGATTCAGCACCAGCAACAGGTTGAAGTCGGTGACGTCGGCGACGCCGGCCTGGCCGGGCGATCCGATGCGCTCGGCGATGTTCTTCGCGCGCTCGCGCATCAGCCCGGCGATCTCCCCGAGGTAGCGCTTGAGCGGCGGAATCGCGTTCAGCGAAATGCCGGTGGGGTAGAACGATTCGTCCAGCAGCAGGCTGCCGTCCGGCCGACGGTCCAGCAGCCGGCACACCGCTATGCCGGTAAACGCGCTGCGGTCGTCGCGCTCCAGTGCCAACTGCAGATTCAACGCGGCCAGATTCATCGGCACATAGTCGCCTTCCTGGCTGTGCGTATCGCGGACCTCTTCGTTGCGGGTCAGGTAGCGCGCATTGGCGTACGTCTCGGGCCATTGCACTTCAAGCACGCCGTCCGACCGCAGGGGTAGAGTCAGATACACGGTCTGGTTGACCGCGGACGCGTCGGTGATCGGCAAGGGCACGGGCGGCGGCTGATCATTGGGGATGTCGAACACGCTGCCGTCCGGCATGACGCCGCGCGCGCGCACGATCGCGATCTTGCCAAAGCTCAGATACTCCTGGTTGAGCTCAAGCTCACTGAAGCCATAGAGATACTCGCTGACACCATTGACGCGCTGGTTGGCGTGATGCTCCGACATGCGGGCTTGCTGCTGGAAATGCTGGGGCTTGACGAACAGCCCCTCGCTCCAGATAACGGGATTGCGTGAAGTCATGGTTTGGAACCTGGTTGCGATGGTCGATAGCTTTCGTCGGTGATGGCGACGCGGTTGCCGCGCAAGGTCAGCAGCAGCGAATACTTGCGCCCTCTGGGCTCCAGGCGAAAGGCCTGCTTCCACACCGCGCCGTCCGCATCATGGAAGTCGGCGACGATGGCGACGTACCGCGTATCCGCTTGAATCCGCGAGAAATCGATGTACTTGAACTGCCCCGGCAGAAGGACGTAGTCGTCCTGGGTCACGAAGGTCGTGCCCAATGCCTTCTTGAGATCTTTCTCAACCTGCTGCGGGTCCGCGTTCAATAGCAATGAATCGTCCTTGAGCTGCAGCACCTTGAATGCGATGGGGGTGGACACCCCTTTGGGCGCGGCCGGGATCTCCACGGGCGAAAAGCTGGGTCCCCGGCTGTATTGGCCTAGTCCCCGGCCCATCCCGTCGCCATCGGCGCCAGCGTCCGGTTCTTCGTCGGACACCCACGCCAGCGGCAAGGGCGCCCGGGTCACGGCCTGCGATGCCATGGCCGGCCCCGAACCGAAGCGACGATTGGGCAGAAAATAGGGCGAAAGGGCGCTTACCGGGAGCAGTGCCGAATCGAGCGGCGCAGGGCCTGGGGCGCCGGCGGTGTGCACCACGCGGGAAGATCCCCGGTCGGTGCGGCTCAAGGGCTGGGTTGCGGGGCGGTCCTCTTCCAGTTCACCCAGCAGGCCGCGCAGGCTGTCGATCAGCTCGCGCCGGCTTCCTGTTTTCAGGCTCACCTCGAAAGGCCCTCCGGTGCCTGAGCGGGATGCGGCGCCATCCGGCGTCGAGATTCCCGCCTGGGGCTCGGCCCCGCTCGACGGATTCGGGTTGACGTCATCCGCCGCATAAAGGCTCAGGCCGATCTGGCTGGGCTGATCCTCCGGCGCGCCGACGGGAATGGAGGGATCCATCAGTATCTGCCCCGTCTTCGTCAGGACATCGCCCACGGTGCCGCAGCCGGCGAGGACAGCGTTCGCCACCAGCACGGACAGGACGCGCCTCATTGCGCAGCCGCGCGCAATGCACGGTCGTATGCTTGCTCGAAGATCTCCCAGAAGAGCTTTTCGAATCCGCGCTGCCGGGCGGAACTCAGCTCTTCGAAGTAATGGGTGTACATCCGCCACGCCCAATCGTCGCCGCCGCTCTGTTGCGGCTGTTCTGGCCGGTAACGGCGAAAACGCTGCAACAGCAGTTCGGGTGAAAAGGCGCGCAGCAACGCTTCCAGGCTTGCCTCTATCCCCGCGATCACGGCAGCGTGGTGCGCCCTGAGCTGGGCCATGCTCTCGTCAATCGCGGCCATCGGCGACAAATGCACAACGCTGCGCTCGCTGGAGAACATGGCCCGCAACGTATCCGGATAGCTCTGCCCCAGGCGCAGGGGGTTGTCCTCGATGGGCTGCAACGTCAGCGCGTTCAGCGCCATGCGGCGCTGCTCACCGGCCTGGCTGCCATACAGTTCGGCAATCCCGCGTATCGCCGCCCCAAGGGCCTGGCCCGCCTCCAGCATCAGGGTGTGGCTCGATTGCGCGTCCAGCGGGCCAAGCGAAACGCCAAGTCCCTGCAGCAAGGGCGCGGCTGCCTGCGACGCGTCGCCGCCGATGGGCAGCGGCGAGCCCTGCCAATCCTGGTCGGAAACGAAGTGATCGCGTGAATTCGACATGCGGGGATCTCCGGAAGTAGTCTTGGGGGCGCCAGTGACGGCAGCGAATCGGGTTGAGGCAAGGTCCGGCTGGGTCGGCGTGTGTGCGACGTTCCATCGCGCGGCGTCGGAAAAGTCCAGGGCAGGGGCAGCGGGCCTGGCGGAATGCTCGGCGGCATCCAGCGCCCGCAAGGGATCGAGATCGGAATGCGGATCGTGATGGGTCGCCAGGGCCTGAAAGGCCGCGTCCTGGGCGGTCCCGCCTTTGTCGCGATCAAACGAATAGGCGCCGGCCGGCAGGTCGTCCATCGCGCCACGCTGTTCGTTGAGCAGTTCGCTGACCTCGTACTGCGCCAGATGGCGGGACGCATCCGGTAGCTCGTGGCGCTCGTCATGCAGATGAACCGCCACCAGATAGGGCCCCACGCGCAAGATGTCGCCTTCGCTCAAGCGCGCGCCGACCATCGCGCCCAATGGGTCGCTGGCGTCATTGATATGCGTGTGGCCGGACCGGTCGATCACGCAGAAGGAACCGTCGCTGAAACGGATCTCGCAATGGACAGGCTGTACCCGGCCGGCATGGTCGACCAGGGTCCAGTTGGCGCCGGCGCCGCCTATGGTCCCGCCCGCGGCGTCGAAGCGATGGCGGGGCGTGCTGCCGTGCTGGAGCGCCTGGGGATTGGTCACGACGAGCGCGACGCTGCGCTCGGCTTGATTGTGATTCATAGGCGCGCCTTGATTTTGACGGTGGAAGAGCGGCGTACCGCCGTATGCGCAACAAAGCTCGTCCAACCCAGGTGGGCGCCGCTGGCGCGTCCCAGGTTGAACGGCGGCACTTCTTCCTGACGCAAGCCCAGATCAAGATCGTAGGCGGCCGGGTCGCGCAGCAGAAAGTCGATCAGTTTGCGCAAGCGCTCGAAGTTTTCGCCGCTGGGCAGGAACTCACGAAAGCGCTTCTGATCCAGATCGGGAATGACGATGGTGAACTTGCTGTAGCGGGTGCGGACGCGATCGCCGATCACGAAGCTGTCGCCCAGCGTGCCGTTGCGCTTGCCCAATGCCAGCCGCTGATTGGCCGGAATGTGCATGTAGCGCAGTTCGAATTCGCGCACCTGCACGGTCTTCAGGTCAAAGCAGTGCGCGATGATGCCCGCCACCACGTGCGGAGAGCGGCTGCGGCTGGCGATGGCGCCCGCGTAACTCAGCAGGCGGCTCCAGGCGATGGGGGTGACGCCGCGCAGCTCGACGTCGCCGAGTCCCACCATGGAAAAGACATAGCGCGAGAACCGGTCCTGAGCCTCCCGCCGGAAGCGCACGTAATAGCGGTACTTGCGCCAGGCGTGGTGCAGCAGCGTCAACAACCGGTGGTTGAAGAAGTCCAGGAAGGCAGGACGTATCCCGACACCCTGTCCGTACTCATAGGCCAGCCGGTCCAGGTAATAACCGGGCAGGGGAGAGTCCGGTCCATGCAGGCCAAAAAACGTGGCCTGCACCCGATAGTCGCTGCTGGCGGCGGCGGGCATGCGCTCGGCCAGCGCCACGTCCGAGGCCGGAAATCCAAGCCCCGCGTAGCTGCTCAGGCGGACGCGGTGGCGCTCCGGGTCGGCGCTCTCCGGGGCTTCCAGATTGTCGTCGTGCAAGCCGTGCAACTGCTCGAGCAAACGGAAAAAGTCATAGTTCTTCGCGTCAGCCAGCAGATGGCCGGCTAGATCAACGGCTGCTTGCCGTTCTGCAATGGCCATTCGTAGTGCTCGTTGTTGCCGGTATTGGTGGCTTCCAGCAGATGAAAGGAATTGATGCTCGCGTATAGGGCGAAAAAATGACTCAGCACGGTACCGAACAGGTAAAGGTCGCCCTCGCAGAGAAAGGCCTCCGGGTCCAGTTTCAGCCGCGTCTTGAGGCCCCGTATGGGCAGGCCCTTCATCAGCAGGTCCGTGGGCGTGGTGATGGCATCGCCAATGCCATCGAGCCGTTTGCGCGTGGCGCGGGCGCGCTGGATGTCATGCAGCGCGGCAAAGTCATAGCCGCGCAGCACCGCCTTCAAGGGTTCCGTCGACAGCAGCGACAGATAGTTCAGCGACAGGTTGGAGATCAGCGTCCACTGAAGCTGTCCGTCCAGGACGGGCCGATAGGACGGCGTCGGCCGCGTGACGTTGCTGTAGCTTGCGAAAGTGGGGGTGGTCTGCGTCTGGACACAGATATCGCCGACGCCCAAGGACAGGGGTAGATCCCTGTTGGTGCAGGTCAGGGCCAGCGATACGGTTTCATCTTCGTCGATGTAGTCGGTCTCGTCGCCGCGGATGAAGGCCACTCGGTGCAGCACGCCGTCCTCGGTCAGCGCATTCTCGATGCGCGTCCGGTAGTAGAGCGCGGTGCGTCCTTGCGCGTGTTCGATTTCATGTTGCAGGGACTCGAAGGGATGGAAAATGCGCAGGAATTTGCCGCGTTGTCCATCCGCTCCGCGGTGCCAGCCGCTGACCTCATCGATGCTGAAGATTTCGTAGGCGTCCTGCCGTTGCCCGCCGGGCCGAAGGCGCTGGTCCACGGAGCGGCCATTGAGATTGATCGGCTCCGCGTCATGTTCAAAGAGATTCACCGCGGGCGTGCAGTACAGCATCAGGTCAGCGGTGCGCAGGCGGATATCCACCGGCATGGGCCGGTTGAAGTGGAATTCCACCCGTACATTGTCCGTGCTCCCGGCGGGCCACAAGGCGCGCAGCCCGGTCAGGCTGAAGAACTGGAAACGGCGCGGAAAAACGAAGTACTCCTGCAGGATCCGATACCCGTCGAATACATTCTTCGGATAGGGCAGCAGCGCCTCGTCGGGCGAGAACCCCGGAAAACCGATCTGACGCGCGGATAGCCGGCGCATCTGCCCGCCCACCTCTATCCGTATTTCGGCCAGGTATCTGGACAGCCACAGGTACAGGGTGAGCGCGGTCGTGTCATCGCCACTCAGGTGAAAATCGAGCTGATCGCAGTCGAAGCTGTCCAGGGCGTTGCCGGCCATGGGCGCAAGATCCACCCGCATGATGGATTTCTCGCGTGTGTGCGCGTCACTGACCTCAAGGATGCGCAGGGGATACACCGTAACGTCCGAGCAGGTACGGAATTCGCAGCGTACGCCTTCGACCGGCCGGGACAGCACCCGCGTGCCTTTTGGAATCACCTGCCGCGTCGTGATGGCCCGATCGATCGGGTCGAAGCGCATGATGGTCGCGCTCGGCAGCGGCCGCAGGTAATTGGGCCACAGCAACTGCAACAAGGAATGCGTCAGTTCCGGAAGATCGTCCTCGATCTTCAGGCGCAGCTTGGCGGTAAGAAAGGCAAACCCTTCCAATAGCCGCTCCACATCGGGATCAGCCGCCTCGTCGCCCAGAAATTGCGACAACTGCGGATTGTCGCGCGCAAACTCGCGGCCGAGCCGGCGCAGATAATCCATTTCCTCGCGGAACTTCCCCCGCAACGGCATGTTCTTTCCGCCTCCCTTGGCGTTGCGCTAAACGATGCGCGCGTATCGATCCGGACGGTGGATCACAAGATCGATCTCCACCTTTTCTTCTGCGTTGGCGACGGGCACCAGGCAGTCCAACCGAAAATTCAGGTTCAATGGCTGCAATGCGTCGGGGCGCGCATGCACCCCGATCACCTTGACCCTGGGTTCAAACGCGGCCACCGACTGACGGATGTCCTGACTTACTTGCACCAGTAAATCGGCGCTGCCGATCGCGGCGTCGTTGAAGTCCTGCAAGCCCAGCTCGGGACTGCTCTGGGAGCAGCCCCTGCGGCTGTTCAGAATGAGTTCAAGATGCCGCTTGATGGCATGGATGCGTGCGACCGCGAGGTCCCGGCGCGACCGGGAGCGCCGGGGCAGCGCGTCCGGCTCGAGCCGCTCGAACAAACTGCCCTGCCCGGGCGATCTGGGCATCTCCCGTTATTCCTTGTCCAGGCGTCCCACCAGCGACAGCTCGAAGTTGGCGCCCATGTACTTGAAGTGCGGACGCACGGCGAGCGAAACCTGATACCAGCCGGGATTGCCGGCCACGTCCTGGACCTGGACCTGGGCAGCGCGCAAGGGGCGGCGGCTGCGGACATCGGACGAGGGGCTTTCCTGGTCCGCGATGTACTGTTTGAGCCAGCCATTGAGCTCGCGCTCCAGATCCTGGCGCTCCTTCCAGCTCCCGATCTGTTCACGCTGCAGCACCTTGATGTAGTGCGCCAGGCGGTTGATGATGAACATGTAGGGCAACTGCGTGCCCAGCTTGTAATTGGTCTGCGCGGCCTGGCCTTCGGGCGTCTTCTGGAACAGCTTGGGCTTCTGCACCGAATTGGCGGAGAAGAATGCCGCGTTGTCGCTGTCCTTGCGCATCGTCAGGGGGATGAAGCCCTCTTCGGCCAGCTCGAATTCCTTGCGGTCGGAGACCAGCACTTCGGTGGGGATCTTGGCCTGGAGCTGGCCCAGGGATTCATACAGGTGCACCGGCAGGTCGTCGACGCTGCCGCCCGACTGCGGCCCGATAATGTTCGGGCACCAGCGATATTTGGCAAAGCTCTCGGTGATGCGGCTGGCCAGCAGATAGGACGTGTTGCCCCACAGATAATTCTCGTGGTCGCCGGCTATCGTCTCGCGGTAGACAAAGCTGCGGGCCGGGTTCTCGAGCGGATCGTAGGGCTGGCGCAGCAGAAAGCGCGGCATCGTCAACCCCAGGTAGCGGGCATCCTCCGATTCGCGCAGGCCGCGCCATTTGGCAAAGCGCGGGCCCTCGAAAATGTCCTTCACCTCCTTCAGGTTGGGCAGATCCTGAAAACTCTTGATATTCAGGAACTCCGGACCCGCCGCCGCCAGGAACGGGGCATGCGACATGGCGCTGACCGAGGCCGCGTAGCTGAGCAGCTTGATGTCCGGCGCGGAAGGACCGAACGTGTAATTGCTGACGATGCTTGCTATCGGTTCGCCGCCGAATTGGCCATAGCCCGCGGTATACACATGCTTGTAGAGGCCGCTGCGGGTAATGTCGCCGCAGCTTTCAAAATCCTCGAGCATTTCGTCTTTCGTGACGTGCAGGATTTCGATCTTGATGTTTTCGCGAAAATCCGTGCGATCCACCAGCAATTTCAATCCGCGCCATGCGGATTCAAGATCCTGCAGCGGCTTTTGGTGGAGGATCGCATCCATTTGATAACCGATCTTCCGGTCGATCTCCGCGATCATCTGGTCGACCAGTTGCTTATTGACCTGCTGCTCGCGTTCCTGGCTCTTCAGGATTTCGCCAATAAACGCGGCAACACCGCGCTCGGCGACGGCATATCCTTCGTGACTGGGTTCAATGCGAGTTTGCGCCATGATCTGCTCCAGCAGGCCATGGGTTTGCTTCACTTCCTGTGCAACGCTAGCTTGAGCCTTCATGCTCTTGTCCTTTTAAACCGATGGGGCGAAGGGAAAAACAAAGCCGGACTCAGGAAGCCGACGTTTCCAATACCAGATTCAGTTCCTTGGCCAGCGCGCTGCGCGCCTTCTCGTCGGCCAGCAACGTCTGAAGCTGCTTGCGAAACGCCGGCACATTACCCAACGGGCCCTTCAGCGCAACCAGCGCCTCACGCAATTCCAGCAACTTGTTCAGTTCCGGTACCTGGCGGGCGATCGCGTCCGGAGAGAAATCCTTGATCGCCTTGAACTGCAGGCCGACACTGAGCGTGTCCTCTTCCTGCCCTTCGCTCAGGCGCGACGGCACTTGCATCGCCAAGTGCAGGCCCGCGCCCGACATCACCTCGTCGAAATTGTCCTTGTCGATGCGGACGGTCGGACGCTCCTCGAGCGCCATCTCCTCGCCGTGACCTTTGAAGTCGCCCGTGATGAGCAGCTTCAGCGGCAATTCCATTTCAGCCTGTTGATCGCCAGTCGCCGGCACGTATTTAATGTTGATGCGTTCTTGCGGGGCGACTGACGCCATTTTTTTTGCCATGGGAACTCCTGGTTATAACCACGGGAAAACCAAAGGCTTGGCCTCGGAAAATGGCCAAACTCTTCTTTCAATGTTGACCGATTATTGCGATTCCATCGCCATTGGGTTCTTTCTATTGAAAAAAAGAATACCGTTAATCGCTGTGGGAATATTTGGAAATACTGAAGTTGATTCTCCACAGATAGGCTGAATCGGGGCGATCCTACGGTCTACGGTCATATACGGTAAATAAGAAAAATTCGAAAAATTAAGGCTTGTTTATTTTCAAAATAATCGCCTATCCTCCTCACTTATTTTCAAACTGGTCTTATGTTCCAGTGAAAAGAAAAGTGTTCTCTTGGTGGGCTGTCAGTGCGACCAATAATCAAATGTTCCCCACATCATTGGACGAGTGAAATCAATGATCAGAATTGATTTGCCGGCGGTTATTCAACGCTTGAACCCCATCTGCCGTCAGGCGTTGGAGGAAGCCGCTAGCCTCTGCATAAGCCAACGCGGTTCCGAAGTAACCGTGGCGCTGGTGATTTTCAAATTGCTGGACCAGCCGCTCAGCGACGCCCGGCTGCTTATCAAACAGGCAGGGCTGGATGTCGATGCAGTGCGCCAGGCCTTGTCCAGCGAGGCGCCGTTCCAGGAGGAGAACCCTGGGCAGTACCCCACGTTTTCCCCGTTGCTGATCGAACTCCTGCAAGAGGCCTGGTTGCTCGGATCGCTTGAAATGGGCTTTCAGAATCTGCGGGGCGGCTGCCTGCTTCTGGCGGCGCTGCTCAATCCGGCCCGCTATCTGCCGCTGGCCGCGGTAACGCTGTTCGACGGCATCAACCGCGAAGCGCTGCGCAAGAACTTCGCGGCCTTGCTGTCGGATTCGTCGGAAGCGCCTGGGTCATCCGAGCCCACGCCCGGCTTGCAGCCTTCCGGCGGCGAGACGGCGTTGGCCAAGTATGGCCATGACTTCACCGCGCAGGCTCGCGCGGGCCGCATAGACCCGGTGCTCTGCCGGGATGCGGAAATCGACTTGATGATCGACATCCTGTCGCGCCGCAGAAAAAACAACCCCATCGTGGTGGGCGACGCCGGCGTGGGTAAAAGCGCCGTGGTCGAAGGCCTGGCGCTGCGCATCGTGCAGGAACGTGTTCCCGAGCCTTTGCTACAGGTGGCCTTGTGGGGACTGGACCTGGGCGCGCTGCAAGCTGGCGCCTCGGTCAAAGGCGAATTCGAAAAGCGTCTGAAATCGGTCATCGACGAGGTCAAGGCGTCCGCGCAACCGATCATCCTGTTCATTGACGAGGCCCATACGCTGATCGGCGCCGGCAATGCGGCCGGCGGCAGCGACGCGGCCAATCTGCTCAAACCCGCCCTGGCGCGCGGCGAATTGCGCACCATAGCCGCCACCACGTGGTCCGAGTACAAAAAGTACTTTGAAAAGGACCCGGCGCTTGCGCGGCGTTTCCAACTGGTCAAGCTGGATGAGCCCAGCCAGGAACAGGCCGTTCATATCCTGCGCGGGCTGCGCCAGATCTATGAACAGGCGCATCGCGTTTATATCGGAGACGACGCGCTACAGGCGGCGGCGGCGCTTTCCGCGCGCTACCTGTCCGGGCGCCAATTGCCGGACAAGGCGATCGACGTGCTGGACACGGCCTGCGCGCGTGTCGCGACCGCCCTGGCGGCGCCGCCCAGACGCGTGGGCGCCCTGGAGCAGGAACGGATTCAGATCGATGCGGAAATCGCGTTGCTGCGGCGCGATGCCCGGGCAGGCAGAAAAGCCAATCCGGGCCGCCTGGCAACCCTGGAAATCGCGGGCCAGGACGTGCTGCGGCAGATCGACCATCTGCGGCAGGCCTGGACCCAGCAGAAGAGCCTGATCGATGAGATCCTGGCGCTACGGGGGCAGCAGGGCGAGGACGATGACGTGGGCCGCGACGACGCGCTGGCCGCGAAGGTCGCGCAATTGACCGAACTTCAACGCGGTGGCGCCTTGTTGCACGCCGATGTCGGCCATGAACAGATCGCCCAGGTGATCGCGGATTGGACCGGCATTCCGGCCACCACCATCAACCGCAACCAGATGGAGCGCTTGGCTCAATTGCCGGCTCTGTTGCAGGAACGGGTCAAGGGGCAGAGCGTGGCGATCGAACGCGTGCACAAGCACCTGCTCACCGCCATGGCCGATCTGCGCCGGCCAGGCACGCCGCTTGGCGCATTTCTGCTTGTCGGCCCTAGCGGCGTGGGCAAGACCGAGACTGCGCTGGCGCTGGCCGACGCCATGTTCGGCGGCAAGAATTTCCTGACGACCATCAATATGTCGGAGTTCCAGGAAAAGCACACCGTGTCCCGTCTGCTGGGTGCGCCGCCCGGTTATGTCGGTTATGGAGAAGGCGGCGTACTGACCGAAGCGATCCGAAAACAGCCTTATTCCGTGGTGCTGCTCGATGAGGTGGAAAAGGCCCACCCGCAAGTGTTGAATATCTTCTATCAGGCCTTCGACAAGGGCGAACTCGCCGATGGCGAGGGACGCCAGATCGATTGCAAGAACATCCTGTTCTTCCTGACCTCGAACCTGGGTTTCGACCGGCAGGACGGCGCCTTGACGGACTTGTCCGAAGCGGCGCTGCGCCAGCGGCTCATGGAGTTCTTCAAGCCCGCGCTGCTGGCGCGCATGCAATTGATCCCGTACCGCTATCTGGACGAGGCTGTACTGGGTGAGATCATCGATGGCCGGCTGCAGCGTCTGCAGCACCAATTCGGTTCGCGTTATGGCGCGGTGCTGCACGTGGACGCCGATGCGCGCGACGAACTGCGCGGCCGTTGCAGCCGCCACGAGAACGGCGCGCGTCTGCTGGATGCGAGCATCGATGGAGAGCTGCTGCCGCCCTTGTCCCTGGCGGTCCTTCAACGTCTGGCCAGCGGCACGCCCTTTGGCGCCGCGCGTCTGCAGTGGCGCGACGGCGCGTTCGCCGCCGCGCTGGAATAGGGCGATGCCGGTGAACGCGCTTGAAGTGGCAGGCATTGCGCGAGATCTGGCGCTGGCCCCGGGCCCCGGCGCGCTGGCTGCCGCGTTTCTCATGGCGGCAACGCGCTATCCCGGCCTGCACCACGCTTGTCTGTATGGACGTGATGCCGCGGGCGACAAGCTGTTGCCTTTGGCCAGCGTGCCGCTCCCGGTGGACCGGTTGCCGGCGATCAGCATGGACGCGCTCGACGATCCCCTGGTCTACAGCCTGACCGGAGGGAAGTCCTGCTACATCGAACGCCTGTCCGGGGTGGTTGGCGTGGGCGCGGGATTCGAACGCCTGGCCGAATGCCTCGGGCCGCGGAATGCGCTGGTGGCCGTGCCGCAGCGGGACAACCGCCAGCAGGCGCTTTCCGTGCTGGTGTTGGCGGGCGACGCGCAGCCCTTGCGTGGCTGGCTGGACGATCCCCTATGGAAGATGCTCGTCCAGATCCACGAGTGCCTGTCCGCGCGATTGCACGAGCAGATGAGCGCGACGGAAAGCGCGCGGTATCAGCGCAGCGTCCGTCAACCGCAGGAAGAACGCAGGAGCGTGCGCGCGGCTCGTTTGCTGGCGGCCGAATTCATTGGGGTCAGCGAGGCGGCAGGGCGCATTCGGGAAGACATGCTTCGCATCGCGGACTCCTCGCTGGCGGTGCTGCTCACCGGCGAGACGGGGACCGGGAAGGACCACGCCGCCTGGCTGATCCATCAGGCCTCGCCGCGCGGCGGCAAGTTTGTTCCCGTGAACTGCGCGGCCATTCCCAAGGATCTGATCGAGGCGGAGCTGTTCGGCAATGTCCGCGGCGCCTACACCGGGGCAACCCAGGCGCGCACCGGCCTGGTTGCCGAGGCCGATGGCGGCACCCTGTTCCTGGATGAGATCGGCGACATGCCGCTTGCGCTGCAAGCTACCTTGTTGCGGCTGCTCAACGAAAAGAAATACCGCCCGCTGGGCGCCTCGCGCGAACTGGCATCGGACTTTCGTTTGATCTGCGCAACCCATCGGCCGCTGCCGCAATTGATACGCGAAGGCTGCTTCAGGGAAGACCTGTATTTCCGGATACGGCAGCAGACCTTGCAGTTGCCCGCGCTACGGGAGCGGACCGACGATATTCCCGTGCTCGCGGCGCACGTCATCCTGCAGCACAACCGGGAGCGCCAGACCCATGTGGCAGGCATAGACCCCGATGCCCTGGCGATGCTGGAACGCCATCCCCTGCCCGGAAACGTGCGGGAACTGCGCAGCCTGTTGCTGGTCGCGGCCGAAAGGACCGCGCGGGGCAGGTGCATCGGCGCGCAAGCCCTGCGGGAATTGCCGGAAGACACGATGGCCGCCGGCGCGCCGGGCAGCCTTGATCCGCATCTGCATGGCCTGCTTCAAACGGACAACCTGCCTCAAGCGCTCGACCTGTTCGAGCGTCTGCTGATCACGGCGCGTCTGAAAGCGCTGGACGGGTCGCGCAGCCGTGCTGCGCAAAGTCTCGGCATTCCGAAGCGCACGCTGGCGCGCCGATGCCAGACCTGGAATCTGGACCGCGAGGACTCCTTTCAATGAAATCATTTTGCACACTGCTGCCGCTGTTGCTGGCCGCCTTCACCTGTCACACCGGGCACGCCTCCGGCCACGCCAGCGGCGGCGATTGCACGGCGATCGTCTCCGACTTGGAGCGTCTGGGCTGCTTTGACGCGGCCGCCGGCACGCCGCCTTCGCCCACGTTGACCGCGCCGGCCGCCGGCCTGCCCGCACAGGCGGCTGCCGCGGGAACCGCGCCGGGCGTGACCGAACTGGTCCGGCTCAATGAAGTGGGGCGCCAGGAGAGAAACGTTGCGTTCCTGATCTCCCGGTCTGCCGACCGGCAACCGGGACAGACGCAGGTCGTGATCTCGGCGCCGGCGCTGGACGGCGCGGCCCGGCCGAACTACCTCGCGATCAGCTGCGTTTCGAATATCTCCCGCCTGCAATTGCTGCTGCATCGCTCCGCGGACCGGAATCAGATGCGCATCCGCTTGTACATCGATCACAGAGCGCTGGCGCCCGCCAGTACGTGGCAGGTGGTGGACGAGGGCAATGTGGTCGACGCCGGCCGGGGGCTGGTCGCCATCGACATACTGCGGCAGTTTTCGTCGGGCGGGCGCCTGCGGGTGGAAAGCGACTACGCGCCGGTCAACGGGCTGATGTTCAGCGCGGAAGACCTGCATGGACTTGTGGCGCAACAACGTGAGGCGTGTCACTGGTGATCGACTATCCACCGCTCGAACTGGAAAGGCTGCTGGCGCCGCTGGATGCAATCGACCCGGCGGGCTATTTCGATGAAGAGGACGAGACCTTTCAGGGCATCGACCACGAAATGGTCAAGTTGGGCGGCCTGCAAGAGCCTCGCATGGATTGGGCCTACGTCGACGAGGCGGCGCGCCAGTATCTGGGTAGCCAATGCAAGCACTTCCGCGTCGCCGGACATTTGATCGCAGCCCGCCTGCGCGTCAAGTCCTGGCGCACGTGGGGCGAAGCCGCCGGTGTGCTGGCATGCATGGTGCAGGCGTACTGGGAGACCGGCTATCCCAAGCCGGGTCCGACCGGCTACCTGGGAAAACGCAAGCTCGTTGCCCTGCAGGTCGACCGTCTCTACGAGGGGCTGGCCGACCTGAGCGCGGACGGCGATGCCAAGGAACACCAGGAGGCCGCGCGCCTGGCGCTGGACACGCTCCAGGCCAACGCGGCCGCGGCAAGGCTGGACGTCGCCATGCTGAACCGGCTGGAGGCGCAGTTCTCTCGCCGCGTCGAACAAGCCCGCTACCCGGAACCGGCGGCTGCCGCACCCAATCCGGGGCAGCAGGGCGGTCAGGCGATCAGCGAAGCGTTCTTCAGCGTCCCGGGCGACACCTTGAAACTGGGCGACGAGCGCGAAAGCCGGCGTTCTTTGCTGAGCGTCGCGGAGTTCATCAATCAGCAGGATGCCTACGACCCCACCGGCTACCAACTGCGCCGCTTTGCGTTATGGGGCCATCTGCACGCGGCCCCGCCGGCCCGCAAGGAACATCGCACCGAGCTGATGGCGGTGCCCGCCGACATCGTGGAGGGCTACCGCGAGGCGCTGTCGGCCAACACGATCAACCCCGCCTTGCTCCAGCGCGTGGAAAAGAGCGTTGTCGCATCGCCCTATTGGATACGCGGCAGCTTTCTGGCCGCCAGCATCGCCGCGCGCCTCGAAATGAAGGAAGTGGCGGTCGCCATACGGCAGGCCACCGAACGCTTCGTGCGGCGGATTCCCGTCCTGGTGGAACTGCAGTTCAACGACGGCCGGCCGTTCGTCGACAGCGAAACCATGGGTTGGCTGAGTGGCGCGGATTCGCGCAGCGGGGAACAGCACGCTACCCAGGAGTTCGCTGCCCTGCGCAAGGAATTGGTGGAGCAACTGGAAACGGAGGGCGTGGAGGTCGTGCTGCGGCGGCTGCAGGATAGCCAAGGCGGCGCGGCGCCGCCCCGGCAGCGCGGCTATGCCACGGTGATCGCCGCCGACATGCTCGCCGCGCGCGGGCTGTCGTGGCTGGCCGACGACCTGTATGCGTCCGTCGGCAGAGCGATGCGGACCACGCCCGCCAGTCAATGGGAACCGGAGTTGTATGGCCCGTTGAGCAAATACGCGCCTGCGCCCCGCGCCGCGGAAGAAGAACGCTAAAGCTAGAGTTGAAGAGGGAATCACGATGTTGAAGATCTGGGCTTTCATGAAGCGCTTTGGGCTGCCCGTGCTGCGCCAGTTCAAGAGCGCAATGCCAGTGCTGTTGCTGCTGGGCATATTGTTTCTTCTTATTGGGATCTGGTGGCTCGGCCCGCACTGGACCTGGCGCGAACGGCAGCCGCTTGCCGAACTGTCGGCGCGCGTGCTGTCGACGCTGGTCCTGCTGATGGTTCCCATGCTGGTCTGGGCACTCACGCTGCGTCGCCGTAACCGCAACCTGGAGGCCGACCGTGAACAGACGGCAAGGCTGCAGGAGGACCCCGCCCTGCGATTCGTGCAGGCGCAGGAGCGGGCGCTGGACCTGAGCCTGAGCGCCTTGCGCGGCAACCTGAAGGGCCGGAACGGTCTTTACGAGCTTCCCTGGTATCTGGTCCTGGGCCAGGAGAATTCGGGCAAGACCAGCTTCATCAACCGTTCGAATCAGAATTTCTCGCTGACGGGAGAACTGAAGGCGGCCAGCCGGCGCGTATTCGGCGACCCCGATCTTGCGTACACCATCGATTGGTGGATGGGCGACGAAGCCGTGCTGATCGACCCTCCGGGCGAATTGATCAGCCAGATCGAGTCGGTGCCTGAACCCGTTGAAGCGACGGGGCCGGACGCGCCTGCGAACGCGGGGGCGCGCGCGGCCGGCCCCGCCGCGCCGCGCCGCGACCTGCCGCCCGGCACCCATGGCCGCCTGTGGGAAAGCCTGGTCGACTGGCTGGGCCGCAGCCGTAGCCGCCGCCCGCTCAACGGCGTCGTGCTGATGGTTGACATGGTCACCCTGCTGAATCAGAAGGCCAGCGACCGCAAGGCGCTTGCCATTCTGCTGCGTACCCGCCTGAGCGAACTCGGGCGGCAGCTTGGCACGCGTCCGCCGCTCTACGTGGTGCTCAGCAAGTTCGATCTGTTGACTGGCTTCGAACCCTTCTTTGCCCGCCTGCCGCGTTCCGTGCGCGAAGACATCTTCGGGTTCACGTTCACGCTGGACTCCGTGAACAACTATGACGCCTGGCTGGACGAGCTGGCGGGGCGCTATGACGGCTTCATCACGCGTCTGAACGAGCGGGTGTTCGACGCGTTGAGCGACACCAACGTGGTGGAGACGCGCGAGGCGCTGTTTTCACTGGTGAGGCAGTTGGCTGGCATGCGCCCCGTCTTGCTGAGCTTTCTGGCCGATGTCCTGGGCAGCGACCGCTACACCACGCCCGCGCTGCCGCGTGGCGTGTATTTTTCTTCCGTGTATCAGCAAGGCTTGCTGTGCAACGCCTTTATCAATGCCGCGTCGCATTCGTATGGCTTGAGCGAGCCGGTGGCGGACGTGAAGCCCAGCGGGCGCTCCATGGTCTACTTCGCTCAGCGCGTATTCCAGCGGATCATTTATCCCGAAGCCGGCCTTGCCGGCGACAATCTCAAGATCCTCGCCGACAAGCGGCGCGTGCTCCGAGTTGGTTTCGGCGTGGCGGCGCTGGGCTGCCTGGTGCTGGCTGGCGGCTGGTATCACTATTACGGCATCAATCGCGACCTGGTCAACCAGGTGTTGGAGAAGAGCCGGGAATTCAGCGCCAACCGGATCGATGGCCGCGCCGACCCGACCGGCCGCAATCTGCTGGAGCCTCTGGACCAGATCCGCAGCGCGGTCGCCGTCTTCGGCGACTACCGGGATGCCTGGCCCGTGGTTTCGGACCTGGGCCTCTACCAAGGACGGAAGATCGGTCCGAAAGTCGACGAGGCCTACCTGCAGCTCTTGTCCAAGCGGTTTCTTCCGGAGCTGGCCGGCGGCGTGATGAATGCCGTGAACGCGGCGCCTGCGGATAGCGACCAGCAGCTTGCCGCCCTGCGCGTCTATCGAATGATCGAAGACCGTGAGAACCGTCGCGCGCCCATCGTGCAAGACTGGATGAGCAAGCAGTGGCAGAGTGCGTACCCGGGCGATGGCGCCGTGCAGAATGGCCTGATGCGCCATCTTGCGTATGCCATGCAATACGCCGCGACCGACCTTCCGCAATATCGCGAACGCGTGGCGGAAGTCCAGCAGCGGCTGCGGCAGGTGCCGATGCCGCAGCGGGTGTACATGAGCATGCGCGAGCAGGCCGAACGGGCGCTGCAGGCGCCGCTGGACCTGCGCAATGAGGTCGGTCCGGCCTTCGATATCGTGTACGGCGCCGCGGCAGGGCTTCGGAACGCCACGGACAAGCAGGACACCCGCATCGAAGCCCTGCTGACGGCCAAGGGCTTTCGCGGCTACTTCGATCCGCGCAGCAACGACTTCACCGATCTGGCCATGATCGACCAATGGACGCTGGGAGAACGCCAGCGCATCGATTATTCCGAGGCCGACAAGCAGGCCCTGGCCGAGCGGGTTCGCGCCATCTACAGCCGTGACTACATCGACACGTGGCAACGCGGCCTGAATCGACTGGAGGTGGTCGATTTCGAGGACATTTCCCAGGCAGTCAGCGTGCTGGGCAGCGTGACCAGTCCGGCAGCGCCCTTGCGCCGGCTGGTGGAGACGGTGCGCGACAACACCACGTTGCAGCCGGCCGAGGCCGCCGTCGCGGGGACCAAGACAGAGCCCGCGCCGGTGACGCCGGCCACCGCCGCCAAGGCCCAGCAGATCGCCGCCATCTCCCGGCCGTTCGCGCCGCTCACGGGCGTGTTGGTCGGCGCGGACAACAAACCCTCGTATCTGGACGAAAGCATGGCCGCCATCGCGCGGGTCTACGACACCGTGAAGAGCGTCCAGGACAGCCCTGAGCCCGGCAAGGCCGCCTTGACCATCGTGCTGGACCGCTTTGCGCTGAAGGGAACGGATCCTATCGGCAACCTGCAGCGCATGGCCGCCGGCATGCCCGAGCCGCTGAACACGCAGGTCAAGAAGCTTGCTGACGAATCGTCCCAGGTGTTGCTGATTGAAGCGCTGAAGGAACTGGAGCGCCGCTGGAACACCGAGGTCTACCGCTACTACGACGAACGGCTTGCCAATCGCTACCCGTTCAATCCGGCGGGGCGGGTCGACGCGTCTCTGGAGGACTTCACCGTCATGTTCGGGCCGCAAGGCCGGTTGGCGCAGTTCAAGGAGCAATACCTGAAGCTGTTCCTGGAGGACAACCTGGAGGCCTTGTATTCCCAGCGGCGCGGCGGCTATCTGGTGCGCATGGACGTCCTGAAGCAGCTTGAAGCGGCGGACCGGATCCGGGACGCGTTCTTCAACAGCCGGGGAGCGCTGGGCGTTCAATTCAGCGTCGAGCCCCTGGGCCTGACGCCGACACGGCGCAGCAGCGTATTGAGCGTCGAGGGGCAACTGATCTCTTATAGCCATGGCGCGTCCAACAGTGTGGGGCTGATCTGGCCCAACAGCCTGGCCGCCAACACAGAGAGCCGCATCACGCTGGTCAACGGCAGCGGAACCAGCAGCAGCCTGGTTTACCGGGGTTCGTGGTCCATGTTCCGCCTGCTTAGCCAGGCGCGGCTCGACAGCGCCACGACCAATGCGGTGGATCTCAGCTTTGCCGCCAACGACGGCGCGATGCGCTACCGGATCGTGGCTGAAAAATCCAACAACCCGTTCACGCAAGCCATATTTGACGGCTTTGCGCTGCCGCGCACGTTGCTCATGGACCCTCCAGCCAAACCCGGGGCCGTCCCGCCGGTCCCGCCGCCTGCCAAGGTGGCCAAGGGCAAGCCGGTGTCAGGACGTTGAGTTGAAACGGCTTGAGTCGTTTACGCAATTCAAGCCGGGACTTGTGATCGGTGAGTTGCGTCAGGTCTGGACCGTTTCTTGTTCATATACGCGCTGAACGCCCCTAAGGCGTTCAGCTTGCTCAGGATGCCGTTATGCCCCGTTTATCCGATGTGCGGTTTACCTTTTCCCCGTCCGCCACAGGAGTGGACTTCGAGGTGCTCGAATTCACGCTCGATGAAGCTTTGTCCGAGACCTTCCTTCTGCGCGTGGAGTTATCGAGCTTCGATCCGGCGGTGGATTTTGGCGCGATGCTGGATCAACCGGCGTTGTTCACGATCTGGCGCGGGGATATGCCTGTGCGACATGTCCATGGCGTGGTTTCCAGCTTCGAGCAGGGCGACACCGGCTTCAGAAGAACGCGCTACCAGGCCGTGGTGGAACCCGCGTTGGCGCGCGCTGAGTTGTGCTCGGACTGGCGCATCTTCCAGCAGCAGTCCGTGCCCGAGATCCTCGAGCAGATCATCAAGTCGCACGGCATCACGGACTACGAACAGGTCACGACCAACCCGCACCTGCCGCGCGAGTATTGCGTGCAGGCTGGAGAAACCGATCTGGCGTTTCTGGCCCGCCTGGCGGCCGAAGAGGGGTTCTTCYACCGCTWTGCGCACACKGACAARGGCCATCGGCTGATCCACGGCGACCGGATCTATGTSCAYGGSSMGATCGAAGGCGGGCCCGTGGAATACAACCCGTCGCCCGGCGGCGACCAGCCGGCGCCCGCGCTGCGCCGGTTCACCTACGCCGAACAGGTGCGCACGGCGCGCCAGACGCAGCGCGACTACACCTATACACACCCACAATACGACCAGGAGCATTCACCGGTCGCGACGGACCTGGATCATCAGGGTGAGCGCTACGAGCGCTATGACTACCCCGGACGTTACAAGGTCGACGAAGCGGGCAAGCCGTTCACGCAGAGCCGTTTGCTGGGACTGCGCCGCGACGCCCGCATGGCGCGAGTGGAAGGCGACGACGCGCGCCTCGTTCCCGGCGTGGCCTTCGACCTGACGGGCCATCCCCGCGAGGACTGGAACCACGGCTGGCGCCCTGTGCGCATGCGGCACCACGGCGTGCAGCACACGAGCCAGCAAGAGGAAGCGGCCGATGCCTCGCAGGGCACGCAATACCGCTACACCGCCGACATCGTGCCCGACCACATGGACTGGAAGCCGGAACCCGCCGCCAAGCCGCGCATCGACGGCCCGCAGATCGCTTCAGTCGTGGGCCCGGCCAATGAAGAGATCTATTGCGACGAGTACGGGCGCGTAAAGGTCCAGTTTCCGTGGGACCGCCTGGGCAAGCACGACGAACACAGCTCGTGCTGGATCCGCGTGTCGCAGAACTGGGCGGGCGCGGCCTGGGGCCANAAAGGTCCAGTTTCCGTGGGACCGCCTGGGCAAGCACGACGAACACAGCTCGTGCTGGATCCGCGTGTCGCAGAACTGGGCGGGCGCGGCCTGGGGCCAYATGGCGATCCCGCGCATCGGGCAGGAAGTGATCGTCAATTTCCTGGACGGCGATTGCGACCAGCCGATCATTTCCGGAAGAACGTACCGGGCGACGAACCTGCCGCCGTATGCACTGCCCAAGCACAACATCCTCAACACCGTCAAGACCAAGGAGCAYAAGGGCAGCCGCGCCAACGAGCTGCGGCTGGACGACACCTCCGGCCAGATCAGCGCGGCGCTGATGAGCGACCACGCGGCCACGGCGTTGAATATCGGCTATCTCACGCATYCGAGACCCTCGGGCGGCGTGCCGCGCGGTGAGGGCTTCGAACTGAGAACGGACGCGCATGGGGTGTTGCGCGCCGGTGGCGGMATGCTGCTCACCACCGAGATGCGCGCCAACGCCAGCGAACATCACAAGGATCTGCCTGAGACGGCAGAGCGCCTGTCCGTGGCGCGCGAGCAGCAGGACACCTTTGCCAGCATGGCGCGCGAACTGTTGGCGCAAGAGGCGGGAGATCAGGACGAGGTCGCGCGGTCCTTGCAGACGCAGCACCAGGATATCCAAGGCCAAGGGGCCGCCAACCCGCAGTCCAATCAATACCCGGAACTCRGCGCACCACATCTGGTGCTGGCCAGYCCCGTCGGAATCGCCGCCAGCACGCCGGGATCCACCCATATCGCAAGCGGGGARCACGTYGCGCTTTCCAGCACCGSCCACACCAGTGTTTCCGCCGGCAAGCGCCTGTTGGCCAGCGCCAGCCGAGGCATGCGTTTCTTTGTRCAGAGCATGGGATACCGCTTGATTGCGGCAGGCGGGGATATCGACATCAAGGCACTCAAGGACAGCATCAACGTGCTGGCCAAGCTGAACGTGACGGTCAGCGCCACCCGGATCACGATCAGCGCGAAGGAAGAACTCGTGATCAACGCCGGAGGCAGCGGCACCACCTACAACGCGGGCGGCATCACGCATGCGACCAGCGGTCCTTACAAGGTGCATTCGGCCGACGTGAACTACACCGGGCCCAAGAGTCAGGCGGGCGCGTTTCCG
>NZ_LMIU01000026.1 GCF_001428845.1 Achromobacter sp. Root83 | reverse complement strand
CGAACTGAAGCACAGCGCGACATCCAGGACTACATCGAGAACTTCTACAACCCCCAGCGGCTGCACTCCAAGCTGGGCTATCGGGCACCGGCTGCGTATGAACGCAGCCAAGCGCCAAAACTACCTATGCAGGTGTCCACTAAAACTTGACCACCACATTGCGGTCCGGAGCCTTCGCTCCGGACTGCCCCTTCGTCATCTTCGTCACGGCCTACGGCCGTTCCTTCAGATTCCCTCGGGCTTATCTGACGCCCCACACCCCCCAGGCCCCCGCCACACCAGGCTTTGGTGATTTTGGCTTCACGGACGCTGGGACGAGTCGGGTTCTTTAGGTTCTTGCCGACGGGGGTTTGGGGATGGAATGTCTCGCGGGGCCCGCCCCCGGCCGGCCGCGCGGGCGGCCTTGGGGGGCTTACGCGGTGGGTTGCGTCGGGGGGTGGACGCTTCGCGTTTGGGATGGGGTGTGATGCTTGGGGGTTGCGCGGGATGTTGTCGCGGCGCTGCTCGTGGTGCTCTTTGGGCGCTGTCGTGGTGCTCTTGGCGGCGGCTCCCGTGATGCTCCTGGCAGCGGCTGCCGTAATGCTCTTGGCAGCGGCTGCCGCGTTGCTCTTGCGGCGCCGCCTGCCTGCTGCTTGCGATGCGGCTTGGGGAAGAATCAGTCGAGCTTGATGTCGGCTGTCTTGATTACTTCTTTCCATTTTTTGATCTCGGCCTGCACGAACTCTCCGAACTGCTCGGGGGTGCCGGGCTTCGGTTCGGCGCCTGCGGCGATCATTCCCTTGGCGGTGGCGGGGTCGGACAGCACCTTCACCATGTCGGCGTTCAGGCGCTTGACGATGTCGGGCGGCGTGCCCTTCGGGGCCATCACGCCGCTCCAGGAATAGGCCTCGTAGCCAGGCAGGCCGGATTCGGCGATGGTGGGTACCTCGGGCAGCATGTCGGAACGGGTGGGGTTGCCGACGCCCAGGGCGCGGACCTTGCCGCCCTTCAGGTGGGGCACCGCCGACGGGCCGTCGGCGAACATTACCTGCACTTGGCCGCCCAGCAGGTCCTGCATGGCGGGTGCGCTGCCTCGGTAGGGGACGTGCTGGATGCGCACGCCGGCCATGGCGTTGAAGAGTTCGCCCGCCAGGTGCGTTCCGCCGCCGGTGCCCGATGAGCCGAACGACAGCTTGCCGGGATTCGCCTTGGCGTAGGCGATCAATTCGCCTACGGTGTTCACGGGCAGGGAGGCGTTGACGACCAGTACGATGGGGAAGACGGCGGCCAATCCTACCGGTACGAAATCGCGGGTGATGTCGTAGCTGAGGTTGTTGCGCAGGCTGGGCAGCACGGCGTGGTGGATGGATGCGAAGAAGAAGCTGTAGCCGTCGGGCTCGGCCTTGGCGGCGAACTGGGCGCCGACGATGCCGCCCGCGCCGGATTTGTTGTCGACCACGGTGGGCACGGACCAGATCTGGCCCAGCGGCTGCGTGGTGAAGCGGGCGGTGGTGTCCACCGGTCCGCCCGCGGGAAAGGGCACGATGAAGGTCACGGCATGGCCGGGCCAGGTGGCGGCACGGGCCCACGACGGAAGCATGGCAGCGGCGCATGCGGCGCCCAGCCCCGCGGCGACGCGGCGGCGTTGAAGATCGATCACGGCAGTCTCCTGAGTCTTGTTCTATTCACGGTCAGGCTTCAAGCATTCATGCCCGCCGCTGTTTTTTATTATTTTCCGATTGTCGGGATTCGCCGCTACACATTTTCAAAAGCCCCTCTTTCGCGCGGGCGCCAAGTTCGCTCACCGGACAGTATTTGCGCAGCCGTCAGGGGACGCGGCTCGCTCCATGACGCGATACCTGGCGCGGCGGGGATACGGCGCTTGTCCTACGCCGTTCGATGCGGCATCCATGCCAGGGCCGGCGGTGGTTGCGCTATTGCCCGCGCGCGGCGCGCTGCACGTGTTCGATGAAGCATTCCGCGAAGCTGGGCAGGTCGCGGCCGCGCTGGCGGCAGAGCAAGCGGTCGCGCAGCGCCCAGGAGTCCGCCAGCTTCAGGACGTGCAGGGCGTCGGGGCGGCTGTAGCGGGCGGCGCAGGCGCGCGGGACGACCGCAATGCCCGCCCCCGCCTCCACCATGCGGCATACGGCTTCGAAGCTGCCGACGTGGACGCGCTGGCAGATGCGCTTGCCGAGTCCGCTGGCGATGTCTTCAAGGAAGGTCTGGATCGCGCTGTCGGGGTGGATGCCGACGAATTGGTAGGCGTCCACCAGGTCGACGAAATGCGCGGAGTCCTGGGCGGCCAGCGGGTGATTCAGCGATGTGACGACGGTGAGCTCATCGCGGAACAACGGGGTGACGTCGAGCCCTTCGACGTCGATGTTGCCGGCCACCAGGCCGAGATCCCCGGCGCCCGCGCGGATCGCGATGACGATATCGCCGGAGATCTTTTCTTCGAGTTCCACGTCCACGTCAGGGTTTTCCGCCAGAAACGTGGAGAGCGCGTCGGCCAGGAAGGAGTTGGTGGCGGTGGTGTTGGCCAGCAGTCTCAGGCGCCCCTTCAGGCCGCTGGCGTAGGGCTGCAGGTCGGCGTTCAGGCATTCGAGCTGGCGGAAAACCGCATTGGCATGCTTGAGCAGCACCTCGCCCGCGGGCGTCAGCGCGACACCGGTGGCCATGCGCACCAGCAGCCGGGCCTTGAAGGCCTCTTCCATGTGTTTTACCCGGGCGCTTGCCGCCGGCAGGGACAGGAAGGTGCGTTCCGCGGCCCGGGTCAGATTGAGTGTGTCACCTACGTTCAGAAACAAACGCAGGTCGGTCAGATCGTGTCTCATGTTCCACCACGCAGAAGGGGGGCATTTCTAATTTTGAATTCTTCGAATGCCGGGTCGAATCTACCATGGTGCATTCCCGTAAACCAGACGGGTTGATGCGGAACTGTTTTCCACACGGCGTGCGCGCCGCAGCACAGGAGTGAGCTTCAATGAGCGGCATCGTTTCCGGAAAGGTAGTGATCGTGACAGGCGCGGGCGGCGGGATTGGCCGCAGCATTGCGCTGGCCATGGCGCAGGCGGGCGCCAAGGTCGTGGTCAACGACATCGGCGTATCGCTCACGGGCGAAGGCGGCGCGGAAGGCCCGGCGCAGGCCGTGGCCAAGGAAATCACGGCGGCCGGCGGGCTGGCGGTGGCCAACACCGACAGCGTGTCCGCGTACGACAGCGCCAGCCGCGTCGTGCAGACCGCGATCGACGCGTTCGGGCGGATCGACGCCGTCATCAACAACGCGGGAAATCTGCGCGATCGGGTTTTCCACAAGATGAGCGAAGAGGAATGGCGTCAGGTGATCGACGTGCACCTGAACGGATCGTTCTTCATGAGCCGCGCGGCGGCGCCCTATTTCCGTGAACAGGAATCCGGCGCGTTCGTGCACATGACGTCCACGTCCGGGCTGATCGGTAACTTCGGGCAGGCCAACTATGCGGCCGCCAAGCTGGGCATCGTGGCCCTGTCCAAATCCATCGCCCTGGACATGGCGCGCTACAACGTGCGGTCCAATTGCATCGCACCCTTCGCATGGAGCCGCATGACCAGTTCGATCCCTGCGGAAACAGACGAAGAGAAGGCTCGCGTCGAAAAGCTCAAGAAGATGGAAGCCGGCAAGGTCGCCCCCATGGCGGTCTACCTGGCCAGTGATGCGGCCAGCGAGATCACGGCGCAGATCTTCGCGGTTCGCGCCAACGAGATCATGCTGATGAGCCAGCCCCGGCCCTTGCGCACCGTGCATCACAGCGAGGGCTGGACGCCGGAGCGCATCGCCGAGATCGCGGTGCCCGCCATGCGCAAGCATTTCTACGCGTTGGAGCGCTCGCCCGACGTGATCGACTGGGATCCCATCTGAGGCCGCCAATGCCGTTGGACTATGCAACCGTGAAGGAATGGCGCTTTGACGATGTGCGTCAGCGCTACGATCAGAAAGACACCATGCTGTATGCGCTGGGCATCGGGCTGGGGCAGGATCCCGAAGACGCGGGCCAGTTGCGCTACGTGTACGAAAAGGACCTGCAGGCGTTTCCGACGATGAGCGTGATCCTGGGCTATCCCGGCTTCTGGGTCAGCGATCCGCGCGCCGGCATCGACTGGGTGAAGGTGGTGCACGGCGAACAGCGGCTGACGCTGCACGCGCCGCTGCCCGTCTCGGGCGTCATCACCGGCAAGACCCGCAACACGCATGTGATCGACAAGGGCGCGGACAAGGGCGCCATCATCGTCAGCGAACGCACGCTGCACGGCGAGGACGGCGCCTGCCTGGCGACCTTGCGCCAAAGCACGTTCTGCCGGGGCGACGGCGGCTTCGGGCAAGGCGACGCCAGCCCCGAGCCCCTGCCCGCCGCGCCCGACGGCGATCCCGACCTGCGCTGCGAGCTGCGCATACCGCCCAGCGCGGCGCTGCTGTACCGCCTTAACGCGGACCGCAACCCGCTGCATGCCGATCCCGAGGTCGCGCGCCAGGCGGGTTACCCCAGGCCGATCCTGCACGGGCTTTGCTCGTATGGCGTCGCCGCGCACGCCATCGTCAAGACGTTCTGCGATTACGACGCCAGCCGTCTCACCAGCTTGAACACCCGCTTTTCCGCGCCGGTGTATCCCGGCGAGACCCTGCAATGCGACATGTGGCGCACGCCCGACGGCCAGATCCGCTTCATCGCCCGCGCCAAGGAGCGCGGCATCGTCGTCATGAGCCACGGCACCGCGACGGTGCAATCATGACGCGCCCGCCTCCGCTGGATGGCATCCGTGTACTGGACCTGTCGCGCATCCTGGCCGGCCCGTGGTGCACGCAGAACCTGGCCGACCTGGGCGCCGATGTCATCAAGATCGAACGCCCGCGGGTGGGCGACGACACGCGCGCCTGGGGCCCGCCCTTCCTGAAGGACGGCGACGGCCAGGACACCAACGAATCCGCCTATTACCTTAGCGCCAACCGCAACAAGCGTTCGGTCGAAGCGGACATGGCCACGCCGGAAGGCGCGGCGCTGATCCGCGAACTGGCCGCGGTCAGCGACATCCTGGTCGAGAACTTCAAGGTGGGCGGGCTGGCCAAGTACGGGCTGGATTACCAGAGCCTGAAGGACATCAACCCGCGCCTGATCTATTGCTCGGTCACCGGCTTCGGCCAGGACGGCCCGTTCGCGCAGCGCCCCGGCTACGACTTCATGATCCAGGGCATGGGCGGCCTGATGAGCATCACCGGCGAACGCGATGACCTGCCCGGCGGCGGGCCGCAAAAGGCGGGCGTGGCGGTCACCGATATCGTCACCGGCATGTATGCCACCGTCGCGGTGCTGGCGGCCTTGCAGGAGCGCCACCGCAGCGGCCTGGGCCAGCATCTGGACATCGCCCTGCTGGACAGCCACGTGGCGCTGCTGGCCAACCAGAACTCCAACTATTTCAACTCGGGGGTCGCGCCCACGCGGGCCGGCAATGCGCACCAGAACGTGGTGCCCTACCAGGTGTTCGCCGCCAGCGACGGCCACCTGATCGTGGCCACGGGCAATGAATCGCAGTACCGCGCCTATTGCCGCGCGATTGGCGTGCCGGAACTGGGCGACGATCCGCGCTTTGCCACCAACCGGCTGCGTGTCACGAACCGCGAGGAGCTGATCAGCCTCCTGACGGCCATCATGCTGGAGGGGCGGCGCGACGACTGGATCGCGAAGCTGGAAGCCGTGGGCGTGCCCTGCGGGCCCATCAACAACATCGCCCAGGCGTTCGCGCATCCGCAGGCGCACGCGCGCCAGTTGCGGCGCGACATGCCCCACCCCGCGGGCGGCGTGGCGCCGGTCACGGCCAGCCCGCTGCGCTTCTCGGACTCGCCGGTGGTGTACCGGCGCGCGCCGCCGCTGCTGGGCGAGCACACGGAGGAAGTGCTGCGCGAGGTGCTGGGCAAGCCGGCGGATGCCATCGCGGCGTTCCGGTCCAGGACGGAATCCGGCGTATAGCGCGGTGACGCATCCGCCCCAAAAAAAATCGGCCGCTGAATTCAGCGGCCGATTTCCCTTCATACCTGCTTAGGCGACGGCAACCGGGATCTTCCCGATCCTGGCTTGCCATTCCTTGGGGCCCGTCGTGTGCACCGACGTGCCCTGGGCATCCACCGCCACGGTCACCGGCATGTCCTTCACGTCGAACTCATAGATGGCTTCCATGCCCAGGTCCGCGAAACCCAGCACCTTGGCGCCGCGGATTGCCTTGGACACCAGGTAGGCCGCGCCGCCGACGGCCATCAGGTAGGCCGAGCCGTGTTTCTTGATGGCTTCGATGGCGACGGGGCCGCGTTCGGACTTGCCGATCATGGAGATCAGGCCGGTCTTCTCGAGCATCATGTCGGTGAACTTGTCCATGCGCGTGGCGGTGGTGGGGCCGGCCGGGCCGACCACTTCATCGCCCACCGGATCCACCGGACCCACGTAATAGATCACGCGGTTGGTGAAGTCCACGGGCAGCGGTTCGCCCTTGGCCAGCATGTCCTGGATGCGCTTGTGCGCCGCGTCGCGGCCGGTCAGCATCTTGCCCGACAGCAGCAGGGTCTGGCCCGGCTTCCAGCTCGCGACTTCTTCCTTGGTCAGCGTATTCAGGTCCACCTGCCTGGACTTGTTGTAGTCGGGCGCCCAGTGCACTTCCGGCCATTCGGACAGCGACGGCGGGTCCAGGCGCGCTGGGCCGGAACCGTCCAGCTCGAAGTGCGCATGGCGGGTGGCCGCGCAGTTCGGGATCATGGCGACGGGCTTGGAGGCCGCGTGCGTCGGGAAAGTGCTGATCTTCACGTCCAGCACGGTGGTCAGGCCGCCCAGGCCCTGTGCGCCGATGCCCAGCGCGTTGACCTTTTCGTACAGTTCGATGCGCAGCTCTTCCAGCTTGTTCTGCGGGCCGCGGGCCAGCAGTTCGTACATGTCGATGTCTTCCATCAACGACTGCTTGGCCATCAGCATGGCCTTTTCGGCGGTGCCGCCGACACCGATGCCCAGCATGCCCGGCGGGCACCAGCCGGCGCCCATCGTGGGCACGGTCTTCAGCACCCAGTCCACCAGCGAATCGCTGGGATTCAGCATGGCGAACTTGGTCTTGTTTTCGGAGCCGCCGCCCTTGGAGGCGATCTGCACGTCGACCTTGTCGCCCTGGACAAGCTCGACGTGCAGGATACAGGGCGTGTTGTCGCGCGTGTTCTTGCGCGCGAACAGCGGATCGTCCAGCACGGAGGCGCGCAGGGGGTTGTCGGGGTTCAGGTAGCCGCGGCGCACGCCTTCGTCACAGAGCTCCTGCAGGGTGCGCTTGGTGTCGAAGCGCACGCTCATGCCGATCTTCAGGAAGACGTTGACGATGCCGGTGTCCTGGCACAGCGGGCGCTTGCCTTCGGCGCACATGCGCGAATTCGTCAGGATCTGCGCCATCGCATCGCGCGCGGCGGGGCTTTCCTCGCGCTCGTAGGCGCGCGCCAGGTGGCGGATGTAATCGACGGGATGGTAGTAGCTGATGAACTGGATGCCATCGGCTATCGACTGGATCAGGTCTTCTTCTTTAATGATGACGGACATGGCGATTTGCGGGTCTGGATGAAATGCGTGAAAACGCGGCGGGTACTGACCCGCCGCGACGGAGAATGCACTATTTTTGCCGTGCGGCCGTCTTAAGGCAAATGACGCCCTTCCGGGAACGACAAGCCTGGAAATCGGCGCGGCGCGCGGACATCGTCTACTTGCCTTGCCAGACGGGCTTGCGCTTTTCGGCAAAGGCCGTGGCGCCTTCCTTGGCGTCGGCCGACGTGAAGATGTGCGCGATCAGCGGGCGCTGGCGGTCGAACATGCCTTCCTGCTCCCAGTCGCCGGCTTGCGCCACGATGCTCTTGGCGGTCTGCACGGCCATGGGGCCATTTTCGACGATGGCGCGCGCCAGTTCCAGCGCGCCGGCCAGCGCGCCGCCCGGCTCGGTCAGGCGGTTGACCAGGCCGAAGGCGTGGGCGCGCTCGGCGGACAGCATCTCGCCCGTCAGAATGACCTCCATGGCGATGTGGTACGGCAGGCGGCGCGGCAGGCGCAAGAGGCCGCCCGCGCCAGCCACCAGGCCGCGCTTGACTTCGGGCAGGCCGAACTTGGCATTGCTGGCGGCCACGATCAAGTCGGAGGCCAGCGCCATTTCGCAACCGCCGGCCAGGGCGTAGCCCTCGACCGCGGCGATCAGCGGTTTCTTGGGGGGCCTTTCGTTCAGGCCGGCGAAGCCGCGGCCTTCCACATAAGGACGCTGGCCCGATTTGGCGAAGGCCTTCAGGTCCATGCCCGACGAAAACGTCCCGCCCCCGCCCGTCAGGATGCCGATGCGGACGTCGTCGCGGCTGTCCATCTGATCCAGCGCGGCGGCCATGGCCACGGCGGTTTCCAGATTGATGGCGTTCTTGGCCTCGGGACGGTTGATCGTGATGATCTGGATGCCGTCGGTGACTTCCACCGTGATCAGGTCAGACATGGGACTGCTCCTTTTCGGGAATTCTCGGAATCTTGTTCCGGGTTTTATATAAGACTCGGGACTCAACCCGGAATCATACGATCATTGGTTTCAGGGCGCAGCGGGGCCGCCGCGGCGTGTCCACCAGAGGCACACCCGGCCCGGCTTGCGCGGACAGATGTAACCGCCGCCCCGTCCCCCACGACCGCTTCGGCCCCGGGGCAGTTAAAATGCCCGGTTTCCCACGCCCAGGGCAGCCCTTGCCCGGCGGCCGAATTCCAAGAATCCTATGCTCACCTTTCAGCAAATCATCCTTACGCTCCAGGAATACTGGGACAAGCAGGGTTGCGCCCTGCTGCAGCCCTACGACATGGAAGTCGGCGCCGGCACCTCGCATACGGCCACATTCCTGCGCGCGATCGGCCCGGAGCCGTGGCGCGCCGCCTACGTGCAGCCCTCGCGCCGTCCCAAGGATGGCCGCTACGGCGAAAACCCCAACCGCCTGCAGCACTATTACCAGTATCAGGTCGTGCTCAAGCCCGCGCCCCCGGAAATCCTGGATCTCTACATCGGTTCGCTCAAGGCGCTGGGCATCGACCCCACGCAGCACGACATCCGCTTCGTGGAAGACGACTGGGAAAATCCCACGCTCGGCGCCTGGGGCCTGGGCTGGGAGGTCTGGCTGAACGGCATGGAAGTCACGCAGTTCACGTACTTCCAGCAGGTCGGCGGCCTGGATTGCACGCCCACCACCGGCGAAATCACCTACGGCCTGGAACGCCTGGCCATGTACCTGCAGGACGTGGAAAGCGTCTATGACCTGGTCTGGACGGAAGGCGCCAACGGCAATCGCGTGCTGTACCGCGACGTGTTCCACCAGAACGAAGTGGAACAGTCCACCTACAACTTCGAGCACTCGTCCGCCGAGATGCTGTTCTCGCACTTCAATGACTACGAAGCCGAGGCCAAGCGCCTGATGGACGTGCCGCTGGCGCTGCCCGCCTACGAGGCCGCGCTGAAGGCCGCGCACACGTTCAACATGCTGGACGCGCGCGGCGCGATCAGCGTCACCGAGCGCGCCGCCTACATCGGCCGCATCCGCAACCTGTCGCGCGCTGTCGCCCAGGCTTATTTCGATTCCCGCGAACGACTGGGCTTTCCCATGCTGGGCCGCGACAAGGCCGCCGGGGAGGCTGCATAAATGACGACGAACATCCGCCCGCTGCTGGTCGAACTGCTGACCGAAGAACTCCCGCCCAAGGCCCTGCAAAAGCTGGGCCAGGCCTATGCCGAAGGCGTGCGCGCCACGCTGGCCCGCCACGGCCTGCTGGCCGAAGGCTGCGCCGTCACCGCCTATTCGACGCCGCGCCGCCTGGCCGTGCATCTGTCCGCCGTGCTGGCGCAGGCGCCCGACCAGCCCTACGCCGAAAAGCTGATGCCCGTGAAGATCGGCCTGACCGAAGACGGCAAGGCCACGCCCGCGCTGCAGAAGAAGCTGGCCGCCAAGGGCCTGGAAAACATCGACCTGTCCACGCTGGACCGCGAGTCCGACGGCAAGCAGGACTACCTGGTCGCGCGAGGCACCGCCGCCGGCTCCCTGTTGGCCGCCGGCCTGCAGGAAGGCATCGATGCCGCCATCGACGGCCTGCCGATCCCGAAAGTCATGCGCTACCAGCTGGCCGACGGCTTCACCACCGTCAAGTTCGTGCGCCCGGCGCACGGCCTGGTCGCGCTGTTCGGCGCGGACGTGGTGCCGGTGTCGGCGCTGGGCCTGTCGGCCGGCCGCGACACGCTGGGCCACCGCTTCATGAGCGAAGGCCCGGTCTCGTTCGCCGATGCCGACGCCTATGCCGCCACGCTGGCTGAAAAGGGCCGCGTCGTGGCCTCGTTCGAAGGCCGCCGCGACGAGATCCAGCGCCAGCTGCTGGACCACGCCGGCCGCCTGTCCGCCACGCTGGGCGACGACCCCGAAGTGGCCGCCCTGCTGGACGAAGTCACCGCGCTGGTCGAACACCCCACTGTCTATGTAGGCCAGTTCGAAGAGCAGTTCCTGCAAGTGCCGCAGGAATGCCTGATCCTGACCATGCGGCTGAACCAGAAGTACTTTCCGCTGTTCGACCCGGCCACCGGCCGCCTGACGCACCGCTTCCTGATCGTGAGCAACATGCACACGGACAATCCGGTGAACATCGTCGAAGGCAACCAGCGCGTGGTCCGCCCGCGCCTGGCCGACGCGCAGTTCTTCTTCGAAACCGACCGCAAGACGCCGCTCGCCGCGCGCGTCGAACAACTGGGCTCCATCGTTTATCACAACAAGCTCGGCACCCAGCTCGAACGCGTGGAACGCGTGCGCGCGATCGCCCGCGCCGTGGCCGAGCTGCTGGGCGGCGATGTGTCCGCCGCCGACCGCGCCGCCATGCTGGCCAAGGCCGACCTGGGCTCGAACATGGTGGGCGAATTCCCCGAGCTGCAGGGCATCATGGGCGCCTATTACGCCGCTGGCGATGGCGAGCCCGACAGCGTCGTGCAGGCCCTGCGCAACCAGTACCGCAACCGTTACGACGCGCCTGTCACGCAGGACACCCTGACCGCCGCCACGCTGTTCATCGCCGAACGCGTGGAAACGCTGGTCGGCATCTGGGCCATTGGCCTGGCCCCCACCGGCGAGCGCGACCCCTTCGGCCTGCGCCGCGCCGCGCTGGGCCTCATCAGCGCGTTCGAGCAACTGGCCGCCGGCGGCTGGCTGAAGGTCAGCCAGGACGGCCCCTTGTCGCTGAACGGCCTGCTTGCGCAGGCCGTCGGCACGTTCCCGGCGGGCAAGGTCCCCGCCGACACGCTGCCCGAGGTCCGCACGTTCATCTACGAGCGCTATCGCAACCAGTTGATCAACGATTTCGACCGCAACGCGGTGGAAGCCGTGATCGCACTGACGCCGCCCCTGCACCAGGTGGCCGAACGCGTGCGCGCCGCCGCGGCGTTCGCGCAGTTGCCCGAAGCCGCCAGCCTGGCCGCCGCCAACAAGCGCATCGGCAATCTGCTGAAGAAGGCCGAAGGCGAGATCGGCGCGGTGAACGACGGCGCGCTGGTGGAACCCGCTGAAAAGGCCCTGGCCGCCGCCGTATCCACGCTGCGTCCGAAGGCCGAGGCGCAGCTCGCCGCGGGCGATTTCGCCGGCAGCCTCACCACGCTGGCCCAGGCCCGCGAACCCGTGGATGCCTTCTTTGCCGACGTCATGGTCATGGCCGAAGACCCGGCCGTGCGCGCCAACCGGCTGGCTCTGCTGAGCCAGTTGCATGGCCTGATGAACCAGGTGGCCGACATTTCCAGGCTTGCACAGTGAAACTGATCATCCTCGACCGCGACGGCGTCATCAACCAGGACAGCGATTCGTTCGTCAAGAATCCCGACGAATGGATCGCCTTGCCGGGCAGCCTGCAAGCCATCGCGCGCCTGACGCAGGCGGGCTGGAAGGTGGTGGTTGCCACCAACCAATCGGGCCTGGCGCGCGGCCTGTTCGACATGGACACGCTGACTGCCATCCACACCAAGATGCGCCGCGAGCTGGCCGCCGCGGGCGGCAGCATCGACGCCGTATTCATGTGCCCCCACGGCCCCGACGACAACTGCACCTGCCGCAAGCCGCGACCGGGCATGTTCGAGCAGATCGGCCACCGCTACGACATCGGCCTGGCCGGCGTGCCGGCGGTGGGCGATTCGCTGCGCGATCTGCAGGCGTCTTCGTCCGTGGGATGCGCGCCCTGGCTGGTGCTGACCGGCAACGGCAGGAAGACGCAGGCCAAGGGCGGCCTGCCCGACAATACGCGCGTATGCGCAGACCTGTCGGCCGTGGCCGACGCCCTGCTCCAGGACGCTTGATTCGATGGCCCGGCTACGCTCGCTGCTGTACTTTCTGTTCCTGGCCGTCACGGTCATCCCCTATGCCTTCGCCTGTGTCCTTTGGGCGCCGTTGCCGCTGCACTGGCGCTACAAGCTGACGGTGGGCTGGCCGCGCCTGGCCATCTGGGGCGCCAAGGTCTTCTGCGGCATCCGCTGGCAGGTCAAGGGCTGGGAGAACCTGCCCGATGGTCCGGCGGTCCTGCTATCCAAGCACCAGTCGGCCTGGGAGACCCTGTTCTTCCCGGCCTACATGCCCCGCGAGGTCTGCTTCGTCTACAAGAAAGAACTGCACATGGTGCCGTTTTTCGGCTGGGGCCTGGCGCTGTTGCGCATGATCGCCATTGACCGGTCCAAGGGCCGCGACGCGTTCGAGCAGGTGGTCAAGCAAGGCCAGACGCGTCTGGACGAAGGCCGCTGGCCCCTGCTGTTTCCCGAAGGCACCCGCGTGCCGCCGGGCAAGACGGGACGGTTCAAGATGGGCGGCGCGCTGCTGGCGTCGCGCACCGGCGCCGCCGTCATCCCCGTGGCGCACAACGCCGGCGAGTGCTGGCGGCGCAACGCTTTCGTGAAATATCCCGGCCTGATCACCCTGTCGATCGGTCCCGCGATAGAATCCAAGGGACTCTCCCCCGAGGAACTGAACAAGAAGGTTCAGGACTGGATCGAAGGGGAAATGCGGCGTCTCAACCCAGAAAGGTATGTCTAGCACCGATCAGCTCGAACTCCTGTTCGGCATGCAGGAAGACGACGCGCCCGCGGGCGCGCCGCCGCTGATCGCCGTGCCGAAGCCCCCCGCGGCGCCTCGGCCGGCCACGCCCCACGCGCCGGCTGCCGGGCCGGACGCCGCTCGGCCGGCCCCACCGGCCAATATCTTTCCCGATGCCGCTCCGCCCGCCTCCCCGCAGGGCGAACCGCTGCTGACCCTTTCGCCCAATGCCGCCTCCCGCGTGCCCACGCCCTGCCCCGACCCGCTGCCCCCCGGCGCGCGCTGGCGCGAGGTGCCGACCGAACAGCAGCCCATCGGTTTCGTGCTGCTGCGTTCGCGCCGCCGCAGCATCGGCTTCGTGATCACCGACGACGGCTTGCGCGTCACCGCGCCCAACTGGGTGACGCTCTCGCAGGTCGACGACGCCGTGCGCGAGAAATCGCGCTGGATCCTCGCCAAGCTGCGCGAGTGGCACGCCCGCAAGCGACAACTGGCCATGGCGCACACGCGCTGGCAGGCGGGCGGCGAACTGCCCTACCTGGGCCGCCGCATCATCATCGGCGTGGGCGGGGATAGCCGCCAGGCCTCTTTATCCGGCGATGCCGAAGCGCCGCAAGACGGCGACACCCTGTGGCTGGCGTTGCCATCCACCGCTGACCAGGGCCGCATCCGCGATTCCGCGCAGGCCTGGCTGCAGCAGCGCGCCGGCGCCTGGTTTGGCGCCCGGCTGGCGCACTTCCTGCAGATCAGCGGGCTGAAGATCCGCCGCTGGCGCCTGTCGTCGGCCGCGACGCGCTGGGGTTCATGCACCAGCGACGGCAACATCATGCTGAACTGGCGCCTGATCCATTTCGCGCCGGCCATCATCGATTACGTCATCGCGCATGAGCTTGCCCACTTGCGCGAGATGAACCACAGTCAGGATTTCTGGCGCGAAGTGGGCCAGATCCTGCCCGACTTCGAAGACGCCAAGAACATCCTGCGGCGTCACGACCCAGCTTCCCTGCCTCAGTTCTGAGGCCCCAAGGAGACTCGAAATGTTGCTGCTGATTCCCGGCCCGGTCACGACCGATGCACGGGTGAAGGCCGCCATGGCGCAGGACTACGCGCCCTGGGACAACGATTTCCGCCAGACCTACCGGCAGGTCTGCGATGGCGTGCTGGCGATCGCGCAAGCGGATCCCGGCGAGCACGCCGCGCTGGCGCTGCCTGGCTGCGGCCATTTCGCGGTCGAGGCCGCGATCCGCAGCTTCGTGCCCGCGGGCGGGCGCCTGCTGGCGCCGTCCACCGGCGCCTACGCCGCCCGTCTGCAGAAACTGGCCGGCGACGCGGGCCGGGTCGCCGTGCCGCTGTTCGTGGGCGCGGCCGAACGCGTGGATCCGCAGGCGGTCGCCGCCGCGCTGGAACGCGACCCCACGCTGACGCATCTGGCGCTGGTCTACAGCGAAACGGGCAGCGGCATCTGCCACGACGTACCCGAGCTGGCGCGCATCGCCCAGGCGCTGGGCCGCCGCGTCATCGTGGACGCCGTGTCCGCCTTCGGCGCGCTGCCGCTCGACTTGCGGGCCTTGCCCGCCGTCGATGCCGTGGTGCTGACCGCCAACAAATGCCTGGAAGGCCTGCCCGGCGCCGCCTTCGTGGTGGCCCGGCGCGACAGCCTCGAGGCCGCCCGGGGCAACGCCGGAAGCTGGTCCCTGGACCTGGCTGACATCTACCAGCACACCCTGGCGCCCAATGCCGGCCCGCGCTTCACGCCCCCCGCGCCCACGCTGGCCGCGCTGGCGGTGGCGCTGGAGCTCTATCGGGAAGAAGGCCGCGAGGCCCGCCTGGCGCGCTACACGGCCAACATGCGCGCGCTCTATGATGGCGTGATCGGACTTGGCCTGACCCCGTACCTGCCGCCGGCACTGCAAGGCCCCATCGTCGTCAACGTCCACGCCCCGGATGCGCCGACCTGGCATCTGCAGCTATTCGTGGATGCGCTCAAGCAGCGCGGCTATGTGCTCAGCAACTTCTACAACACCGAACAACCCACTTTCCGGGTCGGCTGCATCGGCGCCTTTGGCGCCGACCAGATGCGGCAGGCAGTCGACGCCATGGGCGGCGCGCTGCGCGACATCGGAATCCATCGGGAAAGCGCCGGAACCCCGCTGCACTTTCCGCTTCCCCTCACCGCTTAAGGAAAACATCCATGCGTATGCTCCACACCATGCTGCGAGTCGGCAACCTCGACAAGTCCATCGACTTCTACACCAACGTGCTCGGCATGCGCGTCCTGCGCCGCAACGACTACCCCGACGGCAAGTTCACGCTGGCCTTCGTGGGTTACCAGGACGAGTCCGAGGGCGCCGTGATCGAACTGACCCACAACTGGGACACCGACAACTACGACCTGGGCAACGGCTACGGCCACATCGCGCTGGAGGTCGACAACGCCTATGAAGCCTGTGACAAGGTCAAGGAGCGTGGCGGCAAGGTCACGCGCGAAGCGGGCCCCATGAAACACGGCAAGACCGTCATCGCGTTTGTCGAAGATCCCGACGGCTACAAGATCGAGTTCATTCAGAAAAAGGGCCGTCAGGACTGACCCTTCCAGCCTCAAACGGATATTCGCCATGATTCATCCCATCCTGAAAATGGGCGACCCCCGGCTCCTGCGCGTGGCCGCGCCGGTCGAACGCTTCGACACGCCCGAGCTGCACGCGCTGATCGACGACATGTTCGAAACCATGGCGGCCGCGCAGGGCGTGGGCTTGGCCGCGCCGCAGATCGGCGTGGACCTGCAACTGGTGATCTTCGGCTTCGATCGCAACGAGCGCTATCCCGATGCGCCCCCCGTGCCGCAGACCATCCTGTGCAATCCCGTCATCACGCCGCTGTCCGACGAAATGGAAGATGGCTGGGAAGGCTGCCTGTCCGTGCCGGGCCTGCGCGGCCAGGTGCCGCGCTACCGCCATATCCGCTATAGCGGCCGCGACCCGTACGGCCAGCTTATCGAACGCGAAGCCGAGGGTTTCCATGCGCGCGTGGTGCAGCACGAATGCGACCACCTGATCGGCCGCCTCTATCCGTCGCGCATCCAGGATTTCTCGAAGTTCGGCTTCACTGAAATCCTGTTCCCGGGCATGGACCCCAACCAGGACGACTAGGCGTCCTGACCGGCGCCCGCCGCGGCCGTTTTCGCGGCCTGCGGCGACAGGTCTTCCGGCGCGAAATCATCCACCTGCAGGACCTGCGCCACGATGGCCTCGGCGGCTTCGAGCTGCGCGGCCTGCGCATCCGTGATCGCGCCGCGCCGATGCGCCTCGCGCCAATCGCGCACGCCCGACTGGCGCAGGCGGTCGCGGATGGGCTGAACGGCATCCACCAGCGCGAAGGCGCGGGTCAGGAGGCCCAGCGGGTCGCCGCCAGCAGCACCGCCGGCCGGCGCCCGATGCAGGTCGGCCGCCAGCCGCACGTGCGTGGGCGATGGCTTGAGCAGCAGCTCGGCGCATTCCCGCGTCAGCGCATCGCCCGGGCCCTTGGCCAGGCGCAACGGCAGGATGGCCGCGCGCAAGCCCCAGGACAGCACCCGGCCAGGCAGATTGCGCAACACCTGATCCATGCATTTCTCGATGCTCGCGTAGCCCTGCTCCATGCACCACCGCACCAGCGGCAGGTCATCGTGCTTGCGGCCTTCGTCCTCCCAGCGCTTGAGCACGGCGGAAAGCAGATAGAGTTCGGACAGGATGTCCCCCAGGCGCGCGGAGATCATTTCGCGGCGCTTCAGGCCACCGCCCAACTGCGCCAACGCCGCGTCGGCCAGCAGCGCGAACCCCGAGGAATAGCGGCCCAGCCGGCGGTAATGCCCGGCTGTCGGCCCCGAGGACGGCGCGGGCGCCATCGCTCCGCCGGTCCAGGCCCGGCCGATGGCGCGCAAGGCGTTGATGCCGGCGTGCCGCAGGTGGCGCCAGAAGACGTCGTGAAAGACTTCGATGCCACGCTCTTCGTCGGGATTGCC
Organism: Achromobacter sp. Root83; assembly: GCF_001428845.1. Classification (GTDB taxonomy): domain Bacteria; phylum Pseudomonadota; class Gammaproteobacteria; order Burkholderiales; family Burkholderiaceae_B; genus Achromobacter. Next base: position 205,690 of record NZ_LMIU01000026.1, on the reverse strand, counting down.
CAGAGCCAGGATTTCCGGCATCAGATAGGGATGGGCGCGGATGGCGCCCTGTCCGAAGATGATGAGGTTGCGCGTCAGGATGTTGGCGCCCTCGACCGTGATGGCGATGGGCACCGCGCGGTACAGCGCCCCCAGATAATTGCTGGGGCCGTCCATGACGCCGCGGCCGGCATGCACGTCCATGGCGTCGTTGACCGAGCCGCGCATGCGCTCGGTTGCGTGATACTTCATGATGCCCGACACGACGGCTGGCTTCACGTCCTGGTTCAGCGCGGCGCACGTCAAGCGCCGGGCGGCCTCCACCAGATAGGCGTTGCCCGCCAGGCTGGCCAATTTTTCCTGCACGCCCTCGAATTTGCCGATGGGAATGCCGAACTGGTCCCGCACGCGGGCATACATGCCGGTCGTGTGCGCGCACATCACCGCGGCGGCGGCCGATAGCGAGGGCAGCGAAATGCCGCGCCCCGCCGCCAGCGCGCTCATCAGCATCTGCCAGCCCTGCCCGGCGCGCTCGGCACCTCCGATCAGGGCGTCCAGCGGCACGAACACGTCGCGCCCCTTGTTGGGCCCGTTCTGAAAGACCTGCATGGCCGGCAGATGGCGCCGGCCGATCTCCACGCCGGGCGCCTCGGTGGGCACCAGCGCTACGGAGATGCCGATATCCCGGGGCTCGCCCAGAATGCCTTCCGGATCCGACATCTTGAACGCCAGGCCCAGCACGGTGGCCACGGGCCCCAGCGTGATGTAGCGCTTGTGCCAGTTCAGCCGGATGCCGATCAGCTCACGGCCATCGACCACCTGCCGGCACACGACGCCGGTGTCCACCATGGATGCCGCATCCGACCCGGCCTCGGGGCTGGTCAGTCCGAAACACGGCACCTCGCGGCCGTCCGCCAGCCGGGGCAGCCAGTAATCGCGCTGGGCGGGCGTGCCGAACTGCATCAGCAGTTCTCCCGGCCCCAACGAGTTCGGGACCATGACGGTGACGCCCGCCGTGATCGAATACGCGGAAATGCGGCGCACCACCTCGGAATGGGCATAGGGGGAAAATCCCAGCCCGCCATAGCGGCGCGGGATGATCATGCCGAAAAAGCGCTGCGCCTTGAGAAAGGCCCAGACGTCCGGCGGCAGGTCCCGCCGGTTCCAGGCGATGTCCCATTCGTCCAGCATGCCGCACAGCTGCGCCACCGGGCCATCGATGAAGCGCTGCTCGTCAGGAGTCAGCGTGGCGGCCGGCACGCTGAGCAGCTTGCGCCAATCGGGGTTGCCGGTGAACAGATCCGCATCCCACCAGGTGTCGCCGGCTTCGATGGCCTCGCGCTCGGTGGCCGACATGGCCGGCAACGCTTCGCGCGCCCAGCGGTACGCGGGTTCCGAAATGCGGCGCCGGCGCCAGGCGTTGAAATCCATGAATCCCCCTGTTATGGCTACAAGACGTATCGGGGCAAAGTACCAGAATTGACGGCCGCCGGCCAAGCCGGGGGGTGCCGACTCTGCGACAATGGGCGTCGCCGCGCTGGTGCGCAATCAATCGCTGTCCGGGCACGTCCGCATGCTTAACAAACTCTGGCTGGGCTTCTTTCTTACCGCCGCCGCAGCCGCGCTGTACCGCTGGCTGGCCCTCGGAGACCCCGAAGTCTTCCGCCTGATGGTGGCCAGCCTGTTCGACATGGCGCGCGTGTCCGTGGAAGTGATGGTGCTGCTGTTTGGCACGCTGACCCTGTGGCTGGGATTCCTGCGCATCGCCGAAAGCGCCGGGCTGGTCGAAAAGCTGGCGCACGTGCTGGGGCCGCTTTTTGCCCGCCTGATGCCCGAGGTGCCGCGCAACCATCCGGCCATCGGCCTGATCACCCTGAACTTCGCGGCCAACGGCCTGGGCCTGGACAATGCCGCCACGCCCATCGGCCTGCGCGCCATGCGCGAGCTGCAATCCCTGAACCCCACGCCCGACACCGCCAGCAACGCGCAGATCCTGTTCCTGGTGCTCAATGCGTCGTCGCTGACCCTGCTGCCCGTCACCCTGTTCATGTTCCGCGCGCAGCAGGGCGCGCCCGATCCCACCCTGGTGTTCCTGCCCATCCTGCTGGCCACCAGCGCGTCGACGCTGGCGGGTTTCCTGGCGGTGGCGGCGTGCCAGCGCCTGCGCCTTGCCGATCCCGTCATCATGCTGTGGCTGGGCGGCGCGGCGCTGGTCATGGGCGGATTCATGGCGCTGCTGGCCAGCATGTCGGCCGCCGCCATCGCGTCGCTGTCTTCGCTGATGGGCAACCTGAGCCTCTTCGGCATCCTGCTGGCTTTCCTGATCGTGGGCGCGTGGAAGAAGGTGCCCGTCTACGAGGCCTTCATCGAAGGCGCCAAGGAAGGCTTCGACATCGCCAAAAGCCTGCTGCCCTACCTGGTGGCAATGCTGTGCGCCGTGGGCGTGCTGCGCGCGTCGGGCGCGCTGGATTTCCTGCTGGACGGCATCCGCTGGATGGCGCAGCACGCGGGCTGGGACACGCGTTTCGTCGACGCGCTGCCCACCGCCCTGGTCAAGCCGTTCTCGGGCAGCGCCGCGCGCGCGATGATGCTGGAGACCATGACGCATTTCGGCGTGGACAGCTTTCCCGCGTTGCTGTCCGCGGTGGTGCAAGGCAGCACCGAAACCACGTTCTACGTGCTGGCGGTGTATTTCGGATCGGTGGGCATCCTGCGGGCCCGCCATGCGGTGGGCTGCGCGCTGATCGCCGACCTGGCCGGCGTGCTGGCGGCCATCGGGGTCTGCTACTGGTTCTTCGGCTGAGGTCCTGGCGGACCAGGGACGCCGGGCGCCGTCCGGCGCCGGGCGCCCGCCCCGCGTCAATCCACCAGCAGGATCTTCATGCCATTGGTGCCGCCGCTGTCGCGATAGAAGTCACCCTTGGTCAGGATCACCCAGTCGCCCGTCTGCACCAGATTGCGCTTGCGCAGTTCGTCGATGGCGGCGTTGCTCAGGTCGGCCGGCTCGTAGTCCGACGGCGAGAACGGCACCGTGTAGACGCCCCGGAACATCGTCACGCGGTTCTGCGTAACACTGTGCGGGCTGTAGCAATAGATGGGCACGCCCGAGCGGATGCGCGACATGATCAGCGGCGTGTGCCCGCTTTCGGTCAGCGCGATGATGGCCTTCACGCCCGGAAAATGATTGGCCGCGTACATGGCCGCCAATGCGATGGTTTCGTCGCAGCGCGTGAAGGTCTCGCCCATGCGGTGATGGGACACCGTCGAGGTCGGGTGCTTTTCCGCGCCCAGGCACACGCGCGCCATGGCCTGCACGGTTTCCACCGGATACTGCCCGGACGCGCTTTCGGCCGACAGCATGACGGCGTCGGTGTAATCCAGCACCGCGTTGGCCACATCGGACACTTCGGCGCGCGTCGGCATCGGACTGGAGATCATCGACTCCATCATCTGCGTCGCGGTGATGACCACCTTGTTCAAGGTGCGCGCGTGCTGGATGATGCGCTTCTGGATGCCCACCAGTTCGGCGTCGCCCACTTCCACGCCCAGGTCGCCGCGCGCCACCATCACGCCATCGCTCGCGCGGATCAGCGAGTCCAGCGCTTCGTCGTCGGCCACCGCTTCGGCGCGTTCGATCTTGGCGATGATCCAGGCCTGGCTACCCGCCGCCGCAAGCAAGGTGCGCGCCTCGTCGATGTCGCTGCCATAGCGCGGAAACGACACCGCCACGTAGTCCAGTTCCATTTCGGCGGCCAGCTTGATGTCGACGCGGTCCTTGTCGGTCAGGCTGGGCGCGGACAGACCGCCGCCACGGCGGTTGATGCCCTTGTTGTTCGACAGCGGGCCGCCCACCGTGACGGTGGTGTGGACTTCGTCGCCTTCGACGCGGTCCACCACCAGCACCACGCGGCCGTCATCGAGCAGCAGCTCGTCGCCCACGCGGCAATCGGTCACGAGTTCGGGGTAGTCGATGCCCACGATGCTGGCGGTGCCGGCGTCCTTGGGGTGTACACGCGACAGCGTGAACGGCTGGCCCACCTGCAGTTGCACCAGCTTGTCGGTGAAGCGCGCGATGCGGATCTTGGGGCCTTGCAGATCGCCCATGATGGCGACGAAGCGGCCCTGCTTGGCGGCGATCTCGCGCACCAGCCGGGCGCGTTCGCGGTGATCGTCCGCGCTGCCATGCGAGAAGTTCAGGCGGGCCACATCCAGGCCTGCGCGGATGAGCGCTTCGATGCGTTCGGGCGATGACGTCGAGGGTCCCAAGGTGGCGACAATTTTTGTGCGGCGCAATACAGGCATGGCGGTCCACTCTCGCAAAAACAACGAAAGCGCTATGGTACGCCGGCTGCGTTCGCACGGGTATCATGAGGATCACACCGACCTTCACCGAGCCCATCGAAACCCGTGAAAATCGTCATTGCACCCGACTCTTTCAAAGAAAGCGTTTCCGCGCCGGATGCGGCGGCCGCCATCGCGCGCGGCGTCAAGGCCGCTTTCCCCGGCGCACATACCGTGTGCATACCGATGGCCGACGGCGGCGAGGGCACGGTCGAAGCCGTGCTGGCGGCAACCGCCGGCGCCGAGCGGCAGCTCACCGTGAATGACGCGCTGGGCCATAAGGTCGATGCCATTTGGGGGCTGCTGGAAGACGGCACCGCCGTGATCGAAATGGCCGCCGCGGCGGGCCTTGAACTGATCTCGCCGTCCAAGCGCGACCCCATGCGCGCCAGCAGCCACGGCGTGGGCGAACTGATGCTGGCCGCCGTGAACGCGGGCGCCACGCGCATCATTCTCGGACTCGGCGGATCCGCCACCAACGACGCGGGCGCCGGCATGCTGACGGCTCTGGGGGTGCGCCTGCTGGACGCCGAAGGCCACAGCCTGCCGCCCGGCGGCGGCGCGCTGGGCCAACTGGCCAGCATCGACACGCGCGGACTCGATCCGCGCCTGTCCAAGATCCACATCGATATCGCCTCGGATGTCGACAACCCCTTGTGCGGCCCCCAAGGCGCCTCCCATGTGTTCGGCCCGCAAAAAGGCGCGACGCCGGACCAGGTGCTGACACTGGACCGCATGCTCACGAATTTTGCCGATGTCTGCGAACGCCACCTGAAAGCCGACCACCGCAACGAGCCCGGCGCCGGCGCGGCGGGCGGACTGGGATTTGCCGCCAAGGCCTTCCTGAACGCCCACTTCCGGCCGGGCGTGGACATCGTTGCCGAGCTGGGCGGCCTGGCCCAGGCGGTCGAGGGCGCCACGCTGGTGTTCACCGGCGAAGGCCGCATGGATGCGCAGACGCTGCGGGGCAAGACGCCTGCCGGCGTCGGCCGGATCGCGCAGCGCGCGGGCGTGCCCGTCGTGGCGCTGGCGGGTTCGCTGGGCGAAGGCTACGAAGCCCTGCACGCCTGCGGCATCAGCGCCGCATTCAGCCTGGCCCCCGGCCCCATCACGCTGCAGCAGGCGCTCGCGGACGCCGAACGCCTGTTGTCCGAACGCGCGCGCGATGTCATGCAGCTGTGGATGGCCGCGCAAAAGCGCATGCTGTAGTCCGCCGCCAGCGCGCCGCGCCATGCGGAAATGCAAAAAGGCCCCGCGGGGGGGCCTTTTTGCATCCAGGGGCGCTTTTCAGTCCCGTTGCAGCACGCCGGCTTCGACAAGCGCATCCGACAGGCGGATGTACCGGTCCACCGAGATATCCTCGGCGCGGGCGGTCGGCGCGATATCCAGCGCTTCCCAGGGCACCTGCGGCGCCCAATCGGCCAGCACGCGGCGCAGCATCTTGCGGCGCTGCGAAAAGGCGCGCGCCACCACGGTTTCGAAGGCCCGCGCACTGACCGGCCGCAGGCGGTCAGCCGGCAACGGCACCATGCGCACGATCGCCGACACCACCTTGGGCGGCGGATCGAAGGCTTCCGGCGGCACGTCGAACAGCTTGTGCATCCGGTAGCGCGATTGCAGCATCACGGACAAGCGGCTGAAATCACCGGTGCCGGCTTGCGCCACCATGCGGTCGATCACTTCGCGTTGCAGCATGAAATGCTGGTCGCGGATATGGTCGGCCCACGTCATCAGGTGAAACAGCAGCGGGCTGGAGATGTTGTAGGGCAGGTTGCCCACGACGCGCAACGCGCTGCCGAACTGGGAAAAATCCACCGTCAGCGCGTCGGCTTCGACCACGGTCAGGCGGGTTTCCTCGAACTGCTTGCGCAGGCGGGCGGCCAGATCGCGGTCGATTTCAACCGCGGTCAGGTGATCCAGGCGCTCGAGCAGCGGCCGGGTAAGCGCAGACAAACCTGGGCCGATCTCGACCACGGCATCGTCGCGGGCGGGCGCAACCGCCCGGACGATGGACTCGACGACACTCTCGTCGGTCAGGAAGTTCTGGCCAAAGCGCTTGCGCGCCTGGTGTTGAGACATGAAAAGCCCGTAATGCGTTTAGCGGTTGTTCTGCTGGATCTTCTGCTGCTTCTCAAGACGGTTGTCGACGTACGCCTGAGCGCGCAACTGATCGAGCCAGTCTTCAAAAGCAGGCTGCGCACGGCGTTCGAACAGCGTCTGGCGGGCGCGCATGCGTGCCAGATCGTCGGTCGCGTCATGCTCGCGGCGCTCTTCGACCTGGATCAGGTGCCAGCCGAAGGGGGTCTGCACGGGCTGGCTGAGCTCGCCCGGCTGCAAGGCGTTCATGGCGGCCTCGAAAGGCGGCACGGTTTCACCCGGGTTCAGCCACCCCAACTCGCCGCCCTGCGGCGCCGTCGCATCCTGCGAGTACTGGCGCGCCATGTCCTCGAACTTGGCGCCGCCGCCCAACAGCCGCTGGCGGACCTGATCCAGGCGCTGCCGCGCCAGCTCATCGCTCATCACGGTGGAGGTCTTGATCAGGATGTGGCGCGCGCGCGTCTGCGTCACCTGCGTGGGGCCTTGCGGCGCCTGCGCCTGGGCTTGCGGGCGCGCGGCTGGCTGCGGAGCCGGCTGAGGAGCCTGTTGCGGAGCCGGCGCGCGGGCGGTGCGCCCCGGCGCGGGCTGGGCCGTGCCGCGGTCCATCACCTTGACGATGTGGAAGCCGTTGCCGCTCTGGATAAGCGGGCTGACCTGGCCCTTCTGCAGATTGCTGATCGACTTGACGAACAGATCGGGCCAGCCGTCCAGCGGACGCACGCCCATCATGCCGCCCTGCAAGGCCTCGGGGCCATCGGAGGACGCCGCCGCCAGGCTGGCGAAATCATCGCCGCGCTTGGCTTGCGCCAGCAGGCCTTCGGCTTTCTTGCGCAGCACGGCCAGTTGTTCGGGCGACGAGCCTTCCGGCACGCGCACCAGGATCTGGGCCAGCGCATACAGCATCGGGCCGGTTGGTGCGGCGGCCTGTTCCGGCGCGGGCTGCGGCTGCGCCTGGGGTTGGGGTTGAGGTTGGGCCTGAGGGGCCGCGCCGAACGCCGGATTGCGCCGCTGGTCTTTCAGGAACGCGTCGACTTCCGTATCGGAGATGACAATCGTGGAGTCCACCGCGCGCTGGCGCAGGCGATCGGTGCGGATCTCGTCGCGCAGCGACTTGCGGTAGGCATCCCAGGGCGTGCCGGCCTTTTCAAGCTCTTGGCGAAGCTGGGCCACGGTGATCTTGTTGCGGCTCGCGATCGTCTGGATGGCCTGATCGATCTGCGCATCGTCCACGCGGATGCCCAGGCGGTCCGCTTCGTGGCGTTGCACGCGCTCCATGATGAGGCGCTGCAGCACCTGGTGCTGCAAGGTCTGGTCGTCCGGCACCTGGATGCCGCGGGACTTCAGCTCGGCGGAAATACGCAAGGACGCATCGCGCAGCTCGCGCAACGTGATGACGTCCTTGTCGACGACGGCGGCAATGCCGTCCACGAACTGCTCGCCCTTGGGTGCGGGCGCGGCACTGTTCTGTGCGGCGGGAGCGGCCTTGGCGCCACGGGCGGTTTGCTCCGCCGCATGCGCGGCGGGCAAGCCGGCGCACAGGGCCAGCAGCAGCGCATTGCCGGAGAGGCGGCGCAAAGAGTGCAACCTACGCATCATTCATACCTTTCAAATGTGGTCCCGGCAGGCACGGGCGGCGTGATGCTCGTGTAACCGGGGATACTTCTGTTCAGCAGGCTCATCGGGTCGGTTCCCAGGGAACCCAGACCGGTCAGCTCAAGCTGGAAGAACAGTGCGGAATTGGTGTCCGCCGCCGATACGGCGTAACGCTGGTAGACCACGCGGCCAACCCAGCAGCAATCGCCCTTGTATTCCAGGCCGGCGATGGCCTGCGTCACGCGGGGGGAATCCGTCGTATTGGCGACTGTACTGGACGGGCCGGAACGCAAAGAATAGTCCACCCGGCCCACGCCGTACCAGCGCTCGGTGAACGGCCACTGCACCGCCAGGCTGACCTGGTTCTGGCCTTGCGGCTGGTAGGACACGCCCGGCTGGGGATCGCGCTGATAGCGATAGGCCACGGCGATGGTGGTCAGGCGCTGCGGCGACCAGCGCGCGCTGACGAGCCCCCGCGCCCAATTGTTGTCATAGGGGTTGTACTGCGCCGCGATATCGGTGCTGAGCGAATCGGTCAGGGCCGCGCTGGCGCCCACCAGGAAATCGGAACGCACGTTGTCCCGCGGCGTCTCGTTCGGCAGAGTGACCTTCTGGTCCTCGAAGTAGAAGCGCTGCGCCACGCCCAGCGACAGGCGCTCGAAGCCCGTGTTGGCGTCCAGCCAGCGCGTGGTCAGCGCCGCGGTAAGCTGGTTGGCGTTGGCGATGCGGTCCCAGCCGCCGGTGTAGATGTTTTCCTCGAAGGCCTGAGAAAAACTGAAATCGGCCAGCGAGGTGTCGAACACCGGCAGCGTGGACTGGTCGCGGTACGGCACGTTCAGGTAATACAGCCGCGGTTCCAGCGTCTGCAGGGACGACTTGCCGAACAGCGTGGTATCGCGCTCGAAGATCAGTCCCGAGTCCAGCGACATGATCGGCACCGTGCGCGACTGCGTCCGCGGCAAACCATCCGCCGAACCGCCGTTCAGGCCCAGCGTATCCACGCCATACCATTTGGTCTGGTACTGGGTGTAGTTGACGCCCGCCTTGGGAATGATGAACCAGCCCGGCCGGACGATCGGATAGGACACCGTGGGATAGGATTGAAGGCGATCGCCATCCGGATACTGCACCGATGAACCGAAGTCGGGCCTTTTGAAGCGCACGGCGGTCGAGGTCCAATCCACGTCGAAGCCGCCCCAATCGTAGCGCGCGCCGCGCAGGTACAGCTCGGGCACCTTGTTGTACGGCGGCACCAGCGGCGCATCGGGATCCTGCAGGGTCTGGTACTTATATACCTGGGCGTAAGCGCTCCAATACCTTGAGGCCCAGCCCACACGGCCGCGCTGCGGCAGGTAGGTGGTGGATGCCTGGTTCAGTCCCAGCTGGGTAATGTCGCGGAAGTAATTGTCGTCCGAGACCTTGGCAATGTCCCAGTCGGTGTAGAAGCCATGGCCCAATATCTGCTGGTGGCGCCACCAGTACATCCAGCGGTCTTCGCCGGTGACATCGTCATCGGGCAGGTAGGTGCCATTCAGGGTGCCCCCATAGGTGGACCCGAGATAACGGAACTCTCCGCCCAGCTGCGTGCCGCGCTTCGAGAAGTAGCGGGGCTGCACCGTCATGTCGTAATTGGGCGCCAGGTTCAGGTAGTACGGAATCGATACATCGAAGCCGCCCTGGCTGGTCGTGCCGTACGTCGGGATCAGGAACCCGGACTTGCGCTCCCGCTTGACCGGAAAGGTCATGTAGGGCGATGCCAGGATCGGCACATCCTTGAAATACAGCACGCCATTGCGCGCCACACCTTCGTTTTCGTCGAAATCGATGTCGACCGTCTTGGCCTTGATGTACCAGGACGGCGTCTCGCAGGAACATCCGCTGTACGTGACCGTATGCAGCCGCATCTGCGACTTGCTGAAGATGTCCGCGTGATCGGCGACGGCGAAGCCGCCGGTGGCGCCCATCCAGAAATTTGGCTTTTCGATCTCGCCCGAGTACTTGTCCACATTGAACTTGGCGTTCGGGCCGGCCACCAGTGTGCCGTCGCGCATCATGCGCGCATTGCCCTGGACGTCGACCTCGCCGGTATCCTTGCGGTAGTTGATCAGGTCGCCCTTGATCACGCTGTCGATACGGCGCACCTGCGCGCTGCCGGTCAGCGTCAGTTCGGAGGTGGGGTCGCCCTCGATGCTGTCCGCTTCCATATAGGCGGGGATGCTGTCGTCCGGCAGCCGGTGTATCCGCAAGCCGGGGGAGGTGCGCAGCTCCGGGGTGGGTATGGCCGACGGCGCGGAGGCAGCGGCCCCCTGGCTACCTTGAGCCTGAACGGCTCCCGCGGCGATGCTGACAGCAGAGAGGATCAACCACCGAACCTTGCGCACGAATGAAAACAGCCCTTTTTGACCATGGGAGAGCGAGCCAAAGGCGCCCAGGCGGGGCCAATGCTGACGGAAACGAGCCGGTATTATAGAGAAGCCGCGAACAACGCCCAGCCTTAAGTTCGCAGAACACAAATTTCAGCAATATTGCCCTTCTGACACGGATCTTCCTTGAAAAACGATCACGACCCCCGCCTGGCGCAGATCCGCAACTGGCTGGAAGGCCTGCCGGCCGGCCTGAACCTGGCCGTGGACACCCTGCGCCCCGCCTCCGCCGACGCCAGCTTCCGCCGCTATTTCCGACTGGACGCCGGCCAGCGCACCCTGATTGTCATGGACGCGCCGCCCGAACACGAAGACTGCCGGCCCTTCCTGCATGTGGGCCGGTCGCTGGCGGACGCCGGGCTCAACGTGCCCGACGTGCTGGCGCAGGATCTGGGACTGGGCCTGCTGCTTCTGTCCGACCTGGGCGAGCAGACCTACTACCAGCGCATCCAGGCCGGACTGGATGACCAGCAGCTCCAGACGCTGTACCGCGAAGCGCTGGCCGCGCTGGTCAAGCTGCAGCACGCGTCCACCGCCGGCCTGGCCTCCTACGACAGCGCCCGCCTGGCGGACGAGCTCAAACTGTTCCCCGAGTGGTACGTGCAGAAGCACCACGGCGCCGCGCTGGACGACAAGACCGCCAACGCGCTGGAAAAGATCTTCGCCCTGCTGTCGGCCAGCAATGGCGGACAGCCCCAGGTGCTGGTGCACCGCGACTTCCACTCGCCCAACCTGATGGTCTGCGACCAGCCGCAATACGGCCCCAACCCCGGCGTCATCGATTTCCAGGATGCGCTGGCAGGTCCCATCACCTACGATCTGGCGTCGCTGGTCACCGACGCCCGCACCACCTGGGAAGAACCCCAGCAACTGGACTGGGCCATCCGCTACTGGGAAATGGCGCGCGCCGCCGGGCTGCCGGTCGAATCCGATTTCGCGGACTTCCACCGCGCCTACGAATGGATGGGCCTGCAACGCAACCTGCGCATCCTGGGCGTGTTCGCCCGGCTCAACCACCGCGACGGCAAGGCGCACTACCTGGCCCACATGCCGCGCGTGAACGGCTATGTGCGTCAGGTGGCCCAGCGCTACGGCGTCTTTACGCCGCTGCTCCGATTGCTGGACCGCCTGGACGACCGCCAGGTCAGCGTCGGATACACGTTCTGATGCGGGCCATGATTCTTGCCGCGGGCCGCGGCGAACGCATGCGCCCGCTGACCGACCGCCTGCCCAAGCCCATGCTGCCGGCGGGCGGCAAGCCCCTGATCGTCTGGCATCTGGAACGGCTGGCCGCCGCCGGGATCCACGACGTGGTCATCAATCACGCATGGCTGGGCCACGAAATCGAACGCGCGCTGGGGGATGGGCGCGCGCACGGCGTCCGGATCCGCTACTCACCCGAGCAGACCGCCCTGGAAACCGCCGGCGGCATCGCCCAGGCACTTCCGCTGCTGGGCGATGACCCGTTCCTGGTCATCAATGGCGACATCTGGTGCGACTGGAATCCCGCCACGGCCAGAGACGTGGCGCCGGGCCTGCCCCCGGCGGGCGCCTGGCTGCTGCTGGTGGACAATCCGGTCCAGCATCCCGCCGGCGATTTCCACCTGACCCCGGACGGCCGTGTCCACGCAGAGGGCGAGCCCCGTTTGACCTTTGCCGGCGTCGGCGTCTACCATCCGTCGTTATTCGCGGATGTCCCGCGCGGCGCGGCAGCGCCCCTGGCGCCCTTGCTCAGGCAGGCCATGGCCCGGGACATGGCCCGCGGCGCCCGCCACCCCGGACGGTGGACGGATGTCGGAACACCGCAAAGGCTGGCCGACCTGGACTCGCAGCTAGGCGGCTGGGTCCGCTGACGCCCACATATTTCACAATATCAAGGTGCGCAACCAGGATTGTCCGCGCACCCAACGCCCCCGGCTAACGGGGTATTCTCTGACGCTTTGGCATGCGCACGCTGCGTGCCCACAGGCAAACACACAGGAAGTTTTCTAGGAATGGGGATGTTTGGAAGATCGCAACGGGCCGTGTTCAAGCCCTCCGTATACCAGCCGGGCCAACGCACGCGCCGCATGCCGCGCTGGCTCGTCTTGCTGCTGGTTGGCATTGCCCTTGGCGCGGGCGGCGTGCTCTTCCTGCAAACCAACTATGGCCCGCAGCGGCTGTCCGTGGAGCAATCCGAACAGCTGCACAGCGAACTGAGCGCCTCCAACCTGGAGCGCCAGCGCCTGCAGACCCAGCTTGAAGAAGCCACGCAGCAACGCGACGCCAACAAGTCCGGCCACGAAAAACTGACCACCGACCTCACCGAAGCGCGCGCGAAGATCGACACGCTGAACAAGGAACTGGTGCTGTTCCAGGACGCCATGCCGCCCGACCCGCGCGGCGGCAACCTGGGCATCCGCTCGGCCACCTTCAAGCGCGCGCCCGGCCAACTGGGCTATCAGGTCCTGGTCATGCGCGAAGACCGCCAGGGCGCCCCCTTCAAAGGCACGCTGACGTTCGCCATCGAAGGCTCCTATCCGAACGGCCGGTCGGCAACGATCACCCCCGAGGGACCGGTCCTGAATGTAGACCGGTACGACTACACGCTGGGCCAGCTGAATCTGCCCGACGGTTTCAACCCGAAGGTCGTGGTGCTGCGCGTGTTGGACAGCGCCCAGAAGCAGCAGGCCATGCGCATCTACAACATACGCAACTGATCCCGGCCAGCCCAAAAAACCCGCCTGATCCGGCGGGTTTTTTTTGCCCCCCATAAGTAGTTGCGCACGCAACATATCAAGAATATAGTTGCGCAAACAACCAAATTACGGAGACAGCATGCCGCTTCCACCCCATGTGCCCGTCCTGATCGCTGGCGGCGGCCCGGTCGGCCTGACCTTGGCCGCGCTATTGGCCGAATACGGCATCGCCTCGCTGACCGTGGAGGCAGACGACGGCTATTGCACCGGCAGCCGCGCCATCTGCATGTCGCGGCGTTCGCAGGAAATCCTGGGATGGGTCGGCGCGGATCGGCCCCTGATGGCCACCGGCCTGGCCTGGACCGGCGGGCGCAGCTACTTCCGCGACCACGAAGTGCTGCATTTTGAAATGCCGCACGACCCCTCGCAGCGCTACGCGCCGATGGTCAACATCCAGCAATACCGCGTCGAGGAATACGCCCACCAGGCCATGCAGCGCCACCCAGGACTGGCCGCGCTGCAATGGACGGCCCGTGCCGTCGGCCTGCGGACCGAGCCGGATGGCGTCTCGGTGGAAATCGAGTCCGAAGGCAAACGCCAGACCGTGCGCGCCGACTGGCTGATCGCCTGCGACGGCGGACGCAGCAGCGTGCGCGAGGCGATGGGGCTGAAGCTGGAAGGCATGCAGTACGAGGGGCGTTACGTCATTGTCGACATCGAGCAAGAATCGCAGCGGCCGGTCGAGCGCCTGGCGTGGTTCGACCCCCCGTCCAACCCCGGTTCCACATTGCTGATGCACCGGCAGCCAGGCAACGTCTGGCGCGTCGACTACCAGATCCGCGATGACGAAGACCCCGACGAAGCAGTCAAGCCGGAAAATGTGCTGCCGCGCGTGCAAAGCCACCTGGACATGATCGGCGAAACCGCGCCCTGGAAGCCGCTCTGGATTTCCATCTACAACGCCAAATGCCTGACGCTGGACCGCTACCGCCACGGCCGCGTGCTGTTCGCCGGCGACGCCGCCCACCTCGTGCCGATCTTCGGCGTGCGGGGCCTGAACTCGGGGCTGGACGACGCGGGCAACCTCGCCTGGAAGCTCGCCTGGGTGCTGAAGGGACAAGGACCAGACAGCCTGCTGGACAGCTACAGCGTCGAACGGGTTCACGCCACCCGCCAGAACCTCGCCTACGGCGCCAAGAGCACCGAGTTCATGGCGCCGCCCGACTTCGGCTTCAGGCTCATGCGCGAGGCCGCCCTGCGCCTGGCGCTGGTGGACAGCGGCGTCCGGCCATTGATCAATCCGCGGCAATCCGCGCCCATTTCGTATGACGGCTCGCCGCTCAACCTGGGCGACGGCGCACAGCAGGCCGGCGATGCTGCCGCGCCCGGACAACCCGCGCCCGACGTCCTCTTCCTGGACGGAGGCGCGCCGCGCTATCTCAGCGCCAGTTTCGGCGCGGGCTTCGTGGCGCTGGCGCTATCGCCCGGCGCCGCCTTGTCGGCGGAACTGGACGCCCTGGCGGCCGCCACGCAAAGCGCGCCTCACCCCCTGCGCGTGCTGCGGGCCGGCGCTGACGGTTTGCAGGATACGCACGGCCAACTGCGCCTGCGTTACGGCAGCGCTGCCGAGACCGTCTATCTGCTGCGCCCGGACGGCTACGTGCTGGGCCGCTGGACGGCGCCCGCCGCCGCCGTGTTGCGCGCCGCGCTGGCGCCCTACTATCCGTGCGTTTCCCCCGCCCCCACCCAAAAAGGCCAAGCATGAACAACGATGAACTGGACCAGGTCTACACGGGCATGGCGCAGGCGCTGACGCGCGTCGGAGAATCCCGGGCGCCGCTTTTTCTTTCGATACTCGGACTCTCGCTGCTGCAACGGCTACCGGATGCGCGAGATGCCATGGCGCTGCTGGCGCAGGCCGAAGCAGCCAGCCTGTCCGACCCCGCTGTGGCAAACTATCCGGCCTCCACTTCCGCCCGCCCGACGTGAAACCGCCCGCCCTGGAACGATTCCTGACCTACCGCCTGCACGTGCTCAACAAGATCACGGACCTGGACACGAATCGCGCCTACCTGACGGACTGCGGCATTCCCTTGGGCGAAGCGCGTTGCCTCGCGGCCATCGGCCGCTACGCGCCGCTATCGGTCAACGACCTGGCGCGCTCGGCCAACCTGAACAAAGGCCAGGCCAGCCGCTCGGCGCAGGCGCTGGTGGATCGCGGCCTGGTTGAAAAGACGGTATCGGCGTCCGACGGACGCGGCGTGGTGCTGGCGCCGACTCCGGAGGGTCTCGCCAGCTACCGGCGCATCATCGACCTGATCGGCCGCCGCAACGACGAAATCTTCGCTTGCCTGAGCGCCGAAGAACAACGCCTGCTGGGCGACATGCTGGACCGCGTGATCGGACATCTGCACGCCGACGCGGACAGCGCGGCCGACTAGCTGCGACCGCTCAAGCGCCCGCTTTCGGCGCGGTCGCCCCCGCCTGCGCGGCGGCTTCATCCATGAACTGCGCCATGCGCACATCAAGCTCGGTCACGCCGCCCGCGTCATGGGTAGTCAACGTCACGTCCACGCGGTTGTAGACGTTGGTCCATTCGGGATGGTGGTTCAGCTTTTCCGCGAACATGGCCACACGCGACATGAAGCCAAAAGCCGCGTTGAAGCTGGGAAAGCGGAAACGCTTTTCGATGGCGTCGCGCATCGCCACTGCCTGCCAGCCGGTGAGCGCGGCGACAGCGATGTCGGTGCCGATACGGGCGGGAGGAAACATGCTCATGACAGACTCCGGGAATGAAAGGCGGCGGCGCGTTGCGCCGGCCGCCTTGGAACAGGGACGCGCCCGTGCTTGCCTCCCCTGGCTTACTGCCGGACCGCGTACAGGTAGATTTCGACGCGCCGGTTCAGCGCGCGCCCTTCGGCGGTCGCATTGTCGCCGATCGGATCATTGGGCCCGCGGCCTTCCACCGTCAGACGGCCCGACGCGACGCCTTGCCTGGCCAGGTAGTCCGTGACGCTCTTGGCGCGGTTCACAGACAAGGTCTGATTGTGAGCCAGCGCGCCGGTGCTGTCGGTATGCCCCACCACCTTGGCCCGCAGTTCGGGATGCTGGTTGAGCGAACGCGCCACGCTGTCCAGAACCGGCAGCAATGCCGGCTTGAGCACCGCCTTGTCCGTGTCGAACGACACGCCGCTGGGAATATTGACCTTCAAGCTGCCATCCGGCATTTCCACCACGTCGATGCCCAGCGACGAGGCGCCGGACTTCTGCACATCATCCTTGACCACCTTCCAGTTGTAGCCCACCAAGCCGCCCGCCACCGCGCCGATGCCAGCGCCGATCGCCGCGCCCTTGCCGTGCCCGATCAAGGCGCCAAGGCCCGCGCCCAACGCCGCGCCCGCGCCTGTTCCCACAGCGGTGTTCGTTTGCTGTTGCGTGGCGCACCCGGCCAGCAACGCGCCCGCCGCCGCAACCACGGCGATCCGGTTGATCATTCTTCTTGAATTCATGGCAACCTCCACTGTCGCACCGATGTGCCGGATGATTCCGGCGAGAATCATGCTAGCAAGCGCGAACCCGCCGACGGGCAACATTTTGTATTGGCGGCGTGGCCTCTACGCGAAAAGCTATCATGCCTGTGACAACGGAGGTTCCATGGCCCTACCGCGCACCTACATTTTCAACCAGATGGGCGAAGAGGATCTCGTCATGCTGTTTAGGCGGCGGGAGAACTTCTTTCTCGAGAACGTTGAAGCATTGGATTTAGCCATTGCCCGTATCCGCGCCACGCTGGGCAACGAAGGCATGAGCAGCGTGGTGGAACTTGTTCCGACCAATCCGCCGCCCCGATTCAATGACCTGTTCTCGTCGACTGTCCCTGTTCTTGGCTTGGCTTGGGCTTTTTTTCGAGGCCTCGCTTCCCTCGCCAGCCCGCGGCACGACGTCACATTACGCCTGACCTCAAGCACGTCGGTGAGCGTGGTTTTTTAGGGCTGGCCCATCGTTAAAAATTTCACGAAAGCACGTCTGCCACCCCGTGGGGCAGGTTCTTCCGCCACGCGCGCATCCCTTCCGCGCATTCAGTCCACGCTTGCATCCTCCGACACCCGCTCACGTTGCGCTCAGAATGCGAAAAGGCCGCTAGCGACTACATCGCTAACGGCCTTGGAAATTCTGGTGGGCTGTGAGTGGCTCGAACACTCGACCTACGGATTAAGAGTCCGTTTTAGGGGTGTTTTGCCGGGGGCAGACCAACATGAATATCTAGAAAAATCATGAGCTTAGCTTACCGGGACTTACCGCAACATAACGCACTTTACTGCGGTCAGTGCGTTAAAAGTGCGGTCAATCTCGATGGCGCCGACGCGGATTGTACGGCCTACCGGAAGGTACTGCCAGGCGGCCATGGCTACCCTTCCCTGTCTATACTTTTTGCTGGCATGTGCCAGTGCCTTCGCGAAAGTAAAGATGGACAAACTTCTTACCTCCGATCAACTGGCCGCTATCCTGGGCTTGTCTGTGCAGACCTTGTACAACCGACGCACTCGCGGGGAGCCGCTCCCTCCTTGTGTGAAAGTGGGCAGACTGCTGCGCTATGAGCAGGCGGAGGTTCATGCGTGGTTGGCATCAAAGCGTGAAGCGCAGCATGTACCCCAAGTAGCTCTTGCACCAACTGAGCGAACAGCTGCGCTGCAAGTTTCGCGCCGGCGTGGGCGGCCAACTAAGGCTGAGCAGCTTCAACGACGGCTGCTGGCAAAGCCAGATTAGGCCAAAGCGTATATCGGCCAAGAAGGCCCGCTCCTTGCGGTGATCTCTTTCAGCGAGCCCACCACATACGCCGTTCCGCACCCGATTTCAAAAAACACGTCAAGGGCGGGCTGTATTGTCAGTCGATCATGGCACAACAAGCCTGGGAAGACCTCGGCTCCACCTTACTGAATGACGAAGCGTAGGTAATGCCACAGTGTGCTACTTTCCCTCGTTGCCAGTACTACAAAATTAGTTACATACCAATGATCGACGACATCAAGCGGACGTTATGGTCCGCAGCAGACAAGTTGCGCGCCAATATGGATGCGGCCGAGTACAAGCACTTGGTGCTCGGGCTAATCTTTCTGAAGTACATCTCGGATGCCTTCGCGGCACGGCAGGCTGAACTGCGTGCACGTTTCGCCGACAAGAACGATGATTTCCACTTTCCCGGTGCTAGCGAAGAAGATCTGACCGCCGAGCTGGAAGACCGCGACTACTACACTGCGGCCAATACATTCTGGGTGCCCGAAGCGGCTCGTTGGGAAAGCCTGCGGGCCGCCGCCAAGCAGCCCGACATCGGCAAGCGCATTGATGATGCCCTGACTGCCATCGAGGCCGAGAATCCCAAGCTCAAAGGCATTCTGGACAAACGCTATGGCCGTGCCCAGCTACCCGACGGCAAGCTGGGCGAACTCGTAGACCTGGTGTCGACCATTGGCTTCGGCAGCGACGCCAACGCAGCCCGAGACATCTTGGGCCAGGTGTACGAATACTTCCTGGGCCAGTTCGCCAGCGCGGAAGGCAAGAAAGGCGGTCAGTTCTACACCCCTGCCAGCATCGTGAAGACCTTGGTGGCGGTTCTGGCCCCGCACAAGGGCCAGGTGTATGACCCTTGCTGCGGTTCGGGCGGCATGTTCGTGCAGTCAGAGAAATTCATTGAGGCGCATGGCGGCAAGATTGGTGATGTGTCTATTTATGGGCAAGAGTCCAACCCCACCACTTGGCGCTTGGCGGCCATGAACCTGGCGATTCGGGGCATTGACTTCAATCTGGGCAAGGAGCCGGCTGACACGTTCACGCGCAATCAGCATCCGGACCTGCGCGCCGACTTCGTCTTGGCCAACCCGCCGTTCAACATCAGCGACTGGTGGCATGGCAGCTTGGAGGGAGACGCTCGCTGGGAGTATGGCGACCCTCCCCACGGTAACGCCAACTACGCCTGGCTACAGCACATGCTGTACCACCTGAAGCCCACCGGCCGCGCAGGCATTGTGCTGGCCAACGGGTCGATGAGCTCTAGCCAGAACAATGAGGGAGTCATTCGCGCCGCCATGGTCGATGCTGACGTGGTGGAGGTGATGGTGGCGCTGCCTGGACAGCTATTCTTCAATACACAGATACCGGCCTGCCTGTGGTTCTTGGCCAGGCAGAAAAAACGCAAGGGTGAAGTGCTTTTCATCGACGCGCGCAAGCTGGGGAAAATGATTTCCCGCGTGCAGGCCGAGCTGGATGATGTAGCCATTGCTCGGATCTCAGAAACCGTGGCTGCATGGCGTGGAGAGGTCGAGGATGGCGCCAGCATTATGGAGTATGAAGACGTGGCGGGGTTCTGCCGCAGCGTGCCGCAGACTGAGATCGCTCAGCACGGGCATGTGCTGACACCCGGACGATATGTCGGCGCTGAAGCCGTTGAGGACGATGACGAGGCTTTTGCGGAAAAGATGCAGAAGCTGACCGAGAAGCTAGGCGAGCAATTGGCCAAGGGCGCGGAGCTCGACGCTCTGATTCGGCAGAAGCTGCGAGGATTGGGATATGAGTTCTGAATGGCCGGTAGTGACTGTCGATAGTGTGTGCGACCTAATTGTGGATTGCGTGAACAAAACCGCACCAGTTGCCTCTGAAAAAACTCCCTTCAGAATGATTCGCACGACTAATGTGCGAAATGGCACTATTGACCTTAGTGATTGCAAGTATGTCACCGAAGAGACCTTTGAAAAGTGGACGCGTAGAGCAAAGTTAAATATTGGCGATGTTATTCTGACTAGAGAGGCTCCAATCGGAGAGGTGGGTCTCGTAGTGGAGGCGGCTGGGATTTTTCTTGGCCAAAGATTGATGCAATATAGAGCTAATCCTGTTCTACTCGACTCTAGATTCCTGCTATACGCGTTCTTGTCGCCTGGACTCCAGCATCAGTTCGGCAGCCACGAGGGTTCCGGGTCAGTAGTAAGCCACATTCGAGTTGGCGACTGCTACAAGTTCAAAATCCCCCTACCTTCCCTGCAAAGACAAAAAGAAATATCTTCGATCCTTGGCGCGCTCGACGATCGCATCACCCTCCTTGGCGATACCAACAAAACCATCCATTCCATCGCCCAGGCCATGTTCAAGGCTTGGTTCGTAGACTTTGAACCCGTGCGCGCCAAAATGGAAGACCGTCGGCCTGAAGGGATGGATGAAGAGACAGCGGCGCTGTTTCCTGATTCGTTTGAAGAGTCAGGACTTGGATTAATTCCAACGCATTGGAGTGCACGCTCTTTCCACGAAATGATCCGAGTCATCGGCGGGGGAACGCCGAAGACCTCTAACCCTGACTACTGGGGAGGTCACATACCCTGGTACTCCGTCGTTGACGTGCCGAGCGGTGCTGACACCTTTGTACTAAATACGGAAAAGAAGATTACTCAGGCAGGCTTGGCCGGATCTTCGACAAAACTGCTTCCATTCGGCACAACGATCATTTCCGCTCGGGGAACGGTTGGCAAGTTGGCCCTTACTGGATGTGAAATGGCAATGAATCAGTCTTGCTATGGACTGAGAGGGAACAATAACGATATTTACTTTACCTATTTCTCTACGCAACGCTTGGTGGAGTATCTAAAACAACAAGCCCATGGCTCAGTTTTTGACACTATTACCACAGCAACATTTAAAGGCGTGAGAGTGGTCAGTCCACCGCCGAGCATAATCGCCAGATTTGAAACGAACGTGGAGGTTCTTATGGAACGGGTGCTCGTGAATCTTAAGACCCTGACATCGTTAGCGCAGCTTAGAGACACCCTGCTGCCCCGCCTTATCTCCGGCCAGATCCGCCTCCCCGAAGCCCAAGAACAAGTAGAGAACGCGTTGTCATGACCGAAGACCAACTCGAACAGGAAACCTTGGGCTGGCTCACAGAAGTCGGCTATACGGTTCGCAGCGGTCCAGATATCGCCCATGACGGCCCGGACCCACAGCGCACCAGCTACGCGCAAGTCTTTCTGCCCCAGCGCCTGCGCGCCGCCATCGACCACCTGAATCCCCACATCCCCTCGTCCGCGCGTGATGATGCGTTCAAGCAAGTCGAAAACCTAGACACTCCTGTTCAGCTGGCCGCCAACCGCGTTTTCCACAAACTGCTGACCAACGGCGTGAACGTCCAATACCAAAAGGATGGCGAAACCCGCGGGGATTTCGTGCGCTTGGTGGACTGGAGGAATCCACAAAACAACGAATTCTGGGCGGTCAGCCAGTTCACTATCAAAGGTCCGCACCACACGCGACGACCGGACATCATTCTGTTCATCAACGGCTTGCCGCTGGTGCTGATTGAGCTGAAGAACAGTGTCAATGAGAATGCCGACATCTGGAAGGCTTACGACCAGATTCAGACGTACAAGGCACAGATTCCTGACGTCTTTGAGTACAACGAAATTCTGGTCGTCTCCGACGGTAGCGAAGCCCGATATGGGTCGCTGTCAGCCAATGCCGAGCGCTTCATGCAATGGCGCACGATTGATGGCGTAGAGCTTGACCCCTTGGGGCAGTTCAACGAGCTCGAGACGCTCGTGCGCGGTCTGCTCGCGCCCGCTTACTTGCTCGACTATCTGCGCTACTTCGTGCTGTTTGAAGACGACGGCTCCCTCATCAAGAAGATTGCCGGCTACCACCAGTACCACGCCGTGCGACTGGCCATCCAGCACGTGGTTGAGGCATCACAGCTACAGACCGGCGCCAGCCAACGCGGCAAAGGCGGCGTGGTTTGGCACACGCAGGGAAGCGGCAAAAGCATCACCATGACCTGCTTTGCCGCCCGCGTGATGCAAGAGCCGGCCATGCAAAACCCCACGATTGTGGTCATCACCGATCGCAATGACTTGGACGGGCAATTGTTTGGGGTATTCAGCCTGTCGCAAGACCTCCTGCGCGAACAACCCGTGAAGGCCGATACCCGTCAGGACCTGCGTAGGTTGCTGACCAATCGTCCTTCAGGTGGCATCGTCTTCGCTACCATCCAGAAGTTCATGCCTGGAGAAGATGAGGACACCTTCCCGGTCCTGTCGGACCGCGGAAATATCGTTGTAATTGCGGACGAAGCCCACCGCACGCAGTACGGTTTCGAAGCCAAGCTCAAGACTCGCAAAAGCAAATCCTTCAGCACCAGCGAATACGGGCAGTTGGCTGCGAACGATGATCTGGGTGTTGATGTGACCACCGCGCTGGCGGTCGCAGAACCCACGGTCACCTATCAGGCGGGTTACGCCCAACACCTGCGGGATGCCCTGCCCAACGCCACCTTTGTGGCCTTCACGGGCACACCCGTCAGCAGCACCGATCGCGATACGCGCGCCGTGTTCGGCGATTACATCCATGTCTACGACATGCAGCAGGCCAAAGAGGATGGCGCCACCGTGGCCATCTACTACGAGTCGCGCCTGGCCAAGCTCAAGCTCAAGGAAACCGATCTGGCGTCTCTGGATGAAGAGGTCGACGAACTCGCCGAAGACGAAGAAGAGCAGACTCAGGCTCGCCTGAAATCGAGATGGGCAGCCCTGGAAAAAGTCGTGGGCGCCGAGCCGCGCATTGCCAGTGTGGCAGCCGACCTCGTCGAGCACTTTGAAGAGCGCAACAAAGCGCAGGATGGCAAAGCCATGGTGGTCGCTATGAGCCGCGACATCTGCGTGCACCTCTATAACGAAATCATCAAACTGCGTCCCGACTGGCACGACGAAGACCCCGAAAAAGCCGCTATCAAGGTCATCATGACGGGCAGCGCGAGCGACAAAGCCTTGCTGCGCCCGCACATCTACAGCGGTCAGATCAAGAAGCGGTTAGAGAAGCGCTTTAAAGACCCCAAGGACCCACTGCGGCTGGTCATCGTGCGCGACATGTGGCTGACAGGCTTTGACGCGCCGTGCGTGCACACCATGTACATCGACAAACCCATGAAGGGTCACAACCTCATGCAGGCCATTGCCCGCGTGAACCGTGTCTTCCGGGACAAACAGGGCGGCCTGGTGGTCGACTACATCGGCATTGGCAATGAGCTCAAGGCCGCGATGAAGGAGTACACCGCCAGCAAGGGCCGTGGCAAGCCCACGGTAGATGCTCACGAAGCTTTCGCCGTGTTACTGGAGAAGCTCGACGTCCTGCGCGGCATGATGCACGGCTTCGACTATTCGGGCTTCAAGACCGGCGGTCACAAGATCCTGGCGGGCGCCGCGAACCACATCTTGTCGCTACGCCCGCCCGCGGGCGACAAGGACGCCAAGTTGGACGGCAAGAAGCGATTCGCCGACAACACACTCGCCCTGAGCAAAGCGTTCTCCCTGTGCTGCACCCTGGATGAGGCCAAGGCGCTGCGCGACGAAGTGGCATTCATGCAGGCAGTCAAGGTCATCCTGACCAAGCGTGACATCAGTACGCAGAAGAAAACCGACGAGCAGCGAGAAGCCGCTATCCGTCAGATCATCAATCAGGCCGTGGTCAGTGAAAGCGTGGTCGACATCTTCGACGCCGTGGGTCTGGAGAAGCCCAACATCGGCCTCTTGGATGACGAGTTTCTTGCCCAGGTTCGCAACCTGCCAGAGCGCAACCTGGCCGTCGAGCTGCTGGAGCGCCTGCTGGAAGGAGAAATCAAAAGCAAGTTCGCCAGCAACTTGGTGCAGCAAAACAAGTTCTCCGACATGCTCGGCAATGTCATCAAGCGCTACCAGAATCGCAGCATCGAAACGGCCCAAGTCATGGAAGAACTGGTCGACATGGCCAAGAAATTCCGTGAAGCGACAAAGCGCGGGGAAGAGCTGGGGCTAACTGACGACGAGATCCGCTTCTATGACGCTCTGGCCAACAACGAATCTGCTGTGCGCGAGTTGACCGACGAGACGTTAAAGAAAATCGCGCACGAACTGACAGAGAACCTGCGCAAGAACATCACGGTTGACTGGTCCAAACGCGAAAGCGTGCGGGCTAGTCTGAGGCTCATGGTCAAGCGCATATTGCGCAAGTACAAGTACCCGCCCGACATGGCGGATTCTGCCGTGGAACTGATTCTGATGCAGGCTGAAAGGTTGGGAGAGGAATGGGTTTCTTGAGTTGTCGAGCGGTTCGCACTGGAGGGAGCCGTTCCGCACCGCCAAGGTGGGCAACCGAGAGGCAGTAAGAGGTCGACAGCGGTCGTACGTGAGAGGCCGATGCCGGCCATAACCGGCCTTCCAGGAAATTGGCCGACGCGCCATTCGGCTGGCTGCTTCACTCCGGACCCGGACGGACAAGCTACGTGCACATCGGGCGAGAGCTCAAGCGACGGGCACTCTTCACATAGGGGCGACAAGTAGTCGACGTCTCATCTTGTTCGCCCGACGAGCTGCTATGAAGACTGCGCTTCACCCGTTCGCGCCTTTATCCGACCAAACGTCTCCAATTCAAGGAATTTGGACTCATAGTGATATTCAGGAATCTTTCGCTTGAGCAGTTCGAAAAAGTTCCTATCGTGCGTCGACAATATGATCTGTCGGTCAAATTTTCTAGAAATAGTACGCAACAGGTCTATCGTAGCCAGTACGTTGATTGAATCCATAGAGTGAATTGGATCGTCAATGAAGATGCATCCAACTGGCTCTCCATGCGCCTTTACATGAAGTGCGCGTGCCAGAAAAATGCTTAGACTAAGTATGTTTACCTGAGCTGCACTGAAGTAAAGGTTAGGTGCGATGCAATCGCCGGCCTCGTCCGAAACGAGGACGTGGAGACGCGGTTTTTCCCCTTCTGGGAACTCGCACGTAAAGCGAACCTCTTTGAAGTCCGGGTGTGGATCGATCTTCCTGTAAATCGAATTGATTAAATCAGTAAAAAAGAAGCTACTGATTCTCGAATCCAACCTTTGAATGACGTGCGTGTATTCGCCATTAACTTTAGCGCTGAGGGCCTCATGCCTAGCCTTCTCAGTTAGAAGCTTATCGAGTTGTTTCCGCGCCTCAATCGATTCGACATAGGGAAGCACGAGCTCCAATTGTTCGCCTAGCAGCGCATATTGCCTAGCCAACGCTGTTGTTGTCTCTTTCTGTTGCGCATACATCGCATTTGCGGAATTAATGCCATCCACGATCCTTTCAGGCAGCCACGACAAATCGTACTTTGGCAGATGCGAGCCGATCTTCGATACGAACGTAGAAATTTCCGCCTCCGATTCAAGCCGTGAGCGTTGGTTCGATTGTTCCTCGCGCTCTAAGAAGGCCAGGTCATCTGTGCTCGGGTTAGGCGCTGTGGCCTCCTCCTTCTCCAACTGATCTCGTGCGTCCTTCAACTGCTGCAAAGCAGCTGCTGCTTTAGCCTGGCTGTCTCCCAGCATCTGAGCCACGTGCTGCCTTAGTTGTGCAGGATCGACGGCATTTGACAAACAAACGGCCATCAATTCTTTGTACACCTCGCCACCTTTAGCCTGCTCGGCCTTTGCCCTTGCCTCGCCAATCGCTTGAATCAGCAGTTTCACCGCGTCTCTGCGGAGTTGAGCCTCATCCTCCGAACGAGAGAGGTCCGACTGTTCCGTCGAGCGACGCTCGGAAACGTCACGAATATCTTTTGCTAACTTTTGGCCTAGTTGCTCTGCACTTAGATTCAGCACGAGCTGAGCCGAAGTCTGTGCGCGAGAGGCCGCAGCCTGAATGTCGCGATCGAGCGACTTTATTTCTAATGTGAGCGCTTGCAACTCCCGTTCGCTCTGTGAGACTCCAGCTCGGAAGTCAAGTACTGCCTTATCCTTTCTCTGATTCCACTCCTCGATTAAGGCAGTGACATGCAGACATGATTCGTCGAACGCGGCCTGCGCATCATTCTGCTTGTGGAGCGCGGCTGCTTCCAGTTGATTGAGTAATTGATTGCCCAGAATGTTCTGCAACAGCTCGTCGGGGCTCGCGTGTTCTTTCGTGCATAGCGGGCATTGATTCGAAGGCGTTTTTGCTAGTATCTCGCAGCCGAGTGACACCAAGGTCGCAAATTGGCCTTTTTGCTCATCG
Organism: Achromobacter sp. Root83; assembly: GCF_001428845.1. Lineage (GTDB taxonomy): Bacteria > Pseudomonadota > Gammaproteobacteria > Burkholderiales > Burkholderiaceae_B > Achromobacter. The sequence continues at coordinate 179,557 of NZ_LMIU01000026.1, read as the reverse complement.
AAGGCTGCTAAAGCCTTTCTCGCGGCCACAAGAAGCTCAGCTCGTCGGGCTTTCTCAAGAACAGCTTGCTGAAGAGGAAGTACGGATATGCCCTCTTCCAAAATCATGGTCAATTCAACTGCGTTGATTGATTCTTCGGTAATTTCTAGGCCAATCAGACTTTCGAGATTACTCCTTTCCAAATCACGCTTCGCGGTTAGCACATTAAGACGTTGTTGGCGGTCGTCCCTTTGAGCCTGTCTTTCGGCGATAACAGCGCGCCCTTCGTTGAGATCACGAAATATTTCGGGGGCCTGCTCTCGTAGAGCCACTAGTGCGTTCGCATTAACATCCAAATCTTGCAACGATGTCTTGCATGTTGCGATGCGTTCTTCCCAGCTTTCAAGCTCCGCCTTCTTGACTTGAAGCTGCGCTTCCGACTCTTGCTCTCGTGCAGTGATCTGAGCAATTTGACCAAGCGTCTCTTCGAACAAAGGTACTTTGCTCAACAAGGTCTGATGCCTTATCGTGTCCGCGTGTGCTCGTTCAACGAACTCAGTCGAATGCGCGACTTTCTCTTTGAGCTTGGTGTAGCGATTCAGAGCGTGACGCCGTTTCTCGAGTTCGGACAATGCCTTGATTGCAGTGGCTCTCGTCGCCATGGATTCCGCTATTACAGGCAACTCGACGAGCGCTGCCTGCAAGTCGATCAGAAACCGCTCAAAGTCCGCGCTACTATTGTTCAGTTCGTGCAGCCGCTGCGTAATCAGATTGCGAAGATCGCGCTCGCTGTCCGCGTCAAAGCTCTGTGAGATCGATTCAATGCGCTCACCACGATCGACCAGACTTTGGATAGTCCGATTAACACTTTCGAAGATCCCGGTGTCAGTCTGTTTTGCGAGAACTTCTTCGTATCTTCGCTGCTCCTCGGACATGCCCTTTAACAGGATCGTCAATTCGCGCCTAAGGGCAACGAGATTGGCGCGATAGGTATCATCGCTATCTCCGAAGTTTTGCATAAACCGGTCATAGCGCGCGTCAGGTTTCTCCTCTCGAAGGAATCCGTCGATGGCCTCTTGAGACAGGAAAATTCCAGCGACCTCCTCCATTCCGTGCACCGGTGCTTCGCGTTTGAAGAGATAGTCTCGGCTACCAGCGCGCGCCTTCGGCACATCTTTAATGACATCGCCGAATCCGATTCCCGTTACGGTCACTCGTGAAGGCGCAGAATCTGGGATTACACGATTCCGCAAAATGTGTTGACGACGACTCTCCTGATTCTGAGCTCGAGAGATATTATCGTTTTCAACGCGAGTGTAATCGCGAACGAATCGTTCGATATTGTTCGTAAGCGCCCACTCTACGGCATCGTAAAAAGATGTTTTACCAAAGCCGTTTGGGGCATAGATGGAAATGAATTGTGCAGGGTCGCCCGACGGCGTTGTGAAGTCAAAGGTTCCATCGCTTTTCGTTTCATATGCGCGAAAACCTTCAATGATGACTTTTTTGATCTTCATGAGAAGGATCCTAGACGCTCGAGAAGTTCGTTGATGCGACCGCGCCGAATTTCGGAAGAACGCTCTTTTCCATCGAGAGGAAGTTTCGAGGAAGCCGAGAGGAAGTCTCGAAATTGATTAGAGTTCTCAAGCTGATCACACAGCCCGTCCACTACATCCGAAAGCTTAAGGTCTCGCCCTAGAATGGAATTCTCCAGCGCCTCTCGCACGACAGTGTCGGATTCCGAGGCGAACATCGGTCCTGCTAATACCAGCTTTCTGAGCGCGAACCGATCGTTCTCAATGCGGTACTTGAGGTGCTTGTCCATCGCCGACGGTGTCACCAACGCGAGGTAGATGTTCCAAGACAAAAATTCGTCTGGCAACGAAGATTGGTATTCAACGGCGATTTCGTTATTGATCAATCGCCAATATTTTTCGCAGGTTTCATTGTCTGAAAAGCGAGCTACAAAGCAACTGATTAAATGCCTCTCGTCATCTGACTGAAAGAATGCAAAATCGACAGCCGGCGCGATACTTTTCAGAAAACCGACATCCAGATTATTGGGCAATAGCTGCACGATAGGCCTCCGCTAGCAACTGCAAGACGGTATGTTCATCAAGTCCAAGTTTATTGTCGTAAAGTTCTTCTTGCCGAACAATACAGTCCATGTGGAGGCCATCAAGATGAAAAAGTTTCACTTTGCCGATAGGTTTACGCGGAATTCCGATGTCAAACGCCCCACTCAGGGGAAGACCGATATCTGGCACCACTCTTGATAGGTCTTTGATTGACCTGGTTTTAGCAGGCGACCCTTCGATCCGATTGCTAACGAGCACCAGGCCGTCATCAGCAAGACCACCAAGGTCAGATTGGATGATTCGTTCAACGAACGCTGTCCACTCGCCCTCGGAGCCACTGTATAGAAATCGACGTCGTGAACGTAATTTCTCGATATAGTCCGCATCGACAATTTGTGGCCTGTCGAGCAATACAGACAAGGTCAGGTACTCTAGCCACGAAATCCAAAGCTTCCTGTCAAGCAGGCTACATTCGGGATCCTCTTGAACTAACAGCCTCTTCCCAAAGGTGTTCAAGATTCCATTGGGTGTTGGAGAGTCAGTAGCGAGGTTTGTTCGAATAACGCTAAGAAGGGCCGTTCGCAGACGTTGCAGCGTTGCCGGACATTCGAAGCCAGGTAGCGGAAATACTGCATTCGCAAGCCCAGCAAACGACAGCAAGAACGGCGGCAAGATCGGAGGGAACCCATGATCTCTGATCAAGTTGTCGAACGCAGGTATTCCGATGCAACGCAGCCAGTTGTGCCCCTCTTGAGGCCGACCTTCCATCTCGTACTCGACCGCGACAAGAATCCAGCGATTTGCGACCTTGATATACACGCCACCACCTGAGACCCCTCGCACTTCATCAACTGTCGCAAAGCTCTTAGTCGAGACATCGATCGACATTGCGTCGAAGCTCTCTATCTGCCCAGGAAAAAGCCGGAGCGGCTCGTTCGAATTGCGTCGAATTTCTGGAAATCCGACCAACCACATCGATTGCTCCATCTCGACCGACGTCGATGTCGCCGTAGGGTCAAGTGTCTGACTGACCACCACGATCACTGCAATATCGAGCATTGGGGAAACGATGAGCTGCCTAACTTCAATCTCGGTGCCATCCCGCAATTTCACGACAGTCTCGTTCGGCTCCATGAGCGACGCGACATTAGTCCGCTCTTTGAGCAGATTATGGCGTGCTGTCAGAACGTAAGAGTGTTCAGCGCTGAGCGCCGTCACCAGTACGCCAGACCCATCGTTGACCATTACCGCCCGTTGAAATACCTCTTCTGGTCCAAGTGCGCTCACAGTGTCAAGTCTCCTGTGAGCACTTTCATGTTCCCGGAGGCAGCACGCTCTTCCAAATTTGGAAAGACGTCGTCTCTGACTGCCTCGTAATTGAACAGTATCTCGCTATTCGGTTGCATTTCATTGATTCTGGCGAGCGTGATTTTGCTCGGCAGGGCATGCCGCATGCCATTGGTCGAAACAACGAATTTCTCGCATCGAATTAACGACAGCAGGTCCTCGCTTGTGTTCGCTTTGCTGCCATGGTGCGATAGCTTGCACACAGAGACTTCTAGTGGGTTCTCGGGCGATACGCCTAAGTGCTCTCGAAGCGCCGAGCAGACAGTCGATGGGAGCGCGTCTCCGAGAAGCAAGATTCGATGTCCCTGCGTTTCGATGAGAACTGCTATCGAGCTTGCATTATGTACAGATGTGTCTTCGACAAACTTGTCATTGGCCCGCAATTCAGAAAGCGACAGGTGGTAGTCTTTTGCCACGCCAGAAGTGAGCGAATCAGCTTCCTCCGTCTCCCACTTGGAAAGCAACTTAGTCAGTTGCTGCTCCGTCGGCGAAAGAATAAATATCTTACCGTGCTTGAACGAGATCTCCCGGCCATCTACGAACCTGACTTGCCGACGCGAGGTACAGTGCCCGTCCAAGAGGGCGTCGAACTCTACGCCCTGAGCAATGCTCGTAAGGCGGTCTTCAGGATCGTCTATCCAGATGTCTGATCCCTCAGGTACCGGCGTGTTGAAGGCTCGAGCAATTACTTTTCCGGAGTTGAACCAGACGTCATTCGCAATGACTGAACGGTACTTATCTTGCCGACAAGCCTTCAATAGGCCGCCGATATGATCGTCATCGACATGGGTCACTATCGTGAGGTCAAATCGCTCGCCTCTCTGTCGCAGATCCTCTAACACCTCTTGCAACGGCCCCGCTGTTCTCTTCCCACCTTGGCGACGCTCGTAACACTCTGACGGGCCGCCGTCAATCAAGATTCGGAACGTCTCAGTGCCCACGCATGTCTCAATGACAATCGCATCACCGTGTGCCGCTTTCAGGAAACTTACTTTTAGAGTCATCAACAGCTCAGGTAACGTTATCTTCGTTGACTGTGTCTCAGGATCGCGTATGCCTTTCGATTATATCTTGATCTACCCGACCTACCTGGCGACAAAATAATCTCCGATACCGTCGACAAGAGAGGCCATCGACGTATTGGGGGTGCCTGAAGGCGACCATAGAGTACTTCACCCGCCACGCTGGACCAGTACGCTGATAATCCACGCATCGTTCAGAGCACAAAGGTCAAACATGCCGGCGTATCTTCCGCTACAGCTTATCAAGGTATCCGCACCGTCGGAAACTGGATGGTCGAGATGGTCGCAACGGCGAATTTTCTGATTCAATCAATTGGATCCGACACCATCAACGCTGACAACGATCGCTATGCGCTTCGTTGTCGACTTTGATCGCGAGCACCGTCATTGTCGGCAATGGACGATCACCCGGCGGCCAAATAACTTGAGTAAATGGCGGCGGTGGTTTGGAAGCTGCCGATATTTGATGCTGAGTTCACCGTCGGCTCCGGGTCGAGGTTGTGTGAAAACTCTTTAGCGCCGCTACTGTGACGTAGATAGAGTTTGGTATCTTGATTCGGTGATTCGACATGCCCCGACTCATCGAAAGTCAGGATCGGCAGCAGGTAACGTTGATTCCGGAATGCCTGGATGAACTTTATCGCCGGCGACGGCCCGGTGCGCATAATCGACGCATTTGTTGACGAGCTCAACCTGGAATCGCTGGGACTTGAGAAGGCGGCCCCAGCAGCTACCGGCAGCCCGTCGTATCACCCGGCCGTGCTGCTGAAGATCCACCTCTACGGCTCCTTAAATCGGGTCCAGTCCAGTCGTCGACTCGAACGAGAATGCCAACGCAACGTCGAACTGATGTGGCTCGTCGGCCGTCTGGCGCGAGACTTCAAGACCATCGCGGATTGTCGCCCTGACAGTGGCTCGGGCATTCGCAACGTTTGCCGACGGTTTGTTGCCGTATGCCGAGATCTCAAGCTATTCAGCCAAGCCCTGGTTGCCGTTGATGGAAGCAAGTTCAAGCCAGTCAACACGCGCGACAAGAACTTCACAGCCGCCAAGATAGGCAACCGTCAGCAGCAGATTGAGGAGAGCATCCGATGCTATCTGGCGGCGCTCGACACCGCGAGCCGAATGCAACCTGTCGAGATCGAGACCCGGACCAATCGGCTCAACGACGAGATCGAGCGCCTACGCAAGCAAATGCGCGTGTTGGATGACGTCAAGGAATGGCTCAAAGACAGTCCAGACGATCAACCGTCGGTTACTGACTCAGATGCCCGCTCGATGGCTACCAGTGGGCAGAGGCTCGGGGATGGTTCAGATGGTTGTCGAAACGAAGCACCATCGCCGAAGGCCGCTTCGACCGTCCGGACTTCGCATACATCGCGAAGGACGATGAATACCAGTGCCCGTTGGGCCAGCGCGCCATCCACCGGTTTACGCGAGAGGAGATTGGTCCTGAACTGCGGCTCTACTGGACTAGTGCCCGCCCACAATGCGCTATGAACGAACGATGCACACCTAGCGTATCGGCGCATCAGTCTATGAGAGCATGATGCCGTGCTTGAGGCGGTGCAGCGCCGTCTAGACTGAACGCCAGAAGCGATGAAGGTGCGGCGCCGCAGGGTGGAACAGGTGTTCCGCATGTTCAAGCGTTGGATGGACTATACGCACTTCCTAACGCGTCGCCTGGGAAATGTGAACACGGAAATGAGCTTGAATGTACTGGTTTATAACCTCAAGCGGTTGACGCACGTCCTGGGCTACCAGCAGACGACAAAAGCGGTGCTAGCGATGGGCGACTGAGCCGTTCATAACCAATAACGCACCTCAGGCCACATCCGGGCCGCCCAAACGGCCTTGAGTGAGTCCCACTTCAAAGAATCGAAGTAAAGACCGCCCGAGTTGATGCGGTCCAGGCGATTGCGCCGTGGCTGTCAGGGCGAAAAGCGTTTCCACACAGGCTCGGTCGTCAGCAGTTACTGCGCCCATATGCTTGAGTCGGTCCCTCGTAAGTCACTCTAACCCCCATCCCAGTGATGGAGGGACAGCCATTCGTAACGAGCAGTCCTGTTGAACTGCTCGGCAAAGGCGTTCTGCTGCGGCTTCCCAAGCTGGATGTAATCGAGCTTGCCCCCCAAGCAGCAGCCCACTGCCAGATTGCCGAGCTTAAATGCTCGGGACCGTTATCGCATCGAATAGCTGAGGGCTTGCCTCGCCCGCCGATGATTTGCAAGAACGTGCGAATCACGCGCTCGGAGGGCAGCGAAAAGTCGACCTCAATGTCGGTCGAAGTGGGTTGGTATCGCCCTCCAGGAGGTCATGTTCGCAGAGAGAGTAGCGAATTCCACTTCTTGCACTGCTATCTGCCGTGTCTCGCGCTATACACACGGCGAGGCATTGCTGCCCGCCCTTCCTCGGACTGGAACCAACCTGCTCTGCAACCGCCCACCAATTTCAAGGGTGGGAAACAGTGAACAGGAAAAACTCCAAATTATCAGATGGTTACAGAACCGTCCGGTACTTCGTCCCGTCGCCTTTACTTGACTCGCAGGCGGCCAAACCAACGGAGGCGCGGGCTCGGAGACGAGCCGTGGCTCAACTTACTTACCAAACCCTCCTCGACAATCAGCAACGCCAAGTGATCGGCGAGAGCCTCAACGAACAGACGGCATCGAACCGCGCGACGGCGTTGCGCGGCTTCCTCAAGGCGAACGGCATCCACATTGACGACGTGGTCGGTGACGAGATGCGAGCCGGTCACAGCGCCGCTCTCGAACGATTCCTTCTGGGCTTGCAAGAGCTGGGGCAGTCTGCCCGAGCCGTGTCTAACACCAAGTCGGCATTCCGCCACTGGAAGGACGCGGTGATCGCCCATGACACCATTCAAGCGGCGCATGAAGGCAAGGCCACGCCCTTTCAGTCGACGCTGGCCACACTGCTGGAAAACCGAGCCGCAGCCACTGTCGCCAAGCGAGTCGGCATCCCTCGGGACATGATGTACGGCTGGATCAAGGGAAAGATTCCCCGCGGGAACAACGTGAATCACCTTTTGCGGCTGGAAGCGTTCTTCGGCCTTGAGAGGCACAGCTTGGTGCAGCTGTCAGGCATGCGGCTGATCGGCCAGCGCCAGGCGCGCGTAGGGAAGGCGCCAGCCCCAATCGTCTACCGCACGATCCTGGGGGACCTGACGCGCCAGATCTACGGTGAGAAGCCGGCGCCTGGATCTCTCCTGCGTCGCCAATGGACCGAATTCATGCGCTACAAGACGGCGGCAGCATTGCCTGCCGGGCTTCAGCGCACGAAGCGGGGAAGGTGGCGGTTCTCGCCGTGCCCGCTGACGGCAACGACGGATGCGAACTGGTGGGCGTTCCTGGATGGACGCGAGGTGGCATCAGCCCGCTACGGATGGGGAAACACTGCGATGTACCTGGGGTGGCTCAAGATGAGCATCGAAGCAGGTGGCGCGGGCCTGAATCCGTCGGAGACGCAATCCATGGCATGGCTTGCTGTGCCTGACTACATCGAGCCCTATCTGGACTGGCGCAAGGCACGCTCAGGACGACGTAATCAAGGGGCTAACCAGGCGCTAGCCTTCCTGACGGCCTTGGTCCGTCCGCGATTCGGCTTTCTGCGGCAGCATCCGGAATGGCAAGCCACGCTGCCTAAGCGGTATCGAAAGGAGAAGTGGGAGGCCATGTGTGATCGTCAGTTCGATCTGCTCGAACAGCTTGCCTCGTCGTACTACAACGAAATCGAGGTCTCACGCGACTCGTTCGAGCCGCTCCGCCACCTCATCGATCAGAAGAATCCCATGGATTCAATAGCAGACATGATCCAACGAATGCGTGCAGCTCGGCCTGTCGGTGCGGCACCTAGCAAAGAGGCCATCTGGGCTCGCGATTTGGTGCTGATCAAGATCCTTGCATCCAACCCGCTACGTCGCCGAAACCTCGCTCATCTCACTTGGCGAGCAGACAACACAGGTGAGCTTTACCAGAAGAGCGACAAATCCTGGTGGATCAGAATCCCGAAGCACAAGTTCAAGAACTGGTACGGCGCGGCTCAGGATGTGCCTTACGACAGCCCTGTGCACGCGTCAGCCTGGATCGACATCGAGAAGTACCTGTTCACTCTCCGCCCTATCCTGATGGTGGCACCGACTGACCTGGTGTTTCTGACGCGCAAATCGAAAAAGCCTGGCGCCAAGCACACGCCCTGGGTCGACATGGGCGCAACAGTCAAGACATTGACCGCCAACTATCTGCCTAGTTGCCACGGCTTCGGCGCCCATGCGTTTCGTCATCTTGCTGCGACATCCATCTTGAAAGCCGACGGCGGCGATTTCAAAACAGCCGCACTTGTACTCAACGATCGCGTTGGCACCGTCGAGAAGCACTATGCCTTCTTGCGCAGCGGCGAAGGGTCTACGCGAATGGCGGAGCTGCTCGACAGCGCCTTCAGTCGGATGTGAGGGCAGATAGCTGCGGCTTAGCCCACGGCCTCCACCGATGGCCGTGCAAAGGCCCCCACCTCTACCGAGTGTGGGGGCCGAGCTCGTCACCAATCAGTCATGGATCAAGATGTGCCGCGCCAACCACCAAGCAGTCGTCGGCCTGAGAATATCTTCGACCTGAGCACGCTGATGCAGCAAAACGATGAGCGACTTCACCGGAACAGACAACTGATCCAGGTCGGCCAACTCAATTCCTGCCTCGGCCGCCGACGGACTGACGCAAACTACGCCAAGTCCGGACTCCAACTGCTGCTCCAGCGTAGGTGTCCCCTCGATGAAATCAGCCAGCTCAAGCCGTCCGGCAAGCATAAAGCCAGCGATAGCCGGCATACCGAGATACGCCGCGAACCGCCGCAAATGTTGATCGCTCACTGCATCCATCGCCTTATCGCCGTTCAACAACTGAGACAGGTAGCTCTGACTGACCCCGACGTGAGCGGCCAGCTGCGAAACAGTATGCGAACGTTCACGCATGGCAACTCGCAAAGCGTGCCGGAGCCGAAGGCCCTTATTTCCTTTCTCCATAATTCTTGCCTAATAGAACGGGCACATGCCCACAGGCGTATAGCTAGATGTGGCGCACGATGAGGCATTACTGTCAGCGCAATCCCATTGCCCCCAGCAATAAAGGCCCCATGCCAAGTAGAGACCAGTAGGCTGGAGCCTATTTTCCCGGACCCCAGATGATCTACTTTCACCCCAACGCTCTTGACACCTCTGACCTAGGTGATCCGGCAAAACGGCTCCTTCACACAATGATGGCCATCGGAATCGTGTTAGGCGAGAGTGACCATCATCGCGTGGAGGCTGAGGAACTTCTTCGACGAGCAGATCTGCCACGAGAAAGTCGATTGCTAATGCGGGACCTGCTCGTCGAATGCACGAAGGCCTTGGGTTTGCTTGAGCCGGAAGACGACAGCGACGACGACGCGTTAGAGGCAAGCTGCCCTGTCTTCCAATATGTCGCCCAAGACCATGATGAAGTGATCTACCGACTGTGGCGGCCCATCTATGGACTGTCGGCATCAGAACTACGACGCCTGCTTCCTCTACATCCGCACAAGTTTGTTCCGCTTCTTTCGACGCGTGAAGCAAACGAAAGTGCGTCCTTCAACACTCGAGCCGAATCCGCCCAAGGCTGGCCAGGACGCAAGGAGATGATCGAGACCTCAAACTCAAGCCGCATTTCCCTGGCAAACGCAGGTGGCGATAACTCTGACCAACCTATCGACCTGAACGAGGCAGTTCGAACACTCTGGCGACTCGCTCACGAGGACGGGGACTTAGGCGCGGAATACTGGAACTCAGTCATTAACCTCCTCAGATCAGCAAACTCAATGCGCTCGGAACTGCTGGAGCTTCGGCGACGTGAGAATGCATCTAAGGCATGACCGATGAGCAGATCTCAGCGAAGCTGAGCACCAAAGGCAGGGTGACGATCCCCGGCGCCATCCGCGAGAAGCTGTCTCTCAGGCCAGGCAACAGGCTCCAATTCGAACTACGTGCAGATGGCACGTTGGAAGCTCGTCTTGCCACAGGTGAAAGCGCGGTGCCGGCTGGCAGCGGGGATGGCGGCCAAGAATGATCTCCAAAGTCGTCCCGGCGCGGCCCGCCTCCGCTTCAAGCACTGGAGCATGTCATCAGCATTGCCACCCTTCCCTTTTTGACACAGGCTTCACCTATGCCTCGCCCCAATATCCTTGCTCTCGACTTAGAAGGCACGTTAATTTCTAACGCCGCCAGCCAAATCCCTCGACCTGGGCTTAACGAGTTCCTGATTCATTGCCGTGAGATTTTCCCGAGGATCGTGATGTACACGACGGTAAGCGAATCGAGGTTTCGCCCAATCGCAGAACTTCTCGTTGATGAAGGCCTGGCACCCGACTGGTTTGCACAAATTGAATACGTGCGGTGGAAAGGGACTACCAAGGACTTGGCATGGATCCCTAGCTCAACAGTTCAGCAATGCCTTCTTGTCGATGACTTCGAAGGATATGTCCATCCCGGGCAGCATTCTCAGTGGGTGAGGATCGGTTGTTTCGAACATCCCTATGAACCCGCTGACCAGGGGCTCGCGCGTGCACTACTGGAACTTCGCAGCGTAATCTCCTCAATGCCTCCTGATGAGCTCTAGCTTATGGGTCAATCGGTGACCAAGGCCGCCCATTGGAACGACCTGTTAGCCCTTACAGCCGTCATTTTTCAGTGATGAATTCGAGCTTCACCATTTCAGCGCGTCCGCTTCCGCCTCCAAATCGGCCTGATCTGCGTATCTTTGCCAGTTCTCTGCAATCCGCCTCAGCATGGCCGCAGTACGAGGAAACCCCGGCATAACCTCTGCCCACCCAAACGCTTCAGCGGCAAGTTCTCGTTCCTGTTTTCCGCCTTCCCCGATCGCCTTGGAGTAGACGCCGCGCAAGTTGATACGCGCGACGGATAGCCCGCGCTCAAGACTTTCGGACGCCATCTTTTCAATCGCATTCCTAACCGCTTCGTGCGGCCATGCACCGTCCATGGGATCCGCAGGCGCTCGAGCAAACATGTGCCCAATACGCTGTTCCGCCATCGTCAGACGGTCTGCTACCGTGGCGAGCTCCCGTACCTCCAGGCACCAGGCGAGCAACTTCTCCGTGCCTATCAGGTCGTCAACCTGCCCGGGAAGTGTGTGGATGCCTTCGAGAAGCCGATATGCGGCGGATGCCAGCCGCTTAGCCCTTTCATTAAGAGGATCGGCTTCACCATGCTCAGGCTTGAACACCGCAGTCACCACCTCGACGAAGAAGCCAGCCTGCTCTGTCATCAGGCGGTATAGCGCAAGTGGCTTTTGCCGCGTACGAAAGACGGGCAAGTACGCCAATTCGAGTCGCGCAATGCTATCTAAGGGCTCGTCGGCCCTCAGCCTCAACTCGTCAAACGCTTGTTCAACGAGGTAGGTTGTCATGCTGCCACCGGAACCCGCCATAGCATTAATTTCGGGTATAGCCTTGCTAAGCAGCTCCATTAAAAAGACAGTCGGCAAGTCCTTCAGCCGTCGGCTTGACCCATTTAAAGCAGCCAGGAAGCGGTCCCGACGTGTGTAGTTGCCAATCGCTTCAAACAGTTCGTCTGCGCTACCGTCAATGAGAAAGGCGGGCTTGCTACGCCAATACGCATCCTCGACTTCTTCCCCGAGGGTCGCGACGAAGGACCACGTCTGTTTTTTATCTGGAAGTGCCACAAGAAGTCGGGCTGTTCGATCTTTCTCAAGACCGCAAGCCTGCAGCTCCGAACGCACGCTGGCTTTACCATCTTCACCAAAGCGATAGACAACATCCGCTACTACAGCTGAAGCGAACGAGTTGAGCTCCTCCCCATTATGCAGCGCTTGGCGCAACACACCTACCAGTTCTTCCTTGTCCAGATTTAGAGTCTTGAGAGAGCTGGCCACTTGGTCCGAGAGCTTCGCCTTTCCTGCAAGATCTATAAGTCCTCCCATACCCTTCGCGTTGTAGACCTCAGCGATGCCCTTGGCACGTGCCTCTTCGACGGCCGCCATCGGATCATCCGAATCCGCCTTTCCTGGCACGTCAGGGATCCAGTCGTCGAACAGCCAGCACACGAGAGACACCGGATCCTTCGGCGCATGCCGCATGACAAGCTCCTCGAGAAGCGCCAGGCCTTTTTCGCGCAGCGCCCAATCGGTGTCTGCGTAGGTTTTGTGCCGGCTTACGACCTTCCGAAGGTGCTCCCAAATCGCGAGGCTATCCTTGTGAGAGGTCACCATTTCCATGCGAAGCGCTTCAACACTCTCAAGAAATGCCAGTTCCGGGAAATGGTGAAGCTCATCAATGAGCGTAGCCCACCTGTCTGGGTCATGACCGACATGGTCGAGTGCGAGCCTGACAACCTCCGTCTGGCTCCTCCACACCAGCCCGAATGTCAAAACCTCTTGTCTCCCATCGCCGAATTCACGGAACCGTGGCTTCTGGGTTGCGTCCGACGAATCGTGGGCCCTGGGTAGAAGTTTGGTGAGTAGCTCCCACGCTATATCGGGAACGGTCTGAACAACACTCTTCAACACCCCAATCCGCTCGGCAGTATTTGCGGTAGTGTTTGGCGACCACGGCAAGAGTATTTCCCGCAGGCTGTTTATGGGGCGATTGCTATCCTTTCCTCCCGTATCAATAGCAGCCAGCCGAGCTAGGCACATTGCCGCCCGCAGAAGAAGTCCTGGGTCCCACGCCACGACTTCAAGAGCCCAGAGCACACCATGATGATAAGCGCGCGAAGTAATGAATCCTTCGAACTCTTCAAAGATGGGTTTAATGCTCGAGGCGTCGCCCTCGAGCAGATGCTCGAGGGCTTCAAGGAAAGGGATCGGAGCGGCCTCTGCGAGAAGCGCCAGTTGATCTTGCAGCGCGACCAATAAGCGATGATTCTGCGATAGGCCAGGAAGTCCGCGCACGATACCATTAACAAATTCGGCAGGAGTACTACCAGGGACTATGAAATCAGCTTGCTCATGCAGCACCGCCATATGCAGCAACGTAGTCATCAAGCCATCTCTCAGCCAATCGCTGTGCCTCTCTTCTCGGTCCGACGATGGTCTAAATATCTCATCAGCTTTTGGTGGGTTACCTATGCGGGAAAAAACTGCTTTCGCCACTGCCGCGAAGCGCTCTAGATGCCGGGGCCCCAGAAGTGGCGCTAGGTGAATAAATGCATCGACAGATGCACGCATTGCCCACACATCTCCGACGCGGTCCACCGGCGGGTCTTGTAGCCTTGATAGTCGGCGCAGTGGACTTTCAATCGTTTCGTAATCGACGTTATCTGCCAAGGCACTCAGCACGTCGGTGTCGGGCTTGGTCGACGATTGCCACGCACCGGCAAGAAGAGCTGGTAATAGCTGCTCTCCGCGCTCCAGCCACGCGGGCCTTGTCGCGTTCCCACTCGGAATAAGCCTAGCCAGGACGGCAAGGCTACGTCCACAACGCCTCGCCAAGTCATAGCACTCGTGCTCCGGGTAGCCCATCTCCACAAACGCCTTGGCAAGCTGTGAACTAAGAGGGCGATTGAGCAAGACATGATTAGGACGCCTTTCATCGGCTCCAGCACTCACAACTGTAGGTCCACGCTGTGACAACAAACCAACGAAATCTCGGCCCTGACCTTTCAAAAGGAAAACCAAACCGCTTTTATTCGAAAGCTGGCGTGCAGCGTGCTCGGTGTCCACCACGATTGTCTTGGATTCGAGAAATACCCTCACGGCAGGTTCAGCATTCCGAATAGCCGCGATAGCAAACACGACGACCTCATCAGGCGCATCAGCCGCGTAAAGTAGTCTGCTCGGGCCAGCGACCAATTGTTGGACTAGGTCCTTCGCCTGATCTTCACGGCCCGCCAGCAAGACCTGCTCAACCAACTGAGGTGCGAATCTGGTGGAGAATTCGTTCCAAAACTCATCTGTGCTTCGCACCCCAATTTGAGGCATCTTGTTAAGATGGGCTGTGGCATATCGCGCCGCAACGGCCGGACAATCGTCTAGCCATTCCTCAAGCATCACCCCGTCGATGTAGCAGACGTCCTTCCACTCAGCGAGCGCTTTTTTTTCGGCGATCCAGTCCTCCCGCTTCACGCCTTTGCTGCTATCCCAGGTTCTAGGCGACACGAACACAAAAGTGGTGTGCTTACGCATGTCTAGGTCGACCTGCCCTGTGCGCTTCTTGTAGTCGTCGTTCGCCTTCGCTGCCCCACCTTCGGTGACGCCGAACTCCCACACAGATTCGCCGTCGGGGATGAAAGTGTAGTTGCTGTCCGCGTCCAGCACCCCATCGAAGCCACGGACCTGCCCCTTATCACCCCGTGGAAATCGGAAACTGGATATGTCGGTCACCGAGGCGCGAATCAGATCGGCGATTAGGCCTGGGAATTCCACCCGTGCCGGTATGGTGTCTGCCCACTGGTCCAGATCAAGCGCAGTAATCCACTTCATCGAGGTAGCCTCCAATAGCTATCGTGCATATCCGCTGCCGACGAGCAACCTCATAGGGCACACTCAAAGTCACCGGACCATGATTAGCCCCCGGCAGCAATGCGATCTAAAGATATGAGAAATTTTGTAACAAGATAGCATAACTGGTCGCCCCACAGCGACCGCATTGAAGTCACTGAATAGGTTCGTTGAAAACGCCGAATGGCCGGCCTGAATTGTGGCTTGGCGACATTCAACTATTCAGCGCAACTGCCAAACACTTATCGAGGTCGCGCGTGTAGCGGGAATCGCAATGACCGATACAGTCCCATAAAACTAGGGCTCTACACCTGAGTGCAAAGGATCGCACTCACCGCGTATTAGTCGCTCGCAAACAAACTTCGAGTGGCCACAATAGGCTGGAAGCGGACGACGTAAATAGTTCTGACTAATCTGCTCCGGCGAGGAGCTGAACGACGAGGGAAGAGCTGTTACCTGTTATGGTTCGTGCATCACTCAAGCGCTTGCCGAAATCCGATCAAACCAAGGCATTGAAACTTGGCTGTCTGCCTACTGACGTCGGAGGAAGCACGCGATGCAGCGCTTTCAGTAGCGAGGCCCCATAAGCCGAAGCGGGCCTGAACTTTCACCACCCAAAAGAAAGGCCCACGCTATGCATGGGCCCTGTTAGCTCATCGGAACGGCGCCCGCAAAATGCAATTTGCAAATTGCGCCTCACTTTGAGGCACCCCGCTCAACTGGACAGCGATGCTGAGTGACTCCAGTTCTGCTCCCAAGCCTCGCCCGTAATGTCACCCCGGCCGGACTTATCGTCGAATTCAGCGATAGGCCAGTTTATCAAACACGCGCTGAGCCGCATAGTCAGCGACGCCCAATCTCAATAGTCTGCGCTACCACCTCACCCATCTGGTCAGCCAGTTTTTTCACACGGCTAACCAGAAGTTCGAGCATCCCATCTCGAAACCTAGCAAGGTACCTTTCACCACAGGACAGCGCCTGCATGACGCAAATCGTCCATCCAGGGGAGATGGATCTTTTAGTTAAAGAACTCTTTTAGTTAGGAGTAACGAGGACGGTGGCTGACTCTCGAAAACAGGCATGAATCACAAGGAGATTTTCCGAGTAGATCGAACAGCCCCGCTCGCCGGACGCAATCTGGCCCCCCAGCTTAGGCATTCTGCCCCCCCTCCGCCCCTTATCTCTGCTCGTAGGCATGCTGACCCGCGTCTGAGCCAATCCGATCCCCCCGGGCGGCATCTCTATTGCTACTCCCAGTCAAAAAAAACCCGGATTTCCGTAGATCAGGCAAGCGGCATGGCCCCCTTGCGAAGCTATACATACTCAATAAAACTCTTAGTGCGCGAGTCATGAGTAATCGACCCAATCAACCCCGGACGCAGGATATTTGGTTAACTCCAAACGTGAGACCAGGAAATGTTCGGGCGGCGATCCCAAACGTTCTGGCTCGTTCAGCGATATTTGCAGGCCAGCCTGCGAATTTGAAGAATCGGCGAGCGTTCACTGAGAACTCACTCCTGCAATCGGTCCGCGGCTACCAAATCTTTCAGCAAGACGGCATGCAGTTAACCCAAGCTGAAGCGACCCTGTGGATGGAGCTGCTCAGAATTGCCTTCCTGGCCACCCACCAACCAAATGCACCTCGCATTCCCATTGACGTTTCTGCCAACGGCCTGCTGAAGCGGCTGGATAAGACCTGCGACAGAAAGAACCGTCAGGCCCTGCGGACGAGTTTGCAAGGCCTGGCCGCTGCGCGTGTGAGCGTCGTGCACGACAGCGGATTCAAATGGGAGAGCAACCTGATCAACCTTGATGAAGCCGTCAATGGGTCATCAACACGCATCGTTTTGAGCGTTGATACCAACCTGCTCTCTGCGTACACAGCAGGTTATACGCTCGTCAATTTGGATCAACGACGCAAGCTGAGAGATTCAGCGCTGGGGCTTTGGCTACACACCTTCTACTCGACACATAGAAATCCGCTACCGCTCGCCTCAGCCACACTGCAACGGCTTTCGGGGTGCGAAAACATGAGAGCTGCTGCCTGGGCGCAAAAGCTGAAACTCGCGTTGGAAGCTTTGACAGATGCCACTGGTTGGAAGTGCAGGTTTGATCTATCTAAGGGCACGATGATCCACGTTCAAAGGCCGGCCTTCGTTTCGAAACGAGACCGGCAAAGCCCTCTCGACGAAGAAATCTGATTCGTTAGCGCGTCGGCTGTGTTGCCCCGACCCGCGGGCCGATAACGCTGTCAACTAATCGAAGGAGAGCTCGCTACTTGCGCGGTAGACAGCTTTCAATTCCGAGATCAAAGCCCAAGCTGGTCTAGCTTGGGCTTTGATCATCGCCAAAAAGTCGATCAGGCGGCTTGCGCTGTCCGCGTTGAGACCGTGCCACGTCGAGCAAACTCGACCCGGATTACGTTGTCGCATGTCGCGACGGCACCATGGTCGAGCAGTGCGGACGAACCGTCGTAGGAGTCGGAGGAAGGAGCAGCGACGACGATATGTTTGCCCGACGAGGCCTCTGGCTCGGTACTCCCTCCACTGCGCGCAGCCTCCACAGCCCTCACCCTTGCGGCCAATTCGCTAGGCGAAGGGTTGTAATAGCGCATGGCCATCTGCAAGGTCTTCCAGCCCATGATCTTGGCCAGCTCCTGCGGCATCATGTGCGGAGCCAAGCGAGTCGCCGCTTCGTGACGAAGATCGTGAAAGTGCAAATCAAGCAAACCAGCAGCAACGCAGGCTGCCTTGAAATCGCAATCCAGCTTGCCGGTCTCGTGATAGCCCTTGATGACCTTCTCGGTCGAACGAGGAAGGCACTGAAGGACGCGTACAGCCTCGAGGTTCAAGCCCACTGATCGCTTGCTGCCATTGCGGGCCTTTGTCAGGTTCATGACGCCGCCTTTCAGATCAACCTGTGACCACTCGAGAGTCAGGAGCTCACCGGCACGCAAACCCGTGGCCAGCGAGAGTCGAATGCATGCTTCCAGCCAGACGGGTTGCCGAACGCGCTCGTCGCTTACCCCCGAAAGGAGCCGGGCCTCTTCATCCCCACGAAGCCGACGCTCACGGCCCTCGGGCGCCGACGGCCGCCTCACGTCCGTCAAGGGATTGTCGAGTGGCCAGTTCCACTCCTTCTTGCCAATCGTGTACAGGTGCGAGAGCAGCGCCAGCTCCAGCCGCACGGTGTTAGCGCTACCTACTTGTGCGGTCCGCTCATTGCGGTACTTGGCAAAGTCAGAGGACTGAAGGGTGCTCAGCTCACGCCTGGCCAGTGGATGCTTCTTCAGCAGTCGAATTCGATTGCGCTCGTTACGCTGCCCGCCTACGGCCTTGGTCGGGACGACTTCGTCCATGTAGCGGTCCAAGGCATCGCCGAGGGTTAGTTTCGCGACTGGGCGCAGGTCTCTGAACTTCCCCTCGTCCATTTGCCCTTCGTGCTTTCGCACCCACCGTTCGGCGTCGTCTTTGGTCAAGAACGTCTGGGTTTGCCGCGGGAAGCCTTTACGACGAATGTCTGCTTGGTACTGGTACTCACCGCGCTTCTGAATGTTAGCCATGATGCCTATCTCACAATTTTTGGATTGAGGTATAGGCGCCAACGCGAGTGGGCTCTCGCTTCGCTGGGCTCCGTTTCGCCGAAAACCACCAGCAAATGGAGGCAGAAATCTTTTCTGTAACAGCGCTCGAAGATCACTGCCACAGTCCGCCAAAACACCGAAGTGCGTTAGAAGTGCGGTCAAAATTCCCAGAAAGCAAAAAGCCCACCGTTTCCGGTGGGCTAAGCGCTTGATACTACTAGAGAATTCTGGTGGGCTGTGAGTGGCTCGAACACTCGACCTACGGATTAAGAGTCCGCTGCTCTACCAACTGAGCTAACAGCCCTGCAATTCACTCAGTTCCGGCTCACATTGTGGCGTTGCCGCCGCTGCGTTTCCGCTGTGATTCGTTGATGTGTGTACTGCGAAGAAGGAAGATTATATGTAGCTTTTTTGGTTTGTGCAAGTCGGCCCGCAAATACTTTTGAAGCGCGCCGCATCAGGCCGCGTATCCGCCGTCCACCGCGAGACTTGCGCCGGTGACGTAGCGTCCGTCCGGACCCGCCAGAAACGCCACCATGCCGGCGATGTCGCGTGTTTCTCCATAGTGCGGCAGCGACAGCACCGCCACCAGATCGGGCGCGCTATCGCCGGCGGCAGGATTCATGTCGGTATCGATCGGGCCGGGGTGCACCACGTTCGCGGTGATGCCGCGCGCGCCCAGGTCGCGCGCCAGGCCTTGAGTCAACCCCACCAGCGCGGACTTGCTCGCAGCATAAAGCGCCACGCCCGCGCGGCCGGCACGGGCCGCGAGGCAACTGCCGATGTTGATGATGCGGCCGCCATCCGGCATGGCGGCCTGTGCCGCCTGGATGGCGACGAAAGGCGCACGCACATTGATGTCCATCGTCCGCTCGTAGTCCTGCAGAGTCGCTTCGCCGATGGGGCCGGCCAGGAATATGCCGGCATTGTTGACCAGGATATCCACCGGGCCGAGTTCGGCGATCGCCTCTTCAACCGCCCGCTTGACCGCTTGCGCATCCGCGGAATCGGCCTGAATGGCGCGCGCCCGGCGCCCCTGCGCAGCCAGGTCTTGCGCCAGCGCCTGCGCGCCGGCCGCGGACGACGCGCTCACATAGGTAAAGGCCACGTCCGCGCCCTCGGCAGCGAGGCGGCGCACGATGGCCGCGCCGATGCCACGGCTTCCGCCCGTCACGAAAGCCACTTTTCCAGTCAGGTTCCGCATTGTTCGTCCTTAATTTGTAGTGATCATTACAAATATGATCGCCGTCTTTCGGTGGGATCGTCAATCTATTTTTTATCGATCAACACAAAATACGCCCCGAGTTTAAAATCGCGTTTATGGCAGAACGTGGGCGCCCCCGGAGCTTCGACCGGGCCCAGGCCTTGCAAAAGGCCATGGAAGTCTTCTGGTCGAAGGGATATGAAGGAGCATCGCTAACCGATCTGACGGTGGCGATGGGCATCAACTCGCCCAGTCTCTATGGCGCCTTCGGCTCGAAGGAAAGCCTGTTCCGCGAAGCCGTCGAGCTCTACCGCGACACCGAAGGCGGCTCGGCAAGACGCGCGCTGTTGGCGGGGCCCTCCGCGCGCGATGCCATCCAGGCCATGCTGCTTGCGTCCGCCGAACGCTTCACGGCGCCCGGTGCGCCGCCCGGCTGCATGATCGTGTTGGGCGCTCCGGCCGGCAGCGTGAACCACGCCAGCGTGGGCGATTTTCTCGGGGACCACCGCCGGGAAATGCAAAGCCGCATTCTCGCCCGTCTGCACGCGGGCGCCTCGCAAGGCGAACTGCCCGCCGGCGCCGACCTCAAAAGCCTTGCCGCGTTTTATGCGACCGTGCTGCACGGCATGTCGATCCAGGCCCGCGACGGGGCCACCCGCAAGACCTTGCAAGCCGTGGCGCGGCAGGCGATGTGCGCATGGGACGCCCTGACCGCGGACAGCCCGCCGCCATCATCCGGCGCACCTCCCGGCCGCGCCCGCTCCTGACGGATGCCCCCATGTTTCGCATCGACCTACGGCGCCTCATCCTGTGGATCAGTCTGCTGTCGGTCATCCTGGTCCTGGCTGGCGGCCTGCATGCCAGCTACCTGGTGCAGCGCGCCCTGCTCCTGCACAACGCGCTCGAGGCGAACCGCATCTATGCGTCCAAGCTTGCCGTCACCACCGACGCCCTCCTGAACGATATCCGGCGCTATCTTTCCTACAGCGCCGATATGCTGGCCGACATGGAAGCGAACCCCGGGCAGATGGCCGACGAAACGCGGCGGCAGGAGCAGCAACTTGGCCATTTCAATTCCAGCTTCGTGGCATCGCCGCAAGGCAAGGTGCTGGCGGTGTCGTCTTCGTACCCGCAGTTGCTGGGACAGCAACTGATCAGCGACGCCGTCAACGAGGCGCTGACGGCCCGGCGGCCAACGATCAGCGAACCCTTCCAGGCCCGCAACGGCCGCTGGCAGATCCTCTACACGCAACCGATTTTTTCGCGAGACTACCGCTATCTGGGATTCATCGCCGGTTCGCTCTATCTGCACGAAGACAATATGCTGGACCGTCTGCTCGCCCAGCATTTCTACCGTGACGACTCCTTTCTCTATGTCGTGGACCGCAAGGGCACGCTGATCTATCACCCCGACCGCAGCCAGCTCGGCAAGACCGCGCCCGACAACGATGTCTTCGCGTCGGCGCGACGCGGCGAGACCGGCCAAAGGCGCTTCATCGACGACCAGGGCCGCGACATGCTTGCAGGCTACGCGCCCGTGCCCAGCACCGGCTGGAGCATCATCGCGCAGCGCCCGGTCGCCAGCACCCTGCGGCCCTTGGGCGACCTGCTCATGGCCACCGCCCGCAACACCCTGCCCCTGCTTCTGCTCTCGGTGGCATTGATCTGGCTGTTGTCGCGCTGGATCGCGCGGCCGCTCGGCGAGATGGCGGGCATCGCCGAGCGCATACAGGATCCTGATTCGGTCGACCGCATCCGCGACGTGCGCTCCTGGTATTTCGAAGCCGCCCAACTCAAGCGCGCGCTGCTGATCGGGCTGTCATTGATACACCACAAGCTCAGCGACCTGCGCCGCGAGACCACGACGGATACCTTGACCGGGCTGCTGAACCGGCGCGGCCTGGACGAAGCGCTGGCGCTCCTGCAGGCAGAATCGGCGCCCGCCGCTGTGGTGGCCATCGACATCGACCATTTCAAGAGCATCAACGACCGCTACGGCCATGCCGCGGGCGACCAGGCCCTGCAGGCGCTGGCGAACATCATGCGCGAAGGCTCGCGCAGCGGCGATACGCTGGCTCGCGCGGGCGGTGAAGAATTCGTCATGCTGCTGCCCGGCGCGTCAATGGCGGCGGCCATCGCGATTGCGCAGCGGCTGCGCAATCGCCTGGCCGCGCGGGAGGCCCCCGCGCCCATCACCATCTCGGCGGGAGTGGCGCATTACCCCGAGCATGGCGCAACCCTGGAGGCGGTCTTCAAGCGCGCGGACCAGACGCTCTATTACGCCAAGAACCACGGCCGCGACGCCGTCTGCGTGGCGGACGACGCCGCCAAGGAAGGCTCGCGGCTGGTGTCCACGCCCTGAACCTTCACTTCCCCTTGGGCGGGGCCGGCGCCTTGGGAGGCTTGCGCATCTGCTCCAGCAACGGGCCGCACGCATTTTCGTCGGTGGTGCTGGGCGCGATCAGCGCCAGCAGCCCGGCGGCCGGCGTCAGCAGCACGCCCAGGGCGACCATGCCCGCGCCTCGCGCAGCCAGCGGCCCCACATGCACGCCCACGTCGGGAGAACCGAAGGTGCCGCGGACATACAGCGGCGACCGTAGCGAAAAGATGCGGAAGCCCTTGCTGTCGGGCGTGATGTCCATGTCGATCGTCTCGTTCTTGAAATCGGCCGAGCCGGTGATGGTGATCAGCGCATTTTCGGTATCGAAGACAAACACGCGCGGCGTCATCACGCCGCGTTTCATCTCAAGGTCCGCCGCGCCGCAATTGATCTTCACCTCGTCATCGCCGAACAGCTTGGAGACGACGTAGTTGCCGACATTCAACCCGGCGATCTCCATCAGGCTGCGGCTGATCACGCCATCGTTCACCAGCATTTTCACGTCGCCCGTCGCCGAGCCGAGCAAGGCGGCGACCGAGTTGCCCGTGCCGCTCACGGCCAGGTCTCCGTTCAGTTCGCCCAGGGTCTTCTGCATGGCCTCGGTGGCCGGGAAAAGCTGCTTGAGCCTCAGGCGGCGCGCATGCATCTCGACACGGCCGGTCAGTTGCGCGGCGGAGCCATCCAGGCGCGCCGTGGCGTTCATGGTCCCGCCGGCCATGCCAAAGCGCAGGGGATCCAGCGTGAGCTTTCCGTCCTGCAGCACCACATGCACGGACAGGTCCGACAGGGGCAGCTTGCTGTCATGAATGATACGGGCGGCGTCCAGGGCGACATCGGCATCCATGTCGCGCCACCGGTCCGTGCGGAAGGCTTGCGTGGGCAGGACCTTGCCGCCCTTGGCCTTGGCCGGCGCATCCTTGGACTTGTCCGCGGCCGCGGGCGATCCGCCGGAAGGGACGCCGATCAAGGGCCCCAGATCCGCCATGCGCAACAGCTTGGAAGACAGCTTGCCGCTCAGCTTGGGCCGCGGCGTCCCCAGCGCGAAACTGACATCGCCATGCAGGTCGCTATCGCCGACCTTGCCGTTAAAGCCCTTGTATTCGAACTTGGCGCCGCCGGGATCCTGCAGCCTGGCCACAAGATGCCCGTCCGTGGCGTACGGCGGCGTATCCGGCAAGGTCACGCCGGTCAAGGGATAAAGCTGGGACATCGACGCGCCGGATAGCTTCAGGCGCAGGTCGAGCGCCCCCAGGTTGACCGGGTCGGTCAGGGTGCCCGCGACCGAGGCTTTCGTGCCGCCGATGGCGACGTCGGCCTGCAAGGGAAACGGCTGCCGGGCGTCTTGCAGGGCAAGCATGCCCCCGACCTTGCCTTCGCCCTTGGTGACAAGTCCCTTGTACTTGCCGTCCACTTTCCAGCCAAAGACATAATCACGGGGCGCCGGAGCCGATCCGTCTTCCGCCACGAAGGCTGCTCCGGCCACGTCCGCGAACGGCACCGGCTTGCCCAGCGGATCCACCACTACCGTCAAGTCCGCCTTGAGGACCCCGTCCACCAGCCCCACGCGCCCCTTGTCGAAGCCGATCTCGTTGATATCCAGCACCCAGGGCGATGGTTCACCGGTATCCGGCAGCGTAAACACCCAATTGGCCCGGCCATCAGCCAGCCGCTCCAGGTCCGCGGCCGGTTCCGTCAGTTGAATCCGGCGGATCACCACACGCTGGCGCAGCAGCGGCAGCAGCGCGATGCTGAACTCGCCGCGCTTCAAGGTCGCGAAATGAGGCGCCTTTGCCCACGGCGCATTGCCCACCGAAATATCGTTGGCGATCACGCGCGGCCACGGCACCCAAGCACGCCAGCCGCCTTCGCCGGTTTCGCGCGTCCATTCCACGCTCAGGTCACCGTTGATGGCGAAGGGACGTCCGATGGCGGCGCTGGCCCGTTCGTTGATCATGGGCTTGGCGCGGTTCCAGTCAAAAGTGGCCAGCGCCACCGCCAGCACCACCACCAGGAGGGCGACGCCCCCGACTATCCCGATCGCTATTTTTCTTGTACGCGTCATGGTTACTATCCTTGGTATTGCCGCCGGCGCGATGCCGATCTTGGTCTATCGCCCAAGGGTATCGCGGCGCGCCGCGCGGGTTGGGCTTGCCGGCCCCATAATGTGTGCGGATCTTTCCGCGCCAGCCTGACCGGACGGCGCCGTGCGACACGCGCACCCGGCGGATTGGCCAGCACGAAGCGTGCCTGACCCCGCATGCGCCGTTACAAAACGAGATGAGTCCGAGCGGCCGGAAATGGCCGAAATGCCCGCATTCATCGAACATTCGACGCCGACGCGGCTCCAATGGCTGGATGACGATTCCGCGTCCCCCTGACCGGTGCGGATGGCAGACTTAACCTGGAGGCCCGATGCGGCACTCGACCTTGATTTTCGTGTTGGCGGCGTTTGCGCTGCTGACGCTCAGCCGCCTGGCGCTTGCCGTATGGCAGTGGCAGCGCGTGCGCAACGCCGGCGGCCTGGCCCCCCTGCTGCTCAGAGGGCTGCGCATCGACGCGCACCAGATCGCGGTGCTGGCGGCGCTGCCCGCCGTGCTGTCGCCGCTGTTGGGCCACTTTCCCGCGGCCGCCTCCGTGACAGCCGCCTGGTATCTGGCTGCGTTCGTGCTGCTGGCATTCATGGAAGTCGCAACGCCGCCCTTCATCGTGGAATACGACTCCCGTCCCAACCGGCTGTTTGTCGAATATCTGAAGCACCCCCGGGAAGTCTCCGGCATGCTTTGGCGCGGCTACAAGGCGGCGCTGCTGGGGGGGTTGGGTGTCCTGGCGCTGATCGCCTGGGGCGCCTACGCCCTGCTGGGCCACGCGCGGCCCGATGCGCAATTGAGCTGGTGGCAGATGCCCATCGCCAGCGTGGCGATCCTGGCGGTGGTCATCCTGGCCATCCGGGGCACGCTGGGCCACCGTCCCATCAACCCGTCCACGGTCGCCTATTCCTCGGATGGCATGCTCAATACGCTGGCGCTGAATTCGCTCTACAACGTCTTCTATGCGGTCTACAGCATGAAGAATGAAAAATCGGCGTCCGCGGTGTACGGCGGCATGGACGACGACAAGATGCACGACCTGGTGCTGGCCCGGTCCGGCCTGCCCAATCCGCCCGCCGACCCGCAATACCCCAGCCTGCATCGCCAGCCGGCGACGCGCAAGACGCCGCGCCCGCTCAATCTGGTGATCATCCTGGAAGAAAGCCTGGGCGCGCAGTACAGCGCCGGCCTGGGCGGCGCCGACCTGACGCCTGAACTGGACGCGCTGGCCCGCGAGGCCTGGAACTTCACGCGCGCGTACGCCACCGGCACCCGCTCGGTGCGGGGCCTGGAGGCCGTGGTCACCGGCTTTCTGCCGACCCCCGCGCAAGCGGTGCTGAAGCTGCCCCGGTCGCAGCGCGGTTTCTTTTCGCTGGCGGACCTGCTGGGCCGCCATGGTTACCATTCGCGCTTCATCTACGGCGGAGAGTCGCACTTCGACAACATGAAGGGCTTCTTCCTGGGCAACGGTTTCAAGCAGATCGTGGACCGCGCCGACTTCGTCGATCCGGCTTTCGTCGGCACCTGGGGCGCATCGGACGAAGACATGTTCAACCAGTTGGACCGCCTGCTGCGCGAAGACGGCGACCAGCCCACCTTCACGCTGGCCTTCAGCGTGTCCAACCACTCCCCCTGGGAGTATCCGGCGGGCCGCATCCAGACCGACGGCAACCCCGCCACGGTGGAGAACACCGTGCGTTACGCGGACTGGGCCCTGGGCCGGTTCTTCGAACGCGCCAAGGCCTCGCCCTACTGGGAAAACACCGTCTTCCTGGTGGCGGCCGACCACGATTCCCGCGTGTTCGGCGCCAGCCTGGTGCCGGTGCGCCACTTCCATATTCCCGCCGTGATCCTGGGCGCCGGCGTTGCGGCGCGGCGCGACGACCGCCTCATCAGCCAGATCGATCTGCCCCCGACCCTGCTGTCGCTGATCGGGGTGGATACCGAACATCCGATGATCGGGCACGACCTGACGCGCAGCACGCCCGGCCGGGCCATCATGCAGTACGACAATACCTACGGCTATCTGAAGGAAAACGATCTGCTCGTGCTGGCGCCCAACAAGACGCCGGTGCAATACCGCTACACCGCGCCGGAGGATTACGTGCCCGTGCCGCTCGACGCCGGCCTGGCCACCGAGGCGCTTGCCCATGCGCTGTGGCCCAGTTGGGCCTACCGGGAAGGCCGCTATTGCCTGCCAGGGCCCGCGCCCGTGCTGACTGCCGCGGAAGACCGCCCCGCCGCATGAAGCAGGCGCTTTTTTTCGCTGATGGGGTGGCAATGGCAATCAGGGCTGTGATCGTTGACCATGCCCACGGCCTGCATGAAGGCGTAGACCGTGGTGGGCCCGACAAACTTCCAGCCCAGCTTCTTCAGCGCCTTGGACAAGGCTTCGGAGTGTTCGGAGGTCGAAGCGCCATAGGTGGACGGCGCCCCCGGCGGCGCCTCGAAACGCCAGAAGTACGCCGCCAGCGACCCCTCGCGCTCGATCATTTCCAGCGCGCGGGCGGCATTGTTGATCATGGCTTCGATCTTGCCCCGGTGGCGCACGATGCCCGCATCGGCCAATAGCGCCGTGACTTCCTTTTCGCCGTAACGGGCCACCTTGGCGGGCTCGAAGTTGGCAAAGCCCCGGCGGAAGGCCTCGCGCTTGGACAGGATGGTGCGCCAGCTCAGGCCCGATTGAAAACCTTCCAGGCAGAGCTGCTCGAACAGCGCGCGGTCGTCGCTGACGGGGCATCCCCATTCGGCATCGTGGTACGCCATGTATTCGGCGGAGGTATCCACCCAGCCGCAGCGGGCAAGGCCATCGGGGAAATCGGTTCTGGCATTCAAGGAAAGGCTCCTGGCGGCTATCGGGTTACCGATGCTACTCCAGCAACGTCCCTGAAAAAAGTCGTAGCAGCCGCGGTTCAAATCCAGCTAATATTTCCGGCCTTGATCCCGCGCCGGCCCTGACCGCGCGCGCCCCGGATCAGCACGGCGGGCTGCCGGACCCAGGCCCGGTTTGCGCCATTGCGGGGAGCGGACAGGCTTACGGACTTCCGCCTCATGTCCCTGCTAGAAACTTCCCTTCTTACCTTCGTATCGCCCGCCGTCCTGGCCGGCGACGACCCGGCCGCCAATCCCTGCCTGGACTGCGGGGCATGCTGTTCGCATTTCAGGGTGTCGTTCTACTGCGGCGAACTGGCGGGGGAAAACGGCGGGCACGTGCCCCTGGACCTCGTCACCCAGATGAGCCCGTTGCGAGCCTGCATGAAGGGCACGGAAATGGGCGGCGGGCGCTGCATCTCGCTGCGCGGCGAACTGGGCCAGCCCGGCATCCACTGCGCCATCTACGAAAACCGCCCCACTCCCTGTCGCGAATTCGACATCTGGATGCCCGACGGTTCGCCTAATCCCGACTGCCAGCGGCTGCGCCTGGGACTGGGCCTGCCCGCCGTGCCGCCCCGGCCCGATGCCGAGAACGACCCGCAGGGCCCCATGCATCCCGACCAGCCGGCCGCGGCCTGACGCGCGGCGGCGTGCGGCGCGCTCCCTGCTAGGCGCGGCCCGCCAGATAGCGGGTGGGAGTTATGCCGAAGGCCGCGCGAAAGCTTCCGATGAACGCGCAGGTGCGTTCGTAGCCCACCGACAGCACCGCTTCGGTCACTGAGCCGCCACGGCTTAGCATTTCCAGCGCCCGCAACAGGCGGGCCCGCTGACGCACTCCCCCCTAGGTTCACGCCGTTTCCTGGCGAAACCGGCGCATCAGGGCGCGCGACGACATATTCAATCCTTGCGCCCACTCATCGATGCCCGCGGTGTCGTCCGGGGTGTCCAGCAGCGTGTGGGCAAGATCCTGCAGACACGGATCGGTTGGCATGGGCATCACAGGGGCAACGGCCACGTGAAGCATGGTTGGCAGGTTTGCGATACAGGTTGACGGGTTCCCGTTAGCGGGTCCAGTTGAAAATGGACATCATTCTCATCAATGGGGCATCAGCCCCGTACGGAGAAATTTCATGGACCACACCAAGCTGCGCGACGCCGGCATCAAGGCCACTTTCCCGCGTTTGAAGATCCTGGACATCTTCTATCAGCAGGCCGACCAGCACATGAGCGCGGCGGATATCCATCGCAGCCTCGTTTCGGACCGGAGCAGCATCGGCCTGGCCACCGTGTATCGCGTGATCACGCAACTCGAGCACGCCGGCCTGCTCAAACGGACCCAGCTCGATACGCACACCACCGTGTTCGAGCTCAACGACAAAGGGCACCACGACCACCTGGTGTGCACGCGCTGCGGACAGATCCAGGAATCCAGCGATGCCGCCATGGCGCAACTGGTCAGGAAGATCGCCAAACGCTGCGGCTTCGAGCTGGACTCCTACAGCCTGGTGCTCTACGGCGGCTGCGGCTGCGCCAAGGACGCGCCCGTCTCCCCTCTTGGAGCATTCGAATGAACCACGACCGTTTTTTCTTCCACGACCTGTCCCAGTTCCCCATCGTGACGGCCAAGCATGGCGGCGCGCCGAAAGGCTACTCGGCAAGCTGGATCCGGGGAAATGGAAATGCTGGTGGACAATCCTCGGACCTTCGTCCTGGTGGTGCCCGACATGCTTCATCGTCGACTAGGCGGGCGGCGCGGGCGATCCAGGCCCGTCGCGGCGCGGATGTACACCAGTCCGATTTAAGAGTTGGCGCGCCGCGCCGTTGTTCATGACAGGCGCCGTCATCCACGCGCCCCTCTACGCACCCTTGAATCCGCCGCCAGCCCCATGAACCACGCCCTTGCCTGCATGTTTTGCCAATCGACGCTTGCTCAGGGCGCGGCGCTGCTTGAAAAGAACGGCGCGGCCATCTGCAATACCTGCGTGGACCACTTTTCGGCCCTGTTCGCCGAACGGGCCTGGGCCATGGCGTCGACCCCGCAAGAGCAGCTCGACGTGCTGCTGGAAGAAAGCCGGCGCGCCCTGGAACAGAGCGAAATGCTGGCCGAACGCGCCCGGTGCTGTGGCCTGAGCCTGAACGAGCTGTCGGCGGCGCTCCCGGCGCGCGCCCTGTCCTGATCGGCGTTTCCCGTCAGAACGAGCCCAGCGCGCCGCCCAGCGCGATGACCGCGGCCAGCGCGATGATGGGCCCAATGATGCCCACCACCACAATGTTCATATAGCCGTCCCGATGCGTCGAGCCGCAGACGGCCAGCAGCGTCACCACCGCTCCGTTATGCGGCAGGCTGTCCAGCGTGCCGGCGCCGATCACCGAGACGCGGTGCATCAGCGCGGGATCGATCCCCAGGGTGTGCGCCAGTTCCATGTAGGTGCTTGCCAGCGACTGCAAGGCGATGGTCAACCCGCCGGACGCCGAACCGGTCAAGGCCGCCAGCACATTGGTGGCCACGGCCAGCGACACCAGCGGCCCGCCCTCGATGGACAGCACCCAATCGCGCACCAGCGCAAAAGAGGGAAGCGACGCGACCACCGCGCCAAAGCCCACCAGGCTCGCGACGCTCAGCAAAGGCAGGGCAGACGCGTTTACGCCGGCGTCCATGGTGTCGCGCAGCGACGGCAGGCGGCGGAAATTCAACGCCACCAGCACCGCGATGGCGGCGAGCAGCGCGGCAATCACCGACCACACGCCGCCGACGGCCGCCAGGCTGGTGCCGCCCCATTGCGCCTCGGCCAGCCACGCCGTATCCATGCGCGGCAGGACCAGCAGCGTCATGAGCAGATTCACAAGAATGACGACCACCAGCGGAATGGCCGCCGTCAGCGTCGATGGTGCGCCGTCGCTGCGCTGGCCGTGATGGATCTCGGCGGGGTCGAACTCGCGCGCCACGGTTGCGCGCTCGCGGACCACCACGTCCTCGGACACGTCGGCATCCATGCCGGCCGGCGCCACATAGCCCTCCCCCGCGCGCCGCGCCGACGTTTCGGCGCGAGTCAGCCACCACAAGCCAAACCCCAGCATGATGGCGCTGGCGATGATCCCCAGGCCCGGCGCGGCGAACGGCGTGGTCGAAAAGAACGGCATCGGGATGGCGTTCTGGACGGCAGGCGTGCCGGGCAAGGCGGACATCGTGAAGGTGGACGTGCCGAGCAGGATGGCCGCGGGCATCAGGCGCACCGGAATGCCAGCCGCCTTGAACAAGGCGTGCGCCATGGGCGCCAGCACGAAAAAGGCCACGAACAGGCTGACGCCGCCGTAGGTCACGATGGCTCCCGCCAACACCACCGCCAGGATGGCGCGCTTGGCGCCGAGCTTGCGCGTCATGAAGTTGGCGATCGCCGTCACGGAGCCGCTGTCGTCCATCAGCTTGCCAAACAAGGCGCCCAACAGGAACAAGGGGAAAAACTGCGCGACGAAGCCGGCCGCGCCACCCATGAACGTCTGCGTCCAATGCGCCAGCAACGGTTCTCCCGATGCGGCGGCGGTCACCATTGCGGCTGCGGGTGCCAGCAGCAAGATACTCCAGCCGCGATAAGCCAGCCAGATCAGCAATACCAGCGCAAGCAGAATTCCAAAGAGGCCCATGATGTCAGACCTCGCCCAGCATTTCGTCGATGTCGAGGGTCGAGCGCTTGCCCAGGTCGTGGCCATGCGCCGCAAGAAAGCCGTCCGCCGCCTTTCTGCCTTCGTCGCGCAGCATGCACAGGAACGGCCATTCGGCGTTGAGCTTGGACGAATAGCCCAACTCCACCATCTTGTCCGACGATACCCGGTGAATGCGCATGTCCGCCCACATCGCGCCCTCGCCGTTGCCGGGATCGGCCACCTGGCGCAGCAGCGCGATCATGCGCAGTTCCTTGAGCAACGGCGCGTTGAAGGTCACTTCATTCAGGCGGTTGAGGATTTCGCGGGCGCTGCTGGGGATGCCGGGCCTTTCGACGGGGTTGATCTGCACCAGAATGGTGTCGCGCGATTTGCATTCCCGCACGAGCGGCGTGATGGTCGGATTGCCGCTGTAGCCGCCGTCCCAATAGGGATCGCCTTCGATCATCACCGCGCGGAACATCGTGGGCAGGCAGGCCGACGCCAGCAGGACGTCGGCGGTCACATCGGCATTCTTGAATACACGGCCGCGGCCCGTGCGCGCGTTGGTCGCCGTGATGAACAGATGAATGGGCGCTTTGGCGAGCTCATCGAAATCGATGGCTTCCTTGAGGATGTCGGAAAGCGGATTGAAGCCCGATGCGTGCAGGTCATAGGGGGAGAACACGCGCGACGCCAGATCGAAGGCGACAAACAACGGCGAGTTGTCCAGCGACCACGAGCCCATCAGCACATCGAACGGGCTGCGGCGAAACGGGCTGAAGGCGGCGGCCTGCGATACGCGCCGCCAGAAATCCTCGAGCGCGGCGCGCGCGCCCTCGGATCCGCCGCGAGCATGCCCCAACACCAGCACGGCCGCATTCATCGCGCCGGCGGAGGTGCCCGAGATGCCGTCTATCCCCAGCCAAGGCTCTTCCAGCAGGCGGTCCAGCACGCCCCAGGTGAAGGCGCCGTGCGCGCCTCCGCCTTGCAAGGCAAGATCGATCAACAGGGGATCGCGGGAACTCGCTGACGTTTTGGATCGGGCCACAGTGGAACTCCTTGCAGGGATGCAGGGGTGCGCTTGCGATCGTAAAAGGCTGCGACATGAACCATGCTGCGGTGCACATATCGTGAGACCGTTATACGCGATGCCATCTGAAAACGAAAGTGGTTTTCCGTCCCCTGCCGGGAGCGCTAGACCGGCTTCCCGAACACGCCGCCTCGGCGCGCCACAAGCGTCGCCTGCGTACGGTTGAGCACACCCAGGGTGCCCAAGATGGCCGATACATGCGTCTTGACGGTCTTCTCCGTCATGCTCAACTGTTCCGATATTTCCTTGTTGCGCAGTCCGTCGCACATCAGGCGCAGCACCTCGAGCTGGCGCGGCGTCAGCGCCCGCAACAACGCGGCTTCGTCCTGGGCCCCCGCGGGCAGCGTGGCCGCGGCCCCGCTGCGGCCGGACAAGAGCGGCGCGTCGTTGATGGCTTGCAACGCGGCGGCCAGTTCCTGGCAACTGGCGGACTTGTTCAGGAAGCCCTGCGCGCCGGCGTCCATCGCGCGGCGCTCGTCCTCGGGATCTTCGGACGCGGACAGCACAAGAATCCGCAATCGCGCGCGGCGCTGGCGCAAGCGCTTGAGCAGGTCGGCCCCCGCCATGTCGGGCAGGTAGAAGTCCATGATGACGTTCTGAATCGCCGAGTGCCGGTCAAGCACGTCAAGCGCCTCGTGGCCGCTTGCCGCCGGATGGATCGTCAGGCCCGGAACCGAATAGTCCATGGCCATGACCAGCGCTTCGCGGAACATGGCGTGATCATCTATCAAAAGCACTGCCGTCATTCGGCGTCTCCGGTGAGGGGCTGGGCGCGGTTCTCGTGCAACAAGGCCGCCACCCGGTCGCGCAGGGCCTGAACCTGCACGGGCTTGTGCAGCAGCGGCACGCCGCGAGCGGCGGCCTCCGCCAGCCGCGCCGGGTCGGTATCGCCGCTGACCAGCAAGGCGGGCAGGTCCGGGTCGTTATATTCCTCTCGCAGTCTTTCAATCACATGGATGCCGGTCTCGTGCTCGCGCAGCCGGTAGTCGCTGACGATCAGCGCGGGGCGCTCGGCCAGCGGAAGCACGCGCTCGAACAGGGCATTGCCGCTGGTGGCGGCGATGACGCGGCAGCCCCAGCTTTCGAACAGCATCGACAGGCCGGCCAGGTTCTGCGCATCGTCATCCACCAGCAGCATGAGCTTGCCGCGCAGGTCGCTGCCGGACACAGGCGCGGGGTGCGATACCACACCGGGCTGGCCGACGGTCAGGCTGGAGCCTTCGGAATCGGCGATAGGCACCGTCAGCGTGAAGACCGTGCCCCGGCCTTCTTCGGAGCGCAACGCCAGTTCGTGCCCCAGCAGCCGCACGGTGCGGCGCACGATGGCCAGCCCCAGACCCAGTCCCTTGCTCCGGTCGCGCTCGGGATTGCCCAGTTGATGGAACTCCCAAAACACCCGTTCCTGCTCCGCCTTCGGAATGCCGGGGCCGTTGTCCCAGACCTCGATGCGCAATCGGTCGGCGATGCGGCGGCAACCAATCAGGACACGGCCCCGGGCGGTGTGCATGATGGCGTTGCTGATCAGATTGCGAATAATGCGTTCCAGCAGCACGGGGTCCGACCGGACGGTGGCCGGGCAGGCGCGCACCCGCAGGCGTATCCCTTTCTCGCTGGCTTGGGGGGTGTACTCGGCCCGCAACTGGTCCAGCAGCGGCCTGATGCGGAACGTCTCAAAGCGGGGGTCGATGACGCCAGCGTCCAGCCGCGACAGGTTCAGCAGGGCGTCGAACAGATGCCCCATCGCGGACATCGCGCTTGCGATGTTGTCCAGCAGGTAGCGCCCATGCCGCGACAAAGGCTCGTTCGTCAGCAGGCCCAGGAACAAATTCACGGCATGCACGGGCTGGCGCAGGTCGTGGCTGGCCGCCGCCAGGAACCGGGACTTTTCCAGGTCGCTGCGTTCGGCCGCGGTCTTTTCCTGGCGCACCTGGTCCAGCAGCGCCAGGTTCTCATAGCCCAGCCGCAATGCGCCCAGATGGGTGCGGTTCATGCGATGGATAAAGGCCAGGGTCGCCACCAGATACGCGAGCCCGCTCGTCACCAGCGCCAGATGGATGGCGGACGGCTGCGCCGCCAGCGCAATGAACATCGGCGCGAAAGCCGGAATTTCGAACGCGTACATCACCGGCAGCATCATGTAATTCGAGTAGATCGCGCCCGTGCCCAGCCCGAACAGAATGACGATGAAGAACAGCTGGTATTCCAGCGGGACGACAAACGTCCAGTAAGCGAACGGCAGTCCCCACAGAATCCCCGAACACAGGTTGCCGGCCAGCATGCGGCGCACCCAGCGCCGGGCTGCCGACGGATCGTTGCCGCGGCGGTCGTACGCGATCATGGCGGCCAGCCGCAAGCCGCCAACCACCAGCGTCGCGGTGATCCACAGCAGTATTTCGTGCCGGGGCAGCACGTCGAGCAACGCGAAGACCGAAAAGCAGGCGGTGATCAGCGATCCCGCCAGCGCAAATGGAAAGCTCCGGCGCAACGCATCGACCTGCACTTGGCGGATGCGGGCGGCGTAGGACGAGCCTGGAGGCGTAAAGGCGGAAGAGGGGCCGATAGAGGGCTGCACTATAAAGGGATGCTCGGCAGAGAGGCCAGCAAAAGACAGAAGTCCGGTTCGACACGCCCGCGGATTTTAGACGCATTGCGCGTCAATCTGGCGGATGGCCCCAAGACCGCGCTGTTTGCGTAAGCTTGATTGCGCGGGCTTGTTTGCGCCAGCTTGTGCATCGCGCAGCCACCGCACGCCTGATCGCGCAGTTGATCGCGCGGTTGATCGCGCAGTTGATCGCGCGGTTGATCGCGCAGTCGATCACCCCCTCCTCGCCCCTACAGACGAAAAAAAAGCACCGCGATCACTCGCAGGTGCTTGATTCTCTTCTGCCTTCGTAAAAAGGCAGGGGGTGGTGGGTTGTGCGAGACTCGAACTCGCGACCAACGGATTAAAAGTCCGCCGATCTGCAAATCCCTGCAAGTCAGAATGTCTTTTCAATCAAAGACTTGCAACGATAGCCACCCCTTAGCCACTGGACATTCAATCAGTGATTCGCAGGGTTTTGCGGTCTTTTTTAGTGATTGCGGTCAAGATTTGGTCAAAGCCCGCTGGCGGGCCGACCTAGTTGGACTTCACCTCTCTGGCGCGCCGACATATGCGCCAGCAGCCCTAGCCGCTCATTTGAGGCACATCCCCAGCCACGCTGGATAGATAGCTAAACCGCAGCTCGCGTATGTCGCCCAGGGCGGCAGGCCGAGGTGCGCACGTCATTCGCAGAGGATCTATATGGTTCAGTCGTCCGCGGCCTACCCCTCCGGCGCCGCTTTTGAATTTCCATCCACGGCGCGCGATGCACGCCACGCCGCTCGTACTTGGTTTGAAGCGGCTCCCGAGATGAGTCCCGCCCAGTACCGCGACCACCGATTTATCGAACATTGCCGTGGCAAAGCAGATTCGCCCCTCGAACGCAGAATCCGGCGGGACGCGTTCAAGCAGGCGTTCGCTGAGGCCATGGGCCACATCGTGGTGGAGGAGGCGCGGCTTCATGCGCTCCCTGCTTGAGCGCCCAATTACATTCCGTCTGTCCGATGCCGCCCGCCGGCGTTACGAGCAAGCTGCTGCAGATCGCGGCATGACGCTTTCCGCGTACCTCCGGGATCGGCTCGAAGTCGACGACCAGGTCGCCGAACATGTTTCGCAGCTGCGCCTAACGCTGCTGGATAACGCCCCGACCGGGCAGTCCGACGGTTCGCTGCTCCCCATCCTCCTCGAACTGTTGCTGCTCGCCAGGCGACAGAGTTCCCCGGCCGAGCTGCGCGCCGTCCACCACGAACTTGAGCGGCAGGGCGTGATGCCCCGGACTTTCAAGTAACTCTTAGGATCCCCCATGCAAGCATCCCTTTTGGCGGCCGTCGTGACGGCGGCCTGCCTTCTTTCGGCCTGCGGATTTGTCCCGCCCGCCCCTCCGACACCTCCAGACTCCGGACGCATCCTCATAAACCATGCCGATCCGCGCACCGTTCTACCCGGTAAATCGCCGACCGTCCTGGCTTCGGCAGACATTCCCCCCATCCCCGTGCCGGAAGCGCCGCCCAAGCTCGAAAGCACTGCACCCGCCGCCAGCCCGCAGCTTCCGGCCGCGACTGATGCAACGCCTGGCGCCAGCAGCTCTGCGTCGGCGCCGACGCCGGTAGCGGCAAATGAGGCCACGGCGCTTACCACCGACGTGAACGCAAGTCCGCAACAAGTCACTCCGACAGCGGGCACCGTCGTGACGGTCGAAGTTGCTCCGACCGAGCCCGTTGCTGAACCGCAAGTCGTGGAGCCGCCTAAACAGATTTGGCGGGTCAGTCCGCAAGACGGCACGGTCCGCCAAGCGCTCGTGCGCTGGGCAGCTGATGCCAACTGGACCTTCGGGCCCGATCAGTGGGAACTGAATTTCGACATTCCGATACAGGCACCCGCCGAGTTTGAGGCGGACTCGTTCCAAGAGGCCACCCAGGCGCTATCGCAGGCGGTCGCCATGAGTGAATCGCCGATCCGCCCCTGCTTCTATGGCAACCGCGTGCTCCGCATGGTGCCCTTCACCCGCAGCTGCAACCGATCCCCCGCCACGCAATCCTAGCCGTGGCGTTGAACAGGAAATCCAATGATTGCTTACCGCACCGTACTGACGGCGGTCATGCTGGCAGCGCTTGCTGGCTGCTCGGCCCTGCAGGCCACCGACCGAATCGAATCCCGCGCCGCCCTCCGTCAAGCCGACAGCGCCATCGCGCTGGACCATTTCAAGCTCAAAGCCGGAGACATCGACCGGGCAAAGGGTCAAGTCGTGGAGCTCCCCTGGATCGCCGGCCGACCGCAGCCGTTGGCCCGCGAAGTCACCCTACCGCCGGCGCTCCGGGCAAACGTCAATACGACGCTGCTCTTTGAAAACAACTCCGCCGATCTCAAGACGCTGGCCGACCGGATCCAGATCGCCACCGGCATCCTGACGCAGGTCACTGCCGACGCCCTGCTCCCCCCCGAATACTTCTTGCCGCGCCTGGCGGGCGATCTCGGCGCGGTAAACCCGCTTAGCCTGAGCGCCAGCACGGCTGACACGCTCGTGCCGGCTCTCATCCCCGGCGCGGCAGTGGATCGTGTTGCGGGTCCCGCGCTGCCGACGGGCGTGGCGCGCACAAAGATGGCCCCACTGCCAGCTGGCCAGGCCCCGCTCGCCTCCGTGCTGGACGCCATCGCACTGCGCCTGGGCGTGTACTGGCGCTACGACGACAAGATCGGTGCGCTGCGCTTCTACCGGACGGAGACCAAGAGCTATGTGGTCCGCACGCCCACTCAGGCGGCCGAGGAAAACCTGCAGCGCGATATCAAGTCGACCAATTCGATGCTTGCAGACAGAACCACCGCGGGTGCGAAAGACGAAGCCCGCGAGCTGGCCGCAGTTGTCAGCAAGGTCACCCAGTTCCTCAGCCGCGCCGGCGTGATCAAAGCGGCGGACGGCGCGTCGAACACGATCGTGGTGACGGACACCAAGGAAGCTCAGGACAGAATCAGCGAATTCCTGGACGCCGAGAATCGTCAGATGACTCGTCGCGTGCGCCTGGTCTTCGAAGAAATCACGGTGCAGAGCGATCGGATCAACCAGGGGAGTGTGGACTGGAGCATCCTGTTCAACAGCCTCGGGCGCCAGAATACCGCGTCAGCAATTGGTGTCGCTCCGATGCTGGACGCGGCCAAGGCCGCTGGCAGCTTAGGAGCCACGGTGGGCAGCGGCCCGTTCGCAGGAACCAACCTTGCACTGTCAGCGCTCTCGCAATTGGGTTCGATCATCGACCACAAGAGCATCCCGCTCCTGATGCAAAACCGCCGCCCCGGCAAGTACGACACCCGCCGCTCCTTCGACTACATCAAGGACCTGCAGCAAACGCAAAGCACGTCGGACACCTCAGCCCCAACCGTCACGGTCACGCAGGACAACAAGACGGTCGGCACTTTCCTTACGGTTGTGCCGGACGCGCAGGACGACGGCCAAGTGCTCTTGACCATTGCCTACGACGACACCCGGCTCATCGAGATGAAAAAGGAGCCGGTCGGTGCGCGTGGTGATCAGTCATTTGTCCAGCAGACTGACATCGGTGGCCAGGGACGAGTGCAGCAGGTAATGGTGCGCCCCGGCGAGCAGGTCGTGATCGGCGGCTACCAACAATCGGCCGACACCTCTACCAGGCGGCGCCTGGATGACAAGGCTCCGATGCTCGCCGGCGGCTCTGACGCTTCGCAAGAGAAGCAGATGCTCACGGTCGTGCTGGTCACGGCCATACCCGAAGAAGGATTCTGACGTGGCACGACGTGAGAAGACCCCGCGGCGGCTGAGTTACCGGCTCGTCGCCATCCCCGGCACATCGAATCAGCTTGTCTTCGGAGTTCGATGGCAGACGGTCCTCGGCGAGGATCCGCAGAAAGAAGCGCTGCGGCTGGCACGCAAGGTGAAGGCCACGCACTTTGTCCACAGCGATGCCCGCAGCCCTTCCGTCGGGCTTCTCATCGCAAAAGGCAAGGAGCGTCGCGCAAAGACGCGCGCCAGCCTATTCTCGGCGGCCTCCGCGTTCGCACAGATGCACCGTCACGGCACCCACATCGTGGCGCTCAATCTGCCCGACAAATCCGTATGGATTGCCGTCG
The DNA here is from genome assembly GCF_001428845.1 of Achromobacter sp. Root83. Classification (GTDB taxonomy): domain Bacteria; phylum Pseudomonadota; class Gammaproteobacteria; order Burkholderiales; family Burkholderiaceae_B; genus Achromobacter. The sequence goes on along the minus strand of NZ_LMIU01000026.1, from coordinate 141,090 downwards.
TTATTGCTGGTGTGGTCCAGGCAGGCGGAGACGCGGTCTTCGCAGATCTGCAGGCGGCACAGCGCGCGCTCGATGAGGCGCTGGCTCGCTACGGCGAGGCGCAGGTGCACGGGGACCACCGCACGCAGTCACGGCCGTTCTCCCTGCAACAGCTTGCCGCGCACACCAACCAGCAGTCGTCCCTGCGCCGAGCGGGCTTCAGTCTCGCGATGATCTCACCCTTCTGGTGGACCATCCTGGGGCTATTTCTGGTGTACGAGGCCTGGGACATCGGCATGAGCTACTGGGAGGAGCGGCAAGCACGAATTGCACAGGAGATGCTGGCCGCGCAGCCCGAAGTTGACCCAGCAACGTTGTGGAAAAAGGCAATCGCCGCGTGGGCAAAGACCGCGCGAACACTCGGCGATCCGGGGCTCACTCCGCTGCTGCAACAAGTGGAATCCGTGCCCACCGCGCCCGGCCGCTGGAAACTCGTCGAGGTGGACTGCCGGCCGCAAGTGCGCAGCTGCGTCGCGAAGTACCGGCGCACGCGGCTTGCAGACAATCGCACGCTGCACGCGGCCCTGCCACCCACCTGGAAGATTGAGCATGTCGATCTGGAGAGCGCGAACGCCTCCTGGACCGTCCCTGCGGGGTTGGCGGCTCAGCCGTTGCTGCTGGCGGAACTTCCCGACGCAAAGGCGATGCGGCAGGTTTGGGAGCCGTCCTGGCAGGCACTGCGCCCAGCGCTGCAGGACCTGTCTCTGTCTGCGCCGGGACAAGTGCCGATCTCGGTACCGAACGTCAAGCTTGCCAACGGGTTGGAACAACCCGTGATCCGGCCAAAGGAAATCAAGCTTCCGGCGACCCGAGCACTCGTCATCAACGCGCCGCTGCGCTCCCTGTACGGCCTGGCGCTTCCGCGCACCTCAGAGGTCACGCAATTGCAGATGCGCTATGCGCCGGAGACCACACCAGGGCTCACGACGAGCGCCTTCGTCACAACGCTCAAAGGAACCATCTATGTTGAATCGCCCTGAACGCAAGCGGCGAGGCTGGCTCGTATTTGCCACCGCCAGCGCAACCGTCGCCCTCGCCGTCCCTTTTTCGGTGTCGGCACAGAACGGGGTGGTCGGCGCCGGCGTCGACGTCGCCAGCCTGAGCCAGCCTGTTCCCCAAACGGTTCAAGAACTGCTGGAGCTCGACGCCCAGCGCGCCCTCGATGAGGAAAAGCGCAAAGCGCAATCCGCAAATGGCGGAAGCAATCAGCTTGCCGCTCCCGGCCCGTCTGCCGCCCAGGACGTCGGCCACAACTCCGAAGCCGCACCCGTCGTTGCCCCGCCCCGGCTTATCGCCATCATGGGCGTGGGCAAACAGTTGACCGTGACGGTCGACCAGGCCGGCCGCCGGGCGCATTACCGCGCAGGCCGCGCCGAGCCAATGGCCGGGGCCGACATCGGCCTCCGGCTGCAGGCCGTTTCGCAGCCTTGCGCAAGCTTCGTTGACCAGTCACAGGATGTGGTCACCTACTGCCTAAATCGGGGAACACCATGATCTCAAGCCTCATTCAGTTGGTGCGGCGGCTCAAGCGCACGGTTCATGTCAGCCTGCGCGAGCAAGAGGAGATGCCGGTCCTGGACATGCACGCGGCGACGCCTGCGATGGCCATCAGTGACACTCACCAGCACATCGATTCGTTCGCGGACATTGCCCAAATGAATCCCGCGTTCAGGACGCTCAAGGTAGATTGGTGTGGTTCGACATCGGCGGTCACCGCGTGCGTGGCCGAGCTCGAGGGACCTCGATATGTGGTGTTCGTCAAGCCGCGAGAAATCGACTCGGATATTTTCCGCGCTGTTGAGCATCGCGCCGTCGAAGCGGCAAAAGGGCCGGTTCAGATCTATACGATCAACCCCGTCATTCTGCTGACCCTTGTCAGAGAGCGGATGCAGGGCCAAGACGTGATCCAGCGAAGCTCCCGCATCCGCGGCCAGAACGAAAGATCTGCGGTGCGCCAAGGGTTCTACGACATCGTGTCCTGGGCGGTTCGCAATGAAGCGAGCGACCTACATTTGAATATCGACACAACGGCGGCGACATCGCGTATCAGCGCGACCATCGACGGCCAATACACCACGCCGAAGCAACTGGCAATGCCCACGCAGCAGCTTCTGGATATGGCCAGCGTCGCATGGCTGGATGTCAGTGGTGGCAACGGGCTCTTTCTCGACCTGGCCAACGAGCAACAGGGGCGACTGTATGAGGTAGTGGACGAGCGCAGCTACATGCTTCGCTGGGGCTCCTTTATTGCAGACAAGGGCCCATCCATCACGCTGCGCTTACTCGACGTGGACTCCAAAGTCCAAAAGGTTGACCTGGCCAGCCTAGGCTACCTCCCGTCGCATATTGCGCAGTTCGAACGTGCGATGCGGAGCATGGGCGGCGCCATCGTGGTGGGTGGAATACCGGGCTCTGGAAAGACGGTGCTCACAGCACAGCTCATCGTTCGCCTACCTCCAACACGGAAGATCATGTCGCTCGAGGACCCCGTGGAACTCTTCATTGACGCAGTGCTGCAGGCGAGCCTATCCCGGTCTCTCGACGGATCGGACCGCAGCACGATGAAAGCCAAGCTGATGGCGCTCAAGCGCTCTGCGGCCAGCGACATCTTTCTTGGCGAAATTCGGGATTTGCTTACGGGTGAGGCATTCCAAGACATTGTGAACTCTGGCAGCAATTTCTATGGCACGACCCACGTGGGGAGTGCGCTGGCCATACCGCAGCGCTTTTCCTCGGGCGAGATCGGTGTACCGCGCAGCATGCTTGGAACTCCCGGCGTGCTGAAGTTGCTCGCTCACCAGTCTTTGATGCCCAAGCTATGCAGCTGCGCCCTTCCGGCCGCGGCGCTCCTTGAAGGTGCTGAGGATCGCATGGGCGTCAAGCGAGATCGGGGAACTTGGCAGCAGTACTTGGCGGATATCGAAGCCCTTTACGACTTCGGCGCAGAACCGATCAGGATCAGAAATCCGCTCGGGTGCGAACACTGCCGCAAGAAGGGGATTCCCGAGCTCTTCGGCTACGCGGGACGCACGGCAGTGGCTGAGCTTTTCGAGCCCGCCAGCGACCCCGACGCCCTTCGCGCCATTACCAGCGGCGACGAGATCCGACTAAGAGAGATCTTCGCGAGCCAGCGCACCGCCCGGTACGACGACCCCGATATGCAGGGCAAGTCCACGATGGAATGCGCCGTCTACAAGATGAGCCAAGGCATGATTGACCCCAGGGACATTGAGCCCCACTTCACGGCGTACGCAACACTTCTACGCCAAAGGAAAAGGGGATGAAGATACCCTTCTACTTCACGCGGATCGGCCAGGCCGCCAGCAGTTTCGCGCGTGCCCGCGCGGACTGGTACGAGTACTTGGCGGACATGACGGAGGACACCCAGGGCCGCAGGACGTTCCTCAGCATTCTTGAGGCTGACGCGCAGCGGTACGGCAAAAGCGCTCGCGGTGTCCTGTCGGCTTACTGGGCGCACCGAATTGTCGAAACGGGCGAGCTTGGCAGGACGCTTCACCGGACGCTTCCCCCGCGCGAGGTAGCGGAATTCGTTTCGCTGCAAACCCAAGGGCAGGCGGTCTTCGCGGGCGGGCTGCGCGACATGGCCGCCGTCGTGCGCGTGACGGCCAAGCTTAGGTCAATCCTCGTCGGAACGTTGGCGGTGGCCGCCCTACTGCTGCTGCTGGTATGGGCCATGGTGATGGTCGCGGTCCCCTACCTCACCGCGCCTATGCTGCAAGACGCCATGCCAGACATACGGTTTGAGCTGCTCAGTCCATCCACGCAGGCGTTCTTCGACATGGCGCAGTGGATACGAGACAAGGGCGTTCGATTGTGGTTGGTATCGATTGCCCTCGGCGTTGCCGTCTATCTCTCGTTCCCCTATATGGACAACCCGCTGCGCCGTTGGCTCGACAAGTGGGGACCGTATCGGCTTTACCGGGACGTTCAAGCGATTGCGGTGGTGAGCACGGCGGCAACTGCCGTAAAGCCCCGCGCGGGCAAGGTCATGCAGATCCGTCAAGCGATAGAGCTGCAGTTACCCGGGGCTTCACGTTGGCTTAGCCGTCGGCTTCAGGCCATTCAGAATCGACTCGACGACGCAAAAAAGGGCGCAGCGATATTTGACGTTGGTCTGCTGGATCGCGAGATCTACTGGTATCTCGAAGACCTCACAAACACGCTTGGCCTGGACGCGGGCTTGCAGAAGACCCGCGCTCGCATGGAGACCACCATTCTCAAGCGCGTTGAAGACCGGGCAAAGGTCCTGCGATGGGTGGCGCTCATCTGCGCCGTCCTCGTCATGGCTGGCCTCTTCTTTTGGCATCAAAGCGTGATCATGGACATGCGCAACGCCTTGATGATCGACGCAATGTAGAAACTCGCCACCACGAAGGCTCGTGGTGAAAACTCATTCGAACAATCGGAATTCAGATGCAAAATCACAACATCGCTACCCGGCGTGCCATCCAGCGCGCTAAATCTGCGGACCTTCGCCGTCAAGGCGGTTGGACGCTGGTCGAGGTGGGCGTGGTCATCACCATCGTCATCATCCTTGCAATCGTTGGTTTTCCCTCTGTGAAGGGCTTCTTCATTCAAGGTAGGGTCCCTGCGGCGGCTGGCGAGCTGCAGCGGTTCATGTCCACCGTACGAATCATGAGCGAAGGTGACTCGGCTACGCCCTACTCGGAAATCGACAACGCGCAGAACCTGGCGCCGTCGCTGCGGGACTCCACCGTTTTCAAAGTGACCGGGAACACAGTTGCGCACCGCCTCGGCGGTACCGGCATAGGCTCGAACGGGACGATCACTATCGCCCCGGCCGCGCTGGGTGGTGGCGCGGTGGGAAGCGCGTTCTCCCTGACGGTGACGAACGTCAACCATCGTGCCTGCCCCGTTCTCGCCTCCACGTTGAACGGAATTTCCGAAATGATCAGCGTGAACGGCACGGTCACAAAGACCTTGGGTGCCAACGGTGAGTCGGGGACGTTCAACGCCGTCACCGCACAAAATCTTTGCGTCAATGGCGATAACAACACCTTCGTGTTCGCCACGCGCTGATTCCCCGGACTCCGTGAGGGCGTGCCATCCGCACGCCCGGACGGGCGCTCAACGGAGGCGAACAGATGCAGTTATTTCACTCACCGCTGTCCAACCGGACGCGCACGCAGGCAGGCTTCACTCTCGTCGAGGTAACTGTCGCCCTACTGCTCATCATGTTGTTGGCGGTATTCGCGGCGAAGGAAGTCAGACGCAAGGCAGACGAAGGCGCCGCTGAAGCGACCGGCCGTTACCTGATGCAAATCCGGGGCGCGGTGGTCGACCTGCAGCTCAAGCACGAGGCTTGGCTGCGCGGCGAAAACCTCGCTGGTCTGCCCGATGGCTCGTACCCGCCATTTCCAGCTCTAGCCTGGGCCAGCGTGGGAGGCGCCCAGGTGGCGAGGGGCGGGCTGTCCGACCTCACGGCGCTCGGGCTGCTGCCGGCGACCATCCCGCGATACCCGACCTTGGGAGACGTAGCGAGATTCATCCTTGTCCGACAGGGGGCCTGCCCAGGCGCTGATTGCCGTACCAGCGCCTTTGTCTATGTCTGCCACCCCATCAGCGCAGCGCGAAGCCTCCGGCAGAACTCCGAATGCACACCGCCCGCCGTCAACCGTAGCGTCTTCGACCAAGCCCTCCTGAGCAAGGTTGTCCTGGCCGCGGAAGGCTACGGTGGCCATGACGCCCGCGGGTCCGCAAATGTGCGCGGCCCACTGATGGATATTCCGCGTGCCTGGTTTGATTTCGGGACGCAGCCAGGACATGTAGTCATCGCTGCAAGCCTGGACGCCACCCCCTTCGGCCAGTTCGTGCGGCATGGAGAAACCCGCCCCGTCACGCTGCACAACACGCTGACCGTGGGTGAGACGATCCAGAGCAACAAGGGCCTGCTGCTGAACACGTCAGTTGCGCCTGGTGCGGCATGTTCAGTCGAGGGTCTTTACGCATCCACGTCCACCAAGATGCTGGCGGTTTGCACCGGCGGCGTCTGGTTCACGCCTTTCGGGCATGTGATCACAGGCGTCTACAGCAACCTGCCCAGCGATGCAGCGATCCCAGCTCTTTCCTGCCCGGCGGGCCAGACGCCGTGGCGGTATGCGTCTGTCCAATCCCTGGACGTCACCGTCACAGGTAGCGACGTTAATGTTGGTGGATCCGTCGGCGGCACCATCCAAGGCTCAGGATCCGTGAACGCAGCAGGTTCAGTCTCTGTCAACGGCACCTTTGCTGGCAGCTTTCAAAACTCCGGCTCCAGCTACGTGCGGGTAGGCCAGTCTGTGGCGATTTCCGGAGATCGCGTTGTCATCTCACCGGCAGGCGCGAACGCACGCGCCGCCGTCATCCAAGGCTGCAAGAACTAACCGCAGCCGCCCACTAAATGCGCCCCAACCAGGCGCAAGCCATCAACTTCGAGGTAAGCATGAATTTCCGCACTCTCAAGTGCTGGGGCAGGCGTACGCTCGCCCTGGCCGCGCTGCTGGTGTCGACACAGGTTGCGGCCGCAGCCGATCCGAACGCCAAGCAGGCCGACGTCCAGCTCAAGACCGATCTCACCCACATGAACATTCAGGTCAGTCAGGGAGCCCCCCTGCCGCCCGGTGGTTGCATCGCGGGCTACGCCTGGCATACAACCTACGGCGGCTGCCGGCGAGCTGAATCTCAACCTGAGGCTGGGGCCTGCCCGGCGGGCTACACGGGCAGCCGCACCCGGTACCGCACCGCGTACATCCTGCAGGCCAATCCCTATGACGTGGCGTACGAAGCTTGGGGCCCCTGGCAAGAGAGTTGCACGGCGCCGCGCGCCGGCGGCGTCGTGGACACCGTGATCGCCAAGGTTCGGGGCAATGAAACGGGCGAATACTGGCCCAACTCGCTCACGGGCAACATTGCCGCACAGATGCAGGTCAACTACGGGACCATGTTCGGCGTGACCATCTTCCGCCCGCGCGCGGAACTGAACTGCATTCATGCGTCGGGAACGACAAGCGGCGATACGTCCCGCAGTTGGACTGGCCAACTGCTTGGGCCGGGCGCATCTGTCAACAAGGCTGCTTCGGGCTATTGCCAGCTATCAAACGGCAACAGAACAGCCACGCTTTTTGGCAGTTGCGACAGCACTTCCGGAGGCGACAGCGATTTCTGCCAAAGCGCCACTCGCGTTGTCAACATCACATTTGTCAACGGCTGCACCGTCAACACCGAAACACGCGATGGCAACAAAGTCATCGACGTCGGTAGCTACGACATCTGCCACTGATCTGAGGAGATCATCATGCATATCCTGCGGCGCCTGCTGGCGCTCCTTGTCATGGGCGTGTCGTATGCGACGGCCCTTGGAACAGCCATCGCTGCGGACGAACTCACGGGCGACACGCGCCTCGCGTGCGAAGCGATTCTGTGCCTCTCCAGTGGCTCGCGTCCCGGCGAATGCGCACCATCCCTTTCTCACTACTTCGGAATTCAGAAGAAGAAACTTTCGGACACCTTGAATGCCCGACGAGACTTCCTATCGCTGTGCCCGGCGTCGGGGGACTCTAAAGAGATGAGCGACCTCGTTCGCGCAATTTCGCAAGGCGCCGGGCGCTGCGATGCCGTCTCTTTGAACTCTGGCCTGGGCGTCTGGCGGGGAACTACCGACCACGGCTACCCGATCATCAGCAACAAGCGCCCGGGCTATTGCAACGCATACAGCTCGCACGAGTACACCGCGTTCGACGACGACCTGCCTCGGTATGTGGGAACCCCGGAAGAACGCGGCTACTGGGTCGAAGCGAAGGACTATGACCGAGAGCTTGCCAAGTACGAGAAGGAGCTCGCCGAACGCAAAGAGCGTGAGCAGAACGGCCAAGGGGCCGGCTTCGGCATGGTCGGGAACTGACCATGGACTTTCCCACCCTTGCCAGGCAGTGCGCGCCTGACGTGCACATCAGTACGCTAAGCGCGGTGGTTCGGCATGAGTCGGGCTTTAATCCCCTGGCTATCGGAGTCAACGCTAAGCCGCATCGCAGCATCCGCCCTAAGTCCAAGGAGGAGGCAGTCCAGGTGGTGCGTGATCTCATCGCGGAGGGTGTCGACTTCGACGTCGGCTACGGCCAGATCAATGTGCGCAACTGGAAGTGGCTTGGCGTGACGCCCGAGTCGATTTTTGATCCGTGCGTCAACCTAGCCTCCGCGCAGCGGGTGCTGGTCGACTGCTACAAGCGAGCGGCGAAGCTGCACGGAGCGGGACAGAACGCGCTGTATGCAGCATTCAGCTGCTACAACACCGGCAATCTGACCTCGGGTTTCAGGAATGGGTATGTCGGCAAGGTTATTGCCGGCGCAGGCCTGGCGGTCCCGGCTATCGTGAAAGAGGGAGCGGCATCCGCCAATCCCGATCACAAGACCCGCAGCGCGCCGCCTCCCAAGCCGTCTAAGCCTGATGCCTTTCAGAAGCCTCGCAACGACGCCTTCGTCGCACCCCGCAAAGACGCATTCGAGCCACGGCCGGATGCAGTATTCGGCAGGCCCGTCCCCACGACCGCCTCGCGCCTCCCGACGCAATAGTCGCGTACCTCTCACCGATGTTTAGCCGCTAAACACCGGCCCTCAATTCTCATCTACCTAAACGAAGGACGCCCCGCTCATCGCCGGGTGGCGTCACCCCTTGGAGTTTCACATGTTCGTCGCTTCCAAATCGTCCCACATCGCCACGCAGTCCACGGCCTGGCGCACGTTCTACGCGCTGGCGTATGCCACCCTCGCTGTGCTCCTCCTGCTGCAACCTGAGCTTGCTATGGCGCAGTTCGAGAAGGCCACCACTACCGTGCAGAAGATCAAAGATTGGCTGTGGCTCATCATTCCTGTCATTGGTCTTGTTTCCGCCGGCATCATCGGCATCCTTTACTCGTTCGATGTGATCCGCAAGGAGACCGCCTATCAGTGGGCAGTGGGTATCGTCTTCTCCGGTGCCATCGCTGGCGGCATCATCAAGCTGGTCTTCGGTTGATGGCCACCTCGCCCAAGCAAAAGGCCAAAGCCCCCGCTGCAGCCGCCCCAGTCGCAGTGGGGTCAGAAGTGCCACCCAACCGCTTTCCCCTCTTCAAGGGCGCGACCCGTGCGGCAACCGTTCCCGGAGGCGTCCCGACGCGGGCGTTTGCCGGACTGGTCTTTCTGACTGTGACTGTCGCCATGTTCACGCTGTGGGGCTGGCTGCTCTTTCCCGTCCTCTACCCGGTGATGGCGATTCTGAGCCGCAATGATGATCGCGCCTTCTGGATCTGGGAGCTTTGGGTCAAAACCAAATTCTTGGCCAAGAACAAGCGATATTGGGGCGCGATCTCCCTCACGCCAACACCCTATAGCCGGCGGCGCCCCTGGGCTCGCTGGCTCGGAGTTCACGACCGATGACACAACAATCCATCGTGACGCTGCCGGCGTATGAACCGCCAGTCGGCACATTTGTCCCCTACTCCCATCACGTCACCCCGACCATCATTGCAACCCGCGACTGGGAATACCTCTCGGTATGGCGTATCGATGGGCGCACGTTCCAAGGTTACAGCGATGAAGAGCACTACCGCTGGGTCGAGGAACTGAACAACGTGTTCCGGGGGTTCCCAACCGGATTTGGAATCTGGTCGCACCTGTTGCGGCGCCGGGTCTTCGAGTACCCCGAAAGCGAATATCCAGATCCGTTCTCTCGCGATCACGACGCCGCGTATCGCAGGGTCTTCGCCGGCAAGCCCCCGATGATCAACGAGATGTACCTGACCGTGATCATGCGGGCTCAGATCGATCCCGCACTGCGTTTGCTCTCCAACTTCGAAAAGCGCACTGCGCGTTCGGCGCTTGCGTGGCAGAACCAGGCTATCGAGCAGCTGGATGACGTCAACCGCAAGCTCCGTGGATCGCTCAAGCGCTATTCACCCGAATTGCTATCCATCGTCGAACGAGAGTCGCCGCACGACACGGGCGCAGAGGACGCACCACGCCGAAAGTCGCGGTTCTCGGAGCCCGCAGAGTTCCTCGGCTTCTTGCTCAACGGCAAGATGCAGCCCGTGCCGCTGGTGAACGCGCGCCTATACAACTATTTGCCCACCAGCCGCCAATTCTTTTCCACGCACGGCGAACTCGGAGAGATGCGGGGGCCCGATTGGACGCGCCGCTACGTGATGCTGGAGCTGCGGGAGTACTCCAACAACACCAAGGCCGGGCACCTGAACTGCCTGCTCAACCAGCCGCACGAGTTTGTGCTGTCGCAGTCCTTTGGGGCGATGTCAAAGCCCGATGGGTTGAAGGCATTGTCGCGCCAGATCAAGTGGTTGGAAGATTCGGGCGACTACTCGTCGTCACAGATCGCGGACCTGCACCGGGCGCGTGATGAGCTCGCCGCTGGCCGCTTCGTCATGGGCGACCACCACGCCACCATCCAGGTGTTCGGCGAAGACAGCGAGCAGGCCCTTCGGGCGGCCGCGAGCATCAGCGGCGCGTTGGCTGACGAAGAGATCATTGGCCGACTGTGCGACCGCTCCTCCATGGCGGCGTGGGCAGCACAGTTCCCGGGGAACTGGAAATGGCGACCGCGCCCGGCACCGATTACCTCGCTGAACTTCCTGAGCTTCTCTTCGATGCACAACTACCTCTTCGGAAAGCCGTCGGGCAATCCCTGGGGGCCTGCGGTCACGATGCTCAAGACGACAGGCGGCACGCCTTATTACTTGAACTTTCATGCTTCGCTGGAGGACGTCGACGAGACCGGCAAGCGCCGGCTCGGCAACACGTCCATCATCGGGCAGTCTGGCGCCGGCAAGACAGTCCTGTTGGGACATCTGATCACGCAGGCGCGCAAGTTCAACTACACGGGCATCGTCTTCGACAAGGATCGCGGAATGCAGGTGACCGTCATGGCAATGGGCGGCAAGTATTTTCCGCTGCGCCTGGGCGTCAACACCGGCTGGAACTACCTGCAGCTGCCGGTCACCGCTTCGAACGTCGCGTTTATGGTCACCATGACCAAGCTGCTGGGAGGTAACGGGGAAGAAGCCCCCAATGCCTCCGAACAGAAGCAGATCGCCATGGCCGTCAACCAGCTTGTGGACCACATCGACCTGGAGGACCGGTGCTTGTCCAACTTGATCAATTTTCTCCCGGCTGCGCCTGCGCCTGAAGGTCAATTGAGTCTGAAAGAGCGCCTCAAACGCTGGTGCGCGGGAGGCGAGTACGGCTGGTTGTTCGACAACCCCAACGACGAGCTGAACCTAGCCGCCAATAACCTCTTTGGCTTCGACTTGACGGAGTATTTGGATGAAGGGCCGGTGCGGGATGCGGCGATCACTTACTTGCTGTACCGCACAGACCAGATGATGGACGGCAGGCGGATTGCCCTTTTCTTTGACGAGGTCCAGCACCCGCTAAAAGTGCCGTACTTCCAGGCGTCGATGCAGGACGCCAGCCGTACGGTCCGTAAGAAAAACGGCGTCCTCGTCTTCGCGACGCAGGAGCCGGCCGCAATCCTGGAGAACCCCGTCGGCCGTTCGCTCATTCAGCAGTCCGCGACAGCCATGTTTCTCGAGAATCCCAAGGCCACTGCCGAGGACTACGTCGAGGGATTCAAGCTGTCTCCGGCTGTCTTCAAGATGGTCAAGGATCTGCCACCGTTCAGTCGCCAGTTCGTCGTCAAGCAGAACGAGTCTGCCGTCACGGCCGAACTCGACCTTTCATCGTGTCCCGAAGCACTGCTGGTGTTTTCCGGTTCGGAAGATCTGGCCGAAATTGCCGAGGCGGCCGTCGCCAAACACGGTGACGACCCCGCGGTCTGGCTGCCCCATTACCTCAAGTCCGCCAAAGAGGCGACAAGGAGCTGAAACATGTCCAAGACGACCAACCTTCACCGCCGCCTTAGCCACCGCTGGCGTGCGCGGTTTACCGCGTTCCTGTCCGCAGTACTGCTTTCAAACGCAATGGCGCCCGTTCATGCAAGCGGCATCCCCGTGGTTGATGGAGCCAGCATCGCCGACCGGGCGATCAAGCATGTCGAGACGCTGGCTAAGTATGCCGAGCAAATCGAGGTCCTCAAGGGCCAGCTTGAAAACCAAAAGCGCCAACTCGAATCCCTCACGGGCACCCGGAACCTGGGGGACATTCTGAACAACCCGGCGATTCGCGATGCGCTGCCGGCGGACGCACGTGAGATTCTTCGCGCCTCAAACGGCGGGGTGGGCGGAATCTCGGACGTGGTGGAGCGCATCGAGCGCGAAGAACGGTTGACCGGCAACTACGAACAGGACAAGAAGAACTTGGATGCCCGGGCCGAAAAGCTTGCGGTTCGCAGCCAGGCCATGATGGAGCAGACACAAAAGGCGATGACGGCCCGCGTCAAGCAGGTGGACCAGCTGCAGGCCAAGATCAATCAGACCCAGGATCCGAAGGCGATCGCTGATCTGCAGGCCCGACTGCTGGTCGAGCAGGCAAACATCCAAGCAGACCAAACGCGGGCGGACACGTTGACGCGCCAGATCGATGCCGAGCAAGCTTTGATGGAACAGCAAGCGCAGAAGCTTGCAGACAGTTCCTTCAGCCTCAGCGCAATTCGCGCGCCGCTTCCGGGAGCGAGATAATGGCCACCACCGGGGTTAGTCTGGTCAGTCTCGGTGGAATCGCGAACTGGATCGACCAGTCGGTGACCACGATGCTGACGAAAGTCATCACGCCGATGGTCGCCTCCGTCACCCTCAAGCTATTGCCGTTCGTTTCCATCTGCCTGTCCGTCGCGCTCGTCTGGTATGGGTGGCTCATCTGCTCCGGGGCCATTCAAACCCCGGTTCTCCATGCGTGTCGGCGTGTCTTTAATATTGCGATCATCGTGAGCATCGCCAGCGCAAACGGGCTGTATCAAAAGCAGATTGTCGGTGTCATGCTGGACCTGCCTACTTCCGTGGCTCAGCTTTTCACCGGCACCGTCAAAACTCCATCTGAAATGATGGACGACGCTGCAAACAACGGCGCGGAAATTGGAACCAGGCTGCAGGAACGCGCGCCCGGTGGGATCAAGAAGATCGCTCAAGCGTTCGTCTTTGTCGTCGTCTCGGTCATCATCACCATCATCTCCGCCGTTATGAGCGCGATTGGGATGTTGGTTTTGATCACCGTCAAGGTGGGGATGGGCCTTGTAGTGGTTTTAGGGCCTCTATGTATATTGGCACTTCTATTCGAACCAACGAAGCATTTTTTTAGCAACTGGCTGGCGCAGGCCGTCTATTACGCGATATATGCGGGCCTTTTTATGGTCGTTTTCATGTTCATCATGGGGATGTTCGGACAACTCCAGCAAGGGTTAATCGATCTATCGAAAGCGGACCAGATCAATATATTTTCCATGCTGACCGCAATCGTGTTTTTTATGATGTGCTCGAAATTTATGTTGGAGCAGGTGTCTGTCGTGGCCACGAAAGTGACGGGCGGCGGCAATGGGGGAGGAATCTCTGTTCCCTTCATCGGCAAGATTGGCTAAGATAGACTGACACGCCATGCCTTCTACCAATTATTAGAACGAGGATCTAGATGGACCCCCTCAAACCGCTTGGCAAAGCTCTTACTCAGAACCCGCTGATAGGTCGAGATGTCCCTTTGTCGGCAACGAGCTCCGTTCCCTCGGAGCAACCGATATCGGCCTTCCAATGGATGAGTCTCGTCAAAGCGACCTGGACCTGGATCCTCCGTCCGCTCTGGTATCTGTGCTTCAAGTGGCCATCTCAATTATTCCTACTTGGGATGTCAACTCCGAGTTCGAAGAGCGAATGGGACTGGCGTAAAGAGCATCTCCTCGAACAGGGTAGACGATCTTCTGAAGCCATGACCCGCAATATGCGGCAATAGCGTCGTCACCCACAGGTCGTTCCGCCCGGCGGATCCCTGGTTTCCCCAAGGCACAGCAATCGCTGTGCCTTTCTATTTGCGCTGCGCGTTAGGCAGCCGTCTCTGATTTAAATCCCCTCATCTCTTCGGAGAATCCATGAAGCACGCCATATCGGCCGCGCTCGCCGCGGCTCGTCCACTTGCGCCCGTACAAAACGTGCGGCCCCTTTTTCTCGGCTGGTCATCGGAGGACCAACATGTCCTTTGAAGACCCGAAGCTTTCGCTTCAGCAAGAACTGGACCGAAACCGCAGCCTAGACCGGGATCTTCTGACGGAAATCCTGTCGTCCCGATCGAAAGCATGGCGCGTCACGACAGCCGCTATCTTGCTGGCGTTTCTGGCGGTCGGCGCGCTGACCGCACTGATGATGAGCTACACCCCTCAGCCTCCGTACGTCGTGCGGGTCAACGATGCTACCGGTGAGGTCGAGAACGTGTCCCAGCTCGGCGACGCGCAAGAGGACTATGGACCTCGGCTCGCCCGCTACTTCGTTACGCAGTACGTGTTGTCCTGCGAAGGCTACGACTGGCGCACCCTGCAGAACATGTACGACCGATGCGGGCTGTTCAGTTCGCCGGACGTGCAGCAGCAGTACCACACCAAGTTTGAAGACGATCCCAGGACTGGCCGTGAAGCTCTGGACAAGAAGTATGGCGAGCACACCCGCCTGGCCGTCCACGTCCGATCGATTACTCCGGGCCCCAACCAAACCGCCACGGTCCGGTTCACGCGAAGCGAGATCGGTCCCCAGCGCTCACCCAATACCGAGCAGTTCATCGCCACCCTCGCCTACCGGTTCATCAACACGCCGATGTCAGAAAGCGTGATTCGTGACAACCCGCTGGGCTTCCAAGTCATCTCCTACTCGACCGCCGTCGAAACGCTGAGGTAATCGTCATGCAAAAAGCACAAATCAACGAACTCGCCCGTCGCCTCGAAGAAGTGGGCCGCATGGACAATGCGCAACGCACCGCGCTACTGCGCGATATCGAGCGGTACGCCAAGAGCGACCTTTACGGCGCCGCACGCCTGTGCAAGGACCATCTCCACAAGGATGCGAACCTGCGTTTGCCCACGGCTGTGATGGCCGCCGACCGTATCGGCAAGCACTTCGAGGAGCGGATCCGCGAAGCGCGCCGGCCGGTGGAGTTGTACGGCGAGCAAGACCGGCAGATCCGCCAGCCGGAAGACGGGCGCGAGTACAAGGGGCCGATCGTTGGGACGACTCCCAACTGCCTGATCCAGCGTGATAACGATACGGGAGACCTCATCGTCCACGCACGTAACACGCTGAACCGGTCCTTCGAGATGACCGGCAAGGAAGATGCGCTCGCCATCAGCTACCCCTTCAAGGCGGTGGGCGGCGTGGGCCTGGTGCGCGACGCAGACCACGACAAGCAGGCGGAGATGGGAATGGACCATCAACATTCGCACCAGCAGTCGCGTCAACGTGAAAGCAACCTCGAGATGGGACACGCCCGATGAACATCCGCTTCAGGCCTTTGGCCATGGTGGTGCTATCGGTCGCGCTTTGCGCGGCCGCAGCGCCCGCCTGGTCGCTTGACCGACCTGCAGCTTCGCCCAAGGATCAGCGCATCCGCTGGACGGACTATGACGCCGCTGACGTCATTCAGGTGGACACCACCCTTGGTGTCGCGACTCAGATCCAGCTCAACGACGACGAGGACTATGTAACCCACGCCTTTGGCGATTCGGCCGCATACGACTTCCAGCAGGTGGGCAAGCATCTATTGCTCAAGCCCATCGTCGAGCAAGCTGATACGAACCTTCTCTACATCACCACCAAGCGCAACTACTCGTTCCTGTTGAAGTATGAAAAAGCTCGCAAGACCGGCGGTGTGTTTCGCGTGGTGCTGCGCTATCCCGAACTGGAGCAGGAAAAGTCCGCTGCCCAGGAGGAGCGCGACCGCGTTCAGCGCAGCCTGGCCACCGCCGACGTCGCGATTAACTGGCAGGCGTATTCAATGAGCGGTGACACCAGCCTGGCGCCGACGGCCGCCTGGGATGACGGCGCGCAGACATGGCTTCGGTTTGCTCCTGGCCAGGATCTGCCTGCGATCTATGTCGTGGACGCGGACGGCCAGGAAGTGATCGTCAACCGCCATATGGAGGACGAGCAGACCGTGGTGCTCCATCGGGTCGCCAAACGCTGGCACTTGCGCGTGGGCAACCAGGTCTTGGCCGTTCACAACGACGGGCCGCCCGTTGCACGTAGCCTGGCCACCGGCACCGTCTCGCCACAAGTTGAGCGTGTCATTCGTGAGGAAACTGCGCCATGAGACTCTTCAAGAGGCGAAAAAAACCCGGTCAAACCATTGACGCCGTGGCCGAAATCGACGAGCACCAGGCGGAGATACAAGGCCGCGGTCGCCCCGACCTGTCGGGCACAGCCAAGCCCATGCAACAGGGCGCAAAAGCCTTCATGTGGCTCCTGACCCTGATGGCGCTGATGGTGATCGGCACGATGGGATGGCGGGCGTTCAATACGCCCGCCGCCCAAGAAGCCGCACCCGCGATGCAAGACAAGATCGAAAATGTGCTTCCCGGTCTGAAGCTCAGGCCCGATCCGCCACCACCGCCACCACCGCCACCGGCGCCGCCAGAGCCGGCTCTCGCGGCGCCGACCGTGCCTGGAGCGGCCCCCCTACCTGAACAGAAAGGGGCCTTGTCCAATCTGACCGATGCGGTGGTGGTCGACCCCATCATGCAGCGGCGCTTGACGAGCGGCCTGAGAGGATCCAAGGAAGACGGCGGCAAGTCTTCCGACCAGAAAGGGTCGTCCCATCCGGAGGCTCGCGAGGCAGATAGTGGGCCAATGGCCGGCAAGCTCACACCCATGAAGCTCTCTGCTTCGCGCGCTGGCCTGATTGGCAACCGGGACATGCTGATCACCCAGGGCTCAATGATCGATTGCATCCAGGAAACTAAACTCGTCACTGCGCAGGCCGGCATGCTCGCCTGCTACGCGCCGCACGATATCCGCTCGACGAGCGGCCGCGTGGTGCTGATCGACAAGGGGACGCGATTCATCGGCTATCAGCAAGGGGTTCTGGCCCAAGGCCAGCCGCGTGTCGGCGTCGTCTGGTCCCGGCTGGAGACACCCAAGGGCGTCGTTATCCATTTGGACTCTCCCGGGACCGGCCCCCTGGGCGAAGCTGGGCTTGACGGCTTCATCGACACGCATTTCGCCGAGCGGTTCGGCGGCGCGATCATGGTCAGCTTAATAAGTGATCTGGGGACCTGGGCGACCTCGCGTGGCAGCAGCGACAACGGCCAAGTGCAGTTCAACACCACTGGCGAAGCCGCCACGAGCGCTGTCACCACGGTGCTGGACAACACCATCAACATCCCGCCGACGCTCTATCGCAACCAGGGCGGCCGGCTAGGAATCTATGTCGCTCGGGATCTGGATTTCAGTTCGGTCTACACGCTCCGGTCCGTCGCGCGCTAGGGGCGTGGAATGTATCCACGACCTTAGTTCAGCCGGGCAGAGCTTTCCACTCAACTTAATGCCAGGCCCGTCCGTGCAAGTGTCTCGGCGGGCCTGCCCCGTTTGAACAGGCATCCCATGAAAGATTCCTCGAGCGTCTCGCCCGTCGACTCGGGCGGCCGCGATACCGCATTGCGCCAGATGATGCGCCCCGTCGCTAGCTACATGGCGGATGACGCAGTCCGTGAGATCACTATTACCCGGCCTGGCGTGATCCTCATCCGATCCCATGGGCGATGGCACGAACGCCACGATCCGAAGCTGACGCTCAGCTTTCTGGAAGCGCTGGTGAACGCCATGGCCAGCTACAACAACGTCAACTTCACGCCGATCATGTCGCTGCTTCTGCCGGATGGCGAGCGCGCTCAGATTGCCCAGCCGCCTGCAGTGATCGACGGCACGATATCGATCAACATTCGCAAGCACAACAGTGTCGTGATGACCCTGGATGAGTTGGCCGCCGAGGGAGCATTCGCCAACTGGGATGATGTGAGCGGCCCCACAGATCGTTCCGATATTCTGACCGACCGTGACAGGGAACTGCTCGACCTCAAAAAGGAAGCAGACATCCTGCAGTTTCTTCGGCGGGCAGTGCTTCAATGCCGCAACATCATTGTCGCGGGCAAGACCGGCTCAGGAAAGACGACGTTCGCACGCAGCCTGATCGATTGCGTCCCCACCTCCGAGCGTCTCCTCACAGTCGAAGACGTGCATGAGCTCTTTCTGCCCGACCATCCCAACCGGGTGCACATGATGTACGGCAAAGGCGCCGGCAGGGTTTCGGCGACAGAGTGCATCGAGGCGGCGATGCGCAGCTCACCCGATCGGATCTTCCTGTCCGAGCTGCGTGGCCCGGAGGCCTGGGACTATCTGAACGCGCTCAATACCGGCCATCCAGGATCTGTCACGACCACGCACGCCAACAGTGCCCGCGACACATTCGAACGCGTCGCACTGCTGGTCAAGCAGTCCGCAGCCGGAAATCAGATGGATCTCGACACCATTCGGCGCTACCTGTTCTCCACGCTGGACATTTCGCTGTACTTCGCTGACTACAAGCTCACGCAGGTGTATTTCAATCCTGGGCGCGTGCTATGAACAAACGCACAGACGTCGAAATTCCGTTCAGAGCACCGATAGGCGTGCTGGGTGTTTTGCGGCTCCAGCACGAGTTCGGCCAGGGCAAAACCGCAGTTCTATCCATGGGTGGCTGTGGCATGCCTGGCGCGCCGACTGCGTCCGCCTCACTTACCTCTGCCGACATGCGCCAGCTTGTGGATGGCTTGATGGACGCAATTCACGCGATCGAACGACAAGAGCGAATGTAAATCCGATTCTGGCGTTGGACTCGTGGGTTCCGCTTCGCAGGCGGCGTATCCAGCTTGCGGTGTATTTGACCACCAGGACGCAGTCAGAGGCGCTTTCCACGGCCGGTTCCTAGTCCCACCCTCCCCTTTCCGCAATCCTAGCGCACCCGGCCATCCTGGCTTGCGCCGCCGTCGGTTGACCATTTTCTACGTCCCGACGCCAATTCCACCCGGAGACTTCCATGACCCGAGCGAACCGCCAACGCGGCGCGCAGGAAGCACGCACGCGCACGGCCTACAAGATCATGCAAAGCATCTTCGAACGCTGCCGCGCCGAAGGCCTCACTGACGAACAAACCCACCAAGCCATCAAGGACGCCTACCCCTGGGGTGAGCGCCGTGCCTGGCCCTACAAAGCGTGGCTCATAGCCCGCCGCGAATTCTACGAAGCACACGGCCTGCCCCTGCGCGCACGCCGTTCCATCGCTGAATCACTGGAGGCTGACTCGTGATCGGCAAGCTGTACCCGCAACATCCATTACCCGGCAAAACCTCGAAGCAACGCAAGGGACGAACATGAGCGTCGAAGCATCCAAATGGGCCAGAATGGCCGACGTCCAGAAATCCTCATCCAAGCTCGTGTTGCTGAACCTGGCGCAGCTCGTCCGGTACGATGCCGAGCATTGGACCGTTTTCGCGTCGATCGACTACCTGGCCAAGGTCACGCATCTGAATCGCAAGACGGTGATCGAGGCGCTTGGCCGGCTTCGCGAGCTGGGCGCGATACAAGACACCGGGCGTCGTGCAGGCGACAACCGTAGCAGCATCATTTATCGCTTGTGCCCGAATGCGGTCCCGCTGATCGATCTAGCGGCCACCGGTGCTGTCGCCGGCGGCGAGGCTCAGGCAGCGCAGCAAGATTTGGCTCTGCAGGACGGAGGAGACGATGCCCCCGCGGCCGCGCCGGCAGTCGACAACCCGCCACGGTTGGACCAACGGCAGCCGGGCGATCAGGATGGAGCCGGTATTGACGGGATGTCTGAGGGGGGGCCCAAAGCGGGCGGCATGACCTCGGCAGGCGACTCCAGCCCCACCCATGACGGTTCTCGGAACTCCGCTCCCGCGACACAGGCAGCCACCGGCAAGGCGGCGAAGGGCGGCCGGAAGAAGGGCCGAAGGCGCCAGCCCGAAGCGCGCGCTGCTGGCGCCGGCGCCACCAGGCTCCCGTTGACCTGGACACTGCCGGAGCGATGGCGAAGCTGGACGCAGGAACAGCGGCCGCTATGGACGCACGAGAAAGTCGACGCTATGGCCGCCACATTCAGCGCCTACATGAGATCCAGGCCCGGCGAGCTGGGAACGTCGCCCGATTGGTTCGAGTCGTGGCGGCTTTGGGTTTTCCGAGAGCGCGTGTCCGGCGAAGCCGCCGGCGCGGCGTGGCAGAACAGCTGGACCGGCATCGTATCCATGGGCAAGAAGCTGGGCGTGGAACAGGCCCCGAACGAACCGCCGCCGCATTTCAAGGCACGCGTGTTCCAGGCCGCTGGGCTTGTGCCATCCCATTAACAGTTGTCCACAGCGTGGCCCCATATTGGGACCAGTCCCAAATTTGGGCCTAGCCCGAAAAGTGTTTTTGCCCGTCCCAATTTATCTTTTCACCGGTACCGAAAACGGATTTTTGCCAGTACCGAAAACGGTACTCAATAGGTATATATAGGTTTTATAGGTTTTAGAGAGAGTCGCGCGCGAGGCGCTGGCTCATCGCGAACGCCGATCCGCCTACCCTCCGGTCGCTACGCTCCCTCCGCCCCGACGCCTGCGGCGCCGGCCTGAACCCATAGCTTCAGTCCCCCTCCCCGCCGGCGCAATGCGCCGCCAGGCGGGGGAAAGGCATCCCCCCGGGGCGTGGCGGGCCGCTGGCCTCGCCCCGCCCTTAGCGCCACGACCTGTCTGCCGAACGCCTCCAATTCCGCGCCACCGCTGCTGACCTCCGTGGCCGCGCCGGTGTCTGGTGTCCCAAAAAAGGTCCGCCCCTTTCCGGCGGACCTCCCGCCGGGTGGGGATCGGCAGGCCCCAAAAGCGCGGGGGCTACTGCCCCCCTGGCCGGCCGCCTGACGGCGTCCGCGCTTCCGACCCCCCGGGGAACCGAAACGGTTCCCCCACGCCCGCTCACGGGCGCGGCTCCCCCTCCTTCAACCGAAGGTTCTCCAGCAGGAGGGACGCCACCGCCCGCGCCAACTTAACCCCGCGACAGTGCACGGCCTGAACCGTTTCGCACCATCACCCACCCAAGGACATCGCATGAAAATCTCCGATTGGAAATCCAACTTCCAAGCGCTGTTCCGCCCGGCCCTGCCCGACCGCGCGGCCGTTTCAAACGACCCGCGCGCCCTGTCCGCCAACGCCGACCGCAAGCCGGTCGAGATCTCGATTCTCAGCACGGGCGAGCGATTCGTCCATGCCCCCCCGCTCGGGCCGGCCACCGAGTCCCGCGACGTGTCGGCCGATCCGCATCGAGACGAACTGGAACGCGACGCGGCGGAGAGAATCGAGCGCTGGGACGGAAGATCCGTCCGCGACATCGACGCGGAACGCTTCTACGACTATCCGCATCTCGAGAGGCACGCCGCGCTGCAGGACAGCGTGCCTGTGCAGGCCCGCGCCGAGGTGTGGCACCCGCGCCCACATGACCCGGCTTATCGATCCAGCATCAGCGTGCTAGCGATCGACCAGTTGGGCGAGGTGCTCGTCAAGCAGTACGTGGTCGACGATGCTCGCGACGCCGAGGGGTGGTCCTATTCCGTCATGTCCGCCGACCGAGCCGCGCAACTCCTGCGGGATTACGGCGTGGCCGCGGATCTGAAGCTCGACATCGCAGATGACCTTTGGGACGGCTCGCTTCCCGTACAGCCCGCGGAGATTGGCGCGACCTATCGCGGACAGATCGTCTCGATCCATGGCGATATCGCGTGTCAGATTGTTGGTGATGAGATCGCAGTTGAACACAGGATCGGCACGCTGGCCATTTCCGACCCCCAGCAATACGTGGGCAAGGAAGTCGAAATCAGCTACCCGTGCGGAAACGTCGGCCTATTGCGTCAGGTCGACATCCTTGCGATCGAAGCGACCGCTTTGCAAAAGGCGGGCGCTGAGAAATTGGACGCCCTCGAGCGCTAACCCAGCATCCGCGCAACTTACCGAACCTGGGGAACGTCCCTCCATGCAACAGAATCACGCCCCACCGGCCAACAAAGCCGAGATCGTTCAGCAGCTAAACGCGCTGAATGCCACCGATCAGCGCGCGCGGTTTCGCGCACTACTTCCGTTGATTGACCGACTCGTCAGGCAGGGAGTCCCCCACGCCAAGATCGTTGAATCCCTGATCAACGCAGATTTGCCCGTGACTCTTCTGTCGCTTCGGAAAGCCCTCTACCGATGGCGAAGGCGGTCCGGCGCCGTGGGGATTGACGAGAACGTGCCCGAATGCCATTCCGTGCCCAGCGCCGAGGCAAGTCTGGCTTGTCCATCGCGCATCCCGGACACCCGCGCTCCTGGCGGCATTCAAAGCAAAGCCGACCTGGTTCGGCTGCGCAAGACATCAGATCCCATCGACCTCGATGAACTGGCCAAAATTGGCCGAAAAAAATAGGGAACCTCGCATGAAAATCGCAACCGTCAACTACTCCGGCTCCGTTGGAAAAACCGTCACGACCAGTCACCTGCTGGCACCCCGTATTCCGGATGCCGAAATCATCGCCGTTGAGTCGACCAACGAGAGCGCAGCCGATCTGGGGCTGGATGTCGAACAGATGCGGGGCGGGCAATTTGGCCGCCTCTTTCGCAAGCTGCTGATGGCAGAAGCTGCCATCGTCGACGTCGGCGCCTCCAACATCGAGGACTTTCTGGCCGAGTTGGTGAAGTATGACCAGGCGCATCTCGAGATCGACTACTACGTCCTGCCCGTGGTCGCTTCGGGCAAAGCGCAACGCGAGACGATCAAGACGATCCAGGCTCTCTCCGAGATGGGCGTACCGGCAGACCGCGTGCGCGTGCTCTTCAATCGCGTCGATTCCGACGTGCGAGAGGAGTTCGCTGCCATCTTTGGCTACGCAAGAAGGGCCGGCGATTGCCGCGCCAATCCTGAAGCGGCGATCTTCGAAAACGAGGTGTTCGATCTACTGGCCAACAAGCGCACCACGATCAAGGAGATCCTCGCCGACCCGCGAGACTACCGCCAGGAGCTGCGCCAGGCTGACCGCGACGACGAGAGGCTCGTCAGCCATCTCAGCGACATGCACGCCCTACAGTCGCTGGCGCGTCCAGTCGACCGGCAGTTGGACAGGGCGTTCGGCGCGCTCTTCCTGTAGGAGGCACCGTGACCGCCACACCGCCCGAAGGCCCGGGCACTCCGTCCGTCATCCCCCGCAGCAGGATGGAGCTACTGTACCGCGACATGCTGCAGGAGAGCGCTCAACTTGTTGGCCTGATCGAGCAGCTCACTTCACGGCAGGAGGGAATCGCCCAGGCGATGCAAGCGCTGCCTTCCACCGTGCGCCAAGCAGGCATGGAGGCTGCGGTCAATGCGGGCGGCCAGGCCGCCCGCTCGCTTCTTGAGGCCAGCCGCACCCTGGCCAAGTCGACCTCAGACGCCCGCGTCGCGACTCGCGTCGCCACCCGAGCGTTGCCGGCTGCCGCGTGGCGCGCCGGCGTGCTTTGCGGGGTTTGCGCACTCATTGGCAGCGGCATCGGCGGCGCCCTTGTGGCGCTCGCTCTTCATCGGTAGCCCTTGCGGGCGCACTCTCAATGGCGCCCCGTGCGCCTAATTTCTATTCAGAAGGGACTATCATGGCACCCGACATACGCCGGCGAATCATCAAGTTCGCCCTCCTGGTCTTTCCGCTTTGCGCTTGGCTTCTTACAGCCAAGGTTCTATCCGACCTGCCCTTCTCCCACATCACCTGGTCGGTGCTATCACACTGGGTGGTTTCCACACCGGACTACCCTTCCCTGATCGCCGCGCCCATCATCGCCTTCATCCTGGCGCTCGCGCTTTCGCTCACGCTCAAGAAGTACTCGACCAAAGAGGGCTTCGACGGCGCCGGGTACAAGAAGCATATTCGCGGTACCGAGGCGGTTCCTCTCAAGAAGCTACAGAAGCTTTGCACGGAGAACGGCCGCCAGCAGATCGACGTGGCGGGCGTTCCGATGCCGACCGGCATCGAGAATCTCCATATCCTTCTGAACGGCGCAACCGGCAGCGGTAAGTCCGTTCTCTTGCGCAATCTCGTTTACTCGGCGCTAAGACGGGCCGATCGCATGGTGGTCGTCGATCCGAACGGCGACCTTTACGGCAAGTTCGGCCGAGAAAGCGATGTGCTGCTCAATCCATATGATCAGAGGACCGAGGGTTGGTCCTTCTTCAATGAGGTGCGCGCGGAGTACGACTGGAAACGGTTGGCGCTGTCCATTGTTCCACTGGGCAAAGACGCTAATGCGGAAGAGTGGAACGGCTATGCCCGACTCCTGCTTCGTGAGGCTGCCCGCAAGCTCAACGAGTTGGGCACACCGTCTATCGAAGAACTATTTCGCTGGACCACCATTGCCTCGGACAAGGATCTGCGGACCTTCCTTTCGGGCACTCTTGCCGAATCGCTCTTTGCCGGCTCGTCAGAAGCCAACAAGGCGTTGACCAGCGCACGCTTCGTCCTATCCAAGTATCTCGCGGAACACGTCACGATGCCTGCCGGAAAGTTCAGCATCCGTGACTGGATGGAACGCGGATCCGGCAGTCTGTACATCACCTGGCGCGAAGACATGAAGGAGGCGATGAAGCCGCTTATCTCCGCCTTCGTTGACGTGTTTTGCTCGGCTCTGCTTTCGTTGCCAGAAGATCAGGCGCGTCGGTGGTGGCTCGTCATCGATGAGCTAGGTTCGATGGAGAAGATGGCCAGCCTGGAGGACTTCTTGACGAAAGGTCGCAAGAACGGCGGCCGCGCCCTCGCCGGCCTGCAGTCGGTGTCCCAAATGGACGACATCTTCGGAGAGAAGATGTCCCAGACACTACGGGCCAGTTTCCGCTCGCTGGTTGTACTGGGCGGTTCCAAGACCGATTTTGAAACCGCAGAGGTCATGTCCAAGTCGCTCGGCGAACATGAGGTCGCACGGCCGGAATACACCGATAGCCGAAATCCCGGCAAGACGCCCAACACCAGCGAACGCATGGTCCGCTCTACCGAACGCGTCGTTACTGCCGCACAGGTGCAAACGCTGCCTGAGCTTACCGGCTGGGTCGCCTTCGCCGGCAATCGGCCGATCTCGAAGTTTGAACTCCAGCCAAGAACCTTCGCCATTCGCAATGCCCCCTTTGTCGAAGCAAGGCGCAGCGGCGCTCAAAGCATGACCAGTGGGTCCGCCGGTGGGCCCCAACCCTGGTCGCAAGTCGATCTACCCGAGGATCCGACGCTCGCAGCGTAAGCGCATCACACCAGGTCGCCGGCAGCGCCGGCGGCCGCTCGCATGGAACATCCAATGATTTCGCTCAAGACCATCCACCGCAGTGCCGCCAACAAGGCGTCGCACTACTACGCAGACCAGAAGGATGACTACTACAGCCGCGACGGCACCGCGGCGCAGTGGCAGGGGAAAGCTGCAGAGGCCCTTGGCCTCACGGGTAGCATCCAGCAGGACGAGTTTCTGCGTGCGTTGCGTGGCGACTTCGGATCCGATGTGGTCCTGTCCCAGTCGGTGAGACTCGACGCGAAGGCACGCGCTGCAGTGGACATGACCTTCTCCCCGCCCAAAAGCGTCAGTATCCAAGCGCTGGTCGGCAAGGATCCTTCCGTCGTCTCAGCACATGATGCCGCCGTCACCAAGGCTTTGGAATTTATAGAGCAGGAGTTGGTGCGCGCGCGGCACACCGAAAAACGTGTCACCTCGACGGAACGGACCGGAAACGCTGCGATCGCCAAGTTCCGCCACGAGACGGCGCGTCCTACAGACGGCGCTTATTCGGACCCCCAACTTCACACCCACGCGCTGCTCATGAACATTACCCAGCGTGCTGATGGATCTTGGACAGCCATATCCAACGACGAGATCTATCGTCTGGTTTCGCTGGTGCAGTCGGTCTATTCAGCGGAACTCGCCACCGAGCTCGAGCGAGCCGGACACGCCATTCGGTACGAAGGCAAAAGCTTCGAGCTGGCTCACGTCTCCCGGGCGCAAATCGAAGCCTATTCGAAGCGCTCCCAAGACATCGACGCGGAACTGGCTTCGGTCGGTCAAACCCGACTGACTGCTAGCCCCAAACTGAAGCAGACCATCGCGCTCAGGACGCGCCAAGACAAGGCTCCGGAACTCACGCGCGAGGAACTGCAAAGCGACTGGGAAAGGCAGGCCACAGAACTCGGCATCTCGTTCAGTCCGTCGAAGGTTCCGGCCGACAAAGCGGTGGAGCGTACGCCCGAAGCGCGGGCCCTGACTGCCGACGAATGCCTGAAATGGGCGATCAAGCACCATACTGAGCGCGAGTCCGTCATGAACGGCAAGGATCTGCTGAAGACCGCGCTGCGGCGATCCCAGGGGACTGGCGTCGACCTGGCTGATCTCAAAGCCGCGGTCAAGCGATCCCTCGACAAGGGTCACCTTATCCTAGGTAAGCTGCAGTATCGGCACGCCAAAGACCGCGATGGGGCTGCTATGTCGCGGGTTGCCATGGTGGACGCGCTGGTCAGCCGTGGTATGAGCAAGACGCGAGCCGACGAGCAGATTCGCAAAGCCATCGCGCGCGGTGAATATGTCTTGACCGGTGCCCGCTACACTACACAATCCGCCCGCGAGCGTGAAAAGCGCATTCTGCAGATTGAGCGCGAAGGCCGAGATGCGGTCGCCCCGGTCCTGCAGATAGGCGTGGCGCAGACTGCGTTGGCGGGCAAAAGGCTCAAGCCTGGCCAGCTCGCGGCGGCCAGCCTGATACTCAGCACGGCACATCGATTTGTCGGTGTGCAGGGCTTGGCCGGCACTGGCAAGTCGCACATGTTGGCGCAGGTCAAGGAAGCGGCTGAGGCGGCCGGCTATCGTGTCCAGGCGGTGGCGTCGTATGGCAAGCAGATCGAAGCGCTTCGAGAGTTGGGCTTGGAGGCACGTACGGTGGCGTCCGTGCTGGAAGCACGGCAAAAGGACCGCTTCCAACTGGACGCAAAGACAGTGCTCGTCATCGATGAGGCCGGTGTCGTACCTGCCCGCATCATGGAGCGCCTGATGAAAATGGCCGAGGCGGACGGAGCCCGTGTCGTAATGCTCGGCGACACCGGACAGACCAAGGCGATTGAAGCGGGGCGGCCGTTTCATCAGCTGCAGGTGGCTGGCATGGAGACCGCGCTCATGGGTGACATTATCCGCCAAAAGTCGCCGGTGCTGAAGGCCGCAGTGGAACTTGCGGCGAGCGGCCAGGCCTCCGCTTCGCTAGGCATTCTGGATCGAAAGCTGAAAGCGGTCCACACCATTGACGACAACGGCACCCGCTATTTCGCCATCGCCACCAAGTACGCGGCGCTCGACTCGGACGCCAGACGCGAGACGCTGATCGTCACCGGCACTAATGATTCTCGGAATGCGTTGAATGAGGCGACGCACCAAGCGCTCGGTCTGGCCGGACGAGGCTTCGACTTCAACCTGCTCACGCGCCGCGACACCACCCAGGCGGAGCGACGGGTCGCCAAGTATTACGTTGCCGGCGACATCCTGCAACCGGAACGAGACTACAAAGCGGGCAACCTGCGCCAAGCCGAGATGTACCGCGTCATCGGCCTGGCGCCGGATAGGCCGAATGATCTGGTAGTGGAACACGTCATCACCGGGGAGCGCACGCAGTTCAATCCTGAACGCGCTGCCAAGCTTTCCGTGTACGAGCCCGTCCAGGCCGAGCTGTCTGCAGGCGACTGGGTGCGCGTAACTCGCAACAACGCCAAGCTCGACCTGGTCAACGGTGGCCGATTTGAAGTGCTAGCTGTGACCCCCACGACCATCACCATCGGTGCCGGGGGCCGGCGGCTCACGTTGGATGTTGCAAATGGCCCCCTCCACCTGGATCGCGCATATGCCACGACCAGCCACAGCGCCCAAGGCCTAACGTGCGATCGCGCGCTCATCAACGCGGAGAGCTTCAGCCGTACCACGCAGCGGGACGTGTATTACGTGGCAATTTCACGCGCCCGTCATCAGACGGAGATCTACACGAACGACGCCAGCAAGTTGACCGGAGTCGTAGATCGGCTCGAGCAGAAGACTGCCGCGCTGGACATCGGATTGGAATCCGCCCGACCCTGGAGGCCCAACAAGGCTCCCGCCGCAATGGAACTCCACTCTAAATAGAGTGCAGTTCGTTCGAAACAGCGTGCTTGACGACGACCACGCGGGGCAACCTTCCTTCTTAATCATCACCGCCGACAGAGCGGCCCTCCTGGGGGTGGCCGGCGGGAGACACCCCTCGGACGTGTTGGTCGGAAGTTGGTTGTCATCGACGCCCGCTTTCGGCCATGAACAGTCATCCGGCCCAACGAAATTTTGACGTTCAGGTGACCGTTGTTCCTCGGAGGCGGTGATTGAGCAGAGGTTCGCGAGCGGGCGCTGCGAGGCTTCATGCGGAATTTGGTATCGCCAAAAGCGCCACTGATCGTCCCGGGTCACATAACCTTGACGACCTGTGGTGGGCGCCAAGTTCCTTGGCCGGGCGGCAGGATGGAAGGTGATTCTGTAGTCGGCCAATATAGGCGCATTACCAGGTACATGAGACCGTTCGGTGCGGGAAGCCAGTTGTTCTCTCTGTCCGCGCCGGGAGACGCCTTTTGGAGGTAGAGCGTCAGCGAGCCGTCCGTATTCTTCTTCATGCTGGACATCATCGTCGAGTTGATGAGGTAACGATCAATCGAATTCTGGATCAGCAACTGCGTCTTGCCGTCGTACATCGTCACAGACCAGAAGGCGTTGACGGGCGGAAGCTGTCCGGCCTGAAAGGTGATGGTGTAGTTGTATTTGCTTCCGTCTAGCGGTTCGCCATCAGGCAAGGTCGTGGTCAGGGGATATGTGGCTTCTTCAGCGTCGTTGGCGTAGATTCCCGCCTGCGCGACCGCAGCCCGCTTCAGCCAATCGCCGTGGTAGAAGGCACTGTCGCCGCCCGCACCGACGATATTCCAGCCGTTGACCTTTGTTCCGAGACGCTTGATCGCATCTTCGACCCTTGCGTGCCCGGCCTGCATGCCCTCGGCAGCCGCGCTTCTATGCTCGGCAGGCAAATCCTCGAAGCTGAAACTCTTGCCGGTCCCGATTCCAAGACGAGCAAGCTTCGTACGAATCGCCACTTCGTCCGGGGCAGCCGGGCCGAACTGCAAAGCAAAATTCAGATACTTGAAAAAGTCAGTCGTTGCGAGTTCTTTGTCGATCTTCGGAAAGTCGATTGCTGGCGCTGCGGTAGGCGCAGGCTGCTTGAGATACGCTGAAAGCGGTTGGGCTTTGTAGCCCGATTGGATAGCCACAACGTTCGGCATATCTGCCGGGTTGAAGAGTTGGGTGCGAAAGACCGCAAAGGGAAGTTGCGTACCGGAGCGAAAGACCTTTCTTACGCTCGATGGGGCCGCCCCCTTCCAATCCGGCCCGACGACCATGTAATCGCCGGCGTCCTCCCCCGTCGAGCGGCTTCCAATGTAGCCAAAATTGAAGGTGCTGCCGTCAATAAGCTGAACCGAGTAGTACCGAGGTTTTTCCACACGAGGCACCGACAACACTATCGGCTCGGTTCGCAGATCCATGAACATCATGGAATAGGGTGTATCACTGTTTGGCGAGATGATCGCCGTGTCCTTGTACGTCGCAACATGGTGCAAGCTGCGAATCCGATTGAACGGCGCCTTGTACTGGCTGGAGCTTTTGTCGACAGCGTAGTCGTACATTACCGCGTAGTTCATCACGATAGGCAAGCCGTAGATATAGCCTTCTTCCGCAATTGCCCTCGTCTCCGCTGGAGTGATGTTCGCCCCGCAGGCGAGGTGGCTTGCCGATGAACCGATAAGCAGCAACGCGAGGCCAAGAGCTTTCGGTAGCGTTTTTCTCATGAATCCTGACTCCGTAAAGTGAATGGGACAAGTGAGTCGACAACTAACCCCCATCGGGCGACATGAAGGGTCGAGGTGGGTACCTACCTCATAACCAATCGCGCTCCTGTATTTATTTGCAGACCTGCCAGGCGATAGGTCGCGGGACTGCTAACAAATCCGGAATTCATCTAATCCGCAGGCAGAGGCCCTCCCGCGCACTATGAAAAACGCTAATCATTCCACGACCGTGACGCCGCAAATGCGCCCGAGGGTGTTCCTACTGCAGTAGCAGCCCAACACCCCACAGTCGGCATCGCTGACTGCGATTCTTATCCGTGAACTTAGGCATACACCCTAAACCGCAACCTTGCTGGTCGATTGGATGCAGACGGTCGGAGCGGTCGGGGATGATCCTCTGATGCGCGCTCACACCAACTTTTTGGGGGACACGCTCCCCATAGGTCATGCAGTGAACAAGCCTAGCTAAATCTATGCGCAGTGGCCCGCGCACTCAACTATCTCGATTGATTAAGCCCATAAGCCGGTAGTCGCAATCCGAGTCGCATAGCTCCAGGTTTAACCACAGGTCCCCGCCTGTACACGCGGTGACGAGCGACTGCCATCGGCCAGTAGCAGTCGTTACGGATCCCCCAGACCTCTTAAGCAATGCCGATTTGGATAATGGTCATGGAATGCCGGCTGGTTAGTCGTGAACTTTGATTGATTCCACACTCTGCCCAGTCGAGCGCCAGGCCTCTATCCCTCCGAGCAAATACCTAGCGTCGATGCCCATAGCACGGAGGGTCGCAGCCAGCCCCTGGCTTAGCTCATGACCGTGGGCGCAATAGATGATGACGGGTTGCGTGGCTGGGATGGTGTCTTTCCATTCCAGCCACAAGGCGGGATCGAGCCATTGGCCATTGGCAATCGCCACGCCATCCTCGTTGCGCCTGAGCTTGCGGCGCACATCTATTAGCGTATGGGGAAACTCCGCATTACGCCAGAGTGCAAGTTCGGGAACAGATATGCTTTGCATGAGGGTCTCCCAAAGATGTTGTTGCTCATTCTGGGATCGCGCCTTATGTCGTCGGCATCGCCGGTGGCCATCGATGCGTTTCTCCTTGGCACGACTGGCACCATGCGTACAAGGCGTCGTACATGACCATGCCATGGCCGAGCATGACGTGGTCGTCGGTGTAAAGGTGCGACAAACCCAGCGACAGTGCGTACAGTCCGCCTGACTGCGGGGTCAGGTCCAGGCGCGAAGTGTCGGCGCCGCGAACGATTCCGGCCATTTGCTGCAACGGCGGGTTATCTGCCAACCGGTACTTATCGAGAAAAGCGTCGAAGCTGCACAGTTCTCCGACATGCGATAGTTCCACGCCTGGGATGTCGTAGGGAATCGCGGCGGTTTCCTTGGCAATGCGTAGAACGTCGCCTGCCGGAACGTAGAGAAACTCTGGCGTTTCGTCGATAAAACGGGCGATTAGCCACGGGCAGGCGATGCGGTCGATCTTGGGCCGTTCACGAGTGATCCATTGCATGATGGGCTCCTGGAAAAAGAACTTAGTGCACCAGTGGATAAACCGCCAAGCCAATCAACGCCGCGCCAGCAACGATCATCGGCTCGGACAGTTTTTTGAATCGCAACAGCAACAGCACTGCTGCTATTGCCAACATCAATGTCGGCAAATCGACGATCGTGCGTCGGGCGATAACGATGACCGCGCCCACGATGGCGCCGATCGCCGCGGCCGTCACGCCATCAACGAATGCGAGAATACTGGGCAGCTTTCCGTACTTCTTGAAGTACGGCGCTGGAATTATTGTGAACAGATAGCAAGGCAAAAAGGTGGCCAAGGCCGCCACACAGGCCCCGGGAAATCCGGCGACCAGGTAGCCGATGAAGCCCACGGTGATGACCACGGGTCCGGGCGTGATCATGGCTACCGCTACAGCATCGACGAACTGCTTGTCGTTGAGCCACTGGAAGTCGGTGACCACGCCGCCATATAAAAATGGCACGATGGCCAGCCCTGAGCCGAAGACGAAAGCCCCTGCCTTGGCGAAGAACACGCCGATCTGCCAGAGCAGTGGCCAGTCCAGCGTGCTCAGCGTAGCCCCGGCCGGTACCGAAACCGCTGCGGCGGCCGACAGATGTCCGGACTTCAGCCACTTGGGTGGCGCGCGCCAAAACCAGACAAGCAGACCCGCCGCGAGAAACAGCCAGGCGATTTCAGATTCGGTGATGACAGTGACGATGGCCAGCGCCAGATAAATGGCCCACAACAGTTTGTCCTTGCCCACGCTCTTGGTAGTGAGCTTGTAGCCGCTGATGGCAATGATGCCGATCACGGCGGCACTCACGCCGTAGAACACCGCTTGCATCCAGGTCAGGCCGCCGAAACGCACGTATGCCCATCCCAGGGCCACGACCATGAAGAACGATGGCAGCACGAAGGCCATTCCCACGAGCGTGGCGCCGAGGATACGGTAATGCACATAACCGAGGTAGATAGCGAGCTGCGCGGCCAGAGGGCCAGGCGCGAGTTGAGCGAGCGCCAAACCTTCCTTATAGTCGCCGTCGGTAATCCAGCTTCGCCTGTCCACCAGATCGCGATGCATATAGCCAGCCAGGGCAACCGGGCCACCGAAGCCCAGCGTCCCCAGCCGGATGAAATACCAAACGAGCTGCCAGAGGGTATAGGCTGGTTGCGAGAGGAGTGGCGCCGCGCTATCGCTGGCGGATTCTTGAGTGGCGTTCATGGTTGCGCACTTGAACGGAAAAGAGATTAGGCCTTACGCCCACTGGAGAAGTGGGCATACAGGGAGTCCAGCACAGTGCCGACTTCGGCCAGCAATGCGTCGTCATCGGGCAGGCGTTTGCGCGCGCCGGCCAGCATGGCCTCGAAACCGGCCGCCTCCGGCGCAGCGGCGCCGCCTACGTCGAGCGCATGCACCATTGCGCCGAGGCGCGCGAGGCCGCGATTCTCGTCTAGGCCGAAGCTGGCGAGCAGGACCTCGAACGACACCCTGTCGCCCACGTGCGTGAAGGTGGCGCCGTCGAAATCGAAGCCCAGGGCATCGGCGGGGCACTCCGCCGGGGTCTCCAGCCATAGAAAGCGCGCGGACGGGTCAATGAAGCGCTGGATCAGCCACGCGCAGGCAACGCGGTCCACCCAGATATGGCGCCGGGTCGCCCAGAGCCGTCCCCGGTGATGCATGGGATCACGGCGTGCGATGCCTCCCTGGGCTGCGTGGGGCTCGCCGGGCGACAGGAGGGCTTCGATGGCACTGGCGAAATCGCGCTGCTGCGCTTGCGCGCGCAGCGAGGTTTCAGCCGGGAAGAAATCGATCCGGCGCAATGCCTGGTAGCTGCGATCGTAACGGCGCAACAGGCGGTTCAGTTCCGTCGCGTTCAAAGCGGCTAGCGTCTGGCGCGCCTGCGCCAGTTCCACCAGCCAGGCATCGTAGTCGGCCGAGCGGTCGAACAGGGCCTGGAACGAGGCGGACTCGTCGTTGTCCTGGGGCTGGACCCGCAGCAGCCAGGCCTGGCCGCCTTCCTCGGTTGTTTCGGCAGCCAGATCGGCCAGCTGGGATGCCTGCTCGGCGTGCGCAGGCAGCAGATAGGCGCCGTCGCGCAAGGCGGCGCAGCCCAGGACCTTGAGCTTGCGCCAGATGCGCATGCGAGCCGTGGCACCGCCGGTGGGCAGGCTGACAATAAGCAGAAACCAGGAGGATGCGAGTGGGGTGTCCATGGGGAGCAGAATAAGAAAGCGTTGCGATCTCTGCAATCATGTAGATATCACTACAGCAGACTTTTTTTGTTTCCCCGAATGGCGGCATGGTTTCTCGCGTCATATCCCCCGGGGGGGGATATGATTGCCACATGAACAAGCCCGACCCTCACCATCACCACGACGCCGTGGCCAAACGTCTAAAGCGGGCGGAAGGACATTTGCGCAGCATTCTGTCGATGATGGAAGAACACCGCCCCTGCCTTGATCTGGCCCAGCAGTTGCATGCGGTTGAGCGTGCCATTTCCCAGGCCAAGAAGATCCTCATTCAAGACCATATCGACCACTGCCTTCAGGATGCGGTGGGCGAGCTGGACGAGGACAGGCAGCGCGCGATCGACGAGTTCAAAGAAATCACCAAGTACCTCTAAGAACACTATCCATGTTGTCGTTTTCCGACCTGATCGCCCAGGGTGCGTCGCACGCCTGGCTGTTTATTCCAAGCGCCATTCTGCTGGGTGCGCTGCACGGGCTGGAGCCCGGCCATTCCAAGACGATGATGGCGGCGTTCATCGTCGCGATTCGGGGCTCGGTGGGGCAGGCGGTGCTGCTGGGCATCACCGCGACCATTTCGCATACCTTGATCGTGTGGGGGATCGGCCTGGGCGGCATGTATCTCTGGCGCGGGGGCGACGCGGAGGAACTGGAGCCCTATTTCCAGCTGGCGTCCGGGGTGGTCATCGTGCTGATCGCGGCATGGATGTTCTGGCGAACCTGGCGGGATCAGCATGGCGCGGGCCATGACCATCACCACCATGGCCACGATCACGGCCACAGCCACGGGCATGAGGGCCATTCCCACGGCCTGGAGCGGCGCGAGATCGATACCGGGCACGGCCTGGTCGCGCTGGAGGTGTTCGAGGACGGTGTTGTGCCGCGCTGGAGGCTGACCAGCCTGCGGGGCGGGAACTGGCTGGCGCAGGACGTTTCCGTGACGACCGAGAGGGTCGACGGGACGCGCCACGAATTCCGATTCGCGAAGAAGGACGGCTATCTGGAGTCGCTCGAGGAAATTCCCGAGCCGCACGAGTTCATGGCGCGCCTGGCCCTGGGCCACGGCGGGCACGCCCACAGCTTTGATATCGCTTTCATGGAGCCGGACGAGTTCCAGCATGACCACCTTCACGAAGAACTGCGAGGGCTGGATGTGGCGGGCGAGGGATACCAGGATGCGCACCAGTTAGCCCATGCCAATGACATTCGCCGACGTTTCACCAATCGGAACGTGACCAACTGGCAGATCGCCTTGTTCGGCCTGACCGGCGGGCTGATTCCGTGCCCGGCGGCGATTACCGTGCTCCTGTTGTGCCTCCAGTTGAAGGAGTTCACGCTGGGCGCTGTGCTAGTGCTGTGCTTC
Source organism: Achromobacter sp. Root83 (assembly GCF_001428845.1). Classification (GTDB taxonomy): domain Bacteria; phylum Pseudomonadota; class Gammaproteobacteria; order Burkholderiales; family Burkholderiaceae_B; genus Achromobacter. Next base: position 106,050 of record NZ_LMIU01000026.1, on the reverse strand, counting down.
TCGATCGGGCTGGCCATCACGCTGGTGACGGTTGGAGCCGTGGCGGCGCTCAGCGTGCGCCAGGTCAACAAGCGCGCGCCGTGGTTTAGCGTGGTGGCCCAGCGGGCGCCATATCTCTCCAGCCTGCTGATTATCGCCGTGGGCATTTACGTGGGGATGAACGGATGGCATGGCATCCGCGGGTAGTGTCAGAGCCAGGACTCTAGGCTCAATGACTGCTTTGGGTCGGAAGCGGGCATCTGCATGGGTCCGCTTCCGGCCAAAATCGGTCGTAGGCATTGGGCAGGTTTGGAGGTGACAAATCAGCTCCGGCGAGGGCCTCAACTCGCGTACACCGGCGTGGCTTAGTCGGAGCGATCCGAATATGGCCGGTGCCGACTAGACGCCGTATCTGCTCACTCGGATTGCGTTTAGCAAGCTCGTAGCTTTGATACGTTCGAGCGCCTCCTTAGCCTTGGCTGTGATCTCACTGTGTTCGCTGTCTGCCCACCGCAGCGACCAACTGATCAGGCTCGCCAACTTGACGTCATGGTGCTGTTTCAAAAACATGGCTTGGTACTCATCCACAGATGCGGCCTTCATCGCTTGAAGGTGTTCGGGATTGTAGCCACTGTTCTTGGCCATAAAGGTGACTGCCTCCTCTAACCCGGGCAGTTGCGTGAGACCAGAGTGAACAGCTTCGAACGTGGCGCGCAACTTGGTGTCATTGATTGAGCCACCAAAAGGATGCTCCTTCAGATCGAAAGTCTTTGGTTTTCCCCTGTTCGCTTCAACGAACTTGTCAATCAGACCGTCGGCGAAGTCGTCTCGCAATAGCTCTCTCAACAACCGGACGGTGCTGTTGAGATCGCTACTGCTGATGTGGGCTATCGCGTGGAGCGCGGCTTCGTGAAGGTCCGCGATGAATGCGTCCTGATCGTCAGAGAATGAGTCATGGAAGCGACGCCAAACCGCTGTGAATGGCACAGACATCTCGGCGTTGCGTTGGTCTTCGTCGCGCTTCTTCGCTACGTCGACAAACCCGGTACCTTCAACGTAGCCGCGTTCGACAACACGGGCAATTGCCAAATCGAGGTCATCGACGTGCGTGAAGCCGTAAGCCTTCAGCCGCTGCACCCAAGCTAAGGTAAAAGGATCTTGATCGGCTTCCTTCAGGAAGGACATTAAATACTTGTTCCAGTTCTCGATCTCCTCAATCTTTGGCTTTGACATGTCAGGGGCGTATTCGCACCAACACAGCAGAACGATGGTAGCAATGGACTCCTCTACCACGTTCGAGTGCATTTGCCCCATTGCCGACGTGATTCGCGTGATCAGCTGGCGTAGCTTGCGTAGAATCCGCACGTTCGTAATGCCAAGATCGACAACATTACGCAATACGAGTTCGCGATTCGGGAATTCGGAATCAAACACGAGGTCGAAAGCCTCTTGAACCGTAGGCGCGTATAGGACCTCAAAGTCAATCGCTTTCTCGCGGTAGGCGCGGTATGCGTCCTTTGCGCCTAGCTTTTCGGCGTTGAAGATCAGGGCGACCTTGCAACCGCGTTCCTCTTTCAGCTCCGTGATCAGGCCCAGTACGTCCTCCGCTTTTATTGCGGTTTGGCGCTCGAAGTCGTCAAAGCACACCAGGGTATCGCGCACTGCGCTGGGCATTAGGGCTTCCAGACCCAGCGAGATGCTGCTTCCATGGGGCAGGCTCCTCAGCATCGGGCTAAATCGCGCATACTGCACTTTTAGCCAGTCCTTTATCATCGAGCTCCCGTGCTCATTGATCATCGAGAAATCGAGCTTCTGGCCGAGAGTCGACACCGCGACCGACTTGGTAAACAACGACATTCGCAACTCGGCCATACTGTTGATACCGAACAGACTGACATAGCAGTAGTGTTTGAACTTGATATTGTCCCTGTGCGTCAACAGCGCTTCGCGCCACGCGTAAGTCTTTCCGGTTCCCCAAGCTCCCGTCAACGCTAGGACGTCCGTTTCCGCATCACCCAGAAAATTTTTCAGAACGGCCTTGGTAATCTGTACGCTCATCCTGCCTCCGGGCTCTTGTTGTCAGGCGCAGGATACCAAAATGACGAGGCTGTAAGATTTTGCGTTGCACGAGCGGCCCCCGGTTGACGCACAGCACGAAATTTGTCGTCCGTTGGGTAGCACCCGTGCGAGCTCGGGCTACGTCCGCTCAGGGTCGTCCTCGGCCGTTCGACAAGAACGGTTCCCGGCCAAAAGCGAGCATTCGTGTCACCGCACCGACATCCCAGCGTGGCCACTTAGGGTCCCGCAGCGGCCATAACCCTCCCCTCCCGTGTCAGCTCTAAATATCGGCTACATCGCGCAGCCGTACGCCGGAGAAGTTGGCCGCACTCAATGCATCAAACATCGCGCGGTCGCAGATAAGAGGTGCTCCCATGCGATCCTGGCGGAAGATATGGGCATCTCCCACAACATCCTGTTTGAACACCAAGCTGGCTCCGCCAACGAGGCTATAAAGCTTATCGTCCTCGCCGGTCTGATAATTGTGGCTGAGCTTGATCCTCACGCGAGAAGCGGCTTCATCCAGGGCATCGAGTGTGCGCAGCACATTGCCTAGGTAGTATTGAGGGGCGGGGCTGCCGTCAGCAAGGCTGAAGTCGCATGCCACAAATGCAAACGCCTCGGCGTCCAATTGCTCAAACAGTTGCTTCAACGGCTCCGACACAATCCATATGCCAGCGAGCTCTTCCAGATCGCGTGGCATTCCGCCCTTCTCCGGTACATGAACCAGGTGCGGACGCTTCGGATACTGATCTGGCATTCCATTAGGACGCGAGACGACATTCATCCCCGGATCGATCAGCTTCTGTTCATTGGCGATTTCTATACCGGGAACCCTGCCGTTTCCCAAGAAGCTGGCGTCGATCAGGAAAAATTTGCCCTTATGAGATGCGGCTTCGCCTGAAACTTCAATGGCGGTGGGTTCGGTCACGGTGGCTTCTATCATGGATGTGGGCGCAGAACGGGAATGCAGGTGAGCCGATGCTAACGGGGCTTTAGCGCAGCCACAAGTTCCGTCGAAATGGTGCCTGTGATACTTGATTCACTTGGCCGCTTCCGGCCAGAAGCGGTGGTTCGACGTGTCGCCAAAGATCGACGAAAATCACCTCGACCAATGCTAGTTGGAACGACTACCGATGCCACACTTGACCGATATTTTTGCCGACTGCAAATACCTCTATCTCGATAAGCTGTTTGAACCGGCGGAAAATCAGCTGGCAATGCGGGTGCTTGAGGCTACGGATGGCGGTTCGGTACCGACGGCGATCCTTGATGCAGAACCACTTGAACCCGTGAAGGCGATTCTCGCTCAGGCGAAATCGATCGAGCATTGCATCGGTTGCCGTATCTTTGACATCACGTGGCATAGCTACGTCGGCTATTCCGTTCTTAATGAAAGCTTCGCGTTGCCGGAGCCGAAGACTTCCATTGGCATCGGTCGTCTCTTCGTTGAATATCAGTCGTCGACCTACCTGGAATATCTCAATCGAGCTTCGTGGGCTTGTGCCGAACATCCCGGCCCATACAGGCATTGGGCCGCCCTTTGTCTAAATCATATTGTTGACGTCGCCTCTGTGGATGAGCCAAAAATCACAGTTTCTGTTGCGCAAACGAACCAGATCTGCCCCTCTGGCAACTTCAGCGTGCCGGCAAAACGAGGCTGATACGACGCTCGGGGCCTTCTGAGCGATGGGGGCGATGCGCCCGAGGAGTGACCGCTTTCCGCTTTGTCGAAAGACTGTTCTGGGTCGTCATCGGCCAGTCGACAAGGGCAGCTCGCGGTTCCTAGTCGAAAACTGCCCGTAGGACAGATCCGACGCCACAGGCATGACCGCCTGCCCGAAATGTCACGTTTCCTGGTGCGACTAGGTTCGGACAATCGGCCGACCGGCAGCGGCCCTGACACTGAAGCACGGTCATGCGCAAGAAATGGCGCGGCACAAGTCGATTTCATGCTGAGATTGTCGCCTGGGGCGTACTTTGTCTCACTGTTGTCCCACTGTGGTCTCATGTGTGTCTAATTGATGTCTCACACATGTCCCATAGTTGTCTCATACGTGTCTCACACATGTCTCATAGTTGTCTCATCACCCAGCGCCCGACGACGCGAATGTCAGGAATCGGCGGAATGTATACGGCTGCATTCCGGGCAAACCCGCTGCCCGCGTGGCCTCTGGCGCTTTAGCGCGGTTTGTTGTCGGACAAAAGAAAACAACTCTGCGCAAGGAAAACCCAAAAAAATCAAAGAGATGACCGCACCCGGAGGGTGCGTAGTGTGTGGTGGCTTTAAGGGAACCGCCGCCGCCCTGGCGGCGGGGGCCTTAAGGGCACCTGTGAGCGTCCGGGGGACGCTCACGAAGTCCGAAGGACGGCCCCGCCGGCGCAGCCGGTGGGACTGGACGCCCCGACCCAAGACGCCGTGCACCCAAAGCAAAGGGCCGCCCCTAGGGCGGCCCTTTTGCTTTGGGAGATGGTTTACATCACCAGATGGTCTGAACGTGGGGGTAATCGCGAATCTTCAAGTCAGCAGATACCAGAGGCACCGAATGATGCCGCGCCGTGGCCACGATGATGCGGTCAGCCGGGTCCTTGTGGAATTCCCCGGGCAGGTCCACGGACTGAACAGAAATGCGCACATCCACTGGAACGAACCGAATTGCAGGAACTTGGGCAACCGTATCCAGCCACGCCTCTGCATCCATGGTCAAAGCCAGACGTCCGGCCTTGGCCAACATCGCCACCTCCCACGCGCTAATGGCCGAAACCATAATTTGTCCATCCTGCCCCTCAGCCTCAATGGCCTCGCGTGCGGCACGGCTCAACTGCGCATCCCCAGCCGCCCACCACACCAGCGCATGGGTGTCCAGCACGATCATTGCGCGGCCTCCCACTCATCTTCGCCGACCGGCGACAAGGGATCGTCAAACCGCAGGACGGAGCCGCGCAGCACATCCAACGGATTGCGCTTGGCCACTGCCCGATAGGGGCGGATTTCAAGTGCGGGCTTACCGTGGTCGGTCACGACAATGGACTCCCCGGTCGCTTCGACTTGCCGAAAAAGCTCAAGCGCACGCGCTTTGAACTCGGTCTTGGAAACTTGCTGGCTGTGCATGGTGCCCCCTAAAATGGTCATTGCATATGGTCATTTTAACAGCAAATGACTAGCTTGAATAGTCATTTTCGCTGCTTGCGTTGTACCCGCCCGGCGCAACCCCGGGGGGAGCCCCCCGGGCATGTCCTTATTCCTCCATTTCTCCCATCGGGTGTTCCACGGCCATTGCGACCTGAGGGGGTTGGACGCGCATCAGTTCAGGCACCCAGCCCTTCCCTTCGAGCAATTGCTCGGCTGCGGCTGCGGCCTGGGCCTTCTTCATTCCCAGCAACGGCTTCGCCTGCTCGGCATCGACCGCCTCTGTGACCACTGCCGCGATGCGGTCCTTGGACACTTGGGCAAGGTAAGCCTGCGGGGTCGGCTTCCACCACTTGCTCATGTCGAGATCAACGAGGCCCGACAAACGGTCGAGGTGCTTGGTTTCCGTGCCGTGCGCATTGCTGCGGCGGCGGTAGATCGTCAGACTCGTCAGCACGGCCAGCATGTCGAGAACATCGGCCTGGGACTGGTTCAGGAGCCAGGGCAGGACGGCGCTTTCATCTTCCGGCACGTCCTTCGTGACCGACCCAATCATTTCCTGCACGGCGGTCCAGGCCGCGCAGTCCTTGATATCGGGGTCCGTGTTCGCCAATTCATGTTGGGCCGACCGTGCCGAGAAATCGAACGTATCGCCGCTGGCGCTGCGCCGGTTCCAGTCCATATCGCCCAGCATCTGCTCCACCAGCAAGCACAGAGCCAATTGCGGGCGCATCATGACTTCGTATTGCAAGGCAATCACTCGTTGGGCTTGCAGGCGATTTGTCAGGGCTTCGGAATGCACCGGGCGCGTCTTTACCGGGGGCAAGTCCACGCCCGTCACCGTCTGGCCCTCTGCGTCGTTGCTGCGCGTGGCTTGCGACACGGCGTCGCGCTCGTCCTGGCGGATCAACCCGCGAGTGACGGTCAAGTCGCCTTGATAGTCCAGGTGCACAATCGCGCCGCACAGGGCCTTCAAGTCGGCCGGGTAGTCGTAAAGCTCGGCCCGAATTTCACGAATCTGCCCTTCATAGCCGCGAATCAAGCCCCGAATTTTGTCCAGGTCGGCCGCCTCCTGGCCTTCGGCCTCTTGCAATGCAGCCAGCTTTGTCCGCGCCGTTTCGATCTTCTTTTGCAGTCCGTCGATCTGCTTGGCCTGGGCCTTGCTGGGCTCCCGAAGGACGCGCTGAATCTCGCCGAAGGACTTTTTGTCGGCGTACTCGAACGACACGCGGCACTCCACCCACAACCAGCCTTCGGCCTGCACCGCCTTGAACAGCTTGGATCGCTGCATCTTGGCATCGGCCATGCTGCGCACCTTCTCCGGGTCGGTCAGATAGGCGTCGTTCTCGAAGAGGTCGCGGCGAACCTCGCCGCCCGCCTTCTCGTATGCGGCGACGGTCACGTACCGCGCCACGGGCGAATCGCCGCGCATTTCGGTTTCGGCCAGCAACTGGCGGATGTGGTAGTCCCGGTTCCAGGGTTGGCTCGCCGAAGCCTTCCATGCCGCCTCCTGGCGGGCATGGTCAGAGACGGAGGCCAGCGCCTGCATTTCGTCCATCTTGATTTTGCCGTCGCGGAACAACTGCATGAGCGTGGGCGACACGCTGCCCAGCGCCAGCAGCTTCTTGACCGCCGGTTCGGACGCGCCATGCGCGGCGGCGATGGCCGCAACCGTCCAGTTTTCGGCACGCAGCCGCGCATATCCCGCATACACGTCTGCCGGGTGCATCGCCTTGCGCCCGATGTTCTCGATCAAGCTCGCGTGGTAGGCAAACTCGCCTGGAATGATGAGGCAAGGGACCGGGTAGTCTGCGGGGAAAACACCGTCCGCGATCAGCAGGCCCAGGGCCGTCCAGCGCCGCCCGCCCGCGCACACTTCATAGGAACCGTCCGGCGCTGCAACCACAACGAGGTTTTGCAGCAACCCGCCCATCGCCTGGATGGTGGCTTTCAGTTCGAGAATCTCGGGGTCCTGCTTGCGGTCTTCCAGGCCACGGGCCTGATACGCCTCACTGAGGCGCAATTGCGAATGCGGGATTTCCATGCGCGTGGCTGCGGCGTGGACGGAGGCGAGTTCGTGGGAATCAAGTTTCATCAAAAATGCTCCAGGTCGATATCGAGATCAGTGCAGTTGCGCGGGAATTTCGGGCGCATCGAGCGCGGCGATGAGGGCGGTAAGCTGGCGCATCGTCATCGCGGGGATGCGAAAGCCCAGGCCCAGCAAGTGGGCGCGGCGCATGTCGTTTGCCAATCTGATAAAGTCGTGGTTCATCACGGTTCTCCTTTTGACGGGTGGGTCGAGGTGCAAGCCCCTATCGGTTGCAGCCGATCAGGGGCTTTTTCGTTTAATAGCCAAGCCAGTTCAGCAAGTCGCGCCCGCGATACAGCGGCTGATCGCCATGTTCGGCAAAGAAATCTTGGGCGTTTGCTTGGTGGTCGCGCAGTTGGAGCACCACCTGAAACCGGGTCAACACGGCTTCCTCTGCCGCGTCTCTTTCGCGCAATCCGTCCGCATCGACCAAGCCGGTATCCAGCAGGTCGGCCAACAGTTCGATGAGGTCGGGGCGATGGCCTGTCCAGGCGATCAACTCGTTTTCAACGGCGACGGTGACGACGGGTGCGAAGTCATAGCCTTTACGAGCCAGCGCGGGCGCGTAATCCATCGCGCTGCGCTCGGCGTATTGAAGGCCGCGCTGCGCCAAGGCGGCTTTAGTCAAGGCGCATTCAGCGCCACCCAGGACGGTGTAAAGGACGATAGCCATATCGGTCGTGTCCTGTTCTTGGGGTGCGTTCATGAAGCGTCTCCTTTCGTTGGGCGGTTGGTTTATCGCGGTGGTTACTGCGCGGTGGAGGCCAGCACCAGCTCGCCGGTGGACTTCTTGTGGAATTTCCAACCACCTCGCCATGCCTCGATCAGCACGGGCACGTCCTGCAGCAGTGCGGGCACATCGGCCTGCTCGTGGCCAGCCTCGCACTCTTCTTCGCCCAGGTTGAAGGCCATGTCCATTGCCCGCGACCACAGAACCTTGCAAGTCTCGGGGCCTTGATGCTCTTGCGACAGAATCCACTTATCGAGCACATCCACGCCGCGCCGATCTTGACGCGCCTGCGCACAGCGCAATGTCTCTTTAGCTGCGGCCAGAAGGTTGGCATTGAGCGCCGCGTGGTCAGTCATGGTCGTTTGCCCCAAAGAAAGAGGTAGTGCGTCACCCGATCCTGAAGAAGTCGTCCGATCGTAGGTTTGTTGGATTTGGTTGTTCATGGTGTTTCCCTCCGCGGTATTCGCATCCGTTCCTGTGAGGCCTGTCCGTGCCGTCCGTGGCCACGTAGTGACGACTGGAAAGGGCAGGAGCAGAGGCCGCACGCGGAGCGCAGCCGAAGGCGAGCACCGAACGGGTGAGCACCGGACCCTTGGAGGGAGGAGCGCAGTGGTACGGTCGGCGTTTTAGGACGGGGCTCGCGGGAATGGATGCATTGCGAGAGACAGGGCGGCGACACCAAAGCCAGGCGCGCGCCGAGCGCCCCTACCCGCGCGCAGCGCGGGTCAAGCTGGCCGCAAGGCGGCCCGCAAGCGGCAGCGCGCAGCGCCGGCAGGCGCGAAGGCGTGAGCCGACCGAAGGGAGGGACGGCTGGAAGCCCCACCGGGGGTGAGACTGGCGGGGTTGGCCAGGCTCAACGCGAAGCGCGAGAGCCCGACCCGCAGCCGAAGGCGTAGGGGCACGCCCAGGGGTGGACACTCCGTCCGAAAACGGCCCGCGCAGGCGTTCAGACCGAGCTGAAATCAACCGACTTAATGCTGAGAATCCGTCGAAGGCGGCATTGAAATGTTCAGCAGGCCCATGGCCTTATTTGCCCTATCCGTCGCTTGGCCGATGATTTCGTGCTGTCGAACGATGTAGTCGAACAGCGCTTTCGGACGATGTTCGGTCTCTACCAACGACTGATCGTTGATGATCTGGTTGCACATTTCCATGCACTCATCGCAGATCGTGATCCGGTTATCGCCATCTCGGGCGATCAGCTTTCGCACCTCGTACTGGGACTTATCGCAGAACGAGCAATGCAACTCTGGCGCCTGCTTTTTGGAACGGCGTCTTTTTTTCGGCTCATCCATCTCGGAACGGTACGTGGGTCGGGAAGGCCCGCAATCTAACACGAGCTGCGGCACGGCGGATTCGTGTTTTTCCTAGTAGCGCAGCGCAACCGGAGTGGCATTCTCGACTCTCCTGCATCCGATATCTTCAGTGAGGTGAATCGGTTTGGACGGCACCATCGTCATCAACGGCGTCCGAGCGGCGTACCGCACGCTACCAGCTCCTGACGGAAATGGGGTCACGGCCGAGGTGCGGTATTCGGCCACCGGACCCTGGTCGCACATCGGCGGCCCGTATAAGACCTTTGTGAACGAAGCCACAGCCAGGCGTGCGATCCAGAAGCAGGTCATTGCAGACTGGTGTAAACGCCCTACTCGGCCCGACGAGCGGTAGACATGCGCGCGGTCTCGCCGCCGACAGGAAAGCTGCGCCGGCCGGCAGGCCGGCGCCGATCTTCCTATTCCCGGCGATAGTGGTCCACCATGCCGGCCAGGTACGCGGCCTCCAGCGCCTCGCGCAACTGGCCTACGAACAGTTCGTGATAGACGAGCTGGGCGCGGCCTCGGCAATCCAGCGTCTCCAGGTTCAAAACGCGGCGCGCGATGTCCGCGATGGCGGCGGGAGCCGCCATGGCGAGTTCTACCATGGCCATGGACTCACTCCGTGTCCAAATCCGCCAGCACCTGGCGGGCGAGCTGGTTGAGGTCGATTTCCGACCGGGCAATGGCCTGCACCTCATCGAGCGGCAAGGATTCGATAATTCGCGCCATGCGCCGCTCGTTCTCGCGGGCGGCCAGCGCCGGCCAGGCGCTGTATCGGGCGATCGCCGCCAGGCCGTCCAAGTCGTGGTTTCCGTAGCCCTGCAAGAATGCGACCAGGCCACCCGTCATTGCATTTTCGTCCCGGCTCATGCTGCGATCCTTTCTTGGCGGGCGAGCTGCAAGCGCTGCGTTGCGGCTGCGTGATATTTCGGGTCCATTTCGATGCCGTAGAAGCGCCGGCCGACCTGGCGGGCGGCCACGCACGTCGAACCCGAGCCGGCGAAGGGATCCAGCACAATGTCCCGCGGCCGGCTGAAAGATTCGATCAGCGGCGCCAGGCATTCGACGGGCTTTTGCGTCGGATGGTGGCGGTTGCCGCTGTACTTCCATGGCATGACGTCCGGCAAGGGCTCGGCCGGCAGCGCCGGCTGGCCCTTGGCCAGCAAGTAGGCCGACTCGTGCTGATACGCCAGAAATCGCGCTTTGGATTGGTATTGCTTCGCAAAGACCAGGTGGCCGACGACGCGAAAGCCGGCCGCGCGCCAGGCGGCAAAGAATCGGTCTACCCGATTCCAGCCGTAGAACGAAATGCAGAAGGCGTCATCGCGAAGGACGCGGAACATCTGTGCGAACGCCGGCGCCAGCCATTCGTCGGTACGATCGTTGGCGATGCTCCGGCCGGAGCGGTCCACGTAGTTGACGAGGTATGGCGGATCGGTCAGAACCAAATCGACGCAGCGATCGGGCAAGGTGGGAAGAACGGACAGGCAATCGCCCAGGACAACACGACTCATAGTTGGCTCCTTGCGTGCAGCAATGTCAGCCGATCTGCATTGCACTGCACGGGGCAGGCGGGCGCAGCCCACGAAAGCGCGGTCAAGGGACGTGGAATAAATAGCGAACGCAGTGAGCGGTTTATGCCGCGAAAGCCCTTGAAGATGGGGCCGCGGCTACAAAGCCGCGCGCAGCGGCCCTAGCGTCCGTGCTGGAGTGGGATGCGACTGTATGCTCCGTGCAGTGCTTGCGGTTCTCCATGTGCCGAAGATGGCGCGTCGCCGGCGCGCCAGGCCCCGAGAGGGGCCATTGCAACCTCGCTAGAAGAGCGACATCTGGCCAGCGGCAGCCGCTTGGCGGATGGCTTTCGGAATGGCCTGCAGCGGCGCATCGATCTCGGCCGATCGACTGTCGGTCTTGGCCTGGTCGACGTGGATCTCGTCCATGTCCGCCGGCGCCTGCAGGAGCGCTCGAGCGCCCTCCTCCGCTTCGCGACGGCGAAGCCGCGCGCGCCAGCCGCCCAGGATGTGTGCGGGCGTCAACCATTGCTCTCGGCACTCGCCCGTGAGGCCGTTGCCATGAATCACCACGGCCGGCACGTGCAAGAGCGCCAGCTGGATGAACGTCATATGCACGCAGCGCTGATCGATGTCGATTGCAGTGGCGTGCATGCACTGTTGATAGTTCAGCTGCGCATCGTGCATCGCGTGCGCCGCCGCGATCAACATGCCGCCAGCGCCGCAGGCAGGTTCCAGTATGCGCACGAACCCCTGCGCGCCCGTCTTGTCGACAAGATCTTGGCCGTTGCCCATCATCATGTTGCCCATCAGGCGCGACACCTCGTACGGCGTGAAAAACTGGCCGGCGCCAGCGTTGCCCATATCCAGCATCATGAACGTGCTCCCGAGCACGTCGCCAAAATCTGCTGCCTGAACACGGACCTCGTAGGCCATGACCAGGTGCGAGAACGCTTGCACCAGCAGGTCCAGCTCGGCCCGCTCGTACTGAGCGATTACCTGCAGGTAGCGCTGCTCGCGCGTGTCGCGCTGCGCGAGATCGGCACGGGCCAACGCGATCGCGCAGATCTCCACCCAGTCGCTCCACACGCGGTCGATCCCACGCGTACGTGCGACCTGGCGGATGAGGCTAACGATTTCCTTCTGGTGGGCGTCGGCGTTGTTCAGGAAACGGCGTTGTTGTGCATTTGAGGTTTTGGCCATGTGGTCTCTCCGGTTGCCAGGGCGGGAATGCCCGGAACTTGAGAGGCACGGCGCAGCGCAGCGCTCAAGTGTCGAAGACGGCCGGCGGCCGCAAGCGGCTCGGGCGCTGCCCGGGGCGCGCCGCACTTGAACGCGAGAACGACGTGGCACCCTGACCGGGAAAGCAGACCCGCCACCCCGTATGGCTTTCCACGGTCCCACTTCAAAGCGCAGCCGTCTCCCTGCAGCGCCACTTAGCAGGGGCGGAGCCACGATGGCCTGATGACGCGCAGAAGAAAAAAGGCCCGCCGAAGCGGGCCGGGATGGCGTCAATCGATCGCCGCGAAGATGGCGTTTGCCTCGGCGTGTTCGCCGGCGAAGTCGCGCAGAGCGTGGTACTTCTCGGCCAGGTCGTCGCTACGGTATTGGCTGCACAGTTCGCAGAGGGCGTACAGCGTGGCCACGATGCCGGCGGCGTCAGCCGACATGTCCCGTTCGAAGCAATTCATCGGCCACACGATGCGAAGCTTGTCGTAGTCTGCGGGCGCCATGTAGAAGCCGTTGGGGATCTCGTAGTAGTGCCAAAAGCCGCCGCTGTATTCCTGCGACAGGCGATCCAGCCAGTTGTAGACGCTGATTTCTCCTCGCAACATCAGGCGACTACCGAACGCCTTCGGAAGAAAGTTCATGCGTTCGCCATCGGGAACCAGGCGTGCGACGGAAAGAGTGGCTTGGGTCATGTCGTGCTCCTCAGAAGTAGGGCCCGGCCGGGTGGCGGGACGGGAGCACTGGCGCCCTGCGGAACAAGCACCGGGGGCAAGGGGACGTGGAATATAAAGCGAGCGCAGCGAGCGGCTATATGCCGCGAAAGCCCCTTGCGCCTGGTGCGCGCAGGGCAAAGATGCGCCCAAGGCCTGACACCAGCGCCAGGCCCGGCGCTGCAGGTCAGGGCATGATGCCTTTCTCCGCGAACGAGACGATCCTGCTGCCGCCCACGACCAGGTGATCGAGTACGGTGGTGCCGACCAGCGCGAGCGCATCTTTGAGCTGCCGCGTGATGTTGACGTCGGCCCGGCTCGGCTCGGCGTGGCCGCTCGGATGATTGTGCGCCAGGATGACACTGGCCGCGTTGTGCGCCAGCGCCGCTTTGACGATCTCGCGCGGGTAAACCGCCGCGCTGCTCAAGCTTCCCCGGAACGGTTCGTCATATGCGATCAGCTCGGCGAGCGGGTTCAGGTACATGATGCCGAACACTTCGTGCTCAAGACTGAGGTTCAGCCGCAGCTGCAGGAACTCGCGCACGAGCTTTGGCGAATCCATGAGTTGGCCCCGCTGGATCTCCTGCAGGACGACCTCACGTGCCGCAGCGAGGATCTCTTTCGGCGCAGCCGGGCGCACCGCGCCAGCGGAATCCTGTACGAAGAGCGCGCCGGCGGCGTGATCGTTGGTATTGAACGTGATGGAATACTGCATTGCTGGATCTCCAGTGCCGGGCGGGATTGCCCGGCGATCCTGGGATACGCTGCAGCGGAGCGGTCAAGTGGCCCGCCGGCCCCTGGCCGCAAGCGGCGCCGGCGCTGCCGGCGTTGCGCAGCACTTGACGGCGAGAACAGCGTGTCACAATCGCCAAAGACGCAAGACTGCCCTCTCTCCGCTGGTGTTGACCTCCTGCCGTACACCACGCGCGCGCCTATACTGGCCAGACATCTGCATTCACAGAGGTGATCGATGTGCGGTCGAATCGTTCAGAAATCGGGCCCGCTGGACTACGTCGAGCGGATCTTCACCAACCAGAGCCAGATCTTCGCGGACCCAACGGGGCCGCGATTCAACATACCGCCGGGCACGCGCCCGCTCACTTTGCATCGCCTGGCCGAAGGCGCCGAGGCCATGGGCAGGCTGCCGTGGGGTTACAAGCGTCCAGACTCCAAACACTTCATGAGCAACGCAAAGCTGGAGACCATTCTGAAGAACGGATGGCCCTGGCGCTTTCTCATCGGAGCCGGCCGCATCCTGGTGCCGGCAGACGGCTGGTACGAATGGCCTGTGCTCGCGGACGGCACGAAGCAGCCGCACTATATCCACGGTGATGGCCCGCTCTATTTCGCGGCGTTGACGGCGTGGTCACCTGGCGAGCCGTTCGATGCCGCACACGGCTTTGCGATCGCGACCAACGACACGAAGGGTGGGATGGTGGACATCCACGCGAGGCGTCCGGTGGCATTGCCGCCCGCGATCGCGCAGCGTTGGGCCGATCCAGGAACGTCAACGGCCGATGCCCGCGATCTGCTCCACGAAGGCGTACCCGAGGACGCTTTCACCTGGCACCCGGTGCGGCAGGAAGTGGGCAATTCGAAGTATCAGCTGCCGGACGCCATCGAACCGATCTGACGGTCAAGACCGCGGCTGATGGTCAAACAGGGCGAGCGCGGCTTCAAATGACGCGCGCATGCCGATCAGCCGTCCCGTGTCTCCTCGGCTGTGCCATAGCTCGTGTTGGTAACGACCGTCGCCCCAAACGCGGCAAACGGTCCACCCAGGCGGTCCCGCCCAGTAGTAGTCATCCATACGCCGCCAATCTTCTGGGTTGCTCATGGCCGTGGCCTAGTGTTGCCCCTGGGAAATAGGGGCATATGGCGCGGATTCTAGGCTTGTTTATACTGTATGTCTATACAGTGGTACAGCATCATGCCGTTCAAGCCTCCGCTTCGCATAGCCCAGCTGCGCGCCATCCAGGACCGCCATCGTGGTCCGGACGGCAAGATCAGCGACGCAGATCTCCTGGCCCTCCTCCAGGAGGTCAAGCGCTACCGCTCGTTCATCTTGCGCACCAAGCAACTGTCCGGTGGATTCAAACGACCGTCCGGGGTGCTGGGGCCGGTCTACGACGAGTGGTTCGAGATACTGTCTGCAGAGCCGTGCGTTGCCGAGCAGGAGGAGATGGTCCGGGAGCTGCTGGAGGCGCCGGACAAACTACGCAAGGGAATGGGGCCGCGATAAGACCTCTCCGCCCGGTACAGGGGCACCATTGATTCGAACGACGTTTGATTGGCATACTGGACTCCCACAACTTTTGGAGGGCGAGGTCATGCTCGACGACATCCAGAAGATGGGCGCAGAGGCG
This sequence comes from Achromobacter sp. Root83, assembly GCF_001428845.1. Classification (GTDB taxonomy): domain Bacteria; phylum Pseudomonadota; class Gammaproteobacteria; order Burkholderiales; family Burkholderiaceae_B; genus Achromobacter. The sequence goes on along the minus strand of NZ_LMIU01000026.1, from coordinate 90,931 downwards.
GCCCGCAGGGGTTTGAGCCTCTTGGACTGCCCATACCTAAAGGCGCACGCGATGCCAGGTCACACCGGGGAACCTCCGGGCGAGTGGATCGAGCGAGTGAATGCCTGGGAAGAAGGCTGGAAGAGAGAGTCGGCGCAACGCGGGACCAAACGATCCGCCAGGCCGTTCGCAGTGTCCGTGGCCAGAAGGCGACCCGACATCCCCCTTCCGGCCGCTTGAACGGCCCACCGAACCAGCGCCCCGAATGGGGCGCTTTCGTTTGGGCGGATGTTCGCAGCGCGTTTAGCGGCTAAACACCAGCCTAGCGGTCGCGCAGAACATCCCCATGGTGTTTAGCTGCTAAACGATGCCGACTTGCCGCCCCGTAGGCACGCTAGTTGCTGCGACCTTGGGTCCAACACGAGAAGGAGGATTTCATGTCGGACGATCTGAAAAATCGAGGTGCGCAAGACCGGTCGCGTATCAACGTGAACGAGGCCCACGAGCTGCGTTACTGGACCAACGAGTTGGGCGTGAGTGACGAACAGTTGCGCAAGGCTGTGCAGGCCGTGGGCGTCTCAGCAACGGCGGTGCGAGAACATTTGAAGAAGCAGGCCGGCTCCAAGCGCTCTTGACTATCGTGGCGGGGCAAGACCGTGGGCAACGTCCGAAAATTTATCGTTTATCGGTCCTTGACTCATCACGAGCGGTTCGAGCTCCAGTTGGAGATGGGCGAAAACATGCGGCGCTGGACGGTAATCAACGGGATCCCGCTTGACGCGAAGGCGAGACGCATCGCGGTGGAGCAGCCGGCAGTTCCCTCGGTCGGACGGAAGCGTAGAGGACGTACTGCAGTATCACCGCTCTCCGGTGAACCGGTATCTGTATGGGACGCCGGAGAGTGGTACTTGGCGGGCGATGCAGGCGAATACGAGGCCGGTCATCTGAGATTTCGCCTACACGGCGCGCGCCTGCAGGGCCGCTGGGCCCTCGTGCGGATGTCTGGCAGCGGAGCCGTGGAACGGCCCCCTTGGCTACTCATCCTCACCTCCGTTCGTGACCGGCAGCGGAACTGAACCATGTCTACCCGACTTCGGAATGGGAAGGCCCGTGCAACCGGCCGCTCCGACAGCAGAGCAGCGCCCGCTGCATCAAAGCTTCCAGGCCTCGAGGCAGATCTGCCACCGTCCCTAAAGCCCCAGTTGGCCACATTGGTCGACGGCGTCCCGAGGCACGGAGATGATTGGCTGTACGAGGTCAAATTCGACGGATACCGGATGTTGACTAGGGTCGAGGGTTCCCGAGTTCGAATGTTCACCAGAAATGGCCACGACTGGAGCGCAAAGGTTCCACACCTGGTGGCGTCGATCCAGCAAATGCACGTTCCTTCCGCGTGGATCGATGGCGAAATCGTCGTACTGGCAGATAACGGTGTGCCAAGTTTCCAGGCGCTGCAGAACGCCTTTGATGGAAAACGCACGTCGAACATCATCTACTACGCCTTCGACCTTCCTTACATCGCGGGGCGGGATATTCGCGGCGAGCCACTGCGCTTACGTCGTGAGCTGCTCGCCCAGCTGATCGCGGCGGGCCAGGACGATCACATTCGTTTTAGCGAAGCATTCAGCGCTTCTCCTGCGGACCTGGTCGCATCCGCATGCCGCATGGGACTCGAGGGCATCATGGCCAAGCGCCAATCGGCCCGCTACGTCTCGAGTCGCACGGACGATTGGGTCAAGATCAAATGCGCCCAGCGGCAAGAGTTCGTCATCGTGGGATACACGGCGCCAAAGGGCGGCCGCGTCGGGTTCGGCGCCCTTCTGCTCGGCGTCTACGAGGCGGCGGGAGGTCTGCGGTATGCCGGCAGCGTGGGCACGGGTTTTGACGACCGTGGTCTCCTGGATCTTCACAAAAAGCTCACCGCGTGGAACCAGAAGGCAACGCCTCTCAGCGCCGGAAAGCCGAAGTCGTTGCGGGACGTGCAGTGGGTAGCGCCAGTCCTTGTCTGCGAGGTGTCGTTCGCAGAATGGACCGAGGGCGGGCATGTCCGGCACGCGACCTTCCGCGGCCTTCGAACGGACAAGCCAGCACCTGCGATTATCAGGGAACGGGCATTGCCGGCCAGCTCGGTCGAACCGAAGACCAAGCCACCTGCGCCGGCACCGTCAACGCCGGCCCAGCGGCCACCATCCACGCGAACAAAGTCTGGCAAGCTATCCAATCCGGATCGCGTCATCGACCCGTCGACAGGCCTGACGAAGCTGGACCTCGCACGCTACTACGGCCTGGTGGCGCCCCTGCTCGTGACGCACTTGAAGGCCCGGCCTGTCTCCTTCGTGCGTGCGCCGGGCGGCATTCAAGGACAGCTCTTCTTCCAAAAGCACCTTGACGCCCCGATCCCGGGCGTTACCGCCTTACCAGAAGGGCTTCATCCTGGCCACCCCGCCCTGCTCGAAGTGCCCACGCCAGCCGCAGTCATGTCGGCCGCGCAGATGAACGTGATCGAATTTCACACGTGGAACGCTGTGAAGAACGCGATCGAGAAGCCCGACAGGCTGATCCTGGACCTGGATCCCGGTGAAGGTGTGTCCTGGCCAGCAGTTCAGCAGGCTGCGCAGCTGGTGCGCGTCCTCCTGCACGGACTCGGCCTGGAGGGGTGGCTGAAGACCAGTGGTGGAAAGGGTCTCCACGTGGTGGTGCCGTTGCGAAAGCAATACGACTGGAACGTTGTAAAAGGCTTTTCGGCTGCCATGGTGCGCCACCTAGCCAGGACACTCCCCCAGCTTTTCGTCGCCAAGAGCGGCCCAAGTAATCGCGTGGGCAAGATCTTCGTGGACTATCTCCGCAACGGCTTCGGCGCCACCACCGCCGCCGCCTGGTCGGCACGGGCTAGACCCGGGTTGGGCGTATCTGTCCCATTGTCTTGGGATGAGCTGGGCGACGTCACTGGTGGCGCGCAATGGACGATTTCAAACATCCAGAATCGGCTTGACGTGGCCAACTCACCGTGGGGCGACTACACGCCCCAAACGATCAGCAAGGCGATGAATGCGATCGGCTACAGCCCGGAGCGGACAAAGGGTTAGCCCGCCTTCAGAACGCCCCTGCTGCATCATTAGCACTGCTGTTTTGAGGTTCTGTATCTAATGGTTGGCAGATGGGAGCCGGTGGGTATGTGGGTGAAACTCGGGAAGCCGGTGGGCACACCCTGTGGTCAAGCGCGTGGTCAGGCGGAGCCTGTCCACCGTTTGTCCATCAGCGGTTGTCCATGGGCCGAGCGCAGCGAGCCGAGTGGTCGCGCAGCGATCATCCACATATCCACGGGGTCGGATAGCGACGGTGCAATCAACCGGCCACTACACGGCAGCGTCCAAATTTTGAACAATTGCGAATTGTGGGCCTTGCCCCTTGTGCAACATGGATCAGAACAGGCCGGTAAAATATTCGGACCCACGGTTTGCGGGCCAGCGATGGCTCTTAAGTCCCACGCGAACATAGGTCCGAAAATGGCACGACATACGCACCAACCACCGGCAGCTGGGGCTCATCAGCCTGCACCGGCTCACCTAGCGGAAATGCTTGATAGCCTTAGCGACGGATTCATGTCGATAGACAAGTCCTGGCGCTTCACTTACCTGAACAACACCGCCGAGCGCTATTTGCAACAGGAGCGACAAAACCTCCTCGGACGCGAAATCTGGCAGTGTTACCCGGACTTGGTGAACTCCGGCTATTACAGAATCTACCGGCACACAGCGGCCACAGGACGTCCCGGCTGCCACACTGGCTATTACGCCCCGCTACGCACTTGGTTTGAAGCGCGCTCATTTCGCCACGATGAGGGTATTACGGTGCTTTTTCGCGACGTCACGCGCGAACACGAGCACGCTGCCCAACTGGAATTTGAAGCGAGTCACGATTATCTGACGGGGTTGGCGAATCGACGCAGTTGCATGGAAGCTCTGTCTCGTGCAGTCGCTGGCGCTGCCTTGCCAAGCACGCCGAATGACGTCTCTGTCGCGGTGCTGTTTATCGACTTGGACCATCTGAAGGAAGTCAACGACGCGTTCGGCCATGCTGCCGGTGACGCACTGCTGCGTAATTTTTCGGTAAGGCTTACCGAAAGTCTCGGACCTGCTTTTTTTGCTGCGCGCGTAGGCGGCGACGAGTTTGTTCTACTGTTGCGCAACACCACGAATAGCGCGGCAGAAGCATGCGCATTTGCGGTGCTCAACGCGCTCGCGATGCCGTTCGAAATAAGCGGTCGAGCGATCTCTCTGTCCGCCAGCATTGGTATCGCGCTAATGGGAGAAGACCCCGAAACCGCCGAGACGTTGCTGAGTCAGGCCGATACGGCCATGTACGCGGCCAAGTCGGCTGGCGGGCTTCAAGTACGCACGTATGACGTGATTCTGGACCGGGGCGTGCGCAACCGTGTCGCGTTGCGCTCCGATCTCCGCGCGGCATTTGCGCAGAACCAGTTCGAACTTCATTTCCAGGCCCAGATTTCTCTCGTGGATGCCACCCTGATCGGTGCCGAGGCGCTTCTTCGCTGGCGTCATCCCGAGCGAGGCTTGCTGACGCCTGACGCATTCTTGGCGCTGTTGCTTGAGTCCCCCTATGAGGGCGTACTTGTCGATTGGCTGCTCAATGCGGTTTGCCTGCATATCGCCGCTTGGCAAAAGATGGGCGTCACCGTACCGCGAATCAGCCTGAACCTATCGGCTCGGCAACTACTCGATATGGGGCTGGCAGATCGAATTCACCATGCCGTCCGGAAACACGGCATCTCCGCCGCCATGCTCGATGTCGAAATCACGGAAGACTGCCTAGTAAGCGACATCGAAATGGCGACTTCAGTTCTCGCCACGATGAAACAAGCCGGACTATCCACGTCGCTCGACGACTTCGGTGCGGGATACTCAAGTTTGAGCTATCTCGTCCGACTACCTGTGGACACGCTCAAGATCGACAAGTCCTTTGTCCGCGGGCTGGCAACGTCAGAGAAGGCTTCGGCGGTAATTCGAGGCATCGTCGGTCTCGCTCGTTCGCTCGGCATGAAAACAATCGCCGAAGGGGTCGAGCACCAACATCAGGCCGATGAGTTAAAGGACGCGGGCTGCGACGCCATCCAGGGTTATCTGGTCAGCCGGCCGCTTAGCGCAGAAGCCTTTGTAGAGTTTGTGCGACGAAGGTGACAGCAGAGGGCCATTGAATTGGCCGCGAAACTTCAGTTAGCGGCATGCACGTCGCAGAGGATGTCCGCTCTCGGCCAGGAGCGGACGTTGAAGAACGCCAGAATTACGGATGCGCTCTTGCCTCAGTGGCACAAAAGCGGCATACGTTAACGCGATATTGATCCTCATTCGATGTCCTCAACAAACTCAGTGTCAACGCCATCATAGGTATCTTGAAACACTAGCTCGTCCACCCTTGGGACAGGCTCCGATGCCGGTTGAATCAAAGTCTGGCTCTTGAGGATGCTGGTGTTGAAGTAGCGCTGGCAATCCATCACACCATTGATAAGAAGCCAATGAGTTGCTTCTGGAAATAGCGCCGGGTTGATCGGATACCTCGCGTTTGGGTTGTGGAACACCTCGATCTCCGCCGTCCAAGGTTCGTAGCCGTAGGGCTTCCACAACTGACGATACTCGTCGCTGTTTACGTACATGCTGAATGGGATACCGCGCAGTGCCCCCGGGGTGTCATCTGCGAACTCACCAATCCTCACATAGCGGTAGTTGCCACTGTTTCCACCGGCGGAAATGGGTACGCGGCTCAACTTGGCCAAAGTAGCTGCATTCGAAAAGATAACCGCCGACAACTCCTGGCCTTCGGGCAAAAAGAACAAGCCGGCATGAATATCGGGATCTCCCGGGAGAAAATTGACTGCTTCAGCTACAGCGACCATCCTCTTGTCGCCCCTTATTTCCCGGGCATACACCCCGTAGAGATAGGCGATAAGAGCCTCACGGCTCCACATCATGGATCCTGGGGAATGGAAGTCCGCTATTGCGATCAAAAACGGTTTGCCAACCACATGTGCCATGTTGCTGTAGCCCTTGCTCAACTTGTTTCGCAGGGTTCTGGCATAACGTTCTGCCGCCACTCCCAGCACGCGTTCGCGTCGATCTAGAGGAAACGGAGCTGTGCCTGCATGGGCATGGTCGTATGGCACCGGAGGATTAGCAGTTACCGCTTCGACCCAAGCCTCGCCACCCTTGCGATTGGCGACGTGGAAGTCTGGCGATGAGTGGTCCTGGGTAACCAACAGACCCTGCTCTCGGAAGCTAGCCAGAAGCTGAGCTTCCCATAACCGAGTGTGGAAATTATTAGTCCGACAGTCGCTGGCCCAGTTAGGGTCTGGATTCGGCATGGCGAGATACAACTGGTTGAGCATCCAGGCTCCACGCTCTCGACAGGGATGTGCGAGCAGTTTGAAAATGCCGCTGGGTTCATTACCCTTGGCATCCGCTAGTGGCGCCCGTCTACGGACACCCGACGGTACGGGAACACGTCTAGCGGGCTCGTCGCATGCCTGACGAATAATCGCCATCGCATCTTCTTGCCTGAAGGCACCCGTTTCTCTACGCAACACTACCCATACATCGTCCTCTCGGCGCCGCATGACAAGAACACCGTGCTTTTTGCTATGCTGGTTCTGGGTCAACACACCGACAGTGAGCCAGCCGCTACCAATCCACGCATTTACTGGAGGCTCGTCGCCAAAACTAAGTCCTTTCGGCAGCGACAAGGCAAATACATCAAACATATAGGGATGAAGTGGGTTCATAACTCACAGTCGCTTCGGGCTGGCCTACAAGCCACCATCTTTGGTGCGGGAAAGTATGAATGGTATCTGTCATCCTACTGAGCCGAGGTTCTTACAAGTGCTTGGCGGCCGCTTCGGGTCGCATGACGACCTACGGCCAGAACCCGTCGTTGCCACCCTGTAAATTTGACTGTTGTGACGGCGTAGCCCTATCCGGCCACGGCGGCGGCTGGCGAATCGGTCATGCAGCGGAAGGGCACACTTCAATTTCATCTAGAACCCGCTTGAACCGCTTGGGCAGGATGTCGGAGCGGTACAGCTTCGGCTTGGAGCATTTGCAGCTGTGGTCGCATGCGCACTGCTGACGGTTCAGATCAGCGCAGCGTGTGCGCGGCAGCGATCAGCATCGCTGCCGGTGAAACGCATGCACGATCCAATACGCGGGGAATTCGTGCGCATTCGCCGTGGCGACCGGTTCTCGGACATTCCCGAGCTGATCGCACTCAGCTCCCCCAGTCGCTCCGGCTGGGGAGACCTGGCCCCGCAAGCTGCCCCGGCGTTCCGGGGTGCCGGGCCGAGGCCTCAGAAGCGCCAGCGGCCGAATATGAAAAGGACGTTACCTGTGCCGCTTGAACCTGGGATGTAGGTGGCATAGAGCATGGCTCCCTTGTAGCTCGCGCTGACCAGTGGCAGGATGCCGGGGAAAGGTACATAACCCATGATGTCCTGGCGCGCGGTCAGGAATACGGTATAGCCCGCGCCCAGTCGGAAGTTCTCGCTGACCTGGCCGATTTTCAGGAAGCCATAGCCCGCGGCGGGTTGGACCTTGCTGTGTGAGTCCAGAAAGGCCATGGCGTACAGGCCCTGCCAATCACCGTCTTCGTCGTAGATGCTGCGACCGTATCCGCCGCCCCAGGCTAATTCGTTAAAGCCGTTGATTTGTTCTTTGCTGTACGTGGCGCGGTTGTGCCACGTATATCCGCTGATGTAGAGGTCGTTTCCGCCTTCGGTCCAGATCTGGTCAAGCCGGTTGCAGGCGGACCGCGCCCACGAGGGCATGCTGTCGCAAGACTGCGCAGGGGCCGCGAAAACCGAGAGCAGTACAAACAGTATCGCTACCCGGAGCCTTGCGGTCATTGCGGTCATTGCGGCCGTCGAGGAGAAATGACGGGTCCAGTACTGTAATGGGACAGTCCTTAATTTCCCGGTCATATCGACGTTCCCATTACGGCTGAAAAAAACCTAGCCATTGAGTCTGTAAAGCGTATAGCGCCGACTTTTATACATCTCCACCAATCGGGCTCTAACGCTTACTGCTATTGAAGACTCCTTTTTTTTTGGGATGGCGACGATAGCCGATTCACCCTTCTGCAAGATCAGATTTTCCAGCTCGCCCAGGGCGATAAGTTCGGCTTTGCCGTCCGAGTAGAAGCGTGCCGAGAAAGGTCGGCTGTCCACAAAATAGAGCTTTTTGCCATCGCTCATTTGAGATCGGGCGACAGCCACCAATTCCTTCTCGGTCATCAGTGTGGTGGGCGCCGTAAGCGAGATCACCCCGAGACTAACTGCCACTATCGGCACCAGTACCGCCGCCCCGATCAAAATCCGACTCAAGGACGGTGCAATGCCTGCGGGAAAAAACGCTTGCGCGTATATCGAAATAAGTAGTGCAAGCGCAGGCAAGCTTGGCAACACATACGTCCAAAGTATGTTTCCCGAGAAGGTGAAGAAGACGGGAGCAGCAATGGCCCACAGTGCCAGGTATCCGACGACAGGAGCTTTATAAACCTCGAATGCCTTGGACCTGCGTGATGCGCTGGCACCGATCCAAACAGCCAGCAGGCCCCCCATAATTCCCCACGGCAAGGATGCCAGCAGCCACTGCCCCCAGATACTGCCCAAGGCGCTCTTGTGCGCCGTCCCATACAGATCTCCCTGCCAGCCCGCATCCACGAATCGCAGGAAGTGCTCACCCACTAAAAAATACTGGAGAAACCCGGGGGTCTTTATCTCTGCGCAGAGGTACCAGGGAACCGTCAGCACGAGCATGACCAGCGTACCGGTGAACCACGGAAGAACGGTCAGATGCACCGTGCGCTCGCGGTAGATGGCCAGCCAAGGTATTACGACCAACCCAACGAGGACAAGCGTCAGGGGCCCTTTCGACAGCAGACCAATCGCCAAGCCTATGAAGAAGCCATAGCGCCAGAACTTGGTAGGCGTCGTTGGCGCAACAATGAACGCCAACATTGAATAGGTGATTCCTAGCGCAAAGAACGGATCTGTCAACACTGCGCCGGCCGCGACCTGCGGTAGAAGCATGGTAGAGAGCATGAGCGTGGCCCATCGCGCTGTCTCTCGACCGAAAAGGAGGTTGGCCGCGCGGTAAAGCAAGGCTGCCAGCGCGGCAATGGCAAGGAATGACGGCAATCGAACTGCGAACTCCGACTCCCCCAGGATTCGCATCCCCAGGGCTTGACTCCAGAACGATAGCGGCGGCTTACCCCAGAAGGGCACTCCGGGTTCAAACCAGGGCGTTATCCAATCGCCGGTTTCGACCATAAGACGGGCGATCTCAGCGTATCTCGGCTCTGAGGGATCCATCAGCGGCACTGCCGCCATTGAAAACAGCCGAGCGATGACGATGCCTGCCAGCCCCCAGAAAAACCAGTTAGCCTTCAACTGCATTTTTTTCTCGGAATGGGGCGCAATGCGAGTGGGTCTCAGTGGCGTAATCGAGCACGTCGCGTACGACGAAGACTGGACGCTGTTTGCTTTCCAAGTACCCCTTGCCTACGTATTCGCCCAATAGGCCGATAGTCAAAAGCTGAATTCCGCTCAGCAATGTAATCATGGCCATCAGTGACGGATAGCCCGGTACGTCATCACCGAACATCATGGTTTTGAAGATAATCCAAAACCCAAATGTGGCGCCTGCCAATGCCACAACGGCGCCTATCCCCGTCGCCCACCGCAACGGTGCGGTTGAGAAGGAGGTGATTCCTTCAAGGGCGAGCCCGAACAGGGCGAAGTAGTTCCATTTTGTCTTGCCGGCAGCCCTGGGCGCGCGGTCATAGTCGATGACTTTGGTCGGGAATCCGATCCAGGAATACAGACCTTTCATATATCGGCACCGCTCCGGCATTTGAAGCAGGGCCTCTACCGTTCTGCGACTCATAAGGCGGAAGTCACCGGTGTCGGCGGGTATCCGCGAACGGCTCATACGACTCAGGATTCGATAGAACGCATACGCAGACAACCGCTTCGCGGCACCCTCCCCCTCGCGCTTGCGTCGTCGCATGGAGACGATGTCGAAGCCGTCGCGCCAAGCCCGTACCATATCCGGAATCAGCTCAGGAGGATCTTGCAGGTCGGCATCCAACATAATCACGGCCTCACCGCGGGCATGCGCCAACCCTGCGCTCATCGCAGCTTCTTTTCCGAAGTTTCTGCTCAGGCGCACGACTCGCACCCTGGGATCCCGTCGAATCAGCGCAGCCACGAGCTCCACGCTGTTGTCCGTGCTTCCATCATCCACGAACACGATTTCGTAGGGTTGGGCCAGCCCTCCAAGAATCCCTTTCAGCTTCGCATAACAGACGGGCAAGACGTCCTGTTCGTTCAAGAACGGGACGACAACCGAGATCTGAATTGTGCTTACCGCTTTCTTGACGGCTTCAGACGGACTTGGTAGCGATGTGATCACAGTATGACCCCGTTCGATATCGAAGGACTGCCGACCTACAGAAGCTCACCACCATACTCGTCGAACGTGTGTGCAAGCTCGGAAGCGCTCCTGCCGCAGCATTCCCACGACCGTTGGCGCCTATTCGCTATATATCCGCATTTGATCTCTCGTCTGGAGGATGGCTCGAACGTTAGGCCAAGGGTAAAACCATACGCATAGAAAAATGCGCAATAAATTCCGCTGCGGCTTCGAGTAATAGCGGGAGACCTAGCTCTATGCACAGCCTGAGAATAACGCCTACCAAGACAGTCAGATAGCAGGGAATACCAGCGACCGATGCCTAACCTTTTTAAACATTCCACACAACGAGAAAACCACCAAAAGTAAAGGCTCCTGAAACACCGGCCAGATCAATTGGCCGCCGACGCGATGCGCGAAGTTGGCGCTTGGCTAGGCTCCGTCGCGAGGTGTCCGAATTTTGCGTCCAGGCGCGCTCTGGGGCGGATAGATTTGCAAAAATCAACAGTCTGATTCGGCGTTGTCTTCGTCGGTGGGTCGTTCAGTTGACGCCTGCCCTGACAGATGGACCCCTACTACTCTGAGCAACGTTCCGTCTTCAAGTTGGAAGCGGCCATCCCCAAGACGCCAGACCCGCTCCCCGTCGGGCAAGCAATAATGGGAAGAAATGACCTTCCCGGCGGGAGTTGTCGGCCGAAGGCCCCTCTCGATACGATACGAAATGCCGTCGTCGCCCATCGCAATGAATGCCAATAGAGTTTCTGAGTATGCACCCGGCATGCACTCTCCTTCCGATGACACAGATCACAGATCGTTCACGCTAGCAGGGTCCGTCTGAATCCAGCATTTTGCTCGACTTCGCCTTAGGCATGGGAAGTGGCCATCAAGTCACAAGCAGAAGAGGCGCCTTGTACCGGTGGCGGAACCGCGCGGCGACGCTTACCACCCTACTTACCGGCAGAGGGATGATCCATACGCCAAATTGGGTACGGCGACAGGCGACCAAACGGTCCATGTCGCGACACTTGGCCGCCTTTCACGCTTTAAACTGCCAGCCCAAGGCCGCTCGGAAACCTGTTCGAAAAAAGCGTTCCGAAACCCAGACCTTGGTTGTTCCCGGCTCACAACCGTTCCTTACGTTGGCGCCCTGGCTCACTAGCAAATCTGGGACGACAGTTTTCGAACCCGAATTCGGGTATATATGTGCGAAGGGCAGCAATGGGTCGCAATCGGCCGGTCATACCTCAGCGGCCGATTTCGTGAGAGTTCTCGCGCTGCTGGGCCAGCTCGGGCTTTGGTCCGTCGACTGCCTTCTCAACTAGGCCAACTCTTCCGTGGGGATATCGGATTTCCACCGCCTGGCCGGGCACCGCAAGCTGCGCGTTCACAAGAGCAGTTCGACTGTGAAGGACCATTTCTCCGCCACGATCCGTCACTTCTTGGAGGATGTATCGTTCAGTGGATCCCACGACCATGCCATCGTATGTCTGGCCCTGAACGGCAAGGATGGGCTGGGCGTCGTCTCCGAGCACGGCTCTGGCTAGATCCAGCGCAAACTCGCGGTCAAGATCACGCAAGCCCGAAAGGATTAGAGACGCCATGCGACTCGAATCACCCTCGTAAGCTTCGATTGAGGCGCGGGTCATCGCCGCCCGGTCGATCTCTTGCCAGTAGATGCCATATCCAGCGTCACGTGCCAGCTGACCGATGAACTCACGAATACTCCTTCCATTCCCTTCTCTGAACGGATGCAGCACGTTCAACTCGCCGAGGTAATGGCCGGCCCTACTGCTGAATCGCTCGGGTGAAAGTCCCTGCAGGCGCTGGTCACGCGCGAGCGGGCGTGTGATCTGAGGTGCATAGCCTGCGATCTGCTGGTGGCTCGCAAAGCGTGTGGTTCCCTTCGAAATATCAACAGTCCTCAGCTGGCCCGCCCAGTCATACACGTCTCCGAAAAGCCGCCTGTGGATCTGTTGAAGGTGCGCCAGATCAAAATCGCCAGGAACAGGGTTGATCGCGAGCTCATAAGAGCGCACGGCCGCAAATGTCGCCTCCACCCTATCGAGTTCAGCCTGGTCGCTGATCCCGAGCCGGTTGCGAAGGACACCGGTAGTAGGATCGACATATGGATCCTTGGCGTCGCTGGGATATTTGGCCATGGGCGAAGAAAAATGGCCACCTAGAAGGCGGCCATCGCTATTGGTCACTCGTTGGGGTGCGAAAATCGCCCGCAGCGATGCGGGAGCGCAGTGTTTGGATCACGTCCGCAATGCTCAAGGTGCCCTCAGCGACGCGTTCCAGCTCCGCGATTGTCTTCGGGTCGGGCTCCAGGCCTTCCAGACGCTGACTGGCGACCGCGTTCAGGACGGCGCGGCGACGTTCGTTGAGATCAAAGGCAGTCGGCATTGGCGTATCTCCAAGCGTTTCATTTTACCGCAGGGCAATTTCCAAGAGGGACCGCTTGTTCAGGCTCGTCTTTGAGACTTAAACCCGAAAGTCATCCCGGTTGCGGCCTGCCTTCTCGGCGGACGTCAGCCAACGTGGGGCACGGCCGCGGCCGCTCCAGGTTTCACCCGATTCGGGATTGCGGTACTTCGGCGCCACGACGCTTCGAGAATCTGGCCGACGCTGGACGTCGCGGCGCTTAGCGCGCGCCGGCCGATTTCGTGCATAGGCGGTTTGGATATCTTCCGGCGAGATCATGAACTCGTGCATTTGGCCCAGGATTTTCTGTAGCGCGGACGCCCTGCGATTCATGCGAAGCGTGTCAGCCCGGCGCTGCAAGGCCTGAATCTGCGCATTGATTTTGGCCAGAGACTTTTCCATCGGTGGATCCTCTTTCGGTGTTTAGCGGCTAAACAATCTGTCAGGCGTCGCACAGTGCCGGGCGCCAAAGCGCCACGAGTGCCTTGAACTGTTCATGAATCTCGGTCCCGAGGGTATCGGGATATGCGCGTGTTTGGCGAATCAGGCCAATCACGACGAGCATGTCATCGGCTATCTCAGCGTCGACGCTCCAGAAATCGGTCAGGTCAAATCCGCCGCAGCTGGTTGCGTTCCACCACGACAGGAGAAAGTCCGCCACACGTTTGCTTTGGCCAGTATCGCGCTGTGCGACGTTGATGAGGCGTGCCAGGGCATCCGTCCCCTTCTTTCGAAGCCCCGGGTTTGCGCTCTCCCGGCGATGCTGCTCGAGGCGATCCACACTACGTTGGACTTCCTGGCCAACTGCCGGCGGACGTTCGCCTTTTTCGGGAGGAGTGCTTGGCTCTTTTGCGAGGAACACATGGGTCGAACATTGCGCCACTACGGCGCGGGCTGTCGCCTCATCACTCGACGACTGTAGCGTCTCATCCGCCGGTGCATCTGGCGAGTTTTCCTTGGCCCCTGCGGCCTTCCGAATTGCCTTCACTGCCGCACGCGTGGGTTTAGCCTCGGTCGCGGTCAACAGATCTGCGACGGCCTGCGGGTCCTCGCGGTGGGCAATTGCAAGTTCGTTCGCGAGCGTCACATCGTTGACCTTCCCGGCCGCAACAGCTTCGGCGACGGGTTCGGGCAGCGTCAGTAGACCAGCATGATGGCTTACCCAGGCCTTGGATTTCCCGAGTTCACGCGCCAGATCGGCCTGGGTCCAGCCGGCCGACAGTTTCCCGCCAATGAAGTCGGCAATTTCACGGAATGTCAGATTCTCGCGCTGCACGTTCTCAACGACTTGGTCCACGTCATCAAAATCAGGATCCTCAAACCCCGGCACAGACGTAAAACCGGCGACCTTCGCGGCGCGAAAGCGGCGATGACCGTGATTGATGATGAAATCTCCCGGAATGGTCGGGTGCGGGCGCAGCGACAAAGGAGACTTGATGCCGCGCTTGCCCTGGCGCTCGCGACGTTTGAACGATTCCGCAAGTTCGCGGATGCTCTCCTCGCTGTACCCAGGATTACCTTCACCACGCGAGTTCCGCTCATCCTCATGAATGCGACTGATGTCGTACATCCCAGGCTCTCGCGCCTGGGGCTGTGCTCCGTCCAGCATCGCGGCCAGATCGCCCAGACCTGCCAGGTCCAGGCCGCCGACATCACCGTGTTTAGCGGCTAAACTCATTTCGCCACTCCCATCGTTTGCAAGACGTGATGGCCGAGGGCGCGCATCTCCGCGCCTGCTGCCCGTGCCGTTGTCTTCCTGCTCTTCCAGACGGGTTCACCCGCCGCCAGTGCCTCTGCGACGCTAGTGCGCAGGCCCACCACAACTGGTGCCAGAAGCTTGCCGTGCGCAGCTTGTACCTCAGCAAGATGTCTGACCTGGCGGGGGTTACGGCGGTCGACCCGGTTCGGCACGATACCCAGAAAGTGCAGCTTCGGGTTGTGCTGCTTGGCCCCGACGATCACTCGCATCATGTCCTTAATGCCCTCGATGCTGTAGTCCTCCATCTCGACCGGACTGATCACCGCATCCGCGGTGCGCAATGCAGTAATGGTGGCGATTCCGATGCTGGCGGGCGTGTCGATCACGCAGAGATCGAAGCCTCGCTTTTCAAACTCGCGCAGATTCACCGGGAAATTTCGAAGCGCACGTTCGAAGGGCATATAGATCACGTTGGCCAGAAGCCGATCTGCGTGCAGGAGGGAAATGGGGCCCTTGGCTTCGGGAACGACTGGCACCTCGTCGAGGAACAGTGCGCTCGCCGGCACCTCCAGGCGGTGTTGCCGCATGGTCTTGGACAGGTTCCCCGTGTCCAGATCCACCACGAGTGTCTTGAGGCCCTGTTCGGCAGCGTGAAATGCAATGTGAACGGCGTCAGCGGTCTTGCCGACGCCACCCTTGTTTTGTGCGACCACGGCGATTTTCATTGATTTTTCCTTGAGGAGTTTGTAGCTTTGCCGCTCGCGTCGGCAGGCGTATACGCGCGTTTCCAGTGGGACGCGGCGGTTGGACTATTCCTTTCGGGACTGCGTGCTTTGACTCAGAGCGATTACGTTTCCGCTCGCAGCCTGGCACTCGCTCGGGCCAAAGATGTCCGGCCGTATTAACTCGAGGAACATTCTTCGCGCCTTGGGTATTCCTTTCTGTCGCCATTTGCTGACGGAAGGTGAACGGACCTTGCAAAGCCGGGCCACCGCGTTGGTGCCGCCAAGGAGATCGATTTTGTGCGAGTCGGGATGCAGTTCTGTAGTCATGCGCGAATGATAGCCATAGCTAGCTGTTCGCACAAGAAATGTTCGACAGGTTCCCAGCCATGGCTTTCGTAGCTCCGGCTAGCGTGGAGCCATGAAGACACTCTCCGAACGAATGCAAGCCGCACTGAAGGCCTCAGGCAAGTCCCAGGCGGACTTGGCGCGTGCGACGGGAGCTAAGAGCTCCTCCGTCGCCAATTGGGTGGGCGGCCGGACAAAGAACCTCCGTGGCGCGAACCTCGTCAACGTATCCCGCCTCCTCAACGTTTCGGAGGCATGGCTGGGCGCGGGAGTCGGACCTATGGAGCGATTGACTGAAGGCGCCTGGCCTTTCCGTGCCGTTACATCGGAGCAGTGGGACAACCTTCCTCAACCGGTGCGTGAGCAGGCGGAAAGCTATGTCGCCTTTTTGGTCGAAACGCACGCCGCACAGACGATTCCGGGCGATCCTATTAATAAATCGACGGCCGCGCCGTTGACAGAACTAGGTTCGAAGC
Source organism: Achromobacter sp. Root83 (assembly GCF_001428845.1). Taxonomy (GTDB): domain Bacteria; phylum Pseudomonadota; class Gammaproteobacteria; order Burkholderiales; family Burkholderiaceae_B; genus Achromobacter. The sequence goes on along the minus strand of NZ_LMIU01000026.1, from coordinate 74,805 downwards.
TGAAGGATGCCCAGACACGGCTACGTCACAATGTAACAAAGGATTCAAAAATTGACGTACTCGACTCTCAAACTGGTTCCGTCCGGAGGCGCGCTGCGCGCACGAGCAACTCGCGCTAAATGCGAGCGCCATACGTGCGCTCTATACGAAACGAAGGCCGATGTGCAGGCCCATGCGCGAGTGGACATCACGCGCAGTGGCGACTTTCGCTACACGGTGAATGCGCCGAAGAAGACGCTGCTCACCCTCATTACCGCTAGCTACATCATGCTAGGCGAGCTAATAGAGCAGCTCCAAGATACCGATTAGACAGGCAGACAAAGCTAGCAGCCTCTTCTTTGCTAGCCTTGGCTATTGACATGAACGCTAGTTATGGCTAAATTGGCATTTGGTCATGAAATTTGCACTTTGTAATTTCGATCCCTTCAAGGGGATCTCTTGCAAAGGGCAATGCCGTGACGCGTTCTTTAAAAATTTGAAAGTGAAGTTTGTCCCGCGCTGTCATTGGGCAGTGCTTGGAGGGGAGACGGCTGCGAGTATGGAAAGCCCCAGGGACGAAAAGAAGCAGCAAAAGTCGATGCGCCTATTGGTGACCCGTGAAGTCCGCTGGCCTACCGGGGCAGAGCAAAAAACAAAAACAGGGTACCCGCCGGTGAAAAGAACCAACGCACATTGATCTCGGAGGTGTCGAGAGAGGCTCAAGAGCCCTGACACCGCTCAAGGTACAGGTGGCGACCAAGTCGCCCCATGCCGAGACCGAGCGCCTAAGCATTATTTGCATGCCCTCCGTGGCGAGTAACGGCGGGGCGAATACCTGGCCGGGACAACAACTGGCCTGCGCCGTGCAAGTCGGCAGGATTCCGCCAGCGTCGTGGTAACTCGCTGGCGGCATCCGAATCGGCGTTCAGCAGTCGACAGGAAGTGTTTAGCAGCTAAACGCCTCCCGGCTGAGCGCTCCGATTCGGATGTGCCCACTCTAGGTCGTTAGCAAGGCCGATACGCCTTCTGCCGTTTGCCGGCTAAACGACGTGCCATCACTTGCAGGAGGGAGGACGACCCGACCTTACGTCGACCTCTGCATCTTGGCGACGCGCTCGCGTTTGCATGTTCCCTCCGCATCCGCCATCTCGCACATGGAATCTTGATGAAGCAATTTTTCGTCTGGACGGTCGCCGCGTTGATCTTCGCGGCGGGCTACGCGCTCTACCTCATCTATTCCGATGTCAAAGACGTCTGCGCAAAACAGCAATTCGTGAGCACAACGCTTTGTGCCACCTTGGGAGGCAAATGATGGACCGCAAGGTTCACCCGGTGGAAATAACGCTCGGTCCCAATAAACGCCCTTACTCCCCTGAGTTTCAAACACAGGACGAATACAAGGACGGCTGGAAGCGCGTACTGCTGATGGCTCATGGAAAGGCGGACGTGCGCTGCACGTGCCCTGGTGCCGGCGACAAGCGCCTGTCAATCCACAGCAGGGCCAACTCCGACAGGTTCCATCTCGCCCGCTTTCCAGAGACGGGTGCCGAGCATAGCGAAGACTGCATCTACTACGGCGTCGACCCCAGCATGTCTGGCCTTGGCTCCTATCGCCGCGGTGTGGTGCAGGAGCTGGATGACGGCGCGGTGAAGATCAAGCTCAAGGTTGGACTGCAGCAGCGTGCGGCTGTCGCGCCCGATGAAAGTGAGGATGCCGGGCCGGCCAAGACGAAGGTCGCCACTCCTCGACCCCGGTCTGGCCAAGCAAGCATGACACTGCTCGGCCTGCTTCATTTCCTCTGGACGCAAGCCGGCCTGAACACGTGGACTCCTGGCATGGAGGGCAAGCGCAATCTCGGCGTTGTTCACCACCACCTGATGCGCATTGCGACATCGACCTATGCTGGCCGCGTGCGACTGTCGCAAAACCTCGTTATTGCAACGCCGTCCAGCTCGGGTCAGCAGGCAGGACACAACAAGGCTAAGAGTCTGGAAGCGATTACACAGCGCCGCCGCCTGGTCATTGTTGCGCCGCTCGCCCAGCATCAGGATGGAATGGAGGGCAGTGAAAGCCTGCCTATCGCTGGTTTTCACGGCATACCGTTCATGACCCTGGACGACGGCATCTGGGCAGCCCTAGAGCGCCGCTTCGGTCGCGAGATTGACGCTTGGCGCGCTGGCAACCCGATCATCGCGGTTGCGCAAACAGATCCGCCGAAATCCTCGGCGGGCAACATGCGAGCGCAGGTCGTGGACATCGCGCTCATGCAGATCACGCGTGACTGCATCCCGGTCAATTCGGGGTATGAAGTTCTGATCGCTGAGAAGCTCGTTGCGGAGAAGCGCCGATTTGAAAAGCCCCTGCGATTCGACGCAGGCGAAGACGCGGTCTTTCCCGACTTTTGGCTGCGCGACCTGCCTGAGCCGATCCCCCTTGAAGTTTGGGGCATGTCCGGCACGGATTACTTGTCGCGCAAAAAGGAGAAAGCTGCGCACTATGACGAAACATTCGGTGCCGGAGGCTGGTGGTCGTGGAATGCCGCGATCGGTGACCCAGTGCCCGAATTGCCGCCCAAAACCGCCTAGATCCTCCCCGTGAGGTGCCACCATTGCCGCCATGGTTCTGCATGAACTGCTTCCGACAGGCGCGGGCGGATGAGTCGACCCCTCGGGAATGCATCCAATTTGAGGTGTTCACGATGCTCAATGCACTTTCCGTGCAGACCACGGATGAAAAGGCGCTCACGCTGCATGAAGCCGCTGAACGCCTCAATGTTTCCTACAGCACAATCTTCAGCTATCGCAAGGAACTTGGATTTCAGCTTAGGGCGCGTGGCGCCTGGCGGATCTGGCCTTCGCGCCTTGCTGCATTCTCGGAAAAGAAGAACAATGTCACCCAGCTATCGCTGCGGGTCTTGGGAGAAGCACCATGCCCATCCGCAAAGATGAAACCTCAGGTATCTGGCAAGTTGATATCCGCGTCCCAGGCCTCCCGCGAGTTAGATGCTCTTCTGGAACATCGGACAGGCAAGCCGCGCAGGAATATCACGACAAGTTGAAGGCTGATTTGTGGCGCCAAGCCAAGCTCGGTGAGCAACCCGACCGCTTGTTCGAAGAAGCCGCTGTACGGTGCCTTCGACTGTGGGACGGCCTGCGAGACTACGACAGCAAGGTCCGGCACATTGCCTACTGGCGCACGCAGTTCTCTGGACGCGCCATTCGCTCTTTAAAATTCGACGAGATTGCGGACAAGCTGCCCACTCACACGACGCACCGTCATCGCAAACCCACTCCAGTCAGCGCAGCTACGAAGAATCGTTATCTTGCAACGATGCGCCGAATGCTCAAGCTATGCGAGGAGTGGGATTGGATCGACAAGTGTCCCAAGTTCGCTGAGTTCGTCGAGCCCGACAATCGAGTGCGCTGGGAACCAAAGGACGTCATCGGCCGGTTGATTAGCGCCATGACGCTCGAATGGATGCGCGACGTGAGCCTGGTCGCAGTTGCCACCGGCATGCGCGAGGATGAACTGCTCTCGCTCAAGCCGAGCAACGTCGACATGCCGCGCTCTAATGCCTGGGTCATCGCAGAAGAGGCGAAGTCCGGCTACGCACGTTCTGTGCCGCTCAACGCGGATGCCCTTGCAGTCCTGCAACGTCGGATTCCCAAGGCGAAGAAGTACGTCTTCGAGAGGCCGTCGCGCGACGGCGTCGTCCGCAAGATCGGTCAGGTCGATGCGCGCTGTCTTCGACGCGCCTGCGCCGACGTTGGCATCGACGATTTTCACTTTCACGACCTACGGCACACCTGGGCCAGTTGGCATGTACAGGCTGGCACGCCACTCATGGTCCTGAAGGACCTGGGCGGTTGGGAGACACTGGACATGGTGCAGCGATATGCCCATCTCGCCCCGTCTCACCTCGCTCACCATTCAGCCACGGTCGAATTTTGGTCAAAGTCAGAACGCAAAGAAAAAACGCCACTTGTAGAAGCGGCGTAAGTTCTTGATACTGCAGGGCTTTGGTGGTGGGTTGTGCGAGACTCGAACTCGCGACCAACGGATTAAAAGTCCGCTGCTCTACCGACTGAGCTAACAACCCGACCGAAGCCAGAAATTATGGCGGATTTCATAGCTTTTGTCAAAAAATGGAGTGGCCGCCAACCTCTTGGCTGTCCGCAGTTATCGGGTAGGTTCAGAGGTTACCCCCTCAGCCCTCCAACACCACTGTACGCGTGGTTCCGCATACGGCGGTTCAGTGGGTATGCTGACGCGATCCACTGCATCGCAGATCGAGACCAAGCCTAACCTCTGGATGTAGGCCTTGGATAACGCCTGCGGCAGGTACGAAGCCCCCGCATTCCCCCAAGACCCACCATATACGCTGGACTTCCACGCCCGTTCCGGGTCGAGCCCGGAGCGGTCAGTCTACGTCACCTCGTCCTTGGCCGCGCTGCGTCGCGCGACCTTGAATGGCTCCGCAAACGAGGCAGGGCTACCTGCGCAATGCGATAGTGGCGCGAGCTGGGGAGATATCAAAATCGCGCTCCCATCGGAGCGGCAACGCCTCGCGACAAATGATCTGTGTACTGGCCCCACTAGGTGCAGCGCAAACCGCTACAACGTAGTCCATCGACGGTTGAAACTGCCAGAAAAGCCAATTCCGCCCGAGCGTTGCGGCGTTGTCGGCAAACACGAGATTGATATCATCGCCATCCAGATCGAAGCTGAATCTTCCGAAATCCATCTGCAGCCCAAGGCCACAAGCTTTCACCAAACTCTCTTTCAGCGTCCATATTTCAAAAAAACGCTGCTCCTGCTTGTCCGCCGACAGCGATCGCAAGCTACATGCTTCTTCTGACGAGAATGCATGATCGACGATATCGAGCGCCGCCGAGCCGCTCGTGTTTTCGACATCGACGCCAAACTTGATGTCGCGACCGACACCCAACACGATGAGTCCCTTGGTATGGCTCACATTGAAATCCAGGCCACGAACTTCATCAAGCATAGGACCGTCGATGCGAGGTCGCCCAAACTGGTCGGCAGCGAATTGCCAAGCCGAAGCTGGCACCTGTGTATAACGAGACAAAACCCATCTCACCAGCACGCGGGTGACAAGGTAGCGATGCCGGTCTCGCGCAAAGCGAAACCGTTCGTGCAGTAACAGTTCTTCGCGTGTCAGAAGAGACCGATATAAATCATCCAACGCCATGCTCCCGGATTCGCCGTAATGACAAAACCAGAGATGAATCTGGTTAGGAGGCAAGCATATGAAATTCATCAGAGCCATAAAATTATTTTGCGCGGCCTGGATACGTCCTAGGTACCGCATAAGCGCACGGGTTGCCGTTCAGACCAAGTGAGTCGCCAAACCACAACGATACTCGAGCGCATCACACGCGCCTGAGCCAGGACGTTTATCTCCCCGGCGGCTTCATTCACTCGTCAGCCGAAATCTTCGCATCCAGATTGCGAATTTTACCGTTACGAATAGTTTCGAACAGCCCCACCATCCAACACATCGGGCAACCCCGGAACAGTATAAATGCACCGAGCACGAGCACAGGCGTAACAAGAACAAACTCCGGATGATACGAAATCAAATACAGCGCCAAGCCAATCAGAGAAAGAGCGCCGAGGCCTTTCAGCAAGTGAGCACCAATAGAACGACTGCAGAACATAGCTTTCCTCATCTATAAAGGAGTTCGGATGAATGCCATCCTTGCCGATATCATTCGTCACCGGCCCAATAGCTGCCAGCCATCAGTTGGTCGCGCATGAGCGCGCGGGCGCGGTGCAAGCGGCTTTTGACTGCGGCGACCGAGATATGCAGTTGCGCCGCAGCCTCCGGCGCAGACAGTTCTTCGATATCTCGCAAGATCAGAATCTCCCTGTAATGCGTCGGCAACGCAACAATCGCCGCGACAAGGTCATGACGTAGTTGAAGCGGCACCGGGGCTTGCTGTAGGGTTTCCTCAAGCGATTCCGATATCGGAACGGTCCTTTTAAAGAGCGAAAACAGTCGAAAGCACTCGCGCTCGACGATCCGAAACATCCAAGCAGCCAGTGCCGACAGCTTGTGCAGCGTGTGGATCTTGGTGTGCAGTTTCCATAGCGCGACCTGAACCGCGTCCTCAGCATCTTCACTGGTCGCGCAAGTGCGACGGGCGAAGCGCTTGAGATCCGGCTGCATCGTAATGAGCAACTGGTTGAGCGCATGGGCGTCGCCTTGATAGGCAGCTTCCACCAACTGAGCATCGAGTCCCATGATCAGTCAGAGCGTTTTATCTTTCGGCCCAGCATTGCGCACATCGGGCAGAAACCGATGAAGCCGGTGCATGCAAACACAACGCCAGCGGCCACCGCCACCCATTTCATGGCTGGCTCCATCGACATGTTGAAGGCGGCAACTATTATGACCAGACCGATGCACAGGCGAAGGGCGCGCTCCCACGGGGGAAGATTCTTCTGAAAAAACATATAACCTCTCTTAGGGTTGAAGGACAAAGTTCCTATGGGATAAGAGGCGGCCGGCGCCGCAAAGGATTCAAAGATCTCCGCGAAATTTGTAACTCCTCTGACGTCTAGAGCAGGGACCCATCCGATTGGGGGCGGCCAGGTACGAAAAAGGCGTCCAGGATTGTTTTTCGCCCTTCCTGCTGCCACGTAGTGCTCGCCCCAGGTCCAGCTCAGTTTCCAAGATAGTGCCGCAGTTCTACATCGGCACCTCTCGACCGCCAGCTACTATGTGTCGCGATGGACACATCGCTCGCACACCGGCACATTGGCGGCTAAGTCCGAAACCTTGCGCTTGGTGACGCCCTTTACGACGCGGCGGTCATCTTGGGAGACTATTTACCGCTTTCGGGCACCACCCGGTCGACCACCCAAAGGGCGACAATGGCGCCCAGCAATATCCACGCGAGCAGGAAGAAACAGTCGTTGTAGGCCGCCACATAGGCTTCGCGTCGAACCACGTCGGCAATGGCGGCGACTGCCTGCTGCGACGCTCGCAGGGGAGTGCTGCCCTGCGCCAGATAGGCGTCAGCCAGTTGTGCCAGCCGTCCCTGGGAAGCCTTGGCGAACACCGACACGGCTTCGCCAAGGCGTGCTGAATGGTATTGCTCCCGTATGGTCAACACCGTGGCCAGGAGGGCGGTTCCGACCGCGCCGCCCAGGATGCGCGACATATTGAACAGGCTGGAGGCCGACGGCAGGTTGACCTGTTCCATGCGGTAGGTAGCGAAGTTGGATAGTGTCAGTACGATCAGCGGCTGGCCCAGCGCGCGGAACACCTGCGAATAAATCAACTGATCACGCGAGGTATTGGCATCCATGCCTGAATTCAGGAAACATGAGATAGCGAATAAGACAAGACCTAAACTGCAAACCGCCCGGTTGTCGAACTGCTTGGATAGTTTGGCCGCGACCGGCATCATGAAGATCTGCGGCAAACCCATCCACATAATCACCTCGCCGATCTGCATCGGGTTGTAGCCAGCAATCTGTGCCAGGAACAGAGGGAGAATAAAGGTTGAGCCATAGAGGCCCATGCCGGCGGCGGCGCCGACGACAGAGGAGAAGCCGAAGTTGCGGCGGCCGTAGAGCCGCAAGTTGATGTAAGGCTGCGGTTGGAACAACATTCGGATGATCCAGTAACCAAGGCCCAGCAGCGCCAGTACGCTAGCCAATCGCACTAAGTCAGAGGCAAACCAGTCCCGCGCGTTGCCCTCTTCCAAGAAGATGATCAGCGACACCAGGCCTATCACCATCGCTCCGATGCTGGGCCAATCCGCTTGGCGCAGCAGTTGCAGGTTGGGCGGCTCATACTTGAGACCATAGGCCAGACCAGCCAACATCAAGACGCCCGGCACCCAATTGATGAAGAAGATTGATGGCCAACCATATAATCCGGTAAGCCAGCCGCCAAGCGTAGGGCCCAGCGTTGGTGCCAGAGTGGTTGATAGCATTAACCAAGCTAAGCCGGCCCCGCGTCTGCTGGCCGGCAGTCGCGTCAGGAGCAACGTCATCGCGGAAGGAACCAACGCGCCGCCGGCGACGCCCTGCAGCATTCGGAACACGATCATGCTTGGCAGATTCCACGCAAAGCCGCATAGGGTGGAGAACAATAGGAACAGCAGGCTATTGCCTATCATGTATGAACGAATCCCGAACAAGCGAATAAAGTACGCTGTCAGCGGGATTACCGTCACCTCGGCCGCCAGATAGGCAGTCGACATCCAAGACCCCTCTTCTTGAGTGGCCGACAGGCTACCCAAGATTTCGGGCAGTGAGGCGTTGGTGATCTGGATATCCAATATGGACAAGAACACACCCAGGATGGCCGCGAAGATGCCGATCCAGGTGCGCAGTGGAAGCGCGTCGGAAGCTGGGGCGCCCGCCAGCAAGTTGCCAGTGGCCCCCATTATTCGACCGCTGGCACGAAGCGCCCCGCAACAGGCGCCGGCTTCTCCTGCCGCAAATCGATCTCGATCACGGCCGACATGCCGGGTGCGATATGATCCGCCACACCCTTCAATTCATCTGCATCGAACGTGATCGTAGCCGGCACCCTTTGGACAATTTTAGTGAAATTTCCGGTCGCGTTATCAGCCGGCAGCAATGCAAACTCTGCGCCTGAGGCCGGCGAAAAACTCTCGATTCGCCCGCTAAATTTGCGACCGGGCAAGGCGTCGATCTGGATTCCAACCTGTTGTCCGGCAGAAAGCCGGGCCAGTTGAGTTTCCTTGAAATTGGCCCGGACCCATACGCCGTCCTGCACGATGGCAAACAACTGTTGACCCGCCTGTACCCGCTCGCCGACCTCGACGTTCCTGCGGCCAATGCGGCCACTAACTGGTGCCACGATTTTGTTGTAATCGAGCTGCAATTTCGCTTCCCGAAGTTGCTCAACCACGACTGCTTTTTGCGCTTGCAACACCGCGCGTGACGCACTGGATGACGCGCTCATTCCGTGCCCCTGTTCGATCTGCGCCGCCTGTTGGAGCTGGGCGTCAAGCTGATTCAACTGAGCCTCGACTTGCGCACGCCGCACTTGCTGGTCGGTCGGATCGAGTTCGAGCAGCACGTCGCCGGCCTGTACCTGCTGGTTATTGCGCACCCATACCTTGGACACCGTACCGACAATGCGCGGCGCTATCGTGCTGATACTGGCGGCTAGATAGGCATTGTCGGTTTCTTCAAAATTCTCGCTCCGCCACCACATCCGGCCTCCGATACAGGTGGCCAAAAATAGCACCATGAGCAGGATCATACGGCCACGCCGAGGCGGCGTTTCGGCGCCGCCGGACGCCGCCACAAAGGGAGCAGGACCAACTTTAGAGGCGCCCGGGGGCGCGGAATGGGTTGGTGGGTTTGATTGAGATACTTCTGCCATCATGTGACTCCTAGTCTGAGGTCGAATAACTCGCAACAACGTGACCCCGACCCGTCGAGCATCCGGTAGCACGCGCGGCGATCGCGGTGGCGATAAAAGCGGCGTCGTCACCCACGCCGCTCAATAACCCGGATTTTTGGTTGTGCAGCCACGGCAAGCCGACAAAGTACAAGCCCGGCTGAGCCGTGACGCCACGCCGCTGCACTGGATACCCGTCGCGGTCGAAGACAGGGGGCTTAACCAAGCTGAAGTCGTAGCGATAGCCGGTGGCCCAAATCACTGTCGTGATTCCGAGCTTCTCCAAGTCAAGCTCCGTGGTCTGCGGCTGCCGGTAGCCTTCGTCCAGCTGAGGCAGATTTTCGGGCGGCACGTCGAGCTTATGTTGGGCGACGTAATGGTCGATTTGCTGAACGAATGCGCTTTCGAAACGATCAGCCAGCTCCAGATTCTGGTGAAGGTCTGGCGCCAGCTGCGCAATTCCATTCCGCACATCTAGCAGGCGGCCGACCAGCGTGATTCCGTCGCGGGCGAATTGATGCAGGTTGAGACTCTTACCGTCGTCTTTACCGGCGATATGTGGATTGGCGGCGAACTTCAAACGAGGGGAAGCGAGCATGTCGACCGTACGTTCCGACAAACCGAGCAGGTCCAACCACTCGGAACAGTCCTTGCCTCTATAGCGTCGCGGCGCCCGCCCGGCTGCGCCTACGCACAAGTACACAGGCCGTCCGTGGCGCCGCAATTCCTCTGCAATCTGGCAACCAGATTGTGAACTACCGACCACCAGCACCGCGCCAGCGGCTAGCGTGGCCGGATTGCGATAGAGCCCGGAATGTAGCTGTGTGATGCGCGCCGGAAGTCGGGAGGAGCACGTCGGATACCGCGGTTGCTGAAATAGACCTGTGGCAACTACCACATTTTCGGCCTCGAAGTGGGCGCTATCACAGCGCACCTCAAAGCCGTCGCCGTCAGCTCGGCACTCTACGGCCTCGACTTTGGTGTTGTATCGCAAAGGCAACTGGAAACGCTCGACGTAATGGCGGAACAACGCCACCAATTGATCGCGGGCCATGAAGCCGTACGGTTGATCGCCGCAATACTCGGCTCCGGGCAAGCGGAGCGACAAGTTTGGAGTGACCAAAGTGAACGAGTCCCAGCGCCCGTGCTGCCAGGCAGGCGCTGGTTGGCCTGTTTGCTCCAACACTATATGTGGCCGACCTTGCCGTCGCAGATGGTAGCTGGTGGCCAACCCGGCCTGGCCGCCGCCGATGATAACGGTATCAATTTTTTGTACCATGTGTGGTTTTCTGGTGAGGGCTTCTCGGCGAGTCGATGTATGCGCTTTACATCGTCGGCGCGAACATCGCCGCGACAATGCGAGCAAGTTCGGCTTCGTCGATGATCGTGAAATGGTCACGCTCCAAGTGTGTTACTCGCCCCTGCACTACTGGTTCCAACAGCGGAAAGGCCTGTGTTCGGCTCGCTCGGTACTGGCGCGTGGGAACACTCAGCAATGCCGGTCGGTGCCGAATAAGCGCGTTGTAGTTGGCGGCATGCTCGGCCAGCAATGCCAGGAAAAGCGGACGCGGCAACTGTCCGGCCGCCGCTCCCTGTGTGCGGAGCACTTCCATCGCAGCATCAATACACTCGTCTTCGGACAGTTCGTGCCAGGCCTGCCAGTTTTGAACTCCGTCACCAGCCAGCAGGTCGCTGACAAAGCTGTGTAGCAACGCTGCGCCGGTCAATGTGGCGTCTGCAGGTGCATCAGTGGCACCGCTCCAGCTGTCGATCATCACCAACGCGTTCACCCTGTTGCCGGCTGCCTCCATCTGATGCGCCATCTGACTCGCAATCACCCCGCCCATCGACCAACCCAGCAGGTATAGCGCGCGCCGCTGCCGCAGCAATGGCGCGACCTGTCGCAGATAGTCGTCAGCCATTCCGTCGACAGTGCGCGCGCTCCCGTCGCCAGGCGATTGCAGGCCAGCAACCGTCACTCCGGCCGGCACCAATGCTGCCAGCGCGCGGTAGCACAGCACGTTGCCACCGACCGGATGCGGTGCCAGCAGCAACGGCCCGTCCGACGCACCCTCTTGCAACATCACTAGGGCGCTGCGCCTGGCGCGCGTCACGGGTGAGCGTTCTTGCTGCAGCAGTTCAGCTTGAGCCGCAATGGTGCCGTGGCGCAGCAGAGAAGCCAGCGCCAATTGGCGGTCAAATTTTTCCGCAATCATATGCAGCAGGCGCACCGCCAGCAATGACGTACCGCCGAGTTCGAAGAAATTATCGTGAACGCCGGGCTCTTCGCCTTCCAACAACTTCTGCCATAAGGCTGCCAGGCCTTGCTCGGTAGCGTTACGCGGCGCCACACGGACCGCGCGCGCCAATTGGTGATGCCGCGCGACAATCGCCAGCGCAGCGCGGTCAAGCTTGCCGTTCGAGCTGACCGGCAAGCGCTCCAACTCTACCAGTACGGGTGGCACCATATAGTCCGGCATGGATTCGGCCAATTCTCGCCGCACCGTCTCCGGCGTGAGTGCTATATCGCCAACAGAGTGCGCCACGTAAAACCCCAGCAACTGTCGGTCGCGTTGACCGACCTCTCTCACTACCACCGCCGCGTTGCGCACGCCGGCGCAACGCTCCAGCGCCGATTCGATCTCACCAATCTCGATGCGAAAACCTCTGATCTTGACCTGATTGTCGTTACGGCCGAGGAACTCCAGATAGCCGCTCGGATGATAGCGGCCGACATCACCGGTGCGGTACAGTCGCTCGCCGCTGGTCGGATGGTAGATGAAGCTGGCGGAGGTGCGTACGGCGTCCAGATAGTAGCCCTGCGCTAGGCCGCTACCCGCGATGTAGAGATGGCCGGCGACCCAAGTCGGTACCGGCTGTAGCGCAGCGTTCAGCACGTGGTAACGCTGATTGCTCAGAGGCCAGCCGTAGGGAATGCTGGTCCAAGCCGGATCAACTTTCCTGACTACGAAGTAGTTTGACCAAATCGAGGCCTCAGTGGCACCGCCCAAGCTCACCAGTAACGCTCTCGGCACCTGCGCCGCCAAACGTTCTGGCAGGGCCACGGGAATCCAATCGCCGCTCAACATCACCAGTCGCAGCGTGGCCAGTTCGGCGGCAGCACGAGTGCCGGAATATTCCAGCTGCATGTCGAGCAACGCCGGTACGCTGTTCCATACCGTCACGCCATAGTCCTGCACGCAACTGCCCCATTGGTCCGGGGCAGGGATCGCACTCGGGGCCGGCAGCACGAGCGCCGCGCCGCAGCTCAGCGTCCCGAAGATGTCATACACAGACAGATCGAAATTGAGGGCGGAGACGCCGAGCACTCGGTCGGACGCGCCCAGGCCAAATCGCGCGATCACGTCCTGTACGGTATTGACTGCACCGCGATGACTGATCGCCACCCCTTTCGGCCGACCGGTGGAGCCGGACGTAAATATTACGTAGGCGAGGTCTTCCGGCAGCTGTGCCGATGCCAGCTCGACCGCTGGGCCTGGCTCGCCATCATCCAATACGTCTTCCAGCACCAGAGGCAGCACATCCGGCGGTAGCTTCATATCGGCCAACAACGCACGCTCAGTCAGTAGCAGTTTGACGCCCGGCTGCTCAATCAAATGCTCCCGACGCGCCGGTGGGGTGTTGGCGTCCACCGGCAGATAGGCACCTCCAGCCTGCAAAACAGCCAGCACAGCCGTGATTTGACGCCATCCTCGGTGCGCCAGCACCGCAACCACATCGTTGACACCTACGCCGTGCCCCCTCAACTGCTCCGCGAGCCGGGTACTGAAGCACCACAACTGATCGTAGCTAAGATTGCGCTGTTCGCTAAGTAATGCGGGCCGGGAGGCGTGCTCGCGACAAGCCATTGCGAAGAGATCGTGTAGCAAACCACCCGGCAAGGGAATATCAGTATCATTGGCTGCCAGCCGCGCCTCCAGAAAGCGCTGCGGCACGCGAGGCAGAAACGACTGGTCAGCCGCGTCAGTCGTTCGCAGTAGCGCATCGAGTTGGTGCTGATAGACCGCGAACATCTGCTCGGGCACCTCGGGTAAGAACACTTGTTCAGCGAAGTCCCAGTTCAGAACTAGCCGCCCCTCATCCATATACACCTGGTGATCAAGCCAGACTTGCGGGGTGTGCAAGCGGCCTTCGCGCACGCGCCAACCGATAGCACAATGGCCTGCTGGCCGATGGTCTCCAACCAGGCCCAGCGTACTGGCAAAGACGACAGGCATGGCCGGCACGTTGCCGCCACCGCGCCGCATAGCCCGTATCACTTCCACGCCCGAGACCTGGGCGTGTTCCAACTCACGGTACAACTGCTGCTGCAGAGCTTGTGCGCGCTGGCGCAAGCTGCCGGACGTAGCCGCGACTTCCAACAACAAGGTATTGCTGAAGTTTCCCAGCACACCCTCGAACTCCGGGCCGCTAGAGGCGTGTTGCGATACCAACAGATTGAGCGTGAAGTCGACGTTGCGCGACCAGAGCCGCAGTACATCCGCGTACGTCGTGCACAGCAGCGCGTTGAGCGTCACGCCGCATTTCCGTGCGCGTAGCTTAAGCTGCTCCACCTGTTCGGCTTCAAGGACAATCTGCTTACGCAGGAAGGTAGAGCACATGGGTATCGCATCATGCTCAACAAGGGGCAATTCCGGCGAGCTCGGCAGGACGGCAATTCGCTGCCTCCAATATTCCAGCGACCGCTGATAGGACGCCTGCTCCTTCAGTTGCTGTTGATGCAGGACGAAATCGCGGTAGCTGGCTGCCGGCGCCGGCGGCAGGGGCGCGCCCAGATAGGCTGCGGCAACCTCATCGAAGAACATCATGATAGAGCGGCCATCGAGCGCGATAAGCCGCACTATGAAGTGAATCACATAACCATCCTTCAACCTCTCGACCCAACACGAAAATGGCAATTTTCCGTCAGCTTCCGGATGATGCTCGGTCAGCGAATCCGCGCGGTCGGCAGTGCCGCTAATATCGCTTAGCGCGATCTCGATTCGTAGCGGCGGTGGCTCCACTTGCTGTCGGCCGTCTGCCAGCACGCGTGTGCGCAGTGCGGGATGGCGCGTTACTACTGCAATCAGCGCTGCCTCCAGCTGCATCAGGTCCAGCGTGGCGCTGTCAAAGCTGCGATAAAGCAACGCTGGAGTCTGCAGTCGATAAAGTTTCTGTTCGCCGACCCAGTACGCGTGTTGCATATCGGTCAGCGCGAACGGCGCGTGCGCGGCCTCCGGCGGCGCCACCCGAGCCTCATCGACCAGCAGTTCAAATTCCGGACTCACATTGACTCCTTGCGGGATGCACTGGGAAGGCGAACCACGGCTATATAGCCGTAGCGATAAACGGAACCGTCGAACGGATTCGAACTGCGACTAATTCGATACTGGGGCAATGCTCGACGATGTCGGCTGCACTCAGCTTGGAGCCGTGTACCTGATTGGTGATGCGCAGAAACTCCATGAGCACGATGGAATCTACCCCTAGCTCGAAGAACGTGTCGGCGGGGTTGATCGTCGCCGGCGCCTTGTGCATCAACCGCGCCAGCGTAAGGGTCAACGCTTGCAGCAGTGGCATCTTGGCGGGATCCTCCACAAGGATCGTTTGATTTTCCGGCCGCTGCGTTAAAGTCTTGCCGGACTCGGGCAACCAACGATCAGGGCGTTGGTGCTCTAGCATGTCGGCACGCACGGTGAACCAGTGTTGATGTTCAGCAAAAGCATATGGCGGCAACGGCGCGGCGCATACGCGAGGCGCCTCGAACAGCATGGTCCAGCAAACCTCAACGCCCTCGTTGTAGGCTGTGCTCAGGCATTCGAGCCAGGTCCGCCAATCGTGACCGTTATGGCGCAGTGCCGGAACCCAACGCGGACCGCGCTGGTCAAGATGTGCCTGAGCGATGCTGCACAACACCGGTTTAGATCCGATCTCGATGGCCAGCGTCGTTTGCGCTTTGGCCAGCGTATCGAGCGCGTCGGCGAATCGTACCGGCTGCCGCAGATGGCACGCCAGGTAATCGGCATCGAGCGCCTGTCCAGCCGGCCACAGCGAGCCGCTGACATTCGATATCAGCGGCGTTTGGGGAACGTCAAACTGACATTGTTCGGCGAGCGCACGGAATGGCGGGATAATCGGGTCGATCAGCGCTGAATGATACGCACGCGCCACGCCCAGTTTTCGATATTCTGCCGTTCGGGTTTCGGTCATATATTCGCAGAAGGCGTTGATTTCTTGCGCGGTACCCGCGACAACGCAATGATGCTCGCCGTTGAGGGCAGCTACGTCGAGAGCCAGACGGCTTCCGGCGATTGCCTTGAGTACTGTCCCATGATCTGCAAACACGGTCGCCATGGAACCCGCTGCGGCTAAGCTCTCGGTCAACTGGCCGCGTGCCGCCACCAGCCTCAACGCCACTTCCGGCGTCATTGCACCAGCCACCACCAGGGCCGCGTATTCACCTAGACTGTGCCCAAGAACAATATCCGGCTGGATACCGCAACCAAGAAAAGTCTGACTCAGTGCATATTGGAGCGCGAAGTGCAGGGGCTGAGCCAGCGCCGGCCGCTCGAGGTCGACACCGATGGGCGTATCGTAAAGAAGCGTGTACAGGCTATGCCCCAGTATTGGCTCCAGCACCGCGTTGCAGCGCGCCAGCGCAGCGCGGAACGGCGGCAGACGAAAATGCAACTCGCGCGCCACGCCTGCTAGCGGGATGCCCTGGCCCGAAAAAACCAACGCCACCCGGGGGCGAATACGCCGCGCCGGTGCCGAGGCCGGGCCGCCATCGCCACTATGCATCAATGCATGCAGTCGCGCCGCAAGCGCTGTCGGGCCGTCGACCACGGCGCTAAAACGCGCCGTTTGAACAGAACGACGGCACGCGACGGTGTACATCGCATGCGCCCACTCCTGCTCATCAATGGCTCCCAGAGCGTCCGCGTAGCGCGACGCCAGACGAAGCAACGCTGGCTGGTCTCGCGCGCTCAGCACAAAGGGCAGCACGGAAGGTGCTGGCAATTTCCGCACCACGTGTGTGTCTGCAACTAAGCCATCGCCCACCACCACACAAGCGTTTGCGCCAGAGAAACCGAAAGCGCTGACCAGCGCGCAACGCCGTCCCCGCGACGGACGGGGCCATGGAATGGCCGCGCGTGGTATCGCCAACGCATCGCCCAATTCGATCAGAGGATTGAGTTGCGCGAATTGCACCTGGGCGGGGATCAGATCATGATGCAGCGCCAGCAGGGTTTTGATCATGCCGGCCATACCGGCCGCCGCTTCGAGATGGCCGAGATTGGCCTTGACCGAACCGACCAGGCATGGCCGAGCGCGCGCGCCCAACACTCGCCGCAACGCGCCGCATTCGATTGGATCACCCAGCGGAGTACCTGTGCCATGGGCTTCGATGTAGCCCAGCTCAGCCGCGCTGACGCTGGCATTGCTTAGTGCGCGGCGCAATAACGCTTCCTGCGCTTGACCGTTAGGTGCGGTCAGACCATTGCTGCGGCCATCCTGGTTAAGGGCGCTGCCCAGAATGGCGCCATAGATGCGGTCTCCGTCACGCACCGCATCGGCCTGGCGCTTGAGCACCAGAACGCCGCAACCTTCGCTGCGCACATAGCCATTAGCCGCCGCATCGAAGGTCTTGCAACGTCCGTCCGGCGCTAGCATGCCGGCCTTAGTCAGCGCCAAGTCCCAGTCCGCCGCCAGCAATATATTGACTGCGCCGGCCAACGCCAGTTCGCATTCGCCATCCCGTAGGCTACGCGCGGCGAGGTGCAGCGCCGTCAATGCCGACGAACAAGCGGTGTCGACCACGAAGCTGGGCCCGCGCAAGTCGAACTGATAGGCGATGCGGTTGGCTATTACCGCCAGCGACGAGCCTTGACAGCTGTAGGCATCCAGAGCCCCTTCCCCCAATTGCAGCGCGCCATAGTCGAACGCCGAGGCCCCAAAGAACACGCCGGCATTGCTGCCGCCAAGCTGTTCGGGCCGTATGCCGGCATCCTCCAGCGCCTGCCACGTCACCTCCAGTGCAATGCGCTGTTGAGGATCAATGCAGGCCGCTTCGCGCTGGCTGACTGTGAAGAATTCATGGTCGAATCCGCCGACGTTGTCGAGGAAGCCGCCGTGTCGCAGCCTGCCGTCGCTCAAGATGCGTTCGGTGGTGGTGCTGACGCCTTCCGCCAACACTTTCCAGTAGGCCGAAAGCTGATCGGCACCAGGAAAGCGGCATGCCATGCCCACCACCACGATGGTATCGTCATCGGGACCGTCGCTGGTCACACAGGCAGAGCAGGCCGCAACCGAGGTACCGGAAAGCTCCAGCGCCAACTGACGGATGCTGGGGTGATCGTAGAACGCGGTCGGTGCCACCTCTAGGCCGAAGTGGCTTCCCAGTTCTCCGGCCAACATGGTCGCATCAAGGGAACCTAGACCGTATTCGGCAAACGGCCGCAGCGGATCTATCGCCGTGGGCGCGAGCGACGCCAGCGCGCTGATACGCTGCATCAGAAACAGTTCAATCGCCTTCAACTGCGACATCTCGGCCACCGGCGTAATGCCGGTGACCTGTTCAACATCGACTACCGATGACGGTCGCCGCCATTGCGCGATCACCTGAAGCGCGCCGTTCAAGTATGCAGCTTTCGACGCCCCGCGCTGGATCTTCCCGCTGGACGTTTTGGCGGTGGTGCCGGGGCGGATCAGCACAATCGCTTCGACCGGCAAGTCGTACACGGTGCTGACCGCACGTCGAATCGCGCCATACATGTCCTCGACGCTCCAGCGATCGTGATGTCGTATCAACTCCTGCGCGACGACGATTCTCTCTTCGTGATCGCGCAGCACAGAGAACACCGCGCAACCGGATGGCTTGAATGCTGGGTGGGAATGTTCGACTTCCCATTCGGCATCTTGCGGGTAGTAATTTTCGCCACGTACTATGACGACGTCCTTGATGCGGCCGGTGGTGAAAACATTACCGCTGTCCAGGAAGCCGAGGTCCCCGGTGCGCAGATATGGCAGCTGCTGCGGATCGCCCTGCATGACCGCGCCAAAGCTGCGTTGGTTTTCTTCCGGCCGGTTCCAATAGCCAGCCGAGACGCTGTCGCCACGCACCCAAATCTCCCCGATACCATCGGGTGTACATTCGGTGCCGCTGTTGGGGTCAACAATCTTGACACTTGTGTTCAACAAGACCTGGCCGCAGGCGACTAGCTCAGTGATTGTCTCGCCGGGTCCTGCGGGCCGCACCAAGTTGCGACTCAGCGCGGCACTCGACAGCGCCATGCTGCGCATTGGCTGGTCCCAATTCTGGCCGGTGACGATGCAGGTAGCCTCGGCCAACCCGTAAGCGGCGGTCAGCGTATGGGATCGAAGCCCATAGGGTGCAAACTTGGCATTGAAGCGCTGAATCGTCTCGGCCCGGATTGGCTCTGCCGCGTTCAGGGCCATGCGCCACGACGACAGATCCAGGCCCCCACATTCGGCATCGGCGACGTGGTCAATACAATGGTCGTAGATAAAATTCGGCCCCATGCTGTGGGTACCGCGATAGTGTGTGATCGCCTGCAACCAGCGTAACGGCTTCTGCACCACGGCTGCCGCAGGGAGCAAATAGGCTGAAATCCCGCGATACATGGGGAACAGTACGCCGTAAAGTAGGCCCAGGTCGTGGAAATGCGGCACCCAACACACCATTTTGCTGTCGGCGTCGTGCCCGAGGCCATAGTCCCATTGCGCCAAGTTGTGCAAGATATTCTTGTGTGACAACATCACGCCTTTGGGATTGGCGGTCGATCCGGACGTGTATTGCAAGAGACTGATCGAGTCGGCTGACGGCAGCGCTACATCCAGCCCCCGGTAATGCTCCCAGCCATCGAAAGCATCCAAAGCCAGCCAAACCAGGTTTTGGAACTCGGGATGCTCGGCGACAAAGGCGGGCGTTCCGTCCAAGGTCTGACTGACACCTAGCACCAGCGCAGGGCGGCAATCGTTTAGGATCGACAGAACACGCTTAACTTTGACCTTGCCCTTGTCGCCTCTCAGCGATACCGGCGCCACCGGTACCGCCACCACGCCGGCCATCATGCAGCCCAAGAAGGCTTCGACAAATTCCAAACCGGGAGGGAACATCAGGAGCGCTCGCTCCCCTCCATAGCCGTGATCAATAAGCCAAGCGGCCACTCGCTTGGCGCGCTCGGCCAACTCGAAATGAGTCAGCATGGCGTCGGCTTGATCGCCGCTGCGCAGATAGGTGAAAGCGGCCGGCGTGCTGGGGTCAGTATTGTTGAGAAACAGCTCGACTAAGGAAGTGCATGCCATGGCGATTCTTTTGCAATGTGCGTGTGGACGACGAAAAAAGCGGCAATTAACCTTCATCAACAAACGGAGACCGCCGCGCTACCCAGGGACAGGAAACTTGCCCAATGCGTTGAGCAGCGAACTGCAGTAGCTATCGAGCACTTAATATCCAGCCGGGAAACTGTGACGATGCAATGATGTCCGCTGAGGGGATTTGACACGCAGCCCCCGCACTGCACAATTCCCTTTTTTGGTAGTTTTTCAAAGTATTTTTTTAATACTGGACCCTCCCCGGTTTCTCGCACCGCCCCGCGCCTGGTTTATGGCGGGCAAGTTCTCGCCGGAGGCCTCCGAGGACACAACGAGGACGGCACTATTGGTCCGTGCAGATGCGTAGCGTGCTTTGGCCCACCTCAATCCAAAATGCGAGGACGGGTCGGCCATCAATGATGTGCGCCGGCCCAGCACGCTGGACCTCGAAACCGTAACGTCGCAACAGACGCTCGACCCCCATAGGGGAAACCGTGATTATTCGTTGCACACCATGACGGGCGGCTTCGGCAAAAACGGCGTCGAGCAACTCGACCACCACCGAGGCCCTGAATTGCGAATTCGCTTTGTCGCGGGTTATAGAGATGTCCGTCGCAGCGAACCGGGACAGCTCCCAGACATGCGGGTCGCAGGGAGGCGCGATGCCCCCCATCAACTGAGGAAAGATCTCGCTGAGAAGATAGGGACGTTCGGTCGTAAGTAATCGCGCCGATCCCACAACTTCGCCCTGCGAGTTGCGCACCACGGCATAGATCGTTTCTTCATTATCAAACTGGTCAAGTTCCAAGCCATGTTGGCCAGTCAAATTCCAACCTAACCTGTCGATGAAGATCCTATGGCGATACCTCGCAAGCGCCCTTACGACACCATTCGCAAGTCTGTTTGACCTTCCAATTAAAATCTCCACACGCCCCCCCTAAAAGTAGTAGGAGCGATTCGACCTCGCAGACAGCTTTGGAGCAACTACCAAATTTAGTAAATGACTTAGCCTTCACGCAAACCTTTCAATATCCAGCGAATCGCGTGCAGCTAAAATTGATTTAAGGGGCCCTCCCGGTTGTTCCGCAACAAATGCAGACAAAGCAGGCATACACGCACCAGCGTGAAAAGCACAATTCACACCAATCGAATAAATCCAACGTGTCATATAATATTTACGAATATCTGGGATTTATGTGATTTTCATATTAGTATTATATAAACATCAGCCCAGAAACCATCCAATATTACACATGCTACTTGTAGCATTTCTGGCGCCCGAACCGGACTTCGGAAAGAGATTGCTGACTAGCATACTCATACCGGGAAGTTGCGGGAGATCGCAACTCCGACCCTGAATTTACCTCAGCCGCAGCTACGGTATTGAGGAAAAAAAAAAGGCCATCACTTTGAGAGAATGGGCTGAGGATCTTTCTACGAGCCTGCTGAAAGCTCAAACACTAGAATCCGCGTTTACCTTGGTTGCAACAGCCGCGACGAAACTCGGGTTCGAGTATTGCGCGTATGGTTTGCGGCTTACATTACCCGTCGTGAAGCCTAGAATTTTACTTTTCAGCAACTATCCATCGGGCTGGAAGCAGCAGTATGAAGCAGCGGACTATGTCGCAATCGACCCTACCGTTCTGCACGGGCGTAGAACACAAACGCCCGTGGTCTGGAGCGATTCGCTGTTCAGGGACACGCCAGAGATATGGGACGGTGCGTGCTCTTTCGGGCTGAGAGCGGGCTGGGCACAATCAAACTTCGATGCCCATGGCGTGGTAGGCATGCTCACGCTGGCTCGGTCAGGCGCACCGGTGAGCGCCAGTGAGCTGCGCGCGAATGATATGAAGATGCGGTACCTCGTCCTCATGTCACATCCTGTACTCGCACAGGCGCTCTTACCGACTCCAGGGAAAAGCTTGCAGATCAATCTGACAGCGCGCGAGGTTGAGATCCTTAAGTGGCTCGCCGACGGCAAAACGTCACGGGATGTATCCGATATCCTTCGAATTTCGTTCGACACGGTGAACTTTCATGTGAAGAACGCTATTGCGAAGTTGGGCGTTACCAACAAGACGGCGGCAGCGGCCCAAGCGATTCTCATGGGCTTGCTGGACTAGCCACCATTTTCCGAGCGCATGCATTCCAAGAGCAGCCACCTCGCGCCCAGTAGCGCAGGCCTTGAGGTTGTTTCAGCAAACCGATTCATCCGGGTTGCGCCATTAGCCAACGGCTGAGGACGCATATTCTGTGCCCCGGGGCATGCCTGTGTCGCCAAATTTGGGCGGCAAGTGTAGCTAATGGAGCGTATGGGATTCGGTCTAATACTCTCAAGAGCACAGATGAAAAAAAACCGGCAGAAATTGATTCTGACGGGATTTTTGACTTTCCAGGACACTCCTGGCTTCGAGCCTATCAACACAAACGAAGTCCATCGGCGATCAGTGCGAAGCGGATAAAGCCGAGGAACATCACGTCTTGTTTCTCGAAACGAGAGACGATGCGCCGTAGCCTTTGAGGCGGCGGAAGAGCCGCTCGACCTCGTTGCGGCGCTCGTACATCTCGCGGTCGTACTCCCAGGGTTCGATCCGGGTCATGAGCGGCGGTACGACGGGGATGGACCCCAGATCGAGCGCGAGCTGTCGCGTCTCGTTGCCCTCGTAGGCTCGCTCCCTCAACAGGTGCAGCGGGCGGTCGGCCCGCCCAATCGTCGCAGCAGCGCGCGGCCTTCTGGCGCATCGTGTGCCTGTCCCGGCGACAGCGAGAACATTATGGCCGTTCGAACATATGCGGCAACCATATGAATTTTGGCGTTCTAGCCACCTCTGGATTTTCCGATGACTGCGGGCCGGCTTTTTAGCGCCCCCGTGCCATCGAGATGCACGTTGATACTCGTGCCGTCGAGCGATACGGCTTCAATCTTGATGCGTACCACCTGAGCACGTCGCGACTGCTCGAACACCCGATCCAGAACGCCCGCCTTGAACCAGCGCTCCCTGCGCGTGTCGATGGTGTGCCAATTGCCGAACCGCTTGGGCAGTCCGCGCCACTTGCAGCCATGCTCTGCGATGTTGTGCACTGCATTCAACACCGTTAGGTTCGGCAGACTGACGTTGCTGTAGAGGGTGCGCCTTGCCGAGCACACCAAAAGAAAACGGCCACCGCGGCGGCCGTCTTCGGGGGTGAAGCTATCTGGACTTACCAGGCAGCGACCACGGCGCCCTTGTACTTGGTCTCGATGAACTGCTTGACGGCCGGGCTGTGATAAACGGCGATCAGCTTGGCGAACTCGGGACGGACCTTGTCCTTTTCGCGCACGACCAGCACGTTGGCATACGGCGAATCCGGCGATTCCTGAGCGATGGCGTCCTTGGCGGGATTCAGGCCGGCTTCCAGCGCGAAGTTGGTGTTCACGGCCGACGCGTCGGTGTCGTCCAGCGAACGCGGCAATTGGGCGGCGTCCAGCTCGATGAAGCGCAGCTTCTTCGGGTTCTCTATCACGTCGATCGGCGTGGCCTTCAGGCCGGCTTCCGGACGCAGCTTGATCAGGCCATTGGCCTGCAGCAGCAGCAGTGCGCGGCCGCCGTTGGTCGGATCGTTCGGTAGCGCGATGCGGGCGCCTTCCTTCAGCTCCGACAGGGACTTGATCTTCTTGCTGTAGATGCCGATCGGGAAGATCACGGTCTTGGCGATGCTGACCAGCTTGTAGCCGCGGTCGGCATTGGCGTTGTCCAGGTAAGGCTGGTGCTGGTAGCTGTTGACGTCCAGGTCGCCCGAGGCCAGCGCCACGTTGGGCTGCACGTAATCCGTGAATTCGATGACCTGGATGTTCAGGCCCTGCTTGGCGGCTTCAGCCTTGACCACGTCGAAGATCTGGGCGTGCGGGCCGGCGGTGACGCCGATCTTCAACGGCTTGTCCTGAGCCAGCGCGGGCTGGGCGAATACGGCGGCGCCCAGGGCGAACGCGGCCAGCGACTTCAAAACCTTGATGCTCATGATGCGATATCCCGAATTACGGAAGTAGGAAGAGAAAAAACCTGCGCCAGAGAAATCAGCGATGCGACATGCGGCGCACGAAGCGGTCGCCAAGGCTCTGGATCGCCTGGACCAATACGATCAGCACGATCACGACCGCGGCCATGACGTCTGATTGGAAACGCTGGTAGCCGTAGCGGATGGCCAGGTCGCCCAGTCCCCCGCCGCCGATGGCGCCGGCCATGGCCGAATAACCGATCAGGCTGACGACGGTGACGATGGTGGCGGCGATCAGGCCCGGCAAGGCTTCGGGCAGCAGCACCTTCATGATGATCTGCATCGGCGATGCGCCCATGGCGCGCGCGGCGGTGATCAATCCGGGATCCACCTCGCGCATGGCGTTTTCAGCGATGCGCGCCATGAAGGGAATCGCCGCGACCGACAAGGGCACGATGGCGGCGGTGGTGCCGATGGAGGTCTGCGCGACCAGGCGCGTGAACGGAATGATCGCGACCATCAGGATCACGAAGGGCACCGAACGGGTGGCGTTGATCACCGCGCCCAGCACGTGATTCACGGGCTGGTTTTCGAGCATGTTGCCGCGCGCCGTCACCGTCAGCGTGACGCCCAGCGGAATGCCGATGACCACCGCGATGGCGCTGGCCACACCCACCATCAGCAGGGTGTCAAGCAGCGACGTAATAAGCAGATCGATCAGTTGCGGACTCATGAGCTATTTCTTCAACGGTAATGTCACGGGCGGCCAGGGCGGCAATTGCGTCCTTGACCGCGGCGGGCGCGCCTTGTGCCAGCACGAACATCGTGCCCACGGCCACGCCCTGGATGTCTTCGACGCGGGCCTGCACCAGGCCCACGTCCAGGGAAAACTGCCTGGACAGGTCGGACAGGAATGCCCCCGACGCGTCCGTGCCGGTCAACGACAGGCGCAGCAGGCGCACGGCCTGGCCGGGCTTGGCGGCGGCCAGCGTTTCGATGCGCGCCTTCACGGCGGCCAGCGTGGCGTCGGTGAGGTCGGATGCGGTGGCCGCCGACACCATGCCGCGCGTCACTTCGTGGCGCGGTTGGGCGAACACCTCGCGGGTGCTGCCGATTTCAACCACTTCGCCCTGCGACAGCACGGCGACGCGGTCGCAGACTTCGCGCACGACTTCCATCTGGTGGGTGATCATGACCACGGTCACGCCGGTCTTGCGATTGATGTCTCGCAGCAAGGCCAGGATGTTGTGGGTGGTTTCCGGGTCCAGCGCGGAGGTGGCTTCGTCGCTGAGCAGGACGTCCGGCTTGTTGGCCAGGGCGCGGGCGATGCCCACGCGCTGCTTCTGGCCGCCGCTGATCTGGCTGGGATAGCGGTCGCGCAGGTGTTCCAGGCCCACCAGCGCAAGCAGGCGCTCCACGCGCGCCGGAATCTCGGCTTTCGACACGCCCGCTATTTCCAGCGGCAAGGCGACATTGCCGTACACGGTGCGGCGCGACAACAGGTTGAAGCCCTGGAACACCATGCCGATGCGGCGGCGCTGGCCGC
Source organism: Achromobacter sp. Root83 (assembly GCF_001428845.1). Taxonomy (GTDB): domain Bacteria; phylum Pseudomonadota; class Gammaproteobacteria; order Burkholderiales; family Burkholderiaceae_B; genus Achromobacter. The sequence continues at coordinate 49,551 of NZ_LMIU01000026.1, read as the reverse complement.
GCAACTGCGCTTCGTTCAGGCCGGTCAAGGCCTGGCCGCCAATGGCGATCGTGCCTTCGTTCGGGCGTTCCAGCAGGTTGATGCACTGGACCAGCGTGCTTTTACCGGCCCCGCTGGGGCCGATGATGCCGAAGACCTCGCCCTGCTCGATATGCAGGTTGATGCCTCGCAGCGCCTGGAATTCTCCATGCGGCGTGGCATAGGTCTTGGATAGGTTCTCGATGTGAATCATGGCAAGCGATTTTGTATCTTTTCTCTTCTAAAGAGAACGACTGTTTCTTTCATTTTTAATAACTACAAGTAATATAAAACATCGCGGGCGGCCCGGAACATCGCGCGACGCTTCGCGCAATCCGCATTCAGGCAGAAGACACAAAGGGCGGCCTGGAAGGAGAGCCTTCCTGACCGCCCTTTTCGCGACAGCGGCCGGCAAGCGGCCCTGCCGGGTTCAGCGCGCGCGGGAGATGCGGACTTCCGCTCCGCGACGCTTGACTTCCAGTCCTTCGGACGGCGAAATCCGCAGCCCTTCCAGACCCTTGATGTAGCTCGAACCCTGCATCTGCATCACGCGGATCTTGTTGCGCATGACGACCGGGTTATGCACAGGCATGCCGAACATCCAGACCTCGTCCAGGATACGGGCCGAGTTGAACTCGCCCGTATGCTGCGCGGCGGGCCCCAGACAGAGCATGTGCCCTTCGCGGCCGAAAACCGGGAACTGGCCCAGTTCGCAGTCGATTGTCCAGGTGGTGCCGCCTTCGTAGCGATGCCCCGTGTTCAAGTCCCACCAGGCCTCGCCCTTGGGCAGGTACACGCGCACCTGATTGCCGGGCTCGGTCACCGGCGCCACCAGCAGGGCCGGGCCCAGCAGGTATTGCAGGTCCCATTCATGGGCGTGCGGATCGTTCGGGAACGACAGGGCCATGGAACGCTGCACCGGCAAGCCGGTACGCGCCGAGTCCTCGATGGCGCCCAGTACATAGGGCACCAGGCGATAGCGCCACTGCATCCAGGTCCGGACCTGGCCCAGGGTCTCGTCACCGAAATCCCAAGGCATCAGGCCTTCCACGCCCTGGAAGGAAAAATTGGCCGAAAACACGCCCACGGTCAGCCAGCGCAGGTACAGCTCGGACGTCATGCCCGAACGGTCGCCCAGGGCCGAACCGATGCCATGCACCTGCACCGGTACGCCACTGGCGCCGATCGACAGCGACGTGCGCAAGGTGTGGCGCAGCCCGGCCCAGGTGTTTTCAGCCTGAGGTCCCACCTGCCACGGCAGCCGCTGTGCGGCCGGGAACAGGTCGGAACTGGGCACCACGCCTTCCGGCGGCACCTTCAGGCCGGCGACCGCGTCGAACAGCGCGCGGCGCACGAGCAAGGGATACATGGTGCGCAGCGCGGGGCCGGTTTCACCATTGCGGGCCGTCACGCCATCGGGGATGGCGATCTGCGCGTCGCAAGCGGGCGCGTCCAGGCCGTCTTCCACGAGCTGGCGGTGGCGTTCCACCCACAGGTTGTAGATGTCGCGGTAGGTCAGGTCCAGCAGGCCATACGGCTGCCCGGACGTGGCGGCGTTGCCGTCGAACACCTGGGCGGAACCGTCGTCCTTGGCCAGCAGCCAGCCGCGGTCTTCCAGTTCCTCGAACAGCGGGCTGGTCTTGAGCACGCCCGGAAAACCGGAGGCCGCGACATGCACGTTGTGCTTGTGGAACAGGGCCAGCATCTGCTTGGCGTCCGGGAAGCGCTGAGCGTCCCATTCAAAAACCGTCTTGTCGGCCTGGAAACCCCAAGCCGCCGGCTGCGCCAGCGTCACGGCGTCCACGGGGATCTGGTTTTCGCGCATGCGCGCCACCAGGGCCACCGTCTGCGTCGGCATCTCGCCCGCGGCCTGCTGCAGCCACGCGCCCATCGCCCACAACACGGGCTGCCCGGCACGGCCGGTCAGCGCGGTGTACTGGTTCAGGATTTCAGCGGGTTCGCCAGCGAACAGGAAGAGATCGAGGACGGCGTCGTCCACGGTCAGCACATAGGCCGAATCCGCGGGCGCGACGCCCACGGAATGTTCGACTCGGCGCATCGTGTTGGTATAAACCCCCCAACCGCGCGGGCTCCATGCCAGCGGCAAGGCGCGATGCTCGGGATCGTCCGACACGACGGATTCCTCGCGGCGGTTCAGGTCGCCCGGCGTTTCGCCCAGGCCGAAGACGCGTTCGTCGGCCTGCAGGGTGAAGCCCGCCGTCCAGACGGCGTCGTCGGCCTGGTCCAGCGCGTTGTGCCCGAATGCGGGCGTATGCGTGGAAACCTCGGACTCGAACACCCGCTCGTCGTTGCGGTATAACGCCACGCGCACGGGGCCGGTCTGGATCTCGAGGGCAACGTCGCCCTGGGTGATCCGCCAGCCATCCCCGCCTTCGCGGGGCGCGATGGCGGCCTCGCTCACGGCCTCTTGGCGCGCGAGCAGCATCTCGGCCACGGCGCGCGCACGCGCGCCGGGCTTGTCATCATTGAAGTGGTTCGCCTCGCCGCAGCGCAGGCGAAAAACACCAGGCGCATGCGCCTCGACTACCAGGTGCAACCCATCGCCCGCGTCGAAATCGATGCGACTGGGGCGGGACGTCAGCAGCTCGATATTATCGAGCTGGGTAGTATGGGCAAAGTCGAACTTGGGCGGCACAGAGCATCCCCCGGCTTAAGCCAAAAACCATCAAAAGACGCTATTTTGACGGATTTGGGCTTTGAAATAAACTCGGTCCCTCTTTTGGACGGCAATCTCATCCATAAAAGGGGCATAAAGCCCTCGGCAAGCCCCCGGCTGCGTAGTCGCCGCCGAGTCGCCGAAACGCCAACTCTGAAGCCAATTACGGCCTATTGGCGCCAAATCCTGGCATTTCCTGCAATTCTACGCCACCCGGTCTGGGTGCTCTGGTGTGCGCCCATTTTTTTTTCATCGCGGTGAAATAAGTTGGGCCAGATCGGTTTCCAGCGGCGATGGTTCGCCCGAAAGGTCCGCCGCGATCAGATCGCCCATCAGCGCCGACCATGACAGCCCGCGCGAGGCATACCCGGCTGCCAGCCACAGTCCCGGCGCATGCGGCAATTCACCCACGGCCGGCAGGCGGCCGGGCAGCACGGCGCGCCATCCCGCCCAGCCAGGCAGGCTGCCGGGAACCAGCGCGTCGAAGTCCGGCAATGGGCCGCTCAGCAGCCCGGCGGCCTTGCCCAGGGTGACGCGCTGGCCTTCAACCCCGATCCGCGCTTCGGCCGCGTCGTGCACGTAGGTGCTGCCGACAACGCAACCCGCGCCCACGTCGGGCAGCAGATAGCCTTCGCCGCCCACGATGCAGCGGGGTCCGCCCCCCAGCGCCGCCGCCGGCACCAGCGTGACCTCCCCCGCCAGCGCATGCATCTGCGCCACCCTGGGCAAGGGGCCAAGCAGGCCGCTATCCGACAACACCCCGCGGGCGCCGGCCGCATTGGCGAGGATCACGGTATCCGCCCGCGCCAGTTCGGCGCCGGAGGCGTCCCGCGCGCTCCAGCCTTGCCCCGCCGGGACGACGCGCGCCACCTCGCCCGGCAACACCGCCACGCCGGCGGTCGCCAGCAGGGCCTCGATCAGCAGGCCAGGCTGCACCAGCATGCCCTGCGCAAAGAATGCGCCACCGCGCGCCACTGGCAGACCGGCCAATGCACTGGCTTCGTCGCGGTCCACCTGGCGCACCCATTCCGCCGGAAAGGCCAGGGCCTCCAGGGTGCCGGCCAGCGCCGCCGAACGGCCCGCGTCGCGCTCCACCTGAACCGTGCCGCACACCCGGGGCGCCGCGCCCCCCGGCAAGCCTTGCCAACGCGCCAGGGCCCGCTCGCTGCCCGCCCGCGACAGGCGCGCGCGAGCATTGTCGTCGCGCGCCAGGACGGGCGTCAGCGCCGCAGCCAGGTGGCCCGCATGCGTGGGCGCGCCATGCGCCCTGCCCGCATCCAGCACGGTGACGCGCCAGCCGCGGCCCGCCAGCGCCTGCGCAATGCCCGCGCCCGCCAGCCCCGCCCCCACCACCACCGCGTGGCGTTGGACGGCGCGCGGGGCTGGCGCGGCGCTGCGGCCTTCCGCGCCCGCCACGCCTGCCGTCATATGCCATTTGCCCCCGTAGCCGGGCGCGCGCCGCACATCGAATCCGGCTTCCTGCAAGGTCTGGCGCAATGCGCCGGTGCATGCCCAGGTAGCGACGGTGGCGCCCGGCGCAGCCAATGCGGCAAGGGCGCGCATCAGGGACAAGTCCCACATCCGGGGATTGCGCTCGGGCGCAAAACCGTCCAGAAAAAACGCGTCCACGCGCGCCTTCAGGCGGGGCGCCAGAACCTGCGCGTCACCGAAACCCAGCGTCAAGGTGACCGCGCCGTTCTCGAACTCCAGCCGGTGCAGGCCCGGCAGCAGCGCGGGCCACTGCGCGGCAAGACGCTCCGCGAGTTCCGCCAGCGGCTCGGGCACATAACGCGTCAGCAGCGCGGCCAGGTCCGCGCGCGAGAATGGATGCCCCTCCAGGGACACGACGTGCAGGGCCGCCGGCCGTTGCGGATCGTCGCGCCAGGCTTTCCACAGCGCCAGGAAGTTAAGCCCCAAGCCAAACCCCGTTTCACAAACGGTGAACGAGCCCCGTCCGCGCCAGCGCCCGGGCAGCCCGTTACCTCGCAGAAACACGTGCTCGGCCTGCCCCAGCCCCCCTGAAGGCGAGTGATAGACGTCGCCATATACAGGGCTGAAGAGCCTGCCGTCCGCATCGTGAGCAACCACCGCGGGAGTCAGGGGAACGTAAGTCGCAGACATGGGGTCCAGGAAAAAACAAAGTTGGTATAAGCGCGGATTATCGGTCCTTGGGCCGCCTCGCGTTGGATGGACGCCACGCGGCGCCACGGATTAGGCCCATTGCCACGGGTTTGACGCATACATGGGCTTACACTGGTTTCATGGATACCTACGATCAGCCCCAATCGCTGGCCTCGCCCATCGACCTGTGCGCCGCGATCGACGCGGCCGTCACCGCAGCCCATGCAGGCGCCGCCATTCTGCAATCCTACGCGCACCATCGCGCCGATCTCGTGATCGACCGCAAGGCGCGCAACGATCTTGTGTCTCAAGCGGACCGAGAGGCGGAAGCCGCCATCATCCAGGAACTGAAAACCCGCACGCCCAAGTTCGGCATCGTCGCCGAAGAAACCGGCGGCAGGGTCCAAGGCGTTGCCACCTGGTACATCGACCCGCTGGACGGCACCACCAATTTCCTACACGACATCCCCCATTACGCGGTGTCCATCGCCCTCATCGCGCAGGCCGGTACGCAGATATCCGCGAACGAGACCCTGACGGAAGACACGCCGGTCATCGGCGTGGTCTACGACCCGTGCCGCGAAGAACTGTTCACCGCGGTGTATGGAATCGGCGCCTGGCTCAACGGGCGGCGCATCACCTGCTCGCGCACGCAGACGATCGAAGACGCCGTGCTGGCCACGGGGTTTCCCTTCCGCGATTTCTCTTTTGCCGCGCAGTACATGCCCATGCTGCATGACGCCATCAACCGCGCGCGCGGCGTGCGCCGCATGGGCGCGGCCGCGCTGGATCTGGCCTGGACCGCTTGCGGCCGCTACGACGGCTATTGGGAAATGGGCCTGGCGCCCTGGGACGTTGCCGCCGGCACCCTGATTCTGCGCGAGGCGGGCGGCGCCTGTTCAGACATGCACGGGAAAGACCCCTGGCCGATCGGCGGGCGCGTCGTGGCGGGCAACCCCGCCATCGAACGCGCGCTGCACGAGATGATCGCGCCCCACCTGGACAAGAAGGGCTGACGCGCCCTTTCGCCGTTTCGTCTCAGGGCGGCGTGGGCGCGGCCACCTGCGCATCGGGCCGCAGTTCGCGGCGCAGGATCTTGCCCACGTTGCTCTTGGGCAGTTCGTCGCGGAACTCCACGAAGCGCGGACGCTTGTAGCCCGTCAGTTTTTCCTTGCACCACGCCTGCACCTGCGCCTCGGTCAGCGACGGGTCTTTCTTCACGACGAACACCTTGACCGCTTCGCCGGAGTGTTCGTCCGGCACGCCGATGGCCGCGCATTCCAGCACCCCGGGGTGCTGCGCCACGGCGGCCTCGACCTCGTTCGGATAGACCTTGAATCCGGACACCGCGATCATGTCCTTCTTGCGGTCCACGATGCGCGTATAGCCTTGCTCGTCCATGATGCCGATGTCGCCCGTGCGGAAAAACCCGTCGGCGGTCATCGAATCCCGCGTTTCATCGGGCTTCTGCCAATAGCCCAGCATGACCTGCGGCCCGCGGATGCCGACTTCGCCGCGCTCGCCCAGCGGCACTTCGTGGCCGGCGTCGTCCAGGATCGCGACATCCGTGGACGGCAAGGGCAAGCCGATGGAACCGGAATACGCCGTCGCGTTGGTGGGATTCACCGTCGCCACGGGCGAGGTCTCGGACAGTCCGTAGCCTTCGATCAAGGGACGGCCGGTGATCTTCAGCCAGCGTTCGGCCACCTGCTGCTGCACCGCCATCCCGCCGCCGAGGGTCAGCCGCAGGCCGGAAAAATCGAGTCGGGCGAATTCCTCGTTGTGCGCCAGCGCGTTGAACAGCGTATTGACGCCGGGGAACACGTTGACGGGCACCTTGCGCCACGCGTTGATCAGCGAAGGCTGGTCGCGCGGGTTGATGATGAGCACGTTGCGCATCCCCGCATGCAGGGCATACAGGCCGCACACCGTCATGGCGAACACGTGGTACAGCGGCAGCGCGCTGATGATGGTGAGCTGCTGGTCCGCCAGGTCGTGGATGACCGGTTGCGCCACCGCCTCGGTTTGCAGCACGTTGGCCACCAGGTTGCGATGCGACAGCATGGCGCCCTTGGGGACGCCGGTGGTGCCGCCCGTGTACTGCAGCACCGCCACGTCATCCATCGACAGGGATGGCGGGTTGAACGGCAGGTGCGCGCCTTCGTGCAGTATCTTTGGCAGCGAATGCGCGCCGTCGATATGCCATGCCGGAACGATCTTCTTGATATAGCGGGCGCCCAGGTTGACCAGCGGCGCCTTCAGGCCGCCGAGCAGATCGCCGGGACCGGTCACGACGATATGCTTGAGCTGGCCGCGGTCGGCCACGCGCTGCAAGGTATGCGCGAAATTCTCCAGGATGACGATGACCGACGCGCCGCTGTCCAGCAGTTGCCGCTGCAGCTCTTCGGGGGTGTACAGCGGATTCACGTTCACGACGACCAGGCCCGCCCGCAGCGTGCCCAGCATGCCGACCAGATAGGCCGGCACGTTGGGCATCATCAGCGCCACCCGCGCGCCTTTGGGCAGGCCCAGGCTTTGCAGCCAGGCCGCGAATGCCCGCCCATGGGCATCGAGTTGGGCATAGGTGATGTCGCTGCCCATCGCCGTGCAGGCGATGCGCGGCGCATATTGCTTGCAGGCCCGGTCCAGCAGGTCGGTCAGCGAGGCATAGCCTTCGGTGGAGATCTCCGCCGGAACGCCTTGCGGGTAATGTGCAAGCCACGGACGCGTCATGGTATTTGTCTCCATTAAATAGATTTTTGATTGATGATACCCTTGTTGCGTTCCCTATATTCCGCCCGAGTTCCCCATGAAACTCCTTGAACCCATCGTCGCCTGGCATCACGATATTTCCAAGATCCGCCGGGACATCCACGCGCACCCCGAACTGGCATTCGAAGAATTCCGCACCGCCGACGTGGTGGCGGCCAAGCTCGAGGAATGGGGCATCGAGATCCATCGGGGGCTGGGCGGGACGGGCGTCGTCGGCATCATCCGCGGCAACCAGCCGGGCGATCGCGCCGTCGGCCTGCGCGCCGACATGGACGCGCTGCCCATGCAAGAGGTCAACACCTTCGCGCACGCCAGCAAGAACGACGGCAAGATGCACGCCTGCGGCCATGACGGCCACACCGCGATGCTGCTGGCCGCGGCGCAATACCTGTCGCAGCACCGCGATTACGCCGGCATCGTCTACGTGATCTTCCAGCCCGCCGAAGAAGGCGGCGGCGGCGCCAAGCGCATGATCGACGACGGCCTGTTCACGCGTTTCCCGATGGAAGCGGTGTTCGGCATGCACAACTGGCCCGGCATGAAGCCCGGCCAGTTCGGCCTGACGCCCGGCCCCATCATGGCGTCCAGCAATGAATTCTCGATCACCGTGAAAGGCAAGGGCACGCACGCCGGCATGCCCAACCTGGGCGTCGACCCGGTCATGGCGGCGGTGCAACTGGCGCAATCGCTGCAGACCATCATCACGCGCAACCGCAATCCGCTGGATGCGGCCGTGCTCAGCATCACGCAGATCCACGCCGGCAGCGCCGACAACGTCGTGCCCAACCACGCCGAACTGCGCGGCACGGTGCGCACCTTCACGCTGGATGTGCTGGACCTGATCGAACGCCGTATGGAAGAGATCTCCCGTCACACGTGCGCGGCCATGGATTGCGAAGTGGACTTCAAGTTCCAGCGCAACTATCCGCCCACCATCAACCACCCCGGCGAAGCCGAATTCTGCGCCGACGTGCTGCGCGACATCGTGGGGGAAGCCAACGTCAACGCCAACGTGCAGCCGACCATGGGCGCGGAAGACTTTGCCTTCATGCTGCAGGAACTGCCGGGCTGTTACGTCTGGATCGGCAACGGCACGGGCGACCACCGCGACAGCGGCCACGGACTGGGCCCCTGCATGCTGCATAACGGCAGCTACGACTTCAACGACGAATTGCTGCCGCTGGGCGGCACCTACTGGGTTCAACTGGCGCTCAAGCGGCTGGCCAAGGCCTGATCAACCGGCTAGCCGCCGTCGTCTGTCCCGACCGCCAGGCACATGGCCAGGAAGCGTTCGGCGGCGCGGGCGGCGGCGTCCGCATGCGGCACCAGGATGCTCAGGGTGCGCGTCAGCGGCTTGGGCGCCAGGCGCAAGGCCGCCAAGGCCCCGTCCTCGTGGCGCATGGACATGACGGACACAAAGCCCACCCCCAGCCCCGCCCGCACGGCCTGCTTCACGCCCTCGACGCCGGCCAGTTCCAAGCCGACCGATGGCGCCAGGCCCGCGTCCGAGAAAGCGCGCTCCACCAGCCGGCGCACGCCTGAACCAGGTTCGCGCATGACCAGCGCGGATGCGGCCAGATCGTGCAGCGTCACCGCCTCTTTACCCGCCAGCGGGTGATCCGCGCGCACGATTGCCACCACCTCGTCCTGCCGCCACGCATGCACCGCCGTATCGGCCGGCAGCCCCGCGGGCACATCCCCCTCGATGAACGCCAGGTCCAGCGCGGGCAGGCGTTCCACGATTTCGCGCGTATTGCCGTCGGACAAGTGCAGGCTCACCGCCGGGAAAGCATGGCGGAAGTCCGCCACCAGGCGCGGCAGCAGATAACTGGCGGGGGTGGTGCTGGCGCCCAGGCGCAGCGCGCCCGTTTCCAGCCCGCGCCAGGATTCGCGCACCGCCTGAGCCTGGCGGTAGACCTGGCGTAGCTGGCGAGCCTGCTCGGCCAGGCGCTCGCCGGCGAGGGTCAGCGCAATGCCATGCCCGCTGCGGCGGTACAAGGGTTCGCCAAACCACTCCTGCAGCATGCGCAACTGGCCAGAAACGGCGGGCTGAGACAGATTCAGCACCTGCGCCGCACGGCTGATGTTGCCGGTATCGGCGACACAGGCAAAGGTGAGCAACTGGTCCGGTGTCATGGCGATTAAATATAAGAATTCCCGATATTACATATTTAAATTAAAGATTTTTCAAATATTTTTGGAAGATTTAATATTTCGCCTAGTTATTTAGATATGCCCACAGGGCCAGTCATGAGCACCTCCACCAGTACCGCCGCCGTCCCCCTCCCCGCCAGCCCCGCCGCCGCCGCGGCGCCGGCCGCCATCGCGACGCCCTGGCGCGACAGGCTCAACGGTGTGCTGTTCGTGGGGCTGATGGCCGGCGCGGTGATGCAACTGGCCGACCTGCCCTTCATCCGCCAGTTGGGCTTTTCGCCGCTGGTAGTGGGCATCGTCTGCGGCATGCTGTACGGCAATTTCCTCCGGGGCACCATGCCCACCGGGTGGGGCGTGGGTGTGAATTTCACGGCGCGGCGCCTGCTGCGCATCGCCGTCGCCTTCTATGGCCTGAATATCAGCATCCAGCAAATCGCTGCTGTCGGCCTGCCCGGTTTGGCGGTCTCCGTGGCGGTGGTGCTGGGTACCCTTCTGATCGGCACCGTGGTCGGCCAGCGCGTGCTGGGCCTGGACCGCGACACCGCCATGCTCACCGCGGCCGGCAGCGCGATCTGCGGCGCGGCCGCCGTGCTGGCATTCGAGCCCACATTGCGCGCCGCCCCCCACAAGAGCGCGGTGGCGGTGGCCACCGTGGTGCTGTTCGGCACTCTGTCCATGTTCCTGTACCCCGTGCTTTATCACGCAGGCTGGCTCAATTTCGACACCCAGGCGCTCGGTATCTATATCGGCGGCACCATCCATGAAGTGGCCCAGGTCGTCGGCGCCGCCAGCAATATCGACCCCGCCACCACGGAAGTCGCCACCATCGTCAAGATGACCCGCGTGGCGCTGCTCGTCCCGGTTCTGCTGGTGCTGGGCATGTACCTGCGCAGCGCGGCCGCCCAGGCGGGCAGCCAGGAAAAAGGCGCCAAGCTGCCCATTCCCTGGTTCGCGGTCGGCTTCCTGGTGCTCGCCATCATCAATTCGCTCAACATCATCCCGCCCGACGCCATTGCGGCCGTCCGCCGCCTGGACGTCTTCGCATTGACCATGGCCATGACCGCGCTGGGTATCGAAACCCGCTTCGCTCAAATCAGAAAGGCCGGTCCGCGCGTGATGGCTTTGGGCCTGATTCTGTACGCCTGGCTGTTGGTTGGCGGCTACGGGATCGTGAAGCTCGCCAGCTAATCCACGCCCCGCCGCCATCGAGCATGGCGGCGGGGCGCTGGCGCGCACGCCGCTGTCTCGTTTTTCCTGCATAATCGGCTGGTTCCCTTGCGTTGGAGTCGGCCGCATGACCTCCAGTACCAAAACCCCGTTTACGACTCTGCCTGCCCATCGCGACGTGGTGTTGCGCGTCATGCCGATGCCGGCCGATGCAAACATTCACGGGGACGTTTTTGGCGGCTGGATCATGGCCCAGGTCGACATCGCCGGATCGATCCCCGCCGCCCGGCGCGCCGCTGGCCGCGTGGCCACCGTGGCGGTCAACGCCTTCCAGTTCAAAGAACCCGTATTCGTGGGGGACCTGCTCAGTTTCTACGCGTCCATCGCCAAGACCGGCACCACATCGATCACGGTGTCGGTCGAGGTCTACGCGGAACGCCAGCGGCTGGACGCCGAGGTCGTCAAGGTCACCGAGGCCACGCTGACCTACGTCGCCACCGACGAAGCGCGGCGCAGCCGCCCCCTTCCCATACTTTGAGCCGTAACGCATGACGCAGTCCGCCGCCGCGCAGAAACCGCCCGCGACGCCTCGCCGCCTCGACCCGGAAGACGCCCAGACCGCCCTGGCCGAAGTGCAGGAACGCCTGCGCCGCCAGCAGTTGGTCGCGGACCTGGTGCATCGCCAGGAAGAAGGCGACGCCAAGGCGACGCTGGTCGAAGACCTGGTGCATCGCCAGCACGAAGCCGAACTCAAGACGCTGCTGGATGGCCTGCATCCGGCCGACATCGCCTTCATCCTGGAATCGTTGCCCAAGGACGAGCGCCAGTCCATCTGGAAGCTGGTCAGCCCCGAGCACGACGCCGACGTCCTGCTGGAAGTGGAAGACTGGGTCCGGGAATCGCTGATCGAGGCGATGGACCGCCAAGACCTGGTCGCAGCCACCGGCAGCATGGATGCCGACGAGCTGGCCGACCTGGCGCCCGACCTGCCGCCCGACGTGGTGGCGGAAGTACAGAAAGGCCTGACCGACGAAGAACGCGCGCAACTGCTGGAAGCCATGGGCTATCCGGAAGACAGCGTGGGCGCGATCATGGACTTCGAGATGGTGCGCGTGCGCGAGGACGTCACTCTGGAAGTCGTGCTGCGTTATCTGCGCCGCCTGCACGAGCTGCCCGACCACACCGACCAGATCTTCGTGGTGGACCGCCAGGACAAGCTGCAAGGCATCCTGCCCCTATCGCGCCTGCTGGTCAGCGAGCCCGAAACCGAAGTGCGCGCCGTGATGAATTCGGACTTCCTGGCGCTGAACCCGCTGGACTCCGACGCCGATGCCGCTGGCGCGTTCGAACGCTACGACCTGGTCTCCGCCCCCGTGATGGACGACCAGGGCCGCCTGATCGGCCGGGTCACCATCGCCGACGTGGTGGACGTGATGCGCGAAGACTCGCAAGAGCAGGCGCTGTCCCGGGCCGGCCTGCAAGAGGAAGACATCTTCGCGCCGGTCACCACCGCGCTGCGCAACCGCGCCCCCTGGCTGCTCTTTAACCTCTGTACCGCCGCCACGGCCTCGTTCGTGGCCTCCCGGTTCGAGGGCACGGTCAGCCAGATCGTCATCCTGGCGTTTCTGATGTCGATCGTGGCGGGCATCGGCGGCAACTCGGGCAATCAGACCATGACGCTCATCATCCGGGCGCTGGCCATGGGCCGGATCACCGGGCGCAATCTATGGCAACTGGTGAAGCGCGAACTGTTCGTGACCCTGCTGGTGGGACTGTGCGGCAGCGTCGTGGCCGCCCTGTTCGCCTGGGTGATCTCGCGCTCGATGTCCATCGCGCTGGTCATGATGGCCGCCATGATCTGCAACATGCTGGTCGGCGCATCGGTCGGGGTGCTGGTGCCGATGGTGCGGGCGCGCTTCGGCAAGGATCCGGCGATGGGGTCTTCGGTGTTGCTTACCTTCGCCACCGATTCCCTGGGGTTTTTCATCTTTCTGGGCCTGGCGACGATCTTTCTACTGTAGCCCTCAGAACACCTGGCCCAGCTTGCGGACCAGGTCGCCCAGACGCCAGTCGTCGATACCGTGCGCGCGCAGCGCGCGCTCGGTTTCCATCACGTAATCCAGGCAGGGCCCGGAATGCCCGACGGCATTGCGCACGGACGCCAGCAGGCGTTCGTCGCCGATATCGGCCGCGTATTCCTGGCACGCCCGGTTCAGCAGGAATACCAATCCGCGCACCGGCGCGGCTTCGGTGTGGCAGGTGAGCCAGCGGGGACTATAGGCGCCGGTGACCATTTCACGGCGCCACAGCGCCTGGAACACCGCCGGCACATCGCAGGCCGCAATCTGGAACGCGACGCCGCGGCAGCATCCGCCACGATCCAGCCCGAACACCAGGCCAGGGTTGTCCGGAGACCCGCGATGGTCGTGCGACCACAGGCACAGGGAACGGTGATAACCACGCACCGTCGCCAGACGGCGCTCGCGCCACGCAAAGCCGGGATGCCAGATCAGGGAGCCATAGGCGAACACCCACAGATCGTCGGCGCCGTTCCAGCCGGCCAGGAGGTCATCCACCGAAAGCGCCTGCCGCGTCTTTGCCAGTCCGGCGCAGCCGGCGGGTACTGCAAACGACATAAGGGTCCTCTGATATCCCGGTTCATTCCATGGCTGGAGTGAGCGATATCCTACGCCGCCGCCTGAGCAAAAGAATTGCGAGATGGGGCCCTTGCAACACGCAGAAAGAAATTTGCGTCCGCCAAAGCGCTGCTCCGAGGAAAAAAATTGCGCGCCCGCGCCTACACCGCGCCCAACGGCAGTTCGGTGGTGCTTTTGATGATTTCCATCGAGAAGCTGGCGCTGACATCCAGCAGGTCCACCGCGCCGATCAGCCGGCGGTAGAACCGGTCATAGGCCGCCATGTCTTCCACCACGACCTTGAGCAGATAGTCGATATCGCCCGCCATGCGGTGGAATTCCACCACGTTGGGCAGCGCCATGACGGCGTTGATCAGGCTCTGCGTCCATTTTTCGTTGTGCTGGCTGGTCTTGATGGACACGAACACGGTCAGGTTCAGCCCCAGCGCGCGCGGATCCAGCAAGATCGCATTGCGCGCAATGACGCCGTCGTCCTTGAGCTTCTGGATGCGGCGCCAGCAGGGCGTCACGGACAGGTTCACCCGTTCGGCAATGTCGGCGACCGAACAGGTGGCATCTTTTTGCAGCAGCGCCAGAATCTTGATGTCGGTCTGATCCATGGATGTCCTTGACGCGATGGGTGCCAATCTTGCCTTGTACTCCGGCCCGCGTCCAGCAAGGCGCGATCAGTAGGTGCCCGGGTAGCCGCCCCCGTCGATCAGCAGGCTCTGTGCGGTCATGTAGCCGGCGTGCGCGGAGCAGACAAAGGCGCACAGCGCCCCCAGTTCCTCGGGCCGTCCGTAGCGCCCGGCGGGATTCGACCGCGCCCGCTCGTCCCAGAGCTGCTCGAAGGTCTTGCCCGACTGCTCCAGCATGCCCTGGATGTGCCGGGTCTGCGCGTCCGTCGCGAAGGCGCCCGGCAGCAGATTGTTGATGGTGACGTTGTGGCGCACCGTTTGCCGGGCCAGACCTCCCACGAAACCGACCAGGCCCGACCGCGCGCCGTTGGACAGCCCCAGCTCGGCATGCGGCGCCTTCACGCTACGCGACACGATGTTCACGATGCGGCCGAAACGGCGCTCGACCATTCCATCCACCACCCGCCGGATCATGTCGATCGGCCCCAGCATCATGGCGTCCAGCGCGGCGATCCAGTCTTCGCGGGACCAGTCCCGGAAGTCCCCCGGCAAGGGGCCGTCGGCGTTGTTGATCAGGATGTCGGGATGCGGGCAGGCGGCAAGGGCCGCATCCCGGCCTTGCGGCAGCGTCAGGTCGGCCGATACCCAGCCCACGCCAATGCCGGTCTCGCGCGAAATCTCGGCGGCGGCCTGCTCCAACGTCTGCGGATTGCGGGCCGCGATCGTCACCGCCACGCCCTCGCGCGCCAATCGCAGGGCACACGCCTTGCCCATCCCCCGGCTGCCGCCAAACACCAGTGCCGTCTTGCCGCTGATCCCAAGATCCATGCCTGACTCCTCTGTTCCGCGCCCAGGACGGACAGCCCCTCGGTCCGCCCCTCCGAAGCGGAAACAGTATAGGAGGGAGCTCAACCCGGCAAGGCCGGCGCCGGGCCCCACCCCGCGACCGCAATGAAAAATGGGGCCCCAAAGGACCCCAACGGCGCTGACGCGGCTACCGCATCAACCCATCCACTGGCTGACGGGCGCGGCGGCATCCTGCAACGGCTGCGCGACCACATCGATCAGCGCGGGGCCGTCGTGCTCCATGGCGGCCTTGATCGCGGCATCCAGCTTGGCCGGATCCTCGACGCGCCACGCCTTCACCCCATAGGCTTCGGCGATGCGCGCATGGTCGGTGCGGTTGAAATCCACGCTGTAGTAGCGCTTGTCGTAGCCGGCCTTCTGGCTGGCCTTGATCCACCCATAGACAGAGTTCGAGAACACGATCATCAGCAGCGGGGCCTTGTGGCGCACGATGGTTTCCAGCTCGCCCACGGTGAAGCCGAAGCTGCCGTCGCCCATCACCGACACGCACTTGGATTGCGGGCGGCCTACCCACGCGCCCAGCGCCGCCGACATGGAAAAGCCCAGCGCGCCGTGCGCCCGGTTGGTGATGAAGTGGCGGCCGGGGCGCGACACATCGTAATAAGCCGAGAAATACGGGCAAGGCGTGCCGGGATCGGCGCAGACCACCGCGTCGTCGGGCAGCAGTCGGTTCAACGACTGCACCACGCGTTCGGGCCGGATGGGGGCCTCCAGGCTGTTGGCCAGCGGCTCCAGTTGGGCCAGTCGCGCCGCCTTGGCGCGCCCTGCCAGCACCGCGCCGTCGGCCGCATCCGAGGGCCGGTGCGCCAGGCGGGCCTGCACCTCGGCGCCCAGCGCCTCCAGCGCCAGCCTGGCGTCGCCCACCAGGCCGACTTCGGTCAGATAGTTGGCGCCGATCACCATCGGATCGATGTCGATGTGCAGGATGGGCACGTCGCGGCTCGGGAAGCGCCAGTGTTCGGTCGACGTCGATCCGGCGCGGCACCCTACGAACAGCACCACGTCAGCGGCGGCCACGACGTCGCGCGAAGCCATCACGCCGCCGTTGGAGCCCACCACGCCCGCGTTGAGCGGATGCGTATCGGCCAGGCTCCCCTGCCCGCTGACGGTCACGCATACCGCGGCCTTCAGCGTCTCGGCCAATTCCTGCAAGGCGCCGCTGGCGCCGGCGATGACCACGCCGCCGCCGCAAATGATCACGGGCGAGCGGGCGCCCACCAGACGCTGCGCGGCACGCGCCACGTCGGCCGGATCCGGCGCGGAGCGCATGGCCGGGAAGCGGCCGTGTTCGGGCTGCGCCCAGATGTCGGACGCATCCACCTGCTGCTTCATCACGTCATACGGAAAGCACAGGTGCGCCGCGCCAGGCTTGCCGGTTGTCATGGCGCGGAACGCCGCCCGCACCATGCCCGGAATCTGGTCCGCGCGGTCGATCGTGCGGTTCCATTTCGTCAGCGGACGGTACAGCGCTTCCTGGTCCAGTTCGGTCAGCGGGTATTTGCCGCGGGAACCAACCGCCACGTCCGAGGTAATACCCAGTACCGGGATCGACGATTCATTGGCTTCCACCAGGCCGGGAAGCAGATAGGTCGCGCCGCCGCCGCTGGGGCCCTCGCACACGCCAACCTTGCCGGTCACGCGGGCGTAGGCATCCGCCATGTAGCCGGCGCTGCGTTCGTCGCGCGTCAGGATGTGCTGCATGCCGTGATCCAGGCGATACAGCGCGTCGTAGAACGGCAGGCTGGTGTCGCCGCACAGGCCAAAAATATGTTTGACGCCGTTGTGTTGCAGCATCCGCACCATGGCTTCGGCGCCGGTCAGGTTTTCCATGTCATCTCCACGTGTTTCACGGGCACGGCCGGACGGCGCGCCGTCCGGCCATCCACCGCTCAGTTATCCAGATTGATGTTGCTGCTCTTGATAAAGGCGCTCCAGCGGTCGTACTCCGACTTCACGTACGCATCCAGCGCCGGGCCGTCGGATGCCACGATCTCGAAGCCCGCTTCCGTTACCTTCTTCCGGATGTCCGGGTCGGCCAGTACGGCCTTGAAGTCCGCCGTCAGTTTCTTCACCGTCGCCTCGGGCGTGCCCTTCGGGGCGAACATGCCGCTCCACGAATAGGCGACGAAGCCCGGAAACCCGGACTCGGCCACCGTCGGCACATTCGGCAGTTCCGGCAGGCGCTTCTCGCCGGCCACGGCCAGCGGTTTGATCTTGCCCGCCTGGATCTGCCCGCGCAGCGCCGCGAAGCTCAACCAGGTCATGTTGGCCTGTCCGCCCACCACGGCCTGGATGGCCGGACCGCCGCCGCCGTACGGCACGTGCAGCAGCTCGACCTTGGACAGCCGCTTGAGCTCTTCCGGCGCCAGATGGTTCAGCGAACCCACGCCGGTCGAGGCATAGTTGAACTTGTTCGGCGGCTGCTTGGCGGCTTCGGCCAGGAACTCTTTCAGGTTATCCCCAGGCACGCTCGGGTTCGCCCCGATCACCAGCGGAAAGCGCACGGTCTGCCCGATCGCGACGAAGTCCTTGAACGTGTCGTAGGGCAGCTTGGGCTTCACGGCGGGGTTGATGCCGTGGTTGTCAAAGCTGACCAGCAGCGTGTTGCCATCCGGCTCGGCGCGCGCCACGAATGCCGTCGCGATCTGGCTGGCGGCGCCCGGACGGTTTTCGACCACGACCGCGCGTCCGCCCAACTGTTGCGACAGGCGCGGCTGCAGGATGCGCGCCAGGATGTCGGTACTCCCGCCCGGCGGATACGGTACGACCAGCACCAACGGCCGTTCCTCGGCGACGGCGGGCGTGGCGATAACGGCGCCTCCCGCGGCGGCCAGCGTGCATACCGCGGCCAGTACCCGCTTCATCGTGTGATTCATTTATTTTCCCCTGCTGTTGTGGTGTTGGCCGGCGCTGCCTTGGCGGGTTCGGCCTGGTCCCGCATGTAAATCGTTGAAAAACCGGTGCGTATCACGTCGGTGATCTGGTCCAGCCGCCGGCCGATGTGCGTGCTCATCAGGCCGGGCAAGGCGTCGATGTCACGCTGCTCCAGCGCCTGCACGATGCGCAGGTGCTCGCCCTGCGTATGGCCGCGGCGGCCTTGCTGCATGTCGATCCAGCGCACGAAGTGGATGCGCGCATTGACGCTTTCCAGCGCGCGCACAAATTCGTCGTTGCGCGAACAGCGGGCAAGGGCCAGATGAAAGGCTTCGTCCAGTTCCAGCAAGCGCGCGGCGTCGCTGTCGTCGGGCTCATCGCGCGAACGCTCCACGAAAGCCCGCAGGCTGGCCAGTTCCTCGTCGGTTGCGCGCTCGCACGCGGCGCGCACAATGCCAGCCTCCAGCACCGCGCGGTACTCGTACAGGCTGTGGATCTGCTTGGCGTCCAGCAAGCGGGCGATAAAGCCGCGGTTCACGGACCGGGTCAGAAAGCCTTCGACCATGAGCTGGTTCAGCACTTCGCGCAGCGGCGTGCGGCTGACGTTCAGCCTGCGCGCAAGCTCGACCTCGTTGATGCGTTCGCCCGGCTTGAACTCAAAGCGCACTGCCATCGCCTTGACGGCGCCATACAACTCCGCCTGGCCCGCCGAGGTACGGGCACTGGGTCGGACTGCGGGTGGGGAGAGCGGCATACCGGGGATTACCTGAGGCCATTTTCCAGCGGGGACAAAGTGCATACTAAAGTGCATACACTTTGATCGGCAACTCGGGTTTGCCCGGACGGACGCAGTCTCCCGCCGGCGGCAGGGGCTCGTTTGGATGACATCAGGGAAGGCGCCTGGCGACAGCCAAGCGCGGCAGCCCGCAAGAAATGCGAGCTACAAGCCGGTATCCAGCGTGTAGTGCGCGCCGTCCCGGTTCTCCAGGGTAAGCGTGGAAAGCACGGGGGTTTGCGCAGCGGCATCTTGCGCCACGTGGATGCGCAGGTTCGCCAGCGGCACATCCCAGCCGCCCGTGGCGGGCTCGGCGTTGACACCGGCCACCAGAGCCAGGCGTTCGGCAACGCCGCGGGCGTCTGCCGCGCGGGCATCGATGCGCTGCAGGCTGCGCGCGCCGTTGGGATGGGCCATGAGATCCGGCGACCAGACGCACTCGGGCGTCAGATGGCGGCAGAAATACATGCGGATGCCGGGCAGCGGCTGCTCGGCGAAACGCACGGTATGAAAGCGGGCTTGAACTTCCTGGCCATCCAGCAGGGCGGGCCGAGTCAGTTCCTGCACGGGATTCACGGCAAAGCCGGCATCCCGCAACCGCTGGTAGGTGGCTTCGGCGTCATGGGTGCGGAACACCAGCGCCTCCAGCCCGAAGGCGGAATCGGCGATTTCCTTGCGCGCGGGCGGCGCGCCCGGCGGCCATCCCAGCAACTCGACGTACGTGCCTTCCAGCACGATCAGACGGTTGCACGACCCCAGGTTGTGCACCGCCTTGTCGCTCAGGTGGAAACCCTGGCGTTCGAAATGGGGCGCCAGCGCATCCAGCCGGTCGCGCACCATGACGACAGCGTGGTCGAATTCAGTGCGGCCAACGGAATGCAGCATGACGGTTTCCCTTTATCAGACCAGCTTACCGTGGCACTGCTTGTACTTCTTGCCGCTGCCGCAAGGGCACGGGTCGTTGCGGCCGACCTTGGGCAATGCGTTGCGCACGGGCTGGGCACTGTCGTCGGACTCGGTCGCGGCCAGCGCTTCGTCGTAGTCGGAATGGTGGTACTGCACGTTCTGCACGTGCGGTTGCGCCGCCTCGGCTTCGGCCTGTTCGACCTGCTCCGACGACTGCACACGCACAGTCATCAGCACCTTGACCACATCGTCGCGGACGCGGTCCAGCATGCCCGAGAACAGCTCGAAGGCTTCGCGCTTGTATTCCTGCTTGGGGTTCTTCTGCGCGTAACCGCGCAGATGAATGCCCTGGCGCAGGTAGTCCAGCGCCGACAGGTGTTCACGCCAGTGCGTATCGATCGCCTGCAGCATGATCGAGCGCTCGAATTGCGACCAGGACTCCGTGCCGACTTGATCGACCTTGGCCTGGTACGCATCGCGCGCCGCGGCCACCACGCGTTCGCGCAGGTCTTCGTCGGTCAGGCTCTCTTCCTTTTCCAGCATCTCGGTCAGAGGCAGATGCAGGTGCCAGTCGGCTTCCAGCGCCTTTTGCAGCGCCGGGATATCCCACTGCTCTTCCACCGACTCAGGCGGCACGTACGTATTGAACAGTTCGGTCACGGCGGCGTCGCGCAGGTTCTGCACGGTGGCGCCCACGCTGGCGGCTTCCAGCACGTCATTGCGCTGCGAATACAGCACCTTGCGCTGATCGTTGGCGACGTCGTCGTATTCCAGCAATTGCTTGCGGATGTCGAAGTTGCGGCCTTCCACCTTGCGCTGCGCGGTCTCGATCGAACGCGTCACCATGCCGGCCTCGATGGGCTCGCCCTCGGGCAGCTTCAGGCGTTCCATGATGGCGCGCACGCGGTCGCCCGCGAAAATGCGCATCAGCGAATCTTCCAGCGACAGGTAGAAGCGGGACGAGCCCGGATCGCCCTGGCGGCCGGCGCGGCCGCGAAGCTGATTGTCGATGCGGCGCGATTCGTGGCGCTCGGTGCCGATGATGCGCAGGCCGCCCGCGGCCTTTACCTGCTCATTTTGCGGCTTCCATTCGGCGCGCACCTTCTCGATGCGAGCGGTCTTCTCGGCATCGGACAAGGATTCGTCGGCGCGGATCAGGTCGACCTGTTTGTCGACGCTGCCGCCCAGCACGATGTCGGTGCCGCGGCCCGCCATGTTGGTGGCGATGGTGATATGGCCGGGCTTGCCGGCTTCGGCGACGATTTCGGCTTCGCGGGCGTGCTGCTTGGCGTTGAGCACTTCGTGCGGCAGCTTGGCCTTTTTCAGCAGGCCCGACAGCAGCTCGGAATTTTCGATGCTGGTCGTGCCCACCAGCACGGGCTGCCCACGCTCGTGGCAGTCGCGGATGTCTTCAAGGATGGCGTTGTACTTCTCGCCATCGGTCTTGAACACCTGGTCGTTCTGGTCCTTGCGGATCATGGGCTTATTGGTCGGGATGATGACCGTTTCAAGCCCGTAGATTTCCTGGAATTCGTAGGCTTCCGTGTCCGCCGTGCCCGTCATGCCGGACAGCTTTTCGTACATGCGGAAGTAGTTCTGGAACGTGATCGATGCCAGCGTCTGGTTTTCGTGCTGGATCTTCACGCCTTCCTTGGCCTCGACAGCCTGGTGCAGGCCATCGGACCAGCGGCGGCCCACCATCAGGCGGCCCGTGAATTCGTCGACGATCACGACCTCGCCGTCCTGCACGACGTACTGCTGATCGCGGAAGAACAGGTTGTTGGCGCGCAGGGCCACCATCAGGTGGTGCATCAGCGCGATATGGCGCGGGTCGTACAGCGACTCGCCTTCGGGCAGGATGCCCAGGCGGGCCAGGATCGCTTCGGCGTTCTCGTGTCCGGCTTCGGACAGGTAGACCTGCTGGCTCTTTTCGTCGACCCAGTAGTCGCCCTCGGGTTCCGGCTCCTGCGGCTTGGGCTCGCTTGCCATGCGCTTGAGCAGCGGCGGCACCGCGTTCATGCGGATATAGAGTTCGGTGTGATCTTCGGCCTGGCCGGAAATGATCAGCGGCGTGCGGGCTTCGTCGATCAGGATCGAGTCCACTTCGTCGACGATTGCATAGAACAGCACGCGCTGGCGGCGGTCCTCAACACGGTATTCCATGTTGTCGCGCAGATAGTCGAAGCCGAATTCGTTATTGGTGCCGTACGTGATGTCGGCCGCGTAGGCGGCTTTCTTTTCTTCGTTGGGCTGCTGTGGCACCACCACGCCCGTGCTCATTCCCAGGAAGTGGTACAGGCGCCCCATCCATTCCGCGTCACGGCGGGCCAGGTAGTCGTTCACGGTCACCACGTGAACGCCCTTGCCAGCGATGGCATTCAGGTAGACGGGCAGCGTCGCCATGAGCGTCTTGCCTTCGCCCGTACGCATTTCCGCGATCTTCCCGCTGTGCAGGGCGATGCCGCCCAGCAGTTGCGCATCGAAGTGGCGCATGCCGAACACCCGCTTGCCCGCTTCGCGCACAACGGCGAAGGCCTCGGGCAGCAGGTCGTCCAGGGATGTGCCCTGGGCGTGGCGGGAACGGAATTCCTCGGTTTTGGCCGCCAGCTCCGAATCGGAGAGCGCGGAGATCTTGGGTTCTAGCCCATTGATCTGGGTTACCAGCTTGCGATACTGCTTAAGCAGCCGATCGTTGCGGCTACCTATGAGTTTTTTGAGCAGAGAAACCATGCGTATGTCGGCCGCACGAGCCACGCCGCACACAAAAGCGCTTGGGCAGCGTCACCCGTGACTTGATGTTATTGGTTGAGCGGGGGTCCGCTGGGAAACGAACCAGTTTAACGCACCTGGAGCGCAATAGCCTGAACCTATTACCAGGGTAGCATTGTTGACCGGTTTGACCAGCCAACCGGCCAAGGGTTCAGGGCGTGGCGGCCTGGGCGATGGCGGGCGGCGCATGCTGCTGCGGCCCCAGGAACAGGCGGGGATCCAGGGGCTGGCCTGCAAGCCGGACCTCGAAGTGCAGATGCGGGCCGGTCGAACGGCCGGAACTGCCTACGCGGGCCACCTGTTGGCCACGCTCGACGAGCTGCCCCTGCTTGACCATCAGCGAAGAGGCATGGGCATAGCGGGTGATCAGGCCATCGCCATGGTCGATTTCGACCATATTGCCAAAGCCCGGCTGGAACTTGGATTCCAGCACCACCCCGCCCGAGGCCGCCAGGATGGGCGTGCCAGCGGGCGCGGCGAAGTCCAATCCCTCGTGCATGGCGGTACGTCCCGTCACCGGATTACGGCGCCAGCCATAGGAGGAAGACAGATAGGGATAGTCGGTGATCGGCATGGCGGTCGGCATGCGGGCCTGGTCCGCCGAGCGCTTGGTCAAGGCAGCGTCCAGCAGCTTCAGGTTGTCCGTCTGCTGAGACAGCCGTGCCTGTATTTCGTCGAGCTGGCGGCCTAGCGCCTCGGCCGACGCCGCGCTGGGCGGGGGATGATCGGTGAACAGGTCGTCCATGACCTGCGTGGCTTCCGGCTGGATCAGCGCTTCGGGTTGCGCCACGGCCAACTGCTTTGCCAATTCGGGATCGGTGTAGGCCACGCCCGCCACTTTGGCCACGCGCTGGCCCAGGCCATCGATGCTGACCAGCTTGGCCTGCAGCGCCCCCACCTTCGCGGCCAGCAGATTCATGTTTCCGCGCAGGAAATCGGCGTCGCGCCCGGGCTGATCCGACAAGGGCCAGCCCACCGTATGGACCGCCGGCAGGATGGGAGTGATGTATCGTTGTAGCGCCGCGCCAAAAATGGCCGCGGTCATCAGGGCGCACCCCAGAAACAACGCCAGATGTGCGCCTCCCAGGGTGAAATGCCCGTCCTGCCCTTCGCGGGCGTGCATAATCACGATTTTCAAGGTTTGCTTCCTAATCTTAGAGCCGGCATGAATAGACCCTCTTCATACCGTCAACGTTCCGGGTCCAGCCGAAGGGCAGAAAATACCGCCCTGGGATGGCTGGGTCATGACATGCGGGGCGCCGGCGTATTGGCGACCGCCCGCAAGCACTTGCAAATCCAGTATGCGGTGGCGGCAGTGTTGCCCGCCCCGCTGGGCGCCGTGTGCCAGGTTGGCAAACTGGAAAACCAGTGCCTGCACCTGGTGGTGCCTAGTGCCGCTCATGCGGCCAAGATGCGTCAATTGGCGCCGCGCATTGCGCGGTCGCTCGCGGACCAAGGGTGGAACCTTAACGAAATTGCCATCAAGGTACAAGCGGGTTTGCCCAAGCCCGGCGCCCGTCAGCCGCGCCCGCCCAAAGAGGCGCAACCCCTGGGCGACAAGGCCCTGGGCGCGTTCGAATCGCTGCACGACAACTTGCGTCCAGGCGCATTGGCGGATGCGGTCGCCAAGCTCTTGAGGCACCACAAGAGTAGCTGACGCCACCCCCGTTGTCCGGCATTTCGCCTGCCCGGAAACGTAGCGAAACCAAGTTTTCAGGCCGATGGCCCGATGGTCTGCTACCGGTTTGCGACTATCGCGCTAGGGGATGGCGGCCGGCGCCATCCTTAAGCAGGAACCCGCGCGCTTGGATCGGGGAGCACCCCGGCGGCCGGGCCCGGCTTGAAAGCTGGGCGTTAAGCCAGCTTCCATTCGTGGCGAAACGCCTGGGGCGCTTCTGCCTGCGATTCATAGGTAATCAATTCCCAGGCATCGCGCTGCTCAAGCAACGCGCGGGCCAACTGGTTGTTCAGCCCGTGCCCCGATTTGCACGCCACGTAGCGCGCCACCAGGGGCTTGCCCAGCAGATACAGGTCGCCAATGGCGTCCAGGATCTTGTGCTTCACGAATTCGTCGTCATAGCGCAGCCCGTCGCTGTTGAGCACGCGGTACTCGTCCATGACGATGGCGTTGTCCAGGCTGCCGCCTCGGGCCAGGCCCATCGACCGCAGGGCCTCGACTTCGTTCACGAAACCGAAGGTGCGCGCCCGGGCGATCTCGCGCACATACGAGTGCGTCGCGAAATCGATTTCGGCAAAATTGGCCGTCGAGTCGATGGCGGGATGACGGAAGTCGATCGAGAACGCCAGCGCATAACCCTCATGGGGTTCCAGCCGGGCCCACTTCTCGGAGCGGCCTTCGCCTTCGCGCACTTCCACCGGCTTCAAGACGCGGATGAATTGCTTGGGGGCGTTTTGCTCGACGATGCCCGCCGAGCGCAACAGATAAACAAACGTCGCCGCACTGCCGTCCATGATGGGGACTTCTTCGGCAGTAAGGTCGATATGCAGGTTGTCGATACCCAGGCCGGCCAGGGCCGACATGAGATGTTCCACCGTGGACACGCGGACATTGCCCTGCTGCAGCACGGACGCCATGCGCGTATCGCCCACGCCCGTGGCTTGAGCAGGCAGGTCCACGACCTGCGGCAAGTCCACGCGGTGAAACACGATACCGGTATTGGGTTGTGCCGGGCGCAAGGTGAGCTCCACCCGCCGTCCTGAATGGACGCCGACGCCTGTCGTGCGGACGAGATTCTGAATGCTGCGCTGTCGGAACATGAGACTTGGGAATTTGAGCCAGGAAGCCGGCAAGATAGTGAATAGTTTGCCGGCGTAACTGACGTATTGTAACTCTGTCCGATCCTTGCCGCCATCGCGGTGTCGGGATCGACCTGAACCTCCGTCCCTTTTTTGATGCCGTGCAAGGGAAACACGGACCGCTCTGCCTCCGGCCGCCCGAGGGGACAGGCGGGCCGGAGATGAGGGAGTGCATTTAGAGCCGTTGGCCGGCTCTAAGGTTCAATCCGCCTGCTTGCGCAGGAACGCCGGAATGTCGAAATGATCCATGCCCGAGCTTTCCAGAGCACGCACCTGGGCCGACGCCTGGCTGCGCGGATTGCGCATGACAGACGGCATGTCCAGGTTGCGGTAGTCGCCGCCTTGGCCGGCCGCCATCGTGCCCATGGGCATGTTGTCGGTACCGGTGCGCAGGACTTCCGCCGTGGTCTGAACCAGTTGCGGACGTGCCTGCGCGCGGCCAAGGCCGGTTGCAACCACGGTCACGCGCAGGTTTTCACCCATGGACTCGTCGTAGGCGGTGCCGAAGATCACGGTCGCGTCGTCCGAAGCGTAGCTGCGGATCGTTTCCATGATTTCGCGCGTTTCGCGCATCTTCAGCGAGCGGCTGGCGGTGATGTTGACCAGTACGCCGCGAGCGCCGTTCAGGTCCACGCCTTCCAGCAGCGGGCAGGCAATGGCGTGCTCGGCGGCCACCCGGGCGCGGTCCGCGCCAGAAGCCGACGCCGTGCCCATCATGGCCTGGCCCTGTTCGCCCATGATCGTCTTCACGTCTTCGAAGTCGACGTTGACGTTGCCTTCGACGTTGATGATTTCGGCGATACCCGCGCACGCGTTGTGCAGGATGTCGTCGGCGGAACGGAAGCAGTCTTCCTGCGTCGCGTCCTCGTCCATCAGTTCATAGAGGTTCTCGTTGAGCACCACGATGAGCGAATGCACGTGCTTGGCCAATTCCGAGATTCCGTCCTCGGCCATCTTCAGGCGCTTGTTGCCTTCGAAGGTGAAGGGCTTGGTGACCACGCCTACGGTCAGAATGCCCAGTTCCTTCGCCACCTCGGCCACGACCGGACCCGCGCCGGTGCCGGTGCCACCGCCCATGCCGGCGGTGATGAAGACCATGTGCGCGCCATTCAGCGCGGCACGGATCTCCTCGCGCGCGGTTTCAGCCGACGCACGTCCCTGTTCGGGCTTGGCGCCCGCGCCCAGGCCGGTGCGGCCCAGACGGATCTGCACCGGGGCATTGGTAGCCGACAGCGCTTGCGCGTCGGTGTTGGCGCAGATGAAATCCACGCCGTGCACGCCGTTGCGAATCATGTGCGCCACGGCATTGCCGCCCGCACCGCCCACACCAACGACCTTGATTACGGTCCCTTTGGTGTTGTTCTCTAGCATCTCAAAGTTCATCATGATGACTCCCTCACAAGTCCGATTTTGCAAATCACAAAAATTCCCCAACAACCTATATTTGTGAATCGCCTCAAAGCCGACGCCGGCTACATAGGCCCGCCACGGGTTTGAGACGCCTCCTCTTTCTGGCACGCCCCGCAAAACCGCCGCGGATCGCACCAAGGAGCAGGCCCCAACCTGCACCCTTTAATTCATGAACCATTCCTTCATGCGCGCCAGCAGGCTCTTGAAATTGCCTGTCTGGGCGGCCACCTTGCGGCCTCGCACACGCTGCATACGCGCTTCCTGCAGCAGACCCATCACCGTCGAGAAGCGCGGATTGCGCATCACGTCGGCCAGGCTGCCTTCGTATTCGGGCACCGCCACGCGCACGGGCTTGAGGAACACGTCCTCGGCCAGTTCGATCATGCCGGGCAACTGCGCCGATCCGCCGGTCAGGACCACGCCGGAAGCCAGCAGGTCCTCGTAGCCGGAGTCGCGCACCACCTGCTGCACCAGCGTGAACAGCTCTTCCACGCGCGGCTCGATCACGGCGCCGAGCGCCTGGCGCTTGACCTGGCGGGGGCCGCGGTCACCCAGGCCCGGCACTTCCACGGATTCGTCCGGGCTGGCCAGCACCTGTTTGGCGACGCCGTAGCGCAGCTTGATTTCCTCGGCATCGGGCGTCGGCGTGCGCAGCATGGCCGCGATGTCGTTGGTGATCTGGTCGCCGGCGATAGGCAGCACGGCGGTGTGGCGGATCGCGCCGCCGGTGAAGATCGCCACGTCGGTGGTGCCTCCCCCGATGTCGACCAGCACGACGCCCAGCTCCTTTTCGTCGGCCGTCAGCACGGCCAGGCTCGAAGCCAGCGGCTGCAGGATCAGGTCCTGCACTTCCAGCCCGCAGCGGCGCACGCACTTCACAATGTTCTGGGCGGCGCTGACCGCGCCCGTCACGATATGCACGCGCACTTCCAGGCGCAGGCCGCTCATGCCGATCGGTTCGCGGATGTCTTCCTGGCCGTCGACGATGAACTCCTGGGTCAGCACGTGCAGCACCTGCTGGTCGGTCGGAATGTTCACCGCCTTGGCGGTCTCGATGACGCGGGCGACGTCGGTGGCGGTGACTTCCTTGTCTTTCACGGCGACCATGCCGCTGGAATTGAAGCTGCGGATATGGCTGCCGGCGATGCCGGTGTAGACGTCGCGAATCTTGCAATCTGCCATCAGCTCGGCTTCTTCAAGCGCGCGCTGGATGGAATTCACAGTGGTCTCGATGTTGACGACCACGCCCTTGCGCATGCCGCGCGATTCGTGCTGGCCAAGGCCAAGCACTTCGAAGCGGCCTTCAGGCAGGATTTCAGCCACCACAGCCACCACCTTGCTGGTGCCGATATCGAGGGCGACGATAAGGTCCTTGATGTCACGGGTCATGGCGTTAGCGTTTCTTGGGAGGTTTCGGTGTGGATTTGGATTTGGTTTCCGACGCGGGCAACGGGGCCAGCGCCAGGGCGAAACCATTCGGATAGCGCAAGTCGGCCTGCGTGATGGTGCGCCCTTCCAGGCGCCCCGACACAGCGGGCCACGCCTGCACAAAGCGTTGAATACGGGCGGCGAACGGCAATGCGCCCGGCAGGCCGTGCGGGTCCGGCGCATCGGCGCCCGGATCGCGGCCCAGGTCCAGCAACATGCCGTTGGAAAGCACGACGCGCCAGGCGTAGCGCGGACTCAGTTCCAACTGCTGCACGTGCATGTCCAGCGGCGCGAACCAGCGCGCCAGCTCGGCATAGCGCTGCACGACTAGCGATTCCGTGCCCTCGGGCCCGGCGAACTGCGGCAGCACCGTCTCGTCGTCCACCTCGCCCGTGTTCGCCGTGAACGCCTCGCCCCAGGTGTTGATCATCTGGTTCTCGTTCCACAGCGCCAGGGGCTGCTGTTCCTCGATCCGCACGCGCAGGACATTGGGCCAGATCCGCCGCACGGTCGCGTGCCGCACCCACGGAACGGACTCGAAGATCTCCCGCGCGTCGTCCAGGTCCACCGTGAAGAAGTTGCCCTTGAAGCGGCCCGCGATCGCCGAGCGCACCGCGCCGGTCGACACATAGTGCAGTTCGGTGTCCGGCATCGATTCGAGCTCGATGGCCGACAGCGTGAAGAACGGGCGTTGCGCTACCCACACCACGCCCGCGAAGAGCATGGCGCAAACCGCCAGCACGGCAAGCGTGTTGGCGATCAGGTTGGTAGTGCGAGCGTCGTTCCACACGGAATATCCAGGTCAAGCGTTGCGGGCGGGGCTGTGCACTTTGCACGACGCCTCGGACAGGATCGCTACGCACAAATCGGCATAGCTGATCCCCACGGCCTTCGCGGCCATGGGCACCAGGGAATGGCCGGTCATGCCGGGCGAGGTATTCATTTCAAGCAGCCAGGGCCGGTTGTCGCGGTCGAGGATGAAGTCGGCGCGGCCCCAGCCTTCGCAGCCCAGCGTCTGATAGGCCTTAACGGCAACCCGGGCGACTTCTTCAGCCACGTCCGCGGGCAAGGCGGCCGGGCAGAAGTACTGCGTGTCGTCGGAGAAGTACTTGTGTTCGTAGTCGTAGTTGCCGCCGGGCGCGGCGATTTCGATCACCGGCAACGCACGCGCGGACTTGCCCGAACCTAGCACCGCCACGGTCAGCTCGCGGCCGGTGATGAACTGCTCGGCCAGGACTTCGCTGTCGAAGCGCGCCGCCGCGGCGTAGGCTTCCTTCATGTCGGAATAGCCCACCACCTTGGTGATGCCCACGGTGGAACCTTCATGCGGCGGCTTGATGATCAGCGGCAGGCTCAGGCGGTCAGGCACGAGGCGCAGCTCCGTGTCGGCGTCCAGCAATTCAAAGTCGGGCGTGGGCAGGCCATGCTGCAGCCAGATGCGCTTGGTCATGGTCTTGTCCATGGCCAGCGCCGAGGCCATCGGGCCACTGCCCGTATAGGGGATGCCCAACAGCTCCAGGGCGCCCTGGATCGTGCCGTCTTCGCCATAGCGGCCATGCAGCGCGATGAACACGCGGTCAAAGCCTTCGGCCGCCAGCTCGGCCAGGCTGCGCTCGCCCGTGTCGAACAGGTGCGCGTCCACGCCGGCGCCGGTCAGCGCCTGGTGCACGCCCTTGCCCGACATCAGGGACACTTCGCGCTCGGCGGAACGGCCGCCGTACAACACACCCACCTTGCCGAATTGCGTGCTCATGCCAGCTCTCCTACCTGGGCGGGGACCTTGCTGATCGAACCCGCTCCCATAACAATGACGACGTCGCCGTCACGCACAAAATCCACCATCGCCTGCGGCAGTTCGGCCACGTCTTCCACGAACACCGGCTCGACCTTGCCGGCCACGCGCAATGCGCGCGACAGGGCGCGTCCGTCCGCGGCCACCAGCGGCGGCTCTCCGGCGGCATAGACCTCGGTCAGCAGCACGGCGTCGGCGGTTCCGAGCACGCGCACGAAGTCTTCGAAGCAATCCCGCGTCCGGGTGTAGCGGTGCGGCTGGAAGGCCAGCACGATGCGGCGGTCCGGCCAGGCGCCGCGCGCGGCGGCCAGGGTGGCGGCCATTTCCACGGGGTGGTGACCATAGTCGTCGATCACGGTGAACGTGCCGCCGCCATGGTTGGCCGGCACCGGAAAATCGCCCGTCTGCGTGAAGCGGCGGCCCACGCCCTTGAATGCACCCAGCGCCTCGCAGATCGCGTTATCGGAAACGCCCAGCTCGGTCGCCACCGCAATCGCGGCCAGCGCGTTGCGCACGTTATGCAGGCCGGGAAGGTTCAGTTCGACCTGCAGGGGTGGCAGCAGCGTGTCGCTATGCGTGCGCTGCACGTTGAAACGCATGCGCGTGCCTTCCGCCTGCACCTCGTAGGCGCGCACCTGCGCTTCCGGGTTCAGCCCGTATGTCGTGATCGGACGCGAAATGAACGGCATGATCTCGCGCACATTCGCGTCGTCCGAACAAACCACCGCGCTGCCATAGAAAGGCAGGCGCTGCGTGAACTCGATGAAGGCGCTTTTCAGGCGCGCCACATCGTGCCCATAGGTATCCATGTGATCGGCATCGATGTTGGTCACGATGGCCATCACCGGCAGCAGGTTCAGGAACGAGGCGTCGGATTCGTCGGCCTCGACCACGATGTAGTCGCCCTGCCCCAGCCGCGCGTTGGCGCCGGCCGAATTCAGGCGGCCGCCGATGACGAACGTCGGGTCCAGGTCGCCGGCGGCCAGCACGCTGGCCACCAGGCTGGTCGTGGTGGTCTTGCCGTGCGTGCCGGCCACGGCGATACCGCGCTTGAGGCGCATCAGCTCGGCCAGCATGATGGCGCGCGGCACCACCGGAATGCGCGCGGAACGCGCCGCGATCACTTCGGGGTTGTCGCCCGCCACCGCCGTGGACGTCACGATGGCGCCAGCGCCGGTGACGTTGCTGGCAACGTGGCCGATCGAGATCTTCACGCCCAGGCCCGCCAAGCGGCGCGTCACGGCCGACTCGTTCAGATCGGAACCGCTGACCGTGTAGCCCAGGTTGAGCAGCACTTCGGCGATGCCGCTCATGCCCGAGCCGCCCACGCCCACGAAATGGATATGTTGAATTCTGTGTTTCATGATGAACGCCCCGCTGCTTGTTCACAGACGTCGGCGATATGGGCCGCCGCGTCGGGGCGCGCATGAGCGCGGGCCCGAACGGCAACGGCCTGCAGTTCTTGTCGGGAACGCTGGGCGAGCCAGTCCGCCAGCCACTCGGGCGTCATGGCGGTCTGCGGCTGCAGCCAAGCGGCCTGCGCGTCGCTCAGGAAGCGCGCGTTGGCGGTTTGATGGTCATCGATCGCATGCGGGAACGGCACGAAAAGCGCCGCGACGCCCGCCGCGGCCACTTCCGACACCGTCATGGCGCCCGCGCGGCAGATCAGCAGATCCGCGTCGGCCATGGCGCCCGCCATGTCATCGATGAATGCGCGGCAATCCGCCGTCACGCCCGCCTGGGCGTAGGCTTGCTGCAGCGCGGGTAAATGTTGTTCGCCGGCTTGATGGACCACCATCGGCCGGCTGTCGAGCGGCAAGCGCGCCAGCGCCTGCGGCACGGCGGTATTGAGCGCCTGCGCCCCCAGGCTTCCGCCCACGACCAGCACGCGCAGCGCGCCGCTGCGGCCGGCATAGCGCTGGGCCGGGTCCGGCAAGGCGCACAGGTCGGCGCGCACCGGGTTGCCCATCGCCTCGCCCTTCGGCAGGACGCCGGGGAAACCGCTCAGCACGCGGCGCGACATCTTCGCCAGGCATTTATTCGCGGTGCCGGCGACGGCGTTCTGTTCGTGCACTACCAGCGGCGTGCCGCGCAGCGCGGCGATCACGCCGCCCGGAAACGCCACATAGCCGCCCATGCCCAGCACCACGTCGGGACGCACGTCGGACAGGCGCGACCAGGCTTGCGCGAAAGCGCGCAGCAGAAGAAAAGGCAGCTTCAGCAGCGCGGATGCGCCCTTGCCGCGCACGCCCTGAAAGCGCAGGGGTACCAGCTCGATACCGCGGGGCGGCACCAGCCTGCCCTCCATTTTTTCGGGATTGCCCAGCCACAGCACGCGCCAGCCGCGTTCGCGCAACACATCGGCCACGGCCAGGCCCGGCATGATATGGCCGCCGGTGCCGCCAGCCATGATCAGGATGGTGCGGGGAGTCATCGCAGCGGCGTTCATACCCGCCCCCCGCGCATCATGATGCGGTTTTCCACGTCGACCCGGATCATCATCGCCAGCGCGCAGAGGTTCATCACCACGCCCGAACCGCCGTAGCTCATCAGTGGCAAGGTCAGGCCCTTGGTGGGCAGCAGCCCCAGGCAGACGCCCATGTTGATGAACGACTGCACGCCAAACCACATCGCCACGCCGTGCGCGACCAGGCCCGCGAACGTGCGTTCCATCGCGATGGCCTGGCGGCCGATGTCGAAACCGCGGTAGACGATGATGGCGAACAGCGAGATCACCAGCATGACGCCAGCAAAGCCCAGTTCCTCGCCCACCACGGCCATCAGGAAGTCGGTATGCGCTTCGGGAAGGTAATGGAGCTTCTCGACGCTTGCGCCCAGGCCCACCCCCAGCCATTCTCCACGGCCCAGCGCGATCAGCGAGTGCGAAAGCTGATAGGCGCTGCCGTAGGCGTTGTCTTCGTTCCAGGGATCCAGGTACGCGAACAGGCGCGCGCGGCGCCAGGGCGACAGCCAGATCAGCATCAGGAACGTACCCACCAGCACCGCCAGCAGGCTGCTGAAGTACTTGCCGTTGATGCCGCCCAGGAACAGGATGCCGATGGCGATAGCCACGATCACCATGAAGGCGCCCAGGTCGGGCTCCAGCAGCAGCAGCATGCCCACGCCGGCCAGCGCGACCGCCATCGGCAGGAAGCCGCGCGCAAACGCCTGCATGTGCTCCTGCTTGCGCACGGTGTAATCGGCGGCGTAGAGCAAGGCGGCCAGCTTCATCAGTTCGGACGGCTGGAAATTCAGCGGACCCAGCGGGATCCAGCGGTGCGCGCCGTTGACTTCGCGGCCGATGCCGGGGATCAGCACGGCGACCAGCAGGACGATCGCCACCACGAACAGCGGTACCGCCATCCGCTGCCAGACTCGGATGGGAATCGCCAGGACCACGGCGGCGCCGACCAGCCCGACGCTCACGAATACCGCATGGCGGATCACGAAGTAATAGCGGCCATAGGATGCATAGCGCGGACCGTCGGCCAGCGCGATCGATGCCGAATACACCATCAGCAAGCCAAGCAGCAGCAACGTCGATGCCGCGATGACCAGCGGCAGATCGAAATTGCGCATGCGGGTACGGCCGGGCCGTACGGCATTGACGCTGGCGGTGAGATCGGCGATCAGGCTCATTGCACAGCCTCTGCGCGGCGCGCCGTCGCGATGGGAGCGGGATTGCGGCTCATGCCACCTCCCCACGGTCGCGGGCCAGGTCTTCGACCTCTTCCACGAACATCTGCCCGCGGTGCGGATAGTTGCGGAACATGTCGAGGCTGGCGCAGGCGGGCGACAACAGCACGGCATCGCCCGGTTGCGCCAGCTCGGCCGCGCCGCGCACCGCGGCATGAAGAGATTCCGCCGGCACGCACTTGACGCCGGTTGCGGCCAGCACGCGGCCGATCTCCGGGCCGTCGGCGCCAATCAGCATCACCGCGCGCGCATGGCGCGACACCACGGGAATCAGCGGAGAGAAATCCTGGCCCTTGCCCTGACCCCCGGCGATCAGCACCACCGGCTGGCCCAGGCCTTCCAGCGCGGCCACGGTGGCGCCCACGTTGGTGCCCTTGCTGTCGTTGATGTAGTCCACGCCACCGATCGTGCGCACGAAAGCCGCGCGATGCGGTTCGCCCGCATACTCGCGCAGCGCGCGCAGCATGGCGCCCCAGCCCAGGTCCAGGCAGCGCGCAAGCTGCAATGCAGCCAGCGCATTCAAGGCATTGTGGATGCCGCGGATGCGCAAGGCATCGACGGGCATCAGGCGGCTCATGCGGCCCTTGGCGCGCACCGGTTCGGGCGCGTCCTTCTTGCGGCGCACGGGCGGCGCGGGTTCGTCGAAATCGCTAGGCTCGCAGGCCACCAGCCAGGCCACGCCCTGCCCCAGTTCCAGGCCCATGTCGCCGACCAGTTCCGGCACGGCGCGGCCGAAACTGCGCACGTTCAGCGCGTTCAGCGTCTGCACCATATCCACGGTGCAGGAATCGTCGCGATTGACGATGGCCACGCGCGCCATCTTCAAGAGGCGCGCCTTGGCTTGCGCATAGGCTTGCATGCCGCCATGCCAATCCAGATGGTCCTGCGTGACATTGAGCACGACGGCCGCGTCGGCCATCAGCGTGCGCGTGGTTTCCAGTTGGAAGCTGGACAACTCCAGCACCCACACCTGCGGCAGCGTGTCGGTGTCCAGCGCATCCGTCAGCGCGGCAAGCGCCGCGGGGCTGATATTTCCCGCCGCCAGAACGGAGAGACCGCTGGCCTCGATCAGTTGGCGGGTCAATGCGGTGACGGTCGTCTTGCCGTTGGTGCCCGTCACGGCCAGCAGGCGCGGCCGGTACTCGCGCGTCTCTGCCAGATCGGCCAGCGCCCGCGCGAACAATTCGATTTCGCCGACGACTTCGATGCCACGGGCCTCGGCCTCGCGCAGCACGTTCGCCGCGGGGGATTGCGTGGGGGCCAGTCCCGGGCTCAACACCACCTGATCCACGCCGTCCAGCAATTCCGTGGCGAAGGACTCGTCGCAACCCAGGCGATATTCCACGTCGCTTTGCGCCAGCGCTTCCCGCAGCGCGGCCAGCCCGCCCGGTTCGGCGCGCGTGTCGGCCACGCGCAAGCGGGCGCCCTGACGGGCGCACCAGCGTGCGGCGGCGACACCCGTCTCGCCCAATCCGAGGATCAGGACGAGCGGCGCGTCAACGCGGGAGGTTTCCATCATATTCATCGCAACTTCAGGGTAGAGAGGCCAATCAGCACCAGCATCATGCTGATGATCCAGAAACGCACGACCACCTGGGTTTCTTTCCAGCCGCCCACTTCAAAGTGATGATGCAACGGCGCCATGCGGAAGATGCGTCTACCTGTTCCATAACGTCGCTTCGTGTACTTGAACCACGTCACCTGGATCATCACCGACAGGGTTTCGACCACGAAGACACCGCCCATGATGAACAGCACGATCTCCTGGCGCACGATGACCGCGATCGTGCCCAAAGCGCCGCCCAGCGCGAGTGCGCCGACATCGCCCATGAAGACCTGCGCCGGATACGCGTTGAACCATAAAAATGCCAGGCCGGCGCCGCCAATCGCTGCGCACAGCACCATCAATTCGGACGCGCCGGGAATGTAGGGAAACAGCAGATACTTCGAATAGTCCACGCGGCCGACCACGTAGGCGAAGATGCCGAGCGCGCTGCCGACCATCACGGTGGGCATGATCGCCAGCCCATCCAGGCCGTCCGTAAGATTCACGGCATTGCTGGTGCCGACGATCACCGCCCACGTCAGCGCCACGAAACCCAGCACGCCCAGCGGATAGCTCACCGTCTTGAAAAACGGCACGATCAGGTCGGCGCGGGTGGGCAAGGCCATCGTGAAGCCGCTGCCGACCCAGGCCTTGAACAAGGGCCAGAGCTCGGTATTGGCGGGCGCGGATACCGCGAACGCCAGATACACCGCGGCCACCATGCCGATGGTGGCTTGCCAGAAGAATTTTTGCCGTGCCGGCATGCCCTCGGGATCGCGATAGACCACCTTGCGGTAATCGTCGCGCCAGCCGATCCAGCCAAAGCCGAAGGTCACCAGCAGCACGACCCACACGAAGCGGTTGGTCCAGTCGGCCCACAGCAGGGTGCTGATCGCAATGGAGATCAGGATGAGCACGCCGCCCATCGTGGGGGTGCCGGTCTTGACCAGGTGGGTTTCCGGGCCATAGGCACGCACCGCCTGGCCGATCTTCATTTCGGTCAGCTTGCGGATCACGCGCGGTCCCGCGACCAGGCCGATCAGCAAGGCCGTCGCGCACGCCAGGACGGCGCGCAGGGTGATGTATTCGAACACGCCCAGGGCGCGCACATCATCGGAAAGCAGACGGGCGATCTCAAGCAGCATGGTGTTCTCCCTGCCCCTTGGCCGCCGTCCCGTCATTCAAAGAAAAAGCCGTCACTACCCGCTCCATGCGCATAAAGCGCGATCCCTTTACCAATACGCAGGACGGGCGCAAGCCGCGCAAGGCGGCAACGACTTCGTCTACCGATGCGCAGGCGTGCGCGCCGGGGCCGAATGCGGCGGCTGCCGCCCGGCTGGCTTCGCCTAGCGTAATGAGCGCGTCGAGCCCATGCTCACGCGCGTAATTGCCCACCTCTGCGTGCATGGC
Source organism: Achromobacter sp. Root83 (assembly GCF_001428845.1). GTDB lineage: Bacteria > Pseudomonadota > Gammaproteobacteria > Burkholderiales > Burkholderiaceae_B > Achromobacter. The sequence continues at coordinate 13,078 of NZ_LMIU01000026.1, read as the reverse complement.
GGGGCCGTTGTCCCCGATTTCGCCCATGTCGCCCAGCACCAGAACGCGCGTGCCGGCGATACGCGCCAGCACATCAATGGCCGCGCGAACCGAATCGGGGTTGGCATTGTAGGTGTCATCGATGAGCAACGTTCCGTCACTCATTGGTTTGTGCTGCATGCGGCCGGCGACGGGCGCAAAACCCGCCAACGCGCGCACCGCGCTCTCAAGCGGCGCCCCCGCGGCGATGGCGCTGGCGATCGCCGCCAAGGCATTGCGCAAGTTGTGCAGGCCGGGCACCGGCAATGCCAGGTCTGCCGTGCCGACCGGCGTCACCACGCGGCACCGCGTCGCATCCACTTCCGCGATGATCTGTTCTGCGTAGACGTCCAGGCCGGGTTGCAGGCCGAAGCGCAGCACGCGGCGCGCGCCGGCCAGCGCATCCCAGATTCCCGAATAGGGTTCGTCGCCCGGATAGACGGCCACGCCGTCCTCCGGCAATGCCGAAATCGCAGCCCCGTTCTCATGCGCGACCGCTTCCACGGAATGCATGAATTCCTGGTGCTCGCGTTGGGCGTTGGTGACCAGCGCCACCGTCGGCGCCGCGATGGCTGCCAACTGCGCGATCTCGCCGGCATGGTTCATGCCCAGTTCGAACACGGCGGCGCAATGCTCCGGGCGCAGACGCAGCAAGGTCAGCGGCACGCCGATGTCATTGTTCAGATTGCCGGCGGTGGCCAGACGGCCCGCCTCGCCCTGCCATTCGGCCAGCATGGCCGAGATCATTTCCTTGGTGGTCGTCTTGCCGTTGCTGCCCGTCACGGCCACCACGGGCAGCGTGAACCGCGCACGCCAGGCGGCGCCGATGCGCATCAGCGCGGCGCGGGTATCGCCCACCACCAATTGCGGCAGCCCGGCGTCGGGCACCGGATGCGCCACGACGGCGGCACATGCGCCGCGCGCCTGCGCCTGATCCAGATAATGGTGCGCGTCGAAATTCTCGCCCACCAGCGCGACAAACAATTCACCCTCGCCGACCCGGCGCGTATCCGTGGACACGCCTTTGACCTGCGGCAGCAGCAGCGCCAGCCGCGCCCATTCGCGGTCGTCGAAGGGCAGCTTTTCCCCTCCGATGTCCTGATAGGTTTCGTGGCCCTTGCCCGCCAGCAGCACCACGTCTTCCGGGGACGCCGCCCAGACGGTCTGCAGGATGGCGCGCGCGCGGTCGACTTGAACGTCGGCGCGGGCGGATTCAGGAACACCGGCAAGTATCTGTTCGACGATGGCCTCGGGCGACTCGGTGCGGGGGTTGTCGCTGGACACCACCACATGGTCGGCAAGTTCGGCGGCGATGCCGCCCATCACCGGCCGCTTGCCCGGATCGCGCTCGCCGCCGCAACCAAACACGCAGATCAGGCGGCCCGAGCGCGCCACGGCCACGGCGCGCAACGCGAGCAGCGCGCGCGACAACGCATCCGGCGTGTGCGCGTAATCCACCACCACCAGCGGGCCTCGGGCCTGGTGGCTCACCGGCACCGGCTCGACGGTTTGAAGACGGCCGTCCACGGGGTCGGTCGCCGCGAGTTCGCGCGCGATCTGCGCGAACGGCAGGCCCAGCTTGTACAGCACGCCCGCCACGAGCAGCAGATTCGAGACATTGTGCGCGCCCAGCAGGCGCGTCACGATCTGGGCTTCGCCGTGCGGCGAGACCAGCGTGAAGATCTGGCCCTGGGACGTGGCCTGCAGGTCGCGCGCGCGCATGGCGGCGGGAATCGCGGGATCGTCGCTCAGGCTGTAGCCCATTGGGGAGACGCCGGCGGGCAGGCTGGCGATCAGCCGGCGCCCGGCCTCGTCATCGGCGTTGATCACGGCGGCTGTCAGGCCAGGCCAGCGGAACAGGCGCGCCTTCGCCTCTTCATAGCGCTCCATCGTGACGTGATAGTCGAGGTGGTCGCGCGTGAGGTTCGTGAACGCGGCCAGCGCCACGCGCACGCCGTCCATCCGGCCCTGCTCGATGCCGATAGACGACGCCTCCATCGCGACTGCCCTTGCCCCGGCATCGCGCATCGCGGCAAGCGTGCGGTGCACCGTCAGCACATCGGGAGTCGTCAGGTCGCCGCCCAGCGTACGGCCGTCGGGCAGCACCGCGCCCAGCGTGCCGATGGTGCCGCAGGCCTTGTCATTGCGGCTCAGCGCGTGGGCGATCCATTGAACCGAAGAGGTCTTGCCATTGGTGCCGGTCACCGCCACCACCGCCAGCGCGGCCGACGGGCGACCGTACCAGGTGTCGCCCAGTTCGCCCAGCAGTGCGCGCAGGCCGGTCACGGGCAGCACGGCGGCCTCCGCCGACATCGCCTGGATGGCATCGCTGGCGGGCGCTTCGAACAGCACCGCGCTGGCGCCCAGCGCCAACGCCTTGTCCATATAGAGACGTCCGTCGCTGGACAGCCCCGGGCAGGCGACGAACACATCGCCCGGCTCGATATCGCGCGAGTCCAGCTTGAGATGCGCGGTCAACGCTACGCGCGCATGCAACCACGCCACGATTTCAGCAACCGTGGCGACAGGGGAAGAGAGGAAGCCTTTGGCGCTCATCTGCCTGGCTCCTTGAGACCAGCAACAATCGTGGATTCAAATGGCGCGTCCGGCCGCACCCCCATCAGCCTGAGGCTCCCCCCCACGATATGAGAGAACACGGGCGCGGCGATCGCGCCGCCGTAGTAGCCGCCGGTCGTCGGCTCGTCGATGGACACGGCCACCACGATCTTGGGGTCCGACACCGGGGCGAAGCCCACATAAGAGCTCCGGTAACGCTGCATGCTGTACTTGCCATCCACGATCTTGCGCGCGGTGCCGCTCTTGCCAGCCACGCGATAGCCCTGCACCTGCGCGGCCTTGGTGCCCTCGGGGCCCGTCGCGGCCTCCAGCATGGCGCGCACCGTTGCGGTCGTCTTGGGCGTATAGATCTTGACGCTGGTGGGATCGCTGTCGCGCTTGACCAGGGTCAGCGACACCATGTCTCCGTTGCGGGCGAACACCGTATAGGCGCGCGCCACCTGCAGCAGCGACACCGACAGACCGTAGCCATAGGCCATCGTGGCCTTTTCGATCAGGCGCCAGCGGTCCCAGGGACGCAGACGGCCGGGCGCCGCGCCCGGGAATCCCACCTGAGGCGCCTGGCCCAGTCCCAACTCCGTGAAGCGATCCCACATCTCGCGGGATTCCAGCTTCTCGGAGATCATCGTCATGCCGATGTTGCTGGACTTGCGCAGCACGCCCGCCACGTCCAGCGTGCCGTTGCGGCTCACGTCGCTGATGGTGCTGCCCTGATAGGTGAAGCGGCCATTGCCGGTCTCGAACAGCGTCGACGTGGTGATGCGGCCGAGTTCCAGCGCCAGCGCGGCGGTGAACGGCTTCATGATGGAGCCGGGTTCGAAGGTGTCCGTAATGGCCTGATTGCGCAGATTGGAACCGTGGAAGGTCTCGCGCTTGTTCGGGTCGAAGGTCGGAACGTTGGCCAGTGCCAGGATTTCGCCGGTATGCACGTCCAGGACGACGGCGGTCGCGCCCTTGGCCTGGTGCTTGTCCATGGCGTCCTTCAATGCCTTGAACACCAGATACTGCAGGCGCGTATCGATGGACAGGCGCAAGTCGCGTCCGTCCACGGGCAAGGTGGCGGCCTGGACGTCCTCGATCACGCGGCCCAACCGGTCCTTGATGACGCGCCGGCTGCCCGGCCGCCCCGACAACTGCTGATTGAAGGTGAGCTCAACGCCTTCCTGGCCCTGGTCCTCGACGCTGTTGAAGCCCACCACATGGGCCATCACGTCGCCGTCCGGGTAGTAGCGGCGGGTTTCGGGCTGCTGATGCACGCCCGGCAGTCCCAGTTGCTTGATCTTGTCGGCCACGTCCATCGAGACCTGGCGTTTCAGGTAGACGAAGTTCTTGTCCTCGTCGACCAGACGACGGCGCAAGTCACCCGCCGGCGTTTCCAGCAGCTTGGCCAGAGCGTCGATCTGGCCCGGCGTGGCTTGCTTGACGTCTTCGGGAATCGCCCAGATGGCGCGCGCGGGCACGCTGGAGGCCAGGACCGCGCCGTTGCGGTCCATGATCTTGCCGCGCGTGGCGGCCAGCGTAAGCGTGCGCTCATAGCGGCGCTCGCCCTGCTGCTGCAGAAACTCCGTCGACAAGCCTTGCAGGAACAGCGCGCGGCCGGCCAGCACCGTGAACCCGCCGAACAGCAGGATCAGCACCAGGCGTGCGCGCCACGTGGGCAATTGCCCGCGCAGCACGGGGTTGTCGAAGAAGGGAACGCGCTTCATTGGGCGCCCCCGGCCGGAGCGGGAAGCGGCGCCTGATTCATATACAGCGTGCGGTCCGGAACGATGGAGATCATCTTCAGGCCGTCGCGGGCAATCGCGTCCACCCGCGCGTTGCGGGCAAGCTCGGCGCGATCGAGCTGCAGGCGCCGCCAATTGGTTTCCAGGTCACGCGCATGCGCCTGATCGCGGCCCAGCTCCACGAAAAGCTGGCGCGACTGATACCGGCTGGTGACCAGGGAAATGGCCGACAGCATCAGCAAAGCCGCAACGATCAGGTTGACGCGACCCATTAGCGGCGTCCCCCCTTGCCGCCGCGGCGAGGCGGCGGGGCCAGGTCGCTGCCGGGCAGCGAACCGATTTTCACGAACGCAAAACCGCCCTCGGCGGGCAGGGGCGTTTCGGTACGTTCGGCGACCCGCAACACCGCGGAGCGGGCGCGGGCATTGGCCGAGACTTCATCGTCTTCAGCCAGGATACGGCCCAGGGAACGCAGGACGGGTTGGGGCATTTCGCTTTCGCGCAGGGGCAGGCGTGCATGCGCAGCGGCCGGACGAGCCGCCGCCGCGATGCATTGCTTGACCATGCGGTCTTCTAGCGAATGAAAGCTGATCACCGCCAACCTCCCTCCCGGGGCAAGCAGGTCTAGAGCTGCCGCGAGGGTGCGCGCGAGCTCTTCGAGTTCCCGATTGATGTAAATCCGTAAAGCTTGAAAGGTGCGTGTGGCCGGATGTTGCCCCTTTTCGCGCGTGCGGACGGCGCTGGCGACGCACTCGGCAAGCTCGAGCGTGGTGCGCAGCGGCCTTGTTGCGCGGCGAGCAGCAATCGCCTTTGCAACCTGAAAAGCAAACCGTTCTTCGCCATAATCCGCTATGACCTCCCGCATCTCATCCACACTGGCTTGCGCCAGCCAATCCGCCACCGTGGGTCCACGAGTGGTGTCCATCCGCATATCCAGCGGTCCGTCCCGCATGAACGAGAAGCCACGTTCAGCGTCGTCGATCTGAGGCGACGAAACGCCCAGATCCAGCATCACGCCATCGACTTTGCCGATGCCGAGCTGCTCCAATTCTTCCGCCATGGTGGCAAAGCCGCCATGAACGACCGTGACCCGGGCATCCGCCGCCGCCAACGCGTTGGCCACGGCGATTGCTTCGGGATCCTTGTCAAAGACCACCAGCCGCGCCTGCTTGCCCAGACGGCCAAGCAGCTCGCGGCTGTGCCCGCCACGCCCGAAGGTGCCGTCGACGAAGACGCCGCTCTCCGCTCGCGTAGCCGTATCCGGCTCGGCCTGCACATGCGACCGTGTCGCACCCTTGCCGCCAAAGCCGGGCAGCAATAGTGCATCCACCGTCGGCGCCAGCAGGACGGGCCGATGTTCGAATTCCATATCTTTTTCAGAACGAAAACTGATTCAACACATCCGGCATACCCTTGGCCAGGTCCTCAGCCTCGCGGCTGGCCAGGGTAGCGGCGTCCCACAGCTCGAAGTGCGCGCCCAGACCGAGCAGCATCACATCGCGCGTCATACCGGAAGCGTTGCGCAGTTCAGGAGCGATCAGAACCCGGCCGGAGCCGTCCAGTTCCACGTCCTGAGCGTTGCCCAGCAACAGCCGCTGCAGCGCACGAGCCGTCATGGGGAAAGCGGCGATCTGCTCGCGCTTCTTTTCCCACTCCGGCCTCGGATACACCAGCAGGCAACCGTCGGGGTGGCGGGTCAGGGTCAGCCGGCCATCGGCCTGCGATACGAGCGCGTCACGATGCCGGGTCGGAATCGAGATCCGTCCCTTGGCATCCAGCGTGAGCGCGCTGCTTCCCTGAAACACCACATTTACCCCACTTAATTGCACAATTTCCTACTATTTCCCACTCTACGGTATGGCACAGGGGCGGTCAAGCGCGTGGTTGCAATTTTTTCAATCACAACAAGGACTTAGATCAATTTGTAAAACGGCAAAAAGAAAAACCCCCTAATAAATCAGGGGGTTGCAGCACACTCTAAATGTCCTTGTTCAGGAGTAGCGGCTAACAATGCCTTTGCATTGTTTTACGGGCGCTCAATTGCCCCGGCTGGCAAGGCTTCCGGCCGAACAACCCCGGCCAGGCCTTAAAAAAAACCGCGAATCCAGTGCCCCGGATCCCCGGCGGGCTTCCGGCCGGGCATGCGCGCGCTTGGGAATTCAATGCAAGACGGGTCTATAGGCCGGATTCTGTACACCAGGTTGCCCTGGCGGACGATCATTCCTCTGCGCGGATCATTGCTGAGCCGCTCTAGCCATCTACCCGCATGCTAGGACGGAGCCGCCCTTCACGGCCCGAGGGCCGCACGCATGCCTATTTGATGTTGCTCCGGATAGAGGTTGCCGCGTTTCACCCTGCGATGCCGCCGTCCGTTGCCGGATGGCGCGATACGGAGATGGCCGTATCGGTGCGCGCAATGCCCGCCCGCCCCGCAGTCTCGTCTCTGTGGTCCTATTCCTCAGCCGCGCCCGAAGACGCAACCGGACGGCCGTTAGCCGTTACCCTGCCCTGTGGAGTCCGGACCTTCCTCGATGGATTCGCACCCACCGCGATCGCCCGACCCGCCTTGCAATGCGTATTCTATTACACGCCGCGACTCTGTCCCCAAGGAAGCCTTGGCGAGCCTTCGGCCGACATCCGGGGTTCCTGCGACAATACGCCTTGATTCGCTTAGACGCCGCAGACACTACCCACTACATGGCCCTCGACACTCTCATCACCCTGACCGACATCCAGCTTGCCTATGGGCACCATCCGTTGCTGGATCATGCCGACTTCGCCATCCAGGCCGGCGAACGCATCGGCCTCATCGGCCGCAACGGCGCCGGGAAGTCTTCGCTGCTCAGGCTGCTCGACGGCAGAACGCAGCCCGACGACGGCTCCATCGCCCGCAGTTCGGGCCTGCGCGTCGCAACCGTCGAACAGGAACCCGAGCTGGACGACAACGCCACCGTCTTCGACGTGGTCTGCGACTCGGAAGGCGATCACGAGGATTGGCAGCGGCCGTCCCGCGCGCGCGCGGTGATAGAAAAGCTGGGCTTGCCCGCCGACGTGCAGATCGCCGGGCTGTCTGGCGGCACCCGCAAGCGCGTCGCATTGGCCCGCGCCCTGGTCGACGAACCCGATCTGTTGCTGCTGGACGAACCCACCAACCATCTCGACTTCGAAGGCATCGCCTGGCTGGAAGAGATGCTGCGCACCTGGAAGGGCGCCGCGGTGATCATCACCCATGACCGGCGCTTCCTGGACGCCGTCACCACCCGCATCGTGGAGCTCGATCGCGGCCGCCTCCTGAGCTTTCCCGGCAACTTTTCACAATGGCAGGAACGCAAGGCCCAGTGGCTGGAGTCCGAGCGGCTGGAGCAAGCGCGTTTCGACAAACTGCTGGCGCAGGAAGAAGTCTGGATTCGCAAAGGCGTCGAAGCGCGCCGCACCCGCAACGAAGGCCGTGTGCGGCGCCTGGAAAGCCTGCGCGTCCAGCGCGCCGAGCGCCGTGAACGCGTCGGCGATGTGTCGCTGGCGCTGGCCGAAGGCCAACGTTCCGGCAAGCTCGTGGCCGAACTCGAACACGTGGGCAAGACGTTCGGCGACAAGATCGTCGTGGACGATTACTCCACGACCATCCTGCGCGGCGACCGCATCGGCATCATTGGCCCCAACGGGGCCGGCAAAACGACGCTGCTCAAGCTCATCCTGGGCGAGATGCAGCCCGACACCGGCACGACGCGCCTGGGCACCAACGTCGCGGTTGCCTACTTCGATCAGATGCGTGCGCAGCTTGATGAAAACGCCACGCTCGTCGACATCATCAGCCCGGGCAGCGAATGGGTCGAGATCGGCGGCACCCGCAAGCACGTGATGACCTATCTTGGGGACTTCCTGTTTTCGCCCGCGCGCGCGGGCTCGCCGGTGCGCAGCCTGTCGGGCGGAGAACGCGCTCGCCTCCTGCTCGCGAGACTGTTTGCCCGCCCCGCCAACGTGCTGGTGCTGGACGAACCCACCAACGACCTGGATATCGAAACGCTGGAACTCCTGGAAGAGCTGTTGCAGGAATACGCCGGCACGGTGCTGCTCGTCAGCCACGACCGCGCCTTCCTGAACAACGTGGTCACCCAGACCATCGCCTACGAAGGCAATGGCCACTGGCGCGATTATGTCGGCGGCTACGATGAATGGGTCGCCCAGCGGCCAGAGGCCGCGGCCTCGCCGTCCGATGGCGGCAAGGCCGTCAAGCCGGCGGACGAAGCCTCCTCGCGCGCCAAGGGCGCGCGCCCAAAACCCGCGAAGTCCAGCAAGATAAACGCCTGGGACCTCCGCGAACTCGAAGGCTTGCCGGATGCCATTGCCGCCCTCGAGGCGCAGCAGGCCGAACTGGCAGGCAAGCTGGCGGACGGCAGCCTGTACCGCGATGCGCCGGCAGAGGTGGAACGCATCAACGGTGAACTGGCCAAGCTGGAAAGCGAGCTGGAAGAGCGGTTCGCCCGCTGGGAACTGCTGGAGGCCCGGCGCGAAGGCACGCTCTGACAACCAGGCTCTCTCTATATATACATTCAGCAGCGCATCAAATGAAAAGGGGTGACCGGCCCACAGCCGGTCACCCCTTTTTTCTCGGCGGACGCAAGCGCCCTGCCATCTTCCGCCTACGCGTGGGCGCGCCAGGCCAGCGCTTCGCCGGCGGCCAGCGGCACCAGCGTCGTATTGCCGAACGCCAGTTCTTCGGGCACGCGGTATGTCTCGCGGGCCAGCGTTAGCGTGCCCGCATTGCGGGGCAGGCCATAGAAATCCGGACCGTGAAAGCTGGCGAATCCCTCCAGCTTGTCGAGCTTGCCCGCCGCCTCGAAGGCCGTGGCATAGAGTTCCATGGCATGCAGGGCGGTATAGCAGCCCGCGCAGCCACAAGCGTGCTCCTTCAAGCCACGGGCGTGCGGCGCGCTGTCGGTGCCCAGAAAGAAGCGCGGGCTGCCGCTGGTGGCCGCCTCGACCAGGGCCAGGCGGTGCGTCTCGCGCTTCAGGATCGGCAGGCAATACCAATGCGGGCGCACGCCGCCCTGGAAAATCGCGTTGCGGTTGTATAGCATGTGCTGCGGCGTGATCGTCGCGGCGATCGGGCCCTCGGCGTCACGCACGTACTCGGCGCCCTCTTTCGTCGTAATGTGTTCGAACACGACCTTCAATGCCGGGAAGGCGCGCCGCAAGGGCTTCATCACTCGCTCGACAAAAATGGCTTCGCGGTCGAACACGTCGATGGACGCGTCCGTCACTTCCCCATGCACCAGCAACGGCATGCCGCACTTCTGCAGCGCCTCCAGCGCCTTCGTGCATTTGCCCAGCAGATCGGTCACGCCGGCATCCGAATTGGTCGTCGCGCCAGCGGGGTACAGCTTCACCGCAAACACTTGGCCGGACTCGTGCGCGCGGAAGATTTCCTCGGCGGGGGTATTGTCGGTCAGGTACAGCGTCATCAGTGGCGTGAACGACGCCGGGTTGCCGCCCGCCTTGGCCAGCGCCGCAAGAATCCGGTCGCGGTAAGCCAGCGCCTGCTCGGTGGTGGTCACGGGCGGCTTCAGGTTGGGCATGATGATGGCGCGGGCGAACTGGCGCGCGGTATCGGCCACAACGGCTTCCAGCGCCGCGCCATCGCGCAGGTGCAAATGCCAATCGTCGGGGCGGGTGATGGTGAGCTGAGTCGTGCTTTGAATAGACATGAGAGGCTTCTTAGTCTGCCAGCGGCATGCCTCGTTCGGCCAGCGCGCAGAACATCGCGCTGCCCAGAGGAATGACGGCATCGTTGAAATCGAAATGCGAGTTGTGCAGCACGCAGCCGGAATCGGCGCCGCCCTGCCCCAGGCGGAAATAGGCGCCTGGCTTGCTCTGCAACATGAAAGAAAAATCTTCGGAGCCCATCGAGGGCACCAGGTCGCGCACCACATTCTCCTTGCCGATCATCTCGGTCGCGATGTCGGCCACCAGATTGGCGTGCTGCGGCGTATTGAGGGTGGCGGGATAGATGCGTTCATACACCACTTCCGCCGTGCCGCCGAAAGCGCCGGCGATGGCGGAGACCAGTTCGCGCATGCGGGTCTCGACCATTTCCTGGACCGACTTGCGGAACGTGCGCACCGTGCCGACCATCCGGGCTTCGCGCGGAATCACGCTCATCGCGCCAGGGTGGCCCGCCTGCAGCGATCCAATGGACACCACGGCCGAATCCAGCGGGTTCACGTTGCGCGACACAATGGTCTGCAACGCCGTGATGATCTGCCCCGCGATCGTTACCGGATCAATCGTCTGGTACGGATGCGCGCCATGCCCGCCCCGCCCCGTGATCAGTATCTCGAAGCGGTCAGCGGCGGCCATCATCGGCCCCGGATTGATGCCGATGGTGCCCGGTTTCAGGCCAGGCCAGTTGTGCAGGGCATAGATCGCATCGCACGGAAAGGTATCGAACAGGCCATCTTCCAGCATGGCGCGCGCACCGCCTCGGCCTTCTTCGGCGGGCTGGAAAATCAGCACCGCGGTACCGTCGAAGTTGCGCGTCTGCGCCAGGTACTTCGCGGCCCCGACCAACACCGCCGTATGACCGTCGTGCCCGCAACCATGCATCAGGCCAGGCTTGGTCGATTTGTGCCCGAAGCTGTTGTCTTCGGTCATGGGCAGCGCATCCATGTCCGCGCGCAGGCCGATCATGCGGCCGCTGTCGCAACGCTTGCCACGGATCACACCCACCACGCCGGTCTTGCCAATACCGCGATGCACCTCGATCCCCAGGGCCTCCAGGGCGCCCGCGACGATTCCCGACGTTCGGACTTCTTCGAAGCCCAGTTCAGGATGTGCATGCAAATCGCGCCGAAGCGCCGTCAATTCGTCATGAAAAAGCCGAATCGATTCCAAGGGAGATCGTGCGTACATAGAGGTTACAGAATGACCTGGTAGAGGGGACATTCTGGCCATTTTAGTTGCTACAGAGGATAAATGCCTTTGTCTTTACGGGAGAGACACGTTATGCTCCGGCCGCAGGACAATTTTTCCAACAGCCAGAGTAGGAGCGCCGCATTATGGCCACAACCTCCAAACCCGCGACCGCGCGCAAGCCGAACGCTGCATTCATGAAGCCCCTGACCCCCAGCGCCGACTTGGCCGCTGTCATCGGCTCGGAAGCCGTGCCGCGTACCGAGGTCACCAAGAAGATCTGGGAATACATCAAGAAGCACAACCTGCAAGACGCCAGCAACAAGCGCAACATCAACGCCGATGCCAAGCTGCTCCCGATCTTTGGCAAAGATCAGGTCACGATGTTCGAACTGACCAAACTGGTCAACGCACATCTGAAGTAAGCAGGCAAAGGGCGTACAGCGTACGTCCCTGCCTTTGGATTGTCGCGACGCCCTGGCTCACTGCCGGGCGAGCCAAGCTCCCCCGCGCTGATCCCGTCTCCGGCGTATTCGCCACCTCCACGATCCGTGGACCCGTCCTACCCCATCCCATCGCCCGAAACGCCCGCTTGGTGCGCGTCTCAGGCAGACGCATCAATCAGCCTGTGCGCCACGGCCGCCGCGGCTGACATCCCAACCTCTTCTACTCTCGATCGGTCTGTAGCGATTGTGATATGAGCCTGTCCGTTCCACGCGCGCGGACTTGGCTTGCTCCGCGCTGCGCGGAGCCACATGCAGAAGGGCCGGCATCGATGCCGGCCCTTCTGCATACCTGGACGTGACGTCAGGCGTAGGTGGTGGGCGCGCTGCCTTCCAAGAGCGCCAGCCATCCCTTGATCAGGCGATACAGCACCCATACGACCGTGGCGGCCACGCCGATCCATCCAATGAAGATAAGCGTCGCAATGCCGCTGATAGCCAGCCACAGCAAGGCCCACCAGAACGTGCGCAACAACCAGTCGAAATGAGCGGCGTAGACGGTGCCGGCGGCATCCGAGCGCTTCAAATACATGAGCACAACGGCTGCCAGCGTGGCGATGCCCAGAATTCCACTCGTCAGAAAGCCCAAGGCGTACAAGCCATAGGCCACGTGGGTCAACGTGCGCAGGTCCAATGTCGTACCGGGCACGGGGGTCTGGGTATCACTCACGATAACGCTCCAACGAATTGACTCGGTCAATCTTACCGCACAAAGCCACCCCGCCCACGTGCGTTGTTAATTGTGCACATTCAGCATTGGCGCGGCTTGCAGACCGACACGCATGGATTCGCGAGCGCGATTCGACACGCGTCGGCAGCGCTCCACACGGGCCCCACGGCGGCACGCGGATACGGTGGGCGTGCGTGCCATGCCACGGTCACGAACTCGCGCTGAGCGACCGCAGCCCACACAGATCAGACCTCAGCATATGAGACCTCCGCCCACACATGACAAAGCCCCGCCGGATGCCGGCGGGGCTTTGAAGGATAAGAGCTCGACGATGACCTACTTTCACGGACGTCCGTCCACTATCATCGGCGCGAAGGCGTTTCACTGTCCTGTTCGGGATGGGAAGGAGTGGTACCACCTTGCTATGGTCGTCAAGCGTAACTGCTAGAGCAGTTGACTGCGGCGTCAACTGTTCGAATCTGGGTCAGCGCATCACACCGCACGGCTGCCGGCACGCCTGGCAGTTCACACGCGTGTTCTCACTAAAAGACAAAACCCCACAGGGGATACCTGTGGGGTTTTGCGGAATAAAAGCCTGACGATGACCTACTTTCACAGACGTCCGTCCACTATCATCGGCGCGAAGGCGTTTCACTGTCCTGTTCGGGATGGGAAGG
>NZ_LMIU01000025.1 GCF_001428845.1 Achromobacter sp. Root83 | reverse complement strand
TCCAAGCTGGGCTATCGGGCACCGGCTGCGTATGAACGCAGCCAAGCGCCAAAACTACCTATGCAGGTGTCCACTAAAACTTGACCACCACACAATCGCAGCCCCGCCCCCCCCAGGCCCCCGCCACGCCAGGCGTCTCAAGAACTCAACACGAACCCCAAAAAAACACCCCCCCCATCACCCCCCCGAAAAATCACAACAACTCTCCGCCAACCCCGCAACACTCTCGCAAAACGCCACATCCGCATCCCGGCGGAACATTGCGCTATAGACCGATTGCGGCGGCGCGGTGCTGGTGCGGGCGATCACCAGTTGTTTTGCGCTCACCATGTCCGCGAAGTAATCGCGCGGCAGGCAGCTCACGCCGAAGCCGGCCGCCGTCAGGCCCGCCATGGCGATCAGGCTGTTGATCGTGAAAATATTGCTGGCCGGCGTGTGGGGGCGCAGCCAGCCGTCGTAGATCATGTTCAGCCCGGACTCCCGGCTCTGCCGCAGCAGCGGCAACCGCGCGATATCGGCGGGCGTATAGATGCGGCTCGCGTCGATCAGGTCGGAGCTGCCCATCCACGCGAACTCCAGTCTTTGCAACGCCACCACTTGCAGATTCGGTTCGGCGAATTCTCCGTGCAGGAAAGCCATGTCGAGCTGCCCCGCCTGCAGGCGCTTGAGCAGGTCGGCGCCCAGGTCGATGTGCGGCTCCAGCGTGATGCGCGGGTAGTGCGCGCGCAGCAGCCGGATCAAGGCGGGCAGCCACGTCATCGCCGTGATCTCCGTGATGCCGAAGCGGAAGGTGCCGGTGAGCGTGTGCTGGCCCTTCAGCCGCACCAGCAAGCGGTCGCGGTGGCCCAGCATTTCCTCGGCCAGGGCATAGACCTCGTGGCCCCGCGCCGTCAGTTCGGCGCGATGGCCCGAGCGATCGAACAGCGCGATGTCGAAGTCGGCCTCCAGCTCCTGGATGCGCTTGGTGATCGCCGATTGCGTCGTATGCAGCTTCTGCGCCGACGCCGAAAACGTGCCCAGCCGGACGGTCCAGTACAGGGCTTCGATCTGTTTGAAAGTCAGCATGGGCGACTACCCGGCAACGCGAAGTTCATTCCGAAATTTCCATTAAGGGCTAACCCTTATATTCCAAAAAGGGATAAAGTTCGTGGAAATTTAATCCCTTTTTCGGAAACGGAAAAGCTCGCACCATTCGATCTGACTTACTTCCCGGCCGTCCGGCGCAAGGGCTCGAACTCCCTGAAACCGGCGGCATCCGAATCAGGATACGCAGATCGTCATGGCTACCATCTCCACCGGCGCCCGCATATTGCCGGCTTCCCCCGTCGCTCCCGCTTCCATTCTCGAAGCGCTCGCCGGCATCGTCACTCCGCACCTCAGCGACAACCTCGCCCGCCGCGAAGGCATCGCCGGCCTGCGCCGCTACAACGGCGCCGGCAAGCTGGTGGGCACCGCGCTGACCGTCAAGACGCGGCCGGGCGACAACCTGCTGATCTACAAGGCCATGATGCAGATCCAGCCCGGCCACGTGCTGGTGGTGGACGCCGGCGGCGACCTCTCCAACGCGGTGCTCGGCGAGATCATGAAGCGCTACCTGCAGATCCACGGCTGCGCCGGCGTCATCGTCGACGGCGCGATCCGCGACGTGGCGGCGTTCGAAGCCGACAGCTTCCCCTGCTACGCGCGCGGCCACATCCACCGCGGCCCCTACAAGGACGGCCCCGGCGAGGTCAATGTGCCGGTGTCCATCGGCGGACAGGTCATCAACCCCGGCGACATCGTCGTGGGCGATGAAGACGGGCTGGTCAGCTTCGCGCCGTCCGAAGCCGAAGCGCTGATCATCGCCGCGCGCGCGCATGCCGACAAGGAAGCGCGCATCATGGCCGAAATCGCTGGCGGCGAAAAAAACCAGAGCTGGATGCAGGCCGCGTTTGCCGCCAAGGGGCTGGCATGAGCGGCGCCGCAAGCGACTTCCTGGCCGAACGGGCGCGCGTCATCAAGCCGTCGCCCAGCATGATGGCAAAGAGCCGGGTCGACCAGCTCCGCGCTCAGGGCCGCGACATCATCGACTTCACGGTCGGTGAGCCGGACCTGCCCACGCCCGCGCACATCGTCCAGGCGGGAATCGACACGCTGAACAGCGGCGATATCCGCTACACCGCGTCCACCGGCTCCAAACCCTTGCTGGAAGCGGTGCGCGCCAAGTTCCAGCGCGAAAATGGGCTGGACTACGGGCTGGACGAGCTGATCGTCGGCGTGGGCGCCAAGCAATTGATCTTCACGGCGCTGGCCGCCACCGTGCAGGCGGGCGACGAGGTCATCATTCCCGCGCCGTATTGGGTGTCCTACCCGGACATGGTGCTGGTCAACGACGGCGTGCCGGTGGTGGTGGTCTGCCCGGAATCCGACGGGTTCAAGCTGACGCCCCAGGCACTGGAACGCGCCATCACGCCCCGCACGAAGTGGGTACTGCTGAACACGCCCAGCAACCCTACCGGCGCAATGTATGACGCGGCGGAACTGCGCGCGCTCGGCGAGGTCCTGGCGCGCCATCCGCACGTCTGGCTCATGACCGACGAGATCTACGAACACCTGGCGTATGGCGATGCGCCCCATGTGTCGCCCGCCGCCGCCGCGCCCGCGCTCGCCGCGCGCACGCTGACGATCAACGGGGTGTCCAAGGCCTACGCCATGACGGGTTGGCGCCTGGGATACGCGGGCGGCCCGAAGGCGCTGATCAAGGCCATGGCCACGCTGATCTCGCAAAGCACCAGTTGCGTCAGCGCGATCAGCCAGTCGGCATCGCGCACGGCGCTGACCGCCGACCAGCAATGCGTGCGCGATGCCGCCGCCCTGTTTCATACGCGGCGCGACCGCATCGTGGCGCTGCTGAACGAGGTTCCCGGCATACGCTGCCCGCGTCCGCAAGGCGCGTTCTATGTCTATCCGTCGGTTGAGGGCCTGCTGGGCAAGCGCACGCCGGCCGGCCGCAGGCTGGAAAGCGATCTGGACGTGGTGATGTTCCTGCTCGACGAGGCGGGCGTGGCCGGCCTGGACGGAGCGGCCTACGGCCTGTCTCCCTATCTGCGCCTCAGCTTCGCGACATCGATCGACAACATCGAAGAAGGCTGCCGCCGCATCCGCGAGGCCTGCGCAAGCCTGGTTTGAACGCACGCATTCCTGCAGTACCCATACCTATATTTCAGGGGAATTTCATGAAGACCTTCATCTCATCCTTCGCCGCCGCCATCGGCCTGGCCACCACGCTGGCGCCCGCCGCCCACGCCGATACGCTTCAGGACATCAAGGCGCGCGGCAAGTTCATCTGCGGCACCATGGGCACCGCCGAGCCGTTCAGCTTCCAGGATCCGAAGACCCGCGGCATCGTCGGCTATGAGGTCGACGTGTGCCAGGCGCTGGCCGACAGCCTGGGCGTGCCGCTCGAATTGAAGCTGATCGCCGTCGAAGCCCGTATCCCCGAGCTGATCGCGGGCCGTGTGGACGTCGTGGCCGCCAATCTGGGCTGGAGCCCCGAGCGCGCCCAACAGATCGACTACTCGCACCAGCATTTCGTGAGCCTGCAGAAAGTGCTGGCGCGCGATTCCGAAAAAGACCTGAAGGCGCCGGCCGACCTGGCCGGCAAGCGCGTCAGCGCGGTGCGCGGGTCGTCGTCGGAGCAGGGCGCGCGCAAGAACATCCCCAACGTCGAACCCGTGACCTTCAAGGACCCCAGCGGCGCGTTCCTGGCATTGCAGCAGGGCAAGGTCAGCGGCTTCGTGGGTTCCGAGCTGATGCTGGTCAAGCTGCAAAACCAGGCCGCCGCGAGCGCGGTGCCGGTCAAGATCCTGGAGCCCGCTTTGTTCGTCGAGCCCTGGGGCGTCGGCGTGCGCAAAGGCGATGCCGCCATGCTGAACCAGGTGAACAAGGTGCTGGATGGCATGGAAGCATCCGGCCAGGCCGCCAAGACCTTCGACAAGTGGTTCGGCGCGGGCACCCAGTTCAACATCAAGCGCGACTTCCGCATCGAAGCCATCAAGGGTTGATGCGCCGCGCGCGCTGGAGCCTGGTTCGATGCATTACGTCTTTGACTTCAGCGCCATTTTCCAGGGCGAGTATCCGGCTTGGCTGCTCAGGGGGTTCATCACCACCCTGGCGCTGGCCGGGATTGCCTGGATTCTGGCGTTCTTCGTGGGCAGCCTGCTGGCGGTGATCCGCCTGACCGGCTCGCCCGTCGCCAACGGGCTGATCGCGACCTACGTCGCGTTTCACCGCAACGTGCCCATGCTGGTGCACATCCTGTTCTGGTACTTCGGCGTGCCCGCGCTGCTGCCGCAGGCCGTCACCGACTGGCTAAACGGCCACGGCAGCGAATTCATTCTGTCCTGCATCGCGATCGCGCTGGTGATGTCGGCCTACATCTGCGAAGACCTGCGCAGCGCCGTGCGCGGCATTCCACCCGGGCAGGTGGAGGCGGCGCGCGCGCTGGGCCTGAGTTTTCTGAAGACGATGCGCAAGGTCATCCTGCCGCAAGCCTTCCGCATCGCGATCCCGCCGCTGCTCAACCAGACACTGCTGCTGTTGAAGAACACCAGCCTGGCAATGGCCATCGGCGTGACCGAACTGACCGCCGCCGGCCGCGAGATCGAGAACAACACGTTCCGCACCTTCGAAGCCTATGCGGTCGTGACGGTCATCTATCTGGTGCTGTCGTTTCTGATCATGGGCGGCGGCGCGATCCTGCAACGGCGTTACCGTCCCCTGGGAGTTCGCTGATCATGTGGGACATACTCAAAGACAACTGGCTCCTGCTGCTGATCGGGCAGTATCCGCACGGCCCGGTCGGCGGGCTCGCGGCCACCTTGGGGCTGGCCGCCGTCAGCCTGGCGCTGGCGTTGCCTTGCGGCGTGCTGCTGGCGCTGGGCCGCATCAGCCCCTACCGCATCCTCTACTGGCCTTCTTCGGCGGTGGTCTATCTGGTGCGGGGCCTGCCGCTGCTCATGTTCATTTTCTGGGCGTACTTTTTCGTGCCGCTGCTCATCGGCCGTCCGGTGGCCGGCACCACCACGATGGTGGTGGCGCTGGTCTGCTACGAAAGCGCCTATCTGGCCGAGATCATTCGCGCCGGCATTCAGGCGCTTCCGCCGGGCCAGCAGGAGGCCAGCCGGGCGCTGGGTCTGTCATACATGCAGACCATGCGGCGCGTGATCCTTCCGCAGGCGCTCTACAACATGCTGCCCAGCATGCTGAGCCAGTTCGTGTCCACTGTGAAGGAAACGTCGTTGGCCTACGTGATCAGCGTGCAGGAACTGACCTATGCCGCCAACCAGATCAACAGCGTATTGCTGACCAAGCCGTTCGAGGTGTTCGGGCTGCTTGCGCTGACCTATTTCGTCCTGAATTTTGGCCTGAGTTCCCTGGTGCATCTGACCGAACGCCGCATCGGCCGCCGGCGCGCCGGCCTCGCGCCTACCCCCAAAGTGGTGCCGACATGATTCGATTTTCCGAAGTGCAGAAGTGGTATGGCGACTATCAGGCGCTGGCCGACGTGACCGAGCGGGTCAAGCAGGGCGAGGTCGTCGTGGTGTGCGGCCCGTCGGGCTCGGGCAAGTCCACGCTGATCAGGACCGTCAACCGGCTGGAGCCCATCCAGAAAGGAGTCATCGAAGTCGATGGCAAGGATATCTACGGCGGCCAGATCCACCTGGATACGCTACGCAGCCACATCGGTTTCGTGTTCCAGCAGTTCAACCTGTTCCCGCATCTGTCCGTGATGGAAAACCTGATGTTGGCGCCGCTGCAACTCAAACGCGCCAAGCGCCCCGAGGCCCGCGACCGCGCGATGCAGTTGGTGGAGCGGGTGGGCCTGGCGCACAAGGCGGACGCCTACCCGGCGCAGCTTTCGGGCGGCCAGCAGCAACGCGTAGCCATCGCGCGGGCCCTCGCCATGAATCCGCCGGTGATGTTGTTCGACGAGCCGACCAGTGCGCTGGATCCGGAGATGGTGGGCGAGGTGCTTCAGGTGATGAAGGGACTGGCGAAGGACGGGATGACCATGGTGTGCGTGACGCACGAAATGGGCTTTGCGCGGGAAGTGGCGGACCGGGTGTGGTTCATGGACGCGGGTCGGATCGTGGAGACCGGAACGCCGGAGGATTTCTTCAACCGGCCGGGAACGGCGCGGGCGCAGAAATTCCTGGCTGAGATTCGACACTGAGGTCACCGCGACTGCGGGGCCGTTTCGGCCTGCGTGACACGCGCTGCGGCCAGCGCGCAGCCCCGTTGATGCAAGTGAACGCTTACCTCATGCGCCGGTATTGCGCCTTTACAGAAGCGGCATTGACACCGGAAGGCGACAGATTTACCGTTGCACGAGTTCTATGCTGCAGTTGCCTGGAGAGGATGATTTCCAGGACATTCCGACGACGTGTTGCGACCAATCAGCTTCGTGGCCGCGTCCCGCGATGTATCAATACCAGCAGAATCCAGACCCGGGAAAAAGCACGCCGATAGGCCAGTTCCAATCTTTGGAAGGAGGGCCCGTCATGCAGGAAATGCTGATCCTCGTTGACCGCGAGGACCGCCCGATCGGGTCGGGAACCAAACTTCATGTCCATCAAAGCGGCGCGCTGCATCGCGCATTTTCCATCCTGATCTTCGATCGGCTGGGAAAGCTCCTTCTGCAGCGCAGGGCATTGGACAAGTACCACTCGGCGGGTCTGTGGAGCAATAGCTGCTGTGGCCATCCACGGCCCGGCGAAGACACCGACGCCGCCGCGCATCGACGGCTGCAAGAGGAAATGGGATTCGATTGCGGGCTGCGCAAGGTGCTCGCCCTGATCTATCACGCGAGTCTGTCCGGCGGCCTGATCGAGCATGAATACGATCATGTCTATCTGGGCCGCTTTGACGGGGACCCGAATCCAGACCCGCAAGAGGCAGTGGACTGGCGATGGAGCGAGCCGGCCGAGGTGCTCGCCTGGATGGCGGATCGCCCCGATGACTTCACGATCTGGTTCAAACGCATCCTTGAGCATATCTCGCCGGTGGGGCTGGGCCACTGGGCGGCGCTTGCACAGCAGCAACCGCAGAGCTGACTTCCATGAAATCCCAGCTTTGCACGCTCGAGTCACCCCATATGTTGCGGACCTTGGCTCGGAAGGATCTGCGCGATCTTGCCGCGGAACTCCGGGCATTCGTACTGGAAAGCGTGTCTTCCACCGGCGGGCATCTTGCGTCCAATCTCGGGGTGGTGGAACTGACCATCGCGCTTCACTATGTCTTCGAGACGCCGCGCGATCTGCTCGTCTGGGACGTGGGGCATCAATGCTATCCGCACAAGATCCTCACTGGCCGGCGCGATGCGATGCGTACGCTGCGGCAGATGGGCGGGATCTCGGGCTTCCCCCGAAGAGAGGAATCGGAGCACGATACCTTCGGCACGGCGCATTCCAGCACCGCGATCTCCGCCATGCTCGGCATGGCCCAGGCCTCCCGCCTGAAGGGCGAAGACCGGCATTGCGTGGCCATCGTCGGCGATGGCGCAATGAGCGCCGGGATCGCGTTCGAAGCGCTCAACAACGCAGGCGCATGCGACAAGTTGCGCACGATCGTCGTCCTGAACGACAACGATATGTCGATATCGCCGCCCGTCGGGGCGCTGCGCAAGCTGCTGCTGCAGTTGGCCGCGCCGCATCGGCTGTTCGCCGAGGCCCGGAATCTTCTGGCGCGCGAGATCGCCGCGAGCGCGGGCGGCCTTGCCGCGCGTGGTGAAAGCCTTTGCCTGGGTGGCCATCCCGGCAAGGCGGGATTCTTCGAAGACCTGGGTTTCAGCTATCGCGGCCCTGTCGACGGGCATGACCTGGACGCCTTGCTTGACGCGCTTGAGTCAGTGAAATCGGGTGATGGCCCGCAGCTGCTTCACGTCATCACGCGCAAAGGCCAGGGCTACGCGCCGGCCGAAGCGGATCCCGTTCTTTATCACGGACCGGGCAAGTTCAATCCGACCGTCGGCATCGTCGCGCAATCCAAGCCCGCGCCGCGCACTTACGCACAGGTCTTCTGTCAGTGGCTCTGCGAAGCGGCCGAGAGCGACAAGCGGGTCGTCGCGATCACGCCCGCGATGCGCGAGGGCTCCGGGCTGAACGATTTCGAGCGCCGGTTTCCCGACCGCTATTTCGATGTCGGCATCGCGGAGCAGCACGCCCTGACCTTCGCCGCGGGCCTTGCGACCCAGGGCCTGCGGCCGGTCGTCGCGATCTACTCGACCTTTCTTCAGCGGGCCTATGACCAGTTGATTCACGATATCGCGATTCAGCGGCTGCCGGTGGTGCTTGCCATCGATCGGGCCGGCGTCGTCGGCGCGGACGGCGCGACCCATTCGGGCGCCTTCGATATCGCTTACCTGCGATGCGTTCCCCATCTGGTCGTGATGGCGCCTTCGGACGAGAACGAATGCCGGCGCATGCTTCACACCGCCTTGCTGCACGATGGCCCGGCCGCGGTCCGCTATCCGCGGGGCCATGGCCCGGGCGCGGCGACGGATCCGATGCCCAGGCGCATCCGGATCGGGAAGGCCCAGGTCAAGCGGCGGGCGCTCACCGCCCACGCGGGCGCGCGGATCGCCATCCTCGCATTTGGCCCGATGCTGGCGCCCGCTTTGATCGTGGGAGAAAGGCTGGATGCGACGGTAGTGAACATGCGGTTCGTCAAGCCGCTGGACCACGACCTCATTCGCCGTCTTGCCTCGATGCACGACGTGCTGGTGACCGTCGAGGAAGGCTGTATCGCGGGCGGCGCGGGAACCGCTTGCCTGGAATCGCTGGCGATGCAGCAGATGACCCCGCCTGTGCTGCAGCTTGGATTTTCCGATCAGTTCATCGAGCACGGAGATCCCGCCAAGCTGCTCACGGCATCGGGCCTGGACGCCGATGGGATCGAATGCTCCGTGCTGCGTTTTGTCGCGCGCCTTCGGCGCGCGGCCAAGGCGGCGGGGCCTCGTCCGGCATCGGCCCCGCCTGCTGGCGACGTAAATCACCGCGGCCTGGCCGCTGGCGCTGCGCAACTCGGAGAACTGTGATGGAAAGACACGCCCAAGTCCCTGATCAGGCTTTCATCAAGCCCGCCAACGCGGCCATGCCGCAAGCCGCTCCGTATACGGTCATCCGGGGTCCGAATCCTTGCGATTATGAACCCAAGGTCGTCCAGACCTACAGCGAAGATCCCGAGGACTGGCGCAAGGCGATAGGGGATTATCTGCTGTTCCAGTTTGGCGTATACGACGATCCGCTTTCGCCGCAGCCGGTGTCGCTGGACGAGTCGGGCATACGCTATTTCGAGCGTCAGCTCAGGCTGGCGGGGTTTGACGAGCCGGACCGCAAGCCCGTCAAGCGCATCCTCGACATCGGGTGCGGCTGGGGCCACATCCTGAGGCATCTTGCGGGCCGCTTTCCGGAATGCCAGCGGCTCGACGGCGTCAATGTCAGTGTCAGGCAACTGGAGCACTGCGCCAGGCTGTACGAGCGCCTGGACCTGGGCTGGCGCATCAACCTTTATCTCTGCAATGCTCAGGATGTGGACCTGCTCCCCGAGCCGGATAAGCCATACGACCTGGTCATCATCCGCGGGGTGATATCCCACTTTCCCGACACGCTCTACGAGCGTGCCATGAAGGCGCTCCACGCGCGGCTCCGGCCAGGCGGCAAGGTGGTGATCTCGGACAACCTCTACAACATCGACCTGGACAGCTACCAGTCCGATACGCAGGACGATGTCGACAGGATTGCGTGCAAGCACCGCAAGACGCCTGCGTATTTTCGGCAGGTCCTGGAACAAACTGGATTCGACATCCATGACATGCGCGTGCTTCCCTCCAATATCGACGTGGCGCACTGGCTCATGGATTCGAAGGCCAACATCGAGAAGCACTTTCCGAATGGGGCGCGCGGCACGCTCGAAGAGCTGCGGGTGCTTGCCGAAAACTGGTCCGTGGCGCTGATCAAGAACAAGGTTTCCACATACAGCGTCATCGCCCGCAAACCCGGGGACTGACGGCGCGCCGCCGCGCCGGGCGCTTTCCCGGAACCAACTTGAAGGAGTCGGCATCATGGACGCAGCCAAGCAAGGCCGGGAACTCGTCGCGGACTATGAGTTGCCCGAAGTGCCATGCGGTGTTCCTCCGCGGATCAATACGTACTACCCAACCATTCGAGAGCGGCACGCCGCCTGGGTTTACCAATTCGTGCCGCCGCTGCACCCCGGAACGCTTCAGCGCGGCATCGCGCAGATGGACGCGATGTACGACTCGCTGGTGTTTCCGGACGGCGTGCCGGAACGGGTCTGCAACCACGCCTGCCTGACGACGATGATCATCGATTGCGACGATCTCGCCCAATTGAAGATGGCGCTCTTTGACCAGATCGCCGAGGGCCAGGCCAGCGATCCGCACAGCCTGGCCTTTGCCGATGTCTGGTCCACCTTCAGGAAAAACGCTCCCACCGAGGCGCTCTACCGGCGCATCCGGTCCGCATGGCGAGACTGGCTGGATGCGGTGGCAACGGAGAATCGGCTGCGCCGCGGCGGTAATGTGCCGGACGTGGAAACCGTCTTGCATCTGCGCCAGACCTCGGTGGGCCTGAGACCCTATTTCATCGCCGTCGAGTATGTCCTGGACGCGGATCTTTCCGACATCACCCAGGACCCCGACGCATTGCGCGCCGTGGAAGCCGGCATCACGCACATCGAGCTGGTCAACGATCTGTATTCGTACCGCAAAGAGTACTTCCACGACGACAGCATCAATACGGTCGCCGCGCTGCGCCGCTTCCACGGCTTCAGCCTGCAGGACGCCATCGACCGCGTGTATGGGCGTCTGCACGAGTTGAACCGCGAACTGGAGGCCCTGACTTCCACCCTGTCCGAACGGTATGCGCGGCATCCCGACGGCACCCGCGCCAGGCAGTGCTTCGACGCTTATCGGTCCCTGGTGGCGGGAAACGTCCAATGGCATCTGGAAACGCCCCGCTATAACGGCAGGGGCTATGTCTGGGATGGGCGCCGTTCTCGCCGGATCACGTCCGACAGCATCCTGGCTCCGGTGGACCCCCTGTAGCCGGCGCAGGCCGGACTTTCTCGAGCGCTCTAGCCAACCCATGAAGCTGCCTGAAATCAACTGCCCCTTCCCCAGCGCCATCCACCCGGATGCGCAGGAAGCGGATATCCAGTCCATCGCCTGGATGAGAGGGTTGCGGCTGTGCCCGAACGAGGAAGAGCGCCTGCGGCTCGAACGCACCGGCTGCGGCAAGCTCGCGGCGCGCATCGTTCCGCACGCCAGCAGACAAACGCTGCAGATCGTTTCGGATTTCTTTATCTGGAACGTGTCGTTCGACGACGAGTATTGCGATGAAGGCCCGCTCAGCACCCAGCCGGGAGAGCTTGCCCAGGTTCTTGCGCGCATGCTGCGCGCCATCGATACGCCGGAAGCCGCGGTGTTCGCCGACGACCGGTACGCCTGCGCGATGCGTGAAATCCGCCTGCGATTGGAAGAGCACGCAACCACTGTGCAACTGCATCAGTGGCTCGAGACCATGCGGGGTTGGTTCTTCGCGGAAGTCTGGAAGGCGGGCAACGTGGCCGCGCATCGGACGCCCTCGCTGGAGGACTACGCGGTCCTCAGGCTTTACAGCGGAGGCGCGCTCGCATTCCCGGTGCTTGCGGCCATTGCCGAGGGCTACGATCCGCCGCTGCACTGGCTGCAGAGCCGTCCGGTGCGCGCGTTGACCGAAATGGCGGCGACGCTCTGCACCTGGGCCTCGGACATCGTCTCCTATGAGAAAGAGCTACGCCGCGAAATAGGCGGGCATAACCTCGTCTGCGTGGTTCAGCACCAGTTCGCATGTACGGCCCCGGCCGCCCTGGATGCCGCGGCCGCGATGTATCACGAGATCATGGAATTGTTCGTGCGCCTCTACGGCCACGTCAGCCTCTCGTCCCGCGACATCCCGGGCGCGCAGCAGTATTTGCGCAGTCTGGGCTATCTGGTGCGCGCATCGGTGGACTGGTGCCGCAGCTCGGAACGCTACGCGGCGCCTGACCCTGGGGCGCCGCTCATCGCCGCCGGCGGCGTCCGGGACAGCCTTCCGGCCCGCGCTGCGATGGCTCGCGCCGCCGCCCTGGGAACGATCAGTTGGTGGTGGCGATACGATCCGTTGCGCGCATCCGGACGCGACGGCAACGGCCCATCAGCCTAACGCTCACGAACATTAAAAATGACCGATAACCCGCTGCCCGTTCATGTGCTGTCCCCGCCGCCGCCGTATCCCGACGGCTGGTTTGTCCTGTGCCGCAGCGAAGACCTCAAACCCTCGGCCGTATTGAACGTCCCTTTCATGGGAGAGGACGTGGTTCTTTATCGGACGAAAGCGGGCATCGCGCGGGCGATCGAACCATTCTGTCCCCACCTGGGCGCGCATTTGGGGCACGGAGGCAAGGTCGAAGGGGAAGAAATCGTTTGTCCGTATCACCGGTTTGCGTTCGCGCCGGACGGCCGGTGCGTGCGGACCGGCTTCGATACCGCGCCTCCCGACGCGGGGCTTCGCTTGCTGGAGATGCGGGAGCAGAACGGTTGCATCTTCGTATGGTGGAGCTTTTCAGGAGAGCCGCCTCATTGGGAAATGCCTGAGCAGGACCTGGAGGGCTTCTCGCCGTCGCTCACGTGCCGTTTCGATGTGTCGGGCCATGTGCAGGACGCCGTTGAGAATTTCGCCGACGTCACGCACTTCAAGTTCATCCATAAATGGGACAACTGCGTCATCAAGGATATTGGATTCGACCAGCATCTCATGAAGGTGGAGATTTCGGCCACTTCCTGGGGGCTGCCGGTGAGCCTGCGGCTGGCCTGCCACGGACTGGGCTGCATTCTGGCGGAAAGCGAACTCATCCCGTTCGGTGTCACGACAAGATTCATGGTCGCCGCGACGCCCATGCACGCCGGCGCCTGGACCTTCCGGGTCACGGATGCCTTGCGGGTCAATCGCTTCATGAAGCTTCCGGGGCCGCTGCGCAGGATGCTCCATGCCATGAGCATTCACCTCGCGCACCGCTGGACGGTAAGCCAGATCAAACCGGATGTTGCCGTGTGGAATCACAGGCGGTATCTGGTTCGTCCCAAGCTGACCGCCCAGGACAAGTCGATCGTGGAGTTCCGGCGCTGGTCCCGGCAGTTCTACCGCACCGGGTCCACCGCTTTCACTCCGACATCGGATCCTGGAACTGCGAGCACTTGACCTGCACCAGCTTCCGATCCTGCAGGCGCAGCGCCGTCAGCGACCCTCCCCACACGCAACCGGTGTCCAGGCAGATCACGTCCGGGCGCTGCAGCAGCCCCAGCGTCGACCAGTGACCGAAAACCGTCGTGACGTCGCGGGTTGCGCGGTTGGGGACGTCGAACCACGGGACCAGCCCGGACGGCCAGGCGCCCGGCGTCACCTTGGTGGCGAATTCCATGTGGCCGTTGGGCGTGCACAGCCGGATCCGCGTGAGCGCGTTGATGATGACCCGCATCCGCTTGCCGCCCTTGTGGTCTTCCTTCCACGTGGCCGGCTCGTTGCCGTACATCTTTTGCAGCGCCTTCTGCCAATTGGGGCCGCGTAGCGCGTCCTGCACTTCGCCGGCCAGGGCCAGCGTCTTGGCGACGTCCCACTTGGCCAGCGTGCCGGCATGGACCAGCAGGTGGCCTTGCTCGAAATGCGCCAGGGGACGGAACCGCAGCCAATTCAGCAGGTCGGCCGCGTCCGGCGCGCGGAGGATGTCCTCGAGCGTGTCGGATTTGGACGGCTTGCGCACGCCGGCGGCCGCGGCCAGAAGATGCAGGTCATGGTTGCCCAGCACCACGGTCGCGCGGTCGCCCAGGTCGATCACGCGCCGCAGGGTTTCGAGCGACTGCGGGCCGCGATTGACCAGATCCCCGGCAAACCAGAAGCGCGATTGGGGGTCGCCGACCAGTTCGGGGTGGGACAGCAAGCGATCCAGCGGTGAGCAGCAACCCTGCACATCGCCGATCATCCAGATACTGCCGTTCATGCGGGACTTTTGCTCCAAGGCCAACGTTGCTGGAGGATACGGGTGATGGTGTGGCGGTATTCCATGTAGCTCATGGCGCCCAGCGCCAGGGCCATGGCGCCCAGATTCGGGCCCAGAGCGGTCAGCCAGGGCGGCCACTTGCCCAGCATGCCCACGTTTAGGGCAAGCTGGTTCAACATGAAGAAGCCCACGCCCAGCAGGATGCCCACGAAAACCTTGGCGCCGACGCCGCCGCGGCGGGTCTGCATCAGTCCGATGGGAGCGGCGATCGTAATCATGACCAGCAGGGTGAATGGGTAAGCCAGTTTGCGCCACAAGGCCACAACCTGTCGACCATATTGGAGCTGGTTGTTGCGCAAATAGTCCACATAGTCCAGCAGCGTGACGATCGACATGCGCTCCGGGGTCAGCACGCGCGCCAGCAGGCGTTCGGCGCTCAGCGTGGTGTCCACGGTGCGCTCGGGCAGCTTCACCACGGTGGCGGGCGGGTTCTTCGGCGGGCGCGCGTTGGCCAGCGCTTCGGAGGCCTCGGCGTCCAGCCGCGTCTCGGACACGTCCTTGAGCACCAGGTCGCCATGGGCGAACAGGCCGAACGGGGCGGTCGACAGCGCGGAAAGCGTCAGGTCTTTCTGGAATTCGTAGAGCATCACGCCGGCCACCTGGCCGTCGCCCTTCAGTTCGGCGATGTTGATGATGCGCGTGCCGCCATTGGCGGTGGGTTCCTTGAACCAGTAGCCGCTCTTCAGACGATCGCCGCCGGCTTTGCCGCGGAACATCAGGTTGGCCTCGCCGGTTTTTATCTCGGCCCACGGCGTGACATATTCGGACAACAGGCCCGCACCGATCATCAGGGGGATCGTGACCACCCACAGCATCCGCAACAGGCGCATGCCGCTGACGCCGGACACCCGCAGGATGACGAGTTCGTTGCGCTGGGCCAGTCCGGCCAGCGCCAGGATGGCGCCGATCAGCAGCCCGATGGGCAAAAGGTCGTAGAGACGGGTGGGGATCGCCAGCGCCTGCATGTAGAGCAGGGCCATCATGGAGAACTTGTCGCCCACGTTGTCCAGGTCGTCCACCAATGCGAAGAACGTGAAAAGCCCCAGCAGGGCCAAAAGGACCACTGCGCAAGAGCGATAGATCTCGCGGGCAAGGTAACGACGTGCGGTACGCATGTAAATGATAAAGGGAGTGGAGCGCGTAAACGTGAAAGCTTAACAAATCCCGCTGCTCAGGGTGGGACGGCCAGACCTATTCTTCCGGTTTTCGGGTCAGGGGATATCAACCATCTGCATCCGGCGCGTCAGCGTGCCGACCCGGGAGTTCAGATAGTTGGATTTGCGGTGGCTGTCGTAGAAGCGCGGGTTGGGCAGCATCGCGGCCAGCCGGGCCGACTGGCTGGCCCCCAGATTGGCGGCCGAGGTATTGAAATAATGCTTGGCGGCAGCCTGGGCGCCGAACACGCCCACTCCCCATTCGGCCACGTTCAGATACAGCTCCAGGATGCGTTCCTTGCTCATGACGTGCTCGATCATGTAGGCCAGGACCAGCTCTTGCCCCTTGCGCAGATAGCTGCGGGAACCAGACAGGAACAGGTTCTTGGCAAGCTGCTGGGTAATGGTGGAGCCGCCGCGCATCTTGGTGCGCCCGGCTTCTTCCTGCTTCTGGTTGTATTCCCAGGCCTTGCGGATGGCGTCCCACTCGATGCCGTCGTGCCCGGTGAAATTGGAGTCTTCCGATGCGACGACCGCGCGCTTGAGCGTGCGGTTGATCTTGTCGTAGGGCACCCATTCGTACTTCAGTTCGAATGCGGGGTTGGTTTCGCGCAGGCGGGACAATTCTTCGCGCATCATCGCGCTGCTGCCGGGGTTCTGGTAGTTGTACCAGACGACCTGCGCGAACAGCCAGAACTGATAAAGCAGGACAGCGCACACCAGCGCCATCAGAATGCCGGTGGTGACCCGAAACCAATGCCTGCCTTTTCCCTGGCGGTCCGTGCGCTTGGCCATGCCGCTCAATGTCCCGCCACGAGCGCCTCGCGCAGCGCCGTCAGCACTGGCGCGGGGTCGGGCCGCACGCCGTGCCAGATGAAGAAGCTCTCGGCGGCCTGGCCCACCAGCATGCCCAGGCCGTCGGCCGTCAGCGCGGCGCCATCGGCCTCGGCCTGTTTCATGAAGGCGGTGGGCTGGGCGCCGTACATCATGTCGTAGCCGGCCGCGCCGGCCGCGTACAGGCCGGGGGGGAGGTCGGGGGCTGCGTCCTGCAGTCCGCTGGCCGTGGCGTTGACGACCAGGTTCCAGCCGCCGGTGATGGCGGCGTCCGCCAACGCGCCCGCCGTCACCTGGGTCGGGGGCGATACGCCGCTCTCGCGCCAGGCAGTGGCCAGTGCCTCGGCGCGGGCGGCCGTGCGGTTGACGATATGGATGCGGGCGCAGCCGGCTTCGGCCAGCGGCTGCAGCACGCCGCGCGCGGCGCCGCCCGCGCCCACCAGCAGCACGGACGCGCCGGCCAGGCGCACGCCCAGGCGCAGCAGGTCGGATACGAGCCCGACGCCGTCGGTATTGCAGCCGTGCCAGGCGCCGTCGCGCCAGGACAGGGTGTTGACCGCGCCGGCCAGCCGCGCGCGGCTGGACAAGTGGCCGGTGGACAAGGCATAGGCGTCCAGCTTGAACGGCACCGTCACGTTCAGGCCCAGCCCGCCCTCGGCCACGAAGGCGGCGACGGCCTCGGCGAAGCCGTCCACCGGCGCCAGCAGGCGCTCGTAGCGCAGCGGCTTGCCGGTCTGCTGGGAAAACAAGGCGTGGATCTGGGGCGAGCGGCTGTGCGCGATGGGATTGCCGATGACGGCGTAGCGGGCTAGGGAAGTCGCCTCGGTCATTGGGCTTGGGTTTCCAGGGTGTCGTTGACGAAATGCCAGGTGCGGGTGATGACCAGCACGTCCGTATCGCGGGCGATATCGGGGGGGAATGGGGGGAAGGGGGCGGCAAGCTGGACGATGCGGCGGGCCGCCTGGTTCAGGACGGCGTGCGGCGAGGGCTGGTCGATCTCGACATTGGCGATGCTGCCGTCGGCGCGCACCGATACCGTGATGCGCAGCGACCCGTAGATGCGTCCGCGCGCCTCGTCCGGGTAGTGCTGGGTGCCGACCGCCTCGATGCGGGTGCGCCAGGCATCCAGGTAGGCGGCGTAGCGCGACGCTTCGGCGGAGGGGGCGACGAATTGCTTGCGGGGTTCGGCGTTGTATTGCTGGACCCGCGCCGCCAGGGCCGCTACCTGGGCGTTCTGGATGACGCTGGCCTGATCCTGGGAATCCTGGCCCAGGTCGGCGCCGTCCGGCCACGGATTGACCGCCTGGCGCTCGGTGCCGGCGTTGTGCGGGGAGCGCAATTGCGTCATCAGCCGGGTCTGCTCGGCCTCAAGCTGCACCTGACGGCGGCGCATGGCCTCCAGCACGATGGTTTCGGCCGACTCGCCGGTCTGGGGCAGGGGGGTAGTGGACAAGCCGCGCTCGGCGTTGCCGCCGCCGGCCATCTGGTTCTGCGCCTGGGCGCGGGGGGCGTCCGGCGGCTTTTCGCTGCGGGCATTGAGCAGCACGACTTCCAGGCTGGTGACGGGCGGCCGCGTCAGGGCGGGCGCGCCAAAACGCCACGCCAGGGCGCCGGCGTGAACCAACAACGATATTGCGATGCCGATGCGCAGGTAGTGCTGGGCGGGGGCGCCCAGCCACCAGAGGTAACGGCTCAGCGTGGAGGGGGAGTCAAGGCGTTGCACCAAGGCATTGTAAGGCGAGTCCAGGTCCGCCGCGTGGTCCGTCCGGGGCTGTAACAGCTCTCGGACGGACGGTCTAGGACAGCATCAAGCGGATGCCCTAGGGAAGACCCAGACCTTGTCCGCGGGCAGCGCCAGGCGGCATGGGCCGGGCTCGCGGCCCTCCGGGCCATAGGCGCGCAAGGCCAGCGTGCGGGCGGGATCGGCGTCCGGCGTGCGGAACAGATACTCCCAGCGATCTCCCAGGTACATGCTGGTCAGGAGCGGCATGTCGACGTGGTTGCCGTCCGCGTCGTCCGCCAGGCGCACCTGCTCCACCCGGATGACCGCGGTGGCGTCCTGGCCCTGGGCGACGCCGGCGCCGGCCTTGCCCCACAGCGCCCAGCCGCGGCCTTCGATCCGTGCCTGCCCGTCGCGCAGTTCGGTCACTTTGCCGTCCAGCCGGTTGTTGCTGCCCATGAATTCGGCGGTGAACAGCGTGGATGGCGACCCGTACATTTCCTGCGGTGTGCCCTGCTGTTCGATCTTGCCGTTGTTCAGCAGCAGGATGCGGTCGGAAATGGCCATGGCTTCGCTCTGGTCGTGCGTCACCATCAGTGCCGACAGCCCCAGGCGGATGATCAGCTCGCGCAGGAAGGCGCGCGCTTCCTCGCGCAGCTTGGCATCCAGGTTTGACAGAGGTTCGTCCAGCAGGATGACGGGCGGGCTGTACACCAGCGCGCGGCCGATCGCCACGCGCTGCTGCTGTCCGCCGGATAGCGCGTGCGGATGGCGCTGGCCCAGCTTGCCCAGGCCCAGCTGGTCCAGCACCGCCTGCACGCGCTCGCGCACTTCGGCTCCCGATGTCTTGCGCAGCTTGAGCGGGTAGGCGACGTTCTCGAACACGGTCTTGTGCGGCCACAGCGCGTAGGACTGGAACACCAGGCCCAGGTTGCGTTCCTCTGCCGGAATCTCCTGGCGCGCGCCACCGTCGTAGACGACGCGGTCGCCGATGGTGATGCGGCCCCGCTTGGGGCCTTCCAGGCCGGCCACGGCGCGCAGCAAGGTCGTCTTGCCACTGCCGGAGGGGCCCAGCAGCGATACCACTTCACCCTGGCGCAATTGCATCGACACGCCCTTGAGCACCGGGTTGTCGCCGTAGTCCAGATGCAGGTCTTCTACAGAAAGCTCAATCATGAAGTTTGACTCCGAATCGCAACGCGACGCCCAGGCCGATCACGACCAGAACGATATTGATGAAGGAAAGCGCGGCCACGATGTCGATGGCGCCGGAAGCCCACAGCGACACCAGCATGGACCCGATGGTCTCGGTGCCGGGCGACAGCAGATAAACGCCGGTGGAGTATTCGCGCTCGAAGATCAGGAACATCAGCAGCCACGAGCCGATCAGGCCGTACTTGGCCAGGGGCACCGTGACGTGGCGGGTGACCTGGCCGCGGCGCGCGCCGGCGCTGCGGGCGGCTTCTTCCAGTTCCGGCCCCACCTGCAGCAGGGTCGACGAGATCAGGCGCAGGCCATAGGCCATCCATACGACCGTGTAGGCGATCCACACGCTGAAGATCGTGCTGCGCATGGCGCGCAGCCACTCGACGAAGTTTTCGCGCAGCCACTCCGCAAAGGGCAGGGCCGACAGCCAGCCGTTTTCGTCCACGTCGAGCGCGTTGTCCAGCCACATCGGCACGAACAGGAACACCCACAGGAACGCCAGGCCAGCCAGCAGGCCCGGCACCGCGCGCGGCACCAGCACGCTGTAGTCCATGAAGCGCGTGACATTGTCGGGCTTGCGGTGCATCGCCAGGCCTACGAACATGTAGCACATCACCGCCAGCGCGCCGCCGATCACGCCGATCGCCACCGAGTTCACGATCGCGCGCATCAGGTTGGGCTGCGAGAACACCGTATGGAAAGCATCCAGCGACAGCACGTCCAGCAGCGATACACCCATACCCCAGTTGGACACGAATGCGCGCAGCAGCACGCCCATCAGCGGCACCACCACAGTGACCAGCAGCCACAACGCCACCACCGCGCCGGCCAGCCAGCGCCACTTGCCCAGCGGCAGCGGGCGCGCGCGCGAAGCCTTGCCCTTGACGGTCACGAAGCGGTTAGCGGTGCGCATCAAGCGGCGCTGCAGCATCACCAGCGGTATCGTCATGCAGATAAGCACCACGGCCACGGCGGCCATCAGGTGATAGGACGGGATGCCCAGCTTGTTGGTCAGCTTGTACAGGTATGTCGCCAGCACCAGGTTGCCTTCCGGGTCGCCCAGCACCAGCACCAGGCCGAATACCTCCAGGCCCAGGAAAAACAGCAGCACGGTGGCGTACAGCATGGCCGGGCGCACCATCGGCAGGCTGACCGACACCATCACGCGCAGCGGCGTGGCGCCCGCCACGCGAGCGGCCTCTTCCACGTCCGAGCCCATGCTGCGCAGCGCCGACGAGATGTACAGATAGGCGTGCGGCACGTGCGTCAGGCCGGCGATGATGACGATGCTGGTCAACGAATAGACGTTCCAGGGCACGAACCCCAGGATGTTCTGCGCCCAGATCGAGAAAAAGCCCACCGGGCCGGCCGCGACCACGTAGCCGAAGCCCAGCACCATGGGCGACACGAATACCGGCACCAGGATCAGCGGTTCGATCCACCGGCGGCCGGGCAGGTCGGTGCGGATCATCAGGAACGCCAGCATGCCGCCCAGCGGTATGGCGATGATGGCCAGCCCGAAGGCCAGGATAAGGCCGCTACGCAGCGCCTTGTAGAAATCGGGGTCCGCGAAGATGAAGCGGAATGCATCCAGGCTGAACGCCTTGGACGGAGCAAAGAAGGGCGCGGAGAGAAAGCTCTGGACGATGATGAACGACAGCGGGACGTAGATGGCCA
Source organism: Achromobacter sp. Root83 (assembly GCF_001428845.1). Classification (GTDB taxonomy): domain Bacteria; phylum Pseudomonadota; class Gammaproteobacteria; order Burkholderiales; family Burkholderiaceae_B; genus Achromobacter. The sequence continues at coordinate 471,016 of NZ_LMIU01000025.1, read as the reverse complement.
GTGCCGTGATCAGCACCACCACGCCGCGTGGCAGGGACTGCCATTTTCTGCGCAATGACTGCATGGAGAATCCTGTGGTCTTGAATGACGCGACGGTCACGCCGCCGGAGGGGACGAACCCGCCCCGGGGGCGGTCGGGCGGGCGGCATGCCGCCCGCTACGCGCGCGGCGGGTCGGGGCAAGCGTGCTGCCCCGAACCCGCGCGGCATCATTTGCCCGTCGCCGCCCGCCATTGCTTGATGAATTCCAGGCGCTTGTTCTGCTCCAGGTAGTCCAGCAGCGTTTCGTTGACCGGAATCGGCTTGAGCGAAGCGCCCAGCTTCTTGGTCATGCCGTCCACATCGTTGTCACCGTCGATGTCGTCGCGCACGGACGCCAGATCGGCCTGGTTGGCCATGATTGCCTGGCCCTTCTGCGACAGCAGGTAGTCCATCCACAGCTTGGCGGCGTTCCTGTTCTTTGCCTTCTTGCTGATGAACGCCACGCGCGAGAGGACCAGCGCGTAGTCGGTCGGGTAGGCCACGCCCAGCGACGGGTCGGTCTTGGCGCGTGTTTCGGCGTAGGAACCCAGGATGTTGTAGCCGATCAGGTTTTCGCCCGACGACACACGTTCCATCATGGTGCCGGTGGACGACTGCACGATCAGGCCGCCCGCGCCGATGCCCTTGAGCGTCTCGAAGTACTTCGGGTCGTTGGCCTTGTCCTGCACCGCCAGCATGAAGCCGACCGCGGACTTCTCGATGTCGTAGGTGGTGACCTTGTTCTTGAACTTGTCGGGCTGGCTGGCGATCAGCTTGGCCAGGGCGCCGTGCGTGGTCGGCACTTCGTTGGCGGGAATCAGTCGCTTGTTGTAGATGAAAACGGCCGGCTCGTACGTGGTGCCGTAGGCCGAGTCCTTCCAGATGGCCCAGGCCGGCAGCTTGCTCGCTTCGGGCGACTTGTACTGCAGTGCGTAGTCGGTGGCCAGCTTCAAGGCCGAATCCATCGACGAGCTCCAGACGATGTCGCCGCTGCCGCCGCCCGCCGCCTGTTCGCTGATGTACCGGTTGTACAGCTCGGTGCTGTTCATGTCGTTGTATTCGACCTTGATGCCGGGATACAGCGCTTCAAAGCCCTTGATGATGGGGCCGGCGGCCTTGGTGTCGGTGGTCGAGTAGATGACGACCTTGCCTTCCTTCTTGGCGCCGTCCAGGATTTTCTGGTAGTCGGCCGGGTAACCCGCCGGCACGGCTTGCGCGCAGGCGCTGCCGGTGGCGATGGCGAATGCGGCGGCGCAGGCGGCCGCCAGGTGGGACTTGGCAAGCATGGGTGTAGTCTCCGATTTGGAATTGGCATCAGCCGGATCTCGGTCCAGCCTGCGGCCATCTTAGGAGCGGGCGTCTGTCGTCGTCCTGTCATGGCGGCCGGCGGCGCCTAGGGGATATCCCTTGGCGGCCACCGGCTTACGGCCGTTGCGGCGTATCCGTAACCAGCCGGATCCAGTTCTGCACGAACCGTGAATGCCGCCGCTGGTCCAGCCCCACCAGCAGCGCCGGGCTCAGCACCACCGGCTGCACGATGCCTTGGGAGCGGGCCAGCACCGCTTCGGAGGTCCAGCGGCCCGGCGTGTCTTCCATGATGGAGCCCAGCGCCGCGTGGCTGGATGCCACCTGCTGGCCGGCGGGTGAAAGCAGCCAGTCGACCAGCGCGCGGCCCAGGTCCGGATTCGGCGCGGTGCGCGCGATCAGCACGGAACGGGCCAGCACCAGCACGTAGTCCTGCGGGAAGACCACGCCGATCGCATGGCCGGCGGCCTGGCGCGAAAGGGCATAGGAGCCAAGGACGTTGTAGCCGATGTCCAGTTCGTCGCGCTCGATGGCGTCCAGGATCTCGGCGCTGGTAGCGGCCAGCCGAACGCCTGCCTGGCCCATGGCGTTGGCCAGCCCCCAGAAGTTGGAGGACACCAATTCATCCTGTTCGGCCAGCAGATAGCCCACGCTGCTGGCGGCGATGTCGTAGGTCCCGATCCGTCCGCGCAGGCGCGCGGGCTCCCGTTCCAGCAGGCGCAGCAGGTCTTGGCGCGAACGGGGCACCGCGGCCTCTGCGAAGCGCTTGGGGTTGTAGACGATGACGGCGGGTTCGAAGGTAAAGCCGTAGACCTCATGGCGCCAGACGGCCCATGATGGAAGCTTGGCGGCATACGGGGAGGCATGGCTCAGCGCGTAGCCGTCGTTGGCAAGCCGGATCTGCAGGTCCGAGGCCGAGCTCATCAGCACGTCCACGTCTTTCAGGCGGCCTTCGATGGCCGCTTCGTAGAGTTCGCGGCTGCCCATTTCGCGGTACACGACGCTCACGTCCGGCCGGTGTGACTGGAAGCCCTGGATCAGCGGCGCGACCACCGGCGTGTCCGTCGGACCGGCGATGGTCAGCACGCGGGAGGAGGTTTGCGGCGCGGGGTAGCGGGTGACGATTTCAGGAATGCCGGCGGCATGGACCTGGGCGGGTTGCGCGGTCAGCAACAGGCCGGCCGCGCACAGGGCGGCCACCCCTGCGCCCAATCCCGCGGCCAGCGCGCGTCCCGGTGTCGACCGCGCCAGCGGCAGGACGACGCGGGCGGTCAGTCCGCCGCCCGGCCGGTCCAGCAGCCACAGCGACCCGCCATGAGCCGCGGCAACCGAGCGGACAATGGCCAGTCCCAGCCCCGATCCGGGCAGGGACTCGCCCGCGCGGCCGCGGGCGAACCGTTGCTGCACTGCGTCTTTCTCGTCGTCGGCCACGCCGGGCCCGCGATCGGATACGGTCAGCGCCACCCGGTATCCGGCCACGGGCGTGGCCTGAATGTCCACGGGGCCCTCGGGCGCGTAGCGCAAGGCGTTGTCCACCAGGTTGCGCAGCATCTCCCGCAGGGCGACGCGATCGCCGCTGACCCGGGCGCGGCGGACTTCCGGCGCGATCGCAATGCGCAGCCGCCGCGCGTCCAGCGGACCGATCCGGCGCCGCGTCTCGTTGATGGTCTCCGCCACGCCCACGGGCACTCGCGCACCCTTGCCCAGGCGGTGGGTGATGGTGGCGTCCATCAGCAGTTGGTTGATCAACTGGCTGGCATGCGTGGCGTTCAGGTGGATACGTTCCAGTCTTGCGTGCAGCCGTTGCGGATCGGTCTCGTCCAGCGCGACCTCGGCCTGCGCGCGCAGCGACGCCAGCGGGGTGCGCACCTGATGCGCCGCATCGGCCACCAGCGTGTTCAGCGTGTCCATGGTGCCGGACAGCCGCTGCATGAATGCGTTCAGCGCCTCGATCAGCCGCCGCACTTCGCGCGGGACGGGCTTGACCAGGGGCGCCAGGTCGTCGGGCGCGCGGCGCCGCAATTCGCGTTCGACGACGGCCAGCGGCGCGAAGGCGCGCTGCACGCCGAACCACAGCAGGCCCAGCGCTACCAGCGACACCACGACCAGCGGCAGCACGCTGCGTCCCAGGATCTCGCTGGCCAGGGCCTCGCGCGAGCCCAGTGTTTCGGCCACCCGCAAGGTGACCCAGCCGGCGTGCTGGCTGGCGGATACCAGCCGCCCCACGGTGGCGACGCGGACGGGATCGCCGTGATAGTGCAGATAGGCGAAAACGGGCGTCGCGGATTGCGCTAGCGGCAAACCGGGCGCCAGGTCGGCGTAGCCGGTGATCAGGCGGCCATTGGATGTGCGCGCTTCATAGAACACGCGCTCGCCCGCCGACAGCATGGCCAGGGACGATACGGGCGGTTCGACCGTGACATTGTTGTCTTCGATCTGCACTGAGCCGGCGATGGTCAGCGCGGAGGCAGCCAGCAACCGGTCAAAGGCCTGCTCCGCGGCCCGCTGGGCGTAGCCGCGCAGGAAGAACACCAGGCCGATCAGGGCGCAGGCCAGCAGCAGCACGCCCAGCGTGAAGATGCGCCGGCGGATGGAAAAGCTCTCAGGGATGCTCATGGCTGCGGGCCTGGTAGCCGACGCCGCGCACAGTGACGATATCGATCGAGGCGCCCGCCAGCTTCCTGCGCAGCCGCGATATCAGCAGTTCCAACGCATTGAGCGACCCGTCGTCCAGGTCGAACAGTTGGTTCATGAGGCGTTCCTTGGCGACGGTCTGGCCCAGTTTTCCAACCAGGATCTCCAGCAGGCGGAATTCCCGCCGCCCCAACTCCAGTGGCGCGCCCGAGAGCTCAACGTTGCGGTTGGCGAAATCCAGGCTGAGGTTGCCGTAGCGGGTGACGCTGCTGGTCTGCCCGGCGGGGCGCCGCAACAGCGCGCGCAGCCGAGCCTCCAGTTCACGCAGGTCGAAGGGCTTGACGAGATAGTCGTCCGCGCCGAGGTCCAGCATGTCGATCTTGTCTTCGATTTCCGCGCGCGCGGTCATCACCAGCACCGGCGCTTCCAGGCCGGCGGCGCGCAATTCGCGGATGATGGTGAAGCCGTCCTTGCCGGGCAGGTTGATGTCCAGGACCAGGGCATCCCAGGTTTCATCCAGCCCCCAGCGCGACGCCGCCATACCGTCGCGCACCCACTGCACGCTATGGCCGGCCGAGCGCAGCTTGCTCTCCACGGCATCGCCCAGATCGAGGTTGTCCTCGACCAGCAGAATGCGCATGTTTGCTCCTCCCGGGTTGTTATGGCTTTTGGGGGGAGTTTAACGGGGAGAGGGCGGTGCGGGGAGCGCCCGCACCGCATGCAAGATCAAGAAGCCGCCGCGTCCTCGGCAGCCTCAACCTTCACCTGCCCCACATACCGGCAATCCAGTTCCAGGGACAACTCGTCCATCCCCAGAATATCGATCTCGACGGCCGTGCCGCGTTCCAGCTCCGGCATGCCGCCCACCCGCGTGACCAGCGGCGCGTTGGCAAAGCGCACCAGATCGTCGCGCAGGACGTGGGCCACCGTGCGGGTCACGCCGTTCTGCTTCAGCCAGCGCAGGCACCAGTAGCGTTCCATCGCGCTCTGGAACTCGGCCCAGGCCGCGTATTGCGCGTCGAAGGCGCCGATGATGGCGAACAGGTCCGCGTCGCGCGGCTTGAAGGGGGCGATCAGGCGCGCCGACACGCCGTGCTCGACCGCGGCGATCAGTTGCCATTGATTGACCAGGTCGACATAGCGGCGCAGCGGCGACGTGCTCCAGGCGTACTGCGGCACGCCGATGGCCTCGTGCGGCAGCGCCTGCGTGCTCATGCGCACGCGCCCCGCCTGTTGCGACCGGTAGATGCCCGGCACGCCATGCTGGTTCAGCAAGCCGCCCCACAGGTTGTTGGCCAGGATCATGTATTCGGCCACCATGCGGTCCAGCGGCGCATTGCGCTGGCGCGGGACCAGGCGCACGGTGGTGTCGGGGTCGTCGGGGTTGCCGTCCAGGTAGAAGCTGTATTCCACCCGTGAGTTGTTTTCCGGCTTGCCGCGCACGTTCTCGCGCTGCGCCGACAGCGCCTGCGCCAGCTTCCAGAGGGGGCGCAGCCAGTGGCCGTAAGGCAGCTCCGCCGACGGATCGGCCAGGCTGGCTTCGGTGACATGGGCGTCCAGCATGTTGTGGCGCAGGTTCTCGCGCACGACGATGCGTTCCAGGCGCGTTTCCGATTCGATGACCTCGCCGGTCTCCGGGTCGGCCACGACGTACAGCGACAGCACGGGCACTTCGCGGCCCGCGTCCAGCGAAAACGCCTTGATGACGCTGTCGGGCTGCATCGGGATCTTGTCGCCCGGCATGTAGACCGTGGACAGGCGCGCGCGGGCCAGCTTGTCGAACTCGCTGTCGCGGGTGACGGTCAGGCCAGGCGCGGCCACGTGGATGCCGACGCGCAGGCGGCCGTCGGGCAGGGTGGTGACGGACAGCGCGTCGTCGATTTCGGTGGTCGTGACGTCATCCACCGAGTAGACCTCGGCGTCCGACAACGGCAGTTCGCGGTCGACGGGCGGCAGTTCCAGGTCGGGGAAGGCCAGTCCTCGCGGGAAGTTCACCGCCAGGAAGCGGCGCTTGTGCAGCGCCAGCGCATGCGGCCAGGCGCCCAGTTCGAGCAGCAGACGGTCGGGGCTTTTGCCCAGCTTGGCGCAGGCGGCGTCCAGCGCCTTCCATTGCTGCGAATTCTTGTCCGGACGGATCAGGAGCGACTCGGCGGCCTGGGCGATGGGTTCGGGCAGGCGGCCGGCGGCCATGTCGTCGACCCATTCCTGCTGCTGTTCGGCCTGGCGCTGCTTCTTGTCCAGGGCGGCCAGCGCGGCGGCCAGGATGTCAGGCGGGGCGGGACGGTAGCGGCCCTTGCCGCGGCGGTGGAAGTACGCCGGCGCGCCGTGCAGGCGCATCAGCAGCGCGGCCTGTTCGACGGGCGTGGGGGCGTGTCCGAAGTAGTCTGTGGCCAGGGCGGGCGAGTCGAATTCTTCCTGGGGCGCGCATTCCCACAGGAATTGCAGGTCCAGCGATTCAGCGGTGGCGGCCGCCTGGCTCATCAGCGCGGCCGGTTCGGGCGCGGCGAAGTTGAACAGGGTATTGGCGCGCTTGATCTTGCTGCGCTTGCCCGAGTCCGACTCCACCTGAAGGCTGGCGTCGGTCTCGGACAGGATGTTGCCGGCCTTGAAGCTGCCGTCGTCTTCGTAAAACACATACATGGTGGGGATCGTCCTGGGCGGCGCGCACGCGCCGCCTTGCGCAGCTATATAGAGAGTTGAGGTTTGATACTGATTATTGAGGGCGAACCTGCTTGTCGCCAAGGGCGAATTCAAGCACTTCGGGCATCCATTCCGCGAAATCGGACAAACCGTGGTCGCTGCCTTGCACGATACGCTGGCGGCAGCCGGCATACCGATCGCGCATTTCACGCCAGTCCAGCACCTCGTCGCCGGTCGCGGCCACCAGGAAATACCGGTCGGGCAGCGTGATGCGCGGGGCATGGATGGCGGCCAGTTCGTCCACATATTCAGGCAAAAAAACGAACGGCGCGTCGGAATGATACATGTGGTGCTCGCCGACCTGGGTCGCGAGGTCCCGGGCGGCCTGCACCGCCGGATTCAGGAGCACCGCCTTGCAGCCCAGTTGCTCGGCGATCCAGGTGGCGTAGAAACCGCCCAACGAGGATCCGATCACGGTCAGGCTGCGCGGGTCCGCGCAGCCCTCCAGCCGGGACGTGGCGATGCCCATGGCAAGCGCCATGGCTTCGCGGGGGCTGGCGGGCAACTGCGGGCAGGCCCAGTCCGCGGACAGGCGGCGCCCGGCCATGGCGTCGGCCATCATCCGGGCCTTGAAGGACTCGGGCGAGGAACGGAAACCGTGTAGATAGAGGATCATTGCTTGCCGTTCCCGTCGTGCGTTGCTGGAACCCGCCGAAAAATCAGCCGCGCGCCTGCAGGGCGTCCAGCAGCTTGCCGTGTATGCCGCCGAAACCGCCGTTGCTCATGACCAGTACCTGGTCGCCCGGGCGGGCGGCGCCGGCGACGGCATCCACCAGCGCGCCGATGTCGTCGTAGCTGGAAGCCCGGTCGCCCAGAGGCGCCAGCACCTCGGCGGGATTCCACCCGAGCGCGTGCTTGCCGCCCTGGGCGCCGAAGCAGAACACCAGGTCGGCGTCGGCCAGGGCATCCGGCAGGCGGGCCGCCATGGTGCCAAGCTTCATCGTATTGGAACGCGGCTCCAGCACAGCCAGGATACGCGCCGGGCCGACCTGGCGGCGCAGGCCTTCCAGCGTGGTGGCGATGGCGGTGGGGTGATGGGCGAAATCGTCGTAGACCTTGATTCCGGTGACCGTGCCGCGCAGCTCCATGCGGCGCTTCACGCCGGCAAATCGCGTCAGCGCGGCGATGCCCTGTTCCACCGGCACGCCCGCATGCTCCGCCGCGGCCAACGCCGCCAGCGCGTTCATGCGGTTGTGCTCGCCCGTGAGGTTCCATCGCACCGTGCCGGCGTCCACGCCGCCGCGCCGCACGCCAAAGGCGCCGTCGGCGTCCGGCGCGGTGGCCTGCCACGCGCCATCCGGGCCGAACGTGACGGTATCCGACCAGCATCCGCGCGCAATCACGCGGTCCAGTGCATCGGAGCGGGCGGGTCGCACGATGCGGCCCGAGCCAGGTATCGTGCGCACCAGATGATGGAATTGGGTTTCGATCGCGGCCAGATCGGGAAAGATGTCGGCGTGATCGTATTCCAGGTTGTTCAGGACGGCGGTTCGGGGGCGATAGTGGACAAACTTGGACCGCTTATCGAAAAACGCGGTGTCGTACTCATCCGCTTCGATCACGAAGGGGCGGCGGGCCGGGTCGTAGCGCGCTGATACGTGCAGGTCCTGCGCCACGCCGCCGATCAGGAAGTTGGGGGCCATGCCCGCGGCCTCCAGCACCCACGCCAGCATCGAGCTGGTGGTGGTTTTGCCATGGGTGCCCGCCACCGCCAGCACATGCGCGCCGGGCAGGATGTTGTCGCCCAGCCATTGCGGGCCAGATACATAGCGCGCGCCGGACTCCAGTATGGCTTCCATCAGCGGGTTGCCGCGGCTGACCACGTTGCCGATGACGTACAGGTCTGGCTTGAGGGCCAGTTGTTCGGCGCCGAACCCTTCGATCAGCGCGATGCCCTGTTCGGACAGTTGCGTGCTCATCGGGGGGTAGACCCCCGCGTCGCAACCGGTGACTTTGTGGCCGGCCGCCCGCGCGATCAGCGCCAAGCCGCCCATGAACGTACCGCAGATGCCAAGAATATGCAGGTGCATTGAAAACTCTCCTGTCCTGCATTGTATATATAGCGGGCGGGCGGGCCGACGGGGCGGGGCCTTGGGCCTGTGCGGCGAAAAACGTCCGCAACGGTTATGATCGCGCCATGAATCGACGCCTACTTCTTTCCGCCGGCGTGGCGGTGGCCGCCACGGTTGCGGGCGGCTTGACCTTGTTTGGCCGCAAACCCGAAGCCCCCGCGGCTGCGCCGGCTGCCGGCGATCCTGTCGCCGCGCTGGTGCAGATGAAGCTTCCGGACCTGAGTGGCGCGTCGCATTCGCTGGCCGATTGGAAAGGCCAGCCCATGGTGGTGAATTTCTGGGCAACCTGGTGCGCGCCGTGCGTAAAGGAAATGCCCGCGCTCGATGCCTTGCAGAAAAAATACCCGAATGTCCGATTTGTCGGCATCGGGGTGGATTCTGCGGCCAACATGCAAAAATTTGCCGAGAAAGTCCAGGTTTCCTACCCCTTGTGGGTAATCGGCGCGGGTGCCATCGATACCCTGCGGAAGCTGGGAAACCCTAGCGGTGGCCTGCCTTTTACTATTGTTTTCAACGAAGATGGCGGAATTAACCGGAAAATATTGGGCGAAATACAGCCCGATGATCTGGACAAGACCCTATCCGGTTTAAAGGCGTAAGTCTGTTGGACAAATAGTATGAATTGGCGTAAAAAGCTGGTTTATCGGCTGTTTTGCCAACAATTGGCAATCCACTCACTGGCAAGCGCATGGCGCAAAACATACTGGTATTGCATGGCCCGAACCTGAACCTGCTGGGCACCCGGGAACCTCATATCTACGGCAGTCTGACGCTGCTCCAGATCAATGAGCGTCTCGAGTTGCTTGCGGGGGAATTGGGCGCCAGGCTGACCGCCTGGCAAAGCAATCACGAGGGTGCGCTGGTTGACCGCATTCAGGCGGCCCGGCAAGACGGCACGGACTTCATCATCATCAACGCAGCGGCATATACGCACACCAGCGTCGCAATTCGCGATGCGCTGGCTGGGGTCGCGATCCCATTTATTGAAGTACATTTGTCCAATCTGTATAAGCGAGAGCCCTTCAGGCATCACTCTTATCTGTCCGACTTGGCGCAAGGCCTGATTTGCGGCCTGGGCGCGGACGGCTACGAGGCGGCTCTGCGTTACGCAGCGCGGCACTGATCTCGCACCAAACTCATCGCTTTTACATCTTATACGGCGCGGACCCCACGCTGGGACGCCGCCGACACTATCTCGGGAAGCAGCTCTATGGATCTTCGAAAACTCAAAACCCTGATCGACCTGGTGGCTGAATCGGGCATCGCCGAGCTGGAAATCACCGAAGGCGAAGGCAAGGTAAGAATCGTCAAGTTCTCGCAGACCTTGCAGCCCGTCGCCTACCACCAGCCCGAAGCCGGCGTGCCCGCCGCGCCCGTGGCCGCGGCGCCCGCTGCAGCGGCAGCGCCCGCCGCGCCGGTCATTCAGGGCCACGTCGTGAAGGCGCCGATGGTCGGCACGTTCTACCGTTCGCCGAATCCGGGCGCAGCCCCGTTCATCGACGTGGGCGCCACCGTCAAGGAAGGCGACCCGCTGTGCATCATTGAAGCCATGAAGCTGCTCAATGAAATCGAAGCCGACAAGTCCGGCGTCATCAAAGAAATCCTGGTCGAAAACGGTGAGCCCGTCGAGTACGGTCAACCCCTCTTCGTCATTGGCTGATAGCTGAAAATGTTCGAAAAAATCCTGATCGCCAATCGGGGCGAAATCGCCCTGCGCATTCAGCGCGCCTGCCGCGAGCTGGGCATCAAAACCGTGGTCGTTCACTCCGAGGCCGACCGCGAAGCCAAGTACGTGCGCCTGGCCGATGAATCCGTGTGCATCGGGCCCGCGCCGTCGCGTGAAAGCTACCTGAACATGCCGGCCATCATTTCGGCCGCCGAAGTCACGGATTCCGAGGCAATCCACCCGGGTTACGGGTTCTTGTCCGAAAATGCCGACTTCGCCGATCGCGTCGAAAAAAGCGGCTTCGTGTTCATCGGCCCGCGTCCCGACACCATCCGCCTGATGGGCGACAAGGTCAGCGCCAAGCGCGCCATGATCGAAGCCGGCGTGCCGGTGGTGCCCGGTTCCGAAGGCGCGTTGCCCGACGATCCGCAGGAAATCGTTCGCATTGCGCGCGAAGTCGGCTATCCGGTCATCATCAAGGCGGCTGGCGGCGGCGGTGGCCGCGGCATGCGCGTGGTGTACACCGAGGCCGCGCTCCTGAATGCCGTCACCATGACCCGTTCCGAGGCGGGCGCCGCGTTCAACAACCCGGAAGTCTATATGGAGAAGTTCCTCGAGAACCCGCGCCATATTGAAATCCAGGTGTTGGCCGATGGCGGACGCAACGCCGTCTGGCTGGGCGAACGCGATTGCTCCATGCAGCGCCGCCACCAGAAGGTCATCGAAGAAGCGCCGGCTCCCGGCGTCGCCCGGCGCCTGATCGAGCGCATCGGCGACCGCTGCGCCGACGCCTGCCGCAAGATGGGCTATCGCGGCGCCGGCACGTTCGAGTTCCTGTATGAAAACGGCGAGTTCTATTTCATTGAAATGAACACCCGCATCCAGGTGGAACACCCGGTGACCGAACTGATCACCGGCATCGACCTGGTGCAGCAGCAGATCCTGATTGCCGCCGGCGAAAAGTTCACTTTGCGCCAGCGCGACGTCGCGTTCAAGGGACATGCGATCGAATGCCGCATCAACGCGGAAGATCCGTTCCGCTTTGTGCCCAGCCCCGGCCGCATCACCAACTGGCACACGCCCGGCGGCCCCGGCGTGCGTATCGACTCGCATGCGTTCAACGGCTATTTCGTGCCGCCGAACTACGATTCGATGATCGCCAAGGTCATTACCTATGGCGATACGCGCGACCAGGCGCTGGCCCGCATGCGTATCGCGCTGTCGGAAATGGTCGTGGAAGGCATTTCCACCAACATTCCGCTGCATCGCGAAATGCTGCAGGATGCCCGCTTCATCGAAGGCGGCACCAGCATCCACTATCTGGAAAACAAGTTGGCGCAGCGTCCCTGACCAACGATCCGGGCTCTCAGGGAGCCCTTTTTTGTTTTGTCTTTATGTATTAGGTCGATCGGGCCGCGGCACATGCCGCGGCCCGTTGGCCAGATGGAAGAAAAATCATGCGTGAACTCGTGCTCCACTGCCTAGAGGCACAAGCCGAAGCTCTGTCGGACGCTTTGCTTGAGGCGGGCGTGCTGTCCGTGTCCGTCGAGGACGCCGACCTGGGCACCGAAGTCGAGCGCCCCTTGTTCGGCGAGCCGGGCACGGAACCCGACGTCCAGGCCTGGGACCGCAACCTTGTCGTCGCCTTGCTGCCCGATGGCGCCGATCCCACGCAGATCATGGAAGAAGCCGCCGCGGCGGGCGAACTGGACCCGGCCGTGTTTGCCGGCTGGAGCCTGCGCGACGTGCCCGATGCCGATTGGGTGCGTCTGACGCAGTCGCAGTTCGGTCCCATCCATATCGCCGAACGCCTCTGGATCGTGCCTAGCTGGCACCGCGACAACCCCGAGGTTCCCGGCCTCGATCCCGCCGCCATCCCCACGCAGGACGGCGCCATCCACATCGAGCTTGATCCTGGCCTGGCCTTCGGCACGGGCAGCCACCCCACGACGCACCTGTGCCTGGCGTGGCTGGAAGCGGAGCTGCCCGCGGGCGCCACCCTGCTCGACTACGGTTGCGGCTCCGGCATCCTGGCCATCGCGGCGCGCAAGCTGGGCGCGGGGCCCACCCAGGCGGTGGATATCGACGCCCAGGCGGTGCAGAGCACGCTCTTCAACGCCGAGGTCAACCGCGTCGAACTTCAAGCCATGTTGCCCGACGCCCTGGCGGACGGCACCTTCGAAGTGGTCGTCGCCAACATCCTGTCCAATCCGCTGAAAGTACTGGCGCCCATGCTGGCTGGCCGCGTCGCCGCGGGCGGCCATCTGGTGCTGTCCGGCGTGCTCGAACGCCAGGCCGAGGAAGTGGCCGCCGCCTACGCGCCCTGGATCGCCATGTCGGTCTGGCGCGCGCGCGATGGCTGGGTGTGCCTGCACGGCCAGAAAGCCTGAACGGCGCGACGGCAGGATCTCGCATCATGGCTCTGACCACCCGTTGCCCGCAGTGCGGCACCTCGTTCAAGGTGGTGCCCGACCAGCTCCGGGTCCGCAATGGCCTGGTGCGTTGCGGCGCCTGCTCGACCGTGTTCGACGGGCGAGCCTGCCTGCTTTCCGAACCGGGCGCGCCCGTCGCGCCGACGGCGCCGGCCAGCGCGCCGTTGCCATCCTCCGTCTCGGCAGCCGGCGCGCCCGTGCTGGCCGCACCCGCGCAGCCGCGCATGATCGCGCCCTGGGAGGACGAGCCCGTCGCGCCGCAAGCCCCGGCGGTTCCGCCCGCCGTGCTGCGCGGCCGCGACCACATCCGCCGGCGTGCCGAGCCCGATCCGGACCTTCCCGAACAAGACGCCGACGACGCCGATGATGGCGACGCGGGCGGCGACACTTTCTTCCGCGAGGCGGAACCGCGTCTGACGGCGCCCGTCGCGCCACCCGTCGCGCCGCCCGCGTTCCGGGACGAACCCCGGGCCGCGGGGCGGGGCAGCGAACCGGTCTTCGATTGGGCCGCCAGCCGCCAGCACGACGATGTGCGCGATACAGAGCGCGACGACGAATACCAAGGCGAAGACGAATTTGATCCGGCAGGCGCCCGCGAGCCGGTGCTGGGCGATGCCCGAACCCGCTATTCCAGCGCCACGGACGTCGGCCGGGCGCCGCCCGAGTTCCTGGATCAGGACCGGCAGGAACGCCGCAGCCTCTGGCGCAAGCTGTGGGGCTACGCGTGCCTGATCGGCCTGATCGTGTTCGGCTTGCAGCTGCTGTATGCGTATCGCACCGACATCGCCAATTCCGTGCCGGCGCTGCGGCCGGTTCTGGAAACCGTTTGCCAGCCGCTGGGATGCACGGTGGGCTACGCCCGCCGCCTGGAACGCATCGCGATTTCCTCGTCGTCCCTGCAGCCGCCGACGGGCGCGGCCGCGATCGACGACGGCCGCAGCCGGCTGGTGCTGAACCTGGTGCTGCGCAATCGCTACGATAAGCCGCAGCATTGGCCCGCGCTGGTGCTGGACCTGACCGACCTGTCGGACACCGTGGTCGTGCGCAAGGTGCTGATGCCCGAGAACTACCTGACGCCCGCGCAGCTTGCCGGCCCCTTCGGCCCGGCCGGCGAGCTCAAGATTTCAGTGCCCATTGAAGTGACCGGTGTCCAGGTCAATGGCTATCAACTCGATAAGTTTTTCCCGTAAAGGATGACAAGCATGGCAACTCCCGTTCTGGTTTGCGGCTCGATGGCGTTTGACACCATCGCGGTGTTCGAAGGGCGCTTCAAAGAGCATATTCTTGCCGATCGCATCCACTCGCTGAGCGTGTCGTTCCTGGTGCCCAGCATGCGCAAGGAATACGGCGGCTGCTCGGGCAACATCGCCTACAACATGAACCTGCTGGGCGGCCGGCCCGTGCCCGTCGCGACGGTGGGCGAGGACGCCGGCGAATACATGGAGCGCCTGTCCGCGCTGGGCATCGATGTCAGCCGCGTCAAGACCATTCCCAACACCTTCACGGCGCAGTGCTTCATCACCACAGACCTGGACGATAACCAGATCACGGCCTTCCACCCGGGCGCGATGTCGTTCGCGGCCGACAACGACCTGAGCGACGCCGACGCGGCCTGGGCCATCGTCGCGCCGGACGCCAAGGAAGGCATGTTCGCCCACGCGGAACGCCTGCACAAACGCGGCATCCCCTTCATCTTCGATCTGGGCCAGGCCATGCCGCTGTTCGACGGCGCCGACCTCGAACGCATGCTCAAGCTGGCCCAGGCGCTGACCGTCAACGACTACGAAGCGGGCGTGGTCGAACAGCGCACCGGCCGCAGCGTCGCCGATATCGCGAGCACCCTGCAAGCCGTGGTGGTGACGCGCGGCGCCGAAGGCGCAACCCTGCTCACGGGCGGCAAGAGCATCCAGATCGCCCCCGTGCGCGCCACCCAGGTGGTGGACCCGACCGGTTGCGGCGATGCGCAGCGCGGGGGCCTGCTTTATGGGCTGACCAGCGGCTGGGGCTGGGAAGATAGCTGCCGTCTGGGCAACGTCATGGGCGCGATCAAGATCGCCTCGCGCGGTCCGCAAAACCACGCGCCCACCCGCGCCGAGATCGACGCCGTGCTGCATGCCTCCTACGGCATTCATCTGCCCGCCTGAGCCACCGCATTCATTTGGGAACCGAGGCCCGTCGGACCGGTCGAACCAGCGTGAGATCTTCAATAAGCAACGGGCTGTAGCCCGTTGTTTCGCGGGGTGTTTGCAGGGTCTGGCGGTGCGTTTCAGTGTGTTGCTGGCGCGCTTGCCGGGGTATTCCCGCGGAGTATGATCAACAACCGTCGGCAGTGCCCGATCGAGGAGTCCAAATGAATCAAGCAAAGTCTTTTCCCCTGGTGACGCCGCGCACTGGCCGCTGGCTGGCCATCGCGGCTGTTGTGACGTCGATGGCTGTCCTGGGGGGCTGCGCAAACCACAGCGCATCTAGCGGTGTGTACAGTTTTGACCAGGCCCAGCGCGAGCAGATCGTCCGCACCGGCACGGTCACGGGCGTGCGTCCCATCGTCATCCAGACCGACAAGTCCAGCGGCGTCGGCATGGTCGCAGGCGGTGCCCTGGGCGGGGTGGCGGGTAACGCCATCGGCGGCGGCACGGGCCGCACCATCGCCACGGTAGGCGGCGTCATTCTGGGCGCTCTGGCCGGCAACGCCGTGGAAAACCGGACCGGCAGGAATTCCGGCCTTGAAATCACGGTGCGCCTCGACAACGGCGAAACCCGCGTCGTCGCCCAGGAAGCGGATGTGCCCGTCAGCGTGGGCCAGCGTGTCCAGGTCATCAGCGGCGCAGGCCCGACACGGGTCACGCCGATGTAAAAAAAAGCCCGCGCAAGCGGGCTTTTTTTTGGCCGGCCGCCCGGGCCCGTGCCGCGAGCCGATCGCTAAGGCACGAAGAACGAAGCGGGCAGGGCTTGCGCATACGTAAGAATCTGTCGCTCCGCCGCAACGCGCGCCCCGGGATTTACCCGCGGACGTTACGTTTCCCAGCGTTTTCTCGCCATTTCCCCGACAAGTTTCATGGCGGTCCGCACGCCGAAGTGCAATGATTGCGACGACGCCGGGTTACGGATTTAATGTAACCGAGTGCTTCTTGGCGTCCTTTCGAAAGCCGGGATTTTTCAGTTGGGTTTCAGCTTTTTTCTATATCCTCGACGTCCTGAATCCCGGGGCGGGGGATGTTTTGCCGACACGGCAACGTTACGCTGCACTATCTATGCATACCGAGCAAGAACTCCACACCAAGATCGGCGAGATCGTCGAGTCGATCGTCATGAAGAAAGTCACTCCCGACACGCAACTGATTGCCACCGGCCTGGTCGATTCGCTCGCCGCCGTGGATATCACGCTGGCGGTCGAGTCCGAGTACGGCTGCAGCATCCCGGCTCCTGAAATCGCTGAACATCTTCAGTCGGTCCGCGTGCTTGCCGGCTATGTCGCTGCCCATACTTCGTAATACCCGCTTGTTGTCTCACGTCGCGGCTGCCGCGACGGCGGTGGCTTTGGCGGTGGGCATGTATTGCGGCGCGGATGACCTGCTGAGCCGGGTCGCGAACCCCGCGTCGACGGCCGTGGCCGCCGACAAGAGCAACTACCTGCCCAACCTGGGGCCGGACTGGGGCACCCAGCACGTCAACCTGAACCGCCTGGGTAACGCCCTGAGCGACGGGACGCTGGTCGTGCTTGGCTCGTCGGAACTGTCCAGCCATGACCTGCGCTTCGTGCCTTACCGCTTCTTCCCGCAAGAGCTGAAGGTGCCCACGCTGGCGTATGGCCACGCGATGTTCCAGTCCTACGGCATTGTCAGCGTGCTGGAATCCGTGGCGGATTCGCTTACGCCGAATACGCGGCTGGTGATCATGGTGTCGCCCGCCTGGTTCGCGTCCGGCGGACAGTTGCCGCGCAGCGCGTTCGCCGAGCACGTGACGGGCCCGGTATGGGACCGCCTGTGGGACCAGCCCAGCACCCGCGAGCAGATGCAGACCTGGATCAGCGACAACGCCAACTGGGGCTTGCTGTGGCTCATCGCCAATGGCCAGGTCTCCGAACTGAAGGACAAGCTGGCGCTGTGGTGGCATGCGCGCGGGGAGCCGGCGCCCGACCGCCCACGCAGCAAGCTGTCCGTGCCCGCGCACCGTTTCGTGTCGTGGCCGCTGTCCGCCCGCCTGAATTCCGGGCAATGGGGGCGGCTGACCCATGAGGCGCGCGAGGTCGAGCGCGGCCTGGGGGGCAACAACCCCTACGACGTGCGGGACGACTACTACAAGCAATACCTGGCGCCGCTGTATTCGCCAGCCCGCAACGAATTCGCCGACGTCGACCCGATCACCCGCACCGAGCTGGGCGATCTCTCGCGCGTGATGGCTTTGCTGCAAAAGCGCAAGGTCAAGGCCTACTTCGTCATACAGCCGTTCAATCCCAAGCTGATCCTGGACGTCGAGCGTTTCGATCCGGTCGTGGATGCCATCACCGGCATGTGCGCCCGCTATCGGATGGGTTGCCTGGATCTCTACAGCATTCCCTTCGAGCCCGGCATGGTCCGCGACGACATGCACCTGGCCGAACTCGGCTGGGCGATGGCCGACCAAGGCATTGCGGAGTACTTTTCCCGATGAAATTCTTTAGAAACGACGCCTCGAAGGAGGCCGGTTCCGCCGACGGAACCGAAGCCCGCAAGGCGGGCATGCTCTGGGGGCGCCGGTTCCTGTGGCATTTGTGCCTGTATCTCGGGGTGATCTTGGTATTCGTGCTTCAGGCGCAGCCCACGACGGGCAGCGGCGGTCCGATCAAGGTCGAATTCCAATATCAACAGTTCTGAGCGCGGCATGGAATTGTTCGCAAGTCTGAGCTTTTTTGGCGGCGCCCTGTTCGGCGGCCTGGGCCTGTTGGCGTACCGCTCCGTCGGGATGCCGCTGCACATCGGCTACCGGCACATCATCGGCGTCATCTGCCTGGGCGTCTGGATGGCGGTGTTCTGGGCGCGTCCGTATCAGCCGATAGCGCTGCTGGCCATTTCGGGCAGCGCGCTGTGGGCGATGCGGCGCAACTACATCCCGACCTGGCTGGCCGTCATCATCACCATGACACCGCTGCTGCTGGTGAAGACTGGCGTGTCGCACCTGGGCGCGATGCTGGGCCTGTCGTTCGCCACCTTCCGCGCCATCGACGTGCTGTTGTTCGCCCCGCGCAACGAACGCGTGTCGCCGCTGGACTACTTCATCTATCTGTTCTTCCCGCTGACGCTGCTGGCCGGTCCCATGTACCGCTGGCGCGCGTTCCAGGCGGATCTGAAGCGCGGCTATGAAGGCGTGAACCTGAATACCTGGCTGACCGGCCTGGAACTCATCATGCTGGGCGTCATCCAGAAGTTCGGCCTGGCCGAGCTGATCTGGCGTTACGGCCTGGCGACGCTGGACGCGCACGACTACTCGTTCACCGGCGTGGCGCTGAACGCCTCGCTCTACAGCGCCTACCTGTTCTTCGACTTCGCGGGGTACTCCACGATGGCGATCGGCATCGGGATGCTGTTCGGCTTCACCCTGCCGATCAACTTCCGCAACCCCCTGGCCACCCTGAATCCGCAGGACTTCTGGCGGCGTTGGCACATCAGCCTGTCCGAATGGCTGCGCGACGTGGTGTTCATGCCGATCTACAAGGCATTGAGCAAAACCAAGTTCTTCGGGCGCCACCGCATGGCGGCGCAGAACATCGGCATATTCGCGACCCTGCTGGCCATGGGCGTATGGAACGGCCTGTCGCTGCATTACATCGTCAGCGGCCTGATGTTCGGTTCGTACTCGGTTGCCCACAACCTGCTGATCAACGCTTCGCGCACCCGGCCTGGCCTGCAAGCCCTGCTTGCGCGGCCTGTCATGCGTTTTCTCGGGCGCGTGCTCACCTTGATCCTGGCCGCGCTGGCGCTTTACGTGTTCAGCGGCCGCAGTCCCATCTGACGCCGGGAGTTTCGGCATGCGTTTCGACCTGAAGTCCTTCCAGTTCGTGGATTCCGAGCGTGCCCCCGGCGCGCTGGCCATCGCCGCCGCCGACCGCAGCCTGACCTGGGCGCAATTGCGCGCCGAGGCAGAGGCCTGGGCCGACGAGGCTCGCAAGCACGGGGCCGCGCCGGATGTGCCGGTCGCCATCTACGGCCACAAGGAAGCCTCGTTCTTTGTCGCCATGGTCGGCGCGCTGCTGATCGGCGCTCCGTTCGTCCCGGTGGACACCATCTATCCGCCGGAGCGCCTGCGCCGCATCGTGGAGATCGTCCGCGCGGCGGCCGTGTTTGACGCCGCGGCGGGCAGCTTCACGGCGGGCGAGGGAGCCACGCTGGCCGAGCGCGGCCTGGCTTACGTCATGTTCACCTCTGGCAGCACCGGCGATCCGAAAGGCGTGCAGATCGGACGCGAAAGCGTCGGCCTGCTGGGCGACTGGATGCTGGGCAGCTTCGGCCTGGGCGATGCGCCTGTGTTCATGAACCAGGCGCCGTTCAGCTTCGACTTGTCCATGTACGAGGTGTTCGCCACGCTGGCGTCCGGCGGTAGCTGCGTGCTCAATGCGCGTGAACAGATCGCGACGGCGGGTGCGTGGATCCCCCGCCTGGCCGGGCACGGCGTCACGGTGTGGGTATCCACGCCCTCGTTCGCGCACCAGCAGTTGGCAAACCGCGACTTCTCGCCCGGCGCGCTGCCGACGTTGCGCACGTTCCTGTTTTGCGGCGAGCCCCTGCCGGCGGCGTTGGCCAGGAAACTGCGCCAGCGCTTCCCCGACGCGGTCATCCTGAATACCTACGGCCCGACCGAGGCCACGGTCGCCACCACCTGGATCGAGGTGACGGACGCGGTGCTGGCGGCGCATGATCCGCTGCCCGTGGGGCACGCCAAGCCGGACAGCGTGCTGCTGGTGGACGAGGGCGAAATCTGTATCGTCGGCGATCACGTCATGCGCGGTTATCTGAACCGCGCCGACCTGAACGAGGCCAAGCTCTACACCTATGCCGACGGACGCCGTGCCTTTCGCACCGGCGATCTTGGGCTGATGGAGGAGGGGGGGCTGCTGTTCTGCCGAGGGCGGATGGATGACCAGATCAAGCTGAACGGCTACCGCATCGAACTAGCCGAAATCGACGAGGCCCTGCACAGCCTGCCGGGCGTGGAAGGCAGCGCCTGCGCCGTGCTGCGCCGGCCCGATGGCACGGCCGTGCGCCTGATAGGCTTCGTGGCGGGGATTGGCGCGGGGGGCCAGGAGGCCGCCTTGTTGGCGCCGGATGCGCTGGCGGGTTGGAAAGAGCGGCTGGCCGAACGCCTGCCGCCCTATATGGTGCCTTCCGAGCTGGTTGCCTGCCCGGCGCTGCCCATGTCCAACAATCACAAGATCGATCGCAAGAAGCTGATCGACATCTACACCGCCATTCCGGTGTAAGGCGGGGCGTTGCCCCGCCCGGTGCCTCACACGCCCATCATGCCGTAGCTCAGGCGGGCCAGGACCATCAAAAGAACCTGGGCCACGATCAGCAGCACCAGCGGCGAGAAGTCGATCGTCGTGCGCGGCAGGATGCGGCGGATAGGGTCGAGCATCGGCGCGGTCAGCGATTGCAGCAGCGGCATCATGGGAGCCGTCGGGTTGACCCAGGACAGCACCGCCTGGATCAGCGTCAGCCACACCACCAGGTTCAGGGCCCATTTGGCGGTCATGATCAATGCCGATCCCATTGCGGCGGGCAGGAGCGCGGCGGGAATCAGTGCGCCGATCGCCACCAGCCAGACCAGCACCAGGTAGATCAGGGCGGCAAGCCATGCGGCGACCAGGCTGGTCCAATCGATCTTGTTGCCTGCGGGGATGATCTTGCGCAACGGTATCACCAGCCAGTTGGTGGCCTGATAGATCGCGCGCGCCAGGGGATTGAAGGCGTGCAGCCGTATTGCGTGCATCCAGGCGCGGGCAATCAGCGCCGCGCCAAACAGCGTGAACACGATTTCGAGAAGGAAGCGGAAGATTTCACCGAGCATGGATGCGATCACCCCAAAAAAGAGGAGTCAATTGTCGCACGCTCAAGGGTAAAAATAGCTTGGAGGTTTGCTGTCGATGGGACAGTGCTCAGCCGTCAGGATGACCGGCGCAAAAAAGCCGCCCGGCCAAGGCCAGGCGGCTCTGGTGAAGCTAACGCTTCGTACCGTCCTGATTAGGGACGGCCACCCGTCGGGAACGGCCACGACGCAGCGGGATTCAGCGCGGTCTTCGCGCCCGGGGCAGCGGCCGTGGTCGGCGGCGTTGCGGGCTTCTTCGGAGCGGCTTTCTTCGCGGCAGGCTTCTTCGCAGCAGCAGGCTTCTTGGCGGCAGCAGCCGGCTTTGCGGCGGCAGGCTTCTTGGCGGCGGGAGCCTTCTTGGCAGCCGGGGCCTTCTTGGCTACGGCCTTCTTGGCAACCGCTTTCTTGGCGGCAGGCGCCTTCTTGGCAACGGCCTTCTTGGCGGCGGGAGCCTTCTTGGCTACAGCCTTCTTGGCAACGGCCTTCTTGGCAACCGCTTTCTTGGCGGCGGGAGCCTTCTTGGCTACAGCCTTCTTGGCAACGGCCTTCTTGGCTACCGCTTTCTTGGCGACAACCTTCTTGGCGACGGCCTTCTTGGCTACGGCTTTCTTGGCTACCGCCTTCTTGGCGACAACCTTCTTGGCTACTGCCTTCTTGGCGACGGCCTTCTTGGCTACCGCTTTCTTGGCGACGACCTTCTTGGCTGCCGGCTTCTTGGCGGCAACCTTCTTCACTGCCGGCTTCTTGGCTGCAGCGACTTTCTTGACGGCTACCTTCTTGACGGCAGCTTTCTTGGCCGGGGCGGCCTTCTTCGCTACTGCCTTCTTGGCGGCGGGCTTCTTCACCGCTGCTTTCTTTACGGCTTTCTTGGCTGTTGCCATGGTCATGCTCCTTAGGTTCAGGGGTCCCAGAACTTAAACCCGTGCCCCGGTTCGCCAACAAGGCGAGCCGTGCCCGGGCTATTCATCGGCGCATGCCGCTGTTCTGTGCGAGCAACAGCTACTACGGTTTGCGCTAATGAATTCGGCACAGCCATTTGATATGGCCCCCGCTCCTTTGGCGCGAGCCATTTCAAATGGCGCCGGTAGGCAGTCTGATCACAGACCGCCGACCGCTTGTTCTACGTGTTCGAAAACACCCTGACCGGGGAGACCGTCATCAAGCCTGTCGCGAACGCGACGCTCATTCTATAGAGAGAGAGCGTGCCCGCGCCGGGCTTGATGACGAACTGCGTTACTCCCAGCTCAGCGTGCCACCGGTTTGGTATTCGATCACGCGAGTTTCAAAAAAGTTGCGTTCCTTTTTAAGGTCGATCATTTCCGCCATCCACGGGAAGGGATTTTCTTCCTGCGGGTACAGAGGTTCGATACCGATTTGCTGGCAACGACGGTTGGCGATGAAGCGCAGGTAGGATTTGAACATAGGTGCGTTCAAGCCCAACACGCCGCGCGGCATCGTGTCTTCGGCGTAAGCGTATTCGAGTTCGACCGCTTTGCGGAAGAGTTCTCGAATTTCTTCGCGAAATTCCGGCGTCCACAGATGCGGATTTTCCAGTTTGACGGTGTTGATCAGATCGATGCCGAAGTTGCAGTGCATGGACTCATCGCGAAGGATGTACATGTACTGCTCTGCAGCGCCGGTCATCTTGTTCTGGCGGCCAAGCGCCAGGATCTGCGTGAAGCCAACGTAGAAGAACAGGCCTTCCATGAGGCAAGCGAAGACGATCAGCGACTTCAGCAGCGTCTGGTCGGCTTCGGGCGTGCCCGTCTTGAAGTTGGGGTCCGCGATCGCGTCGATGAACGGGATCAGGAACTCGTCTTTGGCGCGGATGGACGGAACTTCGTTGTAAGCGTTGAAGATCTCGGCTTCGTCCAGGTCCAGGCTTTCGACGATGTATTGATAGGCGTGCGTGTGGATGGCTTCTTCGAATGCCTGGCGCAGCAGGAACTGGCGGCATTCAGGCGCCGTGATGTGGCGGTAGGTGCCCAGCACGATGTTGTTCGCGGCCAGCGAGTCGGCCGTGACGAAGAAACCCAGGTTGCGCTTGACGATGCGGCGCTCGTCCTCGGTGAGCCCGTTCGGGTTCTTCCAGAGGGCGATGTCGCGCGACATGTTGATCTCTTGCGGCATCCAGTGGTTGGCGCAAGTCGCCAGGTACTTTTCCCAAGCCCACTTGTACTTGAAGGGCACAAGCTGGTTGACGTCCGTCTGGCCGTTGATGATGCGCTTGTCGGCAACCTTGACGCGCTGCGAGGTGGCTGCACCGCTGGCGGCCAGGCCGGCCGCGTGTTCAGGCGCGGCAGGCGTGGGCATGGCGGTGTCGCCGAATACACCGGTCGCCGCCCGGACTTCGGGCGCAGCCTGCCCACCCGCCGCGGGTGCGGGGGATTGTGCAGGTTGCGTTGCGATGGTGTCGTCTTCCCAATTAATCATGATTCATTCTCCGGAGGCGGTTATTGGCAGGCTTCGCACTCTTCGAAGCCGGGGTCACCCGGCCGCATGGTGCAAACCGCCCCGAGAACTTCGGGTTCCGGCAAAACAGGTGCTGCGGCCACGGACGAAGCCGTGGATTGGCCGCTGGCGTTGACGGCGTTCAATTCGCCGCCGCGGCCCGTGGACTTCTCGGCGCTGGTGGCGCCAAGGGTACGCAGGTAGTACGTGGTCTTCAGGCCACGCGTCCATGCCAGCTTGTAGGTGTCATCCAGCTTCTTGCCCGATGCGCCGGCCATGTAGATGTTCAGCGACTGAGCCTGATCGATCCACTTCTGGCGGCGCGACGCGCATTCAACCAGCCAGCTCGGTTCGACTTCGAACGCGGTGGCGTAGAGTTCGCGGAGTTCGGAAGGTACGCGATCGATGCGGGACAGGCTGCCGTCGAAGTACTTGAGGTCGGCGACCATGACTTCGTCCCAGAGACCGAGTTTCTTCAGGTCACGCACGAGGTAATCGTTAACGACCGTGAACTCGCCGGAGAGATTCGATTTGACGTACAAGTTCTGGAAAGTAGGTTCGATGCACGCAGATACGCCAATGATATTGGAAATAGTTGCGGTTGGGGCGATTGCGACGCAATTGGAGTTGCGCATGCCATGTTGTTTGATGCGCGCGCGCAACGTATCCCAATCAAGCGTGCTCGACTCATCGACCTCGACATGACCACCGCGTTCATCGCGCAGCATCTTCAATGTGTCTTGCGGCAAGATGCCGCGCGACCACAGCGAGCCTTCATACGATTGATAACGGCCGCGTTCTTCGGCGAGCAGGCTCGACGCGGAGTAGGCGTGATAGCACACGGCTTCCATCGAGCGGTCGGCGAATTCAACCGCGGCTTGCGACGCGTACGGCACGCGCATCATCTGCAGGCAATCCTGGAAGCCCATGATGCCCATGCCCACCGGACGATGGCGCGCGTTGGAGTTGCGGGCCTTGTCGACGGCGTAATAGTTGATGTCGATCACGTTGTCGAGCATGCGCATGGCGATGCTCACCGTGCGCTTGATCTTGTCGTGGTCGAGCTCGAAACCGCCGCCGGCGGCAGGCTTCATGTGCGCGACCAGGTTCACGGAACCCAGGTTGCACACGGCGATTTCGGATTCGTTCGTGTTCAGCGTGATCTCGGTGCACAGGTTCGAGCTGTGCACGACGCCCACGTGCTGCTGCGGCGAACGGATGTTGCAAGGATCCTTGAACGTGATCCACGGATGGCCGGTTTCGAACAGCATCGACAGCATCTTGCGCCACAGCGTCAGCGCCGGCATCTTCTTGAAGAGCTTGAGTTCGCCGCTGGCGACGCGGGCTTCATAGCCCACATAGGCTTCTTCGAAGGCGCGGCCGACCTTGTCGTGCAGGTCGGGGCAGTCGGAGGGCGAGAACAGCGTCCATTCGCCGGCTTCCATGACGCGCTTCATGAACAGGTCGGGAATCCAGTTCGCCGTGTTCATGTCGTGCGTGCGGCGGCGCTCGTCGCCGGTGTTCTTGCGCAGTTCCAGGAATTCTTCGATGTCCAGGTGCCACGATTCCAGGTAGGTGCAGACCGCGCCCTTGCGCTTGCCGCCCTGGTTCACCGCCACGGCGGTGTCGTTGACGACCTTCAGGAACGGGACGACGCCCTGGCTTTCGCCGTTGGTGCCCTTGATGTGGCTGCGCAGCGCGCGAACCGGGGTCCAGTCGTTGCCCAGGCCGCCGGCGTACTTGGCCAGCAGCGCGTTTTCCTTGATGGCGTCGTAGATGCCTTCCAGGTCGTCGGAGACGGTGGTGAGGTAGCACGACGACAGTTGCGAGTGCAGCGTGCCCGAGTTGAACAGCGTGGGCGTCGAGCTCATGAAGTCGAACGAGGACAGGATCTCGTAGAACTCGATGGCGCGCGTTTCGCGGTTGGTCTCGCGCAGCGCCAGGCCCATGGCCACGCGCATGAAGAACACCTGCGGCAGTTCGATGCGGGTGCCGCGGATGTGCAGGAAGTAGCGGTCGTACAGCGTCTGCAGGCCGAGGTAGCCAAATTGCAGGTCGCGCTTGGCGTTCAGCGCGTGGCCCAGCTTGGTCAGGTCATAGTTGGCGAGTTCGGGCGACAGCAGGCCACCTTCGATGCCGCGGGCGATGAAGGCCGGGAAGTATTCGGCGTAGCGTGCGCCCATGCCGTCCTGCGAGACTTCCTCGCCCAGGACTTCCTTGCGGATCGTGTGCAGCAGCAGTCGTGCGGTGACCTGGCTGTAGGCCGGGTCCTTTTCCACCAGCGCGCGCGCTGACAGGATGGCGGACTTGAACACTTCGTCGACGGGGATGCCGTCGTACAGGTTCTTGACCGTTTCCTTCAGGATGGCTTCGGCGTCGATGAATTCAGACAGGCCTTCACCGGCGGCGACGATCGTGGCGCGCAGTTCTGCCAGGTCCAGCGGACGGCGCACGCCGGCGTCGGTCACGTTCAGCACGTGTTCCTGCGGGGCGGCGGCGGACTTTTGCTGGCCTTCGGCTGCTGCAGCGGCGGCGCGTTCCTGCGTGCGCTTCTCGCGGTACAGCACGTAGGCGCGGGCAACGTCATGCTCGCCCGAGCGCATCAGCGCCAGTTCGACCTGGTCCTGGATGTCTTCAATATGGAAGGTGCCGCCATTGGGGCGGTTGCGCACCAGGGCGTTGACGGCTTGGCCGGTCAGCGTCTCGACCAGTTCGCGAACGCGAGCGGACGCGGCGCCCTGTCCACCGTTGACGGCCAGGAAGGCCTTGGTCATGGCGATGGCGATCTTGCTGGGTTCGAACCCGACCACCGAACCATTGCGGCGGATGATGTTGTAGCTGGCCCATTGCCCGCCATTGGCGTCGGCAGGGGAATCGGTTTGCGAGGGCGGCACGGCCGAAGGCCGGGTCACAGAGGCGATCGTAGTCTGCATGGAAGCTCCTGTGCGAAAAAGCGCGTAGATAGCGACATGACGACGTCATGTCAGGTACGAAATTGGATCTTTTAAGGGGGGTCGCAACGCTTGGACGGTCTAGTCCAAAAGGCGTGGCCGACGGGAATCAGCGCTTAGGCGACCACAACATATAGTGTAGCACCCCTCGTTGGACACTAATTCTAGTGATCGAGGTTTACAGGGACAAGAAGAAGATAAGACGAATCCCACAAAAGATTGTAACCAAATGCACTAGGCGCGCCCAGTAAGGCGCGCCCAGGACAGTGACGCTCAGAGCGGCTGTTTATGCGGTTTTCCGCAGGGGCATGTCGCGCGGGGCAGGCGCCGTATAGCTCTGCATCAATCTGCCCGATTCCGTCCGATACTTCTCGACGTTGGCCGTCTTCACGTGCCCAAAGCCGCGTATGGTCTCTGCCAGGGCGGCGATTGTAGCCGCTTGCGCGAGCTTGTCGCGGGTCAACCCGGCAAGCAGTTGGTCTATGGTCTGACGATACTCCTGGACCAGCGCGCGTTCCATCTTGCGCTCGGCGGTGTGGCCGAAAGGATCGAACCAGGTGCCGCGCAGGCCCTTCAGGCGGGTCAGCAATTTCAGGGCGGTCATGGTGCGCGGACCCAGCGTCATCTTGCGGGGCACGCCGGTGCGCGGGTCCTTGCGGGCGAAGATGGGCGGCGCCATATGGAAACGCAGGCTGTAGTCGCCCTCGAACTGGCCCTGCAATTGCGCCTGGAACGATGCACCCGTATAGAGCCGGGCCACTTCGTATTCGTCCTTGTAGGCCATGAGCTTGAACAGGCCGCGCGCCACCGCCATCGCCAGCCGCGGGGTCTTGGCGTCGGGCGCCAATTCGCGTTCGCGGGCCGCGACGGCATCGACCACAACCTGGTACTCCCGGGCATAGGCCGCATTCTGGTAGGCCGTCAGATCCTCGACCCGGCGCGCCACGGCGCGATCGAATGTCTCGGGCACGTGCAGTTGCACCACCTGGGCGCGCGGGCGCAGCGCGCCTTCCAGCGCGTCGGGCTGCTGCGCCGCCAGGCGGCCGCTGTCGAACGCGGCGCGATTGGCCGCCACCGCCACGCCATTGAGTTCGATGGCGCGGTTGATGGCGGCTTGCGACAGCGGCACGCCGCCGCGCTGCCAGGCGTAGCCCAGCATGAACATGTTCGACAGGATGCTGTCGCCGAACAGCGCCAGCGCGGCCTCATGCGCGTCGATGGCCGCGGTGTGCGAGTCGCCCGCCGCATGGCGGATCTTGGCCAGCAGCGCTTCGGGGCGCATGGCCGCGTCGGGGTTGCGCGTGAATTCCGAGACGGGCGCCACATAGGTGTTGACCGTGACCTGCGTGTGGCCGCGGCGCAGCGCGCCCAGCGAGTCCGGCGCCACGGCGGCCACCGGATCGCACAGGATGGCCGCGTCGGCCTGCTGCCAGTCCAGGCGCACGGGGCCGGGGGACGCGCCGGCGGGCGCCAGCCGGATGTGGCTGACGACGGTGCCGCCCTTTTGCGCCAGGCCGGTCAGGTCCAGCACCGCGGCCGACAGGCCTTCCAGGTGCGCCGCCATCGACACGATGGCGCCGATGGTGATGACGCCGGTGCCGCCCATGCCCGCGACCAGCAGGCGGTAGGGGTGGTCCAGGGCGGGCAGGTCGGGTTGCGGCAACGCTTCGATCAGGCGCTGCAGGCGTTCCTGGTCGGCCTTGGGCGCGGCGCTTTTCCTGGGCTTGCCGCCCATGACGGACACGAAGCTGGGGCAGAACCCTTCCGCGCAGGAATAGTCCTTGTTGCAACTGGACTGGTCGATCGCGCGCTTGCGGCCATAGGGCGTTTCCAGCGGCACCACCGACAGGCAGTTGGACTGCACGCCGCAATCCCCGCAGCCTTCGCAGACCGCGCTGTTGATCAGCATGCGGCGTGCCGGGTCCGGAAACTGGTTCTTCTTGCGGCGGCGGCGCTTCTCGGCCGCGCAGGTCTGATCATGGATCAGCACCGTCACGCCGGAAATCTCGCGCAGCTCGCGCTGCAGCGCGTCCAGGTCGCGGCGGTGATGCACCTTGATGTCCGGGCCCAGGTCCACGCCCTGGTATTTTTCGGGCTCGTCGCTGGTGACGACGATGCGCGCCACGTTCTCGCCGCGCAATTGCTGGCAGATTTGCGGTACCGAGATCGGTCCGTCGACCGGCTGCCCGCCCGTCATCGCGACCGCGTCGTTGAAGAGGATCTTGTAGGTGATGTTGGCGCGCGCGGCCACCGCCTGGCGTATGGCCAGGTAGCCGGAGTGGTAGTAGGTGCCTTCCCCCATGTTCTGGAAGATGTGCGGCATCTTGGTGTAGCGGGACAGGCCGATCCAGTCGACGCCTTCGCCGCCCATCTGCGTCAGGCCGCCCGTGTCGCGGTCCATCCAGGCGGCCATGTAGTGGCAGCCCACGCCGGACAGCGCCTGGCTGCCCTCCGGCACCTTGGTCGACGTGCTGTGCGGACAGCCCGAACAGAAATACGGCCGGCGACGCATGCCGTCGGCGTCGTTGGACAACGGGGCCTGGCATTCGAAGGCGGACAGGTCGCGGCCCAGCGGCAGCCCGGCCGCGCGCGCGAGCCAGCCGGCCAGCGGCTGCGCCAGCAGCGACGGGCGCAACTGGCCGGCCGACGGCACCATCGGTTCGCCGTCGAAGCCCTTCTTTCCGGTGACCGAGGGGCGCTCCGGCAGGTTGAACAGCAGGTCCTTGATCTGGCTTTCGACGACCGCGCCCTTTTCCTCGATCACGAGGATGTGCGACAGGCCGCGCGCGAAATCCAGCAGGCGGCCGGTGTCCATCGGCCAGGTCAGGCCGGGCTTGTAGATGCGCACGGGCGCGTTGGCCGTGACGGTGTCCACGCCCAGGCGCGACAGCGCCTCCATGGTGTCCAGGTGCGCCTTGCCGACCGTGACGATGCCCACGGCGGCCTTGGGCGCGGGACAGGTCAGTTTGTCGATGCTGTGGCGGCGCGCGAACGCGGCAACCGCCTTCATGCGCAGATTCATGCGCGCCTCGACGGCCAGCGACAGGAAATCGCGCGCCGAATACTCCAGCGACTCGGGCGGCAGGTCCGGGTCCGCCGGCATGTCATAGGACTGGATCGCGGCGGGCGTGAACGAGTGTCCGCTTTCGATGGTTTCGGACACGGCCTTGAAGGCTACCCAGGTGCCCGCGTAGCGCGACAGGGCCCAGCCCCACAGCGCGAAGGTTTCGTATTCGTCGATCGACGTGGGATGCACGATGGGCATCTGCCAGCCGATCAGCGATGCTTCGCTGGCGTGCGGAATCGACGACGAGACCGCCGTGTGATCGTCGCCCACCACCACCAGCACGCCGCCATGGCGCGAGGCGCCGGCGGCGTTGCCGTGATGCAGCGCGTCGCCCGCGCGGTCCACGCCCGGCCCCTTGCCGTACCACATGGCAAATACGCCGTCGACGTTGCGGTCGGCGCGCACGCCGGCCTGCTGAGTGCCCATGACGGCGGTGGCGGCCATGTCTTCGTTGATGCCGGGCAGGAACGAGATCTGATTGGCGTCCAGCGCCTTCTGCGCCTTCCACATGGCCATGTCCACGCCGCCCAACGGCGAGCCTCGGTATCCCGACACGAAACCGGCGGTGTTCAGGCCGCGTTCGCGGTCGACCCTGCGCTGGGTCAGCATGATGCGCACCAAGGCCTGGGTGCCCGTCATGAAGATGCGCCCGGATTCCCGGGTGAGGTTGTCGGCGAGCTGATACTCGAGGTCAAGCTGGGGGTCGGCGGCGGGAGTACCGTCCATATCGAATGCTCCTGGTGTTCGCACCATGATAGGTTCGCGAGGCATCAGGTTTATTGCGTTTTTGGATCGTGCTATCCCTATAATTCGCAATGAACGTTTCGTGATCGATAAAAACCAGGAGACAAAGAGATGGATAAGACCGATATCGGCATCCTCAAGGCCTTGCAGGAGGACGGGCGCGCCTCGGCACAGCAGCTTTCCGAGAAAGTTGGCCTGTCCGCCGCGCCGGTATGGCGGCGGGTGAAGGCGATGGAGGCCAGCGGGGTCATCCAGGGCTACAGCGCCCAGGTGGACCGCAGCAAGGTCGGGCTGGGCTGCATGTTTGCGCAGATCAGCCTTGAGCGGCATTCCGCCAACACGGTCGAGAACTTCGAGCGGTCGGTGCGCGATGCGCCAGAGATCCTGGAATGCTATGCGGTGACCGGCGATTCGGACTTCCTGTTGAAGATCCTGGTGGAAAGCCCGGAAGCCTATGACCGCTTCCTGCACCGGTTCCTGTTCAATATGCCGGGCATCCGCCAGACCCGCACGATCGTGGCGCTGCGCGAGATCAAGCACGAGCAGCGCCTGCCGCTGTAAAGCGGAACGCGCCTCTATATATAGAGAGCGCGGATAGGGGACGCGCCGCGGCGATAGGGACGGATCGCCGCCGGGCGGCTTACTGGGGCTGGATTCCCGCGATCCGGATCCATTCCTTCCAGCGCTCGGTGTCTTCCTTCACGAAGGCGTCAAAGCGCGCCACGTCCATCGATTCCGGGGTCAGGCCCAGGGCGCGCAGCTTGTTCGCCGTGGCCTCGTCCTTCACCGCCGCCTGCATGTAGGCATTCATCTTGGCCACGATCTCCGGGGGCGTGCGGGCGGGCGCCGACAATCCGAGCCAGCCCGCCACGACGAAATCAGGATAGTAGGTGGCCATGGTCGGCACGCTGGGCCATGCCTCGTGCTGGCGGGCGCCGGTAACGGCGATGGGGATGAGGCCCTTGCCGTCGATCTGGCCCATCGCGGTCAGGTAGTCGACGAAGGCGAAGCCGATCTGCTTGCCGCGCAGATCGGTGATGATCTGCGTGATGTTCTTGTAGGCCGCGCCGGTGACGTTGATGCCGGCGCGCTGCTTGAAGAGTTCGGACGGCACCTGCGAGGACGAGCTGTAGTAGCCGAAGAAGACGGCGCCGGGATGTTTTTTGGCGTAATCCACCAGGTCGGGCACGGTGCGGTACGGGCTGTCCGGCGATACGACGCCCACGGTGCCGAACGTGCCCAGCATGCCGACCTGCTGGAAGTCCTTTTGCGCGTCGTAGGGCAGGCTCTTGTACAGGTACTGGTTGGCCGAATGGGTGGAGTTCGTGGACAGCAGGAAGGTGTAGCCGTCCGCCGCCGCGTTCTTGCTGGCATTGGTGCCGACTATGCCGCCGGCGCCGGGGCGGTCTTCGACGATTACCGTCTGGCCGGTCTTTTCGCCCAGGTACTGGGCAAAGGTCCTGGCGGTCAGGTCGGCCGCGCCGCCGGCCGCGGACGGTACGATGATCGTTACGGGTTTTTCGGGCCAGCCGGCGGCGTGCGACGCGGCGGCAAGCAGCAGGCTGGCGCCGGCAAGCGCCGGGCGAAGCAAGTGGGGAATGGGCATGTCTGTCTCCTGGGTGCGCGGGCGCGCGTCGTTATCGTTGTCGTTGTCATGGTGATGGGGGTCAGCCGAAGCGCCCGCGATGCCAGTCCAGAATGGCGGCGGCGCTGATCTGCCAATCGTCGGCATACATCATGCAGTGCGGCTGGCCGGCAAGAACGGCGTGCGAAAAGCCGTAGCGGCGCGCGATCGCCTGGTCCTGTCCGGGCGGATGCCTGTCATGCGTGTCCAGTCCGGCTTCCAGGCACAGGCCCGGCGCGGTGACCGACGCACCGGCGACCGCCACCCGCAGCAGGTAACGGTCGTTCAGCACTTGCGGGCTTTCGGC
Organism: Achromobacter sp. Root83; assembly: GCF_001428845.1. GTDB lineage: Bacteria > Pseudomonadota > Gammaproteobacteria > Burkholderiales > Burkholderiaceae_B > Achromobacter. The sequence continues at coordinate 438,985 of NZ_LMIU01000025.1, read as the reverse complement.
GCACAGGCGCCGCGCCACCGCGCGGACGTCGCGGTCGGGCGTGGTCGCCAGAAAGCGCGCGCGGATCTCCGTGGCGGACGGTGGGAGGCGCGGCGTGCCGCCGGGGACGGGGGGCAGCGCCAGCGCGCCGGGCAGGTCGCCGGGCGGCGAGGGCGCCATCAGCACCACGCCCGCCACCGGCCGATGGCAGGCTGCCAGCAGTGCGGGCAGAGCGCCCATGCTGTGTCCCACGACGACGGTGGGGCCCTCCAGCGCATCGATCGCGCTTGCCACGTCCTCGCCCAGGTCCGCGATCGTTACGGAGGAAAACGAAGCGTCCTGCGGCAGCGCGCCATGGCCGCGCATGTCCAGCGCCGCGCAGGCCAGGCCGGCGCGCGCGAAGTAATCCAGATAGTGCGCGTAGCACCAGGCGCCGTGATAGGCGCCCGGCACGAACAGCAGGCCGGGCCCGCGGTCTTGCGGCGCCGCGCCGATCAGCAGGCGGCCATGGCCGGCAGCGCGGGCGGGCAGCCGGTCGGCCAGGCTGAAATCCAGCGGATCCGTGGCGGGACCGGGGTGGGGGGGCGAAATGGCTGTGATCATGTTGCGGCCATCTTAAAAGCGGTCCTATGATCAGAAAACTTTATTTTTCATATGATTCGATAAGTATCTCTAATCAGTCAGATCCATGCGCCCGCTCCCCGACCTGTCCATCGCGCACTACCGGCACTTCCTGCTGGTGGCGGAACTGCGCAGCTTCCGCGCGGCCGCCGCCCGGGCCTTCCGCTCGCAGCCCGCGCTGTCCCTGTCCATCCGAGAAATGGAGCAGCGCCTGGGGCAGCCCCTGTTCGAACGCGGCAACCGCAACACGCTGACGCGCTTTGGCCAGGACTGCCTGCCCTTGGCGCGCGAACTGGTCGAACACCACGATCGCGTGGCCGGCGCGCTGTCGGGCCTGGCCAGCAACGGCGCCGGCACCCTGGCGATGGCGTCGGTCGCAACGGTGGCCACGCACTGGCTGCCTGAGCTGGTGGCGACGTACCGCGATCGCTACCCCGCGGTGTCGCTGCGCCTGTTCGACGACAACTCCGAGGGCGTCGAGCGCATGGTGCTGTCGGGCGAGGTGGAGCTGGGCGTGTGCAGCCCGGTGTCGCGGGACCGCCGCCTGTCATTCGAACCCCTGCTGCGCGATGCCTTCGGACTGGTCTGCCATCGCGGCCATCCGCTGGCCGGCCGCAAGTCGGTGACCTGGCGCGAGATCGCGGACCTGCCCCTGGTCGGCACCATGGCGCATCGCCAGCTCGCGGGGTATCCGCAAGCCGCCTTCATGCTGGACCGTCAGGTGTTCGTCTCCAACATGATGTCGCTGCTGGCCATGCTGGAGCGGGGCGTGGGCGTCACGGTGCTGGCGCGCCTGGGCGTGCCGCCGGACTCGCCCGGACTGGCGTTCGTGCCCTTGTCCCGGCCGCGTATCGAGCGCGAGCTGGGCCTTACCCGCCTGGCCGGGCGCAGCTTGTCGCCGGCCGCGGCGCGCATGGAGGAAATGCTGCGCGCCAAGGCGGTCATGGGGCGGCGCACTGTCGCTTGAAACCAACGCATTTTTGCGGTTTCCGCCCGTATTCCACGCGGCGGCGGCGGTGGACTGTTGCGCAATTGCACACGGCGCGGATCGTCGTTGATTCTTCCCAGGCGGCTCATTAGAGTGCCTGATGTCTGTTGCGCGAAGGGCGTGCCGGTGCGATCGGCGCGGCGCGTCGACAGACGTGTTGAGGAAGTCATGAGCAGTGTGTATTTGCGTTCGGCCGGCATTGCCTGCGCCATTCTGATCCTGGCCGGCTGCGCCGCCAGGAAGCCCGCCACCATTACCGAGGCCCAGCCCGCGGAACCGCCCAAGCCGGTGGCATGCGAGCCCGCCAAAGCCGGCGATCCCATGATCGGCACCTGGTTGTCGAACTCGCGGCCGCGCGACGTCAGCGGCGATCTGCAATCGCTGATCGTCTTGTCGGCCGACGGCACGATGGCCTACGAAACCCTGCTCAAGATCGGCCGCAAGACGCGTCCCGCGCTGCGCGAGACCGGCTGCTGGAGCGTGGCGGACGGCGTCTACACGATGCGTACCACCAAATCCGCCGGTGAACCGGTGGATGCCAACGACCCGATCTACCTGAACCGCTATCGCGTTGAAAAGGTCGAGCGGTCCAAGCTGACGCTGCGCGAACTGAAGAACGGCGGCTTCGTTCTGACCGCGCGCCGCATGCCCACGGGTTACCGCCTGGCTTACTGAGCGTTGCGCCGGGCGGACATTTCGCCCGGCGGCTACACCAAGGGCGCCGGGCTGCGGTAAGGTGCGGGCTTCGACTTTCGACCCGCCGCCGGTTTCCCATGCCCGCCATGTCCTCTGAAGCACGCGCGATCGCGCTGCTTGCCCTGGCCGCCTTCGTCAGCGCCAGCGCTTTCCGTATCTGTGATCCCATGTTGCCGCAGCTCGCGGCGGAATTCGGCACCACCACCGGCCAGGCCGCGCGGGTGGTGACGGCGTTCGCCGTGGCCTACGGGGTGCTGCAGATGTTCTTCGGTCCGATGGGCGACCGCTACGGCAAGTTCCGCGTCGTCAGCGTGGCCACGGTGGCGTGCGCGCTGGGCAGCGCGGGCGCGGTGATGGCCCAGTCGCTGGATGTGCTGGTGTTCTTCCGCATCCTGTCGGGCGCCGCCGGAGCCGGCATCGTGCCGCTATCCATGGCCTGGATCGGCGACAACGTCCCTTACGAACGCCGGCAGGCCACGCTGGCGCGCTTTCTGACCGGCACCATCCTGGGCATGTCGGCGGGCCAACTGGCCGGCGGGCTGTTCGCGGACACGGTGGGCTGGCGCTGGGCCTTTGCCGCGCTGGTGGCCGGTTACCTGATCGTGGGCGCGCTGCTGCACCTTGAGGTGCGGCGCCAGCGGGCGGCGGGCTTTGCCCAGGTCGACCCCAACGCCGTCCGGCAGGGCTTCGTGGCGCAAGCCAGGCTGGTGCTGGGAACGCCCTGGGCGCGCGTGGTGCTGGCGACCGTCTTCGTCGAAGGCCTGCTGGTGTTCGGCGCGCTGGCCTTCGCGCCTTCGTATCTGCATGAGCGCTTCGATATCTCGCTGACTGCCGCCGGCGCGCTGGTGGCGGTCTATGCGGTGGGCGGGCTGGCCTACACGGTGGTGGCCGGACGCATCCTCAAGCGCCTGGGCGAGCGCGGCCTGGCCATCGCGGGCGGGCTGGTGCTGGGCGTGGCGTTCCTGTCGTACCTGCTGGGGCCGGTCTGGATGTGGAGCCTGCTGGCCAGCGTGCTGGCCGGTTTCGGCTATTACCTGCTGCACGCGACCCTGCAGACGAATGCGACGCAGATGGTGCCGTCGGCGCGCGGCACGGCGGTGGCGTGGTTCGCGTCCTGCCTGTTCATGGGGCAGGCGGCGGGCGTGGCCTTGGCGGGCGCGGTGGTGGATGAGATCGGCGCGGCGGCGCTGTTTGGCGGATCGGCCGTGCTGCTGCCGCTGCTGGGCGCCTTCTTCGCGCGGGCGCTGAAAGCGCGGGCGGCGATCCAGCAGGGTTGATGCGGGACGGCACGTCTGAAAGCACCGAGGGCCTTGCTCACACGTCGTGAGCAAGGCCCTCGTTCGGGAAGGCTTGGATCGCGCCCCTTAGATGGCGGCCAGGCGCTTGAGCACGGTTTCCTTGCCCAGCAGGGCCAGCACCGCGTCCACGGCAGGGGTCTGGGTCTGGCCGGTGACCGCCACGCGCAGCGGGATGGCCAGTTGCGGCATCTTCAGGCCGCGATCGGCCAGCACCGTCTTGATCAGGGCCGACAAGGCCTCGCGGGTCCAGTCGGTGTCCCGAGCACGCTGCGCGAAGTCCGCCAGCGCTTCGCGGGCGGGCGCGGTCAGGTGCTGCTCGGTCAGTTCGGCCGGCGCGGACTTGAACTCGGCGCAGAAGAGCATGGCGCCGTCGGCCAATTGCTCCAGCGTTTCGGCGCGGTCCTTGAGCAGGCCCATGACGCCCGGGAGGTCGATTTTCTCGGGGTGGCCGCCGCGGTTCGCCACGCGGGGCGCCACGCGCTCGGCCAGCTCGGCGTTGTCCATCTGCTTGATGTAGTGGGCATTGACCCAGTTCAGCTTCTTGGGGTCCCACTGCGAGGCGGACTTGGACAGGTGCTTGGTGTCGAACCAGGACACGAGTTGCTCGCGGGTGAAGAGCTCGTCGTCGCCGTGGCTCCAGCCCAGGCGCGCCAGGTAGTTGATCATGGCCTCGGGCAGGTAGCCCTCGTTGTCGTATTCCATGACGTTGACCGCGCCGTGGCGCTTGGACAGCTTTTCGCCGTCCGGGCCCAGGATCATCGGCACGTGGCCGTATTCGGGCAGGGTGGCGCCCAGCGCGCGCAGGATGTTGATCTGGCGCGGCGTGTTGTTGACGTGGTCATCGCCGCGCAGGACGTGGGTGATGCCCATGTCCCAGTCGTCGACCACGACGCAGAAATTGTAGGTGGGCGTGCCGTCCGGGCGCGCGATGATCAGGTCGTCGAGTTCCGTGTTGTCGAAGCTGATCGTGCCCTTGACCATGTCGTTCCAGGCCGTGGCGCCTTCTTGGGGATTCTTGAAGCGCACGACGGGTTTGCGGCCTTCGGGAATGGCGGGCAGCGTCTTGCCGGATTCCGGGCGCCAGGTGCCGTCGTAGCGCGGCTTGTCGCCGCGCGCGCGGGCGGCCTCGCGCATGGCTTCGACTTCCTCGGGCGAGCTGTAGCAGTGGTACGCGGTGCCGGCGGCCAGCATCTGCGCCACCACCTCGCGGTAGCGGTCCATGCGCTGCATCTGGTAGAAGGGGCCTTCGTCGGGCTGCATGCCCAGCCACTCCATGCTGTCCAGGATGGCCTGCACCGCTTCCGGCGTGGAGCGTTCGACATCCGTGTCTTCGATGCGCAGCACGAAGGTGCCTTGATGGTGGCGCGCGAAGGCCCAGGAGAACAGCGCGGTGCGCGCGCCGCCCAGGTGCAGGAAGCCCGTGGGCGAAGGCGCGAAACGGGTACGAATGGGGGAGGGGGCGTTGGAAGTCATAGGTGGCAATGATAGCGGCTGCGGCGCCACAAAACGGCGTCGGGCAGTGTCCGCGTCAAGCGGACGGCAGGGTTGTCTTGTTACGATGAACGGTATTTTAGATCAGTGCAAACAGGCTCCGGCCCACCCTTCCTATGCTTCGACACGCTCTTGCGCCCATGTTCGAACCCGGTTCGCTGGTGATCGTGGCCGACCGGCCCCTGCCGGCGGCGGGGTCCCTGTCGCCCGCGCTGAAGGCGAAAACCACGATCGTCACCCCCGAGCCCGGCGCCGCGCCCGAGCTGCCCGGCAGCCTGCAGGGCCTGGCGGCGGGCGAACGGCCTGATCTGGCCCTGGTTTGCGTGTCGCCCGCTGTCCTGCCGGAAACGCTGCGCCGGCTGTCGCCGCTGTCGCCCCGCTCGGTGATCCTCCTGCCCCACGAATTGCCCGATCCGTATCCGCGCGGCACGCTGGCGCTGTGCCGCGCCTGGGCCGAGGAAAACCGTTGCGAGTTGCTGGGCCCGCGCTCGTTCGGCGCGCAGCGGCCCCATGCCGGCCTGAACTTCAGCCAGCACCCGGTGCTGGCGCGCGCGGGCCGCGTGGCGCTGGTGGCGCAGTCCCGCTCCATCATGGCCGCGGTCATGGACTGGGCCGAAGACGTGCATATCGGCTTTTCCACCGCGGTGTCGCTGGGCGACGAGGCGGTGGTGGGCCTGGCGAAGCTGCTGGACTACCTGGCCAGCGATCCGCGCACGGACAGCATCGTGCTGTACCTCGAAGACGTGGGTCCCGCGCGCGAATTCATGAGCACGTTGCGCGCCGCGGCCAGCATCAAGCCCGTCATCGTGCTGAAGGCCGGCCGTTCCGATGCCGACAGCGCCGACGCCATCTTCGACGCCGCCCTGCGCCGTGCCGGCGCCGTCCGCGTGCGCTACTTCGTGCAGCTCTTCTCGGCAGTGAAGGTGCTGGGCTACACGCGGCGCCCAAAGGGCCGCCGCGTGGCGCTGATCTCCAACGGCAGCGGGCCTCCGCAACTGGCCATGGACCTGATCGGCCCCGACGCCGCCGTGCTGCGCGCCGAACTGGCGCCCGCCACGCAGCGCGCGCTGGCGGCGATGCTGGAACCGGACGCGGCCACCGCCAATCCGGTCATCACCTACATGCCGATGACGCCCGACCGCATCCGCGCCATCCTGGAGTCCGTGCTGGACGACGCCGGCGTGGACGGGGTGCTGGTGCTGCTGGCACCTGACGCGCTCGCCGACATGCCGGCCGTCGCGCGCGAACTGGCGCAGATCGCGCCCAGCGCCAAGAAGCCGGTGGTGACCTGCTTCATGGGCGATGCCGGCATGCGCCCGCTGCGGCGCATGCTGGACGATGCGGGCACGTCGGCGTTTCGCACGCCCGAGTCGGCCGCGGACGCCTTCGGCGTGCTGGCGTCGCACCACTACAACCAGCAATTGCTGCTGCAGACCCAGCCGCCCGACCCCGCCGGCCATGTGCCGGACCTGGCGGCCGCGCGCGAGATCCTTGCGCGCGTGCGCGCCGACTGCCGGCGCGAACTGAACACCTCCGAAATCCGCACCTTGCTGGCCTTGTTCTATGTGCCGCTGAGCGACCTGCCGCCGGCCGTGGCGCCCGCCGGGACCGAATCCCGCCCCATGGCGATCCGCGTGCGGCGCGATCCGCAGTTCGGTCCGGTCATCCGCTTCGGCGCGGGCGGGCCGGACGCGGTGCTGTCGCTGGCGGACCGCGGCATGGACCTGCCGCCGCTCAATGGCTATCTGGCGCGCCAGCTCATCGAACGCAGCCGGCTGTGGCGGCGCGTGCTGGCGCCGCGCATCGGCCACATGGCCGCCGAAGCGCTGCAGCAGGCGCTGGTGCTGGTGTCCGAGCTGGTCTCGGAACTGCCCGACATCGAATCCCTGGACATCGATCCGCTCTACGCGGGCGAAACCCATCTGCGCGCCGGCGGCCTGCGCATGACGCTGACCGAGACGCCGGGCTGCGAATCCCCGCAGACGGCGGGCTATCCGCACATGGCGATCCACCCTTATCCGGCGCGGCTGGTGCAGGTGCGGCGCTTCGATGACGGCATCCCGTGGGTGCTGCGGCCCATCCGCCCCGAAGACGGCGAGGCCCTGCAGGAATTCATCCGCGGCCTGTCGGAACGGTCGCGCTATATGCGCTTCGTGTCGATGATGCGCGAGCTCACGCCGCGCATGGTGTCGCGCTACACCCAGGTGGACTACCACCGGGAACTGGCCCTCGTGGCGGCCACGCAGGTACCCAACCCGGCCAATCGCGGGCATCCGCGCGAAGTGCTCGTGGGTTTTGCGCACTACCTGCGCAACCCCGACGGCCGGGGGGCGGAATACGCGCTGGTGATTGGCGACGACTGGCAGCGGCGCGGCCTGGGCCGTCAGCTCATGACGGCGCTGATCGACGCCGCGCGCGAGCAGGGGCTGGAATACATCGATGGCCTGGTGCTGTCGACCAACCGCCCCATGCTGGCGCTGATGACCAGCCTGGGCTTCACCAACGACGCGGACCCCGAAGACCCGACGATGCGCCGGGTCTGGCTGAATCTGGCCTGAGCCCCACGGGGGGCCAGGCCGGCCGCTGTCAGGCGGTCTTGCGGGCCGGCTGCGCGGGTGTCAGCCGCGCGGCCGCTTCATCCACCGACAGCACATCGCCGAAGAACAGCATCCAGCCGTGCAGGGCGTGTTCGTGCTCGGCGGGCGTCACCGCCGCCAGCGCATCGTCCACCATGATGGTCCGGAAGTCCCGCATCATCGCGTCGCGCGCGGTGGATTCGCAGCACACGTTGGTGACCGTGCCGGCGATCAACAGCGTGTCCACGCCCAGGCCGCGCAGCAGCGGCTCCAGTTCGGACGAACCGGGCGCCATCGCGCTGTAGAAGCGCTTGACCACGCGCAGGTCCGTGTCGCGCGCGTGCAGGTCCTGATGCAGCGCAAAGCCCGGTGAATCGCGGCGCAGCGTTTCCAGGCGCCGCGCGCTGCGCTCCGGCGTCAGCATCACCCCGTGGTGATGCGACCAGAACACATCGGCGTTGTCGGACGCCGTCTGCACCCAGACGATGACGCCGCCGGCATCGCGCACCGCATCGCACAGGCGGTTGATGGGGGCGATGATCTCGCGCGCCGGCGCGCATTCGCCCTGATAGCCCGGCAGCGTGAAGTACTGCTGCATGTCCACCACGATCACCGCCGTGCGGGCGGCGGGCAGTTCGTCATAGGGATGCAGGCAGCCCTGGCGCGCCACGACGCGATCCTTTACCCATTGCGGGAATTCCATGCTGCCCCCTTATCCGTAGCGCCGCGCCACGGCGGCTTCGATGCGATAGACGATCAGGTACATGACGCTGGAAATCAGCGCCAGCATTGCGATGGCGGTCATGACGATGTTCAGCTTGAACACCTGGCTGCCATTCATGATCAGAAAGCCCAGCCCGGAGTCCGCCGACTGGAACTCGCCCACGATGACCCCCACCAGCGCCAGCCCGATGTTCATCTTCACGGCCGCGATCAGCGTGGGTACGCTGCCCGGCAGCACTACCTTGACCAGCACCTGCCAGCGGCTGGCGCCGAAGGTGTGGGCCAGCTTCACCTTGTTCAGGTCGATGCCCCGGAAGCCCGCATACACCACCATGATGGTCACGAACACGGCGATGGCCACCGCCATGCCGTACACCGCGTAGTCCGAGCCCAGCCACAGATAGAAGATGGGCACGAAGGCGATCTTGGGCATGGCGTTGGCCACCACCAGGAACGGATCCAGCACCTTGTAGAGGAAGTCGGACCACCACAGCGCGGCGGCCACCACGATGCCGATCGCCATGCTCAGCGTGAAGCCCACCAGCGTGGCCGACAGGGTGGTCATGACGTGCTTGCCCAGGCTGCCGTGGTTCCAGAGTTCGATGAACGTGGGCCACAGCGCGCTGGGATAGCTGGTCAGCAGCGGGTTCAGGATGTGCATGCGCGGCAGGATTTCCCAGGCGCACAGGAAGACCGCCAGCAGCAGCGCCTGCGCTACGCGGATGTTGCGGCGGCGCGCGCGGTCGCGCCGCAGGTAGTCCAGGTATTTTCCGCTGGGGCCGGGCACGGCGCGCAGCGGGACGGTGTTGGCAATCGGGGCGTTCATGGCTCAACCCTCCACATGGACGTCCAGCTCGTCCCAGAGCTGTTTGAAGTAGGTATTGAATTCCGGACGCGAGCGCGCCTGGAAGGGCGTCGGCCGGGCGCCGTCGCCATAGTGGATGCGGTACTGGCTTTTCAGGCGGCCGGGCCGGCGCGACAGCACGATGACGCGGTCCGTCATGGTGATGGCCTCGCCGATATCGTGCGTGACCAGCACCACCGTCTTGCCCTCGCGGCGCAGGATGTCCACGACCTCGTCGGAGATCGCCAGCCGGGTCTGCGAATCCAGCGCCGAGAAGGGCTCGTCCAGCAGGATCACGTCGGGCTCGGTCACCAGCGTGCGGGCCAGCGCCGCGCGCTGGCGCATGCCGCCCGACAATTGGCGCGGCGTATGCGACAGGAAGGCGCCCAGTCCGCACTTTTCCAGCAGATGCACGGCGCGCGCCTCGCTGCGCGCATCGCGCCGCCCCTGGATCTCGGCGCCCAGCATCACGTTGTCCAGGATGGTGCGCCATTCGAACAGGTAGTCCTGCTGCAGCATATAGCCAATGCGCGCATTGGGGCGGGTCACGGCGTGGCCGTCGACCATCACCGCGCCCGACGTGGGCGGGATCAGGCCGGCGATCAGCGACAGCAGCGTGCTCTTGCCACAGCCGCTTTGCCCGATCAGGCTGACGAATTCGCCCGGCGCCAGCGTGAACGACACGTTCGACAGCGCTTCGGTCTCGCCCTCGGGCGTGAAGTAAGACAGGCAGACGTCGCGCAGCTCGATCTTGGCCGTGGCCGCTGCCGGCTTCAGGTTGTGGACGGCGGCTCCCATCATTGGGCCTTCTTGGCGAAATCGGTCACCACCACGTCCTCGTACTTCACGCGGGCGCTGTCCTTCATGACCGCGCTGGCGATGAGCATGTCCTGCAACTGGTTCATGGCTTGCGCCGTGACCAGCGGGGACGTCTTCCAGATCTGGTACTGCTTATAGCGGTCGATGGCCTCCGTCACCGCGCCCTGGTCCATGCCGGGGAAGAAGGTCATGATCTGCGGCGCCAGCGTGGCCGCGGGCGTGTCCTTCACGTATTTTTCGGCGCGCGCCACTACGTCGGTCCAGGCCTGGATGACCTTGGGGTTGTCGCGGATGTACTTGTCGGTGGCGGTGAAGACCGTGTAATCCACCTGGCCGACCTCATGGCCCACCGAGGCCACGATATGGCCCTTGCCGTTGCGCACCAGTTCGCCGGCCTCGGGTTCCAGGAAGATGCCGTACTCGCCCTGGCCGGCCATCCATGCGCCCGCGCGGGCCGGGATGCCGATGTTGTTCAGCAGCTTCACGTCCTTCTGGGGATCCAGTCCGTGCTTGCGCAGCGCGGTCTCCAGGAAAACGATGGGATTGGACCCCGGGCGAAAGCCGATGACCTCCTTGCCCTTGAGCATGGACCAGTCGAATTTCTCGACCGGCTTGCGCGCCAGCAGGAAAAATCCGTCGGTGGCCGTCAAGCCGGCGAAGATCTTCGGCTTGACCGGCGATTCGCTGTTCTGCACATAGATTGACGCCTCGGGGCCGATCAGCACGATGTCGGCGCTGCCCGACAGCAGGGCGGTCATGCCCTTGTCGGTTCCCTGCGAGGTCTTCATGGACACGTCCAGCCCGGCGTCCTTGAAGTAGCCCTGCGACAGCGCGACATACTTGGGCACGTAGAGGATGGATCGCACCACCTCTTCGTAGCGGACCTTCACGGGGGGATTCAGGGCTTCGGCCTGGGCGGCCAGGGGGGCAATCAGCGCGAGTAGCGCCGCGCCTGCCAGACGGGGCAATGGCAAGGTCTTCACGGGACTTTCTCCTGCGTCTTGATGCCACGCCGAAATCTGGCGCGACACGGCCAATGGGATTGATCGACTACAACAACAGGGAAGCCCGAACGATGGTTGCCCGGGCCGGTAAGGCTTGGATCGAATACTATATTCAATACAAATGGGCGACAAGCATTTTGAAGTTGGCGTTTTTCTCTATGGACGCGGCCAATGTGAGCCCTGACAATTCAAGGCTGGAATACCAGTTGGTATACAAAATGGTTTTTTCTGCCGATGGGGAGTCCCACCCATCTTAGGCGCCGCGCCATGCCGCGCCCATCGGCCAGGAACACGGACCGCGCGTTGCGCGCAGCCCGTCATCGTCCCTAGGCCGCAACCCGTCCTAGACCAGGACTTCGTTCAGGAATGCCGAGATGTCCGCCACTTCCTCGGCGCAAACCGAATGCGGCATCGGATACGTGCGCCAGCGCACGTCGTAACCCAGGCGCTTCAGTTCCGCCAGCGAGGCTTCCGCGCGCGCCAGCGACACCACCGGATCGTATTGGCCGTGGGCCATGAAGATGGGGGTGGCCTTGTTGGCCTCGTTGCGTTCGGCTTCGGCGGTATCCACCAGAGGCAGATAGCCCGACAGCGCCATCATGCCCGCCAGTTTTTCCGGCAGCCGCAGGCCCGTGTGCAGGGTCATGGCGCTGCCTTGCGAGAAACCTGCCAGCACGATGTTCGACGTGGGGATGCCGCGGGCGTTCTCGCGCGCGATCAGCTTATGGACTGCGGCTTCGGATGCGCGGATGCCCTTGGCGTCTTCGACGCGCACCAGGTCCATCACCAGGATGTCGTACCAGGAGCGCATCGCCATGCCGTTGTTGATCGTCACGCGTTGCACCGGTGCGTTCGGGAACACGAACCGCACGCCCTTGCCGGCCGGCAGGTCCAGTTCCGGCACGATCGGCGCGAAGTCGTTGCCGTCGGCGCCCAGGCCGTGCAGCCAGATCACGGCATGCGTGGGGTTGGGAGCGGTTTCGATCTCGATGCAATCGAGCAGGTCGGTCGGAGCGTTCATGACGGCGGGATCAGAGGGTAAGGGTTTTCAGCGCCTGGAATAGCGCCCGGTAGTGCTTTTTTTGCGGTTCCTGGCCTTGCAGCAGCGAGGCGTTGCCGAGCCTTTCCTTGCGGGCGGCGCGGATCAGCGTCCGCAATTGCTGCACATCCGCCTGCGGGTTGTTGGCCAGCAGCTTGGTCAGCGCGTCATCGTCGTCCAGCAGACGATCACGCAGCGTCTCGAGCCGGTGCATGGCGGCGGTTTCCTCGCGCGAACCGTTCTCCCAGACATCGAGCTGGGCGCGGATTTCATCGGCGGGCGCGTCGCGCATCAGCTTGCCCACGAAGTGGACCTGGCGGCGCAGGCCCTCGCGGCCGGTGGTGCGCTGCGCCGTGCGGATGGCCTCATAGAGGCGCTCCGCCAGCGGCAGTTGCTTGAGGCGTTCGGGGGACAGATCGATCAGCTGCTTGCCCAGGTCCAGCAAGGCGTGCATTTCACGCTTGACCTGGGACTTGCTGGGACGGTCGTAGCCGTTCTCGTCGTAACCGTCGTCGACGGATTCTTCTTCGGGATGGGAATTCATGGAAAACTGCGCAATGACAGACTTGGCTATGATAACCGTCTCTGCAAATTGGACTGCAATGGTTAAATCCTCCTCTTCCTTGCCGCTGGCGGCGAATCACGCGCGTTTTTCCGAACTCGTCGAACAAACCCTTGCTTACGCGCGCCAGATCGGCGCTTCCGACGCCGCCGCGGAAGTCTCGGAAAGCCTGGGGCTGTCGGTCTCGGTACGCAAGAACGACATCGAAACCGTTGAGCAGACCCGCGACCGCGCCCTGGACCTGACGGTCTACGCCGGCCAGAGCCGCGGCTCCGCCTCGACCTCCGACTTTTCCGAAGCGGCGCTGCGCCAGACCGTCGAAGCCGCCTGGCACATCGCCCGCCACACCGCCGCCGACCCGGCCGCCGGCCTGCCCGATGCCGATCAACTGGCCACCGAATTTCCCGATCTGGACCTGCATCGCGCCTGGAGCGTGTCCACCGAGGAAGCGGCCGAGCTGGCGCTGCGCGCCGAACGCGCCGCCCGCGACGTCGATCCGCGCATCACCAATACCGACGGCGCCACCGTCGGCACCTACGAAGGCCAGTTCGTGATGGGCAACACGCGCGGCTTCCTGGGCGGCTATCCGTACTCGCGCCACAGCCTGTCCGTCGCGCCCATCGCGGGCCGCGGCAACGGCATGCAGCGCGATTACTGGTACACGTCCGAGCGCGATCCGGCCAAGCTGGCGTCGCCCGAGGCCATCGGACGCTACGCCGCCGAACGCACGCTGTCGCGCCTGTCGGCCCGCCGTATCCGCACCGGCAAGTTCCCCGTCCTGTTCGAGGCGCCGCTGGCGCTGGGGCTGGTCGGCGCCCTGACGCAGGCCGTCAACGGCGGCGCGCTGTACCGCAAGGCCAGCTTCCTGCTGGACTCGCTGGGCAAGTCCATTTTCCCCAAGCACATCAACCTGACCGAAGATCCGCACATCCCCGGCGCCATGGGCAGTTCGCCCTTTGACGACGAGGGCGTGCGCACGCGCCGCCGCAACGTGGTGTCGGCCGGCGTGCTGGAAGGGTATTTCCTGTCTTCCTACACCGCCCGCAAGCTGGGCATGACCACCACCGGCAACGCCGGCGGCTCGCACAATCTGGTGTTCAGCTCCACGCTGACCCGGCGCGGCGACGACTTCGAAGCCATGCTGAAGAAGCTGGGCACGGGCTTTCTCGTCACCGAGCTGATCGGCCAAGGCGTCAACTACGTCACCGGCGACTACTCGCGCGGCGCATTCGGCTACTGGGTCGAAAACGGCAAGATCCAGCATGCGGTCCAGGAAATCACCATTGCCGGCAACCTGGCGGACATGTTCCAGCAGATCGTCGCGATCGGCGCGGACACTGTCTCGCGCGGCACCAAGACCACCGGCTCGATCCTCATCGAGCAAATGGCGATCGCCGGGACCTGATCCCGTCCCAAGCGGCGGCCCGCGCGCCGCCGCTTGCGCCATCGGCGCCTACGCTCGTGCATTGCAATCCCTTACCTGCTCGGGAATTCCTCTAGCGATTTCGGCCCCTGCCAGCGTGTAATATCCGGCGGGTATTGCTCGAAGTCCCGGGTGTTGCTGTAAGGAGCAAAGAGATGCAACGACGTTCATTCTTGAAGCACGCCGGTCTCGGCGCCGTCGCAACCGGAGCTGCCGTCAGCGCGCCCGCGTTCGCGCAGGAGATGCCGTCGCTGAGCTGGCGCCTTTCCTCTGGTTTTCCCAGCGCCCTGGACCTGCGCGTCGGCGCCGCCGAAAGTTTCTGCAAGTTCGTGTCGGAAGCCACGGGCGGCAAGTTCAACATCCGCCACTACCCGGACGGTGAGATCGTCGCCGCCGCCGATCTGATGGAAGCCGTGTCCACCAAGAAGGTGGAGTGCGGCCATGTCTCTTCCCGCCTCTACTACGCCAAGAATCCCGCCTTCTGTTTCGATGCCGCGGTGCCGTTCGGGCTGAACGCGCGCCAGATGAACGCGTGGATGAGCGAGGGCGACGGCCTGCGCTTGACCCGCGAGCTCTTCAAACCCGAAAAGATCATCAATTTCCCGCTCGGCAATACCGGCGCCCAGATGGGTGGCTGGTACATCAAGGAAATCAAGCGGGCTGGCGATCTGAAAGACCTGAAGATGCGCGTGGGCGGCCTGGCCGGCGACGTGTTGGCCCGCATGGGCGTGGCCCCGCAGCAGGGGGACCCGGCCAAGCTAGCCGAGGCCTTCGAGAAGGACGGCCTGCAGGCCGTGGCGGGAGCTGGCGCCTATGACGACGGCAAGCTCGGCCTGAATAAGGTAGCTAAGTATTACTACGCACCCGGCTGGTGGGCCGGCGGCGAACAGCTTTCGCTCTATATCAACGACGAGGCCTGGAGCAAGCTGCCCAAGAACTATCAGGCGGTGGTGGAAGCCGCGGCGATGGCCGCGCATGCCGCCACGACCGCGCGCTACGACGCCCAAAATCCGCGTGCGCTGGCCCAGTTGACGGCGAACGGCGCGCAAGTGCGCACATTCCCGCGATCCATCATGGATGTGGCTTTCGAGACCACGCAGCAGGTCTACAAGGACTTGAGCGCGAAAGACGCTCGGTTCAAGGCAATACACGACAGTTACATGGGCTTTCGCGACAGCGAGATGCCCTGGTTCCGCCTGACCGAAAGCGCTTACGGCCAATACCTGGGCGTGGCGCTATCGGCCAGGACATGAGGGGGCGCCGGCTGCCGAATGGCATTCGGCGAGAATAGGGTTTTCGCTAGTAACCACACGTTTTTTACAAAAAAATGGGCGGTTTTCAAGCTTTTGTTGAATGGCATTCGAGTTTCGGCCTGATACAAAGGAGTAATATCCCGGGTCTTGACGCGCACACTTGTCGCCTTTAAGCGGCATTTCGACGTCAATCCGGCGGGATTACAACAGCCCGGATTACCAATATTCCGAGACAGACTTTAAGGTGGTATCAACCATGCAATCCAAGACCAAGAAGCTGCTGGCCGCGCTGATCGCCGCCGGTATCGTCCCGGCCGCCCATGCGGCTGATATCAAGCTGGGCGTGGCGGAAGCCCTGTCCGGCGGCGCCGCCCAGTACGGCGTGTCGATCCGCAACGGCTTCCAGTTGGCAGCCGACGAAATCAATGCCGCGGGCGGCATCAACGGCAACAAGCTCGTGCTGGTGGTCGAAGACGAGCAAGGCAAGAAAGAAGAAGCGATCAACGTCTTCAAGAAACTGATCTTCAAGGACAACGTCCTGATGGTCTTCGGCCCCACGCTGTCGAACTCGGCCCAAGCTGCCGACCCGGTCGCCCAGGCCGCCAAGACGGTCGCTTTCGGCACGTCCAACACCGCCGACGGCATCACGTCCATCGGCAACTATGTGTTCCGCAATTCGGTCACCGAAGCCGACGTGCTGCCCGCCACCATCTCCACCGTGAAGGCCAAGACCGGCCTGAAGAACGTGGCGGTGCTCTATGGCAACGACGACGTCTTCACCAAGAGCGGCTACGACAACTTCAAGAAGGCCCTGGAAGACCAGAAGATCCCGGTCACGACGACCGAAACGTTCGCCAAGGGCGACGTGGACTTCAAGGCCCAGCTCACCAAGATCAAGGGCACCAACCCCGACGCCATCGTGCTGTCCGCACTGCTGGCCGAAGGCGCGCCGATCATGGTGCAGGCCCGCCAGCTGGGTCTGAATGTGCCCGTCATCGGCGGCAACGGCATGAACTCGGTCAAGATTTTCGACCTGGCCCCCGGCGGCGCATCGAACAATCTGTGGATCGGCAGCCCGTGGTCGATCGAGAACAAGGCGCCCGAGAACCTCAAGTTCATCGACGCCTACAAGGCCAAGTTCAACGGTTCGCCCGACCAGTTCGCGGCGCAGTCGTACGACGCCATGTACATCGTGGCCCAGGCGCTGAAGAACACCAAGATCACCGGTGAACTGGCCAAGGATCGCGCTGCCCTGCGCGACGCCCTGCCGGCCGTGACCTGGACCGGCGCAACCGGCCCGTTCAAGTTCCGTCAAGCCAACGACCGCGCCGGCAAGCCCGCCGGCTACGATGCCGATCAGGCACCGATCGTCAGCGTGACCAAGGACGGCAAGTACGTCATCGAGAAGTAAGCGGTACGCATCCCCGCGCGGGGGGATGCGCCTTGCGGACGGCGTCGCCGCCATCCGCAAGGCGCTTTTTGTCGTAGGGCCATCCCAATAAAATAAGCCCCCATACGGGGAAGCCGGGCCACGCAGCGGGCGCGTGGAGGCCCTCATAGATCTGGAAAGTCCCATCATGTTCGAACAACAATTCGTCAATGCCTTGTCGCTGGGCTGTGTGTATGCACTGTTCGCGCTGGGCTTCACGCTGATCTTCGGCGTGCTCGGGGTGATCAACCTGGCGCACGGCGCCGTATTCATGGTTGGCGCCTACGCGGCACTGTTCGTCGTACAGCAATTCGGCCTGCCCCTGTGGGGTGCGCTGATGGTCGCGTTCTTCGTCGCCGGCTTTACCGGGGTCATCATCGACTACCTGGTGCTCAAGCCGCTGCGCAAGCGCAACGCGCCGCACTTGATTCCCATGATCGCCACGATTGGCGTGGGCATCATCCTGAATAATGGCGCCCAAGGCATCTTCGGCGCCAGCAACCTGCGCTTCCCGCACGGCACCGTGCCCGAGGAAGTGATCGAGATCGCCGGCCTGCACCTGACCGTCATCGAGCTGGGGATCATCTTCCTGTCGTTCGCGCTGATGGCCGTACTGATGTACGTCATGCGCCGCACGCAGTTCGGCCGCGCGCTGCGCGCCATCGCGGAATCGCCCAAGGCCGCCTGGCTGCTGGGCATCAACGTCGAAAAGCTCTTCGTCACCACCTCGTTCGCCGCCGCCGCCCTGGGTGGCGTGGCCGGCGTGCTGATCGGGCTGTACTCGAACGCGCTGTTCCCGCTGATGGGCCAGCCGATGCTGCACAAGGGCATCGCGGTCATCATCCTGGGCGGCATGGGGGACATCCGCGGCGCCATGCTGGGCGGTCTCTTCCTGGGCTTCGCCGAGGTGCTGTCCGTGGCTTACATCGGCTCCACCATGCGCGACGCGGTGGCTTTCGGCCTGCTGTTCCTGATCCTGCTGGTGCGCCCGCAAGGTCTGTTCGGCAAAGTGGTTCAACGCAAGGCTTAAAGTATGAGCGGATTCGAAAACTTCTGGGCCATCTATGGCAACCTGGTGCTGACGCTGGGCACCAACGCATTGCTGGCCCTCTCCATCTGGCTGACCCTGGCTTGCGGCATGCTCGCCATGGCCAACGCCGCCTTCATGGGCATCGGGGCGTACGCCGCCGCGCTGCTCACCATGAACTACGACGCGCCGTTCACGGTGGCGCTGGCCGGGGGCATGGCAGCGCCCGCGCTGGTGGCCGCGCTGATCGGCTTGCCAACCTTGCGGCTGTCAGGGGTCTACCTTGCCATGGCCACGCTGGGCTTCGGCGAAGTGGTCCGCGTGACCATCCTGAATACCGAGTCGATCACCGGCGGCGCGCTGGGCCTGAACGGCATTCCGCAGCTCACGCAGTGGTGGCATGTGGTGCTGGCGGTGGTCATTGTGCTGTTCGTGCTGTGGCGCGTGCGCGCGTCCAAGATCGGCCGCTCGTTCGACGCCATCCGCGGCGACGAGACGGCGGCGGGCTTGATGGGTATCGACGTGCGCGCCAACAAGATGCTGGCGTTTGTCGCCGGCGCGATGATCGCCGGCCTGGCCGGCGCATTGAACGCGCACCTGACCTTCTTCATCGGCCCCAACGAATACGGTTTCGACCGCGGCGTCGAAATCCTGACCATGGCCATCCTGGGCGGCATCGGCGGCCTGGCCGGTCCCGTGCTGGGCAGCTTCATCATTACGGTGCTGCCCGAACTGCTGCGCGGATTCGCGGATCTGCGCCTGATCGCGAACGGAGTGATTCTGGTGGTGATTGTGTTGTTCCTGCCGCAAGGCATCTGGGATCCGGCGCGCTTCAAGCGCTGGATGCGCCAAGGCCGTCAAGGAGGCAAGCGCCATGCTTGAGCTGTCCTCCGTCTCCAAGAGCTTTGGCGGCCTGCATGTGCTGCATGACGTCAGCCTGTCGGTACCCGAAGGCGCCATCTTCGGCTTGATCGGCCCCAACGGCGCCGGCAAGACCACGGTGTTCAACCTGATCACGGGCCTGTTGCCGCCCAGCGGCGGCACGATCACCTTCCAGGGCGAAAGCGTCCTGCGCAAGAAGCCGCACAGCATCACGCGCATGGGCATCGCCCGCACGTTCCAGAACATCCGTCTCTTCAAAGAGATGACGCTGCTGGAAAACGTGGTGGTGGGCGCCTACCGCCACATGAACTACGGCTTCCCCAGCCTGCTGCTGGGCCTGCCGGGTTACCGCGAGCACGAGCAGCGCGCCCGCGAGCGCGCCCACGAACTGCTGACGTGGATGCGCCTGGATCACAAGGCCAATGACCTGGCCGACAACCTGTCCTACGGCGAACAGCGCCGCCTGGAGCTGGCGCGCGCGCTGGCCACCGAGCCCAAGCTGCTGCTGCTGGACGAGCCCGTCGCCGGCATGAACACCGGCGAACGCGCCGAACTCATGCGCGAGATCCTGGCGATCCGCGACCGCGGCTACACCATCCTGATGATCGAGCACGACATGCGCTTCGTCATGGGCTTGTGCGAGCGCATCGCGGTGCTGAACTTCGGCAAGATCATCGCCTGCGGCGGCCCCGAAGAGATCCGCAACAATGAGCAGGTCATCGAAGCCTACCTGGGCCGCGAAGACGACGAAGACACCGAACAAGCGGAGGCCGCACAATGACAGTCATGCTGGAAGTCCGCGGACTCGAGGTCAACTACGGCCATATCGAAGCCGTGCGCGGCATCGACCTGGATCTGAACGCCAACGAAATCACCGCCCTGGTGGGCGCCAACGGCGCCGGCAAGTCGACCACGCTGCTGGCCCTGTCGGGCCTGCTGCCCAAGGCGCGCGGCCGCATCCTGTTCGAAGGCGAAGACATCACCAACCTGGCGCCGCACAAGCTGGTGGCGCGCGGCATCGTGCAGGTGCCGGAAGGCCGGGCCATCCTGACCACCATGACGGTGCTCGAGAACCTGGAACTGGGCGCTTACCGCCGTGGCCTGAAGAACGTCAGCTCGGACCTGGAGTACGTGTTCAACCTGTTCCCGCGCCTGAAGGAACGGATCACAGGCACCGCCGGCAACCTGTCCGGCGGCGAGCAGCAGATGCTTGCCATTGGCCGCGCCTTGATGGCAAAGCCCCGCCTGTTGCTGCTGGACGAGCCGTCCATGGGTCTGGCCCCGATCGTGGTCCAGGAGATCTTCCGCTCGCTGCGCGCCATCAACGCCGACGGCCTGACGCTGTTCCTGGTCGAGCAGAACGTGCGCCAGGCGCTGAAGATCGCCCAGCGCGGCTATGTGCTTGAGAACGGCGCCATGGCGCTGACCGGTTCGGGCCGCGAGCTGCTGGGCCATCCGCGCGTGCTGGAAGCCTACCTGGGCGCCTGATCGCCCGGGGGCATGCGTCCCTTCTTGAACGCGTGCGGCCGCCACGCCCGAGTGGCGGCCGCACACTGCCTGAATTCTTGCCGCTTGCCCATTTTTTGAGCAACCGTGTTAGAATTTCAGGCTTTCCCTCATTTTGGCTATTGCACGGGCGGGTTAATAACGCTTAGGCGGGAGTCGATAGGGACTTGAAAACTCAAGGCTTTTTGGAAGTGGTCTTCAGAAATGAAGCGATTATTCAGAAAATCATGGGCGCTTTCGGTCTAGTTTGGGAAAGAACACTGGTCAGATGGTCTGGCCAGAAGCAAATTTTTATTCTTAGGAACCATCATGAAGACCTTTGTGGCCAAGCCGCATGAAGTCCAACGTGACTGGTTTGTGATCGACGCCAAGGGCAAAGTCCTCGGTCGTGTGGCCAGCGAAGTCGCACGTCGTCTGCGTGGCAAGCACAAACCTGAATTCACGCCTCACGTTGATACCGGTGACTACATCGTCATCATCAACGCGTCCGATATCGTTGTTACCGGTGCCAAGGCGAAGGACAAGAAGTACTTCCGCCACACGACGTACCCGGGCGGTATCCGTGAAACGAACTTCGAGAAAATGCAAGAGCGTTTTCCCGGCCGTGCCATTCAGAAGGCCGTCAAGGGCATGCTGCCCAAGGGTCCTCTGGGCTACGCCATGATCAAGAAGCTGAAGGTCTATGCCGGTGCCGAGCACCCGCACACCGCCCAGCAGCCCAAGACGCTGGATCTCTAAGGAAACGCCATGATCGGTAACTGGAATTACGGAACCGGCCGTCGCAAAACTTCGGTGGCTCGCGTTTTCATCAAGAAGGGTACGGGTAAGATCGTCGTCAACGGCAAGCCCGTCGACGAGTTCTTCGCTCGTGAAACCGGCCGTATGGTCGTGCGCCAGCCGCTGGAACTGACCGGCCACCTGGAATCGTTTGACATCAAAGTCAACGTGCACGGCGGCGGCGAAACCGGCCAAGCCGGCGCAATCCGTCACGGCATCACGCGTGCCCTGATCGACTACGACGCCACGCTGAAGCCCTCGCTGTCGCAAGCTGGCTTTGTGACCCGCGATGCCCGCGAAGTCGAACGCAAGAAGGTCGGCTTCCGCAAGGCACGTCGGCGCAAGCAGTTCAGCAAGCGTTAATGTCCTGCAAAAAGCCCGCTTCGGCGGGCTTTTTGTTTTTGGGCGGCAAGCGCGGTCGCTGCCGTCCCGCGCGCGGAACTCCGCGCACTCCATCCGGTCGGAAAGAAGGATTGCAGTGCTGTTTCCAGCACGCCGGCGCAACACCTTGTTTCCCGAGCGATACAATCGATCCTCGTTCTCCGAAGAGCACACATCATGGCCCAAGCATCGAACACCCGCATCAAGGTTGGCATCGTCGGCGGCACCGGCTATACCGGCGTCGAGCTGCTGCGCTTGCTGTCGCAGCACCCCAACGTGGAATTGACCGCCATCACGTCGCGCAAAGAAGACGGCCTGCCCGTCGCCGACATGTACCCGAACCTGCGCGGCCGTGTGAAGCTCGCGTTCTCCGCCCCGGAAAAGGCCTCGCTGACGGATTGCGATGTCGTGTTCTTTGCGACGCCGCATGGCGTGGCCATGGCGCAGGCCCAGGAACTGATCGCCGCGGGCACCCGCGTCATCGATCTGGCCGCTGACTTTCGCTTGCAGGACATTCCCACCTTCGAGCGCTGGTACAAGATTCCCCACACCTGCCCTGACATCCTCGCCGAGTCCCAATATGGGCTGGTGGAGCTGAACCGCGAGGCCATCTCCAAGGCGCGGGTCATCGGCAATCCCGGCTGCTACCCCACCACCGTGCTGCTGGGCCTGGCCCCCTTGCTGGAAGGCGGCAAGTCGCTGGTCGATGCGCAAACCCTGATCGCCGACTGCAAGTCGGGTGTGTCGGGCGCCGGCCGCAAGGCGGAAGTGGGTTCGCTGTTCTCGGAAGCCTCCGACAACTTCAAGGCCTACGGCGTGGCGGGCCACCGCCACCATCCGGAAATCGTCGCCCAGCTGGAAAAAATCGCCGGCGGCAAGGTCGGGCTCACCTTCGTGCCCCATCTGGTGCCGATGATCCGCGGCATGTTCTCCACCATCTACGCCCGCATCCTGCCGGAAGCGCGCGATACCGACTTCCAGGCGCTGTTCGAGCAACGCTACGCTGACGAGCCCTTCGTGGACGTCATGCCCGCCGGCAGCCTGCCCGAAACCCGTTCGGTGCGCGCATCGAACACGCTGCGCATCGCGCTCAGCCGCCCGGGCAATGGCGACCAGCTTATCGTCATGGTCGTGCAGGACAACCTGGTCAAGGGCGCTGCCGGCCAGGCGGTGCAAAACATGAACCTGATGTTCGGCATCCCCGAATCCATGGGCCTCGACCAGGTCGCGATTCTGCCGTAAGGCCTTGGCGGCCCGGGGCTCCGGGCCGCCGGCCCGCGCCTCCATGCCAGCAGATCCCTCCTATTCCCCGCCACGCCTGGCCCGCAACGGCCTGGTGCGCTTGTGCGCGGCGATGTTGCTGGGCGTCTTGCTGGGTGGGGCGGCGGGATTCTTCCATGCGCGCAAGCTCTATCGCCCGCAAGACGCCGTCGTGATCAGCGCCCGCCAGGCCGAGGAACAGGAAGACACCATGCGTCAGCAGGCCACGCAACTGCGGTATACGCGCGGCCAGCTCGATACCGCCGATGGCGAACTGGTCATCGAGCGCTCGGCGCGCCAGGAACTCGAGGCCCAGCTCCACGCCGCGCAGGCCGAAGTCGGGCGGGTCCGGGACCAATTGGCCTTCTATGAGCAACTGCTGCCCCCGGGGCCCGAGGGCTCCGTCGACATCCGGGGCGTGCAAATCGACCGAGAGGGCGGCGGACTGCGCTACAAGGTGCTGCTGATGCGCAGCGGCCGCAATGGCGGCACGCCGTTCGCGGGCGCGCTGCGGTTCCAGGCCACGGGCATCCTGAAAGGCGAAACCGTGACGGTGGACCTGGCCCCGATGCAGGTCAAGGCAGAATCCGGCCCGGTCACGGCCACCGGCGACAACATCGCCGCGGCGTCCCTGGCCCTGCAGTTCGATCAGTATCAGCGCAGCCAGGGCATCCTGGCCGTGCCCGAGGGATTTGTCCCCGAAAGCGTGACCATCAGCGTCCTGGAGGGTGAAACCGTCCGGGCTTCCCGCAGCGTCAAACTGGAACTTTGAGTCTGGTCAAGCCCTGCGCTATAGTGACACCATACGAGCGGCGACGCCGCTCACTGAAATATGGCCGAATCGGCCAGGAGTGAACCATGAATGCAGTGACCGAAACCGTCGACCTCCAGGCCGCCCCGCCTGTCCCTCTGGTATTTACCGACTCGGCTGCCGCCAAAGTGAAAGACCTGTTGGCCGAAGAAGGCAACCCGGAGCTGAAGCTGCGCGTCTTTGTTCAAGGCGGCGGCTGTTCGGGCTTCCAGTACGGCTTCACGTTCGACGAAGTCGTGAACGAGGACGACACCGTGCTGGACAAGGACGGCGTGCAACTGCTGGTCGACCCCATGAGCTTCCAGTACCTGGTCGGCGCAGAGATCGACTACAAGGAAGACCTGGAAGGCGCGCAGTTCGTCATCCGCAATCCCAACGCCAGCACCACCTGCGGCTGCGGTTCCTCGTTCTCGGTGTAAAGCGCCGGGCAGGAAAGAAAAAGCCCTTCGGCACGCCGAAGGGCTTTTTGCATTGGCGGCTGCCGGCTGGGCAAGTCGCGCGCCTGGGCGTCACGCCGGATAGAGCGCACCGAGAATGCGGGCGCCGCGCGCGCCCGTGACGGCGGGCAGGCCGGCTTGCCTGCGCTGTACAAAAGCCTGCGCGAGCCAGGCGAAGGCCAACGCCTCGACCTGCTGGGCGGGTACCCCCAGATCGTCGGTCGGGCGGACGGGGCGCTGCAGGCAATAGGCAAGTTCGCGCATGAGCCCCGCGTTGTGGGCGCCGCCGCCGCAGACGAAGACCTCGCGTGTGTTCGCCGCGGCGCCGTCGATGGCGTTAGCCACGGTTCTGGCGGTCAGCCGCTGCAAGGTCGCCTGCACGTCCTGGGGCAGAGGCTTGGGACCGTCGAACGCGGCCAGCCGGGAGTCCAGCCACTGCATATTGAACAGGTCGCGGCCAGTGGACTTCGGGGGAGGCAGGCCGAACCACGGCTCGCTGGCGATCCATTGTTCCAGCAGGGGCGCCAGCACCTGGCCCGTCGCCGCCCAGCGGCCGTCCGCGTCGTAAGGGAGTCCCAGGTGGCGCTGGCACCACCCATCCAGGAAGACGTTGGCCGGGCCGGTATCGAAACCGCGTATGGCTTGCCCGGGGGCAAGCAGGGTCACGTTGGCGATGCCGCCCAGGTTGAGCACGGCGCGGCCGTGCTGGGCGCCGAAGACCGCCGCGTGGAAGGGCGGCACCAGGGGCGCGCCCTGGCCGCCGGCCGCCACGTCGCGGCTGCGGAAGTCCGCCACCACATCGATGCCCGTCAGTTCGGCCAGCAAGGCGGGGGCGTTGAGCTGCACCGTGTAGCCGCTATCGGGACGATGCCTGACCGTCTGGCCATGCGCGCCGATCGCGGTCACCGCACTGGCCGCGATGCCGGCATCCTGGAGCAGGGCGGCGGTAGCTTGGGCATACAGGCGCGCCAGCGCGTTGGCCGCCAGCGCCGCGCGCGCGAGCTCGTCACCGCCCGCTTCGTTCAGGGCCAGCAATTCCCGGCGCAGGTTCTCGGGCATCGGCAGGCTGGCGCTGGCGAGAACCTGCGGGGCCTGCCCGTCGGTCAGGCTCGCCAGCACACCGTCGACGCCGTCGACGCTGGTCCCCGACATCAGTCCAATGTACAAGTCTGGGTTCGCGTGCCCTGCGGGCGTGGAGAAATTCACGGGCGCCTCGAAAGAAGAAAGGCGGCCGGGCAGATTTGCACGGGCCGCCTCTTTGGGGACGTTGGGTTGGCTGGCCGGGTTAGCGGCTGGCCACGTTGGTCAGCGCGTCGGGCAGGGTCTGCTGGAATTCGGTCAGTAGCTGGATCTGCTGCTTGTAGGGCGTAACGGCCTGGTTGAACGCGCGGACTTCCGCGGGCTCCAGGGCGCGAGCCACGGGCAGGTCCACCGACAGCGGATCGATCGGCTGGTTATCCACGCGGAATTCGTAATGCAGGTGAGGGCCGGTGGCCCATCCGGTGGAACCGACATAGCCCAGCAACTGGCCTTGCGAGATCTTGGAGCCCTTGGTGATGCCTTCCGCGATACGGCTCTGGTGGGCGTACAGCGTCGAGTATTTGCCGTGGTGCTTCACGATGACCACGTTGCCGTAGCCGTTCTGCCAGCCGGAAAATTCAACCGTGCCGTCCGCGGTGGAGTGGATCGGCGTGCCCGAGGGCGCCGCGTAATCCACGCCCTTGTGTCCCGTCCAGGTCTTGTGGATCGGGTGCATGCGCATGCCGAACGTCGAGCTGATGCGGCTGAACTTCAGGGCGGTGCGCAGGAACGCGCCGCGCAGGCTGGTGCCGTCGAAGTCGTAATAGGAACCGCTCTTTTCGTCGGGGCTGAACCAGACGGCGCTGTAGGTCTTGCCGCCGTTGATGAATTCCAGGGCCAGCACGCGGCCGGCGCCGGCATAGCGGCCGTCGTGGGAGCGCACTTCGTAGACGACCCGGAATTGATCGCCCTGGCGCAGGTCGCGCAGGAAGTCGATCTTGGCGCTGAGGATGTCGGCCATCTGCATGGTGACCGAATCCGGGATGCCCGCGCCGTCGGTGGCGCCGAACAGCGACGATTTGATGGTGCCCACGGCGACGCGCGTCTGGCGGTCGGTGCTTTCGGTGACTTCCTCGGCCTTGTAGCTGTCGCCCGCGGGGGCGACATGCAACATGCGGGTGACGACCTGGCCGTCGGCCTCGTTGCCGGGGGTGTGGATGTAGCGCAGCCAGATCAGCTTGCCCTGTTCGTCCGTCGCCGCCTGCACCGAGCGCCCGGGATACAGTTTGTAGATGCTGCGGGCGCTGGCGTCGTGCGTCAGGAAGGTCTGCAGGTTCGGCGCGTCGAGTTCCAGGCGTTGCAACACCGCCGCCAGCGTGTCGCCGGCGCGGATGCGGGTTTCGCTGATGTAAGGCGCGGCGCTCGGGCTGCTGACTTCGACTTGCTCGGAGGTCAGGGGCAGAACGCTCTGGATGATGCGCGAGGCGGGGAGTTCGCTGCGGTCGGGTTGCTGCACCATGCCGAGAGCGGCGGCGCCTGCGAACAGACCAATTGCGGTGACGAGAATGGTGCGGCGGAAAAGACCCGAGCGATGGGGCTTGGGCTCAACGGGCGCAAACAGGGCAGCAACTTTGCGCTTGATGCTACTCGCCAGTTCGTGGAGGCCACGATTCATCGTGAAGATACCCTCTCAGGTGGCTTGAGCTCGCAGGGTGCGTGACACGAACGGCCCTCGCGCGCCACATTTCCGGGGCAAGGGCTGGCACGGAGGCGCAACTTGTGAACAACGGGGTGGTAGGCCGAATCACAACTGCGTACATATGACAGTTGCGTATGATTAGGGCAGTATCCTAGCCGATTCGGCTAGAATTTTCGATAGTTTTCGTCACTTTTTACACCTTTTTGTCGGCTGAAGCCGCATTGGTCCCCCTGTCATGTCACCCTCCGAAGCCCCTGTCACACCTGAAGTTGAAGCTGATCTGCGTATAGCCAAGCGTGGCTGCGATGAGCTGTTGGTCGAATCCGAGTTCGCTCGCAAGCTGGCCAAGAGCCGCGCGACCGGCGTGCCTTTGCGCATCAAGCTGGGGCTGGATCCCACCGCCCCGGACATCCACCTGGGCCACACGGTGGTGCTGAACAAGATGCGCCAGTTGCAGGACCTGGGCCATAACGTCATTTTCCTTATCGGCGACTTCACGTCGACCATCGGCGACCCCAGCGGCCGCAACAGCACTCGCCCGCCCCTGACGCGTGAACAGATCGAGGCCAACGCCA
The DNA here is from genome assembly GCF_001428845.1 of Achromobacter sp. Root83. Taxonomy (GTDB): domain Bacteria; phylum Pseudomonadota; class Gammaproteobacteria; order Burkholderiales; family Burkholderiaceae_B; genus Achromobacter. The sequence goes on along the minus strand of NZ_LMIU01000025.1, from coordinate 411,865 downwards.
AGACCTATTACGCGCAGGCGAGCCTGGTGCTGGATCCGGCGCGCACCGAGATCCGCTACAACTCCGAATGGTGCGACCCCCTGGGCGCGCGGGGCATCATCCAGCTTGCGTCGCGCTACACCGTGGCCCGCATGATGGAGCGCGAGGATTTCACCAAGCGCTTCAAGGGCGGGATTCCCATCTCCGTGCACGAATTCCTGTATCCGCTGATGCAGGGTTACGACTCGGTGGCGCTGAAGTCCGATCTGGAGCTGGGGGGCACCGATCAGAAGTTCAATCTGCTGGTCGGGCGCGAGCTGCAAAAAGAGTATGGGCAAGAGCCCCAATGCATTCTGACGATGCCTTTGCTGGTGGGGACGGACGGCGTAGAGAAGATGTCCAAGTCCAAGGGCAACTACATCGGGATTTCGGAGTCGCCCGACTCGATGTTCGGCAAGCTCATGTCGATTTCCGACACGCTGATGTGGCGTTACTTCGAGCTGCTGTCTTTCCGTACGCTGGAAGACATTGCCGCGCTCAAGCAAGAGATCGACGGCGGCCGCAACCCGCGCGACGCCAAGGTGATGCTGGCGCAGGAAATCATCGCGCGCTTCCATTCCCCCAAGGCGGCCGATGACGCGCTGGCCTCTTTCGAAGCCCGTTTCCGGGACGGCGCCATCCCCGAGGACATGCCCGAAGTGAACATCGGCGGTGCGCCGGTGGGCATTCTTAAGCTGCTGCGCGAAGCCGGTCTGGTCGCGTCCGGATCGGAAGCGCAGCGCAACGTGGAGCAGGGCGGAGTGCGCGTCAATGGCGACCGCGTGGAAGACAAATCGTTGCAATTGCCGGCCGGGACTTACGTCGTTCAGGTGGGCAAGCGCAAGTTTGCGCGTGTTAACTTGAACCCGTGATTGCGAAGTTTTGATACGCTGAGGGTACAGACAGGGGCAGGGCGCCTTTGCGGCATTTAAAGGAGCACGACATGGAACTTTCGAGTTTGTCTTTTTCCGATCACGAGTCGATTCCCGAGCGCTACGCATTCGGCCGGATCGATGCGCAATCGCACGTCGCGCTGGCAGACAACTTCAACCCGCAGTTTTCCTGGGACGATGTCCCGGCGGGTACGCAGTCGTTCGCCTTGCTCTGCCATGACCCCGACGTGCCCTCGCGCCCCGACGACGTCAACCAGGAAGGGCGGGAAGTCCCGGCCGACCTGCCGCGGGTGGACTTCTTCCACTGGGTGCTGGTGGACCTGCCCGGCGACCTGCGCGAGATCGACGAAGGCGCGTTCTCCAACGGCATCACGCCGCGCGGCAAGGGCGGCCCGCTGGCGCCGATGGACGCGCGCCAGGGCATCAATTCGTATTCTTCGTGGTTCGCGAACGACCACGACATGAGCGGCGAGTACTTCGGCTATGACGGCCCGTGCCCGCCCTGGAACGATGCGCTGGTGCACCGCTACATCTTCACGCTGTACGCGCTGGACGTGCCCAGCCTGAACCTGCAGGGCTCGTTCACCGGCGAAGATGCGCTGCGCGCGATCCAGAAGCACGTGCTGGCGCAAGCCTCGCTCACGGGGACCTATACGCTCAATCCCGCGCTGGCGCCCAAGCAGATCGGCGCCACATCGGCCTGACGCCGGCTGGATTGCACCAGGGGCCGCTTGATGCGGCCCTTTTTCATGGGCCGGCGGTCGGCGAATGGGCTACTCTGAAGTAGATTCTGCTTGAAACCCCTTTGCATGAATCTTTCTCAAGTCGCCATGAAGGGGGTTTCCGAGCGCCCGGGGAAGGCGTGGTTTTCGCGCCCATCCAGCGTAATTTGACCCCGTTCCGGCGATGTTGGCGACAAGTGAGTTCGCCTGACGCGGTAAACTACTCAGCATTCTCCGGGTTTACCCACCCGACGCAGTTTTCTCCTCTTTTACCGCCTCAGGAAACCCCCGTCATGTTTGACCGCAACCTCACCTTGTCCAAGGCTGACCCGGACGTTTGGGCCGCCATCCAGAAGGAAGACGTACGCCAAGAGCAGCATATCGAGCTGATCGCTTCGGAGAACTACGCCAGCCCCGCCGTCATGGAAGCGCAGGGCACGCAGCTCACGAACAAGTATGCCGAGGGCTACCCGGGCAAGCGCTACTACGGCGGTTGCGAGTACGTTGACGTGGTCGAACAGCTTGCCATCGACCGCCTGAAGCAGATCTTCGGCGCCGAAGCCGCCAACGTGCAGCCCAACTCGGGTTCGCAGGCGAACCAGGGCGTGTACATGGCCGTGCTGAAGCCGGGCGACACCGTGCTGGGCATGAGCCTGGCCGAAGGCGGCCACCTGACGCACGGCGCGTCGGTCAACGCTTCGGGCAAGCTGTATAACTTCATCTCGTACGGCCTGGACGAAAACGAAGTCCTGAACTACGCGCAGGTCGAACAACTGGCCAAGGAACACAAGCCCAAGCTGATCGTGGCGGGTGCTTCGGCCTACGCCCTGCACATCGATTTCGAACGCATGGCCCGCATCGCCCGTGAAAACGGCGCGCTGTTCATGGTCGACATCGCCCACTACGCCGGCCTGGTTGCCGGCGGCGCCTATCCCAATCCGGTCCCGCACGCCGACTTCGTCACGTCGACCACGCACAAGTCGCTGCGCGGCCCGCGCGGCGGCGTCATCATGATGAAGGCCGAGCACGAGAAGATCGTCAATTCGGCCATCTTCCCGGGGATCCAGGGCGGTCCGCTGATGCACGTCATCGCGGGCAAGGCCGTGGCCTTCAAGGAAGCGCTGGAACCCGAGTTCAAGGATTACGCGCAGCAAGTGGTCAAGAACGCCAAGGTGCTGGCCGACACGCTGGTCAAGCGCGGTCTGCGCATCGTCTCGGGCCGCACCGAAAGCCACGTCATGCTGGTGGACCTGCGTTCCAAGGGCATCACGGGCAAGGAAGCGGAAGCCGTGCTGGGTCACGCCCACATCACGGTCAACAAGAACGCGATCCCGAACGATCCGGAAAAGCCCTTCGTGACAAGCGGCATCCGCCTGGGCACGCCGGCCATGACCACGCGCGGCTTCACGGAAGCGGACGCCGAGCTGACCGCCAACCTGATCGCCGACGTGCTGGACAACCCGCGCGACGAAGCCAATATCGCCGCCGTGCGCGCCCGCGTCAACGAACTGACCTCGCGCCTGCCGGTCTACGGCAAGAAGTAAGCAGGCGGCCCTTGGGCGGAGCACGTCTCAGCCCGAGGGTCCCAACCGAAGGGACGGCCCCGCAAGGCGCCGTCCCTTTGTTTTGGGGGCGCCCGGCTGGGCGCGCCCGGCTAGGGGCGCCCGGCTAGGGGCGCGGCCAGGCGCGTCCACCCCGGGATGTCAGGCTATTGGGGACGAATTCGTCCATATGGCGCTTCCCTTGAGGCGCGTCGTTACAATATGCTCAATTATTGCCTTCAGTGCCTTTAGGGATCACACATGCGGTGTCCATTTTGCGGCAATGCCGAAACGCAGGTCGTCGATAGCCGGGTGTCCGAGGAAGGCGACGCCATCCGGCGGCGCCGCCGCTGCCTGTCCTGTGACAAGCGATTCACCACCTACGAACGGGTAGAGCTGGCCATGCCTTCCGTCGTCAAACGCAACGGCAGCCGAAGCGAGTACGACCCCGCCAAGCTGCGGGGCAGCCTGAGCCTGGCGCTGCGCAAGCGGCCGGTCAGCACCGAGGATGTGGATGCGGCCGTGGCCCGCATCGAAGAACAATTGCTGGCCAGCGGTCAAAGGGAAGTGCCCACGGAGCATATCGGCGAGCTCGTCATGAACGAACTGCGCAAGCTCGATAAAGTGGCCTACGTGCGCTTCGCCTCGGTCTACAAGAGCTTCGAGGACATCGGCGAATTCGTCGAGGCCATCCGCGAGATGCAAGGGCCGCTGCTGCCCGGCAAGCTGCGCAAGGAATAGCCCGCCGCTGGCACGCCGGAATGCAATAAACGGCGCCTGGACGCCGTTTATTGCATGGGTCCGGCTCGCGTCAGGCTGGGCGTCAGCGGCTGGAACTTGCGCCAGACGCGGCGCATGTGCTGCGCCGACCCGAATCCCGATTTCTCTGCCACGCGTTCCAGATCCAGCCGGGTTTCGCGCAGCAGGTCGCGCGCCAGCGCCACCCTGATTTGATAAAGATAGTCCATCGGCGTGCAGCCCGCGTGTTCTCGGAACAGCCGGGTCAGATGCCGGGGGCTGGTGTGCGCCTGGTCCGCCAGTGATTGCGCCGACCAGGGCGCGGCCGGATTGCGCACGACCGCGTCCTGGACCCGGTGCACGCCCGGATGCATATGGCTGCGGTGGTCCAGCCACGGCGACAGCGTGGAGTCCGTGCCGGCCCGGCGTTGATAGACGACCATGTCGCGCGCCACTTCGCTGGCGGCGCGCGGCCCGCAATGGCGAGACACCATGTGCAGCGCCAGGTCGATACCCGCCGTGATGCCCGCGCTGGTGACCAGGTTGCCGTCTTCGACGAAGATGCGATCGTCCTGAACGCGGGCGGTGGGGTCGATGCTGGCCAACTGTTCCAGGCAGGAGTGATGCGTGGTGCATTCGCGCTGCCGGGTGAGGCCCGCGGCGGCGGCGAACAGCGCGCCCGCGCAGACGGTCATCAGCGTGAAGCCGTCGGCGGGGTGCCGGACGGCCAGCCAGTCCACGATGGCGCGCGCGTCGAGGTCTTCCAGCCGGGTGTGCTTGCCCACCACGCCGGAGATGATGACCAGTGCGTTGGACGGCAACGCGGCCGGCAGGGGCTGGACATGCGCCAGATGCAGCCCGGGAATACCGCTTTCGACGTCGCGGGAGGGGCCGCAGAAGTGCTGTTCGAACGCGCCCGGGCAAAGCTTGTTGGCGACGCGGAACGCTTCCGCCGGGCCTGCCAGGTCCAGCAGGACGATACCCTGCGACAGCACGAAGTACACCGGGACCATGCGCGCCTCCTGCGGTGGGCTATGCCGCCAGCGCGTCGGCGGCGCGGACGATGCGGGCAAAGCGCCCCTGCAGGACCAATTCGGTGTGATCCCGGATTTCGGCCGGCGTGTAGTGCTTGCCGGACGGGCTCTGCATGGCAAAGGTGAGGGTGGCGTCGGTGGGGAAGAGCACCTTGAATCCGGCGTCGCTGGCGTGGCGGGACGTGGTTTCGCAGCATTGCTCGGTGCGGATGCCGCTCACGATGATGCCTTCGATACCGTGCTTGACCAGCCAGTCCTGCAGCGAGGCGCCGTTCTCGTCCTTCGCGTAAAGCGACGAATGGACGGTCTTGTGGAACACGGCGGCAGGCGCAATCCGCAGTTCCTTGAGCGTCTTCACGTGCCCCGATGCCAACGAGAAAGGGTTGGCGGGATCGGCGGACGTGCTGGTGTGGAACACCTGCAGAATGGGGATGTCGCGCGCGGCGGCCGAATCGATCAGCGGCTGGATCTGCGCCAGGAACGCCGGATATTCGGTTTCATCCCAAAACGGACGTTGCCGGAAGGATTCTTGTACGTCGATGACGATCAATGCCTGTTTCATTGCCGGCCTCCTGGCCATTGGATTTAAAGGGGATGGAGCTATTTTTACTCCAATACCGCCAATGTGCGAGCGCGATCCAAGACGCGGGACGGCCCGAAACGGACATCCCGGCTGGCGCCGGGCGCGTGCCTGGATGGTCCGCCTTGCAGGCTCCCGGCGGGCATACAATCCCGAGCATGAAGACTCCGAGCGACACTGACGACGACCTTTTCTGGATGCGACGCGCCTTGGCGCTGGCGCAGACCGTCATGTACACGACCGCGCCCAATCCCCGGGTCGGCTGCGTCATCGTGCGCGACGGACGGGTGCTGGGCGAAGGGGCGACACAGCCGCCGGGCGGCCCCCACGCCGAAATCCGCGCGCTGCGCGACGCCCAGTCGCGCGGCCAGCCGGTAGACGGCGCCACGATGTATGTGACCCTGGAGCCGTGCAGCCATTTCGGCCGGACGCCGCCCTGCGTGGAAGCGGTGCTGGCGGCGCGGCCGGCGCGCGTCGTGGTGGCCATGGGCGATCCGAATCCACTGGTCAACGGCCAGGGGCTGGCGCGCTTGCGCGGCGCCGGCATCCAGGTGACCACGGGCATCTGCCGCGAAGAGGCGCTGGCGGTGAACGCCGGTTTCATTTCGCGCATGAGCCGCGGCCTGCCTTGGGTGTGGATGAAGATGGCGGCTTCGCTGGATGGCCGCAGCGCCTTGCATAACGGCATGTCGCAATGGATCACCGGCCCCGAGGCCCGGGCCGACGGGCATCGCTGGCGCGCGCGCAGCTGCGTGGTGCTGACCGGCATGGGCACGGTCCTGAAGGATGATCCCCAGCTCAACGTGCGCGGCATCGACACGCCCCGCCAACCTCGCAAGGCCGTCGTGGACGGCCATTTCCAGATTCCGGAAGACGCCCGCCTGTTCGATGGGGCGGAAGTCATCCTGTTCACCGCGCGCGACGATGCCGCGAAGGCAGAACGCCTTGCGGCCCGGAATGCCCGCGTGGTGTGCCTGCCGGGCGCGGAACCCGGCCGGGTCGATCTGCCGGCGATGATGCGCTGGATGGCCCAGGAACAGTTCAACGAGGTCCACGTCGAAGCGGGAGCCGGACTCAGCGGCGCCCTCGTGTCGGCGGGCTGCGTGGATGAGCTGCTGCTATACCTGGCGCCCGTGCTGCTGGGCGATGCCGCAGGCATGGTGCGCCTGCCGATGCTCGAGCACCTGGACGCCGCACGGCGCTACGAGTTTATCGAGGCCGGACGGGCTGGGGCGGACCTGTGCGTGCGTGCGCGTGTCGCCAGCACCTGGCAGCAGATGATGCAGCGGGTCGCGCTTACCTAGCCTTCGGCGCGGTGGCGCGAGCGCGTCGAATTGCGTGATTCCATCTCCTTGTGCGCAGACGCCTTGCGGCAGGTATCCGTGCTGGCGCAAGGGGTACTAGCACTCGTCATGCATGGCTGCCAATTCGCTGCAGGCCGCGCCCAGCCTGCGTTTGGCGGTGGTGCGAGCGCGCGCCGCGCGGCGTCTGGGTTATCGGCAAATGCGCGCGCCCTACATTTGATGGCGCTTGTGTCATCACTATTTGGGGCAAGGCGCAAATGAATTGCCACAAAACGGTCAATTGGCTTTAGCATAGGTGCATGACTTGGCGCTACGCGCTTCCGGCCTTCCCGCTCAGTGCCGCGCGCCCTCGTCACCACACGGATTCCCGTGCCGCGTATCGGCGCTTTTCCAGACCGACCGGCACGCTGCTGAACGAAGACGCAAAGCGCCGTTCAGAACGCCCGCTGCGATCGCATAGCGGACGAACCGGGCATAAGCCCGATCATAAGAATCCACCGGGATATCGCTCATCCCTTCAATTGATTGCTGACCATTTCATGTGCGGCCGCATCATGCATGCGATCTGCGGCGATATGCTGAAGACGAACGAGCGAACTTGCTCACGTAAGTTGCATTCCCTGACGGAACTTGTTTCCAAGGGGTGCGGCCTAAACGGAAAGGGCCCGATAGTGCTTGTGGTTGATGTGTGGCGAAAGCAACATACCATCCAGCCGAAAATGCTCGTAGCAAAATTGTTTTGGTTTAGCTTAGTAAAGCGTGGGCGCTGACGGCACAATGGGCATGTAGGGACGTATTGGATTTTTCGCGTGTTGTAGGAGGTTTCCGTGCAAAACATCGTCGAAGGCTTCAAGTCGCAGTATGCAAGAGAGCAGGAATCAGAGCTCTCCCTAGAGGAGTATCTGAGCCTCGCCAAACGCGATCCCATGGCATACGCCAGCCCGGCTGAACGCATGCTTGCCGCGATCGGCGAACCTGAAATCGTGGATACGCGCAACGACCCACGTCTTTCCCGTTTGTTTTCCAACCGGACCATCCGGCGCTACCCGGCGTTTCAGGAGTTCTACGGCATGGAGGACGTGATCGGACAGATCGTCGCGTTCTTCAAGCACGCCGCGCAGGGCCTGGAAGAACGCAAGCAAATCCTCTATCTGCTGGGACCGGTGGGCGGCGGCAAGTCGTCCATCGCGGAACGGCTCAAGTCCCTGATGGAAAGCTATCCCATCTATGCCTTGAAGGGATCGCCGGTAAACGAATCTCCGCTGGGCCTGTTCCATCCGGAACGGTTCGGCGACATGCTCGAAAAGGAATACGGCATTCCACGGCGCTATCTGAGCGGCATCATGTCGCCCTGGGCCGTGAAGCGCCTGAAGGAGTTCGACGGCGATATCTCGCAATTCCGCGTCGTGCGCCTGAACCCGTCCGTGCTGCGCCAGATCGCCATCGCCAAGACCGAACCGGGCGACGAAAACAACCAGGACATCTCTTCGCTGGTCGGCAAGGTCGACATCCGCAAGCTCGACCGCCACTCGCAGGACGACCCGGACGCCTACAGCTATTCCGGCGGCTTGTGCCTGGCCAATCAGGGGCTGCTTGAGTTCGTGGAAATGTTCAAGGCCCCGATCAAGATGCTGCACCCGCTGCTGACGGCAACCCAGGAAGGCAACTTCAAGGGCACCGAAGGCTTCTCCGCGATTCCGTTCAATGGCGCGATCCTGGCCCACTCGAACGAATCCGAATGGCAGACCTTCCGCAACAACAAGCACAACGAGGCGTTCCTCGACCGTATCTATATCGTCAAGGTGCCTTATTGCCTGCAGGTATCCGAAGAGGTCCGCATCTACGAAAAGCTGCTGCACCACAGCTCGCTGTCCACGGCGCCGTGCGCGCCGGGAACGCTGGACATGATGGCGCAATTTTCTGTGCTGACCCGCCTGAAGGAACCCGAAAACTCCAGCATCTATTCCAAGCTGCGGGTCTATGACGGCGAAAGCCTCAAGGACGTGGACCCGAAGGCCAAGGCCCTGCAGGAGTACAAGGATTACGCTGGCACCGACGAAGGCATGAACGGCGTGTCCACGCGGTTCGCCTACAAGATCCTGTCCAGCGTCTTCAACTACGACCAGACCGAAGTGGCCGCCAATCCGGTGCACCTGATGTACGTGCTGGAACAGCGGATCGGCCGCGAGGACTACCCCGAGGAAATCCGCCGGCGCTATCTGGAGTTCATCAAGGGCTTCCTGGCGCCGCGTTACGCGGAGTTCATCGGCAAGGAAATCCAGACCGCTTACCTGGAGTCCTATTCCGAGTACGGCCAGAACATCTTTGACCGCTATGTGACGTTTGCCGATTGCTGGATCCAGGACGAGGAATTCCGCGATCCCGAAACCGGCGAAAGCTTCGATCGCAGCGCACTGAACGACGAGCTGGAAAAGATCGAGAAACCCGCGGGCATCGCGAACCCCAAGGACTTCCGCAACGAGATCGTGAACTTCGTCCTGCGGGCGCGCGCCAACAACAACGGCCGCAACCCCACCTGGACCAGCTACGAAAAGCTGCGCGAAGTGATCGAGAAAAAGATGTTCTCGAACACGGAAGATCTGCTGCCGGTGATTTCGTTCAATGCCAAGGCCTCGGCCGAGGACAAGTCGAAACACCAGAGCTTCGTGGATCGCATGGTGGACAAGGGCTACACGGAAAAGCAGGTCAGGCTGCTGTGCGAGTGGTATCTCCGTGTGAGGAAGTCTTCCTGAACGAGGTGAATCATGAATTCACTCATCGATCGCCGTCTTAACGGCCGCAACAAAAGCGCCGTCAACCGGGAACGCTTTCTTCGGCGTTACAAGGACCAGATCCGCAAGGCGGTCCACGGGATGATCCGAGACCGCTCGATCCAGGACATGGATCAGGGCGGAGAGATCAACCTGCCCGCCCGCGATATTTCCGAGCCGACGTTCCGGCACGGCGCGGGCGGAGACCGTGAGCTGGTCCATCCTGGCAATCGCGAATTCGCCAAGGGCGACACGTTCGACCGGCCGCAGGGCGGGCAGGGCGAGGGCGGTTCCGAGCCCGGCGAAGGTGAATCGGTCGACCAATTCACCTTCAGCCTGTCGCGCGCCGAGTTCCTGAACCTGTTCTTCGAGGACCTGGAACTGCCGCACCTGGCGCGCAATCAGCTAGGCGAGGTCAGCCAGAAGAAATGGCAGCGCGCGGGATACACGACCACGGGTTCGCCCAGCATGCTGAGCATCAGCCGCACGCTCAAGTCGTCCCTGGCGCGGCGAGTCGCGCTCAGCGTCAAGGCGCGCGCCGATCTCGAGGACGCAGAGGAAGCGCTGGCGAAGGCGAAATCGGCGAATGCCCCCGCCGCCGACATCCGCGCACTGGAGCAGACGGTCGAAGAATGCCGCGAGCGCCTGGCCCGCGTGCCCTTCCTGGACGATCTGGACTTGCGCTATCGCAACCGCGTGTCGGTGGCCATTCCCATGGCGCGCGCGGTCATGTTCTGCCTGATGGACGTATCGGGCTCGATGGACGAAGGCAAGAAAGACCTGGCCAAGCGCTTCTTCACGCTGCTCTATCTGTTCCTGTCGCGCAAGTACGAGCACGTGGACCTGGTCTTCATCCGCCATACCGACAATGCCGAAGAAGTGGATGAGCAGACGTTCTTCTACGACCCCAAAAGCGGCGGCACCATCGTGCTGTCCGCGCTGGAACTGATGCGCGAGATTCTTGAAAAGCGCTATCCGCCGTCGGCCTGGAACGTCTACGCGGCGCAAGCTAGCGACGGCGATTCGTTCGGCGCCGACGCCGGCAAGAGCGCGCGGTTCCTGGCGGAACACCTGCTGCCCTCGACGCGCTATTTTGCCTATATTGAAATTCCCGACTCCCAGGAAGCGCGCAAGAGCAGCCTGTGGGCGGAATATGAACAGAAGCTGGAGCCGCATTTCGTCATGCGCCGCATCTGCGACCGTGGCGAGATCTTCCCCGTGTTCCATGACCTGTTCAAGAAGGAGACCGCATGACTGCCATCGTGGGTGCTCTCTTGGAGCCGGAATCGGCCGGCGGAGCCCGGCCGATCTCCCAGGGTTCCGAATGGACGTTCGAACTCATCCAGGCCTATGACGATGCGATCTCGCAGGTCGCGCGTGAATACGGGCTGGACACGTACCCGAACCAGATCGAGGTGATCACCTCGGAACAGATGCTGGACGCCTATGCGTCGGCCGGCTTGCCCATCGGTTATCCGCATTGGTCATACGGCAAGGAATTCATCCGCAACGAACAGTTCTACCGGCGCGGCATGCAGGGATTGGCGTACGAGATCGTCATCAACTCCAGCCCCTGCATCTCCTATCTCATGGAAGAAAACTCCATGACGATGCAGGCGCTGGTGATCGCGCATGCGTGCTACGGGCACAATTCGTTCTTCAAGGGCAACTACCTGTTCCGCCAGTGGACCGACGCCGACGGCGTGCTGGACTACCTGGTGTTCGCGCGCAAGTATGTGATGTCCTGCGAAGACCGCTACGGCATCGATGCCGTGGAGGCGCTGCTGGATTCCTGCCATGCGCTGTCCCACCACGGGGTGGATCGCTACAAGCGGCCGACCCCGGTGTCCTACAAGGAAGAGGCCGCGCGCCAGGCCGAGCGCCAGGAGCACGCCCGGCTGCAATACAACGACTTGTGGCGGACGCTGCCGCGGCTGGAAGCGGACAAGGATACGCGCGCCGCCGCCGCGGTATTTCCGCCGGAGCCCGAAGAGAACCTGCTGTACTTCATCGAGAAGTACTCGCCCAAGCTGGCGCCCTGGCAGAAGGAACTGGTGCGCATCGTCCGCAAGGTCGCCCAGTACTTCTATCCGCAGACGCAGACTAAGGTCATGAACGAAGGCTGGGCCACGTTCTGGCACTACACCATCCTGAACCGCCTGCATGAGAAAGGGCTGGTGAACGATGGCTTCATGATGGAATTTTTGCAAAGCCATACCAACGTCGTCAGCCAGCGCGGCTTCGACGAGCGCGGCTACGGCGGCATCAACCCGTACGCGCTGGGCTTTGCGATGATGTCGGACATCCGCCGCATCTGCGAGGCACCCACCCCCGAGGACCGCCGCTGGTTCCCCGATATCGCGGGCGGCGACTGGCTGAAGACGCTGGACTTCGCCATGCGCAACTTCAAGGACGAATCCTATATCTCGCAGTACCTGTCGCCGCGCCTGATCCGCGAGTTCCGGTTCTTCGCGATCTCCGATCACCAGGCCAACCCGAAGCTGGAAGTGGCCGCCATCCACGACGACGAAGGCTACCGCGATATCCGGCGCCTGCTGGCCGCGCAGCACAACCGCGACAACCAGGTCCCGGACATCCAGGTGGTCCGCTTCAACCGCGACACCGACCGATCGCTGGTGCTGCGGCACCTGAAAAGCCGCGGCCGGCCCCTGGCGGGCGAGGACGCCGAGCAGGTGATGAAGCATCTGGCGCGCCTGTGGGGTTTCCGCGTCCGGCTGGAAGAGACCGAGCCGGACGGCACGATCAGCTCCTATCGGGAGCAGGACCCGCCGGCGTCCGTGTAAAGCGCCGGTTGGGGAAGGGACGCGTGTAGTGCGTCCCTTTTTCTGTGCCCGCTTGCTGTCCAGTCCCGCATTCTGCTAGAATCGCGGATTCGCATTTTTCGTAGCAGCAATTTAGCCGCGAAATGCAGTTAGGACAGGTGGCCGAGCGGTTGAAGGCGCACGCCTGGAAAGCGTGTATACGTCAAAAGCGTATCGGGGGTTCGAATCCCCCTCTGTCCGCCAGAAATTCAAAAGCCCTTGATTTCGTGAGAAATCAGGGGCTTTTTGTTTTGGTCAGTGGGAGCCGGTCTTGACACCCTGCCCCTGACCACAGTTCGACGCCCACCACCGCCGACCACCACGAAGTCAAAAGTGGTTTTCATGCCGCCTCTCAGGTTTTGTTTGGCTTCGGTTGAGCAAGCAACGGTTGTTGCCAGGGCTTGTGCAGAATCAGGTAGGCCAAACCTCCGATGACAAGGCCCCAGAACGCGGCGCCCAGGCCCATGAAGCTCATGCCGGAGGCGGTCACGAGGAAGGTCAGCACGCTCGCGTCACGGTGCTTCTCATCGACGACGGCGCCCACCAGGCCGGTGGTGATGGCGCCCACCAAGGCCAGGCCCGCCAAGGTGGCGATCAGTTCCTTGGGCAGCGACGAGAACAGCATCGCCAGCGCACCTCCAAAGGTGCCGATCAGCACGTAGATCAGGCCGCAGGCAATGCCGGCGACGTAGCGTTTGCCGGCGTCTTCGTGCGCTTCCTTTCCGGTGCATATCGCGGCGGTAATGGCCGCCAGGTTCACGCCATGCGAGCCGAATGGCGCCAGCAGCAGCGAGGCCAGACCAGTCGTGCCCACGATGCCGCCGGCTGAGACCGGGTAGCCCGAGGCGCGCAGTACCGCCATGCCCGGGACGTACTGCCCCGTCAGCGTGACCAGCGCGAGCGGAAGGCCCAGGCTGAGCACCGCATGCAAGGACCACTCCGGCATGACGAACACTGGCTGCACCAGCGCCAGGCTCACGTGCGAAAGCTCGGTGCGGCCGGCGAGCACGGCAAAGAGAATGCCCACCAGCATCACTGCGGCAATCGCATAACGTGGCCAGATGCGCTTGAAGACCAGGAAGGTGAGCACCATCAAGATCACGAGCTCGGGGCTGGCACTCAGCGAGCTGAAGACGTTGGTTCCGAATTGGAACAGGATGCCCGCCAGCATGGCCGCGGCAATACCCTTGGGAATGGCGCCAATCAGCTTGTCGAAGGCGCCCGAAAGGCCGATGGCGGTGACGGCGAGCGAACTGACGATGTAGGCGCCAATGGCTTGCGGCAGGGGCAGGCCGGGCAGCATCACCACCAACAGCGCCGCGCCCGGCGTCGACCAGGCGGTGATGACGGGCGTCTTCAGCCGCCAGCTCAGCAGCAGGCCGGTCAGCCCGCTGCCGATGGAAATCGCCCAGATCCACGAAGAGGTCATCTCGGTGGACAGATTGGCCAGCTCGGCCGCCTGGAACACGATCACCAGCGGACCGGCATACGAGATCAGCACGGCCAGGAAGCCAGCCACCAGGGCCGACAGTGAAAGGTCCGATCGGACTTGCTTGAATGTCACGCTCATGAGCACGCTCCTTGATGTCAGCGGTAAGCCGGGAAGCGCGCGCACAGCGCCGCCACCTGTTCGCGCACCCGCGAGAGCACCGCCGTGTCCTGCGGCGCCTGCACCACGTCGGCAATCAGCTCACCGACCAGGCGCGACTCTTCCAGGCCGAAGCCGCGCGTGGTGATTGCAGGGCTGCCGACACGGATGCCACTGGTGACGACAGGCTTTTGCGGGTCGTTCGGAATCGCGTTTTTGTTGCAGGTGATGCAGACGTCGCCCAGCACTCGCTCGGCATCCTTGCCAGTGATGCCTTGCGCTCGCAGGTCGATCAGCATCATGTGGGTCTCGGTGCGTCCGGAGACCAGGCGCAGCCCTCGCTGCTTCAGTGCTTGGCCCATTGCCGCGGCATTGGCCAGCACCTGCTGCTGGTAGACCTTGAACTCGGGTTTGAGCGCTTCCTTGAACGCCACCGCCTTGCCGGCGATCGCGTGCATCAGCGGGCCGCCCTGCGTACCGGGGAAGATGGCCGAGTTGATCGCCTTCTCGTGCTGCTCTTTCATCAGGATCACGCCGCCGCGCGGGCCCCGCAGGCCTTTGTGCGTGGTGGTGGTCACGAAGTCGGCGTGCGGCACGGGGTTCGGGTAAACGCCGCCCGCGATGAGGCCGGCGTAGTGGGCCATGTCGACCATGAAGTAGGCGCCCACCTCTTTCGCGACCTGGGCAAAGCGCTCGAAGTCGATGCGAAGCGCATAGGCCGACGCGCCGGCGATGATCAGCTTCGGCCGTTGTGCATGGGCCAGGCGCGCCATCTGGTCGTAGTCGATTTCCTCATGTTCATTCAGGCCGTAGCTGCTGACCTCGAACCACTTGCCGCTGATGTTCAGCGGCATGCCGTGCGTCAGATGGCCCCCTTCGGCCAGGCTCATGCCGAGGATGCGATCGCCCGGCTTGAGCGCCGCGAAGAACACGGCCTGATTGGCCTGCGAGCCGGCATGCGGCTGCACATTGGCCGCCTCGGCGCCGAACAACTCCTTGAGGCGGCTGATGGCCAGGCGCTCTGCCTCGTCCACGATCTCGCAGCCGCCGTAATAGCGCTTGCCGGGATAGCCTTCGGCGTACTTGTTGGTCAACTGCGAGCCGACGGCGGCCATCACTGCCGGGGAGGTGTAGTTTTCTGACGCGATCAACTCGATGTGGGCTTCCTGTCGCAAGTTTTCGCGGCGGATTACATCGGCGATTTCGGGGTCGACGTTATCCAGGCTATGGGTGTGACGCTCAAACACGGCGGATCCTTTGGGCTTGATGGTACATCGATTGCATCGATTTATATGGAATTAAGCGGTTTAATATGAGTGCCTTTTCGACTCTAATTTCACCGATTCAATGTGTCAAGCGGATATTTTTGGCAAGTCTTTGCGCGGGCAGAGCCCAGCGATGAGCTAGAATTCTGGATCCCCCTGATTGAGTCGATTCAATGGAACAAGTTGTCTGGGCTCCGAGCTTGCAGTCTCTGGATGGACCGCTATACGAGAAGATCGCTTCGGCGCTGGAGCGCGACATCAACGCTGGCCTGCTCGGTGCTGGCGACCGCCTGCCTACGCTGAAGGAGCTGGCTGCGGCATTGGGCGTTACGCCCGGCACGGTGAACCGTGCCTATGAACTGGCGCAGCGGCGCGGGCTGATCGATGGTGAAGTGGGCCGCGGTACTTTCGTGCGCAAGGGCGACAAGCCGAATGCCCTGCACCCGGCCCGGCCGGCGCCGGTGCCGGCGGCGGTTTCGCAGCCTGCGTCCATGCCGGCCGCGGCCGAGACCGGCCGCGGCAACGACTGGGTGGACCTATCCATCGTCAAGCCCAACCTGCAGTTGCAGGAACCCTATGTGCGCGCGGCGCTGCTCGACCTGGCGAACTCGCCCGTGCTGGCCGACATGCTGGACTACACGCCCGACGGCGGCCACCCGCTGCACCGCGAGGCGGGCGCTGCCTGGATGCGGCAGGCGGGTCTGCAGGCGCGTGCCGAACAAGTGTTGCTGACCGCCGGCGCGCAGCACGGCTTGCTGGTCGCCGTGAACGCGCTGACTCGCCCCGGTGACCTGGTGCTGTGCGAGTCGCTGTGTTACCCGGGCGTGGCGTCGGTCGTGCATAGCCTGGGACGGCGCCTGAAAGGCGTGCGGCTGGACGACGAGGGCATGACGCCCGAACACTTGCGCGAGCTTTGCAAGGCCGAACGGCCGGCGCTGGTGATCTGTATCGCCACCTGCCAGAATCCGACCAGCAGCGTGATGTCGGCCGTTCGTCGCGGGCAGATCGCCGAGATCGCCCGCGAATTCGACTTCGCTTTGGTGGACGATGACCTCTATGGCTTCCTGGCGCCCAGCCCGGTGCCGCCGCTGGCAAGCTTTGCACCGGAACGCACGCTGTATCTGACCAGCCTGTCGAAGTCGGTGCTGTCCACCGTGCGCCTGGGCTATCTGCATTGCCCGCCGGAATGGCTGGCGCGGCTGGCCGTCAGCGTGCGCTCCAGCATCTGGATGGTCTCGCCACTGGCCGCCCAACTAGGCACCAGCCTGATCAACAACGGCAGGGCCCACGAAATGGCCCAGGCCCAACGCGCCGAAGCCGAGGCCCGCCAGCAGTTGGCGCGCGAACTGCTCGGCGCATTCGAGTACCGCTCGCAACCCACCGCCTTCCACGTCTGGCTGAAGCTGCCCGCCAATTGGACCAGCGGCGACCAGTTCGCGGCGCTGGCGCGCGGCCACCAGCTATTGGTGGCCGGCGGCGAGGCTTTCTCGATGAACCGCGACGGCGAAGGGCGCCAATATGTGCGCATTTCGATAATGGCCGGCTCCCGCGAGCAGATGCGCTTCGTGCTGACCAAGCTCGGCGGCCTGATGAGCACCCCCGACACCGCCTGGTTCTGAGGCGCCGCAAAGACGCCGAAGCGCTGCCTGGCGCCCCGGCGTTGCGGTACGCTTTCACCATGACCACGCCCGATACGTTGACCCGTTCGCCTGTGCCTCGCCTGGACCTCTATACGCTTCAGGTTTTTGTGGCCGTGCTGGAGGAAGGCAGTATTGCCGCCGCGGCGGCGCGCGAACACATCGCGCCGTCCGCACTCAGCAAACGGTTGTCCGAGCTTGAGCGCACCTTGGATGTGATTCTGTTCAACCGCCACGCGCGCGGGGTGGAACCCACCAGCGCGGGGCTGGCGTTGGCGCGGCACGCGCGGGCGCTGTTGCACCAGGCGGGCGGCCTGGCCGATGAAATCCGCGATTTTTCGTCGGGTGTGCGCGGGCATGTGCGCATCGCCGCCAATCTGTCGTCCATCACGCAATTCCTGCCCGGCGAGCTGCGCCGCTTCCTTGACCAGCATCCCGATGTGCGGCTCGACCTGGAAGAAAATGTCAGTTCGGCGGTGACTCGGGCGGTTCAAGAGAACGTGTCCGACATCGGCATTTACACGCAGACGGACGACGATAGCGGACTGCTTGTGTTCCCGTACCAGCGCGACGTGATGGCGCTGGTGGTCAATCGCGGCCACCCGCTAGCGGCACGGCGCAGCATTGCGTTTGCCGACACGCTGGAATACGACCATGTGGGCATGCACCGGGGCAGCGCGGCCAACTCCCTGTTCACCCGGGAAGCGGCGGCCATCAACCGGACGGTGCGGCTGCGGTTCCAGGTGACCTCGTACGACACGCTGGTGTCGATGGTGCGCGGCGATCTGGGCATCGGCATCGTGCCGGCCAAGGCCTTGTCCCTGTTCGCCTGCGACGACCTCCGGATAATCCCGCTTACCGACTCGTGGGCGCAGCGCCAGCTCAAATTGTGCGTGCGCAGCAATCAGCCGTTGTCCGGGGCCGCGCGCCTGCTGTTGGATCATCTGCGTCACGACGTCCAGGGCGCGGGGATAGCCTGAACGCCGGGGGCGTTCGATTTGCCGCCGAGGGATGCTGCGCCACGGAATTTCGGCGGGGCGGCTTGCGCCGGGTGAGCGAGCCGTCGCGTTTCGCGATGCCCCATCGAAGATTCACGATTTGTGCCTGCTGGCCCTATCTTGCAAGATTGGCTCACGAACCCATAGGCCCGGGTCATGCCCCGGGCGCCAGGAGAAAGACGTGAGCCTTCCCGGTCGAGTTGATATTGTCGAGGTGGGGTTGCGCGACGGCCTGCAGAGCGAGCCGGAATTCGTGCCCACCGAAACCAAAGCCGCGATCTTGAATGAACTGATCGCGGCTGGCGTGCGCCACATCGAGGCCACCTCCTTCGTGTCGCCCCGCGCCGTGCCGCAGATGAGCGATGCCGTCGCGCTGCTGGAGCAGGTCAATAAGCCCGAGGGCGTGGTGCTGAGCGCCTTGGCGCCAAATCAACGGGGCGTGGAGCGCGCCCTGTCGTCACGCGCGGATGAGGTGGTGGTGTTTCTGTCGGCCACCGAAAGCCATAACCAGAAGAATCTCAACCGGCCGGTGGAGCAATCGCTGCGCGATATCGAGGAAGTGGCCGCGCTGTTGCAAGGCCATGCGATCGGGCGCAAGGGCGCCATTGCCGTGGCCTTCGGCTGTCCGTTCGAGGGCGATGTGGAGATCGCCAGGCTGAAGGCCATCGTGGCGCATTTCGCGCGCCTGGATTTTGATTCGGTGACCCTGGGCGATACCACCGGCATGGCGACCCCCAGACTGGTCCGCCGGACGGTCGATGCGCTACGCGCGGAGTTTCCGGAGATGAAGTTTTCCCTGCATTTCCACAATACGCGCGGCCTGGGGCTGGTCAACGTGGTGGAAGGGCTGCACGCGGGCATCACCTGCTTTGAATCATCGCTGGGCGGCCTGGGCGGCTGCCCGTTCGCGCCGGGCGCCACCGGCAACGTCTGCACCGAGGACCTGGTCAACCTGCTGCACGAAATGGGCATCGAGACCGGCATCGACCTGCCTGCCTTGATACAGGTGGCCCGCCGCTTCGAAGACGTGATGAAACGCAGCCTGCCCGGCCAGGTGATGAAGGCCGGGCCCCGCCTGGCGCTGCACGACTACGCCGGCGCCGTGGCCGCGGTAGGCTGAGGAAACCCATGCCCTTATCTGGATTTCGCATTCTGGACCTGACACGCATCATCTCGGGTCCCTTCTGCACCTCGCTGCTGGCGGACATGGGCGCGGAGGTCATCAAGATAGAGTCGCCCGGAGAGGGGGACCCGGTACGTGCGCAAGGGGTCATCCGCGAGGGCATAAGCTGGTACTTCGCCAACTACAACCGCAACAAGAAGTCGGTCACGCTGGACCTGTACAGCGACGAGGGCAAGGCCGTCCTTCGGCAACTGATCGCGCAATGCGACGTGGTGGTGGAAAACTACCGGCCCGGCGTCATGGAAAAAATGGGTCTGGGCGACGAGCAGCTCAACGCGCTGCGGCCGGACATCATTCATTGCAGCATCAACGGCTTCGGCACCACCGGGCCCTATCGGGACAGGCCGGCCTTTGACTTCATCGCGCAGGCGATGAGCGGCTTCATGAGCCTGAACGGCGGCGAGCTTGATCCGCCCATGCGTGCCGGGCCTCCCATCAGCGACCTGATCGCAGGGATGAACGGCGCCTTGGGCATCGTGGCGGCCCTGTTGCGCCGCGAGCGCACCGGCCTGGGCGACAGCGTAAGCGTCAGCCTGCTGGGCAGCATGATCGGGCTGCTGAGTTTTCAGGCGTCGAATTACTTTGCCGACGGCAAGCTGCCGGCGCGCACGGGCAATGATCACGGCATCGCGTCGCCCTACGGCTTGTTCGAGACGGCGGATGGCCAGGTGGCCATCGCGCCCAGCAATGATGTCATCTATCACAAGCTGCTCGATGCGCTGGAGCTTCCGGGCTTGCGCGCCGATCCTCGCTACCAGACCAACGCCGACCGCATGCGGAACCGCGCGTCCATTGCCGCGGACATCCAGGCGCGCACCCGGCAGCACACGAGCGCGCATTGGATCGAACGGCTGAATCAATTTGGCGTGCCCTGCGGGCAGGTCCTGAACTTGCAGGAGGTGTTCGAGGACCCGCAGGTGCGGGATCAGCAGATGGCGATAGACGTGCCCCATGGCGAGCACGGCGCCGTCCGCATGCTGGGCTTTCCCATCAAGTTTTCGCAAGCGCCAAGCCAGCCGGTGACGGCGGCCCCGGCGCTGGGCGCGGATACCGAGCGGGTATTGCTGCAGTTCGGATTTGCCGAACAGGATATCCACGGCTTGCATGAACGCGGCGTCATTTGAAGACGCCGCGGTAAGACCATACGGGCTGCGTAAGGGCAGCCTATGTACCTATAACGACGGAGACACATGACATGCTACGCACCCTGCTGCTATCAGCCTGTGTACTTGGCCTTGCCGCCAGCGCCCAGGCCCAGGACTCATATCCGAACCAGCCCATACGCATCATTGTTCCCTTCACTCCCGGGGGCGGCACGGACTTTCTGTCGCGCACGGTAAGCGCCAAGCTGGGCGAGACGACGAAATGGAATGTGGTGGCCGAGAACCGGCCCGGCGCGGGGGGAACGATAGGCATCGGGGCGGCGGCGCGCGCCAAACCGGATGGCTACGAAATCGTGATGGGTCAGGTCGACAACCTGGCCGTCGCACCTTCGATCTACAGCAAGCTCTCGTACGACCCGGTCAAGGATTTCGAGCCGATCGGCATCGTGGGCGAAGCGCCCCTGGTCATCGTGGCGGGCAAGAACAGCCCCTACCAAAGCCTGGGAGCGCTGATCGATGCGGCGCGCAAGGCGCCGGGCACGGTCAACTATGGCTCGCCGGGAGCCGGCACCATCACGCATCTGGCCGCCGAACTGCTGCAGCAGCGCGCGGACATCAAGCTGGTCCATGTGCCCTATAAGGGTTCGGGTCCCGCCATGGCCGATCTGCTGGGCGGACAGGTGCCGGTGATCTTCACGTCGATCCCTTCGGCGGCGCCGCAGATCAAGGCGGGCAGCGCCGTGGCGCTGGCCGTCACATCGCCCAAGCGCAGCCCGATCCTGCCCGACGTGCCTACCGTGGCTGAACTGGGTTATTCGGGCTTTGACGTGCGCGTCTGGTATGGCCTTCTGGCCCCGGCCAAAACGCCCAAACCCATTATCCAGACGCTGAACACCGAACTGAACAAGGTGCTTGCCCTGCCCGCCATGCAGGAGGCATTGGCCGCACAGGGCGCGCAGGCCATGCCCACGACGCCGGATCAGTTCGCGTCGACCATCAAGCAGGATTACCTGAAATGGAAGCCGGTGATCGAAGGGGCAAAGGTCAAGCTGGATTGATCGCGAGGCGTACGGGCCGGGACCGGCATGGAGGCTGCCCCGCGCATGCCGCAGCCGGTCCGCATGAGAGCGTGTGCAACGTAGCCATACCCTGTGACGTCATGAGCCGACCTCTGAATTTCCGTCAGATCGAAGCCTTCCACGCGGTCATGCTGGCGGGCACCACGACCGGCGCCGCGCGGATGCTGCGCACCACTCAGCCCTCGATCAGCCGCTTGCTGGCTCAGGCGCAGCAGGCCAGCGGCCTGAGGCTGTTCGACATGGAGCGCGGCCGCTTGCGGCCCACGCGGGAAGCGACGGAGCTGTTCAACACCGTTCAGCGCCATTTCGTCGGGCTGGAGCGCATCGAGGACCGCGTGGCGGCCATGCGGCGCAGCGGCAGCGGGGTGCTGCGGCTGGCGTGCACGCCAGCGCTGGGCCTGGGCATGCTGCCCGGCGCCGTTGAGGAATTCACCGAATGCTATCCGGATGTGCATATCAATATGCAGACCGTGGGCAGCCAGTATCTTCGGGACGGTCTGTTGCACGGCGCCTATGACGTGGTGGTGACCACCGTGCCGCTGGATGGCTCGCACCTGGCTTTGCACAGCCTGCACGAAAGTGCGGCGGTCTGCGTGATGCGGCCAGACCATGCCCTGGCAGCGCTGCCGTCCGTCGGTATCGGGGATTTGAACGCGCGCCGGCTGCTGGTGCTGAACGCGGACGACGACGTCTACCTGCAGTTGCGAGGCGCGATGCAGCAGCATCAGGTGCAGCCCGCGTCGGAAATCGAGACCACCTATTCGTCGACGATCTGCGCGCTGGCGGCCGCGGGCAGCGGCCTGGGGCTCGTCAATCCCTACATCGCCGCGGTGTTCGCCGGCCAGTTGGCGATACGGCCGTTCCTGCCGTGCCTGCCGGTTCGGGTCTGCATGGCCTATCCCGCCCAGACCGCGCCATCGATCGTGACCGAGGCGTTCGTGGATATCCTGGCGCGCAGGTTCCGCGAGCTGCCAGGCTTGTCGTGATGCAGGAGGGATCGGGACGAGGCGGTTGGAAGCCATCCGCCCGTCCGTTGGGAAGGGGCGCCGCCCGGCCTGATCTGCCGCGCGGCGCCATTCCAGCGAACGCTTACGCGCCTACGGGCTTGCCGTCGGTGCGACGGACCACCACGGTCGCGGAGCGGGCGTCGCCGCCGCCCGAACGCAGCGTGTTCCAGGTCGCGTTGGGATGCTGGATGTTGATGAAGAACGTCGTCAGATCCGGCGTGTAGGCGATGCCGGTGATTTCGCAACCCACGGGTCCCACCAGGAAGCGCTTGGACTCGCCGGTCTTCTGGTCGATGTAGTACATCGAGTTATTGCCGAAGAAGTCGGTGGTCGAAGAACCGGTGCCAGCGTCGGTCTGGACCCAGAGACGGCCCTTGGGATCGACGCGGATGCCGTCGGGGCTGGAGAACGTATCGCCCTTGACGTTGCCGGTCAGGTTGGCGGCTACGCCGTCAGCGGCGTCGCGGCCCGCCAGCAGCAGCAGGTCCCATTCGAAAGTCGTGGCCAGCGGGGAATCACCGCGCTCGTGCCAGCGGACGATCTGACCATGCGAGTTGTCCACGCGCGGGTTGGGCGCGCTGGTGCGCTTGCGGCTGCCGTTGTTGGTCAGCGTGCAGTACACGGTCTTGTCGACGCCCACCGTGATCCACTCGGGGCGGTCCATCAGCGTGGCGCCGGCGACGCGCGCGGCGGCCTGGGTCTTGATCAGCACGTCGGCCTGGGTGTTGAAGTCCACGAGCACGCCGGTGATGACGGTGCCGACGGCCAGTTGCGTGAAGTTGCCCGGGTCGGTGGCGCCCGTCGTGAGGCCATTCTTGCCTACGGACAGTTCCACCCAGTTGCCGCTGCCGTCGTCGTTGAAACGGGCGGCGTACAGCGTGCCCTCGTCCAGCAGGCCCATGTTGTTGGCGCGGTTGACCGGGTCATAGGCCTTGCTCGGCACGAACTTGTAGATGCAGCCGGGCGTGGTGTCGTCGCCCATGTAGAACGCCACGCGATTGTTGGCGTCCAGCATGTAGGCCGTGTTTTCATGGCTGAAACGGCCCATCGCGGTGCGCTTGACGGCGGTCGAATCCGGATTCTGCGGGTCGATCTCGACGACCCAGCCATAGCCTTCGTCGGCCGGCTTGCCGACATCGCCCACCAGGTAGTGGTAGTTGTTGAGCGTTTCTTCGCAGGTCAGGTACGTGCCCCAGGGCGTATCGCCGCTTGCGCAGTTGTTCAGGGTGCCGACGACGGTTGCGCCGACCACCGCCTTCGCCGGACCGCTGACGTCATACACGGTGTTGCCGGTATAGCGCTTGTTGTAGCGGGAATCGGCCTTGACCGCCCACGCGCCGTCGCTGCCGCGCGCAACCTCGACCACCGAGACGCCGACGTTCGACAGACGGGTCCGCAGGCCTTCGACGCTTTGGTCCAGCGTCGCATTGTCGAGGGCTTCGTGGTTCAGGACCAGCAGGCCGCCCTGGTTGGGGTCCACGCCTTGCAGCGCGTAGAAATGCATGCCGTCGTGCTGGCCGCCCGACTGGTTTTCGGTGGCGGGAAACGACTGCGGAATACCCGCGTAGCCGGCCGAGCCGATCACGCACTTGTCGCCGGCCGAATACAGCACCTCGGCCACATAACCGGAAGGCACGGTCACCGTGTCCGCGACGATCTTGTCGCCCAAAGGCGTGAACGTGACTGAGTAGTCGGGGCCAGCCGGCTCCGTGGGAGGGGTGCCGCCGGGGGCGGGCGTCTCGCCCGGCGCCGGGGTGTCCCCATCGTCGTCGTCGCCGCCACAGGCGGTCAGCAGCGTCGAGGCGCCGAATACGGACAGCATCGACAGGCCGAAGCTGTTCTTCAGCAGCGTGCGGCGCTCGGGATTCGCTGCGACGATATCTTCGAGCATCTGGCCCGGAACCGTGACTTCTCCCTGGGCATCGCGGTAGGGAGCGCGCAACTTATCAGTCAAGTAGGACATTTCAACCTCATAGAATTGAGAACGGATCGCTCAGTTGTTTGTCAGCCTTTCGGCGGCGAGGTTATATGGCCTCCATTACACAAGAGTGACTGTCGCGCGAGTCCGGCGGGGAACGGCAGACCCATTCTCGTTACTAAGATGGCACTTCCCCTATTTTCCACAGGTTTGCCATGCCCGCCATCCACCCTGGAATCCGTAGCGCCAGCCGTCTCTCTTGGCGTGAGAAGCCATGACCGCCCCTGGCCAGACTCTGGGCCTGGAAATGGAGATGGCCGTGGCGCGCAGCGACACCGGCGCGAGCCATCCGGTGGCGGGCTATTTCGAACGGTTGGCGCGGATCAAGGCCGCGCGCGGCGAGGCGCCGGCCCTGTCGCGGATTGCGGGGCAGGATGTCGGCGTGTCGGTGGCCGCGGGCGAGAGCGGGCTGGACAATGGCTTCAACCTGCTGGAGACCGCCTTCTCGCCGGTATCCGCCTCGGAAGGCGGGCTGGCGGAACTGGGCCGGCGCGTGCGGCGCGAGCTTGAAGACGCGCTGCAGGCCTTGGACGCCGAGGGCGCAACGGTCCTGAACGTGTCGGAACATCCGGCATGCACGCTGGACCCGGCCTGGTATGCCAAGGTCCAGGTGCCGCGCCCCATCTACCGCGAACTGGTGGGGCATCGTGAATGGCTGCATCGCGTGGGCATCGACGCCAAGGCGCAGAACAGCCCCTGCACGTCGGTCGACGTGCGGCAAGCGGCGCGCGCGTTGAATGTGGTGTTGGCGCTGGCGCCGGCCAGCGTGGCGATATTTGCGAACAGCCCGCTCGAGAACGGCCGCGAGACGGGCCTGAAGGAGAACCGGCTGACGGTGTGGGACCGGATGTTCCGCTATTCGCGCTACGCGGGCGACCACTTTCTGCAGCGCTTGCCGGAACGTCCTTTCGCCGACCTGGGGGATTACTTCCGCTGGATGTTCGGGCCCGGCACGGCGACCCGCTGCCTGCCCCTGGCGGTCGAGGACGGCTACAAGTCGGCGGCGGGCGTGTACCTGCAAGGCAGTCCGCCGCTCTCGCGTTTCATGGCGTCCGACGGGTGGCCGGGACTGCGCACCGATACGGGCGCATCGTTGACAGTCGTGCCGCAAGGCGGACATTTCGAGTATTCGCAGTTCGCGCATTTCCTGGACGCGCGCTGGCGTTACCGGCTGGATTCGCATCCCCCGCTTGATGCGTTGCGCGAGGCCTGGACGCGCCCCGGCGGCATCGAGGACCTGTATGCCGGGCTGGGCGTGACGGGCTATATCGAAGGGCGCGCGCCCGGCGCGGGCTTTGCCGACGCGCAACTGCTGCAGGATGCCGGCAGGGCGGTGGCGGCCACCACGGTGATGGCGCCGTCCGCCTTGCAGCTGGGCCTGATGCGCAATCTGGAGCAGGCCGAGGACCTGGTACGGGACTGGGGATGGCTGCGCCTGCGCGCCCTGCGGGCCGATGCGATGCGCCACGCGCTGGACGACGATGCCGTCTGCGCGCTGGCCCGCGACGTGCTGGCGGTGGCGGAAGGCGGCCTGGACGCCGGCGAACGGCATTGGCTGGATTACGCCCGCTATGCGGCCGGCAGCCGCAGCACGGGCGCGGACAGGCTATTGCGGCTATGGCGCGAGCAAGCCGGCCAGTCCGGCCGGCTTCAGGCGGTGTGCCGCGCCAGGGCGGCGGTGCCGCTCTGACCCGGGCGCGCGCGGCGGAACCGGACCGGGTCCGGCTCCGGGTCCGCTAGACCGGCATCATCGTCAACGGGGGCGGGGCGCCATTGCCCAGGCCGTTGATCACGGCCAGCAGCCTGGCCTGCTGCTCATCCGGACTGGGCAGCGATTGCAGCGCGAGCTTCTCGTCGGGCGACAGCATCGCCGCCACCTCTTCCAGCGAATCGCATCGCATCGAATAGGCCTGCTGCGTGCGGGCATCGATCTGCTCCAGCGCCTTCCAGGCCGACAGCATGTGGGCCTGATGCTGCGTTTCGTCGCTGATGCTGGACGTGAGCGTCTTGATGTCGCCGTGGAAGACCGGCAGGGCGTTCGGCCCGGCGTTCCACACTTTCTTCTGGTCCTTCAGATTGGCGCCCGCCTGATCCGGATGGCTGGTAATCAGGTTCACGAAAAAGGCCTTCACCTTGTCCAGCACGCCTTGCGGCTTGGCCTCGGGCTTGCCGCCGTGCATGATCTGGTAGCCCTTGCCGTTTTCGTCGAACGTCAGCAGCAGGGTGCGGGCCCGCATCTCGCCTTTGGCGTCCGCATCCAGACGCACGCGCGCGCCGGTGGCGTCGTGGGGCTTGAGGAACACCTCGGACGGCATGTTGCTGCCGATGCCGCCATCCGCAAAGACCTTGTTTTCGCCATTCATGTCGATCGACACGGCCTTGAACGCGATCGGGAAGGCCATCGACATGCGCGCGGCATAGGCCACCGGCATGTCGGGCGCGGTCTGCGCGTCGAAGTAAACCTCTTGCTGGTCGGTCTTGTTCCAGCCGGTCAGGGTGAGGTTCTTGAATTTGTCCGGCGCCAGCTCATGCATGGATTTCAGATCGCCGAAGGTGATCATCTTGCCTTGCCGGTTTTCGTCGAAGTTCTGCGGCTGGCGCAGCTCGTCCAGCCGCACCTGCGCCACCGGGTCGAGCCGCGCCAGCCTGGCCTGGAAGGCGCCGTCGTTCCAGTTGCTGTTCAGGTAGTTGGCGACGCTTGTGGCGCTGCTCTGGTCCACCACCTTCAGCGAGGCGACCGCGGGCGCGAGGCCTCCTTCCATCTGCAGGTCGGGGTACAGGCGGGGCAGGTCCCCGCCGCCCTTGAGCGCGTCCAGCACGCCGGGGCGGAAGAGGGCGTCCGCGGGGCCGCTTTCGAATTCCGACGCCGACAGGCCGCAAGCCAGGCAGGTGGCCGTCAGCGCGCCGGCGGACGAACCGGCCAGGTTCTTCAGCCCGGCCATCATGCCGGCCTTCTCCATCTGGTCCAGCGCGGCGCTGTAGCCGACGCCCTTGGCCCCGCCGCCGCGCAGCACCAGGTTCTCCAGTTGCGGCGCGGGCCGGATGACGACGTACTTGCCCTGGTGCGAGATGATCTGCGGGCTGGTGTCCGCCGGGCGCAGGTTGGCCGTCAGTTCGTGGCGCGCGGCGTCCACCTTCAGGCGGTCCAGCGCCATCGCGGCTTGCGAGCCGGCCTTCTTCATGGCGGCGGCGAAGTCCTTGCCGCCGACCGAACCGTCATTCTTGAGCGGCAAGGCGTCGAAGGTGCGCTGCATGATGGAGTCGAACTTCGCGTGCGCCTCGCTGGCGAAGCCCGCGATGCCATTGGGGCCCATCATGCCGGTCAGCGCGCTCGTTTCCTGCTGGAAATATTGTTCGAAGGACTGCTTGGCGGCCTGCACATGGGTGGCGCTGCTGTCGGGCGTGACGAACAGGCCCTTGAGCTGGCCGAGCAGCGAGGTGGGCGCCTGGGTGGGTGCCTGCCAGGCGGGTGCGCTGGCGCTGTTCTGGATCTGGCTGGAAATGTTCGTCATGCCAGTGCTCCCGGAGCGACCGGGGCGGCGCCGCCGCCGACGCCGCCAAAGGAGATCTCGGCGTTGTCCAGCGACAGGCTCCTGACGAGTGCGCGTGTATCCAGCGCCTGCGTCACCTGGTACTGCAGCCAGCGCGGCCAGATGTCGTCGTCCAGCCGGTCCAGCGCGATGCGGGCGGTGGTGGCCACGAAATCGCGGCTGTCCAGGCCGACCGCGAAGGCGTTTCCGCGCAGCGCGTTCTGATTGATGAGCAGGGCGCTTTTGATGATGGCGCGGCGCAGGCTGCCCTGCACGGCCACGGCATCATGCAGGTAGAAGTCGGCCACGGCGAGGCGATTGGATGGGTGCAGCGTGATGCGTCCGGGCAGGTCGTCGAACAGCAGATCGAACTGGCGGGAGCCGGCGGGCAGCGCGTCCAGGCCGCAGCTCTGGGCCAGCCGCGACAGGTCGC
The DNA here is from genome assembly GCF_001428845.1 of Achromobacter sp. Root83. Lineage (GTDB taxonomy): Bacteria > Pseudomonadota > Gammaproteobacteria > Burkholderiales > Burkholderiaceae_B > Achromobacter. The sequence continues at coordinate 383,641 of NZ_LMIU01000025.1, read as the reverse complement.
GTTCGGCGCGTTGCGCATCGCCCAGCAGGGCGCGCGCATCGGCCGGCGCGACGGGCAGGCGCTCGGCGGCTTCACCGGGCGCGCGCTCCATCTGGTCCAGTTCGCGCAGCAGCGCGTCCGCCGCGTCGTGCAGCGGCTGCGCGTCGCAGGCGGCGTACAGCGGCAGGCTCAGGCTGGCGCCCAGCTCGGGCGAGATGCCGCCGACCAGCCCGGCACCCAGTCGCGTGTCGAAGCCCCGGCGCAGCAGGGCCTCGCCCAGCACATCGTCCGTGTCGGGCGCGTCGTGGAAGGCGCGGCGCCAGGCGGTCAGGACGGCGCAGCCCTCATTCGGGTTGAACGTCATGCCAAGGTGGCGTTGATCGTCCAGCGGAACAGCCCATTGCGCCGGCGGCGGGGTGTCGCCGGCGGGGTGGAAGGCCGCGTGCGTGTATTCGGCGGCGGCCTGCGCGATGTCGGAAATCGAGTTGTGTGCCATGGGGGCCTCACGGAGTGGAATCTAGCCCGTGAGTAACCGGACGCCGCTCATGAGTTCCCCCGATTGGCCGATGCCATGAACGCGGTTAAGATGGGCGCCGTTTCCACCGCTCTCCTGCCTACCTGCCGCTGGTGTTTCGCGGCGCCTCGCATAGCCCGTACCGTGTCAGATCCCCTATTCGCCCGGATACTCTCCGAACTCGGCCAGGCCTTGGGCATACCCGCTCTCGCGCCTGCCGAAGGCGGCCTGTGCCAGCTTGCATTCGACGGCCGGCATCTGGTGCAGCTCATGGAACATGGCGCGCGCGCGCAAATACTGCTGTCCTGCGCGGTCGGCGGCAAGATGGACAATGCGCAGGCCTTGCTGGCAGCGCAAAGCAACTTCATGCAGGCCGGCGGCGGCGTGGTCGCCTGCGCGGCGCCCGACGGGCGCATGCACCTGCAACTGGGCGTGCCGCGCGCCGATTGCCGCGCCGACAGCCTCATGGCCGCGATCGACGCCCTGCTGGGCCAGGTCGAGGCCTGGGAGACGCGCAGCGCGCGCGCCGAACCCGACGTGGACGCGCTGCGGCGCAACCCCGCCTTCATGATGCAGTCGGTATAGGGGCGGCGGCGCCGCCCGCATCCCTAGCTGGACTTCTGGATCACGCCCTTCAGCGAATCCGCGATCTGCTTGGTGATCGTGCTCTGGATGTCGATCATCATCGTCCATTGCTGGATCTGTTGCTGCATTTGCAGCATCTGGGCCTGGGACACGCTGCCGTCGGCATTGGTGCCCATGTTGGCCAGCGTCGATTGCAGGTTGGTTTCCTGCGTGCGAATGCTGTCGTAGATCGTGCTGTTGACGGAGTTGAAGTTCAGGCCGGACGAGCCGGAAAGACCGTTGATTGCCATGCTGCGTCTCCTTAGCGGGACAGGGAAGTGAAGGCGGACGGCGGCACCGCGGCGCCGGCATCCGAAACAGGTTGAGAGGACCGCTGCGCCAGGACGGCGCGGGCCGCCTGGGCGGCCTCCGCCACGGCCAGGCAGTCCTGAAAGGCGGCGGGCGACAGACCAGCGGCCATGCGGGCGCGGGCGGCGTGTTCCAGTTGCGTCAGGCGCTCGGCCAGCGACGCGCTCAGTTCGGCGCCGCCGGGGGCGGCCAGTCGGTGTTCGAGTTCGGTCAGGGCGGCGGGCGTGTTCATGGGCGGCGGGTGTCGGTTGTGGTGTGGGCGGCGATAGGGACCGGGACGCTCAGCGCGTCACGATCGCATTGCGCGGCCCCTCGAAGATGATGCGTGTGTTTTCCACCGTGACCAGGCGGTACTTGCGGTAGACGCCGCCCACCAGCAGCTTGCTGCCATCTTCCAGCACGATGAAGGGCTGGGGGCCGCCGACGACGCTGCGGATCATGAAGGGCACGCTGTCGGCAGGCGCGGCGGCGCTGGCGGCGGCGATCCGGGCAACGCCCAGATGATGCTTGTTGAAGTCGTCCACCAGGTCCTGCAGGCGTTGAAGCTGATCGTCATCCAGCGCACCCGGAGCGATGTCCAGGTAGTCGGCCTTCCAGGCGAGCGTGACGCCGGACAGTCCGGCGTCCACCATCTGGCTGGAGAACGTATCGCTCAACTGCTGCGTCAGCACGATGTCATTGCCCAGCACGGTCATGCCGGGAAGCTGCGCGCGCAGCGCGTCCATGGCGGAGGCGCGTTCGCGCGCGCTGCTGGCGATGCCGGCGATGTTGAGCCGGCCGTCGCCCTGGTACTGGGGCTCGTACTTGACGTTGAAGGCCCGCAGCGCGGCGCGGGCGGTGCGCACCGCCTCGTCCTCGTTGCTGATGCGCATGGCCGGCATCGGCCAGATCTGCGACAGGGACGCCGCGACGGCGTCCTGTTCGCCCGCGTTGCGCACCCAGCCCGATACGGTGACCGTGCCGTCGCGCGACAGTGATACGTGCAGGCGCGAGGCCAGCCCCATGCGCTCGAACACGGCGGATATCTGCCCCATGGATTTTTCGGCCGCGGCCAGGCGCGGGTCCGGCGTGGGGGCCCGCTTGGCCGTGGAGGGCGGGATCAGCGCCAGCGCGATGGCCACGATGATGGTGAGCAATACCGCGCCCAGGCCCAGCGCCATCGGCCAGGAGTCGCGCTTGCGGCGCCTGCCGTGAGCGGGCGGCATAGGCAGGCGGCGTTCGAGCAGGCTGTCCTCGTCGGAAGCGCCCGTGGGGGCCGGCCCGGGCGCGGTGTCCGGCGAGGCCGGCGCGGCTGCGGCCGCGACGAAGGGGGCATCCGCGGTCGTGGTGGCGGTAGTTGCGGCATCCGGCGCGCCGCTGGCGGCGTCGGGAACCTGGGGCCAGGGATCGCCGCGGCGCGCCACCGTGATCCACACCGGGCCCAACGGCGCCGGCCGGTTGAACGGCGTGCCGGGCAAGGCGTCCGGCTGGCCGCCGTCGATCGCCAGATCCCAGCCGCCCGCGCCGATGCGCACGCGCGCGGCGCGCGCACCCATGCCGTCGTCGGCCAGCACGATGTCGCAGGCGGGATCGGCGCCCAGCACCGAGCCGTCTTCCACCAGGCAGCGCGCATCGCGATGCAGGCCGCTCAGGACGCGCAGTTCCAGCGCTTCGCTCATGCGGGGGCTCCGTTGTGGCGCGCGGTCACAGGTCCACCCTGGCCAGCGGCTGCACGTTGATCTCTTGCGTGAGCTCCTGGTAGGACAGCACGGGCAGCTCGTACAGATCCTGTTCGATCATCTTGCGCAGATAGCGGCGGATGTCCATGGAGGTCAGCAGCACCGGCTTTTGTGCCGTGGCGCTCAGGTCGCCGGTGGCGCGCTTGATGTTGTCGACGAGTTTCTTGGATGCGTTGGGATCCAGCGCCAGGTAGCTGCCCGCCGAGGTCTGGCGGATGGCGCCGCGCACGGTCTCCTCGACGTTCGGGGCCAGCAGGTAGGCGGGCAGAATGTTCTGGCCGGTGGAGTACTTGTAGCTGATGTGGCGCTTGAGCGACACCCGCACGTATTCGGTGAGGAGCACGGTGTCCTTCTCTTTCTGGCCCCATTCGATCAGTGCTTCCAGCACCGCCCGCAGGTTGCGGACAGAGATGTCCTCGGACACCAGCCGCTGCATGATCTCGGCGATCTTCTGCACCGGCATCACGCGCAGCGCCTCTTTCACCAGGTCGGGGAAGCGGTCTTCCATGGCGGTGAGCAGGAAGCGGGTCTCCTGGATGCCGATGAAATCCGACGAGTATTTCTTCAGCACGAATGCCAGGTGCCAGGTCAGCACCTGATGCGGATCCAGAAACGGGATGCCTGCGGCGGACAGCGTGGGCGCCAGGTCCGCGTTGACCCAGATGGTGGGGATGTTGGGCAGGAAGCGCTTGTCCGTTTCATAGGGAACCTGCAGCGCCTGCAGGTTCTGTTCGGTGTCGCGCACCAGCACCGCGCCGGGCCGCAGCTTGCCCTGGGATACCGGCACCTCCGACAGCAGGATGTTGTAGGTGTCCTGCGGCAGCGCATCGTTGAAGCGCAGCTGGATGCCGGGGAACGGCACGCCCAGGTCGAAGTACAGCGCGCGGCGGATCTTGAGCAGTTCTTCGTTCAGCTCGTCGGCGTCGAAGCTGCGCTGCAGGTGCGCGGCCACGTCGATCATCAGCGGCAGCGTGGGCGCGAATTCGGCGCTGCCGTCGTTGCGGGGTTTGGCGGCCGGTTTCTGGCCATCGGCCGCCAGCGCCGGGATCTCGGTGATCTCGCCCGTCTTCTCGTCCACCACCTTGCGCGTGCCGCGCAGCAGCACGAAGCCGATGGTGCCCACGACGGCGGCCAGCGCCAGGAAGGTCAGCGTGGGCATGCCGGGGATCAGGCCCATGCCCACGGCGATGGCCGCCGCGATCAGCAGGGCGCGCGGCTGCGCCAGCACCTGCGCGCCGATGTCCTTGCCCACGTTGGAGGGGCCGTCGCCCGTCTGCACGCGGGTCACGATGATGCCGGCGCAGATGGCGATGAACAGCGCCGGGATCTGCGCGATCAGGCCGTCGCCGATGGTCAGGATGGAATAGACCTGCACGGCCTCGCCCGCGGTGAGCCCGCGCTGCATGGTGCCGATGAGGATGCCGCCCAGCAGGTTGACCGCGACGATGATGAGCCCGGCGATGGCGTCGCCCTTGACGAACTTCATGGCGCCGTCCATGGCGCCGTAGAGCTGGCTTTCTTTTTCGACGATGGTGCGGCGCTTGCGGGCCTCGTCCATGTCGATGGTGCCGGCGCGCAGGTCCGCGTCGATCGACATCTGCTTGCCCGGCATGGCGTCAAGCGAAAAGCGCGCCGCCACTTCGGCCACCCGTTCCGCGCCCTTGGTGATGACGACGAACTGCACGATGGTCAGGATCAGGAAGACCACCAGGCCCACGATCAGGTTGCCGCCCACGACGAAATTGCCGAAGGTCTCGATGATGTGGCCCGCGTCGCCCTGCAGCAGGATCAGGCGGGTGGTGGCGATGGAAATGCCCAGGCGGAACAGGGTGGTGACCAGCAGCACCGACGGGAACGACGAGAACGCCAGCGGCGACGGCAGGTACATGGCGACCATCAGCAGGATGGCCGACAGCGTCATGTTGGCGCCGATCAGCACGTCGACCAGCGTGGTCGGCAGCGGCAGGATCATCATGAAGATGATCGAGACGATCAGAATCGCCAGGACGATATCGTTGCGGCTGGTGGCGGCGGCGACGACGCGGTTGAGGGCTTGCATGGTGCGGCTCAAGGGGACACGGTCTCGGTGGGCAAGGCGGTGGCGGCGGGGCGCAGGGCGACGTAGGCGCGCATCGCCGCGGCGGCTTCGTCCCGGCGTTCCAGCGACAGCAGGGTCTGGGCGCGGATCAGGTGGAAGGGGGCGTCGATGCCGCCCTGCATGGCCAGGCCATCCAGCGTGGACAGGGCGTTCTCGGGCTTGCCGGCGCGCAGTTGCGCCAGCGCCAGCGTGGCGAGCTGGCGCGGTTCGGCCAGGCCCAGCGCGCGCAGGGCGTTCAGCAGCACCGCGGTCTTCTCGGGCCGGTTGTTTTCAAGGTAGACATACGCCAGCAGGCTGAGCAGCTCGCGCGCCTCGTGGGTCAGGGGCATCGGGCATTCATCCTTGGTACAGCGCGCTTCGGTACATGGTGACCAGTTCGCGCAGGCCGGCTTCGTCCTTCAGCAGGCGCAGCGCGCGGTTCAGGACCCGGGCGTCGTCCTGGCTCTGGTGCTGCGTCTGTTCCGCCGCGGCGGCCAGGCCGTCCAGCGCCGATTGCAGGGCGTGCTGGAATTTTCCCGGCATCAGCAGGTCGCGGTTGTCCAGCGCGGGGCGCAGGTGTTCATCCAGGTAGCGGGCGGTATTGGGCTTGTCCAGCAACTGGGCGAGCTGCGCGCGCACGCCGTCGGCGGGAGGCGTGAGTTCATGGCGCTCGGGAAGCTGCTGGCCGCCGGTCTCGCGGCCCGTGTACGAAATGCTGTCTATGCCCCGGTCGAACGCCAGGCCGTTGATGCGGATGTCGGACATGATGGTTCCGTGTCCCGTGTTCAGTCGTCGCGCGCGGCATCGAGCCAGCGCGACAGATGCTCGACGGCCTGCCGGAGCTTGTGGCCGCTGGCGTCGGCGGCCGCCAGCCGCGTCACGGCCAGCAGGCGCGGCACGCCGTCCTGCTCGCGCAGCGCCGTCTGCACCGGCCAGCCGTCCAGGCGCGAGAAATGCGCGCGCCGCCAAGCCTTCTGCAGACGCTCGGACGCGTCGTAGGGCACGGGCTCCGATACATAGACCAGCACTTCCTCGCCCGCGGGCTCGATGGCGACCCGGCGGCCCGAGTCGAGCTGCAGGGCCAGGTTGCCGCCGGCGCCGAGCGCCAGGCCGGGCATGCCGATGTCTTCGCCGAAGGCGCCCAGCGCGCGGTCCAGGCTGTTCATTCGTATTCCTCGTCGATGGCCGTGTCCAGGGCCTGTTGTGCGGCGTTCAGGACGGATTGCCGGGTGTCCGCGTCGGCGTAGACCTGCACGGGCAGGTCCTTGAGCAGGGCGCGCACGCCGCCCAGGAAGGCGATGCGGCCTTCGACGGTGACGACGCCGTGCGAGCCCGCGAGCCCGGAGAAGCGGGCCTCGGAGACCCATTTCTCGTTGCTGACATTGACCAGGTCCTGCATCAGCCGTTCGGTGTCCAGGGCCTTGCCATGGTCACGCTCCAGTTTCGCGGCCAGTTCCGCGCAACCGTCCAGGACGGTGACGGCGGTGCCCAATTGATAGAGATCCTGCATCAGGGACTGCAGGCGATCGGGGCTGGTGGACGGGCGCGCGGCGGCCAGATCCAGTCCCAGGGCCTGGATCAGTTGCTGCAGACCCCGGCCGACATCCTTGCCGCCGAAGCGCTCCAGCGCCAGGGCCAGCGTCTTGGCCAGGGAGGATTCGCCCAGCACCACGTCGCGGTAGGTGCGCTGGAATTCGGCCACGCCACGGCTGTCCTCGGCATAGGCGGAGGCGGCGCTGACGGTGTTGAGGCCCGCGCGGATCTGCGGACCGCTTTCCAGTTCCAGATCGGCCAGCGCTTCGCGCAGGCCGTCCAGCACGTCTTCGGGCGCGCCCTCGCTTTCGCCCTGGCGCAGCGCGTATTGCAGGCCCAGGTACTGCTGCGACACGTCGCCGAACGCACGGCCGGCGGCCTGGCGGGGATCGCCCTTGCCGCCCAGCAGGAAGCGCGCCAGTTCAACCAGCTTTTCCTGGGCGTCGGCGTCATGGGTGCCGGCCAGATAGGCCAGGATGGCTTCGGTGCTCAGCGTCTGCAGCGGGGCGTCGCCCCGCATCTTGCGCTCGGAGTGGTGCTTGTCTTCGGTTTTCTCGGCCATGTGCAGGCTGAGTTCTTCGGCGGAATCCGCCAGCGAGAACTCGCCGGCCACCGCGACCGTTGCCTGGCCCAGCATCGTGCCGACCTGCTGCTGGCCGTGCTGAACATCGGCATGCGAGGTCGTCGAGGAAAAGGCGGAAGAGGGCAGTCCAGCTTCGATACGGTTCATAAGGCGCGTGAGGGCAGCCGACACAGGCCGCGCGTAGTCAGTGGTAGTAACGGCACGGCGGAAAAGGTTCCATCCATTCCGGGTGGAACCAAGCAGGGGGCAAGCGTTACGAACACGGGGTGGAGGCGGACGGCGGCAGCGTCGCCGCCGCAAATGCCGGGAACGCAAGGGTTAACCCTGGGTCTGCAGGGCCGGCGTCCCGCTGGTAGCGCAACTAATTCAAGGAGAAAGCGATGTCCTCGGTAGCCGGAGTGGGTGTAGGTGGAGTCTCGGGCATGGATCTGTCCAGCATGGATCTGGAGACCGCGCTGATGGCGGTGCAGACCCAACGGACCCAACTATTGGAAGACTCGCTGCGCCAGCAGCTCGATTCCGTGAATGCGCGCAATGCCGAGATGGCCGGCCTGAACGAATCCATGACCGCCAAGTCGGCCGACAACCTGAAGCTGGAGTCGTCGAATGTGTCGATGCAGGCCCAGATCGCTGAATTGAAGGATCTGCAGGGGCGCCTGGCGGCCAGCAAATGCCCGGATTCCGAGGGCTGGTACGGCCTGTCCTGGGGGCAGGGCGACGACAAGGCGCTGTCCCACGCAACCTTGGACCAGATCAAGGCGTCCGGGCTGACCGTGCCGTCCGGCGCCGATGAGCCCCGCGACGTGGACGGCAACGGCACCATGGATGCCAAGGGCCGCGTCGTGCAGGGCTGGGTTGACCAGATCGGCGGGAAGGTCGCGGAACTGGAAGCCAAGATCAAGGAGAACGCCGCCACGGTCGACACCAACAAGAGCGACATCGCCGCGGCCAAGAACCAGGTCGACGCGCTGGGCAATACCCAGCAGATGGAAATGATGCGCCTGCAGAGCATGACCGGAAAGCGCAATGAAGCCTTCGACGTGATGACGAACTTCATCAAGAAGATGCAGGACAGCCGGTCCAGCATCATCGGGAACATGCGCTGACGCCCTGCGGATATCCCGGGGCGGGCGGCGCGGCCGGGGCGGACAAATAATCCGCCCCGCGTGGAACTCCCGGCCCGGGCCCGTTACTTACACGGTATGCGGCGTCCGGCTGGCGCGCACCCAGGCGCGGTCCCCGGATCGCGGACGATGACCAAATTCTCGGAGATTGGCAATGACCACAGTAAACGGTTCGAATGGCGCCGCCGGCGTGGGGCAGATCGACCTGTCCAGCATGGACCTCGAAACCGCGCTGATGATGGTGCAAGGCGAACGCGTCAAGCTGCTGGATGCGCAGTTGCAGAACCAGATCAGTGAAGTCCAGGCGCGCAACACGCAGATCGGCAAGCTGAACGACGCCATGAACAGCCTGAATGCCCTTGCCGGGCTGTTCAAGTCGGGCAAGGACGGCAACACGGCCATGAAGGACGGAGGCATTCCCGACTGGAACAAGGCCGGCACCGAAAACGACAACCGCTACAACCAGATGCGCGACGCGATGTTCAAGGCCATGGAAGACGCGGGCATGGACCTGAACACCGACAAATACAAGCTGCAGATCGACGGCGGCATCAGCAAGGTCACCAAGGGCAGCATCGACACCGCCATCCAGGCCATCAAGAACAAGGTGGATGCGCTGTCGAACACGCAGCAGATGGATATGTCCCGCCTGCAGAGCATGTCGAACAAGCGCAACGAAGCCTTCGACGTCATGACGAACTTCGTCAAGAAGATGCAGGACAGCCGGTCTTCCATCATCGGCAATATGCGTTGATTTTTTCCCATTCACCTTGAATCGCGACGAAGACATGAGCCAGAAAAAGACCCCCGAACAGATCCATGCCGAAGCCGAGCGCGTGCTGGGCGACGCCCGCCGCGCGCTGGAACGCGCCGACGACTTCTACCGCGACCAGGGGCTGGACCCGGAAAAGGTCCGCGCCGTGACCGCCGCCCGCCTGGGCCCGAAGGAAAAGGCCGAGGCCGAGGCCCTGTTCCGCCAGGACCTGGAAGCCATCGAGACCGAGGTGGCGCAGGAAATGGCGCGGCAAAGCTTCGCCAGCGCGCCGTCGGGCGGCGTGAAGAAAATGCGCCCGATGGTCTGAAGGAACGGACGCCCCGGGGAAAAGGAGAGCCACATGAGTCTGGATGCCGAAGAGAACGCCGCGCTGGCTGAAAACCTGGCCGCGGCCATGGAAGAGGCCACTGGCGGCCTGGCCAGCTACATCCGCGCGGGCGGCAAGCTGGGCGACGTGCTGGGACTGACGCAGGCCGAACTGGAAGCGATGTATTCGCTGGGCTACGCCATGTATGAACAACAGCGCTACAGCGAGGCATTCAAGGTGTTCTCGGCGCTGGTGTCCTACGACCATACGCAGCCGCGCTATGGCCTGGCCCTGGCCGCCGCCAGCCGCATGCTGGGGCGGCACGAGGACGCCATGCGCCAGTACCTGCCCGCCATCGCCGCGAATCCGCTGGACCCCGCGCCGCTGTACCACAGCGCCGAATCCCTGGTCGAGATGGGCCGGCGCGACGAGGCCATCGAGGCGCTGGACGCCGTGGCGGCGATGTGCGACGGCGAGCCGCAGCACGCCACGCTGGCGGCCCGCGCGCAGGTCCTGCGCCGCGCGCTTTCGGGGCCGCCGGCCTGAACCCTGACCGGCGCCCGGCGGCGTCGAACCAAGATACTGGAGCCATTCCATGACGAACATTTCCGTAGGTAGCGGCGGGCCGCTCCCGATGCAGAATCTCGACGACCTGATCAAGCCGGCGTCGCCCGACGTAATCAAGAACATCACGGAAAGCGCGAAACAGATCGCGGCCGAGAACGAAGCGCTCAAGCAGAAGCTCATGGGTGCGCTGGGCGCCACGGGTAATGTGGATCCGGCCGCGCTGGCCCAGATCTCCGCCACCATCGAAAAGCAATTGCAGGACTCCGTGGGCGGCGTGCGCCATATGCAGGCCCCCGAGGGCAAGCTGGGCGCGGACGTGGCGGCCACGCTGAACCAGCTCCACGGGCTGAGCGAACAGGACGTGCAGACGGACATCTACGCCTTCATGGCGTTGTTCCAGCAGATGGCGCAGACCATGCGGACCTCGGCGCGCGAAGTCCGCCAGAGCGAGATGGAGGCGCAGGTCGGCGCCCTGAAGAACGCCGCCCAAGAGATGCGCAACGCCGCGCAGGATCGCATGGTGGGCGCCATGGTGGCCGGGGCATTCCAGATCGCGGGCGGCCTCGCCCAGGTCGGCGCCGGCGTCATGCAGGGCCGCACCCTGGCCGGCAACGGCCCGTTCGCCGAGTCGCAGGCCAAGCGGCAATCGGATATGGGCGGCGGCGTGTCGGGCATCGCTGGCGGCATCGGCTCCATGGTCAATGCCAGCCAGGAGCGCAAGGCTGCCGAGCACGACGCGAAGAAGGCCGAACTGGAAGCGCAGTCCAAGGTGCATGAATCGGGTATGCAGCAGGCCTCGGAACTGGCCCAGCAGATGATGGACGTGATCCGCGACGTGCGCGAGAAGCTCGCCGCCATCGAGCAGTCCCGCATGGAAACCAATCGCGGCATCGCCCGCAACATCTGAGCCCCCGTGCCGTAAAGGATTCCGACATGAGCTCCATATCCCCCAACTCTCCCAACATCGGCGGCGCGCCCCTGCCCGGCGGCGTGGGGATCCAGGAAGCGGCCGCGGGCGCGTCCCAGGGCGCCGCGGGCGCCGCCAAGGTCCGCGAGCTGCTGGATGCCTTTGTGGGCATGGCCGGCACCCTGCCCGGTGCGAAGGATGCGGGCGGGAGCGGCGGCGACGGCGTGTTCAACGCAAACGGGGCGCCGGCGCTGCAGCCGCCGCCGCAATCGTTCTCGGCCAACGACATGATCGACCTGCTGCGCAGCATCCGGTCGAAATCCGACGAGGCCCAGGTCGCAAGCGCCAAGGAAAACCTGTCGGTGGCGCGCACCAAGATGGAAAAGAACAACGAGGCGCAGCTCCAGAAGATCCAGGACTACGTCAAGAAGTGCGAGGAAGCGGACCGCAAGGGCGTGCTCGGCAAGATCTTCGGCTGGATCGGCAAGATCGCGGCCCTGGTGTTTTCGGCGATCGCGGTGGCCGTGCTGGCCGCCGGCACCGTCGCCACCGGGGGGGCGGGCGCGCCGCTGCTGGCGCTGGCGGTGATGGCCCTGATCGGCTCGACCGTCGCGCTGGCGGACCAGATATCGAAGGAATGTGGCGGCCCCGAGATCAGCCTGGGCAACCTGATGACGACCATCGCCAGCAAGTTCCTGCAGGCCTGCGGCGTCAGCGAAGAAACCGCCCAGCGCATCGGCAAGGTGGTGGCGGGACTGGTGGGTCTGTCCTCGCCCGCCATGCTGCTGATCGAACCCGGCCTGATCGGCGGGCTGGCGGGCGGCATCGCCGAACTGGCCGGCGCCGACCCGAAGACTTCCATGGCGGTGACGATGGCCTTCGCCATGGCGGCGACCATCGCCGTGGGCGTGGTCACCATCGCCGTCACGGCAGGCGCCAGTTCGGTCAGCACGGCGGCCCGCATCGTGGGCGCCGCCGGCCAGATCACCCAGGGGGCGACGCAGGTCGCGCAGGGTGCCGTCAAGATGGACGTGGCCAAGACCCAGAACCAGGCCGACAACATCCAGGCCGACAAGAAGGAACTGGACGCCATCACCCGCAAGCTCCAGGCCAGGATGGAAGAATCGCGCGAGGAGATCACCAAGGTGATCCAGCAGATGGAAGAAGGCTTGCGCATGGTGACGCAGATGATCAACGGGACGGCGGACAGCATGTCGCAGATCACCGCGAACATCGGCAAGCGCATGGCCGTCTGATGGATCACCCTGGACACGGCGCCCGTGGCGCCGCCTCGCAAACGAATACGCAGCAAGGATTGGAAATGGCCGATACCGCAATTGAACGCAGTGAGTTTGGCGAAGCGCTGTTGCGCGGCATGGAGGGCTTGCCGTCCAGCCGCAGGCTGACGGCCGAACAGCTCGAGGTCGTGTATGCGCTGGCCTACGCCCAGGTGGCGCAGGAGCAATATGCGCAAGCGCTGCCCATGTTCGCCTTCCTGGCCCAGTACGGGCCTACCCGCAAGCACTATCTGATCGGCCTGGGCGTATGCCTGCAAATGCTGGGTCGGGCGGACGAGGCGATCAACATCTATTCGCTCGCGCTCACCCTGTATCCCGATTCCCTGCCGACCGCGCTGCGCGTGGCGGAGTGCCAGCTTGCCTTGCGTCAGATGGACCAGGCGCGGCGCACGCTGGAACTGCTGTCCACGCCGGGCACGCCCGACGACGTGCGGCTGCGGGCCGGCGCGCTTTTGCAACTTTCTTCGCGCGAGGCCGCGTCATGAAACATGAACGATAGCGCCGATATTTCGGTTTCCGCCGACGCGGGCGAAGCCGTCTCCCTGGAGACGGCTTTTGCGCTTGCGGCGGACGACGCCCGGCTCCTGACCGAAGTCGGCTTCCTGGCGGCGGGCGCGGGCGACGCGGCCCGCGCCGAAACCATATTCAACGCCCTGCGCCGCCTTCGTCCCGCGGCAGCCTACCCGCTGATCGGCCTGACGGTCGCCTGCCTGAACGCAGGCCGCGCGCCCGACGCCGTGGCGCTGCTGGAATCCGCCGCCATGGCGGACCCCGGTGAGCGGGCGCTGCTGGACGCCTGGCGCGGATTCGCGCTGCAGCTTGCGGGCCGCAATGGCGAAAGCCGGCGCTTGCTCGAAGCCGTCGCGCAGGGGCAGGGCGATGGCGCCACGCTGGCGCGCGGCCTGCTCGGCCTGCCCGCGCAGGACGCCTGACATGCGCGCCGATGTTGCTTGCCATCTTGATTACAGGAGTTAGGGACCATGGAAATCGCCGCGCTCTCGGCCGCCTTGCCGCCCATACTGAACGCGCCGGCCACCCCGCCCGCGCAACTCGCCACCGAACGCTTCAATGCGGTCATGAACGCGCCCGACGTGGATGCGCCCGCGCTGACCGGCCTGCAGGCGGCGTTGCAAACCGCCTTTGCGGCGCCCGTGGATGCGGCGCCGCAGACGCTGGGCAACCAGATTCTGTCCAGCCTGCGCAGCACGACCACCGAATACGCCGAAAAATGGCAGGGCATTTCGGGCCGGCTGGACGCGATGGCCACGCAGCCCTCCGTGGCCGACATGATGCGGCTGCAGGCGGATCTGCTGCATGTATCGGTGAACTACGAAATGGTCAGCAAGGCTGTGTCGCGCACCACTCAGAACATCGATTCGCTAGTCAGGATGTCGTAATGCCATACGTTTCATGCTCTTCTTCCGGCGCGGCGGCGCGCGGCCAGGGTCAGGCGCTGCTGGGCCGTCTGCGCTATCTGCTGCTGGGCCTGCTGCTGGTGCTGGCGGCCTGCGGATCGCGCGTCGAGCTGTTTTCCGCCGCCAACGAAAGCGAGGCCAACGAGGTGCTGTCGGTGCTGCTGGACGCGGGCATCTCGGCGCAGAAGGCCACGACCAAGACGGGGGTGTCGGTGTCGGTGGAAGGCCAGCAGGTGGCCCGCGCGCTGGATATCCTGCGCGCGCGCGGCCTGCCCCGGGAACGGTTCGACGGCATGGGGCAGATCTTCCGCAAGGAAGGCCTGGTGTCCTCGCCCCTGGAAGAGCGCGCCCGCTACATCTATGCGCTGTCGCAAGAGCTGACCAACACGCTGTCGCAGATGGATGGCGTGCTGGCCGCCCGCGTCCACGTGGTGCTGCCCGAGCGCGGCGGCGTGGGCGAGACCACCACGCCGTCGACCGCCGCCGTGTTCATCAAGCACCAGACCGGCTACAACCTGGACGCCCTGCAGCCGCAGATCCGCAAGCTGGTCACGCATGCCATTCCTGGCCTGACCGAAGACCGGGTGTCGATCGCGCTGGTGTCGGCGCAGCCGGCGGCGGCATCCGCCGCGGCCGGCGCCGCCACGCGCAAGGTGATGGGCGTGGAAGTGGCGGAAGACTCGGCCAGCGCCTTGACCGCATGGCTGGTCGCGCTGGCCTTGCTGGTGCTGGCGCTGGCCGGCGCGATCGGACTGCTGCTGTGGCGTTATGGCAAGCCCGTGGCCCGCACGCCGGTCCGGCGCGAACCGGCGCACGAGGCGCGTGGATCATGACGCCGGCGGCCGGCGTGCTGGATCGACGGCTGGTTGCGTTCAACCAGCTTCCCAGCCGCACCCTGCATCCCAGCCGCCACGCCGCGTTCGTGGCGCCCGCGATCCTGGATGCGCTGGCCGCCGCGCCCGCGTTGGCGGGCGCCTGGCACCGGCACTGGTCGCGTGAAATCCTGCTGTCGCTGGGTCTGCTCGAACGTCCCGTGACCGACCCCGGAAGGCCCGAGCTAGCGCTGGCATTGCTGGCCCCCGATGCGCTGGCGCAGTGCGCGCGGCGCCTGGGCGCGGTGCTGTGCGGCCCCCGCTTGCGCCGCGCCATCGCGGGCGACGAGGTGCGCCTGCTGATCGGCAGCCTGGGCGCCGATCTGATGGAGTTCACGCGCCGGACTGCCGGAAAGCTGCACGCCGGCCTGCCGGAAAGCGCGGCGTGGCCGGTTGAACAGGCCGCCGCCGCCGTGGACACGCTGGGTCAGGGCGTCTTGCGGGCCGCGTTGAGCGAAGCGGGCCCCGAAATGTTGCTGCGCGCCGAACTGAAACTGCCCGAACTGCCCGGCCAGGATTCTCCCCTGCCCGCCGCCGAAGCGCTTGCGCTTGGGTTGTCGATACTGAAGAACACGGATCCCCTATGGCATTCCTCATTCCCCGCGCTCCGCTGACGCCCCGCGCGCTGGCGGGACGGATCGATCCCGGCGTGCGCGTGCTGCGCGCCGCGGACCAGGCGGCCTGGGCCGACGCCGACGCCCTGCTCGCGCGGGCGCGCGAGCAGGCGGACGCGATCGTCGGCGGCGCGCAGGCCGCGTTCGACGCCGAAAGCCGGCGAGGCTACGACGAAGGCCGCGAGTCCGCCTTGCTGGATCAGGCCGAGAAGATGATCGAGACCGTCGGCCGTACGGTCGAGTACTTCGCCGGCGTCGAAAATGAGATGGTCGAGCTGGTGATGGCGGCGGTGCGCAAGGTCGTCGACGGCTTCGACGACCGCGAGAAGGTCATGGTGGTGGTGCGCAATGCGCTGGCCGTGGTGCGCAACCAGAAGCAGATGACGCTGCGCCTGAACCCGGCCGAAGTCGACACCGTGCGGGAACAGATCAACGACCTGCTGGCCGCCTATCCCGGCGTGGGCTATCTGGACATCCTGGCCGACGGCCGCCTGGCGCGCGGCGCCTGCATCCTGGAAAGCGAAATCGGCATGGTCGAAGCCAGCCTGGAAGGCCAGATCCAGGCGCTGCGCCAGGCCTTCCAGCGCACGCTGGGAAGCAGAATCTAACCATGCGCCAGTTCGACTACATCGCCGAGATGATGAGCCTGGCGCTGCAGGATACTCCGACCCTGCGCATCAAGGGCCGGGTCACGCAGGTGATCGGCACGATCATCAAGGCCGTGGTTCCCACCGTGAAGGTGGGAGAGGTATGCATCCTGCGCAACCCCGGCGAGAACTTCGAGATGAAGGGCGAGGTGGTGGGCTTCGCGCGCGACGCGGCCCTGCTGACGCCCATCGGCGACATGTATGGCATTTCGACCGCGACCGAAGTCATACCCACCGGCCGCGCCCACATGGTGCCGGTGGGGCCGGGCCTGTTGGGCCGGGTGCTGGATGGCCTGGGCCGCCCCTTGGACGAGGCCGAACTGGGGCCGCTGGAAGCCAGCAAGTTCTATCCCGTGTTCGCGGAAGCGCCCGACCCCCTCAAACGCCGCATCATCTCGGAACCCCTGGAGCTGGGCGTGCGGGCGCTGGACGGCGTGCTGACCTGCGGCGAAGGCCAGCGCATGGGCATCTTCGCGGCGGCGGGGGGCGGCAAGTCCACCTTGATGGGCATGCTGGTCAAGGGCGCGGACGTGGACGTGACCGTGGTGGCGCTGATCGGCGAGCGCGGCCGCGAGGTGCGCGAATTCCTGGAGCACGAACTGGGCCGCGAGGGCCGCCGCAAGAGCGTGATCGTTTGCGCCACCAGCGACAAGTCGTCGATGGAACGGGCCAAGGCGGCCTACGTCGCCACCGCCATTGCCGAGTACTTCCGGGATCAAGGCAAGCGCGTGCTGTTCCTGATGGATTCCGTGACGCGCTTTGCGCGGGCCCAGCGCGAAATCGGCTTGGCGGCGGGCGAACCGCCGACGCGCCGCGGCTATCCGCCGTCGGTGTTCGCGACGCTGCCCAAGCTGATGGAACGCGCGGGCATGAACGAGCACGGCTCCATTACCGCGCTTTACACCGTGCTGGTGGAAGGCGACGACATGACCGAGCCCATCGCGGACGAGACCCGGTCCATCCTGGACGGCCACATCGTGCTGTCGCGCAAGCTGGGGGCATCCAACCACTATCCCGCCATCGACGTGCTGGCCTCCGCCAGCCGCGTGATGAACGCGGTCATCACGCCCGAACACAAACGGGCGGCGGGACGGCTGCGCGAGCTGATGGCCAAGTACCAGGAAGTTGAGCTGTTGGTGAAGATCGGCGAATACAAGCGGGGCGGAGATGCCGTCACCGACGAGGCCATCGACAAGATCGGCGCGATCAACACCTTTCTGAAGCAGCGCACCGATGAACGCGCGAGCCTGTCCGAGGCCCTGACCCGCATGACAGAGATCGTGGGGGCCTGATGAGCGTCTTCGACGAACTGCTGGCCATCAAGCGCTTCCGGGAAGGGCAGGCGGAGATCGCCGTGTCGCGTCAGCGCCTGCGCCACGCGGAGGCGGACGCCGCCAAGCGCGATACCGACGCCGCGCTGGTGGCCTATCGCGACGAGGCCGAGCGGCGCGAACAGGCGATGTACAGCGACCTGTGCAGCCGGGTGGTGCGCGTGCGCGAAATCGAAAACGTGCTGCAGGGCGTGGCGGGGCTGCGCGAAGGCGAGCGCCAGCGGGAGCAGGCGGTGGAAGCCGCCGCGCAGCAGCTCGACCAGGAAAACAAGGCGCTGGCCGCCAGCCGCCAGCAGCATCAGCACGCGGTGCGGCTGACGGGAAAGTTCGTGGAGCTGGCGCGGATCCATCTGGACGAGCACCTGAAAGCGCTGGAGCAAAAGGAAGACCTGGAAATGGAAGAAGCCGCGTCGGTCTCGCGAGACCGCGAGGACTGGGAGCAGCACGAGGAGTACGAGCCGGCATGAGCATCGACCGACGCATCGGCCTGGAGACGGCCATTTCGCAGGGCACGCGGACGATGGCGGATTCCGGCGGGCACGCCCCCGGACGCCAGGCGAGCGACGCCGACCGCCAGGCCTTCGAGCGTGCGATGTCGCAGGGCGAGGCGGAGGCCGCGCCCGAGCCGCCCGCCGCATCCTCGCCGTTCGCGCTGTTCGGCGCGAACGCCCGCGCGCAGGTTCCGGCCGGCGACAGCCAGTCGGAATCCCTGGCCCAGGCCCTGAGCGAAACCGCCGAGCAGTTGCTGGTTGCCGACGGCAGCCAGGGGCGCCGCCAGGTCCGGGTCGAATTGAAAGACGATGTGCTGCCGGGCGTCAGCGTATCCGTCTACGAAGAAGAAGGCCGCACGGTGGCGGATTTCACCTGCGCCAATGAACGTTCGCGCGAGCGGCTCTGCGAGATGGCGCCCGATCTGGCCGCGCAGCTTGCCGAGAGCCTGGACAGGCCGACCCGCGTGCGTGTCGGCACGGACGACCCGGAAGATCCCTGTTTGGCCGAGACCGATGCCCCGGCGCCGTCCCGCTGATTCCCCTTGAATTCCCATGACCGCCAGTACGCATAATCCGTTGCCTTCCTATCCGCTGCCCCGCCTGACCGGCAATGAAGCGCGCGCCCGCTCGCTGATCGCGCATCACGGCGCCGACCTGCGGGTCGTCCTGGCGCCGCTGGCCGGCGCGGACGCCGAACCCGCCGCCTGGCGCCTCGGCTTCACGCCGGGCGTGCCGGACGCGATACGCCAGTCGGCCACCTTGTCCGCCGACCTGGAATGGGCGGGCGCCCGCCTGCGGGTGGGGCTGCCGCCTTCGGCCATCCAGGCCTGGCTTGCGGCCCGGCTGCCTGGCCTGGACGCCGGCGCCATGCCGGCGCCATTGGCCGCGACCGCTATCGAGACACTGCTGGCGGAAGCGATGGCGGCCCTGAGCGCATCGTCGCCGGGCGGCCCGGCCCGCGTCGTCGCCATGGGCGGCGCGCCCACGCCGCTGCCGCAGGCCTGGACGCTCACCGCGCGCAATCCCGCCAATGGCGATACCCTCCACGCCAGCCTGGAAACGGACGGGCTGGGCCTGATGCTGCTGGCCGGCCTGATCAGCGGCGCGGCACCGGCCGACAACGGCATGGCGGTGGACGCGGTGCCGGTACGCGTCGGCGCCCGCCTGGGCTGGACCGACGTGCCGGCCGCCGAACTGCGCACCCTGCAAGCGCGCGACACGGTCTTCCTGGACCACTACCTGGTCTCGCCGGAAGGCGAACTCTGGCTGACGGCGGGGGCGCAAGGCCTGCGCGTGCGTCCCGAACAATCCTCATACCTCGTTACCCAAGGCTGGACTTCCCTTATGACCGAGACGCCTCAACCGCCGGCCGACGCCGAGCCCGGCGCCCAGACGCCGTTCGATATCGACGCCATTCCCGTGCGCCTGACGTTCGAGCTGGGCGAGCGCCACCTCACCCTGGGCGAGCTGCGCCAGCTCCAGCCCGGCGAAACCTTCGACCTGGAGCGCCCGCTGGCCGATGGTCCCGTCATCGTGCGCGCCAACGGGGCGCTGCTGGGCACGGGCGAGCTGGTCGAAATCGATGGCAGGATAGGCGTGACGCTGCGCGCGCTGGGCAAGGCGGGCGCATGAGCGGCGCCGCGGATCCCATCAGCCTGGCCGTCGTCCTGGCGCTGCTGGCGCTGGTGCCGCTGGCCGCCGTCATGACCACCTCGTTCCTGAAGATCGCGGTGGTGCTGACGCTGGTGCGCAACGCGCTCGGCGTGCAGCAGGTGCCGCCCAACATGGCGCTGTACGGCCTGGCGCTGATCTTGTCCGCCTATGTGATGGGACCGGTGGTTATGCAGATCGGCGACGAACTGCGGGCGCCTCCCGCGGCGGCGGCGCCCGGCATGGCGGCTCCCGGCATGACTTCCGGCATGGCCGCGCCCGGCGCGCCGGCGCCGGACCGGCTTGAAAGCATTCTGGACGCGGTGGCCCGGGGCGCGGAGCCCATGCGCGCCTTCATGATGAAGAACAGCCGGCCCGAGCAGCGCGACTTCTTCGTGCGCACGGCGCGCGAACTGTGGGGCGAGCAGGCTGCCCGCAACCTGAAGCAGGACGACCTGCTGGTGCTGATTCCGTCGTTCCTGGTGTCCGAACTGACGGCCGCCTTCCAGATCGGCTTCCTGTTGTACCTGCCGTTCGTCATCATCGACCTGATCGTGTCCAACATCCTGCTCGCGATGGGCATGATGATGGTGTCGCCGGTCACGATATCCATGCCCTTGAAGCTTTTCCTGTTCGTCATGGTCGACGGCTGGACCCGGCTTATCCAGGGCCTGGTGCTGTCCTATAGCTGAGCGCGCCATGGGAACCGTCGATCTCGTCTCTTACATGACCCAGGCGCTGTACCTGGTGCTGTGGCTGTCCTTGCCGCCGATCGCGGTGGCGGCCATCGTCGGCACCTTGTTTTCGCTGTTCCAGGCGCTGACCCAGATCCAGGAACAGACGCTGTCGTTCGCGGTGAAGCTGATCGCGGTATTCGCCACCATCATGCTGACGGCGCGCTGGCTCAGTACAGAGCTCTACAACTTCACGATTTCCGTGTTCGACCTTTTCTACAAGATCCACTAGGGCTGCCCATGATCTCCGGCATCACCTACGCTGAAGCAAAAGTTTTCCTGGGCACGCTCGCGCTGACGCAGCCCCGGATCCTGGCGCTGTGCGCGATGCTGCCGCTGTTCAACCGCCAGCTGCTGCCCGGCATGCTGCGCTATGCGATGTGCGCGGCGATCGGCCTGATTCTGGTGCCGGCGCTGGCCCCGCGCTACGCGGTCATGGAACTGGGCACGGTCGAGATCGCGCTGCTGGTGGTCAAAGAGGTCTTCGTGGGCATGGTCATGGGCTTTCTCGTGGCCATTCCGTTCTGGATCTTCGAGGCCGTCGGCTTCGTGGTGGACAACCAGCGCGGCGCCAGCCTGGGCGCCACGATCAATCCGGCCACGGGCAACGATTCGTCGCCCATGGGCATTCTGTTCAACCAGGCGTTCATGGTGTTCTTCCTGGTGGGCGGCGGCTTCACCCTGATGCTGACCATGCTGTATGACAGTTTCCGGCTGTGGGACCTTTGGGACTGGTCGCCCACGCTGCGCAAAGAGAGTATTCCGCTGATGCTGGATCAGCTTGGCCGGTTCCTGCGCCTGACCCTGTTGTTCGCGGCGCCCGCGATCGTCGCCATGTTCCTGGCCGAGGTCGGGCTTGCGCTGGTGAGCCGCTTCGCGCCGCAGTTGCAGGTGTTCTTCCTGGCCATGCCCATCAAGAGCGCGCTGGCGTTGCTGGTGCTGGTGCTCTACATGAGCACGCTGTTCGAGTACGCCGGCGAGGCCACCGGCCAGATCGGTTCGGCGCTGCCGTTCCTGGACAACCAATGGCGGGCGCCATGAGCGGCGAAAAGACAGAACAGCCAACCGGGAAAAAGCTGCGCGACGCGCGGCAGAAGGGCGATGTCGCGCACAGCAAGGACTTCACCCAGACGCTGCTGGTGCTGGCGCTGTTCGGCTACATGCTGGGCAATGCCCACGGCATCGTCGAATCCCTGGGCCGCTTGATCCTGATTCCCGCGACGCTCGTGGGCATGCCGTTCGAGCAGGCGCTGCCCACCGCGCTGGATGCCGCGCTGCGCGAAGCCGTGGCGCTGGTGCTGCCCTTCGTGCTGATCGTACTGATCGTCGGTATGTTCTCGGAGTTTCTGCAGGTGGGAGTGGTGCTGGCGTTCGAAAAGCTCAAGCCCTCCGCCAAGAAGCTGAACGTGATGGAGAACCTGAAAAACATCTTCTCCAAGAAGAATCTGGTGGAGCTGCTGAAATCGATCCTCAAGATCGCGTTTCTCTCGGTATTGGTGACGCTGGTTGTGCGCGATGCTCTGCCGGAACTGATGGCGGTGCCGCACAGCGGACTGGCAGGGCTGGAGGCGGGCGTGGGCGGCATGATGCGCACCCTGGTGGTGAACATCGCGTTTGCCTACGTGGTGATTTCCCTGGCCGACTTCGTCTGGCAGCGCATGCAATACCGCAAGGGTCTGATGATGAGCAAAGAAGACATCAAGCAGGAATTCAAGGAGATGGAGGGGGATCCCCACATCAAGCACAAGCGCAAGCATCTGCACCAGGAAATGGTGATGCACGGCGCCGTGGCCAGTGCGCGCAAGGCAACGGTGCTGGTGACCAACCCCACCCACCTGGCGATCGCGATCTACTACCAGCCCGACGAGACCCCGCTGCCCCGGGTGCTTGCCAAGGGTGAGGGCGCGCTGGCCGAACAGATGATGAAGGCGGCGCGCGAGGCGGGGGTGCCCGTCATGCAGAACATTCCGCTGGCGCGCGCCCTGATGGCGACCGCGGCCGCCGACCAGTACATACCCAGCGAGCTGATCGAGCCCGTCGCCGAAGTGTTGCGGCTGGTGCGCAAGATGGCCGCGAATCCGGAATCCCAGCCATGAGCCCAGTCCATCCCCTCGTTTCAGCCTACGTCAGCCGTCACGGCCTGCCTTTGCCCTCGCGCGCCGATGGCCGG
Organism: Achromobacter sp. Root83; assembly: GCF_001428845.1. Taxonomy (GTDB): domain Bacteria; phylum Pseudomonadota; class Gammaproteobacteria; order Burkholderiales; family Burkholderiaceae_B; genus Achromobacter. The sequence goes on along the minus strand of NZ_LMIU01000025.1, from coordinate 361,402 downwards.
CTCACCGTGGTGGTCGACGACACGTTCCGCATCCACCTGCATGCCGCGCCCAGCGGCTGGCTGGCGATGACCTCGCGCCTTTGCGGCCTGCCCGAGCAGAGCGCGGCGCGCGATGACCTGGTGCGTGAAATCGGCAAGCTGGCCGCGGGGATGCTGAGCCGCCATGCGGCTGCCTGCGTGGTTGATCCGCAAGGCCGCACGCTGTGGCTGCAGCAAACATTGAGTCCGGACAGCAGCCCCCTGGCGCTGGACGAAGCCGTCGGCGCGTTCGCGAACGCCTTGTCCTTCTGGGCGGGCGCGGTGCGGCGGCTGGCATGAAAAAACGTTCCGGGACTTTTACCCGAGGAGATAGCGTGTTCAAGCGGATGATTCTGGCGACAGCCCTGTCGCTGGGCGTGAGTGGCGCGGGCGTGGCCGCGCCGAACTGGGCCAACGTGCCTTACAGCTATTACGCGCGCGACGAAAACCTGCAGACGCTGCTGCGTGAATTCGCGGGCGGCTTCAGTTTGTCGCTGCAGATGGGTCCCAGCGTGTCGGGCACCGTCAACGGCAAGTTCAACGCCAACTCGCCCACCGAATTCCTGGACCGGCTGGGCGGGGTGTATGGCTTTAATTGGTTCGTCTACGCGGGCACCTTGTTTGTCAGCCGCACGAACGACATGAAGACGCGTTCGGTCAGCGCCATGGGCAGCTCGATCAGCGCCTTGCGCCAGGCCCTGCAGCAGCTCGGCATCCTGGACCCGCGTTTCGGCTGGGGCGAACTTCCGGACCAGGGCATTGCCCTGGTGTCGGGCCCCCCCGGCTATGTGGATCTGGTGGAACGCACCGTCGCCGCGCTGCCCATGGGCGCCGGCGGCCAGCAGGTGGCGGTGTTCCGCTTGAAGCATGCATCGGTGAACGACCGCACCATCAGCTACCGCGACCAGAAAGTCGTGACGCCCGGATTGTCCACGGTGCTGCGCAACCTGATCACGGGTGGCGGCGGCGGCAACAACAACGAGACGTTGTCCGCCATCGCCGCGCCCTTGCGCGACAGCCCGCCGTCCTTTCCGCAGGTCAACGGCGGGCCGGCCGCCGATAGCGCGCCCACGGTTGCGGCCGCCTACGGCGCGCCGGTCCCGGCGGGCAAGGGCGGACTGCGCCTGCGTGAACCGACGGTGCAGGCCGATGCCCGCCTGAACGCCATCATCGTGCAGGACATTCCTGACCGCATCCCCATCTACCGCAGCCTGATCGAACAGCTCGATCTGCCCAGCACGCTGGTCGAGATCGAGGCCATGATCGTCGATGTGAACTCCGACCTGGTCAACGAGCTGGGCGTGTCCTGGGGCGCGCGCGCGGGCACCACCAGCTTCGGCTATGGCAACCTGGCGTTGACACCCAGCGGCGGCCTGCCGCTGGACGGCGCGGGGGCGTTGTCGCCGGGCACGATCGGCGTCAGTGTGGGCTCCAGCCTGGTGGCGCGAATACGCGCGTTGCAGACCAACGGGCAGGCGAACATCCTGTCGCAGCCCTCGATCCTGACGGCCGACAACCTGGGCGCCATGATCGACCTGTCGGATACGTTCTACATCCAGACGCGCGGCGAACGCGTCGCGACGGTGACGCCCGTCACGGTCGGCACGTCGCTGCGGGTGACCCCACGCCATATCGAATCCCGCGATGGGGCCCGCGTCGAACTGACGGTGGACATCGAGGACGGGCGCATCCAGGAAGAACGCCCCATCGATGGCCTGCCGACCGTGCGCAAGAGCAATATCAGCACCCTGGCCGTGGTGGGCAATGACCAGACGCTGCTGATCGGCGGCTACAACAGCAGCCAGAATTCCGAGCAGGTGGACAAGGTGCCGTTCCTGGGAGACATCCCGGGCCTGGGCATCTTCTTCTCGAACAAGTCCAAGACCGTGCAGCGCCGCGAACGGCTGTTCCTCATCCGGCCCAGGGTTGTCGCCGTCAACGGCGAGGTCGTGGCTCTTCCGGGCGCGGCGAACAGCGCGCCGATGCTGGATGCGACCTGGACCGGCGGCACGCCCATGACGGCCGGACAGTATCTGGACCTGGCGCAGGGCCAGCGCACGCGCATCCTGTTCGGACCCAATGTCGAGGTGCAGGGCGGCGGCGGACCGGTGCGCGTGTCGGAGTGGATGCAGGGCGTCCCGGCGGCGCAGCCTGTCTTGCAGGGCAAGTCCAATGCCACGCAGGGGCCGGTGATCCAGGTGATGCCGGTGGCGGCGCCGGGGACGGGCAGGGCGCCTTGAGGCGTCCTAGTCGTCCAGCCGCAGGCCCTTCTGGGCCATCTTGTCGCGCAGCGCCGAGCGCGCGCGCGACAGGCGGCTGCGCACGGTGCCGATGGGCACCGTCAGCAGGGCGGCGGCTTCTTCGTACGAGATGTCGTCGAGCCCCACCATGAGCAGGATGTCGCGCATGTTGTCGGGCAGCTCGTCCAGCGATTCCTGGAGCAGCGCCATGGTCTGGTTCTGTTCCAGCACGCGGTCGGGAGTCAGGTCGGAAGACGCATGGTCCTGCAACACGCTGTCGCTGACGAAGTCGTGACGGCGTTCCGGCGCGCGCGACAGGTGGTTGCGCACCAGATTCAGCGCAATGCCGTAGAGCCAGGAAGACAGTTGCGATTCGCCGCGGAAGCTGCGATAGGAGCGGGCCGCTTCGACAAATGCCTGCTGGGCCAGGTCCTCGGCCTCGGTGGCGTTGCCGATGTGCTTGATGATGAAGCGCTGCAGGCGGGTGGAGTGTTCACGCACCAGGTCGCGCAGCAGGTATTGATCGCCCGAGTCCCATCCCTGCCCTTCGCCATCTGCGCGAATGGGCGGCATATCCGCTTCCGGGGAAGCAGGCGTGCAATCGCTGGGATTGGTCATGGGATGAAAGAAAAGATACGAGTTTTAAGCTACAAGTTACTACTTGTGTGGCGAATTATCGCAGCTTAGCTGCGTAACAATATTTCGAAAATCGAAATATTGCGCTAAAAGTCGGGTTTTTCGGGGTGTATTTGTAAAAACAAGTAAACCGCCAGCTCGATATTCCGGCTGGCGGAAACTAGGCGGTTTTGATCAGTTCCCGCAGCCAGCCGGATGCCGTGGCCAGCGATACCGGGCTTTGGCCCGAGCGGGCGGCCTGGTCGAAGCGGCCCTGCATCGACTCGTCCAGCGCGGCGCGGCGGGCAGCGTCCAGGCTGGACGGCGCGATGCCGGCATCGGTGCAGGCCTGCTGGAAGGCGGGCGTGTTGCCGGCCGCGGACGTGGCCAGGCGGGTCATGAAGTCCACGCCGGACAGGGCATGGCTGGATGTTTCCGCCATGTCGATGGCGGCGGCGACGGTGCGGGCGGACAGCGGCTTGCCCGGACTGGGATCCAGGCCCAGTTCGCGCGACACGGCACTGGCGATCCCCTGGCCGTAGCTATGCGCAAGCGCTTGCGCGAACATGGCGGTCGTGTCGACATGGGGAGCCACCCATGCCACGCTGCGGCCGCTGGGCGTGGCGCCCATGCCGAGCACTTGCAGCTTTTCGCCCGCGATATCGACGTATAGATCCTGGCCACCTTCCGCGGCTTTGGCGAAGGCGTCCAGTGAGACGAATGGCGACGAAGGGGTAACCGATGAAATTGTCATGCAGCCAAGAAATCCTGCGTGTCCTAAATCGGGCCCGTGTAAGGTTTAGCGACTCCTGGGCGTAAGTAACCTGGGCGCCGCTTTAGTTCCACGGTAATGACACGTGCGCCATTTTATGACATCAACGGCTTTGCCGCGTCGGGCGGGCCGTTTCGACATATGACATTACCTCGCCGGCTGCCCCGCGGGTGGCCTCTTTTGGCGTTATTGCGTTTCGTAGACTTCATCGGCCGCCAGCAGGATATCGACCGGCGGGTCGAAACCGATGACCCGCGCGGTTTCAAGGTTGAGCGCGATCTTGGCCGGATCGATCCACACCTGCGACAGTTCGCGCGGCTTGGCGCCGTTGAAAATGCGCGCCATCGTTTCGGCATGGAACAAGCCTACGTAGGAGTAGTCCGCCTGGGCCAGGCTGAGGAGCAGGCCGTGCTTGACCTCTTCCGAGCCCAGCATCGAAAAGCTGGGCACGCGCGCCTGGCGCAGGATCTCGGCGATCGTGTCGATGGACGCGGCGGTCACGCCTCGATGCACGGTGACATAGACGGCGTCCACCCGGGGAGCCAGCTTGGCATAGCATTCCACGGCATTGCGGGTGGCGATCTCGGCGGCGATGCCGTTGGACGGCGCGTTGCAGGTCAGCACTTCGAACCCCTCTTCGCGCGCGACCTGCTCCACGGCCTCGACCGCGCTGTAGGTGCGGCCCTCCGGGCTGTCTTCGTACACCAGCCCAAGGCGCTTGAAGGGGACGATCTCGTGGAACAGCCGCACCTGCCGCTGATAGCGTTCCGGCTGCACGCGCGCGTGCAGGTTGTCCAGGCCGCTGTCCTGGGCCGAGCGCGTGATGCGCGCGCCGACGGCATCGCTGGTGGAGGCGACGATGGTCGGCACGGGCGCGCCCATCCCCGCCATGTCCTGGCCGGCCCAGGTGCCCATGGCGATGATGAGGTCCAGGTCATGCCTGTCGGCCAGGCGCCGTTTGATGGCGTCGCGCACGGCCGGGCGCTTCGCGGCGTCGAAATTGCCCGGTTGCCACCAGGCGTCACGCACGAACTCCAGCGTATCGCTGCGCGCGTTGTCGGCCAGGAACGCCCACATCTGTTCGCCGTTCAGGCCATCGGGTATGGCGGGCACGTTGATCCAGCCCAGTTTTTGCAGGCCGTCGACGGTCACGCGCAAGGTGCGCGGATATTCGCTGTAGTCGCCGCTTTCGAAATAGCCGATACGCCATTTCTTGCCGTCGGGCCTGGGAGTGGGCTTGGTGGGAAACACCTGGGCCGCGGACGGCGCCGAGGCCGCCAGGGCCGGGGCCGCCTGCGCCATGCTTGCCGCGGGGGCAAGCAGGACCAGGCAGAGCATCAGGGTGGACAACGGTTTCTTCATGGGCGGCGGATCACAATCAATGTGATGTCATCGGATTGTTCCGCGCCGTCGGCAAAGGCCTGCACGTCTTCGAGCAGACGCTTGGCCAGGCTGGCCGAGGCAACGGGGGGATTGGACAACACGGCCAGCAGGCGGGGGTCGCCGTACTGGGCGTCGTTCGGGTTGACGGCCTCGGTGACGCCGTCGGTGTAGCCCACCAGCATTTCGCCGGGCGCCAGGACCGTGGACAGGCTGCGGTACACCAGGTCTTCCTGCACGCCGCAGGCCGGGCCGCTGCGGCCTTCCAGCAAGCGCAGCGTGCCGTCCGCGCCCACCACCGCCGGCGGCAGATGGCCGGCATTGGCCCACTGCAGTTCGCCCGTGGTCAGGTCCAGCACGCCCAGCAGCAGCGTGACGAACATCATGTTGGGATTGTTCTCGGACAGGCGATTGTTGATCTTCTGCATCATCAGCGCGGGGTCTGTCTCGTCCTCGGCGGTGGCGCGGATCAGCGTGCGCGTCACAGCCATGAACAGCGCGGCCGGCACGCCCTTGTCCGACACGTCGCCGATCGCCAGGCACAGGCGTCCGTCGGGCAGCGTGAAGTAATCGTAGAGATCGCCGCCCACTTCCTTGGCCGGCAGCATCACGGCATTCAGGTCGACCTGTTCGCGGATGGCGCTGGATAACGGCACGGGCAGCAGGCCGAGCTGGATCGCGCGGGCGATGTTCAGTTCGCTTTCGAAGCGTTCGCGCGCCGTGGTCTCGCGCATCAGCCGGGCGATGTTCTCGCGCAGCTTGTGGTCCATGAACAGGAACGAGGCGGCCAGCCGGCCGACTTCGTCCTTGTGCTTGTCCGGCAGCGCCGCGATGTGCGCGGGAACGCTGGACGCCGCGGTCAGATCCTGTTCGGGCAGCAGACGCGCGTAGTGCGTCAGGGTTTCCAGCGGGCGCACCACGCGGGCTGCCATCAGCCAGGCGCAGATCAGCGCGACCAGCATCATGCCGATGAAGATCAGGGCCTGCCGGTTCAGGAGTTCGCGCGCGGGCGCGGTCAGGTCGCTTTCCGGCACGGCCGCCACCAGCGTCCATCCCAGCGGCGCGAAGCGCGCGCTGTCGATCCGCCACGGTCCGCCGCCGCCGTCGAACGACAGGCTTTGCAGTTCTCCACCGCCTTTCTGCCCCGCCAGCAGGCCGCGCAGTGTCTCGCCCCGCGGGTTGGCCGCATCGAGCAGGCCGGCTTGCTTGTCGGGCAGCGGCACGATCATCCGGCCGTCATCGGACGTGATGAAGATGAAGCCCGATTGCGCGAGCGTCAGTTTGGACAGCGTGGCGCGCACCGAGCTTTCCATCTGCTCGCGCCGCGTCTGGATCTGTTCGATGACGTCATGCGCGCTGTCGGTGATGGCAAACACCCAGTTCCACGGGCGGAAATAGCCGAAATAGGCGTAGCGGGTTTCGCTGTCTTCGCGCTGGGCGGAGGGCGGCCAGCGATAGATGGCGAAGCCGTAGCCAGAGGTGCGGCTTTCTTCATACAGGGCCTGGGCCAGCGGACGGTTCTTGAAATCCGACAGTTGCGACAGGTCGCGATCGATCATCTCGGGATTGCCGCTGGCCAGCACCTGGAAATCGGCGTCGTAGACAAACGCGTAGCGCCTGTCGTCGAGCTTGAGCCGGTTGATCCATGCGCGCGCCATGCCCTTGGCGGCGCCCGGGGTCATGACGCCGCGCTCGGCCATGTCGGCGTAGGAGCTCAGCGCGGCGGCCACCACGGTGCCGGTCTGCATGAGCTGGCGGCGCCCGTTGCGCACCGTGGATATCTTGTCGGTCAGCAGCGCGCCCCAGCGGGCTTCGGCATCGCGCAGAACCAGTTCCATCACGTTGCTGACGGCGTGGCGCTCGCTGTTCATCACCGTGCGCGTCACGTTGCGCTGCGACGTCAGCATCACGAATGCAGCCACCGCCACGAGAAGCGCCACGACCAGAAGAAAAATCTTGCTACGCAGCGACCGGAACGGCATGGAGGCAGGAGTGGGCGGTGGGGAAGGAGATGTGAAAAAAGATGCAATTTGCATTAATTGTAAATACCATTGGTGCCCGTGTGTAAATACTTTGCGGTGTTTCAGTCCCATGCGTAGCGAACCGATTCAAATAGTCCTGGAGGGTTTGAAACGCCGCCCGGTGCTGGAAGTCACGCTGGCCTGTCTGGCCGTCCTGCTGCTGGCGCAGGCGCTGATCGGCGCCCTCAGTCTCTCCGCGTTGAACCGGCTGGTGGTGGACACCACCGCCGATCGCGTCGAGGTCATCGCGCGCCGCGCGGCAGGCAATATCGAAAACGGATTGCGGCTGGGCAAGCCCCTTGAGCAGTACTTCGGCTTGCGCGAAGGCCTGCGCGACAGCGTGTCGGGATCGCGCGATCTGCGCGGCGCGGCGGTGCTGCTGGCCGATGGCCAGACGCTGGCCATGCAGGGCGAACTGCCCGAAGGCGCGCTTGCGCTGGCCAAGGCATTGGATGCGGGTACGCGCGACGCGGGCGCGACGCGCCGTGCTTCCGGCGCCTTGATGTCCGTGGCCGAAGGCGCGGTGACGCTGGCGGTGCCGCTGGCCGGCGCGGGCGGCAAGGTCGTCGGCGCGGTGGTGCTGTCGGTGGCCAAGGACGGCGACGCCAGCCGCCGCCTGATCGTCGACAACCTGCAAGTGCTGCTGGCCGTCACCATCGTGGTGGGGCTGGGGCTGGCCGCGGTCTTCAAGTATCTGGTGCCGCTGACCTCGCTTGCGGCGGGTGGGCGCGCGCGCTTCGTGGTGCCCTTGCTGGCGCTCGTGCTGGCGCAGGGCGTCTACGCGGCCTATACGATTTCCACGTTCCGCAGCGGCTGGCTCGAGGTCACGCGCAACAACGTCGGCTTGCTGGCCGAAGGCTTGCAGCGCGATCTGGACCGGGTACTGGGCTATGGCCTGACCCTGGACAGGCTGCGCGGCGTCGACGCGCCGTTCTCGCGCCTTGCCGCGACCTTTCCGGCGGTGGAGCAGATCGAACTGGTGGACAGCGCCGGCCGCGTGCTCGGCAGCGCCGATGCGCGCGGGCCGCTCGAGGTTTCCGGCTTGCCGGCGGCGCGCCCGCAAGCCGATGACCTGACGCTGGTGCTGCCGCTGGGCGCGTCGCGCCCCGATCCGCGGGCGCACGGCGATCTGGTGCTGCGCCTGTCGGGCGATGTCATCGCCGCCGGCGTGCGCAGCCGCGCGCTGGATGCCGTGACCGTGGTCGCCGTCGCGCTGGTCGCCGCCATAGAAATGCTGTTGCTGCTGGCATTGCTGATGAACCGCGCTTTCGCCACCCGCGCGGTGCTGCCCGACGGCACGCGTCTCGGGCCCGACGATGCATCCGAGGTGGGCCGTATCGCGCGGCCCGTCATGTTCGGCTTCCTGTTCGCCTGGGCGCTGCCGCTGGGATTCCTGCCCTTGTATGCGCGCAGCCTGTCGGCGGGCGGGCTGGATCTGCCGGCCAACCTGCTGCTGGCGCTGCCCATTTCGGTCGAGATGGGTTGCGGCCTGCTGACCTCTTTGCTGGCCGGCAGGTTGACCGACCGCAGGGGCTGGCAGGTGCCCGTGCTGGCCGGGCTGGGTGTGTCCTGCGCAGGCATGCTCGCTTGCGCGGCCGCCGGCGACCTGCTGATGTTCAGCGCGGCGCGCGGCCTGGTGGGCCTGGGCTACGGACTGACGTGGATGGGACTGCAGGGCTTCATCGTGACGCGCAGCCCGGCGGGCTTTCGCGGACGCAACATGACGGGCGTCATCGCCGGCCTGTTCGCCGGCCATCTGTCGGGCGCCGCCGTGGGCGCCATGCTGATGGAGCAGGTGGGGTTCCGCGCCGTGTTCGGCGTAGGCGCGGCCATGCTGGCGCTGCCCCTGGCCGGCGTGCTGGTCCTGATGCGTCCGTACATGGACAGCGGCATCGCGCTGGCGGGCCAGGCGGCCGCGCGGGTCCAGGCAAGCCTGTCGGATACGCTGCGCCTGCTCTTCACGCGCGACTTCGGCCTGCTGCTGCTGGGCAGCGTCATTCCGTTTTCCATCGCGCAGGTGGGTCTGCTGTCCTTCGCGCTGCCGCTCTATCTGGAAGCCGAAGGCGTGGCGGCGTCCAGCATCGGCCGCGTGCTGATGATCTACGGCCTGTGCGTCATCTACGTCGGACCGCTGATGGGCCGCGTGGTCGACCGCAGCCGCATCAAGAAAAGCTGGATCGTGCTGGGCGGGCTGGTGGGCAGCGTCGGCATGCTGGGCCTCTACTTCAACAGCGGCTTGCTGGCCGCGGCGGCGGCCGTCCTGCTGTTGGCGCTGGCCAGTTGCTTTGCCGGCGCATCGCAATCCCCGTACATGCTGGCCCTGCCCGATGTGCAGCGCTACGGCGCGGCGGGCGCGACGAGCGTCATGCGCGCCGCCGACAAGCTGGGCCAGATGGCCGGACCGCTGGTCGTGGGCGCGATGTTCGGCGCGGCGGGCATGGGCGCGGGGCTGGCCGCGACCGGCGTCATCTATCTGTGCGCCACGATGTTGTTCCTGCTGTTCGCGCCCGCGCGTCCGCGCGGCGAGGCCGCCTGAACGCGCGCCGGCCGGCCTGTTGGCGGCGGGCGCGGGGGCAGCGGCGTCGGACGGGCGCGCCGTCATTCAGCGCGCGGCGTCCTGACGGGTCAGTTGCATGGAAACGCGTGCGCTCAGGCCGGCAAGCAGGTCCGCCGCGATCGTGCCGGCCGCCCGCGCCACTTCCTCGACGGCCAGTCCGCCCGCGCCCCACAGCGTGACGGGCGTGCCGATGCAGGCATGCGGGACGGGACCCAGGTCAACGGCCATCATGTCCATCGATACGCGCCCCAGCAGACGGGTCCGCACGCCGTCGACGATCACCGGCGTGCCGGTGGGCGCGTGGCGCGGATAGCCATCGGCATAGCCGCAAGTGACGATGCCCACGTCGATCGCATCCGGCGCGACGAACGCGCGGCTATAGCCGACGCCCGCGCCGGCCTTCACCCGTTGTATGCCCACGATCTGCGAATGCAGCGACATGGCGGGCCGTAAATCCAGTTCCGCCGCGCTCGTGCCGGCAAAGGGACTGGCGCCGTAAAGCGCCAGTCCGGGCCGGACCCATTGCGTGCTCGCGGCACGCGCGCCGTGTTTCAGCAGGGCGGCGGAGTTGCTGGTGGACACGGGCCCGGGCAATCCCGCGATCACGTCGCGGAACACCGCGTCGGCATCGTCCACGCCGTCCGGTTCATCGGCGCGGGCGTAGTGGTTCAGGTGCCCGATTTCGCCGGCCAGGCCACGGCGGAACAACGCGCTGGCGGCGTCGAACGCGGCGCGGTAGCCGTCCGCCGCGAAGCCCGTGTGATGGATGTCTCCCGCAAAGCGCAGCCAGATCGCGGGGCGATGGCCAGGCGCGGCGTGCGCCAGCCACTCCAGTTGCGCGGCATGCGTGATCACCAGATGCAGGCCGGGGGTGTCCACAAGCAGCGCATCGGCGGGGGAATACAGTCCGCCATAGACCAGGATGGGCCCTTGCCAGCCCAGGTGGCGGCAGGCGCGCGCTTCGTTCAGATGCAGCACGGCAAGCCCGTCCGCGCCGCGCAGGGCTGGCAGGATGCGGGCCACGCCATGGCCGTAGGCATCCGCTTTCACGGTGGCCCACAGGCGCGGCGCGCCGGCGCCTGCCGGCAGTGCGCCGCGCAGCCGCGCCAGGTTGTGCGCAACGGCGCCCGGGTCGATGCGGGCGTGCAGCGGGCGGGCAGTCAATCCTTCAGGGCGATAGGGAGCATTCACGGGTGGCATCGGTACAGGGGCGGCGCGCAACCGGCGCGCAGTCTATGCATGAGTGACCGATGCGCGGATTTTGTTCGGTACTTTCTACCTATGAATCAGAAATGCCCGATAGGGTGGTTTGATGAACGAGACCGCGGGTGCCCGTTCAGGCGGCGCGCACGATGAGCGTCAGGCGGTTGCGGCCGCCGCTGCGGGCATAGCGCAGGTCATGCAGGTAGTGCTGCATGAGGCGCACACCGTGCCCGCCGACTTCGGCGTCGTCCAGCGTTGCCGCCAGCGGGGGCGGCGGCGTCTTCGTGGGATCGTAGGGGCGTCCGTTGTCGACAATGTCGAGAGAGATCCACTCGCTGTCCTGGCTGCAGGAAAGCAACACGCTGGGCGGCGTCCCGGCTTCGGCCGGATCGTCGAAGGCATAGGACACGATGTTGGTCAGCGCTTCGTCCACGCTCAGCGACAGGCCGAAGTTCAGCTTGGGCGGCCACGCTTCGCGTTCGGCGATTCCCTCCAGCCACTGCATGGCGGCGGCAACGGCGTTCTGATCGGGAACGAGGTCAAGCGTATCGGGCTGAGAGGGCATGGGTTGCCTTGCGTTCAGGGGTACACGTGCAGGCGCAAGTATGCACGATTGCCTAGCGCCGCGAACAGAGCGCGCAGGCTCGCGTATCATCTCGGCATCGCGCCGCCGCCCTCATGAGCAGGTGCCGGGCGCCGGTCACTTATCGGGAAACCACTATGAGTCTCGCAATAGAGAAAGTCGGAGAAGTGCTGGTTGTCTCGCCCGAAGGCCAGATCAACAGCGGCAACGCCGCCGGCATCGAAGCCGACCTGCTGGCCCATGTCGAAAAGGGCGAAAGCCGTTTCGTGCTGGACCTGTCCAACCTGAACTACATCTCCAGCGCGGGCCTGCGCGTGGTGCTCGTGCTGGCCAAGCGCCTGAAGCAGGGCGCGGGCGCGCTGGTGTTGTGCGCCATGCAGCCACATGTGCGCGAGGTCTTCGACATCAGCGGCTTCCTCGCCATCCTGACGGTGGTGGACACGCGTCAGGATGCGGTGGCGAAGGTTGCGTGACGCGGGGGCTCAGCCCTTGCGATTTTCGTAAGACGTATCCAGCACATCGTCCTCTGGGGTGATGATGCCGGGCTCGCCCGGCTCCGCTATGGCACGGCCGCGCCGCGGCATGCCGGCGACGACCTCGCCGTGTTCCGGCATCGGCAGGACTTCGGTGCCTTTGCGCGGGTCGGTGCTGGGTTTATCCGCGTCGGCCGGCTTGGCGGCAAGGTTGGGATCTGGGGCGGTTTTCAACATGGCGTTTGCTCCGTCTGCGGGCGTCCCGGGATGGCGACGCGCCTGGATTCCAATTCCATCTTAGGACGCCCATGCCGCATCGTGGCCGTTCGGGCTGTCACGTTTGCAAGGGGCTGTTGCAGCGCCCGAACCCTATAATTTCGAGCCCACGCGGCTTTGCGCGCGGACGCCCGGTTTCTCTTACTTCTACGCGCCTACCTTGACCGAATCCGTCGAACGCTCCGTCCATGCAGAACTCGTTGCCGTGCTGGTTGCCGTCACGAACGGCGAGCCGCGCGTGCTGACCACCGACGATGCGCGCGCCTTGCCCGCGGGGCCTTTCGAACTTTCGCACCGCTCGCTTCAGGCGGGCTTGCGCGCCTGGGTCGAAGCGCAGACGCATCATCCGTTGGGCTATGTAGAGCAGCTCTACACCTTTGCCGACGGCGACCGGTCCGATGAATCCGGCGCGCGCGTCATGTCCGTCAGCTATCTGGGCCTCACCCGCGAAGCGGGCGAGACCGGCGTGGCGCAGGTGGGGTGGCAGGATTGGTATCGTTACTTTCCGTGGGAAGACCGGCGAGCGGGGACGCCGGCGCTGGTTGAAGCCTTGATCGTGCCCCGGCTCGCGGCCTGGTGCGAAGACAGCGCCGACGCCGACGTGCGTGCGCGGCGCCTTCAACGCGCGGCGATCACCTTCGGGCTGGACGGGGCGGCGTGGAATGAAGACATGGTCCTGCAGCGCTACGAACTTCTGTTCGAGGCGGGCCTGGTGCCCGAGGCCGTCCGGCGCGGCGGGGGGCAGGCCGCGTTGCCGGGAGAGCCGATGCGCCATGATCACCGGCGCATTCTGGCCACCGGCATCGCGCGCCTGCGGGCCAAGATCAAGTATCGGCCGGTGGTGTTCGAACTGATGCCCGCGCAATTCACGCTGTTGCAATTGCAGATGGCGGTGGAGGCGCTGGCGGGACGCGGACTGCACAAGCAGAATTTCCGCCGCTTCATCGAACAGCAGGCGCTGGTGGAAGAAACCGGCACGATGGCCACCGGCACCGCGGGACGGCCCGCCAAATTGTTCAGATTCCGGCGCGACGTCTTGCTGGAACGGGCGATCGCGGGCAGCAAGCTGCCGCTCTCGAGGGTATTGTGACGCTTGACAAGCTTTATGCTCGTCTCTAGCATAAGTGGTGCGCAATCGTTGCGCGCCTTTTTTTAACTCATAAATACTCAAAATGAGCATTAAAACCGCAGCGCCCGCGACCCTCGTCCGGATGGCAGTGCCCTCTTTACCGGAAGTCATGCTCGAGCCGCTGGTGCGCGCGGCTTTGCTGGAAGACCTGGGCCGCGCCGGCGACCTGACGACGGACGCCATCGTCCCCGCCGACGCCACCGCCGAGACGCGCCTGGTGGCGCGCCAGGAAGGCGTGCTGGCCGGACTGGACCTGGCACGCCTGGCGTTCCGCGTGATGGATCCGAACATCGAATTCACGGTGGCGCGGCGCGACGGCAGCGACCTTGCGCCGGGAATGGAGATCGCGCGCATCCGCGGCAACGCCCGCGCGATGCTCACCGCCGAACGCGTGGCGCTGAACTTTCTGTGCCATCTGAGCGGCGTGGCTACCGCGACGGCCTCCATCGCCCGGGCCATCGCCGGGCACGGCGCACGCGTCACCTGCACGCGCAAGACCATGCCGGGCCTGCGCGCCGTGCAGAAGTACGCGGTGCGCGTGGGCGGGGGCAGCAATCATCGCTACGGCCTGGATGACGCGGTGCTGATCAAGGACAACCACATCGCGCTGGCTGGCGGCGTGGCCACGGCCGTCGAGCGCGCGCGCGCCGGCATCGGCCACATGGTCAAGATCGAATTGGAAGTGGACACCCTGGAACAGCTTGAAGTGGCGCTGTCGCTGGGCGTGGACGTGGTGCTGCTGGACAATATGAGCCTGGACGATCTGCGCCGCGCCGTCGCCATGGCGCGCGGCCGCGCCATCACGGAAGCGTCGGGCCGCATCACGCCCGAAACCGCCGCGGCGGTGGCCGCCACCGGGGTCGATCAGATCGCGGTGGGCTGGCTGACCCATAGCGCCAAGGTGCTCGACATCGGCCTGGACGCCTGAGCCATGAACCGTCTGCTCGGAACGTCCCTTTCGCTCCTGGTCCTATCGCTGACTGCTTGCGGCAATCCGCCGTCGGGCGAAGCGCCGGGCGATGCAACCTACCCCGCGCACCCCATCACGATTGTCGTGACGTTTCCGCCCGGCGGCGGCACCGACCTGCTCGCGCGCCGCATCGGCGCCAGCCTGCAAGAAACGCTGGGCCAGCCCGTCGTCGTTGAAAACCGGCCGGGCGCCAGCGGCAACATCGGCGCGCGCATCGTGGCCGAAGCCGCGCCCGACGGCTACACGCTGCTGATGGTGAACAGCTCGTTCGCGATCAACCCCGGTGTGTATCGCAATCTGGGTTTTTCGCCCAAGCGCGACTTTTCCGCCGTCATCAACGTGGCCTTCGTGCCGTCGGTGTTCGTGGTGCCGGCGGCGTCGCCGCTGCGCAACCTGGACGACGCGCTGGCGGCTGCCCCGGCGGGCAAGCCGCTGCCGTTCGCGTCCTGCGGCAATGGCACCCCGCAGCATCTGGCGGGTGAGATGCTGGCGCGCGCCACGGGCGCGTCGCTGCAGCAGGTGCCGTATAAGGGTTGCGGTCCGGCGCTGACCGATGTCACGGCGGGGCAGGTGGGCATGGGCGTGGTGACGGCGTCCAGCGCCGCGCCGCTGATCGCGGCGGGCAAGCTGCGCGCCCTGGCTGTCACGTCGCCAGCGCGTTCGCCGCTGATGCCCACCGTTCCGACGGTGGCCGAGCAGGGTGTGCCCGGCTATGCGCTGGACCAGTGGCATGGGCTGCTGGCGCCAGCGGCCACGCCGCCCGCGGTGGTCGCCAAGCTGAATGCGGCCGTGGCCAGGATCGTGCAGCGCACGGATGTGCAGGCTTCATTGCGTGAGCAGGGCTTTACGCCCGCCAGCAGCACCCCGCGCGAATTCCAGAAGATGATCGGCGCGGATATCGACCGCTACACCGCGCTGACCGAGTCTATCGGGCTGAGGGCAGACTGAGGGCCGGTCTGGCTGGTCTGGCCGGTGTAGCCGGCTGGCGGCGGCAGCCGTCCGGCGGCCAGGCCCCGGAAGATCCCGCGGCCCCGCCTCGCGCCGTCTTCAGGCGGCCGCCGCCTTGGCGTGCTGTTCCAGCTGCTCCTTCAACCCGGGCTGCAGCTTGAGCTGGCGCGCCAGTTCATCCAGGTAGGCGCGTTCCATATAGCTTTCCTCATCCACGATGAGCAGGCTGGCCAGGTACATTTCGGCCGCCATTTCCGGCGTTTTGGCCGATTGCGCAACCACGCTGGGGTCCAGCGGACGCGAGAGTTCGGTCTCGAGCCAACGGCGGTCCTGGGCGTCGGCCGATAGCTTGCCCAGTTCGGTTTCCAGCAGCGCGCGCTCTTCGGGGCCGATGTGCCCGTCGGCCTTGGCCGCGCCGATCATGGCGGTGAGCACGGCGCTGCTGTGCTGCTCGGCCTCGGGCGCGGGCAGGCGGTCGAGCGTCTGCGGCGGAGCGGCGGGCGCGCCGGACTGGCTGCGCTGCCAGTCGCCATAGGCGCGATAAGCCAGTGCGCCCAGCGCGGCCATGCCGCCGTACATGGCGACCTTGCCGCCGATATTGCGGGCCTTCTTGCTGCCCAGCAGCAGGCCCAGCGCGCCCGCGCCCAGCGCGCCGCCGCCCAGGCCGCTCAAGAACGAGGAGCCCTTGCCCCCGGTCGCGTTCTGGACGCGGTTCGTCGTGTCGGAGAGCAGGCCTTGCCCGGACTGCAACAGTTGATCAAGTAATTGTCTGGCGCTCATGCGGCCTCCTGAGGGGTGTTCGGATAGTGCGGATAGGGATATCCGACCGGGTTCGAGCCCGGAAGTTCAGCTTTTCGTCAGCCGACCGCCGTAATCCGGCCAGCCATCCGCGCTGCGCTCCGTCCTCGCGGCGGCAAGTGCTACAACATGCCTGGTGGCGGCCGTCCGGGCCGTCCAGTCCAGGAGATCCGATCCATGAGCATCCGCGTGCGCCAGAATGCGCCTGACACCCTGCAATTCACCGCCACGGCCGAGGGCCATGAACTGCCCTTGGCGATGCCGCAGCCGCAGGGCGAAGGGCCCGATCCCCACGATTATTTCGACACCGCGCTGGGCGGCTGCAAGGCGATGACGCTGATGGTCTACGCGCAGCGCAAGGGCTTGCCGCTGCAGTCGGTGGGGGTGGAGGTGGTGCGCGACGCGGGCGAGGAACGCAAGGGCATCTACCGCCTGACGGCCAAACTCACGCTGCATGGCGAGTTGTCCGATGCGCAGATCGACGAACTGCTGGCGGTGGCGGAAAAATGTCCGATCCACAAGCTGATGACGGCGGTGGACGTGCAGGTATCCACGCTGGTGGTGCGGCCGGCGTAAGCGGCCGGCCGGGCGGGGCGCCGGGCCCCTCCCGGAGAGACGGTCAGTCTTCCATGCCCGGGACGATGGTCGAGAAACCGCCGTCCACATGCGTGATTTCGCCCGTCACGCCGGCGGCCAGATCCGACAGCATGAAGGCGGCGACGTTGCCGACGTCGTCGATGGTGATGTTGCGGCGCAGCGGCGCCTGGCTTTCCACGAACTTCAGGATGGCCGAAAAGTCCTTGATGCCGCTGGCGGCCAGCGTCTTGATCGGGCCGGCGGAAATGCCGTTGGCGCGGATGCCGCGCGGGCCCAGCGCGGTGGCCAGGTAGCGCACGCTGGCTTCCAGCGATGCCTTGGCCAGGCCCATCGTGTTGTAGTTGGGCACGACGCGCTCGGCGCCCAGATAGGTCAGCGTCAGCACGGAACCGTTGCGGCCTTCCATCAGGGGCAGCGCGGCCTTGGCCATGGCGGCAAAGCTGTAGGCCGAGATGTCGTGCGCGATGCGGAAGCCTTCGCGCGACAGGCCGTCGAGGAAGTTGCCGGCGATGGCTTCACGCGGGGCAAAGCCGATCGAGTGGACCAGGCCGTCCAGGCCGTCCCAGTGCTGGGCCAGTTCAGTGAAAGCGCCCTCGATCTGGCTGTCTTCGGCCACGTCGCAGGGCAGTACGATCTTGCTGCCGAAGTCGGCGGCGAATTCGCTCACGCGGTCCTTGAAGCGGTCGCCCACATACGTGAACGCCAGCTCGGCGCCTTGCTGGTGACAGGCGCGCGCGATGCCGTAGGCGATGGATCGGTTGGAAAGCACCCCGGTGACCAGGATGCGCTTGCCGGCGAGAAAGCCCATATATCTATCCTTTGATTTTTCCCTGCTGAAGACCGCCTATTTTAAGGAGTTTGGCGGCTTCGCGGGCGTGAAAGCGCGGCGCCCGCTGCGGGCGCCGCGCTTTCCGGTCTATGTAATCAGCCGCGGGCGTTAGTGCCCGGCACGCGCAACTGCGAGCCCACCTTCAGGTTGTTGCCCTTCAGATTGTTGAGCGCGCGCAGCGCATCCACCGTGGTGCCGTACTGCTTGGCCAGCCCGAACAGGGTGTCGCCCTGGCGGATCTTGTGGCTGCGGACGTTGGGGCGGGCGCTGGCGACGCGGGCGGCGGGCGCCTGCGCGGCGCGCCCGCGCGGGGCGGCTGCCTTGTTGTCGGACGGGGCCGAATCCAGGGCGCCCACCGGGGCCGCCAGCGAAGCGAGCTGTACGCCGCCGGTGCCGGGCTCGCCGGGCACCAGCAACGACTGGCCCGTGGCCGACTTCTGGCGCGAGCCGATGTCGTTGGTCTGGCGCAGCGACGATTCGGTCACGCCGAAACGCTTGGCGATGGACGCGTAGGACTCGCCGCGGCGCGTATGGTAGATCTTCCAGGCGCTCAGGTCGCCCTTGTAGTTGGTCAGGTTCGCGTTGAAGATTTCGACGCGGTCGGCCGGCAAGAGCAGGGTGGGGCCATGGTCGCCGCGGATGACCGGGCGGTTGAACGACGGGTTCAGGGCCTTGAATTCGTCCAGCGGCATTTCGGCCAGCTTGGCGGCGATTTCAAGATCGATGTCGCTGTTCTTCTGCACGGTCACGAAATAGGGCGTATTGCCCACGGGGGGCAGCGCCACCGCATAGCGCTGCGGGTCCGCGATGATGTTCTTGATGGCCTGCAGCTTGGGCACGTAGTTGCGGGTTTCGTCGGGCATGTTCAGGGACAGGTAGTCCGTGCCCTGGCCGGCCGCTTCATTCTTGGCCATGGCGCGCTGCACCGACCCCTCGCCCCAGTTGTACGAGGCCAGCGCCAGGTACCAGTCGCCCTGCATTTCAAACAGCTTTTCCAGGTAGTCCAACGCCGCGTTGGTCGAGGCGATGGGGTCCCGGCGCTCGTCGCGCCACCAGTCCTGCTTCAGGTTGAAATGCTGGCCCGTGGCCGGCACGAACTGCCACAGGCCGGAGGCCTGCGCACGCGACAGCGCGGTCGGGTTGTATGCGCTTTCCACGAACGGCAGCAGCGCCAGTTCGGTCGGCAGCCCGCGGCGATTGATCTCGTCGACGATGAAATACAGGTATTTGCCTGCGCGTTCGGCCATGCGCTGCACCGCCTCGGGGTGGGACGCGTAGTAGTCGGTCCACTGGCGCGAGAGGTCGGTGTTCAGGTTGGGGATGGCGAAACCGCGGCGGATGCGGTCCCAGGCGTCGGCGGGCGGGTTGGTCAGGTCAACCGTTCTGGACGTATCCCGGGCAATGTAACGCCCTTGGGAATTGGTGGTGAGGTTCTTGCTATCGGGGGCTTTGGTTCCTGCGCAACCGGCGAGGACTGCCAGCATGAGCGGCAGAAGGAGTCGGGATAGATTCATCAGGTGGTCACTTGAAATCGTTCTTCCATTCACGAAGGGAGGCAAAGACCTCTACCGGCGTATTCTGGCCACGGCCAGCCCAGCTTGCTGCCGCGCGGGCGACCTCGGGTTGCTGCGTGCGCAAAAACGGATTGGTCGCGCGTTCCTGACCGATGGTCGACGGAAGCGTGGGGGTTCCTGCTGCTCGTAATTGCTGGGCCCGCTGGTACCACTGTTGCAGGGTACGGTTGGCCGGTTCTACCGCCAAAGCCCAGCGCAAGTTCGCTAGAGTGTACTCGTGCGCGCAAAAAACCTGTGTATCCGGCGGTAAAACGGAAAATTTTTCCAAGGAATCATGCATTTGCGTGGGGGTGCCCTCGAACAGGCGTCCACAGCCTCCGGCAAACAGGGTGTCGCCACAGAACAGCACGGGTTCCACTCCGGCCGCCCGGCCGGTGTAGGCGATGTGTCCGGCGGTGTGACCGGGAACGTCCAGCACGGTCAGGTCCAGGTCCAGTTCGGGCAGCGCCACGCGGTCGCCTTCAACCAGCGGGACGTCGCAGCGCGGCAGGCGCTCGTGAGCGGGACCGTATACGGTAATGTCCGCGATGCGGGACAATTCGGAAACACCGCCCACATGGTCGGCGTGATGGTGCGTGAGTAGAATGGCGCGCAGCCTCAAGCCTTGCTGCTCCAGGAATCGCAGTACGGGGCCGGCATCGCCGGGGTCCACGACCGCGGCCTGGTCGCCCTGGACGATGGCCCAGATGTAGTTGTCGGAGAAGGCTGGCAAAGGCAAGACCGCGGCGTTGCGTTCGCGGCCGCCTGCGGGGGCGGTCAAGGCTTGCATGGGATTCGAAGGAATAAAACGTGGCAGAAGATACTTCGCCGATTGTAGAACTGGCCGAATGGTTCCAGACGCCACCGGGCCAGTACGTCCTGGCCTGGGAGCGGGCCCAGTTCGACGCGGCTGTCGCGGATGTTTTTGGATATTACGCCTGGCAGGTCGGCCTGGCCGACATGAATCTGCTGCGGGCCAACCGGATGCCCTTCAAGGGCTACGTGGGCACCGAGACCCCGGCGCCGGAAAGCGCGGCCGGCTGGCAGTCCCGGGTGGTCGTCGCCCAGCCTGAAGCGCTGCCGTTCGAATCGCAGAGCGTGGACCTGCTGATCCTGCCGCACGCTTTTGAATGCACCCCGGAGCCCCACAATGTGCTGCGCGAGGTAGAGCGCGTGCTGGTGCCGGAAGGGCGGGTCGTGATTTCCGGATTCAACCCCTGGAGCATGTGGGGCGCGCGCACGCGGATGCCCGGCATGGAGCCATGGCTGCCGCAGCCGCCGTCATCCCAGGTATCGCTGGTGCGCCTGAAAGACTGGTTCAAGCTGTTGTCGCTGGAAGTCGATGAAAGCCAGTTCGGCTGCTACGCGCCCGCCTGCCGCAGCGAAAAATGGCTGCAGCGCTGGAGCTTCCTGGAGTCCGCCGGCGCCCGCTGGTGGAGCCTGGGCGGCGCGGTCTACATGGTGTCGGCCGTCAAGCGCGTGGCCGGCATGCGTATCATCGGGCCTGCCTGGAAAACCAAACCCAAGCGCGCGCGCGCCGCGTCGGTGGTGGTCAACCGCCAGGCGGACGACCGCTCCTGAGCGGCCGGGCCGGAACGACTTTGCACAAATTAGGAAAACCAGGCAGCACCATGCAGGACAACAAAACGAACGACCAGAAAGTGGAAATGTGGACCGACGGCGCCTGCAAGGGCAATCCGGGTCCAGGAGGCTGGGGGGTGCTGATGCGCGCCGGCGGCCACGAGAAAACCCTGCACGGCGGCGAACTCCAGACCACCAATAACCGGATGGAGCTGCTGGCCGTCATCGAAGGGCTGCGCGCGCTCAAGCGCCCTTGCGTCGTCACCATCCACACCGATTCCCAGTATGTGATGAAGGGCATGACCGAGTGGCTGGCCAACTGGAAACGGCGCGGCTGGATGACGGCCGACAAGAAGCCGGTCAAGAACGTGGAGCTCTGGCAGGCGCTGGACGAGCAGGTGCAGCGTCATCAGGTGGCCTGGCGCTGGGTCCGCGGCCACGCGGGCGACCCGGGCAACGAACGGGCCGACCAGCTTGCCAATATGGGCGTTGAGGTTGCCCGCCGGGCCTGACGGCATCGGTATATACCCTCAAAACCGCCCGTTAGGGCGGATTTAGTTCTTTCATCCGGCTTCTGGATTGTTCCAGTATGTAAATTCGGGTGCTAAAGTGCCAACCCTCATTCCAGTTCCTGCGGCGTCGTCCGAGTGGGGCATGCTCGGCCCGCGCCGCAATACCGCCACATTCGCGCATGAAAAAAGCAGTACTGCTGGCCGCCGTTGCGGCAGGGTTGGCCGCGGGGGCCGCGCTCGGCGTTTTTGTACCGCGCTGGCTCGCGCCCGCGGCAACGCCTGGCCAATCCGTCAATAAACCCCTCGTGACGCCCGCCGCTCCGGCGCGGGTCGCGGTGGCCGTCGTCCAGGAAATCCCGTTCGCGCGCGGCCTGTCCGCCGTGGGCAGCCTGCGTTCCGACGAATCCGTCGTGCTCAGGCCGGAGGTGCCGGGCCGCATCCAGGCCATCGAGTTCAAGGAGGGGCAGCCGGTCAGGCAAGGCCAGACGCTGATCCGCCTGGACGACTCGGTGCCGCGCGCGGAATTGGCCCAGGCCCGCGCCAATCTCACGCTTGCGCAAAGCCATTACCGGCGCGCGGTGGAACTGCAGGGCAAGGGCTTCGTCAGCCAGCAGGCCCGCGACGAATCCGCCAGCACGCTGAAGGTCCAGGAAGCCGCCGTCTCGCTGGCGCAGGCGCGGCTGGACAAGCTGACCATCACCGCTCCGTTTGCCGGCATCGTCGGGCTGCGCAGCGTGTCGGTCGGGGATTACGTGAATCAGGGACAGGATCTGGCGCCGCTCGAGGCCATCGATCCCCTCAAGGTGGATTTCCGCGTGCCGGAGATGTATCTGAGCAAGGTGGGCGTGGGTCAGCAACTGACGCTGCGGCTGGACGCGCTGCCGGGCCAGGAGCGCCGTGGCGTGGTTTACGCCGTAAGTCCGCTGATCGACGCGGGCGGGCGGTCCATCCTCCTGCGCGCCACCGTCGCCAACCAGGATGCCCTGCTGCGGCCCGGCATGTTCGCGCGGGTGCAGTTGCTGTTCAATCAGGACAAGGCGCTGGTGGCGCCGGAGGCCGCGCTATCGCCGTCGGGCGAAACGCAGTACGTTTACCGGGTCGCGGACGGCGTGGCGCAGCGGCGCGAGGTGACGATAGGCGAGCGCCGCGAGGGCCGCGTCGAGATCCTGACGGGCGTGGCCGCGAACGACCAGCTGGTGGTCTCGGGCCTGCAGCGCGTGACGGACGGCGCGGCCGTGACCATCGTGGGCAACGGCCAGTGACGCCGGCCCTTATCCACTTTCAGCGGTAGCGCCATGCGTATCTCGGAAACCTGCATCAAGCGGCCGGTGTTTGCGTCGGTCCTGTCGCTGATCATCGTGCTGATCGGCCTGATTTCGTACTCGCGCCTGACGGTGCGCGAGTATCCGAAGATCGACGAACCCATCGTGTCGGTGGACACCACCTACAAGGGCGCATCGCCCGAGGTGATCGAATCCCAGGTGACCAAGCCCCTGGAAGACCAGTTGGCGGGCATCGAGGGCGTGGACGTGATGACCTCGCGCAGCCGCTCCGAGCGCAGCCTGATCAACATCAGGTTCAACCTGTCGCGCGATCCGGACGCCGCGGCGGCCGAAGTCCGCGACAAGGTGTCCCGCGCCCGGCGCTTCCTGCCCGATGAAATCGACGAGCCCATCATCGGCAAGGTCGAGGCGGATTCCCAGCCCATCATCTATATCGCCGTGGAGTCGGGTTCATATTCGGCGATCCAGACTTCCGACTACATCAACCGTTATATCAAGACCCGCCTGTCGGTGCTGCCGGGGGCGGCGGAGGTGCGCGTCTTCGGCGAGCGCCTGCCGTCCATGCGCATCTACGTGGATCGCGACAAACTGGCCGCCTACGGCCTGACGGTGCAGGACGTCGAAGCCGCGCTGCGCAGCCAGAACGTCGAGATCCCCGCGGGCCGCATCGAATCGCGCGCCCGCGAGTTCTCGGTCGTGTCGTCCACCGACCTGCAAACTCCCGCGCAATTCGAAGACGTGATCGTCGCCAACGTAAAGGGCTATCCGGTGCGGCTGCGCGATGTCTCGAAGGTCGAGATCGGCGCCGCCAGCGACCGCGTGCTGTCGCGTTTCAACGGCAAGCCCGCCATCAACATCGGCGTGACCCGGCAGTCCACCGCCAACCCGCTGGAACTGTCCAAGGCGGCGCGCCAGGAAGTCGAGCGTCTGAACGAGACCCTGCCGGCCGGCATGAAGCTGAACATCGCGTACGACTCGTCGGTGTTCATCGAACGCTCCATCACCTCCGTCTTCCACACCATCGGTGAAGCGATCATCCTGGTCGTGCTGGTGATCTTCTTTTTCCTGCGCAACCTGCGCGCCAGCATCATTCCCATCGTCACCATCCCGGTATCGCTGGTGGGCGCGTGCGCCCTGATGTACTTCTTCGGCTTTTCCATCAACACGCTGACGCTGCTGGCCATGGTGCTGGCCATCGGCCTGGTGGTGGACGACGCCATCGTGGTGCTGGAAAACATCTACCGCCACATCGAAGACGGCATGCCTCCCAAAGAGGCGGCGTTGCGCGGCTCGAAGGAAATCGGCTTTGCCGTGGTGGCGATGACCATGACCCTGGTCACGGTGTACGCGCCGCTGGCGTTCGCCACGGGCCGCACCGGCCGGCTGTTCATCGAATTCGCGCTGGCGCTCGCCGGCGCCGTGCTGGTGTCGGGCTTCGTGGCGCTGACGCTCACGCCCATGATGTGTTCGGTGCTGCTACGGCACCAGAACAGCCACAGCCGCTGGTACAACCTGATCGAAGGCTGGCTGAACGGCATGAGCAACGGCTACCGGCGCCTGCTGGGCGCATCCTTGCGGCGCCGCTGGCTGGTGGTGGTGATCGGCGTGGTGGTGGCGGCCAGCAGCGGCGTCCTGTTCAAGGTCGTCAAGAGCGAGCTGGCGCCGATCGAGGACCGGGGCGTGGTCTTCGGCATCGTCAATTCGCCGGAAGGCGCCACGCTGAACTACACGCTGGACAGCATGCTGGGCATCGAAAAATTCTATGCCGACATCCCAGAGGCCAGCGGCAGCCAGGTCACGGTGGGCTTTCCCACGGTCACCGACGGCACCGCCATCCTGCGGCTCAAGCCCTGGGAAGAGCGCGGACGCAAGCAGCAGGCCATCACCCAGCAGCTGCAGCCGCAGTTTGCGTCGCTGCCGGGCGTGCGCGCCTTCCCGACCAATCCGCCGTCCCTGGGCCAGTCCGCCCGCTCCAAGCCGGTGGAATTCATCATCATGAGCCAGGCCTCGTACGAGGAACTGTCGCGGCTGACGCAAATATTCCTGACCGAGCTGCGCAAGTACCCCGGCCTCTTGAACCTGGACACGGACCTGCGCCTGAACACCCCGGAACTGCGGGTGCGTGTGGACCGCGACAAGATGGCCGACGTCGGGGCCAATGTGGACACCGTGGGCCGCACGCTCGAGTCCATGCTGGGCGGCCGCCAGGTCACCCGCTACAAGGACGAGGGCGAGCAGTACGACGTGATCGTGCAGGTGACGCCGCGCGACCGCGCCAATCCCACCGATATCTCCGGCATCTACGTCCGCGCGCGCGACGGCAGCATGGTCCAGCTCGACAACCTGCTCGGCGTGCACGAAGGCGTGTCGCCGCAATCGCTGAACCACTTCAACCGCCTGCGCGCCGTGAAGATCGACGCCGCCGTGGCGCCGGGCTACGCGCTGGGTGAAGTGCTGACCCATATGCACCAGGTGGCGCGCGAGGTCCTTCCCAACACCATCGTGACGGATCTGGACGGCCAGTCCCGTGAATTCCGCGATTCGTCGGGCAGCATCTATCTGGTCTTCGGGATGGCCCTGGCCTTCATCTACCTGGTGCTGGCGGCGCAGTTCGAAAGCTGGCGCAATCCCTTCATCATCATGCTGTCGGTGCCGCTGTCCATGACGGGCGCGCTGCTGGCCCTGTGGCTGACGGGCGGCACGCTGTCCATCTACAGCCAGATCGGCCTGATCACGCTGGTGGGGCTGATCACCAAGCACGGCATCCTGATCGTGGAATTCACGAACCAGTTGCGCGACGAGGGCAGGGAACTGTTCGAAGCCGTGACCGAGGCCAGCGTGCTGCGCCTGCGCCCCATCCTGATGACGACCGGCGCGATGGTGCTCGGCACCGTGCCGCTGGCCCTGTCCACCGGCGCGGGGGCCGAATCGCGCCAGCAGATCGGCTGGGTTCTGGTGGGCGGGCTGTTGCTGGGTACACTACTGACCTTGTTCGTCGTGCCGGTGGCCTACACGCTGATAGCCACCGCACGCAAGAAACCCGGCAAGTCCGGCAGCGAAGCGCATCCTCCGCAGACGCCGCCGGCCTCGCAGCCACAAGCGTCGGAATAGCTATGCGCCAGATCATCTTTGACACTGAAACCACCGGACTGGACCCTGCCCAGGGCCATCGCATCGTCGAGATCGGCTGCGTGGAGATGATCAACCGGATGTCCACGGGCAACAATCTGCACCTGTACCTGAACCCGGACCGCGACAGCGATCCGGAGGCGCTGGCGGTGCATGGTCTGACCACGGAGTTCCTGTCGGACAAGCCCCGCTTCGCGGATGTCGCGGACGAATTCGTGAAGTTCATCCAGGGCGCGGAACTGATCGCGCACAACGCCGCGTTCGACGTCAAGTTCTTCAACGCCGAACTCGCCAAGACCGGCCGCGGTCCGATCACCGAATTCTGCGAAACCGTCACCGATTCGCTGCTGCACGCCCGCTCGCTGTTCCCCGGCAAGCGCAATTCGCTGGACGCGCTGTGCGACCGCTTCGGCATTTCCAATGCCCACCGGACGCTGCACGGCGCGCTGCTGGACTCGCAGCTTCTTGCCGAGGTCTGGCTGGCCATGACGCGCGGCCAGGATGCGCTGCTGATCGATGTGGACGACAACGATGGCGCGGGCGGCAACGGCATCGTGCTGGCGAAGTTCGACGCCTCGGGCCTGCCCGTGCTGCAGGCCAGCGCGGAAGAACTGGCCGAGCATGACGCCTACCTGGCGGCGCTGGACAAGGCCGTGAACGGCGAATGCGTCTGGCGCAAGATGGATGCGCCGGTGCCGGCCTGAGCGTGTCCACGCAGGCGACTTGCGCACGTTCAAAAAAACATGCTATTATTTCGCCTCTTTCGGGGTGGTTAGCTCAGTGGTAGAGCACTGCCTTCACACGGCAGGGGTCACAAGTTCGAAACTTGTACCACCCACCAAAGACCCTCGAAAAGCGGCAACAGGCGAAGTCGCCACGGGACGAATCCACAGGATTTACCCATGGCAACAAAGCGGAACCCGTTGCCCTTGTCGGGAATTGCAATCAAGCCAACCTTACGGTTGGCTTTTTTGTTTTCCGGGGCGGATTCGTGGCCTGTGCGCCGTTACGCCGACAGTGGGCAGTGAGGCCAGGCTGCACAGCGGGGAGTGACGGCGGGCAAAGAAAGCGGGCAGCGCGGACAGGCCCAGGCTGCACCCGCCACTGCCGTTGAATCCCGCCGCTGCCGCTAAATCCCGCCGCTGCCGCGGGGCGGTCCATCATCCGGCGTATTTATCTGTCCAGTACGGCGATGCCAAATCCATGGCGTCCGAACTCGTTGCCGTTGTAGAGCAGGTACGCCTTGCCATCCACCTGGAACAGGTGGGGATAGCATTGCATCTGCGCGTCCCAGCCTTCAGCGGAAACGTCTATGCCCGCCAAGCTGTCATCGCGCACCCAGTGTTCCAGGTCGGTGGAATGGGCGTAGCCAATGCGATAGCCGCGGCTGGGGTCCTGCCGGAACCCATAGGCCTGGCGGTAGCAGAAATACATGTGGTAGACGCCGTCCAGGGCGATCACCGTGGGAAGCGCCTGACACTCGTCGGCGTTCAGCCGGTCGCTGATGATCTGTCGTCCATCGCGCCGCCAGTCGATGCCATCCGCCGAGGTGGCGTGGGCAATTTTGTAGACGCGGTCCGGCGGGGCGGTTTCACTGAACTTCTGCCACTTGGTGCCGTAGATGTACCACATGTGATAGACGTCGCCGTAGCGCTGCACGAAGGCATCCGCCACCAGGAACGGCTCGTTCAGCGAGGCCGTCAGCACCGGGCCCGTGCCGTGGCGCTGGAAAGTCTGTCCGGCGTCATGGCTGATGGCAAGGCCGATCGAGGCGTCCGCCGATACCGACACCTTGCGGTTCCAGCCGGTCGTGTAGGCCAGCACCCGATCTCCATCCTGGAGAACGTTGATCGGGAAAATGCCATGCTCATCGAAACAACCCAGCCCGCCCAAGGGCAGCACAGGCTGCGTGGATACGCCAAGCAAGCGGCTCATGTCGCGCGAAAAATCGGCATAGGCGATGTGGCTCAGGTACTTGCCGACGCTATCGCGTTCGCGAGTGGAAAAGTACACCCGAACCCGGTCCGCCAGTACCAGCGTCTGAGGCGACTGGGCAAATCCGGCGCCATTCTCGAGCAGGGTGTGTTCGGTCGGATCGAACAATTTGCCCAGCTTCTTCCATTTCATCGCTGCTTTCATACGCTCTTCGATTCCAGCACCGCCAATCCGAAGCCAGCGCGTCCCATGCCATTGCCCTGATACAGCATGTAGGTGGCGCCGTCCAATTCGAAGACATGCGGATAGTTGACCATTTCCGAATCCCAGCCCGTTTCGGACAAGTTGATATCTACCAGGTCATCGTTGCGCTGCCAGTTCACCATGTCGGCCGACACGGCATATCCGATGCGGTAGCCGCCCTCGCTGCCCTTGTAGTTCCGGATATCGCGGTACGAAAAGAACATGTGGTACTGGCCCTCGCGGAAGATCACGTCCGGGCATGCCTGGCATTCATGCTCGCCCAGCTTGTCGGCGATCAGATCCTGGCCCAGCTTGACCCAGTCGATGCCGTTGTCGGAGGTCGCCATGCGTATCTTGTACACCGGCTCCGGCTTGCCGTCGGTCATCCTCCACTCCTTGCCCGCCACATACCAGAGCTGCCAGCGTCCGTTGAAGTTGCGGATACGCGGGCTGCCGAGCAGGAAAGGTTCATCCGGGGAGTAGGGCAGCACCGGGCCTTCGCCCAGGCGCTGGAAGGTTTCCCCGCCGTCCCGGCTGACGGCCAGGCCGATGGCGGCATTGAAAGGCACCGATTCGCAGCGCGTCCAGCCGGCGTAGTAGGCGCGGATCTCGTCGCCGTTGCGGATCACCGATACCGGATAGGTGCCGAATTCGTCGAAGGTGCCGTAATTTCCCAGCGGCAGTACCGGTTCCTCGCAGACTCGAAGCACCCGCTGCAGATTGCCGCGATCGAGGTCAATGTAGGAGATATAGCTGAGATACTGCCCATCCGGCCCGGGAGCGGGACGCGAGCAGAAATAAACCCGCACGTAAGTGTCCGCGATCAGCACCGAGGGCGACTGCGCGAATTCGTGCATCCAGGTCGGCGTGGTCAGATCCTTGGGATCGAATACTTTGCCGAGTTTTTTCCATCTGAACATGTAAATCTTCCCCATCTCGCCTTAATCAACCGCCAGCCGACGCGGGTAGCGATCTGGCAACCGCACCTGGTTCATGGCAAGGCCCTTCTGCGCGCCGCCTCGCGAGCAAATCCTTCCGTCAGCGAAATACGCGGGAAGTAATCGATCCGTTGATAGAGCGAATCATCCGAGGCAAAGGCGTTGTCGCGAGTGTCCGGTTTGGACGGATCGAAGCGGACCGTGCCAGCGCTGCCAAAGGCGGCGATCGCCGCCGCCGCGATTTCGGAAAAGCGTGCGTTGGACAGACTGGCGCAATCGTAGCGGCCTTCAACGCGCTGTTGCACCACGCGGGCCAAGACTTCGGCCACATCCGCAATGTGTATGTAATTGCGCTGGGCGTCGTGGTTGCCGTTAAGGACGATGTCTTCGCCGCGTTGCGCGCGGTCCAGAAGCATGTACACGAACGGCTGGTGGCGGCGGAAGGATTCGCCTTCGCCATACATTTGTGCCGGACGCACGATCGCCAAGGGCAAGCCGGCGCTTCGGCAATAGAGCTGCGTCAGTTCTTCGCCGTGGCGCTTGGACAGGGCATAGACGTTGTGGAACGGAGAATCCTGGTCGAGGGCCGCGAAAATGCTGGAAACCTGTACCAATTGACCCACGCCAGCGCGGACGCAGGCGTCGGCCAGCTTCAGTGCGCCCAACACGTTCACGTCTTCGGCGGCCAGCATATCGGCGAAACTCTGTCCGCCAAAATGCGCCCCAAGATGAATGACCGCATCCAGGCCCGCCGGAAGCGCCATGCGCTCGGCAGGCCAGGCCAGGTCCAATTCCATATCGCAGCCGCTGCGCCCCGCCGTAAGGACTTCGGCAAAAGGCGCCAGCGCAGGGCGTAGCGCCTGCGCCAACATAGAAGTGCCACCCGCGAGAAGTATCTTCATCGGACCGAAATCTCCGCAAGCAGGCCGCAACTGAGTTCCGGGTAGCCAATGCCAAGTTGGCACAGCGCGTCGATGATCTTGCGGTCCAGGTGAAGGGAAGTGATCTGGGCCGTGGTGAAGGGCTTCAGGTAAATGCCCTCCAGCAGGTCCACGCCGCAGCCCGCCTGCGTGATGTCGGCGCTGAACGTCGCCACGTCGTAGTAGCGCTTGTGGCCGAGGAGCACGTCGTTGTCGGACAGGGTGGTCACATCGTCGAGCAGCCCGGCCAGATTACCCAGCCGGCGATTCATCACTTCGGCGTTGGGCACCGCCAGGAACATTTTGCCGCCGGGGGCGAGAAAATCGCGGAAGCGGCGCAGAATCAATACGGGGTCGTCGACGTGCTCCAGGATGAAACCCATCACGATGACATCGAAGCGTTCGTCGGTGGCGAAGTTCTCGAACCAGGTTTCGACGATTTCGGCGCGGCAGTCCGGGTGCTTTTCACGAAAATTGCCGATCACCGCCGGGGAGCCTTCCAGCACGACGTGGCGCTCGAAGCGGGAGGAGAAGATGTCGGTGGTATAGCCGTGGCCCAGCCCCAGTTCAAGCAAAGAGCGCGCTGACCCGGCGTGATGCAGGATCCGCTGCGGATACCAGGTCAAGAGAATCTCGTTGTCGAAATCGTAGAGATTGTCCCCTTGGTATGCAGCAACATGAACGTCCAGCTTGTTTGTCATAGCGTCATTAGTCCATCTAAATGGGTTCAGGCATGCATGCATCGATACACGGCCATTTTCGAGCGGCTTCAAGCCGGCGGCGTGTTCAAACCAGGCGCAAGCGCCACAAGGCGCTTTCCTCGGTCGGCAGGCAGACCGATGCAGGCAGCTGAATTCGCGAAAATCGGGCGGCTTTGGCCGTCCGCCGTGCGAAGCAGGGCTTCAAGCGCCACCCGGAAAATTCTGCCCAGCTCAAGCAAGCCAGCGGTCTGGAATCAAAGGGTAGGCGAGGGCGTGCACTTTATACTACAAGAGTAGACCGTGAGGGATGCCACTTTTTGCCGGGACGGGTTTTGCGCGGACGGTCTGTAACCGTTCGGCGGCCCCGGGTTTGCCCCTTCCGCCAGTGCCCTTCGGCGTGGCAGTCAAAGCAAGCCGCCGGCGCTTGATCTCGCGCAAGCAGGCGGCACGCCGTTGCGGGGCCTCGTTTCCTGCCTTGTCTATCATGAAGTCAGTACCCCCGTGGTCCTGCGCCGTGCCAACCGGAGACCTCTATGCATACCAGCACCAACACCATGTTGATCATCATCGTCACGGGCGTCGCGCTCATGCTGGTGGGTTTCGGGCTGCGTGATCGCAATCTCGGCATGGGATTGATGGGCCTGGGCCTCATCACGGCCATCGGCTCCATTCTGTATAAGGCCTACATCACCTTCTATTGACGCCCCGCGACCCCGTTCAGCCCTTCTGTGCCGTTTGGCGCGCAACCCGCGCCAGCAGGGTGTCGAGCTGGTTGGCGAAGGCCTTGCGGTCGGCCTGGCTGAACGTGGGCGGGCCGCCCGTGTCCACGCCGCTTGCGCGCAGTTCTTCCATCATGTCCCGCACCGCCAGCCGTTCGCGGATGGTCTCGGGCGAATAGCGTTCGCCGCGGGGATTGAGCGCCATCGCGCCTTTTTCCAGCACCTGCGCGGCCAGCGGGATGTCCCCGGTAATGACCAGGTCGCCCTTGTCCGCGCGTTCGACGATGTGCGCATCGGCCACGTCGAAGCCGCGCGGCACCTGCACGGCGCGGATCAGGGGCGAAGGCGGGGTGTAGAGCGCCTGGTTGGCCACCAGCGTCAACGGCACCTGCCAGCGCTGCGCCGCGCGGAACAGGATGTCCTTGATGACCGCGGGGCAGGCGTCCGCATCGACCCAGATGTGCATCAGGCTTGTTCGTCCAGCGCTTTTTGCAGCACGTCGGCCACGATGTCGTTGGTCGAGACGCCGCGTTCCGCCGCCAGGGCGCGCAGCTTGTCGGCGTGCGCCTGCGACAGTTTCAGCGGGAACGGCACCAGGCCGGCGGCTTGATCCAGCTTGCGTTGCTCGCGGCGGTCGGGCGCCTGCGAGGCCGTACCGAAGCGGTCCGGCGTGGCGGACTGCTTGAGCTGGCCAGCCAGCTTCAAGGCCTGGGTCTTTTGAAGATCGAATTTATTCATGAGAATTCCTGATAAGGAGCGCCATCATAAGCGCAACCGGCCTCAGCGCGGTTTGGCGTGCTCCAGCCCGGCGATGCCTTCTTCCGCGCCGTCGTGCAGCGGCACGGTCAGCCCGCGCCGGGCGGTGGCCACCGACACCTGGGAGCCCTGGGCGGAGCCGGCGGCCAGCAGGTCCTGGCCGGTCTGGTAGACGGCGCGCACAACCACCAGCGCCTCGTCTCGGGTCAGGTCGGTGGTGGTGAGCATCAGCGCGGCCGTGCCGACGGTGGGAATGCGCTCCGGCTGATTGGGATAGGTGCCGGCGGCGATGTCCAGCGGCATCAGCGCGTTGTTTCCCGCCGTCAGCGTCTTGATGGCGGCAGGGTCCAAGGGCAGGAGCTTGAGCTGCGCCGGGATCAGCGCGTCGCGCAGCGGCGCGGCCGGTACGCCGATCACCTGGGCGGCAGCGTGCACGGCGCCGGAGTGCAGCGCGGGCAGCGCAGCCGCGAACGCGGTGTCCACCACCTGGTAGTCGCGCCCGGCCTGCAGGCCATGCGCCGCCAGCACGGCCTCCAGAGTGGTGCGCACCGCCGACCCCTCGGGGCCCAGCGCGATGGTCTTGCCCTTGAGGTCTTGCACCCCGCGCAGCGCGGGATCGTCGCGCACGACGATGTGGACCATTTCCGGGTACAGGCTGCCCAGGGCGCGCAAGCCCGTGAACGGGCCCTGTGCGGCGAACGGGCCCTTGCCTTCGTAGGCCTGCTGGGCGGTATCGGCCTGGGCCAGGGCGACCACGGCGTCGCCGCTGCGCAGCAGCGCGATGTTGTCCGCGCCGCCGCCGGTAATAAGGGGCGCCACTCGGATCTGCCGGGCCCGCGCCACGTCGCTCAGGGCGCGGGCAAAGGCCAGGTATTCGCCGCGGTCCGGGCCGCCCGCCAGCGGATAGCCCTGCTGCAGCCGGGACAAGCGGCCATTGATACGCGCCACCGAACGCTCCAGTTCTTGCTGGACCACGTGCTGCGCAGTGCCGGAGGCGGTGTAGGCGACGGAATGGGTGATCTGGTCCAGCGTATCCAGCAACTGGCGCGTCACCGTCGGCGGGGCGCCGGTGTCCAGCGAGGGGGCCTCCGCGGCCTTGAATCCGGCTGGCGTCACGAGCTTCCAGGCGCCGTCTTCTTGCCGGTAGATGGCGCTGGCGTGCGCCACGATGCGGTCTCCGGCCAGGTTGCCGCCGGACTTGACGCCGGTGATGCTGCGCGGGCCGGCCCCCAGCAGGGTCACCAGCGATGCGGCGCCGGGCTGGTCCCAGGCGCCCAGCGAGATATCGCGGCCAAGTTTCAGTTCGACGTTGTAATAGACCACGCGACGGGTCTCGCCCGCGGGCGCGGTGCTGTCCCTGGCAGAACCCATGCGCCGGAGGTCGGCGACGCCGAACACGCCCGGGCCATAGGTGGAGGCCAGGCTGCGTTCCACGTCGGCGCGCAGCGCGTCGGCGTCGGGCGCGCGGCCGCAGGCCGCCAGCAGCAGGCAAAGCGCAAGAATGACAAGGCGTTTGAACATGCTTACATCCCTCCCACGAACGGCAAGGAGATCAGCGACGTCAGGACGATCACGTTCAGGATATCGACCAGGAACGCGCCGGTGACCGGCACGACGATGAAGGCCTCGGGCGCGGGGCCATGGCGGCGCGTCAGCGCCTGCATGTTGGCGATGGCCGTGGCCGTCGCGCCCAGCGCAAAGCCGCAGAAAGCCGCCGACATGATGGCCGCTTCGTAGTCGCGCTTGAGCAGGCGGAACACCACCCACGCGGCGTACAACGCGCAGAACAGCGTCTGCACCGCCAGCATCAGGGCCAGCGGACCGGCCAGCCGCGCCACGCTGGACAGGTCCAGCGTCATCATCGTCATGGCAAGGAACAGGGACAGGGCAATCGTGCCGATGATGTCGGTGGCGCGGTCGTCCAGCTTGATACCCACGAGGGGGCCCGCATTGCGGATGAGCACGCCGGTCGCCAGGCACCACAGAAAGTTGGGCAGGCTGACCGGCGCGTCCTCGACCAGGGCCGCCAGCAGGCCGCCCACGACCAGGCAGACAAAGGCCGCGGTCAGGGACATGATGAACGAGCCGGGGTTGGGCGGCTGCCGATCTTCGTTCAGATCGGGCGCGGATTGACCGGCGCCGGCGGCGTGATCGAGACTGCCGGACAACTTGTGCCGCCGCATGATCCATTCCGCCACCGGGCCGCCCACGATGCCGCCCAGTACGAGGCCCAGCGTGGCCGCCGTCATGGCCAGCGGCATCACATCCTGGATGTTGTTGAAATCGGCGAACCGCGTTGCATAGGCCGCGCCCGTTCCATGGCCGCCCACCAGCGTGATCGTGCCGCCCAGCAGGCCCATCAGCGGATGCATGTCCAGCAGCCAAGCCATGCCCAGTCCGACCGCGTTCTGCAGCACCAGGAACGGAATGAGCGCCAGCAGGAAGGCGATCAGCCGGGGGCCGCCCTTGGCCAGCAGCTTGAGGTTCGCGGTGAGCCCGATGCAGCCGAAGAACAGCAGCAACAACGTGGGCTTGATGCTGGTTTCCAGCGCAACGGACACGCCGCCCCAGGTCGCCAGCAGATACGCGAGCACCGCGAATAGCAAGCCGCCGACGATGGGGTCGGGAATGCTGTACCGGGCCAGCAGCCCTATCCGGGATGTCATTACGCGCCCGATAACGAGCACAAGACAGGACGCGAGGAGGGATTGAACGGGCGAAAGGGAAATCATAGGAACCTTCGCGCCCCGCCGGGGCGCAGCAAATTCAAACTATCCGAACCGTTGCTGCCGCATCGCTCGCTGGCTGCGTGACCTATCTTACGGCGTCTGGAGAAGAAACGGGGAACGTGCCGGCAAGCGCGCGCGACATGTAACACGCGTTGCCGCCATACCCGGCCAGCTTTTCGGCCAGTACGCCGCTCCGGACATCGACGGGCGCGTAGCCATGGCGCCGCCAGTAGCCCACCGCGGATTCCAGCGACACCAGGCTGGCGTGCCGCAAGCCATTGTCAGCCGCGCCCTGGGCGGCCGTGCGGACCAGCGCCTGCCCCACGCCCAGCCCATGGGCGGACGGCACGACCGCGCAGTCGTGCAGGAACCAATGGTCGGCGCCGCCCGGCAGCGCGGCCAGCGCCACGTCCAGGGCGGGAGGCAAGCCGGCGTCCCACGGGTAGGAAATCAGGTAGCCCAGCAGGCCCGCGCGGGCGTCGGACGGCGCCGCCTGCGCGACCCAGCAATACGACGGGGCGAGGTTCAGCCGGTTCAGGAAGAAATCGGCGCTTTCGAGCAGGAAGCGGGGGTAGGCCAGGGCCTGGGCATACAGGACGGCGTCGACATCGCTGGCCTGCATGGGGCGGATTCGGTATGGCATGACGACCTGCATACACACGGATTCGGGGCATTTTAGCGAGGGGCGGCATTTCATGAAAATTCGACGACGCCCTGCGCATACTGCTGGGCATCGAGTCCCGCATTCCGTATTCAGAGTCTTATGCACATCCAATTCCGGTCCGATTCCCTTGCGCAGCCCGTGCTGGCCAAACCGCTACCCCTGAAATCGGTCTGGCCGGCGCCGGCGGCGAACGTGCCCTATGACACCCGCGTGACCTGCGTCATTCCCAGCCTGAATGAAGTCGAGAACCTGCGCGTGCTGCTGCCCGCGCTGCGTAACCGCCTTGCCGCGCTATGCACGAGCTGGGAGATCATCGTGGCCGATGACGGCAGCACGGACGGCACCGAAGCGCTGATGGAGGAATGGGCCGAACACGACGGCTTCCGCTACGTGCAGCTGTCCCGCAATTTTGGCAAGGAAGCCGCGCTCAGCGCGGGCCTTGAAGCCGCCAGCGGCAATGTGGTGATCTGCCTGGATGCCGATCTGCAGCATCCGCCGGCCTTGATCGAACAGATGCTTGCCCGCTGGGCCGCCGGCGCGGAAATGGTCTATGCCGTACGCCAGACCCGTACCGGCGAGTCTTGGCTCAAGCGTTCCGGCGCACGCTGGTTCTACAGGCTGCTCAGCAGCGCGCGCGGAGTGGATGTGCCCGCGCATGCGGGAGACTTCCGGCTGATGGACCGGGGCGTGGTGGATGCGCTGAATGCCTTGCCCGAACGCACCCGCTTCATGAAGGGCCTGTACGCCTGGGTTGGCTTCAAAGGCGAAGCGCTACCCTATACGCCCGACGAACGCATGCACGGCGCCAGCCGCTTCGGGGGACTGCGCCTGTTTCGCCTGGCCCTGGATGGCCTGACCGCCTTCACGACGTGGCCGTTGCGCCTGGTGAGCCTGGTGGGCGTGGCATTTGCCGTCATGGCGCTGGCCTATGCGGCGTTTTTGGTGGGCGACTATCTGATGTCCGGCAACCCGGTCTCCGGCTGGACGACGATCGTGACCGCGGTGCTTTTCTTTGCCGGCGTCAACCTGATCTCGCTTGGCGTGGTGGGCGAATACGTGGCCCGGATCTTCGATGAGGTGAAAGGCCGCCCGCTCTTCGTCGTGCGACGGCGCCAGGGGCGTCCCTCCGGCAAGGCGCGGGGCTGACCATGCGGGCCTCCACCCCCCCGGCGGGCTCCCTCTGGACCCCGCCGGCAGGACGGTTTCTGCTTGCCGTCGGCGTATGGCTGGCCTGGCTGGCCTGGCTGCGTCCCTTGACGCTGCCTGACGAAGGCCGCTATGCCGGCGTCGCCTGGGACATGCTGCGCAGCGGGTCCCACGCGGTGCCGCTGCTGGACGGCATGCCCTATTTCCACAAGCCGCCGCTGTACTACTGGCTGACAGAACTGTCGTTTTCGGTGTTCGGCGCGCACCCTTGGGCGGCGCGGGTGCCGTCCTGGCTGGCCGCGTGGGGCTCCGCCGCGGCGATGTATGTCTTCGTGCGGCGCCATCGCGACGCCGCCGCCGCCACGATGACGGTGTTGATCCTGTCCACCATGCCGTTCTTCTACGGCGGCGCGCAGTTCGCGAACCTGGACATGCTGGTCGCGGGCATGATCACGTTGTGCGTGCTGGCCGCGACCGAAACCGTGCTGCGCGCCGAGCGCGGCCAGGCCCATCGCTGGATGTCGGTGGCCGCCGCCGCGCTGGCCGCGCTGGCGGTGCTGGCCAAGGGCTTGATCGGACTGGTGCTGCCCGGCGCCATCATGCTGATCTGGCTGCTGTGGGGGCGGCGCTGGCGCGGCCTGTCCGCGCTGGTCTGGCCCCCCGCGCTGCTCGTGTTCCTTGCGGTCGCGGCGCCCTGGTTCGTGCTGATGCAGCTCCGGTATCCCGGTTTCTATGACTATTTCTTCGTCTATCAGCACTTCCAGCGCTTTGCCGCCGGCGGCTTCAACAATGCCCAGCCCTTCTGGTTCTACCTGCCGGTGCTGGCCGGCTTGAGCCTGCCTTGGTCGCTATGGGGCGGCGGCATCCTGCGCCGCGCATTCTGGGCCGAGGGGGCCGCGCGCGATCTGCGGCGCCTGGCGGTCATCTGGTTCGCCGTCGTGGTGCTGTTCTTTTCCCTGCCGCATTCCAAGCTGATCGGCTACGTGCTGCCCGCGCTGGCGCCGCTGGCTTTCCTGCTGGCGGAGGTGATCCTGGCGGCGTGGCGCGCTGAAGCCGGTTCCGTCACGCCGCGGCTGGTGGGCATCGGCGCGGCGGCCGCGGCCGCTGTATGCGTCATCGCGGTGGGCGTGGCCGCCACCGCTGCGCGCGGTAGCGCGGCGCCCCTGGCAAAACTTGTGCGGGAGCAGGCGCGGCCGGACGACACCTTTGTGTCCCTGCACGCCTATCCCTTCGATCTGGCGCTGTATGCGCGCGCTCCCCGGCCCACCTGGGTGGTGGATGACTGGATCAATCCCGAAGTGCCGGTTCGGGATAACTGGCGCAAGGAACTCTATGACGCCGCCCGGTTCGATCCGGCGACCGGACAGCAGGTGCTGATCAGCGCCGCGCAGTTCAATGCCCGGCTGTGCGCGGCGCCGGAAGGCGCGCGCTTCTGGGTCTGGGGCAACCACGAGGACGGCGCGGTCTACACGCCGTTGCAAGGACTGCACGCCGCGGTCAGCGGCGTGAAACATGCGATGTGGCGATTGGATGTGGACGCGGCCCTCAGGCAGCGGGTTTGTGGCGGAACGCCCACAACCGGCTTGCGATGAAGGTGGCGAACGCCAGCGCGATCAGGATCAAGGCCAGCAGCGTGTCGTAGGGAATGCGGGTGGCGTGCAGCAGCCAGGCATAAGCGGATTCATTGATCGCGAAGCCGATGGCTGAAACAAGAAAGTAACGGCGGACCGCTATGGTCCAGGGTATAGGCGAATGTCGGAACGTAAGGCGGTAATGGCCGCTGAAGGACACGATGAAGGCGGCCAGCCAGCCGATCAGGTTGGCGGCCAGCGGCGGGGCGCCGAAGGCCTCCACGCAGCCCACGGCAACGGCCCAATGGGTGGCCGCCGCGGCACAGCCGACGGCGACGAAAAGGCTGATTTGCCGGAGCAGGGTGCGCATGGGGGCGGTGAAGAAACGTTGTGCAAAGGAGAAGCGATGAGCAAGCGCGTAGTGGTCTGCGGGGATGATTTTGGCATGAATGCCGACATCGACGGGGGCATGATCGCACTGGCCGGCATGGGCCGGGTCAGCGCGGTAAGCTGCCTCGCGCAGGGTCCCACCTTCGCCGCGAACGCGCACCGGCTGGACGCGCTGGACGTGGACGTCGGCCTGCACGTGAACTTCACGGAAGCGCTGAGCCCCGGCGATGCGCCGATGCCGGCGCTGGGCAGGCTGATCCTGAAAGCCTACGCGCGTCTGCTCGATGCCGCGTGGATCGACGCGCAGCTCGTCCGCCAGTTCGACGCCTTCGAAGCGGCATTCGGCCGCGCACCCGACTACGTCGACGGGCATCAACACGTGCATCAACTTCCCGGCATCCGCGATCGCGTGGTCGCGCTGCTCAAGCATCGCTACGGACCCCGCAGGCCGTGGCTGCGCCAGACCGCGCCCGGCATGCAGTGCGGGATTCCATTGAAGGAATCGATCAAGGCGCGCTTGATCGGCGGGTTAGGGGCGGCGGCGCTGGCGCGCGAAGCGCGAGAGAACGGCTTGCGGACCAACCGCCGCCTGCTGGGCGTCTACGGCTTCGACGGAGGCAAGCGGCGCTACTCGGGCCTGCTGCAGAACTGGCTGTTCAATGCGCGCGACGGCGATCTGGTCATGTGCCATCCCGCGCTGGACGGCAAGGATGTCAGTGCCATGGCGCGTCAGCGGCGGGCCGAGTTCGATGTGCTGGCCAGCCCCAAGCTGGGCGACTGGCTCAGCGCCAATGGCGTGCGCATCGCGCGCCTGCGCGCCGCGACACATTGAACGGCGGCGCGAACCGGCGCCTACCCCCGCGTCAGGCTCTCGAGCAGCCAGGCGCCCGCCGGCCCCAGCGCGCGGCGCGTCGACCACACCGCATCGACCCGGATGTGCCGAGGCCATCCCGGCACCTTCAATTCCACCAACTGATCCCGGCCGAAGCGCTGGATCATCCAGCGCGGCAATTCGGTCCAGCCGAACCCCAGGCTGGCCATTTCCAGCAGCATCAGATAGCCAGGCGCCGACCAGGTGGAATGTGCGGGCGTGGCTTCCTTGTCGTCCAGTTCGTAGGTGCTCAGGCGCAGCTCGCGTTCGGCCTTCAGATGATCGGCCGTCACCGAGGGCAGGCTGGCCAGGGGATGGCCCCGGCCCACGCACAGCACGATTTCGGACACTTCGGCCAGGCAGGCGTGCGCTACATCGGGCGGATAGGTTTCCTGCGCAGCCATCAGCCCCACATGCGCGCGGCCCTGCTGCACCAGCGCCACCACGTCCTCGTATTCGGCGATCAGGCATTCGAAGCGCAGCGCGGGATAGCGCCGGTCGATCTGGCTGAGCATGGTTTCGAAGGTCTGCGACTGGAAGGTGTCCGAAAGCACCACGGTAAGCCGTGGCTCCAGTCCTTCGGATAATTGGCTGGCGCTGCGGTTCAGCCTGTCGTTGGCGGCCAATACCTGCAGGGCCTGCCCCAGCATCACCTGGCCGGCCTCGGTCAACGAAGGCTGCCGCTGGCTGCGGTCGAATAGCGTCACGTTCAGGTCCACCTCCAGGTTGGCGATGGTTTCGCTGATGGTGGACTGGCTTTTACCCAGCTTGCGGGCAGCGGCGGAAAACGATCCTTCGGACGCGACCTGCGCGAACGCCGCCAGGGATTCCAGGGAATGGCGCATGGGGAGATGCCAGTTTGTTATCGGATTTTCCGATGGATAGTATCTTTATCGTACCGGAAATATCGTCGAAAATGGCTTCCATTCAGTAGCAACCGACCTCAGGTGGGTCATGACGCAAGCCAAAAAAACGCTTAAAGAACGATTCCTCCACGCCTTTTTGTTCGAGATCCTGGCCATCGGCCTGTGCGCGCCGATCGCGGCGTGGGCCATGGGCAAGTCCCTGTTCGAAATGGGGGTGCTGACCGCCGTGATCGCCTGGATCGCGCTGGTCTGGAACATGATCTACAACGCCGGCTTCGACCGGATCGAAAACCGGCTGGGCTGGACGCGCAGCTTTCGGGTGCGCGTCGTGCACGCATTCGGCTTCGAGCTGGGCCTGATCCTCATCGTGATCCCGCTGGCGGCCTGGTGGCTCAGCATCAGCCTGTGGGAAGCCTTCGTGCTGGACATCGCCCTGGTGCTGTTCTACCTGCCGTATGCCTTTTTCTACAACCTGGCTTATGACCGCGCCCGTCCCCGGGTCATGGCGTGGCTGGCCCGAGGCCGTACCGACGCCTCGCCCGCCGAGGCGACGCAATCGCCTTGAGCGTGGGCCTGGGCTCAGGTTTTGGCCCGGGGCGTCCGGACCGCGTCCGCGCCCCGCAATGGCGCGGACGGCGCCGGCTCAGCCCTTCTTGCGCTGATAGGCCCGGCTGGCGTCCTGCATGAAGGTCTTTACGGCGGCTTCGTACTGCGTGCCGCTGCGGAAGGCGCCCGAATGCGAGGCGCCTTCGATCTTGACCAGCCGCTTCAGGTCCGGCGCCACGTTGCGGGCAGCGGCGAAAAGCTCGTCGCTCATCGTGTGGGGCACGACGCGGTCGGCGGTGCCGTGCATGAACAACATGGGGGTATGCATCTGCGCCAGCTTGTCCACCGAGGCAAACGGCTGCGTGACCAGCAGGCTGGCCCCCGGCACCTTGCCCCAGCGCAGGGTGGACAGCATCGCGCCGATGCTGGTGAAACTGGACTCCACGATCAGGCCGGCAAAGTCCGGCTGCTCGGGACGGGCGGCCAGGTCGATGGCGATCGCGCCGCCCAGGCTGTGCCCATAGACGAAGCGGCGCGCCGGGTCTGGCTGGCGCCGCGCCAGTTCCTTCAAGCCCGCCATCGCGTCTTCCAGCGCGCTCTCTTCGGACGGCAGGCGCGGGGTGGAAGCCCCGAAACCGCGGTAGTCGATCGCCAAGACCGAATAGCCCATGCGGGTCCAGCCGTCGATGCGGAAGGCGCTGCCGTTCAGGTTCCAGCGCGCGCCGTGCAGGTACAGCACGGTAGGCGCGCCCGCCTTCGGACTTTGCCAATACCAGGTGCGCACCTTGTCGCCGTTGGCCAGCGCCAGGTCGAAC
The DNA here is from genome assembly GCF_001428845.1 of Achromobacter sp. Root83. GTDB lineage: Bacteria > Pseudomonadota > Gammaproteobacteria > Burkholderiales > Burkholderiaceae_B > Achromobacter. Next base: position 320,125 of record NZ_LMIU01000025.1, on the reverse strand, counting down.
ACCTCGGTGCCGGCGGCGGGCTCGCGCCACCAGGTCTGCGGTTCGGCCTGAGGAGAGAAGATGGTCTGGCGCTGCCAGGAATCCAGTTGGGTGCAGCCGACCACGCCGGAGGCGGCAAGCAGGGCGGCGACGAAGAGTCGGCGGGACGAGAATCGGGGCAGGGCGCGCATGATTTGTCTGACCGGGGACGGGCCGGCGGGTTCCGGCATCAGCATACCCCGGGTGCCCGGTTTTCGGCACGGCGCCGGGAACGGGCCCGGCCAAGGCGTGAAAACCGGATCAGCGCAGCAGTTCCAGCGCAACGGGGTACAGGGACGCCACCAGCAGCAGGGCCATGCCCACGTTGAAGGCGCGGATCGCGCCGGGCCGATGCAGGACGCGGCGCAGCGCCGTGCCGAACGTCACCCAGATCCCGATGCTGGGCAGATTGACGATGCCGCAGACGATCGTGGCGATGATCAGGTTCGCGAAGAAGCCGTTCTGCGGGGTATAGGTCGCCACGACGCCCACGGCCATCACCCAGGCCTTGGGATTGACCCACTGGAAGGCGGCCGCCTGCAGGAAAGTGAAAGGCTTGCCGCGCGCCTGGCCCTCGTCCATGCGGCCCGAATTTGCAATCTTCCAGGCCAGGTACAGCAAATATGCGGCGCCCGCGTATTTCAAGACCGTGTACAGCTCGGGCACCTGCTGAAAGACCGAGCCCAGGCCGAGCCCCACCAGGAAGATCATCAGGGTGAAGCCCAGGTTCACGCCCAGCAGATGCGGCAGGCTGCGGCGAAAGCCGAAGTTCAGCCCGGACGAAGCCAGCATCACATTGTTCGGGCCGGGCGTGATCGAACTGACCAGCGCGAACAGCGCCAGGGGGCCCAGCAGCGACAGCGACGCCAGGGGCACGTCGGCAATATTGAAGGGAAACAAGCTCATTTCGAGGTCCTGACGATGGCGCGGCGTCCGCCAGCAATAACGACAATCACGGCGACGGCGAACAGGAATGTTGCCGCTTCCACCGATTCGCCAAACAGCAATGCGGCAGCCACCACGGTCAGGAAGGGCTGCAGCAATTGCACTTGTCCCACCCGGGCGATGCCGCCCGCCGCCAAGCCGCGATACCAGGCGAAGAAGCCCAGGAACATCGAGCCGAACGCCAGATAGGCGCAGGCGGACACAACCAGCGCGCTGGGCCACGCGGCCTGCGCGGCCATCCAGCCCACCGGCGCCGCGACCACGGGCGCGCTGATCGCCAGCGCCCAGCATATGGTGCGCCATCCGCCCAGCGTGCGCGAGGCCCGCGCGCCCTCGGCATACCCCATCCCGCCCAGCACCACCGCCACCAGCAGCCACAGGTCGCCCGCCGATAGCGCGCCATCGCCCTGGCGCAGGGCATAAGTCGTGACCAGTACGGCTCCTACGATAGCCCAGCCCCAGAACGCGGGCGAGGGGCGCTCGCCGCTGCGCAGCGCGGCAAAGGCCGCCGTCGATAGCGGCAGCAGTCCGTTGAACACCGCGCCGTGGGAAGACGACACGGTCTGCATCGCGAGCGACGAGGCCAGCGGCCAGCCCACCACGATGCCCAGCGCCGCCAGGATGACGCCCGGCCATTCCTGGCGATTGGGGCGGCGGCTGCGCGTGAACCACAGCAGGGCAATGGCGGGCACGGCGGCGACCAGCGCGCGCCCCAGGCCGACCAGCAGGGGCGCCAGCTCGGTGACCGCCAGCCGCGTCATGGGCAGGGTCAGCGAAAAGACCAGCACGCCCAGCAGGCCGTAGCCATAGCCTTCCCAGGGAGAGGCCGCGGCGGGGACGGCCGGGGATGGGGGATAAAACGCGGGACGGGTCATGACAGCACCAGATTGGGCAGGGCGGGGTTGAGGCTACCCGCGGTTGCGGGCTTTCGATATTGCTGTCACTCTACGCATAGTTATCGGTACAGTACCGGTACACATTGGCATATCACTTTAATCACTGGCCTGGTCAAATCTCCATGACAGTTGCTCCCGCCCCGTCTTCTTCCCTGCCTTGGCAGCCCGTGCGCCAGGCCGATGCCACTCTGGTGGCGCAACTGGCCGATGGCCTGGCCCGCCGCATCGACGAGCAGGGCCTGCGGCCGGGCACCCGCCTGCCGTCCATACGCAAAATGGCCGAACAATCCGGCGTCAGCCGCTTCACAGTGGTCGAGGCCTACGACCGGCTGGTCGCGCGCGGGCTGGTCCAGTCGCGCCGGGGCGCGGGGTTTTTCGTGCGGGCGCGCAGCGGCCCCCTGGCCGCGGTGGCTGCCGTCGCGCCCAATTCCCTGGTGCCGCCCGCCCGCGTGGACATCGCCTGGCTGCTGCGCAGCATGTTTCGCGAATCCAGCGCACCCTGCATGCCAGCTGGAGCCGGCCTGCTGCCCGCGGACTGGATGGATCCGGAAATGGTGGCGGGCGCCGTGCGGGCGGTGGGGCGTTCGGTGCGCGCGAATCTGGTCAGTTACGGTCATCCGCAGGGGTTCGCGCCCCTGCGCCAGCAGATTGCCGCGTCCCTGCAGAACGATGGCGTGCCGGCTCATCCCGAACTCAATCTGCTGACCACCAACGGGGTCACCCACGGGCTGGACCTGATCGCGCGGCACCTGGTCAAGCCAGGCGACACCGTCCTGGTCGAGGACCCCGCCTGGTTCGTCATCTTCGGCCGGCTGGCCGCATTCGGGGCGCGCCTGATCGGCGTGCCGCGCGGCCCGGACGGTCCCGACATCGCGCTGCTGGAACAACTGGCCGCGCAACACAAGCCCAAGCTCTTCATCATCAACGGCGCGGTCCATAACCCCACTGGCCACACGCTGTCGGCGGGGGCGGCGTACGGCATCCTGCGTATCGCCGAACGGCATGATTTCATGGTGGTCGAGGACGACACCTATGGTGAACTGCATCCGGGCGGCGCCATGAAACTGGCGACGCTGGACCGCCTGAACCGCGTGATCCTGGTAGGCGGCTATTCCAAGATGCTGGCCGCCAGCTTGCGCGTGGGCTATGTGGCCGCCAACGCCGACGTACTGCAAAAGCTGGCCGACCTGAAGATGCTGGCCGGCCTGACCTCGCCCGAGCTGGGCGAGCGCGTGGTACACCGGGTGCTCATGGAAGGGCAGTACCGGCGCCACATCGAACGCGTGCGCCTGAGGGTCGATGACGCCCGCCAGCGCTGCATGAAGGGGCTGCTGAAATTGGGGTTGACCGTACACCACGAGCCGCACGCGGGCATGTTCGTCTGGGCGGATTGCGGACGCGATACCGAAGTGCTGGCCCGCGAGGCGGCCGACCGCGGCATGCTGCTGGCCCCGGGCACGCTGTTCTCGCCGTCGCAGGCGCCGTCCACCATGCTGCGATTTTCGGTGTCCATCGCCGATCATCGGGGTGTCTGGACCGAATTGGAAAAACTCTTCGCGCAAAACGGCTCCTACAATCAATAATATGCAGCTATTACGTTGAAGCCATTGAAGGAATCGTCATGTCCGCACCCATCAAGCCTCTGACCCAGAACTTTGCCGTCGCCCCGCAACTGGGTCCCGACGACATGGCCGATGTTGCCGCCGCCGGCTACAAAAGCGTCATCATCAACCGTCCTGATTTCGAAGGCGGTCCAGACCAGCCGACCGCCGCCGATGTGTCCCGGGCCGCGCAGGCCGCCGGCCTCAAGATCGAATACCAGCCGGTCGTGGGCAGCGCCATGACGGCCGCCGATGTCGTCCGTTTCGCGGAGCTGCTGCGCACCTTGCCGGGTCCCGTGCTGGCCTATTGCCGTACCGGCACCCGCTGCACCAATCTGTTCGCGGCCGCCCAGCAACTGGGCTGAACCCGGCGTTGACCCTCGTCAAGCCTGCCCGGTTCAGTTGATGTGAACCTGGCGGCTTTCCGGTAGCATAAAGATTCCTCTCAAACAGGAGCAGGCAAGATGTTCAAGAAGATCCTGATTCCCACCGACGGTTCACCGCTCTCGGCGCAAGCCGCCAACGCGGGTATTTGCTTTGCACGTTCCGTGGGCGCCGAAGTCGTGGCCCTCTACGTGACCCAGCCGTTCGCGGCCACGATCGGCTTTGACGGCATGGCCGCGGCCTATGCCATTACCGACGAAGACTACGAAAAAGCCTCCGCCGAGCAAGCCGACAAGTACCTCAAGCAAATCCACGACCGCGCCGACACCGCCGGCGTGAAATCCGAATCCCGTGCCGTCTCCAACTTCAATGTGGCCGACGGCATCGTGCAGGCTGCCGGCGACGCCGGCTGCGACCTGATCTTCATCGGCAGCCATGGCCGCAGCGGCCTGTCGCGCCTGCTGCTCGGCAGCGTCACCGCCAAGGTGCTGTCGCTGGCCAGCACCGCGGTGCTGGTATACCGCGTCAAGGAAGACAAGAAATAACCGCGATGCGCCGGCGCGCGCGACGCGCCGATGCATGGCCCCGAGGCCCCTCGCTTAAGAGGGGCTTTTTTTCGTGCGCGGCGCATCGTGTGGCGGCGTCGAATCATATGTCCCTTTTCTTGGCCGCAGGTCGCGCCCGCTCTGCCCGGTGGCCGGCGCCATTGCGCCCGGCGGCATCCATACCTTCGTATGATCGGGGCAAACCCATGGCCCCGCCGATATCCGCGCACAAGCCCTTTCCAGGCTTGTATCTTGCCGCGCGGCGCGTAATATTTACCCATCAGCGCGGGCGCGGTTTCGCAACACCCAAGCACTGCACGCGGCATGGCGCCCGCCGCGGCAAGGCCCGGTCGGGCTTGCCGTTTTGCCAGGTAGTTCACCGCTAGGGAAGAGGCCATGACTCGCAAGACGCGCATCGAGCTTTATCGCAATATCGGCATCAGCGCCCATATTGATGCAGGCAAAACCACGACCACCGAGCGCATCCTCTTCTATACCGGCATTACTCACAAGATCGGCGAAGTGCACGACGGCGCCGCGGTGATGGACTGGATGGAGCAAGAGCAGGAACGCGGCATCACCATCACGTCGGCCGCCACCACCGCTTTCTGGAAGGGCATGGCGGGCAATTACCCGGAACATCGCATCAACATCATCGACACGCCCGGCCACGTGGACTTCACCATCGAAGTCGAGCGGTCCATGCGCGTGCTGGATGGCGCCGTCATGGTCTACGACGCGGTGGGCGGCGTGCAGCCGCAATCCGAGACCGTCTGGCGGCAGGCCAACAAGTACAAGGTGCCGCGCCTGGCATTCGTCAACAAGATGGACCGCGTCGGCGCGGACTTCCTGCGTGTGCATCGCCAGATTGCCGAGCGCCTCAAAGGCGACGCCGTGCCCATCCAGTTGCCCGTGGGAGCCGAGGACCACTTCGAAGGCGTCATCGACCTGGTCAAGATGAAGGCGATCATCTGGGACGACGCCAGCCAGGGCGTGAAGTTCCAATACGAAGAGATCCCCGAGTCCATGAAGGCGCAAGCGCAGGAATGGCACGACAAGATGGTCGAGAAGGCCGCCGAGGCCAATGAAACCCTGCTTGAAAAGTACCTGTCGGGCGAACCCCTGACCGAAGCCGAGATCAAAGAGGGCCTGCGCATCCGCACGGTCGCCAACGAGATCGTTCCGATGCTGTGCGGCAGCGCCTTCAAGAACAAGGGCGTGCAGGCCATGCTGGACGCCGTCATCGACTACATGCCGTCGCCGCTGGACGTGCCCGCCATCAAGGGCCATGACCAGCGCGATCACGAGATCGAGCGCCATCCGGCCGACAACGAGCCGTTCTCCGCGCTGGCGTTCAAGATCATGACAGATCCCTTCGTCGGCCAGCTGGTGTTCTTCCGCGTCTACTCAGGCGTGGTGAAATCCGGCGATTCGGTCTTCAACCCCATCAAGGAAAAAAAGGAACGCCTGGGGCGCATCCTGCAGATGCACGCCAACGAGCGTCGCGAGATCACCGAGGTCTACGCGGGCGATATCGCTGCGGCCGTCGGCATCAAGGACGTCACCACTGGCGACACGCTGACCGATCCGTCGCACATCATCATCCTGGAACGCATGGTGTTCCCCGAGCCCGTTATCTCGCAGGCCGTGGAACCCAAGACCAAGGCCGACCAGGAAAAGATGGGCATTGCGCTGGGCAGGCTGGCGCAGGAGGATCCCTCCTTCCGCGTGCGCACCGACGAGGAATCCGGACAGACCATCATCTCCGGCATGGGCGAGCTGCATCTGGAAATCCTGGTCGACCGCATGAAGCGCGAGTTCGGCGTCGAAGCCACGGTGGGCAAGCCGCAGGTGGCGTACCGCGAAACCATCCGCAAGGCCTGCAACGAGGTCGAGGGCAAGTTCGTCAAGCAATCCGGCGGCCGCGGCCAGTATGGGCATGTGGTGCTGAAGCTTGAGCCGCAGGAACCCGGCAAGGGCTACGAGTTCGTCGATGCCATCAAGGGCGGCGTGGTGCCGCGTGAATTCATTCCGGCGGTCGACAAGGGCATCCGTGAATCTCTCAACGCCGGCGTGCTGGCTGGCTACCCCGTCGTGGATGTGAAGGCGACGCTATTCTTCGGTTCTTACCACGACGTGGACTCGAACGAAAACGCCTTCAAGATGGCGGGCTCGATGGCGTTCAAGGAAGGCATGCGCCGTGCCGATCCCGTGCTCCTGGAACCGATGATGCACGTCGAGGTGGAAACGCCCGAGGACTTCACCGGCAACGTCATGGGCGACCTGTCATCCCGCCGCGGCATGGTGCAGGGCATGGAAGACATCGCGGGAGGCGGCGGCAAGGTGGTGCGCGCCGAGGTGCCGTTGGCCGAGATGTTCGGGTATTCGACCTCGCTGCGTTCGCTGACGCAGGGGCGCGCGACATACACCATGGAGTTCAAGCACTACGCCGAGGCGCCGCGCCAGGTCGCGCAGGAAGTCATCGCGGCCCAGGGAGCGGCCCGCTAAGCTGGCTGTGTTCCGGCCTCAGGCGGGGGCGGCGGCCGTGGCCGCCGCCGTGCGCACCCGCGCCGAGGCCAGCTTCACGCCCAGCAGGATCATCACGAAGCCGTAGGCGTGGAATAGCTGGGGGGCTTCGCCCAGCAGCGGCCACGCCAGCAGCGCCGCATACACCGGCACCAGGAACATGGACAGGCCCGCGGTCGCCGGGCCGGCCTGGCTGATCAGCCGGCCATACACGTAATACGCGCCCAGGCTGGGCACCACCGCAAGGAACAGCAGCACGGCCGCCAGGCGCGGATCCGTCCAGGGCGGGGCCGTGCCGCTCGCGGCCTCGATGGCGGCAAAGGGCGCCAAGGCCAGCACGCCGCCCAGCATCAGCGTGGCCAACCGCGCGCTGTCCGGCACGGCAGGCAGGGTCAGGCGCTTTTGCAGCACGGTATAGAACGCCCAGCCGGTCGCTGCCAGCAGGATCCAGAAGTCGCCCTGTCCAAACGCCAGCCGGGCGAGCGTCTGCGCGTCGCCGCGCGCAAGCACGACCAGCACGCCGCCCAGGGCCAGCGCCAGTCCGGCCGCGCGCACCGCCGACAGGGGCTTGCGCAAGATCAGGGCCTCCAACAACGCCACCAGGATGGGGCTGCACGAAAATATCAGTGCGATGTTGGTGGCGCTGGTGGATTGGGCGCCGATGTACTGCGGCGCCACCGCCACGCCCATGCCCAGCACCGCCAAGGGCAAGAGCGAGGGCAGTCCTCGCCACAATGCCTTGCGATGCGCGCGCAAGGCGGGGGCGGCAAGCGGCAGCAGGATCAGCAGGGCGATCAGCCATCGGCCGAAGGCCAGAAAGACAGGGGGGAGGCTGGCGTCATGGGCCCAACGGGCCGCCACCATGTTCGAGGCGAACAGCGCCGGGGCGGAAAGAAGCATGAGGGCGCCGGACAGGCCCAGGCCGGTTCTTGCGGATGCTGCTGCTGCGTGGGACATGGTTTCCAGCCGCGCGGATCGGCGCGCGGATTGCTGCGTGGGAACTGCGGCGCTGGCGCCGGGTTGTGCCGCAGCGTGAACGCCGAAAACCGACGGGCGGGATATGTGCCCGTCTTGCTGGAAAGTCTACGGGCGGCCGGACAAAATAGGTTTCCTGAATCACGCCGGATCACCGTATTTTGAAAAATATACTTCCTGTAAAATTGTTTATTACAGAGATATTCTCTTTTTTTACCCGCCATCATGTCCAATCCGCCCAAAATCGACGAAACCGACCGCAAGATCCTGCGCGCCCTGCGCGCGGACGGGCGGCTCACCAACCTGAAACTGGCCGAGCGGGTCGGCCTGTCGCCCACGCCCTGCTGGAACCGGGTCAAGGCGCTGGAAGAGGCGGGGGTGATCGAAGGCTATGCGGCCTTGCTGAACCAGAAGGCGCTGGGTTTGCCGGATACGGTGATGATCGAAGTGACGCTGGAGCATCACGACGACGAGACGCTGGCGCGCTTCGGCGAAGAGATCACCCGCCTGCCGGAGGTAGTCGAAGCCTTTCTGGTGACGGGCGAGTACGACTACCTGATCAAGGTGGCCGTGGCGGGCACCGAGGGCTACGAGGAATTCCTGCGCAAACGCCTGTACAAGCTGCGCGGCGTGCGGCATAGCCGCTCCACATTCGTGCTGCGCCGTCTGAAGCACACGCCTTCGGTCGAACCCTGACGGGCAGGGGTCTCAGCCCCCGATGAATTCCTGGATGGCGCCATTGAAGGCGCGCGGATTGCCCAGGTTCATGCCGTGCGACGAGCCGGTGATGGTCACGCGATGGGCATGCGGCAGCCATTGCGACAGCGCGTCCAGCACGGCCGGGTAGGGCGCCGGACTCAGCGCGCCGCCGATCAGCAGGACAGGTATCGTCAGCCCGCCGATCTGTTGCGGCGTGAGGGGTTCGGGCTTTTCGAGCGCCTGGCCGAAGAGCGTGCCGACGTTGTCGCGCACCATCTCCTTGAACCACGGCACCATGCGGTGCCAGGTGTCCGGTCCGGTCACGGTGTCCACGAATAGCGCCAGGCCTTCTTCGATTTCGCCCTGGCGGATCAGCGCCAGCGCGCGCTGGCGAAAGCCGCCACGCTCGTCGCCGCCGCCGGGCAGAGGCAGGCCGGGGTCGGCCAGCGTCAGGCTGCGCAGGGCGTCCGGCTGGCGTAGCGCCGCCTCCAGCACGACCCGTCCGCCGCGGGAATGGCCCACCAGATGGGCCGGGCCGCCCGCCACCGTGTCGATGAACTCCAGCACGTCGCTGGCATGCTGCCCGATGGAAAAGCCGTCGCCTTCGCCATCCCAGGCTTCGGGCCAGTACCGGCGCAGGCACACGGCCAGCACGCGGAACGACTGCCCCAGCGGCGCCATCTGCGACTTCCAGTAGCGGCTGTCGGACAGCGATCCATGCACCAGCACCAGGGGCGTGCCGCTGCCGAATTCGGTGTATGACATGGCATAACCGCCGATAGGCGCGGTTTGCAGGGGCAGGACGGGTTCGGAACGCATGGAGGTCGGGAGGGAAAGCCAGGTCCGCATTCTAGCCCGGCGTGGCTGGACGGTGACGCCGTTCGACGCTGATAAACTCGGCTCCAGCCTGTGCGGGCGCGGGGTCCGCGCGCCCGAGCCCTTGAACGGAGTTCACCCAGATGTCCCCAGAGTCTCTTGCCGCCTTGCCCGAATCCGCCCAGCGCGTGGCCCGCCTGTTGCTGGAACTGGGGCACGACAAACCCGTGGTGGTTTTGCCCCAAACGGGCAAGACCTCGGCGGAAGCGGCGGCGGGGCTGGGCTGCGAGGTCGCCCAGATCGCCAAGTCCATCATATTCCGGCGCGCCGCCGACAACGCCCCGGTGCTCGTCATCGCCAGCGGCGCCAACCGCGTGGACGAGACCAAGGTGGCGGCGCAAGTGGGCGCGCTGGCCAAGGCAGACGCCAAGTTCGTGCGCGACATGACCGGCTACGCAATCGGCGGCGTCTGCCCCATCGGCCATGCGGTCAAGCCGGTGATGCTGCTGGATGCGGACCTGTTCAATTACGACAGCCTGTGGGCCGCCGCCGGCCACCCGCACGCCGTGTTCAACCTGACGCCGGCGCAACTGGCGGGCATGACCGGCGCACCGGTGGTGGACGTGGCCCAGCGCGCCTGATCGCGGCAGGGCCGCGGATCATCCGGGGTGCTCGTCCAGTCCGTCGATCAGCACCTGCCGCCTTCCCAGGGAGCAGGCCTCCACCCGTGCCTGCACGCTATAAACCGCCGCCAGTGAGGCCGGCGTGATCACGTCGGCGGGCGCGCCCGCGGCGTGCAGCCGCCCCTCGTGGATCATCACGGCCTGATCGGCGTGCTGCAGCGCCACGTTCAGATCATGCAGGACGATCAGACTGATCAGGCCGTGGTCCCGGGTTTCCTGTTTCAAAAGCCGCATGACGTGGAACTGGTAATTCAGGTCCAGCGCCGACAGGGGCTCGTCCAGCAGCAGCACGCGGGGATGGCGGATCAGCGCCTGCGCCAGGCCCACCAACTGCTTCTGTCCGCCGGACAGCGCGTCCAGGTAATGCAGCGCCAGATGCCCGATGCCCAGCCGTTCCAGCAGCCGGTCGATGGCCTGCAGATCCACGGGACCCGCCACGCGGTCGCTGGCCCTGGCCGCCACCAGCACCGACTCGAACACCCGCAGATGCACGGCCGCCGGCAGGCTTTGGGGCAGGTACACCACATGGCGGGCGCGTTCGCCGTGATTCAGGCGGGTCAGGTCCAGGCCGTCGAGCGATGCCCGGCCGGCGCGCGCGCGGACCAGGCCGGCCACGGCCTTGAGCAGGGTCGATTTGCCGCTGCCGTTCGGCCCCAGCAGCGCCGTGACTTCGCCCGCCGCCAGTGCGGGTATCGACAGGCCGTGCAGGACGTCCTGGCGTCCGTATCCGGCCGTGAGGCCCTCCACGGCCAGTTCGGGCTTGCGCAACGCGTCGGCGGGGGCCGTCATGGCAGTTGCCTGCGCAGCACGACGGACACGAAGAAGGGAATGCCCACCAAGGCTGTCACGATGCCCACCGGCACGACGACGCCGGGCACGAGGTTCTTGGATGCGATGGAGGCCAGCGACAGGATCACCGCGCCCACCAGCGCGCTGCCCGGCAGATAGAACCGGTGGTCCTCGCCAAAGAGCCGGCGCGCGATATGCGGCGCGACCAGGCCGATGAAGCCGATGGTGCCGACGAAGGCCACGGCCAGCGCCGACAGCAGGCTTACCCGCGCCAGCGCCCCGACCCGCACGCGGCGCACGTCCACGCCGAAGCTCGCGGCGCGGTCTTCGCCCAGGCGCAGCGCGGTCAGCTTCCAGGATTGCCGCATGGCCATGGGCAGGGCAAGCGCGAATGCCAGCGCCAGCACGCCGACGGTCCACCAGCTCGAACGCGCCAGGCTGCCCATCGTCCAGAACACCAGATTCTGCAGGGCTTCTGCGCTGGCCGTGAATTGCACCAGCGACACCAGCGCATTGAAGGTAAACACCATGGCGATGCCGAACAGCACCACGCCCGACGTATTCATGCCGCCCCATCGGGCCACGGCGTCCAGCAGCAGCGCCGCCAGCAAGGCGAACAAAAAGGCGTTGGCCGCTATCAGCCAGGCGCCCGCGATGCCCGGCAGGCCCAGTTGCAGCACGATCGCCAGCGACGCGCCGAACGCGGCGGCCGATGACACGCCCAGCGTGAACGGACTTGCCAGCGGATTGTTCAGGATGGTCTGCATCTCTGCGCCCGCCAGTCCCAGCGCCATCCCCACCAGCGCGGCCATCAGGGCCGAAGGCAGGCGGATATCCCAGACGATCACACGGTAGGTCGGATCTGCCTGGGCGGGGGAAGTCAGGGTCTGCCAGAGGTCGCGCCACGGCAGGCCCGACGGGCCCACGGTGAAGTCGATCAGTAGCGCAATGAAAATCGCCGCCAGGAGCAGGGCGATAAGCCCTGCCCGGCGGCGAAGGATGTGCCGGTACGCGGCGACCGCGCTTGCGGCTTGCCGCATTACTGCAGCAGTTGCAGCCGGCTCTTGGCCGTGCTGGCGGCCGGCGTGGTCGGGTAGTCGCGGACGATACGCTGCAACGTCGCCTTGGCGCCGGCGCGGTTGTTCAGTTCGATCTGGCTGCCGGCGATGATCAACAGGGCGTCAGGGGCGCGGGCATTGTCCGGGGCTTTCTGGACCATGGCGTTCAACTGCTCGATGGTGCCCTTGAAGTCCTTCAGCGCGTAGCGGCTGCTGCCCTGGTAGAACTGGGCGCTGGGGGCAAGCTGGCTGTTCGGATAAAGCGCGGTGAAGGCGGCCAGCGATTCGGCCGCATCCTTGTACTGGCCTTTGCGGAACAGGTCCATGGCGCCGTCATAGGCGGATTGTTCCTGGGGGTCTCCGGCGGACGCGCCCGGCGGGTTCGAACCGCCCGCAGCGGCGCCCGGCTTGGCGCTGGGCTGCTGGCGCGACACCAGTTCGAGCTGGTCGCGCAATTGGGCGACTTCCTGTTGCAAGGCCTGAATCTGGTCTGCCAGTTGTAGCTTGGCGCGCTGGCTTTGCTCGTTCTGCTGCTGAACCTGCTGGCGCAAATCCAGGATGGCCTTGCGGGCCTCATCATCGGAAAAAGCGTGAGCGGGCGCGGTCAGGGCGGCAAGCACCAGACCAGTGGCCACAATCAGGGGACGCAGGGACAGAACGTTATCGCGCATGAATATTTCCCGGGTATAAAAACAAGCGTCGGGACGGCCGGCTGACCGTCCCGACGCGTGGTAGGGCTCTAGACTAAGCGAAAAGCTTAACGCAGATAGTTGATATCGGCGCGGCGGTTTTCGGCAAAGTCGGCTTCAGTCGTACCCGTCGAGCGCGGCTTTTCTTTGCCGAAGCTGATGGTTTCGATCTGGTTGTCGCTGACGCCCAGCAGGGTCATCATGCGACGCACGGCGTCGGCACGACGCTGGCCCAGGGCCAGGTTGTACTCAGCACCGCCACGTTCGTCGGTGTTGCCTTCGATCTTGACCTTCTGCTGTTGGTGCGAGGCCAGGTACTTGGCGTGGGTTTCGACCAGGCCGCGGTATTGGTCCGACACGGTGTAGCTGTCGAAATCAAAGTACACCGAGCGCTGTTGCGCCAGGATGCTTTGGGGATTAAAGGGATCAAGGATCTGGCCAGAGGCCGAGGATCCTTGGCCAGCGCCTCCGCCCTGACCCGCTTTATCGTCGAGAGGGACGGAGCTGCAAGCTGCCAGGGTGGCGGCCAGAGCGGCGATGGTTAGGCTTTTGGCAATGCGCGACTTCATGATAGTTCCTTTGCAAAGAGAGTCACACGTGTTATCGGGTAAATGGGCCCCAAGTCGGTTCACGTATTTCCCCGTTCAGTACCGAAAGCGTCTGTCGTACGCGGCCATCGCTCGATACACCAGCAAGCACGCTACGTCCATTTTGGATGGCGGCGTAAAGGACTTGCATGCCGTTTGGCGCAAAGCTAGGCGACTGATCGTCACGACCATCAGTCAGCAAGGCTTCGGCGCCAGTGGACAGGTTCAAGGATGCGATTCGAAACGCGCCGTCTCGTCTTGCAACGTACAGCAGCGTCGATCCATCGGGGGAAATTCGGGGTGATATGTTGTAACCACCATTAAACGTGAGACGGCGAGCTTCGCCGCCTGTCGAGCCGGTCTGATAGATTTGCGGCCCGCCGCTGCGGTCACTCGTAAAGATAATGGAAGCGCCGTCGGGCGTAAAGCTCGGTTCGGTGTCAATCCCGGGAGAACGCGTAACTCGGGTCGGATTCGATCCGTCGGCCGCATTAACGACGTAAATTTGCGACAAACCGTCACGAGTCAGCGCCACCGCAAGCTTGCCGCCGTCGGGCGACCAGCCGGGTGCGCTGTTGTTGCCCTTGAAGTTGGCGACGGGAGCGCGGGCGCTGGTAGCCAATGTGTGCACGTAGACGACAGGCTTGCCGGACTCGAAGCTCACATAGGCGAGCTTCGCGCCATCGGGCGACCAGGCCGGCGAGATGATCGGCTCGCGCGAACGCAGGGCGACCTGCGGATTCTGGCCGTCGGCATCGGCGACCTGCAGTTCGTAGGTGGCGCCTTTCTTCAGCACATACGCAATACGGGTAGAGAACACGCCGCGAACGCCGGTGATCTTTTCGTAGATGCGGTCAGCGATCTGGTGGGCGACGCGGCGCAGTTCCTGCTCCGTGCCGGAAAATGCCACGCCGTCCAGTTGCGCCTTCTTGACCGTATCGGCCAGGCGGTAGCGAACGTCGTAGCGGCCGTCGGCCCCACGGGTGATGCTGCCGTAGGCGATGAAGTCGGCGCCCTTGCCACGCCAGTCGTCGTGGGCAATGGGGGAATCGACGTTCAGGCCGGAGCCGGCGGCGTTGATCAGGCGGAACTGGCCCGTGCGGGTCAGGTCGGCGCGGATCACTTCGGCCAGCGCGCGGCCGTGGGTGTCATCGACGGCGAAATCAGCGATGGCCACCGGATATTGGGTTGCCCCGGTGCCGGAAATATCGACGCGTAGCTGCGCATGGGCGGGCTTCATGGCCATCAGGCAGGCCAATGCCACCATCAGCAGCCCGAGTCCATACGATCGCCAGAGAGCGAAGGGGGGTACTCGTCGGCTATAAGCGGGAGTCATATTCATCAATCTCCTGTCAATCATACATTCTGTACACAACGTCAATGATGGGTTCATAGCGGCCCGTCGAGGGCTTGGGGAAGGGGTTGCAGCGGCGGATGCCGGTCTCGACCGCGCGGTCAAAGCCGACGTTGCCCGAAGAACTGGTCAGTGTGACGCCGTTGACCTTCCCGTCAGAACCTAACTGTACCCGGTATTGCGCCGTCGGATTCTGCGATCCGCTGCGGGCCTGAGGCGGATAAGCCACCCCCGGCTGCACGCAGGCGCGGACCTTGGCGCCATACCCGCTGTCGCGTCCGCCGCCAGCCTGATTGCGGTCGGCGGTGCCGCCCGGAATGCCGGCCGCGCCCAGCGCGTCGTTACGGAAGGCGTCCTTGAGCGCCTTGTCGGCGGCGGCCTTCTTCGCGGCAGCGGCTTTCTCGGCGGCGGCCTTTTCGGCAGCGGCCTTTTCAGCGGCAGCCTTTTCAGCCGCGGCCTTCTCGGCGGCAGCCTTTTCGGCCTTTTCCGCCTTCTCGGCCTTTTCAGCGGCCGCCTTTTCAGCAGCGGCCTTTTCGGCGGCAGCCTTCTTGGCGGCGTCGTCCTTGGCCTTCTTCTCGGCGGCAGCCTTGTCGGCGGCGACCTTCTCGGCAGCGGCTTTCTCAGCGGCTGCCTTCTCGGCGGCGGCCTTTTCAGCAGCCTGGCGCTCTTGCTCCAGGCGCTTCTTTTCCTTCAGCTCGGCCTGCTTGCGCTCTTCTTCGAGACGCGCCTTTTCCTTGGCGGCCTCGGCAGCCTGGCGCGCCTTTTCTTCCTGCTCGCGCTTTTTCTTGGCTTCCTGGATGGCGATCTCGGGGTCGACTTCCTCGGTCTTGGGCTGAACCTGCGGTTCGGGCTCGGGCGGAGGAGGCGGCGGCGGCGGGGGCGGCGGCTCGGGCGCCTTTTCGGGCTCGGGCTGAGGCTGCGGCTTGGGCTGCGGTTTCGGGGGCTCGGGCTGAGGCGTGGGCGGCGGCTCGTCGGGCGAGTTGCCGTCCGCCCAGAGTTCCACCTGGACGGGGCCAGGGTTCTCGGTTCGCCAGTTCACGCCGAAGATCAGGGCGACCAGCAGCAGCAAATGCACCGCCACAGCCAGAATGAGCGAATTCCGGTTGTCGTTGTTGGGCGGGGTGGCCGGTGGGCCGCTGCGGTGTCGAATAATGGGTGGCGTCATGTGGGAGGCGCGCCGGCCAGGCCGGCGCAAGGCGGCGCGTTAGCGTTTTTTCTCGGGTGCGGGCTGGGATCCGCCGGCGGACTGGTCCACCAGCAGACCCAGGCGGGTGATGCCATTGGTGCGCAGCTCGTCCATGACCTTCACGACCGTCTCATAGGGCACCTTGCCGTCGGCGGCGATGACTACCGGGGTTTCCGCCGTAATCCGCGAACGCACCTGCGCCACCAGCTCGGTACGCGCAATGTCCTGCATGGTTGCACCGGGTTCGCGCATGCGCAGCGCGACCTTGCCGTCTTCGGAGATCTGGACTTCCAGGGGCTTGACGGGCACGTCGGACGCGGCGCCCACCGAAGGCAGCTGGATCAGGCCGGGCGTGATCAGGGGGGCCGTCACCATGAAGATGACCAGCAGCACCAGCATCACGTCGATGTACGGCACCACGTTGATGTCGGCCTTCATGCGGCGGCCGGACCTGCCGCGTGAGCTTACCGAGGGCATCAGCGCACCTGCCGTTGCAGAATGTTCAGGAATTCATCGACGAAGCTGTCGAAACGGATCGAGATGCGATCGATGTCATTCGTGAAGCGGTTGTAGGCAACCACGGCGGGGATGGCGGCGAACAGGCCGATGGCGGTAGCGATCAGCGCTTCCGCGATGCCGGGGGCCACCGAAGCCAGCGTGGCCTGCTGCATGTTCGACAGGCCGATGAAGGCGTGCATGATCCCCCAGACCGTGCCCAGCAGGCCGATGTAGGGCGATACCGAACCGGCGGAAGCCAGGAAGTTCAGGTGGGATTCCAGCGCATCCATTTCGCGCTGGTAGGCGGCGCGCATGGCGCGGCGCGGGCCGTCCAGCAGGGCGTCGCCGCCCGCGTTGCCGCGGCGGGCCTTCAGAAATTCGGTCATGCCGGCATCGAAAATGCGGGCCAGCGCGCCTTGCTCGTCCCGGCGCGAGGCCACGGCCTGCTGCAGCATGGACAGGTCGCCGCCCGACCAGAAATCGTCTTCAAAGCGGCGGGTCTGGGTATGGGCGCGCTTGATCGCCATTCGCTTGGCGAATATATAGGTCCAGGACATGATCGAGATGCCCAACAGCATCAGCATGATCAGCTGGACCGGCACGCTGGCGTGCGAAATCAGCGAAAGCAACGACATGTCGTTGGTGGCTTGCATGGTTATTCCTGAATGAATTCCAGTTTGGCGCGAACGTCAGCCGGCAACTCCGCCGGCCGCATGTGAACGGCATCGACGCAACAGACTTGGATGTTGCCTTCGGCAAGCAGTTCCCCGTTGCGTTCCGCGCGCTGCGCGAAGTGTATCGAAGCGCGGCCCAGTTTGGTGACTCGGCTGCGTATGGTAAGCAAATCGTCCAGTCTGGCCGGCTTCCGGTAGGACATGTCCAAGGAGCGGACAACGAAAAGACGTTGCTCGCTGGCGGCCAGCCCGGACTGATTGACGCCCAGATCGCGCAACCACTCGGTGCGGGCGCGTTCCAGGAATTTCAAGTAGTTGGCGTAGAAAACCACCCCGCCCGCATCCGTGTCTTCGTAGTAGACACGGACTTGCAGGAGGGATTCGGCGGACTTCGGGTCGGTCACGATACGGATGGGAATGGTGCAGGTCGGGACACGGGAAGTCCGTAGTTACTTTAGGGTTTAAAGGGTGTCGAGTTTCGTCAGCACGGCTTCAAGCGCGGACTCTACCGGAATCTTGGCTGCTTCGGTTTCCCGACGGGCCTGCAATTCCACCACACCATCGTTCAGGCCGCGTTCTCCAACTGTTACACGCAGCGGCGCACCGATCAATTCCCACTCGGCGAACATGACGCCGGGACGCGCATCGCGGTCGTCCAGGATGACGTCCACCCCTCGCGCCAGCAGCGATTCATAGAGCTTTTTCGCGGTGTCACGCACCGTTTCACTTTTGCCCCAGCCCACCGGGCAGATCACGACTTCGAACGGCGCGATCGCCCGGGGCCAGATGATGCCGCGCGCGTCGTGGTTCTGTTCGATGGCGGCGCCCACGATGCGGGTGACGCCGATGCCGTAGCAGCCCATTTCCAGTACGGCCGGCTTGCCCGTTTCGTCCAGGAACGTGGCCTTGAGGGCTTCCGAGTACTTCTTGCCCAGGTAGAAAACGTGGCCCACTTCGATGCCGCGCTGAATCGACAGCGTGCCCTTGCCGTCGGGCGACGGGTCGCCAGCCACCACGTTGCGCAGATCGGCGACCAGCTCGGGCTCGGGCAGATCGCGGCCCCAGTTCACGCCCCGGGTGTGAAAGTCTTCGCGGTTGGCGCCGCAGACGAAGTCGGCCATGTTGGCGACCGTGCGGTCGGCGATCACATGGACGGGCTTGGCGGTCTTGACGGGGCCCAGGTAGCCGGGTTTGCAGCCGAAGTGTTCGACGATCTCGGTTTCCGTGGCGAAACGGAAGCCCGCCAGGCCCGGCAGCTTGCCGGCCTTGATCTCGTTGAGTTCGTGGTCGCCGCGCAGGAGCAGCAGCCAGATGTCGACCTTGCCCTTGTCGCCGTCGGTGGCCAGGACGATCGACTTGATCGTGCGTTCCAGCGGAAGCTCCAGGAGCTTGGCCACGTCCTCGCATTTGGCGGCGCCCGGCGTCGCCACGTCCGCCATGGGTTCGGCGGCCTCGGCGCGCACCGGGTAAAGGGAAGCGGCTTCGGCGAGTTCGATGTTCGCGGCGTAGTCGGAATCCGCGTTGTAGACCAGCAGGTCTTCGCCCGTGTCGGCGATGACCTGGAATTCATGGCTGCGCGTACCGCCGATCGAGCCCGTGTCGGCCGCCACCGCGCGGAATTCCAGGCCCAGGCGGCCGAAAATGCGCATGTAGGCGTCGAACATGATGTCGTAGCTGCGCTGGGCGCCGGCTTCGTCGCGGTCGAAGGAGTAGGCGTCCTTCATGGTGAATTCGCGGCCGCGCATCAGGCCGAAGCGCGGACGGCGTTCGTCGCGGAACTTGGTCTGGATGTGATAGAAATTCAGCGGCAGCTGGCGGTAGCTGTGGATTTCATTGCGGGCGATGTCCGTAATGACCTCCTCGGACGTGGGCTGCAGCACGAAATCGCGCTGGTGCCGGTCCTTCATGCGCAGCAGTTCCGCGCCGTATTGCTCCCAGCGGCCCGATTCCTGCCAGAGTTCGGCGGGCTGGACGACCGGCATCAGCAGTTCGATGGCGCCCGCCGCGTTCATTTCGTCGCGGACAATGGCCTCCACCTTGCGGATGATCTTCAGGCCCAGAGGCATGTAGGTGTAGATGCCGCCCGCGAGCTTGCGGATCATCCCGGCGCGGGTCATCAGCTGGTGGCTGGCGACTTCGGCTTCGGAAGGGGCTTCTTTCAGGGTGTTGATGTGGTAGTTGGATGCGCGCATGTTTAAAGGTGGCAGCAGATACGTATAATCGACCGTAATTGTATTGAATTCGGTGGGGGTGGCCCATGCTTGACCGCGAAGGCTACCGCCCCAATGTCGGCATCATTCTCGTCAACACTAGAAACGAGGTCTTTTGGGGCAAGCGTATCAGGGAACATGCATGGCAGTTCCCCCAGGGCGGCATCAAATATGGCGAAAGCCCGGTGCAGGCCATGTATCGCGAACTCCATGAAGAAGTGGGCTTGAAGCCCGAGCATGTCCGTATTTTGGGGCGTACACGCGATTGGTTACGTTATAACGTGCCCGATCACTTTGTCCGGCGTGAGTGGCGTGGCCACTATAAAGGACAAAAACAGATTTGGTTCTTGTTGCGCCTGGTGGGCCGTGACAGTGACGTGTGCTTGCGCGCGACGCAGCATCCGGAATTCGATGCCTGGCGCTGGAGCCAGTATTGGGTACCCCTGGACGCTGTCATCGAGTTCAAGCGCGACGTCTATACCCAGGCGTTGAACGAGTTGTCGGCTATCCTCTTTCGGCGTCATCACGAAACCCGCTATCTGCGCCAGCGTGTGCATGGTCAGCGGGCGGCAGAGAATTTGCCCGAAGGAACGGACGGTCATGCGCATATTGCTGGTTGAAGACGAACGGGACATGGCGTCCTGGTTGATGCGCGCGCTCGCCCAGAGCGGATTCGTGCCGGACCACGCGGCGGACGCCCGTACCGCTGAAGCGTTCATGGCGGGCACGGAATACGACGCCATCGTCATGGACCTGCGCCTGCCCGACAAGCACGGGCTGGTGGTCCTGCGCGAAATGCGCAACCGCGACGACCGCACGCCCGTCCTGCTGCTGACCGCCCAGGGCGCGCTGCAAGACCGGGTGCGCGGCCTGAACCTGGGCGCGGACGATTTCCTGACCAAGCCCTTCGCGCTGGAAGAACTCGAAGCCCGGCTGACCGCGCTGGTGCGCCGCAGCCGCGGCCGCCAGCATCCGCGCCTGCAATGCGGCTCACTGTCCTACGACAGCGAAAGCCGCGCCTTCACCCTGGACGGCTCGCTCCTGTTCCTGACCCCGCGCGAACATGCCGCGCTGGCCGCCTTGCTGACCCGCAGCGGCTATCCGGTGGACAAGTCGCAGTTGTTCGGCAAGGTCTTCACGCACGACAGCGAAGCCAATCCGGACGCCATCGAAGTCGTGCTGCACCGCTTGCGCAAGAAGCTCGCCGGCAGCGACGTCCGCATCGTGACCGTGCGCGGACTCGGCTACATGCTGGAAAGCGTGGCCAGCGAGTCCGCGGAACCCTAAGGGCCATGCGAGGCGCTCTCAATGTGCACAGGCCCTAAGTGAGCTTGCGGATCCCGGGACTGCCGCGCGTCGGCATCCGCGCGCTGCTGATCATCCTGCTGCTGCCGGGCGTGGTGGTACTGCTGGTCATCGACAGCCTGAACGACTACCGCACCTTGGCCGAGATCACCAACGAAGCCTACGACAGCGCGCTGGTGGAGCCCGCGCGCGTGCTGGAAAGCAGCCTCGAGTTCACGCCCGAGGGCAATCTCCAGGTGGCCACGCCGCTTTACGCGCAGGTCATGCTCGAATCCCGCGCGGGCCTGCGCAAGTATTTCCGCATCGAAGAAATCGATCCGCCCCTGCCGGACGGCGCCGCCGTGCCCGCCGCTCAAGGCAAGACCCTGCTGGGCATGCCGGAAATGCCGCGGCCCCCTAGCTGGCCTCGTTCTAACGGTCAGCCCATCTTCTACGACAGCGTGTACCGCAACGATCCGGTACGCGTCGTGTCGGTCGTGCGCGACCTCTATTACCAGGGCCAGCATCGCCAGGTGCTGGTCGTCGTGGCGGAAAGCACCGGCAAGCGCATCGAGGCCGAGAACAACGCGCGGCGCCAGGAAATCCTGCGCGACGCGCGGATGCTCGCGCTGGTCGTCGTGCTGGTCTGGTGGGGGGTGTCGTGGGCCCTCAAGCCGCTGCGCAGGCTGCGCGCGGACATCCGGGGGCGCCGCCCGGACGACCTGACGCCGCTGGACGCCTCGCGCGTGCCCAGCGAAGTCGCGCCGCTGGTCGAAGCCGTCAATCACCATATCGCCCGCTATCGGCGGGTGCTGGACGAACAGTCGCACTTCCTGGCCGACGCCTCCCACCAATTGCGCACGCCGCTGGCCATCATGCTGACGCAGGCGCAATACGCGCTGCGCGAACCGGACCCCGCGCGCGCGCAAGAGGGCCTGCGCGCCATCGTCGACCAACTGGGCCGCACCCGCCGCCTGACCGAGCAGCTCCTGTCGCTTGCGCACGCCAACCAGGCCGATCCGCTGCCACGGCAGTTGCTGGACATGAACGCCGTATCCCGCGAAGTCGTGCTGCAGTACCTGCCGCTGGCGCACGAGAAGCAGCAGGACCTGGGGTGGGTGCAGGCGGGCTCCGAAGAGGGGCTGGAAACGCCGGTCCCGGTGTCCGGCAACGAGGCCGAACTGCACGAGGCGCTATCGAACCTGGTGCACAACGCGATCCACTATGCACCCGCCGGCGCGCGCATCACCGTATCCGTCTGCCGGCAGGAAAGCCGCGCCGAGGTCGCCGTGTCCGACAACGGTCCTGGCCTGGACCCGGTCTTGCGCGTGCGCGCCTTCGCGCGCTTCGAACGCGTGGGCACGGACAAGCCCGTGGCGTCCTCGGGCTCCGGCCTGGGGCTGGCGATCGCGCGGGCCTACGCGAGGCGCAACGATGGCGACATCGAACTGCGCGACGGCGAACCCAACGGGCAGGGCGGGGTCGGACTCGCATCCGTGCTGTGGCTGCCGCTCGCGCCCACCGTGTCGCAGTACCCCAGGCCCAGCGACGTCGAGCTCAAGGGCGATCAGTAAGCGCCCGGCTTTCAAACTTCCCACCGCCTGTGTTCCAGCCGATCGCGGCTTCCGATCAGGGATAACCCCTGGATTCAGGAACGCGACAGCGCACAGAAAGCGGATTAGCAGCTTCCTTCCGTAATCTGCGTTCCGGCCAGTCGTCAAGGGCCGGGTGCGGCTCGTTCCGAGCGGCACATCGAGGGCCGGCACGGTCCTGCACCAGGAAGGAGGATGGAAGTGCAAAAGACAATCAACAGAAAGGACTACTACGGCGGCGCGCTGATGGTCCTGATCGGGCTCGGAGCCATCTATGGCGGAACCGACTATCACATCGGCACGCTCAGCCACATGGGCCCAGGCTTCTTTCCCGCCGCCCTGGGAGGGCTGCTGGCGCTGACGGGCTTGCTGATCGCCATGTCGGCGCGCTCGGCGGAACCCTCCGCGCCCGCGCCGGCCGAGGGCCACCCGCACGGGATGCCAGACATCCGCGGCAGCGCCTTCATCCTGCTCGGCATCCTGGCCTTCCTGCTGCTGGGCCATTACGGCGGCCTGCTGCCCGCCACGTTCGCCATCGTCTTCATCTCTGCGCTGGGCGACCGCAAGAACACGATCAAGCAGGCCGTCCTGCTGGCGGTCGCCATGTCCGCGATCGCGGTCGTTGTCTTCTGGTGGGCGCTGCAACTGCAGCTTCCGCTGTTTCGTTGGGGTTGAAGCGCCATGATTTCTCAAGCTTTGATGGACCTCTGGTACGGCTTTGGCGTCGCGTTCCAGTGGCACAACCTGATGTGGTCGTTCTTCGGCGTGCTGGTGGGCAACCTCATCGGCGTGCTGCCCGGCATGGGCGCCCTGTCGGCCATTTCCATTCTGCTCCCGCTGACCTACGTCATGCAGCCGGTGCCCGCCATCCTGATGCTGGCCGGCATTTTCTACGGCTCGCAATACGGCGGCGCCATCGGCGCGATCCTGCTCAACCTGCCTTCGCATCCGCCGCACGCGGTCACCTGCCTTGACGGTTATCCATTGACCAAGCAGGGCAAGGGGGGGACCGCGCTCGGCATCACGATGATCTGCTCGTTCTTCGCGGCATCGGTCGGCATCATCGTCATGATCTTCGCTTCGCCCCTGCTGGTGGAAGTGGCCTTCAAGTTCGGCCCGACCGAGATTTTCTCGATCATGCTGCTGGGCTTGCTGGCGGGCGCCACGATGTCGCGCGGTTCGCCGCTCAAGGGCGTGGCCATGACGCTGTTCGGCTTGATGTGCGGCGTGGTCGGCACCGACGTGAACACCGGCACCATCCGCTTCTCGTTCGGTCTCTTGGATCTGTCCGATGGCCTGGAACTGGTGGCGATCTCGATGGGCCTGTTCGGCGTGGCCGACTTCCTGATGAGCGTGAACCGCATGACCATCATCGGCAGCGGCGCCAAGCTCCGCCTGCGCGACATGCGGCCCAGCAAGCAGGAGCTCAAGACCGCCTTCTGGCCCATGGTGCGCGGCACGGCCGTCGGCACCCTGTTCGGCGCCATGCCCGGCACCGGTCCCACCATCACGACCTTCGTGGCCTACGCGCTCGAGCGCAAGATCTCCAAGACGCCCGAGAAGTTCGGCACCGGCATGATCGCGGGCGTGGCGTCGCCGGAAGCCTCTTCGCACTCCAAGACGCAGGTCGACTTCATTCCGACCATGAGCCTGGGCATTCCGGGCGACGCGGTGATGGCGCTGATCCTGGGCGCGCTGCTGATCCAGGGCATCCAACCCGGCCCGCAGCTCATCACGGAACATCCGGACATCTTCTGGGGCCTCATCGCCAGCTTCTGGGTCGGCAATGTGCTGCTGATGGTGTTGAATGTGCCGCTGATCGGCGTCTGGGTGAAGCTGCTGCAGGTGCCTTACCGCTATCTGTTCCCGTCCGCGCTGTTCTTCATCGCGGTGGGCGTGTTCAGTACGCAGAACAGCCTCTTTCAGATCTGGGAAGTGCTGGCCTTCGGCGTGATCGGCGCCATCCTCATGACGCTGGAGTTCTCCGTGGCGCCGATCCTGCTTGGCTTCGTGCTCGGGCCCATGGTCGAAGAGAACTTCCGGCGCGCGCTGCTGTTGTCGCGCGGCGACCTGGCGGTATTCGTCGAGCGTCCGATCAGCGCCTGGTTCATTGCCGCCAGCGCCTTGCTGATCCTGCTGCAGGTCTGGGCCTTCCTGCGCCGCAATAAAGGCCGGAACAAGCCCAGCGTGCCGCAGGCGGCATAAGCGGATTGCTCCGTAGCAGTACGCGCGGCCCGGCTTCATGCCGGGCCGTTTGATTTGTGCCGCGCCATCCCTCATGCTTGAGGTTTTCATCGCCCGCGCGCACAGCCACCATGCACATCCTCTTTGCCTGCCCCCACCACGATCCCGACGCCTGGGTGCCTCGCCTTGAAGCCGCCATGCCCGGCTGCCGCATTTCCGTGTGGAATCCCGATGGTCCTCCGTCGGGCGCGGAAGTCGCCCTGGTGTGGCGTCCGCCTGTCGAGCTCTTCAAGCACGAGACCTCCCTGCAGACCCTGTTCAACCTGGGCGCGGGTGTCGATGCCTTGCTGAAGATGCCCGAGATCCCCCCGCATGTCCGTATCGTCCGCCTGGAAGATGCGGGCATGTCGGTGCAGATGGCCGAATACGCGCTGTATGCGTTGTTGCGGGTCTCGCGCGATTTCGAAGCCTTCGACCACGCGCAGGCGCGCCAGCACTGGGATACCCGCGAGGGCACGCGCCAGGCGGACTGGCCAGTCGGCGTGCTGGGGCTGGGGCAGGTTGGCGCGCGCGTCGCGCAGACTCTGGCCGAATTCGGCTACCCGGTGGCGGGGTGGTCGCGCACGCCGCGCGACATCCCGGGCGTGGAGTCGTTTGCGGGCGAGGCCGCCTTGCCGGCCTTCCTGGCGCGCACGCGCTTCCTGGTGAACGTGCTGCCGCTCACGCCGGATACGCAGGGCATCCTCAATCGCCAGACCTTGTCGCAGCTATTGGCCGACGCGCACCTGGTCAACGTGGGCCGCGGCGAGCACCTGGTCGAAGACGACCTGGTCCAGATGCTCGAAGAGGGCGAGATTGCCGGCGCCACGCTGGATGTCTTTCATACCGAACCCCTGCCCAAGGACCACCCGTTCTGGCGCGATCCGCGCGTCCATGTCACGCCGCACATCGCGGCGCGCACGCTGCGCGATGAAAGCATCGCTCAGATCGCGGGCAAGGTGGCGCAGTTGACGCGCGGCGAGCCCATCACTGGCGTGGTCGAGCGTTCGCGCGGTTACTGAGCCGCCGGCGCCGTCGCCTTCTCCAGGCGCTGATACATCGAGGGCAGGCGCTGCGACAGGAAATCGAGCAGGGTACGCACGGCGGGCATCATGCCCCGCCGTGACGGATAGATGCAATGCACGATGCCCTCTGGCGACTGCCATTGCGGCAGCACCGGCACCAGCTGGCCCAGGCGCAGTTCTTCTTGCGTCGCTATCGATGGCAGCAACGCGATGCCCCGGCCGCGGACGGCGGCTTCGGTCAGCACGATGAAGTCGTTGCAGGACAGTTGAGGCTTGAGCTCGATGTGCACCTCTTCGCCCTTGTCGTTACGCAGCGGCCACCGCACTTCGTTCTGCGGATCGCTGAAGCTCAGTGTGGTATGTGAGGCCAGGTCCTGCGGCGAGTCCGGCGCGCCATGCCGCTGCAGGTAGCCCGGGCTGGCCACCAGCGTGCCGCGCGCCGTCCCCAGGTGCCTGACCACCAGTTCGGCGTCCGTATCCAGCTTGGTGCGAACCCGTAGCGCGAGGTCCACGCCTTCGCGGATCAGGTCGACGCGCCGGTTGGTGACCAGCAGTTGCACCGACACGGCCGGCCAGGCGTCCAGGAATTCCGGCAGCAGGGGGGCCAGCACGTCCTGCGCGATGGATACCGGACAGCTCACAATCACCGGGCCAGTCGGTTCCGACTGCAATTGCCGCATGGCGTCGTCCGCCGCACGCGCGGAAGCGGCCATTTCCCGGCAATAGTGCAGATAGCGTTCCCCCGCCGAGGTCAGGCGCAGCCGCCGCGTGGTGCGCTGCAAGAGCCTCACGCCCAGGCTTTCTTCCAGGTGCGAAATCCGGCGGGACAGGCGGGATTTCGGAATGTCCAGCGCCCTGGCCGCGGCGCTGAAGCCGCCTTGCTCGACGACTTGGGAGAAATAGTAGAGGTCATTGAGATCTTGCATGATTGTTCTATGTTTGGAACGAACAGTTCATCTTACCTGTATTTATGTGTTCAATGAACCCGTCTACAGTGACGTCATGCCTTCGGGATCCGGCAACGCCACTTCGGTGGCCAGCCACGTCCGCCGCCCCTTCCGGGCCTGAGCGAGACGCCCGCGGATCCCGGCCGCCCGCGATGCCGGGCAACCACTGGAGATATTTGCAATGAAGACCCTGGTTATCCTTTCCTCGATTCTCGGCGAGCGTTCGAACAGCAAGCAGTTGGCCGATCACCTGATCGCCCGCGTCAAGGCGTCCAACCCGGCGGCCATCGTCAAGGTCCGCGACATCGGTGCCCAACCCATTCCGTATTTCGACGGCAACACCGCCGGTGCCTTGTTCACGCCGGCCGAAGGCCGCAGCGTCGAGCAGCAGCGCATCGTCGAATTGAGCGATTCCCTGGTGGCGGAACTGATGGAAGCGGACCGCATCGTGTTTGCCGTGCCCGTATACAACTTCAATCTGCCTGCGCAGTTCAAGAGCTATCTGGACCATCTGGCCCGGGCCGGCGTCACGTTCCGTTATACGCCGGAAGGGGTGCCGGAGGGCCTCGTCAAGGGTAAGCAGGTGTTTGTCCTGACGGCGCGCGGCGGCAAGGCCGAAGGTACGCCGTCCGACACGCTGACGCCGTACCTGCGCCAGATGCTGGGCTTCCTGGGCATGAGCGACGTGACCTTCGTCGCAGCGGAAGGCATGGCCATGGGTGAGGTGGCCGCGCTGGAAGGCGTGGCGCAAGCCAAGCAGCGCATCGATGCGCTGCTGGCCGAAACGGCGCAGACCAGCCTGGCTGCTTGAAAACCGCCGGCAGCCCGGCAACAAAAAGGCGAGCCCCGCAGGGCTCGCCTTTTTGCCAAGCGCACGCCCTGTGCAGGCCGTGCGCAGGCCGGATCAGTCGCGCAGGCGCTTGACCAGGCTGGACGTATCCCAACGGCCGCCGCCCATCTTCTGGACGTCGCCGTAGAACTGGTCCACCAGGGCGGTCAACGGCAGGCGCGCGCCGTTGTTGCGGGCCTCGGCCAGCACCAGGCCCAGGTCCTTGCGCATCCAGTCCACCGCGAAGCCGAACTCGAACTTGTCGTCGACCATGGTGCCGCCACGGTTCTCCATTTGCCAGCTCTGCGCCGCGCCCTTGCTGATCACGTCCAGCACCAGCTTCATGTCCAGATCCGCCGCCTGGCCGAACGCGACGGCCTCGGACAGGCCTTGAACGATGCCGGCAATGCAGATCTGGTTGACCATCTTGGCCAACTGGCCGGCTCCCGGCGGGCCCACCAGGGTGACCGCGCGGCCGAAGCACTGGGCGGCGGGCCGGATTGCCTCGAAGGCAGCGTGTTCTCCGCCGCACATGATCGTCAGCACGCCATTGACGGCGCCTGCCTGGCCGCCCGACACGGGCGCGTCCACGAAATTCAGGCCCAGGTCCTTGGCTTGGGAATAGAGTTCGCGCGCCACGTCCGCCGATGCAGTGGTGTGATCGACGAACACGGCGCCGGGCGCCATGCCCGCGAACGCGCCGTCCGGTCCCAGCACGACGCTGCGCAGGTCGTCGTCATTGCCGACGCAGGCAAAGACGATCTGCGCCCCGTCCACGGCTTGGCGCGGCGTGGCGGCGCTGCGCCCGCCAAATTCGGCGACCCAGGCCTGCGCTTTGGCCGGCGTGCGGTTGTAGACGGTCACGTCGTGGCCGGCGCGCGCCAGATGGCCGGCCATGGGCAGGCCCATCACGCCCAATCCGAGGAAAGCGACTTTCTGGGCTACGACCGCGTCGTAGCTCTTGGTACCGATCGTTGCCATGCAGGAAACTCCGCTCTAGAAGGGTAAGGTCAGTCTCAGGACACTAACCTTAACGCAATCAAAAGCCGGCGGCGAGTCCATCTCGACGGCTGTCGCTGGCGCTGACGTACCCGTCCACCGCCGGATCTCCCAGGCGCCAGATGAACTGGCCAGATCCGAAGTCCATATAAGGATCGTCGATGCCCTCCAGCACGTGACCGCGCGCGCGCAGCCCTTGCAAGACGGGCGGAGCGATGGCGGGCTCCACATCCACCGCCAGGCCGTGGTTCCATTTCCAGCGAGGCGCGTCGCAGGCGGCCTGAGGCTGCTGCCCATAGTCCAGCATGCGCACCAGCGTCTGGATCTGCCCTTGCGGCTGCATATTGCCTCCCATGACGCCAAAGCTCATCACGGGAGCGCCGTCGCGCATCAGAAAGGCGGGAATGATGGTGTGAAAGGGCCGCTTGCCGCCCGCGACCACATTGGGATGAGCCGGATCGGTGCTGAAGCAATGCCCGCGGTTCTGCAGGCTGACGCCCGTGCCGGGCACGACGACGCCCGAGCCGAAGCCCATGTAGTTCGACTGGATGAAGCTCACCATCATGCCGTTGCGGTCGGCGGCGGTCAGGTAGACGGTGCCGCCCTGCGGCGCATGGCCGGACGAGAAAGCCTGGGCCGTCCGGGGATCGATCAGGCGGGCCCGCTCGGCCAGATAGTCCGCGCGTAGCATCTGTTCGGGGGCGATACGCATATGGCGGGCATCGCCGACATGCGCGTATACATCGGCAAATGCCAGCTTCATGGCTTCGATCAGCAGGTGCTGGGTGTCGGGATGGTCGACAGGCCGGGCCGCCAGGTCGAAGTTCTGCAAGATGCCCAGGGCGATCAAGGCAGCGATGCCTTGGCCATTGGGCGGGATCTGATGCAGCGTATGGCCGCGGTACGCCTGGCTGATCGGCGCCACCCATTCCGGTGTGTAGTCGCGCAGGTCCGCCAGCGTCAGGGCGGCGTCATGCGCCTGCGCGTGCGCCACCAGCTTGTGCGCCGTCTCGCCTTCGTAAAAGTCTCGCCCACCGCTGGCGGCGATGCGCTTGAGCGTGGCCGCCGCGCCCGGCAGGATGAAATGCTCGCCGACGTGCGGCGCGCGGCCGCGCGGCAGGAAATGCTGCGCAAAGCCGGGCTGTGGCTGCAGGATATCGGCTTGCGCGGCCCATTTTTCCTGGACGACAGGCGAAACCGCATAGCCGCGCTCGGCATATTCGATGGCCGGCGCCAGGATGTCGGCGAACGCCAGGCGGCCCAGCTTTTCATGCAAAGCCGCCCATCCCGCGATGCATCCCGGCACGGTCACGCTGTCCCAACCCCTGGCGGGTATCGTGCCTTGGTGCTTGCGCCGGAAGTAGTCCACGTTCCACGCAGCGGGCGCCGCGCCCGACGCGTTCAGGCCATGCAGCTTCGAGCCGTCCCAGATGATGGCGAAGCAATCCGAGCCCAAGCCGTTGCTGACGGGTTCGGTCAGGGCCAGCGTGGAGGCCGCGGCGATCGCGGCGTCTACCGCGTTGCCGCCCTGGGCAAGGATCCGCAAGCCCGCCTGGGCCGCCAAAGGGTGGGACGTGGCCACGACATTGCGGGCAAACACCGGCGTGCGGGTGGTGGGGTAGGGATTCTTCCAGTCGAAATTCATGCCGAATCATCGCGTGGGGTAAACCCGTAGCTTAACGTAGATGCGACGACGCGCGTACGATTTGTAGCGTACAGTAATCGATTGTATCTTTCAGCGGCCCTGCGTTTTGCGGACGCAAAGAAAAACCCCCGGGCAAGCCCGGGGGTCTCTGATCCAGAACGCCGCGGCAAGGCGGCGGTTCCGTTCTTTACTCTTCTTCGACGAAGGTCTCTTCGCGCTTCTTGCGGATGGCCGGCAGCGCGACCAGGATCACCAGGAAGGCGGCGACAGCCAGCAGCGAAGCCGACAGCGGACGCGTGACGAAGGTAGTGAAGTCGCCGCGAGACAGCAGCAGGGCACGGCGGAAGTTCTCTTCCATCATGGGGCCCAGCACCAGGCCCAACAGCAGCGGCGCGCCTTCGCACTTCAGCTTGGACCACACGTAGCCGACGATGCCGAACATGGCGGTGGTGAAGATGTCGAACGGGTTGTAATTCAACGAATACACACCGATCGTGCAGAACACCAGAATCGCCGGGAACAGGATGCGGTAGGGCACCTTCAGCAGCTTGACCCACAGGCCGATCAGCGGCAGGTTCAGCACCACCAGCATCAGGTTGCCGATCCACATCGAGGCGATCAGGCCCCAGAACAGCTCCGGGTGGCTCGTCATGACTTGCGGGCCGGGCTGGATGTTGTGGATCGTCATTGCGCCAACCATCAGCGCCATCACGGCGTTACCCGGGATGCCCAGCGTCAGCAGCGGGATGAACGAAGTCTGGGCGGCGGCGTTGTTCGCCGATTCCGGACCAGCCAGGCCGGCCGGGTGGCCCTTGCCGAAGCGTTCCGGATTCTTCGAGATCTTCTTTTCCAGCGTGTAGGACGCAAACGACGACAGCACGGCGCCACCGCCCGGCAGGATACCCAGTGCCGAACCCAGGGCCGTACCACGCAGCACGGCGGGGGCGGCTTCCTTGAATTCCTGCTTGTTCGGGTACAGCGTGCCGATCTTGTCGGTGATGTCGACGCGGTTTTCCTTCTGCTCGAGGTTGGTCATGATTTCGGCGAAGCCGAACACGCCCATGGCCACGATGGCGAAGTCGATGCCGTCTTGCAGTTCGGGGATGCCGAAGTCATAGCGGGCGACGCCCGAGTTGACGTCGGTGCCGACCATGCCCAGCAGCAGGCCCAGGATGATCATCGCGATCGCCTTGGGCAGCGAGCCCGAGGCCAGCACCACGGCGCCGACCAGGCCCAGGCACATCAGCGAGAAGTACTCGGCGGGGCCGAACTTGAAGGCGACTTCAGCCAGAGGAGGCGCGAACGCGGCCAGCAGCAGCGTAGCCACGCAGCCCGCGAAGAACGAACCCAGCGCGGCAATGGCCAGCGCGGCGCCAGCACGGCCGTTGCGGGCCATCTGGTGTCCGTCCAGCACGGTCACCACCGCGGATGTTTCCCCTGGCAGCGCCACAAGAATGGCTGTGGTGGATCCGCCGTATTGGGCGCCGTAGTAGATACCCGCCAGCATGATCAGGCCGGCGATAGGGGGCAGCACATACGTGATCGGCAACAGCATTGCGATCGTCGGGACAGGGCCGATGCCCGGCAGCACGCCAATCAGCGTACCCAGGATGCAGCCCAGCAGTGCGTAGAACAGGTTCTCGGGCGTAAACGCCACCGAGAAGCCCATCATCAGGTTGTCAAACAATTCCATGACCGGTTGCTCCTTAGTTCATGCCCAGAAACGACGGCCACAGCGGGAAAATCAGCCCCAGCCCCTTGACGAATGCCAGATACGAGAAGACCACCAGGAAGATCGCATTGGCGACGGCGACCTTCAGGCTGAACTCGTGGCTGGCCAGGCTGCTGACAACAACCAGGATGAAGACCGAGATATAGATGCCCAACGGCTTGAGGATGAAGCCGTACAGGACAACTGAGCCCACGACGAGGAACAGGATGCGCCAATCGAACTTGTCGATATGCGTGTCGTGGGCCTTCTTGGACAGTGAGCCAAGCAGCACGACGGCGCCCAGCAATGAGAGAACGATACCTAGCCAAAAAGGAAAGTACCCGGGGCCCATTCGGGCAGCAGTACCCATTTGGTAGCTGCTGGCCTGCCAGGCGAATCCCAGTCCAAGGGCGATGAACATCACCCCCGACCAGAAGTCCTGTCGATTGCGTAGCTGCATGATTGGTTGGCTCCTGTTTACAGCATGTAGATAAAAAGGTTTGTAGCCGGAGTCACTCGCCGACAGGCGAGCGACAGGCACAAAAAAGGCACTTCGGGGTGCCATTAGTTCTTCTGAAAGCGACGACGTGGTTTCTTGAAAGGGCGAATGGTAATGGACGCCCGCGGCGCTGCAAACCCTGTAAGCTCTGTGAAAGCCTGGGGTTTTCCCTAGAATTCGGGAACTCCCGACCCCGAGTTGTAACGGCGCGGGAAGATTGAGGGCTTTTTGAAAGCTAAGTGAAAGTTTATAGAAAGAAAGGCGAAAGCCGGATCGGCCGGAAGCGGCGGTTTTGACGGATGGGACTTTCCATCGGTCCCAAGACTCGGTAACCTTCGCGCCGCCGGAATCCCAATCGAATTTCCTACTGAATATTGCCGGGTTTCTCACCTTGCGTGAAGAGGCCCGGTTCAACCCAGGATGGTTTACGATAGCGCCCATGCTGCAAGATCTAGACCAACTCGCCGCCCGAATCGGGCAACTGGTGCAACGCACCCGCCAACTCCACGCCGAGCGTGACGCGTTGCGTCTTCGCCTGAATGATTTCGAAGCTGAGCAGCGCGTGCTGAAGCAACGCGCCGCCGACCGCGAAGCAGAGATCGTCACCCTGCAAAGCAAGCTCCAGGACCACGATGGTGCCGTCACGGCCATGCTGGAGCAAGCTCAGCAAGCCGAGATCGTCTTGCGTGAACAGCTTGCCCGCGAGACCGCCGAACGCCAGGCGCTCGAGTCGCGGTTTTCCGCCAGGGAAACCGAACTGCAGGGCAACCTGCAGACGCGCGATACCGAATTACAGCGCTTGCGCGTGGCCGCCGCGTCGGCCCGCGAGCGCATCGACGCCGTGCTGGCCCGCTTGCCGGGTGCGCCGTCCGGAGAGCAACACTAATGGAACGTGTAGACGTATCGATCCTCGGCCGCGACTATTCCCTGGCGTGCTCCGCGGAAGAGAAGCCCACGCTGCTGGCCGCCGTGCGCCATGTGGATCAACTCATGCTGCGTATCCAGGGCACCGGCAAGGTTTCCAGCAATGAGCGCATCGCCGTGATGGCCGCTTTGCAGGTGGCCGGCGAGCTGCTCGCGATGAAAGCTCCCGACGGTCCGCTGGGCGGTTTGGCGGTCGGCGACTTCAAGCGTAGAATTGAGGACATGAACGCAGTACTCGATGACGCCTTGTCGGGTCAGGAAAAACTGCTCTAACGTTCATAAGCAGTATTCAAGATTTTTCAGTTTGTCCCTGCCGTGTCCGTGACTAGGCCATACATTCTCTGAACCTATGTCTTTTTGGCATATTGGTTGCGGGAGTGCAGAGCTGGAGTGATTGTCTCTCGTAGACGAACCCGATGCTCTACGGAACGCGACCACCTTGAACCTCAGGGTTCGAGATGCCGGCCTTGACGGCACAGGCGGGGCATCTATCCCAGCGGGCCTGCCATAAGAGCAGGTCCGCGTCGGGCGCCTCGGCACTCCCCTTCGTCCTCCCTCCTAGGACCAGTCCATGTTCAAACACCCTGTTTTTTCGCTGACCAAGCTTGGTGCAGCGTGCGCAGCCGTGGCCGCGATCGCCGCCGCTCAGCCCGTCTATGCACAGGCTCAGGCGCCCGCCGCCGCGCCCACCGCTGTCGAGCCGGCCGCCAACCGGTCTCCAGAGATGACGCTGCAGGCCATGGCATCGTCAGAGGTCCAGCAGGACACGGTGCGCATTTCCTTGACCGCCGAAGTGGACGCGCCGGATCAGCCCGCCGCGGGCCAGAAGCTGACGACGGTGCTTGACGACGTCGTCAAGCGCGCGCGCGACACCAAGGGCGTGGATGTGAGTTCGAGCGGCTTCAATGTCTGGCCCAACATGAACAGCAAGGGCAAGATCAGTTCCTGGCGCGGCCAAGGCGAGATCGTGCTCGAATCCAAGGACTTCGCGGCCGCGGCCGCGCTGGCGTCCAAGCTATCGGACAAGACGGCGATTTCCAACATCAGCTTCTCGCTATCGCGCGAAGCGCGCGACGCCGAAGAACGCAAGCTGCTGAAAGATGCCGCGCAAGCCTTCAAGGATCGCGCATTGGCTGCGGCCAACGCCTTCGGTTTCTCTGGCTACCGCCTTTCCAAGCTGGAACTGGGCGGTTCCGGCGGCGCCGCGCCCATGCCGCGCATGGTGGGGGCCGCCATGTCCAAGGACAGCTTGAGCAGCTTCAATGCAAGCGTTCCCCTGGAAGCGGGGAACGTCACGGTCAGCATTGCGGTCAACGGGACGATCGTCTTGCAGTAAGGCTGAACATGATGGCGCCCAAGGCGACCATCGGCAGGGACAGCCACTGTCCCATGCTCAACCCGCCCGCGAGCAGGCCCAGGAAGTTGTCTGGCTCGCGGGTGAATTCCACCAGGAAACGGAAGGTCCCGTAGCCCATCAGGAAGAGGCCGCTCACCTGACCCAGCGGACGCGGCTTGCTCGAGAACCACCACAGCAGCACGAACAGCACGATTCCTTCCAGCCCAAGCTCATAGAGCTGCGAAGGATGGCGGGCCAATCCGTCGCCGCTGTCGGGGAACACCATGGCCCACGGCACATCGGTGGGCCGGCCCCACAGTTCGCCATTGATGAAATTGCCCAGGCGGCCAAAACCCAGGCCCAGCGGAATCAACGGCGCGATGAAATCACTGACCGCGAAAAAGGGCAGGCGCTTCTTGCGAGCGAACAGCAGCATCACGAGAATCACGCCGATCAGGCCGCCGTGAAACGACATGCCGCCTTGCCACAGGTACAGCACTTCCAGCGGGTGCGCCAGGTAGTACGCGGGCTTGTAGAACAGCACGTAGCCCAGCCGGCCCCCCAACACCACCCCCAGCACGCTATAGAAGATCAGGTCTTCCAGATCCCGCACGTTCAGCGAGGTGGTGTGCCCGCTTGTGATGCGGCGGCGGCCCAGCAGGTACACAAGGGCGAAGCCCGCCAGGTACATCAGCCCATACCAATGGATGGCCAGAGGCCCGATCTGCAGGGCGATGGGGTCGATTTTCGGATATTGCAGCATGTTCTGCCCGACACAATAAAGTTGAATGATAATAACCGGCGAGCACTGAAGATTCGCATGCAAGCGAGCCAGCTTCCCTGGGTGCGATTGTCATGTCCGCGCCCCGACGGCCGACAGGAGACACAGACCATGCCGAACAACGAACGTTCCCGCCATATCACCCATGGCGTCGCGCGCGCGCCTAATCGCGCCATGTATTAC
Source organism: Achromobacter sp. Root83 (assembly GCF_001428845.1). Taxonomy (GTDB): domain Bacteria; phylum Pseudomonadota; class Gammaproteobacteria; order Burkholderiales; family Burkholderiaceae_B; genus Achromobacter. The sequence continues at coordinate 285,014 of NZ_LMIU01000025.1, read as the reverse complement.
GCGCTGGGCTACAAGGAAGCCGATTTCGAGAACCCCATGATCGGCGTGGCCAACGGCCATTCGACGATCACCCCCTGCAATAGCGGCCTGCAGCGCCTGGCCGACGCCGCCATCGACGCGATTCGCGCTTCCCGCGCCAATCCCCAGGTGTTCGGCACGCCCACCATTTCGGACGGCATGTCCATGGGCACCGAGGGCATGAAATATTCGCTGGTGTCGCGCGAGGTCATCGCCGACTGCATCGAGACCGCCGCGCAGGGCCAATGGATGGATGGCGTCGTCGTGATCGGCGGGTGCGATAAAAACATGCCGGGCGGCATGATCGCCCTGGCGCGCACGAATGTGCCTGGCATCTATGTCTATGGCGGCACGATCAAGCCGGGCCGCTACAAGGGCAACGACCTCACCATCGTGTCCGTCTTCGAAGCTGTCGGCGAATACACCATGGGCCGCATGCCGGAAGCCGACTTCAAGCAGATCGAAAAGTGCGCGATTCCAGGCTCGGGTTCCTGTGGGGGCATGTACACGGCCAACACCATGAGCTCTTCCTTCGAGGCCATGGGCATGAGCTTGCCGTATTCCAGCACGATGGCCAACGAAGACGAGGAAAAAGTCGTTTCCGCCGCGGAGTCGGCGCGCGTGCTGGTGGACGCGGTCCGGCGCAATCTGCGTCCGCGCGACATCATCACGCGGGAGTCCATCGAAAACGCCGTGTCCGTCATCATGGCCATCGGCGGATCGACCAACGCCGTGTTGCACTTCCTGGCCATCGCGCACGCCGCCGAAGTGCCGTGGACCATCGACGATTTCGAACGCATCCGCAAACGCGTGCCGGTGCTGTGCGACCTGAAACCCTCCGGCCAATACGTTGCCACCGACCTGCATCGCGCGGGCGGCATCCCGCAGGTCATGAAGCTGCTGCTCAACGCCGGTCTGCTGCACGGCGACTGCATCACCATCACCGGCAAAACCATCGCCGAAACGCTGGCCGATGTGCCCGACACGCCGCGCGCCGACCAGGACGTCATCATGCCGATGGATCGAGCGCTCTATCCCCAGGGCCACCTCGCGATCCTCAAGGGGAATCTGTCGCCCGAAGGCTGCGTCGCCAAGATCACGGGCCTGAAGAACCCGGTCATCACGGGCCCCGCGCGCGTCTTCGATTCCGAAGACGACGCCATGACGGCCATCATGGCGCAGCAGATTCGAGACGGCGACGTAGTGGTCATCCGCTATGAAGGCCCCAAGGGCGGCCCCGGCATGCGCGAGATGCTGGCGCCCACTTCCGCGCTGGTTGGCCAGGGGCTCGGTGAAACGGTTGGTCTGATCACCGATGGCCGGTTCTCGGGCGGCACCTGGGGCATGGTGGTCGGCCATGTCGCGCCCGAGGCCTTTGTCGGCGGCCCGATCGCGCTGATTCAGGAAGGCGATTCGGTTACCATCGATGCCCACAAGCTGCTGTTGCAGCTCAACATCAGCGACGAGGAAATGGCGGCTCGTCGTCAGGCCTGGGTTCAGCCCAAGCCGCGTTATACACGCGGTGTGCTTGCCAAGTTCGGCAAGCTCGCCAGCACCGCGAGCCGTGGGGCAGTAACCGATGCATTTGAAGATTAGTCTGTTGGCGGCCGTGGCCAGCGTCCTCTGCGCTGGCGCGGCCCATGCACAAACCGCGGGGCTGGATCTGGCCAAGAGCAAGGCCTGTATGGCATGTCACCAAGTTGAAGCCAAGCGGGTGGGGCCGCCCTTGAAGAGCGTGGCTGAACGCTATGCCGGGCAGGGCGACCCCATGGTGGATTATCTGGCCGGCAAGATCCGTGGCGGCGGCCGAGGCGCCTGGGGTGCGGTCCCCATGCCGGCTCAGACCCAGGTCACGCCCGAGGACGCACGGCAGCTCTCCGAATGGATCTTGTCGCTGGCGCCGGCCAAGCAGTAGCCTTATTCTTTATGCCCCGCTGATGAAGCCGGGCGCGCGGGCCGCTGGCGGCGGCCTTTCATCAAGAAGGAATCGTCATGGCAGAACAACCATCCCCGGGCAATGAAGTCGCCGTACTTGGCGGCGGTTGCTTCTGGTGCGTCGAAGCAGTGTTTACAGAGCTGCGCGGAGTCAAAAGCGTATTGCCGGGCTACAGCGGCGGCCATGTGGACAATCCCAGCTACGAGCAGGTCTGCGGCAAGGATACGGGCCACATCGAGGTCGCGCGGGTCGAATTTGATCCGGCCGAGTTGTCCTATGCGGATCTGCTGCGCGTGTTTTTCGCGACTCATGATCCCACCACGCCGGGCCGCCAAGGCAACGACGTCGGTCCGCAGTACGAATCGGCGATCTTCTGGCAGAACGACGCCCAGCTCGAGCAGGCGGAATCGGTCATCGCCGAGGTCGAGTCGCAACGCGTCTACGATGCGCCGATCGTCACCAGGCTGCTTGCGCCCGCCAAATTCTGGCAGGCCGAGGACTATCACAGCAACTATTTCGCCCTGCATCCCGAACAAGGCTATTGCCAGTTCGTGATCGCTCCCAAGGTAGCCAAGTTCCGCAAGCAGTTCCAGGACCGCCTGCAGCGCTAGCCTTGCGCTGACCGCCGCGTTGGGGGCGGGCGGGTGATAAAAAAAGCCTCACCGGAAGGTGAGGCTTCAAGGCCAGCGCCGATGCTAGAGCGCCGTGCGCTGGCGGGGGAAGAGGCTTACTCGACCGTCTTCACGACGCCGCGGCGCATCTGGTCCAGTTCGATCGATTCGAAGAGGGCCTTGAAGTTGCCTTCGCCGAAACCATCGTTGCCCTTGCGCTGGATGATTTCAAAGAAGATCGGGCCGATCTGGTTCTCGGTGAAAATCTGCAGCAGCAGACCGCCACCCGGAGCGCCATCCAGCAGGATGCGATTCTTCTGCAGGCGAGCCACGTCCTCGCCATGATTCGGCAGGCGGCGGTCCAGCAGCTCGTAATATGTTTCCGGCGTGTCCAGAAACACCACGCCCGTCTTTCGCAGCGCTTCGATGGTGGCGTAGATGTCATCGGTCGCCATGGCGATGTGCTGAATGCCTTCGCCGCGGTACAGGTCCAGGTATTCCTGGATCTGGCCTTTCTCTTCGGTGCCTTCCTCATTGATCGGAATACGGATGTTGCCGCACGGCGAAGTCATCGCCTTGGACTTCACGCCGGTCACCTTGCCTTCGATATCGAAGTAGCGGACTTCGCGGAAGTTGAAGAGGCGCTCATAGAATTCCGACCACTCCGCCATGCGGCCCTTGTGCACGTTGTGCGTCAGGTGGTCCACCAGCGTCAGGCCCGCGCCGCGCCAGGCCACGTCGGTCTGGGCATTGGCCGGATCCAGCGGCATGAAATCCACGTCGTAGATGCTGATGTCGCCAATGCCGCCGTGGCCTTCCTTGCCCGCCCAGCGGTCCACCAGGTAAATCAGCGAATCGCCGATGCCCTTGATCGCCGGGATATTCAGTTCCATCGGTCCGCTATGCGAATCAAACCCCCATGCGCCCAGTTCCAGCGCGCGCTTGTATGCCGCGTTCGCATCCTGCACGCGGAATCCGATCGCACAGATCGACGGGCCATGCAGGCGGGCGAAGCGTTGGGCGAAGGAGTCGGGTTCGGCGTTGATCAGGAAGTTGACGCCGCCTTGGCGGTACAGGGTCACGTCTTTGTGGCGATGCTTGGCAATCGCCTTGAATCCCAACAGTTCGAACACCTTGCGCAGCGCGGCGGGGTCCGGCGCGGCATATTCAATGAACTCGAACCCGGCGGTGCCCATCGGGTTGTCCCAGGGTTGGAAAGCGCTGCTCATAAGTCTGCTCCCTTGCGTCTTCTTGAGGATGACTTGTTCTTCAAGTCTAGACGGAGATTGTAGGGAGGAAGGGCGGGCAGACAATTGCAAATATGCCCAGCACGTCCGAGGATTGAGCAATAATATTGCGCTGTATTCGATTTAACGGGCTAAAAATGTCTGACACAGGGCTTGATAGGACAGATCTCAGGATTTTGGCCGAATTGCAACGCGATGGCCGCTTGAGCAACCAGGAATTGGCCGACCGTGTATCGCTGTCGCCCAGTCCCTGCCTGCGGCGCGTCCGCCGGCTTGAAGAGCAGGGCTTCATCAAAAAGTACGTGGCGCTCATCGACGCCGACAAGGTCGGCCTGGGCTTGCTGGCCTACGTGAACATCAGGCTGAACAAGACCAGCGGTTCCAGTCACGCGCCCATGAGCGATTTCGCCCGCGACGTGCAGCTATGGCCGGAAGTGGTCGAGTGCTATGCCATGTCAGGGGACATGGACTATCTGCTCCGCATCCAGGTGGCGGATCTGGCGCACTTCTCGCGCTTCTCCATGGACACTTTGATGCGCCACCCCGCGGTCGTGGACATGCGTTCGTTCTTCGCGCTCCAGCAGATCAAGGAAACGACCGAACTGCGGCTCTAGGCCGGTCGCAAGACAGAGGAACCGGCAGGCCGGATGCCGCCGCCAAGGGAAGAGGCCTAGGATTGGCGAACTCGCCCGGTTTCTCCGCGCCGCGCATTTCCCTAGCGGGTCTCCATACTAGGCCGCGGTTCCGGGGCGGCTTTGAATGCAGTCTATATAGTAGATAGAGAGCGCCTGAAGACTCCGTCACCGATGGAGGGGGCACCTCCTCTCTATATATAGTGGTGCGAGTCAGACGCCACGGAAAAAAGGGGTGCGTCCCCGACATATTTCATCTTTCTGCAAAATGGGTGTCATGCTGGCGACACACGCCGAAATTCTGTGCTATAGTCTCGCTCCTTCGCAGTTCAAGCAGTTTTGAGCCGCGAAGCCAAGCAAGTGCAACAGGTCTGGCTGGGTTCCCCGGTAAGGCCTGCCGCGAAAGCGATCAGAAATGAAAGCCTGGCGGTTATTGCAAAGGCTGGTGCAAATCAGGCAGAAGCCAGTTGCACTACCTGCAAAAATTGTGCTATAGTCTTGGGCTTGGCTGGTGATGATGAATCAGGGTTTACCCCGATAAGTAATCCCGAAGCGAAATTGCTAGCCACCTGTGCGGTAACCAACCCCTGAAATTCAGGGCTGCTTATGAAAGCAAGCGGGTTGCAAGATAGGATGCAAATCAGGCAGAAGCCGGTTGCATAATCTGCAAAAGTTGTGTTATAGTAGAGGGCTTGGCGGTTGCCGAAAAGTTAGGGTTAACCCTGAAGTTTCGATAGCTGCTAAGGCTGAGAGATCAGCAGGCAGTAAGTGAATAAGCAGTGAATAGCAGTAAGTTAGTAGTACCGAATTTGCAGTRCCGCTCTTTAACAATTAAACAACCGATAAGTGTGGGCGCTTGATGCGAGTGCAGTGATGGGGTTTTTAACCCGATCACAAGCACAATGAAATCAAGTGAGAAGTGAAGTACCTTAAACGTCAAGTTTAAGCACATACCTCACTTCCTTTGAGTAGCGACGTATGACCTGGTTCGGACTGGTGTTAAAGCCACAAGGACCAAGAATACGAAACAAATACAGAGATTAAACTGAAGAGTTTGATCCTGGCTCAGATTGAACGCTAGCGGGATGCCTTACACATGCAAGTCGAACGGCAGCACGGACTTCGGTCTGGTGGCGAGTGGCGAACGGGTGAGTAATGTATCGGAACGTGCCTAGTAGCGGGGGATAACTACGCGAAAGCGTGGCTAATACCGCATACGCCCTACGGGGGAAAGCAGGGGATCGCAAGACCTTGCACTATTAGAGCGGCCGATATCGGATTAGCTAGTTGGTGGGGTAAYGGCTCACCAAGGCGACGATCCGTAGCTGGTTTGAGAGGACGACCAGCCACACTGGGACTGAGACACGGCCCAGACTCCTACGGGAGGCAGCAGTGGGGAATTTTGGACAATGGGGGAAACCCTGATCCAGCCATCCCGCGTGTGCGATGAAGGCCTTCGGGTTGTAAAGCACTTTTGGCAGGAAAGAAACGTCATGGGTTAATACCCCGTGAAACTGACGGTACCTGCAGAATAAGCACCGGCTAACTACGTGCCAGCAGCCGCGGTAATACGTAGGGTGCAAGCGTTAATCGGAATTACTGGGCGTAAAGCGTGCGCAGGCGGTTCGGAAAGAAAGATGTGAAATCCCAGAGCTTAACTTTGGAACTGCATTTTTAACTACCGGGCTAGAGTGTGTCAGAGGGAGGTGGAATTCCGCGTGTAGCAGTGAAATGCGTAGATATGCGGAGGAACACCGATGGCGAAGGCAGCCTCCTGGGATAACACTGACGCTCATGCACGAAAGCGTGGGGAGCAAACAGGATTAGATACCCTGGTAGTCCACGCCCTAAACGATGTCAACTAGCTGTTGGGGCCTTCGGGCCTTAGTAGCGCAGCTAACGCGTGAAGTTGACCGCCTGGGGAGTACGGTCGCAAGATTAAAACTCAAAGGAATTGACGGGGACCCGCACAAGCGGTGGATGATGTGGATTAATTCGATGCAACGCGAAAAACCTTACCTACCCTTGACATGTCTGGAATGCCGAAGAGATTTGGTAGTGCTCGCAAGAGAACCGGAACACAGGTGCTGCATGGCTGTCGTCAGCTCGTGTCGTGAGATGTTGGGTTAAGTCCCGCAACGAGCGCAACCCTTGTCATTAGTTGCTACGAAAGGGCACTCTAATGAGACTGCCGGTGACAAACCGGAGGAAGGTGGGGATGACGTCAAGTCCTCATGGCCCTTATGGGTAGGGCTTCACACGTCATACAATGGTCGGGACAGAGGGTCGCCAACCCGCGAGGGGGAGCCAATCCCAGAAACCCGATCGTAGTCCGGATCGCAGTCTGCAACTCGACTGCGTGAAGTCGGAATCGCTAGTAATCGCGGATCAGCATGTCGCGGTGAATACGTTCCCGGGTCTTGTACACACCGCCCGTCACACCATGGGAGTGGGTTTTACCAGAAGTAGTTAGCCTAACCGCAAGGGGGGCGATTACCACGGTAGGATTCATGACTGGGGTGAAGTCGTAACAAGGTAGCCGTATCGGAAGGTGCGGCTGGATCACCTCCTTTCAGAGCTAAAGTGCTCGTGTTAAGCGTCCACTCTTATCGGTTGTTTCTTGGGTCGAGGGAATCTTCCCTGGGTCTGCAGCTACCTGAATACTGATCCGAGAAGGTTTTGGGTCTGTAGCTCAGTTGGTTAGAGCACCGTCTTGATAAGGCGGGGGTCGTTGGTTCGAATCCAACCAGACCCACCAAGTATTTCGCAAGTGTTGATCACTGTGTGGAATATGGGGGTGTAGCTCAGCTGGGAGAGCGCCTGCTTTGCAAGCAGGATGTCATCGGTTCGATCCCGTTCACCTCCACCATTGATTCTCAAACAGTCGCCTGGTGGCGATGTAGAGGCTAACTCATAGCATCGTGATTCTGATTTGAATCACGGTCTTATGAGTTGGGTTTTACTCAACAGCTATATTCGTTCTTTAACAATCTGGAAGAAGCACAACGAAATGTACCTATCAAGTAATCAGCTTGGCTGATGAAGATGGGTACGGGTTGTGATTGCATTATTTTGTTCCAAGTTCTCAAGACTGGGGTGMATAACCTCAGACTGCTTTGAAACTTATGAACGGYACTCAGGTCCTATAGCCTACAGCGTTATAGGATCAAGCGACTAAGTGCATATGGTGGATGCCTTGGCGATCACAGGCGATGAAGGACGTAGTAGCCTGCGAAAAGCTRCGGGGAGCTGGCAAACAAGCTTTGATCCGYAGATRTCCGAATGGGGAAACCCACYGCAGCAATGCRGTATCCCTAGCTGAATACATAGGCTAGTGGAAGCGAACCGGGTGAACTGAAACATCTCAGTAGCTCGAGGAAAAGAAATCAACCGAGATTCCGAAAGTAGTGGCGAGCGAAATCGGAAGAGCCTTTACGTTTTAGCATGCAAGATARTCGAAGGGGATGGAAAGCCCCGCCGTAGCAGGTGATAGCCCTGTAGAYGAAATTTTGTGTGTGGAACTAAGCGTAAGACAAGTAGGGCGGGACACGTGAAATCCTGTTTGAAGATGGGGGGACCATCCTCCAAGGCTAAATACTCGTGATCGACCGATAGTGAACCAGTACCGTGAGGGAAAGGCGAAAAGAACCCCGGAAGGGGAGTGAAATAGATCCTGAAACCGTATGCATACAAACAGTAGGAGCCTCCTTGTGGGGTGACTGCGTACCTTTTGTATAATGGGTCAGCGACTTACATTCAGTGGCAAGGTTAACCGAATAGGGAAGCCGTAGCGAAAGCGAGTCCGAATAGGGCGAATTAGTCGCTGGGTGTAGACCCGAAACCAGATGATCTATCCATGGCCAGGTTGAAGGCACGGTAACACGTGCTGGAGGACCGAACCCACTAATGTTGAAAAATTAGGGGATGAGCTGTGGATAGGGGTGAAAGGCTAAACAAATCTGGAAATAGCTGGTTCTCTCCGAAAACTATTTAGGTAGTGCCTCAAGTATTACTGCAGGGGGTAGAGCACTGTTATAGCTAGGGGGTCATGGCGACTTACCAAACTATGGCAAACTCCGAATACCTGCAAGTACAGCTTGGGAGACAGAGCACCGGGTGCTAACGTCCGGACTCAAGAGGGAAACAACCCAGACCGCCAGCTAAGGTCCCGAATTATCGCTAAGTGGGAAACGAAGTGGGAAGGCATAGACAGTCAGGAGGTTGGCTTAGAAGCAGCCATCCTTTAAAGAAAGCGTAATAGCTCACTGATCGAGTCGTCCTGCGCGGAAGATGTAACGGGGCTAAGCGATAAACCGAAGCTGCGGGTGTGCACTTTTAGTGCACGCGGTAGGAGAGCGTTCTGTAAGCCTGCGAAGGTGGCTTGTAAAGGCTGCTGGAGGTATCAGAAGTGCGAATGCTGACATGAGTAGCGATAAAGGGGGTGAAAAGCCCCCTCGCCGTAAGTCCAAGGTTTCCTGCGCAACGTTCATCGGCGCAGGGTGAGTCGGCCCCTAAGGCGAGGCAGAGATGCGTAGCTGATGGGAAACTGGTTAATATTCCAGTACCGTCGTACAGTGCGATGGGGGGACGGATCGCGGAAGATCATCAGGGTGTTGGATGTCCCTGTTGCTGYATCGAAGATGGCGCTTAGGCAAATCCGGGCGCGTAAATCAAGGGTRTGRCACGAGCGAGCATTGCTTGCGAAGTGATTGGAAGTGGTTCCAAGAAAAGCCTCTAAGCTTCAGCTGTRCGAGACCGTACCGCAAACCGACACAGGTGGACGGGATGAATATTCCAAGGCGCTTGAGAGAACTCAGGAGAAGGAACTCGGCAAATTGATACCGTAACTTCGGGAGAAGGTATACCCCGGTAGTGTGAAGCGCCTGCGCGCTTAGCATGATGGGGTCGCAGAGAATCGGTGGCTGCGACTGTTTATTAAAAACACAGCACTCTGCAAAGACGAAAGTCGACGTATAGGGTGTGACGCCTGCCCGGTGCCGGAAGGTTAAGTGATGGGGTGCAAGCTCTTGATCGAAGCCCCGGTAAACGGCGGCCGTAACTATAACGGTCCTAAGGTAGCGAAATTCCTTGTCGGGTAAGTTCCGACCTGCACGAATGGCGTAACGATGGCCACACTGTCTCCTCCTGAGACTCAGCGAAGTTGAAGTGTTTGTGATGATGCAATCTACCCGCGGCTAGACGGAAAGACCCCATGAACCTTTACTGTAGCTTTGCATTGATCTGTGAACCGGCCTGTGTAGGATAGGTGGGAGGCTTTGAAGCGTGGTCGCTAGATCACGTGGAGCCATCCTTGAAATACCACCCTGGTTTGTTTGCGGTTCTAACCTTGGTCCGTTATCCGGATCGGGGACAGTGCATGGTGGGCAGTTTGACTGGGGCGGTCTCCTCCCAAAGTGTAACGGAGGAGTTCGAAGGTACGCTAGGTACGGTCGGAAATCGTGCTGATAGTGCAATGGCATAAGCGTGCTTGACTGTGAGACTGACAAGTCGAACAGGTGCGAAAGCAGGACATAGTGATCCGGTGGTTCTGAATGGAAGGGCCATCGCTCAACGGATAAAAGGTACTCTGGGGATAACAGGCTGATACCGCCCAAGAGTTCATATCGACGGCGGTGTTTGGCACCTCGATGTCGGCTCATCTCATCCTGGGGCTGTAGCCGGTCCCAAGGGTATGGCTGTTCGCCATTTAAAGAGGTACGTGAGCTGGGTTTAAAACGTCGTGAGACAGTTTGGTCCCTATCTGCCGTGGGCGTTGGATACTTGACGGAGCCTGCTCCTAGTACGAGAGGACCGGAGTGGACGTACCTCTGGTGTACCGGTTGTCATGCCAATGGCATTGCCGGGTAGCTAAGTACGGAAGAGATAACCGCTGAAGGCATCTAAGCGGGAAACTCGTCTGAAGATAAGGTATCCCGGGGACTTGATCCCCCTGAAGGGTCGTTCGAGACCAGGACGTTGATAGGTCGGGTGTGGAAGCGCAGTAATGCGTTAAGCTAACCGATACTAATTGCCCGTGAGGCTTGATCCTATAACACTGATGGTTATTGACCTGGTGATGTAGCGTTCCAAGTGTCGTTCAATACAAAATCTGGCCGCACCGTCGGCGGCCAGCCAACACCAATTACATCCCYCTGTGCGTGATCATCGAGCCAGCCTCTGATCACCCACACGTTGTGTTTCTTCCAAGATTGGAGCCGTTGCCTAAACCGCAACCGCTCAACCAGTTACGCCTGACGACCATAGCAAGGTGGTACCACTCCTTCCCATCCCGAACAGGACAGTGAAACGCCTTCGCGCCGATGATAGTGGACGGACGTCTGTGAAAGTAGGTCATCGTCAGGCTTTTATTCCGCATATAACACTGATGGTTATGACCTGGTGATGTAGCGTTCCAAGTGTCGTTCAATACAAAATCTGGCCGCACCGTCGGCGGCCAGCCAACACCAATTACATCCCCCTGTGCGTGATCATCGAGCCCAGCCTCTGATCACCCACACGTTGTGTTTCTTCCAAGATTGGAGCTGTTGCCTAAACCGCAACCGCTCAACCAGTTACGCCTGACGACCATAGCAAGGTGGTACCACTCCTTCCCATCCCGAACAGGACAGTGAAACGCCTTCGCGCCGATGATAGTGGACGGACGTCTGTGAAAGTAGGTCATCGTCAGGCTTTTATTCCGCAAAACCCCACAGGTATCCCCTGTGGGGTTTTGTCTTTGTAAACCCCTCGCAGCTGACGCCGCGAGGGGTTTTTTCATGGGGCCGAGCGTTTACCGCAAGACCTGGCGCGGGAGGACGGGCCGCGCCGGAACATCAGGGCAACTGACGGCGCAGCGCGGCAAAAAAGAGTTCGGACTGCAGGCGTTCGCTCTGGACTTGGGCGGCGACCTTGGCCGCCAGATCCGGATTGACGGGTTTTAAGGGGCGTCCCGTTGATTGCGCCAGCACCTGCGCCATGCAGGCGCGCTCGAGAAAGAAGAGATCGTCGTAGGCATAGTCCAGGCGGTCGCCGCAGACCACGACACCGTGATTGCCCAGAAACACGATATCCGCGCCCTGCATGGCGTGAGCGATGCGTTCGCCTTCGCTGACGTCCAGCGCCAGGCCGTTGTAGTGCTCGTCGATGGCCAGGCGTCCGTGAAAGCGCATCGCGTTCTGAGACAAGGCGGTGTCGAGCCCCCGGTCCGACGTGAGCGTCAACGCCGTGGCATAGGGCATGTGTGTGTGCAGCACACAGGCCTTGCCGGCGATGCGATGGATGGCGGCGTGGATGAACATGGCCGTGGGTTCGACGTCATGACGGCCAGCGAGCTTGTTGCCGTGGGCGTCGATCAGCACGATGTCGTCCGCCTGCACTTCGTGCCACATCAGGCCGCGCGGGTTAAGCAGGAAATGGTCGGGATCGCCGGGAAGCGCCACGCTGAAGTGGTTGCAGACGCCTTCGCCCAGGCCGTGGGCGGCGGCGGCCCGCAGCGCCAGCGCCAGGTCGGCCCGCAATGCGGCGACGGGTTCGGCGTGAAATAGCGCGTTGGCGAAGCGGGGTTCTTGATTCATGGAGGCGTTCCTGGAGACGGATCAGGGTTGAGAATCGAAGGGAGTCAGAGCCAGCCGGCCGTACGGAACAGGCCGGGGACACGATCCAGTGTCGATACGGTAGCGTCCGGCCGGTAGTCAGGCAAGGGCTGGCGGCCAGTACCGCGGTCGATCCATACGCAACGAAACCCGATGTCGCGGGCGGCCGCGTGGTCCAGATGAGGGCTGGCGCAAATGTGGACGACCTCGTCGGGGGTGACGCCGAGGCGCTCGTGAGCATGCGCGAAAATTTTGCGAGACGGTTTGTAGGCACCGGCCTGTTCGGCCGTGATGACGAGGTCGATATGTCCGCCTAGTTGCGCGACATTGCCGGCGATGATGCTGTCGTCCGTGTTGGAGATGATGCATAGCCGGTAGCCGGCCTGTTTCAGCGCGGCCAGCGTCGCGACGACTTCCGGAAACGGGGGCATCGCGGAAATGCTGTCCGTGAGGATGTCGGCGTCTTCGGGCCGCTGCGCAAGACCGAAATCATCCATGGCGAGGCGCAGGGCTTCCCGGGAAACGTCGGCGAAAAGGCGGTGCGGCGGCGTGCGCTCCAGGCGGTGCTCGTGTTCATCGTAGGCGCGAAGGAATTGTTGGGCGGTCGGCATTTGGCGCGTAGTCGGGGAGGCGGCCAGAATGCGGGCCACGGCGGCTTGCAGGCCTTCGTCCCATTGGATGAGCGTCCCGTAGCAGTCGAAGGTAAGCCATTGGGGACGGGGCAGATGGTCTAGCGGCATGTCGGATTCCTTGGACGTGGAGTGAACCTCAGCGTAGGCGCCGCCGGCACAGTTGTAAAATTAATAAATACACTCTAGATAGTTGACCTTTCAATATCGAGATCTCATGCTGGATCTGGAACTACTTAAAACCCTGGTCTGCGTCGTGGATGAAGGCAGTTTCACGCGCGCCGCGCACCGCGTGCACCGGACTCAGTCGACGGTGAGCCAGCAGGTGCGCAAGCTTGAGCAGAGCGTGGGCAAGACCTTGCTGTGGCGGGACAGGACCGGCGGCAACGTGTCGGCGACCGAGGACGGCGAACTGATGCTGGCCTATGCACGGCGGCTCTTGGCAATTGCCGGCGAGGCCGAGCATGTGCTGTCGGCGCCCAGGGCGGCGCAAGTGCTGCGGCTAGGAGTGCCCGAGGATTTCGATGTGGCGCGGTTGACCGCGTTGCTGGCCGGTTTTGCGGCAAACCACGCGGACGTGCGCCTGGAAACCCTTAGCGGCATGAGCGCCGACCTGCGCGCCGGGCTGGCGTCGGGGGACCTGGATCTGGCGCTCGTCAAGCGCGAGCCCGGCGACGGGCCTTGCCTGGGCGCATGGCCGGAACGCCTGGTCTGGGTGGGCGGGCGCCAGTGGAGGCCGGACGCGGCCGTGGTGCCGCTGGTGTTGTTTCCTCAGGGATGCATCTATCGCAAGCGGATGATCTACGCGCTGGAGAGCGCGGGGCGGCCTTGGCATGTGGCGTATCACAGCCATAGCCTGGCGGGCGTGCAGGCCGCGGTCGCTGCCGGGTTGGGCGTGAGCCTGCTGCCGGCATTTGCGCGCCTGGAGACGCATGCGGAATTGGGCGCAACGGACGGCTTTGCGGCGGTGCCGCTCACGGAGCTGGCGATCATCGGCGGCCAGCACGCCTTGAGCCCCATCGAACAGGACCTTCTGGCGGCGTTGAAGCAGGCCATCGGCGGCGACGACAAGGCGCTGCCGGCAGGCGCCGGCGATCAGCCCAGATCGCCATCCACGTAAAACCACTGGCCGCCTTCCAGGACAAATCGGCTGGTCTCGTGCATCCGGCTGGCGCGGCCCGCCTGCCGGCTTCTGGCGACGAATTCCACAGTGGCGTGACTGGCATCCTGCGTAGCCGCCGCCTTGATTTCCAGGCCCAGCCATTTCAGGTCGGGCGGATTCGGGGCAAGCGATTCGGGACGCGTGCTGGGATGCCAGGTCGCAAGCAGGTACGGCAGCTTGTCCAGCACGAAGGCGCTATAGCGGGAGCGCATGAGGGCTTCGGCAGTGGGCGCCTGCATCGCGAGGGGGCCGTCATGCCAGCGTCCGCAGCAGTCGGGATACGGGCGGGCGCCGCCGCAAGGGCAGGGCGTCTTCGAGGTGCTGGATTTCTTGGACACGTGGGATGGCGGGGCACTCAGGCCAACAGGTCGTTGTATTCGGGGTGGCGGCGCATGTAGGCATCGGCGTAGGAGCACAAGGGCCGGACCTTCCAGCCGTTGGCGCGTGCCGCCAGCAGCGCCTGGCGGGTCAGTTCGGCCGCGATGCCGCGTCCGCCGACCGCGCTGGGGACGCCGGTGTGGGTGATGGCCATGGCGCCGCCCTGCAGCTGGTAGTCCAGCACGCACAGCACGCCGTCTACGGTGGCGGTGAAGCGGGAGCGGGCGGTGTCTTGCGTGACGGAAATCATTCGGCAGCCTTTTTGGGGTGAGGGCGGGGCCGCAGCCCCGTTTCATGGCTTCCAGGATACCAGCGCCGCCGCCCCGTCCGGCCTGGAGGAGCCGTCCCCTTCAGCGATGCAAGGTTTTCAGCAGCGCGGTGAGTTGCGAATCGCGCGCCTCGACCAGATCGGCGATGCTGCGATGGCCGGCTTCGGCGTTGACGCCTTCGATCAGGCGCCGCTGCAATTCGGGCGTGACGTCGGGTGCGCCCAGGTCGTCCCACCAGGTCTGCACGGGCCCCAGCAGATGGTGCATGAAATGCGCCAGGCCGCCTTCGCCGCCGCCAAGGTTGAACGTCATGTGCGGGCCGAACAGGGCCCAGCGCAGGCCGGGGCCTTGCGAGACCGCGGCATCGATGTCGGCCACCGTCGCGACGTTTTCGGCGGCCAGGTGTATGGCTTCACGCCAGAGCGCGGCTTGAAGGCGATTGGCGATGTGGCCGGGCACTTCCTTGTTGAGGCGGATGGGGTGCTTGCCCATGCTGCGATAGAACGCGATGCTGCGGTCGATAGTGGCGGCAGACGTCTGAGAGCCCCCCACCACCTCCACCAGCGGGATCAGGTGGGGCGGGTTGAACGGGTGGCCGATGACGAAGCGCTCGGCGTGCCGGCAGCGGGATTGCAGGCGGCTCATGATCAAGCCGGACGAACTGGAGGCGACGATCGCGTGCGGAGGCAGGATGGCATCCATGCGCTCGAAAAGATCTATCTTGAAGTCCTCGCGCTCGGGCGCGTTTTCCTGCACGAAATCCACGCCGGCCAGGGCCGCTTCCAGATCGGGTTCGAAGCGCAGCGCGTCGGGCGAGGCGCCCGGCTGCACGTGTCCCAGTTCGGTCAGGACAGGCCATGCGGCCTGTACGCGGGCGCGGGTCTGGCCTTCCGCATGGGCGCCGGGATCGCTGACCACGACTTCCAGGCCGTGGGCCAGGAACAGCGCGGCCCAACTGGCGCCGATGGTGCCCGCGCCGACCACGGCGACGCGGCGGATGTCGAGGGAGCTGGGCGTGGCGGTGCTGGACATGCGGGTCTCCTGTTCTTGGGTGCGGTGTCATTGTGAAGCAAACGCCGGGGCGTTGCCACGCCGGCGCGGTCACGGCAAGATGGCGGATCTTCCCCCGACGCTTGGAGCCGTGGATGAATGCAACACCCGTCCCAGGGGCCGTGCCGTACTTCTGCCAGTGGGAGTCCGCGCATCTGGCGGGCGCGATCATCCGCAAGGAGCTGGCGCTGGCCGACGATCCCGCCTGGCGCGCGTCGGGCGCACGGAACATTGACGAATATGTGCGCTGGGCCAGCCACGTCTGCGGCATGGCATGCCTGAAGATGGTGTTGGCGGCCCGCGGCGGCCAGACGCATCCCACGCTGGAACTGGCCCGCCGCAGCCTGCCCTTTGGCGCCTACGTCGAGCAGCCGGATGGCGGCATCAAGGGCCTGATCTACGCGCCGTTCGTGCGCTATGTCGCCGACGTGTTCGGGCTGGAGGCCCAGGTGCGCGTCGACCTGCCGGCCGCTGGATTGCCGGCGTTATTGGCGCAGGCCGAGTATTTCATGGCCTCGGTGCATCCCTGGATACGCTGGCCGGAGCGGCAGCCGCCCGGGAAGGGCGGGCACCTGGTGCTGGTGACGCGCGCGACGCCGGACTCGGTGACGTTTCATAATCCATCGGGCGAGCCGGGGACGCAGGCGGATGTCGAGCTGCCGCTGGCGGTGTTCGACGCCTTCTTCGCGGGGCGCGGCGTGGCGATCCTGAAGGCGGGCTAGGCGCCGCCAGCCTCAGGCATTGCGTGCGCGGCGCAGATGCCGCCATGTCAGCACGGCCGCGGCCAGATAGCCGATCGCGATGACGGTATACGCGGCGGGCAGGCTGGCGTTCCAATCCGGCAGCAGGTGCAGGATGGTGCCCATGACCGCGACGCCGACCAGCGCGCCCGATTGGCGGTTGGCGTTCAGGGCGGCGGCCGCGCTGTTGGCGTGGCGCTTGCCGGACACCTGCATGACGACGCTGGTCATTGCCGGCACCGCGATCCCCACGCCAAGATTGGCCAGCGCAACGACAATTGCCAACGGCCAGTAGGCGATATCCGGCGAGAAGGCGAAGATGCCGGCCGCACTCATCGCCGCGGCGAGCGATATGCCTCCCAACAGCGAGGCCGACACATTCCAGCGGGCCGACACGCGGCCGGAGATCAGGTTGCCGATGGAGAACACCGCCAGCATCGGCACCAGCTGGATGCCGGTCTGCAGCGCATCGGCGCCGCGCGCGTGCTGCAGGAACAGGCTGAGCAGAAAGAGCTGGCCGTAGGCCGCGAGGTTGATCAGAAAACCCACGCCGTTGGCGGCGGCAAACTGAGTCGTCGCGAAGAGCGCGCGCGGGATGATGGGGTCGGCATGGCGCCGTTCACGCCGCACCAGCAGCGCCACCGCCGCCACGCACAGGACCGTCGTGCCGGCGATGCGGGCGGACGTCCAGCCGTAGGCATTGCCCTGGATCAGCACGAAGCATAGCGAGGACAGCGCAACGACGCCCAGCACGTGACTGACCGGGTTGAGCGCGCGGGGACGGCGCGGCGCCGCCTGGATGCGGCGGCGCGCCAGCCACAGGCCGGCCAGCCCCAGCGGGATATTGATGAGAAAGATGCCGCGCCAGCCGAACTGGTGGATCAGGACGCCCCCCAGCAGGGGGCCGGACGCGCCCGCGACCGCCACGATCGCCGACCATGCGGCCAGCATGCGGTTGCGCACCTGTTCGTCGTCATAGGCGTGGGTGAGCAGGCTGAGCGAGCTGGGCATGAACAGCGCGGCGCCCACGCCCTGCAGCATGCGGGCGGCGATCAGGGTATTCGCGTCCGGAGCCAGGCCGCACAGCAGGGACGCCACCGTGAACACGCCCAGGCCGGCCAGATAGAGGGTTTTGGCGCCATAGCGGTCGGCCAGCGCGCCGGCCACCAGCAACAGGGCGGCGAAGGTGAGCGTGTAGCCGTCCACGATCCAGACCAGGTCGGTCAGCGGCACGGTGAACTGGACGGCGATGCTGGGCAGCGCCACGTTGACGACCGTGACATCCAGCATGGCCATCACGAATCCGATGGCCAGGGTGACCAGCGGCAGCCAGCCGGCGATGACGGGCGGGGCATCCAGTGATGGCGTGGGGGCTTGGTGGCAGGCGGAACGCATGGCGGGAATTTCTGAGCAGCTGGTGAGGGGGGAAGCTTAAGAGGTTTCCAGAATGCAAAAAAGCTGAATAACTGCTTTATAGTCATGCAAAATTGCATCGGGTGGGGGCGACATGGATTGGGACAATGCCAGAGTTTTCCTGGCCATTCATCGGGTAGGCACGCTGCGCGGGGCCGCCGCCCTGCTGCAAATCGACCAGGCCACCGCGGGCAGGCGCCTGGCGGCCCTGGAGTCGTCGCTGGACGCGCGGCTGTTCCTGCGCACGCCCGGCGGCTATGTGCCCACCGCGGCGGGCGAGCTCGCGTTTGCCGCGGCCGAGCGCATGGAGCAGGCCGCCGACCAGCTCCAGCGCCAAATGCAGGGGCTGGACCACCGGCTGTCGGGCGTGGTCCGCGTCGCGACCTCTGAAACGGTGGCCCGCTACTTCATTATGGAGGCCATACGCCGGGTCCATGCGCAGCACCCGGACATCCGGGTAGTGCTTTCCACGGCGATCCAGATCAGCAATCTGACGCGCCGCGAAGCGGACCTGGCGATCCGGAACATCAAGCCCGACAATCCCGACCTGATCCAACGCCATCTGGCGCGCAAGGAAGTGGGACTGTACGCGTCGCGCGCGTATCTGGCCGCGCATGGAGAACCGCGTCCGGGCACCGCGTTCGCGGGGCACACGCTGGTGGCGTATCAGCAATCGGTCCTTCCCGGGTGGTCGGATGCCTTCTGCGGCGAGCCCACCGGCAACGGCCGCATCGGGGTCGAGGTCAATAGCGGCCTGATGATCATCGAGGCGGTGGCGGCCGGACTGGGCATTGGCGAACTGCCCACGCATATGGCGCCGGATCATCCCGACCTGGTGCGCATCTGGCCGGGCCGCAGCGAAGCCTACGATCTGTGGCTGGTGATGCATGGCGATCTGAACCGCACCGCGCGGGTGCGGGCGGTGGCCGACGCGATCGTCGAGGTCTTCGAAGAGGACAAGTAGCGGCGCCACGGAAGCCAACGGCGGCTTGTGGGCCCGAGCCACAGGCGCTAAGGTTGGCCTGCCCGCAGGAAAACCACGACTACAGGAGTTGCGCGTGTCCGATCTTTGGCGTTTGTCCGCAGTTGAGCTTGCCGCACTTGTCCGCAAGCGTGAGGTGTCCGCAGTCGAGGCCGCGCAGAGCGCGCTGGCCCGGTTGGACGCCGTCAATCCCGCCATCAACGCGGTGGTGGACCACCGCCCCGATACCGTGCTGGCCCAGGCCGCCGAGGTGGATGCCGCCCTGGCGCGCGGCGAAGCCCCTGGCCTGCTGGCGGGCGTGCCCGTCACCGTCAAGGTCAACGTGGACCAGGCGGGTTTCGCCACCACCAACGGCGTGGGCCTGCAGAAGGATCTGATCGCCGCGGTGAACAGCCCCGTGGTGGACAACCTGCGGCGGGCGGGCGCGGTCATCCTTGGCCGCACCAATACCCCGGCGTTTTCGCTGCGCTGGTTCACCGGCAACGCATTGCACGGCGACACCCTCAATCCGCGCAACCCGGCGCTGACGCCGGGCGGCTCGTCGGGCGGCGCGGCATCGGCGGTGGCCGCGGGCATCGGGCATCTGGCGCACGGCACGGACATCGCAGGCTCGATCCGCTATCCCGCCTACGCTTGCGGCGTGCATGGCCTGCGCCCCTCGCTGGGCCGGGTGCCCGCCTATAACGCCGCCTTGCCCGAACGTTCCATCGGGGGGCAGCTTACGGCCGTGTCGGGCCCCCTGGGCCGCAGTATCGCCGACCTGCGGCTCGGACTGGCCGTGCTGTCCGCCCCGGACCCCCGCGACCCGTGGTGGACGCCGGCGCCGCTGGTCGGCCCGGACGCGCCGCGCCGGGCCGCGCTGTGCGTGAACCCGGAGGGCATGGACACCGAGCCCGCCGTCGTGAAGGCGCTGCAGGAAGCGGCGCGGCGGCTGAGCGAAGCCGGCTGGACAGTGGACACGCTGGACGCGATTCCGCCGATGCAGGAGGCCGCGGATCTTCAGATACGCATGTGGATGGCGGATGGCTACGACGCCATGGTGTCGGCCGCCGAGAAAGAGGGCGACCGCGGCGCGCTGGTCGCGCTGGCTGGCCAACGCGACAGGGCCGCCAGCGCCGACCTGGCCAGTTTTTCGGCGGTGCTGACCCGGCGCGCGACGCTGACGCGCCTGTGGGAATTGTTTTTCGCGGATTATCCGGTGCTGCTGCTGCCGGTGTCGGCTGAGCTGCCTTTCCCCGACAAGCTGGACCTGCAGGGCGATGCCGCGTATGCGCGAGTCTGGCGGGCGCAGACGACCCAGATCGGCGTGCCGTTCATGGGCCTTCCCGGGCTTTCCGTCGCCATGGGCAGCGCCATGAGCAGCGCGGGGCCCAGCCCGGTCGGCGTGCAGGTGGTGGCGGGGCGCTACCGCGAAGACCTGTGCCTGGCGGCGGGCGAAATCATCGAGGCGGCGGGCGAACCCATCCGCATCGCCGAACCCGCGCCGCGCTAGCAGGCCACGAGGCGTCGCCGCGCGCCCGCCCGCCTACTTGGCGAAGCGGACCCGGAGCACGCCGAGGTCGCCGTAGACTAATTCGAGGTCCCTATTGGCGGGCACGTCCAGGAAGCCGGCATAAGAGCCGGTGATGACGTGCTGGCCGGCCGCGAGGCCCAGGCCTTGTTCGCGCAAGAAGTTGGCCAGCCAATACAGCCCGGCCTTGGGGCGCTCGTTCGGGTGGATGCCGGCGTGCTGCTCGATTTCGGCGCCGTCCACGGACAGCGTGAGGTTCATGCTGCTGGGCGCGGCGTCAGGCGACGCGATGCGCGGACCCAGCACCAGTCCCAGATTGAACATGTGGTCGGCCAGAAGCTCGGGCAGGCTGGCATGCTCCGGGGACGCGTACCGGCAGCCCAGCACTTCGAGCGCAAGGCGCGCGCCGCCGATGGCGGCATCGATTTCGGCTTCGGTGTAGGGGGCATCGCGGGCGGGCAGATCCCGGGCGATTTCGAATGCGATTTCCGGTTCGATGCGCACGATGTCCGCGCTCGCGGGGATCGGACCGGCGCCGGCATCGGCGGCTGTCGATGCATAGATGGGAGCGACGACGGTCTTTTCGGGCGAAGGCAGTGCGCTCTTCCAGGCGGCGATGCGGTCTTGCCTGGTCTCGCGCAGCAACTGCGCGGTGCGTTGCTGCACGGCGAAGGCCTGGCCCAGCGACTGCGGGCGGCAGGCGGCGGGCAGGCGCGGTCCGGCGATGCCGGAATCGCGGGCGGCGATCAGGTAGCGGGCGGCATCAAGGCTGCCAGGATAGTCTTCGAATCGGATCTGCATGCGTTCAGGTCCCCAGATACAGCATGATCCAGAGAACGATCATGGCGATCAGGCCCAGCCAGCAGGAACCCCAGAAGCCGACGATCGGCCATTTCAGGGACAGGGGTGTCTTCTTGGGATCGACGTGGCCGAGCAGGTCATTGGCGTTGCCGACGAGCCAGAAGCGCGTGCCCGGAAACATCAGGCGGAAGAAGTAGTCGAGCATGATCGCCGCCTGGATCGACAGCGGATACTGACTGAACGGGCGGTGCTGCAGAAAGGGGTGCTTCAGGGTGGCGTTGATCTGCTTGCTCTTGAAGAAGAACAGGACGATGCCGCTGATCGAGCAGGTGATGAAGCACAGCACGAAGAGGCTGAAGGCCATGGCCATGACTGGTGAATGCATGGGAGATCTCAAAAATGCGCGGCGGCGCCGCGTCGGGATGAAAAGAAGGCGGAACGAAAACTCTGGCCGTATTGTAGAAGGCTTGGCGCGGCCGCGTGTTCAGGGCCGCGTCAGGGCTCGCGCCCGGCGCTCAGGGCTCGCGTCCCGGCGCGATGGCGGGGGCGCGGACGGCGGCGGTTCAGCTGCGCACCTGGCCCTCGCCGGTCAGTATCCATTTCAGCGTGGTCAAGCCTTCCAGCCCCACGGGGCCGCGCGCATGCAGCCGATTCGTGGAGATTCCGATCTCGGCGCCCAGGCCGTATTCGAAGCCGTCGGCAAAGCAGGTCGGAAGATTGACGTAGACCGAACTGGAGTCGACCTCGCGCTGGAAGCGCTGCGCCGCGGACAGGTCTTCCGTGACGATGGCCTCGGTGTGGCCCGATCCCCAGCGCGCGATATGTTCGAGCGCGTCGTCCAGCGTGTCGACGATGCGCACGGCCAGGATCGGCCCCAGAAATTCCGTGGCCCAGTCTTCCTCGGAGGCCGGCGTGGCGTGCGGCAGCAGCGCCAGCGTGCGCGGGCAGCCGCGCAGTTCCACGCCGTGCTCGGCGAAGGCCGCGGCCAGGCTGGGCAAGATGGAGACCGCCGCCACCGCGTCGACCAACAGCGTTTCCATCGCGCCGCAGATGCCATAGCGATAGGTCTTGGCGTTGAAGGCGATGGCGTGCGCCTTGTCCGGGTCGGCGGCCGCGTCGATGTAGATGTGGCAGTTGCCGTCCAGGTGCTTGATGAGCGGCACGCGGGCCTCCTGGGAGAGGCGCGCGATCAGGCCCTTGCCGCCGCGGGGCACGATGACGTCGATGTGCTCGGTCATGGTGATGAGCTTGCCGACGGCGGCCCGGTCGGCGGTGGCCACGACCTGCACCGCGTCCTGCGGCAGGCCGGCGGCCGCAAGGCCCAACTGCACGATGCGGCCCAGCGCGATATTGGAGTGCAGCGCCTCGCTGCCGCCGCGCAGAATGGCGGCGTTGCCGGATTTCAGGCACAACGCGGCGGCATCGATGGTGACGTTGGGACGCGATTCGTAGATGATGCCGATCACGCCCAGCGGAACCCGCATCTGCGCGACGCGCATGCCATTGGGCCGCACGGTGGTGGCGGTGATGCTGCCGATGGGGTCGGGCAGGGCGGCGATCTGACGCAGGCCTTCGGCCATATGCGCCAGCGTCTTGTCCGATAGGGTCAGGCGGTCCAGCAGCGCCGGTTCCAGGCCATTGGCGCGGGCGGCGGCGACGTCCTGTTCGTTGGCGGCCTTCAGCTCGTCATGGCTGGCGGCCAGCGCGTCGGCCATGGCCAGCAGCGCCTGGTTCTTGGCGGCGCTGTTGGCGCGCATCATGGCGCGCGAGGCGCGGCGGGCATTCTCGCCCAGGGCGATCATGGCTTGTTCGATGGAGGACGAGGACATGGCGGCGTCGGTCATGGAGGTGGGGCGGCGCGGGCGCCGCCTGAAGAATCAGTGTATATCCGGCGGATGGCCGGGCGAAATCCGGTCGGCCGACCGGATGGGAGCAAGGCGAAGGCGGCGGCTATGCCGCCTTCACGGTCGTCCGCCGGCGGCGGCGACGCGCAACGCCAGCCGGGTCATTTCTTCCCAGGGGTCTGAAAGGCGCCCGGGCACGGACAGGCCCTTGATCAAGCGGTCGACTTCGTGGGCGTGCTGCACGGCGGCGGGCCAGACGCCGGGCTGGACCCGGCTCAGGGCCTGCAGCGCCAGACGTTCGTGGGCGCCGAAGATGCGCAGGCGGCGCATCAGGCCGTTGACATCCTGGCCCAGCGCGCGCGCCTCGGCGACGCGGGCGAGCAGGCGGATTTCTTCGCCGACCGCCCACAGCACCAGCGGCAGGGCCTCGCCCTCGGCGCGCAAGCCATCGATCATGCGGATGGTGCGGCCGATGTCGCCGGCCAGCATCGCATCACGCAGGCCGAACACGTCGTAGCGTGCCACGTTGAGCACGGCGCGCTCCACGTCCTGCGCCGCAAGCTGGCCTTCGGGGTACAGCAAGCCCAGCTTCTGGATTTCCTGGTGGGCGGCGAGCAGATTGCCTTCGACTTTGTCGGCCATCCATTGCAGCGTGGCGCTGTCGGCGCGCTGGTTCTGGCGGGCCAGCCGCATGCCGACCCAGGCGGGCAGGCGGCCCCGTTCGATGTTGGCGATGTCGACCATCATGCCGGCGCGGCTCAACGCCTGGACCCAGCGGCTTTCGCGGGTGGCCTTGTCCAGCCGGGGCAGGGCGATCAATACCAGGGTGTCCGGATCCGCCTGCTTTTCGGCCTGTTCGGCGAGTTTCGCCAGGGTGTCGGCGCCGGATTTGCCCGGCTTGCCGGTGGGGATCTTGATTTCAAGGATGCGGCGGTCGCCGAACAGCGACACGCTCTGGGTGGCGGCGGTGACGGAGCTCCAGTCGCTGCGCGCGTCCATGACCATGGACAGGCGCTCGGTGTAGCCGGCGTTGCGCGCGGACGCGCGCAGCGCGTCCACGGCCTCTGTTACCAGCAGAGGCTCGTCGCCGGACACCGTGTACAGCGGCGCCAGCCGGTTGCCCGGCCGCTGCAGGTGTTCGGCCAGGCGATCCGCGTCCAGAGGCTGTGCCATGAAACTAGCGCACGTTGGTCGGGTCGGTGACGGACGGCGTCTGCCACGGGGTGGGCACACGCTGTTGCTGCGGCTGGTTCGGATCGAACAGCGGAACCTGGCTATTTTCGCCGCGTTCTTCCGCGTTTTCGAACGCCTTGCGCACGTCGGGTGCCGTGATACGGCGCAGCAGGCGCGATACCAGATCGCGCTGCATGGCCTTGAACAGGGTCTCGATCTGGCCCTGCTTGGCCTGCACGACCTGGTCGTCGTAAGGCATTTCGCGGTAGATGGACAGCGTCGTGTCCGGGATCAGCGCGCGGCCTTCGGCGTCGATCAGGCGGAACGTGTAGTTGATGCCGAGTTCGTAGGATTCGACACGCCCTTGGGCGTTCAGCGAGACCTCGCGCAAGGTGCGCGAATCGGACACCTGCTGAAGAATGGCCTGAGCTTCCTTGGGCTTTTCCACCAGTTTCGTGTCGGGTGACGCCGCGCGCAGGGCGCGGCGCACATCGGCGCCGAATTGGGTGTTGTCCGGGATGCCCACGTACATTCTTTCGAACGGCATCGGGGTCACGCCGCGCAGCGCGAAGCCGCAGGCGGTGAGCAGCATGAACAGCGCCAGGCAGGCGCCGCGCAGCAGCCAGGATTGGCGGGGAAGATGCGTTTGTTGCCCGGCGAAGTGCATGCTTGACCTCATCAGCCTACGACGTTGACCAGTTTGCCCGGCACCACGATGACGCGCTTGGGCGGACGGCCTTCCAGGAAACGGGTGACCTCTTCCTGGCTGGCGGCGAGCGCCTCGATGTCTTCCTTGGCGGCCTTGGCGGCCACGCGGATGGAGCCGCGCAACTTGCCGTTGACCTGAAGCATCAGCTCGATTTCGTCGGCGACCAGCGCGGCCTCGTCCACGTGCGGCCACGGCGCGTCGAGCAGATCGCCCAGTTCCTTGGCGTAACCGAGGTCCTGCCACAGGTGCCAGGTGATGTGCGGGACGACCGGGTACAGCACGCGCAGCAGCACGCCCAGCGTCTCGGCGTATGCCGCGTCGGCGGGGGCGCCTTCGGGCAGCTTGGCGTCGTCGATGGCGTTCAGCATCTTCATGCAGGCGGACACGACGGTGTTGTACTGGATGCGCTGGTAGTCGTAGTCGGCCTGCTTCAGCAGCGAGTAGACCTCGCGGCGCAGGTCCTTGACGGCGGCCGGGGCTTGCGTCCAGTCGGCGCCGTGGGCCAGGCCGCGCGCCACTGCGTCGCGTTGCGCGTAGCTGATCGACCAGAGGCGGCGCAGGAAGCGGTTGGAGCCTTCGACGCCGGAATCGGACCACTCGAGCGTCTGCTCGGGCGGGCTGGCGAACATGACGAACAGGCGGGCCGTGTCGGCGCCGAGCGTATCGATCAGCGATTGCGGATCCACGCCGTTGTTCTTGGACTTGGACATCGTGCCCACGCCGCCATAGACGATGGCGGAGCCGTCCGACTTCAGCTTGGCGCCGACGATGGCGCCGCGGTCGTCGTAGACGTTGTCGACGTCTTCGGGCCAGAAGTACTCGATGCCGCCCTGGGCGGTCTTGCGCGAATAGATGTGGTTCAGCACCATGCCCTGGCACAGCAGCTTGGTGAAGGGCTCGTCGAAGTTCAGCAGGCCCATGTCGCGCATGACCTTGGTCCAGAAACGCGCATACAGCAGGTGCAGCACGGCGTGCTCGATGCCGCCGATGTACTGGTCCATCGGCATCCAGTAGTCATTGCGCGCATCGACCATGGCGGTGTCGTTGCCAGGCGAGGTGTAGCGCATGAAGTACCAGGACGAGTCCACGAAGGTGTCCATCGTGTCCGTTTCGCGGCGCGCGGGCTTGCCGCACTTCGGGCAGGCGCAGGACAGGAAGGCTTCGTTCTTGGCTAGCGGGTTGCCGCTGCCGTCGGGGATCAGGTCATCGGGCAGGACCACGGGCAGGTCTTTTTCCGGCACCGGGACGGGGCCGCAATCCGCGCAGTGGATGATGGGGATGGGGGTGCCCCAGTAGCGCTGGCGCGAGATGCCCCAGTCGCGCAGGCGCCAGGTGGTCTGCTTTTCGCCCAGGCCTTGCGCGCCGAGATCCACGGCGATGGCGTCCACGGCTTCCTTGTAGGCCAGGCCGTCGTACTTGCCGGAGTTGATGGTGCGGCCCGACTGCTTGTCGCCGTACCATTCCTGCCAGGCGCCGGTGGAGTATTCCTTGCCCGCCACGTCCACGACCTGAACGATGGGAAGGCTGTATTTCTTGGCGAAGGCGAAATCGCGCTCGTCGTGCGCCGGCACGCCCATGACGGCGCCGTCGCCGTAGGTCATGAGCACGTAGTTGCCGACCCAGACCTCGACCTCGGCGCCCGTGACCGGGTGCGTGACGAACAGGCCGGTGGGCATGCCTTCTTTTTCGCGCGTGGCCATTTCGGCCTCGGTCGTGCCGCCCAGCTTGCACTGTTCAATGAACGCGGCCAGTTGCGGATTGGCGCGCGCGGCATGCGTGGCCAGGGGGTGTTCCGGCGCCACGGCGCAGAAGGTCACGCCCATGATCGTGTCGGCGCGGGTCGTGAAGACGTACAGCTTGCCGTCCTGGATCAACTGGCCATCCGGGCCGGCGATCTTGTGCGGGAAGGCAAAGCGCAGGCCTTCGGACTTGCCGATCCAGTTTTCCTGCATCAGGCGCACG
Organism: Achromobacter sp. Root83; assembly: GCF_001428845.1. Classification (GTDB taxonomy): domain Bacteria; phylum Pseudomonadota; class Gammaproteobacteria; order Burkholderiales; family Burkholderiaceae_B; genus Achromobacter. Next base: position 258,356 of record NZ_LMIU01000025.1, on the reverse strand, counting down.
CGTTCCGGCCAGCCGGGCAGATCGTTCTGCACGGCGCCGAGCAGCTCGTCGGCGTAGTCGGTGATGCGCAGGTAGTAGCCGGGGATCTCGCGCTTTTCGACGAGCGCGCCCGAGCGCCAGCCGCGTCCGTCGATGACCTGTTCGTTGGCCAGCACGGTCTGGTCCACCGGATCCCAGTTGACGACCTGGGTCTTGCGGTAGGCCACGCCCTTTTCGAGCATCTTCAGGAACAGCCACTGGTTCCACTTGTAGTACTGCGGATCGCAGGCGCACATTTCGCGCGACCAGTCGATCGCGAGCCCCATCGCCTTCATCTGCTTCTTCATGTAGGCGATGTTGTCGTACGTCCACTTGGCGGGCGGCACCTTGGACTTGATGGCGGCGTTTTCCGCCGGCATGCCGAAGGCGTCCCAGCCCATGGGCATCAGTACGTTGTAGCCGCGCATGCGCAGCTGGCGGGCCATCATGTCATTGATGGTGTAGTTGCGCACGTGGCCCATGTGCAGCTTGCCGCTGGGATAGGGCAGCATGGAGCAGGCGTAGAACTTGGGCTTTTCGGAGCCGTCGGGGTTCGTGGCGTGTTCGTGGACCAGATAGACGTCCCGGGCCTGCCAGTCTTGGTGGGCGGCCGCTTCGACGGTAGTGGGGAGGTAGCGTTCCTGCATGGGCTCGTGCGCGGTGGCGAAAAGGGGTGAGCCGCCCCATCGCGCCGGGGCGCGGAGACGGTCAAAACCCCTGATTATAGGAGGTGCTAGGCGCGGGCAGGGGGAGAGGCCGTTTCGGGGATGCGCGCGCTTGACGCCAGGGCGCCATAAGCCAGCGTGACGGCTCCCAGGACGGCGCCCGCGGTGACCACGCCGGGCCAGCCAAAATGGGCGTACAGCCAGGACGATACCAGCGAACCGGACGCTCCGCCGATGAAGTAGCAGGTCACGTAGCCCGCGGTCAGGCGGCTGCGGGCTTCGGGCCGCAGGCGGTAGATGGCGCTGGTGTTGGTGACATGCACGCCCTGGATCGCCAGATCCTGTACCAGGATGCCGGCCAGCAGGGCGATGACCGAGGCCTGGCCGAAGGCCATGAGGCCCCAGGACCCCAGGAGCAGCAGCAAGCCGACGCGGGTAGCCAGGTTGCCCAGGCCGCGGTCGGCAAGCCGTCCGAAGCGATTGGCGGCATAGGCGCCCGCGGCGCCCGCCAGGCCGAACAGGCCGATGGTCGTGTTGCTGTATTGGTAGGGCGGGCTGGCCAGCAGGAAGGTGAGCGGCGTCCACAGCATGCTGAAGGCGGCGAACAGCAGGCCGCCCAGCAGGGAACGGGCGCGGAACAGGGGTTCTTCGATGAACATGCGCAGGATCGAGCCCAGCAGGCGGGGGTAGCTCATCGACGTGGGGCTCTGGTAGCGGGGCAGCACGCGCCACAGCGCCGCGGACATGGCCAGCATCAGAATGGCGGCCACCCAATACACCGTGCGCCAGCTTCCCACGTCCGCCAGCGCTCCGGCAACCGTCCGGGCCAGCAGGATGCCCAGCAGCAGTCCGCTCATGACCGTGCCGACGGCCTTGCCCCGCTCATGCGGCGCGGCCAGCGTGGCGGCGAACGGCACCAGGATCTGGGCCACGACGGACAGCATGCCGGTCAGGGCGGTGCCGACGATCAGGGCGGCGATGTTGGTGGCGAAGGCGGAAATCAGCAATCCGCCGGCCGCCAGCAGGTTCATCACGACGATCAGGCGGCGGCGCTCGAACATGTCGCCCAAGGGCACCAGCAGCATCAGCCCCACCGCGTAGCTCAACTGCGCGGTGGTGACGATGGCGCCCGCCGCGGCGTTCGACAGGGCGAACTGTTCGCCGATGGTGTGCAGCAAGGGCTGTGCATAGTAATTGCTGGCGACGGCCAGGCCGGTGGCCACGGACATCAGCAGGATGATCGGCGCGCTCAGCGCCGGTGGGGGAGTGGCTTGTGATGCGGAGTTCATGAGTCCGAGGCGAAAGAGGGCGGAGCCGGAATGGGAAGTGGGGGCGTCAGGCGCCGACGCTGCCCGGGGTTTCCTGGTCCTGCTTGATCAGGAGCTTCTTCAGCAAACCCGCCAATTGCCGGCGCTCGGCGGCGGCCAGCGGTTCCAGCAGTTCGTTCAGGTCCTTCATATAGTCCTTCAACACCAGCTTGATGGTGCGCAGGCCCGTCGGGGTGAGCGACACGATGATGCCGCGCCGGTCGTCGGGGTTGGGGTTGCGCACGATCAGGCCCGCCTGTTCAAGCCGGTCCAGGCGGTTGGTCATCGCGCCGGATGTCAGCAACAGGGCTTCGACCAGCTTCTGCGGATTCATCGCGTGGGGGGCGCCGGTCCGGTACAGCGTGGCCAGCACGTCGAATTCGCCCTGGTGCAGATTGTGGCGGCGAAAACTCCGGTTCACGTTGCGGGCGGCGAACGCGTTCAAGCGGAACACGCGGGTGACCACCGACATGGCGGCGAAGTCCTGGCCGGGACATTCCTTGTTCCACTGCGAAATCGCTTGATCGACGAGGTCATTCATAAGGGCGGAATTATATTTCTACGTGAAGTTTCTTTACGTGAAGATAAATTCTAGCAGCGAGCGCGGCCGCGCGCAAAGCGCCGCGCAAAAAAGAAGGGCCCGCCTCTATTCGAGGCGGGCCCTTCCCGGCTTGACCGGATACTGCGCGGCAAGAATTACTGCGCGGCGTCCTTCAGCTTCTTGAGCGGGCGAACCTTCACCTTGACCGAAGCCGGCTTGGCGGGGAACCAACGCTCTTCGCCCGTGAAGGGATCCTTGCCGAAGCGCTTGGCCTTGGCGGGAACCTTTTGCACGGCGACCTTGAACAGGCCGGGCAGCGTGAATTCGCCAGCGCCCTTCTTGTCCACGGAACCCAGCACCGAGGTTTCCAGGCTGGTCAGGACGGCCTTGACCGACTTGGCTTCGACGCCGGATTGCTCAACGATGTAGGCGATGAGCTGGGTCTTGTTCAGAGCAGCCTTGATGGCCTTGGGTGCAGCAGCGACCTTCTTGGCGGCGACGACCTTCTTTGCCGCGGGTTTCACAGCGGGTTTGGCGGCGGTTGCCTTCTTTGCGGGCGCCTTGACGGCGGGCTTGGTGACTTTCTTGGCAGGAGCTTTTGCTTTCGTGGCCATGGTCAAAATCCGTATGTTGAGGACATGGAGCAGCGCGCGCCGGGTATCGGCGTTTGACGCTACGCGCCCGATGATAGCGGAAGAGCGGCGCTTAATGCGCCTTTCTAGCGGGTATTTAGCCACTGTTTGTTGTTTTCGACGCAGAAAAGTGCTTTGTAGAAGGGCTATTGCAAGATGTCGTGACAATCGCGGGGGGTTATGCGGGAAATTCGCGCCTGGTGAACCTATGGCGCCCAGCGTGTTCCAATTGCGGGCGGCGCGCGCAGGCGGCATCGCGCCGCAGTGCCTGGATTCAAGCGTTCGCGCTTGGGTCCGCCATCAGAAAAAACCATGCATGGAAGTAAGCAGCTATATGTTGATGAAGAAGTTGGCGGCGAGCCTGCTCGTGGCGACCGCGTGTATTTCCGGCGCCATGGCGCAAACGATGCCCGCGCCTGCGCTGTCGGCCAAGGCCTGGCTCTTGCTGGACGAGACCAGCGGGCAGGTCATTGCGTCGCACGCGGCCACGACCCGGATCGAGCCGGCATCCCTGACCAAGATCATGACGGCCTACGTCGTATTCGAGGCCCTGAACAAGAAGGAGCTATCCCCCAGCCAGTTGGTCACGGTCTCGACGCGGGCCTGGAAGGTGCCGGCGGGCAGTTCGAAAATGTTCCTGGAGCCCGGATCGAAGGTGACGGTGGACGATCTGTTGCGCGGCCTGATGATCCAGTCCGGCAATGACGCGGCCATCGCGCTGGCCGAGGCCGTGTCCGGCAGCGTCGAGGCCTTCGTGGCGCGGATGAACGACACGGCCGCCCGGCTGGGCCTGCATGCCACGCGTTTCGCCAGCCCGCATGGCCTGCCGGATCCGGACACGTATTCCACGGCGAGCGACCTGTCCATTCTGGCCGCGCGCTTCATTCGGGACTATCCGCAGCTCTACAAGACCTACGATTCCGCCAAGCAATTCACTTTCAACAAGATTACCCAGCCCAACCGCAATCGCCTGCTGTGGCTGGACCCCAGCGTGGACGGCTTGAAGACCGGCCATACGGAATCGGCCGGGTATTGCATCGTCGCCACGGCGCACCGGCCCAATGGCGCCGACCAGCGCCGGCTGATCACGGTGGTGGTGGGCACGGCGTCGGACAAGCTGCGCACGCAGGAAAGCCGAGAGTTGCTGGAGTGGGGCTTCCAGGGGTTCAATACCATCAAGCTGTATGCGCGCGGACAGGCCGTTGCCACGCCCGAGGTCTGGAAGGGCCAGCGCGACAGCCTGAAGGCGGGTTTCGCGCGGGACGCCTATGTGACGGTGCCCGCGGGGGCCAAGGTCGAATCCGTCTGGGCGCCGCAAGCGCCTCTGGTGGCGCCGATCGCGACCCAGTCCACGGTGGGCGCGCTGCGCGTGCTGGTGGACGGCAAGCCGGCCATGCAGTTCCCCGTCGTGGCGCTGGAACCGGTGGCCGAGGCGGGATTCGCGGGGCGCGCATGGGATTCCATCCGCCTGTGGTGGCGGGGTTCCGAGGGATAACACAAGCACTGACGGAGGCATGCGATGGCAGTAAGCTTTCCTGGAGGTCCGGCGCCGGCGCCGGGGGCGGACGATCCGCTGGCGCTGCTGTCGGCCTGCCACGGGCGGATCTCGCGCCAATGCGCCACCTTGGCGCGCCTGGCCGCGCACCTGCCTGGGCGCGGCAGCGACGCGACGGCGCAAACCGCCGCCGCCAGCGTCCGCCGGTATTTCGACACGGCGGCCGCCCATCATCATGAAGACGAAGAAGAAGACCTGTTCCCGGCCTTGATCGAGGCCATGGCCGGGTCCGACGCCGTCTGCCTGCACGCGCTGGTGGACGGGCTGATGGCGGACCATCGGCGCCTGGCCGGGCTGTGGGGGCCGCTGCGCCAGACGCTGTCCGAGATCGCCGAGGGGCGTCCGGCGGACCTGCCGCCGCAGCAGGTGCAGGCGTTCACCGAGGCCTATGCCGCGCACATCCAGCGCGAGGAAGACGAGCTGCTGCCCATGGCGGCGCGCTTGATTTCCGACGCTGCGCTGGCCGCCATCGGCCAGGCCATGAAGGCGCGTCGCGGCGGCGAGGCCGGCTGAACCGGAGGCGATCCGCGCCGCCGGGCGCGCGTTGCGCGCGTCCGTGCGAGCGATTACGCTAGATGCCCTTGCCCTGTTCCGGCGTAAGCCCGGCGGGGAAGAAAATCCGGCCGCGCTTTCGCGATGCTCGGACAGGCTCGAGAGCCGTTGGCCAAGGAATAGAAAAGGATGATGCAGGGGGGGATGAACGTTGCGCGCCGGCTGTTCGGCTCGTGGGTGGACGAGGTCAGCAGGCTGACCCTGCGCGCCGATCTGGTCGCGGGCCTGCTGGGCGCCTTGCTGGTGCTGCCGCAGGGCGTGGCATTTGCCACGCTGGCGGGGCTGCCGCCCGAGTACGGCCTGTATTCCGCCATCGTTCCCTGTATTGTCGCCGCCTTGTTCGGCTCCAGCCGCCATGTGATGTCCGGCCCGACCAACGCCAATTCGCTGGCGCTGTTCGCGGTGCTGGCCCCATTGGCGGCGGCCGGCAGTCCCGCCTATATCCAGCTTGCGCTGGCCGTGACGGTGATGGTTGGCGTGATGCAATGGCTGGTCGGCACCTTGCGGCTCGGGTCGCTCGCGCATTTCATATCGCCATCGGCATTGTTTGGCTTCACCAGCGGAGCGGCCTTGCTGATCGCCGTGCATGCGCTGAAGGACGCCCTGGGCCTGCCGTCGCCGGCGTCGCACGGCGCGGGCGCCTTGCTGGCAAGCCTGGCCACGCACATCGGGCAAGTGCATCCCGGCGCCTTGCTGGTGGCGCTTGTGACCCTGGGCGCCGCCTTGCTGGTGCGTAGGCTGGACAAGCGCAAGCCTTATATGTTGGCGGGACTCGCGGCCGGCGCGCTGGCCGCCGCGGCGTTCAATGCGCTGATGGAAACGCGCGGCGGGACGCCGGTGCCGGTGCTGGGCGCGCTGGCCCAGCCATGGCCGCCGTTTCATGTGCCTAGCATCGACTGGCGCGCGCTGCCTGACCTGTTGAGCCTGGCGTTCGCGCTGACCATCGTGGCCCTGGCGCAGTCCATTTCCATCGCCAAGGCCGTGGCCTCGCGCTCGGGCCAGCGCATCGACGCGAACCGCGAATTCGTGGGGCAGGGGCTCTCCAATATCGTCGGCGGTTTTTTTTCCTGCTACCTGTCCTGCGGGTCGCTGAACCGGTCGATTCCAAACTACGAAGCCGGCGCGAAGACGCCGCTGGCGTCCGTGTTCTCGGCGGTATTGCTGGTGGTGCTGGTGGCCGTTTCGGCCCCCTTGCTGGCAATGATCCCGCACGCGGCAATTTCTGGTCTGCTGCTGCTGGTGGCCTGGACACTGCTGGACATTCCACGCTGGCGGCATTTGATCCGCACGCAGCCGGGCGAATGCGCCATCGCCGGCGCGACCCTGGCGGCCACGATCACCATCCGCATGGAGGTGGCGATCCTGCTGGGCACGGTGTTGTCGCTGATGGTCTACCTGCACCGCACGTCGCGTCCCGCGATGCGGACGATGGGGTTCGATTCGCGCGGACTGGACCGTCGCTTCATCGTGCTGGAACATCAGCAGGACGCCTTGCCGGAATGTCCCCAGCTGAAGCTGCTGCGCATGGAAGGCTCGGTCTATTTCGGCGCGGCCGCGCACGTGGCGCAGCGCCTGCATGACCTGCGGGCGGCGCCGGGCGCGCCGCGCCATCTGCTGGTGATGGCGAAAAGCATGAACTTCATCGACCTGGCCGGCGCCCAGGTCTGGGACGACGAACTGACGGCCAGGCGCGCCATGGGCGGGGACCTGTACTTCCACCGGCCGCGGCCCGAGGTGCTGGACATGTGGCGCCGCACGGGGTTCCTGGATCGGCTGGGCGCGGACCATATCTTCCCGGACAAGGCGACGGCGCTGCACGCCATCTACGCCAAGCTGGACCGTGGGATCTGTGCGGGATGCCAGGCCAAGATCTTCTGGGAATGCCAGCCCGAGAGTCCGCAGCGCGACGGCTGATCCCACGCCCCGCCGCGCCTTGCGCTCAGGCGGACCGAGGCGCTTCGGTGCCCAGATAGGCGGCCTTGACGCGTTCGTCCGCCGCGATCGCCGCGGGCGTTCCTTCGGCCAGCAGGCTGCCCCGCACCAGCACGGCGATGCGGTCGGCGTGCTTGAAGACCACATCCAGGCTGTGCTCGGTGAACAGGACGGCGATGCGCTGCGTGTCCGCCAGTTGGCGGGTCAGGCGCATCAACGCATGGCGCTCGTTGGTGGCCATGCCGGCGGTCGGCTCGTCCATGAGCAAGAGTCGCGGCTGATGCGCCAGCGCCATCGCCAGCTCGACCCGCTTGACGTCGCCATAGGCGAGCGTGCCGCAGGCCTCGCCCGCCTTGTTGGCCATCTGCACCTGGGATAGCAGGGTCATGGCTTCGTCGGCGGCATGCCGGGCGGCGCGGCGCCAGGGGTTCAAGAGCAGCCGGTCGCGGGACAGCAAGGCCGTCTGCACGTTCTCGAGCACCGTCATGGAACGGAAGGTGGCGGCGGTCTGGAAGCTGCGGCCCACGCCCAGCCGGCAGATCTTGCCGGCCGACAGGCCGACCAGTTCGCGCCCGTCCAGACGGACGGATCCGGAGTCCGGGCGCAGTTGTCCGCCCAGCACGTTGAAGCAGGTGGACTTGCCGGCGCCGTTCGGCCCGATCAGGGCCAGCATGCGGCCGGCGTCGAGCGTGAAGGACACGTCGGCGAGCGCGTCGATGCCGCCGAACGATTTCCGCAGGTTGCTGACCTGCAGCAGCGGGGCGGCCTGGCTCATGCGGGTCTCCTGCGCAGGCGCGCGGCCGCGCCCGCCAGGCCTTCCGGGAAGGCCATGACCAGGGCCAGGATGGCCAGGCCGAGCACGGCATGCCAGTACTCGGTGCTGCGCGCGGCGGCGTCCTGCAGCCAGGTGTACGACGCCGCGCCGACGAGCGGTCCGGCCAGCGTCTGGATGCCGCCCAGCAGCACCATGACCAGGCCGTCGACCGAGCGGCTCACCGCCAGCACGTCGGGCGCGATGCTGCCCTTGGAAAACGCGTAGAGCGACCCGGCCAGGCCCGCGGCGAAGGACGCGGCGACAAAGCCTGCCCACTGCACGCGCCGCGTGTCCATGCCCAGCGCTTCGGCGCGCAAGGCGGAATCGCGCACGCCGCGCAACGCGTAGCCCAGCGGCGAGAATGCCAGGCGGCGCAGCCACCAGACCCCCGCCGCGCACAGTGCGAGCGTGACGTAGTAGAACCCGGGGCCTTGCGCCAGCCAGGCCGATGGCCACAGTCCGGTCAGGCCGTTGCTGCCGCCCGTGACATCGTCCCATTGATAGGTGAGTGCCCAGAGGATCTGCGCGACGGCCAGCGTGAGCATCGCCAGATACACGCCGGACAGGCGCACGCAGAACCAGCCGAACACCAGCGCGCCGAACGCGGCGGCAAAGGGGCCCAGCAGCAAGGCCGCTTCCATGGGCACGGCGGCCAGCTTCAGCAGCAGCGCGGCGCCATAGGCGCCCAGGCCGAACCACGCCGCATGGCCGAACGAGGTCATGCCGGCGATGCCGGTCAGGAAGTGGAGGCTGGCCGCAAACAGCGCGGCGATCAGGATCTCGGTCATCAGGATGCTGAGATAGGGCCAGTACAGGGTGGCGACCGGCACCAGGGCCAGCAGCGCCAGCAGCACGCCATAGGCCAGCCGCAGGCGGGGGCCGGCCGGAGCGATGGGGCGCTCGGGCATGCCCGCGTGCGAGCTCGGGGCGGGCGGCTTGCCCAGCAGGCCCCAGGGCCGCACCACCAGCACCACGGCCATCACCGCGAATTCGGCCAGCAGCGTCAGCTTGGACAGATTGAAGACCCAGGGGCCGATCTGCACCTGTCCCAGGAAGACGAACACGGCCTTGATGGAGCAGATGAGCAAGGCCGCCAGGAAGGCGCCCGGAATCGATCCCAGGCCGCCCACGACCACGACCACGAACGCGCTGGCGATGATTTCCAGGTCCAGCCCCAGCGTGGCCGGCACGCGCGGCGCAGCCAGCGCGCCGCCCAGGCCGGCCAGGAAGGCGCCCAGGGTAAAGGCGGAGGTGAACAGCCAGGCCTGGTTCACGCCCAGCGCGGCCAGCATCGTGCGGTTTTCCGCCGCCGCCCGCAGCAGCCTGCCCCAGCGCGTGCGCATCAGCAGGAGCCAGAGCAGGCCCAGGACGACCGGGCCCGCCGCGATCAGCAGGAGGTCATACTGGGGATAGCGGCGGCCCAGGATCTGGACGGCCCCCGAAAGGCCGGGGGCGCGGGCGGCAAAGAGATCTTCGGGGCCCCAGAGGGCCAGCGTGGCGTCGCCGATGATGAGCACCAGGGCAAACGTGGCGAGCAACTGGAACAGTTCGGGGGCGCGGTACAGGCGCTTGAGCACGAGCAGTTCGGCCGCGGCGCCGATCACGCCGGTGGTCAGCGCCGCCAGTAGCAGGCCGGCCCAGTAGCCGGCGCCATCGCCGAAGTAGCGGGTGAATGTCCAGGCCAGGTAAATGCCCAGCATGTAGAACGAGCCATGCGCGAAGTTGACGACGCGCGTCACGCCGAAAATCAGCGACAGGCCCGCGGCGACCAGAAACAGCGCGCTGGCGTCCGCGAGGCCGTTGAGCAGCTGCAGCAGCAGCCCGGAAACGCTCATCAGTGCGCCGGACGCATCTTGCGGACCTGTTCGTCGGGCGGCTGCAGCCGGGCGCCGTCTATATAGACGAAGTCCTTCATGATGCCTTTGCCGTCTTCCAGCGCGGTCACGCCCACGTACACGCCCATTGTCGATTGATGATCGATCTTGCGGTACTGGACGGGGCCGTAGGGGGTGTCGACCTTCAGCCCCGCAAAGGCGTCGACGAGCTTTTCCGTGTCCACGGAGCCGGCCGCCTTCAGGCCCTGGGCGATAGACATCAGCGACGCGTATCCGACCACCGATCCCACCTTGGGCGTTTCGTTGTAGCGCTTCTTGTAGGCCTCGACGAAAGTGTTGTTGGCCGGCGTGTCGATGGCGTACCAGGGGTAGCCCGTGACGATCCAGCCGGTGGGCGTATCGGCGCCCAGCGGCTCCAGGTATTCGGGTTCGCCCGACAATACAGACACCACTGCGCGGTTTTCAAACAGGCCGCGCGTGTTGCCTTCGCGCACAAAGCGGGTCAGGTCGGCGGCGAACAGCACGTTGAAGATGGCGTCCGGCTTGGCATCGGCCAAGGCCTGCACGACGGCGCCGGCATCCACCTTCCCCAGCGGAACGGCCTGCTCGGCCACGAACTCGACGTCGGACTGGAAGGACGTCATCATCGCCTTGAACGTGGCCACGGCGGACTGCCCGTATTCATAGTTGGGATAGACGATGGCCCAGCGCTTCTTGCGCAAGGCGAGCGCCTTGGGGGCGAGCGCCGCCACATGCATCCAGGTGGACGGGCGCAGGCGGTAGGTGTAGCGGTTGCCTTCCTGCCAGGTGATCTTGTCGGTAAGCGGTTCGGCAGCCAGGAAGAAGACCTCTTGCTGCTTGGCGAAGTCGGTCAGCGCCAGGCCGGTATTGGACAGAAAGCCGCCGAACAATAGCTCGACCTTTTCGCGCGCCAGCAGCTCCTGGGCGGCGCGCACTGCGTCGCCGGGGTTGCCGTTGTCGTCGCGTGAAACCACTTCAAGCTTCCTGCCGAGTACGCCGCCCGCGGCGTTGACCTCTTCCAGCGCGAGTTGCCAGCCCTTCTTGTAGGGGCCCAGAAAGGCGGGTATGGCCTTGTAGCTGTTGATCTCGCCGATGCGGATCGGCGGTTCCTTGTCTTTCGCGACGGCAGGAGCGGCAGGAGCCAGCGCCAGGGCCAGAAGTGCGGGCGCGAGTGCGCGGCGCATCAGGGTAAGGCAGGGACGGATCATGGCAGTATCGCAGGCTAAAGAGGAATCGGGCGTAGGCGCGCCCAGGGGGCGCCGCGGCTGGCGGCCTAATTGAAACATGCGCTTCCGCGATGCGGCAAATGGAATAGTTGCCCCGCCGCCCCACCCGGAAACGTTCTGATCCCCGCCCGCCGCCAATAAAAAAAGCCCTGCAATTTGCAGGGCCCTTTCGACGCGCGGGATACCGGCTGAATTACTTCAGCTTGGTTTCCTTGTAGTCCACGTGCTTGCGAGCGACCGGATCAAACTTCTTGATCAGCATCTTCTCGGGCATGTTGCGCTTGTTCTTGGTGGTCGTGTAGAAATGACCCGTGCCGGCAGTCGACTCGAGCTTGATCTTTTCGCGGATACCTTTGGCCATGTCGTGCTCCTAGTATGTAGATTGGCGGGGAGGCCGATTAGGCCATTTCGCCGCGGGCACGCATTTCGGCCAGCACGGCTTCGATGCCGTTCTTGTCGATCGTGCGGATGGCCTTGGCCGAGACGCGCAGGCGAACCCAGCGGTTTTCGCTTTCAACCCAGAACCGGCGCGATTGCAGGTTGGGCAGGAAGCGACGCTTGGTCTTGTTGTTCGCGTGCGAAACATTGTTGCCCACCATCGGGCCTTTGCCGGTCACTTGGCATACGCGTGCCATGGATGCACCTCTTAAGTGTCGTTCTTGCCGCGCATCGCTGTGTGGGGGTAGACAGGGTTTTAGCCGCCGGACTGTATGGGCTGCGCTGTGCGCTGCCTGGTCCGGCCACCCAGTCTTAGTGGATGAGGGGGGAGTGTTTCCGCCCCGTGCTTATACCCGCTGCCTGCCACCCGCTTCTTGACGCTACGCGGTTGGGGGTCAGAGTGCTGAACTACAAAGCATAGTAGACCAGCACGGGAAACTTCATGTGAAGACTTAGATTCTAATACGAAATTCGTAAGTAAATCAAGCGGGCAGGCTAGGCAGTGTGCGATTGCGCCACGCGGCCCGATATCCAGGACAGGCAGGCGCAGGCCGCCAGCGTGGTCGTCAGCGGCAGGGCGCTGTCGGTTTGCCAGGCGCTGACGGCGAACCCCGCCAGCGCGCCGCAGGACAGTTGAAGTGTCCCCAATAGCGCGGACGCCGCGCCCAGCCGCTTGCCCTGGTCCGACAGCGCGAGCGCCGCCGAGTTGGGGTTCACGAAGCCCTGGCTACCCATGTACCCGATCAGGCACAGCATCAGGAGCGGCAGCGTCATCCAGCCCGCAAGCGTCAGCGCCACGGCGGCCAGGCTGGCGCAGGCCAGCGACGTGAGGGCGTTGCGCTGGAGCTGGCGCGGCGTATAGGTGCGCAGCAGGCGGGCGCTGATCTGCGAACAGATGATGAGCGACAGCGCATTGGTGCCGAACAGCAGGCCGTAATACTGCGGCGGCACGCCGTAGAGTTCGATGAAGACACGCGGCGAACCGATGATGTAGGCGAACATGCCGGCCTGGCCGAAGCCCCCCGCCAGGCTGTGCGCCATGAAGCCCCGGTGCGCGAACAGGGCGCGGTAGTTGTGCAGGATGGTGCTCCAGCGCAACGGCACCACGCGTTCCGGCGCCAGCGATTCCTTCATGATCAGGGTGACCGCGACCATCAGCATCGCGCCGCCCGCCAGCATCACCCAGAACAGGCTGCGCCACGAGGTGATGGCCAGGAGCTGGCCGCCGGCCAAGGGCGCGAGGATGGGAGCAAGGCCCATGATGAGCATCAACAGCGACATCGCGCGCGCGGCTTCATGGGTTTCGTAGTGGTCGCGGATGACCGCGCGCGGGATGACGATGCCGGCCGCGCCGCCCATGGCTTGCACGACGCGCCAGCCGGTCAGCGCCTCGACCGAGCCCGACAGCGCGCAACCCAGCGAAGCCACCATGAACAGCGCCAGGCCGACCAGTAACGGCGGCTTGCGTCCAAAGCGGTCGGCCATGGGGCCGTAGAACACCTGCGCCATCGCCAGCCCGATCAGATAGGCCGCCAGCGTGCGCTCGACATCGCCGCGGGACACACCCAGGTTCGCCGCGATCGTGGGGAACGCGGGCAGGTACATGTCGATGGCGAACGGGCCGATGGCCGTCAGTGCGCCCATGAGAATGAGCCAACCGGGCAGGCCACTGCGGAAGGTTTGTGTTGGTGGGGGCATGTAGGTCGCGGTAAAACGCAGAGGCAGGGCGCGGGCGTGTGCAATTGCATGATTTGCGCCAAGCCAGCGACTTTATCATGGGCTGCCTTACTGGCAGATTGCAGGTGTTTTCCGATAGAGTTTTTGGTGTTCTCACGTATTTGGAGGAGCCGCCATGAATCCTTTGCTGTCTATTGTGGAACGCAAGCTTCAGGCGCTGCCGGTCCCCGTCCAGCTCGTGCTGCCCGATGGCGCCGTGCTCGGCCCCCCGGATCCCAGAGTCCGGTTCGTGACGCATGACAAGGCCGCGCTGGTCCATCTGGCCGAGGGCGCCGTGGGCGTGCTGGGACAGGACTATGTAGAGGGCCGCATCGATATCGAGGGCAGCATGCGCGACGTCATGGCGGTGGCGTCGGCGCTTTTGCCGGGGTCTCCAGTGGACGCCGCGCGCGGCGGCTGGCTGACCGATCTGGTGCGCAAGGTGATGTCGGTGTGGCGGCATTCGGCCGAGCGCGACGCCAGGCAGATCGAATTCCATTACGACCTGTCCGACGACTTCTACGGGCTGTGGCTGGACCCGCGCCGCGTCTATTCGTGCGCCTATTTCCGGACGCCCGGCATGACGCTGGCGCAGGCCCAGGAGGCCAAGCTGGACCACATCTGCCGCAAGCTGCGCTTGCGCGCCGGCGAACGCTTTCTGGATGTGGGGGCGGGGTGGGGCGGGCTGCTGCTGTGGGCCGCCGAGTGCTACGGCGTGGATGCCACCGGCATTACGCTGTCGCGCAACCAGCATGCGTACGTGACGAAGCTGATCCAGGAAAAGGGCCTGGGCGGCCGCGTGCGCATCGAACTGCTGGACTACCGCAAGCTGGACGAGTCCGCGCCCTTCGACAAGATCGCGTCCGTGGGCATGTTCGAGCATGTGGGCCGTGCCCAACTGAATGGCTATTTCGCCAAGCTGCGCCGGCTGCTCAAGCCGGGCGGGCTGATCATGAACCACGGCATCACCGCGGCCGGTGTGTACAACCCGGAGCTGGGCAACGGCATGGGCGAGTTCATCGAGAAGTACATCTTCCCGGGCGGCGAGCTCACGCATATCAGCGTGGTGATGGAAGCCCTGACCAACGGCGGGCTCGAGGACCTGGATCTGGAGAACCTGCGGCCGCATTACGCGCGCACCCTGTGGGCATGGAGCGATGGGCTCGAAGCCCGGCTGCCCGAGGCGGCACGGATACTGGGTGGAGAGCAGGGCGAGCGCTCGCTGCGCGCCTATCGGCTGTACCTGGCGGGTTGCGCGATGGCCTTCCAGCACGGCTGGATCGCGCTGCACCAGATTCTGGCCCAGCAGCCCGCGACCGGGCGCGGGGATGAACTGGACAATCCCGCCGACCCCTCCTACCCGTGGCGGCGGGACTATATGTACGAGGGCCGGGCGCCGGATTGATCGGGGCGTGGTTGCCACTGACCGGGCCGGGTGATTTGCAGATCCCCGGCCCGCCGTTGGCGAAGAGGCGGAAGCGCGGGCGACCGCGCACGCTGCGTGCGCGACTTCGCCGCGCTCGCGCCATGGATCCCGACGCTATTTGGATAGCAGAAATTGTTCGTTCCGCTTGTGGGTCCGCGATTGCTAGGATCGCCGGTCATCTTCCGTGCGAACCATCCGGCCCAAGGAGCCCGCCTTCCCATGTCTCTCCGACCTTTTCGCCCGCAACGCGCCGCCGCGGTTGCGGTGCTGCTTGCCATTGCGCTCGCGGCCGCTGCCGCCCCGGCCCATGCAGAGGGCTCGTTGCGCGTGGCGCAGCAGTTCGGCATTGCCTACCTGATCCTCGACGTGGTGAAAGACCAGAAGCTGGTCGAGAAGCACGGCAAGGAGGCCGGGCTGGACATCAAGGTGGAATGGGCGCAGATATCGGGCGCCTCGGCCATGAACGAGGCGCTGCTTGCCGGTGCGCTGGACATGGTGTCGGCGGGTGTGCCGCCCGCGCTGGTGCTGTGGGACCGCACGCGCGGCAAGCAGAACGTGAAGCTGGTGGCGGCGTTGGGCTCCTTGCCCAACTACCTGCTGAGCAATAACCCGGCCGTGAAGACGCTGGACGACTTTTCGGCCAAGGACCGCATCGCCGTACCCGCGGCCGGCGTGGGATTCCAATCGCGCACCCTGCAGATCGAGGCCGCCAAGCGCTACGGCAAGGACAACTTCAAGCGCTTCGACGATATCTCGATCAGCCTGCCGCACCCCGATGCCACCACGGCCTTGATCTCGGGCGGCCTGGAAGTGAACGCGCATTTCTCCAGCGCCCCGTTCTACTACCAGGCATTGGCACGCAACCCGGCGGTGCACAAGGTGATCAGCTCGTACGAGATCCTGGGCGGTCCGGCGACGTTCAATGTGCTCTACACCACCCAGAAATTCCACGACGCCAATCCCAAGACCTACAAGGCGTTCTACGCCGCGCTCGCCGAAGCGGCCGCGTGGATTCCGGCGCACAAAGAGGAAGCCGCCGCCATCTTCATCCGCCAGCAGAGCTCCAAGCTGCCGCCGGACTTCGTCAGAAAGATCATCGACGATCCCGAAAACCAGTTCACGGTGAGTCCGCAGCAGACGCAGGTGTATGCGGACAAGCTGCACGAAATCGGCGTGCTGCAGGCCAGGGCCGCTTCATGGAAGGAGTATTTCTTCGAAGCGGCCCACGCCAATCCGGGAAGCTGAAGGCACGGGATAAGGGCCCGGCCCCGGCGCGATCCGTTCAGAGGGGTCGCGCCGGCTCCCGAAGCCAGCGGGGGCGCGTCACGCGGTCTCGCCTGGGAACAGTCCCTGAGCCTGGACGCGTTCCAGCGTCGACGGGGACAGCCAGCGGCCCAATGCCGCAAGCGCGTGAACACCGCGCAGGGGCGGCGCGGGCGGGGCCGTGGGCGGCGCGGCGCTGCGGCTCAGGCGCGGCGCGGGCGCCGGTTGCGTGACGCCGGCGACCTCGATGAAGGTGCCGCGCGCGCGCAAGTGGGCATGGCCGGGGGCTTCCTCGAAGCTCAGCACCGGCGCGAAGCAGGCGTCCGTGCCGTCCAGGCGCGCGCTCCATTCGTCGCGCGGCCGGCTGGAGAAGGCTTGCGCCAGCCGCGCACGCAGATCGGGCCAGCGCTTGCGGTCGGCCTGCCAGCCCGCCAGGTCTTCCGGCAGTTCCAGCAAGGCCAGCAGCTTCCTGAAGAACCTGGATTCCAGCGGGCCCACCGAGACATAGCGCCCATCGCGGCAGGCGTAGACGTCGTAGAACGGCGCGCCCGAATCGATCAGATTGGCGCCGCGTTCCGGTTGCCACACGCCTGCCGCCGCCAGTCCGAAGAACGCCGTGGACAGCGACGCCACGCCGTCGACCATGGCCGCATCCACCACCTGCCCCCGGCCGCTGCGGGCGCGTTCGATCAAGGCGGCCAGAATGCCTAGGGCGAGATACAGCCCGCCGCCCGCGAAGTCGCCTAGCAGCGCCAAGGGGGGGGCCGGGGGCTGGCCCTGGCGGCCAATCGCGCCCAACGCGCCGGTGATCGCCAGATAGTTGATGTCGTGTCCGGCCGACTGGGCCAGAGGGCCGTCCTGGCCCCAACCCGTCACCCGGCCATAGACCAGGCGCGGATTGCGCGCCAGGCAGGGGCCGGGCCCCAGGCCCAGGCGTTCCATCACGCCGGGCCGGAAACCCTCGATCAGCGCGTCGGCGTTTTCGACCAGGTCCAGCACCAGGCTGACGGCCTCGGGCTGCTTCAGGTCCAGTTCTATGGACGTGCGGTTGCGCAGCAGCAGGTTGTATCGAAGCTCGCGCTGGATGCCCTGTTCGACCGGGTCGCGGCGCTGGATGCGCAGGACGGTCGCGCCCAGGTCGGCCAATAGCATCGCGGCCATCGGGGCCGGGCCGATGCCTTCGAGCTCGATGACTGTCAGCCCCGCCAGCGCACCGGTGTTGGCGCCATGCACGGCGGTCACGCGGCCGCCGGGACGCGCTGTGCGGCGGCGGCGCGCAGGAAGCGGCGCACGGCCGCCCACGAATCGATGTTCGCGCGGGCATTGGCGGCGGCGTCACCGCCGCCGGTCAGGACGATGCCCGACACGGCGTGCGCGCGCGAGAGCTCGGTGGTCGGCACCACCGGCACGTGCAGCGCGTGGCCGGCATGCGGATAGTCCAGGTGTTCCACGGCGTGAGGATGATCCGCCGCCTTCAGCGCCTGCGCGACCTCGCGCGCATATTGCGATGAAGGCCAGTAGCCGTCGTCGCCCGCCGACAGCAACAGCACCGGACCGGCGATGCGCTCGACCGGAATGCGCGCGCGCGCGACCGCCGCGGCGTCCCGGTGCGCCTGCACGAAGGCTTGGGCCTGGCGGCGCGGCTCGGGCAGGGTATCGACGAGGCTCCAGTCCTGCGCGGCGTTGTGTTCCCACACGTGCGGGACGGGCTTGCCGCCGTGCGTCCACGCCGGCTTGAAACGCCCTTCGCCGGGCTTGCCGGCATTGAGCACGCCGTGCACCACGGAACTGGGCACGTAGGCGATCACCGCCGATACGGCTTGCGGATACAGGCTGCCCAGCAGCAGCGCCAGCTCGCCGCCGCGCGAATGGCCGCTGACGGCGACGAAGCCGCCGGCGGGCTGCACCGCGCCGCGCAGCCACTGCAAGGCCTGGTCGAAGTATTCAAGCGGAATGCCGGACAGATGATCCGGCAGGCCCGGCGCGCCGAAATACCCCAGCGCCAGCGCGGCATAGCCGTGCGAAGCGTACAGGGCGGCGCGCGCTTCGTTGATGCCGCCGCCGGAGCCATTCAGCACCACGATGGCCGGATGCGGGCCTGGCGCGGCGGGCGTGTACAGCACGCCCGCCAGGCCGCGGTCGCGCACTTCCTGGCGCACGACGCCGTCCGCCGCGTAGTGCTGTTCGAAGCGGGCGATTGCGTGTTTGCCTTCGGCGTCGCTGGCGCACGCCAGGGTATGGATGGCGCCGGCCGGACCCTCGGGCGGTGGGACTTGCGACGCGTCGCCGTCGTCGGCCTGCGTAGGGGACTGGGACCAGATCGGCCCCAGGGCGTCGATGCCCGTGTAGGCCCCGGATTCCGGCGCTTGCCGTGAGACATCCACCGCGCCCTGGGCGTCGGCGACATAGACATTGCGGCTGCGCCAGACCTGTCCGTCCGCCTGCCGCGAGGTCAGTGTCAGGGCGACCCGGGAATGCGGACTGAACCCCGCGAGCGTGATGGCGCGGGGGACGTCGATCAAGGCGACGGCGGGGGAGACGGCGAGGGAAGCTGACATGCTGGGCGTATCCGATACAGGCGGTGAAAGCCCACGAACATAGGTGGGACCGGACGCGCCGCCAACGAAGGTTTTCGCATGGCGTTAGGCGTTTTCCACCTAAGGACCGGACGCAATTTGCAGATGGGAAATCGGTCGTTCCCATGCATGTGCCCGACGCATAAGCTGCAGGGCATGCTGTTTTTCCGCCGCAAGCAATGCGCGGACAGCATCGTCGAAAAAGCCATACATGACCGATCTGTCCGATATCCATCACACCCATCGCCTGCCGTCCGCACGCCAGCCCGCCTCCGCCGCCATTTCCCTGAGGCGCGTGTCCAAGCGCTACGCACGCCGCAACGATGCGCCCCTGCATGTGCTGGATGGAATCGACCTGGACATTCCGCACGGGCAGGTCGTGGCGGTCCTGGGCGCGTCGGGCTGCGGAAAGAGCACGCTGCTCAATCTGATCGCCGGACTGGCGCATCCGGACGAGGGCGCCATCCTGGTGGAAGGCGCCAGCACGGCGGCCTACGCGGACTGGCGCGCCGTCGGCTATCTGTTTCAGGACGACCGCCTGCTGCCCTGGAGAACCGCAAGAGACAACGTCTGCTTCGGCCTGGAGGCCGGCTCGCTGCCGCGCGCCGAGCGCCGCGCGAGCGCCAGGGAAGCGCTTGCGGCCGTGGGCCTCGCCGAATTCGAATCCGCCTATCCCCATGAGCTTTCCGGCGGCATGCGCAGCCGCGTGGCGCTGGCCCGCAGCCTGGTCAACCAGCCGCGCATCCTGCTGCTGGACGAACCGTTCTCCAAATTGGACCCCGGCACCCGCGCACAGATGCATGCGGAACTGCTGGCGATCCAGGCCAGCCGCGGCATGACCGTCGTGTTCGTGACGCATGACGTCGAAGAGGCGATCGTGCTGGCCGACCAGGTGGTGATCCTGCAGCCGCGGCCGGGCCGCATCCGCGAGATCGCGCCGGTGACGCTGGCGCGGCCGCGATCGCCGTCCATGCCCGAGGTCGCCGAGCTGATCCGTCAGCTTCGCGTGCTGGTGTAGCGTCATGAGCCAGTCGTTAGCTTCCGCCGGGCGCGCATCGCCCTGGCGCGTGATGGGCGGCAATGCCGGCCGCCGCCTGCTGTTGCTGGCATTGCTGCTGGCGGCATGGGCCTTCGCCGCGCGCGGCGTGCCGGCCTATATCCTGCCGGGTCCCGTGCGCGTGGCCGATGCGCTGGGAAGGCTGCTGGCCAGCGACACGTTCTGGCGCGACCTGGGCGTGACGTTCTGGCGCGTCATCGCCGGGTTCTCGCTGGCGGCCGTCGCCGGCACCGCGCTGGGGCTGCTGTTCGGCAGCCGCCGCAAGCTGGGCGAGTTCTTCGAACCCGTGCTTGCCGTCACCAACACGATCTCGTCGGCCATCTGGGCCATCTTCGCCATTATCTGGTTCGGCATTTCCAACGCCACGACCATCTTCGTGGTGTTCATGACCGCCCTGCCGCTGATCCTGACCAACGTCTGGCAGGGCGCCAGGTCGGTGCGGGCCGATCTGGTCGAACTGGCGCAGAGCTTCCGCATGTCTCCGCTGCGCATCCTGCGCAAGATCTATCTGCCCACCATCCTGCCCGATTTCTTCTCGGGCGCGCGGCTGGCCTTTGGCTTCGGCTGGCGCGTGTCGCTGGTCGCAGAAACCATCGGCGCCTCCAACGGCGTGGGCTACCGGCTGCGCCAGGCGGCCGATCTGGTGCAGACCGACCAGGTGTTCGCCTGGACGATCACGCTGGTCGGCCTGATGGTGCTGATCGAATTCTGCGTGCTCAAGCCGCTGGAAACGCATCTGTTCCGCTGGCGCCGCGCCGCGGCGGACTGACGCCCGCAACCCCCTTTTTTCACTCACGGATCCATACGTATGTCCCAAACCATGAAGGCGCTCGTGCTCAACGCGCACGGCGGCCTGGACCAATTGTCGGTCGTCCATGACAAGCCTGTGCCGCAGGCGATTCCCGGCCATGTCGTGGTGCGCGTGCGCGCCTCGTCCTTTAACTATCACGATGTCTTCACGGTGCAGGGCATGCCGGGCATCAAGGTGCCGCTGCCCGTGGTGATCGGCCTGGACCTGGCGGGCGATATCGCCGAGGTCGGCGCGGACGTAGAGGGCTGGAAGGCGGGCGATCGCGTGCTGGTCAATCCCTTGAACCGCGAGAAGGGGTTGATGGGCGAAATGCTGGACGGCGGCATGGCGCAGTACTGCCTGGTGTCGGCCGCGCAACTGATTCCCCTGCCGGCCAACGTTACGTATGAACAGGCCGCGGCTTTGCCCGTGGCCTACGGCACCGCGCACCGCATGCTGGTCACGCACCGCACGGTGCGGGCCGGCGACAAGGTCCTGATCCTGGGCGCAAGCGGCGGCGTGGGCACGGCCAGCGTCATCCTGGCCAAGCGCCTGGGCGCCGAAGTGATTGCCTGCGCCAGCGGCGCGGACAAGCTGGCCCGGCTGCGCGAGATCGGCGCCGACCACGTCGTCGACTACCGCGAGACCGACTTCTCCAAATGGGCCATCCAGAAGTATGGAAAGCCGCAACGGCGCGGCACGGAGGGCGGCGTTGACGTGGTGGTGAACTTCACCGGTGGAGACACCTGGGTGCCGTCGCTGCGCTGCATCCGGCGAGGCGGCACGCTGCTGACCTGCGGCGCGACGGCCGGCTACGACCCCAAGGAAGACCTCCGCTACATCTGGAGCTTCGAGCTGACCGTCAAGGGATCCAACAGCTTCTACGACGAGGACCTGCGCGCCTTGCTGGACCTGATCGACCGGGGCGAGATCGCGCCGCTGATCGATCGCGTCGTGCCGCTGGAAGAGGCGGCCGAAGGCCTTGCCGCCATCCGCGACCGCAAGGTCATCGGAAAGATCGTCGTTGCTCCCTGAACCCCATCCGGAAACCCGAACATGCCTGAACAGAATTTGCCCGCCGCCGCCGACATCCAGGCGCGGCTGTTGCGCAGCCCCTACCACCAGTGGCTGGGCCTGAAGGTCCTTTCGGTCGGAGAAGGCGAGATCGTGCTTCAAGCCGCCTGGCGCGAAGAATGGGCCGTCAATCCCGACAATCCATACACGCATGGCGGCATTCTTGCCGCGCTGATCGACCTGACCGCCGATTGGGCGCTGGTGTCCTACACGGGGCGCGGCGTGCCGACGGTGGACCTGCGCGTGGACTATCACCGTCCGGCGATCCAGGGCGATCTGACCATCCGCGGCAAGGTGGTCAAGGCCGGCAAGCAATTGTCCGTGGCCGAGGCGCGCATCGAGGATGCGCAGGGCGTGCTGCTGGCCAGCGGGCGCGGCGTCTATCTGACCTCGCCGCCCAAGGCCTAGGGGCGGGCCAGGCGCGGCGGTCCGCCGCGCGCGTGCCTTGCCTGAACACCTTACTGGAATTTTTTCATGAGCACCGATTCCGCCACCCATCCCTACAACCTGGGCGATCTTGCTCCGCCGGACGTCGACCGGGACGCGCTGGCCGTCATCGCGCTGGACGAGGACCTGAACGAGACGCGCCTGACGTTCGGCGAGCTTGCCAGCCTGGCCGACGCCGTTGCGCGCGGACTGCTGCGCCGCGGCTTGCAGCGCGGGGACCGGGTCGCCGTGCTGGCGGCCAACAGCGCGCAGTTCCTGGCCGTGCTGCTGGGGGCGCAGCGCGCCGGCCTGGTGGTGGTGCCGGTGAACCACAAGTTTCCGCGCGCCCTGTCCGACTTCGTCATCCAGGATAGCGGCGCCCGGCTGGTGTTCTGCGACGCCGCCCGGCGCGAACAGGCGCCGCGGGATCTGCCCGTGGTGCAATTCGGCGGGCAAGGGGAAACAGGCTTCGACGCCTTGCTGGACCCGGGGCCGTTTCAGGCCATCAGGCCGGCGCCCGACGAAGCCGCGTTTTTCCTGTACACGTCCGGATCCACCGGCAAGCCCAAGGGCGTGGTGCTGTCGCATCGCAGCCATCTCTGGGTGGTGCGCACCCGTCTGGCCGGACTGAGCCTGGCGGGCGAGCGTTACCTGATCGCCGCGCCCATGTATCACATGAACGCGCTGGCGCTGTGCCAGCTTGCGCTGGCCGGGCAGGCGGCCATCGTGCTGCTGCCGCAGTTCAAGGCGCGGCCCTACATTGAGGCGATCGCGCGCTATCGGCCCACCTGGCTCACGTCCGTGCCGCCCATGATGGCGATGGTGCTGCGCGAACAGGATCTGCTGGCCAGCGCGGACCTGAGCAGCGTGCAGGTCGTGCGGATGGGATCGGCGCCTGTCAGCGAGGCCCTGCAGGCCGCCATCCGCCGCGCATTGCCGCAGGCGCGCGTGATCAATTCCTACGGCACCACCGAGGCCGGCCCCGTGACGTTCGGTCCGCATCCGGACGGGCTGGCGCAGCCCGACATGTCCATCGGACATGCCCATCCCCAGGTGCAGGTGCGGCTGGTGGATGCGCAGGGCAGGGAAGGCGACCAGGGCGTGCTGCAGGTGAAAAGCCCCGGCATCATGCTGGGCTATCACAACCGGCCCGACATCCGCGCCGCCATCACGGCCGACGGCTATTACGTCACCGGCGATGTGCTCCGCCGCGACGCGCAGGGCTTCTATTACTTCGTCGGCCGCGACGACGACATGTTCGTATCGGGCGGCGAAAACATCTTTCCCGGCGAAGTCGAGAAGGTGCTGGAGACGCTTGCCGGCGTGCAGCAGGCCTGCGTGGTGCCGGTGCCGGACGACATCAAGGGCCACAAGCCGGTGGCGTTCGTCGTGCCGGCCGCCGCCGGCAACCTGACGGAAGACGCCGTCAAGCAGCATGCGCTGGCGCACGCGCCGGCCTATCAGCATCCGCGCCGGGTCTGGTTCCTGGACGCGCTGCCGCTCGCCTCCACCAACAAGGTCGACCGCAATCTGCTCAAGCAGCAGGCGCTGGAAGCGCTGCGCCAGGCCGCGGCGACCTGACGGCCGTTTCCCGCATACCGAACTCAACCTGACCGATCACCAACGGATTTCCTAATCTATGAAAACCTCCCGCATCCCGGCCCGCCTTGGCGCGGCCGCATTGGCCTTGTCCGCCGCGTCGGCCGCGCAGGCCGCCGACACCGTCACCCTGGCCCTGGGCATTCCCCTGACCGTCGCCAGCGGCGGCGTCTATGGACTGGGCAAGGACCTGGGCTACTTCGGCGAAGAGAACATCGAGGTCAAGGCCATCGTGTTCCAGGGCGCGGGCGCCCTGCTGCCGCAGGTGGCTTCCAAGAAGGTCACCATCGGGCTGCCATTGCCGGAACCCGTGCTGTCCAGCTACGAGACCGGCAAGACGCCGCTGCCCGTGCGCTACTTCTACAACGCGATTCCCTCGAACGAGCTGGAACTGGCGGTGCTGGCCGACGGCCCCATCAAGACGATCAAGGACCTGAAAGGCAAGAAGATCGGCGTGGGCGCGCTGACCTGGGGAACCATTCCTTCGACGCGGGCGCTGTTGCGCCAGGAATCCCTGGAGCCGGGCAAGGATGTCGACATCGTGGCGGTCGGCGTGCTGGGTTCGGGCTTCCTGGCGCTGAAGGAGGGCCGGGTGGACGCCTTGAACTACAACAGCTCCTGGACGGCGATGCTGGAGCTGACCGGCACGAAGGTCCGCCGCCTGCCGTATCCGCCGGTCTTCCAGAAGATCAACAGCAACGGCTTCATCGCGCACGAGGACACGCTGCGCGACCAGCCCGACCTGCTGGCCCGTTTCGGGCGCGCCTACACCAAGGCGGTGCTGGCTTGCGACGCCAATCCGCGCCTGTGCGCCGAAACGTTCTGGAAGTACCAGCCCGAAGCCAAGCCAAAGGACGGCGACTACCAGAAGCACCTGGACGAGGCGGTCGTGCTGGTCAAGAAGCGCATGGACAGTACGTTGCGCCGCCCCGACGGCGCCGACCGCGTGCCGGGTGAATTCGATCTGCCCGTGATCCGCGCGTTCGTCGGCGCCATGCACGCGGCCGGCGAGTTCAACACCGACAACATTCCGGTCGAAAAGATCTTCAGCAACCAGCTCGTCCCGCAGTTCAGCCGTTTCGACGCCGCCGCCGTGCGGGCGCAGGCCAAGGCGGCCCAATGACGGCTGCGCCCTTGCTGCGGACGCGGGCCCTGTCGGTGTCCTATCAGACGCGGCGCGGCAGCATCGACGCGCTGAGCGGCGTGGACCTGAGCGTGGGCGAGGGCGAGTTCGTCACCCTCCTGGGCCCGTCGGGCTGCGGAAAATCCACCTTGCTCAAGCTTGCCGCCGGCCTGCTGGCGCCCACGCGCGGGCATATCGAGGTGGCCGGCGCGCCCGTCGACGGGCCCAACCGCGATATCGGCGTGGCCTTCCAGAAGCCCACCCTGCTGCCGTGGCGGACGGTGCTGGACAACGTGCTCCTGCCCAGCCAGACCGCGGGCGAGCGCGGCGACGGGGCCGTGCGCCGTGCCCGGGACCTGCTGGACCTGGTGGGCCTGCGCGACTTCGCCGACAACTATCCCAGGGAATTGTCCGGCGGCATGCAGCAGCGGGTGGGCCTGGCGCGGATGCTGCAGCGCGATCCCAAGCTGCTGCTCATGGATGAGCCGTTCGCCGCGCTGGACGCGATGACGCGCGAGGCCCTGACGCTGGAACTGCAACGGATCTGGATGCGCGACCGCAAGTCGGTGCTGTTCATCACCCACAGCATCCCCGAGGCCGTGATGCTGTCCGATCGCGTCCTGGTCATGTCGGCCCGGCCGGGTCGGGTGGTGGAGGATTTTCGCGTGGAAATTCCGCGTCCGCGCTCGATGGCCACGCTGGCCGAGCCGGCATTCACCGCCGCCGCCGAGCACCTTCGGCGCCACTTCATCGGCTGAACCATGCAAAGACTCACCGCTGTTCTCTATCCGCTCGCCACGCTGGCCGTGGTGCTGCTGGCCTGGCACTTTTCCGTGACTTTCTTCCGGGTCCCCGACTACATACTGACCACGCCGGGCGCCGTGTTCCGCACGCTGGTGTCCATTTTCCAGGACGGCACCGTCTGGCGCCACATCGGCTACACCGTGTCCGCGACGCTGATCGGCTACGCGATCGGCAGCGCGCTGGCGCTACTGCTGGGCGCGCTGCTGGCGGAGTCGCGCACGTTCGAGAAGTTTGTCTACCCCTTGCTGGTCGCCATCCAGGCCACGCCCAAGGTGGCGCTGGCGCCGCTGATCCTCGTCTGGTTCGGCTTCGGCCTGGCGTCCAAGGTGGTGCTGGTGGTGCTTATCTGCTTTTTCCCGCTGTTCATCAACACCATCGTGGGCATCCGCCGCGTGGATCCCGACCTGATCGATGCGTGCCGCGCGTTCTCGGCGTCGCGCTGGTACATCTTCCGCCACGTCAAGCTGCCGGCCGCCTCGGGCGACATATTCGCCGGCCTGCAGATCGGGGTGTCGCTCGCGCTGATCGGAACGGTGGTGGGTGAACTGGTGTCCTCGGAAGCGGGGCTGGGCTATCTGATCGGATCGGCCGCCGTCAACCTGAATGTCAGCACCATGTTCGCCGGCGTGATCCTGCTGGCCGCCTTCGGCATCGCGGGCGCGCAGACCGTGCGCTGGCTGCATCGCAAGATCGTGTTCTGGGAGGCCGCCGGTGGCGCAGATACCCAAGCCCGGCCCTGAATCGCTGGAGACCGCGCGGGCGCGGATGCGGATCGACCTGGCGGCGTGCCATCGGCTGGCGGCCCAGTTCGGCATGACGGACCTCATCTACACGCACATCTCGGCAAGGCTGCCGGGCGCCGAAGACCGGTTCCTGATCAATCCCTTCGGACTGCTGTTCGAAGAGATCCGGGCCGACAACCTGGTGACCGTGGGGCCGGACGGTGAGCTGCTGGACGACCCGGCCGGGCTGGGCATCAACCGGGCGGGTTTCGTCATCCACTCGGCGGTGCATCAGGCGCGGCCCGATGCCGTGTGCGTCATGCACACCCACACGCTGGCCGGCGTGGCGGTGTCCGCCTTGCGCGATGGCCTGTTGCCCTACACCCAGCACGCGGCGCGCTTTCACAACCGCATCGGCTACCACGCCTACGAGGGGGTGGCGGTCGATCTGGACGAGCGCGCCCGGCTGGTGCGCGACCTGGGCCCGCACAAAGCGCTGATGCTGCGCAACCACGGCCTGCTGACCTGCGGCTCGACCGTGGGCGAGGCATTCGAGCTGATGTTCTTCCTGGAATTCGCCTGCCGGGCCCAACTGCAGATCCAGGCGACCGGCCAGGCGGTCGCGGTGCCCGCGCGCGACGCGATCCAGCGCGCGGCGGATACCTTCGACCGCGCCGCCGGGCGCAGCAGCCCGCGCCTGTGGCAAGCGCTGCTGCGCGGATTGGATCAGTCCGACCCCACCTATCGACACCTGCCGCCAGTCCTGTGACGGGGCAGGACTTACTTCTGGAGCAATCATGAACGTCTTGCATCTGATCAAACGCGCGGCCGTCTTCGCCGTGCTTGCCGGGGGCGTGGCCGCGCTGCCGGCGCATGCGGAAAAAATCCGCGTCGGCTACTGGCCCAGCGGCCTTACGCTGGGATATGGCGCCGTGCTGGAGGCCGGCAGCTTCTTCAAGGACCAGGGCCTGGACGTGGAGTACGTGCATTTTTCGGACGTCAACGGCCCAACCCGCGCCATCGCCGCCAATGCCATCGACCTGGCCTTCGGGTCTCCGGCGGCGGGCGCGTTCGCGCTGGCCACCGATGGCGTGCCCGTCAAGATCGTGCTGGCCACCCAGCCCTCGAACGTATCCTTCGTGGTGCTGGAGGATTCTCCGATCCGATCGCTTGCCGACCTGAAGGGCAAGAAGATCGGCATGTCGCCGGCGGGCAGTTCCACGGCCACCATCGCCAACGCGGTGCTGGCGGGCAACCATGGCATCAAGGAAAACGAATTCACGCTGGTGCCGGGCAACGAACCCCGCCTGGTGCAGTTCCTGGCGCAAAAGGAAGTGGACGCCGCCGCGCTGCGCAACGTCACCACCGCGCAGTTGAAGGACCTGAGGGTGCGGACGCTGTCCACCTTCGGCGAACAGTGGAAGACGCTGACCAAGAGCGACAGCGTTCCCTATAACGCCGTGGGCGTGGTCCGCGCCGAGTACCTGCAAAAGAACCCGGACGCCGTGGTGCGTGCCATCGTGGCGCTGCGCAAGGCGCTGGAGTACGGCCAGGCCCATCCCGCGGAGGTGGTTGGCGCGGTGCAGAAGGCGGCCAATCTGCCGCAGGCGGACGCGCAAGTGTTCGCGGATCTGTGGCAAGAGAACTATCGCGTGTCGCTGAACGCGGCGGACCTGGACACGCTCACGCGCGAGTTCCAGATATTCAAGAGCAACGGCACGCTCAAGGGCGATTTGCCGGCCGGCGCGCTGGACGCGGGGCCTTACGAGCAATCGCTGACCCGGAAATAGGGGGTTAGACAACGCGGGACGGGGAGGGGGCGCGTGGCGCCCCCTCAGTGCGATTGAAAACCCCCTTGCGCATGTCCGAAACGGGCTTTTGGCCCGTTTTGGAACGCCTTGTATGTATTAATATGAACAAAACATTAACTGAATGTATCTTTATTTTTGAACCAAATTTCCCCTGGGAAAATTGGCAATTCGCCCCTTGTTGATACGGGTTATCCCTTAGGCGCTGAGCCCCGGATGTATCTGTTTCATTCATGCGTGGGGTTGGGTTGCACAGCAATTTCGTTTAAGATGCTGGCTTCTTCGTTCAGTTTGTTCACTTTCTGTGGGTTTTCAAAAACATTGTTTTTGGAACTCCTGTCTTGCAAGACCCCGCACCCTTCGCGGCCCGTCTTGTTGCTAGTGTTCGGTTTGTATTGGCGGTTCTGCCCGTCTTCCGCACAACCCCCTTAGCTCCATGGCACTACCAGGCCAAACCCGGCCTGGCGTGTGTGCCTGAACCTATGGAGGCAAATAGCCAATGCGTTTTACCCCTGTCAAGACCCTGGCCGCCGTGGCCGTGTTGTTCGCGTTCGCCGGAACGGCCCAAGCCGCCGACGCCCCTCAGTGCGAAATCAAGCGGCCGGTCACCTTCGGCGCCATGAATTGGGAATCCAACCTGGTTCTCGTGGACGTCGAGCGTTTCATCATGGAAAAGGGCTACGGTTGCAAGACCGAAACCCTGCCCACCGAGACCCTGCCCGCCCTGGCCGCGCTTGAGCGCGGCGACCTGGACATCAATACCGAGATCTGGCTGAACAGCGTGGCCGATCCCTGGGACCGCGCCGAGAAGACCGGCAAGGTCAAGCGCATCGGCGACCTGTACATGGGCGCCGAGGGCTGGTACATCCCCCGCTACACGGCCGAGCGCCTGCCCGAGCTGAAGTCCGCGGCCGATCTGCCCAAGTTCAAGGACGAATTCAAGGATCCGGAAGAGCCCGGCAAGGGCCGGTTCTACGGCTGCCCGGCGGGCTGGGGCTGCGAAGTGACCAGCAACAACCTGTTCCACGCCCTGAAGCTGGACGACACCTACACGTTGTACTCGCCGGGTACGGGCGCCGCGCAGAAGGCGGCCCTGATGTCGGCCTACAAGCGCAAGCAGAACGTGGTCTTCTATTACTGGTCGCCCACGCCGCTGGTCGGCGCGATGGACCTGGTCAAGCTGGACATGCCGCCTTACGATGCTGAAAAGCACAAGTGCCTGACGTCGAGCAAGTGCGCCAAGCCCGAGGCCAGCGCCTATCCCGACAATCCCGTCTTCACCGCCGTGAACACCAAGTTCTCGCAGGAAGCCCCCAAGCTCACCGAATTCCTGTCCAAGGTCTCGGTGCCGCTGCCGGTGATCAATGAAACGCTGGCCCACATGGAAGAGTCCGGTGACGATTCCAACGCCGTGGCCAAGTGGTTCCTGAAAAACAAGCCCGACGTCTGGACCAAGTGGGTCTCCGCCGACGTCGCCGGGCGCGTCCAAAGCGCGCTGTAACGTACTGCGGTCCTGGCCGCGCGCCGCAGTGGCGCGTGCCGGTCCTTCGTGGGGCCGGGCCGCTATGCCAGGATGGCCGCCGGCCGGACGCTCGCGTCCGGCCAGTCAAGCGCGCTTGTGCCGCCACTCCCGGTGGCAACTTCCCCGGCGTTCGACACTGCCGTGAGATTGGCCTCCGTCCGCGACGGCCTGTCGAAGTGCCGGACACCTGTTTCAGTCTCGTTGTTTTCCGTTGTGCCGGGTTGCCCGGTGGCGACACGGGCGGCGAGCGCGCCAGAATGGAGTCGAATACATGTTTCCTGAAATTATTCCCGCCCGTCAGGTACGGGGGGCGATCGACGGCTTTGTCGATCACCTGGTCACCAACTACGCGGACACGCTGGAGACGCTGTCTCAGCCTGTGCTGCATGCCTTGGTGTGGCTGGAGCAACTGCTGCGCAACTCGCCCTGGTGGGCGGTGGTCGCCGTCACGATCGCGATCGCCTATGGCGTGAGCCGCCGCGTCGGCCTGAGCCTGGCGATGGGCGCGCTTCTGTGCGTGATCGGCGTGCTGGGCCTGTGGGACGCCGGCATGCAGACGCTGGCGCTGATGATCATGGCGGCCGGCCTGTCCGTGGTGATCGGCATTCCGCTAGGGGTGCTGATGGCGCGGGTCAACTGGCTGCGTTCGGTCATGCTGCCGGTGCTGGATGTAATGCAGACCATGCCCAGCTTCGTCTACCTGATCCCCGTGGTCATGCTGTTTGGCCTGGGCAAGATTCCCGCCATCATCGCGACCGTCATCTACGCCGTCCCGCCGCTGATCCGCCTGACCGACCTGGGCATCCGCCTGGTCGACCGCGAAGTGCTGGAAGCCTCGCGCGCCTTCGGGGCCAACCCGCGCCAGCAGCTCTTCGGTGTGCAATTGCCCCTGGCGCTGCCCAACATCATGGCTGGCATCAACCAGACCACGATGATGGCGCTGTCGATGGTGGTGATCGCGTCCATGATCGGCGCGCGCGGGCTGGGCTATGAGGTGCTGCTGGGGATCAATCGTCTGGAAGTGGGCCGCGGCCTGCTGGCAGGACTGGGTATCGTGGTGCTGGCCGTGCTGTTCGACCGGATCACGCAATCGTATGGACAGCGCATGCGCATGGGAGGCCAGCGATGAGCAAGATCGAGGTCAAGAACATCTACAAGGTCTTCGGATCGCACCCGAAGAAATGGCTGGAAGCCGCCCAGGGCGGCATGAGCAAGGAACAGCTTCTGGCCGAAAGCGGCCACACGCTGGGCCTGCGCGACATCAGCCTGTCCATCGAAGAGGGCAGCATCTACGTCATCATGGGCTTGTCGGGTTCCGGCAAATCCACGCTGATCCGCCACTTCAACCGCCTGATCGAACCCAGCTCGGGCCACATCCTGGTGGATGGAGTGGACGTGGTCAGCCTGAACAAGCGCGACCTGGAAGTCTTCCGCCAAAAGAAGATGAGCATGGTGTTCCAGCGCTTCGGGCTGTTCCCGCACCGCACGGTGCTGGACAACGCCGCCTACGGCCTGACCGTTCAGGGCGTGGGCAAGGCCGAGCGCGAGAAGCGCGCGCGCGAATGGCTGGAACAGGTGGGCCTGTCCGGCTTCGAAAACCAGTATCCCCACCAGTTGTCCGGCGGCATGCAGCAACGCGTCGGCCTGGCGCGGGCCCTGGCCACCGATGCCGAAATCCTGCTGATGGACGAAGCCTTCTCGGCGCTGGACCCGCTGATCCGCCGCGAAATGCAGGACCAGCTTCTGCAGCTTCAGGCCAAGCTGAACAAGACCATCGTGTTCATCACGCATGATCTGGACGAAGCCCTGCGCCTGGGCAACCGCATCGCCATCCTGAAGGACGGCGAACTGGTGCAGGAAGGCACGCCGGAAGACATCCTGCTGAATCCGGCCAACGATTACGTGCAGTCGTTCCTGCAGGACGTGAACCGCACCAAGGTGCTCAACGCCACGCACGCCGTGAACCCGGCGCGCCTGACGCTGACCATGCGCTCGCGCCCCGCGCACGCCATGGACCGCATGAACGCGCTGAACTACGAGTATGCGCCGGTGCTGGACGGCAAGCGCCTGGCCGGCGTGCTGACGGCCAAGGCCGCCGAGCAGGCCATACAGGAAGGCGCGCGCGACGTGTCGCGCTTTGTCGAGGACCTGGCCTCGGTGCCCGCCACGGCGGGCCTGGGCGAAGTCCTCGCGCAACTGGTGCACAGCGACCAGCCGGTCGCGGTGACGGGCGAGGACGACGAGTTCCTGGGCATGCTGTCGCGCAAGAAGGTGGTGGAGCTGGTGACGCCGGCCCTGACCGAGCCGGCGGCCATTGCCGAGGGCGCCGAACTGGAAGCGCAACCCGTGCCGGAACACCGGGGCGAAGCCGCCTGATTGCGGCCCGCGCCGAGGAAACTCTGCCCGCGTGCAACAGGCTTGCACGCGGGCAGAGTCACGATATGATGACTGGCCGGCCGGTTCGGCCTGC
Source organism: Achromobacter sp. Root83 (assembly GCF_001428845.1). GTDB lineage: Bacteria > Pseudomonadota > Gammaproteobacteria > Burkholderiales > Burkholderiaceae_B > Achromobacter. The sequence continues at coordinate 226,444 of NZ_LMIU01000025.1, read as the reverse complement.
TTCTCCCATTTCGGAAAATCGGATACCGCCATGCCCATTTTGAACGTTCAGATCCTGCAAGGCCATTCGGCCGCCCAGAAGGCCGACCTGTTGAAGGCGGCATCCAATGCCGTGGTCGAGAGCATCGCCGCGCCGCTGCCCAGCGTGCGTATCGTGCTGCAGGAAGTGCCTGCCGAACACGTGATCGTGGCCGGCGAAATCGGCAAGCGCATGGCGCGCGTGGACGTGGCCCTGATCGAAGGCCGCGACGAGGCCAAGAAGGCCGCCCTGATCGCCGCCCTGAACCAGGCGGTGTGCGCCAGCATCGATATTTCCGGCGAAGACGTGCGCGTGCTGATCCGCGACGTGCCCAAGACCGACATGGGCGTGGCCAACGGGATTAGCGCGAAGGCAGCTGGACGGTAGGATTGGTGGCCCCCACGCCGCGCACGCTACGCGTGCTTGCTGCCCCCCGAGGGGGCGGCGCCCCGCCTTGGGGCGGCCCGGCGGCGGGCGGCTGTATAGGGCCCCCACGCCGCGCACGCTACGCCCGCTTGCCGCACCCCGGAGGCCTGGGCCTTCAATCCAGCTTCACATCCGCCGCCTTCACCACTTCACCCCACCGCTTGATTTCACTCTTGATGTAATCGGCGTATTCCTGCGGCGTCGATCCCAGCGCCTGGGCGCCTTGCGCCTTGAGCTGTTTTTGCATCTCCGGGGATTGCAGGGCGCGGCGGATTTCGGCGTTCAGCTTTTCGATGACGGGCGCCGGCGTTCCGGCTGGCGCCACCACGCCCTGCCAGGCGCCCATCCCGAAGCCCGGGGCCACCGTTTCCGCCACCGTGGGCACATTGGGAAGCTGATCGCTGCGCGTGGGGCTGGTGACCGCTAGCGCGCGCAGCTTGCCTTCGCGGATGAAGCCCAGCGAATCATTCAGCGTGTTGGTCATCACCTGCACCTGTCCACCGACCAGATCCGTCATGGCGGGCGCGCTGCCGCGATAGGGCACGTGCACCGCGTCGATCTGAAGCGAACGCAGCAGGAGCAGGGCGCCCAGATGCGTGACGTTGCCCGCGCCCGCCGACCCGTACGACAGTTTGCCGGGATGCTGGCGCGCGTACTCGACGAACGCCGCGGCGTTGTCCGCGGGCACCGACGGGTGGACGAGCAAAACCAGCGGGATGACCGCCGTGCTTGAAACCGGCGCGAAGTCCTTGACCGGGTCGAACGCCAAGGATCGATAAAGATTGGGGCTGAGCGCGATGGACGACGTGTTGTACAGCACCGTATAGCCGTCGGGCTTGGCGCCCGCCGCATACTGCATGCCGATGTTGCCGTTGGCGCCGCCCTTGTTCTCCACGACCACGGTCTGGCCCAGTTGATCGGTCAGTTGCTTGGCCAGCACGCGCGCCACCAGATCGGTCGGCCCGCCGGGCGGGAAGGGCACGACCATCGTGATGGGCCGCTCGGGCCAGGCGGCCTGGGCGCCGGCGGCGCCTCCCAGCGCCAGGACGGCCAGGCTGGCCGCCAGCAGTGCTTTCTTCATGGTTTGTCTCCTTGTGTTTTATGGGTGCCGCGGAATAGGTTCGGCCGGCGGCGCCCTCGATGCGGGGCGTTCCGCCGGCCGAACGGGTTCTAGTCTGGCCTGCCGGCCAGCATGCGCGTGGCGGTGTAGGCCATCACCGGCTTGCCGTGCTGGTTGCGGACTTCGATGGCGGACGTGACGACCGCCCGGTTGTGCTGCGACGTCGGGCGCACGCCGGTGACTTCAATTTCCGCCCAGATGGTGTCTCCCGCCACCACGGGCGCCAGCATTTTCTTGTGGACTTCCAGCAGCGCCAGCCCGGTTCCCTGCACCATTCCCTGCATGATCAGGCCTTCGATCAGCCCGTAGGTCAGCCCGCCGGGGGCGGGGCGGCCCTGGATGGCGCCGTGCGCATAGGTGGCGTCGATGAAGATCGTCTCCAGCATGCCCGTCACGCTGATGAAGTTCACGATGTCGGTTTCGGTCACCGTGCGGCGGAAGGTATGAAAGCGCTGGCCCACGGCCAGGTCTTGCCAGTAATAGCCCTGGCCGAGTTGCGCGATGGCGCGGGTGTCGTTGTCTGAACTCATGCGGAATCCTTGCTGTGTTCCGTGGTGGGGAAAGGCGCGCCGCGCGCGGCGCCTGTTTCAAGCAGCGCGCGGATCTGGGCATCGTCCAGTCCGGCCTGGCGCAGCACGTCCAGCGTGTGTTCGCCCAGGCGGGGGGGCATCGCGGCCGGCACGTTGGAAGCCTGCAGGCGCACCGGGTTGCGGGGGAAGCGGTAGCGGGCGCCGGACGCGCTTTGCAGCGGCACGAAGAAGTCCACGCTTTGCAGATGCGGGTCCGTTTCCAGGTCCTGCAGGCGGTTGACGGGAGCGGCCGGAATCTCCAGCCGTTCGCACAGGGCCAGCCAGTAGGCCGTGCCGTGCGCGGCGACGACGCCCGCCAGCAGTTCATAGAGCGCCTCGATGTGCCGCGTGCGCGCGGAGATGTCGGCAAAGCGCGCGTCCCGCGCCAGATCGGGGCGGTCCACGGCGTTGAAGAAGTCGCGCCAGTGCGCATCGGTGTAGGGCATCAGGCAGACATGGCCGTCGGCCGTCTGGCAGGGCCTGCGCCAGGGCGTCAGCACGCGCGGGTAGCCGGCCTGGCGCGGGGGCTCGCCGGGCTGCGCGGCCAGATGCCTGCCGTAGAAATGCTCCACCAGCACATAAGACGCCATGCTCTCGAACATGGGCACTTCGATCTGCTGGCCCGCGCCCGTGCGCGTGCGCTGGAACAGCGCCGCCAGGATGGCGTGCGCGGCGATCAGCCCGCAGGTCTTGTCCGCCGCGACCGTGGGCAGGTAGCGCGGGGTGCCGGTCTGGCGGTCGACCAGGTCGGCAAAGCCCGACAGGCCCTGGATGATGTCGTCGTAGGCGGGCCGCCCATCGTAGGCGCCGCCTTCGCCAAAACCGTACAGGCCGGCATACACCAGCCGCGGGTTGCGCGCGCACAGCGTGGCCGGGTCCAGTCCCAGCGCGGCCATCTTGGCCGGGCGCATGCTGTGCATCAGCACGTCGGCCTGATCCACCATCGTCAACAGCGCCTGCCGCGCCGAGGCCTGTTTCAGGTCCAGCACGATGCTGCGCTTGTTGCGGTTCAGTCCCAGGAAGATGGCGGCCAGCCCCGGCTCTTGGGAAGGACCCGTGTGCCGGGTGGAGTCGCCGCCGGGGGCCTCGACCTTGATCACGTCGGCGCCGTAGTCGGCCAGTATCTGCGACGCATAGGGGCCGAACACCACGGACGTCAGGTCCAGGATGCGCACGCCGTCCAGCGCGGCGGCGGGGAGGGGGGAAGAGGATGTCATGGCGGGAATCCTATCGGCGCGAAACATACGCGTCTAATATGGCTTCGGTATTGCTTGATACGGAATCTGTTATGGCTATCGATTTACGGCAACTTCGGCAGTTTGTGACGATCGCCGAATTGGGAAGCTACCGGCGCGCCGCCGACACCCTGCACATCGCTCAGCCCGCGCTGTCGGTGTCGATCCAGAAGCTGGAGCACGCGGTGGGCGTGCCGCTGCTGGTGCGCGGCGCCAAGGGCGTCAGCACCACGCCCGCCGGAGAAGCGTTGATGGCCGACGCCCGCCGCGCGCTTTTCCATACCGAGCAGGCCCGCCAGGCGGCGCGCCGCGTCGCGCTGGGCGAATGGGGCACGCTGCGCCTGGGCTTTGTCGGGTCGGCCACGTACATGCTGCTGCCGCGCTGCCTGCCGGCGTTTCGCGCGCAATACCCCGACGTGCAGCTGGACCTGCGCGAGGACAGCACGGTGGGGCTGGTGGCGATGCTGCGCGCCAATGAAATCGATGCGGGCCTGGTGCGCGGGCCGCTGGCCGAAGATGCCGCGCTGGATTCCTGGGTGGTCGAGCGCGACGACCTGATCCTGGCGGTGCCCGCCGGGCATGCGCTGGCCGTCGCTGGCCCGGTCGCCCTGGAGCGTGCGCGGTCCGAAAGCTTCGTGCTGTATTCACCCGCCAAGGTGCCGGGCTTGAACGGGGTGACGCTGGCGCTGTGCCACAAGGCGGGCTTTTCCCCGCGCATCAGCCAGGAGGCGATTCAGGTGCAGACGCTGGTCAGCCTGGTGGCCAGCGGCATGGGGGTGGCGCTGGTGCCGGGCGTGACGCGGGCGTATTCCACGCCGCATGTGGCGTTCGTGCCCTTGACCGACGCGGATGCCGGCGGTGCGCTGTCCCTGTCGCTGGTGACGCATCGCGACACGTCCTGCGCGTCGGTGCTGCGGCTGCGGGACAGCATGCTGGGGCCGGCCGCCTCGGCGTGAGGGCGAAAGGCCAATGCAGCGACGGGTGTCAGGCCGGCGGGGCCGCCCGCAGCACGATCCGGGTGATCTCGGAAGGACGGCCCAGCCGGATGGGAAAGCCGTTCCAGAGCCCCGCGCCGTTGCTCACATAGAGCTGCATGCCGCCGACCCGGTACATGCCCGACACATAGCCTTCGTTGGCCCATTGGGTGAGCAAATGCGGCCCGAGGATCTGGCCGCCGTGGGTGTGGCCGGAAAGCTGCAGGCGGGCGCCTGCCTGCGCATTCCGCGCCGCGCCGACCGGCCGATGGCTCAGCAGGATGACGGTGGCTGAAGGGGGGACGCCCGCCAGGGCCGCGTCGATGTCCGGCAGCGGCTGGCCCACGCGCGACGCCGCGGCGTCGGTGATGCCGGCAAGCACCAGGGACTGGCCACCGAGCTCAATGGTGGTGTGTCCATTGAGCAGCATCCGCAGGCCCAGACGGTCGAACGTCTTCAGCCAATTGACGTATTCGGCGTAGTACTCGTGGTTGCCGGGGATCGCGACCACGCCGTGCGGCGCCCTCAGTTCACGCAATGGGAGCACATCGGCGGCGCGGGCTTCGGGCGTCCCGTCCACCAGATCGCCCGTGATCAGCGTCAGGTCCGGTTCCAGTGCATTGGCCCGGTCAACGACCGCCCGCATCCAGTCCGCCTGCAGCAGGCGGCTGGCGTGGAGGTCGGTCAAATGCACGATCTTGAAGCCATCGAACGCGGGCGGCAGGCCGGGCAGGGCGACCTCGATCGTCTTCACGTCCGGCACCCGGACCGCTTGCCAGACGCCCACCGCGGATAGCACCAGCGCGGCGGCGGCAAGGCCGGTGCGCAGGCGCGGGCAGGCCAGCAGCGCGCGTCCATGGCGGCGCGAGAACGCGGACAGCAGCAGGCCCGCCACGTCCTTCGCAAACAGGAAAAGCGCAAGCAGTATCAGCGCGCCGAATGCCCAGCCCAGCGCCATCAGGATGCCGGCCGGCACCTCGGGAGACGCCATGGTGCCGAAGAAATTTCGGGTGATGAGATGGTGCTCGGCGGCCAGCAGCACCAGGGCCGCCAGCAGTATCTTTCCCATTCTTGGCAAGGTCAGCGGCCAGACGAAGCGCCAGATGACGTAAAGGCCGATGAGGCCGGTGATGACATGAAACACGTGCGAAATCCTGATGTCTTGTTGTTCGGGACTGCCGGGCGGGGACGCCCGGGCAGCCTGGTCTGTATCCCGCGAGGGAGCCGGTGATTAGACACTGGATCATGCATGCGCCGGATGTCATTCATGCGTTCGCCGCCGTTGCCCCGCTCGACGAAGCGGCCGGACAGGCCCGGCCCGCCCCGTCCCGCTGCGCCCGTGATCAGGCGCCGGTGAGCCCGGCGAAGAACCGCGTCGCGTTGGATTCCAGCCCTTCGATGTAATAGCCCCCTTCCTGCACGACCAGGGTCGGCAGGCGCAGGCCGCCGACCTCGCGGCCCAGGCGTTCGAAGCCGTCTTCTGTCACGCTGACCATGGCCTGCGGATCTTTTTCGAAGATGTCGAAGCCCAGCGACAGCACCAGGGCATCGGGCTGGAACAGGTCGATCGCGCGGCGCGCCTGGGCCAGCCTGTCGAAGAACACCGGCTCCGGCGAACCGTGCGGCATGGGCAGGTTGATGTTGTAGCCGTAGCCTTCGCCGGCGCCGCGCTCGTCCTCGAAACCCGCCACCACGGGGTAGAAGTTTTCGGGGTCGCCGTGGATGGATACGTAGAGCACGTCGCTGCGCTCGTAGAAGATTTCCTGGATGCCCTGGCCGTGGTGCATATCGGTATCCAGGATGGCCACGCGCGGAAATTTCGACGTCAGGCGCTGGGCGGCGATCGCGGCGTTGTTCAGATAGCAGAATCCGCCCGCGGCATCGCGCCGCGCGTGATGGCCGGGCGGCCGGCAGATGGCGTAGGCGTGGCGGTCGCCGGCCAGCAGGGCCTCGGCACCGGCAATCGCGCATTGCGCCGACCAGTAGGCGGACTGCCAGGTCTTGGGGCCGACCGGGCAACTGCCGTCGGCCAGGTAGCGCCCCGCCTTGGCCAGCACGCCGCGCAGCGCGTTGGGTTCGCGCACGAACACGTTGGAGACCACCTCGCCGCCCCAGTCTCCCGGCAGCTTCATCCAGTCTTCGTGAGCATCCTGCAGGAAGCGCAGGTAGTCCAGCGTATGCACGGCCGACAGCGCGCCGGCGCCGTGGTCGGCCGGCGCCTGGACATCGAAGCCCAGCTTGCGGGCCGCCTGCACCAGGCCATCCAGACGCGACGGCACTTCCTGCGGCGTGCGCATCTTGCCGCGCGAAAAGTACGTCTGCGGGTGGTGGAGCTTCTGATCGTCGTGGAAGTATGCCTTCATGCCTGTGACCCTTGAGTTGAAATCGCTCACGCTTCGAACCGACAGTTATACGCGTGCGCCGATCATAAGAAAAATGATGTTTGCCTGCGCCCGCACCGTCGTGGCGCTGGGGGAAACCCTAGGCCTGACCGGCGCGCGTCCCCTGGCATGCGCAAAAACGTGTGTACAATTCCGCCTCGCCGCATCTGCAATGGATGCGCGTCGCGTCGAATAGCGACACAAGTGGACCCGGCCTCGCCGGGTGGCTCGGCCGGGCGCCTATCCCTCGGACAACTCCAAGCGAAGTACGGCTCGTTCCGAGACCGAAACAAACCTCCCTCGGTGTGATGCATCGCTTGCTAACTTCAGGTTAGCCAAATGTCTTTTCTTTCCACGTTTCGCCGCGAATGGATGGCCAGTCCTCGTGCCGATATTCTTGCGGGCATTGTCGTTGCCCTTGCGCTCATTCCCGAGGCCATCGGCTTTTCCATCATTGCCGGAGTCGACCCTCGGGTAGGGCTGTACGCCTCGTTCTCGATCGCCGTGATCATCGCTTTGGTGGGCGGCCGGCCCGGCATGATCTCGGCCGCCACGGCGGCCGTCGCGGTGCTGGTCGCGCCTTTGGTCAAGGCGCATGGCGTCGACTATCTTTTCGCGGCCACCGTCCTCATGGGGATCATTCAGGTGCTTGCCGGATTCCTGCGGCTCGATCTGCTGATGCAGTACGTGTCGCGGTCCGTTGTCACCGGCTTCGTGAATGCGCTGGCGATCCTGATTTTCATTGCCCAGCTACCCCAACTGATCGATGTCACCTGGGTGACGTACGTGATGGTGGCCGGGGGGCTGGCGGTCATCTATCTGTTTCCCCGCCTGACGAAGGCGGTGCCGTCGCCGCTGGTCGCCATCATCGTGCTTACGGTCATCTCCATTTTTGGCGGGCTGCACGTCAATACCGTTGGCGACATGGGGAAACTGCCTTCGTCCCTGCCCGTATTCCTGATCCCGAACGTGCCGTTCAGCTTCGAGACCTTGCGGATCATTCTTCCGTACTCGCTGACCATGGCCGCCGTCGGATTGCTGGAATCGATGATGACCGCGCAGATCGTGGACGACCTGACGGACACGCCCAGCGACAAGCGGCGCGAGTGCAAGGGGCAGGGCATCGCCAATTTCGTGACCGGGTTCTTTGGGGGCATGGGCGGCTGCGCCATGATCGGGCAGTCCGTCATCAACGTGAAGTCGGGCGGTTCCACCCGGCTCTCCACCTTCGTCGCCGGCTCCTTTCTTCTGTTCCTGATCGTAGTGCTGGGGCCGCTGGTGGCGAAGATTCCGATGCCCGCGCTGGTCGCGGTCATGATCATGGTCTCCATCGGCACGTTCAACTGGGGATCCATCCGCAACCTGCGCTCGCATCCATGGCAGTCATCGGTGGTCATGGTGGCGACGGTCGTGGTCGTGGTCTGGACGCATGACCTTGCGCGGGGCGTCCTGGTGGGCGTGCTCTTGAGCGGCGTGTTTTTTGCCGGCAAGGTCAGGCGTTTGTTCGAGGTCAGCGCCAGCTTGTCGCCCGATGGCCGCACCCGCACCTATCGCTACGCCGGGCAGGTATTTTTTGCGTCCACCGGACGGTTCGCGGAGGCGATCGATTTCAAGGAGGCCGTCGACCGCGTCGTGCTGGACGTTTCCGCCGCGCATTTCTGGGATATTTCCGCCGTGGGCGCGCTCGACAAGGTGGTGATCAAGTTGCGGCGCGCGGGCGTGGCGGTGGAGGTCATTGGACTGAATGAAGCCAGCGCCACGATGATCGGGCGATTCGCCGTCCACGACAAGGCGGGCGCCGCCGCCAAGCCGGCTGGGCACTGACGGCAGGCGGTGCGCGGCATCGGCTGCCGCGCCTGCCCGGCGCGGCCGCTGATGCCGAAAACCAGCCGTGCGTTCGCGCCGCCCACTACTGCGGCGTAATGCCTGCCGCCTTGACGATGTCGCGCCACTTTTCTCCCTCGGAGACATTGAAACGCGCGAAGGCCGCGGGGTCCGATCCCACCGGCTTGGCGCCCAGCCCCGCGTACTGCGTCACGATGCCGGGCTGCTTGAGCGCGCGGGCGGCGTGGTCGGCCAGCTTGGCCACGATCTCGGGCGGCGTGCCCTTCGGCGCCCACAGGCCGTACCAGGTGCTGATGTCGAAGCCCGGGAAACCCGATTCCGCCATGGTCGGCACGGCGGCCAGCTCGTCCACGCGGCGCGCCGTGGTGACCGCCACCGCGCGCAGCTTTCCAGACTTGATGAATGGCATCGCGGACGGCATCGAATCGAACATGAGCTGGATCTGGCCGCCCACCAGGTCCGTCAGCGCCGGCGCGCTTCCCTTGTAGGGCACGTGCTGCATCGGCAGCCCCGACCGCACCTTGAACGACTCGCCCGCAAGTTGCTGCGCCGAAGCCGATCCCGCCGAGCCGAAATTCAACGATTGCTTTTTGCCCAGCGCCAACAGGTCCTGAACGGTCCGGACCGGTGAGGTCTCGGGCACCACCAGCACCAGAGGCACGTCGGCGAGCTGGGTGATGGGCGCGAAGTCTTTGAAGGCGTCGTAGCGCATCGACGCATAGATATACGGATTGATGACGTGCAGCGAGGCGTTGGCCAGGAAGGTATAGCCATCCGGCGCAGCGCGCGCCACGAGGTCGGCGCCGATCATTCCGCTTGCGCCGGGCTTGTTGTCGACGACGATGTTCTGCCCGATGGTCTTCGACATTTCGGCCGCCACCAGCCGCGCCACGATGTCCGTCGGTCCGCCCGGCGGGTAGGGCACGACCATGGTGATCGGCCTGGCGGGATAGGCGGCGTCCGCCGCCAGCGCGGCCAGGGGGGCTGAAACGAGTCCCGCGGCCAGCGCGGCGGCGGCCAGATGCCTTGCGCGCTGCGCTAGGCGGGAGCTGCGCGCCTTCCGGGCGCGTCGGGCGATGATGGCGTGCATGGGTTTGTCTCCGTCGTTATTGTGATCGCCACCTTGCCGACGACTTGTCGGCTTTCCAGAGCGGCGAGTGCTGCGGCAAGGCCGGTGATCGGGTAGATCGCCGTTACGGCTGGCCGGATCCGCGCGATGCGGGCCCAGTCAAACAAAGTGGACATGGTCCGCTGCAGGGCGGGCGCGTGGACGATGCGTTCGTCGGCGGGCGTCCAGCCCAGGTAGCGGCCAAAGAAAAAACCATGCAGGGCGATGTTCTTCACAAGCAGCAGGTTCAGCGGCACATCGGGCACGCGGCCGCTCGCAAAGCCCACGGACACCATGCGCGCATTGGCGGCCGCGGCGCGCACGCTGCGCTCGAACGCGTCTCCGCCCACGGCATCCAGCACCACGTCCGCGCCGCGGCCGCCGCTTGCCGCCTTGACGGCTTGCGCCATGCCATCGTCGGCGGCGAATGCATGGGCGGCGCCCGCGGCCAGTGCGGCCTGGCGTTTGGCGTCCGTGCTGGCGCATGCCAGCACCGTGGCGCCAAGGGACGATGCGATTTCCACGGCCGCCAGGCCGACGCCGGATCCGGCGCCCAGCACCAGCACCGTGTCGCCCGGTTGCAGGGCCGCGCGCCACAGCAAGGCGCACCAGGCCGTTCCGTACGAAATCGGGATGGGCAGGGCGGACAGCAGCGGCAGGTCCTCGGGCACGGGGTAGACGGTGTGCTCGGGCAGGGTCAGGCGTTCCGCGTAGCAGCCCCAGCGCGACAGCGCCACCACCTTGTCGCCCGGCTTCAGGCGCGTGACATTCGCGCCGCAGGCGATGACGCGGCCGGCCGCCTCCGTGCCGGGCACGAACGGCAGGGGCGGCCGGCTTTGATAACGGCCTTCGATCAGCAGCTTGGTCGCATGGCTGACGCTTGCGTATTCCACGGCGACGGTGACTTCATGGGGGCCGGGCGCGGGGGCGTCCGCCATGTCGCCCGGCAAGACGCCGTCGACCGGCCCATGGCGTTGGCAGATCAGGGCGCGCATGGGCGGTCTCCGTGCGGCGATGCCGCCTGGCGCAGCACGCCGGCGTCCAGCATGGACTGGATGTCCTGCGCGGGGATGCCCCATTCCGTCAGCACCGCCACCGTATGCTGGCCGATCTCGGGCGCGGCTTGCAAGGGCCTGGGCGCCGCCGCGCCGGGCACGCGCGCAAAGGGCAGGGCATCGCCGCCGGGCTGAGTCAGCGGTTCCAGCAGGCCGATATGCGCGGCCTGGGGGTGCGCGGCCAGACTGTCGTAGTCCCTGACCCGCGCGTGCAGCACGTCTTCGCGCGCCAGCCGCTCCACCCAATGCGCGGTGGGACGCGCCGCCAGTTGAACGGACAACTCGCGATGCAGGCGTTCGCGCTGCGCCATGCGCCCCGCGTTGCTGGCAAGCGCCGGATCGGCCAGCCAGTCGGGACGTTCCAGCGCGCGGCAAAGCCGGGCGAACTGGTCGTTGTTCAGCGCCAGCACGGACAGGCTTGCGTCGGCGGTGGCGAACACGCCATTGGGCGCGCTGACCGCGCCCGCCGCGCGCTCGCCCGCCATGCCGAACGCCAGGATATCGTTCACCTGCAAGGCCGCGCAGGCCTGGAACAGGCTCAGTTGCACATGCTGGCCGAGGCCGCTGCGCGCGTGCCGGTACAGGGCGGCGCTGGTGGCCTGCACCGCGTACAGGGCGGTGGCGATATCAGCCAGCAGCAAGCCGATCCGCCGGGGTTCGCCGGCGGGCGATTGGTTCGCGAACATCAGCCCGCTGTCGGCCTGCATCACCGAGTCCGACGCCGGCGCGTTCGCGCTGGGCCCGTCCGGTCCGTAGCCGCTGATGGACACATACACCAGGCCGGGACATGTCTCGGCAAGGCTGTCGTAGCCCACGCCCATGCGTTCGGCCACGCCTGGCCGGAAATTCTGGATCAGGACATCGGCGCGTTGCGCCATCCGCGCCAGCAGGGCCTTGCCGCGCGGCTGGCGCGCATCCACGCATACGCCGCGCTTGCCCACGTTATAGGCGATCGACAGCGCGCTCTGGCCGTCGCGCACGACGCCGACATGGCGGCCCCAGTCGCCGTCCGGCGGCTCCACCTTCACGACGTCGGCGCCTTGCTGCCAGAGAATCTGAGCGCAGTACGGACCCGCGATCCCCTGGCTCAGGTCCAGGACACGCAGGCCTGCATAGGGGCCGGAAGCAGGGTCGAACGGCAGGGTAGGCATGGCGATGCAACATGGACAAGGGCAATGCGGACGATGCTAGACTCGCCGGCAGCATTGGACAATCCACCTGTTTGTGCCTTGAATGGTGAATCATGATTGACAATATGCCGGACCTGAATCTGGTCAGACTGTTCGTGGCCATGGTGGAATCGCGCAATCTCAGTGCCGCCGCCCTGCGCTGCGGCATGACGCGTTCAAACATGTCTCATCGCCTGAAGCGGCTTGAACTGGACCTGGGCGCGCAGCTCTTCCGGCGCACCACCCGGCATGTGGAGCTGACGCCCGCGGGGCAATTGCTCTATCGCCACGGCCTGCGGGTGCTCGATGAAATGCGCGCGGTGCAAGCGGCCATCGACAGCCTGGACGGAACCGTCCGGGGGGATGTGCGCGTCCGCCTGCCGACCGGCCTGGGCCATCTGTACCTGGCGCCCGTTCTGCTGGATTTTGCGCGCACCTATCCGGATATCGCGCTGCGCGTGCATATCAATGACGGCATCGGGGACCTGATCTCCGCCGAAGTCGATCTTGCGCTGAAGATCACATCGTCGCCGCCCGAAGACCATGTCGCGCGCCGCATCTGTGGAATCCAGTGGTGCCTGTGCGCCTCGCCCGAATTCCTGGAGAAGAACGGGCCCATACAGAATATTGAGCAACTGGGGCGCTGCGATCTGATCGCGCCGCAATCGCTCGGGCGCCGGTTCGACCTGCGCCTGAAGCAGGCGCAAGGCGACCCCTTGATTCTTCGTATCGCGCCCAGGCTGCAGTCGGGCGACTATCCGTTCCTGCGGGATGCGGTGCTGGCGGGATTGGGCGTCGCGCTGCTGCCCCGGTACGCCGTATGGAGCCAGTTGCGCGGCGGGTCGCTCATTGAAGTGCTGCCGGCGTTCGAGCCCGAGGGCGTTGGCGACGCCATCTATCTGCTCACCGCGCCCAACCGCTTTCCATCCATGGCCACGCGCGTGCTGGCCGATTTCATCCGGGAACACGTCGAACGGCATTCCGCGGACTGGGACAGGAACGCCGTCACCGCGCGGTGACGGCCGGCGGGGGTTACGGCGTCTGGCGCGGTGCCGCGTCGACGGCGCGCAGCAGATCGTCGGTGTGGACCATCAGCGCCCTGGCCTGGCGCAGCAGCGGATACTGGTTCAGCACGGCGTGCCACTCACGCTGTTCCAGCAGCTGATGCCAGACAGGCTCAAGTTCAGACGGCTGCGCGGCCTGGCCGTCCGCCAGACGGGCGGCGAAATCCAGGCTGCCTTGCGCGGACAGTAGCTGCATCCGGCCCGCGGCGCTGAGCAGGCGGGGCGAGGCGTCGGCAGGCGCATCGCAGCAATAGAGGACCGTCCTGGCCAGTTCGGCCGGGGCGGTCCCAAGCGCCCGCAGCGATGCGCCGCGCAAGCGCACCGTGCCCTGCTGGCTGTCGAACGGATACACGGCATCCCCGTCGGCATGCGCCAGCAGGCGCAGTCCGCGCAGCAGGCGCGGCAGGTCGGTGGCGGCGGCGTCCACGGAAGCCTTCGCCTCCACCAGCAGGCAGACGTCCCAAAGCGGCGTCGCGCCGGCAGGTTCCGCCTGGCGCAGCAAGACCGCATCCCACTCGGTCTTGGCGCGCTCGGCGTTGCCGGGTATCGCCGCGGGGACGCGCAGCGAGGTCACCACGCGAAATTGCCCGCCGCTTCGTGCGCCTAGCCGCCGCGCCCATGCCCCGAGCGCCTGCGCGGCCATGGCTTCGACGGCCGCGCCGCGCTGCCGCGAGGCGGAGCCGCTTGCGGCGGCGGCGGCGCTGCCGGAACGGGGGCCTTGCCGGTCCCACAGCGCTTGATACCGCCGCACGTTTTCATCCCGCGATAAGACGTCGAGCCGCATCAATCGCGAAAGCGCCGGGCCGTCCAGCAGCTTCGTGAGGGCGGGCCTGACCGGAGGTTCCTGCGGGATTTCCGGCGTCGCCAGGGTTTCCCGCGCGATATCGGCAAGCGCCGTCCAGGATTCCACCGCCGCCGCTGCGTGCAATCGCTCCAGGGCGGCACGGTGCGGGCGCTGCGGCATGCGCTGCTGCTTTGCGGGATGGGCGATGGCATTGACGGCGGCGTGGACGGCGCGGCGGTCCTGGCCGGCATGCGCGGACAGCGAGGCGTACTCGCGCACCGGCGCCGTCCTGTGCCGCAGCACCATGGCCTGAAAGACAGGGTCGCCATGCCGCGGGTGCACGGCGCCGTGGATCAGGCGCGCCAGCGCTTCAGTGAAAAGACGCCCCAGCGCCGCGTCCGGCGGGCCGCCGCGCGCCGTGTCCGCGCGGATCTGTTCGATCACCAGCGCGATCGCCGTTGCGGGATCGTGTGTCCCGGCGGATGAGACCGGTGTCGCCGGCAAGGCGTAGCGGCGAGCGACCGCGCACAGGGTCGCGTCGAGCAAGGAGGAAAGCGGCGGCATGGGGGTGACTGCGGGACGCTACCAGGGCACGACCGACAGGGCGACTGAAACGACGACGACCAGAACGACGATAGTCAGAATGTGCTTGGTTCGCATACTGCTCCTTTCCGAATACTCGGTGAAATTCAATCATGGGCTCCCTTGCCGGACGGGTGATCCAGCATGGAGATGACGCACTCCAGCTGCTGGGGGCTGTAGGGCTTGAGCAACTGACGCGCGTCGTGCAGGCCGGCCTGGATGCAGGCATCCGCCAGCACATCCCGGCCCGTCGCGAAGACGACCGCCAGTTCCGGCTGCCGGGTCCGGGCCCAGACAGCAAGTGCTATGCCGGAGCCATCCGGCAGCCCGACATCCGTGAGCAGGATGTCGATATGCTGTTGCTGCAATTGTGCGCTTGCCTGCGCGGCGGTTGACGCCTGGACCACCTCGTGGCCCAGGCTGCCCAGGATCTCTCCCGTGGTCAGGCGGATCGCGTCCATGTCTTCCACCAGCAGCACGCGCTTGCTGGAAACCGCCGGGCCCGGTGCTGGCGCTTGCGGGGCCGGCGGACGCTGGCGCAGCATCTGCCGCACCTTGCGCGCCAGGACGGCGGCAGTATAGGGCTTGGACAGCAGCTCTATGCCGTCGTCCAGCCGTCCGCCGTGCACAATCGCGTTGTCGGCATAGCCCGATGTGAACAGGACGGCCAGCCGGGGCAGGCGTTCCCGCGCGCGCAGCGCCACATCCCGGCTGCGCAGCGGGCCCGGCATCACCACGTCGGTGAACAACAGATCCACGTTGACGCCGCTTTCGATGATGGACATCGCGCTTTGCGCGTCGCGGGCCTTGAGCACCCGGTAGCCCAGGTCCGCCAGCATGTCGACGACGGTGAGCCGGACATCTTCATCGTCTTCCACCACCAGGACGGTCTCGTCTCCGCCCTCGGCGTCGGCCGTGTCCAGTTCGGTGATGCGGTCCTCGGGCTGGTTCGCACGGGGAAGATACAGCCGTACCGTGGTGCCGATGCCGGGCTCGCTGTAGATCTTGATGTGGCCGCCGGTCTGCCGGACAAAGCCGTAGACCATGCTCAGCCCCAGCCCGGTTCCCTGGCCTTCCGGCTTGGTGGTGAAGAACGGTTCGAAGGCGCGTTCGGCCAGATTCTTGTCCATGCCGCAGCCCGTGTCGCTGACGGCCAGCATGACATATTGGCCGGGCCGGACTTCGGCGTGCCGGGTGGCATAGTCGTCGTCGAGCGACGCATTGCCGGCCTCTACGGTGAGTTTTCCGTGTCCTTCCATGGCGTCGCGGGCATTGATCGCCAGGTTGAGCAGCGCGTTCTCGACCTGGTTGGGGTCGACCAGCGTGTTCCACAGCCCGCCGGCGGCCACTGTTTCCAGTTCGACGCCGTCGCCGATGGCCCGGCGCAGCATGTCGTCGAAGCCGCGCAGGAACCGGCCCAGGTTGACGACTTTAGGGGCCAGCGGCTGGCGCCGGCCGAAGGCGAGCAGTTGCGAGGCCAGCTTCGATCCGCGTTCGACGCCGGCCAGCGCATGCTGCGCGCGCTGCTGTGCGCGCTCGTCGCCGGTCAGGCCGCGGCTGAGAAGCTGGAGGTTGCCGCCGATGACCTGCAGAAGATTATTGAAGTCGTGGGCGACGCCGCCCGTGAGTTTGCCCAGCGCTTCCATTTTCTGCGCCATGCGCAGCGCCTCTTCGGTTTCGTGCAGGGCCTGGGCGGACGCCTTGTCCGTCGTGATGTCGCGGCCCACGCCGTGGATGCTGTCCGACTCGGCGTCGAACGACCACGTCCACGCCAGCCATCGCCATTCGTCCTGGGCCGTGCGTACGCGGTGTTCGGCGCGCAGGCTGCGCGAGCTTGTCCGCAGCGCGGCGAGCTGCGCTTGCGCCTGTGGCAGATCTTCGGGGTGGATCAGCGTGTCGTAGCGCTGGAAGGCGAGGGCCGATTCCGGAAAGCCCAGGCGCCGCGTCCAGGAAGGACTGAACCGCAGCATGCGTCCTTGCCCATCCGCGATGACGAGCAGGTCGT
Organism: Achromobacter sp. Root83; assembly: GCF_001428845.1. Classification (GTDB taxonomy): domain Bacteria; phylum Pseudomonadota; class Gammaproteobacteria; order Burkholderiales; family Burkholderiaceae_B; genus Achromobacter. The sequence goes on along the minus strand of NZ_LMIU01000025.1, from coordinate 210,109 downwards.
CGCTATGTTTCCACAGGCGGTCGCGCTCCGCGATGGCCTGGCCGATGCGCAGTTCCAGCGTGCCGTTCAGGTCGCGCAACGCCGCTTGGGCGCGGGCGCGCTCGGCGATTTCTTCTTGTGCGGCCTGGTAGAGCAAGGCGTTGCCGATGGCGATGGCCGCCTGCGCGGCGATGCCGCCAATCAGGCGCTCGGCCCGCGCGTCGAAGACCCGCGCGCGCGGGTGAGTCAGGTACAAGTGGCCGAGCAGCGCGCCATCGCGTCCACGCACGGGCGCGGACAGGTAGCTGCGCGCGGCGGCGGGCGGCGGCTTCAGGCCCGGCAGCACGATGCCCTGTGTCATCAGGTCGTCGTGCCGCAGTACGCCCGCGCCCACCGGCCACGCCGCGATCCGCGCGGCGGTCAGCGGCGCCGCCGGGATGGTTCCCGAGTGGGCCACTCTGGGCGCCGTGGCGGGCGCCGAATTGCGGTCGGCGGGATAGGACAGCAGCCCCATGGATGCGCCGGTCAGCTCCGTGGCGGCGTTCACCACCGCCTGCACGGCCTTGGCCATGTCCAGTTCCGCCGCCACGACCGAGCCGATGCCGTTCAGTATTTCAAGCGTGCGGGCCTCGTCGGCCAGGCGTTTGGCGGTTTCCTGGCGCAGCGCGTTCAGGCGCAGGTTGCTGCTGACGCGGGCCAGCAGTTCGCGCGCGGAAAATGGCTTGGTGAGATAGTCGTCGGCGCCGGCGCGCAGTCCTTCGACCGAGGCCTCCTCGCCGGCCCGTGCCGACAGCAGCAGCACGGGAACGGTGCGCAGCGCGGGGTCTTCGCGCAGGGCAGCCAGCAGGCCAAATCCGTCCAGCCGCGGCATCATCACATCGGATAGGACCAGGTCGGGGCGGTGCTTGCGCGCGTGGGCCAGCGCGGACTGGCCATCGGGCGCGGTGTCGACCTTGTAGTTCGCGCTGCCCAGCACCCGGCTTATGTAGGCGCGCATGTCGTCGTTGTCGTCCACGACCAGGACGGTGCCGGCCGCGGCAACCGTGGGCCGCGCGCCGGTTCCGGCGGATGTGGCGGCCGGATCCGGCGCGTCGACATAGGCGCGCGCCAGCGGCGGAGCGGAAGCGGCCGGCAGCGCCGCCGAGGTGTCCAGGACAGGTCCCAGAGGCAGGCTGAGCGTGAACGTCGTACCCACGCCCGGCGTGCTGGCGGCGGCAACCGAACCGCGCTGCAGCCGCATGAATTCCTGGACCAGGGCCAGGCCGATGCCGCTGCCCTCCATGCTTCGCCCTTGCGAGCCTTCGACCTGATGAAAACGGTCGAATATGCGCGGCAGCTCGTCTGCGGGCACGCCCACGCCGGTATCGGAAATCTCGACGATCGCGGTTTCGCCGTCGGGCGCCACGCGCGCCGCGACGCGTACGCCGCCCTGGTACGTGAACTTGTAGGCGTTGGACAGCAGGTTCAGGATCACCTTTTCCCACATGTCCCGGTCCAGCATCGCGGCGCGCGGCAGGGCCGGGCAGTCGATGACGAGCGACAGGCCGGCCTTCTCCAGTGACGACCGGAACAGGGACGCCAGGTCGGCGGTGAGCGCCGAGACATCGGTGGGACGCGGGTCGAGCTGCACCCGTCCGGCCTCGATGCGCGAGAAATCCAGCAGCGTGTTCACCAGCTTGAGCAGCCGCAGGCCATTGCGGCTGGTCATCTCCACGGTGGAGCGCAAGCGGGGCGGCAGGCCGGTGTCGGCCAGCATGTCTTCCAGCGGCGCCAGCATCAGGGTGAGCGGCGTGCGGAATTCGTGACTGATGTTCGAGAAGAAGGCGGTCTTGGCGTGGTCGATCTCGGCAAGCGCCTGCGCCCGGCTACGCTCGTGCTCATAGGCGCGGGCAAAGCGGATGGAGGTGCCGATCTGCGCGGCGGCCAGCATCAGGAATTCCCGGTAGTCGTCGGTGTACAGGCGCAGGGGATTGAGCGCGCAGATCAGCAGGCAGACGGGCTCGCCTTCGCTCGAGGGCAGGATGGGAACCAGCACGGCCTGGCTGGCGGGCCGGTTCCACACGGTCTGCGGCAATTGCCCATGAAGCCCCACCGGCAGGTCTTTGACCAGCATCGGCGCGTTTGCGCGCAGCGCGTCCCCGCATGGCCATGCCGCGCCATCCAGCGCCAGGGCCGAGGGCGCGCCCGCGGTCCCGGGTTCTATGCCGCAGGCGCCCACCAGTTCGGCCGTTTCGCCGCCCGATTCGACCGCATAAAGCATCGCGAACGGGATGTCATGGGGATTCACGGCCAGCGCGCGCGCGCTGAGTTCGCAGGCCTGCCGCCACGTGGCCGACTGGGGCATGGCGATCGCAAGCTCGCGCAGCAGATTGCGCTGGCGGTCGGACGTGACGCGGCGCGTCTCGTCGCTGTTGACGCAGATGATGCCGCTGAGGGAGCCGTCGTCGCCCGGCACCGGGCTGAAAGAGAAGGTGTAGTAGGTCTCTTCCGGATACCCATTGCGTTCCATGATGAGCAGCTTCTGCTCTTCGTAGGTGCCTGTCCCGTCCGTCATCGCGGTCCGCAGCAAGGGGGCCATGTACGCCCAGATTTCGCTCCACACCTGGCGCGTGGGCTGCGCCATGGCGGCGGGATGCCTGCCGCCGATGATGGACTTGTAGGGATCGTTGTAGAAGAAGATCAGGTCTGGCCCCCATCCTACCCAGATCGGCTGGCGCGATGTGAGCATGATGCGTAGCGCCGTCTTCAGGCTTTGGGGCCATTGGGCCGGATGGCCCAGCCCGGAATCCGACCAGTCATGCGTCCGGATGAGCGCACCGGTCTCGCCGCCGCCGGCAAGAAAAGCCATGGGGTCCGCTTGAAGCGAGGCTGGCGGGCGTTCAGACACGTAGTATTCCTTGACGGTTGCGGGTTCCCCGTCGGGCGTGCTGGCGGGCGGATATGGGATCCGCTGTTGACGCTACTGGTTATCGCTCCCGGCGTCTGAAACTGAACTTTACATTGCACATCAGAAGGCTTCCAGGACGGTTGCACGTGGTGTCGACGGCCGCGCCGCGCGCCGCGGGCTTCGCGGTATAACGGTTGAACTGCGGCGCGGCCATCGCCGCGCGCCCGGCTCGGGAGTCCGCCATGCGAGACATCGTGCAATTGCGTCCGGAGGGCCTGTATTGTCCTGCCGGTCGGTTCTACATCGATCCCTGGAAACCCGTGGATGCCGCCGTGCTGACCCACGGCCACGGCGACCACGCGCGCGTGGGCATGGGCTGCTATCACACCAGCGCGGAAGGGCTTCCGATCCTTCAATGGCGTCTTGGCGATCAGGACTACCGCGTCCATGGCTACGGCGACGCCTTCGTCTTGGGCGATGCCCGCGTGTCCCTGCATCCCGCCGGCCATGTCCTGGGCTCGGCCCAGGTCCGCATCGAGGCCGAAGGACAGGTATGGGTGGTCTCCGGCGACTACAAGCGCCAGCCCGATCCCACCTGCAGCCCGTTCGAGGTGGTCCCCTGCGATACCTTCATTACCGAAGCCACCTTCGGGCTGCCGATCTACCGCTGGCCGAGCGCCGCCGATGTCGCGCGCGACATCGTCCAATGGCGCGACCAGTGCGCGGCGCGTGGCGAGGCCGCCATTCTTTATTGCTATGCGCTGGGCAAGGCGCAGCGGGTGCTGGCGGAGCTGAAGCCGGTGATCGACCGTCCCGTCTACCTGCATGGCGCGATTGCCGCGGGGGTCGATGTTTACCGGCGCGCGGGCATTGAGATGGCCGAGACCCGCCTGGTCATGGACGCGAGCGGCGCGTCCGCCGAGCCAGGTACGGGATTTGCTGGCGCGTTGGTCCTGGCGCCGCCTTCCGCTGCCGGCAGCCCCTGGCTGCGGCGGTTCCGCAAGGCGCAGCACGGTTTTGCATCGGGATGGATGCGGCTGCGCGGCAATCGCCGCCGCCGCAACGTGGACCGCGGCTTTGTCGTGTCGGACCACGCGGACTGGCCCGACCTGCTGCGCACGATCCATGAAACGGGAGCGCGCCGGGTCATCGCCACGCACGGCGATACGCAAGCGCTGGTGCGGACGCTGAATGAATCCGGGGTGGCCGCGGAAACCCTGGCCACGCAGTACGGCGAGGACGACTAGTACCCGAGCAAGGCTTCTTTCCGTCCGCGCAGGCTCTAGCCCCGGGAGGCCGACCCAAGCATGAAGCGATTCGCGGCGTTGTATCAGGAACTGGACCGCAGCACGGCCACCTTGGACAAGCGCGCGGCGCTGGTCGCCTATTTTCGCGATGCGCCGCCCCGGGATGCCGTCTGGGCCTTGTATCTGCTGGCGGGCGGCAAGGTAAGCGGCGCGCGCCGCAAGATCGCGGCGCCCGGCGAATTGCGCGCCTGGGTGGCGGCGGCGTCGGACACCGCGCCGTGGCTGGTCGACGCCAGTTACGACCAGGTGGGCGACCTGGCCGAAACCCTGGCGCTGCTGGTGCCCGATCCCGAGCACGCCGCGCCCGAGCGCGGCCTGGCGGACTGGATCGAAGAGGTGCTGGTGCCTATCGCCAACCGCGACGAATCGGAGCGGCGCGACGTCATCGTGACCGCGTGGCAGGGGCTGCCTTTTGACGAGCGCCTGGTCTTCAACAAACTGCTGACCGGCGCCTTGCGGGTCGGCGTGTCGCAACGCATGGTGCAGCAAGCGCTGGCGGAAATGTCCGGCGTGCCCATCGCGCGGATCGCGCAGCGCATGCTGGGAACCTGGTCGCCCAGCCCGGCGTTTCTGCGGAATCTTCTGAGCGCGGAAGAACTGCCCGGCGACCGCCAGCAGCCGTATCCATTTTTCCTGGCGTCGCCGTTGGAAGCCGATCCGGCGGGCTTTGGACCCATCGGGGACTGGCTGCTGGAGTGGAAGTGGGATGGCATCCGTGCGCAGCTCATCCGGCGCCACGGCGAAGTCGCGCTGTGGTCCCGGGGCGAAGAACGCCTGGACGGACGCTTCCCGGAGGTCGAGGCCGCCGCGGCCGCGCTGGACGTGGATTGCGTGCTGGACGGCGAACTGCTGGCCTGGCTGGACGACACGAGCGGACCGATGCCGTTCTCTGCCTTGCAGACCCGCATACAGCGGCTCAAGCCCGGCCCCAAGTGGCTGGCCGAGGCGCCGGTCCGCATGCTGGCCTACGACCTGCTGGAACTGAACGGGACCGACCTGCGGGACCTGCCCCAGGCCGAACGCCGCGCGCAATTGGAAGCCCTGTTGCGGCGCCACCCGGATCCGCGTCTGCGCCTGTCGCCGCTGGTGGCGCCGGCCAGTTGGGACGAAGCGCGCGCGCTGCGCGAGGAATCGCGGGAACGCGGGGTGGAGGGCTTCATGCTGAAACGCCGCGCCGCGCCTTACCAAAGCGGCCGACGGCGCGGAGACTGGTGGAAGTGGAAGATCGATCCGCTCACCATCGACGCCGTGCTGCTGTACGCGCAGTCCGGCCACGGCCGCCGCAGCACGCTCTACACCGACTACACCTTCGGCCTGTGGCAGGGCGACGCGCTGGTGCCGGTCGCCAAGGCCTATTCCGGGCTGGACGACAAAGAGATCCTGGAACTGGACCGCTGGCTGCGGGCGCATACGCGAGAGCGCTTCGGCCCCGTGCGCTCGGTCGAGCCGGTGCAGGTATTTGAACTGGGCTTCGAAGGTGTCAATCTGTCCCGCCGGCACAAGTCCGGCGTGGCGGTGCGTTTCCCGCGCATCCTGCGCTGGCGCCGCGACAAGCCGGCCGATCAGGCCGACCAGCTCGACACGCTGAAGGCGCTGGCGCGATGAGGTCCGCGCCCCGAGGCTGGGACGCGCCGCTGACGGCGTGGTTTGCCGCGCGCGGCTGGAAGCCCGCGCCCTTCCAGCGCGAGACCTGGCGCCGGTATCTGGCCGGTGAATCGGGCCTGCTGCATACGCCCACCGGCAGCGGCAAGACACTGGCCGCGTTTGGCGGCCCGTTGCTGGAAGCCCTGCCGGATGGCGATGCCGCGCGCGCGGCCACGGGCGAGGGGCCGCGCGTGCTGTGGGTCACCCCGCTGCGGGCGCTGGCCGCCGATACCGCGCGGTCCCTGACGCGCACGGCGGACGAACTGGGCATCGCCTGGACGGTCGCGCTGCGCACCGGCGACGCCAGCGCGCGCGACAAGCGGCTGGCCCGCCAGGGCAAGGCGCAGGTGCTGGTGATCACGCCCGAATCCCTGGCGCTGCTGCTGTCCTATGCGGACGCGTCGTCGCGCTTTCGCGCGCTGCGCTGCGTCGTGGTGGACGAATGGCACGAACTGCTGGGCAATAAGCGCGGCGTGCTGTTGCAGCTATGCCTGGCGAGGCTGAGACGCTTGTCGCCCAGCGCGCGCACCTGGGGCTTGTCCGCCACGCTGGGCAACCTGGACGAGGCACGGTCGGTGTTGCTGCCGCATGCGCCGGACAGCCCGCTGGTCGCGGGCGCGCGTCCCCGCAAGGTCACGGTCACGACCCTGCTGCCCGAGCGCAACGCCGCGCTGCCCTGGGCGGGGCATCTGGGCCTGTCCCAATTGCCGCGCGTCTTCAAGCGCCTCTTCGATGTGCGGGCGACGCTGCTGTTCACGAATACGCGGGCGCAGGCCGAACTGTGGCACCGGGCATTGGAATCGATCTGGCCCGAAGATCCGGCCACCCTGGCGCTGCACCACGGTTCGCTCGATCCCCGGCTGCGGGCGGCGGCGGAGCAGGGCTTGCGCGATGGCGCCATCCGCTGCGTGGTGGCCACGTCCAGCCTGGATCTGGGCGTGGATTTCCCCGCCGTGGACCAGGTGCTTCAGATCGGCAGCCCCAAAGGCGTTGCCCGCCTGCTGCAGCGCGCGGGCCGCGCCAAGCACCGGCCGGGCGAGTCCGGCCATGTCATCTGCGTGCCCGCGCAGGCCCTGGAGCTTATCGAATATGCCGCGGCCCGCCAGGCCATCGCGCGCGGAGACATCGAATCCAGGCCGCCGCCGCGCGGCAGCCTGGATGTGCTGGCCCAGCACGCCGTGACGCTGGCGCTGGGCGGCGGATTCCAGGCCGACGCGCTCTACCGCGAGGTCAAGGGCACGCACGCGTATGCGGCGCTCGACGCGGACACCTGGCAGGCCGTGCTGGATTTCATCGTGCAAGGCGGCCGTGCGCTGGCGAAGTACCCCGACTTTCACCGCGTGGTGCGCGATGAGGACGGCTGCTACCGCGTGCATGACCGCCGCATTGCGTTGCGCCACCGCCTGTCCATCGGAACCATCACCGCCGATGGCGCAGTGGCCGTGAAGTACTTGCGGGGCGGCGGCCTGGGCTCGGTGGAAGAAGGTTTCCTGGCGCGCCTGCGGCCGGGCGACCGCTTCCTGTTCGCGGGCCGCTCGCTGGAACTCGTGCGGCTGGAAGGCATGACCGCCTATGTGCGGCGGGCCAAGGGCGGCGACGGGCCGGTCGCGACCTGGCAGGGCGGCCGCATGCCCTTGTCCACGCAATTGGCGAGCGAAGTGGAAAGCCTCTATGCCCATCCAGGTCCGCATCCCGAAATGCGCGCGGTGGAACCGCTGCTGCGCATCCAGGAGCAGGCCAGCAGGCTGCCGGGGCGCGGACGGCTGGTGGCCGAACGGATCGGCACCCGGCGGGGCCTGCACCTGTTCCTGTTCCCCTTCGCGGGCCGTGCCGTCCACGAAGGCATGGCCGCGATGATCGCGCTGCGCTGGGGCAGGCTGCAGGCCAACACGTTCTCCTACACCGTCAATGACTATGGCCTGATGCTGACACTGGCGGCGCCCGCCGAATTGGACGACGCCCTGCTGCGGCAACTGCTGAGCCCCGAGCGCATGGCCGACGATCTGCGCGACGGCGTCAACCTGGGCGAGATGGCGCGCCGGCAGTTCCGTGAAATCGCGCGTGTCGCCGGGCTGTTGACGCCGTCGCTGCCGGGCAGGGCGGCGCGCTCGCTGCGCCAGGTGCAGGCATCCAGCGGCCTGCTCTACGACGTGCTGCGCCGTTACGACCCGGGGCATCTGCTGCTTGCGCAGGCCGAGCGGGAGGTCTTCGAATTGCAGCTTGAAGCGCCGCGGCTGATGGCGGCGCTGCGGGACTGCCAAGACCGGACGCTGGCGCTGTGCGAACCCCGCGCGCTGACGCCCCTGTCGTTTCCGCTGTGGACGGAAAGCCTGCGCGGACAGCTCAGCACGGAAACCTGGCAGGCCCGCGTCAAGCGCGCCGCCGCCCAACTGGAGAAGCGCTATGCCCGGATCGCCGGATGACGGGCTGGCCATCGCGCTGGCCGGCGAACCCATGGTGCTGCTGGGCGCGCGCGCCATGCACTGGCCCGCGCGGGCGCGGCTGATCATCGCGGACCTGCACCTGGGCAAGAGCCATGTGTTCCGCCGCGCCGGCATTGCCGTGCCCGCCGGCGCCACGCAGGACGACCTGCAGCGTCTCTCGGCCCTGGTGGCGGCGACCGGCGCGCGCGAACTATGGATCGTGGGCGATGTGCTGCACGGTCCGGCGTCGCGGGCCGCCTGGCGCGATGCCTGGGTGCAGTGGCGGCGGGAACACGGCGGACTGGATGTCGCGGTGCTGACCGGCAACCACGACCGCGCCCTGGACGGCGCCGCCCTGGGCGTACGCCAGCTCGGGCATGTTCACGAGGACGGCCCCTTCCTGTTCCGCCATCTGCCGCAAGCCGACCCGCAGGGCCGGCATGTGATCGCGGGCCATATCCATCCCAAGACCCGGGTGCCCGGCGTGCCGCGCAGTTGGCCGGCCTTCTGGCTGCGGCCCGGCATGACCGTGCTTCCGGCGTTCTCGGATTTCACGGGCGGGCATGCGGTCGCCGCCGGGCAGGGCGATGCCCTGGTGGCGTGCGTGGAAGGGACCGCGTTGCGCCTTGGGCGGCCGCCAGAAGCGTAGGGACGGGCACGCCGCTTGCTGGATGGGGTGCCCTTGTTGTGGCCCCGTACCGACTTGCCATGAGCGACCCTTCAGGACTTGACTCCACTCCCGCATCGACCCCGCGGGCGATAGGCCGGATCCTGGCCGAAGCACGCCCGCCGCTGGATCCCGGGCAGTGGCTGCGGATGCTGGTGGACGCGGGATGCGACCGGCTGCCGATGCCGGGGTCGGGCGGCACGCTGCTGCGTTGGCGGGCGCTTGCCGAGGTGGGCGCGGCGGATCTGAGCCTGGCCAAGCTGTTCGAAGGGCATACCGATGCGCTGGCGATCCTGACGGAATTGCATGCGTCCGCGGAGTTGCGCGACGGCCGGCGCTGGGGCGTCTGGTGCGCGGAGCCGCCGGACCATCGCGTCGCCATGCTGGCGCGGGCCGACGGCTCGGCGGTGCTGCGGGGGACCAAAGCCTGGTGTTCAGGGGCCGCGGCGATCACGCACGCCCTGGTGAGCGGCTGGAATCCGGCCGGCGAGGCCTGTCTGGCCGCCGTGGCGCTGGACCAGCCCGGCGTCGACGTCACGGACCGGGGCTGGCACGCCGTGGGCATGCGCGCGTCGGCCAGCGTGGATGTGGTTTTCAAGGATGCTCGGGGCGTCCTGGTAGGGGCCTCGGGTTCGTACGTGCACCGCCCCGGCTTTCTACAGGGCGGCGCGGGCGTGGCGGCGTGCTGGTATGGCGGTTTGACCCGTATCGCGCAGACCCTGCGCCGGGCCCTGCCGGCCGGCGCCTCGGACCCGCACCGGCTGGCGCACCTTGGCGCCATCGATGTCGCCTTGGCGCAGGCGCGCGCCGTCTTGCGCGAGACCGCCGCGGAGATCGACGCGCATCCGCGCGATTCCTGCGCGCTGGCCTGCGCCCGCGCCCGCCTGTCGGTGGAGGCCGCGGCCTCGCAAGTGCTGGAGCGCGCGGGACGCGCACTCGGCGCGGGGCCGTTGTGCCGCGACGCCGGCTTCGCGCGGATGATGGCCGATCTGCCCGTCTTCGTCCGGCAGAGCCATGCGGAACGCGATCAGGCCGCGCATGGCGCCGCCGTTCTTGCGCACGAGGGGGCGCCATGGGCTCTGTAGCGGCCGACCATTTCGAACGGCTGTACCGCGTCCATGCCGATCCCTGGCACGTGGGCAGCGCCTGGTACGAACGGCGCAAGCGCGGCCTGCTGCTGGCCTGCCTGGGCCGCGAGCACTATGCGCATGCATTCGAACCCGGATGTGGCGGCGGGGACCTGACACGGCGCCTGGCGCAACGTTGCGGGCGCGTCTGTGCCGTCGATGTCGCGGGCTCGGCCGTCGCGCGCTGCCGGGCGCGCCTGGCCGCCGGCGGCATCGCCAACGTGGACGTCCTGACCTTGGACCTGCCACGACGATGGCCCGCGATTCCGCCCGGCGGCTTCGACCTGATTGTCGTGTCCGAGCTTGCCTACTACCTTGACGACGCGTCGCTGGGGGCATTCCTGGCCGCCCTGGACGCATCGCTGGCGGCGGGCGGTGAGCTTGCTGCCTGCCATTGGCTTGCGCCATTCGATGACCGTGTCCAGCCGACCGACGCGGTACATGACGCGCTTGCCGCGCTTCCCGGCCTGAGCCCCGCAGTCTTGCATCGGGAAGAACAATTCCGCCTGGACCTGTGGCGCAGGCGCCCCTAGGAAGCGAGCCATGATCGGAATCTGCATTCCCGCGCACAACGAAGAACACTGCATCGCCGCATGCCTGCGGGCCGCGACGCGCGCCGCCCGCCATCCCGCCCTGGCCGCCGAAGCGGTACGCATCGTGGTGGTGCTGGACCATTGCCGCGACCGCACCGCCCAACGCTCGGCCGCATGGCCGGTCCATTGCCTGACCCTCCAGGCCCGCAACGTCGGCATCGCACGCGCGCTGGGCGCTCGGCATCTGTTGGACGCCGGAGCGCGCTGGCTTGCATTCACGGACGCCGATACCCGCGTGTCCCCCGGCTGGCTGGTCGATCAGCTTTCTCTCGATGCCGAGGTGGTCTGCGGCACCGTGACCGTGGCCGGCTGGGACTCGCATGGCGTCCATGCGCAACGCGCGAGCCGCCAGTTCGCGCGGCAATACCAGGACCGGGAAGGACACCGCCACGTGCACGGCGCGAACCTGGGCATCGAAGCGCGGGCCTACGAGCGCACGGGCGGATTCGCGCCATTGCCGTGCAGCGAGGATCAGGCCTTGGTGGACAAGCTGGAGCAGGGCGGCGCCCGCATTGCCTGGACTTGCCTGCCCAGGGTGACCACCAGCGCGCGGCCTTATTCGCGGGTCGAGGGCGGTTTCGCCAGCGCGTTGCGCCAGAGTTGGGACGCGGGCGGCTGAGTTCGCCGCCACGAGTCTCGCGCCTGGCGCAAGACGGCCAGGGCGAGATTCGCGGAACGCTTTCCAGCGGCGCTTATCTCTCGGGTGGTTTATGCGCGACGGCGACCGCCACCGCGCCGCTGGGAAGGCGGTATTTGCCGCCTCCGAGCCAGGTGACCGGTTCCCCGGATGGCAACGTGCACACGTACTGCGGTACTGATGCAACCTCCTCGCTCCGTCTTGCGATCAACCGCCGTTCTACGCGGCATGTCGACCGATCGGGCAGTTTTACGATTACGTCGGACAACCTTGACCCCGAAGCCATATTTATCTCCTGAATGTCGTTTGTCGTGTGGCCGGATGCGGCGATGGCGCCTTGCGGCGCGCCGTGTCCGCATGGCTTCTATTCTGAGCAGTCGCACCCGGTTTGGCCTATCCGCCTTTCAGCGAATCGACCCTAGTCAAGATGAACCACACCGTTACCGCCGGGCTGGCACAGCACTTGCTGCCAGCAATACGCCGGGGGGACGCCCAGCGTCGGCCCCGCGCGAAGCCATTCAGTTCGCAACAGGAGACTCGAGATGAACAGAGACCCAAGGAACAAACGCGATCCGCGCCCTTATGGCGTGAGCGGCGATCAGGAACCTTGGCATGACCCGGCCCCATCGTTCGGATACCAGGGAGAAGGGACGCGCCCGCAATCCGGCACGCGCATGAGCCGGGAGCCGGTGCGCAGCCGCAGCGCCGACCCGGGCCAGAGCAGCTACGGCGGATTCTCCCGCGAAGATCCGTCATTCCAGCGGCAGCAGGTCTACGGCGCGCGCGACCGGGGCTATGGCGGACCTACCTCGTTCGGCGACGACGAAGGGGGCTATTACGGAGACCGTCCCTCTGGACGCGACGAACCCATGTCGTTCGAAACCGCCGAGCGCGGCGGCTATGGACCCGGCATGACCGCATGGCGCGACCGCGCATCGAGCCGGACGGACCCCAAGGGCTACGTCCGCACGGACGAGCGGGTGCGCGAAAACGTGTGTGAGTCGCTGGCGCACAGCGGTCTGGACGTCAGCGACGTCACCGTGACGGTCGTCGATGGCAGGGCCATCCTGGAAGGCACGGTCCCCAACCGCCCCACCAAGCACCGCGTCGAGGATTGCGCCGACGCCTGCACGGGCGTCAAAGACGTCGAAAACCGGATCCGGGTCGCAGGCGCCCATACCCCTACGACAGGAGAACAATCATGACCAAACCTCAGCAAACCACCCCGAACAAGAGCGAAGACGATACGTCCCGCAAGGATCAAGCGAGCCACGGCGACACGCAGAACCGCACCAAAAAAGAGGGCCATGTTTCGCAGATAGGCACCGGGCAGGATCAGCAAAGCCAGCGCAACCGCGGCCAGGGCGCGCGGAGCAAACCATGAACCGGTCCGGGGGCCGCATCGGCCAGAGGTAAGACAAAGACATGGATGCGTTTTGGGACTTTCTGCAGTGGCCGGCCATGGCGGCGTCGCTGGTCGCCGCCTGGCTGGTGGCTTCCCGGGGGATGGGCCAGCGCAACACGGGATTCTGGGTGTTCCTGCTGAGCAATGTGCTCTGGGTGGCATGGGGTTGGCACGATGGCGCCTACGCGCTTATTGCGCTGCAGCTCGGGCTGGCGGCGTTGAACGTGCGCGGCGTCCTGAAAAATGACGGATAGCGTTGCGTCGGTGCCCGTCTGAAGACCTATACTTTCAGATCATGCACGCTCCGGCACACGAAATGGGCGTCTGCCGCCTGACCCCGCGCGGCGTATGCCGGGCACATGGTGCTCAGGGTCATGGCCCCTTTCCCGGAGGCGAGTCCCATGCCGCGCCCGCAAAGATAGACGGCTTGCTTTAGACATTGTTTGGAAACATCACCTTCAAGGAGGTGTGTGATGAACCAACTGTCCAGCGGCGCCCTCGACGATTTGAGCGCCTCGCTAAGAGGCCAGGTCCTGGTGCCCGGAGATGCCGGCTACGACGATGCCCGAAAAATCTGGAACGCCATGGTAGACCGCCGTCCCGCCGTCATCGTGCGTTGCGCGGGCGCGGCCGACGTGCGCAAGGCCGTGGATTTCGGGCGTGAGAACAATCTGCTGATTTCCGTCCGCGGCGGAGGCCACAACATCGCCGGCACCGCCGTCTGCGATGACGGACTGATGATCGATCTTTCGCCGATGAAGTCGGTGCGGATCGATCCCCAGGCCGCCAGAGCCTATGTCGAACCCGGCGCAACCCTGGCCGACTTTGACCACGAAGCCCAGGCTTTCGGCCTGGCTGTTCCCCTCGGCATCAATTCGACGACCGGGGTCGCGGGCCTGACACTGGGGGGCGGGTTCGGCTGGCTCAGCCGCCGGTTCGGCCTGAGCGTCGACAACCTGCTGTCGGCGGATGTCGTCACCGCGGATGGAAAACTGCTGCACGCCAGCGCGCAGGACAACGAAGACCTGTTCTGGGCAATCCGAGGCGGCGGCGGCAATTTCGGCGTGGTCACCATGTTCGAATTCCAGCTTCATTCCGTCGGGCCGCAAATCTACGGGGGACTGGTGGTGCTGCCGCTGGAACAGGGCAGAGAGGCGCTGGTGAAGTATCGCGAGGCGTTGAAGACCATGCCCGAAGCAATGACGGTATGGGCCGTGATGAGGCTGGCGCCGCCGCTGCCGTTCCTGCCGGAATCCGTGCATGGCAAGCCCATCCTGGCCTTCGCCGTCTGCTACACGGGCGACCTGGACAAGGGGCCGCAAGCCGTAGAGGTGGTGCGCGGGCTGGGCAAGCCCTACGGCGAACATCTGGGCCCCATGCCCTACGCGGCCTGGCAGAAGGCCTTCGATCCCTTGCTGACGCCGGGTGCGCGCAACTACTGGAAGTCGCACAACCTCGAATCGTTGCAGGACGGCTTGATCGACGCCGTCGTCGCGGCGGTGGAGAGCGTGCCGTCGCCCCAGTGCGAAATCTTCTTCGGCCATATCGGCGAAGCCGCGATGCGTATTCCGGTGCCCACGACCGCCTATCCGCATCGCTCGGCCCAGTTCGCCATGAATGTGCACGGGCGCTGGGACGATCCCAAGGACGACGACCGCTGTATCGCCTGGGCGCGCGACATCTTCCGGGCCACGGAACCCTACGCCCAGGGCGGGGTGTATGTGAACTTCATGACCCAGGACGAGACCGCGCGGGTAGGCGCGGCCTACGGGGCCAACTTTGACCGGCTGGTCCAGGTGAAGACCCGGTACGATCCGCAGAACCTGTTCCGGCACAACCAGAACATCAGGCCATCGGCGCCTTGAAGAAAGGCCTGACGGGCTTCAGGCCGGGGACGAAGACGCATGCGATCACCGCTCAAGATCATTGCGCCGTTGTGAAAGGATCGTCCCCGCCTGGTCGCTTTTCGTGGGGTCGGCGCCGTGCCGGGATCCTTCGCGTCTTGGCGCGCGACTCATGTTGAAGAAAAGCCGTATATGCATCTCCACGGACCGGTAGCATAGCGATTTTCTTTCCGCCAGAGCCTCGCCATGTCTTCCGCAGTTTCCGATGACCTCACATTTCGCCCACCCACGCCGGAGGACGCCGACCGCTGCTATGCAATCGAGATCGGCGCCTATGAGGGCGACGAGGCCGCCACCCTGGCCAAGATCACGACGCGCATCCGGGAGTATCCGCAAGGATTCCTGGTCATGGAACATGACGGGCAAGTCATCGGCTTCATCAACAGCGGGTGCGCGCATGACGTGGTCATGGCCGATGACGCGTTCAAGGAACTGGTCGGCCATGACGCCGCGGCGCCTAACGTCGTCATCATGTCCGTCGTGATCGACCCGGCCTTCCAGGGCCGGGGCTACGCCACTACGCTCATGCGGATGTTTGTGGAATTGATGAAGGCCCAGGGCAAGAAGACGATCCATCTGATGTGCAAGGAACAGCACGTGGAGCTGTATGTCCGCTTTGGATACCGGTATGTTCGCCCTTCCGAATCAGATCATGGTGGCATGGGGTGGCACGAGATGATCATGGAACTTTGAGCGCTTCGCCTGCCGGCTTTTACGCACACCCCGGATACCGTCGAATGTTCGCGCCGGACAAATTGACGGTTGGCATCTTCCTGCCGTTGCGGAGCTGCGAGGGGGACATGGAAGTGCTTGTTGGCCAAGCCGATCTGGTCACCGAGATTGACAGGCGTGGCTTCGCCGCCGTATGGGTGCGTGACGTGCCCTTGTTCGATCCATCCTTTGGTGACGCCGGTCAGGTGTTCGATCCCTTCACCCATCTTGCCTTCCTGGCCGCGCGGACTCGGAACGTGGCTCTTGCAACGGGAAGTGCTGTCGTCTCTCTGCGCCATCCCATAGACCTGGCCAAGGCAGCCACGACCATTGATCAGTTGTCTGGCGGCCGCCTGATGATAGGAGTGGCTTCCGGCGACAGGCCGATCGAGTTCCCCGCTTATGGGCTGGAGCACGGGGCGCGGGCAGAGCGCTTTGCTCCGGGTGTCGCCTTCATGCGCCAGCATCATGGATGCCGGGCGTCTGGCCATTGATTCCCCGCTGGGTCGCTTCGAGGGCGCCGAGTTCCTGCCCAAGCCCGTCGCCGGCGCGATTCCGATGGTGGTGACGAGCTCATCCGGTCAATCGCTTGCATGGATCGCCGAGCACGCCGACGGCTGGCTGACGCACCCGAACGCGACCCATGCCCCCAGAGGCCCTCAGCACTTGGCCGAAAAAATCCGTGCATGGCGTGACCTTATTCCCGGAGGCGCCTTCCGTCCCCACATGACGAACGAGCGGATCGATCTGGTGGATGACCCTGACCACCCTCGCACGCCGTTGCGCGGAGGTTATGTCCTGCGCACGGGACGCAAGGGGCTGATGGCGTTGCTGGAGGAGTGGCAGGCGGCAGGGGTGAACCACGCAGCGCTAGGAATACAGTTTTCGCAGCGTCCGGCGGCGGAGGTTCTGGAGGAGCTGGCCAACGACGTGCTGCCGCATTTTCCTTCGCACGCGGGGCTGATGCCATCGTCCGTTGCGTGGTGAATGACGGTCATGTTCGAACGGGTGAAAGCGCTAGGCCGGCGGCCATGACCAATTCGATCGTTACGACGCGCACGACGCCTGCCGGATGGTGATCGGCTTTCCGGCTGGACCTGCACGTCAAGACGCGTGTCACGGCAAGCGTTGTGTTTGACGGGCAGTTCGGCGGCGGGGCAAGGGATCGTCCGGTGAACGGCTCACCGGCGATCATCGCTCAGGCTTTTTGGAAAATCCTTTTCTGCAAATTCTGCTGTAGATGTATAGCCATGGTGGACCACATCAGCGCGAGGAAACCAAGGCAGAAAAGCGCCAAAGCGCAGAAGAGCGCTTTCCAGTAAAACGGCCCGTATTTGTCGTACTCCGCGATGAACAACTTACCGAATTCTGTCGTGGTGATAGTCCAGAACCAGGCTTGGGCAATGGTGAACATCGTCATCACCAATACGACGCCGGCGGGTAGTTGGGCCAGGGTGTAGCCGCGCCGATTCTTGAAGGACTTCCACAACGTACGCATAAACTTCATTGCTTGTCTCCATCATTCCAATGTGTCACCGCATCTTTGACATTGTCGGAAGCGAATGCGGCGCTCCGGGCGACCGCCTCTTCCATGATCAATATAGCCGCAGCGCTAATGAACTCAATTCGACGTTGACAGAAGTATTTCAGGAGCCCTCCAGTCTGAGTCGATGAGTCCTGGACGCGATTGCTCTTGAGGGCTACAGATCGATGCGCTCACTGCCCCCATGCGTTCGTCCATCAATCCTTGACATCCAATTCCGGTCCCCGTAGTATTTTTAACCGATCGGTATAAAAGGAACTGTCGACATGGAATTCATAGGCAAGGTTGCCCTCGTCACAGGGGGGACGCGCGGCATCGGCGCCGCCATCGTTCGGCGGCTGGCACAAAGGGGGGCTGATGTTGCCTTCACCTACGCCAAGTCGGATCAGGCGGCGACAGACCTCGTTCACGAACTGGAAAGCACGGGCACCAAGGCCTTGGCCATCAGGGCGGATAGCCGCGATCTGGCCGCCGTCCGAGCGGCGGTAGAGCAGACCGCCCGGGAACTGGGCAGGCTGGATATCCTGGTCAATAGTGCCGGCGTATTCCCTGCGGGTCCGATCGAAAGCGTCACGCTCGAAGAGATCAACGACACATTGACGATCCACGCCGGGGCGGTCTTCGTGGCGACACAAGCCGCGCTTGTTCACATGGGTTCCGGCGGGCGCATCATCTCTATCGGCTCCTGCTTCGCTCAGCGGGTGCCTTATGGGGGCGTGACGCTCTATGCGATGAGCAAGTCCGCGCTTATCGGGTTCACCAAGGGTCTCGCGCGCGAGGTTGGCGATCGAGGCATCACGGTCAACATTGTCGATCCGGGATCGACCGACACCGATATGAATCCCGCTGATGGTCCGGCGGTATCCGCGGAATTGGAGCTCATGGCGGTCAAGCGCTATGCCGCGCCAGCGGAGATCGCAGCCGCTGTCGGATATCTGGCAGGTCCCGACAGCGGATTCATAAGCGGCGCCTCGCTCGCCATTGATGGCGGCTTCACGGCGTAGCGTCGCCGGTCGAGCCGACGGTCGGCATTGTCGCAATCGCAGTCAAGAATGAATGAGGATTCAAATGGCTTGGGGACTATTGGTTCTGGCCGGCGTGCTCGAAATCGTCTGGGCATTGGCGCTGAAACAGGCGGACGGCTTGACCAGGTTCTGGCCAAGCCTGATCGGTGTAAGCGTTGCCATGCTTAGCCTGGTTTTGCTCGGTCTGGCCCTGAAGGATCTGCCGGTGGGCACCGCGTATGCAATTTGGGTGGGGATCGGAGCCTTCGGCGTGGCGGTCTTCGGAACAATGGTGTTGGGCGAGTCCATGTCAGCCGCCAAGCTGTTGTTCTTGGGGCTGATCGGGGTTGGTGTGGCTGGTCTGCGGATGATTGAATCATGAGCGCCGGGAGCAAACCAAAGCCAGCCCCGAAAATCGGGCGTCCGCGAGCATTTGATAGAGACACGGCCTTGCTTGCAGCCATGCGAATCTTCTGGGCGCAGGGTTACGAAGGTACGTCGATCCAGGATCTCGTCGGCGTCATGGGAGTCAATAAACCCAGCCTCTATTCGACCTTCGGTTGCAAGGAAGATATTTTTCGAGAGGCGGTCGATCTCTACGACCGAGTCGAGGGGCTAGCAACGTCTCGGAGCCTTAGCGACGCCAGCACTGCCCGCGAGGCGGTTGAAACGATGCTGCGATCGAACGCGCGGGCCTATACCGTCGACGAGGGGCCGCGTGGTTGCATGATCGTGTTGTCATCGTTGCTTGGCGCCCCGGAGAACGAGAGCGTACGTGCGTTCCTTGCCGACAACCGATTGGACGGAGAAACGATACTAAGGGACCGTCTTTCGCAAGGCATTGCAGAGGGTGACCTTTCGGCATCCGCAGACGTCGGCCAGCTTGCCGCTTTCTACACCACCGTGCTCGAAGGGCTTTCCATCCAGGCCCGTGACGGCGCGTCCGAGCAGAAGCTCCACCTGATCATCGATGCCGCAATGCTTGCTTGGCCGGCCGGGTAGCGTAGTTACGGCTGAACCACCATCCAGGCGACAATCCGCCGTACGACGGGCAGCAAGAGCAAAAGGCTTGGAAACGCCACGATCCAGGAGGCCGCCCACGCGTTGGGCCAACGGGTGACGAAGTCGGAGCCCAGGCCCACGCTTGTGGCAGTCGCCACCGCCGAAACGATGGCCGACATGAAAACCGATAGAAACAGGGGCATCAAGAAGCGGGCGTAGCGCTGCGGAAGTTTCCTCAAGACCGATGCTGGCGGCTTGTCAGGCATCTCGATATTCCTTGCGTGCGTCCGCGGATTTTTTTTCGGCGATCAGATCTTTGATGTACTCGCGGAGTGAGCGCGGTTCCCGGCCTAGCGCGGCCCTCAGCGCAAGACTGTTGCCTCCGAGCCCATATGCCCGATAGTGGTCCAGAACCTTGGACAGCAGAAGCAACTGTCGGTCGGTATACGGAAGGCGGGCTTGCGCTGCCCATACGCTGAAACCAGGCTCCAGCGCCGCGATGGGAGATCCCAACTCTTCCGACAGGGCCGCCACGACGTCCAGGCGGCTGAACATGCCGGCGCACAGATCCAGCGTGGCGTAGGCCAGCCTGTCTTCGGTCAGCGCGATTGCCGCAATCTCCGCGACGTCCCGATAGTCCACCCGAGCGATTCTGGTGTCCGTGGGAAAGGGTTCGCCGAAGCTGGCATGGTCGCGGATCGACGGCCACGCCATGCCAATGTTCTGCATGAAGTTTGCGGGATGCAGGATCGTGTATTCCAGCCGTGACGAGTAAACCGCGTCTTCCACTGGAATCTTGCTGGCGTGATTTTCCAGGCGCGTGTTGGTCGGCTGGATGACCGAGGAAAAGACGAACTTCCTCACCCCGTTTTTTTGCGCCGCTTCGACCAGGGCGACGCCCATTGCCGCTTCGTCGGAAGCGAACGCCGGGCCGAGATGGAAGATGCCGTCCACGCCTCGCGTTGCCTCGGCAAGACTATCGATACTGCGGAGGTCCCCGATGGCGATCTCGGCCGCTCCCAGCGAGCGGGCGACAGCCGCGCGTGTCTCGTCGCGGACGAGCGCGCGGACCGTCACGTTGCGCCGTCGCAGTTCAGGCACGACCAGGCCCGCGAATTTGCCCGTAGCTCCGACGACCAAAACGATGGGTTTTGTGCTTTCCACTGGCGGCTCCTTCGTACAGGTGTTTGAATGAGGGCAGTGTAAGTTTTCACGTTTGGTGGAACAATGCCTTCAAAATCTGAAACTTAATCACGATTTGCGAGATAAGCATGAGCCGCCTCGAAGACCTTGAAGCATTCGTTCATATCGCGGAAGCGGGAAGCCTGACGAAGGCCGCTCGCCGTCTCAATCGCACCTTGCAGGCCGTCAGCCGTTCGCTTGCCACGCTGGAAGAGGATGTCGGCGTTCAGCTTGTTCACCGCAGCACGCGGCATTCCGCGCTCAGCGAAGCCGGCGAGACATTCTTTCGGCGGGTAAAGCCCGCGTTGGAGCAAATAGGCGAGGCCCGGCTGGAAGTCGCCGATCGCCGGACTGCGCCGTCAGGCACATTGCGCGTGGGTGCGCCGATTCTGTTCGGCCCCGACTTCCTGGTTCCGGTCATCGCGGAATACATGCGGACGTATCCCCAGGTCGAGGTCGATCTGCAACTGACGGATTCCTTTGTCGACCTCTCCGGCGAAGGCCTCGACCTGGTCGTCCGTATCGCCGACCTGCCCGATTCCGGCTTGCAAGGGAAACGGCTGGGAGCGCTGCGCAGAGTCGTATTTGGCGCGCCGGCGTATTTCGAACAGCATGGCCGCCCCGCCCATCCTTCGGACTTGCGCCAGCACGCGTGTCTCGTCAGGATCGTCGATCAGCGTCCGGGTCAGTGGGCGTTCCAGATTGCCGGAAAGCGGCGCACTGTCGGGGTACGGGGGCCGTTCCGCAGCAATACGATGGCGGCGATCTATTCAGCCGTCAGCGCCGGACTCGGTATCGGCTACTCGCCGATGTGGCAGATCAGGCATCTTCTGGATACGGGGCAGGTGGAAACCATACTTGAGGATTTCGAGCCTGAACCGGTGCCCATCCACGCGCTATGGCAGGAGAACCGGCTCCCGCCGGCCAAGGTGCGCGCGTTCGTCGATTGTTTGGGGACGCGGCTGAGGCTTGATAACGTTTAGGCATCGGCGACGGCGGTGGCGGATTTGTGAAACGGATGGACCATCACAGGGGGGAGCGAGAAGGGAGCGACGCGCCGGGGCAAGTTGAACCTCGGGGGAGTGAGGCGTTGCATTCCTTCCAGGAAAATAATGTCAGACTGCGATCTCGCCCGGTAAGCTGTAACTGATGCCTATCATTGAAAATGCCCTTTATGTCCGCAAGCTACGCTTCTCCACGTTACATCGCATCTGCCCTGAGCGTGCTTCGCTCCGTCCTCGTTGCGGGCTTCATGATCAACAGTGCACCTCTCCTCGCTGCGTCGCCTGACGTGCAATCGGCCCTCGCGTATCGAGACCCCTATGTTTGGCATTTGGCGGACAGGCTGGCTACCGGCGCGATGCTCATGGTTGGCCTATATGAAAACTCTTCACTTCCCCCCGACTTTCGCTTTCAGGTGGAGGGAAGCTTCCAAGTTCTTTACCACCGAGGCCTGGTAGCGTGCGATGGTCCGTTGGACGAAGTTGCCTTGAGAGTGGACAAGTCGCAGGTCATGGCGCTACGGTCATTGGATGATGCTGCGCTGAGCACGGCGCTGGTAGATGAGGCCTTGACGGCGGAAGTGCAAGAAGCCCTTCTGAACTGGAATCGGTCCGTTTTCCCGACGTATCTGGAGATGGTTAAGTCCGGGCATCATCCGGTGGGGCTGCCAGCATGCTTGAATCCCAACTATGTCCTCCCACCCGCGGCGCGCTGAACCGTTAAATAAATGGCGTGCCAGCCATGGGTCGCACGCGGATGCCCGCGGTTCCGCTCCCGGCCAGAAACCGCCATTCATTAAATCTCCGCAGCCGCCAGGTTCAGGCTACAGTGGCCGCTCCATTTGGATCCAGGGTGGGTTGGGTATGTCCGAAGAAAGCACGCTTCTTGATGACAACGCGGTGTACAGAACCTTGCTGGAGTCGACCAAGGCGATTCCTTGGAAGATCGATTGGGCCACGATGAAGTTCGCCTATATCGGCCCCCAGATTGAGGCGTTGCTGGGCTGGAGCGCGGAAAGCTGGGTGAGCGTGGAGGACTGGGCCATGCGCATGCATCCAGAAGATCGCGAGTATGTGGTGAATTTCTGCGTCGCCCAATCCCAGGCCGGGGTCGATCACGAGGCCGACTACCGGGCGCTGACCAAGGACAACGGCTATGTATGGATTCGCGACGTCGTCCACGTCATGCGCAACGACAGCGGCGAAGTCGAAGCGCTGATCGGCTTCATGTTCGACATCACCGAACGCAAGAAGACCGAGGAAAAGCTGCTGAGCCTGCAGAAAGAATTGGAGGTGCTGTCCTTCAAGGATGGCTTGACGAATATTGCCAACCGGCGCCGCTTTGATAGCAGTTTCGAATTGGAGTGGGAGCGCGCGCGCAGCGAAGGCAAACCGCTGTCCATATTGTTGCTCGACGTCGATTTTTTCAAGCAGTACAACGACTTGTATGGGCACACTCAGGGCGACAAATGCTTGGTGGATATCGCCCAGACGCTGAGTTTGGCTCTGGATGGCCCTCGCGATCTGGTTGCGCGCTTCGGGGGTGAAGAGTTTGTCGTTCTGCTGCCCGAAGCCGATGCCGCAGTGGCGCGGAAAGTCGCTGAACGCTGCCAGCGATTGCTTCAGAAGAAGTCCATCGTGCACGCGCTGTCACCGCATGGCAGGCGCGTCACCGTCAGCATCGGCGCGGGCACGGCGGTGCCGGATGGGCCGGCGGACCGTGCGGGTTTCATCAAGGCCGTGGACCAGCAGCTGTATGCGGCCAAGAACAACGGGCGGGACCGCGTTGAACATGTGCAGTTGGATGCCTGAGGGCGGGACCATGATCGAACAACGGGACAGCAGGTTGGAAATCAGGCGGCTATCTCCGGCTGAATGGGGGCACGCGTACCCGGTTATCTCTCAACTCCGATCGCTGGACGAGGCAGAGTTTCTGAAGCGGGCGCGCCTGCAATCGCATTCGGGCTACGAGCTGGTTGCCGCCTTCCGAGACGGAAAGATCATCGGGGTGGTAGGCATGAGGCCCGTCCACACCTTGGCGCGCGGGGCACACCTGCATGTCGATGACCTGGTGGTGGACGCGGCGGTGCGTGGAAGCGGTGCCGGCCGGGCCTTGATGGAATATGCCGAAACCGATGCGCGCGCCCGTGGCATGACGTCCGTATTTCTTGACGCGCGGCCGGACGCCGTTCCGTTCTATGAGCGAGAGAACTATCTGCTGCATCCCGCCCCGTCGATGAAGAAGGTTCTGGCGCGTTGATCCCTTGCCGGCAATCGCCTCGCATCGTGCGAGCTGAAGTTCTGGGGTGTGGCGATATATAAGCAGAAAGCAAGGTGACGATCGGAGGGCTTTGGCCATGGATAGTGCACTTTGCGAAGAGGCGGATTTCAGTCAGAAAAACGAACTCTTGCTGCTCAGGGATTGAGTAGCAGAAATAAAGGTCGCGTTTTCGGTCTTAGGAGGCACGTCGATACGTTGCGAACTAGAAGTTCGCTTTTTTGACGGGAGACATTTCAATCGCCTTGAGAGTTCACCGTAAGACTGAAAAGGCATCAGGGTGAACTCCCGTGCCAAACTTGAAAGCGCGATCCGCCCAGTCCTTTATTTCCGTGCTGCTGAACTTACTCGTGAGCCAACCATAGTCGTAGTCAAACGGGCCGTCCTCGACAAGCCACTGACGGGTCATCTCGTACATAGATACCCAAGTGTAGAAATCGTCTAAGAGGCGCTGCAGTGTCTTTTCGTCCCTACCAGGCACTAGTCGCGGATAGACGTCCCTGTCGGCGCGATCTAGGAACAGCGCTTCATGCTCGCTGAACAGCGCAATGACGCTTTTAGCGTCCAGCGCCTGTCGGAAGCTGGTTAGGCACATACCTGGCCAGCAAAAAAACTGAGGTGCCTTTAGCTTGTCACGCTGTAGGCGAGTGAAGCGCCCGAGCAACACTCGTATGGGAAGGTTCCCTTCACAGTATTCGAAGGTCCTATCCTCTTCCATCAGCGCGATCCACGCTGGAAGCGTGTCTGCGTATTGTGAGACGGCTTCCCCAAGCTGCCTTGGGCTAGGGCTCAGCATCAGGTCACTTAGCCGCTGGCTGACCTTCCAGTACTCCTCAGCGCTGTAGTTCCGTATAGACCGCCTGAAGGCACTCCCTTCTTCCTTGGCAAATCGACAAAGCATGATGAAACGCCAGCCGGGATCAGTTGACCAGATGAGGGCGGACGGATCTGTCATAGGCAGGAAGAGACCCTCCGAGGGAGATAGCGCGACGTCGCATATGAGGAGAAAAAGCCCCACGATGGGGTCATCAGTGGTCGCCGGCCATTCCTCCTCGACGAAATCCAGAAAAGTTTCGAATGCGCGGGTATAGACGCCACTCAGCATCCCTCGGTTGCGAAATGTGTCCCAGGAAAGGTGACCCCCGCTCGCCCCGTACAGATACTGTATCTGTGAGAAGCGCGCCTGCCCTTCGAAGATTTCCAGCATACCTATAGGTGGAATTTCGATAGGTGATCCGTAAAAGAATCCTTCGGCCTTCCGCTCGCGTAGCGCGGCCATTTCTGCTTCCCAGTCACGCGGATGAGGCAGCGCTTCGTAGCGTGGATCCAACGTGGCGCTGATGAGCCAGCTCGCAGCACCAATCGCCATGCGATAGGAATGACCGACGCTCTCGAAGTACGGATGGCTAGCAATGCTCTGCACCGATCCCCTCGGGTTGATCGCAAGCTGTCGGAAAAAGTCGAGGTCGTGCCAGTTGTTAAGAACGACGTTCAGTGCACCGTTCTGTTGATTGGCATCGGATAGCTTCTGTGCCAGCCCTACTAAAGGTTTAATCGGCCCATGTGTTGCGAGAATCTCATCCAGCCGCTTTCGGTTCATATGGGCATGGGCAGGCTGCAAGAAGCTCAGCATGAGGCCGGCGCTTGTACCTACGTGCTGCCACCAATGGATCGTTTCATGGAGGTAGGTCGAGAAGGCTTGCGCGGCATCCCATGATTCACATTCCCGCATGGAGACCTTGCCGCCCTGCGCCTCCAGGATTTTGTGAAGGTCTGGTCTCAAGCGAACGACAAAGTCGAGAGTGTTGTAGGAGCCTAGTGCCTCCAAACGACGATTCCCGTGAGCGCTCGAAAGCGCGGCGTTCTCATCGTCCGACTCAACGAACACCCCATCTAACTTCATCGAATACCACCAAGGAACTGAATCAAGTGTGGGGCGGCTTCGCGCAGCAGCCAGTCCCGGAACGCCACTAACTTGGGCAAGCTGGCGCATTCTGGACGATAAACGACGTAGTACGCGAGCGAGGACGCGACCTGGATCTCAGGAAAGAGCCGCACCAGCCGGCCTGCCGTCAAGTCGTCTCGCGCCATCACGCTGCGAGCCAGAGCAATTCCATGGCCTTCCGCAGCGGCCTGCAACACCGCCGCGGAGTTGTTGATCTTCATGCCCCGAGAGGGGCTGATGTCAGGCACGCCGGCCGCTTGAAACCAAGCCTTCCACGTAGGAAAACCGGTGTGCCCGTCCATCGAAAGATCGTGGATAAGCGTTTCGCTCGACAAGCTGTCGGGTCCGTTGAATCCTCCGCGTCCGCGCAACAGCTCTGGCGAGCAGACGGGGTAGATCTCCTCGTCCATCAGCTTTTCCGCCACCAGCCCTGGCCAATTACCCAGGCCGTAGCGCACACCAATGTCCACCCCTTGCGCAACGAAATCCACGGGCTTGAGATTGGTGTCAAGGCGCACGTCGGTATCGGGCCACGCGCTTTGAAAGCCGTCGATTCTTGGCAGTAGCCACTTGGCTGCGAAAGCCGGGCTGACCGCGACAGTCAACACGCCGCTCGCCGAGCCTTCCTTCAGTGTTTCCAGTCCCAGTCTCAATCTGTCGAACCCTGCGCGGATGTCGGGCAGGGCGCGTTGCGCCGCCTCGGTGACAACGAGTCTCGCCCGGCCGCTGCTGCTGCGCCGAAACAGCGGTACGCCCAGCCATTCTTCAAGCGTCCGGACGAGCTGGCCCACCGCCGCGGGTGTGACGTTCAGTTCCGCCGCTGCGGCGGAAAAGCTCTGATGACGAGCACTGGCCTCGAATGCCCGTAAGGCGTTCAAGTGAACAGGAGACTTCATAGCGGTAAAGATTTTCTATGCCGAATGAACACTTTATCTCGTTTGTCGAGCGAAGGCGATAAGAGAAGAATGACATTCAGATCAAGGAGTGGCCAAGCGTGATCCCTGGTCGGCATCCGGCACTTCCATCAAGCGTGGACGGGATATGGATAGCTTTTCTTGTTTGAAGTGCTGGTACGAGACGAGGACGTGCAGGTGCTGCATGGTTTCGACAGCAAGGAAAATGCGTACGCGTACCTGGAAAGCGAACTGTTCAACGTCGACGTGGTCGGCAGCCTCAGTCCGCTGCTGGCCAGCGCGCCTGACGTGCGGATATATCAAGTTGCTTGAGCCTTGATGCCGGGTGCCGGTGCGGCATCCGGAAATTACTAGGCCGCCGGGAGTGGTTCGCCCATCGCTTGATTGGCGAACCACTCCAGCAGCTTTAAAGGAATTTTATGCTCGTCAACGCCGACTTCTCGTGTCGTGCCATCGTTGTACCTGACCAGTATGTCTGGGTTGCGTCGCCACAGAGCGGGGTCGAACGTGTGATGCTCGATAGGCTGGGCGGGGAGAAAGCTCGGGCCACCAGCATCGTGCGGTACGCGCCAGACTCCCATTTTCCCCACCATCAACATCCTGGCGGCGAAGAGATCTTCGTGCTGTCTGGCACGTTCTCTGAAGACGGCGCGGACTATCCCGCCGGCTGGTACCTGCGCAATCCGCCCGGTTCTTCGCATCGCCCCTTCACGGACGACGGCGCCATCATTTTCGTCAAGCTGTGGCAGATGCCTGCCGGCGAGGATCGGCGGATCCGCATTGACACGGGTTCGCCTGACAATTGGACCGGCCCACCCGGTCAAGAATCGTGCATGCTGTTTGCGTCAGAACACGAGCAAGTTCGGCTGCAGCGCTTCTCGGCGTGGGAGACCATTTTCTCCGAGGATGCGAGCGGTTCAGAGCTGCTGGTTCTTGCGGGTGAATTGATGTTGGACGGGAGTTCGTACCCGCGCGGAACCTGGATGCGGGTGCCTGCCGGAGGTATCCATGACTTGACGTCCGGCCCCGGCGGCGCAACCGTCTACCTGAAGACTGGCCGGTTCATCAACACTTCGACGGAGGCCTGAACGTGAAAAAGGTTCGAATCGCAATTGTTGGCGGGGGTTTGAGCGGCTTGCATGCGGCCCGGCTTCTAGAGCTTCAAGGCGTTCATGACTATGTGGTGTTGGAGTCGCGCGATATGTTGGGCGGCCGGATCGCCTCTATCGATGGTTCGGGCCTGAGCTCGCATTACCTTGCCGGCAATCCTGGCCAGTTCGATCTTGGCCCGACCTGGTTCTGGCCCGACTACCAGCGCCAGCTGCACCGTCTGGTGGAGGAGTTGGGCCTGGAGCGGTTTGCACAGTTCGAATCCGGGGATACGGTCGTTGAAAGTTCGGCGACCGCCCCACCCGTGCGCGTACGCGGCTACATGAATGCTCCGGCGTCGATGCGTCTGATCGGTGGCATGAACGCCCTGGTCACCGCTGTGCGCGCAGGCATCGAGCCGGAACGGATCATTACCGGTCAGGTGGTTCGCTCCCTTCGGAGCGAGAAGGATTTTGTCGATCTCACCTCGGTCGATTCCGCCGGTCGGACATCCACCTGGCGGGCCGAGCATGTGCTGCTCGCGGTACCGCCACGGCTAGCCGCTCAGACGATCGGGTTTGAGCCGCCGTTGCCGGCACCCTTGGCAGACGAGTGGAATTCGACTGCGACCTGGATGGCGGCTCATGCCAAGTACGTCGCTGTCTATGACACGCCGTTCTGGCGGGAGCAGGGACTCTCCGGTGAGGGCCGCAGCAGAAGGGGACCGATGGTCGAGATTCACGATGCCTCGATGCCCGGCAGCAGTGCCGCCTTGTTCGGCTTTATTGGCGTGCCGGCCCACGCACGCAAGACCGTGGACGATGATGTGACGCGGGCGGTCTGTCGCGCGCAGTTGGTACGGCTCTTCGGGCCACAGGCGGCCGCGCCCCGCACTGATGCGGTGAAAGACTGGGCGCGGGAACCGTTTACGGCCGTTCCCGCTGATTTGGCAGGCGAGGCACACCATGGTGCGGCGCCCTCGAACATGGCTTCCTCCGGCCGGTGGCACGGACGTCTGATCGGTATCGCCAGCGAGTGGTCGCCTCAGTTCTCCGGCTATGTCGCGGGGGCTATCGAGTCGGCTGAACTAGGCTTGAAGGCCCTGATGTCTGCGATGACCGAAACTGCCGGACGCGAAGCCCCCACTTGACGCTTGACGGGCCCGGCACAAGCCAATCTGCACAGGCGATCAGAGGGCTGAGCGGCGTGCAGCCATAACAGGAGCGACGAAGATGAAAGCAACATATCGCGCAATGCAGGTTGCGCAGCCCGGAATCTTGCAACTTATAGAGCGGCCGACTCCTTCGCCTGGCACGGGCGAGGTGCTCATCGCGGTCGAAGCCTGCGGCATCTGCGGCGCCGACGTGGGCGACATTGAAAGGCCCGACGCAGCCATGCCGTTGCCGCGGGTGCCCGGTCATGAGGTAGTGGGGCGAATTGCAGCCATTGGCGAGTCCACCCCCTCTATGTGGAAGGTCGGGCAACGGGTGGGGGTTGGGCGCCTGGGCGGGCATTGCAACGAATGCGTCCAATGCCGGCAGGGAAACTTTCAACTTTGTTTGAACCAGCCTGTGGTGGGCCGGTCCCGCGATGGCGGCTATGCGGAAATGATGCTTGCACGAAGCACGGGCCTGGTGGCGATCCCCGATGAGTTGAGTTCGGAAGAGGCCGCGCCGATCTTGTGTGCCGGCATTGCCACGTTCAATGCTCTCAAGAAATGTGGCGCTCAGGCGGGCGATGTCGTTGCGATCCTGGGGATCGGTGGTCTAGGGCACCTGGCTGTGCAATATGCCCGACGAATGGGTTTCAAGGTCGTTGCGGTCGGGCGCGGTCAAGATATCGTGCAGGACGTAATGAACCTTGGTGCGCACGTGTACGTCGACACGAGTCAACAGGATACTGGCGAGGCACTCAAGCGCCTGGGCGGTGCTGCCGCCGTCGTGACGACGATCAGCAATCCGGCCGCCGTGGCGAGCGCACTTGCGGGGCTTGCGCCTAAAGGGAGGCTGGTCGTGCTGGGTGCGGGCAAGGATGAGCTCGCCGTGCCCGCGGGATTCCTGGTGGGGGGCGAGCGCCGGGTAATGGGGTCGATAACGGGTACCCCCTACGAGAACGAGCGGGCGCTGCAATTCAGCGTGTTGGCTGAGGTTCATCCACGGATAGAACTGATGGCCCTGGAAGAGGCCAACGAGGCCTACCAACGAATGAAGTCCGGAAAAGCGAAATTCCGCATGGTACTGACGGTGGCCGCAGACAGTTGAATCGAATCGTCCGGCCAACAGCACATATGAACGCGCTCATGCAGTGGAAAGCCATTACCGCCCCGCCGGACGTCCTGCCGCCGGCGCCAATGACCATGAGGGTGCAGTCCATTGGCGCACGGGATTATTTCGCTGCGCATACGCATGAATGGAACCAGGTCGTATACGCCGTCTCCGGCGTCCTCATGGTGACGGCGGGCGGGCATTCTTTCGCCATATCGCCGAACCAGGCCGCGTGGATTCCGTCCGGAACGGTGCATAGCGTCGGTTCTTTCCTCGGGGCCGAATACCGCAGTCTGTGGCTTGCCGATCATCCTGGGGGAACGCTTTCTGAGGGCGGGGTGGCGGTCTTTGGCGTGTCTGCGTTATTGAAGGCGCTTCTTGTCGAGGCAGCGGAAATTCAAGGGCAAGAGGCGGACGAGTGCGGGTATTTCGGTCGGCTATACCGGCTGGTGCTCGACCAACTCTGCCGTGCAACCCCGATTTCGTTGGTACTGGCGTGGCCGACAAGCGGCCCGCTATTGACCCTTTGCGAAACCTTGTACAACCAGCCGGCCGATCCAAGGGGCCCGGATGATTGGGGCCGGGAACTGGGGATGTCCGGGCGGACGTTGGCCAGGAAGTTCTTTGCCGAAACCGGCCTGACGCTGCGCGATTGGCGTCGCCGGCTGAAGTTGTTCAGAGCCATCGAGCTATTGGAGAGTGGTCTCGATGTAACGGGGACCGCATTGGAACTTGGCTATGGCTCCACATCGTCGTTCATCTTTGCGTTCCGTTCCGAAATGAAGTGCAGCCCGATGGCGTATATGCGGGCACGGGCGCCATATGGTGGCGCTGCGCCCGTAAAGGGCTAGCCGACGATACCGGATCTGCACCCGCGGCCCGCTGAACGGGATCATTTAGTGTGCATGCCGCTGGTCAGGGATTGAGCAGCAGGAATAAAGTTCGCCTTTTTGGGCGGGTGCAGTCTTAATCGCACACCATGTCGACCGACGACTTGGGGACCCCGGGGTTATGCCCGTTCTCGGCCAGAAGCGGCCATCCCCTTCTATACTGACCTCATGACGAAACTAATTCTTCGTTCCGAAGCGCCGGAAGACGTCGCGGCCATTCATGCCGTCACAGAGGCAGCATTCTTAGATGCACCTCATACGAGTCACAGCGAACAATTTATTCTCGCCGCATTGCGCGATACCGGCGTGTTAACCGTTTGTGTCGTTGCCGAAATGGATGGGTCTGTAGTCGGGAGTGTCGCGGCTTCACCGGTTTCCATCTCCGACGGCACCTCAGGATGGTTTGGCATTGGCCCTGTTTCTGTCATTCCCAAGTTACAGGGCCGCGGGATTGGGTCTCAACTAATACGCGAGGCGCTAGCGAGGCTTTCCGATCTGGGGGCATCTGGCTGCGTTGTTCTTGGGGAGCCCTCCTACTACAAGCGATTTGGCTTCATGAACGAAGCCACGCTGGTGTTGCCAGGCATACCTTCCGAATACTTCATGGCAATGTCGTTCGGGCAGCCCTTGCCGTCCGGAACGGTCGCCTACCATGAGGCGTTCAGCATGGCCGAATGAGACCGCTTCGGGTCGGAAGGCGTCAATCGTGTCTGGCCGCTCTCGACCCGAAGCGGTCGCTCGCCCTAAGCCCTAATTTTTATCTGGCGAACGCGTGCCAGCGCGCGCAGCACGGGTGGATTCTCGACGCCGGGCGGTATATGCGGATCATCCTCCGCCCGTAGCGCCATCACATCGGGATCGCTTTCACTTACCTCCCACGCTTGCCTGACGTGAAGTTCGCGCATGGGGATCGGTTTGAGCGGGATAGGGATTGGCTGGCCGCGCTTCCCTGGTAAATGAAACGGCACAAGCAGGAACGAGCCCGCGCGGGCATAGGCTCCAAGAAAAGCATCTAGGTGCGCGTTATTTATTGGATACATGCGGTTGTTGCGAGTGACGTAGCCGCACAGCTGCCCGTCTTTCAACTCATCCCCGGTATGTATCGGCGGACCGATCGACACGCAATAGGCATTGGGATCTTTGTGATCGACGCCACGCAGGATGGTGATCCGCAAATGCTCGGTGCCATCGTCGCTGCCGATACGTGCATGCCAGCCGGCAAAAATCTCTTCGGCCGCTTCACCGTTCTCGAAGGAGAGGCCGAGAAACGGAAGGTCCTCATTTGGTGCGGACGTGTATATGAAGACTGAGCCGTTCCACTGCGCCCGGTTCCACGTCTCCACGTCGATCGGGGAGCGCACCTCATAAGCAGTATGCGGCATCTTCTTCAGATCGAAGCTGCCAGGCGGCGGATCGCCTTCACCAAAGACCGGCGGGCCAGCGGGCCGCTCGTCCCTAGTAGGCGTCCAGGCTTGGGTGCGTAGATCCGGATAGAGGGCGGGCTCATTCTCAGCCAGCGCAAGCGGTACGGGCACTCCTTCGCCGAAGACACTGCGCGTCATTAGCGGCACGTTGCAGAAGATGAGCGCACGGTCGAACACCCGCTCGTCGACGGCAAGTTGCTCAAGCCACTTCTCGGGGTCTGCGAAGCCCATCATGCGGCCAACGATCACGGCGAGTGACCGGTAGCAAAAATTGCGGAAGGCTTGGGCGTCTTCCCGCGACTCCCCTGCAAAGCTCGGGCTGTAGGTTATGACGACAATGGAGGTGCCCCGCGCGCGCTCGACCCGGATCGTGGGGGCGGCGATATGCGCCGCGTCCGCGACCACACGCACGGTCAATCTGTCGACGTTTGGCAGCACCCGCGCGCCGAGGCTTGTGGCGAGGAAGCTCTCGATCACACTCAGGATCGTTTCCGCGATCTGTATTCCCTGCACATCTGCGTCTGTCTCAAAGGTCAGCTTAACGCCAAGGACGCGGGCTGAGAGTATGCGCATGTCATCAAGGGTCAGCTTCGGTGTCGTTCGGATGCCGAGTTCCGGGCCGGCATCCCACAGCGCCTGCATGAGGGCCTGCATCTCGCTATCGTCGACACCTGCCGGAATCGAGCTTTCTTCTCGTAGCTGGTCGAGCCGGCCAAGCAGGAACAGCGCCGGTGTCCGCGCTTCAAACAGTGCATACTGATCAAGAATATCGGGCAGACGCGTGAGGTCTTCTCGCCGCTCAAACGGTGCTCTGATCAGCAGCGCGCTCATCAACATCGCATTGCCATGGCGGTGCCGGTCGGCGGCCTCGTCGCTCATCCCACGTGCGTGGTGAACGATTAGCTCAAGCTGATGTACGAGTAAAGCGTGGCCGACCCGACCGAGAGATAGCTCCATACGCATAAGACCGTTCAGCATAGCGGGGCTGATTGCGCCCAGGCTGCCGTCGATCATGGTGCCCGCCGTTACCTGATGGCTGATGACGGAGAGTGCGCAGCCCCGCGCCGCCCACCATAATCCGGCCTCGTTGTACGCCATGGCAAGGCCGCCCAGTGCGAGCATCAATTCGCGTTCAAACTCTTTTTTCACAAGACGGTCGAGCGCCTTGCCGAACCAGCGGATCGCCTCGTAGGGTTCACCTTGCTCCAGCTTCTGATGGCCGCGGGTCACCAACATGGTCGCCGCTTGTCCTTCACCCGTTCGCTGTGCCTGCACTTCTGCAATTGCGGAAAAGAGCGCGTCGAACGGGTCACTATGCTTGATATAAGTTCCCAGCTCCGTGAGCGAGTCCGCGATCTGTTCGAAGGGAAACGTGCCGTATCCGTCGGCGTCGGTGACCACTTCGCGAAGCGCCACCCAGATATCGTCCATGTGTTGATCGGGGCGCTCATGGCGGCGATTGATCATCTCGACGAACAATTGCAGCGAACGAGCATGCAGCGCACTGTTGGGTCGGCTCTTATCGGCCGCGATATCGGCGAGTATTTTCGCGAGCGTGACTTTACGCTCCGAGATCTTGGCCTGCGTTTCGTCCAGAGCGCCGGTGAGCACGGCCATGCGCAGCACGGACCACAGGTTTGTCAACTTGGAGGCCAGCTCTGCATTTCCTAGGTCCACCACGAGGTCCGCTGCATCACCGTACAGCTCTGCCAGAAGGTCGAAGTCTTCGAACCAGAAGTTCGCTGTCCACGCCCAGTTATAGACGATCTTGTATTCGAGCAGATGGTTTCCCGCCTTCCGCGCGACGCGTCGGGCCTGCGTAAAGCGCCCCTCAATTTCAGAGCGGGATCGTTCAAGGCCGCGGGCCGCAAGAGCGGCCTCCAGCATGTCTTCGGCAACAAGGGCGGGTATCCGGGACATATCGGCAATCTGCGCGTCCAGCGTCTCAAGCTGCTTGATGCGCACTTGATCGAGTGGGCCGGTTTCAGTGGTTTGACGCTTGAGCTCATCGCTCATGCCGAGGGCGGTTACGGCAAGCGGCACGCGCCCGTGCTCGAACACGCATTCTAGAATCCAGGCCTGATCAAGGATGGTGACCGGCACGCCATGCTCTTTCACCAGCGCCAACTCGATGTCGGCTCGGTCTTTCGCGCGCGCATTACGGCTCGTGATGAAGTAGATTTTGGTGTAGCCGCGATCCGTCTCGGCTATCTTTTTCACATCGCTGCGGACCTTGCCCTTCCACTCTTCCTTGGCGCTGATCGCAAACGCCCACCGTTCACACGCGGCCTCTGGCTGCCCTATGTACCAGCGCCCGGCGACCTCCGGGCCGACTTCGTAGGTTTCAGTATCAACCTTGCCATCACCTCCGCCACTAGGGCCAGTGTTTGGACGCAAATTCGGGCAGATTTCGACGGCGGCCAGCTTGCGTGCGAATTTCTCGAAAACATTCTCGTCGTTGCGCGCCGTGATCGTGTCCAGGTGGTTTGCCAGCACCTCCCGTGTGAGCGCGAATTCTATGCCGCCTCGTGTGTCCGAAAACAGGTTGGGGCGCCGCTTCCGCATAAAGCTGGACGGCGCACAACGCGGGCTGTCTTCGGGTAGATCGTCTGTCATGTGCACAAATATAGAGTACGCTGCTCAAGCTAGACAAATCGTACACCGGCCTAAATTGAAAACTTCATCATGCTTCACTGGAAGCCTACGCATTTGGAAGGCGCTCGCAGTTTTTTTCATCAAGGATCGCCTACCTAGGAACTCGCGCGAAGTTGGGCTGCCAATAGACCTCCGAGTAACGCTCTTCGTCGAGCGGCTCCATCCCATCGCCGTTTCAGGCGAAAATGCCGCCGGCGCCCGTTTGGGCTGTGTCTTCGACGGAACCGCCTTTGGTTCCCGGAATTCTGGCGCGTCGCTCTTCGGAGGTCCGCTCCTGGCCGGCAAGCGACCGCTCGCCTGCCAGGATGCATCAAACCTCTGTTTGCTCAGCGATCTCAAGAGCATCGTCCACCTCGATTCCAAGGTAGCGAACTGTGCTTTCCAGCTTGGTATGCCCGAGCAGCAGCTGTAAAGCCCGAAGATTCTTCGTCCGGCGGTAGATCAGCGAGGCTTTTGTACAGCGCATAGTGTGGGTCCCATATGCGGTATCGTCGAGGCCAATCGATGCGACGCAGCTATGCACAATCCGGGCGTATTGCCGCGTCGACAGATGCGGCAACGTATGCAACCGGCTCGGAAACGGAAAATCCGCCTTTAGCCCTCGCGCTTCGAACCATGCTTTAAGGCTCTCACGGGTTTGCTCCGTAATCTCGAATTGGACCGGACGCGGGTCTTCTGTTGCATGACGGTAGCTCTCGCCGCTACTTGGCTTCCGTGACGGATGTCCTGCACCTGCAATCGCGTGAGATCGCACGCTCAAAGCTTGCTATCAATTGCGAGATTGAACATCGCGAGTTCCCGGGTGTTCGAAGCCATCTGAAGTCTCATTCGAATTCCCCAAGTTTCTTGGAGCTTTAGGGTCGGCTTCTGGCCAGTGAGCTTTCCCTTGTTCGATGGCACACCACGGTCAACGGCGGCATTCGCGGATTCCATGACAATCTCCTTCTGAGGGAGATTCAGTGTGCTCCTACGCAGGGGTGCTATCCGACCCATCGCAGCCGTTGGAGCCAGCCTGGTCAATGTCTGCTTTGCAACGATCCCTTTCAGTCACGCGTCTAACGCGAACAAGCCCTGACAGGCTTCGAACGGCCATTTGGCGCGCCGACCGCGAATTGCACCGACGCCAGTCGTAGGAGGCGCCGTGGTCGTAGAGATCGGGCGACACCTACGCACTTCTCCGGTGACTGCTCCGCGCTGTCACGGAATTACGCGCTAGATCCGTTGCAGCAATCGATGGGCACGATTTAAGCGTTCTGAAGCCGTCGCTCAAAGCTTGAATTTAGTTGCGGGCACCGTTGTAGTACCCAATCGCTTAGCGCTTCCCTATCGTCCTTCTTTCCCAACAAGCATGTCGTCAAAAGCACCGTCAATGAACTGTCGGGCCATGTTCCCCTGCAAGCGGGCTGACTCGTCGATACTCATCAAATCGATTCGATGATTCGGGAGCAACCGCACTTTGAGCAGGCTCTCCGGCCCGCGCAGGCCCTTAGCAAACACCAGCTTTCCTTGAACTAGTTGCTCACGGACAATCTGCATGCGCTCTTCGAACTCCGCCCTAGTTGAGGGCGTTTCCATATGTTTCATCATTGTAAAAACCCTTCCTAGTAGTTTGTCAGGATCGCCTTAAGCTCGCCATTCACTCGCAGGTACCACTGGACTCGCCAGCCGTCAGATAGGGCAAAGGCTTCACGACGAATGGCCAAAACTGCGGTCTCGAATCGTCTATGCGAATCGTGCCCCTCTGCGGCCGCTCCGTCTCTCCAGTGGTATCGAACCGTGTTTGCTGAACTGGTCCTTAAAAGCTGAAGAAACCTCGGCGTGGCGATCGCAGGAGAGATGGCCCCAAAGTAAGCTACTGTTGGCTTTGCTCTACCGCAGATTGCAAGTGGCTCCTCTGGGCCAGGGCGGGGCAGTTCAGTAGCCCTGAAAGCATGTTCAACATATCTTGAAGACTGGCCTTGGCCGGGCGGTATCAGATGGGATGTCAGCTCCAAGTGCATAACCTCGTGGTTAAGCTCAACGAAACTCTGCAGATCTAGGAGCACCAAGTCCTCGAATACAGGTAGGTACGATCGTTCCTTGCCCTTGCTTACACTGTCCACCAAGCTGTGCAGCAGCTCATGGCCAGTTTTCGGCTCCGTGAGGCTTTCAGGGTTGTACGCCCTCAACGCGGACTCGATGAGTCTGAGTTTGCTTATCGGCATAGGCTCGAACAGCGCAACATTTAGGACGTAGCGAATCAGTGACGCCCACCGCCCGGTTGGCAGCGTCCGCGATTCTCGTGCTCCATCGGCGACGAGGCTCTCAAGCTCTTGCAATGTCGCAACGCTGTACGGCTCGCACACGCTGCAAAATGTTGCGTCCACCCGATCAAGCACAGGCTGGGACAAAGCGCCAAGGCGATCCAAGTCACGCCAATGCGAACACAGGCTGGAGGAAATGTATGTGGGCGGCGGTAACCCCGACGCAGCGGGCGGATTGTATGGGCCTTCCGGGAACCGAATCTTGAGGGCAGCAACAGCGTTCGACGCCGAATCGATACGCAACTTGCTGGCGCGTTCAGCGATTCGCAAGACAGTCGCCAAGCGCCCGATATGGCCGCAGTTGGTGAGCCCATCAGCCCAAGGCACGTGAGGCTCAACGACCTGCCACACCTCCGCCGGTCGTTCTCGCGAGAGTATATCGAGCACCGCTGCGGCAATATCAGCTCTCGCCCTGCTTTCCATGGAAACTGCTAGGCGCGCGAGCATGGGCAGCCATCCTTGGTCGCATCTGGCGCACCACAGCACCATTGCGGCAGCACCGTCCCTGCGCTCCCATGACGGATGATCAATAGCCCAAAGTAGCAGCTCGTTCAACGCCTCTGTCGCACCTAAGGAAGCGCCTGCACCGATGTATGAAAAGGACCCGGGCGATGCAGCGCCAACCAAATGTCTGACGTGATCGAGCGCTACCCTTAGCAACTCAGTCTGCCCGGCCGGATCAAGTCGACTGCCGACTAGGCTGATGACGTGGTTAGCAACCATCCAACGCTGGTTGTACCTTTCGTTTAGCAGAAGAGGACCATAGGCGCGGGCAAGTTCATCGGCGCCTTGAATGTTGGCAGAGATGATTGCCTCCGCCTCCCGATACGAATGATTTCCAGACCAGATGGACCATCCACCGTATTGAAGTGCGCTCAGGGTCCCAATGCTGTCGCGTACTGCAGCGGCAGAGTTTCCCCTGGACGATTGTCGACGTGCAGAGGTGAGCCGCTCGCTTGCGTCGCGTAGAGCTGCGGTCTTTCCAAACGTTCCAGGCAAGTAAAGTGCGTCCTCGTCCAACTCCTTCGCGGTACTGTCCCCGCTAAGCTCCTTGGTCTTCTCCGGTTCCGTCGCGGCCGCGTTCCGTGCAGCTAGCTCGCGCTTCACATCGAACGTTGACTCAAGCCGCGAAACTTGGTCGGGATCAAGTCTGGATTCACGCGCGGTGAGAACTGCCTCCAAGTCGGCTCGCATGGGGTGCGGCACAGCAGGCACAAGTGCCATCATCAGTAGCCACGCACGGTCATCGCTGAGCGAGGCAATGATCGATCTCAATCGATCCGTTGCCTGCGTCAAGTCATCCGGGCTTTCGATCAACTCGGAAAGTACGACGCCAAACTCGCGTCCCCAATCCGGTAAGTGCCGCTCGTCGCCACGAAGGAATACCTCAAGTAGAGCCCAGCGAACCCTCCAGTGCGCTACATCACGCACTTTCCGCAGCATCGCAAGCAAGGCGGCTTGCTCCTCCAGAGCCGCCCCTGGAAAGCGCATACCAACAAGCGCAGAGATTCGATCGAGATTCCCAGTCGTGGCCTGCACATGCAACTGCTCATTCGTACCGCAGCTTTGGTGTTGAAAGTACCTGACCGCGTCCGAGTAGCGCGAGAGGCGACACAACTCAGCAATAAAGGAGCCTTTGTCTGCCCGCACAAATCGCTGGAAAGTCATCTCGCCCGAGGCACGCTCGAGCAGTCCAGCGATCTCCCGCAAGGACTCTGGAGGCACCGAAGACGTGGCCGGTAGGGCTTCCAACGTGCCACTCATGAGTGATAGCTGGTCCTCCTTGTACCAGCTCGGTCCCATGGAGAAGGACAGAACCATTTGGTAGGTTCGTTGCGCCTCTTCTACTGCGTCAAGATCCACAAGGAAGGGGATAATTTGAAGCAGCTCTGGAATAAGTTCGAATCTGTTTTCGACGTTGGCGCTGATGTAGTCTCGCCAGCGAAGCGTGAGCTCAAAGGTCTTGTCAGCCAGCGCGCCTGTCGGCTTGCTGGGCACAACTAAGCCCAAGACGCCGGCTAGCACGGCTCTGAACCCCTCGTTGTAAAGACCAAGCTGAGAGTCGAACCCCCGATCAAGGGTGTCAATGAGAACATCAGCAGCGGACGGTCTGCAGTCAAGAGCGAGCTTGACCAGGCGGCAATAGAGCAGAGGAATGACCGCTTCTGGGATGAAGTAGCTTGAATCCCAGTGAGAACGAGCCCCAAGGTCTAGAACCAAAGCCGGCAGCAGCTTGTCCATGGCGAAAGCCCAGACCTTGGAGCTACCCGCTTCGTCTCTAGCCGCGGCAGTTCGCCGAGCTTTGCCGTCACACCAAGCTACAGATCGAGCGACGCTCTGGAGCCAGTCTTCCCAACCGGCGGAATCGGCAAAAAGTAACTGCGGCTCCTCATACCTTGAATCAAGGAAGCAAGAGGCACGAATACGGCGTAAGGCTTCATCAAAACTTGATGTATCGGGAACTGCGCGGTTCTCCTTGGTGAGAGGAATCGAAGCGTCACCCAGATCCATGCCCGCCGCATGGCTTGCGACAAGCTCAACGCCTGCACCGGACTCAATCAAGGAGTCCAGAAGGTCGTCGCGTCGGTCCTCTGGCCTGAGCGGTGCGTCACTAGCGCTCGCAACATCCTGCAGGAGAAGATCAAGTTCATGCCTAGGCAGCGATATTGCATAGTGCCTTGCCTGTGCTTGCGCGTGTTCGACAATCTGTAGCAGCATCAACAGCATGTGGCTTGAATCGACATCTGGCGGCAAGCCGATTTCCTTCACAGGAGTGTAGGCACCCTCAAGAGTGAGCCTGGCGCCCATCATGTCGCCGAGAAGGTGTCGGACAACTTCGGCCCGTTGATCGGGCTTGAGATCCGACATTGGCAGAAAGCCTTCAACGACCGCCCGAATGGTTCTCGTGAAGGACACACGCGCCCCCGCCGCATGCGCAAGGGAATGGCCGTGTAGACGGAGCTTGATGGCGCTGAAAAATTCCCCAGCGTTGATGCTTGTTCCGGGGGCAAGCCTTTCGAAGAATCCTCGGTCGAGCTCGCGCTGAAACATCTCAAGGAGTTCCAGCGCGTCATCTTCGTTACCGCGTCGAATCAAGGCATGCGCGACGGCAAAGGCCTCTTCGGGGGAGAGGACCAGTCGACCGTGACGAACAACATGCCGAAGCGCAACCTGAGGCTTACCAAGCGAGACCAGCGCACGGGCAACCAGCTCGGCGCACTGAACGAAAAGCACGTTGTAGCGAAAGCTTAGACGCTGCGACAACAACAGCAATCGGACAATCTCTGTCGCGGCTCCAGACTCAGTAGCGATTTTCAGAGCGTCGTCTATGTCCGCCAGCAAGATATCTGGCTCCGTCCCGAGGACCACAGAGCCATCGACCCACTCCTGGCCACAGGCACGCACACCCTCAAGCTTCACGGCGCTGGGACCCCGCAGGCGGTGAAAGACCTTGTTCAGGACACCATAGTCACCGCTTTCGCTGCTGAAACAAAAATCCGCGAGACGGCCGTGAGTCGACTGGTCGACAGTCGCGGTCTTGAGAACTATGAACTCGGAGAACGACGAGTGATAGATGGCCGCATCGTCAGGCTTCAGCAGGAGATGACGAATTCGCGCAAGAGTTGAAGGCAAGGCTGCTGCCTCAGGCGGCGTGAGCAGACCAGCAAGACTGGCGACGGGTATAACTTGCCGCAGTCGAGCAATGAGGGCTAGTAGATGAACAGCGTCGGGACTTGCCGCCAGGCCTGCCCAGATCGTCTCGTAATAGTCCTCAATCTTTCCGCTGAAAGCTGGAAGCTCGTCTATCTCCGGCTGCTCAGCCCCCCCGTTGACCAACTCTGTCAGGTAACGCAGATACAGCGGGTGCCCCTTGGCGCGTTCGCAGAGTGAGGCCACAGTGCTGGGCTTTGCCTTCTCTTGATCAAGAAGCTCAATACACAGGCTTTGCTGAACGGAGTCGTCAAGCTGGGGAAGGGTCAGCCGCTCTGCGCTCTGCAGGATGGGACTCAAGCTGGCGGCAATCGAATCCAAGCCGGCACCCGTTATCACCACCACCAAGCCTTCAGGCACAGACGCCGGCAGTAGGCCAACGAAGCGCCTCAAGGAATCCTCTCCCGCTGCAACAGCCTCATTGATGCCGTCAATGAAGATGATTCCCTGCTTCTTGGCCTTGTGCAGGTGCTGTGCCAACGCTTCAAAGATCTTGTTAGTCCTTGTGATGAGCTCACTGTAGGGTAGATCTACCAGTCTCGCTGGCTTTCCTGTCAACTGCGTCGAAGCGAGCGAGTTAATCCAATCAAAGAAGACGTCTGGCTGAGCTTGATGGGCCGGAGTCACGCCCCGCAGGTGCTCGGAGAAGTGGTACACACCAAGTCGTTCGAGGGTTTCGAAATGCGGCGAAAATTCCTTGCAGTAGGTGGACTTGCCCATTCCGTGCGGACCATCAAGGAAGACATAGCCACCACCGACCTTGGCGATCGTCGACTCAAGGAGGTCGTCAAAGGCCGGGCGCTGGCCAATCGGGGCGTCGGTTGGCTTTGTGATGGGGCATTCGACAATAAGACCGCAGGCTTCTAGAAACGGCTTGATTGCGTGTAGACTCAAAGCGCACAGCGCGCTGTCCACATTCAGCCGGATTAGGCCCCTACAAGCTAGTCCGACCATCAACGCAGAGCCTGACAACCCCTTGTAGTCCGAAAGCTGGGTCTCTGACGTGATGGATAGGTCGAGGTCGACTCCGTGCACACGATCAGACAACGCCTGCTGCACGTCACCATGGGCAACGTGGCCAAGTTGTAGCTTCGCCACGGGATATCCAAAACAGGACCACTTCTCTCCAGGGCGAATAGGCTCTACGTCAAGTGGAACGGGCTCGATCTCAAGTGGCGTTGAAAGCAAAAGTACGCATACATCAAGGTCCTCGTCATGCGAGTCGACGGCAACCGAGTGCTCTGAAGCAGACGCGCCCAGGCCAAAGCGAACCACCAGCGACTCGCCTGCAGTATGCGCAGCCTCGACGCAGTGGTAGGCGGTGAGGATGCGGTCTTTTGCGACTAGCCATCCTGTGCCTGATTCCTCTTTGCCGATGACCTGGCACGTTGCCAGCTTCACACCCTCCTCAGTCATTCTGTTCAACCCTCAAGTGAAATCCAATTAGTGTGTGCCATACTGATGCTGAATGGCGTACCTGATCTAGAGGCGTGAGACCGCAACCGCGCAGAGGCCGCTGTCTCATAGTTGAAGATCAATCGTCTCTCAAACGATGCGGGGCGGTCGACGATCTCTGCAAGTACTTCAAAGTTTGGGTGGCCGTGACGACTACCGTCTGTTGAAATCAGGAAGCAGGGGGCGTCAACAGTGGCGAGCAGTTCTGGGCTCGTGTTGTGGCAACTGCCGTGGTGCGAGACCTTAATCGCATCAAAGAGGATTGGGCCGGTCGCCGGCTTTCCAGCTCTCAGCTTTGCTACGATATCCTCCGCCCATGCGTCCCCAAGGAAGAGCACTTGAACCCCTGCGGACTTGATGACGATTGCAATCGAGCTGCCATTCGCGGGCGAGTGATCTGGCGCATAGATGTCCGCAAGGCGCAGGTTGCCGTTCGCCGAAACCTTCCGAATCTTTGGGGCTGTAGCCTGGAAGGCGGTCGCACACCACATCTCGTACGCATCGTCGAGAAGATCGGTGGAAGCCGCACCTCCCTTGTATCCGAGCTTTGCACCCTCCTTCAGCCATACGTTGCGCAGCGCTTCAAGCC
Organism: Achromobacter sp. Root83; assembly: GCF_001428845.1. Taxonomy (GTDB): domain Bacteria; phylum Pseudomonadota; class Gammaproteobacteria; order Burkholderiales; family Burkholderiaceae_B; genus Achromobacter. Next base: position 167,576 of record NZ_LMIU01000025.1, on the reverse strand, counting down.
GGGCGCGACTTGGACCGACCACCTCCACCGAAACCGCCTCCGAGAGGACTAACGGATGCTGATCTTGGCTTATGCAGGTCGTGCCATTACCTTCGTTCCAAAGATAGCCGTCGTGCCCAAGCATCTTGGCGAGGGAACTTCCTTGGCGAGCGCCGATAGGCCCGGGCGCCGCAGGCTCCCTGAACCCTCGCCTTCGAAGCGCCTCCAGAACGAGCTTGCCCTGGACGCCTTCCTCTTTGCCGGGTTGAAGCGGCATCGAGCGCAGACTGTTATGCCACACCCTGTCGACCTCAACGAGACGGCGTGGCTGAGGGCCATTGGAGGAGAAGAACTCCAGAAGGCCGCCAATGTGGTCAGCGTCGATGTGCGTGCAGACTGCAAGAGCTAACCGTCGACCGTCATTGGTAAGCGACGCAAGGTCCGGCTTGATGAAATCCTGGAATGTGCTTGCAAAGCCGGCATCGATGAGAATGAATGTCCCTGCCGCATCTACGAGGAACGAGTCACCGTTTTTGGCTGGGTACATCTTAATTCTCAGCATGCATGGGCCTAGGAGAGGGACGTATTGGTGCAGTGTAGCCTGGGAGCATGCGACGTAGAGCGGCCTTACAGGCGTGCGCGTGGCACCTCTGGGTCGAGTTGTTTGTTCGTCGGTGGCGAAAGCAACCATTCCACGTGGCCTGAGGCCGCGATTGCTCCCAGTATTCCCTTTGGGCGTGCAGCGGGCAATTTCGGCCAAGGCGCACGAGTGTCTGGTCTCGGCCGAAGCCGCCGAATGGGTTGAGGAAGCGAATGTCTCAGTCCAGCCTTCATCGGACATGTCAATCAGCTCAGCGAACTTCCGCTCTTGGCCGAGCGCGGCCGCAAAAAGTTCTCACGGGTGGAGCAAGTTGCAACGTCGAACTACTCAGTTCCCTTTGATTGCCCCGTAAGGCCGCAGTCGAAACACCTCTGGGTGGGTGTATAGCAAGTCATTATTGAGGGGGGCGGCGTCTGGATGCAACATCACTCACGCAAAGTACCTAAGAGGGGGGGGCGCACCTTGTATATGGTTAGGAAGTGCGTGTACGTACACCTTCGACAACTCTTCGCTGTGTGACACCGCGAGGAACAGCTATTAGTCGCTGGACGTAGCTTGAAAAGGCGGGCTAGACAGCCCGAAGGCGCTCTATTTGGGCTTTTTGAGCAATAGCTTTTCTCGCGCAAAGGCCCGAACCATCGCTGCATTTGGTTGCGGCGGGTCGATCAACGATCGCGCAAAAGCTTCCTGGGCCCGCTTAGACAAACGAATGACGCAACTCTTCCGGATTACGTCCTGGGCGGCTCGGCCCAGAGCCATGTTCGCAAATTCACTCACTTCGCAACCTGCCAGAGCCGCAGCGCGTTCCAAGAGTGAGTGGACTTCCGGGGTGACTTTAAATTGTAGGTGATCGGATCGGCACATCTCGAACCTCACGATACGTTGGGAGTATTGGTGATGGAGAGTTTAGTAGGGTAGCTCTGAAAGACGCGTGCTCTCTTGGACGTTGCTCTCGCGCCGGTCACTCCCGCGTTGATGCTGACGAGAAGTCTCAGCGCTCTAGCAGGTGTTTGAAAAACTCGCGCAGCGACGTCGCACTCCTGTTTGCCAAGCGCAAAGCGTCTACGCGGGCCGTGTAAAACACCTACGCGCAACGTACTCGGTCCTTGAGGAGATTTTTCGGAAGATGGGCCGGGTTTTGGTGGGGATGGGTGCGGATAGTCTGCAGTTGCCAGAATTTATGAAAAGGCGAATTTCAGTGAAATAGGCGAACTATATTCTCCGCGCTCAGGGATTCCCCCAATCACATATCCCTTGCGGAAAATCAATGCTCTATAGGACACTTTGTGTCATGGCGCTGCAACGGCGCACATAAGGGGAATGGCATGAAGGTCTTGGGCATGGTGGCTGCGCTGGCGATAGCGGCGGGGATGGCGGGCGGCGCGCAAGCGGCGTATCCGGAGCGGACGATACGGCTGGTGGTGCCGTTTGGCGCGGGCGGCATCACGGATATCGTGGCGCGGCAGGTGGGCAAGGGGATGGGAGACGCGCTGGGGCAGGGCATCGTGGTCGAGAACCGGCCCGGCGCGGGCGGGGTGATCGCGGCGCAGGTGGCGGCCACCGCGCCCGCGGACGGCTACACGATCTTCATGGGGACGGTGGGGACGCAGGTCGTCAACCCGCTGATCTACAGCAAGCTCAGCTACGACGCGGACAAGTTCGCGCCCGTGGGCATGGTGTCCGGATCGCCGTATCTGCTGGCGGTGCGGGCCGGGTTGCCGGCGGCGTCGTTCAGTGAATTCGTGGCCTATGCCAAGGCCAATCCGGCTCGGCTGAACTTCGGGTCGGCCGGTAACGCCAGTTCGCCGCACCTGGGCCTGGAGCTGCTGAAGCTGACGGCCGGCGTGGATATCGTGCATGTGCCGTTCAAGAGCGGCAGCGAAGCGGTGAACGCCGCCATCGGCGACCAGGTGGATGTGGTGATGGACGCAAGTCCGGTCATCATGCCGCATGTGGCGTCGGGCAAGCTGCGGGCGCTGGCGGTGGCCTCGGACAAGCGTCTGCCGTCCGCGCCCGCGGTGCCGGCCAGCACGGAGGCGGGCGACGGGGCCTTGCAGATCAGTTCCTGGAACGCTTTCTTTGCGCCGCCCGGCACGCCGCCCGATGTGCTGGCGGCGTTGAGCGCGGCGCTGCAAAAGACGCTGGCATCGCCCGACCTGAAGGCGCGGCTGGCGGCTCAAGGCACGCAGCTTTACTCGGGAACGCCCGATGAGTATCAGCGCTTCATCGGCGCCGAAAAGGCCAAGTGGGCCGACATCGTGAAGCGCGCCAACATCAAGATGGATTGACGATGACGAACCAAGCCTCACATCCCCTGGCGGGCAAGCCGCTGGAATTGGCCGATACGCTGCGGTCGGGCAATGCGTGGAAGATCCGGCTGGCCTGCGGGCTGATGGGCCTGCCGGTCACGCGGCGCACCTTCGATATCGTGCAGGGCGACCTGGAGACCGATGCGTTTGCGCGCATCAATCCGTGGCGGCAGGTGCCGGCGCTGCTGACGCCGGAAGGGGAGTGGCTGGCGGAGTCGCAGGCCATACTCTGGTATCTGACCATGGACACGCCCTGGCTGCCGGCGGACCGGCTGGCGCAGGCGCAGGTTTCAAGCTGGCTGAGCTTCGAGCAGACGCAGCACATGCATGCGTTTGCGCAGCCGCGTCTCTTGATCCATCTGCACCAGACCGCGGGCGTGAATGATCCGGAAATGGTTGCGTGGCGCGCCATCGGCATGAAGGCGGCGGCGTTGATGGACGCGCATCTGTCGGACCGGACTTACCTGGTGGGAAGCGCGCCGACCATCGCGGATATCGCGCTGTTCCCTTATACGAGCATGGCGGAGCAGGGCGGTTACGACCTGTCCGCCTTTACCCATATCACTGCCTGGCTGGCGCGCATGCGCGCCTTGCCGGGATTTACGCCGCTGATGCAGGCGGCATGACGGGAGACATGATGGCCGATACGATGCACTTGGGAAAAGACGAATTGATCGCGCGGGCGCAAGCCGAGATGCAGCGCCAGTTCGATACGCCGCAATGGAGCCTGCGCGAACGCCTGGCGCTGACCTGCCGCATCCTGTTCGACGGCGGGCACGATTCGGGGCTGGCCGGCCAGATCACGGCGCGCGCGCCGGAACCGGGGCGCTACTTCACGCAGCGCCTGGGCCTGGGGTTTGACGAAGTCACGGCCGGCAACCTGCTGCTGGTGGACGAGGACCTGCGCGTGCAGGAAGGCGGTGGCATGCCCAATCCGGCGAACCGCTTCCATTCCTGGATCTACCGCGCGCGGCCGGATGTGAACTGCATCATCCATACGCACCCGCTGCATGTGGCGTCGCTGTCCATGCTGGAGGTTCCGCTGGAAATTTCGCATATGGACAATTGCCCGCTGTATGACGATGTGGCTTTTCTGAAGGACTGGCCGGGCGTGCCGGTGGGCAACGAAGAGGGCGAGATCATCTCGGCGGCCCTGGGGTCCAAGCGCGCCATCCTGCTGTCGCATCATGGCATGCTGATCGCGGCGGGGTCGGTGGAGGAAGCCTGCGTGCTGGCCCTGCAGTTCGAGCGCGCGGCGCGCATGCAGCTACTGGCGATGTCGGCGGGCACGATACAGCCGATTCCGGCCGCGCTGGGACGCGAGGCGCACGACTGGATCCTGACGCCCAAGCGTTCACAGGTGGGTTTCTCGTATTACGCGCGTCGCGCTTTGCGCCACCATCCCGACGTGCTGGGCTAGGGCGGGCCGGGGCGGTGCGCTCGACGGCGGCGCCGGTTTCAGGCATTCTTGTCTGTTGCATTTGCGCTTTGCCTGCCCATGATCGACCTGCCGCACCGCCTACGCACCCTGCGCCGCCAGCAAACCCTGTCCCTGGAACAGCTTGCGCAGCGCACGGGTTTGACCAAGAGCTACCTCTCGAAACTTGAGCGGGGCCTGAGCGAGCCGTCGATTTCGACCGTGCTGCGCCTGGCCGAGGCCTATGGCGTAGGGGTGTCGCAACTGGTGGGCGCGGACGACGCGGCCCAGGACGAGGTGGTCAGCGTGGTGCGGGTGGCTGACCGCGAGGCCTTGCAGCGCCGCGGGCTGGGCAGCGAGTATCACTACGAGTCGCTGGCCGGGCGGCGCAAGGTCAAGGCCATGGAACCCTTTGTGGTGCATCCGCCCCGGGACTTTCCCGATGCCGCCGCGGTTTTCCCGCACCCCGGCGAGGAATTCCTGCTGGTGCTCAAGGGCGCCATCGAGGTCCACGTGGGCGAACGCCAGTTCCGCCTGGAAACCGGTGATTCCGTTTATTTCGATTCCGAACTTCCGCACCGCATGCGCACCGTCAGCCGGGCCATGGCCGAGGTGCTGGTGGTGGCGGCGCATTGACCGTCCGCGGGCCCGCCGCCTTGCCAAAACCGCTACAGGAACAGCTATGAAACACGATCAGTCGCGGCTAGTCCGCATCGACGCCGGCCCGATGAAGAATCCCGTGCCCGGCAAGCCCCGGCGTCCGATTTCGGGCGACGCGGCGTTTCGCACCGTGACCGCCTTCGAGGGCAATGCGGGCAAGGCCGAGGCCGGCGTGTGGGAAAGCACCGCCGGGTCCTTCCAGTCCAACACCACCGGCTACATCGAGTTCGGCTACATCGTGGAAGGCGCCGCGCGCCTGGTGGACCCGGACGGCACCGTGCACGAACTGACGGTGGGCGAGGCCTTCGTCATGCCCGAAGGCTACACGGGCCGCTGGGAAGTGGACCAGTTCGTCAAGAAGATCTATTTCATCACGCGCATGGCGTAAGCGCCGGCTGCATTCAAGGCGGTGGCTGTGGCAGCGGCTAGGGCAGCCGCTGTGGCCAGGGCAAAGGCCTTGGCTAGGGCTGCGGGCGTTGCGGGAAGGCGGACGTGCCGAAGGTATTGCCCATGCGGTTGCCGATGGTGGCCGGGGTGGGCAGCCCCATCTGATTGGGCGGACGCTGCGTGATGGCTTCGGATTCCAGGCCGGCCGGCGGCTTGGCCGACGCCGCGGGCGCCATCTTCTGGTTCAGGCAGTCATAGGACAAGGCCCGGTAGCCGTTTACCTCGGTCTCGATGCACGCGCCATCCGGCGTTGACGGCTTGCGGGCCGCTGCGGCGCCAGCGCGGGTCTCCGTCTTGGCCTCGGCCGCTGCGGCGCCAGCACCGGCTTCGGCCGTTGCACCGCCAGCACCGCCTTCAGCCGCAGCGGCCGCAAGCGGCGCGGCCGCCACCGCCGCCAGCCACAGCAGGCAGGCGCGGCCCGCGTATAGACACCTCTTGCGCATGCGCATCCTTGAGTTGCGCCCGGCGATGGACAGCCGGCGCGATGGGGTCAGTATAGGGATGCGCGGGGCCCGGCAGGTGACGATTGCGTGGCGGCCGGCGGCGCCGTTTGGCCGGCGTGTCACGAATGCGTCATTCGACGGCTCTAGCATGGCGGCTTTTGCACAGGGCTGCCGCCCATTGCCACTGCCATGCCAGGCGCTTTCCACTTGTTTACGCGTTCATGACCGGCGTCCTTCCGGGGTTGGGCGCCGCGCTGCGCGCCTGTCTGGCGCTGGGGCTGTGCACGCTTCCCGTGCCCGGACTGACCGAACCGCCGCCCAGGCCGATCGCTTTCGCCATCGCGGCGCAACCCCTGGCGCAGGCGCTTGCCGAATACAGCCTTGCCAGCGGCCTGACGGTATTGGTGGACAGCGCGCTGACCGAGGGCAGGCAGGCGCCTGCCGTGATCGGCAACTATGCGCCGGGCGAGGCCTTGCGCAAACTGCTGACGGGAACGTCGCTGGCCATCCGCTACGCCAGCGCGCAGTCGTTCACGCTGGTGGCCGAGCCGCACTCCGCCGCCGGGCGCAATGTCCAGCAGGCCAAGCGCCTGCGCGACACGCAGTATGCCGCGGCGCTGCAGGGCGCCTTGAAGCGGGCGCTGTGCGGGTCCGCCGGCGCGGAACCGGGCAATTACCGGGCCTTGATGCAGCTATGGTTCGACAAGGCATGGCGGGTCAGCCGCGTGAGCTGGGTGGCGACGACCGGATCGCCGTCATTGGACCGGCGGCTGGAAGCGGCGCTGCGAGGCGTGGCCGTGGGCCCGCTGCCTGCGGGCATGCCGCAGCCGGTCACGGTGCTGCTTGAACCCAGGATCGCGGACGATTGCGCGGGCGCGCCGGGAGCCAGCCGTGCGCGATAGCAAGCCGGACGGTTCCCTGGTGTCCATCTTTCTGGAGCGCTACAACGACTTCCGCAGCCAGCTCAAGCGCAGGCTGGGGTCGGAGGACCTGGCGCACGACGCCATGCAGGAGGCCTTTCTGAAGGTGAACGACCTGCCCGCCAGTTCCTCGATCCAGCAGCCGGCGGCATATCTGTTCCGAGTGGCGCTGAACATTGCCGAAGACCAGCGGCGCAGGGACTCCCGCCTGCTGACGGGCGTGGAAATCAGCGAACTCATCAACATGACGGACGAGGCGGCCGACCCCGCGCGCATCGCGCAGGGCCGCAGCCAGATCGACGCGTTCCGCCGCGCGTTGCGCGGCTTGCCCGAGCGCACGCAGCAGATGGTGCTGGCGGCGCGCGTGCACGAGCTGCCGCACGCGGAGATCGCGCGGCGCTACGGCGTATCCGAACGCATCGTGTCCAAGGAACTCAAACGGGCGCTGGAGCACTGCGCGCGGGAACTGGACGCGTCGGGCGGGGCGAACGCCGCGCCGCGCCATTCCGGCCGGCATGCATCGAATCAGGACGAAGGACCATGGCGCTGACGATGATCATGCCCGGAAAGCACAAGAACCAGGACACGCAGGCGCGCGAGGCGCGCGCGTGGCTGCTGACACTGACGTCGGGCAGGGCGACGCAGGGCGACGCGGATGCGTTCCGCGATTGGCTGCGCGCCAGTCCCGGACACGAGGCAGCCTTTGCCGACCAGAAGCGGCTCTGGCAGGGGCTGGGGCCGGCGGTGCGCGAAGAGCTGGCGGCGGGGGCCGGCGCGAGCCGCCGCAGGGCGGCGGTCAACGGCCGGCGGGCATTCCTGGGCGGCGCGTTGGCGGCATCGGCGGCCTACCTGGCATTCCGGCCGCCGCTGGGCCTGTGGCCGGCGCTGGACGATCTGGGGGCCGACTATCGGACGGCGGCGGGCGAGCAGCGGCGGCTGGCCCTGAGCGGCGCGCTGGAAGTCGAGATGAACACGCAGACCCGCATCAATGTGTCGGCCACGCCGGGCGGGGGCTCCCTCATCGAGCTTGCCGATGGCGAGGCCGAGATCCGCAGCGGGGCGACGGCGGCGGAGGTGGTGGCCGGGAAGGGGCGCATCACCGCCCGGGACGCCGTGTTCAACCTGCGCTACATCGACGGCGAGGCGCGGCTGTGCTGCCTGGCGGGAACGGCGCGGCTGGTGCATGCGCAAGGGGTTTTCGACGTGGGACCCGGCCGGGAACTGCGTTATGACGATGCGCGCGTGCAGCCGCCGGTCAAGGTGGACCCGGACATCGTGACGGCCTGGCGGCAGGGGTGGCTGGTGTTCGACCAGCAGCCGCTGGTCCAGGTGGTCGACGAACTGAACCGCTACCGCCGCGGACGCCTGGTGCTGATGAACGAGCAATTGGGCAAGCGGCTGGTGCAGGCGCGCATTTCGCTGGCGCAGGTGGCGGACGCCGAGCGCCTGATCCGCGATGCGTACGGCGCGCGCGTCACCCATTTGCCGGCGGGCGTCGTGCTGTTGTCCTGACCGGCATTTCCTCCAACGATTCGATGAATTATTTGTGACAGCGTTCTGGTCGGCATTTTTCCAACCGTCTGTCTTGTTCTAGGTGACGAACACCCGCGATTGGAACAAGGAAAGGCGATCATGCAGGCACGGATGTCGGAGACGGGCGGAAACAGGAACATGGCGCGCAAGGCGCGGCGCGGGCGCATGAACTGGCGGCCGACGCCGCTGTCCCAGGCCGTGACGGCGCTGCTGATCGCCGGCAGCGCCGCCAGCACGGCCCATGCGCAGACCCGGGCCTTCAGCCCTGGCTGGTTCTCCGACAAGAACGCGGTGCAGTCCACCGCGCAGCGCACCGGCCGGCTGCCCAACGGCAGCCCGGCGGGCATCGGCGGCAGTGCCCGCCAGCAGCAGCAGGCGCGCCAGACGCTGCAGAAGTCGCTGGACAACCTGAACCGCACGGCGGCGGCCGTGGCCGCGCAGCAGGCGGCGCAGTCCGCCGCGCGCGCGGCCGCCGCGGCGGGCAACGGCGGCGGCGTGCCCGACGGGCTCGTCGAAGGGGGGCTGTGGGCGGCGGAAGGGGCGCTCGCCAAATGGGAAGGCGCCAAGGCCGCCAGTTCTGGCGTCGAAAACGGCCGGCAGGTCGTCACCATCGAGCAGACCCAGTCGCGGGCGATCTTGAACTGGGACACGTTCAACGTGGGCCGCAACACCACGGTGCAGTTCAAGCAGGGCGCGGACGACGCGGTGTTGAACCGCGTGGTGGGCGCGTCGGCCAAGCCCAGCCAGATCCATGGCGCGATCAAGGCGGACGGCACGGTGCTGGTGGTCAACCAGAACGGCGTGATCTTCACCGGCACCAGCCAGGTCAATGTGCGCAACCTGGTGGCGGCGGCGGCCGACATCGGCGACCAGCAGTTCCGCGACAAGGGCCTGTATGCGGACAATGGCGCGCAGCCCACGTTCACGGACGCGCTGGGGCGCATCGAGGTGCAGGCCGGCGCGGTCATCCAGACCGCGGCGTCCAAGACGTCCACCTCGGGCGGCGGCTATGTGCTGCTGCTGGGCAAGGACGCGTCGAACGCCGGCACGATAGACACGCCGGGCGGCCAGGCGCTGCTGGCGGCGGGCGACAGTTTCGTGATCAGGCGGGGCCAGGGCACGTCCGGCAACGTGGCGTCCACCACCAAGGGCAACGAAGTGACGCCCGCCGGCACGCCCGGCCGCGTCGAGAACACGGGCCTTATCCAGGCGTCGCTGGGCGACGTGACGCTGACGGGCGGCGATGTCGTGCAGGGCGGTGTGCTGCTGTCCAGCACGTCCGTAGATACCCGCGGCACGGTTCATCTGAATGCGGCGGGCACGGACGGCAGGATCACCCTGGCCGCCGGCAGCACCACCGCGATCCTTCTGGACCGCAGCGGCGCCCTGGCGCTGGACAGCCAGCGTGACGGCCTGCGCGTGCCCGTGACGCCGCAGACCGACGCGCCGCTGGCGGCGGCCGGCGCCGATCGCCGCGAGCTGTCGCGCGTCGAGATCAGCAGTTCGGGAACGGTGGATTTCGCGTCCGGGTCCATCACCCTGGCCACCGGCGGCCAGATCGCGGTGCAGGCCACGCGGCGCACCCTGCTGCGGGACGGCGCGATCCTGGACGTTGCGGGCGCGGTGGGCGTGCCCGTGGCGATGGAAAACAACAACGTCAAGATCAATGTGCAGGGCAGCGAGCAGCGCGATTCGCCGGTCAACCGGGACAGCGCCAAGCTGAACAACAACGACATCTGGGTGGACGCGCGCGATCTGGTGCTGGTGCCGGCGGGCACCAACGGCTACGCCACGGACCGCTGGTATACGGCCGGCGGCCTGCTGGAAGTCAGTGGCTACCTGGGCACGCAGGGACACGCCATCAACGAATGGATGGCTCAGGGCGGCAACGTGGAGTTCACGGGCGGCGACGTCGTGACGCGCGCCGGTTCGCAGATCAACGTGTCGGGCGGCACGCTGGACGTGCAGGACGGCATGATCCGGCAGACCTGGCTGCGCGGCGCGGACGGCCGGCTGTATCAGGCATCGCGCGCGCCGGGCGACCTGGCCTACACGGGCCTGTACAAAGGGTACGAGGCGCAAAGCCAGCGCTGGGGCCATACGCGCTACTTCTACAATCCGCTGATTGCGCCGCGCGAACGCTTCGAGACCGGCTATACCGTCGGCCGTGACGCGGGCAGGGTGCTCATCAGCACCAAGAGCGCCGTGCTGGAAGGAGAGCTCGTCGGCCAGACCTTCCAGGGAGACCGCCAGAGCAGCGCGCCGCAGGCCGGCCTGGACGGCTATCAGCAATCGCAACGCGCCGCGGCGCGCGGCGCGCAACTGGTCGTGGGCGTCTATCGGCCCTTTTACGTCAAGGCCACCGGCGCGCTGCAATACGTCCTGGGACCGAACGACGATACGGTCGAGCAGGTCGTGCTGTCCGACCGCGCGGCGGCGATCGCCGCCGGCCTGGACCTGAATACCGCGCTGCCCGAGGACCGCGTGGGGATCCTGCATCTGGACACGGCGCGGCTGAACGGCTTTGGGCTGGGCGCCATCAGGATCGCCGCCGACGAAATCGCGGTGCAGTCCGATCTGACCGTGGCGCCGGCGGGCGACATCACGCTGTACGCGGGCAAGGTGTCGGTGGACGCCACGCTGACCGCGCGCGCGGGCACCATCCGTCTGGGCAATGCGCTGATGCAGGCCTCCTCGGCCGGACCGGCCGATATGTACTCCGGAGCAACCGCCGCGGGTGATGGGATTGCGCTGAGCGCGCGTGCGCGGCTGAATGCCGCGGGCCTGTGGTCGAACCTGGCGATGTCGCCCGAGCTGACCGGCGGCATGCCCTACCTGAACGGTGGAACGGTGTCCCTGCGCAGCACCGGGGATATCCTGCTGGAAGCCGGCAGCGTGATCGACGTGAGCTCGGGGGCTTTGCTGCGCACGAATGGCAAGCTGGCGGGCGGCAAGGGCGGCAACACGACGGTGGAATCCATCGCCGACGGCACGGAGGCCGGCGGCCGTCTGGTCCTGGGTTCGACGCTCCGCGGCTATGGCGTGGAAGGCGGCGGCACCCTGGCGGTCACGGCGGGCAAGGTCGTGCTTGGCGCGCCGCAAACGGGCGTTGCAGCGGGCGTTGAAGCGAGCCTCAAGGCAGACGATAAGGCCGGCGTGCTGACGCTGGATGCGCCGTTCTTTCGGCAAGGCTATGCGCGCTACGAAGTGATCGGCCGCAACGGCGTGGAGGTGGCGGAAGACGCGCGCATCGACGTGCTGATGCCGGTGTACCGCCCCGTGGCCGGCGCGGACAGGCTGCCGGCCGGCACGGATCCGTCCGCCGTCCTGGAAACCTGGCTGCCCTCCGTTTATCAGCACGATCCGCTGGCGGGAACGGTCACGCAGCGGCGTGGCGCCAGCCTGTCGTTGCAAAGCGGCCGCAGCCTCTCGCTGGTGGGCGTCGATGTCGACGCGGCGCTGGTCATCGGCCGCGGCGCGCGGGTAAACGTGGACCCCGGGCAGACCATCCAGTTGCGCGGCGCGGGCCAGATCACGGTGCTGGGCGCCCTGACGGCCGCGGGCGGCAAGATCGATATCCGCCAGCTTCGCCTGGGCGAGATCGATGTGGCCGAATCCGGGGAAATCGCCAACGGCGAGGTGCATGACCGGTCGATCTGGATCGGCGAACAGGCGGTGCTGGACGTGGCCGGGCGCGCGGAAACGGGCGTGGACACGCGTGGCCGCCGTTACGGCGTGGCCGACGCGGGCGGGGTCATCGTGATCGGCGGCGAGATCGATCACGACCGGGCCACCGCGACGTCCGCCGATGCCTACGTGATCGTGCGTCCCGGCGCGGTGCTGGACGCGTCCGGCGCGGGGGCGACCGTGGACGTGAACGGGGTCGGCCCGGTACAACTGAACCGCGATGGCGGCCGCATTTCGCTCAGCTCGTATAACGGGCTGCACCTGGACGGGACGTTCATCGCGCGCGCGGGCGGCGCGAACGCCTCGGGCGGCGCGCTGGACATCGCGCTGGAGACGCCGTTGTACCGGACCTGGGGCGAGGGCGTGGCGGGCCAGGCGGTGCAGGTGCCGCGCGAGCTGGTGCTGGCGGCGGGCGTTGGCAGCGCCTTGGGCGCCGACCTGCAGCCGGGCGAGGCCGCCGAGGGCCTGCGCTATGGGCAAACGCGCCTGGACGCGGCGCGCCTGCTGGCGGGCGGGGGCTTCGACCATCTGGGGCTGCTGTCCAATGGCCTGATGTCATTCGACGGCGACGTCGACATTGCCGTGGGCCAGAGCCTGCGGCTGTATGCCGGCGCCTATTCGCTGGCGCCGCAGGCGGATGCCCGGACTCGCGTGAACCTGGCGGCGTCGTACGTGCGCCTGTCCGGCCCGGGGGAATACTTCTCCACCAATGGCGTGATCCGGCCGCGCGTGATGTTTGGCGACGCGATCGACGTCGGCGAAGGCACCTTCACCGTGCGCGCCGGCAACCTGCTGGAAATGGGCAACAGCCTGTCTTTCGGCACGCAGGGTTCCATCAACCGTAGCGTGGGCGGCGCGTTGGCCGTGCAGCGTTCCGGCTTTGACCGCGTCGTGCTGGACAGCGGCGGCGATATGCGCTTTCTGGCCCACAACGATAACGAGCCGCGCACGCGCGTCTGGACCCGCGGCGACCTGGAACTGATCGCCGCGCAGATCTACCCGGACACGGGCGCCGAGGCCGAGGTGATGGCCGGGTACACGCGCAACCCGGTGTCCGGCACCCAGATTCACGATCCGGACCGCGTACTGCGTGTCGGGCGGCACGAGAACGCGCTGCTGGCTACCCCTTATTCGGCGTTCGGCACGCTGCGCCTGTCGGCCGCCAATGTGGAACAGGGCGGCGTGTTGCGCGCGCCGCTGGGGGCCATCGAGCTGGGAGACATGGGCGCCACCCGGGGCACGCAACGCCTGGTCCTGCTGCCGGGCAGCATCACGTCGGTCAGCGGCGCCGGTCTGGTCATGCCTTACGGCGGCACGACCGACGGCGTGTCATACAAGTTCAAGGGCTCGGAGGTCTCGCTGGTGGGCGTGGGGGGAGGAACCGGCCTGCAGTCGGGCGCCACGCTGCGCACCGGCATCACGTTCGGGTTCCGCGACGTGGATGCGCTGCCGGGGTCCGTGCTGGATCTGTCCGGCGGCGGCGAACTGACGGGCGCGGGCTTCGTTTCTGGCCGCGGCGGCTCCACCGACGCGCGCTATGCGCCGCTGGTCCGCATGAATCCGAATGGCGGCTTCACGCTGCCTGGCTTGGCCAGCAATCCCGTCTACGCGATCGTGCCGGGCGTGCAGCCGGGCTACGCGCCGGCAGGCGGCGAGGCCGGCGCGTCGACGCCGGGCGTGGGTCGGCAGATCACGCTGGGGGCGGGTGTGCCCGGTCTGCCGGCAGGCACCTACACGCTGATGCCGTCCACCTATGCCTTGCTGCCGGGCGCGTTCCGCGTCGAGCTCAATGGCGGGGCGGCCGCGGGCGCGGCCATTGCGCCCATGCGGATGCGCAATCAGTCGTGGGCGGCCAGCGGCACGCTCTCCACGGCCGGCACGGGCGTGGCGGACAGCCTGGCCCGTTCGGTGATCCTGACGCCGGCGAACGTGCTGCGCACCTATTCGCAATACAACGAGATGAGCTACGCCGGCTTTGTGCGCGCGGATGCCGTGACGCGCGGCGTGCCGCGCGCCATGCTGCCGGCCGACGCGCGCACCCTTCGCCTTGCGATTCACGCGGGTTCGGAGGACGGGCAGGCGCTCAGCTTCGAGGGCCTGGCGAACTTCAAGGCCGCGCAGGGCGGCTTCGGCGGCGCCGCCGCGCTCAACGGCGGCAGCACCCTGGTTGAAATCCTGGCGGCGGGGCAGGCGCCTACCGCGGGCTTTGCCGGCGTGTCGGTGGGCGCGGATGCGCTGACGGCGCTGGGCGCCAGCCGCCTGGTGATCGGGGCCCTGCCGGTGGTGCAGTATGGGCAGGGCGGACGCTTCTATACGTTCCAGGGCGTCGCCACCGAGGCAGTGCTGCGGGCCGGCGCGCAACTGGCCGCGCCGGAAGTGATGATCTCGTCGCGGACGATCGAGATCGAGGCGGGCGCTGGCATTTCCACGCTGGGCCGAGGCGCGCCATCGGTGGATTCGGCCAGCGGCTATGCCTTCCAGCCTGGCCTGGGCGGCTTGCTGGCCGTGTCGAACGGCCGATTGGACGTGCTGGCGCCGGATGCGCTGGCATCGGGCGGCATCCGTATCGGCACTTGCGCGGCGCAGCCGTGCGCGGGTGTGACGCGTCTGTATTCCGAGGGCACGATCGCCGCCGCCACCAACGGCGCGTTCGACCTGGGCGAACAGGTGCGTTACGGCACCCGCAACCTGACGCTGGCTGTCGGCGCGGTCAATGTGGGCACGACGGACGCGCTGGCGCGCGCCGCCGCAGGCGGGCTTTTGCCTGGCGGGCTGACGCTGAACCAGGACATCCTGACCCGTCTGCTGCGCGGCGACACCAGCGCCGGCGCGCCCGCGCTGGAAGTCCTGACGCTGACCGCGCGCGACGCCATGAACTTCTACGGCACCGCCGCGCTGGATACGCGCGATCCGGTCACGGGCAAGTACAGCCTGGCCACGCTGGCGTTGGGCACGCCCGCCATTTATGGCTATGGCGAAGCCGGGGACGAGGCCAGCATCCGCACGCAGAACCTGATCTGGAACGGCGCGACGCAAGCGCCGGGCGCGGTGGTGACGGGCGGCGCGGGCACGGGTGCGGGAACGCTGCGCGTGGATGCGGAGCGCATCGAGTTCGGCTACGGCCAGGGTGCGCAGCCGAGCGGCACGGAGGACAACGCCCGCCTGGCGCTGGGCTTCGCCAATGTGAATTTGAACGCCACCGAACGCATTACCTCGAATCATCGGGGCAGCCTGACCGTGTACCAGTCGCAGGGCGCCTATGTCAGTGGCAGCGGCTACACCTACAGCGGCGGCAATTTGACGCTGAACACGCCCCTCTTGACTGGAGAGGCGGGTTCCGTCAACCGGATCACGGCGGGCGGCGGACTGCGCGTATCCGCGCCGGCGGGCGCGCCCGCGGCGGCGGCCGTGCAGGACCTGGGTGCGGAGCTGACGCTGACCGCGTCGAACGTGCTGGTCGACGGCAGGATCGTGCTGCCCAGCGGCAAGCTGACGCTGGCCGGCCGAGACGGCGTGATGCTGACGGGCGCCTCGCATGTCGACGTGGCGGGCCGCGCCGTCGCATTCAACGATGTGACGCGCTATAGCTGGGGCGGCGATGTGATCCTGGAAAGCAGCCTGGGCAATATCCGCCAGGAAGCCGGATCGCTTATCGACATTTCCGCGCAGGAAAACAATGCCGGCCAACTGCGGGCCGACGCCCTGGCCGTGGCGGCGGGCACGGTGGATCTGCAGGGCCGCATCGCCGGCACTGCCACCGGCCGCTACGACGCGGGCGGCACCCTGGTTCCGTACCGCGCGGGCAGCGTCGACGTCCGCGCCCAGCACCTGGGCGCCGCCGGCGCGCTGAACGCGGATTTCGACGCGTTCAATCAGCGGCTGAACGACGGCGGCGTGCTGGGCGCGCGCAGCTTCCAGATCAAGCAGGGCAGCCTGACCATCGGCAACGCGCTGCGCGCCAACGACATCAACCTGTCGATCGACGGCGGCAGCCTGACCGTGGCCGGCCTGGTGGACGCCAGCGGCGAACGCGTGGGCCGCATCCGCCTGGCCGCGCGCGACGGCCTGACACTGGCGGCGACGTCGGTGCTGGACGCACACGGCACGGTGCTGCGCGTGGACAGCTACGGCAAGATCATCGACGCGCCCAACCGCGCCGTGGTCGAACTGAATTCCGGCCGTGGCGTGCTGACGCTGGCCGGCGGCGCGCGCATCGACCTGCGCCACGGCACGTCCGCCGTGCCGGGCGCGGCGGCGGGGCAGCACGACGGCGCTTCGCGTGGCACGCTGGATTTGCTGGCGCCGCGCATCGACGCGGCGGGCAATGCGGGGATCAATGGCGGCGCCGTCCCGGGTTCCGCGGCCACCTATGGCGACATCGCCATCGAGGCGCGCGGACCGCTCGTCATCGACGGCGCCAAGTCCATTGCGCTGGTCGCGATGCAGCGCTATGACGATGCCCGGCCGGGCGACCCGGCGGACCGGGCCAGCGGCCGCGACTATCAGATCATCGACCAGGCCTACCTGGATGCCAAGCATGCCAACAGCGTGCTGTTTATCGGCAATGCGCTGGCCAACGGCAACCTGCTGAGCGGCAAGCTGGCGGGCCTGAACAATGCGGCCTATCGCGATGTGTTTCATCTGCGTCCGGGCGTGGAAATCGTCAGCAATTCCGCCGATGGCGACCTGGTGGTGCAGGGCGACCTGGACCTGTCGGGCCACCGCTATGCCAGCCTGAATCCCCGCTTTCCGGTAACGGGGGCGTACGGTTCCGGCGAGGTCGGCGCGCTGACGATGCGCGCCAAGGGCAACCTGGATGTCTATGGCAGCATCAACGACGGCTTCGCGCCGCCGGCCGCGACGCCGGACGACGAGAGCGGCTGGGTCCTGACGCCGGGGGCGCAGCCCTTCGGCGGCGACGTGGTGCTGCCGCGTGGCGGTGTAGAACTGGCCGAGGGCACGGAATTTCCGGGCGGCAAGACCTTGAACTATCCCTTGCCCCTGCAGGCGACGACGCTGGCGGCGGGCACCCGCCTGCCGGTCGAGGCCGCGCTGAACCAGGTGCTGTCGCTGGCCGCCGGCACGGTGCTGTCCGGTGACGTGCGCGATGCGTCCGGCCAACTGCTGTATGCCGCCGGTAGCATCCTCAAGCAGGCGGTGGATCTGCCCGTCAATACGCGCCTGGGCGCCGGCACCTTGCTGACCAGCGGCACGGCGATGAAGGCATTCACGTGGCCGGCGAACCTGGCCCTGCCCAATCTGCACACCACGCAGGCCTACGAGCCCAACGTGCTGCTGATGGCGGGCACCATCACGCTCAAGCAGGGCGCGCTGATTCCGTCGGAGGCCAAGCTGGTGTTCCCCGCCGGCACGGACTATGTGGAACTGCGCCCCGGCACCGCGGCGGACCAGCGGCGCAACTGGGCGCTGGCCCAGATGCTGCCCGCCGGCAGCCAGTCGTGGTCGGTGCAACTGGTGGCGGGCGCCGACCTGGACGCCGCCGATCCGCGCCGCGTCCTGCCGGGACCGGCCGCGGGCAAGCTGACGCTGGCCGACTCCCACTACAGCGCCAGCCTGCAGAAGGGCGCGTCCCTGGTGTGGGGTCCCGAAGGGGAACAGTCCGGCTTTGAGCCGGGCAAGCCGGTGCCGGACGATCTGCTCTGGCTGTGCGATGCCGTGCCGGGATTGTGCCTGCCGCCGCCGCCCTGGTTGTGGGCCAAGGACAATTGGTGGGGGTACCCCGAGGGCACGCCCGTGTCGGATGCGGACCTCAGCGTCTGCACCGACATCCCGGACCAGTGCGTGGCGAACAAGCAGACGACCTCCGTCCTGGCGCACTCGCAGAATTTCAGCGTGCTGCGCACTGGCACGGGCGATCTGGAACTGGCGGCGGGCGGGGATATCAGCCTGATGTCCGCCTATGGCGTCTACACGGCCGGCACGCAGGCCGCCAATGTTGCGCCCGGCTATCAGCTGGCGCGCGGCCGCTTCGGCGCCACGGTGCTGGGCGATGACCACGCAACGACGTACGAACCGTTCGTGACGGCCGGCGCCGGCTACCAGGCGTGGTATCCGGAAGCGGGCGGCAACCTGAGCCTGTACACGGGCGGCGCGCTGCGCGGCGACGTGTGGGGCAGGACCGTGGCCGGCGCCTATGACGGACGGGTAATCGACCCCAGCGTGGGAATCGGCAACTGGCTGTGGCGCCAGGGGACGGGCACCGCCAATGGCGGCGACACCGATACCGCATGGTGGATCAACTTCGGCAGCTACGCGCGCGCACCCTCTGCCTTCAAGGACAACACGCCCTTGCTGGTGGGCTTCACGGGATTCGGCGCGTTGGGCGGCGGCAATGTGAGCGTGCGCGTGGACGGCGACGCCGGCAACATCGAGTCGCGCGGTACCGCCAGCAATCCGCGCGGCCAGGGCCTGGTCGTGGCGGTGGGCAGCACCGGCCGCGTGGCGGCCGACGGCGGCATGACGCTGACGGGCGGCGGCGATATCGACATCCGCATCGGCGGGGGGCTGAACCCCACGCAGAGCGCGCGCGGCCGCGTGTCGTTCACCGGGGGGACGACGCCTTACTACGGCGATCCCGCCATCGACCTGCAAGGCGCGCTGATCAATCTGCGCGGCCATGTCCAATTGGCGGGCGGCGCGGTCGGCGGGCTGGACCTGCAATACGGCAACCTGGCCAACCAGCAGGACGCCAAGGACAGCCGCGGCTACGACCCCTACGTGTCCACGCTGGCCAGCGCCACGGGCGGCCTCGCGCTGATACCGGGCGATGCGGTCATCCGCCTGGATACGCGCGGCGACCTGGTCGTGGGCGGGGCCAGCGATCCGGGCCGCGTCGCGTTGCCGAACAGCACGCCATTCCGGCTGCGCGACGGCACGCTGCAAAATGGCGGCGGCTATAGCTGGTTCTCGATGTGGACGGAGAACACGGCTATTGAATTGTCCAGCGCCGGGGGCAACCTGACGCCCAGCCGCCAGACCTCGCACAGCGCGCAGGGCCTGGCGCTGCAGACGGGGCGCAATACGTCGGCGTCGGACGCGCGCTATCTCTACCCTTCGATCCTGCGGGCAACGGCTTACGACGGCAGCATTTACGCCGGCTTGTCGGCGGGCTACCTGAACAGCGAGACGAATGGCTTGCCGTACGCGCTGATGCTGGCGCCCGGCGCGCGCGGGCAGCTTGAAATCCTGGCGGGCGACTCGATCTACGCGGGCGGCTATGCCATCAACCGGTCGGGGGCAAACCCCGCCAGCGTGGCCACGGTGCTGTCGCCGGCCTTTGCGGGGTACAGCTCGGAAGCCATGCAGGTTCCGTCCCTGAGCAACCAGGGCGTCAACGGTTTTTCCGGCAGCCGCAACACCTACTTTCCGCTGTTCTACTTCGACACCCCCACGGCAAGCGCGGGCGGCACGGGCGGCGTGACGCGCTTCTACGCCCGCGACGGCGATATCGTGGGACTGCGCAGCGGCGAGACGATTTCCGTCTTGAAGGGGGTGAACCTGGGGCAGACCTGGTACGAGGGCGCGGGGCCGGTCTGGATGATGGCGGGACGCGACATCGTGGCCTCGGGCACCGACATCGGTACGGTCACGGAGGTTCCCAGCACCAACGGATACAACTTCGGCGGTAGCGGCGCCTCAGCGACCTCCACTGGCAATCTGTTCCTGCACCGCGATGCGCGCGACGTGTCGCGGGTGTCGGCGGGCCGCGACATCCTGTACAGCTCGTTCCAGGTCGCCGGGCCCGGCACGCTGGAGATCTCGGCAGGCCGTAATGTGCTGATGGCCGATCGCGCATCGGTGTCGAGCCTGGGCGCGGTCATGCCCGGCGACCATCGCGCCGGCGCATCCATCGCCGTGCAGGCGGGCGTGGGCGCCAAGGGGCCGGACTACGCGGGCTTCCTGGCGCACTACCTGGATCCGTCCAAGGCGGCCGATCCCGGCCGTCCGCTGGTGGACCAGGGCCTGGCCTTCAAGACCTACGAGGCCGAACTGCTGCTGTGGCTGACGCAGCGCTACGGCTTTGCCGGCAGCACGGACGATGCGCGGGCCTACTTCGCGGCCTTGCCCGCCGAGCAGCAGCGCATCTTCGCCCGCGAGGTGTACTTCGCCGAGCTGCGGTCGGGCGGCCGCGAATACAACGACAAGGCCAGTCCGCGCAACGGCAGCTACCTGCGCGCCCGGCAGGCCATCGCCGCCCTGTTCCCGGATACGGCGCCTGGCGCCTACCAGGGCGACATCACCCTGTATGGCGGGGCGGGCGTGCGCAGCATCTTCGGCGGCGACATCCAGATGATGACGCCGGGCGGCCAGCAGGTCTTCGGCGTGGAAGGCGTGGCGCCGCCAGCCAGCGCCGGCATCATCACGCAGGGCGAGGGCAGCATCCAGCTCTATGCGCTGGGCAATATCCTGCTGGGCCAGAGCCGGGTGATGACGACCTTCGGCGGCGACATCATCGCCTGGTCGTCGCAAGGCGACATCAACGCGGGCCGGGGATCGAAGACCACCGTGCTCTACACCCCGCCCAAGCGCGTCTACGACGCGTTCGGCAACGTGACGCTGTCGCCCAACGCGCCCAGCACTGGCGCGGGCATCGCCACGCTGGCGCCGCTGCCGGAAGTGCCGGCCGGCGACGTCGACCTGTACGCCCCGCTGGGCACCATCGATGCGGGCGAGGCCGGCATCCGCGTGTCGGGCAGCGTGAACATCAGCGCCCTGCATGTGGCGAACGCGGCCAACATCCAGGTCCAGGGCGAAAGCACCGGCGTGCCGGTGACGGCGTCGGTGAATACCGGGGCGCTCTCGTCGGCCAGCGCCGCCGCGACCTCCGCGGTCAATGCGGCGCAGGACTCGGCGCAGCGGGCGCAGAACGCGGCGCGCCAGAACCAGCCTTCGGTGATCAATGTGCAGATCCTGGGGTATGGCGAGGAACCCGTGGCCGGAGCCGCCCCGGCGCCGCAGACAGGCGCGGCCGCCGCCATTCCGAGGTACGACGCCGCCAGCGCTGTGCAGGTGCTGGGCGCGGGTGCGCTCGATGCGAGCGAAACCGCGAAGCTCAGCGTGGAGGAACAGCGCAAGCTGGCGATGTAGCGGGGCCGCCGGGCGGTCCCGCCGGCAGTCACACCCATGTCATGTGCAAGGCCGGCGGATTCGCCGGCCTTTTTTTATTGCGCGGCCGCTGCGGTACGGCCGTCATGTCGCCCGGCCAGAATCCCCGCTGGGTCGCGCCGCGATTCTTTTTCATGAAGTTTTTCTTACAACGCGCGGTCTTCGCCTTCCCAGTACGTCTAGTAACAAGCAGAAGCTGTAGTCGCGGGGTTGCGGGGAAAAGCCGTAACGAAATTGTCGCAAGCGAACTGCACGGTAGCGGCCGGTGCCAGACCGGTTTTCACACAAGGAACTGAGTGCATCGCTATGCATGATTTCGAAAGTAGGGGTAGCGCGTTGCGCGCCATATTGCGCCGCGCGCCGGAAGCGATTGTCCTGGCCGTCGCCATCAACACCGCCTGGGCTCAGGAAGGCGCTCCGGCGGCCGGCGCTCCGGCGGCCAGCCCGGCGGCCGCGGAAGCGGCCCCGGCCGACGCCCGCCGCGTCAACATCAATGAGTACATCGTGCGCGGCAACACCGTGCTGGAAGCGCGCGACATCGAGCGCGCCGTCTACCCGTACCTGGGACCGGAACGCACCCTGGCCGACATCGAGTCGGCGCGCGAGGCCTTGCAGGCCATCTACCAGGAACGCGGCTATCAGTCCGTGTACGTGGACCTGCCCGAGCAGCAGGTGGCCGACGGCATCGTGTTCCTGCAGGTGTCTGAGACCAAGGTCGGCCGTGTGCGCGTCGTGGGCGCCAAGCACTATTCGCCGCTGGCGATCCGCGACGAAGTGCCGGCCCTGAAGGAAGGCGAGGTGCCCAACTTCAATCAGGCGCAGGCCGAGCTGACCGGCCTGAACAAGGGCGCCAGCCGCCAGGTGGTGCCGCTGGTCAAGGAAGGCCGCATGCCCGGCACCATGGACGTGGACCTGAAGGTCGAGGACAAGAGCCCCTGGAACGCCAGCCTGGGCCTGAACAACGACTACAGCGCCGACACCACGCGCCTGCGCAGTACCGCGTCGCTGGGCTACGACAACCTGTGGCAGCTTGGCCATTCGGTCAGCCTGACCTTCTTCACGGCGCCGCAGGAAACCGACAACGCCAAGGTCTGGTCCGGGTCGTATTCCCTGCCGCTGTCCGGCCGCTGGAGCCTGCAGTTCTCGGGCTATCAGAGCGACAGCAACGTGGCCACCATCGGCGGCACCAACGTGCTGGGCAAGGGCCATTCGTTTGGCGTGTCCGCCACCTACTCGATGGAGCCGCAAGGCGACTGGAGCAACTCGCTGTCGGTCGGCCTGGACTACAAGAAGTTCGACGAAGCCACCCGCTTCGGCGGCAACGAAGACCAGATCCCCATCAAGTACCTGCCGTTCACGCTGGGCTACAACGGCTACCGCTATTCCGAGTCCTCGCAAAGCAGTCTGGGCCTGTCGATCGTCGGCGCCAGCGGCTCCTTCTTCAACCAGGGCAGCGATTGGCAGGACTTCGACAACAAGCGCTACATGGCCAGCCCCAGTTTCGCGTTGCTGCGCGGTGACGGCAGCCACACGCAGAACGCGTTCGGCGACTGGCAGCTGGGCCTGCGCGGCTCGTTCCAGCTTGCCTCGGGCGCGCTGGTGTCCAACGAACAGTTCTCGGCCGGCGGCGCCACCAGCGTGCGCGGCTACCTGGCCGCCGAACGCACCGGCGACGACGGCCTCCTGGGTTCGGTCGAATGGCGCACGCCGTCGCTCGCGCGCTGGCTGGGCAGCAACGTCAACGAATGGCGCTTCTACGCCTTTGCCGACGCCGCCACGCTGCGCCTGCGCGATCCGCTGCCCGAACAGGACGCGAGCTACTCGCTGGCCAGCGTCGGCCTGGGCACCCGCCTGCAAGTGCTGGACTGGCTGTCCGGTTCATTCGACTGGGGCTATCCGCTCAAGGACGGCCCCAACACCCGCAAACACGATCCCCGCCTGAACTTCAGCGTCCGCGCCAGCTTCTGAGCGCACGCGAAACCGTATTTACCCCGGAGTCTTGACCATGCAACGCTTATTGATGCTCCTACTGACCGTGCTGGCCGGCGTCTTGCCGTCCGCCGCCCATGCCTGGTGGCAGCCGGACTGGCAGTACCGCAAGCAAATCACCGTCGACAGCACCGCGCAGGGCATGCCGCTGGGCGGCCCCGCCGGCCGCACGCCGCTGCTGGTGCGCCTGCACACAGGCAACTTCACCTTCGACGGCATCAACGAGAAGGGCGCCGACATCCGCTTCGTGGCGGCCGACGACCAGACCGTGCTGAACCATCAGCTCGAAGCCTTCGATCCCCTGCTGGGCATGGCCCTGGTGTGGGTGGACGTGCCTGAAGTGGCCGACGGCCAGCGTCAGGACATCTGGATGTACTACGGCAACCAGAAGGCGCCGGCATCCGCCAACGGCCAACTGACCTTCGATCCCAACTACACGCTGGTCTACCACTTCGACGGCGCGGCCGGGGCGCCGCCGCGCGACACCACCGCCTACAGCAACCACGCCCAGACCCCGGCGGGCGGCCTTGTTGACGGCGTGATCGGCCGCGCGGCCCAGTTCGCCGGCACGGCACCGCTGATGCTGCCCGCCAGTCCCTCGCTGGCGCTTCCCGCCGCGGGCGCCTTCACGTTCAGCGCCTGGGTGCGCGCCGACCAGCCGGCCGGCGAACAGCTCGTCTATGCGCGCCGCGACGCCGGCAACGCCTTGCTGATCGGCATCAGCCAGGGCGTGCCCTTCGTGGAGGTCAACGGCCAGCGCAGCCAGCCCGGTCAGCCCCTGACCCCGGCCGCGTGGCAGCACCTGGCCGTGACGGCCGACGGCAGCCAGGTCAACCTGTACGTCAATGGCCGCGCGTCCGCGTCGCTGGCCGTCAGCCTGCCCCCGCTGAACACTGTCGCAGCCTTGGGCGGCGACGTGCCCGCGCCCGCCGCCGCGTCCGTCCCGGCTGCGGCCTCCGCAGCGGGCGCCGCTGCCCCCGCGACGGGCGCCGAGGCAGCAGGCCCGGCCGAAGCCGCCGTTCCGGCGCAGCCGGTCTACGCGCCTTTCGTGGGCGCCATCGACGAAGTGCGCCTGTCCAAGGTGGCCCGTCCCGCCGCGCTGATCTATGCCGACGCCGCCTCGCAAGGCGCGGAATCGCGCCTGGTCGCCTACGGCGCCGACGAAGAGCAATCGGGCTTCGGCTTCGGCGGCATGGGCTTCCTGCTCAAGGCGGTGCCGATCGACGCCTGGATCATCATTGGCGTGCTGGTGCTGATGATGGTGCAGTCCTGGATCATCATGATCAAGAAGAGCCGCCACGTGGCTCGCCTGGCGCGCGCCAACGAAACCTTCCGCGAGTCCTTCGCCAAGGTCGGCCAGCGCCTGGAACTGCTGGCCGACGACGCCGCGCTGGCCAGCCGCCTGGAACATGCCTCGCTCTGGCGCCTGTACCGCGTGGCCATCAATGAAATCCGTACGCGCCGCGCGCAGGGCGCCGACACCAGCTCGATCTCGGCGGCCACCATCGAAGCCATCCGCGCATCCATGGACGCCGTGCGCACCAAGGAAAATCAGGTGCTGGGCTCGAAGCTGGGCTCGCTGTCCAACGCCATCGCGGGCGGGCCGTACATCGGCCTGCTGGGCACGGTGCTGGGCATCATGGTGGTGTTCCTGGGCACGGCCATGGCCGGCGATGTGAACATCAACGCCATCGCGCCGGGCATGGCCGCCGCCCTGCTGGCCACGGCCATGGGCCTGTTCGTCGCGATCCCCGCGCTGTTTGGCTACAACCGCCTGGTCTCGCGCAACAAGGAAGTCAGCGCCGACATGCGCGTCTTCGTCGACGAATTCGTCACCCGGCTGGCCGAAGTGCATGGCGAAACGCAGGCGCAGGAAGCCGCCCACCACCCCGCGGCACGCGCGCAGGCGGGCAGCCGCCCGGCCGTGCGCGATGCGCAACCCGCGCCCGCCGAGGCATAAGGAGGATCCATGGCTTCCGTATCCGCATCCCAGGACGATGACGACGACGCACCCGTGGACGGCATCAATATCACGCCGCTGGTCGACGTGCTGATGGTCGTGCTGGTCATGTTCATCCTGACCGCCACCGCGCAGATCGCCGGCATCAAGGTCAACCTGCCCAAAGCCAGCTCCACCATGGCCTTGTCGCAGCCCAAGACCAAGGCGATCTCCGTCAACGACGCCGGCCAGGTCTTCCTGGACGCCTACCCCGTCACCTTGCCCGAGCTGGAGGACCGGCTGCGCACGGAGAAGGCGCTGAACCCCGACTTTCCGGTGATCGTGCGCGGCGACGCCGCCGTGCAATACCAGAAGGTCGTGGAAGTGCTGGACCTGCTGCGCCGCCTGGAGCTTGCGCAGGTCGGGCTGGTCACCGGCAAGCCGCAATAGGGGCCGAGGCTAACGTCATGCCGCAACACGCATCCGAATCCTCGCGCACGCAGCATCCGGCGCGCCGCTGGCTGAAGCTGGCGGCCATCGCGGTGGCCGCGGCTGTCGCTGCCTATGCGCTCTGGCGCTGGGCCAACGACATGTCCGGTGTCCGGCGCGATGCGCCCAAGGTCACCGCCATCATTCCGCTGCCCCCGCCGCCTCCGCCGCCGCCCGAGCCCGAAAAGCCGCCGGAACAGGAGCAGCCCAAGGAAGAACCCGTGGCGACGCCGGAGCCCGAGCCGCAGCCCACGCCCGAACCGCCCAAGCCGCAGGACGAGGCGCCGCCGCGCCCGGCCGACGACCTGGCCAATCCGATGCAGATCGACGGCGATGCGCAGGCCGGCAGCGACGCCTTCAACATCGGCGCCGGCCAGGGCAAGGGCATGGCCGGCGGCGGCGGCGGCCGCGCGGGCAATGCCACCTACAGCCAGTACCTGGCCTACGCGCTGCAAAAGATCCTGCGCGAAGACGAGCGCACCCGCAATCTGACCTTCCGCCTGCAAGCCAACATCTGGCTCACGGCGTCCGGGCAGATCACGCGGGTGGAGCTGACGCGCGGCAGCGGCGATCCCGACGTCGACGCCCGAGTGGTCGCGGCCCTGCGCGCCGTGCCGGGGCTGGACGAGCGTCCCCCGGCGTCGGCCAACATGCCGATCCGCGCGTCGCTGACCGGCCGCCGCCCCTCCTGAACCCACGAATCCAACCGATCCCGGAGTGATTACAGAATGAAGTTCCAATTGAACCGGCTGGCGGCATCGCTGGCGCTGGCCGCGGGCGCTGTCGCGCTGCCCGCGCACGCCGCGCCCGCGCCGTCCGAGAACGCCACCATCAACCTGATCCGCCTGCTGGTGCAGCAAGGCGTGCTCAAGCCCGAACAGGCCGACGCGCTGGTCGCGCAGGCCGAGGCCGAAGCCAAGACCGCGCGCCAGGCCACGCCCGATCGCGGCGCGGCCGTGGCGCAGGCGGGCGACGTGCGCGTGCCCTACATTCCCCAGACGGTGCGGGACCAGATCCGTGACGAGGTCAAGGCCGAAGTCATGGTGCAGGCCAAGGAAGAGAACTGGGCGCAACCCAATACCTTCCCGGACTGGGTGTCGCGGATCACGGTCGAAGGCGACGTGCGGGTGCGCGACGAATCGCGCTTCTACAACGGCAACAACAGCAACGAGATGACCGATTTCGCCAAGCTCAATGCGAACGGGCCGTACGACGTCAACCCCGACACCAGCACCGCCTACCCGCCGATGCTGAACACGCGGCAGGACCGCCGCAACCAGCTTCGCATCCGCGCCCGCCTTGGCGTGCGCGCCGATATCTCCGAAGCCTGGACGGCCGGCATCCGGCTGGCCACCGGCAGCGACGACAGCCCGGTGTCGACCACCCAGACCCTGGGCGGCGGCATGGGCAAGAAGGATATCTGGCTGGACCAGGCCTACCTGACGTACCGCCCGGCCAAGTGGGCCACCGTCACGGGCGGACGCATCGCCAATCCCTTCGAATCCACCGACACGCTGTTCTCCAACGACCTGAACTTCGACGGTGTCGCGGCGATCTTCAAGCATCCGCTGCAAGGCCGCGACGTCACGCTGTTCGGCACCCTGGGCGCCTTCGCGACCGAATACGCGAACAACGGCTGGAACTCGGGTTCGATGTCCGAAGGCAGCAGCGAGAACAAGTGGCTGCTGGGTGCGCAGGTGGGCGCCGACTGGAAGGTGAACAGCCAGAACAGCCTGCGCGGCGCGGTTGCCTACTACCATTTCGACAACATCGCGGGCCAGCGGTCCAGCTCCTGCTCGCCCTGGGCGGGCGACGAGAACTGCGACACCGACTGGTCGCGTCCCGCCTTCATGCAGAAGGGCAACACGCTGTTCCTGTTGCGCAACATCGCGCCGAACCCGCTGGATCCCGCCAACACGCCGCAACCGCAGTTCGTGGGCCTGGCGTCGAAATTCGACCTGCTGGACCTGAACATGCGCTGGGACACCCGTGTGTTCGACGGCCTGGGCCTGCGCCTGAACGGCAACTACATCCGCAACCTGGCCTACAGCAAGAGCAAGATGATGAGCCGGTCGCAAGGCTACATCGTCAACAACTTCGGCGAGAACGGCGACATCGAAAGCGGCCCCAATGCCTGGATGCTGCAAGCCACGCTGGGCCGTTCGTACGACCTGAAAGAGAAGGGCGACTGGCTGGCCTTCGTCGGCTACAAGTACATCCAGCCGGACGCGCTGCCCGATGCGTTCAATGATTCCTCGTTCCACCAGGGCGGCACCAATGCGCGCGGCTACTACATCGGCGGCGGCTATGCCTTCGACAAGAACGTCTACGGCGTCTTCCGCTGGATGAGCACCAAGGAAATCTACGGTCCGCCCCTGGCCATCGACACCATGCAGTTCGAGATCAACGCCAGGTTCTGAGGCCATGGACATGCACATCGTATGGGATGAATCCCGTCACCCGTCTTCGGCGGGGCGCAACCGGCGGCTTGCCGCCGCCGTGGCCCTGTGCGCGGCCGGCCTGACGCTGACCAGCGGCGCGCAGGCGGAAAGCATGGAGGAACGCCTGCGCGCTCAACTGCGCAGCACCACCCAGCAGCTTTCCCAACTGCAGAGCGAGCAGGCGCAGGTCAACGCGGCCAAGGCGGCCGCCGAGGCGCAGCGCGACACCGCGCAGAAAGAGCTGGAAACCTTGCGCGCGCAGTTGGCCCAGGCCCGCGGGCAGGCCGACAAGCTGGCCGGCCAACAGGAGGCCGTGATGGAAAGCGCGCAGGCGCAGGTCGCGGCGACCCACGCGCAGCTCGGCAAGTTCAAGGGCGCGTACGACGAGCTCCTGACCCTGGCGCGCGCCAAGGATACCGAGCGCCAGGCCCTGGCCCGCAACCTTGCGCAGCGCGACGAAGAGGTCAAGGTCTGCGTGGCCAGGAACCGCGACATGTATGAGGCCGGCAAGGAAATCCTGCACGCCTACGAAAGCATCAGCACGGGCGACATCCTGGCCATCAAGCAGCCTTTCGCGGGCAAGGCCCGGGTCCGGTTCGAGGAACAGGCGCAAGCGTACGGCGACAAGCTGTATGACGCGCAGGTTCCGCGGAGTCAAGCTGCTGCAACCTCCAAACCCTAATCTGACAAGACTGTTTCATCTCTTTTTCCAGGAATACCAGAATGACCGAATCCAGCCTGATTCTTGATGTGAACGCCGAGCGCCTGCAGGAATTGCTGCAATCGATGGGCTACCGCGTGACCCTGTCCGAACAGAACGGCATGGTGCAGCTGCTGAGCGCCAGCCAGGGCGTGGGCTTCGCGGCCCGCATGGGCAATCCCGGCCAGCAGGACGGCCAGTATCTGGACTACACGCTGAGCTGCGCGCTGCGCGTGCAGGGCGAGCTGCCGGCGGGCCTGGCAGAGCGCTGGAACGTGGAAAAGCGCTTCGCGCGCCTGTCCGTGCAAGGCGCCTTCCTGGTGCTGGAGCTGGATGTGATCGTGGCCGGCGGCGTGTCGGAGACCTACCTGCGCGCCACCACCGAACTGTGGGACCGGCTGTTGCAGGAGTTCCTGCTGTTCTTGCGCGCCAACGCCGCCACGCAAGCGGAAGACGATGCCTCCGCGGCTGAAGCGGGCGATCCCGCCGAGGCGCGCGTAGAAGAAGCCGCCGCCGACGCGGTGGCGAACTAGGCGGGTTCCGACTATGTCTACGATCCTGAAATCCCCCACGGCCCTGCGCGTGGCCGGCGCCGTCCTGACGGTCACCGTGCTGGCCGGCGCGGTGGCGCTGATGCGCGGCAACGACGCGCAAAGCAGCGTGGCGGCGCCGGTCCCGGCCGCCGCCAAGCCCGTTGCGGCCGCGCCCGCGCCGTCGGCCGCGCCCCCCAAGGCGCCCGCCATCGCGACGCTGGGCGCCGTGCAGGTGGATCGCGATGAGTTGCTGCGCCAGTTGCAGGCCCTGCCGCCGCAGTCGCTGGCCCAGCTCAAGGACAACCGCGCCGGGCTGGACCAGTGGCTGCGCGCCAGGCTGGCCGAAAAGGCGCTGATCGAACAGGCGCGCGCGCAAGGCTGGCAGGACCAGCCGGAGCAGAAGCGCGCATTCCAGGCGGCGCAGGAGCGGATCCTGTTGCAGGGCTATCTGGAATCCGTCAGCCGCGCGCCGGACGACTACCCGGGCCAGGCCGATCTGCAGGCGGCCTATGAGCGCGCCAAGCCCCAACTGGCGCAGCCCGCGATGTACCGGATCAGCCAGATCTTCCTGCCGGCCGCGCTGGGCGACGCCGACGCCGTGGCCGCCGCGCGCAAGCAGGCGCTGGATCTGGTCAAGCGCGCGCAAGCGCCCAAGGGCGATTTCGCCGCGCTGGCGCGCGACTTCTCGCAGGACGCGACCACGCGCGGGCAGGGCGGCGACATCGGCTACACGCCCTTGGCCCAACTGACGCCCGAGATGCGGCCGGCGGTCGAGCAGTTGAAGGCCGGCGAGGTCTCCGCGCCGGTGCAATCCGCGGCGGGCTTCCACATCCTGAAGCTGGCGGATGTGCGCCCCGCCAGCGTGGCGCCGTTCGAGCAGGTCAAGGAAGAGCTGCGCATGGCGCTGCGCACCCAACGTCAGGAACTGGCCGCGCGGGCCTATCTGGAGGGCTTGTTGAATGCCGGCACCGTCAGCATCGATGGCGCGGCGCTCAATGCCGCGTTCGAACAAACCGCGGCCGCCCAGGCGGCCAACCCGGCTGTCGCGCGCGCGCCCTGAGGCTGGCGTCAGGGCCGCCGCCAGCGCGGCGCTTCCGGTCACGCAGGCGCTGGATGCCAGGTTGCATCAGGCGCTGGGGTGGATGGGGCCGCCCAACACCGTGCAGTGCGCGGCGGCGCTGTTGCAGGCCCTGCGCATCACCTTTGCCGGCGAAATCCGGCGCTGGTTTCCGCTGGTGCCGGAGAACGGCTCCGGACGGGGGCGCGATCCGGGCCGCGAGCACGGCCTGGATCTGGCGGACCTGCGCGTGCTGCACCGGGCGCTGCGGGTCGCGTGGCTGGCCGAACTGGTGTTCGGCGACCGCGACCTTGCCCATCTTTGGCTGTGCCAGCCCAAGCGCCGCCTGCACGGGCGCGAGCCGCTGCTGCTCAGCCAATTCGGACGGTATGCCCCGATGATCGAGCAATGGCTCGTCGACATAGATGAAGGAAACGGTCCATGATCGCGCTCTGGCGCTTGAGCAACAGCCAGGACCTGCAGCCGCGGGCCCGGCCGGCGGGCCGCTGGCATGGCGCCGGCGCGCCCGTCGTCGTCCTGGACGCCACGCCCGCCGCCGCCGTGTTCGCGCGGCTGGCGCAGTCCGAGGTCGGGCATCCTGGCGCCTTGCCGCGCCACTACTTCCTGCTTGAGGTCGCCGTGCCCGCGCAGGCAGTGAGCGAGGTCCGCGCGCCGGCCCATTGGCAGACCGATGCGCCAGCCACGCGGGCCTTGGGCAATGCCTGGCTGGCGCGGGGCGATACGCTGCTGCTGCGCGTGCCGTCGCCGGCGGGCGGGGTCCAGTACCTGTTGAACGCCGGGCATCCGCAACTGGTGCAATGCCAGATCGTGTCGGCGGTGGCGTATCCCTTCGACCCGCATCTGGCGGGCGTCGCCGGCGCGGTGCAGGAGGGCGCGGGCTGGCTGGTGGCGGGACGCGGACTAGAATAATGCGGACCCGGCGCCAGGCCGGCACCGCAACCCGCGTTCCTTCCAGGAGCAAGCCGTATGACCGCAATTCCCGCTGCCGCCGTGCCGGGCGCAGCGCTGCCCGCCCGCACCGCGCAGGTGGACATCGTCTCCATCCAATCCCAGGTCGTCTACGGCTATGTCGGCAACAACGCCGCCATGCCGGTTTTCCGCAAGGCGGGCTTGCGGGCGATCGCGGTGCCCACCGTGGTCCTGAGCAATACGCCGCACTATCCCACCCTGCACGGGGGCGCGGTGCCGCTGGAATGGTTCGAAGGCCTGCTGCAGGGCTTGAACGAGCGCGGCGTGAGCCGGTTGGCGCGCGCCGTCGTTTGCGGCTATCTGGGCCAGCCCGGCCAGGCCGGGCTGCTGGCCGCCTGGCTCTCGGCGGTGCGCGCGTCCCGGCCCGGCCTGCGGGTGCATATCGACCCCGTCATGGGCGACCGCAACGACGGGCTGTACGTGAACGAAGGGCTGGTGGCGCAGTATCGGGACCTGCTGGTGCCGCTGGCCGACGGCATGACGCCCAATCACTTCGAACTGGAACTGCTGGCGGGGCGGCAACTGTCGTCGATGGAAGAAGTCGTGGCCGCGGCGCGCGAATTGATCGCGCGCGGGCCGGGCTGGATCGTCGTGACCAGCGCGGCGCCGATGGCCGCCGCGCCCGGCACGCTTCAGTTGGCGGTGGTGACGCAAGACGACGCCACCGTGGTCACGCACCCTGAAATCGCCATTCCGCCGTCGGTGCACGGCACGGGCGATGTGTTCATGGCCAGCGTTACCGCCCGGCTGCTGAATGGGCAGGCCCTGGTGGAGGCGGTGCGCGAGGCCGCGGCCGAGGTCACCGTGGCGCTGGAGCGCACCCGCGAACTGGCCTGGGAAGAGCTGGCCGTCGAGGGCTGAGCGGGCCCGCGCGAGGGCGCGGACCGGCGGCGGTCTCCGGCGTAGCCCGCTTCAGTACGTCTTGTACGGCAGGAACTTTCCGCTCATCACGATCTGCACGCGGTCGCCCTTGGGATCGGGCTCGCGCGACAGGTCCATCTTGAAGTCGATGGCGCTCATGATGCCGTCGCCGAACTCTTCGTTGATCAGCGCCTTGAAGGTCGTGCCGTAGACGTTGATCAGTTCATAGAAACGGTAGATCAGCGGATCCGTCGGCACGGACGTGGGCAGCGAGCCCTTGTACGGCACCACCTGCAGCTGCACGACGGCGTCCGCCGGCAGGTCCAGCACGCGGGCCGCGGCCAGCGCCTGTTCCTCGGTCAGGGTCATCTGGCCCAGCAGCGCGGCGGTGGTCCATTCCTTGCTCTGGCCCACGGCCTCGGCGATGGCGGTCCAGGTGAGCTTTTTTTCAAGCTTGCGGGTCACGACCAGTTCGGTGACTTCAGCGCGGGACATCATGATGGGGTTCATTCCTTGTGGGATGCCTTGTCGACCAGGAAGTCGACGAGATGGTTGCGGATTTCGTAGTAGCGGGGTTCGTGGTGCAGGCTGGCGCGGGTCCGGTCGCGCGGCAGGTCCACGGCAACGGATTCGGCGATGCGGGCATAGGGGCCCGCGCTCATGAGCAGGATGCGGTCAGACAGCAGGATGGCTTCGTCCACGTCGTGCGTGATCATGAATACGGTCTGGCGGGTTTCCTGGACGATGCCGCGCAACTCGTCCTGGATGGTGCCGCGGGTCAGCGCGTCGAGCGCGCCGAAGGGCTCGTCCAGCAAGAGCATCTTGGGCTGGATCGCGAAGGCGCGCGCGATGCCTACCCGCTGCTTCATGCCGCCCGACAGTTCGCAGGGCTTCTTGTTGGCGGCCTGGCCCAGGCCCACCATGTCCAGGTAGCGCTGGCTGTGCGCGCGCACCTGATCGCGGCTGTAGGCGGGCCAGCGCGAACGCACGCCGAACTCCACGTTCTGCAGCGCCGTCAGCCAGGGCAGCAGCGCATGCGCCTGGAACACGACGCCGCGTTCAAGGGACGGCCCGGCAATCTGGCGGCCGTCCATGATGACCACGCCTTCGTTCGTTTCGTCGATGCCGGCCAGCACGTTCAGGATGGTGGTCTTGCCGCAGCCGGAATGGCCGATCACGCAGACGAACTGGCCCTGCTCGATGTTGAAGTCGATGTTCTCGAAGACGGGCGGCTGGGGCTGGCCGTTGCGTCCCGGGTAGCGCTTGCCCAGGCCTTGCACCTGCAGGAAGGATTGGCTCATGGGGTTACTCGCGGTAGCTGACCAGCCGCGCGGCGCGCGCCAGCAGGTTGTCCAGCAGCATGCCGATCAGGCCGATGAAGAAAATGGCGCAGATGATGTTGGCGATGGACAGGTTGTTCCATTCGTTCCAGACGAAGTAGCCGATGCCGGTGCCGCCGATCAGCATTTCCGCCGCCACGATCACCAGCCAGGCGATGCCGACCGAAATCCGCATGCCCGTCATGATGGTGGGCGCGGCCGCCGGCAGGATCACCTGCAGCGCGGTGCGCAGGCGCGACACCTCCAGCGTGCGCGCCACGTTCAGCCAGTCCTGGCGCACGGCGCCCACGCCAAAGGCCGTGTTCACCAGCATGGGCCACAGCGAGCAGATGAAGATCACGAAGATGGCGGAGGTGTCGGCGTCCTTGATGGTGTAGAGCGCCAGCGGCATCCACGCCAGCGGCGAGATGGGCTTGAGGACCTGGATGAAGGGGTCGAACGCCCGGTACACGGTTTTGGACATGCCGATCAGAAAGCCCAACGGGATGGCCACCAGCGCCGCCAGGCCGAAGCCCGTCAGCACCCGCGCCACCGAATAGGCAAGCTGCACGCCGATGCCCTTGTCGTTGGGGCCGCGGTCGTAGAAGGGATCCTTCAGGTGCTGCCAAAGCTGCGCGCCGACCTCGGCCGGGCCGGGGAAGGGCGTCTTGGACCCGCTGGCGGCGGCGTTGCCGACCAGGGCGGCGTAGGCCGGGTCCACGGTCTGTCCGCCCGCGTCGGGGCGGGTGGCGGCGTGCCACAGCAGCAGGAACGCCAGGAACAGCGCCACGGACAGAAACGTGGCCCGCCAATATTGCACGGACCGCATCAGGTCCTCCTGATCTTGAAGCCGGCCAGGTAGGCGTCGGGCTGGCTGGGATCGAAGGGCTTGCCCATGATGCTGAAGGTCTTGCCGGTGTCGGCGGGCGGGGTCAGGCCGGCCTCGCGCATCAGACGCACGGCGTCGGTCGCCAGGAACACTTCGCTGGCCACCTTCTGGTAGTCGACGTCGCCCTTGATCTGGCCCCAGCGCTTCATCTGCGTCAGGATCCACACCGCGAAAGACTGCCAGGGCATGGGGTCGAAGTCGATGCGGTTGGGATCGGTCAACACCTTGCCCAGGCCGTCGGCATAGGTGCCGGTCAGCACCTGCTCTACGACGGTGACGGGCTGGTTCAGGTAGTTGGGCGCGGCGATGGCGGTGGCGATTTCCTTGCGGTGCGCGGCGTCGCGGGCGTAGGCGGTGGCTTCGATGATGGCTTTCAGCAGCGCCTGATAGGTATTGGGCATGCCGGTGACGAACTCCTTGCTGGCAGAAAACGCGCAGCAGGGGTGGCCGTCCCAGATGGCCTTGGACAGGATGTGGATGAAGCCCACGCCGTCATAGACGGCGCGCTGGTTGACGGGGTCCGGCGCGAGGAAACCGTCGATGTTGTCGGCGCGCAGGTTGGCCACCATCTCGGGCGGCGGCACGGAACGGATCTGCACGTCGGTGTCGGGATCCAGGCCGTGTTCGGCCAGGTAATAGCGCAACAGGTAGTTGTGCATGGAGTAGTCGAAGGGGACGGCGAACTTGAAGCCTTTCCAGTCCTTCGGGTCGCGCCGGTCCTTGTGCTTCATGGACAGGGTGATGGCCTGGCCGTTGATGTTTTCGACGGCGGGCATGGTCCAGGGCACGGCGCGGCTGGCGCCCACGCCCATGGAGATGGCCAGCGGCATCGGCGACAGCATGTGCGCGGCGTCGTATTCGCCGGACATGGCCTTGTCACGGATGAGCGCCCAGCCGGCGGTCTTGACGACTTCGACGTCCAGGCCCTGTTTGGCATAGAAGCCCATGGGGTGCGCCATGATGATGGGCGTGGCGCAGGTGATTGGAATGAAGCCGACCTTGAGTTTCTGTTTTTCCAGCGGCCCGGCGGTTTGGGCGAAGGCTTCCTTGGCGGCGGCCAGCGGGAAGATCGACGCGATGGCCGCCATGGCGGTGCCGCTGCCGACGGCGCGCAGGAAGCGGCGGCGCAGGGCGTCCTGCGGGAACAGGGCGCGCATGACGGCGTTTTCCACCGCGCTGTCCACGGCGCTGGCGCGCGCCGGGTCCTGCAGGGCGCGCTCGTGTTCGGCCTGAGAGGCGTGGCGGCCGCAGCCGCAAGCCAGGCGCCTGTTGGCGTCGAACGGATTGCTGAATAGGGACATGGTGGCTCCATCGGGCGGGAATGGAGCCATCATGGGGCCGGGGGCGGGCGGCCGGTATCGCCGGTTCAACGATACGCGTGTAGTGCGTCTACTACGTGGTGCGGGCGCTGCGCCGTCGCGGTGCGCGGGGGTTCAGATGGCACCCAACTGGTGCGTGTTGGCGTAGGCGACCAGTTCCACGAGCGTGCGTACGTTGAGCTTTTCGAAGATGCGGCTGCGGTAGGTGGAGATGGTGTTCACGGACAGGGCAAGCTGTTCGCCGATGGCCGATACGGAGCGGCCGGCCACCAGTAGCTGCAGGACCTGGAATTCGCGGTTGGAGAGCAGTTCGTGGGGAGGGCGGGAGCTGTCCTGGCGGACGGTGTGGGCCAGCAGTTCGGCGACGGCGGGTGTGACGTACATCTTGCCGGCGGCGGCGTTGATCAGGGCGGCCAGCAGTTCTTCGGGTTCGCAGCCTTTGTTCAGGTAGGCATGGGCGCCGGCGCGCAGGGCCCGCACGGCAAACTGGGATTCGGGGTAGACGGACAGCATGACGACGCCGAGCGCGGGGTGATCGGCGCGCACGCTTTTCAGGACGTCGAGGCCGTCGCGTTCGCCCAGGGCGACGTCCAGGACGATGGCGTCGTAATGGGTCTGGCGCAGGGCGCGCAGCGCGGAGGGGCCGTCGGCGGCGTCGTGCACGAGGGCGATGCGGGGGTCTTCTTCCAGGATGCGGGCGAGTCCGCGGCGGATGATGAGGTGGTCGTCGATGATCAGGAGGTTCAGCGGCATGGGGCCATTTCCTTATGCGGCGAGCGGGTTGAGCCGCAGGCGGGCGCGCATGCCGGCGCCGGGGGCGCTGTCCAGCGCGAGGTCGCCGCCGATGGCGCGGGCGCGTTCGCGCATGCCGAGGATGCCGAAGGTGTGGCGGTCTTCGGGTAGTTGCATGCCGACGCCGTCGTCTTCGACGGTGAGCACGAGGCCGTCGGGGCCGCAGACGGCGCTGACGCTGACGCTGCGGGCGCGGGCGTGGCGCTGCACGTTGGTGAGCAGTTCCTGGACGATGCGGTAGATGGCGATTTCGGCGTTGCGGTCGAGCCGGAGGCTTTCGGTGTCGGGTGGGCAGAGGTAGCGGCATAGGAGGCCGCCGCGCGTCTGCAGGTCTTGCAGCAGGGCTTCGAGGGCGGCCCACAGGCCCAGGTGGTCGAGGACG
This sequence comes from Achromobacter sp. Root83, assembly GCF_001428845.1. GTDB lineage: Bacteria > Pseudomonadota > Gammaproteobacteria > Burkholderiales > Burkholderiaceae_B > Achromobacter. Next base: position 130,754 of record NZ_LMIU01000025.1, on the reverse strand, counting down.
ACGGGGCGCAGGTCGTTGAGGATGCGCCGGGTGGCGCCCATGGCGGTCTGGGTGACTTCGAGCATGCGGTCCAGGTGGGTCTGGAGTTCGGGGGCGGCGCTCAGCTGGCGGCGCAGCCAGTTCAAGTCGAGCTGGAGGGCGGTGAAGGAGGCGCCGAGGTCGTCGTGGATGTTGCGGGCGATGTGGGCGCGTTCTTCTTCGCGCAGGGTGCTCAGGTGGGAGGAGAGCCTGCGCAGGGATTCGTGGGCGGCGCTGAGTTCGGCGGTGCGTTCGCCGACGCGGCGTTCCAGCAGGGCCTGGGTGCTGTGGAGTTCGCGTTCGATGCGTTTGCGGCTGGTGATATCCGAGAACGTGACGACGGCACCGACGATTTCCTGTTCGTTGCGGATGGGGTAGGAGGCGTATTGGGCGTCGAAGCAGGAGCCGTCGCGACGCCAGAGCACTTCGTCGTCGGCGCGTTCGCCACGGCCGTCGCGGAAGGCTTTGAAGATGCGGCAGTCGTGGACGGGCATCAATTGGCGGTCGGCGTGGGAGTGGTGGATGAGGTAGTGCATGTTGCGGCCGACGACTTCGTCGGGGGTGTAGCCGAGCATGTCGGCGCCTGCGCTGTTGATGAAGATGCAGCGGCCGCGCAGGTCGATGCCGTAGATGCCTTCGCCGGCGGCTTCCAGCAGCATTTCCAGTTGACGGCGCCAGGCGGCGTGGTGCGATAGGTGCTTGAGGTCGGCGAACATGGCTTGCCCGGTGTGTGCTTTTGCCGGGCGTTGCTGGCCCGGATCCCCTTGCGCGGGTTTTTGGTTGCGCTTTTGGGCGGGAGTGTACGGGACGGGGGGGCGGTTGCGGACGGGATTGAGGGAAATCCCTTTGAGGTTTGCTTCGTTGCTTCGTTGCTGCGGTGGTTTGGTGCTTCGTTGCTGCGGTGTTGGTTCTTTAGGCGCCCGGTGCGGCGGCGGCCTGGGCGCGCGGGGCTACGATTGCGGTCCGGAGCCTTCGCTCCGGACTTGCCCCTCGTCATCTTCGTCCAGGCCTTCGGCCTTCCCTTCAGATTCCCTCGGGCGCATCTGCACGCCCCGCGCGCCCAGGCCGCCGCCGCACCGGGCTGCGTTGTCTGAAGCTTGGCGGGTGGCGGGTGGCGGGTCGCGGGGTTGCTTGGCGTTTTTGCGTGGGGGCGTTCGGGGCCGGAAGATCTTGCGGGGCTGCCAGATGCCGGCCGCGCGGGCGGCCTTATCTGGCGTTCGGGCGATTTGCCGGGGAGGCTGCGGGGTTTGTCTTTGTATCGCGCGTGGCTTTCTTGGCTGGCCACCGGTGATTTTTACGGGATCAGCGGTGGACCTATTACGGGATCAGCGATAGCCCTTTTGCCGGATCAGAGACTGCCCTTCTACCGGATCAGCGACTGCCCTTTAACCGGATCAGCGACTGCCTTTTTACGGGATCAGCGACAGTCCTATGCGGAACTGGCTTTCGTTGCGCTGGTTGTAGCCCAGCAGGGTTTCGCCGTAACCGTTGAAGTACTGCAGGTACAGATATCCGTTCCAGTTCAGGAACGTGCGGCGCAGCGGCCAGGCGAAGTCCAGCTGGGTGGTGCGGCGCTTCTGGTCGCCCTGGCGGTACATCGCGGTGACCACGGCGCCGTTGTCCTGGGCCCAGCGCAGTTGCCAGTCGACGTGACCGGCATAGTCGGAGTAGTCGCTGTTTTCGTTGGCGACGGCGAAGTAGGCCTTGACCTTGGGGGCGAAGGTCAGGGTGCTGCCGCCGTCGAAGCGGTAGTGGAAGCGGGGCTCGATGTAGCCGTCGTTGAGCGAGCGGGAGTCTTCGCCGTCCTTGCCGTTGGAGGCGTGTTCGACGCCCGTGTTCATGCCGATGCGCCAGTTCTGGTTTTCGGATTTCCAGATGTCGTCGGACAGCCAGAAGAGGCTGGGGTTGAAGGTGGTGTCGATGAAAGGCTTGGAGTCGCTTTCCAGGTCCCACAGCGAGGTCTGGGTGTAGCCCAGGTAGAAGTCGTCGTGCCAGGTGTCGGGGCCGCCTCGGGGGCTCAGCAGGCGGTATTTGGCGCTGATCTGGAAGCGGGCGGTGGTCATGCCGCGCGTGCCGACGGCGAAGTACACGGGCTTGTAGGCCGAGAAGGCGCTGCGGAACTGTTCGAAGGCCGCCTGTTCCACGGTCTGTTCGACGGACGCGGCGGGCGCGGGGCCGGCTTCGGGCGATGCGCCGGCGGCGGCGACGGCGGCGGCCGGGACGGGCTTGCCGCTGCGGGCATCGACGACGGGTGTCTGGGCGGGCGTGCTGGCGAGGGTGCCGCTGTCGCGGCCGGTTGCGTCCAGCGCCATCATCGAGGGCTGGCCTTCGATGGAGACGGCCTGCAGGCCGTTCGCGGTGCTGGGCACGATGGCGGTCCACGACATGCGCGCGAAGTTGTTGACGGGCACGCTGTAGTTGTCGCGGCCGCTTTTCAGTTTGGCCAGGCTGCGCACGATCTGGCCGTCCTGGCCGCGCCATTGCAGCACCAGTTCGGGGGGCGCCTGCCAGTCGACACGGGCGCTGCCTTCATTGAAGTACACGGCCTCGAGGGTGACGGTTTCGCCGGGGGCGGCGGACGGGCGGTCCAGCCGGTATGACACGCCTGCCGCCGCGGAACCGGCTGAGCCCAGGGCCAGGGCGGCCACCAGGAGGCGGTAAGTGGGAGTGCGGCGGAATCGGCGGTTGGAGGTCATTGAGGACGTGTATGGTTTTTGTGATCAGGCAATGTAGCACCGTCCATGGCAACAGTTTGTAAGGCAGGCTAATCGTATGTAGTGGGTGTAATGCGCCACTCTCATAGGCAGGAGTGGGCTGGAAACGAGGGCGGGGATTGCTTCGCCAACGACCAAGGCCCCGCGGATCGCTGGCGGTCCGCGGGGCCTTGGTGAGGGGGGGCGAGGGGTTACTCGCCGAACTTGATGCCCTGCGCCAGCGGCAGGCTGCGCGAGTAGTTGATGGTGTTGGTGGCGCGGCGCATGTAGTTGCGCCACGAATCCGAGCCCGATTCGCGGCCGCCGCCGGTTTCCTTTTCTCCGCCGAACGCGCCGCCGATTTCGGCGCCGGAGGTGCCGATGTTGACGTTGGCGATGCCGCAGTCCGAGCCGGCCGCGGACAGGAAGGTCTCGGCTTCGCGCAGGTCGTTGGTGAAGATGGCGGAAGACAGGCCTTGGGGCACGCCGTTCTGCATGGCGAGCGCGTCGTCGAATTCCCGGTAGCGCATGACGTACAGAATGGGCGCGAAGGTTTCGTGGCACACGACGTCGGTCTGGCTAGGCATTTCGGCGATGGCCGGGCGCGCGTACCAGGCGTCGGGGTACTGGTCGGCCAGTACGCGTTCGCCGCCGGTCACCTTGCCGCCTTGTTCGCGGGCGGCCGTCAGCGCGGCTTGCATTGCGTCGAAGGACACGCGGTCGATCAGCGGACCGACCAGGTTGCCGCTATCCAGCGGGTTGCCGATGGAGGCGCTGGCATAGGCCTTGTGCAGGCGCTGGACCAGTTGGTCGGCGATGCTTTCCTGGACGATCAGGCGGCGCGTGGTGGTGCAGCGCTGGCCGGCCGTGCCGATGGCGCCGAACACGATGCCGCGGGCGGCCATGTCCAGGTCGGCCGTGGGGCCGACGATGATGGCGTTGTTGCCGCCCAGTTCCAGCAGGACGCGGCCGAAGCGCTGCGCGACGCGCGGGCCCACCTGGCGGCCCATGCGGGTGGAGCCGGTGGCCGATATCAGCGCGACGGTGTGCGAATCGACCAGGGCCTCGCCGACTTCGCGTCCGCCGATCAGGACTTCGGACAGGCCGGCGGGGGCATCGCCGAAGCGCTGCGCGGCCTGGGCGAACAGCGCCTGGCAGGCCAGGGCGGTCAGCGGGGTTTTTTCCGATGGCTTCCAGACCACGGCGTTGCCGCATACCAGCGCCAGCGCGGCATTCCACGACCACACGGCGACGGGGAAGTTGAAGGCGCTGATGACGCCCACCACGCCCAGCGGATGCCAGGTTTCCATCATGCGGTGGCCCGGGCGCTCCGAGGCGATGGTCAGGCCGTACAACTGGCGCGACAGGCCCACTGCGAAGTCGCAGATGTCGATCATTTCCTGAACTTCGCCTTCGCCTTCGGCGACGATCTTGCCGGCCTCCAGGCTGACCAGGCGGCCCAGTTCGGCCTTGTGCTCGCGCAGCGTTTCGCCGAGCAGGCGGATCAGTTCGCCCCGGCGCGGGGCGGGGACGTCGCGCCACGCAAGGCTGGCCTGGCGGGCGCGGGTGATGGCGGCATGGGCCTGGGCCACGGTGTGCTCATGCACCTGGGCGAGTTCGGCGCCATCGATCGGGCTACGCGCGATCAGGGTGCCGCCGGTGAGCGAGCTCGGATTGAGTCCGAGATTGCGCAGGATGTCTTGGGGAGTGTCCATGCCGGTTCCTTGGATGGCCGCGAAGGGTAACGCTTCGCTTAAGGGTTATGCCTAAGTGGCGATTCTGGAAAAAAATTTACTATACGAAACTATGGCGTGAAATGCGAAATATTTCTTATCAGGGTGCATCCGTGACCGAAGCGACCGAAGCGCTGCTCGTTGTCCAGGCAGTCTCCAAGACTTACCAGCGCGAAGGCCAGCCCCCGCATCTGGCGCTGGACGCCATCGATTGCCAACTGGGCCGCGGCGAAGTCATGGTCGTGGTCGGGCCGTCCGGTTCAGGCAAGAGCACGTTGCTGCGCACCCTGAATGGACTCGAAAGCATCGACAGCGGCACCATCCGCGTGAACGGCGTGTCGCTCACGGATCCGGCCACCGACGTCAACCGCTGGCGCACCGAGGTCGGCATGGTGTTCCAGCACTTCAACCTCTTCCAACACCGTACTGCGCTGGATAACGTGGCGCTACCCCAGCGCGTGGTGCGCGGGCGCAACCGCGCCGACGCCGAGCGCTACGCCCGCGAGCTGCTGGGCCGTGTCGGCATGGCCGAATACGGTGATCGCTATCCCAGCCAGTTGTCGGGCGGCCAGCAGCAGCGCGTGGCGATCGCCCGCGCGCTCGCCATGGACCCCAAGCTGATGCTGTTCGACGAGGCCACGTCGGCGCTCGACCCCGAAACCGTGGGCGGCATTCTTGAATTGATGCGCGCGTTGGCGCGCGACGGCATGACCATGGCGGTGGTGACCCACGAAATGGGCTTTGCCCGCGATGTCGGCGACCGGGCGCTCTTCATGGACGCCGGCCGCATCGTGGAAATGGGCACGCCGGACGAGGTGTTCGGCCATCCCAAGGAAGCGCGCACCCGCGCCTTCCTGGAAAAGATCCTGTAATCGCCGGCCCGGCTATCCGGGCGCTGCCGGCGTGATGTGCCTTGCCCGGAATGACAAGAGTCCAATCACCAAAGGGGTGTGAAATGCTGAAAATCAAACAATGGCTGGGCGTGGCCGGCGTCGCCCTGGCGGCCGCCACGGTTGCCTTGCCGGCACAGGCGGACGAACTCGGAGACATCATCAAGCGCGGTGAATTCCGGGTGGCGGTGCAGACCTCCGGACCGCTCATGAGCTTCATGGACAAGACGGGCAAGCGCACCGGACTGGCCGTGGAAGTGGCCAAGCGCATGGCCGATGACCTGGGCGTGAAGCTGGTGCTGCAGGACTACGAGTGGAAAGGCCTGCTGCCGGCTCTGCTGTCCGGCAAGGCCGACATGGTGGCCGCCGACATGACGCCGACGCCGCAGCGCGCCGCGCAGGTGCTGTTCTCGGCGCCGATGTTCTATGCCGACACCGTCGCCGTCGTGCCCAAGGATTCTCCGTACAAGTCGTACGAAGAACTGAACAAGGCCGGCGTGAACGTCGGCGTGCTGGGCGCCAGCACGTACGCGGAAGTCGGCAAGAAGATGCTGCCCCAGGCCACGATGAAGGAATTCTCGGGCGGCAGCGCCCCGGTCGGCCAGGCATTGTCCAGCGGCCGCCTGGACGCCGGCATCATGTCGCTGTCCACCGCCAACCAGTTCCTGGTCGACTTCGGCAACCTGCGCGTGCTGGACGGCGTCATGGTGCGCGAACCGCTGGCCTTCGCCGTCGGCCCCAACGCCTTCCGCCTGAAGTTCTGGCTGGACAACTGGCAGACGCTGAAGACGGCGGACAACACGCTGCCCGAGCAGGTGAAGTACTGGTATTCCACCGATTGGAAAAAAGACCACTGATAGGCGGCCACGAAGCCCATGGACTGGTTGATCGATTTCTATAACTGGCGCATCGTCAGCCAGTACACGGGCCAATTCGCCACGGGCCTGGCCAACACCCTCATCGCGGCGGGCGCAAGCCTCGTGCTGTCGGTGCTGGCCGGCATCCCGCTGGCGCTTGCCCATATGTCGCCTCGCGCGCTGGTGTGGCGCCCGGTGGCGGCCTATGTGCAGTTCATCCGTTCCACCCCCTTGCTGGTGCAGATCTACCTGGTCTACTACGCCGTACCCATGCTGGTGCCGGGTGCCAAGGGCTGGAGCGAAATGGTGCTGGGCATCATGGCCATGACGCTGCACCACGCGGCCTACATGAGCGAGATCATCCGGGTCGGCATCGAATCCGTGCCGCGCGGGCAGGTCGAAGGCGCCAAGGCCTGCGGCATGAACTACCACCAGCGCCTGCGCTACGTCGTGCTGCCGCAGGCCTTCGTCAACACGCTGCCGCCGTTGCTGGGGCAGACGGCCGTGCTGATCAAGGACACGTCGCTGCTGTCGTTGATCACGGTGTTCGAACTGGTCGCGGCGGGCGTGCAGATGAACAGCGATCGCATCGTGCCCAACGAGGCCTTCCTGACCATCGCGGCGGGCTATCTGCTGATCTATGGCGTCATGCTGTTGTTGTCCCGGGGCGTGAGCCTCTGGCTGGCGGGTCCCGCCTGGAACGCGAGGTAAGCATGCTGGATTCCTATCTTTCCACCGCCGGCGTCGTGCTGCCCTTCTTGCTGAAAGGCTTCTGGGAGACGCTGAAGATCTCCTTCGTGGCGATCATCGCGGGGTCGCTGCTGGGCTTTGTCATCGGCGTGATCCGCAGCTACCGCATCCGTGGCGTGCATCAGGTCCTGGGCCTGTACATCCATATCCTGCGCGGCACGCCATTCCTGGTGCAGCTCTATATCTTTTACTTCGTGCTGCCCAGTTCCGGCATCGAGCTGCTGCACTGGGATTCCGGCACGGCGGCCTTCGTATCGCTGTCGGTCTACACGTCCTGCTATGTCGCCGAAATCGTCATGGGCGCCATCCAGGCGGTGCCGCGCGGGCAGACGGAAGGCGCGATGACGCTGGGGCTGCGTCCGTTGCAGATCCTGCGGCTGGTCGTTCTGCCACAGGCCATGCGCCTGATCGTGCAACCCATGAGCGGCGTCTACGTGATGCTGATCAAAAGCACGGCTATCCTGTCGGTGGTCGGCATCACGGAACTGACACGCCAGGGCGAAGTCTTCATCATCACCTTCCCGGCCAAATCGCTGTTCATCTACGGCATGATCGCCGCCATCTATTTCATCTACTGCTACCCGCTCCTGCGCCTGGCCAACTGGCTGGAGAAGCGCCTGACCGGGGGCCTGCAGGGCGCAAGCCTACACTGAGCCGACGTCATGGTCTCCGAGTACATCGACAGCTATTACCGGCGCACGCTCGCCGACAGCGAAACCTACTATCCACCGCTGGCGGGCGCGGCCAGCGCCGATGTCTGCGTGGTGGGGGCCGGCCTGGCGGGCCTGTCCACCGCGCTGGAACTGGCGCGCCGGGGGCGCAATGTCGTCTTGCTGGAAGGGCGGCGCATCGCGTGGGGCGCGTCGGGGCGCAACGGCGGCTCGGTGTCGCCGGCCTTCTCCGCGGGCGCGGACGCCATCCGGAAGAAGGTCGGCGAAGACCACTACCGCCAGCTCTATCGCCTGTCGATGGAGGGCGTCGAGATCATCCGCGACAACATCCGGAATCTCCGTATCGCCGACGCGCATCAGGTCGATGGGCGGCTGCGGGTTGTCCGCTACGAAGCCACCGACGCGCTGCGCCAATGGTGCGACGGCCAGCAACGCGACTTCAGCCGTGATGTACGCCTGCTGACGCGCGACCAGGTGCGCGAAAGGCTCGTGTCGGACCTCTATTTCCAGGGTATCGAGGACCCGTCGTCCTTTCATTTCCATCCATTGAATTACGCGCGGGCGCTGGCCCGCGAGTGCGTCCGGCTGGGCGTGCGCATCCACGAAGACTCCGCCGTCGAGCAAGCCACGCTGGACGGCGCGGTCAAGCACCTGAAAACCGGACAGGGGCAGATCGACGCCAGCACCGTGGTGCTGGCCACCGGCGGCTATACCGGCGATACCGTGCCCGCGCTGCGCCGCGCGATGCTGCCCATCGCCACCTACATCATGCTGACCGAGCCCCTGGGCGACCGCGTGCACGAAGCCATCCGCACCACCGCCGCCATCGGCGACGACCGGCGCGCCGGCAACTATTACCGCGTCCTCGATGGCGGGCGCATCGGCTGGGGCAGTAGAATCACCACCCGTGTCGATGACCCGCCCGATCTGGCCGAGTCCCTGCGCCGTGAATTGCTCAGCGTCTATCCCCAATTGGAAGGGGTGCGCGTCGAGGCGGCGTGGTCGGGGCGCATGGCCTACGCGCGGCACCTGATGCCGCAGATTGGCCGGCTGGCGCCCGATGTCTGGTACTGCACGGCGTTCGGCGGGCATGGCATGAACACCACCTCCGTCGGCGGGCGGGTCGTGGCCGAAGGGATCACCGGCGACACCCAGCGCTACAAGCTGTTCGAACCATTCGGCCTGGCCTGGAACGGCGGCGGCTTGGGCACGGCAGCCGTTCAACTGACTTATTGGACTTACCAGGCGCGCGATTGGTGGCGGGAGCGTCAATCGCGGGCATGACAGGGCATACAGATGCAAGGCAACAAACAGAGCGCATTGGCACAACGGCTGCGAGCCTTGCGCCAGGTGCGCGATTGGACTCTGAAGCAGGCGGCCGCGGCCACCGGCGTGTCCGCATCCACGCTGTCTAAAATCGAAAACAGCCTGCTGTCTCCCACCTACGACAACCTGATCAAGATCGCGGCCGGCCTGGACCTGGACGTGGCCGAACTCTTCACCGCGTCCGACGCCCATATGGGAACCGGACGCCGCAGCCTGAGCCGCCAGGGAGAAGGGCGCCAGTACGAAACCCCGTATTACGACCACCGCCTGCTGTGCACCGCCCTGTCGCACAAGCGCATGATGCCGTTCCATACCCGCGTCAAGGCGCGTTCCTTCGACGAATTCCAGGACTGGAGCCGCCATGGCGGCGAGGAATTCGTCTATGTGCTGGAAGGCGAGGTCCAGCTCTACACTGAATTCTACGAACCGGCCCGCCTCAAGGCGGGCGAAAGCTTCTATATAGACAGCCGCATGGGGCACCGGGTGATCAGCCTGAGCCCGGAGGACGCCGTGGTGCTGTGGGTGTCCACGCACACCGATATCGGCGAAGAATAGCCCTCGGCCCCGCTTTCGCCGCAACAAGGTAAAATGCTGCGCCCGGACAGGTTCCGGGCATTGTTGCACCGCGCGGCAGTAGCTCAGCTGGATAGAGCACGGGCCTTCTAAGCCCGGGGTCGGGGGTTCGAGCCCCTCCTGCCGCGCCAGGAATTAACGCAGAATCAACACCTTAGCCGCAACACAACAATTTTATGGGGCCGTTGTTGATTTGCACTCGCACTTCTGAGTTCAGCCCTCCAGCCCCACACGCTTCCCCTTATGAACCTTGACCGACTGCGTCGCGAATTTCCCGACTACGACATAACCACCCTGCCGACCCTGCCCGCAGGTTACTTCGACGCGTCGGAGCGCATCGATGCAGCTCCGTCGTTCGTGAACGAGGAGCGTGGCTTGAAAGTGTATGTCGACTACGCCAATTACGCCGACCGTGAATCCGGCAGGAGCCAGCGCTTCTGTGTCTCGCGCTACGATGAGGAAGCGGACGACTTCGAGGATGTCGCGCTGTCGACGAATGATTGGGCTGAAGTCACGCGCTTCCTGACCGCCTGAATTCCCCGCCCAGGGCTTCGGTTTCCGCCACGATCGCCGGATGATCGGGCTCCTGGGCTCCCGTCTTCCTTCTTGAATTCGACGGCATCCTGCGCTGCTTCGGAGAGAAGGCGTTTGACGATATTTTCGGCTGCTGCGGAACCGGAACCTGCTGTCATGGACGCCTGAATGCAGTCGGCGCCTTCGATGTCAAACGACAGCTCCTGTCCGGGAGCCGCCTTTGATGACCGGCCAACCTCGGCCCCAAGCGGGGCCCGGACCAGAGCTCGAAGTTGATCAGTCTCGATATGGAGTCGGCGCGCCGCATCGGTTGACGAACGTCCGCCGGGCTTAAAACGTCCAGCGCAAATTAACCGAAGCCGTCTGATCCCGATTGCCCCCGCCAAACTGCCCGGCATAAGCGAGCCCCAGCGTGGCGGTACGGGAGATCCGCGCGTCAAGGCCTGCCTCGATCAGCGCCGCATCGCGCGCGATCGGTGAGCCCGTCACGGTGAAGGATTCGCCGGCATCGAACGCAAGACGGCTTTCAGGGCGGACGTCGCCGAAGGCATGGCGCCAGCCCAGGCCGCCCGACACGGCGCCGGCCAGGGAACCCAGCGTCACTTCCTGGGTGGCACGCAGGCCCAGCGTGGTGGTCGTGGTGTTGTTGCGGGTGGAGTCGCCCGACAGCGCGGCGCTGCCGCCGGATTCGCTGAAGCTGCGCGTGCGCTGGCCAGCCCAGGCCAGCCCGGCATAGGGTTCGAGCGTGAGGCCGCGTGCGGCCGCAAAGGCGTAGCCCACTTCGCTGAACAACTGCGTCGTGTTGCCGCCGTAGTTCGCATCCAGGGTTTGATTCAGGCCGCCGGCATCGATGTGGCGTTCAGTGCCGATGTCGTGCCAGGTGTATGACGCGCCTGCCATCACGTTGAACCTGCCTGCGCCCAGCGCGATGGCTTTGCCGCCATAGAGCACGGCGCTGTAGCTCGACACATCGGCCTTGCTGGCCAGGTCATCGACGCGCTGCTTCGAGTCGGTGTAGCCCAGCGCGCCGCCCAGGCGCCAGCCATTGCCCACGCCGTGGTCGGCGCCCACGAACACACCGCCGGTGTGCTGGCGCACGGCCGACGTGTCGCCGGTGGCGCCGATGCGCTGCCAGTTGCCCACGATCTGGGCCCAGGCGGGGCGGGCGAGGGACGAGGGCAGGGTCGCCGCCGAGGGCGCGGCGTCGCTGGTGCCGGCGGCAGCCGTGGGTGCGCCCGGGGCGAAGCCGGCATTCAGATTGCCGCGCAACTGGTTGAGCGGCGTATTGCGCACGGTGGACGACAGATTCCACAGGCCCGAACTCACGCCCGCATGCATCTCGCCGGACAGGCCGGCGAAAAAGGCCTGGGGCGCGCCTTGCGGCAGGCCGATGGCGGCATCGTAGACGGCGTGGCCGGCGCCCAGGGTTTCGGCGGCGTCGGCGACCGCGCGGGCGTTGCCGCCGCTCACTAGATCGGCGAAGCGGATCTTGGCAGGCGGGGCTGCCGGGGTGTCGGGCGGCGCGACAGGGGGGGCTTCGGGCGTGACGGGCGGGGTGACGGGCGGTGTGACGGGGGACGGAGCGCGGGCGAGCGTCAGGGTCACGTCGCGATCATCCGCGGAGTAGCTGAGCGTCGGCGTCAGGTAGGCAAGGTTGCTGGTGACGCCGGTGAACCGGGTGCCAGTCAAGGTGCCATCGGCGTGCAGGACGATCTGGCTGAACGTTTCGCTGTAGGCGCCCGGGCTAGCCTGAACCTCGACGCGGGCCTGATTGACCACGGCGTTGCCGGTGACATTGAGGCGGTCGAAGGCGGCCGGGGTGGCGCGGACCTGGAACACACCGCCCGAGCCCAGCGATACCGAGCCGCCGATGACGGCCGTTCCCGTGCTGCCGGTGCCGATCTGCAGCCGGTTGCCGGCGCCGTTGAAGAGCACGTTGCCGGCGGTGGTCGACGTCGGATGGAGTGTGAGGGTATTGCCTTGACCATTGATCAGCACCGCTTCGCGGAGGGTGACGCCGTCGCTATCCAAACCGGCTGCAATGGCGCCGTCCTGGATGATGTGGCCGAGATCGCCGCTTACGCGCACGCCATTGCCACCGAAGCTCAGTGCGGAACCGAGGCCGGCATTGCCGCCCTGGATCGTCCCGGTGTTGGTCACGGTGGCGCCGTTGCTGGTCACGGCCAGACCGGTGCCGCCGGAACCGCTGTATCCAGCGATGATCTCCCCATTTGTCGCATCAAACAGCTCACCCGCGGAACCACCGCCGCCGCCCCAGATGGTGCCGGTGTTGGTGAAGATCATGTTGGCGCCCGTCAATTCCGCACCGGTGCCGCCATTACCTCCCCGCACCGACGCCGCGATGGCCCCGGCGGGCGTGCCAAGTTGCCAGTTTATGACTCCCCCCGCGCCTCCGCCTCCACCGATGAGCAAGCCGGCATTGGAGCTAGGAATGCTGTTGGGAAACGTCGCGCCTTTGCCGCCATTGCCCCCGATGCTGACCAAGGTCGAATTGGTCACGGCAATGGTCGTTCCGCCGCCCCCGCCCCCGCCGCCGATCCTGACGGCGATTGCTCCAATGCTGATGAGTCTGTCCTCGCCGCTCTCGGTGCCGTCGGTGCCCGAAGTGGACGCGTCGACGAGCAGGGGCGAGGTTGTACCGCCCACGCCAAAGTTCGTTCCGTACAAACCGGCCGCGCCTTGGGCGCCGCCATCGCCGGAGGCGAGATAGCCGGTGTAAGAGGTCCCTCCGTGTAGCCCGCCGCCAGTGCCGGCTGCGTACCCGGTCAGCGGAAGAAGGGTCAAGCTGGCTGCGAACAGGCTGAGTTTGCTTCTGGTTGGGCGGAAATGGCGGCGGATTGTCATGTCCGGTCAGTAACCGCACATGGCAAGAGGTTCCATTCAAATCAACGAACGCCACCTCGGTCTTGAGCATATCCCGAGCGCGGGTGCCGGTTCTTCTACAATCGCGACCGGTCCCTGGCGGGCACTCCGCCCGCGTCTGAAGACGGACCTCCCCCAAAAATAGGATGTAGCAGTAATGGCAACACAGCACTCTCAGCCCTCGACAGGCGAACTGATCAAGACTTTTCGACACGGCAAGTTCTTTGTCTACTTCCTTGTGATACTGGGCATAGCGTGCCTCGCACTGGCCGGTTTCGTCGTCTATCTGAGCACCATCGTGCCTCAGAAAAATCCCCCGCTTTTCTTCGGCACCAGCGGTTTTCTGGCCTTTTGCGGACTCTGCGCGCTTGGCGCCAGCGTGTGGCAGAAGAAGTTACGCCAGCCAAGCTACGAGATCTATGAAAACGGCGTCGCCCGGATCGTCGGCGCGCAGAAGACGTACACGCCTTTTTCCGAAATCGAAGATCTGTACCTGTTCAGTTCCGGACAGACCGTGATGAGCGGCCTGGCCACTAACCTTGCCTATCGCCGCAATGCGGGGGAATCCTTCAACTGGATCAGCCAGCACCTGTCGGGCTACATGGATTTCCAACAGTTGTTCCGCGAGCTCTACCTGCGCGAGCGCCAGCCTGTCGTCCTCGAGACCCTGGCGGCCGGCGGCGCTGTCGTCTTCAACTACATCAGTACGGGACAGGTCTGGCGCAAGCGCATGAGCGGCAAGTTCCTGAGCGTTACCACCCAGCCCATCGTCATCACCCGCGACGCGCTTGAAGTGCAGGGGCAGAGGGTGCCGGTATCCAGCCTGCGCAACGTCGACCTGAACGCCTGGACCGAGAAGGTTGTCATCAAGGATGCGGCGGGCAATACCGTGCTTTCAACCATCGGCTTGGGCATCCTCGGCCTGGACCTGTTCCTCAATACCTTGAGCTTGGTTCTCGAGCAAAACCGCGAGATTGCCGCGGACCGCGAATGTGTTAATCCGTAACAGCTATATCTTTGTTGTGGCTTATCACCCATAGTGGCCCCGGGAACATTTTCCCGGCAAATCTAGGACTTACATTGAAGATTGAAACTGGTATCGTGAAGTGGTTCAACAACGACAAGGGCTTCGGCTTTATCATGCCGGAGCTGGGTGGCAAAGACCTCTTCGCCCATTACTCTGAAATTCAGGGTGACGGACACAAATCTCTTGAAGAGAACCAGCGCGTTTCGTTCGTCGCCGGCCAGGGCCAAAAAGGTCCCACGGCGACCATGATCAAATCGATTTAATTGCTGAGCTGCTTGCGCTAAGGCAAGCAGCTTGGTAGCAGGATGTGGGGCCGGATCCTTTGAAACATTGGATTCGGCCCTTTGGTTTTGGACGAGGGCGGGCTTGCTGCTGAAGACGACGATCCGTTCCTCGATGAATCGCAGGAATGCTGCAGGCATCTTGACTCCGTCTGCGGCGTCCTCATCTCCTACGCCGATTTCGTCCGTGCCATTCCGAGGCCAATAGCAGTCGATCAGTGACTTGAGGCCCGACATGAATTTGTACACCGGCTGAGGCGGAAAATGAGCGCGCGATTGACGCTTCCCCGACGAAAATCGCCGAACGTGCCCCCAGCCGCCCGTGTCTGAAAAAATGGGCCGGCCATCGCCCGACTAGGCCGGCGCGCGCGCAAAAACGCTATAACTGGGCACTATTCAATTTCTTGACGAAAATGATGGGCCTGCGCCGGGAGGGCGCTTCAATGCCTCTCCCCGCCAGCCAGCGCCCACCCTTTGTCCACTCAACCCAGGATTTCGCCATGACACAACTCCAGGTCAACGGCCAGGCCAAGGAAGTTTCCGTTCCCGACGATATGCCCCTGCTTTGGGTGCTGCGCGATGAGCTCGGCATGACGGGCACCAAGTTCGGCTGCGGCATGGCCTTGTGCGGGGCCTGTACCACCCATATGGACGGCCAGCCGATACGCGCCTGTGTCACGCCCGTCTCGGCGGTGGCGGGGCATGCGATCACGACCATCGAAGGCATGGAGGCCGATCGCGTCGGCCGGGTGGTGCAGCGTGCCTGGGTCGAGAACAATGTTGCGCAATGCGGCTATTGCCAGGCGGGGCAGATCATGACGGCGGTCGGGCTGCTGAAGGCGACGCCCGCGCCCACCGAACAGCAGATCGAAGACGCCATGAGCGGCAATATCTGCCGTTGCGGCACCTATCCGCGCATACGCGCCGCGATCAAGCAGGCCGCTGCCCAACTGGCGCAGGGAGGTCAATGATGACAACCACTCTGCACATGACTCGGCGGGGCTTTCTGCAAGGCGGCCTGGGGGCCCTGACGCTGGCCGTGACGGCCAATGGCCTGGTCAGCGCCGTGTGGGCGGCGGACGCGGCGCCCCAGAAATATGGCGCGGACGGCATGCCCGGCGGCACGGTCGACGACCCGCTGGCCTTCGTCTCCATCGCGCCGGATGGCACGGTCACCATCGTGGCGCACCGCGCCGAGATGGGAACCGGCGTGCGCACCAGCCTGCCCATGGTGGTGGCCGACGAACTGGAAGCCGACTGGGCGCGGGTGAAGGTCGTGCAGGCCGAGGCCAACGAGGCCCGCTACGGCAACCAGAACGTGGACGGCTCGCGCAGCATGCGCCACTTCCTGATGCCGATGCGCCGCGTGGGCGCCTCGGCCCGCCAGATGCTCGAAGCGGCGGCCGCCGCCCGCTGGTCGGTGCCGGTGGCCGAGGTCCGCGCGGTGCAGCACGAGATCGTGCACACACCCACCGGACGCCGGCTGGGCTATGGCGAGGTGGCGGCCGATGCGGCCGGGCTGCCCGTGCCCAAGGGCGACGCGCTCAAGCTCAAGACACCCGCCGAGTTCCGCTTCACCGGCAAGAGCCAGGTGCGGATGGTGGACCTGGCCGACATCGGCAAGGGCCAGGCTATTTACGGCATGGACATGCGCCTGCCCGGCATGGTCTACGCCGTGGTGGCGCGTCCGCCGGTGGTGGGCGGCAAGCTTCGCCGCGTGGACAGCGCCAAGGCATTGGCCATACCCGGCGTGATCAAGGTGGTGCAGATTCCGGCCATGAGCGGCGCGCCGGCGTTTCAACCGCTGGGCGGCGTGGCGGTGGTGGCGCGCAATACGTGGTCGGCGATGCAGGGCCGCGCGGCGCTGGAATTGGAATGGGACGACGGCCCCAACGGCGCTTATGACTCGGCGGCCTACCGGCAGACCCTGGAGGCGGCCTCACGCAAGCCGGGCAAGGTGATGCGCGATGAAGGCGATGCGCCGCAAGCCTGGGCGCAGGCGCCCGAGGCCGAGCGATACGCCGCGGAATACTACGTGCCGCACCTGGCGCATGCGTCGATGGAGACGCCGGTGGCCACGGTGCGGATCCAGGCCGGGCGCGCCGAGGTCTGGACGTCTATCCAGAATCCCGTGGCGGCGCAGGGCGCCGTGGCCGGGCGGTTGAAGCTCAAGCCCGAGGACGTCAAGGTAAACGTGCTGCTGCTTGGCGGCGGCTTTGGCCGGAAGTCCAAACCCGACTTCGTCGACGAGGCCGCCATCGTGGCGCAGGCCATGCCCGAAGGCACGCCCGTCAAGCTCGTTTGGACGCGCGAGGACGACATCCACCACGATTACCTGCACACCGTGTCGGTAGAGCGCCTGGAGTCGGTCATCGGCCAGGACGGCAAGATGCGGTCCTGGCTGCATCGCAGCGCGTCGCCCACGATCGCCTCGCTGTTCTCCGACGGGGCGAAGGGGCAGCAGATGTTCGAGTCCGCGATGTCGGCCATCAACATGCCCTACGTGGTCCAGAATGTGCGGGTGGAAACGGCGGAGGTTGCCGCCCATGCGCGCATCGGCTGGTTCCGTTCGGTCGCCAATATTCCCCATGCCTTCGCCGCGCAGTGCTTCATCGCGGAACTCGCGCACCGCGCGGGCCAGGACCACAAGCAGTTCGCGCTGGATCTGATCGGGCCCGCGCGCAAGATCGACCCGGGCACGATGGGCGATTCCTGGAACTACACCGAATCGCCCGAACGCTATCCCTATGACACCGGCCGCCTGCGCGGCGTGATCGAAGCCGCCGCGCGCGGGGCGGGCTGGGGCCGCGAGCTGCCCAAGGGGCACGGGCTGGGCCTGGCGTTCTGCTACAGCTTCATGAGCTATACGGCGACCGTGGTCGAAGTGGCGGTCGACGCCAAAGGAGAAGTGCGGGTAGTGGCGGTGGACATGGCGATGGACTGCGGTCCGCAGATCAATCCGGAGCGCATCCGCGCCCAGATGGAAGGCGGCGCCATCATGGGACTGAGCCTGGCGCTGGTGGGCGAGATCACGTTCGAAAAGGGCCGGGTCAAGCAAAGCAATTTCCACGACTATGAAGTGCTGCGCCACCATGCGTCGCCGCGCGAGATCCGCACGCATCTGGTGAATGACGACCACGCCTTGCCGCCGGGCGGGGTGGGCGAGCCGCCCGTGCCGCCCGTGGCGCCGGCGCTGTGCAACGCGATTTTTGCGGCCACGGGCAAGCGCGTGCGCAGCCTGCCCGTGCGCACGGTGGCGTAGGCCGGCCATGCAGCAAGCGGCATTACCCACCGTGATCGTGCTGGCCGCGGGCAGGGGCGAGCGCTTCCGGGAATCGGGCGGCGCCACGCACAAGCTCGATGCCCAACTGGGCGGCGTGACGGTGCTGGAGCGCGTGCTGCGCACTGTGGCCGGATCCGGGCTGCCGTGGCATGTCGTGCGCCCCGATGGCGTCACGTCGGGCGCCGCGTCGGGCGCCATTCCCGGGATGGGCGATTCCATCGCAAGCGGCGTGCGGGGCACGCCGCTTGCGGCGGGGTGGCTGATCCTGCCCGGCGATCTGCCGCTGGTCCGCGCGGACAGCCTGCGGGAAGTGGCGGGCGAACTGGCTTCGAATCCCGTCGTGGTGCCGTTCTGGAACGGCCGTCAAGGTCATCCGGTTGGTTTTGGCGCGGGCTGCTACGCGGCGCTGGCAGCGCTGAGCGGCGACACGGGGGCGGCGTCCATCGTGCGCGCGCACCGCCAGGCCGGCACGGCGCGGATGCTGTCTTTGAACGATCCGGGCGTCGTGGCGGACATCGACACGCTGGAAGACCTGGCGCGGGCCGAAGCGCTGCTTGCGGACCGCCATTCATGATAGGGAGTCCATTGCATGGAAAGCGTTGATGTGCGCGTGTTGCGCGCCGCCCGGGACTGGTGCGGCAATGGGGACGCGTTGCTGCTCGCCACCGTGGTGAAAACCTGGGGCTCGTCGCCCCGGCCCGTCGGTTCCATGATGGCGTTGCGGGAAGATGGGCGTTGCGTGGGGTCGGTTTCGGGCGGCTGCATCGAGGACGATCTGATATACCGCCATACGCGGCTGCATGGCGGCGCGGGCATTCCGGTGGCGGCGCCCCAGTTGGTGCGTTACGGCGTCAATGCGGACGAAGCGCACCGTTTTGGCCTGCCCTGCGGCGGCACGCTGGAATTGCTGCTGGAGTTCCGTCCCGGCTTTGCCGCGCTGGATGCGCTGGTGCGGCAGCTGGAATCGGGCCGGCTTGTCCAGCGCACGGTGGATTGCGTTACCGGGGCCGTGACACTGGAGCCCGCCCAGGCGCCTGAAGCCCTGCGCTTTGACGGCGCAACCCTGTCCAGCACGCTGGGTCCCCAATTCCGGATGCTGCTCATCGGCGCGGGCGCGCTGGCCGAGTACGTCGCCACCATGGCCCTGTTCAACGATTTCGCGGTCACGGTCTGCGATCCGCGCGACGAGTATCTGAGCGCCTGGTCGGTGCCGGGCGTGCAGATCACGACGGAGATGCCCGACGATGCCGTCCGCGCCCTGCGCGCCGACAGCCGAACCTGCATCGTGGCCCTCAGCCACGACCCAAAGCTCGACGATCTGGCCCTGCTGGAGGCGCTGCACAGTCCGGCGTTCTACGTGGGCGCCATCGGTTCGCGCCGCAACACCGATAGCCGCAGGCAGCGGCTGATCGAGCATTTCAATGAAACCGAGCAGTCGCTGGAACGTCTGCACGCTCCGGTCGGGCTCTACATCGGCAGCAAGACGCCCGCCGAAATCGCCGTAAGCGTGATGGCCGAGATCCTGGCGGTGAAGAATGGCGTGGCGCTGCCGCGCGAAGCCTCGGTTGCGGCCGCCAAGTCGCAGCAGGGGGACGCGGCATAGAAGAGGTCTTGCCAATCTTCGCCTGCTACCACTTGGAACGTCTTTTCCCTCGAAGGTTTGCTATAAAAAAGCTATAGCACTATGCAAGGGTTAGGAAAATGTCCATACGAACGCTGAGCCGCTGCGGTGCGGTGCTGTTGCTGACCGCGATTGCCGCCGGCTGCTCGTCGACATCGAGCAAGCCGGAGGCGTCTACCAGCCCCAAGGTAACTTCCGCCGCCAAGAGCCAGGAATGCAAGGCCAATCGCAGCAAATGCCTGTACAAGGGCGCCTACGAGAGCGGCGAACGGGACTATGCCGAACAGGAAGCGAAACGCCTGAATCTGGCCGAACTCGAACGCTTGCGCCGCGCCTTCGGAAAATGACCCGCCATTGCGTTCAGGCCGGCGGCACCGTCCGGACCGGGAACACGGCATGCACGCTGCGGCCACGCGCGTCGACCGCCACCGTTACCGGCATGTCCTGAACTTCGAATTCATAGATGGCCTCCATGCCCAGATCGGCAAAGGCCACCACGCGCGCCGACCGCACCGTGCGGGCCACCAGATAGGCGGCGCCGCCCACCGCGCTGAGATACGCAGCGCCATGTTGCTTGATGGCGTCAATGGCCTGGGGACCGCGTTCGGCCTTGCCGATGGTTGCCAGCAGCCCGGTTTGCGCCAGCAACTGCGGCAGGAACTTGTCCATGCGGGTGGCGGTGGTGGGGCCTGCCGGACCGACGGCTTCGCCGTCCACGGGGTCCACCGGTCCAACGTAATACAGCGTGCGTCCGCGCAGCGGCACCGGCAAGGGCTGACCCCGGTCCAGGAGGTCGGCCATGCGCTTGTGGGCGGCATCGCGTCCGGTCAGCAGCTTGCCGGACAGGAGCAGCGTGTCGCCGGCGGCCCACGCCGAGACCTCGGCTTGGGTGAGGGCGTCCAGGTTCACCCGGATACCCTCCTGCGCGGGCAGGGCGTCCGGGATGCCGTCCCACGTCGCGGGGTCCGGAGGCGGGAGCGCGGCGGGTCCCGCGGCGGGCATGTCGAAGGTTACGAAGCGGGTGGCGGCGCAGTTGGGCACCAGCGCCACGGGCAGCAATGCCGCGTGCGAGGCCGCGGTGGCGACTTTCACATCGAGCACCGTCGTGTCGCCGCCCAGGCCCTGCGCACCGATGCCTAGCGCGTTGACGCGTTGGTAGACGTCGATCCGCAGCCGTTCTTCCGCCGTGACCGCGCCGCGTTCCAGCAGGGCCGGCATATCGATGGGATGGAATAGCGCGCGCTTGGCCAGGGCGACGGCCTGTTCCGGCGAGCCGCCGACGCCCAGGCCGAGTACGCCGGGCGGGCACCATCCCGCGCCCATGCCGGGCAGTTGCGACAAGACCCAGTCCGCCACGGAGTCGCTGGGATTGAGCATGGCGTAGCGCGTTTTGACATCGCCGCCGCCGCCCTTGGCGACGACGGTCAACGTGAGCCCATCGCCTTCGACCATCTCCACTTGCACGATGGCTGGCGTGTTGTCGCCGGTGTTGCGCCGGGCGTCCAGCGGATCCCGGATCATGGACGCGCGCAAGGGGTTCCCAGGACAGCCGTAGGCGCGCGCCACGGCGCGGTTGGCCAGCGTCTGCAAGCTGGGCGTGGGCCCCGGTCCGTCGTGGCGGATGCGCAGATCCATGCCTATCCTGGCGTAGACGTGCACGACGCCGGTATCTTGGCAGACCGGGCGCCGTGCCTGCGCGCTGAGCCGGCTGTTGACCAGCAATTGCAGCAGCGCATGGCGGGCGGGCCCCTTGCTCTCGCGGGCATGCGCCGCTTTCAAGGCCTGCACGAAGTCCGCCGGATGCGTGTGGCTGATGGACTGCAACGCATCGGCGATGCTGGTTTCGATGTCAGCGGCTAGCACGGCGCGCATGATCGTCTGTCCTTATTGAAGGGTGATGCCCGCGTCCTTGATCACCTTCGCCCAGCGTTGCCCTTCATCGGCGGTGAACTGCTGGAACGCGGCGGGCGCGTATTGCGCGGCTGGCAGCATCTGTATGCCTTGCTCGGCCATCTTGCCGGTGAAGGCCTGGTCGGCCAGCGCCTTTTGCCACGCCTGGTACATGGTCTGCACCACCGCGTCCGGCGTGGCCTTGGGGGCATACAGGCCGTACCAGGTAGAGACCTGGAAGCCGGGAATGGCTTTCTCCGCCATCGTGGGCACGCCGGGGAATTGGTCCATCCGGCCAGACGAGGTCAATCCCAGCGCGCGGACTTTGCCTCCCTTGGTCTGGGGCAGGGCGGTATTGGTCTGGTCAAACATGGCGTCCACCTGATTGCCCATCAGATCGTTCAGCGCGGGGCCGGCGCCCTTGTAGGCGACGGGGGTGATGTTCATGCTGGCCTGGCTGGCGAACATGGCAGCCACCAGGTGCGAGGTCGAGCCCACGCCGGCATTGCTGAAGTTCAGCTTGCCGGGGTTCTGCTTGCCGAAGGCGATCAGGTCGGTCACCGATTTGTAGGGGGATGATTCGCCCACCAGCAGCACCAGCGGCGTGTCGGGAAAGCGGAACACGGCCCGGAAGTCCTTGACCGGATCGTACGGCAGGCGCGCATACAGGGAAGGCGCCGCCGCCATGTAGCCGATGTGGCCGACCAGGAATGTGTAGCCGTCGGGCGCGGACTTCGCGGCCTTGGCCGCGCCGATGGTGCCGCCCGCTCCGCCCACGTTCTCGATCAGGATAGTCTGCTTCAGTTCCTGCGCGACGCGGTTGGCGACGTTGCGCGCCATGGCATCCGTCGGGCCGCCCGCGGCGAAGGGGACGATCCAGGTGATGGCCCGAGTGGGGTAGCTGTCTTGCGCGTAAGCGCCCATCGGCAGGGCGCACGCGCCCGCCACGGCCAGTGCCGGCATCCAGTGCTTCATGATTAGTCTCCGTCCTGTATTTTTTGTGAGTCAAGGGTGGGCTGCCGTTCAGGCCGGCCCGGTAAAGGGGCGGGCCCGCATGCGGTCCACCATTGCGGGGGCGGCCCCGAGGTAATTGCCGGGATCGCACAGGCGCTCGATGGCTTCGCCGTCAAGGCGCTGCATTACCCGCGCATCTTCTTTCAGGACGTCCGCCAGGCCGCGGCGCGAGGTGGCCGCCGCGCGGCAGGCGTCGTACACGACGTCGTGCGCGGTCTGCCGGCCGATATGCGGGGCCAGCCCCATCATGACGGCCTCGGCCACGATCAGTCCGCCGGACAGGTCCAGGTTGCGCGCCATGCGCGCGGTATCCACTTCCAGTCCTCCCAGCATGAAGCGGGCCTGGTGCAAGGCGCCCGCCGTCAGCACGAAGGCTTCCGGCACGGCCGACCATTCCACATGCCACGGGCCCGTGGCGCGTTCGAAGTCTTGCAGCATGGCGTCCAGCGCCAGTCCCGCGTGCTGGCGGACGGTCTTGGACGCGCTCCACATCAGCTCGCAAGAAATCGGATTGCGCTTTTGCGGCATGGTGCTGGAGGCGCCGCGGCCCTTCACGAAGGGCTCGAAGGCTTCGCCCAGTTCGTTGGTCATCATCAGCATGATGTCCACGGCGATCTTGCCCAGCGATCCCGCCACCAGCGCCAGGAATTGCACCGTTTCCGCAAGGCCGTCGCGCGCCACGTGCCAGGTGATGGGCGTGGCGCCCAGGTCCAGCTCCTGCATCAAGGCGGCATGGACCGCCAGCCCCTGGTCTCCCAACGATGCCAGGGTGCCGGCGGCGCCGCCGAACTGTCCGATCAGCACGCGCGGGCGCAACTGCGCCAGGCGCTCGCGATGCCGGCGCACCATCAGCAGCCACACGGCGGCCTTGTAGCCAAACGTGATCGGCAAGGCGTGCTGAAGATGCGTCCGGCCTGCCATCGGCGCGTCGCGGTACCGCAGCGCCAGGTTGTCCAGGATGCCGTCCAGCGCGGCCAGGTCGTCCTCGATGATCCGCAGCGCATCGCGCACCTGCAGCACCGTGGCGGTGTCCATGATGTCTTGCGTGGTGGCGCCCCAGTGCAGGTATTCGCCTTCCGCTCCGCACATCCGTGACAGTTGGTGCACCAGCGGCAGAATGGGGTAGCCGACGATTTCGGTTTCGGCGCGCAATTCGTCCATGTCGATGGCGGCCGCGTCGGCGCGGGCCTCGATCGCGCCGGCCGCCGCGGGCGGGATGACGCCCAGCCGGCCCTGCACGCGGGCCAGCGCCACTTCGGTGTCCACATAGCGCCGCACGGTGGCGGCGTCATCGAACACGGCGCGCATGGCGGCGGTGCCGAACATGTCTTTGAACAGGCTGGATTCGAGCACGGAGACTGGCATAGATGTACGCTCTTAAAAAGTTGTACGTACATTTAAGCAGGCAAGAATGGGGACGTCAACGCCGGGGATTACCCGTAGATGGAGCCATCGGGAAGCCAGCAGATAGAATGGAGGGCGTCGCCAACTGTCCCCATGCCATGTCCATCACGCTGTACACCCGCATCTCGGAAGAACTGGCGCGACGGATCGCGAGCGATGTGTATCCCGTGGGTAGCGTGCTGCCCGCCGAGAACGCGCTGGCAGAGGAATTCGACGCCAGCCGCCATACCGTCCGCGCCGCCCTGCGGCAGTTGCAGGACCTGGGCCTTATCGCCCGTCGCCGCGGCAGCGGCACGGTCGTCATGGCGGCCCGGCCCAAGTCGGGCTTCAGCCAATCCCTGCGTTCACTGGAAGACCTGGTCCAGTTGGCGGCGCGTACCCCGCGCAGCATCCGGCAGATCCAGGAAGTGGTGGTGGATGTCGAGCTCGCGGTCCGCCTGGGCGTTGGACCCGGCACGCGTTGGCTGAAGTTTTCGTCCACACGAGGCGCCGAAGGCCAGCCGCCGGTGGTGTGGACGGAGCTGTATGTCGATGCGCATTACAAAGGCGTGCGCAAACTGGCTCGCGACCATCCGGATCGCCTGGTTTCCGAATTGATCGAAGAACACTACGGGCGGCGCATCGCGTCGGTCGAGCAGACGATATCCGCTTGCGCATTGCCCGCCGCCGCGGCGCGCGAACTTGAAGTGGCGCCCGAGTCGCCAGGCTTGTTCATTTTGCGCCATTACAAGGATCAGGCGGGCCAGATCGTCGAAGTCTCGTGCTCGCACCATCCGGCGGGCCGCTACGAATTTTCCACCACGCTCATCCGGGAGCACTGACGCGCCGGGCGCGATTTGACGCGGCGTATTGCGCGCCGGTCTTTCCCCTCCTTGATAGCACAGCAAAATTACGCGCCTTCGGGCGCGTATTTTTTTCCCCGCTTTGTCGGCCACGCGCCACAAATGGCCCCTTATTTCCAGGCGGCGACACGATTTCGCGCCTGGCCCGAAAACTGACATATTGCGTCCCTAGAATCCGTTCCTGCCATGCGCCGCGTGCGCCGCTTGTGATGCGTGCCAAGCCACATGCGCATGTCTGTTCAATCAATGGGAATCTGTAATGAAAAAGACTCTGTTCGTCACCGCTCTCTTCGCCGCGCTGTCTGGCACCGCGCAGGCGGAAACCTCGGTGACGCTGTACGGCCTGATCGATACCGGCTTGGGCTACCAACGCATCAAGGGCGACAACTACCACGAGTCCAAGGTCGGCATGAGCAACGGCGTGTCCAGCGGTTCGCGCTGGGGCCTGCGCGGTGCGGAAGACCTGGGCGATGGCTTGAGCGCCGTCTTCACGCTTGAAAGCGGCTTCAATTCCGCCAACGGCCAGTCGGGCCAGAGCGGCCGCCTGTTCGGTCGCCAGGCCACCGTCGGCCTGAAGAGCAGTTCGTGGGGCCTGCTGGAATTCGGCCGCCAGACCAACATCGCGTCGAAGTACCTGGGCGCGATCGATCCGTTCGGCGCCAGCTACGGCCAGGCGAACGTCGGCGTGGCCTTCAGCGCCGCGAACACCGTCCGCTACGACAACATGGTCCAGTACTCGACCCCGTCCTTCGGCGGCTTCCAGGCTGGCATCGGTTACTCGTTCAACGTTGCCGACACGACCGCCGCCCAGACCGGTTTCGCCACCGCCGACAACACCCGCGCCATCACGGCCGGCGTGCGTTACGTGAATGGCCCGCTGAATGTGGCCCTGACGTACGACCAGTTGAACCCCGCGAACCAGTTGGGCAACGACGCCACGCCGAAGTCCTGGAGCATCGGCGGCGCGTATGACTTTGAAGTGCTGAAGCTGGCGCTGGCCTACGGCCAGACGCGCGACGGCTGGTTCACCGGCCAGAGCATCAACGCTTTCGGCAGCGGCACCGCTACCGCCAAGAGCTTTGGCTCCAACGCGGCTGTCGACGGCTTCAAGGCTGATTCGTACCTGGTCGGCCTGACGGTGCCGCTGGGCGCCAGCAGCATCATGGCCTCGTGGCAGCGCGCCGATCCGGACAGCAACGCGCTGACCGGCGGTGATTCCGCCATGAACGTGTACAGCGTGGGCTACACGTACAACCTGTCCAAGCGCACCAATCTGTACGCTCTGGGTTCGTACGCAACGGACTTCGCGTTCATCGACGGCGTGAAGAGCACCGTCGGCATGGTGGGCGTGCGTCACCGCTTCTAAGCGCCTGATGTGAACGGGCGGCGCGCAGGGTGCGCGCCGCCCGCTCCCCGCACCGCGGTTGCACTGAGCGGATTGGGCGTCTTACCCGGCCACAGACGCGAAAAAATCGGCCACCTCCCTAGCTCCACTCCCAGTCCGCTCACCCGAACTCCGATCATGGCAAACTGAAGGGCCCGCGCAATGCGTTGCGCGGGCCCTGTCCGTTCTGGAGGGCGGCGCCGTCGTGGCGTTGTAGTATTGAATGATCATGCCTATTCATCGGAACCCTATGTACATGCGCAACCAGTTGCTGGCGGGAATGGTACTGACGATGACGCTGGCCGCGAGCCAGCCCGCCGTGGCGCAGGACGCTCCGGCGCAGGAGGCCCCGAAGCAGAACGCTCCGGCGCAGAACGCTCCTGCGCAGAACGCTCCGGCGCAGACCGCTCCCGCGCAGAATGTTCCTGC
Source organism: Achromobacter sp. Root83 (assembly GCF_001428845.1). GTDB lineage: Bacteria > Pseudomonadota > Gammaproteobacteria > Burkholderiales > Burkholderiaceae_B > Achromobacter. The sequence goes on along the minus strand of NZ_LMIU01000025.1, from coordinate 104,651 downwards.
GCAGAATGCCCCGGCGCAGAGCGCTCCCGCGCCCACCGCTCCCGCGCAGCGCGCCGTGCCCCCGGCCGGTGCCGCCGCCGCGGAACCGGCGCGGCAGACATTGCAGGTGCTGGACGGCAAGCTGCGGGTCGCCATCCCTGCGGGATTCACCGAAACCGAGTTCCCGCCAGATCCCGCCGCGCCGGACATCACCGGCAAGATCTATCTGAACACCGATACCAAGCAGGCAATCATCGTGGTCATCGTTCCCATGGAATCGACGTTCGGCGACGACGACGCGTTCGTGCTCGGCAGCATGGCCGCGGGGTTTCAAGCGCAGCAGCAGGAATCCGTGTCCACGTTCAAGAAGACCGGGCAAAGCACGTTCAAGGTGGGCAGCATGGGGGTTTTGCAGTTGGACGCCACTAGCAAGCTCTCTGACCGGCCCGCCGTATTGACCGCGCTGTTCGCGGCATCCGGTGCGAAGGTGGTCACGTTCTCGGCCTACACCCTGATCCAGGAACAGGCCCGGCACGCGGGGCTGGTCAAGGAACTGACGCAAGGCATGACGGCGGCGCCCTGACGCTTGCGCAAGTCCGGGCCGCCCGTCTGATGGGCGGCGGGGTCAGTCCGCCAGGCGGTGCTTGCCCGGCATTGCCCGGCCATTCAGTTAGGTTTCCAGAACACGTAGTCGGCTTGGTATTTCACCGGCTCCCGCTCGCCTTTGCTGGCGGCAGTGCAGGGGGCTTGCGGGGCGCCGCCGCCCGCCTTGACGATGCGCTGGATGTAGGTGACGCCGGTCAGCACGCCCACGCCCGAGGACGGATTGGCCAGCACGAGCTGGTCATGCAGGCGGTCCGGCCCTGAGTAGGCGCGCACCATTTCCATCCCGGTCAATGTCGATCCATCGGATGCCCGCCAGGTTTCCGGAGGGCTTTTGTAGGTGCCGGTCTGGCCGGATTGGCCCGCGCCCAGCGTGGCTGTGGCGCCGGCGATGACCCAGGCTGGCCTGGCGCCATCCGTCTGCGTCATCCGGCATTCATAGGTGATAACGCCTTCAGCTGGGGCCTGCCAGGCCACGGCGTTGTCGGCGGGCACCTGCATGATCTGCGGGATTTTGTCCTGGGCCGCGGCGCTTGCCACGGTTGCCGCCAGGCATCCCGCCAGCAGCAGGCCGGGTAGGTGCGAACGCAGGTGCATCGAGGTGATTTTCATGCGAGCTCCTTTCAAGATTGCATGCCCAGGTTCTTCACTTCTTCGTACAGCGCGCGATTGACCCAGACGCCTTCCTGTTCGCTCTGGGCGCGGGCCTTGAAGCGGCGCTCGGACGGCAGGCGCGCGCCCTGGCCGCTGATCGCGTCCAGCATGGCTTCCGCGCCGCCCAGGTTCGCGGCCAGCTGGCCGCGCCCGAGGATGGCGGGGTCCAGCGCGATCACGAGCTCGCCGTGCAGCGGGGTGCCGCCCGCGCCCGCGTCGAAGGCCTGCGACTGCAGGCTGGTCCAGTCGCCGATCAGCGGGCCGGCCAGCAATTCGATCATGGTCGACAGCGCCGAGCCCTTGTACGAGCCAAAGGTAAGCATGGCGCCGTCCATCGCGGCCGCCGCGTCGGTGGTGGGCTGGCCGTCGCGGTCGATGGCCCAGCCTTCCGGGATGGACCTGCCCGTGCGCCGGTGCAGCTCGATTTCTCCGCGCGCCACCATGCTGGTGGCGAAGTCGAAGACATAGGGGTAGGCGCCCGGACGGGGCCACGCAAAGGCAAACGGGTTGGTGCCGAACACGGGCCGGGTGCCGCCGGCGGGGGCAACCCAGCTATGGCTGATCGTCATGGCCATGCCGGCCAGGTCGTGGGCGGCGATGGCCTCGACCTCGGGCCACAGCGCCGAGAAGTGGAAACAGTTATTGATGGCCAGCACGGCCACGCCATTGCGCTTGGCCTTTTCCGCCAGATGGGGCAGGCCTTCTTCGAACGCGAGCAGCGAGTAGGCCCGCCCGGCATCGACCTGCACCACGGCGGGCGCGGGGTGCGTCAGCGCCGGCAGCGCGGCGGGGTCCACCAGGCCGGCCTGCATGGTCTGCACGCATGCGATCAGGCGGTACATGCCGTGCGACTGGCAGTCATCGCGTTGCCCGGCGGTGATCGCCTTCGCGATAACGGCCGCGTGCGGCGCTGAAAAGCCGTTCCTGCTCAACACGTCGACGGACAGGTTGTAGACCTGGTCGATCGAAAGATTGATCCTGTCGTTGCTGTTCACATTGCCTCCGGTACTGCGTTGCAGGGTCCCGCCTCAGTGTAGCTGCACGCGCCGCCTCAGTTGACCTGCAAGGTGTAGGCGGCCCGGCCGCGCAACAGGGTCAGCACCAGCGGCTGCGAGGCCGCGCCGGCCAGAAGGTCGCGCAGGTCGGCCAGCTTGCTGACGGGTCGCCGGTTCACGCCGATGACGATGTCGCCGCGCTGCAGGCGTGCGGCCACGGGCCCGCGATCGGGAAAGGTGGCGCTGACGGCCGCGCCGTCGTTGCCCTGCAGGCGCTGCGCGCGCCCGACCTCCGAGAACTCCACGCCCGCCAGGCGCGCATCCAGGGAGCCCGCATGGAAGCGTTCGTTCTGTTCCGGTTCGATGCGCAGCAGGACTTCCGAGGTGGCGCCGGCCCGGCGCAAGGTCAGGCGCACCTGCTGGCCCACCGGCAGCAGGCCTTCGGCATTGCGCAGCTGCGCGCTGGTGCTCAGCGCCTTGCCGTCCATCGACAGGATCTGGTCGCGGGCCTGCACGCCGGCCTTCTGGGCGGGCGAGCCATCCGCCACGCGCGCCACCACGATGCCCGTCGATCCCGGCGCCAGGCCCAATTGGCGCGCATTGCGCGGCGTGATGTCCAGGGTGTCCAGGCCCAGGCCGCCGCGTTGCACCTGTCCGTGCTGCAGCAATTGCCGCATGACCTCGCCGGCAAGGTTGGAGGGAATGGCGAAGCCGATGCCCACGTTGCCACCGGATGGCGTGTAGATCATGGTGTTGATGCCCACCAGCTCGCCGTTCAGGTTCACCAGCGCGCCGCCCGAGTTGCCGGGGTTGATGGAGGCGTCGGTCTGGATGAAGTTCTGATAACCGGCGGCGCGCAGGCTGGAGCGGTCCAGGGCGGACACGATGCCGGACGAGGCGGATTGGCCCAGTCCGTAGGGGTCGCCGATGGCCACGACGAAGTCGCCCACGCGCAGATCGCTGGAATCCGACAGCGACAGCGCTTGCAGGTTCTGGGCCGGAATGCGCAGCACCGCCAGGTCGGTGTCGGGGTCGCTGCCCACGACGGTGGCATTGAAGGCGCGTCCGTCCTGCAGGGACACGCGTATGGCGGTGGCGCCGCGCACCACATGGTGGTTGGTGAGGATATTGCCCTGGCTGGCGTCCACGATGACACCCGAGCCCACGTTCTGCCGGACGGTTTCCGGCGACTGCATCCGGCTCGTGCCCGGCGCCTGCCGCGGGTCCGCCTGCGACGAGATGTTGACGACGGCCGGCGTAACGCGTTCGAGCATGGGCGCAAGCGATGGCAGGGGCTGGCCGTCGACGGCCAGGGGCAGGGCGGCGTCGGCGGACAGGGGCGCCAGGGCCAGCACCAGGGCGCAGGCGGCGGCGCTCAGGGCGGCGTGCATGCGCCGACGGGTTCGCGGCGGCATGCGTGGGGCGGGGTGGCGCTTTCCGGGGGGTGGCGGGGCCAGGTGGGGCATTTCGGTCCTTCGTGCGGCAACGCGGCAGTATCTGCTGGCGTCGCTGCAGGGATGTGACGGCGCGCATGGCGGCTTGCAGCCGGCGCGCATGCGCGCGCCAGATCATCCCGGATTTTCGCCGAACTTCCGCTGGAAGTCCGGCGTGCCCCGCTTTGCGTCAGAAGCCGACGGCTTGGCCGTCCCGGCGCGAATCGGATGCCGCGATGTAGCCGCCTTGAGGCAGGCGGCAGATCAGTTGTGCCGAACCGAATTCGAGGCTGTCGGCGGGCGCGACCGCCACGTTGTGGCCGCGTGCGCGCAGCGTGTCGACCACATCCGCCGGCAGGTGCGATTCCACATTGACCACCGGACCGTTTTCCACGCGGAAGCGCGGCGCATCGCTCATGGCCTGCGGATTCTGGCCGAACGCGGCCAGGCGCGTGACCATCTGAAGATGGCCTTGGGCCTGCATGGATCCGCCCATCACGCCGAAGGACATGACCGGCTGGCCGCCGCGCGTCACGAACGCGGGGATGATGGTGTGCATGGGCTTCTTGCGCGGCGCGACCTGGTTGGCGTGGCCGGGCTTGAGCACGAAGTTCAGGCCGCGGTTGTGCAGGCTGATGCCGGTGCCGGGCACGACCACGCCGGACCCAAAGCCGTGGTAGTTGGACTGGATGAAGGACACCATCGTGCCGCCGGCGTCGGCCGCGGTCAGGTAGACCGTGCCGCCGGTGGCGGGCGTGCCGGCCGTGGGAACGCTGGCGCGGTCCATGGAGATCAGGCGTGCGCGCTCGGCCAGATAGGCGCGGTCCAGCAGCGCACGCGCGTCGGTGCGCATATGGCGCGGGTCGGCGACGTGATGGTGCAGGTCCGCAAACGCCAGCTTCATGGCTTCGATGCTGACGTGGTAGTAGTCGGCGCTGTCGCGGCCCATGCCTTCCAGGTCGAATTGTTCGAGCATGCCCAGCGCCATCAGCGCCGAGATGCCCTGGCCGTTCGGCGGGATCTCGTGCAGCTCGTAGTCGCGGAACGACTGGGAAATGGGCGTGACCCATTCGGCCTGGTGTTCGGCCAGATCGACGGCGCTGAGCGCGCCGCCCGTCTGGCTGGCGAAGTCGGTGATCTTCCTGGCGAGTTCACCGCGGTAGAAGCTTTCGCCGCCGGTTTCGGCGATCTCGCGCAGCGTCTTGGCCTGGTCCGGAAAGCGCCACCATTCGCCGGCTTGCGGCGCGCGGCCTTGCGGCAGGAAGGCGTCGGCAAAGCCGTGTTCCGCCGCCAGCTTGGGCGCCTGCGTGGCCCATTGGCGGGCAATGGTGGGCGACACCGCGAAGCCGTCTTCGGCGTAGGCAATGGCGGGTTCGAACAGCTTGGCGAAAGGCAGCTTGCCGAAGCGTTCGGACAGGGCCTTCCAGCCGGCGACCTGGCCCGGCACGGTGACCGTACCCCAGCCGGTGCCCGGCATGGCATCGCGCCCATTGAAGTATTCCGGCGTCCATGCGGCCGGGGCGCAGCCGCTGGAGTTCAGGCCATACAGTTGGCCGTCGTGCCAGATCAGCGCGAACATGTCGCCGCCGATCCCGTTCATGACGGGTTCGACGACGGTCAGGGCAATCGCGGTGGCAATGGCGCTGTCAACGGCATTGCCACCGGCCAGCAGCATGCGTAGTCCCGCCTGCGCAGCCAACGGCTGGCTGGTCGCGACCGCGTTGGCGGCCAGGACCGGCATTTTTCGGGAAGCGTACGGAAAAGACCAATCGAAGGGGGAGGACATGGATGCTGGAACTCGTATGGAAAATTACTGCGGGGTGATGCCGGCTTGGTCGATCAGCTGCTTGGTGCGGGGAATCTCGGCCTTGATGAAGGCGGCGAATTCCTCGCGGCTGCCGCCGCGCGGCTCGGCGCCGGCTTCGGCGAGCTTACCGCGCAATGCGGGATCGGCCAGCACTTTGTTGACGGCTTTGTTGAGCTTATCGAGGATCGGAGCGGGCGTGCCTTCCGGGGCGACCAGGCCGTACCACGGGGCAATGTCGTAGCCCGAGTAGCCTTGTTCGGCGATGGTGGGAATGTCCGGGGCCAGCGCAGAACGCTGCGAATTGGACATGCCCAGCGCCAGCAGCGCGCCGCTCTTGGCCTGGGGCAGGCCGGTCATGATGGTGTCGAAGTACATCGACACCTGGCCGCTCAGCAGGGCGGGAATGGCTTCGCCCGCGCCCTTGTACGGCACATGCAGGATGTCGATCTTGGCGATGGACTTGAGCATTTCGCCAGCCATGTGGGACGTCGTGCCCGTGCCGAACGAGGCATAGGTCAGCTTGCCCGGATTGGCGCGGGCGTAGGCCACCATTTCCGGCAGGGTCTTGAACGGCTGCGACGGATTGGCCAGCAGGATGTTGGGCGTGTAGGCCACCATGGACACCAGCGCGAACGCGTCGGGATCATAGGCCAGGCGCTTTTGCAGGAAGCGGTTGGTGACGACGGCGGCCGGGCCGCCCATCAGCAACGTGTAGCCGTCGGGGGCGGACCGGGCAACGGAGGCGCTGCCGATGGCTGCCGCGGCGCCGGGACGGGCCTCGATGACGAAGGGCTGGCCCAGTTCGGTGGACAGCGCGGCGCCGAGCTGGCGCGAGATCAGGTCCGTGGCGGAGCCTGCCTGGAAGGGCACGACGATGCGCACGGGATGCTGCGGCCAGTCGGTGGCCTGGGCGCCGGCCTGGGCGGCAAAGGCCATCGCGGCGGCGCCTGCCAGCGTCCGGATGAGACGAAATTTCATGGGTTCCCCTTGATCGCGTTATGGAAAGCATAGGCACGGGCGGGTCTGTTGCCCGTTCCGGCCAGGCGGGCGCGGCGGCCGCGTCCCGGACTGGATTAGACGCAAGCTTCCGTTCCGGGACTATTGGTGTTTGCATCCATGGATCATTGGATCCAGTTTGTGTTATTTTTGCGGTTATCTATCATGGCGGCTTTCCAAGCCCGGGGACGTCAGTGCTGCAATTTCAGAAGACAGCCATCAGCGCCGAAGACGAGGCGTACCTGCACCTGCAGCGCGAGATCCGGCTGGGCCGCTATGCGCCCGGCCAGCGCCTGGTGCCGGACGTCGTCGCCGCCGAGATCGGCACCAGCCGCATGCCGGTGCGCGGCGCGCTGCGCCGGCTGGCCTCGGAAGGCCTGGTCGAGATCCGCGCCAACCGTGGCGCCGTGGTGCGCGGCCTGAACCAGCAGGAAATGCTGGAAGTGTTTGAAATGCGCTCCGTGCTGGAAGGCCTGGCCACGCGCAACGCGGTGCTCAACATGGGCGCCGAACACATCCGCCGGCTGACCAACATGCTGGAGCAGCTGGACCAGGGCGCCAGCGACGACCTGGACTGGACCACCGCCCACCGCGAATTCCACGAATACCTGTGCAGCTTCTGCCGCCAGCCGCGGCTGCTCAGCCAGATCTCGGAGCTGCATTCCGTCGTGGAGCCCTACATGCGCCTGTGGGCGGCCCAGCCGGGACGCGTCCTGCGGGTGCGCGAATCGCACCAGGAACTGATCGACGCGCTGCACACCCGCGATGCGGCGCGCTGCGAGGCGGCGATGCGCCAGCACGTGCTGAACACCGTGCCCGCCCTGCAGGCGTTTCTGGAGCAGGCGGCGTAGGCCGGCGGCAGCGCCGCGCCCGCCGTTCTCCGCCCCTCGGCCGCCCCGCGCATCACGTGACCGTTCACCGGACACGATTTCCGTTTCCCCGCCGAATTCATATATAGCCGGGAGTAATATGACGCGTCCGGCGGCCTGACCGCGCCGGCGCATACAAGCCGATTCACGCCTGGTTCATCCCACCCCTGTCGATAGCGGAGCGTTTCCTCCGTGCTTCCCCCGCGGTGTCTTCGAGTCCTGGCGCGCAAGCGGCCACAAGAAAAGACCGAGGAGAAGAGGAATTGGACAAGCAAGAGTCGGGCGGCTGGTATTTCGGCTGGAACATCGTCGGCGCCGCCACGGTACTCACCCTGTTGACGGTGGGCCTGCGCATGGGCATCGGACCGTTCTTCCTGCCCATGGCGGAAGGGCTGGGTTTTTCGCGCAGCCTGCTGTCGGGCATCGTGGCGATCGGCATGCTGTGCTACGGGCTGGGCATGCCGCTGGCGGGCTATCTGGTCAGCACGCACGGCACGCGCTTCGTGCTGCTGACCGGCACGGCGATTGTCGTGGCGTCTTCCATCTGGACGGTGTTCGCGCGCGGCCCCTTTGAATTCCTGCTTTCCTTCGGCGTGGCCCTGTCCATCGGCCTGGCCTTCACCAGCCCGGTGGCGCTGACGCCCGTGATCAGCCGCTGGTTCACGCGGCAGCGCGGCATGGCGCTGTTCTTCCTGTCCACGGGTTCGATGGCCGGCATCGCGCTGATGACGCCCACGCTGACCTTCGCGATCTCGGCGGTCGGCTGGCGCGAAACGCTGCTGGGCTTCGCGGCGCTGTTCGCGCTGCTGACCGTGCCGGTGGCGCTGCTGGTCATGCGCGACGAGGCGCCGGAACACACGGACCTGCTGCCCCACCAGATCGTCGAGAAATCGGCGTCAGCCAAGCCCGCGGCCAAGACGGCCGCGCCCAGGCTGGGCGACGCCTTGCGCACCTTGCCGTTCTGGCAGGTCGCGCTGGGCCTGTTCGCCTGTGGCTTCAGCATGAACCTGCTGGGCACCCACGGCATGCCCATGCTGATGGACCATGGCTTTGACGCCACCACCAGTTCGCTGGGCATCGGCCTGATCGGGCTGGTCGCCATCTTCAGCACGCTGGTGCTGGGCCGCATGTCCGATCAGGTCGAGCGGCGCAACATCCTGGCCGCCATCTATCTGGTGCGGGGCCTGGGCTTTTTCGCGCTGGTCATGGTGGGCGCGCACTGGGAACTGTACGCGGCCGCCACCATCGGCGGCATCGTGTGGGCGGGCAGCATCGCCTTGTCGTCGGCGATCCTGGCCGACATCTACGGCATCCGCCTGGTGGGCGTGCTGTACGGCCTGACCTATCTGGGCCACCAGGTGGGCGGCATGATCAGTTCGTGGCTGGGGGGCTGGGCCTTCGAGACCTTCGGCACGCACTGGGTGGCCTTCGGGTCGGCCGGCGTGCTGCTGCTGATGGCCGCGCTGATTTCCCTGCGCCTGCCGCCTCGGGGCGTCCTGCGCGCGCCGCGCGCGGTCGCGGCCGGCGGGCGCTAGAGGGCGCCGTACCCAAGCGGCGAACATCGCGCCCGGCCTGCCGGGCGCGATGTCCATGCGGCCGGGCTAACGGTCTTTCAGCAGCGACACCAGTTCCGGCACATAGCGGTCGCCGCCGCCCTGCGTGACCGCCTGATCGAACGTGTGTTGCACCGCCGCGCCGATCTCGCGCACGGCGCCGGCTTCGGCGGCCATGGTGTTGTAGTACGACAGGTCCTTCTGCGCGTTCGACATGAAGAAGCGCAGCGAGGACGGATCCTGTTCCAGCAGGTAAGGCTTGAGGCGCTCCAGCGCCACGCCGCCGCCGCCGCCCTTGGTCAGCACGTCGGCGAACACGGCCGGATCGATGTCGGAACGCAGCGCGCACGCCGCGGCCTCCGACAGCAGGGCGACCACGCCCAGCGACACATAATTGTGCAGCAGCTTCATGCGGTGGCCGGCGCCGACCGGGCCGGCGTGCGTGATGTTCTCGGCAAAGCAGGCCAGGAGCGGCTTGCATTCCTCGAACAGCGCGGCGTCGCCGCCCACCAGCAGGTTCAGCCGGCCTTCGGCGGCTTCCTTCGGCGTGCGCGTCATGGGTGCGTCCAGGAAACGGCCGCCGCTCTCGGTCACCGCCTCGGCCACCTTCACGGTGGACGAGGGGATCGCGGTCGAGCAGTCGATGATGACGGTGCCGGGCCGCAGGCCTTCCAGCACGCCGCCGGCCGACAACAGCACGGCCTCGACCTGCGGGCTGCCGGTAACGCAGAGGATGATCACGTCCGACTGGGCCGCCAGCTCGGCGCCGCTGGCCACGCTGGCCGCGCCCGCGGCCTTCAGCGCATCCAGGGGCTGATTGCCCGGATGCTCAAGCACGGTCAGCGCATGACCATGCTTGACCAGATTGCTTGCAATGCCGTGGCCCATGAGGCCGATACCAACCATGCCGACTTTCGCCATCTTCCACTGCTCCTGCCATGTAGGGTGATTGTTGTGCCGTAAATCTTACTCCGACTGCCGCCGCGCTTCGGGCGCGCTTCGAATACGCCGAATGAAGCCTTCGAATCTTTCGGATGGTCAGGGGCATGCGCCATTCCTAAAATTGTTTCACGCCGCACGCCAGGACAGGCGGGCAACGACATAACACGGAGACAGCCGCCCACCGGGCGGCCACAATCAGCATGCCGCACACCGCAACCGAGCCGGCCGCCAGCGCCGAGCGCCATTATTTCGAGCAGCTCGCGCAGGGCCGCTTCATGATTCCGCAATGCCAGGCCTGCGCCCGGCACCATTTCTACCCGCGCGTGGTCTGCCCGCATTGCGGCGCCGACACGCTGCGCTGGACGGAGCCCAGCGGCGCGGGCGAGGTCTATTCCACGACCGTCGTGCGCAGCAAGGCGGGCGACTACACCGTCTGCCTGGTCGATCTGGCCGAAGGCCCGCGGCTGATGAGCCGCGTGGTGGACATGCCCCCCGATGCGGTGCGTATCGGCCTGCCGGTGCGGGCGCGTATCGACACCGTGGACGGCGAGCCGCTGCTGGTGTTTGTGGCGCAGCCGGAGGATCGGGCATGAGCCGCGGCTATCGCGGCGCGATCGCCGTCCTGGGCACCGGCATGGCCGGGCTGGGCGATTGCGGGGGGCGCACCGAGCAGGAGATCATCGCGCAGGCGGCGCATCGCGCCGTGGCCGCCAGCGGCTTGAAGATGCAGGATATCGACGGCATCATCACGTCCAGCCTGACGTCGCCCTGGTGGGTGATGCGGATGTCGGAATACCTGGGAATCCGGCCGCGTTTTTCGGACAGCACGATGTTCGGCGGCTCTTCGTTCATTGCCGACCTGAAGATCGCGGCGATGGCCATCGAGGCCGGGCAGTGCGACCACGTGCTGGTGTGCTACGGCGCCAACCCGCGCAGCGCGCCCAGCAGCACGCAGATCAATCAGATGCGCGCGGCGCTGGATCCGCAGCCTTACGAACACCCGTACAAGCCGTTCAATCCGGTGACCAGCTATGCGCTGGCGGCGGCGCGCCACATGCATCAGTACGGCACCACGCGGCGTCAGTTGGCCGAGGTCGCGGTGGCGGCGCGCAAATGGGCGCAGCTCAACCCCGACGCCTTTCTGCGCGCGCCGCTCTCGATCGATGACGTGCTGGGCGCGAAGATGATCTCCGATCCCTTGACCGTGCGCGACTGCTGCCTGGTGACGGACGGCGCGGGCGCCTTCGTGGTGACGCGCGCCGACCGCGCGCGCGACCTGCATCCACGCCCCATCTACGTGCTGGGCACCGGCCACGCGCACTGGCACCGCCAGATCTCCTGCATGCCGGACGTCACCGTCACGCCCGCCGTGGATTCCGGCAGGGCCGCGTTCGACGAGGCCGGCCTGACGCCCGCCGATATCGATCTGGTCGAACTCTACGACGCCTTCACCATCAACCCCATCCTGTTTCTTGAAGACCTGGGCTTCTGCGCCAAGGGCGAAGGCGGCGCGTTCATCGGCGGCGGACGCATCGAGCCCGGCGGCGATCTGCCGATGAACACCAACGGTGGGGGCCTGTCCTTCACGCATCCCGGCATGTACAGCATTTTCCTGGTGATCGAAGCCGTGGCGCAGCTACGCCGGGAGGCAGGCGAACGCCAGATCCCGCGCGCCGACGTGGCGCTGGTGCACGGCAACGGCGGGGTGCTGTCCAGCCAGGCCACGGCCATTCTTTCCCATAGCCTGTGAAGGAGACATTGATGAACAAGACTGTCGATTCCGCCGCGCGGGCCGTGGCGGACATCCCCGACGGCGCCACCGTGCTGGTCAGCGGCTTCGGCCTGTCCGGCCAGCCCGTCGACCTGCTTGACGCGCTGGTGGAGCAGGGCGCGCGCGGCTTGACCGTGGTGTGCAACAACAGCGGCAGCCACGACAGCGGCCTGGCCCGCCTGATCCGGCTGGGGCGCGTGCGCAAGCTGATCGCCTCGTATCCGCGCGGCGCGGAGTCCCAGGCGTTTGAAACGGCTTACGCTGAAGGCCGGATCGACTACGAATGCGTGCCACAGGGCACGCTCGCCGAACGGCTGCGCGCGGCCGGCTCCGGCCTGGGCGGTTTCTTCACGCCCACTGGCTACGGCACGCTGCTGGCCGAAGGCAAGGAGACGCGCGTGATCAAGGGCGTGGGCTACGTGTTCGAGGAACCGCTGGCGGCGGACTACGCGCTGGTGAAGGCCCATTGCGCGGATCCGCTGGGCAATCTCGTCTACCGCAAGGCGGGGCGCAATTTCGGGCCGCTGATGTGCATGGCGGCGGCGACGGCTATCGTCCAGGTGCATGCGCTGGCGGAGGTGGGCGGCCTGGATCCGGAACATGTCGTCACGCCCGGCATATTCGTGCAGCGCGTGCTGCGCATACCCGATCCCAAACTGGCCGGAGTCCTGCAATGACACAACGATACTCGCGCGCGGACATTGCCCGCCGCGCCGCTGCCGATATCCCCGCCGGCGCCTACGTCAATCTGGGCATTGGCCTGCCTGTGATGGCGCTGGATTACTGGACCCCGGCGCATGGCGTCACGGTCCACAGCGAGAACGGCATCCTGGGGATGCGGGCCCGTGCGGACGGCGACCCGGTCGATCCCGACCTGACCAACGCGGCCAAGCAGAACGTCGCGATGGCGGCGGGCGGCAGCTTTTTCAACCATGCCGATTCCTTCGCGATGATGCGTGGCGGCCATCTGGACTACTGCATCCTGGGGGCCTACCAGGTTTCCGAAACCGGCGACCTGGCCAATTGGTCGCTCGGCCAGCCTGGCGTGGCCGCGGCGGTGGGCGGAGCCATGGATCTGGCGGTGGGCGCCAAGCGTGTCCATGTGCTGATGGAGCATACGACCCGCGACGGCCGTTCGCGCCTGCGCCGCCTCTGCGATCTGCCGCTGACGGGCGCGGCCTGCGTCGACCGGGTCTATACCGATCTGGCCACGCTGGACATCACGCCGCAGGGTTTCCTGGTGCGCGGCATGGCGCCCGGACTGACGCGGGACGCCCTGCAAGCGGCTACCGACGCGCCGCTGCGCTTTGCCCTGGACCCAGACCATGCCGCATGATCCGGAACTGAAGGACTTCCGCGACGAGGTCCGCGCGTTCCTGCGCGGCCAGCTTCCCGCCGATCTGCGGCGCAAGGTGCTGGACCACCAGCGCCTGGACAAGCAGGACTTCCAGCGCTGGCATCGCATCCTGCATGAACGCGGCTGGGTCGCGCCGAACTGGCCCGCCGAATTCGGCGGGGCCAACTGGAGCATCGAACGGCGCAACGTGTTCGACGAGGAATGCGCGCTGGCCGGCGCGCCCGAAACCGTGCCTTTCGGCTTGCGCATGGTTGCGCCGGTCATCATGGCCTACGGTTCGGACTGGCAGAAAAGCCATTTCCTGCCGCGCATCCTGAACGGCCAGGACTGGTGGTGCCAGGGTTACTCCGAACCGGGCGCCGGCTCGGACCTGGCGTCGCTCTCGACCCGCGCGCGGCGCGTGGGCGACACCTATGTGGTCACCGGCCAGAAAACCTGGACCACCTATGCGCAGTACGCCGACATGATGTTCTGCCTGGCGCGCACCGATCCCGACGCCCGCGCGCAGCAGGGCATTTCGTTCCTGCTCATCGACATGCGCAGCCCGGGCGTATCGCTGCGGCCGATCCGCACGCTGGACGGCGGCGAGGAAATCAACGAAGTCTTCCTGGACGATGTCGTGGTGCCGGTCTCGCATCTGGTGGGCGAGGCGAATCGCGGCTGGACCTATGCCAAGTACCTGCTGTCGCACGAACGCTTCGGCGCGGCCCGGATCGGACGCGCCAAGCGCGAACTGGGCCATCTGCAGCGGCTGGCGGCGCGGCGCATGGTCGATGGCAGGCCCTTGGCCGACGATCCCGTGTTCGCGCATCGGCTGACGCAACTCGAGATCGACACGCTGGCGCTGGAACAGACCAATCTGCGGCTGATCGCGCGCGACCAGCGCGGGGCCGGCCACGGCGCCGAGGCGTCGATCCTGAAGTACCTGGGATCCACGCTGGCCCAGCGCATCAGCGAGGCGCTGGTCGATACCGCCGGCGCGCACGCGCTGGCCTATCAGCCTGCTGCCCTGGAACGCGACTACGCGCAGGGCGGGCCGACCGTCGAGCAAGAGCTGGAAGCCATGCCGGGTTTCTATCTGAACCTGCGCAAGATATCGATCTACGGCGGAACGGACGAAGTCCAGAAGAACCTCATCGCCAAGCTGGCGCTGGGTGTGGCGGACGATTACACGGAAGACGAACGCGCGCTGGACGATGCCGTCGCGCGCTATCTGCAGGACCAGTACCCGGCGCCCGCCGCCCGCGTCCGGCAGCCGGCGGATGCCGACCCTGCCGCCACGCCGCATTGGCGCGCCTTCGCCGACATGGGCCTGCTGGGGCTGGGCCTGCCCGCTGACGCCGGCGGCATGGACGCCGGCTTGCCCGAGCTCTGCGTGCTGATGCAGCAGTTCGGCCGCCATCTGGTGGACGAGCCCTACGACGCCAGCACGCTGCTTTGCGGCCAACTGTTGCGCCGCATGCCCGACGGCGGGGCGGTGCGCGCCTTGCTGGCCGGCCTGGCGGACGGCACGGCCGCGCCCGTGCTGGCGCATGCGGGGCCCGATGCGGAATGGGCCCTGGACGGCGGCGGCGTCACGGCGGAGCGCCGGGGTGAAGGCTGGGTCCTGAATGGCGTGAAGCGGCGTGTGCCGCATGGAATGGGGGCAAGGCAGTTGCTGGTCACGGCGCGCGATGCGGCTGGCGTCGGGCTGTTCCTGGTCCAGGCAGGCGAAGCGGGTCTGACCCGGGCGGGCGGAGCCGGCCTGGACGGACGCAGCTACGCGGACATTGCACTGACGGCATGCCAGGTGGCGGCCGCGGCGCGGTTGGGCGAGGCCGGGGCCGCGCTTGCGCAGGCGGCGGACATGACGCGCGTCGGGCTGTGCGCGGAGGCGCTGGGCATCATGCAGGCGCTGCTGGACGCGACCCGCGACCACGTCGCCGCGCGCCGCCAGTTCGGCCAGGCGCTCAGCGGCTTTCAGGCGGTGCAGCACCGGCTGGCGGACATGTTGCTGTCCCTGGAGCAGGCGCGGTCGCTGACCTGGATGGCAGCGCGGTCCGACCCGGACGACGCGCCCTTGCGCGGCCGCCTCGCCTCGGCCGCCAAGGCCAGCTGCGGGCAGGCCGCGCGCTATATCGGCCAGCAGAGCATCCAGCTGCACGGCGGCATGGGCATGACCGACGAGCTTGCCGTCGGCCACCATGTCAAGCGGCTCCTGGCCATCGAATACACGCTTGGCGACACCCGCCATCACATCAACCGCTACCGGCAACTGGCGCGGGCGTAAGCCCTGCCGCCGCGAGGGACCACCATGACCGTCAACGACACCCAACCATCCGACGACGTTTCCAGCACCGTACGCTACGCCCTGCATGAACGCGTGGCGGTAATGTTTCTTGATAATCCGCCGGTCAACGGCCTGGGCGATACGGTGCGCGCCGGCCTGCATGCCGGCATGGCGCGCGCGCGCGCCGACGCGGGCGTCGACGCCATCGTGATCGCGGGCGCGGGCAAGGCGTTCTGCGGCGGCGCCGATATCCGCCAGTTCAACACGCCGGCGGCGACGGCCCGGCCCATGCTGCGCGAGGTGATCGCGGCCATCGAAGCCTCGCACAAGCCGGTCGTTGCCGCCATCCACGGCTTTGCCCTGGGCGGCGGACTGGAGCTGGCCCTGGGCTGCCACTACCGCGTGGCCCAGGCCGGCGCCCGGCTGGGCTTGCCGGAAGTGAACCTGGGCCTGGTGCCCGGCGGGGGCGGCACCCAGCGCCTGCCCAGGCTGGTGGGCGTGGCGCGGGCGCTTGGCATGATCCAGGCCGGCACGCCGGTGGACGCGGCCGCGGCGCTGGCCGCGGGGCTGGTGGATGCCGTCACGGATGGCGATGTGCTGGACCTGGCGCTGTCCTATGCGCGGGACCGCGCCGGGCAAACGGACCATCCCGTCGCCTCGCGGCGCGCCGTGCAAGCCAGTGGCGTCGACTTCGCCGCGGTGCGCGCCGGGCTCAATCCCAAGGCCCGCAATGCCCAGGCCCAGCAGGCGGCGGTCGACTGCGTCGAGGCCGCGACGCGCCTGCCCATCGAGGCGGGGCTGGACGAAGAGCGCAGGCTGTTCGATGCCTTGGTCGCGGGCGACGCGTCCAAGGCGCTGCGGCATCTGTTCTTCGCTGAAAAAGAAGCGCCGCGCGTCGTGGGCGGCGGCAGCGCGGGCAGGGTGGAACGCGTGGCCATTCTGGGCGCGGGCACCATGGGCGGCGGCATCGCCATGGCGTTCTCCAATGCGGGTTACGCGGTAACGCTGTACGAGCGCGACCAGGCGGCGCTGGATCGAGGCCTGGCGCTCATCCGCAAGAACTACGGCATCACCGCCGCCAAGGGCAAGCTCGACGCCGCGGACGTCGAAGCGCGCATCGCTCGCATCGCGCCCAGCCTGGACATCGGCGACCTGGCGGCGGCCGATCTGGTGATCGAAGCCGTCTTCGAGGACATGGCGGTCAAGCAAACCGTGTTCCGCGAGCTGGATGCCGTGTGCAAGCCCGGCGCCATCCTGGCCACCAATACCTCGCGCCTGAACATCGACGACATCGCCGCCAGCACGGCTCGGCCCGAGTCGGTGATCGGACTGCATTTCTTCAGCCCCGCCAATGTGATGAAGCTGCTGGAAGTGGTGCGCGGTGCGCGCACCGGTGCCGACGTCATCGCCACCTGCATGGCCGTGGCGCAGAAGATCGGCAAGATTCCGGTGCTGGTCGGCGTATGCGAGGGCTTCGTCGGCAACCGCATGCTGACCGGCTACTGGCGCGAGGCGGGCTTTTTGCTGGAAGAGGGCGCCAGCCCGCAGCAGATCGACGGCGCGTTGACGCGCTTCGGCATGGCGATGGGGCCGCTGGCCATGGCGGACCTGGCCGGCATGGATATCAACTGGGCGACACGCAAACGCCTGGCGCCCACGCGGCCCGCGCATCTGCGTTATTCCAAGGTCGCGGACCGCATCTGCGAACTGGGCCGCTACGGGCAGAAGACACAAGCGGGCTACTACCGCTACGAGCCGGGCAGCCGCCAGCCGCTGCCGGATCCGGTGGTCGACGGCATCATCGAGGCCTGCGCGCGCGAGGCAGGCATCGCGCGCCGCGCGGTGAGCGACGAGGAAATCGTGGAACGCTGCATGCTCGCGCTGGTCAACGAGGGGGCGCGCATCATCGATGAGGGCATCGCGCAGCGCGCCTCGGACGTGGATGTGGTGTACGTGCATGGCTACGGCTTTCCGGGCGCGCGCGGCGGGCCGATGTTCCATGCGCAGACGCTGGGCCTGGCCGTCACGCTGGACAAGATCCGCAACCTGCGGCAGGTCCATGGCGACCACTGGAAGCCGGCCGAACTCCTGGAGCGCAGGGTGGCGGAAGGCGCCGCGACCTTCTGACGCGTACGCAACGGCGTCCGCGCAGCGGTCAGGGCCGCATCAGGCATCATGCCGGGTGCGGCCATCTTTGCGATACTGCATGGCACATCCGCAAGAATCCGAACCTACCCGGGTCCTCTTAGGGTCCTTACGCGTGGACAACATGACAGACACCATTCCCGCCGGCTTCGAGCCCTGGCAGCCCAGCAGTCCCTTCATGACGCACCTGGCGGAGCTGGGCGCGCTGTACCGGCGCGACGCGGATTCCGTCCTGGCGATGCGCGTGGCACACGCCCACACCAACATGCACGCCATCGCCCATGGCGGGCTGCTGGCCACGCTGGCCGACAGCGCGCTGGGCTATACGATCGCGCAACGGGCGCACCTGTCGGTGGTGACGGTGCAGATGTCGGTGGAATACCTGAATCCGGTCAAGCCCGGCGACTGGCTGGAAGCCCATGTGCGGATCGACAAACAGGGCAGGCGGCTGATCTACGCCAATTGCCTGCTGCAGGTCGAAGACCGCGTCATGCTCAAGGCCAACGCGGTCTTCGCGGTGCGCGCCGCGCTAGCCCCCGCCTCCGACGGCTGAAGGCGGGGCGGCGCTTATTCCACCTTGACGCCGGTGGCCTGCACCACGTCGCGCCACTTGGCTGTTTCACCGGCGACGAAAGCGCTTGCCTGATCCGGCGTCATCGGGCCCAGCGGCTCGCTGTTCTGCCCCGCCAGCCGCTGCACCATCTCGGGCGAGTTCATGATGTCGTTGGTGGCCTGATTCAGCTTGGCCACGATGGCCGGATCCGTACCCGCTGGCGCGTAGAACCCCAGCCAGGTGTAGACGTCCAGGCCCGGCGCGCCCGATTCCGCGAAAGTGGGCAGGCCGGGAAACAGCTTGCTGCGCTGCGCGCTGGCCACGCCGATCGGACGCAATTGGCCCGACTTGATGAAAGGCGCCACGCTCATCGCGTCCTGCACGGCTACCTTCAGCTCGCCGGACACCACCGCGTTGGTGGCGGGGGACGCGCCCTTGTAGGGCACGTGTTCCATTGGCACGCCGGTGATCTTCTTCAGCCATTCGCCGCCCAGGTGGGTGGACCCGCCAAAGCCGGCCGAGCCATAGGGCACGCCGGGCTGCGCCTTGCCCCAGGTCAGGAATTCGGCGACGGTCTTGACCGGCAGGCCGGCATTGACCACGACCAGGTTCGGCGCGCGCGCCAGGATGCCGATCGGCGCAAAGTCCTTCACCGGGTTGTAGCGGACCTTGTCGTTGACGGCGGGGCCGATCACATGGCCCGTGGCGCTGACCAGCAGCGTGTAGCCGTCGTTCTTCTGGCGCGCCACCAGTTCGGTGCCGACCTGGCCGGCGGCGCCCGGCTTGTTCTCGACCACGAAGGTCTGGTTGAAGCGCTTGCCCAGTTCCGCCGACAGCAGGCGCGCGACGATGTCGGTCATGCCTCCGGGCGCGAAGGCCACCACGACGGTGACGGGATGGTCGGGATATTCGGCGCGAGCGGCGCCCGCGGCCAGGCTGCATAGCAGCAGCGCGCTCGTCGCGCCGCG
Organism: Achromobacter sp. Root83; assembly: GCF_001428845.1. Lineage (GTDB taxonomy): Bacteria > Pseudomonadota > Gammaproteobacteria > Burkholderiales > Burkholderiaceae_B > Achromobacter. Next base: position 85,757 of record NZ_LMIU01000025.1, on the reverse strand, counting down.
CCGCAGGATAGTGCGATTCATGGTTGTCTCCAAAGGTTCTTATCGTCCGGGCGGCGCGGCTGCCAGTGCGCCTCCGCGAAGCCAGTATGGCGGCGCGTTGCGCTTTACTCCATCCGAAAAATTCGAACTCAACATTCGAGCCTGTCTAAGGCGCGGCCCCCGCGGCGGGGCGGGGAACACGCTTTGAATTCGGGCGAACGCAGCGTTCGAAACATTCGACTCCTCGCGGCGCGTAGCGGCTGACATAATTTTCGAAGAGCTGCTGAATCACGGAGACCATATGCTTCACAACGCCTTGCGCGGTATCAAAGTCGTGGACTTGTCGCGCATCCTCGCGGGCCCCTGGTGCACGCAGAACCTGTCGGACCTCGGGGCGCAGGTCATCAAGGTTGAACATCCCGAACGCGGCGACGATACCCGCGGCTGGGGGCCGCCGGACCTGCGTTCGGAGGATGGCGGGGAATCGATGTCCGCCTACTTCATGGCCTGCAACCGGGGCAAGCAATCGGTCGCCATCGATTTCTCCACCGAAGACGGCGCCGCTCGCGTGCGCGAACTGGTGGCCGATGCGGACATTCTGGTCGAAAACTACAAGGCCGGCGGCCTGCGCAAATATGGGCTGGACTACGACTCGCTTGCCCGCGTCAATCCCCGCCTGATCTACCTGTCCATCACCGGCTACGGCCAATCCGGCCCCATGGCCGGCAAGCCCGGATACGACTACGTGTTCCAGGGCATGGGCGGACTCATGAGCTACACCGGCCAGCCGGACGGCACGCCGGGCGCGGGCCCCTTGCGCACCGGGGTCGCGGTGGTGGACCTGATGACCGGCATGTACGCCACGTCCGCCGTGCTGGCCGCCCTGCGCCAGCGCGACCAGACCGGACAGGGACTGCCCCTGGACATCTGCCTGCTGGACGTCGCCGTGGCGTTGAACGCCAACCAGGGCGCCAATTACCTCGTGTCGGGCGTGGCGCCGCGGCGCAGCGGCAACGCGCATCCGAACTGCGCGCCCTACGAGGTCTTTGCCTGCCAGGACGGCCATTTGATCCTGGCGATCGGCAACGACGGCCAGTTCGCGCGCTTCAGCGGCGTGGCCGGGCATCCGGAATGGGCGGCCGACCCGCGCTACGTCACGAATAGCGCGCGCCTGACGCACATGGACAGCCTGAGGCCGATGGTCGCCGATGCGCTGGCGTCGGCGCCGCGCAAGCGCTGGACGGACGCCTTCGACGCGGCGGGCGTGCCGTGGGGGCCCATCCACACGCTGGACGAGGTGTTCGCGCATCCACAGGTGCAGCACCGTGGAATGCTCCAGACGACGACCCACCCGGTGCTGGGCGAAGTGCGGCTGGTGCGCAACCCGCTGCTGGCCGGCACGCCGCCCGGCGAATTGGGGGCGGCGCCGCCGTTGCTGGGCGAGCACACCGAAGCCGTCCTGGCGAATCCGGCAACCATCTGAACCACATCGAGGAGACAATAATGAAACCCGTCCAAATCCATCTGGCCGCCGTGCTGGCGTGCGTGGCCCTTCCCGGCCTGGCGGCGGCGCAATACCCCGACCGGCCGATCCGCCTGGTCGTGCCCTACGCGGTCGGCGGCACCACCGACATCATCGCGCGCGTCGTCGGCAACAAGCTGGGCGCGCAACTGGGCCAGTCCGTCATCATCGAGAACCGGCCCGGCGCGGGCGGCAGCATCGGCTCGGCCTACGCCGCCAAGCAGCCCGCCGACGGCTACACCCTGGTGATGGCGGTGGAAAGCTCGCACGCGGTCAATCCGAATGTCTACGCCAGGAGCGCCTACGACCCGGTCAAGGATTTCGCGCCCATCAGCAACCTGGCGGACGTGCCCAATGTGCTGGTGGTGAATCCGGCATTGCCCGCAAAGGACCTTCCCGCGTTCCTGAAGCTGCTCAAGGCCGATCCTGGCAAATATGCGTTCGGATCGTCCGGCAACGGCGGCCTGAGCCACATGAACGGCGAACTCTTCATGCAGACCACCGGCACGCGGATGCTGCACGTGCCGTACAAAGGACTGGGGCCGGCGCTGAACGATCTGGTGGCCGGACAGGTCCAGATCGTGTTCGACAATATTCCGTCCTCATATCCCTTGATCCAGGGGCAGCGCATCCGCCCGCTGGCGGTGGCGGCGCGGCAACGGCTCAAGCTGCTGCCGGACGTGCCCACCTACGCCGAAGCCGGCTTGCCCGCGATGAACAATCCGTCCTGGTTCGGCCTGGCCGCGCCCGCGGGCACGCCGGCGCCCGTGCTGGACACGCTGAATGCGGCGGTGCGCCAGGCGCTGGCGGACCCCGCCACCATCGAGGCCATCGAGAAGCAGGGCGCGGTGCCCAGCCCGATGTCGCGCGACGAGTTCGGCGCGCTGATCGCGCAATCCCATGCCCACTGGAAGACGGTGGTCGAGGACATCAAGTTCGAAAAGATGCAGTAATAGGAGCCATCGTGAACACCAGAAATCTATCCTTCCCCCATGCCCACGCCGAGATCGACGCCGCCGGGATCGCCACCCTGACCATGCGGGACGCGGGGGTGCTGAACATCCTGAGCACGCCGGTGATCAATGGCCTGCGCGAGGCGCTGGCCGCGTTGCGCGACGACGAAGCGGTGCGGGTGCTGGTGCTGCGCGGGGCGGGCGACCGCGCCTTCGTGGCGGGCGCCGATATCGCGGAAATGGCCGCGCTGGACGAACAACGGGCGCGGCGCTTCATCTCGAACCTGCGGGATCTGTGCAATGCCGTGCGCCATTTTCCGGTGCCGGTCATCGCTCGCATTCCGGGCTGGTGCCTGGGCGGCGGCCTGGAATTCGCCCTGGCCTGCGATCTGCGGGTCAGCGCCGACCACGCGCAGTTCGGCATGCCCGAAGTGAAGGTGGGGATCCCTTCCGTGATCCATGCGGCGCTCATGCCTCGATTGATCGGCGCGGCCAACAGCGCGTGGATGCTGCTGACCGGCGAACTGATCGACGCCCGGCGCGCGCTGGCCTGGGGCCTGGTCAATGAAGCGGTGCCCGAAGCCGAGCTGGATCAGGCCGTGCGCAAGCTGGCCGAGGCCTTTGCCGCGCTTGGGCCGGCGGCGTTGCGTCAGCAGAAGAAGCTGCTGCGCCGCTGGGAGACGATGTCGGTGGACGAGGCGATCGAGGACAGCGTCGGGGAATTCGGCGCGGCCTTCAATACCGGCGAACCGCAGAAGTTCATGAACGAGTTTCTGGCGAACAAGCGCCAGGGCAAGCGCTGATCCGGGCCTCTGGCGGCAGGCGCTAATCCGGGCCGCGCGTCGCGGCCACGATGGGATCGTCGAGCAGGTATCCCGCCACCTGTTCGACGAACGGCGACGGCGGCACGCCGGCCTGCGTGACCAGCGTCAGTTCGCGCAGCGCCCAGGGTTCGCTCAGGTCCACCGCCGCGATGCGCCCCTCGCGCAGCGCGGCGGATGCGATGCTGCGCGGCACCAGCGACACGCCCACGCCGGCTTCGACCATCGACAGCACCGCGTCGAAGGTGTGCACATGGATGCGCACCTTGGGTGTCTTGCCGGCCAGCTTGGCCATGTCGCGCAGGAAGACGTAGTTGCTGCTGGTGCGGCTCATGCAGACGAAGTCCAGGTCCAGCACGGCCGGGAACCGCACCGGAGAGCTCTCCACGATGGGGTGGTTCAGCGGCGCGGCAATGATGAGCTGGTCGATGGCGTAGCGGACGGCATTGACGCCGGCGGACGTGGCGTTGCCCGCGAAAATGCCGATGTCGGCCTCGTGGCCCGCGATGGCGGCCTCGATCGTGGTGCTGGAGCGCTCTTCGAGCAGAATGTTCACATTGGGATTGGCGGATAGAAAACGGCTCAGGCTGGGCACGATGAAGCCGTTCAGCGAGCTGCTGTTGGCGAACAGCTTGACGCTGCCCTTGAGCCCGCTGGCAAAGCCGCTGACCTCGCCGTGCATGCGCTCGACGCCGGCCAGCAGCGAGCGCACGTGCTTCAGCACGAAATCGCCTTCCGGCGTGAGCTCCATGCCGCGCGCCTCGCGCTTGAACAGCGGCACGCCCATCGCAAATTCCAGGTTCTTCAGGCGATAGCTGGCCGACGACGCGGTCAGGTGCACCGTGTTGGCGCCGCCCGACAGGCTTTTTGCTTCGGCGATGGCGAGAAACAGGCGTAGGTCAGTGAGTTCGTAGCGCATCGCGCAAGATTACCGTAGATGCACCGGCGGGGTCACAGATAAGGCGTGGCCAGCCAGATCACCTTGTTGCGCAGGCGCTTGGCGAACGGCGCATGCAGCAGGTTTTCGAGCGTCTCGCGGCGGGCGCCGCCGATCAAACCATCAATGCGCGCGCCGATCCAGCGCGCCACGGCCGGATCGTAGATCTCCGTGTCCAGCTCGAAATTGAGCCGCAGGCTGCGCGGATCCAGGTTGGAAGAACCGGCATAGGCCCAGCCGTCGTCGACCGTCATGAGCTTGGAGTGGTCGAACGCGCCCTGCGAGCGCCAGACGCGGCAGCCGGTGCGCACCACCTGATCGAGTTGCGCGGTCATCGCGTAGTCCACCAGCCGCAGGTTGTTCTTGCCCGGGATGACGATGTCCACGATGATGCCCCGGCGCGCGGCGGTCGCCAGCGCGCCGATCAGCGTCTGGTCGGGCAGGAAGTAGGGCGACTGGATGCGCACGTGATGCCGCGCCACCGCCAGCGCGCCCAGCAGGATATTGTGGGTGCTGCCCAGGGCCCGGTCAGGGCCCGAAGGCACGCAGCGCATCGGCACCTTGCCCGTGGGGGGCAGGGCGTCCGGATCGAACCAGGGCTTGGCGGGCAACGATTCGTGCGTGGTGAAGTTCCAGTCATGCGCGAACACCGACATCAGTTGCGTCACGATCGGGCCTTCCACGCGGAAATGCGTGTCGTGGTTGGTGGCCTCGCCCGCCAGCGCGCTCACAAAGGCCGCCCGCACGTTCATCCCGCCGGTGAACCCCACGCGCCCGTCGACGACCAGCACCTTGCGGTGGCTGCGCAGATTGGCGTAGGGCATGCGCAGGACGCCCAGCGGATTCGTCATGAACCGCGCCACCGGCACGCCGGCGCGCGCCAGCATGCGCACGATGGGAGGACGCGAATACTTGGAGCCGACGGCGTCGATCAGGACGCGCACCTCGACGCCCCGCGCCCGCGCCTCGATCAGGGCCTGCGCCATCTCGCGGCCGATGGGATCGTTGTCGAAGATATAGCTTTGCATCGCCACGGTGTGGCGCGCCTCGCGGATGGCCTGCAGCATGGCCGGATAGGTCTCGTCGCCGCCGGCCAGGGGCCGCACCTCGTTGCCGCCCAATAGCTGGAAACGGCTGACGCGGTCGCCCAGCACCTTGAGCGACGCGAACTGCTCGCCGGAGATCGGCGCGACGTCCACGGGCGCCGTCTCGACCTGCTCCGCGTCCACCAGCATTGCCTCGTCGCGCTGCTGCGACACGCGCGTCTTGCGGATCCGGTTGATCCCGGCCACGAAATAGAACAGCGGTCCGAGCAGCGGCGAGAACATCGCCATCCCGACCCAGCCTATGGCCGCCCGCACGTCCTGTTTGGTCATCGCGGCATGCACCGCCGCGCCGGTGCCCGCCACGATGCTGGTGGCAAAGGCAATATGGGGCCAATAATCGGTCAAAATAGCGTGTATGCGATCCATAGCGACGGCGTAAGCGACGGCCTCCAAAGGTGAACCATGCGCAAGGATATCAAGGCTGCCGGCGCTGGCAAGGGCCGCCGCCCAGAGGCGCTTTCGCATCCTTAAAAAAACGTGCTAGAATTCGGCCTCTTCGTTGTTGAGCTTCTTCGGAAACTTTGGCAGCGGCGAAAAACCGAAAGGTTCAGCAGTACCAGAGGTGGCTGTAGCTCAGTTGGTAGAGTCCTGGATTGTGATTCCAGTTGTCGTGGGTTCGAGCCCCATCAGCCACCCCAAAATTTATTTGAAAACAGCCGCTTGCAGCGGCTGTTTTCATTTGCGCCGTCATAAAAATTCTAATTATTTTGGCGCTTTCCCGTTGTCTATTCATGCACACGCTGGCCCTCGACGTGGCGACGCCCGCAAGCCAGCTTCGGTTATTGCTTGAACGCTTGCAGGTCATGGTGGCCTCCGACGAAATGGTCGAGAAATCCGACGGTTGGCCTCGCGTGCGATGCGTCGGCGTCCAGATAGGACGCATTGAAGTGGAATTGCGAGCCTACGTATTGACCACGAGCCTGACAAAATTCCTTGCGACTCAGGAGTCATTGCTGTTGGCGGTACTCGAATTGGTCGAGGAACTGGGTGTCAAGCTTGCGCGTCCGGTTTCCCCCTTCCGGAAAAGGCGTGAACATCCGGCGCTGAAAAACAGTGCACGGGTCCTTATTTCGTCCGGTAACGGAAGTGGACAGGAGTGGGCGACTCGATCATCGTTTTGGGAAGACGGTGACGGTGCGAGGTGGCTCAAATGTACGACTCAATCCACACAGCCGGGCAGGACGCAGCGCGCCACGGCGTGCCCTTGTCAGCTTGCCCCCTTCTGAAACCGGACAACCTGCCCAAACGCACGGGTGAGCCTCGCCGAAAGTGGCGCGCCAAACTGGCTTCCTGGGAAGCCGGGTGGCGTGAGGAAACCGCCGCGCGGCTGGCCGACCTGGAACGGCGCAGGCAATTGTTACATTCAGACTGAAGCAAATCGCCAGCTTTTTCCGCGGGCCGCATAGCTGCGACAGCACTGGTGTTCGCGGCCAATTCCTGCCGGAATACGCACCCCCAGGCATGAAACTTGCGCCCGGGCTCCTTCGGGCGCCCCATTTCGTCCCTGCTCATCCAAGGCATTGCCTTCCCCGCCCTGGAAACGAGTGTAAAAATCTCTCAAACCTTGTGATTCTCTGGAATATCAGAGGGCGATATGCTGGTCGGCTAAGTATGGGAGAACAAATATGAACAATACAGATCACAAGGCGGCCCTAGAGGTCGAGTTACCCCGGCTTTCGACTGGAAATATCGGCTTGGACGACATCCTGGGGGGCGGCTTGGACGCCAACCGGTTGTACCTGTGCGAAGGTCGCCCCGGCACCGGCAAAACTACGCTGGGCATGCAGTTCCTTCTAGAAGGCGGGCGCCAGGGCGAACGGACGCTCTACGTCGCGCTGTCGGAGAGCCCGGCGGAACTACGGCTGGTGGCCCAGCGGCACGGATGGTCCCTGGACACTGTTGAGATCCTGGAGCTCGTTTCCGAGGACGTGCTTGATCCTGAGCGTGAACTGACCGTTTTGCATCCCGCTGAAATGGAGCTAAGCGAGACCACCCGTTTGGTGCTCGACAAGGTCGCCGCGCTTGACCCCGCCCGGGTGGTGATAGACAGCCTGTCCGAACTGCGTCTGCTGGCGCAGGGATCCCTGCGCTATCGGCGGCAAATTCTTGCACTGAAACATTTTTTCTCGAACCGCCAATGCACTGTCATTCTGTTGGACGACCATTCATCCAAAGAGGATGACCTTCAGTTGCATTCGATTGCCCACGGCGTTATTGCCCTGGAGCAACTGGCGGTTGATTACGGCGCGCAACGCCGCCGCTTGAGGGTGCTGAAAATGCGGGGAGTCGATTTTCGCGGTGGATACCACGACTTTTCGATCAAGAAAGGTGGGCTTGACGTGTATCCCCGCCTGATCGCGGCCGAGCACCACACGCATTTCCTCGCCACCCCGACGCCCAGCGGAAACATGGAATTGGACAAGCTGTTGGGCGGGGGACTGGAACGTGGGACCAATGCACTATTGATTGGCGCCGCAGGGGTCGGAAAATCTTCGCTCGCCATTACTTACGCTTTGGCGGCCACGAACCGCGGCGAAAAGGCGGCTGTATTCGCGTTCGATGAGTCACAGGCCACGCTCCAGACACGTACCCAGGCGCTGGGGATGGAACTGGCGCCCGCCTTGGACGCGGGTCTCTTGACCATCCGGCAGGTCGATCCCGCCGAGTTGTCGCCAGGCGAATTCACTTCGCTGGTTCGCCGTAGTGTGGAAGTCGATGGCGCTCGCGTGATTGTGATCGACAGCCTTAACGGGTATCTGAACGCGATGCCGGACGGGCGTTTTCTTGTTCTGCAGATGCACGAACTGTTGAGCTACCTTGGCCAGCAGGGCGTGACCACGATCATGGTCCTGGCGCAACACGGCCTGGTCGGTCCGATAGAGACGCCGCTCGATATCAGTTATCTCAGCGACGCGGTCATCATGTTGCGGTATTTCGAGCATGCTGGACGCGTACGGCGCGCGCTGTCGGTAGTCAAAAAGCGCAGTGGCGCCCATGAGCACGCCATCCGCGAGTTCAAATTGTCCGGGCAAGGGCTGACGGTGGGCCCACCGCTTACGGCCTTTAGCGGCATCTTCTCGGGAACGCCGCATTACACGGGCGACGACATGCGCCTATTGCAAAGCGATGGCGATGCCTCATTCTGAAAACACCGAAGGCCGGGTCCTGGTTTACGCGCCCATTGGGCGTGATGGACCGGCCTGCGCAAAGCTTCTTGAGCGCGATGGATTTTCCACATTGGTGTGTGGCGGTATCGGTGATCTTGTCGACGGGGCGACGGCCGGGGCGCTGGCTGTCTGCGTCACGGAAGAAGGTCTTTTTGGCGAGAATCTGGAAAAGATTGGGCAATGGGTGGGCACGCAACCCGCGTGGTCCGGTCTGCATTTCGTGGTGCTGACGGGCAAGTCGCAAAGCGGCCTGGTGGTGCGCTGGCGGGAAAAGATGATTGATGTCCTGCAAAACGTCTCTGTCCTTGAACGGCCCGTCCATAGCCTTGCATTGACGACAATGGTGCGAACGGCAGCCCGATCCCGGATGCGCCAATATGAAATCAGGGAGCTGCTTCTGGCCGAGAAATCGGCCGCCCAAACGCTTGAATCCGTTGTGGCAAGGCGCACCCAGGAACTCGAAAATGCGAACGCCGAGCTTCAGCAGCAAATGAAGGAAAGAAGCAGGATCGAGGAATCACTGCGCCAGGCGCAGAAGCTTGAGGCCCTGGGCCAGCTGACGGGCGGCGTGGCTCATGATTTCAATAACCTGCTGATGGTGATTTCCGGGGGGTTGCAGATGTTGGGCCGCCCGGTCGATGAATCCCGGCGAAATCGCCTGCACGTATCAATGCGCCAGGCCGTTGAGCGGGGTGCGTCGCTGACGCGCCAACTATTGACCTTCGCCCGCCGGCAGGCCCTGTCACCGCGTGCCCTGGACCTGAGCCCGCTGGTTCGCAACATGCTGGAGATGCTGGAACGCAGCCTGCGTGGAGACATCAAGATCGTCCTTAAACTGTCCGACAGCCTTTGGACGGTCGAGGTCGATGCCGATGAACTGGAACTCGTGATCCTGAATCTGGCCGTCAACGCTCGCGACGCGATGCCGCGCGGCGGCGTGATCGAGATCGGCACCCAGAACGTGCCGCCGTCGCCAGACGGAGACTTCTCCGAGGACCATGTTCTGCTCTATGTGACGGACACCGGCACGGGCATGGCGCCGGATGTTGCGGCGCGCATGTTCGAGCCCTTCTTCACCACCAAGGATGTCGGCAAGGGGTCAGGGTTGGGGCTGGCCCAGGCATACGGCTTTGCCACCCAGTCCGGCGGCACGATTCAAGTGACGACCAAGGTCGGCGCCGGAACGACCGTAAACATCTTCCTGCCGCGCTCGATGAAGCACGTGGAAGACGCTGGGCAGGAACCGGCATCAGCGCCTGTTGAAGGCCGGCTAAGCTCGCTGAACGTTCTGCTGGTCGAAGACGACGACGAGGTTGCCGCGTTGACCACCAGCATGCTGCTGGAACTGGGCTACGAAGTGACATCCGCGGCAAGCGCCGCGGAAGCCCTGGACGTCTTGAACGACGATGTCCCCATCGACATCCTGCTGTCGGACGTCATGATGCCCGGCGGGAAAAGTGGCGTGCAGCTGGCGCGCGAGGTCCGGACGCAGAGGCCGCGGCTCCCCGTGGTCCTGGTGACCGGTTTTCCGGGCGAAGAGGCCAAGCGTGCGGAGCAGGAAGGCATTCCGCTGCTCACCAAGCCCTACCAGCTTGAGGAGCTGGCGCATCTGCTGCAACGCATCGCCAAAAGCGGCGCGCGGTTGCCCTGATGCATTGAGCGCCAGCCCCCGGCGGCTTACGCTCAATTCGCCGTGATCTAGGGTTGGCGCAACGTGAGGCTGGCCACTGGCGATGACCAGCGTGCGGCCGTGCGCCGCAGCCGAACTGCTGGACAAAGCCCCCGATCTGCGCGCGGTGTTCCGTAGCGCGGACGCGCTTGCCGAAGGCGTGCTGACAGAGGCAGGCGTGCGGGGGCTCCGGGTGCCCCGTTGCGGGGGCCAGAGGCAGCCGCTCGGCGCGTCCAGGCGTCCCGGACCGCGATATGCACGGGTGCGACCCGGACAGGGGGCGGCTGCGGCCGTGATATCTTCGCAGAATTCCCATGAAGGTCGCGCCGGTCACCCGCAGCGCCGACCGTCCTTGGGCATTGTGAAACCGATGATCCGGCATGCCCGTCATCGCGCTGCATAGGAATCTCTCCATGGACGGTGCGCTCGTCCGCGTGACCCTGTCATTGATCGCGCCCGCGCTGCTTCTGGTCTTCGGCGCCGCCTTTTTCGCTATCTGGTTTTTCTTTCGCCGCCGCGCATTCTTGCTGCACCTGGCTGCCGGCTGCGCGCTGTTCGCGGTGGGAGCGGTTTCGCAGGTGCTCTATTGGCCGCGGGACACGGGGCTGAATGCGCTGTGCTCAGGCGTCCTGTACACATCGGCGGCCTGTCTGGTGGTGCAGGGCATCCTTGCGCGCGCCGGCGTGCGGCTGCCCTGGCTTGCCTTCGGCGTCTTCACCGCCGCAATGATGGGCGTGCTCTGGTACTTCTACTATATCGACCGCAACCTGCTGGTTCGTGTCTACGCGCTGAATGTAGGCATGGGGCTGCTGTTTTGCGGGGCGGCGCTGCGCATGCGGCGCGCACCCAGGCGGCGGCGCGTCGATACCGCATTGTTCGTGGTGGTGCTGCTGTTCGGCCTGCATTTCCTGCCGCGCACCTTGCTCAGCCTGGGCGCGCGTGCGCCACAGGGCGCGCTCGCTTTCGCCGATTCGCGGTTCTGGCAGCTCCTGCAGCTGTCGCTTGCGGTGTTCAGCGTCACCCTGGCCATCGCGCTGCTGGTGGCGATCGCCGCGGACGCCATTGATGAGGTGCGAAGCGAGGGCGACAGGGACTGGCTCACCGGCGTCTATAACCGGCGCGGCTTTGAGGCGCGTGCGCGGCCGCAGCACGCGCACGCGCGCGCCGGGGCTGCGCTGATCATCTGTGATGTTGATCACTTCAAGCGCGTCAACGACCTGCACGGCCACCAGAGCGGCGACATGGTGCTGCAGCACGTGGCCAGGGCATTGAGCGGCGCGGTGCGCGAAGGCGACGTGCTGGGACGCATCGGCGGCGAGGAGTTCGCGATCTACCTGCCTGACGCAGCGGGGACAGAAGCGCGCGCTTATGCAGAGCGCCTGCGCCGCGCTGTACAGGACGCCCCGCGCATTCTCGGCGCGGAGATTTCCGTCACGATCAGCGTAGGCGTGGCGCAGGCCGGCCAGGCCGAGACTTGGGAATCCCTGTTCCGGCGCGCCGATGGCAAGCTCTATCAGGCCAAGCACGCCGGCCGCAACCAGGTTGTGGCCTGACACGCCTTACCCCTGTGCGCGGGTATGCAATTTGCTGACCTGGCGTGTCATCGCCAAAGGAGTCGCCATGATTTCGGAACGATTGCGCAGACTGCGCCGCATTGCGGAATTCGCCGCGGAACGCTCGGGCGATTACGTCGAGCTTATCGGCATCGAGCTGTCGCTGTACCGGACGGCCCTGGTCGCCACCCTGATCAGTGGTGTGGCGCTTGTGTTCTGTGCGCTTGGCACCTTGGGATTCGTGTCCGTGGCGGCCATCGTCAGCTTCTGGGACACCGATTACCGCAAGCTCGCCGCATGGCTGGTGGCGGGGGCGTGGCTGCTGATCACGCTGGTTTCGCTGGCTATCTCCAGCCGCAGCGCGCCCAAGGGATCTCCCTTTAATGAACTGAGCCGCCAGGTTCGCCTGGATACGGACGCTGCCCGGAGCCATTATGCACAAGGCCACCACACTCGCTGACAAGGATGCCTTGCTGGCCAAGATGGATCGCGACAGGCAGGCGCTGGCCCGGCCCTCATTGCGGCGTGTCCCGCCGGTAAGCTCGGGCCTCGCCGGGGCCTGGGCCAGGACAACGGCGCTGACCGCCGGGGCGGCACTGGGTTGGCCGCCGTTCCTGAAACAGCCATTGCGCGCGATGGCCGCCGTTGCGCTGCGTGCGCGCTTTGCCGAGCTGCTCGAGCGCAGCCAGGTGAGGCGGGTTAGCGGCGCTTTGACAGATCCGGACATGATTCAGTTAGCCACAATGATCTCGGACGTGCGCGCCGCTGCCTTGCGCGCCACCGATGAGCAAGAGGTCGAAATGCTGCGCGCAAAGCTGGATGCCGAAGTGCGCCGGCTGCGCGCGGTGCGGGCGGCCCGCAACGCCATGGCGCCGGTAGCGCCGCGTGTCGATCCGCCTGCCTGAAGGCTGAAGATTCCCCAAACGATCACGGCGATCAGCGCGATGCCGAACGCCACGGGCGATCCTGCCCATTTCGTCACCTGCGCGGCAAAGTGGTCATACCTTCGGCCACGCGGGTGTGGCCATTCAGGCGGAGGGCACGTGGCCGCCGGACCGCGCATCTGCCGGACCTCTGGGTAGTTCACGGACCTGGTTCCCGGGGATCCGGGCGTGCACACAGACCACCCGCCGGAACACTACTTGCTGCCCTGTGCTGCTTGATGCAACCCGCGCTATGCGCACTCACGACCACGAGCCAGGAGCTACGCATGAAATTCACCAAATCCACAAACGCGAAGGCGCAAGGCGACGCCATTGTCTTCGAAATGGAAACGTCGGGCGTGACACGGCAGTTCGAGATTTCGGGCGATGTGCTGCGCCAGCGGTTTGGCGCCGCGGATGACACCGCTCCCGAGCTGCTGCGGGCGTTCGAAGGCGGCGCAGACGCGCTGCGCGAGCTTGCCCACCGCACGCAATGGGTGCCCACCGACGGCCCGATACAGGTGGGCGAGGGCGACTTTGAATGACCCGCGCGCGACCCGCGTCAGCGCTCCGGGCATGGCGTCTGCTGAGAGGGCGGCACACGTCGGGCGGCTTTAGCCCGTCAATCGGCGATGAATCACAACTGGAGGTCCGCATGAAAATAGGTCTTTTGAAGGTAGGGATTGGCGCTGCGCTTGTCTTCGGCATGGGGACGGCTGCTTTGGCCCAGACGCCTGCCGCTTCTGGCGGCCAGGTGCCCGCCTCGACCAACAAGCTCGATAGTGAAACCCGCGGCTTTTTGACTGACGCCGCGGAATCCGGCCACCTCGAGATGGCCGGCAGCAAGATGGCCCTGGAAAAGTCGAAAAACGCTGACGTGAAGCAATTCGCGCAGAAGATGATCGACGATCACGCCAAAGTGGGGCAGCAGCTGGAAGCCTTGGCCAAGTCCAAGGGCTTCGAGCCGCCGAAGGAACCTTCGATGATGCAGTCCGCCAAGCTCAAGGCGCTGGGGCTGCGCGACGAAGGCTTCGACAAGGCCTATGCGGATGAGATCGGCGTGGACGCGCATGAGGACGCCGTAAAGCTGTTCGAGAAGGCTTCCAAGGAGGTCAAGGATCCCGAGGTGAAGCAGTTCGCCATCGAAACGCTTCCGAGCCTGCAGCAGCATCTGCAGGCCGCGAAGACCTTGCAGCAAAGCGTCACCGCGAAATCCAGGTAAAGGTATCCGGGCACCCCCCTTGCGATGTCCGGGGCGGGCACGGCCCAAGACCAATCTAACTACAGGAGCGATCATGGCTCAAAAGACACTGAAGGACTTGTTCGTGCACGAGCTGTCGGATATCTACAGCGCCGAAAAACAACTGACGCGCGCACTGCCAAAGATGGCGCGCGCCGCCACGGATCCGGCGCTGGCGGAGGCGTTTACGCTGCTCCTGGAGGAAACCAGGGGCCAGGTCGAGCGCATCGATAAGATTGTCGGAGGCTCGGACTTCCGTCTGAAGCGCATCAAATGCGCGTCGGGTATGCAGCAAAAAGCACCTGTGGTGTCCCCGCCCGGCGGTCCCGAGGGACTGTATTTGTCTATGCGGTAGGTTGTGCCGTCGCCGGCGACCGCAACGATCTCCATGACACGCTTGAAAGCTGGGTTAGACATTGCCGACTCCTTGCACACCCACGGCTTCATTGAGGCACGCTGACCCAGCGGGGTCAATACGCGCCGCAACAATCACATGTTCCGCAAAGAGGTTCCCGCGTCGTCATCAAGATTGCGCGGATCTTCAATACCTATGGACCGCACATGTCACCCGGAGACCGTCGTTCAGGTCGTCCACATCACAAAAGGACCGCGTCTGCATGCCGTCTCCGTAGACGGTCAACGGTTGGCCCGCCAGCGCCTGCACGATGAAATTGGACACGACCAGGCTTGACCGGTGACGACGCGGCCGGCGCCGCGCGGACCACGATAGGCAAAAGAAAGCCCCGCCCCGGGATATCCCGGGGCGGGGCGTGCGCCGCTGGCCAGCTTTAACCCGGACGTCAGGGTTTCAGGTCTTCGGCATTGGCGGCGCCCAGCTCGGTTCCGGTGACCGGGTCGCTGGACGGGTCGGACGCCGTGCGGGCAGCCATCGCCTGCAGGGCAAGCACCTCGTCCTCGGTGAGGTTCACATTGGGCATGCCATCGCCGTCGATGGAACCCTGCTCCTCGCGGTCAGACACATAGGTGAAATTCGTGTCGCTGTTCCACGGCCCGCGCGTGTCGCCTTCGCCTTGCGACATATTGAAGTAGACGGACGCAAACCGGGGATCCCCGGGCAGCTTTCCGGGCGGGAAGTTGGGCTCGATCGAATACAGGGCTTTTTCAAAAGACCTCTGATGCGACACCTCGCGCGTCATCAGGAACCCAAGCGCGTCCTTCACGCCGGGATCGTCGGTGGCGTTGATGAGGCGCTCGTAGATGATCTTGGCGCGCGCTTCCGCGGCGATATTGGACCGCAAGTCCGCGGATGGGTCGCCGATGGTGTCGATGTAGCCGGCGTTCCAGAGCTGCCCGCCTGAATTCACCAGGGCGGGGCCGCCCCCGTATAGCACCTGCGTGACGTGGGAGTCATTGCCGGGACCGTTCAGGCGGCGGTAGATCTCGGCCTCGGACTCGGTGGCTTCCGACAATACGCCCTTGGCGCCTTTGTTCAGCATGGCGACCATGGTGCCGATCACCTCCAGATGGCTCAGCTCTTCCGTAGCGATATCGAGCAGCATGTCCTTGCGGCCGGGATCGTCCTCGGCCAGCGCCTGCGTGAAGTACCGACAGGCTGCGGCCAGTTCGCCTTGCGGGCCGCCAAACTGTTCGAGCAGCAGGTTGGCCAAGCCGGGGTTGGACTCGGCGACACGAACCGTGTACTGCAGTCGCTTGTTGTGTGCAAACATAATGTTCTCCTGGTCCCCGGCGCACTGCCGGGAAGCTTTGATGCGCGGCGGCATGGCCGGCGCGAAGGGTGGGATTTCAGCGTTTTGCCTGGATATTGGGGTCGTCCACGCGGGCCAGGAACTGACGCACCAGGCCGGGGTTGTTGTGCTCAAGCCATTGGGCCATCGCAAGTTCTTCCTGCAGGATCCGATCGCACACGGCGGCCGTTTCCAGGTCCCCCAGGAACTTCGCGGCCTCGATCAGCTGGCTGTAGGCCGCAATTTCCAGGTTCTCGAACGCGTAACCTGCTCCTCCATCGCGTGTGCGTCGCGCAGCCAGTCCATCAGGTGCTCGGCGGCTTTACTGTCGTCTCGTCCCATTGTGATCTCCTGAGTATTTCGCCCCGTTGCCCTGGACGCCCACCCCCCCGTCGCAACATTCGTTCCCGCAAGGCGAGCCTGCCTGCCCTCAGGCCCCTTTAAAGATCATCAGGTAGAAAATCAGCAGGAAGGCTGCCAGCGCGACCGTGCCCAGCGCCACCCACCACGCGAAATACCGCCAGAACTGCGGGGGCAGCGGTGCGCCGGCGCGGTCGGCTGCGATGGCATGGTCACGCATCCGCATCTGCAGGCGCACCACGGGCAGCCAGCAGGCGATCGCAAGCACATACAGCCCGAGCGACCACGCGAGCCACGGCGTGGACAGCGGCATCTGCATGATGTGGACCAGATAAAGCCCCGTCAGCGGCTGCAGCACCGCCGTCGTCGCGGTGAACAGCCAATCGGCCAGGACGACCAGCCGCGACACGACCGCAATCACGTGAACATCACGCCGCAGCACCACGCATAGCAGGTAGAACGCGGAGCCGACCCCTGTCCCGAACAGCACGGTGGATGAAATGACGTGGACAAGCTTGAATGTCAGGTATTCCATTCACATCCCCTTGGACTTCCGCGGTTCCATCACATACAGGAGCAGCAGCGCCGCCAGCATCGGTAAATTTTTTGACAACGGGCCGAACGGGTGCAGCCAGAACTCGGGAAGACGGACGGTGATGATCGCGGTGTAACCCGCAATCAGCGCGGCCTGCGCCAGCCAGAGCCATTGCCGGTGTCGTCCCCGCAACGACAACGTGAGCACGCCGAAGGCCAGGTCCAGTGCCGCGGCGCCATAAAGCGCATACGGCGCAAGGGCCGGCGGCACACCCGTCCGGTGCAGCAGATCCAGGCTATCCTGCACCGGATACAGTCCCAACGACACTGCCGCCGTCCAAAGCCATACCAGGGCAATGCTCAAACGAAGCAGTGGCAACGTGACATCGAGCATGGCGGCCGCCCGCTGCCCGCTGCGTGCCTCTGGTGCGATGAAGTGCTCCGGCGCGCGAGGCTGGCGGCCCAGCAGCGCGGCAAACGGCGCCACGTTCGCAGTGTTGCCTCGCTCCAGCATTGACAGGGCCGCGGGGTCGATAAGGCTGCCCGGCGCCATTGAGGCGACGGTGGCCGCCGCGGTGGCAAGGCGCAGGGGGACAGGGACAACACGCTGGGATCCCGGCACGCCCAGCGCGCGGCGCAGGGCGGCCAGATAGGCCCGCAGGGTCAACGGGGCCGGACCGCAAAACGCCAGCGTGACGGGCCGCTGCGGCGGATCATGCAACAGGGCCAGCACGCCGGCGGCCACGTCGTCCAGGTGCACGGGTTGTACGGCTTGCCGTCCGCCGCTGACCAGCGGCAGCACGGGCAGCACCGCCAGTCGATTGAACAGCCCGGCGCTCACGCCGCCCGGTCCGTACACGAGCGACGGCTGGACGACCGCAGCCGGCATGCCGGACGCCCTTAAGGCGTCGTCGGCAGCGCGCTTGCTGACATGGAAACCGCTCGCGGCGCCTTCATCGGCGCCCAGCGCCGAGAACTGGATGATGCAGCGAACGCGCGCCTGCTCGGCGGCGCGAAACAAGGCCAGTGGCGCGCGGACGTGAATCGTCATGAAGTCGCCGGCGTGTTGCTCGCGGAATATGCCGACCGTATTGATGACGGCATCCACGCCGTGCAGCAAAGGCGCCCAGTCTCCTTCGGCGCGGGCCTGCGAAAAATCCATGGGTACGAAAGTTGCTCTTGCCGTTGCGCCGTTCGCGGCGCCGTCAGTAGGCAGGGTTCGCACCGGGCAGACCAGTTCGTGGCCCTCGCGCAGCAGAACGGGAACCAGGCTGCCGCCAATGAAGCCGTTCGCGCCGGTCAACAGGATCTTCACTGAACTCTCCGCAAGGCGGCGCAAGCGCCCGCCGACCCCGCATGGCGCCGCAAGCGTCGTGCCCGCACTTTGACGAGGAATGCCTATGAACCCGTGGCTCAACGCCCTGCGAGAGGGCGCCATCAGTGGGTCAGCCGCCAGCGTGCTTTCCACCCTTGCGCTGGGCATTGCAGGCCGCGTGCAGGCGGGAAGCTGGACGGCGCCCACCAACTCGACCAGCCAGTGGGTGTGGGGCCGGCCCGCCTTGCACGTCGACGCCGCGACCTGGCGTCACACCGCCACGGGCTACGCAATCCATCACACCGCTTCGGTTTTCTGGGCAGTGCTGCACGCACGCAGCACGCGGGCACTGCTTTTGCCGAACCGCCCGGGCCCGGCCGTCGCGGCAGGCCTGGCCGTTGCGGCCGTGGCCTGCCTGGCGGATTACCGCGCCACGCCGCGCCGATTCACCCCGGGTTTCGAACACCGGCTGAGCCGGCCGGCCATGGCCCTGGTGTATGGCGCGTTCGGCCTGGGCATTGCCTTGGCGTCGTTGGCCTGGCGATCACGCGAAGCGCGCCTGGGCCGCGGCCGCAGGTAACGCCCGCCCGTGGGGGCGTTTGGCGGCGCCGGGCATGCATATTGCTGGATGCGCCGTCACGCGATGTTCGCGTTTCCACCCAGGAGTCCCCCCATGAAAATGAACCTGAAACCGCTGCGCGACCAAGTCATCGTCGTTACGGGCGCGGGCAGCGGCATCGGCGCCGCGACAGCAAAAATGGCTGCGGATCGCGGCGCCAAAGTTGTCCTGGTGGGACGCCAGGAAGATACCCTGATGCGTCTTGTCGAAGAGATCGTGCACGCTGGCGGGTCCGCGATCAGCGTGCCTGCGGATGTCGGTGTGCAGGACGATCACGCGCGCATCCTGGAACGCGCAATCTAGAGCTACGGCCGCGTCGATACGTGGGTGAATAATGCGGGGGTTTCGATTTTCGGGCGGCTTGAAGACGTGCCCATCGAAGACCAGCGCAAGCTGTTCGAGACCGATTACTGGGGCGTGGTGTACGGATCCATGGCCGCGGTGCGGCATATGAAGGAATCCGGCGGCGCGTTGATCAACGTGGGCAGCGAAGTATCGGATCGCGCGGTGCCGCTCCAGGGCGCCTATTCGGCGGCCAAGCATGCGGTAAAGGGCTTTACGGACGCGCTGCGCATGGAATTGCGCGAGGAGGGCGCGCCGGTGTCGGTCACGCTGATCAAGCCCGCGTCGATTGCGACTGGCTTTACGGCGCACGCCCGCAACTACATGGATGTGCAGCCCACCTTGCCGCCGCCCATCTATGCGCCCGAAACGGTCGCGGACGCCATCCTGCACGCCGCGGAGCATCCCACCCGCGACTTGTACGTGGGCGGGGCAGCCCGCGCCATTGCGACGCTGGGGCAGAACATGCCGTCGCTGGCGGACCGCATGGCCGGCTGGCTATTTCGCCACCAACGCAGCGACGCTGCCGCCGGCGGAGGATCGGATTCGCTGTACGAGGGTGGCGGGTCGCACCCGGCCCAGCAGCCGGCCGGCCGCCGCCACAGCATGTATACGCACATGGCCATGCACCAGCGGACCTCGCTACTGGCCACCATGTTGCTGCTGGGCGGCGCTGCCTGCCTGATCATGCGGTCCCGGCGTTGATGGACGGCGCCCCCGGATCCGGGGGGCGTCAGCCCGGGCCCCCGGTTTTCAGCCAGGCCGAACATCCCGAGGGCGCGACCGATCCGCTGACGTACATGGCGCCGGAGGCGAACAATCCAAGCTTCTTCGCGGCCGGAACAGCGGACATCACCCAGACCGAGCCCCGCGGATCCGACCAGACGATACGGGCGTCGGTGCCGTCCAGCGCCTCGAACATCGCGCCGGGCGTGGCGCCTGGGCGCAGCGCGATGACGGTCGTGTCTGCGTCCGCACGAAAGGGAAAGAGGTTTGCCAAGGCGCCGGCGGCGACCGCCAATGCGAGCAATCCGAAAAGCGCATTGGCCCGGCCGCGACCGTCCGAACGGGGCGGCCGGCCGTTGCGGGTGCGCCATCCATACAGCAGCGGGACCAGGCCAAACACAAGCACCCAGCCGATGTCCCACGCCAACGGGATATCGCTGTCCATCTTGACCCGGTGTATGCCCGTGATCCAGTGCGACAGCAGGGCGTCGACGATATGCCAGACACCGAAGCCGATCCAGAAAAGACCCCAGCGCGGTCTTGCTGCGGGGGCGGCCATGGCCGGCCGGGCGCGGAACAGTTCGATCAGGCCCACGGCGGCGATGACGTACATGATGGCGTGGAAGACACCATCGGCGGCGACCTGCGCGGCCAGGGACCCAAGCACCGCGGTCTGCACGCCGGACAACAGATGGTGCCATTGCAGGATCTGATGCAGCAGAATGCCGTCAAAAAAGCCGCCCATGGCAAATCCCAAGAGCAAGCTGGCCCGGCGCAGGCGCCGCGGGGCTGCGGGGTCATCGGGAGTACGGACGATTTCCATGCTGATTCCTTGGTGGGCGTGGGCGCGTTAATGCAGCGCGCTCCGCACATTGCATGCCTGTGAACCCGCCTTTTCACGGGGGCCACGGCGTTGCTCAGGCTGGCGCCGGGATGTGCGGGATGCCGTCCTCTGCGGCCCGCACGCCGCGCTCCACTTGCAAGTCCCACAGCGCGCGCAAAGGCCCTTGGGCCATAAGTAAATCGTCCAGGGAGCCATCTTCCACGATCCGCCCGCCGTCCACCACCACGATCCGGTCGTAGCGGGTCCCGGCTTGCCGCCCGCACCCCGTCGGGCCTGGAATTTTTTCGACCGGCGTTGACGTTCTTTATGCGCTGCCTCAAGGTCGTTCGGACGCGTTGACCGCTGGGCGGCGCGCGTCACTGGTCCCGGGCGGGCCTATCCACACACTCGCACAGCGCGTCCAGTTCCCGGCTGACTTCCTGCCACGCCCAGCGAATGAGGTCCACGGAATTCCGCTCGGCGGGGGTGAAGCCGCCGCCATGCCCGACCTCCTGAATCACGGCGTCCAGGCGGGCGAAGGGGTTTCCGGTACGGCACAGGGGCGCTTCGGCGGCGCTGTCGCGTATGGCGCGTGCAAGCTCGTCGATCTGCGCCTGGGCGGCAGCCGCGACGTCGTCCAGGGCCGGACCCAGCCTGTGGCAGACATTGTCTGTCAGGACGACGGCACCCACCCGTTCCATCAGAGGCACGGTGAGCCATAGCTCTTCGAGGCGGTCTTGCAGTCGATGGGCCTGCTTGTCCCATCCCAGGAACTGCAGAGGCACGGAGCGGGACTGGATAGCCATGTCCCGCGCGCGCCAGCGAGTGCGCTCCATCGCCGGGATGTCGCGCGGCCGCGGGCGCTGGCGGCCTTCATGCAGCGCCGCGGCCCAGTCGACCAGCAGCTCGCCGTAGATCTCCAGCGACGCGGCCAGGTTGAATCGCATGCTGCGCCGGGCCGACAACGGCAGCACCGCAAACGCCGCCAGGATACCGGAGGCCGAGCCGACGACGATGGCGAGCGTCTTGTTCACGGCGCCGGCCACGATGTTGACGTCGGGCGTGACGGTCAGGATGGTCGCGGTGACCAAGCTGTAATTCAGGGTGGGCCAGCGCATCGACAAACAGGCGGCCGCCCCGACCCCGGCGACGATGCTCCACGCTGCCGGAAGGTTGGCGGCGCCGGCCAGCGGCGTCAGCGTGACGCCCAGCGCCACACCGATCATCGCGCCCAGGATCCGGGCCGCGGCTTCGCCCACGGTGCCCTCGACCGTGGCGCGAACGACAAACAACGCCGAGAACGCGCCCCAGGCGATATCCGGCATCTGCCGCCATGTCATCCATCCGTATGCCAGCAGCACCGCCGCAACGGTCTGCAGCGGCAGCCGAAAGCTATCCTGCCCGATTGCGGCGCGGCAGTCCGCGGCGCGCTTCAAAAAATTGGAATAGGTGAAGAACATCTACTTCTCGTGTTGCCGTCTTGTTTTTGGGGTGTCGCGGCTCAGCAATCGGTTTTCTCAGGCGCGTGCTGGACGGCTTGGGCGAGCCGGCAACGCCAAGTCTTCAAGCATGCGGTCCGCAAGACCGCAAATGGCGTTCCCGATGCGGGGGCAAGCCAGGAGTTGACACTCTTCGCACGTGCGCCCCGGCACCGCTCATGTCTGGCGTGCCGTTGCCTGTCGCGTTAATCCGGGGCGACGGCGCACACGAACGCCAGCTTGTTTCCTTCGGGGTCGCGGCAATAGGCGGCGTAGAAGTCCGAGGCGTATTGCGGCCGCAATGCCGGTGCGCCTTCATCCAGCCCGCCTTGCCTCAAGGCTGCCTCCCAGCATTGCCGGACTGCCATCGGGGAAGGGGCCTCGAAGCTAATCTGGCAACCATTGCCCCAGGTCGCGGGCAGGCCGTTAAAGGGTGGCGCCACCACGAACGATGGCCAGCGCTGCGATCCGGCTCGCCAGATTACCCCGGCCGGCCCCGCCTCTTCTATTGTGTTCTCGCGCTGCAGGCCCAGCGGCAGCAGCACGGCATCATAAAAGCTGACCAGTGTGCGCCAATCCCGGGCGCCTAGTTGGATGTGCGTGTACATCATGCTTGATCGCGCGGTGGACGCCTGCGCCGCCCAGCGGACGACGCAGGCGGTATATCGTTAAGCCAGGTTGTGATATTTGCGGCCGATTTCCATGGTGGCACGGTAGAAGCCTTCCTTGCTGCCGCAGTCGTAGCGCAGGCCCTCGTACTCATAGCCAAAAACGTTGCGCGACTTGAGCAATGCGGCGATGCCGTCGGTCAACTGAATCTCGCCGCCCACGCCGGCTTGCGTGTTTTCCAGCAATTTGAAGATTGCAGGCTCCAGAATGTAACGACCGACCACCGCCAAGTCGGTCGGCGCGTCCTCGGGCTTGGGCTTTTCCACGATGCCGGTCACGCGCAGCACGGCGTGCGCCGTGCGGCTGCCGGACACAATGCCATACTGGGCCGTGTTGGCTTTGGGAACTTGCTGTATCGCCAGCACGCTGCCGTCGAACTCCCTGGCCACTTTCATCATTTCGCCGATGACTGGCGCATCCGCATCGATCAGGTCGTCCGCCAGCAATACCGCGAAGGGTTCATTACCAACGATGGACGCCGCGCAGAGCACCGCGTGGCCCAGTCCCAAGGCGGACGGCTGCCGTGTGTACACGCACTTGACGCTATCGGGGATCACGTTGCGAACGGCCTCCAAAAGCGTAGTCTTGTTTTTCAGTTCCAGATCTCGCTCAAGCTCCGGCATGCGGTCGAAATGGTCTTCAATGGCGCGTTTGTTGCGGCCCGTCACGAAGATCAGTTCGGTTATTCCAGCGGCAACCGCTTCCTCGACGGCATACTGGATCAGCGGACGATCGACGATGGGCAACATCTCTTTGGGCATGGCCTTGGTGGCGGGAAGGAAGCGGGTGCCCAGTCCCGCGACGGGAAATACGGCTTTTCGGATCGGGTGCATGTCAAGGCCTCTTATGCCGGCGCGGCCGCAGGCGGGCCGCCCACAAGCTTGTGTCCAGCAATTCGCGTGCCCGACCGCAGTGTCCTCGTGACGGCGCTGCCAAGCCACGTGCTGAGGCGTTCACCCCACATGATCATGGCTCCCGCCCCGTACTCGCCCTCCAGAATCTGGTCTTCGGACGGGTTGTAGGCAATGGGGCGGGCTGCGATTCGCATGGCCATAGGCTGGACGGTCGGGTCGAGGCGGGCACGATGGCGCCAGCCCCCTGTCATTTCCTGCCTGCGTTGCCTTGAAGGGCTGCACGAACGGCGGTGGCCGATACACCGACTGCCTTGACGGCATCGCGCAGCTGATCCTCGGTGACTCCCAACTCCTTGGTCCAGTAGCGCAATTCGTGGGGTTCATTCACGTTGATCCGCGAACGGTCTTGCGGCCCGCGATTATTCAGGTCGTCTGACATGGAGGTCTCCCTTCGGATTGATGAGAGTCCAGTCACAGCAATCCGCGTGCCCGATCGCAGCCAAGCCCAGATATGTTTGAGGTAAGAAGCAGAAGCGCCCCAAGAGGGGGCGCTTCGGTCAGGCTCATCAGGTTTGGAACCCCGCTGGCGCGCGCGCCATCCGGCGGCTATAGCTGCCGGGAGGGGGTTGGGCAGGAGTCCTTGCATTCATCCATCCGGCTTCCCAGGCTTCGATCTTGCTCCGCCATTCTGAAATCGACTCTCCGGTGTGGCCGGGCATGGCCGCGGCTCGGAAGTAGGGGCAATCCCATAGGGTCAGTCCGTCGCGAGCGGCTTGAGCGCCCAGCTTTTGGATGTCGTCGCGTTGCATTGCAATACCCTCCAAAAGAGATGTGGAAAGGATAGTTTTGCTCAAATTGGCGATTTCCCGCAATAGTGCGGCCGTACCAACAAGGGCGGTGCCTGCGCTCCTGGCGGGCAAGCTGGCGGCACAACACTTGCTGGCCCTGGGGCGCTGGGCACCGGTGGTGCCTGCCTCACCAGGAGACGCCATGAGTACCAAGCCCCATTCTCACCAGGACGACGCCGCCGACGCCGAGCGCAAGCCCGTGCCGCCTGGCGAGCGCACGCTATCGGACCGGCCGGCCGATCCCAACCGCACCGGTGCTGGCCGTCAGTTTCCACCCGGCATGGATCCGAAGGATGTGTGGGACCCGGGACGGGCCACGCCCGATGCCCCGCCGGTCGACAACCGGTCCTGAACGTGGGCGGCGCGGCAGCGCCGCACACCCCGTCTTGCCCACCTCAAGCCTTTCTCCGATGACTGGCCGGCGTACCCCCTGAGCAATTGATGGTCCGGCTGACGTAGCGCTTGCGGGCGGTGGCACGCAGTTTGCTGGGGGCCGGCCGGGCAAGCTAAATCCGCAGTCGGAGAATTACATGAATTCAGCACCGGACTTTCCATCGGGGGATCGTTACCGGCTTTTGGTTGGCGCCGTGCGGGATTACGCCATTTATCTCCTGGATGCGAATGGCTGTGTCAGCAGTTGGAACCCGGGCGCGGAGCGCTTCAAGGGCTACTCCGCGGACGAAATCATCGGCCAGCATTTTTCCGTTTTCTATATGGACGAAGAAAGGGACGCGGGGGTGCCGGAGCGGGCTTTGGAGACGGCCCGGCGGGAAGGGCGCTTCGAGGCGGAGGGTTGGCGGGTTCGCAAGGACCGCAGCACTTTCTGGTGCAGCGTGGTGATCGACCCGGTCCATGACGATCGCGGACAACTGGTGGGATACGCCAAGATCACGCGGGATATCACGGAGCAGAAGGAGCACCGGGAGAAAATGCAGGAGGCGCGGGACGCCATGCATCACGCCCAGCGTATGGAGGCCATAGGCCGGCTGACTGGCGGGGTGGCCCACGACTTCAATAATTTCCTGACCGCCATCCGGTTTTCGGCCGAGTTCGTGAAGCGCAACCCCAACCTGCCGGCGTCATTGATGCGCTACGTAGGCATCATCATCGATACGACGGACCGGGCTGCCCAACTGACCCGGCAGTTGCTTGCTTACGCCAAGAAGCAACCGTTGCAACCCCATGTGTTCGATGTGCGTGACAGCCTGTCGTCGATGCGCCAGTTGTTCGAGACCTCGGTGGGGTCCTCCGTGGCGATCAGCTACGAGTTCGGACCAGGCAACTGCACCATTTTCGCCGACCCCGGCCAGTTGGAGTCGTCCTTGCTCAATCTGGTCATCAACGCGCGCGATGCGATGCCGCGTGGCGGGCAGATCAAGATATCCGCGCGTGTGGTGGCCGCTGTCACGGCCAACAAGGAAAAGCTGGGCCTCAAGGGACCGCATGTCGCGCTGTCGGTGCAGGACTCAGGCGTGGGCATCGAGCAGGACGTATTGGGGCATGTCTTCGAACCCTTCTTCACGACCAAAGGCCAACACGAGAACTCCGGGCTGGGGTTGAGCCAGGTTCAGGGATTCGTGCGGCAGTCAGGCGGCGATGTCGCGGTCGACAGTGTGTTGGGCAAGGGTACGGTCTTCACGCTGTTCCTGCCCGCGGCGAATCCCCCTGCCGCATCCGAAGCGCCCGCCGCGGCCGATCCCGTGCAGCGCGTCCCCGCGCGCAAGAACGTCCTGCTGGTGGAAGACAACCGCATAGTGGGCGAAGTGGTCGCCGCCCTGCTCAGCGAATTGGGACAGCGCCTCACGTGGGCCGTCGATGCCGAAGGCGCCCTGCGTGAATTGGA
The DNA here is from genome assembly GCF_001428845.1 of Achromobacter sp. Root83. GTDB lineage: Bacteria > Pseudomonadota > Gammaproteobacteria > Burkholderiales > Burkholderiaceae_B > Achromobacter. The sequence continues at coordinate 59,770 of NZ_LMIU01000025.1, read as the reverse complement.
CGAAAGAAGCGGCGGCTTCGATCTTGCCATCCTGGATGTCGTGCTGCCGGGCATGAACGGCATGGACCTCGCCTGTCAGGTACGCAATCGCTGGCCAGGCATTCGCATCGTTCTGGCCAGCGGCTACAGCGAGGCAATCGCCGGCCCGCGGGCGATGGGGTTTGAAGTCATGCAGAAGCCATACTCCATCGAGGCGTTGACCCGGTTTCTCATGGATGATGCGGCGTCGCCTTCCTGACCTTCGGGCCTTGCCAGCCGCGGCATAGCCGTCTCCAGGCTAGGCGCCGAGTAGCGGCATCGTGCCTATCCATGAAGGGAGGTGGGCGCTGAATTCTGTTGTGTGGTTTTGTCACGCCTGGAAATACTGAGTGCGTCAGTATCCCACCCGCGTAGGCTGCCGAATATCTTCCATGCCGAAGGACCTCGACGGCAACACGGGGTATCGCTCGCGCCTATCGAATTGAGAAAAGCTTGCACTAACGGCAATCGCTACTTAAGCTGTTTGGGTGCTTGCGCGCATTACGCCGAGCGCGGTACATGCCGCGCTGAACAAGGCGGCGGCCCTTCGCCGTTTCCAGCGCCCGATCATGAAGTCATTTTTTCTGCCGGTTTTCCTTGTCAATCATGAAAAGGATGCTTGTGCGAAAGTCGATGAACTTGATGAACCCCCGCAGCGCCCCATGGATTCCGGGCATCCGCTTAGCCTGCGGCAATGGGCTACCCCCCCGCGGATTTGCCTATCTCAGCGCCTGCATCGCGGCGCACCTTAGCGGGCGCAACAGCGTCCTGAACCCTATCCCTGTCACGGTCCCCCGGCGTCGTTGCCGGTGGGCGCCCGCGCCGCGTTTTCCTGGCGGACCCGCGGTTCAGTTCGAGGATGGATGGGCGCGCGCCGGGCGCCTTCGATAAGCCCAGGTTTGGCCCGTCCGCACGCAAGCGGCGACGGGCAGCGCGAGACCTTCGTGTTCGAACGCTTAGGAGCTGTAGGATGACGCAAGTAAGCAACAATGTCTGCCGTGTCCTGATGTTTGCCATGGGCGCCTGGACGTTAGCGTTGGCCGGCTGCGGGGACCGGAATGACGCAGCGGCGGTCGTAGTGCCTCCCATGAAGGTCGTGGTCGTCACCATTGGACGCGAGCCCGTTGATCTCAACGTGGACCTGCCCGGCCGGATCGAGCCCATCCGCACCGCCGAGGTCCGGGCGCGTGTCGACGGCATCGTTGAAAAGCTGCTGTACAACGAAGGCACCGATGTCCAGGCCGGCGACCCGCTGTTCCAGATAGACCCGAGCGACTACAAGGCCCAGCTGGCGCAGGCCAACGCGATGCTGCAGCGGGCGCAGGCGGTCCAGAAGAACGCCCGCTCGGTCACCGAAAGATTCCGCCCGCTGGTGCAACGCCAGGCGGTCAGCGCCCAGGAATACGAAGCCGCGCTTGCCGCGCTGGGCCAGGCGCAGGCCAACGTGGCGGACGCGCAGGCGGCGGTCACGCTGGCGCAGTTGCGCTTGGACCGCTGCACGGTAAGGGCGCCCATCGCCGGCAGGGTGGGGCGGGCCCTGGTGACCGAGGGCGCGCTGGTGAGCGCGTCGGCAGCCACGCTGCTGGCCCAGGTGAATCAGCTCTCGCCTATCAGCGCCACGTTCACCAAATCCAATACCGCCATCATGGACCTGACCGACTACGCCCGATCAGGCGGGTTGGCGACCTCGGCATCGAACACCTTTCAGGTGCGCCTGACGCTGGCCAACGGCCGGGAATTCGGCGAAACCGGGGTGGTGGACTTCGCCGATCTGAGCGTGGACCGGACCACCGGCGCGCAGACCATACGCGCCCGTTTCGATAATGCGGGCAGGGAGCTGCTGCCGGGCCAGTTCGTCACCGGCCAGATCCACGTCGGCGTCCGCCAGGAGGGAATTCTGATCCCGGCGCGTGCGGCGCGGCTCAACGGCGATACGGCCACCGTGTTCGTCATCGGGCCGGACGACACGGCAGTGGCCAAGCAGATCGAGGTTGGCGACCAGATCGCGGGAAGCTGGGTGGTGCGGCGCGGGCTGGAGCCCGGAGAGAGGATCGTGGTCGATGGCTGGCACAAGATCCGGCCCGGCCAGCGCGTCGCACCCGTCGAACAACAGAACGCGAAACCCTAGCGGAGTCGGCCATGGGCTCATTTTTCGTGTTGCGACCAGTGTTTGCGTGGGTGGTCGCGCTGTTCATCCTGCTGTTCGGCGGCATTGCGCTGCTGCTGCTTCCGGTCGAGCAATATCCCAACATCGCGCCGCCTTCCATCACGATCCAGTCGACCTTCCGGGGCGCGGATACGACGACCATCGACCGCACCGTGACCTCCATCATCGAGGAGGAAATGAATGGCGTGGACAATTTCCTTTACATGGCGTCGGTCAGCCGCGCCAATGGCACGTCCCAGATCACGGTAACGCTCAAGCCGGGCACGGATCTGGACGTCGCGCGCAGTCAGGTGCAGGACCGCCTGAGCCGTGTCGAACCGCGCTTGCCGCAGGAAGTCCGCCAGCTTGGCGTGTCGGTCACCAAGGCGTCGTCCGGCTTTCTGATGCTGCTGGCGCTGCAATCCGAAAGCGGCAATGTCAGCGCGGTGGAGATGGGGAACTTCGCCTCCAACAACATTCTGAATGAGCTGCGCCGAATACCCGGCGTGGGCGACGTGCAACTGTTCGGCTCGTCCTACGCCATGCGGATCTGGCTGGATGAGCGCAAGCTGGCAAGCTTCCAGATGTCCGCCGGCGACGCGCTGCGCGCGGTGCAGGAACAGAATGCGCAGACCATCGGCGGTTCGCTGGGCGACCTGCCGCTGGCGCCGGGCGCCGACTTCAACGCGCAGATCGTCGCCCAAAGCCGGTTCTCGACGCCAGAGCAGTTCAGGCAGGTCATCCTGCGTGTCAATAACGACGGGTCGCTGGTGCGCCTGGGCGACGTCGCCCGCGTGGAACTGGGCAACGAAAGCTACAACTTCCGGCTCAGCGTCAACGGCAAGGACGCGGCGGGCATCGCCATACAACTGGCCAACGACGCCAATGCGCTGGACGTCGCGCAGCAGGTCAGGCAGCGGATGAGCGAACTGGAATCCGTGTTTCCCGCCGGGGTGGGCTGGACGGTGCCGTTCGACACCACGCCGTTCATCACCACGTCGATCAGCTCCGTGCTGGTCACGATGGGGGAGGCGCTGCTGCTGGTCACCGCCATGGTGTTTCTGTTCCTGCAGAGCTGGAGAAGCACGCTGATCCCGACGCTGATCGTGCCGATCGCGCTGGTCGGCACCTGCGCCGGCCTCTTCATGTTCGGCGCGTCCATCAATCTGTTATCACTGTTCGGCATGGTGGTCGCGATCGGCGTGCTGAACGACGACGCCATTGTCGTGGCGGAAAACGTCGCGCGCATCATGAAGGATGAAAGGCTTTCCGCCTCCGAGGCCACGCGCAAGGCGATCGGCCAGGTCTGGGGGCCGATCATCGCCAGCACGCTCGTCCTGGTCGCGGTGTTCGTGCCGATGGCGATGTTCCCCGGCTCCAGCGGCGCCATCTATCGCCAGTTCTCCATCACGTTGTCGGTGGCCATCGTCGTGTCCACGGTGCTGGCGCTTTCGCTGGGCGCCGCGCTGTGCGCCACCTTGCTCAAGCTCTCCGACGGCCGGCCGCCCAGGGGGCCGGTCTCGCGGGCCAAGATGTGGGTGTTCGACAAATTCAACGCGGGCTTTGACGCCGTGACGCGCCAGTATGTGCGCGCGGTCGAGCACATGGTGGTGCGCCCCTTGCGCTGGATGCTGATTTTTCTTGGCGTCTGCGGGCTGACGGTCTTCCTGTTCTCGCGGCTGCCGGGGGGGTATCTGCCGCTAGAAGACCAGGGCTATTTCTTCGTGTCGTACACCGGCGCGCCGGGCACCACGGCCGACCAGACGCAGATCGCGGTGGAGCAGGCCGAAAGCATGCTGCGCGAGCAGCCGGCCGTGCGCAACGTCGCATCCGTGGTGGGCTTCAACTTCTTCGGCCAGGGGCAGACGGCGGCGCTGTCGTTCGTGGATCTTCATCCCTGGGGCGAGCGCACCGCGCGCAGCGACGCGGTCGACGCGCTGGTCGGGCGCAGCAACCTGAACTTCCGCGCCATTCCGCAGGCAATGATCTTTGCCTTGAATCCCCCGCCCATTCCTTCGATGGGCAATGCGTCGGGTTTCTCCATGAAGGTCCAGGACCGCACCGCGCAGGGCGGCGCGGGGTTGACCGAGACGGGGGCGGCAATGATCGCGGCGGCGGCGAGCAGCCCCTTGCTGGCGGGCGTGCGCCTGGACGGCATGCCGCCCGGACCCCGGCTGTATGTGGAGATCGACCGCGTGCATGCCCGGGCGTTGGGCCTGCAGGTGGCGCAGGTGAACCAGGCATTGACCTTCGCGTTCGGTTCGAACTACGTCAATGACTTCCTGCACGAAGGCGCGGTGCAGCGCGTGTTCATCCAGGCCGAGGCGCAGCAGCGCATGCTGCCGCAGGACATCGCCGCCTTGCAGTTGCCCAACAACCGCGGCGAGATGGTGCCGTTCTCCGCGTTTTCGCGCATGCGCTGGATAGACGGGCCGCAGCAGCTCGAACGCTACAACGGCTTTCCGTCGATCACCATATCGGGCGAGGCCGCCGCGGGGCGCTCCAGCGGGGTGGCGCTTGCTGAAATGGAGGCCATCGCCGAGCGCGTGCTGCCGCAGGGGATCACGTTCGAATGGACCGGCACGGCATTCGAAGAGCAGCAGGCGGGGAACCAGGTCGCCCTGCTTCTCGGCCTGTCGCTGGTCGTGGTGTTCCTGCTGCTGTCCGCGCTTTACGAGAGCTGGTCCGTGCCCGTGTCCGTGCTGCTGATCCTGCCTTTCGGGGTATTGGGCGCGGCCGCGTTCACGCTGGGCCGCGGCATGTCCGCGGACATCTACTTCAACATCGGGCTGGTCACCATCATCGGGCTGGCCGCCAAGAACGGCATCCTGATCGTCGAGTTCGCGCTGAAGGAAGAGCTGGAGGGCAGGGACAGAAAAGAGGCCGTGGTCGACGCCGCCCGGCAACGGCTGCGCCCCATCGTCATGACGAGCGTCACCTTCGTGCTGGGCATGCTGCCGCTGGTGTTCGCCACGGGCGCCGGCGCGGCCAGCCGCCAGGCGGTCGGGACCAGCGTGATGGGCAGCATGCTCACCGCGACACTGTTTGGCGTGTTTTTCACGCCGCTGTTCTACATGGTCGCCAGACGCTGGTCCGGGAAACGTCCGGATGCCGCCAAGGCGCAGGCCAAGGCGCAAGAACAGGGGGACAACCCATGAAGCGGGCCCGAGTCGTCGTTGTGGCCGCTCTGGGCTGGAGCCTTGCCGCCTGCAATCTGGCGCCGGATTACCGCACGCCTGAAGTGGCGTCGCCCGCGTACTTTCCCGGCGAAGTCCCCGTGGACGCGCTGGCCGCGCAGCAGGTTTCGTGGCAGGAGTTCTTTGGGGACGCCCAGCTCAAGCTGCTGATCGCCAAGTCGCTGGAACTGAACCAGGACCTTGCCGCCGCCACGGCCCGGATCGAACAGGCGCGCGCCTTTTACCGAATCGAGCGCGCCAACCTGCTCCCGCATCTGGACGCGGGCGCCGCCGCGTCTCGCAATCAGTCGCCGCTGTCGTCCCTGGACCCGGCCCTGGCGGACAGCCGGCAAACCGTGCAGTTCAACCAGTTCAGCGCGCAGTTGATGGTCTCGTCCTTCGAGCTCGACTTCTGGGGCCGGGTGCGCAACATGACCGAGTCGGCCCTGCAACAGTTCCTGGCGACGGTCGAAGGGCAGCGGGCGTTTCGCCTGTCCTTGATCGCCAACGTGGCCTCCACCTATTACGACGCGCGGGCGGGCGAGGAGGGCATCGCGCTGGCGCGGCGCACCGTGGAGACGCGCAGCTACGCGATGAGCGTGGCCAAGGATAGGCTGGACGCGGGGGCCACGTCGCTGGTCGATTATGAACAGTCGGCCATTCTTCTGACGCAGGCGCAGACCCAGCTTGCCGAATGGCAGCGCACCACGGCCGCGCACTGGAACCGGCTGTGGGTGCTGGTCGGCGAGAACCGCGAAGGCGATGTGCCGGGAATCCTGCCGATCGAGGCGGCGGGGCAGTTCGACGCGCTGAGTCCGGGCTTGCCGTCGTCCCTGCTGACGGTCAGGCCCGACATCCGGCAGGCGGAGAACCGGCTGCGCAGCGCCAACGCGAACATCGGCGCCGCCCGCGCCGCGCTGTTTCCGCGCATCGCGCTGACGGGATCGCTCGGCTACGCATCCACCGAGCTGTCCGACCTGTTCTCGTCACCGAGCAAGATCTGGAGCTTTGGCGGCGGAATAGGACTGCCGATCTTCGACTTCGGGCAGCGGCGCGCGGCCGTGAATCTGGCGCTGGCGCAGCGCGACGAGCTGGTCGCCAATTACAGGAAGACCGTGCAGACCGCGTTCAGCGAGGTGGCGACGGCGCTGGAGAGCCGCAAGCGGTTCCAGGAACAGGTCGCGGCCCAGGAGATGGCCATCCAGGCCCAGCGGCGGCTCGCCGAAACCGCGGACCTGCGGTATCAGAACGGCATATCCATCTATCTGGAGGTCGTGGATGCCCGGCGCGGACTCTTCACCGCGGAACAGCAGATGTTATCGCTACGGGCCGCGCAGCTTCAGAATGGCGTGTCGCTCTACGTGGCGCTGGGCGGGGGCGACGAACAGGACGTCGTGGCCGTGACCGAGGTCTTGTCGGCGGCGGGCGAGGGGGGCGCGCAGTGAACAGAGAAAAGACGGCCGGATCCGCGCCCAGCGTGTCGTGGCGGCGTCTGAAGAAGGCGGCCGTGATTCTGGCCGTGGGCGTGGTGTTGATCGCCGGCACCCTGATGGGTGTCAGGCTCTACGACATCCAGCAAGGCCCGCCGCTGGCGGCCTGGCACACCTATGTGCCGGAGGACATGGATGCGGATCGGCTGGACCGGAGCTCCTGGCAGGATTACCTCGCGCACGAGGAAAAGCTCTTTGCGCTGGTGCGGCAGAACGTGGGCGACACGCTGCAGCCGGAAGACAAGGTGGACAGCAACCGGTATTTTTCGGGCGCGAAAGTGTATCCAGAGCATTTCGCGCATGACTGGAACCGATCGTTCGTGCTGCTGCCGGCCGGCGAGCCCGTGGGCGTGGCCGTGCTGTTGCACGGGCTCACCGATTCTCCTTACAGCCTGAGGCACATCGCCGCGCATTACCAGTCCGTGGGCTACGTGGCCATCGCCATCCGGATGCCGGGCCATGGCACGGTGCCCGGCGGCCTGACGGAGGCCCATTGGGAAGACTGGGCGGCGGCCACGCGGCTTGCCGTGCGCGAAGCCCGCCGCCGCGTGCCCGCCCCCCTGCCGTTGCACCTGGTGGGGTTTTCAAACGGCGGCGCGCTGGCCCTGATGCACGCGCTGGATGCGCTTGATGACCCCAAGCTGGGCGCGCCCGACCGGCTGGTGCTGATCTCGCCGATGGTCGGCATCACGGCCTTCGCGCGCTTCGCGGGGCTGGCCGGCCTGCCCGCCGTGCTGCCGGCCTTCGCCAAGGCCGCCTGGCTGAGCATCGTTCCCGAGTTCAACCCATTCAAGTACAACTCCTTCCCCGTCCACGCGGCCCGCCAGTCGTTCGAGCTGACGCAGACGCTGCAGGACAGGATCGCCGCGCAGCAGCGGTCGGGCAATCTGGAGCGCCTGCCGCCCGTCATCACCTTCCATTCGGTCCTGGACTTCACGGTCAGCACGCGCGCGCTCATCAATGCCCTGTACGCGCGCCTGCCCGCCAATGGCAGCGACCTGGTGCTGTTCGACCTGAACCGCGCCACGAAGCTCGGGCCGCTGTTTCGCCGGGGCGTGGCCTGGTCCCTGGCGGGCACGCTTCCCGGCGAAAAGCGCAACTACCGGCTGACCATCGTGACTAACGCCACCGAGGCGTCCAGCGCGATGGTCGCGCGTGTGATCGAGGCCAACTCCACCGAGATCGTGGAACGCCCCATCGGCTTGGATTATCCGCGCGAGGTCTATTCCTTATCGCACGTGGCGCTGCCCTTTCCGACCAATGACGCCCTGTACGGAATGCACCCGGACAACATCGAGGAGTTTGGAATCAGCCTGGGCGCGATGTCGATGCGGGGCGAGGTAGGCGCCTTCGTCATCGGCATGGACACGCTGACCCGGCTGACCTCGAATCCCTTCTATGCCTATCTGATCAACCGTGTTGACGGGGTGATACCAAGATGACGTCCTTCGCATTGTCCGGAATCTGCGCCATCTTGATACTGGGCCTGCTGTACCTGGCCAGCCCGGTCTTCGTGCCCTTGACGTTCGCGTTGTTCCTGATCTGCCTGGTGGCGCCGTTGCGGCAGTCCCTGGGCCGCAAGATGCCCGCGCCGCTGGCGGCCATCGCGGTCCTGCTGGTCACGCTGGCCGTCTCGCTCGTGTTCCTGTCACTGGCGGGCTGGGGCTTCAGCCTGGTGGCTCAGTGGGTCATGGCCAATGCAGGGCGCTTCCAGCGCCTGTTCACGCTGGAGACCGAGACCCTGCACCCGCATGGGGCGCTGGTGATCCGCATGTTCCAGGACAGCTTCAATGTTTCCTGGCTGGTCCGGGCCATCCAGGAGATCGCTGTACGGATCAACAGCATGCTGGGGCTGATATTCCTGTCCTTCGTCTTCATCGCCCTGGGCCTGTTCGAACTGGACGAAGCCCCCGACCGGATGAACCGCCTGCTGGGCGAGGAGCGTGCCAGGCGATGGATGGAAATCGCCCGCCAGGTGGCCAGCAAGCTGCGCCGGTACATGGTGATCCGCACCGTGGCCAGCGTGTTGACCGGCGTGACGGTCTGGCTGTTCGCGATCTATGCGGGACTTGAATTGGCGACCGCCTGGGGCGGGCTGGCGTTCCTGCTGAACTACATCCCCTTCCTGGGCCCCCTGGTCGCGACGGTCTTCCCCGCGTTCTTTGCCTTTGTCCAGTACGGATCCCTTCAGACCAGCATCGCGGTGCTCGTGGTCCTGAACTGCATACAGATTGTTTACGGCTGCTATCTGGAACCCAGGCTGGCTGGCAGCGCTTTCTCCTTATCGCCGCTGATGGTGATGGTTGCGGTGTTTTTCTGGGGACTGGTGTGGGGCATCCCCGGCACTTTCATCGGCGTGCCGCTGCTTATCACCATGACGACGGTGTATACCGCCACCGCCAATTTCAACCGAGAGGCTTCAAAAAGCTGATTTGCTCAATTTTGGAGGTGCATGATGGAAAGCAGTACTCCCAAGAAGCTAGGATTGCTTGCCTTGACCGGCATGGTGGTGGGTTCGATGATCGGCGCCGGGATCTTCTCCCTGCCCAGAACCTTTGGCGGCGCGACCGGCGTGGTTGGCGCCGTGATCGCGTGGATCATTGCCGGCGCGGGCATGTACACGCTGGCGCGGGTATTCCAGTCGCTGGCCGAACGCAAGCCCGAACTTGACGCGGGCGTGTTCGCCTACGCCAAGGCGGGCTTCGGCGATTATCTGGGCTTTCTGTCGGCGTTCGGCTACTGGATCGGAAGCTGCATCGGCAACGTGTCGTACTGGGTGCTGATCAAGTCCACGCTGGGCGCCTTCTTTCCGATCTTCGGAGACGGCAACACGGTGATCGCGATCGCGACGGCCTCGGTGGGGATCTGGCTGTTCCACTTCATGATCCTGCGCGGCGTGCAGCAGGCGGCGTTCATCAACGCCGTGGTGACGGTGGCCAAGATCATCCCGATCGTGGTCTTCATCATCGTGCTGGCCATCGCCTTCAAGCTCGATCTGTTTCGCGTCAACTTCTGGGGCGACCGCAGCGGCTACAGCCTCTTCGAGCAGGTGCGGCTGACCATGCTGGTGACCGTCTTCGTCTTTCTCGGCATCGAGGGCGCCAGCGTCTATTCCCGGTTCGCCACCAAGCGATCGCACGTGGGGGTGGCCACGCTGATCGGGTTTGTCACCGCGCTGTGCCTGATGGTGCTGGTCACGCTGCTGCCCTACGCGGTCATGGAACAGGGAGACATCGCCGGGCTGCGCCAGCCGTCCATGGCCGGGGTGCTGGAATCGGTGGTGGGGCCCTGGGGCGCCGTGTTCGTCAGCGCGGGGCTCATCATTTCGGTGCTGGGCGCCTATCTGGCCTGGTCGCTGATCTGCGCCGAGGTGATGCATGCGGCCTCGAAGAACGAAGACATGCCGCGCGCGTTCGCCCGCGAGAACAAGAACGGCGTGCCCGTCGTGGCGCTGTGGGTGACCAACATCATCGTGCAGCTCTTCGTCATCAGCACGTATTGGTCGCGCGACGCGTTCGCCCTGATGCTCAGCCTGACCAGCGCGATGTCGCTGATTCCGTACTTCCTGGTCGCCGCGTTCGGATTCATGCTGGCCAAGCGCGGAGAGACCTATATCGACGGCAAGGACCGCAACCGCGATCTGATACTGGCCGCCATCGCGGCCCTGTACACCGCCTTCATGATCTTCGCCGGAGGCCTGAAGTTCGTATTGCTGTCGGCACTGTTGTACGCGCCTGGGACGGTCCTGTATTTCTGGGCTCGGCGCGAGCAAGGCAGATCGCTCTTCAAAGGGTGGGAGTTGATCGTTTTCATCGTGGCGTGCATCGGATGCCTGGCCGCTATCGTCGGCCTGGTCTACGGCTGGATCGCCATTTAACGTCTGGGAGCTAGTCATGGCTGATACCGAAGAATTTGGAGTCCATTCAGAAGTCGGGCAACTGCGCACCGTGATGGTATGCGCGCCGGGCCGGGCCCACGAGAGATTGACCCCATCCAATTGCGACGCGCTGCTGTTTGACGACGTCATGTGGGTGGACAACGCCAAGCGGGACCATTTCGACTTCATCACCAAGATGCGCGACCGCGGCGTCGACGTCATCGAAATGCATAACCTTCTGGCCGAAACGGTCGAGATTCCTGAAGCGCGGAAGTGGATTCTCGACAACCAGGTCGTGGCCAACCAGGTGGGCCTGGGGTTGATCGACGAGATCCGCAGCTACCTGGACGGGCTGCCGGCGCGCAAGCTGGCGGAAACGCTGATCGGGGGACTGTCCACCGAGGAGTTCCCGGAATCCATCGGCGGCGAACAGCTGATGCTCATCAAGGAAGCGGCCGGCGTTACCGAATACCTGCTGCCGCCCGTTCCCAACACGCTGTACACGCGCGACACCACTTGCTGGATCTACGGCGGCGTCACGCTCAATCCGTTGTACTGGCCCGCGCGTCATGAAGAGACGATTCTGACTTCGTCGATCTACAAGTTCCATCCGCGTTTTGCCGGCAAGGTGAACGTGTGGTGGGGCGACCCGACGGCCGACCACGGGCTGGCCACGCTTGAAGGCGGCGACGTCATGCCGATCGGTAACCGCACGGTGATGATAGGCATGAGCGAACGCACCTCGCGCCAGGCCATCAGCCAGCTCGCGGCCGCCCTGTTCGCGAAGAACGCGGTGGACCGGGTGATCGTCGCGGCCATGCCCAAGCTGCGCGCCGCCATGCATCTGGACACGGTGCTGACGTTCGCGGACCGCGACTGCGTGCTGATGTACCCGGACATCGTCAACAACATCCAGGCCTTTTCCTACCGTCCGGGCAAAGGTCCGGGCCAATTGGAGCTGCACAAGGACAAGGGGTCGCTGGTGGAGGTGATCGGCGAGGCCCTGGGGGTCAAGAAGATGCGCGTCGTCGAGACCGGCGGCAATGCCTACCTGCGGGAGCGTACGCAGTGGGATAGCGGCGCCAACCTGGTTGCGATTTCGCCGGGGGTCGTGCTTGCCTATGACCGCAACGTGTACACGAACACGCTGCTGCGCAAGGCGGGCATCGAGGTCATCACCTTCGTCGGCGCGGAACTGGGGCGCGGCCGGGGCGGCGGCCACTGCATGACCTGCCCCATTTCCCGGGACCCCGCCTAGGGCGGACAGGCGTGCCGCGGGCGGAACCCGGCGGGCGGGTTCCCGCTCCGGCCGAAGCATGGGTAAGCGGAGATTGCTCAGGAGGCGATCGTGAGCGTGGAAACTGCCAAACTTTCTCGCATGGCGCTGGCCGCCATGGTGGTGGGTTCGATGGTGGGGGCGGGGATATTCTCCCTGCCCAGCATCTTCGCGCGCAATACCGGGCCCATCGGCGGACTGGTCGCCTGGACCATCGCCGGCACCGGCATGCTGACGCTGGCGATGGTCTTCCAATTCCTGTCGCGCCGGCGTCCTGATCTGGACGCCGGCATTTTCGCCTATGCCAAGGCCGGCTTCGGACGCTACATCGGGTTTCTGGCAGCCCTGGGTTATTGGACGGCCGCCTGCCTGGGAAATGTCAGCTATTTCGTTGTGTTCAAGGCGACGCTGGGCGCCGTGTTTCCCTTCTTTGGCGATGGCGACACGGTTCCGGCCGTGCTGGTGTCGTCCGTCTTGCTATGGTCCACGCATTTCGCGATCTTGCGCGGAATACGCCAGGCCACCGGCATGAACACGGTGGTGACGATCGCCAAGATCGTCCCCATCGTCATTTTCATCATCGTCGCGGGCCTTGCCGTGGACCTGGACGTGCTGCGCCAGAACATCCTGGAAGGGCAGAACGCGCAGGGCATGGGAACGCTGGCGGAGCAGGTCCGCAACACCATGCTGGTCACCGTGTTTGTGTTCCTGGGCGTGGAGGGCGCGAGCGTGTATTCGCGCTATGCCAAGCGCAGGGATGACGTCGCGGTCGCCACGGTGCTCGGCTTTCTGCTGGTGCTGACCTTGCTGGTGCTGGTGACGATGCTCTCCTATGGGGTCCTGCCGCGCGCGGAACTGGCGGCGCTGCGCAACCCGTCGCTGTCCGGCGTGCTGAGATCGATCGTCGGCCCGTGGGGCGGCATACTGGTCAGCGTGGGGCTGATGGTGTCGGTGGCGGGCGCCTACCTGGCCTGGATCCTGCTGGCCGCCGAAGTCTTGCGGGCAGCGGCGCATGCGGCCATCATGCCCGCGTTCCTGGGCCGCGAGAATCGCCACGGCGTGCCGGCGGCCGCCTTGTGGCTCAGCAACGGCATCGTGCAGGGGTTCCTGATCGTCACGCTTTTCACTGAAGATACCTTCGTGCTGATCAAAAACATGGCCAGCTCGATGAGCCTGATTCCGTATTTCTTCGTGGCGGGGTTCGGCCTGATGGTGGCGGTGCGCGGAGACGCCTACAACGGCTGGAGCCGGCGACGGAGCTTCGAACTGGGGCTGGCCGTCGTGGCGACCGTCTATGCGGCCGGACTGGTGTATGCGGGAGGTTTCCGGTACTTCGTGCTCTCGGCGCTGATCTACGCGCCGGGCACGATACTGTTCCTGATTGCGCGGCGCGAACAGCGAGGCAACATCTTCGCGCCGTTCGAATGGCCGATATTGCTGGTCGTGCTGGCGACCAGCGGCGTCGGCGTCTGGGCCGTCAGCACTGGCAACACGGCGTTCTAGGGCGCGGCCATGGTCCCGGGGAATCCGCCACCATGAGCAGCGATCTCGCGATTGTGCTGGCCATTCTGGTCGTGGCCATCGTGCTCTTCGTCGTCGGCCGTCCCCGGTCGGACGCGGTCGCGCTGCTGGTCATGCTGCTGCTGCCCCTGAGCGGCACGATTTCGTACCGCGAGGCGTTGGACGGGTTCTCCAATCCCAACATCATATTGATCGCATGCCTCTTCGTGGTGGGAGAGGGGCTGGTCCGCACCGGCGTCGCGCAGGCCGTGGGCGATCTGCTGCTGCGTCATGGCGGCAAGAGCGAAAACTGGCTGGTCCTGCTGGTGATGGGCGCGGTCGGCCTGATGGGCGCCGTGATGAGCTCCACCGCGGTGGTCGCCATCTTCATACCCATCGTGCTGCGGATCGCCCGGAAGTCCGGCATGGCCAGCCGAAGAATCCTCATGCCCATGGGCGTGGCCGCTTCCATCAGCGGCATGCTGACCCTGGTCGCGACCACGCCCAACCTGGTGCTGAACAGCGCGCTGGGGTACGCCGGCTACACGGGATTCCGGTTCTTCGACTTCACGCCGATAGGCGCGGTCGTGCTGGCCGGCGGCGTCGCCTACATGCTGTTCGCGCGGCGGTTCATCGACGCCGGCCGCAGCCAGACCCGGACCCGCCGGCCCAGCCTGGGAGACTGGGCCGCGAAATACTCGCTGCAAAACAGGGCCTATCGCCTGCGCATCGCCGAACAATCCGACCTGGTCGGGCGCCAGCTTGGAACCTGCGGCGCCGAACTCGGCAAGGCGGCCTGCGTGATTGCGATCGAGCGCAGTTCGCGCTTTGCCCGGGCGGTGATGCGCGCGACCGCGGACGACGTGCTCGAGGCCGGCGACATCCTGCTGCTCGACATGGATGACGAGAGCTTCGACATCGACGATTTCTGCGGCCGGCATCGGCTCAAGCGGCTGCCGGTGGCGGGCCTGTATTTCGCCGATCAGGCCCGGGACGTGGGCATGGTTGAAGTGATCGTTCCGTCGGAATCCCGGCTGGTCGGGGCCAGCGCCCGCGAATCGGTGGTGCTGGAACGGCACGGGCTGTTCGTCGTGGGGCTCTGGCGCGGCAAGAAGGCCGTGCGCAACCTGCCCGAAGCCCGGCTCAGGGTGGGCGACACGCTGCTCGTGGTGGGACCCTGGGCGGGCATTTTTTCGCTGCAGGCGGAGGAGCATGATCTGGTGAGCCTGGCGATGCCGGTCGAGGCCGATTCCCTGGTGCCCGTGCCCAACCGCGCCCTGCATGCGCTGCTGTCCCTGTTCACGGTGATCTTCCTGATGCTGACGGACTGGGTGCCCAATGTGATGGCGGGCCTGATCGGGTGCCTGATGATGGGCCTGTTCGGCTGCGTCACCCTGGATGTGGCGTATCGCTCCATCAACTGGCGCGCCCTGATACTCATTGTGGGGATGCTGCCCTTCGCGCTGGCGCTCGAGCGCAGCGGCGGGGTGGACCTGGCCGCGCAGTTCCTGCTGCATTACTCGGGCGGCTGGGGCATCTATGGCCAGCTCGCGCTGGTGTTCCTGGCCACGGTGAGCCTGGGCATTGTCGTGTCGGGAACGGCCACCGCCGTGCTGATGGGGCCCGTGGCGATCAGCATCGCCGAGAACCTGCATGCCTCGCCGTATGCGTTCGCGATGACGGTCGCCATCGCCTCGTCCGCGGCGTTCATGTCGCCGGTTTCCACGCCGTCGAACGCGCTGGTCAGCGTGGCGGGCGGCTTCGGTTTTTCCGATTACCTGAAACTGGGAACGCCGCTGACCGTCTTTTCCCTGCTTGTCAGCGTGACGCTGATCCCGATTCTGTTTCCGTCCTGAAGCCAGGGCGGGATTTCAACGAAAGGAATGTCCATGTCCATCAGGCCCGGTATCGCATTCGGCGCATGCGCGCTGCTTTTCAGCGCTGCGGCAGCGCTGTCCCATGAACTGCCGGCGGCAGGGCAGGATCCACTTGCCGCGCAGGCCAAGGCCGATCAGGCCAAGGCTGCCGCGGCGTCCAGAATCCTGTTCGAAGACGTGCGCATATTCGACGGCGTGTCGTCAGAGCTGAGTCCGCCGAGCAGCGTGCTCGTGCAGGGCAATATCATCCGCAAAGTCTCGCGCGACAAGATTCCCGCCGACGGCGCAAGAGTCATCAACGGGGGCGGCCGCACCTTGATGCCCGGCCTGATCGACATGCATTGGCACAGCATGTTCGTGGGCGTGCCCGTGGCGGCGGCAATGACCCAGGACGTGGGCTATCTGAACATCGTCGCCGGCACCGAGGCGCGCAAGACGCTGATGCGCGGATTCACCACGGTGCGCGATCTGGGCGGCGCGGTGTTCAGCCTGAAACAGGCGGTGGACCAGGGCGTGATCCCGGGGCCGCGCATCTATCCTTCCGGGGCCATGATCAGCGTGACCAGCGGACATGGCGATTTCCGTTCCATGCAGGACCTGCCTCGCGCGCAGGGCGTGCCGGCATCCAGGCACGATATCGCGGGCGACAGCGCCATCGCCGACAGTCCCGACGAGGTGCGCCTGCGCACACGGGAGCAGCTCATGCATGGCGCCACGCAGATCAAGCTGACCGCGGGCGGGGGCGTGTCGTCGCCCCACAGCCCGCTGGACGTCGTGACCTTCACCGAGCCCGAGGTCAGGGCGGCCGTGGAAGCGGCGACGAACTGGGGCACCTACGTGGCGGTTCACGCCTACACGCCGGCCGCGATCCAGCAGGCGATCAAGGCCGGCGTCCTGTGCATCGAGCACGGTAGCTTGATGGACGAGGAAACCGCGCAGATGATGGGCAAGGCGGGCATCTGGCTCAGCACGCAGCCTTTCCCCGACGCGCTCGCGGATGCATTTCCGAAGGGTTCCGACCAATGGGAGAAAGCCCAGGAGGTCTTCGCCGGCACCGACAGGACATACCAGCTTGCGATCAAATACAAGCTGAAGACCGCGTTCGGCACCGACATCCTGTTTTCGAGCGCGCTGGCCGAACAGCAGGGCAAGATCCTGGCGAGCCTGACCCGGTGGTACACCCCGGCGCAAACGCTGATCATGGCGACCGGCACGAACGCGCAGCTTCTGAAACTGTCCGGCCTGCGCAATCCGTATCGCGGGGAACTGGGCGTGCTGCGGGAAGGCGCGCTTGCCGATCTGCTTCTGGTCGACGGCGATCCGCTGCAGGACATCTCGCTGATTGGCGATCCGGACAAGAACTTCCTGCTGATCATGAAGGACGGGGTCATTTTCAAGGACAAGGCGGCGGCCCCCTGAGGCGCGCCGCGCCCAGCCGTGGCCGGGCGCATCATGTCCTAGTCGTTAACCCGGATCATGGCCCTGTTCGGACGGGACAAGCTGCCGCACCATGGAGGCCGTGAATCAAGCTTATCAAGGAAGCCACATGAACAAGCGTCTCGACTACGCCAAGGCCGCACCTGAAGGATACAAGGCCTTCGGCGGCGTCTACCTGTACCTGAAAAAGTGCAGCCTGCCCGAAGAACTCATCAATCTGGTCTACCTGCGGGTCTCGCAGATCAATGGCTGCGCGTACTGCATCGACATGCACTCGCGCGACCTGCTCAAGCAGGGCTTGACCGTGGACAAGCTCGTCCTTGTGCCCGTCTGGCGCGAAGCGGGGCCGGTATTCGGCGCCCGGGAACGCGCCGCGCTGGCGTGGGCGGAAACGGTCACGCGCGTGGCCGAGACCGGCGTCCCGCAGGACGACTATGCGGCGGCATCGTCCGAATTCAACGAGCTGGAACTCGCCGACCTGACCTACGCGATCGGATTGATGAATGCATTCAATCGCCTGGGCGTCGCGTTCCGTGCGGCGCCCGCCGCGGCGGCGGCGGCCGGGCGGGCGTAATCCGGCAGGCTGCAACGCGGGGGCGTACCGGTCATTTCCCGGGCTCCCGCGCGGGGTCGTCCTGGGCAATACCCGGCACGCCCCGCCTGATGTTGCGCGAGTACTGCGCGCGTTCGTAGGTGGCAAGCGCCCTGTCCGTGTAGCGGCCCAGCCGGCGATATTGTTCCGCGCTGCCCGCGCCCCGCAATGCGTCCAGCTTGTAAAGGTACTCGGGCAGGTAGCCCGACAACAACTGACGGTAATCCAGCGGCAGCCCGGGCACGATGCGCCGCGCCATCTGGAACACGATGGTGGTGCAGTTGGCGGTCAGCGTGTGATAGAAGCGTGGCGCGGCGAGCAGCCGGTTCGCCGTGTCGACATAGGCAAGAAAAAGTTCGCGCGCCGCGCCGGGAGGCATGTGCACGCGATACAGATAGCCGTCTTCTCCGCGTACGTTCGTGCGCACCCGCAGGCTGTCCTCTTCGGTCGAGGCGATCACGCTCAGCTCGTACTGCTTGAAGAAGCCGCCGATCTCCGAAAACCGGTCGCCTTGCTTGCGCCGGATTTCGACCGAGAACACGACGTGGCCGCCGCCGGCGAACCCAAAGGAGACCAGGGCATGCGCGATCGCGGCCCGGCCCCAGTACGAAAGGGCGACATCCACGGAGCGCAGGCCGTCCAGGGCATAGCGGCGGGTTTCCCAGCAAGGCGTGAAGTCGGTGCGGGAGCGCCAATCGAAATTGCGCACATTGTGCAGCGTGACCTCATCGCCGGCGACCTCGCCATGGGTCTGGCGCGAGACCTCGGCGATCCACGGGCGATCGTTCGATGGCCGCACCCGCAGCCACCACGTCACCAGCGCGGCAAGCGCCGCGCCGTGGAGGTACAGGCCCGGCCGCCAGGAATGCCAGACCAGTCCGGCAAGGGCGGCCAACGCGGACAACACCCACGCCAGCACCACCGCGAACTTCCATCCGCGCCCAAGCGGCGCGCGTATCCACAGGGCCAGGGCGCCCCAGGCGGCCACAAGCGTCATCGCAATGCCGGACAGGATGGAAACGGTCATGGCGTTCCTTGCCGAACCGCGACGGCGGCGCCCGCTGCCGTCAGAATGTGCCCACGGTCACAAGCTGGTCCGATTCGTACATGGCGGCCGGAGAGATGATTGGCTCTTCCCAGGGAATGTGCTTGCCGTAGCGTTCCTGCATCTTGGCGCGGACGGCGGGGGATTTCAGGTCGAAGCTCTTGAGCGGGGCCAACGCGCCGACCTTCACGCCCAGGGCGCGCTGGTAGATCTTCCAGACCAGTTCGGAGCAATAGATTTGTTCATCCGACCAGGCAAACACCAGATCGTAGGGCTTGCCCACGTATTCGGCGCCTGTCTGCGCGAGCTGTTCGCGCGCCTGGGGCGTAAGCAGGGAGGTATCGCGCAAACGCTTTGCGACGTAGTGGCCGCGTTCGCCTTGAGCGGCCCACTGGGCGAGCGGCGTGTAGCTGACGCGCGCCGCGGCCTCAAGCACGTAGGGCTGTCCCTGGCGCGTGACGATCATGCCCATGTGACTGTACGGCGAATGCGTGGCCTGCTGGATGGCCAGGCTTTGCGCCGACCGGGACTGCTGGAACACCATGTCGCCCGTCTGGAGGCCGGGCGCCGCGGCCGCGGCCACGGACAGCGAGGACAGCAGCGCCGCGGCGGCGGCGCGTGCCCATGCGGCCAGACTCATGGGCGAACCCGGCTGGCTGCTGGCGTTTCCTTTCTGGCGCGCGGCTTGCGCGCGGGCTTCTTGTCTTCGGGCGGGGCGTCGAACTCTTGTTTGTTGCGCTCACCGCGTGGGGTATTTTCCGGATGGGGTTTGGGAAAAGCCCAGGGCTTCGTTTTCTGATCCATTGCATGTACTCCTTGCACAGGCGGAACAGTAGCATTAGCCGTGGCCGTGGGTAAGTGAGGGTTGACGTCAATATTCATCACATCGTGATATGAAAAGTGAAAAAGCGGCGGTTAGACGCCGCGGCGATCACTATGTTCCCCTTGTTGGTCTACTTGTTGGTCTACTTGTTCAGCCGTTCTCGTGACGGCTGAAATGGTCTGATTTTCACGCGCTGCGCAGCGTCGCTGATCCAGGCATCCGCTCACGCGGCTCGGCATGTTCCGCCCGGTCAGGCCATCGCTCAGGCCATCGGAAAATGCCATCACGCGGCGCGCCGACGGGATTACGATGGAAGGCGTGTGCACACAGGGAGGCAGCCATGGACACTGCCAACGAATGGTATGCCGCCGTCAAGGAATGGCAGCGCGCGCGCGACGAGCTCACCGCAGCGATTGCCGCGATCCAATGGCCCAATCCCACCCTCGGGTGCATGGAAACCTACGACCGGGCGTATGCGCACGAAACTCAGGCGCGCGACCGCATGGACCTGGCGTACAAACGTTCGCGACGATAACGCCTGGGCGGCACGCCGCCGGTGTGTCCTGGTGGCTCTATAAAAGAGAAATCGCATGGCCCTGTTCATGGGGCCACGAGAGCGGTATGTTGTGGTTTTACCCACAAGCTGCTCCCGTCATCATGTATCTGCCGACCGCTTTTCGCGAAGACTCCCTGAAGATTCAGCACGACCTGATCCGCGCCCATCCGCTGGGCGTCGTCATGACCAGCGGGGAGGGCGGGCTGATGGCCAATTACGTCCCCTGTCTGCTCTATCCCGAAGGGCCGCATGGCGTGCTGCGCCTGCACGTGGCCCGCGCCAATCCGCAGCTTGCGGACCTGGCGGCCGGACGCGAATGCCTGGTCGCCTTTCAGGGCGCGCAGGCCTACATCACGCCGTCCTGGTACGCCACCAAGGCGGAAACGCACAAAGTGGTTCCCACCTGGAACTTCGTGGCCGTGCACGTGTGGGGCACGCCCGTGATCCAGGACGATCCCGCCTGGCTGCGGGCCCAGCTCGACGCCTTGACCGAGAGCCAGGAAAAAGCCCGCGCGCAACCCTGGAGCGTGGACGAGGCGCCGGCGGATTTCGTGGCCGCGCAGATGCGCGCCATCGTCGGGGTGGAAATTCCCATCGCCCGCATCGAGGGCAAGTGGAAGGTCAGCCAGAACCGGCCGGCGGCGGACCGGCAGGGCGTGGCCGAAGGCCTGGCCAACGAACGCGGCGACGCGGTCATGGCCAGCCTGGTGGCGCGCCGGGGCGGGCTGGGCTGACACACCGCGCGGCTCAGCCGGCTTCGGCCGCGCGCGGCGAGCGCGCGGCCTGCGCGCCGCGTCCGGCGGCAAAGCAGACGATGGCGGCCGCTTGCAGTGCCGCCGCCACCGCCAGAAACCCCGCCAGCGACATCCCCGATGCCTGCAGCAGCGCCCGCAGAATGCCGAAAAAAGCCGGCGCGAACGCATAGGCGCCCTGCGATAGCGCGACGATCAGCGGCACGACGCGCGCGGCGTCTTCGCGCGCGAATTCCGTTTGTGCGATCAGGGGCGGCAGCGACGTCGCGTTGCCGATGCCCGACCCGAACAGGATCACGCCGGCCCACACGGCCCAGGCGTGATCGGGGCCCAGCATCAACACGAGCGAGCCGCAGATCTGGATGGCATAAGCCAGGCAGGCGACCTTGCGGCGGTCCGCGCCGGCGGGCATCAGCCACCCCACCAGCGTCCGGCCCGCGATGGCGCTGGCCGTTGCCAGGCCCATCGCAAGTCCGGCCGTCTGCGCGCCCAGCAGCGGCGCCAGCAGCGACAGCAAATGCGCGATCAGGCCGATCTGCGCGAACAGCCCCAGCGCCATGCCCGCGGCCAGCGTGACAAACGCGCGGTCGCGCCACAGATTGCCGACTCGCGCGGGTGGCGCGGCGGGTGCGGACACCGGCGCGTCCGCCGTGTCGCCATCGGGCGCCTGGCCCAACTGCTGCGGCGTGACCGAGAACACGTTGCGCGAGAGCACCGCGATCACCGCCACCATGATCAGCCCCACCCACCACGCCGCCTGCGCGAAGCCGGCCTGTGCGATCAGGAACACCCATAGCGGCGAGAACACGATGCCGCCCACGCTGGCGCCGTTGTAGGCCAGCCCCAGGGCGGCCGGCCGCCGCCGCACGAACCACGGCGCGATCAGCGCATTCACGGCCGCCGCGCCCATGGCCACCCAGCCCATGCCGCTGAGCAGGGCCGCGCCATAGAGTTGCCATGGCGCCCGCGCCAAGGCCCAGCCGGCCACGCCCAGCGCCAACAGCACCGCGCCGGCCGTGGTTGCGCGCGGCGCGCCGACGCGCCGGTACAGGCGCGGCAGATTCGCGACGACCACCGTGCCCGCCAGAAAGTGCAGCGTGACGGCGCCGGACACCAGCGCCACGCTCCAGCCGGTTCGCTGCACCACGGCATGCAGGAATACTGGCGGGCCGTAGAAGCCCACGCCCCAGCCAAAGATGGCAAGGACGAAGGTGGCGTAAAGGACTTTCCAGCCAAAGAAGGAGGGGGAGGGCATGAGCGTGCGGCGGAGCCGCTGTCTAGTCTAGGTGACTCGCAGTATGCTTAGAACCTGCATACAACACTTCGGTCATTGTCGAATCATGGAATCCGAGTCCGCCGACGTCAATCTGTCCGCCGTGGCGGGAGCCATCGCCGACCCCGCCCGCGCGCGCATGCTGTGCGTGCTGCTGGATGGGCGCGCCCGCACCGCCACCGAACTGGCCGCGGCCGCCGACATCGGCGCGTCCACGGCCAGCAGCCATTTCCAGCGCCTGCGCGAGCAGGGCCTGGTCGAGATGGCCGTGCAAGGCAAGCACCGCTACTACCGTTTGGCCAACGGCGAGGTCGGACACGCGCTGGAGGCCCTGCTGGTGGTCGCTGGCGCCGAACGCGCGCCCTTCAAGCCCAGTACGCCATCCGCGCTGCGCGAAGCCCGCACCTGCTACGACCATATGGCGGGCACGCTGGCCGTGCGCATTCATGACGCCATGCTGGCCCGCCAGTGGCTCGTGGCCGACGGACGCGACTATGTCCTGACGCCGCTGGGCGAGGCGTCTCTGGCGCAGGCGGGCGTGGATGTCGCGCAAGCCCGCCAGCGCCGGCGCCGATTCGCCTGCGCTTGCCTGGACTGGAGCGAGCGCCGCTCGCACCTGGGCGGCGCGCTGGGCGCGGCGTTGCTGGATGCGCTGGAGCAGCGCGGCTGGATCTGCAGGGACCTGGACTCGCGGGCCCTGAGCGTCACGCGCAAGGGCGAACGGCAGTTTCCCGCCTTCTTCGGCCCCGCCGTCGACGAGGCCGCCGCGCATGAGACGGGCGCGACCCAACAAGGCCGGCATGCCGCGGCCTAGCCTTCCCTTGACCGCTATCCCGCGCGCCCGATTCGCCGTCGGGCGACGGCCATGCACACATTCGTCACTGCCGCGAATGCGGCTTTTTTTTCGTCTTCCGGTCCCTCGCGGACCCTATCTTCAGCCCTGTACAGGAGGTGGCCTTGCCTACGCTGGCCCTGCACGCGTTCCGTCATGTCATGCAGATCGTGACGGAATTGCGCATCGACGTGAATCATTCCCCCCGCGAGGTGGGCAAGGAACTCGATGCCATCCACAACCGTATGAACCGTTCTTTGGACCGCTTGCATGGATTGCCGGAGGTCAAGA
The DNA here is from genome assembly GCF_001428845.1 of Achromobacter sp. Root83. Lineage (GTDB taxonomy): Bacteria > Pseudomonadota > Gammaproteobacteria > Burkholderiales > Burkholderiaceae_B > Achromobacter. The sequence continues at coordinate 36,809 of NZ_LMIU01000025.1, read as the reverse complement.
CCGACATCCCCGGCATCGTGCTTCGATACCGCGAAGCCGACGGCGAGTATTACGTGTATGTGGTGGATGCGCGGCGCGGGCGGCTGGCCGGCTACACCGTGTTCAACCGGCTCATCGAGGTCGGCCGGCGGGCGGATCCCTACGTGCGCGCGCCCCATTCCAAGTACGCGGAGCCTTACCAGGGCATGGGCCTGGCCACCGCGGTGTATCGATGGGGGCTGGACGCCGGGCTGTGCATCATCAGCGGCGCACGCCAGTCGGCCGGGGCGCACCGCTTGTGGATGCGGCTGGCCCGCGACTATGAGCTGGGTTATGTGGGCGTGCGGCGCAAGCAACTGAGCTACCTGGGCACCTCGGTGCGCCCGGGCGTGCTGGAAGACCTGCACACCCGCATGATCCTGCTGGGCAAGGGCTGGTCGCTGGGAGATTACATGCGGGCAACTGGCATGAATCGGTCCGAAGATGCGCTTTCGCAACAGCCCCTAGGGTAATCCCCGTGAAACTGATGATGGGCCGCGTTGCGCGCTGTCCATCATCTGCCCGCAAGCCGCGTCCACCTTGCCTATCCGCCGGATGGTGGATTCCCTTCTCAATATTTGAGAAACGGGGACGCAGGTCCGCCTTGCGCAACAGTGTTTCTATTTTCTGCTTGAGTTACAAAACATATCTGAACTGTCATGGAATGCCGGGTATGCTCGTCAGCAGAAAGAGGACTTCCGAAGTGCATCAGAACAACTTGGTCTACAAGGGATACCGCCTGACGGCAAAGGTGTCCCGGGGCGCCGGCGCTGTTGATGTTCAAGCGCCGCCCAGCGGCCCCGTATTTATCGCGTCGGTGATGGTGGTTCAGGCTGGCGCCGTTCTCGAAGGCGGCGACGAATACCCGGTTCCACAGTTCGCCGGAGGCGGCTTCGTCTACAGTCCGCGCGAAGCGGTGCATGCAGCCATCCTGCATGGCCGCGAGATCGTCGACGGCCTGACGAACATGCCTTCCTGACGCGTTCCTAGACGGAAAAGACTTCTCGCCAGTCGCGGGTCTTGGCCAGCGTCTGCACGGTGGCGGACTGCTCCAGAATCGTCACGGCCTTCTTGAATTCCTCGGCCGATGCGCCGTCTTCCAGGATGACCATGCGCGAGTTGCGCGCGTCCGCCATCTTCACGTCCGACATCTTGCCGTGGGTCTGGTAGACCTGCGTCCAGTCCATTTTCTTGCCGGCTTTCAGGGCGATCGGTTCGATGTAGGTCAATGCGGTGCTGCCCGCCGCGCGCACCGCGAATGCAAAGTCCGCCGTATGGCCGCTGCTGCCCTTCGCGCGGGCGCCCTTGACCATCCGGTTCACGCCCACGCCTTCGGCCAGCGCGCGTCCCACCTGGGCGCGGAACCGGAGCTGGCTGAACCGCGGCATCCATTTGGCGCACTGGAACGACAGCGCCATCGCCAGCTTCACGGCATCCCACAAGGCTTCCTGCAATTGCTCGTTCGGGCCCGACGCGACGATGGCGCCTGCCCGGTCGAAGTGCGCCAGGCTGACGCCCGGCGTTTCATTCAGGATATCGATGCGCTTGGCCGCCAGGTCGATGCCGTAGCTGGACGCGTGCATCGCGGTCTCACAGGCGTCGGTCAGGTAGAACGTCGCGTCGTCCGGGTGCGCGATGAAGAAGGCGGCGTGCTGGCCATCCAGGCCCAGCGTCATGGGCGCCACGGCGCGGATGGCGTGTTCGCCCGCCGGCAGGACGGTCCAGCCGGAGGCTTCCAGGAAATTGCTCATAGGATCAGTTCGATTTGGCGGCCTTTGAGGGGATGCGCGAAACCGCCAGCGAGCGTCAGATTCGCCCGCGGCAGGAAATACTGCATCAGCGCGCCGATAGTGTGCAGGGCGGGCACGACAGGCTCGGCGTAGCCCTCGCCTTCGTCCACCCAGATATGTTCATGACTGCGGTCCGCGAGCGGCTTGCGGAACTGCGGCCGGCCCGCGCCCACCAGGCTGGTATGAAAGGAATCGTCCGTGTCCACGCCGAACACGCGGTGCGGCCCCACGAAGAGGCTGGCGCAAAACGCTTCCGTCAGGAAGATGGTGGCCTGGCCGTGCACGGCGGTGCGCGCGCCGCGGTAGATGGTGCGGAAAATCACGTCTTCGCGGACTTCGCCCTTGACCCGGCAGGCACTGGTGAACTCCATCCATTGGCTGGCGCCCGCGGCGGGCTTCGGAGCCCAGAGGATCGGTTTTACGGTTTCCTTGGGTTCGGCAAGGATCTCTTGCACCTCATCAACGGTGATTAACGGTTCGAACTTGTTGGCCATGGAAACTGATTTAGGGTCTTGGAAGTGCGCGCCAGAAAAACTTGCGCTCTTGCATGCGCTGCGCCGCCCGCTGCCCGGCGGACGGGGCAAGGGCGCGCAACACGGCGAGGGGGCGTAATCTTACAAGATGAAGACGGTCCGGCTCTTTTGGCTGTATGTATATACAGTCAACAAGGCTGGCTGCCGGGGTGCCTGGCAGCGCTTGGCCGCATTACAGCGAACTGGCCGCGAAGGTGTCGCATTGCTTGAGGCTGCCGCCCTCCAGGCCGCGCTTGAACCACCGCACGCGTTGGGCCGAGGTGCCGTGCGTGAATGCATCGGGCACCACATAGCCCTGGCTTTGCTTTTGCAGGCGGTCGTCGCCGATGGCCGTGGCGGCGGCCAGCGCTTCTTCGACGTCGCCGCCCTCGAGGATGTTGCGCGCCGCGTCGGCGCGTTGCGCCCACAGGCCGGCAAAGCAGTCGGCCTGCAGTTCCATGCGCACGGACAGCGCATTCGCCTGCGAGGGATTGCGGCGGCGCAGGCTGTCGACCTGCTCGGAAATGCCCAGCAGATGCTGCACGTGATGACCGACTTCATGGGCGATCACGTAGGCCTGCGCGAAGTCGCCGGGCGCCTTGAAGCGGTTCTGCAGTTCGTCGAAGAAAGCCAGGTCGATATACACCTTGCTGTCGCCGGGGCAGTAGAACGGCCCCATGGCGGCCTGGCCGGTGCCGCAGGCGGTGGGCGTGGCGCCGCGGAACAGCACCAGCTTGGGCGCCACGTACTGGCGGTTCAGCTCTTTCTGGAAAATGGCGGACCAGACGTCTTCGGTTTCGCCCAGCACCTTCGACACGAAGATGGCCTGGGGGTCATTGGCGGGCGGGCGCGTGGCGGGCTCTTCCTGCTGCGTGGCGGGGCCTTCCGCCATCTGCAGGACCACGTTGGGATCGACACCAAAATACATGGCGACCAAGGCAAGTACTATCGTACCGATCCCGATGGTGCCGCGTCCGCCGATCCGCGGGCCCCTGGAGCGGCGGTCTTCAACATTGTCGCTTTCGCGCGAGTCATCGAGGCGCATACTGTTTCTCCGGGCGGTTCGGCGTCACCGCCATTTTGCATCGCCGCTCGCCTGAGCGGCCTTCAAGAATGTTAGGATAATCCCATGGCCTTGTATTTCTCCATTCATCCTGCAAATCCGCAACCCCGCCTGCTGAAGCAGGCCGCCCAATGGCTTAACGACGGGGGGCTGGTCGCTGTGCCCACCGACTCCAGTTATGCCGTGGTCGCCCGCCTCGACGACAAGAACGCCGCCGACGGGCTGCGCCGGTTGCGCGGGCTGGACGAACGCCACCATCTCACGCTGCTGTGCCGCGACCTGGCCGAAATCGGCCACTTCGCGCGCGTCGACAACAAACAGTACCGCTTGCTGAAGGCCGCAACGCCGGGGCCCTGGACCTTCATTCTTGAAGCCACCAAGGAAGTCCCGCGCCGCGTCTCGCATCCTTCCCGCAAGACCATCGGCATCCGCGTGCCGGATCACGCCGTCATGCTGGGCCTGCTGGAGCAGGTGGGGGCGCCGCTGCTCTCCACGACGCTCATTCCCAAGGACGAATCCGAAGCGCTGAACGACGCCGAAGACATCCGCGAACGGTACGACCACGACCTGGCGGCCATCATCGACGCGGGCGCCTGCCCGCAATCGCCGACCACCGTGATCGACCTCACCGGCGACGATCCGGTCGTGGTGCGCGTCGGGCGCGGCGACCCTGCCACGCTAGGACTTGTCTGATCCTGCCCGCCGCCTTGCCTTGCGTGCCGGCGCTTGCCGGCACGCGGCTCATCTACAATCCGGTTCGCCATGAATGACATCATCCAAACCATTGCGGTCTACGCGATACCGGTTATCTTCGCCATCACGCTGCACGAGGCCGCGCACGGTTTCGTCGCGCGCATGCTCGGCGACCCCACCGCCTACCAGGCCGGGCGCGTAAGCCTGAATCCGGCGCGGCACATCGATCCGGTCGGCACGCTGCTGGTGCCGGTCGCGATTCTGCTGGCCTCCAAGCTGCTGGGCAGCCCGGGCATGCTGTTCGGCTGGGCCAAGCCCGTGCCGGTGGACTTCGGCCGCCTGCGCCGTCCCAAGAAGGACATGCTGTGGGTGGCGCTGGCCGGCCCCGCGGCCAACCTGTTCATGGCGATCCTGTGGGCGCTGTCGCTGCGCCTGTTCATGGAAACCGGCCTGCAGGAGAGCTTCTGGTTTGAAATGGCGATGGCCGGCGTGAACGTCAATCTTGTATTGATGGCGCTGAACCTGCTGCCCATCCTGCCCCTGGACGGGGGCCGCATTCTGTTCAGCCTGCTGCCCAACCGGCTGGCCTGGCAGTATTCGAAAATAGAGCCATATGGCCTGGTGATCGTCGTCATCCTGCTGGTCACCGACGTGCTATGGCTTTTGATGCGTCCGGTACTGGGGCTGGGAACGACAATCGTTCAGTGGTTTCTGTAAGATTTCAGCCAATATCCGTTAAACTCAGCGGTTTCATTGATTCTGGCCCTGGGGCATCCCGCCGCGGGGTTTTGGAGCCCTACATTTATGGCATCCCCTGCATCCGCCGCAGGCGTTAATTTCCAGGGCAGCATGGTGGCCCTGGTCACCCCAATGCAGCCCGACGGCAGCCTTGACTACGCTGCCTACCGGTCGTTGATCGACTGGCACGTCCAGGAAGGAACCGACGCACTTGTGGTGGTGGGTACCACCGGGGAGTCGCCCACGGTCTCCATGGAAGAACACGCGGAACTGATCCGCGTCGCGGTCGAGCACGCAGCGGGCCGCATCCCGGTCATCGCCGGCGTGGGCGCCAATTCCACCGACGAAGCCATCCACCTGACGCGCCACGCCAAGGCAGTGGGCGCGCAGGCTGGCCTGTCGGTCGTTCCTTACTACAACAAGCCCTCGCAAGAGGGCTTGTACCGTCACTTCCGCACCATCGCGGAAGCCGTCGATCTGCCCACCATCCTGTACAACGTGCCTGGCCGCACCGTCGCCGACATGAGCAACGAAACGGTCCTGCGCCTGGCGCAGGTGCCGGGCATCGTCGGCATCAAGGACGCCACCGGCGACATCGCTCGCGGCGGCCTGCTGTTGCGTGAAGCGCCCGCCAGCTTTCAGGTCTTCAGCGGCGATGATCCCACCGCCGCCGCCCTGATCCTGCTGGGCGCGCGCGGCAATATTTCCGTCACGGCCAATGTGGCGCCCAAGCTCATGCGCGAGCTCTGTGCGGCCGCCCTGGCTGGCAACGTGCCCAAGGTTCGTGAACTTAACGCGTTCCTGGCGCGTCTGAACAAGGCTTTGTTCGTTGAAGCCAATCCCATCCCCGTCAAGTGGGCTCTGGCCGAAATGGGCCGCAGCGCACTGGGCTACCGGCTCCCGCTGGTCGAACTGGGGGCGCAGCATCATGCAACGGTGCGCGGCGCGCTCCAGGAAACGGGTCTGCTCTAAATATCGTGAGGATACGTATGAACAAGCGTCATGCCGGTTTGTCGGCATTGATGTCCCTGGTGTTGTTGGCGGGCTGCTCCGACCTCAACGAATTCCTGGGCAATGAAGAATCCGTCAACTACAAGAGCGCCGTCACCCAGCGTGGAGAGCCTCTGAGCATCCCGCCGGATCTGACCCAGGCGAACAGCGATCCGCGCTACCGCGCGCCCGCTTCGGGCTCGACGACGTACTCGCAGTTCCAGCAGCAGGGCCAGGCTCAGGCCACCGCTCCGAAGACCAGCAATGTGCTTCCGGGCCGCCAGGACATGCGCGTCGAGCGCGACGGTGATCTGCGCTGGCTGGTCATCGACCGTCCGCCCGAAGACGTGTTCCCGCGCCTGGTCGACTTCTGGACCGAAAACGGCTTTACCGTCGCCAGCAACAATCCCTCGGCTGGCCTGATCGAAACGGACTGGGCCGAAAACCGCGCCAAGATCCCGGAAAGCTGGCTGCGCCAAGCGCTGGGCGCGGTGCTGGAATCGGCGTGGGATAGCGGCGAGCGCGAGAAATTCCGCACCCGCGTCGAACGCGTCAACGGCCACACCGAAGTCTATGTCAGCCATCGTCAGATGCTCGAAAAGCGCGTGGGCGCCGATGGCGGCCAGGTGCAGTGGCAGAACGGCAAGGAAGATCCGGGCCTGAACGCCGCCATGCTGGCCCGCATGATGGTCTATCTGGGTTCCGACGTCGACAACGCCCGCAAGCTGGTGCAGCAGGCTGAAGCCTCGCCGCAAAAGCCTGCCGTGCAGCAGGACGTCCGCGCACAAGGCGCATCGCTCATCGTCAGCGAATCCTTCGACCGCGCATGGCGCCGCGTTGGCGTGGCGCTCGATGGCGGCGGTTTCGCCGTCGAAGACCGCGACCGTTCGGCCGGCGACTACTTCGTGCGCTACGTGGATACCGACACGGGCGAGAAGATCGACCAGCCGGGCTTCTTCAGCCGCATGTTCTCGGGCGACAAGAAGGCTCAGGCGCCGCAATACCGCATCCACCTGGTCGCCAGCGGCGAACAGACCACGGTGACGGTGCTGGACGCCAATGGCGCGCCCGACAGCAGTGCAACCGCCCAGCGCCTGCTGAGCGTGCTGAAGGACAAGATGTAGGCACGAAGGCCCGTTCGCGGGCTTTCTGGCTCCAAACGGAGCCCAATGAAAAAGGCCCTTGCGGGCCTTTTTCGCTGTTGATTCCACCGTGCGTAAAAAAACCCTGGCATGCCAGGGTTTTTTGTCTTCAGAGCGGGGGTTCGTGCCTGAAGATTTACGACGCGGGCGTTGTCGATCCGCCCGGGGTGGTCGAACCGCCGCCAGGGGTAGTGCCCGGCGTGGGCGCCGGCGCGGGGGAGGTGGCCGGGGGCGTGGTGGTCGGTGCAGGCGTGGTGGCGCCCGGGGTGGTCGCGGGCGCCGGGGCATCTTCCTTCTTGTTGCAAGCGCTGAGCGCGACGGCCAGCACCGAGGCAATAATCAAGGTTTTGCTCATCATTATTTGGACTCCTATAGATGACGACTCTTGAAACCCGTTAGGGGAAACCAGAATTCAGGCTACAGGAAGGTCCGGCACGATCGCGTATGAAAGTTATAGAGGTAGCATCCCAACGGCAACAAACCTTTCAGCTTCGTGTTATGTCTTTCTTGATGTGACGAAGCTTACAGACCTGATTTCTTTCTGTGCAACACAGATACGCCAGGGTTTCCAGATACTACGCGGGCAGATAGCGGATCCAGCCTGAATCCAGCCAGTCGGCCAGGCACGAGCGCGCGTCTTCCGAGAGCCGTGCGCAGGAGGCATCCGCACAGTCGAGGCTGCGTGCATCGGCCAGCAGCTTCAGGGCGGCCTCCGCGGGCACCATGGCGGTCTCGCCATTGATGAAAAGCTGCTTGCCGCGATACAGCATCCGGCTGCGGCGATCCAGCACCAGACGGCCGCCCGCGGGCCAGTCTTCTTCCAGGTCCACGTCCATGCCCTCGGGCGCATCGAACACGCTGAGGTTGCTGGGTTCGGTCAGCCAGCAGCCCAGGAAGCGCGCGGCCAGTGCATCGTCGAAGCGCAGTTTCTCGACGGTTTCCAGGGTGGCGGCGACCAGGCCGTCGGGTAACGCCGCTGGGGTGTTCACGGGAGGCTGTGCGGGGTCGCGATAGACCGCGGACAGCTTCGGGCCGGGCAGCGCCGGCTCGCCGTAGGGGCCGCCCAGCAGTCCGACGCGGGCCATGACCTGATCGGCCGCCGCTTCCAGCAGGCCACGCGCCAGCGTGGCCTGGGTCGGCGCGCGAAAACCGATGGAGATCGTCATGCAGCCATCGCCGACCGCGATACCGTCATGGGCGGCCTGCGGCGGCAGGTAGAGCATGTCGCCCGGCGCCAGCACAGCCTTTTCTTCCGGCTGGAAATTGCTCAGGATTTTCAGCGGCAGTCCAGGCTCCAGGGACAGATCCTTCTGGCGGCCGTAGCGCCATTCCCGTTCGCCCGCGGCTTGCAGCAGGAACACATCGTAGCTGTCGAAATGGGGGCCCACGCCGCCGCCATGGCTGGCCACGCTGATCATCACGTCGTCCAGCCGGGCATCGGGGATGAAGCGGAACAGGCCCATCAGTTCAGAGGCGGCGTCGCTATGCAGGTCCACGCTTTGCACCAGCAGGGTCCAGTCGCCTTCGTTGTCCTTGGGCAGGCGCGCGAACGGGCCGTTCTCCATTTGCCATTCGCCGTTCTCGCGCCAGATCAGGCGTGACTCGACGTCGTCGCGGCGCGCCAGCTTCTTGATGGCGGCGATGGTGACCGGCGGCTTGAAGGCCGGGATGGCCTGGCGGATCAGCAGCGGCTTCTTTTGCCAATAGCGGCGCATGAAGTCGTTGGGGCTCTGGTTGCCCAGCAGCGGCAAGGGGTGGTCGAGGTTCATTGGAGGTGCTTCTTCAGGCGGTAGAGGGCGTCCAGCGCTTCGCGCGGAGTGAGGCTGTCGGGGTCGATGCCGGCGAGTTCGTCGCGCAGGGTGTCCAGCGCCTCGAGGGCGTCCGAGCGCTCGGCCTGGGCATAGGCCTGCGCGTCGGCTTCGGCTGCCGCCGAGAACAGGCCGAGCTGAGGCGTGGGCGCGCCCTGGGCTTCCAGGCGTTCCAGTTCGCGCGTGGCCTGGCGAATGACGGCGGCGGGCACGCCGGCGCGCTGCGCTACCTGGATCCCGTAGCTGCGGCTGGCGGGACCTTCGCGCACTTCGTGCAGAAAGACGATGCCGCCCGCCGATTCGGCGGCGGCCAGGTGGACGTTGGCCGCCGCGGGTTGCTCGGCCGGCAGGCGGGTCAGTTCGAAGTAGTGGGTGGCGAACAGCGTCAGCGCGCGGTTGTGCGCCAGCAGCCGGCAGGCGATGGCCCAGGCCAGCGCCAGGCCGTCGTAGGTGGACGTGCCGCGGCCGATTTCGTCCATCAGGACCAGGCTGTTGGGCGTGCTGGCCGACAGGATGGCGGCGGCCTCCGTCATTTCCATCATGAAGGTCGAGCGCCCGCCCGCCAGGTCATCGGCGGCGCCGATGCGGGTGAAGATGCGGTCGATCTTGCCGATGCGCGCACGCGACGCCGGCACGAAGCTGCCGATGCGGGCCAGCAGCACGATCAGCGCCACCTGGCGCATGAAGGTCGATTTACCGCCCATGTTCGGGCCCGTGATCAGCAGCATGCGGCGCGCCGGGTCCAGGCGGCAGCCATTGGGGGTGAAGCGTTCGATCGCGTGTTCAACCACCGGATGGCGGCCGGCCTCGATGTCGATGTCGGCCTGCTCGGACAGCTCGGGCGCGATCCAGTCGTGGCGCCGCGCATGGTCCGCCAGCGCGGCCAGCACATCCAGTTCCGCCAGCGCCGCGGCGCAGTCGGACAAGGGGCGGACATGTTCGGCCAGTACGTCCAGCAACTGCTCGAACAGCCATTTTTCGCGGGCAAGCGAGCGGTCCTGGGCCGACAGCACCTTGTCTTCCCAGGTCTTGAGTTCAGGCGTGATGTAGCGTTCGGCGTTCTTGAGTGTCTGGCGGCGGCGGTAGTCTTCCGGCACCTTGGCGGTCTGGCCCTTGGTGACTTCGATGTAGAAGCCATGCACGCGGTTGAATTCCACGCGCAGATTGCTGATGCCGGTGCGCTCGCGTTCGCGTGCTTCCAGTTGGACCAGGAAATCGCCGCCGTCGGCCGCCAGTCCGCGCAGTTCATCCAGTTCCGCATCGAAGCCCGGCGCCAGCACGCCGCCGTCGCGGATGGCCACGGCGGGCTCCGCCGCGATGGCGCGGACCAGCAGGGCGGCCAGCGCGGGATCCACCGACAGGTGAGAAATCAGCTTGCCCAGCCAGGGCGAATCCGCCATCGGTTCGAGCAGGTCGCGTAGCGCGGGCAGGGATTCCAGCGCGTCGCGCAGGCTGGCCAGTTCGCGCGGGCGCACTGAACGCAGCGCCAGGCGCGCCGCGATGCGTTCGATGTCGGGGAAAGCGTTCAGCGCGGTGCGCAGGGCTTCCAGCAGGCCCGCCGAGCCGAAGGTCTGTTCCACGTCCATGCGGCCCGCCAGCAGCGCCGAGATGGCCTGCTGGCGCCCCAGCGCCTGTTCGTTTTCGCGCAAGGGGTGGTGCAGCCAGCGGCGCAGCAGGCGGCTGCCCATGGGAGTGCGGCAGCCGTCCAGCAGCGAAAACAATGTCGGCGAGTCTTCGCCCGACAGCGTCTGCGTCAATTCCAGGTTGCGGCGGGTCACGGGGTCCAGCAGCACATATTGGCCGGGGCGTTCCGCCGACAGGCTCTGCACGTGGGCCAGGGCCTGCGATTGCGTACGCGCGGCGTAGCGCAGCAGGGCACCGGCCGCGCAGATGCCGGCGGGCATGTCTTCGATATCGAAGCCGGCCAGCGTATCCGTCTTGAAATGCGCCAGCAGGTGCGCGCGCGCGCCGTCGCTTTCGAAGTGCCAGTCTGGTACGCGGGAGCGGGCGCCTTCGAACGGAAAGCCGAATTCCGCGCTGTCGGCGCAGACGATCTCTGCCGGCGCGATGCGGTGCAGTTCGGATTCGAGCTGAGCGGGCGCGCACTCCGTGACATGGAACTCGCCGCTGGCCAGATTCAGCCAGGCCAGCCCGGCGCGCGGGGCGCGTGCGTTGCCCCCGACGAACACCGCGGCCAGGGCGCGGTCCGCCTTGGCGGGCAACAGCGCGTCGTCCGTGAGCGTGCCCGGCGTGACGATGCGCACGATACGGCGTTCGACCGGCCCCTTGGACGCGGCCGGATCGCCGATCTGTTCGCAGATCGCGATGGACTCGCCCATGGCCACCAGGCGCGCCAGGTACTGTTCCATGGCGTGGACAGGCAGGCCCGCCATCGGGATCGGGATGCCGTTGGACGAGCCGCGTTTGGTCAGCGTCAGGTTGAGCAGGCGCGCGCCACGCTCGGCGTCTTCGTAGAACATCTCATAGAAGTCGCCCATGCGGTAAAAGAGCAGCAAGGGGCCGGCCTCCGCCTTCAGGCGGAGGTATTGCTGCATCATGGGGGTGTGGCCCGCAAGGGCGTCGGCGGCGGTGTTTTGTATTGCTGAATTCATGCCCGTGATTGTATCGGGGCGGAATGGGGACTGCGGCGCCGGGGCGGATGGATTTCGCGCTTGTTTGTTTTTTTTGCGATCCGCGCCAGAAAAACGCGCGCGACGGGGGCGTTACGTGGGGCCAAAGAACAAACCCGCCGGGTAGGCGGGTTGTTTTGGCAAGACTAGATAACGGCGTCCGGCGCTTCGACGATATCCGGGTAATGCCCATCTTTGCGCGGAGTTCGCGCGGCGGATTCCATCTGTGCCCACATCTTGGCATCGACCGGGCGGGAATCTTTGAGCGACAACTTGAAGACGCGACCAGACGCCGCTTTTTCCGAAGACGGGGCGTGCTTGTGGGGGGGGCGTTTTGGGGGTGTAAGAATCTTGCTCATGAAAGTCTCCCGGAAGAGAGTTTTCTACGCATGTAGCGTAACAGTTTCCCCCATGATGCGCTGTGGGCGGTCAGGTCGAAGGTCATCAGGCGTTGGCTACCCAGACCCTCCCACCAGGCGACGTCGACGGCGAGAATGTCCTGAACACGGCCGCAATGCGCGAGGTGAGGAGCGTCGGCGATTTCGCCGGGATCCACAGGCGCATCGAAGCCCAGTTTCGGCCAGACCTTGTAACCAATGTAGCGGTTGCCGTGTCCGCGCCCGCCCGCTGCCACCAGCGATACCTGGGACAGGCCCGCCAGGTGGGCCGTTATCGCGCACAGAGAGAAGGCTATCGCACCAAGCGAGGCCGGCGTTTGATGCTTGTTCAAGAAGTAGTGATCCACATGAAGGGCGTCGATGAAAGGGCCGGAGTCGCCGCGCTGGTTTGTGTAGATGCCGAGCCGGTTCTTATGCGGACTCTGGATGACGTGATTGTTGATCACGGTGAAATACAGTCCGGGCGGTGCGTCCTGCACGGCATTCTTGACAGGTTGTTGATGGACACGGCTTCGGTCGAACACCGAGAACAGGTGTGCGAACTCGATTGTGGAGAGGGTGCCGAACGGCAGTTCAAAATGGTCGTTGGGAAGCAGTTCTATGCCATCGAAGCGGATGGCGGCGCCGTTGAAATAGGTACGAGCGATCGGGTGGGCAAGCAATTCCCGATGCATGGCCGCCAGGTGTGTCCGATAGAAGTCTGAAGGCTTGAGCGGCATGGTGGATGTCCATTCGCACACGGCATGACCGCGCGCTGAATTCGTGCCGATGATTGTATTGGGCGAGGTGGGAACTGCGGCGTGTGGGTGGATGGATGTAGCACTTGCCTTTTTTCCGCGCTCCCCGGCCCGCCGCCGAACTTGCAGTAGGCGCGCGCGGACGGGCACAATCGCACGTCGCGGCACCTTCGATGCCGCAGGAGCCTTGGAACCATGCCGGATATTGCCGTTCCCGCCGTGCTGGACGCCAGCGAGCGCGTTTGTATCGCCAGCGGCGCGCACCGGGCCGAGTTCGCGCCGGGCGGCGGCGGGCGGCTGACGCGGCTGTCCTCGGGCGCGCACGACTGGATCGTGCCGCTGACCGCCACCGAATGGCCGGCAGGCAAATGGCCGCGCGCCGGGTCCTATCCGCTGGCTCCGTATTCCAACCGCATCCGCGATGGCGTGTTCAGCTTCAACGGCGCCCGGCATGTCCTGCAGTCCGTGCCGGGCCGGCCGCAGGCGATCCATGGCGCGGGGCTGTTTCAGGCCTGGCAGGTGCGCAACCGGACCGAAGACAGCATCGACCTGGTGCTGAACCAGCCCGCGGGCGTGCTAGGCTGGCCCTGGCCGTTCGAATGCGTGCAGCGCTGGCGGCTGGACGGGCGGGGGCTGAGCCTGACGCTGGCCATCGCCAACCAGGGCGACACGCCCATGCCGTTCGGAATGGGCATCCATCCTTACTTCACGGCCCAGCGGGTGACGTTGCACGCGCGGCGCATCTGGCCGTCCGATGCCGCAGGCTTGCCCTCGGGCAGCCAGGTCGCGCACGTGCGCGAACTGCGCCAGTCCGCCGCGGGTTGCGACACCTACCTGTCGCAATGGGGAGGTCGCGCGGCCCTGCATTGGCCGGATGGCCACGAATTGGCGCTGCACGCGGATCCCGCGTTCGCGCACCTGGTCGTGTATACGGCGCCGGGCGCCGATTTTCTTTGCGTGGAGCCGGTCACCAACGTGGCGGATGCCTTCAATCTGGCGGCTGACGGCGATAGCCGGACCGGCATGCGGGTGTTGGCGCCCGGCGAGCGTTTCAGCGCAACCGCGTTGTTCGGGCTGATGCCGCCGCGCGGCGCGTGACGCGCTGGCGTGGCGCTGCATGCAGGGCTTGGTGCGCGCCGCGCGCTCCGGTGATAATCCGGTCAAACCAAGACTAGGAGTCCTTACGTGAAAAAGCTCAGCACCGAACAATTGCAGGCCGCGGCCGAGACGCTGCGCCGGGTGCAAGCGAAGCTGGCCCGCTCCGGCAACCTGCCGCTGGAGCCGACCATCTACGCCAGCGCGAAAGGGTTCCGCCGAAACGTGCCCGACTACCTGTGGTCATGGATGTCCGGCCTGCTGGCGCCGCACAAGAGCCTGTCGTCGTGGATGGACACGCATCAGCCGGGCTGGCGCGAAGGCAAGACGCCGGCCGCCGTGGTGTATGCCCGCACCGAGAATGGCTGGTTCGAGTGGCTGATCGCCGAACTGGAATCCGAGATCGGCGACCCGCACGCGCGCGCCAGGCGCGACGCGCGCGGCTGACGCCAGCCGCGCGTATTGCCTGATCCCTAGAACCCTTCCAGGACGATCTTGCCCCGCGCCTTGCCGCTTTCCAGGAACGCGTGGGCGCGGCGCAGGTTGTCGGCATTGATCTTGCCGTAGTGCTCTCCCAGCGTGGTGCGCAAGGTGCCGTTGTCGATGAGACGGGCCGCCTCGGTCAGGAGTTCGTGCTGGGCGATCAGGTCCGGCGTGCCGTGCAGCGGCCGCGCGAACATGAATTCCCAATGCAGCGAGGCCGACTTGCCCTTGAGCAGGCGCACGTCGATGGCGGCGGGGTCGTCGATGAGCGCGATCTTGCCTTGCGGGGCGATGGCTTCGGCCATCTGCGGGAAGTGCTTGTCGGTCTGGTTCAGGCCGGCGATGTAGCTGACCTGGCCGAAGCCGATGCGCTTGAGCTCATCGGTCAGCGGCTTGCCGTGGTCGATGACGTGATGCGCGCCCAGGTCGCGCACCCAGGCCTGCGTCTCGGGCCGCGAGGCCGTGCCGATCACGGTAAGTCCGGTCAGTTGGCGGGCCAGTTGCACCAGGATCGAGCCCACCCCGCCGGCCGCGCCGATGACCAGCAGGCTGCGCTGGCTGGGCGCGGCGTTGTCCAATACCCGCAGGCGGTCAAAGAGCAATTCCCATGCGGTGATGGTGGTGAGCGGCAGGGCGGCCGCCTGCGCGAAATCCAGGCTCTTGGGCATGTGGCCGACGATGCGCTCGTCCACGACGTGGCGTTCGCTGTTGGCCCCGGGGCGCGTCAGGGCGCCGGCATACCAGACGCGGTCGCCGGGCTTGAAGAGGCTGGTCCTGGGGCCGACGGCGCGCACGATGCCGGCGGCGTCCCAACCGATGATCTCGGGCTGCCCGTCCTTGGGCTTGCGGTTGGCGCGGATCTTGACGTCCACCGGGTTGACCGAGATGGCGTGCACGTCCACCAGCAGGTCATGGTCGCCCGGCGTGGGGTCGGCGACGGTGATGTCCTGCAGGGCTTCGGCGTTGTCGGCGGGCAGGTTCTTGAAGTAGGCGATGGCTTTCATGGAGGGACTCGGGTGCGGTTCAGATGATGGAGCGGACAACGCCGCCGTCCACGCGCAGCGCGGCGCCGTTGGTGGCGGAGGCTTGCGCGGAGCAGGTGTAGACCACCATGTTGGCCACTTCCTCGACTGTGGCCAGGCGGCGCAGCAGCGACGTGGGGCGGTGCTGGGCGATGAAGTCGCGCTCCATCTGCGCCTGGCTGACGCCCTGTTCCCTGGCCATTTCGGCGAAGAAGTCCGCTACGCCCTCCGAACGGGTAGGGCCGGGCAGCACGGCGTTCACCGTGACGCCGGTGCCGGCGGTCAACTCGGCCAGACCGCGCGACACGCCCAGCAGGGCTGTCTTGCTGACGCCGTAGTGGATCATTTCGGCGGGGATCTGCACGCCGGATTCGCTGGAGATGAAGACGATGCGGCCCCAGTTGGCGGCCATCATCCGCGGCAGGTAGTAGCGCGACAGGCGGATGCCGCTCATGACGTTGGTGTCCATCATGGTCTGCCAGTCGTCGTCCGTGATTTCCGTGAAGGACTTGGGTGCGAAATAGCCGGCGTTGTTGACCAGGATGTCGACGTCGGGATGCGCGGCGCATATCGAGGCGGCGCCATCCGCCGTTGCCACGTCGGCCTGCACGGTGCTGACCTGGGCGCCGGGCGCTTGCTGGGCGAGTGTCTGGGCGGCCTGAGCCAGCTTGTCCGCGTTGCGCCCGTGCAGCACCACCTGCGCGCCGGCCTCGGCCAAGCCGATGGCGATGGCCAGGCCGATGCCGCCGGACGACCCGGTGACCAACGCCTTCTTGCCCTTGAGTTCGATTTTCATGCGATGACTCCATGCGTGTCGGGGGAATAGCTGCATGATTACCTAGTCCGCGTCTGCGAAAAACGGGCTAGCATCGCAGGCAGTTTCAATATTTTTTTGAAAATGAGGCGGGAATGGTCCGATTCGAGGACTTGAGGATTTTCGTCGCGGCGGCGGATCTGGGCAGTTTTTCGGCGGCCGCGCGTGAACTGGACCTGACGCCGGCGGTGGCCAGCGCCGCGCTCAAGCGTCTGGAACTCGCGCTGGAGACGCGGCTGTTCGTCAGGTCCACGTGCAGCCTGCGCATGACCAGCGACGGCGAACGCTATCTGGAATATGCGCGGTCGGCCCTGTCCTCGCTGGAAGCCGGCAAGAACGCGATGGCGCGCGACAAGACGGATATTTCCGGCACCTTGTCCGTGTCCGTTCCGTCTGACCTGGGCCGGCATGTCCTGCTGCCCTGGCTGGATGAATTCCAGCAGCAGCATCCGCGCGTCAGCTTCCAGTTGCGCATCAGCGACCGCCTGGCCGACCTGTACCGCCAGCCCGTCGACATCGCCGTGCGCTACGGCACGCCGAACGATTCGGGACTGGTGGCGCTGCCGCTCGCCGAACACAACCGCCGCGTGGTCTGCGCGTCGCCCGCCTACCTGGCCCGTCATGGCGTGCCGCAGACGCCCGCGGACCTCCGCCGCCACAACTGCCTGTCCTTCGTGCTGGGCGAGACGCTGCACGACCGCTGGACGTTCGAGCGCGATGGCACGAGCCTTACCGTGCCCGTCAAGGGCGACCGTGTCGGTGACGACGGCGACCTGGTGCGCCGCTGGGCGCTGGCGGGGCATGGGGTGGCGTACAAGTCACGCTACGACGTGTTGACGGATCTGCGGGCTGGGCGGCTTGTCGAGGTGCTGGCGGGCTACGTCAGCGAGCCATCGCCGCTGTATCTGCTGTGCGTCCACCGCATGCTGCTGTCGCCGGCCGTCAGACGCCTGCGGGAGTTCCTGCAAGAGCGCTTCAAGGTCTTCGACGCCGGATAGCCGCAAGCGCCGTTACCCCCAGGCGCGTCCGCTCAATGCGCGGCGTGATGCTGACCGCCCGCCCGCTTGTTCGCCGCGCGCGTGCGCGCCGCCTTCTTGGCGGCTGCCGACCGGCCCGCCGCGCCCTTGGTGGCCGCGGCCTTCTTGGCGGCGGCCGAACGGTCGGCCGCCGAGCGCTTGCTGGCGGTCTTGCTGGCGTTGCGGGACAGTGCCGCGCCCGATACGGGCTTGGCGCTTTCTTTCTTCAAGGCCTTGGTGGCGGCCTTGGCGCGCGTGGCCGACTTGGCGTGGCCGTCATGGGCAGCGTGGCTGTCCTGCGCGGCTTTGCGCTTGGTGGCGGCGCTGGCCTTCTTGGGGGTGGCCAGCTTGACGCCGGCGCGGCGGGCCTTCGACAGGCCGATGGCGATCGCTTGCTTGGTGGACCGCACGCCGTGCTTGCCTTCGCGCACACGGTCGATCTCCTCGTGCACGAATTCTCCTGCCTGCGTGGATGCGGACTTGCCTTGGCGCTTGTCGCGCGCGGCGCGTTCCAGGGTTTTTCGTTCAGGCATGGTGGCCTCCTTTGCCATGCGTTGCAAAGCGCATTCCGCCACCGGATCCCGGGCGAGACCGTGGGACGGAACTCGTAACACCACTCTAGCGCCGTGAGGGTATCCTGTGTGTTCGAATGGATTGCCGGTCGTAAGCGCCGGAACAAGGCCAGCGCACCGACGGTTCACGACTCACCCCCTTAGCGGAGACGAGCTATGTCGAATCATGTCTACAAGCAAATCGAACTGGTGGGCTCTTCCACCAAGTCCACCGATGATGCAATCTCCCAAGCCATTGCGCGCGCGTCCGAAACCCTGCGCAACCTGGATTGGTTCGAGGTCACCGAGGTGCGTGGCCACATCAAGGACGGCAAGGTGGCGTACTGGCAGGTCGGAATGAAGATCGGCATGCGGCTGGAAGGGGACGAGTGATTCACGGTGCTGGTCATTTCGTGAGCGCCCCTTCCAAGTGATTGTCGGATAAGGCTTTTATCGACTTGTTGTCCGACTGTTCATAGGCTTGTCCACATTCCATGGGGACAAGCCTGTCCGATCTTTTCCAACGCCATGCGGGCCGGCTGGGCGCCGCGGCGTCGACGCGCCCCTGAGCGTTCCTTGAGCGCAGGCTCCAAGTCCTTGGCGCAGCAGGGTTTTTCGAGACTGCCCGCAGGCTGTCCTCAGGCTTATCCACATTTGGCGGGGACAACCTCGACCCCCGCGCAGGGTGTTTGAGCGTTTCTTGACCACCCCTTGCAGCGTGTTGATATGGAAGGGGATTTTGGACCTGCCCTCATGCTGTCCTCATGCTTTTCCACAGAAGGCGGGGACAAATCCACAGAAGGCGTCAATTCCCGGACTGGATTGGCCGAACGGGCCGGGGCCGGGCGGATAACTCCGCCAAAACTCATCCAAAAGCACGATTGCGCATTTTTTGACCGGGCCATGCAAGTGCTTGGCGGGTAAGGGGATTTTGGGGCTGCCCCAAAGCTGTCCTCACCTTTCTCCACAGTTGAAGGGGATAAGTTCCCGCGCCGCGAAAAAAAAGCCCCCCGACGTATCGGGGGGCTTGATCGCCCGGAGGTAGAGCGGGCGATCGGCGCCGGTCCGGGGTGGCGCCCCGAACCGGCGTCGGCGGCAATCAGGCATTCATTTTCTTGACCCAGGCCACATAGCGGTCGACCCATCCTTGCAGGAACTTGCGGGTGCCTTCGTTGGTGATGTTGAACTGATCATCGACCAGGCCTTCGGTGTATTGCAGGAACACTTCCGGCGTGCTGAGCGTATTGGCGCCCTCGGCGGCCAGGATATTGCGCAGGTGCTGCTGCATCATCGCCGTGCCCGCGGCACTGGGCGAGGCGCCGACGATGCCCACGGCCTTGTCCGGCCACGAGTTCTGGCCCCACGGACGCGAACCCCAGTCGATGGCGTTCTTGATCGCGGCCGGCAACGAACGGTTGTGCTCGGGCGACACGAACAGGATGCCTTGCGCATCGGCGATCTGCTGCTTGAGCTTGGCGGCCGGCGCGGGCAGGTTGTTCTCGTTGTCCTGGTTGTAGAGGGGGATGTCGCCCAGGCTCACATAGTCGAACTTGAAGTCGGCCGGAACCAGCTTTTCCAGCGCACGGGCCAAGCGCAAATTGACCGAGGCAGCGCGCAGGCTTCCGACAAAAACCGCAATCTTGTATGTGCTCATGGGCGATGGCTCCAACGGGAAAAGGAACGGCCAGTGTAGACCCGGTCGGTGGCGGGCTCAATGCGCGATTGCGCATATTGTCATGTCCGGGCCGGGTGGTGAGTGTGGCGCGGACCGATGACAGTCTCATGTCATCAGGCTGACGTGGGCGGACACGACGCGCCAGCCTTCGGGGGTGCGCATCCAGGTCTGGCTCTGGCGGCCGATGCGTGCGCTGCCGTCCCGCTGGAATTCCAGATTGGCGGTGGCGAAGTCGCGGCCATAGGTGGTGATGGCGGTGCGCAGCACGCGGCGGGCCAAGCCCTGGGGCGAGCGGCCGGCGCGGAATTCGCGTATCGCGTCATAGCCGTACAGGTTCTCGCTGGCGCCATAGCGCAGGGTGTGCGGGCTGTTCCAGAACAGGGTGTCCAGCACGCTCACGTCGTTGGCGACCAGCGCCGCTTCGTAGCGCTCGAACGCCTCGGTCACTTCAGCCACGACTTCGGGCAGATTGATGTCCATTGCTTCATCTCCGTTCATGCACCAGGATGGTGCTTTTGTTGGGGTAATCACCGATATGGTGTGTGCAGCGGTGCGCGAATTGTCCGCCACGGTGGACTTGACGCGGCGATCGCCCGGGAAACGCCGCGTCGCGAAGCTGGCATGCGGCTTGCTAGGGTAAACACTGCATAACAAGCTGCACGCTGCCCAGGAGTTCCACCATGTCCAGTTCCGCTGTTTCGGCCCCGGTCACCATGCTGGTGACGCGGCACATCGCGCCCGAGCGCTATAGCGATTTTCTGTCCTGGATGCGCCAGGGTGAAATCCTGGCGGCGGGCTTTCCCGGCTTTCTCGGGTCCGGGGTGCTGCAACCGCCCGAAGGCGGCGACCAGTACCAGATCGTGCTGCGCTTTACCGACGCGGCCAGCCTGAACCGCTGGGAAAAATCCCTGCCGCGCCGCATGTGGCTGGAACGCGGAGCCAGCCTGGTGCGCGCCAGCCACGAACATCGGGTAAGCGGCACCGAGGGCTGGTTCGCGCCCAAAGCCAGTGCCGCGCCCAATGCCCCGCCGCGCTGGAAGCAGGCCGTCAGCATCTGGCTGGCCTATTTTCCGGTGCTGCTGGTGTTCTCTATCCTGGTCAGCGAGCACTTGAGCATCCTGCCGGTGTTCTGGCGCGTCCTGATCACCAGCGTGATCCTGACGCCCATCATGGTATTTGTCTGCATTCCCGTCATCTCGCGCGTGCTTCACCGCTGGCTGCGCGCGGGTTGAGGGTTCACGCCCGGGTCCAGGCCCGGCGCAGGACGCGGGCTGCTCTCACGCGGCTTTTGCGCGGCGTGTGGAATACAGCCGGTGCAGCGTGATCTTGCGCACCGCGTTCTGGCTGTCCTGGATATGGGTCCGCAGCAGCCCGGCCGCACGCGCGGCGTCGCGCGCGAGCACGGCGGTCAGGATCGCGCCATGCTCTTCATAGGTCTTGCCGATACGCTCCGGCTGCGTGAAATCCAGCCGGCGCACGATGCGGATGCGTTCCGTGGCGGCGCGATGCACGCGGGCGATCTCGGGGTTGCCCGCGGACGCCACCAGCTCGATATGAAAGCGCTCGTCCAGGTCGGCCAGCCACTCGCAATCGGTCGATTGTTCGCTTTCCTCCACCAGCCAGATATCCGCCAGATGCTGCAGCGCGCGCATCGGGTCGGGCCCCGCTTCGGGGGCGCATAGCGCATGCACGGCGGCCGTTTCCAGCACGCTGCGCAGCTCATAGAAATGATCCAGCGTGTTGAAGTCCAGCGGCTTGACCAGCCATCCGTTACGCTGCCGGACTTCCAGGTAGCCTTCGCGTTCCAGGCGGAATAGCGCCTCGCGAACGGGCGTCCGGCTGACCTGCAAGCGCTCGGCGATCTCGGTTTCGGTGAACCGGTCACCCGGCGCCAGCCGGAAATCCAGGATGTCGCGCTTCAACGCGCTGTACGCGCTGTCGGCCAGCGTGCGCGGCATATCGATGGCGGCGAAAGCGGTGTCCATGTCGTGGCCTTATGACGTTGCGGTACAGACGTGGCGCTACGGACCTGGCGGTCCGAGCGCGGCGGTTCAGATCGGGCGGGAATGCGCCGCGCCGGCCAGCTCCAGCACATGCGCGGCGCGCAGGCAGTCGGCTTCGCGCCAGGGCGCGCCGATCAACTGCACGCCCAGCGGCAGATGGCCGTCCTGCTCCAGTCCGGGCCAGGTCGGCGCCGTGCAGACGGGCAGGCCGATGGCGGAGACCGGCTGCGTCAGCAGTCCCATGCTGGCGCGCGCCGGCAGTTCCTTGCCGGCCAGCGTCAGCCAGTCGGCGCCGACCGGCGTGGCGGAGACGGGCGTGGCGGGGGCGATCAGCACGTCGTATCGTTCAAACAGCGCCAGCGCCTGGAGATACACGCGATGGCGGATGCGCTGCGCCTGCTGCACCCACGCCGCGGGCACCAGGCTGCCGGCCACGAGCCGGTCGCGCGAATGGGGTTCGTAGTAGTCGTAGTGGGTGACCAGCTTGCGGCGATGCAGCGCGCCGCCTTCGGCCGCGGTGATGATGAACGCGGCCGCCCGGGCCTGCGCTGCGCCCGGCAGTTCGACGATATCGGTGGCGTCCAGGGCACGCGCCGCGATTTCCACGGCGCGGCGGGCCTGGGGACCGGCCCATTCCGAAAAGTAGCCGCCCAGCACCGCCACGCGCAATGCGCCGGCGCCGTCGGAGAGCGTGGGCAGCACCGGCGCGCACGCCCGCTGCGCGCAGGCAACGTCGTCGGCATCGGGGCCCTGAAGCGCGTCGTAGGCGGCGGCCAGGTCGCTGGCGCTGGCCGCGAACGGACCCAGGTGATCCAGACTGCCGACGAAGGGAAAGGACCCGGTGCGCGGCAGCCGCCCGTAGGTGGGCTTCAGGCCGAACACGCCGCACAGCGAGGCCGGCACGCGGATCGATCCGTTGGTGTCCGAACCCAGCGTCAGCGGCACCATGCCGGCGGCCACGGCGGCGGCGCTGCCGCCGGACGAACCGCCTGCGATACGGCTGATGTCGTGCGGATTGCGGCACGCGCCGTAATGCGTGTTCTCGGTGGTGAAGCCGTAGGCGTGTTCGTCCATGTTCAGCGCGCCGATCAGCACCGCGCCCGCTGCCCGCATGCGCTCGACCAACGCCGCATCGCGGCGCGCGGGCGGATTGGACGCATTGACCCGCCCGCCGGCCAGCGTGACTTCGTCGGCGATATCGAACAGGTTTTTCACGGCGTAAGGGACGCCCGCCAGCGGCGGCAGCGCTTCGCCGCGAGCTCGACGCGCATCGATCGCGGCAGCCTCCAGCCGCGCCCGGCTTTCGGTGACGGCGGTGAAACAGTTGTAGCGCGGGTCGCGTTCGCGCACGCGCGCCAGGGTGGCGTCGAGCACCGCCGTCGCGGTGCGTTCGCCGCTGCGGATCTGGCGCGCGATGTCGTGGGCGGGGCCGCTCACGGGCGGAACACCGAGGCGGATTCCAGTTCGACGGGCAACGGCTCGTCCACGAAGTTCGCGGCAATGTCGTGGATGCGGGAGAACTGGCGCACGACTTCCGCCGTGGTGGCCTCGCGCAGGGCGTACCCCGACAGCGCCAGCGCGCTGCGCACGTATTGATCGATGGTTTCCTGGGTCATGGGACTCTCCCGGTGCACTCAAAGGGTTACTTGCGCACTTCGCGCTGGAAGATTTCCAGGCTCAGTTTCTTCATCTGGATGAAGCTGGGTTCGGACAGCGTGTCCACCGTGCGCGGGCGAATGTCGCCGTAGTCCAGGATCTCCGCGACACGGGTGGGCCGCTTGGTCAGCAGCAGCACCTGGTCGGCCAGGTAGACGGCCTCTTCCAGATCGTGCGAGACCAGCAGCATGGTGGTGCCGGTCTGCATGAAGACCTCTTGCAGCTTTTCGCGGATGAACAGCGTCATCTCGAAGTCCAGGGCGGAAAACGGCTCGTCCAGGAACAGCACCTCGGGTCCGGGCGCCAGCGCGCGCATGATGGACGCTGTCTGCTGCTGCCCGCCGGACAGCTCGTAGGGATAGCGGTTCAGGTCGAACTTGACGTCGAACGACGCGACCAGTTCTTCGACCCGCGCATCCACCTCGGCCTTGCCGCGGCCTTCCAGGCGCAGCGGGTAGGCGATGTTGTCGATGGTGCGCAGCCACGGGAACATGGCTTCGCGGTAGTTCTGGAAGACATAGCCGATCTTGGTCTGCGCCAGCGATTTTCCGTCGAACAGGATCTCGCCGGCGTCGATCGGGATGAGTCCGGCGATCATGTTGATCAGCGTGGACTTGCCGCAGCCGTTGGGCCCGAACACCGAGACGATCTTGCCCTTGGGGATGTCCAGATTGAAGTCTTCGTACAGCGGCCAGCCCGCGAAGTACTTGGTCAGCCCGCGGATCGTGATGTGCGTGCCCAGCGGACCAGGCGCGAAGGGCGCGCTGGCGGGGCCGGGCGCGATGACGGGATTGATGACGGTGGGCATTATCGGCCGCTCCAATGGACCACGCGCTTTTCCAGCACAAGAAAGAGAATGTTCAGCACATAGCCCAGCGCGCCGGCCGCCAGAATGGCGGCGTACATCTCGCGCACGTTCAAGACCTGCTGCGCATTGATGATGCGATTGCCCAGCCCGCTGTCCGAGCCGATGAACATTTCGGCCACGATCACGATGACCAGCGCCATCGACACGCCGCTGCGCAGGCCCACGAAGGTGGGCTGCATGCTTTCCCAGATCAGCACGTCCTTGAAGATCTGCCAGCGCGAGGCGCCCATGACGCGGGCCGCCATGACACGCTGCTTGCGCGCGTTGATCACGCCATAGGCGCTGTTGAACAGGATCACCAGCACGGCCGCGAACGCGGCGATGGCGATCTTGTTCATGTCGGTCACGCCGAAGATCATCAGGAACAGCGGGATCAGCGCGGAAGAGGGCGTCGACCGGAAGAAATCGATCAGGAACTCCACGCTGCGATAGGCTTTTTCGTTGCTGCCGAGCAGCACGCCCAGCGGCACGCCGATCACGCCCGCGATCAGAAAGGCCTGCAAGGTGCGGTTCAACGAGGACAGGAAGTCGCCCAGCAGCGGACCGCCCGCCATGCCCTTCATCAGCGCGACGACGGTGGCGCTGGGCGTGGGCAGCAGCACGGGGCTGACCAGTTGCAGGCGCACGACCAGGTCCCACACCACGAACAGGGCCAGCGGGCCGATCAGCGGCAGCAGGCGCGAGGCGTCGAACCGGCGGGGCGGTTTCGACGCGGGGGCGCCGGCGGCCGAGGCGATGGTGCTTGCGGTGGTTGCGCTCATGGCTCAGCCCTTGTAAAGCATGGCCGGCACGTCGACCTTCTGCGCGAAAATGCCCTTCTCGGTGAAGAGGTCGAAGAATTTCTGAAAGTACTGGATGTCGCTGGGCGTGAACTCGTTATAGAGCGTGTACGCGGCCAGCGGCACTTCCTCGGTCATCGGGCCTTCGATGGCGGTATAGCCCTTCATGAAGGGTCGCGCCTCTTGCGGCTTCGTGCGGATCAGTTCAATGCCGCGCGCGTAGGCGGCAATGAATTTCCGGCTTTCTTCCGGATGCTTTTTCAGGAAGGCGGTGGTCAGCGACGCCGATCCGCCGAACCACGGCGCCATGGGATCGCCCAGCACGTACTTGGCGATCACGCCGGTTTCCAGCACGCGGGTGGTGCCGTTCAGGCGGCCCACCGTGCCCGTGGGCTCCAGCGTGTAGCACGCATCCAACTGGCCGGCGGCAACCGCGGCGACGTGCTGGCTGATCGCCAGCTCGACCACGGTTGCTCCGGTTGCGCCGGCGCGCTCCAGTACTGCCTTGGCCAGCGTGGAATTCTGGATGCCGGGTCCAGATCCGACCTTTTTCCCCTTGAGGTCTGCTATGGATTTGATGGGACTGTCTTTCGCGACGATGAACTCGTCCAGCACGTTCTTGGCGTTGCTGGGATTGGACGCAAAAATCTTGAACAGCCCGGGCGAGGCGATTTCGCCGATGGCCAGGTTGGCCGAGCCCGTGCCGTTGGCGCTGCCGTCCGCGCGGCCGGCCAGCATGGCTTCCATGACCTGCTGCGCGCCGGCGAACTTCAGCGGCTCGACGTTCAGGCCGGCTTCCTTGAAATAGCCCTTTTCGATCGCCGCGTAAAAGGGCAGGCCGGCCGCGACGGGCCAGAAGCCGATGCGGATGACCGGACCGGATTGCGCGCGGGCCAGTGCCGGCGCCGCCAGCGTCGCGGCGCCCATCGCTGCCCCCTGGATCAGCCGGCGGCGGGTGGCGTTGAAGGCATAGGACGCGTTGCGGTTGATCATGGGGAACTCCTGGTCTGCGAGATGAGTGGCGCTTGTGGACAAGCTTGCATACCAGTCATCAAGCAAAACCCGTGCCAACTTCTGCACGACCGCGTCTTCCTATGACACGCCAGGCCGCCGCGCGTCAGCCCGGTGCCTCGATGATCCACTTTGGTGCATGGCGCACCAATCAAGGGGACATAACCCCGGGGCGCCCGCCGTGACGAAGGCGTGGGGCGCATGAATGGCGAAGTCCCCGCTGCGTTGCCGCTGCGGGGACTGGTTTGGACGGATGCGCCTCAGTGGGCCTGGGGATCGAACTGCTTCACCAGCACTGCCCACTTGTCATGTTCGCGCTTGATGAAGGCGGCGAATTGCCCGGGCGTGCCGCCGACCGGCTCGGCGCCCTCTCGCAGCATCTGTTCATTGAGCGCGGGCAGGGTGGCGTTGACCTCGCGGTTCACGGTGTCCACGATCTGTTGCGGCGTGCCCTTGGGGGCGAAGAAGCCGAACCATGACCCCGCGTCGAAGCCCGGATAACCGGATTCGGCAATGGTGGGCAGGTCCGGCAGGGTGGCGGAGCGCTGCGACGTGCTGACCGCCAGGGCCCGCAGTTTGCCTGAACGGATGTGGCCGATCACCGACGGGATGGTGGCGAACATGAAGTCGATGCGGCCGGCGAGCAGATCGTTGACCGCGTCCGCGCCCTTGTACGGCACATGCGTGGCGTTCACGTTCAGCTCGTCCATCAGCATGTAGCTGGACAGGTGCGAGGACGTGCCCACGCCCGTGGAGCTGTAGTTGAGCTGGCGCGCGGTCTTCACATATTTGAGGAAGCCCTGGATGTCCTTGGCGGGCGAGGACGGGGGCACCACCAGCACATTGGGCACGGTGGCGATCTGCACCATCGGAACCAGATCGGTCAGAGGGTCGTACGGCAGCTTGTTCAAGGTGGGGTTGACGGCGATCGGGCCGACCGAGTTGACGATCAGCGTGTGGCCGTCGGGCGCGGCGCGCACCACGAATTCGGTGCCTATGTTGCCGCCCGCGCCGGGCTTGTTTTCCACGACGAAGGGCTGGCCCAGCTTCTGCGTCAGCGTGTGGGTGACGCTGCGGGTCAGCGTGTCGGTGGTGCCGCCGGGCGAGAACGCCACGATGACCTTCACCGGCCGGTCCGGATAGTCCGCGGCCAGGGCCGGCGGGGCCGCACAGGCGCCAGCCAGCGCCGCGGATACGAGCAAGGCTCGGGCAGTGTTCATGTTGTCTCCTCGCGTGGTTATCGTCGTGTCATCGATGGCGCCGTGCCGCCACGCCGGCCGGCGCCTGGAAATGCGGAAGGGGTCAGTCTCGGTATCCCGGATCCAGCCGGTCCAGCTTGCGCAGCAGCGCGGGCCACTCCATCACGCCGTAGGGCCGGCGCGTTCCGGGCTGATAGTTGTTCCAGGTTTCCTCGAGCACCGGCGCGGCCACGGCCTGCAGGGGTGCGCCCGTCGCCATCGCCGCCAGCTGTGACCGGCACGCCAGTTCCAGCCGGTGCATCCAGTTGAACGCTTCGCCCACGGTGCGCCCCACGGTCAGCGCGCCATGGTTGCGCAGGATGAGGGCCTCGCCTTTGCCCAGGTCCTGCAGCAGCGAGGCCTGCTCGTCCGTGCCGAGCACCACGCCCTGATAGTCGTGGTAGCCGATCTTCAGGAAGCGCATCGCGGTTTGCGTCAGGGGCAGCAGCCCGCATTCCAGCGACGACACGGCCATCGACGCCCAGCTATGCGTATGGATGACGCAATCCACTTCGTGCCGGTGGGCATGCACCGCGCTGTGGATCACATAGCCGGCCTTGTTGATGCCGTAATCGAGCTCGCCGAAATCGGGTTTGGCGAGGATGGTGCCGTCCACGTCGACCTTGATCAGGCTGGATGCCGTGATTTCCTCGTACATCATTCCGTAGGGGTTGATCAGGAAGGCGTTGTCCTCGCCCGGCACGCGGGCCGAGATATGGTTGGCCATCATGTCGGCCATGCCGTAGATCTCGACCAGCCGGTAACAGGCAGCGAGGTCCACGCGGGCCTGCCATTCCTGGTCGGAGCAATGCGGCCGCATGGAGGAAATGCCCAGATGCCCGGGGCGTGGCGTAGGAATAGTCATCGGAATTCGTGAAGGTCGGTCGCCACCGCACAGCGCCATGGCTTGATGCAGATCAATTTATCCGTAGATAAAGCGGCCAGCTAGGCATGCCCGGGGCATGGGGGCATCACGAATCCAGAAGGGTTGCGCCGGGCCAGCCGCCGTGGCGGACGAGGGCGCGCATGACGTCCAGCAGCACGACGCGCGCCGCCAGGGCGGCGGGCGACAGTTCGTCGTCGCTGATGCAATAGATCTGGTTGCGGCGAAAGAGGAAGGGGTCGTCGATCGGGTGCATGCTGAGCACGCCGGACTCCACGCGGGCCACGGCGGCGCCGGGCTGGATCGTTGCGATCGGGTTGGACTGCACCAGGTCCATCAACGTGGTCAGCCCGTCCACCTCGACGCCGATCCACGGTTCGATGCCGGCGCGTTCGAACGCGGCTTCGACCCAGGCGCGCAGTCCGTGCGCCTTGCTGGTGACGGCCAGCGGCAATCCCGCCAGTTGCTCCATGCGCGCGGGTTCGCCGTCGGGCAGCGCAAGCATGCCCCGCGGGGCCAGCAGGAACAGCCTTTCGTCCAGCACGGGCACCACGCTGCGGCCCTGCGCGCTGTCGTTCTGAAACAGCACGGCCAGATCCAGGCGCCGGGCATTGAGCAGGTCGCCCAGGTTGCCGGACAGCCCCTCGACCAGATGCAGGCGCACATTCGGATAACGCTCGGCCATCGCGGCGTAGAACGGGCGGGCCAGGAGCGACGCGGTGGTCGGGGCGAACCCGATGCTCACGGTGCCGGCCAGACGCGCCTCGCGCGCGGCCGCCATCGCGTTTTCCGCGTGCCGCAGCGTCAATTGCGCCTGGCGCAGGAAGGCCGTGCCGGCCGGCGTGGGCGTCACGCCGGTGGGGCTGCGTGTCAGCAGCCGTGTCGCCAGCTCGCTTTCCAGCCGGCTGATCTGCTGGCTGAGCGCCGAGGCGACCACGCCCAGGTCGCGCGCGGCGCGGCCGATGCTGCCCAGTTCGGCGACGCGGACAAAATAGCGGAGTTGACGGAGTTCCATGGCGGGCGGCGGGAAAGGGGAAAGGAGGCCTGCAGGGCCGATTTCTGCTTCGCCGCAGCATACTTTTCTATTCAAAAAAATGTCAGCTATCTGAATTCCTCCTGAATATCAAACGAAAATTGTTTACACTCGCATCCACAAAATTTGTAGTCGGGAAGGTCCGCCGCGGGGGCGGATCCGTTCCAATCACAGGAGAAAGTCGATGCGCAAGTTGCTATTGGGTGCGGTGCTGGCCGCCACGGTGTACGGCGGAACGGCGCATGCCGCCGTCGAGCCGCGCGCCGTGGTCGCCACTTATTCGGACCTGGCGCTGGCGGGCTACGAAGATTCGCTGGCCGCCGCCAAGAAGCTGCGTGACGCCATCGACGCCCTGGTCGCCAAGCCCAGCGCCGAGACGCTGAAGGCCGCGCGCGAAGCGTGGATCGTGGCTCGCGTGCCCTATCAGCAGACCGAGGCCTACCGCTTCGGCAACCCCATCGTCGACGACTGGGAAGGCCGCGTGAACGCCTGGCCGCTGGATGAGGGCCTGATCGACTATGTCGACGCGTCCTACGGCACCGACAATGATCAGAATGCCTATTACGCCGTCAACGTCATCGCCAACTCCAAGATTTCGGTGGGCGGGAAGACGGTCGACGTCAGCAAGATCACGCCCAAGCTGCTGTCCGAAGTGCTGCACGAGGCCGACGGCAACGAAGCCAACGTGGCCACGGGCTACCACGCCATCGAATTCCTGCTGTGGGGCCAGGACCTGAACGGCACTGGCGCGGCGCCCGCCGACCGCAAGGGCACGCCGCAGGAGCGGCATTCGGGCAACCGTCCGCACACGGACTTCGATCCCAAGCAATGCACGGGCGGCCACTGCGAGCGCCGTATTGAATTCCTGAAGGCGGTGACCGATTTGCTGGTGAATGATCTGGAAGAAATGGCGGGCAACTGGAAGAAGGAAGGCGCCGCGCGCAAGGCCGTCGAGGAAGATCCCAAGGCGGGCCTGATCGCCATGCTGACCGGGCTGGGCAGCCTGTCGTACGGCGAACTGGCGGGCGAGCGCATGAAACTGGGCCTGATGCTGCACGATCCCGAGGAAGAGCACGATTGCTTCTCGGACAACACGCACAACTCGCACTATTACGACCAGATCGGCATACGCAACGTGTACCTGGGTACGTACACCCGCATCGACGGCAAGAAGGTCTCGGGCGCGAGCCTGTCCGAGCTGGTGAAGGCCAAGGACGCCAAGCTGGACGCCGAAGTGCGCGCCAAGCTGGACGCCACGGTCGCGGCCATGCAAGCCATGAAGACGCGCGCCGAAACCGTCGAGACCTACGACCAGATGATCGCGGACGGCAACAAGGAAGGCAATGCGGTGGTGCAGGCCGCCATCGACCGCCTGGTCGACCAGACCCGCAGCCTGGAGCGGGTGATCACGCTGCTGGAATTGGGCAAGGTCGCCATCGAAGGTTCCGACAGCCTGGATAAACCCGACGCCGTATTCAAGTGAAACTCGTATTAGCCGCCGTACTGGCGGCGTCGGCCCACGCCGGCGCCGCTGCTTCACCCGCAGGGACTGCCGGGCGTGACGACCTGACGCCCGAAGATCGTAAGCGCGTCACCGCCATCACCGCGCCCACGCGGGATTTCTCCAAGGTGGAAACCTTCGAGACCATGCAGGCAGGCGCCGCCACCACCAACAAGTTCATCAACGCCGATATCTTTTCGCAGCCGTCGGCCAACATGAGCTTTGAAGGACGCCAGGAGTTCCAGGTCGGCAACGGCCTGTTCCGCAAGGACTGGGTGTCCGCCCCTGCGTCCACGCAGGCGTCCGATGGGCTGGGGCCGCTGTTCAACGCGCGCTCCTGCCAGGCCTGCCATACCAAGGACGGCCGCGGCACGGTGCCCGGGTTCGACCCCTTGGAGCGCACGGACGCGGTGGCGCTGCTGCTGCGCCTGGCGGTGCCGCCCGGCGCCGACCGGGGCCACCCCAAACTGGGAGCCGCGGAAATCGCGTCCCTGCCAGAACCCGTCTATGGCGTGCAGCTACAGAATTTCGCGGTGGCCGGCCTGCCCGTCGAAGGCCGCATGGAGATCGAGTACGAACCCGTGCCGGTAGCCTTGAATGGTGGCGAAACCGCGACGCTGATGGCGCCCACGTACCGCATCGAGAACCTGGGCTACGGCCCCATGCGCGCCGACACGCAGATATCTCCGCGGCTGGCGCCGCCCATGATAGGGCTGGGCCTTCTGGAATCGATCCACGAGGCCGACATCCTGGCCAACGTGGGCGCGGACAAGCGCGATGGGATCGTGGGCAAGGCCAACTGGGTCACCGACGCGCGCACCGGCGCCCGCGTGCTGGGCCGTTTCAACCTGAAGGCTGGCCAGCCCACGGTAGAGCAGCAGAGCGCCGCCGCCTTCTCCAATGACATGGGGCTGTCCACGCCCCTGTTCCCCAAGCATTCCGGCGACTGCACCCCCGCGCAGAAGCAGTGCCTGGACATGCCGAACGGCGCGCAGCCGCGCTTCGGCCCGGAGGAAGTGCCGGCGAAACTGATGGACTTCGTCACCATCTATTCCACCAATCTGGCGGTGCCGCAGCGGCGTGACGCCGACGACGCGCGCGTGCTGGCCGGCAAGAAGCTGTTCTACGAAGCGAATTGCGTCGCCTGCCACGTGCCCAAGTACGTGACCAGCCGCGACGCCAAACAGCCCGAGCATCGCTTCCAGCTCATCTGGCCTTACACCGACATGCTGGTGCACGACATGGGCGATGGTCTGGCCGACGGCGTGACCGACGGGCTGGCCAACGGCCGCGAATGGCGCACCCCGCCGCTGTGGGGCATCGGCCTGACCAAGACCGTGAATCCCAATGCCACCTGGTTGCATGACGGGCGCGCCCGCAGCCTGCTGGAAGCCGTGCTGTGGCACGGCGGCGCGGCCCAGCCGGCGCGCGACCGCGTCGTGGCCATGACGCCCGAAGAGCGCGCGGACCTGATCCGCTTCCTGGAGTCCTTGTAATGGTCCGACAAGCCAAGCGTGTGTTCATGAAGGCCGCGCTCGCGGCGCTGATGGTGGCGGTTCCGCTAGCCGCGCGGGCCGAACTGCCCGCCGACCTGGGCGAGCGTCTGGCGCGCGACTACGCACGGCCCGCGGTGGCGAAGATGACGGATGCCGCCGCGGCCCTGGACGCGGCCCTGGGCGGCTGGTGCGCCAAGCCCGACGCGGCGGGCGCCGCGCGCGTCGGCGAGGCGTTCGCGACGCTGGCGCAAGCCTGGTCCGGCGTGGAGATCCTGCGCTTCGGACCGTTGGTGCAAGCCAATCGCTTCGAGCGCCTGGCCTTCTGGCCCGACACGCGCGGCGTCATGCCCAAGCAGGTGCAGGCGCTGATCGCGGCCAAGGACGACGCGCTGCTCAAGCCCGGTGCCTTGGCCGGACGCAGCGTGGCGGTGCAAGGGCTGCCGGCCCTGGAGTACGTGCTGTACGGCGACTCGGGCCTGCTCAAGCAGAGCAGCGGACCCGGATTCGCCTACGCTTGCGGCTATGCCCGCGCCGTCTCCGCCAACGTCGCGGCGATCTCTCGCGACCTGGGCGAGGCCTGGAGCAGCCAAGGGGACTTTGGCCGGCAATTCGCCAAACCCCAGTCCGGCAATGACCTGTATCGCAACCCACAGGAAGTGGCGGCCGAGGCCATGAAAGCCTTGTCCACCGGATTGCAGTTCGCGCGCGACGTGAAGATCGTGCCGGTGCTGGGCGACACGCCCGGAGCCGCGCGGCCCAAGCGGGCGGCGTTCTGGCGCAGCAATTTGTCCACGGGCTTGCTCGCGGCCAACCTGGACGGCCTGCGGGCCTTCTATGAGGCGGGGGGCTATCCCTTGCCGGCGGGCGGCGAATGGATGGACGCATCCGTGCGCGGCGAACTGAACGCCGCCGCGCAAACGCTGCGCGCCGTGCCGGTCCCGCTGGACCAGGCACTGGCGGGCGAAGAAGGGCGCCGCCTGTTGCTTCTGGCCTCGCTGACGATCAAGAACGCCAAGGCCATCGTCGATCAGGACCTGGCGCCGGCCCTGGGCGTCACCATCGGATTCAATGCGCTCGATGGAGATTGACCGCCGCCGCTTCCTGGCTTTGGCGGCCGCGCTGGGGCTGACGCCCGGCGCGGCGCGGGCCGCCTTGGCCACCGGGGACGGGCCGCTGTACCTGAGCGCGCGCAAGCGCGGCGGACGCGATGAGGCGGTGCTGCTGGACGGGACGGGCCGCGACCGGCTGGCGATCCCCATGCCGTCGCGGGGCCACAGCTTTGCGATCGATCCCGTCGCGCGCCGCGCCGTGGTGTTCGGCCGCCAGCCGGGTTTCTTCGCCCTGGGGTTTTCCTTTCACGGCGGCGAGCCCGTGGCGCTGCCGCTGCACGAAGAACGGCATTTCTTCGGCCACGGCGCCTTTGTGGACGGCGGCCGCCTGCTGGCCGCCACCGAAAACGATTTCGAGGCGGGGCGCGGCGTGCTCGGCCTGTACGACGCCACGCCCGGCGGCGCGTACCGGCGTGTGGGCGAATTCGACACCGGCGGCATTGGGCCGCACGAGGTCATATTGATGCCGGACGGCAAGACGCTGTGCGTCGCCAATGGCGGCATCCTGACCCATCCCGATTACGGCAAGCTGGAACTGAACCTGGACACGATGCGTCCGTCCCTGGCCTATATCGACGCGGCCAGCGGCGAACTGCTGGAAAGAGCCGAATTGGCGCCGGCGCTGCATCGCCTGTCGATCCGGCACCTGGCGCTGGCGGGCGATGGCGCGGTATGGTTCGGCTGCCAGTACATGGGGCCGGCAGCCGATCGTCCGGCCCTGGTGGGCAGGCACAGGCGCGGCGCCCGGCTGGAACTGTTCGAAGGTCCGCCCGAGACGCTGCGCAACATGCGCAACTACGTCGGGTCGGTGAGCGTAGACGCCTCGGGCGGCATCGTCGCCACCTCCAGCCCCGTGGGCGGACAGGTGATCTACTGGGACGCCGGCAGCGGACGCTGCCTGGGCACCACCGCGCTGGCCGACGGCTGTGGCGTGGCGCCAGCCGCGCAAGGGGGCTTCCTGGTCAGCAGCGGACTGGGGGCGATGCTGCGCACGGACGCCGAGGGGCAGGAATCGCCGGTGCTGGCGCCGTCGCGCGAGATGTCCTGGGACAACCACTTCCGCGTGGTTCCCGCCCAGGCCGCCTGACGCGCCAGGGAGGGGCTTTACAAAGCCTGACACAACGGGGCCGCTGCGCGGCCCTTCGTGCGTTCTTCATCTGCTAAAGTTTTCGGTTGTTTTTTGCTGGAGGTTCCATGGAAGAAGCCTTGAAAGAAATTAACGTCTGGGCCCCCAGACTGATGGATATGGGCGTCAACCTGCTCGTCGCCCTGCTGATCCTGGTCATCGGCTGGTGGGTCTCGTCCATGCTCGGCAACTGGGTGCGCCGTGCCGCGACGCGCTCCAGCAAGGTCGATCCCACCATCGTGCCCATGTTCTACAGCACGGTGGTCTGGGCGGTGCGGATCTTCACGGTGATCGCGGTGCTGGCGCGCTTCGGCGTGCAGACGGCCAGCCTGATCGCGGTGCTGGGCGCCGCCGGCCTGGCCGTGGGTCTGGCCTTGCAGGGTACGCTGCAGAACATCGCGGCGGGCATCATGCTGCTGATGCTGCGCCCCATCCGGGCGGGCGAATACATCGCGCTGAGCTCCGGCGCGGACGGCACGGTGGAAGAGGTCGGCCTGTTCCTGACGCGCCTGATCCAGGGCGATGGCATTCATCTGACGCTGCCCAACAGCACCGTCTGGAACGCCACCATCACCAACTACAGCCGCAACAAGACGCGCCGCCTGGATATCCCCGTGCCTGTCCGCTATGGCGATGACCTGGATGCGGTAGTGGCCAAGCTGCAGCAGATCGTGGATTCGCGTCCCGATGCGTTGATGGATCCGGCGCCGCAGGTGAAGGTGTTCGACTACAAGGAAAACGGCGTCATCGTGAACGTGCGCGTCTGGGCCGAATCCAGCAAGTACTGGGACTTGCGCTGGGGCCTGTACCAGCAGATCCGCAGTTCGCTGGAAGAAGCGGGTTTTCAGCCCCCGATTCCCTTGCGCGAAATCCAGAATCCCAAAACTGGAGCGGCGGCGACCTGATATCGGGACTGCCCCGTCGGGAATTTGCAATGAGGCGCCCAGCGGCGCCTCATTTTTTTTGCGGGCGTAGACCAGCCGGCACGCGCACCGAACGGAGGGTTGTGTGCTGGCTGCGCAGCGGCCCGTGGTGTCGAGTATGCGATCAATCTATACCGTCATTCCGTATTCGACTTAGGGGGAACAGATAACTCCTGAATAAACTTGCGTCGGCAATCGGCGGTAGCGGTGGCACACAAACATTGATCAATCCGGGTCGGTCGCCGCAGAAGAAGGTGGGTAGGGTCCAGGAAAAGCGCAATGATCCGTGCAGTCGCCGGCAAGGCTGCTTCATACGGAGTGCGAAGGTCGTTGAAAACTTGATTCGACCTGCGCCCTTGACTCCCACTTTCGAATAAATCTTAAGGTCGAAAGCGCTGGCTTTGGCAGATACTTGCCGCCGAGAAACGTCATTCGCCGTGGCCGCTTGTTTTTCCCATGCAGCCGAAACGCCTTCTTCCGTTGTTCCGGTTGTTCAGGATGTGGATATGCCCCGTTTATCCGATGTGCGGTTTACCTTTGTGCCGTCCGCCGCGGGCGCGGACTTCGAGGTGCTNTTCCGTTGTTCCGGTTGTTCAGGATGTGGATATGCCCCGTTTATCCGATGTGCGGTTTACCTTTGTGCCGTCCGCCGCGGGCGCGGACTTCGAGGTGCTCGAATTCACGCTCGATGAAGCCTTGTCCGAGACCTTCGTACTGCGCGTGGAATTATCGAGCTTCGATCCGGCGGTGGACTTTGGCGCGATGCTGGATCAACCGGCGCTGTTCACGATCTGGCGCGGCGAAGCACCGGTGCGACACGTCCATGGCGTGGTTTCCAGCTTCGAGCAGGGCGACACCGGCTTTAGAAGGACGCGTTACCGCGCCGTGGTGGAACCGGCGTTGGCGCGTGCCGGCCTGTGTTCCGATTGGCGCATCTTCCAGCAGCGGTCGGTGCCCGAGATCCTTGAGCAGATCATCAAGTCGCACGGCATCACGGACTACGAACAGGTCACGACCAACCCGCACCTGCCGCGCGAGTATTGCGTGCAGGCTGGAGAAACCGATCTGGCGTTTCTGGCCCGCCTGGCCTACGAACAGGTCACGACCAACCCGCACCTGCCGCGCGAGTATTGCGTGCAGGCTGGAGAAACCGATCTGGCGTTTCTGGCCCGCCTGGCGGCCGAAGAGGGGTTCTTCTACCGCTATGCGCACACGGACAAGGGCCATCGGCTGATCCACGGCGACCGGATCTATGTCCACGGCGCGATCGAAGGCGGGCCGGTTGAATACAACCCGTCGCCCGGCGGCGACCAGCCGGCGCCCGTGCTGCGGCGGTTCACCTACGCCGAGCAGGTCCGCACGGCGCGCCAGACGCAGCGCGACTACACCTACACGCATCCCCAGTACGACCAGGAGCATACGCCGGTCGCTACCGACCTGGATCATCAGGACCCGCGATACGAGCGCTATGACTACCCCGGCCGCTACAAGCGCGACGAGGCGGGCAAACCATTCACGCGGAGCCGTTTGCTGGGACTGCGCCGCGACGCCCGCATGGCGCGAGTGGAAGGCGACGACGCGCGCCTCGTTCCCGGCGTGGCCTTCGACCTGACCGGTCACCCCCGCGAGGACTGGAACCACGGCTGGCGCCCTGTGCGCATGCGGCACCATGGCGTGCAGCACACGAGTCAGCAAGAGGAAGCGGCCGATGCCTCGCAGGCACGCAATACCGCTACACCGCCGACATCGTGCCCGACCGCGTGGACTGGAAGCCCGAACCCGCCGCCAAGCCGCGCATCGACGGCCCGCAGATCGCTTCAGTGGTGGGCCCGGCCAATGAAGAGATCTATTGCGACGAGTTCGGGCGCGTAAAGGTCCAGTTCCCCTGGGATAGGTTAGGCAAGCACGACGAACACAGCTCGTGCTGGATCCGCGTGTCGCAGAACTGGGCGGGCGCGGCCTGGGGCCACATGGCGATCCCGCGCATCGGGCAGGAAGTGATCGTCAA
>NZ_LMIU01000024.1 GCF_001428845.1 Achromobacter sp. Root83 | reverse complement strand
TGTGGTGGTCAAGTTTTAGTGGACACCTGCATAGGTAGTTTTGGCGCTTGGCTGCGTTCATACGCAGCCGGTGCCCGATAGCCCAGCTTGGAGTGCAGCCGCTGGGGGTTGTAGAAGTTCTCGATGTAGTCCTGGATGTCGCGCTGTGCTTCAGTTCGAGTGGCATAACGGTTCTTCCAAAGGCATTCGACTTTCAGGCTCAAGAAGAAGCGTTCCATGACGGCGTTATCCCAGCAGTCACCTTTGCGGCTCATGCTGCATCGGATGCCGTGCTGCGCCAGCACGGCTTGATACTCCGCGCTGGCGTATTGGAAGCCCCGATCCGAGTGGAGTAACAGCCCTCGGGCGGGGTGACGCTGGCGGATCGCCATCTCCAGGGCCTGCCTAACCAGGGGCGTATGCGTGGTGGGTGCCGTTGCCCAGCCGACCACGCGGCGTGAGTAAAGGTCCAARACGGCGGCCAAGTAAAGCCAGCCCTGGGTTGTCTGGATATAGGTCACATCGGATACCCAGACGAGATTGGGTTGGTCCACGTCAAACTGTCGGTCCAGGACATTCTTGAACACCGGCTTACCTAGGCCGGCCACAGTGGTCACGACGAACCGGCGCTTCCATACTGGACGCAGTTGCGCTTGGCGCATCAGAGTGCGCACCCGATGCCGTCCAACTATGATTCCTTGGGCTCGTAGCGCATGGGAGATACGACGGCTGCCATAAGTGGATCCGCTAGCGCTAAAGGCCGCTGCGACATGAATCTGTTCACGCAACGCCTTCGGTCGCACCCGCCTGGTGCATCGGGCGTAGTAGCCAGAGCGGCTTACGCCGAGCACCCGGCAGATGTGGCTGACGTGATAGGCCTTCCGTTGCAAATGCGCCACCAGGGCAAAGCTCACTTGAGCTCGCGGGCAAAGAAGGCCGAGGCTTTTTTTAAGAGCTCGTTGTCCAACTTCGCTTGCCGCAGCTCGATCTCTAGCTCTCGGATGCGCTGTTGCTCAGGGGTGATTGGCTTGCCTGGTCCCCGCTTGCCCAGTAGGTCCGCCTCGTATTGAACCAGCCAGCGCCGTAACGCTGTCTCGCCAATCCCCACAGAGGCGCAGACTTCGGGCACGCTGAAACCCTTGTCCTTGACCATCCGAACAGCTTCCAGCTTGAACTCGGCTGTAAACACGCGTCTTCTAATCTTGGTCATGACCCACCTCCTAGGTTCAACCTAACTGGGTGTCTACCAAAATTAGACCACTACANATCCGAACAGCTTCCAGCTTGAACTCGGCTGTAAACACGCGTCTTCTAATCTTGGTCATGACCCACCTCCTAGGTTCAACCTAACTGGGTGTCTACCAAAATTAGACCACTACACAATCGTTGACCCTCGCTCGCCCCCGCCCCGGCGCCAGACGCGGCCCCAGAACCCCGCCCGGCACCAGCACCAGCACCAGCACCGGCAAAACCTAAAAACAGCAGCACACCGCCACCAGCAACAACCACCAGCCAGCCGCCTCAATAAACCCCAATGGCATGCCGCGCCACAAAATGCCCATCGCCCACCGCCACCAAAGGCTCGACCAACGGATCATCCCCCAGCTTGCGCATCGGACTCGGAATCTCATCCACCAGCAACGACCGCTCCCGATGCCGCCGTTGCGGATCCGCGATCGGCACCGCCGCCATCAGCTTCTTGGTATACGGATGCTGCGGATTCTCGAAGATCGCCCGGCGCGGCCCGATCTCCACGATCTGCCCCAGGTACATCACCGCCACCCGATGGCTCACCCGCTCCACCACCGCCATATCGTGCGAGATGAAAAGGAAAGACACCCCCAGCTCCCGCTGCAGGTCCAGCAGCAGATTCACGATCTGCGCCTGAATCGACACATCCAGCGCCGACACCGACTCGTCCGCGATCACCACCTTCGGGTTCAAGGCCAGCGCCCGCGCAATGCAGATACGCTGGCGCTGTCCGCCCGAAAACTCATGCGGATAGCGGTCGATCATCTCGGGCACCAGCCCGCACTTGTCCATCAGCCAGCGCACGCGGTCCTGCGCCGCGCGGCCGCGCGCCACGTTATGGATCAGCAGCGGCTCCATGATGGAATAACCCACCGTCATCCGCGGATCCAGCGACGCGAACGGATCCTGGAAAATGAACTGGATATGCTGGCGCAGCGTCTGCATCGCGCTGCCGCGCAACGCCCCGATGTTCTTGCCGTCGAACTCGATCGAGCCACTCTTGCTCTTCACCAATTGCAGCAAAGAGCGCCCCGTCGTCGTCTTGCCGCAGCCGGACTCGCCCACCAGCGACAGCGTCTCGCCGGGATACAGATCAAAACTTACCTTCTCGACCGCATGCACGCGCTTCTGCACCCGGCCCAGAATGCCGCCGGTGATGTCAAAACTGGTCGTCAGGTCCCGCACCTTCAGCACCGGACCGTTTTCACGGCGCACCGTCGACGCGGCCGCCACGGGACTGTCCACCAGCCCGGCCGGATCGGCCACGCGCGCGGCTTCCTCTACCTTCAGCAGCGGAAACGGCGCCGGCTCATCCGTGCCGTGCATCGCGCCCAGGCGCGGCACCGCCGACAGCAAAGCGCGGGTATAGGCGTGCTGCGGCCGCGCGAAGATCTCGTCCGAACCGCCCTCTTCCACCTTGTCGCCGCGGTACATCACCAGCACGCGGTCAGCCACCTCGGCCACCACACCCATATCGTGCGTGATGAAGATCACGCCCATGTCCATTTCTTCCTGGAGCTGGCGGATAAGCTGCAGGATCTGGGCCTGGATGGTGACATCCAGCGCCGTCGTCGGCTCGTCGGCAATCAATAGTTGCGGTTTGCACGACAAGGCCATCGCGATCATCACGCGCTGGCGCATCCCGCCCGACAACTGGTGCGGATAGCGGTCCAGGATGGCCCGCGCTTCCGGGATGCGGACGCGCTCCAGCATGCGCAGCGTTTCCGCCCGCGCGCCGGCCGCGTCCAGCCCCTGGTGTAGCTGCAGGGCTTCGGCGATCTGGTTGCCGGCCGTGAAGCTGGGGTTCAGCGAGGTCATCGGCTCCTGGAAGATCATGGCCACATCCGCGCCGCGCACACGCTGCAGCGTGGCGTCCTGCGCGTTGGCCAGGTCCAGCACATCGCCGCTGCGCCGCCGCAGCAGCATGCCGCCGTTGACGATCCGGCCGCCGCCGTACTCGACCAGCCGCATCAGCGCCAGCGAGGTCACGGACTTGCCCGAACCGGATTCGCCCACGATGGCCAGCGTTTCGCCGCGGTCCACATGGAACGAGACATTGCGCACCGCTTCCACCGTGCGCTCGGGCGTCTTGAAGCGCACGGTCAGGTCATTGACCTGCACGACGCGTTTGGGATCCATTGTTGCCATAGTGTTTACTTTTCCTGACGCGGATCGAGCGCGTCGCGCAGCCCGTCGCCCAGCAGATTGAAGCCCAGCACCACCAGGAAAATGGCGGACCCGGGGAAGATCGACATCCACGGCGCCTGGGTCATGAAATTCTTGGCCGTGTTCAGCATCGAGCCCCACGACGGCGTGGGCGGCTGCAGTCCCAGGCCAAGGAACGACAGGCTGGCCTCGGCGATGATGGCGGTGGCGATCGTGATGGTCGCCTGCACGATCAGCGGCGGCATCACGTTGGGAAACACGTGCCGCCCGATGATGCGCAGGTCTGACGCCCCCAGCGCGCGCGCGCTCTGGACGTAGTCTTCGTTCTTGACCGCCAGCACCTGCCCGCGCGTCAGCCGGATGAACTTGGGCGCGGCCGACACGCCGATGGCGATCATCGCATTGGTCAGGCTGGGCCCAAGGAAGGCGGCCAGCGCAATGGCCAGGATCAGGAACGGAATCGCCAACAGCGCCTCGGTGGCGCGCGAGATGATGCTGTCCGTCCAGCCGCCGAAATAACCGGCGGCCAGGCCGAACGGCACGCCCACGATCAGCGCGATCAGCACCGACACCAGGCCGGCCATCAACGAAGCGCGGGCGCCGTAGATCATGCGGCTGTAGATGTCGCGCCCCAGCTCATCCGTGCCCAGCCAGTAAGACGCGGACGGCGCCTTGCGGATGGTGGTGAAGCTGGTCTGCAACGGATCGTGGTTGGCGATCAGCGGGGCCAGGAGGGCCAGCAGAACGAAGAACAGCACGATGCCCAGGCCGAGCATCGCGATGTGGTTGCGCTTGAATTTGCCCCAGGCGCGATTGCGGCTGCGGGGCGGCGTGACGGCCGCGGCCGTTGCAGGAATTGCGCTCATGAGTGCCTCAGGCGGGGATTGACCAGGATGTACAGGATGTCGGCCAGCAGGTTCATCAGGATGAAGCCCACCGCCACGCAGAGCACCACGCCCTGCACCACCGCGTAGTCGCGCGTGAAGACGGCGTCGACCACCAGCTTGCCGAAGCCCGGGATCGTGAAGACCTGTTCGGTCAGCACGGCGCCCGCCAGCAGTTCGCCGAACAGCAGCGTCACCAGGGTGACAATCGGCATCAGCGCATTGCGCAAGGCATGGCGCAGCACCACGCGGCGTGGCGACACGCCCTTGGCACGGGCCGTGCGCACATAATCCGCGGACAGCGCTTCCAGCATCGACGACCGCGTATGCCGCATCAGGTAGGCGGCGATGGCGGTGGACAGCACCAGCGAAGGCATCAGCATGGTCTTGATCGACAGCCAGAAATCCTCGGACGGCGACACATATCCCGAGGCCGGCAGCAACTTCCACTGCACCGACACGACCATGATCAGGATGATGCCCAGCCAGAAATTCGGGATCGACATGCCGGACAGCGCGGCGATGTTGGCGCCCATTTCAATGGGCTTGCCCTTGCGCACGGCGGCGATGATGCCCATGGGTATGCCCACCAGCAGCGCGAAGAACATGGCCATGGCCGCCAGTTGCAGGGTCACCGGCAGCTTCTGCGCGATCAGCGTCGTGACGGGCACGTCGGTGCGCAGGGACTTGCCCAGGTCGCCTTGCAGGACCTGTCCGGCCCAGGCCGCGTATTGCATGGGCAGCGGGTCGTTCAAGCGGTATTTGTCGCGCAGATAGTCCAGCACGGCCGGATCGCGTTCTTCTCCGGCCAGGGTCAGCACCGGATCGCCGGGCAGGATTTTCTGCAGCATGAAGACGATCATCGACACCAGTATCAGTGTCGGTATCGCAACGATCACGCGGCGCAAGATGAGTTTAAGCATGTGGGAAACCGTAAAACAGGAACGGCGGACGGCGCCGGCCGGATTCGGCGCGACGCGCGCCCGCCGCAAAGAACAACCGGACGCGCAATGCGCGTCCGGCCAGCGCGGCGGCGAGCCGCCGCGCCATGATTACTTCTGGGCGAAGGTCACGCCCTTCAGGCGGATCATGCCGTCGGGGTAAGGCGTGAAGCCCTTGACCTTCTTGGCCATCACGAACGGCCACGGCTGGTAGTAGTTATACACCCCGGGCAGCTCGTCCTGGAGGATGGTCTGCGCCTGGTCGTAGATGGCGCGGCGCTTGGCTTCGTCCGGCACGGTCCGGGCCTGGTTCAGCAGCTTGTCCACTTCCGGGTTGCAGTAGTGGCCGTCGTTCAGCGCGCCCTTGCAGGTCACGAAGGCATGGATGTTGCCGTCGGGATCGACCCGGCCCGACCATCCCAGCATGACGATCTGGAAGTTGCCGCCCGAGGCTTCCTTTTGCAGCGCCGCATATTCGGTGGGACGCAGCGACAGGTCGAAGCCCGCCTCCGCCGCCATGGCCTGGACGATCTCGGCGATGGACGAGGTGGTGGTGTTGTTGCCGAACACCAGCTCGGCCTTCACGCGCTCAAGGCCCGCCTGCTTCAGCAGCGCCTTGGACTTGGCCACATCGCGCTGGGTCGGCGGGAACTTGTCGCTGTGATAGGGGCTGGCGGGCGGGAACGGCTGCTGGGCCGGTTCGAAAATGCCGCCGCCGGCCACGTCGTTGATCGCGTTGCGGTCCAGCGAAAGCTGGAACGCCTGGCGCACCAGCTTGTTCTTGAACGGGTTGTCTTCGGCGCGCTTGCCGTTGCCCACGTTGAACATGAACTGCTGAAAGCCCAGGCCCGCCACTGGCGCGAACGTCAGGCTGGCGTCGTTCTTGACTTGCGGCGCGTCGGAAGGATTCAGGCGCTCGAGCATGTCCAGGTCGCCGGCGCGCAGATTGGACAGGCGCACCGTGGTGTCGGGGATGGGCAGGAACGTCAGGCGTTTGAAGGCGTAGTCCTTGGCGTCGTAGTACTGGTCGAATTTATCCAGCACGATGCGGTCGTTCTGGATGCGTTCGACGAATTTGTACGGGCCCGAGCACACCGGCTTGCGGCCGACCGCGGCGACGTCGTCCGAGAAGGTCTTGGGCGACAGCATCATGCCGGCACGGTCGGACAACTGGGCCAGCAGGGTTGCGTCCGGTTCCTTCAGGGTCAGCACCAGCGTGCTGGCGTCCGGCGCGTCGACCTTCTCCACCGAGCGCAGTTCGCCCTTGCGCAGGCTGTCGGGCAAGGTCCTTGCGCGATCCAGGTTGGCCTTGGCCGCGGCCGCATCGAACTTGCTGCCGTCATGGAACAGCGCATCCTGGCGCAGCTTGAAGGTCAGCACCTTGTTGTCGTCGCTGAACGACCACGAGGTCGCCAGTTGCGGCACGAAGTGCAGCTTGGGGTCGATGTCCACCAGCTTGTCGCACAGCGACGTGAACACGATGCGGCCCACGTAGGTGCGCGCGCGGTGCGGATCCAGCACGTCCGGGTCTTCCTGGAGGCCGACACGCAGGTTCTGGGCGCTGGCGGCGCCCGCGGCCAGGGCCAGGAGGCTGGCGCCGAAGGTCATGGTCAAGCGTTTCATTGTGTTTGTTCCCCTTGTTGCTGCATTGAGCCGATATGCTTAAAAGCCTACCGCCTGGCCGTCGCGCCGGCTGTCGCTGGCGGCGACATAACCCAGTTCGTTGTCGTTTTCGGACATGCGCCAGATGAACTGGCCCGCGCCGAAGTCCATGTAGGGATCGTCAACGGACTTCAAAGCATGCCCGAGGTCCTTCAAGCCCGCAATGGTGGATGCCTTCATGTTGGTCTCGATGTCCAGCGTGAAGTCGCGGTTGACCTTCCAGCGCGGCGCGCAGCAGGCGGCCTGCGGGTTCTGGTGGTAGTCGATCATGCGGACCACGGTCTGCATGTGGCCTTGCGGCTGCATGTCGCCGCCCATCACGCCAAAGCTCATGACCGGCTTGCCGCCTTGGGTCAGGAAGCCCGGG
The DNA here is from genome assembly GCF_001428845.1 of Achromobacter sp. Root83. Lineage (GTDB taxonomy): Bacteria > Pseudomonadota > Gammaproteobacteria > Burkholderiales > Burkholderiaceae_B > Achromobacter. The sequence goes on along the minus strand of NZ_LMIU01000024.1, from coordinate 336,002 downwards.
ATGATGGTGTGGAACGGGCGCTTGCCGCCTTCGACCACGTTGGCCGACTTGGGATCCATCGAGAAGCCCACGCCGCGGTTCTGCATGCTGATGCCTGTGCCGGGCACGACCACGCCCGACCCGAAGCCCATGTAGTTGGACTGGATGAACGAAATCATCATGCCGTTTTCATCGGCGGCGGTCAGGTAGATGGTGCCGCCGGCATGCGGGCGGCCGGCCTCGAAATGGGTGGCCTGATCCAGGCGGATCAGCTTGGCGCGGCTGTCCAGGTAAGCGTCCGACAGCATCTGCTCGGGGGTGACCTGCATGGCGCGCGGGTCGGCCACGTACTTGTACAGGTCGGCGAACGCCAGCTTCATGGCTTCGATCTGGATGTGCTGCGACTGCACCGAATCCACCGGAATATCAGACATATCGAAGCGTTCGACGATGCCCAGCGCGATCAGCGCGGCGATGCCCTGGCCGTTCGGCGGGATTTCGTGCAGCTCGTAGCCACGGTAGGACTTGGAGATCGGCTTGACCCATTCCGGGCGGTAGCCGCGCAGGTCTTCCAGCGTCATCGCGCCGCCACATTCCTTGCTGAAGGCGGCGATGCGTTCGGCCAGTTCGCCTTCGTAGAAGTCACGGCCCTTGGATTCGGCGATGCGGCGCAGCGTATTGGCGGCATCGGGGAAACGGAAGTGTTCGCCGACCTTGGGCGCGCGGCCCTCGGGCAGGAAAGCCTGGGCATAGCCCGGCTGCGACTTCAGTTCTTCGGCGGCGGCGGCCCATTTGTGCGCCACCACCGGCGGCACGGCATAGCCGCGCTCGGCGATCTCGATGGCGGGTTCGAACAGTTGTTCGAACGGCAGCTTGCCCAGCTTTTCGTGCAGCGACGCCCAGCCGGCCACCACGCCCGGCACCGTCACGGCGTCCCAGCCGCGCTTGGGCTGGATCGCCAGGCCGTCGGGGCCCGTGCCGTACTTGCGCTTGAAGTATTCGGTGTTCCACGCGGCGGGCGCCACGCCCGACGAGTTCAAGCCATGCAATTCCTTGCCATCCCAGACGATGGCGAAGCAGTCGCCGCCCAGGCCGCAGGAAACGGGTTCGACCAGGACGATCGTGGCAGCGGCCGCGATGGCGGCGTCCACGGCGTTGCCGCCCTTGAGCAGCATGCGCAGCCCCGCCTGAGCCGCCAGCGGATGCGACGTGGAGACCACGTTGCGGGCAAACAGCGGGATGCGAACGGAAGGATACGGGTTGCCCCAGTCGAAGGATTTCATGTGGCTTGTCTCATAAGGTTAAGCGGGCGAAGTTACTCTCGTGCTCTAATTAAATCAATTTGATTTTTTGTTCCGTCATAAAAGAAAATTTTATGAGTACGATCCGATTTCTGCGCACGTTTCTGGCCGTCGCCCACCACGGTTCCTTTTCGGAAGCCGCCGAGCAGGTAGCCCTGACCCAGGCCGCCGTCAGCTTCCAGATGCGCTCGCTGGAGGCCGAGCTGGGCCGCGAACTGTTCGACCGCAGCGGCCGCCTGGCCATCCTGAACGCGGCCGGGCGGGAATTGCTGCCGGAAATCAAACACTTGCTGGATTTATACGACAAGATGAGGCTGCCCAGCACGGTGCCGGGCGAACTGGCCGGATCCGTGTCGGTGGGCAGCATCGTGTCCTGCATGGGCACCCTGTCCAAGGTGATCTCGGGCCTGAAGAAGGCGCACCCCAAGCTGGACGTGCGCATCCTGTCCGGCAAGGCCAGCGAGCTGGCGGGCAAGGTGGAAGACGGGGAGCTGGACGCGGCGTTCCTGGTCGAAGCCGGCCGCAAGATGGCCAGCACCCGCTGGACCCCGCTATATGAAGAACCGATGGTGGTGATCGCGCCGCGCTCGGCGACGGGCGAGAATGCGCGCCAGGTGCTGGCGGGCAATCCCTTTCTCCGCTTTGACCGCACCCAGCGCACCGGGCTGCAGATCGACCGGCTGCTGCGGCGGCTGGCGGTGCCGCTCAATGAATTCCTGGAACTCAACGCCATCGAGACGCTGGTGGAACTGGTCCGCCAGGAAGTCGGCGTGACGCTGCTGCCGCTGATCAACGGCTCCAACTGGCAGCACAGCCCCGAGCTGCGGATTCTCTATCTGCCGGACGACCTGGGTCCGCTATCGCGCGCCATCGGCATGCTGGAACGCCGGGAACACGCCCGCCAGGGCATCACGGCGGCGATCTGCGAAGCCTGCGCGGCGGCCTTCCGGCCTCGCGAGCCGCATAGCGCGATCTAGCGTCCCTAGCGCTACCGAGCGTTGCCGAGCGCGCCACCTAGCGTTGCCTGGCGCCGCCAGGCGCCGCGTGTGGCGCCCCCGCGCGCCGCGCAACGCCCTACCGCCCGCGCGCGCCGCAACCGGCCACGCGCGGACCGTGGCGTTTACCCGCCCATCGCCGGGTCCGTCACCGACGCGCTGCCGGTTTCCACGCGGCCGGCAAAGCGGCGCTGCCAGGCCGGATCCTCGGCCAGGCGCGCCGTGAAGTCATACCAATGGCCGCTGCCTTCCAGCGCCCAATGCTGTTCGACCCGGCTTCCGGGCGGCACGGTGAATGACCAGCGCTCGTGGTTGCTGTAGTAGGCGTTGGGCGTGACTTCGAAGGTGCACGGCGCCTTGCCGCCATTGATGAAGCTGACATAGACGTCGCCGTTGGCGATGTCGTAGCAGACGCGGATTTCGGGATCCAGTTCGGCAGTGCGCGCCAGCGCCAGGTCGCCCGTGAAATGGCGGTGATAGCCGTTGGGGCCCAGCACCCACAGGTCGTACTTGCCGCCGTCGGCCGCCGTGTCCCAGCTTCCTTCGAGCTGCTTGTCGGGCTCGACGGTATAGCGGCGCGGCCGGCGGTCCAGATGCAGGCGGTCATAGACGTGGAACACGGCAGCCTGCTTGCCGGTATTGGAAAACACCAGCCACATGTTGCCGGTGCTGGACTGGCCGCGGCCGCTGGTGTGCAGCTCGTAGGGCAAGGCGCGCGAAGGACGCACCCCCTTTTCCTGCACCGGTCTGGCCTGGGTGGACGGATCCGGCAAGGGCACGGCGGTCAGCGCTTCCTGGGCGGTGCGTTCCAGGTCCGACTCCGTGCGGGTCAGCAGATTCAGGTCGGGCAGCGTCCCGTCGTTGGGCGTGGCGAAGTTGAACGCCGAGGTCAGGTCGCCCAGCACGGCGCGGCGCCACGGGCTGATGTTCTCTTCCTTCACGCCGAAGCGGGCTTCCAGGAAGCGCAGCACCGACGTGTGGTCGAACGCCTGGGAGTTGACCCAGCCGCCCCGGCTCCACGGCGACACCACGTACATGGGCACGCGCGGGCCCGGGCCGTAGACCCGGTTGTCGGCGATGTCCTGGGCGGAGTTGTGCGTATGGCGCTCCAGGTCGGTGTTGACCGTGGAGGCGCCGGCCATCGAGCCATCGTCGTTCAGCGATGGCGCGGCGGGAGACGGCACATGGTCGAAGTACCCGTCGTTCTCGTCGAAATTGATCAGCAGGACGGTCTTGCTCCAGACGTCCGGGTTGGCCGTCAACGCGTCCAGGGTTTCCTGGATGTACCAGGCGCCCTGCACCGGGCTGGACGGGCCGGGATGCTCCGAATAGGTCGCGGGGGCCACGATCCACGACACTTGCGGCAAGGTGCCATTGGCGGCGTCGTCGCGCAGCGCCTGCAGGAAGCCGCCGTCCGGCATGGTATTGGCCGTGCCCTTGTACAGCGGGTTGGCGGCGTCCATGCTCGGCGTCCAGGCCGGGTATGGCGAACCGTTGGCGGCGTTGCCCGCCAGTTCGTTGGCGCGCCGGTATTGCTGGAAGCCGGCAAGCGAGTTGTCGCCGAAGTTCTCCGGCAGGTTCTGATAGACCTTCCAGGTGACGCCGTTTTCCTGCAGGCGCTCGGGATAGGTCTTCCAGGTCCATCCCGTGGTTGACGCGCCAAGGCCGTCCCATTGATTGCGGGTGGACGGGCCATTGCCCTGGGCCAGCGGGTCGTTGGTGCCGGTCCAGAGGAACAGGCGGTTGGTATTGGTGCCGCCGTTCGTGGAACAGTGGTAGGCATCGCACAGCGTGAAGGCGTCGGCCAGCGCGAACTGGAACTCCACCTCTTTCTTGCGGTAGTAGCCCATGGACTGGTTCTGCTTGTAGCGCGGCCATTGGTACATGCGGCCGCCGTCCCAGGCCATCTGCGCGTCCACGTAGTCGTGCGGCGTGCCGGCCACGCGCTGGGCGTTGCCCTGCGTGCTGTCCAGGTGGTACGGCATCACGACGCGCGTGCCGTTGGTCTGTTCCCAGACCGAGCGGTTCTGCGGCAGCGGAATGGTGATGCGGTCACCGTAGCCGCGCACCCCCTTGAACGTGCCGAAGTACATGTCGAACGAGCGGTTCTCCTGCATCAGGATGACCACGTGCTCGACGTCGTTGATGGTGCCGGTGCGGTTGTTGGCGGGAATCGCCAGCGCGCGGCGGATCGCCGGCGGGAACATCGACAGCGCGGTCAGGCCGGCGGTGGAGGCGGCGGCGTTGCGCAGGAAGCGGCGCTTGCCGGCGTGGATCGGATCTTTTTCGGACTTCACGGGTTCTTTTCCTAGGAATCTGAAGGAAACGCGGCTCAGGGCGCGCAGCGCAGTTCGGGCTTGGCGGGCGCGGGCGGCGCGGGCGTCGGCGTGCCGGGCTGTTCGCCGTCGCCGGAGGAATCGCCGTCGTCGCCGCCGCAGGCGGCCAGGGTGGCGGTCAGCATCAGCACCGCGCCGGCGCGCAGAAGACCGCGCAAGATCATCGACTTACTCATGGTTTGTCTATCCTTGGGACATCAGGGAAATAGTTCGGAGACGGACCTGCCGGACATCGCCAGGGACTTCACTTCGTCCTCGGTCAAGGCCCGCGACCAGAAGGCCAGGTCGTCGAAAATCATCGTGTACGGGCCCTTGGTGCCGGCGCAGCAGATGCCGTAGGTGCCCTTGCCGTCTTCGTTCAGGCCGATATGCGGACCGAACAGGCCGGCGATCTGCGCCAGGTTGACCGTGGCGGTGCCTTTGAACAGGCGCGTGAACCCCAGCTCGCTGTCGTACCGGTAGGCCACCATGCTCTTGGCCGTCTTATCCACGGTCATGGCGATGTACACCGGCTTGTTGGGCGTGAACTTCACGCCTTCGATGTCCACCCGCGAACCGCCCGCCAGGTTGAAGCGCAGCTCGGGCCCCGCCCACTGGGCGATGGTGATGCCGGGATTGGCGCCGGAGTTGTAGTCCTTGTTGCCCAGGATCGAACGGTCGTTGGCGGTGCCGTCGGACTGATACCAGAAGCCGATGGTGAACGCCTGCACGCTGTCCAGAAGGCCGGCCGGGTAATCGAGCTTGAAGGCGCCCAGCGCGGCCGAGCCGCGCTCGTTCCTGAAGCTCTTGCCATACACGCCCGGGTCGGCGTAGGCCGGCGCCTGCGTGCCGTCATAAGGCGTGATCGCGCCGCCGCCCGCGGCCACGTCGGTCACGTTGCCGTCGAAGGGGAAGAACATCGTCAGGCCGGTGCGCAGCGAGGGCAGCAGCACCACGGGCTTGGCATAGACCACGCTGGCGCGCGCGGCGCTGAGCGCCCGGCCCGCCGATACGCTGTAGTTCAGCGCATGCACGCCCTCGGTGTCGAACGTAAAGCCCGTGTCGACATACTCCGTGGCGGTGCCCGGCAGGCGCGCGACTTCCACGCCGTCGCGGCTGACCACGATTTCGCCGTCGGGCTCTCCGACGCGCACCCAGCTCACCGTCACGCTCTTGTTATCCATGGACGTGCGGGTGGCGACGCGGCGCAGGGCCAGCGCCTGCGTCAACGACGTGCCCGCCATGTCGTAGGCGGCCGGACCGGGCAGCGCCTTCAGGTGCGCCAGCAGCGTCGGCGCCACGTCGGCGGCGCCGGGCAGCGCGTACCAGTTGTTGTCCCACAGGCCGTCGAACGAGGCGTCGTCCGCGCTGCCGCCCAGCAGCGCCGGCTGGTTGGCGGCCAGCAGGATGGTCTTGTTGGAAGAAAACGGCAGGCCGTCGCTGGCGCCTGTCTTGCCCAGGCCGTGGCTGGACGCCACCAGGATCAGCCAGTTCTCGCCGGGATGGGCGGCGCGGCGGTCGGCGATCTGCCGGGCCAGCTCGCCGATGGCGGCGTCGGTCTGGTGGATGACGGCGTCATAGGTCGAGCCGAAGCCGCTTTCGGCGGCGGCGCGCTGCGGCGCGCCAAACTGCGCCACCACCATGTCGTAGCCTTCCGTGATGCGGTCGCGAGCCTGCGCCGCGACGCAATCGTCCACCCCGGCGCAGTCCGTCAGGGATTGCAGATAGCCCGCGTCGCGGTCGCTGCCGGCCAGGCTGGCCAGCAAGGTCGAGCTGAAGGCGCCGGCGCTGCGGGCCTGGGGCTGCGCGGCCTTGATGCGCTGGAACATGCTGGGCGCCTTCATCGCCTGGCCCGGCGCGTTGGACCGCACGCCATGCGTATCGGCCCACTGGCCCGTCAGCAAGGTGGCCCATCCCGGCACGATCAGCGTGGGCTGCTGCGTGGCTTCGCCGGTCACGCCGCCCGTCCAGGCGCGGGTGGCGGTCAACTGCGCGATGTTCGGCAGCGACTTGTCAGCCACGCCACGGCGCAGCGCGTCATAGGTCAGGCCGTCGACGCCCACGAACAACACCTTGCCGACGGCGGCCTGGCCGGGTTCGGTCACCGGGGGCGACGGCGGGCCGGCGTCCGCGTCGTCATCGTCGCTGCCTCCACAGCCGGCCAATGCGCTGGCAGCGAGCAACATGGCGCACCACCTTCTCCAGTTCAGTGTTTGCATTGCTTCTCTTCTCTTGTCATGTACAGGGTCTTACGCTGGCCGACATGGTGGCCGCCCAAGGTGAAAGACCCGTGAAGCAAAGAAGAGAAACCTTGATCGACGGATCAGGATTCTTTTGCGCACGATTCGGCGAATGAAAGGGGCAAAGGCCCCGAGCCCCGCGCGCTGCGCGTGCTTTCCGTCCCGAGCGGGGGTGCATTTTTTTCTGGGGTAAGCGAAATGCAGGCCTGTCATGAAAGGCCGCTATAGTCGGGCGCGTCGTCCTGTTCCACTACGGTTTGCGCCCATGCCCCTGTCCTTGCGTTTCACCCTGCTTTCGGCGCCCGCCGCGCTGCGCGCCCTTGCCGTGCTGGCGCTTGCCGCGGGCCTGGGCGTGTGGGCGTCGATCCTGCTTGCCCCCCGCCCCGGCCCCCTGCCCCCCGCCGTCTCGGCCGGCGCGCCGCGCGCGGCCGACAACACGCCGGTGGCGTTGTGGTTCGGGAAGGACGAGGTGATGCGCACGCAGATCAGCGTGCTGGGCGTGATTGCCGCCGGCCCCGATGGCGCGGCGGTGCTGAGCGTGGACGGCGGACCGCCGCTGGCGTGGCGCGCCGGCGCCGAAGTGGCGCCGGGCATCGTGTTGCGGGATATCGCCGCGGATGGGGTTACGGTCGAGCAGTCGGGGCGGGTGAGCCGCCTGGCAACGCCGGCGTCGCAAGCCGCGCCCCCGGGGATATCGCTAGCGAAGTGAGGCGGCGCGCGGCAAGCCTGATGGGTGTGGCGCCGCGCCCTTTCGCCGGGCAGGCGCCGGCGGTTGCAATGCCGGCGGCGCCCGTCTTGTTCAAGCGCCTGGGATCAGCGCTTGCGTCCCGCGGGGCGGCCCATCTGCTTGCGGCCAGCCGCGTTGCCCAACGCCGCGCCCACCGGCTTCTTGTTGGCGGCAGCCAGCTTCTTTTGCTGGAGCGCCTTTTCCACCAATGCGGCCATCCCCGTCGAAGACTTCTCTTTTGTAGCCATTACCGCTCCTTGTAGAAGGCCCATGGTAGCAGGAGCGGCCATTCTCCCCGCGCGGCGCGCGTTCCGGCCGGCGGACAGGCTTGCCGCGTTTGTCCGCGCGTGTGCATTACTGTCATATTTCATGTCCACAATCCCGGGCTTCTACTGAAAGACCGGAGTTGTAAAGTGCGCCAGTTACCGCGGGGACTCGCCCGCCAGCAAGGCTTCACCCTGATCGAGATCATGGTGGTGATTGTGATCATGGGGATTCTGGCCGCGCTGATCGTGCCGCGCGTGCTGGACCGTCCCGACCAGGCCCGCCAGGTCGCCGCGCGCCAGGACATCGCCGGCATCATGCAGGCGCTCAAGCTGTACCGCCTGGACAACGGCCGCTATCCCAGCACAGCGCAGGGCCTGCGCGCGCTGGCGCAAAAGCCCGATGGCGCGGCCAACTGGCGCGGCTACCTGGACAAGCTGCCGAACGACCCCTGGGGCCATCCCTACCAATACCTGAGCCCCGGCGTCAAAGGTGACGTCGATGTCTTCTCATTCGGCGCGGACAACAAGCCCGGTGGAGAAAACGGCGATGCCGACATCGGTTCGTGGGAACTCTGAACGCGGCTTCACGCTGGTCGAAGTCCTGGTGGTGCTGGTGATCGTGGCCATCGCGGCCAGCATGGTGAGCCTGTCCGTCGGCCGCGGCGAAAACCGCCTGCGCGGCGATGCCCAGCGTCTGGCCGACGCGTTCACCGTGGCGCAAAGCGAGGCCCGCAGCGACGGCCGGCCGATACGCTGGCTTGCCGGCGCCCAGGGCTGGTCGTTCGAACGCCGCGGACGCCCGCCGGGCCCCAGTGCAGAAGAAGATGTGCCGGTGCCCGCCGACCGCCTGGAGCGCGACGACGTGCTGCGTCCGCAAACCTGGTCGGACGGCCCGGTCGAACTGCGGCTGAATCCGGACCGCCCCCTGATCTTCAATACGGAATGGGTCGCGGCGCCGCTCACGCTCACCCTGCGCGCGGGGGACACCCGCGTCGTTCTTGAGCGCGACGCGTCCGGACGCTATGAAATACGCTGAACCGCCGCGCCGCAAGGGCCGCGAACGCGGCTTCACGCTGATCGAAGTGCTGGTGGCACTGGCCATCATCGCAGTGGCGATGGGCGCCGCCCTGCGCGCCACCGGCGTGATGGCGGCAAACAACCGCGCCCTGCAGGACAAGGCGCTGGCCTTGCTGGCCGCGCAGAATGCGTTGACGCAGCTCCGCCTTGAGCCAACGCTGCCACGCGCGGGGTCGCGCAGCGTGCCCTGTCCGCAAGGAGGCCTGGCGCTGGAGTGCGAACTGGTCTTCACCAATTCCATGAACCGCAGCTTCCGGCAGGTCTCCGTCAAGGTCCACGACGGCGCCGCCCCGCGCGGCGCCATCCTGCTGCAACTGGACGGCCTGCTGTCCAGCCTGCGATGACGATGCGCCGCCTTCCCCGGCCGCGGGCCCAAGCCGGCTTCACCCTGATCGAAGTGCTCGTGGCGCTGGCGCTGATGGCGCTGGTCAGCCTGATGGCGTGGCGCGGCCTGGCCGGTGTGTCCGGCGCGCGCGACCGGATCGAGGCGCAGGCCGAAGACACCGACGCCATCGTCCGCACGCTGGGGCAGATGGCGCGCGACGTCGAACTTTCCTATTCGGGCCCTCCATTCGACTCCGCCGGCCAGGATGCCCTGGCCTTGACCAGCGGCCTGCGCCTGCTGCGCCGGGCGGCCGGCGGCCAGACCCTGGAAGTCCTGCGCCCCGACCCGGACGGCAATGGGCTGTGGCAGCGTGTGCAATGGCAGATCCGGCCGGACGGATTATGGCGCGCCGGCGGTCCGTCCGCGCCGCGCAGCCCTCTGCCCAGCGTGGATAGCGGTGTTCTGCTGCTGCCGGACGTGCGCACGCTGACGCTGCGCGCATGGGTTCCCGGCGTGGGCTGGGCCAACACGGACACATCCTTCGCCGCCGCGCCGACGGGCCTGGAAATCACGCTGGAACGCGGCCCCGCCGACAGCGGGCAGCGCTATACCCGCGTCCTGGAACTGCCATGAACCGCGCCGGCCAGCCCCGCAACACGTCGCGCGAACGCGGCGCGGCCGTCGTGAGCGCGCTGATCGTCGTCGCCATCGTGGCGGCGCTGACCACCAGCCTGTTCCAGCGCCAGACCGCCAGCACCCGCCGGGTGGAAAACGAAATGTCCCGCGTGCAGGCGCGCGCCATGCTGGCGGGCGGCATGGACTGGGCGCGGCTGGTGGTGCGCGACCACGCGCGGCGCGAACCCACCACCCGCGGCGACCAGATCTGGGCCACGCCCGTGCTCGATACCCGCATCGAACGTCCGGACGATGACCGGGTCGCCGTGTTTTCCGGACGAGTGCAGGACGAACAAGGCAAGTACAACCTGTACAACCTGGCGCGCAACGGCGTGCCGCTGCCGGAACAGGAAGCCGTGTTGCGCCGGCTGCTCAACACGCTGCAGTTGCCTGACACCGTGGCGCCCCGCCTCATCGACATCATGGCCGCCGCCCAGCCTCCGGTGGCCGTTGCCGCCCCGTCTTCCGAGCCCCCCGGCCAGCCCCGCGCCACGCCCGATGCGCGGGCGCCGCTGCCGCGCGGCGTCGACGAAGTGGCCGCGCTGCTGGGTTTGGAGCCGCCCGCGCGCGACGCCCTGCGCCGCACGATGACGGTGCTGCCCGCGGCCACCAGCGTCAATGTCAACACCGCGCCCGCCGAGGTCCTGGCCGCGCTGGTGCCAGGCCTGTCTCTGGGGCAGGCGCGCGCCATGGCCGGCGAGCGCGACCGCGGCAACTGGTTCAACAATAGCGGCGATTTCGCCAACCGCCTGGCGGGCACGGGCGTCAAGACGGCGGCGCCCGCCGTGGCCACCTCCAGCGGCTGGTTCCTGGCCAGCGGCACCGTGGTCTACGAACGGGCCCGCGTCTCCATGCAAGCCCTGCTGCGCAGCGCGCCGCCGGCCGCGCCCGACACGATCTGGACAAGAGAGATTCCTTGAAAAACACACTGCGCATCGCGCTGCCCGCCCTGGCCGAATTCAGCGCCGACTCGCCCCTGCGCTACGCCTGGTTCGACGGGCGCGGGCGCTGCGCGCGGCAAGGCGAACTGGCTCTGCAGGCCATGGGCCATGCCTACCCGCACGCGGCCTGCGAGGCGGTCCTGCATCCGTCGGACGTCATCGCCACCACCGTGCAGATTCCGGGGGTGGCGCGCGCACGCTTTGCCGCCGCCGTTTACAGCGCGCTGGAACCGCTGGTGCTGAGCGACCTGGACGCGCTGGCCATCGGCCATGGCCCGCGCGCCGCGGACGGCTCCGTGCCGCTGGCATGGTCGCCGCGCGAGCCCGTCCGGCGCGCCTGGGGCCTGCTCAACGCGCATGGATTGCGCGCCCGCGCCCTCATCGCGCCGCAAACGCTGGCGCCGGAAACGTCCGCGCCCCTGCGCGACCCCGCCGATCCGCGCTGGCTTGCGCCCTCGCCGTCATGGTCGCTGGCCATGCCCCAGTTGGCGCCGGCGCGCGTGTCGCGCTGGCGTCCCGCATGGCGCTGGAGCGCCGCCGCGGCCGTCGTATGGATTGCCGGGCTGAACATCCATGCGGCGCGCCTGCAAGACGAAGCGGACGCCCTGCGCAATGGCATGCGCGAGCAGGTGCTGGCCGCGTTTCCCGACCTGCCCGTCGTGCTGGACCCAGCCCGCCAGGCGCAGCAGGGCCTGGATGCGCTGCAGGCCAATCGCGGCGCCGCCAGCGCCGGCGACTTCCTGCCGCTGGCCCGCGCCGCCGCCCAGGCGCTGCCGTTCGCCGCCGACAAGGTGGCCCGCCTGAGCTATGCGGACCAGGCCCTGACGCTTCAGCTTGCCGACGCGGGCGAACCGTCCCAGCGCGTCGCCGAAACGCCCGCGCTGATCCAGCAGGCGGCCGCCCTGGGCCTCAAGCTGGAACGCGCCGACACCGACAACACCTGGCGCATCGTGCGCAATCAACCATGACTTTCCCGCTTCGCCTGCAAACCGTGTGGCTGTCCGTCCGCAAATCCCTGGAGCCCGCGCTGGCGCGGGCCCATCGGCGCTACCAGGCGCTGGCCCCGCGCGAACGGCGTCTGGTCGCCGGCGCCGCCCTGCTGCTGGGCGCGGCGACGGTCTACGTCGGCCTGATCGAGCCGCCGCTGAACGCCTTGCGCAAGGCGCAGGCCGAATTGCCCGCGCTACGCGCCCAGGCCGCCGCCGTGGCCGACCTGACGGCCCGGGCGGCCGCGTTGCGGCAGCGGTCCGCCACGCCCGCCGGCGCCCTGCCCGGCGCGGACGAGCTGTCGGGCAGCCTGGAACGCGCGGGGCTGCCCAGTGGCCTATGGGCCCTGGGCAAGCCGGAGTCGGGCGAAGGCGTCGAATTGACGCTGAGCCAGGCGCCTTCATCCGCGCTGCTGCGCTGGCTGGACGGGGCCGGCCGCGACTGGGGCCTTGCGGTCACGCAAGTGGATCTGACCCGGGCCGCCAATGCCAACGGCCGGCCTCTGCCGGGCCTGGTCAACGGCAAGGTCACGCTTGCACTTCCACAATCCGGGGGCCGCCGCTGATGCGCGCGCGCCTTCCTTCCGGCCGCGCCGCCGCGTTGCTGCTGGCTGGCGCGGCCTGCGCCGCGGCCGCGGGCGCCGCCGTCCTTCCGGCTCGCTGGCTGCTGGCCATACTGCCGGCCGATACGCCCGTCACGCTGGCCGACGCCAGCGGAACGCTGTGGCGCGGCAGCGCCTGGGTCGCACTCGGCGCCCCCGGCGCGCGGCGCGTGCTGCCGCAGCCCGTCCAATGGCAATGGCGCTGGGATCCGATCAGCCTGGAGATCGTGCACCCCTGGCTGCAAGGCCCGCTGCGGGCGCGCGTGGGCTGGAATGGCGTGTCGGTGCCGGCGCAGTCCTTGCGCGTGCCCGCGTCCGTGCTGCCCGCGCTGGGCGCCCCGTGGAATACGCTTGCCCCGCAAGGCATGCTGGAAATCGATTGGCAGCCGCTGCGCCTGGGCGCGCCGTTGCCGCCGGGCACCATCGCAGACCTGCGCTGGCGCAATGCCGCCACCGCGCTGACGCCGCTGACACCCATCGGCACCTATCTGCTGCGCGTGCAAGGCGCCAAGAACGGCGCCACGCTGGCCCTGACCACGGAAAGCGGCCTGCTGAGCGTCACGGGCCAGGGCAGCGCGACCGGCCGCGGCGTGCGCTTCCAGGGCCAGGCGACCTTTGCCCCGTCGGCCAGCGAGGCGGACCGCGCCGCGCTGGACGGCCTGCTGTCCACGCTGGGCCGCCGGTCGGACGACATCACGACATTCGGGACCTGAAGCCAAGGCCGATCCGAGCGCCGCGAGCGCCTGGATCGGCGTCGATGACGCGCCGGAAGCGCCAGGCCGTCCGGAATGAACGCGCCCTAGGCGTCCCGCGTCACGCGCAGGATTTCCTCGGGCGATGTCTGCCCGCCGTCGACCCAGCGCTGCCCGTCTTCGCGCATGGTCCGCATGCCCGACGCGGCCGCCGCGCGCCGCAGTTCGCGTTCTCCGCTGCCTTCATGGATCAGCCTGCGGGCCTCGTCGTCGACCGTGAACAGTTCGTGGATGCCTGAACGTCCGCTGTAGCCCGTGTGATTGCACGCCTCGCACCCGACCGGATGAAACACCTGCGCGCCGTCCAGCATCGACGGCGCCTTGCAGGCCGGGCACAGCTTGCGCACCAGGCGCTGCGCCAACACGCCCAGCAGGGACGAGGCCAGCAAAAAGGGTTCTACCCCCATGTCCGTCAGCCGCGTCACGGCGGACACGGAATCGTTGGTGTGCAGCGTGGCGAGCACCAGGTGGCCGGTCAGGGAGGCCTGCACGGCGATCTGGGCGGTTTCCAGGTCCCGGATCTCGCCGATCATGATGACGTCCGGGTCCTGGCGCAGGATCGCGCGCAGCGCCAGCGCGAAGCTCATGTCGATCTTGGCGTTGACCTGCGTCTGGCTGATGCCGGCAAGGTCGTATTCGATGGGGTCTTCCACCGTCAGGATGTTGCTGGTGGAGGCGTCCAGCCGGCTCAGCGCGGCGTACAGCGTGGTGGTCTTGCCGCTGCCGGTGGGCCCGGTCACCAGGACGATGCCGTGCGGCTGCCGGATCAAGCGGTCGAGCTGCCCGAGCACGCCCGGGCTCATGCCCAGCCGCTCCAGTTGCAGGCGGCCGGCTTCCTTGTCCAGCAGGCGCAGCACCGCGCGCTCGCCATGGCCGGTCGGCAAGGTGGACACCCGCACGTCGATAGGCCGCCCGCCCACGCGCAGCGCGATGCGGCCGTCCTGCGGCAGGCGCTTTTCGGCGATGTCCAGGTGCGCCATGATCTTGATGCGCGAGATCAGCGCGGCATGCAGGGCCTTGCGCGGCGACACCACATCGCGCAAGGTGCCGTCCACGCGGTAGCGCACCACGGAGTGGGTTTCGAACGGTTCGATGTGGATATCGCTGGCGCCGTCGCGCGCGGCCTGCGCGAACAGCGCATTGATCATGCGGATGACGGGCGCGTCGTCCTGCGCCTCCAGCAAGTCCGCCACCTCGGGCATGTCCTGCAACAGGCGGTCCAGGTCGATCTCGTTTTCCGCCACGCCCATGACGGACGCGGCGTCCTCCGAATGACTGTAGGCCGCCGTCAGCAGCGTCTCCAAAGCCTCGTCATCGACTTGCGCGAGCGCGATGTCGCCATGGCAGCGGCGGATCTCGCGCACGGCCCAATCGGGCGTGCGCGGGCTGACGGTCAATTGCGCCTGCCCCCCGCGCAGCGACAGGACCGCGCGTTGCGCGCGAGCCCAGGCATAGGGCAAGGGATGCCCGCTCATAGGAGCGTCTCGGGGTCCACCGCCACGGTCATCATGAGCGGCCGGCTTACCCGGATCGGCGACGCGGCAGGTGCGGGCGGCATGCCGGGATACTGGCGCACGGCGAAGCTTTCCACCGTCACCGGGGCCGGGCGGCGCATGGTCGCCGCTTGTTCATCCGGCCGCAGGTCATAGGCATTGTTCGACACCGACGGCGCCGACCCCGGCAGCGGCAGCATCGGCGCCTCCATGTCAGGCAATGCCCAATGGTGGCGCGGCTGCACCGTGCCCTGCGCGCGGCGCATATAGTCGTAGCGGTCCATGGTGACGCTGGCGCTGCGGTTCGCGTCGCGCACCACGTAGGGGCGCAGGAACACCATCAGGTTCGTCTTGGTGCGTTTGCGCGTGTCGTAGCGGAACAGCGATCCGATCACCGGCAGCGACCCCAGGCCGGGCACGCTATTGGACGTAAGCGTCACGTTTTCTTCCAGCAGGCCGCCCAGCACGATGATCTGTCCGTCGTCGATCAGCACGCTGGTGTCGATGGCGCGCTTGTTGGTGACGATGCCGGTGGTGGAATTGGAGCGGCTTTCGTCGATGCTGCTGACCTCTTGATAGATGTCCAGCTTCACCGCGCCGCCCTCCGAGATCTGCGGACGGATGTTCAGCTTCAGGCCGACGTCTTCGCGTTCGATCGTCTGGAACGGATTGGAGCTGCTGTCGCTGCCGGAAGTCACGTACTGCCCCGTCACAAACGGCACCGTCTTGCCCACCAGGATGCTGGCAGACTGGTTATCCAAGGTCAGCAGGTTGGGCGTGGACAGGATGTTGGCTTCGCCCGTGTTCTGCATGGCGCGGGCCAGCACCCCCAGATTGATGACCTGGTTGCCCAGTACGTCGACAGTGCCCTTGACCACGCCCAGGCTCAGGCCGCCGCCCAGCGCGTCGATCGAGGTCGGGCCATTGCCGGTGATGCCGCTGCCGCCCAGGTTCGTGCCGCCGACGAAGCTGGTGCCGTTGCTGTTGATGTTGCCTGCGCCGGTCATCCACTGGATGCCGAACTCGGCGGCCTTTTCCTCGCTCACCTCCACGATCAGGCTTTCCACCAGCACCTGCGCGCGGCGCTGGTCTAGCTGGTCGATCACCTCCCGCAGGCTGCGATACAGCGGTTCGGGCGCCGAGATGATCAGCGAATTGGTCGCCGGATCCGCCTGGATGGTGGCCCCGCCCGCCGAATACGACACCGCCTGCGAAGAATTGTCTTCGCGCGCGATGCGTTCCTGCTCGCCCGACAGGCCGCCCTTGGCGGAGCCCGACTGGCTGGACATGCCCTGCCCGGCCTGGCTCGACGTGTTGCTGGAGGTGTTCTGCGCGCGCGCGCCGCCCTGCGCCGCGCCGCCGCTGCTGCTGCTTGCGCCCGGGGCCGCGCCGGGCGCGGAATTGGCCTGGCCCGTCAGCAGCCCGCCCAGAACCTCGGCGATGCGCGTGGCTTGCGCGTTGCGCATGTAGACCACGTGCAGGTTGCCCGCGCGGTTCTGCTGCGCATCCAGCTTCAGGATCAGGTCGCGGGCCAGGCGCGTGCGCGCCGGGCTGCCCGAACGCACCAGCACGCTGTTGCTGCGCGGGTCGGCCACGATCGCGATGCGCTGGGTCGGATCGCTGCTTTGCGTGTCGAGCAATTGCGAGGCCAGGATGGCGATGTCGGTCGCAATGCCAGACCGCACCGGCACCACATCCGTGTCGATCGAGCTGGGTACGTCGATGCGGGCGATGACGGCCGCGATCCGTTCGAGGTTGTCGGCATAGTCGGTGACGACCAGCGTGTTGTTGCCCGGGTACGCGTTGATCGGATTGTTCGGAGGCACCATGGGGCGCAGCACCGGCACAAGATTCGCGGCATTCTCGTACTTCAGCGGGAACACGCGCGTCAGCATTTCGCCGCTGCTGCCGCCCGCCCCCTTCGCGAAGGCGGCCACGGGAACGGGCCCTCTGCCGCCGCCCGCCGGCGCGCCGGACGCGGGCTTGGGGCCGCCCACCACCGCGCTGCCTTGCAGCTTGGCATCGGCCTCCGGCACCACACGCGTCACGCCGTCCACGTCGACAATGGCGAAGCCTTGCAGGCGCAAGGCGCCCGTCAGCATGGCCAGCGCCTGCCCGCTATCCACCGGACGGTCCGATACCAGCGTGAGCTTGCCCTTGACCCGCGGGTCCACCAGGAAGTTGCGGTGCGTGAACAAGGACAGCGCACGCAACACGGCGGGGATGTCGGTGTCGACGAAATTCAGGCTGACGCGATTGTCCGCCTGTTGAGCGTGGGCCGTGCTGGCGACCGGTCCGAGTTGGCTTGCCGCAAGCAAGACCGCAAGGCTGAATTGCGCGATGTGACGCATGACGAGATAGGAGCCCAAGACGTGAAGTCGTGTGAAAAATCGTGAAAGCGCGTCGGAGTATACGGGGTGTGACTGCAACACTACGGTCATATTCGGAAGGCAAGGTGACGGGCTGGAAACCCTTTAAATTCGGGGCTCTTGGCGGTTCAAACCGGCGCGCGCCTCTTTATTACAACCATGCCTTCCTTCCGCTACGAAGCCACAGACGCGCTCGGAAAAATCGTGCGCGGCACGATCGATGCCGACACGGAACGGGGCGCCCGCAACCAGTTGCGCGGGCGCGGCCTGCTGCCGCTGTCGACCTCGCTGGCAGCGCGCGCCGAAGGCCTGGGCGCGGCGTTGCGCACGCGCCTGTCGGATGCCGACCTCGCGTGGCTGACGCGTCAGCTTGCCAGCCTGCTGGCGGCGCGCCTGCCGCTGGACGCCGCCCTGAGCGCCACGCTCGAACAGGCCGAGAAGAAACACATCGCCGCCACCTTGGGCGGCGTGCGCGACGATGTGCGCGCCGGCCATCGCCTGTCGGCCTCGCTGGCCGCGCGGCCGCGCGATTTCCCCGAAATCTATCGCGCCCTGATCGGCGCGGGCGAAGAGTCCGGAGACCTGGCGCAGGTGATGGAGAAGCTGGCGGATTACATCGAGGAACGCAACGCCTTGCGCAGCAAAGTCATGACGGCGTTCATCTATCCGGCGGTGGTGGCCTGCGTGTCGGTGATCATCGTGATTTTCCTGCTGGGCTATGTGGTGCCGCAGGTGGTGTCCGCCTTCAGCCAGGCCAAGCAGCAGCTTCCGCTGCTGACCCGCATGATGCTGGCGCTATCGGACTACGTCCGCGAATGGGGCGCCGTGACCGGGGTTGCGATCGCGCTGGCGATCGTGCTGTGGCGCTACACGCTGCGCGCGCCGGCGGCGCGGCGCGCGTGGCATGCACGCGTGTTGCGCCTGCCGCTGGCCGGGCGCTTTGTTCTGGGCGTCAACGCGGCGCGGTTCGCATCGACGCTGGCCATTTTGTGCGGCAGCGGCGTGGCGTTGCTCACGGCGCTGGAGGCGGCCCGCCGCACGCTGGGCAACGACGTGCTGCGACTGGCGGTGGACGAGGCCTCGGCGCGCGTGCGTGAAGGCGCATCGCTATCCGCGTCGCTGGGCGCGCAAAAGGCGTTCCCTTCCCTGCTGGTGCACCTGATCGCCAGCGGCGAGAAAACGGGCCGCTTGCCCGAACTGCTGGACCGGGGCGCGCAGAACCTGTCGCGCGACCTGGAGCGGCGCGCGATGGCGATGACGGCCCTGCTGGAGCCGGCGCTGATACTGCTGATGGGGGGATTCGTCCTGCTGATCGTGCTGGCGGTGATGATGCCGATCCTGGAGATGAACCAGTTGATCAGGTAGGGAAGATGGCGGTGGCGCGAATGAATCGGGCCACAATGAATCGGGCCACGTCAGAACGCGGCCCGGGAAGCATCGGAAGCTTGAGAGATCGAGCGCTCGGGACCTCGGGAGATCAATGGTTCAAGAGCCCCGAGGGCGCGTGATCAGAGCGCCTCTTCGTCGCTCTCGCCGGTGCGGATGCGGATGGCTTGCTCGACCGGCGTCACGAAGATCTTGCCGTCGCCGATCTTGCCGGTGCGGGCGGCCTTGACCACGGCTTCGATGGCGGCTTCGACCTGTTCGTCCGGCAGCACCACTTCAACGCGGATCTTGGGCAGGAAGTCCACCACGTACTCGGCGCCGCGATAGAGTTCGGTATGGCCTTTCTGGCGGCCAAAACCCTTGACTTCAGTGACCGTCAGGCCGCTGACGCCGACTTCCGCCAGCGCTTCGCGGACCTCGTCGAGCTTGAAGGGTTTGATGATGGCGGTGACTTGTTTCACGTTGGTCGTCCTGGGTTTTTGATCTGTGCGGCGCCCTGCCGCGCCGCCTGTGCGGGCGCGGGGCGCGATGAATAGGAGAATACCACCGGAGGGCGTGCAGGCCCCACGGCAAGGCGCGGGTCTTCCTTAGCCCCCCGGCGTTTCGTCCGGAATCCGGTCGGCGTCGCGCATCCACACCACCGACTCCGAGTCGCTGGGCGCGCGCCAGTCGCCACGCGGGGACAGCGAGCCGCCGGAACCGACCTTCGGGGCGTTGGGGACGCAGGTGCGCTTGAACTGGCTCAGGCGGAAGAACCGGTCCAGGAACAGCTTCAGGTTGCGCTTGATGGCGGGCAGGTCGTACTGGTTGCGCGCGACATGCCCGGCCTCGGGCCAGGCGCCGGCCTCGCGGTCGCGCCAGGCCGCCAGCGCCAGGAAGGCGACCTTGGTCGGCGCGAAGCCGTAGCGCAGCGTGTAATACAGGTTGAAGTCCTGCAGTTCGTAGGGGCCGATCGACGCTTCGCTTTTCTGGACCGGCTTGTCGTCCGCGCCGCCCGGCACCAGTTCGGGACTGACATCCGTCCCCAGCACGTCCAGCAGCACCTGCGCGCCGTCCTCGCCCAGGCGGCCGGATTCGGCCACCCAGCGCACCAGGTGCGTGATGAGCGTCTTGGGCACGCTGGCATTGACGCTGTAGTGCGACATGTGGTCGCCCACGCCGTACGTGCACCATCCCAGTGCAAGCTCGCTCAGGTCGCCCGTGCCGATCACGAAGGCGTTGTTGAAGTTGGCGATGCGGAACAGGTGGTTGGTGCGCTCGCCGGCCTGCACGTTCTCGAAGGTGATGTCGTATACCGGCTGGCCGTCCGCGTAGGGATGGCCCAGGTCCTTGAGCATCTGCAGGCAACTGGGCCGGATGTCGATCTCGGACGCCGTGCAGCCCACGACGGCCATCAGCCGGCGCGCCTGCTGCAGCGTGCGGGTGCTGGTGGCGAAGCCCGGCATGGTGACGGCCAGGATGTTCGAGCGCGGCAGGTCCAGCGTATCCATGGCCTTGGCGCAGACCAGCAGCGCGTGGGTGGAGTCCAGCCCGCCCGAAATGCCGATGACGACCTTGGACATGCCGCTGGCCGACAGCCGCTGGGCCAGCGCCTGCACCTGGATGTTGTAGACCTCTTTGCAGCGGGCGTCGCGGCGCTGCGGGTCGGCCGGCACATAGGGAAAGCGCGCCACGCGCCGGTCCAGCGGCAGTTCGGCGTCTTCCAGCGGCGGATTCACGGGGACCGCCACCTGGCGGAACTTGCGGACCTCGTCCTGGTGGCGGCGGACGGACTGGCCAAAGGTGCTCTGGCGCATGCGTTCGCGCGACAGGCGTTCCAGGTCCACGTCCGAAAACAGCAGGTGCGAATGGCTCAGGAAGCGCTCGGACTCGGCCAGCAGTTCGCCGTTTTCGTAGATGAGCGCCTGGCCGTCCCAGGCCATGTCCGTCGAGGACTCGCCCCGGCCGGCCGAGGTGTACATATAGGCCGACAGGCAGCGCGCCGACTGCTGCGAAACAAGCTGGTGGCGGTATTCGGCCTTGCCGACGACGATATTGGAGGCGGACAGGTTGACCAGCACCGTGGCGCCGGCCAGCGCGGCGTAGGACGACGGCGGGATAGGCACCCAGACGTCTTCGCAGATTTCGACGTGGAACTGGAACAGCGGCAGCTTTTCCATCCGGAACAGCAGCTCGGACCCGAACGGCACGGTCTGGCCCAGCAGGCGGATGTCGGCCGCGGCCGCGCAATCGGCGGCGCTGAACTGGCGGGCTTCGTAGAATTCGCCGTAGTTGGGCAGGTAGCTCTTGGGCACCACGCCCAACACGCGGCCGCCGGCCGCCACCACGGCGCAATTGAATAGCTGGTGGTCCACGCGCAGCGGCGCGCCCGCGATGATGGCGATATCCAGATCGGCCGTGGCTTGGACCACCTGGGCCAGCGCCGCTTCGCAGGCGTCCAGCAGGGCCTTCTGGTGAAAGAGATCGTCGCAGGTGTAGGCCGACAGGCCCAGCTCGGGAAACGCCGCGAGCACCGCGCCGCCCTGGGCGGCCTGCTGGGCCAGCGCGATGGTCTGCGCCGCATTGAAGGCGGGGTCGGCGACCCGGCATTCGGGCACGCCGACCGCGACCCGGGCGAAGCCGTGGGAATACAGGTTGAAGAACGGGTTCGACATCGGGTCTATCGCCTAGGAAGCAACCGCCGGATTATCTCACGGCCTCCGGCCCGCCGCGCCTTGGGCGGGCACCGGCCAAAAGCAGGTCCGCGCTGGCCTAGCGGGGCATCTTGCCGTCGGTCAGGCCACGCTGGAACGGCGCGGCCGGGTCGGCATCCAGGATGCCCCCCTGCCGGTCGCGCTCCCCGGCCAGGGCGGCCTGGAAGGCGTTTTCGCGCAGGGACCCGCCCATGGCGCCGAAGTCGGCGCCGGACGGCTGCTGGTACAGGCGCAGGCCCAGTTCCGGCAGGATGGCCAGCAGATGGTCGAAGACGTCGCCCTGGATCCGTTCGTATTCCACCCAGGCTGTCACGGCGGTAAAGCAATAGACCTCGACCGGGATGCCCTCGGAGGTGGGCTCCATCATGCGCACCATCATCGCCATGTCCTGGCGGATTTCCGGGTTCTGCTTCAGGAAGGCCAGCGCATAGGCGCGCAAGGTGCCGATGTTGGTCAGGCGGCGGCGGTTGGCCGGCACACTGGCCAGTTCGCCCATGGTCTGGTTGGCCTGGGCGATGTCGTGGGTCTTGGCCTGCAGATAATCGTGCAGCAGCCGGAAGCGCATCAGCCGCTGGGCTTCCTCGTCGGTCAAAAAGCGCACGCTGGCCGCGTCGATGCGCAGAGTGCGCTTGATGCGGCGGCCGCCAGACTCGAACATGTGGCGGTAGTTGCGGTAGCTTTCCGAAAACAGCTTGTACGTGGGCACCGTGGTGACCGTGTTGTCCCAGTTCTGCACCTTGACCGTATGCAGCGCGATGTCCTTGACGAACCCGTCGGCGTTGGACTGCGGCATTTCGATCCAGTCGCCGATGCGCAGCATGTCGTTGCTGGTGAGCTGGGTGCTGGCCACCAGCGACAGCAGGGTGTCTTTGAACACCAGCAGCAGCACCGCCGACAGCGCGCCCAGGCCGGAGATCATCCACAGCGGCGACCGGTCGATCAGGATGGACAGCACCAGGACGGTGCATACCGCCATCAGGATCAGCTTGCCGATCTGGATATAGCCCTTGATGGAGCGGGTCTGCGCCCGCGTGGTGGCCGAATAGGTGTCCTGCCAGGCGCTCAGCACCCCCGAAAACGCCACGAACACGCAGATCCATGCGCCCGCGTGCGCCAACCGGCCCACGATCGTGACGGCCCGCTCGGCGTGGGGCACAAGGTCAATGCCGATCGACACCACCGCGAACGGCACCGCGTACCAGAGGTTCTGGTACGCCCGGCGGCGCTGCAGGGCCTTGTCCCAGTCCCCGTGCCCGCTCACCACCAGCAGCCGGTGCGCCACAAGCAGCACGACCCGCGCGACCACCCACTGCACGAACAGCGCCGTCAGGATCAGGACGCCGATTCCGATGAGTGTCTGCGCCCAGGCTTCCCGCGGCAGGTGGGTATCAAGTTGGGTGACTAGCTCTTCCCATTCCAGGGGCATAAGGTCTCTGCTTTCTCTAAGTTCTTGAAACTAACCGTGGATTATCCGACAAGAGCCGCGCCCGCGGGAGGTTCCGCCCCCGGAAAACCGGGGCCGGCGTCGCCCCCGTGGCGCGAGGCCCTATAATTCCGCCCATCATGGCAAACACTCCCTCCCCCGATCAAAACCAGTTCGCCAACAAGGCGCAGGCCTGGTCCGCCCGGTTCTCCGAGCCGGTTTCCGAACTCGTCAAACGCTACACGGCGTCCGTGGATTTCGACAAGCGCCTGGCGCGCCACGACATCCAGGGTTCGCTCGCGCACGCGGACATGCTGGCCGCCCAGGGCATCATCGGCGCCCAGGATCTGGCCGACATCCAGCGCGGCATGACGCAAATCCTGTCCGAAATCGATGCCGGCAGCTTCCAGTGGCTGCTGGATCTGGAAGACGTCCACCTGAATATCGAAAAGCGCCTGGTGGAACTGGTGGGCGACGCGGGCAAGCGCCTGCACACCGGCCGTTCGCGCAACGACCAGGTCGCCACCGACATCCGCCTGTGGCTGCGCGATGAAATCGACAACCTGCAAGACCTGCTGCGCGCGCTGCGCCACGCGCTGGCCACGGTCGCGCTGGAAAACGCCGCCACCATCATGCCGGGCTTCACGCACCTGCAGGTGGCCCAGCCCGTCACCTTCGGCCATCATCTGCTGGCCTACGCCGAAATGTTCGGCCGCGACGCCGAGCGCCTGGCCGATTGCCGCCGCCGCGTGAACCGCCTGCCGCTGGGCGCCGCCGCGCTGGCCGGCACGTCCTTCCCGATCGACCGCGAACGCGTGGCCAAGACGCTGGGCTTTGACGGCGTGTGCCGCAACTCGCTGGACGCCGTGTCCGACCGCGACTTCGCCATCGAATTCTGCGCCGCCGGCGCACTGATCATGACGCACGTCTCGCGCCTGTCCGAAGAGCTGGTGCTCTGGATGAGCCCGCGCGTGGGATTCATCGACCTGGCCGACCGCTTCTGCACCGGCAGCTCGATCATGCCGCAAAAGAAGAACCCCGACGTGCCCGAGCTTGCCCGCGGCAAGACCGGCCGCGTCAACGGCAACCTGGTCGCCCTGCTGACCCTGATGAAAGGCCAGCCCCTGGCCTACAACAAGGACAACCAGGAAGACAAGGAAGGCCTGTTCGACACCGTGGACACGGTGCGCGACACGCTGACGATCTTCGCGGACATGGCCGGCGGCATCAAGGTGAAGGCGGACAACATGCGCGCCGCCGCCCTGCAGGGCTTCGCCACCGCCACCGACCTGGCCGACTACCTGGTCAAGAAGGGCGTGCCCTTCCGCGACGCCCACGAAGTGGTGGCCCACGCCGTGCGCGACTGCGAACAGCGCGGCTGCGACCTGGCTGACCTGTCCACCAGCGACCTGAAGGCCTATCACGCCAGCATCGGTGAAGACGTGCACCAGGTCCTGACCCTGGAAGGCTCGGTCGCCGCGCGCAAGCACGTGGGCGGCACCGCCCCCGAGCGCGTGGCCGAAGAGGCCCGCCGCGTCCTGGCGGAAACGGCCGAAGGCTGATTCCGGCTGGATTGAAGATGTCCGCGCAAGGCCCCCTCCCCGGGGGCCTTGTTGCATCCGGCGGCAAGGTTCGTGCCATCGGCATGACGGGCCGCTTACGCCAAAACGCCCAGGCCGAGGCGCGAGCCGCCCGCCGCACATCCGGCGTTCCGGGGCCAGTCCCCAATAACGTCCGATATGATTGCGGCTTTCCCGCAGCCTTCCCGGTCCCATGCATCCCTCGTGCGCGCCGCTCAAGCCGTCCGCTCCGCCTCGCGTGTTCCTGGCCGTCCTGGGCACGATCTGCCTGCTGAGCGCCGTGGTCAGCCCCGCCGTCCAGGCGCAAACTGCCCGCAAGCCGTCTCCCTATGAAAACGCCCGCCCGCTGCGGCCCGATGAACGGGAAGCGCGCAAGGAAGAAGACGCGCGCTGGGGCGGTCCGGCCTTCCTGAACCAGGTCCGCACCGAGGACGAATTCCGGCAACTCGCGCGCTTCTACAACGCTGGTACGCCGCTGGAGATCCCGCATGTGCTGTTCGTGATCGACCGGCAGCGCGCCAACCGCATCTATTTCGTGCACACGCCCCGCTACGCGCTGCACGAGACCTTTGCGCGCGAGCGGCGCCTGCTGTCCGGGGACAAGGCCGCGCTCATCGCGCAATACAAGGACCCCAACCGGCGCCTGTTGTTCGGCACGCTGAGCTGGCAGCGCGACCTGCCCGGCTACACCTATGAATTCTGGGAGGGCGACCTGCTGACGCCGGAACTGCTGGCCTTGACCGGGGAAAGACTCGGCGCCACCTTCTACTCCCCCGTGCGCTTCAAAAGCAATTCCACCCGGCAGGAGCAGACCGCGCAAGGCGTGGGGCTGAGCTTCGTGACGCAAGAGGCGCTGCTGCGCGAGCAGACCTTTCTTCCGCTGAACACCGGGCGCGCGCAGGGGCGGCTGCGCATCGTCAAATCGGTGGACGACACGCCCGACCTGTCGCCCACCGACATCCTGGTGCTGGACGAAGTGCCCGTGGCGCTGCCGCCCGTGGCCGGGCTGATCACGCAGCGGCCGTCCACCCTGCTGTCGCATGTGAACCTGCTGGCCAAGGGCTGGCGCATTCCCAACGCCTACGTGCGCGACGCCGTCGAGGCGCTGCGTGAGCACGACGGCCAATGGGTCGAGCTGACGGTGTCCAGCAACGGGTATCAGGTGCAACGCATCGCCCAACCCGCCGCGCCCGCCGTCAAGCCGGCCAATGCGGCGCTGCCCAAGCCCGACTTGAGCGTACGCGACATCAAACCGTTGTCCGGCATGACGGCGCGCGACAGCCGCCATTGCGGCGTGAAGGCGGCCAACCTGGGCGCCCTGAAAGCCGTGCTTCCCCCAACGGCCAGCGTGCCGGATGGCTTTTGCATTCCGTTTGCTCATTACGCGGCGTTCATGCGGCAACTGCGGGTGCCAGAGCGTGTGGCGGCGCTGGAGCAGCGGCCCGACTTCGCCGGCGACGCCAACGTGCGCCGCGCCGAACTGGCCGCGCTGCGCCAGGCCATCATCCAGGCGCCCGCCGGCCCGGCCCAGGCAAGCGCGTGGACCGATCGCTGGCAAAAGCAGCTAGGTAGCCGCGGCGTCTTCGTGCGCAGTTCGTCCAATTCCGAAGACCTGCCGGGCTTCAGCGGCGCGGGGCTGTACACCACCGTGCCCAACGTGACGCAGGCCGATGCGCTGGCGCGGGCCGTGCGGACGGTATGGGCCTCGGTCTACAACTTCGAAGCCTATGAAGCGCGCCGCGCCGCCGGCATCGGTCAGGAAGGCGTCGTCATGGGCGTGCTGGTGCAGCTTGCCGCCGCGTCGGACAGTTCGGGCGTCATGATCACGCGCGATCCCTTCGACGCCTCCCGCCGCTACGTGACGTACCTATCGGCCAAGCGCGGCCTGGGCATCAAGGTGGTGGAAGGCAAGCGGCAGGCCGAGCAGCTCATGTACTCAAGCTGGTCCAAGGCCGTGCAGGTGCTGAGCCGCTCCGCCGAGGACACGCAACTGGTGGCGGACGCCGCCGGCGGCGTGCGGGAAGTGCCCATCGAAGGCGCGCGGCAGGTGCTGAACGACGCGCTGGTCGCGCGCCTGGCCGCCGTGGGGCGGCAGGTCAAGCAGCGCCTGGGGAATGTGGACCAGGACATTGAATGGGCCGTGCAGGGAGACAGCATCCTGATCCTGCAGGCACGGCCGTATATCGACGGGAGCCAGTAGCCAGGCCTCACACGGGCAAATCGAAGCCCAATTCGGCCAGGATCGCCCCGGTGTGCTGGCCCAGCGCCGGCACATCGCCCATTGCCGCTTCCGTACCCGATAGCGTGGCGGGCGGCAGCAGCGCCCGGATCGGTCCCGCAGGCGTAGTCACATCGCGCCAGCGGCCGCGCGCGGCCAGTTGGGGATGTTCCCAGACGTCGTGCATGGAATTCAGCGCGGAATTGGCGATGCCACCTTCGTCCAGCCTGCACAGGACCTCTTCCCGCGTGAGCGACGCAAAGCACGCCGCTATTCGCGCATCTAGCGCCTGACGATTGGTGACGCGCAGGACGTTGGATGAAAACCGCTCGTCGTTCGCGACGGCCGGATCCCGCAACACGTCGACGCAGAAGCGCACCCATTCGCGTTCGTTCTGCAGCCCGAAAATGACGTCTTTGCCATCCCCTGCCTGATACTGGCCGTAAGGCGCGATGGCCGGATGCGCCACCCCGTTGCGGGCTGGCGGCGAACCGCCATAGTGCGCAAAGTTCAATGGATAGGCCATCCATTCGGTCAGCGCCTCCAGCATGGTGACCTCAACGCGCAAGCCGGCGCCCGTGCGCCCGCGCTGCAGCAGCGCCGTCAGAATGCCCGAATACGCATACATGCCAGCCGAGATATCGGCAATGGATATGCCGGTACGCGCCGGCGCGTCAGGCGTGCCGGTCACCGAGATCAAGCCGGCCGCGGCCTGGATCAGCAGGTCGTAGGCCTTCTTCCGATGAAATGGGCCGCTGTCGCCATAGCCCGAGATATCGCACACGATCAGTTTGGGGAACTGCGCATGCAAGGTGGAGAAGTCCAGCCCCTTGCGCTGCGCCGCTCCAGGGGCCAGGTTCTGGATGAAGACGTCGGCCTGCCCCAGCAGCCGCTGTAACGCGGCGCGCTCGTCGGGACGTTCCAGATCCAGGCACAGGCTTTCCTTGCCCCGGTTGGCCCACACGAAAAATGAAGACAAGCCATGCACCGTGCCGTCGTAGCCCCGCGCGAAGTCGCCCACGCCAGGACGCTCGATCTTGATCACGCGAGCGCCCAGATCCGCCAACTGGCGGCTGGCGAAGGGCGCGGCAACGGCATGTTCAAGCGCGACGACGGTGATGCCGTCCAGGGGTTTCAATGCTGCGGTCATATCGTCCTGTCAGTCGGAGGTGGCGGCGGGCCAATCAGGCGGCCGGCCATGGAAAAAAATTATAGGAATGCCAGCCCGGCACGGCCAGTCGATAATTTTTAATCGCGCTTCAAGATTCTCTAATCGCTGTGTTCCACCGGCGTCAGCTGCGTAACGTAGCCGACGAAGTCGCGCGCATACACCGGCAGCGCTTCCATGCCGCGCATCACCACGCGCTGCTCACGCACCGCCCAGGCTTCCTCGATTTCCACGCACTCGACCTTGCCCTGGGCAAGGGCGACAGCGGCCACCGAGCGCGGCACCAGGGATATGCCCGCGCCCTCCTGGACGCAACGCAATACCGCGTCGAAATTGGGTGCATGCACGCGAACGCGCGGCTTGATACCCAGTTGCTCGGCCATCTGCTGCAGATACAGAAAATTGCTGCTCTTGCGGCCGATCGCCACGACATCGTGCGCCAGCGCGGCCTCCAGCGATACGCGCCGATGCAGGCCCAGCGGGTGGCGCGGCGGAATGATGAACAACAGTTCGTCCTTGCCATAGGTGATGAACTCCAGTCCGCGCATCTCGATGGCCCCTGCCACCAATCCCACGTCCGCATGCCCGTCCAGCACCGCCTTGACCGTTTCGGCGCTGAGGCGTTCCTCAAGATCGACGTTGACGTTGGGATAGGCCGCCAGAAACCGGCTCAACGCGGCCGGCAGGCTGCTCATGGTGCTGCTGTTGGCGAAAACGCGGATGTGCCCCTCGATGCCGTCGGTATGGCGCCGCATCTCGCCCTGCAGGCGCTCGACATTGCCAAGAATGGTCTGGGCGTAGCGCAGCACGGTCATGCCCGCCGGTGTCAGCGACATGCCCTTCTGCGTGCGCACGAACAGCGGAACGCCCATCGCCTGCTCCAGATTCTTCAGGCGGTAGCTGGCGGATGGCGCGGTCAGATGCAGGTCGGACGCGCCGCCCGTCAGACTCTTGGCCTCGGCGATGGCCATGAAAACACGCAGGTCGGTCAATTCGTAGCGCAATGCAATCACCTCGCAGACCCCGCCATACGGCCAGGGCAAGCCATTGTTAGAAAGGTTCTAAGTCGGGCAAGAAACATTCGACTGTTCGCCCCGGATCATCGTCTTTATATTTTGCCGATGCCAGGGAACAAACCCCAAGCCGCCCGCAACGCGCCGACACAGCCTGACGGCATCCGGCGGGAAAAAACAAGGAACGGAGACAACACATGAACCCACGATTTTCCTGGGCCGCGCTGGCCCGCAAGCTGACCGCCGCGCTGGGCCTGCTGGCCGCCGCGCCGTTGGCCGGGGCCCAGCCAGCCTACCCGGAACGGCCGGTGAAATTGGTCGTGCCGTATGCGGCCGGCGGTCCCACGGACACCTTCGCGCGCGCGCTGGCCGAAAGCTGGGCCCGCCAGACTGGCGCCACGTTCATCGTGGAAAACCGTACCGGCGCGGGCACGATGGTGGGTACGGAAGTGGTCGCCAAGGCGCCGGCCGACGGCTATACGCTGCTGCTCACCACGGTGGCGCATGCGGTCAATCCCAGCATTCACGCGACCCTGCCCTATCGCACCGTCGAAGATTTCGCGCCCGTAGGCCTGGCCGCCAAGGCGCCATTGGTGCTCGTCGTCAACAAGTCCATTGCGGCAAAGACCTTGCCGGAATTCCTGGCCTACCTGAAATCGCATCCGGGCAAGGTCAACTATGGTTCGGCCGGCATCGGCAGCGCGCCGCACCTGGCCGCCGAGCTGGTCAACTATCTGGCCGGGACACGAGCCATGCACGTGCCGTATCGCGGCAGCGCTCCCGCGATGGCCGACGTGATCGGCGGGCATCTGGATTTCATGATCGACAGCGCACCCACCGGCCTGGCCCAGGTGCATGCCGGCACGGTCCGCTTGCTGGCGACGTCGATGGGGCAGCGCTTGCCGCAGACCCCGGACGCCCCCGCCATCGCCGAAGCCATTCCGGGCTACGAGGCCTACACCTGGAACGCCGTGTTCGCGCCGGCCGGCACGCCTGCCCCGGTGATCGAGAAGCTCACGTCATCCCTGCGGGCCGCGCTTCAGGACGACGGGCTGAAACGCCGAGCCTATGACATGGGGCTGGTACTGGAAACGGCCCCCTCGCCCGCGGCGCTGGCCAGCTTCCTGGACAGTGAACTGGCGAAGTGGAGCAAAGTCGCCAAGGCCACCAACATGAGCGCGAACTGAAGTCTGGCCACGCGGACCGGATTTGACCCATCGCCACCCCATCAACAACAGGACCCTTGCATGATCAAGCATCAACTGTGCGCGCAGCGCTATTTCGAAGACTTCCAGATTGGCGAGATTTTCAATCTGCCGTCCCGCACCATGACCGATGCGTTGTTCGCCGCCTTTCAACTGGCCAGCGGCGACAACCACCCGGTGCACTACGACGTGGAATATTGCCGCGCCCATGGCATGCCGCACATGCTGGCGCACGGATTTCAGGTCGCCATCCAGACCGCGGCCGGCGCCGGCCTGTTCCCGCACATGGTGGAAGATTCGCTCAAGGCCTTCCTGGAGCAGAGCAGCCGGTTTCTGAAGCCGGTTTATGTGGGCGATACCTTGTATGCGTCGCTGCGCGTGACGGCGCTGACACCTGGGCGCAGCACGGGCGTCCTCGTCATGGGCAGCGAAGTGCGCAACCAGCAAGACGTGCTGGTGATGGACGGCGAGCAAAAGTACCTGTTGCGCAAACGCCCTGCCTGAACGACATCGCGCCGCGCCCCGGCGAACCGGAGGCGCGGCGCTCTAGCGGCTGGAAGCGATCCCGGCCGGATCAGATATGCAGCGCGTGCCCCAGCGCCTTGAGCGCCGCTTCCTGCACGGCCTCGCCCAAGGTGGGATGCGCGTGGATGGTGCCGGCCACGTCTTCCAGCGTGGCGCCCATCTCCAGCGACTGGCCGAACGCCGTGGACAGCTCCGAGACGCCCCGCCCCACCGCCTGCCAGCCGACGATCAGATGGTTGTCGCGGCGGGCCACGACGCGCACGAACCCGTCGGTGGATTCCAGCGTCATGGCGCGGCCGTTCGCGGCGAAGGGGAAGGACGCCGTCAGGCAATCCAGTCCCGCGCTTTCGGCGTCGACGGGCGACAGCCCCGCCACCACGACCTCGGGGTCGGTGAAGCACACGGCGGGAATGGAGGCCGGCTGGAAATGGCGGCGCTTGCCCGCCACCAGTTCGGCCACCATCTCGCCCTGCGCCATCGCGCGATGCGCCAGCATGGGTTCCCCGGCGATGTCGCCGATGGCCCAGACATCGCGCATGGACGTGCGGCACTGGTCGTCGATGCGCAGCGCGTTGCCCTGGCGATCGAGCTGCAGGCTTTCCAGCCCCCAGCCCTGCGTGCGCGGACGGCGCCCCACAGAGATCAGCACGCGGTCGGCCGGCAGCAGGGTCTCGGCGCCGCTGGCATCCTGCACCCGTACGGCATCGCCCGCGCCGTTCAGGCCCAGCACCTTGCGGCCCAGGTGCAGCGCCACGCCCATTCTGGCCAGGGCGGCGGCCACGGGCTTGGTGAGTTCGGCGTCGTAGGTGGGCAGAATGCGGTCCTGCGCTTCCACCACGGCCACTTCCGCGCCCAGCTTGCGGTACACGGTGCCCAGCTCCAGGCCGATGTACCCGCCGCCGACCACCACGAGCTGCTTCGGGATGCTGGCGGGCGACAGCGCTTCGGTGGACGACACCACCATCCCGCCAAAGGGCATGGACACAAGCGGCGTGGGCTCGGAGCCGGCCGCCAGCAGCAGGTGCTCGCACTGGATGCGGACCCGGCCCGCGTCGGTGGTTTCCACTTCGACGGTCTTGCCGTCCAGCAGCGTGGCCCAGCCCTGCACCACCTCCACGCCGTTCTTCTTGAGCAGCGCGCCCACGCCGCCCGTCAGCTTGCCGACGATGCCGTCCTTCCAGGCCACGGTTTGGGCGATATCGATGCGGGGCGCGTCCACGGCAATGCCCAGCGCGGACTTGTCCGCGTAGTGCCGCGCCTTGTCGAACTCCTCGGCCGCGTGGATCAGGGCCTTGGACGGAATGCAGCCGATGTTCAGGCAGGTGCCGCCCAGTTGGGCGCCTTCGACCAGGATGGCCGGCACGCCCAGTTGCCCAGCGCGGATGGCGGCCACGTAGCCGCCGGGGCCGCCGCCGATCACCAGCAAGGTCGTAGTCTTTGTGATCTGGCTCATGCTTACTCCACGAAAAGCAGCGCGGGTTGTTCCAGCAGGGCGCGCACCGCCTGGATGAAGCGCGCAGCGTCCATGCCGTCCACCACGCGGTGGTCGAAGGACGACGACAGGTTCATCAGTTTGCGCGCCACCACGGCGCCATTGCGGATGGCGGGCCGCTCGACGATGCGGTTCACGCCCACGATGCCGACCTCGGGATGATTGATCACCGGTGTGGTCACGACGCCGCCCAGCGGGCCCAGGCTGGTGATGGTGATGGTGGAGCCGGACAGCTCGTCGCGCCCCGCGCTGCCCGCGCGCACCGCCTGCGCCAGCCGCCCGATCTCGGCCGCGATGGACCAGAGGTCGCGTGCCTCGGCATGACGCAACACCGGTACCATCAGGCCGCCGTCGCTTTGCGTGGCGATGCCGATGTGCACGGCGCCATAGCGTGTCACCACGCCAGCCTCGTCGTCATAGCGCGCATTGATCTGCGGAAAGTCGCGCAGCGCCACCACCATGGCGCGCGCCAGCAGCGGCAGCAGCGTCAGCTTGCCGCGCGACTCGCCCCACCTGGCGTTGAGCTGGACGCGCAGGTCTTCGAGTTCGGTCACGTCGATTTCCTCGACGTAGCTGAAGTGCGGAATGCGGCGCTTGGATTCCGCCATTTTCTGCGCGATCTTTCTGCGCAGGCCGATGACGGGCACGGCGTCCTCATCGTTGCGTTCGGCGTAGGCAGCGCCCGCGCGCGCGGCCACGCCCGAGCCTTGCGATTGCAGATAAGCGTCCAGGTCTTCGTGCATGACGCGTCCGGCCGGACCGCTGCCCTGCACGTAACGCAATTCAACCCCCAGGTCCCAGGCGCGCTTGCGCACGGCGGGCGACGCCAGCGGCTTCTCGCCGGGCTGGCGCGCCACGGCAGGCGCGCCGCCGGCCGCACGCGCCGCCGGGGATTTGGCGTGGGCTTGCGCCCCCGCGCCGCCCGGCGGCACGGAAGCCGCGATCCGGCCCGCGGCCGCGTCCTTCTCGGATTTGACGGACGCGGACGCGGAAACCCCGGCAGCCCCGGGCTTCTGCGCGGCGGGCGATCCCGCGGCGGGCGACCCCGCGACGGCCGATGCTCCCGCGGCCGAAGTCCCAGCGGCCAATGCTCCGGCTGCCGGTGCAGCCGCCCCCGCCTTCACATTGCCCTCGCCCTCGACTTCCAGGCGGATCAGTTCGCCGCCCACGGCCATCACCTGGCCGACGTCCCCGCCCAACGAGATCACCTTGCCGACCACCGGCGACGGGATCTCGACCGTGGCCTTGTCCGTCATCACATCGGCCAGCGGCTGATCCTCGGCGACGGTATCGCCCACCTTAACGTGCCAGCCCACCAGTTCAACTTCCGCAATGCCTTCACCGATGTCGGGCATCTTGATGATATGAATCCCCATCTCACACCTCCATCGCGCGTTTGAAGGCTTCGCCGACCCTGCGCGGGCCAGGGAAGTACGCCCATTCCTGCGCGTGCGGATAGGGAGTATCCCAACCGGTCACGCGCTCCACGGGCGCCTCCAGATGATGGAAGCAGTGTTCCTGCACCAGCGAAATCAGTTCGGCGCCGAAGCCGCAGGTGCGCGTGGCCTCGTGGACCACCACGCAGCGTCCGGTCTTCTTCACCGAATTGACGATGGCATCCAGATCCAGCGGCCACAGGCTGCGCAGGTCGATGATCTCGGCGTCGATGCCGGCCTCTTCGGCCGCGGTCAGCGACACATGCACCGTGGTGCCGTAGGTCAGCACCGTCAGTTCGGAACCCGGCCGCACGATGGCGGCCGATTCCAGCGGCACCGTGTAATAGCCGGTGGGCACGATGCTGCCGGGGCGCCCGGTCCAGGGCGTCACCGGACGGTCGTGATGGCCGTCGAACGGGCCGTTGTAGAGCCGCTTGGGTTCCAGGAAGATCACCGGATCGTCGTTTTCGATGGCGGCGATCAGCAGCCCCTTGGCGTCGTAGGGGTTGGACGGCATCACCGTGCGCAGCCCGCAGACCTGCGTGAACATCGCCTCGGGGCTCTGGCTGTGCGTCTGCCCGCCGTAGATGCCGCCGCCGCAAGGCATGCGGATTGTCATGGGCGCGATGAATTCGCCCACGGACCGGTAGCGCAGGCGCGCCGCCTCGGACACGATCTGGTCGGAGGCGGGATAGAAATAGTCGGCGAACTGGATCTCGCACACGGGCCGCAACCCGTAGGCGCCCATGCCCACCGCCACGCCGACGATGCCGCCCTCGGAGATCGGCGTGTCGAACACGCGTGAACTGCCGAACTTGGCCTGCAGGCCTTCGGTGCAGCGGAAGACGCCGCCGAAGTAGCCGACGTCCTGTCCGAACACCACCACGTTGTTGTCGCGCTCCAGCATTACATCCATGGCCGAGCGCAAAGCCTGAATCATGGTCATCGGCGCCGAGGCCGGACCAGCGTTGTTATCGATTGCCATCGTCAGACTCCGAGCTGCTGGCGCTGCCGGCGCAGGTGCTCCGGCATGTCCTTGTAGACGTCTTCAAAAATGCTGGCGGCGCTGGGGACGTGTCCGTCCACCAGGGTGCCGTAGCTTTCCGCTTCCTTTTGGGCCGCCAGGATCTCGGCGTCGAGCTCGGCGCGGACGGCGTCGTGCTCGGCATCGGACCAGATGCCCAACAGGATCAGGTGCTTCTTGAAGCGTTCTATCGGATCGCCCAGCGGGAAGTGGCTCCAGTCGTCGCCGGGGCGGTACTTCGAGGGATCGTCCGAGGTGGAATGCGGACCGGCGCGGTATGTCACCCACTCGATCAGCGTCGGCCCCAGATTGCGGCGGGCGCGCTCGGCGGCCCAGCATGACGCCGAATAGACCGCCAGGAAATCATTGCCGTCCACGCGCAGCGACGCGATGCCGCAGCCCACGCCCCGGCCCGCGAAGGTCGCGCCTTCGCCGCCGGCGATCGCCTGGAAGGTGGAGATGGCCCACTGGTTGTTGACCACGTTCAGGATGACCGGCGCGCGATACACATGCGCGAAGGTCAGCGCCGTGTGGAAATCCGCTTCCGCGGTAGCGCCGTCGCCGATCCAGGCCGACGCGATGCGGGTATCGCCCTTGATGGCCGACGCCATGGCCCAGCCCACTGCCTGGATGAACTGCGTGGCCAGGTTGCCCGAAATGGTGAAGAAGCCGTTGGGCCGGTCGGAGTACATGACCGGAAGCTGGCGGCCCTTGAGCGGATCGCGTTCATTGGACATGAGCTGGCACATCATGGTCACCAGCGACACGTCGCGCGACAGCAAGAGGCTCTGCTGGCGATAGGTCGGGAAACACATGTCGCCCTGTTCCAGCGCCAGCGCATGCGCCGTGCCGATGGCCTCTTCGCCCAGGCTCTGCATGTAGAACGAGATCTTCTTCTTGCGCTGGGCGGTCAGCATGCGCCCGTCGAAGATGCGCGTCTTCAGCATGGCCCGCATGCCGGCCCGCAGCAGCTCGTTGCTGATCTCTGGCGCCCAGGGCCCGACCGCGCGGCCGTCGTCGTCGATCACCCGGACCAGGCTGTAGGCCAGCGGGCCGGTATCGACGGCGGCAACATCAATGGGGGGTTTGGGCACCTCGCCGGGCGGCGAAAGATGCAGATAGGAAAAGTCGGTCTTGCATCCCGGTCGCCCTGTCGGCTCGGGGACGTGCAACTTCAGCGGCCCATATTGGCTCATGTATTGTCTCCACGCTTGATCGTGTCATGCGTTTTCTTCCTACCAGGGCGTTGCCAAAGGCGTGTGACCTCGGGCGCTGCCGTCGTCGGCCTTCGCACGGGGATATCTGTGCGTGGGCCGTTGACGAGATTAGCACAGGGGACAGGGCGAATGAGCGGGGCCCGCAGACTTGCGGGCCCGTGTTGCACTACGGGTTTTCCTGCGTTGCGCAGGCCGGGCCGCCGCGTTCTACCAGCGATAGCTCAGCGTCGCGTACAAGGTGCGCGGATCGCCGTAACGGCAGCCAGTGCTGCCGGCGCAAGCCAGGTAGCCGCGATTGAACAGGTTGCGCGCGTTCAGCGTCAGCGACAGTCCGGCCATGGACGGGTCCAGCGCGCCGAAGTCATAGGCGGCCATGGCGTCCACGAGGAACTGGCCCGGTACGTTGGCGGGGTAGCCCGGCAGATTGGTCGAACTGGCATAGCGCACCCCCGCACCCACGGTCAGGCCGCTCACGCCCGCCGCCGTCAGGTTGTAGTCCGCCCACACCGAC
This sequence comes from Achromobacter sp. Root83, assembly GCF_001428845.1. Classification (GTDB taxonomy): domain Bacteria; phylum Pseudomonadota; class Gammaproteobacteria; order Burkholderiales; family Burkholderiaceae_B; genus Achromobacter. The sequence goes on along the minus strand of NZ_LMIU01000024.1, from coordinate 300,068 downwards.
GCGCTGTGCAGGGGCACCAGCGCGATGCGCTGGTCCACCAGGGCCGGCGTGTTGCTGCGCGTGGTGCGCGCATCGGTGTACGCGTAGCTGGCGGTCAGGTTCAGCGCGCCCAGGCGGGCCTTGGCCTCCAGTTCCAGGCCGCGTGAGCGCGCCTTGCCCGTCTGCACCGAATACGTGGCGTCGGCGGGGTCGCTCGTCAGCGCATTGGTCTGCGACAGGTCGTAGACCGCCGCGCTGTACAGCATGTTGCCGCCGGGCGGTTCGTAGCGCAGGCCCAGTTCGTACTGGGTGCCCTTGGTGGGTTTGAAGGCATTGCCGGCGCGGTCCACGCCGACGGTGGGCGCGAATGACTGGCTGGCGCTGACGTAAGGCGCCAGGCCGTTGTCGGCCAGGTAGAGCAGCCCCACGCGGCCGGTCGTGGCCGTATCGCGCAGCCGGGTGGTGGCGCCGTTGGCGTAGTTCTTCTGGTCGGTATCGGCCCAATCCTGGCGTCCGCCCAGCACCACCACCCACTTGTCCTGGATCTTGATCTGGTCCTGCACGTAGAGTCCCAGCGCGCTGGCCCGCGTGTTGATGCCGTAGTCGGCCGCGGTGTTCAGGACCGGCACGGCGCCGTAGACCGGGTTGTAGATGTCGGCCAGCGGAGCCACCGTGCCGGAATGGCGGTGGGAATCGTAGCCGCTGCGGTAGTAGTCAAGGCCCGCCAGCACGGTGTGCTGCAAGGGGCCGCCGTCAAGCTTCAGCTCCAGCGAGGTGTCGGTCGCCACGCCATAGGAATGCTCGCTGCGGCTGACGACGCCGCGGCGCAGCGTGCGGCCATTGGGCTGCAGGGCGCCGAACGACAGGTAGTCCCAGGTGCCGTCGGCCGTGAAATAGCGGGCGCTCTGGCGCAGTTTCACGCGGTCATTGAAGGCGTGTTCGAAGGCATAGCCCACGGTGTAGGTGTCGGTGTCGTAGCGGTCGAAATCCGGCTCACCGATGAACAGGTCGCGCGGAATCTGGCCATTCAACGTATTGGCGGCGGGCATGGGCGCGGCGAACTTGGTGCGGATGCGCTGGTACGTTGCCAGCAGCGTCAGCGATGTGGCCGCCGACGGCTGCCACGTCAACGCCGGCGCCAGATAGGTCCGGTCGTCCGGCACGTGGTCCACCCAGTTGTCGGCATTGCGGGCCAGGCCCGTCAACCGGTAGGTCCACGCGCCGTCCTCCGTCAGCGCGCCGGCGAAGTCGCCCGACACCTGCCGGCGGTTGTAGCTGCCTGCTTCCAGGTTCAACTCGCGCAGCGTGTCGGCGGTGGGCCGTTTGCTCACGGTGTTCACCACGCCGCCGGGGCTCAGTTGTCCATACAGCACGGACGATGCGCCGCGCAGCACTTCCACCCGCTCCAGGCCGTACGGTTCCTGCCCGCCATCGTAGACACTGGATTGCAACTTCAGGCCGTCGCGCAACTGCCCGGAGTTGCCGGCGGCCACGTTGAATCCGCGCAGCATCAGGTCGTCGACCATCCGGCTGAACGCCGGCGACTGCGAGGAAACACCGGGGGTATAGCCCAGTGCGTCGGCCAGCGACGCGGCCTTCACCGCGCGCATCTGGTCGCTGGTGACGACCGACACCGATTGCGGCGTCTCGATCAGGGCCGTGTCGGTCTTCATGCCCGACATCGCGCGCTGCGCGACATAGCCCTCGACATGGCCGGTGGGCGATTCGATCGCACCGGTCACGCGCACGGGCTCCAGCATCGTCGTGTTCCCGGTTACGCGCCGCGCGCTCAGGGTGCCGTTGGCCGTCACCGCCAGCTCCAGCCCGCTGCCCGCCAGCGCCTGGCGCACGGCCTCCTCGGCGGTGTAGGCGCCCGACACGGCCGGCGCCGTGCGTCCCGCAACCAGCGCGGGATCCACCGACACCGGGCGCCCGCTCTGGCGGGCGATGCGGGTCAAGGTGTCGCCCAGCGCCGCGGACGGTAGATCGTAGCGGGTGGCAGTCGGTGCCGAAGCCGGGGCCGGGGCCGGGGTCTGGGTCTCGCTTTGGGCCTGGACCGCGGGCGCGGTCAGGGCGACGATCAGCGCGGCCGCCAGCGGCGCGGCCGGATAACGATGGAACATGGAATCTCCTGCAAACAGTTTGGCGTTTCAGGAGGTATGTCCAGCGAGGCCGGAAAAAGTGATCATCTTTTTTCGGTGGCGTCCGCGCGCAGGTCGATGTTGACCATCCAGCCGCCTGGCGCACTGACCTCGATGGGCAGCGTCTGGCGCAGCGATTCCAGCGTCCGGTCCGTGTCGTCCAGCGGAAACGCGCCCAGCACGCGCAGCCGGGCGGCGGCAGGGGTGATCCTGATGAACCCGCGCCGATAGGGCCGCAACGCGTCCACCACGGCGCCCAGGGGTTCGTCATGGACGACCAGCATCCCGCTTTGCCAGGCGGCGGCATCCGCCAGCAGCGCATCCGGCTGGCCGAGTCCGTCCGGCCCAAAGCGTACGCCCTCGCCCGCCCGCAAGATCCTGCGCTGCCCGCCCGCGCGCACCTCGACGCTGTGCTCGATCACGCTGGCCACGCTGGAGGCGCCCTCTCGGGCCACGCTGAAGACCGTGCCAAGCGCCTGCACCTCGCCGTCGGCGCTCACGACCATGAAGGGCCGGCTGGCGTCGGGCGCCACGCGCGCGTACACGCCGCCGCTGCGCAGGCGAACCCGGCGCGCCCCGGCACTGAAGTCCAGATCCACGGCGGATCGCGCATTCAGTGTCAATTCGCTGCCGTCCGGCAAGGTATAGATGCGGCGCTCGGCGGTGCCCGTGCGCAGGTCGGCCGTCAGCGTGCGCAACGGCGTCTGGCGGTCGGCAAGGGCCGCCAGGCCGCTGGCGGTGAGCGCCAGCATCAGCATGTTGCGCAACGCGCGGCGCCGGGCCGGCGGCGCCTGCAGCACCGCCCCCGCGGCGCGCCGTTGTCCGCCTTGGCCCAGGGCGTCGAAAGATCCCGTGACGGCGGCGTTCACGGTCTCCCAGGCGGCGGCATGGCGCGGATCGGACTGGCGCCAGCTTTCAAAACGGACCCGGTCCGCCACGGCGACGCTGCCCGAAGACAGCAGCACCATCCAGTCCACGGCCGATTCCAGTTCGGCCGGCAGCACGGGCGCCCTCATGGCGCCAGCCGTGACGCCACGCACAGCGTGATGGCCTGCTTCATGTAGCGTCGCACCGTGATGGCGGAAACGCCGATGCGGGCGGCGATCTCGGCGTAGCTGAGTTCATCGATCTGGCTGTGCAGGAAAGCCTGGCGCGCCTTGCGCGGCAGGCGGTGCAGGACGCTGTCGATATGCATCAGCGCCTCGACCACCAGCGCGCGGCTCTCTTCGCTGGGCGCGCTGGCCTGCGGCAGCGACTGCAGGCTGTCGAGATAGGCGCGTTCCAGGTCGCGCCGGCGCCAGAAGGTGAACAGCGCGCGCTGCGCCAGGGTGGTCAGGAACGCCCGGGGCTCGCGGATCGCTTCGGCCTGGCGGCCCGACAGGATCCGCACGAAGGTATCGTGCGCAAGATCGGCGGCGTCTTCGCGGCACCCCAGCCTGCGCCGCAGCCACGTCTGCAGCCAGGAGTGATGGGTTTCATACAGCTCGGCAGCGGCGTGCTCCGTGGGCTGCGCGGATGAGGACATAACAAGGCGCCAAGCTAATTAACAATAAGAATTATTGTCATTTATTGCCTGGCGCGCAAGCGCGATGGCCAACCGCCAGCCGGCTCAGACCGGCCCGGTCCACTCCGTGACGAATTCGCGGTAGTCCGGCCGCTTGGCCGGGGGCACCGCGCAAGCCGGCGTGCCCACCGCCAGGAAGCCCAGGAAGCGGTAATCCAGCGAGTCCAGGCCCAGCGCGTTCTGCACGTCTTCGGCGTAGGTGCCCATGCCCGTGCTCCAGAACGCGGCGTAGCCCAGCATGTGGACGGCGTTCAGCATGTTCATGGTGGCGCAGCCGGTGGCCAGCAACTGCTCCTGCTCCGGAATCTTGGTGTTGCCATGCGCGATCTTCTGCGCCACGGCGATGAACAGCGGCACGCCGGCCATCCATTCGCGCACCGATTTTTCCTTTTCCGGCGTCATGCGCGGATCGCCGCTGCGCTTGACGGCGTCCAGCGCCACGTCCGCCAGCTTGCCGATGGCCTCGCCCTGGATCACGACGAAACGCCATGGCCGCAGAGCGCCGTGATCGGGGGCCGACATGGCGGCCTGCAGGATCTGTTCGAGTTCGTCGGGCTTGGGCGCCGGCGCCCGCAGGAATTTGAAGGAACGGCGCGTGTTCAGGGCATGCAAGGGCGTGGCGGTCTGGGATACGGTCATTGATTCAGGCGCAAATGGGAAAGAAACAGATTCTCATAGTACGCCAAGTCCCTTCCCCGCCCGCGCCATCTCCACGCGGGGCCAGAGGTCATTCAATCTGGATGTTCACTTCCTTGATGACCGTCGCCCACCGCGCCAGTTCCGCGTTGACGAACTGGCCCAGCTCCGCCGGGCTGCTTGCGCCGGGGGTCGCGCCTTCGCCCTTGAAGCGGGTTTGCAGGGCCGGCATGGCCAGGGCCCGGGCGACTGCCTTGTTCAGCACATCAACGACGGCGTCTGGCGTGCCCTTGGGTGCCATCAGCGCGTTCCACGTGTTGATCTCGTAGCCCTTGAACGAGGTCGTTTCGGCGACGGTGGGCACATCCGGCAGTTCGGTCGAACGCTCGCGCGTGGTGACGGCAAGGGCACGCAGGCTGCCGGCCTTGACCTGAGGCAGCGCCGCCGGCAGGGTCGCGAAGCTGAACTGCGTTTCGCCGCTCATGACCGAGGAATTGGCCAGCGCGCCGCCGCGATACGGCACGTGCTGAATCGTCACGTGCGCTTCCGAGGCGAACATGGCGCCCGCGACGTGAACCGGAGAACCGTTGCCGCTGGACGAGTAGTTCAGGTCGCCCGGCTTGGCGCGCGCCAGCTCGACCAGGTCAGCCACGGACTTGACGGGAAGCTTGGGATTTGCAACCAGCACCAGCGGAATCGACGCGATCATGCTGACCGGCGTGAAGCCGCCCACGGGATCGTATCCCAGCGACTTCCTGTACACGGCCGGATTGATGCCATGGCTGGACACGGTGGCCATGAACAGGGTGTAGCCGTCGGGCGCGGCCTGCTGCACCGCGGCCGCGGCGATATTGCCAGCGGCGCCGGCCTTGTTCTCGATGATGATGGGCTGCTTGAGCTCCTTGCTGAGCTGTTCGCCGAGCGCCCGCGCCAGGATGTCGGTCGTCCCGCCCGCGGAGTAGCCCACGATGATGCGGATCGGCTGGCTGGGGTAGCCGCCCTGGGCATGAGCCGGCGCCGTAGCGCATGCCCATGCCAGTCCGGCCAGCGCCAATTTCAGGGTAGTCGTTTTCATATCTGTCTCCTCGTCGCCGCGCTTGCCTGCGCGATCTGTGGCTTCGCCTTCCGGGGAATCGGGGCGGATGCCGGGGGAACCGGAACGAAGCCGGATTCAAGACGCAGCCGTCCCCGGGCCGCGCCGGGAAAGCGCGGTCCTGGAACCTGCGTGGGGAATCCGGCCTGGCGCCGGAATCAGGTGCCGGTGAAAACCGGCGCTCTTTTCTCCGCGAACGCCTTGCGGCCTTCGCGATAGTCGTTGCTTTCGAAACACTCCATGACCAGACGGCGCATGCCTTCCACGTCGACCTCGGGCCCGAGCTGCTGCATCTGACGGATCATCCGTTTACCGGCGCGCAACGTCAGCGGCGCATTGGCCTGGATCTGGGACAGCATCTTGTCCAGCACCGCGGGCAATTCCTCGGCGGGCGCCACCTTGCTGAGCAGGCCCAGGTCCTTGGCCTCTTGCGCCGTATAGCGCGCTGCCGTCAGGAAGATCTCCAGTGCATTGGCCGGGCCGACCGCCGTGACCAGGTTGCGGATCGCGGTCAACCGATAGCCCAGCCCCAGCTTGCCCGCGGGGATCGCGAACGAACTGCCTTCCGACGCCAGCCGGATATCGCAGCACAAGGCAATGTTCAAGCCGCCACCGATGCAATAGCCCTGGATGTACGCCAGTGTCGGCTTGTCGTAGTCGTAGAGCGCCAACTGCGCCGCCTCGGCGACGACCTCGTAGGCCTGGACCGCCTCTTCGCCGCTACGCAAGGTATCGAACTGCGAAATGTTCGCGCCGCTGACGAACGCCTTGCCACCCGCTCCCTGCAGCACCACCGCGCGGATCTCCGGATCCTGTCCGAACGCCTTCAGCACGACCGGAATGGCTTCCCACATCGCATACGAAACGGCGTTGTGCCGCTGCGGATCGTTGAATGTCAGCCAACCCGCCGCGCCGCGCTTTTCAGCCACGATGTGATCGGTGATCTCGCCCTGCAGGATGCGTTGGATGTTCACGGTTGCTTTCCTTGTATGACTGTCTGGTGTCTTTGAATGCCGTTGGTCAGGTGCGTGCGCATGGCCTGTCGCGCCGCATCGCTGTCGCCCGCGGCGATCGCATCGAAAATCAGGTGGTGCTCGCGCTCGATCTCAGCCACGCGTTCAGTGCCGGCGCTGGTGTAGCGCAGCGTGCGCACGGCGCCGCGGAACACGTGCCGCAGGTGCGCGAGCAACCGGACAAAATAAGGATTGTTGGTCGCCTCGCCCACCGCCATGTGGAAGTCGAGCGCATGGTCGGCGCCCGCCTGCCAGTCATTGCCGGCGGCGTCGACCTTCAACAGGGCCTGTCGCAGGGTCTCGATCTGCTCGGGCTTGCGATGCAGCGCCGCTTGCGCGGCCGCGCCCGACTCCAGTTCGACCCGCAGCCAGAAAATATGCGCCAGCGGCTCGGGCTGCAGCAGGTCCTCGGGCGCAATCTCGAAATTGCGCGTGCCCATGTCCAGCGCCACGAAGGTGCCCACGCCGCGCCGGGTGTCCACGTACCCCGACAGCTTCAGGCGGGCGATCGCTTCGCGCACGACATTCCGGCTGACCGCGAACATCTGGGCCAGTTCGAATTCCGTGGGCAGGCGCTGGCCCGGCTCGAACTCGCCCGAGACGATCTTCTGGCGAATCTGCGCCGCGATCTCGTCGGGCAGATTGTCAGGACGTCCCAGGCTGGAAAAAACCTGGTCGGTGGCGGTGGAAGTGGCGTTCATCATGGGGCGGGCTCCGTCGGGGCCGCCCTGTTTCCGGCGGCCATGGCGGCGATATTAGCCTTCTCGCGTCAGATCACGCCGTCCTGGGCCAGCTGCCGCAGGTCGGCCGGCGCCAGACCGAGCATGCCGCCGTACACGTCGCCGTTGTGCTCGCCCCGCTCCGGCGCGGGCGCCATCTCGCCCGGCCCGGTCCGGCTCAGGATCATCGGCTGCCCCACCACCGAAATCGGCCCCAGGCCGGGATGCTGGATCTGGCGGCTGAGATTCAGGTGCCGCACCTGTGGGTCCTCGAAAGTCTGGTCCATGCCCAGGATCGGGCCGCAAGGCACGCCCTGTTCGTTCATCAGCGCAATCCACTCAGCCGTATTGCGCGTCGCGGTGCGTTCGCCGATGGCGGCGTTCAGCGCGGCGCGATTGCGCGCGCGTAGCGGCACCGTCAGGAATCGTTCGTCTTCGATCAGACCGGGGATCTCAAGCACCCGGCACAGGCGCGCATAGATGTCGTTGCCCATGGCGGCGATATTCATATAGCCGTCCCGGGTGGGAAACACGCCCGTGGGGCTGCTGGTGGGATGATCGTTGCCGCTCTGACCCGGGACCTCGCCGTTCATCAGCCAGCGCATCGCCTGGAAATCCATCATCCAAACCTGCGACTGCAGCAGCGACGTCTGGACCCACTGCCCCTGACCCGAGACTTCGCGTTCCAGCAGCGCAATGAAGATGCCGATTGCGCAGAACAGGCCCGAGGTCAGGTCGGCGATGGGAATCCCTGCCCGCATCGGGCCGCGGCCGGGCTCGCCGGTCACGGACATCAAACCGCCGATTCCCTGCGCGATCTGGTCCAGGCCCGGACGAGTGGCGTAGGGGCCATCCTGCCCGAAGCCCGATACGCTGGCATAGACGATGCGCGGATTGACCTTGCGCAGTGACTCGTAGTCGATGCCCAGCTTGAACTTCACGTTGGGGCGATAGTTTTCAACCACCACATCGGCCTGGCGCACCAGGTCCAGAAACAGCGCCCGCCCCTGGGGATGCTTCAGGTTCAGCGTCACGCTGCGCTTATTGCGGTGCGTGTTCTGGTAATCGGCGAACTGCGCGGAACCGCCGGGCTTGTCGTCCTGCTCGTCGCCGGGTTCCTCGATCTTGATGACCGTGGCGCCCCAATCCGCGAACTGGCGCACCGCGGCCGGCCCGGAACGCACTCGGGTCAGGTCCAGAACCGTGAACCGGCTCAGAGGTTTTGATTCCATGCTTGTCTGCCTCGCATCTTCTTGACCGGAACGGTGACCGATGAAAACCGGCGCCTTCCGTCATTTGTTGGATGTTGGACATCTTACATGCCAAGATGAGGCAAAACAATCCACCGATCCGTTGTAAACGGATCGGGGTTTCCCTAGTAGGCTGGCTTGGCCGGGCTTTCAGCCCAGGTGCGTGTGCCGCTCCTGGCGCTCTTCAACCTGCATTTCGCTCAGGCCATGCAGGATGCCGCAGTCTTCCGTGTCGGGCCTGGCGGACAGGCAGCGCTGGCGCAATTCTCCAAGCTGGGCCTTCAACTGCGTGAGTTCCGCGATGCGGGCGTCGACGTGCGCGATATGTTCGTCGAACAGTTCGTTGATGGGGCCGCAACCCGTCTGGTGATTGTCCGCCAGGGACAGGATGGCGCGGATCTCGTCCTGCGTCATATCCAGCGCCCTGCAATTGCGGATCAGGCGCAGCCGCTCCAGGTGAGGCTGCCCGTAGCTGCGGTAGTTGTTCAGCCCCCGGTCCGGTGCGGGAAGCAGCCCTTCCTTTTCGTAATACCTGACGGTTTCGACCGTGGTGCCGGCCGCCGTCGCCAATTCGCCGATACGCATCGTTGTCTCCCGGATCGAATCCGAATGATTGAGGGGGGTTGACCCTATAGTAACTCCAAGGTGTTCAATTGCCACATCAGCTTATTTGAAGGTGTGGGACGATGTCTTTACCTACGGTCAAACAACATGAACATCGCACCGCCGAACAGGGCGGCGCCTGCTGCGGCGGCGGACATGCGCAGGAACCGGTAGCCCACGGCGGCACGGCCTGCTGCGGCCACGACCACGCCGCGCAAGACCTCGGCGTATCCGGCGCGGGCGCCGCGACGCTGGCGGCCGGCCCCGGCCAGGTGCTGGCGCGCCTGCGCATCGGCCAGATGGACTGCCCCACCGAAGAAACACTGATCCGCAAGAAGCTGGACGGGGTGGACGGCGTGCATGCGCTGGACTTCAACCTGATGCAGCGGGTCCTGACGGTGGTGCACGCCGAGGGCGCGCTGGACCGCATCATCGCCGCGATCAAGTCGCTGGACATGACACCGGAACCGCTGGCCGACGGCGCCCCGGGCACGCCCGCCCCGGCGGCCAAGACCGTGAACTGGTGGCTGATCGGCGGCGCGGGCGTGCTGGCCGCGCTGTCCGAAATCTCGCATTTCGCGCAGGCGCCGCTGGCCTTGACCGCCGCGCTGGCCGTGGCGGCCATCCTGGCTTGCGGCGTCAGCACCTATCGCAAGGGCTGGATCGCGATACGCAACGGCAACCTGAACATCAACGCCCTGATGAGCATCGCCGTCACGGGCGCGGTGCTGATCGGCCAATGGCCCGAAGCCGCCATGGTGATGTTCCTGTTCAACGTGGCCGAGCTGATCGAAGCCCGTTCGCTGGACCGCGCGCGCAACGCCGTGCGCGGCCTGCTGGACCTGGCGCCGGAAACCGCCACCGTCCGCCAGGCCGACGGCAACTGGATGGAAGTGCCCGCCGCCAGCCTGCAGGCGGGCGACATCGTGCGCGTGCGGCCCGGCGAACGGATCGCCGCCGACGGCATCGTCGTGAGCGGCAGTTCCGCCGTGGACCAGTCCCCCATCACCGGCGAAAGCCTGCCCGTCGAAAAGGGCCAGGACGATCCCGTTTTCGCGGCCACCGTAAACGCGGCCGGTTCCTTTGAATACCGCGTCACCGCGGCGGCCGGCAACACCACGCTGGCGCGCATCATCCACGCCGTGGAGCAGGCGCAAGGCGCGCGCGCGCCGACCCAGCGCTTCATCGACCGCTTCTCGCGCATCTACACGCCCGCCGTGGTGGGCGTCGCGCTGCTGGTGGCCGTCGTGCCGCCGCTGCTGTGGAACCAGCCCTGGTTCGACGCCATCTACCGCGCGCTGGCGCTGCTGATCATCGCCTGCCCCTGCGCCCTGGTGATTTCCACGCCGGTCAGCATCGTCAGCGGCCTGACCGCGGCATCGCGCCGCGGCATCCTGGTCAAGGGCGGCGTCTACCTGGAAGAAGGCCGCAACCTGAAATGGCTGGCGCTGGACAAGACCGGCACGCTCACGCACGGCAAGCCCGTCCAGACCGACCTGCAGGATTGGGATGCGCCGGAACAGCTCAGCCACCCCGCCGCGCTGATCGCGGCCAGCCTGGCGGCCCGCTCCGACCATCCCGTATCGCTCGCCGTGGCCAACGCGGCGCGCGCGGCCGGCCACGAACTGCTTGACGTGCAGGCCTTCACCGCCCTGCCCGGCCGCGGCGTCAGCGGGCAGGTCGACGGCGTGACCTATCAGCTCGGCAACCGCCGCCTGATGCGCGAGCTGGGCGTCGCCAGCGACAGGCTGGAAGCCCGCCTGGACGAATGGGAGCGCCAAGGCAAGAGCGCCATCGCCCTGACCGACGGCAGCCGCGTGCTGGCGCTGGCCGCGGTGGCCGATACGGTCAAGCCCAGCAGCGCCGCGGCCATCGCGGACCTGCACACGCTGGGCGTGCGCACGCTGATGCTGACGGGCGACAACACGCACACTGCCCAGGCCATCGCGCAACAGGTCGGCATCGACGAAGCCCGTGGCGACCTGTTGCCGGAAGACAAGCTGGCGGCTATCGAGAGCAAGCTGGCGCCGGACGTCCGCGTCGGCATGGTGGGCGACGGCATCAACGACGCGCCCGCGCTTGCCCGCGCCGACATCGGCTTTGCCATGGGCGCGGCCGGCACGGGCACGGCCATCGAAACGGCCGACGTGGCCCTGATGGACGACGACCTGCGCAAGATCGGCACCTTCCTGCGCCTGTCGCGCGCCACGCACCGCGTGCTGATCCAGAACATCGCGCTGGCCCTGGGCATCAAGGCCGTGTTCCTGGCCCTGGCCATGACGGGCAACGCGACCCTGTGGATGGCGGTGTTTGCCGACGTGGGGGCCAGCCTGCTGGTGGTGGCCAACGGCTTGCGGCTGCTGCGGGCCGCGCCGGCTGGCCACTGACACGGCCGGCCCGGGCTTGCGGGGTCGGCGGCGTTTGCCTTTATGATGGCGAAAAATAGAGCCGCCACGCGCGCGGTCAAGGAGACTCCCGCTTGTCCGCAGGCACGAATTCGCCCTACCCCGAACCGTTTCCCACCTTTGAATCCTCGGATTTTTCGGGCGAGGGTTCGTTCTACTTCGATCTTGTGCGCCTGGAAGACCGCGACGACATCCCGCGCGGTTTTCTGCACCGGCACAACTACTACCATCTGCTCTGGATGAGCGAAGCGCACGGCACGCACATGCTGGACTTCGAGCAACACGAAGTGCGCGACCACTCGGTTTTCTTTCTGTCGCCCGGCCAGATCCACGCCTGGACATCCTCGGTCAAGCCGCGCGGCTATGTGTTGAACATCAGCACGGACTTCTTCGCCCACATGTTCCCGCGGGCGGACGACATCGCCAAATTTCCCTTCTTCCATGTGGCGGGAGGCTCGCCCGCCCTGTATCTCACGCGTGAGCAGCATGACGGCATGCTGCCGCTGCTGGATGAAATCGAACGCGAAACCCGCGACCGCCAGACCGGGCGTTTCGACGTGGTGCGCTCCTATCTGCTGATTCTGCTGACGCAGCTGCGCCGGCTCTATCCGGCCGACGAGCGCGAAGCCGCCGCCGGCCCCAGTTATTCGCTGGCCAAGCGGTTCACCATGCTGATCGAGGAACACTATCTGGATTTCGGGGCCGTCCGCCAGTACGCCGATGCGCTGTGCGTAAGCGAACGCCAGCTCAACGAGGCGGTCAAGCGCAGCGTCGGGCGCACCGCCAGCCAGTTGGTGCAGGAGCGCATCGCGCTCGAAGCCAAGCGCTTGCTCAGCAATACGGCCATGGGCATCGCCGAAATCGCGTTTCAGCTCAATTTCGAGGATCCGGCCTACTTCGCGCGCTTCTTCAAGAAGCGCACCGGCTGCACGCCGGGCGATTTCCGCAAGAAGCACTACCGCCCGATCGAATGACGGCCGCGCCGGGCAGATCCGCGAAAAAGTACAACACAAGCTCCGATCTGTCCTAACGCGCCCGCCGCCGGGCTGCGTAAAGTTCATCCGAACTCAACCCCCGCCGCCTTGCGGCCTGATTGAAACTGCGATGAACGACACCCCAACCTTGATGACGGGCGGCCAGCATGTGGTGCGCGCGCTGCTGGAACACGGCGTGGACACCGTTTTCGGTGTTCCCGGAGAAAGCTATCTGGATGTGCTGGACGCGCTGTACGCCGAACAGGACCGGATACGCCTGGTGTCCTGCCGCCACGAGGGCGCGGCCGCCTTCATGGCCGAGGCGCACGGCAAGCTGACGGGCCGGCCCGGCATCTGCATGGTCACGCGCGGCCCCGGCGCAACCAATGCCAGCATCGGCGTGCAGACGGCGTTTCAGGATTCCACGCCGCTCATCGTGCTGGTGGGCCAGGTCGGCAGCGACATGGTCGAGCGCGAAGCGTTTCAGGAAATCGACTACCGCCGCATGTTCGGGCAGTTCACCAAATGGGTGGCGCAGATCGACAGCGCGGCGCGCGTCACCGAATACATGAACCGCGCCTTCTCGGTGGCGATGTCGGGCCGGCCGGGTCCCGTCGTGCTGGCGCTGCCCGAGGACATGCTGACCGAATCGGCCTTTGCGCAGTCTTGCGGCACGATACAGGTTCCACACGCCCACCCCGCGCCCGAGGCGCTGGCCAGCATGCGCGCCTTGCTGGCCGGCGCGCAGCGGCCGCTGATGATCGTGGGCGGCTCGGGCTGGACCGACGCGGGCCTGGACAACCTGACCCGCTACGCCAGCCTGAACGGCCTGCCGGTGGCGTGTTCGTTCCGCCGCCAGGATCTGTTCGACAACCATCATTCGCAGTACGTGGGCGAAGTGGGCATCGGCGTGAACCCCGAACTGGCCGACGCCGTGCGCCGCGCCGACGTGATCCTGGCGGTGGGCGCGCGCCTGGGCGAAATGGTGACCGGCGGCTATACGCTGCTGCAGTCTCCCGTGCCCAGGCAGACCTTGATCCATGTGCTGGCCAGCCCCGAAGAGCTGGGCCGCGTGTACCAGCCCGCGCTGAAAATACAGTCGGACCTGAACGCCTTTGCCGATCAGGCCGCCGGACTCGGACCGCTGAATGCCATCCCCTGGCGCGGCTGGCTGGACGGGCTGCGCCAGAGCTACCTGCGCTACACGGAGCCGCCCGCGACCGAGCTGCGCATGGACCCCGCGCGCGTCATCACCGCCTTGCGCGAGCGCCTGGATCCGCGTGCCATCCTGACCAACGGCGCCGGCAACTACAGCGCCTGGGCGCATCGCTACTACCGATTCAGCCATCCTCGCACCCAGCTTGCGCCCACCAGCGGCGCCATGGGCTACGGCGTGCCTGCCGCCATCGCGGCCAAGCTGCGCCATCCCGACCGCCAGGTGGTCTGCCTGGCCGGCGACGGCTGCTTCCTGATGACCTCGCAAGAACTGGCCACCGTCAAACAGCATCGCCTGGCCGTCGTCTTCATCGTGTTCAACAACGGCATGTACGGCACGATCCGCATGCACCAGGAAGTGAACTACCCCGGCAGGACCATCGGCACGGACCTCTGCAACCCCGACTTCGTGGCCTATGCGGAATCGTTCGGCGTGCCCGCCGAACGCGTGGCCCGGCACGACGACTTCGAGCCCGCCCTGGCGCGTGCGCTGGACAGCGGCTCGCCCTATCTGATCGAACTCAGCCTAGACCCCGAGGTGATTACGCCGCGGGCCACCCTGACAAGCCTGCGCGACAAAGCGCGCCTTGCCGCATCCTGAAGCCCGGGAGCGGATTGCCGCGCGCCGTCCCGAAGGATGGCGCCCGGCGCCCCCATAAAAATATCCAACACTGGAGAGAGACATGAACAATCCCCTGCTTCCCCTGCGACGGCTGACGGCGGCCGCGGCACTGGCCGTGGCATCCGTGGGCGCGGCCGCGTCCGCCGCCGCCGCCGACTACCCCGATCGGCCCCTGCGCATCATCGTGCCCTTCGCCGCGGGCGGTGCCACCGACGTGATCGCGCGCACCGTGGCGCAATCCATGTCCACCCGCCTGGGCCAGCCGGTGGTGGTGGAAAACAAGGCAGGCGCCAATGGCAATATCGGCGCCGTGATGGCGGCGCGATCCGAGCCGGACGGCTATACCTTGCTGATGGCCACGTCCAGCCATGCCATCAACGCCACGCTCTATCACAAGCTGGACTACAGCCTGACACGCGACTTCGCGGGCCTGTCGAACCTGGCGTCCGTGCCCCTGCTGCTGGTGGTGAACCCGTCGGTGCCGGCCAAGACGCCGGAAGAACTGGCCGCCTACGCGAAGGCCAACGGCAACCGCGTGAACTATGCATCGGGCGGCACCGGCACCGCATCGCACCTGGCGGGCGCCCAGTTCAATTCGCTGGCCGGCGCGGAGATGACGCACGTGCCATACAAGGGCGGCTCGCAAGCCTTGAACGATCTCATGGGCGGCCAGGTGCAGATCATGTTCGCCAACCTGCCCGAGGTGCTGTCGCAGGTGCAGGCCGGCCGCTTGACGCCCATCGCCGTGACCGGCACGCAGCGCCACGCGTCCCTGCCCAACGTGCCGGCATTTTCCGAAACGCCCTACCCCGCCATGAACGCGCGTTCGTGGTTCGGCCTGTTCGTGCCCGCCGCCACGCCGGCGCCCGTGGTGGAAAAGCTGTCCCAGGCGATCACCCAGGGCGTGGCCGATCCCGCCGTGCAGGACAAGCTGAAGGGACTGGGCGCCGATCCGGTCGGCGACGGCCACGCCGCCTTCCAGCAGTACGTGAACCAGGAAGTGGCGCGCTGGAGCACGCTGGTGAAGCAGTCCGGCGCCACCGCCGATTAGCGCCCGAGCCCCTGACAGGGGCCGCGTTCGGGCCCCGACGAATTTCCGCAACACCCATATCAAGGATGCACCATGCTTTACGACGTACGAACCTACACCTGCCGCGCCGGCACCATCAAGAAGCACCTGGCGCTCTATGCCGAGCATGGCTATGAGGTGCAAAGCCGCCACCTGGGCAAGCCCCTGGCCTACATGCAGACCGAGACGGGCAACGTCAACAGCTACATGCACATCTGGGTCTATGACAGCGCCGCCGACCGCGACGCCAAGCGCCGCGCGCTGCAGCAGGATCCTGCCTGGGCGGGCTACCTTGCCAAGAGCGCGGACGCGGGCTACCTGATCAGCCAGGAGAACCGGCTGATGACGCCCACGGCGTTCTTCAAGCCCTGATCCTCGCCCGCGCCGCCGGACACGGCGGGCGGCCTCAGCCCGTCTGTTCTTCCTGCGGCCAGTCGCGCAGCACGGGCGCGTCCGGCGCGCCCGGCCCGACATCGCGCAAGTGCTCGTGTTGCAGCAGGGCCATGCGGTAGGCGTCGCGATAGGCGCCGTTGGAAAAGAATTCTTCCTTCAGCAGCCCTTCTATCTGAAAGCCGCAGCGTTCGTACACGTGCACGGCGGCGGTATTGTCCTTGTCGACCACCAGGTAGACCTTGTGCAGGTTCAGCACCCGGAACGCATAGCCCACGGCGATCCGCGTCGCCGCCTTGGCGTAGCCGCGGCCCTGGTAGCTGGGCGCGATGATGATCTGGAATTCGGCGCGGCGGTGGATGTAGTCGATCTCGACCAGCTCGACCAGGCCGGCGGGCTGGCCGGTGTCGTGTTCGATGATGAAGCGCCGCTCGTTCTGGTCGTGCAAGTGGCGGTCATACAGGGCGACCAGTTCGTCGTAGGCCTCGTAGGGCTCTTCGAACCAGTAACGCATGATGACGTCGTTATTGTTGATCTTGTGCACGAAGTGCAGATCGCCACGCTCGAGGGGGCGAATTTTGATATCGGATATCGCCGACATAGGTACCTCCGAAGGTGGCTTCATTGTATGCCGGGAGGAAGACGCAATCCGCGTTGTCCCTGAGTGCGCATGCGCTGGCGCGGGGGCCTCGGCGCGTCGCATACACGGTATCCTGGGCGGCACGGTCCAAGCCTCTCCGATCCGCGCCCCTGCGTCCGCATTCCGCCCCACAGGAAAAAATCATGCATATTCTGGTCGCTGGTTTCCAGCATGAAACCAACACCTTCGCCCCGTCCAAGGCGGGCTACGAGAACTTCGTCCGCGGCGAGGGCTTTCCCGCCATGGTGCGCGGCAAGGACATGCTGGCGCTGCGCGAGGTCAACATCCCGGCCGGAGGCTTCATCAACGCCGTGATGGAACAGGGCCATACCGTTGACACGGTAATCTGGGCGGGCGCCAGCCCGTCGGCCCACGTGACCCGCGACGCCTACGAGCGCATCGCCGGCGAAATCCTCGACGCGGCGCGGGCCGGCGGCTACGACGCCATCTATCTGGACCTGCACCGCGCGATGGTCACCGAACACCTGGACGATGGCGAGGGCGAACTGCTTGCCCGCGTGCGCCAGATCGCGGGGCCGGACGTGCCGGTCGTCGCCAGCCTGGATCTGCACGCCAACGTCACCGGTCAAATGCTGCGGGAAGCAGACGGCCTGGTCGCGTTCCGGACGTATCCGCATGTGGACATGGCCGACACCGGCGTGCAGGCCGCGCGCCTGCTGCTGGCCCGCATCCAGGCGGGCGGGCAATGGGTCCGGCGCGAACGCAGGCTGCCCTTTCTCATTCCGATCAACGGCATGTGCACCATGCTGCAGCCGTCGCATGGCGTCTACGACATGCTCGCGCGCCTGGAGCAGACGCCGGGCGTCGCGTCCATCTCGTTCGCGCCGGGATTCCCGGCGGCGGATTTTCCGGAGTGCGGACCCGTCGTGTGGGCCTACGGCACGGACGCCGCCGCCGTCGAACGGGTGACCGAATCGCTACATACCCGCGTGCTGGAGCTGGAGCCGGAATGGTCGCCTGACTTCCTGGAACCCGCCGAGGCCGTGCGCCGCGCGCAGGCCCTGGCAACCGGCGCCTCGCGCCCGGTGGTCATCGCCGACACGCAGGACAATCCCGGCGCGGGCGGCGACGCCAACACCACGGGCATGCTGCGCGCGCTGGTGGCCGCCGACGCGCAAAATGCGGCGCTGGGCCTCTTCTATGATCCCGAGGCGGTGCGCCAGGCCACGGCCGCGGGGGTGGGCGCCACGGTGCGGCTGAGCCTGGGCGGGCAGTCCGGCGTGGCGGGCGATGCCGCCTTCGATGGCGAGTTCATCGTCGAAACGCTGTCGCCCGGCAAGCTGCGCTTCGATGGGCCGATGATGCACGGCATGGATGTGGACCTGGGCGCCGTCGCGGGCCTGAGGATCGGCGGCGTGCGGATCGTGGTCAGCGCCAGCAAGGCGCAGATGCTGGACCGCAACCTGTTCCGCGTGGGCGGCGTGCAGCCCGAGGAAATGTCGATACTGGTGGTGAAGAGTTCGGTGCATTTCCGCGCGGACTTCCAGCCCATCGCGCACGAGGTGCTGGTGGCCAAGGCGCCGGGGCCCATGCAGGCCGATCCCGCCGACCTGCCCTGGACCCGTCTGCAGCCGGGGATCCGCATGCGGCCGCTGGGGCGGGCCTTCGCGGCGCGCTGAGCGCGGCGGCAATGCCTACTTCAGCTTGCCCTGCGGACTGACAAAGTCTTCCAGCGTCAGTCCCTTTTCCTTGAGTATCGCCTCCAGCAGGGGCTGCAGCCTGCCCAGGCTTTCCTGGACGGTTTCGCGCACCGTATCGACCATCACCTGGGTGCTGCGTTCGATCTCGATATTGACGGAATCGCCCGCCTGCTTGTCCTCGAAGACGGTCATGCGGCGCGTTTCGGGAATCAGCCAGACCTCGAACCAGCCCTCGGCGCGGTTGACCTCCGATACCGTCAGGCTGGCGCCGTTGATGGCGATGTAGCCCTTGGCGAACACATACTTGCGAAAGGCCTCGGGGATGCTGAAGCGCATCAGGCGGTTGGTGTCCGACGACTTCACCATGAGCACTTCCGACGTGAAGTCCACGTGGCCCGACAGGGGATGCCCGCCGATCTCGGCGCCGTCCCTGGCCGCGCGTTCCACGTTGGCGCGGTCGCCTTCGGCGTAGCTGCCCAGGGTGGTGATGGCCAGGCTTTGCTGCATGACATCGAAGGTAGCCTGATTTTCCGACAGGATTTCGGTGACGGTCAGGCAGACGCCGTCGGTCGACACGCTGGCGCCGATGGCCAGGTCAACGCAGAAACCAGGGGGGAAATCCAGCGTGAAGGTGCGCAGGCCTTCGCGATCCGCGATCTTCGCGATTGTCGCGGTGCCTTGAACAATACCGGTGAACATACGGATCCTGAATGCGGGGCGGCAGGCCCCAAAAGCAAAACATCAACGTTAACCGATATTTTGCCAGGGACCGCCGCGCCGCGCCGGGCGGCCGGGCCGCCCCGGCGCGCCTCAATGCTTGATCGCGATGGTCTTCAGGCTGGTGAAGCCGTACAGGGCCTCGAAGCCCTTTTCGCGGCCGTAGCCCGACTGGCGCGAACCGCCAAACGGCAGCTCCACGCCGCCGCCCGCACCGTAGTTGTTGACGAACACCTGGCCTGCGCGCAGCTTGCGGGCCAGGCGCATCTGGCGGCCGCCGTCGCGCGTCCACACGCCGGCCACCAGGCCGTACAGCGTGCCGTTGGCGATTTGCAGCGCCTCTTCCTCGGTGTCGAACACCATGGCGGCCAGCACCGGGCCAAACACTTCTTCCTGCGCCAGACGGCTGTCGGGCGGCACGTCGCGGAACAGCACGGGCGGCTGGTAGAAGCCCGAATCCGGCGTGCCGTCCTTGAGCTTGCCGCGCGCGGCGACTTTCATGCCTTGCGCTTCCGCTTCCGCCAGGAAGCCGCGCACGCGGTCATGCTGGCGGGCGTTGATCAGGGGACCGACGTCCAGGTCGGCGGCGGCGGGGCCAGTAACCGTAGCCGCGAACGCGTCGGACAGGCGCCTGAGCACGGTCTCGTACACGCCGCGCTGGATCAGCACGCGGCTGCCGGCCGAGCACGTCTGGCCGGCGTTCTGGATGATGGCGCCCAGCAGCACCGGCATCGCGGCGTCCAGGTCGGCGTCATCGAACACGATCTGCGGCGACTTGCCGCCCAGTTCCAGCGTGACGGGCACGTGGTTTTCGGCGGCGGCGTGGGCCACCATCTTGCCCGTCTGCGGCGAACCGGTGAACGAAATATGGTCGATGCCGGGATGCGCGGACAGCGCGGCGCCCGCTTCATGGCCGTAGCCCGTGACGATGTTCAGGGCGCCGGCGGGCAGGCCCACTTCGGCGGCGATCTCGGCCAGCTTCAAAAGCGACAGGCAGGCGTCTTCGGCGGGCTTGACCACGCAGGCATTGCCCGCCGCCAGCGCCGCGCCGACGCTGCGGCCGAAGATCTGCAAGGGGTAGTTCCAGGGCACGATGTGGCCGGTGACGCCATGCGCCTCACGCACCGTCAGCACGGTAAAGCCCGGCGTATAGGGAATGGTCTCGCCGTGCAGCTTGTCCACCGCGCCGGCGTAGAACTCGAAATAGCGCGCCACGGCGGCGGCGTCGGCGCGGGCCTGCTTGATTGGCTTGCCCGCGTCGGCCGATTCCAGTTGCGCCAGCTCTTCCTGGCGGTCCAGCAGGGCGAAGGCGATCTTCATGAGCAGTCGGCTGCGAACCGCGGGCGCCATCTGGCCCCACTCGCCCTCGAACGCCTGGCGGGCGGCCTGCACGGCGCGGTCCACATCGGCCTGGCCCGAGCGCGCAATGGCTTCGAACGGCTTGCCATCGGACGGGTTCAGGACGGGAATGGTTTCACCGGTGGCGGCGGCCACCCATTGGTTGGCGATAAAGTTCTTCTGAGTCACGATGCGCGGAGTAAAGTAGCGGCCGGACGGCCGGTTGGGGGGAATTTGCGGGTCTCCAGACGCCTCCGGCGGCTGGGCCGGTTGCGCCGCCAGCGCGTCGTGCGCGGGCTTTGTGGTTTGATGCCAAGGTACGGGAGCCCCCCGGAACTTGTCAATTGGATTGACAGCTTTTATCCCAAGCTTCAGGATATTTTTCTGGATGATCGGGTTATCCCTAGTAATTCAGGGGCTTGCCGCCCCGCGGGTTTGTCATGCGGAATGACAAGCCCGTCCCCATCGACCAGGAGCAGCCGATGAGCAATGTGCGTGACCCGCAGCTTGAATCGCTGCTGGCGGCCGCCAGCCGCCCCCGTCCGGAACTGGACGTGCTGGCCGAAGTGGCGTCCGGCCTGGGCTATGTGCGCGCCGAGCGCTTTGCCGAACGTGTCTACGAAAGCCTGTTCTATGCGATCGCCACCGGCAAGATCGCGCCCGGCAACAAGCTGCCGACGGAACTGGAACTGGCCGCGCTGTTCGAAGTGTCGCGGCCCGTGGTCCGCCAGGCGCTGGACCGGTTGCGCGAAGATCAGCTGGTGGATTCGATCCGCGGATCCGGCACCTATGTGCGGGCCAAGCCGGACCTGATGGGCGGCATGCCCGCCGTGGACCCGGCGCGCCGGGTCGGCCACATCCTCGAAGGCCTGGAACTGCGCATGGTGATCGAACCCGAATGCGCCTACCTGGCCGCCCTGCGCCGCCCCCCCGACGATCTGCACGAAATGGACCGCATGCTGACCGGCTACGAAGAGGCCGACGCGTCCGGCGCCATCGCGCACCATCACGACTACGGGTTTCACCGCGCCATCGCCGCCGCCACCAGCAACCAGCGCTTCGTGCAGGTGCTGAAGTCGCTGGAGTACGACGTCAGCCACGCGGTGAACGTCATGCGCCACCTGGTGCACAGCGAACCCTGGAAGCGCACCCGCGCCGCCATCGACGAACACCGCCATATCTATGGCCTGATCCGCGATCAGGACGCCGAGGGCGCGCGCAATGTCATGCGCGCCCATATTGAAAAAGCCCGCAGCCGCATGCTCAACAGCGGCTCGGAACATTGAGCAGGAAGCCGTCAATTCATGTCATCGCAACGCCCCCAACTGAATCTGGACCAGCAACTCGTCATCGTCACCGGCGCCAGCCGCGGCCTGGGCGCCGCTATCGCGCAAGCCTTCCTGCGTGAAGGCGCCAAGGTCGTCATCAACTACCTGAACAGCGCCGACCGCGCGCAAGCTCTGGCGGCCACGGCGCCGGACCGTGCGCTGGCCATACAGGCCGACGTGCGCGACGCCACCGCCGTCGCCGCGATGGTCGCACAGGCCAGCCAGCACTTCGGGCTGCCGGTCAGCACCGTCGTCAACAACGCCCTGCCCGCCTTCCAGTTCAACGGCGACGCGCGTCCCCACGCCGACACGCTGAGCTGGGCGCACATGAACGCGCAACTCGAAGGCAGCGTGCGCGCCGCGCTCAACACCACGCAGGCCGTCCTGCCCGGCATGCGCGCCGCCGGCGGCGGACGCATCATCAACGTAGGCACGAACCTGGTTCAGAACCCCGTGGTGCCCTACCACGACTACACCGCCGCCAAGGCCGCGCTGCTAGCCTTCACCCGCACCCTGTCGCATGAACTGGGCGCGGACGGCATCACCGTCAACATGGTGTCGGGCGGCCTGCTGCGCACCACGGACGCGTCGGCCGCCACGCCGGACGCCGTCTTCGACATGATCGCCGCCGGCACCCCGCTGCGCGAAGTCACCACGCCGGCGCAATTCGCCGACGCGGTGCTGTTCTTCGCCTGCCCGTGGTCGCGCGCCGTGACGGGCCAGAACCTGATCGTCGACGGCGGGCTGGTCAAGGGCTGAGAAGCCCCTGGCCCGCCATGCTGTTGGGTGCGGGCGGCGGGCGCTTCTTGGCCACGGTATCATCTGGCCTTATTCCCGGCGCAGCGCCAACCCCGCCCCGAATGCGTCGCCAGATGCGTAGCCAGGCCGGAGCGCCGGAAGGCAGCAGCCCCGAGAACCGCATTCATAAACGGTCTATCAAGAACATGAAACTCGCCACCTGGAACGTGAACTCCCTGAACGTACGCCTGCAGCAGGTCCTGGACTGGCTGGCCGCCAATCCTGTCGACGTGCTGTGCATCCAGGAGCTCAAGCTCACCGACGACAAGTTCCCCGAAGCCGCCTTCACCGAAGCCGGCTATCACGCCGTCTGGGCCGGCCAGAAAACCTATAACGGGGTAGCCATCATTTCGCGCGTGCCCGGCACGTCGATGGTGCGCAACATTCCCGGCTACGAAGATCCCCAGCAGCGCGTGCTGGCGCTGACCTTCCCCAGCCCCGAGGGCGACGTGCGCGTCGTCTGCGCGTATTGCCCCAACGGCCAGTCCGTGGGGTCGGACAAGTACGCCTACAAGCTGGAATGGTTTGAAGCCATGCGCCGTTGGCTTGCCGACGAGATCAAGCAATTCCCCCGGCTGGCCGTGCTGGGCGACTACAACGTCGCGCCCGCCGACGAGGACGTGCACAACCCCGAAAAGTGGGAAGGCCAGGTGCTGGTGTCGGAACCCGAGCGCCAGGCGCTGCGCGATCTGCTGGAGCTGGGGCTGACCGATTCCTTCCGCCTGTTCGAGCAGCCCGAAAAATCCTTTAGCTGGTGGGATTACCGCCAGTTCGCGTTCCGTCGCAACGCCGGCCTGCGCATCGACCATGTGCTCTTGTCGGCCCCGCTGGTCAAACGCTGCGTGGCCTGCACCATCGACAAGGAACCGCGCCGCAACGAACAGCCCTCGGACCACGCCCCGGTCATCGCCACCCTGGAATTCGCCTGATCAACTTAGTTTTTTGGACGTGTTGCGCAGGCTAGGACGATTCCTGTATATTCTTGATCTTGCTTGATTTGGGGCGGTAGCTCAGCTGGGAGAGCGTCGCGTTCGCAATGCGAAGGTCGGGAGTTCGATCCTCCTCCGCTCCACCAAAATTCCAGACGGAAAAGCCTTGGGACACAACGTGTTCCAAGGCTTTTTTGTTTCTATGGGCTTGATTCATTGGCATAGCGGCTAGTGCTATCTCCACAGCACAGCATCTGACCAGCGATTTTCGGTAACCCGTGGGGCTTCAAGTTGTGGGCCCCACTCCCCGCAAAACCCAAATCACGCTCTCAGCACATTGAGCCGGTGTTCCAACGCATCAATGGCGTGTAATACCTCATTCATCTCGGGCAGCGATCCGAAGATCATTCCTCCCATCGCCACGTAATCGCGCACGAGCGCTTCGCTCATAGGCGGCGACGGCGCCAAGGTGAAAGAACCGCTCTCCGCCGTGTCCAGCCCCAGGTCGGCGCTACCGAAAAACAACCTAGCGTGTTGCGCGCAGTCCTGTGCCAGGCCTTGGTTGGCCAACCAAGCCGCTACGTCAGAATGCTGCAATAGACGGTAGACGTCGTAATAGTGCCGCGAGACACGCTGCCCGCCCTGGCGTAGTTTCCCCCGTCGATCATGCCACTGGCGCAGTCCGTGCAAGATGATGATCTTGTCCCAGAAAGTACGCTCGGGTTTAACAGTCGTGACATTGCGCACGGCCATGTCGAGATCGGATAGATCATCGGCGACATAGGGGATGACGGTGGCCGCTTCGTGCGGGTCCAGCGCGGACTTGGCACCTGCCTCGATCTTCACGGCGGAACGTATGTAGTCACCTGGTGCAGCCGCCACAGCGGGATACCAAAACAGTAGCGTCTGCTGGTCGGGATCGTCAGGGTCCAATTCCACACGGAAGCCGTCGACAGGGATGACCCCCGCCGCGATCTCTTTCAGTTGCACCGCCATGACCTCAGCAATGT
This sequence comes from Achromobacter sp. Root83, assembly GCF_001428845.1. GTDB lineage: Bacteria > Pseudomonadota > Gammaproteobacteria > Burkholderiales > Burkholderiaceae_B > Achromobacter. The sequence continues at coordinate 275,974 of NZ_LMIU01000024.1, read as the reverse complement.
ACCTGTGACAGGCGGCACGAATGCGATCAAGACGAATGCGCCGCTGCTTGCCGCTCAAAGCGTCAAGTTCCGAGGTTTCAATCGGTTCGCCGATATCTTGGCGAAATACCGTAACGTCTATGTCCTCGGAAAACCGCGAAATTAATCCAAAAGACTTGGATAGCGACGTTCCCCCTTTGAACAACAATCGCGGCCCACCAGGAGGAAGACCATTAAACAACGCATCCAGAACCCAACACACCCAGAAGTCTTTTTCGACATTCTGAATCGCTGTCCCCAGGCGGGTAGTCGTTGTCAAGAACAGGCCGCGGCGCTCATCATCACTCGCCTGGATGACCGTGCGGAAATTCGGATTCATGCCAAGGTCTCGTCGCGTGGATGGCGCTTGGTAGAAGAGACATCCACTGATGGCTCGGTCTCTCCAGTTTGTAGGGCGCAGCCCGGCAATTCGCGGACTATGCCCTGCATCCATGCGGGCAACGTGTTGAAACCCGCCAACAGGTCCTGGCGGATGGCGTCTCCCTGAGCTGGGTCGTCCAGCAACGCAGATAACCGCTTGAGGATGTTGGGCCTATTCGTGGGTAACGTGTCCTTGAGCCAGTGCAGCGCCTGTACGACACGCATGGCCGGCCGGCCGGCCCAATACAAACGGCTCGGGGCCGTCAGCTTGAACTGGATCACCAACTTGTCGAGCTGAATCGCGCGTCGACGCGCATCCGTATGAATCGTGACGTGCGCGGGCACCGCATCGGTCAGCCCGAGGTCGTTAGCGGCCGTCATGCCATCGACCAGCAAACGCAATTGATCGCGGCGTGCGATCGCATCCACGACCGCACGATAGTCCGGCGCTACCGGCTTCTTGGTCAGGCTGTTGATCTTGGGGCGGTCATACAGTCCGCGGTCGATGCGGCGCAACTGCCCAGCGGCGGCAAGGCGTTGCAGCGCCTTGTCTACAGCGTCACGGCTGCCAAGATGGGCGAAGTCGGCCGGTCCGCATACTTGGCCGGAGCCGCCCGCGTCCATATAAGTCACGATCTGCGTTTTGACATCGTTCATGGGGCACCTTTGTCCGATATTTGTATATCTTTTTCGGACTTGAGGCAAATCTGTCCGAAATTTGACTACAAATATCGGACAAACTGACCAAAATAGATTGCTCCACCTTTGCGGAAAGCAGCACTAGCCGCTTACAACGCATCGCCATCGCGCCCTTGCTCGCCACTTCCCCTTCACTCAGTCCTATACAACGCGTCCCTGTAACGCGTCACCCGCATGCGCGCCATTTTTAAGAATTTTACTATTCTTCGCGCATACGAATAGACACAAACTCCCCTGCATGCACGTATCAATTGCATACCGAGAATAACGGAGCACTGCACCGGGAATCGGGAATGTCATTTCTGTTATTCGTTTCATACTCAATCAATAGCGAATAAACATGAAACCAATCTCTTTGAAAATCGCATTTCTTTCAGGTCTGATGCTGACGACGGGTGCGCTGGCGGCGCCGACGGAAGGCGCGAGGGGCGTCATTCATTTCACCGGAGATATCAGCAACGACGCGTGCGAAGTGACGGGCCCCGGCATGACCAGCAAGGGCGTCTTTAATTACAACATGGGCACCGTTTCGAAGATGGCACTGGGAAGTGAAGCCGCCCCGGCCACGAGCACAACCAATCTTCCAACCCGGCCGGTCACCGTCGATCTGACGCTGCAATGCGCGGCCGGCACCAGTGTCACCCTTGAGCTCACGGCAGGCATAACCAGCGGCAAAGGCGCCGGCCTGGATGGCCTTGCCCAGGGCGCGCAGATCACCTTGACGCGCCCCGGGCAGAACACGCCCTTGGACCTGACTTCGCCCACCGACAGGACTTTTGTCGCCAACCTGGACAGTTCGGGCAAGACAAGTTTGCAGTTCCTGGCCTATTACACGACCCAAGTCGGCGTATCCCCTGCGGCAGTGGATCCCGGAAGCGCAAATGCAACGGTGAATTACACGCTGATGTACGAATAAGTGAACACCTCAAATCCACCGGATACCAGAAAGGGCTGTCCCGCGTCCGGTGGAGGCACTTATATGTCGGGGGAAAGAGGTCATGACTCTGCGCAGAACAATCGCCGCCCTGTTTGCGGCAACCGCTATGCTGCACACCCATGCTGATGCCGCCATTTCCTTGAATCGCACCCGGGTTGTATTCGACGGAAAATATAAAGAAGCCAATATCACCGTGCGCAATTCCGGGGGAAATATATTGGTTCAGTCCTGGGTCGATGCGCTTGACGCCAGTGGCGCCAACGAAGTCCCGTTCGTCGTCACGCCGCCTTTGGCAAAAATGTCGGCCAACCAACAACAATTATTAAGAATAATCCACGCCGGCGGGGACACCATGCCCGCCGACAGGGAGTCCGTGTTTTGGCTGAACGTGCAGGAAATCCCGGAGATGTCCGATCTGGACAATGCCCTGCAGATCTCGATCCGCCAACGTATCAAAGTCTTCTTTCGGCCATCCGGACTGACCGGCGATCCGCTGCAAGCTCCTTCGGCGCTGCAATGGAAACTGGAGAAGAACAACGGCAACCCCGCGCTGCAGGTCAGGAATCCCGGCGTGTATCACGTTTCGATCAGTGGGATCACGTTGCGGATTCTGGGAAGGACCGAGGCGGTGAAGCACTCGTCGATGGTTGCTCCGGGGCAAACGCTTTATTTCCCTGTCGCCAGGTTCGATCCGGCGGAGCAGGCGACGTTGCGATTCGAGAGCATCAATGATTACGGCGGCAAGGACGGGTACGCCGCGCAACTCAACGCCAGCGCGGCCGTGCGCGCCCAGGCGCTGACACGTGAAGCGAAGTCTACCCCCTGAGCCACGGGCCGGAGGAAACACTCTCCTGCCGAGGCCATCGTCATGCCCATGACCAGGGGTAGCTCCTGATGCAGCGCCAGAGGCGATGACATGCGTACGTTCGTCAAGCTCAAGCCTGTCCGCTTATTTTGCGCCTGCTACGGCCTGTCATTGAGCGGCATGGCGCTTTCCGCGGACGGCGACGCCGGGGAACCCGACGCCGCATCCGCCCGCCCGCTTATCGCCGCAATACCAAAGCCGAAAACAACGAGATACAACCTGGGTCTTTTGCAGGGCGGCGGCAAAACGCTGGATGTGCAGTCGCTATTAGGCGACAACAGCGCCATGCCGGGATCCTATCGCTCGGATATCTATGTCAATCAACACCTCGCGGGCCGACACGACGTCGAGTTGGTAATGAACCCCAGCGGAGACGTGGAACCCTGTTTGCCTCTGGATCTGCTGGAACTGGCGGGCGTCGACATGGCGAAGATCAAACCGGGGGAAAACCTGCACGGTCCGCCCCACGTGTACCCAAACATGCACCCCGCCGCGCAACCGTGTTATTCCCTGCCGGCGCTGATCGATCAGGCGACGGCCAACTATGACCCCCAACGCTTGCGCCTGGATTTGAGCGTGCCGCACGCGTCGATGAGCCGAGGACAGCGAGGCTATGTGGACCCGTCGGCGTGGGATGCTGGAATACCGGTCGGATTCGTCAACTACAGCTTCAACACGCGCTACGACCGAGGCGCCAGCCTGAATACCAGGTATTCCAATCTGGGGCTCAGGAATGGCGTGAACATTGGCGGGTGGCGCTTTCGGAATGAGTCGAACCTGAATAACGGCAGCCGCTATGCCACGTCGTTCACCAGCAACAACACTTATGCGCAACACGATATCACCGTGCTGAAGAGCCAATTTTGGGCAGGCGACACCTATACCCTTTCGCCGATCCACGACAGCGTTCGATTCCGCGGCATACAACTGGTGTCCGACGAGGGAATGCGCCCGGATAGCGAGCGGGGCTACGCACCGGTGGTCCGAGGCATCGCCGAAACCAATGCCACCGTGGAGATTCGGCAGAACAATTTTTTGATCTATACGGCCAACGTGGCGCCGGGCCCATTTGAAATCTCGGATCTGTCTCCGTCCGGCTCGAACAGCGACCTGGACATCACGATCATCGAAGCCGATGGACGCCGCCGAGTCAGCCGCCAAGCCTTTTCCAGCCCTCCGCTGATGGTGCGCGAAGGCCGTTTGTTGCACAGCCTGGCGATGGGGCAGTTCAGAAGCGGATATGCCGGGCTTCGGACCCCGGCGTTCGCCAGCGGTTCACTCTTGTACGGGCTGACCAATAACCTTACCGTGGTCGGCGGTTTTGAGTCGGCACGCGGCTACTCGGCGCTGACAGTGGGCGCCGGTATAAATTCCAGCATGGGCGCCCTGTCCGCCGATCTTACCCATGCGTCAAGCCGGGTCAATGGCGCGAACAGCTCCGGCAAAGTAGTGCGGCTCCGATACGGCAAATTCCTGGAGGGGTCCGCCACCAACGTGAGCATCAGCGCCACCCGCGCCCTGCAGCCGGCTTATCGCAGCCTGACCGACCACGTCCAGGAATTGAGCGGCATGCCCCCCTATTCGCAGCCGCGTTCGCGTGTCGATCTCTCCCTTAGCCAACAACTGGGCGCGAACGCAAGGTACGGAAATCTCTTCCTTACCGGAAGCGATCAGCGATATTGGAACGGCAGTAATTCCCAGAGCGTGACGGCGGGCTATAGCGGCTATATCGGGAAGGTCTCGTACAGCTTGGGCGTGTCTCACGCGCGGAATCTGGATACCGGCACATGGTTTGGCAATAGCAACATCCGGCAGAACAGCACGCTCGTGTCGTTCAATATGTCGTTCCCGCTAGGGACCACGCCCACCGCCCCCCGCGCCATGGTCAGCGCCACCCACCAGGGCAATGGCAGATACACGGCACAAACCGGCCTGTACGGAAATATCGGCGACGACCGCGACCTGGCGTATTCGCTGCAGGCAGGCCGCGACAACACGGGCAGGAATTTCGGATCGGCCGCGCTCAACGCGAACACTTCGGTCGCGAATGTGGGAGGCGGGCTCAGTTTCAGCCCTGGTTATCAGTCTGCCAATTTCAGCGCCTACGGCTCCCTGGTGGCGCACGCCGGCGGCGTCAACGTGGGCCAGCCCCTGGGAGAGACGTTTGCGTTGATCCAGATCGATCCACCCGTACCGGGCATCAAACTGGACAATTATGCAGGCGCATCCACCGGCTACAACGGCTATGCCGTCATGCCTTATGCGACGCCCTACAAGACAAACTGGATTGGGCTGGATACGCGCGAACGCGGAAGTGAAATCGAGCTTGAAAATGGCATGCAGCAAGTGGTCCCGCGACGAGGCGCGGTCCCGCTCGTGGTGTTCCGCGGCGTGACCGGCAGACGGGTCCAATTCCAACTGGCGACCGACACGGGCGCGCCCCTGCCTTTTGGCACGGTACTGGAGAACGAGTCCGGAGATCGGTTGGGCATCTCCGATCCCACTGGCCGGGCGCTCGTGCTGTTGGCCAAGGACAGCGGAAACTTGACCATGCGTTGGGACGAGCGCCAGTGTTCCGCTGCCTACTTGCTGCCGCCGAAGCAAGAAAACGAAAACTACTTGCGCCTCGGGCTGCAGTGCGGAATGGAATCGGAAAAATGAGCGCCCATCCCCACCGTCACGCGGAAACGCGCATGCCGCCGGAAAGCCCAGCCCGGCGCCGGCTGCTGCGCGGCGCGTTTTTATGTCTTGCGGCGCTGATTCCGATCGCGATTTCCGTGACCGCGAACGCCGCGGTCAGAGATTGTTCGGGTGCGTTTCCGGCCGTATGGAGTTCATCCGTGCCTTGGGCGCCGATAGTGCCATCGGGGCCTATCAAAAACGGCGATGCCGTCGCCAGGCAAGAGGGAACGCTTAACCTGACGTTCACGGTCACAAGCTCGGACAGTTTGAATTTGCAGGGTTCGTTTCCCAACAACCATTCGTACAATCAAGAACACAAGGCGGCATTGCTGACATCCATTCCTGGCGCCGGGATACGCGTCACCGTTGCGCGTTGGTCCTATGATGGCCAGGTGTATGGGGTAAGCGGAGGAGGATTCATCTCTGGAAGCGGGGCGACACTGGCGCGGATTCCAGTCACCACGCCGCGAGTGCCCCGAATTGTAAGAATCGCCTTGATATTTGAAATCGTCGTTATCAATGCCGCGGCCTACAAAGGCGGTACGTTGGGTAGCCTCGATGGCATGACAAGCATCGGAATCTACTTCAATTCCGACCCTGAAGGCGGGGACTGCAACCTAAGAACCATCGTGTATCCGGCCGTCAATCTGCCGGGAGGCCCCCCTCCCGTCATTCCTCCGCCTCCCGCCCCCACCTGCACGTTTTCCACTGCAACATTGAATCAAAGCGTCGGGCTCAATCCCGTCAGCGTCAGCAGGGTCGCTTATGACCATTCGCCGCGAGAAGCCGGCATGGTGGGCGAAAAGCCATTTTCCATCAGCGCCACGCAATGCGACAAGGATGCGAAATTCCGCATTTACTTCACGGACAATTCAAATCAGGGCAACACCACCCAGACATTGGGTCAAAACCCCGCTAGCCCCAGCGTGAACCAAGTCGGAATCCGTCTTTATTTTGACGGTCAATCCACGCCCATGACGTTCGGCCCGGCCCCGACCGATGCATCGTCAGGCCTGAATTACGTCGAGCTTTCGGCCGGCAATATCGAAGGCGCCAGCATTACCGCGCCGTTCACCGCGCAGTACGTCATGAAGGCTGGCGTTTCCAATAGCCAACTCACGGCAGGCCGCGTGCAGGCGGAAGCGACGGTGACCATCGTCTACCCTTGATAGGCGATCAAACCGTCTCGCGGTCCAGCCTGCGCACGGCGGCGCTCAGGGTCGAGAAATCGAATTCCTTGCGGCGGCGCCTCAGGCAGCGGATCAGCACGGTTGTCGCGACCGGCACCAAAGCCGCCAGCAGGAACGATTCAAGCAGGTAGGTGGGCTTGTCGCCCGGCGCGGGGAAGAAGAACAGGCCGGCCACCAGCCCCGCGACCGTCGAGGCGGTGGCGGTGAAGCCGTCGTGCTTGCGGCTGAACAGGCCATAGAACACCGGGAAGGCCGCCGCCGAGCAAAGCAGGTCCGCCAGCAGGAACAGGTACAGCACGCTGTAGCCTTGCGACGCCACGATCATGACGGGAATCGCCATCAGCAGCACCAGCCAGCGCGCCAGCCGCTTCATGGTCAAGGCCCCCGCGTTGGGCATCAGACGGCGCAGGTCGACCGCGATCAGGCTGGATACGGCGCTGATCGCCGTGTCCGCCGTGCTCATGACCAGCGACAGTCCCAACGGGATCAGGGCGATGACGAACCACGCGGGCGCATGGGGCATGATGACGCTGAACAGCGCGATGGAACTATCGCCTTCCGGCGCGAGGCCCACGAAAGCCAGGCCAAAGAGGCCCATCAGGAAAATGAACGGCGCCACCAGCACGCCGCCCAGCAGGAAGCCGTTGCGCATCGTGCGCGCGTCGCGCGCGGCATAGATGCGCTGCCAGTTGCCCTGGTGAAAGATGCCGGTCAGCAGGATCGCCACAAAGAACGTCAGCCCTGCCTTCACGCCCACCGGGTCGGTCACGTCCAGAAGCTGCGGGGCCTTGGCCCGCAGCGCTTCGATGGTGGGCAACGCGCCCCCCGCCGACTGCCAGCCGACGACGCACAGCACCACCAGCAGGGGCACGATCACCATCATCTGCACCTGGTCGGTGAAGATCGACGAGCGCAGCCCGCCGTAGGTGGTGTAGAGCAAGGTTGTACCCATCACGATGGCCGCGGTGGCCCACAGGGGCACGGGCGCCAGCATCGCGACCAGTTTGGAGATGGCCGTCACTTCCGCCGACAAGGCAATGAACAGGTAAAACAGCATGATGAAGAGCGCAAGCCCGTACATGGGCCTGCCGTAGCGCGCCATCAGGAATTCCGTCAGCGTGTGGCCATGCGGAATCAGTTCGCGCATGCGCCGTCCCAGCGGGATCATGACCAGGCGCGGCGACATCGATCCGAGCGCATAGCCGATCACCGCGGCCAGGCCGCCCCAGGTTGCCGCCTGCGCGGGCGAGAACAGGATCCAGGCGCCGAGCGTGGACGCCATCAGGGTCAGGATGGTGCCGAAGGAACCCTGGCTGTTGCGCGCCACGATGTAGTCCTCCAGCGTGCTCCGCTTGCGCCGCGTGTACAGCACGCTGGCCACGGCGAAACCGCCGGAAAACAGCAGCAGCCACATCAGGGCGGTGGATTGGGTCAGCATGAAGATCGGTCCTCCCGCGGCTGGCCTGCGGCCGCGCGCGCAACGCAGCGGCCCGCCGATAGCCGGAGGCCGCAAGATGGATGAAAGTCTAGGGAGGGCGCGCGAGACAGGCGTTGTCCTTCCCTTCGCCGGCATTACCCGGATCAGGTTCAAAGGGTTACCGCGGCGACGCGGAATCTCAGCCCATGCAGGGCTCCCCCAGGAATAGGCGCAAGATTAGGAGAGCGGCGCGGCAATGTCAACGCGCGCGGGAGCGCCGCCGCGGATCCGCCCCCGGGTTTTATGCTAAGTTCGCCCGCTTGCGGCACCCGTTGGCGTGCCTGATGATGGAACCGACGAGCCCGACATGCCTGTAGCCCCCCTCGCCCCCTCATGCGGCCCGATCGTCCGCGCGGAGCGCTGATCGCCATGATGCACCTGAACCTGTTCATTTTCGGCTGCGGCCACCACCGCGCCGCCTGGCGCCATCCGGACTCGGCCGCCGAGCGCCTGGGCGACATCGGCTACTACGAAAGCCTGGCCCGCACCGCCGAACGCGGCAAGCTCGACGCCATCTTCTTTGCCGACGGCCAATCCATGGACAACATCGGCGACGGGCCGCGCTGGTATCTGGAACCGCTGACCACCATGGCCGCGATCGCGCGCGCCACCACCCATATCGGCCTGATCAGCACCGTATCCAGCACCTTCTTCACCCCCTTTCATGCCGCGCGCATGGTCGCGTCGCTGGACCATATCTCGGGCGGGCGCATGGGCTGGAACGTGGTGACGTCAATGTTCGACGCCGAGGCGCGCAACCATGGCTACGAGGCCATGCCCGGGCACGAATGGCGCTACGCCCGCGCCGAGGAGTTCGTGGATGTCGCGCTGCGGCTGTTCGACTCGTGGGAAGACAACGCGCTGGCCGTGGACCGCAAGGGGTTCTACGGCGTGCCGGACCGCTTGCACAAGATCGGCCACCATGGCGAACACTTTCTGGTGGACGGCCCGCTGACGGTGCCGCGGCCCCCGCAAGGCCATCCCGTGCTGTTCCAGGCCGGCGCTTCGGACCAGGGCCGCGACCTGGCGGCGCGGCGCGCCGAGGCTATCTACGCGGTGGCCTACGACCTGCCCGCGGCGCAGTCCTACTATCGCGACATCAAGCAGCGCGTGCGTGCCGCGGGGCGGGACGCATTCGTCCCCATCATGCCCGGGCTTGTCACCTACGTAGGCTCAACGGTCGCGGAAGCCCGCGCCAAGCAACGCGAACTGGACGAACTGCTGCCCAGCGACGCATCGCTGCGCCAGTTGGGCACCTTTGTGCTGCAGGACTGCTCCGGCTGGGAGCTGGACGCGCCCGTGCCTTCCTTGCCGCCCTTGGCCGCGTTCACGGGCCCCAAGGGCCGGTACGCGACCATTCTGCGCATCATCGAAACCGAGCAGCCCACGGTGCGCCAGCTACTGGGCCGGCTGGCGGCGGGCGGCGGGCATTGCACAATGGTCGGCACGCCCGAGCAGATCGCCGATCAGATGGAGCATTGGTTCAAGAACGAAGGCGCGGACGGCTTCAACCTGATGCCGCCGTCGCTGCCGGGCGGCATCGACGACTTCGTGGAACAGGTGATTCCCGTGCTGCAACGGCGCGGACTGTTCCGCACGGAATACCAGCACAGCACCTTGCGCGGCCACCTGGGGCTGGAAAGACCGGGCCGCTGAACGCCCGCTGATGCCGCGCGTCAAGCGCCGGGATTCAGCCGGCCAGCGTGGCGGGCTCGTGCTGTTTGCCGCCGGAAGATGCCTTGATTGCGGACGATGCCTTGATGGCGGGCGATGCCTTGACGGCGGGCGCCGGTTTGCGGGCCCGCGTTGCGAACCAGTCATACAGCAGCACGCCAGGCTGCCGCACCAGGGCCATGCACAGCCCCCCTGCCGCCAGGGAAATCAGAATCGTGAGCAGTCCGGACGTCATGGCGCCCTCTTCGGCGCGCCAGCGCGGCGGTGGGCCACATGCTTGCCGCATGGCAAGGACATCCGGGGCGGGGCGCAAAGGAATGCGGGCGGATATGCCAGGGAAGGCGCCAGCGGGGAGTCGGGGGTCGCCCCGATGCGCGGCTGAATCCGGTAGTCGGTCATAGCGTCTTACGCAAAAACCAAACGCGGGGCTCAAGGCTTGGGTGGCCCGGCGCTTAGTATTCAAAAACAGAATAGTCAATCATGTAATGTACTCTACATTACAGTTCTGCGGCGGGCTACATTGTCTGAATTGAAAAACCCGCAATAAGAGCAAGAACGGAGAGCCCAGGTGAACGATCCCATCGAATCGACGCCGCGCGCCCTGACGAACAAGGGCGAGGCCCGGCGGCTGCGCCTGATCGAAGCGGCCACGCGGTCGCTGCTGGAACGCGGTTACGCGCAAACCTCCATCCACCGCATCGTCCGGGAAGCGGGCGGTTCGGCGGCCACCGCCTATCAATTGTTCGGCAACAAGGAAGGCCTGCTGGCCGCGGTGCTGCAGCACGAACTGGACAATATGCGGGCGGTGGTGTTCGCGGGCACCTGTCCCAGGCAGCCGGTCGGTCCCGCCCTGCATGACCTGGCCGTGCGACTGCTGACCTATGCCGTCCAGCCCAAATCCGTCGCCCTGCACCGCCTGCTGGTGGCGGAATGCCATCGCATGCCGTTGCTGGCCGCGTCGCTGCAGCAGGCGGTGGACACGCAGGTGCACGGACCGCTGGAGCAATGCCTGCGGCAGGCCTGCGAACGCGGCGAACTCAAGATCGACGACCTGCGCCAGGCGGCGTTGACGCTGGGCAACCTGATCAACGGCATCGCATTCCACGCGCGGCTGATCGGCGGCTATGCAGGCGGCCCGCCGGCCGAGCATCTGGCCACCTGCCGCTATGGCGTCGACATGCTGCTGCACGCCTACGGGGCGTAGCGGTCAGACAGCGGGATACTTGCTGATGATTTCCAGCACGCCGTTGATGACGAACTGCACGCCCATGCACACCAGCAGGAAGCCCATCACGCGCGAGATGGCCTCGACGCCGCTTTTGCCGATCACCGCCACGATGCGGCCAGCCCAATGCAGGCAGATCCAGAACAGCAGGCCCAGTAGCGAGAACACGACGATCGGGGTCAAGGCAACCACCCAGGGCGCGTAGTCCGGCTTGATGGCCGTATCCATCGACGCCGCGCCGCTGATGATCATCGCGATCGTTCCCGGCCCCGCCGTGCCGGGCAGCGCCAGTGGCACGAAGGCGATGTTGGGAATCAGGCGATCCTGGGCGTCGGCCGCCGCCTCCGCTTCGAGCGCGCGGGGCTGATCCGTTGGAAACAGCATGCTGAACCCGATGCTGACCACGATCAGCCCGCCCGCGATGCGCAGCCCCGGAATGGATATGCCGAAGGTGTGCATGAGCAACGCCCCCGCGTAGTACGTCACCACCATGATGCCGACTACGTAAAACGCCGCCTGCGTCACCTGGCGTTGGCGTTCCTTGTAGGGAATCTGCTGGCCCAGCGACAACAGCAGCGTCATGGAGGTCAGAGGATTGGCCAGCGGCAGCATCAGCGCCAGCCCCAGGCTGATCAGCTTGCCGAATTGGATCAATTCGTCGGTCATGGCGGCTCACTAAAAGTCGTTGCGGCAGGCGCGGGTATGGTGCGTGCCCGCCCGGCGTACCGGCCGGGCGCGCAATCTACTCTACCTTACCCAGCTTTCGCGTCCTTCGCGCCGGCCGCAGCGCCTGCGCGCCAGGGCCCGCCTGTCCGCCGGTGGACGGGTCGGCAGACCCGTCATTCGCGGGGCGCCTGCCAGCGGCTGGCGGCCAGCGCCAGCAGGGCTTCGTCGGCGCCCGCCGCGGCCACGAGCTGCAGCCCCACCGGCAGGCCGTTCACCCATCCGGCCGGCAGGCTGATCGCCGGCAGACCCAGCACGTTCCATGGGTTGGTCAGGCCCAGCAGGGTCTCGCGGACACCGGCGCTGCCCGGTCCGGCCACGCTGCGCTGCTGCAATGCGGGCGCGGTGATGGCGACGGTTGGCAAGGCCAGGACATCGACGTCCTGGAACAGCCGCGCGAATTCGGCTTGCAGGCGCGCCCTTTCCTTCAGGGCGCGCACATATTCCCACCCTTGCACGCCGCGCGACGCCCGCAGGCGTTCCAGCACTTCCGGGTCGAATTTTTCAGGCTGGTCTTCGACGCGCTCGGCGTGCACCTCGTAGGCTTCGGCGCGCTGGATGGCGCCCAGCGCGGTCTGCAACGCGCGGGCGTGGCGCGTTACTTCCGGCGCCTCGCGCAGCGGGCCGCCGGCCAGGCGTTGCGCCGCTGCGCGCACGCACGCCGTAACGGCGGGGTCGTTGATGGCGAATGGGGCGTTGGGCACCCAGGCCACGCGCGGGCCCTCCGAGCCGCCCGTCGAGTTGCTCGTCGAGTTGCTCGTCGAGTTGCCCGTCGTGCCGCCCGTGGAGCCCCCCGCGCTGGCCATGGCGATGGCTCCCCCGCTCAGAGCCTGCATGAACAGCTGCGCGTCTTCGACGCAATTGGCCAGCACGCCGGGATCTTCCAGCGTGGGGGACAGCGGGAACACGCCCGCATCCGACACGCGGCCATGCGTGGGCTTGAAGCCGACCAGGCCGCACAGCGCGGACGGCACGCGCACGGAGCCGCCGGTGTCGGTGCCCAGCGCAACCGGCACCATGCCCGACGCCACCGCGGCCGCGCTGCCCGCGCTGGACCCGCCCGTGATCTGGCTGGTGCGCCACGGGTTGCGGGCCGCGCCCTGCACGCTGCGGTCGCCGGTGGGGCCGTACGCGAATTCGTGGGTGAGAGTCTTGCCGACGACGATGGCGCCGGCTTCACGCAGCAACGCCACGCAGTGCGCATCCGCCCGCGGCCGGTGCCCCAGAAAGTGCGCCGCGCCCATGGTGGTGGGCATGTCGGCCGTATCCACGTTGTCCTTGATGGCGACCGGAATGCCATGCAAGGGGCCTCTGACCTTGCCTTGCGCGCGTTCGGCGTCGCGCTCGCGCGCCGTGGCCAGCGCGGCGTCGATATCGACATGGACGAAGGCGTTGAGTTGCGGGTCGAGCCGTTCGATGGCGGCGCCCGCGTGGCGCACCAGATCCTGCGCGGTAAGGCCCCCTTCGGCCATGGCCTGCTGCAATTCTGGGATGCCGCGGCCACGGAAGAATCCGGGCTCCACGGCCAGCGGGGGAACGGACGTACTGCGTTCGGTCATTTGGCGGCTCCAGGTTGCAGCGCCGGGCGGGCGGGCACGCGGGGCCCGACGCCAGGACGCACCTGAAGCATAGCGAACATGCCGACCGCGGTGGCGACCGACGCGGCGATGAACATCACCGAATAGCCGTGGCGCGCGGTCAGGTAGCCGGTCAGCGTGGGCGCCAGGATGGACGCGATGTTGGCAAAGAAGTGCATCAGGCCGCTGAAGGTGCCGACGCGGCTGGAAGGCGCGGTGTCGATCACCACGGCCCAGTAGACCGAGTTGGGCAAGGCGTTCAACGCGTTGGCAAGCGTCATCAGGGCGATCACGGCGAACACCGACTGCGCCTGCGAGACCAGCAGGAAGCACAGCGTGGTGGCCAGCAGGCACGCGGCGGCGAACCAGCTCCGGGCGATCTTCAGGCTGCCCGTGCGCTTGAACAGCAAGTCCGAGATGCGGCCGCCAAGCAGCACCGTGAAGCAGGCGCCGATCCACGGGATCATGCCCATGTACCAGAGCGACGACAGGCTGTAGCCGAAGTTGTCCTGCAGGTACTTGGGCGTCCAGGTCAGCAGCAGGAAGTTCACGTACATGAACGAGAAGTAGCCCAGCGTGTTCAGCACCAGCGTCTTGCTGCGGAAAAAGCTCCACCAGGGCAGCACGGGCGCGCCGGGTGCGTCGGCCGCCGTGGCCGCCAGGGCGCGCGAAGCCTGGATCTCGGCCAGTTCCTGGGGAGAAACGCGGGGGTTGGTCTCCGGGCGGTCGGTGAAGATCCGCATGAAGAACACCAGCACGACCAGGCCCGCGCCGCCCAGGACGAAGAACATGGCGCGCCAGCTATCGGTGAGCGTCAGCAGGCCCACGGCCACCGGCGCCGTCAGCAAAGCGCCCAGCGGCGTGCTCAACAGGCCGAACCCGACCACGAAACCGCGCTCGCGGGTGGTGGCCCAGTTGGCGATGGTCTTGTTGATGATGGAGTATGCCGGCCCTTCGGCCGCGCCGAACAGGATGCGGATGGTGGCAAAGCCCGCCAGCGCGGACCCGCCCAGGAAAGCCAGGCCGAAATCGCCCGCCCAGGCGGTGGCGATCTCGAACAGCGACCACGTGACGCCGGCCACGATCCAGACCTTGCGCGGACCGTAGCGGTCGGACAGCATGCCGCCGAACAGCGCGCCGACCATGTAGCCGTAGCCGAAGTAACCCAGCACCGAACCCCATTCGCCTCGGTCCAGGCCGTATTCGCCGGTGATGTGGGCGGCGGCATAGGACATGGCGCCGCGGTCGATGTAGTTGATCAGCGCCAGCAGCACGACCATGGTGAAGATCCGGTACCGGAACCGGGAATTCTGGCTTTCAGTTGTCATTGCGTTTCGATCCAGTCGGTTTACCCAAACGTTTGGGTTGCGCAATGCTAAGGGGTTCGAACGCAAAAATCGATTCGGTGTAAACCCTAGGTTGCCTGGATATGCCCTGCCGCGCTATTTCCGCGTGTATCCTCCAGCCCCATGAATAAATCGCGCCCAGTCACCCTGCAAAGCCTGGCGCGGCAGCTCGGTTTGAACGTTTCCACCGTGTCCCGGGTCCTCAACGGTTCCGCAGACGATGCGCGTGGCGCCGCGGCGCCGGACACCGTGAAACGCATCCGGGCGCTAGCCGCCGAATTGCAGTATCAGACTAACCCTCATGCCGCCAGCCTGAAGACGCGCCGCAGCCGCACGATCGGCGTGCTGGTGCCCCGCCTGTCCGACATGGTGCTGGCCACCATCTACGAAGGCATCGACGAAGCCGCGGCCGAACACGGCTACCTGACCTTCGTGTCCAACACGCAGGACGTGCCCGAAAAGCAGCGCAAGCTCATCGAGATGGCGCTGGCGCGGCGCGTGGATGGCCTGATCCTTGGCGACGCCCACAGCGGGGCGGCCGACGCACCGCCCAACCCGCTGTTGGCCGAACTGGCGCGGCGCGACGTGCCTTTCGTGCTGGTCAGCCGGCATGCGGACACGCATTGCGCCGTGACGTGCGACGACCTGGAGGGCGGCCGGCTGGCGGCAGAGCATCTGCTGGACATGGGCCATCGGCGCATCGCCGTGATGGTGGGCGAGCCGTTCGCCAGCACCGGCCGCGACCGCTCCGAAGGATTCTTCGCTTATTGCGCGCGGTATGGCGTGGACGTTCCGCCGCAGTGGCGCATCGAAAGCCCCTTTGACACGGATGCCGGCCGCGCGGTGGGCGCGCGGCTGCTGCAAGGCGCCGACCGCCCTACCGCCATCTTTGCCGTCAACGACTTCCTGGCCGTCGGCGTGATGGGCGCGGCGCGCGACCAGGGACTGGAGGCGGGGCGCGACGTCGCCATCGTGGGCTACAACGACACGCCGCTGGCGGGCGCCCTGCCCATCGGCCTGACAACCATCCGCTCGCCCATGCATCAGATGGGACGGCTGGGGCTGGAACTGCTGCTGCAGAAAATCGCTGGCGGCCAACCGCAGGGCCAGCGCCTCGCGCCGGCCCTGGTGGTGCGCGACAGCAGCAACCGCCGCATCGCGTAGGGCCGCTTGGCGCTACGCCGGCGCCAACGCTTCCGCGGCCAAGGGGTGAAAGCAGGCCGCCGATCGTCCGCCGTCCCTGTCCGCCAGCGGCGGCACGCTTGCCCTGCAATCCGCTTGCGCCCGCGCGCAGCGCGGGTGGAAGGTGCAGCCGGGCGGCAGATGCGTCGGCGCCGGGATTTCCCCTTCGATCTTCGACAGCCGGATGCGCGCTTGCGGGTCCGGCACCGGCGATGAATCGCGCAGCACGCGGCTGTACGGATGCAGCGGCTGGTCCAGCACCCGCGCGGTCGGGCCGCGTTCGATGATCCGGCCCAGGTACATGACGCAGACCGTATCGCAGAAGTGCCGCACCACGCCCAGGTCGTGGGAGACGAAGACGAATGACAGGCCGCGGTCGCGCTTCAGGCGGTCCATCAGTTGCAGGATCTGCGCCTGCACCGACACGTCCAGCGCCGACACCGGCTCATCGGCCACGATCAGTTCCGGATCCAGCACCAGCGCGCGCGCGATGCCGATGCGCTGGCGCTGCCCGCCCGAGAACTCATGCGGATAGCGGTCCAGCGCGGACAGCGGCAGGCCGACCTCGGTGATGGCCTGCTCCACCTTGGCGGCGATCTGGCGCGCATCGCCCTGCTTGTGCACGAAAAGCGGCTCGGCCAGCGCCTGGCGCACCGTGCGGCGCGGGTTGAGCGACGCGTAGGGATCCTGGAACACGATCTGGATGCGCCGTCGCAGCGCGCGCAGGGCGCCGGCGCCCGCCCGCCGGAGGTCCTGGCCGTCGAAAAGAATGCTGCCCTCGTCCGGTTCGATCAGGCGCAGGAGCGTCCGCGCCACGGTGGACTTGCCGCAGCCGGATTCCCCCACCAGCCCCAGCGATTGCCCGCGCGCCACGCTGAACGACACGTCGTTCACGGCCCGCACGATCTGTTTTTCTCCGCCCAGCCAGCCGCCGCCGCTCTCAAAGCGCTTGACCAGGTTGCGGACTTGCAGAAGGTCGCTCATGCCTTGTCCCCTTGGGGTTCGGCGCGCACCACGCAGCGCACCTGATGCGACTCGCCTATCCTGGCCAGCGCGGGCCGCGCCGTCTCGCAACGCGCCTCTTTCAGCCCGCAGCGCGGCGCGAAGGCGCAGCCCGGGGGCATCGCGGTAATGGCCGGCACGCCGCCGGGAATGGATTCCAGCACGGCGGTGTCGGCGTCCACGCGTGGCATCGCGCGCAACAGCGCCTCGGTGTATGGGTGCGCGGGCCGCGCGAACAGCGTCTCCACGTCCGCGGTTTCGACCACTTCGCCCGCATACATGACCGCCACGCGGTCCGCGATCTGCGCCACCACGCCCAGATTGTGCGTGATGAAGAGCACCGCCATGCCATGCGCGGCCTTCAGTTCCGACAGCAGGCTGAGGATCTGCGCCTGGATGGTGACGTCCAGCGCGGTCGTGGGCTCGTCGGCCAGCAGCACGCGGGGCTTGCAGGCCAGCGCCATCGCGATCATGACGCGCTGGCGCATACCGCCCGAGAACTGATGCGGATAGTCATCGAAGCGCCGGGCCGCCGCGGGGATCTTCACCTCCTCCAGCACCTCCAGCGCCAGCCGGCGGGCCTCGCTCCACGACAGCCGGCGATGCTGGCGGATGGCCTCGGCGATCTGGTCGCCCACGGTCATGGTGGGATTCAGCGAGGTCATGGGCTCCTGGAAAATCATCGCGATGGACTCGCCGCGCAGCTTCATCATCTGCTTTTCGGACAGCGGCGCCAGGTCGACACCATCCAGCAGAATCTGCCCGCCGCCGTGGCGGGCGCCGGCCTCTGGCAGCAGGCGCAATACGGATAGCGCGGTCACGCTCTTGCCGCTGCCGGATTCGCCGACGACGGCCAGCGTCTCGTTGCGCGCCACCTGGAGCGAGACGTCGCGCACCGCGGCGTGCCAGGCGCCGCCGATACGGAACTCGGTGCGCAGGCCGCGCAGTTCCAGCACGGGGGATTGGGAGTTCGGTTGGGGATTCATGAGCGCTCCGATCGCAGCTTGGGATCGATGGCGTCGCGCAAGGCGTCGCCCAGCAGATTCAGCGCCAGCACCGTCAGCAGGATGGCGACGCTGGGAAACACCGTCAGCCACCAGGCGTCCAGGATGTTCTCGAAGCCTTCGCGGATCATGCTGCCCCAGGTCGCGGCCGGCGGCGGCACGCCCAGGCCGATGAAGCTCAGCGAGGCCTCGGTGCGGATGGCGGACGCCATCCACAGCGATCCCAGCACCACCACGTCCGACACCATGTTCGGCAGGATATGCACGCCCATCAGGCGCATCGGGCCATATCCCAGCGCCCTGCCCGCTTCCACGAAGTCGCGCTGCTTCAGGGCGATGGTGGGCGCGCGCGCCACCCGCACAAAGGGCGCGATCTCGGTGATGGCGATCGCGATGATCAGGTTTTCCAGGCTGGCGCCCAGCATGGCGGCCACCATCAGCCCCAGCAGCAGCGTGGGAAAGGACAGCAGCACGTCGACCAGGCCCATGATGAGCTGGTCGAGCAGTCCGCCCACGTAGCCCGCCAGGATACCCAGCGCCGACCCGATGCACATGGCGATCAGGATGGCGACGAAGCCCACCAGCAGGGACACGCGGGCGCCGTAGATCAGGCGCGACAGCACGTCGCGTCCATAGCTGTCGGTGCCCAGCCAGAACTCCGCGGACGGCGGCTCCAGGCGGTAGGCGATGTTCTGCTGCAGCGGATCGTGCGGGGCCAGCCAGGGCGCCAGCACGGCGGCCAGCACGATCAGCATCAGCAGGCCGATGCCGATCCAGGACAGGCGGTTCCGGGACAGGGCCTGCCACAAGGCGTTGGGGCGGACGGAAGATACGGCGGCGACGGCGCTCATTTGTATTTCACCCTAGGATCGACCAGCCCATACGCCAGGTCGGTCAGCAGATTGACGACGATCACACACGACGCGAACACCACCATCAGCCCCTGCAGCAGCGTGTAGTCGCGGCTGTTGAGCGCGCCCAGGATCAGCTTGCCCAGGCCGGGCCGGTTGAAGACGATCTCGGTCAGCACCGAGTTGCCGATCAGCGTGCCGAAGTACAGGCCCACCACGGTCACGATCGGAATCAGCGCATTGCGCAGGCCGTGGCGCAGGATCAGCCGCAGCGGCCGCACGCCCTTGGCGCGCGCCGTGCGCACGTAGTCTTCTCCCATCACCCCCAGCATCGACGAACGCGTGACCCGCATGACATAGGCCATCATGATCAGCCCCAGATTGAAGGCGGGCAGCGCAAGGCTGCGCAACTGCGTTGCCCAGTCGCCCGATCCGGTGGCGCCGATCACCGGGAACCAGCGGAGCTGGATCGCGAACACCAGCAGCATCAGGATGGCCGACACGAATGCCGGGAACGACAGGCCCGTCAGGGACAGCAGCCGGCCCAGGTAGTCGGGCCAGGCATTGCGCCGCAGCGCCGCCCAGATGCCCATGGGCAGCCCGAACACCACGCCGATCACGATGGCGGCGGCCGTCAGTTGCAGGGTCCAGGGCAGCACCAGCGCCACTTCCTGCAGCACGGTCCGGCCGCTGGCCATGGACACGCCGAAGTCACCGGTCAGCATGTCGCCCAGAAAGCGCAGATACTGCACGTGGGTCGGCAGGTCCAGCCCCAGGCGCAGGCGCAGCGCAGCCAGCGCCTCGGCGCTGGCCTGGTCGCCCAGCATGACGGCGGCGGGATCGCCCGGCACCAGGCGCACCAGGATGAACACCGCGGTCAGCATGGCGAGCAAGGTGGGAATGGCCAGCAGCAGGCGCTTGATGGCATAGCGCGTCATGACGATTGCTCCGGTGGAGAGGGGTCGGCGGCCGTTGCCGCGTTGGCGGACGCCGCCGCGGACGATGGCTCGCCGGGCGTTGCCGCGCCAGCGGGCCGCATCAGCCGCCGCGCCTGCAGATTTTCGATGGCGCGGCGGGTCTCTCCGCGCATCACCAGGTCCGTCAGCGCCGCGCCCACCACGGGCACCAGTTCGAAGCCATGGCCCGAGAACCCGAACGCATGGAACACGCCCGGCGCATTGGGCGACGGGCCGACGACAGGCAGCATGTCGTCCGTCTTGGCCTCCAGGCCGGCCCACACCCGCACGATGCGTATGTCGCGCACGGCCGGGAACAGGTCGGTGGCCGCGTGCGCGCCCTTGGCCAGCACGCGCATGCGGGCCGTCGAAGTCTCGCGGTCCAGGTCGGGGATGCCCTGCAGGCCGCCTCCGATCACCAGCGTGCCCTGGTCCGATTGCTTGAACGACAGCGACCGGCCCATGATGGCGACGACCGGCTTGATGAACGGGCGCAACCGTTCGCTGACCATCATCATCGATGACTTGGTCGCCAGCGGAATATCGTCGCCCACCATGGCCGCGATGCGCGCGGACCAGGCGCCGGCCGCGTTGATCACAAAGGGCGCGGTCCAGGCGCCCGCGTCGGTCAGCGCGCGCCAGTCCTGGCCCGCGCGTTCCAGCCCGTTGACGCCGCAGTGCTCGACGATGGTCACGCCCGCGGCCTCGGCGCTGTGGCGGAACGCGCGCAAGGCGCGGTGGGGGTCGGCCGCGCCGTCGCGCCGCGCGATCGACGCGCCCAGGCAGTGGTGGCTCAGTTCCGGCAGCAGGCGCCGCAGCTCGTCCGGGCCGATCAGTTCCTCATGCGTGTAGCCGCTGGCGCGCAGGCCGCTCACGCGGGCTTCCAGCGCGGCCAGCGCGGCCGGCGTCTCGGCCACGCAGATCTGCCCGTTCGCATGAAAACCGCAGTCGTCGCCCACCAGCGAGCGCATGTCATGCCACATGTCCATGGCTTCCAGCGACAGGTCCAGTTCGCCCAGGTCGCGGTTCAGCGTGCGCACGCCCGCCGCCGTGGCGCCCGACGCGTGCCGGCCGACCCAATGGCGTTCGATCACCACGACCCGCTTGCCCTGGCGCGCCACCTGCAACGCCGCCGACAGGCCATGCAGTCCGCCGCCGATCACGATCACATCGCAACTGCGCCCGCTCATGTCTTTTCTTCCTCGATGTCCAGCGACGCCAGTTCGCCCAGGGTCAGGGGCTTGAGCGGCGGACGGATGCGGTAGAAGCCCACTTCCGCCACCGGACGCTTTTGTTCGGCGGCGAGGATATGCGCCACCGTGTAGCCGCACTGGCGGCCCTGGCACGGCCCCATGCCGGCGCGCGTATACGATTTGATCTGGTTGGGGCCGGGCTGGCCGATGGCGGCCGCCTTGCGGATGTCGCCCGCCGTCAGTTCCTCGCAGCGGCAGACGATGGTGTCGTCCGGCGGCGAAAAGATGCCCTCGCGCGGCGGATACAGGGCATCCAGCATGGGACGCAGGCGCAGCAGCCCGGCCAGTTTTTCGCGCAGCGGCGCGGCCAGCGCCGCCGCCGCATGTTGCGTGAGAAGCCCGGCGCGCCGGGCGATGCCGACCGCGACTAGCTCGCCGCGCACGCAGGCGGCTTGCGCGCCGCCGATCCCGGCGCCGTCGCCCGCCACGTACACGCCCTGCCGGCTGGTCTGGCCCCATTCGTCCAGGTCCGGCGCCAGGCAGGCCTGCCGCGGGTTCCAGGTGTGATCGCATTCCAGCGCGCGGGTCATGTGGATGGACGGCACCACGCCTTCGTGCGACAGCAGCACGCGGGCCGGCGCGCGCGCGGTGCTGCCGCCCGCCGTGTATTCGACTTCCTGCAAGCGGCCGTCGCCCAGCGCGCGCACGCTCGTCACGCCGCGTACCCGTTTGACGCCCGCGGCCTTGATCTCCCGCAGCCACGCCAGCCCCTTGGATACGTCGCCCCATCCCGCCAGCGCCGCCCCGGCCCAAGGCAGGGCCCGGCGCCAGCCGCCCGGCGGCGAGGTGTCCAGCCAGCCCGCGATCTTGCCGCCCGCGCGCAAGAGCTGCGCCATGTACAGCAGCGGCAAGGGGCCGCTGCCCGCCACCCACACCGGTTCGGACGGCACCTGGCGCGAGGTCTTCAGCAGGATCTGCGCCGCGCCCACGGTCAATACGCCCGGCAGGGTCCAGCCCGGGAATGGCGCGGGCCGTTCCTGCGCGCCCAGCGCCAGCACGACGTGCTTGGCGCGCACCGCCTCGGCCTGGCCGTCGCGCGTCATGTAGACATGCCAGCCGGGCTCGATCTGCCAGACCTGGGTCTGCGGCTGATAAGACGCGCCGCATTCGCGAAAGCGTCCGGCCAGCTCCGCCCCCGCGCGGTACTCCGCGCCCAGCAGCTTGCCGGTGGGCGTGGCCGCCACGGCCTCGACCGCGCGCCAGATCTGGCCGCCCGGCGCGGGCTGCTCGTCCACGACCAGCACCGACAGGCCCTGGCCGCGCAGGCCGATGGCCGCGCTCATGCCGGCGGGGCCCGCGCCGATCACCACGACATCGAATTCGCGCTTCATGGCATCACGCTCCGGCGGCCCATCTGGCGTTCCACGCGCATCCCTTCGCGCACCGTGGTCAGGCAGGTCTGGGTAGAGGCCACGCCATCCACGATGGCCAGGCAGTCGAAGCACACGCCCATCATGCAGTAAGGCGCGCGCGGGCTTTCATGCACCGGCGTGGTCCGGCTGGCCGGCTTGGGCTGGCGCAGCAGCACGGCCGCCACGGTTTCGCCGGCTTCGGCGCGGACGGACTCGCCGTCGATAGTGAGCGTCAGCGCGGGCGCGCCGGACTCATGCAGCTTTCGGAACATTGAAGCGCTCATGGTGAAAGGCATCCAGGGTGTCGGGCGGCGCGCCGCCGGCCAGTGCGCGGGCATAGGGCCCGGCATGGTACGAGGCCAGCGTCACGCCGGAATGGCAAAGCGCGATATCCGCGCCGGGGTGCAAAGGAGAACTTGCATAGATGGG
Organism: Achromobacter sp. Root83; assembly: GCF_001428845.1. GTDB lineage: Bacteria > Pseudomonadota > Gammaproteobacteria > Burkholderiales > Burkholderiaceae_B > Achromobacter. Next base: position 253,151 of record NZ_LMIU01000024.1, on the reverse strand, counting down.
GCAGCCGTCGGGCGTCATGATCCGCAGGCAGGACCACTGCCGCACCAGCCGCGCGCGCGCCAGGTCCGGCAGGATGCGCAAGGCGTTGCGCGTCATGCGCACGGCGGCGTTGGAAGTCGTGCCCAGGTCATAGCCGACCTCTTCCTGCGTCAGGCCCACCATGACGGTGCCCTCGCCGGTCTGGCGGATGCCGCTGGCGGGCAAGGGCAGCATCGGGGCCAGCCTTTCGGTGACCAGGATCTGCCCGCGCTGGGGCCGCAGCGGCACCTCCAGCCCGACCATCGCGCCCAGCGCGGCGGAACCCAGGCCGGCGGCGATGACCACGCGTTCGGCGCGCGCCGCATACGCCCCGGCGCCGACCACGAAACCGCCGCCAGGCAAGGCGTCGATGGCGGTGACGGCATGGCGGTTGAGCAGCGTTCCGCCTTGCCGCAGAAACGCGGTTTGCAGCGCGGCCAGCAGCCGCAGCGGATTGACGTGACCGTCCATCTCGCCCAGGCTCGCCCCCGCCACGCCATCGCCCAGGCGCATGGCCGGGAAGCGGCGTAGCAGCTCGCCGCGATCCAGCATGCGGGTACAGGGCGCCAGCTCGGGCGCCTGCGCATGCCAGGCGTCCAGGCGCGCGGCGCGCGCCGAGAGCTCGGCGTCGCTCATGCAGAAGTGCAGGCCGCCCTGGCGTTCGTAGGCCAGCGCCACGCCGCTGTCGGCCTGCAACCGCCGCGAGAATTCCGGCCAGGCCCGCACCGCCAGATTCGACAGGCGCTGATAGGCCGGATGGCCGTGGCCCTTGCCCTGCAGCCACACCAGCCCGAAGTTGGCCTTGGCCGCGCGGAAATCCGTGTCGGCGCCATCCAGCATCAGCACCCGGCGGCCCTGCCCCGCCAGCCCGTAGGCAATCGCGGCGCCCACCATGCCGGCGCCCGCCACGATGACGTCATAGTCCTGCGCCACGGCGGAACCTCCTTGTGCGAGCGCAGGCTGCGCTATAACCTTCGCGACTGGCATGTTGATTTTCAACAACCCGGGTTATGGCATGAATGACACATTGAATCTGCGGCAGATCGAGGCATTCAAGGCGGTGGTCGAGCAGGGCACGGTCAGCCAGGCGGCCATTGCGCTGGGCGTTTCGCAGCCCGCGGTGAGCAAGCTGCTGGCCCATCTGGAAGCCGACACGGGCCTGTCCCTGTTCGACCGCGTGCGCGGCAAGCTGGCGCCCTCCTTGCAGGGCATGCGCCTGTACGAGGAGATCGACCGGGTGTTCAGCGGCCTGCGCCAGGTGGAACAGGCCGTCGAATCGATCCGGCGCGACGAGCAGCGCACCCTGAACGTGGGCGTGCTGCCGGCGCTGTCCGGCCCGTTCATCCGGCGCGTGACCATGCAGTTCCTGAAGCTTCATCCCGATGTGCGCGTGTCCATCCAGAGCCGCGGATCGCTGTTCCTGGCGGACTGGCTGGCCACCCGTCACATCGACGTGGCGCTGGTGGGCAGCCGCGTCGACAATCCCTACATCGACCGCGAGCCGCTGTTCCCCTACCCGCTCTTCTGCGCCATGCCGCTCAATCACGAACTCACGCGCAAGCGCGTCGTGAGGCCGCGCGACCTGAGCGGCCTGCCGTTCGTGTCCTTCGGCGCCGACAGCCAGACGCACGAACTGGTGCGGCAGGCGTTCGACCAGGCGGGCGCGCAGTTGAACGTGGTGCTGGATACCAATACGGCGCCCACGGCCTGCGAATTCGTCGCGGCGGGGCTGGGGGTTTCCTTGATTCATCCGTTGTTCGCCGAAGGGTTGCAAAGCCGCATGGTGCTGCGGCGGTTCGATCCGGAACTGCAATTCCACTTCCAGTTGTGCCGCGTGCATGCCTCGCGCAACGCGGCGCTGGTCCAGGACTTTGTCGATGAGGCCCGCGCGGTCGCCGCGCAGGTCTCCCGGGAATTGCTCAAGGGCCAGTGAGCGGCCGCATCACGGCCGGCGGACAGCCTGCGGGGCCTAGGGCGCCGACACCGAGGTCTGTTCGGTGATGGGCGGCTGCAGATTCAGCGCGCCGTTCAGCACATAGCCGTAGTTCACGCGGTCGCCATGCGCCCACACCTGCTTCAGGCCGAACAGCGGCACGGCACAGACGTCGTCGTGGATGCTGGCCTGCGCCTGCTTCCACAGGGCCAACTGCTTCTGCGCGTCCGGTTCGACGCGCGCCTGCCGGATGGTGTCGTCCGCCACCGAGCAGTGCGAGAAATTCGACATCGCCGCCGGCGCGCCGATGGCGGCGGCCGAATCGTAGAACTCGGTCAGATAGGTATCGGCGTTGGGAAAGCGCGCCGCGCCGTAGAACACCAGCCCGCTCAGGTCCTGGCGGCTCTTGGCCTGGTAGGTGGCGTGGTCCACCACTTCCATGTTGAGCTTGATGCCGGCCTTGGCCAGTTGGGCCTGCACGATCTCCATGATGGGCTGCTGGGCCGAGATGTTCGACACGATCGACTTGATCTCGACGCCGTTGGGAAAGCCCGCTTCGGCCAGCAGCTTCTTGGCGCGGTCCACGTCGTAGGCGTAGGCGCCGGCGCCGCAGTCCTGCCCCAGATAGCCGTTGGGCACCACCGAGCAGCCCTTGTCGGCCACGTCCTTGCCCGCGTAGCGCACGATCTCGTCGACATTGATGGCGGCGGCCACGGCCTGGCGCACCTTCAGGTTGTCCAGCGGCTTGATGTTGCGGTTGATGTGCAGGGTGCGGAATTCGGCGGGCTCGAAAATGTCGACCTTCATGCCGCGCTTGGCCGAACGTTCCACCCAGCGCTGCTCGCGCTTGCCCTGCATCACGTCGATCTCGCTGGACGTGAAGGCCAGTTCCCGCGCGCTGTCGGACGGGATCATGCGGTACATGATGCCGCCCAGCTTGGGCTTGCCGCGGAAGTACGCGTCGTTGGCCAGCAGTTTCACGTATTGCTGGGTGACGTGTTCGCCGAAGGCGAACGGGCCGGTGCCGATGGGGCCGGCGCCGAACTTGTCGCCCAGCTTCTCGGCGGCCTTCTTGCTGACGATGTTGCCGCCATGATAGTTGGACACCCGGCCCAGGAAGGCCGCGTCGGGGTACTTCAAGGCGATGCGCACGGTGTAGCCGTCCACCGCTTCCACCTTGTCGATGATGGCGAATGTCGCGGCGAAGCTGGACCGGTTCGGGTCGCCCGCGCGCTGCAGGGAATAGACCACGTCCTCGGCCTTCAGCTCGCCGTAGCCGCCATGGAACTGCACGCCATGGCGCAGGTGGAAGGTCCATGTCTTGCTGTCCGCGGAGGCTTCCCAGCGCTCGGCCAGGTCCGCCTCCAGCGCCTTCGGGTCGGCGCTGCCTGCCGGAAAGCGCACCAGCGCATTGAACATCTGCGCCGCCACGCCCTTATCGGCCGTGGACGTCGCGCGGTGCGGATCCAGCGTGGCGTTGTCGGCGGCGCCCGAGCTGATGCGCAGCATGGGACGCTCCTGCGCGGCGGCGTCCGCCGAAAAACCAGCGCTACAGGCCGCCAGCAGCGCGGCCGCGATGGCAAGGTGTACAGGACGGTTCATGACTTCCCTTGTGCGCCGCGCACTTGCGGCATTCGTAGTTTGCAGTCAGAGATACAGCGTGACGGCAGACTAGAAGCGGGACACCATGGCGTCAAAGTCCTTCGGGTGCTTGCGCTATTCCTGTGGGTTATAGAGTGGGGCCGCAGGCGGGCGTGCGCCGGGGGCAGACACGCGCGGGCTAGTGGTTAGTACTGAGATGCAAATACCTGGCCGCCCTGGGGAAAACACTAGGCGCGACGGCCACCCCGACGCGAAGCGCGCCGGATTTAGCATCAGTCTGCTGGATCATCAATATCCACTAAACTGATGCAATACCCGCGAGGGGCTGCGCTGCCTAGCATACAGACGGCGCGCCGCCCGTCCGCGGCGCACCGCCTTTGCCACCCGGAGTTTTCCCTTGAGCGACATCTATCACTTCAGCCGCGGCACCGCCCCGCTGCTGATCTCCATTCCCCATCTCGGCAGCCAGATTCCCGATGCCCAGCGCGCGCAGATGACGCCGCTGGGCCTGCAGTCCGGCGACACGGACTGGCATCTGGACACGCTGTACAAGTTTGCCGAAGCGCTGGGCGCATCCGTGGTCGGCGCGCGCTACTCGCGTTACGTGGTCGACCTGAACCGTCCGCCCAACGACGAAAGCCTCTACCCCGGCCAGACCAAGACCGGCCTGTGCCCGGCGCAGACCTTCCGCGGCGACGCGCTCTACGCGAACGACGCCGTGCTGACGGACGCCGAGCGCGCGCATCGCCTGCAGACGTACTGGCAGCCCTATCACGCCAAGCTGCGCGAAGAGATCGACCGCATCAAGGCCGAACACGGCACCGTGCTGCTGTGGGAAGCGCATTCCATCGCCAGCGTGCTGCCGCGCCTGTTCGAGGGCAAGCTGCCCGACCTGAACATCGGCACGTCCGACGGCGCCGCGTGCGCGCCCGACATCCTGGCGGCCGTGCAGGCCCGGCTGGACGGTTGCGCGGACTACACCTGGGCGGTCAACGGCCGCTTCAAGGGCGGCTACATCACGCGCCACTATGGCGCGCCGGCCGACAACATCCACGCCATCCAGCTTGAGATGTGCCAGTCCACCTACATGGACGAAACGCATCCGTATGCCTATCGTCCCGACCTGGCCGGCAAGGTCATTCCCGAGGTCGAGGGCATGGTGGCCGCCGCCCTGCGCCAGGCCACCGCGCGCCTGCGCTGATCGCCGGCCGCCGCCGGATCCAGGACGCAGCCCCGCCATGAACCGCTTTTCGTTCAGCGCCACGGAAAACTATCCCGAATGGAGCCTGCTGCTGACCTGGGTGGCGGTGGTGGAGGCCGCGTCGGTATCCGGCGCGGCGCGCCTGCTGGGTTTTTCGCAGGCGGCGGTGTCGCAGCGGATCAAGCAGCTCGAGGCCGCCATGTCGACCGAGCTGCTGGACCGCAGCACCCGGCCGGCGCGGCCCACGCCCGCCGGTGAACTGCTGTTCGAACATGCCGCGCGTTTGCTGGCGCAGGCCGGCGACATGACGGAAAGCGTGCGCAACCTTAGCCGGGCCAAGCGCAATATCGTCCGGTTCGGCTGCGTGGACTCGTTCGCGGGCACGCTGGGCCCGACGCTGATCCATGGCCTGTCCGGCGCGTCGCGCCAGATCCGGTTATGGTCGGGCATCACGCCGGTGCTGGACAAACAGCTCGAAGACCGGCAACTGGACCTGGTGGTCACCACCAGCGCGTCGGCCGGCAAGCCCACCATCCGCAAGTACAGCCTGTTCAGCGAACCCTATGTACTCATCGTTCCGCGCTCCATGAGCATGGACAGGATCGACTCGCTGAAAGAGCTGGGCAAGCGCAACCAGTTCATCCGCTACAGCGCGCGCTCCTTCATCGGCGCCGAGATCGACCGGCTGGTCGAATCGCATGGCGTGATGATCGAACGCACCTACGAGTTCGACAATACCGACCCGTTGCTCAGCCTGGTCACGGCCGGGCTGGGGTTCGGCATCAGCACGCCCTTGTGCATCTGGCAGTCGCGGCATTTCCTGGAGCAATTGCGGGTGCTGCCGCTGGCGCCCTACCTGGGCGCCGCGCGCGGCGACGACCCCGCCCTGTCGCGCACGCTGTACCTGGCCGCGCGCCAGCAGGAAGTGGGCAAGCTGCCCGCCGAGGCGCGCGACGTGATCCTGATGGCGATGGAACGCCTGATCCAGAAGGATCTCGCCCCGGCCCTGGGGCTGCCGCCCGCCACGCTCTGGCGCAGCCTGCGGCGCTGAAGCGGCCGGTATCAGGGCAGCGCGGCCGTCAAGGCCGGCACGGCCTCGAACAGATCGCCGACCAGGCCGTAGTCCGCCACGCCGAAGATCGGCGCGTCGCCGTCCTTGTTGATGGCGACGATGACCTTCGAATCCTTCATGCCGGCCAGATGCTGGATGGCGCCCGAGATCCCGACCGCCACGTACAGCGCTGGCGCGACGATCTTGCCGGTCTGGCCGACCTGCCAGTCGTTCGGCGCGTAGCCCGCGTCCACCGCGGCGCGCGAGGCGCCGAGCGCCGCGCCCAGCTTTGCGGCCAGCGGGTCCAGCAGTTTGAAGTTATCCGCGCTGCCCAGCCCGCGGCCGCCCGACACCACCGCGCGCGCGCCGCCCAGTTCGGGGCGTTCGGACACCGCGATTTCGCGGCTGACGAAACGCGACAGGCCCGCGCCCGCCACCGCCTCGACCGTTTCGATCCGCGCGCTGCCACCCTCGGCGGCCACGGCATCGAAGGCCGTCGGACGTATCGTCGCCACCACCACCGGATAGCCGCTTTTCACGGTGGCGATCGCGTTGCCCGCATAGATGGGGCGCTTGAATGTGTCGGGCGCCAGCACGTCGATCACGTCCGACACCTGTTCCACATCCAGAAGCGCCGCGATGCGCGGCGCCACGCTCTTGCCGTGGGCGGTGGCGGCCACGAACAGATGCGTATAGCCGGCGGACACCGCCACGGCCTGCGCCGCCAGGTTCTCCGCCAGCCCGTCGGCCAACTGCGGCGCCTGCGCCAGCAGCACCTGCTCCACGCCCGCGACGCGCGCCGCCGCCGCGGCCGCGGCCTGCGCCTGGCCGCCCGCCACCAGCACGTGTACCGGCATGCCGAGCGTCGCGGCGGCCGCGATGGCGTTGAGCGTGGCGCCGTTGAGCGCCTGATTGTCGTGTTCGGCAATAACTAGGACTGTCATCAGATCACCTTGGCTTCGTTCTTCAGTTTGTCGACCAGCGCGGCCACGTCGGCGACCTTCACGCCGGCCGCGCGCGCCGCCGGCTCTTCCACCCGCAGCGTCTCCAGGCGGGACACGGGGTCCACGCCCAGGCCTTCCGGCGTCTCGATATCCACGGGCTTCTTCTTGGCCTTCATGATGTTGGGCAAGGTGACGTAGCGCGGCTCGTTCAGGCGCAGGTCGGCCGTGACCACGGCGGGCAGCGTCAGTTCCACCACTTCCAGGCCGCCGTCCACCTCGCGGGTGACGCGCGCCGTGCCGGCGCCGATCTCGATGGCGCTGGCGTTGGTGGCCTGCGGCCAGCCCAGCAGGGCCGCCAGCATCTGGCCGGTCTGGCAGGCGTCGTCGTCGATGGCCTGCTTGCCCAGGATGACCAGCGCGGGCACCTCCTTTTGCACCACGGCGCGCAGCAGCTTGGCGACCGCCAGCGGCTGCAGCGCGGCGTCCGTCTGCACCAGCACGCCACGGTCGGCGCCGATGGCCAGCGCGGTGCGCAGCGTCTCCTGCGACTGCGCCGTGCCGCAGGACACCGCCACCACTTCGGCGGCGGCGCCCTGCTCTTTCAAGCGCACGGCCGCCTCGACGGCGATCTCGTCGAATGGATTCATGGACATCTTGACGTTGCCGATGTCCACGCCGCTCTGGTCGGCCTTGACGCGCACCTTGACGTTGTAGTCAACCACGCGCTTGACCGCGGCGATCACCTTCATGGAAATGCTCCTGATTAAAAGGAATCAAAGCCGTCCAACGCCTGCGCGGCGCATGGACGGGTGTAGATCGATCAGCGCAAGCCCGGCGCCTGCACGGCGATGTCCAGGCTTACCGCGAAACCGTGCATCGATGCCGCAAGGAACGCGCCGGACCGCGATAGGCCTTCGGGGCCGTCCAACGCATCGCCGTCGCCCGGCCCCAGCGCGAATTCGCCCGCCGCCAGCTCCCACTCGTTGCCCGGCGGCGCGCCGCGAAAACGGCACGCCTCCACGGCCACGACCAGGCGCGTGGCAATACACTCGCCCGCCGCATCCGCCAATGAACCGGCGACACGGGCATCGCCCTCCGCGCCCAGGCAAGCGACGCGGGCCCGCGCCAGGCCGCGCTGGACAAAAAGATTCAGCACGCGCACCGGCCCGCCCGCCAGGCGGGACCGCAGCACCTCGTCGCCGGCGAACAGCGCGGGCACGCGGGGCCGCAACGACACCGCCACGCCCTCCCCGCGCAGCGCCACGCCCTGGCCCGACAGCACGACCGACACGCGGTCATAGCCGGGAAACCGGGAGTACGGCCCGTCGCGGTCGATGTCGGCGATGCTGACGCGCCAGCGCCCCGCGGCATCCGCCGCCAGCGTCCGCGTGACGCCCCCGCCGTTCTTCCAGGGCTCGGGCGGCAGCGCCAGCCAGCTTGCGCGTTGCACAGCGCCAGGATCAGGACACCGCGCCAAGGCCGTACTTCCCGGTCAGCAGCGCGCCGCGCTGGAAACGGCCCAGCTCATAGGGCTTGAGCGACACGTCGGTCGCCAGCCCCAGCGCCTCCTGCGCCAGCACGCGGCCCACGGTCGGCGACAGCTTGAAGCCGTGGCCCGAGAACCCGAATCCCACGATCAGCCCGTCGACGCCGGCCACGCGCCCCAGCACGGGGTTCCAGTCGGGCGTCACGTCGTACACCCCGGTCCAGGACGAGGCCAGGCCCGCGGTCTCGTAGGCCGGGAAGCGCTCGGCGACCTGCGCGCCGACCTCGGCCACGTAGTCCAGCGGGATATCGCCCTGCTCGGCGTCGCTCTTCTGCAGCATTTCACCGACGACGCCTTCGCTCACCAGCATCTGGTTGCCGCCATAGCTGCGGCAATACAGCATGCCGGGCGAGGCCAGGTCCTTGAAGACGGGCATCGAATAGGTATAGGGAGCGGCGGCGCATTCCAGCGCCAGCACGGCGTGGCGCTCGGGCACCACGGGCATGGCGACGCCGGTCCAGCCGGCCAGTTCCCGCGTCCAGATGTTCTGGGTGCTGATGACCAGCGGGCTGGCGTAGTCGCCTTCGGAGGTGGACACGCCGGTCACGCGGCCGTTTTCCACCAGCAGGCGCTGGACGTTGACGTTTTCGCGGATGGTGACGCCGCGGCGGCGGGCGCCGCGCGCAAAGCTGGTGGCCACCAGGTAGGCGTCGGCGAAGCCGGCCTCGGGTTCATAGCCGATCAGGGCGGCGTTGTCGAAGGACGCGATGGGCAGCAGGTCGCGCGCCTGCGCGGCGTCCAGCAGCTCCAGCGCGATGCCTTGGGCCTGCTGCTGCGCCAGCGCGCCGCGCAGGGGCTCCAGCTTGTCGTTGTCGGCCGCGGTGATGAGATAGCCGCATTTGACCAGGCCGCAGGAGGCCTCCTCGTCGCCCAGATAGCTGGCGAAATTGTTGAACACGCTCCAGGAACGCTGGGCCAGGTCCACGTTCTCGCGCACGGAATAGTGCGTGCGCAGGATGCCGGAAGACTGCGACGTGGTGCCCGCGCCGATGGTTTCCCGGTCCAGCACCAGCACATTCTTCGCACCCAGCTCGGCCAGGTGAAAGGCCACCGAACTGCCGATCACGCCGGCACCCACCACGATCACGTCATAACTTTTCACGACTAGGCTCCAAGGACAATTGCCGCGAGTGTGGACCCGGCATTTCGGAGCCGCCGCAATATAAGCGGCGCGAATATTTAATAAAAGCGCGCCGCGAGCGCCATTCAGGAAAGCGCGCTGACGGCGCTCTTTACCGCATCGGTGTCCTTGCCCGGCGGCAGGCCGAACATCCGCCGGTATTCCCGGGTGAATTGCTGGACGCTTTCATAGCCCACCGCAAACGCGGCGCTGCTGGCCGACGAGCCTTCCGCGGTCATGAGCCGGCGGGCCTCGATCAGGCGCAATTGCTTCTGGAACTGCAGCGGCGACAGCGAGGTCGCCGACCGGAAGTGCTGATAGAACGAGGATGGGCTCATTCCCGCGACCGCGGCCAGGCGTTCCATCGGCAGCGATTGTGCAAAATCGGCCCGCAGCAGCGCCACGGCGCGGGCGACCCGTTCGGCCCTCCCCCCCGGCCAGCCTAGCTGGCGGATTGCCTGGCCGTGCCGGCCGGCCAGCAGCCAATAGTGCATTTCGCGGACGAGCTGCGCCTGCAGCACGGGCAGCGCCGCGGGGCGTTCGGTCAAGCGCAGCAGCCGAAGGGCTGCATCGGCAACCTCGGTGTCGGTCTGTTCCATCCGCACCGGCTGGCCGGGGTCGACCGGTCCCGGCTTCATTTCCAGGGCCAGTTCCGCGATCACCGCCAGATCCAGCTCCAGGACCAGCGAGAAATAGGGCAATGCCGAACTGGCGCGCGTGATCTGGCTGACCGTGGGCACATCCGCCGTGATCAGCAGCGAATCGCCGGCCGTGAAATTGAAGGTTTGCGCCCCCAGCGCCACGCGCTTGCCCCCTTGCAGCACAAGGCACACAAGCGGCCGCGAGATCGCATGATCCAGGCCGCTGGGCCGGGTCGCTCGAATGACAACCAGGCCGGGAATGGAGGTTTGTGCCACGCCGCCCGGGTTGGCATGCGCCTGGGCGCAGCGGCTGACGGCCGCCAGCAATGTGTCATTCATACGTAGGGATCGCGATGGTTTTCCACGGAGCAATCGTAATGGCTTCCGGGCGGGCGGGAACAGCGGGAACAGCACTTCGGAGGATCAGGCCAACAACTCCACCGTTCAGGCAAAGGCGATCCGCCGCCCACGCCACAGAATGGACGCCTCATCCACCGTCATCAAGGAGCCGCTCCATGAGCAAGATTTCTCTCGTCACGGGTTCGAGCCGAGGCCTGGGCCGCAATACCGCCCTTGCCATCGCGGGCAAGGGCCATGACGTCATCCTCACTTACCAGAGCCGCGAAGCGCAAGCCAGGGAAGCCGTCGGCGAAATCACGCGGCTTGGCCGCAAGGCCGTCGCGCTGCAACTCGATGCGGGCGACGTCGCCGCCTTTCCGGACTTCGTCGATCGGCTGAAGGCCGCACTTGGCCAAACCTGGCAGCGCGGCACCTTTGATCATCTCGTCAACAACGCGGGGCATGGCGATGTGGCGCCGATCGCCGACATGACGGAAGCGGCGTTCGACAAGCTGGTCAACGTGCATTTCAAGGGGGTGTTCTTCCTGACGCAGAGCCTGTTGCCGCTGCTGGCCGACGGCGGCCGCATCGTGAACCTGTCCACCGGCCTGACGCGGGTATCGGCGCCGGGCTGGTCGGCCTATGCCGCGGCCAAGGGCGCCATCGAGGTGCTGACGGTCTATCTGGCCAAAGAGCTCGGACACCGCAGAATCGCCGTCAACGCCGTGGCGCCCGGGGCGATCGAGACCGATTTCCTTGGCGGCGCCGTGCGCGACACGCCGGAATTCAACCAGCACTTCGCGGCCATGACCGCGCTGGGCCGCGTCGGCGTGGCCGACGACATCGGGCCGATGATCGCCAGCCTGCTGTCCGAGGACAACCGCTGGGTCAACGCCCAGCGCATCGAAGTGTCCGGCGGACAGGGCATCTGAAGAGACCAGGCGGGGGATGGGCCGCACCCCTGACGCGGCCCATTCCGTCCCCCCTGCCTGAAGCGCGGCTCTTAAGCGCCGCTGATGTTGACCATCGCCGCTCCTTATATTCATGCCGCCGCCAGGCGCTCGGGCGAAAGTCTTGTCTGCCGCACCCCAGAGTGCCGGCGACATGGAATCTATCGGTCAATCTACATTCAAGTAGGGGAAAAATATGAACATGAATCGCCGCGCCATGCTGGTGCGCACCGCTGCCGTCGCGGGCGCAAGCGCCCTGGGCTTTCCGATGATAGGCCGTGCCGCCAACGCGTCGTACACCTATGGCGGCTCGGCCTGGCTGGGCCACTACTCGGCCTACATCGCCATGAAGACGGGCCTCTTCGCCAAGCAGGGCCTGGACATCAAGTGGCAGAGCTTCGCCACATCCTCCGACCGCATGAGCGCGGTGATGGCCGGCAACATAGACCTGGCCGGCACCGGCGTGGTGTCGTCGCTGGCGCTGATGGCGGCCGGCGCGCGCCAGTTCCAGGTCATCGCCACCCCCAACAACTTCGGCCGCGCCGAGGGTGTGCTGGTGCGCGACGACGTCAAGTCGGTGGCCGACCTGAAGGGCAAGAAGATCGGCGTGACCTACGCGTCGAGCGCCCACGTGCTGCTGCTGGACGTGCTGCGCCAGGCGGGCATGAATCCAGACCGCGACGTCTCCATCATCAACCTGCCCGCCACCAATCTGCTGTCGGCCTACCAGGGAGGCCAGGTCGACGCGGCCGTGGCCTGGACCCCGGCGTTCGACCGCATCAAGGCCGTTCCCGGCACCCGCGTCCTGCTGGACGACACGGCGTTCTCGCTCTACAAGCAGTACGCCATCACGCCCGGCCCCGATGTGCTGCTGACGCACGCCAGGCTGGGCAAGGACAATCCGGAGGCCGTGCGCAAGTTCCTGCAGGCGATATTCCAGGCCAACGCCCTGCTGAGCGGACAGCCCGACGAGGCCGCGGGCGTGCTGCTGGAACTGACGGGCCTGTCCAAGCCGGACCAGCTTGCCGTCATCAAGCAGACGCAGTGGTACTCGGCCGAGGACCAGAAGGCGCTGATGGTGGACCCGGGCAACTTCGTCAACGGCATGCAGAAACTTGCCGAAATGCTGGTGTCGCTCAAGCAGATCGACCGCGCGCCCGCCGTCAAGGACTGGGTCCAGGCCTCGTACCTGTAAGCCCGGGACAGCCTGCTCATGTCCACGCGTCCGTCTTCAAGGGAAACACGCCTGCTCTGGATCAGCGTGTTTTCGCTTCTGTGCTTTCTGCTGCTGTGGGAAGGCCTGTGCCGCGCCGGCGCGGTCGATCCCATTTTCCTGCCCGCGCCCTCCCAGGTTTTGTCGCGCGCCCTGTCCATGTCCGATCAGGGCACGCTGTTCTACAACGTGCTGGCTTCCACGCGCCGGGTCATGGTGGGCTTTCTGGCCGCCGTGATCGTCGCCATTCCGCTGGGCATCCTGCTGGGCACGTCGAAGGTGGCCCGCGCCGTGTTCGATCCCATCATCTCGTTCCTGCGGCCACTGCCCTCCATGAGCTGGATCCCGCTGTCGCTGCTGTGGTTCGGCATCACCGAAACGCAGAAATACAGCATCGTGTTCATGGGGTCCTTCGTGCCCGCCTTGCTGTACGTGATGGAGGCCTCGCGCAGCATCGATCCGGTGCTGGTGCGCGCGGCGCGCAACCTGGGCGCCAACCGCTGGCAGGTGATGCGCGAGGTGCTGTTTCCGGGCTGCCTGCCGCAGATCCTGTCCGGCATGAAGATCATTCTGGGCCTGTCGTGGACCTGCGTGATCTCGGCCGAACTGGTGGCGTCCAAGGAAGGCCTGGGCTTCATGATCATGAACGGCAAGGAGTTCTTCCAGACCGATACCGTGGTGCTGGGCATGGTCCTGATCAGTTTCACCGTGCTGGTGACCGATCTGTGTTTGCGGCTTCTTGAACGATGGGTGCTGGCATGGCAACGATGAACGATACGATGATCCGGCTTGCGGACGTCTCCAAGGCTTACGGCGACGTCCCCGTGCTGGACAAGGTCAACCTCGAGGTCCGGCGCGGCGAATTCCTGGTGCTGCTGGGCGCGTCCGGCTGCGGCAAGTCGACCTTGCTGAATCTGATGGCGGGATTCATCACGCCCAACACCGGCACGGTCTCGATCAACGGCAGGCAGGTCACGGACGTGACGGCCGCCTGTGGCATGGTGTTCCAGCAGTACGCCCTGTTCCCGTGGCGGACCGTGCAGGAAAACGTGGAGTTCGGCCTGAAGATGCGCGGCATGTCGCGGCAGGAACGCGCGCCGATCGCCCGCAAGTTCATCGACATGGTGGGATTGAAGCAGGCGGCGGACAAGTACCCCCACGCGCTGTCCGGCGGCATGAAGCAGCGCGTGTCGATTGCCCGCGTACTGGCCAACGATCCGGACGTGATGCTGTTCGACGAACCGTTCGCCGCGCTGGACGCGATGACGCGCCAGGTGCTGCAGGAACAGTTGCTGTCGATCTACGAGCAGAGCGGCAAGACGATCGTCTTCATCACGCACTCGATCGACGAGGCGCTGACCTTGTCGACCCGCATGGCGGTCATGGGATCCAAGCCCGGGCGCATCGTGCAGGACATCCAGAACGATCTGCCGCATCCGCGCAGCGCGGACGTGCAACTGTCGCCCCGCTTCGTGGAATTGAAGCGGGCCATCTGGGAACGCGTGCAGGAAGAAGTGACGCGCAGCATGGAACTGGCCAGCGACTAGGCGGGCGGCATGCCTGCTAGATGATCTGGGTGTACAGGGTGACCGTGATGCCGAAGCTGGGAATCCGGTCCCAATCCGTGCGAGGATGGCGCCGCGCCTCGGTTCCCATGCCCAGCCCGTATTGCAGGCCCGCCGGCCCGTCCCGCCACGAATGCGGCCTTGAGCCCCAGCCGCAGCAGGCATATTCCAGCGGCGGCATGCCGAAGGTCTTGCCCAGGTAGGCTTCGGCCGCCGCCGCGTGGACGCCGCTCACTTGGTAGCGGGCGATCATGGGACTGGCTTGCAGGTCGTCGTGGCGTTCGCATCCCAGGTATTCGACACCGTCCGGCTTCCTGCCCAGGGCCTGAAGAAAATCCTGGCACGGCATGCCGGGCGGCGCCACGCCCTGGGCCCGGGCCTCGGCCTCTTCGCTGGCCTGCGCGCCGGCAGGCGCCGGCGGCTGGGCCTGGGCCGGGGCGACGAACGCGGCGAACAACGCGGTCAACAACAGCGGAAGCACCCGCGCAAAGGCTGGCGCGGTTCCGCGCGGCAATGTTTTCATGGCGTCCTTGAAATCCCATTGGTTTCTTCGATACCCGGTCCGCCAGCGGCGGCGGCGCCCTGGGCCTGCCACGCGCCCGTGCCGCGCCCCTCTTCGGCCAGGAACTCCACCAGCGCGGGCAGCGACGCGTCCATGGGCCGGTTGGCCTGGATGCGCATGACATAGCCCCAGGACCCCGGCATGCGCAATTGAGGCATCAGCGCCACGAGCCTGCCGCTGGCCAGCTCTTCGTCCACCAGCGGCGCGCGTCCCAGCGCGATGCCCACCCCCGCCGCCGCGGCGGCCGCGACCGTGCTCAGGCCGCTCAACACCAGCGGATCCTGCCAATCGGCTGCGGCCAGGCCCAGGCGCGGACTCCAGGTCCGCCAATCCGTCTCGGGACTGTCGATGTGCTTTTCCTCGAGCCAGCGGTGGCGCAGGAAGACGCGGGGATCGTTGCGGTCGGCCGGATCGACCAGCGCGGGACTGCACACCGGCACGACGGTCTCGGTCATGAGCGGGATGTCGCCGGGCTCCGCGTTGTGCGGTCCCTTCGCCCGCACGTGCAGGAAGGCCAGGTCGATGTTCTGACTCTTCCAGGCCGGGTCCTGGCTGGCATGCAGGTAGACCTGGATGTCGATGTCGGGATGCAGTTCGATGAACCGGCCAATGCGCGGCGCGAGCCACAGGGCGGCCAGCGACGGATTGGCGGACACGTTCAGGGTGTAGCGGCGCCTGCCCCGCGCACTGGCCCGCGCATTGCGGCACGCTGCCTCCAATAGGGTCAAGGCCTGTTGTACGGACGCCAGCAGCCCGGCGCCCGCTTCGGTGGTTTCGGCGCGCCGAACCGTGCCGCCCCGGCGCAGCAGCGAAACGCCCAGGTCGGCCTCCAGCGCGCGCAACTGATGGCTTACCGCGCTCTTGGTGACGTTCAATTCCACGGCGGCACGGCTCAGGCTGCCCAGACGGGCAACGGCTTCAAAGGCGCGCAAGGCGGCGAGCGGCGGAGTTCGGTTGGGCAGGTCGGCCATGGGTTGAGTTTATCTCAACCCATGATTGAAAAAGTATCGCTTTCGCGTGGGCGCGGTATCAGTGACCATGCAGCCTCTGGATGGAGTAATTGCTATGTATTTCGATTCACGGCTCTGGCGGCTGACGCTGGGCATGCGCGGCGGCATGGCGGGCGGCATCTTCCTGGGCTTGCTGGCCCTGGCGGCCGGCATCGCCCGTTATGTCTTTCTGGGCCAACTGCTGGCCCGCGTGTTCGACGGCGCGCCGTGGCGGGACTGGATCGTGCCCGCGCTGTGCGTGGCCGCGATGGTGCTGCTGCGAGCGTTCTTCGACCATTGGCGCACCGTGCAGGCGAACCGCACGTCGGCCGCGATCCAGCACACGCTGCGCGCCAGACTGTATGACCGCATCGTGGCGCTGGGGCCCGCGTGGTTCGCCAACCAGCGCAGCGGCGGCATCATGCTGACGGTGGTGGACGGCGTCGAGCAATTGCAGACCTTTTTCGGCCAGTACCTGCCGCAAGTGGCGATCGCCGCGGCCGCGCCATTCGCGATCTTCGCCGTGATCGCGTTCTGGGACGTGCCGACCGCGCTGGTCTTCCTGGCCGCGGCCCTGTTCGCGCTCTTCGGCCCGATGGCGGTACACATGCTGGACCGGCGCGCCAGCCTGGCGCGCACGCGGTCGCTCAATGATTTCGGCGAAGATTTCCTGGACGCCGTGCAAGGCCTGCCCACGCTGAAGTCCTATGGCCAGGGCAAGGCCTGGGGCGAACGGCTGGCGGCCCGCGCGCGCAGCCTGTCGGACAACACCTTCTGGGTGCTGTCGGTCAGCCTGCTGACGCGCGGCGTCAGCGACCTGGGCGTAGCCCTGGGCGCGGCGCTGGCGCTGACCCTGGGCGCCTGGCGCGTGGCCGCGGGCGACATGAGCGTAGAGGCGCTGCTGATCGTGCTGATGGCCGGCACCGAGATCTTCCGGCCGCTGCGCGACCTGCGCTCGGTGCTGCACCGGGGCATGCTGGGCCAATCGGCCGCCGCCAGCATCCATGCCCTGATGGATGCCCGGCCGCTGACCCCCGCGCCCGACGCAGGTGCAAGCGGCACGGGCATAGGTGGCCCGGACAACAGCAGCGCGGCCCAGGCCCGCCTGTCGCCCACCATCGACTTCGACGGCGTCGCCTTTTCATACACGCCCGAGCGCCCCGCCCATCGCGGCCTGGCCTTCAGCATCGCGGCCGGCGAACGGGTCGGCGTGGTCGGCCCCAGCGGCGCGGGCAAATCCACCATCGTCCGCCTGCTGCTGCGCGAATGCGTGCCGCAGGCCGGCGTCATCCGTGTCGGCGGCCGCGACGTGAACATGCTCGACACGCAGACGCTGCTCTCGCACATCGCGCTGGTCAGCCAGGACATCACGCTGTTCCACGGCACCATCGACGACAACCTGCGGCTGGGCCGGCCCGATGCCACCCACGAGCAGGTGCGCGCCGCCGCCCGCGCCGCGAATATCGACGACTTCATCATGGCGCTGCCGGACGGCTACGCCACGCGCATCGGCGAACGCGGGCTGCAGCTTTCCGGGGGCCAGCGCCAGCGCGTGGCGATCGCCCGCGCCCTGTTGCGCGATGCGCCCATCCTGATCCTGGACGAAGCGCTGTCGTCGGTGGACACCGAGAACGAGGCGCTGATCCAGCAGGCGCTGGACCGCCTGATGGCCGGCCGCACGACGCTGATCCTGGCCCACCGCCTGGCCAGCGTGATCGGCGCCGATCGCATCCTGGTGCTGGATCAGGGACGCGTGGCCGAAGCCGGTGCTCATGCGGAACTGATGCGCCAGCACGGACTGTATTACCGCCTGATGCACGAGCAGGCCGCGGCGCACCGGAACCCGTCGGCGGGCGCACCGCTTGCCGTGCCGCCGTCCCAGGGCGCCGTCGCGGCGGCGAATGCGCCGGCCGCCGCGGCGGACGACAGCGGCGGCCCAGGTCCGACCCTGCGTCCGCTGGACGCCGACGCCGGCCAGGTCGGCTGGCGCGCCACGCTGGGCACCCTGCTGTCGGTGGTGCGCCCGTGGCGCGGCACCCTTGCCGCCACCATCCTGCTCGGTGTGGCGCGCGTGGCCGCCTTCATCGGCGTGGGTGTGTTCAGCGCGCTGATCGTCGCCGCCATCCGCGACGGCCGCGACATATCGGCGCTGGTCGCGGGCCTTCTGATCGCGGCGCCGCTGGCCGCGCTGTTCCATTGGCTGGAGTCCTGGCTGGCGCACGCCATGGCCTACCAGTTGCTGGCCGACATGCGCGTCAAGCTCTATGACAAGCTCGAACGCCTGGCTCCGGCCTACCTGCTGCAGCGGCGTTCCGGCGACCTGGTCGCGCTGGCCACGCAGGACGTGGAGATGGTGGAGTACTTCTATGCGCACACCATCGCGCCGGCCATCGTATCGGTGCTGGTGCCGCTGTCCGTGCTGGGGTTCCTGGGCTTCTACAGTTGGCCGGTCGCGCTGGCGCTGCTGCCCTTCCTGGCCTACGCGCTGGTGTCGCCGCTGCGCGGCCGCCGCAAGATCGACACCCTGGGCGACAAGGCGCGCGAGGCGCTGGGAGAAATGAGCGCCCACACCACCGACACCATCCAGGGCCTGGCCGACCTGACCGCCTTCCAGGCCACCGGCCGCCGCCGCGACCAGTTCATGAAGGTGGCCAGCCGCTACCGCGAGCGGCGCCTGGATATCCTGCGCGACCTGTCGCGTCAGACCGCCTGGTTCGAGGTCGCCATGGGCCTGGGCGGCCTGGCCGTGGCGGTCGTCGGCGCCCTGCAGGTCCAGGCCGGCGCACTGTCGGCCAGCATGCTGCCGCTGCTGGTGCTGATCGCGCTGGCCACCTTTCTTCCGGTGTCGGAGATCTCGCAGGTCAGCCGGCAACTGGCGGACACCATTGCCGCCACGCGCCGCCTGCACGTCGTCGCCAACGAGCCCGAGCCCGTCGCGGACGGCCCGCTTCCCGCGCCGGTCGCCGCGCACGGCCTGTCGCTGGCGTTCGAGCACGTCAGCTTCGCGTATCCGGGCAAGAACGAAGACACCTTGCGCGACCTCACCTTCACGGCCCCCGCCGGCGCCACCGTGGCGATCGTGGGCGCCTCCGGCGCGGGCAAGAGCACCGTGGCCAGCCTGCTTCTGCGCTTCTGGGATCCGCGCCAGGGCGCGGTGAAGCTGGACGGCGTGGACGTGCGCCAGCTCCGGCTCGACGGATTGCGCGAACGGGTGGCGCTGGTGACACAGGACACCTATCTGTTCAACGATACGCTGGAAGGCAACATCCGGCTCGCGCGCCCCGAGGCCAGCCGCGAGGACCTGGCGCGCGCGCTGGAACAGGCGGCGCTGGCGGACTTCGTGAAGAGCCTGCCCGACGGGCTGGCGACGCGCGTGGGCGAACGCGGCATGCAGCTTTCGGGCGGCCAGCGCCAGCGCATCTCTATTGCGCGGGCCTTCCTGAAGAATGCGCCCGTGCTGATCCTGGACGAAGCCACCTCGCACCTGGACACCTTGTCTGAAATGCAGGTGCGCGGCGCGCTGGACGTGCTGATGCGCCACCGGACCACGCTGGTCATCGCGCATCGCCTGTCCACCATCCGCGACGCGGACCTGATCCTGGTGCTGGACCGCGGAACGCTGGCGGAAGCCGGCACGCACGATCAGCTCTTGCGCAGGCAAGGCGCCTATGCGCGCCTGGCCAGCCATCAAGGCGGCTACGCGGCCAGCGGCGCGGCGTATCTGTCCGGCGGCGTACATTGAGAATGACGCGCACGCGCCGCGTGCGCGTGTCATCGGGCCGGGCCGCGTCAGGCCGGGCCGCGCCAGGCCGGGCCGCGTTGAAAAAAACCGACAGGACGCGCGGTCCGCCTCGCACCGGCCGTTGATTCCGCTACATCACTTCTATAGAATCAGCAATTCGGGCCTGTGCCCATTTCATTTCCCCGCTCCATTTCCCCGCTTCATTTCCTCACCCACCGATAGGGAGGCGCATGATGATGTATCCCATGCTCAACGCCATCCCGCGCGTGTCTCCGCGACGCCATTAAGTCGTCGCCCGCGCGGACCCATCGCCAGCTTTCTATCTGGCGACTGGTCCTCCGCGCCCGCCTGAACCCCTGAACGCAATCGCTGGTGCCTGACAGGCACACGGCTTGTTTTCCCTTCTTTCCTCACAAGGACATCCTGGCGTGTCTTGTGCCGCCAGGCCATCGCAATGGCTAGAAAAAAAATCGACTTTCGAGGACAGGCCTTCAAGGACGTCCTGGGCTTTACCTTCCGCTATTGGGGCCGGCAACCGCTGCGCATCGTGGTCATCGTGGCGCTGGCGCTGCTGTCGGCGGTGGCGGATGTGCTGACCCCGATGTACGCCGGCCGTCTGGTCGACGCCGTGGCGTCCGGCGCCGCGGGCGACCAGCTCGCCTGGAACGCCGCCATCACGGCCTTCTGGCTGCTGGTGGCGCTGGGCGTGGGCGGCACCCTGCTGCGCCAGGCCGTGTTCCAGAACATCATCACGTTCACCTTGAAGATGATGAATGGCATCGCCTCCAATGCCTTCTACCGCGTGCAGCGCTTTTCCACGGATTGGCATGCCAACAGTTTCGCCGGCTCCACCGTGCGCAAGATCACGCGCGGCATGTGGGCGGTGGACCTGTTGAACGACACGCTGCTGGTAGCGCTGCTCCCGTCCGTCGTGATGCTGGTGGGCGCCACCGCCTTGCTGGGCGCGCACTGGCCCTTGATGGGGCTGGTGGTGGGCCTGGGCTCGGTGCTGTACATCGCCGTCACGGCGGCGCTGTCGCTGGGCTATGTCGCGCCCGCGGCGCGGCTGGGCAATGCCTGGGACACGCGCATGGGCGGCGCGCTGGCCGACGCCGTGAGCTGCAACGCGGTGGTCAAGGCCTTTGGCGCCGAAACGCGCGAAGAAGCGCGGCTGGACCGCGTGATCGACAAATGGCGCCGCCGCACGCGCCGCACCTGGGTCCGCGCCACCTTCAACGGCGGCATCCAGGGCGCGATGCTGGTGGCCATGCAGGCCGCCATCCTGGGCGCATCGCTGTTGCTGTGGTCGCGCAACCAGGCCAGCGTGGGCGACATCACGTTCACGCTGGCGATGTTCTTCGTGCTGCAAGGCTATCTGCGCGACGTGGGCATGCATATCCGCAACCTGCAGCGCTCGGTCAACGACATGGAAGAACTGGTGTCGCTGGAAAAGCAGCCGCTGGGCGTGGAAGACAGGTCCGGCGCGGGCGCCATCACGGTGACGGCCGGCGAGATCCGCTTCGAGGACGTGACGTTCCGCTATGGTTCGCACAACACGGCGCTGTATGAACAGTTCTCGGTGCGCATCGCGCCGGGCGAACGCGTCGGGCTGGTGGGCCACTCGGGATCCGGCAAGACCACGTTCATCAAGCTGATCCAGCGCCTGTACGACGTGAACGGCGGCCGCATCACCATCGACGGGCAGGACATCGCCCAGGTGAAGCAGGCGTCCCTGCGCAGCCAGATCGCCATCGTGCAGCAAGAGCCCGTGCTGTTTCACCGGACCCTGGCCGAGAACATCGCCTACGCCCGGCCCGGCGCCACGCAGGCCGAGATCGAGCAGGCGGCCCGGCTGGCCAGCGCGCATGACTTCATCATGTCGCTGCCCAAGGGCTACGAGACGCTGGTGGGCGAACGCGGCGTGAAGCTGTCCGGCGGCGAACGCCAACGCGTGGCGATCGCGCGGGCGTTCCTGGCGGACGCGCCCATCCTGATCCTGGACGAAGCCACGTCCAGCCTGGACAGCGAAAGCGAGGTGCTGATCCAGCGCGCGATGGACCGCCTGATGGAAGGCCGCACCACGCTGGTGGTGGCGCACCGCCTGTCCACGGTGCGCGCGTTGGACCGCCTGCTGGTGATGGACCACGGCCGCGTCATCGAAGAAGGCAGCCACGACGCGTTGATCCGCTTGAAGGGCGGACTGTACCGCCGCCTGTTCGAACGCCAGGCCCTGGAACTGACCAGGGGACTGACCCAGGCGGAGCTGCTGGAGGACGGCGCCACGCCGCCGCCCGCGAAGACCGATGAGGAAGACGCGGCGTCGTACGCCTTCGGCAAGTGACTCAGGCGGGGCGCTGGGCGAAGGTCAGGCGCAGACCAAAAGCGATCAGGGCGGTGCCGAACACGATGCTCTGCACCTTCTGCGCGCGGGGGCTGGCCGTCATCCAGCGCCCCACCGCCCCGCCCGCCAGCGCGCACAGCACGTCGAACGTCAGGCCCAGTCCCACCAGGATGACGCCCAGCACCGCGAACTGCCGGCCGATGGGCCCCTGCGCCGGCGACACGAACTGCGGCAGCAGCACCGAGCAGAACAGCAAGGCCTTGGGATTGAGCACATTGGTCAGCACGCCGGTCAGCAGCGCCGGGCCCCAACCCTCATGGCGGGGCGCAGCGCCGGCCACCGGCGCATAGGACAGCGGGCCCGCGCGCAACAGGCGCACGCCCAGCCACACCAGATAACAGCCGCCCACCGTGCGCGCGGCGTCGAATGCCCACGGGTGGGTCTTGAACAGCGCCGCCAGCCCCAGCGCCGCCAGGGTGACGTGCGCCGCCCGCGCGATGGCGAGTCCGGCTGCCACGGCCAGCGCCTGCCCCCGGCCGCGCAGCAGGCCGGTTTCCAGCAGCAGGATCATGTCCGGCCCGGGCACCACGTAGACAATCAGCAACGCTCCCAGAAACAACGCCATATCGGTCATGACCGCGCTCCCGCGCAAGCTTTCAATGGCGTCATTCTAGGAAGTTCGGGCTGGCATGTGCTTGCTATTCATGCCAATCTATCTATCATTATTGGCATATTTCACCAACGACCTGACCACTTTTTTGACTTCATGCCAAAGCACGAATTGGATGCCTACGACCGCCGCATTCTGGAAGCCCTGCAGAAGAACGGGCGCCTGACCAATGTGGAGCTGGCCGAACAGATCGGCCTGTCGCCCTCGCCCTGCCTGCGGCGGGTGCGGATGATGGAAGAAGCCGGGGTCATCCAGGGCTATGAAGCGCGGCTCGACCCGCATGAGGTCGGCCTGGGGCTAACCGTGTTCGTGGGCGTCAAGGTCGAACGCCACCACGAACGGGACGCCGAACAGTTCCGGCACGAGGTCAGCGCCCTGCCTGAAGTCGTCGCCGCCCATCTGGTGTCCGGCGAATCCGACTTCCTGCTGCAGGTGGTGGTGCCGGACCTGCGCGGGTACGAGCACTTCCTGCTGCGCACCCTGCTGAAGCTGCCCGGGGTCAAGGACATCCGCAGCAACTTCGCCATCCAGACGGTCAAGCCGCGGAGCCCGCTGCCGCTGGACCATCTGGCCAAGTAAGGGCGTGGCGTCATCAAGGCATGGCGGCGGCGGCGCGATCCACGGCCTTGCCCCGGCGCTCGAAACGGGCCTGGGACAGCGCCAGGTAGCGCTCCACCACGGCCGGCTCCGACGTCTTGGGCGTGCCGCCCGCGAAGGGCGGCTTGGGGTCGTATTCGATCTGCAACTGGATCAGCTTGGCGACGTCTTCCCCGCACAGCGCCGCCACCACCTTCAGCCCCATGTCGATGCCCGACGTGACGCCTCCCGCCGTATAGGTATTGCCGTCCACGCACATGCGCTCGTCGCTGGGCGTCGCCCCAAAGCGGGATAGCAGCTCGCGCGCCCGCCAATGGCTGGACGCCCGCTTGCCGCGCAGCAATCCCGCCGCGCCCAGCAGCAGCGACCCCGTGCAGATGCCGAACAGATACTGCGCGCCCAGCCCCTGCCGGCGGGTGAACGCCACCCAATCCGGATCGACGATGGCGTCATCCGTTCCCGGGCCGCCGGGCACCACCAGCAGATCGCAAGGCGGGGCCGAATCCAGCGTCTGCGTCGGCACGAATCGCAGTCCGCGATCGCACCGCACCGGCTCCAGCGTTTTTGCGACAAAATCGATGGTGAAGCCCGGCGCGTTCGCCAGAACCTCGTACGGCCCGGTCATATCCAACTGGGTCAGCCCTTCGAACAAGACAAAATTCACATGCATGACGATGCTCCCTTGGAAACGCCTGCGCCCAGCATCTAACCCGCCAGCCCCACCGACATCCCGCCGCACACGTACAGCACCTGCCCCGTCATGAAGCCCGCGCGCGGGTCCATGAACATCGCCACGGTGTGCGCCACCTCTTCGGGACGCCCGACCCGGCCCACCGGGATCGAGGCTTCCAGCGCCACCGTCCTGGGCTCGCCCGGCGGGTTGGATTGATTGAACAGTTCGGTCGCGACCGGCCCCGGCGCCACGGTGTTCACCGTGATGCCGTCACCCGCCAGCTCCAGCGCCCAGGTCCGGGTCATGCCGGCCAGCCCGGCCTTGGAGGCGCCATAGACCGACCGGCCGCCCTTGCCCAGGGCCGCGCGGCTGCCTATGTTCACGACGCGACCATAGCCCGCCGCCCGCATGCCGGGCAAGAGCGCCTGCATCAGCAGGATGGGCGCGGTGATGTTCAGGGCCATCGTGCGCGCAAGGTCTTCCTGCGTGACGTCCTCGATGTTGGCGACCTGGATCATGCCCGCGTTGTTCACCAGATTCAGCACGGGACGCTCGGCCGCGATCTCGCGCGCCGCCGCGACGGTGGCCGCCCCATCGCCCAGGTCCACCGAACGGAAGGTCTCGCCGCGCAGGATCTGGTCCGGCGCGGTGCGGCTGAAGTTGACGACCTGATAGCCGTCGTCGAGCAGGCGCGCCACGATGGCGCGGCCGATTCCCCGGCTGCCGCCGGTGACAAGAGCGATGGGTGTGTTCATTGCGCGGAGATTCCTTTGTCTTTGATGAGACCGCCCCACTTCTTGCGCTCCGCGGATTCGAAGGCGGCCAGGTCGGCGCCGAACAGCGTACCGGGCTTGGCGCCCATGGTGGCGAAATTGGTGGCGATGGCCTGGGTTTGCAGGCCGCTGCGGGCGGCGGCGATCAGTTGGTCGACGACCGGCTGCGGCGTGCCGCGAGGCGCGTACAGCGCGAACCAGGCGGTGACGTCGAAGCCCGGCAGGCCGGACTCCGCGACGGTGGGCAGGTCCGGCACGGACGGATCGCGCGCGCCGGAAGTCACGGCCACGCCGCGCACCAGATTGCCGTCCTTGATCTGCGCCAGCGAACCCGGCAGGTTGTCGAACAGCAGATCGACCTGGCCGCCCGCCACGGCGGGCAAGGAGGCCGACGTGCCCTTGAACGGCACGTGCAGCATGGTCACGCCGGCCATGGCTTCGAAATAGGCGCCGGTCAGGTGCACCGAGGACCCGATGCCGGGCGAGGCGTAAGTCAGCTTCTTGTCCGGCGATTGCTTGGCGGCCTTGATGATGTCCGCCACCGTCTTGTAGGGCGACTTGGCGCTGACCGCGATGACGTTGGGCGTGGTGGACACCAGCGCGATCGGCACCAGGTCGCGCTCGGGGTCGAACGCCATGTTGCTGTAGAGGAACTGGTTGATCGTCTGCGTGCCGATCGTGCCGAGGCCCAGGGTGTAGCCGTCGGCCTTCGCGCGGGCCACGTAGGCCATGCCGATGTTGCCGCCCGCGCCGGGCTTGTTTTCCACCAGCACGGTCTGCTTCAGGCCCGGCTGCAGCGCATTGGCGATCGCGCGGCCGAACAGGTCCGCGCCACCGCCGGGGGGATACGGGACGACGACGGTGACGGGATGGTCGGGGTAGCCCGCGGCGTGGGCGGCGGGCAGCGCCAGAACAGCCAGCGCGGCAACAGCCAGGTGGCGCCATACGGCGCGCGGATGCAGCAATTGCGTCATGGTTTTGTCTCCTCTCGAATCCGCTGATTGCGGATTTCTTTTTAAAGTACGTAAATACGTACTATATTCATAAGAACATAGAAAACGGATAGGAGACAAGCAGATGAAACGCTGGACGCACCGCCCCGAAGGATCGACCTGGGGCGACTTCGGCCCCGACGACGAACTGGGCCGCCTGAACCTGCTGACCGAAGAGAAGGTGCTGCAGGCCGTGCGCGAGGTCCGCGCGGGCAAGGTGTTCTGCCTGTCGCTGCCGCTGGACCTGCCCGGTGGCAATGTGCTGAATCCGCGCCGTCATGCCCCCACGCTCAAGCCCACCTTCCGCGAAGGCACGCCCTACCTGAACTTCGCGATGTCGCAATTGCAGCCCGAGGCCGTCGACGTCCTGTCCGATGACCAGGTAACACTGTCCATGCAGTACTCCACGCAGTGGGACGGCCTGTCCCATGTGGGCGCGATGTTCGACATCCAGGGCGACGGCGAGGCCCGCCGCGTCTATTACAACGGCTACGCCGC
Source organism: Achromobacter sp. Root83 (assembly GCF_001428845.1). Lineage (GTDB taxonomy): Bacteria > Pseudomonadota > Gammaproteobacteria > Burkholderiales > Burkholderiaceae_B > Achromobacter. Next base: position 227,191 of record NZ_LMIU01000024.1, on the reverse strand, counting down.
CGGCGTCGATGTGTTCGGCGGCGCCGACCCGGACACGTCCCCGGAAGCCTGCTGCCCGCCTGGCGGCTCGTATGCGCGCAAGCTCAGCGTCAGCCGCTACGCCGAAAAAGGCATGCAGGGGCGCGGTGTGCTGGTGGACCTGGCGCGCGCGTTCGGCCCGGGCCGCACGCTGGTCAGCCACGACCGTCTGCAAGCCGCCATGCGCGAACAGAACGCCGTGGTGGAATCAGGCGACATGCTGGTCCTGCGCACGGGTTTCGCCGAAGCCGTCGTGGAGATGAACGGCCACCCGGATCCGCACGAATTGGAACAAACGGGCGCCGTGCTGGACGGGTCCGACCAAGCGCTGCTGGACTGGATCACGGATTCCGGCATCGCGGCGATCTGCGCCGACAACTACGCGGTGGAGTCCTACCCCGCGCGCACGTCCGGCCCCGGCCATTCGATCCTGCCGCTGCATCATCACTGCCTGTTCAAGCTGGGCGTGCCGCTTGCCGAACTCTGGTATCTGAAGGACCTGGCCGATTGGCTGCACGCGCAGGGACGCAACCGCTTCCTGCTGACCGCCCCGCCCTTGCGCATGCCGGGCGCGGTGGGGTCGCCCGTGACGCCCATCGCCACGGTGTAAGCCATGAGCCTGCCGTATTCGACCTTCTCCGAACACCTGGATCTGCTTGCCGCCCGCCAGCCGGACGCGGCCGCGCTGTTCGACCAGGACCGGCGGATCAGCGTCGCCGAGCTGCGCGCGCAAAGCCGCGCGCTGGCGGCGGGCCTGGCCCGCATCGGCGTGCGCCCCGGCCACCGCGTCGCTGTCTGGCTGCCCAATTGCACGGCCTGGCTGGAGTCCTTTCTGGCCTGCGCCCACCTGGGCGCGCTGGTGCTGGCGGTCAACACGCGCTTTCGCGCACTGGAAGTGGCAGACATCCTGGGGCGCGGCGGGGCGGACTGGCTGGTGTACTGGCCGGGCTTCAAGGGCATCGACTTCCAGGGCATTCTGGATGGCGTAGCGCCCGCGGCGCTTGCCCGTCTGCAGGGCGCAGTCGCCCTGACCGGCCCCGGCGAAGCCCCTATTCCGTTCCTGCACGGCAAACCGGTGCACCGCTATGCCGATCTGCTGGCCTGCGCCGACCCGGCGCCGGCCGCGCAAGGCAACGCAGGCGTGCTGTGCTTCACCACGTCCGGCACCACGTCCAAGCCCAAATTCGTGCTGCATGACCAGCAGACCTTGCTGCATCACGGCGCGGCGGTGGCCCGGGCGTTCGGCTACGACGGCAACAGTTGCGTGCTGGCCAGCGCGCCATTCTGCGGCGCCTTCGGCTTTGCCACGCTGGCCGGCGCGCTGGCGGGCGGTGTGCCCCTGGTGTGCGCGCCCGTGTTCGATGCGGCGCAGTCCGCCGACGCCATCGCCCGCCACGCGGTGACGCATACCTACGCCAACAACGAGGCCCTGGTGGGCATGATGCAGGCCGCGCCGCCCGCGCACTTCGCCTCGGCGCGGCTGTTCGGATTCGCCAGCTTCACGCCGGCGCTGGACAACATGCTGGACCTTGCCCGCCAGGCCGGCGTGCCGCTGACCGGCCTGTACGGGTCCAGCGAGTTGATCGCGCTCGTGGCCGGCCAGCCCCGCGATCCGGCCGAGGGCGACGTGTCGGCCCGCCATCAGCCCGGCGGCACGCTGATCTATCCCGAGGCCCGGGTGCGCGCCCGGGATCCCGAAACCGGCCAGGTGCTGCCGCACGGCCAGTCCGGAGAAATCGAGATCCTGTCGCCCAGCCTGATGCTGGGCTATCTGGACAATCCCGAGGCCACCCAAGGCGCCGTCACCGCCGACGGCTATTTCAAGACCGGCGACCTGGGCTACACGCTGACCCCGCGCCAGTTCGTGTTCCAGACCCGCATGGGAGACTCGCTGCGGCTGTCGGGTTTCCTGGTCAATCCCGTCGAGATCGAACAGGTCGTCGAAACGCTGCCCGGCGTGCGCGCCTGCCAGGTGGTGGGCGCAACCAGCAAGGGCAAAATCGTGCCCTACGCCTTCGTGCTGCTGCACGAGGGCGCCCAAGCGGATCCGGCGGGCTGGACCCGCGCCTGCAAGGCCGCCATGGCCGGTTTCAAGGCGCCGGCGGGCTTCACCGTGCTCGATGCCTTTCCTTCGGTGGAAAGCGCCAACTCGGTCAAGATCCAGAAGCACCGGCTGCGCGAGATGGCTGACGCTATGCTCTCGGATTCTTCATCCCCGCCCTCGCCCTGATCATGCCCGCCCGCAAGCTCTTTTCGCGCAGCCCCCAGCCGCTCTATCTGCAAGCGGCCGCGCTGTTTCGCAGCCATATCCAGAACCGCACGTGGCGGCCAGGGCAGCAGATCCCGCCGCTGGACTCGCTGATGGAGACCTACGGCATTTCGCGGGCGACCATACGCCAGGCCTTCGGGCTGCTCGAAGAAGACGGCCTGATCCGGCGTTCGCGCGGGTCGGGCACCTTCGTCAATGCCGCGTTGCCCGAGACGCCCACGCTGCTCATCCCCAAGACCTGGGCCGAAACCGTCGAACTGAGCAACCAGCTCGGCACGGTGTCGCTGGTGGAGTCCAGCGCCGACTCCCCGCTGCCCGACACGCTGGGCATGCCTTGCGGCGCCGACCGCGGCGGCAGCTTCCAATACCTGCGCCGCGTCCACACCACGGATGCGGGGCCCTTCTGTTATAGCGAGGTCTTCCTGGACAGCGGCCTGTTCCGCAAGCACCGGGCGCGCATCCAGAAAAGCACCGTGGCGCCGGTGCTGGACCAGTTCTACGGCGCGCGCATCACCGAGGCGCGCCAGGTACTCAACGTGATCGAAGCCGGCCAGGAGTCGGCGGAATCCCTGCAGATTCCCGTGTCGTCCCCCGTGGCCGAACTGCGCCGCTATGCCTGCATCGATGGCCGCGTGGTGTATTTCGCGCGGCTGGAGTTTCCGTTCCGGAAAGTCCGGATGGAATTCGACCTGCTGACCCAACGCTGACCCTCTTCAACCCAGACGGCCCGCCCGCCGCCGAACCAGGAGCCCGACCACCGCCCCACCGACCATCGCGGCCAGACCCCACCCAGAGCGCGGCGATACGCCACAAAAGCGCCAGCAGGTTCCCACAGATCCGGCACCAGAGGAGACAACCATGGCTTACGCCAACACGCCCCGGATTTCAATGCAGTGCCGCAGCACGCTTTCCCGCTTGTTCACCGCCACGGCCATCGCTTCGGCAATGGCCATTGCAATGGCCACGGCACCGGCCGTCGCGCAGGCGCAGCCCGCAGCGGTCTCCGACGACGTCGTCCGCCTGGGCCTGATCCTGGACATGAGCGGCATCTACGCCGACGTCACCGGCAAGGGCAGCGCCACCGCCGCCGAAATGGCGATCGCCGATTTTGGCGGCACGGTGCTGGGCAAGAAGGTGGACCTGATGGTGATGGACCACCAGAACAAGGCCGACATCGCCGCCGCCAAGGCGCGCGAGTGGTACGACACCCAGAAGGTGGACGCCATCATGGACGTGGCGGGCTCCGCGCCCGCGCTGGCCGTGCTGGAGGTGGCGCGCGAGAAGAAGAAGATCGTGGTCTTCAGCGGCCCCGGCACGGAACGCATCACCAACGACCTGTGCTCGCCGTACTCCGTGCACTACACCTATGACACCTGGTCGCTGGCCAACACCACCGCGCGCGCCACCGTGGAGCAAGGCGGCAAGAGCTGGTACTTCCTGACGGCCGACTACGCCTTCGGCCATACCCTGCAGGCGTCGGCCACCGATGTCGTGAAGGCCAACGGCGGCACCGTGGTGGGCGCATCGCGCCACCCGCTGGGCTCCAGCGACTTCGCGTCCTACCTGCTGCAGGCGCAGGCCAGCAAGGCGCAGATCGTGGGCCTGGCGAATGCCGGCGGCGACACCGTCAACGCCATCAAGGCGGCCAGCGAGTTCGGCCTGACCAAGGGCGGCCAGAAGATGGCCGGCCTGCTCCTGTACATCAACGACATCCATGCCATCGGCCTGGACGCCGCCGCGGGCCTGACGCTGACCGAAGCCTTCTACTGGGACATGAACGACCAGACCCGGGCCTGGTCCCAGCGCTACTACGACAAGCTGAAGAAGATGCCCAACATGAGCCAGGCGGGCACGTATTCGTCGGTGATGCACTACCTGAAGGCGGTGCAGGCGGCCGGCACCGACGAGCCCGCCGCGGTGATGAAGCAGATGAAGTCCATGCCCATCAACGACTTCTTCGCCGCCAACGGCCGCATTCGCGAGGACGGCCGCATGGTGCACGACATGTATCTGTTCGAAGTGAAAAAGCCGGCCGAATCCAAGCGGCCCTGGGACTACTACAAGCTGGTGGCCACGCTGCCGGGGGACCAGGCCTTCATGCCGCTGTCCAAGTCCACCTGCCCGCTGGTGAAGAAGTAGGCGCCACGGCGCGGGCGGAAAGCGATTTCCGCCCGCGCTCTACACTGCGGGATTGAAGCCGGAGCCTCCATGACCGATCCCGATCCGACACGCCCCATTGCCGCCACCATCGCCGCCGTCATCCGCGATGGCCACGTGCTGCTGGTGCGCCGCGCCAACCCGCCGGACGAAGACCGCTGGGCCTTTCCCGGCGGCAAGATCGATGCGGGCGAGCCCATCCTGGCCGCGACCGCGCGGGAACTGCGGGAAGAAACCGCCGTGCTTGCCGAACCGCTGCACGTGTTCGATGCCGTCGACGTGTTCGATCGCGACGCCACGGGCGTGCTGCGACGCCACTTCATTCTGATCGCGGTGCTGTGCCGCTGGCAATCCGGCGAACCGGTGGCGGGCGACGATGCGCGGGATGCCCGATGGGTGCCGTTGACGGAACTGGAAGGCCATGCGCTGGCGACCAGCTTCGGGGTGGCGGAACTGGCGCGCAAGGCCGCGGCGTTGATGGTGGCCGGCTAAGGGCTGCCGGTACGCCAGGCGCCGGTTCAGGCGCCGCGCTCCCGCAGCCAGTCGCGGAACGCCCGGGCCTTGTCCTTCATCGGGCCCTGTCCCGGCCACACCAGGTAATAGCCGAACTCCTCCAGCCAGGCATCGTCGGCCAGCCTGACCAGCCGCCCCGCCGCAAGCTCGTCTTCAACCATCGCCGCCGGCAGCAGGCCCATGCCCTGCCCGGCCGCGACCGCCTTCAGCAGCAGATTGCCATCGTCGAAGGCAGGCCCTCTGGGCATGCCCGCGTCGTCCACGCCCTGTGCCGCGAACCAGAGCCTCCAGCCCTTGCGGCCTTCGTCGTGCACGCGCGGCCAACGCAGCAGGTCCCACGCGCCGCCGGGCATGCCCAGCGAGTCCACCAGGCCGGCCGACGCGACCGGCACGACTTCCACCGTCAACAGGTGTTCGCTCTGCAAGCCCGGGTAGCGGCCCAGCCCGTGCCGGATCGCGATGTCCACGCCGTCGCGCGTGAAATCCGTCAAGGCATTGCTGGTGACGATCTGCAGATCGATGTCGGGGTGGCGCGCGTGAAAGTCGTTCAGGCGCGGAATCAGCCAGGCCGATGCGAAGAAAGCGGTGGCGCCGACGGTAAGCACGCGGCTTGCCGGCGGCGCCGCGACGCGGGCCGAGGCGTCCAGTATCTGGCGAAACGCATTGCGGATGGGCGGCAGGTAGTTCCTGCCGGCATCGGTCAACAGGATGCCGCGGTTCACGCGCACGAAGAGCGGCACGCCCAGGTGCTGCTCCAGCGTCTTGATCAACTGGCTGACCGCGCCCGGCGTGACGCACAGCTCTTGCGCCGCCGCCTTCATGGACTGATGGCGGGCGGCGGCATCGAAGGCGCGCAGGGCATTGAGCGGAGGGAGTCTGGGTGGGAGCATGGGCGTCGCCGCGGTAAAGATTCAAGTTAGTTTTACTAACTTGAACAAGATAGAAAAGAGGGTTTGTCGAACCTGATTTGTCCCATTAACTTTGAAGGTGTGCGCTGGCAAATCAACTCGAAAAAGAATAGTTCAACTATATGAATGACATCAAGCTCGAAACCCCTGGGGCGGACCTCCTGGACCGGGACCTGACCGAGGTCGCCGCGCTGATCCGGTCCGGCGAGATTTCGCCCGTGGAGATCACGCGCGCCCAGCTCCGGCGCATCGAGGCCCGGGACGGCGCGCTGCGCAGCTACGCCTGCGTGACGGCGGCGTCGGCGCTGCAGGCCGCGCGCGCCGCCGAAGCGGAGATACGCGGCGGCCGCTACCGTGGCCCGCTGCATGGCGTGCCCATCGCGCTGAAGGACCTGTGCCGGCGGGAAGGCGTGCCGGCGGCGGCGGGCTCGACTATCCACCGGAGCACGCCCGCAGATCATGACGCCACCGTCGTGCGGCGGCTGCGCGACGCGGGCGCGGTGCTGCTGGGGCAACTGCAGATGACGGAAGGGGCGTACTCCGACCATCATCCCGCCATCGCGCCCCCGCGCAATCCGTGGAACGCGGACTATTGGACCGGCATCTCGTCCAGCGGATCCGCCGTGGCGACGGCGGCTGGCCTGTGCTTCGCGGCCACCGCATCGGACACGGGCGGATCGATCCGCTGGCCCTGCGCGGCCAACGGCCTGACGGGCATCAAGCCTACGTGGGGCCGCGTCAGCCGCCATGGCACGGTGGAACTGGCGGCCTCGCTGGATCACATCGGCATCGTCGCGCGCAGCTTGCGCGATGCCGCCGTCATGCTGGAAGCCGTGGCGGGCGCCGATCCCCTGGAGCCCACCGCATTGCAGGCGCCGGTGCCGCGCTATGCCCAGCTTGCCTCCGGCTCCATTCGCGGCCTGCGGATCGGCGTCGATCCGGACTGGAACAGCATGGACGTGGACGCCCAGACGCGAAGCATGCTGGCGGCGGCCGCGCAGACATTCCAGGAGCTGGGCGCGGAGCTGGTGCCGGTGCGCTTCCCGCGCGCGCAGGCTGAACAGGCGGTTCGCGACTGGGCGCCGAACTGCGCGGTGGAAGCCGCGGTTGCCCATGCGGGCACCTACCCCTCCCAGAAGAACGAGTACGGGCCGGTGCTGGCGAAGGTGCTGGATGCGGGCCATGCCTTGTCCGGCCTGGATTACCAGCGCCTCTTGCTGCGCCGCATGGACCTGCGCGGACAGGTGGACGCGATGTTCACCGGCATCGACGCAATGCTGGCGCCGGTGCAACCGATGCCGCCACTGACCCTGCACGCCATCAGCACGCTGGGCGATCAGCCCGGCTTGATCGCCGCGCTGCAGCGCTACACCTGCGTGTTCAACATGACGGGTCATCCCTGCCTGACGCTGCCGGCGGGCCTATGCCGGGCCGGCATGCCGATGGGCCTGCAATTGGTGGCCGCGCGTCTGGACGAGAGGACCTTGTTCCGGCTTGGGGCCGCGTTCCAGTCCGCCACCTGCTGGCATCTGCACAGGCCCGCGCCAGGAAAGGAAGCGTGACCATGCGCTCGCAACATGCCACCCCCCTGCCCACGGCCGGCAGGATTTTTCACGGATGGTTCGTGGTCGCCGCCGCGTTCGCCATCACCTTGCTGGGATTCGGCAGCGCCTATTCCTTCAGCGCGTTCGTCGAATCCCTGCAGCACGATTTCGGCGCCTCGCGGGGCGCGGTGTCTCTGGTGTTTTCACTGGCGGGATTTCTGTACTTCGGCCTGGGCGTGATCAGCGGGCCCCTGGCGGACCGCTACGGGTCGCGCCGCCTGGCGCTGGCCGGGATGCTGCTGCTGGCGCTGGGACTGCTGCTTGCCGGCGCGGCGCGGAGCATGACGCAGATATACCTGGCCTATGGCCTGGGAGTGGGCTTGGGAGTGGGATGTTCCTATGTGCCGGTGGTGGGTGCGGTGCAGCGTTGGTTCCGGCGGCGGCGCGCGCTGGCGTCCGGGCTGGCCGTCAGCGGCATCGGCGTGGGCACGCTGCTCGTGCCGCCCCTGGCTTCGGCGCTGATAGACCTGTGGGGCTGGCGGGCCACCTATCTTGCGCTGGCCGTGTGCGTAGCGGTCCTGGGCGCGGCCGCCTCGCGCTGGGTGGAGAACTCGCCGCTGGACCGCGGCCTGGCTCCGGATGGCGCGCCGCTGCCGCCCCCGTGCGCCGCCACACCAGCGCTCGAGGGCGTCCCCGTGCGCGAGGCCGTCCGCAGCAAAGCCTTTGTCCTGCTGTACCTCGCCTGCCTGTTCTGCGCGTTCGGCGTCTTCGTGCCCTTCGTGCACCTCGTGCCCTACGCACTGGACCACGGCGTGCCGCCGGCCCGGGCCGTTCTGCTGCTAAGCCTGATCGGCGTGGGCAGCACGGCCGGCCGGTTCTGCCTGGGACCGATTGCGGACCGACTGGGCAGGCGCGCATCGCTTGCGGCCATGTATTGCGGGATGGCAGCCACGCTGGCGATCTGGAGCGCCTTCAGCCAGTTCTGGGCGCTGGCGCTGTTCGCGCTGGCGTTCGGAGTGTTCTACGGCGGCTGGGTGGCGCTGCTGCCCGCCGTGGTCATGGACTATTTCGGCGGACGCCACGTCAGCGGCATCATCGGCATGCTGTACACCAGCGTGGCGTTCGGCACCCTGATCGGGCCGGTCGCGGCGGGCTACGCCTACGACCTGGGCGGCAGCTACGCGCTGCCGATCGCCACGGCCGCCGGCGGAAATATCCTGGCGGCGGCGATCACGGCCCTGCTTCCGGAGCGCGCCGTTTCCCCGCGGACCGTACTATAGGGGTCGCCCCGCAACCGGATGCCTCCGCAACCATTGTCATGTTCGACGCCTATCTCACCCGCTGGAACCTCGCGCCCGATGGCGCGCCTATCGTCACCCACGCGGCGCAACTGCTGCCCGTCCTGCATGAAGGCGCGCCCGCCATGCTCAAGGTGTCCATCGAAGAAGACGAAAAGCAAGGCGGCGTGCTGATGAACTGGTGGGACGGCCAGGGCGCCGCGCGCGTGCTGGCGCACGACGACGACGCCATCCTGCTGGAACGCGCCACGGGCACGCGCTCGCTGGCCCACTACGCGCGCAATGGCCGCGACGACGAGGCCACCCGCATCCTCTGCGGCGTGCTGAAGGCGCTGCACGCGCCGCGAGGCAAGCCGCTGCCGGCCCTGCGGACGCTGGAGGAATGGTTCGCCGAATTGTGGCCGATGGCGCGGACGCATGGCGGCATCCTCGCGCACAGCGCCCGCCACGCCCGCGCCCTGCTGGACGATCCGCAAGACGTGACCGTGCTGCACGGCGACGCCCATCACGACAACGTGCTGGACTTTGGCGAGCGCGGCTGGCTCGTGATCGATCCCAAGCGCCTGCATGGCGACCGGGCCTTCGACTACGCCAACATCTTCTGCAATCCCGACCTGACGGACCCGGTGCCGCCCGTGGCCACCGTGCCCGGGCAATTCGAGCGCCGCCTGGACATCATCGTGGCGCACGCCGGGCTGGACCGCCGGCGGCTGTTGCGATGGGTCGTGGCCTGGTGCGGCCTGTCGGCCGCCTGGTACATGGGCGACGGCGACGATGCCGCGATCGACCTGGATATCGCGCGCCAGGCGCAGGCCCTGCTCGATCGCTGAATCCGCGCTGGCCGGCGCCATGCCCCATGCTCGCCGCGTAAAGAGAACACAAGCCCGATGCGTTAAGGTGTAGCCCCTCACCCCTTATCTCTTCATTCGCGGAGCATTGAATGACCGGATTGATCATCGTGGTGGCGGCGCTGGCGTTTCTGATGCTGGCGGCGTACCGAGGCTACAGCGTGATTCTTTGCGCGCCCATCGCGGCCATGGGCGCGGTGCTGCTGACCGACCCGTCGGCGCTGGCCCCTGTGTTTTCGGGCATCTTCATGGAGCGCATGGCGGGCTTCGCCAAGCTCTACTTTCCCGTGTTCCTGCTGGGCGCGGTGTTCGGCAAGCTGATCGAGCTGTCCGGATTCTCGCGCGCCATCGTGCAGGCGGTGCTGCGCCTGATCGGCGCGGAGCGCGCCATCGTGGCCATCGTGCTGGTATGCGCCGTGCTGACCTATGGCGGGGTGTCGCTGTTCGTGGTGGTGTTCGCGGTGTATCCGTTCGCCGCCGAAATGTTCCGCCAGGGCGGCATTCCGAAGCGGCTGATGCCCGGGGCGATCGCGCTGGGCGCCTTCACCTTTACCATGACCGCCCTGCCCGGCACGCCGCAGATCCAGAACATCATCCCCACCACGTTCTTCGAGACCACCACCTGGGCCGCGCCCTGGCTGGGCCTAATCGGCGCGGCGTTCACGCTGAGCGCCGGCATCGCCTACCTGGAGTGGCGGCGCAAGCGCGCGGCGGCCGCCGGCGAAACCTACGGCACTGACCTGCGCAACGAACCGGCCACGCCGCCCAGCGAACGCAGCCACCACCCGCTGATCGCGCTGCTGCCGCTGGTGGTGGTGGGCGTCATGAACTTTCTGCTGACGCGCTGGATCCCGGGCTGGTATCCGGCGGGTTCGGAAGTGGACCTGCCCGGCCTTGCCAAGCCCATGGCCGTCAACGCCGAAGAGCAGGTGGCGCTGTGGGCCGTGATGGGCGCGCTGATCGCGGGCATCTTCACCATCCTGCTGTTTTCGTTCCGCGCCATCAAGGCGCACTTCGCCGAAGGCAGCAAGAGCGCCGTGTCGGGCGCCCTGCTGGCGTCCATGAACACGGCGGCGGAATACGGTTTCGGCGGCGTCATCGCCGCGCTGCCGGGCTTTCTGCTGGTGGCGCAGGCCTTGAAGGCGATTCCCGATCCGCTGGTCGGCGAAGCCGTGGCGGTGACCACGCTGGCGGGCATCACGGGCTCGGCCTCGGGCGGCATGAGCATCGCGCTGGCCGCGATGTCGCAGACCTTCATCGACGGCGCGCTGGCCGCCGGCATCCCCATGGAGGTCCTGCACCGCGTCGCGGCCATGGCGAGCGGCGGCATGGATACCTTGCCGCACAACGGCGCCGTCATCACGCTGCTGGCCGTGACCGGCCTGACGCACCGCCAGTCCTACGGCGATATCTTCGCCATCACGCTGATATCGACGATGTCGGTATTCCTGGTGATCGCGGTCTTCTACCTGACCGGCATTGTCTGATCGAAGGCCGCGCCCAGCACCCCGGCCAGCCACTGCGTGAAGACGCGCACCCGCGCGGGCACCTGCCGGTTCTGCGGATACAGCACCGACACCGGCATGGGCGCGGGCGGCGCGTGGGGCAGCACGATCCTGAGGTGGCCCGCCGCCAGTTCCCGCTCCACGCGGTAGCGCGGCACCTGCACCAGCCCCAGGCCGGCCAGCGCCGCGCTGGTGTAGAGTTCGGCCCCCGTCACGCTGACGACCGAACGCGGGCGGACCAGCACGTTGCGCCCATCCACCGTGAAATCGAGCGGAAGACCGCGGCCCGTGGCGCTGGACAGGTAGTCCACCGCCCGATGGCCCTCCAGGTCTTCCAGGCTGGCCGGCACGCCAAAGCGCGCCAGGTAGGCGGGGCTGGCCACCGTCACCTGCGGCATCAGCGCGATCTGCCGGCCCGCCAGCGTGGAGTCCTGCAAGGTGCCGGTCCGCAGCACGCAGTCCACCCCTTCCCGGACCAGGTCCACCAGGCGGTCGTCTTCACCCAGGTGCAGCACGATGTCTGGGTAGCGCTCCAGAAAATCCGGCAGGCCCGGCATGACGAAAAACCGGGCCAGCGTGCCCTGTGCATTGACCCGCAGCAGGCCCTTGGGCGCCGTGTTCAGGAAGGCGCCGTCCGCCTCTTCCAGGTCCGCCAGCAGGCGCACGCAGCGCTGGTAGTGCGCTTCGCCGTCGTGCGTCAGCCGCACCTGCCGGGTCGTGCGTTCCAGCAAGCGCGCGCCCAATCGGGACTCCATGCGCTTGATCAGGTTGGTGACGGTGGCCCGGGGGATGCGCAGGTCTTCCGCCGCCTTGGTGAAGCTGCCGCGTTCGGCGATCCGCACGAACACCCGCATTTCCTGGAAACGATCCATCGCCGATCCGCCAATTGTTAATGCAAACGAAATTATCTTAGCAAATCACGGGTAATTATCTTTGATCTGGAATAGTCGATGATGCGTCCTACCCACTCACCCGACGGAGAAACACCATGAGCGCTTCCACTCCCACTCCCCAGCGCATCGCCCTCGTCACGGGCGGATCCCGCGGCATCGGCGCCGCGATCGTGCGCCGCCTGGCCCGCGACGGCTTCGCGGTCGGCATCAACTACGCCTCCAGCGCGGCCGAGGCCGAGGCCCTGGCTGGCGAGATCCGCCAGGCCGGCGGCCGCGCCATCGCCGTGCGCGCCGACGTTTCCCAGGCTGCGCAAGTGCGCGCCATGTTCGACGCCGTGGAAGACGGCCTGGGCCGCATCGACGTGCTGGTCAACAGCGCCGGCATCCTGAAGGTGCAGCCGCTGGCCGACACCAGCGACGACGTGTACGACCAGACCTTCGACATCAACACCCGAGGCACCTTCAATACGCTGCGCGAGGCCAGCGCCCGCCTGGCCGATGGCGGCAGCATCGTCAACGTGTCCAGCACCACCATCGCCCTGAACCTGCCGGGCTACGCCGTCTACATCGCCAGCAAGGCGGCGGTGGAGAGCTTCACCCAGGTCTACGCCAAGGAGCTGCGCGGCCGCCGCATCACCGTCAATGCCGTGGCTCCGGGCCCCGTCGCCACCGAGCTATTCCTCAAGGGCAAAAGCCCAGAACTGATCGAGCACTACGCCAAGATGCCGCCGCTGGAACGCCTGGGCCAGCCCGACGACATATCCGGCGTCGTGGCGTTCCTGGCGGGCCCGGACAGCGGCTGGGTCAATGGCCAGATTCTGCGCGCCAATGGCGGCATCGCCTGAGCGCCACCCGCCGGAAAACGCCCGCGGCGAGGCCGAACCGGACCGTGCGGCCGGACCCGATGCCTTAGCCGCTTCGGCTCCCCCGTCATCCCAACGCACGAGCCGGGGCTCGGGCGCGGGGATGGCGGGGGCGGTCCGGAGCATCGCGGATTTGCTGAGGTGCTCATCCGTTCTACCCATACCCCCATCGCCCGATGGGGCGAGGCGCCGGCACCGATTCGAGAAATTTCGAATTGCTCACTCGGGCCTTTGATTTACGGACAAGTCTGGCCAGTTGGACGAGGTTTGCATGAGACGGCACCCGGAAGGTGTGTATTAGCCTGACCCGGCAGTACTCCGACTCACCTTGATCGATTGGACGAAAGCAATGAATCAACTCATTCATCCGGACTGCCACCCCTTCACCGCAGCAGGCAATCTGAAGCAGATCTCCGCCTTTTACGAGGAGGGACGCCGAGTCATGTGGATGATGCTGCGCGCGCAACCGCGGCCCTGCTTTAACCATGAACTGATCGACGAGATCATGACCCTGGCGCGCGCCGCCAAGGATTCCGGCCTGCCTATCGACTTCTGGGTCACAGGTTCGCTGGTGCCGCAGATCTACAACGTGGGCGGCGACCTCAACTTTTTCGCCGAATCCATCCGCACGGGCAAGCGCGAAGCGCTGCGCGCGTATGCCCGGGCTTGCGTCGACTGCGTGCATGCCGCCACGCGCGGCTTCGACACCGGCGCCATATCGCTGGCCATGATCGAAGGGACCGCGCTGGGCGGCGGCTTCGAGGCCGCCCTAGCCCACCATTTCGTGCTGGCCCAGACCAACGCCCGCATGGGCTTTCCCGAGATGGCGTTCAATCTGTTCCCGGGCATGGGCGGCTATTCGCTGGTGGCGCGCCGCTCGGGCATGAAGCTGGCCGAAGAGCTGATCGGAACGGGCGAATCCCATACCGCCGAGTGGTTCCACGCCAAGGGCCTGGTGGACCAGCTGTTCGAGCCGGGCGACGCCTACAAGGCCACCCGCACCTTCATCGACGTGATGCGGCCCAAGCTCAACGGCATGCGCGCCATGCTGCGCGCGCGCCAGCGCGTGCTGAGCCTGACCCGCTCCGAGCTGATGGACATCACCGAGGACTGGGTCGATGCGGCGTTCTCCATCGACCCCAAGGACCGCGCCTACATGGAACGGCTGGTGATGGCGCAAAACCGCCGCAGCGCCGCCAGCACCGAGGCCGTCGAAGAAGCCACGATGCACTGACCGGCCGGCGCGCAACGGCGTCAGGCGATCAGATGCAGCCGGCGACGTTGCGCCAGCCAGCCCGAGAGTTCCTCGGCCGGCATGGGCTTGGCGTAGAGATAGCCCTGCTTGGCATCGACGCCCAGGGTGTCCAGGAACGCCGTCTCTTCCGGCGTTTCCACCCCTTCGGCGATCACCTTGAGTTCCAGCGTGCGCGCCACCGCGACGATGGCGCGCGCCAGCGCCTGCGACACCGGATTCTCGTTCACGCCGCGCACGAAGCTGGCGTCCAGCTTGATCGCGTCCAGCGGGATGCGCGCAAGCTGCGACAACGAGGAGTAGCCGGTTCCGAAGTCGTCCAGATGGACGCGAGCGCCCAGTTGGCGGAACTGCTTGATCAGTTCGATGGCCGCGTCTTCGTCGTCGATCAGGCAGCTCTCGGTCAGTTCGATGTCCAGCAGGCAGGGATCGAGGCTGGCGTCGTTGATGGCCCGCATGAATTCGCTGACCACGCCCTTGTCGTCGAGCTGGCGGGCCGACATGTTGATCGCGATGCGGATATTCAGGCCGTCGCGCTTCCAGGCCGCCGCCTGCCGGGCGGCTTCGCGCATCACCCAGACACCCAGCGGCGAGATCAGGCCTGATTCCTCGGCGTAGGGAATGAAGACGTTGGGGCCGACCATGCCGCGTTCCGGCGAACGCCAGCGCACCAGGGCTTCCACCCCGTCGACCTCGCCGGTGCGGCCGGCGAGCTTGGGCTGGTAGTACAGCATCAGGTGATTTTCGGCCAAGGCCTTGCGCAGATTGGTGTCCAGCCATACGTAGTCCGCGTTGCGGCGGTCCATCTCGTGCTGGAACACGCGGTACGTGTGGCGCCCTGCTTCCTTGGCCACGTACATGGCGATGTCGGCGCTGCGCACCACGCTGTCCAGGTCGGCGCCGTGGTCGGGGTACATGGCGATACCGATCGAGCAGCTTGTGTAGACCTCGATCAGGCCCTGGCGGAAAGGTTCGCGCAGGCGTTCGATGATGCGTTCGGCAGTGGCTTCGAGCTGCCAGGCCTGCGCCGCTTCCTGCAGGACGATGAACTCATCGCCACCCAGGCGGGCCAGCGTCTGGCCCTCGGACAGGCAGGTCGAGATGGCGACCGCCACCGCCTTGAGCAGGCGGTCTCCGAAGCCGTGGCCGTAGTGGTCGTTGATGCGCTTGAAGTTGTCCAGGTCCAGGAACAGCACGCCGCCGCGCCCTTCCTGCCCCGCCGCCAGCGCCGCCTTCAGCCGCGAGGTGATCGCGTGGCGGTTGGGCAGGTTGGTCAGCATGTCGGTGTTGGCCAGCACGCGCAAACGTTCCTGCGCCTGGCGTTCTTCGGTGATGTCGGTGCCCGAGCAGATCAGGTAGACGCGCTTTTCGCCGCTGCCGCTGGTGACGAACTTATTGCGGAACAGGAACAGCCGCGGGCCCTTGACCGTATTGATCGTGCGCTCGACTTCATAGGACTGCCCGCGCTTGTAGAACTCGGCGATATTGCGCCGCGAGGCGATGGCCTCTTCGCGCGTCATGAACATCTCGAAGACGCTGCGGCCCACGATGTCCTGTTCGCGCTTGCCGGTGTATTCCTCGCTGAGCTTGTTGAAGCGCTGCACCCGGCCGTTCTGGTCGACGATGACAATGACCGAGTTGGCCTCGGACACGACGGTTTCGGCGAACGACAGGCCTTCGACGAGGTCCTTGGCGACCGATTCCGTATCGGTATGGGCCGACGCGGTGCCGGCCCATTCGTTGGGATTGATCTTGCGGCCCACCAGGTGCAGGTGGAGCAGGTCGCCGTACAGCGAGATGTCGATGCGCACGCTGGACGTGATGCCGGTCAGCCCGCGGATGACGTCCGCCTGGTCCGGGCGTAACGCCATCGCGATATTGGTCGCGCCCTTGACCGCGGCGAGCTCGATCGCATCGCTATCGGCGGTTAAACGCCAATATGGGCTATGCGTACCGAAATGCGTGTGCAGGATCGATTTTTCGTCCTGGTTCTCAGTCATTGGTATCCCCCCGCCGCCCTAAGATGGCCCGCAAAGCACATTACGGTCTACTCAATTTGGGGTCAACCAGATTGTTGAGTACCCAAATTCGTGTATTGCGGTTTATTGCGGCGCAGTCCATCGTTACCCTGTAAACCTTCGCAATACAGGCTGGTTTCGTGCGTCCGGATCCAGGCGCGCGGTTTTTTTATTGCGTTTCTTTTCAGCATTCGCGCAAACAAAAACGCCGGAAATCCTGAGCGGACTTCCGGCGTGTGGCGTAAATGGCGCAGCGCGCCGGGTGCGGCGTATCAGTCGCCCTTGACCCCGGCCTCGTCGATCACCTTGGTCCAGCGGGCCACCTCGGCCGAGATGCGGGCGCTGGCGTCCGCCGGCGAGGTCCACGTGGCGATGGCGCCCTGGTTCAACAGCGAAGCCTTCACTTCCGGCTTGGCCAGGATCTTCTTGAGTTCGCCGTTCAGGCGGTCGATCACGGGCGCCGGCGTGTTCGCGGGGGCCACGATGCCGAACATCGAGCTGACCTCGAAGTCCTTCAGACCGGCTTCCGCCGCGGTAGGCACGTCGGGCAAGGCGTCGACGCGCTGGGGCGAGGTCACCGCCAGGGCGCGCAGCTTGCCCGCCTTGATGTTGGCCTGCGAGGCGGGCACGGTTTCGATCATGCTGAGCACCTGGCCGCCCATCAGGTCGGTCATGGCGGGGCCGCTGCCCTTGTAGGGCACGTGCAGGATGTCGGCGCCCGCCGTGCGCTTGAACATTTCGCCGGCCAGATGCTGGGGCGAACCGTTGCCGGCCGAGGCCATGGTCATGTAGCCGGGCTTGGACTTGGCCAGCGCGATGAACTCGGACAGGGTCTTGGCCTGCACCGACGGGTTCACGACGAACACCAGCGGCACCGTGCCGACGATGGACACCGGCGCAAAGCTCTTCTCCACGTCATACGTGACGCGGCCACGATACAGCGCGGCGTTGATGGAATGGCTGGTCAGCGCGCCCATCAACAAGGTGTAGCCGTCGGGCTGCGCCTTGGCGACCTGGTCGGCGCCGATATTGCCCGCCGCGCCGGCGCGGTTTTCCACCACGACGGTCTGGCCCAGCGCGCCCGACAATTCCTGCGCCAGCACGCGTCCGATCACGTCGGTCGCGCCTCCGGGCGGATACGGCACGATCAGGCGGATGGGCTTATCGGGATAGGCGTCGGCGGAGAACGCCGGGGCGGAAACGCCGGCGCAAAGGGCCAGCAGGGATAACAGCACGGCACGGCGCGGCCGCAGACGCAGGTCTGACATGTAGGTCTCTCCAGCCGGGTTGAGTATAGGAATGGACGGACGCCCGGCTCGTCAACGGCGCCAGTGTAGGAGGCCATTCTTGATTGAAGAATCAACATTTTTCTATCGACTGATCTTTAAAACAGATCAATAGAAAGCGCTCAACAAAC
Source organism: Achromobacter sp. Root83 (assembly GCF_001428845.1). GTDB lineage: Bacteria > Pseudomonadota > Gammaproteobacteria > Burkholderiales > Burkholderiaceae_B > Achromobacter. Next base: position 209,688 of record NZ_LMIU01000024.1, on the reverse strand, counting down.
CGCTTGCGGCCGCCGCCAAGGGCTGGATATGATGTTGCCCCAGGATTATCAATAATATTATCGGGACCGAATATGACAGACGAGAAGAAGGGCGAACAGCCGGGCAAGGGCCCGTTCGACAGCGACAGCGCCACCGCGCAGGGCGTGGCCCGCGGGCTGACGAACTACGGCGACAAGGGCTTCTCGCTGTTCCTGCGCAAGGCCTTCATCAAGGGCGCCGGGCTTTCCGACGACGCGCTGGCCCGTCCCATCATCGGCATCGTCAACACCGGCAGCAGCTACAACCCCTGCCACGGCAACGCGCCCCAGCTCATCGAAGCGGTCAAGCGCGGCGTCATGCTGGCGGGCGGCCTGCCGATGGACTTCCCCACCATCTCGGTGCACGAGAGCTTCTCGCAGCCCACCAGCATGTACCTGCGCAACCTCATGTCCATGGACACCGAGGAAATGATCCGCGCCCAGCCCATGGATGCCGTGGTGCTGATCGGCGGCTGCGACAAGACGGTGCCGGCCCAGCTCATGGGCGCGGCGTCGGCCGGCGTGCCGGCCATCCAGCTCGTCACGGGGTCCATGCTGACCGGCTCGCACCGCGGCGAACGCGTGGGCGCCTGCACCGACTGCCGCCGCTACTGGGGCCGCTACCGCGCCGACGAGATCGACGCGCCCGAAATCGCCGACGTGAACAACCAGCTTGTCGCCAGCGTGGGCACCTGTTCCGTCATGGGCACCGCCAGCACCATGGCCTGCATCACCGAAGCGCTGGGCATGATGGTGGCGGGCGGCGCGTCCGCCCCCGCCGTCACCGCCGACCGCGTCCGCGTGGCCGAACGGACCGGCGCCACCGCGGTCGCCATGGCGGCGTCGCGGCTCACGCCCGACCTCATCCTGACCGGCAAGTCCATCGAGAACGCCCTGCGCGTGCTGCTGGCCATCGGCGGATCCACCAACGGCATCGTGCACCTGACCGCCATCGCCGGCCGCCTGGGCATCGACATCGACCTGGCGGGCCTGGACCGCATCAGCCGCGACACCCCCGTGCTGGTGGACCTGAAGCCGTCGGGCCAGCATTACATGGAAGACTTCCACGACGCGGGCGGCATGCCCGCGCTGCTGCGCGAACTGCGCCCCTTCCTGCACCTGGACGCGCTGACCGTGTCGGGCCGCACCCTGGGCGAAGAACTGGACGCGGCGCCCGCCCCCTTCAAGCAGGACGTGATCCGCACGGCGGCCGCGCCCATCTATCCGGTGGGCGGACTGGCCGTGCTGCGCGGCAACCTGGCGCCCGGCGGCGCCATCATCAAGCAGTCCGCCGCCAATCCCAAGCTGATGGAGCATGAGGGCCGCGCCGTGGTGTTCGAAGACGCCGAGGACATGGCCCTGCGCATCGACGACGACGCGCTGGACGTGACGGCCGAGGACATCCTGGTGCTCAAGCGCATCGGTCCCACCGGCGCGCCGGGCATGCCCGAAGCCGGCTACATGCCGATTCCCAAAAAGCTGGCGCGCGCGGGCGTCAAGGACATGGTCCGCATTTCGGACGGCCGCATGAGCGGCACCGCCGCCGGCACCATCGTGCTGCACGTGACGCCCGAGGCCGCCATTGGCGGACCGCTGGCCTACGTGCAGAATGGCGACCGCATCCGCTTGTCGGTGGCCCAGCGCGAAATCGCGCTGCTGGTGGACGACGCCGAGCTGGCGCGCCGCGCCGCGGCCAAGCCGATCACCCGGCCCACCGCCGACCGCGGCTATCGCAAGCTGTTCCTGCAGACCGTGACGCAGGCCGATCAGGGCGTGGACTTCGACTTCCTGCGCGCCGGCGTCACGAACGACACCGTCCCCAAGAAGTGAGCCGACGCTTTTCGCCATGAACGCCATCACGCCCGACGCCTTGCAGGAACAGGCCCCCGACGCCACGCAGTCCGCGGTGGCGGCACTGGAGGAAGACATCGTCTTCGGCCGGCTGCATCCGCGCGAACGCTTGACCGAAGACGAGCTGATGGCGCGCTTCGGCATGAAGCGCCACGCGGTGCGGCAGGTGCTGGCCGATCTTGAACTGCTGGGCGTGGTGGAAAAAAGGCGCAACGTCGGCGCGGTGGTGCGCGCGTTTTCCGTGCGTGAAGTGATGGAGCTGTACGCGTTGCGTGCAGTGCTGGAAGTGCACGCGGCCAGTCAGATACCGCTGCCCGTGCCGGAGCCCCGGCTGGCGGCGCTGATGGCGGTGCAGCGCGAGCACGACGCGGCGGTGGCGGACGGCGACGCGCGCCGCGTATTCCGCAGCAACCAGCGCTTTCACCGCGAGTTCTTTGGCCTGCTGGACAACGCCGTGCTGGGCCAGGCCATCGAAGAATACGCCCGCCGCACCCATCCGATCCGGTTCGGGTCGCTGGTGACGGCCGGGCACCGCGAACGCGCGCGCCAGGAGCACTGGACCATGATCCAGGCGCTGCGCGACGGCGACCGCGACGCGCTGATGGTGGTTTGCCGAGACCATCTGCTGCCTTCGCGCGACGCCTACCTGGCCTCGCAACAGGCGTTCAGCCAGACCAATGGGGCCTATCTGGCCCACCCCGCCCTGGCGTGACTCCGCGGATTTCCAGCAACAATTTGACAAGCCCCGCACGGATTCGGTAATAATAACAATTATTATTTCCAGTAATTGGCATGAGCAGTTGTCCCGCCTCGGCTTGCGAGGCGCCGGCGGCTTGATCAAAAGGTTGGATCTTGACTACGCCGGGATGCGCCTTCCCCACCTCCATCGAAACGCTCTATAGCGACCATCACGCCTGGCTCAGGGGCTGGCTGCGCCGCCGCCTGGGCAACGCGGATCAGGCCGAGGACCTGGCGCACGACACGTTCATCCGCCTGCTCAGCAGCGAACGGGTTCCCCCCACACTTTCCGAACCGCGCGCCTTTCTTACGACGGTGGCGCAGCATCTGGTGTCCAACCATTGGCGCCGCGAAAAGCTGGAGCGCGCCTATCTCGAAGCCCTGGCCCAGGCGCCACAGCCCATGAACTGGTCGCCGGAAGACCGCGCCATCGTGCTTGAGACGCTGCTGGAACTGGACCGCCTGCTCGACGGACTGCCCGCGCTCGTGCGGCGGGCCTTCCTGTTGTCCCAGCTCGAGGGGCAGACCCATGCCCAGGTGGCCCAGGCGCTGGGCATCTCGATTCCCACCGTCAAGCGCTACATCGTCAAGGCCCTGCAACGCTGCTGCTTTGCCGACCTTTCCTTTACAGGATGACCCGACCCTTGTCCGCCTCGCCCTGGTACAGGACCACCCGCGACGCCTCCGCGCTTTCCCCAGCCGTCGCGCAGCGCGCCCTGGAGTGGCTGGTGGAGTTGCAGGACGACGCCGTGCCTCCGGAAACCGTGCGGGAATGGGTCTGCTGGCGCGCCGCGCACCCGGACCACGAGCGGGCCTGGCTGCGCATCGAATCCGTGCGCGGCACGCTGCGGCCGCTGGCCTCTTCCGGCCACGCCGCCATCGCGCAGGCGGCGCTGACGGCGCCCCCCTCCCCGCACCGCCGCCGCGCCCTCAAGGCGATGGGCGCGCTGGCCATCGCCAGCGGCGCAAGCTGGAGCGTGGGCCAGTACACGCCCTGGCGCGAATGGACGTCGGACCACCGCACCGGTGTCGGCGAACGCCGCAATCTCACCCTGCCGGACGGCACGCGCCTGGTGCTGAACACGGGCAGCGCCATCGACGTCCGATTCGGCGCCACGGAACGCCGGGTGACGCTGATCTCGGGTGAGATCCTGATCGCCACCGCCCCCGAGGCCGGCCCGGCGATGCACCCTTTCCTGGTCGAGACCCCCCACGGCACGGCGCGCGCGCTGGGCACCGAGTACGCGGTGCGCCTGCTGGGAGACTCCACCGAAGTCAGCGTCTTCCAGGGCGCCGTCCAGATCCGTCCGCGCCAGGACGCCGATCACGCGCTGACGCTGCAGGCGGGCCTTTGCGCCAACTATTCGGCGCATGGCATCGGGACGCCCGCCGCCGCCGCGGAAAACCGCGTCGCCTGGAAAGACGGCTTCATCGTCGCAAGCGGCATGCGCCTGGACGACTTCATCGCCGAGCTGGGCCGCTATTCCCGCGACACGCTGTCCTGCGACCCCGCCGTGGCCGGCCTCCGGCTGTCGGGGTCGTTCCCGGTCAACGACATCGACAAGGTGCTGGCCGCGCTGCGCGCGACCCTGGACGTCCGGGTGGACGTCCAGACCCGGCTGTGGCGCGGCAGGCATCTGCGCGTCATTTCCGGCCCGGACGCGGCGCGCGCCTGACGCGGCGACGCGCTCGCCGGCGAGCCCGGCCGCGCCTGTTACAAAAAAGGTGCCGAAGAACTGATCCGTTTTGCGCTTTTGCGGGTCATGGCAGGTGAGCACACAGCATTCTCATCTACCCATCGAAAGGCCAGTACATGAATCACGTCCGGGCGCCCAAGCGCCAGCTCCCCCCCATCCTGCGGCGCGCGGCCGCGGCTCGCCTGGCCGGACGCATCGCCGCCGGCGCCCTGCTGGCGGCCCCCACGCTGGCCGTGCCGGTCGCCGCGCACGCACAGGCTGCGCAAACGCGCGCCTACGACATTCCCGCCGGAACGCTCGAGGACACGCTGGGCCGCTTTGGGCGCGAAACGGGCATCGTGCTGTCATTCAAGCCCGAGGTCACCGCGGGCCTGCAAAGCAATGGACTGCGGGGCAGCTATGGCGTGCGCGGCGGGCTCGACGCCCTGCTGGCCGGCACCGGCATCCGGGTCCTGCCGCAGTCCAATGGCAGTTATGTGCTGGACCGCCCGGCCGGCGCGGGCATCGCGACGACGCAACTGCCCGCCGTGACGGTCACCGCCTCGGCCGCCGACCCCGCGCTGCCGGCGCCCTTCGCCGGCGGCCAGGTGGCGCGCGGCGGCGGCCTGGGCGTGCTGGGCACGGCCGACGTCATGGATGTGCCGTTCAGCACCACCAACTACACGGCGGAAATGCTGGAAAACCAGCAAGCCCGCACGTTGGCCGATGTCGTGATCAACGAATCCTCGGTGCGGACGCTGACCTCCAGCGGCGGCTTCGCCGACGAATTCCAGATCCGCGGCTACACGGTGTCCAGCGGCGACGTCGGCCTGAACGGCCTCTACGGCCTGGCATCGGCCAGCCGCATGCCCGCGGCCATCATGGAACGCGTGGAGGTGCTGAAGGGTCCGGGCACACTGATGAACGGCATCGGCCCCAGCGGCAGCATTGGCGGCGGCATCAACATCGTCACCAAGCGCGCGGGCGACGAGCCCCTGACGCGCCTGACCACCACGTACCAGAGCCAATCGCAGCTTGGCGGGCAGCTCGACATGGGCCGCCGCTATGGCGAAAACAACGAGTGGGGCATCCGCTTCAACGGCGTCTACCGCAACGGCGACACCACCATCGACGACGGCAGGCAGGAACAAGGCGTGGGCGCGCTGGCGCTGGACTACCGCGGCCAGAAACTGCGCTGGTCGCTGGACGCCTATACCCAGCACGAGGACGTCGACAACTTCCGGCCGCAGATCGGCTTCCAGCCGACGGTGACGTCGCTGCCGTCGCCGCCCTCGGGCCACCGGAATTTCTTCCCGGGCACCAAGCTCAAGCTGGATGACTCGACAGTCGCCACGCGGCTCGAATACGACATCAACGACCACCTGATGGTCTACGGCGCCACCGGCTACCGCTATGGCACCGCCGAACAGACCTTCCCGTCGGGTCCCGCGGACGCGCTGGGCAACTTCAGGGTCACGAACGCCTATTACGACTCCTACTCGCGCACGTGGACGGGCGACGTCGGCTTGCGCGCGCGCTTCGACACCTGGGGCGTCAAGCACACCCTGACCCTGGCCGCCACCCGCCTGGACCAGGAAGCAGGCAATGCCTACGTGACGTCCAGCACGTCGGTCCCGTCCAACATCTTCCGCCCCGCGCCGTTGCCGCCGGTCACCGCAGACCGCGGCGCGCCGCAAAAGGCCTCGAAGACGGAACTGTCCAGCTACACGCTGACCGACACGCTGTCGTTCGCCGACGACAGCCTCATGATCACGGGCGGCCTGCGCAACCAGCGGGTCGCGCTGGACAACTATTCCACCACCACCGGCGCCCGCACCAATTCTTACGATGAAAGCGCCATCTCGCCGGTCGCGGGCGTCGTCTTCAAGCCCATATCCAACGTGTCGCTGTACGGCAATTTCACCTCGGGCCTGACCCGCGGCGGCATCGCGCCGGCCACCGCCGTCAATGCCGGACAGGTGTTCGCGCCCTACAAGTCCAAGCAGTACGAGGCGGGCGTCAAGGTCGATTGGGGCAAGGTGATCACCAGCGCCTCGGTGTTCCAGATCACGCGGCCGAACTCCATGACGGACCCGTCCACCAACATCTACAGCTTTGACGGCGAGCAGCGCAACCGCGGCCTGGAACTGTCCGCCTTCGGCGAGGCGATGCCCGGCCTGCGCATGATGGCCAGCGCCACGTTCTACGACGCCACGCTGACCCGCACCACGGGCGGCGTGAACGACGGCAACGAGGCCAACGGCGTGCCGAAGAACACCTTCAACCTGGGTGTGGACTGGGACACGCCGTGGGTGCGCGGCTTGAGCCTCAACGCCCGCGTGATCCATACATCGTCGATGTACTTCAACGCCGCCAACACGCTGACGCTGCCCTCGTGGACCCGTTACGACATCGGCGCGCGGTACAGCACCGAGATCCTGGGCCGCGCGGTCGTGTTCCGCGCCAACGTCGAAAATCTGTTCAACAAGGACTACTGGCTGGCCAGCGGTTCCTACGCCACGGTCGCCGCGCCGCGCACCGTGCTTCTGTCGGCACAGATCGACTTCTGACGCTTGCGGTTTTGCGCAGGACGGCCCGCCCCACGGCGGGCCGTTTTTCGTTCCGCCACCGTTACACCGCCCGTTCGCTAGCGCGGCTGGGCCGCCAGATATTCCCTGAGCGTCTGCACCAGCGCCGTGGCCGCCGGCGACAGGCTGCGGTTGCGCGAGGTCACCAGGCCGATGGACCGCTCGGCCACCGGTCCGGTCAAGGGCCGCTGCACGATACCGCTCTGCGCCACCGCGCTGGCGGCGATCTCCGGCAGGGCCGCCACGCCGAACCCGCATTCCACCATCGCCACGATGGTGGTCAGGTGCTCGGCTTCGAACGCGGGCGTGAAGCGGATGCGGTTCTGCAGGAACGCCCATTCCGTGTACTGGCGCACGCTGCTGGGTTGCACCATGGACACATGTTCGGCGGTGGCGGTGTCGGCCCAGCGCAGCGGGCCTTTGGCCCGGGCCAGCGGATGCGCCTGCGGAATCAGCAGGATGAAGCTGTCGGACATCAGCGGCACGTAGTGCAGGTCGGCATGCTGGGGATCGGCCGCGGTCAGGGCGAAGTCGACCTCGCCGGCGCGCACCAGGTCGAAGGCCGGCCCCGACAGCGTGTCGCGCACCTTCAGGGCCACCTGGGGATGGGCCTGGCGGTAGGCCATGAGCACGCGCGGCAACAGCCGGGCGGCGAGCGACGGCAGCGCCGCCACCGACACCTGCCCCTGCTCGGCGCTGGTGATGCCGCCGACCGCGGCGATCGCGTCGCGGAAGGCCGCCTGCAGGGTCGCGGCCTGCTGCAGGAAGACCTCGCCGGCGGCCGTCAGCCGCACCGTGCGCGTCGTGCGGTCGAACAGCCGCACCCCCAGCGCCTCTTCGATGCGCTGGATCTGCGTGGACAGCGCCGATTGCGACAGGTGCAACTGCCCGGCCGCCTGCCGGAAATTGAGCGTGCGGCCCAGCACCAGGGTGGTGTCGATGTCTCGCATCGACAGGTTGATCTGCATGATTTGTCCCCGATCTTATTGATCTGATTTGAAGATCATTCTATCCAAAAATTCTGATTCATCAATCAACCACGCTTCTCTACACTCGCCCCCAGCGTAGTTTCAGATCAAGGAGCAAACCATGCAGACGGACGCGAAAGCCCTGCCCAACCCGGGCGCGGCGCATGCGGTGGTGGTCGGCGGCGGCACGATGGGCGCCGACGTGGCGGTGGTGTTGACCCGCGCGGCCTGCCGCACGACGGTCATCGAGTCGAATACCGAGCGCGCGGCAGGCCTGCCCGCCCGCGTCGCCGAGAACCTGAAGACCATCGGACGCGAAGCGAACGCCGCGCTGCTGGCCACCGCGCCTTCGCTGGACGAGGTGGACTGGTCCACCGTGAACCTGGTGATCGAGTGCATCCCCGAACGCCTGGACATCAAGCAGGCGCTCTTCGCGGACCTGGCGCGGCGCGCCCGGCCGGACGCCATCCTGGCCAGCAACAGTTCCAGCTTTCCGATCAGCGCGATCGGCCAGGGCCTGGACACCCGTGGCCGCATGCTGGGCCTGCACTTCTTCATGCCCGCGCACCTGGTGCCGCTGGTGGAAGTGGTGCTGGGCGAGGCCAGCGACAATGCCTGCGCGGACACGCTGATCGCTTTCATGCGGCGCTGCGGCAGCGTGCCCGTGAAGGTCAAGCAGGATCTGCCCGGCTTTCTGGCCAACCGCCTGCAGCACGCGCTGTCGCGCGAGGCCTTCGACCTGATCGACCGCGGCATTGCGTCGCCGGAAGACGTGGACGCCGCCGTGCGCTTCGGCTTCGGGTTCCGCTTCCTGGCCGCGGGTCCCGTCATGCAGCGCGACCACGCAGGCATCGATGTCCACGCGGCGGCGGGCGCCACGATGTACCCGACCTTCTGCAACGCCGACCACCCGGCGCGCTGCCTGACCGAACGCGCCGCCGACGGCCGCCATGGCATGAAGACCGGTGAAGGCTTCTACGAATGGACGCCGGAAACCATCGCGGCCGAACGCGCGCGCTATGACAGGCTGCTGCGCGCGGGCCTGGACCTGATCGCCCCCGAACTGCCGGAGATCCAGCCTTGAACGCCGCCGCCCTGCCGCGCGCCGCGCTGGCCGAATCGCCCGTCATCATCACCGTGGCGCCCAACGGCGCCTACAAGAAGGCCGCCGACCATCCGGCCGTGCCGATGACGCCCGCCGCCCTGGCGCTGGAAGCGCGCGCCTGCCTGGACGCGGGCGGGGCCATGATGCACATGCACGTGCGCAAGCCCGACGGCAGCCATCTGCTGGACGCCCAGGCCTACCGCGACGCGCTTGCCGCGGTGCGGCAGGCGGTCGGCGACGAACTGCTGGTGCAGGTGACCAGCGAGGCCGCGGGCGTGTACAAGGCCGCCGAACAGATCGCGCTGGTGCGCGAGCTGCAGCCCGAAGCCGTGTCCATCGGCCTGCGGGAAATCGCCGTGCCCGACATCCCGGAAGCGGAACTGGCCGCCTTCCTTGCCTGGCTGGCCGACCGGCGCATCATGACGCAGATCATCCTGTACGACGACGCCGACGTGCGCCGCTGGCTGTCGCTGCGCGCGCGCGGGCTGGTGCCGCCGGGAGCATGGTCGGTGCTGTTCGTGCTGGGCCGTTACAGCGCGGGCCAGACGTCGTCGGCGTACGACCTGCTGCCCTTCCTGGCCGTGTACGACCATTCCCTGCCCTGGGCCATCTGCGCTTTCGGTCCCGAGGAAAACGCCTGTGTCACGACCGCCGCGGCGTTCGGCGGCCATATGCGCGTGGGCTTCGAGAACAACCTGAAGCTGCGCGACGGCACGATCGCCCCCGACAACGCCGCCTTGGTACGGCAGGCCGCGCAAGGCGCGCAAGCCCTGGGCCGCCCGCTGGCCACGGCCGCCGACGCGCGCCGCATCTACGGCGCGATCGCGTAGCGGTCTCTCCTAGGCGCGGCCCGCCTTGAGGCGGAACACAATGGTGCCTGACGGCTCCCGGCGAATCCTCCGGAAACCCGTCAGGCATCGTTGTATATAACCCCCGGAATTTATTTCGCTGTGCTGCAACATTGACGCAGCGCAAAGCCTGCTACAAACTTCGGTATCCGCACGTGAACGCAATACCCCAACGTATGCAGCGAGGTGGTTTGTGCAAAACGAGTCTGATGGCTACACCAAGCCTCAGGAGCTTCGAAGTTTCCTGTTCCTGACGGCCGTCATGGCCCCCGTGTTATCGGTGCTCGTCGTAGCGGGCTATGGTTTCGCGGTCTGGTTCTATCAGCTTTTCGTCGGCCCCCCAGGTAGCTGATGACACGCGCCGAATCCCCCAGCATGTCCGCGATTCCGCCCCCCCCTCCCTGTACTAGCCCGCCCGAGCTGCATATCGCCAGCATGGTCGTGCATGCCACGCCCCGCCGCCTGGCCGACGTGCGCCAGGCGCTTCTTGCCATACCGGGCGTCGAAATCCATGGCGCTTCCGACACCGGCAAGCTGGTGGTTACCCTCGAAGCCCCCTCCACGAACGACATAATGGCGCAGATCTCCGAGATCCAGCGCCTGGATGGCGTGCTGGCGTCGGCGCTGGTCTACCAGCATTCCGACACGCTCACCGCGATGAATGAGGAGATTGACGATGTCCATGGCTCGTAGAGACTTCATCAAGCAATCGGCGGCCGCCGCGGCCGCCACCGTGGCGGGCATCCCCATCGTCGGGTACACGCAGAACATCGTGACCGATTCCGAGGCCGCCAAGCTGAAATGGTCCAAGGCGCCCTGTAGATTCTGCGGCACCGGCTGCGGCGTGAACGTGGCCGTGAAGGACAACCAGGTCGTCGCCACGCACGGGGATTTCAAGGCAGAGGTCAATCGCGGGCTGAACTGCGTGAAGGGCTACTTCCTGTCCAAGATCATGTATGGCAACGACAGGCTGACCACCCCGCTGCTGCGCATGAAGGACGGCAAGTACGCCAAGGATGGGGAATTCGCGGCCGTATCCTGGGACCAGGCCTTTGACGTCATGGCCGAACAGTACAAGCGCGTGCTGAAGGACAAGGGTCCCACCGCGGTCGGCATGTTCGGTTCGGGCCAATGGACCATCTGGGAAGGCTACGCCGCCCTGAAACTGATGAAGGCGGGATTCCGCAGCAACAACCTGGATCCCAATGCCCGGCATTGCATGGCGTCGGCCGCGGTCGGCTTCATCCGCACCTTCGGCGCCGACGAGCCCATGGGCTGCTACGACGACATCGAAAGCGCCGATGCGTTCGTGCTGTGGGGCGCGAACATGGCGGAAATGCACCCCATCCTCTGGACCCGGGTCACTGACCGGCGCCTGAGCACGCCCAACACCAAGGTCGTGGTGCTATCCACCTTTGAGCACCGCTCGTATGAACTCGCCGACCTGTCGCTGACTTTCACGCCGCAAAGCGATCTGGCGATCCTGAACTACATCGCCCACTACATCATCAAGACCAAGCGCGTCAACCGCGAGTTCGTCGACAAGCACACGAAATTCCTCGAAGGCAATACCGACATCGGCTATGGCCTGCGTCCCGAACACCCCTTGCAGAAAGCGGCGAAAAACGCCAACAACGCGGGGGGCTCGCGCCCGATCACCTACGACGATTTCGCCAAATTCGTTTCCAAGTACGACCTGGAATACACCGCGAAACTGACCGGCGTGCCCGCCAAGAACCTGGAAGCGCTGGCCGAGCTGTATGCCGACCCGAAGATCCGCGTCATGTCGTTCTGGACCATGGGCTTTAACCAGCACACGCGGGGCGTGTGGGCCAACAACATGGTCTACAACATCCACCTGCTGACCGGCAAGATCGCCACGCCGGGCAACAGCCCGTTTTCACTGACGGGCCAACCGTCGGCCTGCGGCACCGCCCGAGAGGTCGGCACGTTCTCGCACCGCCTGCCCGCCGACCTGGTCGTGACCAACCCAGAGCACCGGGCCCGCGCCGAGGAGATCTGGGGCCTGCCTGACGGCACCGTGCCCGAAAAAGTGGGCGCGCACGCGGTGTTGCAGAACCGCATGCTGAAAGACGGCACCATCAACGCCTATTGGGTGATGGTCAACAACAACATGCAGGCGGCGGCCAACATGATGAATGAAGGCTTGCCGGGGTATCGCAACCCCGCCAACTTCATCGTGGTGTCCGACGCCTACCCGACGGTCACCACCATTTCCGCAGATCTGGTGCTGCCCACGGCCATGTGGGTCGAAAAGGAAGGCGCCTACGGCAACGCCGAGCGCCGCACGCAGTTCTGGCACCAGCTCGTCAATGCCCCCACCGGCGCGCGTTCGGACCTGTGGCAGTTGATGGAATTTTCCAAGCGCTTCACCACCGACGAGGTCTGGCCCGCCGACCTGCTGGCCAAGAAGCCGGAACTGCGCGGCAAGACCCTGTTCCAGGTGCTGTTCGAAAACGGCAAGGTCAACAAGTTTCCGAATTCCGACCTGAATCCCGAATACGCCAACGACGAGGCCAAGGCATTCGGCTTCTATCCGCAAAAGGGCTTGTTCGAGGAATACGCCGAATTCGGCCGCGGCCACGGCCATGATCTGGCTCCCTTCGACACCTATCACGAAGTCCGCGGGCTGCGCTGGCCCGTCGTGGACGGGGTGGAAACGCGCTGGCGCTACCGCGAAAACGCCGACCCCTACGTGCGGGTCGGCTCGGGATTCAATTTCTACGGCAATCCGGATGGCAAGGCCAACATCTATGCCCTGCCCTATGAACCGCCTCCGGAAGTGCCCGACGAGGAGTATCCCTTCTGGCTGTCCACCGGACGGGTCCTGGAACACTGGCACTCCGGGTCGATGACGCGGCGCGTGCCCGAGCTGTACCGGGCCTTTCCCGACGCGGTCTGCTTCATGCACCCCGACGACGCCCAGGCCATGGGTCTGCGGCGCGGCTCGCTGGTCGAGATCGCGTCGCGCCGCGGCAAGATGCAGACCCGCCTGGAGACTCGCGGGCGCAACAAGCCGCCGCGCGGCCTGGTGTTCGTGCCCTGGTTCGATGCCGGCCAATTGATCAACAAGGTCACGTTCGACGCCACCGATCCGATCTCTTTCCAGACGGATTTCAAGAAGTGCGCGGTCAAGATCACCAAAGCTTGACGGACCGACGGAGACTCTCATGAACATTCGAGCTGCCGCGATTGCATTGGCCGTCCTGCTGGGTACAAACGCCGGGGCCGCGCCGCCCGACGCGATGGTGGACCCCTTGCGGGGGCCGACGCCCCTGACCGAATCGATCACCCCGCCGCTGATCAGCCCGGTTGAAAACCGGGATATCCGGCGCATGCGCACCTACTCGATGCAACCGCCGACCATTCCGCACAAGATCGACGGCTATCAGATCGACAAGAACTTCAACCGGTGCCTGGCGTGCCACGCCCGCGTCAACACCGAGCAGACGCAGGCGGTGCCCTTGAGCGTGACGCACTACATGGACCGCGACAGCAACGTGCTGGCGGAGGTGTCGCCCCGCCGCTACTTCTGCCTGCAATGCCACGTCACGCAAACCGAGGCCAAACCGCTGGTGCCGAACAACTTCCAGGATATCGACACCATCCTGAAGCGGCTCACGGCGACCCCTCCGGAAAAACGCTGAGGATCCACCCATGCGCAAACTCCTTAAGCGTTACTGGGCCATCATCCGCCGGCCAAGCGTGCACTTCAGCCTGGGGTTCCTGACGATCGGCGGCTTCGTGGGCGGCATCCTGTTCTGGGGCGCCTTCAACACGGCCATGGAACTGACCAACACCGAGCAGTTCTGCACCGGCTGCCACGAAATGCGCGACAACGTCTACTCGGAACTCAAGGGCACCATCCACTTCACCAACCGGTCCGGCGTGCGCGCCATGTGCTCGGACTGCCACGTGCCCCACAACTGGACGGACAAGATCGCGCGCAAGATGCAGGCGTCCAAGGAAGTGTGGGGCAAGATCTTCGGCACCATCGACACGCGCGAGAAGTTCGTGGAAAAGCGTCTGGAACTGGCCCAGCGCGAATGGGCGCGCTTCAAGGCAAACGACTCGCTGGAATGCCGCAACTGCCACAACTACCAATACATGGACTTCACGCGGCAGAGCGTGCGCGCGCAGAACATGCATTCGACCTACCTGGCCGACAAGTCCAAGACCTGCATCGACTGCCACAAGGGCATCGCGCACACCCTGCCGCACATTCCGCCAGGCTCGACTTCCGATGCGGCACCGGCCAGCGGGGCGCCCAAGGAAGTGGCGCATGCTCCCCGCTGACGCGCCGCCGCCGGTGCTTTCCACGCGGGCGCTGACGTGCCCGCGCGGCGGCCCCGACGGCCTGGGCCCGATCGGCTTCGACCTGCACGCCGGCCAGCTTCTGCATGTGCAGGGCGCCAACGGCAGCGGCAAGACCAGCCTGCTGCGCATGCTGGCCGGTCTGCTGCGGCCGCTGGGCGGCACCGTGCTTTGCCTGGAAAACGACATCTGCCGCGACCCGTCCTCGCATTTCGCGCGCACCGCGTACCTGGGACACGGCAACGGCCTGCGCGGAGAGTTGACCGCGCTGGAAAACCTGCGCTGCGCCCTGCATGTGGCAGGCACGCCGCAATGCGACGACACCATCGCCGCCGGCCTGCAAGCCTGGCGCCTGGGCGCCTGTCTGCATACGCCCGCTGCCCGCCTGTCACAGGGCCAGGGCCGCCGCATGGCGCTGGCCGCCGTGGTGCTGGGCGCCAAGCCGCTGTGGCTGCTGGACGAGCCCGACGCGGGCCTGGACGCGGCCAGCCTGGACCAACTGCGCCAGGCGCTGGACGCGCACCTGGCGCAGGGCGGCGCGGCCGTCGTCGCCTCGCATCGATCGCCGGGCACGCCCGCGTCGCACACCCAAACCCTGAACATGGATGACTACGCGGATGCTGGCTACGCTGTTTCAGTTAGCGCTGCGTGAAGTCCGGCTGGCCTGGAGGCGACCGGCGGACACGCTGGGCGCCACGCTGTTCTTCATCGTCGCGGGCACCCTGTTTCCGCTGGCGGTCGGCCCCGATCCTGTCCTGTTGCTGGCGATCGGTCCGGGCGTGTTGTGGGTCTGCGCGCTGCTGGGCATCCTGCTGAGCCTGCATCGCCCCTTCGCGCAGGACTACGACAACGGCGCGCTGGAACAGCTTCTGGTGTCCCCGCATCCGCTGCCCCTGCTGGTGGGTGTGAAGCTGGCCGCGCATTGGTTCGGCAGTTGCCTGCCGCTGATCCTGGCCAGCCCGGTGCTGGCCCTGCAGTTCGGCCTGTCGCCGCAGGCGATCGGCGTTCTGGTGCTGTCGCTGCTGCTGGGCACGCCCACGCTGGCGCTGGTGGGCGGGTTGGGCGCGGCGCTGACGCTGGGCCTGCGCGGCGGCGCCCTGCTGCCGCTGCTGGTGCTGCCGCTGTATGTGCCGGTGCTGATCTTTGGCGCGGGCGCGGTGTCGGCCACGCATGCGGGCCTGGGCGCGGGGCCGCAACTCTCTCTGCTGGGCGCCTGCCTGTGCCTGGCGATACTGCTTTGCCCGTGGAGCGCCGCGGCGGCGCTGCGCGTGGCGCTGGACTGAAGAGACCTCGATGCAAAACCACTCCGCCTACGACTCCCGCCAAGCCGCGCCGCCGCGCGCGAGCTGGCTGCGGTACGCGTCGCCCGCGCTGTTCTATCCGCTGGCCGGACGGATGATTCCCTGGCTGGCGCTGGGCGCCGCCCTGTTCGCCTGCGCCGGCCTGTACGCGGGGCTGGTGGTTGCCCCCATCGACAGCCAGCAGGGCGAGGTCTATCGCATTCTGTTCATCCATGTGGCGGCGGCCTGGATGTCGATGTTCCTGTATCTGGTCATGGCCGCTTATGCGGCGCTGGGCCTGATCCTTCAGACCCGGCTGTCGTTCATGATGATGCGCGCGCTGGCGCCCACCGGCGCGCTCTTCACGTTCCTGACCCTGTGGACGGGCGCCCTGTGGGGCAAACCGACCTGGGGTGCGTGGTGGGTGTGGGACGCCAGGCTGACGTCCGAGCTGATCCTGCTGTTCCTGTACCTGGGTTTCATGGCCCTGCAGGCCGCCACGGACGACACCCGGCGCGCGGACCGGGGCGGCGCCATCCTGCTGCTGGCCGGCGTCATCAACGTGCCCATCATCTATTTCTCGGTTCAATGGTGGAGCACCCTGCACCAGGGCGCCTCCATCAACCTGACCACGGCCCCCAGCATGGCGCGCGTCATGGTGACCGCCATGCTGCTGATGGTGGCGGCGTTCTGGCTGTACAGCGCGGCGGTGGCGCTGGCGCGCGTGCGCGGCATCATCGCCGAACGTGAGCCGGGCGCCGTGCAAGCGGGCGCCGTGCAAACGGGAGCCGTGCGACCGGACGCCATCCAGACGGGCGCCGCGCAAACTGGCCGCACTGGGCGGGAGGCTCCATGAGCTGGGATACCTTGTTCTCGCTGCAGGGCCACGGCCCCTACATCCTGGGCGCCTATGGCGTGACACTGGCGCTGATGGGACTGGAGGTGTTCGTGCTCTGGCGCCGCGGCCGCCGGACCGCGCGGCGCCTGGGCGCCGCCACGGACTCCCGCGCAAGGAACCGTCCATGACCCCCCGCAAGCGCCGCGCGCTCGCCATCTGCGCGGGTCTGGCCCTGCTGACGCTAGCCACCGTGCTGGTGCTCAACGCCCTGCAGTCCAATCTGGTGTTCTTCTTCAGCCCGACCCAGGTCGTGGCCCGCGAAGCGCCCCACAGCGGCAGCTTCCGCGTGGGAGGGCTGGTCGAAGCGGGGTCGTTGCGGCGCGAGGCCGATGGCCTGACGCTGCGCTTTGCCGTGACCGACACCGCCCACACCGTTCCCGTGACCTACCAGGGCCTGCTGCCCGACCTTTTCCGCGAAGGCAAGGGCGTGGTGGTGGCCGGCAAGCTGGGCACGGACGGCGTCTTCCGCGCCACCGAGGTGCTGGCCAAGCACGACGAAAACTACATGCCGCCGGAGGCTGCGGATGCCGTCAAGCGCGCCGGCGCCGCCAACGCAATGCGAGTGGAGGCCCGATGATTCCCGAGATCGGCCTGTTCTGCCTGATCCTGGCGCTGCTGGTCGCGCTGGCGCAAGGCATCCTTCCCCTGATCGGCGCGGCCACCGGCTGGCAGGCGGGGCTGCGCGTGGCGCGGCCCGCCGCCATCGGCCAGTTCGGCCTGACCACGCTGGCCTTCGCCTGCCTGGCCTGGTCGTTCGTCGACAACGACTTTTCGGTGCTGTACGTGGCGGGCAATTCGCACGCCGACCTGCCCGCCGCCTACCGGTTCGCGGCGGTCTGGGGAGGCCATGAAGGATCCCTGCTGCTGTGGCAGTACCTGCTGACGGCGTGGACCCTGGCCGTGGCGCTGTGCAGCCGGCGCCTGCCGCTGCCCTTCGCCGGACGCGTGCTGGCGGTGATGGGCTGGATCAGCGTGGGCTTGCTGCTGTTCCTGCTGTTCCTGTCCAACCCCTTCGAACGCCTGATCCCGCCCGCGATGGCCGGCCGCGACCTGAACCCGCTGCTGCAGGACCCCGGCATGATCGTGCATCCGCCCATGCTGTACATGGGCTACGTGGGCTTCTCGGTGGCCTTTGCCTTCGCCATTGCCGCGCTCCTGTCCGGCGAACTGGACGCGCTGTGGGCGCGCTGGGTCCGCCCCTGGACGCTGGCCGCCTGGACCTTCCTGACCATCGGCATTCTGCTGGGCAGCGCCTGGGCCTATTACGTCCTGGGCTGGGGCGGATGGTGGTTCTGGGACCCGGTTGAAAACGCCTCGTTCATGCCCTGGCTGGCGGGCACAGCGCTGATCCATTCGCTGATCGTCACCGAGCGTCGCGGCGCCTTCCGCAGTTGGACCGTGCTGCTGGCCATCTGCACGTTTTCGCTCAGCATCCTGGGCACCTTCCTGGTCCGCTCCGGCGTGCTGACCTCGGTCCATGCCTTTGCGGTGGACCCCGGCCGCGGCCTGTACATCCTGGCGTTCATGACGCTGGTCGTGGGCGGATCGCTGGCGCTGTACGCGTGGCGCGCGCCCACCGTGGGGCTGGGCGGCGGCTTCTCGCTACTGTCGCGCGAATCCCTGCTGCTGTCCAACAACGTCGTGCTGACCGTGGCGGCCGGCTCCGTGCTGCTGGGCACGCTGTACCCGGTGGTGCTGGACGTCCTGGAATGGGGCAAGATTTCCATCGGACCGCCCTACTTCGAGGCCGTCTTCGTGCCGCTGATGACACCGGCCATCTTCCTGATGGGAGTGGGCCCCGTGGCCCGCTGGAAACAGGCCGAGGTGCCCGAGCTGGGCCGGCGGCTGCGCGTGGCGTTCGCCGTCAGCGTGCTGACCGCCGTGCTGGCGCCGCTGGCCATGCCCGGGCCGTCGCGTTTGGGCTCGCCCATGATCATCCTGGGCTTGTGGCTGGCCGCGTGGTCGGTGGCCAGCGCCGCCACGCACGCCTGGCAGCGGCTGACGGATGGCGACGGCCGCCTGCTGCGGCGGCTGGGGCGGCAGCCCCGAGCCTGGTACGGCATGCTGCTGGCGCACGCGGGCATCGGTGTGTTCATCGCCGGCGTCACGCTGGCCAACGGCTACGAGGTCAAGCAGGAATTGCGCCTGGACCTGGGCGCCACCCAGGAGGCCGGCGGCTATCAATTCACTTTCGCCAGCGTGGGCCCCGCCACTGGCCCCAACTACAGCGCGCAGCGCGCCGTCGTTCCCGTCACGCGCGACGGCAAGCCGGTGGTGACGCTGTACCCCGAAAAGCGGCTCTACACCGTGCAGGACATGGCGCTGAGCCAGGCCGATATCGACAGCGGCTTCAGCCGCGACCTGTTCGTGGCGCTGGGCGATCCCGTGGGCGACACCGCCTGGACGATGCGCATCCAGGTGAAGCCCTTCATGACCTGGATCTGGTCAGGCTGCATCCTGATGGCGCTGGGCGGCCTGCTGGCCGCCAGCGACCGGCGCTACCGCCGCGCGCAGGAGGCGCAGGCGCGCCAGGATGGCAAGGGCGCGCGCGCCGCCATGCCCGACACCCGCCCAGCCACGCGGGAGGGCTACTGATGCTGCGCTACCTGGTGCCGCTTGCCGCCTTCCTGGCCATGGCCGTGTTCCTGGCCATGGGCCTGTCGCGCGACCCGCGCGCGGTGCCGTCGGCCATGATAGACAAGCCCGCCCCCGCCATCGGCCTGCCGATCCTGCTTGAACCGGACCAGAAGCTGGACGTCGCGTCGCTGCGCGGCCAGGTGTGGCTGCTGAACGTCTGGGCCTCCTGGTGCGGGCCCTGCAAGGAAGAACTGCCGGTGCTGCGCGAGGTAGCGCAGCGCCATAACATTCCGCTTTATGGGCTGAACTACAAGGACAAGCCCGATGACGCGCGCGACTGGCTGGCGCGCAACGGCAATCCCTACATCGCGTCGGCCAGCGACGTCGATGGCCGCGTCGGCATCGAATACGGCGTCTACGGCGTGCCCGAGACCTTTGTGATCGACGGCGATGGCCGGATCCGCTACAAGCAGCTCGGCCTGATCACGCCCGAGCTCTGGCGCACCCGTCTCCAGCCCGTCATCGAGTCGCTGCAATGAACGCGCCGTCCGCCCCACGCTCCGTCCTGAACGCCACCCTGCTCGCCGCCCTGCTGCTGCTGGCGGCGGCGCTGCTTGCCAGCCCGGCCGCCGGGGCCGAACCTTCGGCCGAGCCCGCGCTGACCGCCGCGCAGGAACAGCGCGCCGACAAACTGGCCCATGGCCTGCGTTGCCTCGTCTGCCAGAACCAGACGCTGGCCGAATCCAACGCGCCGCTGGCGCTGGACATGCGCAAACTCATTCGCGACCAGCTTGCCCATGGCAAGACCGACGCGCAGATCATGCAGTTCTTCGAAGCGCGCTACGGCGATTTCGTGCGCTACGACCCGCCCTTCAAACCCATCACCTGGGTGCTCTGGTTGGGGCCCTTCGCCCTCCTGGCGCTGGGCTTCGCGGTGCTGGTGCGCACCCTGAAGCGCCGCGCTGGCGCCCGGCCGCCCTTGACCGCGGACGAACGCGCCCGCGCCGCCCGCTTTCTGGACTCCGGCTCATGACCGCGCTCTGGCTCATCGTCCTGGCCCTGCTGTTGGCCACCCTGCTCTGCCTGATTCCGCCGCTGCTGCGTCGCGCGCCCGCCGCCCAACCCGCGTCCGATGCCAACGTGCGCGCCTTTTATCTGGCGCAACGCGAACAACTGCGGCGCGATCTCGACAACGGCGCCCTGACCTCGCAAGCATACGCGCGCGCCGAAGAGGAATTGCAGCGCGACCTGCTGCAGGATCTGGCCTTGCGCCGCACGCGCGGCGCTCCCCTGGCCGGGCAGCGCGCCGGCATTGCGGCCGCCTGCCTGCTCAGCGTGGCGATTCCGGTCGCCGCGGTGCTGCTGTATGGAAAACTGGGCAACCCCCGCGCGGCGGCCACGGTCACCATGGCGCCGGCGGCCGAGCCTCACGCCCCGGAGGCCGGCGAGGACATGGCGCTGGCGATCAACGCGCTGGCCCAGCGCCTGCGCGCCGCCCCCGACGACGCCGACGGCTGGTACATGCTGGCGCGGTCCTACGAAACGCTGGGCCGCTACACCGATGCGGTAGCCGCCTACCAGCAGGTGCTGCGCCTGGTGCCCGGCCAGCCGGACGTGCTGGCCGATCTGGCCGATGCATTGCTCTCGGCCAAACAGGGCACGCCCGACGAGGCGTCCATCGCGGCGGTCGCGCAAGCGCTGAACGCGCAACCGGACCAGCCCAAGGCGCTGGCGCTGGCGGGCATGATGGCGCTGCGGCGAGGCGATGCGGCCGAGGCGCTGGTGCATTGGGAGCGCCTGCAGACGCTGTTGCCGCCGGACTCCGAGGCGGCGCGGCAGATCCAGACCAATATCGCGCAGGCCAGATCGATGGCCGCGGGCGCGTCGGCGGCGCCCTCGGCGGCCCCTGCGCCGTCCACGTCCGGCGGTGTTTCCGCCCCCTCGACGTCCGCCGCTGGCGCCTCTGAGCCGTCGACGTCCGCCGCTAGTGCCTCCGCTCCGTCAACTTCCTCCGTTGGCGCCTCCACTCCGTCAACGTCTTCCGCTGGCGGCTCCGCGCCACCGGCATCGCCCGCCCGCATCGGCGGCCGCGCCCGCATCGCCGATGCGCTGCGCGATCAGGTGCGGCCCACCGATACCGTCTTCATCCTGGCGCGGCCCGTCGAAGGCTCGCGCATGCCCCTTGCCATCCTGCGGATGCGGGTGTCGGACCTGCCCCGCGCCTTCGTGCTGGACGACAGCACCTCCATGTCGCCGGAGGCCACCCTGTCTCGCGCCACCAAGGTAAGGGTGGAGATCCGCATCAGCCGGTCGGGCGGCGCCACCGCCCAGCCGGGTGACCTGAGCGGTGTGCTGCCCGATGTCGGCATCCATGCCGACGGGCTGGAACTGGTGGCCGACACCGTGGTGCGCTAGCGCGCACGCGGGCCGGCCCCGTGCGCCAAGTCCGCCTAGACGCGTTCGATCCGCGCCGGCAGGCCCTGGCGCACCGCCGCGCCGGATACCCAGTCGATCCAGACGTTGGCATGTTCGCCGCGCGTGGCATCGCCGAAACCCAGGTCGTTCAGGTTGACGCCCGCCGCCAGCGCCGGATCGTGCGGCATGGGCTTGCCGTCCACGATATGCGCGCGGGCGCCCAGCTCGGTATGGCCATAACCATGCTCGATGCCCAGCGCGCCCGGCTGGATGCCGTCGCGCAAGAGCGCCAGCCCCGTCACCGCGCCGCCCGGCGTCACGATGCGCACCGCGTCGCCATTGCGGATGCCCAGGCGCTCGCCGTCCTGCCGGTTGATCGACACCGGATTGTGCGGATGCACCTGGCGCAGACGGCTCACGCCGATCGACATCGAACTCATCAGGTTGGACTTGAACGAACTGAGCAGGAACGGCCAGTCCTGCCGCGGATACTCTGCCCGCACATCGCGTCCGTCCGCCAGGCGCGACGGATACCAGGTCGGACAGCCGCTGTAGCGTTCGCCCGTCATGGCGTGGCGAAAGCCCGCCAGCTCCTCGCTCCAGACATGCAGCGGCTTGGCGTAAGCCGCGCGCGTATGGCGCGCCGGGCCGTTTTCGACCCAGGCATCCTCCATCCTGTCGAAGCGGCCGCCGCGGCTCATCAGCATGGCGACCTGGCGCCATTCGCCTGGCTTGAGCTTTTGCCGCAGCAGCGGGCCATAGCGGTCCACGCCGGTCAGCGCCATGTCGTCGTCGCTGGCCTCGGGCACCGGCCGCCCCGCCGCGAAGGCGATGTTGGCCATGCCGCGCAGGAAGAAATCCTCGGGCGTGTCCAGCGCGTACTTGGCGCCGTCCTTGTCCGAGATGGCGTTGGCGCCGAAGCCCGGCATGCCCAGCCGCTTGGCGCAGGCGATCAGGAAGGTCTCCAGGCACACGGGTTCATTCGTGGCGGTGCGCGCCACGCGCGGCTGCACGGCGGGCCAGCGCACGGTGGACGCCTTGGCCACCACGTCGGCCCACGGCGCCGACACGCCCCAGCTCTCGTAGGTCACCGTGTCCGGCACGATGTAGTCGGCCAGCGCATTGGTCTCGTTGATGAAGGGGTTGATGGACACCGACAACGGCAGGATGCCCGGATCCTTCATCTTGTCCAGCACCACGCTCTTGAACCCGGCAATGCCGTATACGGGGTTGCTCATGTGGTTGAACCAGACCTTGGCGCGATACGGGTAGCCCGCCAGCGCGGACGCCAGCATCTCAGAGCTCAGCCCGCCCGTGGCCGGATACCACGGCGCCGCCGCCGGATAGGCGGGCTGGCCCGCCGCCTTCTTGCGCTTGAACTCGCTGGACTTCTCGTACGGAAAACGGTTGCGCGACAGCGCCACGCCCTTGGGGGCCGCCTTGTTGGCGAAACCGGCGATGTTGTAGCGCGGGCCCGCGCCATACGGCGGAAAAGGACCGGCATCCAGCACCAGTCCGCCTTCCACGTTCAGGTTGCCCACCAGCGTGTTCAACATGGCGATGGCATAGGCGGTATAGAAGCCCGCGCCGCTCATGGTGCCGCCGTGAGCATCGGCCACGGCGCGCTTGCCGTGGCTGGTGAAGCGTTCGGCCAGCGATGCGATCTTGCCCGCCGGCACGCCGCACAGCTCGGCGTATTCGTCCAGTGTCTTGCGGCGCGATTCCTCGCGCAGCAGGCTCAGCGACGAGCGCACGCGCAGCGCTTGCGGCGCGCCCGCCATGCCAGACATCGGAATCGCCTCATCGACGAACAGCTCGGCCGGCGTGGCCGCCGTGTGCGGCGCCAGCGTCCCGTCCAGCAGGCGCACGACATACACGTCCTCCCATTTGTCGTCCGCGTCCGCCGGACGCGCCCATCCCATGTCCGCGCCCCGCACGAAACTGCCCAGGCGGGGATGGCCGGGTTCGGCCACCACCAGGTGCGTCGCATTGGCCCAGGCCGCCTCGCCCGCCGCCTTCATGGCGTTGGGGCCGGGCTGCGCCAGCATGCGGGCGTCGAAGCGTTCGTTGTCCAGGATCCACCGGATCAGGCCCATCGCAAGCGCCAGGTCGCCGGCCGGGTTGACGGCCACCCACTCGTTGCCCGATCCCGCCGACAGGCTCGAGGACGCGGGCAACATGGGCGACACCACCACATACGTGAAGCTGGAGGCTTCCGGCCGCACGCGGGCCTCGGCCAGTTGCCGAGCCTGGCGCTGGAACGGGTTGCCGGACTGCGCTGGCGACGCGCCGATGAACAGGCCGAAACGCGCGTTGTCCCAGTCGGGCTTGCCGTGCGGCATGCCCTTCAGGTCGCCCATCGCGGCGCCCGCCCCCACGCGGAAACTCTGTCCGCAATACGAACCGTGATTGCTGAAGTTGACGGTGCCAAAGGACTGCGCGGCAAAACGCTGGATCAACGGCGTGCGCCCCTCGTTGGACGCGTCGGTGAAGAGAAACTGGTTCACCTTGGCGCCGTACTCGGGGTTCTGCGGGTCCAGCGGCGTCTCGCGGTCGAAGATGGCGCGCAGTCCATCCACATGGCCTTCGCCGAACAGATCGCCGCCTTCGCACACTTCCTGCACAAGCTGTTCGAACGTGATCGTCTGCCACTTGCCTTCCCCGCGCCCGCCCACCCGCTTCATGGGTTGCAGCACGCGGAAGGGGCTGTTCATCTGTTCCAGCATGGCAGAACCCCGGGCGCAAGACGTGGCGCGCCCTTCCAGCCCGTTGTCGCCGCCCAGCTGCGCGTAGACCTCGCGCACCGGCGTCTCCATCGCGGCGGGCCGCGTCGTCGCCAGCGGATGATAGGGATTGCCGGCCACGCGCAGGATGCGGTTTTCCTTCGTGTCCACGCGCAGCCGCACGCCGCATTGCGTCCAGCAGCCCAGACAGCTCGACGGGCTGACCGTCTGGTCCGGCTGCGCGCTCAGCGCGCCCGAGAGCGGATCGATACGGAATTCAGGCGTCAGCGAGTTGCCACGCACGGCATGCGCCGTCGGTACACCGGCGGTGCCCTGCGCCAGGCCCTTGACGGCCTTGGCCACGGTCTCGCCATAACCGGCCGCGAAGGCCGCCATGCCGCCGGCCACGACGCCGCCCCGCACCATCAGTTTGCGCCGTGCCTCATCGCGCGGCAGGTCCGGGCCGTCGTCCGCCGGGCGGCGCTTGTCGTCTTCGTGTTGCTTGTTCATTGCTTTCATTTCCATGTTTTTTCGTCTTGCGGCCGGGGTCAGGCGGCCACGGCGCGGGCGCGGGCCGGGAACAGCTCCAGGGCCCAGGTCACGGCGGCGATCAGCGCCACGCAGAGACCCAGCACGCCCACCATGCCCAGCAGCCCATCGCTGCCCCAGGGCATGTCATACAGATAGAGCCCGGCGCCGTACTTGGGCACGCCCTGCACGCTCATGAAGACCACCCAGCGGAAGATCCACGCCGCGCCCAGCATGGTCAGCGCCAGCGCGGCCGACGGCAGCGGCGCCGCCAGCGTCCGACACGGGCGCTGCAGCAGCGCGATGATGCAGAAGGCCGTGATCACGGCGCCGGCCAGGCTGATGCGCCAGATCGGGTATTCCGAAAACAGCTTCAGCGCGGCCGCGAACGACGCATCCAGCCCCAACAGGCCCAGCAAGGCCCAGGCGCCCGCGCCCAGTGCCATCAGCACCACGGCCGTCACGCTCAGGCAGCGCAGCATGTCCACCGGCAAGGCCTTCATGCCGCCCGGCAGCCAGCGGCCCACCAGAAACATGGCGCCCAGCGCGCCCAGCCATGCCGTCAGCGCAAAGTTCACCGGCAGAAAGACGGTGTGCCATAGCGGCCTGGAACGCAACACCATCACTTCGGCGCCCGTATAGACCAGGATGGACAAGGCCGACAGGGCCAGCGCCACGGCCACCACGCGCACCCAGCCCATCCGGCCCCACCACCATGCCGCGCAGAACAGCAAGGCCAGGGTCACGAACACCGGCAGCAGCAAAGCACCCAGCCACATCCACGACCAGGGCGTGAAATGCGCATAGAAGTGCCAGAAGCGGCCGGGCTGGTGCAGGTCGGCCAGCAGCGACACGGGCGCGGCGATGGCGCTGACCAGCAGCACCGTCACGGCGGCCGGCAGCAAGCGGCGCGCGGGAGAGTCCGCGCGCCCGAACGCCGCGAAGGCGGCGGTCAGCGCCGTGGTGGCGCTGATGCCGATCAGAAAGAAGTACTGCACGGCCCAGGGCAGCCAGGCGGCGTCGTAGACCGGCGTGAGCAATTCAGAGATTTGCATGAGTGTCTCCTTCAAGGGCTCAGTGGCCGCCAGCCAGGCGCACGCCCGCCTGGCCATCGACCTGGTGCACGAACGCGTCGGGCAGGCCGATGTAATAGACGTGGGGATCGGTCTTCATCTCGGGCTTGAGCACCTTGATGTCGGCCTTGTGTTCGACCAGCAGCCGGGAGATGGCGCTGTCGGGATCGTTCATGTCGCCGATCACGCGGGCGCCGCCCACGCAGCTTTCCACGCAAGCCGGCAGCAGGCCGGCTTCCAGGCGGTGTTCGCAGAACGTGCATTTGTCCGCGGTCTGGGTTTCGTGGTTGATGAAACGGGCGTCGTAGGGACAGGCCTGCACGCAGTAGCCGCAGCCCACGCAGCGCTCGTTGTCGACCAGCACGATGCCGTCTTCCCGCTGGAAGGTGGCTTGCACGGGACAGACGGGCACGCACGGCGGCTTGTCGCAGTGGTTGCACAAACGCGGCAGCATCACCATGGCGCAGGGGCCGCCGGTATCGGGGGTGACCTCGTATTGCAGGACGGTGGTGCGGAACTGCCCGACCGGAGGCAGATTCTCCAGCGAACAGCTCACCGTACAGGACTGGCAGCCGATGCACTTGCGCATGTCGACAACCATCCCATAGCGCTTGCCCGGGATCCCGGGGCGGCGCGGCGGCTGGCCGTTGATGCCGGGGGTGGCTTCCGCGTGGATGGGAATGAGGGTGGCGGAAGCGCCAAGCCCGAGGAGGCCTTTAAGGAAGCCTCGCTTGCCCGGAAGAGGCGTTTCCGGGGGGCTGGTTGGGGTGTGCATGGTTAAACTCCGAAACGTATATCTGCTACGGAAATTAACTTATCACCTGTAGTTATATAGAGTGTTGATATCCATCAATGGGGGACAGGTTAGTGGCATGCGGGGGCCGTGTGCGCAGCCCTTCCCCGCGTTTTTTCACGTCGGGTGGGCATTTGTGCAGGCGGTTCAGGAGAGTGGGCGCCGGATATCGTCCGGTCTGTTCAGACCTGGCGCCGGTTACTCATCCAGGCTTTTCAGTGCAGGCGCCCAGGCCGCCAGCTTCTGCTCGAAAGACGCCGCCGCATGGGCGGGACTGGTGGATGGCAGCTCCACGTACTGCAAGGAAACGCCCGCCAGTCCCGGCAGGACGTGGCGGCGGTAGACGGCGGCGGCCTTCGCCCCATTGAAGCAAACGCGGACGATGCCCGGATGGCGGCCCAGGAATTCCCGGAAATCGTTGGGCACCAGCGTATCGTTCCGGATATCGGCGTCCAGGCTGCCCGGCCGTTCGCAGGCCCGCAGCACATCCCACAGCGCGATCCCGCAAGCCTGCAGCGCCCGCAGGCGGCCGGGATAGTCCAGCACCGGATCAAAGCCGCAGATGCGCGCGGCCAGCGGCCAGAACGCATTGCGGGGATGGGCGTAATACTGCGCCTGCCTGAGCGACGCCACCCCGGGCATGGATCCCAGCACCAGCACGCGCGCGCCAGCGGATGCCACCGGGGCAAAACCCCAAACCTGTTCGTCGCCCCGGCCTGGGGCGCTGTCCATGCATGTTTCCATGCCGGGAGCATACTTCCGAAAAAGCGCCGGCCGCCCCATCGTCCGATCCATGGAACAGTGCTTACCAGCACGGGGGACTACCGCCAACAGCGTTCCGCCCTTATCTTCATTGTTATGACGAACGGCTCCGATGGGGCCGCGCAACAGGAAACACCACCATGAAGAAGATCCTCGGTTTGCATGCCAGCCCCCGTCCCCACTGGGTGGGCGACGGCTTTCCGGTGCGCTCCATGTTCTCGTACAACGACAAGGGCCGCGACACCAGCCCCTTCCTGCTGCTGGACTACGCCGGCCCGGCCGAATTCGAGCCCGCTACCCAGCCGCGAGGCGTGGGCCAGCATCCGCATCGCGGCTTTGAAACCGTGACCATCGTCTACAGCGGCGAAGTCGAACACCGCGACTCCACCGGCAACGGCGGCGTCATCGGCCCCGGCGACGTGCAATGGATGACGGCCGCCTCCGGCATCCTGCACGAAGAATTCCATTCCCCTGCCTTCACCCGTTCGGGCGGAAAGCTGGAAATGGTGCAGCTTTGGGTCAACCTGCCCGCCAAGGACAAGAAGGCGGCGCCGGGCTACCAGGGCATTCTGAACGCGGACATTCCCGTGGTCGCACTGCCGAACGAAGCTGGATCTCTGCGCGTGATCGCGGGCAGCTACGCCGGCCAGGCCGGACCGGCGCGCACCTTCACGCCGATGGACGTGTGGGACGTGAAACTGGCCGCCGGCAAGTCCGCGACCTTCCCGATCCCCGCGGGCCGCAACAGCATGCTGGTAATGCTGCGCGGCACCGTCCTGGTCAACGGCGAATCGGTCGCGCGCGACGCGCAACTGGCCCTGTTCTCGCAAGAGGGTGAGGACGTCACCGTCGAAGCCAATAACGACGCGGTGTTCCTGATCCTGAGCGGCGAGCCGATCGATGAGCCGGTGGTTGGCTACGGTCCCTTCGTGATGAACTCGCAAGAGGAAATCGTGGAAGCCATCCAGGACTTCAACGCCGGGCGATACGGCCAGATGCATTGAGGCCTGCCGGGCCGCAAAAAAGAAGCCGCGCGAAATGCGCGGCTTCTTTGCTTTTGGATGCGGGTGTGCGGCCCTGGTGTTGAAGTTCTTTGAACTTCCGTCCGCAAGGCAGAGGATCAACCCTTCCGGCGGAGCTTGTCCTCTAGTTCGGCCCGGTCAGCCACGAACAAATGATGGCCGATGCGATTGGTCTCGCCAACAAAGTCACGGAGCGCCTTGCTCGCCGCTACGTGGACAGAGATGTCTCCGAGGATCACGAGACGAACCCGATAATTCTGCATTTTCTGAAAAAAATGGCCGGCGAGTCTGCTGCTGAGGTCGTAGAACTCAGGCGTGAAACGATGGGCGGGGACGACAATGACATCGACCTCCTTGCCATAGATTTCGCCCAACAGATCCAGCGCGTCCTGTTCGGTCGCCAAGGCG
The DNA here is from genome assembly GCF_001428845.1 of Achromobacter sp. Root83. Classification (GTDB taxonomy): domain Bacteria; phylum Pseudomonadota; class Gammaproteobacteria; order Burkholderiales; family Burkholderiaceae_B; genus Achromobacter. Next base: position 181,082 of record NZ_LMIU01000024.1, on the reverse strand, counting down.
GGGCCTTCAATGACGGCAAAATACGCGTCAAGACCTGTACTGTTCTCTGTGTTCGTGACAATCTCGTCTGCTTTCATCTCGTAGGGGCATTTAGGCTGCCCCGGGGAGTAGAGCCGAAAAGCTGGCCTCCGGCAATGTCCGGTTGCGGCCAGGAGCAGGCTGTTTGCATCAGTCTGCTTACGGGTCGGATGATCACACCGGCCGTCCGCCGGTGGCGTGCGCTCCACGTTTTCACCAGATTCTGCGAAGGGAGATCAATGAAATCGACGAAGACAAAATCAAATGTAAGCGCGCCTTGGTTGATGAAGCACTCGGCGCTGTCCTATGCCAATCAATGGTTCATGACAGACCGCAAGTTCATGAAAGAGCTGAGAAAAAACGGCTCTCGGGTAATTGATGCCCTTGTCCTGGGAGATCTCGCGGCGAAGTACATGGTAGCCCGCGGATTCAAGACCGAAAAGGACAATCCGCACTCGAGCAGCCAACGATGGGTGACGGCGGCAGCGCACTTAACGGCCGCCGCTCAAAGCGCGGAGCATGCCGAAGTCAAGGTACACACTCTCGCGATTGAACTGGGCAAGGTCGCGCCGGTAAAGAGCATTACTGGAACCAATCTGCTGTCGGCAGCCACGAAGTTCTTATGGTTTGCAGGCGAGCACGAGGTGCGAATACTGGACAAGCGAGCAGTTGATGCACTCGGCCGCCTCAGAGGCGTTCGAGGCAAATTGGGTGTCGACTACGAGCAGTATGCGGCAGTCTGGAAAGATCAGCTTGACGCGCACAAGGGCGTTCTGGCGGAAGCGCTTGTCGACCTGCCTCGCCAGCTCGCGTGGACTTGCATCCCGTCCGATGTGCATGCCGAGGCAAAGGCGGTTTTCAAAGAACGTTGGTTCGCTGACCGCATTTTCGACAAGTACCTCTGGACACTCGGAGTCGGCGCGGATGGCGGGGCTACGTCGTTTGTCTAGGTTGACGCGCAGCGACTGGACGTGTGCGCGCCCTGAGGGTCAGCTTTTCGGGGCTCAATCGTGCGTAGCCGATTTCCACTTTGGGTCGGAAGCCGTCGTTTGTGAACGGCAGCTTCCGACCCAAAGAAGCCGTTGAGAAGTGCCGAGAACGGAGAATGCCGGCGTCACGCCGGCTAGGCATTGGGACGTAGACGAGGGACTGCGCGCCTCCGAGCCAACACGAGCTGAGCGACCACTTCTTTCGCCGGTGCATGGACATAGTCTGCGGACGATTGAGTCGGTGCGGTTTCGGGCCGATTGAGGCGTGGCGTGAGTAGAGAGCGAACTCATCGGAATTGTCATTTGCGCTTTTATGGTTGCTCTGACATCGACGGCAGGGGCCGCTATCGCTCAATCAAGGCCCCCCCGCCTTGCGGAAGAACAGATGACACCGCAACCGACGTCCCGGACCTTTTTGATGACACACACTCCCCGCTGCTGGAGTACGCAATCAACTTGACCAGTGGCGGTGCTCAATCTTCCCATAAGACAGGGACATTATTCAGGATCGGCATTGGACGCGCGGGAGCAGCTAGTCAGGTCCGCAGTGTAATTACGCGCCGGACGAGGGGAACAGACATGTAGCCAAGATTCGGTGGTAGGATTCGCGGTCACGCAGAAAACGTAATAAGTGGTGACTTGATGCCAGTGAAGATTTCAATCAAGAATCTTAAGCATATCGACACGCTGGATTTCATTGTTCCGGAAAGAGGCGTTTGGCTACTGACTGGGCCGAACGGCACGGGGAAAACGTCGCTGTTAGCTTGTATGCGTCGAATCGGTGAGCGCAATGCGTTCCCAATGCACTTCAAGGTATCGACTCAATCGAGTAGCCTCGACTCGGTCGCTGGCGCTTCTGTGGAGTACGACATCAATGGCGTCAAGGTCAAATACAAGTACAGCGGTACACGCTGGACACCTCTGCCGAGGGCTAACGCAAATGCGCTAAAAGGCGCAGGCTACCCTGGGGTTCTCTATATCGCAGCGGATGCTCGACGCATTGAGCCGCGTCCAGAGGATTTCAAGCCCCGAGGTGTGCGTGCCGCGCACGCATCCATTATTGCTGGGGCGAATAGCATCTTCGATACGCAACGCTTTAGTCATCTGAAGACGATCAATCTGTCACGTGGCGTTGGGAATGACGCTTTTCTCCTCGAACTTCCTGCTCGGCCGGGGCAAACGGGTAAGAGCTATGCTTCAGAGAAGAACTTTAGTCTTGGTGAGCTTTGCATTATTAAACTGCTCCGAATGTTGAAGGACTGCCCCGCTGGCTCACTGGTATTAATTGACGAATTGGAACTCGCGCTACACCCGATGGCACAGGTGGCATTGTTACGCCATCTGGATGACGTCGCGGAAAGTAAACAACTGACCATTGTCGTTTCTACGCACTCGGCAACCCTCATCAAACAAGCGGGCAAACAACGATTGCTGCTGTTGGAGAACGATGGCAAAGGCAACATCACGTGTCTGGACAAGTGCTTCCCATCGATGGTTCTGGGGGCGCTCGCATATGGCGAAGAAAATGCCGCAGATCGGATCATCTACGTTGAGGATGATGCGGCTAAGGTGATAGTAGATCATCTGGTTGGCAAGGTTTGCCATGCTCTCTACAAAGGATTAACTCCACACCCATCGGTCCAATCCGTCCCAGTTGGAGGTTTCGTTAACGTCCTTCGCTTCTTTAAGCACCAAAAAGCACTGGTTCCCGCGATTACTCGATGTTTCGTCTTGCTGGATGCGGATGCAGAGCCCAGTCTGGCCAACGCAGTGCAGCCTGACGTTATCGCGATCAGGGATACTGAGCGAGCTTCAATTTCCTATCTCACTGTCACACCGGAAGTTGGGCTGGCGCAGTATTTGGATCAAAATACAACTGAGGTAAGGAACGCCCTCCGGGCCCACTACAACCTCCCCGGGCTTCAGTTTGTAAAGGCGGATCTCGGTGTTCTACCCCCCGCGCTCCCCAGAAAGCCAAACAAAAAATATGTATGGGAAGCTTGTGAGAAGCTTGCCAAGCGGCTTCCCAATGGAGACGCCAGTAAAGTGGAGGAGGTGCTTCTCAAATTGTTGGCGAATCATCTCTACGCAACCGATCGCGCTACGATAATGCGGCGTATGTCTCCTCTGCTGTCTTAAGTTTCCTGCGCGCCCACGAAATTTCCCGATAAGGCGTTTGTGTCTCTTTACTTCGCCTCGGCGGTCGCTAGGCTGGACATCGCCGTGCCGTTGTCTTTGCTCAACGGCTAGTAGATGCCGTACCCCTGCGCTCTCGGAAGTCGGAGTCATGAGAGCCAGCGTCCGCTCATGGCCGATAAGAGACCGGCCGGCAATTCTCAACCTTAAAAACCCCGGCAGCACTCCCCTCCCGCCCCTTCCAAGCACCAGAGTAAACTCCGCCCCCATGCGCCACTCCGACTTCGACCAACGCCTCGCCGCTCTCGGCGCCCTGCCCGTCCATCGTGGCAGGGTCATGCGCGTCTGGCTGAACGGGCAAGCGCTCGACACCGGCACGCGGCGCCGGAGCGCGGAGCACTTTCTGCCTCTCGCGCTGCGCGACGCCGTGCCCGCCTTGACGGCGGAACTGGACGGCCTTGCTCGGGTCCGCTCCGAACATGCCGGCAATGACGGCTCGCGCTTGCTCGTCGAACTTGCCGACGGGCAGATGGTGGAAAGCGTGCTGTTGCCGCGCGACGGACTCTGCGTCTCTACCCAGGTCGGCTGCGCGGTCGGCTGCCGCTTCTGTATGACCGGCAAGAGCGGCCTGATCCGCCAGGTCACAAGCATGGAAATCCTCGCCCAGGTCGTGCTGGCGCGGCGTCTGCGCGCGGTGAAGAAAGTCGTCTTCATGGGCATGGGTGAGCCGGCGCACAACCTCGACAATGTGCTCGAAGCCATCGACCTGCTCGGCACCGAAGGCAGTATCGGCCACAAGAATCTCGTGTTCTCCACCGTGGGCGACCTGCGCGTGTTCGAAGCCCTGCCGCGACAACGCATCAAGCCCGCGCTGGCGCTGTCGCTGCACACGACCAAGGCCGAACTGCGCGCACACCTGCTGCCACGCGCTCCAAAAATTGCGCCGGAAGAACTGATCGAGCTTGGCGAGAAATACGCGCGCGACACCGATTATCCGATCCAGTATCAATGGACGCTGCTCAAAGGCATCAATGACGGCGACGACGAACTCGATGCAGTCGTGCGTCTGCTCAAGGGCAAGTACGGCGTGCTCAACGTCATTCCCTTCAATAGTCTTGACGGGGATGACTACCAGCGCCCTGGTTCCGAGCGCATCCGCGAGATCGTCCGCTCTCTGCAAAGCCGTGGTGTGCTAACCAAGGTAAGGAATAGCGCCGGGCAGGATGTGGACGGCGGCTGTGGCCAATTGCGGGCTCGCGCCGTTGGCGCGGCGCAGGTGGTCGAACTGCGCCGCAAGCCCATTGCGACGCCGGTAGCCGTCCAGGCCAGGGCTCTTCGCGCCTAGCCCGAGCAACCTTTTCGAGAATTCCGATCGCGACCCGCAGCGGTCGTCGGACTACAATTCTTCCCTGGTAATGGCCGGATCCGTTGGCGTGGGAAAACGGCTTTCGCGATAGCACCGCCAGCGTCTTACCGTGATGGCGAACGCAGCCTTTGCGCGTGCAAAGCTGCTTCCTGGTTGCAGCAGCGACCGCCCTCACATCACGAGGACCGAAATCATGCCCACCACCCTGCGTGCAATCCGCTCCGACATTACAAAGCTTCAAGTGGACGCCATCGTCAACGCCGCAAACTCCTCATTGCTTGGCGGCGGTGGCGTCGATGGCGCGATACATCGCGCCGCGGGCCCGGACCTTGTGCATGAGTGCAGGCTGCTAGGCGGTTGCAAGACGGGGGATGCCAAGGTGACCAAAGGCTATCGTCTGCCCGCCCGCTACGTCATTCATACGGTCGGCCCGGTCTGGCGGGGCGGGGAAAGCGGGGAACCGGCGTTGCTGGCCAGTTGCTATCGCCGCTGCATCGAACTGGCGGAAGAAAAAGCAGTCGCTTCGATTGCGTTCCCGAGCATCAGCACCGGGATCTACGGCTATCCCATCGAATTGGCGGCTGAAGTTGCTGTCAAAAGCGTCCGCGAAAGCTTGTCCAAGGACTCGCCGGTTCAAGAGGTGGTCTTCTGCTGCTTTTCGCCGGAAGACCTGCTTCACTATGAGCGCATCCTGAACAGGCCGCCTGCGTGACTCGATGCAGGGATGCGGTCTTCGAGGCCCCGGCTTAGCCTGCTGCCAGGATCTGTCGCAGGCAGCAGTAAGGACCGCTCCCGACAAGGACCGCTCCCGCTACCAGCGCGAAGCACTCAAGCCCGCGCGCGGCGCGGCAGCCAGCGCCAGAACACGCCAGCCGCCACCAAACCCAGCGTGCCAACGCCGAACGATGCGCCGCCGAGCGACACCAGGGCGGTCAGCACCGACAGCGCCACCGGCCCGCCGCTTGACCCGATGTCGGCCATGAAGCGCCAGATGCCGAGGAACTGCGTGCGCGCGCCCGGCGGCGCGGCGTCGGCGCCCAGCGTCATCACGATGCCCGATCCGATGCCGTTGCCGAAGCCCAGCAGCACCGACACCAGGATGAAGCTCGTCACGCCACCGGTCAGCGGGATCGCCATCAGGCTCAGCCCCATCAGCAGCGTGCACGGCAGCGCGACCCACAGGCGGCCGCGCTGGTCCATCACCTTGCCCGCCGGATAGAAGACCGACATGTCGACTGCCGCGACCAGCCCGTAGACCAGCGAGGTGGTGGTGGCGTCCAGGCCGAGATGGTCCGCCCACAGCGGAATCACCACCTGGCGCGACGCGCGCAGCGCGCTGATCAGCATCACGCCCACGCCCAGCGTGGCATACACGCCGCGATGGTCGCGCGCGACCTCGCCCATGCGCGCGCGCGGCGCACCCGCGCTGGCGCGGCCCGAGGGCTCGATGTCGGGCGCCTTGATGGCGATGAATCCCGCGCCGAGCATGGCGCAGACGGCGATCCAATAGGCGCCGTCCAGCCCCAGGAAATGGATCAGCGCGGCCCCCGCGAAGGGGCCGATGAAGGTGCCGATCCGGGTCGTGCCGCCTAGCGTGGACAGGGCACGCGCCCGGTACACCAGCGGCACGACCTCGATCATGTAGCTCTGGCGCGCCAGTTGGAACACCGACTGCGCGCACCCCTGCATCAGCATGGCCAGCGCCAGCACCCAGAGGTTGGGCACGCCAATCACGAGGAGCAGGCCGATCACGCTCAACACGGCCGCGCCCGCCATGGCGCGCTTCTCGCCGAAGCGTTCGGTGATCAGCGCGGACGGAATGTTGGAGAGCAGCGAGCCGACCCCGATGAGGGCGGCGATCAGGCCGGCGGCGGCCACCGACGCCCCTTGGTCCCGCGCGGTGAGCGCGATCACGGGAAGGATGGCGCCGTTGCTGATGCCATAGAGCAGCGACGGGCCGAACGCCGGCACGGCGATCTGCTTCAGATTGAACGAATCGGGTTGCGACATGACGGGAGACTGGAAGCGCGGCCGCCTGCCGGCCGCCTTGCCTCTGCGCGGGACCGGCCCGGCGGCCATCGGCGCGGGAACCCCGAGAGTGTAGCTGCAGGCCCTCGAGCCTGGCTGTCAGCCGGCTGACAGCCGGCGCGTTTCTCCCCAGCCGTGAGGCACCGATGGGCACCGGCTTGCGCTTGTGAGCGTAGGCAGCCTCGGCATGCGATAGCCCTCGAATTTGGCATAGCGACGGTGGGCCGGTCTTGGCGACCTTGATGCGCCGCAACGGGCCGGGTGTTGCACAGAAAGGCGCTGGAGCCGTCGGATCCAACAGATAAACGCAGCGCGCCGGACCCACGCTCGAACAACGGGTATTCACCTATATGATTCAATTGTTTGATTGTCGACAATCCAACAAAAGAACAAACCATGTAGCGGATAGGAGACCTGAAATGCTTCTGACAAAACTGGAAGGGCCCGGAGTCTGGCGCAGCGAAGAGCTGGGCCCTCAGGAAAATTGGTGCCAGCGGCTCACGGACACCGAGATTCAGGAAGTGGTGGCCGCGGCTCGCCATTGCGAAAGCCGGGATATCCCGTTGTTCGAGATCACCAAGGACGACTTCCCGCTCGCAGCGCTGGCAGAGCGCTTCCAGCGCATCCAACAGGAACTCGAAGGCGGGCGCGGCTTCACCGTGCTGCGCGGCCTGGACCCGGCCAGCCTGGGCGCGGAATCATGCAAGCGCGTGATCTGGGGGCTGGCCCAATATTTGGGGACGCCCGAACCGCAGGACCGGACAGGCAGCCTGCTGCACAGCGTGACGAACACCGGCAAGACCATTGCCAGCAGCGATACGGCCCGCGGCTACGAAACCGACGACGAACTGAAGTTCCACAATGACGGCGGCGACGTCTTCATGCTGCTTTGCCTGCGCACCGCCAAGGAGGGCGGGATCAGCAAACTTGTCAGCGCGGCCGCGTTGTTCAATGCCATCCTGGAAGAGCGCCCCGACCTTGCGGCGGTGCTGCAGCAGCCCTTCTACTTCGATTCCCGTGCCCAGAACCTGAACGAAAACAACGTTCAGGTCGTTCCCATCTTCACGGAACATCTGGGATACCTGAACGTGCTCTACAAGCGGCGCTACATCGTGACCGCGCAGCGTTTCCCGGATATCCCGCGACTGACGCCGCAGCAGACCGAGGCCCTGGACATCTTCGATCGGCTTTGCGCCGATCCCGCCTTGCAGTTGGCGTTCAGCATGCAGCCCGGCGACATCCAGATCGGCAACAACTACTCGATCCTGCATTCGCGCACGAAGTATGTGGATTACGACGAGCCGGAGCTGCGCCGCCACCTGTACCGACTTTGGTTGACCTTGGAAAACAGTCGTCCGCTGCCCGAAGTGTTCGCGACAACGCGGGAATTCGGACCATCGTATGCGCGCCGGCAACAGCGCGCCTCGGCATAAACGGAGTATCAAACGTGGGCCAAGTACAGTTTCTTTCCCTTCCCGACCAGATCGTCACCACGCTGACCGAGGACATCCTGAAAGGTGTCTACCTGCCCGGTCAGCGGCTCAAAGAGCAGGAGTTGGCGCTCAAGATGGGGACCAGCCGCGCGCCTCTCCGAGAAGCCTTCCGCGTGCTGGAACGCGATGGCCTGATCGAGATCCTGCCTTGGCGCGGCGTGCGCATCGTCGAACCCACGCTTGAAGAGATCAGGGACCTTTTCGAGGCGCGCGCCGATATGTTCGGGCTGTGCGTCAGGCATGTTGCGTCGACCGGCGAACTGGACTTGCTGAAGAAAATCGAGGCGGACATCGATGAACTGATCAAGCAGACAGACGCCGGCTGCGATGAGCGTGAATACAAGGAAATGACCAACGCCATCAGTTCGCAGATGTATGCGCTGATCCAGAACCGCTACACCCGCGCCTTTATCGACAATCTGCGCCAGAAGATGCTCTGGCACTACTGCTACATGGGCATTTCCTCGTATGCGAGCCGCCAGGATGCCAACCGCTACTGGCACGATCTGGGCCGCGCCTTGCTCAGTCGCGATCCGCAGGCGGCGGAAGCAGCGGCCCGGCACATCATGGCCGCCTCGAAGAATTTTGCGCTACGCCTGCTGGAGGAAAAACAGGACGCGTCCGCGCGCCGCCCAACAACTAAAGACCAACCGGAATCCGGCATGAAGTAGCACGCCCCTGCGCGCGACGCGCTCGATAGAAGCGCGGCGGCCGAAATCGAGGAGACAGGTAGATGGTGAGTATCAAACGGATGTTCGCCGGTTTGATCCTGGCGGCATCGTACGCATTCCCAGGATCGGGCCACGCCGGCCAGACATGGCCGGAACGGCCCATAACTGTGGTCATTGCCTATCCCGCCGGCGGCGCCGCCGATGTGGTCACCAGAATCGTGCTGAACGAACTGGCCCGGACGCTGGGCCAACCGTTCATCGCGGAATCCAAGCCCGGCGCAAACTCGAACATTGCCGCGGAATGGGTGGCCCGGGCCAAGCCCGATGGCTACACCCTGTTGGTAAGCGGCCCATGGTTCGCGATCAACCAATATGTGGAGACCGGCAGACGCTGGGAGCCGGCCAGCCTGGCGCCGGTGGCGCGCTTCGCGCTGACGGACAACGTGCTGGTGGTGCCCGCCAGCGCGCCCTATCAGAATCTGGCGGGCTATGTGGCGTTTGCCCGCAGCCAGTCCAATCCGCCCTTGCAGTATGGAAGCCCGGGGACGGGATCGACGCAACGCATGGCGGCCGAATTATTCCTGGGCCAGGCGGGCCTGGACGTCGAGCCAGTCCAGTACAAGGGCGCTCCCCCAATTATCCCGGACCTGGTAAGCGGTCGCGTGTCTATGGCGGTGCTGGCCGCCGCCAATGTGACCGCACTTATCCAATCAGGCAAGCTGAAAGGCCTGGCCACGTTCGGCGAAAAACGCGGCTCCAACACGCCTGCGATTCCGACCATGACCGAGCAGGGCTATCCCAAGGCCATCGTGACCTCGTGGTTTGGCTTGCATGCGCCCGCCGGAACGCCTCCGGAAATCATCCGGCGGCTTTCTGACAGCGTCAGGGAAATCGTATCCAGGCCGGAGGTGCAGGCATCACTGAGTGCCGCGGATGCGCAAGCCGCGTTTCTGGACACGCAGGACTTTGCCCAATACATCCAGACAGAACAAGCAATGTGGAAAGACGTTGCCGCGAATATCGAAGGAAAAAAATGAGCGCAGTCCATGTCGTTGTCGAAAGCGCTGATCGGCTGGGCGAAGTCCCGCTGTGGTCGCCATCGCGCAAGTCGCTGTTCTGGATCGATGTCCGCAAGCCTGCGCTCCACGCGTACGCTCCGGGTAGCGGTGTGGTGCGGACCTTCCCCTTGCCGGAACTGATAGGCAGCTTCTGCGAAACCAGCAAGGGAAGGTTGATGCTCGCGCTCAAGTCCGGCCTGCATTTCCTCGACCTGGAGACCGGCGGACTGCAAGCCTGGTTCGACCCCGAACCGGCCTTGCCAAACAATCGCCTGAACGACGGCAAGTGCGACAGGCAAGGAAGATTCTGGGTAGGCAGCATGAACGATGGCGACCGGATTCCCACCGGCACGCTGTATTCCGTGCTGGGCAACGGCACATCCACCGCCCATCTTTCCGGCATCACGATCCCGAACTCCCTGGCCTGGAGTCCCGACGGCAAAAAGATGTATTTCGCCGATACGCCAGCGAAATCCATCCAGGTCTTCGACTTCGACACGGAAGACGGTGTGCCCTACAACCCCCGCACATTTCTCGACATGTCCAGCCATGCCGGCCGCCCCGATGGCGCGACCGTCGACGCCGAGGGATGCCTGTGGAGCGCCCACATTCACGCGGGCCAGGTGGTTCGCTATACGCCGCAAGGGCGCCGGGACCGGACCATCCAGCTGCCGGTCACCGGCGTCACCTCGTGCGCCTTTGGCGGCGATCGCCTCGAGACGCTCTTCATCACCACTGCTACCCAGGGGCTGACCGAGCAAGCGCTACGCGAGCAGCCTCTGGCTGGCGCGCTTTTTGCCGTGAACGCGGGAGTCTCGGGAGTCTGCGATACGCCTTTCGCGGAAGCCTGCTGAACGTCATCGAAAACTCACTACACAAGGAAGCGTATGTCTACTCCCCTCACAGGCGGCCGCATCATTGCGGAGATGCTCCAAGCGCACGGCGTGGATCACGTGTTCTTCATGGACGCCATACTCCGGCGCGCCCTGGTAGAAATGGAAAAGCTAGGCATCCGCCGCGTCCTGGCGCACTCGGAAATCGCCGCCGCCTACATGGCGGACGGCTATGCGCGCGTGACGGGCAAGCCCGCCGTCTGCATGGCGCAGTCTGTAGGCGCCGCCAATCTGGCGGCGGGCCTGCAGGATGCCTGTCTTGCCCAGACCCCGATCATTGCCATGACCGGCCGGCAGCCCGCGGCGATGCAATACCGCAATGCCTACCAGGAGTTGCCACATGAGCCGATGTTTCGTTCCACGACCAAGAACAGCATGCGCGTGGATGGCATCGAACAACTGCCCCACGTACTGCAACAGGCATTCCGCGAAGCAGTCACGGGCCGCTCGGGCCCCGTGCACATCGACATCGCGGGACACACCGGAGACGCCATAGCCGCCGCGACGCTTAACGGCTACCCGCAAGCCCGGCAGCCTTTTTCGGCCCTGCCGGGCTTTCGCCTCCCGGCCGAAAGCCGGCTGATCGAAGCAGCGGTACGGTTGATCGCGCAAGCCGAGCGGCCGGTCATCGTGGCAGACCTAGGGGTCTGCACGTCCGGTGCGCAGCAAGCCTTGCGGCTGTTCGCCGAGCAAGCCTCGATTCCCGTGGTGACGTCGCTGGATGCCAAAGCCGTCTTGCCCGAATCGCATCCCTTGAACGGCGGCGTTGCCGGCACCTATTCCCGCGCATGCGCCAACCAGATCGTGAACGCCGCCGATCTGGTGATTTTTGCCGGCAGCATCATCGGCGATCATGTCAGCCACAACTGGACGCTGCCACGGCAGGAGGTGCCGGTCATACAGATAGATGCCGACCCCGCCCAACTGGGCAGGAACTATCCCGGCGCGCTGGGCTTGCCGGGAGACCCCCGCACCGTTCTCGAACAACTGGCCCGGGCCTGCCCGCCAGCCGACCGGCCAGCGTGGCTGGACCGCGTCCAGGGATTTGTGCGGCAGTGGAACGAAACGGCCGCTTTGGCCGGCGCCAGCGATTCCGTTCCCATCCGTCCAGAAAGGCTTTGCGCTGAACTGAGCGGAGTCCTGCCGCCGGACGCGATCCTGGTGTCGGACACGGGCTATTCATCGCAATGGACCGGCACCTATGTGCAGCTACGTCACGAAGGACAGCGCTACCTGAGAGCGGCGGGCTCATTGGGATGGGGCTTTCCGGCCTCGCTGGGCGCGAAGTTCGCCGCTCCCGAAGCGACGGTCGTCTGCTTTACCGGCGATGGCGGATTCATGTATCACCTGCCGGAGCTGGAGACCGCGCTGCGCTGGGGCCTGAAGACCATCACGGTGGTCAACAACAATCACTGCCTGGCCCAGGGTACGCGTTCGATTCTCAGCGCGTACGAAGGATCGGACGGCAAGGCCGAGGAAATCTATCACTACCGGCCCATGAATTTCGCGGCCATCGCGCAGGCCATGGGATGCACCGGAATTCGGGTGACCGAGCCGGCCGGGTTCGCGGCCGCGTTCGAGCAGGCGCGCGCGAGCGAGCTGCCTGTCGTCATTGACGTCGTAACCGATCCGCAAGCCCTGGCGCCCTTGCCCTGGACGCCTTGACCCGGTCGCTGCCGCCTCGATTGTCCGTCGCACCATTGCGTACCTACCGAAGGAGAGCAACATGGGAAATACCCTGCGCGCATTGGGCGCCGCCATGTCAGTACTCTTGGCCGTCTATCCCGCCGTATCAACCAGCGCGGCAACGGAGTATCCATCCCGCCCCATCCGCATGATCGTCCCGTATGCGGTCGGCGGCACGACAGATCTGGTCGCGCGCCAGTATGCCGAACTTCTCGGGCGCGAATTGAGCCAGACTGTCGTGGTCGAGAACAAACCTGGCGCATCGACCAATATCGGCAACAGGCTGGTCGCCGAGGCCGACCCTGACGGCTATACCCTGCTGTACAGCACGGGGCAGATGACCCAGACCATGACCTTCGGGCCCTTCCCCGCCATCGACCCGACCGAGGCCTTGGCTCCCGTCAGCCTGATCCTGACCTCGCCACAAATGATCGCGGGCAACACGGACCAGAAATTCTCCTCTCCAGAAGAACTGATCAAGGCCGCCCAGGCCAAGCCCAAGAGCATCAGCATCGCCTCCGCCCAGTTGCAGCTATATGTCAACGTGCTTGGCGCCCAGGCCGGCATCGAGCTGCTGCACGTTCCTTACAAGGGCGGGGCCCCCGCTGTGACGGACACGATAGGCGGACGCACCAATCTGGTCATGGGGCAGCCGCCGGTGCTGCTGCCCTTCATCCGGAATGGTGCGCTGAAACCCATAGCGGTGCTGTCGAAGGAACGGATCGCGGCGCTGCCTGAAGTCAGGACATTCGCCGAGTCCGGCGTCCCCGCCCTGGAACTCGTAACCTGGAATGGCGTGTTCGTACCGAAAGGAACTCCGGCGGCGGTAATTGACCGCCTGTCCAAGGCCACCAAGGCGGCTCTGGCCGATCCTTCGCTGGCGCGTCTGGCGAGCGATGGCTTGACCATACAGTCCAGCACGCCCGAGCAACTGGGTGAACGTGTCGCCAGCGACGTGCGTTCATGGAAGCAACTGGCGAAGGACAATCCGGATCTCGCGCAGGTCCGCTGAAATACCGGAATTCAACTCCATGCCCCGAAGCGCAGAAAAGGACACGCAATGAGAGAATCTTCCAGCACAACCGGCCTCGGCGTCATTCTGGTCACCGGCGGCAGCCGCGGGATCGGCGCCGCGATTTGCGAGCTTGCAGCGCGCGAGGGCTACGACGTCTGCATCAACTATCGCAACAATGAGCAGCAGGCTCAGGCAGTTGCGGAAAAAGTGCGCAGCCATGGCCGCAAGGCCTTGACCGTTCAGGCGGACGTCGCCGACGCCGCGCAGATCTCCGACATGTTCCGCCAGACCGACCTGGATCTGGGCGTCTTGACCGCCCTGGTCAATAACGCGGGCACGAGCGGATATATCGGCCGGGTCGACGCGATCACGGCGCCAGACTTGCAGGCCATCTTCGCGCTCAACGTGGTGGGCAGTTTTCTTTGCTGCGGCGAGGCCATCCGCCGGATGTCGACCCGCCACGGCGGCCGCGGTGGAAGCATCGTCAACATGTCGTCGGCAGCGGCCAGGCTGGGCGCCGCGGGACGCAACGTGCACTACGCCGCGAGCAAGCGCGCCCTGGAAGCCTTGACCTTTGGCCTTGCCCAGGAGGTGGCCGATGAGGGAATTCGTGTCAATACCGTTTCGCCAGGCGTCATCGATACCGACATCCATACGCGGGAACGACTGGCACAGATCGGGCCGCAATTGCCGATGAAACGGCCTGGCACCGCCATCGAGGCGGCTGCCTCGGTGATGTGGCTACTCTCGTCGGCAGCCAGCTACGTCTCGGGGACGAACCTCGGGGTATCAGGAGCGCGTTGAGCGCGGTCACGGATGCGGCCCACGGTAGCCGCAATACGGAGGAACACGCATGCTGGACCATATCGAAATTCACGTGAGCGACTTCGAGCGCAGCCGGGCGTTCTACCTGAGCGCGCTTGCGAACCTGGGCTATGTGCCGCGCAAGGCGCTGGCGACCGGCATGGGGTTCGGCGTCGGTGAGCCCGATGACGCGGGCGACCCGGGTGGCGAATTCTGGATCCACCAGGGCACGCCCAGCACCCCGCGCATTCATGTGGCATTTCGCGCCCGCAGCCGTGCCGAGGTCGACGCCTTCCACCGGGCGGCGCTGGCCGCCGGCGGCCGCGATAACGGCGGGCCTGGGCTACGCCCGCAATATCACCCGCACTACTACGGCGCCTTCATCCTGGACCCCGACGGCTACAACGTCGAGGCGGTGTACCACCGCGCCGTCTGATTGAATGCACTGCGGCGCCTAGTCCAGGCGCCGCCACACGCTCGCCAGCCAGGGCTGCTGTTCGCGGGGCAGCCCGTCGGGCCGGAAGTAGTGCTCCAGCTCCTGGAAACCGGCCTGTTCCAGCAAGGCCCGCCAACCCTCCAGGTCGTGGTACGCGCCATAGCGCCCGCGATTCCAGCCTTCCTGGTTACCGCCGCGCGGATTCGAGCTGAACAGCACGCCACGGGGCCGCAACGCGTCCCGCAATTCGCGCAGCACGCGCGGCAGTTCCTGTCCCGGCACATGGAACAGCACGGCGTTGGCGAAGATGCCGTCAAAGCGCCCTGCCGGCAGCGCCAGCCGCAGGAAATCCTGATGCCATACCTCGCAGCCGCTGGCGGCGCGCGCCATGTCCACGAAGCGCGCGGCGCCGTCCAGGCCCACGGGCCGATGGCCCAGCGCGGCAAACGTCTTCAGGTCGCGGCCCGGGCCGCAGCCAAAATCCAGAATGTCGTAGGGCGGCTCGCCTTCGATATGCCGCAGCAGGGCCGCAATGTTCTGGCTGACGTCGTGGTCGCGCGTGCCAGCCTCGAACGATTCCGCGTTCTCTTCGTAGTGGGCCAGGGTCAGGGACGAAATCTTGGCCAGGTCTTCGGGGTCGAGTTGCATAGGCCGATTGTGCATGAAAAGCGGCTTGCGGCGCGAGCCCGGCCCGTCCGGGTCACGGCGATGGCCGGCCCGCGGGCGTCTTGATGAAATCGATCAGCGCCTTCAGCGGCGAAGGCACCAGGCGGCGTCCGGAATAGTACAGAAACGGCCCGGAAAACCGTGGCCACCATGGCTCCAGCACGGGTTCCAGCGCCCCGCTGTCCAGGTGCGGGCGCAGCCAGTCCTCGAACAGATACGCCACGCCCGCGCCCGCGATGGCCGAATCGACGGCGAGATCGACCGCGCCGCCGATCTGCACGACCAGCGGCCCTGTCCCGTCGACCCGCACCGTTTCGCCATCGCGCTCGAACTCCCATGGCGGCATCGAGCCGCTGGGAAAGCGGCCGCGCAGACAGGCATGCTGAATCAGATCACGCGGATGTTCCGGCCGGCCGCGGCGCGCCAGGTAAGCGGGAGAAGCGGCCGCGGCAAAGCGCTGCACGCGCGGGCCGATGGGCACGGCGATCATGTCCAATTCCAGGCGGTCGTCGTAGCGGATGCCCGCATCGCAGCCCGCCGCCAGCACATCGACGAAGCTCTCTTCGGCCACCACCTCAAGGCGGATGTCGGGATACGCCGCGAGGAACGCGGGAACGATGGAAGGCAGGACCAGCCGGGCGGCGCTCAATGGCACGTTGAGCTTGAGCGTGCCCGCCGGCTTGTCGCGAAAACCATTGACGGCGTCCAGCGCCGCGTCCACTTCCGTCAGGGCCGGCCCAAGCCGCGTCAGCAGTTCGTTGCCGGCCTCGGTGAGCGCCACGCTGCGCGTCGTCCGGTTGAACAGGCGGACGCCCAATTGCGCCTCCAGGCGGCGCACGGTGTCGCTCAACCGCGATGCGCTCGTGGCGGACGTGCGCGCGGCTTCGCGAAAGCCGCGTGCGCGCGCCACCGCCACGAACGCCTTGAGATCATTCAGATCCGTCATCGCTGTTCCAAAATCCGTACAAGCTGTCCGGATTGTATTGGATTATCAAGACCGCCAAGAAGATCTATCTTTCAACCGTCCCTTCACCACAACGGAAGCAGAACATGTCCCTCATCGACGAAAGCGGCAGCTACGCACTGGGTTCGCAACAGGTCAAACGGCTGGGCTACGGCGCGATGCAGCTTGCAGGCCCGGGCGTCTTCGGCCCGCCCAAGGATCGCGACGCCGCGCTGGCGGTCTTACGTGCGGCCGTGGAAGCCGGCGTCAACCATATCGACACCAGCGATTTCTACGGCCCCCATGTCACCAATCTGCTGATCCGCGAGGCGCTGGCGCCCTACCCCGACGATCTGGTGATCGTGACCAAGGTGGGCGCGGTGCGCGGCGAGGACGCCTCATGGAATCCCGCGTTTACACCCGAGATGCTGACCCGGGCCGTTCACGACAATCTGCGCAACCTGGGGCGCGACGTGCTGGATGTGGTCAATCTGCGCGCCATGTTCGACGTCCATGGTCCCGCCGAAGGATCCATCGAGGGTCCGCTGTCCGTGTTGGCCGGCCTGCAGCAACAAGGCCTGATCCGCCACATCGGACTGAGCAATGTCACCGCGAACCAGATCGCCGAAGGCCGCGGCATCTGCCAGATCGTGTGCGTGCAGAACCAGTACAACCTGGCGCACCGGGCCGATGACACCCTGATCGACGAACTGGCCCGCGACGGCATCGCCTATGTGCCGTTCTTTCCGCTGGGCGGATTCAGCCCGCTGCAGTCGGCCATTCTGACCGAGGCCGCGACGCAGCTTGGCGCGACGCCCATGCAGACGGCGCTGGCCTGGCTGCTGCGCCGCTCGCCGAATATCCTGCTGATCCCGGGCACCTCGTCGCCCGTCCATCTGCGGGAGAACCTGGCGGCGGCCACGCTGCGCCTGCCCGACGCCGTCGCAAACGCGCTGGACGGCATCGCCTCTGGCGGAGCGGGCTGACCACCGACCACCGTGCCCGCCGCCGCCGCGCTGCCCGCGGATGGCGCAAAAAAACCCGCCTGCGCGTAACGCAGGCGGGTTTTGGCCAACGGCTGACTGTCGCCCCGCGGCCTCAGGCCGCCAGGCGGCCTTCGATCCGCGCCTTGGTGGCGGGCAGTTCCTCGGGCAAGCCCTGGGCCAGTTGGCCGAACAGCTCATGGTGCAGCGCCAGTTCATCGCGCCAGGCGGCGGCGTCCACCGACATGACCTGTTCGAACTTGTCCGGGCTGAATTCCAGGCCGGTCCAGTCGATGTCCTGGTAGCTGGGCGAAACGCCGAACACCTGGTCCACGCCCTTGGATTGGCCGTCGATGCGGCCCAGCATCCAGCGCAGCACGCGCATGTTGTCGCCAAAGCCCGGCCAGACGAACTTGCCGTCGGGGCCCTTGCGGAACCAGTTCACGCAATAGATGCGCGGCAGGGTGGCGCCGGCGGCTTCAAGCTGCTTGCCCAGCTTCAGCCAGTGGCCGAAGTAGTCGCTCATGTTGTAGCCGCAGAACGGCAGCATGGCGAAGGGGTCGCGGCGCACCACGCCCTGCTGGCCGGCGGCGGCGGCCGTGGTTTCCGAGCCCATGGTGGCGGCCATGTAGACGCCTTCGACCCAGTTGCGGGCTTCGGTGACGAGCGGCACGGTGGTGGAACGGCGCCCCCCGAAGATGAAGGCGTCGATGACCACGCCCTTGGGGTTTTCCCATTCGGGGTCGATGGACGGGCATTGCGCCGCGGGTGCCGTGAAGCGCGCGTTCGGGTGCGCGGCCTTGCGGCCGGTTTCGCGGGCGATGTCGGGCGTCCAGTCCTGGCCCTGCCAGTCGATCAGATGGGCCGGCGGCGTGTCGGTCATGCCTTCCCACCAGACGTCGCCGTCGTCCGTCAGCGCCACATTGGTGAAGATGACGTTGGCCTTGAGCGTGGCCATGGCGTTGAAGTTGGTCTGCTCGCTGGTGCCCGGCGCCACGCCGAAGTAGCCGGCTTCGGGGTTGATCGCGTGCAGGCGGCCGTCGGGGCCCGGCTTGATCCAGGCGATGTCGTCGCCGATGGTGGTGACCTTCCAGCCGTCCATGCCTTGCGGCGGGATCAGCATGGCGAAGTTGGTCTTGCCGCAGGCCGACGGGAAAGCGGCGGCCACGTGGTACTTGCGGCCCTTGGGCGAGGTGACACCCAGGATCAGCATGTGTTCGGCCAGCCAGCCCTGGTCGCGGCCCATGGTGGACGCGATGCGCAGCGCGAAGCATTTCTTGCCCAGCAGCGCATTGCCGCCGTAGCCCGAGCCGAAGCTCCAGATTTCGCGGGTCTTGGGGAAATGGACGATGTACTTGGTGGGGTTGCACGGCCAGGCCACGTCGGCTTCGCCGGCGGCCAGGGGCTTGCCCACCGAGTGCAGGCAGGGCACGAAGTCGCCGTCGGCGCCCAGCACGTCGTAGACCTGCTTGCCCATGCGCGTCATGATGCGCATGTTGACGGCCACGTAGGGGCTGTCGGAGAGTTCAACGCCGATGTGCGCGATGTCCGAACCCAGCGGACCCATCGAGAACGGCACCACATACAGCGTGCGGCCGCGCATCGCGCCGTCGAACAGGCCGCTGAGCGTGTCGCGCATTTCGGCGGGGTCGGCCCAGTTGTTGGTGGGGCCGGCGTCTTCGGCGCGGTCGGAGCAGATGAAGGTGCGGTCTTCCACCCGCGCCACGTCGGAAGGATCCGAGCACGCGAGGAACGAATTAGGACGCTTGGCGGGGTTCAGCCTGCGCATGGTTCCCGACTGGACCATTTGTTCGCAAAGGCGGTCGTATTCTTCCTGCGACCCATCGCACCACACGATGCGGTCAGGCTTGGCCAGCGCGACGAAGCTGGCGACCCAGTCGATCAGTCCGCGATGCTTGACGTACGCGGGCACGTTCAAGGCTGCCAATCCCCCGTCCAAAGGCTTATTCATTGGGGCTATCTCCATACTAAGGCTAATGGTGATACGGCCCCAATTGGACTGGGGCCGTATGCAATTTGCGCCATCATACTTGCAGCGCCGGGCAACCCGTCAACCCATCCTCATGGAGGAGATTGTCACCGGGTGAGACCGGTCAAGCATAATTTCCGTCACGCAGCTCCCTGCGGATAATCTTGCCGGTCGCGGTGGTCGGCAAACTGGTTACAAAGCGGATCGCGCGCGGGTATTCATGGGCCGCCAGGCGGGTCCGCACATGCGCCTGCAGCGCCTTGACCAGCGCCTCGTCGCCCTCGAATCCTTCGTTCAGCACCACATAGGCCATCACGATTTCGGTGCGTTGGGCATCCGGCACGCCCACCACCGCCGCCATCCGCACGGCCGGATGGCCGATCAGGCAATCCTCGATAGGAGCCGGGCCGATGCGGTAGCCGGCGCTGGTGATGACGTCGTCGTTGCGGCCGACGAAGCGGATGAACCCTTGCGCGTCGCGCACGCCCAGGTCGCCGGTCAGCAGGTAGTCTCCCACGAATTTCTCGGCGGTGGCCTCGGGATTGTTCCAGTAGCCCAGGAACATGACGGGGTCAGGTCGCTTTACGCCGATATCGCCCTCTTGTCCATCCGCCACTTCAACGCCGCGGTCATCCACAATAGCGACGTGGTGGCCGGGCGCCGCGCGGCCGATGGCCCCGGCCAAAGGATCGAACAGCGACGAACACGAAGACACCAGCATATTGCATTCGGTCTGGCCGTAGAACTCGTTGATGGTCACGCCCAGCACGCGGCGGCCCCAGTCGATGAGTTCCGCGCCCAGCGACTCGCCGCCGCTGGCCACCGACCGCAGCGCCCGCGGGCCGGCCGCGTCGGGCCAGGCGCAGCCGCGCATCATCTTCAGGGCAGTGGGCGGCAGGAAGGTGTGCGTCACGCCGTGCCGCGCCATCAGTTCCAGGGCGCTGGCGCCATCGAATTTCTCGAATCGCCGGGCCAGCACCGGCACGCCGTGGTGCCACGCGGGCAGCAGCACGTCCAGCAAGCCGCCGATCCAGGCCCAATCCGCCGGGGTCCACATCAGCCCGGCGTTTTCCGGGAAGAATTCGTGCGACATCTCCACGCCGGGCAGATGCCCCAGCAGGACGCGGTGGGCGTGCAGCGCGCCCTTGGGCTTGCCCGTGGTGCCCGACGTATAGATGATGACCGCGGGGTCGTCGGCCGCCGTCTGCACGGGCTCGTAGGCGTCGGACTCCCGGGCCAGCGCGGGATGGAACGGCACGGCGTCCGCGTAGGCGGCGTCCATGTGCGCGGCAGGCGTGTGCGCCGTGTCCGTACGCCCGGCGCCCGCAGGCACGGCGCTCGTAGACACGCCGCCCGTAGGCACGGCGCCATCTTCGCCCTCGCCGTCGATGCAATAGATCACCTTCAGCCCCGGCAGGCTGGCGCGTATCTCGCGCAGCTTGCGGCACCCTTCCCTGTCGGTCACCAGCGCGGCCGCGCCGCTGTTGGCCAGCCGGTACTGGATGGCGTCCACGCCGAACAGGGTGAACAGCGGCACCGCCACCGCGCCCATCTTGTAGACGGCGATGTGTGTCACGGCGGTTTCCGGCGCCTGCGGCAGGTAGATGGCCACGCGGTCGCCGCGCTGGATGCCGTGGCGCTCCAGGCTGTGTGCCAACCGATTGGACTGCGCCTTGATCTGGTCAAAGGTGTAGCGCGTCTGCGCGCCGTCGCTCTTCTCAAAGATCAGCGCCAGGCGGCCGCTGCCGTCGGCCCATTTGTCGCAGGCGTCGACGCCGATGTTATAGGCCGCCGGCACCCGCCATTGGAACCGGGAAACGAGCTGGGTATAGGATTCGGCTCTGGAAAGCATGGTTTGTCTCTGGTGTTTTCATGGTTATTCCAGGGCGGTCCGGTTTGGCGCCGCGCGATCGGCCGTAAGGTTGCGCGCGCCGCCTTGCCTGAACTTGACCCTGGCTCAATAATAAGCCCCGCCCCTCCGCAACTTCCTGGCCTGAATGGAAAAAAATCCCGCCGTCCCGATGCGCCGTCCGCCGGCCAGCGCCAAGTCCGAACAACGCATCCGCGACATCCTGCGTGTCGCGCGCCAGGTCTTCTCGGAAGCCGGCTTCCAGGCGGCCACCACGACCGAGATCGCGCAGCGGCTGGACGTGTCGGAAGCCACGGTGTTCACCTACTTTGGCGGCAAGCGCGAACTCTGCGTGCGGGTGATCAGCGACTGGTACGACGAAATCATCGCCAAGGTGGAAGACAACCTGCCGCATGTACACGGCGCGCGGGCCCAGCTTCACTACCTGGTGCACACGTATCTGCGCCATCTTCTGGCCGAGGGTCCGGGCCTGTGCGCGTTCATCCTGTCCGAAGGCCGCGCCCGCAACGATGACTTCGGCGAGATCTACGCCGAACTGCAACGGCGCTACACCGCGCCGCTGATGCGCATTCTGGCGCAGGGCCAGGCGGACGGCGACATCCGCCAGGACATGCCCTTGCGGCTGCTGCGGTCGGCGGTCTACGGCCCGATGGAACACGTGCTGTGGGACGCCATCCTGCGCGGCGCGCGCGGCGACGTGACCGCCACCGCCGACCAGCTTGTCGGCTTTCTGTGGCAGGCCCTGCAGCCGCCGCAGCAAAACGCGCTGGCGCTGGCGCAGTTCCGCGGCGAGGTGCAAAACGCCCTGCATCGCCTTCAGTCTTCCGAAAACAGCGAGGGCGGCGCGTACTGAGGAAACCCGTTGTAGACCTCGCCGCGCTCGGCCGGCTGCAGGGTCCAGGAATGCCGCGCGTTGGGCACCCCGCCATCCACCCGGATCACGCTGCCATTGATGAACGCGGCGGCCGGCGACAGCAGGAACACCACCGCCGCGGCCAGTTCCGCCTCGGTGCCGAAGCGTTGCAGCGGCACCTTCGTCTTTAATTCGCGCAGCACCGCGCGGTAGTCCTCGTCATAGCTGTCCATGCCGCTGGAGGCGATCCAGCCCGGCGCCACGGCGTTGACGCGCACCCCGGCATGCGCCCATTCGCAGGCGGCGGTCTCGGTCAGGTTCCACACCCCGGCGCGCGCCGCGCCCGAATGGCCCATGCCCGGCATGCCGCCCCAGATGTCGGCCAGCATGTTGACGATGGCGCCTCCGTGCTGGCGCATGTGTTGCGTGTAGACCTCGCGCGCCATCAGAAAGGTGCCGTGCAGGTTGTTCTGCACCACCGCATTCCAGCCGTTGAAGCTGATGCGGTCCAGCGGCGCGGGGAACTGGCCGCCCGCGCAATTGAACAGGCCGTCGATCGCGCCGTGCCGGGCCAGCGCATCCGTCACCGCGCCGCGCACGCCGGCCTCGTCCCGGATGTCGCAGGCGTGCGTGCTGATGCGGCCGGCGGCCTCGGGGTATATCCGCGCGATCTCGTCGGCGGCCGCCTGCAGCTTGTCCGGCTTGCGGCCCACCAGCGCCAGGCCGGCGCCCAAGGCGGCAAGTTCGTGCGCGGTGCAGCGGCCCAGGCCGCTGCCGCCGCCGGTGACAAGCACGGTCTTGCCATCGAACAGCCCCGGCCGGAATACCGACGCGTAACGCTGACCGGCGCCCTGTCCATCCGCCTGACCATCCGATTGCTGGCTCATGTCTCTCTCCGTTATTTTTTTGAGGATAACTCAATATTATTCCCAGCCGCGGCCCGGAACAGACGTAACGACCCTGGAATTTGTCCATCACCCGTGTGAACATATTGAGCCATCATCAACAATCAGGAGACCAAGCATGACGCTGAACGCACCGCTGGACCTCGCCGTGGACGGCCCCATCGCCAGGCTGACGCTGAACCGCCCGGATATGCGCAACGCCTTCGACGACACCCTGATCGCCGCGTTGACGGACGCAGTCACGGCGGCCGCGCAAGACCCGCAGGTGCGCGTCCTGCTGCTGACCGGCGCGGGCAAGGCCTTTTGCGCCGGCGGCGACCTGAACTGGATGCGCAAGATGGCCACGCTGACCGACGCCGAGAACCGCGCCGACGCCGCGCGGCTGGCGGACATGCTGCACGCGATCTGGGCCTGCCCGAAGCCCGTGGTGGCCTGCGTCAACGGCGACGCCTATGCCGGCGGCATGGGCCTGGTGGCCGCCTGCGACATCGCCATCGCGGCGGACAACGCGCACTTCTGCCTGTCGGAGACGCGGCTGGGCCTGCTGCCGGCCACCATCAGCCCCTACGTGATCCGGGCCATGGGCGAGCGCGCCGCCAACCGCTATTTCCTGACGGCGGAACGTTTCGACACCGCCACCGCATTGCGGCTCGGGCTGGTGCACGACGTGGCGCCGGCGGCGCAACTGGCCGAGGCCGCCGAGGCCATCTGCCGCACCCTCTGCGCCAACGGCCCCGGCGCCGTGCAGGCCAGCAAGCGGCTGGTGCGCGACTTCGCGGGCAAGCCCCTGGACGCCCCTCTTATCGCGGACACCGTGGAACGCATCGCGGCCATCCGCAGCACCGCCGAGGCAAAGGAAGGCGTGACGGCTTTCCTGGAAAAGCGCGAACCCTCCTGGCGCAGGGCCGACTGAAGGGCCGGCCTTTCCTGGACGATGCGTCCGCGGCGGGGTCTCCTTTCGCCCGTGGCAGCGGCGCCTTTGATGCCATAATCCAAGGCGCATCTTCAGGAAGCCTCATGCCGCACGCTACACCACCCTCTTTTCCGCCCCTGAACGCCGACCGCCTCTGGGCCCGCGTTGAAACCCTGTCCAAGTTCACCCTGCCCGACGTCCCCTGGACGCGCCGCGCCTTCTCGCCGCTGTTCGACGATGCGCGCGCGTGGCTGCGCGGCGAATTCGAAGCCGCCGGGCTGGCCACGCGGCTGGACGCGGGCGGCAACCTGGTCGGCACGCGCGCCGGACGCGACCCGTCGCGCAAGCCCATCGCCACCGGTTCGCACTGCGACACCGTCATGAGTGGCGGCCGCTTCGACGGCATCATCGGCGTGCTGGCCGGCATCGAAGTCGCGCACACCATGCGCGAACACGGCATCGAACTCGACCACCCCTTCGAAGTCATCGACTTCCTGTCCGAAGAACCCAGCGACTACGGCATCTCGTGCGTGGGCAGCCGCGCGCTGTGCGGCCAATTGACCGCCGACATGCTGGCCGCCCGCAACCCGCAAGGCGAGACGCTGGCCCAGGGCATTGCCCGCATCGGCGGCGACCCGGCCGCGCTGGGCGCGCCGCTGCGCCGCACGGGCGAGACCGCCGCCTTCGTCGAACTGCACATCGAACAAGGCCCCGTGCTGGAAAGCCGCAAGCTGCCGATCGGCGTGGTCACCAACATCGTCGGCATCCGCCGCGTGCTGATCGTGGTGGAAGGCCAGCCCGACCACGCGGGCACCACGCCCATGGACATCCGCCGCGACGCGCTGGTGGGCGCCGCCCGCATCATCGACGCCGCCAGCCGCCAGGCCAGCGCCGCCAGCGGCAACCCGCATTATGTGGTGGCCACCGTGGGCCGGCTGTCCATGACGCCAAACGCCGCCAATGCCGTGCCCGGCCGCGTCGAGCTGACGCTGGAAATGCGCAGCGACAGCAACGCCGTGCTGGATGCCTTCCCCGAAACGTTGATGGCGGGCGTGGCCGGCGATCTGAAGGCGCTGCGCCTGACGGCCGGCTTCACCCCGCTCAGCCGCGCCCAGCCCACGGACTGTTCGCCGCTGGTCATGGACGCGGTCAAGGCCGCTGCCGATCAGCTCGGCTATGCGTCGATGCGGCTGCCCAGCGGCGCCGGCCACGACGCCGTGTACATGGCCCCCACCGGCCCCATCGGCATGATCTTCATCCCCTGCCTGAACGGCCGCAGCCACTGCCCGGAAGAATGGATCGAACCCGCCCAACTGCTGGACGGCACCCGCGTGCTGTATCAGTCGGTCCTGGAACTTGACCGGGTGCTGCGCGCCGTCTGACATCAGGAAATCATGGAACAGATCGAACTCAACGACAGCACCGCCGACCGCTACCTGCTGGACGCGCCCGGCCTCACGCTGCTGGTCTTCCACAGCCGCACCTGCGCCACGTGCCGCGTCGCGCGCGATGCGCTGCCCGCGCTGGAGCTGCCCGTGGAACGCGTGTGCTGGGTGGACGCGGGCGACAACCGCGGACTGGTCGAGCGCTACGAAGTCTTCCACCTGCCCGCCATGTTCGTCACCCGCGACGGCGCTTACTTCGGGCCGGTGCAGTCCACGCTGGCGGAATGGGACCTGCGCCAGCAGATCGGCCTGGCGCTGGATAGCTACCCCGCCGAACTGCCGTGAGCGCGGCGGCCGCAACCCCGCTGCGCCAGCCGCTGGACACGCTGGCCAGCAGCGCCATGCTGCTGCTGTGCGTGTGCTGGGGCTTTCAGCAGATCGCCATCAAGCTGGTGGCCGACGATGTGGCGCCCATCATGCAGATCGCCCTGCGTTCGACCTTCGCGGCGCTGGTGCTGGCCGTGGTGGTATGGCGGCGCGAAGGCCCGCGCGCCTTCACCGACGGCACCGCCCTGCCCGGCCTGATCGTGGGCCTGCTGTTCGCCGGCGAATTCCTGTTTGTCGCCCAGGGCCTGGTCTACACCACGGCCTCGCACATGTCCGTGTTCCTGTACACCGCGCCCATCTTCGCGGCGCTGGGCCTGCATTGGCTGCTGCCCGAAGAGCGCATGAAGCCGCTGCAATGGCTGGGCGTGGCGATCGCGTTCTGCGGCATCGCCGTCGCGTTCCTGGGCAAGTCCGGACAGGACGCGGGCCAGCCCGGCGCCCCCGACATGCTGCTGGGCGACGCGATGGGCTTGATGGCGGGCCTGCTGTGGGGCGCCACCACCGTGGCGATCCGCAAGACCTCGCTGTCCGAAGCCGCGCCGGCCAAGACGCTGCTTTATCAGATGGCCGTAGCCTCGGTGGGCCTGCTGGCCTTTGCCGTCGCCACCGGCCATCACGGCATCCGGTACACGCAGGCCGCGGTGCTCAGCGTCGCGTTCCAGTCGGTGGTCGTTGCCCTGTCCAGCTATCTGGCGTGGTTCTGGCTGCTGCGGCGCTACCTGGCGTCGCGCCTGTCCATCCTGTCGTTCATGACGCCGCTGTTCGGCGTGAGCTTCGGCGTGCTGATCCTGAACGAGCCGCTGGATCCGGGCTTTGTCGCCGGCGCGGCGATGGTGCTGGCCGGCATCACCCTGGTAAGCGGCGCGGATATGGTCAGCGAGATGTTTCGCAAGCGGCGTGCATGACCCGCGCGGCGGGCGGCACGCCGCCGGGCCTCATTCGGCCGACAGGTTCAGCTTCTTGATCCAGTCGCCGAAGCGCTTGATCTCTGACTGATAGAAATCGCGCAGCTGATCGGGCGTGCGGTAGGTGCCTTCGGCCGACTGCGAGTCCAGGCTTTTCTGAACTTCAGGATTGGCCAGCGCAACCTTGTTCGCCGCGTTCAGCTTCTGTACCACCGCTTCGGGCGTGCCGGCAGGCGCGAACAAGGCATACCACTGCGAGAATTCCAGACCCGGAAAACCCGCTTCGGCCATGGTGGGCACATCGGGCAGCGCACGCGTGCGGCCGGGATGAGCCACCGCCAGGATCTTGATCCTGCCCGACGATTGCTGGGTGGTTGCCGAAGCCGTGCCTACGAATGCCAGGTCGACCTGGCCGCCCATGGCGTCGGTCACGGCTGGGCTATCGCCCTTGTACGGCACGTGCACCATGTCCAGTCCCGACGCGGCCTTGAAAGCTTCGCCTGTCAGGTGGCCGGTGCCGCCCACACCGCTGCTGCCGAACGACAGGCGGTGGGTCTTGCCGTATTGCAGAAGCTCTTGGACGTTATTGATGCCGAGTCCCGCGTTCACCACCATCACGATCGGCACCGAGGCAACCATGGCCACCGGCGTAAAGTCCTTGCTGGCGTCGTAGGGTTGCTTCTTGTAGAGCGTCGGGTTGGTGCCGTGCGTGGCGCTGTTGCCCATCAGGATGGTGTAGCCATCCGGCTTGGACTTGACCACGGTGGCCGCGCCGATCATGCCGTTGGCGCCGCTCTTGTTGTCCACGATGACGTTGGCGTGCATTTCCTCGCCCATGTAGCGGGCCATCAGGCGCGTCAGGTAATCATTGGCGCCGCCGGCGGCATAGGGCGAGACGAACTGGACAGGACGATCGGCGGGGTATTCGGCCATGGCCGGCAGGACGAAGCCGGCGGCAAGCAGCCCCGCGCCCAGGCGGCAAGCGAGCCGTTTCCCGAACGAATGGAATTTCAGCATTGGGTAGTCTCCTCAGAGTGCGGACATTGTTGGATTGTCGAAACCGGGTGCCCATCCGGTTAGGTCTGTCCGCAGTCTAAGACGGTGCGCCGGCGTCTCGCTTCCCACGCCCGCCCCGCATCCAGATATAGGTCCACGCTGTGGAATTTCGTGGACATCGGCGATTTTCGCCGTGCCGCCGCCCCGCCCGTGGTCCACATCGTGGAAGGTCTGCGCGCGCGTTCGTCAGGCCACCGCCAGGCTTGGCATCGCGTAGGGCACACGATCGCGATCGACGCAGTTGCGCAGTTCGGCCTCGATCGACCTGACCGTGTCGTCCAGGCAGCGCACCACCATCTCCAGGCGATCGTGACCCAGGCGCGAGGCCAGCGTGGAAACACTCACGCCCGCCGCGGGCGTGCCGTCGGGCGAGCGTATCGCCATGCCCACCGAATGCACCGGTGGCTCGTCCATCACCTTATTGGTGGCATACCCGCGCCGCCGCGTGCTGTCGATACTGGCGCGCAAGGCGGCCTCGGTGAACCGGGGGCTCTTGCGGCGGGTGCGCTCGACGTTGATGCGGCAGATGCGGTCGATCTCATCGTCGGGCAGCGCGCTCATCAAGGCCAGTCCGCTGGCGCCTACATTCAGCGGACGGTGCCGGCCGACGTCGTGCACGAACATCTTGATCGGGAAGGAACCGTCGGCGCGCGCCACGCAGATGCCGTCAAAGCCCGAGCGCACGGTCAGGAACACGGTGTCGCCCGTGTGTTCGGCAATGGCGTCCAGGTAAGGCAGGCAGATGTCGCGCAGCGCCACCTTGGGCGCGGCCGCCAGCCCCAGTTCGTAGGCCAGGGTACCCAGGTGATAGCGTTTGGTCTGCGGGTCCTGACGCAACAGCCGTTCAGCAACCATGCCCTGCAGCAGGCGATGCGCCGTGGGACGCTCCTGACCAGTACGGCGATACAGGTCGACCAGACGGCTGCCGCTACGGTTATTGACGGCAATGATGCGCAGCAAGGCAATGGCGCGCTGCAGTGACTGCGTGCCGGGCGCCCCACCGGCGTCCGGATTGCTGGATTGATGCATGAAAGTCTCCTCGCCGCGTAACCGGCCGTGGGCGCGCCTCTGGATAGTCTATATAGCGGACGCTGCCTCTGATCCGATTGTGCCCATATTCATGGGCAGAGAGAACCATGAGTTCACAATACGGACTTGTTTTGCGGCGAACCGAGGCCCCGGGGCGGGCGCGCGGGCAAACAGGCCGCAACATACAAGCCTTCGGATCCCAACCCTGGAAGGTCATGGCAGAAGAGCAAGAACTGATCGCCCGCCTGGAGGCACGCGTCCTGTGGTTGACGCTGAACCGTCCCGACCGCCGCAACGCGCTCAGCCCCACGCTGTATGAAGCCCTGCTGGACGCCCTGGCGTCGGCCGGGCGCGACCCCGGGGTGGGCGCGGTGGTGCTGAGCGGCGCCGGGCCGGCATTCTGCGCCGGCGGCGACGTGGCGCGCATGAACCGGCACGCCGAGACCCCCACCCTCTCTTGCGCCGAGCGCATTGCCGCCATGCGCGCCCGAACCCGCATCGTCGAGCACCTGCACGGGATGCCCAAGCCCACCATCGCCATGATCCGCGGCGCGGCTGTCGGGGCCGGGCTGTCGCTGGCGCTGGCATGCGACCTGCGCTACGGCGACGATTCCGCCAGATTGCGCACGGGTTTCGCCAATGTGGGCGTGCCGGGCGACTTCGGTGGCCATTATTTCCTGCCGCGCATCGTTGGCCCGGCCAAGGCCCGCGAGCTTTATCTGCGCTCGCCGCTGCTGTCGGCAAACGAGGCGCTGGGCCTGGGCCTGCTCAATGGCGTGTTCAGCGTGCAACAGTTGGCGCCCGAAGTGGCTGACATCGCCGGCGACCTGGCGCGGGGTCCGCAACCGGCCATTGGCCATATCAAGGCCAACCTGAACGACGCCCCGGCATTGAGCCTGGCCGACGTGCTGGACCGGGAATGCGCGCGCCACGTCGAATGCGTCGACAGTCCCGATCACAAAGAGGCAGTCCGCGCTTTCATGGAAAAGCGCCCACCCGTCTTTCAACATTCGCGCGAGGCCGCAGCCGGCCCCGGCGCGCAACGACATCCAAGCTCATCCAAGGAGTCCTGATGACCCAACTTTGTAAAGACCGCGTCGTGATCGTGACCGGCGCCGGCCGCGGCATCGGTCGCGAATACGCGCTGCAACTGGCCGCGCATGGCGCACGCGTCGTCGTCAACGACCTCTGCGTGTCCCGGTCGGGCGAGAACGCTGGCGAAGACGCCGCCGAAAGCACTGCCGAAGCCGTGGCGCGCGAAATCGTCGAAGCGGGCGGCCAGGCCATCGCCAACCACGAAAACGTGGCCGACTTCGCGGGCGCCAAGCGCATGATCGATGCGGCGCTGGAGCATTTCGGCGGCCTGCACGGTCTGGTGAACAACGCCGGCATCCTGCGCGACCGCACCTTGTGCAACATGTCCGAAGCCGAATGGGACGCCGTCATCAATGTGCACCTGAAAGGCACGTTTGCGCCCAGCCGCCACGCCGCCGCCTACTGGCGCGACCTGTACAAGCAGACCGGCGTGCCGGTCAACGCCCGCATCATCAACACGTCGTCCTCGTCGGGCCTGTACGGCAATATCGGCCAGATCAACTACGGCGCGGCCAAGGCCGGCATCGCGGCCATGAGCATCATTTCGGCGCGCGAACTCAAGCGCTACGGCGTGACGGTCAACGCCATCAATCCACACGCCCAGACCCGCATGACCGAAGGCATCCGCGAACGTAGCGCCCAAGAGATCGAAGCGCGGCATCCGCGCTGGATCGCCCCGGCAATCGTCTGGCTGGCCAGTGCCGACAGCCATGACGTCACGGGCCGCATCTTCGAGCTGGGCGGCGGCCACCTGGCGGCGATGGAAGGCTGGCGCCGAGGCCCGGCGGCCGAGCCGATCGACGACGTTGCGCGGATCGGCCCCGTCATGCGCGACCTGGCCCAACGGGCCCGGCGCAATGTCGACATGAAAGGCCATGACCTTGACTGAACAGGGAGCCCGCTGTGATTGACAAGCGCGTAAGTTCATTGGCCGAGGCGGTAGCCGGGATCAAAGACGATTCGGTGATCCTGGTTGGCGGATTCGGATCCTCGGGCCGTCCGGCCGACCTCATGGAGGCCTTGCTGGACCTCGGCGTCCGGGGCCTGACCCTCGTTGCCAACAACGCCACGGTAGGCGATGACATCGTCAGCGAACTGATGGCCGCCGGCCGCATCCGCAAAGTGGTGTGTTCGTTTCCCCGCGGCCTGAAGGGCCGCACGATCTTCGACGAGCTGTACGCCGCGGGCAAGATCGAACTGGACCTGGTGCCGCAGGGCACGCTGGCCGAGCGGATCCGCGCCGGCGCAGCGGGCATCGGCGGGTTCTATACCCGCACCGCGGCCGGCACGCGGCTGGCCGAGGGCAAGGAAACCCGTGTCATCGATGGGCAAACCTATGTCCTGGAACATCCTATCCGGGGCGATGTGGCGTTGCTCAAGGGCCTGCGCGGGGACCGCTGGGGCAACCTGGTCTATCACCGCGGCGCCCGCATCAACAATCCGGTCATGGCGGGCGCTGCCAGGCTGGTCATTGCCCAGGTACGTGAAATCGTGCCGCTGGGCTCACTGGACCCGGAACACATCATCACCCCGGGTGTCTTCGTGGATCGTTTAGTGGAGCAGCGCAATGAACGCAAGACTTAGCCGCCAGGACATCGCCTGCGTCGCCGCCCACGACATACCGGACGGCGCCTGCGTCAACCTGGGCATCGGCCTGCCTACCCTGATCGCCGACTACGTGCCCGCGGGCCGCGAGCTGATGCTACACAGCGAACAGGGCCTGCTGGGGCTGGGCCCGGCGCCGGCGCCGGGCGAAGAGGACTACGACGTCATCAATGCCGGCAAGTTTCCCGTCACGCTGCTGCCGGGCGCCTCGGTGTTCAGCCACAGCGAGTCGTTCCTGATGATCCGCGGCGGACACATCCAGATCGCCTGCCTGGGCGCTTTCCAGGTCGCCGCCAATGGCGATCTGGCGAACTGGACCGTGGACGCGCCCGGCCAGATTCCGGGCGTCGGCGGCGCCATGGACCTGGCCGCGGGCGCGGAGAAAGTGTGGGTGCTGATGGAGCACTGCACCAAGGAGGGCGCCGCGCGCATCCTGGAGCAATGCACATACCCGTTGACCGCGCCCGGCTGCGTGGACCGCATCTACACGGACCTGGCCGTCATCGACGTCACCGCGGCGGGGCTGGTGGTGCGCAGCATGGCCGAAGGCTGGTCGCTACAAGCGCTGCAAGCCGTGACCGGCGCCGCGTTGTCGCTGGCGCCGGACTGCTCCGTATACCGCAATCCCGTATCGCAAGGAGAATAAGTTGCAAACCGCAGTTACCCGCCTGCTCGGCATCGAGCACCCCATCGTGCAAGGGGGCATGCAATGGGTGGCCCGCGCCGAACTCGTCGCGGCCGTCTCGAACGCCGGCGCGCTGGGCATCCTGACGGCGCTGACGCAGCCCAGCCCTGAAGACCTGCGCCGCGAAATCGCCCGCGTACGCGACCTGACGGACCGCCCTTTCGGCGTGAACCTGACGTTCCTGCCCACGCTCAAGCCCGTGCCCTACATCGAGTACCGCGACGCCATCATCGAATCGGGCGTCAAGATCGTCGAGACCGCCGGCAACAACCCGCACGAACACATGCCGGCCCTGAAGGCGGCGGGCGTGCGCGTGATTCACAAGTGCACCACGCCGCGCCACGCCCGCAAGGCGCAGGACATCGGCGTGGATATCGTGTCGATCGACGGCTTCGAGTGCGCCGGCCACGTTGGCGAAAACGACATTCCCGGCCTGATCCTGATCCCCGCCACCGTCGCGCAAGTGACCATCCCGGTGATCGCCTCCGGCGGCTTCGGCGACGCCCGCGGCCTGGTGGCCGCGCTGGCGCTGGGCGCCGATGGGATCAACATGGGCACGCGCTTCATGTGCACTCAGGAATCGCCCGTGCACGCCACCATCAAAGAGGCCATCACGCGCTCCAGCGAAACCGACACGCGCCTGATCCTGCGCAGCCTGCGCAACACCAGCCGCGTATGGCGCAACGCCTTGTCCGGCCAGGTCGTCGAACTGGAAAGCGGCGGCGCGGGCATCGACCGCATCGGTCCGCTCGTGGCGGGCGCCAAAGGCCGCGCGGTGTATGAAAGCGGCGACGTCGAAGGCGGCATCTGGACAGTGGGCATGATCCAGGGCCTGATCGACGACATTCCGACTTGCGGCGACCTGGTGCGGCGCATCGTCCACGACGCGCACGCGCTGGTCTCCGGACGCCTGGCGTCCCTCCTGTAACCCGCATGTTGCTGGCGCGGCGCATGCTCCCCTTCAAGGCACGACTATGCTGATACTCGAAACCCCATACGATCTTGAAGCCCATGTCGGCAAGGTCCTGGGCCAGACGGACTGGGTTGAAATCACCCAGCCCATGATCGACGACTTCGCCCGCATCTCAGGCGACCGCAACTGGATCCACATCGATGTGGAACGCGCCAGGCGCGAACTGCCCGACGGCAAGACCATCGCCCACGGCATGCTCACCTTCTCGCTGATGTCCGGCATTGGCGGCGAGATCGTGCAGGTGCGCGAGCGCGGCCGGGGCATCAACTACGGCTCGAACAAGGTCCGCTTCACCTCTCCGGTACAGGTGGGCGCGCGCATCCGCCTGGAACGCAGCCTGGTGGCGTTCGAGCGCATGCCAGACGGCGTGCGCCTGACCTACGGGAACAGCATGTTCCGCGAGGGACAGGAGCGCCCGGTCATGGTCGCCGAAACCCTGAACCTGATGTACGAAATGGGGAAATGATGGACACCGGCGATCTACCCGGAGACGGCGCGCCCTACGCCCGCTACCTGCAACACCTGAAGGCCGGGGAACTGGCCTATCAATTCAGCCCCGTGGCCGGCCGCGCGGTGTTCTTTCCGCGCGTGCGCTGCCCCTACTCCGGCCAGGATTGCCTGGAGTGGCGCATCAGCGCCGGCACAGGCGCCGTATACAGCTTTTCGGTGGTCTATCCGCGCAAGGGCGACCCCTACAACGTTGCACTGATCGATGTGGACGAAGGCTTTCGCATGATGAGCCGCGTCGTCGGCGACCCGATGCAGGTGTTCATCGGCCAGCGCGTCCGCTTCCAGGCTGTGCTGGAAGAAGGCCTGGACGATCCCATCCCTGTTTTCACGCCTTTGGAGCCCATGCAATGAGCACTGATTTCCGACCCGGGCGCGCCGTGCTGGTGGGCGCCGCGGAATCCGACCTGGGCGCCGTGGGCGAAGCCTACTCCGCCATGGACCTGATGGCGCAGGGCGTCTATCGCGCGCTGGACGACTGCGGCCTTTCGGTGCGCGACGTAGACGGCCTGTTCTGCGCCACGACGCAGAGCCGCCTGGCCGGGCTGGCCCTGGCCGAATACCTGAACCTGCCGGAAGCCTATATCGACTCGACGTCCACCGGCGGCTCGTCGTTCATGGGCCATCTGGTGCGGGCCGAAGCCGCAATCGCGGCCGGCATCTGCGAGGTGGCCGTCGTGGCCTACGGCAGCACGCAGCGCTCGCTGGGCCGCAAGAACACCAGCCGCCCGGAATGGAACCCGTACGAATCGCCGTTCAAACCGTTCCTGCCGACCACGGCCTATGCCATGGCGGCCGCGCGCCACATGCACGAATTCGCCACGACTCGCGAGCAATTGGCCGAGGTTGCAGTGGCCGCCCGCCAATGGGCGCTGCTGAACCCGGCGGCCTGGGAAAAGGAACCGCTGACGGTCCAAGAGGTGTTGGCATCGCGGATGGTCAGCTACCCCTTGACCGTTCGGGATTGCTGCCTGGTATCCGACGGCGGCGGAGCGGTGGTGCTGACCACGCCGGCCCGGGCGCGCGCGCTGCGCCAGCCGCCGGTCTACCTGCTGGGCTCGGGCCATTGCACCACGCACCAGACCATCGCCAACATGCCCGACCTGGTCAACACCGGCGCGCGGGTATCCGGTTCCGTCGCTTTCGCACAGGCGGGCCTGACCTCGTCGGATATCGATGTGGTCGGCCTGTACGACGCGTTCACGATCAACACGATCCTCTTTCTTGAAGACCTGGGCTTTTGCGCCAAAGGCGAAGGCGGCGCCTTCGTCAGCAACGGCCGGATCGCGCCCGGCGGCACGCTGCCGGTCAACACCAATGGCGGCGGCCTGTCGTACTGCCATCCCGGCATGTACGGCATCTTTCTCTTGATCGAAGCGACCCGCCAATTGCGCGGCCAGTGTGGCCAACGGCAAGTGCCGGGGGCGGAAGTGGCGCTGGCGCACGGCAACGGCGGCGTGCTGTCTTCGCAGTACACCGTGATATTGGGCGGCCAGGCGACGGTCTAGGCGCCGCGGCGAGCCGCCTCGATTGCAGCGATGTCGATCTTGCCCATCTCCATCATCGCGTCGAAGGCGCGCTTGGCCGCCGCGGGGTCAGGGTCGGCAATCGCGCCGCTCGTAGACGGGTCCTTGTGCCGTCCAGCATAATGCGCCTCTGGCGTCCCGCGCACGCCGTTTGCGCAGGATGGGATCTTCCTGGAGGTCGTATGCAATCCTGGCACAGCGACAACCCCGCGCTTACAGGCGCCTTTGCCCCCGTCTTCGACGAGCGCGACGATGCCGATCTGCAGGTAGACGGCTTGCTGCCCGCGTGCCTGAATGGCGTGTTCATGCGCAACGGCCCGAACCCCCAGTATGAACCCGGGCCAGGCTACGCCTACCCTTACGACGGCACCGGCATGATCCATGCCATGTATCTGGAAGACGGCCGCGCGCGCTACCGGAACCGCTGGGTGCTGACGCGCGAACTGCAAGAGGAACGGCAGGCCGGTCATCGCCTCTACAACCCCACCTTTGCCCCGCCGCCGCAAGCCAACCTGGCCAACACCAACGTCCTGCGCCATGCGGGCCGGATTTTCGCGCTCTATGAGGGCGGCTGTCCTTATGCCATGGAACCTGCCCTGTCGACGATCGGGCCGGAAACATTCCAGGGCAAGCTGGAGGGCGCGCTTTCCGCGCATCCCAAGGTCGATCCCGTCACCGGAGAAATGCTGGCGCTGAACTACGACCTGGCCGCGGGAACGCTGGAATACCTGCGCGTGAACGCCAGCGGCCAGGTAGACCGCCAAGTGCAATTTGCAGCGCCCTGGCCCGGACTGATCCACGACATCGGCCTGACGTCCACGCACGTGGTGGCTTTCCTGTGCCCGCTGGTCTTCGACTTCACCCGCGGCCCCGCCGCGCCCACCTGGGAGCCGCAACGCGGCACGCGCATCCTGCTGGTCCCGCGCGAATGCGCGGACCCGGCGCAGATCCAGTGGATTCCCACAGGGCCGTTCTTCAACTGGCATATCGCAAACGCCCATGCGGACGGTGGCGTGATCGAGGCCGTGATGCCGTGGTACGACGGCTATGGGCCAAGCGCACGCAAGCGCCTGGAACTGCACCGCCTGCGCATCGATATCGGCAGCGGCCGCGTGGACGACCACATGCTGGACGACCAGCCTTGCGAATTCGGCCGGGTCAACGACGCGTGGCTGGGCAGGCGCGCGCGCTATTGCTATGTCGGCCTGCGCGAGCCGCGTCCGAGCGAGACACCGCAAGCCGGCGCCTTCGAGGCGTTTGCGCGCTACGACATGGATACCGGCGCCAGGACGGTCTATCGGCTGCCCGCCGGGCAGACCGCATGCGAACCCGTGTTCGCGGCCGACCCTGACGGCGCCGGCGAAGCGGACGGCTATATCCTGTCTTTCGTCCACACCGAACACGACGACCGCGGCCGCTTCATTGCGCTGGACGCCCGCGACCTGGCGGCTGGCCCCGTGGCCCAGGTGCGCCTGCCGCGCCGCGTGCCGGCTGGCCTGCACGGCTCATGGATGCCGACGCCCCGGCCACAGGCGGATCAGCTGCGCCGTTGACCCAGATTCAGCACTATCAGCCCCGCCCCGGCCAGCACGAAAGCGAACCCCCACCAGTCGGCGGCGCTGGGGCGGTCTCCCACCAGCGCCATGGCGCCCAGCACCCCTACCACCGGCACCATCAGGGTGGTCAGCGCGGCCACCGTAGCGCTCACGCGTTCGCTCAGTACGAACCACAGCCAATACGCAACGGCCGTGCCCAGGATGATGTGAAACAACAGCGCGCCGGTCACGCGCGCGTTCCAGCCTTGCATCGGAAAGGATTCTCCGGCGATCAGCGCGCCCGCCAGCGCGCAGCTTGCGCCCACCGCCAGTTGCCACGCCGTCACGACGATGCGGTTGCCGGCGACCGGCCAGCGCTTCAGGTAGACAGTTCCGGCGGCCCAGCCGAAGGCGGCAACCAGCGGAAAGATCAACCCCTTGGCGGCAGCCAGATCGTGTTCGGCAAACACCGCATGCAGCACCGGCCACGCCAGCACTGCCACGCCGCATCCCCCCAGCAGCAACGCCAACCCGCGGCGCCGGTCCAGCCGTTCGCCCAGGACCAGCCAGGCCAGCAACGCGGAAATCATCGGCATGGTAAAGGTCAGCACCGCCGCGCGTGAGGTGCTGGTGCTGAGCTGCGCCCAAGCCACCGCCAGATTGAAGACCGCAACGGCAAGCACGCCGCCGACCGCGATGCCGATCCACGCGCTGCGCGGCGGCAACAGCGGCAAGCGCTTGGCCCCGGCCAGCAGCAGCAACAACAGCGCGCCGCTGCCCAGCCCCAGCACGCGCAGCGTGAACGGCGGAAAGATCGACAGAATGATCTTCACGGCGGGCCAGTTCAGCCCCCAGAACAGCGCCAGCGCAACGGGGATCAGGCGCACGCGGCCTTTTCCCGAGCGGCCAGTTCGGCCAGGCCCTTGCGTTGATTGCCTTCGGCGTCGAAGTTGTCCGGGCTCAGCCAGCGCTCATAGGCTGCGCGCAAGGCCGGCCATTCGCTGTCGATGATCGAAAACCAGGCCGTATCGCGGCTGCGGCCCTTGTAGACCGTGGCCTGGCGAAAGATGCCCTCGAACTGGAAGCCCAGCCGCAAGGCGGCGGCGCGCGACGGCGCGTTCAGGCTGTCGCACTTCCATTCGTAGCGGCGGTACCCCAGTTCGTCGAAGGCGCGGCGCATCAGCAGGAACTGCGCCTCGGTCGCGATGCGGGTGCGCTTGAGCTGGCGCGAGAACGACACGAAGCCGACCTCGATGGCGCCATTGGCCGGGTCGATGCGCATCAGCGCCAGCGTGCCGACGGCGCGGCCGGTCTGCAGGTCGATGATGGCGTAGTGCAGCGGATCGCCCCCTGCCTGGGCGCCTTCGGCGAAAGCCCGGTAGGCGGCCTCGTCGGCAAAGGGCCCGACGCTCATGTAGGTCCAGTCGCTATCGTCGGGCGCCTGGCTGAACGCCTGGTAAAGGTCCGCCGCATGGCGGTCGGCCGACAGGGGTTCCAGACGGCAATAGCGGCCGTCGGCCGGCGCCGCCGGCGGGCGCGGACGCGATTGCCAGCCGGGCAGGCCGGGGCCGATGGGTTGGTGGTAAGCGTTGGTGCGGGGTTGCATGCGACGTGGCCTCTTGCAGGTTGGGGTGCGCCGCCGGCGGTGGCGGGCGCAACACGCATGCCCTCACGATATCGGAATCGTGGCATCATAAAAAGCACCACGATTCCTGAATTTAATAGGGCCATGATCAACAACACCGTGGGGGAACCGGCGGACACCTCCCTGCTTTCCAGCCCGCTCCTGCGCGGCCCCGGCGCGCTGCCCCGCCAGCGCCAGTTGATCCAGCGCCTGAAGCAGGCCATCCTGGCCGGCCAGTTGCCGGCCGGCGGCAAGCTGCCGTCTTCGCGCACGCTGTCCGAAGAACTCGACATCTCGCGCAATACGGTCCTGATCGCGTACGAGCAGTTGACGGCCGAAGGCTACGTCATCGCCGACCGCCAGGGCACGCGCGTGGCGCCGTTGTCGGCCGCCGCCAGCAGCGCCGCCCGGCACGCTGCCCCGGCCGCGGCTCCGTCATCGGCCACCGCCACGCGGCTGACCCGTATCGTCTCCGCGCGCCATGCGCATGACGGGTCGTTGCCCATGACGC
The DNA here is from genome assembly GCF_001428845.1 of Achromobacter sp. Root83. Taxonomy (GTDB): domain Bacteria; phylum Pseudomonadota; class Gammaproteobacteria; order Burkholderiales; family Burkholderiaceae_B; genus Achromobacter. The sequence continues at coordinate 142,543 of NZ_LMIU01000024.1, read as the reverse complement.
CCGGCACCCCGGCCCTGACCCAGTTCCCCGTCAACGCCTGGCGGCGGGCGCAGGACCGCGCCCTGCAAACCGCGCCGGCCACCGTCCTGGGCTATGGACACCCCCTGGGCGAACCCGCCCTGCGCGAAGCCATCGCCCAGTACCTGCGCGTGTCGCGCGGCGTGCGTTGCGAGGCATCGCGCATCGTCATCACCGAAGGCGCACAGGGCGCGCTGGCGCTATGCGTGCAGTTGCTCACCAACCCGGGCGACACCGCCTGGCTGGAAGACCCAGGCTACCGGGGCGCCAAGTCGGCCTTCCACGCGGGGGACCTGGACGTAGTGGCGATGCGCGTGGATGCCGATGGCATCGTCATCCCGGAAGGCGCGTGGACGGCGCAGCCGCCCCGCCTGATCCAGATCACGCCCACGCACCAGTACCCCACGGGCGCCGTGCTCTCGCTGACCCGGCGGCTGGACCTGCTGGCGCGCGCGCGGCGCGCGGGCGCCTGGATCATCGAGGACGATTACGACAGCGAATTCCGCCACCAGGGCGAACCGATAGCCGCCATGCAGGGCCTGCTGCCGGACGCGCCCGTGCTGTACGTGGGCACCTTCAGCAAGACCATGTTCCCTGCCCTGCGCCTGGGCTTTCTGGTGCTGCCGGAGGCCATCGCGTCGCAGGCGACGCCATCCATCGTCGAGATGCTGCGCGGCGGCCACCGGCTGGAGCAGCTTACGATGGCGGCCTTCATCGAAAACGGCCAGTTCTCCCGCCACCTGGGCCGCATGCGCCGCCTGTATCGCGAACGCCAGGCCGCCCTGCGCGAAGCGCTGGCGGCGCATCTGGGCATAGACCATGAGGTGCTGGGCGGACACAGCGGCCTGCACCTGACGGTGCGGCTGCCGCCGGCGTTTTCCGATGTGGGGATCGTCGAACAGTCGCGCAGGCTGGGAATGAATCCGAGTGCGCTGTCGTCGTTCGCGATCGCGCCGCTGGCCGAGGACAACGGGCTGGTGATCGGTTACGGCAACACGGCTGCCGAGCGGTTTCCAGCGCTGGTGCGCAGGATCCGGGACCTGGCGTTGGGCTCCAGGCGCGATGCAACGGCGGATGCGCGCCCCCGTTAAGAACACGGGGGCCTCGCCGGAATCTGGGCGCGACAGGCAAAAATAAGACTTATTCGATATCTTCGAATCCGAAAAATAGACAGAATCGCGGATTGAAGTCTGGCGGACTCTGGATATTTTTTCCGGACATTTCCAATGGCTGCGACGGGACACGGATACCCGCAATCCGTGGACGCCGCAAAACCCCTATTCGGAGCAAGGATAGGCCGTCGCAAGCAGCCGATCCCACGGCTGCGCCGACATGCCTTCGCTTTTCAAGCATGGATCAAGATATCGGGTATTGGCAGTATCTGAACAGGCGCGCCCGCGATTCCTACCGGCTGTCCTGGACGGCCTATGTCATCCCCGCCGCCTTCGTTCTGGTCTGCGGCGCATTCGCGCCGGCGCTCTACCACTGGAAGCCGTGGACGGGAGTCGCATTCTTCCTGTTCTGCCTGATCGCGGGGATCGCGGTGTTTCTCTCGCGCCGCGCGGTCAGGCTGTACCTGAACGACCAGGGCATCTGGGTAAGCGCCGGCATCCTCCCCTGGACCAAGGGCGTGAACGGCGTGCACTGGGACGACGTCGACCACGCCCGTTTTTCCCCCGGGTCCCTCGCCAGGACGTTCAACTCCTATCGCATCCGCGTCGGCCATCGCTTGACCCAGACCCGCGGGATCAGCCTGGGTTGCATCGCAAACGGGCACAGATTCGTGGAAGACATCAACCGGCGCCTGACAGAGCGTCCGCGTTTCGACACCCCCAATCCCCTGGACCGCTGAAGCGGCCCGTCAACCCGCTAACGGGTCCTTTAGGCTGGCCCCGAAGCATTCAAGGAATCGATAGATGCACTCCGTTCGCGCTTTCAATTTGTTCTTCATGATGGTGATGGGCCTGGCGCTGGCCGCGTGTTCCGGCGGCAAGCCCGAGTCGGTGCTGGAAACGTTTTATCGGGCCGTCGCCGCCGGCGACGTCGAGACCGCGGCCAAGCAGATTTCCTATCAGCGCGTTCCCCCGGCGCAGATGACGCAGGCAAAAGGAAAGGTCCAGATGCTCGTGGGCGAAATGCAAAGCCGCATTCAGGCCAATGGCGGACTCGACAAGGTGGAAACGATTGACGTCACCATGGCCGAAGACGGAAAAACCGTGACGGTGAACACCCGGCTCAAGTTCCAGAACGGCAAGGACCACACCCAACAGCATCGTCTGGCGAACGAAGGCGGCGACTGGAAGATCGTTCTTAGATGAGCGCAGGCGCGGCCCACTGGCTGATCGCCGGGTCTTTCACCGCCTCTTTCGCCGCCTCTTTCGCCGCCCGCTTCGCCGCCCGCTTCGCCGCCTGTCTCGCCGCCTGTCTCGCCATCTCCGCGCCGTCTTCCGCCCGCGCGGAACCCGCTGTGCTGCCGGCGGGCGCGCAGGCGGGGGATCTGATTTTTCGCACCGGGACCGAAGACCTCAGCGCCGTGGTGCTTGCCATCGACGGCGGGCCCTTCAGCCATGTCGGCATGCTGACCGGCCACCCCGGCGATTGGCGCGTTCTGCATGCCACGCCGTCGGAAGCGCCCGGCCGGCGGGACAGCGTCGTCATGGACCCGCTTGAATATTTCATCGACCGCGTACGCAGCAGACAGCACGCGGTGTATCACGTACACGCGAACGACCGTCAGCGGTCCCAGGCGGTGTCCAACGCAATATCCAAGCTGGGCACGCCGTTCGCGGTGGCCGATCCGGCGGGCATCTATTGCACCGTGCTGGTCTGGGAGGCCTGGAAGCACGCCGGCCTGGATCTGGAGGTCGGGTTTACCGCCTTGAACCTGCCCTTGCTGCCCGGCAATTACCTGCTGCCGGGCACATTGGCCGCTTCCCGCAGGCTGACTGCGCTATCCCCGGTGGACACGCCGCAACCGCCTTCGGCCGCGCCCCTGTAGCGGACCATGATCAGCCAATCGGCATACACCGATGGCCGCGGCGCGTCCTCGGCTCCGATCTCCACACTCCAGGAACAGCGGGCTTCGCCCGGTCTGACCTCCTGCACCCGCGCCAAGGAAAATCTGGCCGATACGCGTGAACCAGATCGAACGGGCGCGGTGAAGCGGACCTTGTCAAAGCCGTAGTTCAACAACAGGTCCGCGCCGGGAAAGGCGATGCAACTCGACTGCCAGTGCGTCAGCAGGGACAGCACCAGGAAACCATGTGCAATGGTGCCCTGGTACGGAGACTCCGCCATCGCACGCTCCCGGTCCACATGAATCCACTGGCTATCGTGCGTGACCCGCGCAAATCGATCGATCGTCTCCTGGTCTATCGCAACGGTCGTGGAAATGATCGCCGGCTGCCCCGTGAAGTCGAAGAGAGACTGAACGGAGTCGAACTGCCGGATCGCCGAAGGAAGGTGCGGGTTGCTTGTCATCATGGCGGCAAGTGGGTGTTGGGACAGGGCGCGGTCGCGGCCCCTGCGATTCAGAGACGTTCGAAAATGGCGGCGATGCCCTGTCCACCGCCTATGCACATGGTGACCAGCGCATACCGGCCGCCAATGCGGTTGAGCTCGTGCAGGGCTTTGACCGCGATGATGGCGCCCGTCGCGCCCACCGGATGTCCCAAGGCGATTCCCGATCCGTTCGGATTGACCCTGGCCGGGTCCAGCCCGAGTTCGCGGGCAACGGCGCAGGCCTGCGCCGCGAACGCCTCGTTGGATTCGATCACGTCGATATCGTCGATGGAAAGGCCAGCCTTTTCCAGCACGGCGCGCGTGGCGGGAACCGGACCGATGCCCATGTAGCGTGGATCCACCCCAGCGTGGGCATACGCAAGCAGGCGTGCCAGCGGCCGGGCGCCGCATGCCTCGGCGCGGGCGCGCTCCATCAGCACAAGCGCGGCCGCGCCATCATTGATCCCCGACGCGTTGCCCGCGGTGACGGTGCCATCGTCCGAAGCGAAGACGGGCCGCAAGCTGGCAAGATCAGGCAGGCCGATGTCGGCGCGGACGTGCTCGTCCTGCGTGAATGGAATGTCGCCCTTCCGGCCAGGCACCATGATGGAGACGAGTTGCGAGGCGAAGCGGCCCTCGGCGCTTGCGCGCGCGGCGCGGTGGTGGCTTTCGACCGCGAGCGCATCCTGCGCTTCACGCGTGATGCCGTACTTCCTGGCCACGTTTTCCGCCGTGACGCCCATGTGTATGCGGTGGAATGGATCGTGCAGCGCGCCCAGCAGCATGTCCACCATGGAGGTGTCGCCCATGCGCCCGCCAAAGCGTAGCGCCGCGCTGGCGTATGGCGCGCGCGACATGCTTTCGGCGCCGCCAGCGACGGCGGTCGTGCAGTCGCCAAGCAGGATGGACTGCGCCGCGGAAACAACCGCCTGCAAGCCCGAGCCGCACAAGCGGTTCACGTTGAAGGCCGGCGTGCCCTCGCCGCAGCCTCCCTCGACAGCCGCGACCCGTGATAGATACAGATCGCGCGGTTCGGTCGTGATGACCTGGCCGAAGCAAACGTGCTCCACCTGCCCGGGATCGAGATCCGCGCGTGCCACGGCGGCACGGAGAACCTCGGTGGCGAGGGTGACGGGCGGTATGCCCTTCAGGCTTTTACCGAAGCTGCCGATGGGCGTGCGGACGGCGGATAGAACGACGACTTCTCGGGTGGTCATGGCGTGGGCTTTGGTTAGAAAGGCTGCTCGCTCGACAAACGGGATTGCCGGTGCGCCTGGGCCTTGGCGATCTCGTGGCGCAATTGGTCGAAGCCGGTGCCTGGAATGGCTTCTTCCTGGCGGTCGGCGACTTCGTCCAGGCGGCCGATCAGGGCGTTGGCCGACAACTCGGTCTCGTCCAGGCATATGCCGCGGGTCATCGTGATGTGCGCCTGCTCGAAGCTGCCCGCGCCCGCCATCAGGATGGTACGGTTGGGTGCATTTTCGGTCACCAGCGCGACCAGGGCGGGGCTGACCGACGTGGGCGAAAGCAGGTCGAGCGCATCCTGATCGAGCAGGCCCTCGGTCATGGCCGTGGCCGCCGTGGGGGCAAGACAATTCACGTGCACGCCAAACCGCTCGCCTTCAATCGCCAGGGTCTGCATCAGGCCGACCAGCGCCATCTTCGCCGCACCGTAATTGGACTGTCCAAAGTTGCCATAGAGGCCGGAGGACGACGTGGTCATCACGATGCGCCCGTAGTTCTGCGCGCGCATGGCGTTCCAAACCGCATGGGTGCAGTGCACGGCCCCCATCAGATGAACTTCCACCACCAGCCGGAAATCCTCCAGGCTCATCTTGGCGAAGCTCTTGTCGCGCAGGATGCCCGCGTTGTTCACCAGGATATCGACACGGCCCCAGCGCGCCATGGCCGCGTCCACCATCGCCTCGACCTGGCGCGGGTCGGTCACATCGGCGCCGTGCGCGCAGGCGTCCCCGCCGGCCGCGCGTATGGTGTCCGCCACGGCCTGCGCCGCCGAGCCGGGCTGGTCGGCTCCCATGTCGTTGACCAGCACGCGGGCGCCGTGACGCGCCAGTTCCAGCGCGTGAGCCCGGCCAAGGCCGCGCCCCGCTCCGGTCACGATGGCGATGCGCCCTTGCAGAAGTTGTGTCATAGATTCTCCGGGTAGTCGAAAGTGTCAGGGTATCGAGGGCGCGGCCGCCCCGGCTTGTGTCCGGATGATCCCGGCACGTTCAAGTTCGGCAATGGTCTCTTCATCCAGGCCCGCGCTGGCCAGCACGGCGTGTCCGCCTTGGCCCAACGCGGGAGCGCCGGCCGGGGTGGGCCCGCCATCCTGATCGAAATTGAAGCCGATCCCATGAGTCCGCAGCTCGTGCCCGCCCTGGCGGAAGCGGTGGTCGGGCAGGTTCACGCAGCCAGTGGCGTCGACCTCATGAAGGAATTCCTCGAGCTTTCTGACCTTGGCCGCGGGGACCCCGGCTTCGCCCAGCAGTTCCTCGAGCTGCGTCGCGCTGCGGGTCGCGAACGCGTTTTGCAGCCGCTCCACGACGTACCCGCGGTCATTCGGCACCACGAATCCGTTCGGAAGATTGAACGCGTCGAGATCCAGCGCCCGGGCGTCGCCGCACAGCTCCTCGATCCCGATGGCCGCAGCCAGCTTGCGGAACTGGGCCGGCGTATTCGCCGCGACCGCCAGCCAGCCGTCCGCGCACCGGTAGGTGTCGGCCGCGGGGCTGCCCGTGTATCCGCGATTGCCGACGCGGCGCGTCGGCGTGCCGTCGGTCAGGTAGGCGCAGGTATTGGGATACATCAGCATCAGCGAGGCCTGGACCATGGAAGCATCGATGTACTGACCGGCGCCGTCACGGGATCTGCGGTGCAGCGACGAGACGATGGACAGCGCCCCAAGCATGCCGACCGCCACGTCGATGACGGGAAAACCCACCTTGAGCGGAGGCGCGTCATCGCCCTCGCCCGACATCATCATCATCCCGGTCAGGGCCTGGACCACGTGGTCATAGGCGCCGCGCTGCGACCAATCCCCTTCCTGGCCGAAACCTGAAATGGAGCAATACACGATGTCCGGCTTGATCGCCTTGATCGACGCGTAATCGAGCCCGTACCGGGCGACCACGCCGGGCCGGAAGTTCTCTATGAAGACATCGGCCGAGGCCGCAAGGGTGCGGATCAGTTCCGCGCCTTGCCGTGTCCGGATATCCAGCGCCAGCGATTGCTTGCCGGCGTTGATGGCCGCGAATCCCGTGGGCGTGTCGGTGTCCACCCCGTTCTTCATCGAGCGCAGGACCTCGCCCGCCAGGGGGGGTTCCACCTTGATGACCTCAGCACCCAGTTGTGCCAGATAGAACGAGGTAAGCGGGCCTGCGATCACGTGCGACAAATCCAGCACGCGCACACCTTCGAGTGGCTTTGACATGAATATCCCGGTCAGCCGGCGGTGATGCCGGTGAGTTTGATGATTTCGGCCCATTTGCGGTATTCGCTGCGCACGAACGCCGCGGCGGCCTGAGGGTTGTCGTTCTGGATCACGCGGGTTCCGGCCGCCTCGAACATGCGCTTGACGGAAGCGTCCTTGAGCGCCGCCGTGGTTGCGCCGTAGAGCTTGTCGACCACCTCGGCGGGCGATTTCCGGGGCAGCCAGAAGCCGAACCAGAACTCCTGGATCGCCAGGTCGCTGTGCAGGATGTCGTGCAAGGTGGGGACGTTCGGGAGTTCGGGCACGGGGTCGCGGCTGGTCACGGCCAAGGCGCGCAGCCTGCCGCTTCCGACCTGCGGAATGGCGGTTCCCGCGATGGTGAAGGCGAAATCCGTGTCGCCCCGCACCAGCGAGACCGGAATTTCCACCGACCCCTTGAATGGGACATGCATCGCATCGACTCCCAACAGCGTCACGAAAGTGGCGCCGCCAAGATGCGCCGCCGACCCAACGCCGCCAGAAGCGAAATTCATCTTTCCCGGACGCGACCGCAAGGCCGCAATCAGATCCTGCACCGTGCGATAAGGCGAGTCGGCCGATACGACCAACACGCTGGGAGACGTACCGATGACGGTGACCGGCAGGAAATCATTTTCCGGATCGAACATCAGGCTGGGCTGCAACGCTTTCTGGATCAGGTGCGAGTTCGAGCCCAGCAGCAGGGTGTAGCCGTCGGCGGCCGCCTGGGCGACATACTGGGCAGCCAGCACGCCACCCGCTCCCACCTTGTTTTCCACCACGATGGGCTGCCCCATCGATACGCTGAGCCTGGGGCCGAACTGCCTGACCATGATGTCGGGCCCACCGCCCGCGGCGTAGGGAACGACGATGCGTACCGCTCTTGAAGGATACGTTTCAGCAGCCTTCGCTACGGAACGGAACATCAGACTGGTGCCCAGGGCGCCCAGACAGAAGGTGCGGCGTTGCATGCTGTCTCCTTGTAGTGCATGCAGAATAAGTTATCGTGGGTTATAGAAAAATTGATATATTTTGATATAGCGATAACTTTAGGTTTTATGCCTGCAACGGAGCAAATTCATCGAACCCGACCATCTGGTGGCCAAACTTCGCTTTCGCCACCTGCGCATGCTGCAGGTACTGCAGACCACGGGCAGCCTGCGGGCGGCAAGCCAGGCGCTCAACCTGACGCAACCGGCCCTCAGCAAGGCGCTATCGGAGATCGAGAGTGCGTTTGGCTTTGCATTGTTCCTGCGCACGGCGCGCGGCTTGACGCCAACCGCGCAGGGGGACGTGGTGCTTCGCGGTGCGGCGTTGCTGCTGGAAGAGCTCACCCATCTACGCGCCGACGCCCTGACCGCCGATCGCTACGCGGCAAAAATCCGGATTGGCGCGCCTCCCTTCGTGGCGCAAACCTATTTATCCGGGGTGATCGCAAAGCTGGTGAACCAAGAGATACCCATACGGGTGCAGCTGATGGAGGAGCGGGTTCCCGCCCTGCTTCGCGCGTTGCAGCATGGCGAAATCGATGCGCTGATCACCACCTTCCCGCTGCAGATGCTGGAATCCGGCGCGGGTGCGCTTCAATACGTCAAGCTGTTCGAGGTGCAATTCGCCGTGGTCGCGTCCGCGAAACACCCGCTGGTTCGTTCACGAAGCGTGGACTGGACCCGTTTGTCGCGGGAACGATGGGTGATGCCGGCTGAAGGATCGATGGGCCGCAAGCTTATCGAGGACTGCTTCACGCATGCCGGGGTGCCTGCTCCCCTGCCGGTGATCGAATCGACCAGCCCGACAACAAGCGTCCAGTTCGTTGCCGCCGGCCTGGGCATCGGCATCGTCCCGGACATGGCCCTGCTTCATCGCGGCGCCCTGCAGGCGGGCTCGGTCAAGCAGATACGCGTGCGGCCCGAGCCGCCTTCCAGCGTAGTGGCCCTGATTTTCCGGGAAGGGGCGTTCAATCCGCGCGTTGCGCTGTTGAAGGAAGCGCTGGTCCAGATATATCGCCACGACCTCTGACCGCTTGGCGGACTGGATCATGGCGGACACCGAAAAAAACGCTAGTCGACCAGCCCGCCCAACACCAGCAAGGCCATGAACAACCAGAACAGAAAGCCGATGATGGAACGTCGCAGCAGCGCCTTGACGGCGCCCCACAGGAACACCAGCCCCAGCGCCAGCAAGACCAGATTGAATATCGATGGGCTCATGCCCATCGCGCCGGCAAGCCCGGAATAGAAGTCCCCCAAGGCGCTGCCCAGGCCGCCCAGCAGCCACTTGATCCCCGCGACAATCGCGCGCAACGCCTCGCCGAGCATGCCGCCCAGCGATGCGAAGAAACCGTCCTGGCTCTGCATCAGCGGCGGGTATCCACGAGCATGCGCACGGCCAGTCCGGCCAGCACCGTGCCCATCAGCCAGCGCTGCAGCACCATCCACAGCGGACGGCCCGCCAGGAAGCCGGCGATCGAGCCGGCCGTGATGGCGATGAGCGCATTCACCGACAGGCTGATCGCCACCTGCGTCATGCCCAGCGCCAGCGTCTGCGTGAACACGCTGCCGTGCTCGGGCTGGATGAACTGCGGCAGCAGCGACACATACATGACGGCGATCTTGGGATTCAGCAGATTGGTCACCAGGCCCATCGTGAAAAGCTGGCGCGGGCTGCTTTTGGGCAGGTCGTACACCTGGAACGGCGACCGGCCGCCCGGACGGACCGCCTGCCATGCCATGTACAGCAGGTAGAGGGCGCCGCCCACGCGCAAGGCGTCATAGGCGTAGGGCACCGCCATGAGCAGCGCCGTGATGCCGAACGCCGCGCATCCGACATAGAAAATGAACCCGACCGCCACCCCGCCCAGGGAGATCAGGCCCGCCTGCGAGCCTTGCGAAATGGAACGGGACACCAGGTAGATCATATTGGGCCCGGGCGTGAGCACCATGCCCAGCGCAACCAGGGCGAACGTCAGCAGATGAGTCAGGTCGGGCATGATGAGCCGGCCGGGGGCCGCCCGGTAGTCGATACGTGAACGCACACCTTATCCCAAAACTGTATCGGAACAAGGGATTTTTCTTGCCGGGGTTTACCGCCGAGTGGCGCCGGCGATACAGTTAGCCGGTTCTCTCACCCGCGAGGAGCCCTGCACATGCCGCAACGCCATCCGTCCCCTGAGGACAGGCCCGACGCCATCCGCGTCGGCATCGGAGGCTGGACCTACGCGCCGTGGCGCGGCGTGTTCTACCCCGAAGGCCTGGCCCACGCGCGCGAGCTGGAATACGCCAGCCGCCAGCTCACCGCCATCGAGATCAACGGCACCTACTACAGCACCCAGAAGCCGGCCACCTTCGCCAAGTGGCGGGACGAAACCCCCGAGAATTTCGTGTTTTCATTGAAGGCCTCGCGTTATGCGACCAACCGCCGCGAACTGGCGGGCGCGCAAGACTCCATCGCGCGTTTCCTGCACAGCGGCATCGCCGAACTGGGCCCCAAGCTGGGGCCTATCGTCTGGCAGTTCGCGCCCACCAAGGTTTTCGATCCGGAGGACTTCGGCGCCTTTCTGGCGCTCCTGCCGGACGAACTGGACGGACTGCCGCTACGGCATGCGCTGGACGTGCGCCATCCCAGTTTTGCCTGCGTCGAATACGTCGAACTGGCCCGCCGCCACGGCGCCGCGACCGTCTATACCGACAGCGAAGACTACCCGTCTATCGCCGACCGCACGGGCGGCTTCGTCTACGCGCGCCTGATGCGCGCCAGCACCGCGTTCAAGGCGGGCTACGCGCCCAAGGCGCTGGATGCGTGGGCCGAACGCCTGCGCGTCTGGGCGCGCGGCGCCGACCCTGCCGACCTGCCCCGCGTAGAGCAGAAAAAGTCCACCGCCGCGCCGCGCCCGCGTGACGTGTTTGCGTACTTCATCAATGGCGCGAAAGAGCGCGCGCCGGCCGCGGCGCGCGCCATGATCGAACGCCTGTAGCGCCCGATCCCGGACGGCTTACTGCGCCACGGGCGTGCGCAGGGTCACGAACTCTTCGGCGGCCGTCGGGTGGATGCCGATGGTGTCGTCGAACACCTGCTTGGTTGCGCCGGCCTTCAGCGCCACCGCGATGCCCTGCACGATCTCGCCCGCGTCGGGGCCGACCATGTGCACGCCCAGCACGCGATCGGTCTTGGCGTCGACGACCAGCTTCATCAGGGTCCTTTCCTGCGATTCGGTCAGCGTCAGCTTCATGGGCCGGAAGCGGCTTTCGAACAGCTTGACCTCGTGGCCGGCCTCGCGCGCCTCTTCGGTCGTCATGCCGACGGTGCCGATGTTCGGCAAGCTGAACACCGCGGTGGGAATCAGCTTGTAATCCACCTTGCGGTATTCCTCGGGGCGGAACAGGCGGCGCGCCACCGCCATGCCTTCCGCCAGCGCCACGGGCGTCAGCGGCACGCGGCCGATCACGTCGCCGATGGCCAGGATGGACGGCTCGGCCGTGCGGTATTCGTCGTCCACGTCGATGAAGCCGTCTTTTCTCAGCTTGACGCCGGTGTTCTCCAGACCCAGATTGTCCAGCATGGGACGGCGGCCGGTGGCGTAGAACACGCAGTCGGTCTCGATGACCGAGCCGTCCTTCAGCGTGGCGGCCAGCGTGCCGTCGGCGCGCTTGTCGATGCGCGTGACTTCCGTGTTGAAACGCAGGTCGATGCCTTTTTTCACGAGCTCGTCGCGCAGGTGGTCGCGCACGCCCTGATCGAAGCCGCGCAGAAACAGCGGGCCCCGGTAGGACTGGACGGTCTGCGCGCCCATGCCGTTGAAGATGGACGCGAATTCCACGGCGATGTAGCCGCCGCCCACCACCAGGACGCGGCGCGGCAGGGCCTTCAGGAAGAAGGCCTCGTTGGAGGTGATGGCGTGTTCCTTGCCGGGAATGTCCGGCACCTGGGGCCAGCCGCCCGTCGCCACCAGGATGTTGGCGGCGGTGTGGGCCTTGCCGTTGATCTCGACCGTGTGCGGATCCAGGATGCGGGCGTGGCCTTCCAACAGCGTCACGCCGCTATTGACCAGCAGGTTGCGGTAGATGCCGTTCAAGCGATCGATCTCGCGATTCTTGTTGGCGATCAGCGTGGCCCAGTCGAACTTGGGCTGCCCGGCGGTCCACCCGAAGCCATGCGCCTGTTCGAAGTCCTCGCTGTAATGGGCGCCGTAGACCAGCAGCTTCTTGGGCACGCAGCCCACGTTGACGCAGGTACCGCCCAGGTAGCGGCTTTCCGCCACCGCCACGCGCGCGCCGAAGCCCGCCGCGAAACGGGCCGCGCGCACGCCGCCGGAGCCCGCGCCGATCACAAACAGATCAAAATCGAATGCCATGGTGTTCTCTTCGCGCGGCCTTGCGGCCCCGCGTTCACTGTCCGGGAAAGCTGTATTTAACACCACCCGGCGGCGGTGTCCGGACCGCGCCGGTTTCCAGGCGCCAGGCGTTGCGATACATTGGCCGCAGGCTGGCCGCAACGCGCCTTCCTTCCCTCTCTGGAGCTCGACCCATGTCGCTTGAAACCTGGCTGGCCTTCCTTGGCGCCTCGGCATTGCTCGTGATGCTGCCCGGCCCCACCATCCTGACCGTCATCAGCTATTCCATCACGCACGGCAAGGGCGCCCGGCTGCCGCTGGTGCTGGCCGTGGCGCTGGGCGATTCCACCGCCCTGGTGCTGTCGCTGCTGGGTCTGGGCGCGCTGCTCGCGGCGTCGGCCTTCTGGTTCACGGTGGTCAAGACCATCGGCGGCCTGTACCTGCTCTATCTCGGCTACAAGCTGCTGCGCGCCGGCGTGTCCCCGGCCACCCTGCCCGCGGCCACCCCCGCCGGCTCGCGCTGGAGGCTGTTCGCCAACACGTATCTGGTCACCGCGCTGAACCCCAAGGGCATGATCTTCTTCGTGGCCTTCCTGCCGCAGTTCATCGACCCGGCGGGCGACGTGACGCGGCAGCTCTGGATGCTGTCGGCCACCTTCGTCGCCTGCGCCGGCATCAACGCCACCGCCTATGCGGTGTTCGCGGGTTCGGCCCGGCGCATGCTGGCGTCGCCCCGCGCGCAGCGCGGCTTCAATCTGGGCGGCGGCGCCATGCTGTCCGCCGCCGGAATATGGGCCATGCTGGCGCGCCGGGTCTAGGGTCTAGGATCCAGAGTCCAGGGGTTCGGGCCAGAGGCCGCGCTATTTCGCCGCGGCCATCATGTATTCCACGGCGGCGCGCAGCGTGGCTTCGTCGGCCGCCGAGCCACCCCGCGGGGGCATGGCGCCCTTGCCTTTCAGCACGGTAACCATCAGCGCGTCGGCGCCCTGCGCCAGGAACGGCGTCCAGGCCTGCTTGTCACCCAGCTTGGGCGCGTTGGCCACGCCGCTGGCATGGCATACGACACAGGCCGACTTGTAGAGTTTTTCTCCGGCGGGATTGACGGAGGCCAGGGTATCCGCCGCGGCCTGCTGCAAGGGCAGGCAGGCCAGGGCAAGGGCAAATGCGATTCGGGCAGTATTGAGCATGGCGAAGACTCGCGGCTACGGGTTCGGGAAAAGCGGCAAGGCGCGGACCGCGCCCCGCCGCCAGGCCATCAACGCGGGATCGGACCCGGCGCCTTGATCTGCTTCATCAGGTCGTCATTCCATTTGCCTTCGACCTTGATGTGCCCGGCCGCGCCCAGTTCAAAGGCCTCGATCAGGTTGTGGTTCAGATACGCGTACACCCCTGGCTGCTTGAAGGTGTAGAGCGCCGCGCCCGCCGAACCGCCACGGATGAACCAGGTTTCCAGGTTCTTTTCGGGCGGGTTGCCGAACTTGCCGGTCTCCCAGACCCAGTCGCCGTGGCCGCCGATCAGGTGCGGACGCGTGTCGCGATTGGCCTGCGAATGGATCAGCAGCACGGTCTCGCCGACCTTGGCGGTAAGCGCATTGTTGCCAGTCAGCGCGCCCACCTTGCCGTTGAAGACGATGTGCGAGGGCGTCAGCTTGCGCATCACCTCCACGGTGTCGCCGTAGCTTTCGGCCAGGGTCGCGTAGTCCTTGTACTTGCCGTTCCCGTCCTTGGGGATGTACAGGTCGAATTCGCCGATCGTGTAGGCGCGGTCATAGTGCAAAGGCTTGCCCTGCGGATCCTTCAGGCCTTCGCGCGGCAGCACCATCAGCGTGCCGCTCATGCCCGAGACCACGTGCCATGGCACCATGCCTTCAGGGGCACAGTGGTAGACGAAGGTGCCGCTGCGATCCGCCTTGAAGCGCAGCGTGGCCTGTTCGCCCGGGTTCACGTTGGTGAGCTTGGCGCCGCCCAGCGCGCCCGTCGCGGCATGGAAGTCCACGTTGTGCGGCATCGCGTTGGAGGCAGGATTGACCAGCGTCACTTCCACATAGTCGCCCTCGTGCACCACCATGGTCGGGCCGGGCATCGAGCCGTTGAACGTCATGGCCTGCAGCGTGGTGCCCTTGTCGTCGATGACCATCTTCTTTTCCTCGATGGTCATGACGAACTCGATCACCTTCGGTCCCGACTTCGCCACCTGCTCGTGCGGGTGGACCATCGGCGGGGCGACCAGCGTGACTTTGGCGCGCGGCAGCTTGTCGGCGTTCTGGGCGAAAGCCGGTCCTCCGGCCATCGTGAGAACCAGGGCCGCTGCAAGCAAGGTAGGGCGCAACGCGTTCATGTGCTACTCCTCTTTCGGTTTCTTCAAAGCCGAGTCTGTCGGCAACTCCATTGAAGAACCGCGGGCGATTGCGTTCTTTGCTGTAGCGCAAACTTCGGACCAGCCCGTGGCCGCGCGCGCATTGTCAGCGGGGGCCGCCGGTGTCACCATCGAGGCGTGGAAAAATTCTCCACGGCCACACGCGGACCGCCATGCCATCGCCTTTATGCCATGCCCTGCTGCGCAACCTGGATCTGTTCAGGCCTTTGTCCGATGCGCAGCTAGACGCAGCGCTGCAGGGCGCCACGCCCTGCCGTCTTGAAGCCGGTGAAGTCGCGTACCGCCAAGGCGCCGACGGCGCGCATTTCTTCGTGCTGTTGCACGGCTGCCTGAAGGTCGCCCAACTGACCGCCGAGGGCGAACAGGTGGTCGTGCGCTACGTCAACCCGGGCGACATGTTCGGACTGGCCTGCGCCATGCGGCAGTCCTGTTATCCCGCGACGGTGCTGGCCGTGCAGGAAAGCGTCTGCCTGGCCTGGCCGGCGTCCGCCTGGGAAGGCTTCACGGCCAGCCATCCGCAGCTTGGCGCGATCGCGCTTCAGACCATGGGGCAGCGCCTGCAGGACGCGCACATTCGCATCCAGGAACTGTCCACCGACGAGGTCGAACAGCGCGTGGCGCGCGCGATCCTCCGGCTGGTGCAGCAATCCGGCCAGCCCACGCAAGAAGGCATCGGCATCAGCTTTCCCATCACCCGTCAGGACGTCGCCGAAATGACCGGCACCACGCTGCACACCGTCAGCCGGCTGCTCAGCGACTGGAAGCAGCGCGGCATCGTGACCAGCGGGCGCAAGCGCATCGTGCTCCGGTCCCCCGCGGCGCTTGCGCGCCTGTCCGAAAACGCGCAGGCCGCCCCGGATTGCGCGGCCTGCCTGTCCTGCCGGGACGGGCCGCCCGCGGCCGAAGACCAGGCCGCCGAGCTGGCGGCGCACTGAGGCCCTTGCGTCCCGGCCGCTAGCCCTCTTCCAGCACCAGGCGCAGTCCCAGGTTGGCGGGCGGCAGGCCGACCGAACACGCGCCGCTCTTGGGGTCGCGGATGAAATCGGGCAGAAAGGCGATATGGCGGCCCGCCGCCACGCGTATGCCGCAATTGCGGCCCTGGGCCGCATCGGATGCGCCGTCCGTGCGCGCATCCAGCACCCGCCGCGAATGGCAATCCGAGGTCCAGTCCCACACGCTGCCCCCCATGTCCTTCAAGCCCGCCGCGTTGACGCCGTATGCGCCGAACGGGCGTACCGCCGTATCGGCGGCCTCCCCGCCCCGGCGGCTCTGCTGCTCGTATTCCGCCAGCCATCGCTGGGCCGGATCGCCTGCCGCGGGATCGCCCGCCGCGGGATCGCCTGCCGCAGGACCGCCTGCCGCAGGACCGCCTGCCGCAGGATCGCCTGTGCCGGGTTGATCCGGCAGCGTTTCCTCCCGGTAGGCCTCGCCCGCCGCGTAAACCCATTCTCCATAGTCCGGCAAGCGGAAGCGCCGGCCGGTGGCGGCCGATAGCCAGGCCGCGTAGGCCGAGGCGTCCGACCAGCTGATGCCGACGGCGGGCAGGTCCGGCGCAGACGCCCGGCGCTGCGCCGCATCCAGCGGCTTGCAGCCGCCGGCGTTTACGCACGCGGCGTATTCCGCCTGACTGACCTGGCGCGTCATGATGGCCACGCCGCGCGCATGCCGGGCGATGGTGGGCGCCGGCGTCACGGGATAGCCATTGCGCAGCGCCTCGCCCGGCGGCTGAAAGCTGACTTCTCCCGGCGGCAGGCGCGTGAGTTCCGGCAATGCAAAACGGGCCCGGTCTGCGGGCCCGCAAGCAGTCAACAACAATGAAATGGCGGTGGCGATCGGCAGGAAGCGCATGCGGAGTTTCTCCGGAGCGCCCGCGCCACGACGGCGCGGGCTCTGCTTCCATTGGACCGTCAGCGCGGGCCCGCCACGTTGCGCTGGCGCAAAGTGGCGGATGCCCGCGGATCAGCCTCGCGCAGCCTTGGGCTGCAGACGCGGCTCGGCCAGCGAGGGCTTGGCGCTCAGGAGCCCCAGGATCACTTGCATGACCATGGCCAGCGCGCCCAGCAGGAACACCACGTCGCCAAAGGTGCGGCCCCAGCGCAGGGTCTTCAACAGATCCTGCTGCATGAAGGCCTCGCTGCGGGCATACCACATGCCTTCGCTGACGCTGGCATGGAACTGGATCAGGCCCACGGGCAGCAGGCTGGTGAAGATCATCAGCGCCAGGCCCACGTTCATGCCCCAGAACGCCAGCTTCATCAAGCCAGGGCTAAGGGAATACTGCGGACGGATGTAGCGCAGCACCAGCAGGGTGAAACCCAGCGCCAGGAAGCCATACACCCCGAACAGCGCGGCGTGCGCGTGGACCGGCGTGGTGTTCAGGCCCTGGATGTAATACAGCGAGATCGGCGGATTGATCATGAAGCCGAAGACGCCCGCGCCCAGCATGTTCCAGAAGGCCACGGCCACAAAGCACATCAGCGGCCACTTCAGGTCGGCCATCCACGGCGCGCGGGTCTTCAGGCGCCAGTTTTCCCAGGCCTCGTGGCCCAGCACGATCAGCGGTACCACTTCCAGCGCCGAGAAGCTCGCGCCCACCGCCATCACGGGCGTGGTCGTACCGGCGAAGTACAGGTGATGGAACGTGCCCGGAATGCCGCCCAGCATGAACAGCGAGGCCGAGGCCAGGCTGGCGGTGGTTGCCATGCGGCGCGACACCAGGCCGAGCGTCGAGAAGATGAAGGCCAGCGCCGTGGTGGCGAACACTTCAAAGAAGCCTTCGACCCACAGGTGGACGATCCACCAGCGCCAGTACTCCATCACCGTCAGGTGCGTGCGTTCGCCGTAGAAAAAGCCCGCGCCGTAGAACAGCCCGATCGCGCCGACGGAAGCCGTCAACAGCGCCAGCAGGTTCTTGTCGCCGCCCGGCGTGCGCAGGGCGGGCACGATACCGCGCAGCATCAGCACCAGCCAGAAGCAGATGCCGGCGAACTTGCCGATCTGCCACAGGCGTCCCAGGTCCACATATTCATAGCCCTGGTGGCCCAGCCAGAAGTTCAGGTCCGGCGGCATGATCTGCGCGATGGCCAGGTAGTTGCCGGTAAACGAGCCGACCACCACCAGCACCAAGGCCCAGAACAGGATGTCCACGCCCACCTTCTGATACTTGGGATCGCGCCCGCCGTTGATCAGGGGCGCCAGGAACAGGCCCGCGGCCAGGAAGCCGGTGGCGATCCAGAACAGCGCGCTCTGGATGTGCCAGGTGCGCACCAGCGAATAGGGGAACCACTGCGATACGTCGATGCCATAGAACTTCTGCCCTTCAACGGTGTAGTGCGCGGTGAAACCGCCCAGCAGCACCTGGAAGCCGAACAGCGCCACGACCAGGAACAGGTATTTGCCCAGCGCGCGTTGCGACGGCGTCAGGGCAAACGTGGTGAGCGGGTCGCGCGCGGGCGCTTGCGGCTCTTCTTCTTCCTTGCCGCGCAGGAACGCCCAGGCCCAGACCAGGAAGCCGATGCCCGCCAGCAGCACCACCACGCTGATGATGGACCACATCACGTTTTCCGCGCTGGGCTGGTTGCCGATCAGCGGTTCGTGCGGCCAGTTGTTGGTGTAGGTGACCGGCTTGCCCTCGCGCTCGGTCGCCGCCGCCCATGCCGTCCAGAAGAAGAACTGCGTGAGCTGGGTGCGGCGCGCGGCGTCGGGCAGCGTGTTTTCCTTCATCGCGAAGTTCTCGCGGCTGCGGTGCAAGGCCGGCGCATCCGAGAAAAGCTGGTCGTAGTAGGCCGCGGTCTGCTCGATGGCGAGCGCGCGGCGCGGCGTGATCGTCAAGGTGTCCGTGGCGGCGTCGCTGCGGTTGCCGCGGTACTCGGCCTTGAGCGATTCGCGCAGGGCTGCCTGCGCGGGCGCGGCGAGCTTATCGTAGGCCTGGCCGTGCTCATCGCGCGCGGCCAGGTCCAGCCAGGCCATCAGTTCGCGGTGCAGCCAGTCGGCCGTCCAGTCCGGCGCCTGGTACGCGCCGTGCCCCCAGACCGAGCCTAGCTGCATGCCGCCCACGGACTGCCAGGCGGTCTGACCGTCCAGGATGTCCTCGCGGCCGAACAGCGCCCGGCCGTCCGTCGTCACGATCTGCCCGGGGATGGGCGGAGCCTGCCGGTAGACCTCTCCGCCGTAGAAGCCCAGCAATGCGAATGTGATCGCCACCACGGCGATCAACGTGAACCATAATTTCCGATACGGACCCATGATGGGAACGCCCTCCTGTGTTGCGGTTGGTTGGGTACGTTCCCTTATGCGAAAACCGTGCCAGAAAAAAAGCCCGGCGAATCAGCGCCTTGAAATCGGCGGGGTTATTTCTACCGTTCAGGAAAAGGGTATAAATCACTGGCGCCGGGTTCTTTTCACCCTGACACCACCCGCCCGGGCGCGCCCGCCACTTGCGGATACCGAACAAGGATCCCCCACATGACCGCCATGCCGCTGCACATCGGAATCGTCGCCTGCTCCGCCGAAGGCGCGGCGCTCTGCTACCGCACCGTGTGCGCGGAAGGCGCGCGGCGCATGGGGCCGCACGCGCACCCCGAAATATCGCTGCACACGCATTCGCTGGCGGACTACGTCGCCTGCCTGGACCGTCGCGATCTGGCCGGCGTGGGCGCGCTGATGCTGTCGTCCGCCGAAAAGCTGGCGCGCGCGGGCGCGGATTTTCTGATCTGCCCGGACAACACCATCCATCAGGCGCTGGACCATGTGCTGCCGCGGTCTCCCCTGCCCTGGCTGCATATCGCCGAAGAAGCCGCCAGCGCGGCGGCGGCGCGCGGCTATCGCCGCATCGGCATCCTGGGCACCCACTGGCTGGTGGACAGCGACGTCTACCCCGCCAAGCTGAGCGAACGCGGCCTGGACTATCTGCGCCCGCCCGAGGACGACCGCCAGGCGCTGGGCCGGATCATCATGGACGAGCTAGTCTACGGCGTGTTCAAGCCGGACTCCGTGGCCCGGCTGCAAGGCATCATCGAGCGCCTGCGCGGCGCCGGCTGCGACGCGGTGGTGCTGGGATGCACCGAATTGCCGCTGGTGCTGAACGACGGCAATTCCACCCTGCCCACGCTGGACTCCACCCGCATCCTGGCGCGGGCGGCGCTGGCCCGCGCCTTGCAGCCCGCGTGAAACCCCGGGCCTTTCAGATCTGGTCCAGCCCGTATTGACGCAGGCGGTCGAGTTCCCGCACCTTGATCTGGTTGTAGGCCAGCGCCAGGATTCCCTGATCGGCCAGCGCCTGCAAGGCCTGGTTGACCCGCTGCCGCGACAGTCCCGTCAGAAAGCCCAGTTCTTCCTGGGAGATCGCCAGGGTCAGGTCGGTGGACGGATATAGCTGCGGGTTGAATAGCTGCGCCAGCGATTGCGCCACCCGCGCATCGGCATCCAGCAAACGGTGGTTCTGGATGGACGCGATGAACTCGCCCATGCGGTCATTCAACTGGCCGATGACGAAGTGCGAAAACGGCAGGCTGGCCGACAGCAGCGCGTGAAACGTGGCGGACGGCACCAGCATCACCAGCGACGGCTGGATCGCCACCACATCGTATTTGCGCAGCTCGCGCTTGATGACGCTGCCCTCGCCGAACCAGCCGCCCGGCGGCACGCCCGAAAACGTGCAGCTACGGCCCGACTCGTTGTAGATCGCCAGCTTCAGCAGGCCCTTGTTTACGCCCAGCCAGTAATCCGAGGGCGCGTTGCGCCGCGCGATCCAGGCGCCGCTGGCGACGTGTTCGGCGCGCGAAGTGGCCAGCACCAGGTCCTGGTGCCGGGCGTCCAGCGCGGCGAACCAGGCGCAGGCGCGAAACAGCCGGGACAGCTCTGCGGGGGAAACTGCGTTTGAAACATCGGACATGTGCGGAACCGTGTAAAACTTGGGGAAACGGGGCCGGCCGGCGGTCTGTCATGCAGGCGACAGACACCATTTTCCGGCCAGGCATAAGCTGGAGCAAGCGACGGGGATCAAATACCCCGCAGACGTACCGGCGGCGCCCGCGCCCCATCGGAGACAAAACATGAGCAGCATGTTCGATCACGGCCTTGCGCGCCGTGAGGCCAATTACGAAGCCCTGACCCCCGTGGATTTCATCGCACGGGCGGCGCAAGTCTACGGCCATCGGCTGGCCATCGTCCACGGCAAGACGCGCCGAACCTGGGCGCAGACCTACGAGCGTGCCCAGCGGCTGGCCGGCGCGCTGGCGCAAGCCGGCATCAAGCGCGGCGACACCGTCGCCGTGATGCTGCCCAATATTCCGGCCATGGTCGAGGCGCACTTCGGGGTGCCGATGCTGGGCGCCGTGCTCAACACGCTGAACACCCGCCTGGACACGCCCAGCGTGCTGTTCATGCTGGGCCATGGCGAAGCCCGCGCGCTCATCATCGACACCGAATACGCCGAACTGGCCCAGCGGGCCCGCGCCGAGTTTCCGCATCTGGCGGTCATCTCCGTGCATGACCTGGAAGGCGCGCCCGCCACGCTGCCGGGCGCCACCGACTACGAGGCGTTCCTGGCCGCCGCCCCCGCCGAGTACGACTGGAAGCCGCCCGCCGACGAATGGGACGCCATCGCCCTGAACTACACGTCCGGCACCACCGGCGATCCCAAGGGCGTCGTGTACCACTATCGCGGCGCCTACATGAACGCGATCAGCAACATCCTTGAATGGGACATGCCCAAGCACCCGGTGTACTTGTGGACGCTGCCGCTGTTCCATTGCAACGGCTGGTGCTTCGCCTGGACCGTCGCCGCGCGCGCCGGCGTGAACGTGTGCCTGCGCAAGTTCGATCCCCAGACCGTGTTCGACCTGATCCGCGATGAAGGCGTCACCCACTACTGCGGCGCGCCCATCGTGCAAAGCGCGCTGGCCAACGCCCCGGCCGAGATGCGCGCCGGCATCACGCATACCGTGCGCACCATGGTGGCGGGCGCCGCGCCCGCGCCCGCCGTCATCGCCAAGATGCGCGACATCGGTTTCGAGCTGACCCATGTGTACGGGCTGACCGAAGTCTACGGCCCCGCCGCCGTCTGCGCCCGCCAGGACGCCTGGGACGCGCTGGACGACGAACGGCGCGCGCTGCTGACCGCGCGCCAGGGGGTGCGCTATCACCTGCAGGCCGGCGTCTCCGTGCGCAACCCGCAGACCATGCAGGCCGTGCCGCCCGACGAACAGACCATCGGCGAAATCATGTTCCGCGGCAACATCTGCATGAAGGGCTACCTGAAGAACGAACGCGCCACCGAGGAAGCCTTCGCGGGCGGCTGGTTCCATACCGGCGACCTGGGCGTGATGACGGCCGACGGGTATGTCCGCATCAAGGACCGCAGCAAGGACATCATCATCTCGGGCGGCGAGAACATCTCCAGCATCGAGGTCGAGGACGCGCTGTACCGCCATCCCGCCGTGGCGGCGGTGGCCGTGGTGGCCATGCCCGACCCCAAGTGGGGCGAGACGCCCTGCGCCTTCGTCGAACTCAAGCCCGGCTGCGCCGCCACCGCCGAGGAGATCATCGCGCATTGCAAGCTGCTGCTGCCCGGCTTCAAAGTGCCGCGCGCGGTGCGCTTCGGTGAACTCCCCAAGACCTCCACCGGCAAGATCCAGAAATTCGAGCTGCGCGCGGCCGTGGGCGCCACGTCGGCCATCGACGTCGCCAATCCCGACAAGCCTGCCTGATTCCCTTTCCCCAAAAATCCAGGAGCGCATACGCCATGACGTACCAAGCCCCCGTGAAAGACATGCTGTTCGTGCTGAACCACCTGGCCGGCCTGCCCCAAGTGGCCGCCCTGCCCGGTTTCGAGGAAGCCACGCCCGACACCGCCCAGGCCGTGCTGGAAGAATCCGCCCACTTCGCCGCGGACGTCCTGGCGCCGTTGAACCACCCCGCCGACCGCGAGCCCAGCACCTGGCGCGACGGCGCCGTCGCCACCGCGCCGGGCTTCAAGCAGGCCTTCCGCCAATACGCGGATGCAGGGTGGCAGGGCCTGTCGCATCCCGTGGAATACGGCGGCCAGGGGCTGCCCGGCCTGATCGGTTCGCCCTGCGCCGAAATGCTGAACGCCGCCAACCTGTCGTTCGCCTTGTGCCCGTTGCTGACCAACGGCGCCATCGAAGCGCTCATGACGGCGGGATCGCCCGAGCTGCGCGAGCGCTTCATCGGGCCCATGATCTCCGGCCAGTGGACCGGCACCATGAACCTGACCGAGCCGCAGGCCGGCTCCGACCTGGCCATGATCCGCACCCGCGCCCAGCCGGTGGGCGACGGCACCTACCGCCTGTCCGGCACCAAGATCTTCATCACCTACGGCGACCATGACCTGACCGAGAACATCCTGCACCTGGTCCTGGCCCGGCTGCCCGATGCGCCCGAAGGCGTGAAGGGTATCTCGCTGTTCCTGGTGCCCAAGTTCCTGATCAATGACGACGGCACGCTGGGCGAGCGCAACGACGTCGCCTGCGTGTCCATCGAACACAAGCTGGGCATCAAGGCCAGCCCCACCGCCACGCTGCAATTCGGCGATGCCGGCGGCGCGCTCGGCTACCTGGTGGGCCAGGAAAACCGCGGCCTGGACGCCATGTTCATCATGATGAACGCCGCCCGCTACGCGGTCGGCGTGCAAGGCATCGCCATCGCCGACCGCGCCTACCAGCACGCGCTGGCCTATGCCGCCGAGCGCGTGCAGAGCCGCCCCGTGGACGGCTCGTCGCGCGACGCCGTGCCCATCATCCAGCACCCGGACGTGCGCCGCATGCTGGGCACCATGCGCGCGCTGACCGAGGCCGGCCGCGCGCTGGCCTACGTCACGGCGGGCCACGCCGACCTGGCGCACGCCAGCCCCGACGCCGGCGAGCGCAGGCGCCAGCTCGCCATCCAGGAATTCCTGGTTCCCATCGTCAAGGGCTGGTGCACCGAGATGTCGATCGACGTCGCGAGCCTGGGCGTGCAGGTCCATGGCGGCATGGGATTCATCGAAGAGACCGGGGCGGCGCAGTACTACCGCGACGCGCGCATCCTGACCATCTACGAAGGCACCACCGCGATCCAGGCCAACGATCTGGTCGGCCGCAAGACCTTGCGCGACGGCGGCGCCGTGGCGCGCGCATTGCTGGACGCGGTGCGCCAGACCGAAGCCGACCTCGAAGCCCGCGGCGAGCCCGCCGCCAAGCGCATGCTCAAGCCGCTGCGCGAGGCCCGCGAAGCGCTGGCCAGCTCAGTCGAGTTCATCCTTGCCAATGCCGCCGGCAACCCCAATGCGGTCTTCGGCGCCGCGGTGCCCTACCTGCTGCTGGCGGGCACCACGTTCGCCGGCTGGCAGATGGCCCGCGCCCTGCTCGCCAGCCTGGACCTGCAGGCCGAAGACCCGGCCTTCCACAACGCCAAGATCGCCACCGCGCAATGCTATGCGCTGCACAAGCTGACGCAGGCGCCGGGGCTGGCGGCGGTGGTGCTGGGATCGGCGGAGTACGAGGTGCAGCCGTAGCGCCTAGACGCGTCCCTGACCGCAGGGCCGGGGCTCCGGGGGCCGGGCCTGCGGCAGCCTGCCATCCTCGGACCGGCCATGCGGCGACCGGGCATCCGGCGACCCGCGCAAGCGGGCCGAACCGCGCGGCGCCGTCGCCGCCCAGAACAGCAATGCCGCCACGCTGATGCCCGCGCCCAGCGCGCATACGCCCAGCCATCCGGCCCGCGCGTACACGGCCGTGGACGCGATCGATCCGAGGCCGCTGCCGACCGCGTAGAACATCATGTAGGCGCCCACCAGCCGGCTGTGCGCCTGCGCGCCGATGCTGAAGATCATGGCCTGATTGGTCACGTGCAGCGCCTGCAGGGCGACGTCCAGAACCAGCACGCCCAGCGCCAGCGCCCACAGGCTGCGATCCAGGAACGCAATCGGGATCCAGGCCAGGCACAGCAGCGCCAATCCCGCGCCCGTGGTCTTCTGGCCATGGCCGCTGTCGGCCAGCCGGCCGGCGCGCGCCGCCATCAGCACGCCCACCACACCCACCAGCCCGAATGCGCCCACCGCCGTATGCGACAGCGAATGCGGTGGCGCGCTCAGCGGCAGCACCAAAGCGGTCCAGAACACGCTGAGCGCCGCGAACATCAGCAGCGCGATCGTGCCGCGCACGCGCAAGACCCGCTCGGTGGCAAGCAGCACGCAGACGGAACGCAGCAATGCGCCGTAGCTCAGATCGGCCGTGGGCAGGCGGCGGCGCGGCAGCCAGCGCGCCAGCACCAGCGCCAGCAGCGCGGACAGGCAGGCCGATACGAGATACACGGCGCGCCAGCCCCACAGGTCCGCCACCGCGCCGGCCAGCGTACGCGCCAGCAGCAGGCCGATCACCACGCCGCCTTGGGCCGCCCCCACCACGCGCCCGCGCTCGGACGGCGCGGCCAGCGCGGCGGACAGCGCCAGCAGACCCTGCGTCATCGCCGTGCCCAGCAGTCCCAGGACCACCATGCCCGCCAGCAGCCAAGGCGAATTCGCCGACGACGCCACCGCGCCCAGGGCCAGTACCAGCAGGCCCAGCTGCGCCAGCATGAGCCGGCGCCGGTCCAGCAGATCGCCCAGCGGCACCACGAACAGCAGCGCAATCGCGCACCCTAGCTGCGTGGCGGTGACAACCCAGCCGACCGCCGCCTCGTCCATGCCGAACTCACGTCCGATGGCGTCCAGCAAAGGCTGGGCGTAGTACACATTGGCCACGCTCAGGGCGCAGGCCACGGCCAATAGCATGACGAGGGCGGCGGGCATTCGGCCCTCGGGTTCGCAAGCGGGGGGTTCGGGGCGCGTCGCGGCCATCTGCCGTCCTTTTGTGGTTGTATTACGAAACCAGAATGCTAGACCTGCAGGTTTTATAATGCAACCGTAAATTGCAGGCCCCGCCGTTGCCGTCCGCTACCGTCATCTCCCTTCATGAGGATCCGACATGGTCAAACGCACCAGCCTTGAAGGCGCCGCCTGCCCCGTGGCGCGCTCGCTCGACGCCATCGGCGACTGGTGGTCGCTGCTGATCGTGCGCGATGCCTTCGACGGCCTGCGCCGCTTCGGCGAATTCCAGAAGAGCCTGGGCGTGGCCAAGAACATCCTCAGCGATCGCCTGCGCACGCTGGTCGCCCACGACATCCTCGCCGTCGCGCCCGCGTCCGACGGAAGCGCCTACCAGGAATACGTGCTCACGGAAAAAGGCCAGGCGCTGTTTCCGGTGATCGTCGGCCTGCGCCAGTGGGGCGAAGCGCATTACTACAGTCCCGGCGAAGCGCATTCGACGCTGATCGACCGCAAGCGCGGCCAGCCGGTGCGCCGGATGGAGATCCGCGCGCAGGACGGCCGCTTGCTCGGCCCCGGCGACGCGGTCGTGCAGAAGACGGCGCAGACCGGCTAGGGCTGGCTAGGGCGGGCTAGGGCGGGCTAGCGCTGGCTAGGGCCGGCGCCAGGCTGGCGCCGTTTGCACACCCTAGGCCGCCGGCCATTGCCCGGTCGCCAGCGCGGTCGGGGAATAGGCGTCGAACCGCCAGCGCAAAGCCAGCGCGCCCGGCCGCCGCACCACGCGGCGCACATGCACGCGCCACAGTCGTTCAGCCCCCTCGAACGCCGCAATCGCAGGGTCGTCCAGAATCACTTCCGCGCGTCCGCACAGTTGCAGCACATCGCCGCGCTCAAAATCCACGAAGAGCAGTCCGGCCACGGGGTTGGCCGTCAGGTTGCCCAGCGTGTTGAAGAAGCGGTTGCCGGAAAAATCCGGAATGGTCAGCACATCGCCGTCCACCCGCACGAACCCCGGCTTGCCGCCGCGGTGCGAGACATCCACGCCGCGGCCGCCGGCGCTTTCGTCCCGGTCCACGTAGCTGGCGACAAAGAAGGTGTCGGAAGCCGCGATCAGCGCGCGCGCCGCGTCGTCCAGTCCGGCGCGTTCGGGCAAGGCGGCGGCGAAACGCATCGACGGCGCGCGCGAAAGATAGAAGTCGCGCGACTGGATGTACTGCGGGCAGTTGCCGAAGGACTGCGCCACGGCAACGTCGAAGCGCTTGCCGTCCCAGCCCGCGATGCGGCCGTTCATGCGGTTGCGGCGGCGCGTATGCAATTCGATCCCCAGCAGGCCCACCGCCTGGCCCGGCCCCAGGCCGGCGCGCAAGGGGTCGTCCACATCGGGCATGGCGGTCACGCGCAGGGTGCGCGGATCGGGCGACACGGCAAACCCCGGCTCGCCCTCCAGCACGCCCGCCCAGGGATCGCCCTGCCCGTCCACCGCGCCCGCCACCAGGAAGGGCAGTTGCGCGAAAAAGTCGCGATGCTGGTCGGGCATGTAGTCGCGGATGACCTTCGGTCCGATCTGCGCCATGCGCGCGGCGACGCCCGCGTGGTCTTGCAACTGGCGTTCGCCGGCGTGCCAGGGCAACGGGGCGAGAGAGGTCTCGGGAATGGTCATGATGATGTCCACGCGGGCGCGGCGCCCGTCTTCAAGCAGCCAACAGGCCCACGGGGGACGAGGCCATGGGGACAAAGCGCGGCAGGTTCTCGATGCGGGCGAGCCACGCCCTGACATCCGGATAGTCCGCCAGGGACACGTTGCCCTCGGGCGCATGCGCCACGTAGGCATAACAAGCCACGTCCGCGATGGTCGGCGCGCTGCCCGCCAGGAAATCGCGGCGGCCCAGCTCTTTGTCCAGGACGGCCAGAAAGGCATGCGCGCGCGCCACGGTGCTCTCGGCGTCGTACGGCGCGCCAAACAGCGTCACCAGCCGTGCCGCGGCGGGGCCGGTCGCCAACGGGCCGGATGCCGCCGACAGCCAGCGCTGCACGGCGGCGGCGCCCGCCGGATCGGCGGGCAGCCATGCGTCGCCGCCATAACGCTTGGCCAGATAGATCAGGATGGCGGTCGAATCGGCGACCACGACGCCGCCGTCGTCGATCACCGGCACCTGGCCAAACGCGTTGAGCATCAGGAATTCAGGCCGTTTCTGTTCTCCGCCCCGCAGGTCCACGTTGACGGTCCGGTGCGGCACGTCCAGCAGGGACAGCATCAGCGCGACGCGGTGCGCATGGCCGGACAGGGAAAAGCTGTAGAACGTCAGGGGGGTGGCTTGCATCAGGGGCTCCAGGTGGAATCGAGCTTCCATCTTGGACCGCCGCGCGCCAAAGGTGAACGGCCAGCGTCGGCAAGACACTCTTGCGGCGCATGAAATAAAGCAGCCTCAGGCCGGCAGCGCGGCCAGATCGCGGCGCAGCGCCTGCACGCAGAATTCCACGAAGCTGCGCACCTTGGCCGAACTCTTGCGGCCTTCGGGGTACACCACATGGACCGGCATCGGCGGCAGCTCGAAATCCCGCAGCACCACTTCCAGGGCGCCGCTGGCCAGATGCCTGGCCACCTGATAGGACACCACCTGCGTCAGGCCCCAGCCCTCGCGGGCCGCCATCACGGCGGCCTGAAACGACGTCACCGTGAGCTGCGATTCCACATTCAGTCGCCGGGCTTCCCCGTCCTGCAGGAAGCGCCATTGCGGCCCCCTGCCCTCCATGGCCGCAGTGATGGTGCAGAAACGATGCAGCGCATCCAGGTCCTGGGGCGCGCCGTGCTGCCGCAGGAAGTCAGGCGACGCGCAGACCACGCGGCGCACATGCCCGACCGGCACCGCGGTCAGCGTGGAATCCGGCAAGGCGCCGATGCGCACGGCCACGTCGATGCCTTCGTCCAGCAGATTCACCACGCGGTCGACCAGCAGCGCTCGCACCGAGACCTCGCGGTGTTCGCGCAGGTAGCCCAGCACGGCGGGCATCACGTGCAGTTCGCCGAACAAGGCAGGCGCGGTGATGCCGAGCGCGCCGCGCGGCGCGGACATCGCGCCCGCGGCGGCGTCATCGGCCTGTTCGACCTCGTCGAGGATCCGGCGGCAGTCGGCGGCGTAACGCTGCCCCGCCTCGGTCAGGCGCAGGCTGCGGGTGGTGCGCACCAGCAGCAAGGCGCCCAGCCGGTGTTCCAGCGCCGCGACGCTGCGCGTCACCGAGGGCGCGGACATTTCAAGGCGGCGGGAGGCGGCGGCGAAGCTGCCGGCTTCGGCCACCGCCAAAAAAACCGTCATTTCATGGAATCGATTCACGGCTCGCGGGCTCCGCTGATTGAATGGGCGCGCCGATTGCGGCGACGCTGTCATTGACGCATTGCACCAGGATTTCGTCCAGCGTGGCGGCGGGACAGTCGGGGTTGCCGCTGCCCCCGCGCCTCGGGCCGATCCGGAGAATCGCCCTAAGCGCGGAATTCCTTGCGCAGCCACGTCAGAAAAGCCCTGACGGGCGGGTGCCGTTCGCGCCCGGGCGCGCACAGCGCGGTATAGACCGAACCCTCGACGCGGACCTGCGGGCGGAACGGCACCAGCGTTCCCGCGGCAACGCTGTCCGACACCATGACCGAACTGGCCAGCACCAGGCCCTGGCCCGCGATGGCGGCCTGCAAGGCATAGTGTTCTTCCGTGTAGGCGTGCTCGGTGGCGGGCCGGCGCCACGCCGGCAGTCCGGCGGCCCCGCACCAGTCCTGCCACCCCTGGCCGTACAGCTCGGAATCCTGCCAGCGCACGGTCACCAGCGCGGGCGCGCGCCTGCCCGCCCGCGCCACTTGCGCCGGCGACCCGTAGACGCCGAACCATTCGGGGAGCGCGCAGGCCGCATGCAGCGCCGGATAGCGCTGGCGGCTATAGCGGATGGCCACGTCCACGCTGGCGTCCTGCAGCAGATCCACGGCGTCCGGGTTGGCGTCCAGGCGCAACTGGTATTGCGGACAGGCCTGGTGGAAACGTCCCAGCCGCGGCACCAGCCACAGCGCCGCGAACGAATGCGTCGTGGACACCGTCAGCGCCCCCGAGGCGGGCGCGGGCCGCAGGGCATCCAGGGTCTGCGCCACGTCCAGCAAGGCGCCATGCACGCCCGCGAACAGGCGCGCGCCCTTGTCCGTCAGGCGCACCCCGCGCGGCACGCGATCGAACAGCGCGCATCCCACGTGCCGTTCCAGTGCCTTGATCTGATGGGACACCGCGGTCGGCGTGACGGAGAGCTCGGCCGCCGCAAGCTTGAAGCTGCGCAGCCGGGCCGCGGCCTCGAACGCGCGCAGCGCGGTGACGGGAAGCGAGGCGAACATGGCCAGATTCCTGAATGAATTGAATTCATCTTAATCAAGGAATCGTCATTTGTCGCCCCCCCCCTCAAGCGCCACCATTCGCCTTGGGATTCAGGTCTTTCCCTTCCACCCTTGGAGCCAAGCATGAATTCAAATCAACAATCCAACCGCCTGCTCATCCTGGTCGGCAGCCCGCGCCGCAACGGCAACAGTGCCGCGCTGGGCGAGGCCGCCCGACACGGCGCCGACGCGGCCGGGTCGTTCACGACCCTGCTGTTCCTGGACGATTACATCCAGGGGTTCCTGCCGGACCTGCGGCACGCGGACGTGCCCGCCGACCGCTACGCCGAACTGTTCCTGGAGCACTTTCTTCCCGCCGACGGCGTGCTGATCTGCACCCCCGTCTACTGGTACGGCATGTCCGCGCAGGCCAAGGCATTTTTCGACCGCTCGTTCAGCCACTACGCAGGCGCGGGCCCGGAACCGGAACGCGTCAAGACGCACATGGCCGGCAAGCGCCTGGGCCTGGCTGTGGCGTCCGAAGAAACCTATCCGGGCGCCGCGCTCGGCATCGTGCATCAGGTGCAGGAGTACGCGCGCTATACGCATTCGGATTTCGTCGGCTACGTGCACGGCGCCGGCAACCGGCGCGGCGAAGTGGCGCTCGATCCGCGGCGGCCGTTGGCAGCGGCAGAGACGCTGGGCGCCGAGTTCTTTACCCGGAAGTATTCGGATTACCGGCTCGAGACCCCCCGCAGTCACAGCGTGTGGGAAGCGCCCGCGCCGGCCCGGGCCGAGACGCCAGGCGTGCCGACGTAGATCCGTTTGACCGCGGGGTCAGGGCCTGAACGGCGTGGCGTCCAGCGGCAATTCCAGGCCGGTCATCTGCGCGGCCAGCAGCGCGGCGCTGCCGCAGGCCAAGGTGAAGCCCAGCGCGCCCTGGCCGATGTTCAGCCAAAGGTTGTCGGCCGCCGGGCTGCGCCCGATCAGCGGCTTGCCCGTGGGTGTGGCCGGTCGCAGTCCGGCCCACGGTATGGCCTGGCGCAGATCCAGCGCGGGAAAGGCCTCGTGCACCTGGCGCTTGAGCAGATCGATGCGCGCCGTGTCGATATCGGCATTGGCGCTGCCGATGTCGACCATGGCCGCGATCCGCAGCACCCCACCCACGCGCGCGTAGACGATGCGGCGTTCGTAGTCGGTCACGCTGATGCGCGGCGCCACCGTGTCGTCTTCCGCCAGCGGCACGCTCAGGCTGTATCCCTTGAGCGGATACAAGGGCACGTCGTGCCCCAGGGGCTTGAGCAGGGCGCGGGTGCCGATGCCGGTGGCGAGTACCACGGCATCGGCGCCGATGTCGCCGTCCCGGGTATTGACGGCCACGATACGGCGGCCTTCGCGCTGCAGGCCGGAGACGGGATTGGACATGGCGCACTGCACGTTGCCCAGTGTCTGCAGGCGGTCGAACAGCGCCTCGGTGAACTGGCGGCAATCGCCCGCCTCTTCGCTGGGGGTATAGATGGCGCCGGCCAGGCTGCCGCCCATGCCGGCCAGCGCGGGTTCGCGCGCCAGCGTCTGGGCGGCGTCCAACACCTGCTGGTCGGCGCCGTGCGCGGCCTGGTAGGCCACCAGCGCGCGGGCCTTGTCCAGCAATTCCGCGCTGCGGTAGGCGATGAGCTTGCCGTTCTTCAGATGGCCGAAGTCCAGGTTCTCCTGTTCCAGCAAGGCATGCATCACGTCGCGGCTGAGATAGGACAGGGTCAGGAGCTGGG
The DNA here is from genome assembly GCF_001428845.1 of Achromobacter sp. Root83. GTDB lineage: Bacteria > Pseudomonadota > Gammaproteobacteria > Burkholderiales > Burkholderiaceae_B > Achromobacter. Next base: position 110,952 of record NZ_LMIU01000024.1, on the reverse strand, counting down.
CGGTGGACTTCCTGGCCACCGATGCCCGGCACGCCAGCGCGAATTGCAGGCACCAGCGCCACTGATGGGGATCCAGCCGTGGCCGGAAGCGCAACGGCGAGTCCTGGCGCAGCAGCCACCCGGGCACGCTGGGCAGCACGCCCGGCCCTGCCAGCGGCGCCACATAGCTGTAGCTGAGCTGGCCGCCATTGGCATAGCTGGAGACTTCCGCCGGACGGGGCTGGCCGTCCACCAGCACCACGTCATGGCCCTGACGCGCCAGAAAATAGGCCGATGCGACACCCACGACGCCGGCGCCGATTACGCAAACGCGCATACCGTTATCCAAAAAAGACTGCGAATGCGTCCATTCTGTAACACGCGCGCCCGCGCCGGCAAATGCCAAACGCCGCAGGGGCCATAACCAAACATCATGCCCGCTGGGACGCTGCCCGGCCTCGGGGCACGCGGTGCAAAGTGATCTCAGGGCATGCGGTGCATGCGTGATCTCAGGCCACGCGGTGCAACTTGATGATGGCGGCCGCCGTCGGTTCTCGCACCAGGTCGGCCAGCGTATAGCCGTTGAGCACGTCATAGAATGCCTGCAGCGTCTGCGCCAGCACGCCCGACAGCCGGCAGACGCCGTCCAGCGCGCAGGGCGGCTCATGGCAATCGATCAGCGGCCCCTGCTGCTCCAGTTCGCGGATCAGGTCGCCCACCCGGTAGTCGGCGGCCGGACGCGCCAGGCTCAGCCCGCCGCCCTTGCCGCGCGTCGTGCTGACCCACCCGCGCTGCGCCATGAAATGCACCACCTTGACCAGATGATTGCGCGACAGCGCGAAGCGGTCGGCGATCTCTGGAATGGTGACGGCGGCGGGCCGGTCACGGCATTGCGTCAGGTACATCAGGACGCGCAGGCCGAAGTCGGTGAATCGGGTCAGTTGCATGGCTGGTTGGAGTGAGATCCGGGCGGCCCGGGAGGACCAGGCCGCCAGGATACACCGCTCAGGCGGGCGCGCCGCCGGTGCCGAAGGCCTCGGCGTGGATGCGGTCTTCCGCCACGCCCAAGCCTTGCAACGCCTCGCGCTGCGCGCGCATGAAGGCGGCCGGACCGCACAGGTAATAGTCCGCGCCGGGCACGATGGCCTCGTCGCGAATCGCGTGCAGATCGACGCGGCCCTGGTAGTCGTAGTCGCGGCCGGGCTCGTCGCCGTGGCCGACTTCCTCGTAGAACACCGCCTTGCGCACATTGCCGCGTTCGGCGGCGATGCCGTTGATGTGGTCTTTCATGGCATGCACCGAACGGTTGCGGCAGCCGTGCACGAAGCGGATCTGGCGGCCGTCGTCGGCACGCACCAGATGGTTCAGGATCGACACCATGGGCGTCAGGCCCACGCCGCCGCTCAGCAGCACCACCGGCGCATCGCTGTCTTCGCGCAGATGGAAGTCGCCCTGCGGCGGCGCCACGTCCAGCACGCCGCCTTCTTCCAGGCGGTCATGCAGCGCGTTGGACACGCGCCCGGCGGGCGTCTGATGGCCGGCCGCTTCGCGCTTGACCGAAATGCGCAGGCGATCCTGGCCCGGCGCGTCCGACAGGCTGTACTGGCGGGGCTGCATGAGGCCCAATTCGGGCACGTAGACGCGCACCGATACATACTGGCCAGGCCGGTATGCCGGCACCGTGCCGCCGTCGGCCGGCGCCAGGTAGAACGAGGTGATTTCGGCGCTTTCAGGCTGCTTGCCGACCACCCGGAACGCCCGCCAGCCCGTCCAGCCGCCCGGCTTGTTCGCGGATTCCGCGTACAGGCGCGCTTCTTCGGCAATCAGCAGATCCGCGAGCTGGCCATAGGCCGCGCCCCAGGCGTCCACCAGTTCATCCGTGGCCGCCTCGCCCAGCACTTCGCGGATCGAAGCCAGCAGGTGCTTGCCCACGATCGCATAGTGTTCGGGCCGGATGCCCAGGCTGACGTGCTTGTGCACGATGCGCGTCACCACGGGCATCAGCACGGAAGGATCCTCGATGTGCTCGGCATAGGCGGTCACCGCGCCGGCCAGGGCGTGCTGCTGTTGGCCGCCCGCTTGGTGGGCCTGATTGAAGATGTGCTTGAGTTCGGGATTGTGCTCGAACATGCGCGCGTAGAAATGCTTGGTCAGCGCTACGCCGTGCGTCTTCAGGACGGGGGCCGTGGCCTTGACCAGCTCGCGGGTTTGGGGGCTCAACATCTGCTGCTCCTAGTGGTGCGATCGTGCTCGCTTTTAAACATATATTTATAATACATCTTTAAAAGCGAATCGTGAAATCCCTTCCCGCTTCAGTCTGTGTCCGTGCGCCAGTGCCCCGCCGCCATCAGCGCGGGCACCTCGCATGACCAGGCGCCGCGCCACCCGGGGCGCGCCGTGCCGGCTGGCCACGCCGCGGGCTCCTGCCATACGGCGCAAGCCATCCAATCGTGGCCGACCCGAAACGCGGCGGCGCCCCACCCTCCGGGCGGCGCGCGCAGCAGCAGCCCTGGTCCGTCGGGCGCCGGATCGAGCCCCACCCGCGCCATATCGGCGGGAAAGTCCAGCCCGGCAGCCTTGACGAAGGCCTCCTTCAGGGTCCAGAGCAGGTAAAAGCGTTCCAGCCGTTCGGCGCCATCCAGCGCGGCCAATGCCTCGCGCTCCGCCGTTGAGCAGACCCATTGCGCCAGCCGCTCGACGTCCCGAGGGCGGATGCGTTCCAGATCGGCGCCGACCTTCCATCCGGCGGGAGCCGTGGCGCAAATCGCGTGGCCGTGGCTGTGGCTCAGCGACGACACGCCCGGCGCGGGTATCGACGCCCGCACGGCCTGCAGCAGGGCGCGGCTGACCTTCCAGTCGCTCAGCGCCTTGGGACCGCGAACCGCCGCCGCCCGGACGGCATCCGGCGGCGACAGATCGTTGACCCCATAATTAGCGGCGGCGCTTTCGTCCGCCCACCAGATGAAAAGTTCCTGAATAGCCACGCAATTATGTAACTGGTTGATAATACAATTTGTAAGTTACACCCTGAATATGTATGAATGGTAACTTTTTAAAACAAAATAGACGCGGACCCCCATAGTAAACTCGCGCGCTATGTTGACGTTTTCAATCGCGCAATGGCAAGGTTGGACGCAAGGATTTCAAGATCCCGACGGCTGGCTGGATTGGGCTGAACACCCCTACTGCCCCATTGGAGATCAGAGCGCCCCCCGCCTGGACTTCCTGCCCCCCATGCAACGCCGCCGCCTGAGCCCCCTGGCTCGCGCGGTGTTCGCCTGCGCGTGGCCGCTGGCCGACGCTCATGCCGGCATGCCCCTGGTGTTCGCGTCCAGGCATGGTGAAACCACCCGTAATTTCGGCCTGCTGCAATCGCTGGCGGCGGACGAACCGCTTTCACCCACGGCCTTTGGCCTGTCCGTGCACAACGCCATCGCCGCGCAGTGGTCGATCATACGCCGCGAAACCGCTGAGTCCGTCGCCCTGTCCGTCGAAGATGACGGCCTGGAGCATGCGTTCATCGAAGCGGCGATGCTGTTCGAACAGGGGCACGAAAACGTGCTTGTGGTGCTGGCCGAAGAACAGCCGCCCGCGCCCTATGCCCCCTGGATAAAGGATGTGCCGGTTTCCTATGCCGCCGCATTCCGGCTTTGTCCCGGCACCGACTGGACGCTGGCGTTGGGCCCACCGCCGGGCGGCGATGACGAAGCCGCCGCGCAACTCTGGCCGAATCCGCTGAGTCTGCTGCGGCACCTGACGCTGCGCACGCCGAGCTGGCGGCACGCGAACCGCGCCCGCGCATGGACCTGGACCCGCACGCCATGAACGACACTGCCCGCCCCCGCCAGGACTTCTGGCTCTGGCGCCTGTTCGCCACCGGCATGGCCTTCACCATGTTCGGCCTGGGCGGCGTGCTGCTGCGCCTAATGGTGTTTCCGCCGCAGCGGCTGCTGCCCGGAAGCCGGCTCGACAAACAGCGCCGGGCCCGCTGGGCGCTGCACGGGACATTCCGCCTGTTCATCCGCTTCATGGTGCGGATGGGCATCCTGACCGTCGAGTTCAAGGGCGCCGAACGCCTGGGCAAGCCGGGCCAGATGATCCTGGCCAACCACCCTTCGCTGCTCGACGTGGTGTTTCTGGTCGGACACGTGAAAAATGCCAACTGCATCGTCAAGCACGGCCTGGCGACCAACCCGTTCACGCGGGGCCCGGTCGCGAACGCGGGCTACATCACCAACGACGAGAGTTTCGACATGTTCGACCGCGCCGCGGACGTGCTGCGCGACGGCGAGACCCTGATCGTCTTCCCCGAAGGCACGCGCACCCCGCCCGACGCGCTTCCGCAGTTCCATCGTGGCGCCTGCGCCATCGCGCTGCGCGGGGCCCGCGTCGTGACCCCTGTCGTCATCCGCATGAATCCCCGCAGCCTGACCAAAGGCGAGCCCTGGTACCGCATTCCCCCTTGCCGGATGCGCTACGTCATTCAGGTGGGCGACGATATCGACCCCGCCACCTGGAGCGCCGCGCATCCACTGCCCATCGCCGGCCGCAAGATGAACGCCTATCTGCACACCTATTTCGAAGCCGAGCTGGCACGTACCGCGGCCGACGGCATTTCAATGAACAAACAGCCCGCGAACGCGGCGGAAGTGGAGTCATAGCTGGATGAATCAACTGGAAATCGAGCTGAAAACGCTTGTCATCGAATCCCTGGGTCTGGAAGACATCACCCCTGACGACATCGACCGCGAGGCCCATCTCTTCGGCGATGGGCTGGGCCTGGATTCGGTGGACGCGCTGGAACTGGGGCTGGCGCTGCAAAAGCGCTATGGCATCGTCATCGACCCCGAAACGCGCAACATGCGCGAGCATTTCGCCAGCATTGCCAGCCTGGCGGCCTTTGTCACGGCGCAACGCCGCGACTGACGCATACGGAGTCACGATGCATACCCGCGAGGAAATCTTTACCACGCTGCGCGGCGCGCTGGTCGAACTGTTCGAAATCGAACCGGAACGGATCACGCCCGAAGCCAATCTCTATACCGATCTGGAAATCGACAGCATCGACGCGATCGACCTGATCGACCACGTCCGCCGCCAGACCGGCCGCAAGCTCGACGCCAACGACTTCCGCACCGTGCGCACGGTCGAGGACGTGGTGCAGGCCATGTGGCAAAAGCAGGATCCGGCCGCATGAGTCGCGGCGTGGCCGCGGCGCTGGCCGCCGCCGGCCTGGCTTACCCGTTCATCGTCTACGCGACGCTGGAACATCTGAATGCCGCCTGGCTGGCCTTGCCGCTTGCCCTGCTGTGGCTGGCGCGCGCCTGGACGGCGCGGGACCCGCAAGCCGCCGACAGGCTGCTGCCCGCGGCGGCGCTCGTCTTCTGCCTGATTCTGGCGGTGTCGAACTCGCAAGGCTGGCTGCGCTGGTATCCCGTCCTGGTCAACGGCATGATGCTGGCGATCTTCGGATCGAGCCTGCGCGTGGGCCGCCCCGTGATCGAACGGCTGGCGCGCTTGCGCCATCCCGACCTGCCGCCCGAAGGCGTGCGCTACACGCGCAACGTGACGCGGGCGTGGTGCCTGTTTTTCCTGCTGAACGGCGCGCTCGCCGCCGCGCTGGCAGCCTGGGCGCCCTGGAGCTGGTGGCTCGCCTACAACGGCGGCGCAAGCTATGCGCTGATGGGCTTGATGATGGCCGGCGAATGGCTGCTGCGCCCCGCCGCGGCAAGGGCCGCCTGAGCCATGGCCTGGACGCCCCTGACGCGCCTGCTGCTTCCTGCCACGGCCATTGCTCCGCTGGCGGACGAGCCCTTGCTGACGCGCGATGCGTTTGCGCAGGCCAGCCTGCGCATGGCGGCCGGACTGCATGCGCGTGCGACACGACGCGCTGCGCTCTGGTTCGACGACGCCGCCAACCTGGCCTGCGCGCTCTTCGCATGCTGGCGCGCCGGCGTGGTGGCGGTGCTGCCCGGCGACTGCCAGGCGCACACCTGCGCCAGCCTGGATCCCACGGTGGACGCTTGGCTGACGGACGCCGACCTGCCCGTTCCCGGGCAGCGGCAATGGCGGCTGGAAGACCTGCAAGACCATCCCCCGCTGGAGCCGGCCGAACTGGATGCGTCGCTCACGCTGGTGCTGTGCACGTCGGGTTCCAGCGGAACGCCCAAACACATCGTCAAGCAATGGCGCCAGCTCGCGCAAGAGGTGCATGCGCTGCAACAGCAGTGGCCGGATACGGACTCGCCCGTGCTGGGCAGCGTTTCGGCGCAGCACATGTACGGCCTTCCCTTCCGCGTCTTGTGGCCGCTGTGCGCGGGCCGGCTGATCGACCGGCGCCAGCGCCTCTATCCCGAAGACCTGCAGCAGGCCAGCCTGCGCCATCCCTCCTTCACGTGGATCGCCAGCCCCGCCTTGCTGCGGCGCCTGGGACAGCGCCTGGACTGGGCCGGGCTGCGCGGGCGGCTCACCCGCATCCATTCGTCCGGCGGCGCCTTGCCTCAAGACGTATCCGACCATATCGAACGGTCGCTGGGACTGCGTCCCACCGAAATCTACGGAAGCTCCGAGACCGGCGCCGTCGCGTGGCGGACCGGCTCGTCGGACTGGCAGCCGCTGCCAGGCGTGGAAGCCGGCCTGGGCGGCGATGGCGCCCTGCGGGTTCGGGCGCCCTGGATAAGCGCCACTGAAGAACACACCGCCGACGGCGCCGAGATCACGGCGCACGGATTCCAACTGCTGGGCCGGCTGGACCGCATCGTGAAGATCGAGGAAAAGCGCATTTCGCTGCCGATGGTGGAGCAAGCGCTGATGCGGCATGCCTACGTGGCGGACGCGCGGCTGGGCAAGCTTGCCGGCGGCGCCCGCCTGGCGGCGCTGGTGGCGCTGTCGCCACGGGGCCTGCACACGCTGCGCAACCAGGGCCGCAAGGCGGTGATCGACGCCTTGCGCGCGCATCTGGCGGCCGGGTTTGAATCCCTGGCCGTGCCGCGCACGTGGCGGCTTTTCCAGCACCTGCCCGCCAACGCGCAGGGCAAGCTGCCGCAAGCCGAGTTCGACGCCGCGGCCGGTCCCCGGCCCGCGGCGCCCGTCGCGGTAGCGGCGGACCTGCCCGGGCAACCGGACAACGAACGCCGCTACACGCTGGACATTCCCTGCGACCTGACCTATTTCAGCGGCCACTTCCCCACGGCGCCCGTGGTGCCGGGCGTGGCGCAGATCGGCTGGGCCCTGGCGCTGGGCAAACGCGACCTGCGCCCAGGCCTGCGGTTCGCGGGCATGGAAGCGCTGAAGTTCCAACGCCTCTTGCGCCCGGGCGACAGCGCGGTCCTTGCGCTGAAATGGGACGAGGCCCGGCAAAAGCTGTACTTCGCCTTCACCGTGGGCGGCGCGCCCTGCTCGTCGGGCCGCGTGCTGCAGGGGGAAGACCATGGCGGCGCATAGTCTCTGCGCCGTCATCCCCGTGTACAACCACGCGGGCACGGTGGGCGCCGTTCACGCGCAACTGGCCGCGCAGGGCCTGCCCTGCGTCCTTGTTGATGACGGCTCGGCGCCGGAATGCGCGGCCGCGCTCGACGCGCTGGCGGCACTTCCTGGCACGCATCTGGTGCGCCGCGCCGTCAACGGCGGCAAGGGCGCGGCGGTGCAGGACGGACTTCGCGCGGCGGCCGCCCTGGGCCATACGCACGCCCTGCAGGTCGATGCCGACGGCCAGCATGCCTTGCAGGATGCCGCCGCGTTCGCGGACGCCTCGCGCGCGCGCCCGCAGGCCGTGATCTGCGGCGAGCCCGTCTACGGCGACGACGTGCCCCGCAGCCGTCTGTACGGACGCTGGCTGACACGCGTCTGGGTCTGGATCAATACGCTGTCGCTGGACATTCCCGATGCCATGTGCGGCTTTCGGGTGTATCCGCTTGCGCGGGCGCTTGACGTCATCGACCAGACCCACGTGGGGCGCCGCATGGATTTCGACATCGCCATTCTGGTGCGGCTGCACTGGCGGGGCGTGGCGATGGCCTGGCTGCCGACGCGCGTGATCTACCCGGAAGGCGGCGTCTCGCACTTCAAGGGACTGCGCGACAACCTGCTGATCAGCCGCATGCATGCGCGCTTGTTCTTCGGCATGCTGGCCCGCTCGCCCGCGCTGTTGTGGCGCCGGTTGGCGCGGAAATCCCGCCCATGAACACCGCGGACCCGCACTGGGCCGGCCAGGCCGAACGGGGCAGTCCCGCGCTCATGCGTCTGACGGCCTGGGCGGCGCGCAAGCTGGGCCGGCGCGTCGTCGCGCCCGCCGTGTGGCTGGTGGTGCTGTACTTCTACCTGTTTGGCGGACGCGCGCGGCGCGCCATCGCGGCGTATCAGCGGCGGCTGGCGCACACCGGCGAGCTCACCGTGCCGCTGCCGCGCGTCTTGCCCGTCTACCGCCAGTACCTCGCGTTCGCGGACGCCATGCTGGACAAGCTGGATGTGTGGCAAGGCAGGATCACGATGGACAGTCTGGACATGGCAGACCCCCACGGCCTGCATGCGCAGATGGGGCGCGGCCGCGGCCAGATTCTGGTGGGCTCGCATCTGGGCAATATCGAAATCTGCCGGGCGCTGGCCGAACGGACGGGCGCGCTGCGCTTGAACGTGCTGGTCCACAGCAAGAACGCCGTGCACTTCAGCCGGCTGCTTGACGAGGCCGGCGGCGGCTTGCGCATGATACAGGTCAGTGAATTGGACGCGCCCGTGATGCTGGACCTGGCGCAGCGCCTCGAGCGCGGCGAATGGCTGGCCATCGCGGGCGATCGCGTGCCGTTGCGCGGCGACCGCAGCACGCCGGTGGATTTTCTGGGCGCCACGGCCTTGCTGCCGCAGGGCCCCTGGCTGTTGGCGGGCCTGTTGCGCTGCCCGGTGAATCTGCTGTTCTGCACGCGCCACGGCGCGCGCTACCGCGTGTCGATGGAGCGGCTGTCCGACGGGATCGAATGGACTCGCGCCACCCGTCAGGCGCGGATCGCGCACTGGGCACAGCGCTACGCCGACCGCTTGGCGGCCCACTGCCGCCTGGCGCCGCTGCAATGGTTCAACTTCTACCCTTTCTGGAAAGACGATGCGTAAACGTGGAGCCATCGGCGCCGAAGTCGAAATCCGGGTGCCATTTTTCGATGTCGATTCGATCAACGTCGTGTGGCATGGCCATTATGTGAAATACCTGGAACAGGCGCGCTGCGAACTGCTGGACCAGATTGGCCACAATTACGACGCCATGCGCGCCAGCGGCTATGCCTGGCCGGTGATCGACCTGCACCTGCGCTACGCCCAGCCCGCGCAGTTCGGCCAGCGCCTCGTCGTGCGCGCGGAACTCGTGGAATGGGAACACCGGCTCAAGATCAACTATCTGATCCAGGACGCCGACAGCGGCCAGCGGCTGACGCGCGCCACCTCCGAACAGGTCGCGGTCTGCCTGGCAAGCCGTGAAATGCAATTGGCATCCCCTCCGGTATTCGTCGCCGCCGTCCAGCGCAGGCTGGCATCCCAGGAGCCGTCGTGATGCCGCGCCTCTCCCCGCTCCGCACCCTTCTGGGCCGTGCCGTCTGCCTGCTGGCGCTGGCCCTGGCGCCCCTGGCCGCGCGCGCGTTCGACCTGAACGACCTGCAGGAACAGTTGCGCGCCACGCCCGTCGTGCGCGGCCAGTTCGTGCAGCAGAAATTCCTGCGCTCGCTGCCGCAGCCGCTGACCAGCCGGGGAGACTTCACGCTCGCCGCGGGCAAGGGCCTGCTGTGGCTGCTGCGCACGCCCATCGCGCAGGACCTGCGCATCAACGCCGACGGCATCTCGCGCCGGGATGAATCGGGCCACTGGCAAGCGCTGCCGCAGCATTCCGGCGCCGGCCGCGAGAACCGGCTGTTCCTGTCCGTGCTCGCGGGCGATACCGCCGGCCTGCAGCAGAGCTTCGATCTGGCGCTGACTGGCCAACAGGACGGCTGGCAGCTTCTGCTGACGCCGCGTTCGGCCCTGCTGCGCCAGATATTCGAGAGCATCCAAATCAACGGCGGCAAACTGGTGGACCGCATTGAACTGCGCGAAACCCAGGGCGACCGCAGCGTCCTCCTGATGGTCGACGCGGTCGCCGCCAGCGCCCTGAACGCCGAGGAACAACGTGCGTTTGCCGATTGAACGCTGGCTGCCCCGGCTGTTCAAGCTGGCGCTGCTGCTGGTGCTGTGCGCCGGCGCATGGCAATGCCGGAATGGCTGGCCGGTGTCGGCCAACCTGATGGAACTGGTGCCGCACGCGGCGGCCGACGCCACGCGCCAGCTCGCGGAAGCCCGCATCCAGGAACCGTTGTCGCGGCAGATCGTCGCGCTGGTCGCCGCCCCCGCCGGCGCGGAACCGGCGGCCCCGGCGCGGCTGTTGGCCAGGCGCTGGTCCGACAGCGGCCTGTTTTCGCTGGTTCAAGTGGACGTGGACGCGGATCTGGCGGCGCTGCGCTCGCAGTTGCAGGCGGGCCGCCTGGCCATGCTGCCGCTGGCCGACCGCCAGCAACTGACGACGGACCCCGCCGCCTACGCGCAGCGCCGGGCCCGTGAACTGTCCGACCCGTTCTCATCCTCGGGCCTCGTGCCCGTGGCCGAGGACTGGCTGGGCCTGACCCGGCGCGCCGAGCAGGCGTTGCGCCCGGGCGGCGCCGTGCAGTTCGACATTGGATCGGGCACGCTGCAGGCCGAACACGAAGGCCGGCGCTGGGTGCTGGTGCGCGCCGAGACGCGCGGCGACGCGTTCGATGCCGCCGCGCCGGAGCGGATCGCGGCGCAGCTTGAGCAGGACAGGCTGGCCTTGCGCGCATCCGGCGCAGATCTGCTGGTGGCGGGCGGGCCGTTGTACGCCGCCGCGGGCAAGGCGCAGGCCGTGGCCGAAGGCGGCTGGATTGGGTCCGGCGCCACAATCGGCATTGTGCTGGTGCTGCTGCTGGCGCTGCGGCGCGGGCGGGCGCTGCTGGCCTTTGTGCCGGTGGCCGTGGGCTTGCTGACGGGCGCCGTCGCGTGCGTCGCGGTATTCGGCTCCATCCACGTGCTGACCTTGGTCATCGGCGCAAGCCTGATCGGCGTCGCGGTGGATTTCCCCATGCATTGGCTGGGCAAAAGCTATGGCATGCCGGATTGGCAGGCATGGCCCGCGCTACGCCGCGTCCTGCCGGGCCTCACCATCAGCCTGGCCGCCAGCCTGGTCGGCTATGTCGCCCTGGCGTTCACCCCTTTTCCCGCCCTGACGCAGACCGCCGTGTTTTCGGCCGCGGGCCTGTTGGGCGCGTATGCCTGCACCGTGTGCCAGTTGCCGGCCTGGATGGATGGCTGGAGCCCGCGTCCGTGGCAGCCGCTGCTGCGCTTCGCCGAGGGTGCGCTGCGCGCCCGCGAGCGGCTTGCCGGCCGGCGCGCCGTGCTGTGGATAGGCGCGGCGGCCCTGACCGCGGCCACCGCGGGCGGCATTGCCCGCCTGGGGATACAGGACGATCTGCGTCAATGGCTCAGCCTTCCCGCCCCCTTGCTGCAGCAGGCAAAACAGATCGGCGAAATCACCGGCTTCATGCCCACCAGCCAGTTCTTCCTGGTGCGCGCGCCGGACGCCGATGAACTGCTGCGCCGGCAGGCCCTGGTGTCGGGGCAGCTCGATGCCCTGGTCAAGCGCGGCGGGCTGGCTGGCTACAACTCGCTGAGCCAGCTCGTTTCGCCCGCCGCCGAACAGCAGGCGCTGGGCGCGCGCCTGGCCGATCTCGCCGCGCAGCCCGGCGTCTGGAAGGCCATGACCGCCCTCGGCATCCCTTATGCGGCGCTGGAACACGAACTGCGATCGATGGCGGCATTGCCCGTCGTCACCATAGACAGTGCGCTGCGCGCTCCGCAGGCCGAACGATGGCGCACGCTGTGGCTCGGAGAACACGGCGGCGAGGCCGCGGGCATGGTCGTCCTGCTGGGCCTGCGCGATACCGCCGCGCTGGCCGCCATCGCGGCGGCCGCGCCCGGCGTCACGCTGGTGGACCGCAGCGGCGAGCTGAACCGCATGTTCGCCGCCACGCGAATCGAAGCGGCCGAACTCAAACTGCTGTCTTACGCCGTTGCCGCCGTGCTGCTGCTGTTGACCCTGGGCCGGGCCGCCGCCTGGCGCATCCTGGCCGTGCCGCTGGCGGCGACCGCCTGCAGCCTGGCAGCGCTGGGCTACCTGGGCCAGCCGCTTACGCTGTTCAGCCTGTTCGGGCTGCTGCTGGTATCGGCCATCGGCGTGGATTACGCCATTTTCATGTACGAACGCGTGGCGGGCGCGGCCGCCAGCCTGGTCGGCATCCTGCTCGGCGCGGTGACCACGCTGCTGTCGTTCGGCCTGCTCGCGGTCAGCCGCACGCCCGCCATTGCCAACTTCGGCCTGGCGGTGGCGCTGGGCGTCGCATTTTCACTGCTGTGGGCGCCGTGGATCCGCGCGCCCCGGCGCGCCTGACCCGCAAGTCACTGTCATCAAAACAACAAGGAAACCTGCAGCATGGAACATCGGGAAGTTGTGGTCATCGGGGCGGGCCCCGCGGGTGCCGTCGCGGCGGCTCTGCTCAAGCGGCAGGGGCACGATGTCCTGATGCTGGAGCGCCAGCAGTTTCCGCGCTTTTCCATCGGCGAAAGCCTGCTCGCGCACTGCCTGGAATTCGTGCAAGAGGCCGGCATGATGCCCGCCGTCGAAGCGGCCGGCTTCCAGGTCAAGAACGGCGCCGCCTTCGCTTGCGGCGACGCCTACACCTACTTCGATTTCCGCGACAAGTTCACGGCCGGTCCGGGCACCACCTTCCAGGTGCAGCGCGCAACGTTCGACAAGGTGCTGGCGGACGACGCGGCCCGCCAGGGCGTGGAGGTCCGCTACCAGCAGGAAGTGACCGCCGCGGATTTCAGCGATACCGGCCCGCTGCTGGACGTGCGCCGCGCGGATGGCACGGACTACCAGGTCAAGAGCCGCTTCGTGCTGGACGCCAGTGGCTACGGCCGGGTCCTGGCGCGCCTGCTGGACCTGGAACGCCCATCCTCGATGCCGCCCCGCAAGGCCATCTTCACCCACATCGAGGACCGGATCGATGACGCGGGCTTCGACCGCGAGAAAATCCTTATCAGCGTGCATCCCGAGCAGCGCGGCATCTGGTACTGGCTGATCCCGTTCTCCAACGGCCGCTGCTCGTTCGGCGTGGTGGGCGGCGAAGACCTGTTCGGTGGCGGCGGCCAGGACCTGATGACCACCTTGCGCCAGATGGCCGACGCCGCGCCCAATCTGAAGCGGATTCTGAAGAACGCCGTCTGGGATACCCCGGCCAACACCATCGGCGGCTATTCCGCCAGCGTGACGCGGCTGCACGGCCCGGGCTACGCCTTGCTGGGCAACGCGGCCGAATTCCTGGATCCGGTGTTTTCCTCGGGCGTCACCATCGCCCTGCGCTCGTCCAAGCTGGCCGCCGATGCGCTGCACCGCCAGTTGAACGGCGCGGAAGTGGACTGGCAGGCGGAATTCGCCGATCCGCTGATGGTCGGCGTGGAGACCTTCCGCGCCTACGTTCAAGGCTGGTACAGCGGCGAATTCCAGGACGTCGTGTTCTATCGCAACGCGCAGCCCGACATCCGCCGCATGATCAGTTCCATCCTGGCCGGCTACGCCTGGGACACCACCAACCCCTTCGTCGCCAACCCGCAGCGCCGCCTGCGCATGCTGAGCGAATTGTGCCGCGCCGGCGCGCCGCTGGCGCAGCCCGCCTGATTCCGCAATGACCGCCATGCCCATCCCCTCCCCCTGCCGCGCGCCATTCCGGAATTTGAGCCGGTTCTTGATCCGGGTCATGTCCCCGATCCTGGCCCTGGCCCTGTTGGCCGGCTGCGCAGGCGCGCCGCCGGTGCCCGCCCGCGAGGCCGGTTTCTCGCTGCCGCGCCAGTTGCACGTCGTCCAGACGGCGGCGGGCCAGCCCGCGCTGGATCTGCTGCTGGTGGCGCAACGCGAAGGCCCCTCCCTGCGCTGGTCCCTGTTCGATCCCATGGGCGTGCCGCAAGCCCGGCAGATGCTGGAGCGGGGGCAATGGCGCAACGATGGCTTTTTGCGGCCCAACGCGCAGGCACGCGACCTCTTCGCGGCCCTGGTGTTCTCGTGGACGCCCGAAACGGAACTCGATGCCGCCTACGGCGCCGGCTCCTGGCGCGCCAGCGTCGCCGCCGACGGCACGGCGCAACGCGAACTGCTGGAGCAGGGGCGCGCACGATGGACCGTGCGCTGGCGCCAGCCTGCGCGCGCCGACGTCTTTTCCATCGCAACGGCCGACGGCGTCACATGGACGGTCACCCCCTTGAAGGAACTGCCATGACCGCCTGGCTGGACACACCGGGCATCGTCTGCGCGCTGGGCGCCGGCATCGAGGCCGTGTCGCGCGCCGCCTTCGCCGGAGACACCGCCGGCATGCAGGCCCAGACGGGCTGGGTCGACGGCCGCGCCCTGACCTTGGGCAGCCACCGCGGCGCGCTGCCGCCGCTGCCGGACAGCCTCCCCCTCCATCATCACAGCCGCAACAACCAATTGCTGCTGGCCGCGGCCACGCAGATCGAGCCGCGGCTGCGCGAGGCGGTCGCGCGATACGGCCCCGGCCGCGTCGCCGTGATCCTGGGCACCAGCACGTCGGGCGTGAACGACAACGCGCCCGCGTTCCGGCAACTGCGCGAGCGCGACGCCTGGCCGGACACTTACGACTACCGCCGGCAGGCGCTGTCGTCCCCCGCCGCTTTCTTCGCGGCCTGGCTGGGCACGACCGGCCCGGCCTACACCCTGTCCACCGCGTGCACCTCCAGCGCCCGCGCCCTGCTGTCCGCGCACCGGCTGCTGCGGCTTGGCCTGTGCGACGCCGTGGTCTGCGGCGGCGCGGACACGCTGTGCCGGCTGACCATCAACGGCTTCGCCACCCTCGAAGCCATCGACGAAGCGCGCTGCGTGCCGTTTTCCGCCAACCGCCGCGGCATCAATATCGGCGAGGCCGGCGTGGTCTTCCTGATGGAACGCGCGCCGGCCGACGCCAACGCGGTCGCCCTGCTCGGCGGCGGCGCCAGTTCCGACGCCTGGCACATGTCGGCGCCGGATCCCACCGGCGCCGGCGCGCGCCGCGCCATGCTCGCCGCGCTGCGCTCGTCGGAGGTGGATGCGCACGCCATAGGCTGGCTCAATCTCCACGGCACCGGAACCACGCACAACGACGCCATGGAAAGCCACGCCACCCATTCCGTGTTCCCCCAGGGCGTGCCGTGCGCCTCGACCAAGGCGCTCACCGGCCACGCGCTCGGCGCGGCAGGCGCGCTGGAGGCGGCGCTCTGCTGGATCACGCTGTCCGCCGGGAACGCCAGCGGACGGCTGCTGCCGCACGTCTGGGACGGCCAGGCGGACCCGGCGCTGCCCCCGTTGCAGTTCAGCACGCCCGGCCACCGCTACGCGCAGGGCCAGCCGCGCCTGGCCATGAGCAACTCCTTCGCCTTCGGCGGCAACAACGCCAGCCTGGTTTTTGGAGGACGGCCATGACGCCCTGGCCCATCGCGAGCCTGCTGCCGCACGCCGGCGACATGATCCTGCTCGACGACATCGACGGCTACGACACGGACAGCCTCACGGCCCGCGCCACCGTCAAACCCGGTCCCTACTCGCTGCCCGACGGCTCCCTGCCGCCCTGGCTGGGCATGGAGCTCATGGCCCAGGCCGTGGGCGCCTGGGCCGGGTGCCAGGCCCGCGAGGCCGGTCAGGAGGTCAAGCTGGGCTTTCTGCTGGGCACGCGGCGCTATGAATGCCACGCCGGCGCATTGCCCCCAGGGGCCACGCTGACCATCCATGTCCAGCGCGGCCTGATCGATGCCAGCGGCATGAGCGTCTTCGAATGCGAACTGCGCGAGGGCCAGCACCTGCTGGCCCAAGCCAGGCTGAACGTCTATCAGCCGAAAGATCCCCAAGCCTTTATCCAGGAAGAATCCCCCGAATGAGCGCCCCTATTCTCGTCACCGGCTCAAGCCGCGGCATAGGCCGCGCGATCGCGCTGGCGCTGGCCGACGCCGGCCACGACCTGGTGCTGCATTGCCGCCAGCAGCGCGGCCAGGCCGAGGCCGTCCAGGCCGACGTGCAGGCCCGCGGCCGGCAGGCGCGCGTCCTGCAGTTCGATGTGGCGGACCGGGCGCAATGCGCCGCCGTCCTGCAAGCGGACATCGACGCGCACGGCGCCTACTACGGCGTCGTCCTGAACGCCGGGCTGACGCGGGACGGCGCCTTTCCGGCGCTCACCGGCGACGACTGGGACGCCGTGCTGCGCACCAATCTGGACGGCTTCTACAACGTCCTCAGTCCGCTGGCGATGCCCATGATCCGGCGCCGCTCCCCGGGCCGGGTGGTTTGCATGGCGTCGGTGTCCGGCCTGATCGGCAACCGCGGCCAGGTCAACTACAGCGCCTCCAAGGCCGGGCTGATCGGCGCCGCCAAGGCCTTGGCGGTGGAACTGGCAAAGCGCCAGATAACCGTGAATTGCGTGGCCCCGGGCCTGATCGATACCGACATGATCGACGAGCACGTACCCGTGGAAGAAATCCTCAAGGCGGTGCCGGCCCAGCGCATGGGCCGGCCCGAAGAGGTCGCCGCCACGGTGGCGTTCCTGATGTCGCCTGGCGCGGCCTACATTACGCGCCAGGTCATCGCGGTAAACGGAGGATTGTGTTGATGAAACGCGTCGTCATTACCGGCATGGCCGGCATCAGCGCGCTGGGGTCCGACTGGACCTCGGTCCAGCAGGCATTTCAATCGGGCCGCAGCGCCATCCGCGTCATGCCCGACTGGTCGCGGTACACGGAACTGAATACGCGATTGGCCGGCCCCATCGAGGGATTTCAGACGCCTTCGCACTGGACCCGCAAGCAACTGCGCAGCATGGGGCGCGTTTCCCAACTGGCGGTCCGGGCGGCCGAACTTGCGCTGGACGATGCCGCGCTGCTGGGCGATCCCAGCATCGCGGACGGCCGCATGGGCGTCGCATGCGGCTCTTCGGTGGGCAGCACGGCCGAGATCCGGGCGTTCGGCAACATGTTGCTCAACGGCGTCACCGACGACCTGAACGCCAACTCCTATGTACGCATGATGCCGCACACGACCGCGGCCAACGTCGGCATCTTCTTCGAACTGAAGGGGCGCATCATCCCCACCTCCAGCGCCTGCACCTCCGGCAGCCAGGGCATCGGCTACGCCTACGAGGCGATCCGCTATGGCCGCCAGGACCTGATGCTGGCCGGCGGGGCCGAGGAACTCTGCCCGAGCGAGGCGCTGGTGTTCGACGCGCTCTACGCCACCAGCCAGAAGAACGACACGCCCGAACTCACGCCGCGGCCGTATGACCGCGACCGCGACGGCCTGGTCATCGGCGAAGGCGGCGGCATGCTGGTGCTGGAATCCCTGGAACATGCCCAGGCTCGCGGCGCGCGCATCCACGCCGAAATCGTCGGCTTCGGCAGCAATTCCGACGGCACCCACATCACCCGTCCCGAAGCCCGCACCATGCGCATCGCCATGGAAATGGCGCTGGCCGACGCGGGTCTGCCCCCCGAGGCGATCGGATACGTGAACGGCCACGGCACCGCGACCGAACAGGGCGACGTGGCAGAGACGCAGGCCACCAGCAGCCTGTTCGGCAGCCGCATGCCCATCAGTTCCCAGAAGAGCTACCTGGGACACACGCTGGGCGCCTGCGGCGCCCTTGAGTCCTGGTTCAGCATCGAAATGCTCAACCGCGACTGGTACGCCCCCACGCTGAACCTGCGCAATGTCGACCCGCTGTGCGGCGACCTCGACTATCTCGCCGGCGAAGGCAGGCGCATGAGCAATGAATACGTGATGAACAACAACTTCGCCTTCGGCGGGATCAACACGTCGCTGGTGTTCCGGCGCTGGTCCTGATGCCGACGCGGCGGCCGCTTACCCCTTTGTCCCACTCTGGAACCCATGTCATGAACATCTCTTGCAAGTTGTTTGGAACGCTGGCGCTGTCGCTGGCGGGCGCGGCCCCCGCCCTGGCCGCCGACCGCACCGTGCACCTGCCGATCCAGCCCGCGATCGAGGCCGCCCAGGCGGCCGGAAAGATCGACGGCAGCGTCAAGTTCTACCTGGCGGGCACGGGTCCCCAGGGCAAGGTGCTGGAAGCCGGCGTGGTCACCAACCGCAAGACCAACGCCTTCGCCAAGAAAGACGAGGAAGCCTGCCTGTGGGTGGCGCAGTCCGCCGTGATCGCGCTGCACGAAGCCGCCAAGCAGGCGGGCGCCAACGCCGTCACCAATATCGTCAGCTACTACCGCAAGAATGAATACCGCAGCACCACCGACTACGAATGCCATGCCGGCGCGGTGGTGGCGGGCGTGGCCCTGCGTGGCGACCTCGCCACCGTCAAATAGGCCGGGTTCCCCGCCAGCCCGGTCCGCCGCCGGGCGGTTTACACTTCTTGCTTACCGCAACACCACAAAGGTTCACCCATGAGCACTGCTACGCTCAAGACCCGCCTGTCCGACTCCGTCAAGGACGCGATGCGCGCCAAGGCCGCCGCGCGCCTCACCACGCTGCGCTTCCTGCTGGCCGCCATCAAGCAGAAGGAAGTGGACGAACGCCGCGACCTGTCCGATGCCGAGATCACCGCCATCATCGAAAAGCAGGTCAAGCAGCGCCGCGAGTCGATCGCCGCGTTCGAGCAGGCCGGCCGCACGGAAACGGCCGAACAGGAAAAGGCCGAACTGGTGGTCTTGCAGGAATTCCTGCCGCAGGCCGCCACCCCTGAAGAAGTGGCCGCCGCCATCGACGCCGCGCTGGCCGAAGTCGCCGCGCAGGGCGTGACCGGCGCGCCCGCCATGGGCAAGGTCATGGGCATCCTGAAGCAGGCGCTGGCCGGCCGCGCCGACATGACCGCGCTGTCGCAGCAAGTAAAAGCCCGCCTGGCCTGAAAGAAAGCCCCACGCAGCGCTCGCTTGCTGCCCCCCAAGGGCTTCCTCCCCCTTGAGGCGGTCCGGCGGGGGAAAGGGCCCCTGCGCGGGGCGCTTTCCTGCGTGCCTCGTCTAGAACGCGCCGCCGAACAAATCGGGCTGGCGCGACTGTTCCTGGGGGTCGGCGAAGTTGCTCATTCCCACCCCGGCCAGCCGGTACAGCGTCTCCGGCGGCAGTTCCACGCGTTCGCACAGCAGGCGGGCCAGCGCGGCCAGTTCCGCCGCGGACGCGGGCGGATTCGCGCTGGTCTGGCTGCGCGTCAGGATGCGGAAGCGGTCCGTCTTCAGCTTGAGCACCACCGTGCGACCCAGCGCGCCCTTCTTCAGCGCCTGATCCCACACCTTTTCCGCCATGCGGTCGATCGCGTCGCCCAGCGCGTCCAGACGGATATCCTGCGAGAACGTCGTTTCGGCCGACACCTGCTGCAAGGGCTGGTCCGTCTGCACCTCGCGCTCGTCGATGCCGCGTGCCAGTTCATACAGGCGCCGGCCGTAGCGCCCGAAATAGTGTTCCAGTTCCTGGACGGTGTGCGTCGCCAGATCGCCCACCGTATGGATGCCCAGTTGCTCCAGGCGCGCCTGCGTCACCTTCCCCACGCCCGGCACCTTGCGCACGGGCAAGGGCTGCAGGAAAGCCAGCACCTTGTTCGGACGGACCACGAACTGTCCGTCCGGCTTGTTCCAGTCGGACGCGATCTTGGCCAGGAACTTGTTGGGCGCCACGCCGGCCGAGGCGGTCAGACCGGTTTCCTCGCGGATCTGCTGGCGGATCACCTGGGCCACCTCGGTGGCTGACGGCAGCCCGTACTTGTTGACCGTCACGTCAAGATAGGCTTCGTCCAGCGACAGGGGTTCGATCAGGTCGGTATGGCGCGCGAAAATCTGGCGGATCTGGCGCGACACATCGCGGTAGCGGTTGAAGTCTGGCGCCACGTAGACCGCGTGCGGACAGAGCCGCTCCGCCTTGATGGCCGACATGGCCGAATGGATGCCGAAGCGGCGCGCCTCGTAAGAGGCCGCGCACACGACCGAACGCGGGCCAGTCCACGCAACGACCACCGGCTTGCCGCGCAATTCCGGGTTGTCGCGCTGCTCCACGGACGCATAGAACGCGTCCATGTCCACATGCACGATCTTGCGAAAGGACCGCGAGGGTTCCTGGCCGGTCATGGCCTCAATCCCGTGGCAAAAACATATATTATGACCGGCGACAACCCGCTATCCCTTCCCGCCCACAACGGTTCCATGACTGCATCCGCTTCCACCCAAACCGACTACTTCGGCCTGACCATTCCTTTCATGCATTTCATCGGCCTGGTGCCCGAAAGCATCGCGCCCGCCTATGCGCGCACCACGCTGCCGTGGCGCCAGGACCTGACCAACAGCCGCGGCGACGTGCATGGGGGCACGCTCATGAGCGTGCTGGATTTCACGCTGAGCGCCGCGGCGCGCGGCTCGGCGGAGGCTTCCGAAGGCATGGCCACCATCGACATGAACACCACGTTCCTGTCCCCCGCCACGGGCGACCTGGTCATCGAGGCGCGCTGCCTGCGCCGCGGCGCCTCCATCGCCTTCTGTGAAGGCGACATCCGGCGCGCCGACGGCGAACTGGTGGCGCGCGCCACCGCCACCTTCAAGATCATCCGCCGCCGTCCGGGCGGCGACTGAACCCGCACGCGCCCGCCACTAACCGGGCAGGTCGCGCGACGGCTTGACCTTGGGGCGCGGGTCCAGCGGCATGTACGCGCTGCACGACACCAGGCCATAGTAGATGGCGTTCTGCATGGCCTGCATCGCGGCGGCGTCCCAGGTGCCCTTGCCCCACATCACGATCCGCACGTCCGTGGTCTTGGGGCTGGCCGCCTTCAGGTCGACCCGCGCCATCTCGTTGTCGGAATAAGGCGCCAGCACCCGCACCACGCCGGACTGCGCGCTTTCGTTCAGGTCGGTCACCACGCGGTAGGCGTTGTCGGTGCTGCGCAGGCACGCATTGGACTGCCGGATCGCCGTATCGTAGGCATCCTTGAAGGTCACCGCCACGTTCTTGAACTCGCTGTGCGGCGACGAGCTGTCCTGCGAGATGCCTATCGAGCAGCCCGTCAGGCCCAGTGCCAGCGCCAGCGCCGGTCCCGCGACCAGATTCCTGTACATGTAAATCTCCAGATGAATTGCCGCGATTATCCCGCAAACGGCCTGACGGCATAAGTGGGGCCGGGTTCGACACCGCCCGCGCGGCTATGGCATTATCGGCGAGCCGCCGGCACATGCCCGCCGGACCGTCCGCCACGCCTGGCGGTCCGCCCCTCGTCCCGAGCGCGCCCATCGCAACGCGGATCGACATCTCGGAGGTTTCCCTTGTTCTCATTCATGACGCGCACCGTCCTGGCCGCCAGCATCGTAGGCGCCACCCTGGGTGCCTGCGCCACGCAGCCGCCTCCCCGCGCCTATCCCCTGAAAGACTTCTTCCGCAATCCGGAGCGCGGCTATTTCCGCCTGTCGGAAGACGGCCAGACGCTCGCCTTCATGCAGCCCACCAGCGTCGACGGCAACCCCGCCCGCATGAACATCTACGTCCAGCCGCTGCAGGGCAGCCAGCTGGTGGGCGAGCCCCGCCAGCTCACCCGCGAAACCGCGCGCGACATCAGCGCCTATTTCTGGAAGGGCGCGGACGTCGTGCTGTACCAGAAGGATTTTGGCGGCGATGAGAACTACCACGTGCTGGCCGTCAACACCAAGACGGGCACGATCACCGACCTGACTCCCTACGAGGGCGTGCGCGCGGGCATCGAGGACGACCTCGAAGACGACCCCGAACACGTCCTGATCAGCCACAACCAGCGCGACCCCGAAGTGTTCGACGTCTATCGCGTCAATGTCCACACCGGCGCGGCCGTGCTGGTGGCGCAGAATCCCGGCAACATCATCGGCTGGCAGACCGACCACGCGGGCAAGGTGCGCGCCGCCATCACCAGCGACGGGCTGAACACCGCCCTGCTCTACCGCGACGACGAAGCCTCGGATTTCCGCCCCCTGATCACCACCGATTACCGCACCAGCGTCAGCCCGGCATTCTTCACCTTCGACGACAAGAGGCTCTACGCGCTGAGCAACCGCGGGCGCGACAAGCTGTCGCTGGTGATCATCGACCCGGCCAACCCCGACGCCGAAGAAGAAATCTTCACGCCCGACACGGTGGACCTGGACGGCGCCGCGTTCTCGCGCAAGCGCCGCGTGCTGACGGTGGCCTCCTACCAGACCGACAAGCCGCAATACAAGTTCTTCGATGCCGAAACCGAGGCCCTGAACAAGAAGCTGGCCGCCAGGTTGAGCGGATACGATTTCGTCATCCAGGGCGCCAACCGCGACGAAGACAAGTTCATCGTCGCCGCCTACAACGACCGCACGCCGGGTTCCCGCTACATCTACGACGCCGCCGCCGACACGCTGACCAAGCTGGCCGATCTGAATCCGGCCATTCCCGAAGCCGACATGTCGCGGGTGCGGCCCATCAGTTATCAAAGCCGCGACGGCAGGACCATACACGGCTACCTGACCCTGCCCGCCGGCCGCGACCCCAAAAACCTGGCCTGCATCGTGAACCCGCACGGCGGCCCGTGGGCACGCGACGGCTGGGGCTACAACCCCGAGGTGCAATTCCTGGCCAACCGAGGATTCTGCGTGCTGCAGATGAACTTCCGCGGATCCACCGGCTACGGCCGCGACTTCTGGGAGGCCGGCTTCGGGCAATGGGGCCTGAAGATGCAGGACGACATCACGGACGGCGTGCAATGGCTGGTGGGGCAAGGCATCGCCGACCCCAAGCGCATCGGCATCTATGGCGCCAGCTACGGCGGTTACGCCACGCTGGCGGGGGTCGCCTTCACGCCGGACCTGTATGCCGCGGCGGTCGATTATGTGGGCGTGTCCAATCTGTTCACGTTCATGAAGTCCATTCCGCCGTACTGGAAGCCGATGCTGGACAAAATGCAGGACATGGTGGGCGACCCCGAACGCGACCATGACCGCCTGGCCGCGACCTCGCCCGCGATGCATGCGGACAAGATCAAGACCCCGCTGTTCGTGGCGCAGGGCGCCAAGGATCCCCGCGTCAACAAGGACGAAAGCGACCAGATGGTCGCGGCGCTCAAGGCGCGCGGCGTGGACGTGGAATACATGGTCAAGGACAACGAGGGCCACGGCTTCCACAACGACGAGAACAAGTTCGAGTTCTACGAAGCCATGGAGAAGTTCCTGACGGAACACCTCAAGCCGTAGTGCCCGCCGCTTGCGGAGCGCCCGCCGGCGCGTTGTGCGGGGCCGGCGCGTTGTGCGGGGCCGGCGCGTTGTGCGGGGCCGATGCCGGCACGCCCGCAGCCGCGCGGCCCGCGCCGCGCGCGCTCCGGGCCATCACCACGCGGTCACGCCCCTGCTCCTTGGCCTGATACAGCGCCACGTCGGCGCGGGCCAGAATGCCGTCCGCGCTATCCGCCGGCTGATACGAGGCCAGTCCGCCGCTGGTGGTCATCGGCACTTCCAGCCCCTGCAGGTACAGGGGCGTATCGCGCAGGGCATCGCAGACGCGCTGCGCGTGCACCAGCGCGCTGGCCGCATCACAGTCGTACATCAGCAGCACGAATTCCTCGCCGCCCAATCGGCCAAAGCGGTCGCTTGCGCGCACGGCGTTCTGCACGACCTGCGCGTAGTGGCGCAGCGCGGTATCGCCGGCCGCATGGCCGTAGCGGTCGTTGATGGACTTGAAGTGATCGATGTCCAGCACCAGCACCGCCAGCCGGCCCCCGGAGCGTTCGCAGCGCTGCAGCTCGCGCTCCAGTTCATCCAGGATGCTGCGGCGCGAGTACGCCTGGGTCAGGCTGTCGAACGTCAGCGCTGCCTGCATTTTTTCCGACTGGCAGGTCTGGATCAGGAGCAGCAGCGCCAAAAACAGCGCCGGCACGGTGACCGACCCGCAGACAATGAAAAACAGGCCCCAGGCCGATGGCTGCAGCAGCGACATGGGCGTTGCCACCCCCGTGCCGTAGACAAATATGCGCAAGGCGTGCAACGCGGCCAGCGCAAGGACCGCCAGCAGCAGATAGAGCACCACGCCCCCCGTCTGGATGCGTTTGCGCTGCCGGAAGATGACCCTGGCCGTCGCCGCCATCAGCACACAGGTATAGACCGAAAACAGCACAAGGCGCGCCGCCAGGTCGTCGCTCCGGTACAGCAGCACCGCCAGCCCGGCCGCACAGAGCGCGCACAGCACGGCCGTGCGCAAGACATGCGGGCGCAATCCGAAGAACTGCCGTACCCCGATGTAGACCAACGCAACCGAGCAGACCCAGGCCGCGTTCGACACCATCACATAGGCACCGGGGGGAACGATCTCGGCGGCGGCGTATGCCAGCAGGGACAGCACAGCCAGTGCGTTCGCCGCCGTGAATGCGGGAACGCCCTCCAGGGCGCGGGCGTGAAATGGCAGCAGCAACGGCAGCGCCAACGCCGTCGCCAGGCCCCACACCAGAAAATACAGGGAAGTCGTCATGGTTTATGCCGGCTCGGGCCTTGTGGACCCTCTCCGTCGCTTGGAACTGCTGTTGCACTGGGTTCGCACTAGGAAACGCGTTACACGTAAGCATTTTTGATGCTTTTTGTTACCAGAAGGACGAAAAGACCTCTTCATGCACGAGGCCATGAGGCAACGCATGTCTGTCCGTCCTGAACCTTTACTGCCCGCGCCAAGACGATTGCACGGCATGCGAACAGGATACGACAAGGCTGGCGCCAGGTGATGTTCTCTTTGCAGTAATTGACAGTTAACTTGGCCAGGGACAGGGTTCACCCTGCCCGATGCGACGCGAAGGCCACCCAGGCGCCGTGAGCACGCCGTCAGGTCCGCCCGTCAGGTCCCGCACCAAGGCGCCACCAAAGCGCCGCGAAAACGCCATCCGACCGCCCCGAGCGCGCCCGGCCAGCCTGACGCGTACCCTTCATGCACTCCCGTTGCGGGAATGCACATGCCCGCGGGGCGGGCGCCGCGCGGGCCTCAATCAAACGTTCGATCGCGCCCCTAGGCCCGCGTCTTTCCCACCTTGGGCAACAGGATCGCCACCACCCCCAGCAAGGGCAGATAGGCGCAAACCTGGTACACATAGCCGATGCTGGTGGCGTCAGCCAGCCGGCCCAGCGCCGCCGCCCCAAGTCCGCCCATGCCGAAGGCGAAGCCGAAAAACAGGCCGGCGATCATGCCCACCTTGCCGGGCACCAGTTCCTGGGCATAGACCACGATCGCCGAAAATGCCGATGCCAGCACCACGCCGATGATCACCACCAGCACGCCCGTCCAGAACAGGTTGGCGTGCGGCAGCATCAGCGTGAACGGGGCGACGCCCAGGATGGACACCCAGATCACGATCTTGCGGCCGATCCGGTCGCCGACCGGCCCGCCCACCACCGTGCCCACCGCCACGGCGGCCAGAAACAGGAACAGATAGAGTTGAGCCTCGCGCACCGACAGCGCGAACTTGTCGATCAGGTAGAACGTGAAATAACTGTTCAGGCTGGCCAGGTAGAAGTACTTGGAAAACACCAGCACGCCCAGCACGCCTAACGCGCCCAGCACCTGATTGCGCGACAGCCCGTTGCCGGCGGCCTCGCGGCGCGCGCGCGGCTTGAGCAACACGCGGTTGGCGCTGTACCAGCGGCCGATGCCGGTCAGCACCACCATGCCGAACAAGGCCGCCAGAGAAAACCAGGCAACGCTGCCCTGCCCGTGCGGAATGATGAACAGCGCCGCCAGCAGAGGTCCCAGGGCCGACCCCACGTTGCCGCCCACCTGGAACAGCGATTGCGCCAGCCCGTGCCGCCCGCCCGAGGCCATGCGCGCGACGCGCGACGATTCGGGATGGAAGACCGATGAGCCCGTGCCCACCAGGACCGCGGCCACCAGCAGCCAGCCGAACGACGGCGCCACCGACAGCAGCAGCAGGCCGAGCAGCGTGAATCCCATGCCCACCGGCAGCGAATACGGCTTGGGATGACGGTCGGTATAGAAGCCGATGAAGGGTTGCAGCAACGACGCAGCCAACTGGTAGACCAGCGTGATCAGCCCGATCTGCGTGAACGTCAGGCTGAAAGAGTCCTTCAGCATGGGGTAGATGGCCAACAGGATCGACTGGATCATGTCGTTCATCAGATGCGCCACGCTGATCGCGCCCAGCACCTTGAAGGCGGTGGACGGATCCGAGGCAGCCGCCGGGTCGGTGGGGGTTGCGGCGGGGGGAACATGGCCGCCGGGGACGCCGGCGGCGGGATTCTGGGCGGAGTTCATGGGTCGCACACGTAGAGGATGGCCTGCCCGGCGCGCTGCCGGGACCTGCCGATAGTGTAGGAATGCGCGCCCGGAGCCATCTGCCAATTTTCGTCGCGAAAGTGACAAAATACGGGCATCGCACTTTCACCTTTCCCCTGATACTTTCGCCGGAAGTGACACTCATGCCCCTCCGCCACGCCGCCGCGCTCGACCCCGCCCGCAGCATCAATGCCCTGGATTACCAGGATCGGCCGCGCGTGGTCACGGCCATGGCCAAGGAATTTTCCGCCGGCGCCCAGACGGGCGCCCATTCGCACCCCAGGGCCCAGCTCATCTACGCGGTAGAAGGCGTGATGCGCGTCACGACGCCCAGCGGGTTCTGGGCGCTGCCGCCGCTGCGCGCGCTGTGGGTGCCGGCCGGTGTGCCGCACGGCGTGGACATGGTGGGCGCGGTATCCATGCGTTCGCTGTACATCCAGGCCGACGCCGCGCAAGGCTATTGGCCGCAATGCCAGGTGATCGAAGTCAGCGGGCTGTTGCGCGAACTGATCCTGGCGCTGACCGCGGAGCCCATCGACTACCCGCTGGAAGGCCGCGCGGAGCAGATCGCCGCACTGATTCTTGCCGAACTCTCCGCCGCCCGCGTGGTGCCCATCCAGATTCCCTGGCCGCGCGACCGCCGCCTGCAAACCATCTGCACGGCGATCCTGGACCAGCCCGGCCTGCAGCGCGGCATCGAAACCTGGGGCAGCGAGGTCGGCGCCAGCGCGCGCACGCTGATCCGCCTGTTCCAGTCCGAACTGGGCCTGAACTATCGGCAATGGGTGCAGCAGGTGCGGCTGGCGGATGCCGTCTGCAGGCTGTCGCTCGGCGTGCCGGTGGCGCGCATCGCCGCCGACCTGGGCTATCGCAGCGCCAGCGCATTCTCCGCCATGTTCCACCGCGCCCTGGGCGCCCCGCCCCAACGCTACCTGCAATCCGTCCCCACATCGGTTGCGCCTCTGCACAGCGGCTGACAAGCCGACGGCGGCCGCGACGGCGCTTGCCGTTTGTCACCGCGCGCAATACAGTTCAGGGCGCGTGCAACGGGCGCGTGCAACGGGCGTAGGTATCCCCCGCCCCCCCTGAATTCCGCAGCCCGCCTGTCCTGAAGCCCGTCCCTTTATTTGATCGGCAGATCGCCCCGCATCGCCCCGCCGGCAGATTTGGTTACTGAAACCTTATCGGGCCCTGGGCGGTCTATAACGTTCTGCCCTAGAATCGCCTGCAATGAGCACCCCCCAGCAATCCACCGCCACCCCGGGCGGCAAATCGGGCCTTCCCTGGAAACGTCTCCTGGTCAAAGCGAGCATCGCCGCGGCCGGAGCCGCCGTGTGCGGAGCCGTCCTGATCGGCCTGGCGCTGGCTCTGGCATGGCCCAGCCTGCCCGACCTGCACGCCATGACCGACTACCGCCCGCGCGTGCCTCTGCGCATCTACACGGCGGACAAGGTGCTGATCGGCGAATACGGCGAAGAGCACCGCAACGTGCTGCGCTTTGACGAGATTCCCCCCGTGATGCGGCAGGCGGTGCTGGCGGCCGAGGACGACGGCTTCTACAGCCACGGCGGCGTCGACTGGATGGGCGTGGCACGCGCCGTGCTGACCAACCTGGTCAAGGGATCCAAGACGCAGGGCGGCAGCACGATCACCATGCAGGTCGCGCGCAACTTCTACCTGTCGTCGGAAAAGACCTATTCGCGCAAGTTCTACGAACTGCTGCTGACGTTCAAGATCGAATCCCAGCTCACCAAGGACCAGATCCTCGAGCTCTACATGAACCAGATCTACCTGGGCCACCGCGCCTATGGTTTCGCGGCCGCCTCGCGCACGTACTTCGGCAAGCCCCTGTCCGAAGTCACCGCCGCCGAGGCCGCCATGCTGGCCGGCGTGCCCAAGGCCCCGTCGCGCTTCAACCCCATCACCAACTACCCGCGCGCCGAGATCCGCCAGCACTATGTGCTGGGCCGCATGAAGACGCTGGGCTACCTGACGCCCGAACAGGCCGACGAAGCGTTGAAGGAACGCCTGACCATCCGCGGCGCGGACGGCACCAGCGCGCGCGGCTTCGCCGTGCATGGCGATTACCCCGCCGAACTTGCCCGCCAGCTCATGTATGGCGTGTTCCAGGAGGACACCTATTCCAAGGGCATCGACGTCTATACGACGATCGACTCCAAGGCGCAGGAAGCCGCCTACCGCGCGGTGCGCGACGGCGTCATGGATTACACGCGCCGCGCCGTCTACCCCGGACCGGAAGACCAGATCGACCTGCCCGACGACGTCGAAAAGGACGCGCCGGCGCTGGACGAGATCCTGGACGGGGTGCAGGAAAAGACGCCCGACAGCGAAGACCTGCTCGCCGCCGTGGTGCTGGCCGCCAGCCCCACCGAAGTCACCGTGGCGCGCAGCGCGCGCGACATCATCACGATCTCCGACAAGAAAGCCCTGGCCGTCGTCGCCCGGGCCCTGAACCCCAAGGCCAGCAACAGCCAGCGCATCCGCCGCGGTTCGGTGGTCTATATCCACAAAACCGGCGACCACTGGGAAATCATCAACATGCCCGCGCTGCAGGCCGCGCTGGTGTCCATGGTTCCGCAGGACGGCGCCATCCGCGCCATGATCGGCGGCTTCGACTACAACCGCGGCACCTTCAACCGCGTGACGCAGGCCTGGCGTCAGCCCGGTTCCAACATCAAGCCCTTCGTCTACGCGGCCGCCCTGGAACGCGGCTTCACGCCCGCCACGCAGATCTCGGACCAGCCCTTCATGCTGACGGCCGAGCAGACCGGCTCCAAGGCCTGGCAGCCCAAGAACGACGGCAACCAGTACGAACCCATGCTGACCCTGCGCCAGGGCCTGATGCGCTCGAAGAACATGGTGTCGATCCGCATCCTGCAGGCGATCTCGCCGCAGTACGCGCAGGACTATCTCACCCGCTTCGGCTTCGACAAGTCGCGCTGGCCCGCCGTCCTGCCGCTGGCGCTGGGCGCCGGGGGAGCCACGCCGCTGCAGGTCGCCAACGGCTACAGCGTCTTCGCCAACGGCGGCTACCGCGTCACGCCCTATCTGGTCGACCACGTCACCGACCGCTCCGGCAAGGTGCTGATGCAGGCGCAGCCCGTCGTCGCCGGCGACGCCGAGGCGCGCGCCATCGACCCGCGCACCGCCTGGGTCATGGACGACATCCTGCGCGGCGTCACGGTCAACGGCACCGCCGCCCGCGCGCACCAGGTACTCAAGCGCAACGACATCGGCGGCAAGACCGGCACCACCAACGATGCCGTGGACGTCTGGTTCTCGGGCTTCTCGGGCAATCTGGCCACCACGGTGTGGATGGGCTTCGATCAGCCCAAATCGCTGGGCACCAATGAATTCGGCAGCGGCCTCGCGCTGAGCACCTGGCTGGACTACATGCAGCCGGTCCTGAAGGGCGTGCCCGAAACCAAGCCCGCGCCCCGTCCCGACGGCCTGCTGGTGGACAACGGCGAGTACTTCTTCGCCGAGTTCCCGCCCGGCCAGGCGGTGGCTTCGCTGGACCTGTCCTCTGGCGACGCACTGACCGACTTCCTGAACAACAACCGCTCCACCGATGGCGTCGACACCTCGGTCAAGCCGCTGCCCCCGGGCGGCGCCATGGCCCCGCCGGACAGCGCCGTCCAGCCGCCGTTGATGCCGATCCCCGTGCCGCAGGCCGGCAACGCGCCCGCCGCCAGCGCGCCGCAGGCGCCCGCCCTGCCCGCGGCTGGCGTCGACCCCGACGGCGCGCGCGCCAGCGCCGTCAACAGCCCGGGCTCGGTGACGGCCCGGCCGCTGTAGCCTCTCGGCTTACGGCAAAAAAAACGCCCCCCGCGCTGCGCGCCAGGGGGCGTTTCTGTTTCAGGGCGGCCGGGATCTACTCGGTGGCCGCCGACTCGGTCACGACTTCGCAGGGCCACGCCTGCAGGGACTCCAGGTCCAGGAAGGTGAAGTAACCCTCGTTCCAGCCCTCGGTATCGATGTGATACACGTTGCCCAGCACCAGGGGCGAAGCCACCGGCGTGTGCCCCGCCACCACGGCGCGCACGCCAAGAATGCCGGTGCGGTCCATCTGCCGCAGACGGTCGCGCGACCATTGGCAGGCCGCGCTGGTGCGCCGGTAGCGGTCCTGCAGGGCGGATTCCAGCCGGGGCCAGAACAGCACCGGACAATCGGCATGCAACAGCCCTACCGCGCCAGTCGAGGTTTCGACCTCGATGGCGATCGGCAATTTCGTGAATGCCTCGGCAAAGACCTCCTGGCGCTCGGGGGGCAGGTCCAGGAACCACCCGCCGCCGTAGCCGCGCCAATTCATGACGTCCACCTGGCCGGTGCGCACGTGGCGGATGGCGTAGTCCTCGTGGTTGCCCTGGACGGCCTGGAACCAGGGGCGAGCCAGCCATTCCAGCGCGGCCTCGCTCTCGGGACCGCGATCAACCAGATCGCCCACGGAAAACAGCCTGTCCCGGGACGGGTCGAAGCCCAGACGATCCAGGCTCTCCTGCAAACGCGAAAAATGCCCGTGCACATCACCCACCGCATAGTCGCGGCCGGATTCGTTACGAGGGACTTTCAGAAAACGCTGCTCCATGATGATTCAGTACTGACGCAATGGAAAAACCGACCCTTCTTTTTAACCTGCTTTGCTCCGTCCCCATCTGCCACCGCGTAGCCGGCAGGGTCAAATAGCGTTACGAGAATCGCTTTTATTCGTGATAATGTTCCCCCTTTATTCAGCCATGCCTGGAAGGGGACGCGCAAGCCGATCCCCGACGCCGCCATGACAGCCGCATCCACCATCAAAACCTGGTATCTGGTCCATAAATGGACCAGCCTGATCTGCACGGTCTTCCTGCTCATCATCTGTCTCACCGGCCTGCCGCTGGTGTTCCACCACGAGATCGAGCACTGGCTGGATGACGCCAAGCCGCTGTCGGCCGTGCCCGCCGATACGCCCCCCGCGAACCTGGACAAGCTGGTGGACAGCGCCAAGTCCATGTATCCCGGCGAGGTCGTCGACTATCTGTTCTTCGATCCCGACGAGCCCCAGGTCTTCGTGGGCCTGGCGAAAAAACCTGGCGACGGCCAGGCCTCCGGCCATGCCGTGCGCATGGACGCCCGCACGGGCGATGTCCTGCTGGACGGTCCGCTCTACACCGAAGAGAAATTCTCCTTCATGGGCGTCATGCTGGCCCTGCACGTGGACCTGTTTGCCGGCCTGACGGGCGAACTCTTCCTCGGCTTCATGGGCCTGCTGTTCTGCGTGGCCATCGTGTCGGGCGTCGTGCTGTACGGGCCCTTCATGAAAAAGCTGGAATTCGGCACCGTGCGCGCCTCGCGCTCCACGCGCCTGAAATGGCTGGACCTGCACAACCTGCTGGGCATCGTGACGCTGGTCTGGGCACTCGTGGTGGGCCTCACCGGCGTCATCAACGAGTTGTCGACACCGTTGTTCCGCCTGTGGCAATCCACCGAACTGGTCCGCGTGCTTGAACCCTACAAGGGCCAGGCCGTGCCCGCCGAACTGGCGTCGGCCCAGCTCGCCGCCGACACCGCGAAAAAAGCCCTGCCGGGCAACGAAGTGTCATTCATCTCGTTCCCGGGCAATGCCTTCGGCAGCCCCCATCACTACATCGCCTGGATGCGCGGCGACTCGCCGCTGACCTCGAAGCTGAACACGCCGGTGCTGGTGGACGGCAAGACCGGCGAGCTCACGACGGTCGCCAGGATGCCCTGGTATCTGACGGCGCTGGAAGTGTCCCGCCCCCTGCATTTCGGCGACTACGGCGGCCTGCCCCTGAAGATCATCTGGGCGTTGCTGGACCTCGTCACAATCGTGGTCCTCGCCAGCGGACTTTACCTGTGGCTGGCGCGCCGCCGCGCCACCGAAGCGCGCATCAACGAACTCGTCAAGAAACACCAGGCCGCCGCCGCGCCGCAAAGGACTCCTGCATGAACAAGCCCCCACGCAAGCACGGCCGTGGCGTCATGTTCGTCTGGGGCGCGCCCATCCTGCTGGGCGTCCTGAGCGTCTTCGGGCTGCTGGCGGCCCTGCTCGGCACCGGCGCCTGGCACTGGGCCTCCTGGACCTCGCTGACCCTTCTGCTCGTGGTCATCGTGCGCTACTGGGCGGTGCCGCTCAAGCACTAAGGGCCATCGCAGCCAGCGGCCATGCCAGCCAAGGACAAGGTCAGCTCAGGGCCACGCCCGCTTAGAGCCACACCAGCTTAGAGCAACACCAGATCAAGGCGACGCCAGCCTTGGGCACACCGGCCCGGCCGGCAGCGCGGCCCCGCGCGCCGCGCCCGCCACCGGACCTTTCCGGCTACCCGCCGAACTTCTCGGGATCCGGCCCCAGCCGGGCGCCCTGCTTGATCCTGTCGATGGCGGCCATGTCCTCTGTCGACAGCTCAAAATCGAACACGTCGATGTTCTCGCGGATGCGGGCCGGCGTGACCGACTTCGGGATCACGATCAGATCGCTTTGCAGATGCCAGCGCAGCGTCACCTGAGCGGGCGACTTGCCGTGCTTTTCCGCCAGGTCCAGGATGACCTTTTCCTTGCCGACGCCGCCTTGCGCCAGGGGGCTCCAGGACTCGGTCGCGATGCCGTGCCGGGCATGAAAAGCCCGCAGTCCAACTTGCGTGAACCCCGGATGCAGCTCGATCTGGTTCACCGCCGGCGTGACGCCTGACGCGTCGATCAGCCGCTCCAGATTGGCCTGCGTGAAGTTGGACACCCCGATCGACCGCGCCCGGCCATCTTCCTTCATTTCAACCATGGCGCGCCAGGCGTCCAGGAACTTCTCGCTGCCCGCCACCGGCCAATGGATCAGGTACAGGTCCACGTAGGCAAGGCCAAGCTTCTCCAGGCTTTCGTCCATCGCCTTGTGCGCATCGTCGTAGCCATGCCGGTCATTCCAGAGCTTGGTGGTGATGAACAGATCCTTGCGCGCCACCCCGGCCGCGCGCAGGCCCGAGCCCACACCGGCTTCGTTGCCATAAATGGCCGCGGTGTCCACCGAGCGGTAACCAGCCGCCAGCGCCTCCTTCACGCTGGAGGCCGCCTGCTCGTCGGGCACTTGCCAGACTCCCAGGCCCAACTGCGGAATTTTGTTGCCGTCGTTCAATTTCACTGCGGGTACCTTCGCCATAAGACCCTCCGTAGCATGCGACGCGACACTTGCGCGGCGAATACGCGCCAAGTCGCGCAACCAAGGGGGCAGCCGGGCAGAACCCTTGGTTGGAAGAGAAGAAAACGGGCCCGATGCGCTGCGCCCGTGCCACGATACCGCGTCGATCCCCCCGGGGCAGAGGTCGCTCCATCCCAGGGGTTATCCGTCGAATAGTACCGCTGGTGCCGGATAATGCCCTTCTAGCGGCTGGCCGCCACCCGGCGCAGCCTTGCGCAACAACCGCATCCAGACATGAATTCTCCCGACGCGCTGCCCAAAAAGGGCGGCGGCATTTCCACGCTTCGCACCCTGTTTCCCTATCTTTGGCCGCCCGGCAGGACGGGCCTGAAGATACGCGTGGTGGCCGCGCTGCTCTGCCTGTTCGCCGCCAAGGCGGCCACCGTCTATGTGCCCCTGCTCTACAAGCAGGCCATCGACGAACTGGGCAAGGGCGCGCCCGGCGCGGTGACCGTGCCGCTGGGACTCATACTGGCCTATGGCACCGCCCGGGTGCTGTCGCTGCTGTTCTCGGAACTGCGCGACGCCATCTTCGCCCGCGTGGGCCAGCACGCCATCCGCGCGGTCGGCCTGCGGATATTCCGTCATCTGCACGCGCTGGCGCTGCGCTTTCACCTGGCGCGCCAGACCGGCGGCCTGAACCGCGCCATCGAACGCGGCACCAAGGGCATCCAGACCCTGCTGTCGTTCCTGCTCTTCAACATCCTGCCCACCTTCTTCGAGATCGGCCTGGTCTGCATTGTGCTGTGGAAGATGTTCGATGGCTGGCTGGCGCTGGCCACCGGCGCCACCGTCACGCTCTACATGGCCTACACGCTCGTCGTCACCGAATGGCGCGCGAAGTTCCGGCGCCAGATGAACGAAACCGATGCCGAGACCAACACCAAGGCCATTGAAAGCCTGCTGAACTACGAGACCGTCAAGTATTTCGGCAACGAGGAGCACGAAGCCCGCCGCTACGACGCCTCGCTGACCCGCTACGAACGCGCCGCCGTGCGCAGCCAGGTCAGTCTGTCCGTCCTCAACATCGGCCAGGCCGCCATCATCTCCGTGGGCCTGACGCTGGTGATGTGGATGGCCGCCACCGGCATCGCCGACGGCCGCTACACGCTGGGCGACTTCGTCCTGGTCAACACCTATCTGCTGCAGCTCTACACCCCGCTTAGCTTCTTCGGCTTCATCTACCGCGAGATCAAGCAGGCGCTGATCGACATGGAGCGCATGTTCGAACTGCTGGGCCAGGACCGCGAGGTCGCCGACCGTCCCGGCGCGCCGGCCCTGCGGGTGAGCGGCGGACAGGTGGAATTCCGCGATGTGCATTTCGGCTACGACGCGCGCCGCCCCATCCTGAAGGGCGTGAGCTTCCGCATTCCCGCGGGCCATACCGTGGCCGTGGTGGGCACGTCGGGCGCGGGCAAATCCACCATCGCGCGGCTGCTGTTCCGCTTCTACGACACCGACAGCGGATCCATCGCCATCGACGGACAGGACGTGCGCGACGTGACGCAGGCCAGCGTGCGCGCCGCGATCGGCGTCGTCCCGCAGGACACGGTGCTGTTCAACGACACCATCCACTACAACATCGGCTACGGCCGTCCAGGCGCCTCCGACGGGGAAATCCAGGCCGCCGCGCGGCTGGCCCATATCCACGACCTGATCATGACCATGCCGGACGGCTACCAGACCATGGTGGGCGAGCGCGGGCTGAAGCTGTCCGGCGGCGAAAAGCAGCGCGTGGCGATCGCCCGCACGATCCTCAAGAACCCGGCCATCTTCCTGTTCGACGAGGCCACCAGCGCGCTGGACACCCACACCGAACGCGAGATCCAGGCCAACCTGCGCGAAGTCAGCCAGGGCCGCAGCACGCTGATCATTGCCCACCGCCTGTCCACCGTGGCGGACGCGGACGAGATCATCGTGCTGGCCGACGGCCGCATCGTCGAACGCGGCCGCCACCCGCAGTTGCTGGCCCAGGGTGGCATCTATGCCGGCATGTGGGCGCGCCAGCAGGAAAGCGCCCGCGCGGCGCCCGCCGATTGACAAGCCCCGGCCGCTACCCGAACATCGCATCCTTTGATTTCCAGGCTACCCATGCAAGATTCCTCGTCCACCCCGGAAGTCCGCGTCTGTGCCGCCGCCGATCTCGTCAACGGGGGACTGGGCGTGAAGGTGCCCGTGTCCGACAGCGCCGGCCAGACCACCGCCTTCTTCGTGCGTTACCAGGACCGCGTGCACGGCTACCTGAACCGCTGCGCCCATGTGGGCGTGGAACTGGACTGGGAAGGCAGCTTCTTCACCCGGGCGGGCGACCTGCTCATGTGCGCCCGCCACGGCGCCACCTACCAGCCCGACACGGGCCTGTGCGTGGGCGGCCCCTGCAAGAACGGCCGCCTGACCGTGCTGGCCGTGCAGGAGCGCGAGGGCAGCGTGTATTGGCTGCCCAGCGGCAAGATCCGCCCGCTGGACGCGCCAGTTTGAAAGCGCGGGGTTGAGAGCCCCTTCCGGATCTACGCCCGCGCCGCCACCGCAACCACGGGCGTTTCGCGCTCCGCATAGCGGCGCGCCAGCACCGCGCAGACCATCAGTTGCATCTGGTGGAAGATCATCAGCGGCAGCACCACTACGCCCATCTGCGACGTGCCGAACAGCACGGTGGCCAGCGGAATGCCCGACGCCAGCGACTTCTTCGAGCCGCAGAAGACCATCGTGATCTCGTTCTCCTTGGACAGCCCCAGCTTGCGGCTGCCCCAGGTCGTGATCAGCAGCACCGAGCCCAGCAGCAAGGCGTTCACCAGCACCATGGTCGCCAGGTCGATCGGCGGAAACGCATGCCAGATGCCTTGCGCCACGGCCGCGCTGAACGCGGTATAGACGGCCAGCAGGATGGAACTGCGATCGACCTTGGACAGCGTTCGGTTGTTGCGCAGCGCCCAGGCGCCGATCCACGGGCGCAGCAGGCTGCCGGCCGCGAAAGGCAGCAATAGCTGGATAAGGATGCGGCCGGCGTCGGCCAGGCCATGCCCGCCGCCCTGCCGGTGCAGCAGCACCGCCACCAGCAGCGGCGTCAGCACGGTGCCCAGCAGATTGGACGCGGTCGCCGCGCAGATGGCGCCGGGCACGTTGCCGCGCGCCATGGACGTGAATGCAATCGACGATTGCACGGTCGACGACAAGGTGCAGACGAACAGCACCCCCAGCCACAGCGACGGCGTCAAGAGGTCAGGAAACAGCGCGCGCAGCGCCAGCCCCAGCACGGGAAACAGGATGAAGGTGCAGGCCAGGATCAGCGCATGCAGCCGCACATCCTTCACGCCGGCCACGATGGCGTCCGTGGAAAGGCGCGCGCCATGCAGGAAGAACAGCAACGCAATGGCCACGTTGCTGGCCACCATCATGAACGACGCGCCGTTGCCCACCGCCGGGAAGACGCTGGCGAAGGCCACCGTGGCGATCAGGAGGAGCGTGAATTGGTCGGGCAGGAAGCGGCGCATGGCAGAAGGATTTCCGTAAAGTTGCGCAAACTATAGGCGCGCCCCTTGCCATCGTGAAGACCAGTAGTTACTTTAACTGTCATCGGCATATCCTATGACCAGCGCACGCCATGCTCAATCCTCTGTGGCTCAAGACCTTCGCCGCGGCCGCCGCCGCGCCCAGCTTCTCCGAAGCCGCCCGCCGGCTGGCCCTGACCCAGCCCACCGTCAGCGAACATATCCGGCAGCTTGAACAGGCCGTGAACAGGCGCCTGTTCCAGCGCGACACGCATTCGCTTGCGCTGACCAGCGATGGCCGCAGCCTGCTCGTGCACGCCGAGATCATCCTCGACGCCCACGAACGGGCCGAACGCCTGTTCGACGCGCCCCGGCTGCGTGGCCGCATCCGTCTGGGCACGTCCGACGACCTGGCGATGGGCCCCCTGCCCGATGTGCTGGCAGCCTTCCGGCTGGCCCACCCCGAAGTGGAACTGGACTTGACGATCGGCGTCACCAGCGAACTCTACAAGCTGCTGGACGACAACGAACTGGATGTGATGATAGGCAAGCGCCGACGCGGCGACCGCCGCGGCCAGACCTTGCACAAGGAAGCGCTGCTGTGGCGGGCCAAGGAAGGCTTGCGCGTGGCGATCGACGAGCCGTTGCCCCTGATACTGCTGCGTGAACCCAGCGTGACGCGCACGCTGGCGCTGGATGCGCTGGCGCGCGCCGGCCGCAGTTGGCAGATCGTCTGCACCAGCACCAGCTACGCGGGCTGCCAGGCCGCCGCCCGCGCGGGCCTGGGCGTCACGGTGCAGCCGTCGCACCTGTCCACGGCCGGGCTGTCAGCGCCCGCGGGCGCGGCGCAACTGCCCGTCCTGCCCCAGGTGGAATTCATCGTCATCTCGGCGGCCGCCCCCAACAAGCCCACCCGCGCCCTGACCGAGATCCTGATGCGCAGCACCCTGACTTGAAGGCGCCGCTGACGGCGGCCTTCCAGTGCGGCGCCGAGCGCCCGCCGCGTCCTACTCGGGCAGCGGATCCGGCACGCCGCCTTCGTCCACGGTAGCGACACGATCCAGCGCGTTGCGCGCGGCCGACATGGCCTCGATCGTGCTGCGAAAGCGCCGGCTCAGGAAGATCTCGAACACCAGGCTTTCGGGTTCTTGCGCTTCGTTCTCCGGTTCGGCGTCGGCCCTGGCCGTCTGCGCATCCGTTTTGGCGGGCAGACGCCTCGTCTCGATGAACGCGCGCGGAGGTGTGCGCCCTTCGGGCTGTGTCGCGTACGCAACCACTGAAAATCCGTTGATGATCTTCTCAGGCATTTCGGTTTCCTATGGCCGCGCTCAAATGGGCGCGAACCGATATGTTCGACAACGGCCCGGCGCCAGAAAACTTAAACGCAATATGCGAACTGGGCGTTGATTCGCATCAACGCCCAGCTCGGCACGCGGCAACACCCGCCGGAAATTATCGGCGCGATTCTATTTTGTCGACGTGATGGCAGCCATGCGGACCCGAACGTACGCCGCCACCTGCTCCAGCACTTGCGCCAGATCCGCGCGCAGCGCCTCGAAGCCCGCATTGCGTTCGCGCGTCGCCTCGTCCATATACAGCGGACGGCGGATTTCCACCTGCAGGCTATGCCGGTTCAAGGCGGGCTGGCCGATCTGCGCGATCAGTTGCACGCCCTTGTAGGGATCATTGCGCGCCACGGTATAACCCTTGCCGCGCAGGGCCGCTTCGATCAGCGCGATGAACTCAGGCTCGCACGTCGTGCCGTCGCGGTCGCCCAGCACAAAATCCGCCAGCGGATGCTCGCTTTGCCGGCCCAGCCGCTCGTACGCGTCGTTGGGCATCGAATGCAGGTTCAGATGCCAGACCGCGCCAAAGCGTTGTTCCACCTGCGCGATCGCGTGCGACAGCGCCGCATGGTAAGGCTGGTAATACGCCTGGATCCGGTGCAGCACTTGCGCCAGCGTCAGCTTGCGGTCGTAGATCGGCGTCGCCTTATCCATCCTGCGCCAGATCAGGCCCTTGCCCAGACGGGTCTTTTCCCCGGGTTCCAGCGGCTCCGGCCAGGGTTCGGCCAGCAGCTCGGGATCCAGGTCCTGCAAGGTGCGATTCGGGTCGATATAGACGCGAGGGAAGTTCGCCGCGATCAGCGTGGCGCCCAAGCCGGGTGCCGCCGACCACAGCTCGTCCACGTGCGTGTCCTCGCCCTGGCGCAATTGCGCCAGCGTGGCAAGGGCCCCGAAGTCTTCGGGATAGCGCTCGCCACTATGCGGCGAATCGCAGACCAGCGGCAACGCGGGGCCGGTCGGCTCATGCACGGAAACAGCTTCGAAGTCGGCGGGAGTCATCGTCAGTCTGCCTGGATGTTGGCGGCCTTGGCCACCTTGGCGTAACGGGCCAGGGCCTCGTCGATCTGCACCTGGAACTCTTGGGGGGTCGTGGGCATCAGCGTACCACCCACGTCCTCGGCCTTCTTGCGGAACTCCGGATCCTCCATCGCCGCGCGGACGGCCTTGTTCAGACGGTCCACCACCGCCGGCGGCGTGCCGGCGGGCGCCACCAGGCCGAACCATCCGCCCGTTCCCATGTCGGGATAGCCCAGTTCAATATAGGTCGGCACGTCGGGAAGCAAGGGCGAACGTTCCGCGCCCAGCACGGCCAGCGGGCGCAGCTTGCCGCCCAGCACCTGAGGCAGCGTCGACGACAGGTTGTCGGTAATCGCGTCCACCTGCCCGCCCATCACGTCGTTCAACGCCGGCCCGGCGCCGCGATACGGCACGTGCAGCAGCTTGATGCCGGCCAGCATCATGAAGTTCTCGATGTTCACGTGGCCCAGCGATCCCACGCCCGGGGAGGCGAAGCTGTAGCGTTCGGGCGCGCCCTTGGCCAGCGCAACGAACTCGGCCATGTTCTTGGCCGGAACGTTCGGATTGATTGCAAAGATGCTGGGTACGGCCAGCACATTGGAGATCGGCGCGAAGTCCTTGACCGGGTCGTAGTTCATCTTGCGAAACACCGCCGGATTCGAACCATGCGTGCTCATCGTGGCCATGCCGAGCGTATAGCCGTCAGGCGTCGAGCGGGCCACCTGCTCCATGCCCAGCGAACCGCCCGCGCCGGCCTTGTTCTCCACCACGATGGTCTGCTTCAGATCGCGGCCCGCATATTCCGCGACCAGGCGCGCCACGATGTCGGTCGAACCGCCCGCCGCGAACGGCACCACCAGCTTGATGGGACGGGCGGGGTAATCGGCGGCATGCGAGATGCCGGCAAAGGACAACGACGCAAACATGCCGGCGAGCGCAAAGCGCGCGGACGGGCCCAACAGGCGGCGGGACATGAGGCTACTCCAAGGGTTGAAGGTCTATCGACAAGGCCGCCAGTGTCCAAACTTTACGATGTCCTTTCAAACGACTATATTGCACTCCTTCATTACCAAAGGTCATGCTGAATGCGCCTGCACTCGCCTTCCATGTCCGAGCTGCATGCCTTCGTCACGGCGGCGCGCTTGGGCAGCTTCACCCAGGCCGCCCAAGTGCTGTGCGTTACCCAAGGCGCCGTCAGCCGCGCCATCTCGCGGCTGGAAGCGCACTTCGGCCAACCGCTGATGCATCGCAATGCCCACGGCCTCACCCTGACCGAAACCGGCCACCGGCTCTACGACGGCGCGCAGGCGCCTCTGCAGGCTATCGAAGCCCTCAGCGCCGGCCTGCGGGCCGACGACCGCCGCCTGCGCCTGACGCTGTCCTCGGTTCCCACCCTGGCCAGCGCCTGGCTGGTGCCGCGCCTGCCGGACTTCCACCAGCGCCATCCCGATATCCAGCTTGGGTTTTCCGCATATCGCCGCAACGAGGATTTCTCAGGCGCCACGCCGGACGCCAGCATCCTGTCCGGCACGCCCGAGCAATGGCCAGGCTGGCAGGCCGACTACGTGATCGGCCGCGAAATGGTCGTGATCTGTCATCCCGGCCGCCTCGCGGCGCGCCAGGCCCAGGGCCTCTGGACCACCCCGCAGGGCCTGCTTGGAGAACCGCTCCTGTATCACTCCAACGGCATGGCCAACTGGGCGCAGTGGTTCACCGCGGCCGGCGTGCCGCGCGAAACCGTCACGCTGGCCAGTGGTTTCGATCAGGTGTCCATCCTGGTCCGCGCCGTCATGGCGGACATGGGCATCGCCGTCCTGCAGAGGTGCCTTGTGCGCGACGAACTGCAGGCCGGACGCGTGGCGGCTCCCTTCCCCGAACTGCCCATCCGCATCGCGCGCGGCTACCATCTGTGCGCGCCGGCGCAACGCCGCGACCACTACGCGCTGGCGTGCTTCCGGCAATGGCTGCTGGATACTGCAAGCCAGGATCCCGATGTCCTGGCGGCGGGCGCCGCGGCCTGATCCCCTGCCCCGTCACACAGGCGGCGGCTTGGAATCATCCGGTTGCCGTATTGGCGCAAATTTCAAGACCAAATGAAACGGCCCCCTTTCGGGGGCCGTTCATGACTGCGGCGGATTACCTCAAGGCGCCAGCTTGAAGCCCAGATCGACGCCCCACTTGTCTGTTTCGCGCAGCCATTTCGCACCGCAATTCAAGCAGCGGAAATGGTCTTCGCGGCTTTCCTGCCGACCTTTCTGCGTCGGGTTGGTAAATCCTTGATGTCCCAGATGCGAATGCGGCGCCACGCCCGCAAGCCCGGGGTTAATGCGTTGGCAAGCCAAGCACATAACGCTCATTGATGCTTCCCCACAAACAGTGTTAGCAAATTGTAAGGGATTTCACCAATATTTTTCTATCAATTCATGTCCATAAATCGACAAAAATTGTTAACGCGGTCATTAAACAACGTTTGGCAGCGCGGCCAGACAGGTCGCCAGATGGTAAGGAGACGTCGAGGGCATATCTGATCTTGCGACCGCCCCCTGCGCATCCAGGCACTCGTACCAGCCGTCTGCGTGCAGAAAGCGGGCGCGAAAATCAGTCAGCCCCGCGTCCAGCGCGGACAGATCGCCCAGCACCGCCAGCACGCGCAAATATTCCGTCTGCGCCCAGATGCGGCGCGTATCGTCGATGACCGCGCCCGTTTCATCCAATGCCGCGATCACCCCGCCCATTTCCACGCCGTGCTTTCTGGACCACTGCACCGCGCGTGGCAGCAACTCGGCAAGATCCAGGCCTTCAAACACTTCAGCCGCCCCATGCACCAGCGACAGCCATTCGAATTGATGGCCCGGCTCGAGGCGGTTGCCGGCAGTGCCCTGCAGCGCTTCTGAAATGCATTGCGTCGGCGCATGCACGAAGAACTGGCTGATGCCCTGCGCCAGCCCACGCAGATGCTGCGCGAACAACGCGGGTTCGGCGACCTGGGCGGCGGCCAGATACGCCTCGGTCAAGTGCATCATGGGATTCTGCGCCGGCGGCTGCAAAGGCTGGGACAGGTCGGCGGTAAGCGAGGCGTGGTACAGCGAATCGGCGGTCTTGAAACGCGCTTCGATGGTCTGGGCCGTGGCCAGCATCAGCTTGCGCGCGTCGGCATTACGGCTGCGCTGAAAATAGGCCGCGCACGCCAGCACGATGAAAGCATGGGTATAGAGGTCTTGGGTATCGTCCAACGGACGCGCCTGGGCATCGACGCTGTAGCGCCAGCCGCCGCGCTCGTCGCGGAACACGCGCCGGAGCGACGCGAACAGCCGGTCGGCATGTTGGCCGGCGGCCATGCCAGGGGCTTGCGCGAAGACATATAGCTGACGCGCGCAGGCCATCGCGCGATAACGCACCACGGGCAACGGCGCGCCCGTGGCGGAATCCAACGATTCAAAAGGCAGGCCGAGCGCATCGTTGAAGCCCTGCCCCATCCATAGGGGCAGCACGACGGAATCAAAATGTTCGCGCAACGCGCGGATGTTTTCCGCGAGAGAAAAATTGGTCTGTGCGGCAGTCATCTTGAAAAGACGCGTACCCGATGAGGGCCCCAGGTTTTGGAGCAGCAACGATAACCGAAATCGCCGTCGCAATCTTTTGAGTATCTGCCAGGGGCTCATGCACACACAGACCTGTCCTGCCGATCAGCTCCGTCCAGGGCAACGCGCCCTATCGGAAGATGTTTTCCTCGACCCAGTTCTGCGCGAAGACTTCCGCGCGATCACGTGCTTCGTCCAACGAAGCGCAGTTGCCCAAGTGGGAAAACGCGGCATCCACTTCGGTGCCGCCCTCGGCCGTTACCGTCAGCAATACGCCATATCCGCCGGTATCCATGGCCGCCGTGGAAACGTCGATCAGTACTTCCTGGTCACGATGCTGCATGTGCTACCTCCCAGTCGGTTACCTAAACGCGTGAACCACGCGTGACGTTGCGCCGGACGGAATTCCCGCGCAAATGAATAGACCCGCAAACGTCACGCAAGTTCATCTTACTGGGGCCTTGCCCCCCGCGATACGTCGGAAAGATGTCAAATCACACATTCCGTCTCAGGAAAACCCCGTACCGCCCTATGGGGCAGCCCAGAAGGGGGAAATACCGCGAAAACATTCGCAATCTATGCAGGAACTTGGCGAAATCGCGCTTCTTGGCGATGTCGATGCGGAAGGCGTTCGAAACCCGAAAGCCGCGAGGGAGAAGCTCCCTGGGCCCCGTCAGCGCACGTGGATGGCGCCGGGCTCTTCCATGCGCAGGGCAAGCCTGCCCTTATCGGTGATGAGCCAGCGGCCATCGGGGCCGGCCTGGACGCAACGCAGCGTTTCCAGCGCCGATGCCACATGCTCGGGCACGTCGGTCTGGACGGCGCCGGGTTCGCCATTGTCGGCCACGATACGCAGCCAATGGCCCAGTTCGCCTTTCTGGAAACGATGCAATGCCATGCGTGATTCTCTCTTGAATGGCTCAACGATAGCATGCCATCAGGACGAGGCCTTCCGGCCTACGCCAAGAGCCTGGGGACCGACGACGCGAGCAAGGCGAACCCCGACAAGGTCAGCAGGCCCAGCACCACCCGGCGAAAGGTCACGTCGCTGATGCCGACGTAGACGCGCGTGCCCAACAGTGTGGGCACCAGCATGGCGGGCACGATCATGGCGAACAGCGGCAGCATGTCGCGCGTCACGACGCCCGTCAGCACGTAGCTGGCCATCGTCACCATCAGCATCGACAGGTTGAAATTCTGGATCACCGCGCGCTGGACGTCGCGGTCGAATCCGCGCAAGGTGCACCACAGCGTCGGAATCACGCCCGTGAAGCCGCCGATTCCGCCCATGACGCCGCCGATAGCACCGACCACGCCATCCGCCGCCTTGCCGCCCACCGTAATGCGCGGCAACCGCGCCGCAAACAACATGACCGGGCACCAGATCGCAAGCAGCCCGCCGATGAAGGCTTTGAATATCAAGGGATCCAGATGGGGCAGCAGCAGCACGCCAAGCGGAATACCCAGCAATCCGCCCGCGATGAAGGGCAACAGATGCGCCGCGGCGAACCCCCGGCGCACCGTGAACGCCGCCAGCAGCTGCCCGGTCAGGGCGCCGAACACCGCCAGCGCCGCCGCCAGCTTCGGATCCACCGTCCAGGCCCAGAACGACATCGCCACCATGCCGAACCCGAAGCCCGACAAACCCTGCACGAAACCCGCGGCCATGGCGCCCACCACGACCAGTACGTATAACGACGAATCCATTTCTGCTGCGCGCCTGCGTGATAGCCGGGACCTTTCCCGGCGCAAGCCATTCTAGA
Source organism: Achromobacter sp. Root83 (assembly GCF_001428845.1). GTDB lineage: Bacteria > Pseudomonadota > Gammaproteobacteria > Burkholderiales > Burkholderiaceae_B > Achromobacter. The sequence continues at coordinate 66,194 of NZ_LMIU01000024.1, read as the reverse complement.
ACCTTCTACGAAGCGCGCAGCACCAGCGAACGCTTGAACCGGGCGGCCAGGGCCGACGCCGCCACGCTCGCGCCGATCAGCGCCAGGCCCAGCGCCAGGTCGGCCGAAATGCGCTCATGGAACACCACCGACGACACGATCAGTCCGATGACGGGCACGCACAGCATCGCGATGGACGTCGCCGCAGGCGGCATTTTCTGCGTCATGCCCAGCACCACGATAAAGGTCAGCGCCGTCGCCAGCGGCCCGGTGTACAGGATCAGCGGCCAGGCATCCGGCGTCCCCAGAAACGCCGGGGCGCCGTCGCGCATCCATGCCAGCAACGCCAGCGGAACGGCGGCGATGGCGGTCTGCCACGGAATCATGTCCGCGCCCAACCGGACGTGACGGTTGCCGCGCAACTGGATGATGTTGCACGCCCAGGCGAACGACGCGCCCAGCAACATCGCGAGGCCGATGACAGTGTGCGCCTGCCAGGGGCTGAACGCGGGCGCCACGATGACGCCGATGCCGGCATAGCTCAACGCCGTCGCGAACCATTGGCCCATCGACAGGCGTTCTTTCAGGACCAGCGACGAAAGCGGGATCACCCATATGGAGGTTGCATACGCAATGACGGATGCGCGCCCAGGCGCCACATATTGGAGCGCCCACAGGGCCAGCGCGGTAAACGCGCCCATCTGCAACAGGGCCACGCCCGCCACCAGCGGCCATTCCTGGCGGGTGGGAAAGCGCAAACGCCCCAGCAAACCCAGCACCAGCACGCTGACCAGCGCGGCGGACCCGAAGCGGCTGGCGGCCAGCCACAACGGGCTCATGTGCGCCAGGCCCAACTTCATCACCGGCCAATTACCGCCCCAGATGATCACCGCCCCCACCAACGGCAAAACCTTGCGCCACGCACTTTGCTGAGTCATTACTACCGGTCTACCGCTTGAATATTTCGTGCTTTGGCCGATCAGCCAAAGAATGAAACAGTCTATAGGGTAAACCCCAGCATTTTTCACCTCAATATGCGCCAATAAGCGGCATACTCAGCACAAATGAACTGCTGATCGATATTCGCTAGGTGACTTATGCCGGAAATCAACCTGGATGCCACTGACATCCGCATCCTGAACGAACTTCAACGCGACGCACGCCTCACCAATGTGGAACTGGCCGCCCGCGTCAACCTATCCGCTTCGCCCTGCCTGGCCCGCGTCCGCCGCCTGGAAACCGAGGGCCTCATCGATCGCCGCGTGACGCTTCTGAATGCCCGAAAATTGGGCCTGAAGGTAAACGTGTTCATCCAGATCTCGCTGGACAAGCAGCGCAAGGCCGCTCTGGACGTCTTCGAGCGCGAAATCGCCGTACTGCCCGAGATCATGGAGTGCTACCTGATGTCTGGCGATGCCGACTACCTGATCCGCGCCCTGGTTCCCGATGTCGACGCGCTGGAGCGCCTTATTGTCGAGCACATCACGCGCATTCCGGGCGTGGCCAGTATTCGTTCCAGCTTCGCGCTCAAGCAGGTGCTCTACACCACCGCGGTCCCGCTAGCCTAGGGTCAGCCATGGCGCCACTTGCGGGATCACCGCGGCAAGCCCACAATAAAGGCGCTTGGCGCCTGCCGTCCGCGGGCGCCGGCGTCCCTCCCATCGCTTAGCAAGGAGCAAACCATGCCTGAAACCGAATGGTTCCCCGGCAGCACGCTACCCGATCGTCAGGGCTACTTTGAAGTCGAGTTCGACACAGGCGAAACTGAAATCACGCGCTACGGAATGCTGGGCTGGGAGCCCGAGCAAGAGCGCGGCAGTATCGTGCGCTGGCGCGGCCTGGATCCGAAAATCGAAGAAGCCGAGATGGAACGCGAGACAGCCGTCCGCAACAACAGCGACTCCGTGATCGGCTAGCCGGCCGACGCAACCTCGCGGGGCATCCATTCCCTTTCCCCGCACCAAAACAAAACGCCGCGGAGGCCTCCCGCGGCGTTTTGCATGAGCGCTGATGGATCAAGGATCCAGCTTCGAGATCTTCGTGCCCTCCAGCGACACGCCCGCCATCAGGCCGCCATTATTCATGACAAAACCCACGATGGGCTGCTGCGCCGTGTTGGTATCGATCCGGCCGTTCGCGCCGATGTTGACGACGGCCACCGTGGCGTCGGCGCCCACGGTCCAGCCGCTGCTCTTGCGGAACTTGTTCAGGGACTCATCCGTCATGAACAGCAGAACCATTGCCTTGGACTGCGCGCCGGCCTGGAAGCCGATCGACCCTGCCGTCGTGCTGTAGTAGCCGGCGTTCGCACCGCCTACACGCAGCACGCCTTTGCCGTGTTCGGCGCCGATGATGAAGCTGCCGCTGAGCACATCGGGAAAGACCAGCACGCCCTTGGCTCGCGCCACGAGTTCCTTGGACTGCGGAGCATCCTCGTAGAGGCGGCTAAGCGTCGCGTTGGCCGCGCTGTTCAACGATTGCCGCTGATCGGATGTCGATGCGGCAGAAGATTTGGAGGGAGTGGTGGTCGTGCAGCCCGCGAACAGCAGGCCGGCTGCGCCGATCGCCGCGGCGGCAATGCCGGCACGGCGCAAGACAGGAAAAGTATCAAACATGGAACTCTCCTTTTTTGTTGTCATCCACCCATACTGTACCGGCCAAACCCCTCTGGACAAGACACACGATTGTGATAAACGAAACAAAAAACAAGCAGCCTGCCTAGAGAATTCCGTAGCGCGGTTCGCCGGTGGACGCGTCCACCGACACAATGCCCGACAACACCAGTTCCGCATGGCGCCGGGCAATCGCGGCGTCCTCGAAGGTCACGAAACGAGGCAGCGACCAGCGCTGCTGGAAATCGCCGTTGCCGCTGCGGCGCACGGTTACCTCGATGGCCAATACCCCGATATCAAGACTGACGACTTCGCACTGCACTTGAAATCCATCGATATGACGCTGCGGCCACGCGCCCATTCTGGTACTCCTGAAATCTGTTTATCCGGCCGCAATATGCCAAAAAAAATCGAGCTTGAAAAGCAGTGTTTTCGGGGGATTTGACAGTACTAAACGAGGTAGTGCGCGCGCATCTTGCCGATCACGAAATCCCTTTATCTTCTTCCAGGCGCCACCACGACTCGGACCTATTTCATATCCGCAGTCCGTACTGCAAAATAGCGTAAACAAAACGACCTGCCCCATACCCATGACAAACTCCAATTTCGAACCCGATACCGCTCCGCTTGAAGTCCTTCCCCGCGACCTGGCCCAGTATCGCCAGGGAAACACCGGCATTCCGTACGTGCACCGCTTCGATTCGGGCAAGCCGGGGCCGCATGCGCTGATCAACGCCATCACGCATGGCAACGAGATCTGTGGCATGGTGGCCGCGACCCACCTCCTGGACTCCGGCGTGCGGCCCAAGATCGGCACCCTGACGGTCAGCTTCGCCCACGTCGAGGCCTACGAGGCCTTCGACATCGACAGGCCCTACGACAACCGCCAGCTCGTTCACAACCTGAACCGCATCTGGTCGGCGGCGCAATTAGATGGGCCCGACGACAGCCCGGAATTGCGCCGCGCCCGCGAAATGCGCCCAGTGCTGGACGCCGCCGATTTCGTGCTGGACATCCACTCCACCCGAGCGCCGGTGCAGCCCTTCTGGGTCTACAACGAAATGGACCGCAATACCGCCCTGGCGTCAGCCGTCGGCGCGCCGCAAGTGCATCTGGTCATGCCGCAGGACAAGTTTCCCGGCACCGGCGTCATGGGATATGGCCACCATGGCGACCCCGCGTCCGACAGCGGCGGTGCACTGGTCGTGGAATGCGGCCAGCATTTCTCCCGGTCCGCCGCCCTGCTTGCCACCGACGTGACGCTGCGTTTCCTGGCGCACCTGGGCTTGATCGACCAGCCGGCCGGCGCCACGCCGCCGCCGGTTCCGCAACGCTACCGCCTGCTGGAGGTCCATATGGTGAAGTCCGAGGCGTTCAGCTTCACGCGGCCGGTCATCGGCTTCGAAACCTTCGACAAGGGCGAACTGATCGCCATGAACGGCACCGAGGAAATCCGTTCGCCTTGCGACCACTGCACGATCTTCATGCCCACCCGCATGCCCATCGTCGGACGCGAGGCCGTTTACCTGACGCAAGCGATCTGACGTTTCCGGCGCGGGCACGCGCCTGGCAGGATGGTCCGGCCATCAGCGCCGGGCCGATCCCGCCAGCAATTGCTCATACACGCGCCGTGCGTCGTGGAACCCCTTGGACTCAAGCATCTTCACGTAGGCGTCCGACATGGGCTGCAAGCCGCTCTTCCAGCGCTGCAGCGCATCCGCATCCGGCTGCAGTATCGTTCTACCCAGCGCCACCGCCTGGTCATGCAAAGGCTTGTCCCACTGGTCCCACAGCGGTCCGAACCGAGCAACAAGCGCATCGCCGGAGAGACTGTCGATGGCCTGGCGGACGTCCGCGGGCAGGCTGTCATACCGTTTCCGGTTCATGACGATGAAGAACGCCGACGCATAGAACGGCACCGAGGTATGCCACGTCGTTTCATCATTGAAACCGGCGATGGGCGTGCCCCAGTTGGTCACGATGCCATCGAGCTGATTCGAGCGCAGCGCGGCAACGATCTCATCGGGCTGCAACAGCCTGGGAAGCGCCCCCACGTGTTCCAGCGCCGTGGCCACCGTGGCATTCGGTACCCGCAGGCGCAAGCCCTTCAGATCCGACAACTCTCTTACCGGCGTGGCCTTGGTGTGAATCAGGCCCGGGTTCTGCACAAAAAGCGCAAGCACCTTGAAATCCCGGTATTCGTCGGCAAGGATCCCCTGTTGAAACAGGCCCCACAACGCCTGGGATCCGCGGGCGGCATCCGACACCACGAACGGCAGCTCGATGATCGAGCTGCGCGAAAAGCGCTCGCCTTCCGCGCCGCGCAGCCCCAATGCGATGTCGACCACGCCCTCCTGGACCTGCGCGGCCTGGTTGCGCACGTTGCCCAGCGGCGAAGCGGCATTCAGCACCTCCACCCGCACCCGGCCGCCCGTTCTTCGCTCAAGCTCGCGCGCCCACGGCTCAACCAGATCGACCTGGAAGAAGCTCTGCGGCCCCAGGAAGTGCGACATTTTCAGTTTTACCGGTTCGGCGCTGACGGACAGTCCGCATAGCGCAAGCAACACTGCGGCTGCAAAACGCAGCCATTGGTTCCCATATAGCATCGTCATCCTCCCTGTTGTGCCGCCGAGGCATTTGCCGCAGCGGATACCGCCCCGGCAATGCAGCCCGCCGCCAGGAACGCGGCATCTGCAAGACAGGCACAGGGAGTGTGCGACCGCCTCTTACGGGCGGCCGCAATTCAACGTCGCATATCGGACCGAGCGATTCTGAAGACGACGGTATCGGACCATGTCCCGGTCGATTCGCCCGCAAGCGCTTCAACAATCCGGGATCAGGCGTTTTCCCAGGCTGATGACTTCGTCCTGAGAAAAGCCCAGGCTGTCATAAAAGCCCTTCACCGCGACATTGCCCGACCGGATCATCAGATTGATCTTGGGGCATCCCAAATCAAGCAGCTTGAGCTCCACCGCCGCCATCAGCGCCGTGGCGTAGTTGCGGCGCTGGTACGCGGGCGACACCGCCAGATAATTTATCCAGCCGCGGTGGCCGTCGTAGCCGCCCATCAGCGAGCCGACGATGGCGCCGTCCACCTCGCCAACCAGGAACAGGTCGGATTGCACGGTCAGCTTACGGGCAATGTCTTTCCTGGGATCGTTCCAGCGCCGGGTCAGGCCGCACGCCTGCCACAGTTGAATTACGCCCGGTTCGTCGGACGGGTGAAAAGCCCGGATAGCGAGGTCTTGATGGGTCATGCTTCATTCCTTCGATAAAAGAATGAAAGCCTTGCGATACGCCTCGGACACGGGACGGGAATGCAAACAAAAAGGCCACGAGGGGTATCGTGGCCTTCAGGGGAAAGCGCTGAACACTCAGCGCCCGAACGTGACTAGCCACTCAACGTAGACGTCGAGTGATTCGTCGATTGTCTGCCCGGAACACCGGGACGGGATGCAATGCGTTCATGCGGCAAAGCATACACGAGCTGCTGCGCCGCGGGCAATACGCGGGGTCAATCCTGGGCGGGCGCGGGCAAGGTGCCCTCCATCACCACCACCGCCTGCCCCGACACGCCTGCCCACACGCCATCCGGCCTGGACTCCGCGTGCGCCAGCAACAGGCTTGCACGCCCCATGTCCACGCCCTGCCCCACGCGCAGCCGCAACATGCCTTCATCATCCCGCAAGAACGCCCGCAGCGCGGTGACGGCAGCGGTCGCGCTGCCGGTGGCCGGGTCTTCGGTCATGCGCCCGGTAAGCATGCGCGCCTGGATATCGGTGGGCGCATCCATGGCGTCGGACGCGGTATCCGTCGTGTAGACATAGATGGATTTCGCGCCCACCAGCGGCATCAATGCCGCATAGCCGCTCGCGTCGGGCATGGCGCGGCGCAGTGCATCGCGGTTGACAAGCTGCGCCACCAGGAACGGCAAGCCCACGGAAACCACCTGGGGGGCATGCTCGGACACATCGATGTCCGCCGGATCGAGCTTCAGCGCCCGCGCCACGGCGGACACTGGCGCTTCGCTGCCGCGCGACAGCGGCTGCGGCGCGAGCAGTTCGGCCCCGGCCAGTCCCTGCGGACCATAGTTCAGCGCAATACGCACCAGGCCCGCCTCTTCCTCGAACACAAATCCCTGGGGCGCCGGCAGTCCGGCGGTGACCTGCTCGCGCGCCAGCACCACCGCGGTGCCCACATTGGGATGCCCGGCGAAAGGCACCTCGCGATCCGGCGTGAATATGCGCACGCGGGCCGTATGCGCCGGATCCTGCGCGGGCAGCACGAAACTGGTTTCCGAGTAATTGAATTCACGCGCGATCCGCTGCATCTGAGCCGTGCCGAGCCCCTCGGCATCGAGCACGACCGCCAGCGGATTACCCTGGTAGGCATGGCCTGTGAACACATCGGCAGTGACATAGCGGTAGCGCATCGGAGCATCCTCGCAGACCGCCTGGACATGGCGGCAAAGAGGCCATTGTGCGGATCGGACCCGGCCCGCGAAAGGCACAGAGCTGAAAAATTCCGCTCATAACAGATGCTGCCGCACGCGACGGAATCGTCCGGCCTGCACGATGCAGCCAGTCCGCCAGTTCGCTTGTTCGCTTGTTCGCTTGTTCGCTAGTCCGCTAGTTCGCTAGTCCGCTAGTTCGCGATGTCCCGTGCAGCCGTTGATGAATCCGGCAAGCAGGCCGGCGATATCCGCGGGCCGTTCCAGACTGGGAAGATGGGCTGCGCCCGCCACCTCGACACCCGTCGCCTCGGGCATCAACGCCGCGACTTGACGGCACCGCGCTTGAATATGGGGATAGTCCAGGCTGCCCCACAAAATAAGCGCGGGCGCCGCTATTTCGCCCAGTCGATCATAGGTGGACCCGGCGTCAAGATTCGCGCCCGCAGGCATCGATTCGAGCGCCACGCCATTCATGTCCAGGAACAATTCGCGCAGGCCTCCCGTGACGCGCCCTTCGGATCCCAAGGCACCATCCAGGAACAGCCGCGCCTTCAACGCATTCACCCGCTTGAGATCGCCGGCCGCCTCGGCTTGCGCAAGTTCTGCCTGCGGACCCACGAGATCGGGTGGATAGACCGCTTCCGGCGCACCCGGCACCGTAGGCGAAATCAACACCAGCGCACGCACGCGCTCTGGATGCCGGAGCGCCGCATCGATCGCGATGCGCCCGCCCTGCGAACACCCGACAAGAATCGCCGGCTTGCCGCCCGCCATCGTGTCGATCACCGCCATCAGATCGGCGACGGCAGAATGATCTTCGGGATCGTATCGGGTCTGACCAAAGCCCCGCCGGTCGTACGCGATTGCCCGGGCGTAAGCGGCCACGCCATCCAGTTGCGCCCGCCACATGCGGCGGTCGCAAATGCCCGCATGCAAAAAAACGACCGGATCGCCCTCGCCGACAGCTTCCGAGAACAGGCTTGCGCGGCCAGAAACGATCCAATGATGCGAGCACATGGATTACTTGAGCGGGAGGAAAGAAGGAATTCGATGTTATCGCTGTTGCTCAGCAGCGAAAAGGCCGTATACCGAGATAGCAGAACACGGCAGGTCGCATTAGCATCGCGCAAAAGAAAAGGCCCGAAAATAAAGGCCGCGCAAATGAGAAAGGCCGTTAGTGATTTCTCACTAACGGCCTTGGAACTTCTGGTCGGGACGGCGGGATTCGAACTCGCGACCCCTTGCACCCCATGCAAGTGCGCTACCAGGCTGCGCTACGCCCCGAAAGAAAAAGAGTATAGCAGAACAAAAAAATGTTTGCACGCATTGGTGCAAAAAAGTGCTGAATACTCGGAAAAAATTTGCGCCTCGCGCGCGCCCGTTCGCACTAGCTGCATGTGGTGAACGGACGCGCGCGAGGCGCGGTGTACCAACGTTTGCAGCGCGCTTGGCCACGAAGGCTCACGCGCGCTGCGGATACTGCTAGCAAGCGTTGGAACGCAAGCGGCGTGGCGCGATGCGCCGGATCAGAATGCGGGACCCGCGTGGCCCGCGCTTGCAGCGGCGGGCGCGGTTGCCGGGTTGCCAAGCGCTTCGGCAAGCATCGTCGACACGTTGCTCAATTCGGTGCGCAAGGATTGCATTTCGGTGCCCGACAAACGCACGGCCGCGTCTTGATCGTGCGGCACATCGCGTGCATCGCCCAGGCGATTGCGCGCGCCGCTGATCGTGAAGCCTTGTTCGTACAGCAGGGAACGGATGCGGCGGATCAGCAGCACTTCGTGGTGCTGATAGTAGCGGCGGTTGCCGCGGCGCTTCACGGGCTTGAGCTGCGTGAATTCCTGTTCCCAGTACCGCAACACATGAGGCTTGACGCCACACAGGTCGCTGACTTCACCGATGGTGAAGTAACGCTTGGCGGGAATGGGCGGTAAGGTAACGGTGGGTTCAGTACGTGTCATAAGCGGATTTTATGCGCGCGGTGCGTCGGGTGCCGATAACAATTACCGACAAAGCGTATCACTCCGCGGCGTCGGGTGCGGCAGGCACCGCCTGCTCCACCACGCTCTTGAGTTTCTGACTCGCGTGGAACGTAACCACGCGCCGTGCGGCGATGGGAATGGTCTCGCCGGTTTTTGGATTACGGCCAGGACGCGGCGGTTTGTCGCGCACCTGGAAATTGCCAAAGCCCGAGAGCTTGACGGAATCTCCGCGCGCCAGGGCGTCGCGGATTTCCTCGAAGAACGTATCGACGATGTCCTTGGCTTCGCGCTTGTTCAGACCGACACGCTCGAAGAGCAGTTCGGCCAGCTCGGCCTTGGTCAGGGTGCGTTGCTCGGCAAGCATACTAGTCCCCATGGTTCAGGCGCGCTGGCGCGCGCCGTGCGCACTGACCAAAGCATCCTTGATGCGTGCCAGGCAATCCGCCACACGAGCCTCGTCCAGCGTGACTTCAGTGTCCTGTAGCCAGAATCGGAAAGCAAGGCTTTTCTCGGCGACGGGTTCGCTGGATTGGGCCTTCTCGCGCCACACGTCGAACACACGCGCATCCTGCACCACGGCCAGTTGCGCGTCCGCCTTGACGGCCTCGAACACCGTGTCCAGCATGGCTTGAGCCTGCACGTGCTCGTCCACCCACAGCGCCAGATCGCGCACCACCACGGGCTGACGCGACAGGTCGCGCACCTGCGGCAGTTCGCCGTCCGACAGCGCGGCCACATCCAGTTCGAACACGACCGGCGCGTGCGCCAGATCGGCCTGCTGCGCCCAGCGCGGGTGCAATTCGCCAATCCAGCCGACCTGCTGCCCGTCCAGCACGACGCGGGCGCCGCGGCCAGGATGCAGCGCCGGATGCGGCGCGGCCTCGAAACGCAAGCGGCGGCCGCGCGCGCCGAAGAGCGCCTCGACGTCCATCTTCACGTCGAAGAAGTCGACGTGGCGCGTGGGCACGCCCCACTGCTCTTCCACCGCCGGCCCCCAGGCCGCGCCCGCCAGCCTCATCGGCTGACGCACGCCCGCCACTTCCAGAGGACCATCCTGCGCGGACGCGTCGCGCATGAACACGCGGCCAAGTTCGAACAGGCGCACGCGCGACTGCTTGCGGTTGGCGTTGTGGCGGATGTTGGCCACCAGGCCGCCGATCAGGCTGGAACGCATGACCGACAGATGGCTGGCGATGGGATTCACCAGACGCACCGGCGTGTCGTTGCCGGCGTAGTCGCGCTCCCAGTCGGCTTCAACAAAGCTGTAGTTGACGACTTCCTGGTAGTCCTGCGCTGCCGTCAGGCGACGCAGCGCATGGGCGCCCCGGCGGATTTCGGGCTGCGAGAACATCTTGGCGCGCGCCATCGGCGGCACATCGGGAATGCTTTCGAAACCGTAGATGCGGGCCACTTCTTCAATCAGGTCTTCCTCGATCTCCAGATCGAAGCGGTACGAGGGCGGGCTGACGATGAAGTCATCGCCTTCGACCGTGAACTCCAGGCCCAGGCTGCCGAAAATCTTGGCGACCTGTTCCGGCGTGACCGGCACGCCCAGCACCCGGTGGCAACGCGCCAGGCGCATGCGCACGGGCGGACGCTGGGGAAGGTTCACGATCTGGTCGTCGACGGGACCGACCTGGCCGCCACAGATATCGACAATCAGGCGGGTAATGAATTCCAGGTGTTCGGGAATGCTGGCGTAGTCCACGCCGCGCTCGAAGCGATGGCTGGCTTCCGAGCTGAACTTATAGCGGCGGGCGCGGCCGGCGATGGATTGCGGCCACCAGAACGCTGCTTCCAGATAGATGTTCTGCGTGTCCAGCGTCACGGAGGTGGCTTCGCCGCCCATGATGCCGGCCAGGCTTTCTACCTGTTCGCCGGCGACGACGACGCCGACCTTCGGATCCAGCGTGACGGTCTGGCCATTAAGGAGTTCCAGCGATTCGCCTTCATGGGCCCAGCGCACGGTGATGTCGCCGCCGATCTTGTCCAGATCGAAAACGTGCGAAGGGCGGCCCAGTTCAAGCATGACGTAGTTGGAGATGTCCACCAGCGCCGACAGCGAGCGTTGCCCGGCGCGCTCCAGGCGCGTCTTCATCCAATCGGGCGTCGCGGCGCGGGCATTCACGCCACGGATCACGCGGCCGCCAAAACGGCCGCACAGATCAGGAGCTTCAATCTTGACCGGCAGGCGTTCGTCCAGGGTCACGGGCACGGCGACCGCCGTGGGAACCGACAGCGGCGCACCGGTCAGCGCGGCCACTTCGCGGGCCACGCCAAGAATCGACAGGCAGTCGGCGCGATTGGGCGTCAGCTTGAGCGTGAACAGCGTGTCGTCCAGGTCCAGCGCTTCGCGGATGGATTGGCCGGGGACCATGTCCACCGGCAATTCCAGCAAGCCCGCGTGGTCTTGCGACAAGCCCAGCTCGCGGGCCGAACACAGCATGCCGGACGACTGCACGCCGCGCATCTTGGCCACCCCGATCTTCATGCCGCCGGGCAGTTCCGCGCCCACGCGGGCCAGCGGCACCTTCAGGCCGGCGGCGGCGTTGGGCGCGCCGCACACGATCTGCAGGCGTTCGCCGGAACCGTCGTCGACTTGGCAGACGCGCAGCTTGTCGGCGTCCGGGTGCGGAGCGATATCGACGATATGGCCCACGACCACGCCGGTGAAGGCGGGTGCGGCGGGCACGGTGTCTTCGACTTCCAGGCCGGCCATGGTGAGCCGGTGCGCGAGTTCGTCGGTTGCGATCGGGGGGTTGACCAGCGTACGCAGCCAGGATTCGGGAAATTGCATGATCAGCCGTCTGTTATTCGTTGAACTGGCGCAGGAAGCGCAAATCGCCTTCGTAGAACTGGCGCAGATCGTTGACGCCATAGCGCAACATCGTCAGGCGCTCGAGTCCGGAGCCGAAGGCAAAGCCGATGTAGCGCTCGGGATCCAGCCCGAAATTGCGCACCACCTGCGGGTGCACCTGGCCGGAGCCGGAAATCTCCAGCCAGCGGCCGCGGTTCGGGCCCGAGGTGAACATCATGTCGATTTCGGCGGACGGTTCCGTGAACGGGAAGAAAGACGGACGGAAACGCACGACGAGATCGTCGCTTTCAAAGAAGCAACGCAGAAAATCCGTATACACGCCCTTCAGGTCCGCGAAGGAGATGTCCTCGGCGATCCACAGCCCTTCCACCTGGTGGAACATGGGCGAGTGCGTGGCGTCGCTATCGACGCGGTAGGTGCGCCCCGGCGCGATGACCTTGATGGGCGGCTTGTTCATGCGGGCGTAACGCACCTGCATGGGGCTGGTGTGCGTGCGCAGCAGCAGCGGCAGGCCGTCGGCGTCGTTCATGTCGACGTAGAACGTGTCCTGCATGGAACGCGCCGGATGGTCCAGCGGATTGTTCAAAGCGGTGAAATTGGTCCAGTCGTTTTCCACTTCGGGGCCGTCGGCCACATCGAAGCCTATGGAACGGAAGATTTCTTCCACGCGTTCCCAGGTCCGGATCACCGGATGGATGCCGCCCGGCGCGCGGCCGCGGCCCGGGAGGGTGACGTCAATGGTTTCGGATGCGAGCCGGACATCCAGTTCCGCCTGCGCCAGCGCGGCGCGGCGAGCATTCAGAAGCTCTTCGATTTTTTGCTTGGCCTGATTGATCCGGGCGCCCGCCTCGCGCTTCTGCTCGGGATCGAGTTTGCCCAGGCCCTTCAGCAGCACCGTCAGTGCGCCTTCCTTACCCAGGAAGCGAGCCTTTGCGTTCTCAAGCGCGGCGGCATCCGTAGCCGCGGCGAACCGTTCTTGCGCCTGGGATACCAGGTCGTCAACCAATCGAGTCATGAAATCCAGCCTTCAAAACGCAAACGGGGCTATTACAGCCCCGTTTGCAGCGATGCGCGATGAGTTAAAGCGCGCGATCAGGCAGCCAAGGCAGCCTTGGCTTGCTGCACGATGGCGGCAAAGCCGGCCTTGTCGCGCACGGCCAGATCGGCCAGGACCTTGCGGTCGAGTTCGATCGAAGCCTTCTTCAGGCCAGCGATGAACACGCTGTAGCTGACGCCATGCTCGCGGACGGCCGCGTTGATACGCGTGATCCACAGAGCGCGGAACGTGCGCTTCTTGTTACGACGGTCGCGGTAGGCGTATTGGCCAGCGCGCATGACTGCTTGCTTGGCAATACGGAACACATTACCGCGGCGGCCACGGTAACCCTTGGCGGCGGCAATGACTTTCTTGTGACGTGCGCGGGCAGTTACGCCGCGTTTGACGCGAGGCATAGTAGATCTCCCTTAGATCAAGCGAAAGGCATCATGGCCTTGACGGAGGCCACGTTGGATTCATGAACCGCCGCGGAGCCGCGCAATTGACGCTTGGCCTTGGTGGTCTTCTTGGTCAGGATGTGACGCTTGAACGCCTGACCACGCTTGATGGAGCCGCTGCCGCGAACCTTAAAGCGCTTCGAGGCGCTTTTTTTGGTTTTCATCTTGGGCATGATGATTCCCTAAACTGAAACACTCGTTGTTGATTTACATGACGCCAGGTGCTTGACGCGCAGCGGCTGAAAGCCTCCACGACGGCAAAACTTGTAGACCTGTTGCCACTTCTGGGGGGTACTGCTTGGGGTACTGCTTGGGGTATTGCTTGCAGTACTACTTCTAGTACTGCTCTTTCCGTGACGGCGGGCTTGCTGGCGTTGCCAACTTGCTTGACTGGCGATATTGACTGCCGATGCTTGACCGTCGCGCACGTAGCTTCCCAGGCCAAGGCAAAAAGATAGCCCATATCCGGGAAAGCCTTTGATTATATGGTGATTTCCTGCAATTTGTCGAGTCGAAGCGCGTGACGGGACGGTACGTGGCGTCACGTCCCTGCCCCGGGGCCGGTCATACACCTGCCCGCCGGTACTGCACCGCCTGAGCGACATGGCGGGCGGCAAGCGCCTCCGCGCCATCCAGGTCAGCGATTGTACGGGCCACTCTCAGCGCCCGGTGCAGCGCCCGCGCCGATCCCGCCAGACGGCGCATGGCCTGCAACAACAGCCCCCTGGCGTCGGGGTCCATGGCGCAGAATTGATCCAGTTCGGCCCCGGCCAGCCCAGCATTGAGCTTGCCCTGCCGAGCCAGTTGACGCTCCCGGCACCGGACCACCCGCGCCCGGACCGGGTCTGAAGCCTCGCCCGGCGGAGCCGCCATCCATTCGGGGTCGGATGGCGGCAACGTGACATGCAGATCGATGCGGTCCAGCAAGGGGCCCGATATCTTGCCCGCGTAGCGAGCCACCTGATCCGGGCTGCATGCGCACGTGCGCACCGGATGCCCGCGCCATCCGCACGGGCAGGGATTCATGGCGGCGACCAGTTGGAACCGGGCCGGAAACTGCGCGGACCGCAGGGCCCGGGCGATGACCACCTTGCCCGCCTCGAGCGGTTCGCGCAGCGCCTCCAGGGTGCGGCGGCTGAACTCCGGGAATTCGTCCAGAAACAACACTCCATGATGCGCCAGGCTGATCTCGCCGGGACGTGGCCGCCCGCCACCGCCCACCAAGGCGGCCACCGAGGCCGAATGGTGCGGCGACCTGAACGGCGGCTGGCCCGTCAAGGTGTCCGGCAAGCCGGCCATCGCCGCCACCGCAGCGGCTTCCAGCGCCTGTTCGCGCGCCAGGGGCGGCAACAAGCCCGGCAGACGAGCGGCCAGCATGCTCTTGCCCGCGCCGGGCGGTCCCACCATCAGCAGACTGTGGCCGCCTGCCGCCGCGACTTCCAGTGCCCGCCGCGCGCCGGGCTGCCCCCGCACATCGGACAGGCAGGGCATCGGCACCGCGTCCGGCCACGGCTTGGGCACGGCATCCGGCAGCAGGCAGACACCGGCCGCATGCGCGGCGACATCGGCCAGGCTGCGCGCCGACAGCACGCGCAGGCCCGGCACCCAGGCCGCCTGTTCGGCGCTGCCGGCGGGCAGTATCAGGGTGGCGTGGGGGGCTTCGCGGGCCACGCTCAACGCGATGACCAAGGGCGCGGCAACGGGCACCAGGGCGCCGGTCAGGGACAGTTCGCCGGCAAGGACCAGATTGGCAAGCGCGGGATCGGGCGCGACCGGACCCGTGCCGCTCTCGTCGGCCGGCGCGGCCAGTTGGCCGGAAGCCAGCAACAGCCCCAGCGCAATGGGCAGGTCGAACCGCCCCGATTCCTTGGGTATGTCGGCGGGCGAAAGATTGACGGTGATGCGGCCCGCAGGAAACTCGAACCCGCTATTGATGATTGCCGCCCTGACCCGTTCGCGGCTTTCCCGCACTTCGGTATCGACCAGCCCGACCACATTGAAGCCCGGCAGGCCAGGCCCCAGATGCGTCTCTACGCGAACCGCGTGGGCATGCATGCCGCAAAGGGCTCTGCTGGCAAGAACGGCGAGCGTCAATGCGGTCTCCAAACGGGTATGCGGACCGTCAGTATCGGCAAAAAACAAACGGCCGCAGACGCGGCCGTGGCAAAACCATCCCGCCCTGCCGCATCCTGTCGAGGCGCGGCGGGGCCAGCGGCGCTTACTTGTCCAGGGCGGACAAGCGCGATTCCAGTTGCTGCACCTGGGCAGCCAACTGATCCACGCGCGCGCGGGTTCTGGCCAGCAGATCGGCCTGGACGTCGAACTCTTCGCGCGTGACCAGATCCAGCTTGGAAAACGCTTGCGTCATCATTGCGCGCACATTGCGTTCCACATCGGCCGCCGGGCTGCGGGCGATCAGGTCGGAAATATTCTTCTGGATGTCTTCCATCCATTGCGTGCGATTGTTCATAAGGACCTCTCGGTGTTCTGATGACTCAAGTGTAGTGCGTCGGCGGGATCCCTTTTTCCCGATGGCGGGCCGCCCCAAAAAAAAAGGGCGGGCCGCATGCGGTGACCGCCCATCAAAGCACAGGAGAAAACCGGGCTGCCTGACGGCAACCCCCTACCAACATCATTACGGCCAGCCAGCCTGGCGTGCCGCTTGCGCAAACAGAAACGGGTTTGCGCCTGACTGAGATCGATTCTTCGCGACCCCACCCGCGCCAACAAGCCTGTCCGTGTAAACCCCGGTATCAGATGCCCCCACCCGTTTTGGGGTTTTCACCGACCCAGCAGCAGGGGCTTGCTCAGGGCCGATTGCCCTCTCAGGCCCGGCGCGCAAGGGTGTGCGGGCTGCGGCAGGTCCATGGACGGTACGGGAGCGGCAATGAATATCAGTACAAACCGCAACAGCCCCCGCATCAAATCGCTACAAATCCCGGGTTTGAAACATGTTTCGTTGCATTCTTCACTTCTTCTGAGCTACGCACCAATTTGAGGCCAACGCGCGGTGCATGGCGCACCACGATGGTGCCGGCACGCACAATTCCCGCGCCATTTTCCGTCGTCCCGGGTGCGGACCAACATGGCACGGAATTTGCTTGACTGACGGTGCGTGCAACCATGAGAGGAAATGCCATGAAACTCATCATCGCCATCATCAAGCCCTTCAAGCTCGACGAAGTGCGAGTGGCTCTATCCGGGATCGGCGTCCAGGGACTGACAGTCACCGAAGTAAAAGGATTTGGCCGCCAGAAAGGCCATACCGAACTCTATCGCGGCGCCGAATACGCCGTCGACTTCCTGCCCAAGTTGCGGGTCGAAGCCGCGGTACCCGACCATCTTGTCGATCAGGTCATCGAAGCGATCGAACAAGCCGCCCGGACGGGCAAGATCGGCGACGGCAAGATCTTCGCCGCTCCCCTGGAACAAGTTATCCGTATCAGAACGGGTGAAGCCGGCGAAGCTGCGCTGTAAATAAATAAAGACTCAATGGAGCCTGAAAATGGATAAAGCAGATATCTCCTGGTTGCTCGTCTCTACCCTGCTTGTATTGATGATGGCCGTACCCGGTCTGGCGATGTTCTATGGCGGCCTGGTACGCAGCAAGAACGTGTTGTCCGTGTTGCTGCAAGTGCTGTGCACGTTCGTGCTGGGCCTGGTTCTCTGGTTCATCTATGGCTATTCCCTCGCGTTCACGGAAGGCAACGCCTTCTTCGGCGGCCTGTCGCGCGCTTTCTTCTCTGGCATGTTCACGCCCGCCGATGGCACCTACGCCATGTCGAACACGCTGACCGAACTGCTGTTCGCCTCCTTCCAGGCCACCTTTGCGGGCATCACCTGCGCGCTGGTCGTCGGCAGCTTCGCCGAACGCGCCCGCTTCTCCGGGGTCCTTGTGTTCACGGTGATCTGGTTCACGTTCGCCTATGTGCCGATCGCGCACATGGTGTGGTTTGCGTCCGAAACGGCGCCCGGCCTGCTCAACGCCCAAGGCGCGCTGGACTTCGCCGGCGGCACCGTGGTGCACATCAACGCCGGCGTGGCCGGCCTGGTGGGCGCCTATGTGGTTGGCAAGCGCGTGGGCTATGGCCGCGAAGCGATGCAGCCGCACAACCTGCCCATGACCTTCGTGGGCGCCGCCCTGCTGTGGGTGGGCTGGTTCGGCTTCAACGCCGGCTCGGCACTGGCCGCCAACGAGAACGCAACCCTGGCCTTCTTCAACACGATGATCGCGACCGCGGGCGCCGTGCTGGCCTGGTTGTTCACCGAATGGGCCATCAAGGGCAAGCCCTCGATGCTGGGCGCCGCATCGGGCGCGATCGCCGGCCTGGTGGGCATCACCCCGGCCGCTGGTCTGGTCGGCCCCGTGGGCGCACTGATCATCGGCGTGGTTGCCGGTGTGGTCTGCGTCTGGGGCGTGAACGGCCTGAAGCGCCTGCTGCGCGCCGATGACGCGCTGGACGTGTTCGGCATCCACGGCGTGGGCGGTATCGTCGGCGCGCTGCTGACCGGTGTGTTCAACGCGCAGTTCTTCGGCGGCCCCGGCCTGGCCGAACCCGGCATGATCGCCCACCAGTTGTGGGTCCAGCTCGAAGGCGTGCTGCTGACCATCGTCTGGTCCGGCGTCGTGGCCTGGATCGCCTACAAGATCGCCAATGCCCTGTGCGGCATGCGCGTGCCGGAAGACCAGGAGCGCGAAGGCCTGGACGTCACGAGCCACGGCGAATCGGCGTACCACAGCTAAAGCGATGCCCCGGTCCGCTGCCTTCCAGGCAAAGCGGGCCGGCACAGGAAACGGCGCCGGCGCTTTCGCACCGGCGCCGTTTTTTTCAGGCTTGCTGTCTTCCGAAAAAAAACCGCCCGAGCAACGGGCGGCTTTCTACGTGGCGCCGGAGCGGATCAGGCCGGCCCCAGCGCGTCCAGGTCCACGGGCAACGCGCGGTTCAGCGCCGTCGCCACCTTGATGCGCAGGGCATTGGAATGCGCCCGGCGAACCTCGCGCTTCACATCCAGCAATTGCTGGGGGTGCATCGAGAACTCGGTCAGGCCCAGCCCCAGCAGCAACCGGGTCATGCGCGAATCGCCCGCCATTTCGCCGCAAACCGCAACGGGCTTGCCTGCGCGTTCGCCCGCGTTGATCGTATTGGCAACCAGGCGCAGCACCGCTGGATGCAGGGGATCGTAGAGCGCGGCCACGTCGTGGTCGCCGCGGTCGATCGCCAGCGTGTACTGGATCAGGTCATTGGTGCCGATGGAAAGAAAATCCAGCGCCTGCGCGAAGGGTTCGATCGCGATGGCGATGGCAGGCACTTCGACCATAGCGCCCACTTCCATTTGAGGCGCATAGGCTTGCCCCCGGGCATCGAGTTCGCGCCGGGCGGCCTCGATGGCCGCCTTGGTTGCCACCACCTCGTGCATGTGCGCGATCATCGGAATCAGCAGCCGCACCGGCCCGTGCGCCGAGGCCCGCAGGATGGCGCGCAACTGCGTCGCGAACATTTCCGGCCGGGCCAGGCAATACCGGATGGCGCGCTGCCCCAGGGCCGGGTTGGTGGCCACGGTGGCCTCCCCGTCCAGCGTCTTGTCCGAGCCGATATCCAGCGTGCGGATCGTGACAGACCTGCCGGCCATTACCTTGACGACGGAGGCATACGCTTCGTATTGCTCTTCCTCGCCCGGCAGATCCGGGCGTCCCATGAACAGGAACTCGCTGCGGAACAGCCCGATGCCATGCGCGCCCGACGCCAAAGCCAGAGCGGCCTCGTCCGGCAGCTCGATGTTGGCATGCAAGGTGATGTCGATCCCGTCGAGGGTGATGGAGGGCTCGTCGCGCAACAGACCGAGTTCGGCGCGTTCGTCCGCGTAGATGGCCTGGCGCCGCCGGTATTCCTGCAGGATCCGGTCGGACGGATTGACCACCACCGCGCCGGCCGCCCCGTCGATGATCAGCATGTCGCCGTCGCGGACCAGTTCGCGCACGTTCCCCATGGCGACCACGGCCGGCACGCCCATACTGCGCGCCACGATTGCCGTATGCGAGGTCGGGCCGCCCAGGTCGGTGACAAAGGCGGCGAAGCGTCCGCCGCGCAACCGAAGCATGTCGGCCGGCGAGATATCGTGGGCCACGACCACCAGCGCATCGTCGCCGCCCATGTGGGACATGTCGGGCAGAATCGCCGACGTGCCCGCCAGGACGTGCAGCACCCGCTCGATGACCTGGCGCACGTCGGCCCCGCGCTCGCGCAGGTACTCGTCCTCCATGGCGTCGAACTGCTGCCCCAGGATCTGGCCCTGCGTCGTCAGCGCCCATTCGGCGTTGTAGTGGCGCTCGGCGATCAGGGCCAGCGTCTGTTCGGCCAGCAACGGATCGCCCAGCAGCAGGCTGTGCACATTCAGCATGGCGCCCAGTTCGCGCGGGGCATCGGCCGGCAAGGTGTCGGCCAATTGCAGGAGCTCTTGCTGCGCGGAAGCCAGGGCTTCGGTCAGCCGGCTGCTCTCGGCGGGAATGTCTTCGGGCGAAATGCGGTAGTGCGCCACTTCCAGCGCCGCGGCGCCCATGACGACCGCGCGGCCGATCGCATATCCCCTGGCGACGCCCTTGCCATACAGGCAGACAACGGGGCTGGCGGGGCCAGCCCCGTTGCGAGTATCGGTAAGGGTCGCGGACGAGCCGGCACGAGCATGGCTCGCGCCGGCTGATTCAGAAGACGTTCTATTCCTGCTCACCGAATTTGCTGTCGAACAGTGTTTCGATTTCGGAAAGGGCTTGCTCGGCGTCGCTGCCCGAAGCCTCCAGCTTGACCGTCACGCCCAAGCCGGCGGCCAGCATCATGACCCCCATGATGCTCTTGGCATTTACGCGTTGCGCGCCGCGTGAAATAAAGATCTCGCTGGAAAACTTGCTCGCAAGCTGCGTCAGCTTGGCGGCGGCCCGGGCGTGCAAACCCAGTTTATTGCTGATGACAATGTCTGTATTGGGCATAGGAAAGATTATGGCCGCGGCCTACGCCGCAGTGTTGATCGCAGCAATCGTCGAACCGCTTCGGCTTGAAATAATAGCCGACATAATAGGGCAAATTCTTGCCCGTCAGTCTACACGCAAGACGCCCTGCACTCCTCCGGCCAGTGCCTTCTCGCGCGTTTCGGCCAAAGGCAGGTTGCGGTAGGTCAACGCCCTCAGCAGCATCGGCGTGTTCAGCCCCGCCAGCACACAGCACTGGATGCCCTGGGCCTGCGCGTCCGCGACGGCGCGCTTCGAGATGTTCGCGGGCGTGGCGCCGATCAGGTCCGTCAGGACCAGAACGCCTCCGCCGTGATCCTGCCCCAGGATGTCCTTCAGGACATCGGGGGTCAGATCGTCCGGAAGGTCCTCGGGCTGGATGTCGTGAACGGCCAGCATGCCGTCAAGGTTGCCCATGACGTGGCTGGCGCATTCGCGCATGGCCGCGCCCAGGGGCGCGTGCACGACGATCACAATACCCGTGGTCATGACAAAAGTCCTGAGAGGTCAGACCGCGGCGGCAGCGCCCGCCACGGCTTTTTCAAGCGCCTGGACGAACATGCCTGCGACATCGAAACCGGTCTGTTCGGCAATTTCCACGAAACAGGTGGGGCTGGTGACGTTGACCTCGGTGACGTAATCGCCAATGACATCCAGACCGACCAGAAGCAGACCGCGGGCGGCAAGCTTGGGGGCCACGGCTTCGGCGATCTCGCGGTCCCGGGCAGACAGCTCCTGCGCCACGCCTCGTCCGCCGGCAGCCAGGTTGCCGCGCGTTTCGCCGGCCAGCGGGATGCGCGCAAGCGAGTACGGCACAGGCTCGCCGCCGATCAGCAGGATGCGCTTGTCACCCTTGACGATGTCGGGGATATAGCGCTGCGCCATGATGGTGCGCGCGCCATTGTCCGTGAGGGTTTCAAGGATGGCGTTCAGGTTGGGATCCTTGGGTTGCAGACGGAACACGCCGGTGCCTCCCATGCCGTCCAGCGGCTTGACGATCACGTCGCTATGTGTGTCGTGGAACGCCTTCAGCCGGGCCATGTTGCGGGTCACCAGCGTGGGCGCGGTGAACTCGCTGATTTCGGTGATGGCCAGCTTTTCGGGATGGTTGCGTATGGCCGCGCCGCTGTTGAACACACGGGCGCCCTGGGCCTCGGCGTATTCGAGCAGGTGCGTCGAATACACGTATTCCATGTCGAACGGAGGATCCTTGCGCATGACGACGGCGCCGAAGTCCGCCAGCGGCAGATCCCGGGCAGCGGATTCGCGCCACCATTCATGGCCGTGCAGGTCGGCGTCCGCGACCAGCTCGATCGGCGTGGCGGCGGCCTTGACCGTGCCGGCCTCAATAAAGAGATCGCCCTGCATGGCCACGCTGAGCGTATGGCCGCGCGCCACCAGCGCACGCATCATGGCGACAGAACTGTCCTTGTACGCCTTGAGCAGCGGCAAGGGATCCAAAACGAACAAAACATGCATCGCGACACCCCGAAACGGACGCCGCCTCCCCTCGCGGGAAGGCGGCTTTATGACATCGTAGCGCAGAGCCGCCCAATAAGCGAACCCGCCGGTCACGCAACGGACACGGCGGGTTGTTGGAGCGGCCGAGCCTCTTGCGGAGGCTACGGCTGGCGATCAGGCCGCCGATTCAGGCTTGCCCGCGGGCACGACCTTCTTCTTCGGCGCCAGCACCATGACCATCTGACGGCCTTCGAGCTTCGGCATGGCTTCGACCTGGGCCAGTTCCAGCAGGTCGTCGCGCACACGTTCAAGCACCCGCATACCGAGTTCCTGGTGAGCCATTTCGCGGCCACGGAACCGCAGCGTCACCTTGGCCTTGTCGCCTTCCTCGAGGAAGCGGCGCAGGTTGCGCAGCTTGACCTGGTAGTCGCCCTCGTCGGTGGCCGGACGGAATTTGACTTCCTTGACCTGGATGACCTTCTGCTTGGAACGGGCTTCGGCCTGGCGCTTCTGCTCTTGGTACTTGAACTTACCGTAGTCCATCAAACGGCAGACCGGCGGCTCGGCGTTCGGCGCGATTTCCACCAGATCCACGTCGCTTTGCTCGGAAAGACGGAAGGCGTCGGCAATCTTGACGATGCCGAGCTGTTCTCCGTCCAGACCTATCAGGCGCACCTCGGGGACGCGGATTTCACCGTTGATGCGATTGGCTTTTTCAGTGGCGATGTTGAAAGCTCCTAGAAATGTTAAGCAGCACTGCTATCAGGTTGATTGACGTCGCGACGGGCGGCTACGTCCTCGGACAATCGCGCGACGAACTCGTCGTATGCGATGGCGCCAAGGTCCAGTCCGCCCAGTCCGCGTACGGCTACGGTGCCGTTTTGCTTCTCTTTGTCGCCGACGACAAGAATGTACGGCACCTTTTGCAGGCTGTGCTCCCGAATTTTACGAGTGATTTTTTCACCGCGCAAATCGGACTCTACTCTAAAGCCTTGTTTTTTCAGGCTTTGCGTGATTTCAGCCGCATAATCGGCTGAAGGTTCGGAAATGCAGCATACGACAGCCTGCACCGGGGCGAGCCAGGGAGGCATCGCGCCGGCGTGGTTTTCGATCAACATGCCGATAAAACGCTCGAGCGACCCGAGGATCGCGCGGTGCAGCATGACAGGCGGACGGCGCTGGTCATTCTGGTCCACGTACTCGGCGCCCAGACGTACGGGCATGGAGAAGTCGACCTGGATCGTACCGCACTGCCAGTGGCGGCCGATGGCATCCTTCAGCGTGTACTCGACCTTGGGACCGTAGAAAGCGCCCTCGCCCGGGGAAACCTCGAAATCGCAACCGGTGCGGCGCAGGCTTTCCATCAAGGCGGCTTCGGCCGTATCCCAGACCTCGTCCGAACCGATACGCTTTTCGGGACGCGTGGCGACCTTATACAGCACTTCGGTGAAACCGAAATCACGGTAGACCTTCTGCAACAGCGCCGTGAAATCGGCGCATTCGTCCTGAAGCTGGTCTTCGGTACAGAAAATGTGGCCATCGTCCTGCGTAAAGCCGCGCACGCGCATCATGCCGTGCAGCGAACCCGAGGGTTCATTGCGATGGCACTGGCCGAATTCGCCGTAGCGCAGGGGCAGTTCACGGTAGGAGTGCAGCCCGGCGTTGAAAATCTGGACGTGGCCCGGGCAGTTCATCGGCTTCAGGCCGTAAACGCGGTTCTCGGACTCGGTCGTGAACATGTTTTCACGATAGTTGTCCCAGTGGCCCGTCTTCTTCCAGAGCGAAATGTCGAGAATCTGCGGCGCCTTGACTTCCTGGTAACCGTTGTCGCGGTAGACGGCGCGCATGTATTGCTCGACCTGCTGCCACAGGGTCCAGCCCTTGGGATGCCAGAAAATCAGGCCAGGGGCCTCGTCCTGGAAGTGGAACAGGTCGAGTTCGCGGCCGATCTTGCGGTGGTCGCGGCGCTCGGCCTCTTCCAGCATGTGCAGGTAGGCTTCCTGCTCTTCCTTGGTAGCCCAGGCGGTGCCGTAGATGCGCTGGAGCATCTCGTTTTTGCTGTCGCCGCGCCAGTAGGCGCCGGCCACCTTCATCAGCTTGAAGACCTTCAGTTTGCCGGTGGACGGCACGTGCGGGCCCCGGCACAGATCGATGAAGTCGCCTTCACGGTACAGGCTGAGCGGTTCGTTGGACGGAATCGAAGCAATGATTTCGGCCTTGTACTTTTCGCCGATGCTCTTGAAGAATTCCACGGCGTCGTCGCGCGACCATTCTTCGCGCGTGACCACTTCGTCCTTTTTGACGAGTTCGGCCATCTTCTTTTCGATGGCAGCCAGATCCTCGGGGGTGAACGGGCGCTTGTACGAGAAGTCGTAATAGAAGCCGTTGTCGATCACCGGACCGATGGTGACCTGCGCATCCGGGAACAGCTCCTTGACGGCATAGGCCAGCAAGTGCGCCGTGGAATGGCGGATCAGGTCCAGGCCGTCCGCATCCTTGGCGGTCACGATTGCCAGGCGGGCATCGCCTTCAATGCGGAAGCTGGTGTCGACCAGCTTGGAATCCGCGCCATCAATCGTCACTCGGCCGCCCAAGGCCGCCTTCGCCAGGCCCGTACCGATCGATTGCGCCACTTCGGCGACCGTTACCGGCCCCGGATATTGGCGCTGCGAACCATCGGGCAATGTGATCTGTACCATCGGGAGTGCTTCCTGGGGTTCTTGGAACAAAAAAAACGAAAAACAGAAACGAAAAACGCGGCTTGAGAGCCGCGTTCATTTGATTGTCTTGCTGAGTTCTGCCGCTGACCTGACACGGTAAAACCCGACGCACGAAAAACTAACGCGACATAGGGCGAAAGTTCCGGGTCGTAGTTCGTGCCAGCGGGAAAAACATGGTGTTTGGGCCTGTTGGTACGCGCCCGAGGCGGCGCGGATCAAGGTGTAGCAAAAACGGCGCGGCCAAATCAGTTACAGCATGCAGCCACGTTTATCGTTGCCGATTGTAGCACCATCCGCATGCATTTCGTGGCGAAAGCGCGACAGTCCGGATGGCTCCGCCCGATCCGGCCCAAGCGACACCCGTCTGGTCAAGCCGCCCGGCCTCGACGAAACGAAGGCCATCGTGGAGTCGCTTTCGAATTTGCTGACAGGCCAAGGGTGCAACGGTCTGATTTTCAGTCGTTTCACATCCGCTCAGCCGCTCGAAACCGTAATCTGCCCACAAAATTTTAGGACTAATCGGGACATGTGCACTGGCTCCGCCTTCGTGCGGCGCCCGTCGCCCAACTTCCCCTCACCCGTTTGTGGAGCAACGATGAAACCGGTTTCAGAGCCAGCCAGCAGGGCCCCCTTCGCCACGCCCCCCGAAAAAGGGGGCGCACCTGCTGGTGCCCCAGTCCAAGGCCAGGGTACGCACCGGCACCTGCTGATGTCACGCCCGCCCCCGGTCATCCGGGTTGCCATCCTGGACGACCACCCCGTGGTGGCGCTGGGAGTCGGCGCCTACCTCGAGAGCCGTCCGGGCTTTCAGCTCGTACATCGGGAAACCTCGGCCCGGGCGTTGCTCGAAAAGCTGGCGCACGCACCCTGCGATGTAGCGCTGATCGACTTCTACCTGCCTCTGGAGCCCTGGGACGGCGTCAACTATCTGCGGCGGGTGCGCCGCTATCACCCCACCATGGCGATCATCACGTTTTCCGCGGGCAACCGGCTCGAAACCCAATACGCCGCGTATCGCGCGGGCGCGAACGGATACCTTGCCAAGCAATGGGGCATGATTCTGCTGCCGGACATGATCCGCGGGGTGATCAGCGCCAAGGCGCCGTTCCTGTCCGTACACGAAGGCAAGATCCGCGGCCTGCTGCCGCCCGCTCCGCACTCGCTGCTGACGGCCTCTGAAGTCGAGATCCTGCGGCACATCAGCCAGGGGTTGTCGGTCACGCAGATTGCGGCGCGGCTCGTGCGCAGCAAGAAAACCGTCAGCACGCACAAGCGCCGCGCCATGCGAAAACTGCAACTGGCCGACGACCTCTCCCTGGCGCTCTACCTGCGCGAGAAATTCGCCGGATGAGCGCGTGGCGCCGAACGGCGCCGCCTTGGCTGCGGCAAGGAATCAGATGATGCGAGAGTAGCTGGCGCCGGTGCTGACGGTGCGCAGATAGCCGTCGAAAGCCATCGCCACCGCGCGCACGAAGTACCAGCCCAGCCCGGTCACCTGCACCGCATCCGGCCGAAGGTTGACCAGCCCCAGTTCGGCCAGACTTGCCATCTGCGAGAGCTCGCGGCTGAAGTATTCCCCAAACCGCAGGCCATGGCGTGCCTCGATCCGGGCAAAGTCGACGCGCCCCTGGCACATGATGTCCATGATCACCTCGCGCCGGACCAGATCGTCGGCGTTCAGCGCCAGCCCTCTCTCGACGGCGAATTTCCCGCCTTCGATGGCCGCGTAGTACTCGTCGAGCACCTTCGCGTTCTGGCTGTAGGTATTGCCGATGCGTCCGATGGCGGACACGCCGAGCGCGATCAGGTCGCGGTCCGGCTGCGTGCTGTAGCCCTGGAAATTGCGGTGCAGTTCGCCGCGCTGTTTGGCAATGGCGAGCGCGTCGCCATTCAACGCGAAGTGGTCCATGCCGATGTAGGTATAGCCCTGCTTCAGGAAGCCTTCAATGGCGGCGCTGAGCAGGCCGACACGCGTGGCGCGGTCGGGCAGATCCGCTTCGTGGATGCGCCGCTGCGGCTTGAATCGTTCGGGCAGGTGGGCGTACGCATAGAGCGCGATGCGGTCGGGCCGCAATGCGATGACCTGCGCGATGGTGCGGGAAAATGATTCGGCGGTCTGCAAGGGCAGGCCATAGATCAGATCCACGTTGACGGACGCGTAGCCCAGGGCCCTTGCGCTTTGCATCAGCGCGGACACGGACTCGAAGGACTGCACCCGATGCACCGCCACCTGGACCCGCTTGTCGAAGTCCTGGACGCCAAAGCTCAGCCGATTGAAGCCCAGCCGCTGCAGATAGGCCAGCCGCTCGGGCGTCGCCGTGCGCGGATCGACCTCGATCGAGATCTCGGCGTCCGGCTCGAAATGGAAAGCGGCGCGCAGGTCGCCCATGAGACGCGCGAGTTCCTCGTCGGACAGGAATGTCGGCGTGCCTCCGCCGAAATGCAGCTGCGAGACGGGCACGCCCCGCCCCAGCTCCTGCACGTGCAAATCAATTTCTTTTGCCAAGGCGTCCAGATAGCGGGCGGCTCGGTCATGATGGCGAGTCACTACCTTGTTACAGGCGCAGTAGTAACAGACGGACTCGCAGAAGGGAATATGGAGGTAGAGCGACAGCGGCTCTGCCGGGCTGGCCGCGCGGCGCTGCTGCAGCGCCAGCCGGTAGTCCTGCTCGCCAAAGCCGCCGTGATACCGGTCCGCTGTGGGGTACGAGGTGTACCGCGGCCCATTCTTATCCAGCCGCGCCAGCAACTGGGGAGGGAAAAGCGGCTCGGCGGTGGCGGGCGCCGGCGGTTCTGAAGAGTGTGGGCGTAGAGCGGCTTGCATACCCTGGATTATTCGCCCGTGCCGGCCACCGCACCTTGATCTTGCGCAAACCGGACCGCTTTGCGTGCCGGCGGGCACGCACATGCGCGACGGTGTTCCGGCACTTAAAATGCGGGCATTCACCCCGAAAACAAGGATATGTACATGGACACCGAACTGGACGGCCGCCTGCTGGCACTGCGCCAGGCGATGGCGATCGCCATCGCCCTATCGACCCGCAGCAGCCCACAGGCCACCGACATGGCGCTGGAACTGCTGGACGACCTGAAGGCGAATCTTGATAAGGCCCCGTCGGACAGCCCCTTCGACAAACCGGAATGGGTAGTGGGCGCCCATGATGAGCTCGACGGCATCGCCCGCCTGGTGCGCGCCTTCACGCAAACACCGGAACCGGACGAAGACGCGCAGTAAGCTCGAAGACGCCGCCCCGCCGGCGCGCGTCTACACTCCCTCTGACTGGCCTGACCACCAGACGAAAAGAGGTGGATTCCCTCACATCGTTTTCCCTGAAACGATGAAATTCTCCTTCTAATACAAATAAGAGGTGCCTATATTGGTGGCCTGACCACCAGGCCAAACATTGCGCGTTCCGCACCGATGAGCACCTTCCAAGCCGTTGCCGTCACCCGCCTGTATCGCATGATCGCCGACCAGATAGCCGGCAGGATCAGGGCGGGCGACTTCCCCCGCGGACGGCGGCTGCCTTCGGAAAGAGAACTCGCCGAACAGTTGCAGGTCAGCCGCGCCTCGATCCGCGAGGCCCTCATCGCGCTGGAGATCGAAGGCTATGTCGAGGTGCGCGTGGGCACGGGCGTGTTCGCCGCGACCCAGGAAGGCCCCGCGAACGCGGTGGCGTCCCGTTCCGCCGCCAACTGGGTCCCGGGCCACGACGACATCGGCCCCTTCGACCTGCTGGAAGCCCGTTTGATGATCGAACCCGAATGCGCCGGCATGGCCGCGCAGCACGCGACGTCCGCGCAGCTCACGGCGATCCAGGCAGCCCATGAAGGCATGTCCCTGACCGATTCCCCCGGCCGGCATGACCGCGAATTCCATGGCGCCATCGCCGCGGCTTGCGGCAACGCGGCGCTCGCGTCCACGGTGGCGCACTTGTGGAACCTGTCCCAGACCAGCTCCGTATACCGCCGGATGCAGGATTACTTTGTCGACACCAAAGTGTGGGCGACGGCCCACGCCGAACACCAGCGCATCCTGACCGCCATCCTGGCGCGCGACCCGATCCGCGCGCGCCATGCCATGCATGCGCACCTGCTCGGCATCCTGGCGCGGCTACGGGAAGACTTCAACGAGCACCGAGGCGAACCATGACTACTCCCACCCTGTCCATCGACGGCAACCGCCTGTGGCAGTCCCTGATGGACCTTGCCCGCATCGGCGCCACGCCCAAGGGCGGCAATTGCCGCCTTGCTCTGACCGCGCTGGACGGCCAGGGCCGCGATCTTGTCACCGGCTGGATGCGCGAGGCGGGCATGACGGTGCGGGTGGACCAGGTGGGCAACATCTTTGCCCGCCGCGCCGGCCGCAACAACGACCTGCCGCCCGTCATGACCGGCAGCCATATCGACACCCAGCCGACCGGCGGAAAGTTCGACGGCTGCTACGGCGTGCTGGCGGGCCTTGAAGTCATACGCACGCTCAACGATGCGGACGTGCTGACCGAAGCGCCGCTCGAGGTCGCCATCTGGACCAACGAGGAAGGTTCGCGCTTCGTGCCGGTCATGATGGGATCGGGTGTATTCGCCGGAAAATTCCCGCTGGAAACCGCGCTCTCCGCGCGCGACGCCCAGGGCATCAGCGTGCGCGACGAACTCCAGGCCATCGGCTATGCGGGTCCCGATCCGGTGGGCGGACGGGCCGTGGACGCCTACTTCGAAGCCCACATCGAACAGGGTCCGATCCTGGAACACGAAGAGAAAACCATCGGCGTGGTGACCGGCTCGCTGGGCCTGCGCTGGTACGACATCACGGTGACCGGCATGGAGATGCATGCCGGCCCGACCCCCATGGCGATCCGCCGCGACGCGCTCTTCGCGGCCAGCTTCCTGCTGCAGGCCGTGGTCAACATCGCCAACACCCACCAGCCCCACGGACGCGGCACGGTGGGTGAAATCCATGCCCACCCGGGTTCGCGCAACGTGATCCCCGGACAGGTCCGTTTCACCGCCGACCTGCGCCACGAGGACGAAGCCACGCTGACCCGCATGGACCAGGAGTGGCGCCGCGTCTGCGACGACATCGCGGTCGCGCATGCCGTGCGCGTCGACGTGAAGGACGTCCAGTACTTCCGCCCCACCCCTTTCGACACGGACCTCGTGGACAAGGTGCGCAAGGGAGCAGCCAGCCGCGGCCTGCCCGCGATGAACATCGTCACGGGCGCGGGCCACGACGCCGTATACATGGCCGCGGTCGCGCCCACGGCGATGATCTTCGTGCCCTGCAAGGACGGCATCAGCCACAACGAAATCGAGGATGCGCAGCCCCAGCACCTGGAAGCGGGCTGCAACGTACTGCTCGACGCCATGGTGGCGCGGGCCAACGGCACGCGCTAGCGCCCTTCCCGCCAGGCAGCCCCGGCCATTCGCTCGCCCATGCCGTGCCGCCCAGACGCGCCAGACGCACACCGCATGCACCGCTGATTTCGCCGCATTGGTGCGCGGCGCCTTACC
The DNA here is from genome assembly GCF_001428845.1 of Achromobacter sp. Root83. Classification (GTDB taxonomy): domain Bacteria; phylum Pseudomonadota; class Gammaproteobacteria; order Burkholderiales; family Burkholderiaceae_B; genus Achromobacter. The sequence continues at coordinate 36,164 of NZ_LMIU01000024.1, read as the reverse complement.
CAGCACCTATACGAAGCATTGTTGAAGCTGCTCCACCCGCAGTACCCCCGAGAAACACAGGTGGCATGAGGTTTGCTTATTACTGCACGGCATCCGCCGCGCACAAGCGGCCGCCTGTCAGACCCTTTCCAGCCCGGAGGCTCGCAGTGAAATCGAAAAATTGGTTCTCCCTAAGCATCGGTGCATTGGTCCTTGCGGCCGCGCTGCCCGCCACGCAGGCCCTGGCCCAGACCAAAGGCGGGACGCTGAACATGATCGTTCAGCCGGAGCCGCCCGTGATCGTCACGGCCATCAACCAGCAAGGCCCCACGCAGTTCGTCGCGGGCAAGATCTACGAAAGCCTGCTGACCTATTCCACCGACCTCAAGCCGCAGCCCGGCCTGGCCAAGTCCTGGGAAGCCGCCGCGGACGGCCTCACCTACACCTTTCATCTGCAGGACAACGTGAAATGGCATGACGGCAAGCCCTTCACTTCCGAGGACGTGGTGTTCTCGCTGGCGGACATGCTGCCCAAGACCCATGCGCGCGCCCGCGTCATCCTGAACAAGTTCGTCGATTCGGTGCAGGCGCCAGATGCCAAGACGGTGGTCATCAAGCTCAAGTCGCCGTTCCCGGCCTTCATGCTGATGTTCGAGCCGGGCTTTGCGCCGATGATGCCCAAGCACATCTACGCCGGAACCGACTACATGACCAATCCGGCCAACCAGAAACCCATCGGCACCGGGCCGTTCATGTTCAAGGAATGGAAGCGCGGCGAATACATCAAGCTCACGCGCAACCCCGCTTACTGGAAACCGGGCATGCCCTACCTGGATGAGCTGGTGTTCAACGTGATTCCCGACGCGGCCTCGCGCGCCGTGGCGTTCGAGCGCGGCAGCGTGGACGTGCTGCGCGGCGGGGACGTGGACAACGTCGACATCAAGCGCCTGCGCGCGCTGCCCAAGGTGGAATACACCACGGCCGGCTGGGAGATGTTCTCGCCGCAGGCGTACCTGATCTTCAACATGCGCAAGCCGCCGTTCGACAACCTGAAGGTGCGCCAGGCCGTCATGGCGGCCATGAACCGCAACATGGTGGTCAACAACATCTTCTTCGGCCTGGGCAAGGTGTCGACCAGCCCCTTTGTGACCACCGAGATGTTCTACGACAAGAACATGCCGGCCCTGGCGTTCGACATGAAGAAGGCGCGCGCGCTGATCAAGGAATCGGGCATCAAGCCCGAGGATTACACGATCCGCCAGTTGAGCTTCCCCTATGGCTCCACGTGGGACCGTCTGGGCGAATACACCAAGCAGGCACTGGAACAGCTGGGCTTCAAGGTCAACGTGGAATCCACCGACGCGGGCGGCTGGGCCAGCCGCACCGGCAACTGGGACTTCGACCTGACGACCACCTTCACCTACCAGTACGGCGACCCCGCGCTGGGCGTGCAGCGGCTGTATATCTCGTCGAACATCGTCAAGGGGTCGCCTTTCGCCAACGTGCAGGGCTACAGCAACCCCGAGACCGACAAGCAGTGGGAAGCCGCCGCCTCCGAAATCGATCCGGCCAAGCGCCAGGAGCTCTACAGCAAGATCCAGACGACCCTGGTCAACGATGTGGCCAACGGCTTCATGGTGGACATGGAATTCCCCACGCTGTATCGGGCCAACGTCAAGAACCTGGTCAAGACCGCCATCGGCTTGAACGAGTCGTTCGACGACGTCTACATCGAGAAGTAAGCGCCGCAAGACGCCGCCGCGGAGGTTCCCGCGGCGGCGGATCCTGGCCGCGCGACGGACAAGCATGAAGACTCCGCGCCCGTCCTGAAAGGACCCAGAGCATGAAATTCCTGTCTTTCCTTCTTTCCCGCGTCGGCAAGGCCCTGGTGGTCGTGCTGGGCGTCGTGATCATCAATTTCTTCCTGATCCGCCTGGCGCCCGGCGACCCCGCCGCCGTGCTGGCGGGCCAGGCTGGCGCGGGCGACGCCGCCTACGTGGAACAGCTGCGCGCGGCATTCGGCCTGGACAAGCCCATCCTGACGCAGTTGATGCTGTACCTGAAGGGCGTGATCCAACTGGACCTGGGCTTCTCCTACCGCAATCATGTCCCCGTGCTGGATCTCATCGTCGAGCGCCTGCCCGCCACGTTCCTGCTGATGTCCTGCGCCTTTGTGTTTTCCATCGTGCTGGGCGTCTTCCTGGGGGTCGTGGCGGCCAAGGCGCGCTACCGCAACAAGCGCCGCTGGATCGACAGCTCGGTCATGACGGGCGCCCTGCTGCTCTATGCGACGCCGCTCTTTTGGCTGTCGCTCATGGGCATCCTGCTTTTCTCGGTGGTGCTGGGGTGGCTGCCCGCCTTCGGCATGGAAACCGTGGGCGCGGGGCTGACCGGCTGGGCGCGCGCGGGCGACATCGCTCAGCACCTGATCCTGCCCACCGTCACCTTGGGCTGCTTCTTTATGGCGGTCTACGTGCGCTTGACCCGCGCGTCGATGCTGGAAGTGATCGGCATGGACTTCGTGAAGACGGCGCGCGCCAAGGGCGTGAGCCCGAGCCGCGTGATCCGCGCCCATGTGCTGCGCAATGCACTGCTTCCCGTCATCACCTTCGCCGGGATCCAGCTTGGCCAGATGGCGGGCGGCGCGGTGCTGACCGAGACCGTGTTCGCCTGGCCGGGCATCGGCCGGCTGATGTTCGACGCCCTGCTGCAGCGCGACTACCAGTTGCTGCTTGGGATCTTCCTGGTGACTTCGATCATGGTGGTGGTGTTCAACCTGCTGACCGATGTGTTGTACCGCCTGATCGATCCGCGCATCGGCGCGGGTGCGCAGCAAGGAGCCTCCGCATGAAGTCATTCGCCCAACGTTACATGCGCAATTACGGGGCGGTAGCCGGCCTGGTCATCATGCTGATCGTGGTGGTCGTGGCCCTGGCGGCGCCGCTGCTGTATGAAGAGTCGCCGTGGATGATGGTGGCCGATCCGCTGATCCGCCCCTTCACCAACGCCGAGTACCCCTTCGGCACCGATATGCTGGGACGCGACATCACCGCCGGGCTGGTCTGGGGCGCGCGGGTGTCGCTGATGGTGGGCCTGCTGTCCACCGCGGTGGCGCTGCTATTCGGCATCCTGGTGGGTTCGGTCGCGGGCTATTGCGGCGGGCGCGTGGACGACGCGCTGATGCGCTTCACCGAGTTCTTCCAGACCATCCCGCAACTGGCCATGGCCGTGGTGCTGGTCGCCATCCTGAGCCCTTCGGTGTATTCCATCATGGGCGCCATCGCGGTGGTGTCCTGGCCCCCGGCGGCGCGCCTGGTGCGGTCGGAATTCATGACGCTCAAGCAACGCGAGTTCGTGCAGGCGGCCATCGTGATCGGCCAGACGCCGGCCCGCATCGTCGGCACGCAGATCCTGCCCAACGCGATGTCTCCCATCATCGTCTCGGCTTCCTTCATGGTGGCGACGGCGATTTTGACGGAATCGTCCTTGTCCTTCCTGGGCCTGGGCGATCGCAACCTGATGAGCTGGGGCTTCATGATCGGCGCGGCGCGCACCATGATCCGCGAGGCCTGGTGGATGAGCGTCTGGCCAGGCGTGGCCATCCTGCTGACCGTGCTCGCGATCAACCTGATCGGCGAAGGCCTGAACGACGCCCTCAACCCTCAATTGCGCAAACGCGGCGAATAGGAGGCCGACATGAATGATGCACCGCCCCTGCTGTCCGTCCAGAACCTCAGCATTGCGCTGCCCAAGGGAGGCGACCGCCCCTACGCCGTGCAGGACGTGTCTTATGACATCCGCGCCGGCGAGATCCTGTGCATCGTCGGCGAGTCCGGTTCGGGCAAGTCCATGAGCGCGAACGCCATCATGGGCCTTCTGCCCGACTACCTGACGCCGCAACAGGGCCGCATCCTGTTCCGGGGCCAGGACCTGCTCCAGCAGGACGAGTCCGCCTTGCAAGCCATGCGCGGCAAGGACATGGCGATGATCTTCCAGGAGCCGCTGTCGGCCCTGAATCCGCTGATGACGGTGGGCGACCAGATCAGCGAGGTCATGCGCGTGCACAACGCCTACCCCGGCGCCGACCGCATGAAACGCACGCTCGAGCTGCTTGCCTTCGTGGGTCTGCCCGACCCGGCCACGCTCTACCACGTCTACCCCTTCCGCCTGTCGGGCGGCCAGCGCCAGCGCGTCATGATCGCGATGGCGCTGGCGCTGGAGCCCGCGCTGCTGATCGCCGACGAGCCCACTACCGCGCTGGACGTCACCACCCAGGCGCAGATCCTGGCGCTGATCGCCCGCATTCAGAAAGAGAAAGGCATGGGCGTGATGTTCGTCACGCACGACTTCGGCGTGGTCGCCGAAATCGCCCACCGGGTCGCGGTCATGGAGAAAGGCATCCTGGTGGAACAGGGCCCGGCGGACGAGGTGCTCAACCGCCCCCGCCATCCCTACACCCAGCGCCTGATCGCGGCGGTGCCGCACCGGCGCGGCGAGGAGCGCGCCGCCACCGAGGACGACAGGCCGGTACTGGAAGTGAAGGACCTGAAGAAGACCTACGTGATCGGGCACGGCTGGCTGGGGAGCAGGCGCGAGGTCCACGCGGTCGATGGCGTGAGCTTCTCCGTGCGCCGCGGCGAGACCCTGGGCATCGTGGGCGAATCCGGCTCGGGCAAGTCCACCATCGGAAAATGCCTGCTCAAGCTGGTGGGCATCAATGGGGGCCAACTGCTCTTCAACGGCCAGGACATCGCTACCCTGTCCGAGTCGCGCTTCCGCCCCATGCGGCACGACATCCAGATGATCTTCCAGGATCCGTTCGCCTCGCTCAATCCCCGGCATACGGTCGGACGCATCATCAGCGACGGTCCGGTCGCCAATGGCGTGCCCCGCGCGCAGGCCGAAGCGCGGGTGCGCGAATTGCTATCGCTGGTGGGGCTGGACCCTTCCGCCTTCGACCGCTATCCCAACCAGTTCTCGGGCGGACAGCGCCAGCGTATCGGCATCGCCCGCGCGCTGGCCCTGGAACCCAAGGTGCTGGTGGCCGACGAATCGGTATCCGCGCTGGACGTGTCGGTGCAGGCGCAGGTGCTGCAACTGCTGCATGATCTGCAGCAGCGCCTGAAGATCGCGCTGGTTTTCATTACCCATGACCTGCGCGTGGCGGCCCAGATCTGCAATTCGGTCCTGGTCATGCATCGCGGCAAGGTGGTCGAATACGGATCGCCCGCGCAGATCTTCGACAATCCGCAGCACGCCTATACGCAGCAGCTGATCGCCGCCGTGCCGGGCCAGCACTGGGACCCCACCAAGGCGCAGCCCGCCTGAGCCCCACACGACACATTGATCGAATTAAGGAGAAGCCATGCAACGTCCCGCCGCCGTGCCCACCGTGCAGATCGACAACGAACTGGTCACCGTCACCGAATGGCGCTTTCCGCCGGGCGGGGAAACCGGCTGGCATCGCCACGGCATGAACTACGTGGTGGTGCCCCAAACGACAGGCCCGCTGCTGCTGGACACGCCCGACGGCCAGGTGACCAGCCAGCTCACCACCGGCGTGGCTTACTGCCGCCCCGTCGGCGTCGAGCACAATGTCATCAACCCCAGCGATACCGAATTCGTTTTCGTCGAAATCGAGCTCAAGCGCGCATAAGGCCAGCGAGGATACCCATGAAGGCGTTTTTCTCGGAAGAACAGTTGCTGCATTCCCCTCAGCAATTCATGCGGCTGGGGCGCATCAGCGCCCCCACCGACCTGCCGTCGCGCGCCGAAAGCCTGCAAAGCGCGCTGGCCGCCAGAGGCATCAAGGTGGAAGCGCCCGCCGACTATGGCCGCAAGCCGCTGGAGCACATCCACAGCCAGGACTACCTGGACTACCTGGAGACCGCCTACGCACGCTGGCAAGCCCTGAGGGCGCCCGGCGTGGATCCCGGCCCGGAAGTGCTGCCCAACCTTTCGCCCTACTACAACGGCCGGACCGAACTGGCCGGGCGTGGCCCCTGCCCGTCTCCGTCCATCGTGGCCCAGACCGGCTACTACCTGAGCGACCTGTCCTGCCCCATCGGGCCGCAAACGTGGCGGTCGGCGCTCAGGTCCACGCACAGCGCCGTCGCCGCCGCGGACCATGTCGCCAACACCCGGGGCATGGCCTACGCGCTGTGCCGGCCTTCGGGTCACCACGCCCACCGCGACCGCGCGGGCGGCTTCTGCTACCTGAACAGCAGCGCCGCGGCGGCCAGCCGCTTGCTGCAGACCTGGTCCAAGGTCGCGGTGCTGGACGTGGACGCGCATCACGGCGACGGAACTCAGAACATTTTTTACCAGCGCCCGGACGTGATGACCGTGTCGCTGCACGCCGATCCCGCCGGCTACTACCCGTTCTACACGGGCTACGCGCACGAGCGCGGACACGGCGCGGGCGAAGGCTACAACCTGAATCTGCCGCTGCCTCACGGATCCGGCAACGAGGCCTTCCTGCAAGCCTTGGACACGGCGCTGGCCGCGCTGGCCGGCTATGCGCCCCAGGCGCTGGTCCTGGCGCTGGGCTTCGACACTTACAAGGACGATCCCATCAGCGTCCTGAAGCTGGATATCGATGCCTACCGCGACATCGGCGCGCGCGTCGCCAGCCTTAAGATACCTACCGTCGTCGTGCAGGAAGGCGGCTACATGGTCCAGGCCATCGGTCCGGCGCTGGACGCGTTCATCCAGGGCATGGACCATGGCGCCGCCTGAAGGAATCGCAGCCCCAGGAACCGCCACCCGATGAGCGCCGTGCCCGCCGCCTTGCCCGCCCCCGCCGCCACGCGCCAGACGGGCATCCTGCTGTTTTTCGCGGCACTGGTGGCCTTTGCCACCTTCGACGCGGGGGCCAAGCAGATGCTGGAACGCTACCCCGCGCCTTTTCTGAACGTGATGCGCTATCTGGCCGTGGTGACGCTGGCGGTGGTGATGCTGTTGCGCCAAGGCGGCGGCGTGCGCCTGCGCGACGCGCCGGAAAAGCCCTTGCTGATTTTGCGTGGCGTCATGCTGGCCACGGTGGCCACCTGCTTCATGACGGCGCTGATCTGGATGCCGTTGTCCGAAGCCACCGCCATCTACTTCACGGCGCCCCTGATCATGGTGGCGCTGTCTCCGTGGATGCTGGGCGAACGCGTGCGTCCCGCGCAATGGGGCGCCGTCGCGGCCGGCTTCGCAGGCATGCTGCTGATCGTGCGCCCCGGCTCCGATCTGCCCGGGCTGGGCACGGTCCTAATGGCGGTCTCCGCGGTCAGCTACGCTATTTTCCAGGTACTGACGCGCAAGCTGTCGGGCAAGGTGCCCGGCCCGGTCCAGTACGCCTACACGGCCTTCATCTGTCTCATCGTCACCGCGCTGCCGGCGCCCTTCTTTCTGCCGGATCCGTGGCCCGGCCTGGCGGATACCGTCATCATCATCAGCCTGGGCGCCTGCAGCGGCCTGGCGCAGATCCTGCTGATCGCCGCGTTTCAGCGCGTCTCCGCCGCCACGCTGGCGCCCTTGAACTACTTTCAGTTGCTGCTGGCCGTGGGCTTCAGCACATTCTGGTTCCAACGACCGCCCGACGCGTTGGCGCTGGCGGGCATGGGCCTGATCATGGCCTCGGGCGTATTCCTGGCATTGCGCCGCGCCGCTTGAGGCGCAGCGAACCCGGCGGCGCTCAGCTCGTTTCGCGCCGCACCAGCGTAAAACCCAGGTCCACATGGCGTTCGCCGACGGGTTCTCCCGCCAGATGGCGCATCAGCAGTTGCGCGGCGGACAGGCCGATCTGATAGCGGGGCGTGGCAATGGTCGAAAGCGGCGGCGTGGTCCAGGCCGTGCCGGCCAGATCGTGGAACCCGATGATGGCCATCTGGCCGGGCACGGACAGCCCCGCGCGGCCGCACTGGAACACGGCGCCCTGCGCCAGATCGTCGTTGCAGAAAAAGACCGCGTCGCAATCGGGATGTCGGGCGTGCAGGTCTTCCATCAGCGACGCCCCCAGGCTGATCGAAGACTTTTCCGGCGTCATGATTTCCAGCGCCGCGTCGTACAGGCCCGCATCCCGCAATGCCTGCCGGCAACCTTCGCAGCGGCGCAGCGAACGCGGGTCCAGTTGAGCCCCGACGATGCCGATGCGGCGGGAGCCGCGCTCCACCAGGTGGCGGCCGGCTGCGTAGCCGGAATCGAACTGCGAAAACCCGACACTCATGCCGTCGTCGCCCTGCAGCGTCTCGATCGTGTGGACGGTGGGAATCGCTTGCGCGCGCAGCAGATCCCACACGCCCGGCTTGTGGTCGATGCCGGTCAGGACCAGCCCGTCGGGCGAATGCTGCAGGTACTTGCGCAACAGCGCCTCTTCCTCATCCGGCGAATAGCCGGTAACCCCGATCAGCATGTGATAGCCGTTGCTGTCCAGAATCTCTTTGATGCCCGAGACGATATCCACGAACACCACATTGCTCAGCGAAGGGATCAGCACCACGATGGTTTGCGAGCGCGCGGACGCCAGCGCGCTGGCGGCATGGTTGGGCACATAGCCCAGTTCCTGGCACACCCGCGCGATGCGCAAGCGCAACTCCTGCCCCACCTTGTCCGGCGTGCGCAGGGCGCGCGACACCGTGATGGCGCTGACGCCGACGCGGCGCGCGACCTCCTGCATGGTGACGCGCCCGGCGCGCGAGCTTCTGGGTTTACGGACGGACATTGGCCCTCGCGATGGAGTAGGAAGCGCGTAGTCTGACGCAAAAAAGGGGGGTTGCCAAAGTGAAAATGTTAGCGCTAACATCGCTGTCAGCATAATCCAGAAAAAATTCCGGGAAACGGATAGGAGACAAACATGCAAGCTTCCCCATCGGGGCGGCCAGACGGCTCGCCCCTGGCCCGCGCCGCCGACTGGTGCTTCGCGCTGCAGACCTGGCTGATGGTCGCCTGTCTGGCCGTCATGGTCGTGCTGCTGTTCGGCAACGTGACGTTGCGCTACCTGTTCAACTCCGGCATCAATGTGTCGGACGAAGTGTCCCGGCTGGCGTTTGTCTGGATGATCTTCCTGGGTTCGGTGGTCGCGCTGCGCGAACACCAGCACATCGGGGTGACCATGCTGGTGGAACGCTTTGGTCCCGCCGCCCGCCGGGTCTCTCACATCGCCTGTCAGCTCCTGATCCTGTGGGTGCTCTGGCTGATGGCGGAAGGCAGCTGGGTACAGAGCGTCATCGGCCTGGACACCGTGCTGCCCGTCACGGGCATGTCATTGGCCGTGTTCAACGTCGCCGGTCTCTACGCCGCGGTTGCCATGGGCATCCTGACGCTCATCGATCTGGTCCGCGTTCTTGCGGGCGGTCCCCTGCCGGCGGAATCCAGCCCCGAAGACCCCTTGGTCTGAAACGGCCGCGCCCCTCACCTCCCCCTCATCCGCCCGGACGTCCGCAATGATCCTGACCGTCTTCCTGCTCGTGCTGCTGGGCCTGATCGCCCTGGGCATGCCGATTGCCTTCGCGCTCCTCATCAGCGCGATCGCCATGATGTTCCAACTGGACTTCTACGATACCCAGCTCCTCGCGCAGAACATGCTGTCGGGCGCCAACAGCTTCACGCTGATGGCGGTGCCGCTGTTCATGCTGGCCGGCGAACTGATGAACGCGGGCGGCATCTCGCGCCGCATCGTTCACCTTGCCACGACCTTCGTGGGCCACATTCAGGGCGGCCTGGGTTATGTGGCCATCTTCGCCAGCGTGTTGCTGGCTTCCCTGTCGGGCTCCGCCGTGGCCGATGCCGCGGCCCTGGGTTCGCTGCTGATTCCGATGCTGCGCGAAAAGGGCTACGAGGCCGGCCAGGCGTCCGGCCTCATCGCGGCCGGTGGCATCATCGCCCCCATCATCCCGCCGTCGATCTCGTTCATCATCTTCGGCGTCGCCACCAACGTGTCGATCACCAAGCTGTTCTTCGCGGGCATCGCGCCGGGCCTGATGATGGGACTGACGCTGATAGCCGTATGGGCCTGGGTGGCTCGCAAGCACGGCAGCATCAAGCCTTCGCCGCGCGAACCCTGGCGCAACCGGCTGAAAGCCCTGCGCGGCTCCCTCTGGGCGCTGATGCTGCCGGTCATCATCATCGGCGGTCTGCGCGGCGGCATCTTCACGCCCACGGAAGCAGCAGTCGTCGCCGCCGTCTACGCGCTGCTGGTCAGCCTGTTCGTCTACCGCGAGATCGGCCTGCGCGACCTGGCGCCGCTTTTCATCAACGCGGCCCGCACCACCGCCGTGGTCATGTTCCTGGTGGCTGCCGCCATGGTGTCGTCCTACATGATCACGCTGGCCGACATGCCGCAGGACCTGATCGCGCTGCTCGAACCGGTGATGGACCAGCCCAAGATGCTGATGTTCGCGCTGCTGATCCTGCTGACGCTGGTGGGCACCGTCATGGATCTGACGCCCACCATCCTGATCCTCGGCCCCGTGCTCATGCCGGTGGTCATCAAGGCGGGCATCGACCCGGTGTACTTCGGCGTGATGTTCGTCATGGTCGGCAGCGTCGGCCTGCTGACGCCCCCCGTGGGCACGGTGCTCAACGTGGTTTGCGGCGTGGCCCGCATCAATATGGAAACCATCTGCAGAGGGGTGTGGCGCTATGTCGTCGCCTACACGCTACTGCTGGTCCTGCTGGTGATCTTCCCTGAGTTGATCACCGTACCCGCACGCTGGCTGCACTAGCGGCATTAAAAACCCCAAGGAGGAACACCATGATCAAGCACTTCAAGACCCGCATTCTTGTCCTGGCGACGGTGCTGTCCTGCACCGTCGCGGGCGTGGCGGCGGCCGCGGACGTCAAACCGCGCCTGATCCGTTTCGGCTATGGCTTGAATGACGAGAGCGTGCAGGGCCGCGCCGCCCGTTTCCTGGCGCAGGAACTGGAAAAAGTCAGCGGCGGCAAGCTCAAGATGAAGACCTTCGGGTCCGCCAACCTGGGCTCCGACGAACAGATGCAGAGCGCGCTCGTCGGCGGCGCGCAGGAAATGATGGTCGGCTCGACCGCGCCGCTGGCCGGCATGGTCAAGGAGTTCGGCATCTTCGACCTGCCCTTCCTCTTCAACAGCGAAAAAGAGGCGGACGCCGTGCTGGACGGGCCGCTCGGCCAGGACATGCTGAAAAAGCTGGAAGCCAAGGGGCTGGTCGGCCTGGTCTATTGGGAAAACGGCTTTCGCAACATGACCAATTCCAAGCGCCCGATCACGCGCGCCGAAGACCTGCAGGGCATCAAGCTTCGCGTCATGCAGAACCAGATTGCCCTGGGCGTCTTCAACACGCTGGGCGCCAACGCCGTCCCCATGCCGTTCTCCGAACTCTTCACCGCGCTGGAGACGCGCACCGTGGACGGCCAGGAAAACCCCATCACCACGATCCAGAGCAGCAAGTTCTACGAAGTGCAGCCGTACCTGACCATCACTCGCCACGTCTATACGCCATGGGTGGTGATGGCCTCCAAGAAATGGTGGGACACCCTGTCGCCCGACGAACAGAAGCTGATCCGCCAGGCCGCGGCGGCATCGCGTGATTTCGAGCGTCAGGACAGCCGCGCTGACTCGAAGAAGGCCATGGGCACGCTTGAGCAGAACGGCATGAAGATCAATACCGTCACACCGGAAGAGGTCGCCCGCATGCGGCAGAAGGTCCAGCCCGTCGTCGACAAGTACACGCAGGAGCTCGGCCCTGAACTGGTGAAACAGCTCAACGACGAAATCCAGAAGGCGCGCAACTAGCCCTGGCGGCCCGGACCCATGCCCCATCGGGCCGGTCCGGGCCACCCTGCAACCGAAGCAAGCGAGAAAGCCATGTCCCAGACACCCCGCAGACTGCGCAGCCAGAAATGGTTCGACGATCCCTCGCACGCCGACATGACGGCGATCTACGTCGAGCGCTATCTCAATTACGGCCTGACGCGGCAAGAACTGCAATCGGGGCGGCCGGTCATCGGCATCGCCCAGACCGGCAGCGATCTGGCGCCCTGCAACCGCCATCACCTCGCGCTGGCCGAGCGCATCAAGGCGGGCATCCGGGACGCGGGCGGCATCCCCATGGAGTTTCCGGTACATCCGCTGGCCGAACAGGGCCGGCGCCCCACCGCCGCGCTGGACCGCAACCTCGCCTATCTGGGGCTCGTCGAGATCCTGCACGGCTACCCGCTGGATGGCGTGGTCCTGACCACGGGCTGCGACAAGACCACCCCCGCCTGCCTGATGGCCGCGGCCACCGTGGACATCCCGGCCATCGTCCTGTCCGGCGGACCCATGCTGGACGGCTGGCATGAGGGCCAGCGCGTCGGATCGGGCACGGTCATCTGGCACGCGCGCAACCTGATGGCGGCGGGCAAGCTCGACTACGAAGGTTTCATGACCCTGGCCACCGCATCGTCGCCCTCGATCGGGCACTGCAACACCATGGGAACTGCCCTGTCGATGAACTCGCTGGCCGAGGCGCTGGGCATGTCGCTGCCCACCTGCGCCAGCATCCCGGCGCCCTACCGGGAGCGCGGCCAGATGGCATACGCCACCGGCATGCGCATCTGTGACATGGTGCGCGAGGACTTGCGCCCCTCCCATATCCTGACCCGGGAAGCATTCGAGAACGCCATCGTCGTCGCCTCGGCGCTAGGCGCATCCAGCAATTGTCCGCCTCACCTGATCGCCATGGCCCGTCATGCCGGCATCGACCTGAGCCTGGACGACTGGCAGCGGCTGGGAGAAGACGTGCCCCTGCTGGTCAACTGCGTCCCCGCGGGCGAATACCTGGGCGAAGGCTTTCACCGCGCGGGCGGCGTCCCGGCGGTGCTGCACGAATTGCTGGCCGCCGGCCGGCTGCACCCCGATTGTCCAACGGTATCCGGCAAGACCATCGGCGACATCGCCGCCACATCAAAGACCCACAACGCGGACGTGATCCGCAGTTGCGATGCGCCGCTCAAGCACCGCGCCGGTTTCATCGTGCTGTCCGGCAACTTCTTCGACAGCGCCATCATCAAGATGTCGGTCGTGGGGGAATCGTTCCGCCGCACCTACCTGTCTGAACCCGGTTCCGAAAATGCCTTCGAAGCGCGCGCGGTCGTGTTCGAAGGACCCGAGGACTATCACGCGCGCATCGAAGACCCCGCCCTGAACATCGACGAACACTGCATTCTTGTCATCCGGGGCGCCGGCACCGTGGGCTATCCGGGCAGCGCCGAAGTGGTCAACATGGCGCCGCCGTCCCACCTGATCAAACGCGGTATCGACTCCCTGCCCTGCCTGGGCGACGGCCGCCAGAGCGGCACGTCGGCCAGCCCTTCCATTCTGAACATGTCGCCCGAAGCCGCGGTGGGCGGCGGGCTGGCGCTCCTGCGCACGGGCGACAGGATCCGCGTCGACCTGAACCAGCGGTCGGTCACGGCGCTGGTCGACGAAACCGAAATGGACAGGCGCAGGCAGGAGCCCGCGTACCAGGCGCCGCCCTCGCAGACGCCCTGGCAGGAGCTATACCGGCAACTGGTCGGCCAACTGTCGACCGGGGGCTGCCTGGAACCGGCAACGCTGTACCTCAAGGTGGTGGAGACTCGTGGGGATCCGCGGCATTCGCATTGAACCGGCTACGGCGCCGGCGCCCCACTTCAGTCGCGCGACGTCCTGCCGTCCGAATCCCGGGTCCTGGGATTGGGACGGCTGACGACATAGGCGGCGCTGGCCAGAAAGAATATCCCCACGCCGATGCTCAGCGGCAACGAGGGGTGCGCGCTCCAGAAGAAAATCAGGTAACCCGCCGCCATCCCCGCGCAAGCGTAGGCCTTGCCCTTGCGCGACACCGCTCCCTGCTCGCGCCAGGCGCGCAGTGAAGGGCCATACGTGGGGCTGTCCAGCAGCCACCGCTCCAGCCTGGGCGACGAACGGGAAAAGCAGGCCACGGCCAGGATCAGGAAAATCGTCGTCGGCATGACCGGCAGGAACGCGCCGATGACGCCCAACGCCAGCATCAGACAACCCAGACAAAGCCAAAGTGCTCTCATCATGATGGTCAGCAGGATATCGCAAATGCCCGGTCAGGTTGCCGGCGGCGATAACGCGGCGCGTGGCTCACGAAGAGGCGGGCTCCGGCATCCGGGCGCGCAGCATCTCGACAAACCGCGGGCTGGGCTTGCCTCCGGCGGCGCGCGCTTTGAACACCATGGACCAGGCCTCTGCGTATTGTCCGCGCCAATAATAGGCGGTGGCCCACGAAGCGTAGAGATAGGCTTTGTCGGGTTCGACGGCCTCGCCCTTGCGGTACCACTCGTCCGAACGCGCCGTGGCCGCGATCCGCGCTTCGGGCGGCAGCGTCTTGTCTTCGGCCGCGCAGCGGGCCGCGATCCTGCCGGCATCCGCATAAATGCCCTGGAACGACGGCGGATTCAGGCTGATGGCCCGGTCCATCATGCTCATCGCCTGGCAGAATTTGCGCTGATCGTGCAAGACCGCCGCAAAGCCCGCATACACCTCGGGATTGTCGGGGTTGAGCAGCCACGCCTGGTTGAACCGCCGCATGGCCATGCCCAGTTGGTCGGCCCGGTAAAAGCGATATCCCTGCTCCACCCAGGCCTGCGATGCCTTGCCGGAGGAACCGAAGGCCTTCGTGGCTTCGGCGACCAGCTTTTCATCGCTTGCCCGCAGTTCGCCCGCCGCGGAACGGTCGACGCCCGCATACATCGGCGCTTCGTCGGCCCGCGCCGGGGATGGAGCCGGGGACTTGACGGCGCAACCGGCCAGCCACAGGAGCTGGACCAGGACGACGGTCTTCAGGATGACGCGCATGGGCAGGATCTCGCGAGGCGCTTCGGCGGGATCACAGACCGCCGATGGCAATGGACCCGACAACAAACACTATTAACCAAACCCACCAGCTCCCTTTGGTTTTCGGGTTGCGGCGCAAGGATAATCAAGTGAACCGCTTGCTTAGTATCCATGACGATGAAAACAGACTGATGGGATCGCCATAGTAGCCGGGTATCGAATAATGGCAATTCCGATTACCCGGGGATAAAAGGAAGGGATAAACGCCCTCGATGCCGACCTCGGCTTCAAGCGCCGGGCAAATGCAAAAAAGCCGCGTAAGTCTATGACTTCGCGGCTTTTTCAGGTGGTGCTTGGCACCACTTTGCAGGAATTTGGTAGGCGGTATTGGAATCGAACCAACGACCTCCACGATGTCAACGTGGCGCTCTAACCAGCTGAGCTAACCGCCTGCAAAGAAGCAAAATTATATAGTGCTTTTTTGAACTGTGCAAATCGTCTTGGAAGATTTTTTGCAGTGCTTATTGCACTTTTCATTGCGCTTCGAGCGTCGTGGCATGTGCTGCAAAAATTCGCCGCCAGATCTCGATTCGCAATGCGTTCGAAGTGTTTTCGGAGTGTTTTCACGCCTCGCTTTCAAACCACTTCTGCACTACTTATTTGCCCTTCAATTTCGTGTCTGCGTCATGTGCCGCAGCAACGAAGAACGAGATTCTATCAGAACTTTTTATTCCTTGCTCGACCTCGACGCCGCTGCTCACATCGACCGCCCATGGCCGAACACGCTGCACGGCCTGACCCACATTTTCGGCGTTCAATCCGCCCGACAGGATCAGCGGGCGCGACATGGGATCCGCCCGGACCTCATCAAGCAAGGCATAGTCAAAACCATGTCCGCTGCCGCCGTAGCCTGCGCTGTAGCTGTCGAACAGCCAGCCCGCGGCTTCGCCGTAGGCGCGGCAACTGGAGGCCAGGTTTTCCGCCGTATCCAGCCCAGGCGCGCCGGCGCGGAAAGCCCGCAGGAACCGATGGCCGTAACGCGCGCAGTCCAGCGGCGTTTCGTCACCATGAAATTGCAGTAGATCGGGCGCCACCTGATCCAGCACGGCTTGAACCTGCGCCTGCTCGGGGTTGACGAACAGCGCGACGACATCCACGAACGCCGGCACCATACGCCGCAGTTGCGCGGCGCGCGTCGGGGTCAGGCAACGCTTGCTCTTGGGATAGAAAACAAAACCGATCGCATCCACGCCGGCCGAGACGGCGGCGTCGATATCCTGTTCGCGGGTCAATCCGCAGATCTTGATGCGTGTACGCATGGCACTCTTCACTAACGCCGCCCAACGCGACGTGCTGAATCAGTATATCCGGCGCAGGCCAGGGGCCTACGCGCCCGGCTGGCTCATGGTCGCCACCAGATTGTCGAAGCTGCCCTCGGCCAGCCGGAACCAGGGAATCTGCTTGTCCCGGAAAGCAACCATGCTGTCGTAGAGCTTCTTGAACATCGGATCCTTCGCGCTCAATTCCTTGTAGGCCGCAAGGGAGGCTTCGTGGCAGGCCTGCAGGACAGGCTTGGGAAACGCCTTCAGTTGCGCGCCGTGCGACACCAGCCGGCGCAGCGCATCCGGATTGCCGGCGTCGTACTTGGCGATCATGTTGCTGGTGGCCATGCCGCAAGCCAACGCCAGGGCCGACTGATAGGGCTTGGGCAGTTCGTCGTAGGATTCCTGGTTCACGTACAACGACAACTGCAGAGTGCCCGCCCACCATCCCGGAAAGTAATAATTCCGCGCCACCTTGTAGAGCGCCAGCCGTTCGTCGTCATACGGTCCAATCCACGCAACGGCATCCACGACGCCCTGCTCCAGCGCGGAATAGGTTTCCGAGGCCGGCACGTCCACGGGCGTGGCGCCCAGGCGCGCAAGCACATGGCGGGCGAAGCCCCCGGCCTTCACCTTGAGCCCGCGCAAGTCGTCCACGGTCTTGATCTCGCCACGGAACCACCCGCCCATCTGGGCGCCGGTGTAGCCGCACGGGAAGTTCAGGATGTTGTATTTGTCGAACAGGACCCGCGTGAGCGCCAGGCCTTCGCCTTGGCTCATCCAGGCGTTCATCTGGCGGGTGTTGAGACCGAAGGGCACGCCGGCGTCAAAGCAAAGTGCCGGGTCGGTGTCGAAATAGCGGGTCGATGCCGTATGGCCGCAGTCAACGATGCGGTGCTGCACGGCTTCCAGCACCTGGCCGGGCTGCACCAGGTCGCCAGCGGGAAAGATCTCGATGCTGAAACGCCCTTCCGTGACCTCGCTCACATAGCGCGCGACGTCTTCCGCCCCCGCGAACAGCGTGGGCGATTCATTCGGAAAACTGGACGCCAGGCGCCACGCAACGTTGGGAGCTTCCTGAGCGACAACCGGGGCCGCCAGCACGGCGCTGCCCGAAGCGGCGCCCAAGGCGGCTTGCTTTAAAAACGCGCGGCGTTGCATGGCGAGGCCTCCAGGGCACGGGTGGATGCAGCCGTTCGCGCGGCGGCTTCCCTAATAGGATTGAGTGAATGGCGACAATAACAACGATCCCCCGTCCAGCTCTTGCAGGCCGAACGATTCAGGGTAATCGATGGCGGACAGGTACAGGCCATCCGGCGCGAACGTGGGCGCGCCAAGCTTGCGGTCGCGCCACGACAGAAGCTGCGCCATCCAGTCCACCGATTCCCTGCCCTGCCCGATCTGCAGCAGCGCTCCCATGATATTGCGCACCATGTGATGCAGGAACGCATTCGCTTTCAATGTGAACACCAGGAAGGGACCGCGCTCCTCGATATCCAGGCCGTGCATATGGCGCACCGGGTGCTTCGCCTGGCATTGCGAGGAACGGAAACTGGAGAAGTCATGTTCGCCGACCAAGGTTTGGGCCGCCGCGCGCATGGCATCCACATCCAGCGGCTGGAAACACCAGCCGGCCCGCCCCGCCCACAGCGCCGGGCGGACCCGGCCGCGCCAGAGCAGATACACGTAGGTGCGCGCCCGCGCGGAAAAGCGCGCGTGGAACTCGTCGGAGACAGGCTGCGCCCATTGCACCGAAATGCTGGACGGCAGAAACGCGTTCACGCCCCGCACCCAGGACTCCATCCGGCGGTCCAGCGATGTATCCAGATGAACCACCTGCATCGCGCCGTGCACGCCCGTATCGGTGCGGCCCGCGCAAATGGTGGGCACCGGGCCCGCGACGCCACAAAAACGGCCTAGCGCGGATTCCAGCGTGTCCTGCACCGTTTGCCGGTGCGGCTGTGTCTGCCAGCCCTGCCAGGCGGAGCCGTCATAAGCCAGCCCCAATGCAACTCTAGACATGCCTTAAACCCGTGGACCGCCGACCCGGCGCGGTTCGTCCGTGGGCGGTTCGTCCAGGTCGAGATTGATGGTGTCGAGCTTGCGGTTCAGCGCTGCCGTGTCCAGCGCCGGCTCGTTGTACTCGTAGGTTTCCTCATCATCGTCGCCGCGGCGGGCGCCGGCCCTGCGCAACAGCCAGGCGATGGCGAACGCGATCAGCGCCAGCACGGCGGTGACGATGACGAGCAGATTGTCAGTCAGCCAACTGGGCATGCCCGATGAGACGGTCTTGTCCGGCAAGGTGCCGACAGGTTTGTCCGCCGCGGCGGGTGCGGAGGTCCCCGGCGAGCCGGACGTTCCTGCGCTTGGCGTTCCTGCCGTACCCGGAGTTCCTGTCGCGCCGGGAGTGCCCGCCGCGCCAGGCGTGCCTGCGGCGCCGGGCGTGGCTGCCACACCGGAAGTGCTGGTCGTACCGGGAGTTCCTGCGGCGCCGGGCGTGCCTGCCGCACCGGGAGTGCCGGCCGTACCGGGAGTTCCTGCCGCGCCGGGCGTGCCTGCGGCACCGGAAGTGCCTGCCGCACTGGGCGTGCCGGCCGTACCGGGAGTTCCTGACGCACCGGGAGTGCCTGCTGCACCGGGCGTGCCGGCCGTACCGGGAGTTGCTGACGCACCGGGAGTGCCTGCTGCACCGGGAGTTCCTGCAGCGCCGGGAGTGCCCGCCGCGCCGGGAGTGCCCGCCGCACCGGGAGTGCCCGCTGCACCGGGAGTGCCTGCTGCACCGGGAGTGGCTGCTGCACCGGGAGTGCCTGCCGCACCGGGAGTGCCTGCCGCACCGGGAGTGCCTGCCGCACCGGGAGCGCCTGCCGCACCGGGCGTGCCTGCTGCGCCAGGAGCGCCTGTAGTACCGGGAGCTCCGCCCGCGCCGGAAGTGCCTGCCGTGCCCGGCGTTCCACCCGCGCCCGAAGCGCCTGTCGCGCCCGGCGTTCCCGCTACGCCCGGGGAACCGGCGGCGCCCGAGCCTGCCGTGGCGCCTTGCTGAGCCACCGCCCTGTTCAGGTCATCCACATTGCTCTGAAGCTGGTTCACGCGCCCCTGCGCATCCGCCAACGCGCGTCCAGAAGAGGCGCTTGCATCCGCCTGCGCCTCGGCTTTCGCGGAGACGCCATCCTGCGCCTGACCGGTGGACAGGCGCACCCTGTCTTGCGGCGGCGAAGCGCTGGCAACACCGGCATCGCCCGGCTGGGCGACGGTTCCGGACGCGGCATCCTGTCCCTTGACCAGGGAGGGCTTCGCGCCCGCCGCCGCGCCGACCCTGGCGCGGTACTTGGCGTAGGCTTCGGCGTGTTCGTTAAAGATGCGGCGCGCTTCCGCGGGATCCACGGCGCGCACGGTGGCGGCATCCGGTATCTTGAGCTTCTGCCCGGTGCGCACCAGATTCATGTTGTTCTGGATGAAGGCTTCGGGATTGGCCCGCCACAAAGCCACCAGCATCTGATAGACCGATGCATTGGGCACCGCGTTGCGCTGGGCAATGGCGAAAAGGTAGTCGCCGGACTTCACGGTGACCGTCCCCGTGGTGCCACCCGAACGCGCCGGCGTGCCTACCGAGGCCGGCGTCACATCGGCGCCCGTGCCGCGCAGCGGCACCAGAATGCTGACCTGCACCTGCCGCTGCCCCGAACTGGAGCTGATATTCAGCAGCAGATCCACGGCGCCGCTGGCGGGCGGTTGCGTGGACCGGACACGCAGATTCTTGCGCGTGCCGTCCATGCCGTCTTCAACCCGGACCACCATGCTGGCCAAGGGAGCAGGCGGTTTCACGTCCGCTCGTTGCCAGGCGGCTTCATCGGCGACCGAGACTTTCAGGGAATTGACTTCGTCTGGCGTCAGTTCCTGCAATCCCACTACTGCCTGCAGCGGCGCGCCGGGCACGGAAGTGACACGCGAATGCCCCACGCGCATGGCCAGCGCCGACCCGCAAACGCTTGAGCCTATCGCCAGCGCAATTGCCCATTGAAGGGCTTTCAAACGGCGGGCATGCTTCACTTGGCGCGAACGCTGGGACATAAGCTGGAATTTCCGTTCTTGTAGTCGAATTACGGGCTCGAACCCATTCACACTGATTTCAGTGGGAAAAGGCCTCAATTCACCCGAAAAGTGTAATGGATGAAGCGCATTTCACAAACCTGAAAGGGGCATGGACGTTGGCTGACCGGCACACGCGTCACCTGCGGGGGCCGCGCCGCGCAAATGACAAGGGCACCCGAAGGTGCCCCCTGCCGGCCTGTGCCGCATGACCGGGCCGCGTGATTCGCGGCCCTGCCGTGATCAGGCTTCGGCCAGCGCGATGCGCAGCATGCGGCGCAGCGGCTCTGCCGCGCCCCACAACAGTTGGTCGCCGACCGTGAAGGCGCCCAGGTATTGCGAGCCCATCGACAACTTGCGCAGACGGCCGACCGGGATGTCCAGCGTGCCGGTCACGGCAACCGGCGTCAGCGCGGCGACAGTGGCTTCCTTGGTGTTCGGAACCACCTTGGCCCATTGCGTGCCCTGTGCAATCAGCGCTTCGATCTCGTCGAGCGGCACATCGCGCTTGAGCTTGATGGTCAGCGCCTGGCTGTGGCAACGCATCGCACCGATGCGCACGCACAGGCCGTCGATCGGGGTGGCGGGCGTGCCGAAGGCGGCGCCGCGGCCCAGGATCTTGTTGGTCTCGACTTCGGCCTTCCACTCTTCCTTGGACATCCCATCGCCCAGATCCTTGTCGATCCAGGGAATCAGGTTGCCGCCCAGCGGCACGCCAAAGTGCTCGTGAGGCAGCGACGGATCCTTTTGCTTGGCCAGCACGCCACGGTCGATTTCCAGGATGGCCGACGCGGGGTCGTCCAGCAAGGGCTTGACCGACTGGTTGATCTCGCCGAACTGGGTCAGCAGTTCGCGCATGTGCTGCGCGCCGCCGCCGGACGCCGCCTGGTACGTCATGGAGGTCATCCATTCCACCAGGTCGTTGTTGAACAGGCCGGCCAAGCCCATCAGCATGCAGCTGACGGTGCAGTTGCCGCCGATGAAGTTGCGCACGCCGCGCTTGAGCGCCGCGTCGATCACCGGGCGGTTGACAGGATCCAGCACGATGATGGCGTCTTCCGCCATGCGCAGGGTGCTGGCCGCATCGATCCAGATGCCGTTCCAGCCCGCGCCGCGCAGCTTCGGATAGACCTCGGACGTGTAGTCCCCGCCTTGTGCCGTCAGAATGATCGGCAGTTTTTTCAGAGCATCAATGTTGTAGGCATCTTGCAGCGGACCTGCGCCATTGGCCCACGTGGGCGCGGCGCCGCCAGCGTTGCTGGTGGAGAAAAACACCGGTTCGATCAGTGCGAAATCGTTCTCGTCGCGCATGCGTTGCATGAGCACCGAGCCGACCATACCGCGCCAGCCGACAAGGCCTACTGCTTGATTCATTTCAATCGCTCTTTAAAGGTGGAGACAAGGGCCCGGGAAAGGGAAATTACGTGCAATTCAACAATTTATCAGAATGCACGGGGGGATGTTGCGGCGCAGCTAGAAAAAAATGGGGCCGCAATATGACAGGAGACGCTTTCGCTGCGCACCGGCAACACAGGCCAAGGGCCGCCCGGCGGGCGGCCCTTGATATCGAAGGGCCGCGCCCGCAAGGGCGCGCCCTTGCCCAGGATCAGGCCAGGGCTTTCAGAACCGCGTCGCCCATGCCCGCCGTGCTGACCTTCGTCGTGCCCGGCTCGAAGATGTCGGCGGTGCGCAGGCCGCTGGCCAGCACGCCGCGCACGGCGGCCTCGATGCGGTCGGCCTGCGGCGCCAGGTTCAACGAATAGCGCAGCAGCATGGCGGCCGAGAGGATGGTCGCCAGGGGGTTGGCGATGCCCTGGCCAGCGATGTCGGGCGCCGAACCGTGGCTGGGCTCGTACAGGCCCTGGCCGCCGGCATTCAGCGACGCCGACGGCAGCATGCCGATCGAACCGGTCAGCATGGCGGCTTCGTCCGACAGGATGTCGCCGAACAGGTTGCCGGTCACGATGACATCGAACTGGCGCGGGTTGCGCACCAGTTGCATGGCGGCATTGTCGACATACATGTGCGACAGTTCCACGTCCGGATACTCGCGCGCCACTTCAATGACGATGTCGCGCCAGAACTGGGACGTCTCCAGCACATTGGCCTTGTCCACGCTGCACAGCTTCTTGTTGCGCTTGCGGGCGGATTCGAAGCCGATGCGCGCGATGCGGCGCACCTCGGATTCGGCGTAACGCATGGTGTCGTACCCTTCGCGCTCGCCGGCGAATGCGCCGTCGGGCGACGAACGCACGCCGCGCGGCGCACCGAAATAGATGTCGCCCGTCAGCTCGCGGATGATCAGGATATCCAGCCCGGACACGATTTCGGGCTTGAGCGACGATGCGCTGGCCAGTTCCGGATACAGGATCGCGGGACGCAGGTTGGCGAACAGGCCCAGGGCCTTGCGCAGGCCAAGGATTGCCTGTTCGGGGCGGAATTCGCGCGGCAAGCTGTCGTACTTCCAGTCGCCGACGGCGCCGAACAGGACGGCGTCCGATTCCTTGGCCAGCTTCAGCGTGGCCGGCGGCAGCGGATGCTCGAATTGGTCGAACGCCGCGCCGCCCACCGGGGCCTGCTTGATGTCGAAGGAAACGTCCAACGCCTTCAGGACGCGCACGGCCTGTTCGACGATTTCCGGGCCAATGCCGTCACCCGGCAAGACTGCGATGTTGTGAGTCATTTAAGAAGCGATCCAGTGGTCAGAATGATGATCAGGCGATGGGACGGCTTTCCAGCCAGGGATGGCGGGCCAGGCGCTCGGCCTCGAAGGCGCGGATCTTGTCGGAATGGCGCAAGGTCAGGCCGATATCGTCGAAGCCATTGATGAGGCAGTACTTGCGGAAGGGTTCGATGTCAAAACCCATGGCGCGCCCATCCGCCGCGATCACGACCTGACGGTCGAGGTCGATGCGCAGCTTGTAGTCCGGGAAGGCCTTCACTTCGTCGAACAGGCGCGACACTTCCAGCTCGGACAGCACGATCGGCAGCAGACCGTTCTTGAAGCTGTTGTTGAAGAAGATGTCCGCGTAGGACGGCGCGATGATGGCGCGGAAGCCAAACTGCGTCAGCGCCCAGGGCGCGTGCTCGCGGCTGGAGCCGCATCCGAAGTTCTTGCGCGCCAGCAGCACCGAAGCGCCCTGATAGCGCGGCTGGTTCAGCACGAAATCCGGGTTCAGCGGGCGCTTGCTGTTGTCCATGCCCGGCTCGCCATGGTCCAGGTAGCGGAGCTCGTCGAAGAGGTTCGGACCGAAGCCCGTGCGCTGGATGGACTTGAGGAATTGCTTGGGGATGATGAGGTCCGTGTCGACGTTTTCGCGGTCGAGCGGAGCCACCAGGCCTTCGTGAGTGGTAAATGCTTGCATGATGTCTACTCGGTGCTTGACGCTTAACGGAACGTGCGGACGTCGACGAAATGGCCGGCGACGGCCGCGGCGGCGGCCATGGCCGGGCTGACCAGGTGCGTGCGGCCGCCCTGCCCCTGCCTGCCCTCGAAATTGCGGTTCGACGTGGAGGCGCAACGCTCGCCCGGTTCCAGGCGGTCGGCGTTCATGGCCAGGCACATCGAGCAGCCCGGTTCGCGCCATTCGAAGCCGGCTTCAATGAAGATCTTGTCCAGCCCTTCGCGTTCGGCCTGCTGTTTGACCAGCCCCGACCCCGGAACCACCATGGCCTGGCGGACGTTGGATGCCACGTGCTTGCCGCGCGCCACCACGGCCGCGGCGCGCAGGTCTTCGATGCGCGAATTGGTGCAAGACCCGATGAAGACGCGGTCCACGCGGATATCGGTAAGCGGCGTGTTGGGCTTCAGGCCCATGTACTGCAGGGCGCGTTCCATGCCGCTGCGGCGCACGTCGTCTTTTTCGCGATCCGGGTCCGGCACGCGGGAATCCACCGGCAGCACCATTTCCGGAGACGTTCCCCAAGTAACTTGCGGCTTGATGTCGCGCGCGTTGACTTCCACCACGGTGTCGAAGGTGGCGCCCTCGTCGGTGCGCAGGGTGCGCCAGTACTTGGCCGCCTGGTCCCAGACCACGCCGGTGGGCGCGAAGGGACGGCCGCGGAAGTACTCGATGGTCTTGTCGTCCACCGCCACCATGCCCGAACGGGCGCCCGCTTCGATCGCCATGTTGCAGACGGTCATGCGCCCTTCCACGGACAGCGCGCGTATCGTGCTGCCGGCGAATTCGATGGCATGGCCGGTGCCGCCGGCCGTGCCGATGATGCCGATGATGTGCAGCACCACGTCCTTGGCCGTACAGCCGAAGGGCAGTTCGCCCTCGACCTTGATCAACATGCTCTTGGCTTTCTTCATGAGCAGCGTCTGCGTGGCCAGCACGTGTTCGACTTCGGAGGTGCCGATGCCGAAGGCCAACGCACCCAGCGCGCCGTGCGTGCTGGTATGGGAGTCGCCACAGACGACCGTCATGCCAGGCAGGGTCGCGCCTTGTTCCGGGCCGATCACGTGGACGATGCCCTGGCGCAGATCGTTCATGCGGAATTCGGTAATGCCGTACTTCTCGCAGTTGGCGTCCAGCGTGTCCACCTGCAGGCGGGACACAGGGTCATCGATTCCCTGGGCGCGGTTCAGCGTCGGCACGTTGTGATCGGCAACCGCCAGGTTGGCGCCGGTGCGCCATGGCTTGCGGCCGGCGATCGCCAGGCCTTCGAACGCCTGGGGGCTGGTGACTTCATGCACCAGGTGGCGATCGATATAGAGCAGACAGGTGCCGTCTGATTCCTGATGGACGATGTGGGCGTCCCAGAGTTTGTCGTAAAGGGTTTGGGCCATGGGTGCGCTCTGCAAAAGGACAATCCGGCTCGAGCCTCGCGCGGTGAAAGAAGCGGATCGCTCCCGCGCCGGCTGCTGCGGCATGAGGGAATTATGCCCAGGCACTGAACCTAGTACAAGAACACCGCATATACCAGTACTACAACTACCACGATCCCTGAAAATGCCGGGCAAAACTCGCAAATGCATCAATTTATTTCATGTCCGCCGCATACCGTTTAAACCGGCGCGGGCAGAAAGATCTTTAAACTAAATAGATACAAAACTCGCAAATAGATATAATCCCGCTTCGCCGCGTCAATATGCTGTTCGAAATAATACGCAATAAACCGTATTAATAGAAATATAATATTTTCGCAAAAGCGATGTTCGTGCAAATTCAACGAAGTTATAAGATGTTGCGCGAAAAACACCTGCCAGCCGCTAGTAAACCCAATCAAGAATTAACAAATCTTGACTCGCCAAAACTGACATTTCCACACAATATGGCGGCCACTCATATCAACCCGACTCGCGAATAATCACTATGGCTTCGTTTTTGCTCAAAAGCACGGCTTCGGCCCTCGCCCTGGCGTTCGTTCCTGCTGCATTTGCACAGTCCGCGGCACCGTCCGCGGGACAACCTGTAACACTTAATCAGGTCGTCGAACAGACGCTGCTCAGCAACCCGGAAATCCAGGCCAAGTACCACGATTTCCAAGCCTCGCTAGAGGGCCAGAGCGTCGCCCGCGCCGCCTTCTTCCCGCAGATCAACGCGCAAGGCTATCTGGGCCGTGAATACCGCAACAACGTACCCGGAGTCGGGTCGCAGAGCTGGAGCCGCCCCGGCTACAGCGTGGAACTGCGTCAGCTCATATTCGACGGCTTCCGCACGAACAACGACGTCAAGCAGGCCGGCTTCGACAAGCTGGCGCGCTTCTATGACGTGCTGGCCACCAGCGACACCACCGCCTTTTCCGCCGTGCAGGCCTACATCGACCTGCAGCGCTATCGCGACATGGAGTTGCTGGCCCGCCAGAACTATTCCCTGCATGAGCAGACGCTCAAGCAGATCGGCGAGCGCACCGAGTCGGGCGTGGGCCGCCGGGTCGACCTGGAACAGGCGGGCGGACGCCTGTCGCTGGCCCAGACCAACCTGATGACCGAGACGGCCAACCTGCTGGACGTGCAGCAGCGCTTCCAGCGCGTGACGGGCGCCTTCCCGCCCGAATCGATGCAGCCGCCGCCCGACATCACCGACAAGCTGCCGGTGAAGCCGGGCAGTTTCAACGATTCCCTGCGCCGCAACCCCAGCTTCCTGTCCAAGCAGGCCGGCCTTCAGGCAGCGCAGGCCGGCGTCGCCTCGTCCAAGGGCGCTTTCTCACCGAAATTCGAATTCGTGGCCAGTACCGGCCGCGACCAGAACGATCCCACGCCCCAAAACCGCGACATCAATAGCTCCAGCGTGCAGGTTGTGATGAGCTACAACCTCTACCGTGGCGGCGCCGATTCCGCCCGCGTGCGCCAGACCTCTGCGCAGTCCTACGCCGCCCGCGACATCCGCGACTACACCTGCCGCAATGTGCAGCAGGATCTGGCCGTGGCCTGGAACAACATCACCAGCCTGAGCCAGAAGCTGCCCTTCCTGCGCGACCACGAAGTGGCCACCACCAAGGTGCGCGATGCCTATGCGCAGCAGTTCCAGATCGGCCAGCGTTCGCTGCTGGACTTGCTGGACACCGAAAACGAACTGTTCGAATCGCGCCGCGCGTTGACCAATGGCATTTATGATCTCCGCCTCGCGCAGTACCGCTGGCTGGCGTTGTCGCATGCGCTGCTGCCCGCGCTGTCCCTGCAGCCCGCGCGCAACGAGATGCCCGAAGAAAACGGCAAGCTGGAAGTGTCGGATGAAGTGATCAAACTCTGCAATTCGACGGTTCCGGACACCGCCCGCCTGGCTCCGGTGCGCGTGCATTACAACGAAGGCACGCTGCCGCCCACGCTCGTGCCGATCACCGCGCCCAACGCCAAGCCCTGAACGGCCGAGGACGCAAGGAGGCCGAATGGCAAACCAAGGCAATGATTTCTCGCAGTTGGACGCGGACTTTGTCCGCGTCCTGGAAGACTTGATCGACGCGTTGATCGCCAACGGCACCTTGCGCATGACGGATCTGCCTATCCAGGCTCAGCAAAAGCTCACACAGCGCAAGCAACAGCGCGCGCGCCTCTCGGAACATCTGGACCTATTGGATGACGAAGATGGACAAGTTATCTGAAATGGCCGCCCGGGAATGGCGTGCGGACGCTCGCGCCGCGCACGACGACCCCTTGCTGGACTGCCTGGTTGAAATCACGCGCCTGCATGGCGTCACGGCAACCGCGCAGGCCCTGTCTTCGGGCCTGCCGCTGGAAGAACACCGCCTGACTCCCGCCCTGCTGCCCCGCGCCGCCGCGCGCGCGCAGCTCTCGGCGCGGGTGGTCAAGCGCACGCTGGACAGCATCTCGCAAGATCTGCTTCCCGCCATCCTGCTGCTGAATGGCGAGCGCGCCTGCCTTCTGCTCAAGAAGGAAGGCGGCAAGTATCTTGTCAGCCACCCCGAGCTGGGCGGCAGTTCCATCGAGATGGACCTGGCCGGCCTGGCCGCCGAATACACCGGACTGGTGTGCTTTGTCCGCCCGCAGTTCCGCTTTGACGCCCGTGCCCCGGAAGTCGCCAAGGTGCGCGAGCGTCATTGGTTCTGGGCCGCCATCCTGGAGAACCGCCGGCTGTACCGCGACGCACTCGTCGCGGCGCTGCTGATCAATATTTTCGCCATGGCGATGCCCTTGTTCACCATGAACGTGTATGACCGCGTGGTGCCCAACAACGCCGTCGAAACGCTCTGGGTGCTGGCGATCGGGATCACGCTGGTCGTGATCTTCAACATGATCCTGAGCACGGCGCGGGCCCATGTGGTGGACAGCGCCAGCAAACGGGTCGACGTACGCCTGTCCGCGCAAATCATGGAACGCGTGCTGGATCTGCGCCTGGAAGGCCGGCCCGTCTCGGTCGGTTCCTTCGCGGCCAACCTGCGTTCATTCGAGTCCATTCGCGACTTCATCGCATCGGCCACCATCACCACCCTGGTCGACCTGCCCTTCATCCTGCTGTTCCTGGCCGCGCTGGCCTGGATATCGCCGTGGATGATCCTGCCCCCGCTGGTCGCCATCGTGCTGATTCTGCTGGTCTCGCTTGCCGCGCAGGCCCGCATGGAAGCGTTGACGATGGCCTCGTTCCAGGCCTCTTCGCAGCGCAACGCCACGCTCGTGGAAGCGTTGACCGGACTGGAAGCCGTCAAGACCCTCAATGCCCAGGGCGCGATCCAGCGCAACTGGGAGCGCGCCACCGAGTACATCGCCCAGACCGGCGGCAAGCTCAAGCTGATTTCGTCGTCGACGGTCGGCTTCGTGCAGGCTGTCCAGCAGATGGTGTCGATCGCGGTTGTGATCATCGGCGTGTACCAGGCCCAGGAGTCCGCCATGTCCATGGGCGGCATCATCGCGGCATCCATGATTGCTGGCCGCTGCCTGGCCCCGTTGGGACAGGTCGCCGGCCTGCTCATGCAGTACCAGAATGCGCGCACGTCGCTGGGTTCCATCGACAACTACATGAAGTTGCCGATCGAACGTCCGGCCGAGGCCGAATTCCTGCATCGCCCCGTCTTTCACGGGGGCATCGAATTCCGCGATGTCACGTTCACCTATCCGGGCAGCAGCCAGCCCGTGCTCAAGAAGGTGTCCTTCAAGCTCCAGCCCGGAGAAAAGGTCGGCGTGATCGGCCGCATCGGCTCGGGCAAGACCACGCTGGAAAAGCTGGCGCTGGCCCTGTATCAGCCGACCGAAGGCGCGGTGCTGCTGGACGGGGTGGACGTACGCCAGATCGATCCGGCCGACGTCCGCAGGGCCATCGGCCACGTGCCGCAGGATCCCCTGCTGTTCTACGGCAGCCTGAAGCACAACCTGGCCATGGGTGCGCCCTACGCCGACGACGCGAGCATCCTGGCCGCCGCCAACCTGGCCGGCGTCACCGAATTCGCCAATTTGCACCCCAATGGTTTCGACATGCTCATCGGCGAACGCGGCGAGTCGCTGTCGGGCGGCCAGCGCCAGTCGGTGGCGGTGGCGCGCGCCCTGATCAACGACCCGCCCATCCTGCTGCTGGACGAACCCAGCAGCAACATGGACCACCAGAGCGAGGCCCAATTGCGCAAGCGGCTGGGCGAGGCCAGCGCGACCAAGACGATATTGCTGGTCACGCACCGCACCGCGCTGCTGGATCTGGTCGACCGGCTGATCGTGATCGACAACGGCCACATCGTCGCCGACGGTCCGAAGGAACAAGTCGTCGAAGCCCTGCGTCAAGGACGCGTTGGACGCGGAAGCTGAGAGAGCCATGCTGAATAATCCTGGCGCAACCAAGCACGGCTTCTTTGGCAGCCTGTGGCGCGCACCGCGCAACATCTTTGTGTTCTTTTTCGACCGGCTGCTGGACGGCGCGGAAAAGGGCAAGCCCAAGCAGCGTTCCGACTATGTCGGCAACGCCGAATGGGTCATCCACGAATCGCAGGCCCGCGGCTCGCGCATTCTGCTCTGGACCTCCCTGCTGGCCACGATGGGGCTGCTGTTCTGGGCGGGCACCGGCAGCATCGATGAAGTCGTCCGCGGCGAAGGCAAGGTCGTGCCGTCGCGGCAAGTGCAGATCATCCAGAGCCTGGACGGCGGCATCGTCGAGGAGATCCTGGTCCGGCCCGGCCAGGAAGTGGAAGCCGGCGAAATCCTGCTGAAGATCGACTCCACGCGATTCGCCTCGTCGCTGGGCGAAAACAACGCCGAATACCTGTCGCTGCTGGCCAAGTCGGCCCGCCTGCAGGCGCTGGCCACTGGCGAGCCCTTCGTGGCGCCCGAAGAAGCCCTGAAACAGGCGCCGGGCCTCGTCGAAATGGAGCGCAACGCCTGGCAGGCGCGCAACTCAGAGCTCAACGCCACGGTGAACGTCGCCCGCGAACAGCTCAAACAACGCGAAGAAGACCTGCGCGAAACGGTCGCCAAGCGCGACCAGGCGTCGGCCAGCTGCGGCCTTACCTCGCGCGAACTGCAAGTGACGCGTCCGCTACTCAAGAGCGGCGCCGTTTCCGAAGTGGACCTGCTGCGCCTGCAGCGCGACGTCGCCCGCTATTGCGGAGAACAGAAGGGAGCCGAGGCGCAGATCGACCGCTTCCAGGCCGCCATCAAGGAAGCGCAAAGCAAGATCCAGGAAACCGAGCTGAACATTCGCAATCAGGCCCGCAGCGAACTCTCGGAAACCAACACCAAGCTGTCCACCCTGCGCCAGGGCAAGCTGGCGCTGGCCGACCGCGTGAAGCTGGCCGAAGTCCGCGCACCCGTCCGCGGCACGGTCAAAACGCTGTTCAACAACACCGTGGGCGGCGTCGTCCAGCCGGGCAAGGACATCATCGAAATCGTCCCCAAGGACGACACCCTGCTGCTCGAAGTGCGCATCCAGCCGCGCGACATCGGTTTCCTGCACGCGGACCAGGAGGCGGAGGTCAAGTTCACGGCCTACGACTTCGCCATCTACGGCGGCTTGAAAGGCAAGGTGGAACAGATAGGCGCGGATACCGTGACCGACGAGAAAGGCAATTCCTATTACGTGGTGCGCGTCCGCACGGACCGCAGCACGGTAGGCGACAAGCTGTTGCCCATCATCCCCGGGATGGTGGCCGAGGTTCATATCCTGACAGGCAAGCGCACGGTGCTTCAGTACCTGCTCAAGCCCATATTGCGCGCCAAGGCTAACGCCTTCACCGAACGTTAATGGAGAGCTTCAAGGCCCTATGAAACCCGTTCCCGTCCTGTTGATTACGCACGACGATCTGCTCTGGCAGCACTGGCGCGCGCTTGACCCGGCGCGCTGGATGGCCGCTCGCGGGCGAGGCCTGGCGGATCTGCAACGCTGGCGCGAACAAGGCCGTTCGCTGGCGGTCCTGGATGCCGACGTGCCTCGGCTGCCCTCCTGGCAGAATCCCGATTGGACAGCCACCCTGTCCGGCCTGCACGTCGTGGTCGCCAGCGCCAGCCCGAACGACGAGCAAGGCACCCAGGCGCTTGGCGCCGGCGCCCACGGCTATTGCCACAGCTACGCGCAGGCCGCTGCGCTGTCGCAGGCCTTGGACGTCGTCGCTTCCGGGGGCATCTGGATGGGCCGGTCCCTGGTGTCACGCCTGCTCAAGCTGGTCAGCGAACGGGCGCAGGATGCCTACGCCTGGGACGGCGGCCGGCTCACCGAACGCGAAATCACGGTCGCGCGCTACGCCGCCAGCGGCCAGGCCAACGCGCAGATCGCGGAGGCGCTGGGGATTACCGAGCGCACGGTCAAAGCCCATCTCTCGGCCGTTTTCGAGAAGCTTGGCGTCACGGATCGCCTGCAGCTTGCCCTGCTGGTTCACGGCATTTCCGCACCCGCGGAAGCCCGGAGCAAAATCACCGCCTGATACTGTCCTTGAGGACAATATCCGCCCGCAGCGCCGCCCCTTAGTATTTGGCCATCTTGGATAACTCCCTGAAACGGAACCAACATGGCCAACTCCTCACCCGCAGTCGTCAACGAAATCACCGGTCGCGCGTGGATACGCAATAGCGACGGCTCCCTGACCGAACTGCATCAAGGCAGCAAAGTCCCCGCTGGCAGCGACGTGGTCACCGCCTCGGGCGCCACGGTTTCGCTTCAGGTTGAAAACGGCATGCCGATCGTCATCGGCGAAGGCCGTGAAGTCGCGGTGAATGGCGACATGACCGGCCCGCTGGCGGATCCGACGGAAGCCGCGGTCGCTCCCCCCTCCGGTACGGACTCCGACCGCCTGCTGGCCGCGCTGCAAGCCGGCCGTGACCCCTTCGAAGACCTGGACCCCACCGCCGCCGTCGTGGCCGGCGGCGGCGAGGCCGGCGGCAGCAGCTTTGTCCGCCTGGCCCGCATCCTTGAAAGCACCAGCCCGCTGGACCTGGCCTACCCGAACCCGTCGCGCGGCGACGTGACCCTGCCCCGCGTCTCGGGCGCGGCCCTGTCGGGCGACGGCGCCGACGATGGCGACGCCGCCGGCACGCCGGCCGTCACGCCTCCCACGGTCACTCCGCCCACGGTCACGCCCGTCGCGGTCAACAATGCGCCGAACGCGCTGAACGATGCGGGCAGCGGCAACCAAAGCGCCCTGGTCCGCGGCAATCTGCTCATCAATGACTCGGACCCCGACGGCGATCCGCTTGCGATCACCTCGGTCAGCGGCCGTCCGATGACGCCCGACGGTGTCAGCGTGCTTGGCTCCACCGGTGGCACCTTCGTCGTGCAACCCAACGGCAGCTATGTGTTCACGCCGGGTGGCCAGTACGATCACCTGGCCGTGGGCGAAACCGCCACCAGCACCATCTCGTACACCATCACGGACCCCAGCGGCGCGACGTCCACCGCGACCGTGGTCGTGACGATCACCGGCACCAACGACGGTCCCGTTTCTTCCGCGCTTTCCGACCAGTCCGGCATCGATGCCCAAACGGAAGTCCGCTATGACGTTTCGGACCGGTTCTCGGACCCGGATACCAGCGACAAGCTGACGTTCAGCGCCACCGGCCTGCCGCCGGGCCTGAGCATCGATCCGGTCACCGGCGTCATCACCGGCACCATCGATCATTCGGCGTCGCAAGGCGGCGCGGAAGGCGTCTACTCGGTCACGGTGACGGCCACCGATCCTTCGGGCGCCTCCACTTCGCAAGAATTCCAGTGGGACGTCACCAACCCGGCGCCCACCGCCGCCGGCGACGAAGGCGCGACCGACGAAGACAACGCCCTGAACGTGGACGCCGAAAATGGCGTGCTGGCCAATGACACCGATCCGGACGGCGACACGCTGTTTGTCTCGCAGGTCAATGGCCAGACGAGCAACGTGGGCACGGCCGTGGCCGGCCTGGGCGGCGGCACCTTCACGCTGAACGCCGACGGTTCCTACAGCTTCAACCCCGGCTCGGCCTTCCACAGCCTGCCCGCCGGCCAGACGGCCACCAGCTCGATCACCTACACCGTCTCCGACGGCGAAGGCGGCACCAGCACGGCCACCCTGACCGTCACCATCACAGGCACCAACGACACCCCTATCCTCAACCCGGACGTGACGCTGGACGACCAGGCCAGCAACGACGGCCAAGCCATCATTCCGGTTGATATCTCCGACCAGTTCTCCGACGTGGACACCGGCGACAAGCTGACGTTCTCGGCCACCGGCCTGCCCCCGGGCCTGACCATCGACCCGGACACCGGCGTCATCTCCGGCACCCTGGACAAGTCCGCCTCGCAAGGCGGCGAGCATGGCGTCTATGCCGTCACCATCACCGCCACGGACACGAGCGGCGCGTCGGTATCGCAAGACTTCTCGTGGGACGTCGCCAACCCGGCGCCGACCGCCGTCGCCGACGAAGGCGCGACCGACGAAGACAACGCCCTGAACGTGGACGCCGAAAACGGCGTGCTGGCCAATGACACCGATCCCGACGGCGACGCCCTCCATGTCTCGCAGGTCAATGGCCAGGCGGGCAATGTGGGCACGGCCGTTGCCGGCCTGGGCGGCGGCACCTTCACGCTGAACGCCGACGGNGAACGGCGTGCTGGCCAATGACACCGATCCGGACGGCGACGCCCTCCATGTCTCGCAGGTCAATGGCCAGGCGGGCAATGTGGGCACGGCCGTTGCCGGCCTGGGCGGCGGCACCTTCACGCTGAACGCCGACGGTTCCTACAGCTTCAACCCCGGCTCGGCCTTCCAAAGCCTGCCGGTCGGTGAAACCGCCACCAGCTCGATCACCTACACCGTCTCCGACGGCCAAGGCGGCACCAGCACGGCCACCCTGACGGTTGAGATTACCGGCGCGAACGACGCACCGACTGTCGTGACGCTGGACAATCAGGACAACATGGACGGCGATGAGGTCAACTACGACCTGTCCGGCTTCTTCAGTGATGTGGACAGCGGCGATGTGTTGACCTACTCGGTCGACCATGTGCCCGGCGGGCTGACGTTCGACACGGCCACGGGCACCTTCACCGGTCAGCTTGCCAAATGGGCTTCCGATCACACCAACACCGGCGTGAAGGGCGAATACAAGATCACCGTGACGGCCACCGACTCGTCGGGCGCCACGGTCTCGCAGACCTTTGTCTGGAAGGTCGGCAATCCCGAACCCATCGCCGTCGACGACAATGGCGAAACCGGCCAGGCCGAGACGCTGAAGGTGGACCACCGCGCCGAAGGCGTGCTCGGCAACGACACCGATCCCGATGGCGATGCGCTGCACGTCTCGCAGGTCAATGGCAGCGCGGCCAGCGTCGGCGCGGCTGTGGCGGGTTCCCACGGCGGCAGCTTCACGCTGAACGCCGACGGCACCTACAGCTTCAACCCCGGCTCGGCCTTCAACAGCCTGCCCGCCGGCGAGACCGCCACCACCTCGATCACCTACACGGTCGCGGATGCGCAGGGCGCGACGGATACCGCCACCCTGACGATCACCATCACCGGCACCAACGACACCCCCATCCTCACCCCGGGCGTGACGCTGGACGACCAGGCCAACAACGACGGCCAACTCATCACCCCCGTCGACATCTCCGAACAGTTCACCGATGCCGACACCGGCGACGAGCTGACCTACTCGGCCACCGGCCTGCCCCCGGGCCTGACCATCGAGACGCCCTCCATGTCTCGCAGGTCAATGGCCAGGCGGGCAATGTGGGCACGGCCGTTGCCGGCSTGGGCGGCGGCACCTTCACGCTGAACGCCGACGGCTCCTACAGCTTCAACCCGGGCTCGGCCTTCAACAGCCTGCCCGCCGGCGAGACCGCCACCAGCTCGATCACCTACACCGTCTCGGACGGCCAAGGCGGCACCAGCACGGCCACCCTGACGGTTGAGATTACCGGCACCAACGACACCCCCACCCTCACCCCGGGCGTGACGCTGGACGACCAGGCCAACAACGACGGCSAACYCATCACCCCCGTCGACATCTCCGAACAGTTCACCGATGCCGACACCGGCGACGAGCTGACCTACTCGGCCACCGGCCTGCCCCCGGGCCTGACCATCGAYCCGGAYACCGGCATCATCTCCGGCACCC
This sequence comes from Achromobacter sp. Root83, assembly GCF_001428845.1. Lineage (GTDB taxonomy): Bacteria > Pseudomonadota > Gammaproteobacteria > Burkholderiales > Burkholderiaceae_B > Achromobacter. Next base: position 1,024 of record NZ_LMIU01000024.1, on the reverse strand, counting down.
TGGACAAGTCCGCCTCACAAGGCGGCGAGCATGGCGTCTATGCCGTCACCATCACCGCCACCATCGATCCGGATACCGGCATCATCTCCGGCACCCTGGACAAGTCCGCCTCACAAGGCGGCGAGCATGGCGTCTATGCCGTCACCATCACCGCCACCGACAAGAGCGGCGCATCGGTGTCGCAAGACTTCTCGTGGGACGTCAAGAACCCGGCGCCGACCGCCACCGCCGACAGCGGCGACACCGACCAAGGCACGGCGCTCAGCGTCACCGCCAAGGACGGCGTGCTGGCCAATGACACCGATCCGGACGGCGACACGCTGTTTGTCTCGCAGGTGAATGGCCAGACGAGCAACGTGGGCACGGCCGTTGCCGGCGTAGGCGGCGGCACCTTCACGCTGAACGCCGACGGCTCCTACAGCTTCAACCCGGGCTCGGCTTTCAACAGCCTGCCCGCCGGCGAGACCGCCACCAGCTCGATCACCTACACCGTCTCGGACGGCCAAGGCGGCACCAGCACGGCCACTCTGACCGTTACCATCACCGGCACCAACGACACCCCCATCCTCAACCCGGACGTGACGCTGGACGACCAGGCCAGCAACGACGGCCAAGCCATCATCCCGGTTGATATCTCCGACCAGTTCTCCGACGTGGACACCGGCGACAAGCTGACGTTCTCGGCCACCGGCCTGCCCCCGGGCCTGACGATCGATCCGGCCACCGGCATCATCTCGGGCACCCTGGACAAGTCCGCCTCACAAGGCGGCGAGCACGGCGTCTATGCCGTCACCATCACTGCCACCGACAAGAGCGGCGCATCGGTGTCGCAAGACTTCTCGTGGGACGTCGCCAACCCGGCGCCCACCGCCGTCGCCGACAATGGCGCGACCGACGAAGACAACGCCCTGAACGTGGACGCCGAGAACGGCGTGCTGGCCAATGACACCGATCCGGACGGCGACGCCCTCCATGTCTCGCAGGTCAATGGCCAGGCGGGCAATGTGGGCACGGCCGTTGCCGG
>NZ_LMIU01000023.1 GCF_001428845.1 Achromobacter sp. Root83 | reverse complement strand
CGGGAGTGTCATAAATTTTGTGTTTGAGGCCTAACATGTTGCTCAAGGAGCATGTATGGCTACCAAGACAAAGACACCGCTGAGAGAACTGCCGGCGATTCCCGCCGAGCTGGTTGATCAATTCGTCAAAGGCCCGATGACCGCCGAGGCGGTGCAGGACCTGTCGATGGCGTTCAAGAAGGCGCTGATCGAACGGGCCCTGGGCGCGGAATTGGGCCACCATCTGGGCTATCCGGCGGGCGGCGAGCGCCCCGAGCAGGCCACCAACCAGCGCAACGGCAAGAGTCGCAAGACGGTCCTGACCGATGACGGGCCGCTGCGGGTGGAGATCCCGCGCGACCGCGACGGCAGCTTCGCGCCGATCCTGATCCCCAAGCACGAGCGCCGCTTCACCGGGTTCGACGACAAGATCATCGCGATGTACGCCCGTGGCATGACGGTGCGCGAGATCCAAGGGTTCCTGGCCGAGCAATACGGGACAGAAGTCTCGCCGGAGTTCATCAGCTCCGTGACCGACGCGGTGATGGACGAGGTCACGGCCTGGCAGACCCGGCCCTTGGAGACCATGTATCCGGTGGTGTTCTTCGATGCGCTGCGGGTCAAGATCCGCGAGGACGGCGTGGTGCGCAACAAGGCGGTGTATCTGGCGCTGGCGGTGTTGCCAGATGGCACGCGTGACATCCTGGGCCTCTGGATCGAGCAGACCGAGGGCGCCAAGTTCTGGATGAAGGTGTTCAACGAGCTCAAGACCCGCGGCACCCAGGACATCCTGATCGCCGTCACCGATGGCTTGAAGGGCATGGAGCAGTCGCTGAACGCGGTGTTCCCGGCCACGACGCTGCAGACTTGCATCGTGCACCTGATCCGCTCCAGCCTGGACTACGCCAGCTGGAAGGAGCGCCGGACGGTGGCTGCGGCTCTGAAGCCGATCTACACGGCGGCGACCGTTGAGGCGGCGCTGGCCGCGCTCGTGCAGTTCGAGCAAGGCCCTTGGGGCCAGCGCTACGCGCCGATCGCTGACGCATGGCGCCGGGCCTGGGACCGCGTGATCCCGTTCTTCACGTTCCCGCCAGCGATCCGCAAGGTGATTTACACCACCAATGCCATCGAGAGCATCAACGCGCAGTTGCGCCGGGCGGTGAAAACGCGGGGCCACTTCCCGAGCGACGAGGCCGCCACCAAGCTGCTGTGGCTGGTCCTACGCAACATCACTGGGGCCTGGGGCAGCGCCACACACGACTGGAAGGCCGCTATGAATCAGTTCGCCGTGATTCGCTTCACTGACCCGTATCGCTGAGATAGCATCAATAGGCCTGATCCAAACAACGATCAGGCTTTTACTGCCTCAAACACAAAAATACTGACACTCCCACGGCGACCGCGCCGCCGGGCGACCTACGAAGATCTTGGACCGGTACCTACGAAGATCTTCGACAAGTACCTCCAAAGACCTCGAACCTACAAAGCACTGAACCCACCCAGAACACCAATCCCCAAAAAGATCACCGCCCCCCACTAACCGGCCAAAATCCGCTCACCCAGCCTCCAAAACCAAAATCACAACCGTAATCCACAAAACCTCAAACGCAATAAAACCCCGTCAATTCACCTTAGCCCCCGACACCTCCACCGCCTTCTTCCAAGCCACCAGCTCCCGATCGATATGCGCCCCGAACTCCTCCGGCGTAGACCCCACCACCTCATACCCATACCCGCCAAGCTGCTGCTTCAACCCCGGCACCGCAACCGCCTCCGCAATTCCCTTGCTCAACGCATCCACCACCGCCGCCGGCGTCCCCGCCGGTGCCAGTACCCCGTACCAGCCGTTCACCACGAAGCCGGGCACGCTTTCGGCGACGGTCGGCACGTTGGGCAGCAGCGGCGAGCGGCGTTCTCCGGTGACCGCGATGGCCTTCAGCTTGCCTGCCTGCACCTGCGGCAGCGACGTGGAGATGCTGTCGAACATCAGCGAGACCTCGCCGCCCAGCAGGGCCACGACCGCGGGGCCGCTGCCTTTGTAGGGAACGTGCATCATGTCGGCGCCCGTCTGGTTCTTGAACATCTCGGCCGCCAGATGGCTGGTATTGCCGTTGCCCGCCGACGCGAAGCTGAGCTTGCCCGGATGGCTCTTGCCGTAGGCGATCAGTTCGGGAATGGAGTTGGCGGGCGTGGCCAGCGGCGCGGCGACCAGCATGGGCAAGGTGGCGACGAGCGATACCGGCGCGAAGTCCTTGCGCGTGTCGTCGGGCAGCGAGGGATACAGGCTGGGGTTGATGGTGTGCGCCGCCAGCACCATCAGCAGCGTGTAGCCGTCGGGCTTGGCGCGCGCGAGCTGGGCGGAGGCGATCGCGCCGCCCGCGCCCGGCTTGTATTCCAGCACCACCGGCTGGCCCCACTTCTTCTGCAGTTCGGCGCCCAGCGGGCGGGCCAGCATGTCGGCGCTGCCGCCGGGCGGATACGGAATCAGCAGAGTGATGGGCTTGTCGGGGTAGGTGGGTGCGGCGTGCGCCGCCCCCACGCAGAGCACGCCCGCCGAGAGGGCTGCCAGGATCGAACGGATCATCGAAAACTCCTTTGCCCGGGGCGGGCGCAAGACCTCAGTCGTAGCGGGGAGCGCCCGCGCCATCCAGCACGATGGTGCGCGGCGTGTTCGGGAAATGCAGCGGCGCGCCGGTCACCGAGCGCAGGAAAGCTTCGCTGACGCCCGCTTTCATCGCATGGACCCGCAGGCCCTCGGGCGTCACGTCGATCACGGCCAGGTCGGTATAGATGCGCGTCACCACGCCCTTGCCGGTCAGCGGATAGGTGCATTGCCTGAGCACCTTGGGCGATCCGTCGCGGCCGCGGTGTTCCATGGTGACCAGCACCTGCTTGGCGCCCACGGCCAGGTCCATCGCCCCGCCCACGGCGGGTATGGCGTCGGCCGCGTCGGTCTTCCAGTTGGCCAGGTCGCCCTGCTCCGAGACCTGGAACGCGCCCAGCACGGCGTAGTCCAGGTGGCCGCCGCGCATCATGGCGAACGACACGGTGTGCTCGGTGATGGAGGCGCCTTCCAGCAAGGTGATGGGCTGGCGGCTGGCGTTGATCAGGTCCGGGTCCACGTCCGCGCCGGCGGCGGCGGGCCCCATGCCCAGGATGCCGTTCTCGCTGTGCAGCAGGATCTCGCGGCCGGCGGGCAGATGGTCGCCCACCAGGGTCGGCATGCCGATGCCCAGGTTGACGATGGAGCCGTCCGGAATATCGCTGGCCAGCAGTTGCGCGATCTGCTGGCGGGTCAAGCCGATGATCTCTTGCATGTCAGGCCTCCACCCGCACCACGGATTTCACGAAGATGCCCTGCGTCATGACCTGCTCGGGCACGAAGGTGCCCAGCGGCACGACCTCGTCGACCTGCGCGATGGCGTGGCCTGCGGCCATGCACATCACGGGGTTGAAGTTGCGGGCCGCGTGCCGGTACATCAGGTTGCCCCAGCGATCGCCCAGGTGCGCGCGGATCAGCGCGTAGTCGCCCCGCAAGGGCTGCTCCAGCACATAGCCCACGCCGTCGATGACTTCCTGGTGGCGGCCCTGCGCCAATTCCGTGCCGTAGCCGGTGGGGGTGTAGAAGGGACCCAGCCCCGCGCCCGCGGCGCGCAGCCGTTCGGCCAGGGTGCCCTGGGGCACGCACTCCAGGTCGACTTCGCCGGCGCGGAAGGCGCGGGCAAAAGCCTCGGAGTTGGGTGGCCGCGGATGCGAGCAGATGATCTTCCTGACCTGCTTGCGTATCAGCAGCGCGGCGATGCCGCGTTCGAAGGTACCGGCGTTATTGGAGATGATGGTCAGATCGCGCCGCCCCGATTCCGCCAGGCATTGCAGCAGTTCGTAGGGCACGCCCGCTTCGCCGAAGCCGCCCACCAGCACCGAGGCGCCGTCGGGGATCACCGCCACGGCCTCGGCCATGGATGCTTGTATCTTGTCGATCACTCATTGCTCCTGTGCAAGGCCCGCCGCGTCCACGATCTGTTTCCAGCGGGCGCGTTCCTGGTCGATGAAGGCCGCGAACTCCGCCGGGGTGTTGCCGCCGGCCTGCCCGCCCATGGCCTTGAAGCGCTCGCTGATGTCGGGGCTGCGCACCACGTCGCGGGTGGCGGCGTAGAGTTTGTCGATGGCTTCGCGCGGCGTGCCCGCGGGCGCGACCAGGCCGAACCAGGCGGTGACCACCATGTCCTTCACGCCGGCCTCGGCCATGGTCGGCACGTCGGGCAGCTCGGCCAGGCGCCGGTCGCTTGTGACAGCCAGCGCGCGCAGCTTGCCGGACTGGATGAACGGCATGGAGCTGGGCAGGTTGTCGATCATGAAGGTGAATTGCTGGCCCAGCAGCGCGGCCACGGCGGGGCCTGCGCCTTTGTAGGGCACATGCGTGCCGGGAATGCCGGCGCGCTGCTTGAAGAGTTCAGCCGACAGGTGCGGCGACTGGCCCGCGCCGGAACTGCCGAAGGACACCTTGGCCGGATCCTGCCTGGCCTGGGCCAGCAGGTCGGCCACCGAACGGGCGGAAGAGGCCTCGTTCACGACCAGCACGTTGGGCACCGAGATCACCAGCGTCACGGGCGCGAAGTCGGCGGCCTTGTAGGGCAGCGTCTTGTAGAGGGCGTAGTTGATGGCGTTGGGGCCGATGTTGCCCATCAGCAGCGTGTAGCCATCGGGCTTGGCACGCGCCAGCGCCTGCGCGCCGATGATGCCGGCCGCGCCCGCGCGGTTTTCGACGATGACCTGCTGGCCTAATTTGGCGGACAGCTTGTCCGCGATCAGTCGCGCCGAGATGTCGGTGGTGCCGCCGGGCGCGGCGGGAATGATGAGGGTGATGGGCCGCTCGGGCCATGCGGCCAGCGCCGGACTCGCGATGGCGAAGGCCATCGCGCCGGCGGTCAGCCAGCGATGCGCGCACTTCATGCTTGTCTCCCAGCGTGATCATCGATTGATCAACTTGTGAGCAGCAGTGTGGGCGCGGCGCGGACAAATGCCTATTCTGGAATCTGGAGGTGTGGCTTCGCCTGAGCTTAAGAGCGCGGGCGCCAGCCCTTGTCTTGCGCCCGCGGCTCAGCGCGTTTGCATGGCGCCGGATGCGTCCTGAAGGTGCTGCCACAGGCGGGTCAGGACGGGACCCTGCGGCCGGTCGCCGCGCCGCGCCGCCACCAGTTCCTCGGTGCTGCCGGGCAGATGGCGGCTGGCGATGGACTGCAACCGCCCATCGCGCAATTCGGCATCGATCAGGAAACGCGGCAGATGCCCCCACCCCATCCCCTGCAAAATGATTTCCTTCTTCATGAGCTGGTCCGGCACGGTGCACTGCGGCGCGCCTTCGATCATGAAATAGTCGCGCGCCGGCGTATGCCGGGCGGTGTCGCGCATGACGCACTGCGTGTAGTCGCGCAGCGCGCGCGGCGTGGCTGCCCGCGCAAGGGGCTCGGGCAGATAGGCCGGGGCCGCGACCGGGATGAACGGCACCTGGGCCAGGTCCAGCCATTCGATGCGCGGATCGCGCTTGTCCACGCGGTGCAGGATCAGGTCCGCTTCCCCGTCCAGCAAGCGCTCTTGCGGACCGCCCACGGCCTCGAAATGCAGGTGCAGCCGTGTCGCGGGGCACTGCGCGAAGAAGCGGCTGAGCAGCCCCAGGATTTCCGGTCTGGGGCAGAAGTCCCCGACCACCACGCGCAGTTCGCTTTCCTCGCCCATCGCCAGTTGCGCGGCGTGGGTGCGCAGACCTTCCAGTTCGCGCAGCAGCGTTTGCGCGCGGCGGTGGAATGAGGTCCCGGCCGGCGTGGGGCGGACGCGATAGCCGCTTCGGTCCAGCAGCGCCAGGCCAAGCTGGCGCTCCAGCTTGGCGACAGCGGCGAACACCGCCGGATGGGAGCGGTGCAGCGCCGTGGCGGCCGCCTGAAACCCGCCTCCGCGCACCACGGCGTCAAAGCACTGCAGGTCATGCAGGGTGAATTCGCTCATTTCAGCTTTTCCGACAAAGACTGTGCGAACTTTGTAATTTTTTCCTTAAGGCGGCGCAACTACGCTGTGAGTCATCCCCTACACAAGGAAGATTCGCCATGCCGAACCACTTGTTCTTCACCACGGGCGACGGCGCCCGCATCGCCTATCGGTTCGATGGCGACGCCGGCTTGCCCGTGCTGGTCCTGTCGAACTCCATCGGCACCACGCTGCACATGTGGGACGAGCAGATACCCGCGCTGTCCCGCGCTTTCCGGGTGCTGCGCTACGACACACGCGGGCATGGCGCATCCGGCGTGCCCCAGGGCGCCTATTCGCTGGACCGGCTTGGCCGCGACGTCATCGAGCTGATGGACGGCCTGGACATCGGACGCGCGCACTTCCTGGGCCTGTCGCTGGGCGGGATGGTCGGGCAGTGGCTGGGCGTGCATGCGCCCGGCCGCGTCGACCGCCTGATCCTTGCCAATACCTCGGCCTATCTGGGCCCCGCGCCGCAGTGGGACGAACGCATCGCCGCCACCCTGCAGGCGCCCGACATGACGGACACCGCCGCGATGTTCCTGGGCAACTGGTTCCCGGCGCCGATGCTGCAAGCGGGCGGCCCGGTCATCGGCGCGTTCCGCGCCATGCTGCTGGCCACCGACCGCCATGGCCTGGCGGGCGCGTTCGCGGCGGTGCGCGACATGGATCTGCGGCGCACGATCGCGCTGATCCCGCGGCCCACGCTGGTGATCGCCGGCCGCGACGACACGGTGACGGCGGCCAGCCACGGCGAATTCATCGCGGCGGCGGTGCCTGGCGCAAAGCTTCTGGTCCTGCCGGCGGTGCATCTGTCGAATATCGAGCGGCCCGCCGAATTCCTGGAGGCGGTGCTGACGTTCCTGGCGCCGCGCTGAAAGCGTCCCCGCGCTGGCCGCGTGCGGCTCTGGCCCGGACGTCACCAGCGTGCGGCTACTCCCCCGCCCGCTCCCAGCGCCGCTGGATGGCCTTGGCGGCCACCACCCCGTCCGCCATCGACGTCACCACGCAGGGATGCATGCGGTGCGCCACCTCGCCCACGGCGTAGATGTCGGGCACGCTGGTTTCGGCGGTGGCGAAATCGGTGCGGATGTAGCCGCGCTCGTCGCGGGCGAGCCGCAATCCGTCGGCAAAGGCCGCCTGGGGCTCCCAGCCGTAGAAGACCAGGATCAGGTCGTACTGCCGGCCGTCGACGCTGCGGGTGGCCGGGTCGACCTGGTACGGGCCGATGCGCACGCCTTCCTGGCCGGCGCGCGTCACCCATTGCTGCTGGGCGCGCACGCTGCGGGCATAGAGATGAACGGCGCGCGCGCCGCGGTTGCGCACGTACACGTAGTTTTCGAAGGCGTTGTCGCCGCCACCCAGCACGGCCACGGACAAGCCGGAGTAGTCCTGCGCCACGATGGGCGAACCCGGGCCGATCAGCACGCCGGGCCACGATGCGCCGGGCGGATGTTCCGGCAGGCCCTTGGCACGCACGCCGGAGGCGATGACCAGCGTGCGCGCCCGCACCAGGGATTCCTCGCCCGCCAGGCCGGTCAGCGTGGCCTCGATGCCGCCCTTGCAGGGCCGGACGGCGGTCACGCGGGTTTCCAGGCGCAGGGGCACCCCGGCGGCACGCACGCTGGCGTCGATGTTGGCCGCCACCTGCTGGCCGGTCACTCCGGGCAGCACGGCAATCCAGTCGTCGGCGAACGGGTTGTCATTGCCCAGGCCGCCCAGGCGGGCGCTGGCCTCGACCAGCAGCGGGGACAGGCCCAGGCGCGCCAGCCACAAAGCGCAGGAAGCGCCGGCCGGGCCGCCGCCTACAATGACCGAATCGTGCATCTGTTGCATTTCACCCCTTATTGACCGCGCCGGCGCCTCGCGGGCGCCCGGACATGGCCGGATTGTAGCCAGCGCGCCACCCCCGTCCCGCCGCCGCCTTACAATTCCGGCTATTCCACCCAGGTTTCCATCATGCCCACTCGCCGCATCATTCTTTCCGGGCTTGCGCTCGACGCCCGCATCGGCATCCTCGAGCACGAGCGCCGCGCCACCCAGCCCCTGCATGTCGACGCCGACTTCGACGTGGACATCCAGCGCTCGGTCGACGACCACGACATCCACAGCGTCCTGGACTATCGCCGCCTGCGCGAGGCCATCGTCGAGGAATGCACGCAGGCGCACGTGAACCTGATCGAGACCCTGTCCGAGCAGGTGGCCGCGCGACTCCTGGCGGACTTCCAGGAAATCCGCTCGCTGCGCCTGCGCATCAGCAAGCCCATGGCCTTCTCCGACTGTGCGGCGGTGGGCGTGGAAATCCAGATCACCCGCTGACCATGAACGATATCGCTCCCCCCGGCGTGCAATGGCGCACGCCCGCCGACGAAAAAGCGCGCCATGAAGCCAACAAGCTGTCCAAGCGCCTGGCGCGCGAGACCACCCGCGCCCTGTCCGACTACAACATGATCGAAGAGGGCGACCGCGTGATGGTCTGCCTGTCGGGCGGCAAGGATTCCTATGCCATGCTGGATATCCTGTTGCAGCTTCAGAAGCGCGCGCCGTTCCGGTTCGAGCTGATCGCGGTCAATCTGGACCAGAAGCAGCCCGGTTTTCCCGACCACATCCTGCCGCAGTATCTGAAAGACCTGGGCGTGCCCTTCCACATCGAGACGCAGGACACGTATTCCATCGTCACGCGCGTGCTGGAAGAGGGCAAGACCATGTGCTCGCTCTGTTCGCGCCTGCGCCGCGGCATCCTGTACCGCGTCGCGTCCGAGCTGGGCGCCACCAAGATCGCGCTGGGCCATCACCGCGACGACATCCTGGCCACGTTCTTCCTGAACCTGTTCTACGGCGGCAAGGCCAAGGGCATGCCGCCCAAGCTGGTGTCTGACGACGGCCGCCACACGGTGATCCGGCCGCTGGCGTACATCGCCGAAACCGATCTGATCGCCTATGCGGAGTTGAAGCAGTTTCCCATCATTCCCTGCAATCTCTGCGGCTCGCAAGAGAACCTGAAGCGCAAGGAAGTGGGCCGCATGATCAAGGAATGGGACAGGCAGCATCCGGGCCGTTCTTGGAACGTGTTCAATGCGCTGTCGCGCGTGGTGCCGTCGCATCTGATGGACCGGGACCTGTTCGACTTCGTGGGCCTGAAGCCCACCGGCGTGCCGGACGCCAACGGCGACACGGCGTTTGACGCGGTCGATCCCGGCGAGGACGCGGACGAGGCCTGCGGCGATACGCCCCAAGCCCTGGAGCCGGGCGCGATCATTGAAAAGAAGGTGATGTTCTCGCGCGGTTGATAACGTCGGCTGCAAAAAGAAAGGGGCTGCCTGCGCAGCCCCTTTTGTTTGCACGGACGCCGTATCAGGCGTTCAGCACGCGGATCGCCGTGCCCGCCTTCCAGGCCTTCACCGCTTCCAGCGCGTTCTGGTAGAACGCCTCGAAGTTCTCGCGGCTGACGTAGCCCAGGTGCGGCGTCAGGATCACGTTGTCCAGGTCGCGCACCGTGTCGGTGGGGGACAGGGGTTCTTCGGGGTAGACGTCCAGGCCCGCGCCCGCGATGCGGAACTTCACCAGCGCATCCATCAGCGCTTCGTGGTCGACCAGGCCAGCGCGCGACGTGTTCACGAGGTAGGCGGAGGGCTTCATCGCGGCCAGCGCCGCCGCGTCCACCACATGACGGCTGCGTTCGGACAGGATCAGGTGCAGGCTCACGACGTCGGACGTGGCAAAGAGTTCATGCTTGTCCACGCGCGCCACCCCGGCGGCCTGCGCGCGCTCGCCGGTCAGATTGGGGCTCCAGGCCACCACGTCCATGCCGAAGGCCAGGCCGACCTTGGCCACCGCCGCGCCCAGCTTGCCCAGGCCCACCACGCCCAGGCGCTTGCCCGCCAGCGGTTCGGGCATCGCCGTCTGCCACATGCCGCGGCGCATGGCCGCGTCTTCGGCGGGCAGATGCTTGAACAGGCCCAGGATATGCGCCCAGGCCAGCTCGGCCGTGGCGGTGTTGGCGTCGGCGCTGCCGGGCGCGCCGCACACGACGATGCCCTGCTCGCTGCAGGCCTGCATGTCGATGGCGTTGTTGCGCATGCCCGTGGTGATCAGCAGGCGCAGCCTGGGCAGCGCCCGGATGCGCGCGGCGGGAAACGGCGTGCGCTCGCGCATGGCGACAATCACGTCGAAGGGCTCGAGCGAGGCCTCGACCTGATCGTCGGGAATGAAGTTGTTGAAGATCTGCACCTCGGCGTCACCGCCCAGCGAGGTCCAATCCGCATAGCGCCGGGCTACGTCGTGGTAATCGTCGAGTATTGCGATTTTCAAGTGTTGTCTCCGGATGGGTGGCGCCTGTCGCGCCAGCCACCCGGCCGGCGCGACTGGCGCCGGTCAGTTCAAACGGGCTTTGAGTTGGTCCAGCGGCAGCGCGCCGCTGATGCGCGAGCCATCGGCAAAGAACAGGGTCGGCGTGCCGCGCACCATCAGTTGCTGGCCCAGGGCCAGCAGCTTGTCCTCGGGCACATCGCACTTGGCGGTGGCGGGCTTCTGGCCGCGCAGCATCCAGTCGTCCCAGGCCTTGCCCTGGTCCTTGGCGCACCAGACGTCGCGCACCTTCACCTTGGAATCCGGGGAAAGAATGGGATAGAGGAAGGTATAGACGGTAAGGTTGTCCACATCTTCCAGGGTCTTGCGCAACTGCTTGCAGTAGCCGCAGTTGGGATCCTCGAAGATCGCGACCTTGCGTGAACCGTCGCCCTTGACCTGCTTGATGGCCAGTTCCAGGGGCAATTGGTCGAACGTGACGGCGCTGAGCTTTTCCTGGGATTCGCGGGTGACGTCGCGGCGCGTCATGGCGTCTATCAGCGGGCCTTCCATGACCCAGGTGACCCCTTCGTCGGTGTAGATCAGGTCCATGCCCAGTTGCACTTCGAACAACCCGTAAGGCGTGCGGCGCACCGTGGTGACATCCATGCCGGTGAAACGCTGCTGAAAGCGGTCTTTGACGGCAGCCGACACGGGATCCAGTTCGGTGGTGGACACGCTTTTTTCGCCTTTGGCCGCTTGCCCCACGGACTGCGTGGAAACGGTCTTGCTGCCCTGGGCCGCGGCATGGCCGGACAAGCCCAGGCCACCGGCCAGGAAACAAGCCGCCAGGGCGGCGGATATGCGGAATTTCATCAGTACTCCTGTACTTGTCTATCGTGTTCTTTGGTGGAAAGCGTAACCGATCCGGGCTTGGGACCGGTGGCGTCGGCAGGGCGCCCGCGAGGGTGGGGTTGTCCTTATCAGACGTCCGCGCACCCTCAAGGTTCCACCAGGAACCCTGGGGCATTGCTAGTTGGCCGACGCCCCGGCGATGAGGCGCCGCTTGAGCAGTGGCGCCCGCTCGACCCAATGCATGCCGGCGTTGCGCAGCCAGACCAGCGGCGTCGCCTGCGATCCGAACAGCTTGTGCAGGCCGTCGGTGGCCAGGCGCATGGCCAGCACCGGTTCGGCCCGCGCCCGCTGATAGCGGTGCAGGACGCGCAGGTCGCCGGCCTCGCGGTAGGGCTCGCGGCCCGCGACGATGCGGGCCAGCGCCTCGACGTCGCCCAAGCCCAGGTTCAGGCCCTGGCCGGCCAGCGGATGCAGGCGGTGCGCTGCGTCTCCGGCCAGCGCAATGCCGGGCGCGACCATCTGGGCGCGTTCCAGCGTCAGGGGGAACCCATGCAGTTTGCTGCGGACCTTCAGGCGGCCCAGGCGGCCCTCGGCCGCTTCGGCAAGCAGCGTTTCGAGCCGCGCGGCCTGTTCTTCGGCCGGCAGCGCCAGCAAGGCCTGGGCGCGCTCGTCGCGCATGGACCAGACCATGGAAACCTGCGGCCCGTCCGCGGTGTCGGGCAGCGGCAGCAGGGCCAGCACGCCGTCGTCGCGGAACCATTGGAAAGCGGTGCCCTGATGCGGGCGTTCCGCGTCCAGGTGCGCCACCAGGCCCGTGTCGTGATAGGACACGGATTCGTGTTTCAGTCCCGCCGCGGTTCTCAGCGGCGACGCCGAGCCGTCGGCTCCGACGAATAGTTCGGCCTGGATGCGGGCGCCGCTTTCGGTGTCGATGGCGCCGTTCTGGTAGCCGGTGCAACGGTCTTCCAGCCAGGGGATGCCGAACATGCGCACGGCCTGGATCAACACACGTTCGATCTCGCCGGATTCCACGATCCAGGCAAGCTGCGGCAGTGCGGCCTGCCAGGCGTTCAGGTTGACCTGCCCGTCGGCGTCGCCGTGGATCTCCATGGCCTGGACCGGCATCAGCCGGGCGGCGGGCATGGCATCCCACACGCCCAGCTCGGCCAGAAAGCGCTGGCTGGCGGGCGAGATGGCGTAGACGCGCGGGTGATAGCGGTTGGGATCGGCAGCCGGCACGGACGCGCGCGGCGCCAGCACGGCCACGCGCTGGCCGCGCCGGGCCAAGGCCAGCGCGGTGGACAGGCCGACGATGCCCGCCCCGCAAACTACGATCTGATGGCTCATCTTGCGGAAGGCTCCCCGGCTTGCTTGGGCCACAGCACCCACATCTGGCCGCGCTGTTTCATGCGGCCGGCCTGCTGGCCGGCTTCTTCGCCGTAACCCCAATAGAAGTCGGCGCGCGCCGCGCCCCGGATGGCCGTGCCCGTGTCCTGCGCGAACACCAGGCGCTGCAGCGGACGGTCGGAGGCCGGGTGGGTCGTGGCCAGGTACACCGGCGTGCCCAGCGGCACGAAGGTCGCGTCCACCGCCACCGACCGCCTGGGCGCCAGCGGGATGGCGTAGGCGCCCTTCGGCCCCTGCTCGGGATCGATCACCGGCTCTTCGCGGAAGAACACCACGGCGGGGTTGGCGTTGAGCATTTCCTGCACGCGCTTGGGATTGCGTTGCGCCCACGCGCGGATGTTCTGCATGGACGCCTGATCGGCGGTCAATTCGCCGCGGTCGATCAGCCAGCGGCCGATGGACACGTAAGGCTGGCCGTTGTGGTCGGCGTACGCCACGCGGATGGTCTTGCCCGCATCGGGGCCGTCGGTCAATTGGACGCGGCCCGACCCCTGCACCTGCAGGAAGAAGTTGTCCACGGGATCGTCCACCCACACCACCACGGGCGGACGGCGGCCGGAGGATTCGATGGCCGCGCGGGTGTCGTAGGGCACCACGCGCTTGCCTTCCAGCTTGCCGCGCACGCGCTTGCCGGCCAGGTCGGGATAGACCGCGCCCAGGTCGATCGTAAGCAGATCGGCGGGCACGGCGTACAACGGCCATTGGTAGATCCCGCCTTGGCGGCGCGACCCGCGGACGAGGGGCTCGTAGTAGCCCGTCACCGTATTGGCGGCCGGCTTGCCGTCGGCGGCATTCAGGCGCCAGGGCTGCAGATAGGTCTGCAGAAAGCGGCGCACGGCCTCGCCGTCGCCGGCGGTCGGTGCGCGGGACGGATCCACGGCGGCGGCGCAGACCGGCTGCCAGGCGCGCGGCGCGGCGCGCGCGGGCGCGGCGAGGTTACCGCTGGTGGGCCGCATCAGGCCCTTGCAGTTGCGCAGGAAAAGGGGCCAGAACTGGGACAGATCGTCAGTGGTCCAGCCGGGCATCTCGGACCAGGTGCCGGGCTTGAACTTGCCCGCGAGGTTGCGCGCGGGCGTATCGGGCAACGCCGACAGCGACGGCACCACGAGCGGGCCGTCGGCCGCCGGCACGCGCACGCCCGGGGTGTCGGGCTGGCCGGATTCGGGAGGGATATCGGAGGGGGTGGAGCATGCCGCCAGCAGGACCGGCAACACGGACAGACTAAGAATTCGCTTCATGGGCAGATCGAAAAACGTGCAACGGATGGCCGAACCAATTCAATGCAAGGTGCGGGGCATGGCCAGGACGAATTCGGCGATCGGCACCTCGAAGGGGATCCCGTTTTCGCCGACGCAGTGGTAGGTGCCGCGCATCGTGCCCACCGGCGTGGGCAAGGGACAGCCGCTGGTGTATTCGAAGGTCTCGCCGGGCGCCAGCAGCGGCTGCTGGCCCACGATGCCCAGCCCGCGCACTTCCTGGACGCGCTGGTTACCGTCGGTGATGATCCAGTGGCGGCTGATCACCTGGGCGGGATGTTCGCCCGTATTGGTGATGCGGACGGTGTAGGCGAACACGAACTGCTGCTCGCCGGGATCGGACTGTTCGGGCACGAAGCGCGGAGAGACGGAGACGCTCAGGTCGTAAGGTTTCACAGTCCTTTCCTGTGTGGCTGCACGCGGCGGGCCGGTACCGGCGCCGATGCTTGAAAGACGCAGTTCCCGGACGCCGGACGGGCTGGTTCCCGGTACCGCGCCCCAAACTGCAATAATGGCACATTATGCCCTCCCCGATCCCGAACATCATGTCTACCCAATCGGCCTCCACCCGTATCACCCCCAGCATCCTGTCGGCTGACTTCGCCCGCCTCGGCGAAGAAGTCCGCAACGTCGTCGCGGCAGGCGCCGACTGGATCCACGTGGACGTGATGGACAACCACTATGTCCCCAACCTGACCATCGGCCCGATGGTGTGCGCGGCGATCCGCCCCCACGTCGAAGTGCCCATCGATGTGCACCTCATGGTCGAGCCGGTGGATGCGCTGGTTCCCATGTTTGCCCAGGCGGGTGCCAATTACATCAGCTTCCACCCGGACGCCAGCCGCCACGTGGACCGCACGCTGTCCCTGATCCGCGAGAACGGCTGCAAGGCCGGCCTGGTCTTCAACCCCGCCACGCCGCTGTCCTATCTGGACTACGTGATGGACAAAATCGACCTGGTCCTGATCATGTCGGTGAACCCGGGCTTCGGCGGCCAGAGCTTCATCCCCGGCACGCTGGACAAGCTGCGCGAGGCCCGCGCCCGGATCGACGCCTGGATGCAGGCCGGCGGCCAGGAAATCGTTCTGCAGGTGGATGGCGGCGTGAAGATCGACAACATCGCCGAGATCCGCGCCGCGGGCGCCGATACGTTCGTGGCGGGTTCCGCCATCTTCGGCAAGCCGGATTACGCCGGCATCATCAAGTCCATGCGCGATCAGATCGCCATCGGCGAAACCATCGCCATCTAAGACTCAGGAAATTGACATGACCGCCTTTCGCGCCGCGCTGCTGGACCTGGACGGAACCCTGCTCGACTCCATTCCCGACCTTGCCTATGCCGCCAACGCCATGCGCGTCGAGCTGGGCATGATCTCGCTGCGCGAAGACGTGGTGGCCACTTTCGTGGGCAAGGGCGTGGACAACCTGGTCCGCCGCAGCCTGGCCGGCTCGCTGGACGCCGCCGACCCGTCCCCGGAAGAGTTCAGCCGCGCGCGCGAGGCCTTCTACCGCCATTACCACCTGGTCAACGGCGAGCGCGCGCAAGTCTATCCCGGCGTCATCGAAGGCCTGAAGCTCATGCGCGACCAGGGGCTGAAGCTTGCGGTGGTCACCAACAAGCCCACCGAATTCACGCTGCCGCTGCTGCAGCGCACGGGCCTGGCGGGCTTTTTCGACGCCGTGGTCTGCGGCGACACCTGCGAACGCCGCAAGCCCGATCCCGACCAGGTCGTGCATGCCTGCGAGCTGCTGGGCGTGGCCGTCACCGAAGCCGTGACCATCGGCGATTCCATCAATGACGCGCAGGCGGGCCGCAGCGCCGGCACGCAGGTGCTGGTGGTGCCTTACGGCTACAACGAAGGCCGTGACGTGCGCGAGCTGGATGTCGATGGTATAGTTGACACGCTTGTAAACGCCGCTCAGTGGGTAGCGCTCTGGAATCAGAACCAGAACGCCGCGAAAGTCCCAGCCTGAACGGTGTCGGCAAATCAATTTCGCGAATTCAATACCAGATACGCACAATGAACGTTTCCATCCAGAACCAAATGCTCGGCGCCTCGTGGCGCTGGTGGCGTTTGTCTTCCGGGTGGCGATGATTCCCTTCCCGGCCCTAGACGCGACTCAAGCCGCCTAGCGCCGACACTGTGTAAACAGCGCCCAACCCGGAACCAGTTACCTGGACCGGGTTTTTTGTTGCGCGCCCGGTCCGAAAGCAAACACCGCTTACGAGACCCGACATGACCGAAATCGAATTCAAGGCCCTTGCGGCACAAGGCTACAACCGCATTCCGCTGGTGGCCGAGACCTATGCCGACCTGGACACGCCGCTGGGCATCTACCTGAAACTGGCGCACGCGGGCCCGCAGGCTGGCCGCATGACCTGCCTGATGGAATCGGTGGTGGGCGGCGAACGCTTCGGCCGTTATTCCTTCATCGGCCTGCCGGCGCGCACGGTGATCCGCGCCAGCGGCACCCGCACCGAAGTGCTGCACGACGGCAAGGTCGCCGAAACGCACGAGGGCGACCCGCTGGCCTTCATCGAACAGTACCAAAGCCGTTTCAAGGTGGCGCTGCGCCCCGGCATGCCGCGCTTCTGCGGCGGCCTGGCCGGCTACTTCGGCTACGACACGGTGCGCCACATCGAGCCCTGCCTCGGTCCCGCGGTCAAGCCCTTCCCGGCCGGCATGGAAGGCGGCACGCCCGACCTGATGCTGATGCATGTGGATGAACTGGTCATCGTGGACAACCTGGCCGGACGCATCTACCTGATGGTCTACGCCGACCCGAGCCAGCCCGAGTCCTACAGCCGCGCGCAGCAACGCCTGACCGACCTGCGCACGCGCCTGCGCCGCCCCGTGGAAATCCCCTACAGCCACGCCAGCATGCAGACCGAGGAACGGCGCGACTTCAAGAAAGAGGACTACCTGGCGGCTGTCCTGCGCGCCAAGGAACACATCGCCGCCGGCGACCTGATGCAGGTGCAGGTCGGCCAGGTCATCGCCAAGCCCTTCCGCGACTCGCCGCTTTCTCTTTACCGCGCCCTGCGGTCGCTCAATCCCTCTCCCTACATGTACTTCTGGAACTTCGGCGACTTCCAGGTCGTGGGCGCGTCGCCCGAGATCCTGGTGCGCCAGGAGCGCGTGGTCGAGAACGGCGAGCCCAAGTCGCAGATCACCATCCGCCCGCTGGCCGGTACCCGCAAGCGCGGCGGCACGCCCGAGGAAGACGCGGCGCTGGCCGCCGAGCTGAAGGCCGATCCCAAGGAAGTGGCCGAACACGTCATGCTGATCGACCTGGCGCGCAACGATGTGGGCCGCGTCGCGCAGGTGGGCTCGGTGAAGGTCAGCGACACCATGGTGATCGAACGCTATTCGCACGTGATGCACCTGGTGTCCAACGTCACCGGCACCCTGAACCCCGGCATGAGCAGCATGGACGTGCTGCGCGCATCGTTCCCGGCCGGAACGCTGACGGGCGCGCCTAAGGTCGAGGCCATGAAGATCATCGACGAACTGGAACCCGTGCGCCGCGGCATCTACGGCGGCGCGGCCGGCTACCTGAGCTACGGCGGCGAGATGGACGTGGCCATCGCCATCCGCACGGGCGTCATCAAGGACGGCACGCTGTACGTGCAGGCCGCCGCCGGCATCGTGGCGGATTCGAACCCCGAAGCCGAATGGGCCGAAACCGAAGCCAAGGCCCGCGCGGTGCTGCGCGCGGCCGAGCAGGTGCAGCACGGCCTGGACGAACCCATCTGAACCCGGCGACGACGCCCCGACCTATCGCCCGGGCCGCAGGACGGCCTGTCAGGAGAAAAAAATGCTGTTGATGATCGACAACTACGATTCCTTTACCTACAACCTGGTCCAGTATTTTGGCGAACTGGGTGTGGATGTGCGCGTGGCCCGCAACGACCAGATCACGCTGGAAGAAGTCGCCGCGCTGAACCCGGACCAGATCTGCGTGTCGCCCGGCCCCTGCTCTCCCGCCGAAGCCGGCATCTCGGTCCCCTTGATCCAGGCATATGCCGGCAAGAAGCCCATCCTGGGCGTCTGCCTGGGCCACCAGGCCATCGGCGCGGCCTTTGGCGGCGATATCGTGCGCGCCCAGCAGATCATGCACGGCAAGACCATCCAGCTCTCGCATACCGGCACCGATATCTTCGCAGGCCTGCCCACGCCGTACACTGTCATCCGCTACAACTCGCTGACGATCGACCCCGCCACGCTGCCGGACTGCCTGGCGGTCACGGCCACGGCGCCGGACGGCGACATCATGGGAGTCCGTCACAAGACGCTGCCGCTGTACGGGGTACAGTTCCACCCCGAATCCGTGCTGAGCGAGCATGGCCATGCCCTGCTGCAAAATTTCCTGAACCTCGCCTAAGAAGGACGCATCGTGACGATTTCCCCCACCGAAGCGCTGACGCGCTGCATTGAACACCGCGAAATTTTCCACGACGAAATGCTGCACCTGATGCGCATGCTGATGCGCGGCGAAATGTCGCCGCAGATCGCCAGCTCGCTGCTGATGGGCCTGCGCGTGAAAAAAGAGACCATCGGCGAGATCACCGCCGCGGCCCAGGTCATGCGCGAATTCGCCACTCCCGTGGTCACGCCCAATCCGCAGGACCTGCTGGACATGTGCGGCACGGGCGGCGACGGCAGCCACACGTTCAACATCTCGACCACCGCCATGTTCGTGGCGGCGGCCGCCGGCGTGCCCATCGCCAAGCATGGCAACCGCAGCGCCTCGTCGTCCAGCGGCAGCGCCGACGTGCTGGAAGCCCTGGGCGCCAACCTGGTGCTCACGCCCGAGCAGGTGGCGGAGTGCATCCAGGCCACCGGCATCGGCTTCATGTTCGCGCCCGCCCACCACGGCGCCATGAAGAACGTCGCCGCCATCCGAAAAGAGCTGGCCGTACGCACGATCTTCAACATTCTCGGCCCGCTGACCAACCCGGCCGGCGCCGCCAACCAGCTGATGGGCGTATTTCACCCCGACCTCGTCGGCATCCAGGTGCGCGTGCTGGAACGCCTGGGTTCGCGCCATGTGCTGGTGGTGCACGGCAAGGACGGCATGGACGAAGCCTCGCTGGGCGGCGCCACCATGGTGGGCGAACTCAAGGACGGCCAGATCCGCGAGTATGAAATCCATCCCGAGGACTACGGGCTATCCATGATGTCCAACCGGAGCATCAAGGTGTCCAATCGCGAACAGTCGCGCGAGCTTGTCATAGAGGCGCTGGAAAATGTCGAGGGCGCCGCCCGCGACATCGTCGCGCTCAATGCCGGGCTTGCCATCTATGCCGGCAACAAAGCCGATTCCATTCCCGAAGCCTTAGCGCTAGCATTTGAACTAATTTCCACCGGCGCGGCACGAGCCAAGCTGGAAGAATTCTGCGCATATACCCGGACATTTCAGAAATGAACGATATTCTCGCGAAGATCCTCGCCGTCAAGGCCGAGGAAGTCGCCGCCGCTCGCCAGATGCGCAGCGAAGCCGAAGTCCTGCGCGAAGCGCAGGCGCGCCAGGACGTGCGCGGCTTTGCCCAGGCCATCGAAGACAAGATCTCGCAGGGCAAGGCCGGCGTCATCGCTGAAATCAAAAAGGCGTCCCCCTCCAAGGGCGTGATCCGCGACACCTTCGCGCCCGCCGAGATCGCCTCCAGCTACGCCGTGCACGGCGCTGCCTGCCTGTCGGTGCTGACCGACGTGCAGTTCTTCCAGGGTTCGCACGACCACCTGCGGCAAGCCCGCGCCGCCTGCTCGCTGCCGGTGCTGCGCAAAGACTTCGTCATCGATCCCTACCAGATCATCGCCGCGCGCGCGATGGGCGCGGACTGCGTCTTGCTGATCGTGGCCGCGCTCAGTCCGTCGCAGTTGCGGGACTACGAAACGCTGGCGATCGAACTGGGCATGGACGTGCTGGTGGAAGTGCATGACGCCCAGGAACTGGACGTGGCGCTGACGATGAAGACGCCGCTGCTGGGCATCAACAACCGCAATCTGCGCACGTTCGAAACCAGTCTGCAGACCACTCTGGACCTGTTGCCCAGCATCCCCGCGGGCAAGCGCGTCGTGACCGAGAGCGGCATCCTCAAGCCGGAAGACGTGAAGCTGATGCGCGAGCACAAGGTCGACGCCTTCTTGGTGGGCGAGGCCTTCATGCGCGCCAAGGACCCGGGCGCGGAACTCGCGCGCCTGATCGGCTGACGGCCGGCGGCATCGCCGTCAGCGCGGCAGGGCCAGACCCAGCGCGGCGGCTCGCCGATAGACCGTGCTGCGGTGCACGCCCAGGGCGCGCGCCGCGCGGCTGACGCTGCCGCCGTGCGCGGCCAGCGCGTTGCGGATCGCCGTGTCTGTCATCGATTGCAGATTGGCTGGGTCGCTGGCCGACGCCGGCGCGGCGGCTGCCGCGCCGCGCAGATCGGCGGGCAGCATGTCCGCGTCCACCCTGCCCGCCGGCCCCGCCAGCACATGCAGGGTGCGCAGCACCGCGACCAGTTGCCGGTAGTTTCCGGGCCAGGGATAGGCGGCCAGGATCGCCTCGATGGCGGGCGGCAAGGCCGGCCCCGCGCCCTGCGCGGCCCAAAGGCCGCGCAATAGCTCCAGGCGGTCCGCCCGCGCGCGCAGCGGTTCGAGGGTCACGGTGTATTCGGCGATCCGGAAGTACAGATCGGGACGCACCGGGGCGTCGGGCCCTTCGTGGGCCAGAGGCCGGTGGGTGGCGCAGACCAGCGTGAAATCCACCGGCACGGGCCGTGCCGCGCCCAGCGGCGAGACCTCGCGCGTCTGCAGCACCCGCAGCAGGCGCGATTGCAGCAGCAGCGGCATATCGCCGATCTCGTCCAGGAACAGCACGCCGCCGTGCGCCTGGCGCAAGAGGCCCTTGCTGCCCTGCCGGCGCGCACCCGTGAAGGCGCCATCTTCGTAGCCGAACAATTCGGATTCGATCAGGCTTTCGGGCAGGGCGGCGCAATTCACCGCCACGAACGGCCCGCGGGCCCGTTTGCCGCGCGCATGCATCTGGCGCGCAAACACTTCCTTGCCCACGCCGGTTTCGCCCTGCAGCAGAATAGATACGCCCGCGTCCGACAGATGCACCGCGCGCGCCAGCGCGCCCAGCGTGGCGGCGTCGAAGCTGGGCTGGGCGGCCGGCGGGGCGCCGCTGGCCGGCCGCGCCGGCGGCTGGGCGGGCGCCTGCGGCGCGCGGGTGCGGGGCCAGCGCAGCCGCGCGTGATAGACCGCCCCCAGCCGCGTATGCACCCTGCCCGCGGCATCGGGACAGCGCTCGATGTCGCCCTCGAACACATCGCCGTAGCGGTACACGCCCAGGGCGGTGGCGGCCAGCCCCAGCGCATGCAGCGCACGGCGGTTGGCGCCGATCAGCAGGTCGCCCTGGAAAGCCAGCAGGACCTCGCCCGGCTGGCCCAGGCCGGAATGGTCCGCATGCAGGCGCAGCACGGCGCACTGCTCGTAGGCCTGTTCGAAGAGCCCGTGCTCGATCCTGTCGACCGCCTCGCGCACCAGCGCCAGCACATCGGGGCGGACGTCGCGCGCCTGACTGGAAAGGTCCAGCACGCCAAGCGTGCGGCCCTCGCTGTCGGTGATGGGAACGGCCGCGCAGGTCAGGATGCGGTTGGGCTCGAAATAGTGTTCCGCGCCATGCACGGCGATGGGCCGGCCTTCCACCAGCGCGGTGCCGATGGCGTTGGTGCCGGCGGCGGCCTCGTCCCAGGGCGCGCCCGGCATCAGCGCCACGCGCGAGGCGCGATGCGCAAACCCCGTATCGCCATCGGCGTCCAGCACCAGGCCTTGAGCGTCGGACAGGATCACCAGGCTGCCGCTGCCGCCGGCCTGGCGGCGCAACTGGGAGATGACGGGTTCGGACATCCGGCGCAGCGCCTCGTTGCGCTGTTGCGCTTCGCGTAGTTCGACCTGCGTCATGAGTTCGGCGCGGCGTTCGCCGCGCATGTCGAAGCCCAGGTCGGCGCAACGGCGCCAGGACCGAAGGATGGGCTCGGCGACCATGCCGCCGGGTACCGCGCCCTGCTGGTTGAACAGCAGCCGCGCCTGCGTCAGCGTGTGCCGACGGGAGTGAGTGGCCATGCATGTCTCCTGGGACGGGCGTTCTGCGACACCTGTTCCGCAACACCGTCGCAAAAAGCGACAGCGGCGGCTTTGCGGAAATCTACTTTCGCACGCGTCGCGTGGGCTGTCCAGCAGGGATGCCCCGACTGGCATGCGGTTTGCTTGATAGAGGTCAGGCAGCCCACTGCCGCCATCCCAACAATATCGGAGACAAGCATGGATATCGCGACCCGCATCACCCCGGAGTCCTACGGCACGCGCCTGGACCTCAAGACGCAGTACGACAACTTCATCGACGGCAAGTGGCAGAAGCCCGCGGACGGCGAATACTTCGACAACGTCACCCCGGTGACCGGCCAGACCCTGACGCGCAACGCCCGCTCCAAGGAGCGTGATATCGAACTGGCGCTGGATGCCGCGCATCGCGCCGCGCCGAAATGGGGTTCGACCCCGGCCGCCGAACGCGCCCGCATGCTGATGCAGATCGCCGACGTGATGGAAGCCAACCTGGAACGCCTGGCCACCGCGGAAACCTGGGACAACGGCAAGCCCATCCGCGAAGCCCGCGCCGCCGACATTCCGCTGGCGATCGACCACTTCCGCTATTTCGCGTCGTGCATCCGCAGCCAGGAAGGCGGACTCTCCGAGATCGACCACGACACGGTGGCCTATCACTTCAACGAACCGCTGGGCGTGGTCGGCCAGATCATCCCGTGGAACTTCCCGATCCTGATGGCCGCGTGGAAGCTCGCACCGGCGCTGGCGGCAGGCAACTGCGTGGTGTTGAAGCCCGCCGAGCAGACCCCCCTGGGCATCCTGCTGCTGATGGAACTGATCGGCGACATCCTGCCCCCGGGCGTGCTCAACGTGGTGACGGGCTTCGGCCTGGAAGCCGGCAAGCCGCTGGCCTCCAGCAAGCGCATCGCCAAGATCGCCTTCACCGGCGAAACCACCACTGGCCGGCTGATCATGCAGTACGCCTCGCAGAACATCATTCCCGTCACCCTGGAACTGGGCGGCAAGTCGCCCAACATTTTCTTCGCGGATGTCGCCGCGCAGGACGACGATTTCCTGGACAAGGCCGTCGAGGGCTTTGTCATGTTCGCGCTGAACCAGGGCGAAGTGTGCACCTGCCCCAGCCGCGCGCTGATCCAGGAATCCCTCTACGACAAGTTCATGGAACGCGCCTTGAAGCGCGTGGCGGAAATCAAGCAGGGCAACCCGCTGGACGGGGACACCATGCTGGGCGCGCAGGCGTCCACCGAGCAGCTCGAAAAGATCCTGTCCTACCTGGACATCGGCAAGCAGGAAGGCGCCGACGTCCTGGCCGGCGGATCGCGGGCCCAGTTGCAGGGCGGGCTGGAAGGCGGCTACTACGTGCAGCCCACGGTGTTCAAGGGCCACAACAAGATGCGCGTGTTCCAGGAGGAAATCTTCGGGCCGGTGGTGGCGGTGACGACGTTCAAGGACGCCGATGACGCGCTGGCGCTGGCCAACGACACGCTCTACGGACTGGGCGCGGGCGTGTGGTCGCGCGACGCGAACACCTGCTACCGGATGGGGCGCGCCATCAAGGCCGGCCGCGTGTGGACCAACTGCTATCACGCCTACCCGGCGCACGCGGCATTTGGCGGCTACAAGCAATCCGGCATCGGACGCGAGAACCACAAGATGATGCTCAATCACTACCAGCAGACGAAGAACCTGCTGGTGAGCTATTCGCCGAAGAAGCTGGGTTTCTTCTGATCCGTCCGACGGAGCAACCGTGCGCGCCGGGCCTGCCCGGCGCGCCTGCCAGGATTTCAGCCATGCCAGAGCACACGCCGCGCGTGGTCGCCACCGACGAGGCGCGCCACCTGATCGATACCTTGCGCGCCAAGCACGGCCCGCTGATGTTCCACCAGTCCGGCGGCTGCTGCGACGGCAGCTCGCCCATGTGCTATCCCCAGGGAGAGTTCATGGTGGGCGGCTCGGACGTGCTGTTGGGCGAGCTGGAAGGCTGCCCCTTCTACATGGGCGAGGACCAGTTCGCGTACTGGGAGCACACCCAGCTTGTCATCGACGCCGTGCCGGGACGCGGCGGCGCCTTTTCGCTGGACAGCGCCGAAGGCAAACGCTTTCTGTTGCGGTCGCGGCTGTACTCGGACGAGGAGTGGGCGAACATCGCGCCGGTCACGAAAGGGTGAACGCGCCGGACACCCGCCTCATTGCCCCCTGTCACCCCCGCTTGCCGCAGCGGGCGGACTTGGGGGTTCCGTCGTCCTGCGCATCGGCGCGATCGGCCTGCTTCCACTGGAACGACACCCGCCGGATGCGGGCGGCACGGAATTGCGTGAACGAGCGGCCGCCCGGCATGGGCGCGCCGCGATAGGCGCTGCTAGCGTTTTTCATTGCTGATGGTGCGTTGACGAGAAAACTTGGGATGCGTGGGTGATCAGGCGCGGGTAGCGGGCGTCCACGCGCTGGCGGGCGCGGCCCGGCGGGTCCAGTCCAGCGCGTCTTCCAGGCGGTCATTGCCCCAGAACATCTCGCCGTCCACAAAAAAGGTGGGCGCGCCGAACAGGCCGAGATTGCGCGCCTGGTCCACCTGGCGGCGCAGCGCTTCCTTGGCGGCTTCGGACTTGGCGCGGGCGATCAGCGCGTCGGCATCCAGCGACAGGCCGGTCAGCAGTTCATGCACGACGTCTTCGGCCTGGATGTCCAGATCGTGCTGGAAATTGGCCCGGAACACGGCCACGCAGAAATCACGCCCCCAGGGCTCGTCCTGGCCCAGCAGCGCAATGCGCGCCGGCAGCACGCTCATGCGCGGAAACAGGCGCGGGCGGTTGTAGACCACGCCGTACTTCTCGGCCAGCCGGGCGATGTCTCGCATCATGTAGGCGCCCTTGCCCGGAAACAGCCGGAACGGCGTGTCGTTCCATCCCTGGGCCTGGAAAATCGGACCCAGCAGGAAAGGCCGCAGATCCACCCGCACGCCCGCCGCCCGCGCAAGGCCGTCGATACGCTCGATCGCCAGGTAGCTATAGGGGCTGGCGAAGTCGAACCACATTTCGATGCGGGGCGAATCGGGCAAGGGCGTGGTCATGACAAGAGCTCCGGATGGCCTGCGGGACCTGGGCCTGGCCGCGCTGCAAAACAGCGCCGCGCCAGCCTAGGAAAGTAGCGCGACCTGCGCATCCGGCAGGCCGCTGAGGACGACGTCGCGATCACTGCCGAGGGTCAGGGCTTCACCCGCCTGCAGCACGCTGTCATCGAAGCGGCGGTATTCGGATATCCACACGGTGCCGGCGTGGCACACGATGCGGACGCCCGAAGCGCGCTTGAGCAGCATAGTCGAGCCGCCGGCCAAACGGAATGACATTCCCGCAGTGCAACATAGCTGGGTCATGGCGTACCTCCCGGCCGCGGCAGCGGCTATCGCGGCGGATGCTCGGAATTTTCGTCCCGGCACCCATCGTCTGAATGACATTGGACGCCTTGGCATACTATTGCTCAAGCGACATTTCCGTCCGATACGCATGAGTTTCAAGAATGCCATATCCGCTGGCCAAGCTACCGCCGCTTGATCTCGTCCGAGGCTTTGTCGCCGTGGGGCGCCGCATGAGCATCACGCTGGCCGCGCAGGATCTGCACGTCACGCAATCGGCCGTCAGCCGCCAGATCCGCGCGCTGGAGGGCCACCTGGGCGTGCCGTTGCTGGTGCGGGGCTTTCGCAGCGTGTCGTTTACCTCCGAAGGCGCGCAGTTGTTCCGCATGGCCGACGTCTGGCTGAGCCAGCTCGGCGACCTGACCGAACAGTTGCGCGCGCCCGAACGCCGCACGCCGGTCACCGTCACCACCACCATAGGCGTAGCCTCGCTGTGGCTGCTGCCCAGGCTGGGCGACTTCCAGGCGGCCCATCCGCACATCGATGTGCGCGTGGCGGCCGACAACCGGCTCATCGATATCGACCGCGAGGCCGTGGACATCGCCATCCGCTACAGCGAGCGCGGCACCGTGCCGGACGGCGCGGTCTGGCTGTTCGGCGAAGCGGTGCTTCCTGTCGCGCATCCGTCGCTCAATGTGCGCGAACTCGACGCACGGGAGCTCCAGCGCCATGTGCTGCTGGAATTCGACGACCCGACGCGCCCGTGGCTGCAATGGTCGGAATGGCTGAACGCGCGCGGCCTGGGCCGCATGCGCGCCAAGGGCATGCTGCGCTTCAACCAGTACGACCAGATCGTGCACGCCGCGCTGGCGGGCCACGGCATCGCGCTGGGCAGGCTGGCGCTGATCGCGCCCATGCTGGCGGACAGGCGCCTGACGATCGTCGGAGACCAGGCGGCCAGCGCCACCGAGCATGCCTATTGGCTGGTGCGCAACGCGCGCCGCAGCACGCCCGACGCGGACGTCGTCACGCAATGGCTGGTGGAGCAGGCGGCAGGCACCGCGCGCGACCTGACCGCCTGAGCCGCCGCGCGCGGGCAGGGCGCGGAACCGCGTCCCCGCCGCCCCGCGGCGCCGGACGCCGCGCCGTTCAGTCCACCCGCACCCGCGGGTCCCCTGCCGTCATCTCGCCGATCACCGCCGCCTGGCCGAAACCCTGGCCGTGGAAGATCTCCAGCACGGCATCGGCCGCCTCCGGCGCGCACGACACCAACAGGCCGCCCGAGGTCTGTGGGTCGGTCAGCAGCGCGCGATGCATATCGGAAACGCCCGCCCCCAGACCCACGGATTCGCCATACGACGCCCAGTTGCGGCCCGATGCGCCGGTGATGACGCCATCCGCCGCGAAGGCTTGCACGCCCGGCAGCCAGGGCAGCGCCTCCAGCCGCAGGCGGGCCGTCAGCTTCGCGCCCCGCGCCATCTCCAGCGCATGGCCCAGCAGGCCGAAGCCCGTCACGTCGGTGATGGCATGCACGCCATCCAGCGCGGCCAGCGCCGGCCCCGGCCGATTCAGGCGGGTCGTGGTGTCGATCATGACGCGGTAACCGGCATCGTCCAGCCGGTTCTTCTTCAACGCCGCCGACAGGATGCCCACGCCCAGCCCCTTGCCCAGGATCAGCACGTCGCCCGCGCGCGCATCGGCATTGCGCTTGACCTTCGCCGGATGCACCAGCCCCATCGCCGCCAGGCCATAGATGGGCTCGACGGAATCGATGCTGTGCCCGCCCGCCACCGGAATGCCCGCATCCGCGCATACCGATTCGCCGCCCCGCAGGATATCGGCGATGACACTGTGCGGCAGCACATTGATCGGCATGCCGACGATGGCCAGCG
Source organism: Achromobacter sp. Root83 (assembly GCF_001428845.1). GTDB lineage: Bacteria > Pseudomonadota > Gammaproteobacteria > Burkholderiales > Burkholderiaceae_B > Achromobacter. Next base: position 390,373 of record NZ_LMIU01000023.1, on the reverse strand, counting down.
CCATGATGGGCGTGCCGCCCATGGCATACACATCCGACAGCGCATTCGTCGCCGCGATGCGGCCGAAATCGAACGGATCATCGACGATGGGCATGAAGAAGTCCGTGGTGGCGATAAGCGCCTGCTCGTCATTGAGCCGGTACACCGCCGCATCGTCGGCCGTCTCCGTTCCCACCATCAGGTTCGGATAGCTGGCCGCGGGCCCGAAGCGCGCCAGCAGCGCCGACAGCACGCCGGGCGCGATCTTGCACCCGCAGCCTCCGCCATGGGAAAGCGAGGTCAAGCGCGGCACATCCGCGGACGCAACATCCTGGGTCATCTCAGTCTCCGTTGATCAGTCGAAAAAGGATAGCACCGCCCCTGGAAATCGCCCTATGATGAATCGCAGCATGCAGCAACGGACGGCCGCCCGGCTCCGGGCGCACCGACAGCCACTCTTCACCGTGCGTGGGGGCTTCATGGACCGCCGACACTTTCTCCGTTTCTCGAGCGCCCTGTGCGCCGCCACCGCCGCGCTGCCCTACGCCGCGCGCGCCCAGCAAGCGCCCGTCACCACCGTCACCACGGCATGGCGCGCCTTCGAACTGACCACCGCGGTCGACGTCAAGGATCCCGGCGCCCACACGCGCATCTGGATCCCGGTGCCCTACGCCACCGGCACGCCTTACCAGCGCGGCGTACACAACACCTGGCAGGTCAGCAGCGGCGGAACCGCGCAATTGCTGCAGGCACCGGGCTACGGCGTCCAGATGCTGGCCGTGCAATGGCCGGACGCGCAGGCGCCGCGCAACGTCACGCTGACCAGCCGCTTCCAGACCCGCAACCGCCGCGTCGACCTGACCCAGCCTCCGCCCGCCGACGCCCAGATCGAAAGCCCCGCGGCCCTGCGCGAATTCCTCAAGCCCACCGCGCTGCTGCCCACCGACGGCATCGTCAAGACCACCGCCGACCAGATCACCCGTGGCCACCAGGGCGACCTGGCCCGCGCCCGCGCCATCTACGAATGGGTCGTTGCAAACACCTGCCGCACCGCCTCCACCCGCGGCTGCGGCGTCGGCGACGTCCGCTACATGCTCACGGCCAACGACCTGAACGGCAAATGCGCCGACATCAACGCCCTGTTCGTCGCGCTGGCCCGGGCCGCCGGCATCCCCGCGCGCGACGCCTACGGCCTGCGCGTGGCCAACTCCGAACTGGGCTACAAGAGCCTCGGCAAGGCCGGCGACGTCACAAAGGCCCAACACTGCCGCGCCGAGTTCTACGCCGCCGGCTACGGCTGGATCCCCGTCGACCCCGCCGACGTGCGCAAAGTCATGCTCGAAGAGCCGCCCGGCGACCTGCCCCTGACCGACGCCAAGGTGCGCGCCGCGCGCGTCATGCTGTTCGGCGCCTGGGAAATGAACTGGGTCGCCTACAACCACGGCCACGACATCGCCCTGCCCGGCACCGCGCACGGCCCCGTGCCCTTCCTGATGTACCCCAACGGTGAAACCTCGGACGGCCGCCTCGACAGCCTGGACCCCGACGGCTTCAGCTACCGCATCAGCGCCAAACCCATTCCCATCTGATCCCCTCCGCGCCCGGACACGCCTTGATCAGCCGCCGCCGCCTCCTGCAATCCGGCCTGTCGCTGGCGGCCCTGCCCCTCTGGGCCCGGGCCGCCGGCGACTCCGCCCTGAAAACCGCCACCGGCTCCGACTGGGCCCCCTGGACCGCCCCTACTCCTCCGCTGATCCTGCCTGACCTCTCCGGCCGCGAACAGAAGCTCTCGGCCTGGCGAGGCAATGTCGTCATCGTCAGCTTCTGGGCCACCTGGTGCGACCCCTGCCGCGACGAAATCCCCATCATGTCCACCATGGCCAAGCGCCACCGCGAAGAGGGGCTGCGCCTCATCGCCGTGAACGTCGGCGAATCCCCGGCCAAGATCTCCGCCTTCCTGAAAAAATGGCCCGTCTCCGGCACGGTCCTGCACGACCGCAACAGCACCGCATCGAAGAAGTGGGAAGCAATAGGACTGCCCGCCAACTACCTGGTGGACCGCGTTGGCACCGTCAGGTACTGGCATCTGGGCGAACTGGACTGGAAGTCGAACTCGGTGGCCGGCGTGGTGACGCGCATGCTGCGTGCATAAAGCCGTCTCAATGCTACGCGCCAGAAGCGTCTTAGTACCGCGGCCCGGGACGCACGCATACCAACGCCCTCGACCATCAGCCGCCCGATCAGACACCGCCGGAGCCTGTGGCTTCGGGGGCTGCGAGTGTGGGCCGTTTAGATGCGCCCGAGGGAATCCGAAGGGAGCCGAAGGCGGACGAGGATGACAACGGGGAAGTCCGGAGCGAAGGCTCCGGACCGCAATCGGAGGCCCACACTCGCAGCCCCCGAAGCCGCAGGCGGCAAAAGAACTCGCGCCAAGCAAGCATCCCGGAAGAATCCGGCGGAAGGCAGCAGGAGTCGAACCTACCTGGGAACGTCTGACGCCCCCAACCGGGTTTGAAGCCCGGCCGTGCCACCGGGCACGAATGCCTTCCATGGCGGAGCGCCTATGATACCGGCTCGCTAGTCCCCGGCGCCGCCGCATAAGCGCTATCCGCGCGCAGCACATGCGTATCCCGCACCCGCCGCGTAAACCCCACCCGGTCAAAGAACTCCAACACCTGGATCGCCCGCTTGCGCCCCAGCCCCGTCGCATCCCGGAACGCCGCCGCATTCAAGCCTTCCGGCCGCGCCGCCAGCTCCGCCGCCAGCCCCGCCATCGCCCGCACCTGATCCCGGTGATAGAACAGATCCTTCACCACCTGCGCCACCTCCCCCCGCCGCAACAGCTTGCGCAGCAACTGCCGCACCCCGTCTTCCGGCTCGCCCTGCATCCGCGCCAGATCCCGCACCCACGGCGGATCGAACGCCCCCTGCGCCAGCAGCGGCAACAAACGCGCCGCCAGCGCAGCCTCGGCCTCCGCCAATGCCGACGTATGCGCCGGCAGATGCAGCCACGGACCATTGCGCATGATCCGCCCATCGCGCTGAAGATCATCCAGCACCGACACCCACAGCGCATCCGGTCCCACTGGCATCGCCATCCGGCGCAAGCGCGCGCTGTCCGGACCGGGCTCGTCGGGCGCTGCCTCGTGGAATGCCGCCAACGCCTGCACCACGCGCACCCGCAACGCATCCCACTGCGTGCCCAGGAACAGCGTGCGCGACGCCTGCGCATTGCGCGGCTCCACCCACAACGCCCCAGGAGGCGCCTCGATCTCACGCACCGGCATCCCGGTCAGCCGCTGCAAGGCCGCCTCGTCCAGGCCCAGCGGCGCGTGCTCCAGCACCGGGCCCAGCCCCGCGCCGTCCAGCATGTCCGCCAGCGCCTGCAAGCCCTGCAGCCGCGCCGCCGCGCGGCGCTTGCGGTCCGGCGCGTTCGGATCCAGCACCCGCCCCCCGCCCACCGTGCGCGTCGCCTGCGCGTTGCGCACAATGTAGCGGTCGCCCGGCATCGCGCATATCGGATCATCGAACACCAGTTGCACCCAGCCCGACTGCCCCGGCGCCAGCGACTCCGCGCTGATCGGAACCACGTGCGCCACATGGCGCGCCGCGCCGATGTGCACATGCAGCGGCGCCCAGGCGCGCACCGGCGCATCCGCCGACGGCAGCAGCGTCAACGCCACATCCACATGCCGTGACGGCAGAAAGCAGCGCGCGTCCGCGATCCAGTCGCCGCGCGCGATCGCGCTCTTGTCGATGCCCGCCAGATTCAATGCGCAGCGCTGTCCTGCCACGCCCGTCTCGCTGGGCTGGTTCTGCGCATGAATGCCGCGCACCCGCACCCGCGTGCCCGCGGGCATCAACCTCAGGTCCGCCGTGTCGTCGCCCGCCCGGACCTGCCCCGCGTGCGCCGTGCCGGTGACCACCGTGCCGTGCCCCGCCAGCGTGAACGTGCGATCCACCGCCAGCCTGAACAGGCCCGTCGCGCCGCGCCGACCCCAGGCATGGGCCTGCGCCTGCTCGTGCAGATAGGATTTCAGCGCCGCCACGCCCGCATCGCCGTCCTGCGGTGCATTCGTGCCGAACACCGGCGCGCCTTCCAGGAACGTGCCCGCCGCCAGCGCCGCGATCTGGTCGCGCACCGCCGCCAGTTGCGCGGCATCGGCGCGGTCGGCCTTCGCCAGCGCCACCGCGCCCCGCGCCAGTCCCAGCAGGGAAAGAATGGCCAAGTGCTCGCGCGTCTGCGGCATGACGCCGTCGTCCGCCGCCACCACCAGCAATCCGAAATCGATGCCGCTGGCGCCGGCCGCCATCGTATGCACCAGTTTTTCGTGGCCGGGCACGTCGATGAAGCCCAGCACATCGCCATTGGCCAGCGGCGTGTACGCATAGCCCAGCTCGATGGAAATGCCGCGCGCCTTCTCTTCCTTGAGCCGGTCGGTATCCACACCGGTCAACGCGCGCACCAGCGTCGTCTTGCCGTGGTCGATATGGCCTGCGGTACCGACGATCATGCCAGCGGCTCCGCCAACTGTGCGGCGAACGCGGCTTCGTCGCGCGCTTCCAGGCAGCGCAGGTCCAGCCACAGGGCGTCGTCCGCGATGCGTCCGATGACGGGCACGGGCAGGCCGCGCAGCAAAGTCTCCAGCCTGGCCAGGTGGCGGCCAGGCCGTCCGCTGCCCGCGAAGCGCACCGCCAGTCCATAACTGGGCAACTGATCGGCCGGCAACGCGCCGCTGCCGATCTGGCTGAACATCGGCACGGCCTCCACCACGTAGTTCGGCCCGGCCGCATGCGCCAGCGCGCCGCGCAGCCGTTCGGCCTGGGGCAGGATGTCGCGCTGCGGACGCGTCAAGAGGCGCAGCGTGGTCAGCCGCTGGGCAAGGAACTCCGGCGCGCGGTAAAGGCCCAGCACCGGTTCCAGCGCCGCCAGCGTCAGCTTGCCGACGCGCAGCGCGCGCTTGAGCGGATTCTTCTTGATCTTGCGGATCAGGTCGGCCCGCCCCACCAGCAAGCCCGCCTGCGGGCCACCCAGCAGCTTGTCGCCGCTGAACGTGACCAGATCGGCGCCCGCCGCGATGGTCTCGCGCACCGTGTCTTCCTTGGGCAGTCCGTACTGCGTCAGGTCCACCAGCGTGCCGCTGCCCAGGTCCACCGTAGCCGGCAGGCCGCGCGCGTGCGCCAGCGCCGCCACCTCGGCCACGCCGACGCTCTTGGTGAAGCCGGTGACCGCATAGTTGCTGCAATGGACCTTCATCAGCATCGCGGTGCGGGGACCGATGGCGGTTTCGTAGTCGGCCGGGTGCGTGCGGTTGGTGGTGCCCACTTCCACGAGCCTGGCGCCCGCGCGCTTCATGATGTCCGGGATGCGGAACGCGCCGCCGATCTCGACCAGCTCGCCGCGCGACACCACCACTTCCCGGCGGTCCGCCAGAGCGTTGAGCATCAGCAGCACGGCGGCCGCGTTGTTGTTGACGACCGTGGCGGCCTCGGCGCCGGTCAGCTCGCACAGCAGATCGTCGATCAGATCATCGCGATCGCCACGGCCGCCGGTGTCCAGGTCGAATTCCAGGTTGGCCGGCGAACTCAGCGCGCGCAGCACTGACGCCACCGCCTCGTCGGGCAGCAAGGCGCGGCCCAGGTTGGTGTGCAGCACGGTGCCGGTCAGGTTGTGGACGGCGCGCAAGCGGGGTTCGGCCGCCTTGTCCAGCGCGGCTGCGGCGCGCGCCGCCACCGCCTCGGCATCCAGTTCCCGGCTCGGCAGCGTGCCTTCCAACGCGCGCCGCCGCAGGGCGTCCAGGTCCCGCCGCAATGCCGCGACCACCTGGGTGCGGCCATGGGTGTCGAGCACCGGGCGCAGCGCCTCTGCGTTCAACAGGCGGTCCAGCGAAGGAATGTCGGCCGCGGCGGCCGTGCCGGCACCGGACGGGTGATCTGCCATGCAAGGCCTCCTTGCCGTATGAGCGGCCCTAGTCTTCGGCGCCGTGCCACAGCAGCGGATTGCCGCTGGACCGGGAATATCCCGCTTCGCCGACCAGAACGTCCAGCATCAGGCTGGCCAGATCGTCCGCTACCGGCTCCACGTACAGATCCTTGTCCTGATAAAAGATCTTGCGGTAGGTATGGCAGTGGTCGCAGGTTTCCGCCTTGATGGCGGGCGAGCGGCCTTCGATGGCCTGGTACGCCACGTTTTCTACGTCTTCGCAATGCGAGCACTTCACCCGCACCATGTGCCACTGGGTCGAACAGAGACTGCAGCACAGGTAGCGGTAGCCTTCGTATTGCCCGCCCACGCGCACAATGCTGGCAACCGGCAGGCTCGCGCAGACCGGGCATACGCCAAACGGGCTGGCGACCGGCAGCTGCTTCGCGTCGAAGCGGCTGGCCAGATCCGTCCAGTAGACCTGCAGGGCCGCCATCACGAAGGGCGCGGCGGCGCTGTCCACGTCCTGATCCTGCTCGGACAGCACGGCGTCGGCCAGTTCTTCGAGCGAGTCCGGGTCCTCGTCCACCGCGCGGCGCAGCGCGGCGCAGACCTCGACGGCCTCGGCAGGCACGCCCGGGGCGCGCGACACGTCATCCACCAGTTGGATCAGGATGCGCCGCCACAAGGGGTCCCGCGGCCAGCCCACGGCCTGCAGGGGAGGCATGCCATGCGCCTGGGCTAGCGAAATCCGGTCTGCGCTTGCTTCGGGCGCCGTGCACGCTTGCAGGGCCTGCTGCTGGGCGTGGACCAGATGCGCCATCAGCAGCAGATAGTCGGAAACGGGATTGTCGGCCGCCAGTTGGCGCAGGCGGGCCGCGCGCGCGGCAAAGACAGATCCACGCTCCGGCAGGGTGACGCGGGGAATGGCGTTGTGGTCTAGCGCTTCGATTTCGCCGCGCGGAAGAATTCGCTGCAATTGCGTCTCCAGAGAAACAAACACGGCTGCGAGCCTCCAGGGGAGGATAGCAGCCGTGCGATCAAAACAGGTCAGCCCGATAAAAAAGGCGGCTCGGGAAATGGGCGCCCGCGCCCCGCGGGCCTACTTTTTCACCTGCTCCCGGAACCAGGCGCGATGGTGCTTCCATGCCCAGCCGGCGGTGACATAGCCCCGCAGCATTGCCGTCAACGAACCCTTCACCCAGATCGCCGCGTAAATATGCACAATGATCGCGCAAATCAGCACCAGCGCACAAACCGCATGCAGCACGGAGGCGGCGCGGACGACCCAGATCGGGAAATAGAACGCGAAGTACTCGCGCCAGATCACGATGCCGCTGACGAACAGGCCCAGCATGCACAGGATCAGCACATAGAACAGCAGCTTCTGGCCGGCGTTGTACTTGCCGACTTCGGGCAGCTTCTCTTCGCGGTTCTCGACCACGTCGTTGAGTTGCCTGAGCCATTGGCGATCCGCTTTGGTCATGAGATTGTGCCGCCACATGTGACCGGCGAACACGGCGAAGCACACGAACATCACCACGCCTATGAACGGATGCAGGATCCGCGTCCAGGGCCCGCCCCCGAACAGGTTGGCCAGCCAGTACATGGACGGATGAAACAGCGCCAGCCCGGACAGCGCCAGCAGGATGAACGTCAGGGCGATGATCCAGTGGTTGGTGCGCTCGCCCGGCGTATAGCGGCGGATGCGGCGATAGTGGCGGTCTTCAGTCATGGCGCACCTCCTCTTCGGCCCGGCGCTCGTCTTCCTCGGACACCTCGTTGCGGCCCACGCGGGCGTAGTGGAAGAAGCCCGCCAACGCGGTCAGCGCCATCATGGCCAGGCCCAGCGGCTTGGCCAGCCCCTTCCACACGGCCACCATGGGACTGATCCGCGGATCGGCCGGCAAACCGTGGTACAGCCCGGGCTGGTCGGCGTGATGCAGCACATACATGACGTGGGTGCCGCCCACGCCCGGCGGGTCGTACAGGCCCGCCTGCTCGAAGCCGCGCGACTTCAGGTCCACGACGCGTTCGGCGGCGTGCTGATGCATGTCGTCCTTGGTGCCGAAGACAATGGCGCCCGTGGGACAGGCCTTGACGCAGGCGGGCTCCAGGCCGACCGCCACACGGTCGGAGCACAGGGTGCACTTGTACGCCTTGTTGTCCTTCTTGGAGATGCGCGGCACGTCGAACGGACAGCCGGTGATGCAATAGCCGCAACCGATGCAGTTTTCTTCGTGGAAATCCACGATGCCGTTGGTGTACTGGACGATGGCGCCCGGCGAAGGGCAGGCTTTGAGGCAGCCCGGATCCTCGCAGTGCATGCAGCCGTCCTTGCGGATCAGCCACTCCAGGTCGCCGGCGGGGTTTTCGAATTCCGAGAAACGCATCACCGTCCACGAATGCTCGGTCAGGTCCGCCGGGTTGTCATAGACGCCCACGTTGAAGCCGATCTCGTCGCGCAGATCGTTCCATTCCATGCAGGCGCTCTGGCAGGCCTTGCAGCCGATGCACTTGGAGACGTCGATCAGCTTGGCCACCGAGCCGGTAACGGGTTCGCGGATGCCGGGCGGCGGCGTGGTCGTGGCGGAGCGCCGCCGGATGTCTAGGGATTGCATGGACATGTCGGTTCTCCTAGGCTCTTTCGACCTTCACCAGGAACGACTTGAATTCCGGAGTCTGGGAATTGCCGTCGCCCACGAATGGCGTCAGGGTATTGGTGAGGAAGCCGGGCCGGGCGATGCCCACGAAGCCCCAATGGATGGGGATCCCGACCTGATGCACCGTCTTGCCTTCGATGGTCAGCGCGCGCAGGCGCTTGGTGACCAGCGCCACCGCCTTAATGTAGCCGCGGTTGGACGACACCTTCACGCGCGAGCCGTTGGGGATGCCCAATTCCTGGGCCAGCGCCTCGCCGATCTCCACGAACTGCTCGGGCTGGAGAATGGCGTTGATGCGGACGTTCTTGGTCCAGTAGTGGAAGTGCTCGGTCAGGCGGTAGGTCGTGGCCACGTGGGGGAAATTTTCCACGGTGCCCATCGCGGCCAGGTCATCCTTGAAGATGCGCGCGGCCGGGTTGCTGGTGACGCCCTTGGCCTTTGGATGCAGCGGGTTGTAGCCCAGCGGGTTTTCGAAGGGTTCGTAGTGTTCCGGGAAAGGCCCTTCGGCCAGGCCCGCGCGCGCAAAGAAGCGCGCCACCCCTTCCGGGTTCATGATGAACGGGCCCATGCCGCCATCGGGATTTTCGTCGCCCTTGAAATCGGGGATATCCGCGCCCGTCCAGATCTTGCCGTTCCAGGAAATGACGCTGCGGCGCGGGTCGAATGGCTTGCCGGTCAGATCGCAGGATGCGCGGTTGTACAGGATGCGGCGGTTGGCCGGCCATGCCCAGGCCCAGTTCAGGGTCTGGCCGATGCCGGTGGGATCGCTGTTGTCGCGGCGCGCCATGAGATTGCCGCCCGGCCCCCAGGCGCCGGCAAAGATCCAGCAGCCGCTGGCGGTGGACCCGTCGTCGCGCAACTCGGCAAAGCCGGCGAGCTGCTCGCCGCCCCTGCGCATGACTTTCGCGGGGTCCTTGGGGTCGGCCAGATCCACCAGCGCCCTGCCGGTGTATTCCTTGGCCAGTTCCTCGGCGGTGGGGTTCTGCGGGTTGGCGTAGGGCCACGACAGGTTCACGATGGGATCGGGATACTTGCCGCCCTCGTCCTGGTACATCTTGCGCAGGCGCGTGTAGATGAGCGCCATGATTTCAATGTCGCTCTTGGCTTCGCCCGGAGGTTCCGCGCCCTTCCAGTGCCATTGCAGCCAGCGTCCGGAGTTCACGAGCGTGCCGTCTTCCTCGGCGAAGCAGGTGGTGGGCAGGCGGAAGACTTCGGTCTGGATCGCGGACGGATCCACGTCGTTGGCTTCGCCGGCGTTGCGCCAGAACTCGGAGGTCTCGGTGACCAGCGGGTCCATGATGACCAGGAACTTCAGTTTGGCGAACCCGTCGTTCAGCTTGGCCTTGTTGGGCGCCGCGGCCAGCGGGTTGAAGCCCTGCGCGATGTAGCCGTTCATCTTGCCCTGGACCATGAGCTCGTAGACCTGCAGCATGTCGTAGAGCTTATCCAGCTTGGGCAGGTAGTCGAACGCCCAGTTGTTTTGCGCCGTGGCCGCCTCGCCCCACCAGGACTTCATCAGGCTCACGTGGAACTTGTGGTAGTTCTGCCAGTAGCTGAGCTGGTTGGGCCGCAGCGGCTTCAACGTGCGCGAATCGATGTACTGGGCGTAGTCCTGCTCCGGTTCGTTGGGCAGCGTCAGGTAGCCGGGCAGCAGGTTCGACATCAGGCCCAGGTCGGTCAGGCCCTGGATGTTCGAGTGCCCGCGCAGCGCGTTCATGCCGCCGCCCGCGATGCCGATATTGCCCAGCAGCAACTGCACCATGGCGCCGGTGCGGATGATCTGCGACCCGATGGAATGCTGCGTCCAGCCCAGGGCATACAGGACCGTGGCCGCGCGGTTGGTGGTGGCCGTGGACGCCAGCATCTCGCACACCTTCAGGAACTTGTCCTTGGGCGTGCCGCAGACGCGTTCCACCATGTCTTCGGTGTAGCGCGAATAGTGTTTCTTCAGGAGCTGATAGACCGTCCGCGGGTGCTGCAGCGTCGCGTCCGTCTTGACGAAGCCGTCGTCGCCGCGCTCGTAGTCCCAGCTTTCCTTGTCGTAGCTGCGCTTCTCGGCGTTGTAGCCGGAGTACAGGCCCGCGTCGAAGGTGAAGTCCTCTCGGACGATGAAGGAAAAGTCGGTGTAGTTGCGCACGTACTCGTGCTGGATCTTGTCGTTGTCCAGCAGGTACTTGATGACGCCGCCCAGGAAGATGATGTCGGTGCCGGTCCGTATGGGCGCGTAGAAGTCCGCCACGGATGCCGAGCGCGTGAAGCGCGGATCCACGACGATCAGCTTCGCCTTGTTATGGGCTTTCGCTTCCGTGACCCATTTGAACCCGCACGGGTGGGCTTCGGCGGCATTGCCGCCCATGATCAAAACAATGTCCGCGTTCTTGATGTCGACCCAATGGTTCGTCATCGCTCCACGGCCAAACGTCGGGGCAAGACCTGCCACCGTCGGGCCATGTCAGACACGGGCTTGATTGTCGAACGCCAGCATCCCCATGCAGCGCACGGCCTTGTGCGTGATGTAGCCAACCTCGTTGCTGCTTGCCGAGGCCGCCAGCATGCCGGTGGTCAGCCACCGGTTGACCGTCTTGCCGTCCGCGGTCTTCTCGACGAAGTTCGCGTCGCGGTCGGCTTTCATGAGCTTGGTGATGCGGGTCAGGGCGTCGTCCCACGACATCCGCACCCATTTGTCCGACCCGGGCGCCCGGTATTCCGGGAACTTGAGGCGGTTGGGGCTGTGGATGAAGTCGATCAGGGCCGCGCCCTTCGGACAGAGGGTGCCGCGGTTGACGGGGTGGTCGGGGTCTCCCTCGATGTGCATGATGCTGGCGCGGGCGTTCTTGGAGCCATCGCCCAGACCGTACATCAGCAAGCCACAGGCGACCGAACAGTAGGGACAGGTGTTGCGCGTTTCAGTCATGCGCGCAAGCTTGAACTGGCGCACTTCGGCCATGGCCGTACCGGGGGCAGCCCCCAGCAAGGCCAGGCTGGAGCTTGCCAGCGTCGCACCGGTCACCTTGAAGAACTGGCGGCGATTCATGTTGACCATGAAGCACTCCTCTCCGGGTGTATGAAGGAAGCTGGCCCTGCCCGCAAGGAGAAAAGCCCTACGGCTTCCGAGGATCTGCAAACAAGTATATGCCCACAATGTGGCAGGTGCCATGGCCGGGGACCCAAGGTTTTTGTTCGGGGGACCGGGATTTGACGGCAAAATACGCGCTTTTCGCGGATTTTGGGCGGCCCCCGCGCGGTTACCATTGCTGGCGGCCTCGCGCGCCCGGCCTGCTCTGGCCGTGGACGCCCGCCGCCGGCTGTCCCCTCTTCCCCGCACGACCGTTGGAGCGCCGAATGCGCCGCTTTGCCCCTCTGGCCCTGTCCCTGTCGTTTGCCATCCTGGCCTGGACTGCATCCCCCGTCCTCCACGCGGCGCCGACCCCTGCCGCCGCCGCCACCGAAGCGGCCTATCAGGCGGCCGCCGAGGGGTATCTTTATTTCTACCCGCTGGTCACCATGGACCTGACGCGGCGCCAGTTCACCCATCCCGCGCAAGGAACGCAAGGCGCGCCAGCCAATACCTTCCTGCACGGGCGCGTCCTGCCCCAGGCAGGCGCCGCCGCGCCCTGGGCCAATCCGGACATGCTGCGCGGCGCCGCCTGGCTGGACCTGACGGCCGGGCCGGTGGTGCTGTCCGTGCCCGACACGCAGGGGCGGCTCTATACGCTGACGCTGCTGGACATGTGGACGGACGTGTTCGCCACGCTGGGCAAGCGCAGCACCGGCACGGCCAAGGGCAATACCGTGATCGTGCCGCCGGGCTGGACGGGCACCCTGCCTTCCGGCATGGCGCGCATCGACGCGCCGACCCCGCATGCCTGGGTGAAGACCCTGATCCAGACCGGCGGAGCCGCCGAGTATCCGGCCGTCAACGCGCTGCAGGACGGCTTCCTCCTGACGCCGCTGGCGCAATGGAACCTGCCGGCGCAGCCGCAGCGCGTGAAGTCGGACCCGAACCTGGATCTGAAGATCTCCGTGCGCGAGCAGGTGGACTCCATGCCCACCGATGCGTTCTTCACCTACGCCGCGGAGCTGCTGCGCAAGCACCCGCCGCATGCCACCGACCAGCCCGTGCTGGCCACGCTGAGGCGGGTCGGGCTGATTCCGGGCCGCGCGTTCGATTTCGCCAAGCTCGACCACTCCGCCAAGCAGGGCATGCGCCGCGGTATGCGCGCCGCGCGCGAACGCATGGAAGCCGCCGCGGGGAACTCCTTGCGCGGCGCGAACGGCTGGCAGCAGGAAACGGCCAGCATCGGCGTCTATGGCAATTCCTATCTGCGGCGCGCGCTGGCCGCCCAGGCGCAGCCGGGCGCGGGCCTGCCCGAAGACCTGTCGGTGCTATTGCTTGCCACCGACAGCCAGGGCGCTTTGCTGGACGGCGCGCACCGATACGCACTTCATTTCGAAAGTGGCCAGTTGCCGCCCGCGGATGCGCTGTGGTCGCTGGCGGTCTATGACGCCCAGGGCATGCCGGTGCCGAACCCGATCAATCGCCAGTCGCTGGGTGACCGCGATCCGCTGCGCTACAACGCCGACGGTTCGCTGGACGTGATCTTCAGCCACGCCGCGCCCGAGCCCGAGGACCAGCCCAACTGGCTGCCCATTCCGCCTTCCGGACCGGTGGGCGTGCTGTTGCGCGTGTACACGCCGGGCCCGGCCGTGCTCGATGGCTTGTGGACGCCGCCCGCGGTCGTCCGGGACCAGCCGGAGGCGGCCGCCGCCCCGGGCACGCTGGCCGAGACGCCGGTGAACGAGGCTCGGGATGCGGGAGCGGCTGCCACAGGATCGCCCGCCGCGGGAGCGCCCTCTGCCCCTGCGGTCGCGGCTCCAGCCGGCCGTGCGGCCGCCGCCGCCAAGAAACCCTGAACAGCGCCAGGAAGTCGGCGCCATGACAGGCGCCAGCCGCTACCATAGGCGTTCTATTCACGAACGAGCCGCCCGCCATGGACGACGCCTTTAGCCACCAATTGTCGATGACCATCCTGATGACGCCAGACATGGCGAACTTTTCAGGAAACGTACACGGTGGAACTATCCTCAAATACCTGGACCAGGTGGCCTACGCCTGTGCCAGCCGGTACGCCGGCGAATATGTCGTCACCCTATCCGTCGACCAGGTCGTGTTCCGCGAACCGATCCACGTGGGCGAGCTGGTCACGTTTCTGGCCGCGGTGAACTACACGGGCCGCACGTCGATGGAAATCGGCATCAAGGTGGTCACCGAGGACATCCGCAAGAAGCTGGTGCGCCATACCAATAGCTGCTATTTCACGATGGTTGCGGTGGACCAGCAGGGCGCCCCCACCGCGGTGCCGCCGCTGGAACCCCGCACGCTCGAAGAAAAGCAACGCTTCAAGGCGGCCGGACTGCGCCGCGAACTGCGCCAGGACATGGAACGCCGGCACGGCGACATCAAGCGCGAAACCACGCACGACGCGCCGGGCGCCTGAAGCCCGCGCGGCCGCCAGAATGCAAAACCGGGTCTTCGCGGACCCGGTTTTTTTTCATGCGCGTTCCACGCCCGCGGGCGGGCCGGGCGGCGCGGCGGCACGATCGCGGTCGCGGCCCGCCAGGCGCTTGACGCCGAGCCATTGCTGCGACCAGAAGCCCCGCCCGTAGTCGCGTCCGCCCAATTCCGCCTGCTGGTCGTGGATGCCGGTGGGGCCGTAGCCCACGCCAAAGCGGGCGGTGCGGAACAGCACGTCCCAGATGGGAAACAGGGCTGCGAAGTTGTAGCCGCCGGCGGGGCCGGGCGACGAGGCGTCGTAGGCGATGGAATGGTGATGCCGGTGAAAGCGCGGACTGACCAGCAGGCGTTCGCCCAGCGCGCCGAAGTGCATGCGCAGATTGGCGTGCGAGAAGCTCTGCGCCAGTTGGGTGATGGCCACCACCACCACGAACTGCGCCGGCGGCACGCCGACCAGCTGCGACACGAACACGACAAGCACATCGCGCAGCATGTCGTCCAGCAAATGGTTGCGGTCGTCGCTCCAGATGGTCATCTGGCGCTGGCTGTGATGCACGGCATGCAGCGCCCAGAGCCAGCCATAACGGTGCTGCGCGCGATGATAGAAGTAGTCCACCGCGTCGAACAGCAGCAGGTAGATGATCAGGCTGACCCAGGCCTTGTCCGTCACGCCCGGCCAGTATTGGTCGAGCTGGAACGGCGCGAAGCCCCAGATATGCAACTGGCCGAAGATGCTGTCCCAGAACGGATCGATGGTGAAGAACAGCACCAGCCGGAACGCGCCCAGCCGGTGGATCAGCGTGTACAGCACGTCAATGCCGATCTGGCGGCGGTCCGTGACGGGTTCCACGGGCCGCAGGCGCTGCAAGGGGCCGAACACCAGCACCAGCACCGCGACCTGCAGCAGGCCGACCAGCAGCCACATCGTGGCGTCGTAGCCGTCCTCGATGAAGTTGCTCATGCCCAGGTGGAACAGCGCGGGCTGAATCGCCGTCTCGAAAAGCCATTGCTGGCAATTCCCGAAGAATTGGCTAAGCGTATCCATGATCAATGATGCGTGGCGATCCAGTCGCGGTAGGCCGGATGGGTGTTCAAGGTAGCGAAACAATAGCCCTTGCGCTGCAGGCCGACAATCAGGGGCTCCAGCACGGCGGGCGCCCAGGGGTCCTGGCGCGACCAGATGCCCAGATGGGCAAGCAGGATGTCGCCTGGCTTGATGGTGCGCAGCGCCTGGTCCAGCAGTTTGGCGTTGGGGTATTTACCGCTGGGCAGTTCGTCGCCCAGAAAGCCCGCGGGCGCCCAGCCCACGTGCTCGAAACCGCAGGCCTTGGCCGCCTTCAGCAAGGCGGGCGACGTCTTGCCGCCCGGCGCGCGATAAAGCGGCAGCATGTTCTGGCCCGTCATCTGGTGAAAACGGGTGACGGACCGCTTGATCTCGGCGCAATACTGTTCGGCAGTCCATTCGGCGCGCTTGCCGGCGTCCGGACCGGCGCTGGGCTTGACGCGGAACCCGCCGCCCGGCAGATCGCCCTGCCAATAGACATGATCGTAAGTGTGCGACCCAAAGGCATGGCCTTCGGCCGCGCGCGCCTTCCACCAGGGCGCCCACACATCGTCCAGGCTGGAGCCTTCGGTCAGCGTGCGCTCGTTGGCCAGGAAGAAGGTGACCTTGACGTGGTGGCGGGCCAGCACATCGGCGATCAGCGGGGCCACGCCCATATGGCCGGTGTCGAACGTCAGATAGACAGGCTTGTCGCACGTGCCCGGCGCGGAAGCCGCGCCGACCGCCGACGTTGCGAGCGCCAGACACAGCGCCCCAGCCAGGCGCCGCTTCGCCATCACGAACCCTCGCAAGAACAGCCGCCCCGCCGCCGGGCCGCCCCAAGACGGGGCAGCCCCCTCGGGGGGCAGCAAGCCCGCGCCAGCGGGCGCGGCGTGGGGGCACACCACCTTGGGGCCCACCACCTTGGGGCCCACCACCTGGCCCACCCTACCTCGTTGGTGCATGGTTCAGTGTCCAGACGCCGTGGGGCGACTTGCCCACGGTCACCTGATTGACCACCTTCTTCTGCTCCAGGTCGACCACGGTGAGCTTGCGCGCCCAGCGCGAGGTGACCAGCAGCGTCTTGCCGTCGGCCAGCACGTCCATGCAGTCGGGGCCGCCCGGCACCGGGAAGGTGTCGACGACAGTCAGCGTCTGCAGGTCGATGCGGCTGATGGAGTTGGCGGTGCGGTTGCTGACGAACAGGTGGCGGTGGTCGCCTTGCGCGCGGAAGGCGTGAGCGCCCGCGGCGGTCGGGATGCGCTTGACCAGCTTGGCGGGGCCGTTGCTGACGTCGTAGGCCTCCACGAACGAATCGCCGGTCAGCGCCACCAGCAGGGTCTTCTGGTCGGGCGTCAAAAACACGTCGGCGGGCGTCTTGCCCACCGGCACCGTCCACTTCGGCGTCTGCGTGGCCAGGTCGATGGCGATCAGTTGATCGCTGTCCTGCAGCGACACGTAGGCCGTCGTGCTGTGCTTGTCGATCATGATGTGGCTGGGCGTCTTGCCCGCCGGGATGCGCTTGACCAGTTTCAGGTCGAAGCCGGTTTCCAGCGGCTTCCAGGCATAGATGTCGATGTGATCCAGGCGGTTGGCCGCCGTGACGAACCACTTCATGTCCGGAGAGAACTGCAATTGGTAGGGATCGACGATGCCGGTCAGCGTGCGCTGCACGTCGCCGGTCTTGGGATCCATCAGGGTGATCGAGTCGCCGGTGGCGTTGGCCACCATGAGCGACTTTTCATCGGGCGTGAGATACAGGTGATGCGGCTCTTTGCCGGTCGGCACGCGCCGCAGTTCCTTGTAGGTGGCCGGATCGATGATGCTGACGTTTGCGTCCAGGGAATTCAGGACAAAGATCGGGGCTGACGCCGCCGCTGCGCTAAGCGCCATCCCTACGCCGAACACGGCGCAGCGGACAAAATGCATGGGGTTCAATTTGAAGATCCGGCAAGGGGGAATCGGGCAGGGTCCCGGTGCTCGCCATTTTATGCACAGGCGCCTGACAAAAGGGTCACAAGCCCGCCTTTGGAGACAAACGCACACGCCTGTTGCGACCCCGCAACAGGCGTGTGCGGGCCACGCGATTTGGCCCCTAAAAAATCATTTGGCGCCCGCGGGTTGCCCGCTGGCTTGCACCCAATTTTCCGGCCGCAAATCGTGTTCGCGCAGGGCCGCCGCGCGCGCCGCGGACGACGGGCCCAGGTCGCTTTCCAGCACCTCGCCTTCGGGCCCGATGACGAAGGTTCCTATGCCGGTCTGGCCGTAGCGGGCAGGCCAGGCAACGATGCGGTAGGAATTATCCTGTCCGCCCGGAAGCACCTTGTAGCGATAGCCATAAAAGGCATCGTCCAGCGGCACATCCGGGCCCATCGCCAACGCGTCCGCGCCAAAGGCCTGTGGCGGCGCGTCGGGCAGCTCGGGCCAATAGAGGCCGTCGCGCTCGCCCGGGCGGCTGACCAAGCGGGCCGCGTAGCGGCCCTGGCCCACACCCTGCTTGTAACGGGTCTGCGCGGCCTGCAGTTCCTGCAGGGTTTCGATGGCGGTCAGTTCGTTGCGGTCGATGGCGCGGCGGCGGATTTCCGCCTTCCCCGCGGCCGGATCGAAGCGCCATCCCTGTCCGGCGCGCACGATCGGCACCGGCAGCGTCCATCCCGAGTCGCCGACGGCCACCCATGAGCGGCTGCCGTCGGCCACGATGTCGTGCTTGCGGACCCAGGCCGCGAGATATTTGTAGATGTCGTCCTGCGCCACACCGCCTGGCACGATCTGCCGGTGATTCGGCCCCAATACCTTGGCCAGCGCATCGACGTCATTCGTGGCCAGCGCATCGGTGAAGGCTTGGGCCGCCGCCTGCGCGCTGGGGTAGAGGCTTTGCGCCATGACGGGGGCAGTCAGCCCCAGGACCAGCACCGACGCGGCGCCCAGCGCGCGCAAACGAGCAATCGTCATAAGGACTCCGTGTTCCATGGTGCTTATCTGCGGCCGCCGAAACCACCGCCACCGCCCCGTCCGCCGCCGCCGCCCCCGCGATGTGGAGCGCTAGCGCCGCCACCGCGATGAGGCGCGCTGGCGCCGCTGGCACGGTGAGAGGTCCCGCCCCGGCTCATTTCTCCGCGCTGATTCTGCTGCCGCATCCGGTCGCCATCGCCCGCGCCACTGAGCGCGCTGTGACTGTTGGACGCGCGGGCCCGGTCGCGGGCGGCCGATTCGTCGGCGCGCTGACGTTGGGCCGCGGCCTGCCGGTCCTGCGTGGATACGCTGGCGGCGCGATCACCGGGCCGGTCCTGGGTGGACGCCCCGGGCGCACGGCCCTGCGCCCTGTCCTGAGTGGAAACGCTGGACGAGCGATCCCGCGCGCCCTGCCCGCCCTGCGGCCCTTGGCCCTGCCCCCGGCCGGCTGCGCCTTCCGTTCTGCCCGCGCCCTGGCCGCGCGCGCCGCCCGTGCCGGTGTGGCCCGCAACCGGTTGGCCGGTGCGGCCTTCGAAAGACTGGGCCGCTCGGTCGCGGGCCGCGTCGCGAGAACCTGCCGCCGGCGCCCCGCCTGGCGTGCGGCCTGCCTGGCCGGCGCCCTGGGAACGGTTCTGCAGGCCTGCCTGCCGCTGGCTGTCGAAGCGCTGGCGGCTTGCCTGGTCCGCATAGGGCGTGTTGCCGCGATTGGCGGCATTGTGCTGCCATGTTGCCCGTTGGTTGTTGACGTTGTTGCGGTCAATGCGATTATTGACGTTGACATTGTTATAGCGGTTGACGTCGATATCGATGTCGCCATGCCCCCAATTGACATCGCCCCACATCGAATTGATCGCCGCGACGCCAAGCCCGAAGCCGATGCCGGCGACCAGCGAACTCGCGAACATCGAGCCGGGCGGCGGCGGATAGTAATAGGGGGGATACGACGGATACGCCCAGGCGCCATACACCACCGTCGGGTTGTAGCTGGGCACGTAGACCACTTGCGGATCTGCAGGCTCGATCACCACGACGGTCTTGTCATTGGCCGTGCTGGTCGACACCGTCTGCTGCGGCGTACTCTTCAGGTTGCCCGCCTTCTGGGCCTGGGCGCGCAGCCGCTGGACAGAATCCATGACGGCCTCCGGTTGCGCCAGGAAGGCGTCGCCGACGGACTTCACCCATTTCGGCTCCCGGCCCATCATGTCCATGACCGAGGGGAACGCCACCAGGGATTTGACGCTGGGATCCCACGTCTCGCCTTCGACTGCCTTGGCGGCCTGGTCGCCGGATTCGGAAGTGTGCGCGGCCGACCATTTCGCGGCCGCCGCGACGTCGTCGGGATAGGTGGCCCCCATGAGGATCTGGGACAACAACGAATCCGGATACAGCGCCACGGGCGCCATCAGCTGGTCCAGTTGCGCGTTGGTCAGCTTGGTCTGCGCCCCGGCCGGCAAGCAGACCGCCAGCCCCAGGCAAAACAAGCCGATCAGCCATTCTTGCAGTCGCCGCATTTCCGTTCTCCGTTCGCAAAGCAGGAAGCCACAAGCCTGGAGGGAATCGCCAAATCGCGTACCCAATATATCCTTTTGGCTGGCGCTTTGGAAGCGCGGGCGGGGTATGTTTTCACCCCCCCTCGGATTACAGCTTGGCGACGGAAACCTCGGTTGCCTTGACGAAGGCGAGCACCTCCGTGCCTACCTGCAGGTCCAGTTCCTTCACCGAACGGGTGGTGATCACCGACGTGACAATGCCCGCGGGCGTGTCCACGTCCACCTCGGACACCACCGGGCCCAGGACGATTTCCTTGATCTTGCCGCGAAACTGGTTGCGGGCGTTGATGGATTGAATGCTCATGGCCTTGTTCCTGAAGTGAAAAGTCCAGCCTACGTTTGCGGCACAGAACAAGGAAGAACCGATTTCGCATGGGGATAGTTGAAATCGGTATATGTGAAGCAGACAGGCTCGGCGCGCCTCGTCCGTATGCGGGACTGGATCGTGCCTCGCGGCGAGCCTATACTGGATTTGCCGTTGCTCGACATTCCTTTTCCTAAAGGAGAGGCAACATGTACAGGCACTTGCTCATCGCCGTGGACGGTTCCCTGCTGTCCGAATCGGCTTTCAAGCGCGCGCTCGTTTTCGCCAAGGAAATGGGCGCCACCATCACCCTTATCCGAGCCATCCCGGAGGATCACCTGCTGGTCTACCAGGCCGAAATGCTGGGCACCACGCAGACGCATCACACCGACCAGGCGCGCAAGAATGCGGAAGCCTATCTGGAAGGGCTGGAAACCGAGGCGCGGCACGCGCTGGTGCCGTGCAACGTTGTCGTGACGGTCAACGACCATCCGCACGAAGCCATCGTGGAAACGTCGCAGAAACTCGGTTGCGACCTCATCATCATGGGGTCGCACGGGCGGCACGGCATGACAGGTTTTCTGCTGGGAAGCGAAACGCAGCGGGTGCTGGCGCGCACCCGCCTGCCGGTGCTGGTGTATCGCTGACGCGGCCGCGTGGATGCCGGCCGGTCAGCCCGCCGGGGCCAGCGCATGCTGGAACGTGAAGCTGTCCGAATACATGTGGTCCAGGCTCGCCCCGCGCTCGGCCAGCAGGCGCTTGGCCTGCTGGATCATCTGGGGCGCGCCGCACAGATAGATGGCGTGTTCCGACAGGTCTTGGTGGTCTTCCATGACGGCCTGCTGCACATGGCCGCGGCGCCCCTGCCACGCCGGGCCCGCGCGCGACAGCACCGGCACGAAGTTGAATTCGTACAGCCTTCCCGTCCACGCTTCGATTTCATCGCGCAGGTATAGGTCGGCTTCGGTGCGCATGCCCCAGTACAGCGTGACGGGCGGGCAATCCTCGTTGTCCAGCAGGGATTCGAGTATTGCCTTGATTGGCGCGATGCCCGTGCCCGTGGCCATCATGATGAGGGGACGCCAGTCTTCCTCGTGATAGCTGAACACGCCCAGCGGCGCTTCGATCTCGACGTGCGCGCCCGCCCGCGCCTGGCCCAGCCAATGGTCGGTATAACGGCCGCCGGGAATGCGGCGCACATGGAAATCCACCAGGTTGCCGGCTGGCGCCGAAGCCATGGAGAAGCTGCGCGTTTCGCCGTCGGGCAGCACGACGTTCATGTACTGCCCGGGCACATAGTCCAGCCCTTGGGCGGGCAGCGCCAGCGTCAGGTGAATGACGTCATCGCAATAGGATTCGATGCGCTGAACGGTGGCGGGGAGGCGGCGCGGCTCGGGAAACACCTGGCGGCTGCCGGCCACGCTGATGCACAGGTCGGCCACCGGATGCGCCTGGCACGCCAGCGCATAACCCGCTTCGGCCTCTTCGGGCGTCAACGCCATGGGGAATTCCTCGTACCGCACCGCGCCGGAGGCGAGCTTGATGCGGCAGGTGCCGCAGCCGCCGAAAGTGCATTCGTGCGGCAGCTTCACCGCCGACCGCTGCGCGGCCTCCAGCACGGATTCGCCCGCTTCGACATCGAAGGCTTCTTCGGTTTCCAGGATATGCACGCGGTATGCCATGGCGTTCTTGCCTATCTCTTGATGTCCGCTTCGACCAGCACCCTCATGCCGCGCGGCTCCAGCAGTTCGGCCAGCGCGGCCAGCGCGGCCACCCCGGCCTTGGTGTCCTGTTCGCCGTTGCCGCCGCTCAGGCCCACGCCGCCGATCACCTCGTCGTTCACGACGATGGGAAAGCCGCCCACGAACACCGCGAACTTGCCGTCGAAGCTCCATTGGATGCCGAAAGCCTCGTTGCCGGGCAGCGCGGGGCCGTTGGGCGGGGTGTTGAACAGATGGGTCGAGCGCTTGTGGCCCGCCGCGGTGAACGCCTTGTTCCACGCGATCTGCGGACCGGTGATGCGCGCGCCGTCCATGCGTTCCAGCGCTATCGGGTAGCCGCCGTCATCCACGATGCAAATCGATTCCAGCACGCCGATCTCTTGCGACTTGGCGATGGCCGCGCGCACCATCACGCGCGCTTCTTCAAGTTCCAGGCGATAGATCTGTTTCATGTGCAAAGCCCCTAGTGGTGTGGCGGCCGTCAGCCGGCGCGGTAGACGGTCTTGATCTGGGTGTAGAACTCCAGGCCCACGCGGCCCGACTCGCGGAACGTGGACGTGCTGGAGTGTTTCAGTCCACCGAACGGCGCATTGATCAGGTTGCCGGTGGTGGTGCGGTTGATCTTCACGGTGCCCGCCTGGATGTCGCGGGCGAAGCGGTGCGCGTAGCGCGCGTCGGTGGTGGCGATGGCGGCCGACAGGCCGTACTCGGTGTCATTGGCGCGGGCGATGGCGTCTTCGTAGCCGTCGACCTCGATCAACGCGATCACCGGTCCGAAGATCTCTTCGCGCGCGATGCGCATCTGCTGGGTCACGTCGGTAAACAGCGCGGGCGACACGTAATAGCCGCGGTCGAAGCTGGCGCCCTTCAGGCGGTCGCCGCCGTGCAAATGTGTCGCTTCCTGCTTGCCCACCGCCACGTATCCCAGCACGTTGTCCAGTTGCCGGGCGGTGGCCAGCGGGCCCAGGTCGAAGTTGCCATCCAGGCCGTTGCCGATGGTGAGCGTCTTGATCCTGGCCAGCAGCTTGTCCGTGTAGGCCTGGCGCACCTTGGCGTCCACCAGGACGCGGCTGGTGCCGGTGCAGGCCTGGCCGCTCAACGAAAAACCGCCCTTCACCGCCAGGTCCACCGCGCGGTCCAGGTCGGCATCGGCCAGCACGATAAGCGGGTTCTTGCCGCCCAGTTCCATCTGGGTGCGGGTGGTGAGCCCGGCGCTGCGGTGTATCTGCTCGCCCGCGGCGGTGGAGCCCGTGAAGGAAATCGCCCGCACCTGCCGGCCGCTGGTGATCGCCGCGCCCACCTGCGCGGCCGGCCCGGTCAGAAAGTTCAGCACGCCGGCGGGCAGGCCGGCCTGCACGAAGGCCTCGGTCAGGCGATAGCCCGACAGCGGCGCGTCCGACGACGGCTTGAACACCACCGTGTTGCCGGTGATCAGGGCCGGGGCGATCTTGCGCGCCGGGATGGAGATGGGGAAGTTCCAGGGCGAGATCACCGTCACCACGCCCAGCGGCTCGCGCTGGCTGTAGACGATCATGTCCGGATCGTCGTTGACGAAAGTCTCGCCGGTGAAGGACTGGCCCTCGACGGCGTAAAAGCGGATTGTCTGGGCAGACCGCAGCACTTCGTCCTTGGCCAGATTCAGGCCCTTGCCCTCTTCGCGGGTCAGTTCGCGCGCAAAGGCTTCGGCATGGTCTTCCAGGTATTGGGCCGCCCGGAACAGGATCGCCGCGCGCTTGGAGATCGGCGTGTCGCGCCAGGCTGCGAACGCCGCGTCGGCCGCTTCCACTGCCTGCCGGGCGTCCTCGGCGTCCGACACCTGGAAGTGGCCCACGACGTCGCCGGTGTCGGCGGGGTTGATGTTGGGCGCCGTCTTGCCCGTGCCGCAGGGCATCCAGGCACCGCCAATGTGGTTCAAAAAGGTCTGCTGCGAGAGATCGTCCACGGGTGCGCTTCCTTGGGCTGGCCCGGCCAGGCCGGACAGAGGGCTATCTGAGATGGGTTCTGAACATTGTATACTTTAATCACTGCGCCACGATACGTGGAAACCCCAGTCGGACGGCGACAAAAAGGCCCCCTCGGGAGCCTTTTCCGCCGGGTGACTAGAGCGTCAGCTCCAGATCAGCACGGCGCAGATGGTGGATACGAACAGCGCCAGCAACACCGGCAGTAGCAGGGCGCGCACCAGCGACAGCACGTTCACCCGCGCGAAGCCCGCCACCGCGATCAGCGACGACCAGGCGATCAGGGTGCCGCCGCCCGTCCACACCGCCCCCATCTGCCCCACGGCCGCCAGCGTGGCCGGGTCCACGCCCACCACCGGGCCCAGCGCGCCGGATAGCGTGCCGGTCAGCGGCAGGCCGGCGAACCCGGAGCCGTCGATGCCGGTGATCATGCCGACGATGAGCACGCCGAAGGCCACCAGGAAGTGGTTTTCCGGAATCAGGTGCTGCGACGCCGAGATCACCTCGAACAGCAGCCCCGGCGCCTGCGCCTGCGGCACGCCCAGGATCTGGGCCGCGGTTTCGTTGGCGCCCACGAAAAAGAAGCCGGCAATCGGCAGGACGGAGCCCATGGCCTTGAAGGCGAAGACAAAGCCGTCGGTCACGTGCTCCGGACAGACGTCCAGCATCTTGCGCGGCCCTTCGGCCGCCAGGGTCACCAGCATCATCACGACGAAGGCCACGCCGCCCACCAGCGCCGCCGCGTCGCCGCCGCGCAATGCGGGCAGGGCCGGGAACAGCCGGGGCAGCACCATCACCGCGATCACCGCCAGGAAGGCCAGCGGCGTCACCACGGCGAAGGTCTTGGACCAGCGCACCCGGCGGCGCTCTTCATCGCTCAGCGCGGGGCCGCGCGGCAGCGCGGGATCGGCGCCCATGGTGCCGCGCGCGAGTTCCGCCTTGTCGAAGGAGCCGGACTGCTCCATGCGCGCCAGGCTGCCGTCCTGCGCGCGATCCTGCCAGGCCGACAGCAGCGCCGGATCGGCGGGCACGATGTGCTTGCGCACCAGCAGGTAGGCCGCGACCAGCGCCACGGCGCCCGTGATCAGCGACAGCACCAGCGCGCGGTCCGCGACCACGGCCGCGCTGACCGCCGCCCCCGCCGCCTTGGCGCTGATGCTGGGCGCCACGCCGATCACATAGTCGGAGGACAGGGCCATGCCCTGGCCCGCGATCGCGATGGCCATGGCGCCCGCCAGGGGCGGCAGCCCGGCCGCGATGGCCGCCGGCAGCAGGATGGCGGACACCAGCGGCACGGCGGGCGTGGGCCAGAAGAACAGGGAGATCACATAGGTACAGAGGGCGATGATCAGAAAGGAGGAGTGCCCGCCCCGCATGACCCGCCGAAACGGCTGCACCATGCGCACGTCCGCCTGCAGGGTCTTCAGCGCGTTGAGCAGCGCCGTCATGAAGGTGATGACCAGGAAGATATTGAAGAGCTCCTTGGCCGCCACGAAGCTGGCCGAGAAAATGCCGATCAGGGCGCTGATGGGGTTGCCCGTGATCGCCAGCACCACCAGGAAGGTACCGATGACCGAGGGCACCACCACGTTGGCCCGCAGGATCATCGTCAAGATGATGGCCGCCACGCTGATCAGGTAGATCCAATGAGCGGCACTGAGCACCACGTCCGATTGCATGCGCTATTCCCCTTGTTGTGCATGGCTGTTGGATCGCCACAATCGGTATACTATATTTCGTTGTGAGGCATACCAATCGAAATATGCGTCGCCTAGGGAAAGCGATAATTCTGAAAATCCGATGAATAATCCCAAAAAACCAGGGGCTTACCCTAGGTTTTCTCGGATATCGTCCATGCGGTCGAATTCATGGATAGACTATCGTATACATAATTTACAAATCGACGACGCATGCCAGCTCCACTGACGTTCCCTGATCTGTGGCACTACGCCGCCATGGCGGCCGTGGTGTTTGGCGCCGCGGTGGCGCAGGGCGTGGGCGGCGTCGGCTTCGCCATGTTCGCCGCCCCCGTGGCGGCCATGTTCTTTCCCCAACTGGCGCCCGGGCCGCTGCTGACGCTGGGCGGCTTCATCTCGCTCCTGACCGCCCTGCGCGAGCGCGCCGCCATCGACTGGCCGGCCGTCTCCTATGCGCTGGCGGGCCGCGCCGTGGGGACGCTGATCGCCATTTACGCGATGGCGCGCTTTGCCCCGCAGGCCTTGGGCGTGCTGTTTGCCTGCATGATCCTGGCGGCCGTGGCGCTCAGCGTGGCTGGCCTGCGCTTCTCGGCCACGCCCGGCAGGGTGTCCGGCGCGGGGGTGGCCTCGGGCATCATGGGCACGATGACCTCGGTGGGCGCCCCGCCCATCGCCATCGTGCTGCAACACGCCGCGCCCCCGCGCTTGCGCGCCACGCTGGGCATGGTGCTGTTCCTGGGATCGATCTTCTCGCTTGCCATGCTGGCGCTGGCCAAGCGGTACACGGGCTACCACGCCGGGCTGGCCCTCAGCCTGGCGCCCTTCCTGCTGGCCGGTTTTGCGGTCTCCAACCGGCTGCGCACCCTGTTGCCGCCGCGCGCGGTGCGTGGCGTCCTGCTGGCCGCCTGCGCGTTGGGCGCCGTGGGCGTGCTGATCAAGTCCTTCTCGGGAAATTGATGCGCCCGGCCACATGCGACACTTGGGTACACCCGGTAATACAATGGAGACTGTATCCATTAGGCCAAACCCGCTCGCCATGACAACTTCCCCCGTCAGCCCGCAAGCCGCAGAGACGCAGCCTTCCTCCTCGCTGAAGATCGGCGAGCAGCATCCGCAACTCTTTGCCGTCATCCGCGACAAGCTGCGCGAGCGCATCCTGAGCGGCGAGTTCACGCCTGGCGACCGCCTGGTCGAAGGCCGCCTGTCCGAAGAAATGGGCGTGTCGCGCATCCCGGTGCGCGAGGCGCTGCGCGCGCTGGCCGCCGAAGGGCTGGTCACCATCGAACCCCGGCGCGGCGCATCCGTGTCGGTGCTGTCCGACGCGGTGGCCTACGACATGGTGGAAGTGCGCGCCACGCTCGAAGGGCTGAACGCCAAGCTGGCGGCGCAGCGCCGCGACGAAAAAACCGTGGAGCGCCTGCAGGCGTTCTTGCGCGAAGGCACGGAAGCTGCCCGCAGCGAACAGTTGGACAAGTTCCTGGCGCTCAATTCGCAATTCCACGAAATGCTGGCCACCATCGGCGGCAACGTGGTGCTGACCGACCTGATGCGTTCGCTGCGCGACCGCACCGCCCTGCTGTTCGCGCCCAGCAACATGCACCGCGCCAAGCAGAATTGGGACGAGCATTCGCAGATCCTGAACGCGGTCATCGCCGGCAATGGCGATCTGGCGGCGTTGCTGGCCAGCCAGCATGTGCACAACGCCGCCAAGGCCTACACCGAAACGCAGCAGCAGCACGCGTCCGTGGCCTGACGCGGACCCGCGGGTCCGCGCGGCGGCATCCGAGCTACGACGCCGCGGCTGGCACCGGGCCGGACGCCGCGCCCACCACCACGCCCTTGCCGTTCTGCACCACCCACGACACCTTGACGTCGCCATTCACGAAGGTCTGGCAGGCCATGCGGTAGCCGGCCTCGAAATCCTCGGGCCGCAGGTGCTTGCGCTCTTTGGGCTTGATGGCGTCGGTATGTTCCAGCCCCTCTTCTATCCGGCACTTGCAGGTGCCGCACAGGCCGCCCCCGCATTTGAACGGGATGCCGCCTTTTTCTTTCAACGACACGCGCAGCAGATTGCTGTTTTCGGGCGCGGTCGCCACTTTGCCGCCATTGGAAATGAAAGTGATCTGGACCATGTGTTCAGTGCTCCGCGGCGACGGCGCCGGACCTCAGCGTCAGCGTCGACTCCATGCTGCCAAAACGCGTCAGGTGGGCCAGCTCCTTGCGGGCGGCGTCCACCGACGCGAACTTCTCCAGGAATTTGGACGGCACGCGGTTCACCACGTACGGCGGGGTTTCCTCGGTGACCACCAGCTTGGTGTCGCGGCGCAGCAGGGCGATGCTGAACACCGCCAGCGCGCGGCCGTAGAACACGTAGTCGTAGGTTTCGACGATCTCGGCCCCATCGCCCGCCTCGGTGCGGAAGACGCCGGGCTTGGTGGTCAGGATGACGTAGACGGGCTCCATGCGGCTACGCCTCCACGTCCTGGGTCAGCTCGATATCGCTGCTGAGCCACAGCTGGCACGCCAGCCGGTAGCCCTGGTCGATACGGTCGCCAAGCTGCTTCTTTTCCTTCCAGTTCACCGGCGGCAGATGCTCGGCGCCGGACAGCACGCGGCAGGCGCACTTGGCGCACTTGCCCATGCCGCATTCGTAGCGCAGGTGCGGAAACGGAAACTGCTTGATGCCGGCCCGCACCACCAGGTTGGTGTTGTCCTTCACCACGTCGGTGTAGGTCTGGCCGCCTTTATGAAACACAACGGTAGGCATGGGCTTTTCATCCAGGAACGGCCATGGGCGGGCGTCAGGCGGCAAGGCCCAGTTCGGGCAGCTTGATTTCCTGCTGCACGTAATCGGTGTAGAGCGCCGTGGTGTAGAGCAGCCGCATCTGCGCGCCGATCTCGCAGATCTTCAGGCAGCGCTGTTGCAGCTCGACCGTGTTGGCGTGCTCCAGCACGATCTGATAGCCGCGTTCGCCGTGGATTTCGTCGGACACGATATGCAGATCGAAGAACTCCACTTCCTCGTCCGTGAAGCCGTATTTCTCGCGCAGGGTGGGCGTCTGCTTGCGATAGATGGACGGCACCTGCGATTCCAGGCCCACCACCAGGCCGGCGACGGCCACGATGGGATCCTCGCGCATGGCCACCGCATAGCACCAGCTTTGCAGCGCGCGCGTCGTGGGCGACATGTTGTCGGGATTGGTGACCCGTTCGCGGGTGGTGCCGCAGGCTTCGGCGAAGCGGATCAGGAGATCCGTGTGGCGATCGCCGCCGATTTCCTCTTCGTACATGTTGGCCAGCAGGAAATCCTTGGCCTCGGTGTAGGTGTCGGGCGTGCGGGCATACAGGTAGCCCAGGTAGTCGGCGAACGGACCGACATAGTGGTAGTGGTTCTCGGCCCAGCGCGACAGGTGTTCGCGGCTGAGCTTGCCCTCGGCCCAGGCAATCGAAAACGGCGAGGCGTTCGCGCTCTTGCCCTTGATCGCGTTTTCCAACGCGGTACGGAATTCATCTCGGTTCATCAGTTCTGCCATGACGCGCTCCAGGTCCAGTGGGAGAGATTCCAGGCCTGTCTTAGCCCGGGCATGATGAACATTGTATACCGTCTACTGTTTTGAACTGCTAGGGCAATCCCGGAGAAACCCCGTCAAAACAGGGACAGTCTCTTCTGAATCAGGCACTTGCGGGGATGGCCGGTGGGCTGGACCTTCGACGCCGATCGACGTACAATGAATACACTTTCAATGCAATACGGAAATACCATGAATACCCCGCATCCCCTGGGAGACGCCCCCATCGGTCAGCAGTTGCTCGCCCATTACGCCCGCCGCGATGCCGTGCGCCACGCCACGCCGCTGTTCCCCTCGTCCTGGGCCGAGTGCCTGGCGCCGTTCCGCAATGCCCGCCTGCAACCGCAGCGCGCAGCCGCGTCCGCCACGCACGCGCAAGGCGACGACGCGGTCTGCCAGGCAGGCTGATGGGCAGGCAGGAAAACGCGCGGTAGAGGACGCGCGCAGGGGACGCCCGGGGGAAAACCGCCCCCGCCAGCGGCGCGGCCGCTAGCGCCGGGCGCGCAGGCTGACCCGCATCCGGGCGTTGCGCAGCGCGGCGCCCTGCTGGCGGCGCGCATAGCCGCCCGCCAGCGCCAGCACCAGCAAGAAGCCCACGGTATAGGCCAGCACGTCCCACCAATCGGGCACGCTGCCCAGGACGACGCGCAAGACCGGTTGCTCGATGCGCCAGCCAAAATGTCGGGCCAGATACTGGCCCAGCTCCACCGCATACCCCGTGAACAGCGCCGCCAACGCCAGCGGCAGCACGCCCGCGCGGATGAAGCTGCGGTAAATCAGATAGGCCCAGCCCACGGCCACCACATCGCCCACGAATCCGCGCAGGAAGGGATAGGGCGCACCCACGGTGGCGATCAGCGCCAGCAGCGCCGTCACGGCAAGCAGGGCGGCGAAGGCGCGCCCATTGAAAGTCAGGGTCATCGAAACAGAAACCAGAATAAGTGGAACGGTGGCGCGCGCCGGCTGGCGCGCTGCCGGGTCATGCGGCGTGGCCGTGGCCATGCTCGGGGCAGGGTACTAGAAAAGGATGAGGGGTCCCAAACCCGCAAGCCTTCGGCGTACCATTGACCGAACCAGGCCAGGCCCGGCAAGGGCTTCCCATGAACCGCGAGGCCCGCACATGCTTACCTCCCTCTGGCGCAAATGGCGGGCTTCGCGGCATGGCGGGCCACAGCTCGACTCCATCCTGTCCAACGCCGACCCGCAGGCACCGCTGGGCGAGCGGAACCTGTGGATGGTGGACCTGTGCCGCTGGCTGAACCGGCCCGGCCATGATCCGGCCCCGGACGGCCGCCCCCCGCAGCACGCGCGCCTGCGCTATCTGCTGCAGGTGCTGGAGAACAACCCCGGGATGGCCGGGCCCGCCGCCGCCACGCTGCGCTCGCTGCTGGCCGACAACGATCCCACCTCCCTGCTCTGCGACACCGGCGTTGCTTCGCACCCGGGCTTCTGGGGCGAGTTCTGGGAGCGCCTCCAGGCGCGGATCCTGCCGCCGCCGCCGAACCGAGGCGACATGTTCGCGCTGTTTTCGCTGATCTTCCGCCGCGCCGGCGACGCGCAATGGATCGAATCGCTGGACGAAGCGACCCTGGCGCGCATGCGGGTGCTGCTGCGCCTGGGCGACGGCGTGTCCCGCCAGGATCCCGCCGTGCCCGAGCCGCCTTCCCCGCGCCTCGTGCAGGCGCTGACCAGCAGTATCCAGGTGCTGGTCAGCCAGGTGCGCGCCACCGGCCTCAGCCAGGACATCCGCGCGCGCCTGCCCGGCCGCGTGCAGGACACGCCGTTCTTTGCCCTGGCCACGTCCGCCGCGGAACTCTGCGACAGCCCGCCGGACACGCCGCGCGAGGTCTTCGGGCGGCGGCTGAACGTGTTCCGGGCCTTGCTGGACGGCTGCCGCGCCGCCTCGCAAGGCGTGTACGACGAACTGGAGCAGAACGGCGTCTCGGTCGAAGTGGTTTTCCAGATCGAGCGCATGAAGCTGCGCCTGGCTCGCATCGAACTGCTGCTGAGCGTATGGGTGGATCCCACGCAGCGCCACAAGTACGCGCACCTGATCGCCGAGCTGGTCCGCTCCACGCAGGCGCGCAGCAGCATCCGTCACCTGGCGGCCTCGTCGTTCGCCCAGCTGGCCCGGCGCGTGATGGAGCGCACCGCCGAAACCGGCGAGCACTACATCGCGCGCGACGCGGTGGAGTACGTGGACATGCTGAAGGCGTCGCTGGGCGGCGGCTTCGTCATGGTGTTCACGGTGTACCTGAAGTTCTTCATCGTTTCGCTGCACCTGGACAAGTTCATCGAGGGCCTGCTGGCCTCGCTGAATTACGCCGGCGGCTTTCTTGTGATCCAGTTCGCGCACTTCACCCTGGCCACCAAGCAGCCGGCCATGACCGGCCCCGCGCTCGCCCACCGGCTGGACGCTGCCAACACGCCGCCGGGGCGCGAGGCCTTCCTGGATGACACGCTATCCATGATCCGCTCGAACGCGGCGGCGATCCTGGGCAATCTTGCCGTGGTGTTTCCCCTGGCGTGGGCGGTGCAATGGGTGGCCGCGCACGCGCTGCAGCATCCGCTGATCGGCGCCGACAAGGCGCGCGAAACGCTGGATTCGTTTTCCATCTGGGGCCCTACGCCCATCTATGCGGCGGCGACCGGCGTGCTGCTCTGGCTGTCCAGCCTGATCGCGGGCTGGGCCGACAACTGGTTCGCGCTGCACCGGGTGCACGACGTGATGGCCTATGACAGGCGCACGCGCCAGATCTTTGGCGAACGCGGCGCGGCCCGTTGGGCCGGCTTCTGGCAGCGCAACATCTCGAATATCGCCGGCAATGTGTCGCTGGGCCTGATGCTGGGCATCGGCCCGGCCATCGTGAGTTTCTTCGGGCCGCACGTGGAGGTTCGCCACGTCACCCTGAGCGCGGGCCAGATCGGCGCGGCGCTGGGTACGCTGGGCTGGGAAGTCGTGCATACGCACGCGTTCTGGCTGGCCGTGGCCGGCACGGCGGCGACCGGGGTGCTCAATGTCGTGGTGAGCTTTGCGCTGGCCTTCAACGTGGCGCTGCGTTCACGCGACCTGCGCCGCGGCGACCGCGATTCCCTGTCGGCGGGCGTGCGGCAGCGCATCTGGCAGCGCCCGGCGACCCTGTTCTGGCCGGTCAAGCCGCGCCAGGCCTCCGGGCAGCCCTAGACGGCCGGATTCCGGTGCCGCATTAGAATCAGGGCTCATGATTCCGGGCGCTCCGCCCGGACGCCCTCGCATCGCCGCTCAACCATGCTTTCGTTTTCCCGCAGCACCGTGTATCCGGCCGGCGTCGGCCTGCCCGCAGCCGAGCGCCTGGGCGCGCTCCTGGCCGTCATGCTGGCGGTCTGCATGGCCAGCCTGGACACGGCCATCGCCAATACCGCGCTGCCGACCATCGCCCGCGACCTGCAGGCCAGCGAGGCGGGCTCCATCTGGGTCATCAGCGGCTACCAGCTCGCCATGGTGGCCGGCCTGTTGCCCGCGGCGGCGCTGGGCGAGATCCTGGGGCATCGGCGGATCTATATCGTGGGGCTCGTGGTGTACACGCTGTCGTCGCTGGCCAGCGGCCTGGCGCCCACGATGCCCACGCTGGTGGCCGCGCGCATCCTGCAGGGACTGGGCGCGGCGGGCGTCATGAGCGTGAATGGCGCGCTGCTGCGTTTCATCTATCCCTCCCACATGCTTGGGCGCGGCCTGGGGATGAATGCCATGGTGGTGGGCCTGTCCTTCGCCGGCGGCCCCACCGTGGCGTCGGCCATCCTCCTGCTGGGGTCCTGGCACTGGCTGTTCCTGGTCAACGTGCCCATCGGCATCGTCGCGGCGGTGCTGGCATTGCGCGGCCTGCCCGACACCACCCGGGCGCGCCATGGGTTCGATGGGGTGGCCGCGCTGTTGTGCGCCATGGCGCTGGGCCTGTTCGTCCTCGCGTCGAATGAGCTCGCCCACGGCGCGCCGTGGCCGCGGGTCGCGCTGGAAGGCGGCACGGCGGCGGCCAGCCTGTGGCTGCTGATGCGCCGTCAGGCCGGCCATCCCGCGCCTATCCTGGCCGTGGACCTGCTGCGCCGGCCCTTGTTCGCGCTGTCCGCCGCCACCGCGGTGTGCGCGTTCGCCGCCCAGGCGCTGGCCTTCGTCTCGCTGCCATTCATGTTCCAGACCGTGCTGGGTTACACCCAGGTGCAAACGGGATTCCTGATCACGCCCTGGGCGGTCGTGGTGGCGGTGATGGCGCCGATCGCCGGACGCCTTTCCGACCACTATCCGGCCGGCATGCTTGGCGGAGTCGGCCTGGCCTTGATGGCGGTGGGCATGGTGCTGCTGGCGCTGATGCCGGCCGACCCGTCGGTGTGGGACATTTCCTGGCGCATGGCGATCTGCGGCGCGGGGTTCGGCTTTTTCCAGTCTCCCAACCTGCGCGCCATCATGACGTCGGCGCCCGCCTCGCGGGCCGGCGGCGCAAGCGGCATGATCGGAACGGTGCGCCTGCTCGGCCAGGCCACCGGCGCGGCCATGGTGGCCGCCTGCTTCAATGTGTCCAGCACGCACGGCGCCATCGCCGCGCTATGGCTGGGCGGGCTGTGCGCCGGGCTGGCATGCATCGCCAGCTTTGCTCGCCTGCGTTTCGACGCAAGCGAACCCGCGCAGGCGCCGGCCTCCTCCCGTTGAACGACGGGGCCGCCGGCCCCGTCCGCCCCCCGGGACCCGCGTAAACCCGCAACACTGTTGCCGTTCCTTTCGATATATTCCCGGGCCGGATCGACATATTCGTAAGATGTGCAACATCGGCTAAATATTCGCTCCGCGCGGGCCGTTGTCCGTATGCAGACTCGCTGCATCCTGGGACGACGCGTATGACACAGTTTCTGAAAGACATCACCATCCGCCGCATGATCGCGTGCACGCTGCTGATGATCAGCGCCTTGATCGCCGCCCTGTCGGCCATCAGCGTCAATGGCTTGCGCAGCGCGGGCGACGCGCTCGCCGCCAGCAATGAACTCCTCCACGAGGTATCCACCCTTTCCCGGGTCAACGACCAGATCATGCGGGCCCGGCTGCGCCTGTCGCGCCAACTGGAATACGCCAGCGAAGGACAGCGGGACAAGGTGGCGGAAGAGGGCCGCAGCATCGACTCCGCGCTCACCGAAGCCAGAAAGCAGCAGGGCCTGTTCATCGAACTGGCCCGCCACGACGCGCCAGCGGCCCTCCTGGACGCGATGCGGTCCGGTTTCGATGCGCTGGTCGATGGCATCACCGTGCAGCGCCAGCACCTGGAAGCCGGAGCCGTCGACAAGGCGCGCGCGCATGCCGCGGGTCCGGTCGTCACGGCCAGCCGCAGCTTCGGCAAGAGCATCGAGAACTATGAGGCCTACGCCAAGGAACGCGAGGTCCAGCTGTGGGCCGACGCGGACGCCAAGCGCCGCCAGGCCTACGCCGGCATGGGCGTGGTGCTGGGCATCTGCCTGCTGCTGCTGGCGCTGGGCGACCGCTACGTTGCGCATTTCGTGAAGCGTCCCCTGGACCTGCTCAAGGGCCATTTCCGGCGCATCGCCGATGGCGATCTGACCACCCCCATCGCCCCCTTCGGCAAGAATTGCGTGGGCCAGATCATTCCCTACCTGCAGGAGATGCAGGCCAGCCTGGTCCGCACCGTGCACGCGGTGCGCGACGGCGTGGCCGAGATCAACACCGGTTCCAGCGAGATCGCCGCCGGCAACCAGGACCTGTCCAGCCGCACCGAGCAGCAGGCGGCCTCGCTCGAGGAAACCGCCGCCAGCATGGAACAGCTGCTGTCCACCGTGACCAGCAACGCCGAGAACGCCCGGATGGCCAACCAGATGGCGGCCACCGCGTCCGAAGTCGTCCAGCGCGGCGGCGATGCCGTGCAGGCGGCGGTCAGCACCATGCGCGAGATTGCCCAGGATTCCGGGCGCATCGAGGACATCGTCGGCGTCATCGACGGCATTGCGTTCCAGACGAACATCCTGGCGTTGAACGCCGCGGTGGAAGCCGCCCGCGCGGGCGAGGAAGGCAAGGGTTTCGCCGTCGTCGCCGCCGAAGTCCGGTCGCTGGCGCAACGCAGCGCGGGCGCCGCCAAGGAAATCAAGCAGTTGCTCAATACCTCCGGCGCCACGGTGCAGGCCGGCGCCGCGCAGGTCGAAACCGCGGGCCGCACGATGGAGGAAATATTGGCCACCATCGAGCGTCTCACGCTGCTGGTCAACGACATCGCCACGGCCTCGAACGAACAGGTCACCGGGATCGACCAGGTCAACACCGCGGTCAACCAGATGGACCAGGTGACGCAGCAGAACGCCGCGCTGGTCGAAGAAGCGGCGGCGGCGGCGTCCTCATTGGAGACGCAGGCGCAGCGGCTGCAGGGCGCCGTCAGCGCCTTCCGCCTGCCTCCCGTGGCTCAGGAACGCCGGCAGATGGCCCTGGCCGCCTGACGCCTGAAGCAGGCGCGGTCCGGGCTATTCGCGCACATAGCAGGGGTAGCGCGACTGCTGCGCCCGCGACCGGGCGGGGTCCACGTCGATCGCGACGATGGACTCCGTATCGGTGGATCGCGCCAGCGGTTCGCCATCGGGCTGGAACGCGAACGCCATGCCGCCAAACACCTGTCCCTGCGCCGTGCGCCCCGCGCGGTTGGAACTGACCACATAGCATCCGGACACCAGCGCCGCCATCGCGCCCGCCGTCAACCAGCGGCTGGTGGATGCGCCGCTGGCGCGCGGCACCACGATCAGTTCGGCGCCGTCGCGGCCGTAGCGGCGCGCGCGTTCGTTGAACATCAGCTCGGTGCAAAGCAGCACGCCCAGGCGGATGCCGCCCGCCTCGAAGACCTTGAAGCCGTCCATCGCCGGCTGGAACCAGGTGGCTTCGAAGAAGCCCGGCTCTTCCGGGAAGTACTGCTTGTGATGCAGGCCGGTATAGCGCCCGTCCTGCAGCGCAAAGGCTTCATTGGCGAGCCGGCCGCCCACGGGCACGGGGCGGGACGAGACGATGGCGGGCACCTTCAGCGCCGCCAGCGCCTCCAGGCCCGCCTCGTGGACGCGCACGGATTCGGCCGCCAGCAGGGGATCGTATGACGGGGACGCCGCCAGCCAGCGCCCGAACGGCATCTCGTTGGTGACCAGCAGGTCAGGCGCGAGTTCGCCGATGCGCTCGGCAATGCCCTCCCAGGTCGCGCCTTCCGGCAACAGATCGGCCGGCCCTTCCATCATGCAGATCCGCATAGGTCCCTCTTTACCTGTCCGCGTCAAAGGGCGCGGGGCAGCAGTTCGATCACGCAGGCGTCGAGTCCGGCGTCCGCGCTCAGGCGGTATCGGGCCAGATGGTCCAGGCCTTCGGCATGCAGGCAGTCGTAGCGCGCCGGCGCCTGGTACTGCGCATCGCCCACGCTCAGGGACAGCGCGCCGCCGGCATTCAGCACCAGCACGCTGCGGGCGCTGCTGTGGAACACCCACTCGCTGCAACCCGACACCCATTGCAGCCGCGCTTGATAGCGCGCGGGCGCATACATCAGGTTGAAGTCGCGGATCGGGCCGCCGGTCAGGCGGCAGTCCACCTGGGCATCGCCGGAAAACGCATAGGCCTCGCGCGGCGCCAGCGGCGCGTGGCGGCGCCCGTCCACGGTCAGCTCCATGCCCTGGCCTTCCAGCACGGTAATGATGCGCTGGTAGCCTGCGTAGGAGGAAAACGCCCCGTCCTGCCCGACGTCGGCAAGCGACAGCCGCCAGTCGAACGCGGCGGCGCTGCCGCCCGGATTGCACGCGACCTCCTGGGTCGTGCCCGCGCCATTGCGCCATGGCATGCGCCGGTAGTCCGCGGCCTTGTATAGCCGCACGTCGGGATGATTCATATCGAAAAGGTTGCCCTGCGCATAAGGTCCGGCTCGCCGGCCAGCCCGGTTTTCAAGGACATGCGGGAATGGACGGCTGAGTTGCGGCGGATTGTAGGACGCAGTATAGACAGGTACGGAGGCCTGTCGCCGGCAGGCGCCGCGCGGCGCTGCCTGGACGCGTCCCGCCCGATTCCGTATACTCCCCCCCTGTATCGATCCGGAGCTTGCCGTGCCGCACTCCCCAGCAGAGAAGAAACGCGTTGTGACCCGCCTGCGCCGCATACAGGGGCAGGCGCTAGCATTGGAACGCGCGGTCAACGAAGGCACGGAATGCGGGGCGCTGCTGCAGCAGCTGGCCGCCCTGCGCGGCGCCACCAACGGCCTGATGGCCGAAGTGCTGGAAAGCCATCTTCGAGAGACCTTTCTTCAATCCGCTCAAGGCGGGCAGCAAGGCCCCAGGATCGAACCCGAATCGCAGATCGATGACCTGATGCGCATCGTCCGTTCCTACTTGAAATAACCCATCTGACCTTCGTGGAGCACCCGCTATGAAATCACGCGCAGCAGTCGCATTCGGACCCGGCAAGCCGCTGGAAATCGTTGAAATCGACGTCGCGCCCCCGCACCGCGGCGAAGTGCTGGTGCAGATCACGCACACCGGCGTCTGCCACACGGATGCCTTCACGCTGAGCGGCGATGATCCCGAGGGCCTGTTCCCCGCCGTGCTGGGCCACGAAGGCGCGGGCGTGGTGATCGAAGTCGGCGAAGGCGTCACCACGCTCAAGCCCGGCGACCACGTCATCCCGCTCTACACGGCCGAATGCCGCGAGTGCAAGTTCTGCCTGTCCGGCAAGACCAACCTGTGCCAGAAGGTGCGCGCCACGCAGGGCAAGGGCGTCATGCCCGACGGCACCTCGCGCTTCAGCTACGACGGCAAGCCGCTCTACCACTACATGGGCTGCTCGACCTTCAGCGAATACACGGTGGTCAACGAGATCTCGCTGGCCAAGATCAACCCCGCCGCCCCCCATGAAAAGGTCTGCCTGCTGGGCTGCGGCGTCACCACGGGCCTGGGCGCCGTCCACAACACCGCCAAGGTCAAGGAAGGCGATACCGTGGCCGTGTTCGGCCTGGGCGGCATCGGCCTGGCCGTCATCCAGGGCGCGGTGCAGGCCAAGGCCGGCCGCATCATCGCTGTCGACACCAACCCCAACAAGTTCGTGCTGGCCAGCGCCATGGGCGCCACCGACTGCATCAACCCCAAGGACTACGACAAGCCCATCCAGGAAGTGATCGTCGAGCTCACCGACGGCGGCGTGGATTTCTCGTTCGAGTGCATCGGCAACGTCCATGTGATGCGCGCCGCGCTCGAATGCTGCCACAAGGGCTGGGGCGAGAGCATCATCATCGGCGTGGCCGGCGCGGGACAGGAAATCAGCACCCGCCCGTTCCAGCTCGTCACGGGCCGCGTGTGGCGCGGTTCGGCCTTCGGCGGCGTCAAGGGACGCACGCAGCTTCCGGGCATGGTGGAAGACGCCATGAGCGGCAAGATCGACCTCGATCCCTTCGTCACGCACACGCTGCCGCTGGACCGCATCAACGAAGCCTTCGACCTGATGCATGAGGGCAAGTCGATCCGCACGGTCATCCACTTCTAGGAATAGGCGTTCTCGCGGTAGACCTGCTCGGTATTGCCGACAAAGGTCGCCAGCGAGAACTCCTTCAAGGCGGTGCTGCGCGCGTCCACGCCCATGGCGTCCAGGACGCCGCGGTTCCTCAGGATGTCCGACAATGTCCGGGTCACGCGCTCCGCCGATTCGGGCGGCACGATCCAGCCATTGCGGCCTTCGGTGACGTTTTCGGTCAGCCCTCCCACCGTGGTGACGATGACCGGCTTGCCGGCCGCCATCATCTCGCGGCAGGCGAACGAAATCGTCTCCAGCCTCGACGACAGCACAAAGCCCACGTCCAGCGCAGCCAAGAACGGCGCGACATCGTCCAGCAGGCCCGTGAACACGACCTGATCCAGCATGCCCAGCTCGGCGACCTGCCGCATCTTTTCTTCTCCCGGCAGCTTGCCGGCAATGAGAATCACGATCTGCTCCCGCTGCGCCGGCGGCAGCAGCGACGCCGCGGCCACCATGTCGATCCAGTTCTTGTAGTCCGCGGTGCCGGCATTGCTGCCGATCACCAGGCGGCCTTGCAGGGACGGCGGCAGGTAGCGGGCGCGCGCGCGCGCCGATTCGTTCTCGCCGGCGGGACGGCACCTGTCCGTGTCCACGCCGTTGTGCACCACCCGCAGGTCTTCGTTCCGGAACACGGACTGCTTCATGCGGCGGAACGTGTGGCTGCAAACGCAGATGACGCGATTGGTGCCCCATTTGGCGCGCACGCGCGCGCCCAGGCTGTTCGCGCTGCGGTCATTGTGCTGCGTGTACACGATGAAGGGACGCCTGGCGCCCATGCCCATGGTGGCCAGCATGCACAAGCGATGGTCAGCCGAGCCGTTGACATGGATGACGTCGAACCGCTCCTTGCGCAGCAGGGCACGCAGGCGGCGCAGCGCGTCCACCTGCTGAAGCACACGCCCCTTGAATTCCAGGTCGACGGTATCCACGCCGGGGAGGGCGCCGGCCTCGGCCAGCAGCCTGCTGTCGCGCGGCGCGGCGATGGTGACCTGCGACTTCTGGCACAGGATGCGCGCCAGCGACATCACGTAAGTCGTGTGGCCGCCGCCGTCGCCCTGGTGGAAATTGGTGTAGAGGATCTTCATGATTCAGAACGGATTAGCGATGGCGGGGAAGCATCCAGCAGGCAGCTCCAATCCCGCTTTTCGAACACGTCGTCGCCCAGTCGGCTGAGGAGAGACAGGTTGTAGACCTTGATTCCGCGCCCGTGGAGCAGCCGGCTGGCCTGCCGGAAGGCGGGTTCGATATGCGCTGAAAACTGCCGGTCCAGCGCCGTGGGCAATTGCGTAGCCACGGTTTCATAGAAGCGCGGCCCCGCGGCGGTGGTCAGGTCCAGGCCATGCAGGTAGACCGTTTGCGCGCCAAGCCAGGCCAGAAGCTGCAGGGCCGAGTAGGCGACGGTGCCCCCGCCGAACAGGCCGCGCGCCGGGTTCAGGCTGAAGCCCTGCGCATGCATGGCGTGGGGCGAGTCAAACAGGACCAGCTCCGGATCGCCACCAAGCCGCGCTTCGAGCTCGTCGGCCCGGGCGCGCGGTTGCAGGGAACGCTGATGGACTTCTTCAAAGAGCGCGATGCGGCAACGCACGCTGCGGTTGTCGAACAGCAGGGCGATCCAGCGGTACACCTCTGGCGTGACGAACAGCACCAGGTCCTGCGCCAGCACGTCGGCCACGAGATCGCGGCGTCGCTTGACGAATCCCGCATCCAGCATCGCGTAGTAATGAAAGCGCAGCGATGGATACCGGGCGCGCAACGCGATGGAGCCATTGACCCCCATGACCACGCCCAAGGCGCACTGCGCGTAATCAATCTGCGCCACCGACGGCCCGCTCAGGATCAGGTGCGCCGCGCCGGAGAGGCCGCGCGGCAACTGGTCCAGCGGGGTCGTCTGCGGGCCGCGCACGCCGTTCAGATCGCAGCCGACCAGCCGGTCGCCGCCATCCCGGCGCACCTTCACGAATGGCCACAGCGTCTCGTTGTGCCGCAGCGCCCGGGGCCGGGTGTGGCGATACAGATAGCGCAGCGCCTTGGTCACGGGGCGCGAGCGCAGCAAGCGGGGAACGAGCGCAAAACGATGCATATACAGTTGCGCGGGTACCGCGGCAAAGCCTGACGAGCGGCCGATTCTACGCAGCCATCATTCGGAAAAAGCGAGAGAAGACGATGAGATGTAACGCTTTGAAGGCTGCCCGCTGCCGCTGCTGAATTGTCCCCACTTCCCCCTGCGCGCGCCGGCCGGCTTTCCCATCGCTTGAGGAACGGCGCGCACAGGGCGGTACGGCGCGCCATGCGCGTATCTCCGGCGCTAAAAAACGCGCAAGGCGCGGGCCCGCGCGGGCCGTTGCGGGGCTCGGCCCTTCGATTACTTTTTGCGCCAAAGAAGCCGCGCCGGCGCGAGGCAACCCGCGCGCCGCGCGGGGCCGCGGCGTCCGGTATGCAAGGTTCTGATATCGTTCCCGCATCCCCCCTTGCATTCCACGGCCCCCAGATGAGCGCACTCCGCCCCGACCACCCCGCCCTGCAGGACGCCATCGCGGACGCCATCAGCACCGCGACGCGCGGCGCCGGCCGCGTGAACATCCTGATCGCCGGCAAGACGGGCGTGGGCAAGAGCACCCTCATCAATGCCGTGTTCCGCGGCGAACTGGCCAGAACCGGCTCGGGCAAGCCCGTCACCCAGTCCACGCAGGAATTCACCAAGCCGGGCCATCCGCTGACCATCATCGACACCCGCGGGCTCGAAGTGGGCGACTACGCGCGCTCGCGCCAGCAGTTGGCGGATTTGATTCTTGAACGCTCGGCCTCGGACGACCAGGAAAAACACCTGCACGTGGCCTGGCTCTGCATCCAGGACAGCAGCCATCGGGTCGAGGACGCGGAAATCGAACTGTGCGACATGCTGGCCAACGCCGCCATCCCGGTCATCGTGGTGCTGACGAAGGCGCGCAAGAACAGTCCCTTCGTGGAAGAAGCGCGCAAGCTCCTGCCCCGCGCCAAGCAGGTCGTCGCCGTGCGGGCATTGCCGGAATGGATAGAGGAACTGGACGCCGAACTGCCGCCGATGGGGCTGGACAAGCTGATCGAGGTCACGGCGGAGCACATCCCCGAGGCGCAGCAGCGGGCCTACGCGAACGCGCTGTCCACCCGCAACAAGAAGGCGCTGGAGGTAAAAAAAAAGCGGGCTGAGATCGAGGTGAATGTCGCCGCCGGCCTGGCCGCGTCGGCGGCCGCCGCCCCCATCCCGTTCTCCGATGCCTTCGCCCTGGTGCCCATCCAGGTGGGCATGATCGCCAAGATCGGCATCACCTTCGGGATGGAACTGGACACCACCGCCATCACCACGCTGGTCACGTCCACCCTGGGCGCATCCGCCGCCACCCTGATCGGCCGCTCGGTCGTATCGGGCCTGCTGAAATTCATTCCCGGCGCGGGCAGCGCCGTGGGCGGCACCATCGCGGCCACGACCGCCGGCACCATCACCAAGCTGATGGGCAATGCCTATGTCGCGGTGCTGTACGACTTCTGCCTCAAGAACCCCGGCAAGGACATCGACATCGCGATGATCGCGAAGGCGTTGAAGCAGCGCGTTGCGTTCTGATTTCACGCGTAACGGCCCGATGGATTGATGTTTTTCTTGGCGCCACGGTAAATATTGCCGTGTCCGCGACGTAAATCCGTATATCCCCAGGTCTTACACAGGGCAGAAGACGCGCCCGCGCATTGCCGCAACGCGGCCGGCGCACCTGCCCGCCGCATCCAATGATCATCGCCAATTCCGACGTCATGTACCGGCACCTCGTGCAGGGTGTCATCGACTACGCCATTTACATGCTCAACCCGGATGGCACCGTTGCCAACTGGAACACCGGCGCGCAGCGCGCCAAGGGCTACACGGCCGAAGAAATCGTCGGCAGGCATTTCTCGTGCTTCTACAGCGCCGAGGACAGGGCCGCCGGCCTGCCCCAGCTTGGCCTGTCCGCCGCGAGCCAGCTTGGCAGGTTCGAGGCCGAGGGCTGGCGCGTGCGCAAGGACGGCTCGCTGTTCTGGGCCCATGTCGTCATCGACGCGATCCGCGACGACGCCGGCGAACTGATCGGCTACGCCAAGGTCACGCGCGACAACACGGAACGGCGCGAGCGCGAACTGCAGCTCCTGAAGGCCAAGCAGCTCGCCGAGCACTACAACGGCGAACTGACATCGATGTCGAGCTTCCTGCAGGCCGTCGTATCGCACATTCCCTCGTGCGTACTGGTGCTGGACGCCGTGTCGCGCCAGTTCCTGCTTGCCAACCGCCAGGCGGCGGACACGTTCGGCGGCAGTCCGGGAGGCTTGCAGGGCAAGACCGCGCAACAATGCCTGCCCGCCGCCGTCTGCGAGTTCTTCGACCGCCTGACGAACGACGCCCTGCGCTCCGACGGCGCCATGCGCGAAGAGGAAGAGGAACTGGCCACGGCTCGCGGCCTGCGGACGCTGCGCACCAAGACCCTGGCGTTTCACAACACCGATCCGCGGTCGCGCTATGTGCTGTTCATCGCGGACGACGTCACGGACGAGAACGCCGCCCATGCGCAGGTCCGCTACATGGCGCACCACGACACGCTGACGGGCATGCCCAACCGCAGGCTGTTCCGGGACCGGCTGCTGAAGGCCTTGGACGCCGAGGGGGCCGAGCGGACCACGGCGGTGCTGTGCCTGGACCTGGACAATTTCAAGAGCGTCAACGACACCCTGGGGCACCAATGCGGCGATGAGCTCCTGCGCCTGCTAGCCAGGCGCCTGCCCCGGCACCTGCGCGAACAGGACACGCTGGCGCGGTTGGGCGGGGACGAGTTCGCGGTGGTGCTGCCCAACATCGCCGAGCGGGACGATGTGCGCAAGATGGCTGAACGCCTGATCGACGCCATGCGGCAACCCTTCGAGATAGACGGCCATATCGTGCCCGTCAGCGTGAGCATCGGCATTGCGCTGACGGACACGCGCGAAAGCTCTCCCGACCGCCTGCTGCGCTATGCCGACATGGCGCTGTACGAGGCCAAGCGCAACGGCCGCAATTGCCTGGCCTTCTTCAAGCCCGAGATGGAAGCCGCCGCGCTCAAGCGCCACGAGGTCGAGATGGACCTGCGCCAGGCCATCATCTCGCAGCAGCTTCAGCTGTATTACCAGCCGATCATGGACGTCAGCCATGTGCGCATCGTGGGCCGGGAAGCCCTGATGCGCTGGCAGCATCCCACCAAGGGCCTGATCCTGCCGCAGGACTTCATTCCCATCGCCGAGGAAACCGGGCTGATCCACGAGCTTGGCGCTTTCACGCTGGACGAGGCCTGCGCGGAAGCGATGCGGTGGGACAGCCACGAGACGGTCGCCGTCAACCTGTCCGCCAGCCAGTTCACCAATGGCGCGCTGGTGTCGCTGGTGGAGTCCGCCCTGGTCAAATCCGGCCTGCCCGCCCACCGGCTGGAACTGGAGATCACCGAGTCGGTGCTTCTGATCAACTCTGCCGGCAATCTCGCCACGCTGCACCGCCTGAAGGAACTGGGCGTCAAGGTGGCGCTGGACGATTTCGGCACCGGCTACTCGTCGCTCGGCTATCTGCGCACCTTCGGGTTCGACAAGATCAAGATCGACAAATCGTTCACGCAGGACGTCGAATCCAGCCGGGAGGCGCTGGCCATCATCCGCGCCATCAACGGCATCGGCCGCAGCCTGGATATTCCCACCACGGCCGAAGGCGTGGAAACGCCGGCCCAACTGGAGCGCCTGACCGTGGAAGGCTGTTCGCACTTCCAGGGGTATCTGCTGGGGCGGCCGGTATCCCATGGCGGATTCGCGGCCACCGCGTCATTAGCAGGGCCGGATCCCGCAAATTGACCGCCTGCCCCGCGCGCGCCAGACCTATACTTTGTAGACACCGGCAGCGATGCGACGCGCCATCGCCCCCGGTGCATTCCGCGCGGCGCGTCGGATGTTCAATCACGCAGCGCCCTTCCGGGCCTGCGCAGGGAGAGCCACATGACACGCAAATACATCGATTGCCGCGAGTATCCCAGCGAGATGAACTGCTCGGTGGCATTGTCCGCGGACTCGGACGAAGAACTGCTTGAAGCCGCCGTCCAGCACGCGACCGCGGTACACAAGCACAGCGATACGCCCGAACTGCGCTCGCAGCTCAAATCCCTGTTCCATACCGGCACGCCGCCCGCCGACGCGCCCAGCCGAGGGTAATGCCGGCGCGGAACCTGTTGCGCTACTCCGATGCAATGTCGCCGATGGGCACGGGCCGTCCGAACAGCCA
The DNA here is from genome assembly GCF_001428845.1 of Achromobacter sp. Root83. Lineage (GTDB taxonomy): Bacteria > Pseudomonadota > Gammaproteobacteria > Burkholderiales > Burkholderiaceae_B > Achromobacter. The sequence continues at coordinate 345,658 of NZ_LMIU01000023.1, read as the reverse complement.
GCCCTGCCCAACGGCGGCGGGCTGGCGGGCGAGCAGGTAGCGGGCCTGCTCTTCGGTTTCTATGCCTTCGATGATCAGGCTGATGCGCAATTCGCGGGAAATGGCGATGACATGGTCGATGATCAGCGTGCCCGCTGCTTCGACGCCGATGGCGTGCGTGAAGCGGCGGTCCAGCTTGATGGCGTCGGCCTGCATTTCAGCCAGGTAGTTCAGGTTCGAATGGCCGGTGCCGAAATCGTCGATGAACACCTTGAAGCCCTTGGCGCGCAGTGTCTTGACCATCGCCAGGACGTGGCCGTCGGACAGCGGCGTGCCCTCGGTGATTTCCAGCGCGACATTGGCGGGCGTAAGACCGCGTTCGCTGACGGCGTCCAGCAGGAAATTCCGGTACTCGGCGTCCTTCAGGTCGGCGGCCGACACGTTGATGCTCACGTATAGCGCGGGATTCTTGCGCAGCCGGCCGTGCAGATCGCGCAGGGCCTGCGAGGTCACGTGACGCGACAGGTCGCGGCCCAGCCCCATGGCTTCGGCCAGCGGCACGAAAAGATTCGGCGGCACATCCCGGCCGCGGGTCCGCCAACGCGCCAAGGCCTCGAAGCCGGCCAGCCGGCGCGTCGCAAGCTGCCGTAGCGGCTGGTAATGGACCTGAATGCCGCCGCCCAGTATCGCCTTGCGCAGATCGGTCTTGACGCTGCCCGCATGCAGCCGCCACATGACGCACAAGCCGGCAAGAAAGGCCAGGGCCAACGCCCCGGCCACGGACAGCACCATGGCGGGCCACTGGAACCACGCATCGGACCTGAGGCGCGACACCACGCAGATGTCCGCCCCGGACTCGGGCGCGCACGCGGACGCGCGCCGTTCCGGCGCGAACGCGCCCGCGCGGTAGCCGTCGTTCCCTTCGGCTGGCAGGTGCAGGTCGTGGGTGCGGCCATAGCGCCGGTACGCATGCGTCCCGTCGCGCGTCACGATCTTGGCGTCGATGCCGGAACCCGGCTCCGGGAAACCCTCGAACGCGCCCGGCGCGGTGAAGACGACGACGTCGCGCGACGCAGCCATGTCGCCGGTGATGCGGCTGTCGACGATATTGGCCGCGCCCACCCACAGCACCAGGCCGCTGCGCAACGTGAAGGCCGGCGGAGGCAGCTGCAGCGCTTCGGGCAGCTTGCCCCAGGCGGCCGAACACGTGAGCATGCCATCCTGGATGCGGCCGATATCGCGGATGAAGGTGGAATTGAAGAGCAGCACCCGCAGCGTCGCGATGTCCGATTCCGAGCAGTCGGCGGCGGCGTGCGTGGCCGCGGCCATCAGCCGGTGGCTTTCCTGCACCACACGCAGCGCGTGGGCGAGCAGCCGGGAATTATGCCCGGCGAGCCTGTCGTCGACCTGGTCCAGCTCGACCAGCCGTCCGGCCAGCACGCCAGCCAGGAATCCCAGCGTCGCCATCATCAACACAAAAGCCGCAATTCTGAATCGTGACATGGGGACCGGGTGACACACTGGCGGCGCGTTACAGGGGATTTTGTGCGTAAGGCAATGTAACCGGAACTTCCCATTCCTTAAAGAGAAAAAAGCGGTTGAAAGCGGGGCCAGTCAACGCTTTCGGGCCATCCCGCCACGGGGGCCAGCGCCGCCCCGCCGGGACACCCTTGCCCCTGAAAACCGCCGGTCGCCCGTTGCGGTCCTGGCGGTGCGGGCAAACCCTATATAAAACTTTGCACAGCGTCCATGATCCAGGGTTATGCACAAGGCGCGCACGGTCCGCGGATTTCCACGAAAAACCCCGTCGTATCAACGATTTGGCGCCGAGGTTCAAGGCATCGCGCCCCGCCCGGACGGCGCCACGCCGCGGTATCGGTTTTGCGCGCGCGCATGCATGCTTGCGCTTTCGGCCAGCCCTGCGCCACGCGCGGCCCGGCCGCGCAAGATTTCCCGTCCGCAAGCGGGCGCCCCGCGCGCCCATCCATCGCGCCAAGATCATCCGGAGATTCATATCGTGAGCAACTCATCCCCTTCCCGCAAAATGGGCCTGGCCGTCGCCCAGATGGGCGCCGTCAATCTTGCCGACACCCGCGCGGCGGTCGTGCGCAGGATGGTCGAGATGATGCGCGAGGCGGCTGCGCGCAAGGCGGAGTTCGTCGTGTTTCCCGAGCTGGCGCTGACGACGTTTTTTCCGCGCTACTGGATGGAAGACGCCGAGGCGGTGGAACGCTACTTCGAAAAGACCATGCCCAATGCCGACGTGCAGCCGCTGTTCGACACCGCGCGCGAGCTGGGCATCGGCTTCTATCTCGGGTATGCCGAAGTGACGCCGGAGGGCCGCCAGTTCAACACCGCCATCCTGGTGGACCGCAGCGCGAAGATCGTCGGCAAGTACCGCAAGATCCACCTGCCGGGCCATTCGGACCACAAGCCCGACGCCCCCTTCCAGCATCTGGAGAAGAAGTTCTTCGAAGTGGGCGACCTGGGCTTTGGCGTATGGGAGACCAACGACGTCAAGATCGGCATGTGCCTGTGCAATGACCGCCGCTGGCCCGAGACGTACCGCGTCATGTCGCTGCAGAGCGCGGAGCTGATCGTGCTGGGCTACAACACGCCGTCCCTGAACATCCACTGGGACGAACCCGCGCACCTGCGCACCACGACGCACGAGATCGTGCTGCAGGCCAGCGCCTACCAGAATGCGGTGTGGATCGGCGCCGCCGCCAAATGCGGCCATGAAGACGGCCACCACATGATCGGCAGCTCGATGATCGTTGCGCCATCGGGCGAGATCGTGGCGCGCGCGAGCGGCGAGGAAGACGAGGTGATCACGGCGCGCATCGACCTGGGGCTGGGCAAGACTTTCCGCGACCACGTTTTCAACTTCGCCAAGCACCGCAGCCCGCAGCACTACAAGCTGATCGTCGAACGCACCGGCGCCGGGGAGCCGTTGCCCGTGGCGAAAGTCGACTAGCACCGGCCGATGATGGCCCGCGTCATCGCGGGCCATTGCCTCCATGCGCCGCCGCAAGCGCTGCTAGACTGCCATTGGCCCTTCGATTGACCGACCCCTATCAGGCAACGATCCAATGCGCTTTATCGACACAGAACAGACCCGCGGCGCCTTGTCTTTCGACACCGTCATTCCCGCCCTGCGGGAAGCGTTTCGCGGCAGCGCCACGGTGCCCGCGCGCCACGTCCACGCCATCCAGTCGGGCAACGCCCACGGCACCTCGCTGATCATGCCGGCCTGGAGCGAGCGCGGCTATTTCGGCGTCAAGATCATCAACATCTTTCCGGAGAACACGCACCAGGGCCTGCCTGGCCTGCACGCGACGTACAACCTGTACAGCGCCACCACCGGCGTGCCGATCGCGCAAGTGGACGGCGATATCGTCACCGTCTACCGCACGGCCGGCGCGGCGGCGCTGGGCGCGGACTACCTGGCCCGCGCCGACGCCAGCACCCTCCTGATCGTCGGGTCCGGCCGTATCGCCGGGCTGGTCGCGGCGGCCATGCGCGCCGTGCGCCCCATCCAGCGCGTGCTGGTGTGGAACCTGCGTCCGGCGGGCGCCGACGCGCTGGCCGGCCGCCTGCGCGAACAGGGCTTTGACGCCCGCGCCGTGACAGACCTGGAAGCCGCCTGCCGCGAGGCCGACATCGTAAGCTGCGCCACCTTGTCGACCCAGCCCCTGATCCAGGGCGCCTGGCTGCGCCCCGGCACGCACCTGGACCTGATCGGCAGCTTCAAGCCCGAAATGCGCGAGACCGACGCCGCCTGCTTCGACGGCACCACCGTCTATGTGGACACCGACGAAGCGCCCACCAAGTCAGGCGACCTGCTGTCCGCATTCGAGGCCGGCGTGCTGACGCCCGAGGGCATCCACGGCAATCTGCACCAATTGACGCGAGGGGAGCGCCCGGGCCGCCGCGGCGACCAGGAAATCACGGTGTTCAAAGCCGTGGGCAGCGCGCTGGAAGACCTGACGCTGGCCACGCTGGTTTACGAATCGGTCCGAGACTCGGCCGCCACCACGACGGGAGAAAACGCATGATGCAGGCACGTTCCATCAGCTTGAACGAATTCGGCGGTCCGGAAGTCATGCGGCTCGTCAGCGCCGACCTGCCAGCGCCGGGCCCGGGAGACGTCCAACTGCGCCAGACGGCCATCGGCTTCAACTACATCGACATCTACCAGCGCACCGGAAAGTACCCGCTGCCCACCCCCACGGGTCTGGGCCACGAGGCGGCCGGCGTGGTCGAGGCCCTGGGGCCGGGCGTGACGGACCTGAGCGTCGGCGACCGCGTCGTCTACATGAACGCCGGCGTGGGCGCCTATGCCGACCGGCGCAACGTGCCCGCCGCCAAGCTCGTGAAAATTCCCGCCGGCATCTCCGACGAGCAAGCCGCGGCGGTGTTCTTCAAGGCCATGACCGCGCAGTACCTGGTGAAGAAGACCTATGCGGTTCAAGCCGGGGACATCGTGCTCGTGCACGCCGCCGCGGGTGGCGTGGGGCAGATCCTGAGCGGCTGGGCGCATGCGCTGGGCGCCACGGTGATAGGCACGGCGGGGTCCGCCGCCAAGTGCGAGGCCGCCCGGGCCGCGGGCTGCGATGCCGCCATCGACTACACACAGGACGATTGGGTGGCGCAGGTGGTGGCGGCGACGGGCGGCAAGAAGGCGCGCGTGGTCTACGACTCGGTCGCCAAGCACACGTTCATGGGATCGCTGGACTGCGCCGCGCCGTTTGGCCTGGTGGTGCTGTTCGGCGCGGCATCCGGGCCGGCCCCGGCCATCGATCCGGAACTGCTGAGCAAGAAGGGCTGCCTGTTCCTGACCCGGCCGTCGGTCTTTCCGCACAACGCGGACACGGACACATTCCGCGCCAACGCGGCCGATGTGTTCGACGCCATGCAAAGCGGCGCCGTGCGCGCGGTCATCGGCGCCCGCTACAGCCTGGCGCAGATCCAGGACGCCCACCGTGCCGCGGAAAGCCGCGCCGTCACGGGCGCCATCGTCATCACGCCCTGACCGCCCCCCGGGCGTCGCCCGCGAGGCCCGCCGCCAGCCCCGCCGGCAGGTGCTCGCGCATGATCTCGATAAAGCGGCGCAGGCGTGCCGGCTGGAATCGCGACGGCGCATACACCAGGTAGACGGGCAGGGGATCCGCCCGCCATTCCCGCGCCAGATGCACCAGGCGCCCCGCGGCCAGGTCGTCCGTCATGGCCCAGGCCGATCCCAGCGCCACGCCCAGGCCCAGCACGGCGGCGTTGCGCAACGCATGCAGGCCGTCGGTGGACAGGCGCGGCTGGATGCCGAAGCGTCCGGTCTCGCCCGTTTCGCAATGCGTCAGGCTGACCTCGGTGCGGTAGAAGGTGCGCAAGGCCAGCCAGGGCAGCCGCGCCAGTTCCGACGGCCCCTGGGGCACGGCCGCGCCCTGCAGCAGCGCGGGCGAACCCACGACGATGCGCGGCACTTCGCCCAGCTTCACGGCGATCACCGACGGATCCGTCACGGCGCCGACCCTGATCGCGCAATCGACGTTCTCGGCGATCAGATCGGGCATGCGGTCGTGCAGCAGCCATTCCACCCGCATGTTCGGATACCGCTGCAGATACTTTGCCAGCGGCTCCACGAACTGGTCCTGGCCGAAGGCGTGCGGGGCCACCACCCGCAGCATGCCGACGGGCTCGTCGCCCGCGCCGCGCACCTCGCTTTCGAAAGACTGCCAGGTGGCGATCAGTTCCTTGCCCCGTTCATAGCAGCGCTGCCCATCCTCGGTCAGCCGGATCGCATGGGTGGACCGTTGCAGCAGGCGCACGCCCAGCGTGCGCTCAAGCAGTTGCAGCCGGCGGCTCACGGTCGGCTGCGTTCCGCCCATCTGGGCGGCGGCCGCGGACAGGCTGCCGGCTTCGACGATACGCACGAAGGTCTCGATCAGCAGCATGCGGTCGCTGCCGGCGGCGGCGGTGAGGACGGAGTTGGTCATACGCCTATCGTATAACGGATGTACCCAACGGTCGGCTACCAAACCCGGGGCGGGAAGCTCAGAATTTGCCCCGTACACAAGAGCCACCGGATACCCATCATGTCATCCCCCACCTCCCACCCGTCCCTGTCGCGCGGCCTGGTCTTCCTGCTTGCCGTCGGCGCGGGCCTGGGCGTCGCATCCCTTTATTACAGCCAGCCCATGCTTGGCGTGCTGGGCGCCGACATCCACGCCAGCGCCGAAACGCTGGGCTGGATTCCCACGCTGACCCAGCTGGGCTATGCCTTCGGCATTTTGATGCTGGCGCCGCTCGGAGACCGCTACGACCGCAAGCGCATCATCCTCATCAAGGCCGCCGTGCTGAGCCTGGCCCTGCTGCTGGCCGGCGCATCGCCAACCATCGGCCTGCTGCTGGCCGCCAGTTTCGCCATCGGCCTGTCGGCCACCCTGGCGCAGGACATCGTGCCGGCGGCCGCTCATCTGGCGCCGGCCGAACAGCGCGGCAAGATCGTCGGCACCGTCATGACCGGGCTGCTGCTGGGCATCCTGCTGTCGCGGGTCGTGAGCGGCTTCGTGGCCGAACAATTCGGCTGGCGCATGATGTTCGCGGCCGCCGCCGCCAGCATCGTGGCGCTGGGCGCGGCATTATGGCGCGGCCTGCCGCGCTTCGAGCCGTCGACGCGGCTTGCCTACCGCGCGCTGCTGGGTTCGCTGCTGACCTTGTGGCGGCAGCATCCCGGGCTGCGCCGCGCCGCCACCGCGCAGGGCTTGCTGTCGCTGGGGTTCAGCGCCTTCTGGTCCACCCTGGCGGTGATGCTGCATGACGCCCCCTTCCACCTGGGCGCGGGAGCCGCGGGCGCGTTCGGTCTGGCCGGCGCCGCCGGCGCCCTGGCCGCGCCGCTGGCCGGCCGGGTCGCCGACAGCCGCGGCCCGCTGGCGGTCGCCAGCCTGGGCGCCGGGCTGACCATGGTGTCATTCGCCACCATGATCTTCCTGCCGTTGCTGCCGCCACATGCCGCGCTGTGGCTGATCGGCGGCAGCGCCATCGGCTTCGATCTGGGCATCCAGACTTCGCTGATCGCCCACCAGAGCATCGTCTACGGCATCGACCCCGCCGCCCGCAGCCGGCTCAACGCCATCCTGATGACGGGCGTGTTCATCGGCATGGCCGCCGGCGGCGCGCTGGGCAGCCTGGCGCTGGCCCGCTGGGGCTGGACCGGCGTCACCATCACGGCGGCGGGCGCCGCGGCCGCCGCGCTGGTCCTGCGGGTGTGGCCAGGCCAGCGCAGCCGCAATGGCGACGCCAGCCGCTATGCGGCCTGACGTTTGACGCCCAACGTTGACAGCCTACGCCAGCACCGCAACCGTCTGCGCGTTGGTGTATTCCAGCAGTCCGTCCTGCGCGTTCTCCACGCCCAGCCCGGACTGCTTATGGCCGCCAAAGGGCACATCGGGCGACATGGCGTGGATATGGTTGATCCACACCGTGCCGGTCTCCAGCCGCCGGGCGATCGACTGCGCCAGCGCCTCGTCCCTGCACCAGACCGAACCGCCCAGGCCGTATTCGGTGTCGTTGGCGCGGCGGATCGCTTCGTCGATGTCGCGGTACTTCAACAGCGGCAGCACCGGCCCGAAGGCTTCCTCGACCACGCTGCGCGCATCGTCCGGCGGATTGTCCAGGATGGTCACGGGCACGAAATAGCCCTTGCCCTCGGGGACGTCGCCCCCGGTCAGAAAGCGCACGCCGGTACGGTGCGCGTCCGCGATCAGGTCCTTCACGCGTTCGAACTGCACGCGGTTCTGGATAGGCCCGAGTCCCGTGCCGGGCTGCGCGCCGTCGCCCACCACGACGCCCGCCGCGTAACCCGCCAGCGCGTCGGCGAACGCGTCATAGATGGATTCGTGCACGTACAGGCGCTTGGTGGCCAGGCAGTACTGGGACGAATTGCGGAACGCGCCCCAGAACAGCTTGCCCGCCGTGTCCTTCACATCCACGTCGGGCAGCACGATCGCGGCGTCGTTGCCGCCCAGCTCCAGCGTGACGCGCTTGAGCCGGCCCGACGCGCTTTGCATCACGCGGCGCCCCGTGGCGGTGGACCCGGTGAAGGCGATCTTGTCGATGCCGGGATGCTCCGTCAGCCACGGCCCCAGGCGGTCGCCGCCGCTGATCACGTTCAGCACGCCGGGCGGCACCAGGTCACGGAACAGTTCGCCCATCTTCAGGGAAGTCAGCGGGGTGTAGGGCGAAGGCTTGAGCACCACCGTATTGCCCGCCAGCAGCGCCGGCGCGATCTTCCAGATCGCCAGCGTCATCGGGAAGTTCCACGGCGCAATCGCCGCCACCACCCCGATCGCCACCCGCCGCGTTTCGAACAGATGGCCCGCGCCGTCGCCGTGGCGTTCGACCGGAAGCTCGCGCGCGGCAAACGCGCGCAGCCACGCGACGCAACGGCCAACCTCGGCACGCGCGTCGGCATGCGGCTTGCCCTGCTCGCGGGTCAGCAGGCGCATGAACCCTTCCGCATTCGCCTCCAGGCGGTCGGCCATGCCGCGCAGCGCCGCCTGGCGCTCGGCGATGGGACGGCCGCGCCAGGGCACGAACGCGGCACGGGCCGCGGCGATGGCCGCGTTCAATTGGTCCAGCGACGCGTCGGGCACCGCCGCGATACGCGCTTCGGTGGCGGGATTGAGCACGTCAAAGGTCTGCGGAGAAGATTCCCCCAGGCCGTTCAACGTCATCGTGTAATCGCTATCCAGATTCAGGGTCATGGCTGAAATGCCTGTGCAGGGGTGGCCGGGGATGGACTGAGCAGCAGACGGCCGACGACGCGGCCCGCCGCCAGGTCGGCAAGCGCGGATTGCGCCTCGTCCAGGCAGCGGCAGGCCGTGGGAATGGCGCGCGGCTTGCGTTCGCGGACCAGCGCCATCAGCGCGTGGAGTTCTTCCAGGTTGCCGATATAGGAACCTTCGATGCTGATCGCGCGCATCGGCAGCAGTGCCGGCGACAAGGAGAGTTCGCCGCCAAACAGCCCCACCAGAATGAGCTGGCCGCCCTTGGTCAGCAGATCCATGCCCTGCTGCACGGTGCGGGCGGCGCCCACGCAATCGATGACCGCCCACACCTCGCCCGCCGCCCGCCGGATCTGGTCGAGCGCGGTGTCCGCGTTGGCGTCCACGGCGACATGCGCGCCCGCGGCCAGCGCCGCGCCCCGGCGCGCGCCGTCGGGCTCCAGCACGACGACATTGGGGCAGCCCAGCGCGCGCAGCAAGGTCACGCACATCAGGCCCAGGCCGCCGGCGCCGATCACCACCACTGCCTCTTCGGCCAACACCTCGGGCGCGATCTTGAGGATGGCGCCATAGGTGGTCAGGCCCGAACACGCGTAGGGCGCGGCCTGCTCCGGCCGCAGATCGCCGATGCCGACCAGGTAGCGCGCGTCCGGCACCATGATGTGGTCGCTGTAGCCGCCCGGCCGGAAGATCCCGAGAAATCGCGGCGCGGCGCAAAGATTCTCGCGTCCGCGGCGGCATATTCTGCATTCCCCGCAGCCGATCCACGGATACACCAGGAAGCGCTGTCCCGGCTGCAGGCCGCGCGGCGCATCGGGACCCGCCGCGACCACCTCGCCCACGGTCTCGTGGCCCAGCGTCAGCGGCAGGGCCACGCCGCGCTGCGCCATGCGCAGGCGCTTGTCGCCGCCCAGGTCGTATGAGCCTTCCCAGGTATGGATATCGGTGTGGCACACGCCCGCTGCCAGCACCCGCAGCAGGACTTCGCGGCCGGCGGGCGCGGGAGTGGGGCGGTCGCTGCGCGCCAGCGGCTCGCCGAAGGCCGTGATCTCGTAGCTGATCATCCCGCGCCTCCGGGCTTGGCCAGCGCGCAGCCTCCCTGGTCCAGCGGACGGAAGGCCACGTCGCCCGGAATCACCGCGACCTGCCTGTACAGATCCCATTCGCTCTTGGAGTCGGCCGGCTTCTTCACTTCGAACAGGTACATGTCGCGCACCACGCGCCCGTCCACGCGCAGCTTGCCGTTCCTGGTCATGAAGTCGTTGATCGGCGTCTCGCGCATCTTGGCCATGACCGTGTCGGCGTCCTTGGTGCCGGCGGCCTTGACCGCGTTCAGGTAGTGCGTGACCGCGCCGTAAGTGCCGGCCTGGGTCATGGTGGGCTTGCGGCCCATCTTGTCCTGGAAGCGCTGCGACCAGGCGCGCGTGGCGTCGGTCTGGTCCCAGTAAAAGGCCTCGGTCAGCAACAGGCCCTGGCCCAACTGCAGGCCGATGGATTTCACGTCGGACAGGAAGGCCAGCAGCGCCACCAGCCTTTGCGAACCGCCGGGACGCCCGATGCCGAAATCCGCCGCCTGCTTGATCGCGCTGATCACGTCATTGCCGCCCAGCGCCAGGCCGATGATGCCCGCCTTGGAGCCTTGCGCCTGCAGCAGGTACGAACTGAAATCGGGCGTATTGAGCGGCGAGCGCACCGCGCCCAGCACCTTGCCGCCCTTCCTTTCGATGACCGCGGAGGCGTCTCCCTGCAAGGCATAGCCGAAGGAATAATCCGCCGTCATGAAGAACCAGTTCTTGCCGCCCTGCTCGGTGACCGCGGCGCCCGTGCCGTTGGCCAGCGCGTAGGTGTCGTAGGTCCAGTGCACGGTGTAGGGCGAACACGCCTTGCCCGTCAGCTCCGAGGTGGACGCGCTGGTCACCATGACGACCTTCTTCTTTTCCCGGCCCAGTTCGCTGATGGCCAGCGCCAGCGCCGACGTGGGCAGGTCGGTGATCATGTCCACGCCGTCCTGGTCGAACCAGCGGCGCGCGGCCGCGCTGGCCACGTCGACCTTGTTCTGCCCGTCGGTAAACACCACTTCCACCGGCTTGCCCAGCACCGAGCCGCCGAAGTCCTGCACCGCCATGCGCGCGGCCTCCACCAGGCCCTTGCCGCCGATGTCTGAATAGGCGGAACTCATGTCGGCCATGATGCCTATCTTCACGGGGCCGGCCGCCGTCTGGGCCTGCACGCCGCTTGCGGCCAGGGCCGCGCCCGCCAGCGCGAGCGTCAGTTTCAGGATTGCCATGGACTTGTCTCCGTTATCGGTTTACGCCGTCTTTGCAGCGGTTTGTGTATTGCTCCTGGGAGCGTCCTTTTGTATCGTAGGCGCGCGCTTTCGCCTTCGTCCAAAGCGACGATTTTCCGGGTGCGCGCGGGTTTACCCGGGCGATCCGCCACGAACCGCAACCCCTTACACAGGCAGCTCATGCGTCATTCGTTCTCGGTCGAACACGCGCTGGCCAGCGGCAAGTTCAGCGCTCCCGCGGCGCACGGCGACCACATCGCCCGATCGCGGCTGTGCGAACAGATCTGCCGGCCCGATGGCCCCAAGGTGGTGGTGGCGCGCGGGCCGGCCGGCTACGGCAAGACCACGCTGCTGGCGCAATGCCAGGCGCGCTTGCAGGCCGGGGCCACGCGGACCGCCTGGCTCACGCTGGACCGCGCCGACAACGACCTGCCCCGCTTCCTGCGCTGCCTGATGGCGGCGCTGGGCACGCTGTCCGGCCCCGCCGCCTTGCCACCCGACGGCGGCGACGCCGAAGACGCGCTGGCGCTGGCGCTCGTCGAGGCGGTCGCCTCGCACGCCGCGCCCTTCGCGCTGGTGCTCGACGAGTTCGAGGCCATCACCGCCCCCGCCGTGCTGGATCTGGTGCAGGACCTGATCGGACGCCTGCCGGCGCACGGACGGCTGCTTATCGGCTCGCGGCACGCGCCGGGCCTGGCATTGGGGCGGCTGCGCGCGGCGAACCGGCTGCTGGAGATAGATGCCGCCCAGCTGTGCTTTTCCATGGACGAGTCCAGCCAGTTCTTCGCGCGCCAGCGGCCGGTGCTGACCCCGGCCGAGATCGAACTGCTGCATCGCAAGACAGAGGGCTGGATCGCCGCCCTGTGCCTGGCGTCCGCGTCGCTGGCGCGGCAGCCCTCGGCCGCCGGCTTCATCGAACGCTTCTCGGGCAGCGACCAATCGGTTGCCGACTATCTGGCCCAGGACGTGCTTGCCAGCCAAACGCCGACGCTGCGGCGTTTCCTGTTGCGCACCAGCATCCTCAAGCAGCTCAGCGCGCCGCTGTGCCAGGCCCTGCTGCCGGAACTGGATTGCGCGGACCTGCTCACCCAGCTCGAAAACGGCCACGTACTGCTCACGCGCACCGCCGCCGACGAGCACCGCTACCGCTATCACAGCCTGTTCGCCAGCTACCTGCAATCGCAGTTGCGGGCGCAGGCGCCCGGCGACATCGCAAGCCTGCATCTGGCCGCCTCGCGCTGGTACGACGGGCAGGGGCGGCCCGTTCCCGCCATCGACCACGCGATCGACGGCGGCGACTTCGACCGCGCGCTGACGCTGCTGCAGGCCCATGCCGACGCCCTGCTGGCCGAAGGCCGGATGCGGCTCCTGTCGCGCTGGTTCGCGCAATTGCCGCCCGCGGTGCTGGCGACCCGGCCACTGCTGATGGCGGTGCAGGTGTGGTCCACCTGCTTCACGCGCGGCCCCAGCGAAGCTTCGCTGCTGCTGGCGGACCTGGGACTGGCCGGCAGCGGCGATGCCGCCGTGCGCGCCCATGTGCGGGCGCTGCAGCCCTTGCTGCTGTCCATGATGGACCGCCAGGAAGAGGCCTATGCGGCCGGCATGCCCAGCGTCGCGGCGCTGGGAGACGCGCTGTCCTTCACCGACACCGCGCTGGTCAACGCCATGGCCAACGTCAGCGCGGTGCTGGGCCGCTACCACGAGGCGCGCGCACTGCTGGACACCGCGAGGCGGGCGCAAAGCCGCGCCGCAAGCAGCTTCAACCTGATGTACTCGGAGGCCGTCGAAGGCATCATCGATTTGCAGGAAGGGCGCATGCGCCAGGCGGGCGCGCGTTTTCGCATGGCGGTGCGTTCGACGCGCAACGGCGCGTACGGGCAGGCCAACGGCAACGCCTGGGCCGGCGTGCTGTACGCCGCCTGGGTCTACGAAACAGGAGACCTGCCGCAGGCCGCCAGGCTGCTGCAAGCGTATGTGCCGCTGGGGCGCGACGTCGGGCTGCCCGACCACCTGATCCTGGGCTACCTGATGCTTGCCCGCGTCGCCTTCTACGAGGGCGACGTCGAACAGACCTTCTACCTGCTGGGCGAACTGGAATACCTGGGCCATCAGCGCCGGCTGCCGCGCATCGCCGCCAGCGCCCGCGTGGAGCGCGCCCGCGTGCTGCTCATGCAGGGCCATCCGCAGGCCGCGCGCGACGAACTGCGCCGCGCCGACGACGCCGATCTCTGGAGCCGCGTCGAAGCCTTGCGCCTGCCGGCGAACGACCTGCTGTATCCCCGCCTGGGCCAATTGCGCTGGGAAGCCTACGAGGGCGACCCCGCCGCCGCGTTGCGCGGCCTGGACGCGGACATCGCCCAGGCCCGGGACACCCGCCGCATCCGCCGCGCCTACAAGCTGCAGCTCTTTCGCGCCGTGGCGCTGGCAAGAATGGACGACGACGCCCGTGCCTTCGAGCAACTGGCGCCGCTGCTGGATACGGCGCGGGCAGAGGGTCTGTGCCGCGTGCTGGTGGACGAAGGCTCGGCGTTGATACGATTGATCCAGCGCTTTGCCGCCACGCCGGCGGGCAGCGCGTGGCTCGCCGGCGATGCCGCGCGGGACTGGTGGCAGCGGTTGCGCGAGCACACCGGCACCGAGCCTGCTCCCCCGCCACCGGAACGCGCCGGCGCCACGTGCGCGGAAGCGCTGACCCCCAAGGAGCTTCGCGTGCTGCGCCTGCTGGCCGAAGGCCACTCCAACAGCGCCATCGCCAAACAGCTGTTCGTCTCCGAAAGCACGGTGCGCACGCATCTGCGCCACCTGAACGTCAAGCTGGACGCCGACAGCCGCACGCAGGCCGTGGCGCACGCGCGCAACGCGGGCCTGCTGTGACGCGCGCCGGCGCATGAGCGTCGGTGGCGCCGCCTGGCCCCCGGCGTCGCCCCGGACCTATTCCGCGAACCCGTCCGGCCCCACGGCCTCGACCATGTAGTCGATGAAGGATTTGATGCGCGACGAAATCGCCGTGTTGCGGTAGTACACCGCGTTGATCGGCTGTTTGATGTCCAGCGTCTGCTTCGCGAACAGCGGCTGCAGCGTGCCGGCCTTGCGGTCGCCGCGCGTCATGAAATCCGACAGGCAGACGATGCCCCCGTCGTTCAGGGCAAGCTGCCGCAGGGTTTCGCCGCTGTACGAGCGGACGTGCGGCTTGATGTGCAGGGGCTGGCCGTCCGCATCCAGCAGCGGCCATTCGTTCAGCGATTCAAGCTGGCTGAACCCCAGCAAGGCATGCGACGCCAGGTCCGCCACGCGCCTGGGCGTGCCGTGTTCCGCCAGATAGCCGGGACTTGCCAGCACGCGCACCCTGCTGCTGCCCAGGGACACCGCGTGAAGCGACGAGTCCTTCAGCCGTCCGATGCGTATGGCCAGGTCAGTGCGCCGCTCCAGCAGATCGATATTGCCCTCGTTGCTGTTCAGTTCCAGTTCCACCTGCGGATAGCGCTTGCGGTAGCCGGGCACCAGCGGGGCGATCACGTGCAGCATGAAAGGCGATGCCGCATCCACGCGCAGCAGCCCCGCCGGCTGGTTGCGCCGCAGGTTCATGAGTTCTTCGGCCTCTTCCACCGACGCAATGATCCGCCGCGCCTGTTCCAGATAGGCCTTGCCCTCTTCAGTCAATTCCAGGCGCCGCGTCGTGCGCCGCATCAGCGTGGTCTGCAGTTTCTCTTCCAGCCGGCTCATGGTGCGGCTGGTGGCGGAAATGGTCTGTCCCAGCACATCGGCGGCAGCGGTGATGGACCCGCTGTCCACGATGGCGATGAAGACCTGCATTTCGTCGAGTGTGGTTCTCATATTTGACGTTATATCAAAAGTATTTCGACCATACCGGTCTTTTTTGGCAAGTATCTGGCAGGCACACTACGTCCATTCCCAGACATTGCCCGTCTGCATCCCATACCCCAAGGAGATTTTTTACATGAGCATCCCCGCATTCGGCGTTGGCACGTTCCGCCTGCAAGGCCAGGCCGCCATTGATTCGGTGCGCAACGCGCTGGACGTCGGCTACCGCGCCATCGATACCGCGCAGATCTACGAAAACGAAGCCGACGTCGGCCAGGCCATCGCCGAATCGGGCGTGGCGCGCGAAGACCTGTTCCTGACCACCAAGATCTGGGTGCCGAACTATGCGAAGGACAAGCTCGTTCCCAGCCTGAAGGACAGCCTGGCCAAGCTGCGCACCAGCTACGTGGACCTGACCCTGATCCACTGGCCCGCGCCCGACAACGGCGTATCCGTCGACGAGTTCATGACCGCGCTGGCCGAGGCCCGGCAGCAGGGCCTGACCCGCCAGATCGGCATCTCGAACTTCCCCATCGCGCAGACGCAGGCCGCCATCGCCGCCGTGGGCCGCGAGCAGATCGCCACCAACCAGATCGAACTCAGCCCCTATCTGCAGAACCGCAAGCTCACCGCGTTCCTGAAGGAACAAGGCATTCACGTCACTTCGTACATGACGCTGGCCTACGGCAAAGTGCTGAAGGACCCGGTCATCGGCCAGATCGCCCAGCGTCACGACGCCACGCCCGCGCAGGTCGCGCTGGCCTGGGCGCTGCGGTTGGGCTATGCCGTGATTCCGTCGTCGACCAAGCGCGACAACCTCGCCAGCAACCTGCTCGCCCAGCAGTTGCGCCTGGACGACGACGACATGGCGCGGATCTCCGAACTGGAGCGCGACGGCCGTGAAGTCAGCCCGCAAGGCCTGGCCGCCGCTTGGGACTGAGTGCAGACGAAAGCCGGCCGGGGCCGCGGGCAAAGAACGCCCTGTTCAGCCCGCCTGCTGCTTGATTTCCCGCATGATCGCGACGAAGGCGTCCACCGCCGGATTCGGATGGTCGGGGTGGCGGGCGGCGGCCAGTTCCGCGCGGAACGCGCCCCGCCCGCGGATGCCCACATAGGCCAGGATATCCATGCGCATCCGCGCCAGCGAAGCCGGCACCACCGCCGCGCCAAACCCCGCTTCGACCAGGGTCAGGATCGTGGGAATCATGCTCTCCTGCACGATGTTGGCGGGCTTGCCCGCCGCCTCGATCATCTGCCGCAGCACCTGGCTGAAATAGCGCGACCGTTCGCGCGCATAACCCACCAGCGGCAGGTCCAGCACCTGTTCCATCGTCACCCAGCGCTTGCTGGCCAACGGATGGTCGCGCCGCAGCGCCAGCACCATCGGCTCGGAATACAAAAGGACGGGCGCCAGGTCCGCGTCCGCGAATGGCGGGCGCAGCAGTGCCAGGTCCAGCCGCCGCTGGTGCAGCGCGTCCGGCATCTCGCTTGAATTCATTTCCTGCAGGTCCAGCATCACGCCGGGATAGCGCTGGCGGAAGGCGAACAGGGCCTGTGGCACATTCGAATACGCGGCGCTTGGCGTCAGGCCGATGGTGAGCTGGCCGGCCTCGCCGCTGGCCGCCTGCCGCACGTGCCGAACCGTCGCCTCATGCTCGGCCTCCATCTGCTGGATGCGCCGCTGCAGCTCCACGCCCGCCGCCGTCAGCCGCACGGTGCGCGTGGTGCGCTCCAGAAGCTGCACGCCCAGCGCTTCCTCCAGCTTGCGCACGCTTTGGCTCAAAGGCGGCTGACTCAGATGCAGCCGCTGCGCGGCGCGTCCAAAGTGCAATTCCTCGGCGACCACCGAGAACACCTGCAGCAAGCGGCTATCGATCAGCATTTATTTTCCTGGCGAATCAATATCGGGAGAATAAGGTATTAGACATCCTAATGGCGTCTTCCTACTATGCGCTGACAATCAACGCCGGGGTCCCGCACCCCCACGACAAGGGAAATGCCATGCCTGCTGCATCCACGACTATCAAACTCCTGGCCGGGGCCTTTGCCGCCGGCCTGTGCCTGGCCTCGGCCGGCGCCTGGGCGCAAGCCGCCTATCCCACCCAGGCCATCAAGTTCATCGTGCCCTACGCGGCGGGCGGAAGCTCCGACACGCGCTCGCGCCAATTGGCGCAGAAGCTCAGCGATACGCTGGGCGTGCCGGTCGTCGTCGACAACAAGCCCGGCGCCAGCGGCAATATCGGCACCGGCCAGATCGCGACGGCCAAGCCCGACGGCTACACGATAGGCTTGGGCAACTTCGCGCCCATGGCGGTCAACCAGGCGCTCTACGCGATGCCCTTCGACCCCGCGAAGGACATCGCGCCCGTCGCTTTGATCGAACTTGGCCCCATGGCGCTGGGCGTCAGCGCCAAGTCGCCCTATGCGGATCCGGCCGCGCTGGTCAGCGACGGCAAGGCCAATCCCGAAAAGCTCAACTACGCGTCCACGGGCGCCGGCAGCGCATCGCACCTGAGCACGGAACTGTTTAAGGAACAGACCGGCGCCAACGCGACGCACGTGCCCTACCGGGGCGGCGCGCCCGCCGTCAACGATCTGATCGCCGGCAACGTCGACTTCTACATCGAACTGCCCAGCCTGTTCCTGCCGCACGCAAGCGGTCCCGCCCCCCGCATCAAGATGCTGGCCGTGGCCTCGGACAAGCGCGTTCCCGGGCTGCCCGGCGTGCCGACCTTCAAGGAGCTGGGCCTGCCCAACATGGTCGTGTCCAACTGGTTTGGCGTGATCGCCCCCGCCGGCACGCCGCCGGATGTGATCAAGACGCTCAATGAGCACATCAATCGCGCGCTGCAGGACAAGCAGTACCGCGAAGTGGTGGAGTCGCAAGGCGGCGAGGTCGCCGGCGGCACGCCCGAACAGTTCCAGGCCTTTATCGCCAGCGAAAGCGAGCGCTGGACCCAACTGATCCGCCAGAAGCAGATCAAGGTCCAATAATGCTGAGCGCGCAAGAGGCGTATGTCCGCAGCAAGACAGGCGATGCGCGTATCCAGGCCTGGGTGTGCCTGGCCGATGAAGCCAGCGTGCCGCGGGCGCCAGCCGGGCAGGGCGCGCTCGCCGGCGCTGCATTTGGCGTCAAGGACGTCATCGATGTCGGCGGCATGCCCACGCGGTCCGGCTCGGCCCTGGAACCGCCCGCGCCCGCCACATGGGACGCCAGTTGCGTGACGCAGTTGCGCGCGGCGGGCGCGGTTCCCATCGGCAAGACGGTGACCGCCGAGTTCGCCTACGTCACGCCGGGCCCGACCCGCAACCCGCACAACCTGGCGCATACGCCCGGCGGCTCGTCGAGCGGTTCGGCGGCCGCGGTCGCCGCGGGCATGGTGGACCTGGCGTTGGGCACGCAGACGGGCGGCTCGATGATCCGGCCGGCGGCGTTCTGCGGCGTGGTGGGCTTCAAGCCTACCTTTGGCCGCGTGCATCGGCTGGGCATGAGCGTGCTGTGCGATTCGTTGGACACCATCGGCTGGTTCAGCCGCACGGTGGAACAGTCCCGGCAGGTGGCATCGGTGCTGCTGCCCGAATCGGGAGTACGCGCGGGCGGCATGCGCGCCGGCGGCGAACGAGCGGGCGACGCGCCCGATGGCTCGCCGCGCGTCGCGCTGCTGCCTTGCGGCGCGATTGGAGAGCTCAGCGCCGCCGCCCGCGGGGCGCTCGAGGATTGCGTCACCCGATTGCGTGAACACGGCGCGACTGTCGTCTCGCCCGAGCTGGACGCGGATCTGGAAACGCTGCTGCACATCCATGCCCAGACCATGCACGCCGAGCTGGCGCGCGGCCTGCTGCCCATCCTGCACAGCCCGCGGGCCGGCCTGCTTTCGCCCGCGCTGCGCAAGGCAATCGAGCGCGGCCTGGGCATATCGCACACCGAATACGCGTCGCTGCAGCGAAGCCGTGAACGGCTCGCGCGCGATTGGCGGGAGCGCTTTGGAGAGATTGATTTCATCGTCACGCCCAGCGCGCCGTCCGAGGCCCCCGCGGACATGCACTCGACCGGATCGTCGCTCTTCAACCGCGTCTGGTCGCTGCTGGGCTGGCCCGCGCTGCACCTGCCCACCGGCCAGGCGGATAACGGTTTGCCGGTGGGCGTGCAATGGGTGGCTCGGCCGGACGAGGACCATGCCTTGCTCGGCTGGGCCCAGCGCTTGCACCCCCTGATCCGGCGCGGCTGAAGGGTACGCCCCCAAAACGAAACCGCCCGCGCGCCAAAGACCTGGCGCGCGGGCGGAAAGCCGTCATCCGGCGAGAGGCGGGCTACTGCCCTTCGTAGCGCGGCGAACGCGGACCGTACAAGAGGCCATCGGGCTGGCCGGCGGTGAGCAGCAGGTTGTTCGTCATGCCCGCCACGCTGTAGCTGCGGTCCGACAGGTTGTTGACGATCTGGTCGACCATGGCCTGGACCAGCATGCCCAGCAGGCCGCCGCCGCTGTTGTTGTTGGCATGCACCACCTGCTTGCTGCCGCTCCACAGCTTGGCGCCGTTGCGCAGATCAAGCAGTTCGGCATCGATCGACACCGTCACCGAACTGGACACCACGGCGTAGCTGGATCCGTATTGCTTGACCGTCATGTACAGCGCGGCGTCCGCGCCGAAGATCTCACGCAGCTTCACGGCGGGAAGCTCATGGATATCGTCGGGCGAGATCAGGCCGTTCTGCTTGAAGGTCTCGTCCATGACGCCCACCGGTATCACGTAATAGCCGGATTCCGCCAACGGACGCGTGGCCTGCGACAGCACCGCCGCGGACGCGGCGACGTCCACCGAGGTGTTCAAGGGCGGCAGGACCAGGATCGAAGCGGGCTTGCTTTCGCGGAAGGCCGTGTAGTCCAGGTGCTTCTGGGGCGGGGCCACGCATCCCGCCAGCAGCGCGACGGCCGCCAGCAAGCCCACGCGGAAAATTCTGCTCATCATCACGATCCCTTCTTCAATGTGCCGGCTTGCGCGGGCGCGGCCTGCCCGGCGTCGGGCGATTTGGCGGCCGGCGAACCCGCGGCGGGCGAACCCACGGCGGGCTGAACAGCCGATTGCGGAGCGACCGCCTGCTGCGCCTGCGGCTTGCCTGCGTTGCGCAGCAGGAAGTCCATGAACGGGGCGGACTCCGGAAACGCCACCTTCTCGCCCTGCATCTGCTCGACGCCCTTGTCGCCGTCGCCCATCTTCATGTACAGCATGCCCAGATGCGCGCGGAACCCGGGCGGCAGTTCGGTGTTGGAGGCGCGGGCGGTCTCGATGTTCTTTTCCAGGGCCAGGGTCTGCGTCGCGTAGTCCGCGCCGTCGTCCTTGAGGTAGGTGTAGACCGAGCCCTGGTAGGACTGCCAGCTATACATGGGCTTGGGCTGCTGCGCGCAGGCCGACAACAGGCCCGCCAGCGCCGCGATCGCCAGACCGCGGCCCACGCGTGCCAGCGCTGCCGGGCGGCATTCAGGTTGATTCGACATGGGATTCCCCTATCAATTCTTGGCGGGCTGCCAGGCGCCCTGTTCGATACCGTCGACCAGGCGGTCGACGGCTTCGCGGATAGCCAGGTCCAGGACCTTGCCGTTGAGCGTCGAGTCGTAACCGGCGGTGCCGCCGAAGCCGATCACTTCGCGGTTCGACAGGCTGTATTCGCCGGCGCCCGAGGCGGAATAGACCACTTCCGACGTGGTGGCATCCACCACGTTCAAATCCACCTTGGCATAGGCCACCTGTTCCTTGCCACGGCCGAGAATCCCGAAAAGCTGCTGGTCGCCCGTCACCTTGCGGCCAAAGGCGGTCACGTCACCGGTGACCACATAGCGCGCGCCCTTGATCTGGGCCGCTTTCTTGTTGAATGCGGCTTCCTGGGCGATCTCGGACAGATTGTCGCGGTCCATCACCTGGAAGCGGCCGCTGCGCTGCAGATGGCTCATCAGGATGGTCTTGGCCTGGCCACCCAGACGATCCACGCCGTCGGAGAACACCCCGCGCAGATAGTTGGTGCGGTTGTCGAACTTGCCCACGGAAATCGGGCTTCGCACGCCTTCATACGGCTTGCTGGCCGCCGCCACCGCGGGCACGGCCAAGGCTTGGGAGCGCTCGGTGGCGCATCCCGCGATGATCGTCGACATGATTGCCAACGCCCCGATCTTCACGACCTTGTTCAACATCATTTTCTCCAGCCGACCCGGTCGCCATCGCGCGGGCCGGCATCTCTCGCCATTGAATAGAACGGCGAGTATATAGAATGAATTACTTGGATACTATTTGAAATAAGACCGAATTTTCGGCCAATTTGACGGTTCACAAGAAATTCGAGGATTAGCGCCTAACCAATAGGTATGGTCTGCGGGGTGTGGGCGCGCAACGCCGTGAAGGGCGACATACACTGCCTCATCGCCGCGCGCCCCGGCATCGTCCGGCGCCGAATGAGGGGAGCCGATCCTGGTATGAACGATGCTTCGCCCGATGATCCGTCGTGGTTGCGCCCCAGGCTGCTTGCCGCCGCGGTCCTGACCGGCCTGTTCGCCGGCCTGGGCGGCATGCTGCTGGGAATGCTGCTGCACGCGGTCCAGCATCTGGCCTACGGCTACGGCGCCGATCCCGCGATCGGCCGCGAATCCTTCCTGCAAGGTGTCCAGGCGGCAAGCGGATCGCGCCGCGTGCTGGCACTGGTCCTCTGCGGCCTGGCGGCCGGCGGCGGCTGGTGGCTGATCTATCGGTACGGCCGCCCTCTGACCAGCGTCAAGCAGGCGGTGAGCGATCCGGCGTCGCGCATGCCGCCCGCCACCACGCTGGCGCACGCCATTTTGCAGATCGCCACCGTCGCTCTCGGTTCTCCGCTGGGCCGCGAAGTCGCGCCGCGCGAAGTCGGCGCGCTGGCCGGCGGCGGATTCGCTTCGCTGCTGCGCCTCCCACCCGAACAGCGGCGCCTGATCGTGGCCTGCGGCGCGGGCGCTGGCCTGGCGGCGGTCTACAACGTGCCGCTGGGCGCGGCGCTCTTCGTGCTGGAGGTCTTGCTGGGCACCTTTGCCTGGCCCGCCGCCGCCATGGCGCTGGCCGCCTGCTGCATCGGCGCGGTCGTGGCCTGGGCGGGCTTGGGCAATGAAATCCAGTACACCGTTCCCGCCATGGGAATCAGCGTCAGCCTGGTCGCCTGGGCCAGTCTTGCCGGGCCGGTATTCGGATGCGCCGCCCACGGCTTCCTGCGCCTGACCGCCGCCGCGCGGCGCAATGCGGCCCGGGGCTGGCGCCTGCCGGTGGCCTGTCTGCTGAACTTCACGATACTTGGCGTGCTGGCGATCTATCTGCCCGCGCTGCTGGGCAACGGCAAGGGCCCCGCCCAATTGAGCTTCGACAACGAACTGACCATCGCGCTGGCGGCCACGCTGCTGGTCTTCAAGGTGGCGGTCACCGCCGGCACGCTGCGCGCGGGCGCGGAGGGCGGCCTGCTCACTCCCGCCATCGCCATCGGCGCGTCGCTGGCGGTCGTATTGGGCGGCGTGTGGAGCCTGGCATGGCCCGCTTCGCCGCCCGGGGCCTTCGCCATCGTCGGCGCCGCGGCCTTTCTGGCTTCGTCCATGCGCATGCCGCTGACGGCCATCGTGCTGATCCTTGAATTCACTCGCGTCGATCAGGCATTCCTGGTGCCCATCATCGTGGCCGTGGCCGGCTCCGTGCTGGCCAGCCGCCTCTGCGCGGCCCACGCCGGCTCTACCGACGGCGCCATGCGCCGCGTATCCTGATACGGAAATCTGCATGACAGAAGACAACCGGCTGCGCCTGACGGCAATCGCCCATGACATCGCGGAGGGCTCGGTCGGCGTGTATTACCCCGAGGCGAAGAACCTCTATCCGCTGGACTCAGGACACGGCGCCTGATTCATCCGAACGGA
This sequence comes from Achromobacter sp. Root83, assembly GCF_001428845.1. GTDB lineage: Bacteria > Pseudomonadota > Gammaproteobacteria > Burkholderiales > Burkholderiaceae_B > Achromobacter. The sequence goes on along the minus strand of NZ_LMIU01000023.1, from coordinate 322,877 downwards.
TGGGGACGGACCCTGGCGATTTGATGCGAAAGCACCATTGCAAATTCACGGAGTAATACTTTCGGCTACTAGCAAGCCGGATGAGGTCCGCATATATATCCAGCAACGGAAGGCAGCAGCGCCGAGGGCGCGCTCGAGGCGTTTCGCAGAAACCGCCCGGACCCGCATTTCGCAGTGGATGCCAACACGATCTTTCAGCATATCGACACCGGGGAAGGCGCGCGCGCCCTGCGCAACGCCGCATCCACCCAAGGACAGCCGCGCTCACGAACCTGGCCATCGCCAGCCCGGCGCTGACGTCATAGCAGCACCCAGTAAGAGGGGAGACCCACATGGCAACCCGGAAAGCGGCGGCGCGCACGGCCACGAAGTCCACGACCAGGAAAAAGACAAAGCAAGCCGCGAAAGCGGCCGCGCCGGCCGCCGTTGAACCGCCGGCGAAGCAAGCCCGGCCCCGGACCAGGAAACGCCGCGAATCGCAGCGCGCGCCATCCGAGGCGTCCTTCGAGCGTTCCGCCAAGCCGGATGCCTTCGACGCCCGCGACATGCTGTTCCGCCCAAATATCTCCGTTACCCCGAAATCGGAAATGGTTCCGGTGATGGGCCTGACCGTGAAGCATCAGGGGGAGACATCCGCCTGCACCGGATTCGCGCTGTCCACCGTCGTCGAGTATCTCTTGCGCAAGTCGGAGCGCGATCCTCGGCCCGCCATCTCGCCCTTCATGCTGTATTCCATGGCCCGGCGCTACGATGAATTTCCAGGTTCCGAGGACGACAGCGGCTCCAGCCTGCGCGGCGCGCTGAAGGGCTGGTTCCGGCACGGCGCCTGCGCCCAGGCCTTGTTTCCCGGCATGAAAATGCCTCCCGCGGCCAAGCGCACGGAAGACGATTGGTGGCTGGACGCCGTCAAGCGGCCGCTGGGCGCCTACTACCGCATCGATACGCGCAGCATCGTCGAAATGCATGCGGCGCTCAACGAGGTTGGCATCCTCTATGCCAGCGCGGGGTGCCATGACGGCTGGGACGCGGGCCATGGCCTCACTCCGGAAGAGGCGGCCGCCACGCCCATCACCCAGCCGTTCTGGGTCATTCCCACCGCCGGCCAGGACACGGCCGTGCTGGGCCACGCCTTCGTGATCGTGGGATATACCCAGGACGGATTCCTGATCCAGAATTCATGGGGCGAAGCGTGGGGCACGCACGGCATGGCCGTGCTGACCTACGACGACTGGATGCGCAACGCCATGGATTGCTGGGTGGTCCAGCTTGGCGTCGTCACCCACGAACACGAAAGAATATCCAACAGCATCACCCTGCGCACCGATGGAAAGAAAGTCACGCTGGCCGCGGGCAAGGTGCTGCGCGACCGCGAGATATCCCCCTTCATCGTCAACGTCGGCAATAACGGCAAGCTCAGCGGCAGCGGCGCCTTCAGAACCACCCCGGACGACCTGCGGGCCATCGTGGACGTGCACATGAATGCGGCGCGCGAAAAGTGGGGATTGAAGGACAAGCCGATGGACGTCTGCGTCTACGCACATGGCGGGCTGGTGGGCGAGGACGATGCCGCGGAAGCGGCCGCCGAATGGATACCTCTGCTCTACGAGAATCAGATATTCCCCGTCTTCCTGATGTGGGAAACCGACTTCATCACCACGGTACGGAACATCATCCGCGACGCCGCCAGCGGCGTGCCCCGGACCACAGGCGGCATAGGCGAACGGCTGGAACGCTGGTGGAACCAGCGCCTGGAGCGCTGGCTGGCGCGCCCGGGCACGGTGATCTGGGGCGAGATGAAGCAGAACGCCGAGGCCATGAGCGAACCGGCCAGAAAAGGTGACGACAACGAGGCCGCCATGATCATGCTCTACCAGCACTTCAAGTCGCACGTCAGCCGCGGCCGCGTGCGCCTGCACATCGTGGGCCATTCGGCGGGTGCCATCGTCGCCAGCCACTTCGTGCATCGGCTTGTGGCGGACGGCGGTGAACTCGAATCGCTGAGCCTCATGGCCCCCGCGGTCAGGCTGCAGACCTTTGAAACACTGGTTGTTCCGCATCTGAAAACGCGGGTGAAGCGCTATCAGCAGTTTCACCTGTCGGATCGCGCGGAGGAAGACGACCCCACCTGCGGACCCTATCGCCGCTCGCTGCTGTACCTGGTGAGCGAGTCGTTCGAAGGGGGCACCACGACGGAACTGCTGGGCATGGAAAAGTACTTCCGCAAGGCCAACATCCCCTGCGACGCCGTGCATGTCTCGCCCGCGGGCAGCCATTCCGCCGCGTCCAGGATCCAGCCCGTGGCGTCCAGCACGCATGGCGGATTCGATAACGACAAGGGCACGCAGCAACAGGTCATCGCGTTCATCAAACGCTGATGCCTGGCTGGAGGGCTTCAACATGACAGAGAGACGGCCGGAACCCTATCAAGCGGCCCAGGACCCCGTGCAGACGCCCGCCGCGCCAGCACTGCGCGCGGCTGCCGCCGCCCGGGACGACGGCCCGCGCGCGCCCGCGCCGGCCGCCCCAGCCATGCCCCACGAGCCCCGCGCCGCCGTTCCGGCCGTCCCCGCCATGCCCCGCGAGCCGCGCGTCCCCGCCCCGGCGGCTCCGGCCATGCCGCGCGAGGCCGCGCCAACGGCACGGGAGTTCGCCATGTCCGGCGACGCCGACGACGTGTCGCGGGTGCTGTCCCAGGCTGGCGTCCCCTGCATCCTGCAGGATGCGTCGGGCGAAATCGTGGCGGCCAGCAGCGTGCTGTCCCTGGACCCGGAAGACATCGCGGGCCGCCACGTCGGCCAGGTATACGGGCTGCGCGCGCCATTGCGGATGGGCGACGGCGCGGTCGACGTTGTCTATCGCGCCACGGACGGCGCACGCATGCCGGCGCAACTGGTGCCCATCGCCACGCTGGATAGCGGCGAACTCATCGTGCTGGTGAACGACGGCGCCCCATTCCGCCAGGCCGAGTCGCAGCGCTTCGATCGCACGCCTTACGCCGTGTTCCGGCTGGATCTGCAAGGCGTCATCCGGTTCGCCAATCCCGAAGCGGCCCGCACGCTCGGGCTGTCGCGCGAGACACTCTGCGGCACCCGGCTGGCGGCGCATTTTCGCTCCAGCGACGGGCCGCCGGTACAAAGCGCGATCCTGCGCTGCGCGCAGGACACGGAGGGCGACGCGATGGTGGCGGTGACCATCGCCATCCCCGTGCCCGACGAAGGCGACCGCCAGTTCGAGCTGGTCATGACGCCCGATCCGGCGCCCAACGGGGAATTGCTGGGCGTGATCGCCGTCATCCAGTCGCGCACGCTGGAATCCGCGCGCGACGAGATCCGGCGCATCGCGCTGGACCCCTCCATCGGCGGATGGCGGGTCAAGCTCGATCGCATCCTGGAGCAGATCCGGCGCCTGGTGCCCTTCGAACACGCCGTCTTCGGCATCTACGGCTGCGACGTATCGCTGTTTCGCGCGATCGCGGTGCGGCCGGAAGGCGTGGAGCTGTGGCCGGCGCGCTGGATGGACCTGCCGCCCACCATCCGGACTTTTCTCGATTCGGGCCGGACCTGGGTTGAAGAGATCGGCGCGTTCGTCAGGCGGAACATGCCGGAGCCCGGCAACGAGGTGGTGCGCTGCTACCAGGACATGGGCATCCAGGCTTCGGTGACGCTGCCGGTCACGCGTCCCGGCGGCTACAGCGCCGCCCTGAGCCTGTGCTCGCGCGAGCCTGGATCGTATGGCGAGCGGCATCTGGATATCCTGCGTTCCCTGGACCTGGAACCGGTGCTGATGCGCTTCGAGAAAGAACGCGACGACGAACGGGCCGAATTCGCGGACGCCCTGCGGCAGCTTGTGATGACGGCTGCCTCGCTGCGCCAGGCGGCCGACGAAATCATCGTCAGGCTGGCTCAGCATTTCTCGTGGGACCACGTGGCGCTGTTCCGCGTGAACCGGCTGGATGAGCGCTTCGAGGTGGTGACGCAGCACAGCCTGGCGTCCGCCTACGCCATGCCGGCCAATTACCAGCAGCCCACCGGCAGCGGCATGCTGGGCGCCACGCTGGCGCAAGGCTCCCTGCTGGCGGTCGACGACATCGGCAACCCCGCCTATGCGCAGCATGGCTACACCGGCCCCAGTCGGCCGCTGCGCTCGGCGATGACCGTTCCCATCCATCTGAACGGCCGCATCCGCTGGCTGCTCGACGTAGAGTCCTCGGTATCGCATGCCTTCAAGGGCCCCGACATCGACGACCTGCTTGAGATCATCGCGTCGCTGGAGGCAGGGCTGGACCAGCATCTGCTCAGACAGACCAAGCAAAGCCTGATGGCCGAAACCGAACAAGCGGTGGTCTTCGTCGGCCGGGAAGGGGCGATCATCGAAATGAACCGGGTGGCGACCGACATGCTGGGCGGCGAGCCGGAAAACCCGCCCGGCGGCCGAGGACCCGGATTGATCACGGGCTTCGTCATAGAAGGCGACGAGGCCGCGCTGGCGGTGCTCACGTCCAGCTTTTCGGTGAAGCGCGAGCGCATCGAATTGCGGGGCTGCGGCGGCAAACCCCGGTCCGTCCTGGCCACCCGGACCGACCTCGATTCCAGCCTGGACATGTCCATCTGGTTCTTCACGGATATCGCCGACCTGGACTGGGCGCGAGACCTGCGCTACTTGAGGGAAACCGTGGCCGAGGTCGCCCGGCAGACGCGCACCTCGCTGTCGATGGCGTGCAGCCTGACCTCGCAGACGGTGCTGCTGCACGACGACGCCAAGCAGGGCACGCCGGCCGACGTGGTCGCCGCTCAGGCGCAGGATCTGGGCCAGCGCATCGTCGCCGAGATCGGCAAGGCCGACATCACTTTCGAACGCCTGGCCGGCGCCAGCGAATCGCGGCGCCGCGCGCGGGCTTCGCATACCGATATCGAACTGGGCGCCCTCTTGAACACCGTGATCGCCGCCTTGCCCGCGCGTGATCAACGGCGCATCGTGCTGCAGAACAATACGGCGTCCAAGGACGGGCCGACCGTGTCCGGCGACGCGGAATCGTTGAGCGCGGCGTCGCGCTCGATGCTCGACTACCTATTGCGCTGCCGCAATGCGGACGAGGCCAGCCTCACGGTCGACATCGCCGCCGGCCCCGAAGGCTGCACGGTGCGGTTCGGGCTGAGCGCCGAACAGATCTGGGACACCGGCCAGCCCGTTCATGCGGTGCCCGACGACGCGCTGCTGAATGCCGAACGCGCCGCGCATGACGGCGCCAGCATCGCGATCGAACAGATCCAGAAGGCGATGGCCGACCACGGCGGCGCGCTCGTCACGGAACCGCCGCTGCCGGACATGCACTTGCCGCCGCCGCAGGCCTATGAATCGGTGACGCCGCCCTGGCGGTCCTTCACGCTGATCCTCCCGCTAAGGATCGACTAGCGCATCCCGGCGCATGGAAACAGGGGGATAGGCATCATGGAACAGCCCGCGACAGGCACGAATGCGATTCTGCTGGTCAGCATGAACGACGAGCACGAAGACGATTGGGCGACGAACCTCGCGCAACTGCACCGGCATGTGCAGCAGTACCCCGCCATCGCGCCCTTCGTGGGCGCCAGGCTGAGCCGGCGGACCACGCTGGAAAGCGCGAAGGCCTTGCTGGAGCGCTGGGAGCAATCCGACCCGCCCATCGAACCCAGGCTGGCCATCATCGATGCGCGGCTCGGGTCCGCGAACAAGCGCGGCAAGCCTGGCGCCGCCGCCGTCGAACTGCTGGAATGGATCGCGAAGCGCTCGAACCTCCCCGTGCTGGTCCTGGCGGTCGACCCGCCAGAGATCGTGCAGCGCTACGTGCTGGAACGGCCCGAGGTCTTCATGTGGACCAGCGATCCCAGCAACGTATCGAATAGCGGCGCCGAGGTCGCCATCGTCCTGACCTGCCTGACCCCGCTGGCGCCCAAGCGCCGGCGGCGGCTGATCATCAGGGTGGGCGAACACTCCATCACCTACCGCATGCAGATGGGGCGTCACGAATACTCCTCGCAGGACATGCCTTACAAAGAGCGCGACCGGATATCCGCGCTGGTGGGGCGCATTGAAACCTTCAGCCCCTACTCGGGCGAAACCAAGGCGCCGCAATGGCTGAAAGACCTGAGCGGCGTGGGCGAGGACGTCTTCAGCGCGATGGTCACCCACAGCCTGGGCGCGCCGATCGCCAAGCTGATCCAGCGCGCGCGCGACGAAGAGGTGTCGCCGGGCGCCGGCGCCTTCGCGGGACTGGATCTGCGGTTCGAGTTCAACCTGGCAAGCCAGGAGGTCTCGCGCCTGTTCAATCTGCCCTTCGAGATGGGCCGGGAATTCGGCGCCGACAGCGGCCGCTATCTGTGCCTGGAGCTTCCCATGGCCAGGCGGCTGCACCTGGAAGGCACGGCGCCCGCGCTGCGCTGGGAACAGGACGCCCGCGCCCCGGGGCAGCCGGTACGGCTGTTGTTCATGGACGCCAGTTCGGTTTACGGCACCGTGTCTTTCAGGCGGGAAGACGGCGGGCCAGCGCTGCCGGCCACCGAGTTCGGTCCCCTGCGGTCCGTCGCCAAGGAACGCCAGCACCTCAGAGATCTGGCCGCGCAAGCACCCGGGCATTTGCACATCGACGACGTGCGCGACCAGCAGGAGTCCGCGCTGGTGGGCGCCGAGTTGCAGAAACGCATCGAAGAACGCCTGAAAACAGGCAACTACGACATCTTCCATTTCGCCGGGCACTCCGTTTCGCTGGGCGACAGCACGATGCTGGTGCTGCCCGGCGAAGACGGCGAAGGCTGGCAGCTTTCGATCCGGCTCATCGGCCAGTGGATGGAGGCCGGCAAATGCAAGCTGCTGGTGCTGTCCTCATGCAGCGGGGCATCGGTGCGCACCGCCCTGGAAGTGATGCGGGCCGGCGCGGCTGGCGTGCTGGCCTTCCGCTGGCAGGTCGAGGAAGAATCGTGCGCCCTGTACATCGAGCGCTTCTATGACGTGTATCTGGACGCCGCCCAGCCGAAAGGGCTGGCCGAGGCCTATCGCTACGCCTGCAAGGCCGCGCAAGGCGACGCCGGCGACCTCCCCACCTGGGCGTCGGCCATGGCGATCGTTCGGGACTGAATCCGCCGGGGCAGGCGCCCACGGCCGGCCTCGCCCGCAAATTTCTCAAGGAGGCGCCATGGAATCCCTCTTCGGCATGCTGAAGGGCATCGGCATCAAGGCCACCACCGGCGACGGCGCCGGCGCCTTGCTGCCCACCGTGCCCGCGGGACGCAATTACTACGCGGAGATCGAGGCGCCTCCCGGCGGCGGCCAGGCGCTGGCAGGCCTGGATGGCGCCGCCTTCGTGCCCGGCCAGTGCTACTTCAGCGTCCGGGTGGTGGAGATGCGGCTGAGCCAGGCGGGCAACTATCTCAGCGAATTCCTGCCGCTCTGCACCTTCTTCCTGCGCTATGGCGTGGCGGGCGCCAAGCGCGAGATCCCATACATCGTGGGCTATGACCTGATCCAGCAGGCCTTGGGCGCCTCCGCGCCGCAGGCCGGCGCAAGCCGCGTGGTCTTTCGCGACGTCTACGTCGCCCGCAACGTTCCATTCAACAGCGACGGGCTGGAGATGTACGCCGCCCTGTGCCGCTTCGCCGACAGCAGCCTGAGCCGCGGCATTCTGGACTTTGTCGCCACGGCCGTCACCATGCTGGGCGGCCCGGCCGGCGGCGTCATCGTCAAGACCGGCGAAAGCCTGCTCAAGCCGCTGGCCAAGCTGTTCGGCACCGACGGCGTCAGCGTGCGCTTCGGCGTTTTCGACGGCGACGCGCTGCGCCGCAGCGGGTATCGCGTGCTGGCCGGCGCGGACTCCCAGGACAAGCTGTCCGAACTGCAGCTTGTCGACGGCGTGCTGCACCGCAAGGGCGCGTCCGGCCAACTGGAAGCAGTGGACGACGTCGACTACCTCGTCATGGCATTCGAACAGCGCACCACGCTGGGCGCGGACATGTTCACCGCCGCCACGGCGCTGCCGTTTCATCACCTGTGGAAAGACGTGTCGGCGGCCCTGATCGGCAACAACGCGGCGGCGGCGCACGCCGCCTACCAGTCCCTGCTGATCGCGGTCGCCGAGTCGCCATTGCTCATCGACGCGGACCGTTTCGCGCTGATCACGGCCTACGCCGCGCAACGCAGCGCCTGGGAGGCCGCCAGCGAGCAAAGCGGCCTCAAGACGCGAGGCGGCGGCAAAAGCCTGGCGACGGCAATGACGGACCGGGCCAACGCGCGCGGCAAGGCGGACCCGGTGGCGGACCTGATCAGGACGGCCAAGAAGCAGCTCGCGCCGCCTCCCGTGCTTCAAGACAGTGCCGGGCAGAACCAGAGGGCGCCGGGCGACACGGCCGGGCAGGCGCAGGCGGCGCTGGATGACAGGGCTGTCGCGCAGGCCATGTCGTCAGTGGTGCATGCCCTGGGCGCGAAGCCAAACGCCATGGCGCCCGGCGACTTGTCCCGCGCCACCCGCGAACTGCTGTCGATCATGCTGAGCGAACCGGCCTAGCGCGCGGTCACGCCACACGGCGCCCGGACCCCGCCTTACCTGAGCTCGAGCGTCGCGCCGATGACGCGCAAGGTCGGCATCAACTGGCGCCAGGCGTCCTTCGGGATGGACGCCGGCCGCTTGAGCTCCGCCGCGGCCGGGTCGTCCAGCAGCCTGCCCTTGCAGGCGAAAACGATGCTGTTGGTCATGTCGTCGTCGACCACTTCGAACATCGACGAACCGAACGACGCGCGCACGCGGTCCAGGTATTCGTGGTGCTTCGGATGATTCACGTGGAAATTGATCACCAGGATCCCATCGTCGCGCAGGGCGCGATGGCAGTCGGCGTAAAAATCCGCCGAACAGAGCGCACCCGGTATGCCGCCCACGCCAAACCCATCCAGAAAGATCACGTCGGCATGCTCCGACAGGCCGCGCAGGTGGTCGGCCGCGTCCGCCTGGATCACGCGAAAGCGCGCGCTGTCGCGCGGCACCATGAAGGCTTCGCGCAGCGCGATGACGGCCGGATCGATCTCGACCACCGAAATCTCCGCGCCCATCAGATAGCGATGGCAGAACTTGGGCAGCGAGCCTCCGCCCAGGCCCACCATCAGGATATGCGCGGGCTCGGGCTTGAACAGCACGAAGCCCATCATCATGCGCGTGTATTCGATCTCCAGCGCATCCGGGTTGAGCACGGACATGCTGCTCTGGATCTCCTTCTGCGTGAAATGCAGGGTGCGGCGCGTGCCGGCGTTCTGGATGAAAGGTCTGTGCACGCCCGCCGATTCATCGGAAAACGGCGGATCGGCGGGCACGGTAACGTCGGACATGGTCGGATGCGGGTAGCGGAAAGATGTGCAGAAGATACCATCCCCCGTTCCCATGCCATCCGCCAGCCCGCCGCTAGACCAGCAGCACGGGGCAGGGGGAATGCGCAAGAATCCGTCCGCTCACCGACCCCCTGATGGCATTCAGCAGCGAGCTGTGATGGTGCGATCCGATCACGATCGCCGACGCCCCCGCCTGTTTCGCGTATTCGATGATCTTCTCGGGCGTGAAGCCGACAAGCTCGTGGCATTCGAACCCGACACTGCCCGCCGTCAGGATGTCCACCACCGACTTCATCGCCTTGCCGCTCTCTTCGTGATGCCAGGCGTCGATGTCCGTCTTGCCGATGAAGGACTTCACGTCCCCGCCCACATCGGGTTCGCAATGCACCACGTGCACCACGAAATCGCGGTTCAGCAAAGGACTCTCCACCAGATAGCGGGCCGCCTTGTTGCTGTATTCCGACCCATCGGTGGCAAGAATGATCGTGTTCATGGCAGACCTCCGGTTTGTGACTTTTTGACCTTGGGACGCGCGGCGTTCTCCGCGGCCCTTCCGGGCAGCACCCAACTGGCGCCGACCGACGCAAGCAGAATCAGCCCCACCACCCCCAGCGACCAGTGCACCGGGACATGGACCCACGGCGCGGCCAGCATCTTGCCGCCGATGACCACGAGCACCGAAGCCAGGCCATACTTGAGATAGTGAAACCGCGCCACCATGCCGGCCAGCAGGAAGTACAGCGCCCGCAGGCCCATGATGGCGAAGATGTTGGAAGTGAATACGATAAACGGATCGGTCGTGACCGCAAAGATGGCGGGGATGCTGTCCACGGCGAACACCACGTCGGTCGCCTCGATCACCAGCAGCACGACGAACATGGGCGTCGCATACCGCAGCCCGCCGATGCGGACAAAGAACGACTGCCCGTGATAGTCCTTGGTGATCCGCATGGTGGACCGCAGGAAGCGGACCAGCGGATTGCGCGCGATATCGGGCTGGCGGCCCGCGGTGAACAGCATCCTGATCCCGGTGAACACCAGGAACACGCCGAACACGTAGAACAGCCACACGAACTTCGACAGCAGCCAGACGCCGGCCAGGATCATGCCCACGCGCATCACGATGGCGCCCAGCACGCCGTATAACAGCACGCGGCGCTGCAGCTCCAGGGGCACCGCGAAGTAGCCGAAGATCAATGAAAACACGAACATGTTGTCCACGGACAGCGACAGTTCGATCAGGTAGCCGGTATAGAACTCCAGCACCTTTTGATGCGCGACGGCGCGGCCCAGGTTGGCATCCAGGAACCACCACATCAGGATGCCGAACAAGGTGGCCAGCGCACCCCAGGCAAATACCCAGCCCAGCGCCTCCCGCGACGACACGCGGTGCGCGCGGCGCCCGCCCAGCGCATACAGATCCAGCGCCAGCACGGCCAGCACGAAAGCCACGAACCCCGCCCACATCGGCAGCGTGGCAAAGGTCTCGACCTGGTTCATCTGGCGCCTCCCGCCATCGCGCCCATGCCCGCCGCGCGACGGCCCGTGATGCTGGGAACCTGCACGAAACCAGTCTAGATCAGCTTAATTCCTCGAACAATTCGCCTATGATGAAGCGATAGTCAGGTTTTTTGGATTGATCAGCCATGGTCACTCTCAACTACAAGCATCTGCGCTATTTCTGGATGGTCGCCAAGGCCGGCAGCATCGCCCGCGCGGCACAGCAATTGCAGCGCACGCCCCAGTCCATCAGTGGCCAACTGCAGGAACTGGAAGCCGCCCTGGGCACCGAGCTCTTCCGGCGCGTGGGCCGCGGCCTGGAGCTCACCGACGTCGGCCGCCACGCATTGCTCTACGCGGACCGCATCTACACCCTGGGCGACGAACTGCTGGACGACCTGCGCGAGCGTCCCGCCCGGCGGGCCCTGGATTTCAAGGTCGGCGTGGCCGAAGGCATGCCGAAGGCCATGGTGTACCGGATGATCGAGCCCGCGCTCGAACTGGCCGAAGACGTGCGTCTGATCTGCCGCGAGGGGCGGCTTCCCTTTCTGCTCGCGGACCTGGCCGTGCACCGCTTCGACATGGTGATCGCCGACCGCCCCATGCCTCACAACCTGAATGTCCGGGGATTCAGCCATCTGCTCGGCGAATGCGGCCTGACTTTTTTTGGATCGCCGCTATTGCTCGACCGCCTGCCCAAGCGCTTTCCCGCGCTGCTCGACGAGGCGCCCTTCCTGCTGCCAGGAGAAGACGCCGCGATCCGGCCGCGGCTGCTGCAGTGGTTCGACGAACACGATGTCCGCCCGCGCATCGTCGGCGAATTCGACGACAGCGCGCTGATGAATTCCTTCGGCCAGACCGGAACCGGACTCTTCGTCGCACCCACGGCCACCGCGGCCTATCTGTGCAAGCAGTACCGGGTGCGCGCCATCGGCGCCGCCGAGTCGGTAAAGGAACAGTTCTATGCCATCACCACCGACCAGCGGCTGCAACATCCGGCGGTGCTGGCGCTGAGCAGGGCGGCCCGGGAAGACATCTTCAGTCCGGCGCGGCGGACGGCACGCCGCCAGGCCACGGGGTGACGCCTGCCAGCGAGCGCGCAAGACGCTTACAAGAGCGACTTGCCGTGCTTCAGGACCTGATCGCACGCCTTGCGGGTGATTTCTTCCTTCAGTCCGCCGCCGCTCAGGTCGACCGACTTGCCGTCGCTGCCATTGAGCATGCCCTGCACGCCCGCCAGGTATCCCGAGTCGGATTTCGCCTTGGCCGGTTCGCCGGACACCTTGCCCATCAGCTTGTCCTTGATCGCCTGCGCGTCGCCGCCAGCCAGGTAGTTGTTCTTCATGCAGAATTCCAGCACGCCTGCCGCATTGCCGACGGTGGCCGGACTCAGCGACGACAGGGACAGGCCGCCTAGGCCCGGAATGGCGCTGCCCGCGCCGCCGCCCTGGCTCGCGCCGCCCATCTGGCCCTTCACCGCGTCCAGCAATTGCGCGTGCGCGGCAACCGCGAAGCACTGCGTCAAGACAAGGACGGCCGCACTGGCGGCATGACGGGCATTGATTTTCATGGTTTCTCTCCTGATGCTGAAAATGCGTGCGGTCATCGTAGCGGCGCGTAGCGGCGGATCACAAGGCAAGCGGCACGCGCGCGCGGCGCTCAATGCGACAAATCATGTACTTCACGCCGCGCGCGCCCGCGGGCCGTAGCAATTGCATTCGCAACGTCACGGGTTGGATACGTGGGCGATGCGCATCAGACCGGTCCGAACGAAAGCGGGCGCGCAGGCACGGCGCCGGCCGAAGCCGCGACGCCTACGCTACTATTTCGGTCTGCCTGCCGGGCAGCAAGCGCCAGACAAGGCGCCTTCCCCAGGCGTCCCGCGTCACCCATTTCCGAGAGAACCCGTGATGTCGTCCGTCGTATCCCAAGATATTCTCGTTCCCGCCGAAGGCGGCCGGCTATTCGCACGGCGGTGGGTGCCCGCCGCGTCCGATGCGGCGGGCGTGCCCATCGTCCTGCTCCACGATTCGCTGGGCTGCGTCGAACTGTGGCGCGACTTTCCCCAGCAACTCGCCGGCGCGACGGGGCGTACCGTCATCGCTTATGACCGCCTGGGCTTTGGCCGCTCGGACCCCCACGGCGGCCGCCTGGGGCTGGATTTCGTCGACCGCGAGGCCCATGAAGGATTCCGCTCGGTGCTTGCCGCCCTGGACGTGGAGCGGTTCGCGGCCTTCGGCCACAGCGTGGGCGGGGGCATGGCCATTGCCTGCGCCGCGGCCTCGGTCGATTCCTGCCAGGCCCTGATCACCGAATCTGCGCAGGTCTTTGCCGAAGACCGCACGCTGGAAGGCATCGCGCAGGCCCGGGTATCCTTCGCGCAGCCGGGGCAACTGGACCGCCTGAAGAAATACCACGGCGAAAAGGCGGCCTGGGTGCTCAGCGCGTGGATCGACACCTGGTTATCGCCGGGCTTTGCCGACTGGACGCTGGACGCGCAGCTGCGCAAAGTGAAGTGCCCGGCTCTGGCGCTGCATGGCGATAGCGACGAATACGGATCGACGGTGCACCCCGACCGCATTGAACAGCTCGCGGGCGCGCAGCGGGTCATCTTCACGAATTGCGGCCACGTGCCGCATCGCGAGCAGCCCGAGCGTGTGCTGGACACCGTCTCAGGCTGGCTGGCGGGCGCCCGCTGATCCCGCCAAGGGCCTGGACCTACAGCCGGGAAGCCCGTAGCACCGCATCGGCGAAAGCCTTGGGTGCTTCCTGCGGCAGGTTATGCCCGATGCCACCGCCAACGTCGATGTGCTGGTACTTGCCGGTGAACTGGCCGGCGTAGGCGGCCGGCGGCGGGTGCGGGGCGCCGTTGGCGTCACCTTCCATGGTGATGGCCGGAATGCCGATCTTGGGCGACGCCGCCAGGCGCGCCTCAAGCTCGTCGTACTGCGCCTCGCCCTGCGCAAGCCCAAGGCGCCACCGGTAGTTGTGCACCACCACCGCAACGTGATCGGGATTGTCGAACGCGCGCGCCGAGCGCTGGTACGTGGCATCGTCGAATTGCCACTTCGGCGACGCGAGCCGCCAGATCAATTGGTTGAAGCCGTCGACGTTGGCTGCATAGCCGGCCGCGCCGCGCTCCGTGGCGAAGTAGAACTGGTACCACCACTGCAGTTCCGCCTGCGGAGGCAGCGGCTTGCGGTTGGCCGCCGGGCTGCCTATCAGATAGCCGCTGACGGAGACCAGCGCCTCGCAGCGCTCGGGCCACAAGGCGGCCATGATGCAGGCGGTGCGCGCACCCCAGTCGAAGCCCGCGACGACCGCCTTGCGGATCTTCAACGCGTCCATCAGCGCGATGGTGTCCACGGCGACGACGGCTTGCTGCCCGTTGCGGGGCGCGTCCGGCGATAACAGCCGGGTGGTCCCATAGCCCCGCAGATAGGGGGCGACGACCCGATAGCCCGCGGCGGTCAGCCGGGGAATCACGTCGGCGAAGCTGTGGATGTCGTACGGCCAGCCATGCAGCAGGATGGCGACCGGCCCGCCCGCGGGCCCGGCATCCACGTAGCCGATGTCCAGGCCCCCGGCCTTGATCTGCCGGATGTTGCCGATCACGGGCGCCACCCCGCCGCCTCCCGGGGCCACTGACTGGGCCAGGGCATTTCCACCCAGCGCAAGGCCGAGCAGGCTGGCGCCCGCCAGCGAGGAAGTTGTGCCCAACAGGCGCCGCCGCTGGACGTTTACCGGATCCGACATGGTGATCTCCAAAAAACTTCGGGTTCAGGAAAGAAACATGACTGCTGCAGGTGACTGTGTCGGAAACCGCGGCGGCTTGGGTGTGCGTATGTACCGGACTCGCGGCCGGATACACAAGGACATAAAAAACCGCAGAAATGCCCATAAATGCGTAGAGGGCGGGTATGACCGCCCTTACTATCATCCCTAGCCGGCAACCCATAGGTGCGGAGTGGATCCCATGCGCAATCAGTCAGATCTCCCGAAGGCCAGTTCGCCCCTCAAGACCCCGATGAACGCGCGCCGCCTGCTGCCCTGGGCCGTGGTGGTGCTGGTCGCGGTGGGACTGGCCCTCTACGGGCCGATCGCCCAGCTCGAGCACTACCATGACTTCGCCGACCACCGCGCCTGGCTGGGTATTCCCAACGCGGCGGATGTCCTGTCGAACCTGGGATTCGCGGTGGTGGGCTGGTATGGCTTGTCGCTGGTGCTGCACAGCCGCTACAACCACGCGCTGGACGCCATCCGCCCGGGCTACGCCCTGTTCTTCTTCGCCCTGGTGCTCACGGCGTTCGGGTCGGGCTGGTATCACCTGCTGCCCGACAACGCCCGCCTGATCTGGGACCGCCTGCCCATTGCCCTTGCCTGCGCGGGCATCCTGTCGGCCGTATGGCGCGACACCCTGAAAGACGGCCCCTGGGTCGACGTGCTCTGGGCCGCCGCCGCCATCGTCAGCGTGGCCTGGTGGTGGTACACGGACAACTACCAGACGGGCGATCTGCGCCCGTACCTGTACGTGCAGTTCATGCCGCTGCTGCTGATTCCGCTGCTGCAATGGCAAAACAAGACCCCGGCCAGGGAACGCTGGTATTTCGCCGCGGCTATCGGGTTCTACGTACTGGCCAAAGCGTCGGAACTGCTGGACCACCAGATATTCCAGAACTTCGCCTATCTCAGTGGCCACACGATCAAACACTTGTTTTCCGTCATCGCGGGCCTGGTGGTCACGCTCAACTTCGCGCACCGTAAGAGGGAAGCGGAACATTGAACCGAGGTGCCCCCCGGGGCCCCCGGCGGGCTCGAAGCTACCCCGGGTTAATCCGTACACGATTCGCGGTCAAAAACGCATACAGTCTCTGTATACAAAAAAGCGTTTCAGGAGACCGCCGATGGAGCTTCGCAATCCTTCCCCCGCCCTGTACAACGACGACCTTGCGCCCGTCAAAACGCGCACCTGGGGGGCATTCAGCATCTTCAACGTCTGGACATCGGACGTGCACAGCCTCTGGGGCTACTACCTGGCCGCCAGCCTCTTCCTGCTGTGCGGCAGCTTCACCAACTTCCTGCTGGCGATCGGGCTTGGTTCGCTGGTGATCTTCTTCCTGATGAACCTCATCGGCTACGCCGGCGAGAAGACCGGCGTGCCGTATCCGGTGCTGGCGCGCGCGTCCTTTGGCGTGTGGGGCGCAAACCTGGCGGCCGTGGTGCGGGCGGTGGTGGCCTGCTTCTGGTACGGCGCGCAGACGGCGGCCGCTTCAGGCGCAATGGTCGCGCTGCTGGTGCGCAACGACAGCCTCCTGGCCTTCCACCAGGACACCCAGCTCCTCGGCCATTCGGGCCTGGAGGTCATTTGCTACGTGGTGATCTGGGCGCTGCAGTTGCTCATCATCCAGAAGGGCATGGAAACCGTGCGCAAATTCCAGGACTGGGCCGGCCCCGCGGTGTGGATCGCGATGCTGGTGCTGGCCGTGGGCCTGTGCATCAAGGCAGGCGGCTTTTCATTCGACCACGGCATTCCGATGAGCGTGCTGCTCGACAAGACCAAGGATGCCGGCGTCAGCGGCGAACCCGGTTCGTTCTGGGCATTGACGGCCGTGGCCGCCACCTGGATCACCTACTTCGCCGCGCTGTATCTCAACTTCTGCGATTTCTCCCGGTATGCCAAGAACAAGGCGGCCGTGACGAAAGGCAATCTCTGGGGCCTGCCGGTCAACCTGATCGCCTTCTCGCTGGTAGCGGGCGTGACCACGATCGCCGCCTTCAGGGTGTATGGCGAGGTGCTGCTGCATCCCGAACAGATCTCCGCCAAGTTCGATAGCTGGGTGCTGGGCCTGCTTGCCGCGCTGACCTTCGCCGTGGCCACGCTGGGCATCAACGTGGTCGCGAACTTCGTCTCGGCGGCGTTCGACATCTCGAACGTGTTCCCCAGGCAGATCAACTTCAAGAAGGGCGGCTACATCGCCGCGGCCATCGCGCTGGCGCTCTATCCTTTCGCGCCCTGGGAAGGCAACGCCGCCAATTTCGTGAATGCCATCGGCGCCACGATGGGGCCGATGCTTGGCATCATCCTGGTCGACTACTACCTGGTGGCCCGGGGCAACATCAACGTCGCCGCGCTGTACGACGAGCACGGCGAATACCGCTACGAAGGCGGATGGAACGTCAATGCGCTGATTGCCGCCGGGATCGGCAGCCTGTTCTCGACATTCCTGCCCAACTTCACCAGCCTGCTGCCCGTCTGGTGGAACACCTACGGCTGGTTCTTCGGCGTTGGGATTGGCGGCAGCACCTACCTGATCATGGCGACGCTGCGCCCGCGCGCCGCGGTGGCGCCGGCACGCGCCTGATCCTTCCGGCCAGTAATGGCCGGCCCGGGAACGCATCGCAGCAACCGGCAGGCGTCCTCCCGGGACCTCGGCGGCGGCGGGGCCATCGTCCTCCGCCGCCGACGACAATCGCACCCTGAAACCCAACCGGTAAGCAATGCGCCCCTGAATTTTATGAAATGTTATATCATTCGCAAAATTCAGGAGGTGGTCAGCCTTTGGCATAGGCCGCGCGTCCTGGCATCGCTTTTCTACGTTGTTTCAGCCCCGGACTTCACCCATGCCTTTGCGCTCCGACACACCGAGCCGCCCGCACGCCCCCCACCCCGCCTACCGTAACTGGCGTCCCGCATTCACCGCCCTGGCCATGACGGCCGGCCTGGTGTCCAACGAAGCGCGCGCCGCCGAAACCGACCCCAATGCGAGCTCTGGCGAACCTCTGGCGCCGGCCGCCACCATGGCCCCCATCGAGGTCGCCGGCGAAGGCTGGGCGCGCGACCTGATAGGCGAACGCAATCGCCTGACCCTGGACAGCACCGGCTTGCCCGCGGCGATGACCGTCATCACGCCGGCCGAGCTGCAAACCATCAACGTCGGCCGCGACATTTCGAATGTGTTCCGCCGCGTACCCGGCGTGGTCGCGAACAATATCGACCAGGGCGACACCGGCAACGGATTCCGCATGCGAGGCTTTGCCACGCAAGGCACGCACGGCGCCGACACCGCCGTGTATGTGGACGGCGTGCCGCAGAACCTGCCGTCCAGCGAAGCAGGCGCCGGGCACGGCCCGGCCTTTCTGGAATGGCTCACCCCCGACATGATCGGCAACATCACGGTCATCAAAGGGCCTGTTTCCGCGTTGTACGGCGACCAGCACCGCGCGGGCGCGGTCGACATAAGCTCGCCCTGGGAAGAGGTGCCGTCCAGCGTTGGGGTGGCCGTCGAAAGCTACGGCGGCAGGCGCGCCACACTGGTCCATTCGGGCCGCCACAAGGACATTCAGTCCCTGTTCGTCGCGGACGTCTATCGCACCGACAGCTACCGCAAGGCAGCCGACACCGAGCGCCAGAATTTCTTCCTGAAGCTGTCCACGCCCTTCGACGGCGGGCGCTACAGCCTGAGCGTCAATCATTACCATGCAAACTTCCACGCCGCAGGCTATCTGCTGCATTCGGATCTGGAATCGGGCAAGGCCGGTCCCCGGGATGTGCAATACGACACCCCCGGATTTGGAAAGAACACGCAAACCGGCATCGTCTTCAATCGCAGCCCCCTGAACAGCGAGGCAGGCTTCTACACCACCTTGTATGCGCAAGACCTGAAGCGCGAACGCGGCATCGCTTCTGCCGTGGACCAGCACAATGTGGGTAGCGACGATCGGCACTTCTATGGCGGCCGCATCGCCAACAACTTCGTGTTCGGCGATAAGGCCTCGCTCTTCGCGGGCATGGATTTTCGGCGCGACCAAGGCGACGGCATACGCCAGCGCTATGTCGATGGAACGCCCACCGGCAACTACCTGGTCAACCTCGACATGGACCTGGTCACCTACGGCGTGTTCGCGCAAGCGCAATACAAGCCGGTGGACAACGTCAAGCTGCTGGCCGGCCTTCGGTACGACGCCTTCGACTACAGCATCGGCAATCGCAAGCTGCCGGACGCTTCGACCCAATACCGCGATTCCGTCGTGACGCCCAAGGCCGGTATCGTCTGGAGCGTGCTGCCTACGCTGGATGTCTACGCCAACGTGGCCGAGGGCTTTCGCTCGCCCGCCGCGCAGCAGATCAGCCCGAGCGGCACGCTGGGCCCCCTGGGCGCGCCCGGCGGGGCGGCCAACACATCGATCGCGCCTTCCAAAGTGCGCTCGTACGACATGGGCTTTACCGCCTCGCCCGCCGACAACTGGAGCGTGGCGGGATCGGTTTACTACATCGAAAACGACGACGAGATCGTCCTGACCGCGCCCGACACCTATTCATCGGTGGGTGAAACCACCCGTGTGGGCTACGAGCTCGAAACCCGCTATCGCTTCAGTTCGGCATTCAGCCTGTACGCCAGCTATGGCCGCATCATGGAGGCGGAGATCAAGAACCCGCTTCCGGGAACCGGCGCGCGCCTGTCGGTGCCCCGGGACATTCTCAAAGCAGGCGTCGAATACAGCACCCTGCTGGGGCCGGGGCGCCTGACCATGAATGCCGATGCCTACCTGACGCGGGACATCCCGTACTACAGCGGCTCGCCACTCCGCGAAAAGACGATGCCCACCTACATGCGCTACGACCTCCGCGCCACCTACGACTATCAGCGCTACCAGGTTTCCGCCTATTGGATCCTGCAACCGCAGCGCTATGCCAGCGAAGCCGCTTACGCCACCGGCGCCGGGCTGTGGATCTCACCCCAGCCCAAGCACATCGTCGGCGTCAACATGCGCTACTTCTTTTGAACCGCGTATGAGTTCCTCGACGCCCGCCGCGCTGCAGGCGCGGAATCTGTCGGTGCGCTACGGCGCCACACAGGCCATCGACCGTCTTTCCCTGACCGTCCCAGCCGGCTGCATTTATGCGCTGCTGGGCGGCAACGGCGCCGGCAAGTCCACCACCTTGAGTGTCTTCCTGGGCTTTGTTCAACCCAGCGCGGGCGAAGTCCATGCCGGCGGAACCCGGATCGACCAACGGCCCCGGTCCGCCCGCGGCCTGGTCTCCTACCTGCCCGAGAATGTCGCCCTGTACCCCTACCTGACAGGGCTGGAGAACCTGCGCTACTTTGCGGCGCTGGCCGGCCTGCGCCTTTCCACGGCGGACGCATCGGCCAGACTGACGCAAGCCGGTCTGCAGGCCGACGCCCACGCCGTGCGCACGCAGGCCTATTCAAAGGGCATGCGGCAGAAGGTGGGACTGGCCATCGCCTACGCCAAGGGCGCCATCGCCATGCTGCTGGACGAACCCACGTCGGGCCTGGACCCGGCCGCCACCAACGACTTCTCGGCTCACCTCAAGCGTGCGGCGCAGAACGGGATGGGCATTCTCATGGCGACGCATGATCTGTTCAATGCCATTCAGGTGGCCGATCGCATCGGCATCATGCGGGCTGGCCGCCTGGTGAGCGAGTTCGACAAGCACAGCATCAGCCACGCGGAGCTAGAGGCCGCCTATCTCGCCCAAGCGCGGGAACTGCCGTGATCGTCACCATCGCCCGAAAAGAACTGGCCGGCATGGTCCGCGACCGCCGCGTGCTGATCCTGTGCCTGGCACTGCTGGCCATGTGGATCATGGTCTACCTGGCCGCGATGGGGCAGCAACAACGGCTGCGGGCCGAGCGCGCCGCCATCGGCGAAACGACCCGGGAGCAATGGGACCGCCAGGGCATCAAGCATCCGCACCGCGGCGCGCATTTTGGCATGTACGCGTTCCAGCCCGACGCGCCGCTGTCCGCCTTCGACCCCGGCATCCAGCCCTACGTGGGCCAGGCCATCTGGATGGAGCCCCATCGGCGCAATATGGCCCGCTTCGACCCGGCCGCCGACGGCGGGCCCAGCATCCGCTTCGGCCAGATCGTCCCGGCGTTTCTGTTGATCAGCCTGTTTCCCCTGCTGTTCATGGCGCTGGCCTTCAACCTGGCCGCCCAGGAGCGGGAACAGGGCACCCTGCGCATGCTGCAAAGCATGGGCGTGTCCAACCGCGCCATCCTGGCGGGCAAGCTGCTTGCCATTGTCACAGGCCTGCTGACCATCACCCTGCCGATCTTCGCGTTGCTGGGCGCGGATGCGCTGTGGCACGGACAAACGGCGGACATGCTGCCTCGCGTCGCGGGGGTGGCGCTGGTCTACACCGGCTACTACATCCTCTCGGCGGCGATCGGCCTGGCCATCGGCGCGTTCAGCCGTGGCACGCGAGGCGCACTGTTCGTGCTGATCATCGTGTGGGCCGTTGCGGTGTTCGCAGTGCCTCGCGCCGCAAGCGCCATTGCCCAGCGAGCGGTTCCCCTGCCTTCGGCGCAAGCGTTCTGGGCAGCCATCGCTCGCGACTACAAACACGGACTGCCGGGCGACCCGGACCTGGCCACGCAGTTGCGCGACTTCGACGCCGGCCTGTTGCACCAGTACGGCGTCACGTCCCTCAAGGAGGTGCCGGTCGGCGTGAACGCCGCGCGGCGCTTGCAACGCGACGCCTACGCCGACAAGGTCCATGCCTACCATTTCGATGCACTGTGGGCGCGCTACACGCAACAACAGAACATACTGCGGTCGGCCAGCCTGTTCAGCCCGGCCATCCCCGTTGCGGCGATTTCCGCATCGCTGGCGGGAACGTCGCTTGCCCATCAACGGCACTTTGAAGACGCGGCGGAACATTACCGCCGTTACTTCAACACCGCCATCGACGAATGGGACAAGGACAACACGGCCGGGCAGGTCTCTTTCGAAACACAGTACGCGGCGGATTCGGTCTGGCAAAGCGTGCGCCCCTTTCACTACACGGCGCCCCCGTTGGCGTTCTCTCTGCGCGCCTCCTGGCTGGACCTGCTGGGGCTGGCGGCGTGGGCTGCCGTGGCGGGTGGCGCCTTATGCCTGGCGGCACGGAGATGGAAAGCATGAGGCTCATTGTCTGGGCGGAATGGCTGCGCTTTCGGCGCAGCCGCGCCAACATGGCCATCCTGGCGGCCTACTCGGTCATCCTGGCCTTGAGCGCGATTTGGGCAACGCTCGGCGCGCAACAGCATCGACAAGACCAAGTCCGGCAAGCAGCCGCCAGCGACGCGCTGATTCAACAGGCGCAACACGCCGCCGCAAAGCCCGGCGCGACCCCGGATCACAAGAGCGCTGCCATGCAGGCCTTTACGCTGGGACGTTCCATGGCGGGCCTGGCCCAGCTGCCGACGGCCCCGGGACTGGCGCTCAGCCTGTCCCGGTATGACACCCTGAACACACGCGTCGCCGTGTCGGTGGAAAGCCGCCACGCGGACGGGCGGCGAAGCGACGCGCTATCCAACCCCGCGCTCGGTCAATATGGCGCGTTCGATCTTGCCGTGGTCGTCACGCTGCTGTTGCCCCTGGTCGCGATCGGATGGTGTGCCGGCACCGTGCAGGAAGATCGGGAACAAGGAGTCTGGCGTGCCGTGTGCGCCCAGGCAGCGCGGCCCTGGATGGCCTTTCATGCCGCCTTGGCCATCCGCGCCACGGCCTTGATCCTGCCGCCCGCCCTGGCTTGCGGCCTATCCATGGCCCTCGACGCGGGCGCCGCGGCCTGGCCGGCAATGGTGTGGTGGACGTTGTGCCTGGCGGCCTATGCCATTTTCTGGATCGCCCTGTGCGGCCTGCTGGCGCGTTTTCCGGTTTCATCCGCCGCCGCGCTTCTGATTGCCCTGACGACGTGGCTACTGCTGACCTACGCGGTGCCAGCCAGTCTCGAAAGCCTGGCCGCCGCCCGTCATCCGATGCCCTCGCGCCTGGCGTCTATCGTCGACCTGCGCCGGGCCCAGCAAAACGCGGAAGTCCGCATGCCCGAGTTGCTTGCAGGCTGGTATGGCCGCCACCCCGAATCAGCGCCCTTGATCTCGCACGGCCATACCTGGCCGGTGACCTTCCTGCCCAGGTTCGAACATCAGGACCAGCAGTTGCGCCCCTTGATGCGCAGCTTCGATCAACAGCGCCTTGCCCAGGGAGCGTTCCTGGAACGCTGGATCTGGCTGGCTCCGCCGGTGGCGCTGCTGGGAATGGCGGATCATCTCGCCGGCATCAGCGTCGCGCGGCATGCCGCGTTCATGGACGACGTCGACCGATACGAACAGGAGTGGCGGGAATTCTTCGTGCCGCGCGTGATGAGCTATCGCGGATTGTCGGAGGATGATTTTTCCCGGATACCCCGGTTCCAGACCGCGGAGCCGACGACTCCTGACGCGGCGTGGCTGCTGCTGCGCAACCTGCTGCTGGTGGACATCGCATTGATCGTGCTGCTCTTGGCTGGGACGCGTCAGAAGCTGTGAGCGTGCGCGATTGCGACACAGATCGGCAGGCACGGCGCCAAGAGCCCGCCCGACAGAAAAACCCTCCCGTCGCCAAAATCGCCAGCACCCCGATCAGCGCAACTGATGGAACTGATCCACAAGAAACTCCACCGCCGCTCGCACGGCCGGAAGCTGTCCGCGCCGATGCGGCATCAGCAGTGTGGTGGTGACGCTGCCGGCGTTCCACTGCGGAAGTATTCGCACGAGTCTCGCGGACGCGATCAAATCCCGGCACATCCGCTCGGGCAGGCACGCTATCCCCAAGCCCCGGGCCGCGGCGCCGGACAATACCGTGGATTCGTCGGCGATCATGACCACGCGCGGGGATACCTGCGTGGGCTCCCCGCCGTCGTCGAACAGCGTCCAGCTTGTCACCCCCGGCCCCGCCATCAATCCCGCGTGGTGCTGGAGATCAACAGGCGACTGCAGCGGCGGGTGTTCGGCAAGGTAGCCGGGCGACGTCACCAGAATGATGGGCTCGATCATCAGCTGACGTTGCACCAGGCCCGAATCGGGCAAGGCTGCGAAGTGGCTGCGCACGGCAATGTCGAACCCGCCCTGTTGCATATCGACGAAGTGATCCGAGACGTGCAGTTGCAACTGCAGCTTCGGATACTTCTCCGCCAACAGCGGGAGGCTATCGGCCAGGTAAAGCTGCGCGGCGGGCACGGAGGCCGTCATGCGCACTCTGCCGCTGGGTTCGGCCTGACGGCGACGCACAACACCCTCGGCTGCTTCGACCTCGATCATTGCAGCCTGCGCATGCTCGTAGAAGTCGCGGCCCAGATCGGTCAGCACGAAGTTGCGCGAGGTACGGTGAATCAGCCGCACGGCAAGCTCGTCTTCCAGCATCGCCACGCGCTTGCTGATGGTGGATTTGGGAATACCCAAACGACGCGACGCGGCGGCAAACCCCTGGTGTTCCACCGCCGCCACGAATAGCCCAAGATCGTTGAGGTTGAGCAAGACAAAGTCTCTGTATGTGGACGATAAGTCCAATTATTGCCATCTACACGGCCAAAGTCTACTCAGATATCTTGTCCGGGCGGTACATGACAACGCCGCTCACTCACCAAGGACATTGATATGACTCCCATCCTCTTCTACGGCGTGCCGTCAGGCTGCTCATTTGGTTCCATCGTCGCGCTCGAATGGCTAGGCCGGCCCTACCAGCTCAGCCGCATCGAAATGCCCGAAACCGTCACCAGCGACGCCTATCGGCAGATCAACCCGGTGGGCGAGACGCCGACCCTGCGAACCGAGAGCGGCCATGTGATCAGCGAGAGTATGTCCATCCTCAACCACCTGGGCGCCCTCGGGATCGACCTCGGCCTGGGGCATAAGCAAGGGACACCCGGGTTCGATCAGTTGAATCAGACGCTGGCGTTCCTCAACACGTCCTTCTTCGGCGCGTACGTGCCCCTGTGGTATGCGCTGGAGCATGGCAGCGATGAATCCGAGAAGCGCGTATTGACCGAGTTCGCCCGCGCCAAGGTGCAAAAGGTTCACACCGATCTTTCGACGATGCTGGGCGACCAGCCCTGGCTGATGGGCGACCACCGCACCGTGGCCGACGCGTACTTCATCGGCATCGCACGATGGAACGAATACCACCAGGTTGTCGACCGCCGCGACTATCCCAACCTGCAGCGGCTATACGACAGGCTGGAGGCGGATCCGGCGGTGATCTTCGCGCACGCCATCGAGGACCAGCGCGACGCCGTGAGCAGTGGCGGGTTTCTCGGTGAGGTTCCGTTCGACGACGCGCTGGCGGTGGACTTGCTGCAGGCTGCTTAGATCGAGAATGACCGCGGTGGCGGGTTGATAGCCGACCCTGAGCGTGAAATAAGGCCGGTCGTCGACCAAGAAACTAGTCACCTAGGCAGGGGCACGCAACTCGGTCAGAATACCGCGAGCCAGGGCATTGGTCTCAAGCCTTGGACGAACCCATTCTCACCTTTGAAGGAGCCCTCGATGGCCGAGACATCCAAGGTAAAAGGACCTGCGTCATATTTTCCTTCCATCGAAAAGACCTACGACAAGCCGATAGCGCATTGGATGGATATTCTTCAGAAAGCGGGTCCGCTGAAGCACATGGAACTCGTCAACCGCCTGAAGACGCAGCACCAGATCGGTCACGGGCACGCGAACGCTTTAGTTGCGGCATTCCTCGCGACGAAGTAGGGCCTTCAGCGCCACTGCATCTATCGGCCACGCGAAGTCGCGGGGGTGACACTGAACGTCCAGGCAAGTCAGACAACGCTTGAAACCCGCCTGGCAAGATCGCCCTTGAGCAACTCCGCCAGCCGCGTCAGCCCGTGCGTCAGGCGAGTTCGATCAATAGCTCCTCCCAATGACACACGAAGCGCCACGGGGCTGAAGGACCCCGTGGAAAATGACTCCGAGTCGGTGACACTCACACCTTGTTGTAGCGCCGTCTGTGTCAGTCGGTAGAAGTCGATATGCCGCGGCAACTGGAGCCAGAGGTGAAGCCCATTCGGGTCGGCCTGAATATTGCCCGGCAGGATCGATGCTGCGATGGTTTGCCGATGCCGCAGCTCACTCCTGACCTGTGCCAGCCATTGAACGGCAGCGCCCGACTCGATCCAGGTCGACGCCATTTCAGTCATCCAGGGCGTGGGCATCAGCGCCAGTGAACGCAGGGCATCAAGCACTGGACTTAACGGCTCACCGGCAGGTACGACCAGGTAAGCGGTTCGAAGGCCTGGTGCTATGCATTTAGATAGCGTCGAGACGTAGTAAACCGGAGTCGAAGACGTGTTGGCGGCCAATGAAAACATCGTGCTCGGCGGACGCTCGGCCAACAGCCAGTAAGGATCATCTTCAATGACGGGCAGCGCATATTTCGCTGCAACACGCAGCAGCTCTGTTCGCCGCTCGGTGGAGAGCGTCAGCGCAGTCGGGTTCTGAATCGTCGGATTCAAGTACAGCATTGCGGGACGATGTTGTTCGCACACGCGCTCGAGGTCGACGGGATCCATTCCGAACTCATCTGCCTTCACCCCTACGGCCAGGCGCTGGAGCAAGCGGGCTGCGGCCAGGAAGCCTGGGTAGGTCAACTCATCGCAAGCAATGGCATCTCCGGACTGGCTCTTGGCCAGAAGCAGTGCCGCGATAGCGGTTTGAGCGCCAGGGCAAACCACGATCCGCTCGATGTCCGTGTTGCCAGTCATCGGCTGCAGCCATTTCGCCCCGGCCACACGATGCCGATGGGCGCCCGCACCCACGTGATAGCTCATCAGATCCATCGAGCTTGCCGCTACCTGCGTCGTGCCACTGCCTTGCGCAAGCATGTGCGAAAACTCGGCACTGTTGAGCAATGGAGGGATGTTCATTCCCAGATCAATCGTCCCGCCTGCTTCCAACCCGGAATAGGCCACATAGGTCCCACCAGCCCCTTGGGCTTCCAAGATCCCTTTCTGGCGAACTTCCGCGTACGCACGAGTGACGGTCGTGAGGTCGACTCCCAATGTCTGGGCGAGTTCGCGCTGCGGGGGCAGGCGGTCGCCTGGCCGAAGCACACCGTCCTCCACCGCGGTAAGGATTTGCGTGGCGATTTGCTGGTATCGAGAGCCCGAGCGTGCGGTAATGGGGCGCACCCAAGACATGTTTGCTTTTTTAAGGCGACGCGAGAGAGACATGTCTTTATCTTGATGTATGGGTTTTTCACCAATTTTGCACGGCAAAAAAACGTACAAGCTGGAGGATTCAACTTCTTGTATGGATTTTAGCGGTAAAATTTGGAAGTTTGTAGGGGTACAAGGTTCGCTCCGACCACTCCTGACCTCGTTCGGCGTTGCCAGTCCTTCAAGCAATCCACGTCTTTGCCTGGCCCACGAGTAGTAAATGAAGCTGCGGAAGCAGCGTTTAGAGGAAATGATGGATTTTTGGGTCCCCTTAGTCTTCGGTACGTTCAAGCTCCTCGTGTTGGGCACCTGCATGTTCCTTGCCATCAAGTCTCATCGCGATGGAGCAAGAAAGGAGAAGGAGAAGAGGGAGGAGATGAAAGGACCGTAATGGAGACCTCGCTAAGCCGCCAGTTTGTCGGCGGCCTCCTGCAGGCCATTGAGAATGGATTCGGCCACGTGCATGGGGAATCCGGCCGGCAGTAGCGCGCGGATGGTCTTCACGACCCCGGGCGTGCGCGCCACCAGGTCGTCAAGGACATTTTCCACCCCCTGACCGTTGTGATTCACCACGCCGTGCTCGGTGCCCACGGCAATCCAATGCCGGCGCAGGATGTCGTGCATGGCCCAATGGGGGTTTTTCGAGCGTACGGCCATGGCCATCCTGGCCTTGTACGGAGACAGCTGATTCGCCCCCTTGTCGATGATGGGATAGGCCGACAGCACGTCGTACAGCGGGGTGAGCTCGTAGGTTCCGCCCTGGCGCAGGAAAAGGCTGAAGTTCTTCGCGTGGCCATCCGTGGCGCACAGCATCCAGAACAGGACCTGGGCCTGGAAGAACGTGCGCCGGTCGCGGTCAGGAGCGCGCGACGTGGCCAACAGCTTCATGATTTGGCGCACGCCAGGCCCGCCGTCGGACTCGTACTTCAAATGCGGCGGGGTTGCCGTCGCCTGGCACATGTCTTCCTGCGGCAACCGGATGAGCCTGCGCTTGCCTTCCGGGTTCTCCCACCACATCCGGTCGAAGCGCTCGACGGCCAACACCTTCATGTCCTCGAACGTCAGGGGCTGGGTGGTCGCCACAGGCATTTGGTAGGCGCGCAGGATTTCCGAGCACAGCCACTCGTTTTCTACCGAATCGCTCATGTCGAACGACATGTTCGCGACCCGGCCCAATGGCAGCTTGAAAATGTGAGTGGTCGGCGTCGCGCCATGCGGCCGGCACCACCGCCCGTCGTACCAGAGCAGGGCCGACTTTTCCTGCGCGCCGGCAATGGAAATGCGGAAGTCTTCGTCCTCGGCGGCGTCGCGGCCCAGGGGGCCTGGCGCCAAGGTGTTGCGAAGCAGCTGGGCGATCTCGGCGTCGGACATCGGAATCGCGTTCACCTCTTGAACGCCGTCCGGCGCCTCAGGGCCCGGCACCACCTGCAGCGCGCCGACGCAGTCCCGGCCGACTTCAGCCAGCAGGGCGAACGCGTTGGTCGAGCCGGCCTGGTACCGGCGTGCGACGCGCTCCCGGATTTCCTTGCTGTCCGGTAGCAGGTTCTCGAAGTAAGTGCGCACGGCCTCGCCGCGCTGCAGCGGATTGCCTGGGGTGAAGGGCAGGGACAGCGACAGCGGACGCCCTTGGGGAGATGCCACCCAAGCGTCGGCATACTGCAGGACCTCTCCGGCATGTGGTTGCACGCTCCAGGTGCCAACGAATTCGCCGTTCATCCAGAGATTCAGGGTGCGAGTGTGTGAACGCCGACCCATGGACTCACCAGTTGGGGCTGGCCGACGGCGTGGGCGCCGGCGATTCGCCGGGTTTGCGCAGCACGAGTTCGACGCCCAGGATGCTCAGGAGCTTCAGCAGCCGGTCGGCGCTGACCTTGTCGGCATGGCGCTCGATATTAGACAAGGCCTGCTGGCTGATGCCCAGGCGCATGGCGGTATCCGCTTGGGTCAGCCCGGACTGTTTGCGGAAAGCCTGAAGCAGTGCCGGCAGCTGCTCCGCGGTGCGGACGGTGAAGTCGGACATACAAGCCTCACGTTGTAATGCAGATTTACAAACTCTACTGCGTAAAATTGAAATACGCAATTTAGATTGTAAAAAGAGGATACAAAGTTAGAGTTGTACGGCGCCGATACCACCACGTCAGCCCCGCCCCCACCAGTGCCCATAGGTTCGGCGGCCTTGGGCGCCGTCGCGAAACCATCACGGCTCGGGAATGTTTTCCCGGAAGATGACCTGAAGCCGCGGCAGGTAGCTGGGTTCGGGCGCGCCCTTCACGGCCGCCACCAGCAGCTTGACGATCTCGCGCGCCTCGACGCGCGGGTTCTGGTCGATCACGGCGTCCATCGTGCGATCGAGCAACAGGCGGCGCGTGGCTTCGGTGAGGTCGTGGCCCACGAAGACAATGCGATGGGCGGCGGCTGCCTTGCTTGAGCGAGCCTCGTTTGGCCGCGCCTCAGCCGGCCGCGCCTCTTTCAGCGCCCGCGCGATGCCTTGATTGCCGGCGCCGATGTTGTAAATCGCGTGCGGCGGATCTTTGCGCAGCAGATCCTGCGTGACGGCAAAGGCGCGGTCGCGGTCGTCGCCGATCTCGAGAATGTGTGCGATGCGCAGGTGCGGAAACTCTTCGCTCAGCAGCGAGCGAAAGCCCATCTCCCGCTCTTCGTGGCCGCGATACGCCAGTGACCCCACGAACACCGCGACCTTCCGCTCCGTGTGCTGTGGCAGAAACCGGCCCAGCAACAGCGCGGCCAGGCGGCCCGCGGCGCGGTTGTCGATGCCCACGTAACCCAGGCGCGCCGAGATCGGAATATCCGACACCAGGGTACTCACATGCACGCCGCTGTCGCGCAGCGCCATGATGGCGTCGCGCACTTGTGGATGGTCCAGCCCGACCAGGCCGACGGCCTGCGTCTGCTCGCGCAGCTCGTAGAGCTTTTGCGCCAGCTTATTGGCGTCGAATCCCTCGATCAGATGCAGGCGGGCCCGCACATCGGGGCGGGTGGCGGCTTCTTCGAGCAGATGCTGGCCCAACGCGGTCATGAAGCTGTTGGTGCCGGCGGGCAAAACGAAATCGACCCGCACATCCTGGCTGGCGGCATCGGCGCCCTGGACGAAGTAGCCGAGGCGATTGGCGATTGCCAGCACGCGGTCGCGTGTCTTGCCGCGCACGCCGTCGCGGTCGTTCAGCACCCGGTCCACGGTGGCGGTGGACATGCCGGCTTCACGGGCAATGAGGGAAATGGTGGGGCGCATGCGGGACCAGGCTCTCAAGACACCATCAGGACGATGGTAGCGAGGCCATCATAACCAATCATTTGCAATCATTCGAGATCAAAAAGGTAACGTTGCTGCCCTATAAGCGGCATCCGCCTTTACCCCTGATTGTTTTGATGTGATTATCGCTGCTCAATAACATCAAACACCGCACGGCAGGATGCCAGGCAGTCGACAGTGCATACCGGGCCGGCAGGAGGAGCACATGTCGCACCCAACCCTGGTGCCCGACCCGCCCGTTCGGGAACGGCGCTTTCGCATAGGCTGCATCGGCGCCGGCATGATCATGGCCGAGTGCCACCTGGCGGCCTACCAGCAGGCCGGCTTCACGGTGGCGGCGATCGCGTCGCGTACCCGCAGCAAAGCGGCCGCGGTCGCCGAACGCTACGGCATCCCCCGTGTACATGAGGACCCCCTGGCCCTGATCGCCGATCCGCAGATCGAGATCGTGGACATCGCGTACCCGCCCGACCTGCAGCCCGCGCTGATTCGCGCCGCATTGCGCGCCCCGCACGTGCGTGGCGTGCTGGCACAGAAGCCCCTTGCCCTGTCGCTGGACGAAGCCCGCGCCTTGCGCGACGAGGCACGGGCCGCCGGCAAGATCCTGTCGGTAAACCAGAACATGCGCTACGACCAATCGATGCGCACGCTCAAACAGCTGCTTGACCAGGGCGTGCTGGGCACGCCGGTGTTCGCGCAGATCGACATGCACGCGATCCCGCACTGGCAGGAATTTTTGCGCGGCTATGACCGGCTGACGCTCTCGAACATGAGCGTGCATCACCTCGACGCCCTGCGTTATCTGTTTGGCGAGCCCACCGAGATCACCAGCGTCACCCGCCCCGATCCGCGCACCGAGTTCGCGCATCAGGATGGGCTGGTGACCACCATGCTGCGCTTTGGCAACGGCCTGCTCGCGCTATCGCTCGAAGATGTGTGGTCAGGCCCGCGGGCCGAGGGATACCCCGACGACCAGCACATCCGCTGGCGCGTGGAAGGCACCGAGGGCGTCGCGCGCGGCACCATCGGCTGGCCCACCGGCGAGCCGTCGACCCTGAGCTACGCCTCGCGCGCGGCCGAGGGCCATACCGACGGGCGCTGGGTGACTCCGACGTGGGACACGATGTGGTTTCCACATGCCTTCATCGGCGTGATGGAGCAGTTGCAGTACGCGCTGGCCAGCGGCACCGAGCCTGCGTTGAGCGTGACCGACAACGTACGCACGATGGCGCTGGTCGAGGCCGCGTATACGTCCATCGCCGAAGGCCGCACAGTACGGCTGCCGGCTGTTGAATAACCAGACAGAAAAACAGACGGAGACAACCATCATGATCCAGACCGGAATCTTCTCGGGCTACTTTCCCTATGAACTGGAGCGCACCGCCAAGGTGATCCGCTCGCACGGCTTCAACACCGTGCAGCTGGACCTGCATTTCAAGGACATGGAGCTCGGCCCGGGGCAGCTGACCGCGCAGAAATGCACACAGATCCGCGACACCTTCCGCAACTACAACCTGCCGGTGTCCTGCATCTCGGCCTATACCAATATCGTTCATCCGGATCCCGCCGAGCGCCAACGCCGCAACGGCTATCTCAAAGAGATCCTGACACACGCGCGCCAGTTGGGTTCGCCTTACGTGATCTCGGAAACCGGCACGTTCGACACCGACAGCGACTGGGTGCATCACCCCAAGAACAAGACCGAGGAAGGCTGGAACCAGTGCCGCGCGGTGATCGCCGAGCTGTCGCAACATGCCTATGACCATGGCGCGGTGTTCCTCCTCGAGACCTACGTGAACAACGTGGTGGGTTCGGTCGAGGAAACGCTGCGCATGTTCGCCGAGGTGGATCACCCAGGCCTGGGCCTCTTGATGGATCCGACGAACTACTTCGAAGCGCACAACATCGATCAGATGGACCGCACGCTCAATCAGGTGTTCGACGCGCTCTCCGACAAGATCTGCATCGCGCATGCCAAGGACGTGAAGCGTTCGGGCGATGACAAGTCGGAAAAGCACAGCGACATTGGTGACGAGGGCGCGGCCGAAAGCCATACCTTCCGTGGGGTGGGCGAGATCGAACTGCCGGCGCCGGGCCTGGGCGCGCTCAATTACGACCTGTATTTGCAGCGCCTGGCGAAGAAGCACCCCAACATTCCCATCATCATCGAACACTTGACCGAAGACGATGTGCCGCGCGCCAAGCAATTCCTCGACGAGCGGCTGCGCGCGAACGGTCTGTAGGCCGGCACGGCACAAGACTACCGGCGCACCGCGAAGCCATCCTCGAACAAGGCCCGCGACGCGCCTCTAGAACACGATTCTGAACACCGACACCGGCGGACGCGCCCGCGCATCCGCCAGGGAGAACTCATGCCTGACATTTACGGGACCTGGATGACGCGCCGCGACGTAGAGGCGCGCACCGGACAGCTTGCGCAGTTTGCCGGCGTACGCCTGATGACGCTGGACGACGGGCTGGAGCGCGGCATCCGCATGCTGGAGTTCCGCAGCGGCACGGGCCTGCGTTTTACGGTGCTGGTGGATCGCGCGATGGACATCGCCGATTGCGAATACCGCGGCTTCGCCATGGGATGGCAATCGCCGTCGGGCTTTCGCCATCCCGGACTGCATGACTACGAAGGCGAAGGCGGGCTGGGCTGGATGCGCTCGTTTTCGGGCCTCATGATCACCTGCGGACTGGACCACATCCTGTTCATGTACGACGCGCCGGCCGGCAACTACGTGTACGGCCCACGCAAGACCGCCAAGCAATCCATCCATGGCCGCGTCGGCACCATTCCCGCGCGCCTGACCGGCTACGGCGAACGCTGGGACGGCGATCGCTGCGTGCTGTGGGCCGAAGGCGTGGTCAGCCAGGGCACCGTGTTCGGCGAGCACCTCGAGCTGCACCGCCGCATCGAGATCGAGGTGGGCACGAACGACATCAAACTGTCGGATCGCGTGGTGAATCGCGGCTTCTACCGCACGCCGCACATGCTCTGCTATCACATCAACCTGGGCTATCCAGTGCTGGACGCCGACTCGCGCTATCTGGCGCCGATCCGCGATGTGGTGTGGGCCGCGCACGAGCAGAACTATCGCAAGCAGGGCGTTGGCTACCGCCGCATGCCGGCGCCGCAGCTGGGCTTTCATGAGCAGGTGTGGCAGCACGAGATGGCCGCCGCCCCCGACGGCAGCGTCCCGGTGGCCCTGGTGAACGATAAGCTGGCCCTGGGCATGCAGGTCAGCACTTACAAGCATCAATTCCCTTGCCAGTACCAATGGCAGAACCTGCAATCGGGACAGTATGCGATGGGCATCGAGCCCTCGACCAACCATGTGCTGGGCCAGGGCGCGGCGCGCGAGCGCAATGAGCTCATCTGGCTCGAGCATGGCGACGAGCGCCGCTACGACACCACGTTCAGCGTGCTGGGCTCGGCCGCCGACATCGCGGCCTGCGAAGAACGCATTCGCGCGATCGCGGTGCAGCCCGAGGCCGATTATCCGCCGTTGTCGGGGCGCTTCGCGCCCATCGCGGGGCGCACATGAGCGCGCGCTTCTCATTGCAAGGCCGTCGCGTGCTGTACACGGGCGCGGCGGGCGGCTTTGGTGTGGACACCACGATTGCGCTGCTGGAAGCGGGCGCCCGCGTGATCGCGCTCGACAACCACGCCGGGCATATCGATCGCTTGCGCAGCACCGTGCCGGCGCGGTTTTCCGACCACCTCCACATCCTGCAGGCCGATCTCGCCGACGCCAGCGCGCTGCAATCGCACCTTGAGCGGCTGACCGCCGAGGGCACGATCGATGTGGTCATCAACAACGCGGCGATCTACCCCTCGCGCCCGTTCGAGGAATACAGCGACGCAGAGTTGGCGCGCGTGCACCGCGTGAACGTGGAGGCGGCTATTCAGATCGTCCGCGCCGCGCTGCCCGGCATGCGCGAGCAGCAATGGGGCCGCGTGATCAACATCTCGTCGATCACGCTGTCCGGCGGCTGGGAAAACCTGCTGCCCTACGTGCAATCCAAGGGCGCGATGGTGGGCGCCACGCGCGCATTCGCCCGCGAGTTCGGCAAGTGGGGCATCACGGCCAACGCCATCTCGCCGGGCGCGTTTCCCACCGACGCCGAGAAGATCCATCCTGATCCCGAGGGCTACAACCGCATGGTGCTCGAACGCCAGTCGGTGAAGCGCCGCGGGCACGCAGGCGACATTGCCGCGGCCATCGTTTTCCTTGCCTCGGACGAGGCGGGTTTCATTTCCGGACAGACGCTGGCAGTTGACGGCGGCTGGGTCATGCATTGACGCGCATCGGCGCACGCAGAGGGTAGAAGCATGAGTATTCTTTCTGGCTACAAGGTTCTGGACTGCTCCATCGCCATGGCGGGGCCGTTCGCGGCGCAGCGCCTGGGCGACCTGGGCGCCGACGTGATCAAGATCGAGCCCCCCGCCGGCGAATGGCAGCGGCACGCGCCAGCCGGCGGCATCACGGGCAACAAGATCAACGTGTCCTTTCTCTCGCTGAACCGCAACAAGCGCTCGCTCGCGATCGATCTGAAGAGTGCCGGCGGCAAGGAGATCATCCAGAAGCTCGCGGCGCAGGCCGATGTGTTTATCCAGAACTACCGTCCGGGCGTCGCCGGCCGTCTGGGTGTGGACTACGAGACCCTGTCGGCGCTGAACCCGCGCCTCATCTATGTATCGATGTCGGGCTTCGGCGAAGACGGCCCCTATGCCACGCGCCCTGGGCAGGATCTGCTGTTGCAGGCGATGTCGGGCGCGATGCTGTCGTCGGGCCGGGCCGGCGAAGCGCCACGCGCGGCGGGCCAGTATGTGGTGGACGCCGTCACCGCGTATTGCGCCTTCGAGGGCGTGCTGGCCGCGCTGCTGCACCGCGAGCGCACCGGCGAAGGTCAGAAGGTCGAGGTCAACATGCTGGATGCGATCACCACGATCCAGATGCAGGAGCTCTCGGTGTATACCGTCGGGCACAAACCGCAGGTGCGCAGTGCCGAGCCGCATGCCCACGTGTACATCCGCGCCCCCTATGGCACCTTCGCGACGAGCGACGGCTATCTGGCGCTCGCCATGCCCGACATGAAAGTGCTGGCGCGCGTGACCGAAGAGCCGCGCCTGGCGGAGTACACCGCCGAGCGCGACGGTTGGGAAAAGCGCGACGAGATCTACGCGCTCGTGCGCGACACGTTGGCAAAAGCCTCGACCGCCGATTGGTTCGCCAAACTCGATGCCGCCGGCATCTGGTGCAGCCCGGTGTATGGCTACGCCGATCTGGTCGAAGATCCGCAGATCGCGCACAACGGCACGTTCGTCGAGTATGACCATCCGACCGAAGGCCGGATCAAGACGCCGGGCTTTCCGATCCGCTTTTCCAAGACCCCGAGCCAAGTGGTGCGCGGCGCGCCGCTCACCGGTCAGCACACCGACGAAGTGCTGCGCGATTTTGGCTTCAGCGACAACGAGATCGCTGCGCATGCGGCCTCTGGCGCGGTGCTGCGCGGGGTCTCGGAATGAGCGAACCCGCGCTGCCCTATCGCGGCCTCACCTGGGACCATCCGCGCGGCTTCAACGCCCTGAACGCGGCTACCGCCCATACGCCGCTGGTGCACTGGGACAAGCAGTCGCTCGAAGGCTTCGAATCGGCGCCCATCGCCGAACTCTGCGCCCGCTATGACCTGGTGGTGCTGGATCACCCCCATCTGGGCGAAGCCCTGGCGCACGATTGCCTGCAAGCGCTGGACACCGTGTTCGCGCCCGACGAGCTGGCGCGGATTGCGCGGGATAGCATCGGGCTGTCGTACGACAGCTATCGCATGGCCGATCGCCAATGGGCGCTGCCGCTGGACGCCGCCACGCAGGTCATGGCCACGCGCGCCGATCGGCTCGACGGCCCCGTGCCGCGCACCTGGCGCGAGGTACTGACGTTGTCGCAACGCAGTGGCGCGGTCGCGCTCAGCTGGGGCGGTCCGCACCCGTTCCTGTCGCTGCTGTCGATCGCTGCCGCCATCGCGCCCGATACCGACCTGCGCCCGCACGGCGCCTGGCACGACGAGGCGACGCTCGCCGGCGCGTGCGACGTGCTCAGCGAATTGGCGCGGCTCACGCCCGTGCACGCCCTGGCTTACAACCCGATCGCGCTGCTCGGCCACATGAGCTCGCGCGATGACATCGCGCTCTGCCCGCTCGTCTATGGCTATGTGAACTACGCCACCTCCGCGGTGGCGAAACCGCTCGCGTTCCGCGACGCGCCCGAGGCCCAAGCGGGCAGGCCCGGCTCCATCCTCGGCGGCACCGGCATTGCGATATCCCGGCGCTGCATCATGGGGCCGGAGTTGCGCGCGCATCTGTTGTGGTTGCTCGCGGCCGATACCCAAAGCCGCTTCATCCCGCAGCACGAAGGACAGCCAAGCCATCGCGGCAGCTGGGCCGATGCGGACGTGAATGCAGCGAGCGGCAGCTTCTATGCCAACACGGCCCGCACGCTCGAAGCCGCCTCGATCCGGCCGCGGCACGACGGCTACATCGCCTTCCAGACCGAGGCCTCGCAGTTCCTGCGCGACGGCGTCGCCGCCCGCGCATCCTCCCACGCATTGGCGCGCGGCCTGACCGAGCGTTTCCAGGCCAGCCTGACCGCCGCCCCAAGCACTCCGCAATAAGGATTTCCACGTGAGCGCACTCGTCAATCTCAGTATCGATGGCCATGTCGCCATCATCGAACTCAACCGTCCCGAAAAGCTGAACGCGATGACGCCCGAGATGGCCGACCTGCTGATCGCGGCGGTGGAGCAATGCAACACCGACTCGCAGGTGCGCGCGGTGATCCTGACCGGCGCCGGCCCCAAGGCCTTCTGCGCCGGCTCGGACATCACCGAGCTCGACCGCTACGCCACGCCCTGGGATTTTCGCAATCGGCTCGACTACTGCGACTGCGTGCGCATGTTGAAAAAGCCCACGGTGGCGGCGATCAACGGCTATACCTTCGGCGGCGGCCTGGAAATGGCGTTGGCCTGCGATATCCGCATCGCCTCCGACAACGCGCGCCTGGGCGCGCCCGAGATCAAGCTGGGCTGGATCGGCGGCGGCGGCATGACAGCGCAGCTCGTCCATGCGATCGGCCCGAGCAACGCCGCCCTGATGGTGCTGACCGGCGATCCCATCCGCGCCGAGCAGGCGCTGGCCTGGGGCCTGGTGAGTGAGGTGGTGCCGCAGGAGATGTTGCGCGAGCGCGCGCAGGCGCTTGCCGCCACCATCGCTTCGCGCGCGCCTATCGCGGCCGAGACGGCACGTGTCAATCTGCGCGCCGCGCTGTCGATGCCGCTAGAGAAGGCCGTGGAATACGAGCGCGATCTGCAGGCGATCTGCTTCGCCACCGCCGACGCCAAGGAAGGCCGCAAGGCATTTGAAGAAAAGCGCGCGCCGAAGTTCGAGCGGCGCTGACGGGTGGGGTGCCGCCCCGCGCGGCACCTGAACCGCGGCGTACTCCTGCCAAGCGGCGTTTGATAAGGGGGCGGCACGCCACTTGCTGCGTCTCTATATGCGCCGGGAGTGTGGAAGATGGCTATCAAACGGTTCTATGCGTTAGTTAAGCAAACGGTAACGAACTGGTTGGACGACTACGCCCCCAGCATGGGCGCCGCCATCGCGTTCTACACGGTTTTCTCGCTGGCGCCACTAGTTATTATCGTGATCGGTATCGCCGGGTTCTTCTGGGGCCGCGAAGCCGCGCAGGGACAGTTGTTGGACCAAGTCAGCGCCTTGGTCGGCGCAGAGGGCGGGAAGGCGGTCGAAAGCGTCGTATTGGGCGCGCAAGAACCCGCGCAGGGCATCGCGGCCACGGTCATCAGCGTCGTGATGTTGGTGGTCGGGGCGACGACTGTATTTTCGGAACTACAAAGCGCGCTGGACCGCATCTGGAAGGTCAACGCCAAGAAGCAGTCCGGCATCTGGGCCGTGATCCGCGCGCGACTGCTTTCCTTTGGCCTGATTTTGACCTTGGCGTTTTTATTGATTGTCTCGCTTGTCGTCAGCACAGTGTTGGCAGCACTGGGCAGTTGGCTG
This sequence comes from Achromobacter sp. Root83, assembly GCF_001428845.1. GTDB lineage: Bacteria > Pseudomonadota > Gammaproteobacteria > Burkholderiales > Burkholderiaceae_B > Achromobacter. The sequence continues at coordinate 284,693 of NZ_LMIU01000023.1, read as the reverse complement.
GGCGGCGGCATCCCGGGTTGGGAGACGCTGCTCCAAGCGGTCAACGCAGCGGTTACGTTGGGCATACTCACCCTGCTTTTTGCGATGATCTACCGATTTATGCCCCAAGTCTCAGTTGCGTGGCGAGACGTATGGGCAGGGGCGTTCGTCACCGCCGTCATGTTCGAAATCGGGAAGTTCCTGATCGGCCTGTACATGGGTAAGGCGTCCGTCGCATCCTCGTATGCTGCGGCGGGTTCGCTTGTGATCTGCTGATCTGGGTGTATTACGCGGCCCAGGTGTTTCTGCTGGGCGCGGAATTTACCCGCGTTTATGCCGAAGCGCATGGATCCCGCAGAGAACTCGGCCCTGCTTCGCCCACCAGAAGCGATACGTGAACAGGGAGACTCCACTTCCGGCCGGGAACCGCCAATCGCGCCATGCTTACCCAGTAAAAAAGCAGTGATGATGCGTGCAACGAGCGCGAATTTTCGCCCCTTACGTATCAGATGACCTGATTAGTTCTAACTAATAGAAATTGAAGCGCCATCGATACCTAAGATTGCGTATGCCTCTCCGGCCTCGAATCCGCGCGTTGGCGATGACCTTGTGCCGGGTACGGCGGTTCCGCCACTACCCGCAGGCACTCATTTCGGCTATCGCTCAGCGGATCGGGAAGAACGTGCCGGCCAAGGTTCCGTTCATGCCGCAATAGGGCGGACCAGATGAACCCGCGCCGGGCGACTGTTCCTCGACGACCAGCCCATCACCCTGGCGGTGCAGGATCAGTACCCAGCCCTCGGTGTCGACGCTCTGGACCCGCAGGCGCTCGCCCTTGGCCTTGCCGGCGGCCTCCACGTTGCACGACCAGCGCCCGTTGTGCGGCTGTGCGGCCGAACCTTCATACAGGATGTCGCCGTCGGGCTGCTTCCAGAGCGTGATCTCGCCGGAGAGGTTGCGCCATCTGCCGGTAAAGCCCTTGCGTTCGGCCAAGTCCAGCGAGGCGAGGAACGCGTCTCGGTATTTCAGGCGGCTCGCGAGTTCCTCGATCGGTTTGTCTTTGTCGAACGGCTTCTCGAAGGCGTCGTCGCGCACCTTGGTGAAATAGCGCTGGTCGCGCAACAACGCTTCGGCCGTGTTGGCGTCCAGGGATTTGCGTGCGTCGTTGTAGCGCTTGGCGATGCTCGCGTCGAGCGCTGCGAGTTGCGGGTTCGCGCAGATGGCTTTTTCTGCTCCCGTGCGCGCCTTGGCGCAGTCGAACGAAGGCAAGGCCTCGGACGCCGCCGTGGCGGTCAGGGAAAGTGCGCACAGCACGACGGCGCAGGCGGCAGGGAGTAGATTTTTGGTCAGCATGGTGTCGCGAATGATAGCGAGAATTCGCGCAACGCACGTCCACCATGGGCATTTCAGCCCGACATGGCAATGTACGACCGCGGTCAAAACGTATATGGCGAGCAGGCAAATGTGATGCTGACACTGCGCAGCCAGTTCTAAATGCGTGCCACCGGCGCCGAGTTGGCTAGCAAGGGGGAATCCATTTCGGCAGTGCGCCGCAGGGCTGCACACATGGACGGGATTGGTGGCATGCCTTCTGCACCTTAGTCAAACGCAAAGAAAAGAGCCGCCTCAAGGGCGGCTCACAAACACGAAATGGCTCACTTTCGGATGCAGAAACGAGACTCTGCTGAGAGTTGCCGATATACCGTCTTTATTCCTTAATACCGGCTTTATTCCCCGTTTTTAACGCAGGCCTTTCTCGAAGATAGATCACTCCACCGTCACGCTCTTGGCCAGGTTCCGCGGCTTGTCCACATCCGTCCCACGCGCGCACGCCGTGTGATACGACAGCAACTGCAGCGGCACGGTGTGCAGGATCGGCGACAGCTTGCCGTAGTGCTCCGGCATGCGGATCACGTGCATGCCTTCGGCGCTCTGGATCTTGCTGTCCGCGTCAGCGAAGACATACAGCTCGCCGCCGCGCGCGCGCACTTCCTGCATGTTGGACTTCAGCTTTTCCAGCAGCTCGTCCTTCGGAGCGATGGTGACGACGGGCATGTGCTCGGTCACCAGCGCCAGAGGACCGTGCTTGAGTTCACCGGCCGGATAGGCCTCGGCGTGGATGTAGCTGATTTCCTTGAGCTTGAGCGCGCCTTCCAGCGCGATCGGGTAGTGCATGCCGCGGCCCAGGAACAGGGCGTTTTCCTTGGAGGCGAAGCGATCGGCCCAGGCCATGATCTGCGGCTCCAATGCCAGCACCGAACCGATGGCGGCCGGCAGGTGGCGCAGCGCCTTGAGGTGCTCGGCTTCCTGCTCGTCCGTCAGGTTGCCGCGCGTCTGCGCCAGCGCCAGGGTCAAGAGGAACAGCGCGGTGAGCTGGGTGGTGAAGGCCTTGGTCGAGGCCACGCCGATCTCGACGCCGGCGCGCGTGATGTACGACAGCTTGCACTCGCGCACCATCGCGCTGGTGGACACGTTGCAGATGGTCAGCGTGTGTTCCATGCCCAGCGAACGGGCATGCTTCAAGGCGGCCAGCGTGTCGGCGGTTTCGCCGGACTGCGAGATGGTCACGACCAGCGAGCGCGGGTTGGGCACGCTGTCGCGGTAGCGGTATTCGCTGGCGATTTCGACCGCGACCGGGATCTTGGCGATCGATTCGATCCAGTACTTCGCGGTCAGGCCGGCGTAGTAGCTGGTGCCGCAGGCCAGGATCAGCAGGGAATCGATGTCCTTGAAGATCTTGTAGGCCTGGTCGCCGAAGAGTTCGGGCGTGATGGATTCGATGTCCTGCAGGGTATCGCCGACCGCGCGCGGCTGCTCGAAGATTTCCTTCTGCATGTAGTGGCGATAGGGGCCCAGTTCGGCGGCGCCGGTGTGCACGTGCACGGTGTGCACTTCGCGGTCCACGTTCTTGCCGGCGGCGTCCACGATCCAGACGCGCGAGAGCTGCAGGTCGACGACGTCGCCGTCTTCCAGGTAGATGATCTGGTCGGTCGTGCCGGCCAGCGCCAGCGCGTCGGACGCCAGGAAGTTTTCGTTCTGGCCCACGCCCACCACCAGCGGCGAGCCTTGGCGCGCGCCCACGACGCGATGCGGTTCATCGCGGCAGAACACGGCGATGGCGTAGGCGCCATGCAGGCGGCGCACGGCGTTCTGCACGGTTTCGAACAGGTCGCCCGAATACAGATGGTTCACCAGGTGCGCGATGACTTCGGTGTCGGTCTGGCTTTCAAAGACATAACCCACGGCCTGCAGCTCGGCGCGCAGTTCGTCGTGGTTTTCGATGATGCCGTTGTGGACCAGCGCGATGCGCGGCTCTTCATTGCCCAGGCGCGAGAAGTGCGGGTGGGCGTTATGCGTGGCGGGCACGCCGTGGGTGGCCCAGCGGGTGTGGGCGATGCCGGTGAAACCCTGCACCTTGTCCTGGGCGACCTGATCGGCCAGCTCGGCCACGCGCTGCGTGCTGCGCGTGCGGCGCAGATGGCCGTCGGCGTAGACGGCGACGCCGCAAGAGTCATAGCCGCGATATTCCAGGCGCTTCAGGCCTTCAACCAGGATCGGGGTGATGTCGCGCTGGGCGACGGCGCCAACAATGCCGCACATAGGAGAGACTCCGGTTAGTTCGTGTACCGACGCATTGTGCGCGACCCCGCAAGAAATTTGATTTCTTAATATTGAATAATTTGGAAATTAATTCCCTTACATAAATGTGATTAAATAATCTTTCTTAAACCGGAGATTTTTGAATTAAACATGCAAAACACGCCGATTTTGCTACCCGAACTGGATGATCTGGACCGGCGCATTCTCGAACAGTTACAAGACGACAGCTCGCTGACCAATCAGGATCTGGCCGCCAGGGTGCATGCGTCGCCCCCGACCTGCCTGCGGCGCGTGCGCCGCCTGGTGGACGAAGGCGTGATCGACCGGCAGGTGGCCATCCTGTCCGCCCAGAAGCTGGGCAGCACGCTGACGGCGATCGTCGAGATAACGCTGGATGTGCAGGCAGCGGAAAGCCTGGATGCGTTCGAGCAATGCATGCTGGCCGAACCGGCCGTGCTGCAGTGCTACCGGGTGTCGCCCGGGCCGGACTTCGTGGTGATCGCGCAGGTCAAGGACATGCCCGCCTATCACGCACTGGTGCACCGGGCGTTCACCGCGCAGGCCAACGTGCGCAATGTGCGCACGTTCTTTTCGGTGCATCGCGCCAAGTTCGAGACGCGCATCGACGTAAGGGAGTGACCGGGGCCCTAGCCCCGGCCAAGCAGGCGTTCGAACTGCGCCAGGTAGCGGTTGCCCATTTCCTGCACGTCGTGTTCGCTGCGCACGTACGCATAGGCGCGTCCGGTGATGGCTTCGCGGAAGGCCGCGTCGTCCAGGCAGCGCGCCATGCCCGCGGCCATGGCCTGGTGGTCGCCCACCGCGACGAGCACGCCGCGCCCGTCGGCCAGGCTTTCCTTCAGGCCGCCGGCGTCGGTGGACACCACCGGCACCCGCTGCAGAAAGGCGTCCAGCACGCTGCTGCCCAGCGCCTCTTCCTCGGAGCTCATGACGAACACGTCCAGGATGCTGTAGAAGTCCTCGACGCCCTTGCGAAAGCCCGCGAAGCGGTACACGTCTTCGATGCCCAGCCTGCGCGCTTCGTCCTTGGCCTGCTGTTCGCGATCGCCACCGGCGCCGAAATGCAGGAAGACGAAATCGCGGCGCGTCCTGGCCAGTTCGCCCACGGCCCGGACCAGGGTCACGGGATCCTTGTCGCGGATGAGCGCGGCGGACGTCGCCATGACCTTTTTGCCGCTCAGGTCGAACTCACGCACCAGGCCGGCAACATTGTCGGCGTTGATCTCGTGCGGCTCGACCGCGCTGCGGATGATGACGGGTTCGATGCCGAGGCGGCGCGGTTCGCCCGCGGCCATCTCGCTGATGGCCACGAACAGGTTCGCACGGCGCCACTTGAAGCCGGTCTTCCATTCGTCGCCCGGCTTGACCACGAACGACGTGCGGCGGGAAAACACCACCGGGCTGCGATGCAGCCATTTGGTCAGCACCGCCCAGGTGATAGTGTTGGCGGTCTGCGCGTGGATGATGTCGTAGCGGCCGGCGCCGGCCAGGAAGGCCAGTTGCCCGGGCACGTTGCGCCGGGTGTGGGCGACGAACCCCTCCTGGCGGGCGCGCTCAGCCAGCGGCGCGCCTTCGCGGCACATCACCTCGACGTCATGGCCCGCCTTGCGAAAGGCGCGCATGCAATACAGCGTCTGCCGTTCGCCGCCGCGCCAGCCCTTCTCGAAGTTGAGTTGCAGGATCTTCATGCGCGCCCGATGCCCGAGTACTCGAAGCCCAGGCCGCGCACATCGGCGGGCGTGTACAGGTTGCGGCCGTCGATGATCAGCGGGGTCTTGAGCAGGGCCTTGACGCGATCGAAGTCGGGCGCACGGAAGACCTTCCATTCGGTCGCGATCAGCAGCGCGTCCGCGCCGTCCAGCGCCTCGTACATGTCGGCGGCGAAGCTGATGCCCTGGTGGCCGGCCAGCACGCGTCCGGCCTCGTGCATGGCAACGGGATCGTAGGCGCGCACTTCGGCGCCGCGGCGCGTCAGTTCGGCGATGACCGTCAGGCTGGGGGCTTCGCGCATGTCGTCGGTGTTGGGCTTGAAGGACAGTCCCCACAGCGCGATCTTGCGGCCACGCAGATCCTCGCCAAACCGTTCGACCAGCTTTTCGGACAGGCGGAATTTCTGCGCATGGTTCGCGGCCTCGGCGGCCTCGATGACGCGCATGGGCAAGGCATGCTCGGCGGCGGTATTGACCAGCGCCTGCACGTCCTTGGGAAAGCACGAACCGCCGTAGCCCGCGCCCGGATACAGAAAGTGATAGCCGATGCGCGGATCGGCGCCGATGCCGCGGCGCACCTGCTCGACGTCGGCGCCCAGGGCTTCGGCCAGGTTCGCCATTTCGTTCATGAACGAGATGCGCGTGGCCAGCATGGCGTTGGCGGCGTACTTGGTCAGCTCGGCGGAACGCACGTCCATCACCATGAGGCGGTCGTGCGTGCGCTGGAAGGGCTCGTAGATGCGGCGCATCACGCTGATGGTGTATTCGTCGTCCGCGCCGACGACCACGCGGTCCGGGCTCATGAAGTCGTTGATGGCCGCCCCTTCCTTCAGGAACTCGGGGTTGGACGCCACGCTGAACGGGATATCCACGCCGCGTCCGGCCAGTTCGCGGGCCACCACGGCGCGCACCTTGTCGGCCGTGCCCACGGGGACGGTGGACTTGTCCACGATCAGCTTGCGCGACGTCATGTGGCGCGCGATGTTCTGCGCGGCCGCCAGCACGTACTTCAGGTCGGCGGAACCGTCTTCGCCGGGCGGGGTGCCCACGGCGATGAACTGCACATCGCCGAACGCCACGCTTTGCGCCACGTCGTCCGTGAAATGCAGGCGGCCGGCCTGCACGTTGCGGCGAACCAGGTCTTCAAGGCCGGGTTCGTAGATGGGGATGCCGCCCTGGCGCAGCAGCGCGATCTTGGCCGCGTCCACGTCCAGACACATGACGTCGTTGCCCATGTCGGCCAGGCACGCTCCCGACACCAAACCCACGTAACCGGTACCCACGACCGTGATCTTCATGCCTGAACGCCTTCCAAATAGGTAATCTTCGCCCCCAGGCTAAGGAACCGGGGGCCGGCGGCCATTATAGAAGCGGCCGCGATCCATGGCCCGCCGGCGCGAAACGGACCCTGTCCGCGCCCCGGCGCCGCCCTACGCCCGAAGCTTGCTGAACCGGACGGTATTGACCAGCACCGCCAAGGCGGCGCAGACGGTCCCGAGCACCAGGGCCAGGCCCGGCCCATGGGCCGCGCTGACGCTGAACGCGATCGCCACCAGCGCGGTGCCGAAGCTCTGCCCGAAAACCCGGGTGGTGGCCTGCAAGCCGCCCGCCGCCCCGCTGCGCGAGCGGGGCGCGGCCGACAGCAGGGCCCGGTTGTTCGGGGTCTGGAAGAAGCCGAAGCCCACGCCCGCCACGAACATGCCCAGGACGACCGGCCAGTTCGACACCGAGGAAGGCAGCACGGCCAGCCAGAGCATGCCGGCCACCATCGCGGCCGCTCCGATGCCGCTCAGGGTGGCGGCGGAATAGCGGTCCGACAGGCGGCCCGCAAGCGGCGCGATGATGGCCGTGCCCACCGGCCAGGCACCCATCAGCAGGCCGACCTCCAGTTGCGGCCGGCCCAGCACCTGCTGGAAGTAGAACGGCAGCGACACGTACGACGCCATCTGCGCGGCGAAGGTGCAGGCCGAGGCGCCCACGGCGAACGCCAGCGGACGGATGCGCAGCAGATCCACGGGAACCAGCGGCTTGGCCTGCCTGCTGGCCCGGCGCACCAGCACCATGCCCGCCACCGACGCAATGGCAACCAGGCCGATTCCGCGCAGCAGGTCTTCACCCATCATGTCGACGCCGGAAATGAACACGCCCAGCGTGGCCATGCAGAGCAGGGCGCTGATCCAGTCCAGCTTCACGTCGTTGCGCGGCACCTCCGGCAGATGGCGCAATCCCAGCATGGCCAGCGCGCAGATGGGCAGGTTGACGGCAAAGATCCAGGGCCATGGCGCCACCGACAGGATGGCGGACCCGATGGTGGGCCCCAGCACCGACATCACGGCCACCGTGGTGGCGTTGATGCCAATGCCTCGGCCCAGCATCTTGAGCGGATAGATATTGCGCACCAGGCCGCCGAACATGCACATCAGCGTGGCCGCGCCCACCCCCTGGAACACCCGCGCCGCCGTCAACTGCCACAGCGTGCCGGCCAGGGCGCAGCCCAGCGAAGCCAGTGTGAACAGGATCAGGCCGAAGGTGAACATGCGGCGAAAGCCGATGCGCTCGGCCAGCGCCGACAGCGGCAGCAGCGCCATCACCACCGCCAGGTTGTAGGCGTTGACGATCCAGACCGCCTGCGCCGGCAAGGCATTGAGATCGGCCGCGATGGTGGGCAGCGCCACGTTGGCGATGGTGGTGTCCAGCACCGACAGGCTGATGCCCGTCATCACGGTGGCCGCCGCCCAATACCGGCGCGGCGTGGGCAGACCGTCGGGCGGGGCGGGCCTGGCACCGCCGCCCGGCGCCGGGTCGTGCTCCGGGCTCACGATTTCTTGACCGGGCGCTGCCATCCCTCAACAGTGAGCTGCTTGGCGCGCGACACGGTCAGCTTGTCGGCCGGCGCATCGCGGGTAAGGGTGGTGCCGGCGCCCAGCGTTGCGCCGCGGCCCACGCGCACAGGCGCCACGAGCTGCGTGTCGGAGCCGATGAAGGCGTCATCTTCGATGACCGTGCGGTGCTTGTTCACGCCGTCGTAGTTGCAGGTGATCGTGCCCGCGCCCACGTTCACGCGGGCGCCGATGTCGGCGTCGCCGATATAGGCCAGGTGGTTCGCCTTGCTGTCTTCGCCCAGCACGCTCTTCTTGATCTCGACAAAATTGCCCACGTGGCTGCGGTCGCCAAGCTCGGCGCCGGGGCGCAGGCGGGCATACGGACCCACGCGCGCATCGCGGCCCACCTGGGCCTGCTGCAAGTGGCTGAAGGCTTCGATATGCGTGCCCGGTCCGATGCTGACGTCGCGCAGCACGCAATGCGGCCCGACGCGCACGCCATCGGCCAGGGACACCTGGCCTTCAAACACGCAGCCCACGTCGATGAACACGTCGCGGCCGCAGGCGAGCGAACCCCGCACGTCGAAGCGCGCGGGGTCGGCCAGCGTCACGCCGGCTTCGAGCTGGCGGCGGGCCTGCTCACCCTGCCAGCGGCGCTCGAGCTCGGCCTGCTGGACGCGGCTGTTCACGCCCAGCGTTTCCCAGGACGCGCCGGGCTGGGCCGCGCCCACCGGCACGTCATCGGCCACGGCCAGTCCGACCACATCGGTCAGGTAGTACTCGCCCTGGGCATTGTTGTTGTCGATGCGGGACAGCCAGTCCTTGAGCTTCGCGGTCGGCGCGCTGAGGATGCCGGTGTTGACTTCCTTGATCAGGCGCTCGGCTTCCGAGGCGTCCTTGTGCTCGACGATGCGGCACACGCTGCCCTTGGCGTCGCGCACGATGCGGCCATAGCCGGTGGAGTCGGCCAGCACTTCCGTCAGCACGGCGGCGCCTTGGCCGCGGGCGTCCAGCAGGCGCTGCAGGGTTTCGGGTTGCACCAGCGGCACGTCGCCGTACAGCACCAGGGTCACGTCGTCCTTGCCGTCTCCATCGAGCAGCGGCACGGCCTGCTGCACCGCGTGGCCCGTGCCCTGCTGAGGCTGCTGCAGCACGAAGTGCAGATCGTCCTGGCCTTCGAAAGCCTGTTTGACGCGATCCGCGCCATGGCCGACCACGACGATGATGCGCGCCGGCTTCAACTGGCGCGCGCTGTCCAGGACGTGGGCCAGCATCGGTTTGCCGGCCAGCGTATGCAGTACTTTGGGGAGATCGGACTGCATGCGTTTACCCAGTCCGGCGGCAAGAATCACTACATTAAGCATAAGTTCTATATCGTTGAGAGACGGTCCGGCGGCCTTGCGGCCGTCCGGTGTGTCGATTGAAAGATAGGGTCAGGGCTTGCCGTCGGCAGGCCCGTTTTTCTTGACGGGCTTGGCGGCGCTTTTGGAAGCGGCAGGCTTGCGCGCCGCCGCCGGCTTGGATGCCTTGGCATCGGGCTGGGCTGCAGACTTGGGTTCGCCGGGCTTGGCGCTGGATCCCGTATCGGTCCCAGGCGCGGCCGGCATGGAGGCGGCGGTGGCCGCGGCGATCTGGTTGAACTGCTGTTGCAGCAGGTCCCACCATGCCTTGGAAGCCGATTGCGCGGCGGCGCCCATCTGCTCGCTCATGCCCGCCCCTGATTCAGGGCCGGCAGCCGATGCCTCCGCACCGCTGGGCGCCCCGTCCTTGCGGGCATCGGCCTTGGCTTCGCCGTGACCCGCCGCGTTTGCAGACGCAGTCTGTTTCGGCGCCGGCTTCAGCCCCAGGGCAACCTCCAGGGGAGACCCCGCGGCGCTGTCGCCGGCCGACCCCATGTCCATCCGGGCCGCGCTGTCCACGAAGGCGCGCAAGGTGCTGATGGTGGACCGCTGCACTTCCATGCCCTGGATGGTGCTCGACAGCATGCTCAGGTTCATGCGCAGCCAGTTTTCCACCGAGCGCAGTTCGGCGATGCGGCGGTCCAGGTCCTCGAGGTTCATGGGCGGCGCCATCGGCAGGCTGCTGGCCAGGCCTCCGGGGCCGGTCAGGCCCGCCCATGCCTGGCGCATCATTTCCATGCTGGCCAACAGCGGGTTGCCCGACAAGTCGGAGTTCTGGCCCATGCCAGGCAGGACGAACGGGTTGGTGTATTGGTCGCTCATTCCAGGTCTCCCCAAAGACAGATGGTTGCCGCTGGCGGCCGGACTTAGCCCGGCAGCAGTTGGTTATTCTCGACGCGCACGTGATCGCCGGATGCAAAGGCGAAGGGCTGCGCACTGCGGAACTGGCGCGCGCTGCCGTCGCTCAGGCGTACCGTGAGCTCATAGTGCGTCACCGTTTGTTGCTCTCTGATATTACGCTCAACTTCCCGGCCTGCCAAAGCGCCGCCGACCGCGCCCAGCACGGTCAACGCGGTCTTGCCGTTGCCTCCGCCAAACTGATTACCCACAACGCCGCCCGCCACGCCGCCGGCGATCGTGCCCACCAGATTGTTGCTGTTGTCCTTGACGGGCACCTGCACCTGGCGAATGGTCTCGACCACGCCGCAGCTTGCGCAGGCCTGCTGGGCAGGCGCCGGCGCGGGACGAGGCGAGGAAGCCGGCGCCGGACGCGCCTGCTGGGCCTGCTGCGCCTGAGCGGCGGGCTTGGCGGCTGCGGACGGGGCTGCCGGGACGGGCGCCAGGTTGGCGTCCTCGGGGCCGGCCTCGGCCACGGGCTCGTCCGCATGGGGGTTGGCCGAAGGCGTGGGCAGCCAGCCCATCACCGCAGCCACGCCCACCGAGCACATGACGATGACCGCGACCGCCGCGGCGGCGACCAGCGGATGCAGGCCACGGCGCGTGGTTTCGATTCGGGTGGATGTATTCATGATGATGCTCCATCGAAACTAACCGGCAGTGGTATAGCACCCGGGCGCGGTTTCGGCATGTTGCGATGGTGACGCTTCTTTGCAGGGGAACGCAGGTGGACAGGGGAGCCCATTCGTGGACAATAGGCGCATGGATTCCATCACCCTGCCCCAACTCGAACAGGCGATCAACTATTGGCGCAACGTGTCGCCATCGGTCGGCGAAGAATCGCGCCTGTGCCCCGAGGCAGCCGCGCTGGCCACGCCTTATGCGCTGATGATCATCGCGCACCGCCGCGAGATCACGTCGGCCGAACTCAGCGACAAGGCCCGCGCCGCGCTGGCCGGATGGGCTGCGGCGGCCCCCTGAGTTCCGCGCCGCCCGTGCCGCTTCAGCCCTGCTTGAGCAGCGCCTGGATGTCTTGCGTCAAGGCGTCGACACCGATGTTGTTGTTGGCCAGAATGCGCGATTCACCCTTGCCGTCCAGCAGATAGAACGCGGCCGTGTGGTCCATCGTGTAATTGCCGTCCTTGGTGGGCGCCTTGGCGTAATAGGCCTTGAACGACGCCGCGGCCTTCTTGACCTGGTCCGGCGTGCCGGTCAGCCCCAGGAAGCGTGGATCGAAGGCGGTGACGTACTGCTTAAGCACCTCGGGTGTGTCGCGCTCCGGGTCCACCGTGATCAGCAGCACCTGGACGCGATCGGCGTCCGGACCCAGTTTCTTCATGACTTCGGTCAGTTCGGCCAGCGACGTGGGGCACACGTCCGGACACTGCGTGAAACCGAAAAATACGACGACGACCTTACCCGCGAAGTCGGAGAGCTGGCGCGTCTTGCCGTTGTGGTCGGGCAGTTCCATGGCGCGGCCCAACTGCGTGCCGCTGATGTCGCTGCCCTTGAACACCGGCGGGCTCTCGCCGCAGGCGGCCAGGGCGGCGGTAAAGGCAGCGGCTACGCCCAGGCGCAGGGCCAGCCGGCGGCTGGCGGAAAACACGGACATCGAGAACCTCCGGATGATCAGCGCAACAGGCCGACCCAATGGTCCACCAGCAGGGCGCCGAACAGCAGCGCCAGGTAGAGGATGGAAAAACGGAACATGCTGCGCGCGAGCGCGTCGCTGTACACGCGGTAAAGGCGCCAGGCATACGAAACGAACATGCCGCCCAGCACCAGCGCCGCCAGCAGATAGAGTTCGCCGCTCATGCGGATGGCGTAGGGCAACAGCGTCGTCGCCATCAGCGCCACGCTATACAGCAGGATGTGCAGGCGCGTGAATTGATTGCCGTGCGTCACCGGCAGCATGGGCAGGCCGGCCTTGGCGTAGTCGTGGTTGCGGTAGAGCGCCAGCGCCCAGAAATGCGGCGGCGTCCAGATGAAAATGATCAGGACCAGGATCCAGGCCTCGGCCGGCACGGAGTCCGCCACCGCAGCCCAGCCCAGCGCGGGCGGCATGGCGCCCGACAAGCCGCCGATCACGATGTTCTGCGGCGTGCGCGGCTTCAGGATGACCGTATAGATAACGGCGTAGCCCACAAAAGTGGCGAACGTCAGCCACATGGTCAGCGGGTTGACCAGGGTGTAGAGCACGAACATGCCCACGCCGCCCAGCAGCCCGGACAGGCTCAGCACCTGGAACGCCGAAATCGTGCCGCGGGCCGTGGCGCGGCGCGCGGTGCGCAGCATACGCGCGTCCACTTCCTGTTCGATCAGGCAATTGATGGCGAACGCGGCGGCGGCCAGCAGCCAGATGCCGACCGTGCCGAACAGCACGCGGCGCATGTCTGGAATGCCCGGGGCCGCCAGGAACATGCCGATCACGGCGCAAAACACCGCCAGCTGCGTCACGCGCGGCTTGGTCAGAACGAGGTACTGGCGGAACAATCCGGATTGAGGAGCGGCAAGACTGGTCATAGTGGACCCTATTTTAAACTCGCACCAAATTGGGGCCGTAGCGCGCCGCCGGCGCGTGCCCGGCCGTCGACAAACGCACCATCAGCACGACCGCCGCCAGGGTCAGGCCCGCCGCGCCGCCGTTGTGCAGCACCGCGATCAGCAATGGCCACTGGAAGAAGATGGTGGTCAGGCCGGTCAGCAGTTGCGCGGCCAGCAGCGTCAGCATCAGCGTGGCCGGTCCGCGCAAGCCGGCCTCGGCGCGCAGGCGCCAAGCCAGGATGCCCAGATAGACGAACACCACGAAAGCGAAATTGCGGTGGACCCAGTGGATCGCCGTCAGCGCCGGCTGGGAAATCATCTCGCCGGAAGGTAGTTCGCCCAGGCCCCGGATGACCGAGTATCCGCCATGGAAATCCATTTCCGGCACCCACTGCCCATGGCACATGGGGAAATCCATGCAGGCCAGCGCGGCATAGTTGGTGCTGACCCAGCCGCCCAGGGTCACTTGCACCAGCAGCAGGGCAAAGCCCCCCGCCACCCAGGGCTTCCAGCGCGTGGCCGCCGCGCTCACCGGCAGGTGCGGGCGCTCACGCGCCGACAACCAGGTCATCAGCGCCAATACCGACAAGCCAAACACCAGGTGCGCGGTCACGACGGCAGGCATCAGCTTGTGCGTCACCGTCCATGCCCCGAATGCGCCCTGCACGCACACGGCCACCAGGGTCGTGACGGCAAGCGCCGGCGAACGGCCCAGTTCGCGGCGGTAGCGCCACGCCATGTAGACGATGCCGATGATCAGCATGCCGAGGATGGTTCCGACGTAGCGGTGGATCATTTCGATCCAGGCCTTGGATAGGGTCACCGGGCCGAAGGGCATGGCCTGCGACGCCTCGTGGATGTCGCCCATCGCGCCCAGCGGCGTCGCGCTGCCATAGCAGCCGGGCCAGTCGGGACAGCCCAGGCCGGAGTCCGTCAGGCGCACGAAGGCGCCAAACATGATCAGGTCCAGCGTCAGGAACCAGGTGAAGAAAACGAGCTTGCGATAACGCGCTTTGATGCGTTCCATATCAACCAAAATATAAACCCCGCCACGACGCGCGCCCGGCGGAAAAAACACTCAACCAATGCGCGAGTTATAGACCAGCTTGCTGATGTCCTTGCGCACCTTCACGCCATCCGCCTCGGCAGGGTACTGCATCATCAGGTTGCCCAGCGGATCGATCACCCAGATCGGATCCTGCAGGCCCGGCTGGCCGGCGGCCGTGCCTCGCGCCAGCAGGAACCGCGCCAATTCGTCGGGATCCACGCGCACCATGACGGTCCCCTTGTAGGCCTCCAGCACCTTGTCCGGCACGGGCGCGTCGTCCGTGATGAACCAGACGCGCGCCAGGCGGTCGACGTTCTTGCCCTGGCTGGCATGGCTGTTGCGGGTGATGAACAGCTTACGCGCGCAGCTTTCGGGGCAGGCCGCGCCGTCGGCGGCGACCAGCAGCCACTTGCCCTTCAAGCTTTGCAGGTCGAACGGCTTGCCGTCCAGCGTCGTCAGGCGCAGTTCGGCGGCCGCGGGCATCGGCCGCTGCGGGGTCACGAGCGTGCCGTAGTTGCTGGAATCCGCGGGCCACCATTGCGGATTCATGTAGACCACGAACGCGGCGACGATGGGCGCCAGCGAACACAGGAACACCAGCAGCATGGGCATCAATGAGCGTTTGCCTGCGGGCTTGTTGGATGAAATGTCGCGAGCCACTTTGTATCCTGAATAAGCGTTGTTTATCTGCGGGCGCGGGCTCGGGCCTGAGCCCCGCTGTCCCCGCGCTGGCGCATGCGCTTGATGGCGCCCCCCAGCACCACCAGCCATGCGATGGCGGCAATCAAACCAAAAGCGAACCACTGCACCGCGTAAGACGTGTTCTGCTGAAAATCCACCGACGGCTGGGGCCAGTCATGCACCAGGCCGTCGTCAGGCCCCTTGCCCCCCTGGCTCAGCACCGTGGGCAGCAAGGTGAGTCCGGTGGCCTTGGCGTAGGCGTCCAGCGGCAGGTTCTGCACCTGCGGAACGGCCCCGCCCGCCACCGGCAGCGCGGCCGGCAAGCTGGAAGACTCCTGCCCGCCGAGCGACCAGAGTTCGAACAGGCGCGGCACGCGCACGGACAGTTCGCCCTCTATGGTCTGCACGCCCTCGGGCGTGGCCGGAAGCCGGGGTTCCCCCTGCCCCTGGATCACGCGCGGCAGCCAGCCGCGCAACACCAGCACCGCGCGCCGGGTGGCGGCGTCCAGCAGCAGCGGCGTGGCCAGCCAATAGCCCGGCTTGCCGTCGTGGTTGCGATTGTCCAGCAGTACACTGAATTCCGGCAGCCAGGTGCCGCTTGCCTGGGCCACCCGCCAGGCGGTCATGTCCGCGGGCGGGGTGGCCGGCGTCAGCACCAGCGGCGTTTGCTTGCGACCCGCTTCGATCGCGTCCAGAATGGCGCGTCGCTCATCGCTGCGACGCAACTGCCATTGCCCCAGCGACACCAGGATCACCACGGCGATGCCAAGCAGGAGTAGGGCGGCTACCGTGTAGCGGGTGGAATGCGGTCGTGCCATTTGTCTTTGCTAACTCTGATTTGTCTGGAGACCACTATGCGCGTTTTCGTCGTTCTGGCCTTCGTCGGGATCCTGGCCAGTCTGGCATCCGCCCTGGTCTACCTGATGCGGGACAAAGGTACCACCAACCGTACGGTCAACGCGCTGACGGTGCGCATCGGACTGTCGGTCGCCCTGTTCCTGTTTGTGCTGTTCGCCCATCACATGGGCTGGATCGAGAGCACCGGATTTAGATAGGCGCCCTGACCCCCAGTTCCCCAAGGCCTGCCGGCCCCGGGCCTGGGCAAGGGCGCACGCCCCCGTTCAATAGCTTGAAAGCGCGGCGGATGCCCGGCTTGCCGCCCGGCGCCCGTCGCGCTTTCTTGTGCCGCAATGACCGCCGGGGATTTGCCGGCAGGTGTCAGAACCAGTACACGAACAGGTACAGCCCCAGCCACACGACGTCCACGAAGTGCCAATACCAGGCCGCGCCCTCGAAACCGAAGTGGTGGTCGGCCGTGAAGTGGCCACGCATCAGGCGGATCAGAATGACCGTCAGCATGGTGGCGCCCAGGATCACGTGGAAACCGTGGAAACCCGTCAGCATGTAGAACAGCGAGCCGTACGCGCCCGAGTTGAACTTGAGGTTCAGCTCAGTATAGGCATGAATGTACTCGGCGGCCTGACAGGCCACGAAGATGAAGCCCAGGATGACGGTGGCCGCCAGCCAGAACATGGTCTTGTTGCGATGGTTTTCGCGCAGCGCATGGTGGGCGATGGTCAGCGTCACGCCCGAGCTCAGCAAGAGCGCCGTGTTGATCGTGGGCAGCCAGAAGGGGCCGACGGTCTGGAAGGTCTCGACCACGCCGGCCGGGCCGAAGTTCGGCCACGTCGCCTGAAAATCGGGCCACAGCATCAGCCGGTGATCGATGTCGCCCAGCCACGGCGTCGTGATCGTGCGGGTATACCAGAGCGCGCCGAAGAACGCAGCGAAGAACATGACTTCGGAGAAGATGAACCAGCTCATGCTCCAACGGTAGGAACCGTCGATGCGCTTGCTGTTCAAGCCGGATTCGGATTCGTGGATCGCGTCGCCGAACCAGTAATACAACACCACGATCAAGCCGATGAATCCCGCCAGGACGGCCCATTTGCCCGCGCTGACGCCGTTAACCCAGGCGGCGGCGCCCAGGCCCATGAACAACAGCGCCACGGCCGTGCGCACGGGGTGGCCCGAGTCGGCGGGCACGAAGTAGTACGGTGCCTCTTTACCTTGAACCGAGTGGCTTGCACTCATGGCTTTCTCCCTGGTACAGATTTTTAGATTAAGTGATTCAAGTCAGGCTGGAAACGGCCCAACGCACAATTAATACCAGCACAGTAACGAAGAGTGCCGCCGCCAGCAGCCCAGCCACGATCACGTGGACCGGATTGAGCCTGGCGCTGTCTTCCCGGTATCCCGCGCCCTTGCGGACGCCGAAGAACCCCCACGCCACCGCCTTCATCGTCTGAAGGAAACTCAGCTTGCGCTGAGAGGTTTCGCGAAGGTCGTCGCTCATGGCCGTGGCCTAACCGACGGCCTTGCCGGTCAGCAGCGCCGAACCGCGAATCACGGTCCAGGCAAACACGGCAAGGACGAAAACCAGAAGAACCAGTCCTGCGATCTTGTTGCGACGGCGCTGCTCGGGTGTCATTGCTGTGCTACCTGAAACGTGAAAGACGGGTTCACTTTACTTCGGGGGGCGTTTCGAAGGTGTGGAAAGGCGCGGGCGAAGGCACCGTCCATTCCAGTCCCTCGGCGCCTTCCCACGGCTTGGCCGCGGCGCGTTCGCCCTTGCCCCTGTAGCAGCGCACGATCGCCCACAGGAAAATGAGCTGCGACAGGCCGAACCAGAACGCGCCGATGGTGGCGAGCTGATGGAACGTCGTGAACTGCGCGGCGTAATCGGCATAGCGGCGCGGCATGCCCGCCAGGCCCAGGAAGTGCATCGGGAAGAAGGTCACGTTGAACGAGATCAGCGTGGACCAGAAGTGCAGCTTGCCCAGCTTTTCGCTGTACATGCGGCCCGTCCACTTGGGCACCCAGTAATAGGCGCCGGCAAACAGGGCGAACAGGGAACCCGCGACCAGCACGTAATGGAAGTGCGCCACCACGTAGTACGTGTCATGCACCTGGATGTCGATGGGGGCCACCGACAGGATCAGGCCGGTGAAGCCGCCCATGGTGAACACGAAGATGAAGCCGATCGAGAACAGCATCGGGGTTTCGAACGTCATGGACCCGCGCCACATCGTGGCGACCCAGTTGAACACCTTCACCCCGGTGGGAATGGAGATGAGCATGGTGGCGTACATGAAGTAGAGCTGCCCCGTCACCGGCATGCCCGTCGTGAACATGTGGTGGGCCCACACGATGAACGACAGCACGGCGATGGAGGCGGTGGCGTACACCATCGAGGCGTAGCCGAAGAGCTTCTTGCGGGCGAACGCGGGCACGATGGCCGACACGATCCCGAACGCCGGCAAGATCATGATGTAGACCTCGGGGTGCCCGAAGAACCAGAACACGTGCTGGTACAGGACCGGGTCGCCGCCGGCCGCCGCATTGAAGAAGCCCGTGCCGAAGTGGCGGTCGGTCAGCACCATCGTGATGGCCGCGGCCAGCACCGGCATCACGGCCAGCAGCAGGAACGCGGTGATCAGCCAGGTCCAGCAGAACAGCGGCATCTTCATCAGCGTCAGGCCGGGCGCGCGCATGTTCAGGATGGTGACGATGATGTTGATGGCGCCCATGATGGACGAGGCGCCCATGATGTGGATGGCGAAGATGGCCAGGTCCATGCCCGGACCCATCTGCAGCGACAGCGGCGCGTACAGCGTCCAGCCGGCGGCGGTGGCGCCGCCGGGCACGAAGAACGAGACCGTCAGCATGATCGCGGCCACCGGCAGCAGCCAGAAGCTGAAGTTGTTCATGCGGGCGAACGCCATGTCGGACGCGCCGATCTGCATCGGGATCATCCAGTTCGCAAAACCCACGAAGGCCGGCATGATGGCGCCGAACACCATGATGAGGCCGTGCATGGTGGTGAACTGGTTGAAGAGTTCGGGGCGGAAGAACTGCAGGCCCGGCTCGAAGAGCTCGGTGCGCAGCAGCAGGGCCAGCGTCCCGCCTTCCAGAAGCATGACGAACGAGAAGATGAGATACATCGTCCCGATGTCTTTGTGGTTCGTGGCAAAAAGCCACCTGCGCCAGCCCGTGGGCGTGCCGTGGTGGTGGTCATCGTGACCGTGGCCGTGGCCCGGCGACACGTGGTCTACAGTGACGCTGCTCATGATGGACTCCTTCCTGCTGAGTGCCCGCCCCGTTCAACGGAGCGGACAGGGTATCTCTAACTAAACGGAACCGGTTCTACGGTGAAGGGACTGGGCGTGCGCGATCAACGCGCCGCCGCGATGTCCTTCGGTGGAACCGTCGGGTCCTGCCCCTTGCCTGCATTGCTCCAGGCATGGCGCGTATAGCTGATGACCGCTGCGATCTCGACATCGTTGAGCTGCCCGCCGAAAGCCGCCATCGCGGTGCCGGGCTTGCCCTTCAGCACGGTGTTGATCTGTTCCGCCTTCGGACCCAGAACAACCTTGTCTCCGTCGAGGGGCGGGAAAGAGCCCGGGATGCCCTTGCCGTTGGCCTGGTGACAGGCCACGCAATTCGCCGCGAAAACCTTTTCGCCGCGGGCAACCAGTTCGGCTTCCGTCCACTCTTTATTGGGATCGTCGGCGTTTGCCGCCATCTTCTTCTTTTGGTCTTCAACCCACTTATCGTAGTCGGCTTGCGCCAGGACTTCCACGACGATGGGCATGAAGGCGTGGTCCTTGCCGCAGAGTTCCGCGCACTGGCCACGGTAGATACCGGGCTTTTCGGCGTTGAACCAGGCGTCGCGCAGGAAGCCGGGGATGGCGTCCTGCTTCACGCCGAAGTCGGGAATCATCCAGGAATGGATGACGTCCGCGGCGGTGAGGACGACGCGAACTTTCTTGTTCACGGGGACGACCATGTGGTTGTCCACTTCCATCAGATAGAACTGGCCCTTGGGCTCGCGGTTCTCGATCTGCGCGCGCGGGGTAGCCAGCGTGGACAGGAACTTGATGCCCGCGGCCGAGCCGTCGAGATACTCGTATCCCCACTTCCATTGGTAGCCGGTGACCTTGACGGTCAGGTCGGCGCTGGACGTGTCCTTCATGGCGACAACCGTCTTGGTGGCCGGCAACGCCATGGCAATGACGATGATGAAGGGGATGACTGTCCAGGCGACTTCGACGCCCAGGTGTTCGTGAAAGGTCGCCGCCTTGTGGCCGCGCGACTTCCGGTGCGCCCAGATGGAGTAGAACATCACTCCGAAGACGCCGATGAAGATCACGATACAGATAGTGAGCAGCAACCAATGCAGCCACATGATGTCGCGCGAAATCGCCGTGACACCTTCATGCAGGTTGAGCTGATTGACCTTCGGACCGCCGGGCATGTTTTGCACCTGAGCGCCGGCCACGCTGCCAATCAGCATCGCACAAGCCCCCAGTACCCCTCTCCACTTCTTCATGCTTACCTCGAAATACGGCGCGAAGGCCCATTCGCTGGTGGCTGAAGTCACCGGAACCGGGCAACGCGCAATTATTAGATGGCAGGGCGTTGCAGGGAGATAGAGCGGCCCTGTCGTTCCCACTCGAAATCACAAAGAAACTGGCGGATTATAGCGGACGCGCAAACAGATGTAAGTTAGTGCCCTTGAATTCATCCGGCCCGCCCCCATCTGGCCGCCCCTCTTGACCGCGCGCCGTAAACAGGGTGGCATAAAATCGTCGGCAACATCCTCACCATGGCGCCACGATGCATAAGCAGTTGTCCGATTTGTATGCCGCCCTGTGCGCCCGTGCGCAGGAGCCCGCCCCTGAAGGCGCGCGCGCTCTATATATAGCGGGGCGCCGCTGCGGCTGGGCCACGCACGCCGCTTGCGACGCGCTGCGCGGCGCGGCGCGCATGGACTCGGACGACACCGCACTGCGCATCGGAGAGGGCATGGCGCCGGGCAAGGAGCTCGACGCCGTGCTGAAACAGGCGGCCGAACTGTTGCGCCAAGCCAACTGCTTGCGGGGCTGGCGCGATGAATTGCTGGACGTTATGGACGGC
Organism: Achromobacter sp. Root83; assembly: GCF_001428845.1. Taxonomy (GTDB): domain Bacteria; phylum Pseudomonadota; class Gammaproteobacteria; order Burkholderiales; family Burkholderiaceae_B; genus Achromobacter. The sequence continues at coordinate 264,016 of NZ_LMIU01000023.1, read as the reverse complement.
GATCAGGCGCTGGGCGTGATCGAACGCGCGGCCGTGCGGCCGCTGGGTCTGCTGACCAAGGCCGTGCACCTGAACGCCTGGACGCCGGACGGCCGGCTGTGGGTGGCGCGGCGTTCGCTCAGCAAATCAACCGATCCCGGTATGTGGGACACCCTGGTGGGCGGTCTGGCCGGCAGCGGCGAGGACCTGGAATTGGCGCTGGTGCGCGAATGCGGCGAAGAAGCCGGCCTGGACGAGCCGGACCTGGCGCGCCGTTCGCCCCTGCGCACCATCCTGCGCATCCATCGCCGCCTGCCCGAGGGCTATCAGGTGGAAGATGTGCTGACCAGCACCTGCGTGCTGGCGGCGGACGCCCGCCCCGCCAACCGCGACGGCGAAGTCATGGAGATCGCCACCATCGATGTGGACACGGCGGTGCACCGGATCATCGAAGGCGAATTCACGCTGGAAGCGGCGCTGGTGCTCATCGAGGACATCATGCGGCGCCAGGCCGCGGGCGCGGTCTGAGTTCAGCGGGGCGCCGTTTCCGGCGTTCCCAGCACCGTGTCTCCGGGCGCGCCGTCATCGCGGGTATCTTCCCCGCGCAACTCGCGGATCGCCCGCGCGTCCTCACCGGCCAAAGCACCACTGACGCCCGCCGCTTCCGCGGCTTCGGCCGCCTGCGCCGGGCTGGGCGCCGACACCGGCGCGGGCGTCGGGGCAGGCGCGGCACTGGACGCCTGCGAGAACTGTTTCCAGACCTCGATGGCACGCAGCCGCTGCTTGGCTACCACCTGAATGCGCTCGCGCAGGTTTTCGTCCCGCGCCAGCAGGGCGTGGAAGTCGCGCGAAGACAGCATCAGCAGCTTGCTATACCCCAGCGAGGTCACATCCGGGTTGAGCTGCTGTTCGCCCAACAGGCCGAGTTCACCGAAGAATTCGCCGCTGCCCAGTTCGATCATGGTGTTGTCAGGCAGGTGGACGGCCACGGCGCCCGACGCCACGAAGCACATTTCCTCGCCGTGCCGGCCCTGGGTCAGGACCCGCTGATCGGGCAGGGACAGGCGCGGCTTGAGCAACTTGCTGATGGCGCGCAGGGAATCGGGCGACAGCCCCTCGAACAACGGCACGCGCTTGATCAGTTCGGCCGCGCTCATTTCGATGTCCAGCGGCGGATGCTTGTCGATATGCGCCCAGCGGCTTTTCAATTGCTCCATCAGGTCCGCGTAGACCTCGCCGCTGATCAGAAACTGTTCAAGCATGTCGCGATAGCGGATGCGCTCGAGTTCGCGGGCGACGCGGCCCAGATAGCTTTCCTGCAGCCACTGCGCGTACGACGGGTACTGCAGGTTCAGGGCCTGCATGGCGTTTTCGATCAGGTCCAGCCGGCGCTGATGCAGGGACACGATGCGCTGCGTCGCTTCCTCGCCCAGCAGCGGGGTAATCTGTTCGCGGGCAAAGGCGATCAGGCGCTGCGCGACCGACCGCTTGCTCATCAGGTTGGCGAACCGCTGGCCCAGTTCACGGGCCAGCCAGCCCTGGAACCCAAACACATAGTGCAGGCGCAAGGCCAGGCGGAAGGCGTTGGAATAACGCACGTCGGCCACGATGGCGCGCTCGAAGCCGGGCACGCCCCCCAGCCGGATCGCATCTTCCAGCCGTTCCGCCCGCGCCAGCAGCGCTTCCGCCATGCGCCAATCCACGATCTGCGCCTTCAGGATGTCGAAGAACATTTCCTCTTCGCGCTGCGCCACGATGGCCAGCCCCACCGACACGCGCTGCTCGTCGGTCATCTGACTGACCTGGCCATCATGCACGCTGGCCAGGCTGGCGTCGAACACGGCGCGAATCCGGTCGCGGACCTCGTTGCCGATGTGTTCCGTCTTGGCCACCTCGTCCGTCTTGCCCTGCAGGTCTTCCAGCGCCACCGCCAGCACCTGGTTGCGGATGGTGCGCTCCACCGGCGATAGCTGGTTCAGCCCCAGCATGCTGATCAGCGGCCGAAGGCTGATCCCGTTGACGAACAAGGTCATCAGCACGAACCCGGTGGTGGCCACGGCGATGAACTGGCGCGCCTCTTCGGGCACGCCGGTCTGCTCGGTGACCGCCAGCGCCAGCGCCAGCGACACCGCGCCACGCAATCCGCCCCACAGCATCACTACCTTGTAAGGGTTGCTGACCTTGGTGCCCAGCCGGGTCAACCCCAGCAGCGGCAGCAGGCCGAACACCACGATCGCGCGCGCGATCAGCGTCACGACGAACACCACGCCCACCAGCACCACCTCCTGCCATTCAGCGGCGGCCATCAGCTTGGGAATAAGCATGGCCGCGAACAGGAAGATCAGGGAATTCGCCCAGAAGCCGAACTGGCCCCAGGCGCTGGCCAGGTATTCGAAGGTGGTGGGCGACATGCGCGTGCGCCCGGTGGAACCCACCACCAGGCCCGCGATCACGGTGGCCACGACGCCCGAGACATTCAGGTAGTGCTCGGAAATGAAAAAGGAAAGATAGGCCAGCGTCAGGGTCAGCGTGATCTCGGCCGTCGGAAAGCCGCGCAGCCAGGCGAACAGGAAGCACGCCAGCCGCCCCATGGCAAAGCCCGCCACGCCGCCGCCGATGAAGTGGACGATGAAGTCGTTGAAAATTCCGCTTACCGTCAATTCCCCGTGGCCGCTCAAGACCGCCAGCAGCACGGAATACAGCGCGATGGAGGCCGCGTCGTTGAACAGGCTTTCGCCCTCGACCAGCGTCGTCAGCCGCTTGGGCGCGCCGACCTCCCGGAAGATGCCGACCACCGCCACCGGATCGGTGGTCGCGACGATGGCGCCCAGCAGCAGGCAGACCACCAGCCCATACGGCGAGATGGCATCCAGGGTGACGCCGACCACCACCGTGCAGACCACCACGGCCACGATGGCCATCATCAGAATGGGGCCGATGTCGTCCATCAGCCGCCGCACGTTCATGGACAGCGCGGTCTCGAACAACAACACCGGCAGGAACACCATGAGGAAAGTCTCCGAGGAAATCTCGAAGCGTTCCAGCGAATCAAGGAAGTCGCCGATCCAGCTGGGAGCCCAGCCGTGGACATGAATGATGATGCCCAGCAGACAGCCGACAATGGCAAGCAGCACCGAATACGGCAGCTTGAGGCGGCCGGCCAAGGGCGGCATGAAGCAGACCAGCGTGAGCAGGCCCGCGAGGCCAAATACAAGAAAACCAACATCCATGGGTAAGGCCGCGTCCCGATCGCAAAACGTGTGTGAAGTTCCACAAGAATAGCGGCTTTTTTTCCATGCCCGTGGCCGAGGGCGGCGGAGCGTCACGCGGAACGCACGTTTCGTTACCCCGACAGAGACTTGAGATACGCGCCGCGCCATGTTTTTTGGGTAATGTGGCATCACGCGAACTTTCCAGGAGCGGCATGTGGCCCGCGTCCATTCCCTGCCCCGGCGGCTAGATGCGCCCGCCATGCTCGTCCAATTGACCGACAGCCATTTGTTCGGTGAACCCGACACGGTGATGCTGGGCGTCAACACCGATGCGAGCCTGCGCGCGGTACTGCGCCAGATCGAAGCCGACGGCAAGCATCCCGATCTGCTGCTGGCCACCGGCGACCTGTCGCAGGATGGCGAGGCCGCCGGCTACCGCCGCTTTGCCGACATCCTGTCCAAGGCCGGCGCGCTCGACCGCGCCAGCATCCGTTGCCTGCCCGGCAATCACGACCAGCCGGCCGTGCTGCGGCAGGAACTGCCCGAATGGTCTGCGCCCGTGACGGACGTGGGCGCATGGCGCGTGGTGACGCTGGACACGACCGTACCCGGCTCGAACGCCGGGCATTTGGCCGACAGCCAACTGGACATGCTGGAAGGAGCGCTGGCGCAAGCGCCCGGCCGCCACACGCTGATCGCGATGCATCACAACCCCATGCAGATCGACAGCCACTGGCATGACTCGATGATGATCGACAACCCGCAGGCGCTATTCAAGCGGCTGACGCATTGGCCGCAGGTCCGGGTGCTGCTGTGGGGGCACGTGCATCATGAGTTCGACCGCCGCCGGCACAATCTGCGCATGCTGGCCACGCCGTCGACGTGCTTCCAGTTCAGTATTCGCGACGGCAAGCATGTGGTGGACAACATGGCGCCCGGTTACCGGTGGATCAAGCTTTATCAGGACGGATCGATGGCCACGGGCGTGCGCCGTGTGCAGGATGCGCTATGGCATACGGCGCTGGTGGCGCCGGACAGCGCACAAGCGGCGTAGAGCGCGACGCGCAAATAAAAAACGGGGCACCGATATGCATTGGTGCCCCGCAAGCATCCGTCTCATAGGGGAGGGGAAAGAGGAGAAGCCGAGACGGATGACAAGACTGCTAACCGAAGTTCGCGGTCTACATGAAGTTAGGTGGTGCCATCCCCATTAAGTTTCTGGAAATCGCCGAATTCCCGCCCCAAATTTGTATCAATTTATTGACCATCATCCGGGTCGAAAGCATCAAAGAAAAGGGCCGCACTAAAGCGGCCCTTCGCACGGTCAAGCTCAAGAACGGATCACGATGCCAGGTTGCCGCGCATCTTTTTCAGGGCAGCGGCTTCGATCTGGCGGATGCGCTCGGCCGACACGCCGAATTCCTGCGCGAGCTCGTGCAAGGTGGCGCCGCCATCGTCCTGCAGCCAGCGCGCTTCGACGATGCGGCGCGAACGGGCGTCCAGCGCATCGAGCGCGCCGGTCAGGCCGGAACTTTGAAGCTGGTCGCGCGCGGCGCGTTCCAGCACGCGCGTGGGTTCCTGGCGGCCTTCGTCGGACAGGTAGGCGATGGGCGCGTAGCTGTCGTCGTCGTCGTCCTGGTTTTCCAGCGACATGTCGCGGCCCGACATGCGGACTTCCATTTCGCTCACGTCTTCGCGGCGCACATTCAGCTCGCGGGCGATGTGATCGACCTGTTCGGGATCGAGGGTCTGGCCGTCGGGGCGCATGCTGCGCAGATTGAAGAACAGCTTGCGCTGGGCCTTGGTGGTTGCCACCTTGACCAGGCGCCAGTTGCGGATGATGTATTCGTGGATTTCGGCCTTGATCCAGTGCACGGCGAACGACACCAGACGCACGCCCCGTTCGGGGTCGAAGCGCTTGACGGCCTTCATCAGGCCGACGTTGCCTTCCTGGATGAGATCGGCGTGGGGCAGGCCGTAACCTAGGTACTGGCGAGCCACCGATACCACCAGACGCAGATGCGACAGAATCAATTCGCGGGCGGCGCCCAGGTCTTCCTGGTCGCGCAGGCGGCGGCCAAGTTCCGTTTCACGTTCCGCGGACAGGACCGGCAGGCGGTTGACCGAGGAAATATAAGCGTCGATCGTGCCGAGAGCGCCCGGATTGGCAATGGCCAACGCCAGGGCGTTGCCGGAAGCGGCCAACGAGGTACTGGGTTGCTTCATAGCGGGGGTCTCCGGATAGCGAAGGGGTAACGACATGGATTCGATGTTAGCACTCTAGTTATTGGAGTGCTAATTCGACTATTGCGGCGCGTCAAAGTTTCCGATTTCTTCATGCGGCCCTATTTATTTCAGGGCCTGTGCCGGGGGAAATGCCGCGGCCGATCGTCGGCGGCTCACCAGCCCAGGCGCTTGAGGCCTTCGGCGGTGGCCTCGCCGTCCGGACGGATGAAGAGCGCACCCCGGGGGTCCAGAAAGACCTGGTATTTGGCGCCATCGAACATGGGCATATAGGCGCCGCTGCCGAATTGGACATCGACGAAGGGGAACCAGTTCGGAAAGCTCTTTTTCAGCGAACCGAGGTCCGGCGCGGGCCAGTCGTCCAGCGCGTGTACGGAACGGGTGGCCGAGGCTTCCCGCGCGGCGTCGCTGTACCGTCCGGACAGGCGTTCAAGCCGATACAGCGGCGGCACGCCCGCCATCAGGGCGGGCAGCCTCCAGCGAACCACGCGCGCGTCGATCTGCCATTGGTCTCCGTACAGCACATACTGCTTGGGTCCGATGCCCGGCGCGCTGGCGTTCACCTGGAACTGGCCTTCGGCCTGCTGGCGGACGTCGATGCGGGCGACGGGTTCATCGGCCGTCAGCCTGAAGAATTGCACCAGGGACAGCGCCAGCAGCCCCGACACGCATCCCAGGCACACAAGCATCAGCCCGCACAGGCGGCGCACCGGCCGGAACTGGAACAGGCGGCGGCCACGCTCGTCGCGCGGGCCGCCCCGGCCCAGCAACATGACGATCCCGGGCAGCAGGACGACGACGGCGCCCAGCAGTATCCAGACGAAGGGAGCGATTCCGTTGATCAAATCAGGCGTTCCTATTGAAACCGCCGCGGATGGCAGCCAGGCGCCCGCGAGGCGCCCCCGGCATCCCGCGGCAGGCTCCCCAGTATAGAAGCGGGCCTTCAGGCATCCCGTTTTCCAAGGCGCTCGACGTGAAACCGGATGTGATCTTCGAGGAACGTCGAGATGAAGTAATAGCCATGGTCGTAACCGGCCTGGCGGCGCAGCACGAGGGGCTGGCCGGCGGCGGCGCAGGCGGCCTCGAAAACCTCGGGATACAACTGCTCCGCCAGGAATTGGTCCGAGTCGCCCTGATCGATGAGGATGCCGTCCGGAAATGGCTGCTTCAGGCCGCGCATCAGGGCCGACGCGTCATAGGCGGCCCAGTCCTCCACGTTGTCGCCCAGGTAGGCGCCGAACGCCTTCTTGCCCCACGGACACTGGCTGGGCGCTGCGATGGGCGCGAAGGCGGAGACTGAACGGAACTTGGCGGGATTGCGCAGCGCCAGCACCAGGGCGCCATGCCCGCCCATGGAGTGGCCGAAGATGCCCGTGCGCGACGCATCGCCTGGCAGGGCGCCGCCCGTGACGATGCCGTGCAGCTCCTGGGTCACGTAGCTATACATGCGGTAGTGATCGCGCCAGACAGGCGTGGTGGCATCCAGATAGAAGCCGGCGCCCGTGCCGAGATCCCAGCTTTCTTCCTCGCCGGGCACGCCGGCGCCGCGCGGACTGGTGTCCGGCGCGACCAGCATGACGCCGAGTTCGGCCGCCAGCCGCTGGGCCCCCGCCTTGATCATGAAGGTCTCTTCCGTGCAGGTCAGGCCCGCCAGGTAGAACAGCACCGGCACCGGACCCTGTTCGGCCTGCGGCGGAACATAGACGGAAAAACGCATGGGCAGGCCGATTTCCGACGACGCGTGGCGGTAGTAGCGCTGCGTGCCGCCAAAGCAGCGATGCTGGGAAATGAGCTCCAGGGCCACAGCCATAGGTGTTCTCCGGTCGGGGGTGAAAAAAGCGTCGGCGGGTTAGGGTATATCCACGGTACGACGTTCCGTCGCCGAATGTTAACCTGCGCTTCATTGGGCGCCCGCGACAAAAAAATACCATTCCGTGCCCATATTTTGATCACGGTACTTGACCGGCGCCCACCGTGGCACTATTTATATACCGTGTGCGAAGACAACCCGTTCTTCCCGATACGCAAGCCCTGACACTATGGCCCGTCTGCCCCGTCTGTATGCCCCCGGGCTGCCCCAACTGGTGCAGGCCAACTTCATTCAGCCTCTGGCGGCGGCATCGCAACCCGCCCCCGCCGACATCCTGAATCAACTGGCCACCTGGCTGGGCGAATCCGCCCAACGCCATCGCGTGTCGGTTCACGGATGGCTGCTTGCCAACGACCGCATTCTGCTTCTGGCCACCCCCGCTGACGAAGAGGGGCTGCCCAGGTTGATGCAGACGCTGGGCCGGAATCTGGCGGCGCGCCTGCGCGGCGGCCGGGTGTTCGCGGGCCGCTACCGCTCAGCCTTGCTGGAGCCCGGCGCCTGGGTGCTGCCGGCGCTGGTCTGGCTGGAAACCTACCCCGTGCGCAGCGGCGCATCGCAAGATCCCGATTCCTGGCCCTGGTCCTCGGCGGCCAGCCACACCGGCAACACCACGGCGGCCCCCGCCCAGTGGCAATCCGATCACGCGGATTACTGGGCTTGCGGCAACACGCCCTTCGACCGCCAGGCCAATTACCGCAAGCGCCTGCAGGACGGCCTGTCGCGCGAGGAAACGCAGCGCATCGACCAGGCCGTATCCGGCCAATGGGCGCTGGGTGGCGCCAACTTCATCGCCAGCCTGGCGCATACGGCCAGCCGGCGCGTGGCTCCGGGCCAGCGCGGGCGTCCGCGCAAGAAGCCCGCTCCCGCCGCGCCGGCCGATACCGAACCGAACTCCTCCCCCCCGACGACGTCCACCCCGACCACGTCCTGACACCCGAACCCGCCGCCAGGCGGGTTCTGCCTTTGGGGGGTGTCCGCAGTCCGACCCGGGCGGGCATGCCGGCCTCCATATCGACACAGATTCCGTCGCCCCGCTTGCGCGCCGTCGCGCCACAGATCGTGCGGCGGTGCCCACGCGCGTATCCACCTGCCTTCCCACGTGGCCGCCGTGTAGGCGTTTCCGCCACAGATCCGTTGATATTTCGCATCGAAACCGCCACCTTAAATTAGGGACACATAAAGCCAGATTGGGGCGATTTCCTGCGCCTGCGCGCATCCCGGTTTCGCCCTGCCAGCGCCAGCCCAATAACGGCGCGGCCGTTGTTGTGTCCCCTTATTAATGCTCTATGATGGGGCGTAGATATAATTGGGGTCATACCCCGTATGTTTCTGTTGCACCCTACTCCTGGCGGGGGTATTGTCCGTCTCCTGCACTGCAACATTACGACGCAGGCTCACTGCGGAGCGCGCCATGCCCCAAATTACCCCGATCGAATCCTGTCCCCCCGCCAAGGCGACCCCCATCGATGCCAGCCGCATCGGCCTGCCTTCGGCCCAGGGCCTGTACCACCCCAAGAACGAACATGACGCCTGCGGCGTCGGTTTCGTTGCACATATCAAGGGCAAGAAAAGCCACGCGATCATCCAGCAGGGCCTGAAGATCCTGGAAAACCTGGACCACCGCGGCGCGGTCGGCGCGGACAAGCTGATGGGCGACGGCGCGGGCATCCTGATCCAGATCCCGGACACGCTCTACCGCGACGAACTGAGCCAGCAAGGCATCATCCTGCCGCCTCCGGGCGAATATGGCGTCGCCATGGTGTTCCTGCCGAAGGAAACCGCGTCGCGCCTGGCCTGTGAGCAGGAACTGGAACGTTCCGTGCGCGCCGAAGGCCAGGTCGTGCTGGGCTGGCGCAATGTGCCGGTGGACGTCGACATGCCCATGTCGCCCACCGTGCGCGACTGCGAGCCCGTGATCCGCCAGCTGTTCATCGGCCGCGGCGCCGACGTGATGGTGCCCGACGCGCTGGAACGCAAGCTGTACGTGATCCGCAAGACCGCCAGCCACGCCATCCAGAACATGCATCTGGCCCACGGCAAGGAATACTTCGTGCCCTCGGCGTCGGTACGCACCGTGGTCTACAAGGGCCTGCTGCTGGCCGACCAGGTCGGCCGCTACTACCGCGACCTGGCCGACACCCGCACGGTGTCCGCCCTGGCGCTGGTTCACCAGCGCTTCTCGACCAACACCTTCCCCGCCTGGCCGCTGGCCCACCCGTACCGCATGATCGCCCACAACGGCGAAATCAACACGGTCAAGGGCAACTTCAACTGGCTGCGCGCCCGCGAAGGCATGATGCAGTCAGCCGTGCTGGGCGACGACTTGAAAAAGCTGTACCCGATCGTCTACGAAGGCCAATCGGATACCGCGACGTTCGACAACTGCCTGGAATTGCTGGTGAACTCGGGCTATTCGCTGGCCCACGCCATGATGATGATGATCCCGGAAGCCTGGGAACAGCACACGCAGATGGACGAGAGCCGCCGCGCCTTCTACGAATACCACGCCGCCATGATGGAGCCGTGGGACGGCCCCGCCGCGGTCGCGTTCACCGATGGCCGCCAGATCGGCGCCACGCTGGACCGCAACGGCCTGCGCCCGGCCCGCTACCTGGTCACCGATGACGACATGGTCATCCTGGCGTCCGAAGCCGGCACGCTGTCGATCCCCGAAAACCGCATCGTCAAGAAGTGGCGCCTGCAGCCGGGCAAGATGTTCCTGATCGACCTGGAACAGGGCCGCATCATCGACGACGCCGAGATCAAGCTGCAGCTTGCGAACAGCCGGCCGTACCGCCAGTGGATCGAACGCCTGCAGATCAAGCTGGAATCGCTGCCCACGCCGCGCCAGGTCGCCGTGGCCACGCAATCGGCCGTGTCCCTGCTGGACCGCCAGCAGGCCTTCGGCTGGACCCAGGAAGACTTCAAGTTCATCCTGGAACCCATGGCCGCCTCGGGCGAGGAAGTCATCGGTTCGATGGGCAATGACGCCCCGCTGGCCGTGCTGTCCGACCGCGCCAAGCCTTTCTACAACTACTTCCGCCAGTTGTTCGCGCAGGTCACCAACCCGCCGATCGACCCCATCCGCGAACAGCTCGTGATGTCGCTGGTGTCCTTCATCGGCCCCAAGCCGAACCTGCTGGACATCAATAACGTCAATCCGCCGCTGCGCCTGGAAGTCTCCCAGCCGGTGCTGGACTTCGCCGCCATGGCGCAGATCCGCGACATCGAACAGGTGACGGGCAAGAAATTCCGCAGCTTCGAATTGGACATCACGTACCCCGCCGCCTGGGGCCCCGAGGGCATCGAAGCCCGCGTGGCCGCGCTGTGCGCGCGCGCCGTGGATGCGGTGCAAAGCGGCTACAACATCCTGATCGTGTCCGACCGTCTGGTCGACAGCGAGCGCGTGGCCATCCCCGCGCTGCTGGCCACCTCCGCCGTTCACCAGCACCTGATCCGCGCCGGCCTGCGCACCAACACGGGCCTCGTCGTGGAAACCGGCTCGGCGCGCGAAGTCCACCACTTCGCGCTGCTGGGCGGCTACGGCGCCGAAGCCATTCACCCCTACCTGGCGCTGGAATCGCTGGGCAAGATGAATGACCCCGAAAAGGCCGTGAAGAACTTCATCAAGGCGATCGGCAAGGGCTTGAACAAGGTCATGTCCAAGATGGGCATTTCCACCTACATGTCCTATACCGGCGCGCAGATCTTCGAAGCCGTGGGCCTGCAGAGCGCCCTGGTGAACAAGTACTTCACCGGCACGTCGTCCAACATCGAAGGCATCGGCATCTTCCAGGTCGCCGAAGAAGCGCTGCGCCAGCACCGCGCCGCGTTCAGCACCGACCCGGTGCTGGCCAATGACCTGGATGCGGGTGGCGAGTATGCCTACCGCGTCCGCGGCGAAGAGCACATGTGGACGCCGGATTCCATCGCCAAGCTGCAGCACGCTTCGCGCGCCAACAACTATCGCACGTACAAGGAATACGCGCAGATCATCAACGACCAGAGCCGTCGCCACATGACCCTGCGCGGCCTGTTCGAGTTCCGTTTCGATCCGTCGCGCGCCATTCCGCTGGACGACGTCGAGTCGGCCAAGGACATCGTCAAGCGCTTCGCCACCGGCGCCATGTCGCTGGGTTCGATCTCGACCGAAGCCCACTCCGTGCTGGCCGTGGCCATGAACCGCATCGGCGGCAAGTCCAACACCGGCGAAGGCGGCGAGGACGAACTGCGCTACCGCGCCGAAATGCGCGAAGGCAAGAGCACCATCAAGGACGGCGACACGCTGGCCTCGGTGCTGGGCACGGACCGCATCGAAGCCGACGTCGAACTCAAGAAGGGCGACTCGCTGCGCTCGAAGATCAAGCAGGTGGCGTCGGGCCGTTTCGGCGTGACCGCCGAGTACCTGTCGTCCGCCGACCAGATCCAGATCAAGATGGCGCAGGGCGCCAAGCCCGGCGAAGGCGGCCAGTTGCCCGGCCACAAGGTGTCGGAATACATCGCCAAGCTGCGCTATTCGGTGCCGGGCGTGGGCCTGATCTCGCCCCCGCCGCACCATGACATCTACTCGATCGAAGACCTGGCCCAGCTCATCCACGACCTGAAGAACGTGAATTCCAAGGCGTCGGTGTCGGTCAAGCTGGTGTCCGAAGTGGGCGTCGGCACGGTGGCCGCCGGCGTGGCCAAGGCCAAGGCCGACCACGTCGTGATCGCCGGCCATGACGGCGGCACGGGCGCGTCGCCGGTGTCGTCCATCAAGCACGTGGGCACGCCCTGGGAACTGGGCCTGGCCGAAACGCAGCAGACGCTGGTGTTGAACCGCCTGCGCAGCCGCATCCGCGTGCAGGCCGACGGCCAGATGAAGACCGGCCGCGACGTCGTCATCGGCGCGTTGCTGGGCGCCGATGAATTCGGCTTCGCCACCGCGCCGCTGGTCGTGGAAGGCTGCATCATGATGCGCAAGTGCCACCTGAACACCTGCCCGGTGGGCGTGGCCACGCAAGACCCGGTCCTGCGCAAGAAATTCCAGGGCAAGCCCGAACACGTCGTGAACTTCTTCTTCTTCATCGCCGAAGAAGTGCGCGAGATCATGGCCCAGCTGGGCATCCGCAAGTTCGACGACCTGATCGGCCGCGCCGACCTGCTGGACATGCGCTCGGGCGTGGAACACTGGAAGGCGCAAGGGCTGGACTTCGCCCGCGTGTTCCATCAGACCCAGTCGGACGCCGATGTGCGCCAGACCGAAGAGCAGGACCACGGACTGGCGGGTGCGCTGGATCATCAACTGATCGACCGCAGCAAGCCCGCGCTGGAGCGCGGCGAAAAGGTGTCGTTCATCGTCCCGGTGCGCAACCGCAACCGCACGATCGGCGCCATGCTGTCGGGCGCGGTAGCCTCGCGCTATGGCCATGACGGCCTGCCGGACGACACCATCCACATCCAGTGCAACGGCACTGCGGGCCAGAGCTTTGGCGCGTTCCTGGCGCACGGCATCACGATGGACCTGGTGGGCGAAGGCAACGACTACGTCGGCAAGGGCCTGTCGGGCGGCCGCATCATCGTGCGTTCGCCCAACGACTTCCGCGGTTTCGGCCCCGACCACATCATCGCCGGCAACACCGTGCTGTACGGCGCGCTGGCGGGCGAAGCCTTCTTCAATGGCGTGGCCGGCGAACGCTTCGCGGTGCGCAACTCCGGCGCCGCCACGGTGGTGGAAGGCACGGGCGACCACGGTTGCGAATACATGACCGGCGGCACCGTCGTGGTGCTGGGCGCCACCGGCCGCAACTTCGCGGCGGGCATGTCGGGCGGCGTGGCGTACGTCTGGGATCCGGAACGCACGCTCAAGCACCGCGTCAACCTGTCCATGGTCGAACTGGAAGCCGTGGCGCCGCATGCCGAACAGCAGTCGCTGAACAACATCGACATCTGGCACAGCGCGCAACGCGGCGGCGAACGCGAAACGGATGAGTCCATCCTGCGCCGCCTGGTGGAAGACCACTTCCGCTATACCGGCAGCTACCGCGCCCGCGAAATCCTGGGCGACTGGGAAGCCTCGCGCGGCAAATTCGTAAAGGTAATGCCGACGGACTACCGCCGCGCATTGGGTGAAATGTGGCGTGCAGCCAACCCGCAACAACTGGCTGCGTGAGGGATACCATGGGAAAGATTACCGGCTTTATGGAATTTCAGCGTCTGCAGGAGGCCTCCGAGGCCCCGCAGAAGCGGCTGAAGAACTGGCGCGAATTCGTGCTGCACCTGACCGACGACCAGGCCAAGCAGCAGGCGGCGCGCTGCATGGACTGCGGCATCCCGTTCTGCAACAACGGCTGCCCGGTCAACAACATCATCCCCGACTGGAATGACCTGGTGTACAAGCAGGACTGGCGCCGCGCGCTGGACGTGCTGCACTCCACCAACAACTTCCCGGAGTTCACGGGCCGCATCTGCCCGGCGCCGTGTGAAGCCGCCTGTACCTTGAACATCAACAGCGACGCCGTGGGCATCAAGTCCATCGAACACGCGATCATCGACAAGGGCTGGGCCGAAGGCTGGGTCGCGCCGCAAGTGCCGGCGCGCAAGACGGGCAAGAAGGTCGCGGTCGTGGGCTCCGGCCCCGCCGGCATGGCGTGCGCGCAGCAGTTGGCGCGCGCCGGCCACTCGGTGACCCTGTTCGAAAAGAGCGACCGCATCGGCGGGCTGCTGCGCTACGGCATTCCCGATTTCAAGCTGGAAAAGCACCAGATCGACCGCCGCATCTCGCAGATGGAGGCCGAAGGCGTGGAGTTCGCGCCGTCTACCTACATCGGCAATCCGAAGGATCCCGTGGCCGATGGCCTGACGGTGCGTACGCCGCAATCGCTGATGGCCGAATTCGACGCCGTGGTCATGAGCGGCGGTTCGGAAACGCCGCGCGACCTGCCGGTCCCGGGCCGCGAACTCTCGGGCGTGTACTACGCCATGGACTTCCTGCGCCAGCAGAACAAGGCCGTGGCAGGCGACCGCCTGACCGACCAGACGCTTGCCAAGGGCAAACATGTCGTGGTGATCGGCGGCGGCGACACGGGGTCCGACTGCGTGGGCACCAGCAACCGCCACGGCGCGGCCTCGGTCACGCAGTTCGAACTGATGCCCCAGCCGCCCGAGTCCGAGAACAAGGCCATGACGTGGCCATACTGGCCGCTGAAGATGCGTTCCTCGTCCTCGCACGAAGAAGGCTGCGACCGCGACTGGTCCGTGACCACCAAGCTGCTCAAGGGCAGCAACGGCAAGGTTGAAAAGCTGATTGGCGCGCGCGTCGAATGGTTCAAGGACGACGCCACCGGCCAGATGAAGATGCGCGAGGTCGAAGGCTCGGAATTCGAGATCAAGGCGGACCTGGTGCTGCTGGCCATGGGCTTCGTGTCGCCCGTGCAGACCGTGCTGGACGCTTTTGGCGTGGACCGCGACGCGCGCGGCAACGTGCGCGCCAACACCGACGACTACCGCACCAATGTGGACAAGGTCTTCACCGCGGGCGACATGCGCCGCGGCCAGTCCCTGGTGGTCTGGGCCATCCGCGAAGGCCGCCAGTGCGCGCGCTCGGTCGACGCCTACCTGATGGGCAGCAGCGAACTGCCGCGCTGAGGCCAGCCCGCTGCCGCATCGCCGCCGAGCGCCCCGCGCCGGCGGCGTTTTTATTTGGGGAACCGCGCGCCAGGCGTGTTGCGGCATAACCACTTTTTCAATGCGGTCTTTTCACGATTTGACACATATCAATCGGACGGCGGAGCGGGTCTGAGAACCTGTGTGCTCACCCCACGGAAAGATCGGAGAAGAAAATGTTTTCGCTGAACGGGCGTATCCGCGCCACCGCCATCGCCGGCCTGATTGCCGCCGGCGCATTCGCCGCCCCCGCTCATGCCCACGAGGCGGGCGACGTCTTGTTCCGGGTCGGCGTGACGCAAGTCCGCCCCTCGTCGAACAATGGCTCCGTGCTTGATGGCTCCGTCAAATTGGACGTGAACAACAACGTGCGTCCCAGCTTCACGCTGGCCTACATGGCCACGCGCAACATCGGTATCGAACTCCTGGGCGCCTGGCCCTTCCAGCACGATGTCAGCGGCAGCGGCGGCCTGGGCAAGATCGGCTCCAGCAAGCAATTGCCTCCCACGCTGAGCCTGCAATGGCACATCCTGCCCGACAGCATGATCCAGCCGTACATCGGCGTGGGCATTAACTACACCCACTTCTTCGACACCCAGGCCGAAGGCGCGCTGAAGGGTTCGGACCTGAAGCTGGGCGATTCCTGGGGCGTCGCCGCGCAATTGGGCGCGGACATCAAGATCAATGAACGCTGGTTCATGAACGCCGACATCCGCTACATCGACATCAAGTCCAAGGTGACCCTGGACGGCCAGCGCGTCGGAACCGCCCGCGTCGACCCGTGGGTGGCCACGGTAGGCGTCGGCTACCGCTTCTAAGCATCGTCCAAACCGGGGCTGACGTCCGCGCGATCCGCGCGGACGTCAGCCCCGGGCCATTTCCAACTGGCGGCGCAAGGCCTGCAGCGCGGCCGTGTCGTCATCGGCCCGCCAGATCAGCTGGGTCAGCGCGCGGCCGTGGGCGCCGGACAGGGGACTCACCCGGACCGATTGCTCGGCCCCCAGCACCGCCAGCACGGAGCGCGGTACCACCGCCACGCCCGAGCCGGCCGCGACGCACGCCACGATGGCGTGATACGACGCAAACTCCATCACCTTGGCGGGCGCCACGCCTTCCTGGTTCAGCCACGATTCCAGGATGCGCCGGTATGAGCACCCCGCCGCGAACGCGATGACAGTGCGGTCAGCCAGCGCTTTGGCGTTTTCCACCGGTTCCCAGGCCACCGGCGAGATCAACGCCAGCTCCTCCTGGAACGCATCCACCGCCGCCAGCCCTTCGGCGTGGAATGGCTGCGCCACGAATGCTGCTTCGATCTCGTAGTTGCGCACCTTGGCCGCCAACGCGCCCGACGTGCCCGTGACCAGTTCGATGCGCACCTGCGGCCAGGCGGCGTGATAGGCAGCAAGAATGGGAGGCAGCCGCGCCGCCGCCGTGCTTTCCATCGTGCCGATGCGCAGCACGCCCTGCAGCGCGCCCTCGCGCACGGCGGCCTGCGCCTCGTCGGACAGGCGCAGCAGGCGGTCCGCATAGGAAAGCAGCACCCGCCCCTGGTCCGACAGCACCAGGCGCCGGTTCTGGCGCCGGAAAAGCGGAGCGCCCAGCGACGCTTCCAGTTGCTTGAGGCGCGTCGACACATTGGACTGCACCCGGTTCAGGTGCGCGGCCGCGCGCGCCACGCCGCCCTGGTCGGCCACCGCTTTGAACATCTGTAGCGCATCGAGATCCAAGTTTCTCATTTTGGGAACTCGCGTTCTTAATAATTCACTATTAAAGATATTAGTACAGCCGTAGAGTGGAAGCATGTCAACGCCTGCTTACCCTCTGTCTTCCACCCGGCCCGGCGCCGCGCGCATGGCTTGGCCGGCCGCTCTGGCCCTGGCCGCCGCCATGGGAATAGGCCGTTTCGCCTTCACGCCCGTGTGGCCGCTGATGGCCGAAGAATCCGGCCTGTCCCTCGCCCAGGGCGGCTGGCTGGCGTCGGCGAATTACGCGGGGTATCTGCTGGGTGCGCTGGCCGCCATCGTCTGGCCGATCCGCCGCCTGCGCGGCGCGCTGGCGGCAAGTCTGGCGGCGGTGGCGGCGCTGACCCTGGCCATGCCGCTGCTCGACAGCGTGGCGGGCTGGAGCCTGCTGCGGCTGGCCGCCGGCTACGCCAGCGCCAGCGCGTTCATCTGTGTCGCGGCATGGCGGCCCGTGCCCGCGGGCGATCCCCGCGAGGCGGCGGCATCCGCCATGACCTATGCCGGCGTGGGCGCCGGCATCGCGCTGACGGGCCTGGCCTGCCTGGCGCTGATGGCCTGGAACATCGGCGCGGACCGGACCTGGCTTGCGCTGGGTGCGCTGGCGCTTGCGTTGTCCCTGGCGGCCTGGCCGGGCCTGAGCCGGCAGGCGCCCCCCGCCCGTCTGCCGTCGGCCGCCGCGCCCGCTGCGAAGCTGCCCCGCGGGATAGGCGGCCTGGCCCTGCATTACGGCGTATTCGGCGTGGGTTACATCATTCCCGCCACCTTCCTGCCCGCGATGGCCAAAGAGATCTTTCCCGATCCAGCGATCTTCGGCTGGGCGTGGCCGCTGTTCGGGCTGGCCGCCGCCCTGTCCTGCCTGCTGGTCCCCCGTCTGGCGCGCGGCCGCGACGACCGCCAGGTCTGGCGAGGCGCCCAGGTGCTGATGGCGGCCGGCATGCTGACCGTGGCCGGGTGGCATCACATCGCAGGCGTGATCCTTGCCGCGCTGCTGGTGGGCGGCACTTTCATGGTGATCACCCAGGCCGGCATGCTGACCGCGCGGCGGCTGGCGGGGGCGGCGGCGCCGCGCGCGGCCGCCGTCATGACCGCCGCCTTCGCGGCCGGACAGATCCTGGGGCCCCTGTTGGCGTCCCTGGCGGCCCACTGGGGCGCGGGCCTGCCCGACGTGCTGGCGGCCAGCGCGGCGCTGCTGGCGCTGTCCGCGTGGCGCCTGGGAAAAGTCACGACAGATCGCGACGGCGCTGGGCATAATGCGAGCGACCCCCGAGGTCGTTGACATTAGAAATCACAAAGCAGGTAGAGGAGTCCCCAGCATGCAACCGTTGCGCCCCCTAATCGCCGCCCTGGCTGCCGTTGCCGCCTTCAGCGGCGCCGCCCAGGCTCAGACCAGCGACTGGCCCACGAAGCCCGTCACCATCATCGTGCCGTATGCGCCGGGCGGCTTTGCCGACACCCGCGTGCGCCTTCTGGCCCGCAAGCTGGGCGAGTCGCTGGGCCAGCCCATCGTCGTCGAAAACAAGGCGGGCGCGGGCGGCGTGGTGGGCACCAACCTGATCGCCAAGGCGGCCCCGGACGGCTACACCATCGGGACCGGCAACCTCGCGCCGATGGCGGTCAACCCGTCGCTGATGAAGGACATGCCTTACAACCCGCAGAAGGATCTGGCGCCGGTCATCCTGATCGAGAACAGCCCGCTGGTCCTGAGCGTGAACAACGAACTGCCGGTCAAGACGCTGGCGGACCTGATCGCGCTGGCCAAAAAGCAGCCGGGCAAGCTGTCGTTCGGCTCGTCCGGCGTCGGCGGCGCGCACCACCTGTCGGGCGAAATGTTCCGCGAACAGGCCAAGATCGACATCGTCCACGTTCCCTACAAGGGCGGCAGCCTGGCGGCGACCGACCTGATGGGCGGCCATATCTCGATGATGTTCGAGATGGGCTATTCCGCGCTGCCGGCCATCCAGGGCGCCAAGATCCACCCCATCGCTGTCACGTCCGCCAAGCGCCTGGCCGTCCTGCCCGACGTGCCCACGATGGCCGAATCCGGCCTGCCGGGTTTCGAGTCCTACAACTGGCAAGGCATCGTCGCGCCCGCCGGCACGCCCGCCCCGATCATCGCCAAGCTCAACGCCGAGTTCAACCGCATCCTGAAGGAACCGGATGTGCAAAAGGCCATCGCCGACACCGGCAGCCAGGCCGGCGGCGGCACTCCCGAAGAATTCGCGGCCTTCATCAAGAGCGAAAGCGAAAAGTGGGCCCACGTCATCAAGGCTGGAAACATCCAGCTTCAATAACCCCTCAGGAGTCTTCCCATGGTTTCCCGTCTGACTGACTTGCTCAAGCTGAACCACCCCATTATCCAGGCGCCCATGGCCGGCGGCGCCACCACGGTGGAACTGGTGTCCGAGGCGTCGAAGGCGGGCATCCTGGGATCGCTCGGGGCGGCCTATATGACCCCCGAACAGATCGAGGAGGCGGCGGTGGCGATCCGTGCGCGCACCGCGCTGCCGTTCGCCATCAATCTGTTTGCCTCGGTGCCCGCCGAGCCCATGCAGGGCGATACGGACCGGATGCTGGCCCTGATGGCGCGATATCACCAACAGTTGGGCCTCCCCGCGCCTGCCGCGCCCGGCCCCCAGGCCGACCCCTTGCCCGGCCAGCTCGAAGCCGTGCTGCGCGTACGGCCGGCAGTCTTCAGCTACACCTTTGGCCGCGTGCCGGCCGATTTCCTGGCGCGGTGCCGTGAACTCGGCATCCTGACCGTGGGCACGGCAACCACCGTACGGGAGGCCGTGGCGCTCGAACAGGACGGCGTGGACGCCGTCGTGGCGCAGGGCGCCGAAGCCGGCGGCCACCGCGGCACCTTCCTGGACGGTTTCGAGGCGTCGCTCATTGGCACCATGGCGCTCGTGCCACAGATCGCCGACGCCGTATCGGTGCCGGTCATCGCCTCGGGCGGCATCATGGACGGCCGCGGCATCGCCGCCGCGCTGGCCCTGGGCGCTGATGTGGCGCAAATGGGGACGGCCTTCCTGACGACCGAGGAATCGGGCATCAGCGACGCCTACAAGGCGGTTCTGCCCGCCTCGCGCTCCGAGCAGTCGCGGGTCACCCGTGCCTTTTCCGGACGGCCGGCCCGCGGCATCGTCAACGCCTTCATGCGCGATGCCGACGCCATCGCGCCGGACATCCTGCCCTACCCGCAGCAAAACGCCCTGACCCGGCCCATGCGCACGGCGGGCGGCAAAAGCGGAAACATCAACGTTCTGTCCCTGTGGGCAGGCCAAGGAGCCCCGCTGGCCCGCCGCGAAACCACGGCGGCACTGGTCCAGCGCCTGGCGCGGGAAACCGCGGCCGCCCAAGCGCGCCGCTGAGCGCCCGGCGCTACGGGCTGCCCCGCGCGGCAAGCGCGCGGGGGCGGGGATTGTTCCCCATGCCGAAAACACTGTTCCACGCATGGCCTGTCAGATTGTGATTACGAAGCGTCGGGCTACAATGGCGCCTCGCCGCTGGGGGCCGAGGTCTGTCTTCGTCCCCGGCATCTGAGTAACAGGGCGCTTCCCGACGCAGCCTGTCTTGCCCGCGCCGGTCAGGTTCTCTGTCCTGCGTGCCGACAGGACAGCAGGGCAAGCTCCGCCGCCGAAACCCCCTTTCGTTGCCCATGTCCGCTCAAACAAGCAGCACCCCGGAATTCGCCCTGCGCCTGGAAGGTGTGGCGCTAGGCTACGGTGATTTCACCGTCTTGCGCGACATTTCCATGGACGTGCGGGCGGGCCAGGTGGTCGCCGTCATGGGCGGCTCCGGCTCCGGCAAGACCACACTGTTGCGGGCGGCCACCGGCCAGCTCACCGCAAAGCATGGCCGCGTGCTGGCTTTCGGCCAGGACATGGCGCGCGTCACCCGCGCCGAGCTTCAGTCCCTGCGCAAGCGCATGGGCGTGCTGTTCCAGCAGGGCGCGCTTTTCACCGACCTGAACGTATTCGAGAACGTGGCCTTCCCGCTGCGCGAACACACCGCGCTTGGCGAAGCGGAAATCACCGAACGCGTGCTGGACAAGCTTGACGCCGTCGGCCTGCGCGCCGCCGCGCATCTGAAAGTGGCCGAGATCTCCGGGGGCATGGCCCGCCGCGTGGCGCTGGCCCGCGCCGTGGTGCTGGAACCCGAACTCATCCTGTACGACGAACCCTTCGCCGGGCTCGACCCGATCTCCTTGGGCATCACCGCCCGCCTGATCCGCAGCCTGGCCGACCGCCTGCACTGCGCGTCGGTGCTGATCACGCACGATGTGCACGAGTCGTTCGCGATTGCCGACCAGGTCTATCTGGTGGGACAGGGCAAGCTGGCCGCCTCTGGCACGCCGGACACGCTGTCGGCCTCGCAGGATCCCTATGTGCAGCAATTCCTCAAGGGCGAACCCGACGGCCCGGTCGCGTTCCAGTATCCCGAAACGCCCGCTTTCCAGAAATGGCTGTCAGAACAGAAGGGGCGCAAAGCATGAGCGGACCCAATAACGCCGTCGCCACGCTGGGGCACTGGGTGCGCGCCCGCGTCGCCGGGATCGGCTACTTCACCCGGTTCTTCGGCGCCATGCTGGCGCGCAGCGGCATTGCGCTGTCGCGGCCGCGGCTGGTGTCGCAGCAGGTCCATTTCATCGGCAATTATTCCCTGCTGATCATCGCCGTGTCCGGCATGTTCGTGGGATTCGTGCTGGGCCTGCAGGGCTATTACACCCTGAACCGCTACGGCTCCGAGGAGGCCCTGGGCCTGCTCGTCGCCCTGTCGCTGGTGCGCGAACTGGGGCCCGTCGTCACGGCGCTGCTGTTCGCGGGCCGCGCCGGCACGTCGCTCACGGCCGAGATCGGCCTGATGAAGGCCGGCGAGCAGCTTTCGGCCATGGAAGTCATGGCCGTGGACCCGATACGCCGTGTGCTCGTGCCACGCCTGTGGGGCGGCATTCTGGCCATGCCCATCCTGGCGGCGGTGTTCTCCACCGTGGGCATTCTGGGCGGCTGGGTCGTGGGCGTGCTCCTGATCGGCGTGGACGCCGGCGCCTTCTGGTCGCAGATGCAAAATGGGGTCGACGTCTGGAAAGACGTGGCCAACGGTGTCATCAAGAGCCTGGTATTCGGCGTCACGGTGACGCTGGTGGCACTCTACGAAGGCTGGCAGGCCAAGCCCACCCCCGAAGGCGTTGCCCGCGCCACCACCCGCACCGTGGTCGTGGGCTCGCTGGCGGTTCTTGGGCTGGACTTCCTGCTCACCGCCTTGATGTTTGGAAATTGATACGGATCGATCATGTCACGCGAAAAAACCGACTTCTGGGTAGGCCTGTTTGTATTGCTCGGCGCGGTCGCGCTGGCATTCCTGGCGTTGCGCGCCGGCAACTTGAGCACCTTTTCCTTCGCACCGACCTATACGGTGACGGCCAACTTCGATAACGTAGGCGGCCTCAAGGTGCGCGCGCCGGTCAAGAGCGCCGGCGTGGTGGTGGGCCGGGTCGCCGGCATCTCCTTCGACGACAAGACCTACCAGGCGATCGTTTCGGTCAACCTGGAGACGGCTTATCAGTTTCCCAAGGACTCCTCGGCCGCCATCCTGACCTCGGGATTGCTGGGCGAACAGTACCTTGGCCTGACCGCCGGCAGCGAAGAAGACAACTTTACCGACGGCGGAAAAATCCGCTATACACAAAGCGCTGTCGTCCTCGAGCAGCTCATCAGCCAATTCCTGTATGGGTCGGCGGAAAAGCAGGGCACGAACGCCGCCCCGGAACCCGCCGCGAAAGCGCCGGATTAAAGACGCTGCGGAAAAGGCCGTAATTACGCTGCGTCTCACGGCCGCAATAACATAAGAATTGTTGATAGGGATACCCGGATCATGACCACGAAAGCTCTTTCCCGTATTGCCACCGTCGCCGCGGCGGGCGCGCTGATGGCCGGCTGCGCCGCGCCCCAGAACCCGGACCCGCGCGACCCCTGGGAAGGCTTCAACCGGGGCGTCTACCAGTTCAACGATACGGTCGACCGCGCGGTGTTCAAGCCCGTTGCGCAGGCCTACACTTTCGTCACGCCGCAACCGGTGCGTAGCTGCATCCACAATATTTTCAGCAACGTGGGCGACCTCTGGTCGGGCACCAACAGCTTCCTGCAGGGCCGCGGCCACGACTTCGTGAACACCCTGGGCCGCTTCCTGTTCAACACCACGATGGGCGTGGGCGGCTGCTTCGACGTCGCTTCGGCCAACGGCGCGCGCAAGATCCCGAACGATTTCGGCACCACGCTCGGCGTGTGGGGCTTCAGCCAGGGCCCGTACCTGGTGCTGCCGTTCTTCGGCGCGTCCAGCGTGCGCGACGGCATCGGCCTGGCGGGCGACTTCTACGGCACGACCTACGGCTACATGGGCGTGGATGCGATCGACAACGTCCGCCTGCGTAACTCGCTGTGGGGCCTGCGCATCGTGGATACGCGCGCCAACCTGCTGGACACCACCGACACGATCGACCGCGTCGCGCTGGATCCCTACAGCTTCATCCGCGACGCCTTCCTGCAGCGCCGCGCCGCGATGGTGCTGGGCCACCGCGTGGACGACGAATCGTCGCTGCCCAACTATGAAGACGACGAGGGCGACGCCCCCGCCGCTCCCGCGCCGCAACCCGCCACCAAGTAAGCTGCGGGATTGCGCTTTCGGTACTGAAGGAGTTTTGATGCGATTTTCTATTACCTCTCTGTTGCAGCGGCTGGTCTTCACCGGCCTGCTCGGGATGGCGGCCGCCACGGCCGCGCAAGCCCGGCCGGACCCCAACGGCCCGCCCGACGCCTTCGTGCTGGCCGCCGCCAACGAAACCCTCGATGTCCTGAAGGCCGACGGTTCGGTCAAGGCTGGCAATACCGCCCGCATCAACGAGGTCGTCGACCAGCACATCCTTCCCTTCGTCAATTTCCAGAAGACGACGCGCCTGGCCGCCGGCCGCTACTGGCGCCAGGCCACCGAGCAGCAGAAGACGGCGCTGGCCGAAGCCTTCCGCGGCACCCTGGTCCGCACCTATAGCGGCGCGTTGACCCGCGTCACGCCCAGCACCCGTATCACGGGGCTGCCGTTCCGCGGCGACGCGAAGGCCGACGATGTCGTCGTCCGCACGCTGATCAGCCAGTCCAACAGCCAACCGGTGGGCGTGGACTACCGTCTGGAAAAGACGGCGCAGGGCTGGAAGATCTACGACATGAACGTCGAAGGCATCTGGCTGATCGAAAACTACCGCAACCAGTTTGCGCAGCAGATCAACCAGAACGGTATCGACGGCCTGATCCAGGCGCTGAACCAGCGCAACAAGTAAATCCCTGCGGCTGGCTGCATACGCCCGGCGCACCCTTCGGGGTCCGCCGGGCCGATTATTTTGGGGACGCAACATTGGCTCCGCCCCCACGTCCGCTGGGGCCATAGGCGCTTGCCGCCTCGGCGGGCTTATATAATGGTCAATTCGCTCTTTTCGGGCCACCCCCCGCTGTCATGTCCGCCGTCAGTCTAGAAAACGTCTCCAAGATCTACTCGTCGCGCCAGCGTGGCTGGCAGAAGCTGCTCGGCCGCGCGCCCCGCCCCGGTTTCCAGGCGCTGGACAATGTCAGCCTGCAGGTCGAGCACGGCGAGTTCTTCGGCCTGCTCGGGCCGAACGGCGCGGGCAAGACCACGCTGATCTCGATCCTCGCCGGCCTGGCGCATGCCACCTCGGGCCGCGCCACCGTCTGTGGCTACGACGCCGTCGCCGATTACAAGTCGGCGCGGCGCGCCTTGGGGGTGGTGCCGCAAGAGCTCGTCTACGACCCGTTCTTCACCGTGCGCGAGACCCTGCGCATCCAGTCCGGCTATTTTGGCCTGCGCAAGAACGACGACTGGATCGACGAAATCCTGTTCAACCTGGGCCTGGCCGACAAGGCCGATACCAATATGCGCGCGCTGTCCGGCGGCATGAAGCGCCGCGTGCTGGTGGCGCAGGCGCTGGTGCACCGGCCGCCCGTGATCGTGCTGGACGAGCCCACCGCGGGCGTGGACGTGGACTTGCGCCGCACCCTGTGGGAGTTCATCTCGCGCCTGAACAAGGCCGGCCACACCATCATGCTCACGACCCACTACCTGGAAGAGGCCGAGGCGCTGTGCGCCCGCATCGCCATGCTCAAGGGCGGGCGTATCGTGGCGCTGGACACCACGCAGGCCCTCATGGCCCGCGTGGGCGGCGTGGACCTCGAAGACGCGTTCGTGCGCATCATGCACCAGGACGACGAACCCGCCACGCCGTCCCTGCAACCCGAAGAGATCTCGTCATGACCCAGTCCGCCGCGACCTCCAGCCAGCCGCTGGTGCAGCCCCGCCTGGACGCCGGTTCCGGCTTTCCGACCCTGCTGCGCAAGGAGCTGCTGCGCTTCTGGAAGGTCAGCTTCCAGACCATCGCCGCCCCCGTCATCACGGCGCTGCTTTACCTGCTGGTCTTCGCGCACGTGCTGGAAGGGCGCGTCACGGTCTACGGCAGCGTGCCCTACACGTCGTTCCTGATCCCAGGGCTCATGATGATGAGCATGCTGCAGAACTCGTTCGCCAATCCGTCGTCGTCGCTCATCCAAAGCCGCATCACGGGCAATCTGGTGTTCATGCTGCTGCCGCCGCTGTCGCACCGGGACATCTTCGGCGCCTACGTGCTGGCGGCTATCGCCCGTGGTCTGGCGGTCGGCCTGTGCGTGTGGGCGGTGGCGCTGTTCTTCGTATCGCTGGCGCCGGTTCATCCGCTGTGGGTCCTGGTGTTCGCCGTACTGGCCTGCGGCATCATGGCCGTGCTGGGCGTGATCGCGGGCCTGTGGTCTGAAAAATTCGACCAGCTCGCGGCCTTCCAGAACTTCCTGATCATGCCGGCGACATTCCTGTCCGGCGTGTTCTATTCCATCCATACGCTGCCGCCATTCTGGCAAAGCGTGTCCCACTGGAACCCCATCTTCTACACCATCGACGGATTCCGCTACGGATTCTTCTCGGTGTCGGACGTCTCCCCCTGGCGCAGCCTGGCCGTGGTGACGGGGGTGTTCCTTGCACTATCGACTTATGCGCTGCGGCTTCTGGCCAGCGGCTACAAACTCAGGAACTGACGTCCATGCTTCCCACTCCCGAGCAAGTCCGCCAATACATCGCGGACGGCCTGCCCTGTGAACATCTCGACGTGCAGGGCGATGGTTCGCACTTTGACGCCGTCATCGTCAGCACCGCCTTTGAAGGCAAGCGCCTGATCCAGCGCCATCAACTCGTCTACGCCGCGCTGGGCGACCGCATGAAGGCCGAGATCCACGCGCTTTCGATGCGCACGCTCACTCCCGGCGAATACCAGCAAGCGGGCGTGTAATGGACAAACTACGCATCACCGGCGGCGCACGGCTCCACGGCGAGATCTCGATTTCCGGCGCCAAGAACTCGGCCCTGCCGATTTTGTGCGCGGGTCTGCTCACCGCCGACGCGCTGACGCTCTCCAATGTGCCGCATCTGAATGACACCGGCACCATGCTGCGTCTCCTGGGCCGCATGGGCATGCGCGCCGAACGCGGCAGCGACGGCGTGGTCACGCTGCAGGCGAACAAGGTCGACAACCTGGAAGCGCCTTATGACCTGGTCAAGACGATGCGCGCGTCCATCCTGGTGCTGGGTCCGCTGCTTGCGCGTTTCGGCGAGGCCCGCGTGAGCCTGCCGGGCGGCTGCACCATCGGCCAGCGGCCCGTCGACCAGCACATCAAGGGCCTGGCGGCCCTGGGCGCCGAGATCAGCATCGAACACGGTTTCGTGGTGGCGCGCGCCAAGCGCCTGAAGGGCGCCTCCATCCGCACCGACATGGTCACGGTCACCGGCACCGAGAACCTGCTGATGGCCGCCGTGCTGGCCGAAGGCCAGACCGTGCTGGAAAACGCCGCGTGCGAACCCGAAGTGGTGGACCTCGCGGAACTGCTCATCAAGATGGGCGCGCGCATCCAGGGCCACGGCACCGGCCGCATCGTCATCGACGGCGTGGAACGCCTGCACGGCGCGGAACACCGCGTCATCTCCGACCGCATCGAAGCCGGCACCTTCCTGTGCGCCGTGGGCGCGGCCGGCGGAGACATTCTGCTGAAGAATGTCGACCCCGGCATCCTGGGCGCCACGCTGGACAAGCTGACCGAAGCCGGCCTCGCCATCGAGACCGGGCCCGACTGGATCCGCGCCGCCATGTCCGGCCGGCCCAAGGCCGTGGGGTTCCGTACCCACGAGTACCCGGGCTTCGCCACCGACATGCAGGCCCAGCTCATGGCGCTGGACGCCGTGGCCGACGGCACCTCCGTCATTGTCGAGACCATCTTCGAAAACCGCTACATGCACGTGCAGGAACTGCGCCGCATGGGCGCCCAGATCGACATCGACGGCCACACCGCCATCGTGCGCGGCGTGCCTCGCCTGTCGGGCGCCACCGTCATGGCCACCGATCTGCGCGCCTCGGCCAGCCTGGTGATCGCCGGCCTGGCCGCCGATGGCGAAACGCTGGTCGACCGCATCTATCACCTGGATCGCGGCTACGATCAGATGGAAGTGAAGCTGCGCGCCCTGGGCGCGAACATCCAACGCGTAACCGGCAAGGAACAGCCATGAAAACCAATAGCCCCCACGCTGCGCCTTCGGCTTGCTGCCCCCCGAGGGGGCGTGTCCACCTTGAGGCGGCTCGGCGATGAACAATGCCCCCGTCACCCCCCTGACCCTGGCGCTGTCCAAGGGCCGCATCTTCGAAGAAACCATGCCGCTGCTGGCGGAAGCCGGCATCGAGGTACCCGAGAATCCGGAAAGCTCGCGCAAGCTGATTCTTCCCACCAGCGATCCTGGCCTGCGCCTGATCATCGTGCGCGCCTCCGACGTGCCCACTTATGTGCAGTACGGCGCGGCCGACCTGGGCATCGCGGGCAAGGACGTGCTCATCGAGCACGCCAAGGAACAGCCCGGCGGCCTGTACCAGCCCATCGACCTGAACATCGCGAAGTGCCGCCTGGCCGTCGCCGTGCGCAACGGCTTCGACTACGACGCCGCCGTCCACCAGGGCGCGCGCCTGCGCGTGGCCACCAAGTACGTGCAATCAGCCCGTGAACACTTTGCCGCCAAGGGTGTGTACGTGGACATCATCAAGCTGTATGGTTCGATGGAGCTGGCGCCGCTGGTCGGCCTGGCCGACTGCATCGTGGACCTGGTGTCCACCGGCGGCACGCTGCGCGCCAACGACCTGGTCGCCGTGGAAGACGTGATGCCTATCTCGTCGCGCCTGATCGTCAACCAGGCCGCGCTGAAAACCCGCGGCGACCGCCTGCAACCGCTGCTGGACGCGTTCGAAAGAGCCGCCTCCCGCAACGCCTGACCCCCGCCCGCCGCGCTTGTCGCGGCGGCCGCTATCCCGCTTTGCTCCATGACGCCATGGCCCTGATCAATCGTCTCGACTCCCGCGATCCCGGATTCAAATCCGCTTTGTCCAAGCTGCTGGCCTTCGAGGCCGCCGAGGACGATTCCATCGACCGCGCCGCCGCCAGCATTCTGGCGGACGTGCGCACCCGCGGCGACGCCGCGCTGGTGGAATACACGCAGCGTTTCGACCGCATGCCCGGGGCATCGGCCCATACGCTGGAGATCCCCAAGGCGGATTGGCACGCGGCCCTGGCCACGCTACCGGCCGCCCAGCGCAATGCGCTGGAAGCCGCCGCCGACCGCGTGCGCGCCTACCATGAACGCCAGCGGGCCGAGACCTGGACCTACACCGAAGCCGACGGCACCCTGCTGGGCCAGCAGGTGACCCCGCTGGACCGCGTGGGCCTCTACGTGCCCGGCGGCAAGGCCGCCTACCCGTCGTCGGTGCTGATGAACGCCATCCCCGCCAAGGTCGCGGGGGTGCAGGAACTGGTCATGGTCACGCCCACGCCCGACGGCGTGCGCAATCCCATCGTGCTGGCCGCCGCGGCCATCGGTGGCGTGGACCGCGTGTTCGCCATTGGCGGCGCGCAGGCCGTGGGCGCGCTGGCCTATGGCACCGAGACCGTGCCCGCCGTGGACAAGATCGTCGGCCCGGGCAACGCGTATGTCGCCGCCGCCAAGCGCCGCGTATTCGGCGTGGTGGGCATCGACATGATCGCCGGCCCCAGCGAAATCCTGGTCATCTGCGACGGCAAGACGCCGGCCGACTGGATCGCGATGGATTTGTTCTCGCAGGCCGAGCACGACGAACTGGCCCAGTCCATCCTGCTCTGTCCGGACGCCGCCTTCATTGAAGAAGTCGAAGCCGCCATCGCCCGTCTTTTGCCGACGATGCCGCGCGCCGACATCCTGCGCGTCAGCCTGGCCAACCGCGGCGCGCTGATCCAGGTCCAGAGCCTGGAAGAAGCCTGCCAGATCGCCAACGACATCGCGCCGGAGCACCTGGAGATCTCCACCGAACAGCCCGAGATCTGGACCGCCCGGATCCGCCACGCCGGCGCCATCTTCATGGGCCGCTTCAGCTCCGAAGCGCTGGGCGACTACTGCGCCGGACCGAACCACGTGCTGCCTACCTCGCGCACGGCCAGGTTCTCGTCGCCGCTGGGCGTCTATGACTTCCAGAAGCGTTCCAGCCTGATCCAGGTCTCGCACGCGGGCGCCCAGACGCTGGGCCGCATCGCCGCCGAACTGGCGCTGGGCGAGGGCCTGCAGGCGCACGCCGCAAGCGCCCAGTACCGGGTCGACAAACCATGAGCCTGCCGGGCCGCCCCAAAGGCGAATACCGGAGTGCGCAGCCCGAAGGCGGTGCAGTGACCGCGGCTCCGACGGCAAGTGTCGCCGGCCGCATCGCCGGCACCGTCCGGGCCGATATCCGCAAACTGGCCGCCTATCCCGTCGCCCACGCCGAAGGCTGCATCAAGCTGGACGCGATGGAATGCCCCTATGAGCTTCCAGAGTCTGTCCGGGACGATATCGCGCGCGCCGTCCGCGACACCGCGCTGAACCGCTATCCGTCCGCCGACCTGTCCGGGCTGCAAGCCGCCGTCAAGGCGGCCTTCGGCGTGCCCGACGCGGCGGACGTGCTGTTCGGCAATGGTTCGGACGAGCTCATCCACCTCATGATCCAGGCCTGCTGCCACCCCGGCGACGCGGTGCTGTCGCCGTGGCCGTCGTTCGTCTACTTCGACATGGCGGCCGGATTCAACCACGCCCGCTTCGTCGGCGTGCCGCTCACCGAAGACCTGACGTTGGATTTGCCGGCCATGCTGGCGGCTATTCAGGAACATCAGCCCAAGCTGGTGTTCCTGGCGGCGCCGAACAACCCCACCGGCGGGCTGTGGTCCGTCGAGGACGTGGACGCGATCGTCCGCGCGGCCCCCGGGCTGGTGGTCGTGGATGAGGCCTATCAGCCGTTTGCCGACTACACCTGGATGCCGCGCGTGCTCGACGCCCCCAACGTGGTCGTCATGCGCACGGTGTCCAAGATCGGCCTTGCGGGCCTGCGTTTCGGCTACCTGGCCGGCCATCCCGAGTGGATCGCCGAACTGAACAAGGTCCGCCCGCCCTACAACCTGAGCGTGCTGACCCAGGCGACGCTGCTGGCCGTGCTGCGCCACAAGCCCGTGCTGGACGAGCAGGCCGCCCGGCTGCGCGCCGACCGTGAACCGCTGGCCGCGGCCTTGGCCGCACTGCCCGGCGTCAGGGTATTCCCTTCCGCCGCCAACTTCATACTCGCGCGCTTTTCCGGCAAGCTCGACGGCAACGCCGTGCATCTTGCCCTGAAAACGCGCAAAATATTGATTCGCAACTTCTCCAACGCCCACCCGCTCCTGGCCAACTGCCTGCGCATCTCGGTGGGCGCCCCGGCCGAGAACGCCGCCTTGCTATCCGCCCTGCAAGAGATCTTGAGTGCTTAACATGCGTACCGCAGAAATCACCCGCAACACCAACGAAACCCGCATCCGCGTGGCCATCAACATCGACGGCACCGGCAAGCAGACCATCGACACCGGCGTGCCCTTCCTGGACCACATGCTGGACCAGATCGCGCGCCACGGCCTGATCGACCTGGACATCAAGGCCGAAGGCGACCTGCACATCGATGCGCATCACACGGTGGAAGACGTGGGCATCACGCTGGGCATGGCCATCGCCAAAGCGGTGGGCACCAAGGCCGGCCTGCGCCGCTACGGGCACGCCTACGTGCCGCTGGATGAAGCGTTGTCGCGCGTGGTGGTGGACTTCTCGGGCCGTCCCGGGCTGGAATACCACATCCCGTTCACCCGCTCCCACATCGGCGGTTTCGACGTGGACCTGACCCGCGAGTTCTTCCAGGGCCTGGTCAACCACGCGCTCATCACGCTGCACATCGACAACCTGCGCGGCTTCAATGCCCACCATCAGGCGGAAACGGTCTTCAAGGCCTGTGGCCGCGCGCTGCGCATGGCCATGGAAGTCGATCCCCGCATGGGCGACGTCGTGCCCTCCACCAAAGGCGTGCTGTAACGTACGCGCTCAACACCGCACCGCACCAGGCAGACAGAAGTGACCACTATCGCCATCGTCGACTATGGAATGGGCAATTTCCACTCGGTCGCACGCGCCCTGAAATTCGCCGCGCCCGATGCTGACGTCCGCATCTGCAACCAGCCTCAAGACATCGCCGCGGCCGACCGCGTGGTGTTCCCGGGCCAGGGCGCCATGGCGGACTGCATGCGCACCCTGAATGAATCCGGGCTGCGCGAAGCCGTCGTCCGCGCCGCGCGCGAGAAGCCCCTGCTGGGCGTCTGCGTGGGCGAACAGATGCTGTTCGACGCAAGCGAAGAAGGCGGCACGTCCTGCCTGGGCCTGTTTCCCGGCGTCGTGCGCCGCTTTTCCGGCCCGCGCTTCGCGGAACTGATCCCCGCCGACGACGAAGCCTGCCTGGCCGACACGGGCGCCGCGGGCCAGGTGGACACCCGCCCCGAACGGCTCAAAGTGCCGCACATGGGATGGAACAAAGTCCGCCATACGCGCTCTCATCCCATCTGGGACGGCATTCCGGACGACTCGCACTTCTATTTCGTCCATAGTTACTACGCCGATCCGGCTGATCCGGGCCTGACTGTTGGTGAAACCGATTATGGCGTCGCCTTTACCTGCGCGGTGGCGGCAGCTAACATTTTCGCGGTGCAGTTTCACCCCGAGAAAAGCGCCGAGCACGGTTTGCGCCTGTATCGCAATTTTGTAGACTGGCAGCCGTAGGCCTAGAGCCCACGCGCCAGCCCATTCAACCTCTCTATTTTCTTGCTGCCAACCATGCTGCTGATCCCCGCCATCGATCTCAAAGACGGGCGCTGCGTGCGTCTGCGCCAGGGCGACCTGGACGATGCAACGGTGTTCTCCGAAGACCCCGCCGCCATGGCCACCCGCTGGCTGGACCAGGGCGCCCGCCGCCTGCATCTGGTCGACCTGAACGGCGCCGTTGCCGGTAAACCGAAGAACGAAGCCCCCATCAAGGCGATCCTGGAAGCCGTCGGCGACGACATCCCTGTCCAGATCGGTGGCGGCATCCGCGACCTCGACACCATCGAACGCTATCTCGACGCCGGCATTTCGTACGTGATCATCGGCACCGCCGCGGTCAAGAACCCGGGCTTCCTGCAAGACGCCTGCGGCGCCTTCCCCGGCCAGATCATCGTCGGCCTGGACGCCCGCGACGGCAAGATCGCCACCGACGGCTGGAGCAAGCTGACCCGCCACGACGTGCTGGATCTGGCCAAGAAGTTCGAAGATTATGGCTGCGAAGCCATCATCTACACCGACATCGGCCGCGACGGCATGCTGTCGGGCGTCAACGTGGACGCCACGGTCCGCCTGGCGCAGCACGTCCGCATCCCCGTGTACGCCTCGGGCGGCATCGCCGGCATCCAGGACATCGAAGCCCTGTGCGCCGTCGAGGAAGAGGGCGTCGAAGGCGCCATCCTGGGCCGCAGCATCTACGAAGGCACGCTCGACTTCCAGGCCGCGCAGGCCCGCGCCGACGAACTGGCAAAATGACCACTTCCCGCAGCACCCCCGGGGCCGGCGCACCTTTGCAGAACGCGCTGACCCGCCGCATCATCCCCTGCCTTGACGTCACGGCCGGCCGCGTCGTCAAGGGGGTGAACTTCGTCAACCTGCTCGATGCCGGCGACCCCGTCGAAATCGCCCGCCGCTACAACGAGCAGGGCGCCGACGAACTGACCTTCCTGGACATCACCGCCACCAGCGATGGCCGCGACCTGATCCTGCCCATCATCGAGCAGGTCGCGTCGCAGGTCTTCATCCCGCTGACGGTGGGCGGCGGCGTGCGCCAGGTGTCCGACATCCAGCGCTTGCTGAACGCCGGCGCCGACAAGATCAGCATCAACAGCGCCGCGGTCGCCAACCCCGACCTGGTCCGCGCCGCGTCCGACTACCACGGCTCGCAATGCGTGGTGGTGGCCATCGACGCGCGCCGCGTGTCGGCACCCGGCGAACCCGCGCGCTGGGAAGTCTTCACCCACGGCGGCCGCAAGGCCACCGGGCTGGACGCCGTGGCCTGGGCGCGCCGCATGGCCGCCTATGGCGCGGGCGAGATCCTCCTGACCAGCATGGACCGCGACGGCACCAAGTCCGGCTTCGACCTGGAACTGACCCGCAGCGTGTCCGACGCCGTGCCGGTGCCCGTCATCGCCTCCGGCGGCGTGGGCAACCTGCAGCATCTGGCCGACGGCGTCACCACCGGCCGCGCCAGCGCGGTGCTGGCGGCCAGCATCTTCCATTTTGGCCAGCATACCGTCGGCGAGTGCAAGCGTTTCATGGCCGAACAGGGCATCGCAGTACGATTGGACTGACTATGAGCAACGAACCCGCCTGGATGGCCGACGTCGTCTTCGACGAAAACGGCCTGATCCCCGCCATCGCCCAAGACGCCGACAACGGCCAGATCATGATGGTGGCCTGGATGAACCGCGAATCCCTGTCGGAAACCGCCGCCACCGGGCGCGCGGTGTATTGGTCGCGCTCGCGCCAGCGCCTGTGGCGCAAGGGCGAGGAATCCGGCCACGTCCAGGAAGTGCACGAACTGCGCCTGGATTGCGACGGCGACGTGATCCTTCTGAAAGTCCACCAGGAAGGCGGCATCGCCTGCCACACCGGCCGCGCAAGCTGCTTCTTCCGCCGCCTGGAAGGCCAGACGGACCAGGCATCCTGGGTCACGGTGGACCCGGTGCTCAAAGACCCCGAACTGATCTACAAATGACCGATCAAGCCCTGAGCGCGGCCGACATCCTGGCCCGCATCGCCGATACCCTGGAAACCCGGCGCCCCGAAAATGGCGGCGATCCCAAGGCCTCCTATTCCGCCAAGCTGCTGGCCAAGGGCCCGGACTCGTTCCTGAAGAAGATCGGAGAAGAGGCCACGGAACTGGTCATGGCCGCCAAGGACGGCGTGCCGGACCGCATCGTCAGCGAAACCGCCGATTTGTGGTTTCATTGCCTGGTGGCGTTGACGCATTTCAACCTGCGGCCCGAAGACGTGCTGGCCGAGCTTGCCCGCCGCGAAGGGCTGTCGGGACTGGCGGAAAAGGCCAGCCGCCCGCAAGACTGACCACGGAGCCCGAATCCATGAGCGATAACTGCCTGTTTTGCAAGATCGCCGCTGGCGACATCCCGTCCAAAAAGGTCTACGAAGACCAGGACTTTGTTGCATTTCACGATATCAATCCGGCCGCACCGGTGCATTTACTTCTGATTCCTCGACGTCATGTCATATCCATGCAGGATATTACGGGCGAGGACGCAGGTTGGTTGGGTAGAATGATGTCGTTGGCACCGCGGCTTGCCGCCGAGAACGGTTGCCGTCCGGGCCATGACGGCGGATTTCGCATCATGATCAATTCTGGCGTCGAAGGCGGCCAGGAAGTCCCGCACCTGCATTTCCATATCATCGGCGGCTCGCGACCCTGGAAAGGGCGCGTGGCGCCCACTGCGTAATTCGGAGAAACATCATGGGTAGTTTCAGCATTTGGCATTGGTTGGTCGTTCTGGTCATCGTCGCTCTGATTTTCGGCACCAAGAAGCTGCGCAATATCGGCGGCGACCTGGGTGGCGCCGTCAAGGGCTTCAAGGAAGGCATGAAGGACGCCAACAGCGACAAGCCCGCCGAACCGATCGCGCAGCAGCGCGTCGCCGGCGAGACCATCGACGTGCAGGCCAAGGAAAAATCCAACTCCTGAGCCCCTGCTCCTCCCGCGGGCCCGCCCTGAAAGGGCCGGCCCTTATTGCTTCAATTCCCAAGCGGCCGTCGAATGTTTGATGTCAGCCTCACTGAACTGATGGTGATCGGCGTCGTCGCCCTGATCGTCATCGGGCCCGAACGCCTGCCCAAGGTAGCCCGCACCGTCGGCCACCTGCTGGGGCGCGCGCAGCGTTACGTCAATGACGTGAAGTCCGATATCCAGCGCGAAATCGAACTCGACGAACTGCGCAAGTTCAAGACCGAAATGGAAGACGCCGCCCAGGGGGTCCAGCAATCGCTGAACGAAACCCAGGCCTCTTTGCAAGAGCCCGTGCAGCAGTTCCGCGCGGAACTCGACGAAGTGGCCCGCGAAGCCAGCGGCAAGGCCGCGCCGGTCATCGTCGGTGACGCAGGCGCCGAAGCCGGACGCTCGATCGCGCCGCCTGGACAGAATCACAATCTGGATCTGGACCTGCCCGCAGCCGGGTCCGCCCCTGTTCCGGCCGCCGCCGCCCAACAACCCGCCCCGGCGCCCAGCGCGCCCAAGGCTGACGACGCCGCGCCCGCCGCCAAGCCCGTCCCGCCCTCCGGAACACCGTCGTGACCCAGGACGCATCCCAAGAAGAAGGCCAGCAGGAGACCTTCATCTCCCATCTGGTCGAGCTGCGCACCCGCTTGCTGCGCGCCGTCGGCGCCGTGGTGGCCGTGTTCATCGTGCTGTTCATCTATCCCGGCGCCTCCGCCATCTATGACGTGCTGGCGGCGCCCATGCTGGCCTCGCTGCCGGAAGGCACGCGCATGATCGCAACCGGCGTCATCACGCCGTTCATGGTGCCGGTCAAGGTCACCATGATGGCGGCGTTCATCGTGGCCCTGCCCGTGGTGCTGTACCAGGCCTGGGCCTTCGTGGCGCCCGGCCTGTACCGCCACGAAAAGCGGCTGGCGTTGCCGCTGATCGTCTCCAGCACCTTCCTGTTCATCGCGGGCATGGCGTTCTGTTATTTCGTCGTGTTCCGCACGGTCTTCCACTTCATCGCCACCTTCGCGCCGCAGTCCATCACGCCGGCGCCGGACATCGAGGCCTACCTGAGCTTCGTCATGACGATGTTCATGGCGTTCGGCATTACGTTCGAAGTGCCCGTGGTCGTGGTGCTGCTGGTGAAGATGGGCGTGGTCGAGCTTTCCAAGCTGAGGGCCGCGCGCGGCTATGTGGTGGTGGGCGCCTTCATCATCGCCGCCGTGGTCACGCCGCCGGATGTGGTCAGTCAGTTCATGCTGGCGGTGCCCCTGTGCCTGCTCTATGAAGTCGGCCTGATCTGCGCCCGCATGGTCACCCCCAAGGAAGGCGCCGCGGACGACGCGGCCTCCGACTCCCTGACCGAACGCCACTGACGCCGGGCGGCGTGCCCCGTTAACGGGCATTCCGCGCAAAAGCAGGACGGTTTCACTCTTGTCCGCGCATGACTGCAATCCTACATTGCAGTCATGTCGCTAGCCCAACGCCTGCGCACCCTCATGCGGTGGCGCGGAATCCGCAGCCAGAACCAGCTGGCACGCATATCCGGCGTGCCGCAGTCCTGCATCCATCGCATTCTTACCCGCCAAGAAGACCGCTACTCACCGGCCCGAGGCACGCTGGTCCGCCTGGCGCACGCGCTGGACACCAGCGTGCCATGGCTGACGGACGGCGTGGTGCCCGCCTCCGGCCCTGCCCGCGCGCACCGCGTCCACGACGACCCCGACAGCAACGGCGATGGCTACTGCACCGAAATCTGCACGCTGCTGCGGCAGTTGCCCGACAGCACCAAAAGAAAGGTCCTGACGGTGGTGCGCCTGATCGTCGAAAGGCAAGACGGCGCGTAAGGGCCACGGACGTATCGCCGGGCGGGCGGGTGCGGGCGCGGGCGGGCGCGTGGGGGTGCGGGCGGCTCGGCGCCCGGCCGCCGGGCTGGGACGCGGGCGGCGCGGCATTCGGTTGCGGATGGCTGGGCGCCCGGGCGCGGCTGGCTGGGCCTTCGGCCTCCGCCTAGCGCGGCTTGCCTGGGCGCGTGCCCACCGCCACCGCCAGCTCCGCGGATTTTCCGGCCCGCAAGATGCCCAGCGTGGCACGCTGGCCCGGCGGCAGTTGCGCAATTTCCGTCAGCAGGCTGGTGGTGTCCGTCACCCGTTTGCCATTGACCGACTGCACGATGTCCCCCACGCGCAGGCCGCCCCGCCCGGCCGGCCCGTCGCGCATAACGCCGGCGATGATCACGCCCTGCGCGCCGCGAGGCAGGCCGAAGGCCTGGGCCAGTTCCGGCGTCACGTCCTGCGGTTCCACGCCCAGCCAGCCGCGTTTGACGCCACCGGTCTTGACGATTTCGTCCATGACCTTGCGCGCAATCTCGATGGGCGTGGCAAAGCCGATGCCCATCGATCCGCCCGATTCGGAATAGATGGCGGTGTTGATGCCCACCAGGTTGCCCTGGGCATCGATCAGCGCGCCGCCCGAATTGCCGGGGTTGATCGCGGCGTCGGTCTGGATGAAGTTCTCGTAGGTGTTCAGCCCCAGCCCATTGCGGCCCAGCGCCGACACAATGCCCTGCGTGGTGGTTTGTCCCACGCCGAACGGGTTGCCGATCGCCAGCACCACATCGCCCACGCGCAAGCCGCGGTCGGATGCCAGCGTCGCGGCCGGCAGCGAGCGCAGTGTCGACAGCTTCAACACCGCCAGGTCGGTGTCCGGGTCCGCGCCCACCACCTTGGCGGTGTCGCGGCGGCCGTCCGTCAAGGCCACTTCGATCGCGTCGGCGGCCTGCACCACGTGATAATTGGTCAGCACGTAGCCGTCCTGGTTCACGATCACGCCCGATCCCAGGCTGGTCGAGGCCTCGCGCCGCGTCACCCCGGGCACCTGTCCGAACAGCTGGCGCAGCACCGGGTCATCGGGCAGCGGAATCAGCGGCACATTCACGTGCTTGGTGGTGAAAACGTTGACGACCGAGGGCGCCGCGCGGGCCACGCCGTCCGCGTAGGACACCACGCCCATGCCGGGTCCGGCGGGCGAAAGCCCGCCCGCCGCCGAGGCTTGCTGGGCCGTGGCTGGACCCGCAAGCCGCAGCAGGTCGGGCCGCAAGGTCGTCACCACGAATAGAATAGCCAGGCAGACCGTGACGGCCTGAGCGAATATCAGCCAATATCGGCGCATGTTTCTGATAGGACTAGCAATGAGTAAAGTCGACGCCCGCGTCCTGGCCAATTGGCTGGACGACACCCTGCAAGCGGCCCGCTTCAAGGACTACTGTCCCAACGGGATGCAGGTGGAAGGCCGATCCGAAGTCGGACACATTATCACCGGTGTCACCGCGAGCGAAGCATTGCTGCGCACTGCGGTCGAACGCGGCGCCGATGCGGTGCTGGTGCATCACGGCTGGCTGTGGCGCAACGAAGACCGCCGCGTCATCGGCACGCGCCGTACCCGCATGGCCCTGACGCTGAAGAACGACCTCAATCTGTACGCCTACCACCTGCCGCTGGACGCGCACCCCACGCTGGGCAACAACGCCCAGTTGGCGCGCGTGCTGGACCTGGTTCCGGCACGGCGCGATGACGGCTCGCCGCTCACCTGCGGACAGGACAATCTGATCTGGCTGGGCACGGCCAACGGCCTGCAAACCCTGGGCCAGCTCGGCGAACGGGTGGCCGAGCGCCTGGGCCGGCAGCCGCTGGTCGTGGGCGATCCCGGCCAGCCGCTTGCGCGGATTGCCTGGTGCACGGGCGGCGCGCAGGGCATGATGGGCGACGCCGTGGACGCGGGTGCCAGCGTCTACATCACCGGCGAAGTGTCGGAATCCACCGTCCATCTGGCGCGCGAGACCGGCGTGGGCTTCATTGCGGCAGGCCACCACGCGACCGAACGGTACGGCGTACAGGCGCTGGGCGAGGCCGTGGCCCGGCAGTTCGGCATCAAGGTCGAGTTCGTGGACATCGACAACCCCGCCTAGCGTGCGCCCGCGGTGCGCTTGCCGCACGTGCTTCCCGCCCGCTGGCGGTTCACCGCCAGCACAATGAAAAAGCGCCCCGGAGGGCGCTTTTTGTCATGGCTTCTTGAGCAGGTCGCGGATCTCGCGCAGCAGGGCCACGTCTTCCGGCGTTGCGGCGGGCGCCGCCTCGGCCTTCGCGCGGGCCTTGTAGATGGCCTTCACCATCCAGAAGATCACGAACGCCAGCAACACGAAGTTGATGATGATCGTGATGAAATTGCCCCAGGCGAACACGTTGGCGCCCGCCTTCACCAGGTCGGCGTAGGTCATGGGGCCGTTGTAGCCGGCCGGCATCGACAGGACGTAGAACTTGTTCGAGAAATCGACCGATCCGCCAAGCACGAAATTGACCAGCGGCATGATGATGTCCCGGACCAGGGAATCAACGATCCTGCCGAACGCCGCACCGATGATGACACCGACAGCCAGGTCGACCGCGTTGCCTTTTACAGCGAAATCTCGAAATTCTTTGACGAAACCAGTCGCTTTGCTCATAAAAGCACTCCATTCGTGATACGCCTGTGAGTAGGCTGGCCTATAATACGCGGTTGCTATGTTGTTACATATTCCCGCGAACCCGATGCCGCAGAAGTGATGCTACTCGTAGAGCGGGCGCATCAACAAGGATAGGAAGATGAGTCAGGATACGCTGGTGCATGACGATGACGGTGCGGTTGATCCCAACCTGCCACCTGATCCTTCGCGACGTTTCTGGGTTACCACAGCCTGTGCGGTGGGTGGCGTAGCAGGTGTCGCAACGGCAGTGCCGCTTGTGAGCACGTTTTCCCCCTCTGAAAAAGCCCGCGCGGCGGGGGCCCCCGTGGAAGTGGACGTCGGGGACATCCCCGTCGGCACCATGAAGACGGTCGAATGGCGCGGCAAACCGGTGTGGATCATGCACCGCTCTCCCGAGCAGCTCGCCGGCCTGAAGGCGCTGGATCCCTTGCTGGCCGATCCCCAGTCGCAACGGCCTGGCTTCACCCCTCCCTACGCCGAAAACGAAGGCCGCTCGCGCAAGCCCGAGCTCTTCGTCTGCGTCGGCATCTGCACCCACCTGGGCTGCTCGCCGACTTCGCACTTCGAAACGGGTGGCGGCGGCGGCTTGGGCTCGGACTGGCAAGGCGGATTCCTCTGTCCCTGCCACGGCTCCACGTTCGACCTGGCCGGCCGGGTGTTCAAGAACAAGCCCGCTCCCGACAATCTCGAAGTTCCGCCGTACCAATATCTCAGCGACACCCGCATCATCGTGGGCGTCGATGAAGACAACAAGGCCTGACGCTCGCGTCGCGCTTTTTTCCCGAATTACGTAAGTAAAACAATACGCCACGTATTAGAGAAGGAGCCGTTACATGGCTGGCGAGAAAACCGTCGAGACGACAGGCCTGTTGGGCTGGCTGGACCGGCGCTTTCCGGTGACATCCACCTGGAAAGCCCATCTGTCCGAGTACTACGCACCGAAGAATTTCAACTTCTGGTATTTTTTTGGCTCGCTGGCCCTATTGGTGCTGGTGCTGCAAATCGTGACCGGCATCTTCCTGGTCATGCACTACAAGCCGGATGCCGAACGCGCGTTCCAATCCGTCGAATACATCATGCGCGAAGTCCCGTGGGGCTGGCTGGTGCGCTACATGCACTCCACCGGCGCGTCGATGTTCTTCGTCGTCGTCTACCTGCACATGCTGCGCGGGCTGCTTTACGGTTCCTACCGCAAGCCCCGCGAACTGGTGTGGATCTTCGGCGTCGCGATCTTCCTCTGTCTGATGGCCGAAGCCTTCTTCGGCTACCTGCTGCCGTGGGGCCAGATGTCGTATTGGGGCGCCCAGGTGATCGTGAACCTGTTCGCGGCCATTCCGTTCATCGGCCCTGAACTGTCCATCTGGATCCGCGGCGACTACGTCGTGTCGGACGCCACGCTGAACCGCTTCTTCGCCTTCCACGTCATCGCCATTCCGCTGGTGCTGGTGGGCCTGGTCGCTGCTCACCTGGTGGCGCTGCACGAAGTGGGCTCCAACAACCCGGACGGCATCGAGATCAAGCAGGGCCCGAAGGACAAGTACGGCCGCCCGAAGGACGGCATCCCGTTCCACCCGTTCTACTCGGTCCATGACCTGGTGGGCGTGGCGGGCTTCCTGCTCGTGTTCGCGGCCATCGTGTTCTTCGCGCCGGAAATGGGCGGCTACTTCCTCGAGTTCAACAACTTCATTCCTGCCGACTCGCTGAAGACGCCTCCGCACATCGCCCCGGTCTGGTACTTCACGCCGTTCTACTCGATGCTGCGCGCCACGACCGACGAATTCACGTGGGTGCTGGCGGGTGCATCGGTGCTGGGCGCCATCGCGTTGCTCGTCAAGAGCAACCTGAAGGGCATCATGCGCGTCGCCATCCCCGGCATCCTGATCGTCGTCGCCGTGCTGCTGCGCGTCATCGACGCCAAGTTCTGGGGTGTGGTCGCCATGGGTGGCACCGTCGTCATCCTGTTCTTCCTGCCCTGGCTGGACCATTCGCCGGTCAAGTCGATCCGCTACCGCCCCACGTGGCACAAGTGGATCTACGGCATCTTCATGGTCAACTTCCTGGTGCTTGGCTACATCGGTACGCAGCCGCCCAGTCCGCCGTTGAACATCACGTCGCAGATCGGCACGCTGCTGTACCTGGCATTCTTTTTCCTGATGCCGGTATGGAGCCGCCTTGGCACTTTCAAGCAACTGCCCGATCGCGTCACGTTCCACGCCCACTGAGCCCACGAGAATAACGGACTAACCATGATCAAGAAGCTGATTGGTGCCGTGGCCTTGATGCTCACGTGTACCGCTACATTCGCCGCCGGAGGCGGCTTTCCGCTGGACAAGGCGCCGTACCGCGTCAACGACATGGCGTCGCTTCAGAACGGAGCCAAGCTGTTCGTCAACTACTGCCTGAACTGTCATAGCGCATCCTCGATGCGCTACAACAAGCTCAAGGACATCGGGCTGACCGACCAGCAAATCAAGGAAAGCCTGCTGTTCACCGGCGAAAAGGTGGGCGACATGATGCACGTCGCCATGACCGCCAAGGACGCCAAGCAATGGTTCGGCACGACGCCCCCGGACTTGTCCGTGATCGCGCGCGCCAAATCCGTGAACGCCGGCCCCTCGGGCTCGGACTACATCTACACCTACCTGCGCACTTTCTACCGCGACACGTCGCGTGCCACGGGCTGGAACAACCTGGTTTTCCCGTCCGTCGGCATGCCTCACGCCCTCTGGCAAGATCAGGGTCCGCGCGAGCTCACGACCGTCGCCATGCATGAAGTGGAAGGCAAGGAAGGCACCCCCAAATCCTGGGAACGCGTCACGACGGTGTACGATGCACAGGGTTTTTCCACGGTCAAGGCCGAACCGGTAGACAACTACCACGGCCATGCCACCTTCGATGCCAAATTTAAGGCCGCCAACCCGGCCCAAGTCGCAACATACGACAACGACGTCGCCGACCTGACCGCGTTTATGTCCTGGATGGCCGAGCCGGTCCAGACACTGCGTGTCCGCATCGGCGTCGGTGTCATGTTGTTCCTGCTGCTGTTCTTCTTTGTTACGTGGCGCCTGAATGCCTCGTACTGGAAACACGTGCGCTAACCGCAACGCCCCGCCAGGTTCCCAACCGGCCCTCTTTTTAAAAAGGGGCCGGAAGAGGCGGATAGGGCTGTAATGCCTATCCCGTCTGGCAATTGGGGCCAGCGCCTGCTAGATTTAGGCGCTGGCCTTTCGTTTTTCATAAAGGACTTACCGCCATGATGGTGCTCTATTCCGGAACCACGTGTCCGTTTTCGCAACGCTGCCGCTTCGTGTTGTTCGAAAAGGGTATGGATTTCGAGATCCGCGACATCGACCTGTACAACAAGCCCGAAGACATCTCGGTGATGAACCCGTACGGTCAAGTGCCCATTCTGGTCGAACGCGACCTGGTCCTGTACGAGTCGAACATCATCAACGAGTACATCGACGAGCGCTTCCCGCACCCGCAGCTCATGCCCGCCGACCCGGTCATGCGCGCCCGCACCCGCCTGTTCCTCTACAACTTCGAGAAAGAACTGTTCGTTCACGTCTCGACGCTGGAAGACCGCAGCGCCAAGCCCGACGAGAAGAAGCTGGCCAACGCCCGCCAGAACATCCGCGACCGCCTGGCCCAGCTGGCTCCCATGCTGCTGAAGAACAAGTACATGCTGGGCGAGGAATTCTCCATGCTCGACGTGGCCGTGGCTCCGCTGCTGTGGCGCCTGGATCACTACGGCATCGAACTGCCCAAGAACGCGGCTCCGCTGCAAAAGTACGCTGAACGCATCTTCTCGCGTCCGGCCTACATCGAAGCGCTGACGCCTTCGGAAAAAGTAATGCGTCGTTAAGGCTGGCTGTGTGATGGGTGAAACTTCGACCAAACCGTATCTGATCC
Source organism: Achromobacter sp. Root83 (assembly GCF_001428845.1). Lineage (GTDB taxonomy): Bacteria > Pseudomonadota > Gammaproteobacteria > Burkholderiales > Burkholderiaceae_B > Achromobacter. The sequence goes on along the minus strand of NZ_LMIU01000023.1, from coordinate 220,632 downwards.
GCGCGTTGCACGAATGGTGCACCGATAACGGCTACACGCCGTACATCACCGTGCAGGTCGACGAGCACACGATGGTGCCCGTGGCGCATGTGCGCGACGGGCAGATCACACTGAACGTGGGCACGCTGGCCACCAACCGTCTGGTGCTGGGCAATGAATTCATCGAATTCCAGGCCCGCTTCAGCGGCGTGACCGAAAACGTCTACGTACCCGTGGGCGCCGTCAGCGCCATCTACGCGCGCGAAACCGGAGCGGGCATGGGCTTTGAAGTGCAGCCCTACGAACCGCCCGAGGCCGGCGCCCAGGGCACGACGGCAAACGCCGCCGCGCCCGAAGAAGGCCCCGATGCCAATGCCGCCCCCGAAGGCGACGGCGGCGGCAACGACGACGACGAACCCAAGCGTCCGCGCCTGACCATCGTCAAATAACGTCCCCCGAAGCAGGGCCTGCATTTTTTTCATTACAATGCAGTCCCTGCGCGTGCCCCGGCACGCCGTGCCGGTGTAGCTCAGTTGGTAGAGCAGCTCACTTGTAATGAGAAGGTCGAGGGTTCGATTCCTTTCACCGGCACCACCAGATCCACGATCCAGGCCGATTCCTTGCGAATCGGCCTTTTTCGTTTGTGTCGTTTCGGGGTGCACGCGTGCGGCCTTCAGCGAGTGCTGAGGCCCTGCACGAGCCTCTCTTTCGCGGAGGCCGTGGCTTCGGTCTGATTTGCGCACCCCTGCCGTAAAGACAGCCCGCGCCTTTCCCACGCCGCGCTAGACTAGAACCGTGGCACTCTCTGGCTCGAGGAGGCTTGCCGGCATGATTGCAAATCATCTTCCGGGGGCACAAAAAAAGCGCTTCTGGCAAAAGAAATGGCCTAGAGAAGTCTTGTTCTCTGATTCGAGTGACCTCGCTCACTTATTGATATGAACACTGCCAACAAGAAGCCGTCTGAGACTTTCGTCAAAGAGTCCAAACTCATTTCCAAACCTGGTGCAGTGATCAAAGTCCACGAATTGACGCTTACGGACTTTGGCGTGCGTGCAATTACCAGCGGAAGTGCGGGCATCAGGCAGGGAGCACGCGAAGATGCCGGCCCGCCGTCACCCCTGAAAAAGCTGGTCCCGGCATAAGCCCAGACCCGGCACCACCAGATCAAGCCATCCAGCCCAACCACCCGGTTGGGCTTTTTTCTTTTGCGTGGCCATGCTGAGCATCGCCCCGGCATCGCCTCAGCCCAGCGGCGGCAACATGTTGAACAGCAGGACCATGGCCAGTCCCACCAGCGAGACGATGGACTGCACCACCGAGATTGTTTTGGTGGCTTCGCCCATGGTCATGCCGAACGACTCTTTCACCATCCAGAAGCCGGCGTGGTTGGCGTAGTTGAAGAACAGCGAGCCGCAGCCGATCGACAGCGCCAGCAGCGGCAGGTTCAAGGTGGGATCGGCGCCGGCCAGCGGCGCCAGCAGACCGGCGGCGCCCACGATGCCGACCGTGGCTGAGCCGGTGGATACCGACAACAGCATGGCGATCAGCCAGCCCAGGATCAGCGGCGGAAAGGCGAACTGGTGCGTCAGGTGCACGATGGCATCGCCGACCTTGGCGCTGGTCAGCACCTGCTGGAAAGCGCCGCCGCCGGCAATGATGAGCATGATGCCGGCGATCGGCTTCAGGCTTTGGCCAAGCGCGCCGCGCAACTTCTCCGCATCGCCTCCACGTAGCGCAACCAGCGTCACTGCTGCGAACAGCACGCCCAGCAACATCGCGACCACGGGATTTCCGAGGAAGGCGGCGACGTGCGTCACGCTTGAATCCTTGGGCAGCAGCATCTCGGCCAGGGCATGCACCAGCATCAACAGCGCGGGCAGCAGGGCCGCCAGAACGCCCAGGCCCACGCTGGGCGCGGCGTCGCCGGCCGCGCCTTCCTTGGTTGCGGTGAACTGGTCGAGCAGGGCTTCGTCAGGGCGCGTCGTCATGCGCGGCGCGATGAACGCGCCGTACAGCGGCCCGCCAAAGACCATGGCCGGCAGCGCCGCGATGAAGCCATAGATCATGGTCGGACCGACCGTGGTCTTCAGGGTGGCGATTGCGGTCAGCGGTCCAGGGTGCGGGGGCACCATGCCGTGCATGGCCGCAAGGGCCGAAATCACCGGCACGCCCACATAGACATAGGCCGACCCCTTGAAGCGTTCCTGGCTCTCCAGCTTGCGCGCCACGCTGAAGATCAGCGGCAGCATCACCACCAGCCCCACTTCAAAGAACATGGGGATGCCGATGACGAAAGCCACCAGCGTCATGGCCCAGGGAATCATGCGCGCCGAGGTGTGGCGCAGGATGGCGTTGGCCAGGCGCTCGGTCGTGCCCGAATCCGCCAGGATCTTGCCCAGCATGGCGCCAAGCGCAATCACCACGCCCACCGCGCCCAAGGTCTTGCCCGCGCCGTCCGTCAGATTCTTGACGATGGCCACGGGCGACATGCCTGTCGCGAAACCGACGCCGATGGAAACGATGAGGAGCGCCAGCAGCGGATGCATGCGGATGCGCGAGACGATAAGCGCGACCAGCACCAAAACGCTCACCAGGGCGGTGAGCAGCAATTGAATGTCGAACGAAGACATAGGTAAGTCCAGAAAAGACAAGAGAGGTCGCGAGCCTTTCGGCGCCCATCATAAGGGATTACGGCGCCTCGCACCCCGCTCCGCAGCAGCGCCGATCGCGGTCCACGCGGCCTCATAAATATTCGAAAATCGCTCAATAACGCTCATCTTCACCGAAAACTGGCAATATTTACCCACGCGGACGCTTGCGCCGGAGTATTCTCGGCAACGAGAACGGGTTTTTCACCGCCTGCCGGGCGGGCCCTGTAAATATCGGCCAAGCATGCAAATCGCGTCATTTACCCGCGCCTTATCCGGCGCTGTCGTTGACGATTCCGGGACGGACACCCCGTCGGCCGGGACGCCAACCCAAGAACCCATCCCCCCCAGCTTGAGCGGCCGTAGGCGCAACCCGCCCGCATCCGCGGCCGGGGCCATCGGCGCAGGTGGATCCTTTACCGGCGGACTTCTCTCCATCACGGCGGCGGTCATGCTGCTGTCGCCCATTCCTGTCCTGGCGGAGGGGAACGGCGGCGGCAACAGCGCATCGTCGGGCGGGATCGGCATCAATGGCGGCGCCGGCGGAGGCGGGGGAACCGGCGGGCTGGGCGGCGCCGGCAGCCCCAACGTGAATCCCGGACAGAACGGATCGAACGGCAATGGCGGCGCGGGCAGCGCGGGCCATGCCGTCTCGGGCGGCGTGCCCGGTGCGGGCGGCGCCGGCGGCACCGCCGGTACCAGCGCCAACCCCAACGGTGGAAACGGCGGCGCGGGCGGGGCAGCGGTCTGTGGAGGCTGTCTTCAAGGAATCGGCGCTGGCGGCGGTGGAGGCGGTGGCGACGGTTTCAACGGGTCGTTGCTGGACGGCGTTTCGGGCCCGATCACGGGCGGGCGCGGCGGCAATGGCGGCACCCCTCAAAGCGCCAATGCGAATGCCGGCGGCGACGCCGGCAGCGGCGGTGGAGGCGGCGCAGGCGCCGTCATCACCGGGTCGGGCTCCACGATCGTCGGCGGCAACATCAGCGGCGGCAGCGGGGGCAATGGCGGCGCGCCCCTGGGCCATGGCGGCGCGGGCTTTGGCGGCGGCGGCGGTTCGGGCCTGATCAGCACCGCGGTGAATATCGACAACGGATTCTCCATCGCCGGGGGCGATGGCGGCAATGGCGGGAACGGCGTGGACGCCGGGTCCGGCAGGCTGGGCGGCACGGGCGGCGCCGGCGTGCGCGGTTCGGGCTTCCAGCTTACGAACTCTGGCTCGATCCGGGGCGGCAATGGTGGCGCGACCGGCACGAACGGCAGCTCGGCCGCCGCCGGCGGCGCCGGCGTGCTGGGCTCCGACCTGAACATCATCAACGCCGGTTCGATCGCCGGCGGCTTGAACGGCAACAGCACGATACGCGCCAATGCGATCACCTTTACCGGAGGCGCCAATACGCTCGAATTACGGCAGGGCTGGGCACTCACCGGCAACGTAGCCGGTTCGGGAGGTAACCGCTTCGTGCTCGGCGGGGCGGGCACCGACCTCGCCAGCAACCCCCTGGGCACCTCCGATTCCACCATCCTGGACGTCTCGCAACTAGGCGGAAAATTCCAGGGCTTTTCCACGTTTGGAAAAACCGGCGCCGGGACATGGGCGCTGATCGGCTCGACCGCGACCCTCACGCCCTGGACGGTTTCTGGCGGCAAGCTTCAGATCGCCAGCGATGCCAGCCTGGGCGCCTCCGCGGCATCGCTGACGCTCGACAACGGCGCATCGCTGAAGACCACGGCAAGCTTCGCCACATCCAGATCCACGGTCCTGAACGCAGGCGGCGGCACCATCGAAGTCGATCCCGCCACGGTCCTGACCCTGAACGGCGTCGTCGGCGGGACAGGTGCGCTCGACAAAGCCGGCGCCGGCACGCTGGTGCTTGGCGGGGCCAACACCTATGCGGGCGGCACCCGCCTTTCTGGCGGCACGCTGCAGGCAGCGGCGGACAACGCGCTGGGCGCTTCCGCGGGCGGGCTGAGCTTCAACGGCGGCACCCTGCAACTGAGTTCGGCCTTCGATCCTGGATCGGCCAGGGCGCTGTCGCTCGACAGCCTGGGCGGCACGATCGACACGCAGGCCTACTCGACGACCGTGACCCAAGGCATCACCGGACCGGGCGCGCTCACCAAACAGGGCAGCGGCACCCTCACGCTGACGGGGGCGAACACTTACGCGGGCGTCACCACGATCTCGGCCGGCACCGTGCGGGTCGGCAATGGCGGCACGTCGGGCTCGATCATGGGCGGCGTCCTGAACAACAGCGTCCTTGCCTTCGACCGTTCCGACGCATTCAGTTTTGGCGGTTTGATCGCGGGCTCGGGCACGGTCAGTCAGATCGGGACCGGCTCCACGGCGCTGTCCGGCAACAACAGCTACGCCGGCGAAACCACGATTACCAACGGCACCCTGTTCATCAACGGAAACCAGACCGGAGCCACGGGCCTGACCACCGTGGGCGCAGGCGCTGAACTGGCCGGCAGCGGCATCATCGGCGGCAATGTCGAGGTCGCGAATGGCGCGTCCCTGTCGCCCGGCGGCGCTGCCGGGTCGGTCGGCACGTTGGCGATCAACGGCAATCTAGGGCTGAACAGCGGTTCCAGTCTGCACTTCAGCTTCGGCCAGGCCAATGTTCCAGGCGGGGCGCTGAACGACCGGGTGATCGTAGGCGGCAACCTCACGCTCGACGGCATGCTCAACGTCAGCGAAACACCCGGGGGCAGTTTCGGCCCTGGCGTCTATCGGGTCTTCGACTACGCGGGATCGCTGATCGACAACCAGCTTGCCATCGGCACCGCGCCGATCGGACCTCCGCTGCTGGTCCAGACATCGGTCGCCAATCAGGTCAACATCATCAATTCGGCGGGGATTACGCTGAATTTCTGGGACGGGACCGGCGCTCGAAACGACGGCATCATAAGCGGCGGCTCCGGGCTATGGCAGGCAGGCCCAGGCAGCAACGACAACTGGACGGACAGCGCGGGCGCGGCGAATGCCCCTTGGGCGTCCGGTTCGTTCGCGATCTTCCAGGCGTCGCCGGGATCGGTCATCGTGGACAACACCCGTGGGCAGGTGATTGCAGGCGGCATGCAGTTTGCGGCCGGCGGATATGCCGTCAGCGGGGACGGTCTCGTCCTGGTGGAGACGGACCCCGCCCGGCCCGGGATCGCTGGCATTCGTGTTGGTGACGGCACGACGGCTGGCGCCGGCATGACCGCGGCCATCGACGCCGCGCTATCGGGAACGGTCCAGCTTGAAAAGTCCGACCTGGGCACTCTCGTCCTTGGCGGCGTCAACACCTACACGGGCGGCACGCTGCTCGCCGGTGGCGCGCTCGAAGTCTCGGCCGACAATAATCTGGGCGCGGCCGGCGGCGGCGTGACGTTCAATGGCGGCGCGCTTCGATTTGGCTCCAGCTTCGATCTTGGCGCCATACGCTCCGTCGCAATCCAGGAAGCCGGCGGCACGATCGATACGCAGGGCTTCCAGACGACGGTCACGCAAAACATCACCGGCCCCGGCGCGCTCACCAAGGAAGGCAGCGGCGTCCTGACGCTGACGGGCGCGAACAACTACGCCGGCGGGACGGTCATCTCGGCCGGAACGTTGCAGGTCGGCAATGGCGGCGCCTCGGGATCGATCGTGGGCAATGTCCTCGACAATGGCGTCCTTGCGTTCAACCGGTCCAGCGACCTGACGTTCGGCGGCCTGATTTCGGGCAACGGCGCGCTCAGCCAAATGGGCACCGGCACCACCACGCTGACGGCCGGCAACACCTATACCGGCGGCACCCGCATTGCCGCTGGCACCTTGCGCATCGGCGATGGCGGCACATCGGGCTCGATCATCGGGAATGTCCAGAACGACGCGACTCTGGTGTTCGACCGGTCGGACGGTATCGCCTTCGACGGCGTGATCTCGGGCGCGGGCGCGATTCGCCAGGCCGGGACCGGCACGACGATTCTGGGCGGCGCCAACAGCTATCTGGGTTCGACGACGGTTGCGGGCGGCGGGCTGTACATCAATGGCGACCAATCCGCCGCCATCGGTTCGACCACCGTGGACGCCGGCGCCGTGCTGGGCGGCGGCGGCACGATAGGCGGAGACGTCACTGTCGCCAATGGCGCAACGCTGGCGCCCGGAGCCCCCGGCGGGGCCATCGGCACCCTGTCGGTCAACGGCAATCTCTATCTGAACGGCGCCTCCCTTCTGGACTACAGCTTCGGCCAGCCTGACGTTCCCGGCGGCGCCTTCAACGACCTCGTGGCGGTTGGAGGAGACCTCGCTTTGGACGGGACGCTGAATGTGACCCAGGCGTCCGGCGGCACGTTCGGGCCCGGCATATACCGCGTCTTCAACTATGCGGGGTCGCTGGTCAACAATGGGCTGGCGCTTGGCGCCGTCCCCGCCGGCACCACGCTCGGCGTCCAGACGTCCGTCGCCCATCAGGTCAATCTGGTCAACGCAACGGGGCTCGCGCTCAATTTCTGGGACGGCACCGGCGCCCGGGACGATAGCGTCGTGAACGGCGGCTCCGGAACATGGCAGACGGGCGCCGGCAGCAACGACAACTGGACGGAAAGCACGGGCGCCGTGAATGCGCCCTGGAGCAACGGCGCCTTCGCCGTGTTCCAGGGCGCCCCCGGAACCGTCGCCGTCGACAATGGCCTCGGGCAGGTAAGCGCGGGCGGCATGCAATTCGCCGTCGATGGCTACACGGTCGGTGGCGGCAACATCGTGCTTGCCGAGACAAGCGCAGCCCGTCCCGGCGATTCCGTCATCCGCGTCGGCGATGGAACCCTGGCAGGCCTGGGCATGACGGCAACGATCGATTCGTCGCTGGCGGGCAATGTACGGCTTGAGAAGTCCGACCTGGGGACGCTGGCGCTTGGCGGCGCCAATACGTATACCGGCGGCACGCTGATATCGGGCGGCGCACTGCAGGTAGCTTCCGACAGCAACCTGGGCGCGCCCTCGGGCGGATTGACCTTCAATGGCGGGGCGCTGAAATTCGCGTCGGGCTTCGATCTGGGAACCGCACGCGCGATCACCCTGGATGCGCTGGGCGGCACCATCGACACGCAGGCCTTCGATACGACCATCAGCCAGGCCATCGCCGGGCCCGGCGCGCTCGCGAAAGCGGGCGACGGGACGCTGACACTGACCGGCGCAAACCGCTATGCCGGCGGCACCACGATCTCGGCAGGAACCCTGCAGCTTGGCGATGGCGGCGCGTCGGGGTCCGTCGTCGGCGCCGTCCAGAACAACGGCATTCTTGCGTTCAACCGGTCCGACACCCTTGCATTCGACGGCGCGATTTCCGGCGGCGGCTCCGTCAGGCAGATTGGCGCCGGCACGACCGTGCTTGGCGGCAGCAACACCTATTCAGGCAACACCGATGTCGTAGCCGGCAGCCTGCGGGCCGGCGCCCGCAATGCGTTGAGCGCAAGGTCCACGGTCGACATCGCGCCGAACGCCAACCTGGATCTGGCGGGCTTCAGCCAGACCATAGGCGGCCTTGCCAACGCGGGCGTGGTGTCCATGGGCGCTGACACCGCGCCGGGCGCCGTCCTGACCGTCGCGGGAGACTATGTCGGCAGGGGTGGCACCATCGCGTTCAATACGCTTCTTGGCGCCGATACGTCGCCAACGGACAAGATGGTCGTCCAGGGCAACACCTCGGGCGCCACGAATGTCACCGTCAAGCCGTCCGCCGGCGGGCTGGGCGCCCAGACCACGGGCAATGGCATCCTGCTGATCGACGTGCAGGGAGCCTCGGAAGGCCAGTTCACGCAAGCCGGCCGGATTGCCGCGGGGGCATACGAATACAAGCTATCGCAGAATGGACTGGGGGCCGATGCGGCGAATGGAGACTGGTATCTGCGCAGCACGCGGATCGACGGGGAAACGCCGGACTTCCGCGCTGAAGTGCCGTTGAACATGACGATCTCCAGGCTCGCCAATCGCTTTGACCTGGCGATGCTTGGCACTTCCGAGATTCGCCAGCCCGATCTCGCGTGCCAGGACGATGCACGGACCAAGCGCCAACGCACGGACCGCGCCGAAACCTGCAATGACAAGCCGTCCGCATGGGGAAGAGTGTTCGGGGAAACCGGTACCTTCGACAACGATGGCGGACGCACCCCCGCGGACCGCCTGGGCAGCTTCACGAGCCAGGGCGCTTCCTACGACTACGGGATCGCCGGTGTCCAGGCGGGCGTCGATCTTTATCGCACCGGCAATCACGTGCTTGGCGCCTACGCGGGGCTGGGGCAGCTGAACAGCACGGTATATGGCGTGAACGGATCCCGCGCGGGAACCATCGACATGACCGGCTACTCGATCGGCGGATACTGGAACCACAAGACCGACGGCGGCTGGCATACCGATGCGATCGTCCAGGCCACCCGATACGGCGACATCCAATCGAAATCCGTGAACGGCGAACGGCTGGACACGGACGGATATGGGCTCGCCGCCTCGCTGGAAACCGGCTACCGGATCCCGCTGGGAATGGACTACGCCATCGAGCCTCAGGCCCAGCTAGTCTATCAGCACAACAAGATCGCAAACGCCGCCGACCGCTACGGCCTGGTCAGCTTTGGCGACGTCGATGCCGTCTCCGGGCGCATCGGCGGCCGCCTGACGAAAGACTGGATCACGCGCGACGGCGGAACCGTCAAGACCTGGGCCAAGGCCAATCTGTGGCACACGTTCGACACCGAAAGCCGCACGACCTTCGCGGCCCTGGATGGCTCCAGCCCCACGACCCTGGCTCCCGGTCTTGGCAGCACATGGACGCAGCTCGGCGTCGGCGTGTCCGGCGAACTGAAGAAGAACGTCAGCGTCTTCGTGAGCGGCGAATACAACATTTCCGTCGATCGCGGGTCAGGACACAGCCTGGCCGGACACGCGGGCATCAGGTTTTTGTGGTGATGAGCCCGGCGCAGGCTGGAGGCGCGCGCCGGACCCGGCCTTTTCACGGGCCGCTTTGCATTCTTCTCGATTTTTGTGCATAATTCGGCCCCTCTACCTGTTCCCCGATAGCTCAGTCGGTAGAGCGACGGACTGTTAATCCGCAGGTCGCTGGTTCGAGCCCAGCTCGGGGAGCCAAGAATTTTGCAGTACCCGCAGTACCCTTAAAAAAGCCCGCAGCGTTTGCTTGCGGGCTTTTTGCATTGGGGCCGAAGCCCGTCATGGCGGTACGCATTGCCTCCTGCCGCGTGGAAAGAGCAAGAATTGATTGGTCAGGCGGCGCCATGGCCGATAGCATCGGGGTGGTTTGTGAACTTTCCCGCATCTTCTCTACCAGGTGAACCGATATGACCCGTACCATTTCCGCCCGCGTTGCCGAACTTGGCCTTGCCCTTGAAGCCGCCGCCGCCCCGGCCGCGAACTACGTCCCCTTCGTCCAGGAAGGCAATCTGCTTTATATCTCGGGCCAGATATCCCGCAAGGGCGGCAAGGCCGCACATCTGGGCCAATTGGGCAACCAGGTGTCCGATGCCGACGGCATCGAGGCGGCGCGATTGTCCGCGCTGGGCATCCTGGCGCAGATCGCCGCCGCCACGGGCGACCGCCTGGACCGCGTGGCGCGCGTCGTGCGGCTGGGCGTGTTCGTGGCCAGCACGCCGGACTTCAACCGCCAGAGCGCGGTCGCCAACGGCGCCTCCGACCTGATGGTCGAAGTCTTCGGCGACGCCGGCCGCCACGCGCGCAGCGCCGTCGGCGTGGCGTCCCTGCCCCAGGGCGTGGCCGTGGAAGTCGAAGCCGTCATTGCGCTCACCCAGGCCTGATCCCAACAGGAACCGCCATGTCCGCCCCCCTGACCCCACGCGCCGTAGCGGCGTTGCGCGATCTGACGCCCGGCACGCGCAGCACCGTGCACTTCAATCACGCCGGCGCCTCGCTGCCTTCCACGGCCACGCTGCAAGCCATCCATGCGCACCTGGCGCGTGAGGCCGCGCAGGGCCCGATGGAGGCGGGCGTGGCATCCCGCGAACTCACCGAAACAGCCCGTACCCTCGCCGCGGAACTGCTCAATGCACAAACCGATGAGATCGCGCTCACCGGCGGCAATTCGCAGGGATGGGGCGCCGCCTTCGCCGCGCTGCCCGCCTGGCGGCCTGGCGACCGCATCCTGGTCGCCCGCCACGAATGGGGCGGCAACCTGGCCGCCATGCGGTTCACTGCGGAACGCGCGGGCGCCACCGTGGAAGCCATCCCGTCGGACGACAGCGGATGCGTGGACGCGGACGCGCTGGAGGCCATGCTGGACGGCAAGGTCCGCCTGATCGCGCTGACCTGGCTGCCCGCCAACGGCGGCCTCATCAACCCCGCCGCCGCCATCGGGCGCGTGGCGCGCAAGCACGGTATTCCGTATTTCGTGGACGCCGCGCAAGCGGTGGGCCAGATCCCGGTGGACGTCGCGCAGATTGGCTGCGACGTGCTGAGCGGCGCCGGCCGCAAGGCCTTGCGCGGCCCGCGCGGGACGGGGCTGCTGTATGTGCGGCGCGGCTTTCTGGACCAGCTCACCCCCGCCTTCGTGGACAGCCATTCCGCGCCGCTGGGCGCGGACGGACGGCCCATGCTGCGCCCGGACGCCGCGCGCCTGGAATCCGCCGAAAACTCGCTGGCGCTGCGCTGCGGCCTGGCCAACGCCTTGCGGGAAGCGCTGGACCTCGGCCTGGACGCCATCCGCGCGAGCATCGACGCCCGCGCCCAGGCGCTGCGCAGCGAACTGGCGGCCATTCCGGGCATCGCCGTGCTGGACCAGGGCCGCGAGCGCTCGGGCCTGGTGGCCTTCAATCTGGCGGACCGGGACGCCGTGGCCGTGCAGCGCGAACTGGCGGCACAGGGCATCGTCATCGGCAGCAACGGCGTGCCCTACACCCCGTTCGACATGGAGGCCCGCGGCCTGACGCGCATTGCACGCGCGTCGGTCAGCTATCTCACCAGCGACGCGGAAGTCGACCGCCTGCTGGAAGGCTTGCGCGGGTTGGCGCGCTAGGTCGGGCCGGACATTCCCGCGCGCCGCGCGAACGGCGACCATTTCGTGAAGACGAGCAGGTTGCCGACCATCACCAGCACCAGGCCCAGCAGCGCGACTGGCGTCCACCGATAGCCCTCGGCCACGGTGGACACGCTGAGCGCCACGACCGGGAAAAGCACGGTGCAATAGGCGGCGCGCGCCGGACCCATGCGGCCGACCAGCGTCAGATAGGCCGTGAAGCCGATCACCGACCCGGGGATGGCCAGATAAAGCAGGGCGCCCACGTACGGCGGCGAGGCGTCGAAATTGAAGGGCAGCCCCGCCACCAAGCAGCCCGCCAGCAGGATCGCCGCCCCGTAGAGCATGCTGTAGGCGTTGCCCGTCAGCGGGCGGATACCGGCGCGCTGCTGCAGCGACGACAGCATGTTGCCCGTGGAAAAGCAGAACGTGCCCAGCAGCGCGAAGCCCAGGCCCAGCAGGGTTTCATGGCTGGCCTGCTGGCTGGCCAGTTCCGGCCAGAACAGCAGCACCAGGCCAGAAAAACCAAACGCGCCCGCCGCCATCACGCGCGGCGCGATGCGCGTGCCGAACCATAGCCGGGCGTTCAGCGCGTTCCACAGCGTCGCGGCGGAAAACACGACCGACACCAGGCCGCTGGGAATCCACTGCGTGGCCGTGTAGAAGCACAGGAAGTTCAAGCAGAACAGGCACAGGCCCTGGCCCACGCACAGCCAGTGCCCGCGCCGGTCCAGCTTCTGCAGCTTGCGCGTCAGCAGCAGGGCCGCGAACAGCACCAGGCCAGCCAGCGCGAAGCGATAGAAGATCGACACGGGTATGGCCACCACGCCGAGCTGCAGCTTGATGGCGATCCAGGTGGTGCCCCAGATGACGACGGTAAGGAAGTAGAGGAATAGATTCACGATGCGCAGGGTAAGAACGGATGCGGCGCTCCGAAGCCTCGCCGGGCAACCAGTGTGCGCCCCGGCGGCGCGCCGGGATTGCCGGTTCTTGCGGTTTTTTGTCCGAAACGGGCGCGTCGCGTGGAAGAGATCGCAGTAGCATCCCAATCCTATGGGCACCATCGCTTCGGCCCCGGCCGATTTTTCCGTCTTTCGCACCCTGTCGCGCTCCACGGCAACGCTGGACCGCGCCGCGCCCCTGGGCGAAGGCATCGCGATCTCGCAATGGACACGCAGCGCCCGCGAAACCGTGGGCTACGACATGCCCGGCCACCACACGCTGTCGCTGTATCTCCACGGCGGGGATAAATCGTTCCGCGTCGGCCATGATCGGCTGCATGGCGGCGCGGGCAAGTTCTGCGTCCTGCCGGCCGAACACCAATCCCGCTGGAGCATGAACGACAACGTGCATTTCCTGCACCTGTACATCGCGCCGGAACGGCTGGCCCGTGAAGCCGTCATGCGGCTCGACTGCGAACCCCGCACGCTGGAACTGCGCGATCGCACCTACATCCAGGACGACTCGCTGATCGACGTCTGCCGGCAGCTCCTGGGCGCCGACTGGAACCAGCCCGCGGACCGCCTGGCGGCCAGCAGCGCGGCCGAGACCGTGCTGCACCATCTGCTGGTGCAGGGCGTGGCGCGCAAACCCCCGCAGCCCGTGCGTGGCGGCCTGGCGCCCGGCGTGCGCCGCCGCGTCATGGACTACGTGGACGCGCACCTGGCCGAAACCCTGACGCTGGATCAGCTCGCCGGCGTGGCGGCGCTGTCCACCTATCATTTCGCCCGCATGTTCCACGCCTCGTTCGGCGAGCCTCCGCACGCGTGGGTGCGCGGACGGCGCCTGGCTCGGGCCAAAACCCTGCTGGCCACGGGCAAGGGCGACCTGGCCGGCATCGCGCAGGCCAGCGGCTTCGGCAACGCCAGCCATCTGGCGCGGGTTTTTCGCGATGCCATCGGCGTCACGCCGGGCCAATACCGCGGCGCGCGCGCCAGGCACTGATTCCCGGCCGCCCTCCGGCCCCGTTTTACGACCTGCCCGGTCTACAATGGCGCATCGCCCTAGCGGCCTCACGCGGCCTGACCTCGCCCATCCCGACGCGATGCCGTCCCCGACCTCCCGCGACTTCGCCCCCCCGGCCGACAGCCCCAGCCAGCGGCCTTTGCGCGCCCACTGGCTGGCCGAACTGGTCCGCCTGCGCGAGGCGCACTGGGGCCCTCTCGAAGACGCGGAAACCGTCCGGCGCGTGCGCCAGATGGACGCGGATCTCCCCACTCGCATCCTGGCCCGCGCCGCGCTGCTGGCGCAGCGCGAAAACCTGTCCCCGCTCGTCGATGCCTGGCGCCGCAGCGCCACGGGCATTCTGATTGCCCTGTTCCTGCTTGCCCTGGCATCGGGCGTGGGCGCGGCCCTGGGTGCGCTGGGCGACGGATCGCGGCCGGTGAACGTGCTGTGGGCGCTGGGCGCGCTGCTGGGCCTGCACGCGCTGACGTTTCTGCTGTGGCTGGCCAGCTTCCTCTTGAGGCCCGCGGCCGTGACCGGCTTGGGGCGCCTGTGGCTCTGGGCCACGCGCAAGCTGGCGCGCGGCCCGGATGGCGCGTTGGTGCCGCAAGCCTTCCTGAATCTGCTGGCGCGCGCGGGCGCCTTGCGCGGCCTGTTCGGCAGTATCAGCCATCTGCTGTGGCTGACGGCCTTGTGCGCCGCGCTGGCGACCCTGCTGGCCGTGCTGTCCACCGCCAGCTACCGCTTCGTCTGGGCCACCACGCTGCTGGCGCCCGACGCTTTCGTCCGGTTCACGCACGCCATCGGCTGGCTGCCCGCCCATCTGGGTTTTCCCATGCCGGACGCCGCCACGGTCCGCGCCAGCGACGGCTCGCAGACCTTGCCGGCCGGCGCGCAAGTGCAGTGGTCGCTGTGGCTGATCGGCACCGTGGTGGTTTACGGCATCCTGCCCCGCCTGGCGGCAGGCGCGCTGTGCATCGCCGCCACGGTGCGCGCATTGCGCGGCCTGCGCATCGATCCCTCGCTGGCAGGCTTTTCGACGCTGCGCGACCGGCTGGAGCCGCCCGCCCTTTCCACTGGCATCGACCGTCTGGTCGATCCCTTGCACGAGCCGCGCCTGCACGCGCCATCGCTGGACGGGTTGGGCGGCCAGCCCCTGCTACTGGGACTGGAACTGCCCGGCGACCTGGCGTGGCCGCCCGCGGACCTGCCCGCCGGCATCCGGCAGGCGGGCAACCTGGACACGCGCGAAGAACGCAACCGCGTGCTGGATGCGCTGGCCCAGGCCGCGGCCTCTCGCCTGCTGATCGCCTGCGATGCGCGCCAGACGCCCGACCGCGGCACGCTGTCCCTGATCGCGGAGTTGTCCGCGCACGCGCGGCAGACCCGCATCTGGCTCATCATGCCGCACGCCGGCGCCGACACCCGCGCGGCACTTTGGCGCGACCGGCTGCTTGCGCTGGGCCTGTCCGCCGATGCCATCATGCAGGCGACCGCCGCCCCGCTGGCTTGGCTGGAGTCCGGACATGGCTGAGCCCATCATCAAGATCGCGCTGGTCGGCCACACCAACACGGGCAAGACGTCGCTGCTGCGCACCCTGACGCGCGACACCACATTCGGCGAAGTGGCCGACCGGCCCGGCACCACGCGCCACGTCGAAGGCGCGCGCCTGCGGCTGGACGGGCGCGCCGTGCTGGAATGGTTCGACACGCCCGGCATGGAAGACAGCATCGCCTTGCTGGAGTATCTGGAGCGTCTGGGCCAACCCGGCGAACGGCTCGACGGCCCCGCGCGCATCCGCCGCTTCCTGGACACGCCGGAAGCGCATGGCCGCTACGAACAGGAAGCCCGCGTCCTGACCAAGATGCTGGACTGCGATGCCGGCCTGTATGTCATCGACGCGCGCGATCCGGTGCTCGGCAAGCATCGCGATGAACTCGCCATCCTGGCCGCTTGCGGGCGCCCATTGCTGCCGGTGCTGAACTTCGTGAATGCGCCCGCGCATCGCGCCGACGAATGGCGCGGCGCGATGGCGCGGCTGGGTCTGCATGCGGTGGTGGAATTCGATACCGTCGCGCCGCCGCTGGACGGAGAACAGCAGCTCTATGCCAAGCTGGGCGTGCTGCTGGACCGCCATGCCGGCGCGCTGGCGCGGCTTTCCGACAGCCTGGCCGCGCAGCGCCGCGAGCGCCGCGCCGCGGCCTACGAGCTGCTGGCGGACCTGCTGATCGACGTGGCCGCGCTGCACGTGTCCAGCCCCAGCGGCGAAGCCGCGCTGGCCGCCGCGTCGAATCAGCTTCGCGAACAGGTGCGCCAGCGCGAACAGACCTGCGTCAATGCGCTGCTCGCGCTCTATAACTTCCGTTCGTCCGATTTCACTGACGACGCGCTGCCGCTACAGGGCGAGCGCTGGGGCATGGACCTGTTCCATCCGCAGGCGCTCAAGGACATGGGCGTGCAGGTCGGCATGGGCGCCGCCGCCGGCGCCATGGCGGGCGCGGCGGTGGACCTGATGAGCGCCGGCCTGAGCCTGGGTACCGGCATGCTGATCGGCGCCGCGGCGGGCGGGCTGTGGCAGGGCGTGGAGAAGCTGGGCAAGCGCGTGGCGGGCAAGCTGCGCGGCTGGCGCGAGATCAGCGTGGACGATGCCGTCCTGCGCCTGCTCGCGCTGCGCCAGCGGCAATTGATCGACGCGCTGGAGCGCCGCGGCCATGCGGCCAAAGCCCCCTTGAAACTCGATCTTCCGGTTGATGAGACCTGGCGCAAGGGACCCTTGCCGGACGCCTTGAAGGAAGCCCGCAGCAGGCCGGAATGGTCCGCCTTGGGCAAGCATTATGAAGACAGCGAGCGCCGCAAGCGCGTCTTGCGCGACTTGGCGAAAACCCTTGCCGCCGCGCCCTTGTCCGCCGCCTGACGCCACTGTCCGCGCGCCTTGCCGAACGCACCATTCGGACCATCCGGCAAGCAAGGACTAACCCCAATCCAAACCGATTGACGCTTAAACGAATGGGTCTATAAGATTCGTTTTGCATCGGCGTGGTTCCGTCCCCGCCATGACAATCACAAGGGGTTGGGTCTATCGTGAAGTCGAAGTCCTGCGCAGTGATTCCCGGCATCGCCAACCTCGGCCTGTGCGCAGTTCGCGCCGCGCGCCGCCCGCCCCTGGTCCGTCCTTCGTCGTAAGCAGCAACGCCATGCCCCGGTTCCAGATGGGGCCGGGGCCCTATCACTTCTGTCGCGCGATCCGCGCACCACACGGAGCATGAGGGCTATGCGTACTTTTCCCCACCTCAAGCAGGCAGCGCTTGCCGCTGCCGTAGCCGCCTCGCTGGCGTTCAGCGCCGGCGCGGCCGCCAAGACCCTGCACTGGTCTTACCAGGGCGACGCCACATCGATGGACCCGATGGCCCTGAACGAAACCTTCACGCTGGGCTTCCAGGGCAACATCTACGAAACGCTGGCCGGCTACGACGGCAACCTGAAGCTCACGCCGCTGCTGGCCGAAAGCTGGGAAAACCCCGAACCCACCAAATGGGTCTTCAAGCTGCGCCGCGATGTGAAGTTCCACGACGGTTCGCCTTTCACGGCCGACGACGTGATCTTCTCCTGGAAGCGCAGCCTGACCCCGGGCTCCGACATGAAGGGCTACGGCGCCAAGGCTTCCGACATCAAGAAGGTGGACGACTACACCATCGAGGTCACCACGCCCACGCCCAATCCCATCCTGCCGCGCGAATGGGTGTTCCTGTACATCATGAGCAAGACGTGGGCTGAAAAGAACAAGACCACCGAAGCCACCAACGTCAAGGGCGACAACCAGGGCAACTACGCCAACCTGCACGCCAACGGCACCGGCCCGTTCATGCTGACCGAACGCCAGCCCGACGTGAAGACGGTGCTCAAGCGCTACGGCGGCTACTGGAACAAGAACGTCAAGACCAACATCGACGAGGTCATCTTCCAGCCGATCACGCAGGAAGCCACGCGCGTCGCCGCGCTGATCTCCGGCGAGATGGACGTCGTGCAGCCCGTTCCGGTACAGGACTGGAAACGCCTTGAAGACGCCAAGGGCGTGAAGCCGCTGACCGCGCCCGAGGCCCGCGCCATCTTCATCGGCATGGACCAGGACCGCGACGAACTCCTGTTCTCGGACGTGAAGGGCAAGAACCCCTTCAAGGATCCCAAGGTGCGCGAAGCCGTCGTGCTGGCCGTGGACACCAAGGCCATCAACGAAAAGATCATGCGCGGCGCGGCCAAGCCGCTGGGCTCGCTCATCGCCACCGCCATCAACGGCTACGACGAATCCTTCGGCGCGCCCTACAAGCCCGATCCGGAACGCGCCAAGAAGCTCCTGGCTGAAGCCGGCTATCCGAAGGGCTTCACGGTCACCATGGACTGCCCGAACGACCGCTACGTCAACGACGAAAAGATCTGCCAGGCAGTCGCCGGCATGCTGGCGCGAGTAGGCATCAAGATCAATCTGCTGGCGCAGACCAAGTCCAAGTACTTCGGCAAGATCCTGCTGCAGGCCGGCAACCAGACCAGCATGTACATGCTGGGCTGGACGCCCAGCTCCACCGACGCGCACAACACGCTGCTGAACCTGACCTCGTGCCGCGACGCCAAGACGGCCGCGGGCCAGTTCAACCTGGGCGGCTACTGCAACAAGAAGGTGGACGATCTGACCAACAAGATCGGCGTCGAAACCGACCAGGCCAAGCGCAACGCGATGATCAAGGAAGCCTTCGGCATCGTGCGCAGCGACTTCGGCTACCTTCCGCTGCACCAGCAACCCATGTCCTGGGGCGTCAAGGAAAACGTCAAGGTCACCCAGCGCGCCGACGACGTGCTCGACCTGCGCGACGTCGTCCTGCCGTAAGCGGCCCCGTAGCAAACCCCGGACGGCGCGCGCCGTCCGGGTGCGCCCGGCCCAGCCCCGATTCCCGCCCCGCGCGGTGAACGCGGCCCGGCGCCATCCGACCAAAAGGGCTTCCGATAATGCTTTCCTTTATTGCGCAGCGGCTTATCCAGTCGGTGCTGGTGATGTTGACGGTGGCGCTGATCGCGTTCTCCATGTTCCGCTATGTGGGCGACCCGGTCGCCAGCATGGTCGGCCAGGACACCACGCCCGAGCAGCGCGCCCAATTGCGCGAACAGCTTGGCCTGGACGATCCATTCGTCGTGCAATACGCGCACTTCGTCGCCAACGCCGTGCGCGGCGACTTCGGCATGTCGTACCGCCATCGCAGGCCGGTCAGCGACCTGCTGGAAGAACGCATGCCCGCCACCCTGGAACTGTCCTTCGTGTCCGCCGTCATGGCACTGGCGCTGGGCATCCCGATGGGCATCTATACCGCGCTCAAGCGCCATGGCGTTCTGTCCAAGGCATTCATGGCGATCTCGCTCGCGGGGATTTCCCTGCCCACGTTCCTGATCGGCATCCTGCTCATCCTGTTCTTCGGGGTGCAGTTGCGATGGCTGCCCAGCTTCGGACGCGGCGACGTGGTCAGCCTGGGATGGTGGACCACGGGCTTCCTGACCAAGTCGGGATGGCTGGCGCTCATCATGCCCGCCATCACGCTGGCGCTCTTCCAGATGACCCTGATCATGCGCCTGGTGCGCGCCGAGATGCTGGAGGTGCTGCGCGCCGACTTCATCAAGTTCGCGCGCGCCCGCGGCCTGCCGGAACGGCTCATCAACTTCCGCCATGCCTTGAAGAACACCATGGTTCCCGTCATCACCATCACAGGGTTGCAGCTCGGGTCCATCATCGCCTTCGCCATCATCACCGAGACGGTGTTCCAGTGGCCGGGCATGGGCCTCTTGTTCATCCAGGCCATCAGCATGGTGGACATTCCCGTCATGGCGGCCTACCTGGTGCTGATCGCCTTCATGTTCGTGGTCATCAACCTGGTCGTCGACCTGCTGTACTTCGCCGTGGACCCGCGTCTGCGCGTGCAGAGCAAATGAACAAAAGCCCCCACGCCACGCCTTCGGCTTGCTGCCCCCCGAGGGGGCGCTTTTTACCTTGGGACGGCCCGGCGGTAAAAAAGAGCCCCCACGCCGCGCCTTCGGCTTGCTGCCCCCCGAGGGGGCGCCTTTTACCTTGGGACGGCCCGGCGGTAAAAAAGGAATTCGCATGATTGCTCGCATCGCTCCCTTCTTTTCACGCGCGGCCGACAGCGACCTGTGGCACAGCTTCAAGCGGTCTCCCGGCGCCATCGTCGCCGCGATCGTCACGCTGGTCATCCTGCTTGGCGCGCTGTTCGCGCCGCTGGTCGCACCGCACAATCCCTTCGATCTGGCGTCCCTGAGCATCATGGACGCCAATACGCCGCCTGCCTGGGAAGAGGGCGGCAGCCCGGACTTCCTGCTGGGCACGGACGACCAGGGCCGCGACATCCTGTCGGCGGTCATGTATGGCTCGCGCGTGTCCTTGCTGGTCGGCTTCGCCTCGGTGCTGTTCTCGATGGTACTGGGCGTGACGCTCGGCCTGATCAGCGGTTACGCCGGCGGGCGCATCGACAGCTTCATCATGCGCATCGCCGACGTGCAGCTTTCCTTTCCCGCCATCCTGGTGGCGCTGCTGATCGACGGCGTCGCGCGCGGCCTGCTGCCGCGCGACATGCACGATCAGCTTGCGCTGTATGTGCTGATATTCGCCATCGGCATCTCGGGCTGGGTGCAATATGCGCGCACCGTCCGCGGCTCGACGCTGGTGGAGCGCAACAAGGAATACGTCCAGGCCGCGCGGCTGATCGGCATCGGCCCCATCACCATCCTGCGCCGCCACATCCTGCCCAACGTCATGGGTCCGGTGCTCGTCATCGCCACCATCCACCTGGCGATCGCCATCATCACCGAGGCCACGCTGTCCTTCCTGGGCGTGGGCGTGCCGCCCACCGCGCCATCGCTGGGCACGCTGATCCGCATCGGCAACAGCTACCTGTTTTCTGGCATGTGGTGGATCTCCATCTTCCCCGGCATTGCGCTGGTGGCGCTGGTGCTATCGGTCAACCTGCTGGGCGACTGGCTGCGCGACGCGCTCAACCCCAAGCTGCGCTGAGGACGTCATGGCTCTGTTGAACATAGAAGACATCCGCATCGAATTCCCCAGCCGCCGCGGCACGCTGGTGGCGGTGGACGGCGTTTCGCTGTCACTGGAAAAAGGCGAGATCCTGGGCGTGGTCGGCGAGTCCGGCGCGGGCAAGTCCACCATCGGCAACGCGGTCATCGGCTTGCTGGAAGCGCCGGGACGCCTGGCCGGCGGGTCGGTATTGCTGAACGGCGAACGCATCGACACCCTGACGCCGGCGCAGAAACGCAAGGTGCGCGGCCGCCGCATTGGCATGATCTTCCAGGATCCGCTGACCTCGCTGGATCCGCTGCAGACCGTCGAAAGCCAGCTCGTTGAAACCATGCAGGTGCACCTGAACCTGTCGCACGAAACGGCCAAGAAGCGCGCGGTGCAGTTGCTGGTGCAGGTCGGCATCGACCAGCCCGAACTGCGCGTCAAGCAGTACCCGCATCAGTTCTCGGGTGGCATGCGGCAACGCGTGGTGATCGCGCTGGCGCTGTGCTGCGAGCCCGAAGTCATCATCGCGGACGAGCCCACCACCGCGCTGGACGTTTCCATCCAGGCGCAGATCCTGGATCTGCTCAAGAAGCTCTGCCGCGAAGAACAGGTGGGCATGATCATCATCACGCACGACATGGGCGTGATCGCGGACGTGACGGACCGCGTGGCCGTGCTGTACCACGGCAAGCTGGTGGAACAGGGCCGCACCGCCAAGATACTGGGCGATCCCGACCATCCCTACACCCGCAGCCTGATCTCGGCCGTGCCGCGTCCCGACATCAAGCTCAAGCGCTTTCCGCTGGTGACCTACATCGAAGACGTGAAGACGCCGTCGCAGCCGCTGGACCTGGCCACGCACTGGCTGGGCCAGCGCCGCGACTTCGGCAAGCGCACGGACGGCCCGCTGGTGCAGGTCCGCGACCTGAGCATGCGCTTTGTCTTGAAGAGCGCCCTTTTCAAGCGCAACCAGCGCACGCTCGACGCCGTCAAGCGCGTCAACCTTTCCATCGGAGAAGGCGAGGTCTTCGGCCTGGTGGGCGAATCCGGCTCGGGCAAGTCCACCGTGGCGCGCCTGATCTCCGGGCTGTACACGCCCAGCGAAGGCTCGGTCAATTTCGGCGGCACCGACCTCACCGCGCTCAAGGGCGAAAAGCAACTGAACCCATTCCGCCGGCAGATCCAGATGATCTTCCAGGATCCGTTCTCGTCGCTGAATCCGCGCATGCGGGTGCTGGACATCGTGGCCGAGCCCATCCGCTTTCACAAGCTGTCCGCCAACGAAGCGGAAACGCGCCGCATCGTGGCCGACCTGCTCGACGTGGTGGGCCTGGGCGACCGCGCGGCCGAACGCTTCCCGCACGAGTTCTCCGGCGGCCAGCGCCAGCGCATCTGTATCGCGCGGGCGCTGGCCACGCGCCCCCGCTTCCTGATCTGCGACGAGCCCACGTCCGCGCTGGACGTGTCCATTCAGGCGCAGATCCTGAACCTGCTGAAGGACCTACAGGAAGAGTTGGGCCTGACCATGCTGTTCATCAGCCACGACCTGCCCGTGATCCGCCAGATGTGCGACCGCGTCGGCGTGATGCGCTACGGCGAACTGCTGGAAGTGGCGGACACGGAAAACCTCTTCGAACACCCGCAGCATCCCTACAGCCAACACCTGCTCGGCCTGATGCCCCGCCTGCAATCCATGTCCCGCGAGGGGCTGGATGTGGTGAGCTGAACCCGGGCGCAACCGGAGCGAGACATGACGGCGCTATCACGACAGACCCTCTTCATCGGCGGCCAGGTATTTGACGGCGAGGGGCGGACGCTGCGCGGCCACGGCGTGCTGGTCGAGGGGCAGCGCGTGGCCCGCGTTGCGCCCGCCGGCGAATTCTCCGGCTTTGCCGGCGCGAAGGTGGACACCACGGGCATGACGCTGATGCCCAGCCTGGCCGACTGTCACGTGCATCTGGTCTACACCGGCGGCGCGGACCCCAACGCGCATCTCAGCAAGCAGGGACCGGCGCAGATCACCTTGACCGCGCTGGAAAACGCCCAGGCCAGCCTGCGCGGCGGCATCACGGCGCTGCGCGACTGCGGCGGCAAGGACTACCTGGAGTTCGGCGTGCGCGACGCGATCGCGCGCGGCGTGTTTGCGGGCCCCGCCATCAAGGCGTCGGGCCGCATCATCTGCATGACGGGCGGCCATGGCAACCGCATCGGCCGCGTGGCCGACGGCTGCGAGGATGTGATCAAGGCCGTGCGCGAACAAGTCCACGCGGGCTGCGACCTGGTGAAGATCATGGCCACGGGCGGCGTCATGACGCCGGGCGTGAGCCCCATGGACGCGCACTACAGCTTCGACGAAATGAAGGCGGGCGTGCACGAGGCCAAGCGCTTCCGAAAAAGCACCGCCAGCCATGCCCAGGGCACGCAGGGCATACTCAACGCCGTGCGCGCCGGCATCGATTCCATCGAGCACGGCATCTTCATGGATGACGACTGCCTGCGCGAGATGCTGGAGGCCCAGACCTACCTGGTGCCCACCATCGCCGCCGTGCGCAACATCATCGCCAACGCCGACAACGGCATCCCGTCGTACGCGGTGGAGAAGGCCCGCGCGGTGGAACAGCGCCACCGCGAATCGTTCCAGATGTACTACAAGGCAGGCGGCCGCATCGCGCTGGGCACCGACGCCGGCACGCCGTTCAATCTGCACGGCGAGAACGCGATGGAACTTGCCTACATGGTGGAATTCGGCATGACGCCCGTGGACGCGCTGATCGCCGGCACCTCGCGCGGCCATGACCTGATGGGCATGGACGAGCACGGCGTCATCGCCGACGGCAAGATGGCGGATCTGCTGCTGGTGCGGGGCGATCCCACCGAAGACATCATGAAGGCGGCCGACAAGCGCTTCCATGTGGCGGTCCTGCGTGGCGGCGAAGTCGCGGCGGGGGCTTTGCCCGCCTGACGAAAAAAAACCGCCGCGCCCTGGGCGCGGCGGCTTCTGCCCTGTCAGGGCCGTCCGGAGGCTGCGATCAGCGCATGCCGCCCATCGCGCCGCTCATGACCATCATCATGAACTGTTCAACCGGCATCTTCTTGCCGTTGAAGTCCACCTGGCCGTCGGCATAGTTCAGGAACGTCACGATGTTGTTGTTTTCGACCTTGCCCAGACCCATCGCGGTAGCCATCGTGCCCACCATTTCAGCCTGGCCCTTGGCCGTCTGCACAGCCTGCTCGGCCGGCACGCCGCGCATCTGCGGCTCGATGGCCATCAGGTCGCCCAGGTTGCCCTTGGACAGCACCAGCTTGGCATCCAGCTTGCGCAGCGCCTGCATCAGCGTGTCGGGCAGGTTGCCGTCCAGCGACGCGGGCTTGGCGAGGTCCAGGTTCAGGTTGAAGGTGGACGTGCCGTTGGCGGTACGCACTTCCAGCGGCGACACCGCCAGCGTCGGATTGCCGGCAAGCAGTTGCTCGACGTTGGTCTTGATCACGGCCTTTTCTTCGTCCGTGAACTGCGGCGTCTGCTGTTCGCCCTGGCTTTGCAGCATGCGGCGCGACGAGGCCTCATAGACGTCGTTGAGCGCCTTCAGCGCCTTGGAGTCCAGCTTCTGCGCGTCGATGGACAGCTTCAGACCGGCCATGTCCTTGGACTGCACATTGATCATGCCAAAGTCCACGTCCATCTTGGCGCCCATGGCCGTGCCGGCTTCGGTCAGGTCCACGGCGATCGACGTGTCCTTGAATTGGACCGGCGGCTTTTCGCGGGAGGTGATCGTCCAGTCCTTGAACACGATCTTCTGGCTGCCCACGTACATGTCGTTGGATGCCGGCTTCATATCGCTGTTCAGCGTGATGCCCTTGATCGCCATGCTGGTGATGTCGCTGGTGTCCGACGGGCCGGACAGCACCAGGCTGTCGGAGGCCAGGGCGAACACGCCGCGCTTGCTGGAGGTGGCGTACTCGAAGTCGCCCTTCATGCCCGAGAAGGACAGCGTCGATTCCTTGCCGAATTCCACGGGCGCCATGCCGAAGTTGCCGGTGATGTCCTTGCCATAGCTGACGCTGTAGCGGCCCGACAGGGGCGTCGCGCCCTTCGCCGCGGCGAACCATTCCTTCAGCGTGGGAGTCTCTTCCAGGGCGAAGTCACTGGCCACCATGGCCGGCATGAATTTGCCTGCCTTCAGGTTGGAGAAGGGCAGCGGGCCGTGGCTCAGGTGCTCGACGAACACCACGTCGCGTTCCTGCGCCGGCTTGCCGTCGACCGCCGGCTCGGTGAACTTGATGCGATAGCGCGAGGTGGACGAAAAGACGCCGCGTTCGAACGACAACAGTTCCGCCACGGCCGAGATGCCCCATTGCTCGCCGAATTTCTTCAGTTGGACGTTGGACTCGTCGATGGTCTGCTTGACGAATGCCTCGGCTTTTTGGCCCGTGTACCAGGCCGTGCCGGTCCAGACCGCGCCCAGCGCGACCACGATGCCCACTATTGCCGATTTCTTCATTGCGACCCTTTATTCTTCAAATGGATGAAAACGCCCGGATTATAGGGAGTGTGGCCTAGGGAAAACACTTATTTGGTTGATAGTCGATGCAAATTGTTGCCTGATGATACGAACGTCGGCATTCTTGCCGGTGCTGCGGCGCGACATCAGCTACAATCCGGCCGTGTGCTTTGCCAATCTGCACACGTTCGCTAGGCCCTTCGCTGCCAAGCTTCGCCCATCAGGGCGCTTCCCTTTTCTCCTTATTCGTCCGCCTGGATTGGAGTCTCTCAACTTGAGCGACGGGCTGCCGCTGGAGTTGTTTTGACTACCTCTTCCCCTTTTGCCGACCTCGGGCTGGCTGATTCCCTGTTGCGCGCCATTGCCGATACCGGCTACACCGCGCCCACGCCTATTCAAGCCCAGGCCATTCCTCAAGTCCTGAAAGGCGGCGACCTGCTCGCGGCCGCCCAGACGGGCACCGGCAAGACCGCCGGTTTCACGTTGCCCATCCTGCATCTGCTGATGCAACAAAAGCCCGAGGCCCGCAAGCCCGGCCGCCCCCGTTGCCTGATCCTGACCCCGACGCGTGAACTGACCGCGCAGGTCGCGGAATCGGTGCAGACCTACGGCAAGTACACCTCGCTGACGTCCATGGTGATGTTCGGCGGCGTCAATATCAACCCCCAGATTTCCGCGCTGCGCAAGCCGCTGGACATTCTGGTGGCCACTCCCGGCCGCCTGCTGGACCATTGCGGCCAGAAGACGGTGGACCTGTCCGGCGTGGAAATCCTGGTGCTGGACGAAGCCGACCGCATGCTGGACATGGGCTTCATCCGCGACATCCGCAAGATCCTCGCGCTGCTGCCCAAGCAACGCCAGAACCTGCTGTTCTCGGCCACGTTCTCCGACGAGATCCGCACCCTGGCGCGCGGCGTCCTGAACAATCCGGGCGAAGTCTCGGTCACCCCGCGCAACACCGCCACCGAACTGGTCACCCAGACGGTGCACATGGTGGAACAGCACCACAAGCGCGACCTGATCAGCCACATCATCCGCGAAAGCGGCTGGCACCAGGTCCTGGTGTTCACGCGCACCAAGCACGGCGCCAACCGCCTGGCTGAAAAGCTGGTCAAGGACGGCCTGACCGCGGCCGCCATCCACGGCAACAAGAGCCAATCGGCCCGCACCCGCGCGCTGGCCGGCTTCAAGGACAGCACCGTGACCGTGCTGGTTGCCACCGATATCGCCGCCCGCGGCCTGGACATCGACCAGCTGCCCCAGGTGGTGAACTTCGAACTGCCCAACGTGCCGGAAGACTATGTCCACCGCATCGGCCGCACGGGCCGCGCCGGCGCCACCGGCGCCGCGGTCTCGCTGGTCGACAACAGCGAAATCAAGCTGCTCAAGGACATCGAGCGCCTGATCAAGAAGACCATCGAACGCAAGCCCGTTGAAGGCTGGACCCCGTCCGCCACCAGCGCAGCCGCCTTCGAGCGCCAGGAGCGCGACGAGGATTCCCGCAGCCCGCGCGGCGGCGGCGGCGGCCGCAATGGCGGCCGTGGCGGCAACGGCGGCAATGCCGGCCGTGGCAATGGCAATGGCAATGCCGGCGCGGGCCGTTCGCGTCCCGCTCAAGGCCAGCCCCGCGCCGCCGCCGGCGGCCGGGCGCCCGCTCCGGCCCGCGCCGGCGGTGAAGGCCGCGGCAACGGCGGTTCGCGCGACGGCAAGCCCGCCGACCGTCCGGCTCACGCCGGCCGCACCGAAAGCCGCCCCCAACAGGGCCATCGCCATCCCGAAGGATCTTCCCGCCCGGCTGGCAACGGCGGCTCTGGCCGCCCGGCACAGGGGCGTCCGGCAGGCGGCCCCCGCGCGGCTTTGCTGAGCAAGTAATCCCAAGCAAGTAATATCACCGGCAAACCCCATCCTGCGACCGACGGACCCGCGCCATCATGCCCTTATCTACCTGGTTGACGTTCTTCCTGGCCTCCTGGGCCATTTCGTTCTCACCCGGGGCGGGCGCGATCTCGGCCATGTCGTCTGGCCTGAAATACGGCTTTGCGCGCGGCTACTGGAACACGGCGGGCCTGATCCTGGGCATCCTGTTCCAGTTCGTCGTCGTGGCCGTGGGACTGGGCGCCGTGCTGGCAACGTCCGAAATGGCCTTCAATGTGGTCAAGTACCTGGGCGTGGCCTATCTGATTTACCTGGGCGTGCGCCAGATCCGCACGGACGCCGCGCCAGTCGCGGTGGATGCCGGTGATCCCAAGAAGGCGTCCATCCGTGAGCTGGTCATGCGCGGATTCCTGATCAACACCATGAATCCGAAGGGCACCGTGTTCCTGCTGGCCGTGGTGCCGCAGTTCGTGGACCCCGCGCTGGCGCTGACGCAGCAGTACGCGGCGCTGGCCGCCACGCTGGCGTTCACCGACCTGGTGGCGATGGGCGTGTACACGCTGCTGGCGGCGCGCGTGCTGCGCCTGTTGCGCGATGCCAAGCACATCCGCTGGATGAACCGCACCTTTGGTTCGCTGTTCATCCTGGCCGGCGTGTTCCTGGCGACGTTCCGCCGCCATTCCTGAATTTGAAGCGTGGGGCATGCGCCGGCAACGGCGCATGCCCCACATGTTTTCATGCACGATACCGGACCGCGCCGGCCTAAAAACCGGCGTTAAGTAGAATCCTCCGATCATGAGCATCCCCAACGAAGTCGCGCGGCGCCGTACGTTCGCCATCATTTCCCACCCTGACGCGGGCAAGACCACGCTGACGGAAAAGCTGTTGCTGTTCGCGGGCGCGATCCAGATCGCCGGCAGCGTCAAGGCGCGCAAGGCGTCGCGCCACGCCTCGTCCGACTGGATGGAAATCGAAAAGCAGCGCGGCATTTCCGTGGCGTCCTCCGTGATGCAGATGGAATACCGCGACTGCGTCATCAACCTGCTCGACACCCCGGGCCACCAGGACTT
Source organism: Achromobacter sp. Root83 (assembly GCF_001428845.1). Classification (GTDB taxonomy): domain Bacteria; phylum Pseudomonadota; class Gammaproteobacteria; order Burkholderiales; family Burkholderiaceae_B; genus Achromobacter. The sequence goes on along the minus strand of NZ_LMIU01000023.1, from coordinate 192,542 downwards.
CTCCGAAGATACCTACCGGGTGCTGACGGCGGTCGATGCCGCGCTGATGGTGATCGACGCCGCCAACGGCGTCGAGCCGCAAACCATCCGCCTGCTGCAGGTCTGCCGCGCGCGCAATACGCCCATCATCACGTTCATCAACAAGATGGACCGCGAGGTGCGCGAACCGCTGGAGCTGCTGTCCGAGATCGAAGGCCACCTGGGCATGGACGCCGTGCCGTTCTCGTGGCCAGTCGGCATGGGCAAGGCGTTTGGCGGCGTGTTCGACATCCGCCGCGACCGCATGCGCGTGTTCCGCCCCGGCCAGGAGCGGCGTTCCGACACCGACGACTTCATCGAAGGCCTGACCAATCCCGATATCGCGAAGCGTTTCGGCTCGGCCTTCGACCAGGCCAGCGGCGAGATCGAACTCATCAACGAAGCCGCGCCCGCCTTCGACCGCGACCAGTTCCTGGCCGGCAAGCAGACCCCGGTGTTTTTCGGCTCCGCCATCAACAACTTCGGCGTGCAGGAAGTGCTGGACGCCCTGGTCGAACAGGCGCCGCCCCCGGGCCCGCGCGTTGCCCTGCAGCGCGAAGTGCAGCCCGAAGAACCCAAGTTCACGGGTGTCGTGTTCAAGGTGCAGGCCAACATGGACCCCGCGCACCGCGACCGCGTCGCGTTCGTGCGCGTCAGTTCGGGCCGCTTCGAACGCGGCATGCGCCTGAAGGTGGCGCGCACCAACAAGGAAATGCGCCCGAACAACGTGGTGTCCTTCCTGTCGCAGCGGCGCGAGCTGCTCGACGAAGCCTATGCGGGCGATGTCATCGGTATTCCCAACCATGGCGTGCTGCAATTGGGCGATGTGCTGACCGAAGGCGAAACGCTGCAGTTCACGGGCCTGCCGTTCTTCGCGCCTGAGCTCTTCCAGGCGGTCGAAGTGAAGGACCCGCTGCGCACGAAACAGCTACGCACCGGCCTCACCCAATTGGGCGAGGAAGGGGCCATCCAGGTGTTCCGTCCGGCCGCTGCCGGCGGCTCCTTGCTGCTGGGCGCAATCGGCCAATTGCAGTTCGAAGTGGTCGCCCACCGCCTCAAGACCGAGTACGGTGCCGACGCCCGGATGCTGCCGTCGCGCTACACAATGGCACGTTGGATTACGTCTGAAAACCCCAAGGCGCTGCGCAAGTTCATGGATGCCAATGCCGCCCATATCGCCTATGATGTGGTCGATGCTGCGGCGTTTTTGATCGGTTCTCCCGCGCAGTTGCGCGTTGCCGAAGAACTGTATCCCGATGTGAAATTCCACGCCATGCGCGAGCACGGCGGCAAGGTTTTCGGAGACAAAGCGTAGACCCGTTCGGGTTCCGCATGGCAGATGAGGGTAGCAATGTCTTGGCGTTTATTATTCGCAACGCTCCTGATCGCGCTTGGCGCGTCGGCCTGGGGCGGAATTCAACTGGGTGACTGGCTGGTGGCGCACGCGCCGCCCGCGGCGCCCGCTCCTGGCGACACCGCGGCTTCCCAGCAGCCCGTTCTGGACGCCAACGGGCGTCCCTATGTGGCCCAGCCTCCGCAGCCGCGCATCGACGGCACGCTGGGCGTGCCCGACAAGCCGGCCGACCGCGAATGGCAGGTCAACACGGTATCGCTGTTCGACACCGTCAGCGACCCCGCCGTGAAGATCTCCCGCGAACGCATCAGCCCCGAACAGGCCCGCGAGATCGCAGCGGCTTCCCAAGTGCCGCTGCCCTCTGGCACGTCCGACGTCAGCACGCTCGATCTCCAGGTGCCCGGCACGTCCACGGCAATCAACGGCGGCCAGGTGCAGGCCGGCGGCTATGGCACGCCCCAGATGGTGCAGGCGCCTCCGCCGCCCCCCAATACCCCCACCTCGGCCGGCGCACCGGGCTGGCAGGACGCGCTCAAGCGTGAACTCGCGCAGTGCGCCACGCAGGGCTTCTTCGAACGTCCCTCCTGCTCCTGGAACGCGCGCAACAAGTACTGCGCACCGAACCGCGCCTGGGGCACGATGGCCGAATGCCCGGCCCGGCCGCAGTAATTGCGGCAGCCTGCCGCCGTGCAGGTCCGCAGGTATAAAAAATGGCGCCCCGAAAGGGCGCCATTTTTCATTGCCGAAGCGCGCCTTATTCGGGCACGGACATCTGGCTTTGCAGGTAGTTCTGGATGCCGACCTTGTCGATCAGATCGATCTGGGTTTCCAGATAGTCGATGTGCTCTTCGGTGTCGTCCAGGATGTCCTGGAACAGATCGCGCGAGACGTAGTCGCGCACCGATTCGCAATAGGCAATCGCTTCCTTGACCGTGGCTTGAGCGCCTTGCTCCAGCTTCAGGTCACAGGCCAGCAGCTCGGGCACATCTTCGCCGATCAGCAGCTTGTGCAGGTCCTGCAGGTTGGGCAGGCCATCCAGCATGAAGATGCGTGCGATCAGACGATCGGCATGCTTCATTTCGCCGATGGATTCTTCGTACTCGTGCTTGCCCAGCTTGTCGAAGCCCCAATGGTTCAGCATGCGGGCATGCAGAAAATACTGGTTGATGGCCGTCAGTTCGTTGGTCAGTTGCTTGTTCAGGAACTGGATGACGGTTTTGTCGCCTTTCATGATGGACTCCTTGCAGTCAGGCGCGACGCGAGCGCATCGCGACAAAGGAGCGCACGATGCCGCGCGTACGCAACCCAGGCAGACTACCACCAGGCGCGGGGCCGCGCCTAGCCTTGCGCTGCATTTGGTAAACGGCTTTAGGAGCGCAACAAGAAAGCGACAAGCCAATGAGAATGAGTATGCATGCTTGATGCCTTGCGGGCAGTGGGCAGTGTTCACGCGGGTTGCGAAGCAGGCGCGGTGATCCAATCGCCGGATGCACACGCCGATGCGGGCCCCGGCGCCGGACGCGCGTCAGCCGGGTGGGCGCCCGAAGTGCGCGGCGCTGCCTCGTTGCATATCAACAACCGAATATCGCTTGCGGCTCATTCGGCCCGCCGCGTTGCCAGCCAGATGCCGAACGCAATGGGAACGATGCCCAGCAGATCCAGCCATGTGACGGCTTCGCGCAGCACCACCCATCCGAACAGCAGGCCCAGCGGCGGCATCAGAAAATGCAGCGCGCTGGCGGACGTGGCGCTGGCGCGGCCAAGAATCATGAACCAGAGGTAGTAGCCGCCCATCGACACCGCGACGACCATGTAGGCCATGCTCCAGAACAGGCTGGCCGTCAGCCGCGCGTCGCCAATGTTTTCGGTCAACAGGGCCACCGGCAACAAAGCCACCGCGCCCGCCAGCGACTGTATGCCCGTCGAGGTCCACAGCCCCGACGCCGGCTTCAAAAGTTTGTAGAACAGAGTGCCCGCCACCAGCGCCACCAGACCGCCCGTCACGAGCAGCGTGCCATGCAGGTCCTCCTGCATGCCCGACAGGCGCGAGCGCAGCACCAGGGCCACGCCTGCCAGCCCGAGGCACAGGCCAAGCAGCTTGCGCCAGTTCAGGTGCTCGCCCAGGACCGGCCCGGCCAGTACGCCGATGAGCAGCGGATTGGTGCTGATGAGCACGGCGGTGAACGCCGACGACACCGTGGTCATGCCCGACCAGCTCAGGCCCAGGTACAACGCATTGTTCAGCACGCCCAGCAGGACCAGGGATGCAAGGTCGCGGCCAGCAGGCAGTTTCCAGCGCCCGCTGGCTGCCGCCACGCCCAGCATCAGCGCCCCCGCGATCAGGAAACGGATGGTCAGCAATGTCAACGGCGGACAGTCGCGGACCGCGATCTTCGCGGCGGCGAACGCGGAGCTCCAGAGGAAACAGAACGCGGCGATCGGCGCCAGGCTGATGCCCGGGGCGTCATTCACGGACAGGGCGGCAACAGGGGTGGGAATGGCCTTCATGAAACGTCCGGGGAAGAAGAACGGCAGCCGGTGGAGCGGCGGAATGACGTGATTCTCCTCGGCGGCTGATTCATTGACAAACTCTTTATTTGGATCGAAAGTATTTGAAAATCAAATGCTTTGGACGGCTCTATGCTCGACCTCGATCTTCTGCACAGCTTTGTGTCGGTGGTGGACGCCGGCGGCTTCACCGCCGCGGGCGAACGCGTGCACCGCAGCCAATCCACCGTCAGCCAGCAGATCCGCAAGCTTGAAGAAACGCTGGAATGCCCCCTGTTCCTGCGCGAAGGGCGCCAGGTTCAATTGACCGAGGAAGGCGAGCGCCTGTTGGGCTATGCCCGGCGCATGCTGGCGCTTTCCACCGAGGTCCGCGAGGCGGTAAGCGGACGCAAACGCGTCGACGTGATACGCCTGGGCATCCCCGACGATTACGCCGTGGACACGCTGACCGGCGTCGTCGCCGCGTTCGCCCAGACGCGGCCGGCGGTGCAGTTGTCGGTGCGCTCGGACCTCACCGCCATCCTGACGCGCAGCCTGGAACGCGGCGATCTGGACGTGGCGCTTCTGAAACGGGAGCCCGGCGCGGGCGCCGCGATGGCCGCCTGGCCGGAACGTCTGCACTGGATCGGCAGCGCGTCCGTCCCTGTTCCCCTGGGAACCGACGCGCCCGTGCCGCTGGTGGCATTTCCGCAGGGTTGCATCTATCGAAATCGCGCCATCCACGCGCTGGAGTCCGCCGGCCGGCGCTGGCGCATCGCGTATGAAAGCCCGAACCTGGCGGGGCTGCAGGCCGCGTTGACGGGAGGACTGGGGATCGCCCTGCTGGAACGGCGCTGCATCGCGCCGGGCCACAGGATCCTGGACGTGGGCCTGCCGGCCGTACCGCCGTCGGAGCTGGCGCTATGCGTGGCCGGGTCGGCGCGCGACGCCGCTCGCCAACTGGCGATGGTTATCAGGGATTTTTGCGAGAAGGAAGCGACGCGGCTCGCGGCATGAAAGCAGCGAGCCGGAAAGAGACACCCCAGGTCAGGCGATGGCGACCAGCGGGATCGGGAAGCTGCTGTTGGCGGCAGGCGCACCCGATTCGACCATGGCGGCCGGGGCATTGACCGGAACTGCGATGGAGCGCACGTCGCACACGCTGGAGCAGCGGCCGCCCGGCAGATATTCGGCGGCGGTTGCCGCGCAGCAGCCGCAGCACGTGGCCACGCCCAGCTCGAATTGCAGGTCGGAAAGCGTCGTCGCGCCACCGTCCACGCTGGCGCGGACTTGGCGTTCGGTGATGGCATTACATACGCAAATGTACATGCGAATGATTATCGAAAATTATTCCTGCGCTGACAAGCCCCCCGCGCTAATAAATTTGCAACGATTGTGTCACGCAAGTCGTTGAAAATAGGGACGAATTTCCGGTATTGCGTCCCTTATTTCACCGGGCCGAGGCTTGGGCCTTGCGCAGCGCAGCCGGCGCAATTCGAAGCGCTTCGCGGTACTTTGCCACCGTCCGGCGCGCGATCACTATCCCCTGATCGGCCAGTTTTTGCATGATCTGACTGTCGGACAAGGGCTTGGCCCGGTTCTCGTCGGCCACCATTTGGCGGATGTGGGTCTGCACGGCGGTGGCCGAGGTGGCGTCCCCGCCCTCCGTCGAAACGCCCGCGCCAAAGAAGCGTTTGAGCTCGAGCGTGCCAAACGGAGTGAGCATGTACTTCTGCGTTGTGGCGCGTGAAATCGTGGATTCGTGCAAACCCAGCTCGCCAGCGATGTCTTTCAGGATGAGCGGCCGCATGGCGGCGGGCCCCTGGCTGAAAAAGGCCGTCTGGCGTTCCACGATGGCCTGCGACACGCGAAGAATCGTATCGAAGCGCTGCTCCACGTTGCGGATCATCCATCTGGCCTGTTGCAACTGGGCCTGCAGGCCCGCGTGGGCGGACTCTTTCTGATTGCCCAGCATCTGGGCATACAGTCCGTTGATCTGCAGCCGGGGCACCGCCGCGCTGTTGAGCGTGACCTGCCAGCCGCGCCGGGTCTTGCGCACGATGACGTCAGGCACCGCATATTCGGCCGCCGGCACGGTCCAGGCGCGTCCCGGGCGGGGTTCCAGGCGGAGGATCAGGGAATGCGCTGCTCGAAAGGTGGCCTCGTCACAGCCCACCGCCGCGCACAGGCGCGCGGCATTCCCCGTGGCCAGCAGCGGCAGGTGCTGCGCGCAGATCTGCCTGGCACAGGCCAGCACCGTGGCGTCGGCGGCCTCGGGCAGGCGAGCGAGATCCGGGTTGCGCAACTGCAGTTGCAGGCATTCGGCCATGTCGCGCGCGCCGATGCCCACCGGATCGAATGACTGCAGCAGGGACAGCGCCGCGCGCAATTCATCGATATCCGGCTCGAGTTCGGCCGGCAGCCAGCCCAGGATCTCCTCCAGCGGAGAACCCAGATAGCCGTTTTCATCCAACTCGTCGATCAGCAGCGACGCCAAGCCCGCATCGCGTGGGGCCGCGCGCGTCAGGGCAAGCTGCCCAAGCAGATGCTCGCGCAGGGTATCCGGCCGGGCGGCTTCCGGCAGGCTGGAGTCGTCATCCGGATACACGCCGCCGGATCCCGGCATCTCGTCGACCGGCGTCTCGCGCTCGGCCGCGGGCTCGTCGTCCTGCACGGAAGATTCGCGCTCGGATTCGGCCTGCGCCTCGGCCGACGGCGACTCGTCCTCACGGTCCAGCAGCGGGTTTTCCGCAAGCACTTGCGAGATCTCGGCCTCTAGGTCGAGCGTGGACAATTGCAACAATCGTATCGATTGCTGTAATTGTGGGGTCAGCGTCAGGTGCTGCCCAGGTCGCAGTTCTAAAATTGGACGGGTCATAGGTACAATATTTTGCATGATGAATCTGACTTCGCCCGCAAGCGTTCGCCAGGACTGCCGACTCATCGGCCAGACCCTGCTCAAATTGGCGCTTCCCCGACTCGTTGTGCGCGCGATAGTCATCGCCGTCGCCATCGTCCTCTGGTATCTGGTTGCCTCCTGGATACTGGATTTCGGCAAGCGCATGAACTACGACTTCCTGCACACCCTGGGCCAGCCGACCATGGACATGGCGCAGAGGGTCAATCCCTACATCTGGTGGGTGGTCGCCGGCATCTGGTCGCTGATCGTCTTCTTCCTGGTCCGCGCGTGGTTCTACGCCAGCCTGGCCTCGGGCGCCGCGACGCCGGTGGGCACGGACGTGCTGGCCGATCTGGCGCCTAACCTCTCGGAAGAGTCCCTGGGCGTCTTGCGCTGGACCTGGGGCGACCGCCAGGAGCCCTTCACCGTGGGCGACCTGCGCCGCTCCCTGTCTGAAATCCGCCACAACCGCATCGGCAAGATCGACATGGTTGCCGAGCAGGCCCGGATCCTCGAACCTTCCGCGGATCGCTCCACCCGCGATCCGCGCGACGACGGCCGCCGCGAGCCGCTTGGCCAAGCCCGCGCCGACCGCTACGTGGAACCGCGCATCGGCCCGGCCCGCTAAGTTCGCGCACGCCAACATCGCTCCAGGCCGCCGCAAGGCGGCCTTTCTGTTTCAGCCCCCAGCCACCCGGGGAAACGCTCAAGCAGGCCGTAATGCACCGGCCGCCCGCAAGCCCGGCAGGCCTGCGGGTAAGCGCCAGCGGAAAGCGCGCGATATCCATCCGTCCCTGGCTTTTTCCGTTTGCGCTTCCCGGCAAAGTATGTTTGACTAGCAACCTATGGCCGCACACCGCACCCCCTTCGCGATTGCCGCCGGACGCTCCGACGCTCCGGTTGCCGGCCTGCGCGTTCGCGCCTTCGCTGCGCTATCGCTACTGCTACCGATCGGTTGCCGGGCCTAGTGTCCCCGTGGTAGCTCGGCAGCCACGCTTGCCACACGCGATTCCCCCCTTTTATCTCTGAATCCTGCCGGTCAATCACGGCAACCCCTGGCACAAGACCGTCATCCGGTCGCATGCGCCGCCGAGACTCAGTGCTCCCGGGATTCATAAGAAACCGATCGAGGTGTAGTAATGATGCTTGCCAACCCCGCCACCAAATACGTCCCCTTCGCGCCCTTTGCCCGCGACTTCTCCGAACGCACCTGGCCCAGCCGCCGCATCACGAAGGCGCCCATCTGGATGAGCACGGACTTGCGCGACGGCAACCAGGCGCTGATCGAGCCCATGAGCGTGGAACGCAAGGTCCGCTTCTTTGAACAGCTCGTGAAGATCGGCTTCAAGGAAATCGAAGTGGGCTTTCCGTCGGCCTCGCAGACCGATTTCGACTTCGTGCGCAAGCTCATCGACGAAAAGCGCATTCCCGACGACGTGACCATCATCGTGCTGACGCAGTCGCGCGAAGATCTGATCAGCCGCACGGTGGAAGCCGCCGCGGGCGCCAAGCAGGCGATCGTCCACATGTACAACGCTTGCGCGCCGGCCTTCCGCAAGGTCGTGTTCAACATGTCCAAGGAAGAGATCAAGGGCATCGCCACCACCGGCACGCGCCTGATCAAGCAATACACGTCGCAGCGCCCCGAGACCAAATGGAGCTACGAGTACTCGCCCGAAGTGTTCAGCACGACCGAACCCGAATTCGCGCTTGAAGTCTCGGATGCCGTGGCCGACGTGTGGCAGCCCACGCCCGACCACAAGATGATTCTGAACCTGCCCGCCACGATCGAGGCCACCAGCCCCAATCTGTACGCCGACCAGATCGAATGGATGCACAAGAATCTTGCGCGCCGCGACAGCATCGTGCTCAGCGTCCATCCGCACAATGACCGCGGCACCGCGGTCGCCGCCGCCGAGTTCGCCGTGATGGCCGGCGCCGACCGCATCGAAGGCTGCCTGTTCGGCAGCGGCGAACGCACCGGCAACGTCGACCTTGTCACGCTGGCCTTGAATCTCTACACGCAAGGCGTGCATCCGGGCCTGGATTTCTCCGATATCGACGAAGTGCGCCGCTGCGCGGAATACTGCAACCAGTTGCCCGTCCACCCGCGCCACCCGTATGCGGGCGACCTGGTCTTCACGGCGTTCTCCGGTTCGCACCAGGACGCGATCAAGAAGGGCTTCGCCTTGCAGCAACCCGACGCCGTCTGGGAAGTGCCTTACCTCCCGATCGACCCCGCCGACCTCGGCCGCAGCTACGACGCCGTGATCCGCGTGAACAGCCAGTCGGGCAAGGGCGGCGTGTCGTACCTGCTTGAACAGGAACACGGCCTGGTGTTGCCGCGCCGCTTGCAGATCGAGTTCAGCCGCGCCATCCAGCGCGTCACGGACGAAACCGGCCGCGAAGTCACGGCCGACGACGTGCACACGATCTTCAACCGCGAATACCTCGAACAGAAGGCGCCCTGGAAGCTGATCCGCCACCGCATCGACGGCAATCCGTCGGCCGGGGAAGGCCAGCATTTCAGCATCGAAGCCGAGCTCGAATACAACGGCGAACGCCGCATCGTGACGGGCAAGGGCGATGGCGCCATTTCCGCCTTCGTGGCCGCCCTGGACGTGCCCGTGCGCATCATGGACTACCACGAGCACGCCATCGGCACCGGCACCGGCACGCGCGCCGCTTCCTATGTGGAATTGCGCGTGGGCGAGTCCGGTACGGGCTTTGGCGTGGGTATCGACCGCGACATCGTGACGGCATCGTTCCAGGCCGTACTGAGCGCCGTGAACCGCCACATCAATTCGGGCGCCGTGACGGCAGCCGAACAGGAAGCCACCGAAGCCGCGTGATCCGCGACGACGTAAATGAAAAGCTCGCCTTATCCGGCGAGCTTTTTTTTGTGCGGAGCGTTCAGCCGCGGGGCCACATGTCAGAGGCGCCGATATCGGGCGCATTGGCGGCAAGCAGGCGCTCGTGAATCCAGGCGCCAATGGCCAGGGTGCGATAGTCGTCGTAGCGCTGCCCAAGCAATTGCAGGCCCACGGGCAGACCCTGGGGACCCGTCGCGAACGGCAGGTTCAGGCAGGGCAGCCCGAACAGCGTCCAGGCGCGCGAAAACTGGGGATCGCCGGTGCCCAGGTCGGCAAAGGGCGCTTCGCCCGCGGCGCTGGGCGTCAGCACTGCATCGTATTCCTGGAACCAGCCATTCACGCGCGCTCGCGATTCCTCGGCGCGGGCCAGATTCTTGATGTGTTCTTCGGCGGTGATGTGCGAGCCGGCTTCGAGGATGGCTTGGATCTTGGGGCTGAGCTGGCCGGCATGTTCCAGCCGCTCGTACGCGAGCGACTGCGAGGCCTCGAACGCCATGATGTCGGCATGGAGCTGCACGAGCATGCAGTCGGCCGGCGGCAGCGGCACCTCTTGAACCACCGCCCCCGCGCGCGACAGCGTGGCCGCGGCCTGCGCGAACGCTTCCTTGGTTTCCGGCTGCGCGTGCCGCCATTGCAGGCTGCGGCACATGCCGATGCGCGGCTTGCCGTCGTAGGCGAGGTTCTGCATGCGCGGATCGCGCATCAGCACCGACGCGAACAGGGCCACGTCGGGCACCGAGCGCGCGAAGCCGCCCACGGTGTCCAGCGATTCCGCCAGGCTCTTGACGCCCGCGCGGGGGATGGCGCCGAAGGTGGGCTTGAAGCCCACGATGCCGCAATAGGACGCCGGACGGATGATGGAACCCGCGGTCTGGGAACCCAGCGCGAACGGCACCATGTCGTCGGCCACCGCGGCGGCCGACCCGCTGGACGAGCCGCCAGGCGTATAGGCTTCGTTGCGCGGGTTGCGCGTGGGACCCGCCAGGTAGGTGGCGAACTCGGTGGTGACGGTCTTGCCGATGACGACGGCTCCCGCGGCGCGGCACAGCGCCACCGACGCCGCATCCAGGCCGGGGCGATGACGTTCGTAGATGGGCGAACCGTAGCGGGTGGGAAGGTCCGCCGTGTCGAACAGGTCTTTGACGCCGATCGGCAAGCCGTGCAGCGGGCCGCGCAGGGCGCCGCGGTCGAGTTCTTCCGCATGGTCCAGCGCGGCCTGCTTTTGCAGGGCGGTCCACGCATGGACGGTGTTCTCGCGTTGCTCGATGCGCGCAAAACAGGCGCGCACCAGTTGCACCGCGGTTAATTCGCGCCGTTGCAGCTTGCGCGCGGCTTCAATCGCGCCAAGTCTGTTCAAGGCAGTAGACATGGTCCTTTCCTCTTTACCGGTGCCGCGCCTGAATGCGCGGTAATTCATTCCGCACCCGGTCCCCTTGACCGAGGGTCTGCCCGATCCTGCAATGCGGCAATCAGCCGCGCGGCCGGAGCAGACCGATCCTTGCCATTGTGCGCGCCGCGTCAATTGGGAAAAACACCGAAAAAACGTGGGATTTCCCGGCAAAAGTACCCGCGCCGCGCCATGGCTTTGTGTTGTTGCGTCGCTACCAGCATAGCGCAAACCCGTGCAATACAAAGGTCATATTTGTCTTGTAAGATGAAATCGTTTTCAGCAAATCGGCAGCAATGCAGCCATGGCTACGCGCTCGTCGCCCCGCTTTTCCATCATTGAAGTGGCTCGCAAGGCGGGGGTGTCGCCGGCGACGGTTTCGCGCGCGTTCAACCAACCCGAGATCGTTCATCCCGATACCTTGGCGCACATCCGCAGCGTGGCCAAGCGCGCGGGTTTCCGGCCCAACCGCGTGGGCCGCAGCCTGCGGTCGGGCAGCACGCGCACCATCGGACTGATTCTGCCGACGCTGTCCAATCCGGTCTTCGCCGAATGCTTCGAAGGCGCCGAACGGCGCGCGCGCGAATCCGGCTACAGCGTCATGCTGACCGCCACCGGCTATGACCCCGCGGTGGAGTCGGCGGCCGTGCAGGGCTTGATAGACCATCAGGTGGATGGCCTGATCCTGACGGTGGCGGACGTGAGCAAAAGCGCCACGCTGGACGACCTGGACCGCGCCGCCATTCCCTATGTGCTGGTCTATAACGAATCCTCGGACCATCCCTTTGCGTCGGTCGACAACCGCGCCGCCGCGAGCGACATGGTGGCCCACCTGGCCGCGATGGGGCATAAGCGCATTGCCCTGGTGACGGGCCCGCTCACCGCATCCGACCGGGCCCGCCGCCGCCTGATGGGCGCCCGCGCCTGCGCCAAGAAGCTGGGCCTGGACGCCATCCAGCACATCGCCATGAGCTCGCACACCGGCAGCGACGTCGACGCCTTGAAGGCCGCGCTGCGCGGCAAGCAGGCGCCCACCGCGCTGTTCTGCTCCAACGACCTGCTGGCCACCGCGGTCATCGCGGACCTGGTGGGCCTGGGGCTGTCCGTGCCGGCCGACATCTCGGTGTGCGGCTTTGACGGCATGCGCTTCGGCGCCTTGCTGACCCCGCCGCTGACCACGGTTGCGCAGCCCAGCGACGGCATCGGGCAGACGGCGTGCTCGAACCTGCTGGCGCAGATCCACGGCCAGCCGCCGCAGTCGAACCGCCTGCCGCATTGCATCGTCGTGGGCGGCACCGCGGCGTCCGTGCGCCGCTAGCCGCCGCATCCACACATCCCCGACAACTTTCAGATTTCCACGCGTCATGCTCATCGCACAAATCACCGACCTGCACATGCGCACCCCCGGCGACAAGGCCTACGGGATCATCGATCCCGCCGCCTTCCTGGCGCCCGCGGTCCGCGCGCTCAATGCCCTGACGCCGCGGCCCGATTGCGTGCTGATAACGGGCGACCTGACCGATCTGGGCAAGCCCGTGGAATACCAGGCGCTGCGCCAGCATCTGCAAGCGCTGGAGATCCCGTACTTCCTGCTGCCCGGCAACCACGATGACCGCGCCCAGTTGCGCGCCGCCTTCCCCGACCACGCCTATCTGCAGGGCGGCGGACCCTTCATCCAGTACGCCGTCGAGACCTACCCGTTGCGCATGCTGGCGCTGGACACCGTGGTGCCGATGAAGAGCCACGGCGAACTGTGCCAGGAGCGCCTGGACTGGCTGGCGGCCCGCCTGGCCGAGCAGCCCGGCCGGCCCACGCTGGTGCTGATGCATCATCCGCCTTTCCTGACCGGCATCGAGCACATGGACGCCATCGGCCTGCTCGCGGGCGCGCCGGAACTGGAAGGTGTCGTGGCGCGTTTTCCGAATGTGGAACGCGTGCTGTGCGGCCACTTGCATCGCACCATCTTCCAGCGCTTCGGCGGCACGATCGCGTCCACCTGTCCCGGAACCGCGCATCAGCTTGCGCTGGAACTGGGACCGCGCCCGACGCTGCAATACATCATGGAACCGCCGGGCTACCAGCTTCATTGGTGGCAGGGCGGCAATCTGGTCACGCATCACGCGGTCATTGGGGAATACCCCGGCCCTTATCCCTTTGCCTAGGGCCGACGCTAGACTACGAACCCGTGCTTTTGCCATATATCCGTCATGTTTGCGCTGCACAATGAAAAGGTTTTCATAACAGGCAACAATGCGGATCTAACAATTAGATCTTCGAGACAGCATGTCATCCATCGTTCTGGATAACCTCACCAAACAGTACGGCGGCGCGGCCGCGATCCATGGCGTGAGCTTCACGGTTCCGGCCGGCAGCTTCACGGTGCTGCTGGGTCCGTCCGGCTGCGGCAAGTCCACCACCTTGCGCATGATCGCCGGGCTGGACACACCCACCGCCGGCACCATCCGTATCGGCGACCGCGACGTGACCCAGTTGCCGCCGGCCAAGCGCCGCATCTCGATGGTTTTCCAGTCGTATGCGCTGTTCCCCCATCTGTCGGTGCGCGAGAACATCCTGTTCGGCCTGAAGGTCCGCAAGGAGCCCGCGCGCGACCACGACCGCCGCCTGCAGCGCGTGGCCGGCCTGCTGGGTCTGGGCCATCTGCTGGACCGCAAGCCGTCGCAGTTGTCGGGCGGACAGCAACAGCGCGTGGCGCTGGGCCGCGCCGTGATTTCCGAAGCGCCGGTCTGCCTGATGGACGAGCCCCTGTCCAACCTGGATGCGCAACTGCGCCACGAAATGCGGCGCGAGATCCGCGCCCTCCAGCAGAGCCTGGGCATCACGATGGTGTACGTGACGCACGACCAGACCGAGGCCATGAGCATGGCCGACCAGGTGGTGCTGCTGCGCGGCGGCCAGATCGAACAGCACGACACGCCCGACGCCCTGTATGCGCGTCCGGCCAGCGAATTCGCGGCGCGCTTCATCGGCACGCCCCCCATGAACCTGATCGGCCTGACGACGCAGCAGGGCGCCACGGTCATCGCCGGCGCGCAAGGCTGCGCGATCGCGGACGCTCCCGCCGGGGCCGTGAAGCTGGGCGTGCGCCCGGAACACATACGCATCGATGGCGACGGCATCCCCGCCACCGTCGAAAGCGTGGAGTACTTCGGTGCCGACTCCATCGTGGTGTGCCGCGTCGGAGATACCAGCGGCGTCGCCGTGCGCGTGGGCGGGCATCTGCGCGCCAGCGCGGGCGAGGCGCTGCGCCTGTCCTGGCTGGACGGGCAACAGCATTTCTTTGCCGCCGATTCGGCGGTCATCAACACCGTCGGGCGCTAGAAGACGCCCAATCCACAGGAAGGAAACGCAACATGCGACGCACCGTACTCAAGACCCTGGCCGCCAGCCTGGCCGCCGCCTGCCTGTCCCTGCCTGTGCAGGCCCAGAACAAGCCCGTCGAGGTGGAGTTCTATTACCCGGTCGCGGTCGGCGGCCCGATCACCAAGATCGTCGACGACATGGTCGCGGATTTCCAGAAGGAAAATCCCAACATCAGGATCAAGCCGATCTACGCCGGTTCCTACCAGGACTCGATCGCCAAGGCGCTGACCGCGCTCAAGGGCGGCACGCCGCCCCAACTGGCCGTGCTGCTGTCCACCGACATGTTCACGCTGATCGACGAGGACGCCATCGTCCCGATCGACGGGCTGGCCAAGAGCGACGCCGACAAGAAATGGCTGGGCAGCTTCTATGACGCCTTCATGCAGAACAGCCGCACCGGCGGCCACACCTGGGGCGTGCCGTTCCAGCGTTCGACGATCGTCATGTACTACAACAAGGACTTGTTCAAGGCCGCGGGCCTGGACCCCGAGCGCCCGCCCGCCACCTGGGCCGAGCTGGTCGAATACGGCAAGAAGCTGACCAAGCAGGACGCCTCTGGCAACACCACCCAGTGGGGCGTCGAGATCCCCTCGGGCGGCGCCTTCGCCTATTGGCTGTTCCAGGCGCTGACCACGCCCAACGACGCGATCCTCATGAACGAGGCTGGCAACGAGGTCTACCTGGACAAGCCGGCCGTGGTTGAAGCCGCCCAGTTCTGGCGCGACCTGTCGGCCAAGCACAAGATCATGCCGACCGGCACGATCGACTGGGGCACCACCCCCAAGGACTTCCTGGAAAAGAAGGCCGCCATCGTCTGGACCACCACGGGCAACCTGACCAACATCCGCAAGAACGCCGACTTCCCGTTCGGCGTGGCCATGATGCCCAAGCAAAAGCGCGGCGGCAGCCCGACGGGCGGCGGCAACTTCTACATCTTCAAGAGCGGCACGCCGGAGCAGCAGCAGGCGGCGCTGAAGTTCGCACAGTGGGCCACCACGCCGGAGCGCGCGGCCGACTGGAGCATCGCCACGGGCTACGTTGCCGTGACGCCG
The DNA here is from genome assembly GCF_001428845.1 of Achromobacter sp. Root83. GTDB lineage: Bacteria > Pseudomonadota > Gammaproteobacteria > Burkholderiales > Burkholderiaceae_B > Achromobacter. Next base: position 177,091 of record NZ_LMIU01000023.1, on the reverse strand, counting down.
GCCGCCTGGCAGACCGAAAAGATGAAGAAGTACGCGAAGGAAGTGCCGGCCGCGGAAGTCGCGCGCGACCAGTTGGAAGTCAGCGTGGCGGAATTCTCGACGCATGAAAACCAGCGCGTCACCAAGACCCTGAACGACGCCTTGCAAGCGGCCCTGACCGGCTCGAAGACGCCGCAACAGGCCCTGACCGACGCGCAGCGCGAGTCTGACCGCATCCTGCGTTCCTACAAGTAAACCGACCCAGCACGATGAGCCGCTCTTTAAACGCGCTTTATGGCTGGCTGCTGTTGCTGCCAGCCATCGTGCTGCTCGCCGCGTTCACGCATTACCCGGCGCTGGCGACGCTATGGCACAGCTTTTTCTCCACCCCCAAGGGCGCGCGGCCGGCGCGCTTCGTCGGGCTGGACAACTACGCGGTCATGCGCGACGACCCTGTGTTCTGGCAATCGCTGTGGAACAACCTGTGGTTTGCGCTGGGCACGATACCCACATCGATCGGCATCGCCCTGATCATGGCGCTTTGGGTGAATCGGAACCTGCGCGGCCGCGGGTTTCTGCGCATGGCGTACTTCACGCCCACCGTGCTGCCCATGGTGGCGGTGGCCAACATCTGGCTGTTTTTCTATACGCCGCAGTACGGGCTGATCGCGCAGGTGATGGGCTGGTTCGGCTCGCCCGGCCCCAACTGGCTGGGCAGCCGCGAGACCGCCTTGCCCGCGCTGATGGTGGTGACGGTCTGGAAGGAAGCGGGCTTCTTCATGATCTTCTACCTGGCCGCCCTGCAGACGGTGTCACCGTCGTTGCGCGAGGCCGCCATGCTGGAAGGCGCATCGCGCTGGCAGTACTTCCGCCGTATCCTGTGGCCGTTGCTGATGCCCACCACGCTCTTCGTGCTGATCAACGCCCTGATCAACGCGTTCCGGCTGGTCGACCACGTGGTCGTGATGACGCGCGGCGGCCCCGATAATGCCAGCACGCTGCTGCTGTACTACATCTACCAGGTGGGTTTCAGTTTCTGGGACACGGCTTACGCCGCCACCCTGACCGTCGTGTTGCTGGTGGTGCTGGCGCTGACGGCGCTGATCAAGTTCCGCTGGCTGGACCGCAGGACGCACTATCAATGAAAGACAAGCTCGATACCCTGGGCGCCTGGGCGCTGGGCCTGTTGTGGATCCTGCCCCTGGCCTACGCCATGTGGGCGGCGTTCCATCCGCCCGCCTACGCGACCCGCTTTGACCTGTTCGCGCCGCTGACGCTGGACAACTTCGTGCGCGCCTGGGAAGCGGCGCCGTTCCCGCGGTACTTCCTCAACACCTTCGTGCTGGTGACGATGGTGCTGGCCGCGCAGCTCGTCCTGTCGACCCTGGCCGGCTATGCGTTCGCCCGCTTCGAATTCCGCGGCCGCGATTTCGTCTTCATGCTGGTGCTGCTGCAGCTCATGATCATGCCGGACGTGCTGCTGGTGGAGAACTACCGTTCGATGAGCCAGCTTGGCATCCGCGACACGGTGTTCGCCATCGGCCTGCCGTACTTCGCATCGGCCTTCGGCATCTTCCTGCTGCGCCAGACCTTCAAGACGGTGCCGCGCGAACTGGAAGAGGCGGCCCGCATGGAAGGCGCCAACGCGCTGCAGATACTCTGGAAGGTCTACGTGCCCCTGGCCAAGCCGATCTACGTCGCCTATGGGCTGGTGTCGGTCAGCCACCACTGGAACAACTTCCTGTGGCCGCTGATCATCACCAACTCGGTGGAATCCCGGCCGCTGACCGTGGGCCTGCAGGTGTTCTCGTCCACCGATCAGGGCATCGACTGGTCGGTGATCACCGCGGCCACCCTGATGTCGGCCGCGCCGCTGCTGATCGCGTTCCTGCTGTTCCAGCGCCAGTTCGTGCAGTCGTTCATGCGCGCGGGGATACGCTAGGCTCTCCGTGGCACGACCCAAAAAAACCCCGCGCGAGCGGGGTTTTTCTTGGGCAGGCGCGCGGGTATCAATAGCCCACGGTGAGTCCGGGCAGGTCCACGGTGATGCGCGGGCGCTCCAGCGCCAGGGCCAGGTTCTCGGCGAATTCCCGGGCTTCCTTTTCATCGGTGGAGAGCGTGTCATAGCCCAGCGCGTCGGCCACGCCCAGCACCTTGTCCAGCAACAGGACCTTGCCGCTGGGGCGCAGCGGCTCGCAGCCCAGGGTTTCCCAGGCGCCGTCGAACCAGTCGCGCGCCTGGGCCTGGCGCTGCGGCGAGGGCTCGACGCTGGCCGAGAGATCCAGCGAACGCCGGGGGTCGAAAACAATGGTGATGTCGCTGCGCATGGCGGAAGGCTCCTTGGAATGGCGTCAGGCAAGAAGGGTAGGCAAAAACCGCCGGAGAGATTGTCCGTCCGGCGACAGTGCCTACCAGCCTCGCGACACCTCCCAGGTGACCTCGGCGCCGGCAGCCTGGGATTGGCGCATCATGTCCAGCAAGGGAAAGGCGCGCTCTTTCAGGCCAACCATGCGCGCCATCGGCGAAACCGGCGCCTTGTCTTCGTCTTCTTCGTCGCTGCCGTCATGGGAGTGCTGGTATTCGTCGATCGCGCGCTCGATGCCGCTGATGGCGGGCCCAAGCTGTTCGACGGTGAATACCCCGCGCTCCGGGATCTTGTCGCCCACGGGCTTGCCGGCGGCCTGGAGCAGCGCCCCGGCATGGTCGGTCAGCATCAGGACTTCGGCCACGACCTTGGAATGAAAAGTGATCAGCATGTTGCAGTCTCCCACATTGAATACCTTACATACACTACCGCAACGCCCGGGTGATGCCAACTGGCGCCTTGGAGGACACAAGGGGCGTCCCGGCGGCCTGGCCCTCAAATCAACTATGATTCAGGGGATTCCCGTGACAGCAGGCCTGTGGCGGCCATGAATCCGGCACGGAGCGCGCCAGGCATCGCCGGCCCGCGCCCGGCCCGCCCCGCGAACGCCGCTTCGGCTGGCGGATGCGGCACGCGGATTGCCGGGCCGGCCGTAGCCCACTGATCGCCGCCTTCGTCACTCACTCAGAACATCTCCAGACGCCCATGCTCCTCGAGCAACAAACACAGCTTATCTCCCTGATCCAGGCCGCCGTCGCGCAGAGCCTGCCCGACGCCCAGGCCAATACGGCCCAGGCGAACGTGCTCCTGGAGCGCCCGAAGGTTGCCGCGCACGGCGACGTCGCCACCAACGTGGCCATGCAACTGGCCAAGCCCGCCCGCCGCAACCCCCGCGAACTGGCCCAGGCCATCGTGGATGCGCTGCTGGCGCACCCCGATGCGGCCCCGCTGGTCGAAAGCGCGGAAGTGGCCGGCCCCGGCTTCATCAACCTGCGCATCACCCCCGCCGCCCGCCAGGCCGTCATCGCGGCCGTGGCCGAGCAGGGCGCCGCGTTCGGCCGCGCCCCGCGCAGCGGCGAGAAGATCCTGGTCGAGTTCGTCTCGGCCAATCCCACCGGCCCGCTGCACGTGGGCCACGCCCGCCAGGCCGCGCTGGGCGACGCCCTGTGCCGCCTGTACGACGCCAGCGGCTGGGATGTCACGCGCGAGTTCTACTACAACGACGCCGGCAACCAGATCCATAACCTGGCCATCAGCGTGCAGGCTCGCGCCCGCGGCCTGACGACCGAATCGCCCGATTGGCCGGCCGACGGCTACAAGGGCGACTACATCGCCGACATCGCCCGCGACTTCCAGGCTGGCAAGACCATCCAGGCGTCCGACGGCGAGCCCGTCACCGCCACCGGCAACATTGAAAGCCTGGACGACATCCGCGTCTTCGCCGTGGCTTATCTGCGCCGCGAGCAGGATCTGGACCTGCAGGCCTTCGGCCTGGCGTTCGACAACTACTACCTGGAAAGCTCGCTCTACACGTCCGGACGCGTGGAAGCCACGGTCAAGGCCCTGGTCGCCGGCGGCCACACCTACGAGGAAGGCGGCGCGCTGTGGCTGCGCACGACCGAACTCGGCACGGGCGACGACAAAGACCGCGTCATGCGCAAAAGCGAAGGCGGCTACACCTACTTCGTGCCCGACGTGGCTTATCACAAGGCCAAATGGGAGCGCGGCTTCCATCGCGCCGTGAACATCCAGGGCAGCGACCACCACGGCACCGTGGCGCGCGTGCGCGCCGGCCTGCAGGCGCTGGAAGAGGGCATCCCCAAGGACTATCCGTCCTATGTACTGCACAAGATGGTCAAGGTGATGCGTGGCGGCGAAGAGGTCAAGATCTCCAAGCGTGCCGGCAGCTACGTCACCATGCGCGACCTGATCGACTGGGTCGGCCGCGACGCGGTGCGCTACTTCCTGATCCAGCGCCGCGCCGACACGGAATTCGTGTTCGACGTGGACCTGGCGCTGTCCAAGAGCGACGAAAACCCCGTCTATTACATCCAGTACGCCCATGCGCGCATCTGCTCGGTGATCAACAACGCCGGCATGCCCGCCGCGGACGTGGCCCAGGCCGACGCCGCGCTGCTGACCGCCCCCACGGAATTCGCGCTGATGCAGCGTCTGGCCGAATTCCCGCAGGTGGTTGCCCTGGCCGCCCAGGAGTTGTCGCCGCATCACATCGCGTTCTGGCTGCGCGACTGCGCCTCGGACTTCCATGCCTGGTACAACGCCGAGCGCGTGCTGGTCGACGACACCGCCCTGAAGCTGGCCCGTCTGCGCCTGGCCGCCACCACGCGCCAGGTCTTGGCGAATGGCCTGGAGCTGATGGGTGTTTCCGCGCCCGAGCGGATGTAACATCGGTTCATGGCAACCAAGCGTAAACCCACCCGCCGCTCCTCCGGCGAAAGCGGCAGCACCCTGTATGGGGCGCTGGCCGGCCTGCTGATCGGGCTGATCGTCGCCGCCGTCGTCGCGTTCTATGTCACCAAGGCGCCCGTGCCATTCGTGGACCGGGCCAGCCGCCAGGGCGACACGGGCAAGCTGCCCGATCCCCGCCAGGCGCCGGACCCCAACGCCGGCCTGTACGGCCGCGACGGCGCGGCAGGCGCCCCGCCCAGCGGCCCGACAGCCACCGCCCCCGCGCCGTTGCCCGGCGCCGGCGCCCCCGCCAAAGGCGACGAGACGCCTTCCAGGCTGGACGACCTGGGCGCCCTGATCGCCACGCTGCCCACGTCCAAGGCGGCCCCGGCCGCGCCCGCGCCGGCCGCCGCCGCTGCGCCCACGCCCGTCTCCAAGCCGGCACCTGCCGCCACCGCGGCGGCCAAACCGGCGCCCAATGCCGCCGCGACGGGCACGTATTACCTTCAGGCTGGCGCCTTCCGCGGCGAAAACGACGCGGAATCGCTCAAGGCCCGCATCATCCTGCTGGGCTTGCCCGTGGCCGTGCAGAAAGCGGACCTGAACGGCAAGCCCATCAACCGCGTCAGGGTGGGGCCGTTCGCGCGCCTGGACGACATGAACCGCGCCCGCGGCAGGCTGGGCGAGAACAAGATCGAAACCGCGGTGGTGCGCCAGTAGGGGCGCCCGGCGGTGGTTTGCATTGAACTAATCCGGCCCCGAGCCTGTCTGTAGCTTTTTACTCAGGAACCTCATCCATGCTGTCCCCCAAGCTCATCCGCATCCTGGCAGCCGCCGCGCTGACCGCCACGGCGTTCTTCAGCCCGGTCAGCCATGCTCAAGGCACCCAGCAGTACGTGCCCATCAATCCGCCGCTGCCCTCCGACACCCCGGGCAAGGTCGAGGTCCTGGAGTTCTTTGCCTACACCTGCCCGCATTGCGCGTCCATGGAACCCATGGTTGAAGACTGGGCCAAGACCGCCCCGTCCGATGTGGTGCTCAAGCAAGTTCCCATCGCCTTCAATGCCGGCATGAAGCCGTTGCAGCAGCTTTACTACACGCTGCTGGCCATGGACCGCCCCGACCTGCATCCCAAGGTCTTCACTGCCATCCACGGCGAGCACAAGCGCCTGTTCGACAAGAAGGCCATGGGCGACTGGATCGCGACGCAAGGCGTGGACCGCGCCAAGTTCGACTCGGTGTTCGATTCGTTCAGCGTGCAGGCCCAAGTGCAGCGCGCCAACCAGCTTGCCGACGCCTACCGCATCGAGGGCACGCCCTCGTTTGCCGTCGGCGGCAAGTTCATGACCTCGCCGGTCATGGCGGGCAACAGCTACGAAGGCGCCCTGAAGGAAGTGGACCGCCTGATCCCGATGGCGCGCAACAAGTAAGCCCCGCGCCGCCCCCGCATTCAGACGCCCCGAGCCTCACGGCCGGGGCGTCTTGCTTTTGGGGTGCGGTTTTTGGCGTGTTTGCAGGGGGGCCGCGCTACACTTTCGCCACAAGAATTCGCCGCATCGACGGCATCAAACGGGTGGAAGACAAATGAAAAAGCAATTCCTGCGCAGCCGCGCGGCGTTGAGCCTGGGCCTGGGCCTGTGTTTCGCGTCGGGCGCACACCTGGCCCATGCCAGCGCCGCCGACGGCGTGAAGATCGGCGTGCTGACGGACATGGCCGGCGTCACCGCCGACGCCACCGGCAAGGGCTCCGTGGAAGCCGCCCGGCTGGCCATCGAGGAAATGGGCGGCACCCTGCTGGGCAAGCCCATCTCGCTGGTCTCGGGAGACCACCAGCATCGCCCCGACATCGGCAGCAGCATGGTCCGCAAGTGGTACGACACGGACGGCGTGGACGTGGTGGTGGACGTGCCCAACTCATCGGTCGCGCTGGCGGTGCAGGGCATCGCGCGGGAAAAGAAAAAACTGGTGCTGTTCTCCAGTCCCGGCACGACCGCGCTGTCGCAGGCGCAATGCTCGCCTTACGGCGTGCAATGGACCTACACGACCTATGCGCTGTCGCGCGGCACGGCAACCGCCGTCGTCAAAGAGGGCAACAAGCGCTGGTTCATCCTGGCGTCCGACTACGCCTTCGGCAAGCAGCTGGCCGCCGACACCGAGACCGTCGTGAAGGCAAACGGCGGCGAGGTGGTCGGCACCGTCTTCCATCCGCTGAATGCACCGGACTTCGCATCGTTCCTGCTGCAGGCGCAAGGCTCCAAGGCGCAGATCATCGCCATCGCCAACGCGGGCGGCGACACCATATCGGCCATCAAGCAGGCGGCGGAATTCGGCGTGGGCGGCACGCAGCAGCTGGCGGCGATGCTGCTGCTGCTGACCGACGTGCACAGCCTGGGCCTGCAGGCCGCGCAAAAGACCTACCTGACCGTGCCGTCGTATTGGGACATGAATGACGGCACGCGCGCCTTCACCAAGAAGTTCGAAGCGCGCGTGGGCCGCCCGCCTACCTTCCTGCAGGCCGGCGTCTACAGCTCGGTGCGCCACTATCTGCAAGCGGTGAAGGCCGCCGGCACGGTGGACGCCGACGCGGTGATGGCCAAGATGAAGTCGCTGCCCATCGACGACCCCTTCAGCCTGAACGCGCATATCCGCGCCGACGGCCTGGTGGTGCGCGACATGATGCTCGCGCAGGTGAAGACACCCGCGCAGTCCAAGGCGCCCTGGGACTATTACAACGTCGTGCGGACCATTCCTGGCGACACCCTGGCCTGGCCGCTGTCGGAAAGCCAATGCCCGCTGGCCAAGCAATGACGCAGGCGCTGGCTCTGGCCGACTTCGGCAGCTTCTACGCGGGCGGCAGGCAGGTGTGCATCCACGGGCTGCCCAAGCGCGACATTGCCTTCACGCAAAGCGCGTCGCTGGCCTATGACCCCAACGGCCTGTATCACTTCGAACAGGCTTACGTGCAGTACTTCATCCCGGCGCGGCTGGCGCATCCGCTGCCCGTCGTGCTGCTGCACGGCGGCGGCATGACGGGCGCGATGTGGGAACAGACGCCGGACGGCCGGCCGGGCTGGGTGCAGCATTTCCTGCGCCAGGGGCATGCGGTGTATGTCGTGGACAATGTGGAGCGCGGGCGCGCCGGCTGGGCGCCGTTCGCGCAAGTCTGGCCGGAGCCGCCCATCATCCGCAACGCCGAGGAAAGCTGGTCACTGTTCCGCTTCGGGCGCGCCGAGGATTTCGAGGCGCGGCGCGCGTTCGCGGGGCAGCGCTTTCCCGTCGCCGCCTTCGACAGCTTCATCCGCCATGCCGTGCCGCGCTGGCTGGGCAACAACGACGCTGCATTGCAGGGCTTCTGCGCCGTGCTGGACCGCGTCGGGCCCTGCCTGGTGCTCGCGCACAGCCATGGCGGCGAGGTCGCGTACCGCGCGCTGCATGCGCGGCCGGAGCTGGTGCGCGGCGTGATCGGCATCGAGCCGTCCGGGTTTTCCAAAGAGGTCGTGTCCGCCAGCGTGGCGGGCAAGCCGTTCCTGTTCGTTTACGGCGACTATCTGGACGCCACGCCGCTCTGGCAGACACTGTGCGCGAGCGGCGCCGAATACGCCGGTGAACTGGCGCGCCAGGGCGCTCGCGTGCAAACGTGGCGCCTGGCCGACATGGGCATCGCCGGCAATTCGCACATGCCCATGATGGACGACAACAGCGACGACATCGCCGCGCGCATCGGCGCGTGGATACGCGGCGCGGCGGCCTGACGGCGCCGCGCGCGCATCGCTCAGTCCTTGACGGCGGCGGCCTGCTCGAACGCCTGCGCCAGGTCGGCGATGATGTCCTCGGGCGATTCCAGGCCGATGTGCAGGCGGACCAGCGCGTTGTCGCCTTCGCCCCAGTAGCGATGCTTGGACAGGTCCTTGGGCGACACGAGCTGCACCAGGCTTTCGTAGCCACCCCACGAGAAGCCGATGCCGAACAGGGTCAGCGCATCCACGAACTGACGCGCCGCGGCGGGCGACAGGCGCAGTTCCACCGACAGCATGCCGTTCGAGCCCAGGCAGTCGCGCTGCCACAAGGCGTGGCCGGGATCTTCCGGCCAGGCGGGGTGGAACAGGCGCACGGTTTCGGGGCGGCCTTTCAGGAATTCGCACACCTGCATGGCATGGCGCGCATGCTGGGCCATGCGGATGGGCATGGTGCGCACGCCGCGCAGCGCCAGCCAGGCGTCGTCCGCGCTGATGGAGTAGCCCATCGCGTACTGGGTGCGGTTCAGTTTCCTGGCGATGGTCTCGTCGTTGGTGACGACGGCGCCCAGCATCAGGTCGGAGTGGCCGCCCACGTACTTGGTGCCCGCGATCACGGACACTTGCGCGCCCAGCGTCAGCGGCCGGTAGATATAGCCCGAGCCCCAGGTATTGTCGGTGGCCAGCACGAGGTCATGGCTTTGCGCGAAGGCGGCCATCTTGCCCATGTCCAGCATCTCGAACAGCAGCGAACCGGGAGACTCCACATACAGCAGCGTGGTGTTGGGGCGTACCAGGGCTTCGAGGTCTTCGCCGGCCGCGAAGTAGGTGATGTCGATGTTCAGGCGTTTCAGGACGGCATCGTCCAGTTCGCGCATGGGACCGTATACGCAGTCCGAGATCAGGGCGTGATCGCCCGCCGAGCACAGGGCCAGCATGACCATCGTCATGGCCGACAGGCCCGAGGACGCCAGGTAGCAGTGCGTCCCCCCTTCCAACTGCGTGAAGACTTCTTCCAGCGCGGCATGCGTGTCCATGCCCATGCGCCCGTACGTAGACGCCCGGCCGCCGGCGGCCTTGCTGCGCTGCGCGTTTTCCAGCGCCGCGATATTGGCGAAGCGCACCGTGCTGGCCCGCATGGGCGGCAGCGGCACCGGCGCCGTGCCGGTCTCGGGGTTGAACGGGGCGGTGCCCGCGTGCTGGAGAACCGTATCGATGTGTTTGGTAGGCATCTTCAAGGGGTGCGACAAAACCGGGGAAACCAAACCATATCAGGACGCGGGAACAATTTCAGCTTATCCAGCTTACCGTCTCGGACAATTCGGCCCGCCGGGTGCGGTAGCTGTTGGCGGCGTGCGCCGCGTCCGGATAGCCGAACGAAATGCCGCAGACCACGCGGCGGTCAGGCCCGATGCCCAGGACTTCGCGCAACACTTCCGGGTACATCGCCAGCGACGCCTGCGCCACGGTGGCGACGCCGTTGGCCTGCGCCGCCAGCAGAAAATTGGCGACATAGCCGCCGCAGTCCATCGCGCCGTATTCGCCCAGGGCCTCGTCGGTCGTGACGATGGCGACGTGCGGCGCGTCGAACAGCGCGAAGTTGCGCATCTCCTGGCGGCGGTAGGCCTCGCGGTCGCCGCGCGCCACGCCGACCGCGCCGTAGAGCTGGAAGCCCGATTCGCGGCGGCGGGCCAGGTAGTCGCCCCGGTACTCGCGCGGAAAGGGAAAGTCGGGGATGAAGCCCGCGTGCTCCGCGCGGCGCCGCAGCGCGTCGGCCAGCCGCCGCGTGCCCGCGCCCTCGGTGATGGCCACCTGCCAAGGCTGGCAGTTGCACCAGGACGCCGTCCGCTGCGCCAGGCTCAGGATGCGCTCGATGGTGTCGCGAGGCACCGGCTCGGGCAGGAATGCGCGGCAGCTATGGCGCGCATGCAGCCAGGCTTCAAGCGGGGCGTCGGCGGGTTCGGGGGAAGCCAAATCGGTATGGGCAGCGGCGGGGGTCATGGTCGGTCTGTCTCCTGTTCTGGCGGGCTTTGCCCTTATGATGCCACTGTCCGCCGGGCATCGGCCCGCCGGCCCGTTACTGGCGAGATCCCATGCTGCCCTTCGACACCCTGATCGCATTCTTCGGCATTGCCGTGCTGCTGGCCCTGACGCCGGGGCCGGACAATATCTTCGTGCTGATGCAATCGGCCATCTGGGGCCGCAAGGCGGGCATGTTCGTGGTGCTGGGCCTGTGCACCGGGCTGCTGGGCCACACCGCCGCCGTGGCGGTGGGGCTGGCCGCGGTGTTTGCGGCGTCGCCCATGGCCTTCACGGTACTCAAGCTGGCGGGCGCGGCCTACCTGGCCTGGCTGGCGTGGCAGATCCTGCGCGCGCCGGTCGACGCCGACGCCGGCAGCCGTCCCGAGCCCATGCGGCCCGGCGCCCTGTACCGGCGCGGCATCGTCATGAACCTGACCAATCCCAAGGTCCTGCTGTTCTTCTTCGCCTTCCTGCCGCAGTTCACCTCACCCGCACTGGGCCCCGTGGGGCTGCAGACCATGCAGCTGGGCGCGGTCTTCATGGTGTCGACACTGCTGGTGTTCGGGGCGATTGCGTTCTTCTCGGGCGCGTTCGGCGAACTGCTGCAGCGCTCGGCGACCGCCAAGCGCTGGCTGAACCGCATCGCCGCACTGGTGTTCGTGGGGCTGGCGCTGCGGCTGGCGACGTCGACCCGTTAAAACGTCGCGCGGCGCCCGCCGCGCCGGCCGCCCACGCCGCTCAGGCCGGATTCGGCCGGCTCGGCGCGGGCAGGCCCGTTCACACTCGATCAGGCCCGCTCAAGCAGCCTTGAACCGCACGATGCCATCCGCGTCCTGGGCGCGCGTCAACTTGCCTTCGAAGTACAGCGCGTGCAAGTGCGCCAGCGCCTCGCCCATGGCGAAGGTAAGCTGGTGCAGGTCCAGCTTGCGCTTGAACAGCACCGGCACGATGTCCGACGTGGACTGCGGTGCGGCGGAACAGGCTTCCAGCACCTCGGCCAGCCGGTCGCGGTGATGCTCGTGCTGCTGCGCGATGCGTTCATGCAAGCCCTTGAAGGGACGGCCGTGCGACGGTAGCACCAGGGTGTCGTCGGGCAGTCCGTCGTAGCCGTCGAGCGAACGCAGGTACAAGGGCAGGGAATTGGCGTCGGGTTCGTAATCGAACACGCTGATGTTGGTGGAAATGCGCGGCAACACCATGTCGCCGGAAATCAGCACCTTCAGGTCCGGAGAATACAGCGAAGCATGCTCGGGCGCGTGGCCGTAGCCCACGATGACGCGCCAGTCGCGCCCGCCGATGCGGACCTGGTCGCCGTGCATGATGCGGGTATAGCGCGACGGCACCGAAGGCACCAGGTTGGGATAGTAGTTGGCGCGCTGGCGGATCTGCTCTTGCGCGTCAGGGTCGGTCAGGCCGTGACGGGCGAAATGCTCGACCGCCGCCTGTCCGCCCGGCCCCGCGCCGGCGTCGCTACGGCGCGACGACCAGAGCGACGCCACCATGTAGTCGGTCATCGTCATCCACAGCCGGGCGTTCCAGCGTTCACACAGCCAGTGGGCCAGGCCGATGTGGTCGGGATGCATGTGGGTGACCAGCACGCGCAGCACGGGCAGGCCGTCCAGCTCGTTCCTGAACACGTCTTCCCATAACGTCTTCACCTCGTCGCGGGAAATACCGCAATCGACGATGGTCCAGCCATCCTTGCCGTCGATGTTGTCGCGCAGCAGCCATAGGTTGATATGATCCAGCGCGAACGGCAGCGGCATCCGGATCCATTTGACGCCGTCGGCCACGACGTGCGCGCGGCCGGCTTCGGGCTGGAAGTCCGCCCAGGGATACTGCAGCTTTTGTTCGTTGGGGTTCATTGCCTCTCGCTCCACGCTTGACGATCAGGTCAAGTCATCATAATTTACGTTTACGTAAACTGCCACACGTCGCATGCCCTCGTCAACCTGGACCATCTCCGAACTCTCCCGCGAGTTCGACGTCACGCCCCGCACGATCCGCTTCTATGAAGACCAGGGAATCGTCAGCCCGGCGCGCGAGGGGCGCAACCGCATCTTCGGCCCGCGCGACCGCACGCGCCTGAAACTGGCCTTGCGCGGCAAGCGGCTGGGGCTGCAACTGTCCGAGATCCTGACTCTCATCGACATGTACGACGGGCCCGGCGACACCGAGGTGCAGCTTCGGCAATACCTGGCCGTGCTGGAACAGCACCGCGCCACGCTGGAGCAGCAACGCCGCGACATCGAGGACACCCTGCAGGAAATCGCGCAGCAGGAGCGGCAGTGCCGCGCACTGTTGGCGCAGAAGCCATAGGCAGCGCGCACATGGCCGCCCTGCAGACCGTCGCGCTCTTCATCCTGACCGCGCTGGCCGAAATCGTCGGCTGCTACCTGCCTTACCTGTGGCTGCGCAAAGGCCATTCCATCTGGCTGCTGGCGCCGGCCGCGTTCAGCCTGGCGCTGTTCGCGTGGCTGCTGACCCTGCATCCCACGGCCTCCGGCCGCGTTTACGCCGCGTATGGCGGCGTCTATATCGGCATGGCGCTGCTGTGGCTGTGGGCCGTGGACGGCGTGCGTCCCAGCGCGAGCGACTGGATCGGCGTGGGCCTGTGCCTGGCCGGCATGCTGGTGATCATGTTCGGGCCGCGCGGCACATGAACACGCCGCGGCCCGCGTAGACAAAAAAGCGCGCGTGCCCCGAAGGGCCGCGCGCTTTTGCCATGCGCCGCCGCTTATTCGGCCTTGATATTGCCTTCCTTGATGATGCGCGCGTTGTTCGCGAACTCGGCCTGCACCTGCTTGACGAAGGCCTCGCCCGTGGCGGTGCCCGGCTGCAGGTAGGACTTGGCCAGCAGTTCCTGGAACTCGGCGCTGGCCACGGCCTTGGCCAAGGCTGCCTGCAAGGGCTCCGAGACGGCCGGCGGCAGATTGGCGGGCGCGAAGATGCCGAAGTTGGAGTAATACTGCGCCTGCGGCAGCTTGAGCTCGGCCATCGTCGGCACGTCCGGCCAGGCGGCCAGGCGTTGCGGCGCCATCACGGCCAGCGGCTTCAAGGCGCCGTTGGCCACGTGCGGCAGCACGACGTCGCTATTGACCACCAGCAGCTCCACGACGCCGCCCAGGCCGTCGGTCAGCGCCTGGCTGTTGCCCCGGTAAGGCACATGCAGCATCTTGGTGCCCGTCTGCGTGGTCACCGCCGCCATGCCGATATGCGCCACCGTGCCTTGGCCCGGCGTGCCATAGCGCACACCTTCGGGGTGCGACTTGGCGTAGTCGATCAGGCCCGCGAAATCCTTCACCGGTAACGCCTTGGTCGCCACGATCGCAACAGGCGCCACGGCCACGCTGGCCACCGGCGTCAGGTCCTTCATCGGGTCGTAGTTGGTCTTGGCCAGATGCGGGAAGATCGTCAGCGGACTGGTCGAGGCCAGCAGCAGCGTGGTGCCGTCCGGCTGCGCGCGCGCCACGAAGTCCGTGCCCACCGACGCGCCCGCGCCCGGCTTGTTTTCGACGATGACGGTCACGTTGGCTTCCTTGCGCAACGCGTCGCCCAGGCGGCGCCCGATCGCGTCGGCGCTGCCGCCGGCGGTGTAGGGCACGACCACGGTGACAGGCTTGGCCGGCCAGCCCTGCGCCATTGCGCCGCTTGCCATGATTGCCAGCGCCGCCCCCGCGGCCTTGATCAGCAATGTCTTCTTTTTCATATCGTCCTGGTGATGTTGCACAGCACTACGTTGGGATAAAGCGGACCGCGGTAAAGCACATCAGGCAAGGTAGCGCTGCGCCAGGCGAACCCAGTACGACGCACCCGCCGGAATCAAAGCATCATTGAAGTCATAGCTGGCGTTGTGCAGCATGCAGGGGCCCAGGCCGTGGCCCGCCATGCGGTGCTCGCCGTCGCCGTTGCCCAGGAACACATAGCAGCCCGGCTTTTCCTGCAACAGGAAGGCGAAGTCTTCGGAGGCCATCGCCGGTTCGATCACCAGCGCGCGGTCCTCGCCCACGACATCGCGCATGACGTCCATGCAGAACTCGGTCTCGGCCACGGTGTTGACCAGCGCCGGATAGCGGCGCTCGAAGAACACGTCGGCCTCGCAGCCGTGCGCCGCGGCGATGTTGCCCGCGATCTCGTTCATGCGGCGTTCGATCAGGTCGACCACCTCCGTGCGGTACGCCCGCACCGAGCCGCCCAGCCATGCCGTGTTCGGAATGACGTTGATGACGCTGCCGCCGGCCTGCACCTGGGTGATCGACAGCACGGCGGCGTCGAGCGGCCGCTTGCTGCGGGTCAGGATGGTCTGCAGCGACTGGCCGATGGCGAACAGCGCGGGCACCGGATCGTTGCAGTCCTGCGGCGCGGCGGCGTGGCCGCCCTTGCCCTTGACGGTGATCTTGAAGCCATTGGCGGCGGCCATCATGGGGCCGGAACAGACACCGAAGGAGCCGGCAGGCAGGCCCGGCCAGTTGTGCATGCCGAACACGGCCTCGCAGGGGAAGCGGGTGAACAGGCCGTCCTGGATCATGGCGCGGCCGCCCGCGCCGCCTTCCTCGGCCGGCTGAAAGCACAGATACACCGTGCCGTCGAAGCCGCCCTCGGTCTGCAGGTGCCGGGCCGCGGCAAGCAGCATGGCGGTGTGCCCGTCATGGCCGCAGCCGTGCATCTTGCCCTCATGGCGCGAGCGGTGGCCGAACTGGTTTTCTTCCTGCATGGGCAGCGCGTCCAGGTCGGCGCGCAGCATGATGGCGCGGTCCGACGTGCCGCGCCTGATCACCCCGACCACGCCCGTCTTGGCGATGCCGGTATGCGTTTCGATGCCCCATCCGCGCAGCGCATCCGCCACCACCTTGGCCGTGCGGTGCTCTTCGTAGCAAAGCTCGGGATGCATGTGGATGTCGCGCCGCAGCGCCACAATTTCGTCCAGATTGGATAGTTCGAGCACGGCAAACTCCGTCGCGATGATTCAGGATTCAAGGATTGGCTGGGATATTACCCATCGTCGGCCCGGGGAAAACCGGCAACATCCTAGGGATAACCCGACTCCAATTTACGTTTACGTAAACGTAATATTTGCAGTGCATCATTGCGCGGCGGCGGTGGATCGGCGCATGATGAGCCACGAGGCGGCCGCAAGGCGCCGATGGCGGGCGCCCATAAAAATGTAAGTACCCACTATCACGGAGACATCGATGAACCTTCCCGGCCTGAACTTCGACCTGGGCGAAGACCTGGATATGCTGCGCGACGCGGTACGCAACTTCGCGCAGGCCGAAATCGCGCCGCGCGCCGCGGAAGTCGATCGCAGCGACCAGTTTCCCATGGACCTCTGGCGCAAATTCGGTGAACTCGGCGTGCTGGGCATGACGGCCGACGAAGAATACGGCGGCGCCAACATGGGCTATCTGGCCCACATGGTCGCGATGGAGGAAATCTCCCGCGCCAGCGCGTCGGTCGGCCTGTCCTACGGGGCGCATTCCAACCTGTGCGTGAATCAGATCAACCGCAACGGCACGGCCGCCCAGAAGGCGAAGTACCTGCCCAAGCTGATCTCCGGCGAACACGTGGGCGCCCTGGCCATGAGCGAACCCGGCGCCGGATCCGACGTCGTCAGCATGAAGCTGCGCGCCGACAAGAAAGGCGACCGCTACGTGCTGAACGGCACCAAGATGTGGATCACCAACGGCCCCGACGCCGATACGCTGGTCGTCTACGCCAAGACCGATCCCGACGCCCACCAGCGCGGTATTACCGCCTTTCTGGTGGAAAAGGGCTTCAAGGGCTTTTCGGTGGCGCAGAAGCTGGACAAGCTGGGCATGCGCGGCAGCCACACCGGTGAACTGGTGTTCCAGGATTGCGAGATCCCCGAGGAAAACGTGCTGGGCCAAGTCAACGGCGGCGTGAAGGTGCTGATGAGCGGCCTGGACTACGAACGCGCCGTGCTGTCCGGCGGCCCGCTCGGCATCATGCAGGCCGTGATGGACGTGGTCGTCCCTTACATCCATGACCGCAAACAGTTCGGCCAGGCCATCGGCGAATTCCAGCTCATCCAGGGCAAAGTCGCCGACCTGTACACCACCCTGCAGGCCAGCCGCGCCTTCTGCTACCAGGTAGGCAAGAACCTGGACAAGCTGGGCACGGACCACGTCCGGCAGGTGCGCAAGGACTGCGCCGCGCTGATCCTGTACACCGCCGAAAAGGCCACGTGGATGGCGGGCGAGGGCGTGCAGATCCTGGGCGGCAACGGCTACATCAACGAATACCCGGTGGGCCGCCTGTGGCGCGACGCCAAGCTGTACGAGATCGGCGCCGGCACCAGCGAAATCCGCCGCATGCTGATCGGCCGCGAACTCTTCAACGAAACCGCCTGACCGGCCTTCATCGAGCCGCGCCGCCATGATCCGCTTGTCCGATGTCCAGCATATCGAGCAGGCCCCCGCCCCGGGGCCGTCGCCGCTGGATGTCGCGCGCCTGATCCTGGCGGGTTTTGACCGGCACTACGCGCTGTTCCGCTACAGCGCGCAGCGCGCCAAGGCGCTGTTTGAATCCGGCGACTGGCACGGCATCCAGCACCTGTCGCGCGAGCGCATCGAGTACTACGACATGCGGGTGCGCGAGTGCGCGGCCCAGCTCGAAAGCGTGCTGCGGGGCCGGCCGGAAGGCGCCGTGGGCGCCACCCGGAACGGCGCTGGCAATGGCGCCGCCGCGCCGTCCCTGACCGACGCCCAGACCGCGTTCTGGCAGCAGATCAAGCAGGAATTCGTCGGGCTGCTGGGCGAACACCGCCAGCCCGAATGCGCCGAGACCTTCTTCAATTCGGTGTCGTGCCGGCTGCTGCACCGCGACTATTTCCATAACGACTTTCTCTTCGTCCGGCCCGCGATCGCCACCGACTACCTGGACAGCAGCACGCCGTCGTACCGGGTGTACTACCCGGCAACGGACGGGCTGGAAAAAAGCCTGATCCGGATGGTGGCGGACTTTGGCCTGGCCCTGCCCTTCGAAGACCTGCCGCGCGACACCCGGCTGCTGGCGCGCGCGGCGGTCTCGCAGTTGCGCACGCTGTTGCCGCGCCACGTGGGCCGGCGCATCGCCACCGACTGTCAGATCCACGCGCTGGGCTCGCTGTTCTTCCGCAACAAGGGCGCCTACATCGTCGGCCGCCTGATCAACCAGACCACCGTCTATCCCTTCGCGCTGGCGCTGACGCGCAATCCCGCCGGACAGGTCGTGCTGGACGCGCTGCTGCTGGGGTCCGACGACCTGAGCACACTGTTCAGCTTTACCCGTGCCTATTTCCTGGTGGACATGGAAACGCCGGCCGCGGTGGTGAACTTCCTGGCCAGCCTGCTGCCGCGCAAGCCCAAGGCCGAGCTCTACACCATGATCGGCCTGCAGAAGCAGGGCAAGACACTGTTCTACCGCGATTTCCTGCACCACCTGGCGCATTCGCGCGATGCGTTCGACATCGCACCCGGCATCAAGGGCATGGTGATGTGCGTGTTCACCCTGCCGTCCTATCCCTATGTGTTCAAGCTGATCAAGGACCACATCGACAAGGACGGCATGGACCACGCCACGGTGCGGCGCAAGTACCAGATGGTGAAGCTGCACGACCGCGTGGGCCGCATGGCCGACACCTGGGAATACTCGCAGGTGGCGCTGCCGCGCGAGCGCTTCGCCCCCGCGCTGCTGGACGAACTGCGCCGGCTGGTGCCCAGCCTGATCGAAGAAACCGCCGACACGGTGGTCATCCGCCACGTCTACATCGAACGGCGGATGACGCCGCTGAACCTCTATCTGCGCCATGCCTCGGACGCGCTGCTGGAGCCGGCCGTGCGCGAATACGGGGACGCCATCCGCCAACTGGCCGCGGCCAATATCTTCCCCGGCGACATGCTTTACAAGAATTTCGGCGTCACGCGCCTGGGCCGGGTCGTCTTTTATGACTACGACGAAATCCAGCGCATGACCGAAATGAACTTCCGGCGCATTCCGCCGGCCCCCAACGAAGAAGCGGAAATGGCGTCGGAACCCTGGTACGCCATCGGACCGAACGACGTGTTTCCCGAAGAATTCGGCCGCTTCCTGCTGGGCGACGCGCGTGTGCGAGCCGCCTTCCTGCGCCACCATGCCGACCTGCTGGAACCGGAATGGTGGCAGGCCTGCCGCGCCCACGTCGCGCAGGGCCGGATTGAAGAATTTTTCCCTTACGATACAGACAGACGCCTGCGCTCAGAACGCCCTTCGAGCGGCAACGCGGTGTTGTAACTCAGACGCTGTCCCGACCCCTACAGGAGCTAGTCATGTCAGATCCCATCGTTATCGTTTCCGTCGCCCGCACGCCCATGGGCGGCATGCTGGGCAGTCTGTCCGGCCTGGCCGCGCACGAGCTGGGCGCGGTGGCCATCAAGGCCGCCATCGAACGCGCCGGCATCAAGGCCGAGCAAGTCGACGAAGTCATCATGGGCAACGTGCTGCAGGCCGGCCAGGGCCAGGCGCCCGCGCGCCAGGCGGCGCTGGGCGCGGGCCTGCCGCTGGGCGTGGCGTGCACCACGATCCACAAGGTATGCGGCTCGGGCCTGAAGGCCGCCATGTTCGGCCATGACCTGCTGGCGGCCGGCAGCGCCGAAGTCGTCGTCGCCGGCGGCCAGGAAAGCATGAGCAATGCGCCCTACCTGCTGCTCAAGGCCCGCCAGGGCTATCGCTTCGGCCACAACACCGTGTATGACCACATGGCGCTGGACGGCCTGGAAGACGCCTACGACAAGGGCAAGGCCATGGGCGTGTTCGCCGAGGACTGCGCCGCCAAGTACGAGTTCACCCGCGAACAGCAGGACGCGTTCTCGCTGGAATCGCTGCGCCGCGCCCGCGCCGCTTCGGAAGACGGCAGCTTCAAGTGGGAAATCGCCCCCGTCACCGTGGCCGGCCGCAAGGGCGACACCGTGATCGACACCGACGAAGCGCCAACGAAGGCCATGCCGGAAAAGATCCCGTCGCTCAAGCCCGCCTTCAAGAAGGACGGCACCATCACCGCCGCCAATTCGTCGTCGATCTCCGACGGCGCCGCGGCCATGGTGCTGATGCGCGCGTCCACCGCCGAAAAACTCGGCGTCAAGCCGCTGGCCCGCATCGTCGCGCACAGCCAGCATTCGCAGGAACCCGGCTGGTTCACCACCGCCCCCGTGGGCGCGCTGAAGAACCTGTTCGCCAAGACCGGCTGGAAGGCCGAGGACGTGGACCTGTACGAGATCAACGAAGCCTTCGCGGTGGTCACCATGGCCGCCATGACCGACTTCAAGCTCCCGCACGACAAGGTCAACATCCATGGCGGCGCCACGGCGCTGGGCCATCCCATCGGCGCATCGGGCGCGCGCCTGATGGCCACGCTGGTCGGCGCGCTGCGCAAGACCGGCGGCAAGCGCGGCGTGGCCACGCTGTGCATCGGCGGCGGTGAAGCCGTCGCGATGGCCATCGAGATGGTCTAAGGACCGGCTTGGGAGACGGGCCCGCGCCCGCCTCCCAAGATGGATTCCGCTGCGCCTTTTCGGCATTGCACACACCGCGGCGGGTCGGCCGCGGGCCATGCAGGAAAGGCGCAACGAAATCCAGGACCCCGAATCGACAAGAATGCCCGATCAACGGGCAGCGAGACAAACCGCTCACAGAGCGCCCATAACTTCCAATCAAGCAGGACGGGTGGTACCCCATGCCCATCATCGAATCCCGCATCAACACGCGGTCCCAGGACTACACCGACAATGCGCGCGCCATGCAGGCGCAGCTCGACGATCTGAACCAGAAGCTGGCGCAGACCGCGCTGGGCGGCAGCGAAGCCGCGCGCGCCAAGCACGTGGCGCGCGGCAAGCTGCTGCCGCGCGACCGCGTCGAAAACCTGATCGACCCGGGCACGCCGTTCCTGGAACTGTCGCCCATGGCCGCGCACGACATGTATGACGGCGACGCGCCAGGCGCGGGCGTCATCACCGGCATCGGCCGCGTGTCGGGCACGGAATGCGTGATCGTCTGCAACGACGCCACGGTCAAGGGCGGAACGTACTACCCGATGACGGTCAAGAAGCACCTGCGCGCGCAGGAGATCGCCGCGCAGAACCATCTGCCCTGCGTGTACCTGGTGGACTCCGGCGGCGCCAACCTGCCGCAGCAGGACGAGGTCTTTCCCGACCGCGAACACTTCGGCCGCATCTTCTACAACCAGGCCCAGATGTCGTCGCAAGGCATCTCGCAGATCGCCGTGGTGATGGGTTCGTGCACCGCTGGCGGCGCGTACGTGCCCGCCATGAGCGACGAGTCGATCATCGTGAAGAACCAGGGCACCATCTTCCTGGGCGGTCCGCCGCTGGTGAAGGCCGCCACGGGCGAGGAAGTCAGCGCCGAAGACCTGGGCGGCGGCGACGTGCACACGCGCCTGTCCGGCGTGGTGGACCATCTGGCCGCCAACGACATGCACGCGCTGCAACTGGCGCGCAACGCCGTGGCGCGGCTGAACCGCAAGAAGCCCCAGCCGCTGGCCACGATACCGGTGCGCGAACCGCGCTACGACCCCAGCGAACTGAACGGCATCATCCCCGCCGACACGCGCAAGCCCTATGACGTGCGCGAAGTCATCGCGCGCATCGTGGACGGCTCCGAGTTCGACGAATTCAAGGCGCGCTTCGGCCCCACGCTGATCACCGGCTTCGCGCACATCCACGGCATGCCCGTGGGCATCGTGGCGAACTACGGCATCCTGTTTTCCGAGTCCGCGCAGAAGGGCGCGCACTTCATCGAACTGTGCGCGCAGCGCAAGATCCCGCTGGTGTTCCTGCAGAACATCACGGGCTTCATGGTGGGCCGCAAGTACGAAAACGAAGGCATCGCGCGCCACGGCGCGAAGATGGTGACCGCCGTGGCCACCGCCGCGGTGCCGAAGTTCACCGTGCTGATCGGCGGCTCGTTCGGCGCCGGCAACTACGGCATGTGCGGCCGCGCTTACTCGCCGCGCATGCTGTTCATGTGGCCCAACGCCCGCATCTCGGTCATGGGCGGCGAACAGGCGGCCAGCGTGCTGGCCACCGTCAAGCGCGACGGCATCGAAGCGCGCGGCGGCCAATGGTCCGCCGACGAAGAGAACGCCTTCAAGGCGCCGATCCGCGAACAGTACGAACGCGAAGGCCATCCTTACTACGCCACCGCGCGGCTGTGGGACGACGGCATCATCGCGCCGGCCGACACCCGCCGCGTGCTGGGGCTGGCGCTGTCGGCCGCGTTGAACGCGCCCATCGAGGACACGCGCTTCGGCGTCTTCCGCATGTAGGGTTTCGCGCCCGCAGCACCGCAGTTCAAGAAGAATGACAGCCAGGATGACATCCATGTTCGATACTCTGCTGATTGCCAACCGCGGCGAAATCGCTTGCCGCGTCGCCGCCACCGCCCGCCGCATGGGCATCCGCACCGTCGCCGTTTATTCGGATGCCGACGCCAACGCGCGCCACGTCGCCGCCTGCGACCAGGCGGTGTACATCGGCGGCTCCGAGCCGCGCGCCAGCTATCTGCGCGCCGACGCCATCCTGCAGGCCGCGCGCGACACCGGCGCGGGTGCCATTCACCCCGGCTACGGCTTTCTGTCGGAAAACGAGGCCTTCGCGGAAGCCGCCGAGAAGGCCGGCATCGCCTTCGTCGGCCCGCCGGCATCCGCCATCGCCGCCATGGGCAGCAAGTCCGCCGCCAAGTCCCTGATGGAAAAGGCCGGCGTGCCGCTGGTGCCCGGCTATCACGGCGACAACCAGGATCCGCAGTTCCTCAAGACGCAGGCCGACGCCATCGGCTACCCCGTGCTGATCAAAGCCAGCGCGGGCGGCGGCGGCAAGGGCATGCGCGTCGTGGAATCGTCCGGCGCCTTCCTGGACGCGCTGGCCTCTTGCCAGCGCGAAGCCGCGTCCAGCTTTGGCGACGACCGCGTGCTGATCGAACGCTATCTGCAAAAGCCGCGCCACATCGAAATCCAGGTGTTCGCCGACACCCATGGCAACTGCGTCTACCTGTTCGAACGCGACTGCTCGGTGCAGCGCCGCCACCAGAAAGTCATCGAAGAGGCGCCCGCCCCCGGCATGACCGAGGAACGCCGCCGCGCCATGGGCGAAGCGGCAGTCGCCGCCGCGCGTGCCGTGGGCTATGTGGGCGCGGGCACGGTCGAATTCATCTCCGAACCCGACGGCCGCTTCTACTTCATGGAAATGAACACGCGCCTGCAGGTCGAGCATCCGGTGACCGAGATGATCACCGGCCACGATCTGGTGGAATGGCAGCTGCGCGTGGCCGCCGGCCAGCCGCTGCCGGCGCGCCAGGAAGACCTGCGCATCAACGGCCACGCCATCGAGGCACGCATCTACGCCGAGAACCCCGAAAAGGGCTTCCTGCCGTCCATCGGCACGCTGGCCTACCTGGGCCTGCCCCCGCATACCGCGTTCGCCAACGGCGAGATCCGCGTCGACGGCGGGGTGCGCATGGGCGACACCATTACCCCGTTCTACGACCCCATGATCGCCAAGCTGATCGTGCATGGCGCCGACCGCGACCAGGCCCGCGCCCGCATGCTGCAGGCGCTGGCCCAGACGCAGGCCGTGGGCGTGCAGACCAACGTCGCCTTCCTGTCGCGCCTGATGAAGGACAGCGCCTTTGCCGCCGCCGACCTGGACACCGGACTCATCGAGCGCCAGCGCGCCACGCTGTTGCCCGAACCCGAGGCTGCCAGCGCATCGACGCTGGCCCTGGCCTCCGCGGCGGTGCTGGTGCGCCAGGGCCTGGCCCAGCCGGGCCAGCAGGCGGCGGGCAAGGGTCCGGGCGACCCCTGGGACGCGCGCGACGGATGGCGGCTGGGCAACCAGTACCAGCGCCACCTGCAATGGGTCGATAACGGCGAGACCCGCCGCGTCGCGGTGGCCCGGCAGAGTGGGGCCTGGACCCTGGACACGGGCGCCGGTCCGCAGGCCTTCCTGTGGCGCTCGCACGCCAGCGCCAACCCGAACCTGGCCTATGGCCTGCGCATCACCCTGGAAGGCCATGAAAGCGCCGGCACGGTGGTCCTGCACGCCGACCGCGCCTACGTGTTCGGTGAAGGCGGCGTGCACGTCCTGGACCTCTACGACGCGCTGACGCACTCCCAGGACACGCAGGGCGACCACGGCGCGGGCCTGGCCGCGCCCATGCCCGGCAAGATCATCTCGATTTCGGTCAAGGCCGGCGACACGGTGGAAAAGGGCCAGCCGCTACTCGTCATGGAAGCCATGAAGATGGAACACACGATTTCGGCGACCGCGGATGGCAAAGTGGCGGAAGTGTTCTATGGGGTAGGCGACCAGGTGACCGAGGGCGCGGAGCTGGTGGCGATCGAGTAACACCTCGCGGGCTAGGGCCGGGAGGGGCGTTCGGGCTGCGGCTGCGGGCTGCGACTCTGGGCTCCGCCTCCCGGCTGCGGCTCCGGCTGCGGCTCCGGGCTCCGGAATCCGAACTCCGGCCGGTCTGGCGGAAGCGGGCGCCGCGTCCCGAGGGAGCCGCCCGGTTTAGCTGGCCGTCAGCCCCCGACGCCTAGAATCGGGCTCTCGCCCGCAGCCCCGCATCCCCTCCATGCCCGCCCCCGACTCCCCCAGTCCGCTTTCCCGCCCCCCATTCCTGCACTTCCTGTTCGCGCGCGTCAGCGCGTCGCTGGCGTTCCAGATCGTCTCGGTGGCGGTGGGCTGGCAGATCTATGCGCTGTCCGGCAGCGCGATGGACCTGGGCCTGATCGGCCTGGCGCAGTTCCTTCCCATGGCGGCGCTGACACTGGTCGTCGGCCACGTGGCCGACCGCTACGACCGCCGCAAGATCGTCGCCGTCTGCATGGCGCTGGAAGCCCTGGCCACGCTGGTGCTGGCCATCGCCGCATTGCACGGCGTCGGCGGCAAGACGCTGATCTACGCCACCATCATCATCATGAGTTCGGCGCGTGCCTTCGAAGCGCCTACCCTGTCCACGCTGATCCCCGCGGTGGTTCCCCGGGAATGGCTGCCGCGCGCCACCGCCCTGTCATCATCGGGCGGACAGATCGCGCAGATCGCGGGCCCGGCGTTGGGCGGCGTCGGCTACAGCCTGGGAGCAGGGTGGATCTACTGCGTGGCGGCGGCGCTGTACCTGACTGCATTCGCCTCGATCGCCACGCTGGCCATCGACCGCGCGCCCCCCCGCAAAGAGCCCACGACCTGGCGCACCCTGTTCGGCGGCATCACCTTCATCTTCCAGCGCAGGCTGCTGCTGGGCACGCTATCGCTGGACCTGTTCGCCGTGCTGCTTGGCGGCGCTACCGCCTTGCTGCCCATCTTCGCCAAAGACATCTTGAACGCCGGCCCCTGGGCGCTGGGCGCCCTGCGCGCCGCACCGGCCTGCGGTGCCGCGCTGATGTCGCTGACGCTGGCCCGCCTGAGCCTCGGCGAGAACGTCGGGCGGCTGTTGTTCGGTTCGCTGATCGTGTTTGGACTGGCCACCACCGTGTTTGGCCTGTCGACCTCGATACCGTTGTCGGTGGCCGCGCTGGTCGTGCTGGGCGCGGCGGATTCGGTGAGCGTCGTGGTGCGGTCGTCGCTGGTGCAGTTGAATACGCCGGATCACATGCTGGGGCGGGTCAGCGCGGTGAACACGCTGTTCATCGGCGCTTCCAACCAGCTTGGAGAATTCGAATCCGGCCTGACGGCGGCATTGTTCGGGGCCGTGCCGGCGGTGGTGATCGGTGGAATGGGGACGATTGCGGTGGCGGGGTTGTGGATGCGGTGGTTCCCGGAGCTGCGCAGGCTGCGGACGCTGCACGGGAATGAAGCGGCGCCGGGCTGAGGCCAGACCTTCCAATCCATCGCCGGCGCTCGCGCGGCCCTTGCCGGATACCTGTGTATCTTCAGCCCCGGCCTATCGCCAGGCGCCTGCGCCCCCAGCCCTGTTCCGAGCTCCAGATTGCCAAGCCCATGACCGCGATTCCCAACAGTTGCAGACGGCCCAGCCGCTGATCAAAGAACTGCCAGTCAATCAGGATCGCGATCGCCGGATAGATGAACTGAAACACGGCGATCCGGCCGGTGGTCAGGCGCGCCATGCCGGCATACATAAGCGTGTAGGCGGCCGCCGTGTGGATCAGACCCAGGCTCGCCAGCCATACCCATGAAGCGCCCCATTCCGGCCAGCCCAATCGCATAGGCCAGATCCAAAGCACGGCGGTGCCCAATGCGCATTGCCACCACGCAAGCGCTCCTGCGGGGATCTGCCGCAAACGCCGCGCCAGGACCGTCACGCAGGCGGTGCAGAACGCGCCGACCAGGCAAAAAGCGACGCCGATCCAATAGCTCACCTGAGCCGCTTGCGAGGCGGCGGGATGATGCTGCAGCACGCCCGTGGCCAGCACCAGGCCCGCCATCGCGACAAAGACCGAGACAAGGCGCTGCCTGCTGCTGCGTTCATGAAGCCACAGCGCGCCCAGCACCAGCACCCACATCGGCTGCATGTGGAACAGCACCACCGCCATACTGGTCGACGTACGCTCGATCGCCGCGAAGAAAAGCGCCCAGCCGAGCACCATCAGCAAGCTCGCCAGAAGCACCAGATGCCCGGTGGACCGAGTCAGGCGCAGGGCGCGTCCCTGGCCACGAACCAGGATCCACACTGTCAGGCCGGCCAATCCGAATGCGCAGCGAAACCAGGTCGCGGTCAACGCGCTGGCATGGGCCATGTGCACGAACACGCCGATGGTGCCGAGCAGTCCCGCCCCCAGCAGGAACGGCAGGGCGCCCGAACTCTTCAGGCCACGCGTGGCCGGGGCCTCGGGCGTCACAAAGGCGGCATCGGCGCTCCGTAATGATTGGTCTGTGTGCATGACGGCAGTCTGGCCTGCAATTCAGGAACCGAAAAGCGCATAATTCTTCTGACTCCCATTCGAAAAACGAAACCAGGCAAGCACCCTCTTTTATGAGCACCTCCTTTCGTGATCTCCAGATCGACTGGCTCAGGTCCTTTGTTGCCGTCATCGACGCGGGATCCCTGTCCAGGGCCGCGGCAGAGGTCAACCGTTCCCAATCCGCCGTCAGCATGCAGCTCAAGAAACTGGAAGGCGCGCTGGGCCACCGGCTGATCGAACGCGGCACGCGCACGCAGGAACTGACGACCGAAGGGCAGAAGCTGCTGGGTTACGCCCGCCGCATGCTCGACCTGCAGGCCGAGGCGCATGTCGCCCTGAGCGGCGAAGCGCTTAGCGGGGTGGTTCGCCTTGGTGTGCCCGATGACTATGCCGCCAAGTACCTGACGCCCGTCCTGAAGCGTTTCGCACCGCGTCACAGCGGCGTGGAAATCGTGCTGAGCTGCGAACAGTCCACCTCCTTGATCCCCCGCGTTGCCGCGGGCGATCTGGATCTGGCTTTGATATCGCGCGACCATGCCCGCCGTGGCACGCTGCTGTTCCACGAGCCGATGGTATGGGTGGGTTCGGAGCAGTTTGCCCTGTGGCGCCGAGACCCGCTCCCGATAGCTGTGTACGAGGATTCAAGCCTGGCGCGCCGCAGTGCGTTGAACTCGCTGGCGCTGCAGGGGCGCAGGCATCGGGTGGTCTACAACAGCTCCAGCCTGCCCGGACAGATTGCCGCGGTGGAAAGCGGCTTGGCTGTAGCCGTGCTCACGCAATGCAGCGCGCCGTCGCACTTGCAGATACTTGGCAGCCAGCACGGACTCGGACCGCTTGAGCCCATGGAAGTCGCGGTCTACAGAAGCAGGGGGTCGCGGGGATCCAAAGCGGTGGATAGCCTGTACAGCCTGTTGGTGAACACCCTGAGGCTTGTTGATGCCGTTTAAGGCAGCGCACGCTGATCAGGCGGCCAGAACCCCGCAGGGAGTAGACTGGCTGCCTCTTCATCTGTTTTGAGTCCGTATCTATGCTCGTAAAAGCCCTGCGTGTCGGCCTGGGTCAACTGATTGTCGTTGGCGACGCGCTGACGCGTCCGCGCCCGCAACGGCGCTCGGCACAAGGCCAGGCGACGGTGAACACCGAAGCGGCCGCGCTGTCGCTATATCAGTTTCACGCCTGCCCGTTCTGCGTCAAGACCCGCCGCGCCATCCATCGGCTGAACGTGCCCATCACGCTGCGCGACGCCAAGCAGGATGCTCAGGCGCGTGAACAACTGCTGGCGGGCGGCGGCAAGGTGAAGGTGCCCTGCCTGCGCATCGACGAGGCGGACGGCACGCGCTGGATGTACGAGTCCGGCGACATCATCGCCTATCTTGAACAACGCTTCGCGAACGTGGCCTAGGGCTTCGTAGCCAAGCACTGCAAGGTCATCGGGTCGACGCCGCCGAAGGCGGGAACGTGAACTGCACCCTGTCCCTGGAAGGCGCCGCCCTGACCGCTTGGCAAGTGTGCGGCGGTCAACGCGCTCAGGGCGTGACTTGATAACCCTTCTGCTGCATGCAACTGGTGTAGGCGGAAGACACGGCGGTATTCTGCTGCGCCTCGTTTGCGCGGTCTTGACGGCGATCCTGGCGTTGGCGGGAGCCGCCCACAACCGCCCCTGCTACCGCGGCGTCCTTCGCCTGGTTCTGCCGGTACGCCTGTTTGACATCATCATCCACCCGGTCATACACCTCCTCGTGCTGACGGCCGCGCGCGCCAGCAACCGCCGCGCCCGCGGCAGCGCCGGCGGCAGCGCCCCGGGCCCGGCCGCCAGACCGCGTACTGTCGGTGCTGGCACTGCTGGAGCCGCCGGCTTGAGCCTGGCATGCACCGATGTCCTGCTGGGTGGTTTCGGGAGATTGTCCCTGAAGCGGCGTCACGGTTTGAGCGGTGGCGCACAGGCAGAACAGGGTGAGGAGTGAAGCTACGCAGGGATATATGGACTTTCTCATCAAAAACTCCATTGATATGCAGGAACCCTGGATATTGCAGTCTAGTCCCGCGTCATCAGCCGGGCCTCTTCTTTTTCAATTCTTACGGACGGCGCCGCTGCTTCCCGCTTGCCGGCCGCGCCGCTCGCGGTCGGTGGCCTGTCGCCCAGGCCCATTCGGGTAAGGGCTGGACCGCCGGCAGGGTGAACATCAACGGCGCACGGCACGCCATCCCCCAAATTGCGTACAGTGCCTGTACGCAGGCGGCGGGTAAGGTATTCGGTTATCCCTGCCGCGTGGCGGCTGCGCCACCGTGGATCCGTCCAGCGAGGCCTTCATCATGTCGATTCTCCTCACCCGCCGCTCGTTTCACCGTCTGACCGTCTTCGGCGCGGCGGCAATCGGTAGTCAGGCGCTATGGCCTCTGGCCCGAGCCGACGAGCCGGTGGATGTGCCCTGGGTCTACGACGATCCGCACCTGAGCGCCAACTTCCTCCCGGTGCAGCGCGAGGCCGACGTTCGCGACCTGCGGGTGATCGCCGGGCGGATTCCCGCCGACTTGCGCGGCGTGTACATGCGCAACGGACCTAACCCGGAATTCAAGCCCATCGCCTACACCTATCCGCTCGACGGCGATGGGATGATCCACGCCGTCTACATCGAGGACGGGAAGGCCCGCTACCGCAACCGCTACGTGAAAACGCAAAGTCTGACGGTGGAGCGCCGCGCGGGCCGGGCGGTCTTCGGCAGCTTCGCGCATCCCGTACCCGTCGATCCGGCCGCGTTCCTGCCGGGCGAAGTGCCGTCGCCCGTCAAGAACGGCGCTTTCGTCAACATCATCTTCCATGGCGGGCGCTTTATCGCGCTGAACGAGGCCACGACCAGCTACGAGGTGAACGAGGAACTGGCCACGCTGGGCCAGTGGACCGCGGGCGGCGCCGAACCGCTGCGGCTGGGCGCCCACAACCGGCGCCATCCGCGCACGGGCGATCTGTATGCGCTGGAATATAGCTGGCGCACGCCCACGGTGAAGTTCCATCGCATCGACGCCTCCGGAGTGCTGGTGAGCACGCGATCCGTGGAACTGCCGATGCCCACGATGATCCATGACTTCATCCTGACAGAGCACTACGTGGTCCTTATCGCCGGGCCGGCGGTGTTCGATGTGCAGGCCGCGAAGGCCGGCAAGTCGATGCTGCAATGGCGGCCCGATCTGGGCATGCGTATCGCCTTGCTGCCGCTGGACGGCGGCGCGCCCGTCTGGATCGAGGGCGAGCCCTTTTTTGTATTCCATTTCGCCAACGGCTTCGAGCGCGGCCAACAGATCGTGGTGGATTACGTGCACCACGACAAGTTCGCGCTGGCGGACGGCCCGGTTCCCACATTCAAGCGCATGACCATCGATCCGGCACGCCGCAGCTTCGAGGTTGCGGGCTTCTCGAACGAAATCACCGAATTCCCGCGCATCAATCACCTGCGCGAGGCGCTGCCGACGCGTTTCGTCTATATGCCCACCTTGACCTCCTCGCTCAAGGAGGTCCAACCGCCATCGGCGGTGTTCAACGCGCTGCTCAAACTGGATACCGAGACCGGCCAATACACGCGCCATGACCTGGGCAACCAGATCGTTGGCGAGGCGGCGTTCGTGCCACGGCTGGGCGGTCAAGCGGAGGACGATGGCTACCTGGCGGCCTTCGCTTACGATCCCGAGCTTCGGAGCAGCAGCCTGCTGTTGCTGGATGCGCGCCGGATCGAAGAGGCGCCCGTGGCCGTCATCGAGATGCCCCAACGCGTGCCCCAGGGACTGCACGGCAACTGGATTACCCGCGCCAGCTAAGCAAGCGCCGCCTGCCGCACGAGCGTCGCGGCCGGATCAGGACGACGCGTCCGCCCGGTGACGGGCCGCATTGGCCAGGTCGGCAATCGGCGCCAGCAAGCCGCGATCGAAGGTCTCGTGCCCCGCCCCCGCGCGCAGCCTTGCGGGCCAGTCGGGATGCGTGAGCGCGCCACGGCCCAGCGAAACGAAGTCCGCATCCTGCCTTGCCATCACGCCGTCGGCCTGCACCGCCTCATGTAGCGAACCGTTGGCCAGCACCGGCACCGAACCATGCCTGCGCGCCAACGCCGCGAGACTGGGGCCGTGCTCGCCGAAAGCGGGACGCCAGGCTTCGAACTCGGTCGTGTGCAGGTAATCAATGGGCAGCGCGCCAAGCGTGCCGTAGATCCGCGCCGCGTCCGCCTCGCCGCCCTCCCATTTGTGCGTGAAGTCGTTGACCTTGCCTTGCGAACTGCGCACACCCACCGCGAAGCCCTCCGACGTCGCCCGCCGGACCGCCTGGATGACCTCCACCGTCAGGCGCAGGCGGTTTTCCAGGGTGCCGCCGTAGCGGTCCTGGCGCAGATTGGTGTGGGCGGTGAGGAACTGGTCCAGCAGATAGCCGTTGGCGCCGTGGACCTCCACGCCGTCAAAGCCCGCGTCCTGCGCTCTGCGCGCCGCTTGCGCGAATCCGTCGACCGCCTTGGCGATGTCGTCGCCCGACATCGCTTCGGGCATCCGGTAAGGCCCGTCGCCGCGATAGAAGGCCATCTGCTGCCCTTTCGGCAGCACGGCCGAAGGGCCCTTCGTGTCGGAGCGATAGGGGTTGCCCTGCGACAGCGCGCCCGCATGCATGAGCTGCGCGACGATGCGGCCGCCCTGCGCATGGACACGGTCCACCACGGTCCGCCACGCATCGCGCTGCGCCTCATCGGCCAGGCCCGGCTGGAACAGGTAGCCCTGCGAGTGCGCCTTGTCCGTATAGATGCCTTCGGTGATCACCAGGCCGAAACCGCCGGCGGCGAAGGCTTCGTAGTAGGCGGCCATCTGCGCCGTGGCAAGGCCGTCGGCCGTGGCGCTGACCCGGGTCATGGGCGCGACGGCAAGGCGGTTGGACAAGCTCAGTTCCCCGCCCAGCCGCAGCGGCGCGAACAATCTGGCGTGCGCGGTTTGCGTATCGCCTGCCGGACCATCGGCGAACGTGTCCATGTCAGCGGCCCTCCGGTACGCGCACGGCCGCGATGGCCTCGATCTCGATCATGGCGGCCGGGTCGTAGAGCGCCTTGATCTCCGCGATGGTGTCGGCCGGATAGGGGGCCGAAAAGAAGCGGCGGCGCAACGCCACCACGTCCTTGAAATGTCCCATGTCGGTGACGAAGATGGTGACCTTGATCACGTCCTTCAAGCTGGAGCCGCCGGCCTCCAGGGCACGGCGCAGGTTCAGGAAGGCTTGCTCGCCCTGAGCCAGAAAGCCGCCTTCGACGATCTTTCCGTCGTCGTTGGCGCCCGCCTGGCCAGAGATGAAAAGCAGGTTTCCGAATTGAATCCCCTGCGAGAGCAGGAAGGGCGCGTAGTTGTCGGGCTGGGTGATGACACGTTGCAGCATGGTGCGAATTCCTTCACTTATGGTTGGTCGGAAGGATCAAAGCCAGTGGCCGATCCGTGCCTCTACTTTAGGAACGCGCCCACCCTGTGACAAAGGTTCATTTGTCAGCTATAAGAAGAGTTAATCTCATCTATGCGCACACCCCTGACCATGCAACGTCGATCTCTTCCGCTTTCGGCGCTTCGCGCATTCGAAGCCGCCGCGCGCCTGGGCAGCTTCAAGGCCGCCGCCCAGGAACTGGCCGTTACGCCCACCGCCGTCAGCCACCAGATCCGCGCTCTGGAGGCGCAGACCGAGCTGGTGCTGTTCGATCGCCAGGTGCGCAAGGTGTCGCTGACCGAAGCGGGCGCGCAGCTCTACCCGGTGCTGCGTGACGGGTTCGATGCGTTCGAGGCGACGCTGACGCGCTTGGCGCAACAGCGCACGCGGACGCAGGTGAGCATCTCGGCGACGAATGCGTTCACCGTGAAATGGCTGGTTCCGCGCATGGCGGATTTTCGGCGGCTGCATCCCGACATGGATTTGCAACTGCAGGCCAGCGACGACCTCGTCGACCTGCGGTCGACGGCGGTGGACATCGCCATACGCTATGGCCGTGGGCCGTATCCCGGCCTGGTGACCCAGCCCCTGTTCACCGACCGGTTCGCGCCCGTGGCAAACCCGCGCCTGGGGGTCACGTCGCCCAAGGATCTGGCGCGCGTGCCATTGATCCGTTTCGACTGGAAGCGGCCCAAGCCCGAGAATCCGACCTGGGAGCGCTGGTTCACAATCGCCCAACGGCCACTGCCGCGGCAAGCGAGCCAGCTACGCTTTTCCGACGAAGGCCACGCGATCCAGGCGGCCGTAGCCGGCCATGGGATCGCGCTGGTCAGCCTGGCGCTGATCGCGGACGAGCTGGAAGCCGGCCATCTCGTGCAGCCGTTCGGGCCCGTGATCGACGGCCATACCTATCACCTGGCCATGCACGCCGGCCGGCCGGCCTCGGCGGCCGTCCAGGCCGTTGCGAAATGGCTGCGTACCCAGGCCGCCCAGCGCGGGCTTGAAACGCACGCACAGTGACGCAACGCCGCGAGCCGCGCGCAGCCATGAATTCACTATGGACGTAAAAGACCATGCACACGACCCCATTGGAAAAGCGGCTGCGCTTTCTAAGAGAAATCGACCGGTTGAAAACCGTCATCCGGCAATCGCCGCTGCTTGATCAAAGCCGCAAGGAGAATTCCGCCGAACATTCCTGGCATCTGGCGATGTACGCCTTGGTGCTGTCCGAATATGCCAGCGGGGCAGTGAATACCGATCGCGTCATGCGGATGCTCTTGCTGCATGACGTCGTCGAGATCGACGTCGGGGATTTTCCGATCCACGGCGGGTTTTCCAGCGAATTGCAGGCCGAACAGGAATCCCGGGCGGCGTCGCGCTTGTTTGGCTTGTTGCCGCGGGAACAGGGCAAGGAATTTCTCAGCCTGTGGCAAGAGTTCGAGCAGGCAGAGACAGAAGACGCGACGTTTGCGAAAGCGCTGGATCGCTTTCAGCCTCTGCTCATCAATATCTACACCGGAGGGGGAACCTGGGCGGAGAACGGCGTCTCGCTCGAACAGGTCCTGGCACGGTATGGCCCCGCCATCAAACGTGGCGCGCCGCGGCTATGGACAGAGTGCGAACAATGGGTGACCCGGCACTTTTCGGGGCAGGCGCCAGGGATGGATGAACAGTAGCGCCGGCGGCTACGCGGTCAGCGCAACGCCGCGACGTTGATTTCCCTTGCTCCGCAAGCCTGCACCAGTTCGGCATCGTGACTGGCGAACACGACGACGCGATCCTGCGCCCAGGTTTTGAACTGTTTGGCCAGCACGGCGCGGGCTTGCGCGTCCAGCCCGCTGCTGGGGCCATCCGCGATGACCACGGCGGGGTTGCCCAAGGCGGCAGCCGTCAGGAAGACCTTGCGGCGCGTTCCCGTGGACATCTGTTCGAAGCGCTTGTCCAGATGAGGTTCCAGCCCCAGGCGATAGGCCAGATCGAGCGTGGCATCGTCCAGCGCCGTGTGCTTTTCCTCGGCCATCAGCTCGAGCAACCCGCGCCCCGTCTGCGTGGGAAACGCCAGGCAATTGTCGGGCACGTAGGCCAGCCGGCCCTTGGCTTGCAGGGGCGCGTGGATCACCGAATGCCCGTCGATCCAGACATCTCCCCCATCCGGCGCGATAACCCCCGCCATGATGCCCAACAGGCTGGACTTGCCGGTGCTGTCTTCTTCGCACAGCGCCGCGCACCCGGCCGGGAACGTATGGGTAAGCCCCTGGAATACGAGATGGTCGCCGTAGCGCTTGCTGAGATTGTCGATGCGTAGCATGGCAAAAGTGTACAGGCGTTGACGGCGCCCGAAAGGTCCGCAACGGGGCGGGTGCGCGGTTCGTCCAAGCGGCCTACACCGTTCGGGGCGAATCGGCATTGACTTTCATCAGGCGAAACTTTGTTGCGCTGCAACTTTACCGCCCCCGCACAGCTTTCTTATCTTGTCCCCCTGTTCCTTTCTTTCGCCACCCGCCACTTATGCCAACCCAGGAATCTTCGGCCGTTTCCTCGACGAAAAAGACCTGCCGCGTGCTGGCAAGCCTGTCGGATCGGCGCATCCACCGGCTGACGGACATTGCGCAGCATGCGGGGCTGGACATGTCCACCGCGCTGCGCATTCTGAAGGACCTGGAGTCCGAGGGTTTCGTAGAGCGAGACCCGGAAAGCAAGCACTATATGCTGGGTCCGCAGGTGTACGCCATGCACCACGCCATGGTCGACGGGCTGGACCTGCGCGGGCTGGCGCGCCCGGCGCTGATCCGGCTGGCGCGGCGTTTCGGGGATACCGTGATTCTGTCGATGCCGGTGGGCTCGGAGTCGGTGTGCGTGGATCTGTGTTTTGGCGATTACCCGATACGCGCGAACTATCTGGAGGTGGGCAGCCGCCGCCCGCTGGGCGTGGGCGCGGGCAGCCTGGCGCTGCTGTCGGCGCTGGACGAGGACGAGGCGCGAGCCCTGCTGCCGCTGGTGCGGGAGCGGCTGGCAGCGCGGTATCCGCGATTCTCGGCCAAGGCGCTGGACGCGGCGGAGCAACGGGCGCGCAAACTGGGGTACGCGATGCTGCTGGATGTGGTGATAGAGAAAATGGGCGGGCTGGGCGTCGCGGTGCGCGGGCCCAGCGGCCGTGCGATCGGGGCGCTGAGCGTGGCCGCGCTGAATGAACGTATCGAGCCGCGCGAAGCGGAACTGGCGCAGGCCCTGGCCGACGAGGCACGCGCGATCGAACGCGCGTGGATGCCGCATGCTTGAACGCACCGGCCACTTATCCCTCGCGCATGCCTATATGCACGGCGCGGCGGTGACGCGCTTTGGCCGGCATGAGGGGCGCAGCGCGCTGGACCTGATGGCGGAAGCGGCCGAGGCCGCGCTGGAGCGCGCCGGTCTGGCGCGTCAGCGCGGCGCCATCGACGGCGTGCTGTGCGGGTATGCGACGACCTTTCCGCATCTGATGCTGGCGAGCCTGCTGAGCGAAAAGCTGGGGCTGGATCCGCACTATGCGCACGGCATGCAGATGGGCGGGGCGACCGGCGCGGGCATGGTGATGCTGGCGCGCGAGCTGGTGCGCACGGGTACGTGCCGCCGGGTGCTGGTGGTGGCAGGAGAGAACCGCCTGACGGGCCAGGCCGTGGATGCGTCCATCCAGACGCTGGCGCAGGTGGGCGAAGCAGACGCCGAGGTCCCCAATGGCGCGTCGGTGCCGGCGTATTACGCGCTGCTGGCGTCGGCGTACATGCACGCCACCGGCACGCGGCGGGAGGATCTGGCCGAGCTGGCGGTGTTGATGCGCCGCCACGCGGGCGGGCACCCCTTGGCGCAATTGCGCGAGCCCATCAACGTACAAGCGGTGCTGGATTCCAAGCCGATCGCCACGCCGCTGCATCTGCTGGACTGCTGCCCGATTTCCGATGGCGCGGTAGCGCTGGTGGTGAGCAAAGAGGAAGGGCCCGTGCGCATTACCGGGGCGGGCCAGGCGCATCGGCACCAGCATCTGTCGGCCATGCGCGACGTCATGGACACGGGCGCGGCGCGCGCGGCCGGGCGGGCGCTGGCGCAGGCGGGGATGGAGACCGGGCAGATCGATTATCTGGCGATCTACGATTCGTTCACGATCACGCTGGCGATGCTGCTGGAAGAACTGGGCTTTGCGCCGCGCGGCGGCGCGGCCGAACGCACACGGCGCGGAGACTTCGATGCGGCGGGGCCGCTGCCGCTGAACACGCATGGCGGCCTGCTGTCGTTCGGGCATTCGGGCGTGGCGGGCGGTCTGGCGCACGTCGCGGAAGCCTGGACGCAGCTTGCCGGGCTGGCCGGCGGCCGCCAGATCGCGCCGCGCAGCCGGGCGCTGGTGCACGCGGACGGCGGCGTGCTGTCGGCGCACGTGAGCCTGGTACTGCAAGCGGAGGGCCTGTCATGAACGTCATCCCGCCGCTCCAATGGTGCCGGCACCCGCGGCGCGCGGCACGGAGGCTTACCCGATGAGCGAACGGCATCCCCTGGATCTGCGGCGCTGCGCGGACTGCGAAGCCTGGTGGGCGTTGCGCCCGTACGCGTGCGCGGCCTGCGGCGGCGCGAATCTGCAATGGGCGCGCGCGGCCGGCGAGGGCGAGGTGATCGCCCACAGCACGGTGCACCGCGCGCCGGACGCGTCGTGGCGCACGCTGGCGCCTTACGAGCTGGTGCTGGTCCGGTTGCGCGAGGGCGCGGTGCTGATGGGCCACGCCACGCCCGGCTTGACCATCGGGCAGCAGGTGTTTGCCCGCGATTTCGAGCACGGTAGCCGCACCCTGCTTTGTTTCCAGGCGCGCCGGCCGCCCTGATGCACCGCCGGCAAGCGTAGCTCCCTTCCCAACCCACTGAAAAAAACGTCCCGCTGAGGACGGAGGAGACACTCATGCCTGCAATTTCCGTATGGCGCGCGGCGCTGGCCGCCTTGACCCTGGCGGCCTGCTCGGCGCCGGGCGCGGTATCGGCCGCGTCGGCCTGGCCGACGAAACCCGTGACCCTGGTGGTGCCGTATCCGCCAGGAGGGCCGACCGATATCGTGGCGCGCGTGGTGGCCCAAGGCCTGGGCGATGTGCTGGGCCAGACGGTGATCGTGGATAACCGGTCTGGCGCGGGAGGCAATATCGGCGCCGACATGGTGGCCAAGAGCGCGCCGGACGGCTACACCCTGCTGATCGCCACCACGGCGCACGCCATCAATATGTCGCTGTTCAAGAACCTGGCCTACGACACGCAGAAGAGCTTCACGCCCGTGTCGTTGCTGACCAAGGGGCCGCTGGTCATCGTGACGCGCCCGGACCTGCCGGTGCGCAACGTGAGCGAACTCATCGCCCTGGCCAAGCAGCGCGCGGGCCAACTGACCTTTGCGTCGTCGGGCAACGGGCAGTCCACCCATCTGTCGGCGGAACTGTTCAACACCCTGGCGGGTACGCGCATGGTGCATGTGCCGTATCGGGGCAGCGCGCCCGCGCTTACCGATGTGATGGGCGGGCAGGCCGACCTCATGTTCGACACCATGCTGTCTTCCATGCCCTATGTGAAGGCCGGCAAGCTGCAGGCGCTGGCGGTGACCAGCGCCGAGCGTTCGCAGGCCGCGCCGGAGCTGCCCACGGTGGCGGAGGCCGGGCTGAAGAACTATGAGGCCACGGCATGGAACGGCCTGCTGGCCCCGGCGGGCACGCCGCCGGACGTGGTCAAGGCGCTGAGCGCGGCCCTGCAGAAGGTGCTGGGCCGTCCGGACGTGCAGCAGAAATTCGCGGCACAGGGCTTCGCGGCGGACTGGATGACGCCGGACGACACGCGTGGTTTCGTCGGCGACGAAGTGAAGAAATGGGCCGAGGTGGTGCGCGCCTCCGGCGCCACCGTCAACTGAAGGCGCGGGCCTCTACCTGCTGAAAGGAGAATTCATGGTTTCCGACAACCGAGACGCGGCGGCGCTGAACCGGCTGCTGTCCCCGGCATCCATCGCCATCGTGGGTGCGTCCGACCACCCCGACAAGATCGGCGGACGGCCCATTCATTACATGCGGCGCCACGGCTACGCGGGCACGCTGTACCCCATCAACCCGCAACGCGCCCAGGTGCAGGGCGAACGCGCGTGGCCCGACCTGGATGCATTGCCGGCGGTACCGGACCTTGCCATCGTGGCGGTGGCCGGCGAGCAGGCGGTGCAGGCGGTAGACCGCTGCGCGGCGCTGGGCGTGTCGGCGGCCATCGTGATTTCGGCCGGATTCTCGGAAACCGGCGAAGCGGGCCGCCGGACGCAGGACGCGATGACGGCGCGGGCGCGTGCGGCCGGCATGCGCATCGTCGGACCGAACTCGCAGGGGCTGGCCAATTTCGGCAATGGGGCGATTGCCAGCTTCTCGACCATGTTCCTGGAGGTGGAGCCGCAGGACGGACCGGTGGCGGTCATCAGCCAGAGCGGCGGCATGTGTGCGATGGTGTATGGCCTGCTGCGCCAGCGCGGCGTGGGCGTACGGCACGTGCACGCCACCGGCAACGAGGCCGACGTGACAGTGGCCGAGCTAGCCTGCGCGGTGCTGCGCGACCCCGAGGTGCGCATCGTGCTGCTGTACCTGGAGTCGCTGCGCGACGCGGGCGCCCTGGCCGAGGCGGCGGCGCTGGCGCGGGCGCGCAACGTGCCGCTGATTGCGGTGAAAGCGGGGCGCTCGGAAGCGGGCGCTCGAGCGGCCGCGTCGCACACGGGCGCGCTGGCCAATGAAGACCGCACCGTGGATGCCTTCTTTGCCCACCACGCCATTTTGCGGGCGCGCGACCCGCAGGAGCTGGTGCGCTATGCCGAGCTGGCGCTGCGCGGCCCGCTGCCGCAAGGCCCACGCATGGTGGTGGTCAGCAATTCGGGAGCGAGCTGCGTGCTGGCCGCCGACGCGGCGGTGGAACGCGGCCTGGAGATCGCACCGCTGGGCCAGACCACACAGGAAGCGCTGGGGCAGCGGCTCCCAGGCTTTGCCACCACGGGCAACCCGGTGGATATCACTGCCGCCCTGCTGTCGAACAACGGCCTGTTCGGCGAGGTGCTGCCGCCCATCGCGCAAGATCCGGCGGCCGATATGTTCCTGATCGATATTCCGGTGGCGGGGCGCGGCTACGACGTTGAGCGGTTTGCGTCGGACACCGCGCGCTTTGCGCAGACGGCAGCCAAGCCCGTGGCGGTGGTGGCGTGGCAAGACAACGTGGCCGCCACGTTCCGGGCGCATGGCGTGGCGGTGTATGCGGACGAGCAACAGGCAGTGGATGCCCTGGCGGCGCTATGGCGTATGCATACGCTGCGCGGACGCGCGTCCGTGGCCGCGCCGGCCGCGCCGCTGGATGCGCCGGCCGGCGCCCCGCCCGGGTTCATGTCCGAAGCTTCCAGCCTGGCGCTGTTGGCCGCGCAGGGCATCACGGTGGGCGAGCACGTGCTTTGCACGGATGCCGATGCGGCCGTGGCGGCCTGGCGCCGCATGGGCGCGCCGGTGGCGCTCAAGGCATGTTCGGCGCGTCTGCCGCACAAATCGGAACACGGATTGGTGGCGCTGGGCTTGAACGACGAGGCCGCGCTGCGCGAGGCGCTGGCGCGGCAGGCCGAGACACTGGCCCGCCTGGGCGTGGACGACGCAAGCTGGATCGTGGCCCGCATGCAGCGCGGCCTGCACGAGCTGGCGCTAGGCGTGCGCAACGACCCGGTGTTCGGCCCGGTGGTGATGGTGGGCGCGGGCGGCAAGTATGTGGAGGCGCTGGGCGACGTGGCCCTGCTGATGCCGCCCTTTGCGGCCGAGGAAGCGTTGGAGGCGTTGCGCGGCCTGCGCATCGGCCGCCTGCTGGCCGGCGTGCGCGGCGACCCCGCGGCCGATATGCAGGCGGTGGCGGAACAGGCGGTGCGCCTGGGCCGCTACGCGCTGGCGGCGGCCGGGCATGTGGCATCCATCGACATCAACCCGGTGCTGGTGGGCGCGCAGGGCGAAGGCGCCGTGGCGCTGGACGCGCTGGTGGAGCTGTCCGATGGCGTGAACAAGACGGCGCGTCGCGCCGCCTGAATGGGGAAGTCAATGAAAACATCCAGGAGCAATCGCATGGTCAGAACCCTGATACTGGGCGCCGCGCTGGCCCTGTCCGCCGCGACCCAGGCCGCGCCCGATT
Source organism: Achromobacter sp. Root83 (assembly GCF_001428845.1). Taxonomy (GTDB): domain Bacteria; phylum Pseudomonadota; class Gammaproteobacteria; order Burkholderiales; family Burkholderiaceae_B; genus Achromobacter. Next base: position 137,060 of record NZ_LMIU01000023.1, on the reverse strand, counting down.
GGCCCGCGCGCCCCATCACCCTGGTGGTGCCGTTTCCGCCGGGTGGCACGACGGACTTGCTGGCCAGGCTGGTGGCGCGCGAGGCGGGCGCGCAGCTTGGCCAGAGCGTCGTGGTCGAGAACCGCCCCGGCGCGGGCGGCGGCATCGGCGCGGCCGCCGTGGCGCGCGCCCAGCCAGACGGCTATACGCTGCTGATGGGAACCTTGGGCACGCAGGCCACCAACCAGTTCATCTATGCCCAGGTGCCTTACGACGCGGCGCGCGACTTCACACCGGTGACGCTGGTGGCCAATTCGCCGAATGTATTGCTGGTCAACCCCAAGCTGGGCATCACGTCGGTGGAGCAGCTTATCGACCAGGCGCGGCGCGCGCCGGGGTCGCTGAATTTCGCGTCCACCAGCCTGGGCGGCTCGCCGCATCTGTCGGGCGAACTCTTCAACCGGCTGGCCAAGGTCGACATCCGTCACGTGCCCTACAAGGGTTCCGCGCCCGCCATGACGGATCTGCTGGGCGGGCAGGTGCAACTGATGTACGACAACCTGCCTTCGGCCATGGGCCAGATCAAGGCCGGCGCGGTCAAGCCGCTGGCGGTGACGACCACGCGCCGCGTGCCCATGCTGCCGGACGTGCCCACCGTGGCCGAGGCCGGCCTGCCGGGCTACGAGGTGAATTCCTGGTTCGGCCTGCTGGCGCCAGCAGGCACGCCGCCCGAGGTCGTGGGCAAGGTGCGCAACGCGGTGGCCGCGGCGCTGGCCGCGCCCGGCACTCGCCGCCAGGTCGAGGAACTGGGCGCGGTTCCGGTGGCGGGCACGCCCGCGCAATACGCCGAGACCATCCGCAGCGACACCGCCAAGTGGCGGCAGGTCATCCAGGACGCCGGCATCCGGCCCCAGTGAATCAGCGAAGCCAGAACAAGGAGGCAGACATGAACGACAAGGCCGGCAGGCTGCGCATTGGCTCGGGCTCGGGCTGGTGGGGCGACCGCATCGACCCGGCGCGCTGGAACGCGGAACGCGGCGCGCTCGATTTTCTGTGTTTCGAGACCATGGCCGAGGCCACCGTGTCGGCCGCGCAGGTGCGCAAGCGGCGCGACCCGGCCTTCGCGGGCTACGACACCTGGCTGGATGAGCGCATGCGGGCAGTGCTGCCGCATTGCAGGGCGCACGGCACTCGCATCGTGTCCAACCAGGGCTGGATCAACCCCCAAGGCGCGGCCCGCCGCGTGGCCGAACTATGCGCGCAGGCGGGTTGGACCAATGCCCGCGTGGCCGCCGTGACCGCCACCGACCTGAGCGCGGAAATCGCCGCAAGCGATCTGCGCATCATGGAAACCGGGGCGGCGGTCTCGACCGTGCGCGACACCTTGATTTCGGCCGAACCCTACGCGGGCGCGGCCGCCATCGTGCAGGCGCTGGATCAGGGCGCGGACATCGTCATCACCGGGCGCGTGGCCGACCCTTCGCTATTTCTGGCGCCCATGATGCACCACTATGGCTGGCGCGAGGACGACTGGACGCGGCTGGGCCAGGGCAGCGGCATCGGCCATTTGCTGGAGTGCGGCGCGCAGGTCACGGGCGGCTATTTCGGCGACCCCGGCTACAAGGACGTGCCCGAGCCGTGGAACCTGGCGTTCCCCTATGCCGATGTGGACGCCGACGGCACGGCGGAAATCGGCAAGGTGGAAGGCACGGGCGGCTGCATCGATCTGCGCACCGTGAAAGAGCAGATGTTCTACGAGGTGCATGACCCGGCGCGCTACATTACGCCGGACGTCGTGGTGGATTTCACGACCGCGCGGCTGGAACAGGCGGCCCGCGACCGTGTCCGCGTAAGCCATATTTCGGGCTGGCCGCGCACGTCGACACTCAAGGTGTCCATCGGCTGCACCGAAGGCCATATCGGCGAGGACATGTTCTTCTTTGCCGGGCCGGGCTGCCTGGACAAGGCGCGGCTGGCCGAAACCATACTGCGCGAACGCCTGCGCATCGCGGGCCTGCAGGCCGACGACCTGCGCATCGATTTCATCGGCGTGAACGCGGTGCATGGCGCGGCGTCGGCCGCCCTGCGCGAGGAACCGGCCGAGGTGGCGGTGCGTATCGCGGCCCGCTGCGCCAGCCGCGCCCAGGCCGAAAAGATCGGCCGCGAAGTGGACGGCATGGCCGTCTGCGGGCTGGCCTCTACCGGCAAGCGTGTGCCGCATCAGGACCGCACCCGCGAAGTCATCGGCCTGTGGTCCACGCTGGTGCCGCGCGAGCGTGTGGCGTGCAGCGTGGAATTCGTCTAAGGAGGCATCTCATGCGAGTTACGTTGCGAAGCGTGGCGCACACGCGCTGCGGCGACAAGGGCAATACCTCGAACATCGCGGTCATCGCCTACGAGCCCCAGTTCTATCCCCACATCAAGCGCGCGCTCACGGTGCAGGCCATGCGCGCCATCTACAACGAGCAGACCGTGCGCGGCGACATCACGCGCTACGACGTGGACGGCCTGGGCGTGCTGAACTTCGTGCTCGACGGCGCGCTGGGCGGCGGTGTGTCGCGCAGCCTGGCCATCGACAACTACGGCAAGGCCCTGGCCAGCGCCGTGCTACGGTGGGAGCTGGACGTGCCGGACGATCTGGCACCGTTGCTGCGAGGTCCCCAACCCACCAAGGAGGGTAGCGGATGTTCGAAGACCTGAAATCCCGCACCGTGCTGGTCACGGGCGCGTACAGCGGATTGGGGCGCCACTTTGCCGACGTGCTGGCGGGCGCGGGCGCGCGGGTGGCGCTATGCGGACGCCGGACAGCACTGGGCGAAGAGGCCGCGGCCGCCATCCGCGCGGCGGGTGGCCAAGCCTGCGCCATCGCCATGGATGTAACGCAGCCCGCCAGCGTCCAGGCGGCGTTCGACGCCGCGGCCCAGGCGCTGGGACCGGTCAGCGTGGTCATCAACAATGCCGGCATCGCGGTATCGCGGCCCGCGCTGGAACTCACCGAAGCCGATTGGACCGGACTGGTGGACGTGAATCTGAACGGCGCCTGGCGAGTCGCCCAGGCGGCGGCGCGGCATTTCATCGCGCACGGCACGCCAGGGGCCATCGTCAACATCGCGTCCATCCTTGGTCAGCGCGTGGCCTCCCACGTGGCGCCCTATGCGGCCGCCAAGGCGGGACTGCTGCACCTGACACGCGCACTGGCCCTGGAATGGGCGCGCCACGGCATCCGCGTGAACGCGCTCGCCCCCGGCTACATCGCCACCGATCTCAACCGTGAGTTCTTTGCCTCGCCGGCCGGCGAGGCGCTGATCAAGCGCGTGCCACAGCGCCGGCTCGGCCAGCCCCAGGATCTCAACGGGCCGCTGCTGCTGCTGGCGTCGGACGCGTCGGCGTTCATGACCGGCTCTGTCATCGATGTGGACGGCGGCCATCTGGCCAGTTCGCTCTAACCCCGTGCACCGGGGCGGTGTAAGCCCCAAATGCGCCCCACATGCGCCACAAACGCGCAACACACGCGCCACAAAAGGAGACCTCGAATGGATTTTTCTCTGCCGCCCGAACACAAGGACTATGCCTTGCGCGTGCGCGAATTCGTCGACCGCGAACTGATCCCCCTGGAAGCCGACCGGGCCAACTACGACGAACACGACAACATCAATGAGGCCGCGCTGGAGCGCATGCGCGCCCGCGTGCGCGAGGCCGGCCTGTGGGCCTTGCAGATGCCGCGCGAACTCGGCGGCCAAGGCCTGCCGATGGCCGGGCTGGCCGCCTGCTACGAAGAAATGAACCGCTCCATCTTCGGACCGGTGTGCTTCAACGCGGCGGCTCCCGACGACGGCAATATGCGCGTGCTGGCGCAGGTGGCCCGGCCAGATCAGAAGACGCGCTGGCTGCAGCCCATCATCGACGGCAAGGTGCGCTCGTCCTTCATCATGACCGAACCGCATCCGGGCAGCGGCTCGGATCCGTCCATGATGCGCACCACCGCCACCCTGAAAAACGGCAAATGGGTGGTGCACGGACGCAAGTGGTTCATCACCGGCGCGGGCGTGGCGAAGCATTTCATCCTGATCGCCCGCACGTCGGACGACGCGCGCAAGGGGCTGAGCGCGTTTCTGTTCCACGCGGATCAGCCGGGCTGGCGCATCGAGCGCCGCATTCCCATCATGGGGCCGGAAGAACACGGCGGACACTGCGAGCTGGTATTCGACGGGCTGGAGATCCCCGACGAAAACCGGCTGATGGAAGTGGGCGATGGCCTGAAGCTCACGCAGATCCGCCTGGGGCCGGCGCGGCTGACGCACTGCATGCGCTGGCTGGGGCTGGCGCGCCGCGCCATGGCGGTCGCGGTGGACTACGTGGGCCAGCGCAGCAGCTTCGGCCAGAAGCTGGCCGAACGCGAGGGCGTGCAATGGCTGCTGGGCGAGGCCGCCATGCAGATCGAGATCGGCCGCTTGCTGACGATGCGCGCCGCCGTCCGGCTGGACCAGGGCGACTACGCCCGCAAGGAGATCTCCATGGCCAAGATCGTGGTGTCCGAAACTTTGCAGAAAGTGGTCGACACCGCGCTTCAGCTCAACGGCGCGCGCGGCTACTCCAAGGACACGCCGCTGGAATGGATCTATCGCTATGCGCGGCAGGCGCGCCTGGTGGATGGCGCTTCTGAAGTACACAAGATGGTGCTGGCGCGCTATCTCATTGACGAGGGCGACGGCTACTGGCGCTGGGACGACGCGGATGCCCCGCGCAAGGCGCTGGTATGACGCTTCCCGCCCATGCTTCCACGCCAGCGTGGCTGCCCGCGCTGGCGGCCTATCTGGGCGGGCAGGGCCTGGCGGACCCGGCCACGCTGACGTTGCGGCCGCTGACCGGCGGTCAGTCCAATCCCACGTACCTGCTTGAAGACGCCACGGGCCTGCGCGTGCTGCGCAAGCAACCGCCCGGCGAGCTGCTGCCGTCGGCGCACGCCGTGGATCGCGAGTACCGGGTGATGGCGGCGCTGGCGGACAGCGCCGTGCCGGTGCCGCGCATGCTGCACTACTGCGCCGACCGGGCCATCGTGGGCACGCCCTTCTATCTGATGAGCTTTGCAGAAGGGCGCGTCTTCATGGATCCCGCGCTGCCCGGCATGGCGCCGGCCGAACGCGCCGCCCTCTACGCCGAGGCCGGCCGGGCGCTGGCGGCGCTGCACGCCGTGGACCCCGCCGAAGCGGGCCTGTCGGACTACGGCCGCAGCGGCGATTACTTCGCGCGGCAGGTCGCACGCTGGACCCGCCAGTATCGCGACACGCAAACCGAAACCATCGCCGCCATGGATGCGCTCATCGACTGGCTGCCGCGTCACCTGCCCGAAGACGACGGCCAGACCCGGCTGGTGCATGGCGACTATCGCATCGACAACCTGGTGTTCCACCCCACCGAACCGCGCGCGATCGCGCTGCTGGACTGGGAACTGTCCACGCTGGGACACCCGCTGGCGGATCTGGCCTACCACTGCATGTGCTGGCGCATCCCGCCCGCGCTGTGGCGAGGCATAGCGGGCCTGGACCTGTGCGCGCTGGGCATACCGGACGAAGACGCCTTCGTGGCCGCCTATTGCCGCCAACGCGGCACCGAACCGCCGCCCAACTGGGATTTCTACCTGGCCTACAGCTTCTTTCGCATCGCCGCCATTCTGCAAGGCGTGTACGCCCGCGCCCGCGCCGGCAACGCCGCCGCCGAGGACGCGCTGGAAATGGGCGCGCGCGTGGCACCACTGGCGGAACTGGGCTGGCAGGCGGCATGCCGGGAAACCGGCAGGGAAGCTGGCCGTGATGTTGGCGGTGAGGGTGGCCGGGAAGCTGGCCCGGAAGCTGGCGATGAAGCTGGCCCTGAAGCCGAGCACACAGCCCCCCGAAGACCAGCCCGCCCCGGACAGGCAGGACAGGAGAAACCGCAATGATTGCCGACGCCGACGATCCGCCGCGCAACGCGGCCAATCACGTACCGCTTTCGCCGCTGGGCTTTCTGGACTGGGCCGCCAGCGTGTATCCCGCCCGCCCGGCGCTCGTCCATGGCGCCAACTTCAGCCAGAGTTGGGGCGTCACCCGGGACCGCTGTCAGCGCATGGCGGCGGCACTGCGGGCCTGGGACATCGGACGCGGCGACGTAGTAGCAGTGCTGGCGCCCAACACCCCGGCGCTCTACGAAGCGCATTTCGGCGTGCCGATGGCGGGCGCGGTGCTCAATGCGCTCAACACCCGGCTGGATGCGGCCACGCTTGCCTTCATCCTCTCGCATGGTGGCGCTACGGTGCTGCTTTTCGACAGCGAATACAGCGACCAGGTGCGAGACGTGCTGGCCCTGCTCGATGCGCCGCCCCGCACGGTACGCATCGAAGACCGCGAATTCACCGGCCAACACGGCACGCTGGGCGATGCCGAATACGAGGCCTGGCTGGCAGCGCAACCCGCGGGCGCAAGTTGGGAACCGCCCGCCGATGAATGGCAGAACATCTGCCTCAACTACACCTCCGGCACCACCGGCAATCCCAAGGGCGTGCTGTATCACCACCGCGGCGCGTATCTCAATGCGATGGGCAATGTCCTGTCTTGCGGCATGCCGCCGCATGCCGTGTATCTGTGGACATTGCCCATGTTCCACTGCAATGGCTGGTGCTTCCCCTGGACGCTGGCGGCACTGGCCGGCACCAGCGTGTGCCTGCGTCGGGTGGAGCCCGCCGCCATCTTCGACGCCATCGAACGGCACCGCGTGGGCTTTTTCTGCGCCGCGCCGGTCGTGCTCACCATGCTGGTCAACGCGCCCGCCGCCGTGCGCCGGCAGGCCTCACATCCGGTGCAGGCCATGACGGGCGGCGCGGCGCCGCCCGCCGCCATCATCGAGGCCATGGATGAACTGGGCATCGGCGTGACGCATTTGTACGGCCTCACGGAAACGTATGGGCCGTCCATCAGTTGCGCGTGGCACGAAGAATGGGACGACCTGCCGTTGGCCGAGCGTGCCGCCCGCAAGGCGCGGATCGGCGTGCGCAAACTGAACGTCGAAGCGGTGCGGGTATTGGACGCCGACGGCCAGCCCGTACCCGCCGACGGCATCACCCTGGGCGAAATCGCGCTACGCGGCAACACCCTGATGAAGGGCTACCTGCACGACCCCGCCGCGACGGCCGAAGCATTTGCCGGCGGCTGGTTCCATTCCGGCGATCTGGGCGTGGTGCACCCCGACGGCTACATCGAGATCAAGGACCGCGCGAAGGACATCATCATTTCCGGCGGCGAGAACATTTCCACGGTCGAGATTGAAGGCGTGCTCTACCGGCACCCCGACGTGCTGGAGGCCGCCGTCGTGGCCCGCCCAGACCCCACCTGGGGCGAAACGCCCTGCGCCTTCGTGGCATTGAAGGACGGCGCCCAAGCCAGCGCCGACGACATCCTGGCGCACTGCCGCCAGCACCTTGCGCGGTTCAAGGTGCCTCGCGCCATTGTGTTCGGACCATTGCCCAAGACCGCCACTGGCAAGGTGCAGAAGTTCATGCTGAGGGAGCGGGCCAGGGAGCAGTAGGGGGTGCGGCATCGACCGTTGACACTGGCACAGGTTAGTTCTGCCTTCGCAGAAGATGCGGCCGAAGAGAGCCGCAGGACCGCAGCAACACCGCGACCTCGGGCCTACGAGAGCGCCCGGGAGTTGGACGGTTAGGGCCGTGATCGGGGAAAGCGAGAAGGGAGTCGTGGACCTGAATCGTGCAGGGCGAACGATATTTGCCTGTTCTGCGTAGCGGCGCTCACGACTGGCAGCACACGACCCACTGCAGCTGTTCGGGTGTTATGCACAACCGGTGCTAAAACGTCATCCTGAAACCTGCGGTGGCGGTGACGATGTAGCTGCCGGAGAGATCCGCGTCGGCGTCGACCTGGCCGTAGATTGCATAGCGATCGCCCCAACCATAATTTGCTCCCGCTCCCACGCTGCCCCAGGTTCGCGCCATACGGCTGGCCGCGGGCACGTCGGCCACACGCACACGGGTTCCGTCCAGAAAGTCATGTTTCACGTTGACGACGCCATAGACGCTTGATTCACGATTCACGCCTCCCGTTTGCCAATTGCTTTTGTAGTCCAGCGCGATACCGATGCGGGCCAGCAGGCTCTCGCCTTTGTCGCTTTCAACGCGCGCGCCGAATTTGTCGTTGAAGCTGTCGAAGCGGGTCGATACGTAGGTCAGCTGCGCCTGTGGGATCAGGGCCAATCGCTCGCTCAACCCGAACGCCTTGCCCGCTTCGAGACCCAGCCCGTAACTGTTGGCTTGGCTACCGCCCTTCAACTTGCCGGCCAGCCGGGAATTCAGGTCGCTGTCGAACCAAGTTGCTTGGGCCTGGGTGTCGATATAGAGGCCATTCTTGCCATACCAGGTCAGCGTCGGTGTCAGGCCATAGGCCGTGGTGTCGATCGTGCCGTTGCCATATGCCGAAAACACGCGTGTGTCGGCCTTGCCGTAGTGAAAGGCTATGCCGCCTACCAGACGGGAGCCTTCTTCTCGACCGGCCAGGATACGGTCGACACCAAATTGTGCCTTCCAGCTGTCGATGTCCTGGCGTGCGCCCGTGGTGGACGTGGACGGTTCGAGGCGGCTCGTCGTGCCCTCCATGCGGCTCCATACGCCGTTGCGGCCGGCATCCGCTGAATCATAGAGGCGATTGCCGACCCGCTGGCGCAGGGTGGGCAGCCTGCTCAGGTTAAGGAGTGTATTGGCATAGGCTTCATAGACCGGCACACCGGGCTGATACAGCAAGGGCGGTTCAGCGCCCGGCGAAACGCCACCGATCGGCGGTGTGCCGGGATCGGTTAGGGATGATCGCAGATACCAGCCGCCGTCGGCCGAGTCCTGTTGCAGGACATAGCCGTAGGCGCCGGCCACCAGGGCCGGACGCCCCTCGATGACATAGTCGCCATTAGCCAAATTGAACTGCCCCGCCGAGACTCCGTTGACCTGCACGATCTGTATGCCTCGTTGGGTCAACCCGCCAGCGCCTCCCATGTTCTTCACCTTGACCGGTGTCGCACCCGCGGTGTCGCCCGTGACTACCAACTTATCGGTTGGCGAGTTGTCGCCGCCAAGCTGGGTGCGGATCTCCAGGTTCCCGCCCTGTGCCGTATAGTCACCGGCGACGGTCAGGATGCCAAACCCGCTGCGAGGCCCCGGTGCGATCGTGCCCTGGTTGACGGTCGCGCCGACGCGTCCCGTGCCGGTCAGCCATGCTCCCGCCAGGACGTTCACCGGCCCGCCGAGGACGCCATCGACCTGCAATGTGCCGGTCTGGATATCGGTGGTGCCCGTGAAGGCGGCGCTGTTGCCCGACAAGGTCAGCGTGCCGGCGCCCAGCTTGTCGAGGCTGGAGGTTCCCGAGAATGCGGTCATCACGCCCACCTCGTAGCCGTTGCTATCGAACGAGGCACCCTCGCTTCCGATCGCCTGCGTCAGGAAGCCATTCAGGAAATTGGCCTGGTTACGCCGAGCCCGCAGGACGCCGCCATCCAGGTTGAAGGTGGCGTTGCCAGCGCCCTTGATAACCGAGCCGGTCTCCAGCACGCCGCGGCCGCTGGCATCGCCGATGAGATTCAGCGTACCGGTGGCGGTGTTGTCGACGCCCAGCCAGGTATCGCTGCTGGCAATCGCCAGCCCGCCCTTCGCGATGTTCAATGTTCCCGTGCCCGCCGAGCCTATCTCGATACGGTCGCTGGCGGTAAGTGTCGAGATATCGGCCGTCGTGCTCGATACGGTCACCGTGCCAACACCGCCCGCCTGATGGCCAATGTAGACCGTTGCGGCGGCGCCTGGTGCAGACGATCCGACGGTGCGCACTGTGGCGCCTTCCAGGACGCGCAGGTCGCCAAGACCCTCGAAACCTACGTAGATATTGTTGAACGGGTCCCAGAGGGATGTGGGTCCCGACACCGTGACGCTGCCCTCGCCGCCGAGGCCGCTGCCGATCAGTGCCTGGCCGCTACGCATGGCGCCGCCATCGTCGATACGCAGCGTGCCCCTTCCAAACGCGCCGATCTGAAAGGAATTCGGCGTGGAAAGATTCCAGGTCGACCCCAAGCCCGACACAAGCACGTCGCCGATACTGCCGTTGTCCCCGCCGATTAAGGCCAAGTCGCTTTGCGCGACGCCTCCGCCCAGGATCCTCAGCATGCCGTTGCTGCCAGCCTGAACCCCGATATACACAGGACCGGCGCTAGTCCAAGTCGACGCCGTGCCACTGCCGTCATGGCCCGACACTGTCAGGGTGCCCACGCCGCCGTTGCTGTTTCCAATGTATGCCCCGATATTGTCGACAGAACCGCCTGCGTCGATGGTTAACGTCCCGTTCAGGGAATCCCCGACGGTCAGGTCGCCGCCGATGTTCCAATTCGGCGACTGGACCGCCCCGGGGACCACTTCGCCGGTGCCGGAGACCAACTGCGCATGGGCAGGAGGGGCTACATGGGCCGCGTAGAACAAGAACACGGTCGAAGATAACCAACCCGCGCTCACTCTAAAGTTAGCGACCATGAAAACCCCTCCTCATATTGATGTGATCATGTTGGAAACTACGATGACCGTTTTGTCCGTGAGCTGACTTTAGCCAATCTCCGCTTTCGACATTCAGAGAGCTACCCACAAAAAACAGCCATAATCCCGATAGCGTCCAGCACACCAGTCCTTCGCCAACCCTCAACGGTATGGTGGAAGCCGCACGACCTCAAACCCATTTGCAGCCAGCAACCCGCGATACTCGCCGCCATCCAAGCTCCCGTGATACAGCGGCTTCCCCTCAAACTCCCCAATCGCTTCGCCCAACGCCGGCCCGCTGGTAAACATCAACACCGCCCCCGGCGCAGCCAATCGCCGGAACTCTCCGATCAGCCCAGTCCCACGCAGCCGCACAAACGCGTCGGCATGCGCCCGATAGATCGACACCACATCATCAGCAGGCGACTTGGACATCTTCCAACTCCAGTAACGGCGACCGAAAAACCCAGACCCTTGGCGAGCGAATCAACCGCAGACGCCCGAATCGCCATGGAAGCACTCCCAAGCCTCCGCTTCAATATCCTCGATCACCACCCCATCCTCACCCGCGATGGTGAACTGCTCCTGGCTATCCCCAATACTCGCCGCCCCATCCAACCCCAGCAGCAACGCATACATCGTGTCCCGCAGCGCCACATCCAAAACGCCACGCACACCCGCAAGCTGCTCCGCCGGCAACCCCAACGCCCGCACCTTGGCCGCGACCGCACTCCCGCCATCCGCCGCCATGAACGTCTCCAACAGCTCACCCCGCAGCGCATTCCAGTTGCCGACAAATTCCTTCGCGTCCATTCGTATCCCTTAACGTGTCGCAACCCACAGTAACGATCCCAACCGCGAACCGCCCGGCCAAAAAACAGGGGCCGCAAATCGCGGCCCCTGCATTCACTAAGTTCTAAACCCCATCAAGCCTTGCGCACCTGCGCAATCAGCGCATCCAGTTGCTTCAGCATCGAATCCACTTCCTCAGCCGTCACATTCAGCGCCGGCATGAAGCGCAGCAGATTCGGGCGCGGCGCGTTCAGCAGCAGACCTTGCGGGTTCAGGTTGCGCGCGGCCTCGACAATCGCGGGGCCATCATCGCGATCCATGATCAGCGCGCGCAGCAGACCCATGCCGCGCTCACCCTTCATGCCGTACTTCGCCGACAAGGTCAGCAGCCCTTCGGACAATTGCTTGGCACGCGCATTGACCGCGTCCATGAAGCCCGGCGCAACCAGCGCGTCGAACACCGCGACGCCAACCGCCGTGGTCAGCGGGTTGCCGTTGTAAGTACCACCCTGGTCGCCGTGCTGGAACACGCACACGTCCTGGCGCGCCAGCATCGCGGCCAGCGGCACGCCGCCGCCGATGCCCTTGGCCAGGGTCATGATGTCGGGGATGACGTCGGAATGCTGGTAGGCGAACATCTTGCCGGTGCGGCCCATGCCGGTCTGCACTTCGTCGACGATCAGCAGGAGCTGGTTTTCGTCAGCCAGCTTGCGCAGGCCCTGCATGAATTCCTTGGTGGCGGGCAGCACGCCGCCTTCGCCTTGCACGGGTTCCAGCATGATGGCGACGGTCTTGTCGTCGATCAGCTTGCGCACGGATTCCAGGTCGTTCAGTTCGGCCTTGGGGAAGCCTTCGACCTGGGGCGCGAACATCTTGTCCCAGCCCGGCTTGCCCGATGCGGACATCGTGGCCAGGGTGCGGCCGTGGAAGCCGTGGTTCATCGTGATGATCTTGTAGGCGCCATTCTTCTTGACCTGGCCCCACTTGCGCGCGAGCTTGATGGCGCCTTCGTTGGCTTCGCCGCCGCTGTTGGCGAAGAAGACGCGGTCAAAGTCGGACGCGCCGGTCAGGCGCTGCGCCAGCTCGATCGAGGGGATGTTGTAGAACGCCGGTGACGGGTTCATCAGTTTCTGCGACTGTTCCACCAGCGCGCGCTGCATTTCGGGCGCGGAGTGGCCCAGCGTGTTCACCGCCCAGCCCTGCACGAAGTCCAGGTATCGCTTGCCCGCGTGATCCTCCAGCCAGGATCCCTTGCCGCTCACGAACACGAGGTCCGGGCGGGAGGTGATCTCCATGAGGGTGTTGACGTTGAACTGGCTGAATTCCATGGCGGTTCCTGCGGGGTGAAAGGACAGGGGATGAAGGTAACTTCGGGGTGGGAACGCGAAAAGGCAAATGTAGCACCGACGGGGGAATGCTATCGTGACGCACCCCCGCCGATTTGCCACCGGGCGGCCCCAAAAGGGCCGCCAGCGCTGGCGCTCTATTTTATGCAACGGGTCAGCCGTCCGCGCGCGTCCCGCTGTCACTTTTTACTGACCAATCATGAAACGTATTCTTTCCAGTCTCGCAGCCGGCCTGGCGCTGGCGGCGGCCGGCGCCCCCGCGCATGCCGAGTATCCCGACCGCCCCATCCGTCTGATCGTGCCGTTCCCGCCCGGGCAGGCCACCGATATCTTCGCCCGCGCCCTGGCCGAAAAGCTGGGCGCCGCCGTGAAGCAGCCGATCGTGGTGGAGAACCGCGCTGGCGCCGGCAGCAATATCGGCATGGAGCAGGCGTCGCGCGCCGCGCCGGACGGGTACACACTGGTGATCGCCGGCAGCGCCGCGGCGGTCAACCAGACGCTGTACAAGAACATCAACTACAGCCTGACCAAGGATTTCGCGCCGGTGTCGGGCGTGTTCTCGGTGCCGCTGATGTTCCTGGCCACGCCCGCCTCGGGCATCACGTCGCTCAAGCAGCTCGTGACCCAGGCCCGCGCCAATCCGGGCGAACTGGCGTACGCCAGCGCCGGCATCGGCGGCACGCAGCATTTGTCGGCCGAGATGTTCAAGGCGGCCGCCGATATCGACATCCGCCACATTCCGTATAAGGGCAGCGGCCCCGCCCAGGCGGATTTCCTGGGGCACCAGGTTCCGCTGATGGTGGATTCGGTGACCGCGGGCTTGCCGCACGTGCAGAGCAAGAAAGCGGTGGCGCTGGCGGTGACGACCGCCAAGCGGTTGCCGCAGTTGCCGGACGTGCCCACCGTGGCCGAATCGGGTTACCCGGGCTTCGAGGCCATCGGCTGGGCGGCGGTGCTGGCGCCGCGCGACACGCCGGCGGACGTGACGGGCGCGCTCAGCAAGCAGATCGCGCAGGTGCTGAACACGCCCGAGATGCAGAAGTTCTTCCGCGATCGCGGCGCTGAACCCATGCCGCTGACGCCCGAGGCCACCGGCGCCTTTGTCGCCGCCGAGGTCGACAAGTGGGGCAAGGCCGTCAAGCAGTCCGGCGCGCAGGTGGACTGAATTCTGCTTCCGCGCACCCATTCCGGTGCGCGGAATGCCCGCTTTCGGCGCATGGCCCGCACCACGGTCGGGCATGGCGCGGGCCGGGCTTCGGGCCGCACAGGGGCCCGCGAATGGCATGGAACTTGCTTTGGCTACTTTGTATACCGATATGGTGTGCAGCGCATTGACCCGCCCGGGCAGTGCGGGCCCTGGAGAGTTCCCTATGAAACGCAGAACCCTGTTGCTGTCCCTTTGCGCCGCCGCCAGCCTCCTGGCGGCGCCCGCCTCGCATGCCGACGCGCTGGACGACATCGTCAAGAGCGGCACCATCAAGATCGCCGTGCCGCAGGACTTCCCACCGTTCGGATCGGTGGGCGCCGACATGAAACCCCTGGGCTACGACATCGACACCGCTCAACTCATCGCCAAGCAGTTGGGCGTGAAGCTGGAGCTGGTGCCCGTCACCAGCGCCAACCGCGTGCCCTATCTGCAGACCAGGAAGGTGGACCTGGTGATCTCCAGCCTGGGCAAGAACGCCGAGCGCGAGAAGGCCATCGACTTTTCGGACGCGTACGCCCCGTTCTTCAATGGCGTGTTCGGCCCGGCCGACCTGAAGGTGACTTCGGCCGCCGACCTGGCCGGCAAGACCATCGGCGTGACGCGCGGCGCGGTGGAAGACATCGAGCTGTCCAAGATCGCGCCCGAATCGGCCACGCTCAAGCGCTATGAAGACAACAACGGCACCATCACCGCCTTCCTGTCGGGCCAGGTGCCGCTGATCGCCACCGGCAACGTGGTCGCCGCCGCCATCCTGGCGCGCAATCCGCCCAAGAAGCCCGAGACGAAATTCCTGATCAAGGATTCGCCCTGCTATATCGGCATGAACAAGGACGAGCCCAAGCTGCGCGCCCGCGTCAACGGCATCCTGGCCGCCGCCAAGGGCGACGGGTCGCTGTCGGCGATTTCGCAGAAGTGGCTGGGCGCCGCACTGCCCAAGGACCTGTAAGTCCGGGCGGCCATCATGGCTTACCAGTATGACTTCGCCTCGGTGCTGGAGTACACGCCGGTGCTGCTCAAGGGCATAGGCGTTACGGTCGAACTGATCGCGTTCGGCGCCGTGGCGGGCGTGGCGCTGGGCATCGCCTGCGCCTGGGTGCGCACGCAAGGGCCGGGCTGGCTGCGCGCGCCGGTCACGGCCTATGTGGAGCTGATCCGGAACACGCCTTTCCTGATCCAGCTCTTCTTCGTGTTTTTCGGCCTGCCGTCGCTGGGCGTGCAACTGGGCGAAATGCAGGCCGCCTGCCTGGCGATGGCGCTCAACCTGGGCGCCTACAGCACCGAGATCATCCGCGCGGGCATCGACGCCACGCCCAAGGGTCAATACGAGGCGGGGGCCAGCCTGGCGATGACGCGTGTGCAGGTGTTCCGGCACGTGGTGCTGAAGCCGGCGCTCATGCGCATCTGGCCGGCGCTGTCGTCGCAGATCGTGATCGTGATGCTGGGGTCGGCGGTGTGCTCGCAGATCGCGGCCGAAGACCTGACCTTTGCCGCCAACTTCATCCAGTCGCGCAACTTCCGCGCCTTTGAGGTCTATTTCGTGACCACTGGCATCTATCTGGCGTTGGCCGTGCTGCTGCGCCAGTTGCTGCGCCTGGCCGGCAGGCGCTTGTTCCGCAAGGCGGCAGGATGATCGAATTCTCAAGCTGGGACATCGTGCGCAACCTGCTGCTGGCGGCGCGCTGGACCGTCGTGCTGTCGCTCGCGGCCTTCGCGGGCGGGGCGGTGATGGGCATGCTGGCGCTCATGATGCGGACATCGCGCGTGGCGCTGATGCGCCGCGCGAGCTGGGCGTATATCGAACTGTTCCAGGGCACGCCGCTGTTGATGCAGCTCTTCCTGGCGTTCTTCGGCCTGTCGCTGATCGGCGTGGAAGTGCCGCCGTGGCTGGCGGCCGGGGCGGCCCTGACGCTGTGGTCGGGCGCCTTCCTGGCCGAAATCTGGCGCGGCTGCGTGGAGGCCGTGCCGAAAGGGCAATGGGAAGCGTCGGCCAGCCTGGCGTTGGGGTATGTGCAGCAGATGCGCCATGTGGTGCTGCCGCAGGCGCTGCGCATCGCGGTCGCACCCACCGTGGGCTTCGCCGTCCAGATCGTCAAAAGCACCGCGCTGACCTCGATCATCGGCTTCACCGAACTGTCGAAGGCGGCCACCGTGATCACCAACGCCACCTTCAGTCCCTTCACCGTCTATGCCTGCGCGGCCGTCATCTATTTCGCGCTGTGCTGGCCCCTGTCGCGCCTCAGCCTCCGGCTGGAAAGGAAGTTGCATGCCCCTCATCGCCCTTGAAGACGTACGCAAGCGGTTCGGCGACAACGAAGTCCTGAAGGGGGTGACCCTGCGAGTCGATCCCGGGGAAGTGATCGCCATCATCGGCAAGAGCGGTTCGGGCAAGAGCACGCTGCTGCGCTGCATCAACGGACTGGAGCAGATCGATGGCGGCGCGATCATGGTGGCCGACGCGCAACTGGGCGACGACGAACTGCGGCTGCGGGCGCTGCGGCTGAAGGTGGGGATGATCTTTCAGCAGTTCAATCTGTTTCCGCACCTGACCGTGGGACGCAATGTCATGCTGTCGCCGATGGTGGCCAAGCGCATGCCCGAGCGCGAGGCCGCCGACCTGGCGCGCGCCATGCTGACCCGGGTGGGGCTGTCCCATAAATTCGACGCCTGGCCGGAAGAACTTTCCGGGGGCCAGCAGCAGCGGGTGGCCATCGCGCGCGCGCTGGCGATGCAGCCGCTGGCGCTGCTGTGCGACGAAATCACGTCCGCGCTGGATCCGGAACTGGTCAACGAAGTGCTGGCGGTGGTGCGCGAGCTGGCAGCGGACGGCATGACGCTGCTGATGGTCACGCACGAGATGCGCTTCGCGCGTGAAGTCTGCGACCGCGTGGTATTCATGCACCAGGGCCGGGTGCATGAGATCGGGCCGCCGGAACAACTTTTCACGGCGCCCGCCACGCCGGAATTACGGCAGTTCCTGGGGATATAGGGGGATATCCGCCGCCGAGGCGCCGGACACGTGGACATGGACAGGGGTCAGGCACGCGGCTTGCTGAGCGATAAGCGCGCGGCTGCCGCCCGGCATGACCCGCTATGTCCAACGAATCCCCCGAAGGAGAAAAAAATGACCCATCGAATTTGGCTTGCGCTGATGCTGGCGGTCACCGCCATGACTGCCGGTTGCAACACGATGGAAGGTGCCGGCAAAGACATCGAACGTGGCGGGGAGAAGATCCAGAACCAGGCCAAGTAGGCGTTGGGAATCTGCATCGAGGGCCGGCGCGGCAGTGACGCGCCGGCCTTTTTTGTCCGGACCGGCAGGAAAGGCGGTCAACAGGGCGGCCAGCAGGCCGCCCGCGCGGATCAGCGCGAAAAACCGCGCGCCGCGATCTCCCATATGTCCTGGACGACGCCATCGCGCACGATCACCAGCCCGTCATGCAGGTTGAAAGTGGGATCCACGTGCGAGGGCACCAGGCGCAACACCGAGCCCAGCGCGGGCGCGTCCGCTCCGGACGCCACGCGCACGACCCCGTGCTCGTCGTTGATGGCCGCGTAGGTCAGCCCAGGCGCGCCGAAGATGGCGGGGGGACCGCATTCCGCCGTGGTGGACTTCAGGCCCGCGTCCAGGATCACGCGGTCGGGCGCGGGCGTGCTCATCACCGTGGCAAGCACGAACAGGCTGTTCTGGAACGTCAGCGGACCATCCCATTCATTCGCGCCATAGTCGCCGTCCATGAATGCGTAAGAGCCCGCCTGCAATTCGGTATAGACACCGCTGGCGGCGTCGAACTCGGCGCTGCCCGTGCCGCCGCCCGTGATCGTGTCGCAGGCGATGCCGCTTTCGCGCAGCAGTTGCGCGTACGACGCCGCGATGCGCGCGGCCTGCCGGCTGACCTGGGCGCGCTCTTCGCGCGTGCGAAAGTGCTGCACCGATCCGTGATACGCCTGCAGCCCCGCGAAATTCACGCCCGGCAGGCTGCGCGCCTGCTGCGCCAGCGCCAGCACCAGGGCATCGTCCGACACTCCGCAGCGGCCCTGGCCCACGTCGACTTCGACCAGCACGTCGATCTGGGCGCCGGCCTGCGCCATGGCCTGCGAGACCTGCGCCAGGTTCTGCGCGTTGTCCACGCACACGCTCATCTTGGCGATGCGCGCCAACTGGCCCAACAACGCCAGCTTGGCCGGTCCGACGACTTCATTGCTGATGTGGATGTCGCGGATGCCCGCCGCCACGAAGGGCAGGGCTTCGCTGACTTTCTGGCAGCAGATGCCGCGCGCGCCCAGAGCGAGCTGGCGCAGCGCGATTTCCGGGCATTTGTGCGCCTTGGCATGCGGGCGCAAGGCCACCTCGTGGCGGTCGGCCCAGGCCTGCATCGCACGCAGGTTGGCCTCGAACGGCTCCAGGTCCAGCACCAGGCTGGGCGTATCGACGCGGGCCAAGGGATCGCCCGGCTGCGCGGGCGGGGGCAGCGCAATGCCGCGTATGACTTCCTGGGACATCTTGGTGACTCCGTTGTCTGCACCACATGGGATGTAACGCACGCATAACCAAAGCAGGACCAACCATAACCAAAGGGGCCGATCACCCCCAGGTAAACGATAGCCCCGTAACCATTGGCTACGAGAGGTCGACATGACAGAATTTCATCATGAAAACGGCCCCCAAGGGGAGGCCCATTTTTGCCCTGGCCCCAATGCCGCGGCAGGAATGACAAGACGAACCCTCGTCACTGATACATCCCGTCCACGAATACCGGAGAAGCTCGCATGAAACTCAAGCACTGGATCACCGCCCTCACCGTGGCGGTCGCCGCCGTCGGCACCGTAGGTTCCGCGCAGGCCCAACAATTTTTCCGCATCGGAACGGGTGGCACTGCGGGCACGTACTACCCCATCGGCGGCATCATCGCCAACGCCGTGTCGCAGCCCGGCAAGCTCGTTGCGACGGCGGTCGCCTCCAATGGCTCGGTGGCCAACATCAACGGCATCGTGGGCGGTTCGTTCGAAGCGGGCTTCACGCAGTCGGACGTGGCGTTCTGGGCCTACAGCGGCACGGGCACCTTCGAAGGCAAGCCCAAGGCACAGGACCTGCGCCTGATCTCCACGCTGTACCCCGAAAGCATCCACCTGGTGACGCGCAAAGGCGCCGGCATCAAGAGCGTGGCGGACCTGAAGGGCAAGCGCGTGTCCATGGACGAGCCGGGCTCCGGCACGCTGGTCGACGTGCGCCTGATCCTGGGCGCCTACGGCATGACCGATAAGGACATCAAGGCCGAATACCTCAAGCCCAACCAGGCGGGCGACAAGCTCAAGGATGGCGGCCTGGACGCGTTCTTCTTCGTGGGCGGCGCCCCTGCCGGCGCCATTGCCGAACTCGCTTCCAGCGGCGCCGGCATTGAAATCGTGCCGCTGGTCGGCCCCGAGATCGACGCCCTGCGCGCCAAGCAGGAGTTCTTCACGCCCGACACCATCGCCGCCAACACCTATCAGAACGTCGGCGAAGTAAAGACCATCTCGGTCAATGCGCAGATGGTCACGTCGGCCAAGCTGCCCGAGCAGGTCGTATATGACGTCACCAAGGCGCTGTACAGCGACGCCACGCGCAAAACGCTGGACAACGGCCATGCCAAGGGCAAGCTGATCACGCGTGACAACGCCATCAAGGGCGCGGGCATCCCGTTCCATCCGGGCGCCGAAAAGTTCTACAAGGAAATCGGCCTGCTGAAGTAAAGCCCCCCGTAGCGCCTGCGGCGCTTCCCCCCCGGGGGCGCCGCAGCGGACCGGCAAAGCCGGCTGCGCGCGGCCCCGCTTGGGGAAGCCTGGTCCTTACTTGTATTGCCTGTCCTTGACGGGACAGCTGGATCGTCATAGTTCGTTATGTCCGCGGCGTTTGCTGGTTGCGCCGTGTGTGAGCAGGGCCGCCGATGCGCGGCCCTGCTTCTTGAGTCATCTTGAGAATCACCGCGATGGAAATTGACCACGAGAAAACCCAGCAACTGGCGGAAAAGTACGATTCGGAGATCCGCTTCCGGCCGCTGGACAAGACCGCCACCTGGATCGTTTCAGGCCTGCTGGTCACGCTTTCGCTTTTTCACTACTACACGGCCGGTTTCGGCCTGCTGCGCGAGGCCACGCACCGTGGCGTACACCTGGCTTTTGTGCTCAGCCTGATATTCCTGGTATTCGGATTTTCCAAATCCCACTACCGCCGCGAGCCCAGGTCGACGTGGTACGCGCCCGGCGGCATCCCGCTGTATGACTGGATCATCGCCATCGCGCTGACCCTGTCGGTGCTGTATATCCCCTACATCTTCGATGATCTGGCGTACCGGGTGGGCAATCCGCTGCCGATGGATGTCTTCATGGGCTCGATCCTGCTGGTCGGCCTGCTGGAAGCCACCCGCCGCGCCATGGGGTGGCCGCTGCCCATCATTGCGCTGGTGTTCATGGCCTACGCCATGTTCGGCCAGTACTTCCCCGGCCTGCTGCAGCATGCCGGCAACAACTGGTCCCAGATCGTCAACCACATGTACCTGACCAGTCAGGGCGTGTACGGCGTGGCCGTGGGCGTGGTGGCGACCTACGTCTTCCACTTCGTGCTGTTTGGGGTGCTGGCCACCCGCATCGGCCTGGGCCAGCTCTTCCTGGACGTCGCTTCGACCATCGCCGGCCGCTACGCGGGCGGCCCCGCCAAGGTGTCGGTGTTTGGATCGGCCATGTTCGGCATGCTGTCGGGCTCGTCCGTAGCCAACGCGGTAACGGTGGGGTCGTTGACCATCCCCGCCATGATCCGCGTCGGCTATCCGCGGCATTTTGCGGCGGGCGTCGAAGCCGCCAGCAGCACCGGCGGGCAGATCACGCCGCCCATCATGGGCGCCGCCGCGTTCCTGATGATCGAGTTCCTGGGGATCCCGTACCAGCAGATCGCGATCGCGGGCATCTTCCCGGCCTTCCTGTATTTCTTCGGCATGTTCATGCAGGTGCACTTCGAGGCCAAGCGCGAGGGCCTGCGCGGCCTGACCCCCGAGGAAATGCCCAAGCTGAAGCAATCCTTCAAGATGCGCTGGCCCACGCTGATCCCGCTGGTGCTGCTGATCAGCGTGCTGGCCAGCGGCCGCACGCCGTATCTGGCCGCCTTCGCCGGCATCACGGGTTGCATCATCGTCGGCCTGCTGAACCCATTCCAGCGGCTGCGCTGGCGCGATCTGTACGAGGCCTTTGAAACGGGCGCGAAGTATGCACTGGCCGTGGGCGCCGCGGCCGGTACGGTCGGCATCGTGATCGGCGTGGTGACACTCACGGGCGTGGGCTTCAAGATCTCTTATATCGTGATCTCCGCGGCGCAGGCCATCGCCGGCGGCGCGGCGATGGTGATTCCCGACGCCATCGCCAACGTGCAGTCGCTGACCCTGGTCGCGGCGCTCATCATGACGGGTCTGGTCTGCATCCTGATGGGTTGCGGCATCCCCACCACGGCGAACTACCTGATCATGGTGGCGGTTGCCGCGCCCACGCTGGTGCAGCTTGGGGTGCAGCCCATCGCCGCGCACTTCTTCGTGTTCTATTTCGGCATCCTGGCGGACATCACGCCGCCGGTGGCGCTGGCGGCGTACGCGGCGGCGGGCATGGCGGGCAGCGATCCCTTCAAGACCGGCAACACGGCGTTCAGGCTGGGCATCACCAAGCTCATCGTGCCATTCGTGTTCGTGTTCTCGCCGTCGCTGCTGATCTCGGTGCAGGGCTTCACCTGGTATGACTTCTTCGTGACCCTGTTCGGCTGCATGGTCGGGCTGGTGCTGCTGTCGGCCGCGTTCTCGCGCTACATGCTGGTCGGCATGAAGAGCTGGGAGCGGTGGCTGTGCACCATCGGCGCCTTGCTGACGATCCTTCCTGGCCTGGCCAGCGGGCTGATCGGGCTGGCCATCTGCATCCCGGTTTTCATCCGGCAACTGGCGGAACTCAAGCTCGAGAACTCGGCCCGATCCGCCTGACGCGACACGCAGCACAATAGCGGATTCAAAAAAAAGGGGCGGACTGATCGGTCCGCCCCTTTTTGCCCTGAATCGTGGATTTTGACAGCATTTAACGTAAAAAAGGGCCTCGATTGCCGGTGGGTGACGGCAAACAACATTCCGGCTTTCCTTTGGTTGCCCGGCAAAATAAATCAGCGTAAAGTAAAATTCATGTTTGCTGGTCTGCCGATCTGCGGGCCGACTGTGCAAACAGGCTCAAAACTGCGCCATATGTTCGATATCCTGGTTTATCTGTTCGAGAATTACTACACGCCGCAAGCCTGTCCTGCGGCCGATGTGCTCGCCAAGCGGCTCGCCGCCGCCGGATTCGAGCACGAAGACATCGACGACGCGCTCGGTTGGCTGTACGGCCTGGCCGAGACCACCGAACGATGCGTCGACCTCGCTCAGGCTCCCACGTCCGGAACCCGGATCTACACCGACAACGAATACCAACAGCTCGGCACCGAATCCATCGGCTTCATCGCCTTCCTGGAATCGGCCGGCGTGCTGCCCGCGCCCCTGCGTGAAATCGTCATCGACCGCGGCCTGGCTTCGCCGGAAACGCCCGTGCCGCTCGCCAAGATCAAGATCATCGCCCTCATGGTTCTCTGGAGCCAGGAAGCCGAGATCGACAATCTGGTGCTGGAAGAGCTGCTGGACGAAGAAGGCGTGCGCCTGCTGCATTGAGCGCGCCGCGGCGCCCCGCGCCTTGAATCTCCTCTCCTATCCCCGCGCGCCTGGCCGCGCGGGCGTTTCGCCGTGACCTACGTTGGCCGCTTCGCCCCCAGTCCCAGCGGCCCGCTGCATGCGGGCTCGCTGGCGACCGCGCTGGCAAGCTGGCTGGACGCGCGCGCGCATGACGGACGCTGGCTGCTGCGGATCGAAGACGTGGACACGCCGCGCACGGTCCCCGGCGCGGCGGAGGTCATCATGGCGCAGCTGCATGCGCTGGGCCTGGCCTGGGACGGCGAGATCATCTGGCAATCCCGTCGCGGCGACGCCTACCAGACCGCATTCGACACGCTGGCCGCGCGCGGCCTGATCTATGGCTGCGGCTGCACCCGCCGGGAAATCGCCGATTCGGCGCTGCGCGGCCAGACGATGCCGGGCGCCGACGGCGAAAGGCCTTACCCCGGCACCTGCCGCCACGGCTTGCCGGAAGGCCGCCAGGCGCGCGCCTGGCGCCTGCGCGTGCCGGATGGCCTGGAACACTTCGAAGACCGCTGGCTGGGCCCCCAGGAACAGGACGTGGCGCAAGCGGTGGGCGATTTTGCGCTGCGGCGCGCGGATGGGCTGTGGGCGTATCAGTTGGCCGTGGTGGTGGACGACGCCGCGCAGGGCGTGACGGACGTGGTGCGCGGCGCCGACCTGCTGAGTTCCACGGCGCGCCAACGGGTGCTGGGCCGGTTGCTGGGCCTGCCCCCGCTGCGCTATATGCACGTGCCGCTGATCCTGGACGCCTCCAGCGGCCTCAAACTGTCCAAACAGAACGGCGCCCCGCCCATTGACACCGGCGCGCCCCTGACGGCCCTGAAGGCCGCCTGGGAGGCATTGGGATTCCCGCCCTTCGCCGCCGCGGGCATCGCGCCGTTCCTGCGCGAGGCCACGGCGCGCTGGGCCGGGCGGTTTCCGGGCTGAGGCCCGGACCGGCCGGCGCGGCTACAAAGGCTGCAGGTCTTCGCCCAGCATCCTGACGAGCAGGGCTTCTCCGTTTTCCGCCACGCGCAGCTCGCCGTACTTGGCGACCTCGTAGCGCGCCGCCTGCCCTTCGGGGAAGAAATACGCATTGGTGACGATACGCACGCCGTTGTCTCGAACGCGGTAGCGCAGCGGCACCTCGCCTTCGGCATGCGGATGGATCTCTGGCTGGATGCGCACGGGCTGCGCCACGCCGCGCGCATCCGGCGCCAGCAGCACGTAGCCGTCGGGCTCATAGCCCATGACGGACTCATCTTCATCCTGTTGGCCACCGCCCCCCAGGCGCAGGCGCGTCACTTCACGGCCCGCCGCGAAGTTCAAGGCCATGTAGTCGCCCTGCATGAGCGAACGCGGGTCCACCGGCGCCAGTTCCAGAATGACGACCTTGCCCGAGGCCAGCAGCTTTTCGCGCTGCCAGATGCCGCCGTTGGCCACCACCAGCACCAGCGCCAGGCCGCCCAGGATGGCCAGCGTGCGCCAGCGCAGGGGGCCGGACACCGGCGGCAGCGAACGAGGCTTGGCCGGCGCCTGGGTGCGCATCAGGCGCGGCACCAGCCACACCGCCGCCCGCAACAGGAAGAGCAGCAGCGCGGCGCCGCCCAGCCAAAGCGCCTTTTGCAGCAGCGGGAGTTCCAGTTGGTAGTAATAGACGCCCAGGTAGGCCAGCAGGCTGGCCACGCCAAAGACCATGACGCGCGACTGGTTCAGGCCGAAGCCCAGCAGCAGCCATGCCAGGGCAAATCCCACGCCCGGGCTGGGCAGCCAGAACAGGGACAGCAGCAAGAGGCCGATCGGCACGCCCCAGGTCACGCCTTTCGTCAGCAGCCGGCGGCGCGGCCACAACACCGCCAGGGCAGCGGCAACCGGGAGCAGCGCGCCCGCCACGATCAGGATGGCGGTATGCGGCGTCAACTGCCAGATGGCGGGCAACTGCCTGGCCGAAATTCCGCTGGCCAGCCACACCATGCCCTGGACGGACAGCAGGAAGGCCCAGGCCAGCGGCTGCAGCGCGTGGCCGCGCCTGGCGCCCACGCGGTGGCTGACGGTGATGATGACGGCGGTGGCCCAGGCGCCGATCACGCCGATGGGCAGCCACAGGAACGTGGCGCGCGTCGCGTCGAAACGCATCCAGGCGTCCAGCAGGTCGTCCTGCATGAGGTCGGGCGACAGGCCCCGCCAGATCAGGGCCGCGCCCGCCATGGCGATCAAGAGGCCGCTCAGGAATCGCAGGATCACGTCGGGACCCAGCGCGTACACGACGGCCGCCATCAGCAGCACGAAGAAGCTCGCACTGGCAAACGACGTGGAACTGGACAGGCCGAAGATGATGAGGATCTGCCCCGCGAACGCCATGGCCGTGCCGCACTGCCGCCAGAAGGGGCCGGCATCGCTGCGCAGCACCGCCACGCCGGCGGCGCACAGCACCAGGCCGGCCACCAGCGCGCCGCCCTCGGAAGTGATGAAACCCGAGAACGCGACGAACACCAGCAGCAGCAAGGTCGCCAGCCAGGCGCTCAGGCCCAGCAGGCATTGCACGTACCAGGGCGGCTCGGCGCGCGGCACCGCGGCCGGCGCAAGCTGCGCCACCGGCGCGCCCGAATCGGCGGGGTCGACCGCGTTGCCGGCCGACGCGCTGGCCGGTTCGGCATCCGCGGCGGGCAGGGCGGGCGAGGAATCCGCGCCCAGCCGGCGCAGCCAGCGGGCCGCCAGGACCGCCTCGGCCATGAGCAGCGCGGCCAGCGGCAGGGCGGCCCAGACGCCGGGCTCCAGGCGCCACAGCCACTCGCCCACCACGCGCAGCGATACGCAGATGACGCCCGCGGCCAGCATGGCCAGGATGACCAGGTCGCGCCGGCCCCGCTGATAGTAAAGACCCAGGCCCAAGGTGGCGGCCACCCAGGCGATGCCGTTGTAGGTGCCCAGCCCGCGCAGGATGAAGTCGCCGAACATCAAGGCCAGCACCAGCACGCTGATGGCGATGGCGGCCAGGATGCGGGGGCCGAATACCGTGCTGGCGCGCCAGCGGCTAGCCGCCAGTTCCCAGCCCAGCAGCAGGAGCAGGTTCAGGGCGGCCATGAACAGGCTGGGGACGCCCGGGCCGCCGAAGATCATCAGCCAGGTAAAAACCCGTTCGCCCAGCCACAGCGCCGCCGCCAGATTCAGGACCAGCGCCCACAGCAGCCAGACGGCCTGGCTGCCCGCGGCCAGCGCCCAGGGCAGGAGCAACAGCGCCCACCACGCGAACAATTCCCAGGTATCGGCGCCAGTCTGGTAAGTTTGGCCTAATAGCGCGAGCAGGGCGCCCAGCAGAATGCCGGCAAGTGCAAGCAGCGCGCCGGGAATGCTGCGCCGCACGCCGGGCCGGTCCCGCAGGCGCAAGCCAGCCCAGGCGGCGGCCAGCGCGCAAACGGCCAGAAGCCCCTGCGCTCCGGCGAAACGCTGCACTTTTGTCATGTCCTGCCAGTTGGCGGCGACCCAGCAAACCGCAGCGCTGCCCAGCAGCAAAACGCCTAGCCAAAGGGTGCTTCGCGCCAGGAATTGACGCCAAGCGTGCAGTTCGGATCCCGCTTGTCTTTCAGTGCCGACTTGCATCTGGCGAATCTCCGATCTTATTATCCGCGCTACTAAGGCGGGACTACCGCCACTGGATACACATGAATAAAACGCTGATTATTGCCGAGAAGCCCTCGGTGGCCCTTGATATATCACGCGCCTTGGGAGGCTTCGCGCGCGAGGGCGACTATTTTGAAAGCGAACGTTACGTCCTCGCATCGAGCATTGGCCACTTGCTGAGCTTGGTCGCGCCCAACGATCCGGTCAAGGGAAAGTGGAGCTTCGCGCACCTGCCCGTGATTCCGCCTGAATTCGAGCTGGGCCCCACCGACAAGAAATCCGCCGAACGCCTGAAGCTGCTGGTCCGCCTTGCCAAGCGCAAGGACGTGGACGCCATCATCAATGCCTGTGACGCGGGACGGGAAGGCGAACTGATCTTCCGCTACATCATCCAGTACGCTGGCGTGAAGAAGCCGATCCAGCGCCTGTGGCTCCAATCCATGACGCAGGCCGCCATCCGCGAAGCCTTCGCCAACCTGCGCGACGACGTCCAGTTGAAGCCGCTGGAAGCCGCCGCCCGTTCGCGCGCCGAGGCCGACTGGCTGGTCGGCATCAACGGCACCCGCGCCATGACCGCCTTCAACAGCAAGGACGGCGGTTTCTTCAAGACCCCGGTCGGCCGCGTGCAGACTCCCACCCTGGCCATCGTGGCCGAGCGCGAAGAACGCATCCGCCGCTTCGTGCCGCGCGACTACTGGGAAGTGCGCGCCACCTTCATCGCGGCCGCCGGCCTGTACGAAGGCCGCTGGATCGACCCGCAGTTCAAGAAAGACGACCGCGACCCCGAAAAGCGGGAATCCCGCCTGTGGTCGGCAGCCGCCGCGCAAAGCGTGGTGGCCGCCTGCCGCGACCAGCCGGGCAACGTCACCGAGGAATCCAAGCCCTCGACCCAGATGTCGCCGGCGCTGTACGACCTGACGTCCCTGCAGCGCGAGGCCAACGGCCGCTTCGGCTTTTCCGCCAAGACCACGCTTTCGCTGGCCCAGACGCTGTACGAACGCCACAAGGCGCTGACCTACCCGCGTACCGATTCACGCTACCTGCCCGAGGACTACATCGCCACGGTGCAGGAAACCATGCGCGCACTGGCCAAGGGCGGCTCCAACGCCGTCGGCGGCCTGTCGCGCCATGCGGACACCGTCGTCAGCCAGCAATGGGTCAAGCCGAACCGCCGCATCTTCGACAACAAGAAGGTGTCGGATCACTTTGCCATCATCCCCACGCTGCAGATCCCGCATGACCTGAGCGAAGCCGAGGCCAAGCTGTACGACCTGGTGCTCAAGCGCTTCCTGGCGGTGTTCTTCCCCGCCGCGGAATACCGCGTCACCACGCGCCTGACCGAAGTGCAGGGGCATCGCTTCCGCACGGACGGCAAGGTGCTGGTCACGCCGGGCTGGCTGGCCGTGTACGGCAAGGAAGCGCAGGGCGAAGACGCCAACCTGGTGCCCGTGGCGGACGGCGAGACCGTGCGCACCGAGGACGTGGAAGCCGTGGGCCTGTCGACCAAGCCCCCGGCGCGCTTCAACGAAGGCACGCTGCTGTCGGCCATGGAAGGCGCCGGCAAGCTGGTGGACGACGAAGAACTGCGCGAAGCCATGTCCGAGCGCGGCCTGGGCACCCCGGCCACGCGCGCCGCCATCATCGAAGGGCTGCTCAACGAGGTCTACCTGCGCCGCGAAGGCCGCGATCTGGTGCCCACCGCCAAGGCGCGCCAGCTCATGACCCTGCTGTCGGGCCTGGACGTCACCGAACTGACCTCGCCCGAACTCACCGGCGAATGGGAACACAAGCTCAAGCAGATCGAACAAGGCGGGCTGGGACGCGAGGCCTTCATGCGCGAGATCGCGCAGATGACCCAGGTGATCGTCAAGCGCGCCAAGGAATACGAGCGCGACACGGTGCCGGGCGACTACGCCACGCTGCAGACGCCATGCCCCAAGTGCGGCGCCGTCGTGAAGGAAAACTACCGCCGTTTTGCCTGCACGGCCTGCGATTTTTCGATCGGCAAGCACCCCGGCGGCCGCACGTTCGAACTGCCGGAAGTGGAAGAACTGCTGGCCAAGCGCGAGATCGGCCCGATGCAGGGCTTCATCAGCAAGATGGGCCGGCCCTTCGCCGCCATCCTGCGCATCAGCGACGAATACAAGCTGGAATTCGACTTCGGCCAGAACGACGAGGACGACAACGAAGCCGTGGACTTCTCCGGCCACACGCCGGTGGGTCCCTGCCCGAAGTGCCAGTCGCGTGTGTTCGAGCACGGCATGAGCTACGTCTGCGAAAAATCCGTCGGCCCCGAAAAGAGCTGCGATTTCCGTTCCGGCAAGGTCATCCTTCAGCAGGAGATCTCGCGCGAGCAGATGGAAAAGCTGTTGACCAACGGCCGCACCGATCTGCTCGACGGCTTTGTCTCCAGCCGCACGAACCGCAAGTTCAAGGCGTTCCTGGTGCGCCAGCCCGATGGCAAGGTCGGCTTCGAGTTCGAACCGCGCCCTGAAAAGCCCGGCCGCGCCCGCGCGCCGGCCAAGACGGCTGCAAAGACGGCGGCAAAGAAGGCGCCCGCCAAGAAGGCCGCGGTCAAGAAGGCCGCCACCAAGACCGCAACCAAGACGGCAACCAAAACCGCCGCCAAGAAGGCGGTCAAGAAGGCCGCGCCGAAGAAAACCGCAGCGTAGGGTAGACTCGCGCCGCAGTACGGAACGCCCGGGCAACCGGGCGTTTTCCATTGTTGGACGGCAAACGCTGGGGTATTGTTTACGCCAAACAGCCGCAACCAGATCAGATCCGAGGACGACATGACCCGTAGCCCCGATTTCACCAACCGCCGCCGCGTGCTGGCCGCCGCTTCCGCATTGGCGGGCATCAGCCTGCTCAACGGACGCGTCGCCTTCGCCAGCCCGAAGCTGGGCAAGGTGGTCTACGGCCAGGGCAGCATCGACCCATTCTTCGCGGCCGGTTACGTGGCCTTGAAGAAGGGGTTTTTCGGGGCGAACGGCCTGGAGGTCGAGTACCTGAATTCGCAGAGCGGCCCGCGGACCAACCAGCTTCTGGCCGCCGGCCAGATCGTGTTCGGCGCCACCGCGGCCACCGCCGCGCCCGCGCTGACGATCGCCGGCAAGCCCGCCACGCTGATATTCGGCTTTGACCGCAAGCTGACCTACGCCAATGTCATCGTGCGCCGCGAAGACTTCGACAGCGGCAAGATCAAGTCGCTGAAGGACCTGGCCGGCAAGCGCGTGGGCGCCACGCAGCCGCAGTCCAGCACCTGGCTGATGGCGCTCTACCTGATGCAGAAGGCCGGCGTGGCCGACAAAGTCGACATCCGCCCCCTGGGCGACCTGGCAACCATGCTGGGCGCGCTCAAGACCGGTTCGGTGTCGGCCAGCATGGCCACCATGTCCATGATGGAGCAGGCCCGCCAGGAAGGCTGGGGCGTGCCCATCTTCGACGCCACCACCGAAAGCTCGTGGACTGAATTCATGGGCGGCGACGTGCCGGGCATCGCGGCCCTGACGCTCGAAGACACCATCCAGAAACGGCCCGAAGTGGTCCAGGCCTTCGTCAGCGCGATGGTCAAGGCGCAGGACTTCATCAGCGCCAACAGCGCGGCGGCGATCACCGATGTGATCTTCGACGACTTCCTCAGCGCGTTCCCGCGCGCCGCCATCGAGAAGACCCTGGGCGTCTACAAGGAAACGGTGTTCCTGAACGACAACATCATCACCGAGGACGCGTACAACCGCATGACGGCCATCATGGGCGACGGCCGCCAGTTCTCCAACGATGAAATCAAGACCGTCCCGTACGCCAAGTGCGTGAACATGAGCTTCGTGCGCAAGGCCCGGGGCCTTTAATGATCACGCTGGACAAGGTGGGCAAGGCGTACCAGTCGCGCCAGGGCACGACGCACGCGGTGGGCGAGGTCAGCCTCGCCATCCAGGAAGGCGAGTTCATCTCCATCGTCGGGCCTTCGGGTTGCGGCAAGAGCACGCTGCTGAACATGATCGCCGGCTTCCTGCGCCCCACCACGGGCGAGATCCGCGTGGACGGCCGCGTGGTGGACGGACAGGTGCCGCCCGCGCTGGGCTACATCTTCCAGAAGGACACCCTGCTGCCTTGGTTCAGCGTCAGGAAAAACGTGGCGCTGGGCCTGAAGTTCCAGGGCGTGCCCGCCGACCGCATCCAACGCCGCGTGGCCGAGCTGCTTGAATTAGGCCACCTCAGTCCCTTCGCCGACGCCTTTCCGCACCAGCTTTCCGGCGGCATGCGGCGGCGCGTGGCGCTGCTGATGAGCCTGGCGGTGGAGCCGCGCATCCTGCTGCTGGACGAGCCCTTCGGCGCGCTGGACACGCATACCAAGACCCACCTGCATCGCGAACTGATGGAAATCTGGCGCAAGCTGGGCCAGACCATCGTGATGGTCACGCACGATCTCGACGAGGCCATCCTGCTGTCCGACCGGGTCGTGGTGCTGTCCGGCCCGCCCAGCCGCGTGCTGCTGGACGAGCGCATCCGCATCCCGCATCCGCGCGACGTCTTCACGCTGCGCGAAACGCCGCAGTTCGTCGCCCACGTGCAAAGCCTCTGGAGCGTGCTGGGCCAGCAGTTCCGCGCCGCCGCCTGAATCCCCACGCGCCATGATCCCGACTGAAACCTCCGATTCCCTGCAGGACCAGCTGCGGCTGGACCGCCGCGCCAGCGTGGCGCGCCGACTGCGCATCACGCTGTGGCAGGTGCTGATCCTGACCCTCATCCTGGGCGCCTGGGAGACGCTCACGCGCATTCCATGGTTCACGCAGAACACGCTGTTCGACCCCTTCTTCATCAGCCAGCCGTCGCGCGTGGCCGTGCGGCTATGGGAATGGATGCAGCCGGGGCCGCGCTCGGTCTGGCCGCATTTGTGGCTGACCTTGCAGGCCACGATGGTGGGGCTGGTGGTCGGCGTGGGCAGCGGCTTCATCGTCGGCATGACGCTTAGCCGCAGCCGCTTCCTGGCCGACGTGTTCAACCCCTTCATCGTCGCGTTCAACTCGATGCCGCGCATCGCCTTCGTGCCGCTCATCACCATGTTCTTCGGGCTGGGCCTGGCATCCAAGGTGGTCACGTCCTGGTTCGTGGTGTTCTTCCTGGTGTTCTTCAACACCTATAAGGGCGGGCGCAGCGTGGAACGCGAACTTGTCGACTTCTGCCGCACGCTGGGCGGCTCGCCGCGGCAGATCCTGTGGCGGGTGCGCATTCCCACCGCCGCCGCCTGGACCTTCGCGGCACTGCCGAACGCCATCAGCTTCGCGCTGATCGGCGTGGTGCTGGCGGAATTCGTCGGGTCCACCACCGGCATGGGCTATCTGATGATCACCGCGCTGGCGACCTTGAACGCCACCGACATGTTCGCGGCGGTGACGCTGCTGTCCATCGTCGGCATCGCGCTGGTTTATTGTGTGACCTGGCTGGAACGGCGGCTGCTGCACTGGGCGCCGGAATTCAGGGAATGAACGGAACCGGACTGATGAAGACACTACCGTATCTGCGCAACTTCGACCTGACGGGACAGGTGGCGCTGGTGACCGGCTCGGCCCGCGGGCTGGGCTTCTGCATTGCGCGGGCGCTCGCGGGCTGCGGCGCGCGTGTGCTGATCAACGGACGCAACGCCGAGGCCACCGCCGCCGCAGCCGGCGAACTCACCGCCGCCGGCCTGGACGCGCATCCGCTGCCCTTCGACGTCAGCGACGACGCCGCCATGGAACGCGCCTTCCTGCGGATCGACAGCGAGCATGGCCGCCTGGACGTCCTGGTGAACAACGTCGGGGCGCGCAATCGCAAGACCTTGCGCGACACCAGCCCCGCCGAGATCCGCGAGCTCATCGACACCGACCTCGTGGCCGGCATGCTGCTGGCCAAGTTCGCGGCCGAGCGCATGGTGCGCCAGGGCGGCGGACGCCTGATCGCGATCACCTCGGTCGTGGGAGAACTGGCGCGCAAGGGGGATGCCGTTTACCCGGCCGCCAAGCAGGGCCTGACCGGCATGGTGCGCGCGCTGGCGGCGGAATTCGGCGGACACCACATCACCAGCAACGCCATCGCGCCGGGCACCTTCGCCACGGAAACCAATGCGGACATGGTGGGGGATCCCAAGTTCGGCCCCCGCATCGCCGCCCGCAACCCGACCGGCCGCTGGGGCGAGCCAGAAGAAATCGCGGGCGCCGCGGTGTTCCTGGCGTCTCCGGCCGCGTCCTACGTGAACGGCCACGTGCTGGTCGTGGACGGCGGGCTGTCGATTCAATTCTGAAAGGAAACGGTTCCCACGCCGCGTGCCTGCCGCCCCCGCGTCGGGGCAGCGCGCGTCAGGGCCGCGTGCGTCAGGTTGCCCGCGTCAGGTCGTCTCGTCCTGATACCAGACGCCTTCGGCCAGCATCATCTTCTGGTGGCCATGTCCAGCCGGCATCATCGGGAAGCAGTTTTCCTGCGCCGTCACGGCCACGTCCAGGAAGTACGGGCCGTCATGCGCCAGGCATTCGGCCAGCGCGGCATCCAGCAGGGCGGGGTCTTCGACCCGGGCCGCGCCCCAGCCGAAGGCACGCGCCAGCGCCACGAAATCCGGCAGCGACGCGTTGTAGCTGTGGCTGTAGCGCCCGCCGTGGATCAGTTCCTGCCATTGCCGGACCATGCCCATGTAGCCGTTGTTGCACAGCACGACCTTCACGGGCGTCTGGTGCTGCATGGCGGTGGACAATTCCTGAATGTTCATCAGCACCGACGCATCGCCGCTGACGCAGACGACCGTCTTGTCCGGATGCGCCACCTGCGCGCCGATGGCGGCGGGCACGCCGTAGCCCATGGTCCCCGCGCCGCCCGAGGTCAGCCAGCGGTTCGGCTTGTCAAAGCGCAGGTATTGCGCGGCCCACATCTGATGCTGGCCCACGTCGGTGGAGACGATGGCGTCCCGATCCGCCAGCGCGGCGTTCAGGCGAGACATCAGATGCTGGGGAAGAATGGCGTCGGCAGCGGGCGTATAGCCCAGGCAATCCTGCGCGCGCCAGGTCTCGATGCGCTTGAACCACGGCGCCAGGCGCTTGGGATCCAGCGGCTCGTCGCCGAGTTCCGCGCGTAGCGCGCGCACCAGCGGCAGGCAGTCGCCCACCAGCGCCACGTCCACGCGCACCACCTTGTTGATCGACGCGGGATCGATATCGATATGGATCTTGCGCGCATGCGGACAGAATTCCGAGAGCTTGCCGGTGATGCGGTCGTCGAAGCGCGCGCCGATGCAGACCACCAGATCCGAGTTGTGCATGGCCAGGTTGGCCTCTACCGTGCCGTGCATGCCCAGCATCCCCACGAACCGCGGGTCGGACGCGGGGAAGGCGCCCAGGCCCATCAAGGTCAGGGTGCAGGGCGCGCCGGTGTGGCGGACCAGGTCCGTGAACGCCGCGCAGGCGTCGGGGCCGGCATTCACCAGGCCGCCGCCGCCGTAGAAGATGGGGCGCTTGGCCTGGGCGATCAGCGCCGCGGCCCGGCGCACGGCCGACTGGGGCAGCTTGGGCGCCAGCTTGCCCGACTGGCGGCGCGCGCGCAGCGCGGCCAGCTTTTGCTGCGAGGGCAGACCCAGGCTGTCGTCATCGGCGTCGCGCGGCACGGCCAGTTGCACGTCTTTCGGAAAATCCACCAGCACGGGGCCGGGACGGCCCTGGCGGGTCAGTTCGAAGGCGCGCGACACCACGCCAGCCACATCGTCGACCGCGCGGATCTGGGTGTTCCACTTGGTCACCGAGCGCGAGATGCCGATGGCGTCGCATTCCTGGAAGGCATCGGTGCCGATGGCCGCCGTGGCCACTTGCCCGCTGACGCAGAGCACCGGGATGGAATCGCACATGGCGTCCAGCAGGCCCGACGTCGTGTTGGCCATGCCGGGGCCGGAAGTCACGAACACCACGCCCGTGCGGCCCGTGGTGCGGGCGTAGCCTTCGGCCGCATGCACCGCGGCCTGTTCATGCCGCACCAGCACGTGGCGCAGGCGCGGTTCGGCGTACAGCGCGTCGTACAGGGGCAGGACAGCGCCGCCCGGATACCCGAAAACCGTATCGACACCGTGCGCAATCAACGTGTCGAGCAGAATCTTCGCCCCGTTTTCAGGAGGGCGAGCAGTGGCGGCTAGGGCGGCGGCGGCGGTGGGGTGCAGGCGATCGTTCATGCTATCCATCTTATTGGGAGTTTCGAAGAATTTTTATCTTCTTTTCCACGAATTACCGTCAGACGCAGTAAATTTATCTTTG
The DNA here is from genome assembly GCF_001428845.1 of Achromobacter sp. Root83. GTDB lineage: Bacteria > Pseudomonadota > Gammaproteobacteria > Burkholderiales > Burkholderiaceae_B > Achromobacter. The sequence goes on along the minus strand of NZ_LMIU01000023.1, from coordinate 102,597 downwards.
ATTTGGAGGAATCAAAGAAAATGAACCTGGACAAGTTTGATCTGGCCATTCTGAAGGTGCTGCAAGAGAACGCGCGCGCCAGCCTGAACGACATCGGCGCGGCCGTCGGCCTGTCGTCCACGCCCTGCTGGAACCGCATCAAGCGCATGGAGAGCGCCGGGGTGATCCGCGGCTACACCGTGGACATCGACCCGGCCACCCTGGGGTTCATGGACACGGTCATCGTCCATGTGACGCTGGAAAGCCACAGCGAAGAAACGCTCTACGAGTTCGGCCGGGCGCTGGCGGCGATTCCCGAGGTGCTGGAGGCCTTCCTGGTGTCGGGCGACTACGACTATTACATCCGCATCGCCGTGCGCGACACCCGCGACTACGAACGCCTGCTGCGCGAACAGCTCTACCGCATTCCCGGCATCCGGCACAGCAAGTCCTGCTTCGTGCTGCGCCGGCTGAAGGAAACGATGCTGCCGCTCAACGGACCGGGAGGGTGACCCTGCGTTCAGCGCAGGACGTAGTCCACGGGCGCCGCCGCCTCGGGCAGCGGCCGCACGCCCAGGCCTTCCAGCAGGTCGACCTCGATGACGCGGGCCAGCGCCGACAGCGGCAGGTCGTTCTCTTCCAGCCCGAAGGGGTCCTCGAGCTCGTCGCCCAGCGCATCCAGGCCGAAGAAGGTGTAGGCGATGATGATGACCGCCACGGGGGTCAGGTATTCCAGCGTGCCGACCAGGCCAAAGGGCAGCAGCAGGCAGAACAGCCACGCCGTGCGATGCAGCAGCAGGGAATAGGCGAACGGACAGGGCGTAAACTTGATGCGTTCGCAGGCGGCCTGGATGGCGGCGCACTGCGCCACGCGCTGGGTCAGCCCCTGGTACAGGATGTCGCTGAGTTCCCCGCGACGCAGGCACGACGCCAGATCGCGGTTGATCGCCATGAGCAGGGCGTCCGGCACATTGCGGCAGCCGGACAGCGTATCCAGTTCATCCTGCGGCACCCACGGCCGCACGGCCTCCACCATATCCTGGCCGCGCAGCCGCGCAGCCAGGCCATAGCCAAAGCCGACGCAGCGGCGCACCAGCCGTTCCTGCACGGGGTTGGCCGTGCTGGCCGCCAGCAGCACGGCGCTTTCGCGCGCCAGGCTGCGCGCCTGCACGATCAGGTCGCCCCATTGCTTGCGGGCTTCCCACCAGCGGTCGTAGCAGACGTTGTTGCGAAAGCCCATGAAGACCGACAAGGCCAGGCCGAAAAGCGAGAAAGGCACCGCCGTCAGGTGCGCGGGCGAGAACAGTTGGCGGTGGTACATCCACACCACCACACAGGACAGCAGCGTGATGACGATGAGCCTGCTGACAATGCGCGGGATGATGGAACCGCGCAAGACAAAGAACAAAGCCAGCGCGGAGGGACGCGGACGGACGATCATGATAAATATCAAGTGAAGGACAAGGCGGCGCTCACTATACGCCTGTCATCGGCGTCACAGAGGCGCCGATATAATTCTGTTTCGTCTCACGCCACACCCCACTCTCAATGACCAACGAAGACACCCCGATCAAGCCCTGGTATGTCGTCCGCCGCTCCAAGCTGCACGGCAACGGCGTCTTCGCCGCGCGCAAGATTCCCGCGGGCACGCGCATCGTCGAGTACGGCGGCGCGCGCATCAGCGCCAAGGAAGCGGACCGGCGCCATCCGACCAACCCGGACGATCCCTTCCACACCTTCTTCTTCGCGCTCAGCACCGGCCGCGTGATCGACGGCGGCGACCAAGGCAACGACGCCCGCTGGATCAACCATTCCTGTCAGCCCAACTGCGAAGCGCAAGAGGGCAAGCACGGCAAGCGCGTGTATATCGTGGCGCTGCAGGACATCCCGCGCGGCACGGAACTGTCCTATGACTATGGCCTGGTGCTGGACGGCCGCATCACCAAGGCGCTGAAGGAAGGCTATCGCTGCCTTTGCGGCACGCCGCCCTGCCGCGGCACGATGCTGGCCCTGCCTGCGAAAAAGACCCGGACAGGCGTACAATCGACCGGTCGTTAACACGACATGCAGTACGTCTTCAGGGCGGGGTGCAATTCCCCACCGGCGGTATGCCACGCAATGTGGCGAGCCCGCGAGCGCCCGGCGTCCTTTATGGAAGGCCGGGGTCAGCAGATCTGGTGAAATGCCAGAGCCGACGGTCATAGTCCGGATAAGAGAAGATGTGCCGGCACATACCGGGCTGCCCGGGCGCGCTTGCGCCTGGAAAGCCGTATTGCGTTCGGCTGTCGAATAGCCCTGAAACGTTTTTCGCCCCTTCAACTTGCGAGAGCGTTTCAATGTCCAACGTTACCCTTACCCCGCAGTCCCCCATCCCCAGCCTGGCTTCGCAACCGTTCGCCGCCCGCTTGCAGCGCGCGCTGCATCACTTGCGCCTGGGCCGGCCCGTCATCCTCATGGACGACTTCGACCGCGAAAACGAAGCGGACCTGATCGTCGCGGCCGACAAGCTGACCGTGCCGGTGATGGCGCAGCTGATCCGCGACGGCAGCGGCATCGTCTGCCTGTGCCTGCCCGGCGAAGCCCTGGACCGGCTGGAATTGCCGCCCATGGTCCCGCGCAACCAGAGCCGCTACGCCACCGCCTTTACCGTCTCGATCGAAGCCCGCGAAGGCGTCAGCACCGGCGTGTCGGCCGTGGACCGCGTGACAACCATCCGCGCCGCCATCGCGCCGTCGGCGCAAAGCGACGACATCGTCAGCCCGGGCCATGTATTCCCGCTGCGCGCCCAGCCGGGCGGCGTGCTGACCCGCCGCGGCCACACGGAAGGCTCGGTGGACCTGGCCGTCCTGGCCGGCCTGCGTCCGGCCGGCGTGCTGTGCGAACTGATGAACGCCGACGGCACGATGATGCGCGGCGCGTCGCTTGAACGCTACGCCGCCCAGCACGGCCTGGTGGCGCTGACCATCGCCGAACTGGCCGACCATCTGCAGAAGCTGAAGGACGGGCAGGCCGAAACGCTGGACGACGAAGTCCTGGAAATGGCCGCCACCGTCTGATGCCGGCATAAACCGTAGTACGGGGGGCGCACGCGCGCCCCCCTTTCACGCCCGCTCCATGCCTTGCCCCTGAGCGCCGTGCCGACGGCCATTGGGGCCGGCGCGCGGCTCCGTGGGCCGTGGGCCGCCGACACGGCCCGGCCGCCGATGCGTTCGACATGGTGTTTCCCGGGAAGGGTGCGGTGTGATCCGGCGATGGCATAATCCGCCCTGGCGGGAGATGAACCAGACTGCCTGCCTTGAATTTCGTGAGCCATTGCTCATGTCTGATACTCGCCTTTCACCGCCTTCATGACAGCCATCCCACAGCCCCGTAAATCGCCACGCCAGCTCAGGTCCCAGCACACCGTGGATACGATTCTGCAAGCCACGGCGCGCGTTCTGGCCACCCACGGCTATGCGGGCACGAACACCAACCTGATCGCCGAAACCGCGGGCGTCAGCGTCGGCTCGCTCTACCAGTACTTTCCGAACAAGAACGCGCTGATCGCCGCTTTGCATAACCGGCACGACAACGAAATGCTGGACGTCATCGACGGCGTCCTGAACAGCAACCCCGCGGCCACCCTGCAAGAACGCGTGGCCGCCATCGTGCAGGCCATGCTGCACGCCCACCTGCTGGAACCCGCGCTGCATCGCGTGCTGGAAAGGGAATTCCCGCTGTTCGACCTGCCGCGCGAACACAGCCTCGCCGACCAGGACATCCATCGCCGCATGCGGCATCTGCTGGAACTGCACCGGGACGAAATCGCGCAACAGGACCGCGACCTGGCGACCTATGTGGTGCTGCGCATCATGGAGTCGCTGGTGCACGCGGCCGCGCTCGAACCGCCCGCGGGATTTTCCACGCAAAAGCTGGAACGGGCCGTGGTGGATGCCGTAATGGGGTACCTGGGCGCACCGGCCGGCGCCGCGCCGCGCAAGGCGGCAAGGGCGGCAAGCCCCGCGAAGAAGACCCAGGCGGCACGCGCCCGGTAGTTGACGCTACGCGCCGGGCGCCCGGGCCATGCAGGCCAGGCAGTCGGCGGCGCCGCCCGTCACGATGCGGGCACTGCAGGCCAGCATCAGGTTCAGGTTCAAGCCGAAGTCCTCGACGGTGCAGCCCTGCGCATCCACCATGCGCGACACGCCGTCGTCCGCCGCCGCGCCCACGGCCACCTGGTCGATCAGCGAACCCGCCTGGCCCGTGTAGCCCCAGACGGGCTTGCCGCAGGCTATCGCATAGCCGACCTCGAAGGCCGTGCCCGAATCCGGTTCCGCGCCGCGAAACGGGTTCAGATTCGCCATCACCATGTCCGCGCGGCGGATCAGCGCCACGTTCTCCCGATAGATCCACTGCGCGAGCGCCTGGCCGGACAGGTCGCGGGGCGCCGTGTTGTCCAGGGGGAACAGGCCTTCGAAACCATAGGTCGCGCACAGGGTCTTGAGCCGTTCGCCGTGCGCGGCGGCATCGGGCAGAAAGACATCGAAGCCCGCTAGATAGACGCTGCGCATGGCGCTTACTCCGGATCGGAAACGTTGAAGGCTTCGCCCGTGGCGAAGAAGGATCCGCCGGCCAGGTAATGGACCGAGCGGCGCGCATCGTCGGGGAAGTGCCAGCGGTTCCCGGAGAACACTTCCGGCGCCGCCCACGCGGCCACGACTTCGCCGATGAACAGATCATAGGCCTGCTGGTTGTGCGGTTCGGGCACGACCTTGCATTCCAGCCATCCCAGGCAGTCGCTGATCAGCGGCGCGCCGATCTTGCTGGCCGGAAACGTCCGCAGGCCGCTGGCCTGGAACTTGTCTTCGTCGCGGCCGGATTGCGAACCCACCAGCATCGTCGCCCGCGCCTGCGCGCGCGACGGAATGCACAGCGCGAATTCGCCGGACGCTTCGATCAGTTGCCGGGTATAGGTGTTCTTGTCCACCACCACCAGCATCTTGGGCGGACTGAAGTCCAGCGGCATGGCCCAGGCGGCCGCCATCACGTTGCGCGCGCTTCCGTGGGCGCTGGTGACCAGCACGGTGGGGCCGTGGTTCAGCAGCAGATAGGCGCGGGGCAGGTCGACGGGTTCGATCATGGACGCATCTAGAACATGCTGTTCTTGTTGGCGGGATTCTCGGGGATCTCCTGGCTCACGTCCCAATGTTCGACGATCTTGCCGTTTTCGATGCGGAAAATATCGACCACGGCCTGGCCGCGGTCTTCCGGCGAATCGCGCCAATGGTTGTGGATCATCACCAGATCGCCCTCGGCGATCACGCGCTTGATTTCAACGATGGCCTGCGGATGCTGCTCAAAGTAGTGCGGAAAGAAATCCACCATCGGTCCAACGCCGTCGCGCATGTACGGGTTGTGCTGCTTGTAGTTCGGGCTGACGTACAGGCGTACCGCCTCGTCGATGTCGCGGTCCTGGAACATCATGCGGAAAAACGCCACGGCGATTTCTTTGTTCGACTGGGGCGCGGCCGCAAGCGCCGGCGCAACCGCCAGGCAACTGGCGGCGACCAGCACACAGGCGGCCAACGATTTCCACTTCATACGCATACGGGACAACTCAGGGTGACGCCTGCTGGCGGTCTGCCAGTTTACAAACAAACGCAGGCGATTTCGGCCCTGTTGCACAATTGCGATATCAATACCCGACCGTATAGCGGCGGCGCGAATGCTTGGGCGTCTCGACCTCGTCGGCCAGCGCGATGGCGTAGTCTTCCATCGAGATCCAGCTCTTGCCTTCCTCATCCGCCAGCAGATGGTCATCGCCCAGGCGGAAGTTGGCCGTGCGCTCGCCCGGCTCGAAGATGGCGGACGGCGACAGGAAGGTCCAGTTCAACACCTTTTCCTGGCGCAGCGTGTCCAGGAACACGACGCCGGCCCGGGCTTCGGGCTTGTAGGCGTCAGGGAATTCGGGAGTGTCGATCAGCATCTTGCCGGGTGCGACCAGCAGGCTGCCGGCGCCGCCGACCACCAGCAGGCGCGGCACGCCGGCATTCTTCACGGCGGCCAGCAGCGGCTTGGCGTCGGTCGACACAAAGCGCGTGGCGCTGATCACGGCATCGTGTCCGGTCAGAATCGGAGTCAGCCCTTCGGGATCGGTGGCGTCGCCCTGCTGGACAGACAGGCCCGGCTGGGGATTCACGTCGGCGGCGTTGCGGGCGATGCCCGTCACTTGATGGCCGCGCCTGAGCAGCTCGTCCGCCACGCGCGAACCTACGCGGCCGGTAATTCCGATCAATGCGATTTTCATGGTCTTGCTCCTTGGAAGGGATGAACCGGAATCGCCGCCGCGAGCTTGCGGCGCTGTAGGTTCCGGTTCAGGCAAAGCCATACTATTCGGTCAGATTCGATCGAAAAACCCGCGGATCCGGAAGAGTTTTTTGCATTTCATGCATCAATGCGTGGAATCCGGCGGCGGGGAGCGGACCAACGGGGCGGGAATCCCGCCCGCGGCCCGTCACCAGTGTGCACCCGGCGGCGCTGCTTGAACAGGGCGGCCGAAACCCCGCCGCCCGCCCGCGGTTCAGCCGGCGGCGCGCTGCGCCTGGTAGACCTGCAGGTGCGAATAAGCCACGCGCAGGTACGTGGCGTCCACGCCCAGCGTGCGGGCGCGCCGGACCATGTCGCCCACGATGTGGTCCGCTTCAACCGGCAGGCCCTGGCGCAGGTCGCGGAACATGGACGCCGTCATGGGCTGGCTGCGGTCGCCGAGCAGTTCCTGGACGAAGGCGTCCGCCTCCGGCCGCACCGCGTGGCCAGACGCGGCGGCCACGGCCTGCGACTCCTGCAGCAGGCTGAGCAGGATATCGATGCCGTCGTCGGTGGACGCGATCTGGCCGACGGAGCCGCGCATCATGCAGGTGGCGGCGGCCAGCGTCGTCAGCATGACGTACTTTTCCCAGATGTCCTGGTGGATGCTTTCGCTCAGGCGGCTGACGTATTCGCCGCCGGCCAGCGCCTGTTCGAGCGCTACGCAGCGCGGGCTGCGGGCGGGCCCGGCGCGTTCGCCGAAGACGATGTTCGCGTGCTTGCCCAGATGGATGACCTCGCCCTCGGAACCCAGCGTCGCATTGATCTGGCACAGGCCGCCCAGCACGCGGTGCGGCTCGAATTCCCGGTCCAGCACGTCGTACTGAAGCACGCCGTTCATGATGGGCAGCACCGCGGTATCGGGGCCAACGGCCGGGCGGATGGCCTCGATGGCGCTGTCCAGGTCATAGGCCTTGCAGCTCAGCACCACCACGTCATAGCTGTCTTGCAAGGTCTGCTGGGTGACCAGCTTTGGATGCAGCGTGGCGTCGCCCAGGGGGCTCTGGATGCGCAGGCCCTGCTCGCGGATCCGCGCGGCGCGCGGCTCGCGCACCAGGAAGGTCACGTCCGCGCCCGCCTGCGCCGCGCGTCCGCCGAAGTATCCGCCGGTACCGCCGGCGCCCAAGAACAACAACCGCATGCCTGTCTCCTGTTGGCTGCCCGCCTTTGGCGCGGGCTGATTGCGGAATTATGCGCTTCGTCCTGGGCGCGGCGCACCCGCAACCGCCGGGGGTGCCCACGCGCCGGACGCCGGATCAGGCCGGGTGCTCGTGTTGCGCCCAGGCTTCGTAGCCCCCGCGCAGTGCCCAGGTCTTGCGATAGCCGGCGGCGCGCAGCCGCGAGGCCAGCAGCGCGGCCGACACCTCGTTCGGGCAGGCGCAATACACCACGATGTCGGAATCCAGCGCGCTGGGGTCCAGCGCGGGCAAGGGCTGTTTCAGGTCCACGGCCAGGGCGCCCGGGATGCGCGCCGCATCGCGCATGGCTTCCGGCCGCACGTCGAAGACCAGCGCGTCGCGGCCGTCCTGACGCCACTGCATGAGTTCGTCCACGGACAGCCTGGGAATGACGCGCAGGCTGCGCAGCAATAGCCTGCGCCGCAGGAAGCGCGCCACGATGTACAGGGCCAGCACCGCCGCCAGCACGCCCAGGCCCATCGCGCCGTAGGTGCCCAGGATGTCCAGCACATCGTTGACCACGCTGTGGAACAGGCCGCCGAGCAGCAGGGCGGAACCCACCCAGATCAGGGCGCCCGCCAGGTCAAAGAGGAAGAAGCGCCGGTAGGGCGTTCCGGTCAGGCCCGCCATGACCGTGGACAGGGCCCCGGCGCCGGGCAGGAACTTGCACACCAGCAACGCGCGCACGCCGATCCGCAGGTACAGGCGTTGCGTCTGCCGGATGCAGGAATCCTGCGACAAGGACAATTTGCACACCACGCCCAACAGCCGCGAACCATAGCGCCGGCCCGCGCAATACCAAAGGCTGTCGGCCAGCAGGCAGGCCGCCGTGGCGGCCAGCAAAGGCACCATCCATCCCGCCGCGCCGCCCAGCGCGCCCGCCGCGATGATCATGGGATAGGCGGGCACGGGCAGGCCGGCCTGCTCGATCAGGACATTGGCGAACACCAGCCACCCGCCATATTGTTCGAGCAGCAACTGAATATCTTGCATGGGTTTCCCGGCTTGCCGCGCCTTGCGGCGGCGATGTCCGGGATTTTAGGCTCGCGGCTGCGCGCTAGGCCCATAGACCATGCCAGCCGCTCGGCAACGGTCCGTTCCACGCATGCACCGCCCACGATCTGGGACGATGCGCACCATGCTGGTGCCACGATTCCCCGCCGGGGTGCCTATAATCCTGCCCGTCCATCAGGTTTCCCCGACTTGTCGCAGGAATGCCCCATGGCATACAACTTGCTTCGCCAGGACTGGCTGCGAACCCGACCATTCGGATGGGTGCGCCTCCTGGCGCTCCCATCCGATGACCGATCCCACGCCCTCGTTTCCGTACGCTCGCCCCGGCATGCCAGCCGGCGGCCACGACCGTGAACCGGGCGGCTCGCACGGCGATCGCATCCCGCCGGGGCCGGCTTGCGCCGCGTCCGCGTGCACGGCGTCTGAATTCACGGCGCCCGTATGCACCGCGCCCGTTGCACGTCGTCTGCTTACACGGCGCCCGCTTCCCGGCCATCTCCCCTACCTTTCCTTCCCTGTGCAGGAGTCACCCGCATGAAATCCGTTTCCACCCCGTCCGTTGGCGGCATCGCCCGCCGCGGCCTGCTCAAGCTGGCCGCCGCGGCGGCTGGCGCTCTGTTGTTCTCGGGCGCGGCGCAAGCCCAAGCTCCGGCCCAGCCCGCCAAGACCAAGGTCGCCGCCATCTACACGGTGCCGGTCGAGCAGCAATGGGTGTCGCGCATCCACAAGGCGCTGACGGCCGCCCGCGATCGCGGCGAAATCGACTACACGTTCTCGGAAAACGTCACCAACGCCGACTACGAGCGCGTCATGCGCCAGTACGCCGAGCAGGGCAACAAGCTGGTGGTGGGCGAGGCCTTCGCGGTGGAAGCCGCCGCGCGCAAGGTGGCCAAGGACTATCCGCAGACCGCCTTCCTGATGGGATCCTCGGGCAAGCCGCAGCAGCCCAATTTCTCGGTGTTCGACAACTACATCCAGGAACCCGCCTACCTGACCGGCATGATCGCTGGCGGCATGAGCAAGACCGGCAAGATCGGCCTGGTCGGCGGCTACCCCATCCCCGAAGTGAACCGCCTGATGCAGGCCTTCATCGAAGGCGCCAAGGAAATGAACCCGAAGGCCGAGTTCACCGTGACCTTCATCGGCTCCTGGTTCGATCCCCCGAAGGCCAAGGAAGCCGCCTTCGCCATGATCGACAAGGGCGCGGACGTGCTGTACGCCGAGCGCTTCGGCGTGTCGGACGCCGCCAAGGAACGCGGCAAGCTGGCCATCGGCAACGTGATCGACACACAGCCGCAGTACCCGGAAACGGTGGTCGCCTCGGCCCTGTGGAGCATGGAGCCCACGATCGACGAGGCGCTCAAGCAGGTCAAGGCCGGCACGTTCAAGGCCGACGACTTCGGCCAGTACTCGCTGATGAAGCACAAGGGTTCGTCGCTGGCGCCGCTGGGCACCTTCGAGCAGAAGATCCCCGCCGATCTGATCGCCAAGGTCCAGGCCAAGCAGAAGGCCATCCTGGACGGCAGCTTCACCGTGAAGGTCAACGACAAAGAACCCAAGTCCTCGGCACGATGAACCAAGCGCCTCTCGCCCTGCAACTGACGGGGATCACCAAACGCTTCGGCAGCCTGACGGCCAACGACGATATTTCGCTTACGCTGCGGCAGGGCGAAGTGTTGGCCTTGCTGGGCGAGAACGGCGCCGGCAAATCGACCCTGGTGTCGATCCTGTTCGGCCACTATGTGGCCGACGCCGGCAGTATCGAGGTCTTCGGCAAGGCCCTGCCCGCCGGCCGGCCCGACGCCGCGCTGGCAGCGGGCGTCGGCATGGTGCACCAGCACTTCACGCTGGCCGACAACCTGACCGTGCTGGACAACATCATGGTCGGCACGGAATCGCTCTGGAAGCTGGCCTCGGGCCGCGGACAGGCGCGCCGCCGCCTGGTCGAACTGGGCCAGCGCTTTGGCCTGGGCGTGGACCCGGACGCGCGCGTGGGCACGCTTTCCGTCGGTGAAAAACAGCGCGTCGAAATCCTGAAGGCGCTGTATCGCGGCGCCCGCGTCCTGATCCTGGACGAACCCACCGCGGTGCTGACGCCCCAGGAAGTGCAGGACCTGTTTGCCACCCTGCGCGGCTTCGTCGACGAAGGCCTGGCCGTGATCTTCATTTCGCACAAGCTGGACGAAGTGATGGCCGTGTCGCGCCGCGTGGCGGTGCTGCGGCAAGGCAAACTGGTGGCCGAGCGCGACACCACCGGCACCAGCCCCGCCGAACTGGCGGAACTGATGGTGGGCCGCAAGGTCGTCATGCCCCGTGTGGAGGCCGTGGCGGCCGCCGAGCAGGCCGCCCCCGTGGTGACGCTGTCCCAGGTCACGGTGCGCGACGGACGCGACGGCGCGCCCCGCCTGGACAGCCTGGACCTCGTGGTCCACAAACATGAAATCGTGGCCATCGCGGGCGTGGCCGGCAACGGCCAGCAGGCGCTGGTGTCGGTGCTGACCGGCCTGCGCCAGCCGTCCGACGGCACGATCCGCCTGGGGCCGGAACACGCCCCCGCTCCGACCACGCCGGCCGGGTGGACGGCGGCGAGCGTGGGCCGCATCCCCGAAGACCGCCACGGTGAAGGCATGATCGGCGACAGCCCCCTGTGGGAAAACGCCATCGTCGAAGACCTGAAGGACAAGCGCTTCGCGCGCTACGGCCTGATCCGCGCCCGCGCCGGCCGCGCGTATGCCGCGTCCCTGGCCAAGCAGTTCGACGTGCGCGCCGCATCGCTCGACGTGCGCACGCGCAGCCTGTCCGGCGGCAATATGCAGAAGCTGATCCTGGGCCGCACGCTCGCGCGCGAACCGCGCTTCATCGTCGCCGACCAGCCCACCTGGGGCCTGGACATCGGCGCGGTGGCCTATGTGCGCGAGCAGTTGCTGGCGGCCCGCGCTCGCGGCGCGGGCGTGCTGCTGGTGTCCGAGGACCTGGAAGAGATCTTCGCCCTGGCCGACCGCATCGCCGTGCTGTGCGGCGGCAAGCTGGTCGCGGTCAAGCCGGTGTCCGAATGGACGCCCGCCACCGTCGGCCTGGCCATGACGGGAACGCGGGCGTGACGGACCATTCCGCCCTGACCGACATCCCCCACTATTGAGCATCACTCGCATGAAACTGATCCTGGAACGCCGCCCCGAGCCCAGCCGCCTGGCGCTGGCCCTGGCGCCCATCGCGGCCATCCTCTTCACCCTGGCGGTCTGCACCTTGCTGGTGGCCTGGGCCGGCGCCCCCGTGGGCCGCACCTACGCGCTGCTGTTCGAAGGCGCGTTCGGCTCGCGCTTCGCCTTGTCCGAGACCCTGACCCGCGCCACCCCGTTGATGCTGACCGGCCTGGCCTGCGCGGTGGCGTTCCGCGCCCGCTTCTACAACATCGGCGCCGAAGGCCAGCTCTACCTGGGCGCGCTGGCGGCCGTGGCCGTGGGCGGCCTGCACGACGGCACGGGCTTCGACCTGCCCATGCCCATGCTGTTCGGCGGCATGATGCTGGCGGCCGCCCTGGCCGGCGCCTTGCTGCTGCTGATCCCCGCCCTCCTGAAGACCCGCCTGGGCGTCGACGAGGTGGTGACCACGCTGCTGGGCAACTTCATCGTGCTGCTGTTCGTGTCGATGATGCTGGACGGCCCGATGAAGGATCCGATGGCGATGGGCTGGCCGCAGTCCGTAGCCCTTAACGGCGACCTCGAACTGGGCAAGCTGATCGAACGCACCCGCGCGCACACCGGCCTGCTGTGGGCCGCCGGCCTGGCACTGGGCCTGTGGCTGCTCAACCGCTACACGGTGTTCGGCTTCCAGATGCGCGCCGTCGGCGCCAACGCGCACGCTTCGCGCTTCCTGGGCCTGCCGGTGAACCGCGTGATGCTGGGCACCGCCATGCTGTCCGGCGCGCTTGCCGGCCTGGCCGGCGCCATCGAAGTGGCGGGCCGCACCGGTTACGTCACGCTCGATATGTCGCCGGGCTACGGCTATACCGGGGTGGTGGTCGCCATGCTGGCGGGCCTGCATCCGCTGGGCGTGATCCTGGCCAGCATCTTCGTCGCCGGCATGCTGGTGGGCGCCGACAGCATGAGCCGCGCCATCGCCGTGCCGAACTACATCGCCGACGTCATCGTCGCCACTTCGTTGCTTGCCATGCTGGTCGCGACGCTATTTGCGCAGTACCGTCCGCGCCGCAACCGGGTTTGAGGAGCACGCCATGGAATGGATGGATCTGATGAGTTCCTCGGCCTTCTGGGTGGCCGTGCTGCGCCTGGCCACGCCGCTGATATTGGGAACCCTGGGCGTGCTGCTGTGCGAGCGCGCGGGCGTGTTGAATCTGGGCATCGAAGGCATTATGGCGGCCGGCGCGTTCACCGGCTGGCTGGTCGTGTACCTGGGCGCGCCGCTCTACGTGGGCGTGCTGGCGGCGGCGCTGGCAGGCGCCGTCTTCGGCCTGCTGCACGCTGTGCTGACGGTGCCCCTGGGGCTGTCACAGCACGTCTCCGGGCTGGGCGTGACCTTGCTGGCCACCAGCCTGAGCTACTTCGCCTACCGCGTGACGTTTCCCAGCGTGAGCACCCCGCCCACCATCACGCCCTTCGCCGAGATGAAGTTCCTGGAGGGCATACCGGTCATCGGGCCGGTGCTGGCCGGGCAGACGCCCATGACCCTGATCGCGCTGGCCGCGGTGCCCATACTTGCGTGGGTGCTGAACCGGACGCCGGTCGGCCTGGCGATCCGCATGGTCGGCGAGAACCCCGCCGCCGCCGAAGGGCAGGGCCTGTCCGTAACGCGCCTGCGCATCGGCGCCATCGTCGCGGGCTCGGCGCTGATGGGCGTGGCCGGCAGCTTCCTGACGCTGGCGGCGTTCAACGCGTTCTTCTTCAACATGGTCAACGGCCGCGGCTGGGTCTGCGTGGCGCTGGTCGTGTTCGCGTCGTGGCGGCCCGGCAAGGCGCTGCTGGGCGCGCTGATCTTCGCCTTCTTCGACGCGCTGCAATTGCGCTTGCAGCAGGGCGGCGCAGCGTTGCCGGGCCTGCCCGAGCTACCCTATCAGGTCTACCTGATGCTGCCCTACATCCTGTCCATCCTGGCCCTGGTGGTGATGGCGCGCCGCGCCGCCTACCCGCAGGCCCTGATGAAGCCGTATCGCAAAGGCGAAAGGTAGGGCCCCCCCGAGCGCTGCGCGCTTCCCCCAGGGGCGTCGCTACGGACCGGAAGGGATGACTCACCCCCGAAGCGCTGCGCGCTTCCCCCTCAAGGGGGCGTCGCTACGGACCGGCGGAGCCGGCTCCGTGCGACCCTGATTGGGGGGCGCCTGTTTCATGCGGGAGGGTGGGGTGCGGCAACTGAAATTTTTTGCTAGGAATTCTTATGTTCGATCTGATTATTCGAAACTGCACGCTGCCTGACGGCCGCCAGAACATCGATATCGGCGTGGCCCAGGGGCGTATCGCCGCCCTGGAACCCGCGCTGAAAGCCGAAGGCGCGCAGACGGTGGACGCCGCCGGGCAACTGGTGACTTCGCCTTTCGTCGATGCGCACTTCCACATGGATTCCACGCTGTCCTTCGGGCTGCCGCGCGTGAACCAGTCGGGCACGCTGCTCGAAGGCATCGCGCTGTGGGGCGAATTGAAGCCGCTGCTGACGCAGGAAGCGCTGGTGGAGCGCGCGCTGGCCTATTGCGATTGGGCGGTGGCGCGCGGCCTGTTGGCGATCCGCTCGCATGTGGATGTGTGCGACCCGCGCCTGCTGGCCACGGAAGCGCTGCTGCACGTGCGTGAAACGGTCAAGCCTTACCTGGACCTGCAGCTCGTCGCCTTCCCGCAGGACGGCGTGCTGCGCGCCCCCGGCGCCCTGGACAACCTGAAGCGCGCGCTGGACATGGGCGTGGATGTGGTGGGCGGGATTCCGCACTTTGAACGCACCATGCAGGACGGCGCGGAATCCGTGCGCATCCTGTGCGAACTGGCCGCCGAACGCGGGCTGCGCGTGGACATGCATTGCGATGAAAGCGACGACCCCCTGTCGCGCCACATCGAGACGCTGGCCTATCACACGCAGCGCCTGGGCCTGCAGGGCCGCGTCACGGGCTCGCACCTGACGTCCATGCATTCCATGGACAACTACTACGTGTCCAAGCTGATTCCGCTGATCCGCGAAGCGGGCGTCTCCGCGATCGCCAACCCGCTGATCAACATCACGCTGCAGGGCCGCCACGACACCTATCCCAAGCGCCGCGGCATGACGCGCGTGCCGGAACTGATGGCGGCGGGCGTGCCCGTGGCCTTCGGCCACGATTGTGTGATGGACCCCTGGTACAGCCTGGGTTCCGGCGACATGCTGGAAGTCGCCCACATGGGCCTGCACGTGGGCCAGATGACGGGCCAGGACGCCATGCGCGCCTGTTTCGAAGCCGTCACGACCACGCCCGCCCGTATCCTGGGGTTGGACGAGACGGGACTGGCGGTCGGCAAGCGCGCCGACCTGGTGCTGCTGCAGGCGCGCGATCCTGTCGAAGCGCTACGCCTGCGCGCCACCCGCCTGATGGTGCTGCGCGCGGGTCAGGTGGTGGCGACCACGCCGCCCGCCACCGCCACCCTGAACCTGCCGGGACGTCCCGGCCAAGTCAGCTTTCAGACACCGGCCCGCTGACAAACCCTGGCCGCTTCGCGGCCGTCACGATGATCTCCACCAGCAGCTCCGGCGCGGCCAACTTGGCCTCGCAGGTGGCGCGGGTGGGCATCGCATCCGGCAATGCCCATTCGGCCCATACGCCGTTCATGCCGGCGAAGTCCCGGTCGATGTCCTTCAACCAAATCTGCACGGACAGCAGCCGCGACTTGTCGGTGCCGGCCTGCGCCAGATAGCCGTCGATCTTCGCCAGCGCGTCGCGCGTCTGCGCCGCGATGCCTCCTGGGGCCGCCGAGGTCACGCCCGCCACGTACACCGTGTCTCCGTGGATCACGATGCGGGAGAGGCGCTGATTGGAATCCTTGCGCACGATATCGGTCATTGGTCCTGCTCCTTGGATGGGCCGGATGCCGGTGCGGCATCCGAAAAACGTTCAATGCGGAACGGCGCGATCGGCATGTCCGTCGCGCCGGTGGTAATCAGGTCGGCCATGATGCGGCCGACGATGGGCCCCAGTTCGAAGCCGTGCGCCGAAAACCCGAAGGCATGGAACGCGGTCTCGTGCCGGCTGCTGCGGCCGATCACCGGGATCTCGTCGGGCATGGCCGCTTCGATGCCCGCCCACCCCCGGTTTACGATCGCATCGCGCATATGCGGAAACAGGTCGCAGACGGTGCGTGCGCCTTCGGCCAGCGAACGGAAATCCAGCTCGGTCCATTCCGCGTCGCGGTCCACCCAGGCGCGCCGGCCGCCGCCGATCAGCACCGTGCCGTTCGCGCGCTGCTTGAACGACAGCGCCCGGCCCGTGCCCAGCACCACGGGGTCCAGGAAATGGTCCATGCGCAAGGTCACCAGCATCATGGGGCTGATGGCGGTCAAAGGTACCGGCTCGCCCCATTGCTCGGCGATGCGGTCGGCCCAGGCGCCCGCGCAGTTCAGCACGCGCGGCGCGGTGTACACACCCGCGTCGGTGTCCACGCGCCACTGGCCGCCGTCACGCGTTACGCCGCGCACCCGCACGCCCTCCATGAAGCGCGCCCCCAGGCTGGCGGCCTTCATGCGGAAGGCAAGCGTGGTGCGGTAGGGATCGGCGGCCGCGTCCTCGCGCGCGATCAGGCCGCCCTGGACGGTGGGCGCCAGCGCGGGAATCAGTGCCAGCAGGTCTTCAGGACTTATCCACTGCTCGTGGGTATAGCCATGGGCGGTCATGGTGGCCAGCCGCGCACGCAGGGCCTCGGCGTCCGCCGCATTCTCGGCCACCCGCACCTGGCCATGCTGCTCGAACCCGCAGTCGTCGTCCACCAGGTCACCGATGCGATACCACAGCTCGCGCGAGGCCAGGGCCAGCGGCACCTCGGCCAGATGGCGCGCCAAGGTGCGCACGCCGCCCGCATTCACGCCGGACGCGTGCCGCCCCACGTAGTTTTTTTCGATCACCAGGGCGCCCACACCCGCGCGCGCCAGATGCAGCGCCGCCGAACTGCCGTGCAGGCCGCCCCCGATGATGATGACTTCGGCCGACCGCGATTGAACGGTCATGTTTCCCTTCCGTCAGCCGCCACGCGGCTGTTCAAGAACATCGGTGGATCCCGCCTACTTTTTCAGACGGACGACGGCCTGGCGGGATTCATCCGTCTGCGGCAGCGACGCCAACTCTCCCAGGGTCAGCGGCTTGGTCGGAAAGCGCAGGCGGTAATAGCCCACTTCCTGCGTCGGCACGCCACGCTCTTCGGCGATGATTTCCGATACCGTCAGGCCGCAGAAGCGGCCCTGGCACGGGCCCATCCCGCAGCGCAGGAAGGCCTTCATCTGGTTCGGGCCGCTGCAGCCCAGCTTGACCGTGTCGCGCACCTGCGCCGCGGTCACTTCCTCGCAGCGGCAGACGATGGTGTCGCCCGTGGGCCGCCGGAAGGCCTCTGGCGCCTTGTAGAGCGCATCGAAGAACTCGCGGCCCCTCACGGCGCGCGCCAGCGCCGCGCGGGGCGCCACGGCCTCTCGATCGCGCTGGCGGGCATCGATGCGGCCCAGCAGATGCGCGGCCTGCAAGGCCGCCAGCCGGCCGCGATGCTCGGCCGCCAGCGCGCCCGCGATGCCCGCGCCGTCGCCCGCCATGCCCACCCCGTCCACCGACGTCACGCCCCATTCGTCGACCTGCGGCTCCCAACAGTCCAGCGCGTCGTTCCAGCGATGCTCCACGCCCACGGCGCGCGACAGGTTCACATTCGGCACCACGCCCTGGTGCAGCATGAGCTGTTCGGCGGGCAAGGACTTGGTCTGCCCGCCCGCGGTGTAGCGCACGCTTTGCAGTTTGCCGTCGCCCAGCGCTTCCAGCGCCGTCACGCCGCGGACGATGGGCACCGCGGCCTTCACCGCGCGCAACAGCTTCAGGCCCTTGCCCAGATAGGGTGAACGCAGAAAGCCCCAGACCTTCGGCAGCGCCTGGCTCATGCGCCCGGGCGGCGTGGTTTCCAGCAGCGCATCGATCTTCACGCCGGCATTCAGGTACTGCCACGCGACCAGGTACAGGAGCGGACCGCAGCCGGCCAACACCGTCCGGTCGGACGGCACCATGCCCGAGGACTTCAGCAGGATCTGCGCCGCGCCCGCGGTGATGACGCCCGGCAAGGTCCAGCCCGGGATGGGAAAAGGCCGTTCCTGCGCGCCCGTGGCAAGCAGCAGGCGGCGCGCATGCACGATGCGGGCCTCGCCCGCTACCGAATACGCGACCTCGAAGCCCTCTTCGGGCTGGGGCGCGGTGCGTTGCGCCACGGCCCATACGGTCGCGCCCGGCACGTAGCGCGCGCCGGATTGCTGGAAGGGCGCTACCAGCGTCGCGCCGTGCCAGTAGTCTTCGCCCAGGATGCCGCGGTCGGTCACGGGCGTGGTCGTGATGGCGCGGTAGATCTGGCCGCCCGGCGCCGGCTGCTCATCCAGCAGCACGGTGTCCACCCCCATCTTCGCGGCCAGCGTCGCGGCCGCCAGCCCGGCCGGTCCCGCGCCCACCACCAGCAGATCGCATTGCGTCGTCGCTATCATGCTTGCACCTTGCGCGCGCCAAGCTGGCGCTCGATCTTCATTCCTTCCCGCACGGCCGTCATGCAGCCCTGCTGGTTCGCTTGCCCGTCGATGGTGACCAGGCAGTCATAGCACACGCCCATCATGCAATAGGGGCCTCGCGGGACCTCGTTGACCGCGGTGTCGCGACAGGCCTGCACGCCGCCGGCGAAAAGCGCCGCCGCCACGCTGTCGCCCTGCCGGCACTGCAGCTCGGCCCCATTGACCGTTACGCGCACCGGCGCGTCCGCCGCCTGGCGCTGCGCCTCGTCAAGCCTCTTGAACATGGAACCTCCGGGTCGAGAAGGGCGCCATGTCGTCGGCGAGCTTGCCCGCGGCGATCATGGGCGCCAGATTGAGCGCGTGCGCGGCGGCCAGCGTCACGCCGCTATGACAGGTGGCGACGAACGCCCCCGGGCAGGTCTCGGATTGCTGATAGATCGGGAATCCGTCCTTGGACATGACGCGCAGAGCCGCCCAGCTGCGCACCACGCGGACCTCGCGCAACGCGGGCAGGGTGCGCACGGCGCGGTCGGCCAGCGTGCCCAGGATGGGCAGGCCCACCAGGTTGTCCACATACCCCGCTTCTTCCTGGGAATCGCCGATCAGCCAGGTGCCTTCGTCCGTCTGGCGCAGGGTGGACAGCGGTGTCTCCAGCATGCGGCGCGTGCGTTCCAGCACCACGATCTGGCCGCGCTGCGGCCGCACCGGCACGTCCAGGCCGACCTGCTGGCCCAGTTCCTTGTTGGACAGCCCCGACGCCAGCACCACCTTGCGCGCACGCACGGCGCCCGCGGGCGTGGCGATTTCGAAGATGCCGTCGCGCTGGCGGATGCCTTGCGCCGGACGGCGCGGCAGGTAATCCACAGCCCGCCGGGCAAAACTCATGTGCAGGGCGCGCAGCAGCTTCAAGGGGTTGGCGATGCCGTCGACCGGCGTCCATGTCGCGCCGCGCACGTCGGGGCCGATGCCCGGCACCATGTCCGCCACTTCCGCCCGGTCCAGCATCTTCCATTCGTACTGCGCCATGCCGGGCTGCGCCAGCAGGGTGCTCATGAATTGGGTCCGGGCCTCCACTTCCTCGTCGCTCAGCAGCGCATGCAGCCCCCCGCGCTGCTCCAGGTGGACATCCACCCCGGTCTCGTCCAGCAGCCGAGCGGCCAGCTCCGGCCAGCCCGAGGCCGAGGCCATGGTCCATACCCCATAGCGCGGCAGCCCCATGCCCTTGCTCTGCACCCACACCAGCCCGAAGTTTCCGCGCGACGCCCGGTAGGCCACGTCGCCTTCGTCCAGCACGGCCACATGGTCCAGCTCGCGCCGCAGCCCGTAGGCCACCGCCGATCCGACCAGCCCGCCGCCGATCACCGCCGCATCGTAGATGCCGCGGTGCGCGGGCTCGCGCGGCGCCAGTTCTTTCTCGTCCGTCATTAGCGTCCCTTTCCTACAAACAGCTTTTCCAGGCCGACGACGCGGTCCAGGATGAATATGGCAATGATCGTCACGTAGATCAGCAACGCCGACACCGCCGTCACCAAGGGGTCGATGGTGTCCTCGATGTGCAGGAAGATGCGCACCGGCAGGGTGGTCGTGGACGGCGAGGCGATGAAGATCGACATCGTCAGTTCGTCGAAGCTGGTGATGAACGCAATGACCCATCCGCTGACCACGCCCGGCAGCAGCAGGGGCAGCACCACGCGGCGGAAGGCCGTCCAGTTGGACGCCCCCAGGGATTGCGCGGCGCGCTCCAGCGCCGGGTCGATCCCGGCGGCCGAGGCCAGCACCAGGCGCAAGGCGTAGGGCATGACCAGGATCACGTGCGCGATCACCAGCCCCACATAGGTGCCCGCCAGGTCCACCGTCGTGAAGAACTTCAGGAAGGCCAGGCCCAGCACCACATGCGGGATCATCAGCGGGGAAAGAAAGAACGCCACCAGGGCCTCGCGTCCGCGGAAACGGTTGCGCGCCAGCGCCAGCGCGCTGGGCACGGCCAGGCCGATCGCGAGCGTGGCCGACAAGGTGCCCAGCCCCAGGCTGAACCAGAACGCCTCGATGAAGCGCGGGTTGTCCAGGATGGCGCGGAACCAGCGCAGGGACAGTCCCCCGGATGGCAGCGAGATGAAGCCTTCCGACGTGAACGCCACCGCGCACACCATGACGATGGGCGCCAGGATGAAGAGAATGAACAGGGTGTGGAAGAGCAGCCCGATGGGACCGTTGCGGAATTGCATGTCAGCCCCCCGCCTGATTGAACACGACGCCGTACTTGCGCTCGATGATGCGGTTGGCCGATAGCAGCACCACCACGGTCGCCAGCAACAGCACCACCGCCAGCGCCGCGCCCAGCGGCCAGTTCAGGGTGTTCAGGAATTCGTCGTAGGCGGCCGTGGCCACATTCTTCAGGCGGCGGCCGCCGATGATGGCTGGCGTGGCGAACGAGCTTGCCGCCATCGCGAACACCATGATCGCGCCCGACAGGATGCCCGGCATCACCTGCGGCACGATGACGCGGCGGACCACGGTGAACTGGCTGGCGCCCAGCGACAGCGCGGCCGCCTCGGTGGACGGATTGATCCGCTGCAGCGACGCCCAGACCGAAATCACCATGAACGGCACCAGCACGTGCGTCAGCGCAATGCCCACGCCCAGGTTGCTGTACATCAGGTCGATGGGTGATGAGATCAGCCCGATGCCCATCAGCGCCTTGTTGATCAGGCCGGTCGACCCGAACAGCAGTGCCCACCCCAGCGTGCGCACCACCACCGAGATCAGCAGCGGGCCCAGCACCACCATCAGGAACAACCCCTTCCACGGATTGGCCATACGCGACAGCACATAGGCTTCCGCCGTGCCCAGCACCAGGCACGCCAGCGTCACGGCCGCCGCGACGCCGAACGTGCGCGCGTAGATCTCGTAGTAGTAGCTGTCGGTCAGGATCTCGATGTAGTTCTTCCAGGTGAAGGTGGCCTGCATGCCGCCGTAGAACTGGAAGTCGAAAAAGCTGATCAGGAACACCAGCGCCATCGGCACCACCAGGAACGTGGCATACACCACCAGCGCCGGTGCGCTCAGCACCCATGGATTGGTGCGCGCGTTCATGATGGGCGGCCTTGCGGTCCGGTGGCGGCGGACACGGCGCACATGTCCTGCGCGCGCCAGCGCAGATGCACCGGTTCACCCTCGGCGGGCACGGGCACCCCGTCGTTCTGCCGGATCACCATCACCTCGCCGACGGAGGTTTCCACCTGGCACAGCCAATGGTTGCCCTGGAACACGCGCGTCTTCATGCGGCCGGGCAGGGCACAGGCCGCGGGCTCGGAAAACAGGATCTTCTCGGGCCGCACGATCACCGGGCCGCGCGGCACGGGCGCGCCGTCCATGGCGATATGCGCCTCGCCGATGCGTGCGCGGGTCTCGCTTTCGTATTGTTCGGCCTGCGGCGTGAACACATTCGCCTTGCCCAGGAAGCCGCCCACAAAATGGCTGGCCGGCCCTTCATAGGCAGCGAACGGCTCCGCCACCTGTTCGACACGCCCCTGGTTCATCACCACGATGCGGTCCGACAGCGCCAGTGCCTCGGACTGATCGTGCGTCACCAGGATCGTGGTGGTGCCCACCGTGCGCTGGATGCTGCGCAGTTCCAACTGCATTTCCTCGCGCAGCTTGGCATCCAGGTTGGAGAGCGGCTCGTCCAGCAGCAGCACGCTGGGCCGGATGACCAGCGCACGCGCCAGCGCCACGCGCTGCTGCTGCCCGCCGGACATCTGTGCCGGGTGGCGGCCGGCCAGATGCGACAGGCCGACCAGCTTGAGCGCATCAGCCACCCGTGCCTCGCGTTCATCCTTCTTCACCCGCTGCATCTCCAATCCGAAGGACACGTTCTCGGATGCCGTCATGTGCGGAAACAGGGCGTAGTTCTGGAACACCATGCCCAGCCCCCGTTTGTTGGCGGGCACCTTGCTGACGTCCTTGCCGTTGAGCACGATGCTGCCGCCGGTGGGCTCGACGAACCCGGCGATCATCTGCAGGGTGGTCGTCTTGCCGCAGCCCGACGGGCCCAGGAGGGATATGAACTCGCCCTGCGTGACCGACAGGCTCAGGTCTTCGACGGCGGTCGTGTCGCCGTAGCGTTTGCTCAGGCGGTCCAGCACAAGATAGGTCATGAATGCTCCCGGTGGCGGCGCAAGCGCCGCCCGTTGCCCGCAGACGCTCAGCGCTCGATTTCCCGTGTCCAGCGCTTGTTCCAGTCATCCCGGTTCTGGTTGACCGTGTCCCAATCGATGACGATCAGGTCGGCGGCACGCTTGCCGATAGGCAGCGGGACGCGCGGATCGTCGGTCACCTTGGCCTTCTTGTTGACGGGGCCATAGCCGTAGGCGGAAGCCAGTTTTTCCTGGACCTCTGGCGTCACGAGGTACTGCACGAAGGCCTGGGCAAGCGGGTTCGTCTTGGCCTTGGCGACGGGGCACACGGAAGACAGCAAGGCATAGGCGCCCTCTTGCGGATACACGAAGCCCACCGGGAAGCCCGTGTCGGCGAAGGCCTTGACGCGGCCGCTGCCCCACACGGCGATCGTTGCCTGGCCGCTGGAGAACAGCTCGGTCATCTTGCCGGGCGAGGGTTCATAGACCAGCACGTTCGGGCCGACCTCGTTCTTGAACGTGGTGAAGCCGGCGTCGATGTTCTTTTCGCCGCCGCCGCCTTCGCGGGCGTACTCGACCAGCGAGTGCAAGCCGTAGGTATTGTTGAGCGGAGGGATGACGAGCTGCTTCTTGTACTTGGGGTCTTTCAGGTCCTTCCAGGACGTGGGCGGAGCCCATTTCTTCTCGTCGAAGACCTTCTTGTTGTACATGATGCCGGTGGCCACGATGCCGATGGCGACTGCCTTGTCATCCTTGTAGCGGGCGGTGCTGTAGATATCGTCCGCGGGCAGGTTCTTGATGGGTTCGCAGAACCCCAGCGCAATGGCCTGATACATGGGGCCATCGTCGATGATGGCCACGTCGATCTGCTGATTGCTCTTTTGCGCCTGCAGGCGCGCCACCGTGTTGGTGGAGTTGCCGGCCACATAATCCAGTTCGGCGCCGTGCTGCTTGGCGAAGGGCGGAAAGATGTCCTTGCGCATGATGTCTTCGAAAGATCCGCCGTACCCGGCCACCACCAATTTCTGCTGCGCCTGCGCGTTGGCGCCCAGCCCTGCGGCGATTGCCGCCGCTGCGAGCACTGCTAGTACCTTGCTCATGAAAACCCCCGGATATTGGAAGAGAACTGCAAGAACCGCCTGATTTGTCGCCCGGTGACTTCATGTCCGCCGTACAATTTGTCCGTACATGAATGTCCGGACAAATAATGGATCCAGCCAGAGTGCCTTGTCAATCGGTTATTTTCCGTACAAACCCTATAAAACAATCAAGGAGCCTTTCCCATGACCCGATCCTCCGAGCGCACGGCCAGCCCCGGCGGAGCGCGGGAAGCGCGCGGCCGGCCTGGCGCGCAGGCACCCGCCCTCCCGGCAGGCGGGCCGCGCTACAAGAGCATTTATCAAACGCTCTCCCAGGACATCAGCGCCGGGCGTTATCCCGTCATGACCTTGCTTCCCACCGAACACGAGCTGTGCGAACAATTCGGCGCCAGCCGCCACACCATCCGTGAAGCCATCCGCATGCTGACCGTGGCCGGGATGGTGTCCCGGCGCCCAGGCGTCGGCACGCGCGTGGAAACCGCGCGCGCCAGCACGCGCTTCACACAGCGCATATCGCAGTTTCCGGACCTGCTGCAGTACGCGCGCAACGCCGCCCTGCTGGTGCAGGACGTGCGCACCGTCAAGCTGACCCGGCGCCTGGCGCAAGTGCTGGGCTGCGAGTCCGGCCTTCCCTGGCTGCATATCAATTCCATCAAGACCCTCGACGACCAGGACACGGCCGCCGCCTGCACGCTGATCTACGCGGATCCCGTGCATTCAGACGTGCGAGTGGACGTGAAATCACGGATCTCGCTGCTGCGGCTGATCGAAGACCACTTCGGCGACCGCATCACCGAGGTCAACCAGGAGTTCTCGGCGACCCCCATCAACGCAACCATCGCCAAGCAGCTCCAAGTCGACTCCGGCACGGCGGGATTCGTCATCACCCGCCGCTACTATGGCGACGGCGGCGTGCTGCTGCTGGCCACCATCACCACGTTCCCGCACGACAAGATGAAGTACTCCATGACGCTCAACGTGGGCTGACGCACGGCCTCCCGGTCAGGCGGACACGCCGTAATCCGTGCGCGCCGCCTCGGCGCTGATCTTGCCGTCCGCCAGATCCTGTTCGATACGCGCCCGCGGCCGCTGCGCGGGTGCGCCATAGCCGCCGCCGCCCGGGGTTTCAATGCGCACGCTCTCGCCCGGCTCCAGCGCAATGTTGGCGGTCTTGGAAAACAGTTCCTGCGCCTGGGGCGTGCCGAAATTCCGGATCAGCCGCGCACGGCGCCCATCGCCGCCGCCGTCCACGCCGGCCGCCACGCCCACCGTATGGCTGTCCGAGCGCGCCGAAAACACGATGCCCGGCCCCACCGCGCGGATCTGCTTGGCGATCGCCATGCCGCCGCGCGTGCGGCCGGCGCCGCCCGAGTCCTGGATCATTGCGTACTCGTCCATCAACAGCGGGTATTCGTTCTCCAACGCCTCCACCGGCAGGTTGGATGTATTGGTCATGTGCACGTGCACCGCGTCCATCCCGTCGGCGTCGAAACGCGCGCCCGCGCCGCCGCCCAGTGTTTCGAGATAGACGAAATGCCCGGCGCGCTCGCGCCAGCGGCCGGAGAACACGATGGCGGGGCAGCAGTCGTTGCTGGACGCCATCGTTTTTTCCGGCGGCAGCAGGCCCCGGAAGGCGCCAAAGATCGCGCCGGCCACCTTCTGCGCGGTGATGGAACGCGCGCCCACCGCCGCCGGATGTTCGGGATTGGTGATGGTGCCGACCGGCGCCGACAGGGTGATGGGATCGAACAGGCCGGCATTGGGCGCCAGGTCCGGGTCCAGCAGCGCCTTGACGGCGTAATAGACGCAGGCGCGCAAGGCGTTGAACGGCAGGTTCATGGCGCCCCGCGCCTGCTTGCCCGAGCCGTCGAAGTCGAAATGCAGGTTGCCGGGGCTGACGGTCAGCGTCACCTGGATCGGCACCGGGTCCCCGCCCATGCCGTCGTCGTCGAGGTCGCTGCGGAACGTATAGCTGCCTGGACGCAGCTCGGCGATGCGGTTCAGCAATCTGCGCCGCGTATAGGCAATCACATCGTCCACGGAGCGCAGGACCGCATCCAGGCCCATCTGGCGGATCAGCCCTTGCACCGCCGCCGCGCCCCGTCGGTTGGTGGCCATCTGCACGCGCAGATCCAGCACGCGCTCTTCCGGGTCGCGGGTGTTCGCGCAGATCAGGCGCAGCATGTCCTCGTCCGTTTCGCCATAGCGCGCAATGCGGCAGGCCGGGATGCGGATGCCCTCCTCGAAGATGGACTTCAGGCCGCCCGCGATCGAGCCGGGCACCGCGCCGCCGACGTCCGAATGGTGCGCGATATTCGCCGCGAAAAAGCGCAGCGCGCCGTCCCAGAACACCGGCGTGACGATATTGATGTCGGGCAGGTGGCTGCCATCAGCAAGATAGGGATCGTTGCAGATGAAGACATCGCCGTCGCGGATGCCGTCCGCCGCGAAAGTGCGCAGAATGGCGCCCATCGCGCCGTCCAGCGAGCCCAGGTGCAGCGGGATCTGCGTGCCCTGGGCCACCAGCCGGCCCGCGGCGTCGAACAGGGCCACGGAGCAATCCTTGCGCTCCTTGATATTGGTCGAGAACGACGCGCGCACCAGCGTGTTGTTCATGTCCTCGGTGATGGACAGGAGGCGGTTGCAGAACACCTCCATACCGATCGGGTCGGACAGGGCCGGGCTTGCCCCGGCATCGGAGGATTCAATTCGGTCAGGCTTCATCATGCGAGCCTCCTTGCAGACGGATGATCAGGTTGCCGTATTCGTCGACGCTTGCGTGCTGGCCTACGCCCACCACGGTCGTCGAGCTCATTTCCTCGAGCAGCGCGGGGCCGGTGAAGCGCGCGCCGGTGGGCACGCGGTCCCGGTCGTACACGGGTGTTTCAAGCCAGCCGTGCTTGGGACCGAAGTAGGTCTTGCGCTGGCCCTGCTTCGCGTCGTCCAACTCGCCGCCGATGTGGCGCGGCGCCAGCGGCGCCTTCACCACCTGTCCAACCGCCTGCATGCGGCAGTTGATGATCTGCACCTTGCGATCGTCCACGGTATAGCCGTACTCGCGCTCGTGGGCCTGCGCGAAACGCCGCGCAAATTCCGCGTAGGCGCCCGCGCCGGTGTCGTCCAGGCTGACTTGCACCTCGAAATTCTGGCCTTCGTAGCGGGCGTCGATGGCACTGTGGCACACGCGCAGCGCGGGTTCCACGCGTTCTTCATCCAGCCAGGTGTCGGCCTGCGCGCGGAGCCCGTCGAAGATCGCGGAGATGGCGGGCCAGCTATCGTCGCTGGCCAGCGAGATCTCGCTTTGCACGAAGTCGAACGAGATATCGCTCAACAGAATGCCGCGCGCGCACATCGTGCCCGGTTCCTGCGGCACGATCACCACGGGAATGCCGCATTCCTCCGCGACCTCCACCGCATGCAACGGGCCCGCGCCGCCATAGGCGTACAGCGCGAAGCGCGACAGGTCATAGCCGCGTTCGGTGGAAACGGCGCGGATGGCGCGGCTCATGTTCGCCGCCGCGATGCGCAGGATGCCCTCGGCCGCCGCTTCCATGTCCAGCCCCAGGGGCTGGGCCACGCGCTGCTCGATGACCTGGCGCGCGGCCTCGGCGTGCACCGGCATGCGCCCGTTGAGCAGGGCGACGGGGTTCAGGCGCTGCAGCGCGATCTCGGCATCGGTGATGGTGGGTTCCTGGCCGCCCCGTCCATAACCCACGGGTCCGGGCACGGCGCCCGCGCTGTGCGGGCCCACCTTCAGCGCGCCCGCGTCGTCCAGCCATGCAATGCTGCCGCCGCCCGCGCCGATGACGTGGATGTCGACCATCGGCGTCTTGACGGGATAGCCGGCCACGTGGCGGTGCGAGGTAAAAAGCGGGCGCCCCTCGCACACCAGCGAGACGTCCGTGCTAGTGCCGCCCACGTCGAACGTCACCAGGTTCAGGCTGCCGATGGCGCGCCCGACGGCGGCCGCGCCGACCACGCCCGCCGCCGGTCCCGACAGGCAGGTACGAACCGGATACTGGCGCACCGTGGCAATCGACATCAGGCCGCCATTGGAATGGATGGTGTGCGGTTCGTGGGCGATATCCAGTTCACGCACGCGCTGCAGGAAGCGTTCCAGGTAGCGCGCCATCTTCGGCCCCACCGCCGCATTGAGCACCGTGGTGGACAGGCGTTCGTACTCGCGGAATTCGGGCAGCACTTCGGACGACTGGCTGATGTACGCGCCGGGCATTTCCTCGGCCACGATCCGCGCCGCGAGCCGCTCGTGGGCCGGGTTGCGGTAGGCGTGCAGAAAGCAGATCGTCACGGCCTCGATGCCCGCCTGCGCGAACCGGCGGGCGGCGGCGCGCACCTGCGCCTCATCCAGCTCGGTCAGCACCTCGCCGGCGGCATTGACGCGCTCGTCGACTTCCGCGCGGAATTCGCGCGGCACGGCGACGGGCGGCTTGCCCACGCTGTAGTCATACAGATGCGGCCGGGTCTGCCGCCCGATCTCCAGCACGTCGCGAAAGCCGCGCGTGGTGATCAGGCCGACGCGCGCGCCCTTGCGTTCAATGATCAGGTTGGTCGCCACCGTGGTTCCATGTCCCACGTGCGACACCTGCGAGGGTGCCACGTCATGGTCCGCGAGCATCTGGCCGATGCCCGTCGCGATGGCCTCCGAAGGATCGTGCGGCGTCGAAGGCACCTTGTGAAAGTGCACCACGCCCGCGCCCTCGTCGATCATCGTGAAATCGGTAAACGTGCCTCCGACGTCTATCCCTATGCGATACATATCGTTCTTTCCTGAAAAATTGCGGTCTTGCATTGCCGCGAGGACGCGCCTCGCGGCAACAGGATTCCCGGCCGCGCCACGCGCGCAGCCGGCGGTGCGTCAAGGAGTCAATCCAGGCGGATGCCGGCTTTCTTCACGACCTTGCACCATTTGCCGATCTCGTCCTGGATCATGGCGCCGAAGGCCGGCCCGGCCACGTCCGACACCTGGGCGCCCTGCTGCTCCAGGTAGGTCTTCATGGCGGGCGCGTGCAAGGTCTGCACCAGGCCGTCGGTCAGCTTTGCGCGCACGGGCTCCGGCAGGCCGGCGGGCGCCAGCATGCCGAACCACACCATGGCCTCGTAGCCCGGATAGCCTGATTCGGCCACCGTGGGCACATCGGGCAGCATGGGCGACCGCTGCGGTGAGGTCACCGCCAGCGCCTTGATCTTGCCGTCCTTGATGTAGGGGTAGGACGTCATCACGACGTCCATCATCATGTTGATCTGCCCCCCGACGAGGTCGATCAACGCCGGACCCGAGCCGCGATAGGGCACATGCACCATCGATACGCCCGCGGTCGTCTTGAAAAGCTCGGCGGCGAGGTGGTTGGAGGTGCCCTGTCCATTGGACGCGAAGGAGTATTTCTCCGGCTCCTTCTTCAACAGGGCCACGAACTCCTGCAGATTGCGGGCAGGCACGGACTGGTTCACCGACATCACGTTGGGGATGGTCGCCACCACCGCCAGCGGCGTGAAATCCTTGACGGGGTCGTAGGGCAGCTTGGAATACACGCAGGGCGCGCTGCCATGCGTGCTGACAGAGCCCATCAGGATGGTGTAGCCGTCCGGCGGCTGGCGGACCACGTACTCCGTGCCGACGGTGCCGCCGGCCCCGGGCCGGTTTTCGACGATGACGTTGGCGCCCAGGCGCTGGCCCAGGCCTTCGGCCACCTTGCGCGCGATCAGGTCCGTGGACCCGCCCGCGGCGAACGGCACCACGATGTGGATGACCTTATCCGGCCAGGCCGCGCTGGCGGACCCGGCTGCCGCGACTAGCGCGACGCCGGCGGCAATGCGACAGCAACTACGTATAAGCCCTTGGTTCATGGCTAGGTTTCCCCTTGTTGATAGAACTTCCTTGTGGCCGGATCATGCGTGCCAGGCCTTGGTTCGCTGCAACAACAGGGTCATCCTAGGCTTGTGGCCGTGATGACAGCAGTCCTACAGGTTTATATTTGTATAGATGCCACTTATAGGTGCATGGTTGTGAAGAATCCGGACCTGAATCTGCTTCTGCATTTCGATGCCCTGATGACCTGCCGCAACGTTTCACGGGCGGCGGAAGCGCTGAACATCAGCCAGCCTGCGATGAGCGCGGCGATGAACCGGCTGCGCCAGCTATTCGGGGATCCGCTGCTGGTGCGCGAGGGCGGCGCCTGGCAGCCCACGCTGCGCGCCTTGGAACTGCACCAGAATTTCAAGCCGCTGCTCGAAGGGTGGCACCGCGCGACCCGCACGCGCGAGGCCTTCGACCCGGCGCATTCTTCGCGCACTTTGTCGCTCTATGCCACCGATTACGTGCAGTTCACCTTGCTGCCCAAGCTGATCCCCAGGCTGGCGATGGATGCGCCTCACTTCCAGCTCCAGATCCTGCCCGCGCGCCCGCAGCATGGCTTGAGCATGCTGGACACGAATCATGTGGAGTTGATCGCGGGCTATTTCCCCGATCCGGCGCCGGACCTGCGCACGCGCTTTCTCTACCAGGAGCCGGCGGTGTGCATCGTGCGCGAAGGGCATCCGTGCCTGCGCAAGCGCTGGAACCTGGACGCGTACCTCAGCTATGGGCACCTGGACCTGGCCGCGCACACCCGCTATTTCAGCACCGCGATCGATCGCATCCTGATGGGGCAGAACCGCAGCCGCAAGATCGTGGCCACGCTGTCCAGCTATCTGGTATGCCCGTTCATCGTCGAAGGCTCGGATCTGATCGCGACCATGCCCGTCAGTATCGCGAAGGCGATGTCCGGCAGCGCGCGCATCGTCACCCAGAAGGTGCCGTTGACGCTGCCGCCCATCGCGGTGTCGCTGTACTGGCACGAACGCTACCAGGACGATCCCGCGCACGCCTGGCTGCGGCAGTACCTGTCCGGCGTGCTCGGGTAGGGCGGGCGGCCCGTCCGCTTATTTCAAGGGCAGATGGATGCGGGTCTGCAACTGCGCGGGCGGGGTGATGCGCGGGTCGTTCACATACTGTTCGAACATCGGGAAATCGGCCGGCACCATGCCGCTGGCGGGCAGCCATTCCGAGAACATCCAGTTGTAGGGCTTGCCCATCTCGTTGTAGGGGCCCGTGTAGGTCAGGACGGCGCAGCGGCCAGCGGGTATCTCGAAGCGCTCCAGTTCTCCGCCCAGATCCTCGCCGGGTTCGACAGGCATGCCGGCCAGGGAACGAAGCTGGCTTTCCGGCACTTGTTCGGGGTCGTCGAAGTACACGCCAAAGCCGATGGCGTCGGGCGTGGCGATTCCACGGCTGACGGCCAGCATGAAGGCGCGGGTGAACGTGGACCCGATATCCTGGTAGCCGCCGCGGTGCGGCAGGACGGCCAGCGTGACGCCGGGAAAGTTCTCGATGGCGATGGGGTACATGGCAAACTCCTTGGGGTCGAGGGGGAGGGAGCGAGCCGCCCGATACCGGCCCGGCGGGATGCCGAAGGCTGCGCCAAATGCCCGGTTGAAGGCGGCGTCCGATTCGTATCCAGCGCGTTGCGCAACGTCTCTCAGCGGCGCCTGCGTGCCCGCCAGCGCGACCGCTGCGCGATGCATGCGGATGCGCTGGACCGTGGCGTTCACCGTCTCCCCCACCATGGCGCGGTAGACGCGATGGAAGTGATACGGCGACAGGCAGGCCAGGTCGGCAAGCCGATGCAGGTCGGGATCGGCATCGGGGTTGCTGGCGAGCCACCGCAGGACCGGGTCGAGGCGTTGGGCGTAGAGGGTTCGGGTCTCGGGCTTCATGCTTGCTCCTTGGAGGGCAATGTAGCTTTGGCGGGTTTGCGGATTTTGCGGTTTTTCGAGTCGGCGGCCCGCGATGGGGTCTGCCGCAAACGCCCTTCGCAACGCATCACCCCTGCCTATTCAATACCCGCGCACCGGGTCGTAGATGTTGGGCAGCGGTTCGCCGCGTTCGTTGGCGGCGATCAGCAGTGCGGTGTGGCGTGCCCGCTCCTTGCGGTCGGGAATGGCGGCGCTGTGCGGCGAGACGATGATGCCCGGATGGGACCAGAGGGGAGACTCGGGCGGAAGCGGTTCCGTTTCGAAGACGTCCAGGACGGCCTGGCGCAGCTGGCCGCTGTCGAGCGCGTCGATCACGTCCTGGGTCACCATGTGCGAGCCGCGGCCGGCGTTGATCAGGCTGGCGCCCGCGGGCAGTTGGGACAGCGTGGCGCGGTTGAGGATGCCGCGGGTGGCGTCGGTGGCGGGCAGAAGGCAGACGAGCAGGTCGGTGTGGGCGAGGAATTCGCCGAATTGCTCTTGGCCTGCATATGAAGGCATGCTCGGCAGCGTGCTGGCGCCGCGGGACCAGCCGCTCACGGGAAAGCCCACGCGCGCCAGCAGTTGGGCGGACGCCACGCCCAGGTGGCCCAGGCCCATGATGCCCACGCGCACATCGGCGGCGACGCGCAGGGAGTCGAACAGCTCCCAGTGGCGGCGCGCCTGGTTCTCCACAATGCGCTTGATGTCGCGGGTGAGCATCAGCGCGCTGGTGAGCACGAATTCCGCCATTTCGGTCTGCGTGCGGGCGGTGACCATGCGCGCGATCGGCAGGTGGCGGGGCAGCGCCGGGTCGGCCAGGAGGTGGTCCACGCCGGCGCCCGCGCTGATGATGAGTTTCAGGTTGGAGAAGGTGGCCAGGCGGCCGGCGTCCGGGGCCCAGACCAGTGCGTAGTCCACGCTGGCGGGGTCCACGTCCTCGTGCCAGCCCACCACGTCCAGTTCGGGCGCGAACGCGCCGAACCGCGCGCGCCATTCGTCGATTGCCTGGGGGCCGCCGGAGTTGATGATGAGCCGCATGCTGGTCCTTGCCTGTCTGCGGGCGCGTGCGCCCTGGCCGTGCCGCGCGGGGCGCGCCTGCGGTTTATCCACAGGCGGCGCGCCGCGCTGCCGTCAACGTTCGACCGTGCGGTTCCAGCGGGCGTTGAAGGCCGGCCGGGCCGCGTTGATCTGATCCCAGTCCAGGATCTTAGCGTTCGCCATGTAGCCTTGGAAGCGCTTGAGCGCTTCAACGCTGTCGGCAGGCGCCTGGACGTTCTTGTTGGACGGGAAATGACCGCCCATCTCCAGCGCCTTCGCCTGGGCCTTCGCCGACAGCAGATACAGCGCCAGCTTCTGGGACAGTTCCGGTTCGCTGTTCTTGGCGATGACGCATTCGCCCACCATCAGGATGACGGAACCTTCCTTGGGCTGGGCGTATTCCACCGGGATGTCGCGCTTCTTCAGGCGGGCGATGGCGGTGGGCGTCAGCGGGAAGATCGCAGCTTCATTGGACTGGATCATTTCAGCAAGCTTGGCCGAGTTGGGGATGTACTCCAGCACGTTGGGGCCGATGGTGGACGGCCACTTCTTGAAGCCCGGCTCGTAATTCTGATCGGTGCCGCCTTCGATCCGGTTGAACATCAGGAAGCCATGCAGCCCGAAGGTGCTGCCGGACGCCGACTGGAACACGACCTTGCCCTTGTACTTCGGATCCGCCAGGTCCATCCACGAGGTCGGCGGCGCCCACCCCTTGTCCGCGAACATCTTGGTGTTGTAGCCCAGGCCCGTCATGCCGATGTCGATGCCGGCCGCCATGCGGTCCTTCATCACGGCGGTGGGGTAAAGCTCCTTGAGCACCGGATCATCATTCAGCTGTTCGCACAGGCCCATGGAAATGGCGCGCGCCATGATGCCGTCGTCCAGGAACATGACGTGCATCTGGGGCTTGTCCTTGTAGGCCTGCGCCTTGGCCAGCACGTCGGTCGACGTGCCGGGCACGACGACGACCTTGACGTTGTTCGCCTTTTCGAACTCCGGGAACACGTGTTGCGTGAAAGCGCGCTCCATGTCGCCGCCGTTCATGCCCACGTACAGCGTCTTCTGCTGCGCCATGGCTCCGGCCGACAGCAGCGTCATCACCGCCGCGCCCAGCAGCCGTTTCCCCTTGCTCGGACGCTTCGCGCCCTGTTTCTTATCCATCATGGTGACTCCTGCGTTTGCTCACGAACACGTTCAGGCCGAGCCACGGCGCCGTGAGCGGCGGCCGCGTATCGTTCAATGCGGAAGGCATCGATAGGAATGGAAGAATGTCCGTTGACGACCAGTTCCGACAGCACCTCGCCCACGGCGGGACCGATCTGGAAACCGGCGCCCGACAGGCCGAATGCGTGGAACAGTCCGGGCACGGTGGCGCTTGGGCCCAGCACCGGGTTGTGGTCGGGCATATTGCCTTCCACGCCCGTCCAGAAGCGGATGACCTGCGCGCCGCGCAGCACGGGCAGCAGCTTGGCGGCATTGGCCATCAGCGTGCCCAGGTTGGCGCGCCCGGGGCGGGCGAAATCGGGATCCAGGGACACGCCGCGTCCGCCCCCGATCACGCAGTTGCCGCGCGCGACCTGGCGCGCGTAGATGCCGCCTCCCTGCACGCCGAGGCTCACGCTCATGAACACGGGCAGGGGTTCGGTCACCATCATCAGGGGATGGATGGAGGTTTCGGGAACGGCTTCCCCGAAACCCTCGGCGAAGCGTCCCGCCCAGGCGCCCGCGCAATTGAGCAGGTAGCGCGACCGCACTTCCAGCGCGTCGCCCGCGCGCACAATGAAGCGCAACCCGTCATGGCGTGCGGATGTCACGCTCACGCCCTCGCGCACGTCGGCGCCCAGGGCGCTGGCCGCGCGCGCAAAGGCGGGCGATACGAGCCGCGGATTGGCGTGACCGTCGTCTGGACAAAACGAGCCGCCCGCGACGTGCCGGCCCAGCCAGCCGAAACGCTGAGCCAGCGCCCGGCGGTCCAGCATTTCCAGGTGCATGCCAAAGCCTCGGGTGCGCTCGCGGTAGGCCTCCAGCGCGGCCAGGTCCGCTTCCGAGCAGGCCAGCTTGAGATGGCCTGACCGCACGTATTCCCCGTCGATGCCGATCAGCTCCGGCAGTTGGCCCCACAGCTCGTGCGCGCGCCGCGTCAATGGCATCTGTTCCAGCCCGCGTCCCTGGCGGCGCACGCCGCCATAGTTCACGCCGCTGGCCTTGGCGCCGCACAGCGCGGCCTCCAGCAGCACCACGGGAATGCCTTGGCGGCGCAGGAACAGCGCGGCGCTGCCGCCGACGATGCCGCCGCCGATGATGGCAACCTCGGTATCGATCCGCTGGATCATGCCGACACCTTTTTCGGGCGCTCAAGGGACACCACGCGCACCGGGACAGGCTTGACCGGTGGTTGGTTGCGCAGCCGCCCCACTTCCGCCGGAGCGCAGCCGACGGCATGCGCCAGCACCTCGGCCGCCGCGGCGCCGCACATGCGGCCCTGACAACGTCCCATCCCCACGCGCGTCAGCGCCTTCAGCCGGTTCATTTCCTGCGCGGCGGTTTCGCGGACGGCCTGGCGGACCGTGCCCGCGGAGACCTCTTCGCAACGGCAGATGACCGTATCGTCGGCGATGCCGGTGGCCCAGTCTTCCGGGAACGGAAAAGCGCGCTCTAGCGCCGCGCGCACGCGCCCATTGGCGGCAAGCCCGGCCTCAAGCTCCCGCGCGCGCCGCGCATCGTGCGCATGACCCGTGTCTTCCAGCAAGGCCAGCGCCGCGCGTTCGCCCGCCAGCTCGGCCGCATCGGCGCCGCCGATCGCCGCGCCGTCTCCCGCCACATAGACACCGGCCACGCTGCTGCGCCCGGCCGCATCGCGGCGGGGGACCCAGTTACGGTCCCGGGTATTGAATTCGAATTCACATCCGGCCAGGCTGGCAAGCTGGGTTTCCGAGCGCAGCCCCAACCCATAGGCCACCGCGTCGCAGTCCACCGTGTGCACCTGACCGCCCTGGCTGTAGGAAAGACCCGTGACGCGCGTATCGCCTTGCACCGCAACCGGACGCACGCCGCTACGCAACGGCACGCCATGCGCGCGCAGCCATGCCATGTAGTAGAGCCCCTTGCCCAGCAGGGCGGGCGCGCGCAGCATGCCGGGCAGGGCCGCCAGACGGTCGCCGAAACGCGACGTGTCCAGCACCGCGGCCACCCGGGCGCCGGCTTTGGCGTACTGGTACGCCACCAGATAGAGCAGGGGGCCGGTCCCCATGAACGTCACACGGGAGCCGATCGCGCAACCCTGGTGCTTCAAGGCCACTTGCGACCCGCCCAGGGTGTAGACGCCGGGTGTCAGCCAGCCGGGAAACGGCAGCACCCGATCGGTGGCACCCGTGGCCAGGATCAGGTGCGTGTACGGAATCGACGTGCTGATGCCGTCGCGCAGGACGTCCAGCGTCTTACCCTCGATGTTCCAGACCAGGCAGCCCGGACGGTACTCCACCTGTGGCAACAAACTGTCCATGGCGCGATGCACGGCATCGGCCTTGCGATGCTCAAAGCCATACAAAGCAGATTTCGGGCGGGAGAATCCGGGCGGCGGCTGCCGGTAGATCTGCCCGCCGGGGCGCAGCCCTTCGTCCAGGATCACGGGCCGCAATCCTTGCGCGGCCAACGCCTGCGCGGCGCGCACGCCGGCGGGCCCCGCACCGACGATCACAGGCATCACCCTGCTCATGGCGCGTCGTCCTCGGGCCAGGCGGTGGCCGCTAGCGAGCCCGGCGTCGACGCGGGTGCCAGCGGAACGCTTTGCAGACGCATGCCCGGCTCGATGTAAGTGGAGCAGGCGCGCACGCGGTCGCCGTCCTCAAGTTGTACCCAGCAGTCCTGGCACGCCCCCATCATGCAGAAGCCCGCGCGCGGAGCGCCGCCGAATTCCGAATGGCGCAGATGGTCGACCTGCGTCAGCACGGCCGTCAGCACGGTGTCGCCGGCCAGGGCCGTGCAGGCCCGTCCGTCAAAGGTGAACGTCAAAGGAGGCCGGCCGGTTTCGGCCAGGCGTTTCAGTATTGCCATGGCGCAATCGGTCCCTTTGCGGCAATCGGCGGCGGCGTCATTTCTGCCCCACCAGTACACGGTCCAGTCCATACACACGGTCGAGCAGCAGCATGGTCACGGCGGTCAGCCCGATGACCAACGCGGACACCGCGGCCATCATCGGGTCGATAGACTCCGTGGCGTACATGTACATGCGCACGGGCAGCGTGATCGTCGACGGGGCGGTGATGAACACCGACATCGTCAATTCGTCGAAGCTGTTGATGAAGGCCAGCAGCCAGCCTCCCGACACGCCCGGGATGATGAGCGGCAAGGTCACCTGGAAGAACACGGTGGCGCGGCTGGCGCCCAGTGACAGGGCCGCGTGCTCGATGGACCGGTCAAAGCCCACCAGCGCGCCGATCACCAGCCGCATCACATAAGGCGTGATGACGACCACATGGCTGGCCACCAGCCACGGGAAACTGCCGGCCATGCCCATCAGCGCGAAAAAGCGCAGCAGCGCCACGCCCAGCACCAGGTGCGGGATCATCAGGGGCGACAGGAACAGGCCGTTCAGGACGTCGCGGCCAGGAAAGCGGTAGCGCGTGATGGCGATGGCCGCGGGCACGGCCAGGCACACGGCGATGCTGGCCGACAGGAAGGCCAGCCACAGGCTGTTCTTGAAGGCCTGCATGAAATTGGGATGCTCGAATACCGCATGAAACCAGCGCAGCGAGAAGTCGGTGGTGGGCACCGTGAGCGTCGTCTCCGGCGTGAACGCGACCAGGCATACGATGACCAGCGGCGCCAACACGAACGCCACCACCAGGAAGTTGAACGCCAGCGCGATGGGACCGTTCTTTTGCATGTTCGATTCCTTGCGCGGGCTCAGCCGAGGCTGCGGCGGTAAGAGCGTTCGACGACGCGGTTGTACGCCATCATGATGATCACGTTGACCACCAGCAGCACGATCGCGATGGCCGCGCCCAGCGGCCAGTTGAGCTCGGTCAGGAACTCGTCGTACACCACGGTCGCCACCATCTTCAGGCGACGTCCGCCGAGCAACGCGGGAATGGCGAACGAACTTGCCGACAGGCCGAAGACGATAAGGCTGCCTGACAGGATGCCGGGCATGGCTTGCGGCAGCACGATGCGTGTCAGCGTCTGGAAGCGCGAGGCATTGAGCGACAGCGCGGCATGCTCGACGGCGGGGTCCAGCTTCTGGAGGGACGTCCAGACGGGAATCACCATGAACGGCAGCATCACGTGCACCAGGCCGATGATGACCGCGGTGGGCGTATACAGCAGCGGCCCCAGTCCCAATGCGGCGGCGGCCTTGCCGATCGCGCCGCCCGGCCCCAGCAGCATGCTCCAGCCGAAGGCGCGCACCACCAGCGAAATCAGCAGCGGCGACAGCACCACCAACAGGAAGATCGAACGCCAGGGCTTGCCCATGCGTGACAGGATGTAGGCCTCGGGCGCGCCGATCAGCACGCAGATCAGCGTGGTGACGCCGGCGATCCAGAAAGTGCGCCAGAAGATCTCCAGGAAGTAGCTGTCGGTCACCACCGCCAGATAGTGTTCGACGGTGTGGCCGGGCTGGATGCCGGTGGCGTAGTCGAACGGGCGGAAGGACAACACGAAGGTCAGCGCCAGCGGCGTCAGCACCAGCGTCAGGAACACGATGGCCAGCGGGATGGAACCCAGGATGGCCAGCATGCCTTCGTTGCGCGGCTTGGCCGCGGCGGCCGCGCCGCCGCGTTGCGTCAGGGTCGCCATGTCAGGCCTCTGCCGCCGCGCCCGCGGGTGCGCGCAATACGCGCAGCACGCCGTCCGCCCAGTCCAGGCCGATCGCCTCGCCGTCGTCGTGCGGGCGGCGGCCGTCGTTAGGGGTCAGGATGGTCAGCGCGCCCACCGGCGAATCCAGGTCGTACATCCATTGGCTGCCCAGGAAATAGCGCGTGTTGACGACGCAGGCCAGCTTGCCTTGTCCGGCCGGCACGGGCACCAGCTTTTCCGGCCGCAGCGACAACTGCACGGTGTCGCCGTGGCGCAGGCCTTCGCCGTCGACAAGCACGCTCAGGGCGCCGGTCTCGACCTCGGCCTGCGCGCCGCAACGCGCCACGCGGCCCGGCAACAGGTTGGTCTTGCCCACGAAGCGCGAAATGAACTCGCTTTGGGGATGTTCGTACATGCGATAGGGCGCATCCACCTGCGTGGCGCGGCCGTCCTGCATGACGACCACGCGGTCGCTGATGGACAGGGCCTCGGCCTGGTCATGCGTGACCATGACGGTGGTGGTCCCGATCTTGCGCTGGATGCCGCGCAGTTCGAACTGCATTTCTTCGCGCAGCTTGGCATCCAGGTTGGACAGGGGTTCGTCCAGCAGCAGCACCGGCGGCCGGATCACCAGCGCGCGCGCCAGCGCCACGCGTTGCCGCTGGCCACCGGAGAGTTCGCGCGGAAACCGGTCCGCATGCTTGTCCAGCTTGACCAGCGCCAGCGCCTCGCGCACGCGATCCTGGCGTTCGGCGCGTTCCACGTTGCGCATCTTCAGGCCGAAGGCGACGTTGTCCGTGACGGTCAGGTGCGGAAACAGCGCATAGCTCTGGAACACGATGCCCAGGCCGCGCGTGTTCGGCTTGGCGTGGGTGATGTCCCGCCCGTCCAGCGTGATCGAGCCTCGCGTCACGTCGGCAAAGCCGGCGATCATCTGCAGGGTGGTGGTCTTGCCGCAACCCGACGGCCCCAGCAGGGAAACGAACTCGCCCTTTTCAACCGACAGATTCAGGTCGGAGACGACGCGCAGGTCGCCGTAGTTCTTGGAGACATCGTCCAGCCGCAGAAATGACATATTCCAAACCCCGTAGCCCTAGCGGGCCTTGCGCCGCCAGGTGTTCGCCGCTCGGGCGCCCCTGAAGGCTTGTTCGATGGGGCAGTCTAGAAGTGGCCAAAACTTCGGGTCAATTAGGGTTTTCCGAAGAATCGAATTTTTGGTTCTGTATTTCCATTCAATCGAATTTCCTGATAAAAATACGACTAGATATTTTGATTATCGGAAATACATAATGAAGAAATCAGAAGCGCTCGACGAATCCAGCGGCCTGGGCGTGTTGCAGCGCGCGTTCGCCGTGCTGCGCGTGCTGGCCGACGCCAAGGGCGAAAAGCTGCGCCTGACCGATATCGCC
Organism: Achromobacter sp. Root83; assembly: GCF_001428845.1. Taxonomy (GTDB): domain Bacteria; phylum Pseudomonadota; class Gammaproteobacteria; order Burkholderiales; family Burkholderiaceae_B; genus Achromobacter. Next base: position 63,103 of record NZ_LMIU01000023.1, on the reverse strand, counting down.
GCCCGCACCGGCCAGGCCCAGGCCACCGTGCACCGCGTGCTGCAGGGGCTGATGCAGGAAGGCGTGGTGGAACAGCCGGCGCAAAGCAAGGGCTATCAACTGAGCGTGGCCTTCTTCTCCCTGGCCGCCGCCGCCGGCAATCACCAGTCAAGCCTGCGGACCCTGTACCGGCCTGCCTTGCTGCGCTTGTCCGGCATGCTTAACGACACCATCTTCCTGTTGGTGCGCAGCGGCTTCGATGCCGTATGCGTGGACCGCGTGGACGGCGCTTTCCCCGTGCGCTCGCACACGGGCGATATCGGCGGCCGTGTGCCGCTGGGCATGGGCCAGGGCGGCCTGGTGCTGCTGGCCAGCCTGCCCGAGGCCGAGCGCGAAGAAGTTATCCGCTTCAACATCCCGCGGCTGCACCACCTGGGTTTCGTGGACGAGATTTCCATGCGGGTGCGCATCAAGGAATGCCTGGAACTGCGTTATGCGCGCAGCCAGGGCCAAGGCGTGTTTCCCAACATCGCGGGGCTGGCGGTGCCGGTCCAGGACCCGAACGGCGTCACCGTCGCGGCCCTGAGCGTGGCCGCCCCTCTTGAACGCATCAGCGATGAACGCCTGCCCCTGATCGTGGAAATGCTGCGCCGCGAGGCCGACGCCGTCGGGGCGCAGATCAACCCCTTCGACCCGGCCTTGCGTCGCCCCAGCCAGTTCCTGGGAGCCGGCAACGGCGCTTGAACCGCCGGGGCGCGCCCCAAAAAATACGGCCCGGACATCGCTGTCCGGGCCGTGTCCCCACGCGGGGCGTGACTCAGTTCGGATACGTGCCCGGCAGCAGGATGCTGCGGTCGCCGGGCTCGATCGAGCGGCGGCCGCACAGCGCCATCGTCGTGTCCATTTCCTTGTACAGGATCTCCAGCGTGCGGGTCACGCCAGCCTGGCCGTATGCGCCCAGGCCATACAGGAAGGCGCGGCCGATCATGGTGCCGCGGGCGCCCAGCGCCACGGCCTTCAGGATGTCCTGGCCCGAGCGGATGCCGCCGTCCATCCATACTTCGATCTTCGAGCCGACAGCGTCCGCGATCGACGGCAGGGCCGCGATCGACGACATGGCGCCGTCAAGCTGGCGGCCGCCGTGGTTGCTGACGATGAGCGCGTCGGCGCCGCTATTGGCGGCGAGGTGCGCGTCTTCCACGTCGAGGATGCCCTTGATGATGAGCTTGCCGCCCCAGCGCTGCTTGATCCATTCCACGTCATCCCAGCTCAGGCGGGGATCGAATTGCTCGGCCGTCCAGGACGACAGCGACGACAGGTCGCTCACGCCCTTGGCGTGGCCCACGATGTTGCCGAAGGTACGGCGCTTGGTCCCCAGCATGCCCATGCACCAGCGCGGCTTGGTCGCCAGGTTGATCAGGTTGGCCAGCGTGGGCTTGGGCGGCGTCGACAGGCCGTTCTTGATGTCCTTGTGGCGCTGGCCCAGGATCTGCAGGTCAAGCGTCAGGACCAGCGCCGAGCAGCCAGCGGCCTTGGCGCGGTCGATAAGGTTGGCCACGAATTCGCGGTCGCGCATCACGTAGAGCTGGAACCAGAACGGCTTCTTGGTGGCTTGCGCCACGTCTTCCAGCGAGCAGATGCTCATGGTGGACAGGGTGAACGGCACGCCGAAATCGGCTGCCGCCTTGGCCGCCAGGATCTCGCCATCGGCATGCTGCATGCCGGTCAGGCCCGTAGGCGAAATCGCCAGCGGCATGACCACGTCCTGGCCCACCATGGTGGTGCGCAGCGACCGGCCTTCCATGTTCACCGCCACGCGCTGGCGCAGCTTGATCTTGTGAAAGTCGCTTTCATTGGCGCGGTACGTGCCTTCGGTCCAGGCGCCGGAATCGGCGTAGTCGTAGAACATGCGCGGCACGCGCTTCTGCGCGACAACGCGCAAATCTTCGATGCAGGTGATCGTAGAAAGGTTAGCGGTCATGGAGTGGTCTGTGGAATGGTTGGGGTGCGCTAGCTGCGACTTGTTTTTTTGCTTCAGGGCCGCCAGCCGTGGGCAGCCTTGCCGCCGCGCCAGGCGTAAACGCCGCGCGGCGCCGCCCAGTATACGCGCCGAGGCCGGCAAGCGTCGCTTGCCGGCCCCGTTCGCCCCCCTTGCGCAAGGGCTCTACGGCCCCTGCACGCCCAGCCCTATCGCGGCCACACTTTGCTGACCGCGCGTATCGTTGCCCACGCTACCCAGCGCGGGCTGGTGAGCCGCGCGCCCGGCAGGCGCCGCATCACGTCCACCGCCAGCCCGCCGCGCTTGTGCCATTGCTTCTTGCGCGTCTGGCTGTCGGTCCAGCGGCCTTCCAGCCACGGAAACTCGCGGCGCCCGGGCTTGTAGACCGGCGGCGTGTTGTAGATGAGGATGTAAGCCAGACGCGGCGACTGTGACGTGTTGGGGCCCGTGAAATGCAGCGTGCGGGCGTCATGGACGGTGATGCCGCCCGGGTCCAGCGGCTCGGCCACCGCCTGCTCGCGCGGAAAATCACCGCAGCATTCCAGCGGATGCAGGGTCTTGTCCCCCCCCGGCGAGCGATGCTCCAGCACGTCCCATTTGTTCGAGCCGGGCATGAACTGCATGCAGCCGTTTTCGATCGTGGCCGGCTGCAGCGCCAGCCAGATGCTGAGTTCGTTGTAGATGAAGTCCGGCGACCGGAAGGCCTCGTCCTGGTGCCAGGGCGTTTCGGGACCGTGCGGGCCCGGCTTGAGCAAGGCATGCTCGCCGTAGAGCGCGGCTTGCGGGCCGAGCAATTGGCGGGCAAGCTCCAGCGTACGCTCGTGATACACGGTCTTCAGGATGCCCGGGGCATAATGGCGCGGATCGTGCAGGCTAGGAAATTTGGCGGGCTTGGACGGATCGTCCCGGCTCACGAAGTCATACTGCGCGCCTTCGTTGTAGCCGGTCTTGTTCGCGAACAGGTCGAGCAGGGTTCGCCGGATATACCCCACTTCGTCCTGCGGGCACATATCCTTCAGGGCTAGGTAGCCCTGATCCCTGTAGCGCGCTGTCTCGGCTTCCGACAACAAACTGGTCTCTTCCATAATGGCTTCTCCAAGCTCTAGTAGTGGGCGTTTCCGCTGGCACGTTTTGACATGTGCTCTAACGTATCGCTTCGAAGCCCGCCGGGCCTATAGACCATCCGCTGTAGCCGGTTCCGCCTACGTACCTCGCGGCGCGCGGCACATCATCCGAAGGACATCCCATGCAAGACCCTAAAGCCGATTCCCATCTCGAAACCGTCCACGTCACCGTCAGCGGCACGGTGCAAGGCGTGGGTTATCGCCACGCCACGGTGCGGCGCGCCCATTTGCTGGGGGCGAGGGGCTGGGTGCAGAACATGCTGGACGGCACGGTGGAAGCCCTGATTCAGGGCACGCCGGACCAGGTGGATCACATGTTGGAGTGGCTGAGGCGCGGCCCCCCGGGCGCGTACGTCACCGAGATGACCACGCGCCGGGAGTACACCGATAAGCGTTACATCCGCTTCGAACAACTCTAGGGTGCCAACGTCCCTAGGAAATTTGACGTAGTCCGATCCGCCGAAGCGTTGAAACGCGGCCGGTAGCCGTGGCGGAAATTCAGCGGGTGCGCAGCCAGCGTCCGCCGACCTGGTTGATGACCAGTCCCGCCAGCACGCATGCCGCGCCCAGCCACTGCAAGGGCTGCAACCGTTCGTCAAACGCCATGGACGCGGCCCACAGTCCCACCACCGGGACCAGCAACGAGAACGGCGCCACCTTCGCGGCCGGGTGGCGCGTCAGCAACTGCGTCCACAGGGTATAGGCCAGCAGCGTGGCCAGCACCGCCAGGTAAAGCACCGACAGCGCCTCGCCCCAGCCCATGCCCGTCACCATGCCCACCACGGGCTCCCAGCCGTCGATCAGCACCGCCAGCAACAGGAAGGGCAGCACGGGCGCGGCGCTGCTCCAGGCGATGAATGCAAACGGGTCGTAGCCGGGCGCCTTGCGGCTGGCCAGCCGCACGATCATGTTCGACACGGCCCACATGAATGCGCCGCCAAGCGTCAACACGAAGCCCAGCATCGTCATCTGGTCCGGCCCTTCGCCGCGCCCCCCGGCAATGACCGCCAGACCCAGCGCGGCCACGCCCAACCCGATCCAGTGATGGCGCCGCGCGTGCTCATGCAGCACCGGCGCCGCCAGCAGCAGCGTGAAGAACGCCTGGGTCTGGATGACCAGCGAGGCCATGCCGGCAGGCATGCCGAACTTCAGTGCCGTGAAGAGCAGGCCGAACTGGCCCAGGCCCTGCACCAGCCCATAGGCCGCGATCCAGTGCCACGGCAGCCGCGGCATGCGCACGAAGAGAATGAGAGGGAAGGCGGCCAGCGCGAACCGCAGGGCGCCCAGCATCATGGGGGACAAGCCCCGCATGCCGACTTTCATGACAACGAAATTCAGACCCCAGATGACTACGACCGCCAATGCGCAGAGATAGTCTTTTCGGGAAAGGTGGGTGCTGGACATGCGGCATTATCGCATCGCGCACCCCAAAATATCCTGAATCAGCGGCCGTTCAACACGGTGGCAAAGGCCCGCACGGCCGCATCGACGCCGTCGTCGTCGATATGCCGGTGCGTCACGCAACGCAGCCGCGTGCGGCCCCACGGACGGGTCAGCACGCCTTCGGCCTGAAGCGCCGCGACCCACTCAGCATTGCTCATGCCGGTGTCGGCGGTCTCGACCTGCACGATATTGGTTTGCGGCACGGTCGCCGTCAGCGCCGGCGCCAGCCGGTTGATGCCATCGCTCAGGCGGCGTGCGCGGACGTGGTCCTCGGCCAGCCGTTCGCCCATGGCCTGCACGCCTTCCAGGCCCGCCGCCGCCATGATCCCCGACTGACGCTGCGTGCCTCCCAGCATCCGGCGCAACACGCGCGCCTTGGCCACGACGGACTGGCTGCCCGCCAGCACCGCGCCTACCGGCGCGCTCAGCCCCTTGGACAGGCAAAGGGACACTGTGTCCGCATGGCGCCCGATGTCTGCCGGCGGCACACCCAGCGCCACGGCCGCGTTGAACAGGCGCGCGCCATCCAGGTGCACGGACACGCCGGCCGCGCGGGCCATGCCGTACACGGCCTGCATATGGTCCAGCGGCAGCACCGCGCCGCCCGCATTGTTGTGCGAGGTCTCCATGGCCACGAGCGATGTCTTCAGTTTGTGCCCGCCGGCCTCCAGCGCGTCTTCCAGGCGGTTCAGGTCCATCGCGCCATCGGCGCCGGACACGCCCTGGTAGAACAAGCCGGTGAACGTGGCCGCGCCCCGCTCAGACGTATACATGTGGGCGGACGATTCCAGCACCACCTGCTCGCTGCGCTGGGTCTGCGCCAGCACGGCCAGCAGGTTGGCCATGGTGCAACTGGGCACGAACAGCCCGGCTTCCTTGCCCAGGCAGGCTGCCACGTGGGTTTCCAACGCGCGCACGGTGGGGTCGCCATCCAGGCCGTCGTCGCCAATCGGCGCGGTGCGCATGCGCTCGTACATGGCCGCGGTGGGGTGGGTGACCGTATCGCTGCGCAGGTCGACGGGCGGGCTTGGGAGGGCGGCGGGGTTCCGCTGGGTCATGGCTTTCAATGCTGCAGAATTTTGGAAAGAAACTGGCGCGTACGCGGGGCACGCTCCTCTACATTGCCGAAGAACTGCTCCTTGGGGCAGTCCTCCACAATCTTGCCGCCGTCCATGAAGATCACACGGTCGGCGACGCGGCGGGCGAATCCCATCTCGTGGGTGACGACCATCATCGTCATGCCTTCGCCAGCCAGGTCGGTCATCACATCCAGCACTTCGTTGACCATCTCGGGGTCCAGCGCCGACGTGGGTTCGTCGAACAGCATCACGACCGGGTCCATCGACAGCGCGCGGGCAATCGCCACCCGCTGCTGCTGGCCGCCCGAGAGCTCGCCCGGGTGCTTGTCCTTGTGCGCCGACAGGCCCACGCGCTCGAGCAGCGCCAGCGCGCGCTGGCGCGCTTCGTCCTTGCCGCGCTTGAGCACCTTGACCTGGCCGAGGCACAGATTCTCGGTCACGGACAGATGGGGAAACAGCTCGAAGTGCTGGAACACCATGCCGGCCACCGCGCGCAGCTTGGGCAGGTTGGTGCGCGGGTCGCCCACCGAAACGCCGTTGACCACGATATCGCCCTTCTGGAAGGGTTCCAGGGCATTCACGGTCTTGATCAGCGTGGACTTGCCGGAACCGGACGGCCCGCACACCACGACGACCTCGCCACGGCGCACGGTGGCCGAGCATTCGTCCAGCACCTGGAAGTCGCCGTACCACTTGCTGACCTGCCGGATCTCGATCATCGGGGGATTCGAAGAGAGTTGCATCGTTGAACCTGTGTATGACTAGGGGGCCGCAACGGGCGGCTCAGCGCAGCACCCGCGTGCGCTTTTCCAGCCGTTTGACCAGACGCGATGCCGTGAAGCAAATCACGAAATACACCACCGCCACGAAGAGATAAAGCTCCACCAGCCGCCCGTCGCGCTGGCCGATCTTGGACGCCGCGCCCAGGAAGTCCGTCAACGACAGCACATAGACCAGCGAGGTGTCCTGGAACAGGATGATGACGCGCGTCAGCAGCGCCGGCACCATGTTGCGGAAGGCCTGCGGCAGCACCACGTAGCGCATGCCCTGCCAGTGGTTCAGGCCGAGCGCCATGCTGGCCGACACCTGGCCGCGCGCGATCGACTGAATGCCCGCGCGCATGATTTCGCAGAAGTACGCGGCCTCGAACAGCGTGAAGGTGATGACCGCGGAATTGAACGCCCCCACCCGCAGCGGCGTGGGTGAACCCACGATCCACGCGGCGATGTAAGGCACCAGGAAGTAGAACCAGAAGATCACCAACAGCAACGGGATCGACCGCATCACATTCACGTAGATGCCCGCGGGCACCGACAGCACCTTGAAGCGCGACAGCCGCATCATCGCCAGCAGCGTGCCCAACGCCAGCCCCATCACCGCCGCCAGCGCGGTCAGCGTCAGCGTGAACGTCATGCCCGTCTGGAACAGGTACGGCAGCGCGGTCCAGATAACGTCGAAATCGAATTTGCCCATGCCGGTTCCCTAGCGTCCCTGGCCGGCAGGGCCATTCCTGGCCGCCGAACCGATCAATCCGGGAACCGCGACGTGGCGTTCGAGCATGCGCATGCCCAGCACGACGATGCCGTTGAGGATCAGATAGATGACCGTCGCGGCCGAGAACGCCTCGAAAATGTGGAAACTGAACTCCTGCATGGAGCGCGCCTGTCCGGTCAGTTCGAGCAGGCCGATCGTCAGCGCCACCGACGAATACTTGATGGTGCCCATGAATTCGGACGTCAAGGGCGGGAGCACGATGCGGAAGGCTTCAGGCAGGATGATGTGGCGGTAGACCTGCGCCTCGGTCAGGCCCAGCGCGGTGCCCGCCTGGAACTGGCCGCGCGGCAAGGACTGTATGCCGGCGCGCACCTGCTCTGCCACCCGCGCCGCCCCATAAAACCCCAGGCACAGCACGGCGGGCACGAACTGCCCCCACGGCTGCGGCATCTGCTTCATGGCCAGGCCCCACGCGTGCGGAAGCAGTTCGGGCAGCACGAAATACCACAGGAACATCTGAACCAGCAGCGGCACATTGCGGAATATCTCCACGTACGTGGCGCCGATGGCGTTCATCGGACGGGACTGCGCCGTGCGCATCACGGCCAGCCAGGATCCCAGCAACAGCGAAAAGACCCAGGCCGTCAGGGCCAGCGCCAGCGTCCATCCCACGCCGATCAGGATCGTTTCCAGGAAGGTATGCACGCCGTCCGGCGACATCTCCAGGAAGACGCTCCAACTCCAGTTGTAATTCATGCCCGTGCCCTTGATCGCGGCACCGGCCGCGCCAGGCAGCCGGTGTCCTTACCCCGATGTGCGCCGCGGAGCGCCCCGCGCCCCGCGCAAACCCAGCGTTACTCGTACACCTTGGGGTCGCCCGAATCGGTCGGCTTGGCCAGCGCGCGCTTCAGGGCGTCGCTCATCGGGTACTTCAGGTTGATCTGCTTGGGCGGAATCGGCGAATTGAAGTACTTGTCGTACAGCGCCGCAACCTTGCCGGTCTTGATCAGGTCCAGCACGGCGTCGTCCACCACCTTCTTGAAGGCGGGGTCGTCCTTGGGCTCCATGATGCCGTACGGCGCCATTTCCAGGCCTTTGGTGCCGATCACGAAAGCATCGGGGTTCTTGGACGACGCCACGGCGCCGTAGGCGATGCCGTCATCGTTGGCCGAGCCCGCGGCGCGGCCCGATTCCACCATCAGGATGGTTTCGGCCGTGTCCTTGGTGGGCGCCATCGAGATGCCCAGATTGCCTTGCGCGTTGAGTTGCGAGATCAGCTTGAACGTCTGTCCGCCCGCTTGCGCGGCGATGGATTTGCCGCGGAAGGAGCTCAGGTCGTTGGGGTCCACGCCGCCGTCCTTGCGCGCCACCAGCACCACTTGCGCCACGAAGGTCGTGGGCGCGAAGGACACCAGCTTGTGGCGGGCTTCGTTGTTGGTGGTGTTGCCGCATTCCAGGTCGATCGTACCGTTGGCCAGCAGCGGGATGCGCGTGGCGGACGTCGTCGGGTTGTAGCGGACTTCAAGCTTGGGCAGCTTCAGCGCGGCTTTCACGTATTGGGCGACTTCCTGGCAGATCTCCACCGTGTACCCGATCGGCTTCTGGTTGCCGTCCAGATAGGCGAACGGAACCGAGGTTTCGGGGTGGCCCAGGGTGATGACGCCGGTTTCCCGGATCTTGTCCAGGCGGCTGGGACCTTCGGCGTGAGCGGACGCGGCGCTGCCCAGCAGGGCGGCGGCGACGGACATCGCGGCTAGTGCTTTCATCTGATTCCCTTGGCGCCGTGCGTGCGGCGCGTGTTTATGTTCACGATCGGCGGCTCCAGACTGTTGGATAACCGCCGCGTCCCGCGATGAGCCCCGCGGCTGGCAAAAAGTATCAACTAGCAGTATGGTTTTATCCAGTTCCAATCGGGTATTCCTCTATACGGATTTGATATGGCCATTCCACGGATGGGCTTAAGACACATCGAAGCGTTCCGCGCCGTCATGATGACCGGTTCCATGACCGCCGCCGCGCGCCGCGTGCATACCTCGCAGCCGCACGTTAGCCGCTTAATTGCGCAATTGGAAGCCATCACCCAGTTCCCCCTGTTCGACCGCAACGGCAGCCGCCTGAGCCCCACGCAGGACGGATCGCGCTTCTTTCAGGAAGTGGAAAAGACGTTCATCGGCCTGGCCGGCCTGGAATCGGCCGCGGCCAGCATCCGCTCCTTCAGCGCCAGCCGCCTGAGCGTGGCCGCCATGCCGCGCCTGGCCGGCGGCCTGCTGGCGCGCATCGTCGCGGCCTTCAAGACGGAATACCCGGACGTCATGGTCTCCATCCATTCCGGCAACGCCAGCACCGTGCACAACTGGATCAGTTCAGGGTTCTGCGACACCGGACTGGCCATGCTTTCGGGCGAGACGCCTGGCATCCAGGTCGAGCCCGTGCTGACGATGAATTGCGTGGCCGTGCTGCCCAAGGGACACCGCCTGACCAAGCTGAAAAAACTCAAGCCGGCGGACTTTGCGGGTGAGCCCTTCATCGCCTTCCCCAGCGGCACGCCGCTGCGCGAACGGATCGACGCGGTCTTCAAGTCCGCCAAGGTGGAACGCCATACGGTGGCCGAGGCCGGGCTGGGCTCATCGGTCTGCGCCCTGGTCGGCGCGGGCCTGGGCGTGGCGCTGATCAATCCGCTGGCCGCGCGCGAGGAATACGAGGCCAACGGAGTCGAAGTCCGGCCATTCAGCCCGGCCGTGGCGGTCACGGTCGCGCTGCTATACCCGCCGTACCACACGCGCACGCGTCTGGTCAGCGTCTTCTCGCGCTACGCCCATCAACTCATGCAGGAAGAAATGGCGGACCTGAAGGCGCGGCCGCAGCGCTGAAGGCCCTGCCTAGGCCCGTGGCAAGGCCCATGGCAAGACCCAGAAACGCGAAGGCCAGCCCGATCGGGCTGGCCTTCGAAGAACGCGATGCTCGCGATCAGGCGTCGATATTGCCCGCCGACAGCGCGTGCGCTTCAATGAACGCGCGGCGCGGTTCGACGTCATCGCCCATCAGGGTGGTGAAGACCTCGTCGGCCGCAATGGCGTCCTCGATCTGCACGCGCAGCAGGCGGCGCACCTTCGGGTCCATCGTGGTTTCCCACAGCTGTTCCGGGTTCATTTCACCCAGGCCCTTGTAGCGTTGCTTCGAGATGCTGCGGTCGGCTTCGCTGCGCAGCCATTGCATGGCTTCGCGGAAATCCGACACCGTCTGTTCCTTGCGCTTTTCGCCTTCGCCGCGCGCGGCCAGCGAACGCGAACCGACCTTGCCCAGGAAGCTCTTGGCCGCCTTGGACAGGACGGCGTAGTCCGAACCGTTGACGAAGTCGGCGTCGATGATGCTGACGCGCACGTTGCCGTGGTGCATGCGCTGCACCGACAGGCGATGGCGTTCGGTGGCCTCGTCGAACTGCGGCACCACTTCCACGCCGTTGCCGCTGACCGGGTCACGCATGGCGTCAGCCAAGCGCTTGGCGGAGTCGGCGGTGGATTCAGCCGATTCCAGGTTGATCTCAACGCCTTCGGCCATGGCCGACAGCGCGCCCACGTCAAATACCTTCGCCAAACGTGCGATGACGCCGTCAGCCGCCACGTATTGGCTGGCCAGATCGGTCAGTTCTTCGCCGCGGATGATGTTGCCACCCGAGATAATCTCGGCATCCTTCAGCGCCAGCTGCAGCATGAACTGCGCTTCTTCCTGGTCGTCCTTCAGATAGCGTTCGTCGCGGCCGACCTTGACCTTGTACAGCGGCGGCTGGGCGATATACACATAGCCTCGCTGCACCAGTTCGGGCATCTGGCGATACAGCAGCGTCAGCAGCAGGGTGCGGATGTGCGCGCCGTCCACGTCCGCGTCGGTCATGATGATCAGGCGGTGATAGCGCAGCTTGTCCACGTTGAAATCGGGGCCGATGCTGGTGCCCAGCGCCGTGATCAGCGTGGCGATCTGCTCGCTGGCGATCAGGCGGTCAAAGCGCGCCTTCTCGACGTTCAGCACCTTGCCGCGCAGCGGCAGGATGGCCTGGAACTTGCGGTCGCGGCCTTGCTTGGCCGAGCCGCCTGCGGAGTCGCCCTCGACGATGTACAGCTCGCACAGCGCCGGATCTTTTTCCTGGCAATCGGCCAGCTTGCCGGGCAGGCCGGCGCCTTCCAGCACGCTCTTGCGGCGCGTCATCTCGCGCGCCTTGCGCGCGGCCTCGCGGGCGCGGGCGGCTTCGACGATCTTGTTGCAGAGCGCCTTGGCGTCGTTCGGGTGTTCCAGCAGCCAGGTTTCCAGCGTGCGGGCCACGGCCTCTTCAACGGCCGGACGAACTTCGCTGGAAACCAGCTTGTCCTTGGTCTGGCTGCTGAACTTGGGCTCGGGCACCTTCACCGACAGCACGCAGGCCAGGCCTTCGCGCATGTCGTCGCCGGACGTCTCGACCCGGGCCTTCTTGGCCAGCTCGTTGTCGGCGATGTACTTGTTCAGGATGCGCGTCATGGCCGCGCGCAGGCCCGTCAAGTGCGAGCCGCCGTCGCGCTGCGGAATGTTGTTGGTGAAGCACAGCACGCTTTCGCTGTAGCTGTCGTTCCACTGCATCGCCACTTCCACGCCGACCGACACGCCGCCGGCCGCGGACTCGGTGCTGACCGAGAACACGTTCGGATGCAGCACGGTCTTGGCGCGGTTGATGTATTCGACGAAACCCTTCACGCCGCCCGAGAACGCAAAGTTCTCTTCCTTGCCCTGGCGCTGATCAACCAGGCGGATTTTCACGCCGTTGTTCAGGAACGAGAGCTCGCGCAGGCGCTTGGAGAGGATCTCGTAGTGGTATTCGATATTGTTGAAGATCAGCGGGTCGGCCAGGAAGCGCACTTCGGTGCCGCGCTTGTCGGTCGTGCCGGTCACTGCCAGGGGCGCGACGCGCTCGCCTTGGCGGAATTCCATCTGGTGCACTTCGCCGTTGCGGCGGATGGTCAGGCGCAGCCATTCGGACAGGGCGTTCACGCAGGACACGCCCACGCCGTGCAGGCCGCCGGACACCTTGTAGGAGTTCTGGTCGAACTTGCCGCCGGCGTGCAGCTCGGTCATGACGATTTCGGCCGCGCTGCGGTGGAATTCGTCTTCCTTGTGGATATCGGTCGGGATGCCCCGGCCGTTATCGGTGACCGAAATGGAATTGTCGGTGTGGATCGTCACGACGATATCGTCGCAATGGCCGGCCAGGGCTTCGTCGATGGCGTTATCCACGACTTCGAACACCATGTGGTGCAAGCCTGTGCCGTCGGACGTGTCGCCGATATACATGCCGGGGCGCTTGCGCACGGCCTCCAGCCCCTTGAGCATCTTGATCGAGTCAGCGCCGTAGCCGCTGGTCTCGGGAGTGGTGTTCTGCTGATCTGACATGTCTGTATCGATAACGCTTCAAAGAACGGCCTGGCGGCCGGACCGCCCACGAGCCATCAGGCCCGCAAGCGGCACAAACCCACAAATTGGGCGCGGATCAAATCCGCATGGGCATGACGACGTACTTGAACTGGTCGTCTTCGGGCAGGGTGATGAGCGCCGACGCGTTGGCGTCGGGCATGACCGACCACTGGATATTGTCGACTTTCACGTTGGCCAGCACGTCAAGCAAATAGCCCACGTTAAAGCCCACATCCAGTGCTTCATGGCTGTAGTCGATGTCGATTTCTTCCTGCGCCTCTTCCTGCTCGGCGTTGGAAGACGAGATCTTCATCTGGTTCTGCGCCAACTGCAGGCGCACACCCTTGAACTTGTCCGTGGTCAGGATGGCGGCGCGCTGCAGGCTGCCCTGGAGCGCTTCGCGCCCAACCAGGAAGTGGCGCGTGTAGTTCGTGGGAATCACACGCGTGAAATCGGGGAACTTGCCTTCAACCAGCTTGGACACCAGTTCGACGTCGCCAAAGCGGAAGCGGATCTGGCCCGGCGCCACATCGATGGAGACCACCTCGTCGGAGTCTTCCAGCAGGCGCTGCATTTCCAGCACGGTCTTGCGCGGCACGATCACTTCATGGCGTTCGGCGATGCCGTCGGCTTCCGTCGAGCAGTGCGCCAGGCGGTGGCCATCGGTGGCGACGGCGCGCACGCGGCCGGGTTCAAACACCAGCAGCATGCCGTTCAGGTAATAACGGATGTCCTGTTGGGCCATGGCGAAGTGCACCATGTTGAACAGGTGGCGCAACGTGCGTTGCGGCATCGTCAGCGAGACGTCCCACTGCTCGGGCTGGGCCACGGTGGGGAACTCGCTGGCGGCCAGCGTCTGCAGCGCGAAGCGGCTCTTGGCCGACTGCACCGACAGCTTGTTGCTCGCCAGCGCCAGGCGCACGTCGCCCGTGTCCGGCAGCGCCTTCAGGATGTCCAGCAACTTGCGAGCCGCGACCGTGGTGGACTCGTTGTCCTGGCCCACGCCGAAGTCGGCATGAGTGGTGATCTGCACTTCCAGGTCGGTCGCAATGAAGGCAACCTTATTGCCTTCCTTGCGCATCAGGATGTTCGCAAGAATGGGCAGGGTATGGCGTCTTTCGACGATGCCCGCCACAGTCGATAGCGGTTTCAGCAATGCATCGCGTGTGGTTTGTACGAGTTGCATGTTCATCCTTTTAGAGTTTGTTCCAACACGTGCAGGGTATGGTTGAGCTCCGCCTGCTTTGCGCGGGCGTCGGAAATCTTGCGGACGGCGTGCAGCACCGTGGTGTGATCACGGCCGCCGAATAAATCGCCGATTTCCGGAAGGCTTTTCTGGGTCAGCTCCTTCGCCAGGTACATCGCAACCTGGCGCGGCAACGCGATATTGGCCGGCCGGCGTTTCGAGTACATGTCGGCCACCTTGATCTTGTAGAAATCCGCCACCGTCTTCTGGATGTTTTCCACGGTGATCTGGCCGTTGGAGACCGACAACAGGTCTTTCAGGGCTTCCTTGCAGACATCGACCGTCAGCACATCGCGGCCGTGGAAGCGGGCGTAGGCCAACACCTTGCGCAACGCGCCTTCCAGTTCGCGCACGTTGCTGCGCAGATGCTTGGCGATGAAGAACGCCACTTCCTCGGGCATGGGCACGCCTTCGGATTCCGCCTTGCGCAGCAGAATCGCCACGCGCATTTCCAGTTCCGGCGGCTCGATGGCCACCGTCAGACCGGAATCAAAGCGCGAGATCAGGCGGCTGTCGATGCCCGACAGTTCCTTCGGATACGTATCGCTGGTGATGATGATCTGCTTGCGCTGCGCCACCATCGCTTCGAACGCGTAGAAGAACTCTTCCTGCGTGCGGTTCTTGCCGGAGAAGAACTGGATATCGTCGATCAGCAGCAGGTCCAGCGAATGGTAGTAGCGCTTGAAATCGTCGAACGCCTTGCGCTGGTACGCCTTGACCACGTCGGACACGTACTGGTCGGCATGCACATAGCGCACGCGCACCCCGGTACCCGCCGCCACCATCGCATTGCCGATGGCGTGGATCAAGTGAGTCTTGCCCAGCCCCACGCCCCCGTACAGGAACAGCGGGTTGTAGGAGGTGCCCGGGTTCTCGGCCACTTGCAGCGCGGCGGCGCGCGCGAGCTGGTTGGCCTTACCCGTCACGAAGTTCTCGAACGTCAGGTCGGTGTTCAGGCGCGAGCGCTCGTACACGATATTGGCCGCATCCGCGTTCACTGCCTGCGCCGCGACGGTGGTCGCGGGAGGGGGCGGGGCGGACGATACCGTGACGTTCACTGGCGGCGCGCCGCCCGAGGGTGATGCAGCGGACAGGTGGGTTTGCTCGGGCTGCTGCGCACGCACGGGCGCGACGGGCATGCGCGGCGCGGCTCCATGGGAAGGCAACTCGAACAGGACCTGTACCGGTCGCTTGAACCACTCCGCGGCCAACGCCTCGATCTGGTGGGAAAAGTTCTTCCGCACCCAATCCAGCTTGAAGCGGTTGGGCGCGGCAACGCGCAGCACCGCCTGCGTTTCGTCGTACGCAAGCGGGACCAGCGGCCGTATCCACGCGCTGATTTGTTGGGGGGGGAGTTCCTGCTCAAGACGACTGACGCAGGTCTGCCAGAATTCTTTCATGTCGCTCTTATTCAAACCTCGATTCTACCTTGCCTGGGCACGGGTTATCCACAGGGTAGGGCGCAAGCGTCTACACTTGCCTGGCTTAACTGTTTGACAAGACAGGGAAAACTTGCTGAAATGGTGGGCTTTTCCGAATTCTGTCTGTCAGAAGGTTTCACAGAGAGCTTAGCCGGGCTTGCCAGAAAGTGGTGTCTTCATTGATGCCTCGCTGGTCAATTGTCCGGTTTTTAGCTTTGCTGAATAGGTCGCCTGGGAAGAAATTCTCAGAGCACCGAGAAGAAATTCTCGGTCCAGAGCCCCGTCTACACGAGTTGTTTTTTGCACCGGTTGTTTTCGCACAGGTTGTTTTTTGCACCTGACGCAAGAATGCTACGCAAAAGTTGCTCTTTAGATACCCGCTTCTGAACTTCGCGACCTGGAACCCTCCGGGCAGGTCCCTTCTGACTTTTGTTCTTTTTGTGGATCGTCCATGAAACGTACCTACCAACCTTCCGTTACCCGCCGCAAGCGCACCCATGGCTTTCGCGTGCGCATGAAAACCCGCGCTGGCCGCGCCATCCTGAGCGCCCGTCGCGCCAAGGGCCGCAAGCGTCTGGCCGTCTAAGTCCTGGTTTTCCGGTTTTCCGGAAACCTGACTATCTGCACGGACCGGCCATATTGCAAGACCTCTCGCAATCCTGTTCCGGTTCCGCGCAAACGCCTGACCCGCAGTCCATGCCGCGCTCCACGCTTCCACCGGAGGCGCGGCTGCATCGCCCCTCCGAGTTCGCCGCCGCCCTCAAAGGCCGGCGTCTTGCCCGAGGGGCGTTCTTCATTGTGAGCTCGGCTCCCAATGATCTGCCTCCCGGCCAGGATGCCTGTGCCCGCCTGGGGCTGGTGATCGCCAAGCGGTTCGCTGCCCACGCCAGTACGCGTAACGCGCTGAAGCGGGTCATCCGCGAAGCGTTTCGCCATCGGCGCCTGGCGTTGCCGGCAAAAGATTACGTCGTGCGCCTGCATAGCAAGGTCACCCCCGCCACGCTCACCGCGCTGAAACGCTCGGCACGAGCCGAAGTGGACGCTCACTTTGAGCGGATCGCGCGATGATCAAGGCTCTACTCATTGCCCCGATCCGGTTCTACAGGTTTTTCCTGAGTCCCTGGATCGGCAGGCAATGCCGCTTTACTCCCACTTGCTCGGCTTACGCGATCGAGGCGATCGAAGGCCATGGCGCCTGGCGCGGCCTCTGGCTGGCGGTCCGGCGCATCGGCCGTTGCCATCCGTGGTCGCCCGGCGGGTTGGATCCGGTTCCGCCGGCCAAGGGAACCAATGACGCCCCGTGCTGCTCCCACAGCCACCGCACCGAGCACGATTGACGCTAAACTGGCGGGCTTTGCTGGCCCGTATTCACTTCAGTAGGCACCATGGATATCCGACGAACCGTCCTCTGGATGATTTTTTCCTTTTCGCTGTTGCTCCTTTGGAACAACTGGCAAATCCATAACGGCAAGCCGTCGCTGTTCGGGGGCCCCGCGCCCACGGCCAGCACGAGCGAATCGCAGGCTGGCGCGAACAACGCGACGCCTTCGGTGCCCAGCGCGCCCGCAGCCGCGGCCAGCGCCCCCTCCGCGGTGCCCGGCGCCGCCACCCCCGCTGCCGCACGCTCGGAAGAGATCGTCATCACGACCGACGTGCTGCGCCTGACGTTCGACACCATGGGCGCCCAACTGGTGCGCGCCGAGTTGCTGAAGTACCCGGCGACCGGCCAGCCGGACAAGCCCACGGTGCTGCTGGACCGCTCGGCGGGCCTGAACTATGTGGTGCAGACCGGTGTGGTCGGCGCCCCCAATGGCCAGACCTTCCCGACGCACCAGACGCCTTTCCGTCTCGTGTCCCAAGAACGTGAACTCACCGGCGACAACCTCGTCGTCACGTTCGAAGGCGAATCGGGCGGCGTGAAGGTCACCAAGACGTTCACGCTGCATCGCGGCCGCTATGACATCGACGTGCGCCATGACCTGGCCAACCTCGGCGCGGCACCCGTGACGCCCTCGCTGTACCTGCAGCTCGAGCGCGACGGCAACGACCCGGCCGACACGTCCAGCTTCTATCACACGTTCACCGGTTTCGCCGTCTACTCGGAACAGGACAAGTTCCAGAAGAGCACGTTCAGCGACATCGAAAAGAAGAAGGCCAACTACATCAAGCAGACGGACAACGGCTGGATCGCCGTGGTTCAGCACTACTTCGCCACGGCCTGGGTGCCGCCGCAAGGCAAGCCGCGCACGAACGAACTGCTGGAAGTCCAGAAGAACCTGTACGCCGCCCGCAGCATCGAAGCCGTCGGCGAGATCGCCCCCGGCGCCGCCGCGCGCGTCGATTCGCACCTGTGGGTCGGCCCGCAAGACCAGAAGGCCATGGCGGCGCTCGCCCCCGGCCTGGAACTGGTCGTCGACTATGGCTGGCTGACCATCATCGCCAAGCCGCTGTTCACGCTGATGACCTGGCTGCATTCCATCCTGGGCAACTGGGGCTGGACGATCGTGGCGCTGACCGTGCTGATCAAGGCCGTGTTCTACCCCCTGGCCGCCGCCAGCTACCGCTCCATGGCCCGCATGAAGCAGGTGGCTCCGCGCCTGCAGGCCTTGAAGGAAAAGTACGGCGACGACAAGCAGAAGCTCAACGCGGCCATGATGGAGATGTACCGCACCGAGAAGATCAACCCGCTGGGCGGCTGCCTGCCCATGGTGGTCCAGATCCCGGTGTTCATCTCGCTGTACTGGGTGCTGCTGGCCAGCGTGGAAATGCGCGGCGCGCCGTGGATCCTGTGGGTCCATGACCTGTCGGTCCGCGACCCGTTCTTCATTCTGCCCGCCATCATGATGGCCACCATGTTCCTGCAGATCAAACTGAACCCCACGCCCCCGGATCCCATCCAGGCCAAGGTCATGATGATCATGCCCCTGGTGTTCGGCGGGATGATGTTCTTCTTCCCGGCCGGCCTGGTGCTCTACTGGTGCGTCAACAACACCCTGTCGATCGCACAGCAGTGGTCCATCACGCGCGCCATGCAGCGCAAGGCGGAGGCGGCGGCCAATCGCTGATCGGCGCCCCCGTACGAAAAACCGGCCTCCTGGGCCGGTTTTTTTTTGCGCCCGTCCACAAAAAAGGGGAATGGCCTGCTCAGCATTTTCTATGCCCAAGACAGGCTTTGATAGTTATTATTAATTGTCTTTGGCAGATCAATCAACTTCACATTGCCTCTCGCCGCTCCTATCATGGCCTTGCGTTCACCGTTCGGCGGCTCTGTTCAGCCCGGACGGTAACTGCAACGCCGCGCGGCCCCACCAGCGGCCCGCGCAATCCAGGAATGACATAGGGAGTGTGCCAATGACCGACAAGAAGCCTCTGACCACCGCCTCGGGCGCGCCGGTGCCGGACAACAACAACACGCTGACTGCCGGCCCGCGCGGCCCCGCGCTGCTGGAAGACTTCTGGCTGATTGAAAAACTTGCCCATTTCGACCGCGAACGCATTCCCGAGCGCGTCGTGCATGCCAAGGGCTCCGGCGCCTACGGCACATTC
Organism: Achromobacter sp. Root83; assembly: GCF_001428845.1. Taxonomy (GTDB): domain Bacteria; phylum Pseudomonadota; class Gammaproteobacteria; order Burkholderiales; family Burkholderiaceae_B; genus Achromobacter. Next base: position 44,336 of record NZ_LMIU01000023.1, on the reverse strand, counting down.
ACCGTCACCCACGACATCTCACGCTACACCCGTGCCCGCCTGTTTTCCCAGGTTGGCAAGCAGACCCCGCTGTTTCTTCGCTTTTCCACCGTGGCCGGTGAACGCGGCGCGGCCGACGCCGAACGCGACGTTCGCGGCTTCGCCATCAAGTTCTACACCGACGAAGGCAATTGGGACCTGGTGGGCAACAACACGCCCGTCTTCTTCATCCGCGACCCGCTGAAGTTTCCCGACTTTATCCACACCCAGAAGCGCGACCCCAGAACCAACCTGCGCAACGCCACCGCCGCCTGGGACTTCTGGTCGCTCAATCCAGAATCGCTGCATCAGGTCACCACGCTCATGAGCGACCGCGGCATTCCCGCCAATCTGCGCCAGCAGCACGGTTTTGGCTCGCATACCTTCAGCTTCATCAACGGTGACGGCGAGCGCTTTTACGTGAAGTTCCACTTCAAGTCGCAGCAGGGCATCGCCTGTCTGAGCGACGAGGAAGCCGCGCAAGTGGTCGCCCACGATCGCGAGAGTTCGCAGCGCGACCTCTTCGACAACATCGAGCAGGGCAACTTCCCGAAGTGGACGCTGAACGTGCAGGTCATGCCCGAAGCCGAGGCCGCGACCTATCACATCAACCCCTTCGACCTGACCAAAGTCTGGCCTCACGGCGACTATCCGCTGATCGAGGTCGGCGTGCTCGAACTGAACAGAAACCCCGAGAATTACTTCGCGGAAGTCGAACAGGCCGCGTTCACCCCCGCGAACGTGGTCCCCGGCATCGGCTTTTCGCCGGACAAGATGCTGCAGGGCCGCCTGTTCTCCTATGGCGACACGCACCGCTACCGCCTCGGCATCAACCACCACCAGATTCCGGTGAATGCGCCGCGATGCCCGGTCCACAGTTTCCACCGCGACGGCGCCGGCCGCGTGGATGGCAATGCGGGCCGCACGCTGAACTACGAGCCCAACAGCGCGGGCGAATGGAAGGAAACGCCGTCGGCGGGCGAACCGCCCCTGGCGCTCGACGGCCAGGCCGCCGCCCGCTGGAACCACCGGGTCGATGGCGACTACTACTCGCAGCCCGGCGCCTTGTTCCGTCTGATGACGCCGGCGCAGCAGGAACTGCTGTTCGGCAATATCGGCCGCCACATGGCCGGCGTGCCCGAGGAAATCCAGCGTCGTCAGCTCGAGCACTTCAGAAAGGCCGATCCCGCCTACGCCGCGGGCGTGGCCCGCGCGCTGGGATTGACCCTGTAGCCCTCAGGCCGCGCGGATGAGAAAAGGGGCGTTCCTTGGATCGCCCCTTTTTTTTCCCGCCGTGCAATGCCCCGCCATGGGCGTCAGCGCAGCATGCCCCACCGCCGGACAGTCAGGCGCTCCAAGGTATCGAATCCCAGGTTTTCCACAAGCAGGCCGATGATCACCACGGCCGCCAGGCCCGCGAACACCCGGTCTGTGTATAACTCGTTGCGGTTCTGAAAGATGTACCAGCCCAGCCCGCCCTTGCCGCTGGACGCGCCGAACACCAGTTCGGCGGCGATCAGCGTGCGCCAGGCAAATGCCCAGCCTATCCGCAGGCCCGCCAGGATGGCCGGCAGCGCCGCCGGCACCAGGATCTGCAGGACATACCGCAGCCCCGTCAGCCCATAGTTGCGCCCCGCCATGCGCAGGGTCTCGGATACCCCAAGAAAGCCCGCATAGGTGTTCAGCGCCAGCGCCCATAGCACCGAGTGGATCAGCACGAAGACCAGGCTGCCTTCGCCCAGGCCGAACCACAGCAGCGCCAGCGGCAGCAAGGCGATGGCCGGCAAGGGGTTGAACATGGCGGTCAGGGTGGACAGCAGGTCGCGCCCGAACCGCGTCGACACCGCCAGCGTGGTCAGTACGAAAGCCAGCGCCACGCCGGCTACATACCCCTGCACCAGCACGCGCAGCGACTGTCCGGCGCGCGCCAGCAGTTCGCCGCTGGCGATACCCTGCACGAAGGCCTGCGCGGTCTGCCAGGCGCCGGGCAGCAGCAGGTCATTGTCGGTATAGCGCGCTGCCAGTTCCCACAGGCCGGCCAGCAGTGCCAGGATGACGAGTTTGCGCAGGCTGGCATGCTGCCACAGGCGTTCGAGCCACGGCAACGGCGTTTCGGCGGCCTGCGCGGGCAAGGGCGGAAGGTCGTATTCCACCTCGGGGCGGACCAGGGCCGACCCGGCGTAAGTGCTGTTCATGCGTTTTCCTTCAAGCGGCCACGCGTTCGGCATGCGCGGGCGAGGGCGCATCGAACAACAGGTCGTGGATGCGTCTTGCGGCTGCCTGGAAGGCCGCCGAGCCCTGGCTGTGCAGGTCGAAGCCATGCGCGTTCAATTCGGCGCGCACGCGCCCGGGATGCGGCGACAGCAGCAGCACGCGGCTGCCCAGCACCAGCGCCTCTTCGATCGAATGGGTGACGAACAAGAGGGTGAAGCGCACGTCTTCCCACAAGGCCATCAGTTCTTCCTGCATGCGCCGGCGCGTCAATGCGTCCAGTGCCGCGAAGGGCTCGTCCATCAACAGCACGCGCGGCTGCATGGCCAGCGCCCGGGCAATGGCCACGCGCTGCTTCATGCCGCCGGAAAGGGTGTGGGGGTAGGCGTCGGCGAACGCGGACAGGCCCACCTTGTCCAGATAGTGCATCGCGCGTTCGTCGGCCTCGCGCCGGCTCAGCTTGCGCGAGGCCAGCAGCGGAAACGCGACGTTCTGGCGCAGGGTCTTCCAGGGAGGAAGCTGATCGAATTCCTGGAACACCACGATGCGGTCCGGGCCCGGCCCCTGGACGCGCTTGCCGTCGATCGCGATGCGCCCTTCGGTCGGTTCGATGAATCCGGCGATCGCCTTGAGCAGCGTCGACTTCCCGCAGCCGGACGGTCCCAGCAGGATGAAGCGCTCGGCGCCGTGCACATCGAAGCTCACCTGATGGGTCGCGCGAACGCGCCGTTCACGCGTCTTATATTCGATGGACACCTTATCCACAGCCAGCAAGGGCCTGGCCTTTTCAACCTTATCCACAGGGGCGGCGGCGCTCAGGCCCATATCAGCTTCCCTGCGCGGTGAGGGGATCGTCGAAGAAGTAGTCGCGCCAGCTAGCCGGCGCATTCTTGATCGCGCCCACCTTGTGCATGAACTCGGCCAGCGCGAACGTGTTCTGGGGTTGCAGCTTGAACTGCACGTCGGGATTCTTGATCACCTTGATCAGGAAGTCGCGGTCCTGCCTGGCGCCCGTGACGCGCAGATAGATATCCGCCGCCTTCTCGGGATCGGCGGCGGCAAATGCCGCGGCTTCTTTCAGCGCTTCCTGGAAGGCCTTGTAGGTCTTGGGATTGTCGCGGCGGAATTTCTCGGTGGCGAACAACACGGTGGACGAGCTGGGGCCGCCCAGCACGTCATAGGAATTGAGCACGATGCGCGCCTTCGGGTTCTCGGCCAGTTCCTGCTCCTGGAAGGGCGGGTTGCCGAAATGACCCGTGATCTCCGTGCCGCCCGCGATGATCGCCGCGGCGGCGTCCGGATGCGGCAACGCCACCGAGATCTTGTCCAGCTTGTTGAACTGGGCGTCGCCCCACAGCTTGGCCGAGGCTAGCTGCAGCACGCGCGACTGCACCGATACGCCCACCGCCGGCACCGCGATGCGGTCCTTGTCCGTGAAGTCCGCGATCGTCTTCACGTTCGGGTTGTTGCTGACCAGGTAATAGGGAAAATTGCCCAGCGACGCCACGCCCTTCACATTCTGCTTGCCGTGCGTCCGGTCCCAGATGGTCAGCAGCGGTCCCACGCCGGCGCCGGCGATATCCACGGCGCCCGACAGCAACGCATCGTTCACCGCCGAGCCGCCGGACAACTTCGCCCACTCCACCGAGATATCCACACCTTCGGCCTTGCCGTGCTTTTCGATGAGCTGCTGATCGCGCGCCACATTCAGCAGCAAATACACAATGCCGTATTGCTCGGCGATGCGGATGCGCCCTTCGGCCATCGCGGGCGTGGGCGAGGCCAACGCCAGCACGGCAAGAATCAGCGCCAGGCCAGCGCCTGTGGCGGTTTGGACCAGTCGATCCCGTAATGCAGAGGACAAACGCATGGCGTTCCTTGTGGATAAGTGGTGGGGCGCCGTGGGCGGCCACATTTTCAGAAAGGCGTATCGCCTTCGATCGTCGTGCGGTAGAGCTTGCGGCGCAGATGATCCGGCGTGCCGCCCGCCAGATGGATCAGCGAACGGTTGTCCCAGAACACCAGGTCATGCGGCTGCCAGCGATGGCGGTAGATGTGTTCGGGGCGGATGCTGTGCGCGAACAATTCGCCCAGCAGGGCGCGGCTTTCGTCTTCCGGCAGGCCTTCGATGCGGGTCGTGAATCCTTCGCTCACGAACAGCGCGCGGCGGCCATTCTCCGGATGCGTGCGCACCACCGGATGCACCACCTCCTGCACCTGCGCGATCTGCTGCGCGCTCAAGTTGGGGCGCCAGTTTCCTTCCTTCTGCAACTGCCCGTACTGGGCCAGATAGGAATGCACGCCACGTTTGCCCTGCACCGCATGTCGCAGGGCGGCGGGCAAGGTGTCGTAGGCCAGGTGCATGTTGGCGAACAGGGTGTCGCCGCCTTCCGCCGGCAGTTCCTGCGCATGCAGCAAGGACCCCAGGCTGGGCAGTTCCTTGTACGAAATGTCCGAATGCCAATACTTGCCCGCGTCCCCCAAGCCTATCGGCTTGCCGTCCTCCAGGATGTTGGAGACGATCAGGATCTCGGGGTGACCCGCCAGATGAAACTGGTGCAGCACATGGACCATCAGGCGGCCGAAGCGGCGGCTGAAATCGATATGTTGCTGGGGCGTGATGCGCTGGTCGCGGAACACCAGCAGGTGATGATCCAGATGCGCCCGATGAACCCGCGCGAAGTCGGCGGGCGTCAGTTCGCGCGACAGGTCCAGGCCGATGATCTCGGCGCCCACGGGGCCAGGCAGGGGGCGCAGTTCAAAGGACTGGTCCTGGGGTACGAAAGGGGCGGCGTCTACTTCGCGCCGCAAGGCGTTGCTCTGGGACATCGATCGCTCCGGTTCGCCTTGCGGCATGTCTGGAACGGTCGATTATGAAAAGCGCGCCTTGTATCTCAAACGAAGTTATCGGCGTTTGAACAGAGCTTCTCGTCATAAGGAACGAAGCCGCGGGGAACGCCCGCGGCTTTATCGCAAAACACGTATAAGCAAATAGCGTATCGGTCCTTACGGCGCCGGCATGAACGCTTCGACAAGCTTCACCCAATAGCTCGCCCCCACCGGCAGCAGGGCATCGTTGAAGTCGTAATTGGGGTTGTGAAGCTGGCAGGGCCCCATGCCGTGATAGCTCTCCATGCGATGGTCGCCGTCGCCATTGCCCAGGAACAGATAGGCGCCCGGAATCGCTTCCAGGAAGAACGAGAAGTCCTCGGCGCCCATGAAGGGCGGCATGTCGCGCAGCACATTCTCGGCGCCGAAGGCGTCTTCGGCAACCTGCGCCGCGAAAGCCGTTTCCTTTTCCCAGTTCACCAGGGGCGGATAGGCGCGGACGAAATCCAGTTCGCCCGTGCCGCCATAGACCTGCGGCAAGGTGGTGGCGATGCGCCGCATGTCGGCTTCTATCTTGTCCAGCGTTTCAACCGAATACGTGCGTACCGTGCCGCGCAGCACCGCTTCGCCGGGAATCACGTTATACGCGTCGCCCGCGTGGATCTGCGTGATCGACAGCACCGCTTGATCCAGCGGATTCTTGCTGCGCGAGATCACGGTCTGAAGCGCATGCACCATGTCGGCCGCGACGATGATGGGATCGACGGACGCATGAGGTTGCGCCGCGTGGCCGCCGACGCCCTTGATGACAATGTCCCAGCGATTGCTGGATGCCATCGTCGGGCCGGAACGGAAGCCGAACTGGTTGACGGGCATGCCGGGCATGTTGTGGATGCCGAACACCGCATCGCAGGGAAACTTGTCGAACAGGCCGTCCTGCATCATGGCGCGGGCGCCGGCGTTGCCGCCTTCTTCGGCGGGCTGGAAGATGAACACGACCGTGCCGTCGAAGTTCCGGTGCGTGGACAGGTACTGGGCGGCGCCCAGCAGCATCGTCGTGTGCCCGTCATGGCCGCAGCCATGCATGCGGCCGCTGATCGTGGACTTATGCGCGAAGCGGTTGTGTTCGGGCATCGGCAGCGCGTCCATGTCGGCGCGCAGCCCGATGGTCTTCTTGCCGCTGCCTGACCGCAACACGCCCACCACGCCGGTTTTCCCCAGCCCCGTATGCACTTCCAGCCCCCAGCCGCGCAAACGCTCGGCCACCAGCGTGGAGGTGCGCGTTTCCTGGAACGCCAGTTCAGGATGCGCATGGATATCCCGGCGCAATGCGGTGAGGTCTCCGTGTACGCGTTCGATTTCGGCTATGGTTTTCATGGCTGTGGATAAGCAGTGAAGGTTGATGGATGGCGCACGCGGGAATGGCCTGCTCGTGCGGGAATTCTCGCGCTCCCCCCATCCCGCGTCCAGCCCTTTTTCGGATCAGGGTCAGCCGGCATCGTTCAAATGGCACGCGCTGAACTGCCCAGGCGCGATCTCCCGCAGCAGGGGACGTTCCGTCTTGCACCGCGGCATGGCGTGTGGACAACGCGGGTGGAACGCACAACCGGGCGGAGGATCCAGCGGCGAGGGCAGCTCGCCCTTGATCGGCTGATACGCGCGCCGTCCTGGCACCAGCGTAGGCAGCTCTTTCAGCAAGGCCTGGGTATACGGATGATTGGCCCGCTGGAACACCGTGTCGGTCGGCGCAAGTTCAACCACGCGTCCCAGATACATGATCGCCACGCGGTCCGAGATATGGCTGACCACGCTGAGGTTATGGCTGATGAATAGATAGGTCAGGTCCAGATCCGCGCGAAGCTGCTCGAACAGATTCAGCACCTGGGCCTGGATGGACACGTCCAGCGCGGCGACGGCCTCGTCGCAGACGATCACCGAAGGCTTGAGCGCCAGCGCGCGCGCAATACCGATGCGCTGCCTCTGGCCGCCCGAGAATTGATGGGGATAACGCTGTGCGAAACTCGGATCCAGCCCAACCTGGCGCATCAGGCCGGCCACATAATCCGCCTTGTCCCGCGACGGGATCAGGCCGTGCGCCACGGGCGCCTCGCCGATGATCTCGCGCACGCGCATGCGCGGGTTCAGCGATGCGTACGGATCCTGGAAGATCATCTGCACGCCCAGCTCATAGGCGCGCCGCTCCTGGCCGCTCATGGCGCGAACAGCCTTGCCCTGATAGAAGACGTCGCCCGTTGTCGGCGGCAAGATGCCAGACACAATGCGGCCGAGCGTGGATTTTCCACAGCCCGATTCGCCGACGATACCGATCACCTCGCCCGGCTGCACTTCCAGGTCCACGCCGGCCACGGCATGCACCACCTGGGTCTTCAAGCCCGCGCCCAGCAGGTTCGCGATGCGTCCGGCCAGATCCACCGGCTGCACGAAGCGCAGTTCGACCCCGCGCAACGCAAGGATGGGAGTAACGGCGGAATGATCGGCTACGCTCATTTGATGTCCGGACCTCCAGCGTGCCAGCAGCGCACCCATTGCGCCGGGCGGACTTCCACGGGCTGCGGCTCGGCCAGACAGGCCTCCGTGGCGCGCGGACAGCGGCCGCGGAACGCACAGCCTTGCGGCAAGTTCAATAGCGAGGGGGTCATGCCTGGAATCGGAACCAGCGGTCTTCCGCGAGACTCCGGCGTCGGGATGGAAGCGATCAGCCCGTGCGTGTATGGGTGCATGGGATGGCTGATGACTGCCTCGGTGCTGCCGGTTTCCACGATGCGGCCCGCGTACATGACGGACACGCGGTCCGCCAGGCCCGCCACGACCGCCAGGTCGTGCGTGATCCAGATCAGCCCGGTTCCCGTTTCGCGGCAGAGTTTCTGCACTTCGAAGAGGATCTGGCCTTGTATCGTGACATCGAGCGCGGTGGTGGGCTCGTCGGCGATGATGAGGCGCGGCGAATTGAGCAGCGCGATCGCGATTGCCACGCGCTGCCGCATGCCGCCCGAAAGCTGGTGCGGATAGGCCCGCAGGCGTTCTTGAGGCGACGGTATGCCCACCATGGTCAGGGTCTGCAGGGCGCGTTGGCGAGCCTGTTCGCGCGACGCCTTGCCGTGCGCCTGTACCGCCTCGATCATCTGCGTGTCCACGCGCAACACGGGATTCAACGTCATCATCGGATCCTGGAAGATCATCGCGATCTCCTGGCCCCGCAGTTGCCGCCACCGCGCCGGCGATGCACCGCGCAGGTCTTCGCCGTTCAGCAGCAGATGGCCGTCGACGATGCGGCCGGGCTCGTCGAGCAGCCCCATCAGCGAAAAACCGGTGATGCTCTTGCCCGACCCGGACTCGCCCACCAGCCCCAGGATTTCGCCTTCGGCCAACATCAGGTCCACGCCGTCCACCGCCTTCACTACGCCGTTGCGCGTGAAGAAGTGCGTCTTCAACCCATGCACCTCAAGAATCGGCGAAGGCGCAGCCAGGGACTTTTCCACAGGATTTGTCTGCATCGCGCCCGTCCTCAGTTCGCGTGGCGCGGGTTGAGCACATCGCGCAGATGGTCGCCCACCAGATTGATGGCAATGATGGCCAGCGCCAGCGCAATGCCGGGGAAGAAGGAAATCCAGTATTGGCCAGACAGCAGGTACTCGAAGCCGTTGTAGATGAGCATGCCGAGCGACGGCTCGGTCACCGGCACGCCCACCCCCAGGAACGAAAGGGTGGCTTCGAGTGCGATAGCGTGGGCCAGGTCGATCGTGGCGATCACGATCAGGGGCGGCATACAGTTCGGCAGCACATGGCGGAACAGCACGCGCCCCCAGGATAGCGACATGCAGCGCGCCGCCTCCACGTATTCCTTGCCGCGCTCGACCAGCGCCGCACCGCGCGCCGCGCGGGCAAAGTAGGCCCATTGCACGACGATCAGCGCGATGATCACCTTATCCACACCCTTGCCCAGGATAGCCAGCAGCATCAGGGCGACAAGAATGGCGGGGAACGACAACTGGATATCCACAACCCGCATCAGCAAGGCATCGATGCGCCCGCCAAAATACGCCGCTATCAGCCCCACCGTGGCGCCGATGCCAAAGGCAGCCAGCACGGACACGGTGGCCACCATCAGGCTCGTGCGCATGCCGTAAAGAATGGCAGACAACAGATCCCGCGCCTGGCCATCGGTGCCCAGCCAGTGGCGCATGGAGCCGTCGCCGCTTTCGCTGCCCGGCTTGAGCTTGGAATCCATGATGTCCAGACTGGCCAGATCATAGGGATTCTGCGGCGCGATCCATGGCGCCAGCAGCGCGGCGCCCACGATCGCGACCAACATCACCAGGCCCAGCGTGGCCAGCTTGCTGGCAAAGAAATCGGCGACGAAACGGCGCCAGGGCGATTGTTCCTTGGCGGAAGAAGGCGGCGCGGCAGCGGTGGCGGGGGTGGCGGGCGTGTTCATCGGCGGCTGTCCAAACGTACGCGCGGGTCCAGCACCGTATAGATGATGTCCACCACAAGGTTCAACATGACCAGGAAAAAGACAATCAGCAGCAGATACGCCACCACTACCGGACGATCCAGGTTGATGATGGAATCGATCAGCAGCTTGCCCATTCCCGGCCAGGAAAACACGGTCTCGGTCACCACCGCGAACGCCATGACCTGGCCAAATTCCAGGCCTGCCACGGTCACCACGGGAATCAGGATGTTCTTCAGCAGATGCACGCCCAGCACGCGTCTTTCGGACAATCCCTTGGCGCGCGCGAACTTGATGTAGTCCATGGGCAAGGCTTCACGCGTCGCCGCCCGCGTCACGCGGATGATCATGGCGCACTTGGCGAAGGCGATCGTGGCGGCCGGCAGGGCCAGGCTCAACCAGCCGTCCAGCGTCAGCACGCTCAGTTGCAGGGAACCGATGCTGACTGTCTGTCCGCGCCCACCCGCCGGCACCCATCCCAGGATCACGGCGAACACCATGATGAGCATCAGGCCCACCCAGAAGTTGGGAAGCGAAAAGCCCAGAACGGAACCGGTCATGATCGCCCGCGACCCCGCCGCCTTGGGTTTGAGGCCCGCCAGAATGCCCAGCGGCACACCGATCAGCACCGACAGCAGCATGGCGACGCAGGCCAGCTCCACCGTGGCGGGCATGCGTTCCAGGATGAGGTGCATGGCCGGCTCGCCGGTCAGGAAACTGTTGCCGAAGTCACCGCGCACCGCCTGGCTCATGAAGATCAGGTATTGGCGCCACAACGGCTGATCCAGCCCCAGCGACGCGCTGATGGCGGCGCGCTGCGCTTCCGTGGCCTCCGGGCTGGCCAGCATGGATACCGGATCGCCCACCATGTAGATGCCCGCAAAGACCAGCGCCGACATGACGAGCATGACGACGATGGTCTGCAGGAGCCTTCTTACTATCGTTGCAAGCACAAGATACCGCCTGCTGTGCGCGTTACTTCTTCAGCGTTGCAAACTGCGCAAGCGTGACCTGGTCGGGACGGCCCTGATAGCGGATGTCGTTCTTCATGGCCCAGACCGAGAGCTCGAAATGCACCGGCAACATGGCGAAGTCATCCATCGCGATGTTGCTGGCCGTGGAAAGCAGCTCGGCACGCTTGGCGTCATCCATGGTGGACGAGGCTTCCTTCACCAGTTCGTCCATCTTGGGATTGGAATAACGGCTGCGGTTGGTGGTGCCCTGGCCGGCTTCGGGATTGCGCGTCATCAGCAGGGACGTCAACGCATTCGACATTTCTCCGCTGGTCACGGACCATCCCGCCAGATAGGCCGAGAACGCATAGCTGTCACGATTCTTGAAAAACACGGGTGGCGCCATGGCATCCACGCTGGTCTTCACGCCGATGCGTGTCCACATCGATGCGATCGCCTGCGCAACCTTCGAATCGTTGACGTAGCGGCCGGACGGCGAGCCCAGCGTGATCGAAAACCCGTTGGGGTAGCCGGCTTCCTTCAGAAGCGCCTTGGCCTTTTCCACGTCCGCTTTTGGCGCCTTCGAATGTTCCTTGCTGGACCCGAACATGGGATAGGGCAACAGATTGCCCGCGGGCAGCGCCACGCCTCCCATCACGCGTTCCACCAGCGCGTCGCGATTGATGGCCAGCGACAGCGCCTCGCGCACCCGCTTGTCCTTCATCGGGTTCTTTTCGGTGCCCTGGACGCCGGGCGAGGGCTCGGCATACTGGTCGAGCGCCACATAGACGACACGCACCGACGGTGTTTCCTCGACGAAGAGCTTCTTGTCGCCCTTGAGCTTGGGCAGGTCGTCGGTTGGGGGATCCTCGATCATGTCGACGTCGCCGGCCAGCAACGCGGCCACGCGCGCGGCGGCGTTGCTGATCGGACGGTAGACCACGCGGTCCCACTCGGGCTTTTTTCCCCAGTAGTTGTCATTGCGGGCCAGCACGAATTCGGCGCCGCGCTTCCAGGACACGAATTTGTACGGCCCCGTGCCGATCAGGCCGTCGCCGCTGTTCAATTCCATGGTGGTCTTGCCCTCGGCCGCCGGGCCGGACGCGGCCTTCTTGGACATGATGGGCAATTGCGCCAGGTTCACCAGAAGATTCGGCGCGACGCTCTTGGTCGTGATACGAACGGTCATCGGATCGACCGCTTCGGTCTTTTCGACGGACCCCAGGTACAGGGTGAACGGCGACGGGCTGTTGGGCACCTTGGGCACGCGGTGATAAGTGAAGACCACGTCTTCCGCGGTAAACGGCGTGCCGTCCGAAAACTTCACGTTCGGACGCAGCTTGAACGTCCAGATCTTGCCGTCCACGGTCCAGGATTCCGCAAGCGAAGGCTGCGGCTTCAACTGCGCGTCCGTGGCAACCAGCGTATCGAAGATGGTCTGGGAGATCTGCGTGTTGGGCGTCAGCGCGTGATACTGCGGATCCATCGAGGATGGCTCGGTCTTCAAGGCGATCACGAGATCGCGGGCCATGGCCGAACTGAATGTGCCAAAGGCCAATATCACCGCGGCCGAGCCGCAGGCCAAGACACGCGAAAACCGAGATGCCATCGTGATCTCCCAGAGTTGTTTCGGGTTTTGAACCTCGGGGCCACAGTAACCAGCAAACAACGTGCCGCGCAACAGTTATATTCCCCTATTGTTCTCGCATCGCCGTCGCCCTGATATGTCCGCCTACGCCCCCATTGCCGCCATTGCCACCGCCCCCGGAAGAGGTGGCATCGGCGTGGTGCGCGTTTCTGGTGCGGACCTGTCCGAATTGGTGCGCCGCCTGTTCCAACGCGATCTGAAACCGCGCCATGCGCACTACCTGCCGTTCAAATCCGTAGCCGGAGAATTGCTGGATGAGGGCATCGCGCTCTACTTTCGCGCGCCGCATTCCTATACCGGCGAGGACGTGCTGGAACTGCAGGGCCACGGCGGCCCGGCAGTGCTGCGCCGCGTTCTCGACAGTTGTCTGGCCGCGGGCCGCGACCTGGGCCTGAGGCTGGCCGAACCCGGTGAATTCACGCGCCGCGCATTCCTGAACGACCGCATGGACCTGGCCCAGGCCGAGGCTGTCGCGGACCTGATCGAAGCCTCGTCGGTGGCTGCCGCGCGAGGCGCCATGGCATCCCTGTCCGGCGAATTTTCGGCGCATGTCAACGATCTGTCGGATCGCATCATTCACCTGCGCATGCTGGTTGAAGCGACGCTGGACTTTCCCGAAGAGGAAATCGACTTCCTTGAGAAATATCAGGCCCGCCCCACGCTCGATGCGCTGTCCGCGGACCTGTACGCGCTGATCGCGCAGGCGCGCCAGGGGGTCATCCTGCGCGAGGGACTGCACGTCGTTCTCGCGGGCCAGCCCAATGTAGGAAAATCCAGCCTGCTCAATGCGCTGGCGGGCGACGATATCGCGATCGTCACGCCGATTGCCGGAACGACACGCGACAAAGTCGTGCAAGAAATCCATATAGATGGCGTTCCCCTGCACATTGTCGACACGGCCGGACTACGGGAAACTCAGGACACCGTAGAGAGCATCGGTATCGCGCGCACGTGGCAGGAAATCGAAAGGGCCGACGTCATCCTGCATCTGCAGGACGCCACCCAGCCCGGCGATGAACTCGACGCCCAGATCACCGCGCGCCTGCCGCCGCGCACGCCGGTGCTGAAGGTATTCAACAAGCTCGACCTGTTGTCCGCTCCCTTTGCCGCCCGGCCAGGTGAACTGGGGGTCTCGGCCAAGCGCGGCGCCGGCCTCGATGCGCTGCGCGCCGAACTGCTGCGGATCGCGGGCTGGAATCCCGGCGCCGAATCGCCATGGCTTGCGCGCGAGCGCCATCTGCATGCCCTGCAGGACGCGGCGGAACACCTGGAACTGGCCGCCGAGCACGCAGGCCAGGACGACCGCGTGCTGGATCTGTTTGCCGAAGAACTGCGGATCGCGCACGACAGCCTGTCCAGCATCACCGGGAAGTTCACCAGCGACGATCTGCTGGGCGAGATTTTTTCCAGTTTCTGCATCGGCAAATAGCCGGGAGTCGTCCGCGGCAATGACCACCAACCGCCCCCATTGGATCCGGCCCGCGACGCCCGGCGACGTGGGCGCGATCGAACGCATCGTCAAGGACGCCTACACGCATTACATTGCCCGGATCGGCGCCACGCCCGGTCCGCTGCTGGACGACTATCCGGCCCGCGTGGCGCAGGGCGTGGTTCATGTGCTGGATTCCCAGGATGGAATCCAAGGCGTGATAGTGCTGATTCCCGAGCCTGACGCCGGGTGCATGCTGCTGGACAACATCGCGGTATCAACCTTGGCGCAGGGAAAGGGGTACGGCCGGGAAATGCTGCGATGGGCCGAGGACGTGACGCGCCAGGCCGGCTTTGCCCACATCCGTCTTTACACCCAGGAGTTGATGACAGAGAACATCGCCATTTATCGGCGATACGGGTACATCGAGACCCACAGGGCAAGAGAGATCGGACTTGATCGAGTATTCATGCGAAAGCCCCTTTTATAATGGGATGGATTTGCGCCACTCGCCCGAACGGCTTACATCGTTGAGCCCAGCGCCCCGGATCCTGACTTCGGCAAATATATGAGCTTTTACTCAATATTTTTCGCGCCTATCCTCCTTTGACAGAACACGCCGCGCAAGCCGGTTGCTTGCCAGCGATTTCGCGTAGACCGAGTCAGGCCGTATGCGCTGCGCGACCACATAGCCGGTCATGCACGCCAGCATCAACGGCAGCATGATCTCGTAGCTGAGCGTCATCTCGAAGATCATCAGAATGGACATCAGCGGCGCATAAGTGGTTGCGGCCAGCAGCGCCCCCATACCCACCACGGCATAGCTGGATACCGCGGACAAGCCCCCTGCGGGAAACAGTCCGTGCAAACCCGTTCCGTACAGTGCGCCCAACGCGGCGCCCACGAACAACGTCGGCGTGAACACCCCGCCGACGGCGCCGGATCCCACGCTGGCGGCCGTAGCCAGCGTCTTCAACAGCAGAATCGCGGCCACCGCCTGCCAGGCCCATTGCGTGTGCAACATACTGTTGACCACGCTGTAGCCGTTACCCCAGACCTCGGGATTCAGCACTGAAAGCGCGCCGACCACCAGTCCTCCCGCCGTCATCCTTACCCACAGCGGAAAAGGCAGCCGCAGAAACGCGGCGCGCGACAGGTCCAGGAACCGCAGGAATTGCGGCGCGGCCAGGCCCGCGATCAGACCCAGCCCAAGATAATTGATCACTTCCCAGCCCGACACGAATTCAAAGTGCGGCATATGGAAGACAGCGTCGTAGTGCAGGATCTGACGGGTGACGATGTTGGCGACCACCGACGCCACGGCCAGCGGAACCAGCGTGGCCGACGAAATGACGCCGTACACGATCTCGGAGATGAACAGCGCTCCCGCAATGGGCGCGTTGTAGGCGGCGGTAATGCCCGCCGTTGCACCGCAGGCCACCAACAACCGCAGTTGCCGGGGAGGCAGCACCAGGTAGCGGCCCGTCAGCGACGAACACATGGCCGCCAGTTGGACCATTGGGCCTTCGCGCCCGATTGAAGCGCCTGATCCAATGGAAAAAATCGACGACAGGCTGCGCGCAACGGTCTGGCGAAAGCCGATCACGCCCCGGCCAATCGAAATAGCCTCCATATAGTCGGCCGCGCCTCGCCTGGGCAGCCATCGGGCCGCCATTTGCAGAATGATGCCGGCGATTGCGCCTCCCGCCGCCGGCATCACGAAGCGCTGCCAGGGGTCCAGGCCGCGGGCCAGCGACACCATTCCACGGGGAATGTCGCCTCCGCTCAGCAGCATTTGCGTCCAGCCCAGCAGTTCCCGGAACACCACGGTGGCCAGCGCCCCCGTCAGGCCCATCAAGGCCGCCATGCACAACGTGACGGGCAGCTTGTCGGCCAGCAAACCGCTTCTCAACCGGGTAGCCCACCCGAATTTCCCGATTCCGATATCTCTTGCCATGGACGGATTCTACGGCGGATTGTGATCATTTTTTGTTCAGTCCCCTGTAAACAAACCGAGTTGGCTTCCCCTCCAATACCTGGTTTTGACAACGCCTCACAGGCCCTCCAGGACCCTCTGAAAGGGCAAAAAACAGGGTGGGCGCAGCGTCGATTTTTGGGGTAAAAGTGCCGCTTCGAAGCCCCGTTCCCCAGAAATGGCCTGTGGATAACTCCTAAGGCGGCAGGTTGTGCACATGTTGTGGAGCCTAGTTGAACAAGCGGGGGTTTTGGATAGGGTCCAAAATCTTGTCCAACTTCAGCTTTTTTCCCACACAGAGTTCGTGCACAGGCAAAAAGCTTCGCAAGCTGATGAAAAAAAAGAGGTTTTCAAGGTTAAGGTAGTTATCCACAGGCCTTATTAATCATTAGTCTTTATATAAAGAGAAATAAAGGAAAAGCCAAACATGCTTTCCCATTCCGCCCAGCCACTGCCCCCCGGACTGCGTCCATGCGTATCCTTCTGATCGAAGACGAAGCCGAACTCGCCCTTTGGCTTGCCCGAAGCCTGGCCAGGCATGCCGGCTTTGTCGTCGAATGGGCCGATGACGGACTGGTTGCCGAAAGACGGCTGGCAATTGAAGAATTCGACGCGGTCATCCTGGATCTCGGACTTCCGGGCATGGACGGCCATACCTTGCTGGCGAAGATTCGCGCGCGAGACGACCGTACGCCGGTGCTGGTCCTGACCGCGCGCGATTCATTGGCCGAAAGAATCGGAACGCTTCACCAGGGAGCGGACGATTTCCTGCCAAAACCGTTTGTCCTGGAAGAACTCGAGGCCCGGCTGATTGCGCTCATTCGCCGCAGTCGCGGGCGTGAACATCCGCGCCTTGCGCTGGGAAACCTGGTTTTTGAAACCTCCGCGCAGAAATTCACGGTCAGCGGACAGCCTTTGCAGTTATCCCCACGTGAACATGCGGTGCTTCGGGTTCTCATTCAGAAAAGCGGGGAACCCATCAACAAACAGCAGATTCTTGACCGCATCCTTACCCACGATGCGGACATCAACCTGGAAGCCATCGAGGTCCTGGTTCACCGATTGCGCAAAAAATTGGCGGAAACCGGCGTTCAGATCGTGACCATGCGAGGCATGGGCTACTGCCTGGAGAACCTTGTTGACAACTAGAAGTCCGAAAAAAAACGCTTTTTTTGCGACGAAAAAACGAAATCGGACGCTGAAAAGCCAGTTGCTCTGGTGGCTGATTCCTACGCTCGTCTTCGTGATGATGGGCGCCCTGTGGCTGTCGAACCACCAATTGCGCAACCAGGTCGACAGTGCGTACGACCGGTCGCTCTCTGGAGCGCTGCGCGCGATCGACCACAACATATCCACAGCCAGCGGTGGATTAGCCATGGAGCAGCCATACCTGATGCTGGAATTTTTCGAGCTCACGGCCAATGGCAGCGTTTTCTACCGGGTCGCGACAGAGGACGGGCTGGCCGAAATCGGCCACGCCGACCTGCCCATGCCGGACCAGCCGCTGGTCTCCGGCGAACCGCGGTTTTTCTACGCGACTTACCAGGGGTCGCCGGTCAGGGTTGCCGCCCTGGCTCGGCCCATGGATCCGCCGCTGTACGCGAACAAAGGGGGACGGGTCATCGTGCAGGTGGCCGAAGGGCTGGAAAGCCGTCAGGCGTTTCTCCACAAGGTGCTGGTGCGTTCCGTGGAACGCGACCTGGCAGTGATCCTGATCAGCGTTCTGGTGATCGTGCTGGGCGTTTTCATGGCCTTGCGTCCCCTCGTCCGGCTCCGCCAGGAGGTCGAAGGACGTTCCGCGGACGATTTAAGCCCCGTGAGCGCTTCCGACATGCCAGGTGAGGTCCTACCCCTGGTTGCCGCCGTAAATCTCCATATGGCCCGTTTTGCGGCGTTGGGGAGGGTTCAAAGCCAGTTCCTGGACGACGCATCGCATCAGTTGCGCACGCCATTGTCGGTTTTGCGGACCCAGACGGCATATGCCCTGCGCGAAACAGACCCCCAGGAGGTCCGTACAGCCCTTCTGGCGATGCAAGAGGGGTTGGACAGGGCCGTACGCACCACCAACCAGATGCTCGCCCTGGCGCGCGCCAAGGACGCTTCCCTGGCCGAAGGTGGATTCACCCCCGAACCCGTGGATCTGGTGGACCTGGCTGACGGGGTCATCCGGGGACTGCTTCCCAGCGCCCGCGGCCGGCAACTCGATATCGGCCTGGAAGCCGATCAGCGACCCGTGGCGGTCAGTGGAGCCGAGTGGCTGCTGCGGGAAGCGGTCAGCAACCTGGTCGATAACGCCATCCGCTATGCGTCCACGGGCGGGGTGGTCACCGTAAGGATCCAGGTCGCAGCCGGGGAAGCGCGGCTGGTCGTAGAGGATGACGGCCCCGGCATGTCCGCCGAGGATATCGCCCGGGCCTGCGTCCGGTTCCGCCGGGGCGCGGCAGGCAAGAACAAGCCGGGCGCTGGCCTGGGCCTGGCGATCGTGGGCACCATTGCCGAAATGCTGGGCGCCCGCCTGGTCCTGGAGAACCGGGTTCCGCTACCGGGGCTGCGAGCAGCGTTGGTGTTTACCCTGGGTTTGGAGCGGAATGCTGCGGCGCGTCACGAAAACGGCCGAAATTGAAAGGTTGTGGAAAGCTTTGATTTTGTACGGTTGCGTCCACTGGAGCCGCCGACGCGCACGGATTGCCCTGAGGGCGCTTCCAGCCATACCTAGACCTATAAATCCTGGAGACGCAAAAATGCAGACGAGTCTGAAGCTGCGCCTGGCCGCTGTCGCGGCGCTTGGCGCGATTACCCTGTCCCTGGGCGCGGCCCACGCCGCCGAGGAGCCCCGCCGTCCGGAATGCATCGCGCCGGCACAGCCGGGTGGTGGATTCGACCTGACCTGCCGCCTGGCCACCGAAGGCCTGAAGCAGAGCGGCGCGCTCAAGAACGCCATGCGCATCGTCTACATGCCCGGCGGCATCGGCGCCGTCGCCTACAACAACATCGTCGCCCAGCATCCCAACGAACCGGGCACGATCGTCGCGTTTTCGGGTGGCTCACTGCTCAACCTCGCCCAGGGCAAATTCGGCAAGTACAACGTCAACGACGTGCGCTGGCTGGCCGCCATCGGTACGGACTACGGCGTGGCCGTCGTGCGCAACGATTCCCCGTATACCGATTTGAAGAGCCTGATGGACGCCTTCAAGCAGGATCCCACCAAGATCGTGCTTGGCGCCGGCGGCACCGTGGGCAGCCAGGACTGGATGAAGGCTGCGCTGACCGCCAAGGCTGCGGGCGTGGACTTCAAGAAAATGCGGTTCGTGGCGTTCGAAGGCGGCGGCGAGGCCGTGACCGCGCTGCGCGGCGGGCATATCCAGGCCTACATGGGCGATGCGGCGGAAGCATTCACGATGCTGGAAGGCGGTGCGCCCATCCGCGTGCTGGCCGTGTTCAACGACCAGCGCCTGCCGGGCAAGCTGGGGTCGGTGCCCACCGCGAAGGAACAAGGCTACGACATCGTATGGCCCATCATCCGCGGCTTCTACGTGGGTCCCAAGGTGTCCGATAGCGACTATCAGTTCTGGGTCGACGCCTTCAACAAGGCCACCTCCGCGCCCGAGTTCGAAAAATTGCGTCAGCAACAGGGTCTGTTCCCGTTCAACAAGACGGGCCCCGAACTCGACGCCTACGTGAAAAACCAGGTCAAGCAGTACGGCGAACTGGCAGACTCGTTCGGCCTGGTGAAGAAGTAAGCCTCAAGGCTGTCCCTCTCGATCTCTCGCCCACCTGGGCCTGTCCGCCGCCGGCCGTGCCGGCGGCGGACAGGGATCGCTGCGCCGCACGGCGCGACTACAACGGAAAAGTGGATCATGAACGATCGAATCTTGGGCATTGCGGCCCTGGCGTTATCCGCCTTCATGACGGTGGCCGGATGGGGAATCGAAGCCCCGTTCGCCTATGAACCCGTTGGCCCGCGCGCCTTCCCGCTGCTGCTGGCGCTGATCATCGGCTTGTGCGGGCTGTGGCTGGTCTACAAGGGCGGCCATGCTGTCGAAGCCAATCCGCCGGGCGCCAACGCGCGCATCGCGCTGATGGTTGCGTTCGCGGCGGCGTATGCCTTCTTGTTCCAGTGGCTGGGCTTTGTCATCGCCACTTCCCTGATGACGGTCTTTGTGGGCCGCCTGTTCGGGGGTGGCTGGGTCAAATGCGCCATCGGTGGCGTCGTCATGAGCCTTTTCTTTTTCGTGCTTTTCGACAAGGTGCTGGACGTGGTCCTGCCGGGCGGAATGCTGGAGAACCTGATATGAGCGGCATTCTTGATCATCTGTCGATTGGCTTTGGCGTCGCCTTTTCGTTCACGAACATCCTGGTGGCGGCGATCGGTTCGTTCATCGGGACGATGGTGGGGGTGCTGCCTGGGCTGGGGCCGGTCAACGGCGTGGCCATGCTGATACCGATTGCCTTCGCCATGAACCTGCCACCCGAAACCGCCTTGATCCTGCTGGCGGCCGTGTACGTGGGAGCGGAGTACGGCGGCCGCATCACGGCCATCCTGCTGAACGTGCCCGGCGAGGCCAGCGCCATCATGACCACGTTGGACGGCTATCCGCTGGCCCGCCAGGGGCTCGCCAACGTGGCGCTGTCGTTGTCGGCTTGGTCGGCGTTCTTCGGCGCGATTGTCTCGGTCGTGGGCATCATTCTGCTGGCGCCGATGCTGGCGAAATGGGCGTTGGCCTTTGGTCCCGCCGAGTATTTCGTGCTGATGATATTCGCGTTCTGCTGCCTCACCAGCCTGCTGGGCAAACAGCCCGTGAAGGGCGTGCTGGCGGCGATGATCGGTCTGTCGATATCCGTGGTCGGCGTGGATGCGAACTCGGGCGTGTATCGCTACACCTTCGAGTCCGTCCATCTGGCTGACGGCATCGATTTCGTCGTGGTGGTGATCGCGTTGTTCGCGGTCAGCGAGATGCTGGAAATGCTCGAGAAGGTGATGGGGGGCCACAGCGTCGAGGTCAAGCCCAGTGGCCGCAAGCTGTTCAACCTGAAAGAGATGGCGTTCACCTGGTGGAGCGTCGTGCGCAGCGCGCTGGTGGGCTTCGGCGTGGGCGTGCTGCCCGGAGCCGGCGCCAGCGTGGCCGCGGCCGTGGCGTACTCGCAGGAAAAACGCATCATCGAAGCCAAGGATCCCGAAGCCAAATTCGGAAAGGGCGACATGCGCGGCCTGGTCGCGCCGGAAGCGGCGGCAACCGCTTCGGCGATCGGCTCTTTTGTGCCGATGCTGACGCTGGGCGTGCCGGGTTCAGGCACCACCGCGGTGATGATGGGCGCGCTGACGCTCTACAACATCACGCCGGGCCCGGTGCTCTTTGAAACCAAGCCCGAACTGGTGTGGGGCCTGATTGCATCGCTGTTCGTGGCCAACGTTCTGCTGTTCGTCATGAACGTGCCGCTGGTGCGGTTCTTTTCCAAAGTGTTGTCGGTGCCGGGCTGGTTGATGGTGCCGGGAATTCTGTGCATCAGCTACATCGGCGTGTATGCCATCAATGCGGGCACATTCGACCTGTTGCTGGTCGCCGGCATAGGAACGATCGGCTATTTCCTGCGCAAGTTGGGCGTACCGATGGCGCCGCTGGTGCTGGGCGTGGTGCTGGGAAATATGATGGAGCAGAACCTGCGCCGGGCGCTGTCGATGACCGATGGCGATGTGCGCGTGCTGTTCGCCAGCCCGGTGTCGATCGCGTTGTGGTCGGGAGCGGCCGCGGTCGTGATCCTGCCGCAGATCATGCGCCGGATTCGCGCAGCCAAAAAGGTTGCCGCTGGACCGGTTTGATGTCGTGCTGGCCATGACGCCAAAGCGGCAGCGGGCCAGATGTTGAATCAACGCCGGAAACTTCAAGGGGCGCCGTCTGGCGCCCCTCTTTTCATGCGCCGCCTTTGGGCACGAATTTTCTTTATACGAGTGATTACTCGCTTTTGTACAACATCAAACCTGGCTCAGTCTTTCAAGTGCGGCATCCAGCGTTGCGTCCTTCTTGGCGAAGCAGAAACGCACGATGCGATGATTCGACTCCGGCGCATCGGGCTGCCGATAGAACGCTGATACAGGAATGACCGTCACCCCATGCTTGACGGTCAGATCCCGCGCGAAATCGGCTTCGTTCTGCTTTGATATGTGGCTGTAGTCGGCCAGCAGGAAGAACGTGCCCGGGCTTGGAAGGGGGCGGAAACGTGTTTTGGCCAGGCCTTGCGAAAGACGGTCGCGCTTGGCTTGGTAGAAGGCCGGCAGATCCTGATAAGGTTTGGGATCACGCATGAATTCAGCCAACGCAAACTGCATCGGCGAAGGAACCGTGAACACCATGAATTGGTGAACCTTGCGTAGCTCGGCGCTCAGGTGGCGCGGGGCGCAGCAGTAGCCGATCTTCCAGCCCGTGGTGTGATAGGTTTTTCCGAACGACGAGATCACGAACGCGTGTTCGGCCAGCAGCGGGCGGCGCGCCACGCTGGCGTGCGGCTTGCCGTCGAACACGATGTGTTCATAGACTTCATCGGACACGAGTAGCACGCCGGTGTCGCGGACAATCGCCTCCAGCGCGTCCAGGTCGCTTTCTTCCAGTACGGCGCCAGTCGGATTGTGCGGGAAATTCAGCATCAGAAGGCGCGTCTTGGACGTGATGGCGTCGCGTACCCGCTGCCAGTCGATGCGGTAGTAGGGATCAGCCTCGGTGGGGGCGCGCAGCGGCACTGGCACAGCCGTGCCACCCGCCAGGCGTATCGCGGGCAGATAAGAGTCGTAGCAGGGTTCGATGACGACGACTTCATCGCCGCCGCCGACCGCGGCCAATACCGTGGCCATCAGCGCCTCGGTGGCGCCGCTGGTGACCGTGATTTCGGTCTCGGGGTCGTAGGCGTGGCCGTAGAGTTCGCGCGTCTTGGCGGCGATGGCTTCGCGCAGCGGCGCGACGCCTGGCATGTACGGATACTGGTTGTGGCCTTCGGCCATGGCCTTGGTCACCAGCGCGCACAGTGCGGGATCCGGATCAAAGTCTGGAAAGCCCTGTCCCAGGTTGATGGCCTTGTGCTCGATGGCCAGGCGGCTCATCACGGTGAAGATGGTGGTGCCGACGTCGGGGAGTTTGGATCGGATCATGTTGGATGCGAAGGTGAACGCTGATGGGCAAGGAAAGTTCTCGTAAGTATCCCACTAACTCATAATTCGTTTTTCATGTGGTTCCAACACGGACGGGATTGTGGTTCAGAACATGCTGGTGCGGGTGGCGGGCGGTTTCGGGATTGCGCTGATTGGCGCGTTGCTGGCGGTGTGGGTGAACATGCCCTTGCCCTGGATGCTGGGGGCGCTGCTTCTGACCGCCGCCACGCGGATCGGCGGGCTGGGCACGGCGTGTCCAAGGCCCGCGCGCAATGGCGGGCAGTGGGTGATCGGCACGTCGCTGGGTCTGTATTTCACGCCGCAGGTGATCGGCCATATCGGCAGCAACGCCGGCCCGATTCTTGTTGGCATGTTCTTCGCGGTCGCGCTGGCGTTCATGGGAACCGCGATCCTGCGCCGGTACACCGATGTCGACTTCAAGACGGCGTGGTTCTCTTCCGCGATCGGCGGTGCAAGCGAGATGGCCAGCCTGGCGGAACGCCATGGGGCGCGCATCGATCGCGTGGCGACGGCGCACAGTGTGCGGGTGCTGCTGGTGGTGGTGACCGTCCCGTTCATCTTTCAATGGTGGGGCGTGGCCGGGCTGGATCCCACGGTGCCGGGTCCAAAGGACGTGCATGGCTTGGGACTGGCTGCGCTGATTGCGCTGACCTGCGTCGGCGGCATGGCCTTCATGAGGCTGCGCCTGCCGAACCCGTGGGTGCTCGGACCCATGCTTGTCGCCATGGTCCTGACGGCGTCCAGCATTGAGCTATCCGCCTTGCCCGACTACGTTCCAAAGATTGGCCAGCTCTTGATCGGCTGGTCGCTAGGCGATCGCTACCGGCCGGATTTCTTCCATTCGGCGCCGCGCTTCATTGCCGCCGTGGCGGGGTTCACGGTCCTGGCATTGACGCTGGCGTTTGGGGTAGGGGCAGTTCTGTCCTGGTGGTCGGCGGCGCCCATTCCCACCTTGATTCTGGGGACGACGCCAGGCGGGATCGCGGAGATGGCAATCACCGCGAAAGTGCTTCAGCTGGGCGTTCCGGTAGTGACCGCGTTCCACGTCACGCGCATGGTTTTCGTGGTGATCGTCACTGGTCCCATCTACGGCTTTCTGGCGCGCCGGCAGGGGAATTCCGCCTAGCGGTATTGCGATTCCAGTCTGAAAAATACGACATTGGGGTAAACAACTATATGAGTCTGTAATGCCGGATGAGTATGCTGATTCCGCAGGTGATTCAAGCAGCGCGCAGACCCGGTCTGCCGCACTGGCGGCAAGCGGGAACATAGGTTTTGCACCGATCGTTCAGTTCGCACGGCGTCCTTGATTCATTGCATCTCGAGTTAATTACAGGACGCTAGAAAAAATGGCTCAGAAGGGCAAAGTTAAGTGGTTCAACGCTGACAAGGGTTTCGGTTTCATTACGCCGGATGTTGGTGGCACCGATGTTTTCGCACACTTTTCCGCCATCCAGGGCCGCGGCTATCGCAGCCTGAACGAAGGCCAGGAAGTCGAATTCGAAGTTAAAGATGGTCCGAAAGGACCTCAAGCGGCCGAAATTCGCCCGCTCTAAATCGGGAAATCCCAATTTCCCGTCAGCCAGGTTAGACCTGGCTACAACGCCCCAAGACCTTCGGGTCTGGGGCGTTGTGTCGTTTGGGCCGCCATTATTTTCAGCTGGTGCGAGATGAAAGTTAGTGCTTACTAACACACTCTCCAGCCTTGGATAAGTCTGTGGACAATTATTTCCAAGGCCGTGGATTTTGATGCGCAATAATGAAGCATATGTCCCCGTCGATGGCGAGTTTTGCACAGTTTTCCTGCTTATCCAAACTCCCTTTCTTAATGATCCAGTCGTGCCCGGCGATATTGGATATACCTGTCCGGTTTTAGTAGAAAGATCGCTTTTCCCAGGGAAAACTAGCTAAAAGCGCCTGTTTTGGCGCTTTTCCTACGCGCTCTTCCTAAGCGGGCGGCAGATGCTTACGGTGATTTTCAGGCTGCTTCAAGGCGCGTTGGGCGTTGTTGTTCACAAAGATATCCCCACCCCGGTTATGCACAGAATTACACCCTTGAGTAGTCAAAATAAGGGGACTGTGCCTGTGGATAGAAATGGGGATAGACGGCCAAGATCCATCTTTCGGGTCGCGGCATTTGTCCAATCGCGGGAGCGCTGATGGACGTAGCGGCCGGCTGTCAGTTGTTTTACGCCCATGGCGTACCCGCCACCCGCCCACCACTTTTCCACAGGGTTTACCAATACGGCGCCTTCCTCGGCCATATGGATGATGGCGCGTCGGCGGCAGTCCGAGGAAGATAATTGTTGGGTCAAGCAAACCGCTTATTCAGATCTGGCGAGCGACAGTGCGGTCAGTTGACGGAACAACACTGTGGATAATGTCCCAGCCCTTTTCGTGGGCGGTTTGACTCAGTCACGGATATGGAGTTCCCCCGGGATCAGTGGCCCCCGGCATGAACGCGCCGTTCGCGCGGCTTGAGGCGATGGACTCCCCACACCTGATTTCAACTCCGGGTGCACAGCGTTGTGGATATCTCGTTTCACCACTAACGCACGCTGGATGGCGAGCAGCATTTCTGCGTGTTCCGCTAAGGGCTTTTGAAGTCGAGTGTTGCAGCATGGATTACGTTGCATGGCTCTGCTTCAGTGATCGCTTAACTTATCCCCAGAGTTGTTCCACGTGAAACGTCCGGACCTGACAAATCCGTGGGGTGGTGGGTCTCTGTTGATAAATGTGTGCGTAACTTCCACACGCTATCCCAAAATCGCCAGTTTTCCCTATGACTGCCATCCCTGCTGAATCTGTGGATAAGCCCGGTGTTCAGTAAAGAGAGTGACGTCGGAACGGTTGCTGACGTGGTGGCCATCTGATCACTTTCTATGCAGCGGAACTCATACTGGGACGGGGTTATTTGGCCCGCTTGCGCACCGGAGTACTGTTCGCGTACTTATCGCAATCAGTTGATTGGGGTGAATCTCGAAAAGTGATGGTCCAACCTTTGCTCTCTTCGCCCCACCTAGAAAGAAAAAGGTCTTTTTTTGGGCATAGGGTAGGGTAGGGTGGAATAAATCGATATTTTTCTCAATTTTTACCTTTCTCTGAAAATGGGGCTGTTGTCGGATTAAGGAAGAAAGTGAGAGCCTTTCGAGACGAACCGTGCGGAAATAGCGCTACCCCTCCGCTCGAAGCCATTGAAGCGAGGTTGGTTGTGGTGTGTTTCACGTGAAACGTCGCAAAGCCGTTTCCGTGAACGCACAATTTCTCATTCACCGAGGATGATGTTCCACGTGAAACATGCCGCCTCCGTTGTCGCCCGCCGAGGCCTTCTCCTATGGACGATAGAAGAATCGGCTGGGATGACCCGCCCTGGTCAGGCTGTATGTTCGGGGGTGAAGTCTTTTGGAGTGAGGCCGTTTCTCCCAGGCAAACGTAGCGTCTGTGGACGGGCTGCGCGTTGCGGGCGTGCTGAGTGTACGCCGCACGGTATTTGTCGTCGTCCAGTGCGATGCCTAAGGTTTCCACACTTGGGCGAACAGGCCGTAGGCGAATTGTTAGTAGCGAACTCGGTGGGTTGGCGATGCTCATGTGACGTTTCACGTGAAACATGTGCCCCTAGAAGGACCTCCGTGAGGAAAAAATTGACAATCGGAAGTTGCGTTGTTCCACGTGAAACATGTGCGGCGCGAGGGTAGAGGGCATTTTCTGAAGCTGTATTGGCCATTAGCCCAGCAATGACACAGCCTTGGAATCGCTTGATGGCTTGAGCCATCCGGGCGTTCGTTGGGAATCGTGCGTACCCACGACGGCTAGCGGCGCCCAAGAGGCGCCGGAGTATGCCGTCACGACAGCGGCACACCGATAACCGCACCCGCACCCGCACCCGCACCCGCACCCGCACCCGCACCCGCACCCGCACCCGCACCCGACTACCTGCGCACGTCTCGCCAACGAACGTTACGCGTAATGTTCCACGTGAAACATCCCCCTTCGCCGTCTTTGGTCCGGTCAACAATAACCATGTTCCACGTGAAACATGAACCCCGAAACAGCGGCAGATGCCGACATATTGGACCCCCAGCCGCCGGTGGCACGGTCAAATCTCAACAAGGGAATTCGATCTTTGACCTAGATGCCGCAACGGAACATGTTTCACGTGAAACATGCAATCCCTGCCTCTATAATGAGCACCGAACGCTCTCTTCTACTTCCCCCCAATCATGGACTATCCCCGCGAATTCGATGTCATCGTCGTTGGTGGCGGCCACGCCGGCACCGAGGCGGCGTTGGCCGCAGCCCGTGCAGGCGCCCGGACGCTGCTGCTGACGCACAACATCGAGACCCTAGGCCAAATGTCTTGCAATCCGTCCATCGGCGGAATTGGCAAGGGCCACCTTGTTAAAGAGGTCGATGCCCTGGGTGGCGCGATGGCCTTGGCGACGGACGAAGCGGGGATACAGTTCCGCATTCTGAATGGCTCGAAGGGGCCCGCTGTGCGTGCGACTCGCGCGCAGGCAGACCGTGTGCTTTATCGACAGGCGATCCGCGGCCGTCTGGAAAATCAGCCTAATCTTTGGCTGTTTCAGCAGGCCGTCGAGGATCTGACGGTGGAGGGCGACCGGGTGGTCGGTGCTGTGACACAGGTTGGTTTGAAGTTCCGGGCCAAGACCGTGGTGTTGACGGCAGGCACCTTCCTCAATGGCCTGATTCACGTGGGTCTGCAAAACTATTCCGGCGGCCGTGCCGGCGATCCCCCTTCGATATCCCTGGGACAGCGCCTGAAGGAACTGCAGCTTCCGCAAGGGCGCCTTAAGACGGGCACCCCCCCGCGCATCGACGGCCGCACGATCAACTACAGCATCCTGGAAGAACAGCCCGGCGATCTGGATCCGATTCCGGTGTTTTCTTACATGGGCAACGCCGGCATGCACCCGCGCCAGCTTCCGTGCTGGATTACCCACACGAACGCCCGTACGCACGACATCATCCGTGGTGGCCTGGATCGTTCGCCGATGTACAGCGGCGTCATCGAAGGCGTCGGCCCGCGTTACTGCCCCTCCATCGAAGACAAGATCCATCGCTTCGCCGACAAGGAATCGCACCAGGTCTTCCTGGAACCCGAAGGGCTGGACACGCACGAGGTCTACCCGAATGGCGTATCGACGAGCCTGCCATTCGACGTTCAGTTGGACCTGATCCATTCCCTGCCGGGTTTGGAGAACGCGCACATCATGCGCCCCGGCTATGCCATCGAATACGACTACTTTGATCCACGTGGATTGAAAAGCACGCTGGAGACCAAGGCCATCAACGGCCTGTTCTTCGCCGGTCAGATCAATGGCACCACGGGCTACGAGGAAGCCGCAGCCCAAGGGCTGCTGGCCGGTGTCAATGCCGCGCTGCAATCCCTGGGACGCGAACCCTGGACTCCTCGGCGCGACGAAGCCTACCTGGGTGTTTTGGTGGACGACTTGGCTACGCGTGGCGTGACGGAACCCTATCGCATGTTCACGTCGCGCGCGGAATATCGTCTGAGCCTGCGGGAAGACAACGCCGATCTGCGGTTGACCGAGATCGGCCGGCAACTTGGCATCGTGGACAACGCGCGCTGGGACGCCTTCAATCGTAAACGCGACGCCGTCGCCGCCGAAGTTGAGCGCCTGAAAACGTCATGGGTGAATCCACGCCTGCTGCCGCAGGAAGTCGCGGAACCGTTGTTGGGCAAAGCAATTGAACGTGAGTACTCACTAGCAGATCTGCTGAAACGCCCCAATGTTTCATATGAAGCTCTGATGACTACCCGCAATGCGGATGGTTCGCTGCTTGCCGGTCCAGGCGTGACGGCGGACGAGGTCTTGGCCGAACAGGTCGAAATACAGGTCAAGTACGCCGGTTACATCGCGCGTCAGCAGGACGAGGTGCAAAAGCAAATCGCCCACGAACAGCAGGCCATTCCGGCGGATGTCGACTACGACGCCGTGACGAGCCTCTCTTTTGAAGTGCGCCAGAAGCTCAAGACGCACCGTCCCGAGACCGTCGGTCAGGCGGCGCGGATTTCCGGTGTCACCCCCGCTGCAATTTCGTTGCTGCTTATCCACCTGAAGCGCCTGCATTACGGCTCGCGCAAACAAGCGGCATGAGCGCACCCGCCAATCAGGCCGGCGCGGACATGGCCGGCCGACTCACTCGCGCATGCGAGCAACTGGGCCTGCACGCCGACGATGCATCGATGGCCAAGCTGCTCAATTATCTGGCGCAGATGCAGCGCTGGAATCGCACCTACAACCTGACCGCCATACGGGATCCTCAGCAGATGCTGGTCCAGCATCTGTTCGACAGCATGGCTGCCGTGAAGCCCTTCAGCGACGCGCTGGCTGCGCCCGATACGGCGGCCAAGGTCTACGACGTGGGATCGGGTGGGGGCCTTCCTGGGGTCGTCCTGGCGATCATGCGGCCCCTCTGGTCGGTGACTTGTATCGACGCCGTCGAAAAGAAAACCGCATTCGTGCGACAGATGAGCGGTGCCTTGACCTTGCCCAATCTTCACGCGCGGCATGCTCGCATCGAAACGCTGGATTTAGCCGAGTGCAACATTGTCACGTCGCGAGCCTTTGCATCATTAGATGATTTTGCGCAACTCGCGGGTCGCCACGTAGCCAAGAATGGTACCCTCGTCGCCATGAAGGGCAAGGTCCCCGAAGAAGAAATTCAGGCGCTGCATGCGCGCGGGGAATGGGAAGTCGACCATATTCAGCCGCTCCACGTGCCGGAGCTGCAAGCAGAACGCTGTCTGATCTGGATGCGCCGCAGTCAAGGAACCCTATGAATAACATACCCCCCAGCACATCCGCTCGCGTGTTCTGCATCGCCAACCAGAAGGGTGGAGTAGGCAAGACGACAACCGCCATCAATCTGGCGGCAGGCCTTGCCACGCATAACCAACGCGTGTTGCTGGTGGACCTGGACCCGCAGGGCAACGCCACGATGGGCAGCGGTATCGACAAGAACTCGCTGGAGTCGAATCTGTACCAGGTGCTGATTGGCGAATCGTCGATCGAACAGGCGCGCGTGAAATCGGAGTCGGGCGGCTACGATGTGTTGCCCGCCAACCGCGAGCTGTCAGGCGCCGAGATCGACCTGGTGCAGATGGATCAGCGCGAACGCCAACTGAAGACCGCGCTCGACACCATCGCCAGCCAATACGACTTCGTGCTGATCGATTGTCCGCCCACGTTGTCGCTGCTGACGCTTAACGGCCTTGCCGCGGCCCACGGTGTGATCATCCCGATGCAGTGCGAGTATTTCGCGCTGGAAGGGCTTTCCGATCTGGTCAACACCATCAAGCGCGTCCATCGCAACATCAACGACGACCTGCGCGTCATCGGATTGCTGCGCGTGATGTTCGACCCGCGTATGACGCTGCAACAGCAAGTGTCCGCGCAGCTCGAATCTCACTTTGGCGACAAGGTCTTCAAGACGGTGGTGCCGCGCAATGTGCGCCTTGCGGAAGCACCCAGTTACGGTATGCCGGGTGTCGTGTATGACCGCGCGTCACGCGGCGCCCAGGCGTATATCTCGTTCGGCGCTGAAATGATAGAGCGCGTCAGAAAGGACTTGAAGTAAGCCGTAACTCATGTCCGTCACCGCGCTCTTTTCCCCGACACAAACGCACGCTAGCAGCACGCCGCAGGCCGAGGCGCGCGACGCCCTGCGCGCGCGCCTCGAAGAGGCCGCGCTGAACGCTACGGCGGTCAACGCGCAGGTGCTTTATGATGGCTGGCTGGTGCGCTTCGCGCCGTCGCCTGCCAGGCGCGTGCGCAGTGTAAATGTGCTGGGGTTATCCACACGTCCTTTGGACGAGCGCCTGGCGTATTGTTCATCGTTGTATGCGCGCCATGGCTTGCCCATGGTGTTGCGCATTACCTCCATCGGCCCCGATTTTTCGCTCGACGCCGAGCTGGAGTCCCGCGGTTATACCTTCACCGGTGAGACCCGAGTCATGAGCACGCCGCTCGCCCCCCGGACCTGCGCCAGGGGCGATCTGCATTTCAAGAATGTCGATGCCGGACGCTTCGCGGCGGCGGTCGGGGCCATGCGCGGTTCGTCGGCCGGGCACATCGGTGAACACCAGGCGCGTCTGCTGGGACTGGCTGTGGATATCCAGCCGGTGCTTGCCATTGACGCGGCAGGGCAGTGCGTTGCCGCGGGCCTGGCCGTTCGCGACGACGACCTGCTTGGCTTGTTCGATATCGTCACCGACCCGGGACAGCGGCGCAAAGGCTACGCCGCCGTCCTGGTGGAACACCTATTGGCCGAAGGTGCCGCCGGCGGAGCCAAGACGGCCTATTTGCAGGTCGAGCCGGAAAACACCGCCGCGCGTGCTTTGTATGGCCGCTACGGTTTCAAAGACTGTTACGCGTATTGGTACCGTCTGCCCGCCGAGCAGACGGACGCCTGAGCCTGGCTCGGGATACAAAAACAGAAGGAAAGAGGATTTAACTATGGCCACCAAGAAACCCAAGGGATTGGGTCGCGGACTGGACGCCTTGCTGGGCGCGGACGCGCCTGTCATCGACAACATAGGCAAGGCCGCGGCCAAGCCCGAGGGTCCGCCATCCACCTTGCCCATCTCGAAGATGCGCGCAGGCAAGTACCAGCCGCGCACGCGCATGGACGAGGGCGCCTTGGGCGAACTGGCCGAATCGATACGCACGCAAGGCATCATGCAGCCGATTCTTGTGCGCGCGCTTGGCGACGCCACACCAGGCCACTACGAGATCATCGCGGGCGAACGGCGTTTTCGCGCCGCCCAGTTGGCCGGCCTGAAGGAAGTGCCGGTACTGGTGCGTGAAGTGGCCGACGAAAACGCGGCTGTCATGGCGCTGATTGAAAACATCCAGCGCGAAGACCTGAATCCGCTGGAAGAAGCGCACGGCGTGCGCCGCCTGCTCGATGAGTTCGGCCTGACGCACGAACAGGCCGCGCAGGCCATCGGCCGCTCGCGGTCGGCCACCAGCAACCTGCTGCGCCTCTTGAATCTGGCCGCACCGGTGCAGACCATGCTGCTGGCCGGCGATGTCGACATGGGCCACGCACGAGCGCTGCTGGCCGTGGATGCCGCAACGCAGATCCAGTTGGCCAATCAGATCATCGCGCGCCGCCTGTCGGTACGCGAGGCCGAGAAACTTGTCGCCAAGACCGCCAAAGAAGCCGAGTCCGCCGCGTCGCCCCGCAAGAAGGCCAACGGTGTCTCGCGCGACCTCACCCGACTTGAAGAGGCCCTGTCCGACCATCTGGGCACGCGTGTGGCGCTGAAGGTCGGCGCCAAGGAAAAAGGCCAGATCGTGATCGACTTCCACGGCTGGGAACACCTGAATTCCCTGCTGGAGCGCCAAGGACTGTCCGGAGTCGTGGATGCCTGAACGCGGCCTGCCCGTTGTCGCGGTGCTTGCCACGGGCGGCACGATCGCGGGCGCCCAGTCCGACGCCACGGCCGCAGGCTACAAGGCGGGTTCATTTTCCGTGAACGACCTGCTTGCGGCGGTGCCGCAATTGACGGGCATCGCCGAGATCCGCGCCGAGCAGGTCGCAAATGTTGGCAGCCAGAACATGACGCACGACGTATGGCACGCGCTTGCTATCCGTGTCGACATGCTCTGCCAGGACGCGTCGGTGGCCGGCATCGTGATCACGCACGGGACGGATACGCTTGAAGAAACGGCGTATTTTCTGAGCCTCGTGATCCGTCACGACAAGCCCGTCGTGCTGGTGGGCGCCATGCGTCCCGCCACCGCGCTGGGCGCCGAGGGTCCCGCCAATCTGTACAACGCGGTAGCGCTCGCGAGCCACCCGGATGCGCGTGGGCGCGGTCCCTTGGTCGTCATGAACGAGGACGTGCATTACGCGCGCGAGATCCAGAAGATTGCCAGCGCGGGTCTGTGCGCCTTCGCTTCGCCCAACCGTGGCCGCGCCGGCGTCATGCATGGCGGCGCGCCATGCTTCTACTCCCGCAACACCACCACGCACACCGCTCAAAGCGAGTTTTCACTCGCATTGCTGGAAAAGGCCGGCTGGCCGCGCGTCGACATCGTCTATGCCTACGCCAATCTGCAAGCGGACCTGATCGATTTCCTGGCCAGCACCGCCGACGGCATCGTGCTGGCTGGCGTGGGCGACGGCAATGCCACGGACCTGGCCATCGAGGGGTTGCGCCGCGCGGCCGACGATGGCGTGGCCGTGGTGCGCTCCAGCCGTACCGGCAGCGGGTTTGTCGCACGGGATGTCGAACTGGACGATGCCGGCCTGGGCTTTGTGGCCGCGCGCGACCTGAATCCGCAGAAGGCGCGGATCCTGCTGATGCTGGCATTGTCCGTCACGCGCGATCCCACCGCGCTGCAGCAGATCTTCGACCGCTATTGAAAGCCTGCCGTGACGGCTATGCCGTCGCGTCGCCTTGCTGTGCCAGCCCTAGGTTGGTCCTGAGCATGTCGTAGACCTGCCGCGTCAGCGGATTGATCAGGTCGCGCCTTATCCACAGGAAGTACGTCACGTCCGGAAGCGGCGGCAGCCCTTCCTTTTCTCCAAGCACGCGCATTTCCGGTCCCAGCAGCTCCACGCTGCGGGCCGTCACACCCAGACCGGCCCGCAACGCGGCCTTTATCCCCACCAGATTGGGCGCCACGTAGTTGGTGTGCCAGCGTACGCGCGCCTGCTCCAGTGCGTTGAGCGCCAGGCGGCGGAAGATGCTGGGGTCATCGGCCAGCACCAGCGGGACCGGCGCATGCATGTCATGCACATAGTCGGCCGACGCCAACCACACCGTGGGCGAAGTGCGTAGCGCGACGCCTTCGAAGTCTTGGTCGAAGCGGGTGGAAATGGTCAGGTCGATTTCCCCGGCGCGCAGCGCATCCATCAGGAAGGGGCTGCGGTCCACGCGAATTTCCAGTTTCACGCGCGGGGCAGAGCGCGCGATGTGGGTGAGCAGGGTGGGCAGTATGGTGTCTGCCACGTCCAGCGGGGCGCCTAGCCGAAGATCCCCCTCCAGTTGCCCGTCCTGCAAGGCGCGAAGCGCTTCATCGTTGATGGCCAGCATATGGCGCGCGTACTCGACCAGTCGCCGCCCATGCGACGACAGCAGCTTGTTACGCCCCTGTTTCTCGAACAGGGGCAGGCCAATCATGGATTCCAGCCGCTGCATCTGCTGGGTGATGGCCGACTGCGTCTTGTGCAAGCGGTTGGCGGCCTCGGAAAACGTTTCATGCTGGGCGATCGCCGTCAGCGTGCGGAGCAGGTCCAGATCCAGATTACGCATGCCAGACACTCAATAAAGGCCGAGGAAAGCGGCTAAGGGAATACCCAAAATATTAGTAATGCTAATGGAATGTTAAGCCAATTTAAATTGTTGGCGTAGGGCCCGGGCGATAAAGTAAGTGCAATAACTCATGAATCACGAGGGAAACACAGAATGAGCACAGCACATCCCCAACAGGCCGGCATCGACAGCGCGGTTGGAAATATTAAAAAAACTGTAGGAAATAAGGGCCTGAACCGCGACAGCCTCCAAACGGTTCTGGATGAACTCGTGGCCTTGGCCGGCAACACCGCATGGTGGGCCGCCGACCGCTATCCGGCGCCGGAGGGGGAAGAGCGCCAGGCGCGTTACCTCATCGCCGAAGACGCAGACAAAAGCTATGCGCTCTACCTGAACGTGATGCGTCCGGGCAAAAAGATCGTGCCGCACAATCACACCACCTGGGCCTGTATCGCCGCCGTCGAGGGCGTGGAATACAACTATGTCTACGACCGTACCGATGACGGCTCCGTGCCCGGCGTGGGCAAGCTGGAAAAGACCGGCACCGTCGTGGTGGGCCCCGGCGCCGGCATCGCGCTGATGCCGGACGACATCCATGCCGTCGAGATCCAGGGCGACAGCGTCATCCGCCACCTGCATATGTACGGGCGCGCGCTGGAAACACTGAACGAGCGTCTGGGTTTCGACCTGGAGACCGGCACGTGCAAGGTCATGCCCATTGGCGTACAGACGCGCCGCTGATCATGAACAAGCCCTATCGGTCCGCGACGCGCCTGCTGCGTGCAGGGCGCCCTCATAAAGGCTGGGTCAACACCCCGGTTACGCGCGCCAGCACCTATGTCTATGAAAGCGTGGAGGCCTGGCGCGACACGCGGGCGCGCCGCGAGCATGAGCGGCTGCCGTCCTACGGCGCCCGCGGCACCGACAGCACGCATGCGCTGGAAGATGCGCTCATCGAGCTGGAGCAGGGCTTTCGCGCCAAGCTGTACCCAACGGGGCAGGCCGCCATAGCCACCGTCCTGCTCGCCTACTTGCGCGCGGGCGACCATGTGCTGCTTACCGATGCCGTCTACGAGCCGGTGCGCCGGTTCTGCGCGGAACATCT
Source organism: Achromobacter sp. Root83 (assembly GCF_001428845.1). GTDB lineage: Bacteria > Pseudomonadota > Gammaproteobacteria > Burkholderiales > Burkholderiaceae_B > Achromobacter. Next base: position 9,224 of record NZ_LMIU01000023.1, on the reverse strand, counting down.
GGTCCGATTGGGTATCGAGCATACGTACTACCCGCCCGACGGCACCGGCATTGAGGCCTTGATCCGGCCCAACACGCGGATGATCTACGCCGAGTCTCCGGGATCGATGACCTATGAGATGCCGGACCTCCCCAAGTTATCCACAGTCGCGCGCGAACACGATTGCTGGCTGGCTGTGGATAACACCTGGGCGTCCGGATTGGTACACAACCCGCTCGCGCTCGGGGCCGATATCTCCATCCTGGCGGCAACCAAATACCTCAGCGGGCATGCCGATGTGATGATGGGGGCGGTCGTCTCCAATGAACGCGCCTGGCGTCCGCTGGAGCGCGCCACGATCGATTTCGGTCAGACGGTCGGCGCCGACGATGCCTTCCTGGTGCTGCGAGGCATGCGTTCGCTGCCGCTGCGCATGGCGCAGCATGCCCGTAGCGCCCTGCAGCTTGCCCACTGGCTGCTGGCGCGTCCCGAAGTGTCCCGCGTGCTTTGCCCCGCATTGCCCGGCGATCCGTCTCACGCGATCTGGCTGCGTGACTGCAGCGGCGCGAACGGCTTGCTGACGGTCGAGTTGGCCGATGCCTATACCGAGTCCGATGCCGAACGCCTGATCGACAGCCTGCGGCTCTTTGGCATCGGCGCATCGTGGGGCGGCTTCGAAAGCCTGGTGATCCCGGTCTGCCTCACGTCGCGCTCCCTGCCGGACAGCGTGCGGCGCGGCCCGATGCTGCGCCTGCACGTGGGCCTGGAAGATCCCGAGGATCTCATTGCCGACCTCGAGTCCGGACTGTCCGCGCTCGCCCAACCTCTCCGTTCCCTTCGAATCTCATGACGCACCCCAACACCCAACACCCCTACACCGACGTCGATGCGCATACGCTCAAGCAATGGCTGCACGACGGCAGTGAGATCGCGCTTCTGGATGTACGCGAGCATGGCCAATATGGCGAGTCGCACCTGTTCTACGCCGCACCCGTTCCCTACAGCAGGCTGGAGCTGGACATCGCGCGCCTGGCGCCGCGCCGCGGCGTGCGGGTGGTGGTCTACGACAACGGCGGTGTCGACGGCACGGCGGCGCGTGCGGCGGGCGCGCTGAGCGCGTTGGGCTACGGCCAGGTGCATCGTCTGACGGGCGGCATTGCGCAATGGCAGCAGGCGGGCTACGCCGTCTTCGCGGGTGTGAACGTGCCTAGCAAGACGTTCGGCGAACTGGCCGAGGAAGTGTTCCACACCCCGCGCATTGGCGCCCGCGAATTGGCCGAGCGCCAGCGGCGCGGGGATGACCTGATCGTCCTGGACGGCAGGCCCTACGCGGAATACCAGAAGATGAGCATTCCAGGCGGCGTATGCTGCCCCAACGGTGAACTGGCGCTGCGCGCCCACACGCTGGCCAGCAGTCCCGACACCACGATCGTGGTGAATTGCGCGGGCCGTACGCGCAGCATCATCGGCGCACAGACGTTGATCAACCTGGGCGTCCCCAACCCCGTCTACGCGCTCGAGAACGGCACGCAGGGATGGTATCTGGAAGACCTGCAACTGGAGCACGGCGCTCGCCGCCGCTACGGTGACGACATTGCGTCGGCGGACATACCCGAGCTGGCGCGGCGCTCCGCCCGGTTGGCCGAACGCCATGGCGTGCCCATGGCCGACGCCAGCCAGGTACAGGCCTGGCTGCGCGACACGGCGCGCAGCACTTTCCTTTGCGATGTCCGCAGCGCCGAAGAGTTCGAGCAAGGGTCCTTGCCCGGGGCGCAGCACACGCCGGGCGGCCAGCTCGTGCAGGCAACCGACCAATACCTGGCCGTGCGCGGCGCGCGCATTGTCGTATTCGACGCCGAAGGCGTGCGGGCACCGGTCGTCGCCAGTTGGCTCAGACAAATGGGATGGGACGCCTGCGTCTTGCAAGAGGGGGTGCTTGCGGCGCTGGCCCACGAAGTGCCAGCTGCGCAAGCGCCGGCCCTGACCCTGCTGTCGGATGCCGCGCTGGCGGACACGCTGGCCCAGGGCGCACAAGCCATCGACATCCGCCCCAGCATGCGCTATCGCGCCAAGCACATAGCCGGCGCGCGCTGGTCCATACGCCCGCGCCTGGACCGCCTGACGCTGGACGCCGCGCGTCCCGTCGTCCTGCTTGCCGAAGACGCCACGTTGGCAGCCTGGGCCGCCGGCGACCTGCGGGCATTGGGGATCACGGACATCAAGGCGAATACCGGCACGCCGGAAAGCTGGTCGGCGCACGGCATTGCGCTCGAATCCACGCCCGCCGACCCGGCCGATGGCGAGTGCATCGATTACCTGTTCTTCGTGCACGACCGCCATGACGGCAACAAGGCCGCGGCGCGCCAATATCTGGCCTGGGAGACCAACCTGACCAAGCAGATCGACGACCGGGAACGCGCGGCGTACCGGTTCCCCGGGCACTGACGATGCCGCTGCGGCTGGCCCGCGGCGCAACACACGCTTCAACCTGATCAATACGCCCCGGCGGCATTTGCCGGCGGGGTGCGGACGGTTCATGGCGAACCGGAATGAATGGACGGCCGAGTATCCGGCTGCCGACACAAGGGGAAATCCAGATGAAGCAACATGCATTGAATGCTTGCAGGACCGCTGCCGTGGCGATGGCCGGCCTGCTGTGGGGGGGCGCCGCCCACGCGCAGGCGCTCGCGCCATTGCAAGACTATCCCAAGCAGGCCATTACCGTGGTGTCGCCGTTTCCGCCCGGGGGCGGCAATGATGGCGCGGCGCGCCTGATCGCACAGGAGCTCAGCGCCATCACGGGTCAGAGCGTCGTGGTGGAAAATCGCTCGGGCGCGGGCGGCAACGTAGGCACGGCGCAGGTGTCGCGCGCCAAACCCGATGGCTACACCCTCGTGATGTCCCAGACCAGCGTCATGGCCGTCAATCCGCGTCTTTACAAGAATGTGGGCTTCGACCCCTTGAAGGACTTCGCGCCGATCTCGCAGATCACGTCCGCGCCGCTGGTGCTGGTGTCGCGCGCCGAAAGCCCCTACAAGACCCTGGACGACTATCTGGCGGCGGCGCGCAAGCAGCCGGGCACCATCACCTTCGCGACTCCCGGCAACGGCACCATGAGCCATCTGACGGGCGCGCTCGTGTCGCAGAAGACGGGGGTCAAGCTTGTGCATGTGCCCTACCGCGGCGCCGCGCCGGCCATCACCGATCTGATGGGGGGCACCGTCGACATGCTGATCACCTCGCCCGCGTCGGCCGAACCCATGGTGACCGCCGGCAAGCTGCGCATTCTTGCGATGAGTCATGGCGGCGGCGTGGGCATCTTCAAGGAGGCTCCGACGCTGCAGCAGGCTGGCATGGAAGGCATCACGTCGGATGACTGGTATGGACTGTTCGCGCCCGCGGGCACGCCTGCCGACCGCATCGCTTATCTGGCGCAGGCCGTGGACCAGGCGATGAAGTCGCCCGCCGTGATCGCCAAGATCAACAGCGGCGGCAGTCGTCCGGTGGGCAGTCCCCCGGCCGAATTCAAGGCCCGCCTGCAGCAGGACACGGCGTATTGGGCGGAGATGGTGAAGATCGCCGGCGTCTCGCTGGATTGACGGAGAAAGCGGGGGCGCGACGCTCCCCGCTACCGCCCGCGGCCGTAGGGCCCGGCCTGGACCGCGGTTCCGGCTATGTTTGTAAATTCGCGGCAAGGTGTCTAGACTGGAAAAATCCCGGGAGTGCATCCATGCAAACTTCTTCGGCCTTGACCAGACAGCAACTGGCTGCGTTTTCCTCGTTCGCGCAGACGATGGCGGACCGCGTGCGGCCCCTGTCGCGCAAATGGTTCCGGCATCCGCTCGCGGTGGACACCAAGGCGGACGCCAGCCCCGTTACACAGGCGGACCGGGAGGTCGAGTCGGCCTTGCGCGGGGCCATCGCCTCGCACTACCCCGATCACGGCATCTTCGGCGAAGAGTTCGGCGCCTCTCATGCCGAGGCCGAGTTCGTCTGGTCGCTGGATCCCATCGACGGTACTCGCGCGTTCATCTCCGGCAATCCGCTGTGGGGCACCTTGCTGGCGCTGCTGCATCGGGGCAAGCCGGTGCTGGGCGTGATCGATATCCCCATGCTGGATGAGCGCTGGCTCGGCGCCGCGGACTCCCCCTCGCGGCTCGGCGGGGAAGCATGCCACGTCAGTGCCTGTGCCGAATTGCGCCAGGCCATCCTGTATGCCACGTCCCCCGATATCTTCGAAGGCGCGGAACTGGCCGCGTTCGACGCCCTGACCCGCGCGGTCCGCATGCGCCGCTACGGCGGGGACTGCTATAGCTATGGGCTGCTGGCCAGCGGCCATGTGGATCTCGTCGTCGAGGCCGGGCTGCAGCCGTACGACTATCTGGCGCTGATGCCCGTGGTCGAAGGCGCGGGCGGGATCATTACTGACTGGTCGGGGCAGCCGCTCAGCCTCGAATCGCAGGGCCGCGTGGTCGCGGCCGCCACGCCGCAGTTGCATCGCCAGGCGATGCGGGTGCTGGGGGCGGCCATGACTTGAATCGCGCGCCGCCTGCCCGCAGTTCAACGCAACGCTTCAGTCACAAGGTGAACGAGCATGCATGCACTAGGGGTAGCAACGGTGGAAGACGCGGAGCGTCTGGTGCAAGCCAGCCCGCTCTCGCATATCAAGGTGGGCCTGTCCGATGTGGACGGCGTCATGTTGGGCAAGTATCTGCGGCGCGACAAATTCCTCGGCGCCCTGCGCTCGGGGCTGGCGTTCTGCGATGTCGTGTTCGGCTGGGACCTCGACGACCAGCTCTACGACAACACCAAGTACACCGGCTGGCACACCGCATACCCCGACGCCAAGCTCAGGATCGTGCCGCAGAGCGGCCGCCGGTTGCCGCTGGAACAAGGGCCGGGCGGGGAAGACATGCTGCTGTTCCTGGCGGAATTCGAAGGCGATGCGGGCGCCATCTGTCCGCGCCGTCTGCTGCACCGGACGATAGATCGCGCCGCCGGCATGGGCTATGACGTCTACGCCGCGCTGGAGTACGAGTTCTTCATGTTTCGCGAGACGCCACATTCGGTGCGCGCGAAGCACTATCGCAACATGGAGAACTGGACGCCGGGAAATTTCGGATATTCGATGCTGCGCAGCACGGTCGAAGGCGACTTCTACCGCAAGCTCCTGGACATGTGCGAACGCATGGACATGCCCATCGAGAGCCTGCATACCGAGACCGGGCCAGGCGTCCTGGAGGCGGCGATAGCCGTGGATCTGGCGGATGCCGCGGGCGACAAGGCATTTCTCTTCAAGACCTTCGCCAAGGCGCTCGCGCAGCAGAACGGCCTGATGGCAACATTCATGGCCAAGTGGTCGCACGACCATCCCGGGCAAAGCGGCCATATCCATTTGTCGCTGCGGGACCGCGAAACGGGCCGATCGGCCTTCCACGATGCGTCGCAACCTCACGGGATGAGCGGCCTGCAGGCATCGTTCATGGCCGGCGTACAGCGCTATCTGTCCGAATTCATGGTGCTGTATGCCCAGACCATCAACAGCTATTCGCGCCTGGTGCCGGGATATTGGGCGCCGCTGGACGCCACCTGGGGCATGGAGAACCGCACCACGGCGTTGCGCCTGATTCCGGGTAGCGACAAGTCGCAGCGCGTCGAAGTGCGCATCGGCTCCGCCGACGCCAACCCCTATCTTGCGCTGTCCGCCGCCTTGGCTTCCGGCCTGTATGGAATCGAGCAGGGCCTGAAGCCCGAACCGATGGTGCAGGGCAACGCCTACACCCAGCAGTTTCCCGCGCATTTGCGCCTGCCCACGACCCTATGGGAGGCCGCGCAGCGGCTGCGGGAATCCGAGGCTGCCCGCCTCCTGTTCGGCGACGCTTTCGTGGAACATTATGTGGCGACGCGCGAATGGGAAGAACGGCAATTCCGCCGCCACGTGACCGACTGGGAGCTGGCGCGCTACTTCGAGATCATCTGAATCCCATCCAATCCGCTTGCTCAGGCCGCCATGACCCAGGAATTTACCACCATCAGTCCCATCGACGGCCGCGAGGTCGTTCGCCGCGCTTACGCCAGCGAAGCGCAAGTCTCGCAAGCGCTGGCCAACGCGCAGAGCGCTCAGGTAGCCTGGCACGGCCTGGGCGTCGTCGAACGGGGGCGCATCGTATCGGAGGCCGTCGACCGTTTCGTGGCCGCCAAGGACGAGATCGCGCGCGCCATCACGATCCAGATGGGTCGGCCCCTGCGCTACACGCCGGGAGAAGTGGCCGGCTTCGAGGCGCGAGCGCGCCACATGATCGCAATCGCGGGCGAAGCGCTCGCGCCTGTGTCCGTGGCCGCGCAGGCGGGCTTCACGCGTTTCATAAGCCGCGAGCCGATTGGCGTAGCCCTGACCATCGCGCCGTGGAACTACCCCTTGCTGACCGCTGTGAACAGCGTCGTGCCCGCCCTGATGGCGGGCAATGCCGTCATCCTCAAGCATTCGAACCAGACTCCTTTGTGCGCGGAACTGATGGACCGCGCGTTTCGCGAAGCTGGCGCGCCGAAAGGCGTGTTCCAGTATCTGCATGCCAGCCATGACACCGTGCAGCGGCTCATCCGAGCGCCCGAGATCGGTTATGTGTCGTTCACCGGCTCGGTGCGGGGTGGTCGAGTCATCGAGGAAAGCGCCGCCGGGCGTTTCATCGGCGTGGGCCTTGAATTGGGCGGCAACGATCCCGCTTACGTCAGAGCCGACGCCCGGATCGGTCATGCCGTGGAGACGCTGGTGGACGGTGCGTTCTTCAATTCTGGCCAGTCTTGCTGTGGTATCCAGCGCATCTATGTGGCGCGCAAGCGGTACGAGGAATTCGTCGAACGCGCGACCGCCTTGACTCAAGGCTATGTGCTGGGGAACCCGCTGAACGCGGACACCACATTGGGTCCGGTCGTGCGCGCGAGCGCCGCCGCCGAGATACGGGGTGTCATTGCCCAGGCGGTGTCGGCCGGCGCCAAGAACATGATTGATCCTTCACATTTCACAGAAGCGAGTGAAAGCTCGCTTTATGTGGCGCCGGCCGTGTTGACGCAAGTCGACCACCGCATGCGCGTCATGAGCGACGAGTGCTTTGGCCCGGTGGTTGGAATCATGCCGGTCGACACCGACGAGGAAGCCATCGCGCTGATGAACGACAGCCCGTATGGCCTTACCGCCGCGGCGTTCACGCAGGACGAGGAGGCCGCGCTGCATATCGGCAGGCAAGTCCGAACTGGAACCTTCTTTATGAACCGCTGCGATTACCTCGACCCGGCGCTTGCCTGGACGGGGGTCAAGAACTCGGGGCGGGGCGTATCGTTGTCGGCCGTCGGGTACGAGCCGCTCACGCAAGCCAAGTCCTTTCATCTGCGCAATATCTGAAACGACGAATTCGGGAAGCAAACCATGACCGTGCCTTCAGTCAACTGGAACTACCCCACCGCCATCAAGGTCGGCCCCGGCCGCGTCAGGGAGCTGCCCGATTGGTGCCGCCAACTTGGCATGGCGCGCCCCTTGCTGGTCACGGATCCTGCTCTGGCTTCCCTGCCAATGGTGGGCGATGCGGTGCTTGCTTGCCGCGAGGCCGGCCTGGACTGCGGCACGTTTCATGAAATCAAGGGCAATCCCACGGGTCGCAACGTCGACGACGGGGTGATGGCTTATCGCAAGGGCCGCCATGACGGCGTGATCGCATTCGGCGGCGGGTCCGCGCTGGATGCCGCAAAGGCCATCGCCCTGATGGCGGGCCAGACGCGGCCCCTGTGGGACTTCGAAGACATCGGCGACAACCACCTTCGCGTGAATGAGTCCGGCATGGCCCCGGTAGTCGCCGTGCCGACGACCGCCGGCACGGGCTCCGAAGTCGGCCGGGCCTCGGTCATCACCGATGAGTCCGCCCAGGTAAAGCGCATCATCTTCCACGCGCGCATGCTGCCTTCCATCGTCATTCTGGATCCGGAGCTGACCGTCGGCCTGCCGCCGAGGGTCACCGCGGCCACCGGCATGGATGCGCTATCCCACAATCTAGAGGCCTACTGTTCGCCGTTCTTTCATCCGATGGCGGCTGGCGTGGCCGTCGAAGGCATGCGCCTGATCAAGGAATACCTGCCGCAGGCGGTGGCCGATGGCCGCGATGTGCAGGCCCGCCAGCAGATGCTGGTGGCATCCAGCATGGGAGCCACCGCATTCCAGCGGGGGCTGGGGGCCATGCACGCGCTGGCGCATCCGCTAGGCGCGCTTTACGACGCGCATCACGGGATGCTCAATGCGATCCTCATGCCGTATGTGTTGAAGGCGAACCAGCAGGCGGTGGCGCCGCGGTTGGAGGCCTTGGCCCGTTACCTGGGCTTGCCGCAAACCGGACCGGCCGCGGTCCTGGACTGGGTGCTCGGCCTGCGCGAGGCCGTCGGCATCCCGCATACGCTGGCCGATATCGGCATCGACGAGGCCCAGGCGGAGCGGGTGGGGCGCATGGCTATCGAGGATGCGTCCGCCGGAACCAACCCCGTGGCATACACGGCCGAAAAATATTCTGCGCTTTTTCGTGCAGCCGTTCACGGAAACCTGTAAGCTTCGCCCCCTCTGCGCGGAAACGCGTTGGCAGAACAGAAATTTTGAAGATTTCGTCCGAATGGTTTGACAGCGGATTTGAAAGTGTTCATAATCTCAAGTTCTCCGCTGGAGGGGTGCCCGAGTGGTTAAAGGGGGCAGACTGTAAATCTGTTGGCCTTGCGCCTACGTTGGTTCGAATCCAACCTCCTCCACCAGAGACCCATACCTAAATCCAGGCGCTGTTTGCCTGGATTTGCAATGTAAGGCCTAGGGAACTGGGCGGCCTTCGCAAAGAAGGTTGTAAGTTTCCCCAGGCCTTGGTTTCGAAGGGTTTGGGTAAGAGAAGGTGAAAGGGTTTGCCGCGGGTGTAGCTCAATGGTAGAGCAGAAGCCTTCCAAGCTTACGACGAGGGTTCGATTCCCTTCACCCGCTCCAAGATTTTGAAATGCCCATGTGGCTCAGTGGTAGAGCACTCCCTTGGTAAGGGAGAGGTCGCGCGTTCGATCCGCGCCATGGGCACCACAAATTTCCAAGTTCTTTTCTTCAGTCTGAAGCGCAATCCAGGTCAGGAGTCAGCCATGGCAAAAGGCAAGTTTGAACGTACCAAGCCGCACGTGAACGTGGGTACGATTGGTCACGTTGACCACGGCAAAACGACGTTGACGGCAGCTATCAC
>NZ_LMIU01000022.1 GCF_001428845.1 Achromobacter sp. Root83 | reverse complement strand
CATGGCAAAAGGCAAGTTTGAACGTACCAAGCCGCACGTGAACGTGGGTACGATTGGTCACGTTGACCACGGCAAAACGACGTTGACGGCAGCTATCACGACCGTTCTGTCGAACAAGTTCGGTGGCGAAGCCAAGGGCTACGACCAGATCGATGCGACTCCTGAAGAAAAGGCTCGCGGCATCACGATCAACACGGCTCACGTCGAGTACGAAACGGAAGCGCGTCACTACGCGCACGTTGACTGCCCGGGCCACGCTGACTATGTGAAGAACATGATCACGGGCGCCGCGCAGATGGACGGCGCGATCCTGGTTGTGTCGGCCGCTGACGGCCCGATGCCGCAAACGCGTGAACACATCCTGCTGAGCCGCCAGGTTGGCGTGCCGTACATCATCGTCTTCCTGAACAAGGCTGACATGGTTGACGACGCCGAGCTGCTTGAGCTGGTGGAAATGGAAGTTCGCGAACTTCTGTCGAAGTACGACTTCCCGGGCGATGACACCCCGATCGTCAAGGGTTCGGCCAAGCTGGCGCTGGAAGGCGACAAGGGCGAACTGGGCGAACAGGCCATCATGAACCTGGCTGCCGCTCTGGACTCGTACATCCCGACGCCTGAGCGTGCCGTTGACGGCGCGTTCCTGATGCCGGTGGAAGACGTGTTCTCGATCTCGGGTCGCGGCACGGTGGTGACCGGCCGTATCGAGCGCGGTATCGTCAAGGTCGGTGAAGAAATCGAAATCGTCGGTCTGGTTCCGACGGTCAAGACGACTTGCACGGGCGTGGAAATGTTCCGCAAGCTGCTCGACCAAGGTCAAGCTGGCGACAACGTGGGCATCCTGCTGCGCGGCACCAAGCGTGAAGACGTCCAGCGCGGCCAAGTTCTGGCCAAGCCGGGTTCGATCACCCCGCACACGGACTTCACGTCCGAGGTGTACATCCTGTCCAAGGAAGAAGGCGGCCGTCACACTCCGTTCTTCCAAGGCTATCGTCCCCAGTTCTACTTCCGCACGACGGACGTGACGGGCACGATCGAGCTGCCGGCCGACAAGGAAATGGTTCTGCCGGGTGACAACGTGGCAATGACCGTCAAGCTCCTGGCTCCGATCGCCATGGAAGAAGGTCTGCGTTTCGCCATCCGTGAAGGCGGTCGTACCGTCGGCGCCGGCGTCGTCGCCAAGATCCTGAAGTAANCTCCTGGCTCCGATCGCCATGGAAGAAGGTCTGCGTTTCGCCATCCGTGAAGGCGGTCGTACCGTCGGCGCCGGCGTCGTCGCCAAGATCCTGAAGTAATTCGGATCCGTTAAGCAGCAAACAACCAGCGAGGGCGCAATCCCGCCCTCGCGTCTCGTTCTTTAGGAAACGCCATGAAAAACCAAAAGATCCGTATCCGCTTGAAAGCCTTCGATTACAAGCTGATCGATCAATCGGCCGCTGAAATCGTCGACACCGCCAAGCGTACCGGCGCCGTTGTCCGCGGTCCGGTGCCGCTGCCCACGCGTATCCGCCGCTATGACGTTCTGCGTTCGCCGCACGTCAACAAGACGTCGCGCGACCAGTTCGAAATCCGTACCCATCAGCGCCTGATGGACATCGTTGATCCCACCGACAAGACCGTTGACGCGCTGATGCGTCTGGACCTGCCGGCCGGCGTCGACGTCGAAATCGCGCTGCAGTAAGGCGCAACGAGCCTGCTACCTTCGCCGGCAGGATCGTAAAAAAATGGCCGCACTCCCTAAGGAGGCGGCCATTTTGTTTTGGCCTTGTTTCATCGATGCTCAAGTTAGCGGGCGCTCACTGTCCCACTCAGCGCGCATTCGATGCGTCCAGCCATCGCCCGCTACGCAGTGTGGCGAAAGCGCACGCCGCCGACTGCTTCAATACGGGCTAAGTGCTTGTGTTGCCAAGAAAAATCATGCTAATATGCCAAGCTTGCCATTTTGTGGCGAGTCTAACTATGGGCAAAGTTCAGGCAGCTTCTCCGCTTTTGAAGCCGCCAGCGCTAAACCCAGGTTGAACATAGTCGTAGGGCAAAGGCCGTTACCTTTTGCCTGATTAGCCCCGACCAATCGCAGTCGGGAATGGAGAAAACGATGTCGAATTCGACACCCACGCCCGCCGCTCACCGGCTGGGGCTGGTGGGTCGCAAGGTCGGCATGACCCGCATTTTTACCGAGGAAGGTGAATCCATCCCGGTGACCGTGCTGGACGTGTCTAACAACCGCGTGACCCAAGTTAAGTCGCTGGAAACCGACGGCTACGCCGCGATCCAGGTGGCTTATGGCACTCGTCGTGCCTCGCGTGTGGCTCAGCCGCAAACGGGCCACTACGCCAAAGCCGGCGCTGAAGCCGGTAGCATCCTGAAGGAATTCCGCCTTGATCCCGCTCGCGCCGCTGAATTTGCGGCCGGTTCCGTGATCGCCGTGGAATCCGTGTTCGAAGCCGGCCAACAGGTCGACGTGACGGGCACGACCATTGGTAAAGGCTTCGCCGGTACCATCAAGCGTCACCACTTCGGTTCGCAACGCGCTTCGCACGGTAACTCCCGTTCGCACCGCGTTCCGGGCTCGATCGGCCAAGCGCAAGATCCGGGCCGCGTGTTTCCGGGTAAGAAGATGGCTGGTCACTTGGGTGATGTCACCCGCACCGTTCAAAACCTCGACGTCGTCCGCGTTGACGTTGAGCGCGGCCTGCTGCTGGTCAAGGGCGCTGTCCCCGGCCACGCTGGCGCCGACATCGTCGTGCGCCCGGCCATCAAGGCCCCGGCCAAGAAGGGAGCATAAGTAAATGGATCTCAAGCTCCTGAACGACCAAGGTCAGGCCGCTGCTACGTTCAGCGCGCCCGATACGATCTTCGGCCGTGACTTCAACGAAGCGCTGATTCATCAGATCGTGGTGGCTTTCCAAGCCAATGCCCGTGCCGGCAACCGCGCTCAGAAGGATCGTGCCGAAGTTAAGCACTCGACCAAGAAGCCCTGGCGCCAGAAGGGTACCGGCCGCGCTCGCGCCGGTATGACTTCGTCGCCGCTGTGGCGTGGCGGTGGTCGGACTTTCCCGAACTCGCCCGAAGAAAACTTCACCCAGAAGGTCAACAAGAAGATGTACCGCGCCGGGATCCGTTCGATCCTGTCGCAACTGGCCCGTGAAGACCGTATCGCCGTTGTCGAATCGTTCGATCTGGAATCGCCCAAGACCAAGGACGCTGCTGCAAAGCTGAAGAGCCTGGGCCTTGATTCGGTCCTGATCATCACCGACAGCGTTGATGAGAATGTTTACCTCGCCACCCGCAACCTGCCGCACGTTGCCGTTGTCGAGCCCCGTTATGCCGATCCGTTGTCGCTGGTCCACTACAAGAAAGTGCTGATCACCAAGCCGGCCATCGCTCAACTCGAGGAGATGCTGGGATGAACGCTGAACGCTTGATGCAAGTCATTCTGGCTCCGATCGTGACCGAAAAGGCCACGTTCGTCGCTGAGAAGAATCAGCAAGTCGCTTTCCGTGTCGTGGCTGATGCTACCAAGCCGGAAATCAAGGCTGCCGTCGAACTGCTCTTCAAGGTGCAGGTCGAGTCCGTGCAGGTCCTCAACCGTAAGGGCAAAGTCAAGCGCTTTGGCCGATTCGTTGGCCGCCGCCGTAATGAGCGCAAGGCTTACGTGTCGCTCAAGGACGGCCAGGAAATCGACTTTGCGGAGGTGAAGTAAATGGCCCTCGTAAAAGTTAAGCCGACTTCGGCTGGCCGCCGTGGCATGGTGAAGGTTGTTAGTCCCAACCTGCACAAGGGTGAGCCCTACGCGCCGCTGCTGGAAAAGAAGACCCGTGGTTCTGGCCGTAACAACAACGGTCACATCACGATCCGCCACCGTGGCGGTGGTCACAAGCAACACTACCGTGTCGTCGACTTCCGTCGCGACAAGGACGGTATCCCGGCAAAGGTCGAGCGTCTGGAATATGACCCCAACCGTACGGCGCACATTGCTCTGCTGTGCTACGCCGACGGCGAACGTCGTTACATCATCGCTCCGCGTGGTCTGGAAGTGGGTTCTACCTTGCTGTCGGGCACCGATGCTCCGATCCGCGCCGGTAACACCCTGCCGATCCGCAACATCCCGGTGGGTACGACGATTCACTGCGTCGAAATGCTGCCCGGCAAGGGTGCCCAGATGGTCCGTTCGGCCGGCGCTTCCGCCGTCCTGCTGGCTCGCGAAGGCATCTACGCTCAAGTGCGTCTGCGCTCCGGTGAAGTCCGCCGTGTGCACATCGAATGCCGCGCCACCATCGGTGAAGTCGGTAACGAAGAACACAGCCTGCGCCAAATCGGCAAGGCCGGTGCAATGCGTTGGCGCGGTATCCGCCCGACGGTTCGTGGCGTTGCCATGAACCCGGTGGATCACCCGCACGGTGGCGGCGAAGGCCGTACCGGTGAAGCACGCGAACCGGTCAGCCCGTGGGGTACTCCGGCGAAGGGTTTCAAGACCCGTCGCAACAAGCGGACGAACAATATGATCGTCCAACGGCGCAAGCGCAAGTAAGAGGCGAACACTATGTCACGTTCGATCAAGAAAGGCCCGTTTGTCGATGCTCACCTGATCAAAAAGGTGGACACGGCCGTCGCGGGCAAAGACAAGAAGCCGATCAAGACCTGGTCGCGTCGTTCCACGATCCTGCCCGAGTTCATCGGTCTGACGATCGCTGTGCACAACGGCAAGCAGCATGTTCCCGTGTATATCAACGAGAACATGGTCGGTCACAAGCTGGGCGAGTTCGCGCTGACCCGTACGTTCAAGGGTCACGCCGCGGACAAGAAGGCGAAGAGGTAAGCGATGGAAACTACTGCCATTATCCGTGGGGTTCACATCTCCGCACAGAAGACCCGTTTGGTTGCGGACCTGATCCGCGGCCAGAAGGTCGGCCGTGCGCTGGAGATCCTCACCTTCTCGCCGAAGAAGGCTGCCGTCATCCTGAAGAAGGCTGTCGAGTCCGCCATCGCCAACGCCGAGCACAACGACGGCGCCGATATCGACGAACTGAAAGTCACCACGATTTTTGTGGACAAGGCTCAGTCGATGAAGCGCTTCTCCGCTCGCGCCAAGGGCCGCGGCAACCGTATCGAGAAGCAGACCTGCCACATCACGGTCAAGGTCGGAGCTTAAGGAGTCACGATGGGTCAGAAAATTCACCCCACTGGGTTCCGTCTCGCGGTCACCCGTAATTGGTCCTCGCGTTGGTTCGCCGACGACAAGGCCTTCGGCACTATGCTTGCCGAAGACATTCGCGTTCGCGAGTACCTGAAAAAGAAGCTCAAGAGCGCCTCCGTTGGTCGCGTGATCATCGAGCGTCCGGCCAAGAATGCCCGCATCACCGTCTACTCGGCTCGTCCGGGTGTGGTGATCGGCAAGCGCGGCGAGGACATCGAAAGCCTGAAGGCCGATCTGCAGCGTCTGATGGGCGTGCCTGTGCACGTCAACATCGAAGAAATCCGCAAGCCGGAAACCGATGCTCAACTGATCGCAGACTCGATCTCGCAACAGCTCGAGAAGCGCATCATGTTCCGCCGCGCAATGAAGCGCGCGATGCAGAACGCGATGCGTCTGGGTGCCCAAGGCATCAAGATCATGAGCGCGGGCCGTCTGAACGGTATCGAAATTGCTCGCACCGAGTGGTATCGCGAAGGCCGTGTGCCGCTGCACACCCTCAAGGCCAATATCGACTACGGCACCTCTGAAGCCCACACCACGTATGGCGTGATCGGCATCAAGGTCTGGGTCTACAAGGGCGACATGCTGGCCAACGGCGAATTGCCGCCGGAAACCGCTGCCCCGCGCGAAGAAGAACGTCGTCCGCGCCGCGCTCCGCGTGGTGATCGTCCGGACGGTGCTCGCACCGGTCGTCCGGGTGGTCGTGGTCGTGGTGGTCCCCGCAAGGCGGACGCTGCTCCGGCGCCTGAAGGAGAATAACCATGCTGCAACCCTCTCGCAGAAAGTATCGCAAAGAGCAGAAGGGCCGCAACACCGGTCTGGCGACTCGTGGTACGCACGTGTCGTTCGGCGAATTCGGTCTGAAGGCCACCGGCCGTGGCCGTCTGACCGCTCGCCAGATCGAAGCCGCTCGTCGTGCCATCAATCGTCACATCAAGCGTGGCGGCCGCATCTGGATCCGCATCTTCCCGGATAAGCCCATTTCGCAGAAGCCCGCCGAAGTCCGGATGGGTAACGGTAAGGGCAACCCGGAGTACTGGGTCGCTGAAATTCAGCCCGGCAAGGTGCTCTACGAAATGGAAGGCGTCAGCGAAGAAATCGCGCGTGAAGCTTTCCGTCTGGCCGCTGCCAAGCTGCCGATTTCGACCACGTTCGTCGCGCGTCATATCGGTGCTTAAGGAGTACTAACATGAAAGCTAGCGAACTCCGTTCGAAAGACGCCGCCGAGCTCGGCAAAGAGCTCGAAAGCCTGCTGAAGGCACAATTCGGTCTGCGTATGCAGAAGGCCACGCAGCAACTGGCCAACACCAGCCAGTTGCGCAACGTGCGTCGCGATATCGCGCGCGTTCGTACCTTGCTGACCGAGAAGGCAGGGAAATAAAGATGAGCGAAACTCAAAACACCCAAGTGGCCAAGCGCCAGCGCACGCTGGTTGGCAAGGTCGTCAGCAACAAGATGGACAAGACTGTCGTCGTTCTGGTTGAACGCCGCGTCAAGCACCCCATCTTTGGCAAGATCATCATGCGCTCCGCGAAGTACAAGGCGCACGACGAATCGAACCAGTACAACGAAGGCGATACGGTTGAAATCGCTGAAGGCCGTCCCATCTCGCGCTCGAAGTCGTGGCGTGTGGTGCGTCTGGTTGAAGCCGCGCGTATCATCTAAGTGAAAGCAGGTCATCGGAACGGTTCGCCGTTCTGATATAAAGCGGCAAGGGCTAAACCCCTTGCCGTTTTTTTTTGCGTGTCGTACGTGAGGGTTCAAAGGACAGCATGCGCGGTTTCAAGAAAGTGGTCGGGCTGGGATTGCTGCTCGCAAGCGGGCTGGCGATGATGCCTGGTTCGTTGTTCGCGCAAGGTCAAGGCGCGCCAGCAGCGCGGCCGGTGATTTCCGGGGCCGGCGCCGACGCCAATACGCCATCCGGCGCGCCTGCGCCAGGTGCGACGGCCGGGACGCCTGGCGCAAGCGCGCGCGAGACCCCCGCGCCAGGCTCTGACCGCACGGCCATCGGCAAGGCCGTGCTGAATGCCGGGCCGGATCCGCGTGTCCAGCTCGATGGTCTGTCGCGCGATCATGCCGCGATCTTCGGCACCGAGGACGAAGACGAGCGGGCTCTGATGGATCAGGAGCGCGCGCTCGAGGCGCAACGCGAGCAGTTGCGCGTGCTGGAGCGGGTACTGAACGCGAGGCCTGCTGTGGCGGATCCTCATCCACCCGCCACGATTCCGTTGAATGCCGGTGCTCCCATGACCATGCCGCGGCTGGCGCCCACGCCGTCCGGCTCCCAACTGGACCGGACAAGCAGCGACACGCGGCGCAGCGTGGATGAAATGCAGCGGCGCGTCAATGGACTGCGGCGCGACGCGGATACGCTCAGGCAGAGCGGAAAGTAGGCTGGGCTTCGGGTGCGCTGCACCTTGCCGCGCATCACTTCTGACAATTCTGGAACTGCACATGCGAGTAATGCTGAATGGGTATGGTTTGCTTTGCGCGGCGGCGGTTGCCGCCGGGACGATGGCGTCATCCGTTGCATGGGGTCAGGTGCCATTGAAGGACCAATCGATAGAGCCGCCGTTTGGCGACAGTTTCGTGATTGTCGGCAACGACAGGCGGGTGAGAACCGGGATGGAAGTGCGTGAGCTGTCGACGCTGACGCAGCGTGTTTCCGACCAGGCAAAGACGCTCGAGGAATTGCGCACCAAGAACGAGGCGCTGAGCCGCAAAGTCGATGAGCAGGCGCGCAAGATCGCGAATCTGGAGCGCAGGCAGGACGATGGCGGCCGCGGCAGCGATAACCAGAAGGGGGAACTCGACAAGCTGGTGCGTACCGTGAGCAGCCAAAAGAGCGAGTTGGAAAAGCTGTCGCGCAGCCTGGAAGAACTGCAGCGCCGGGTGAAGTAGCAGATATACGCTTGAGCCAGAGGCGCTGCCGGGAACGGCGCGCCAGGCATGCTATGCCCGCCTTGCGAATTCCCGCAGTCGCCCGGCGATTCCTGTCGGGAAGTAATACACCGACAGCACGAACAGAATGCCCAGCCACAACAGCCATCGGTCCGGCTCGAACAGGAGCGCCAGCGGCGCCACATTCGCCACGACACCGTGCACCGCGTGCAGTCCATCCTGAAGATAGCTCTGCGCGAACACGAACAGGCTGGCTCCCACCACGGCGCCGTACATCGTCCCCATGCCGCCGATTACGACCATCAGCAGGATGTTGAGCATGATCTCGAACGACAGGGACGTGTCCGGGCCGTTATAGCGGAGCCATAGCGCGTACATCGCGCCCGCCAGCGTTGCGAAAGCCGCCGCCAGCAAGTTCGACAGGCTGCGATACAGTACCGTGCGATACCCGATGGCTTCGGCACGAAAGGGGTTTTCCCGGATCGCCTGCAGCACTCTGCCGAACGGCGAATTCACGATACGCAGCAACATCAGGAACAGCGCCAGGCAGACCGCGGCGATCAGGTAATAGGTGATGATGCGGCCGTCGACGTTGATGCCGAACACCTGCTCCGAAAAAGGCCGGAACGTGGGCCGCAGCATCTGCGGCACCTTGAAATTCAGGCCGTCTTCGCCGCCCGTCATGTCCGACAGTTGCGACACCAGTGTCTGGAAAGCGGCGGCGACGGCCAGCGTGATCATGGCGTAGAAGATGGCGCGCACGCGCAGGCTGGCCAGGCCGATCAGCAGGGCAAAGGCCAAAGAGATGGCCAGTCCCCCCGCCACGCCAGTAAATACCGCGGTCCAGGTCGGTCCCATCCGCACGCTGGCGATCGCCACGCCGTACGCGCCGATCCCGAAGAACATGGTGTGCGCGAAGCTGACGATGCCGGTGTAGCCCAGCAACAGGTCATAGCTGGCGACGAGAACGACGAACACCAGGATCTTCGCGGCTACCGCGAGCGACTTCGGGCCCGGAAACAGAAACGGCGCGGCAGCCAGCGCGGCCACGATCACGATGAGCAGCAGCGCCAGCACCGTGCTGCGCGGAGGATCGCCGGAAAGCAGGCGTATCGACATGTCGGCGGTTCCTAGCGACTGGTGACAGGATACACGCCTTGGGGCCGCCAAAGCAGAATGGCGACCATCAGCGCGATGTTTGAGAACAGGGCAGCCTTGGGCAGCAGAAAGCCGGTGTAGTTGGCCATCAAGCCGACCAGCAGCGCGCCGATGAGGCAGCCCACCGTTGAGCCCAGACCGCCAATCATGATGACGATGAAAATCAGCACGTTCACCTGCGCTCCCAACTGCGGCACGACGGACTGCTGGTACATCCCCCACAGCACACCGCCTAGCCCCGCAAGCATCGAACCGGCGACAAATACCCCGACGAACAGATGGCGGATGCGGTAGCCCAGGCTTTCGACCATTTCCCGGTCTTCCACGCCGGCGCGGATCAACAGGCCGAGCTTGGTGCGGGTGAGCACCCACAGCATGCCGCTCAGCACCAGCAAACCCACCACCAGCGCCACGATCCTGAATTTCTCGATGGCGGCATCGCCCAGCAGGAACGCGCCGCGCAGTGCCTCGGGCAGGGGCAGCGAGATGGTCTGCGGCCCCCACATCATCTTGATGATCTCTTCTCCAATGATCATGCCGCCCATGGTGATGAGAATCTGCTTGAGGTGCTGGCCGTAGACCGGGCGCACGATCACGCGCTCGAATGCCAAGCCCACCGCGCCCGCCACCAGCATGCCCACGATCATGGCGGGCAGCACCGCCACCAGATTCGTCCACAGGCTGGCGGACTGCGTCCAGTCGGCCATGGAGCCGAGCACCGTCGCCGCCATGTAGGCCCCAACGGCGATGAAAAGTCCGTGCCCGAAGTTCAGCACGTCCATCAGGCCGAAGACGAGCGTCATGCCCGAGGCCACGATGAAGATGATCATGCCCATCGCCAGTCCGGCGAACGTCAAGGTGACCCAGGTGGAAAGCGACCCGACCAGCGGCAGCGCGACGGCCGCCAGCGCCAGCACCAGCAGGATGGGGCGAAGGTCCGCGCGCGCACGCGGCAGCGGGGCTTCGGTGTCGAGCGTAGTCATTGATGGCTTCCCAGTGACAGGCCAAGCAGGCGAGTCTGTAGCGCGTCGTCGGCCGCCAGCGCCTCCATGCCGCCGGCGTGGACGACCCGCCCGTTGTCCATGACCGCGACATGATCGCCGACCAGACGCGCGAAGTTGAAATTCTGCTCGACCAGCAGGATGGTGGTGGAAGCCTGCTTGAGCTCAATGAAGGCGTCGATCATGTTCTGAATGATGGCGGGTGCCAGGCCCTTGCTGGGTTCGTCCACCAACAGCAGGCGGCGTGGCTCGACGATGGCGCGCGCCATTGCCAGCATCTGCTTCTGGCCGCCCGACAGCTTGCCCGCGGGATGCAGCCAGAACTTCTTCAGTGCGGGAAAGAAGCCGAAGATCCATTCCAAGCGCGCCGTGTCGAGCTGGCTGGCGTTCTTCGCTTGGCGCGCCGCCAGCAGAATGTTCTCTTTCACCGACAGGTCAGCGAAGATGCCCATGTTCTCCGGCACGTAGGCCATGCCCATGCGCGCCATGTCGGGAGCCGACTTGCGCGTGCCAGGGCCCCCGATGAGCGCGTCATCGAAGCTGATCTGCCCTTGCGATGCGCGCCATAAACCCATGATCGTGCGCAGCGTGGTCGTCTTGCCAGCGCCGTTTCGTCCGAGCAGCATGGTTACGGCCGAAGGGGGCACGGACAGATTCACGCCATGCAGGATGTGATACGCCCCGATATGCGTATGCACGTCCTTGATTTCCAGAAGGGGACGCGGGGTCATGCCGCCGGCTCCGCCGGGCTGACGCCCAGATAGGCCTCTTGCACGATGGGCGAGGCGATGACCGTCGCCGGGTCTCCGTCCGCCATCAGTTGGCCGTTGTGCAGCACGACGATCCGGTCGGCAAGCTCGCGCACGACATCCATCTTGTGCTCCACCAGCAAGATCGTTTTCGAGGCGTCGCGCTTGATCTCCCGAATCAGATCGAGCACGACGGGGACGTCGTCAACGCTCATGCCGGCGGTCGGTTCGTCAAACATGAATACCTGCGGTTCCAGCGCGATGAGCATGGCGATTTCGAGTTTGCGCTGGTCGCCATGCGGCAGGTCCGCGGCGGCCTGATCGCGGCGCGCCGACAGCCGCGTACGTTCAAGCAGCGCGTCGGCACGGTTCATGAGCAGCCGATCCTCGTTCCAGGTGCGCCAGAAACGGATCTGGCGCCAGCTCATGCCCTGCTGACGAGATTGCAGGGCCAGCCGCACGTTCTCATGTACGGTCAACCGCGGGAACAATTGCGTGAGCTGGAACGCGCGTCCCAGACCTGCGTGCATGCGGGCCGGCGCGGCAAGCGGCGTCAGATCGCGTCCATTCAAGCGCACCGTTCCCGCGCTTGCGCGCAACTGGCCGGAGATCAGGTTGAAGTAGGTGGTCTTGCCCGCGCCGTTGGGGCCGACAATAGCCGTCAGCGTGCCAGGCGCGTAGGCGCAACTGACCGCGTTGACCGCCACATGGCCGCCGAAACGGATCGTGAGCGATTGGGTTTCCAGCATGGACGGATCTGGCTCAGCGCTTGTTCTGGATCGGAACCGACATCTGGTCGGGTGTGATCTCCTTGACCAGGTCCTGGACCGCCCACGGCACCGAGGGATCATTCTTGATACGGAAGTGGTACATGGACTGCATCGCCTGATGGTCTTCGGGCCGGAAAGTCATCTTGCCCTTGGGCGTATCGAAGCTCATGCCCTCCATGGCCTTGATCAGCGTGTCGGTGTCGGAATTGCCTGCTGTCTTGTTCAGCGCAGCCACGATCGCAATGCCCGACGCCATGCCGCCCGCCGTAAAGAAGTCCGGCGGCTGACCGAAGCGCTTTTGATGTTCCGCGACCAGCCACTCGTTGACCGGATTCTTTGGAATGCCGTAGTAGTAATAGGTGGCGCCTTCCATGCCGGCCAGCGACTTCAGCGGCGTCATGGCGGCCAGCGTGTTGCCGCCCGTGGCAATTTCGATGCCGAAGCGCTTGGGGTCGAGGTCCGCGATCTTGAACGGATTGCCCGCGCCTGCCCAGAGGATGAAAATGATCTTGCGCCCTGGCTTGTCCTTGAGCGCGTCGAACAGGCGCTGCGCGCCCGCCGTGAAGTCCGTGGCGTTGGCCGGCAGGTATTCCTCGTGCACGATCTTGGCATTCTTGAGCGCGCCTTTGAACGCCTTGACGCCGTCGCGGCCGAAGGCGTAGTCCTGCGCCAGCATCGCGATGGACGTGCCGGCCTGATCGAACGCGACGGCGTTGGCGATGGCGTCCTGGGAAGAGTTGCGGCCGGTGCGGAAGATGTACTTGTTCCACTTGTCGCCGGTGATTGAATCGGCCACGGCGGGCTCCACCAGCAGAATCTTTTCGTATTCCTCCGCGATCGGCAGCATGGCCAGCGCCACGCCCGACGACGTGGGGCCGACCGCGATGTCGGCCTGGTCGTCGGCGTAGGCGGACGCCAACTGCGCGCGGGCGACATCGGGCTTGCCCTGGTTGTCCTTTTCGATGACGCGGATCTTGCGGCCGGCCACCGTCATGGTCCCTTGCGTGGCGTATTCCAGGCCCAGCAGCAGCCCGTTCTGTGTTTGTTTGGCATAGGCCTCGAGCGGCCCCGTCTTGTCGTAGACATGGGCCACGACGAAGTCTTTCGCCGCGACCGCGGAACTCATGCAAAGGCCGGCCAGCGCGGCGAGCAGAACGCGTTTCATGGAAGTCTCCTGGTGTCAGTGGGCGTGCGCGGCCGTATCTTCCGGCCTGGCAAGGAATTGGCGAATGGCTTCGATCTGGGGAGGGACGTTCAGGGCGGGGGCGTGTCCGCAATCGGGAAAGTCGATGCGTTGCGCCCGGGGCCCGCGTTCCGTCATGGCCTGGGCCACCTCGGGCAGCAGAAGGTCGGAGTCCGCGCCGCGCAGCAGCAGCAGCGGCATTCGCAGCGAGTCGTATCCGCTCCAGCGGTCATAGTCGCAGGGGTGATGGCTGAACTGGCCAACGATGGCCGGGTCGTAATGCGTGGTGACGCGGCCGTCGGGCAGCCGGCGCACCGACGTTTCCGCCATCCTGCGCCACTGTTCGTCGCTTTGCCAACCGTAGGGTTTGTACGCCGCGCGCAGCCAGTCTTCCAGTTCGGTGACCGTGTCGAACGCGGGAGGATTACCCGCGTAGGCCACGATGCGCTCGATGGCGGGCCGGGGCAGCTCGGGTCCGATGTCGTTGACCACCAGATGCGAGATGCGGCCTTGCAATGTATTGGCTGCGGCATGCATGCCGATGGCGCCGCCCATGGACGTGCCCACCCAGCGCACGCGCTCGAGCGCCAGGCCGTCCAGCAGGGCACGCGCCAGCGCGGCATAGAAGTCCAGCCGGTACTCGGCCAAGGGGGCGGGGCTCCATTGCGAGAGGCCGCGTCCGATGGTGTCCGGGCAGATGATGCGGTAGTCGTCCGCAAGCGCCTGCGCCAGGTCGTCGAAATCGCGGCCGGTACGCGCCAGGCCGTGCCACATGATGATGGTCGGCGCATCGGCGTCGCCCCATTCCGTGTAGTGCAGCTCGCGGCCGGCGCAACGCAGATAGCGCGACGCCGGCGCATGGCGCGGGGCCGCCAGGCTTGGCTGGGCCATGTGTCTCCTCCCGGGTTGTCCAGGTTGTGTGCTTATCGGGCTGAATATAGACTTGCGCAAGGCGTGTCCACAATGCGCCGCCCGCCCCAGAGCAGGGTGAGTCAAGAATATGTAGACGCAAGATCAATTTGCGCACTCGCCGCGCACCAGGAGACCGCGCCATGCCAGATACGGAATTCGCCATTTCGGCCAGCGCGGGCGCTGACCGGCGCGAGCTATGGCGCGCGGCGCTGTCCGATGCCTTCGGGCCGTTCGAGGTGCATGGAGGGCGGCCCGGCAGTTTCGCGGGACATGTGCGGTATGCGCGCCGCGCCAGCCTGCAGTTCAATGACCTGCACTACCAGGGACAGAGACTGGAACGAACGGTGGGCAATGTGTCGCGCTTGGACCAGGAGTTTTATACCTTTGGTCTGCCGTTGGCGGGACCGCTGGCGGTGCGGCAGCAGGGACGCGAATTCCAGGTCGAACCCGGTTGCGTGTACCTGATGAACCAAAGCCTGCCCTATCAGGCGACGGCGCAGGGGGCGGCGGGCTACCGCAGTCTGAGCGTGTCGTTTCCGCGCAGCGCGCTGTCGCAACGGGATTCCCGCATCGGCGCCTTCTACAAACTGCGCACGGACGACGGATCTTCAAGAGGCGCGTTGCTGGCCGGGTATATGGATCATCTGTTCAAGGGCATGGACGGCTGGTCCGACACCGAGGTCGCCGAGCTGGGCGAACGGCTGATCGACCTGATTGTGCTGCTTCTGGTGCAGCCCGGCCAGGGAGACGCGTCAGAGGCGGATAGCAGCGTCACGGTCGCGCACCGGGCGCGCGTCCTTGCCTACATCCGCCAGCATCTTGCCGATCCGGCCTTGTCGCCCTTGCAGGTGGCCCAGGGATGCGGCGTGTCGGTGGCCTACCTGCACCGCATCCTGCGCGCGGGCGGCCTGTCGGCCGAGTCCTTCATCTTTGCTCAGCGGCTGGACAGATGCCGCGAGCTGTTGCTCAACCCGCAGCACCACCATCGCAGTATCGCCGAGCTTGCCTACCAGGTCGGCTTTTCCCATCCCTCGCATTTCAGCCGCCTGTTCAAACAGCGATTCGGCATGACGCCGCGGGATTTGCGGGCGATCGGCCAGACGCCGCGGGCTTGATCCGGCCGGCGGACCCGCCGAGCGGCTCACCAAGACAACGGCCCACCGCAAAGGGTGGGCCGTCAGCGCGCCGGGATGGGCGCACCGGGTCTAGAACGGCGAGGGCTGGTTCGACAGGTTGACGATGCTGTTGGTCGTCAGGTCCAGGCGGATATGCTCCGAAGGCGCGCCGGCCGCCAGCTTGAGCATGATCGCCATCAACGGCTTGAAGCGAGCCTTGAACAGGTCGGCCGGCGTGGTGGCATTGCTGACGCTGCCGCCGCTCATCTGCACCGCAGCATTGGTCTGGCTCAGGGCCTGGGCCAGCAGCTTGTATTGGTTGGCGCGCTGGGCGGGAATGTCCGCGAACGCCAGGTCGCCGGCGTTGGCCAAGCGCACGAAGTCGCCTGCCAGCTCCAATGCCTTCCACTGCGCGAAGTCCGCCAGTTGCATGCCGTTGGCCTGGGCCAGGGCTTGCGCGCGGGCCTGCGCGTCGGCCACGTTGCCGGCATAGGCCGCGTTGCTGGCGCCGCTTCCGCCGCCATCCGCGAGGCACGCGAAGAATGCCGGGGTCAGATTGTTCCGGTCGCCGGTGTTCGCCAATTCCTTGAGCGTGACGGTCGTCTGAAGCTGCGAGAACGTCAGCAGATCGGCGCCGGTCAAGGGGCTCTTCACCAGTTCGCGCATTTCGCAGCGCCAATCGTCATTGAGCAGGCGCAGGCGCACCAGTTCACTCATGTAGCGATACGTGAAGTCGCCGTAGTCCGTGGCGTCCAGGATCGATACATCCCAGCGGGGCGGCACGTCATAGGCGTTCTCGGCGCGATAGAGATCGAACAGTTCGTCAAAGCGTGGCACCTTGTCGAGCCGGATGGTCTGCACTTCGATCTTGTCGGCGCTTTGCAGCGTCATGAGCTTGTAGGCGGGCACATAAGCCGCCATGGAAGGCGCCTGGATATTGAAGAGCGCGTTGTCACCGCCATAATTGCGCAGCGCCATGTCATTGAAATGCATGTGGCCGCCCACGTGCACTTTCAAACCGGTTTGCGCCAGCGCACGGGTCGTATTTTCGGCGGGACGGCGGACCATCTGCATCTTGTTGACGCCCAGCAGCGCCTCGATGTCGTCCGATGCGCCGTTGAAGAACTCCGACATCGGGAAGTGGCTGAAGGCAATGACCTGCTTGCCTTGCGCCTTGCCGCGGGCCACGACGTCGGCCAGCCACTTGATGACGTGCGCCTTGTGCGTGAGCATCTTGTTGTAGCCCTGGTCGCCCGAGCCCGTGAAGTCATTTGCGCCGATGCCAGTGGGCACATAGACGTTGGCGTCCAGGCCGACCAGCCACACGCCCTTCACGGGTTCCACGACATACGACGTGTCCGGAACCATTTTGCACAGGGTGTAGTGAGCCGGCTTGCCGGGGCCGCCGGTCCCTTCGGCGCAGATTTCGTATTGGCGGTTTGTCCAGTTGGCCTGCGCAAGCGCGGTGCCGTGGTCGTAGTCCTCGTACTTGTAGGTGCTGTACGGGGTTTCGTAGTAGACGTTCTGCGGCTGCGGCATGAAGCCATGCTGCTTGAGCGCGTCGGTGATGCCGGCGTAGCCCATGTGCAGCACCTCTTCGGTGCAATACGTATTGCCGATGCGGGCCCAGTCGCCGCCATAGGGGGTGCTGCACGCGGCATTGCCGCCGCGGCTGTAGATGGGCTGCGAGAACCCGATCACGCCGGTCGTCGGATCCAGGCCCAGGTAGTCGCTTTTGCCAGCGGCCTGGTTGAACGGACGATTGGGGTCGTGATTGCCCGGGGCCGCGAAGAACTGGATGCCATGCTTCTTCGAGTAGTCGTCCATGATCTTGACCAGGTCGCGCATGTGCACGGGCTGGCCATCATCCGAGAAGTCGCCAGGCAGCGCGATGTACTTCACCCCGCGCGCCACGGCATCGTCCAGCGCGGCCAGGAAGGCAAAGTAGTTCTCGTTGAACAAGCGTGTCGATGTCAGTTGCGCGTACATCGTCCGGATCGTGGCGTTGTCGCCGGCCTTGGGATTGGGAATCCCCGGGAACGACCCGTCCTTGAAGTCGGCATAGACGTCGTGAAAGTGGATGTCGGGCATGAACGCGACCTGCACCGGGGCGGGCGGCTGGGCGGGCGTCTCCGTGGGAGGCGTCTCGGCGACTGGGCTCTTGTCGTCATCGTTGTCGCCGCCGCAAGCGGCCAGCATCGCCACGAGCGCCGCGGCGCCCGCCGTGCGGGCAAAACGGAAAAGGGGTGTCATTGCGCGTTCGATTCCTGGAGTATTTTTGCCAGGCGGCCGTCTCCCCGGTACGGAGTCAGGAGCCTGTCAGCGAGGCGCAATACTCCCCGATGCCGATGACAGCATCATGAAACGCACGCAGGCATCCGTGCGCGGGCGGCAGGCGAAAAAAAACCCCTTGCGGGGTTTCTTTTGCTCCGACGGGCTGCACTGATCAGATGTGCGTAATGAACTTCGTGACCAGATAGCCTTCGAACGTTTCGGTGCCGCCTTCGCTGCCGATGCCGCTGTCCTTGATGCCGCCAAAGGGCGTTTCAGCCAGGGCGCTGCCGAAATGGTTGATGTTGACCATGCCGGCCTCGAGACCGTTGGAGACCTTGGTCGCCGTCTTGAGCGAATTCGTGAACACGTACGAAGACAGACCGAACGGCAGGCTGTTGGCGCGACGCAGCACTTCGTCGGTGTCGGCAAACCGGACGACGGGCGCGACCGGACCGAAGGGCTCTTCGGTCATCAGCATGGAGTTGTCGGGAAGATCCGTCACGACCGTGGGGGCGAAGAAGAAGCCCTTGCGGTCCAGAGGGCCGCCGCCGACCACCACCTTGCCGCCGTGCTTCTTGGCGTCATCGATGAACGCGCTCATGGCGGGCACGCGGCGTTCATGCGCCAGCGGACCCATGTCGGTGCCGGCTTCCATGCCGTCGCCCACCTTGATGTTCTTCAGCACGTCGGAGAATCGCGCCAGGAATTGCTCGTAGGCGCCGTTCTGCACATAGAAGCGGGTCGGCGAGACGCAGACCTGGCCCGCGTTGCGCACCTTGAACTTGGCCAGCATCTCGGCGGCGCGATCGATGTCGGCGTCGTCGAATACCAGCACGGGCGAGTGGCCGCCCAATTCCATGGTGACGCGCTTCATGTGCGCGCCGGCCAATGCGGCGAGCTGTTTGCCCACCGGCACGGAACCGGTGAACGACACCTTGCGCACGATCGGCGAACGGATCAGGTAGTCGGAGATCTTGGCGGGCTCGCCCCAGACGATGTTCAGGCATCCCTTGGGCAGGCCGGCGTCATGGAACATGCGGGCAATCGCCATTACGGCGCTGGGGGAGTCTTCCGGGCCCTTCAGGACGACCGTGCAGCCGGCGCCGATCGCGGCGGCGATCTTGCGGATGGCCTGGTTGTACGGGAAGTTCCAGGGCGTGAACGCCGCGCAGACGCCGATGGGTTCGCGCACGACGATCTGGCGGACATCGGGATTGCGCGGCTGGATCACGCGGCCATAAATGCGGCGGCATTCTTCGGCGTGCCAATCGGCGTGTTCGGCGCAGGAGGTGACCTCGCCCACGGCCTCGGCCAGCGGCTTGCCCTGGTCCAGAGTCATGTTGCGGCCGATTTCCTTGGCGCGCTCGCGCGACAGCGTGGCCACCTTGCGCAGGATGGCCGAACGATCCATGGGCGAGGATTTCTTCCAGGATTCGAAGGCGCGCTGGGCGGCGGCTAGCGCACGGTCCAGATCCGCTTCGGTGGCGTGAGGCAGTTGGCCGAGGACTTCGAGCGTGGCCGGGTTGATGACGTCCTGGGTGCGCCTGCCCTCACCGGCGACGAATTCGCCGTCGATATACAGCGCCAACTGTTCATACATGCCTGTCGTTCCTTGCGAAATAGGAGTGGGTAGCGATCGCTGTCGCCCACGGCAGTCTAAACCAGCTTCCGCACGCCGGGGAGGTCCAATCCCGGCCAGACGGTAGGAGCCAATAACGCACGCAATGCTTGCGCGCGCCCGGCCTGACCGACAGAATGGGACATCTCCGGCTCTGATCTCCGAGGCCTATTGTGCAACCCGTCGACGCGAGTCCGGCTGGCAAACCCAGTGCCTATTCCCGGGCCTTCTTCCGCTTTGTCGATTGGTTGCGCCAGCGTATCGCGCTGGCCTCGCTGGTGGGCGACCGGCCTATTTTCGAGAACAGCCAATTTCCATGGATCGCAACCCTGGAAGCTCAGGCGCCGGCCATTCGGGCCGAGGTCGCGGAGCTGCTTTCCGAACGCCAGCATTTGCCGGCCTTCCACGAGATCTCCCCGGATGTGGGCATGATCACATCCGACAACCAGTGGAAGACCTTCGTCTTCATGGGTTATGGCCTGCGCTCCCAGCGCAACCTGGCTCGATGCCCCGCCACCGCCCGGGCGCTCAAAAAGATTCCCGGCATCCGCACCGCGTTCTTCTCGATCCTTGAACCGGGCAAGCGTATTCCGCTGCACACCGGCCCGTACAACGGCGTGTTGCGCCTGCATCTTGGCTTGGTGGTCCCGGAACCCGCGGACCGTTGCTGGATCGAGGTCGGTGGCGAGCGCTATAGCTGGCGGGAAGGGCGGGCCGTGGTGTTTGATGACCTGTACCCCCACCAGGTCCACAATGACACCGGCGGGCTCCGGGCCGTGTTGTTCGTGGACTTCGAGCGCCCTTGCCGCGCTCCTGTAAAATGGTTGAATCGCCTGGTGCTCATGGCCGCGCCGTTCACGGATGAAATCCGCCGCGGCAAGGCAAATCATGATGCCTGGGAGAAGGGCTTTTACCGCCAAAAATAGGGGCGGATGGCCCGCAAAACGTTCCCCATACAGGGGGGCGTGGTCTTTTGTGCGCTAACCCAACAAAGTGCTTGCGCTCAAAATTTAACCACGCTAGAATGATCAGCTTTCCCAGATTGTCGATTCACTTAGCCGAAGGTTAAGTGAGCGCGTCGGGGGGAATACCCGCAGGATTTCAACCCAGGGTCGTTGCGTTGCCAACCAGTTGCTGGTCCAGATGTTGTGGACTTGCCGACAAAAAAGCAGGGCGGCAGACCTGACGGGACCAAAACTGGCAGGAATTGCAGTGTTCCCTTGTTGGGAAAACCGTATTTCCAGTTAAGTTGGAACAGGAAAAATCATGATCCAAATGCAGACCACGCTGGATGTGGCCGATAACACTGGTGCGCGTCATGTCATGTGCATTAAGGTGCTCGGTGGCTCCAAGCGCCGTTATGCCGGTATCGGCGACATCATCAAGGTGAGCGTCAAAGATGCGGCTCCGCGCGGACGCGTCAAGAAAGGCGAAATTTACAATGCCGTGGTGGTTCGTACCGCCAAGGGCGTGCGCCGTAAAGACGGTTCGCTGATTCGTTTCGGTGGCAATGCCGCCGTGTTGCTCAACGCCAAGCTGGAGCCCATCGGCACCCGCATCTTCGGACCCGTTACGCGTGAACTGCGTACCGAGAAGTTCATGAAGATCGTGTCGTTGGCCCCGGAAGTGCTGTAAGGAGCCCTACGATGAACAACATTCGTAAAGGCGACGAAGTCATCGTCCTGACCGGCCGCGACAAGAAGCGTCGCGGTACCGTGCTGGCCCGCGTTGATGCCGACCACGTTCTGGTCGAAGGCGTCAACGTCGTCAAGAAGCACGTGAAAGCCAACCCGATGGCTAACAACCCAGGCGGGATTGTCGAAAAGACCATGCCGATCCACATCTCGAATGTGGCGCTCTTCAACCCCGCAACCGGTCGTGGCGACCGCGTGGGCGTTAAGGATGTCGACGGCGGCAAGGTTCGCGTGTTCCGTTCCAATGGTGCCGTTGTCGGCGCCAAGGCGTAAGGGGCGATAGACATGTCTCGTTTGCAAGATTTCTACAAGAGCAAGGTCGCTGGCGACCTGCAGGCCAAGTTTGGCTACAAGAGCGTCATGGAAGTGCCGCGCATCACCAAGATCACCCTGAACATGGGTGTCTCGGAAGCGGTGTCCGATAAGAAGGTTATCGAACACGCTGTGTCGGACCTGACCAAGATCGCTGGCCAAAAGCCTGTCGTGACGAAGACCAAGAAGGCTATCGCCGGTTTCAAGATCCGCGAAAACTACCCGATTGGTTGCATGGTCACGTTGCGTGGTCAACGCATGTACGAATTCCTGGATCGCCTGGTGGCGGTTGCGCTGCCTCGCGTGCGCGACTTCCGCGGGATCTCGGGTCGTGCGTTCGACGGCCGTGGCAACTACAACATCGGGGTGAAAGAGCAGATCATTTTCCCCGAAATCGAGTACGACAAGATCGACGCGCTGCGTGGGCTGAACATCAGCATCACCACCTCCGCGAAGACCGACGAAGAAGCCAAGGCGCTGTTGACGGCCTTCAGCTTCCCGTTCCGTAACTAAGGGGCTGATGACGTGGCAAAACTTTCCCTCATCAATCGCGACATCAAGCGCGCCAAGCTGGCTGACAAGTTCGCTGCCAAGCGCGCTGAGTTGAAGTCGATCATTGACGACCAGTCGAAGACCGACGAAGAACGTTACCAAGCTCGGCTCAAGCTGCAACAGCTGCCGCGCAATGCCAACCCGACGCGTCAACGTAACCGTTGCGTGGTCACCGGTCGTCCTCGCGGTGTGTTCCGCAAGTTCGGCCTGACGCGCCACAAACTGCGTGAAATGGCGATGAAGGGCGAAATCCCCGGCATCACCAAGGCCAGCTGGTAGGAGAAACAATATGAGCATGAGCGATCCCATCGCCGATATGCTGACCCGCATTCGCAATGCGCAGCAAGTGGACAAAGTTACGGTGAGCATGCCCTCCTCGAAGCTGAAGGCGGCTATTGCCGCCGTGCTGAAAGACGAAGGCTACATCGACAGCTTTGAAATCAAGGGCACTCAGGCCAAGCCTGACCTCGAGATCACCCTGAAGTACTACGCAGGTCGTCCGGTCATCGAGCGCATCGAACGCGTCTCGCGTCCTGGTCTGCGTATCTACAAGGGCCGTACCAGCATTCCTCAGGTCATGAACGGCCTGGGCGTGGCTATCGTTTCGACCTCGCGCGGCGTCATGACCGACCGTAAGGCTCGCGCCAACGGCGTCGGCGGCGAAGTGCTGTGCTACGTGGCCTAAGGAGAAATTCTAATGTCACGTATCGCTAAGTATCCGGTCGAACTGCCCAAGGGTGTCGAAGCTGACATCAAGCAGGATCAGATCACCGTCAAGGGCCCGCTGGGTTCCTTGACCCAAGCCCTGACTGGCGACGTCACGGTTTCGCTGGACGAAGGCAAGCTCACGTTTGCCGCCGCCAACGAAACGCGTCACGCCAACGCCATGTCGGGTACCGTGCGCGCGCTGGTGGCCAATATGGTTACCGGCGTTAGCAAGGGATTCGAGCGCAAGCTGAATCTGGTTGGCGTGGGTTACCGCGCCTCGATTCAAGGCGACGCCGTTAAGCTGCAGCTCGGTTTCTCGCACGACGTTTTGCACCAGTTGCCGGCCGGTATCAAGGCCGAATGCCCCACCCAGACGGAAATCGTCATCAAGGGCGCCAACAAGCAAGTCGTCGGTCAGATGGCCGCTGAAATCCGCGCGTACCGCGAACCCGAACCCTACAAGGGCAAGGGCGTGCGTTACTCGGACGAACGCGTCGTCATCAAAGAAACCAAGAAGAAATAACGGCGCACGCAAGGACGAATCATGGACAAAAAAGTTTCCCGTTTGCGTCGTGCGGTTCCGACCCGCCGGAAGATCAACGAGTTGCGCGTCAACCGCCTCTCGATCTTCCGCTCGAACCAGCACATCTACGCCAACATCATTTCGCCGGAAGGCGATCGCATTCTGGTCAGCGCCTCGACGGTGGAAGCCGAAGTGCGTGCGCAACTGGCCGGCCAAACCGGTCAGGGCGGCAACAAAGCCGCTGCTACGCTGGTCGGCAAGCGTGTGGCCGAAAAGGCCAAAGCCGCCGGTATTGAACTGGTCGCTTTCGATCGCTCGGGCTTTCGTTACCATGGCCGCGTGAAAGCGCTGGCCGATGCCGCGCGTGAAGCCGGCCTGAAGTTCTAAGCGAGGATCTGTCAAATGGCTAAAGTACAAGGCAAGAACGCCGCGGAAAAAGAGAACGATGACGGCCTCCGCGAAAAGATGATCGCGGTCAACCGCGTGAGCAAAGTGGTCAAGGGTGGTCGCACCATGAGCTTTGCCGCGCTGACCGTGGTTGGCGATGGCGATGGCCGCATCGGCATGGGCAAGGGCAAGGCGCGTGAAGTGCCGGTGTCCGTTCAGAAGGCCATGGAACAAGCCCGTCGCGGCATGTTCAAGGTTGCTCTGAAGAACGGCACGCTCCACCACACCGTGGTTGGCAAGCATGGCGCCGCTACCGTGCTGATCTCGCCCGCTGCTGAAGGTACTGGCGTTATCGCCGGCGGCCCGATGCGCGCTATTTTTGATGTGATGGGTGTGCGTAACGTGGTTGCCAAGAGCCTGGGCTCGAGCAATCCCTACAACATGGTTCGCGCCACGTTGAACGGCCTGCGCGCTTCCCTGACCCCGGCCGATGTTGCTGCCAAGCGCGGCAAGTCGGTCGAAGAAATCCTGGGGTAAATCATGGCTCAGAAGCAGATCAAAGTGACCCTCGTGCGCTCGGTGATCGGTACCAAGCAATCGCACCGTGATACGGTTCGCGGTTTGGGCTTGGGTCGCATCAACAGCAGCCGCGTGCTGGTCGATACGCCCGAGGTGCGTGGGATGATCCGTAAGGTGGATTATCTTATTTCCGTCTCGGAAGCCTAAGGAATCACCATGTCGGATATGCAACTTAATTCGCTGAAGCCCGCTGAGGGCAGCAAGCACGCCAAGCGCCGCGTCGGCCGTGGTATCGGTTCGGGTCTGGGTAAAACCGCCGGCCGTGGCCACAAGGGTCAGAAGTCGCGCTCGGGCGGTTTCCATAAGGTTGGCTTCGAAGGCGGTCAAATGCCGCTGCAACGTCGCCTGCCCAAGCGTGGTTTCACCCCGCTGGGTCAACACCTGTATGCCCAAGTTCTTTTGTCGGACCTCCAGGCCCTGCCCATCGACGAAATCGATGTGCAAGTGCTGAAGGCGGCTGGCGTGATTGGCCAGGCGGTTCGTTACGCCAAGGTCATCAAGTCGGGTGAACTCTCGCGCAAGGTCGTGCTCAAGGGCATTACCGCGACGGCCGGCGCTCGCGCCGCCATCGAGGCCGCGGGCGGCTCGCTTGACTGATCAGAGGTGACGAGTGGCTAACGCGCAGGCATTGGGCAAAACCGGAGCACGGTACGGCGATTTGAAGCGCCGTCTTGTGTTCCTGGTGCTCGCCCTGGTGGTTTACCGTTTGGGTACACACATCCCCGTACCGGGTATCAATCCGGATGCGCTGGCGGACTTGTTCCGTCAGAACCAGGGCGGGATCCTGGGCCTGTTCAACATGTTCTCGGGCGGGGCGCTCTCGCGTTTCTCGATTTTTGCCCTGGGGATCATGCCGTACATTTCGGCATCCATCATCATGCAGTTGATGTCGGTGGTGGTGCCGTCTCTGGAAGCGCTCAAGAAAGAGGGCGAAGCCGGACGTCGGAAGATTACCCAATACACCCGCTATGGCACGGTCGTGCTGGCGCTGGTGCAAGCAGTGGGCATTTCGGTGGCGTTGGAGTCCCAACAGGGACTGGTGATCGATCCGGGCATGCTGTTTCGCTTCACGACCGTCGTGACCTTGGTCACCGGCACCATGTTCGTCATGTGGCTGGGTGAGCAAATCACGGAACGCGGTCTTGGCAACGGGATTTCCATCCTGATCTTCGCAGGTATCGTGGCGGGTCTGCCCGCGGCGCTGGCTGCATTGTTGGACCTGGTCCGCACCAACGCGATGTCCGTGCTTTCGGCGCTGTTCATCGTGGCTCTGGTGGTGCTGGTTACCGCTTTTGTGGTGTTCGTGGAACGCGGACAGCGCAAGATCACGGTGAACTACGCCAAGCGTCAGGTCGGCAACAAGGTCTACGGTGGTCAGAGCTCGCATTTGCCGCTGAAGCTGAACATGGCTGGGGTGATTCCGCCGATCTTCGCGTCGTCGATCATCCTGTTCCCGGCCACGATCACAAGCTGGTTCTCCAGCAGTGAGAACATGCGCTGGCTTAGCGACCTGGCTGCGGCCCTGTCGCCTCGTCAACCGCTCTACATCACGCTGTACTCGGTCGCGATTATTTTCTTCTGCTTCTTCTACACGGCTCTGGTTTTCAACAGCCGCGAAACGGCGGACAACCTGAAGAAGAGTGGTGCGTTTGTTCCGGGCATCCGTCCGGGCGAGCAAACAGCGCGCTACATCGACAAGATCCTGATGCGTTTGACGCTCGCAGGTGCCATCTACATCACGTTGGTGTGCCTGTTGCCGGAATTCTTGGTGATGCGCTGGAACGTTCCTTTCTACTTCGGTGGTACGTCTCTGTTGATCATTGTGGTGGTGACGATGGATTTCATGGCACAGGTTCAGGCCTACATGATGTCTCACCAGTACGACTCGTTGCTCAAGAAGGCTAACTTCAAGGGCGCGGGTTTGCCGATGCGGTAAGCAAAAGAATGTCCAAGGACGACGTCATTCAGATGCAAGGCGAGGTTCTTGAGAACCTCCCGAACGCGACATTTCGCGTCAAGCTCGAAAACGGCCACGTGGTGTTGGGCCATATTTCCGGCAAGATGCGTATGCATTACATCCGGATCCTGCCGGGTGACAAGGTCACAGTGGAGCTCACGCCCTATGATCTGACGCGAGCCAGGATAGTTTTCCGCTCCAAATGAGCGGAACCGGATTACGGAAAATTAGGAGTCAACCATGAAAGTAATGGCATCGGTTAAGCGGATCTGCCGCAACTGCAAAGTTATCAAACGTCACGGCGTAGTGCGCGTTATCTGCACCGACCCGCGTCATAAGCAGCGTCAAGGCTAACTCGGGTTAGCGACTACGCAACAGATTTATTCAAGGAACAGTCATGGCCCGTATTGCTGGCATTAACATTCCGCCGCAACAGCACGCCGAGATCGGCCTGACCGCCATTTTTGGCATCGGTCGTACGCGCGCTCGCAAAATCTGCGAAGCGGCAAACGTACCCTTTGACAAAAAGGTCAAGGATCTGAACGACGCTGAGTTGGAACGCGTCCGCGAACATGTTGGTTTGTTCACGGTTGAAGGCGACCTGCGTCGTGAAGTACAGCTCTCGATCAAGCGTTTGATCGACCTGGGAACCTACCGCGGTATGCGTCACAAGCGCGGTTTGCCCGTGCGCGGCCAGCGCACTCGCACCAACGCCCGGACCCGCAAGGGGCCGCGTCGTGCTGCTGCGTCCCTGAAGAAATAATCGAGGAACTGGATTATGGCGAAAGCTTCCACCAGCGGCGCTTCGCGCGTGCGCAAAAAGGTCAAGAAGAACGTCTCGGACGGCATCGCGCACGTTCACGCTTCGTTCAACAACACCATCATCACCATCACCGACCGTCAGGGCAACGCACTGTCGTGGGCCACTTCGGGCGGTGCTGGCTTCAAGGGCTCGCGTAAGTCGACCCCGTTCGCCGCGCAGGTCGCCGCTGAAACGGCTGGCCGCGTCGCGCTGGAGTACGGCATCAAGACGCTGGAAGTGCGTATCAAGGGCCCCGGCCCAGGCCGTGAATCGTCGGTCCGCGCGCTGAACGCGCTGGGCATCAAGATTTCGTCCATCGCCGACATCACGCCTGTTCCGCATAACGGCTGCCGTCCGCCGAAGCGTCGTCGTATCTAAAGGGAATCCACATGGCACGTTATATTGGACCCAAATGCAAGCTCTCGCGCCGCGAGGGTACTGACCTGTTCCTGAAGAGCGCCCGCCGCTCGCTGGATTCCAAGTGCAAGCTGGATTCCAAGCCTGGCCAACACGGCCGCACTTCGGGTGCTCGCACTTCCGACTATGGCCTGCAGCTGCGCGAAAAGCAAAAGCTGAAGCGCATGTACGGCGTGCTGGAAAAGCAATTCCGCAAGTACTTCGCTGAAGCCGAGCGCCGCCGTGGCAACACCGGCGAAACGCTGATCCAGCTGCTGGAATCGCGTCTGGACAACGTCGTCTACCGCATGGGCTTTGGCTCGACGCGCGCCGAAGCCCGCCAGTTGGTGAGCCACCGCGCCATCGAACTGAACGGCCACACGGCTGACATCGCTTCGATGCTGGTCAAGGCTGGCGACATCGTTTCGATCCGCGAGAAGGCCAAGAAGCAAGGCCGTATCAAGGAATCGCTCGACCTGGCCACCAGCATCGGCATCCCCCAGTGGGTGGAAGTCGATACGACCAAGTTGACCGGTACGTTCAAGTCGGCCCCCGATCGCGCTGACGTCGCTCGCGACATCAACGAATCGATGGTCGTGGAACTGTACTCGCGTTAATCACGCCTGCCGGCGCCTCCTTCCCGGAAGCGCCAGCAAGCTGGTCTCGCGACCCGTTCGCACGTCCCGCAGCAGCCCGCTTTCCGCCTTTCGGCGGGGCGGGCTTTGCGGTAAGTATCGGGCAGCTTTTTTGCGCCGCCCGAGTTTCAAGTTTCACCCTGTCCATCAGCCTTATCGGTGTAACGAGCCGAGGGTATTGAAAAGGAACACAGTAAATGTCCACTCAAGGTTTCCTGAAGCCGCGCTCCATTGAAGTCGAACCGGTCGGCACGCACCATGCCAAGATCGTGATGGAGCCGTTCGAGCGTGGCTACGGTCATACGCTGGGCAACGCCCTGCGCCGCATCCTGCTGTCTTCGATGACCGGCTACGCGCCGACCGAAGTCCAGATGACGGGCGTGGTGCACGAATATTCGACCATTCCGGGCGTTCGCGAAGATGTCGTCGACATCCTGCTGAACCTGAAGGGCGTGGTCTTCAAGCTGCACAATCGCGACGAAGTGACTCTGGTTCTGCGCAAGTCCGGCGCGGGCATCGTGCTGGCCAGCGACATCGAGCTGCCGCACGACGTCGAGATCATCAACCCCGGCCATGCCATCTGCAACCTGACGGAAGCAGGCAAGCTGGAAATGCAGATCAAGGTCGAGAAGGGCCGCGGCTATGTGCCGGGCAACGTGCGCGCGCTGTCGGAAGACCGCACCCACACCATCGGCCGCATCGTTCTGGACGCTTCGTTCAGCCCGGTCCGCCGCGTCAGCTACGCCGTTGAAAGCGCCCGCGTGGAACAGCGTACCGACCTGGACAAGCTGGTGCTGGACATCGAAACCAACGGCGTGATTTCGCCCGAGGAAGCGGTGCGCCAGTCGGCCCGCATCCTGATGGACCAGATCTCGGTCTTCGCCGCCCTGGAAGGCGCTGGCGATTCGTACGAAGCTCCGGTCCGCGGCACGCCGCAGATCGATCCGGTGCTGCTGCGTCCGGTCGACGACCTGGAACTGACGGTGCGTTCGGCCAACTGCCTGAAGGCCGAAAACATCTACTACATCGGCGACCTGATCCAGCGTACCGAAAACGAGCTGCTCAAGACCCCGAACCTGGGCCGCAAGTCGCTCAACGAAATCAAGGAAGTCCTTGCTGCACGTGGCTTGACTCTGGGCATGAAGCTCGAGAACTGGCCGCCCCTGGGCCTGGAACGTCCCTAAGGCTTGAAAGGGTGCCGCCCCTGGAAAGGGGTGTCTCCCGCGGCGCCCGGCCTCACGGCCGGGCGGTTTGCGAAATCGTCGTAAAATGCACCGTTTTCTACCGGACCGCGGCCTGATTGCAGGTTGATAGAAGAGCCGGCAACCCGATGGCGGAAACGCCTTCTTTAGATTCAAAGGAAACTTATCATGCGTCACGGTAATGGCTTGCGTAAGCTCAACCGCACCAGCAGTCACCGTCTTGCCATGTTCCGCAACATGGCTGTTTCGTTGATCACCCACGAAGCAATCAAGACCACGCTGCCGAAGGCGAAAGAATTGCGCCGCGTCATCGAACCCCTGATCACGCTGGGCAAGGAGCCCACGCTCGCGAACAAGCGTCTGGCTTTTGCCCGTCTGCGTGATCGCGATGCGGTTGTGAAGCTGTTTGCCGAAATCGGCCCGCGCTATGCGGCCCGTAACGGCGGCTACACCCGCGTGCTGAAGATGGGCTTCCGTCAAGGCGACAACGCTCCCATGGCTTTCATGGAGCTGGTTGACCGTCCGGAAGTCGATGAAGCCGCTGCGGACAGCGCCGAGTAATTCGGCAGCTCGATAAGCGACAAGGGCGGGTCTTCGGACCCGCCCTTGTTTTATTTGGGCGCGGCATTGCCTTGCCGCCGGCCTGGAACGCCCTTGGCCGGCTTGCGTTCAAGAGGCGTGCAGTTCCCCTCGCAACTGGGCCGCGGTGGCCGCCAAGGCCTCTTGCGGCGGCTGGGGCGGCATCTTGAATGTCAGGTTCTGCTGCTCGATGTACTGCGTGGACGTCAGGTCCTGCGTGTGGTGCATGGGGATCACGTGGGCATGCGCATGCGCGACGTGGATGCCAGTGAAAGCGAACCCCACCCGTTCCACGTCATAAAGACGTTTCATGTGCCGTCCCAGTTTCTGTCCCAGATTCAGGATGTGGCCAGCCAGGTCCGCCGGCATGTCCTCGTAATACGGGTAATGCTGTTTGGGGATGATAAGGGTGTGCCCGGGCCGCACCGGCTGAATATCCAGGAAGGCCAGCAGGCGTTCGTCCTCGTGGATCACGTGGGCGGGGATTTCATGGCGGGCGATGCGGCAGAACAGGCAGTTGTCGGACATGCGTGCCTCGGGCGGATGGGATGGGGGCGCGCGCTCGGGTCCGGTCGATCCGGGCAGCGGCCGCAATACCGATAAAATACCCCGAGTTACATCCCACGCGGGTATCCCAAGGAGGCTCCATGTTGCGCGATGACGACGTCGTGCTGGTCATCAGCAATGCGCCCGACCTGCTGTTGGCCAAACGCATTGCGCATGTGCTGGTGGAAGACGGGCTGGCGGCCTGTGTGAACCTTGGCGCCGCCGGGCTGTCCATCTACATGTGGAACGGAGAGGTCGAAGGGGCGGAGGAAATCCCCATCCACATCAAAACGACCTACGCGCGCCACGCCGCCGTCGTGCAGGCTTTGGCGCGAATGCACCCTTACGATGTGCCCGAGATCATCGTGTTGCCGGTCATCGGCGGCGCGGCGCCATACCTGGATTGGGTACGCGAACAAACGGCCATTACCCAGAACAAGAGAGACTGATGTTGCAACTCGCCGGTACTGTTGGAGCGCCCAGGCGCGCAGCCCGCACGACACACGTTCTGATCAGGCCCTGCCTGATGTTTCTGGCGATGGTTCTGCTGTTCCTGGGATGGCAGGCCGCGGCGCGGGCCGAGGCCGAGTTCCTGGAACCCGAGAAAGCCTTTGTGTTCAGCGCCGAAATGGCGTCGCCGGACACGCTGGAGTTGCGCTACCGGGTGGCGCCCGGCTACTACATGTACCGTGAGCGCTTCGCGATCGCCGTCAACCCGGCCGGCGCGACGACGCTGGGCGAGGCCGTCTATCCCAAGGGCGAGGTCAAGTACGACCCGACCTTCGAGAAGGACATGGAGGTCTTCCACAAGGATGTGGCGATACGCGTGCCGGTCGGCGCGGGCAGCCAACCCTTCACGCTGACCCTGACAGGACAGGGATGCGCGGATGCGGGGCTCTGCTACCCCCCGATGGACAGCAGCGTGAAGCTCACGCCGGTGGCGGGCGGGTATGCGCTGGCTGGAACAGGGTTGGGCCTGGCGTCTTCCGCATCTTCCGCGTCTTCGGGCGGCCTGAGCGCCCTGGTCAACGCCGGCGACACCGGCTTGGCCGACGCGCTGGGAGGCCTGGGCTGGATCAAGACGGCCGGCGTATTCCTGGTGCTCGGCCTGCTGCTGGCCTTCACGCCCTGTGTGTTGCCGATGATTCCCATCCTGTCTTCGATCGTGCTGGGCGGCGCGGCGCAGCAGCGGCCCACTCGCGGGCGAGGCCTGGCGCTGGCGGCAACCTACGTGCTGGGTATGTCGGTGGTGTACACGGCGCTGGGCGTGGCCGCGGGCCTGAGCGGCGCGGGATTGGCCGCCTGGCTGCAGACACCGTGGATCCTGACCCTGTTCGCGATCCTGCTGGCCGTGCTGGCGCTGGCCATGTTCGACGTGTTCACGTTCCAGATGCCTTCGGGCATCCAGGCGCGGCTATCCGACCGGTCTTCGCGCGTTCCCGGCGGCCGATACACGGGCGCGCTGGTGATGGGCGCCTTGTCGGCGCTGATCGTCGGGCCTTGTGTGGCGGCGCCGCTGGCCGGCGCGCTGTTGTATATCTCTCAGACCGGCGACGTGATCCTGGGCGGCTCCGCCTTGTTCGCGATGGCGTGGGGGATGGGCGTGCCACTGCTGCTCGTGGGCGCATCGTCGGGCGCCTTGCTGCCCAAGGCGGGCGCGTGGATGGATGGCGTGAAGCGCCTGTTCGGCATGCTGTTGCTGGCGACCGCCTGGTGGATGCTGATTCCCGTCGTGCCCACCTGGGTGCAGATGACGGGCTGGGCCTTCTTGGCCGTGGTGTCCGCCGTCATGCTGCGGGCGTTCGACGCCTTGCCAGAGGGGTCAGGCGCCGCGCGCATGTTCGGCAAGGGGCTGGGCCTGCTGCTGGCGCTTGCGGCCGCTGCGTGGCTCGTGGGCGCGGCCAGTGGCGGCCGGGACGTGTTGCAGCCCCTGTCGCATCTGGCGGCTCGCGCCGAGGCGCCGGCGGGCACGGCGAATGCAAACGGCGACGTCCACTTCGCCCGCGTGCGTAATAACGCCGAGCTGGACGCCGTGCTGGCGCAAAGCCGCCAGCCGGTGATGCTGGACTTCTATGCCGACTGGTGCGTGTCCTGCCGCGAGATGGAACGCTTCACCTTCACGGATCCCGGCGTCGCGCAACGCATGGCGGGGATGGTGCTGGTGCAGGCCGACGTGACGGCGAACAATGCCGACGACCGCGCGCTGCTCAAGCGCTTCCGCCTGTTCGGTCCTCCCGGGATCATGTTCTTCGAGCCGGGCGGCAAGGAAATCCACGATGCGCGCGTTGTCGGCTTTCAGGATGCCAAGCGCTTCACCGAGTCGCTGGACCGCGTACTGACCCGCTGACCGGACGCGGAGCGCCGGCCGGCGCGGCTCGTCTGATGCGCGCAACGCGTCCAGGCGCGCATTGAATCGGGGGCAGGGGCGGGATACCATGTCCGCTGCGCCGCGTGGGCGGCGCCTCCAACTCCCACCAGGCCGACGCCCGTGACGTCCCCCACAGTTGACGCAAGCCAGGACCGGCAAGGTCTTATCTATCTTCAATTGATGTTCGTCATGGCCACGTGGGGCCTGAACATCGTCTCCATCAAATACCTGACGC
The DNA here is from genome assembly GCF_001428845.1 of Achromobacter sp. Root83. GTDB lineage: Bacteria > Pseudomonadota > Gammaproteobacteria > Burkholderiales > Burkholderiaceae_B > Achromobacter. Next base: position 771,384 of record NZ_LMIU01000022.1, on the reverse strand, counting down.
AGCACATGGACATCCAGGCGCTGGCCGCCGTGCGGATCGTCATTGCGTTCATCACCGTCACCCTCATCATCAAGGCGCGCCGCGGGCGCATCCCGAAACTCGGCCGCGCGGCGCTGGGCTGGGTCGCCTTGGCGGGTTTCCTGGTGGTGTACGCGCACCAGGTGGCGCTGGTGTCGGGGCTGCGGTTTTCGTCGGCGGCCAACGGCACGCTCATCATGGCCACCAGCCCGCTTTTATCGGCCTTGCTGGCCGCCATTTTCTATCGCGAACGGCTGACGCTGGTGCGTATTTCCGGCGCGCTGCTGGGGCTGCTGGGCGTGGGCATGGTGGTGGCCGGCAGCGGCGCGCGGTTCGGCTTGACCGGCTGGGGCGACGCGGTCGTGTTCGTGGCCGTGCTGGTGTTCGTATGCGGAGGGCTGGTCATACAGCGCATGTCGCGGATGATGGATCCGCTGGGGATGCTCTGGTACATGTATCTGGCTGGCGGGCTGATGCTGGTGGCGCATGCCGCGCTGACGCCGGCGTCTTATCAGGCCGGCACCTGGCAGATGCCGTGGTGGCCCTGGGTGGTCCTGATGTTCTCGGCGGTGATCGCCTCGGGGGTGAGCAACATCGTCTGGAACGCCGGCATCGCGCGGCTGGGCATCAGCCGCGCGGCCCTGTTCGTCAACTGGCTGCCGATCTTCGGACTGCTGTTCGCCGCCTTGTTCCTGGATGAACACGTTACGGTGACGCACGTGGCCGGGCTGGCCTGCGTGCTGGGCGGGACATGGTTAGGCCTCAGGCGAGGCGCGCCGCCGGTGCGCGCCAACGCACTAAAGACCTGAGGTCAGCGCTGGTTCTTGAGCAGCTTGGCGGCTTCGATGGCGAAGTACGTCAGGATGCCGTCGGCCCCCGCGCGCTTGAAGGCCAGCAGCGCTTCCATCATGACCTTGTCGTGGTCCAGCCAGCCATTGGCCGCGGCCGCCTTGATCATGGCGTATTCGCCGCTGACCTGATAGGCGAAAGTAGGCACGCGGAACGTGTCCTTGACCCGGCGCAGCACGTCCAGGTAAGGCATGCCGGGCTTGACCATGACCATGTCGGCGCCTTCCTGCAAGTCGCCAGCCACTTCGCGCAATGCTTCGTCGATGTTGCCCGGATCCATCTGGTAAGCCATTTTGTTGGACTTGCCCAGATTGGTGGCCGAGCCCACGGCATCGCGGAACGGGCCGTAGAAGGCGCTGGCGTACTTGGCCGAATACGCCATGATCCGCGTATGGATGTGGCCGTTGGCTTCCAGCGCGCGGCGCACGGCGCCGATGCGGCCGTCCATCATGTCGCTGGGCGCCACCATGTCCACGCCGGCCTCGGCTTGCGTCAGCGCCTGCTTCACCAGGATTTCGACGGTGGGCTCGTTGATCACGTAGCCGTCTTCATCGATGACGCCGTCCTGGCCATGGCTGGTGTACGGATCCAGCGCGACGTCGCACAGCACGCCCAGTTCCGGAAAGCGCGCCTTCAGTTCGCGAACCACGCGCGGGATCAGGCCGTCGGGGTTGGTGGCTTCGATGCCATCGGGAGTCTTCACGGCCGGATCGATGGCGGGAAAGAGGGACAACACCGGGATGCCCAGCGCCACGCATTCTTCGGCCACGGGCAGCAGCGTGTCCAGCGAATAGCGGACCACGCCGGGGAGGGAAGGCACGGCTTGCCGCAAGCCGGAGCCTTCGGCCACGAAGACGGGATAGATCAGGTCATTGACCGTCAGGGCGTTCTCGCGCACCAAGCGGCGGGTGAAGTCGTCGCGCCGCAGGCGGCGGGGGCGGGAAACCGGAAAGTCAGGGGTGATGATCTGCGGGTTCATGGTGCAGCCTTGGGAGAAATCCAATTTTCGATGTGTTCGCCGGCCTCTTCGAGGCCGATGCGCTCGGGCGCCGAGAAGGGGATGGTGTGCAGGGCGCCGATATCAGCCAGGTCCTTGCGGACGGAGAAGACGGTGCGCATGCGCTGGCCGTAGGGCAGCTTGTCGGCCTTGGTGAGCAGCGCAAGCACCGGCCGCCCGGTGGGCGCGATGAAGTTGGCCAGGCGGCGGTCCAGTTCGGTCACGCCGCGGCGGATGTCGATGAGCAGCACGATGCCGGCCAGCGATTCGCGGTCCCGCAGGTAGCCCCCGAGTATGTCTGCCCATTTTTCTTTCTCGTTGCGGGCCACGGAGGCATAGCCGTAGCCGGGCAAGTCGACGAGGAAGCCGATGTGGCCTTCCGGATCCAGCGGGTCGGGCAAGCCGAACATATTGATCAGGCGCGTGCGGCCCGGCGTCTTGCTGGAAAACGCAAGACGGCGCTGGTTGCACAGCACGTTGATGGCCGTGGATTTACCGGCGTTGGAGCGGCCGACAAAGCAGACCTCGGGAGCGCCGGCGGCCGGCAACTGGTCGAGGCGAGCCGCGGAGGTGAGGAAGGAGGCGCGATGTAGGAGGGACACGGATGGCTTTGGATACGGTTGGTTTCGAGCCCTATTGTATAATCCGGCGTTTGCTACAGTGGTCCCCGTGCGCGGAGCCGTCTTTTTTGCTTACTGTTTAGCTGTTTCAGGGCCTTTGCGGGCATTCCAGAAGCAGCATCGCAGCAATAGGGCAAGCAGGACAAGCAAAACTGGTTCGATACGGTTTTCCTGAGTGTGCGGGCAGGCGTGGGCGCCTTTTTGCGCCTTGATCGATGTGATCGTCGAGGTCTTCATGAAGCGTGTGCTGTCCCGGATGTTGGTTGCGAGCGGGCTGTTGCTCGGCGCCTCCGCCCTCTCTGCTACGAGTTTCGCCGCCGACGGCGCTGCGGGCCCGGCCAAACCAGATGCCGCCAAGGGCGGTCAACTGTTTGACCAGGGCGACGCGAGCCGCGGCATCATTGCCTGTGCCTCCTGTCACGGCGCGGCGGGTAATAGCACCATCCCGGTGAACCCGAACCTGGCCGCGCAGCCTCACGAGTATCTGGCCAAGCAACTGGCCGATTTCCAGGTGAAGCAGGGCGCCCAGGTGCCCGTGCGCAATGGCGCGGGCGGCAATCCCACCCCGATGACGGCCATGGTGCAGAACCTGACGCCGGCCGATATGCAGAACATCGCGCTGTACCTGGCGATCCAGCCGCTCAAGGAGCCCGCCACGGCCGGCCAGGAGAAGCTGGTTGAGCTAGGTCAAAAAATCTGGCGCGGCGGTTTGCCCGATCGCAATGTTCCTGCCTGCGCGGCATGCCATTCTGCCAACGGCGCCGGGATTCCCGGCCAGTACCCCCGCCTGTCGGGGCAGTTCCCCATGTATATCGAAGAGCAGTTGAAGCTTTTCCGCAGCGGCGATCGCAAGAACACCGTGATGCACGCCATCGCGGACCGCATGTCGGATGCCGATATCAAGGCGGTGTCGGATTACGCGGCTGGCCTTCGGTAGCCGATCGGCTGCAACGTGCGCGGCCGGTCCGCGTTGACGCAACCTGAGCGTGACGGAACCTTGTTCCGTCGCGCGCTGTCTATGAGGGGGGTAGCCGATCGCGCGGCCCCCCTTTTTTCATGAATTCGACTCGAACCCACACACGCCCCTCTTTGCGCAGCCTGCCACGCGACATCCTTGAACTCCTGGGTTCGATGCGCTTTGCCGTCAGCCTGCTGATGTTCATCTGCGTGGCAAGCCTGGTGGGTACGGTCCTGCAGCAGAACCGATCGTCCAGCAACTACATCGACCAGTTCGGGCCGTTCTGGTTCGAAGTGTTCGACAAGTTCTCCATCTGGCACGTCTACAACAGTTGGTGGTTTCTGCTGATCATGGGCTTTCTGGTCGTGTCGACCTCGGTCTGCCTGATCCGCAATGCGCCCAAGATGTTGCGCGATGCGCGCTCGTTCCGCGAGCACGTTCGCGAAGGCAGCCTGCGCGCCTTTCCGCATCGCGTGGAAATCGAAGCGCCTACCGATGTGCCGCGGACCGCGGCCGGCCTGAAGGCCTTGTTGGACCGGCTGGGCTATGCGGTGCGCGAACGCCAGGACGGGGACGGCGTGCTGCTGGCGGCCAAGAAGGGCAGCGCCAACCGGCTGGGATACGTTTTCGCCCACGCGGCCATGGTCATCATCTGTATCGGCGGCTTGCTCGACAGCGAGCTGCCGGTGCGCCTGCAGGTCATGTTTGGCGGCAAGCAGCCCATCGTCGAAAACATGCTGATCTCGGAAGTGCCGGAAAGCGGCCGTCTGTCGGTCAACAACCCGAGTTTCCGCGCCAGCGTGCTGGTGCCCGAGAACGGCCAGGCCAGCACGGCCGTGGTGATGGTGGGCGATGGCGCGCTTGTGCAGCCGATGCCTTTCACGCTCAAGCTGAAGAAATTCATCGTCGATTACTACTCCACGGGAATGCCCAGCCGCTTCGCCAGCGAAGTCGAGGTGACCGACCCCGATACGGGCAAGACCTTCGATTCGACCATCGAGGTGAACGAGCCGCTGCGCTTCAAGGGCATGACGGTCTATCAGTCCAGCTTTGACGACGGCGGCAGTACCGTCGTGCTGAAGGGCTATCCGCTGGTGGGGTCCGGCGATGCGATCTTCGCCGTCGACGGCACGGTGGGCAAGACCAGCGAGCTGACTGCGCAGACCGCGGCGGGCCCTCGCAGCATGGGAATCGAAATCACGGCCATGCGCCCGATCAACGTCGAGGACCTGACCCGTGGCGACCCTAAGGGCGCGAACCAGAGCTTCGCGGATCACGTGGCGTCGGTATCCGGCAGCGCGGCGGGCAAGAAGAACGAGAACCTGCGCAACGTGGGGCCCAGCGTCGAATACAAGCTGATCGACGATGCCGGCCAGGCCCATGAGTTCCAGAACTACATGCTGCCCGTCGAACTGGACGGCGCAAGCGTGTTTTTGGCCGGCGTGCGCAACAATGCGGCCGAGCCCTTCCGCTATCTGCGCATTCCCGCGGACGAGGACAGCTCGATCGCCGAATTCATGCGCCTGCGCGCAACCCTGGCCGATCCGGCCGCGCGCCAGGAGGCGGCACGGCGCTTCGCGGAGCGCAACAGCCCGTCCGGCACCGACCGCCAACCCCTGCAGACGGCCGCCGAGCGCGCGCTGGAAACCTTTGCGTCGGGCGGCCTGCAGGCCGTCGCCGCCTTTCTGCAGACCAACACGCCGGCCGCGGATCTTGAGCGCGCCGCGGATGTCGTGATCCGGCTGATCGGCGCCAGCATGAACGAACTGCGCGCCATCGCGCGGGAACGCGCGGGCCAGCCCGCCGTGGCTGTGGACGGCCCGGAGGGCGAGCGCGCGGCGGTATGGTCGCGCCTGGCCGTGGCGGCGCTGTCCGACCTGACCGTCTACCCGGCGCCGGTGTTTCTGTCGCTGGCCGATTTCAACCATGTGCAGGCCAGCGTGTTCCAGGTGAGCCGCACGCCGGGCAAGAACACCGTCTACCTGGGCAGCCTGTTGCTGGTCCTGGGGGTTTTCTCGATGTTCTATATTCGAGACCGCCGCGTCTGGATCTGGGTCAAGCCGCAAGGCGGCGGCAGCAGCGTCCTGGCGGCCATGACGTCCCAGAAGCGTACACTCGACTTCAACCAAGAGTTCGAACGCTTCAAGCAGGCGCTCCTGCGCCAGAAGAGGTCTTAAGGTTTTTATGTCCACTACGACCACCACGCATCCCTCGTCGCCAGAAACGCTTTGGCAGGACGGGTTGTCCGAAACCGGCGACAGCCGCGCGCAGCGCGGCAAGCCCGACTGGACCGATATCGTCTTCTTCCTGCTGCTGGCCGTGGGAGCAGGATTCGCGTTGACCCGCTACGGCAACGCAATGGACTACTACGAGAAGATCATTCTGTGCGGCACGGTTCCCGCGCTGGCGTGGCTGGGCTGGTTGTGGCGCCCCTTGCGCCACCTGATGATCGCCTGTGCGATCGCGGCGGGGCTGGCGCTGATGCTGTACGGCAACGACCTGGCTCGCGCCGAGCAGGTGTTCTTCCTGAAGTACCTGTTCTCGTCGCAATCCGCCATTCTCTGGATGTGCGCGCTGTTCGCGCTGGCCATGGTCTGCTACTGGATCGGCGTCGTCAGTCCCACCGCCGCGTGGCTGGGCACGGCGCTGACCTGGGGGGCGGTGTTTGCCGGCGTCACGGGCTTGCTGGTGCGTTGGCGCGAAGGCCATCTGATGGGCCCAGACCTGGGCCATATTCCGGTCAGCAACCTGTACGAAGTCTTCGTGCTGTTCTCGCTGATCACGGCGCTGTTCTATCTGTACTACGAGCGCAAATACGCCACGCGCGCGCTGGGCGGCTTCGTGCTGTTGGTGGTGACGTCGGCCGTCGTGTTCCTGCTTTGGTATTCGTTCACGCGCGACGCCGGTCAGATTCAGCCGCTGGTGCCGGCCCTGAAAAGCTGGTGGATGAAGCTGCACGTGCCCGCCAACTTCATCGGTTATGGCACGTTCTCACTGGCTGCCATGGTGGGCTTTGCCTACCTGATCAAGCAGCATGGGCAGACCACATCCTGGGCCAAGCTTGCGCCGCTGTTCGTCCTGGGCGTGCTGCTGTGCGCCGAGCCCATGGTGTTCCGCACCGACGGGCTGTCCGCTACGTGGATGCTGTATTTTGGCGTGGGGGCCGTGATCGTGGGCGCCATCCTGCTGGGACGCCGCCGCATCGCCGCCGCGCTGCCGTCGCTGGAAGTGCTGGACGACATCATGTATCGCGCCATCGCGATCGGCTTTGCCTTCTTCACGGTGGCCACCATTCTGGGCGCGCTGTGGGCGGCGGATGCCTGGGGCGCCTACTGGCAGTGGGACCCCAAGGAGACCTGGGCGCTGATCGTCTGGCTGAATTACGCCGCGTGGCTGCACATGCGCCTGCTCAAGGGCCTGCGCGGCACCATGGCGGCCTATTGGGCGCTGATGGGCCTTCTGATCACCGGTTTCGCCTTCCTGGGCGTGAACATGTTCCTGTCTGGCCTGCATTCCTACGGCCAGCTTTGATGGCGCTTACGGCGACGCAATGAACAAAGGCCCTTCGAGGGCCTTTGTTTTTGCTGGGCGGGCTGCCGGTCAAGGCAGCATGGATTCGCCTCTGAGCTGATCGTTCAGGGTTTCGCGCTGACGCACCACGTAGTATCTGTCGCCGTCGACCATCACTTCGGCGGGGCGGCCCCGCGAGTTGTAGTTGCTGGCCATGGCCATGCTGTACGCGCCCGCGGACTCCACCGCCAGCACGTCCCCCTGACGGATGGTCAGCACGCGCTTTTTGGCCAGCCAGTCGGCGGTTTCGCAGACCGGGCCGACGATGTCGTATTCGGCGGCGTCGCCCACGCGGGGGTGCAGGGGCTGCACGCCGTGGAAGGCGTCGTACAGGGCGGGCCGCAGCAAGTCATTCATGGCGGCGTCGACGATGGCGAAATTGCGCGCTTCCGAGTGCTTCAGGTATTGGACGGTGGTGAGCAGCACGCCGGCGTTGCCCACGAGCGAACGGCCAGGTTCCAGCACCAGTTGCAGATGGCCCTGGCCGCGGGCGTTCAGGCGTTCGAATACGCGGTCAAGCAAGGTTCGGGGCGAGGGCGGTGTTTCGTTCGTGTAGCGGATACCAAGGCCGCCGCCGAGGTCCAGATGCGAAATCTTGATGCCGGCCTGGTCCAGCGTTTCGATCAGGTCCAGCAGTTTTTCGAGCGCGTCGAAATAGGGACTGATGTCAGTGAGCTGGGAGCCGATGTGGCAATCCACGCCCACGATGTCCAGGCCGGGCAGCGATTGGGCGGTTCGATAGGCGTCCAGCGCGGTGTCGATGGCGATGCCGAACTTGTTTTCCTTCAGGCCCGTGGAAATGTAGGGATGGGTCTGCGCGTCGACGTCCGGGTTCACGCGGAGCGAAACCGGGGCGCGCACGCCCATGTGCTGCGCGACGTCGGACAGACGGTGTAGTTCGTCCACGGATTCCACGTTGAAGCACTTCACGCCTGCCGCAAGCGCGTCCCGCATTTCCCAGGCCTGCTTGCCCACCCCCGAAAAGACGATGTTCGAGGGATCCGCGCCGGCGGTCAGCGCGCGCTTGAGTTCACCGCCTGAAACAATATCGAAACCCGCGCCCAGGCGCGCGAACTCTTTCAGGATGGCCAGATTGGAATTGGCCTTCATGCCGTAGCAGACCAGCACCCGGCGCTGTCCGATAGCGCTGCGGTAGGACTGCCAGGCGGCTTTGAGGGCCGCGCGGGAATAGACGTAAAGCGGAGTTCCCAACCGTTCGGCCAGATGGTCAAGCGGCACGTCTTCCCCGTACAACACGTTATTGCGGTACTGGAAGTACGGGTGGCCTGCCAATTGGGGCGGGGTTGGGAACGGGGGCGTCATAGAACGGCCGGGACGGGGGGAATCTGCGGTGGCTGCTGGTTCGGCTCTGTGCGCGAGGGCGGCTTGCCGTCCGGGGTCGGCATGTACAAGGGCCCCTTGTACCCGCAGGCCGCAACCATGCCGGTCGCCACTAGCGTGGCTACAATGCGAAGAGCCATGCGGCTGAATGCCAATTGGAACACTGAGAACTCCGTAATTCTTGCAGGCTCGATTATGACCGAAACCGAATTTCTTGCGTTGATCGACCAGGTGCTGGACAGCATCGAAAGCCAGGCCGATGACTGGGCGGCTTCGCTCGACGTCGACGTCGAGACCAGCCGCAGCGGCAATGTGCTGACCATGGTCTTCGAAGACAACACGCACGTCGTGGTGAACAGCCAGGCCGTCATGCAGGAGTTGTGGGTGGCCGCGCGCAGCGGGGGCTTTCATTACCGCTACGATGGCCAGCACTGGAACGATACCCGGGGCGGTCCGCAATTGCCGGACGCCTTGTCCCAGATCTGCTCCGACGCGGCCGGCGTTCCCGTGACGATACGGCTGTAAACAAAAAAAGGCCGGCCCGAGGGGCCGGCCTTTTCGCATCAGAACGGAATCTTCTGCGACCAGGGCGTGTTGGTTTGCGTGCCCACGCCAGGCGCGACCTTTATCCGGGTGTCCTCGCCGGTGCTGCTGCCGAGGCCATTGAGGAATTCGCCCAGCGTGTCGGCTTCAGGCAGCCCCAGGCGCGCCACGGCCTGGCCGGGCGGGAATTCCGAGAAATAGAATTCGCCGTTTTCCACGAGCAGGCCATCGGGGCGCGCGCGCGGCTTCTCTTCCGGCACGCCCTTGAGCACCTCTTTCATGTAATCGACCCAGATCGGCATGGCCACGCCGCCGCCGGTTTCACGCGAACCCAGCGACTTGGGCTGGTCGAAACCCAGCCATGCCGTTGCAACCAGCGTAGGCGTGTAGCCCGAGAACCAGGCGTCCACGGATTCGTTGGTGGTGCCCGTCTTGCCGGCGACGTCGTTGCGTTTGAGCAGGACGCGGGCGCGTGCCGCGGTGCCATAGGTGGCCACGCCGCGAAGGATGTCATCCATGACCCAGGCGGTGCGCGGATCGATTGCGCGGGCCGCCGCGTCGCCGGCAACGACCGGCTTGGACTGCATGATGACCTTGCCGCTGCTGTCGGTGACGCGGTCGATCAAATAGGGCGTGACGCGGTAGCCGCCGTTGGCGAACACCGAAAACGCGCCCGCGAGCTGCAGCGGCGTGACCGAGCCCGCGCCCAGCGCGAGGGGCAGCACCGCCGGTTGGCGGGCCTTGTCGAAGCCGAAGCGGGTCAGGTAGTCCTGCGCGTACTGCGGGCCGATGGCTTGCAGGATGCGGATGGACACCATGTTCTTGGACTTGTAGAGGCCCTGGCGCAGCGTCAGCATCGGTTCGTACTGGTTGCCGTAGTTCTTGGGGTTCCAGGCCTTGGATCCGGTCTGTGCGGCGGTCAGTTCGAACGGCTGGTCCGAGATCTGGGTGCCCGGGGTCAGGCCGCGTTCCAGCGACGCCGCGTAGATGAAGGGCTTGATGTTGGAGCCGGGCTGGCGCCATGCCTGTGTCACGCGGTTGAAGTTGCCGCGATAGAAGTCGAAGCCGCCGACCATGGCGCGGATGGCCCCATCCTGCGGCGACAGCGCCACGAAGGCCGCCTGCACCGAGGGCAGGTTGATGATTTCCCAGTTGTCGCCGAACTTGCGGATGTAGACCACGGAGCCGCGCTTGATGCGTTGCTCGGGCTTGGCCTTGTCGTTCAGCGCGCGGGCCACGACGCCCAGCACCTTCTTGTCGGTGACGGTGATGATCTCGCGCGAACTGCGCGCCAGTTTCACTTCGGTGGGGCTGGCCGACAGGACCAGGGCGGTGAGCAGGTCGCCGCTGTCGGTGAACTTGTCGAAAACACCGTCCAGGAATTCGTCCAGCGCCGCGGGGTTGTTCTCGGTGCCCGGGGGCAGGTCGAGCTGCTCCTCGGGGCCGGGGTAGGGCGCGCGGCGGGTGTATTCCAGGACGCCTTCGCGCACGGCGCTATAGGCTGCTTCCTGGTCCTTGGACTGGACGGTCGTGTAGATATTGATGCCGCGCGAGTAGACGTTGTCCTGGTAGACATTGAACAGAAGCTGGCGCGCCAGTTCGGCCACGTACTCGCCATGGATGGAATAGCCGCCCGCCGGCGTGCCTTCCGCCGATTTCATGACGATCTGCTGCGCCATCGCCTGCTTGTATTCGGGCTCGGTGAGATACCCCAGCGATTGCATGCGGCCCAGCACGTAGCGCTGGCGCAGTTCGGCGCGGGGTCGGTTGGCGATCGGGTTGAAGCGGGAAGGGGCCTTGGGAATGCCCGCCAGCATGGCGGCTTCGGCGGCGGTCACTTCGGACAGGGGCTTGCCGAAATATGTGCGCGAGGCGGCCGCGAAGCCGTAAGCGCGGTGGCCCAGGTAGATCTGGTTCATGTAGAGCTCAAGGATCTGGTCCTTGGTGAGCTCGGATTCGATCTTGAACGTCAGCAACAGTTCGTAGAACTTGCGCGAATAGGTCTTTTCGGACGACAGGTAGAAGTTGCGGGCGACCTGCATCGTGATCGTGCTGGCGCCCTGCGTCTTGGACATGCTGATCAGGTTGGTCAGGCCCGCGCGCACCACCCCCATCCAGTCGATCCCGCCGTGCTGATAGAAGCGGTCGTCTTCGGCGGCAAGCACCGCGGACTTCATGACATCAGGGATCTCGTTGAAGCGCAGCACATTGCGGCGCTCTTCGCCGAACTCGCCGATCAGCACGCGGTCCGCCGTGTAGACGCGCAGCGGCACCCGGGGGCGATAGTCCGTCATGGCATTCAGGTCTGGCAGGTTGGGCCAGGCCAGTGCCAGCGCCATTCCCGCGAGCAGGACGCCGCACAGGAACAGGCCGGCACAGAGGATGCCGGTTTTTACGAAGAATCGCAGTATCGGGGAGCCAGTGTTGGCGGGCTTGTCTTTCTTGGAGGAATTCTGGGGCTTGCTCATCGCGGCGATTTTACGGGTATCTCCGGGCCCGCCTCATCGCGGGGGATCGGTTTCTGTAACAAAATAGTTCAGTGTGGTGCGCGGGCAACTGGCGGCAGATGTGATAATGCCGGCATGAACTTTGCCGCTAACTCATGTCCGGAGGCTGACCCGGACCCGGCGCCCTCCGACGGGGTGCCAGAAAGCCTGCCTTGCGCCGTGGAGACCCCCGTCAAGGCCGTGTCGTTGCCGCACGACCTGCCCGTATTTTTGGTCGGGATGATGGGCGCGGGCAAGACGACCATAGGACGTAGCCTGGCGCGTGCGTTGGGGCGCGAGTTTATGGATCTGGATCATGAGCTCGAGGCGCGTTGCGGCGTGCGGGTGCCGGTAATCTTCGAAATCGAGGGCGAAGCCGGTTTTCGTCGCCGGGAATCCGCCGCCCTGGAAGAGTGTACCCAACGGCGCGACATTATTCTTGCCACGGGCGGCGGCGCGATCCTGGCGGCCGAAAACCGCCAGATGCTGCATGAGCGCGGCATCGTTGTCTATTTGAGGGCCAGCGTGGACGAATTGTTCCGCCGGACCTGCCGCGACCGCAATCGCCCCTTGCTGGCAACCGCCGATCCCCGCGGCACGTTGCGCGATCTGATGACCCTGCGGGAACCGCTCTATAAGGAAGTGGCCGATCTGGTGGTGGAGACGGGGTCGATGCCCATCCACACCTTGGTCAAGGCGCTTCTGCCGCAACTGCAAGCCTTTGAGAAGCGCATATGAATGTTGTCAACGTCGAAACGCCGGGCGGAAGCTATCCGATCCATATCGGCCCTGGCCGCCTGGATGCCCTGGACCAGTGCATTCCCCCGGACGCGACCGCAATCGCCGTCGTCACCAATCCGACAGTGGCGGCCCTGTACGGAGAGCGCGCCGAGGCAGCTTTGGCGCGTACCGGCAAGCGCGTGCTGCGCATCGAATTGCCCGACGGCGAGTCCTTTAAGGACTGGCAGACGCTGAACCAGATCTTCGACGCCCTGCTGACCCACCGCCTGGACCGCCGCTGCGTCCTGGTGGCCCTGGGCGGCGGCGTCATTGGCGACATGACGGGCTTCGCGGCCGCGGTTTACATGCGCGGCGTGCGCTTCCTGCAAGTGCCCACGACCTTGCTCGCGCAGGTGGATTCGTCGGTGGGCGGCAAGACGGCCGTCAACCATCCGCTGGGCAAGAACATGATCGGCGCGTTCTACCAGCCGATCGCGGTCGAGATCGATACCCAGGTGTTGAATACCCTGCCGGCGCGCGAAGTGTCCGCGGGGCTGGCGGAAGTGATCAAGTACGGCCTCATCCTGGATCCAACGTTCTGGAACTGGTGCGAAGAGAACGCGCCAAAACTGCGCGCGTTGGATCACGAAGCCATTGCCTACGCGATCCGGCGCTCGTGCGAGCTGAAGGCGCAGGTGGTGGGCAAGGACGAGCGCGAATCCGGCTTGCGCGCCATCCTGAACCTGGGCCACACGTTTGGCCATGCCATCGAGTCCGGCCTGGGCTATGGCGCCTGGCTGCATGGCGAGGCCGTGGGTTGCGGTATGGTCCAGGCGGCCGAGCTGTCCGCGGATGTGGCGGACTTTCCCCGGGCCGACGTGGAACGCGTGCGCGCGCTGGTGCAGGCAATCGGTTGCCCCGCGGTGGCGCCCGACCTGGGGGCGGACCGCTGGCTGGACCTGATGCAGGTGGACAAAAAGACGGAAGGCGGTTCGATCCGCTACGTGCTCATGACACGCATCGGCGAGGCCGTGACCCGCGCGGCGCCGGACGATGCCGTGCGCGCCGTCCTGGCTCGAACCACCCAGTAAATGCGGAGACAGACGGTGTTGCAGATGAATGAGCTGGCTTACTATGCATCCGACCCGTCTGAATCGCGCGGTCGGACCTATGCCGAGCCGCCGCCGGAGAACCGGACGGAGTTTCAGCGCGATCGCGATCGCATCGTTCATTCGGGCGCCTTTCGACGCCTGGAGTACAAGACGCAGGTCTTCGTGAATCATGAAGGCGACCTGTTCCGTACTCGCCTGACCCACAGCCTGGAGGTGGCGCAGATCGCGCGCACGCTGGCGCGCAGCATGGGCCTGTCGGAAGACCTGACCGAAGCCATCTCGCTGGCGCACGACCTGGGACACACGCCTTTCGGGCATGCGGGGCAGGACGAACTGAACGCCTGCATGCGCGAACTGGCGCCGGAATCCGGCGGCTTCGAGCACAACCTGCAAAGCCTGCGCGTGGTGGACGAGCTTGAGGAACGCTATGCGGACTTCAACGGGCTGAACCTGTGCTTTGAAACGCGGGAAGGCATCCTGAAGCATTGTTCCGTCGCGCATGCGCGCCAGCTCGGGGATGTGGGCGAACGCTTCCTGAGCCGTACGCAGCCCTCGCTGGAGGCGCAACTGGCCAACCTGGCCGACGAGGTCGCCTACAACAACCACGACATCGACGACGGTCTGCGGTCCGGGCTGATCACCCTGGAGCAGTTGCAAGAGGTGTCGATCTTCGAACGCCACCATGCTCAGGTGCTGGATCGCTATCCCGGCCTGGCGCCCCGCCGCGCCGTGGCCGAGACGATACGCCGGATGATCAATACGCTGATTGTCGATTTGACGCGGACCTCGCTTGCACGCATACGCGACGCGGCGCCGGCCAGCGCGGACGACGTGCGGCGGGCGCCACCGCTGGCGGGGTTCTCCGACGAGATCCGCGCCGAAGCGGACACGCTGAAGAAATTCCTGTTCGACAATCTTTACCGGCACTACCGGGTGCTGCGCATGAGCACCAAGGCCCGCCGCATCGTGCGCGAGCTGTTCGCGGCTTTTCTGGATGATCCGCGGCTGTTGCCGCCCGATTACCGCCGCGCCGGGTTCAATGAACAGGCGCGCGCCATTGCCGACTACATCGCCGGCATGACGGACCGGTACGCCATCCGCGAACACAAGCGGCTGTTCGACATGGCCTAGCAGCCTTCAGCGCGGGCGCGTCAGCGATGCTTGCGATAGGGTTCGTCGGCTTCCACGAAGGTGGCCTCGGCGCGCGCGTCGCGCATCCATTCCTGCATGGCGGGCAGCGCCAGCACCGCGTCCATGTAGTCGCGCACGGGCCCCGCGGCCGCGATCCCATAGGTAGTGAAGCGCGAGACCACCGGCGCGAAGAACGCGTCGGCGATCGAGAACGCGCCAAACAGGAACGAGCCGCCCTGGCCGAATTCCGCGCGCGTGTCGTGCCAGATGGCCTGGACGCGCGAGATGTCCTGTTGCGCGGCTTGCGGGATGTCGATGCCCGGCAGATGGGCCTCGACGTTCATGGGCATGGCCTGGCGCAGCGCGCCGAAACCGCTGTGCATCTGCGCGGCCAGCGAGCGCGCCCGGGCGCGGGCCTTGGGATCCCGCGGCCACAAGGAAGCGTCCTCGTGGCGTTCGGCGGCGTATTCGCAGATGGCCAGTGAATCCCACACCGCGAAGTCCCCGTCCAGCAGCACCGGCACCAGGCCCGCGGGCGTGACGGCACCCAGCCGGCGCGAGAATTCCTCGGTGAAAAGACCGAGCTTCTGTTCCGTGAAGGGGACGCCAGCGGCGCGCAGCGCAATCCACGGCCGCATGGACCACGAGGAGTAATTCTTGTTGCCGATGATCAAGGTGTACATGCCGCTATCCCTTCCGCATTGATGGTTTGTCACGCGCCCGGCGCGCGGCGCAGGAGCTTGCCCAGATACTGCCCGGTGTGGCTGGCCGGGGTGGCCGCGACAGCTTCCGGCGTGCCTTGCGCCACGACATGGCCGCCGCCGTCGCCGCCTTCCGGGCCCATGTCGATCAGCCAGTCCGCCGTCTTGATGACGTCCAGGTTGTGTTCGATGATGAGCACGGTGTTGCCAGCGTCGACAAGCTGGTTCAGCACCTGCAACAGTAGCTCGATATCGCGGAAATGCAAGCCGGTCGTGGGCTCGTCCAGGATGTAGAGCGTCCGGCCGGTGCTGCGGCGGGACAGCTCTTGCGAAAGCTTTACGCGCTGCGCTTCGCCGCCCGAAAGGGTGGTCGCGCTCTGGCCCAGCCGGATATAGGACAGGCCGACATCGATCAGGGTGTGCAGCTTGCGCGAAATGGCCGGCACCGACTCGAAGTACTCGAGCGCCTGCTCCACGGTCAGGTCCAGCACTTCGCTGATATTGCGGCCGCGATACCGGATTTCCAGGGTTTCGCGGTTGTAGCGCTTGCCATGGCAGACGTCGCAGGGCACGTACATGTCCGGCAGGAAGTGCATTTCGACCTTGACCACGCCGTCGCCCTGGCAGGCCTCGCAGCGGCCGCCTTTCACGTTGAAGCTGAAGCGGCCCGGATCGTAGCCGCGGGTGCGCGCTTCCGGCACGCCGGCGAAAAGTTCGCGGATGGGCGTGAACAGCCCGGTGTAGGTGGCCGGATTGCTGCGCGGCGTGCGGCCGATGGGGCTCTGGTCCACGCTGATGATCTTGTCGAAATTCTCCAGCCCCTGCATGGATGCGTAGGGGGCGGGTTCGCTTTGCGCGTGGTGCAGCTGGCGCGACACGGCGACCGCCAGCGTGTCGTTGATGAGCGTGGATTTGCCCGAGCCGGACACGCCCGTCACGCAGACCAGGCGGCCTGCCGGAAGGCGCAGTTCCACATTCTTCAGGTTGTTGCCGCTGGCGCCGGTCAGGGTCAGCCAGGGCAGCTCGTCAGTGACGGGGCGGCGTGCGGGAATGGCGATGGCTCGGGCGCCGCTCAGGTACTGGCCGGTAAGCGAGTTCGGGTCCCGCTGAACCGTTTCGGGATCGCCCTGGGCGACGACTTCGCCGCCGTGTTCGCCCGCGCCGGGGCCCATGTCCACCACCCAATCGGCCATGCGGATCATGTCTTCGTCGTGCTCGACGACGATGACGCTGTTGCCCAGATCCCGCAGGTGCTGCAGGGTGCCGATCAGGCGGTCGTTGTCACGCTGGTGCAGGCCGATGGAGGGTTCGTCCAGCACGTACATCACGCCCGTCAGGCCCGATCCGATCTGGCTGGCCAGACGGATGCGCTGCGCCTCGCCGCCGGAGATGGTGTCCGCGCTGCGGTCCAGCGACAGATAGTTCAGGCCGACGTTGTTCAGGAAACTCAGGCGCGCTTCGATTTCGCGCACGATGCGTTGCGCGATTTCCTGTTTGGCGCCGGTCAGGTTCAGATTGCGGAACCAGTCCAGACAGCTCGACAGCGGCATGGACTCGACTTCATAGATGGCCTGGCCGTGGCGTTCGCCGCCGCGCGGGTCATGGCCGATCAGCACGTTGCGCGCTTCGGGGCGCAGGCGCGAGCCGGCGCAGTCCGGGCAGGTCTTGATGTTGCGGTACTTGCCCAGTTCTTCGCGCACGGTCGCCGAGTCCGTTTCGCGCCAGCGGCGCTCCAGGTTCGGAATGACGCCTTCGAACGTGTGGCGCTTGACGGTGCTGCGGCCCTTTTCATTCAGGTAGAGGAACGAGATTTCTTCTTCGCCGGAGCCGTACAACACCTTGTCGCGCAGGGCTTCGGGCAGGTCTTCGAAGGGCGCCTCGATGTCGAACTCATAATGCGCGGCCAGGCTGGCAAGCAGCGAGTGGGTAAATGCATTGCGGCGATCCCAGCCGCGGATCGCGCCTGCCGCGAGGCTGAGTTCCGGAAATGCGACGACCCGCTTCGGGTCGAAGAAGCCCACCTGGCCGATGCCGTCGCAACTGGGGCAGGCGCCCATGGGGTTGTTGAAGCTGAACAGCCGCGGCTCCAGTTCGGGCAGGCTGTGGCTGCATACGGGGCAGGCATAGCGGCTGGAGAAGACCTGTTCGCGCTCGCTGTCCATGTCCAGCGCCAGCGCGCGGCCCTCGGCAAGTTGCAGCGCGGTCTCGAAGCTCTCGGCAAGGCGCTGTTTGCTTTCGGGCTTGATGCGCAGCCGGTCGATCACGACGTCGATATCGTGCTTTTCGGTTTTCTTCAACGGGGCCATGCCGTCGATTTCCACCAGTTGCCCGTCGACGCGCAGGCGCACGTAGCCCTGCGCCTGCAGGCTGGCGCATTCGTCCTCGAAGCTGCCTTTCTTGCCGCGCGCGATCGGCGCCAGCACCGCCAGGCGTGTTTCGGGCGTCCAGCCCAGCACCGCGTCGACCATCTGGCTGACGCTCTGCGCCTGCAGCGGCAGGCCGTGGTCGGGGCAATAGGGCGTGCCGACTCGCGCGTACAGCAGACGCAGGTAATCGTGGATTTCAGTAATGGTGCCGACAGTGGAGCGGGGATTGTGCCCCGCCGCCTTCTGCTCGATCGAGATGGCCGGAGACAGGCCCTCGATCAGGTCCACGTCCGGCTTGTCCATCAGTTGCAGAAATTGCCGGGCGTAGGCGGAAAGGCTCTCCACGTAACGTCGTTGGCCCTCCGCGTACAGCGTGTCGAACGCCAGCGAGGACTTGCCCGAGCCGGACAAGCCGGTGACGACCACCAGTTTGTGGCGCGGCAGGTCCAGCGAGACGTTCTTGAGGTTGTGGGTGCGGGCACCCCGAATGCGTATCGCTTCCATCGGGCTCTTTTAAACGGTTTCAAAGGCCAACTTGGTACTATAGCGCGCCGATACCTCTCGCGTTCAAGGCCGTCCTTCGGGTTGGACGGGCCCGAGGCCGGCGCCGCACCGCCAGATCAGACCGTGAGCGTATGACATGCACGCATGCGCACCACCTTTGTCATTGTTGAAATTTCCGCATGCCGGCAGATAAAAAACTGAAATTGACGCCTTCCGAGCGCCGCGCCAGCGTGGCGCTGGCCGGTCTGTTCGCCGCGCGGATGCTGGGGCTGTTCCTGTTGCTGCCCGTGTTCGCCGTGGCTGCCAGCGGCATGCCGGGCGGAGATGATCCGGCTCGCGTGGGTCTGGCGCTGGGCATGTATGGCCTGACCCAGGCCTTCATGCAGATTCCCTTTGGCCTGGCTTCGGACCGCTGGGGGCGCCGCCCGGTCGTGCTTTTCGGCCTGTTGCTGTTCGTGGCGGGCAGCGTGGTCTGTGCGCAGGCGACCGACGTCTACTGGATCACGATCGGCCGGGCCATTCAGGGCGCCGGCGCCATTTCCGCCGCCGTGACCGCCTGGTTGGCGGACGCCACCCGCGACGAGGTGCGCACCCGCGCCATGGCCATGGTGGGCGGGTCGATCGGCCTGTCGTTCGCCGTGTCGCTGGTTCTGTCGCCCGTGCTGGTGGGATGGTGGGGGCTGTCGGGCCTGTTCTGGACCATCGCCTGCCTGGGCGTGATCTGCCTGGGCGTGGCGCGCTGGGTGGTGCCCGTGGTGCCGCGCACGCAGGCGCGCACGATGCAGGCCGCCAAGCCCCGCGAAGTGCTGACCCATCGTGACCTGCTGCGCCTGAACTTCGGCGTTTTCGTATTGCATCTGATCCAGGTGTCGCTGTTTGTCGTGGTGCCGGCCCTGCTGGCGAAGGTCGGCGGCCTGGATGCGCGCGAACTCTGGAAGGTCTATCTGCCGGTGATCCTGGTGTCGTTCGTGCTGATGGTGCCGGTGGTGTTCGTCGCGGAAAAGCGCCGTGCCCATCGCGGCGCCCTGCGCGCCGCGGTCGCCGGCCTGGTGCTCGTGTGCGCTTTGCTGCCGGCGGCCAGCCATGGCTTCTACACGTTGGCCATCGCGCTGACCGGGTTCTTCGTCGCGTTCAATGTGCTGGAGGCCTTGCAGCCTTCGCTGGTGTCCCGCGTGGCGCCGCAAGCCTACAAGGGGTTGGCGCTGGGTTTCTACAATACCGCGCAGGCCGCGGGGCTGTTCATGGGCGGTGCGCTGGGCGGCTGGCTGGCGGCGCATTCCGGCGCCAGCGCGGTGTTCTTCGCCGCGGCCATCCTGTCCGCCGTCTGGCTGGCAGTTACCTGGGCGCTTCGGCCGCTGGCCTGACCCGCGGGGGTGCGTCCCCGAGACCGGCCAGGAAATGCGCCGATCGCGGTGCCAACGGCCTCCAATAGCGCTGAAATCGTTTCGCGGGCTGGATGGCTTTGTCACTATTGGCGTTTGGCGCGGCGGCCGCTTTTCGTCGATAATACGTACCAACTTGGGCTTCACCGGTATCGCCGGTCATCGCTATGATGACCGGCGTGTTTCATGAAGCCGGTCTTCAACATCGCTTTTATGTTGTTGCCGGCGCGCTTGCGGCAATGCACAGGCGCAGGCTGTCAACAACAGAGGGACAACGGCATGGCATCGGTTAACAAAGTCATACTCGTGGGCAATCTGGGGCGCGACCCGGAAGTCCGCTACAGCCCCGAAGGGGCAGCAATCTGCAATATGTCCATCGCCACCACCTCGTCCTGGAAGGACAAGGCCAGCGGCGAGAAACGTGAAGAAACGGAATGGCACCGCGTCGTCATGTACAACCGCCTGGCTGAAATCGCCGGCGAATACCTGAAAAAGGGCCGCTCGGTCTACATCGAAGGCCGCCTGAAGACGCGCAAGTGGCAAGACAAGGACACCGGTGCCGACCGCTACAGCACCGAAGTCGTCGCTGACCAGATGCAGATGCTGGGCGGCCGTGAAGACGGCGGCGGCGGCGGTGCAAGCTACGGTGGCGGCGGCGGCTACGACGACGCGCCTTCGCGTCCGCAGCAGCAGCGCGCCCCGGCCCAGCGCCCGGCGCCCCAGCAGCGCCCGGCTCCCGCGGCGGCTCCGGCCAGCAGCGGCGCCAACTTGGCGGACATGGACGACGACATCCCGTTCTGACGGGCATCCAAGCGGACGTTACGCACGACGCCCCGGCATTCCACAAGGAATGCCGGGGTTTTCTTTTGGGGGGCGCCAAGGCGCCGGGTTGAGCGCGCCTTATGCGCTTTGCGGCGCCGGTGTGCTCGATGGCGGCTGGAAGGCCTCGACCAGAAAATCGATGAAGGCACGCACCCTGGCCGTTTGATTGCGGCGTTGCGGGTAATACACGAACAGATCGGCCGACGGCAGCGTGAACTCGGGCAATACCACCCGCAGTCTGCCGCTTTCCAGGTATTTGGCCAGGTCCCACTCGGAACGAACAAGGATCCCGTGGCCGTCCAGGGCCCATCCCAGCACGATATCGCCGTCGTTGCTCGACAGGCCGCCTTCAACCTTCACCACCTCGGCATGGCCAGCGCGCATGAACCGCCACACGCCGTGCGCTTCGTCGTTCTGCCGATGGATGATGCAGCGGTGATGCGCCAAATCGGCCAGCGTGGCCGGCGTTCCGGAGTGCTTCAGGTAAAGGGGGGAGGCGCACAGGAAGCGGCGGTTGGTCATGACGCGCCGGGCGCTCAGGCGCTTGTCGGGCAGTTCCCCAAAACGAATGGCCAGATCGAATCCGCCGTCCACCAGATCCACGGGCCGGTCGGTGACTTCCAGCTCGACTTGGACCTGTGGATAACGCTTCGCGAATTCGGACACGAGCGGCGCGATGGAGGTGCGGCCAAAGCCCAACGTGGCGTTGATGCGGATCAGTCCGCGCGGCGCTGCGCCGCTGCTGGACACCACGCTCTCCATCTCGCGCAGGTCGGCAAGAATCCGTGTCGCGTACGCCAGGTAGGTTTCGCCCTCGTTGGTGAGGCTGATGCTGCGCGTCGTGCGGTTGACCAGCCGCACGCCCAGGCGGCGCTCCATGAGCGCCAGGCGCTTGGTCGCCGCGGGAGGCGTCAGGTCAAGCTGGCGGGCGGCGGCGGACAGGCTGCCTAGGCGGGCGACCAGGACAAAGAACTGCAGCTCGGAGGCCAGGTCAGCTTTCACCGAAAGTAAATAATCAAATGAACATGAGTCAATTCTAGGGCAAGCCTGCCCCACTACGCTAACGGTTCACATCGCCGCCCCAAAGGAGACACGCTATGAGAATCGTCGAAATCCGTGAGCAGACGCTCCCCATCAGTTCGCCCATCCGCAACGCCTATATCGACTTCAGCAAGATGACGCTGAGCCTGGTCGCCGTGATCACCGATGTGATCCGGGACGGCAAGCCGGTCGTCGGCTACGGCTTCAATTCGAATGGGCGCTATGGTCAGGGCACGCTGATGCGCGAGCGGTTCATCCCGCGTGTCATGGAGGCCGAGCCGGACGCGCTCGTCGACGCTACCGGCCGCAATCTGGATCCCCACAAGATCTGGGACACGATGTTCAAGAACGAAAAGCCGGGCGGGCATGGGGAACGCTCGGTGGCGATCGGCACGATCGACATGGCCGTATGGGACGCGGTGGCTAAGATCGACGGCAAGCCGCTGTTCCAACTGCTGGCCGACCGCTACGGCAATGGCAAGGCGGATCGCCGCGTGTTCGTCTACGCGGCCGGCGGCTACTACTATCCCGGCCAGGACCACGCCAAGCTCAAGGACGAAATGCGCAGCTACCTCGACCGCGGCTACACGGTGGTGAAGAAGAAGATCGGGGGCGGCACGCTGGACGAGGACCTGCGGCGTATCGATTCGGTCCTGAGCATTCTGCAGGATGGCCAGAAGCTGGCCGTCGATGCCAACGGCCGCTTCGACCTGGATACGGCCATCGCCTACGCCAAGGCGCTTTCCCAATACGACCTGTTCTGGTACGAGGAGCCGGGCGATCCGCTGGACTTCGAACTGCAGGCGGCGCTGCGCAACTACTACGGCAAGCCCATGGCCACGGGCGAGAATCTGTTCTCCATGCAGGACGCGCGCAATCTGATCCGCTACGCAGGCATGCGTCCCGACCGCGATTATCTGCAGTTCGATTGTGCGCTCAGCTATGGCCTGGTGGAGTACCTGCGCACCTTGGATATGCTCAGGCAACATGGCTGGTCGGCCGCCCGTTGCGTGCCGCACGGCGGGCATCAGATGTCGCTCAATATCGCGGCGGGTCTGGGCCTGGGAGGCAACGAGAGCTACCCGGACCTGTTTCAGCCGTTCGGCGGTTTTCCCGATGGCGTCAAGGTTGAAGGGGGCTATGTCACGATGCCTGAACTGCCGGGCATCGGCTTCGAGGGCAAGGCGGACCTTTACTCGGTGATGCGAGCGCTATCGGCCTGATCCGCGCCCGCTGGCGATCCCAGACGCAGGTACGCAGGCTGGGATCGCGCCGGGCGTTCGAGAAGGATAAGAAGGCACCATGAAATAAATTGTTTCACATTAAGCGCTTGCGCTATCTATCTAGTAGTAGGTAAGATTCATCCATCGACGCAGCGAACCCAACAAGCCGCCGCAGCCGAAACCAGAAATACAGTGGCATCGCCTTTTTATTTACCTTCATATCTACCTACAAGTAGATAGTTTATCGAAACCTCATCGCTTTTACTTAGTTACTCGGAGATCAACCATGAAGACCCTCGTATCCGCCCTGATTCTTTCCGCCTCTTTCATCGGCGCCGCCCAAGCCGGCGAACTGGACTATCCGCCCGCCCTGAATACGCAAAGCACGGTAACCCGCGCCCAAGTACAGCAAGAGCTGGCAGCCGCCCGCGCCAAAGGTGAACTGGTGTCTGGCGAAGAAGGCTACGCCGCCACCGCATTTGCCCACGCTGGCAACAAGACCCGCGCACAGGTTCAGCAGGAACTGGCTATCGCCCGCGGCCAAGGCCTGACCGAAGGCGGTGAACTGGACTACCCGCCTGTGCAAAGCTGAAATTTTGAACCGAAATCTATCTATAAGTAGATAGCCTTCAACCCATTTCCCTTTTTACCCAAGCATCTGATCCTTTCTGGAGATCAACCATGAAGACCCTCGTATCCGCCCTGATTCTTTCCGCCTCGTTCATCGGCGCCGCTCAAGCCGGCGAACTGGACTACCCGCCCCCCTTGAATACGCAAAGCACGGTGACCCGCGCCCAAGTGCAGCAAGAACTGGCGGCCGCTCGCGCCAACGGTGAGCTGGTGTCCGGCGAAGAAGGCTATGCCTCGACCGCGTTTGCCCAAGCCGGCGACAAGACCCGTGCGCAGGTTCGGGAGGAACTGGCGGCAGCCCGCAGCCAAGGCCTGACCGAAGGCGGCGAACTGGATTATCCGCCTGTGCAAGGCTGAGCTGATGCCGGCAATGCGTGCCCCCGGGGGGCGGGAGTTTTCCCGGCCGGGGGCCGCACCCAGTTTTGGGCCATCTCAGGGACTACCCCCAGAGCGCGGCCGATGACGAACCGACCTATTAGTAGGTAATATTCAGCCATGGACACCCCAACTTCCAACACCACACGCGAACTGCTTCTGGCGCATGCCGAGAAGCTGATCCGCACGCGCGGATGCAATGGCTTTAGCTACCGCGACCTGGCTGAGCATGTGGGCGTGAAGACGTCCAGCATCCACTATTACTTTCCGGGCAAGGACGACCTGCTGTATGAAGCGGTCGAAGCCTACAGCACGCGCGCGCTGGGCGCCGTACGCGCGATCGATACCGCGCAGCCGGCTCAGGCGCAGCTTGAACAATATCTGTCGATGATGGAGTCGCACGCCTGCGGGTCCAGCGAGCTCTGTCTGGGCGGCATGCTGGCCGCCGACATCATGAGCCTGTCCGATCGCGTGCGTGGCGCGTTGCAGGGTTTTTTCCGCGCGCATGAAGCGTGGCTTGCGCGCGTGCTTGCCGAAGGCGTTGAACAAGGCACCCTGAAGTTTTCCGGCACGCCGGAAGCGGCCGGCAGGGCCGTGTTCGCCACCGTGCAGGGTTGCCTGCTGGTGTCCAGGCTGTTTCAGCAGCCTCCGGCCTTGTGCGAGGCCATCAGCGCGCTCTATGTCGGGTGCGAAGGCAAGACCGCGCACGCCGGCTGACCTCGGCGCGGGCCATCCAAAGCCGCAATACATCACGGCCGCCTTGCTCAAGCAGGCGGCCGTTGTCATTGCGGGCGGGGATCGCGCCCGCGATGTTTCAGCTCAGCGCGCGCGCCATGTCCACGCTGGTGCGCTCCTGCACGCCGAGATCCCGCATGCGTTGCAGGAAGGTGGCTTGCGCATCGGCAAAGCCCACGACAGGACTCATGCAGTCGGTCAACAGCACGATGCGAGACAGGTTGCCGCCCGGCAGGTGCTCGGCCATGTGTTCGAGCGTGGCCTTGACGCAGTGGCTGCCGGCCTCGCCCCCGACCAGGATGAGTTCGGCCCGGTCCAGCGAATCGAGCAGATTGCGGTTCAACTGGCTGCGCGGATCGTCGGCGTCGGGCACCTCGGCCATCAGCGCGCTGTAGTGTTCGGTCCAGGGATTGGCGCCTTTGGGCACTTTGCGGACGATGAACTGGCGATCGTCTTCCCAACGGCTGTATGCCGCCCGCAGGTCGGCGTGCACGTTGTGCCCCCAGGTGCCGATCTCGCAATGCACGGGCCACACCATCAAGGTATAGCGGCCGCGGGCCTCGAGTTCGTCCAGATAGGAAAGCGTTCGCGGCAGGTCGTCGTCATGCCTGGGCAGGAATTCGCCCGCGCGTAGCTGCGCCGCGGTGATGGGCGTAAATGGCGCTACCGGGTCGCCATTGCCAGCGCGCCAGAAGGTCGGGTGTGCAATGTCCAGACGATGGTGCGAGTCCAGGGTGACCGTGATGGACGTCAGCGCATGCGCGGTGGCATCGATGAATCGCGCCAGCCGCAGCATGTCGGCGTGCGCGCCGGGGACGGGCAGCGCGGGCTGGATGGCGCGCCCGGTCAGCGGATCCGGCGGAAGGTAGGCCTCGGGCAGATCGCAGAAGTCATTTTGCGGGTCGACGATCAGCAGATGAATGGAACGCGGCATGGCGAAACTGAAGAGGGTGAAGTTCGGAATATAGACCGGGATGGCGCCGGATCACCAGTGCGCGAGCAAGGATTCTTCAAGTGCGCGCCGGCCTTAGAAGAGCACGAGATGCTCGGCGCGGTCGGGCAGTTGGCGCAGCAGCGCGCGCCAGTGACGCCAGACAATTGCCGATGCGCCGATGGCGCCGACTGGAATAAGAAGCCACATGGCTTGCTCCTGAAAATATTCGCACGACTGTGCGAAATTGGCTCGAAGAAACGCCGGCCTCGAGCCGGCGACGGGCGACTACTCGATGTACTTGAAACTGCGATACGTGGAAATCAGGCGTTCATAAGCGGCCTTCACGCGTTCGTGCGCCTTTGGATCGCGCAGGAAGCGAGCGTCGTGCATCAGGCCGATCATCAAGCTGTAGACCTCGAATACGAGCTGTTCGGCGTCGGTGTCCGGCCGCAGATGGCCGGCCTCCAGAGCCTGAGTCACCGTCCGCACCATGGCGGCGCGCCAACGCCTGAGATTGTGTTCAAGCACGGCGCGCAGGGGGGATTCGACGTCGTCGTATTCGAAGGCGCCGGCCACATAGATGCAGCCCGTCAGCCGCTCGACGTTGCTGGCACGGTCTATCCATAGGGACACCAGTGCGTTCAGGCGCGGCAGCCCGCGCGGATAAGCCATCGCCGGGGTGAACACGGCGGCGACGAAGCGGCGGTCGTACTCGTCCAGTACGGCCTGCTGCAGGGCTTCCAGGGATCCCACGCGCGAGAAAACACCGCTCTTGCTGATGCCCAGGTGCTTGGCAACCTGGCCTAGCGAAAGACTTTCCATGCCTTGCGCGGCGGCCATGTCCAGGGCCGCGTCCACGATGGACGCGAACGTCAGTTCGCTTTTCTCGGTTTTGGCTGTCATGGCGTCAATTTAGCACGGTCGTGCGAAATATGGGCAAATGTATTCAATCGCTTCGCGGCACCCGTTTGGGGCACAAAAAAAACCGGACAGCCTGCGCTGTCCGGTCGGGTGTGGCTGGGGGCGGACTCAGGCTTGCGCGGCCTTGAATTCCAGACGGTACTTGTGCAACAGGGGCTCGGTGTAGCCGTTGGGCTGCGTCAGGCCTTCGAACACCAGCGCGCACGCTGCCTTGAAGGCCAGCGAGGTATCGAAATGACCGGCCATCGGCTGGTAGAGCGCGTCGCCGGCATTCTGGCCGTCGACGACCTTGGCCATGCGCTTGAACGTTTCCGTGACCTGATCGCGGTTGGTGATGCCATGGCGCAGCCAGTTGGCGATGTGCTGGCTGGAGATGCGCAGCGTGGCACGGTCTTCCATCAGGCCCACGTCGTGGATGTCGGGCACCTTGGAGCAGCCCACGCCCTGGTCGATCCAGCGCACCACATAACCCAGGATGCCCTGCACGTTGTTGTCCAGTTCCTGCTGGATATCGGCCGCGGACCACTTGGAGGGATCGCCGACCGGAACGGTCAGCAGGCCGCCCAGCAGGTCGTCCCGCACGGCATCCAGCTTGGTACGTTCGAGCTCTTGCTGGACCGCCTGCACGTCGACCTGATGGTAGTGGAGCGCGTGCAGCGTCGCGGCCGTGGGCGAAGGGACCCAGGCGGTGTTGGCGCCGGCCTTGGGGTGCGCGATCTTCTGTTCCAGCATCGCCGCCATCAGGTCGGGCATGGCCCACATGCCCTTGCCGATCTGGGCGCGGCCGCGCAGGCCCGTGTCCAGACCGACCAGCACGTTGTTCCGCTCGTAGGCGGTGATCCAGGCGGTGGACTTCATGTCGCCCTTGCGCAGCATGGGACCGGCTTCCATGCTGGAATGCATTTCATCGCCGGTGCGGTCCAGGAAGCCCGTGTTGATGAAGGCCACGCGCGAGGCCGCCGCTTCGATGCACGCCTTCAGGTTGATGCTGGTGCGGCGCTCTTCGTCCATGATGCCCATTTTCAGGGTGTTGCGCGGCACCTTGAGCAGGTCTTCGACGCGGTCGAAGAGTTCGCTGGCGAATGCCGCCTCAGCCGGCCCGTGCATCTTGGGCTTCACGATGTAGACGGAACCCGTGCGCGAATTGAGCTTCGCGCTGCGGTCCTGCAGCGCGGCCAGGCTGGTGACGACCGCGTCCAGGATGCCTTCGGGGATTTCGCGGCCGTCGCGGTCCAGGATGGCCGGATTGGTCATCAGGTGGCCCACATTTCGCACGAACATGAGCGAACGGCCATGCAGCTTCAGCGGCGAGCCGTCTGGACGGGCGTATTCGCGGTCGGCGTTGAGCCTGCGGGTGAATGTCTTGCCGCCCTTGGTGACCTCTTCGGTCAGGTCGCCCTTCATCAGGCCCAGCCAGTTGCGGTAGATGAGAACCTTGTCTTCGGCATCGACGGCGGCGACGGAGTCCTCGCAGTCCATGATGGTGGTCAGCGCGGCTTCGACCACCACATCCTTGACGCCGGCGGCGTCGGTGGCGCCGATGGCGCTGGCGCGATCGATCTGGATTTCAAAGTGCAGGCCGTTGTTCTTCAGCAGGATCGCCGTGGGGGCGGCGGCGTCGCCCTGGTAGCCAGTGAACTGCGAGCCAAACTTCAGGCTGGTGACGCCGTTGGCCAGCGCGATGCGCAGTTGCCCGTCTTCGACGGTGTAGCCGCGGACATCGGCATGGGAACCCTGCGCCAGCGGGGCGGCGGTATCGAGAAAAGCCCGAGCGCGTGCGATGACGGCGGCGCCGCGATCCGGGTTGTAGCCCGTGCCGGTGTCGCCCGGCGTGGCGGGGATGGCGTCGGTGCCGTAGAGCGCGTCGTACAGGCTGCCCCAGCGCGCATTGGCGGCATTCAGGGCGTAGCGCGGGTTGGACATCGGCACCACGAGCTGGGGGCCGGCTTGCTGGGAGATCTCGGTGTCCACGTTGTCGGTAGTGGCGCGCACGGCGGCTGGCTGCGGCAGCAGGTAGCCGATGCCTTCCAGGAACTTGCGGTAGGCGGCCGGATCGGCGATGGGGCCGGGATTGGCGCGGTGCCAGGCGTCGAGTTCGGCTTGCAGGCGGTCTCGTTCGGCCAGCAGTGCGCGGTTCTTGGGCGCCAGATCGTTGACCAGGGCCGCAAAACCCTGCCAGAAGCTGTCGGCGTCAAGGTTGGTGCCGGGTAGCGCTTCCTGCTCGATGAATTGGTTGAGATTGGCCGCCACTTGCAGGCCGTGGTGCTGGATGCGTTGAGTCATGCGGGTCTCTAGCGGTAAGTAGGGCTGGCCGACGCCGGGCGCCGGGCGAATCTGTCCTGACATCATCGTTCGCGCATGCCGCAATGTCCATATCAAAACCGGCTGGTCATACCAGTTTGTTCGCGCAATGCCGGGCAGAACATGAATTTTTATGTTTTTATATCATCAGCTTACAGAGGCAAGGCCAGTCCGCCGGAATCGCATCGGCACTTGGTCATACCACTGACCCGGAGAACGCATGTACGCGGAAACAGAAGAAAAACCCCGTCAGGTGGCGGACGAAGTGGCCGAGCGGATCGAACGCCTGATCTTGGACGGCGTGCTCAAGGCCGGGCAGGCCCTGCCGTCCGAGCGGCGCCTGACTGAAAAACTGGGCGTGTCTCGCACGGCGCTGCGCGAAGGCCTGAAGCTCTTGCGGGCACGGGAAATCATCCATACCGCGCAGGGCAAGGGGTCTTATGTAGCGCATATCTCGAAGGTGGATGCGGGCCCGTTGATGCATCTGTTCAATTCGCAGCCGCGAACGCTGTACGACCTGCTGGAAGTGCGGTCGTTGCTGGAGGCCGAGTCGGCCCGGCTGGCGGCCATTCGTGGCACGGAGGCGGACTTCATCATGATCCGGCGCCGTTATGACGAGATGGTGGCCGCGCAGGGCGCGGCCACCGACACGGCGACGCACGCGCATCTGGACCACGCCTTCCATCTGGCGATCTGCGAGGCCTCGCACAATCCCGTGCTGGTGCATACGCTGCAATCGCTGACGGACCTGCTGCTGGGATCCGTCTTTGCCTGCGTGAACAACCTGTATCACCGCCAGCCGGAAAAGCGGCAGATCGACCGGCAGCACACGCGCCTGTACAACGCGGTCATCGGGCGCCAGCCCGAGCAGGCGCGCAAGGCCGCGGCCGATCATGTGGACAGTGTGCGCCAGAGCCTGTCGGATATCGAACAGGAAGAACAGCGCCTGGTGCGCGCAACGCTGCGCCTGGAAGGCTGGACGTAGCGCGGCGCGCAGCGGGCGCGGCGGCTGGCCTAGCGGTCCGCCATGGCGCCGCCTGCAAGCGCAAGCGCCAGCGGCTTGCCGGCATAGATCCGGCCGAAGCGGTTGTTGAGCAGGGCGTCCAGGCCGATGGCCTCCTGGCCCACGAAACCCCGCTGCGGCAAAGCGCCCTGCGCCACCAGGTCCAGCGCGGCGCAGATGCCCGCGGCGGTGGATAACTGGATGGCGCTCAGGCGGTGGCCATCGACCTCGGCGCCGAAGACGCGGATCGGATAGGACTCTTCTTCCAGGCGGCCGTGACGGTAGCCCGATGCCGAGGCCTGAATGACGATCACGTCCTGTTCGGTGGTGGGGATGGCCGATTCGAAAATGTCTTTGAGCAGGTCGCGGCGGTCGCGCAGGCGCAGGTCGTTGAGCAGCAGCTTCATGATGTTGCAATGGCCGGGATAGCGCACCGATTTGTAGTCGACATTGCGCGCGCGGCCGAGCAGGGTGGCGGGCAGCGTGCCCAGCCCGCCCGAGGTATTGAAGGCCTCGTACTCCACGCCGTCCAGCGCGAACGTTTCATAGCCTTCAAGCGCGGGCACGCTGGTGAGCTGCCCGTCGACGATGGCTTCGCAGGGGTTGCAGTATTCGTTGATCAGCCCCTCGGTGCTCCAGGTCAGGTTGTAGCGCAGGCTGTTGGACGGATAACGCGGCAGGGCGCCCACGCGCATGCGCAAATCCAGCAGGGTGTCGAAGCGGCCCGCGAGCGCATTGCCGACGATGCCGATGAAGCCGGGCGCCAGACCGCACTGCGGCATCAGCACGCTGGAGGCATCCGCAGCCAGCGCCTGGATGGCATGGGTGCTGGCCACGTCCTCGGTCAGGTCGAAATAATGCACGCCCGCTTTCGCGCACAAGCCCGCGACCGCGGTGGCGCGATGGAACGGCAGCGCGTTGACCACGGCATAGGCGCCTTCGATGCAGCGCGCCACGGATGCGTCGTCACTGATCTGGCGCGTCTCGCATCCCAGGCCGGCCAGAACGGCCAGGCGGCCGGCATCCTGGTCGGCAACCAGCACGGAGTAATCGCCGCTGCGTTCCAGCATCAACGCGATGGCGAAGCCGATTTTTCCGGCGCCCAGCAGAACGATGGTCTTGGTGCTCGTGGACATGGTGCTGCTCCTGCATATGAGAGGGAGGGGGAGTGGCCTCATCCTATGCGGGAGCGCTGTCGATTTGTAGATCTGAAATTGTCGTAACGGCTGAAGTTAACGTCGTTATGACTTAATTAGATGTCGAAATGTCAAAAACAAAGCCCCTCGGCTTGTGGCCGAAGGGCTTTGCGATGGGGCTGATCGGCCTGTGCGGCCCGGGGGATCAGCTACCCATGGGGGGATAGTCCATGTTGCCGAAGGTCACGAGACCTTCTGCCTTGGCTTGCGCCAGTTGGGACTGGACCTGGGCGCGAGTCAGCGAGGTGGCGGTTTCGGCGGCGGCGACGGGCGGGTAGTCCAGATTGCCGAAGGTGACTTCGCCGGCGTTCTTGGCCTGGGCCAGTTCAGCCTGCACTTGTTGCGACGTCAGGCTGGACGTCTGGGCGATGGCGGCGGGGTAGCCTTCTTCACCGAACGTGTATTGGCCCGAGGCCTTGGCTTGCTGCAGTTCGGCTTGAACCTGCGCGCGCGTCGGGCCTTGG
Organism: Achromobacter sp. Root83; assembly: GCF_001428845.1. GTDB lineage: Bacteria > Pseudomonadota > Gammaproteobacteria > Burkholderiales > Burkholderiaceae_B > Achromobacter. The sequence goes on along the minus strand of NZ_LMIU01000022.1, from coordinate 740,441 downwards.
TCGGCTTCGGCGGCTTGAGCGCCGGCAGCCAGAACGGACATGGACAGCATCAAAGCGGTAGCAAGGGTTTTCATGGCAGACCTCCGGTGTCTTGTGAGCTTGGGAGCCGAACCTCTGGCGTCATTGCGGGGGGTTCGCTTGCTGTGTCCCGATGAGATGCATTCTGTGCTTAAACAAACCAGGGATAAACCCTGATTCTCTGAAAACATCTTTCCAAAATCTACGCTAATCCCTATTCGTTTCGCCAAATGGCACCATGGATGGTGATATTTCTATTTGATGACGCAATAGATAGCGGTTTGGCGGACAGGCCAAGCTTGGGCTGACGGGGAGGGGGCGGAGATGCGCAGCCCCGCGGGGCTGGCTGATGGGGAAGGGATCGCGACACGCCGGCAGTCCGAGCGAGAGGGCTCGGGCCGGGGCGGGAAACGGCTAGCGGTTCAGATCAAGCAGCGACGCGTCGTACTCCGCCTGGGCTTCGTCCAGCTTGCGTTGCGCCTTGTCGATCTTGTCCTGTTTGCCCTTGGCGCGGGCTTCCTTCAGTTCCTGCTGGCGCTCGGACACCTTGGATTGCTTTTCCCGCACGTCGGCTTCCCGTTGGGACTGCAGGCGGCCGTCGGTGCAATTCGCCTTTGCCTCAGCAAGCGCTTTGCGCAGGCCGGCCTCGCGGCGGGAGTTGTTCTGCGCCTGGGCTGCGGCGATGTCGTTTTCGATCTGGCAGAACTTGGCGGCGCAGCCGCGTTGCGCGGAGCAGTCGGTCGCGGCCTGCGCCGGCAACACGCCGAGCAACGCGCACGCGGCGGCAGCGGCGGTCAGGGATTTGATCAACAAGGGCATGCGGCGTCTCCGGAGCAAGTGGCGGGAAGCACATGATGGCCCGAGCCGGCGTCGCCCGCAATGCGCCTTGCTAATGCAGGGTAATCGGCATCTCAACGAATCAGCGTGCCGGCCAGCGCCGCGGCGACCAGCAGGGCGCCCAGCCACAGGTTGGCGCGAAACAGCATGAAGTTGCGGTCGGGCCGCTGGATGTCGAATACCTTGAGCTGCCATGCCAGATGCACCGCGACGGCGGCGATGCCCACCTGATAGGCCCACGAAAGGCCCATCGCATGGCCGCCCCAGGCCCACAGCAGGACGGTGCCGATATAGAAGCCGCCGATCCAGAGTTTGCCGCGGTCGCCGAAACGCATGGCGGTGGAATGCAGCCCGAGGCTGCGGTCGTCGCGCACGTCCACGTAGGCGTAGATGCTGTCGTAGCCCACCTGCCAGAGCACGGCGCCCAGCCACATGGCGATGGCGGCCAAGGGCACATGATTCTGGGTGTCGGACCAGGCCATGAGCATGCCCCAGTTGAAGCAGATGCCCAGTACCACTTGCGGCCAGTAGGTGACGCGCTTGCACAGCGGGTAGATGAAGACAAAGGGCAGCACGGCGAGCGCCAGCCAGCGGCTCATTTCATTCAGGAAGAACAGCAGCGATCCGCAGACGAGCAACTGGCCGATCAGGAACCACACGGCGTTCTTCATCGAAAGCTGGCCGCTGGTCAGAGGACGGAAGCGGGTGCGTTCGACGTGCTTGTCGAAGTCGCGGTCGCACATGTCGTTGACTGTGCAGCCGATGCCGCGCATCAGCAGCGCGCCCAGCGAAAACACGATCAGCCGTTGGATGTCGGGCAGGCCGCCCGCGGTCTGGACCAGCGCGGCGATGGCCGGCAGCAAGGTCAGCCAGGTGCCGATGGGGCGATCCAGCCGGCACAGGCGGGCGTAGGGCCTCCAGGATTTGGGAAGCCAGCGCTCGACCCAGTCGGTGAAGACGATGTCGCTGAGGTCGACGGGAGGTTGTTGCGAGGCGTTCACTGTGACGGTCGAAAATGTTCAGGAAAGCCGACAGCATAAAACAACGGCCGGGCATCGCGCCCGGCCGCTACTTGAACACGCCACTGCGCATCCGGGGCCACCGTCCGATAGGCCGCCACCGGGGCGCCGCAGGCGCTGCGGGGGCGGGCTTACCCTTCGGCCTTGAGCAACTTGCCCAAGATGGCGATACCGGTGCGGATCTTGTCTTCCGGCACGGTGGCGAAGCTGAGGCGCAGTGTATTTTTCTTGCCGGCGCCGCTGTAGAAGGGGGCGCCAGGCACGAAGGCCACGTTCTGCGCGATGGCCTTTTCCAGCAGCTTGGTGCTGTCGATGTGCTCGGGCAAGGTCAGCCAGATGAACATGCCGCCTTCCGGCTTGGTCCAAGTGACCGTGGCCGGGAATTCCCGCGTGATCGCTTCCAGCATGCAGCTACCCTGCGCGCGGTAGATCTCGCGCACGTTGGGCAGGTGCTCCGCCAGGAAACCGTCCTTGACGATTTCGTACACGGCCATCTGGGTCAGCGTGGGCGTGTGCAGGTCGGTGGCCTGCTTGGCCTGGACCAGCTTGTTGATGAGGGCGCGCCCGCCGGCGATGTAGCCCAGGCGCAGGCCGGGGGCCAGCACCTTCGAAAACGTGCCCAGGCGCACGACATTGGCGCCGTATTCGGCGGCCAGCGCGATCAGACCCGGCTGCGGCTCGCCCGCGTAGCGCAGTTCGCCGTAGGGATCGTCTTCGATGATGGTCAGGTTCAGTTCCGCGGCGCGCTTGACCAGCGCGATGCGGCGCTCCAGGTTGAGCGTGCGGCCCGTGGGATTCTGGAAGTTGGGCAGGGCGTACAGGAAGCGCGCGCCATCGGCCAGTTCGGGGGTGATGGCTTCGGGGATCAGGCCGCCTTCATCGGTGGGCACCGGCACGAACTTGGGCTGGTACAGGCTGAACGATTGCAGCGCGCCCAGGTAGCTGGGGTCTTCGACGAGCACCTTGCTGTCCTTGTCGATCAGCACCTTGCCCAGCAGGTCCAGCGCCTGCTGCGAGCCCGACACGATCAGGATCTGGTCGGCGGCGACATTGGCGCCGGCGGCGTTGAGGTCGTCGGCAACCCATTGGCGCAGCGGGGCGTAGCCTTCGGTCGGGCCGTATTGCAGGGCCGCGCGGCCGTTGGTGGCCAATACCTTGTCGAATGCCGCACGCACCACTTCTACCGGGAAGCCGCCGGGCGCAGGCAGGCCGCCCGCGAACGAAATGACTTCGGGGCGCTCGGTTACCTTGAGGATCTCGCGGATGGCGGAGCTGGTGAGTTGCTGGGCGCGTTCCGAGAAGGAAAACGCAGGTTCGAAAGGCTTGTCCATGGATTGCTTCTTGATCAAGAAGGGTGGGAGGGGTGAGGCGTTCGTCAAAAAAGTATTGTCCCACACGGTAACAGCCCGGCCCCTTTAACGTGCGAAGCCCCTAAAATCACCTGCATCGATAACCGCCAGTACAGTTACATTTTCCCTATGTTCGAAGCCGCTCCGATCGTCGCCGACTCCAAGGCCGCCCTGTATGCCGAACTGGCCGTCCAGGCCCGGGCGCTGCTGGAAGGCGAGCCCGACCGCATCGCCAACGCCGCCAACCTGAGCGCGCTGGCTTACAACGCGCTGCCCGACCTGAACTGGGCGGGCTTCTATCTGTTCGACGGCAACGAGCTGGTGCTGGGCCCCTTCCAGGGCAAGCCCGCGTGCGTGCGCATTCCGCTGAACCGCGGTGTGTGCGGGGCCGCCGCCAGCCAGCGCCAGACGCAATTGGTTCCGGACGTGCATGCGTTTCCCGGCCATATCGCCTGCGACGCCGCCTCGCGTTCCGAAATCGTCGTGCCGCTGGTGCATCGGGGTGAGCTGATCGGCGTATGGGATGTGGACAGTCCCGTGCCGGACCGGTTCGACGAAGACGACCGCAAAGGCATGGAAGCCCTGTGCGCGGTGTTCCTCGCCACCCTGGGCTGATCCGCCCGCGCCACCGTTGACAGGGCAGCGGACGCCCGGTAGATTTCTGCATCCGCTGCTCGACGCGCCCATCTCATTCATGATTTCTCAGGCCATCCCGTCCGCTTCCCGCAACCGCGCCCTGTGCGTGGTGCTGGCTGCCGCCGGCCTGAAATCCAAAAAACAGCCGCTCATCTGACCGGAGCATGCTGTTCCGTCAGATGGGCGACGGAACAGCGGCCTTCTGGCGGCGCTTTCGCGCCTCCGCGCGCACCTCTGGTATCCCGAGCACTTCTGTACGGTCCCCCCACGGTCCATACGTAAGGAGTGTTCGCATGCAATCACATCAATCTCTGTTCCAGGGCGTCTGGGTTCCCCTTGTCACGCCGTTTTCCGGCGGCGCCGTGGATGGCGGGGCCTTGCGCCGGCTTGTACGCCACTATGCCGCGGCGGGCGTGGACGGGCTGGTCGTTTGCGGCAGCACCGGCGAGGCCGCGTCGCTGGATGACGCCGAACAGCTTGCGGTGCTGGACGCCGTACTGGCCGAGGCGGACGAGCTGCCCGTGATCATGGGCCTGGCGGGCAATCATCAAGGGCATGTGCTGCAACGCCTGTCCGCATTTGGAACCCGGCCGCTGGCGGGCATCCTGGCGCCCGCGCCGTATTACGTGCGCGCGGGGCAGGAGGGGGCCGCCGCCTATTTCCGCTGCCTGGCCGATGCCTCGGCCTTCCCGCTGGTGCTCTACGACATTCCCTACCGCACCGGCACGACGCTGGACACGGCGACTTTGCTGGCGCTGGCCACGCATCCGAACATCGCCGCGATCAAGGACTGTGGCGGGTCGCTGGAAAAGACGCTGGCGCTGATCACCGACGGGGCAATGGACGTGCTGGCTGGCGAAGACCTGCAATCGCTGTCCGTGCTTTGCCTGGGAGGCACCGGCATGATCGCCGCAGCCGCGCATATCCGGCCCGACCTGTTCGTGGCGATGCATCGCGCCGTGCTGGCGCAGGACCTGGTACTGGCCAGGACGCTGTTCCACGCGCTGGCGCCGGTGATACACCTGGCCTTCGCGGAACCCAATCCCGGACCGGTGAAGGCGCAACTGGCGCGGCAGGGCCTGCTTTCCGAAGAACTGCGCCTGCCGATGCCGCTGGCAAGCGCGGGGCTCGCCACGCGCCTGGATGCGGCGGTAGCAACGCTGAACCGCCAGTTTCCCTGGCAGTAACCCGCAGCGATTCGCGGCCCGTGCGCTTTGTGGTGTTCGGATTCATTTGGTAGTAATTCACTCACCGGGAAGCTGACGGATTGCTTATGATGCGGCCATTCTCGGGGTGAAACAAAACGTTCATGGGCCAAGCTTTTGAAGCCTTGTCCGCCTGGCAAGTCATGCTGGCGGGGCTGCTGTTCTTCGGCGGCATCTATCTGATCTTCGGCGCGGCCACCTGGCTGCTCACCCGGCACATCCTGCCGGCGATGGGCATCGGGCGCCCGCTGGATCCGCGGCCCTTGGCGCCTGGCCAGTTGCGCCGCGAATTCGCTCAATCCGGCCTGTCCGTGCTGTTGTTCGGCACGGGCATGATCTTTCCCTGGGGACTGCTGCAACTGGGGTGGGCGCATCTGGATCCGGATGCGAGCTGGCAGAAAATCACCGTGGAAATCCTGGTGCTGGTCGCGTGGAACGACGTGCACTTCTGGGTCAACCACCGCCTGCTGCACACCCGGCCGCTGCGCCGCTTTCACCTGCCGCACCACCGCTCTATCGTGACCACGCCGTTCTCCACGTACAGCTTTCATCCCATCGAAGCCCTGATGCTGGGCAATGTCATCATGCTGCCGATGGTGCTGCACGACTTCAGCTTCTGGTCGCTGGCGTCGGTGCCGCTGTTCAGCCTGTTCTTCAATTGCATCGGCCATGCCAATTACGACTTCTTTCCCAAGGTGTCGTATGCGCATTGGTTCGCCGCCAGCCGCCGGCACCACCTGCACCATGCCTGCTACAACGGCAACTATGGCTTCCAGTTCACCTTCATGGACCGCCTGTTCCGCACCCGGTTGACGGCCGAGGCGGCGCAACGCCAACTGGATGCCTTCCGGCAGCGAGAGCCGCTTGGCGGACGGGCGTAACCCACGCGGGCTGCCGTCGCTGCGCAACCGGCGCGACTGGCAGAGCCTGGCCTACCTGGCCGCGCTGCCCGCGCTGGCGGCCTGGCAATGGATCCACGGATTCTGGTGGCCGCTCTATGCGCTGATGCTGTTCCTGACGCTGGGCATTGGCGTCATCCATCACAACCACACGCACATCCGGATGTGGCGGGGCCGCTGGACCAATCGCGCCACGGATTTCTGGATCACGCTGCTGCAGGGTCATCCCACCTTTGTGTTCTATCCGGCGCATGTGGCCAATCACCACCGCTACAAGCATGGCGCGCGCGACGTGGCGCGCACTTACCGCTTCGGGGGCGATACCAACCACCTTTGGGGCTACGTGGTTCATCCGGTGCAGGCCGGCCGGGTGCTGTATCCGCTGTTCTTCGCGTGGCTGGGCCGGCTGCGCCGCCACTGGCCCGGCGCGTGGCGCTATTGCATGGCGCAGTACGGTGTCTGGCTGAGCCTGTGGGCCGGGCTGATGGCGGTGAACCCGGCGAAGGCGCTGGTGTTCGTCATCGTGCCGCAGCTCCATGGCCTGCATTGGCTGCTGGCCACGAACTATCTGCAGCACGCGCATGCGGACGGCGGTCCGCGCCACGCCGCCGGATTGAACTACGCGCGCAATTTCGAAGGCCTGGTCAATCCGCTGCTGTTCAACATCGGCCTGCACACCGCGCATCACGAGCATCCGCGCGCGCACTGGTCCGAACTGACCCGCCTGCATCGCGAGCATTACCGGAACCGTGTGCTTCCCGCATTGAACGAACGCGGGTTGGTGCCCTACATGTTCCGCGTCTTCGTGCTGGGCGCTTTCGTGCCGCGGTTTCGCAGCCGTTCCTGCATGGCGCCCGAGCACGTCCGCTAGCGCCGCATCCTCATACTCCCACTAGAGACCCGTCATGCCTATTGCGTTTCATCGTGTCTACCTGGAGAGCGCCGGCTATTTCATGCCGGGCGAGCCCGTGTCCAACGAAGCCATGGACAGCTACATCGCGCCGCTGAACCGCATGTCCAGCCGGATCAAGACCCGCATCCTGGCCGAGAACGGCATCAAGCACCGCTACTACGCGATCGATCCCGAAGGCGCCACCGTGTTCTCCAACGCGCAGCTCGCGGCCCATGCCATCCGCGACTGCCTGCGGCGCCATGACACCGATCTGTCGGCCGTTTCCCTGCTGACGAGCGGATCCTCCGGCGGCGATGCGTTGATGCCGGGATTTTCGAACATGATCCAGGGCGAGCTGGCCGCGCAGCCCATGGAGACGCTGTCGGTGCATGGCATCTGCGCCGCCGGCGTGTCGGCCATCCAGGTGGCAGCGCAGGGCGTGGAGATGGGCGGGCACGCCAGCGCCCTGGCCGTGGCCAGCGAGCTGCCGTCGCGCCTGTTCAAGCGATCGCGCTTTGCCGCGCGGGGCTATGACGCCGATTTCGATGCCCACTTCCTGCGCTGGATGCTGTCGGACGGCGCCGGCGCCGTGCTGCTGGGCAATAGCGGACGGCCATTGCCCGGCGCGTCGCAAGGCGTGCGCCTGCGCTTGAAATGGGTGCACCAGCGCTCGTTTTCCGGCGACTATCCCGTGTGCATGCAGCTCGGGCTGTCGGCCGACCGGGGCAAGGGGCATCTGGACTACCCGTCCTGGAGCGAGGCCGAGTCCGACGGCGCGCTGTCGCTGCGCCAGGACATCCGCCTGCTTCCGCACCTGTTCGATATCGGCATCCATGAATACGCCAAGCTGGTGCGCGATGGCTGGGTGGACCCGGACCAGGTCGATCATTTCCTTTGCCATTACTCGTCCGAGAAGTTCATCCCGGTAGTGGAAGACCTGATGGAAAAGGCCGGTCTGGTGATCCCGCGCGAGCGCTGGTTCAGCAACCTGGCGTGGCGCGGCAACACGGGGGCGGCGTCCATCCTGATCATGCTGGCGGAATTCCTGGAAACGCGCGAAGTGAAGCCGGGCGAGCAGATCTTCTGCTACATCCCTGAATCCGGGCGTTTCATGGCCGCCTACATGCTGCTGGAGGCCGAGGCGGTACATGCGAAGCCGGTCCCCGCCGGCGCACCCGTGGCGGCCGCCCGCGAGGACGCTTTGAGCGGCGACGCCGAGGCCATCGCGCCGCCGCACGACCCCGACATGGCGCCGCAAGGCCTGGGGCAATTGCTGACCGAGCTGGCGGCGATCTGGCACGACTACCGCTCGCGCGTATGGCGCACGCCGGTGATCAAGCGCTTGCGCAACCGCCAGTTCGCCACGGCCGATTACCTGAACTGGATGGAGAACTGGATTCCGCAGGTCCGCGAGGGCAGCAAATGGATGCGCGAGGGCGCGGCGTCGTTGTCCGAGCAGTACGCGCCGCTGGCGGCGCTGATCGACCTGCACGCGGGTGAAGAGCAGAACGACTTTGAAATTCTCTTCCAGGACTATCGCACCGCGGGCGGCGCGGTCGATAGCATCGACGCCTTGCGCCGCAATCCTGGCGGCGAAGCGCTGAACGCCTATCTGCATGGCCTGGCCGCGACGCGCGATCCAATAGGCCTGCTGGGTGCGATCTATATCATCGAGGGCACCGGACAGCGCATCGTGCCGGCGCTGCTGCCGCTGCTCAAGGCCAGCCTGAAACTGCCGCCCGATGCCTTCCGTTTCCTGGAATATCACGGCCACAACGACGAGCATCACCTGGCGCGGTGGCTGTCCGCGGTGGAGCTGGCGCTGGATTGCGACGAGGATGGACGCGCCGAGCAGCGCATCGTGGATACGGCCCGCCGCACGGCGGCGCTCTATCTGATGCAGTTTCATCACGTGATGGAGGGCGACGCCGCATGAACAAAGAGCCTGATTTCCTTGCAAAGGAATACGATCCCGCGGATCCCAGCCCCTGGCTCGCGCTCTACCTGGATCGCAGCACGCCCCTGCCGGACAAGGTGAAGAAGGCGTGGCTGACGGATTCCAGCTGCGCATCCCGCCAGTACCTGCTGCCGTTCCTGCGTCCGCTGGCGCGCGCCTTCATCATCCTGATCCAGGTCATCAAGACCTTCCTGCCGCGCCGCTGGTCGCATTCCCGGCTGTTGCACCGCATCCTGGCCTGGGGCTTGAAGCGGTTCGTGTCGCCCGAGGCCAACTGGCTCATCCTGCGGCACTTCCATCTGGGCGCGCAGGCCCTGGCCTTCATCGCGGCCAACTCGCCGGTGCCGATCACCACCACGCCGCTCGAGCCGCTGGAGATCGACGACCTGAAGGACGAACTCTTCGTCAAGCACGACCTGAACCTGTTCAACTTCGTCATCCGCCTGAACCAGGCGATGCGCGACGCCGGGGTGGAAATGCATGCGCCGCAGCGGGTCGATTTTTCGATGATCCAGGACCCGCCGCTGAAGCTCGAAGACATGCCGCAGGGCAAGCTTAATTTCCTGGACCTGCAAAGCGCCATCGAACTGTTCACGCCGCTGTATCAGCTCATGCTGACTGATAACGACTTCTGGCGCGCGGCCAATTCGCTGCAGCTCGACGAGACCATCGGCATCTATGCCGCCAAGCTGCTGGGTGCGCCGCAGCACCTGATCCTGGTCAACAACAGCCACCCGCTGGTGCCGCTGTCCACCTTGCGCGCGGGGTACCGGCTGGTGCTGCACGGGCTGTCCACAGAGATGCTGCACAGCCTGCTGATGGAGATGAAGGCGGCGCAGCAGGGCGGGGAGCCTCCGGCGCCAATCGCCTAGTCAGGGCGGGCGGATCAGTGTTGACCCTGCGTTACAGGGGCCGCCCGCTGGGCTATATTGCGACGCTTGTCCGGCAAGCTCTGCCGGGCGGCGCGCGCATCGCTTGAATCCATTTCCCGGAAGTCCTTCACATGCCCCAGACCCTTGAGGTCATCGCCACCGTTCTGTTCGCCGTGGCGGTCCTTCATACCTTTTCGGTTCCGTTCTTCGCGCGGCTTGCGCATCGTGGCGGACCGCATGCGGGGTTTTGGCATCTGTTCTCGGAGGTCGAGGCCGTCTTCGGCGTGTGGGCCTTTGCGCTGATCGTGACGATGGCGGCGCTGGCCGGCCCGTCGCAAGCCATCGAGTACATGGACACGCGCAATTTCACGGAGCCGCTGTTCGTCTTTGTCATCATGGTGGTGGCGGCCAGCCGGCCCATCCTGGAACTGGTGGGCCTGCTGGTGCGGATCGTGGCGCGCGTGGTGCCCTTGCCGCGCCAACTGTCCACCTTCTTCGTGGTGATGGCTCTGGTGCCGCTGGGTGGCTCCTTCATCACCGAGCCCGCCGCCATGACGCTGGCCGCCATCTTGCTGCGGGACGCCTACTTCCGTACGAGCGGCCGGGCAGGGTTCAAGTACCTGACCCTGGGCGTGCTGTTCGTGAACGTGTCTATCGGCGGGGTGCTCACGTCCTACGCCGCCCCGCCCGTGCTGATGGTGGCGACCACGTTCGGCTGGGATTCCACCTTCATGGTGCAGCATTTCGGCTGGCGCGCCGCGGTGGCGGTCTGCCTGAATGCCGGCCTGCTGACATTCATCTGCCGCAAGGCGCTGATGGAGCGCGCGGTGGGCACGGGCGGCGGCGTGGATGGGCCCGATGGCGCGGACAAGCGTCCCCCCGTGCCGGCGATCGTCGTGCTGGTGCACCTGGCGTTCCTGATCGCCGTGGTGCTGACGGCGCATCATCCGGCCATCTTCCTGGGCCTGCTGATGATGTTCATCGGGTTCTCGGAAGCCTATAAGCGCCACCAGAACCGCCTGATGATCAAGGAAGGCCTGATGGTGGGCTTTTTCCTGGCCGGACTGGTGGTTCTGGGTGGACTGCAGAAATGGTGGTTGCAGGACTTGCTGGGCGGGCTGGAGCCCTTCGTGCTGTTCTGGGGCGCTACCGCGCTCACGGCCATCACCGACAACGCCGCGCTCACCTACCTGGGTTCGCTGGTGGAAGGAACCAACGAGGCCTGGCGCTATATGCTGGTGGCGGGAGCCGTGACCGGGGGCGGACTGACCGTGATCGCCAATGCGCCCAATCCGGCGGGTTTCGCCATCCTGAAGAGTCACTTCCCGGATGGCACCATTTCCTCGGGCCGCCTGTTCCTGTCCGCCCTGGGGCCGACGCTGGTGGCGGCCGTGATGTTCCTGCTTCCCGTCTAGGGAAACCGGCCGTGCAAGCCGGGGGGCCAGCCCCGGAGCGGCGGCTTCGGGCCGGCCCGGCGGGGCCGGACACGACGCTTCATGAAAAACCGCTAAAATTCAAGACTTTCCCGTATTTTCCGGCCTTGCCCAGCCGCCGTCCCGGATTTTGCCGTGCGGCGACAGGCGGGTTTTGATTTGCCGGGCTTGCGCCTGGGAGCCCTCGATGCCCATCTATGCTTACAAATGCAGCGCCTGCGGCCACGCCAAAGACGTCTTGCAGAAGATTTCCGATGCACCGCTTTCGGATTGCCCCGAATGCGGCCAAAGCACGTTTTCCAAGCAGGTGACCGCGGCTGGATTCCAGCTCAAGGGCTCCGGCTGGTATGTCACGGATTTCCGTGGCAACGGCAATGGCGGCAATCAGGCTGCGTCGCCGGCAGGCGCCGCAGCGCCCGCTGAAGGCGCCACGCCCGCCGCGGCTCCTGCCGCGACCCCGGCTGCCGCACCCGCCGCTTCGGCCGCCCCGGCGGCGCCCGCTGCCAGCAGCTCCGCTTCCTAGAGCGCGCGCGATGCGGATGCGCGTCATCAAGAAGTACTTCATCACCGGCCTGCTGATCTGGGTTCCCCTGGTCATCACGGTGTGGGTACTGGGATTGCTGGTCGCCACCCTGGAAGGGTTCGTGCCCGGCTTCCTGTCGTCCGAATCGCTGTTCGGCATCGACATTCCCGGTTTCCGCTTCGTCCTGGTCATCGTGGTGGTGCTGTTGACGGGCGTCTTCGCGGCCAACCTGATCGGCCGCACCATGGTGGACCAGTGGGAAACCCTGCTGGGCCGCATTCCCCTGGTGAGATCCATCTACAACTCGGTCAAGCAGGTGAGCGATACCGTGCTTGCGCCGAACGGACAGGCGTTTCGCCGCGCGGTGCTGGTGCAGTATCCGCGGGCGGGCTCCTGGACCATTGCTTTTGTCACCGGCACCCCCAGCGGTGAAGTGGCCGACCATCTCCCGGGCGACCACATCAGCGTGTATGTGCCGACGACGCCGAACCCCACGTCCGGCTTCTTCCTGATGGTGCCTCGCGTCGACGCGATCGACCTTCAGATGAGCGTGGACGCGGCATTGAAGTACATCGTTTCCATGGGCGTTGTCGCCCCGGCCCTGGCGGCGACGCCCGCGGACCGGCCGGCCCCGCTCTCTCCGGCGCCTGGCGTGCAAGACGCGCCGCGCGCCGATTCGTAACCCTTACGCTCAAACTAAGCACACAACGGAGTCATCCCGCATGCGTACCTGCTACACCGGCCAGGTTTGCCGTGACCATCTCGGCCAGACCGTCACCCTGTACGGCTGGGTGAACCGCCGCCGCGACCACGGCGGGGTCATCTTCATCGACCTGCGCGACCGCGCGGGCCTGGCTCAGATCGTGTTCGATCCCGACAACGCCGCCTTCGCCACCGCCGAGCGCCTGCGCAATGAATTCTGCGTCCGCATCACCGGCCTGGTGCGCGAGCGTCCGGCGGGCACGGCGAACACCGAGCTGGCCTCGGGCGAGATCGAAGTGCTCTGCAAGGAAGTCGAAATCCTGAACGCGTCGGTCACGCCGCCGTTCCAGCTCGATGACGACAACCTGTCGGAAACCACCCGCCTGACGCATCGCGTGCTGGACCTGCGCCGCCCGCAAATGCAGCGCAACCTGATGCTGCGCTATCGCGTGTCCATCGAAACGCGCAAGTTCCTGGACCAGTTGGGCTTCATCGACATCGAAACCCCCATGCTGGCCAAGAGCACGCCCGAAGGCGCGCGCGACTACCTGGTGCCCTCGCGTGTGAACGCCGGCCACTTCTTCGCGTTGCCGCAATCGCCGCAGCTCTTCAAGCAGATGCTGATGGTTTCCGGCTTTGACCGCTACTACCAGATCACCAAGTGCTTCCGCGACGAAGACCTGCGCGCCGACCGCCAGCCGGAATTCACCCAGATCGATTGCGAAACCTCGTTCCTGAACGAATTCGAAATCCGTGAAATCTTCGAGAACCTGATCCGTCACGTGTTCAGCGTGGTGCAGGGCGTCGACCTGCCGTCGCCGTTCCCCATCATGCCCTGGACGGAGGCGATGCGCCGTTACGGTTCGGACAAGCCGGACCTGCGCGTGCAGCTGGAATTCACCGACATGACCGACGTCATGCGCGATGTGGACTTCAAGGTGTTCGCCGCCGCCGCCACGGCGCCGGGCAGCCGCGTGGTCGCCTTGCGCGTACCGGGCGGCGCCGAGATGTCGCGCAGCGAGATCGACGCCTACACGCAGTTCGTTGGCATCTACGGCGCCAAGGGCCTGGCCTACATCAAGGTCAACGACGTGGCCAAGGGCCGCGACGGGCTGCAATCGCCCATCGTCAAGAACCTGCACGATGCCGCATTGGCTGAACTGGTCAAGCGCACTGGCGCCCAGGACGGCGACATCATCTTCTTTGGCGCGGATCGCGAGAAGGTCGTCAACGACGCCATCGGCGCGCTGCGCGTGAAGATCGGCCACAGCGAATTCGGCAAGAAGACCGGCCTGTTCACGGCCGGCTGGAAGCCGCTGTGGGTGGTTGACTTCCCGATGTTCGAATACGACGAGGAAGACGGCCGCTACACCGCCGCCCACCACCCCTTCACCAGCCCGAAGGATGGCCACGAAGACTTCCTGGAGACCGATCCCAGCAAGGCGTTCGCCAAGGCCTACGATATGGTGCTGAACGGCTGGGAAATCGGCGGCGGCTCGGTCCGTATCCACCGCGAGGAAGTGCAGAGCAAGGTGTTCCGCGCGCTGAAGATCGGCGCCGAGGAAGCCCGCGAGAAGTTCGGCTACCTGCTGGACGCGCTGCAGTACGGCGCGCCTCCGCACGGCGGTATCGCTTTCGGCCTGGACCGCATCGTCACGATGATGACCGGCGCCGAATCGATTCGCGACGTGATCGCCTTCCCGAAGACGCAACGCGCTCAGGATCTGCTGACGCAAGCGCCGTCCGAGGTCGACGAAAAGCAATTGCGCGAACTGCACATCCGTTTGCGTAACGTCGAAAAGGCGTAAGACCCACCCCCGAAGCGCCTTCGGCGCTCCCCCCTCCAGGGGCCCGCTGGCGGACCGGCAGAGCCGGATCCGCTGCGGTGCGCTTCAGGTGCACCGGTAGCTCGCGGCGCCGCCCATATGGGAATGACCGGCTGAAATGGAGTAATCTGGCTAACGCCGCCGGTAGGGCGGTGCTGGCCGGAAGACTTTTTGGTTTCGGCCGGCGGTACGCAAGATTTGAAAGGCGCCATTGCTTCCATGTCGCTCATCCGAGTCGTCAGCTACAACATCCATAAGGGCCGTTCGGCACTGGGCCGGCGCGATTCCCTGAATGAACTTCGCCTGGGCCTGTACGGCCTGCGCCCCGACCTGGTCTTCCTGCAGGAGGTCCAGGGCCGCAACGAGCAGAAATCGCTGCTCGATGCCCAGCATGAATCGCTGGCCGCGGCATTGCGGCTGGATGTGGCCTATGGCCGCAACGCGATCCGCCATGCGACGGACCACGGCAACGCGCTGCTGTCGCGTTATCCCATTCTTGACCACGAAAACCTGGATATCTCCGATCATCGCCTGGAGCAACGGGGCCTGCTGCATGCGCGGGTCGAGCTTGGCGACCGCGCGGTGCATTGTTTCGTGGTCCATCTGGGATTGTTCGCCGGCAGCCGAAGCCGCCAGATCCTGGCGTTGACCGAGCGCATCAAGAGCATGGTGCCGGACGGCGAACCCATTCTGATCGCCGGTGACTTCAACGACTGGAACGACCGTTTGGCGCCTATGTTCGTGCAACAGCTTGGCCTGTACGAAGTCTTCTCGCATGCCCCGCGCAGCCACGGCGGCGACCTGCCGCGGCTGCGCGACTCGGTCAAGCGGCTGAGCAATGCGCTGCGGGGGCTGCCCAACAGCGGTGTGTCCGTCATGGAGCGCACCAATCAGTTGGGCATGGACGGCAGTTCGCGCCTGTTGTTGCCGCCGCCACGCACCTTTCCCGCCGTTTTTCCGTGGTTTCGCCTGGATCGCATCTACCAGCGCGGCTTCGCCGTGCGCAGTGCGCGCGTGCTGCGCGGCCGCGAATGGGCCAAACTTTCCGACCACTCTCCTTTGCTGGCCGAGCTGGAACTCCCGTGAAGGCCGAGCAGGATAGGTTGGAGTGGGCGCTGGGCAACGATATCCGCTTGCTTCAGAACGGCGCCGACTTCTTTCCCGCGCTGTGCGCGGCGATCGATGCCGCCCAGGTCAGCGTGCATCTGGAAACCTACATCTTCATGATGGACCGGACCGGCGCGCAGGTGTTGGAATGCCTGGCCGCGGCGGCCAGGCGCGGCGTCAAGGTGCGGGTGGTGCTGGACGGCTTTGGCAGCGCATTGAATGTGGAACAGGTTCGCACGGCGCTGACCAACGCGGGCGCGCAATGCCGCGTTTTCAGGCCCGAGCCGCGCTGGTTCGCGCGCTTCGTGCCGTCGCGCAGCCGCTTGCGGCGCCTGCACCGCAAGGTCACGGTCGTCGATGGCCGGGTCGCCTTCATCGGCGGCATCAACATCATCGATGACTACGACGATCTGGATCCCACCGACGGCATCTCCGCGCCCCGGTTTGACTTCGCCGTGCAGGTGGAAGGGCCATTGGTCACCCAGGCGGCCTATGCCCAGGAGCTGTTGTGGGTCCGCCTGAACTGGGCGCGCCTGCGACGGCATCCCCGCGACTGGAACCGCATCAGGCTGCTCAAGCCGCGCCATGCGCCGGTGGCGCCTTGCGGCGAGCTGCGCGCCGCGCTGGTGCTGCGCGACAACCTGCGCTTTCGCCAGACGTTCGAGCGCGCGTATCTCTACGGCATCTCGCAGGCGCGGCGCGACATTCTGATCGCCAACGCGTACTTCTTTCCTGGGCGCCAGTTTCGCCGCGCGCTGGCCAAGGCCGCGGCGCGTGGCGTGCGCGTGCGCCTGCTGCTGCAGGGCAAGATCGAATACCGCATGCAGTACCACGCTACGCGCTCGCTGTATGACCAGTTGCTGCGCGACGGCATCGAGATCTACGAGTACATGCCCAGCTACCTGCATGCCAAGGTCGCCGTCATCGACAACGTGGCGACGGTCGGATCGTCCAATCTGGATCCGTTCAGCCTGCTGCTGGCGCGCGAGGCCAACGTCGTGGTGGATAACCAGCCCTTTGCGTGGGACCTGCAGGAACGCCTGGAGACGGCCATCCGCGAAGGCGGCCGCTTCATCCGGCCGCTGGACTATCAGCGCCGGGGCTGGCTGCGGCGCTGGGTGGACGCGGTGTCTTATACGCTGCTGCGGATCGGGGTGGCGCTTACCGGTACGTCGGACAAATACTGAACGGGGCGGGCTTCAGGCGCGTGGTTTCAACAGGCCCAAGGCCAACGCCGTCCCGACCAGGATGATGGCGGCACCGACCGCGATGGACGCCGTGACGGTCTCGTCCAGCAGCCATGCGCCCCACACAACCCCGAATATCGGCACGAGGAATGTGACACTGACGGCAGCCGTAGGCCCGACATTGGCGATCAGGCGGAAGAAGATGATGTAGGCGGCGCCGGTGCAGACCACGGCAAGCAGGATGGTGCAGGTCCACGCCGCGGCCGAGGCAGGCGCCTCGGGCCAGGCTGGAATCGCCAGGGGCAACAGCACGAGCGACGCCGCGATCATGCTGCCGGTGGCGCTGGCCAACGCATCCACGCCGGTCAGGAAACGCTTGGTCCAGTTGGCTGCGATGCCATAGAAGACGGGGGCGGATATCGCGGCCAGCACAGCCGGTCCAGTGCCCCCCGCCTGGAAGTCCAGTTTGTCCCATACCAGCACAACGATGCCCACCAGGCCAATCAGCAGGCCCAGCGACCGCATCCAGGGCAGTTTGTCCTTCAACCACAACCAGCCGATCACCGCCCCCCATACGGGGGTTACCGCATTGGCCACCGACAGGAAGCCGGCGCCCAGCGACTGGGCGGCATACGCGTACAGCAGGAAGGGCACGGCGGCATTCAGCGTGCCCACCACCAGCAGCGCTTTCCAGTGGCGGGCGATCACCGGCAGTTTTCCCCGCCACATCGCAGCGGGCAACAGGAACAGGGCGGCCAGGCCCACGCGCAGTTCGATCAGCGCGATCGGGCCGAAATCCTTGACCGCTACGCGCATGAAAAGGAAGGAGCCGCCCCAGACGGCGGCCAGGAGCAGCAGGTCCAGCAAATTGCGTTGACGCATGACTTGTCTCGGGTATGTGTCTTACTTCCGGTTCGTGACCAGATTCTTCATCTTGACCCGATGCGCCAACAGCGCGCAGGCCAGGGACAGGACAATACACAGGACCAGCCCGGTACGCACTCCGCTTAGTACCGTGCTGTGGGAAATCAGGATGCCGACAACGGCGGTGCCTAGGGCGCTGCCGATCGCGCGCGTGGTCTGCACCAGGGCCGACGCCACGCCCACGTCGCGGCGTTCGCTCAGCATCTGCATGAAAAGCGTCAGGTTGGGCAGAAGGAAGCCCAGGGCGCAGCCGTTGACGAAGAAGGCGGCGAGTATCCACCAGGCCGACGTGCCAGGCGAAATCAGCAGCACCATCAGCGAGCCGGCCGCAAGCAGCGCACCGCCAAACACCATCAGCCGCTGGGGTTCGGTCTGCTTGGGAAACAGCCGGCCGTTGATGATGCTGCCCACCGAGATCGCGGCGACCAGCGGCGTCAGCAACAGGCCGGCCTCGCTGGGGGTGTAGCCCAGTACCTGCTGCAGCAGCAGCGGGCTGTAGAAGATCAGGATGAACATCACCGCACCCACCATCATCGCGGCCAGGTTCAACAGGCGCGATTCCGCGCCGGACAGCACGCGCAACGGAAAGATGGGCGACTTGACCCGCCGTTCGGTCGGAATCAGGATGGCGATCGCCGCCACGCCGACCACCGCCAGCGTCAGGCCCAGCACGGGATGCGCGTGATCGCCCCGTGCAAAGGCCAGCTCCAGGGCTGCCAGCGGCGCGCCCACGGCCAGCACGAGCAGGATGGCGCCCACCCAGTCGATCTTGCGGCTGCCGTCATGGATGGGACGGATGCGGGGGAAATAGCGCGCCAGCAGGAAAAACGCGCCGGCGGCGGCGATGGGGGAAATGAAGAACGCCGCCCGCCAGCCCAGCGCCTGCGTGGCGGCGCCGCCCAGGACCGGGCCGATACCGCTGGCCATGGCGAATGCCGCCGACACGAGCGCCATCCATCTCACCCGCTGCTTGGCGTCGGGGAAAAGGTCGGCGGGCGCGGCGAACGCCGTAGCGATCATCATGCCGCCGCCCACCCCTTGCAAGGTACGGAACACGATCAACTGGGTCATGGACTGCGCCAGTCCACAGGCGATGGAGCCCAGCGCGATGATCAGGACGGACACCAGCATCAGGGGCTTGCGGCCGAACATGTCGCCCAAACGGCCGAAGATCAGGATGGAAGCCGCGGTGGCCAGAAGATAGCCAGTTCCCACCCACGCATAGAGCGCCATGCCGTCGAGCGCCTCGGCCACGCGCGGCAGGGTGGTGCTGATGATGGTGGAGTCCAGCGCGGCGAGCACCACGGTTGCCGATACCCCGGCCATGGCCATCAACAGATCCCGGCGGGAGCGGGTGGGATCGGCGGCTGGCTGGGGCGGTGGCGGCGGCGGAGTCATGCCGCCAAGGATATCACCGGCACCCTAGGGTTATCACTTGTAAAACGCGTGATATCCCCAGAAAACCGCGATCACCAACACCACCAGCATCCAGGACCAGCGCGAATTGGAAAGGCCGCGGGGTTCGGGTTCCGGAGGAGGGGGGGGAGGCGCGATGCGGGGCTGCGCCGCCATGTGGTCGATGAAGGCGGTAAAGAACTTGTCGATGATCTTGTCGCCGGCCTTCAGGAGCACGCTCTCGCCGCACTCGGCCAGCTTTCCGCCCGCCATCCCGGCCACGGTGTAGGCCACGCGCGTGCCGTCGTCCTTGGTGGAGAGATTGATCTGGGCAGTGCCGATCGCCAGGCAGGCGGCGCGCCCCTTGCCTTCGAACACCAGAGTGCAGCTGTCGGGGGCGTTGACATCCGAAAGCAGGATCTCGCCCTCGTAGTCAGTATCTATTCCAGCGATCTTGGCCCGCAGGGTGACGGCATACTCAGTCGGGCTGCGCATCGCCACTTCCACGCAGCCCGGAATGCATTTCTGCAGCACTCCCGGGTCGGTCAACGCGTTCCATGTCTGGTGCTGCGTCGAAGGAATCCATTGGGCATCGGCAATGCGCATGGCTGTCTCCTCGTGTGACTGGTTGTCAAATTATTGTGAACTCAATCCGCGCAAAACACCATCTTGGTCATCTCGGATGGGCAACCAGCCCTACGGCGAGACGACGGGAAGGGTAGAATCGCCTCCTATCCGTTGCCCACTATCGGCCGTTCTTTCAAGCGTAACTCTTATGACCATCCTCGTTACCGGAGGCGCCGGTTTCATCGGGGCCAATTTCGTGCTGGACTGGCTGTCCCAAAGCGACGAACCAATCATCAATCTGGACAAGCTCACGTATGCCGGCAATCCGCAGAGCCTCCAGGCGCTGCAACAGGACAAGCGGCATGAACTTGTCGTTGGCGACATTTGCGACGCCGGCCTGGTCGCGGATCTGCTGAAGCGGCATCGGCCGCGGGCGGTGATCAACCTGGCCGCCGAATCCCACGTGGACCGTTCCATTCAAGGTCCGGGGGCGTTCATCCAGACCAATATCGTCGGCACCTTCAACTTGCTGGAGTCGGTACGCGCCTATTGGAACGAGATGGACTCGGCTGCCCGGGCCGCATTCCGATTCCTGCATGTGTCGACGGATGAGGTGTACGGCTCGCTGTCGGCTGACGAGGACGCGTTCACGGAGACGCGCCGCTATGAGCCCAACAGCCCCTATTCGGCAAGCAAGGCGGCCAGCGACCATCTCGTGCGGGCGTATCACCATACGTACGGCATGCCAGTGTTGACTTCCAACTGCTCGAACAACTATGGCCCCCTGCAGTTTCCGGAGAAGCTGATTCCGCTGGTGATCGCCAACGCGTCGTCCGGAAAGCCGCTGCCGGTCTATGGAGACGGTCAGCAGGTGCGCGATTGGTTGTACGTGGCGGATCACTGCAGCGGCTTGCGTCGGATCCTGGAGGCAGGAACCGTCGGCCAGACCTACAACATCGGCGGCTGGAACGAGCGGCCGAATTTAACGGTAGTCACGGAAATCTGCGAATTGCTGGATGCTTTGCAGCCGCGGGCCGACGGCGTCTCATACCAGGAGCAAATCGCCTTCGTGAAGGATAGGCCGGGCCACGACCGCCGCTACGCGATCAACGCGTCCAAGATCGAGCGGGATTTGGGCTGGCGGCCCGCGGAGACGTTTGAAACGGGGCTGCGCAAGACGGTGCAGTGGTATCTGGCCAATAGCCCCTGGGTGGAGGACATCGTCAATGGTGCCTATCACCGGAGCTGGATCGACCAGCACTACGCTGCGTAACCGACAGAAGCGATGAATTCCGCCATGCAGGCCGTTATCGAAGAAAAGACCGGGGCTGACACCGGGCGCTTGAAAGCGCCTGAGTTCTGCCTGCTCGTTCTCAGCGTGATATCCACGGCTTTGATATTGGGCTGGATCTTCCGGTACAGCAATTACGCTTTCGACTTCACCGACGAAGGGTATTACGCCGTTTGGATATCCAATCCGTTCCTGTACGACTGGTCCACGACGCAGTTTGGATTCATCTATTATCCGCTTTATTTGTTGGTGAATGAAAACCTGGTCTTGCTGCGGCAGATCAACGTAGTAATCACCTTTGGTCTCGCGGCCTGGCTATTCTATTCCGTCATCAGGAATACCGAACCCAAGGATCAGGGATTCAGTTGGCCCGTCCTGATAATTTCCGCCAGCTTTGCCACTGCTTCGTTCGTATATCTGAGCGTCTGGCTGGCAACGCCCAGCTACAACTCCTTGGCGTTACAGGCCCTGTTGATCACGGCTATCGGCTTTTCGTTATCCGAGGGTCGGGTAACCCGCCCCAGCATGCTGGGATGGGCACTGATAGGGGTTGGCGGTTGGCTTGCGTTCATGGCGAAACCCACCACGGCCATTTTGCTGCTGCCCTGTTTTGTTCTGTACGTATTGTTGTTGGGAAAGTTCAAGATTCGTCTCATCGCAATCTCGGCCGGCACGGCAACGCTTCTATTGCTGCTGAGCGCGTTGATCATCGATGGGTCGCCAGCCGCCTTCATCAACCGGCTTCAGGTCGCTGCTGAATTCTCCTCCATGTCGGGAGCGGGATATTCGCTGCAGGAACTGCTGCGGCTGGATATCTTCGAATTCAACGAGACAGACACCAGATTCCTCGCGGCGTTGACGGCTTTCGCGGCGGTCGCCGCTGCCTTCTCGGCATCCCCACGGATTTCATTGAAGATTGGCGGCTGTCTGTTCTCGGCGGCGTTGTTCGTCATTGTCTGCGCCTTGGCTTTTGGCTCTCTGCAAAACAATTTCGGATTGGGAAGGTTTCAAGGCCTCATGATGTGGGCGCCCGCGTTTGCGGCGATTCTGCTGACGATGCTGCTGCTGTTGATGGGGAAACCAAAGAGAATCCCTTTGCGTTTTCTGGGGTTGTTGATTGCGTTGATCGCGTTTCCCTATGCTTATGCATTCGGAACCAATGCCAACTATTGGCAGGCCGCCAGCTCCGCCAGCATATTCTGGGTGCTTGCCGGCGTTATTGCCGCCCGGTGCGTGACCCAGGGCGGAACAAGATGGGCGGGCTTGATTCCGCTCGCCTTGGCCACTCAGGTCATTGTTGCCCTCTTGCTCCAAAATGGCACCGAAAGGCCGTATCGGCAAACGCAAGCGCTGCGCCTCAATACCAGTTCTGTCGAGATAGGTTCGACGGGCGCATCGGTCGTGGTCTCGGAGGGGTATGGCGCATACATCAGGGATGCAAAAAATCTCGCTGCCCAGGCCGGTTTTGAGCCCGACACACCGATAATCGACCTGACGGGCCAATCGCCCGGCATCCTATACATACTGCGCGCCAAAAGCCTGGGATACCCCTGGATAGCAGGCGGCTACCCGGGCAGCCTCGCCGTCGCGCGCGGGGGACTGCGCCGGGTTTCTTGCGAACAGATCGCGAGTGCCTGGCTGTTGACGGAGCCCGACGGGCCGCGTGCGATTCCCGTCACGCTGCTGGACGATTGGGGCGGCAGCCTGGGCCGGGACTACGAGTTGGCCGCCGCTTGGCAAACCGCGGCAGGCGCGGGCGACTATGCCGCTCCTCGCCGCCAGGAACTCTATCGGCCAAAAAGATCCGGAACCGATGCAACCCAAGCCTGTGTCGCCGCCCGGCTCGAAAGAAAGCACTAGGCTGTAATGGCTTCCGGAATTTTCCAATCCTACCTGGAAATGCCGGTTTCAGATGAAGATTCCAGAAGATTACTGAGTGACATACATGAAAAAAGACACTGTATTCGTGACCAGCCCGGCCCTGCCTCCCCTGGAGGAGTTTATCCCCTATCTTAGAAAGATATGGGATAGCAAGGTCCTCACGAATGGCGGGCCCTTTCACCAGCAACTCGAAAGTGCGCTGTGCGAATACTTCGGTGTCAAGCATATCTGCCTGTTCACGAATGGAACCATCGCGCTGATAACTGCGCTGCAGGCTTTGCGCATCACAGGCGAGGTCATCACCACACCCTATTCTTTCGTGGCCACTTCACATGCCCTGAAGTGGAACGGGATCAAGCCGGTTTTTGTGGATATCGATCCCAATACGCTGAACCTTGATCCCGCACAGATTGAGTCCGCGATCACCCCGCAAACGACCGCCATTATGCCGGTCCATTGCTACGGACATCCGTGCGATGTGGCCGCGATTGAAAAAGTGGCCGACAACTATAATCTCAAGGTCATATACGATGCCGCTCACGCCTTCGGTGTGAAGGACGCCGGGGGAAGCGTCCTCCGGCATGGCGATCTTTCCGTGTTGAGTTTCCACGCCACCAAGGTTTTCAATACGTTCGAAGGCGGCGCGATCATTTGCCCGGATGCCAAGACCAAGGTCCGAATCGATCAATTGAAGAACTTCGGGCATGCAGGCGAGACCAGCGTTGTCGCGCCGGGTATCAACGGGAAGATGAGCGAGTTCAATGCGGCATTGGGTATGCTGCAATTGCAGTACATCGAGCAGGTACTGGAAAGCCGTAAACGGATCGACGCCGCCTATCGGGAACGGCTCAAGCACGTGCCGGGAATACATTGCCTGCAGGGATCAGGGGAAGAACAGGCCAACTACTCCTATTTCCCGATATTGGTGAACAGCGGCTACCCCATCACGCGGGATGAACTGTATCAGCGCCTCAAAGACAACGGAATTCATCCTCGGCGGTACTTCTATCCCTTGATTTCCGAATTCTCGATGTATCGCGACTTGCCATCGTCCCGCCGCGAAAATCTGCCGCACGCGACCGCTGCCGCGGAACAGGTTCTGTGCCTTCCCATTTTCCCGGACCTGGAATTGAGCGTGGTGGACGAAATATGCAAAATCATTTCAACGCACTGAACAGGATGGCCGCGTCCATGGTGGCCTCGTTCGGAGGCGTCGAATGAAGCTAGGAATCATGCAACCCTATTTTTTTCCGTACATAGGGTACTACCAGCTTATTGCGGCAGTGGATTTATTTATCGTCTACGATAATATAAAATACACCAAAAAAGGCTGGATAAATCGGAACCGCATGTTGCAGAACGGCAGCGATTCCGTGTTTTCACTGCCATTGAAGGCTGGGTCCGATGCACTACATATCGACCAGCGCGAACTGGCGACGGAATTCAAGCGTGGAAAATTGCTCGGTCAATTTGAAGGGGCGTATCGCCGTGCGCCGTTCTTCAAGCAGGTGTTTCCGCTGCTGGAGGAAATAATAAAATTCGACGACTCGAATTTATTTTCATTCTTGCACCATTCGTTATCGAAGACCTGTGCGCATCTCGGCATCGGAACGAAACTGATGAAATCGTCGGATGCAGCGGTCGACGCGGATTTGAAAGCGCAGGATAAGGTTATTGCTCTTTGCCAGGCTGTCGGCGCGGATACGTATATCAACGCCATCGGCGGGGTGGAGCTCTACGACCGTGCGGAGTTCAAGACGCAAGGTATCGACCTTGCCTTCCTCAGGGCCAACTCGTTTGAATATGCCCAGTTCGATTCGGAATTCGTGCCATGGCTGTCTATCGTCGACGTACTGATGTTCAATGATTCCGAAAAAATCAGCGCCGCAATCCACACGGGTTATGAGCTGGTTTGATCCTATAAGCACCTTGCAGAAACGGCCATGAACAACGGATTGTCCTTCGCCACCAGGCAAATACTCGCGCCCATGCTGGACCGCAAGATTGTCGCCCCATTGAGTCTCACCGGAGCGCCGATATGAAGCGAGTACTGGTTTCCGGCGCGAGCGGCATCGTCGGCTACGGCATTTTGCGCTCATTGCGGCAGTCGGCGCAGCCATGCCTGTTGGTGGGCACCTCGATCTACGACGACTCCGTCGCTCCGGCGTTCTGCGACATATTCGAACAGGCCCCCGTTACCTCCGCGCCAGAATATCTGGACTGGTTGCTCGCCACCCTGCGTCGTCACAATATCGATATGTTGATTCCAGGAATCGAAATCGACATGTACCACTGGGTCGAGCATCTGCCGGCGATCCGTGCGACAGGCGCGCTGCCGCTGCTGAATCGGCCCGAGTTGATTGCGCTGTGCAAGGACAAATGGGCGTTCTACCAGCGCTTGGCGCAAGCGGGCGTGACGTGCGTCATCGACAGTTCCCTGGACGCGGATTACTCGACCCTGGTTCAAAAATATGGCCAGCCATTCCTGCTGAAGCCGCGCCGGGGTTTCGGTTCCAAGGGCATCGCCCGGATATCCTCCGAAGCCGAATTCAGCCAATATCGTGACGCAATGGGTTCGGTCCTGATGGCGCAGCCGATCGTGGGGACTGACGAAGAGGAATACACGGTTTCGGCATTCTGCGACGGAGACGGCGGCTATTTCGCCGGCATGGGGCTGCGCCGCAAGCTGTCGCGTGACGGCTTCACGGACAAAGCCGAGGTTACGGATATCGCGGAATTCGTTCCGGCCATGCAAGCGCTGTGCGCTTTGCTGCGACCCAAGGGCCCCACGAATTTTCAGTTTCGGCGGACCGCCGAGGGCCCCAAGCTACTGGAAATCAATCCTCGGGTTTCATCGTCCACCTCTATTCGCACGGCATTCGGCTACAACGAAAGTGCGATGGCTCTGGAATATTTCTTAGATAAGCGCAATCCGACACAGCCGGTGATTCGGCGCGGCCGGGCGGTGCGCTATACAGACGAGCGAGTGTTTTATGAAGACGGCCTTCATCTCTGATATCCACGGCAACTTCGAGGCGCTGAAGTCGGTCTTGAGCGAAATCGATCGTCTTGGCGTGGATCGCATCTATTGCGCGGGCGACGTGGTTGGCTATTACTCGCAGGTCAACGAATGCTGCGACATGTTGCGCCAGCGTCAAATTCCGTGCGTCATGGGCAATCACGATTGGTACATGGCCGGCGGCGGCTTCTGCCCGCGTTCACGGAGTGTGAATGACTGCCTGGTTTACCAGCGGAAAGTGATCACGCCCGAGAATATTGCATGGCTTCGCACATTCCCGGTGCAACTCGACATAGACGAGGTGCGCATGGTGCATGGCGGCTGGGCTGACCCAATAGACGAGTATCTGAAACCCAGCGCCGAGTACTTCGAACGGGTGCAGGGCCGGGTGTTCGTGTCCGGCCATACCCATCTGCAAAGCGTGCAGCGGTTTGGCGACAAGATTTATTGCAATCCGGGATCGGTGGGGCAGCCTAGGGATGGCGATCCGCGCGCGGCTTTCGCGATCTACGAGGCCGGAGACTTCAGCCTGCATCGTGTCGAATACGATATGCAGACGGTGTTTGATCTGATGGATGCGGCTGGATTCAACGATTATTATTACGGCGGATTGAAAACCGGCGCGCGCAATCTGCGGCGGCTGGCGGATAGTTGAAGATTCGGCCTCGCACGTATTCGAATGCGCCGGGGGCGTTAATCTCCTTCATAACGGAATTGAGTTTGGGCGGAATGGATTGTGTCTGGCCGCCCACGAAACATAAGGAAAATCGCATCATGACAGTATCAAGAGACTACACGGCGGAAATGAACGACGCCAATAATTCCGCTGCCGAAAAGTACGCCTACAGCTTTGACTTCGACGTCATGCATCCGTACATGATTCGATCATTCGAACCGTTCTACCGTGAGGGCAGCCTGCTGGAACTGGGCAGTTATCAAGGCCAGTTCACCACGCGCTTCCTTGAACATTTCGACGACATCACCTGCGTGGAAGCGTCCTCCGAGGCAGTGGAAGCGGCAAAGAGCAAGTTGGGCGACCGGGTCGAGTACGTCAACGCGCTGTTTGAAGATGTCGTACTGCCGCGCCGCTACGACAACATCGTACTGACGCATGTGCTGGAACATCTGGACGACCCAGTTCGCGTACTCAAGCGTATCAATGATGAATGGCTTACCGAAAATGGGCGATTCTTCCTGGTGTGCCCGAACGCAAATGCTCCGTCCCGGCAGATCGCCGTGAAAATGGGCCTGATCACGCATAATGCGGCGGTTACCCCGGCAGAAGCCGAGCACGGGCATCGCCGGACCTATTCCCTGGACACGCTGGAGCAGCACGCCACCGCAGCCGGGCTGAAGGTCGTGCATAGGTCGGGCATATTTTTCAAGGCGCTCGCGAACTTCCAGTGGGATAGGCTGCTCAACACGGACATCGTGTCCAAGGAATACCTGGAAGGGTGCTACAAGTTGGGTCAGATTTATCCGGACTTGAGCGCCAGCGTCTTTTTGATGTGCGAACGCGGTGATTGATATTCTGAAGTCGACGCATTAGGAAAAGCAGGAATTGCGGCGTGAAACTAATTAAAAATATAAATGGACTCGCCGCAATTCTGCTGTGCGCCATTCTATTGCTGGCCGTCATCGTGTTGTTCTGGCAAGCGGATCGCGGTTTGGGCCTGGCAGACGAGGGAATCTATATCCTGGCGTCGCGCTACCCAAGCGAGGTGCAGCAGAACGTTTCCGCCATATACACGTTTGTAGGTGGCACTTTTGAACTGGTGGGGTACAACCTCGCAGCCTTGAGAAGCATCTGGATCGTCATGATGCTGCTGTCGGCCGCAGTACTGTGGTTTGGCTTCCACAAGGTCCTTACCCAGGTTTATGAGCAGGCGACTCGTATACGCTACATCAGGTTGATTTCCTTGATGTTTGTTGCAGCGGGGACGCTTCTGCACTATCAGTGGTCGTATCTGACACCCAGCTACTACACGCTGACAGCATTGAGCGTCAATGTGTTTGCCGGCCTGGTGCTGACCAGCTTGGTATTCAGCGCCGATGAGCGGAAGCTGGGGCCGGCGTACTTATCCAGTGCGGCCGCGGGCGTCGTGCTCGGTGAAACCCTGTTTTTCAAGTTCCCAACTGCGATAATCATCGCTATTTTGGCGGTGTTTCTTCTTGGCCTGTGGCGCGGGCCGAGCCGTGGCGTGAAAGGCAGATTATTTATTTCCGCAGCGGTTGGGTTTGGCGGGTGGCTCGCCCTTTATCATTTCTTGATCCAGAGGCTGGATCAGGCGTGGCGGATGTTCCAGGAAGGATGGGTGCTCTACCAGACGCTGGGATTGCATTCACCCGCGGAAAAGGCGCTTGCGTATCCCATAGAGATAGGCGTCCTCTTATACACCGGATTTTTCGAGTTTCTGCCCTGTTATTTTCTCCTGGCCGGGGCCTATCTGATCCGGTGGTGCCGCCCATCGACCGCAAATCCGCAAGCTGCTTTATTGGCGACAAGATGGCTGGTAATCGGGGCGCTTGCCATTGCCTTTTTGATCTCAGCGGTTGGCGGAATTTGGGTGGCGTCCGCCGAGCGGTTCAATGCGGTGCCTGTCGGCGGCCGCACATTGCCGTATCTCGGGTTTGAAATTGCATGGATACTGCTCTTGAGCGCCATATGGGTGGTGGTGTACCGGCGCCCCCAGGAGAGAGCCCCTCGCCTGGGAAATCTCTACCTGGTGATTCTGGTTCTACTGGCTATGCCTTTTGCCGGTGCTGCCGGCACGTCGAACCCCATCTATAACGTAATTCTGTTTTATGCCGCGCCGTGGTTTTGCGCGATCCTGATGCTGTTGGTGGGAATGCACTACGCAAACCCGAAGGTCGTCGCTCCCGCCGTCCTGCCGCTCGCAGCGTTGGTCATTGGCGCCTATGCGTGCAGTCATGTCATTCAGGGATCCATTTACCAGCCTGCGCAAATCAAGCCAAGGACAATGCTCGAACAGACAGTCGCCACGCAGGTGGGCGATCCCCCTGTCGTGTTGAAGCTCGATCCAGCCACTCATGAACTGGTGACGAAGTTGTCTGCCGCGGCCCAATCCTTGGGGTTCGTCGCGGGTGGGGATATTATTGCGTTCGACGAACAGCCGGCGCTTGTCTATGCCCTGGGAGGGCGATCTCCCGGGCACCCGGCCTTCCCATGCTGCAGGAGCGAAGGTCGAAATTCCTACAGTAAAATGGCGCTGACGTTTGCAGAACCCGAACGGTTGAAAAAATCCTTTGTGCTCCTGAGTGTTGAGCAGTCCGCGCAGGTGGCCGAAATATTGGGTAGCGCCGGATTGCGCTTTCCGCAGAATTATCACCCGCCGGTGACGGTCGTGCAGGCGGGACATGAATATTCACTGTACAAGCCATTGGATTGATGGATCGTGCAGTTATCTATAATTAATCAGATCTTAATGTTTGGGTGGTCGATGTGAAAATATCATTCGTGATTCCCGTTTATCAAAATGAAAACGCGCTTACGGAAACATATAAAAAAATTCACGCCGTTTTCCAGAATGAGCTGTCGCATCATGACTACGAGATAGTCTTTGTCGATGACGGATCCACCGACGGATCCCTGCAGGAGATCCTGAGCCTCAAGGAAAACGATGAAAATATCGTCGCCCTTACGTTCACGCGGAACTTCGGGCAAATGGCGGCAATGCTTGCGGGCTTCAAGGAAGCCACCGGCGATGCGGTCATAAACATATCCGCCGATTTGCAGGATCCCGTGGAATTGATCCCGCAGATGGTGCAGAAATGGCAAGAAGGCGCCGAGACTGTGATCTGCTACAGAACGGATCGGTCCGACACCCTTGCCGCAAAAGTATTTTCGCGATTTGCCTACGGCGTGCTCCGAATGGCGCTACCGCAAATCCCGCCCGGGGGGTTTGATTTTGTCCTGATGGACAGGAAAGTCATGGACGCGTTCAACGCCATCGACGTCCGCCATCGGTTCTTTCAAGGCGACCTGCTTTGGACGGGATACCGCACATGCTTCATTCCCTATGTGAGGCTGAAACGTACCATCGGCAAATCCCAATATAATTTTGCGAAGAAGCTGAAGAATTTCCTGGATGCGATCCTGGATGCTTCCTATCTGCCCATCCGATTCATTTCGCTTACAGGATTGGTGACGTCGCTGCTTGGCGTGCTGTATAGCCTCAGCATCGTCGTGAGTTGGGCCCGCGGTGAAACCCCGTTCGACGGCTGGGCTCCCATCATGATCGCGATTCTGCTGGTCGGCGGCTTGATCATGGTGATGCTGGGCGTCATCGGTGAATACGTATGGCGAATAAACGAGGAAGTGCGGAAGCGGCCCAATTACGTGGTGAGAGAAAAGTTCTGATGTCCACGAACGCGTTGGAGGTTCGATGAGCGGCGTGAAGTTGGAATTTTCTAAATTCACGATAGTGGGCGGAGTCAATTTCCTCTTCACCTTTGTGCTGTTCTATTGTGCCGTCCGGGTACTGAAATTGAATTATGTAGTGGCGCTGGTCGCGGTTTCACTGCTTGGCATGCTGTTGACCTACTGTCTCAACCGCATCTGGGTGTTCAGGCTTGAAGGCGGCGATGACCACCGATCACGGTTGTTCAAGTACATAGTTTCTGGTTTTTTGTCGATTGCCTTGAACGCGCTTGCGCTTCGCTATATCGTGGAAGAAACCGGTTTCGATCCGTTCTACGTTCAAATCGCATTGATTCCATTTATTGTCGTGCTGAATTTCTCATTGGCGAAATTCTGGTCCCTTCGTCGCAACATCGACTAATGTCTGAAAAATGAAAGCTATTGTTCTTGCGGGTGGCAGCGGCTCGAGGCTGTATCCGCTTACGAAAATATCGAGCAAACAACTTCAGGCGGTTTTCGACAAGCCGATGATCTACTATCCGATCACGGTCCTGATTGCTTCCGGGATTCGCGATCTCTGCATTATTTCCACGCCGCAGGATCTTCCCCGCTATCAGAGTTTGTTGGGTGATGGGACCAAGTGGGGCATAAATATCGAGTATCGGGAACAGGCGCGGCCGGAGGGTATCGCGCAGGCCTTTCTGATCGCGGATGACTTTGTCGGTTCCGATAGCGTGGTTTTGATGCTGGGCGATAATATCTTCTCCGGCGGAGACGATTTTCCGCGCGCCATGCATGCCTTCGCGGGCGGCGCGACGATTTTCGCGTATCACGTCAAGGATCCCACCCGGTACGGCGTCGTGGAGTTTGACCGAAATGGCAAAGCCCTGTCGATCGAGGAGAAGCCGGTTCACCCCAAAAGCGGCTATGCCGTTCCCGGTATCTATATCTACGACAATCAGATCCTGGACATAGCGCGGTCGATCAAACCATCGCCTCGCGGCGAGTTGGAAATTACCGATGTCAACCTCGAATACCTGCGCAGGGGACAACTGCAGGTGCGCCGGCTCAGCCGCGGCTTCGCCTGGCTCGATGCCGGCACCAGCACGGCGCTGCAGGAAGCCTCCGCGTATATCGAGGCTATCGAAAGGCGGCAGGGGATCAAGATCGGTTGTCCCGAAGAAGCGGCCCTTGTGCGGGGGTTCTTGAAGCTGGATCAATTCGAGGCGCTGCTCGATGAGATGCCGAAGTGCGAATACCGCGATTACCTGGCCGGGGTTGCAGCGGAAATCCGCAGGCTGGACGGCCTCCCGTGAATGGAAGCCGCCCGGGCCTCTACGCAGGGCTGCGGGGCGCGCAGGGGCCCGAGCGGCCGATCCCGCCGGGCCTGCCCCTGGATGGATGCGATTGAGGCCGTTCGCCTGAAGAGGCCTAGCGGCTCAGGGACTTCATCTGGGCGTATGCCGCCCTGATGCGCTGTTTGCTTTCGGGCGTCAGTTGCTTGCCCGACGCCTCGATCACTTCACGAAGGTTCCGGGTTGTGGAAAGTCCTTCCGTGAATTTCCGGTTTTGTCGGAAATTACCACTCGGTTTTAGCGCATCCTGCGGCGCTAGTGCTTGGTCGGCTCGTACTCCGGCATCCAGCTCTTGAGCACCTGGCGGACTTCCTCGTCCGAGACGGGTTCGGTCCGTTCCAGCCAGCCGATCCCAGCCTCGCAGAAGCCTTCGGGTACGGGCCGCGAACGGGCGATGCGCAGCTTGGGATGCGGTGTTTCCAAGGTCTCTTCGCAATCGGCCAGCAACTCTTCGTACAGCTTTTCGCCAGGACGAAGGCCGGTGAATTCGACGCGAATGTCTTCTTCGCGGAAGCCGGAGAGGCGAATCATGTTGCGCGCCAGATCGGCGATTTTCACGGGCTCGCCCATGTCCAGCACGAAGATCTCACCCCCACGGCCCATCGCGGCCGCCTGCAGGACAAGCTGCGCCGCCTCGGGGATGGACATGAAGTAGCGCGTAATGTCGGGATGGGTGACGGTGATCGGCCCGCCGCGCGAGATTTGCGATTGGAACTTCGGTATCACGCTGCCCGTGCTGCCCAGCACGTTGCCAAAGCGGACCATCTGGAAGCGGGTCTTGCCGCCGCGGCGGTGCAGGACTTCACAGACCATTTCCGCCATGCGCTTGGTGGCGCCCATGACATTGGTGGGATTGACCGCCTTGTCCGTTGAAATCAGCACGAATCGCTGCGCGCCGAAGCGCTCGGCGCA
Source organism: Achromobacter sp. Root83 (assembly GCF_001428845.1). GTDB lineage: Bacteria > Pseudomonadota > Gammaproteobacteria > Burkholderiales > Burkholderiaceae_B > Achromobacter. The sequence continues at coordinate 708,254 of NZ_LMIU01000022.1, read as the reverse complement.
TTGCGCCACATTGTAGGTGCCGAGGACGTTGTTGCGGACGGCCTGCCAGGCATTGCCGATCTCCATCAGCGGCACATGCTTATAGGCCGCCGCGTGGAAGACCAGATCAGGATGCCACTTGGAAAAAATCTCTTCGACGCGGGTGGCGTCCTTCACGTCGCCGGCCAGGGGCACGATGCGCACATCCGGCTGGTTTTCCGTGAACCATTGTTCGATGGTGTAGAGCGCGAACTCGCTGGCCTCGACCAGCACGATGGCGGCGGGCGAGAAGCGCGCGAGCTGCCGGCACAGTTCACTGCCGATCGAGCCGCCCGCGCCAGTCACCAGGATCTGCTTGCCGGCGATCATCTCGTGGACATTGACGTTGTCGATATGCACGGATTCGCGGCCCAGTAGATCCTCGATCTTCACTGGACGCATCATGTTGATGGCGACTCGGCCGCTCATCAGTTCGCTCAATCCCGGTACGGTGAACAGCGACGCACCCGCGCGGGTCGCAATGTCGGACACGCGGCGGATGGCGACTCCCTTGGCGGAAGGAATGGCCAGAATGACGTGCTTTGCGCCATAGTCATTGAGGATTTCGGGCAGCATGTCGGTGCCGCCGGCTACGCGGCAGCCGGAGATTTCCAGGCCCCGCTTTGCTGGATCGTCGTCCACCAGTGCCACTACATGCCAATCGGAGCTACGGCCCAGTTCGCGGACCAACATGGCGCCGGCGGTGCCGGCGCCGATTACGACCACCGGCGTGCCCTGGCCGAAGCCCGCGCGGTACAGCCAGTGTTCCTTCCACATGCGCCAGGCTGCGCGCCCGCCGCCCATGACCAAGAGCAGCAGCAAGGGGTACAGCACCAGGATGGAACGCGGCAATGCGGGCTGGCCACGGTTGAGGAAGGCAAAGAGCAGCAGCGCGACCGTCGAGGCGAGCACCACATTCAGGACGCGCTTGAGATCGGGCAGGCTGGCGAAGATCCACATGCCACGATACAGCCCGGCCCAGCGGCAGGCGATGATCTGCACGGGCAGCAGGACGAGCAGTGCTCGCGCTATGGGGCCTTCCCACTCGGTCGGCCATTCGAAGTTGAGGCGGATAAGGAATGCCCCTAGCCAAGCGATAAGGATCGCCGCCAAGTCAAACAGGAACACAAATGCGGTTCGAAAGCGTGTAGGGATGATCATTTTTATAGGAAGTCTGAAATCAATCCGCGATAAGGCGCGAACCCGGGGGCAGCACGGCGTCCGCCGGCACCCGGACCCGGTATCCGGCACAGGATCCGGCCTGCAGCCAGGCGCGGTCTTCGACAACTACGCCGCCAGCGAGCTGGACTCCGACGCCCAGATGGGCGAAGTCGCCGAGGACCGCATCGTGATCCGCGGTGGCGTTGGCATTGACGATGACGCCGCGCCCCAGGCGCGCACAGGCGCCGACAACGGCGCCGGCCATTATGGCGCTCCCGGCGCCGATCACGGCCAGCGCGCTGACCCAGGCCCGCGGATGGACGACGGTCGCCAGCGGTACATCAAGTGCCACCAGCGTGTCGGTCAAGCGTTGGCGCACGGCCTGGTTGCCAATGGCCACGATCGCCGCGTGGCAGCCGCGGGCCAGTTCCGGGAGTTGTCCGGTCGAGCCGACGATGCGCCAGTCGCCTGATTGCTGCTGTGCGGGATAGGCGTCATCGGCGAAGACAATACCAGCCCATTCGCCCGTCATCGCGGCGGCTTCGGCGACTGCGCGCCCATGCCCGCCGCCGCCTACGATGAGCAAGGTGCCTTTAGATTTCATAATTACGCCATTTACGCCTGTGTCTTGCGGCCAAACGCACGCAGACGTGATTCTACTAAATATGCGCCCGATGCCGGGCTACAAATGTTCAGTTTGCGCTCTCCGCGGTTCCCGCTTTCAGCCATAGGGATAGCGCTATCAGCGGTATATACGCGCAGAGCGTTCCGGTCAGTCCTTCGATTAATCCAGTCGATACTGCGCCGGCCCACGGAAACAACCAGAGGACATTAATCGCAAGCACCGACAGGGTGATTTTCCTATGGCTGGAATACTTGCGACTTGCATATTGGTAAGCGTGAGTCCTGTGAGCTTCGTAAACCTTTTCTCCGCGGCAAAGCCGACGTATTAAGGTCACCGTTGCGTCGATGATGAAAACGCCAAGCAGCACGAGCCATGCCCACAGCATGGCTGGCGAATGCCATCCGGCCAAAAGCGACAGGGCGCCGAGGACCAGGCCGAGAAAGCCGCTGCCGCCATCGCCCATGAAAATCCTGGCTGGGGGGAAATTCCAGATCAGGAACCCCCCCACCGTGGCCGCCAGCAGCGCGCTGGGAACGCCAGCGAGCGGCTGGCCGTCCATTGCATACAGGATGCAGCCGCCCACTGTGACACAAAGCGCCTCGATGCTGGCGATGCCGTCGATGCCATCCATGAAATTGTAAAGATTGAGCATCCATACCAGGTACAGCGCGCCCAGTATCGAGAGCAGCCAGTTGGTCTGCAGTTCCAGCCCCCAGAACGACATCGAGGGCATGCCGCCTATCCAATAGAGCACCCAGGCAGCCCCGGCGAAGTGGGCCAGTAATCTCCAGCGCGCCTGGATATGGCCGTGGTCGTCGAGAAAACCGATGAGCGCGATCCAGGCGCCCGCGCCGCCCACCGCAATCGCGTCTACAGGCGCGATACTTCCAATCGCGGTCAGGGTGATCAATCCGAGCAGGAAGCTGATAACAAACGCGATACCGCCACCGCGGGGCGTGGGTGTTTTGTGCGAACTGCGCGCATTCGGCACGTCAATGACATTATGCTTGAGCGCATAGCGGCGCAGCGCGCCTGTCAACAGCCAGGCCAGAGCCGCGAATACTGCGAATAACCACAATGGTATCGACAGGGCATCCATCTTGTTTTCAAATACAGAAATGACCGAATTCAGGCCAGTGGAAAATAGACACGTCTCTGAATTCAGAGAACGTCGATATCGCGCAGGACGAACGGTTGCGGTTTAAAACCGAAATCCCGCGCCGCCTCGTCATGCGCAAATACCATGTCTCGGTTCATGCGTTGCACCATGTCGCTATTCCAGTTCCGGTAGCGTGGAATCAGGCGCAGGAAGAACAGGGCGGAATTGAATAGCCAGATCGGAACGGTCAGCAGGCGCGGAGCTCGGCCCATGGCCTTGAAAATTCGCGTCACCATTTCTCGATAACTCAGCACTTCCGCGCCCGAAATGTTGTATCCCTTGTCGGCCGCTTCCGGCGCGAACGCCGAGAGCACCGCGGCCTGCGCAACGTCATCTACATAGACAGGCTGGCGCAGTCCGCCGGCGCGTCCGAACACGGGAAAGACACGGAGTTTGCGGATGATGCGGACGATCTCCGACAGGTTGCGGTCGGTGCTGCGTCCGTAGATCAGCGTGGGGCGCAGCACCGTCCAGCCGATGCTGGCACCTTCGGCCCATTCGGCTAGGGCGCGTTCTCCGTCGGACAGGCGTTGCACCAGGGCCTCTTCATAGGCATTCTGGGAGCTGACCTTGGTGTAGCGGCTGGTCGACGAGAGGCAAACGAGACGCTGGGCACCCAGTCGCCGCATGAAATCGAAATGCTCGCCGACTACCCAGATATGGCATAGCGCAATCCAGACCGTAATCGGGCCGGTGGCCCGGGCGGCTTCTTCCGCTTGGCTGTCGGACAGCGATACCCAGCGCACGGCATCGGCTTCGCCGGCCGGTTGCGCGCTGCGCGAGAAAGCCACTACGCGATGCCCGGCTGCGGCTAGCTTGGCCAGTACTTGCTGGCCCGCTGGCGAAGTCGCGCCCAGGACACCTACGGTAATCGCCGGGCTCATCGTTCACCTCGATCAATGTGCTGTTGCAGCAGTTCGACCAGGCGGGCAGCCTGTTTTTCCAGTTCGAAATGCTCCAGGAAGTAGGCGCGGCCGCGCTCGCCCATGAAGGCGCGCGAATCGCCGGACATGCCGTGCAGTTTCTCAATATTGCGGGCCAACTGCTCGGCGTCTTCGGCTGGGCTGACCAGCCCGGCGCCGGCCTCCTCGACAACGCGGGCGCCTTCGCCATCGATCGAGGCGAGGATGGGGCGGCCGGCGCTCAGATAGGTTTGGATCTTAGCCGGCACCGTCTGCGCGTAGATTTCGCTGCGTTTGAGCGAAACTATTAGTCCTTGCGCACGCGTCAGGAACTGGGGCATTTCGCTGGCCGGGTAGCGGCCGGCAAGGATCAGGTTGTCCAGGTTTCGAATCTGCTTCTGTTCCGCCAACCAAGGCGACATGCTGCCGCTGCCGACCAGCACGATGCGGACATCGGGCAGATGTTTGAGCCGCTCGGCTGCCGCGGCCAGGGTTTCGACGGACTGCGCCGTTCCCAGATTGCCGGCGAACACGACGCAAAACTGCGACTGCAGTTCATCGAGCAGCATGCGAGGTACCTGCGTATCGGGCGACAGCGTGTTCGGCGTGTCGCGCGAGCAGTTCGGGTAGTAGACCAGCTTGGCCGGGTTGGTATAGCGGGAAACCGCGTCGATGAACGCGCGCGACTGCACCATGATCAGGCCGGAACACGCGTAGATCCCGCGCACCATCAGTCCGATCGCGTTCAGCACGAACTTGTTCTTGATAAAGCCGGTTGCGCTCAGGCTTTCCGGCCACAAGTCCAGCACCCACATGGCCATGGGCTTGCGTAGGCGCCATTTCAGATAGATCGCGGGAATTGCGGCGGTGATCGGCGACAGCGAAAACACGAACACGATGTCGAACGACTTGCCCTTCGCCTGACGCGGAAAATGCCGCAATCCATTCCAGACGAACGACAGATAATTGCGCGCAAGGTTCGCCGCGCCCCCTGCGCCGCGCGGCCGAAGCGGCGCGCGGTGCACGGGCACCGTGTCGGCAAATAATTCTTCGGATGCGCCTTCGGCTTGGTATCCGGGGAATATCTTCCCATCGGGGTAGTTCGGCTTGCCCGTGAAGACTTCCACGGTATGGCCTTGGGATACCAATGCTTCGACCAGATCGTTGATCGAGAAGGACTCGGGCCAGAAGTATTGGGTGACGAGGGCGATTTTCAATTCGCCTTTTTCCATACAATGCGATTGACGTAATCGGTGTAGCTATGAATGATGCGCACCACTTTATCGGACACATTGGGCATGCTGTAGTCCGCCACCAGGCGGAAATCCCGTTCAGCGCCTCGGGCCTGATGGGCAAGCAATTCCAGCGCCTGCAGCGCGCGGTCGGCCTCCAAGCCCACCATCATCACCGATGCTTCCTCCATGCCTTCCGGACGCTCGTGAGCCTCGCGGATATTGAGCGCCGGAAAATTTAGGATCGAGGACTCTTCCGTGATCGTGCCGCTGTCGGAGAGCACCGCTCGCGAAGACATCTGCAGCTTGTTGTAGTCCTTGAAACCTAGTGGTTTCAGCAGGCGCACGTTCGCATGGAACTTGGTACCCAGCGCGTCCACGCGCTTCTGTGTGCGCGGATGGGTAGAGACGATGACCGGCAGACCGTAGGTCGCGGCCACCGTGTTCAGCAGGTTTACCAGCTTGGCGAAGTTGTGGTCCGAGTCGACGTTCTCTTCTCTGTGGGCGCTGACCACGAAGAACTGCCCGTGTGTCAGGCCGAGCCGATCGAGCACGTCGGACGCTTCAATACCATCACTGTAGTGGTTCAGCACTTCGAACATCGGGCTGCCGGTCTTGATGATCCGGTCGGCCGGCAGGCCTTCGCGCAGCAGATATTCGCGCGCGATGTCGCTGTACGTCAGGTTGATGTCGGAGGTGTGGTCGACGATGCGGCGGTTGATCTCTTCGGGCACGCGCTGGTCGAAGCAGCGATTGCCAGCTTCCATGTGGAAGGTCGGGATCTTGCGGCGCTTGGCCGGCAGGACCGCCATGCAGCTGTTGGTATCGCCCAGCACCAGGAGCGCATCGGGCTGGATCTCGGCCAGGGCCTGGTCGGTGGCGATAATCACCTTGCCGATGGTTTCGGCGCCGGTGGCGCCGGCGGCGCTCAGGAAATGGTCCGGTTTGCGGATGCCCAGGTCCTGGAAGAAGATTTCGTTGAGTTCGTAGTCGTAGTTCTGTCCGGTATGAACCAGGACGTGATCGCAATGGCGGTCCAGGCTCGCGAGCACGCGCGACAGCCTAATGATTTCCGGCCGGGTGCCGACGACGGTGGCGACTTTAAGTTTTTTCATGTCAGAGAGGGCGGGCGTAAGTGTCGGGACGGGCGCGGTCGAAGATTTCGTTGGCCCAGAGCATGACGACCATTTCGTCATCGCCGATATTCGTGATGTCGTGCGTCCAGCCGGGCACGGTTTCCACGATTTCCGGCTTTTCGCCATCTGTGTCCTGCTCGTGGAATTCGCCGGTCAGGATGTGGCGGAAGCGAAAGCGCGCCCGTCCCTTGATGACCAGGAATTTCTCGGTTTTCGTGTGGTGGTAATGACCGCCGCGCGTCACGCCGGGATGGGCGGTGAAGTAAGAGAACTGGCCGCTGTCCTGCGTCTTGAGCATTTCGACGAACACGCCACGCGGATCGCCGTACTTGGGCACCTCATAAGAAAAACGCTCGGGCGGCAGATAGCTGACGTACGTGGCGTACAGTGCGCGAACGAGGCCGGTGCCGACGGGCGCGGTGATCAGCGTGTTGCGGCTATCGCGGAACGTTTCCAGCTGTGCGGCGAGGTCGCCGACCGTGATCCGGTACTGAGGCGCGACGGTGCAGAACCGGTCGTCCGCGACGGCGCCGTCCATCAGTTCGATGAAGCGGGCGACGACGTCATCCACGTACACCAATGTGATCGCCGCGGCTGGATCATTGATCTGGATGGGCAACCCACGGTTGACGTTGTGGCAGAACGTGGCCACTGCGGAGTTGTAGTTCGGGCGCGCCCACTTTCCGAATACGTTGGGCAGGCGGAACAGGTAGACGGGCGAGCCGTGTTGGTCTGTCAGCTCCGAGAGGGCATCCTCGGCCTCGCGCTTGCTCAGGCCGTAAGGATTGTCCTGGTTGGCCTGGGTCGACGAGGAGTAGATCACGGGCGTGCGCCGGCCGCTACGAGCGATGCTGGCGCAGAGCTGCTGCGTCAGTCCGGCGTTTCCGCTCTGGAAATCGGCGGGATCCTTGGGGCGGTTCACGCCGGCCAGATGAAAGACGAAATCGGCCCGGCCCGCCAGCTCGTCCAGACGGGAGGCGTCGTCATCGCGCGTGAAGCGCAGGATCTCGATGTCCTTCCGTTCTTGCAGCGTGGCGATGAGATTCTGCGCAACGAACCCGTTGCTGCCGGTGATGAGAACCTTCATGGCTTATTCCTCAGGCGTCACTTGCTCGCCGCGCTGGATGGCCTGCATAAATTCCAGCTTCAGCAGCAATTGCTCCATGCCGTGGGTGTTCAGACGTTGGGTATTGTGCGAGTTGTAGTCTTCGCTGCGCGAGATCTTTTCTTCGCCTTGTTCGACGAACTTTGCGTAATTCAGATCGCGCAGGTCGGGTGGGATGCGGTAGTAATCACCCATGTCCTCGGCGCATGCCATTTCCTCGCGGCTCAGCAAGACTTCGTACAGCTTTTCACCGTGCCGCGTGCCGATCACGTTGATCGGATGCTCGGGCTTGCCGACCATGCGGGCCAGGGTTGTGGCCAGGGTCTGGACAGTAGCCGCGGGCGCCTTCTGCACGAACAGGTCGCCGTTGTTGCCGTGTTCAAACGCGTATAGAACCAGGTCTACCGCGTCCGACAGCGTCATCATGAACCGGGTCATGCCGGGGTCGGTGATGGAGAGCGGAATGCCGGCCCGCATCTGTTCGATGAACAGGGGAATCACGGAACCGCGCGAGGCCATCACGTTGCCGTAGCGTGTGCCGCAGATCACGGTCTCGGTCGCGTCCAGGTCGCGCGACTTCGCGACCATGACCTTCTCCATCATGGCCTTGGAGATTCCCATCGCGTTGATGGGATAAACCGCCTTGTCCGTGCTCAGACAGACCACCTTGCTCACCTTGTTGCGGATGGCAGCTTCCAGGACATTCTCGGTTCCGAGGATGTTGGTGTAGACCGCTTCCATGGGGTGGAATTCGCAGGAAGGCACCTGCTTGAGTGCGGCGGCGTGAAAGATGTAGTCCACGCCACGCGTCGCGTTCAGCAGGCTTTGGCTGTTCCGGACGTCGCCGAGATAGAACTTGAGCTTCGGATGCGAGTAACGCTTGCGCATGTCATCCTGCTTCTTCTCGTCGCGGCTGAAGATTCGGATTTCACCGATGTCCGTCTGGAGGAAGCGCTTCAAGACGGCATTGCCGAAGGATCCCGTGCCGCCGGTGATAAGCAGTTTGGCGTTAGGTTTCAACATATTCGCATGTCTCTTTCTGTGGAACGACGCAATGCCACTCAGGCACTGCGCAGATGCGCCGCGCGCACCAGCGCTTCGCGATCGGCCAGTGGGGGGTAGTTGATCAGCACGGCTTTGTAGGCGCCCTTGAACACGAACAGACTGCCGGCGCCAGCGCCGATGATGCCGAACTTCTTGATGAGTTCGCCGATGTCCGCGACGGAGCCCGCGCCGCCCAGTACCGACATCGGCACGGTCGTGACATTGCGGATCTGCTCGACGATGCCGAGGTCATAGCCATTCATGACGCCATCATGGTCGATCGAATTGATGACAATCTCGCCCACGCCATGTTGCTGCAGTATGGGGGCAAGTTCGACCGGGTTCAGATGCGTGTTCTTGCTTGCATTGTGCGTCCAAACCTCGTAGCGGGAGCTGAAGCGCTTCTTTTTGACGTCCAGGACGGCAACGACGCTCTGGCGGCCGAGCTTCTCGGCGATCCGGCTCGCTAGCGAGGGATTCTCGACCAGCGCTGAGCTGAGGGCGACCTTCTCGACGCCCAGACTGATGATGGCCTGCGCCTGTTCGACCGTCTTGACCCCGCCGCCATAGCAGAATGGCATGCGGCATTCGGCGGCCAGGCGCTCGATCATTTTCAGATCAGGGCCGAGACCCTTGGTGGTGGCGTCGATGTCCACGACGATCAGTTCATCGACTTCCTTTTCATTGAAGATGCGGACGGCGTTGATCGGGTCGCCGACGTATTTGTCGGACGAGAACTTCACGGTCTTTACCAGGCCTTTATCTCGGACCAGGAGGCAGGGGATGATTCTGGGACGAAGCACGTTAGATATCCGCGAAGTTCTTCAGGAGCCGCGCACCGAATTCGTGGCTTTTCTCTGGGTGGAATTGCACGCCATACACGTTCTTGTGATTGACCGCGCATGCGAACCTGGTGCCGTACTCGGCGCTCGCCAGCGTGTCGTCTTGGTTCTGGCAGTCGAAATAGTACGAATGGAGAAAGTAGAAGCGCGCGTCTGTTTCCAAGCCGGCGAATAGCGGTGAGGCCTGGCGTGGATAAACGTCATTCCAGCCCATGTGCGGCAATTGGGTGCGCTGCGTGAAATGGGTGGTATCCAGCTTGCGGACCATGCCGGGCACCCAATTCAGGCCCGCTTCGGAGCCCTCTTCGCTGCCGCCCGCCAGCATCTGCATGCCGACGCATATGCCCAGTACCGGAACCTCGTCTTTGGTCACGCGTTCGACCGCGACGTCGTACATGCCGGAACGGCGGAACGAATCCATAGCGTAGTCGAATGCGCCCACGCCAGGCAGGATCAGCTTGGTTGCGCCCGCCAGGTCTTGGGCGGTGCGGGCAATGGACACGGGCACCGCCATGCGGCGGTACATATTGGCAAACGCCAGGACGTTGCCCAGGCCGTAGTCAATAATGGCGATCATCGGAAAAGCCTCTTTTCCAGGCCGACCTTTTGCATGACGGTCGCGCCCAGCCCGATCAGCGCCTTCTTGTTGGCGTAATCGCGGAAGGTCCGGTTCGGACCGTCGAAAAGTGCCTGCAGCTCGTCTTCAGTCAGGTCCAGCTTGTGCGCGACGTAGCGGAATTCCTGGCGCGAAAAGTGCTCATCGAGTTCGGGACGCGAAATGCGGTCCAGGGCCTCGTCACGCGTCATCTGGCCGGTCAGGATCAGGCTGGAGAAGTGGGCGCGGCGCTTTTCGTAGCCGAACTTGCGGGGCATCCAGTAGTCTTCGTAGAAGCGGGTGAAGCGCGATTCGTGATGTTTGTGCTGGAATTTCTTCCAGCCAAAGCGCGATTCAAGTTCTTGCTCGGCGTCGGCTTTGATGTATGGCACCAGGTTCAACGGTTTGAAGACCTGCATGCCCAGCACGTAGCGGTAGTACAGCTTGTACGTCAGGATGTCGACGATCGGAAACGTCTTGAGCGGGCGCTTGCCGAACTTCTTGTGGATATCCAGGATGAGGCGCTTGTCGATACCCGGGTAGCCGCCCCATTCTTCCGGTTCGCGACAGCATTCGGTTGAATAGTTGCCGCCCGTTAGCACGTATTTGAGCTTGTGCTTATTGGCGAACTTATAAAGCCCTGAGAAAAACGCAACGTCCTGGGGCAGATCCTGGTCAGGGATCTGCGCCTTCAGGAAGGCGACCTGAAGATCTTTCATTTCTTCCCAGTTGATGACCTCGGTGTACAACTCTAGTCCCAGGCCATCGACCAGTTTTTCCACGTTGCCGACGGCCTGGTCGGTATCCCAGCCAGCATCGACGTGAAAGAGCAGGGGGCGCAGGCCCATTTTTTCCTTAGCGATATAGGCGGTGTACGAACTATCTAAACCCCCGCTCAGGCCGATGATGCAGTCGAAGTCCTTGCCCTTGCCTTGTGCCTTGATCTTCTCGGCCGTCCGCATGAGTTCGGCCTGGCCGCGGGCATCGGTATGCCAGTTAGGCTTGATCTGCGTGTCGAAATTCGCGCAGTAGTCGGATTCGCCGCGGTCGTCGAACGTAATGTTCGGATCGCTGGTATCCATGATGGTGCGTGTGCAGATGCGGTAACTTTGGCTCATGTTGTGTCGGTACTGGCGTAAGGCTTGCGGCAAGGTCCGGCGCCCCGTTCTGGCGGGCTGGCCCGCATGCTGATAACAGTATGCCCTGGCGCGCTGTTGCTGCAGGCTTGCGCCTGCCCCGGCAGCACCCAGGGGAAGGGCGTCAGGTTCGCGAGGTGCGTTCTATGCCCTGTGCGACGGCCTGAACGATTTGCTGCACGAGATCCGGGGTCAGGTAAGGGTGCATGGGCAGGCTCATGACCTGTTCAGCCAGGCGGTCTCCCACCGGAAGGCTGGCCGTGTCATCCCGCACCGCCGGCTGCTTGTTCAGCGGAATCGGATAGTGCACGGCCGTCGGAATGCCTTCGGCCTTCAGGTATTCCTGCAAGGCGGTCCGATTAGGCACCAGGATGGTGTATTGCGCCCAAGCGCTGACGTTGCCATCCGCCACATAAGGTGTATCGGCAATGCCCACGGCCTGAAAGGCGGTGGTATAGCTGGCGGCGACCTGGTCGCGTAGCGCCAGTTCTTCATCCAGCAGTTCCAGCTTCGGCAGCAGGATCGCGGCCTGCAGCGTGTCCAGCCGGCTGTTCACGCCGATGCGGACGTGGTGGTAGCGCCGGTCCTGGCCATGGCGGGCCACCTGGCGGATGACGCGCGCCAGTTCCGGGTCGTTCGTGAAGATCGCGCCGCCGTCGCCATAGCAGCCCAGGGGCTTGCTCGGGAAGAAGCTGGTGCACGAGATCGAGCTCAGGTTGCAGGACTTGCGGCCGTTGTACGTCGCGCCATAGCTTTGCGCCGCATCCTCGATCACGGTGATGCCATGCCGTTCGGCAATGGCATTGATGGCATCGAGATCGGCGCATTGGCCGTACAGCGAAACCGGAATGATGGCCTTGGTACGCGGGGTGATCGCCGCTTCGAGCTTCGCGGGATCCAGGTTGCAGGTGCGCGGGTCGACGTCCACGTAAACGGGCTTGGCGCCGAGCAGGGCGACGGTTTCGGCCGTTGCGATGTAGTTGAAGCCCGGGGTGATGACTTCATCGCCGGGACCGATGCCCAGGGCCATCTGCACGATCTGCAAGGCATCCGTGCCGTTGGCGCAGCTGATGCAGTACTCGGCGCCGGCATAGGCGGCCAGCTTCTGCTCGAGCTCCGCGACTTCCGGTCCCAGAATGAATTGGCCATGCGCAAGCACACGCTGGATGCCCGCATCGATCTGATCCTTGATGCGGGCTTGCTGAGCCTTGAGGTCGACGAAATCAATCATGCCTTGGTTTCCGTTTTGGTCACAACACTGCCATTGAGCACATATTGGGCAGTGGTATGGGGGCAGAGCGCCACGCCACTGCCTTGCAACGGCAGGTCCAGCTGTTCGCCGAACTCGCTCATCCAGCCGATCTGACGCGCGGGAACGCCGACCATCAGCGCGAAGTCGGGCACGTCGCGGTTGACCACCGCGCCGGCGCCGACGAAGGCGAACGCGCCCACGGTGACGCCGCATACCACCGTGCAATTGGCGCCCAAGGTGGCGCCGCGCTTGACCAGCGTGTCGCGGTACTGATCCTTGCGCTGGATGAGCGAACGCGGGTTGTATACGTTGGTGAAGACCATGCTTGGGCCGCAGAACACGCCGTCTTCAAGCGTGACGTTGTCGTAGACTGACACGTTGTTCTGCACCTTGCAGTCGTTGCCAATAACGACCTTGTTGCCCACGAAGACGTTCTGTCCCAGCGAAACGCCGGTGCCGATGCGGGCACCGCCGCACACGTGCACGAAGTGCCAGACGCGCGAACCGTCGCCGATTTGAGCGCCGTCATCGACGATGGCGCTGGGGTGCTGATAGTGGCTCATTTCTTCAGGAAGGGGTGGTAGTCGCCCGTGAGCGGCGCGAGAGGGGCCTGCCGGATGGTGGCTACCGTACTGATGGCGACCCGGTTTTCCTCGAGTCCGAAACCGCGCCCGGCCAGGATTTCCTGATAGCTGCGCGTGTGCAGGTCGGTGAAACCGCCGGAGAATTCGATCTCGTCGCCGTCCACGGTGATGGAGCGGAAGGTGCGCTGGCCGGCATCGCGCTGCGCCTGGGGCACATCCTGGAAGTCGACGGATAGGAACCAGCGAACGCGCGCGTGCTCGTATTCCAGATAACCAGCGGCCTTGGTGTCGTCAGACTGATGGACGACGTTGTCCTGAAGCTCGCCAAAGATGTAGTGCAGCATGTCGAAGAAATGCACGCCGATGTTCGTGGCGATGCCGCCCGACTTACGCTGATCACCCTTCCAGGATTGCAGATACCAGTGGCCACGCGAAGTAATGTAGGTGAGGTCAACTTCGTGCTTGGTCGTTTTCTTGCTGGCCTGGACTTTCTCGCGCAGTGCAACGATTGCGGGATGCACGCGCAGTTGCAGAATGGTATTGATCTTGCGGCCGGTGTCACGTTCGATTTCCAAAAGCCCGTCGATATTCCAGGGATTCAGAACCAGCGGCTTTTCGCAGATGGCATCGGCGCCCGAACGCAATGCGAAGCGCATGTGAGAATCGTGCAGATAATTGGGCGAGCAGATCGAAATATAATCAACGCGCTTGGAATCGCCGGCGCGATGCAGTTTATCGATATGGCGATCGAATCGTTCGAATTCGGTAAAAAAATCCGCATCCGGAAAATGACTGTCGATAATCCCGACGGAATCGTTGGGATCAAGCGCGGCAACCAGTTGATTTCCGGTTTCCTTGATGGCGATCATATGTCGCGGAGCGATATAGCCGGCGGCACCGATAAGAGCGAAGTTCTTCATCATGGGTATCGAGTGAATCGTTTTGGAAAGTTATGAGCCGTTAATAAGTGCATCCGCCCTTCATATTCATTAAGGGGGACGCCTACTGGTCGGCCTCTGCGTGGCGCGTGGCGGTATGCACTGCTGCAGCGCCAATGGCTGGCTGCTCGGAATCAACGGTGTCAGGAAGACCTGCCGGATGCCAGCCTGACCGGGCCACCCATCTGCGTTGTGGAAAGTTGGCAATTGATCCAGCGTCCGGCAGGCGCCGGTACGAGCGAGGGCATGTAGAGGCAGGCAACGCTGCAGCGGACCTGTCATCGCTTTTAAGCCCGGCTTCCTGGCGCCCCGCGGCCGGCTTGCTTTACTCAAAATGGCGGCCATATGGGGAGCGAGGCGGATAGGAAGCGCTTTGAAGTAGCCGCTGGCGGCGGTGATTTCACTCAGGAATAAGGGGAGGCGTACTGCCAATCGAGCGACTGTCCACTATACTATAGATGCCTGCAGGGTGCCAGGGAGGCGCTGTGTGCTTTGGTCGGAAAGTTTGACCAATTTATGCTCTGTTGTTTGTCAACTACACTCCTGTTTTTCCGGAGGCGCGCCGGGTTTGGTTCGAAACTTGTCGACAATTTCAGCCAAGCTTTGCGGCATTTTCGGCTCGGCCTTGCGTTTATGTTTGGCGCAATGCAAATCACTGCCATTTGCGACCGGGAGTATGTTCCTGGCGGTGTCGTAAATTGCGTTGAATTTTCTCCATGCGCTGTGGCGCCGCGGACGAAAGCCAGATTATTTTGACGAGAATATGATATCCCTAGGCTACCTCTACACAAAAGCGCTCAAGAAATTGCGGGGAACTGCCATTTCCGGCTCCAGTATTCATGAATCCTCCAAGGTCGAATCGGGTAGCGCGGTTATAGATTCCACTTTTGGCCGGCATTCATTCTGTGGCTACGATTGCACCATCGTGGCCTGCGATGTAGGCGCATTCTGTTCCATCGCGAGCGGCGTGGTCATAGGCGGCGCGCGGCATCCCATCGAATACGCGTCGACTAGCCCGGTATTTCTATCGCACAAGGACAGCGTGAAGAAAAAGTATTCGCGCCATGTGTATTCGTGGCTGCCCCGTACCAGAGTCGGAAACGATGTATGGATCGGCGAACGCGCGCTGATAAAAGCCGGCGTCGCGATAGGCGATGGCGCGGTGGTGGGAATGGGTAGCGTCGTGACCAAGGATGTCCCGCCTTATACGATCGTCGCGGGAAATCCCGCGAGGACAATCCGGGCCCGGTTTTCGCCGGAAGTTTCCGAGGCCATGCTGCGCCTGCAGTGGTGGAATCTTCCGGACGACGAACTGACGGCGATCGCGCCGATGTTCACGGATCCGGAATCGCTGTTGAAAGGCAAGGGCTTGCTGTGAAGATCGTCCATCTCTGCGTTTCCTGTTTCTACATCGACGGATACCGTTATCAGGAAAATGAACTGATACGCGAGCATGTCAGGCAAGGGCATGACGTTACCGTGATCGCGTCGACCGAGACCTTCGTCGACAACATGAACCTTGGCTATGTCGAGCCCGCCAGCTATATGGGGCAGGAAGGGGCTAAGGTCATCCGCCTGCCTTATTCGGGCCCGTTTCCCCCGCGTGTCCAGCAGAAGCTGCGCATCCACAAGGGAATCTACCGGCTGCTCGAGGAACTCAAGCCGGACGTCATCATGTTCCACGGATTGTGCGGCTGGGAACTGTTGACCGTCGCCCGCTACAAGAAGCGAAATCCGCGCACGGTGTTCTACGTGGACAGCCATGAGGACGCGCACAACAGCGCGCGCAGTTTCTTTTCCAAGCATGTCCTGCACGGCTTGTATTACAGGTTGATAATAAAAAGAAGCCTGCCGCAAATAGAAAAAGTGTTGTGTATCTCGCTGGAGACGATGGATTTTTGCCGCAAGCAATACGGAATTCCGGAAGAAAAGCTGGAATTTTTCCCCCTGGGAGGTCAACTGGCGCGCGATCCGCATTATTCTGATACCCGTACGCGCGTTCGCCAGCAATATGGGGTTGCGGACGACGAGGTCCTCTTTGTTCAATCGGGGAAATTCGATTGGAAAAGAAAAATGCTGATCGAAAGCCTTCAGGCGTTCTCGAGAACAACCGACCCCAAACTCCGTTTCTTCGTCGCCGGCATTCTTTCCGAATCTCTAAAGGACGAGGTCGAACGGCTCATAGCCGCTGATCCGCGCACCCGGTTCCTGGGCTGGAAGACCGCCGAAGGCCTGTATGACCTGCTTTGCGCGGCCGACGTATATGTACAACCTGGAACTCAGTCGGCAACGATGCAGATCAGTCTTTGCGCGCGTTGCGCCGTATTGCTGGACGATGTGCCCAGCCATGTGCCGTTTGTCGATGGCAACGGCTGGAAGGTCAACGACCTTAAGGGCCTGGAGGTCGCATTCCTGTCTTTCGAGAAGGACAAGGACCAGATCGGCATTATGTCCGGCAAATCGTTCGCGATCGCGGAGGAACTCTTGGACTACGAACGCATGGCGCGACGGCTGCTGCAGCCGCACTAGCCTGGGAATGGGCCCGGCCGGACAAGGCCGGCGCATGCCGGCCCGCGCCGCCTCATTATTGTTTCCGACGAGCCCTAGTGAAAATCAAGAGCGATTTTGCGAAGAATGTTCTAACCGTACTGAGCGGCAGTTCGCTCGCGCTGGTCATTCCCATCCTGATAAGCCCGCTGCTGTCGAGGCTGTTCTCGCCAGAGCAGTTCGGCTATATGGCGTTGTACCTGTCTCTGTGCGCCATTGGCGTTGTCGTTGCGTCGGGCCGATTCGAATTGACGATAGTCCTGGCGCCGTCCAACCGCTATGCGTATTACCTGGCGCTGGTGGCTTTCGGACTGACGGCGGTGTTCTGCGCAGTGTTCTTTGTGACTTCCGGGGTACTGGCGCTGCTGCTGCCCGAGTTCATCGGACGCTACCTGCCAGTCCCCATCCTATTTCCGTTGCTGACGATAGGGATATTTCTGCTGACCGCCACGCAGATTCTTACGGCGTGGTCGATTCGGCGCAAGCAGTACAAGCAGATTTCGCAGGCCAGGGTCTTTCAGTCGGCGGCACTGTGCGGAGGGCAATTGACGACCGGCGCCCTGCTGTTCACGACGCTTGGCCTGGTGCTGGGCCACGCCTTGGGTGCAGCCTGCATGACATTCCGGCTTTGGCGGGCCAGCGTGCGCGACTTCCGGGCTTTTTGGCGGACAGCGAGCTTACGCCGTGTGTTCGCTGCCGCCAAGCGCTATAAGGACTTTCCCAGATTCATGATCGTGGGACAACTGGCGAACGTGGTTTCCAGTCAGACTCCCATCTTGTTGCTGACCTTCCTGTATGGCTCTCAAGCGGCAGGGTTCTATTCCCTGGCCGACCGCATGCTGGTCATTCCTTCGGCATTCATTGCGGCGTCGATAGGCGAGGTTTACCGCCAGGAAGCCGCGGCGAGCTTTAATAGGGACGGCCATTGCCGCAGTATATTCATCAGAACCGCAAAGCGGCTGGCGCTGCTGGGATTGGTGCCCGCGCTGGTTGCCGTGATTGCGGCGCCGGCCTTGTTTCCGATTGTCTTTGGTGAAGCCTGGCGGGAAGCCGGCAAGATTGCGGCGATTCTGGGAGTGCTGGTTTTCTTCCAGACCATGGGATCGACTTTGAGTTACACGGTATTGCTGACCAAAATGTACCGGGCGGACCTGGTCTGGCAAATCAGCCGCCTGGTCGTCGTTGTCGCGGCCATTTACGCGGGATATTTCTTCTTCAATTCACTTCTGTACTCCGTTTCGTTCCTTGTGGCTGGCTTTTGCGTCATGTACATCGCGCACTTTGCCATGCAGTACCGGGCAGCCGGTGGTTTACGCGGGTAGTGCCGAAATTGTCCAGGCCTTTTTGGGACCAACTATGAGCAGAATCGGTTCAGACGATCTGATTGCGTCTTTTCGTGAGATGGGCATCGCCGAAGGCGATACCGTTCTTATCCGCGCGGGACTGGGCGCTGTGGGACGAATCGACGGTGGGGCAAATGCCTTCATCGGGGCGTTGTTGCGCGCAGTCGGGCCGGAAGGCACGATCATGTCCTTGGCGTTTACCGATACGGCGTTTATACGCAGGCCCGATCCGGAGAATCGGTTCCATGTCAGCAAGAAGAGTTATGCGGGCGCTTTGCCCAATGCCATGATCGAGTACGAAGGCGCGGAACGCAGCCGACATCCGATGTGCTCTTATGTGGCAATCGGCAAGCAGGCGCTGCGTCTGACTCAGGGGCATGGCCCAGAATCGCCAGCCTATGAGCCGATCCGCACCCTGATCGAGCTGCGAGGAAAGTGCATGCTGGTGGGGTGCGTGCAGAGCAGTCCCGGTTTTACAACTACGCACCTGGCGGAAGTCGATCTCGGCCTGTCTAGACGGGTGATTTTTCCTTGGCTTAATTCGACCTTCTACGAGGATGAGCGTGGGCAGCTCAAGCTCTTCCGCCGACGCGACCCGGGCATGTGCTCCAGTTCGTTCTACAAAATGTATGGCCATTACGTCGCGCATGGATTGTTGCGCACCGGCATGGTCGGGGCTGCCTATTCCATCATCGGGCCGGCGGCGGAGTGCTATCAGATCGATTGCAGCGTGCTGCAAGCAGACCCGAAGTTCACGATCTGTGATTCCCCGACCTGCATAACCTGCAATGCGTTGCGCTGGGATCGCCTGCATCGCATGCCCCTGTTTGCGTTCAATATGATCAAGAAGAGATTCCAATGACGGGTGCGCTTGCGCGGGAGCAGTATCCGGCCGCCGCCCAATCGTGGTTGACGGTCATCCTGTGCGAACGGTTCGGCCCGGGTTTCGTGATCGAGTCCTCGCCGGGAATGCTGAGCATCCGCCGCGCGGATGCGGAAGGCCGGATCGAACTACAGTCGGACGTCGGCGTGTTTACGCAGCCAGGGGCCGATCTGGCGTGCGCGCACTGGGATGCCGAGCGCGAAGGCTGGACGTCGGCGCTGTCCGCGCCGCTGCCCGCGCCCGGCGCGCGGGAGTTGGCAAAGCCGCTGATCGAGCGGGCGGATGGCCTGTTCCGGATTCGATACGATGTGCTCGGCCTGATCTTTTGGGCGCTTGCCCGTGTCGAGGAATTGGGCCGTAGGGACTTGGATGCCTTCGGCCGTTTTCCCAGTTCGGCTTCGCATGCGGCGGCTCACGGCTATCTGGAGCGGCCGATCGTGGATGAATGGCTGCATATTCTGGGTCAGGTCATGCGATTGCAGTGGCCAGGCTTCGCCTTCACTCAGCATCGAAGTTCGATGAAGCTGTCTCATGACGTGGATCAGCCCAGTCGGTACGCCTTTGGCTCCGCCGCGGCGTTCTTGCGCAAGGTGGCGGGCGATGTGCTGCGGCGCCGCGACTACGCAGGTGCCGTGCTGGCACCGTCGATGCGCCTCGGATCCCGGTCGGCCATCAGCGGGCGCGATCCCAACAATACTTTCGATTGGCTGATGGACCTGTCCGACAGGCATGGTCTGGTGAGTGCCTTCTACTTCATCTGCGGCAGGACGGACGCTGGCCGGGATGCCGACTACGAGATCGAGCATCCCGCCATGCGGGCACTGCTGCGCAAGATTCACGCGCGAGGGCACGAAATCGGCTTACATCCCAGTTTTGGCACCTATCAGCAGCCGCAGTTGATCGTTGCGGAAGCTGCGCGACTGCGCGCGGTATGCCAGGAAGAAGGCATTACGCAGGATGTCTGGGGCGGCCGAATGCACTATCTCCGATGGGAGCATCCGCGTACTCTGTACGGATGGGAGGCTGCGGAATTTAGCTATGATTCGACGCTGTCCTACGCCGACGCCGCAGGTTTTCGCTGCGGAACCTGCTTCGAGTATCCGGCCTATGACGCCAATGCGAATCGCAGCCTGAATGTCCGCATCCGGCCGCTGGTGGCGATGGAAGCCACCATCATCGAACCCTATTACATGGGTTTGGGGCTGGGCGAGCCGGCCGTGCACAAGTTGCGCCAGCTTCGCAACACCTGCGAGGCCGTCCAAGGGTGTTTTACGCTGCTTTGGCATAATTCCACCCTAGATAGCGAATCGGCGAAGCAAACGTATGAGGCAGTGCTGCGCTAAGGCTGCCGGATCGGAAACCAGAGAATGCAGCGCTGAACGCGTTCTGATTTGTTCCAGGAGAATATGTTGAAGAAGAAGTATCTGGTCCTAGGCCCTCACACGGATGATGGTGAATGGGGCTGCGGCGCTTCGATGGCCAAATGGGCAGCCCAAGGGCATGAGGTGTATTACGCGGCGTTTTCGGCTGCCGAGGAGTCCGTGCCCGCCGGCCTGCCGCAGGATATCCTGCGCACGGAGATCGTCGATGCCGCCAAGGAAATCAACCTGCCCGCGGAGCGTTTGCAGGTGTTCCAGTTCCGCGTCCGGTACTTTCCGCGCGACCGTCAGGAAATCCTCGAAGCCATGGTTAAGTTGCGCAAGGAAATCGACCCCGATGTGGTGGTGGGCCCGAATTCCTACGATACGCACCAGGATCATGAAGTCATCAATCGCGAGGCTTTCAGGGCTTTCAAGCGCGCAACTATTCTGGGCTATGAGATTCCGTGGAACAACCGCCACACGGACCTGACGTTTTTTCACGGCGTGGAAGAAGAACATCTGCAGTGCAAGATACGCGCGCTGGCGGCCTATAAGTCCCAGGCTTTCCGCGCGCCGAATTACGATGAGTTGATCCACAGCCTGGCGGTACAGCGCGGTTGCCAGGTCGGCATGCGTTATGCGGAAGCATTTGAGGTGATCCGATGGGTAGAGCAGTAAGCAAGCCGGTATCGGCCAATGACGTCGCCCGACACCTCGGCCTGGAGACGCTGACTGACGATGTCCCGATAACGTCCATCTCGCCGGTGGACCAGGCGATCGCGGGAGCCTTGTGCTTTGCGAAATCCGGCGCTTGGGCGGAGAAGGCCCAGGCGGATGCTGTGGTGATCGTCGCGGCGGAACATGCAGGGCTGGTGAAGGGGCATGCGCTGGTGTCGGCGACACCCCGGCTCGACTTTGCGCGGGCGCTGTCGTTCATCGAATCGGTGGCGGGTTATGAGTGGTCCCAGGCGGAACCGGTCATACACCCCACCGCCGTCATCGGCCAGAACGTCGTGCTGGGCAAGGGCGTGGTGATCGGTGAGGGCGCGCGCATCCTCCACAATGTCGTCATCCAGGACGAAGTCGTCATTGGCGCGCGCAGCATCATTAAATCCTGCGCTGTCGTCGGAGAAGACGGATTCGGCTTCGAGCGCGATGTTGACGGTAAGGCCTTGCGGCTTCCCCATCTGGGTCGCGTCATCATCGAGGAGGACGTGGAGATCGGCTCGCTGACTACCGTGTGCCGGGGAACGCTGGGCGATACGTGGATCCGCCGCGGCGCGAAGATCGACGATCATGTGCATATCGCGCATAACGTCGAAGTGGGCGAAGATGCGTTCGTGATCGCTTGTGCAGAAATTAGCGGCGGGGTGCGCATCGGTGGGCAGGCCTGGGTCGCGCCTAATGCGTCGGTGCTGAACCAACTGAA
This sequence comes from Achromobacter sp. Root83, assembly GCF_001428845.1. GTDB lineage: Bacteria > Pseudomonadota > Gammaproteobacteria > Burkholderiales > Burkholderiaceae_B > Achromobacter. Next base: position 686,962 of record NZ_LMIU01000022.1, on the reverse strand, counting down.
GATAGGCGAAAAAGCCGTCGTGGGGTTAGGCGCGGTGGTCGTGCGCAATGTCGAGGACAAGAGCATTGTGGCGGGCAATCCCGCCAAGCACATCCGGCACGTGGAGTGATCCGAGCAGACCGGATCCGGGGAGGGGCGGCAACCCGCCTCTGGTCCCGAGGCCGGCGGGCCTAGCTGACTTGAGCGGCCTCTTGCATTCGCGCGTTCTGGAGCCGCAAGCTGCGATAGGCGCCCAGCGCGATCGGCAACAACTGATAGGTGTAGTGCTTGGCGACCAGCAGCAGCACCAGGTTCGCCGCCAGCAGCGCCGCTGTCACCAGGAACACCGGTGTGCGGATCATGTGCCGGTAGGCCAGGATAAGGCTGGTGCCGGCGAACACCAGTAGAAGCACCAGGGTCACGAGGCCCGCATAACCCATGTCGACCCACGCGGACAGTATGTTGTGGGCGTAGTTGCCAGGCAGGTAGCTGCCATAGTTACCCATGATCGGGGCGTTGGAGATCGATAGCCAGGCATTGGTCGTCAACGCCGCCCGGGCGATGACCGAGGGGTCATCATTGATATCCGACAAGCCTAGAATGCGGCTGCCCGGCAGCGTGCCGAACATCGTATGGGCCAGCCATAGCAGAGCGATTAGCCCGGCAATGCCCAATGCGACCAGAAGCACCTTGCGTTTGGCCATGCAGAATTCAATCACGGCGCACATGATGACGAAGGCCACGAATTCGGAACGTGCACCTATCATGTACAGCGAGAGAATTGCGAAAGCATAGGCGCCGTATCTGACCAGCACGCGTGCCGGCGGAATCGCCGCCAGCGCTATCACGATGAATGCCATCGCGACGGCCTGATAATTCAATTCCATGCCGATTTCTGGCGCGATGTAGCCCCCGCCAATCAGCTGGCCGCCCGTGGAGTTGAGTAGGATCAGTGGCAGCAGGCCCAGGAAGATCAATTGCGCCCAGCACGTCGCGGCCATGTTGCCCCACGGGAACAGAGCTCCGAACAGGTAGAGCACGACGAATGTGACCCAGGCGAGGGCATTGGGCCGCACGATATCCGGCGACACCTGTAGAAATAGGCCCTGGGCGACGCTAAGGCCGAACAGCGTCATGAACAGCAGGAACAGCCATTCCACCAGATCTGCGCGCACGCGCGGGCGTGCGCCCGCGTAGGCTGCGAGCAGTAGCAGCGGCAGGGCTAATGCGATACCGGCGGTGAAGTACCCGCCCAAATAAGGGCGGATGACGGCTTTCTGCACCAGGATCTGGTAGGCAATGTAGGCCGGGAAGATGACGGAAAACGCGCCAGTCGCCAACAGCTTCGCCATCCTGGAGCCGTTGTCCGGATGGGGATGGGCCGTAAGCGTGTCAGCGTGCGACATGATTTGCAACCAGCACTGTCAGCCGCGGTTGATGAGTGTGCTCAGCGGACGCCGCGCACGCACCATCGTTTGAACCAGGGCGAGCGCAAAAGCAAGGACTAATCCGAACAGCGCGCCGACTGCGGCGCTGACCAGCTTGCCGCCGCCTTGCGCCACCGGAGCAACCGAGACCGGGGCGGCCAGCTTGGTGTTGAAGGTGCGGGTGGGATTCAACTGGTCCTGCAAGGCGCTTATCATACTGTGCAGGCGGCCCGACTCGATTTCATTGCCGCGCAGCACGTACGAAATGACCAGCGTGTCCGGCAAATGGGTGTTGGTCGGCAACTGGCCCGACTTGAGCGCGCCGATGACCGCATTGCGCTCCGCGACGTTATTGGCCAGTTGTGTTTCCAGTTCTGCAAGCCTGCGTTTGCGTTCCTGAATGCCGTCTTCGAAGGGTTCTGCCGTTTGTTGCTGCAGCGTGGCCACTGCGCCTTCAATGATGCGCTTGGCGTCTTCCGGCGCATATCCCTGGACCTGCAACTGAAGCAGGTTCGGGCTGCGCTGCGGAATGGCGACGAGGGTTCTTTGCGCCAGGCTCGATTTCGGGTCCGCGTACACGTCGCGCGGCAGGCCGGCCTTTTCGAGCGCGTCGCTGACAAAGCTGGGTTGTTGCACGATGGCTGTCACCGTGGCGGCATCGACGAGCGGCGCGGGGCCGGTGATCTGGGCAAGTCTAACCAGGGCGCCGGACGTCCATATCGGGGGACGTTTTGGCGCCAGGCTGACGCCAATAATGGCGCCTAGAATGATCGCCACAAGTAATAATTTCCAATAGGAAATTAGCAGGTCAATAACGTTTGGAAAATCGACGGGTTTTGTCGGCATATTATTCGATGTCATCTTTGTCGCCGTGAAAAAGCACGGTCTGGCGCGGCTTTCGAGGATAATTTTTGGCCAGATCGCACAATGCGGGGATTCTGACCGCCATATTATGCCCGATAGGCCTCCGCGGGATGTGTAACGGGGCGCAAAGCGCAAGCCCCAGCGGTCTGGCGGTAACCGTCATACAGCGAGCGGATCACTGCTCGGCGCCCCGCCGTCAACCCGATCATGAACCCGGAGGGGGCGGGGTGAGCGTTGTGTTGTACATTCGCTTTTCCGACAGAACCGTCTTTGCTTTGATGCCCACCCGCATTCTCATAGTCCGAACCTCGTCCTTAGGCGATCTCGTGCACATACTGCCGGCGATATCCGACATAGCCCGCCATGTCCCGGATGCCCAGATCGATTGGATCGCGGAGGAAGCCTTTGCCGATATCCCTGCCTGGCATCCGGCCGTCAATCAGGTCATCAAGGTTGCACACCGACGCTGGCGCAAGTCGTGGTGGTCCGCGCAGGTGCGGGCCGAGCGCCGCGCCCTGCGCGAACGCCTGCGTTCGGTGCAGTACGACATCGTCCTGGATATGCAGGCCCTGTTGAAGTCTGCATGGCTGGTGCGCCAGGCGCGCGGCGTGCGGCATGGACTGGACTGGCGTTCGGCGCGCGAACCGCTGGCCTCGCTCTTCTACAACGTGCGCCACCGCGTGGAATTCTGGCAGCCCGCGGTGATCCGTCAGCGCAAGCTGGCGGGGCTGGCCTTCGGCTATCAGCATGCCGGCCTTCCGGATTTCGGCCTGCAGGCGTTTGCCCGCCAGGCGACGCAGGCGCCCGAACCCACGCTGGAGGTGGGCAGCGCCGGGCTGAATACCACCGAGCTCCCCCGTCTTCATCACCTGGATACCGATCGCGGCTATGCGGTGATCATGCCGTCGGCCAGCCGCAACGACAAACTGTGGCCGGAAGAAGACTGGCGCGCGGTCTTTCGCCGTCTGCGCGAAGCCGGCTGCACGTTGAAGCTGCTGGCGGGCAACGACCAGGAGGCCGAACGCGCCAGCCTGCTCGTGGCGGGGATGGACGGCGCCGAGGTGATGCCGCGCATGGACCTGAGCGCGGTCGCGCGGCTGCTGGCTGGCTCCCGGCTGATGGTGGGCCTGGACAGCGGGCTGACGCACCTGTCGGCGGCCCTGGGCCGTCCCACCATCGGCATCTACCGCGCCTCCACCCCGGTGAGAACCCCTCTGGTGGGTTCGAACTACACGGCCAGCCTGGGCGACCGGGGCGCTTCGCCTTCGCGGGAGGCGGTGATGGCCTCGGTGGAGCAGGCGTTGGCGGCCCAGTAACATGAACCGCGGCGTCTACACGCTGGCGCTCAGAGCGTTGGCGCCCCTGGTCTGGTTATGGATGGCCCGCCGCGCCAAGCGCGCGGGTGGGCAGTGGGAGATCTTCTCACCCGAACGCTTCGGCCGCGCCCAGTCGGGGCCGTCCGACCCGCTGAAGACCCCTGTGTGGGTGCATGCCGTCAGCCTGGGCGAAACCCGCGCCGCGCAGCCGCTGCTGCAGGCGCTGCTGGACCGTGGCCTGCCCGTGCTGCTGACGCACATGACGGCGACCGGCCGCGCCGAAGGCGCACGCCTGTTCCAGGACGCCATGGCCCGGGGCCAGCTCCGGCAGGCCTGGCTACCCTACGATTTTCCCGGTGCGACCCGCCGCTTCATGGCGAACCGCCAGCCGCGTTGCGGCCTGTTGGTGGAACGCGAGATCTGGCCCAATCTGCTGGCGGCCGCCCGCCGCGCGAAGGTGCCGATGGCCTTGGTCAGCGCCCGCTATTCCGCGTCGTCCCTGCGCCAGGCGGGCAGGATGGGCAGCGTGATGCGCGAGGCCCTGGCCGGGCTGGATGCGGTGCTGGCTCAAACGGCGGAGGATGCGGCGCGGCTGGCTCAGGCGGGCGCGCCCGCGCCCGTTGTCACGGGAAACCTGAAATTCGATCTGGTCCTGCCGGCGCCGCAGGTGCAGGCCGGGCAGGCATGGCGCGGGAAGCTGGGCAGGCCGGTGGTCGCGGTCGCCAGCACGCGAGAGGGCGAGGACGGCCCCTTCATCGACGCCATCAAGCGGCATTCCGGAACGCCGGGGGCGCCTCTGTTCCTGCTGATCCCCCGCCATCCCCAGCGGTTCGAGGAGGCCGCCCGCCTGCTGGCCGACGCCGGCCTGCCGTTTGCCAGACGATCCGACGGCGCCGAGCCGGGGCCGGAGATCGCGGTACTGCTGGGCGACTCGCTGGGCGAGATGGCGTTCTATTACGCCGCCTCGGATGTGGCGATCGTGGCGGGAAGCTTTGCCCCCTTGGGCGGGCAGAACCTGATCGAGGCCTGTGCGGCCGGCGTGCCCGTCATCGTCGGACCGCATACATTCAATTTCCAGCAGGCGGCGGAAGACGCCATTGAAGCGGGCGCCGCGCAGCGGGCACCCGGCGCGGCGCAGGCGGTGGATATCGCGATGGCCTTGCTGGCCGACGACACGCGGCGGCAGCGCGCGAGCCGGGCCGCGCGGACCTGGTTCGATATGCACGCCGGCGCGACCCGGCGAACGCTGGACGCGTTGGGGCCGTGGCTGGACTGACCGCAAGGGGCAGTTGCTAGGGGGCCTGTCTAGGCACCAGCGTCACGGCGCCCGGATTGAGCTCCTGGCTGAAGCGGCGGGTATCGCGTCCCTCGTCTTCCGGACGCGCGCCCAGCCAGCCCTGGCCCAGCGCGTAGGCCCCCAGGTTCGCCAGCAGGATCAGGATGAAGAGCACTCGCATGCGGGGCCCTCGTTCAGGGGATGGCGTCCAGGGTGGCGCGCGCGACCGCGGCCAGGCCGTCCAGGACCGGGTGGTCCAGATACACCGGCACCGGCGCGGCGCCGAAGGCTCCTCCCGCGTCCGCCAGCAGCCGTTCGATTTCCTGGTGCACCTCGGGCCAGCCGCCGCCCGCCGCATAGATCTGCGGGGTCTGGCCGTAGCGCTGGCGCCCGGCCAGCCATTGGCGCACGACGGCGCCGGCCTGGGCCGCGGCGATGCCGGAAGCGATGGCCTCGTGCGTATCCGTGGGATAGGGTACGACCTGGCCGTTGGCGATCGGCAGGTTGGCGGTGCCATGGGCCAGCGCGTGCCGCATCATGGCCGGGCCGGGCAGGATCAGCCCGCCGGCGAATACGTTGTCGGGGCCGACGGTGTCGATGGTGGTGGCGGTGCCGAAGCTGGCCAGCACGAAGGGGGGATGGGCGCCAGGCAGGCGCGACAGCACGCCCAGCAACGACGCCCAGCGGTCCGCGCCAAGCTGGGTGGGCGTGCGATAACTGTTGACCAAACCCAGCGTGGTGGCCTGCGACAGCGACCACGTCACCGCGCAGCCGTGCTTTTGAAGAATGGCGGCGATGGCCGTGCCGCGAGCGGCGCCGGCCACGTTCACGCCCAGCGCGCGCAACGGCGGGCGGGGCAGCGCCGCCAGCCAGCCGTCCAGCGCGTCGAGGTCGAGACCGTCGAAGGCGACGGCCGCCGGTTCGCGCGGCATGTCCGGGTTGCTGGCGTCCAGCCAACCCACCTTCAGGCGGCTGTTGCCGGAGTCGATGAGAATAATCATGCTTGGCGTCGAATCGAAATTTCACCGACCAGGATCGGCGTGGCGCCCTCGGGCGTTTGCACCAGCAGGCGGCCTTGCGCGTCCACGCCGCAGGCGGTGCCGCTGAGAAGGATAGCGCCCTTGTCCAGCACGTTCACCTTGCGGCCGGCCAGCGCGTCCACCCGGTCGAAGCGTTGTTGGAATGCGCCGAAGCCGTCGCGCTCGAGCGCCTGGACGGCTTCATGCCATGCCGTGGCGCTGGCGCAGACCAGATCCGCGGCCGTGGCGGCGTGGGCGGAATTGGCCTGCACCTGGGTCCAGTCGGCGACCTCGCGGCCCAGCGCAAGCGACAGATCAGCGGCGCCGATGAGGTTTACGCCCATGCCGATCACCACCGTGTAGCCGGCTTCTCGGCCGCCGGGGTTGCGGGTGGTCTCGACCAGGACGCCTGCCAGCTTGGCGTCGTGCCATTGCACGTCGTTGGGCCACTTCATGCACAGCCCCCCCGCGTCGAAGCCCGCGACGCCGCGCAGTGCTTCGCAGGCGGCTACACCAGCCAGCGGGGACAGCGCGGGCAATTGCGCGGCGGGCAGATGCACGTCGAATGCGCAGGAGAACATCAGCGTGGAGCCGGCGCGGTTTTGCCACGGGCGGCCCGCGCGGCCGCGGCCGGTTTCCTGCAAATGCGTACCCAGCAGCCAGGGTTTGCCGCCGCTGGCGCCGGAACGGGCGCGCGCAAGCAGGTCGGCGTTGGTCGATCCGGTGCTTTCTGTCCAGGCGATGTCCTGGAAAGCGGGCAGGCGCGTGCCGAGCGTCCGGGCTAGGGTTTCCGGCGCGGGCAGGTCGATAGGGCGGACTTGAACGGGCATGGCGGCGATTGTAGGGCACGCGGGCCGGGCTCGCGGTCGTCAGGCCCCTGCGTATATCATTGGCGATACATTTTGCATCGGTATCCCGACGTCATGCCGCATTCCGCTTCAGTTGCGACCGCCGCCGCGCCTTTCCGCCACGAAGGCGGGGTGTGCCATGTGGGCGGCGATTGGAGCGTCCTGGCGCTGGCCCAGGCGGGCGAGGTCGAACGCAGGCGGTCGGCGCTGGCGCGCGCGTCCAAGGACGGCGCCCGGTGGGATCTGCATGGCATCAGCCGGCTGGACACGATAGGTGCGCTGCTCATCTGGCACGCCTGGGGCGAAAAACTGCCCGAACGGGTACGCTGGGCGGCCGGGCAGCAGGACGTTTTCAACGCATTGGCGATGAACAAGGGCGAGACCCAGGCCGCGCCTCCCAAGGCGGAGACCCTGGGGTGGGTGCGTGCCGTGGGCAGCGCCATTTTTCGCGCGGCGGAAAATGGCCGGGCCCTGCTCATCATGCTTGGCCAGTTGATCCTGGATGTGGGCGCCCTGCTGCGCCGGCCCAGGCTGGGGCCGTGGCGCGAGATTTCCGCGCAGGTGTACCGCACCGGCGCGCAGGCGCTGGGCATTACCGCGCTGGTGGGCTTCCTGATCGGCGTGGTGCTGTCCTATTTGTCGGCGCAGCAACTCCAGATGATCGGCGCCGACCGCTTCATCGTGCGCCTGCTGGGCGTGTCGATCGTGCGCGAGCTGGGCCCGGTGCTGGCGGCCATCCTGGTGGCGGGCCGGTCCGGTTCGGCCATCACCGCGCAGATCGGCGTGATGCGGGTCACGCAGGAACTGGACGCGATGCTGGTCATGGGCATTTCGCACGGGCAGCGGCTGATCCTGCCGCGCGTGGTGGCGCTTGCCGTGACCATGCCGCTGCTGGTGCTGTGGACCAGCGCCATGGCCCTCCTGGGCGGCATGCTGGCGGCGCAGGCGCAGCTTGGCGTGTCGGCGCAATGGTTCCTGCAATCGCTGCCCGACGCCATTTCGCTGACCAACTACTGGATCGGCATGATGAAGGGCGTGACGTTCGGCATCCTGATCGCGCTGATCGCCTGCCATTTCGGCCTGCGCATCCAGCCCAACACCGAAAGCCTTGGGCGCGGCACCACCACGTCGGTGGTGACGTCCATCACCGGCGTGATCCTGCTGGACGCGGTTTACGCCGTGATCTTCAGCACGGTGGGCATCTGATGAACAGCGCCACCCAGAACCGGCTATTCACCGAAGACGGCGTCACCGTCGAACCCGTCATCACCGTGCGCGGCCTGCGCACCGCGTTCGGCGACCACGTCGTGCACGAGAACCTGGACCTGACCGTCTTTCCGGGCGAGATCCTGGTGCTGGTAGGGGGCTCGGGCACGGGCAAGACCGTGCTGCTGCGGCAGATCATCGGGCTGGACGTGCCCGCGGCGGGCTCGGTGAAAGTGCTGGGACATACGCTGTCCGAACTGACAGCGGGAGAACGGCGCCGCCTGTCATACCGCTGGGGCATGCTGTTCCAGGCGGGCGCGCTGTTCTCGGCGCTGTCGGTGTTCGACAATGTGGCGCTGCCCTTGCGGGAATTGCGCTCGGTGCCCGAAGACCTGGTGCGCGACGTCGTCATGTGCCGGCTGGCCATGGTGGGCCTGTCTTCGCGCGACGCGGACAAGCGCCCCTCGGACCTGTCCGGCGGGATGGTCAAGCGCGTGGCCCTGGCCCGCGCGCTGTCGCTGGACCCGGAACTGCTGTTCCTGGATGAACCCACGGCCGGCCTGGATCCCTTGCGGTCCGATGAATTCGTGGACCTGGTGCGCAGCCTGCACCGGCAGCTGGGCTTTACCGTCGTCATGGTGACGCACGATCTGGACACGCTGCTGGCGCTGGCCACGCGTGTCGCCGTGCTGGCAGACAAGCGGGTGATCATTTGCGACACGGTGCCTGAAGTCTTGAAGGTGGATCACCCGTTCATTCACACATTCTTCCTGGGCGAACGCGGTCTGCGCGCGCTGGGCGATCTGGCACCGAAGGGAACGCATCATGGAAAACCGTAGTCATGCGCTCATGGCAGGCATCTTCACGCTGGTCCTGCTGGCCGCCGCGGCATTGACGGCTATCTGGATCGGCCGCGACCGGACCCAGCTACTGCCTTACGAAATCATCTCGGCCACGGCCGTTACCGGTCTGAATCCGCAATCGGCCGTGCGCTACCAGGGCGTGCCCGTGGGCCGCGTGCAGTCGCTCGCGCTGAATCCGAACAAGCCCGGCCAGGTGCGCATCCGCATCGGCGTGGCGCCGAACACGCCGATCACCGAATCGACCTGGGCCGAACTGGGTGTGCAGGGTGTGACCGGGATGGCCAATGTCGACCTGCGCGACGACGGCACGTCGCTCAAGCGCCTGGTGTCGTCGGCCGAGCATCCCGCCGCCATTCCATTGCGCCCCGGCTTTCTCGACCGCATCGAGCAGCGAGGCGACAAGCTGATCTCCAATGTCGAGGTCGCCACCGAGCAGTTGCGGCGCGTGCTGAGCGACCAGAACGTGCAGGCGCTGACGGCCAGCCTGCAGAACGCCACCGACATCACGCAGTCACTGAAGGAAGCCAGCCGCGACCTGGGTCCCACCTTCAAAAAGCTGGGGCCTCTTGTGGAGTCGCTGGGCAGCACGTCGCGCCAAGCGGACCGCGCCGCGCGCGAGATCGCCGATCTGGCCCAGCAGGCCCGCCAGTCGCTGGCGCGGCTGAATGCGCCCGACGGCCCCTTGGCCGTCGCCACGCGCAGCCTCAACGATATCGCCCTGGCCGCCGCGCGGCTGGATGGCGAGACCCTGCCGGCGATCACCAGCATGGCGACCAGCGTCAACGCGGCCGCGCGCGGCGCGGCCGTTACCCTGCGCCGTGTCGACAGCACGCCGCAATCTTTCCTGTTCGGCCCCGCGCCCGTCGCGCCCGGACCCGGCGAACCCGGCTTTGCCGGATTCGGGAGACAGTCAAAATGAAGATCCGCAGCGCCATCCTGATTCTGCCCCTGGCCCTGAGCCTGGCCCTGGCGGGCTGCGGCATAGGCCGTGTTGCCGCGCCGCCCACCGTATTCGACTTGGGCCTGGACGCCCGGCCGGTGCCCGCCTTGCCGGCGCGCGAGCCGATCGCGCTGACGTTCCAGGCCGTGCCCTCCCTGTCCGATACCAGCATGATCTGGCGAGTGGGCGACAGCGCCGCGCCGAAGTCCTACGCGACCTATCGCTGGGCCTCCTCGCCCGCCGAATTGGTGCGCCAGCGCATCGCCGACCGCCTGTCGCGCCAGGGGCCCGTGCTGAATGACCGCGTCAACCTGCAGACCCCTCAGTTGCAGGTGTCCCTCACGCAGTTCGAGCAGGTGTTCTCCGAGGACGGCCAGTCCAGCCAGGGGCGCATCCTGTTGCAGGCGGTGCTGCTGAGCGGCCGCTCGGTGGTGGATCAGAAGCGCATTCTGGTGCAGGCGCCCGCGCCGACCCTGGATGCCGGGGGCGGCGTGACGGCATTGCGCCAGGCCAGCGACGAGGCCGCCGACCAATTGGCGCAATGGCTGGCCGCTACCTTGCGGTCCGCCGCCGCGCCCACCGCCAGGCCGGGCGGTTAACATCATTCCCTTTTCGCACGCCGAGTCACGCCATGTCTGCACGCACTGAAACCCACGCATTCGTCGGCGCCGCCGGCCGCATCGATTGCGCCATCGACTGGCCTGGCGGCACGCCGCGGGGCTGGGCCCTGGTGCTGCATCCGCATCCGCTGCAGGGCGGCGCGCGCGAGAACAAGGTGGTCACCACGTTGTCGCGCGCGTGCGTGCAGCACGGCCTGGTGGCGGTGCGGCCCAACTTCCGTGGCGTCGGCCAGTCGGAAGGGGTGTTCGATAAGTCCGTGGGGGAAACCCAGGACATGCTGGCCGTCGTGGCGCAGATGCGCGAACTGCACCCCGAGCTGGCCCAGGCGCCATGGGTGTTATCGGGCTTTTCCTTTGGCACCGCCGTTGCCGCGCAAACCTACGCGGCGCTGGCGGAACAGGGCGACACGGTGCTGCCCGCGGCCCTGATGCTGATGGGGCCGGCCGTGAACCGCTTCCAGTCGCACGAAGTGCAGGTGCCTGACGACACACTGATGGTGCATGGCGAAGAAGACGAGGTCGTGCCGCTGTCCGAGGCCATGGATTGGGCGCGCCCGCGCTCGATTCCGGTGGTGGTGGTGCCTGGCGCATCGCACTTTTTCCACGGAAAGCTGCTCGTGTTGCGCCAACTGGTGCAGGCGCGCCTGAAGGTGGCGCTGGACTGAGTCCGCGCCGCGGCGGGGCCGCAGGTTGCATCAGGTTGCATGTTTTAAGCACCCGGGGAACCCCGCGCGGGGCAGACGAGTCTGATCGACTGCCTATAATTGTCAGCCACTTGCCCCGCCCCGGCGGGCGTCATTCCTGGACCCACGTTGCCGATGAAGAATTTGCCTTACTCCGCTCACTCCCCCGTTGTCTTTACCCGCCGCCTGGTGTCAGGCGCGGTGCTGTCCGCGATGCTTGCCGCTTCGATGCCGGCCTGGGCGCAGCAGGCCCCCGCCGCCGCACCCGCCGCGACCGGCGCCGCGGCGCCGGCGCCGGCGCCGACGGCCTCGGGCGCGGTGCCTGTCGGTGATGTGTCGGCCGTGCCGGCGCCCACCATCGCGGCCAAGGCGTGGATCGTTATCGACGTGAACAGCGGCCAGACGCTGGCCGCCTCCAACCCCGACACGAAGGTCGAGCCGGCCTCGCTGACCAAGATCATGACGGCCTATGTCGTGTTCAACGCGCTGGAAGAAAAGCGCCTGACGCTGGAGCAGACGGTGCCCGTGTCCGAGCACGCCTGGCGCACCGGCGGTTCGCGCATGTTCATCGAACCGCGCAAGCCGGTCACGGTCGACGAATTGAACCAGGGCATGATCGTGCAGTCGGGCAATGACGCGTCCGTGGCGCTGGCCGAAGCCGTGGGCGGCAGCGAAGCCGCCTTCGCCTCGCTGATGAACCAGGAGGCCGACCGCCTGGGCATGAAGAACACGCACTTCATGAACGCCACCGGTCTGCCGGATCCTCAGCACATGACGTCCACGCGCGACCTGGCCACGGTGTCCGCCCATCTGATCACGGACCATCCGGACTTCTTCCACTACTACAAGCAGAAGAGCTACACCTACAACAAGATCACGCAGCCCAACCGCAACCGCCTGCTGTGGTCCGATCCCTCGGTGGACGGCATGAAGACCGGCCACACCGATTCGGCCGGCTACTGCCTGGTGTCGACCGCGGTGCGCGGCGACCGCCGGATCCTGGTGGTCGTGGTGGGCACGGACAGCGAAGCCACGCGCGCCGAAGAAAGCCTGAAGCTGCTGAACTGGAGCTTCCAGAACTTCGACACCGTGAAGCTCTTCGACAAGAGCCAGCCCGGCATCGATGCCCGCGTGTGGGAAGGCACCGCCGAAAACGTCAAGCTGGGCCCGCCCAACCCGGTGTCCATCGCGGTGCCGCGCGGCAAGGCCGGCGAACTCAAGCCCGTGGCGCAACGGACCGATCCGCTGATCGCTCCGCTGGCCAAGGGCCAGCAGGTCGGCACGCTGCAGTTCACGCTGGACGGCAAGGTGCTGCGCACCGAACCGCTGGTGGTCCAGGACGCGGTGGAGCGCGCCGGCTTCTTCGGGCGCATGGTCGACACCGTCAAGCGCTGGTTCCAGTAAGCAGGCATGCCGCTGGCGCGCCAGCGGGTGTAAGCTAGCAGCGGGCGTTTCGTGCGCGAAACGCCCGCTTTGCATTCAGGGGGCGGGCCTTGCGGCCCGTCCCTATCCTTTTCTACGCCGGGCCGTCCCAAGCGAAAATGTCCCTTTGGGGACGGCCAGCACGCAATGCGTGCGCGGCGGGGCAATTTCTCAATTCTCAGGAGTGCCTCATGATTCCGGGCGTGCCGGGCGAAAGCCAGGTGTATCTCAATGGCGAGTTTCTGCGCGTGGACGAGGCCAAGATCTCCGTCCTCGACCGCGGGTTTATTTTCGGCGACGGCATCTACGAAGTCGTCCCCGTGTACCAGGGCAATGCGTTCCGCATGGCCGAACACCTCAACCGCCTGGACCGCAGCCTGGCCGCCTTGCGGATCGGGCAGCCGTTCGACCGCGCCGGCTGGATCGACCTGATACAGCAGTTGCTGTCGCGTTCCAATCTGGACACCTGCATCGTCTACCTGCAGGTGACGCGCGGCGTGGCCAAGCGCGACCACCAGTTCCCGGCCACGCCGGTTGCGCCCACGGTGTTCGGCATGATCTCGCCCTGGTCGCCGCCGCCCGCCGCGCAGCGTACCCAGGGCCTGACCGCGATCAGCATTCCCGACGAGCGCTGGCTGCACTGCGAGATCAAGTCGGTATCCCTGCTGGGCAACGTGCTGGCCAAGCAGCAGGCGGTCGACGCGAACGCGGACGAAGTCGTGCAGTTCCGCGACGGCTATCTGACTGAAGGCTCGTCCACCAATATCTGGGTGGTGTCGGGTGGCAAGCTGCTGGCGCCGCCCAAGAACAACCTGATCCTCGAAGGCATCCGCTACGGTCTGATGGGCGAACTGGCCGCCGAGGCGGGCATCCCGTTCGAAGCCCGGCGGATCTCGCAGCAGGAAGTGGAAGAGGCCGACGAACTGATGCTGTCGTCCGCTACCAAGGAGGTGCTTGCGATCGTCTCCCTGGACGGAAAACCCGTCGGTTCGGGCAAACCCGGCCCTGTTTTTGAACAATTGCGTGCGGGTTATGATGCCCGCATCGCCGCGCTGTAATCCGGCGCCGGGCGGCCGCAAGCGCCGCCCGCGGCCGCCAGCGGTACTTGCCAGCGCGCCGCTTGCCCCCATATAAGAACATTCAGGGGCAACTCTTTTTAGGCACATCATGCATATTCCGCCCGAAGATTCTTTGATCGAATATCCCAGCGACTTCCCCATCAAGGTCATGGGCAAGCAGCATCCCGAGTTTGCGCAGACGCTGACCGAAGTCGTGCTGCGGTTCGACCCGGGGTTCGACGCCGCGACGGTTGAGATGCGCCCCAGCAAGGGCGGCAACTACATGGGCCTGACCTTCACCGTGCGCGCCACGTCCCGCGAACAGCTGGATGCGCTCTACCAGGCGCTGCATGGCCATCCGATGGTGTCCATCGTCCTGTAAGGCAAGACGGCTGTGATCAAATGGCTCGCGCGGCCGGCGGATTACCTGGCGGTCTGGCAGGACATGCAGGCCTACACCGCCCTGCGCGGCGCGCAGACGCCCGACGAAATCTGGCTGTGCGAACATGCGCCCGTCTACACGCTGGGCCAGGCGGGCCTGCCGCAGCACGTGCTCGATGCCGGCGGCATTCCCATCGTCCAATGCGACCGAGGCGGGCAGGTCACGTACCACGGACCCGGGCAGGTCATGGCGTATGCGCTGTTCGATCTGCGCCGCGCCGACATGTACGTGAAGGAATTCGTTTCCCTGCTTGAAGCCGCCATCATCGACACGCTGGAACAGATGGGCGTGGCGGGCGCCTGCCGCAAGGCCGGCGCGCCGGGCGTCTACGTGCCCGGCCCCGATGGCGGCGAACTGGCCAAGATCGCCGCGCTGGGCATCAAGATACGCAACGGAAGGGCCTACCATGGGGTGTCGCTGAACGTGGCGATGGATCTGGCGCCGTTCCTGGGCATCAACCCCTGTGGCTACGAAGGGCTGCGCACCGTCGACATGGCGGCCTGCGGCGTGCAGTGCACGCCCACGGAAGCGGGCGATGCGCTGGCGCTGAACCTGGCGCATGCCTGGCACCGAAGGAGCACGACTTGAAGACCTACACCGCGGCCGATGTCGCCGCGACCACGCCCGAACAGCTGGCCCGCCTGCGCGAGTCGGGACCGCCCGAGGACTACGCCGCCTGGATACGGGCCGCGGCCGAACTGGGTCTGGTCGAGGCGCAGACCATCTACGGGCAGATGCTGCTGGACGGCGTGGGCGTCGAACGGCAGCCGGAAGAAGGACTGGCGTGGTTCAGGCGCGCGGCCAATGCCGACCACCTGATGGCGGTCAACATGGTGGGACGCTGCTACGAGAACGGCTGGGGCGTACCGGCTGACGATACCGTCGCGGCCTATTGGTTCCGTCTGGCCGCCGATGGCGGACTGGATTGGGGCATGTATAACTACGCCCATATGCTGCGCAACGGCCGGGGCGGCGTCACGCAGAACCTGGCCGCCGCGCTGGCCCTGTACCAACAGGCCGCGCATACCGGCCACGTGAAGTCCATCGGCGTGGTTGGGCGCTTTTATGAAGCGGGCGATATCGTGCCCCAGGACATGGACCGCGCGTTCGACTGCTACCAGCGCTGCGCCGAAGGGGGCGATTTCCGCGGCATGTTCCATCTGGGCCGGCTGCTTTTGCTGCGCGGCAAGAAAGAGGAGGCCGTGCAGTGGCTGGTCCGCGTGCCCGAGACGTCCACGCCTGCGTTCCTGAAAGAAGCCAACGGCATGCTGCAAGAGTGCGGCTTTCCGGCGCTGTACGAAGCCTGACCGGCACCCAGCCCGCCCCGGCAACGCCGACGCGGCGACGCGGGCCACATGGGCTGGCCCGCCGCGCCTGCTGGCCCAGCCGGCCTGCGCCACGGCTGCGCTAGGTGCTGAGCCGGGCCTCGAAGGCGACCTCCAGGGTTTGCCGCTGACCGGCGCCCAATTCTCCCTGTAGACGATCCAGCAGAAGCTGGGCGGCGCGGCGGCCGAGCTCGGCGGCGTCTGCGCCCAGGGTGGTAAGACCCTGCGCCCACTGCGCCGCGCTGCCGTCGTCCGTGAAACCCAGCACCGCCAAGTCCTGCGGCACATGCAGATCGCGGTTATGCGCTTCGGACACCGCGGCTGCCGCCAGCAGATCCGAGGTGCAGAAAACGGCGTCGAAGATCGTATTGGTGGCCAACAGGCGCAGGAAAGCCATGCGGCCGTCGTTCATGTTCTGCGCCTCGGGCTGCACGATGTCCGCGACCTGTTCCAGCCCCAGTGCGGAAGCGCTGCTCACGAAGCCTACGCGCCGGGCGCGTTCCCAGGGGTTGTCCGTGCTGATGCAGGCCACCAGCGCGTGCCGCTTTTCCGCCAGGTGGCGGGCGGCTGCCCGTCCCGCTTCCTCGTTGTCGATCACGACGGCGCTGTCCAGCGGCCGGTTGGATGCGCTCCAGGTTTCCACCACCGGTATCTCCAGGGCCGCCAGGGCGGCCCGCAGGGCGGGGTCGTCGAGCGGGCCGATCACCAGCGCGGCGGCCGGGCGCAGCGCGGCTAGCTGGGGCAGCATCTGGACGTCTTGCCAGGGGCCGGCGGCCAGGTAATACCCGGCAGGAGCCAGGCGTTCCGCGCAGGTTTGCACGGCGCGGGAGGCGGGCGCGGCATCCATCCGCGGCGCAATGAGGGCGATGGGGCGTAGCGGGGGCAGGGAAGGCATGGGAAAGTCTGCGGATTCGTCAGGCAAGACGATAACCCAGCGGATGGGCGGATCTGCTTGCGGAGGGTAAAATGCCGTTTTTGTCCCAAACTGGCCGTCTTGCGCGCCGGTCATGAAGGTGCCCCATGTCTACGCTCGCCGAGTCTCCTGTTCCCTCGAACGAATCCGCCGCCGCGCCCGCGGACGTGGCCTACGATCCGACGCAAAAGCAGAAATCGCAGGCCAAGACGGCGCGTATCCCCATCAAGATCATTCCCGCGGAGCGCCTGAAGAAGCCTGAGTGGATCCGCGTGAAGGCCGCCGCGCCCGGCTCGCGCTTCTACGACATCAAGCGCATTCTGCGCGAGCACAACCTGCATACCGTCTGCGAGGAAGCGTCCTGCCCCAACATCGGCGAATGCTTCGGCAAGGGCACGGCCACGTTCATGATCATGGGCGACAAATGCACCCGCCGTTGCCCGTTCTGTGATGTGGGTCACGGCCGTCCTGACCCCCTCGACACCAAAGAGCCCGAGAACCTGGCGCGCACCATCGCCGCGATGAAGCTGTCCTACGTGGTGATCACCTCAGTGGACCGCGATGACCTGCGCGACGGCGGGGCGGGCCATTTCGTCGACTGCATCACCCATATCCGCGAATTGTCGCCCACTACCCGCATCGAGGTGCTGGTGCCCGACTTCCGAGGCCGCCTGGATCGCGCGCTGACCATCCTGAACGCCGGTCCGCCAGACGTGATGAACCACAATCTGGAAACCGTGCCGCGCCTGTACAAGCAGGCACGCCCGGGTTCGGACTACCTGCATTCGCTGAAGCTGCTGTCCGAGTTCAAGAAGCTGCACCCGGAAGTGCCCACCAAGTCGGGCCTGATGCTGGGCCTGGGCGAGACGGACGAGGAAATCCTGCAGGTGATGCGCGACATGCGCGAGCACAACGTGGATATGTTGACGATCGGCCAGTACCTGCAGCCGTCGGAACATCACCTGCCGGTGCTGCGCTATGTGCACCCGGATACGTTCGCGATGTTTGAACGCGAAGCCTATGCGATGGGGTTCTCGCACGCGGCGGTCGGGGCGATGGTGCGGTCTTCGTACCATGCGGACGAACAGGCGCACGCGGCTGGGGTGAATTGAGTCTTGGCGGGCGCCGGGCCTGACGGCCCGGGGTCGGCAGCGCGGGGTCAGCGGCCCGGCGTCAGCAGCTTTCCGCGTCGCGTAGCCGGGCGCCGTTCTGGTCCTTGGCGGAGAGCAAAGGCGCGTCCTGCCCGCATGGCCACGCGATCCCCAGATCCGGATCGTCCCAGCGCACGCACCGCTCGTGTTGCGGCGCGTAGTAGTCCGTTGTCTTGTACAGGACCTCGGCCGATTCGGACAGCGCCAGGAATCCATGCGCGTAGCCTTCGGGTATCCACATCTGGCGCTTGTTGTCCGAGCTGAGCACCGCCGCGACCCATCGTCCGAAGGTGGGCGACGCGCGGCGCATGTCCACCGCCACATCGAAGATCTCGCCGGCGCATACACGCACGAGCTTGCCCTGGGTTTGCCGGACCTGATAGTGCAGCCCTCGCAAGACGCCCTTGGCTGATCGCGAATGGTTGTCCTGCACGAAGCGGCGCGGTGATCCGACAGCGGCTTCGAACGCGGCCTCGTTGAAGCTCTCGAAGAAGAATCCCCGGTCATCGGTCCGGACGCTGGGCTCCAGGATCAGCACCTCGGGTAGCGCGAGCGGCAGGGCTTTCATTGAGATACCCCATCCACCACCATGCCTAGGCGCAACATGCGTCGTCTCCGCGTTCGAAAAGTTGATCCAGAAATCCGTCCACGTCCTCAGTCCACGGCGAAAATTCGCGTCCCAGCGCGTGGCCGAGACGCGTGGTGTCCAGCATTGAATTGTGGGGCCGTTTCGCCGCGGCCGCGTAATCCTTGGACGCGATGGCGCGAATCCGGTCGGGCGACAGGGCCAGCGAGGCCCCTCGCGCGATGGCGCCCGCCACGAGGTAGCGGGCGAACGCATGCCAGTTCGTGTAACCCCCGGCGGCCAGATGATAGATGCCCGGCGCCAGCGACTGCTGACGGCGGCGCGAGATCGCCAGCGCGGTCACGTCGGCGACCAGGCCCGCGGAGGTGGGCGAGCCGTGCTGATCCGAGACCACGTCCAGGCTGGAGCGGGTCTGCGCCAGGCGCAGGATGGTGTTGGGAAAGTTCCGGCCTTGCGGCGCATACATCCAGCCGCAGCGGAACACCAGCGCCTCGCAGGCGCTGGCCAGGACGGCCGATTCGCCCGCCAGCTTGGTGACCCCGTACAGATTGCGCGGATTGGGCACATCGGTCTCGGTATAGGGCCGATGCAGCGCGCCGTCGAAGACGTAGTCGGTCGAATAGTGAACGAGCAGGGCGCGCGAGTCGCGGGCGTACCGCGCCATGGCCGACACCGCCTCTGCATTGACCTGGGTGGCCGTCTGCCGATCGGTCTCGGCCTGGTCGACGGCCGTATAGGCGGCGGCATTCACAATGACGTCGGGCCGGTGGATCGACAGGGCGTCCAGCAAGGCATCCCGGTCGCGCAGGTCCACGTCGCCGCGTCCCAGCGGCGTGACGTCGCCGACCGGGAGCAATGCGCGTTGCAGTTCCTGGCCGAGTTGGCCGGTCTTGCCAAACAGTAGGATTTTCACGCCGTTTCCGCTAAGTCTTGCCGGGCTTGCCGCAACCGGTGCCGGTGTTGGCACGATACGCCCCGCTGGCGACAGGCGCCACGTGCAACCCGGTGGACCCAATTGCGCCGATCATACGCAAGGCGTGCTACCGGCGCGCCTGCGCGCCGGCCCAGAAGGTGTCTTTCTGGCCCGCATGCTGGTTGATACAGCGCGCCAGCACGAACATCAGATCCGACAGCCGGTTCAAGTACTGCCTGACCGGCGCATTGACGCTATCCACCCGCGCCAGTCCCACCACCGCGCGTTCAGCGCGCCGGCATACCGTGCGCGCCATGTGCGCCAGCGCGGCGGGCCGCGAGCCCCCGGGCAGGATGAATTCCCGCAGTGGAGGCAGTGCGGCGTTGTAATGCGCCAAGCGCGCGTCCAGGCGGGCGATCTGCTCTTCTTTCAGCGCGACATGGCCCGGGATGCAGAGCTCGGCGCCCATGTCGAAAAGGTCGTGCTGGATGGCCAGCAGGTCGGCGGCCATCTCTGGGGGCAGGGCTTCGGTCAGCAACAGGCCGACGACGCTGTTCAATTCGTCCACCTCGCCCAGGGCCGCGACGCGGGGCGCGTCCTTCGGCAGGCGCGATCCGTCCCCGAGGCCGGTGGTGCCGTCGTCTCCGGTGCGGGTGGCAATGACGGATAAGCGGTTGGCCATGAGGAAAATCCTGATTCGGTGAGAAGACGTTAGGGGTTTGCGTCCGGCGGTAAGTTCACGCGTGCGGGACGGGGCAGTCCGCAAACAACCGTCAGGATTGTTGCGTACTCGCAGGGAAACTGTTGCATTCGCGCAGTATCCTAGCACTGTAGGAAGCAGGCTGGGTTTGGTCCCGCCGCGGCTTCCGTTGCACTGGGAGGTTACCCATATGGCTTTTAGCCGCAAGTATGCAATACCCATGGCCGTCGCCACCGCGATGGCTGTCGTGTCGCTGGCCGCGCCCATCGCGTTCGCGCAGCAGGCCGACGCCACGGGCGAAGTGCGGCGGGTGGATCCCGCCGCGGGCAAGGTCACGATCAAGCACGACGCCATCAAGGCGCTGGACCTGCCGGCCATGTCGTTGGTGTATCAGGCGGCCCCCGCTCTGCTGGCCAACATCAAGGCCGGGGACAAGGTGCATTTCACCGCCACCCGCAAGGATGGGAAGTACGTGGTGACCGCAATCAGCAACTGAGGCCGCCCAAGGCCCGAAAATCCGCCGCGCCGTGCCTTTTGGAGCCAATCCGTTCGGGTGGCGCCGGCGTAAAAAAACCCCGACGCAATGACTTGCGGCGGGGTTTTTGATTTCAGGCCGAAGCCCGTCTGGCGCGGCGCTTACAGCACGTAGCGCGCCAGGTCCTGGCTGCTGGCGGCCTCCGCCAACTGGGAATTGACGTAGGCAGCGTCGATCTTCACGCTCTTGGCCTGGCTGGACGTGGCGTCGAAAGACAGCTCGTCCAGCAGCTTCTCCATCACCGTGTACAGGCGGCGGGCGCCGATGTTCTCGGTGGTTTCATTGACGTCGAAAGCCAGCTCAGCCAGGCGGCGCACGCCTTCTTCCGTGAATTCCAGTTGCACGTCCTCGGTGGCCATCAGCGCCGTGTACTGCTTGGTCAGCGAGGCATCCGTATCGGACAGGATGCGAACGAAGTCTTCGGCGGTCAGCGATTCGAGTTCGACGCGGATCGGGAAGCGGCCTTGCAGTTCGGGGATCAGGTCCGAGGGGCGCGACAGGTGGAACGCACCGGAGGCGATGAACAGGATGTGGTCGGTGCGGACCATGCCGTAGCGCGTGTTGACGGTGGTTCCCTCGACCAGCGGCAGCAGGTCGCGCTGCACGCCCTGGCGCGACACGTCGGCCCCGCCGGATTCCTGGCGGGCGGCGATCTTGTCGATTTCGTCCAGGAAGACGATGCCGTTCTGCTCGACGTTATTGATGGCCACGGTGCGCAGGTCTTCTTCGTTGACGCGCTTGGCGGCTTCTTCGTCGACGATGAGCTTGAAGGCTTCGCGGACCTTCATCTTCTTGGGCTTTTTCTTGTCGCGGGCCATGCCCGCGAACATGCCGCGGAGCTGTTCGGCCATTTCTTCCATGCCGGGGGGCGTCATGACGTCCATTTGCGGCGCGGCCTGGGCGACCTCGATCTCGATTTCCAGGTCGTCGATCTTGCCTTCGCGCAGGCGCTTGCGGAAGGTCTGGCGGGCGCTGTTGTCTTCGCCGCGTTCCGGCTCGCCGGAGGCGCCGCGCGCGGGCGGGACCAGGGCGTCCAGGATGCGGTCTTCGGCTGCGTCTTCGGCCTGGGTGCGCACGCGGCGCATTTCCAGTTCCCGGGTCTGCTTGATCGAGTATTCGGTCAGGTCGCGGATGATGGTATCCACGTCGCGGCCGACGTAACCCACTTCGGTGAACTTGGTGGCTTCGATCTTGATGAACGGCGCGTTGGCCAGCTTGGCCAGGCGGCGCGCGATCTCGGTCTTGCCGACGCCGGTCGGGCCGATCATGAGGATGTTCTTGGGATGGATTTCGTGGCGCAGGGGCTCGGCGACCTGCTGGCGGCGCCAGCGGTTGCGCAGCGCCACGGCAACCGCGCGCTTGGCGCGGTCCTGGCCGACGATGTACTTGTCGAGTTCGGAGACGATCTCTCCGGGCGTCATGTTGGATGCGGACATGAGGGCGGATCCTTGAAGCTAGGGCGGGCTGGGGGGGCGCTGCGGCGCCAGGGGCGCCGCGGGGCAGGCGTCAGTCGCCCAGCGTTTCGATGACGTGGTTCTGGTTGGTATAGATGCAGAGGTCGCCGGCGATCTCAAGCGATTGCTTGACGACGGTCTCGGGCGACAGATCGGTGTTGCGCAGCAATGCCAGCGCGGCCGATTGGGCATAGGCGCCGCCGGATCCGATGGCCGCCAGGCCGTGTTCGGGTTCCAGCACGTCGCCGTTGCCGGTGAGCACCAGCGTGTGTTCGGTGTCCGCGACGATCAGCATGGCTTCCAGGCGGCGCAGGACGCGGTCGGTGCGCCAGTCGCGGGTCAGTTCGACCGCCGCGCGCATCAGGTTGCCCTGGTGCTTTTCCAGCTTGGCCTCGAAGCGTTCCTGCAGCGTGAATGCGTCGGCCGTGGCGCCGGCGAAGCCGGCCAGGATCTTGTCGTGGTATAGCCGGCGGATCTTGCGGGCCGTGCCCTTGACGACGATGTTGCCCAGGGTGACCTGGCCATCGCCGCCGAGCGCGACGCGGTTACCGCGGCGCACACACACGATGGTGGTGGCGTGAAATTGTTCCATGCGTTCCTTCCTTTGAGAAGATTAGCTGGGGGCGGTCGCGGAGAAATCAAGGAATTAGTACTTTCGGACGATAAAAAAGGCCATGCTGGCAAGCAGCATGGCCCCTCAGGGGCGGAGCGAATGCGGGACGGATCAGTCGCCGTAGAGCTTCTGGCGCATTTCACGGCGTTCCTGCGCTTCGAGCGACAGGGTGGCCGTGGGACGGGCCAGCAGGCGCGGAACCCCGATGGGTTCGCCGGTTTCTTCACACCAGCCGTATTCGCCGCTGTCGATGCGGGCGATGGACTGCTGCACCTTCTTGAGCAGCTTGCGCTCGCGGTCGCGGGTGCGCAGTTCCAGGGCGTGTTCTTCCTCGATCGTGGCGCGGTCGGCGGGGTCGGGCACGAACTGCGTTTCGCGCAGGTGCTCGGTGGTTTCGCCGGCGTTGGCCAGGATGTCCTGTTCGAGTTGTTTGAGCCGTTCCTTGAAGAAAGCCAGTTGGCGTTCGTTCATATAGTCGGACTCGGGCATGGCCAGCAATTCCTTCTCGCTGGGCAGATCAATCGCCGTATCGCTCGTCGACTTACTTGATTTTTTGGTTGCTGCCTTGGTAGCCATGTAAACACTCCACTATGAATCGATCCTGGCGCGGGCGTCCATTCCCGGTCCGTGTTACTTGTTGCCTACGCTATTCGTACCTCACAGTACTGCCTTCGTCGCATCGCGTCACGCAGGAAGGGGGATTACCCCGCCAGGCACTGCTCCAAGCCCCGGGTGAAAATCTCCTGGGGCAGCTTACGTCCAATGAATACCATCTTGGTGGACGGCTTTTCGGCCGCGGTCCACGGCTTGCCGGGTTCGGCGCCCATCATCATGTGCACACCCTGGAACAACATGCGGCGGTTGATGCCCTTCATGTACAGGATGCCCTTGTAGCGCATCAGGTCGGGGCCATAGACCTGCACCACGCCACCCAGGAATTCCTCAAGGCGCGCGGGATCGAACGGCTTGTTGGAACGGAACACGAACGCGCCGATTTCGTCGTCGTGCTGGTGGTGATGGTGCTGATGGGCATGATTGCAGTGCGCACCGCAGTCGCCTTCGTGATCGTGGTCGTGATCATGATCGTGGCCGTGGTCATGCCCATGGTCGTGGGCATGGCTGTGGGCGGCGTCGGGGTGCTCATCGGCCAGGAATTCCGGGTCGATGTCCAGAATGGAATTCAGGTTGAAGCCGCTGATGTCGATAATGGACTTGAGGTCGACTTCGCCGAAATTGACGGCGGTGATCGGCGCGCGCGGGTTCATGTGAACCAGGCGGTGGCGCAGCGCTTCGTAGTCGACTTCGTTGACCAGGTCTTTCTTCGAGATCAGGATGCGGTCGGCGAAACCGACCTGCTTCTGGGCTTCGGGCTGTTCGTCGAGCGTGGACATGCCGTGCTTGGCATCGACCACCGTGACCACCGCGTCCAGGCGGTAGTACTCGGCGATGTCGTCGTCCATGAAGAACGTCTGGCAGACGGGGCCAGGGTTGGCCATGCCGGTCGTTTCAAGGATGACGCGTTCGAAAGTCAGTTGGCCGGCTTCGCGCTTGGCGCGGAGTTCGGACAGGGTGCGCATCAGGTCGCCACGCACCGTGCAGCAGACGCAGCCGTTGGACAGTTCGATGATTTCTTCATCGCTGTCCTGCACCAGCAGGTCGTTGTCGATGCTTTCCGGTCCGAATTCGTTTTCGATGACCGCGACGCGGCGGCCGTGGAATTCGGTCAGGATGCGTTTGAGCAGGGTGGTCTTGCCCGCACCGAGAAAGCCGGTGAGGATGGTGACGGGAACCATTTTGTCCAAACTGCGCGGGGTGTTCATGGCGAAGCTGCTAGCGTGAAGTCAAGGCGTGAATCTAGGGCCATGACGGGGGTTTTCAGCCGGGTTTTCAACCGGGTTTTCGACCACCGGCGGATGATGTCTGCCACAGGCTGCGAAGGCTGCCGATAGCGGCCGGACGCAGGATTACAGCACAGTCAAGGGCGGGGGGCAAACCCCGGGCCAACCCGGGGGGCATAGCCGTCCAGATCGCGGCCGTACGCCGCCAAGTATCCGGCGATATGACTATTTTGGGGCGGTTTGCCGGATTTCAAGGGAGGGCCTGGCCCCAGTGAATGAGGCGTGCGTCCAATCCCTCGTCAATATCGATGCGCCCAAGGGATGGATGGCATCCGCCAGGCGGGGGCGCCTTCAGTGATGATGGTGCTGATGGCTAGCGTCGGCGGGCTGCTTTTGCTGGCACTGGGGACACAGCGCGCGGATTTCGGTTTCATGCGTGGCCAGGGCGTAGCCGGTCTGCGCGACGCGCTCGGCCAGTTGCCGGCTCATGGCGGGATCGGACACTTCGGCCACCGCGCCGCAGCCGGTACAGACCACCAGCAGATCGTGGGGCGCGCCGCCGGCGTCATGGCAGGCGCTCCAGGCGTTGACGGCATCCAGGCGGTGGATCAGGCCCTCGTCCATCAGGAAGTCCAGCGCGCGGTACACCGTGGGGGGCGCGGCGCCGGGATGCACGGCGCGCATGGCGTCCAGCAATTCATAGGCCTTCAGGCTGCGGCCATGGCGCAGCAGTAGCTCCAGGACCTTGCGGCGGATGGGAGTCAGGCGCCGTCCGCGCTGCGCGCACAGCGTTTCGGCGACGCTGAGCTGAGCGCCTACGGTGTCGCTGCGGGGTGCACGGGGTGGAGCGGACATGGCGGGCTTTATCTGAATGGGAAACGCGCGCGATGCGCGCGAGATGCCTGGGAAGGTAGCAGAAAACCTCCTTGCGCGGGAAATGGCCCTGCGGCCCGGCCAGTTTAGTTATGATATAACATAATAATATCGATCGTTTCCGGCTTCCGCCTTTCTTTGCCATGTCTCATTTCACGCTTCTGCCCCAGCGGCCCGGCGCCGCCGCGCGGCATCGAGCGCCGCCGCGTTCCGCCTTTCTTGTCTGCGCCTGGCGGCGCATGGCGTACGCCTTGGCCGCGGCGACGGCGCTGTGGGCGCTGACGGGCTGGGCGCTGGACTGGTGGCCGCGATGAGCGCGTCGTCCATCGCCATCGAACTTGCCGACGCGTCTTTCGGCTGGCACGGGCAGGCGGCGCTCAAGTCGGTGTCGGGGACCTTCGCCGCCGGTGGCATGACGGCCGTGGTGGGGCCCAACGGCGCCGGCAAGTCGACCCTGATCAAAGGCATCATGGGCGTGCTGCGGCCCATGACCGGCAGTGTGCGCATCGGCGGGGCCGGCCGGTCGGCGCTGGCGTGGCTGCCCCAGGCGGCCGAACTGGACAGGTCCTTTCCCGTGACGGTGATGGACCTGGTGGCCATGGGGGCGTGGCGCCGCGTGGGCGGATGGCGCGGGTATGGTGCCGGCGAACTGGACCGCTGCATGCATGCGCTGGAGACCGTGGGCCTGGCGGACGCGGCGGGGCGCGGCGTGGATACCTTGTCCGGCGGGCAGATGCAGCGCACCCTGTTCGCGCGCATGCTGGTGCAGGACGCGCCGGTGCTGCTGCTGGACGAGCCGTTCGCCGCCGTGGACAGCGATACGGCCGATGAACTGATGGCATTGCTCTGCGGGCTGCACGGCCAGGGGCGGACCGTGATTGCCGTCCTGCACGACCTGGATCTGGTGCGCGGCCACTTTCCCGAATGCCTGCTCCTGTCCGGCTCGGTCGTGGCCTGGGGCGATACCGCCGAGACCCTTGACGACGCGCACCTGAGGGCGGCGCGGCAATGGCGCGCAAGGTCCTGGATATGACGTTGGCGCAGTGGGTGGTCTCGCCATTTCTGGATTATGGCTTCATGCGGCGCGCCCTGGCCGGGGCCAGCGCCCTATCGCTGGGCGCCGCGCCGCTGGGCGTATTCCTGGTGCTGCGGCGCATGAGCCTGATGGGCGACGCGATGTCCCACGCCATCCTGCCCGGCGTGGCCGCCGGCTTCCTGCTGGCGGGACTGTCGCTGGGCGCGATGATGCTGGGCGGCATCGCCACCGGTCTGGCGGTGGCGATGCTGGCGGGGCTGGTGGCCCGGCTCACGCCGCTGCGCGAGGACGCAAGCTTCGCGGCGTTTTACCTGATCTCGCTGGGGCTGGGCGTGCTGCTGGTGTCGCTGCGCGGCTCCAACATGGACCTGCTGCACGTCCTGTTCGGCACGGTGCTTGGGCTGGACGACGCGGCGCTGCTGCTGGTGACGGGCACGGCCAGCGCGACGCTGCTGGTGCTGGCCGCGATCTACCGCCTGCTGGTGGCTGAATGCCTGGACCCCGGCTTTTTGCGCGCGAGCGGCGGCCGGGGCGGGTGGGTGCACATGGGCTTCCTGGTGCTGGTCGTGGTGAACCTGGTGGCCGGATTCCAGGTGCTGGGCACGCTGATGGTGGTGGGGATGATGATGCTGCCCGCCGCCGCCGCCCGCTTCTGGGTGCGCTCGGCCGCCCGCCAGATTCCACTTGCCGCGGGTTTCGGCGTGGCGGCGTCGGTGGCCGGCCTGCTGGTTTCCTATCACTTCGACGTGCCCGCCTCTCCGGCCATCATCCTGGCGGCCGGCGCCTGCTATCTGTTTTCCATCGTGGGCGGTCCGCAAGGCGGACTGCTGCGGGCCGCGCGCCGCGTGCGCCGGGCCTGAGAGATTTCAATAAGGAGATTCGCTATGCGTACGATTCTGCCGGCGCGCCGCCGCGCATTGCTGGCCATGGCCGGCCTGTGCCTGTCGGCCGCGATGGGGGCCGCGCCCGCGGCCGAACCCTTGAAAGTGGCGGCCAGCTTTTCCATCCTGGGCGACATCGTGCGGGAAGTCGGCGGCGCGGACGTCAGCCTGGCCACGCTGGTCGGGCCCGATGGCGACGCGCATGCCTACGAGCCCACGCCGGGGGATGCGAAGAAGCTGGCAGCCGCGCGCGTGCTGTTCGTGAATGGTCTGGAATTCGAGGCCTGGCTGCCCAGGCTGGTGAAGTCATCGGGCTTCTCTGGCCAGACCGTGGTGGCGTCGCAAGGCGTTGCGCCGCGCAAGTTCGCCGGCCATGACGACGAGGGCGAGGGGCATGGCGACAGCGGTGACCACGGCCACGGGCACGGAAATGAGCAAGGCCATGACCACGACCACGACCACGAGCATGGCGACGGCCATAAGGACGGCCACCATCATGGCGATGCCGATCCGCATGCCTGGCAGAGCCTGGCCAATGGCGTGATCTACGCGCGCAACGTGGCCGAGGGCCTAGCCGCTGCGGATCCGGCGCGCGCGCAGGCCTATCGGCTACGCGCGAAGGCGTATATCGAACGGCTCGAATCGCTGGACGCCAGCGTCAGGAAGACGTTTGCCGCGATTCCGGCCGCGCGCCGCAAGGTCGTCACCTCGCACGATGCTTTCGGCTACTTCGGCGACGCCTACGGCGTGACCTTCATTCCGGCGATGGGGGTGTCGACGGACGCGGAGCCGTCGGCGGGCGAAGTGGCTGGCATCATTGAGCAGGTCCGGCGCGACCGGGTGCCGGCCGTGTTCGTGGAGAACATCAGCAGCCCCAGGCTGGTCGAGCAGATTGCGCGCGAGACCGGCGCAAAGGTGGGTGGTACGCTTTATTCCGATGCGCTGTCCAAGCCTGGGCAGCCCGGCGCCACCTATCTGGAAATGTTTGAATGGAACGTACGTCAGCTTGCCGCGGCCTTGCAGCCCTGACCGCCGTGGCGGCACTGCTGGCGGCGGGCGCCGCCAGCGCGCACCCGCACATGTGGATCGACGCCCGCGCGGCAATAGATATCGACGCGCAGCACCGCATCGCCGCGGTGCGCCAGGTCTGGCTGTTCGACGAGATGTTCGGCGCCTACGCCACGCAGGGTCTCAAGAAGGGCAAGGACGGTTCGCTGCCGGCCGATACCCTGCAGGGCATGGCCCAGGACTGGATGAAGGCGCTTGGCGAGCCGATCTCGCATTACTTCACGCGGGTCACCGTCGACGGCAAGACGGTTGCCTTCGCGGCGCCGCGCGATGCCCGCGTCGACTGGAACCCGAAGACCACTCGCCTCACGCTCTCATTCACGCTGCCGCTGGCCGAACCCGCCGCGCCGGGCGCGGATGGCGCGCAGGTGGATATCTACGACCCTACCTATTTCGTGGCCTACGCCTTTGACGCGCAGGGCGCGGTGTCGCTCGCCGGCCCGCAGGGCGCGGCCTGCACCGCCGCCTACCGCAAGCCCAAGGAACTGGATTGGAACATCATGCAGCAACTGGCCGCGATCCCGGCCGATCCGGACGCATTGCCGGACGAGCTATTCGCCATCACCAAAGGACTGACGCATCGCATCGAGGTGCGATGCCCTTAGCGCGGTCTTTAACGCGGCCGTTGGTCCTGCTGTTGTTGCTGAGCGCCATGGCGTGGATGTCCGTGGCTGCCGCGCAGGGCGCGCATCCGTTCGGCGTGCCGGAAAGCGGGGCAGGCGCGGGCGGGCCGGGCTGGCTGGCGGGGTTCTTCGGCCAGGTCTCTGCCTGGCAATCGCATTTCTACCGCCAGTTGACGGGCGCGGTGCGCGCCTGGCAGGCGGACGGCAGTGCAGCCTGGACGCTGATCGGCCTGTCATTCGCCTATGGGATTTTCCATGCGCTGGGGCCCGGACATGGCAAGGCCGTGATTTCCTCGTATGTGCTGGCCAATCGCCAGACCGCGCGCAATGGCGCGCTGCTGGCGCTGGCGTCCGCGCTGATCCAGGCGGCGGTGGCGATAGGGATGGTGGCGGTGCTGGCGATGGTGTTCAACGCCACGGCCGCGACGATGAACCAGGCCACGCGCTGGCTGGAACTGGCCTCGTACGGGCTGGTGACGCTGCTGGGCGCATGGCTTGTCTGGATCAAGGCGGTCCGTCCCGTGTTGCGGCATTCCGGCGGCGTCCCACCGCGTGCCGCCGCGACCGCGCCCGCCCCGAAAGGCGCGGCGGCGCTGCGGGCGATCGCCGTGCATGCGCCGTCGTCCTGGCACGGCCATGCGCACCATGACGACCATTGCGGATGCGGGCACGCGCATGCGCCCGCGCCGGAGCAGGTCGCCGGACCCTTGAACTGGCGCCGCGCCGGGTCCGCCATTCTTGCGGTGGGCCTGCGCCCGTGCAGCGGCGCGGTGATCGTGCTCGTGTTCGCCCTGTCGCAAGGCTTTTTCCTGGCCGGCGTAGCGTCGGCCCTGGCGATGGGACTGGGCACCGGCCTCACGGTGGCGGCACTGGCCTGCCTGGCCGTGGCGGCAGGCGAAGCGGCCACGCGCCTGGGCCGCCGGTTTTCCAGCGCGGGCGCGGCGCCTCTGCGTTACGCCGTGGAAGCGTTGGCGTCGGTCGCGGTGCTGTTGCTGGGCGTGATGCTGCTGGGCGGCATGATGGCCGGGGGCGGTTAGCGCCGGTGCGGTAAACGGGGAGCTCGCCGTAAAAGGGAGCTGCGCAACCAGGAAGCTGCGCAACAAGGGAAGCGGCGTAACGAAGGAAGCCGCGTCAAAGGTCCCCGGCCTTCAGGACTTGCGTCCGGCCCGCGGGTGCGCCTGGTCGTAGGCCTTGGCCAGATGCTGGAAGTCCAGCCGGGTGTAGATCTGGGTGGTCGAAATGTTGGCGTGGCCCAGCATTTCCTGGACCGCGCGCAGATCCTGCGCGGATTGCAGGACGTGGCTGGCGAAGCTGTGGCGCAGCACGTGCGGATGCACATGCGTGGGCAATCCGGCTTCTTGCGCGATGCGCGCCAATTGCAGTTGAACGACGCGCGGGGAAATGCGGCGTCCGCGCGCGCCCAGGAACAGCGCGGCGGCATCTTCGGGCAGCGACGCGGGCGGGGCCAGTTGCGGGCGCGCGCCGATCCACTTGCGCAGGGCCGCCAGCGCTTCCTGCCCCACGGGCACGGAGCGGCGCTTGCCGCCCTTGCCCAGCACCACCACTTCGGCTTCGTCCAGGCTCAGCCAGCCGCGCGACTCGTAATCCGCGGACCGCTGGTAGCGCAGGTCCAGTCCCACCAGTTCCGACAGGCGCAGGCCGCTGGAATAGAGCAGTTCGAACATGGCCTGGTCGCGCAGCGCGGCGGGTTCCGTGGCGACGCGGGCGGGCGCGCGGTCCAGCAAGGCCTGGGTCTGCTCCACCGACAGTGCCTTGGGCAGACCGCGCGGCGCCTTGGGCGCACGCACGTTCGCGACGGGATTGCCGGCCAGATCGGCGGCCGGCGCCCACCATTGGTAGAAACCGCGCCAGGCGGCCAGAGTGCGCGCCAGGCTGCGCGGACCGCGGCCCTGGGCGTGCAGGCGCGCCACGAACTGTCGGATATGGCCGTTGGCGAGCTTGTCCAGCGGCAAGCCGGCCTTGTCGGCGAGTTCGCGCAGGAAGTGGAGTTCCCGCCGGTAGCCGTCCAGCGTGTGGGGCGAGTAGCGGCGGTTGGTTTCCAGATGGCGCAGCCAGGCGCGCATCGGATCGGGCAGGGGGGAGTCGGGCGGATCGCGGTCTTGCGCGGCGTTCTGCATTGCGTCCTCCTTGGCCGCCCGCTCGGTCATGTCAGGCCTTGGGCGTGGCCGGGTTCAGGCGGTGCAGTGCCGCCGACGCCAATTGGCCGACGGACTCCAGGAACGTCGTGCCCATTTCGGGCGTGAAGCGTTCGGCGTCGTCCGATCCCAGCACCAGCAGGCCGACCGCCGGGCCATCGGCTTCCAGCCGCAAGGGCACCAGGGCCAGCGACTTGGGTTTGCCATCCAGCCAGGCGACCGCTTCAAAGGCCGTGTCGGTACCGCAGTACGGCGCCTTCAGACTGTCGGTGAACGTTCGCACATCCTGCGTGACGGGCTCGCCATAGCCGTGCGGGGGCAGCTCGGACAGGTCCCACAGGCGCAGCGCGACGTGGTTCAGGTCGAACTGTTCGGCCAGGCCCAGCGCGATTTCGCCCGGTACCAGTTGCGGGTCGCATTCGGACAGCATCCGGCAGCACCACTTGGCCACGTGCGAGCCGATGGTTTCGTTGGCGGTGGCGTTGCGCACGAGTTCGTTCAGGCGCCATTCCAGTTCGCGGTTGCGTTCGCGCAGCGTGAGGATCTGGCGTTCGCCCAGCGAAATGGCGCGCGAGCCATGCGGGTGCGGCACCTGCAGGGTGGCGAAGACGTCGGCGTGCTGATCGAAGAAGTCGGGGTTCTCTTGCAGGAAGCCAGCGATGTCGTGGGCGGTGAAAGCGGTATCGGTCATAGGGTTATCGGTTCAGCGCCATGGAAAAGACGAGCTTGTCGATGTCGACCTGGCCCGTGAAGACGGATTCGGCGGGGCCGGTCATCCGTAGTTGTTCGCCGTTCCAGGCGACGGTCAGCACGCCGCCGCGCGCTTGCACGCGCACCGGGGAATCGAGCAGGCCGCGGCGGATGCCGGCCGCGACCGCGGCGCAGGCGCCCGTGCCGCAGGCGAGTGTCTCGCCCGCGCCGCGCTCAAAGACGCGCAGGCGGATGTTGTGGCGGTCGACGATCTGCATGAAACCGGCGTTGACCCGGCGCGGAAAGCGCGGATGGGTTTCGATCAGGGGGCCCAGGACGGACACGGGCGCGGTGTCGACGTCGTCGACCACCTGCACGGCGTGCGGATTGGAGATGGCCACGGCGGACACGGCGACCGAGCGCGGCAGGCCGGCGGGCGCGTCGAGCTCCAGGTCCCACAGCGTGTCCTGGCCCTGCGTGCGCGAGGCCAGGCCGGTGGTGTCGAACGGCAGGGCGGCGGGATCGAAACGGGTGCTGCCCATTTCCACGGTGACCTGTTCGTCGTCGCCCTCGTCCAGGACGAGAATGCCGGTGGCGATCTCGGCGCGCAGCGGGTTGCGGTCGGACAGGCCTTGTTCGTGCACGAAGCGCACGAAGCACCGCGCGCCGTTGCCGCAGTGTTCGACCTCGGAGCCGTCGGCGTTGAAGATGCGATAGCGGAAGTCCGCATCCGGCCGCGTGGCGCGCTCGACCAGAAGGATCTGGTCGGCGCCGATGCCGAAATGCCGGTCGCCGAGGGCGCGGGCGCGCTCGGGCGTCATTTCGATGGCCTGGCGGACGCCGTCGAGCACGACGAAATCGTTGCCCGCGCCATGCATTTTGGTGAAGTTCCAGTTCATCACGGGATTATCGCCCATTATTGCTGCGCGGGCGGCGCGCGCCGGGCGTCAGTAGAGCTTGGGCTCGCCGGGCGGACGCGTCTTGAAGCGGCGGTGGACCCAGTAGTACTGGCTGGGGCAGCGGCGCACCCAGGATTCCAGTTCCCGGTTCAACCTGGCGGTGGCGTCTTCCAGCGTGTCATCGCCCGGGAAGTCCGCCAGCGGGGGCAGGACGTCCATATGGTAGCGGCCGGTATCCGGGTTCCAGAAGCCGAGGATGGGCAGCACGGCGGCGTTCCATTTCCTGGCCAGTTGCGCGGTGGCGAGCAGCGTGGCTGCCTGGACGCCGAAGAAAGGCACGAAGACCGCCCCCTGGCGGCCGAAATCCATGTCCGGCAGGTAGTAGACGGGCCGGGGCGCGCGCAGGTGACGGATCAGTTCGCGCACGCCGTCCTTGCGGCTGACCTGGAACACCTCGTTGAAGCGGGCCCGTCCGGCGGAAACGACCGCATCGATGCGGGGATCGCTTTGCGGCGTGTACATGGTGGCGGAGCTGGGCAGCTCCAGCGTCAGCCGGGTGGCGGCGGCGTCCAGCCCGATGAAATGCGGCGCCAGCAGAATCACGGGGCGGCCCTGGGCAATCAGCGCGTTGATCTGCTCCGCGCCAGTCTGGGTCACCAGGTCTTTGACGGCCTCGGCAGAGCCGTACCAAAGCACGCCGCGATCCACGATGGATTGGGCCAGTGCGCGGAAGTGGTCGGCCGCCATGCGCTCGCGGACTGCCTCGGGCTGATCCGGGAAACACAGGGCAAGATTGCGGCGGACGATGTGCGCGCGCGATTTGGCCAGCCGCAGCCCCAGCCAGCCCAGGCAGGCGCCGACGCGCTGCCGGGTGGAGGGCCGCATGCGGGAAAACCACTTCAGCAGGGAAACCAGTGCGCGCGTTTTGAAATCAGTCATGGTATGAGGGGTTGGGCCGGGCCGCGGCAGGTGCGGCGGATTCAGCCTGCCGTGGACGCCGTGTCGGCGCCGGGCGCCGGCGGGGCGCCTCGCGGCGTCTTGTATCGGTTGTAGCTCCAGAGGTATTGCTCGGGGCAGCGGCGGATCAGCGTTTCCATGGCGGCGTTGAGCTGCGCGGCCTGGGACTCGGGGTCGTTGGGCAGCGGTTCGGGTACGCGCACATAGTGGATGCGCCAGCCGCGGCCATTGGGCAGCCGTTCTCCGGCGGTCAGGATGATGGGCACGTTGGTCTGGGTGGCCAGCTTGCCCGGCAGTGTCATCGTGTAGGCCATGCGTCCGAAAAAGGGCGCCCACACGCCGTCGCCGACGCTGGGCGCCTGGTCGGGCAGCATGCCCACCGATTCGCCCCGTCGCAGCGCGCGCACGAATTCCCGCACGCCTTGCATGTTCGCCGGCACGGCATTGACGTCCGAGCTGTTGCGCGCCGTTTCCAGCAAGGGGGCCAGGATGTCCTTGCGCGGCGGCCGGAACATGACCGTCATGGGCATCTGGCGGGCCAGGTAGCGGGCGGTGATCTCGAAACAGCCCAGATGCGGCGTCAGGAACAGGATGCCGCGCTTTTCGGCCCGCGCGGCGGCGACCACGTCGTTATCGTCCGACACCACCTGCGCCAGGCTTTCCTTGTTGCGGAACCAGACGCGGGGGTTTTCCAGGATCATGGCGCCCGTTTCGGCCGCGGCCCGGCGGGCGAACGCCGCGCCGGGGTAGCCGGCCTGGGCCGCGTTGGCCTGCAGGCGCCGCCGGTATTTGCCGGGCCAGGCGTAGACGGCGCGGCCCGCGACCCGCCCGATGGCGTGCGCGACGGGGAGCGGCAAGGCGGCGAAGAGGCGGAACAGGGGGAGCAGCATTCGGCAAAAGGGTGAGAACGGGCAGAGTAATACCGGTGCTCGAGGAATATGCATACACCCCGAGCGCGAGCATAGGAACGGCATTTTCGCTTAAAATGCCCTCAGTCGCCGAGTTAACCGACAACTTGCGGGGCGACGGCAAGGGTGCGGCGTTTTGCGCGGCCATTGCCAAATCCGCTAAAGCGTCGCGCCCAGATGGTGTATGCCATGCCAAAACGGGGTGCAACGCGCCTCGTGAACCTAAGCGCCGGCAAGGCCGGACACCAAGGACGCATCTGTGGCCAATAACGATTTTCTCTTTACTTCCGAATCCGTATCCGAAGGGCACCCCGACAAGGTCGCCGACCAGATTTCCGATTCGATTCTCGACGCCATCTTCACCCAGGATCCCAACGCGCGCGTCGCAGCCGAAACGCTGTGCAACACGGGCCTGGTCGTGCTGGCTGGCGAAATCACCACCACCGCCAACGTCGACTACATCCAGGTCGCGCGCGACACGATCCGCCGCATCGGTTACGACAACACCGAGTACGGCATCGACTACAAGGGTTGCGCGGTGCTGGTCGCCTACGACAAGCAATCGCCCGACATCGCGCAGGGCGTGGACCGCAGCTCGGAAGACTACCTGAACCAGGGCGCGGGCGACCAAGGCCTGATGTTCGGCTACGCGTGCGATGAAACGCCCGACCTGATGCCGGCTCCGATCTGGTACGCGCACCGCCTGGTGCAGCGCCAGAGCGAACTGCGCAAGGACGGCCGCCTGCCGTGGCTGCGTCCCGACGCCAAGTCGCAAGTGACGTTCCGCTACATCGACGGCCGCCCGGCGGAAGTCGACACCGTGGTGCTGTCGACCCAGCACGCGCCCGAGGTCACGCAAGAGACCATCCGCGAAGCGGTCATCGAAGACATCATCAAGCCCAGCTTCCCCGAGGGCCTGATCACGCCGCAAACGAAGTTCCTGGTCAACCCGACCGGCCGCTTCGTCATCGGCGGCCCGCAAGGCGATTGCGGCCTGACCGGCCGCAAGATCATCGTCGACACCTACGGCGGCGCCTGCCCCCACGGCGGCGGTGCCTTCTCGGGCAAGGATCCGTCCAAGGTCGACCGTTCGGCCGCCTATGCCGCCCGCTATGTGGCCAAGAACATCGTGGCCGCCGGGCTGGCGCGCCAGTGCCAGGTGCAGGTCAGCTACGCCATCGGCGTGGCCGAACCCATCAACATCACCGTCTACACCGAAGGCACCGGCGTCATCCCCGACGACCAGATCGCCAAGCTGGTGCGCGAGCACTTCGACCTGCGCCCCAAGGGCATCGTGAACATGCTGGACCTGCTGCGCCCGATCTACGCCAAGACCGCCGCCTATGGCCACTTCGGCCGTTCGGAGCCGGAGTTCTCGTGGGAAGCCACGGACAAGGTCCAGGAACTGAAGAAGTCCGTCTGACAAAGACACCCCCTGAATCGGTCGTGATTCACGGCCTGATTCGACAAGACGCCCCCGCGGACGCGGGGGCGTCTTGCATTGGGGCTGCGGGGTTCTTGCGCCGGTGTTTTTCATGTAGTAATGTACCTACAAATACTTGCACGGAGGCGCTACATGACCATTACCACCTTATCGAGCCGTGAGTTGAACCAAGACGTCAGCCGTGCAAAGAAAGCAGCCAACGACGGCCCGGTGTTCATTACGGACCGAGGCAGGCCTGCTCATGTGCTCTTGAGCTTCGAGGATTATCAACGGCTCACCAGGCAGCGTCGCAACATCGCGGATGCGCTGGCAATGCCGGGCGTGGCTGACATAGAATTTGACCCACCGCGCACGACTATCGGAACCCGGCCGGTTGATTTGGCATGATGTACGTTCTCGATACCAATGTGGTGTCAGAACTGCGCAAGGTGCGGCTCGGAAAGGTCGAAGCGAAGGTTTCGGCGTGGACAGAAAGCGTTGATGCCGCCGATCTTTTCGTTTCGGCAATCACCATCCTGGAGCTGGAGCTCGGCGTCCTGGCGATGGAACGCAAAGATGCCGCTCAAGGGGCCATGTTGCGCTCATGGCTGGAGCAGCATGTATTGCCTGAGTTCTCGGGCCGCACGTTGCCTGTCGATACCGCTGTGGCGCTGCGCTGCGCTCGACTTCACGTACCCGATAAGCGCGGCGAACGCGATGCGCTCATTGCGGCAACTGCCCTCGTGCACGGCATGGCGGTGGTCACGCGCAACGTGGCGGATTTCAAGCCCACGGGCGTGACAGTCATCAATCCATGGGATTGACCACCGCCTATCCGGCGGCAACAGGGAGTGCCGAAGTTCATTCCACCTACGCGCCCAGATACGCGCGGGCCAATGCACCGTCCTGCGCGATGTCGGCCGCGCTGCCATGCGCCGCGACGCGGCCGGATTCCAGCACATAGGCGCGGTCGGCCAGGGACAGCGCCAGCGCGGCCATCTGGTCCACCAGCAGGATGGTCATGGATTCGGCGCGCAGCCGGTCCAGGGCCTCGAACAGCTCGTCGATGATCTTCGGCGCCAGGCCGAGCGACGGCTCATCCAGCAACAGGATGACGGGCTTGGACATCAGCCCGCGCGCAATCGCCAACATCTGCTGTTCGCCGCCCGACAAGAGGCCGGCGCGCTGGTGCAGGCGTTCGCGCAGGCGCGGGAAACGCGTGAGCATTTCCTCGACCCGCTCGTCCCGGTCCTGCGGATGCAGGAATGCGCCCAGGCGGATGTTGTCCAGCACGCTCAGGCCCGGAAACACCTGACGGCCTTCGGGTACCAGCACGAGGCCGCGCGCCACGATGCGGTCGGCGGCCAGGCCGTGCAGTTCCTGCCCCTGCAGATGCATGCCGCCCTGGGCGGGCCGGTGCAACCCGGCCAGCGTGCGCATCAGCGTCGACTTGCCGGCGCCGTTGGCGCCCAGCAGCGCCACCATTTCGCCCTGCCTGACCTGCAGATCGATGCCGTGCAGCACCGGGTTGGCGCCATAGCCGGTGGTGAGATTGCCCACGCCCAGGACTTCGGGCGGCAGGGCGGCACCCGGCGGCCGGGTCGGCGCGGCGGGCGCGCGGCGCGCCGTCTCGTCGCCCAGATAGGCCTGACGCACCGCGGCGGATTGCTGGATCTCGGCGGCGCTGCCTTGCGCCAGTTCGCGGCCGGCGTCGATGGCGACGATGTGATCGGACACGCCCATCACCAGCGCCATGTCGTGCTCGACCAGCAGGACGCCCGCGCCGGCTTCGGCAATGCGCCGCAACAGCCCTGCCAGCCGCGTCTTGTCTTCACGCGACAGGCCGGCCGCGGGTTCGTCCATCAGCAGGATGTCGGCGTCGGTGGCGAGCGCGCGGGCTATCTCGACCAGCCGCCGGTCCACGTGCGGCAGATCCGCGGCGGGCACGTTCAGGGCGCCTTCGTAGCCGCAGAATGCCAGCAGGGCGCGCGCGCGTTCGCGGACATCGGCGGCCAGGTAGCGGCGCGAGGCCAGCAGGCCGCCCAGGCGGCCGCGCAGCATGCCCAGCGCGACGTTGTCTTCGACGCTCAGGGTGTCGAACAGCTGCGAGGTCTGGTAGGTGCGGGCGATGCCGCCGCGCGCCACCCGATGGGCCGGCAGTCCGGCCAGCGCCTGGCCACCCAGCGCCACGGCGCCGCTGGTGGGCTGGTAGTAGCCGCTGAGCATGTTGATGACGGTGGATTTGCCCGCGCCGTTGGGCCCGATCAGGGCAGTCACGGCGGCGGGCGGCACCGTGAACGACACGGCCTGCACCGCGCGCACGCCGCCGAACGTCATGGTCAGCGCATCCGCCTGCAAGAGCCGCCGCGGCCGGCCGGTGGCGGGCATGGCGCCATGGCGGGGCGCCAGCGCGCGGCCGTCGGCGCCGCGCCGCCAGCGCGCCAGCAGGCCCGCCGCGCCGTCGGGCGCGGCCCACAGCACCACAAGCAGGAAGGCGCCGAAGAACAGCAGCCGGTACTCCTCCAGGCTGGACAGCATCTCCGGCAGCAGGCCCACCACCACGGCGCCCAGCAAGGGGCCCGCGAGCGAGCCGGCGCCACCGATGGTCACCGCCAGCACGAACAGGATGGACTGCATGAAGTTGAAATTGTGCGGAGTGATCATGCCGGCCTGCGGGGCATAGAGTCCGCCCGCCAGGCCGACCACGGCGGCCGACACCATGAACGCCGCCGCTTTCACCGCCAGCGGGTTGATGCCGATCGACTCGCTGGCGGTCTCGCTGTCCTTGACCGCGCGCATCGCGGCGCCCCAGGTGCCGCGCGACAGCAGCGCATAGCCCGCCAGCGCGGCGAACACGGCCACGATGGCCAGCATGGCCACGCCACGGTCACCGCCGATGCCGCCCAGCGCGGGCTGCGCGATGCCCATCAGGCCGTTCTGCCCGCCGGTCAACGATCCGCCTTCAATCAGCGCGTGCTCGACGATCAGGCCGAAGGCAATGGTGATCATCGCCAGGTAGGGACCTTTCACGCGCAGGGCCGGCACGGCCAGCAGCAGGCCGAACGCGGCGCAGACCAGCGCCGCGGCCGGCCAGGCCAGCCAGAAGCTCCACCCGGCCTGGCCGGTGAGGATCGCCACGGTGTACGCGCCGATGGCATAAAAGCCCGCGTGGCCGAACGACATCTGGCCGGTCAGGCCCAGGAGCACGTTCAGACCGATGCCGGCCAGCGCCAGCAGCGCCACGTTGCCCAGCACGAACACGTAGTAGCCATTGACCGTGGCGGCCAGGACCAGGGCGGCGGCGGCCAGCATGGCATAGAGCGCCAGCGGCAGCCAGCGCGTTGCGAGGTGCTTGTTCATCAGACCTTCCTTACTTCGGCGTGCCCGAACAGGCCGTTGGGGCGCACGGCCAACATGACGATCACCAGCGTGAAACTGATGATCTGGGTGTAGCCGGAGCCCAGGGCCACGGTGATCAGCGCTTCGACCACCCCGAACAGCAATCCGGCGATCATCACGCCCCACGCGCTGGTGATGCCGCCCAGGATGGCGACCACGTAGGCCTTCAGGCCGAAGAGGGTGCCCATGTCGGCCTGCACATTGAACAGCGGGGCGACCAGCGCGCCCGCCACGCCCGCGAACAGCGTCGACACGGCGAAGGCGGCCATGATGGCGCGGCGCACGGGAATGCCCATCAGCCGCGCCGCGTTCGGGTTCTGCACGACCGCCAGCAGCGCCACGCCCCAGCGGGTGCGGCGCGACAGCGCATGCAGCGCGGCGGCCAGCGCCAGGCCCACCAGCGGGATCAGCAGTTGCAAGGGGTAGACGCCCAGGCCCAGCCCGCCGATCTCCAGCGGCGCCTGGGCCAGCGGCGATGGCAGGCTGCGCGGCTCCTTGCCGAAGGTGAACATGACCACGTTGTCCAGCACGATGCCCAGCGCCACCGTGGACATGAGCCAGGCATTGGAGCCGCGGCTGGCGAAGGGCCGCACCGCCAGCCGCTCCACCACCAGGCCATAGAGCGCGCAGAACGCCAGCGCCAGCGGCAGGGCGGCCGCCAGCGGCCAGCCCAGCGTCTGGGCGAACGTGTAGGTCAGCACGGCGCCCAGCATCATGGAACTGCCCTGGGCGAAATTCACCGTGCCCGATACGGCGTAGGTCAGGTAGAAGCCCAGGGCCATCAGCCCGTACATGCTTCCCAACCCCAGGCCGCTGACAATGGCGGACATCAACAACATGCGCGTCTCCCGCGTGATCCGGCTGGTTTACTGCGCGCCCTTGACGGGCAGGATGCGGTTGTCGATGAACTGCGTCCACACGTAGTCGTCCTCGCGCAGCGCGTCGTGCGAGGCCGGCGTGAAGGGCTGTTCGTAGGTCTTGATCAGGCCTTCGTACGTGCCGATCTTGTAGAAGCCCTGGCGCACCGCGTCGCCGTCGGTGGAGCCCGCCTGCGCGATGGCCAGCGCGGCAAGCTGCATGCCGTCGTAGGCGTTGGCCACGCCCACGGCGGGCGTGATGTCCTGCGGCCCCTTGATGTCGGCGTACTTGGTCTTGAGCGCCTGCATGACCTTGTCGCCCACGGGCCCCTGCTTGGCGAAGAAGCTGTAGGTCTGGACGAAATGCACGTTCTTGGCGTTCGGACCCGCCAGTTCGGTGAAACGGCCTCCCGCGGGCCCCCAGTGCGACACGACCGGCACCTTCCAGCCCATGCGGTCCAGCGACTTCACGACCTGAGCCGACGGTCCCACGTTGCCGACCAGGAACAGGGTGTCGGCGCCCGCGGCCTTCAGGCGGCTGAGCTGGGGCACGATGTCCAGGTCGTTGGGCTGGAATTTCTCGACCCCGGCGGGCGTGACCTTGGCCGCGGCCAGCGCGGCGTTCAGGCCTTTTTCGTTGGATTCGCCCCAAGGGTTGTTCACCAGGATCATGCCGGGCTTGGCGCTCTGGAAGGTCTTCTGCGCGTACTGCACCATTGCGCTGTCGACGATCTCGTCCATGGCGGACACGCGGAACACGAAATTGGGATTGCCCTTGTTCTGCGTGATGGCCGTGCCGGCGGCCCACGGGCCCATGAACGGCACCTTCTCCTGGTTCGCGATGGGCACGATGGCCATCGAGACCGGCGTGTCCAGGCCGCCGAACAGCACGGCCACCTTTTCCTTGTAGATGAGCTCGCGCGCCGCGGCCATGCCCTTGGCGGGATTGCCTTCGTCGTCGCGCCGCACCAGCACGATCTGGCGGCCGCCCAGCAGGCCGCCACGCGCGTTGATCTCATCGATGGCCACGGTCATGCCGCGCGTCAGCGCTTCGCCGGCGCGCGCCGATTCTCCGGACAGCGCGGTGATCAGGCCGATCTTGATCGGGTCCGCGGCAAGTGCCGGTTGCAGGGCGAAGCCCGCGGCGAAGAGGGCGGCGGCGGTTGCGCGGAGCATGAAGGAACGGCGGGTCGGGATCATCGGGCACTCCTGGAAAAAGTGGAATGAATCTTGCATGGGGTTAAGTGCTGCTCTGGTTCCCCATGCAAGATCCATGCCACCCGATCCGACCGGCTCGCCGAGCATCGCCGCCGCCCCGCCACCGTGGGGCGGGGCGGGGAATACGGCGCGGAGTTGCCAGGGCAGTTCACATCACAAATAAATTTTGTCGCCAAAACATCAGCAGTTTTGTTCACAATCATGCATCGGGATTTGCACCAAAATGAACCCATCTTCGCTTCAAGGCACTAAACCGGGGCGTGACGGCGCGTCCGCCTGGACGCCGGCCCCGTTGACCGGCCATGACCGCTTTCCCTACCAGCCGATTGCCGGGCGGGCGGATTATTCATGGCCCAACGGCGCCCGCCTGGCGGTGTACCTGGGCTTCAACATCGAACACTTCGCCTTCGGCGAAGGACTGGGCGCAGAGCTGGGCCCGGCATCGCCGCACCCCGACGTGCTCAATTACGCCTGGCGCGAATACGGCAACCGCGTGGGCGCCTGGCGCTGCCTGGAATTGTTCGACGAGCTGCGCCTGCCTGCCGGTGTCCTGATCAACACCGCGCTGTATGAGCACTGCCCGGAACTGGTGGACGCCTTTCATGCGCGCGGCGACGAACTGATCGGGCACGGCTACAGCAACGCGCACCGGCAGGGCGGCTTGCCGGAGGCCGAGGAAAGGGCGCTGCTCGCGCATTGCCGCGACCGCATCCTGCGGCACGCCGGCAGCGAGCCCGCCGGCTGGCTGTCTCCGTGGATCTCCGAGAGCCGCTCCACGCCCGACCTGCTGGCCGAGGCGGGCTACCGCTACACGCTGAACTGGTGCCACGACGACCAGCCCATGCGCATGCGCACCCGCGCGGGCGACCTGTGGGCGATTCCCTATCCGCAGGAGCTCAACGACATTCCCATGATCATGGGCCGCAAGATGGACGCGCGCGATTTTGCCGATATGATTCTTGACCAGTTCGAGGAAATGCGCGCGCAGGCGGCCCGCCAGCCGCTCGTCATGGGCATCGCGCTGCATCCCTATATTGTTGGCCAGCCCTATCGCTTGCGGCACCTGCGGCGCGCGTTGGCGCCGCTTGCCGCCGCGCGCGACCGCGGCGAGATCTGGTTCACTACGCCGGGTCAGATCTGCCGCCATGTGGACAGCCTGCCGCCCGGCGTCATCGCCTAGCGCCGCCCCGACCATTCCGTTTCCTCCGCTGAACCGAGTTATCCATGTCCACCCGAAGCCCCGCCAAACCTCGCTCCCCCCGCACCGCCCGGCCGAAGACCGCGAACGAACCCGCGCCTGGCCAGCAAGAAGCCGGCGGCAGGTCCGATGCGCCCGGCGCGGGCAATCCCGATGCCGACCTGGAGCGCCGCATCTGCGAAGCGGTTTATGAAAGCGTGATGAGCCAGCGCCTGACGCCCGGCACCAAACTGCCCGAGGCGGCGATCTGCGACCTGTTCGGGGTGTCGCGGTCGGTGGCGCGCAAGGCCTTGCAGCGCCTGGCGCACGAGCATGTGGTGGATCTGCACCACAACCGGGGCGCCGTGGTGGCCGAGCCCACGCCCGAAGACACGCGCCAGATATTCCAGGCGCGCCGTGCGCTGGAGGCCGCCCTGGTGCCGCTGGCCGCGGCCCGCGCCACCAAGGCCGACTTCGTTTCGCTGCGCAAGCAATTGCGCGACGAGCACGCGCTGCTGCACCGGGCCGGCCAGCCCGCCTGGGCGCGGCAGGCCAGCGCCTTCCACGTCCGGCTGGGCGAGCTGTCGGGCAACACGATCCTTCACGGCTATCTGGCCGAGCTGGTGTCGCGCTGCTCGCTGATCGTGGCCCTGTACGAACCGCCCGGCAATGCCGCGTGCGAACACGGCGAACACGTGCTGATCGTGGACCTGATGGAGCGCGGCGACGTGGCCGAGGCCGTGCAAATCAACGACAACCACCTTGCGGACCTGGAACGGCGGATCAGCCTGGAACGCCCGCAACCCGCTCAAACCCTTGCCCAGATGCTGGGACTGGCCTGACATGGAAATCGATTTCGACGCAATTACCGAATATCAGCGCTACAAGCTGATGGCCAGCCTGATCGTGCCCCGGCCGATCGCGCTGATCACCACCCTGTCCGAGACCGGCGTGGTCAACGCCGCGCCGTTCAGCATGTTCAACATGCTGGGCGAAGACCCGCCCATCGTGATGGTCAGCATCAACCGGCTGGAGGACGGCGGCCTGAAGGACACCGCCGTCAACATCGCGCGCGACAAGGAATTCGTGGTTCACCTGACCGACGAAGCCATGGCGGAAAAGATGCACCGCTGCGGCGACCGGCTGCCGTCGGACGTCAGCGAACTGGCGCACGCGGGCCTGGACGCGGCGCCCAGCCATCGCGTGGCGCCGCCGCGCATCGTGCAGGCACCCGTCGCGTTCGAATGCACGCTATTCGAAACCATGGAGACCGCCAGCCGGCAGATCTTCATTGGACAGGTGCGCTGGCTGCATGCGCGGGACGGCCTGATCGACACGGAGACCTGGCGGGTGCGCCTGCAGGATTACTTTCCGGTGGGCCGCTTCGGGGCCAGCTTCTATGTCACGACGCGCGACCGCTACGCCATCGGCGCGGACAGCGCGCCCGCGGGCGCCGGCGCCAGCACGCCCATCGACGAAATCTGAGCCTTCACCAGACCGTGCCGCCTGCGCCCGGCGCCCGCAGGTGGCGGGCGAAGCGCCGCGACAGGAACTCCACGAAGGCCAGTGTCTTGGCCGGCAGGTTCAGCCGCTCCGGATACAGCGCGTGGATGTCGGCGGGCGGGGTGCGCCAGTCGGTCAGCACTTCGCGCAGCCGGCCCGCGCGCAGGTAGGCGGCCGTTTCCCATTCGGACCGCATGACGATGCCGTGGCCATCCAGCGCCCACTCCAGCGCGCTCTGCCCGTCGTTTGAACTGACCGGACCGCGCACCTTCACGGTTTCCGCGCGCGGGCCCGATTCCAGCCGCCATGTGCCGTAGGCGACGTCGTTCTCGCGCACGACGATGCAGCGGTGGCGCTGCAGTTCGCCGGGGGTGCGGGGTTCGCCGTAGGTGTCCAGGTAGCGCGGCGACGCGCACAGCAACCGCCGGTTGGATGCGATCTTGCGCGCGGTCAGGCGCGCGTCCGGCAGGTCGCCAAACCGCACCGCCACGTCAACGCCTTCCTCGATCAGGTTCAGCGGCCTGTCGGTCAGCCGCATCTGCACTTCCACGTCGGGGTATTCGCGGCAGAAGTCCGATACGGCCGGCACGATGTGGGCGCGTCCGAAG
Source organism: Achromobacter sp. Root83 (assembly GCF_001428845.1). Taxonomy (GTDB): domain Bacteria; phylum Pseudomonadota; class Gammaproteobacteria; order Burkholderiales; family Burkholderiaceae_B; genus Achromobacter. The sequence goes on along the minus strand of NZ_LMIU01000022.1, from coordinate 642,695 downwards.
CCGAACGTCGCGTTCAGCCGCAGCAGGCCCTGGGGCTGCGCGCGCGCGCTGGAAACCGAGCGCTCCAGCGCTTCCAGATCGGCCAGGATGCGACCGCCTTCGGCAAGATACAGCTCGCCTTCCTGCGTGACGCTGACCCGGCGGGTCGTGCGGTTCAGCAGGCGCACGCCCAGGCGCTGTTCCAGCTTGGCCAGCCGCGTGCTGACGGCGGGCGGCGTCAGCCCCAGTTCACGCGCGGTGGCCGACAGGTTGCCGTGCTTGACCACCAGGGAAAAGAAGGCGAGATCCGAGAGCGCGTCCATAGGCTTATTTATAAATCATATTTAATAAAGCTTTAGGTTTTCACGGAATTATAAGAACCCACCCGGCCTATACACTGGTCTCACCGATACAGAGCCGCCCGACGCGGCCAGACGAGGAGACCAGAAATGAAGATAAGCAAAGGGGCCGGCGCATTGTGCGCGGCCATCGCCGCATCCTGTTGGGCTCATCCGGCCGCCGCCGCCAATGCCTTTCCCGAGCGCGCGGTGACGCTGGTGGTTCCGTTCGCGCCCGGAGGCAGCGTGGACATCGCCGCGCGCCTGATCTCCGACGCCTGGGGCCGGGCGCTGGGCCAGAGCGTGATCGTGGAGAACCGCGCCGGCGCCTCCGGCAACATCGGCATGGCGGCCGTCGCGCGCGCCGAACCCAACGGCTATACGCTCGGCATCAACACCATGTCGCTGGCCATCAATCCGGCGCTCTTCAAGACCATGCCGTTCGATACGGCCAAGGACCTGCGTTCAGTCGGCACGGTGGGCACGTCCCAGCATGTGCTGACGGTGACCAACGGGCTGCCGGTGGCCTCGGTGAGCGACCTGCTGGCCTACGTGCGGGCCCGCCCTGCCAACGATCTGAGCTTCGGTTCCGCTGGCACGGGCAGCACCTTCCATATGGCGGCGGAGCTGTTCAAGTCCGTGTCGAAGACGCAGATCCTGCACGTCCCGTACAAGGGCGGCGGCCCCGCCATGCTGGACACCATCAGCGGGCAGGTGCAGATGAGCTTTCCGGTGCTGTCCGCCGCCAAGCCGCAAGTCGACGGCAAGAAGCTGCGCGCACTGGGCGTAACCGGCACCAAGCGTTCGCCGCTGCTGCCGGATGTGCCCACCATCGCCGAGTCCGGCCTGCCGGGCTATGAGTTCAATACCTGGTTTGTCATCAGCGCGCCCGCCGGCACGCCGCAGCCGGTCATCGACACGTTGAACGCCAAGCTGGGAGAGGCGCTGCGATCGCCGGAGCTGACGCAGCGCATGCAAAAAGAGGGATTCGATCCCCTGATTTCCGCGCCGGACAAGGCCGACGCCATGGTTGCCGCCGAAATGACGCGGTGGTCCGGCATCGTCAAGGACGCGGGAATCCAGGCCAACTAGGGGCCGAGGACTGGCCCCTGCGGATCGCCATACAAGCCGCCCGCGCGTGCCGCGGGCGCATTCATCATCAAGGAAGCCAGACATGCCCGGCATGACGCTGTACGACAAACTGGTGGCCAGCCATGAGGTGGCCCGGATCGACGACGAGCACGTCCTGCTTTACGTCGACCTGCACATCATGAACGAATACACCAGTCCGCAAGCCTTCAGCGGCCTGGCCGCGCGTGGACGTCCGGTGCTGCGCCCCGGGCAGCAGATGGCGGTGGTGGATCACATCATCCCCACGCATCCGGTGCCCGCCGCGCTGCGCGTGATCGCCGACGACGCCTCGTCGCGGCAGGCGCTCAACCTGAAGCGCAATTGCGATGCGGCGCGCATCGCGCTGTTCGACACCACCGACCCGCTGCAGGGAATCGAACACGTCATCGCGCCCGAGCACGGCATGATCCTGCCCGGCATGGTGGTGCTGTGCGGCGACAGCCACACAACCACCTACGGCGCGCTGGGGGCCCTGGGTTTCGGCATCGGGACGTCCGAGGTCGAACATATCCTGGCCACCCAAACGCTGGTCTACCGCGTGGCGCGCAACATGCGCATCCGTGTCGACGGCGTGTTGCCGGCCGGCGTGTCGGCCAAGGACCTCGTCATCTACATCGTGCATCGCATTGGCGCGCAAGGCGCGCGCGGGCATGCCGTGGAGTTCTGCGGCGAGGCGATCGCCGCGCTGTCCGCCGAGGCGCGCATGACCCTGTGCAACATGACGGTCGAGGCGGGGGCGCGCGCCGCGTTGATCGCGCCGGACGCCGTCACCGATGCGTATGTCGCCGCGCATGCGCCGCAACTGCACGGCGAGGCGCTGCGCCAGGCCCGCGAGTACTGGGCCACGCTGCGCACGGACGGCGACGCCGGCTTCGACATCGAACATGCTTTCGACGCGGCCGGGATCGCGCCATTCGTGACCTGGGGCACCAGCCCGGACCAGGCCGTGCCGGTCGACGGCAGGGTTCCGGATCCACAGGCCGAACCCGATACGCTGGCCCGGCTGGCGCTGGAAAAGGCTATGGACTATATCGGCCTGGCCGCCGGCGCGCCGATCGCCGGCGTGCCGATCGACCGGGTCTTCATCGGTTCCTGCACCAACGGCCGCATCGAAGACCTGCGCGTGGTGGCGGGGCTGGCGCGCGGCAGGAAGGTCGCGGCCGGCGTGCGGGCGATGGTGGTGCCTGGGTCCGGCGCGGTGCGCGCGCAGGCCGAAGCGGAAGGGCTGGCCGCGCAGTTGATCGAGGCCGGATTCGAATGGCGCCAGCCGGGCTGTTCGATGTGCCTGGCCATGAACGACGACGTGCTGCGGCCGGGCGAGCGCTGCGCGTCCACCACCAACCGGAATTTCGAGGGACGCCAGGGACGGGCAGGGCGCACGCACCTGATGAGCCCGGCCATGGCGGCGGCCGCCGCGCTGGCGGGCCGCATCGTGGACGTGCGCGAATGGGGAGACACCAAATGAATGCCGTGATCGAGGGCGTTGCCGCGCCGCTGCCGTATTCCAATCTGGACACCGACCAGATCATGCCCAAGCAGTTCCTGCGCATCATCGACAAGGCCGGGCTGGACAAGGGCCTGCTGTACGACCTCCGCTTCGACGAGCGGGGCGAGCCACGGCCCGATTGCGTGCTGAACCAGGACGCCTACGCGGGGGCGTCCATCCTGGTGGCGGGGCCGAACTTCGGCTGCGGCTCCAGCCGCGAGCACGCGGTGTGGGGCCTGCAGCAGTTCGGCATCCGCGCCGTGATCGCGGCCAGCTTTGGCGAGATCTTCTACTTCAACGCCTTGAACAACGGCCTGCTGCTGGTGACCTTGCCGCCGGCGGCGGTCGACGCCCTGCTTGCGCGGGTGACCGATGCGTCCGCGGCCGGCAACCGCGTCGGCATCGACCTGCTGGCCGGCCAGGTGCGCGCCGCCGACGGCTGGACGGCGGGCTTCGATCTGCCCGACCGGCATCGCCGCATGTTCGCGCAGGGGCAGGACATGGTGGGGGCGTCGCTGCTGCAACTGGCCGATGTGGAGCGCTTCGAAGCGCGTCATTGGGCGCGCTTTCCCTGGATGAAGGACGTGGCGCGCCGCGTGCGCGACCGGCTGGACGCCGCCTGAGGCCTGTGCAACGCTCCCGTCAGGGTGAACAGAATCTCAACACACAGACATTGGAGACCACGCCGATGACCGCATTCTTCGACCTGCCGGTGCGCCGCATCCAGGCCAACGGCATCCAGATCGCCGCCCGCATCGCGGGCTCGGGGCCGCCCTTGCTGCTGCTGCACGGGCATCCGCAGACCCATGCCATCTGGCACCGCGTCTGGGCCGAACTGACGCGGCACCGCACCTGCGTGGCCGCGGATCTGAGAGGCTACGGGGACAGCGACAAGCCGGCGGCCAGCGCCGACCATACGGCGCACTCCAAGCGGACCATGGCGGCCGACATGGCGGATCTGATGCGCGGCCTGGGCCATGCGCGTTTCGACGTGCTGGCGCACGATCGCGGCGCCCGGGTGGCCCACCGCCTGGCGCTGGACCATCCGGATTCCGTCACCCGCATGATGCTGCTGGACATCGCGCCCACGCTGGATATGTACGAAGGCACGACCCGCGCCTTCGCCCAGGCCTATTTCCATTGGTTCTGGCTGATCCAGCCCGCGCCCGTCCCCGAAACCATGATCGAGCACGACCCCATTTTCTACCTGCGTTCGGTGATGGGAGGGCGCCCCGGCGGGCTGGCGCATTTTTCCGCCGAGGCCATGGCGGAATACGAACGCGCGGCGCGCCAGCCCGGCTGGGCCACCGGCATCTGCGAAGACTACCGCGCATCCGCCACCGTCGATCTGGAACACGACCGGGCGGGCCGCGAGGCCGGCGAGCGCCTGCGCATGCCGGTGCGCGCGCTGTGGGGCGAGCGCGGGGCGGTGGGCCGGAACTTCGACGTGCTGGCCCTGTGGCGCGCCGTGGCGGACGACGTGACGGGCGGCCCCCTGCCTGGCGCGCATTATCTGGCGGAGGAAGCGCCGGACGCCGTGCTCGCCGAGGCGCGGGAATACTTCGGCTGGCGCTGAGTCGGGGCGGTCAGCGGGGGCCCGCGCGGTCCCTGCCACCGGCCGTCAAGCCACGGCCGGCGATAGGGCTATCCAAAAAGGGACGCACCCCTGGTGTTAACCTTCGCCCCATGAATCGTTACTTCGCCAATCTTTCCGAATTGCCTGACCCTGAAGACGCGCAACGCGCCTTCAAAGCCACGGATTCGCCTTGCGTGGCGGTGTGTTCCACCCTGTTCGACGACATCTGCCGGGGCTGCGGCCGCACGGCCATGGAGGTCGCCAACTGGGTCTTCATGACGGAAGAGGAAAAGCGCGAAGTCTGGGTGCGCATCAAGGCGCAGGGGTATCCGCGCCGCAACAACTAGGGCGCTGCGGCCCGGGGCGGCAGCAGCCGGTCGCAACAACCAGCGCGCCGTCTTGGGCATGTCACATGGCGCGGGCTAAATCGCGCTATTGCCCACTTCCGGCTCCATCATGCGCATCGTTCTGGTTACGGATGCCTGGCATCCGCAAGTCAACGGGGTCGTCCGCACGTGGACGACCATGCAACAGATCCTGGGTGAATGGGGCCACGAGCTGATCGTGGTGAACCCCCAGGGCAGCCGGACCATTCCGGCGCCCTCCGAGCCCGACCTGCGGCTGTGCCTGCGGCCCGGGCGCCAGTTGCGCCGCATCCTGGGCGACACGGTGCCCGACGCCCTGCACATCGCCACCGAAGGCCCGCTGGGGCTGGCGGCCCGCCGGATGGCGCTGTCGCGGGGCTGGCGCTTCACCACGTCGTTCCACACCATGTTCCCCGATTACCTGCAGGCGCGCATGGGCATTCCCGCCGCCTTGCCCTGGCGCTACCTGCGCTGGTTCCACTGGCCCTCGCAATGCGTGCTGGTGCCGACGCCCACGGTGCGGGACGTCCTGGCGCGGCGCGGGCTGGCGAACCTGCGGGTCTGGTCGCGCGGGGTCGATCCCCGCAAGTTCCAGCCCGCCCACAGCGATGCGTTCGCGGACTTGCCCCGCCCGGTCTGGCTGAGCGTGGGCCGGGTGGCGCGCGAGAAGAACCTGGACGCCTTCCTGTCGCTGGATCTGCCGGGCAGCAAGGTGGTGGTGGGCGCCGGGCCGGACGAGGCCCGCCTGAAGAAGCGCTTTCCCGATGCCGTCTTCCTGGGCATGCAGCAGGACGGCGCGTTGCCCGGCTTCTATGCGGCGGCCGACGTGTTCGTGTTTCCCAGCCTGACCGATACCTTCGGCCTGGTCATGCTGGAGGCCATGGCCTGCGGCACGCCGGTGGCCGCCTATCGCAGCGAGGCGCCACTGGCGGTGGTGGACCCGGGCGTCACGGGCTGCCTGGACGACGACCTGGCGCACGCCTGCCGGGCGGCGCTGCCGCTCGACCGCCACGCCGTGCGCGCGCACGCGCTGACGCGAAGCTGGGATGCGGTGGCTTCCGACCTGCTGGCCGCGCTGGTCCCGCTGACGCAGGGCGGCGCCCGGGAGGCGGCGGGCGCGTGGGCGTCCCCCCTTTGATCTGGTCCTGCAAGCCAGGGAAACTACCCCTAGGCCGCGGCAACCTTGTACAATGCCCGGCAATCCTGAGGAGCGTTGCGACGACCCTGCGGCTCCCGACATGCGGCCACCCCCATGCGGAACCCGGTTCGCCAGGCTCAGGAATCCTTGTTCAAGCGCCGCGCCCAGCGCGTCGCTACAGCAACGGCGCTCACCTTTGTCGCATATGGCGGGAAAGGCGAGCACTCGACTGTCGTGGTGTCTTCGCGTTGTCCGGCCATATCGTGCGCCGTTCGTAATTCACGTGGAGCCTACACACCATGAACGCTGTGACTGATAAATCCTTCTCCGACTATCTCGTTGCCGACATGTCGCTGGCCGGCTGGGGCCGCCGCGAACTCGCCATCGCCGAAACCGAAATGCCCGGCCTGATGGCCATCCGCGAGGAATTCGCCGCATCGCAGCCCCTGAAGGGCGCGCGCATCGCCGGCAGCCTGCACATGACCATCCAGACCGGCGTGCTGATCGAGACGCTGGTGGCCCTGGGCGCCGAAGTGCGCTGGGCCTCGTGCAACATCTTTTCCACGCAGGACCACGCCGCCGCCGCCATCGCCGCGTCCGGCACGCCGGTCTTCGCCGTCAAGGGCGAAACGCTGGAAGAGTACTGGCAGTACACCCACAAGATCTTCGAATGGCCCAATGGCCAGAACGCCAACATGATCCTCGACGACGGCGGCGACGCCACGTTGATGCTGCACCTGGGCACCAAGGCCGAGAAGGACCTGTCGGTCCTGGCCAACCCCGGCAGCGATGAAGAGCGCATTCTGTTCGCCGCCATCAAGGAAACGCTGAAGCGCGATCCCAAGTGGTACTCGACCCGCCTGGCCCTGATCAAGGGCGTCACGGAAGAAACCACCACCGGCGTGCATCGCCTGTACCAGATGTCGCAAAAGGGCGAGCTGGCGTTCGCCGCCATCAACGTCAACGACTCGGTCACCAAGTCCAAGTTCGACAACCTGTACGGCTGCCGCGAATCGCTGGTGGACGGCATCAAGCGCGCCACCGACGTGATGGTCGCCGGCAAGATCGCCGTCGTAGCCGGCTACGGCGACGTGGGCAAGGGCTGCGCCCAGGCGCTGGTCGCGCTGCGCGCGCAGGTGTGGGTCACCGAAATCGATCCGATCTGCGCCCTGCAGGCCGCGATGGAAGGCTTCAAGGTCGTGACCATGGAAGAAGCCGCCGCCCATGGCGACATCTTCGTCACCGCCACCGGCAACTACCAGGTCATCACGCGCGATCACATGAACGCCATGAAAGACCAGGCCATCGTCTGCAACATCGGCCACTTCGACAACGAAATCGACGTCGCTGGCCTGGCCGACTGCCAATGGGAAGAGATCAAGCCGCAAGTCGACCACGTCATCTTCCCGGACGGCAAGCGCATCATCCTGTTGGCCCAGGGCCGTCTCGTGAACCTGGGTTGCGCCACCGGCCACCCCTCGTTCGTGATGTCGTCCTCGTTCGCCAACCAGACGATTGCCCAGATCGAACTGTTCACGCGCAACGAAGCCTACAAGTCCGGCGAAGTCTACGTGCTGCCCAAGCACCTGGACGAGAAGGTTGCCCGCCTGCACCTGAAGAAGCTCGGCGTGAAGCTCACGACGCTGCGCCAGGATCAGGCCGACTACATCAGCGTGCCGGTCGAAGGCCCCTACAAGCCCAACCACTACCGCTATTGATTGATGTAGCACAATAGGAAAACGCCGCGCCATGTCGGCGCGGGTTTTCCGGTCCGCGGAGCTTGCCCGTCTTCGCCTGGCGATCACGGGTCCGCGGAGCGTCAATACAGGAGTTCGAACATGGTGACACTGATACTCGTCTGGATCCTGAACGCGGTGGCCCTGCTGGCCGTTGCCTACCTGCTGCCCGGCATCACGGTGGCCAGTTTCGGATCGGCGCTCATCGCCGCGCTGGTGCTGGGCCTGGTGAACATGCTGGTCAAACCGGTTCTGGTGCTGCTGACGCTTCCCATCACGATCGTCACCCTCGGTCTCTTTCTCATCGTCATCAACGCCTTGTTGTTCTGGTTCGTGGGCTCCGTGCTCAAGGGCTTCCAGGTCAACGGGTTCTGGTGGGCCGTGGGGGGCGCAATCCTGTACAGCATCATCTCCGGCCTCCTTACCAAGCTGATCCCCTGAGGTTGGGTTCCCCCCGAAGCGCTGCGCGCCTCCCCCCGGGGGGCGCCGCTGCGGACCGGCAAAGCCGGCTCCGCGCGGCCCAGCGGGGTCTCATCCATTGCAGTTCATGCGTAGCGCCCTAAACAACTGATATGTCCGATTCGACCTCTCCCGCTTTCAGTCTGGAATTCTTCCCACCGCGCGACCTGGCCGGCCAAGAGCGGCTGGTGCGCGCGGCCAAGCAGATGCTGGCCATCCAGCCCAAGTACGTCAGCGTGACGTTCGGCGCGGGCGGTTCCACGCGCGCCGGCACGGCGGATGCCGTGCGCACGCTGCGCAACCTGGGCTGCGACGCGGCGCCCCACCTGTCGTGCGTGGGCGCCACGCGCCAGGACCTGCGGGATATCCTCCAGGTCTACAAGAGCGAGGGCGTGCGGCGCGTGGTCGCCCTGCGCGGCGACCTGCCTTCGGGCATGGGCGGCGACGCGGGCGAACTGCGCTATGCCAACGAACTGGTGTCGTTCATCCGCGAGGAAACGGGCGACTGGTTCCACATCGAAGTGGCGGCCTACCCTGAAATGCACCCCCAGGCGTCCAACCCTTCGGCCGACCTGGACCATTTCGTGGCCAAGGTGAAAGCCGGCGCCGACGCGGCCATCACGCAGTACTTCTTCAACGCCGACGCCTACTTCGACTTCGTCGACCGGGCCCAGGCCAAGGGCGTGAACGTGCCGATCGTGCCGGGCATCATGCCCATCACGAATCACACGCAGCTATTGCGCTTTTCGGAGATGTGCGGCGCCGAAGTGCCGCGCTGGATCCGCCTGCGCCTGGCCGAGTTTGGCGACGACAAGGCTTCCATCCGCGCGTTCGGCGTGGACGTGGTGACCGAGCTTTGCCAGACCCTGCTGGACAACGGCGCGCCCGGCCTGCACTTCTACACCCTGAACCATTCCGAAGCGCCGCTGGCGGTGTGGAAGGAACTGTCGGTGTAAGCGCTACACGTCATGCGCACGCGGTGTGCGCACGAAAAAAAGGCCGGCGAATTTCGCCGGCCTCTTTTTTTGCCCGGGGAACAATCAGTCCGCGTACACGCCCGCCTTGCGGATGACGCCGCCCCACTTATCCACTTCGGATTTCAGCCAGGTCTGCAGGCCCTCGGGAGTCTGCTTGGCGTCGGGCACGATCTCGGCGCCCAGTTCGGCCATCTTCTGGGTGAAGACGGGATCCTTCAGGGCGGTGCGCAGGGCCGCGTTGAACTTGGCGACGGCCTCGGGCGGAGTGCCCTTGGGCGCATACACGCCGTGCCAGACCTTCACCTCGAAGTCCTTCAGGCCGCCTTCCTGCAGCGTGGGCGCATCGGGCAGCGCCTTGATGCGGTCCTGCGTGGTGACGCCATACAGCTTCACGCGTTCACCCTTGATCTGGGGAATGGTCTGCGTGGTCTGGTCGCACAGCACGTCCACCTGGCCGCCCAGCAGCGCGGTCATCGCCGGCGCGGTGCCCGCGTAGGGCACGGTCGTGAATTGCACGCCCAGCGATTCCTGCAGCAGCATGCCGCAAAGCTGCGAGACGGCGCCCAGGCCGGCGTTGGCCAGGTTGATCTTGTTGCCGTTTTCCTTGGCGTACTTGATGAACGCCGCCATGCCATCGGCCGGCAGGTCCTTGCGGCCAAGCAGGGTCATCGGCACGTCGGCCACCTGGCCGACATAGGCGAAGTCCGTCAGCGGATTGAACGACAGCTTGCGGTACAGCGCGGGCGCGGTCGCCATGCCGTTGTGGTGGATCAGGAAGGTGTAGCCGTCGGGGGCCGCGCGCGCCACGTGCTGCGATGCCAGCGTCCCGCCCGCGCCCGTGCGGTTTTCGATGATGACGCTTTGCCCCAGTGTCTTGGCCATGGATGCGCCGAGGCTGCGGGCCACCACGTCGGTGGGGCCGCCTGCCGCAAACGGCACCACCAGCGAAATGGGGTGGTTGGGATAGGCTCCCTGCGCGCCGGCGTTGCTCCAGGCCAGGCAGGACAGGGCCAGCACGGGCCAGGCAGCGCGCTTGATCGCGCGCGCGAACGGTTGGGACATGTCTCGCTCCTTGTGGTTTTCTGAGGCCCGCAAGGCGAAGCATGACGGGCCGACGCCAGTGTGGCGTGCCCGCGCGCGTAATGGAATTCGCGGTTTCGCAAGCCGGGTTTAGGCTGGCGGAAAGGAGGGTTTACGCGAGCCTAGTTCGGCTGGTCCTTGCCCGGGTCTTCGGCCAGCGCCTGCGGGGCGGGGTAGCTGGCCGGGGAGGCCATGTCGGGTTCCACTCGCAAGGGCTGATGCACGCGGTTCGGAGGCACCAGCGAGTCGGGCGCGTCGGGATTGGTCCAGAGCGGATCGGGGATCTCGGCGAACACCTGGCGCAGGCGCTCGCCCCAGGTGCCGCGGATCATGCGGAAATACTCATTGTGTTCGTCGATGCTGGCAAAGTGCGTGACGCGCAAGGCGTTGCAGTCGTAGACCAGCAGATCCAGCGGCAGCCCCACCGAGATATTCGAGCGCAGCGTGGAATCCATGGAAATCAGGGCGCATTTGGCGGCCTCGTCCAGCGAGGTGTCGGGACGCAGCACGCGGTCCAGGATGGGCTTGCCGTACTTGGCTTCGCCGATCTGGAAGTACGGGCATTCCTGGCCGGCTTCGATGAAATTGCCCGCCGAATAGATCTGGAAGAGCCGGCACCGTTCCGTGCCGATCTGCCCGCCGAAGATCATGCTGACGTTGAAGTCCACGCCCTGTTCATGCAGCGCGTGGGCCTCGCTGCGATAGACCTCGCGCACCGCCGCGCCAATCAGGCGCGTGGCCTCGAACATGTCCGGCGCGTTCCAGATGGTTTCACCGCCGTCGCCCTGCGGACGCGTCAGCGCGTTCAGCACGGCCTGGCTGACCGCCAGGTTGCCGGACGTCATCAGGACCATCACGCGGTCGCCCGGGCGCTCGAAGACGGTCATTTTGCGGAAGACGCTGATCTGGTCGACGCCGGCATTGGTACGGGAGTCGGACAGGAAGACGAGGCCGGAGTCGAGGCGGGCTGCTACGCAGTAGGTCATGATCGGAAATTAGGGAAAACCACGCCGCATTGTATTGCGGCGGGGCCGGCCGGATGTTACTGCTGCGCGGCGGCCTGTACTTGCACGCTGACCTCCATGGATTCCTCGCCGCCGCCGGTGCGCACGCCCCGGACCGGCGAGGCCGAGTCGTAGTCCCGCCCCACCGCCAGCCGGCAATGGCACTCCGAGGCGAATTGGCGGTTGGTGATGTCCACGCTGGTCCAGCCGATGGCGGGCAGCCAGACGTCGGCCCAGGCGTGGCTGGCCGCGTGCTCGGTGGCGGTGTACAGATAGCCGCTGACGTAGCGCGCGGGCACGCTCAGGCCTCGCACGCAGGCCAGGAACAGGTGGGCATGGTCCTGGCAGACGCCGTGGCCCATGGCCAGCACCTGGTTGGCGGCGGTGGTCACATCCGTGGTGCCGGGCTCGTACGCGACCCGGTCGTTGATGGCGGTGGCCAGGGTCAGGATATCGTCCGAGGTAGTCAGCCCGTTGGGCAGCACGCCGCGCACGAAGGCATGGATGGTGTCGTCCGCCTGCGTCAGGGGAGTCTGCACGCAGTAGGCATGCACGGGCAGCCGGCTGTCTTCGCCGCCCAGCACGCCGCGCGTCAGCGGCGCCACCAGGACTTGCCCGACAACGCGCAATTCGATGTCGGTGTGCGGGCGGTTCAGCGTGAGCGTATGCGTGATGTTGCCGTAGGCGTCGACCTGCTTTTCCAGCACGCCGGGTGCATCGATATGCCAGCGCAGCAAGCGCTGGTGCTCGTCGTCGCGCGGCGTCAGGCGCAGGGTCTGGATGCTGTAGATGACCGGCGCGGTGTAGCGGTAATGCGTGACGTGCGTGATGATCTGTTTCATTGCTGTCTCCGTTTTATGCCGACAGCGGCACCAGGAAGTCCTGGCTGATCCGGTTGCCCAGGTCGTTGATGCGGTTCAGGAAGCGGTCCAGGTATTGGTGCAGTCCGCTGGCCAGGATGTCCTCGACGCGGCCGTATTGCAGTTCAGCGCAAAGCATCCCTGCGCGCCGTTCGGTTTCGGTCGAGCGCTGGTTCGAGACGCGCGCCAGATCGTCGGCCACCGCCCGCATCGATGCCAGCAGCGAACGCGGCATGTCGCCGTGCAGGATCAGCAGTTCCGCCACCCGGTCGGGCGTGATCACGTCGCGGTACACCTTGCGGTAGATCTCAAGCCCGGACACCGAGCTGAGCAGCGCCGACCAGCGGTAGAACTCGCTTTGCAGCGCGGCGGTGCCGATGGGCTCGGCGCGGCCTTCCTGTCCGCCGCTGCCCCCGCGTTCGTGGAACTTCACGTCCAGCATGCGGGCGGTGCTGTCGGCGCGCTCCAGGTGCATGCCGATGCGCAGGAAATACAGCGCCTCGTCTTCCAGCATGGTGCCGATGGTGACGCCGCGCGCCAGGTGCGAGCGGAACTTCACCCATTCGAAGAATTCGCCCGGGTTGCGCTCGAGGAGGCCCGTGTGCAGGTGCTTCAGCAGTTCCAGCCAGGTGGTGTTGTAGGTTTCCCAGACCTCGGTCGTCAGGCTGCCGCGCACGGCGCGCGCATTCTCGCGGGCGGCGCGCATGCAGGAATAGATCGACGAGGGGTTCTCGGGATCGCGGACCATGTATTCCAGCACGTCGTTGGGCGAGATGGACGCGTATTTGCTCTGGTACAGGCCCTGCAACTCGGAAATGCGCAGCACGCCCAGCCAGGAACCCTCGCGCGTCTGCGGGTCCTGAGGCAGCAGCGACATCTGCAGATTCACGTCCAGCATGCGGGCGGTGTTTTCCGCGCGCTCGGTGTAGCGGCACATCCAGAACAGGTTGTCGGCGGTTCGGCTCAGCATGGTCAGTCCTCCAGGACCCAGGTGTCCTTGGTGCCGCCGCCCTGGCTGCTGTTGACCACCAGCGAGCCCTCGGTCAACGCCACGCGGCACAGGCCGCCCGGTACGGTGCGGATGTCCTTGCCGCACAGCACATAGGGGCGCAGGTCCACGTGGCGCGGCGCCACGCCCGATTCGACATAGGTGGGAATGGTGGACAGCGCCAGCGTGGGCTGCGCGATGTAGTTGGCGGGGTTGGCGCGCACGCGCTCCTTGAATAGGTCCACCTCCGCGCGGGTGGCCGATGGCCCGACCAGCATGCCGTAGCCGCCGGCGCCATGGACCTCCTTGACCACCAGCTCGTGCATGTTGGCCAGCACGTGGGACAGCTCATCGGGCCTGCCGCAGCGCCAGGTCGGCACGTTCGACAGGATGGGCTCCTCGCTCAGATAGAACCGGATCATGTCGGGCACATAGAGGTACGTGGATTTGTCGTCGGCGATGCCGGTGCCGATGGCGTTGGCGAGCGTGACGCGGCCCGCGCGATACACCGACAGCAGTCCGGGCACGCCCAACGCCGAATCCGCGCGGAACGACAGGGGATCGAGGAAGTCGTCATCCAGGCGGCGGTAGATCACGTCCACCTTGCGTGGCCCCTGCGTGGTGCGCATGTAGACGGTGTTTTGCTCCACGAACAGATCCTGCCCCTCGACCAGCTCCACGCCCATCTGCTGGGCCAGGAAGGCGTGCTCGAAGTACGCCGAGTTGTACATGCCCGGCGTCAGCACCACCACGGTGGGGTCGTCGCCGCCGTGCGGAGCGACTTCGCGCAGGTTGTCCAGCAGCAGGTCGGGGTAGTGCGCCACCGGCTCCACCTTGATACGGCTGAACGCATCGGGCATGAGCCGCATCGACATCTTGCGGTTCTCAAGCATGTAGGACACGCCGGAAGGCACGCGCAGGTTGTCTTCCAGGACGTAGAACTCACCCGCGCCCGCCCGGACGATGTCCACGCCCCCGATGTGGCAGTAGATGTCCTCGGCCACGTCCACGTCCTGCATTTCAGGGCGGTATTGGGCGTTCAGGAATACCTGTTCGGCCGGTACGACGCCCGCCCGCACGATGTCGTGGCCGTGATAGATGTCGCGGATGAACATGTTCAGCGCGCGCACGCGCTGCTTCAGGCCGGCTTCCAGATGCCGCCATTCATCGGCGGGAATGATCCGGGGAATCAGGTCGAAGGGGATAAGCCGCTCGGTCCCGGCGGCATCGCCCGCGACCGAAAACGTAATCCCGACCCGGCGAAAGCTCAGGTCCGCTTCCAGCCGGCGCACGGCCATGGCTTCGGCCGATTGCTCGTTGTGCCAGCGTTCGAAGGCCTGGTAATGGAAGCGTACGCCGCCCGCGCCTTGGCGCATTTCGTCATAAGCGGATGGACGGGGTGGTCTGTCCTTCATGGCTCCTCCGATGCAGATGCCCGCGGCCGGCTTGCACGCGGCCGTTACCCGGCCAATGCGTGGCCAGTCTCAGTCACAAGCAACCTGCGTGCCAGCTTTTCGGCGCATGGACGCCCTTGAGGACAATATCCTCTGAAGGGCGGGGAAATGCCATCCCCGCTATGAGGGACCGCTTCAAGCGGGAGCGCTTCCAGGAGGAGGCCGCACCAGTCTGGTGCGGACCACGGGGTGAAACTGGTGCGTCAGTTCATCCGGTAGGAGTGCAGCGTGGTTCCACCGGTGCCGCCTTGTTCCAGGGGCGCCTGCGGGACCCAGCCGTCCTGGGTCAGCACCGCGTCAAGCCGGACATCGTGCGGGGCGGGCGCGTAATCGGCGTCCAGTTCGCCGCAGCTCCAGGCGATTCCGATCGCGATGAACGGGTGGCCCCGCTGACGCAAGGCGGCCAGCGTGCGGTCGTAGTAACCGCCGCCATAGCCCAGCCGGTCGCCCTGTTCCGTGTAGCCCAGCGTGGGTACCAGCACCACGTCGGGCAGCAATTCGGGGCCACTGACGGGCTCCTGGATGCCGTAGGGGCCGGCGCGCAGTTCGGCGCTGGGCGTCCAGGGCAGGAACGCCAGGGGGGCGTTGCGTTCGCGCATCACGGGCAAGGCGACGGTCATGCCGCCTTCGGTCCATTGCGTGAGCAAGGGCCGCAGGTCGGGCTCGTCGGCCATGGGCCAGAAAGCGGCGACGGTCGTAGGGGCCGGATTACCTGCGCGAACGGCCTGGTCGCGGGCCACGTTCAGCCACGTGAACAGCCGGGCGCGCATGAGCAAACCGCCGCGGCTGCGCTGGTCTTCCGGCAATTCAGCGCGCAGTTTTCGCAATCGCGTGCGGTGCTGGACTGCGGTATCCTCTGGAGTATTTTGCGTAGTCATGCGGTGGCTGTAACAGGGGGTTGAAAATGAAGGCGAACATGCTGAAGAAAAACTTGCGGATGCTCAGCATGCGGATGTGCGGCAAGGCACATGCCCTGCAACCCCGACGGTATCAGAAATCTTTGCGGCAGGCGGCAAGCGGCGGCGGCGCCACGTCCGATGCCGGCGCCGGCCTGCGCCGCTGGCTGCCGCTGGTGGCGCTGTTCACCGCGGCCTGTGCCCCCGTGGATGCGCAACAGCGCAGCGCCGCCGTCAATCCGCAGCCCCAGCCCGTTATACAGGCGACGCAACCCGTCATTGCCGTTCCGCCAGCCGTATTGGCAGGCCTGCCGCCCACCTCCGACACGCCCGCGCTGGCAGCCGTGGTGGCCGCCCGCGAAGCCATGAACCGCAAGCAATGGTCCATCCTGGGCGCGCTCGTGCCGCAGGCGCAGGGCGACCCGCTGGGCATGTACCCCGAATATTGGCTGCTGCGCTACCAGCTCTGGACCCCGCCCGCCACCGGCCGGCCCACCGCCGCCCTGCAAAAATTCATCGGCAGCAATGGCGATGCCTATCTGGCCGATCGCCTGCGCGGCGACTGGCTGCTGGCGGCCGCCCGCAGCGGCGACTTCGAAACCGTGCGCAAGCTGGCGCCCGTGAAGAACACCAATGCGCAGATCGAATGCGCCATTCTCGACGGCAGGCACATGACCGGCCAGCGCGCCACGGCCGCGCAGGCGACGGCGGTGTTCGCGCCCGGCGGGGCCTGCTGGGCCCTGTACGACCAATTGGTGGCGGATCGCATCCTGGGCTGGGAACAGCTTGAGCCCCAGTTGCGCGACGCCATCGAGGCCAACAAGACGACGGACGCGCGCAAGTTCGTGCAGTACATGTTCGAGCCGCGTGACCTGAAAACCTATGACATCCTCATGAAGGACCCCATGAAGTGGCTGACGCGCCAGGACCGTCTGCCCGTGGGCCGCAACGAAAAGGAACTCGTCACCATCGCGCTGGCCCGCCTGGCGCGTTCGGATGTCAGCGTCGCCGACTCCTACCTGCGCCGCGAGTGGGCAAAGTCCATGACCAAGCCGAATCTCGCGTGGGTGCGTGGCCAGTATGCGCTGGTCGCCGCCCTGAATCTGGATAGCCGCGCGAACGATTGGTACCGCGAAGCCGGCCATATCCGCATGACGGACTACAACTCGGGCTGGAAAGTGCGGGCCGCCCTGCGCCAGCCCAAGATCGACTGGAAGTGGGTCATCGAATCCATCGACGACATGCCGGCCGCGCAGCAGGCAGAGACGTCGTGGGTGTACTGGAAGGCGCGCGGGCAGGCCGCCCTTGGCAACAAGACGCAGGCCGAGGCCGCATACGCCAGCATCGCGGACCGCTTCGACTTCTACGGCCAACTGGCGGCGGAAGAGCTGGGGCGCCGCATCGATGTGCCGCCGCGTCCCGCGCCCATCACCGATCGTGAGATCGCCGAGGCGCGCGCCAATCCCGGCCTGCAGCGCGCGGTCCTGCTCTTTCGCCTGGGCTGGCGCGCCGAAGCCGTGCCCGAATGGAATTTCACCCTGCGCGGCATGAGCGACCGCCAACTGATGGCGGCCGCCGAACTGGCCCGGGCCGAGAACATCTACGACCGCGTGGTCAATACCTCCGACCGCACCGAAAAAGAGTTCGACTTCAGCCAGCGCTTCATCGCGCCCTTCGAAGGGCGCGTCACGGCCAAGGCCAACGCCATCGCCCTGGATCCTGCCTGGGTCTATGGCCTGATCCGCCAGGAATCCCGCTTCATCATGAACGCGCGCTCGCATGTCGGCGCCTCGGGCCTGATGCAGCTCATGCCGGCCACGGCCAAGTGGGTCGCGGGCAAGATCGGCATGAGCGATTTCACGCCCAGCAGCGTCAACGACTTCGACACCAACACCGAGCTGGGCACCAATTACCTGAACATCGTGCTGCGCGACCTGAACGGATCGCAGATGCTGGCCAGCGCGGGCTACAACGCCGGTCCGGGCCGTCCGCGCAACTGGCGCTCCACGTTCACGCATCCCGTGGAAGGCGCCATCTTCGCCGAGACCATTCCGTTCAGCGAAACGCGCACCTACGTGAAGAACGTGATGTCCAACGCCGTGTATTACGCGGCGATGTTCAGCGGTCAGCCGCAATCGCTGAAAGAACGCTTGGGCAACGTGGTGCCGGTGGGCGCGGAAACCACGTCCGTCCCATGACGCGGGATCCGGCCACCGACGGCCTGCAGGTCTACATCGTGGGCGGGGCGGTGCGCGATGCGCTGCTTGGCCTGGCGCCGGGCGACCACGACTGGGTCGTGGTGGGCGCCACGCCGGAAGACATGGCGCGCCGCGGCTTCATCCCGGTGGGCGGCGATTTCCCCGTCTTCCTCCATCCCCGCACCAAAGAGGAATACGCCCTGGCGCGCACCGAGCGCAAGTCCGGGCGCGGCTACAAGGGCTTTACGTTCCATACCGGCACGGACGTCACGCTGGAAGAAGACCTGCGGCGCCGCGACCTGACCGTCAATGCCATCGCGCAAAAACAGGACGGGACCCTGGTCGATCCGCTCGATGGCACGGCGGACCTGCGGGCGCGGGTGTTTCGCCACGTGGGCGAGGCATTCGCCGAGGATCCGGTACGCATCCTGCGGCTGGGGCGTTTCGCCGCGCGCTTCGCTGACTTCTCCGTGGCGCCCGAGACCATGGCGTTGTGCCGCCGCATGGTGGACGCCGGCGAAGCCGACGCCCTGGTGGCCGAACGGGTGTGGAAGGAACTATCGCGCGGCCTGATGGCGGATGCGCCGTCGCGCATGCTGGACGTTCTGCAGGCGTCGGGCGCGCTGGCGCGCGTGATGCCCGAATTGCAGGGGGTTGACGACGTTGCCGCCGACATCGACCGCGCCGCCGCGGCAGGTTTGTCGCTGGCGGGGCGCTATGCGCTGCTGTGCCGCCTGACGCCCGATCGCGAGGCCATGGGCCGCCGCTTGCGCGTGCCTGCCGAATGCAATGACTACGCCCGCCTGTTGCCCGAGATGCTGGCCGGGCTGGACGGCGCGCAAGAGGGCGGGGATGCCGCTGATGCGCAGCTTGCGCTGATGGAGCGCGCCGACGCCTTGCGCAAGCCCGAGCGCTTCTTCGATCTCCTGGACACGGTTGCGGTATTGCGGCCGGTGGACAAGCCCGCCTGGCAATCCCGGGTGGCCGCCGTGCGCGGCGTGGATGCGGGGGCGATCGCCAAGGCCTGCGCGGGCGAACCGGCCCGCATCAAGGAAAGCGTGCGCCTGGCGCGGCTGGAACGCCTGCGGGCCGGCTGACTCCGCCTCCCGCGCGCCCGCCGGCGGCTGCGGGCAGCTACAGTTTGCCCAGCCTGTCGCCGCGCGAAAACCCCGTCAGCGGTTCCTGCATGCCGCGTCCAATTGCCAGCACCTTGAACAGCTCGCCCATTTCCGCTTCGGACAGCAGCTTCTGCACGGGCGCGACGGCTTGCGCGTAGGCCTGCGCATCCGAGGGATCCAGTTGGGCCAGCAAATCCATCAGGCCCGCATTCATCAGGAAGCGGGCCTGCGAGGTGTAGCCGAGCACCTGCATGCCGGCTTCCAGGGCCGCATCCGCCATGGCGGTGAAATCCACATGGGCCGTGATGTCCTGCAAGCCCGGGGCGGTGAACGGGTCCCCGTGCGCGTGATGGCGCAGGTGGCACATGAGCGTGCCGCCCGCGCGTTGCGGGTGGTAGTACTCGCTGCGCGGAAATCCATAGTCCACCAGCAGGGCCGCGCCGCGTTCCAGCCAACTGCCCATGGCGCCGATCCAGGCTTCGCCCTGCAGATTGATCTCGGACACGTAGCCGGGCAGCGCCGGCATGCGCGCGGCGACGGCCGACGCCAGCGCCGCGGGGGCGGGGCGGTCTTCCCAGGTGAACGCTCCGGAGGTGTCCAGCGCCACGCCGCGCTCCAGCACGGCGCCCTCGCCGCTCCAGGCAAAGAGCGAAACCGGCATCGCGTCGAGGACCTCGTTGGCCAGCACGCAGCCGCTGAATGTGTTGGGCAGCGCGTCCAGCCACTGCACGCGGCCGCCGAACGCGGCAAGCCGCTCGGCTTGGCGGGCGCGCAGATCCGCGGACACTTCCAGGATCAGGTAGCGGGTATCTTGCAGCCCCAAGGCGTCCAGTTCGCGCAGCACGCCTTCGGCCAGGGCGCCGGTGCCGGCGCCGAACTCCAGCACGGTTTGCGTGTTTGTCTGGCGCAGCACCTCGGCCGCCTGGCGGGCCACGGTGCGCGAGAACAGCGGCGTCAATTGGGGCGCCGTGACGAAGTCGCCGGCGGGTGTCCTGGCGCCGTCTTCCGCATCGGCCAACTTGACGTTGCCAGCCGCGTAATAGCCCAGCCCCGGGGCGTACAGCGCTTCAGCCATCCAGTGATCGAACGGCAGCCAGCCGCCGTTGGACGCGATGGCGGCGCGCAAGTGAGCGGCGGCGGCTTCGCTGTGTTCCAGCGCGGCGGGGGCAAGCGGGGGCAGATTGGCGGGGGTGGGACGTTGCATGGTCGAGTGAGGCGAGGGCAATGGGGCATTTTCCCAAATATTGGCCGCTTGCGCCGCGCAGCCGCTCAGGCGGCGGGCGTCCCGGCGAGACATTCTTCATTTCGCTGAGGCGCGGCGAAAAAAAACCCGCGGCATGCGCGGGTTTTCTTGGGTCAGGCTGGCTGATCAGCCGCGGCGGTCGGCCGGCTTGGCGAAGCGCTTGGCGGGGCCGCCGGGACGCTTGTCGAACGCGGGCTTGGCGCGGAAACCGCCTTCGGGACGGTCGCCGCCACGGAAGCCGCCTTCACGCGGGGGACGGTCGCCAAAGCTGGGGCGATCGCCGAAGCTGGGGCGGGCGTCACGATCGCCGCCACGGAAACCGCCTTCGCGAGGAGCGCGTTCGCTGAACGGACGTGCATCGCGCTGGGGACGATCGCCATAGCTGGGACGGTCGCCGCCAAAGCTGGGGCGCGCATCGCGGTCGCCGCCGCGGAAGCCGCCTTCACGCTGGGGACGGTCGCCGAAGGGACGATTGCCCTGGTAGCCGCCTTCGCGCTGGGGACGATCGCCGAAGCTGGGACGGTCGCCGAACGAACGCTGGGGGCGGTCGCCGAACGGACGGTTGCCTTGGTAGCCGCCTTCGCGCGGAGCGCCGTCGCGATTGCCTTGGTAACCGCCTTCACGCGGCTTGAACTCGCCACGGGGGGCGCCGTCACGCGGTGCGAAGGAACGGCCTTCGCGGTTGCCCTGGTAACCGCCTTCATGGCGCGAGCCGCCGAAGCCGCCCGGACGCTTGCCGAAAGGCTTGCCGCCACGCGGGGCGCCGCTGCCGCCGGCCGACGGACGCGGGGTGCGCTTGGGTTCCAGACCGGCGATCACTTCAGGGGTGATCGACTGGCCGATGTAGTGCTCGATGCGGCGAACCTTGTGGCGCTCGGAATGCGTGGCCAGCGTGAACGCCAGACCGCTGCGGCCGGCGCGGCCGGTACGGCCGATACGGTGCACGTAGTCTTCGGCTTGCATCGGCAGGTCGAAGTTGACGGCGTGGCTGATGCCT
Source organism: Achromobacter sp. Root83 (assembly GCF_001428845.1). Taxonomy (GTDB): domain Bacteria; phylum Pseudomonadota; class Gammaproteobacteria; order Burkholderiales; family Burkholderiaceae_B; genus Achromobacter. The sequence continues at coordinate 621,672 of NZ_LMIU01000022.1, read as the reverse complement.
TGCACGTCGATACCACGGGCGGCCACGTCGGTGGCAACCAGGATGCGCAGCTGGCCGCGTTGCAGTTGCGACAGCGTACGGGTGCGCTGGCGCTGGTTCATGTCGCCGTGCAGGGCAGCGGCGGCAAAGCCTTGGTCGGCCAGGCGGTCGGCCAGGTCATCCGCGCCGCGCTTGGTCGACGTGAAGACGATGGCCTGGTCCAGCTTGGCGTCGCGCAGAACGTGATCCAGCAACTGCATCTTGTGGCTGGCATCGTCCGCGTACAGCAGGCTTTGCGTGATGTTGGTGTGCTTTTCCTTGGCGCCGGCCAATTCGATGCGTTGCGGGTCGCGCATCATCTTGGCAGCCAGCTTGGCGATCGTGCCGTCCAGCGTGGCCGAGAACAGCAGCGTCTGGCGGTCTTCAGGCAGGCGGCTGACGATGGTCTCGATGTCTTCAATGAAGCCCATGTCCAGCATGCGGTCGGCTTCGTCGAGCACCAGCGTGTGCACGGTGTTCAGCTTGACGCGACCCGATTGCAGGTGATCGATCAGGCGGCCGGGGGTGGCGACCAGCACGTCAACGCGGCGCGACAGCGCCTTCAGTTGCGCGCCGTAGGGCATGCCGCCGACGACGGTGGCGGTGCGCAGGTCAGCCAGCTTGCGGCCATAGGTAGCGGTGGCTTCGGTGACTTGCAGAGCCAGTTCGCGGGTCGGGGTCAGCACCAGCACTTGCACGCCGACGCCCTTGTTGGCGGGCATCTGGGCAATTCGGTGCAGGGCCGGCAGCATGAAGGCGGCGGTCTTGCCGCTGCCCGTTTGCGAGGACACCATCAGATCTTGACCGGCCAGCGCTTGCGGAATGGCAGCGGCTTGGACGGGGGTGGGGGTGCTGAAGCCAGCTTCTTGAACGGCCGACAACAGAGCAGGCGCGAGGCCCAGGTTTTCGAAAGACATTACTTTCCCTTGCCGCAATCAATGCGACGCAGTGCTTGGGCGGGCCAGGGGATTAGGCGGCCGGATCCAGGCGACGGTTGATGGAGCATCGTGCCGACCGAATCAACCATGCGCGTGGCGCGTTCTCTTGTACAGACTGGAACGCAGGGCGAAAGGAAAGGAGGTCAGGAATCGATGATAGTTCGGCATGGGGCCGGGGCTTAGACTTCCCGGCAGGCTGCAAAAAATTCCGCTAAATCAAGGCGGTAAATGCCGAACTCGTTTTGTGCAGTGCGGCGATCATAACCCGAAATCGCCCTGCATGGGAATTATTTTTTTGTCCAGCCCCCAATCAATAGGGTTTTTCCCTTGGTTTTCCAGCCATGTGTTCGTGGCGCGGAAGTGTCCGCAGCCCAGAAACGGCACCGGGGGCCTGCGGGCGGAAAGCGGAGACGGATGGTTGGACATCAGGACCAGGTGGCCACTGTCGTCCGGCAGCAACATACGCTTGGTCTGGGCATGGGCGCCCCAGAGCATGAATACCTTGGGCGAGGGGTCGCGGGCAACCAGGGAGATCAGCGCATCCGTCACTGTTTCCCAGCCGCGCTTGGCGTGCGACGCGGGCAGGCCGTCCTCGACCGTCAGCGCGGTGTTCAGCAGCAGCACGCCGCGATCGGCCCAACGGCTCAGGTCGTTGCCATCCGGCACGTCCGTGCCCGGATATTCCTGGGCGATCTCGTTGAAGATATTGCGCAGGCTGGGCGGACGCTTGCAGTCGTCCGGGACGGAGAAAGCCAGGCCCTGGGCCTGCCCGGGGCCGTGGTACGGGTCCTGACCCAGGATCACGACCCGGACATCCGACGGCGCCAAGCCGTGCAGCGCGCGGAAAGGCGTGGCGGGATACACCACCGCGCCTTCGGCCAGGCGCATTTCCACGTGGGCCGTGACCGCGGCGAGCGCGTCGGCCACGGTTTTCGATGTGAAAGCGGCCTGCCAGGCGGCGGGCAGTTGCGCCGTCTGGGCGGCGAGGGCATGAGGTGTCAGGCGGTTATCGATCGGCATGGCGCGATTTTGGCACATGGCCCGCGCCCGGCACCGGCTTCAGGCCGCGCGTTTGCCGTGGTGGCGGGCGTAGTCCAGCAAGGCGTCGCGCAGCACGATGGCCTGGTTGTGCTCGGTATTGCGCGCGCCGTACAGCAAGGTCAGGGGGCGCGTGCCGGCCGCCTCGAGCAGGGCCGCCATGCGCGCTTGCTGCTCGGGCGTCGCGAGTTCCGCCAGGTACCGGGTGCGGAACTCGTCCCAGCGCTCGTCGATATGGCTGAACCATTTGCAGAGTTCGGGGGTGGGGGCGATGTCTCGGGCCCACTCGTCCAGTCCCAGGTCGGCGCGGCGCAGGCCACGCGGCCACATGCGATCGACCAGAGCCAGGTAGCGGCCTTCCGGTCCGGTGCCCTCGTAGATGCGCTGCACGGCGATAACAGAAGATTTCATGCCGCCTCCCGCGAAAAACGTTGCAGCCAGTCTACCGCAACGTCCCAGGGGCGCCGTTCAGCGCGGCCACGTCCCTCGCGCCGGGGCGCCGGCGGCGCGCAGCAGCACGAAACCGGCGACGGCGGAGGCCAGCGAACCCGTCAGCACGCCGATCTTGGTGGCGTCGACGGTCGCGGCGTCGGTGAAGGCGAGGGCGCCGATGAAGAGGCTCATGGTGAAGCCGATCCCGCACAACAGCGCCACGCCGTAGAGCTGGGTGAAGGTCGCATGCCTGGGCAGGCTGGCGATGCCCGTCTTGATGGCGAGCCAGGCAAAACCGAAAACCCCGAGCTGTTTGCCCAGGAAAAGTCCCAGCGCCACCCCCAGCGGCACCGGCTGCGCCAAACTGGCCAGGCCCATGCCGGCGAACGACACGCCCGCATTGGCAAAGCCGAACAGCGGAACGATCAGCAGCGCCACCGGCTTGTGCAACGCGTGTTCCAGCGCATGCAACGGCGAATGCGAGTGGGGCCCTCCCTGGTTCTGCGGGCGCAGCGGAATCGTCAGCGCCAGCGCCACGCCGGCCAGCGTGGCGTGCACGCCGGACTTCAGGACGAAATACCACAGCACCGCGCCGAGCAGCAGGTACGGTGTCAGGCGCGTAACGCCCATGCGGTTCAGGCAGAACAGGCACAGCAGCAGCGCGCCGGCCATGGCCAGCGCGAACACATTCAGGCCCGACGTATAAAACAGCGCAATGATGACGATGGCGCCCAGGTCGTCCAGGATGGCCAGCGCCGTCAGGAAGATCTTCAGCGACGTCGGCACCCGGCTGCCCAGCAGCGCCAGGATGCCCAGGGCAAAGGCGATATCCGTGGCGGCGGGAATGGCCCAGCCGCGCAACGTGTCGGGGCTGCCCAGGTTGACCAGCAGGTAGATGGCCGCCGGCAGCACCATGCCGCCCAGCGCCGCGATGCCCGGCAGCACGATGCGGGCGGCGCCGCGCAGTTGGCCATCCAGCACTTCGCGTTTGATCTCCAGGCCCACCAGCAGGAAGAAGACCGCCATGAGGCCGTCGTTGATCCAGTGCAGCACGGTTTCCTTGAGCACGACGGGCCCCGCCTGGAAGCCGAGCTTGGCGCTCAGGACGTCGAAGTACATGGGCGCGGCCGAGGTGTTCGCGACCACCAGCGCGGCCAGCGCGGCCAGCATGAGCACGTAGCCGCCCAGGGCTTCCGATCGTAAGAACGCTTGCAGGAAAGAGGTGGGCCTCGCGGGGGCCGGGGTCATGGGGGTGGCCGAATTGTCCTTCATTGAATCCTGAACGCTGCCGAGCAATAAACCTGAATGCTAACTGAATTAGCGGCTATTCTCTTCTATTCCAGCTAACTGCGACCGATTTTTCGTCAATTCTCGGTAAGTCTTATGGACTTTGAATTTCCAAGGCTGCCGCGGCCCGAGTGGCCGCGCGCTTTTCGGTTGCATTCCGCCCGTAATGAGTCAATATCCAGCCAGTTACGCCCGGTTTCACCCGTCGGCATTTTTTGAACCTGATTCGTCAGTGGCCTCAGTCTGGCCGTCTGGCGACCTGCTGCCATGCCATCACTCCATTTCCTCCGATCATGTTGAGTTCCGTTGACTCGCAAGCCAGCGCCGCCGGGACCAGCGGGCGCTTGCGCATCCTGCACACCGAAGCCGCGACGGCATACGGCGGCCAGGAGTTCTGCATCTTCAAGGAGATGGTCGCCATGCGCGAGCGCGGGCACCATCTGGAAGCCGTGTGCCAGCCGCGTGCCGAGCTGGCTGAGCGTTTGCGCGAGGCCGGTTTCACCGTGCACATCATCTCCATGTACGGGCCGCTCAATTTCTTCCGTAGCGTGGTGTTCGTACGGCGGGTGTTGCGGCGCGGGCGCTTCGACGTCGTCAATACGCACAGCCGCTCCGACACCGTGCGGGCCGCCATCGCGGCGCGTCTTGCCCGCACGCCGCTCATCGTGCGCACGCGTCACCTGGCAAAGCCGATCAACTCCCTGTATGCCTACACCTGGCTGGCGCATCGCGTCATCGCGGTCAGCCGCCATGTGTACAAGCAATTGCTGGAGCGTGGCGCGCAGCCCGGTTCCATCGCCACGATTCATTCGCCCGTGGTGCTGCCCCAGGTGAACGAGCAGGCCTGTGTCCGGCAAGAGCTGGGCCTGCCGGCCGATGCGCTTGTGGTCGGCTGCGTGGCCGTCATGCGCGAGGAAAAAGGACACAGCGACCTGATCGACGCCTTCCACCGCATTTCCGCGGCGTTTCCGCGCGCGCATCTGGTGCTGGTGGGAGAGGGCATGCCGGTGTTCGCGCGCCTGCAGTCGCAGGTGGCCAGCCTGGGCCTGGGTTCGCGCGTGCATTTCATGGGCCGGCGGCAGGACATCGGCAACGTGTTGACGGCGTGCGATGTTTTCGCGTTGCCGACGCATCGGGAAGCCCTGGGCACGGCCTTCATCGAGGCCGCCGCTATGGGACTGCCGGTCATCGGCACGGATGTGGGCGGCGTGCCGGAAACCATGCAGGCGGGAGTGACGGGCTTGCTGGTGCCTCCGCGGAACCCGGAGGCGCTGGCGGCCGCGCTTGAAAGCCTGCTGGCCGATCCGGATCTGCGCCGCCGGATGGGCGACGCGGGCCGCACCCTGATCCGCGGCCAGGGCCTGTTCTCCGCGGAACGGACCGCGGACCTGGTAGAGGGCGTCTATGTGCGCTGGCTGGGCGAGCGGCGCGGGCCTTCACGCGCTGCCTGACCCGGGGCCTTCCCGCGCCGCCTGACGCGGGACCAGGGCTCGGGCCTCAGTGCCAGAGCAGCGCGTTCATCGCCTCGATGACGCGGTTGCGGTAGCGGGGCAGCAGCGCCTGTATGTGCGCCTGCCTCGCCTTCCATTCTTCGGGCTCCTGGCCGACGGCGACGCGCGGGGCCGCCCAGATGGGATCCGGGAAATGGCGGTCGCCGCGCCAGCGCGGGATCACATGCCAGTGCAGATGCGGCACCATGTTGCCCAGCGAAGCGAGGTTGATCTTGTCGGGCGACAGGATCGATTGCTGCGCTTCTTCAACCACGTACACGGCCCGCATGAGCAGGTCCCGGCCGTGGGTCGACAGGCTGGTCATTTCGGCGAGGTGGGCATGCCAGACCACCCGCGTGAAACCCGGATAGTCCGGGTCGTCGACCTCGATGATGCGCAGGTGCGGCCCGCGCCACAGCAGCGCGCCGCCGTCTTCCTGGCACAGCGGACAGTTGGGATCGCGCGTGCTCAAGCCATCACCTTGCGGTACTGGATGAAGCCCGACCGGTCGGCGATGCGATCGTACAGTTGCATGGCGGTGGCGTTGGTTTCGTGCGTCAGCCAGTACACGCGCGCGCAGTTGGCGGCGGCGGCCTCGGCATAAACGTGTTCGATCAGTTTGCGGCCAGCGCCCGTGCCGCGCGTGTCGGGGTCCACATAGAGATCCTGCAGGTAGCAATAGTCGCCGGCCGTCCAGGTGGACCGGTGGAAGATCCAGTGCACCATGCCGACGGCGCGCCCGCTTTCATAGGCCAGGGCCGCATGCATGGGTTCCGCGGGATCCAGGAAGCGCGCCCAGGTGTTGCGGGTGACGGCGGCGTCGATGTCGACGCGGTAAAAGTCCTGATAGCCCTTCCACAGGGGCAGCCACGTGTCGAAGTCGGCGGCGACGATGGGACGGATTTCTGCGGTACTCATGGCGCGAGGCCTCCTGGCGGCGGGGTTCAGAGTTGATCTTCCATGGCGTCGACGATGTGTCGCAGCACTTGCAATCGAGCGTAACGCTTGTCGTTGGCGGACACCAGATGCCACGGCGCATGAGCGGTGTCGGTACGGGCCAGCATTTCGTTGGCTGCCGCGGCGTACGCATCCCACTTGTCACGGTTGCGCCAGTCGTCGGGGGTGATCTTGAAATTCTTGAACGGAGATTTTTCGCGCTCTCGGAACCGCGCCAGCTGCACGTCCGCGGTGATCGCCAGCCAGAATTTCAGCACCAGCGCGCCGCTTGCGGCCAGTTGCTCTTCGAAGTCATTGATCTCGGCGTAGGCCCGGCGCCACTTCGCGGGCGGGGTCAGTTTCTCGACGCGCTCGACCAGCACCCGGCCATACCAGGACCGGTCGAAGATGGCGATACGGCCGTGGCGTGGGACGCCGCGCCAGAAGCGCCACAGATACGGCCGAGCCAACTCTTCGCTGCTGGGCGCGGACACGGGCGTGATGTCGAACTGCCTGGCGTCCAGCGCATGCGTGACGCGGCGGATGGCGCCACCCTTGCCGGCGGCGTCCTGGCCCTCGAACACCAGCACCAGCGAGCGTGCCCGGAATTTCGCGGACCGCGCGGCGCGTGCCAGCCTTCCTTGGAGCAGGCCCAGTTCGGATTCGTACTCGTCTTCGTCGACCTGGGCGCTGTAGTCCAACTGACCCAGGCGGTTGACGATGCGCGTGGCGCCGGCAGGCGCCGGAAACGCGGGCGCGATGCGCGGCACGCCGCGCCGCCGCATCGCGGCGAGCACCGCCTCGGCGGTGCGCACGGCGCGCATCTGCTCGTCGGCGCTGGGGATCACGAACCAGGGCGCATGGGGGGTGTCCGTGTGTTTCAACACGAGCCGTCCCCCCGAACAGATGCGGTCGTACTTTTTCTGGACCTTGAGATCGGCGGGGCTGACTTGCCACGCCGTTTCGGGACTGGCCAACAGGCGCTGCGCGCGCGCCTTCTGCGCCTTGGCGGACAGGTGGAACCACAGCTTGATGATCTGCACGCCTTCGGCGGCCAGCATCGCCTCAAAGCGCATGATCGCGGCGCACTGCGCTTCGATGATGTCCTGATTCGGCTTTTTGCGCAGGGTTTCGAGTATCAGGGGTGCATACCAGGAGCCGAATACGATGCCGGTATTGCCCTTGGGCGGCAGATCCTTCCAGTAGCGCCACAGCGCCGGACGTTCCAGCTCCTCGCCTTCACGCGGACCGTAGGCCAGCGTCTTGATGTGGCGCGGATCCATCCATTCGTTCAGCAGGTTGACGGCGGCGCCCTTGCCCGCGCCGTCGATTCCCGCCACGACCACCAGCAGCGTCTTGTCCGCCTGCCCGAGCCGCCGGTACTGCGCATCGAGCAGCGCCACGCGCAGCCGCGCCTCCAGCGGCTTGAAGGCTTCTTTGGACAGGCTGGGATCGGCTTCTGCTTCGGCGAACATGAGGATGCGTCGGATCGGATGTTTTCGATCGGGCGATCTTGCGGGATATGGCCGTGGCGCGCAAGTGCCGCGCGGCCGGCGCGTTACAGGGCGTCGATGGGAATCTTCAGGTAGCGCACGCCGTTGTCCTCCGCGGGCGGAAAGTGGCCCGCGCGGATGTTTACCTGGATGGCGGGCAGGATCAGCGTGGGCATGGAGAGCGTCGCGTCGCGCCGCGTGCGCATGGCCACGAATTCCGCTTCGCTGACGCCGTCGCGCACATGGATGTTGGCGCGGCGCTGTTCGGCCACCGTGGTCTGCCAGGTGGTCTCGCGTTCGGCGGGCGGATAGTCGTGGCACATGAACAGCCGGGTGCCGGCGGGCAGGCTCAGCAGCCGTTGTATCGAGCGGTACAGCGCGTGGGCGTCCCCGCCGGGAAAGTCGCAGCGCGCGGTGCCCACGTCCGGCATGAACAGGGTGTCGCCCACGAAGGCCGCGTCGCCGATCAGGTATGCCATGTCGGCGGGTGTATGGCCGGGCACATGGATGGCGGTGGCGGTCAGCGCGCCGACCTGGAAGGTTTCGCCGTCGGAGAACAGATGGCCGAACTGCGAGCCATCAAGCTGGAATTCGGGCTCCAGGTTCAGGATCTTCTTGAACACGTCCTGCACGGTGCGGATGCTCTGTCCAATGGCGATCACGCCGCCGAGTTGGCGCTGCAGGTAAGGCGCGGCCGACAGGTGGTCGGCGTGGGCATGGGTTTCGAGAAGCCAGACGGTCTTCAGTTGGCGCTCGCGCACGTAATCCGCGACCCGGTCGGCGCTGCCCGTGCCGGTGCGGCCGGATTTGGGATCGAAGTCCAGCACGGAATCGATGATGGCGCACGCGCCGCCCGCCGCGTCTTCATGGACCACGTAGGTGATGGTGGCGGTGACGGGGTCGAAGAAGGCCTGGATTTGCGGATTCATTGAGCGCTCGCAAGGTGCCGCTGGGCGCGGCGCAACACAACAATATACAATTTTGAATAATATTGTTGGATAGTTTATTCGTCAATATAATGATCGAGCCATCCGTCAAGCGACTGACACACATACACCATGAACGCTCCTCTTACCGACTGCGAGGTCGCTGTCCTGCGCGAATCCGCCTCTCAGGCGTGCTCGCTGCTCAAGGCGCTGGCCAACGAAGACCGCCTGCTGCTGCTGTGCCAGCTTGTCCAGAACGAACGCAACGTGGGTGAACTGGAATCGTTGACCGGCATCCGCCAGCCGACCTTGTCGCAGCAGTTGGGCGTGCTGCGCGACGAGGGCCTGGTCGCAACGCGGCGCGACGGCAAATACGTCTACTACCAGATGGCCAGCTTCGAGGTCAGCCAGGTCATGAAAACGCTATCGAGTTTGTACTGCGGACGAGCGCTGGAGTCACTCAAGTGAATGTCGACTGGTCCGCCTTCGCGCCGGCCGCCGGCACCGCCGGCGGGCTGCTGATCGGCGCCGCCGCCGTGCTGCTGATGCTGGGCGCGGGACGCATCGCGGGCATCAGCGGCATCCTGGGCGGCCTGCTTGCGCCCGAGCGCGGCGGCGGCTGGAGAATTGCCTTCCTGCTGGGACTTTGCGCCGCCCCGTGGCTGTACCGGATGTTTTCGGCGCTGCCCGGCATGACCGTCGACGCGGGCACGCCGCAGTTGATCGTGGCGGGCCTGCTGGTCGGCATTGGCACCCGCTACGCCTCGGGATGCACCAGCGGCCATGGTGTGTGCGGCCTGTCCCGGGGATCGCGCCGGTCGCTGGCGGCCACGGCGATCTTCATGACGGCGGGCTTTGCCACGGTCTACGTATTGCGCCACGTGATGGGAGGCTGACATGACCGGTCTTTTCGCTTTCGCCGCGGGCCTGGTGTTCGGGCTCGGCCTGATCATCTCGGGCCTGGCGGACCCCGCCCGGGTGCTCGGCTTTCTGGATCTGGCCGGTTCCTGGAATCCGACGCTGGCTTTCGTGATGGCGGGTGCGGTCCTGGCGGCCAGCGTGGGCTTCGCCGCCCTGCGGCGCCGCCGTCTCAGCCTGTCCGGCGAACCCCTGCACTGGCCGGACGCCACCCGGGTGGACTGGCGGCTGGCTGGCGGCAGCCTGGCGTTCGGCGTGGGCTGGGGGCTGGCGGGCTTCTGTCCGGGGCCGGCCCTGGTCGCCGCCGCGGCCGGCATTCCGCAGGCCCTGATCTTCGTGGCGGCGATGATCGCCGGTATGGCGATCTTTTCCGTCCTTCAGCGTTCGAAGCGCCCCTGAACCGAGGCCGCGCAACGGCAGAAAGCCAAGCCCGCCTTGCGCGGATTACTCGTACGTCCTGATGTCGTCGATGACCTTGCCATCGTTAGGCAGGCTGCCCGCGTCCACCCATTCGACATCGCTGCGCAGCTTGGTCAGGTCGCGCACCGATTCGGCGATCCGCTTGGCCAGGTCTTCGCCGCGCACCCGCGATTCCACCTTCAGCACCATGCGGTCCGAGCCCGTGCTGCCGCTGATGACCAGGCGCGCGCGCAGGATCTCGGGGTGCCGGCGCGCCACGTCCCCCACTTGCGACGGATGGACGAACATGCCGCGCACCTTGGTGGTCTGGTCCGCGCGGCCCATCCAGCCCTTGATGCGCGTATTGGTGCGGCCGCAAGGGGAGATGCCGGGCATCACTGCGGACAGGTCGCCCGTGCCGAAGCGCACCAGCGGATAATCGGGATTCAGCGTGGTCACGACGACCTCGCCGACTTCACCGGCGGGTACCGGCTCGCCCGTGCCGGGGCGCACGATTTCGACGATGATGTCCTCGCCCAGCACCAGACCCTCGCGGGCGGGCGTCTCGAACGCGATCATGCCCAGGTCGGCGCTGCCGTAGGCCTGATAGCCCTCGATGCCGCGCGCCGCCAGCCAATCGCGCAGCGACGGCGGGAAGGCTTCGCCCGACACCAGCGCGCGGCGCAGCGAATCCAGCTTCACGCCCAGTTCGTCCGATTTTTCCAGGATGATCTTCAGGAAGCTCGGCGTGCCGGTATAGCCGCTGGGCGCCAGGTCCTGGATCGCTCGCACCTGTTGTTCGGTCTGCCCGGTGCCGCCGGGGAACACGGTGCAGCCGACAGCGTGCGCCGCCGTTTCCATCATCGAGCCGGCCGGGGTGAAGTGATACGAAAAGCAGTTGTAGGCCAGTTCGCCCGCACGAAAGCCCGCGGCGTACAGGGCGCGCGCAAAACGCCAATAGTCCGCGCGCGCGCTTTCCGGTTCGTAGATCGGACCCGGCGAAGCGAACACGCGCATCGCCTCGCCCCAGCCAATGGCGGAAAAGCCGCCAAAGGCCTTTTCGGGGCTCGCGGGCGCCGCCGCGTCGTCGCGGCTGAGCTGCTGGCGCTCCAGCAGCTCATGCTTGCGCAGCACGGGCAAACGGGCCAGGGCCTCGCGCGACGTGATGGCGGCGGGGTCGATGCCGCGCAATTGCTCGGCGATGGCGGGCGCCCGGGCAATGGCCCGCGCGATCGCGCCGGGCAAGGCGGCCATCAGTTCGCGCTCGCGTTGCTCGGGCGCTCGGGTTTCCAGTACATCGAAAAACTCGGACATGGGATCGCACCTTCTCGTGTGCCGTATTGCGGTGCCGTTGCCGGCGGCAGGCGGCAAGCGTTGCTGGCTTGCCCGCTCCAGGAATCAGGCCAGCCAGCGTTTGCGGCGGCGGTAAAACTTGTTGTCTCGGAAACTCTTGCGTTCCCCGCTGGATATGCCCAGGTAGAACTCCTTCACGTCCTCGTTCTGCGCCAGGTCGGACGCGGCGCCATCCATCATCACGCGCCCGTTCTCCAGGATGTAGCCGTAGTCGGCATAGCGCAGCGCGATGTTGGTGTTCTGTTCGGCCAGCAGGAAGCTCACGCGCTCGCGCTGGTTCAGGTCGCGCACGATCTCGAAGATCTCTTCGACGATCTGCGGAGCCAGGCCCATGGACGGCTCGTCCAGCAGAATCATGTTGGGGTTGGCCATCAGCGCGCGGCCGATCGCCGTCATCTGCTGCTCGCCGCCCGAGGTATAGCCGGACTGGCTGGCGCGGCGCTGTTTCAGCCGGGGGAAGTATTGATAGACCTTGTCCAGCGCGGCCGCGGTGTCGCCGCGGCTCATGCTGCGCGTGTAGGCGCCGGTCAGCAGGTTTTCCTCGATGGTCAGGTGAGCAAAGCAATGCCGGCCTTCCATTACCTGCACGACGCCGCGCTTGACCAGTTCCGCCGGCGAGAGCCTTTCGATGCGCTGGCCGCGGTATTGGATATGGCCCTTGGTCACGTCACCGCGCTCGCCCTTGAGCAGATTGGAGATCGCGCGCAACGTGGTGGTCTTGCCGGCGCCGTTGGCGCCCAGCAAGGCCACGATCCTGCCGTCCGGCACTTGCAGGGACACGCCCTTGAGCACCAGGATCACGTGGTTGTAGATCACCTCGATGCCGTTCACATCGAGCAGCACCTTGGGGGTGTCTGCGGGTATTGCGGAAGTCGTTGCAGCGGTCATGGCGGTTCCTGCGGCTGGGTGGCGGCCGGCCCCGCCTCGGGGCCGGCCGCCGGTTCACATCAGTTCTCGCACTTGCGGGGCGTGATGTTCTTTTCCTTGGCGTACTTGGCCGCGGATTCCTTCACCATCGGGTCCAGGATGGTCTTGTCGGCCTGGTACCAGTCGGAGGCCACCTTGAACTTCGCGCCGTCCCACTGCACGATGCGGGCCCAGTCGTCGCCCTTGTGGTTGCTGCACGAGGTCTTGACCGGACGCATGATCTGGCCAAAGCCCAGCTTGTCGAGCTTCTCCTGCGTCAGGTCCAGGTTCTCGAAGCCCCAGCGCACCTGCTCCGGCGTCAGCGCCTTGCCCTTGCCGAATTTCTCTTGGGCGGTGCGGATCGCTTCCACCTGCAGCATCGAGATCATCATGCCGCGCGTGTGGGCGATGGTGCCGAGCGTGGTCTTGCCGGACTTGTCCGAACCCTGACCCTTGTCGTAGACGAACTTCTTGAGATCGTCATAGACCTTGTCGTGCTCGGCGCCGCTGTTGTGCACGGTGATGGCGTTGTAGCCCTTGGCCACATCGCCCAGGTCCTTGACGTCGCCTTCGGAGCCGGCCCACCAGATCGCGTACATCTTGTCGCGCGGATAGCCGCTGGCCTGCGCTTCGCGGATCGCGGTGGGCGTCATGATGCCCGCGCTCCACAGCAGCACGTAGTTCGGGCGGGCCTGGCGGATCTGCAGCCACGTGGACTTCTGTTCGACGCCGGGGGCGGTCACCGGATACAGCACCAGTTCGAAGCCTTCCTTGGCCGCGCGCTTCTGCAGCAGCGGGATAGGCTCCTTGCCATAAGGCGAGTCGTGGTAGACCAGGGCGATCTTCTTGCCCTTGAGCTTGTCCATGCCGCCTTCTTTCTTGGCGATGTCCTGGATCATCACGTCGGCCGCGGTCCAGTACGTGCCCAAGAGCGGGAAATTCCACTCGAACACGCTGCCGTCCACCGATTGCGACAGGCCGTAGCCCATCGTTTCGACAGGTACCTTGTCGAGCATGGCCTTATCGCTTACCGCGAAGGTGATGCCGGTGGACTGGGTGTCGAAGCCCGAGGCGCCGGTGCCCTTGCCCTTCAGGCGCTCGTAGCATTCCACGCCGCGGTCGGTGGCGTAGGCGGTCTCGCATTCTTCGTACGTGATCTTGACGCCGTTGACGCCGCCGTCGCGTTCGTTGACGAGCTTCAGGTAGTCCAGCTTGCCATCCGCCCAGGGGATGCCCAGCGGTGCGAACGACCCGGTGCGATACACCAGCAACGGGACGAACTGCTCTTCGGCCGCCATTGCCGGCGTGGCCACGGCGCCGACGGCGCCGGCTGCGGCCACCAGGGCTGCCGCCAACTTCAGGTTAAGACGCTTCATCTCCATTTACCTCCTGCGTGGTGCTTGGGTCAGTAAACCCTGGGACACCGGGATTGGCCCGGTCTTGAGCCGGGTATCTAGGGCGCCGACCGCGGAGTTCGTGCTGCTGCGGCCGGTGATGATCAATACGTTCTTGTTGCATGAAACTCGGGTCTCCCTGATCGGGGCCGCGGCGGATCCGGCTTCGCCGGTCCCCAGCGGCGCCCCCTGGGGGGAAGCGCCAAGGGCGCTTCGGGGGGGGCTTCAATGCGGGAACGGCCATATGCGCAGCTTCTCCTTGCCGATGCTCCACAGCCGCGCCAGGCCATGCGGCTCGGCGATCAGGAAGAACACGATCAGCGCGCCGAACACCATGTGTTCGATGTGCGCCGCCGTATCCACCGACAGCGGCAGGCCCAGCGCGTGCGGGATGTTGGATAGCGCCACCGGCACCAGCACGATGAAGGCCGCGCCGAAAAAGCTGCCGATGATCGACCCCAGGCCGCCAATGATCACCATGAACAGAAGCTGGAACGATCGCGTCAGGTCGAACGCCAGCGGCTCCCAAGAACCCAGGTGGATGTAGCCCCACAAGGCGCCGGCCACGCCGACGATGAACGAGCTGACCGCGAACGCCGTGAGCTTGGCGTACATGGGACGGATGCCGATGACGGATGCCGCCACGTCCATGTCGCGGATCGCCATCCACTGGCGGCCGATGGCGCCGCGCACCAGGTTCTTGGCCAGCAGGCTGAAGATCACCACCAGAACCAGCACGAACAGGTACTTTTCCATGGCGCTCTGCACCGGCAGGCCGAAGGCCGTCAGCGGCGGCACCGACACGCTGCCGGACGACGAGTAGTTGGTGAAGAAGGGGATGCGCAGGAACGCCCAGTCCACGAAGAACTGCGCGGCCAGCGTCGCCACTGCCAGGTACAGGCCCCGGATGCGCAGGCTGGGTATGCCGAAGATCACGCCCACGATCGTGGCGAAGCAACCGCCCAGCAGGATCTGGATGACCAGCGGCATGCCGGGAAAGCGCACGCCGAAGTTCCATGCCGCATAGGCGCCCACCGCCATGAAGGCGCCCGTGCCCAACGAGATCTGGCCGCAATAGCCCACCAGGATGTTCAGGCCGACGGCGGCCAGCGACAGGATCAGGAAGGGAATAAGGATGGCGCGCAGCAGGTAGTCGCTGGCCAGCGCGGGGATGGCGATGAACGCCACCGCCAGCAGCAGCCAGATGAATACGCGGTCCTGGCGGATCGGAAAGATCTGCTGGTCAGCGCGATAGCTGGTCTTGAATTGGCCGTTTTCGCGGTAGAACATTGTTTATCCTTTGGGCCCGGTGGCTTAAACGCGGTCGATGATCTTCTCGCCGAACAGCCCTTGCGGACGGAACAGCAGGAACACCAGCGCCAGCACATAGGCGAACCAGATTTCGATACCGCCGCCGACGAGCGACCCCAGGTAGACCTCGGACAGCTTTTCGCCGACGCCGATGATCAGGCCGCCCAGGATGGCCCCCGGCACCGAGGTCAGCCCGCCCAGGATCACCACCGGCAGCGCGCGCAGCGCCGCGGTGGACAGCGTGAACTGCACGCCGAACTTCGATCCCCAGATAATTCCGGCCACCAGCGCCACCAGTCCCGCGACGCACCACACGATCACCCAGATGCGGTTGAGCGGAATGCCGATGGACTGCGCGGCCTGGTGGTCGTCGGCCACCGCGCGCAGCGCGCGCCCGGTGGAGGTGTATTGGAAGAAAAGGGCCAGCGCCGCCACCAGCAGCGCGGCGATGACGGCGGCCGTCAGGTCTTCAAGGTTGATGAGCAGCCCACCCTCGAAGACGGAGTCCAGGATCAGCAGCGGATCCTTGGGCATGCCGACGTTGATGGAATACACAGAGCTGCCGAATGTGATCTGCCCCAGCCCGTCCAGGAAGTAGCTGATGCCCAGGGTGGCCATCAGCAAGGTGGTGGCCTCCTGGTTGACCAGATGGCGCAGCACGAAGCGTTCGATGGCGACGGCCAGCAGGAACATCACGATGGCGCTGACGATGAACGCCAGCACGTTGGCCAGGATCATGTTGTCGAAGCCGAGCCAGCGCGGTATCCATTCCGAGAACCGCGCCATGGCCAGCGCGGCGACCAGCACCATCGCGCCCTGCGCGAAGTTGAAGACACCCGATGCCTTGAAGATAAGCACGAAGCCCAGGCCGATCAGCGCATACATCATGCCGCTCATCAAGCCGCCAAATAAGGTTTCTAGAAAAAATCCCATGTCTGTCCGCCTCAGTGCGACACGCCGAGATAGGCGCGTATGACATCTTCATTGGCCCGCACCTCGTCGGGCTTGCCGTCGCCGATCTTCTTGCCGTAGTCCAGCACCACCACGCGGTCGGAAATATCCATGACCACGCCCATGTCGTGTTCGATCAGCACGATGGTGGTGCCGAATTCGTCGTTCACGTCGAGGATGAAGCGGCTCATGTCCTGCTTCTCCTCGATGTTCATGCCGGCCATCGGTTCATCCAGCAGCAGCAGGCGCGGCTCCATCGCCAGCGCGCGGCCCAGGTCCACCCGCTTTTGCAGGCCGTAGGGCAGCCGCCCCACCGGCGTCTTGCGGTAGGCCTGGATTTCCAGGAAGTCGACGATGTTCTCGACGAATTCGCGGTGCTGTATTTCCTCGCGTTCGGCGGGGCCCAGGCGGAATGCCTGCGCGAGTAACCCGCTCGTCATGCGCAGGTTGCGTCCGGTCATGATGTTGTCCAGCACGCTCATGCCCTTGAAAAGCGCCAGGTTCTGGAACGTGCGCGCGATGCCCATTTCGGCGGCGCGCCGCGGATTCATCTTGGAAAACCGCTCACCGCGGAACTCGATACCGCCGTTCTGCGGCGTATAGACGCCGTTGATGACGTTGAGCATCGAGCTTTTGCCCGCGCCGTTGGGTCCGATGATGGCGCGGATCTCGTGTTCGCGCACGTTGAAGGATATGTCCGTCAGCGCCTTCACGCCGCCGAAAGACAAGGAGATGTTCTGCATGTCCAGCATCACATCGCCGATACGCTGATCGCGGTCGTTGGTGCTCATGGTGTCTAGGCGGCTCGGGCGGTTATGGCGGGAAACGTCTTGACCTGGCGGATCCTCAGATCCGCCGAGATCTTGCCGCTGCGTCCGTCTTCGAATTTCACTTCGGTCTCGATGAATTGCGACTGCTTGCCGCCAAAGAGCGCATCGATCAGCACGCCGTACTTCTGCGCGATGAACGCGCGGCGCACCTTGCGCGTGCGGGTCAGTTCGTCGTCATCGGGGTCCAGTTCCTTGTGCAGGATCAGGAAGCGGCCGATCTGCGATGCCGACAGCTTGGGATCGGTGGCCAGGTCGGCGTTGACCTGCTCCACGCATTCCGCGATCAGTTGGTAGACCTCTTCCTTGGCCGCCAGGTCGGTGTAGCCGGCATAGGGCAGTCCGCGCCGTTCGGCCCAGTTGCCCACGGCCTCCAGATCGATGTTGATGAAGGCGCACACGTCCTCGCGGCCAGCGCCGAAGGCCACCGCCTCCTTGATATGCTGGAAGAACTTCAGCTTGTTCTCGATGTACTTGGGCGCGAACAGGCTGCCGTTGGCAAGCTTGCCGACGTCCTTGGCGCGGTCGATGATCTTCAACTGGCCGTCGGTGTCCAGGTACCCGGCATCGCCCGTATGAAACCAGCCATCGGCGCTGCGCGCCTCGGCGGTGGCGTCCGGATTGCGGTAGTACTCCTTGAATAGCCCGGGGCTCTTCACCAGGATCTCGCCGTTGTCGGCCACGCGGATTTCCACGCCCTCGACGGGCGGGCCGACCGTGTCATCGCGCACCTTGCCGTCGGGCTGCACGCACACGAAGACGGAGGTTTCCGTGGAACCGTACAACTGCTTCAGGTTGATGCCGATCGAACGGTAGAAGACGAACAGGTCGGGGCCGATGGCTTCGCCCGCCGTGTAGGCCACGCGCACGCGGCTCATGCCCAGCGCATTGCGCAGCGGGCCGTAGATCAGCGCATTGCCCAGCGTGTAGCGCAGGCGGTCCCAGGCATTGACGGACTCGCCATCCAGGATACGGGTGCCCACGCGGCGCGCGAGCTTCATGCAGGCGGCGAACAGGCGGCGCTTGATAAAGCCCGCGTCTTCCATGCGGATCATCACATGCGTCAGCAGGCCCTCGAGCACGCGCGGCGGCGCAAAGTAATAGGTGGGGCCGATGTCGCGCATGTCGATCGACACGGTGTCGGGCGATTCGGGATGGTTCACGGTAAAACCGGTGACCAGCAACTGCGTGTACGAAAACATGTTCTGTCCGATCCACGCGGGCGGCAGGTACGCCAGCACGTCTTCCTGGTCGGTCAGTTTTTCCATCTCGGACACGGCGCGCGCGCGGTCGATCAGCGCATGGTGCGTCAGCACCACGCCCTTGGGCTTGCCCGTCGTGCCCGAGGTATAGAACATGGCCGCGGCATCGTGCGGCTGGACGGCGGCGATGGCGCGCTCGAAAAATTCGGGATGCTGCGCGGCGTATTGGCGGCCCTGTTCCTCGAGCTGCTCATACGACAGCAGCATCGGATCGGAGTAATGGCGCAGGCCGCGCGGATCGTCGAACACCACATGCTTGAGGGCGGGGCATTGTTCGCGCACCTCGATCATCTTGTCGACCTGCTCCTGGTCTTCCACGACCGCGACCCTGATCTCGGCGTCCTGCAGCACGTAGACCATCTCCTGGGCGACGGCGTCCTGGTAGAGCGGAACGGGAATCGCGCCCAGCGACTGCGTGGCCATCATGGCCATGTAGAGGCGGGGACGGTTCTCGCCGATGACGGCGACGTGCATGCCGGGCTGGATGCCAAGCGACGCAAGGCCCTGCGCGACGTGGCGGACATGCTCCGCCACCTCGGACCACGTAAGGGTTTGCCAGATCCCCAGATCCTTCTCTCGTATCGCGGGCCGCGACCCGCGAACGTTGGCATGCGCGAACAGCAGCGCTGGAAAGGTGTCCAGCGCCGCCGGCATCTGTGCAGATGCGGGCGATGAATGTGCCACGTTGTCTCCTCCGGTTTGGGCGCATCGCGCCAGGAGGCCGCGGGAGCGGCGATGGCGAAGAAGTGCTTGACCAGTTGGTTTTAGATTTACGGCAGGAGTTAAGGTATAAGGTTGGGTTGCTACCAACTGTCACCATCGCGACATTCAAGGAACTTTTAGGGTATTCCCGATGCAGCTATCCGACTCCCTGCAACTCGCCGCGGCCTGGTTTCGCGTGCTCGACGGCGAGCAGCAATCGCGCGTCGAGCGAGACCTTACCGTGCAGCAGGTGGTTGCCGGATCGATCATAGAGCGCAAAGGCGAACTCGCCCAGGCATGGATAGGCGTATTGGCGGGGCTGGTCAAGGTTTCGGTGGGCAACGCCGAAGGCAAGGTGGCCTCGCTGACCGGCGTGCCCGCGGGCGGATGGATTGGCGAAGGTTCGCTGCTGAAACGAGAAGTCCGCAAGTACGACATCGTGGCCCTGCGCGATTCCGTGGTGGCGCGTCTGCCCGGCGCCACCTTCGACTGGCTGCTGGATACCAGCATTCCGTTCAACCGCTACCTGCTGCATCAATTGAACGAGCGCGTGGCGCAGTTCATCGGCAAGGCGGAGTACGACCGTCTGCTGGATCCCGACGCACGGGTAGCCCGCTGTCTGGCCGAGCTCTTCAATCCTTTGCTGTATCCCGGCATGGGCATGCGCCTGGCCATTACACAGGAAGAAGTCGGCTATCTGGCCCGGGTGTCCCGCCAGCGCGCCAACCAGGCGCTGCGCAAGCTCGAGGAAGCCGGGCTGCTGAACGTCGAATACGGAGCCGTCCGCGTGCTGAACCTGGACGGGTTGAAGCAATACGGATCGGATCGGAGCGCGGCCGTGGGAGAGCGGGCCGCATGAATTGGCGGGCTCGCAAAAAAAACTTGACGTTGAATAGCGCGCTATTTAATATTGCACAATGAAATCCAGATCCAAACCCAAGGGCGCATTCAACCCGCTGCTGCTGGACAGCCAGCTCTGCTTCGCTTTGTATTCGACCTCGCTGGCGATGAACAAGGTGTACCGCAAGCTGCTGCGCGGGCTTGATCTGACCTATCCGCAATACCTGGTGATGCTGGTGCTCTGGGAGGGCGACGACATCACCGTGACGGATATCGGCGACCGCCTGTTCCTGGATTCCGCCACGCTGACGCCGCTGCTCAAGCGCCTGGAAGCCGCGGGCCTGGTGACCCGCCAGCGGGCTCAGGCCGACGAGCGGCAAGTGATCGTGGGCCTGACCAAGCAAGGCCGGCAACTGCGAGAGCAGGCCGAAGCCGTGCCTCATTCCATCGCGGCCGCGGCGCAATGCACCCTGGCCGAAGCCCAGGGCATGATGAAGACCCTGCATGCCCTGCGGGAGAAGCTGGTCGAAAGTCTTTGAGGTAAGGGATGATGCCTGTCATCATCCGGCCTGATAAATAGCGCACTATATAGTTGTACGCTATTTAAAAGGCAACGCAAGTCAGCGGTTCGCAGTTAAACGGCGATGCGGGAAGGGTCCCGCCAGGCCATGCAGTCCAACTTTTCATCTAAAAGGAAACGCATCATGTCTATCGAAAAAGTCCTCTACCGCGCCAGCGCCACCGCAACCGGCGGCCGTGAAGGCCGTGGCGTCAGCGACGACGGCACTCTGGATGTCAAGCTGACGACGCCGCGTGAACTCGGCGGCGCAGGCGCGGCCGGCACCAATCCGGAACAACTGTTCGCCGTCGGCTACTCCGCTTGCTTCCTGGGCGCCATGAAGTTCGTGGCCGGCCGCGACAAGATCGCGATTCCCGCGGACGTGTCCGTGAACGGCACCGTCGGCATCGGCGCCATCCCCACGGGCTTCGGCATCGAAGTCGAACTGAAGATCTCGCTGCCGGGACTGGACCGTGCGGAGGCCGAGAAGTTGGTGGCGGCGGCCCACATCGTATGCCCGTATTCGAATGCGACGCGCGGGAATATTGATGTGACGTTGACGATTGTTTGATATCGCGGGTGATTGAGGGGGAGTGTGGCGGGAGCGTTGAAGGATGTTTGCATCCGGGGGGCTTCGTAGGCCGTGGGCGGACGAAGCTGCTTCGGAAGCGTCTTTTGATGCGTTCGGTGAGGCGCTTGCATGCGGCGAAGCTTCGTAGGTCGCCCGACGTCGCGGTCGCCGTGGCTGCGAGCGCCCACGATTGCGGTCCGGAGCGTTCGCTCCGGACGTCCCTAGGCGGGCCCCCCCTTCGTCATCTTCGTTGTCGCCTTCGGCGACTGCCTTCAGATTCCCTCGGGCGCATCGAGGTTGCTCGCAACCACGGCGCCCGCGCCGCCCATCGGGCATCGGCGTTGAATTGACGATTGGCTGCGCTACTTGGCGTCCGGTGTGTGAAACTTGCCCGGCGAAACGTCATCATCGCGACGCAAGACACCGCGTAAGCCCCCAAAGGCTGCCCGCGCGGCCGGCCGGGGGCGGGCACCGCAAGATATTCCTCTACCCCCCACCGTGGGCAAAAACCTAAAGAACTCGACTCGCCCCAGTACCGGTAAAGTTGAAACCACCAGAGCCTGGCGTGGCGGGGGCCTGGGGGGTGCGGGGCGTCAGATGCGCCCGAGGGAATCAGAAGGCAGCCGCCGGAGGCGGCAACGAGGATGACGAAGGGGGGGCCCGCCTAGGGAAGTCCGGAGCGAAGGCTCCGGACCGCAATCGCAGCCCCGCACCCCCCAGGCCCCCGCCACGCCAGGCGTCTAAAGAACCAAGTGAGCACCCACCTGAAAACCACCAGCCTCAAGAACCAACAAGAGCAAGCACTTGAGAAGACTGACAGCCTCAACAGAACCCCGAGCGCACCGCCGTCTCAGTGCGACCCACCGAGATAAGCCGCCACCACAGCCGGATCATGCTTCAACTTATCCGCGCTGCCATGCACTGAAATCCGCCCGTTCTCCAGCACATACCCGTAATCGGCCACATTGAGCGCCGCAGCGGCGAATTGCTCCACGAGCAGCATCGTGACACCCTCGTCCTTCAGCCGGGCAATGATCCGGAACACTTCTTCAACCAGGATCGGCGCCAGCCCCATCGAAGGCTCGTCCAGCAGCACCAGCTCCGGATTCAGCATCACCGCCCGCGCCATGGCCAGCATCTGCTGCTCGCCGCCCGACAGCGTGCCCGCCAACTGCTCGCGGCGTTCCTTCAGGCGAGGGAACAGATCCATCGCCCGGCCCAGATCTGCCTGCACATCGCCCTTCGGACGGCTGCCCGTCAGGCGTGGAAACGCGCCCAGCAGCAGATTGTCGGTAACTGACAGCGTCGGAAACACACGCCGGCCTTCCGGAGAATGCGCCAGGCCCAGCCGCGCGATCCGGTGCGACTCCAGCCCATCGATACGCTTGCCGCTCAGCGTGATCTCGCCCGCTGTCGGACGGATCATGCCCGACAGCGCTCGCATCGTCGTCGTCTTGCCGGCCCCGTTGGAGCCGATCAGCGTCACCACCTTCGCCTTCGGCACCTCCATGCTGATGCCATGCAGCACCTTGACCTTGCCGTAACCCGCTTCCAGATTCTTGATAGATAGCATCTTGTTGTCCCCTTGGCGTCAGGCGGGCGCGCCGCCCAGATACGCCTCGATGACCTTGGCGTTGCTTTGCACTTCGTTAGGCAGGCCCTCGGCGATCTTCTGGCCGAAGTCCAGCACCGAAACGGTATCGCACACCCCCATCACCACATCCATGTGATGCTCGATGAGGATCAGCGTGATGCCGTGGTCGCGCACCTTGCGGATGATGGCCAGCAGCTCCACGATGTCGGGCGCCGTCAGACCCGCCGCCGGCTCGTCCAGCAGCAGAAGCTGCGGATCCAGCGCCAGCGCGCGCGCGATCTCCAGCAGACGCTGCTTGCCGTAGGGCAGGTTGCGCGCTTCTTCGTTGGCGAGCGACTCCAGGCCCACGAACTCCAGCAGCGCCATCGCGCGGGCCCGGGCGCCCTGTTCCTCGCCCTTCCACTTCGGCGTGCGCAGCGCAATGCCGGCAATCCCCGTGGTGAACGTGTGATGCAGGCCCACCAGCACGTTCTCCAGCGCGGTCATCTCGCCAAAGAGCTGCACGTTCTGGAAGGTGCGGGCAATGCCCGTTTCGGCAATGTCCGCCGGGGCCAGGCCCACCAGCGACTTGCCCGAGAATTCCACGGCGCCGGCGGTCGGCACGTAGATGCCCGTCAGCACGTTCATCATCGTGCTCTTGCCCGAGCCGTTGGGGCCGATCAGCCCGTGGATGGTGCCCCGCTTGACGGTCAGGTCCACCTCGTTCAACGCCTTCAAGCCGCCAAACTGCATCAGCAGGCCCTTGGCCGCCAACAGCGTCTCGCCCTTGCCCGCGACCGCATCCGGCACGGCTTCCTGTTCCTTCACCAGATCCTTCTTGACCGTCAGCGCCGCGCGCCGGGTGGAGAAGAACAGGTTGCGCACAAAGCCCACGATGCCGTCGGGCAGGTAGTACACGACGAACAGGATCATGACGCCGAAGATCGTCAGGCGCCAATCGTTCAGCGCGTCCAGCCAGTACGAGAAGATCGCCAGCACGATGGTGCCCACGACCGGCACCGCGACCCGGCGCGGCTCGGCGCGGCCCTTGGAGACCGCGACAGCACTGCCCACCGTCACCAGGATCGCCACGGCCAGCGCGATCAGCCTGAAGGTGGCGATGTCGTCCAGCATCTTGGGCAGCAGCACGATGATGGAAGCGCCCAGCAGCGCGCCCGTGCGGCTCTTGCGGCCGCCCATGATGATGGCCAGCAGGAACAGGATGGTCAGTTCGAAGTTGTAGGTATTGGGCGAGATGTACTGTTCCGAGTACGAATACAGCGCGCCCGCCAGGCCGGCGAAACCGGCGCTGATGACGAAGGCGATCACTTTGTGCCGGTAGACCGACACGCCCATGCAGTCGGAGGCGATCGGGCTGTCGCGCAGAGCTTCGAACGAGCGGCCCAGGTGCGACTTCAGGATACGGTGCACCACGATCAGCGAGATCACCAGCAGCGCGCCCACCAGCCAGAAATACTCGCTCTTGGTCAGGATGTGTCCGCCAATCGACGGCTTGGGGATCTTGATGCCCAAGGGTCCTTCGGTCAGGAAGGTCATCTCGTTGATCAGGATCTGGATGATGGTGCCGAACGCCAGCGTCACCATCGCGAGGTACGGCCCGGTGACGCGCAACGCCGGCAGGGCCAGCACCGCCCCAAAGGCCGCGGCGATCAGGATCGCGGCGGGCAGGATCACCCAGATGGGCATCTGCAGGTGGAAGAACAGCACGCCCGCGACATACGAGCCGATGCCGAACAGGCCGGCATGGCCCAGCGACACCTGGCCGGTGTAGCCCACCACGATATCGAGCCCGAACAGCAGGATCGAATAAATCATGATGGTTTCGATCAGGTGCAGGTAATACGTGTTGGTTACGCCCAGCGGCACGGCGGCCAGGCAGGCCACGGCCACGACGGATAGCAATAGGTGCAGGGGTTTCATCGATTACACCTTCTTGATCGCGGTCTTGCCGAAAAGGCCGGCGGGCTTGAAGGTCAGTACGAGCAGCAGCAACACCAGTCCCGGCACGTCCTTGTACCCCGTTGAAAGATAGAAACCGGTGGTCGTCTCGGCGATCCCCAGGATCAGCCCGCCCACCACCACGCCCATCCCGCTGGACAGGCCGCCAATGATCGCGACGGCGAACGCCTTCAGGCCCAGCACCGCGCCCATGGTGGCGCCCGTGAGGGTCAGCGGCGCCACCAGCACGCCGGCGAACGCGGCCGTCAGCGACGACAGCGCGTAGGAAAATGTGATCACCATGCCGGTGTTGATGCCCATCAGGCCGGCGGCGTCGCGGTCGTTGGACGTGGCGACGAAAGCCTTGCCGTAGATGGACTTGCGGTTGAATATTTCCACCAGGATCATCATGCCCAGCGCGCCGAACACCACCAGCAGCTCCATGGGCAGGACATTGGCGCCCAGCACCTGGATGGGGGCTTCGGGCAAGGGCGAGGGAAAGCGCAGGTCGTCGCGGCCCCAGATGTTCTCGGCCACGTTCTTGAAGATGATCCCCAAGGCGATGGTGGCCATGATCCAGCCGAACTCCGACCGCGCCTTGATGGCCGGCCTGACGCCGACCCGCTCGACCAGCGCGCCCTGCGCGAAGCCGAAGATGCAGACGATGGGGATCATGACCCAGTAGTTCACGCCCAGGCCGACGAGCGTGAGGCCGACGAGCGCGCCCAGCATCAGGGCTTCGCCCTGGCCGAAGTTCAGCGTGCCCGATGTGGCGAATGTGAGCTGGTATCCGAACGCGATGACGGCATAGATCATGCCTAGCGCGATACCGCTATAGATGAGCTGTAGAAGAATCATGGTGTGTGTCTTGAGGCGCTGTGTTCCGTCCCAACCCCCTTGGGCAGAACGCTGTTTTCAGGCGGCTGCATGCCACGCGCCCCTGGGGAGGGGCGCGGGCGGCGGCGGCTGGGCAGCCGCCGCCTTCCTGCTTGTCGGGATTTAGTTGGCCTTGACCACGCGGCCGCCCTTGACCTCGCCGATGACCACTTCCTTGGCGGTGATCGCGTCGTGGTTGTCGGCGGAGAACGGCTTGTTGTAGACCATCACCACGCCTTCGACCGGCGTTTGCAGGTTTTCCAGCGCCTCGCGCACCTTGGCGCCATCGGTGGAGTTGGCCTGCTTGATGGCCGCGGCCAGAAGGAGGATGGAGTCATAGCCCTGGGCCGCGGACACGGCGGAGTCGATGCGGTCGTTCTTGGGCTTGAACTTGGCCAGGTAGGCGTCGATGAAGGCCTTGCGCTTGGGCGTGTCCGGGTCCTGGATGAAGGTCTGCGGCATGCGCGCGCCTTCGCCGTTGGCGCCGGAGTTGTCGATGTAGTTGGCCATCGCCAGCGTCCAGCTTCCGATGATCGGCACCTTCCAGCCCAGCTTGGTCATGCCGTTGGCGATCTGCGCCAGTTCGGGACCGATGCCGTAGGTCAGCACGGCTTCGGCCCCAGCGGCCTTGGCCTTCAACAGCTGGGCCGTCATGTCGACGTCCTTGATGTTGAACTTTTCCACGGCCACGGGCTTGATGCCCTTGCCGGCCAGGGCCTTTTCCAGATCCTCGCGGCCCAACTGGCCGTAGTTGGTGGAGTCGGCCAGGATCGCCACTTTCTTGAAGCCGCGGCGGGTGATCGCTTCTTCCACGATCATCGGGGCCTGGATGCTGTCGTGCGCCGCATTGCGGAACACGTAATTGTTGGGATATTCCGGCGCCTTGAATTGATGCGTGATCACGCTGCCGGTGGCCACGTTGTTGAACACGGGGATCTTGGCGTCCTGGTAGAAGCGTTGGGAGGCCAGCGCCACACCGGTATTGATGTAGCCGACGGTGGCCGTCACCTGTTCCTTGTTGATCAGCTCCTGGGCGATCTGCACGCCGCGCTCGTTCTTGGCTTCGTCGTCGCGTTCGACGGCGACGAGCTGGCGGCCGAGCACGCCGCCGTTCTTATTGACCTCTTCGATCGCCAGACGCACACCGTCGCGCATGCTGACACCCATGGAGGACGAACCGCCGGTGTACGGGCCGGCTACGCCGATCTTGATGGGGTCGGCGGCGTAGGACGCGGCCGATGCGGCAAATGCGAGGGTTCCTGCGAGCAGCTTCAAACGAAAATCCATGGATGTCTCCGTTGTAATTAGTAGAACTGCGTGGAAAACCGTGTGCCGGCGCCAGTCGGCGGGAAGAAGTGTTCTGGCGCTCTCCTGTGTCGTGTGTTGAGACTGTCTGCTTAATCGCTTACGCGAATCTGACCCGGCGGCGTTTTTCCGCGTAAATACCTAGTACGGACGCACGGGGTTCCTGTCATTGCGCTGAAAAGCGGGATGAGACCGAACGGAGCGGGGCGCGAGGCGCACGCCATGAGGCCGGATGGGACAGTCACGGTGGCCGCATGCTAGCCAGCGTGGCGCGACGGCGCGCGGAATTTCATTCCGCCCGGGGCTGGAAATTTATTCCTGACCGGCTCGCAGGCCGCATGGCCATTGGGATGCCTGTTTGCACACGTCGGCCAGCCATAGGGAAAACGCTTGGGCTGCGCCACCGGGCGGGCGCGACGATTCGGTGCACAGGTGGTACTGGGATTCGCCGGGAATCTCGATGTCCAGCAGCCGCACGAGCTTGCCTTCGTCGAGCCATTCGGCCGCCAGCGTGCGGCGCGTAAGCGCGATGCCCTGGCCGGCGCGCGCGGCCGCCAGCATCATGCCCAGGTCCACCAGCCAGACGCCGCGCGAAGGCTCGGGCCAATCCAGGCCGGCCGCCGCCAGCCAGGGGCGCCACGGCTCCATCGGGCAGCGCAGCAGGTCCGCGCGGGCAAGGTCCTTGGGGTGGATGAACGGACCCCGCGCGTCGCGGTATGCCGGGGAGCAGACCGCGAACACTGGATCTTCCGTCAGTTGGCGCGCATGCAGGCCGGGGTATTTGCCGATCCCGAAGCGCACCCAGACATCGGCGTTGGGCGGCATGATGTCGAGGTACGGGATCGACAGCATGATCTCCAGCTCCACATCGGGGTGTGCCGCCGTGAATTCGGGAAGGCTGGGGATCAGCACCTGGCGGGCGAAGGTGGGCGTGGATACGACGCGCAGCGTTTCCAGCTTGGGCTCGCCGCGCTTGTGCAGCGAGGCGTCCGACAGCAGGTCCAACGCGGTGCGCACCTGTTCCAGGTATTCGCGCCCGGCGGCGCTCAGCGTGGCGCCGCGGCTGCTGCGAATGAAGAGGGTGACGTCCAGCAGCGCCTCCAGCGCGGCAATCCGCTTGCCGATGGCGCTGGCGGTGACGAAGAGTTCTTCGCTGGCGCGCTCGAACGATCCCAGCCGGGCAGCCGCTTCAAACGCCTGGATGGCGGCGAGCGGCGGCAGGCGCACGTCTTTGGAAGAGGAGGCTCCACGCATGGCCGTCTGGCGGGCCGGCGGTGGGCCCGACGAAAAGTGGTGAAGGGCCGATTATAAAAGTGTTGGCGCGGGCAGGCCGTGGCCGTATTGCTGGAGCACCTGTGCAATCACCACGCGGTAGCCGTCCAGCCATTGGGATTGGCCGCTCCAGTTGAACGCCGGTCAGATGCCCTTGACCGCCAGGCTGACGGCCAGGCCGGCCATGACCGCGGCAATGACGCCGTCCAGGATGCGCCAGGCGGCCGCACTGGCGAAGAACGGCGCGAACAGCCGCGAGCCGATGCCCAGCACGGCCAGCCACAGCAGACTGGCCGTGAAGGCGCCCGCGGCGAACGCCATGCGCGCGTCGTCAAAACCGTGCGCGAGCGAACCGACCACCACCATGTCCAGCCAGAAATGCGGATTGAGCAGCGAAAAGCCCAATGCGCCCAGCATCGCGGCGCGACGCGACGGCACCACGTCGCGCGCGGCGGCCAGCCCGCCCGTCGCGGTCCAGGCGCGGCGCGCGGATTGCGCGGCATACCAGGTCAGAAAGGCCACGCCGAACCACAGCACGGCGGTGGTCAGCCAGGGGAACCAGGACGTCAGCGCCTGCAAGCCGGACACGCTGGCGAAGATGAACACGGCGTCGATCAGCGCGCAGATGGCGACCACGCTGAGCAGATGCGCGCGCATCAACCCCTGGCGCAGGATGAACGCGCTTTGCGCGCCCACGACGGCGAACAGGCCCAGCCCGGTGGCGGTGCCGCTGGCCCAGGCAGTGAGAAATAGGGGGGATGACAAGGTGGTGAACATGATGCGTGTACCTGTGACTGCAACGCCTGTGGCGGCGCTTTGATGACGGCGCCGGGCGCTGTAAGCGCACCGGTGACGCTATTCTCCCTTGCCTGTAATATGAAATACAGCTAATTTTGCTTCACTATATTAAGTAAATCTAATGACATGAAAATCGATCATGGGAACCTGCGCGCGCTGGCCGCCGTCGTGCGCGAGGGCAGCTTCGAAAGGGCTGCGCTGTCCTTGAGCGTGACGCCCTCGGCGGTATCGCAACGGATCAAGGCGCTGGAAGACCGCATGGGCCGGTTGCTGGTCCAGCGCACCGTCCCCGCCGCCGCCACCACGGACGGCCAGGTGCTCGTCCAGCTTGCCGAGCAGACGGCCCTGCTGGAGCACGACGCGCTGAACCGGCTGGGCGTGGCCGACGACGACGTGCCGAATGCCAGCATTCCGATCGCCGTCAACCATGACAGCCTGGAGACCTGGTTTGTCGACGCGGCCCTGCAATTCGCGGGCCGCACGCGGGCCACGCTGGACATGCAGTCCGACGATCAGGACCACACCGCGGCCTTGCTGCGCAACGGATCGGTGCTGGGCGCCGTGACCACGCTGGCGGATCCGGTGCAGGGCTGCCGCATCCATGCGCTGGGCAGCATGCGCTACGTGGCCACCTGCACGCCGCAGTATCACAAGCGTTATTTTTCCTCGGGCGTCAACGCGCAGACACTAGCGCAAGCGCCGGTGCTGGTCTTCAACCGCAAGGACGCCTTGCAGGCGCGCTTTGCCCACAAGATCGCGGATCCGGCGCCATGGCAGCCGCCGGTCTGGTGGGTGCCGTCCACGCGGGCGTTCGTCCAGGCCACGCTGGGCGGCCTGGGCTGGACCATGAATCCGCTGCCGCTCGTGCAGGAACATCTTGATGCCGGTCAACTGGTGCTGCTGCGCGCGCGCGCCTGGGAAGACGTGCCGCTCTACTGGCAGCATTGGCGGGTAAACTCCGAGGCGATGGAAGCCTTGACCGACTCGGTTCTGTCAGCCGCCCGCAGTCTGGTCCGGCGGCGTTAACCCCTTAGGAGGATACCCATGAACATCCGCAAGTTTGCCGCCATCGCCGCCCTCGGCCTGTGCACCGCCGGTTCGGCGTGGGCAAAGGACTACAAGGTCGGGCAGATCGAGGTCGACGACCTCTGGGTCCGCGCTTCGGCGCCGGGCCAGGCCAACGGCGCGGGGTATATGGATATCGACAATGATGCCAAGGCCGCCGACCGCCTGCTTTCGGTGTCTTCGGACGCCGCCGAGCGCGTCGAGCTGCACACGGTGCAGACCGAGAACGGTGTGTCGAAGATGCGCCAGGTCGAAGGCGGCATCGCGCTGCCCGCCGATACCGAGGTCAAGCTCAGCCCTGGCGGCTACCACGTCATGTTCATCAAGCTGAAGGCGCCCTTCAAGGACGGCGCCACGGTGCCGGCCACGCTGAAGTTCGAGAAGGCCGGAGAAGTGGCCGTGCAGTTCAAGGTCAAGCCGGCCTCGCACAACCCCGGCATGAGCCACGGCGGCATGGAACACGGCGCGATGAAGCACTGAGCGCCCTGCGCTGCCCGCGAGTTCCGTCTCCGATCAGGCAGGTCTGCCCTTGATCAGGCAGGCCCGCTCCCAATCAGGCCGGTCTACCCCGACCGAGGCCGCGCGGAGCCGGGCTCTGCCGGTCCGCAGCGGCGCCCCCTGGGGGAAGCGCGCAGCGCTTCGGGGGGGGTTATTAATACAGCCCTTGCTGGCGCATTGCGTCGGCGACCTTGACGAAGCCTGCGATGTTGGCGCCGTCCAGGTAGTTCACGTATTCGCGCTCGGTGTGGCCGTGGCGTACGCAGTTTTCGTGGATGTCGCGCATGATGGCGTGCAGGCGGGTGTCCACTTCTTCGCGGGTCCAGGCGATGCGGGCCGAGTTCTGCGCCATTTCCAGGCCGGAAACGGCGACGCCACCAGCGTTGCTGGCCTTGCCCGGGGCATACAGCACCCGCGCGGCGATGAAGGCCTTGCCAGCCTCCAGCGTGGCGGGCATGTTGGCGCCTTCCGCCACGCACACGACGCCGTTCTTGATCAGCGTCTGGGCATCGGCCAGTTCCAGTTCGTTCTGGGTGGCGCAGGGCAGGGCGACGTCGACCGGCACGTGCCACGGGCGCTTGCCGGCTTCGTACTGCAGGCCGAACTGCCTGGCATACGTGTCCAGGCGGCCTCGCAAGTCATTCTTGATGTGCATCAGCGCCACCAGCTTCTCATGCGTGAAGCCGGCCTCGTCCACGACGGTGCCGTTCGAATCCGAGATCGTGACGACACGGGCGCCCAGCGCCATGGCCTTCTCGATGGCGTATTGCGCCACGTTGCCCGAGCCCGACACGGATACGCGCAGGCCGTCGAAGGACTTGCCCGCGCGCTTGAGCATTTCTTCCGCGAAGTACACGGTGCCGTAGCCGGTGGCCTCGGGGCGGATCAGGCTGCCGCCGAAGGTCAGGCCCTTGCCGGTGAAAACGCTGGCGGTCGAGTTGGAGAGCTTCTTCATCATGCCGGCCATGAAGCCGACCTCACGCGCGCCCACGCCGATATCGCCGGCCGGCACGTCGGTGTCCGGACCCAGGTGGCGGTACAGCTCGATCATCAGGGCCTGGCAGAAGCGCATGACCTCGGCGTCGGACTTGCCCTTGGGGTCGAAGTCGGAACCGCCCTTGCCGCCGCCCATGGGCAGCGTGGTCAGCGAGTTCTTCAGGGTCTGTTCGAAGGCCAGGAACTTCAGGATCGACAGGTTCACCGACGGATGAAAGCGCATGCCGCCCTTGAACGGGCCGATGGCCGAGCTGTGCTGGATGCGGAAAGCGCGGTTGATCTGGGCGCGGCCCTGGTCATCGGTCCAGCACACCCGGAACTGGATCACGCGTTCGGGCTCCACCAGGCGCTCGAGCACGGCATGCTCGGCGTAGTGCGGGTGCTTTTCAATGAAAGGCCACAGGCTCAGCATCACCTCCTGGACGGCTTGCATGAACTCGGGCTGCTGCGGATCGCGCGCGGCGACGCCACGCAGGAAGTCGTCCAGACTCTGCACTTTCAACATGATCTCCTCGGGGTGCTTCGAATAGGTGCGGGCTGCGCCATTTTGGGGCGCGAACCATTTATTTTGGTGCATGCCTGCACCTGAGTGGTGCGGAATTGTAGGGGCAAATTGTTGCCCTGCGCAAAGCGGGAAAGCGCGCCATCGCCTTGATATCAAAAGGCTTTTTTTGCGATAAAAATAGGGACGCTTGTCGGTGGTGCGTCGCGGCCGAGGGGCTTGGAATCCAGCTTACAGGGCCAGATGTCTTGAATTCCCTAGGGAAATTGATGCGGCCCCAATTAAATTGGCAGGCAGATCATGGGGAGGTATGCCCGCCTCCAGGGGAAAAGCGCACTCGTGCGAGTCGCTTTCAACCCCTCGGGATCGTGACATGCCATTATTATGTCCCCAATATATATTTGAGAAAAATCAGGCCGTGCCGCCGTGCTGAGGGAGCAAGACGCGCCGCGCGGCCCGTAGCAGGCGCCGGCCGCCTCGCCGCCGGCCGCCCTGGCGGTCAGAGCGCGGTGTCGTAGTCGATCGTCAAGGGGGCGTGGTCCGAAAAGCGTTCATCCTTGTAGATGGCCACGTTGCGAGCCTTGGCGGCGATGCCGGGCGTGGCGATCTGGTAATCGATGCGCCACCCCACGTTCTTCGCCCAGGCCTGGCCGCGATTGCTCCACCAGGTGTACTGGTCGGGGCGGTCGTCGATGGTGCGGAACACGTCCACGAAGCCTCGCTTGTCGAACACGTCCGTCAGCCATGCGCGCTCTTCGGGCAGGAAGCCTGAGTTTTTCAAGTTGCCTTTCCAATTCTTCAGGTCGATTTCCTTGTGCGCGATGTTCCAGTCGCCGCAAATGACGAATTCGCGGCCGGTCGTCTTGTGTTCGTGCATCAGCGCGTCGATCCATGGGCCGAAGCGGTCCAGGAAGCGGTACTTCGCCTGCTGCCGTTCGTCGCCGCTGGAGCCCGAGGGCAGGTAGGCGCTGATCACCGACAGGTTCTTCCAGTCGGCGCGGATGATGCGGCCTTCGGGGTCGAACTCTTCGCAGCCCAGACCGATGTTCACGCGCTCCGCCGCGTCGCGCAGGTAGATGCCCACGCCGCTGTAGCCCTTCTTCACCGCGTGGTGGAAGTGGCCGGTATAACCGGGCGGATGACGCAGATCTTCGGTCAGGTCATCGTGCGAGACCTTGATTTCCTGAAGGCACAGCACGTCCGCCGCGTGCTTTTCCATCCACGGTTGCAGGCCCTTGCGGAAGGCGGACCGGATGCCATTGAGATTGATCGACGTGATGCGCAGCAAAGCGAAACTCCTGTAGTGCGGCCGCGGGGAGACCGGGCAATGCCAGGAATTTAACCGACTCGGTGGCGGCGCCCTGGAATCGTCCCGACAACGGATAAAATGCCCAGGTTTGCCACCTACCGGATCCATTCGAATGCCCGCCGCCCACCCTTCCGCCACCGCCCTTGATTTCGTCCGATTCGCCCTGCAAGAGGGCGTACTGCGTTTCGGCAGCTTCAAGGTCAAGTCGGGCCGTATCAGTCCCTATTTCTTCAATGCCGGACTGTTCAACAGCGGCGGCTCGGTCGGCAAGCTGGCGCGCTTCTACGCCCAGGCGCTGCTGGATTCGGGCGTGCAGTTCGATATGCTTTTCGGTCCCGCGTACAAGGGCATCCCGCTCGCCACGGCCACGGCCGTGGCGCTGGCCGGGCACCCCGACATGCAGGGCCGCGGCGACGTGCCGTTCGCGTACAACCGCAAGGAAGCCAAGGACCACGGCGAAGGCGGCACGCTGGTCGGGGCGCCGCTCAAGGGCAAGGTCGTCATCATCGACGACGTGATCACGGCCGGGACGTCGGTGCGCGAATCGGTGGAGATCATCCGGGCCGCGGGAGCGGAGCCGGCGGCGGTGCTGATCGCCATGGACCGGATGGAGCGGGCCGGGCCGGACGATGCCCTGTCGCCGCATTCCGCCGTGCAGGACGTGGCCAAGACCTATGGCATTCCGGTGGTGGCGATTGCGTCGCTGACGGACATCCTGGCCCTGCTGCAGGACGATGCGTCGTTCGCGGAAAATCGCGATGCGGTGTTGGCGTATCGGACGAAGTACGGGGTGAAGTAACCCTTGTGCGTGCGGGGCGGCATGTGTTGCATGGTCTTGCTACCCATAGCGGACCATCGGCTCAGCCACGCCGTGGGGCTGGCCCCACACGGATACGCCGCATGCCCGTGCGGCGTCGGCCAGCTTTCGGTCAAACGTTGCCAGATGTCTGCCGCTTCTCAGCGCCAGTTCCAGATAGCTGGCGTCATAGGCGGTCAACGCGTGCGAACGCGCCAATTGGCAGACGCTGGCGATTCGAAAGGCGGCCGCGGACAGGTCCCGCACGATCGGCAGCCTGCTCAGAATCCGATTGAATGAGGCAAGCTGGTCCTGGGAGACCAGATGGCTCCGTTCTGCGCGTAGCATGCCGTTGGCGATCTCCAGGTGCCAGATTGGAGGTACCGTGCTTTGGGAGTCGTGAGCGACCTCGAGTAGATGCCTGGCCAAAAGGCTTTCCTGGGCGTCGGTGCGTCCAAGCAACCAGGCAAGCGTGACCGAGGCATCCAGCACCATGCTTGTTTGGCTCATTCGCGGCCCTCTTCAATCCAGGCGCGAATCACGTCGTGCGCAATCGCGGGACCACGTACAAACTGCTTCAGTTCTTCGATGGCGTCGTGGGCGTCCAGGGTCGTTCCTGGGAGTGTCGGGGTCAAGCGCGCGCAACGTACGCCATCCACCGTGACAACGAAATGCTGTCCTTTGCTGACTGCCAACAGGTACTCCATGAATTGGTCGCGCAATTGCTCATCGCTGATTTCGATGTACTTCATGGCGATTCTCCGGTCACGTGTTAACGATTGACCGTCCCATTCTTCGCCAAAGAAAAAGCCGCGGCAATGTGCCGCGGCCTCTTATCAGCCTGATTCCCGTGAGAGCACTCAGCTATCGAGCTTCTGCTTCAGCAGATCGTTCACCTGCTGCGGATTGGCCTTGCCGCGGGCGGCCTTCATGATCTGGCCGACCAGCGAGTTGAACGCCTTCTGCTTGCCGGCGCGGTATTCCTCGACGATGGCCGGGTTGGCCGCCAGCACTTCGTCGATCATGGCGCCGATGGCGCCCGTGTCGCTGATCTGCTTCAAGCCGCGAGCGTCGATGATGGCGTCGGCGTCGCCGCCGTTTTCACCGGCCCACATGGCGCCAAAGACTTCCCGGGCGATCTTGTTGGAGACCGTGCCGTCGATGATGCGGCCGATCAGGGCGGCCAGCGCCGGCGCCTGGACCGGTGAATCGGCGATGCCCTTTTCTTCCTTGTTCAACGCGGCGGCGACTTCGCCCATGACCCAGTTGGCCGCCAGCTTGGCCTGGCCCGCGGGCAGCGCGTGCGCCACGGCCTCGAAGTAGGCAGCCAGGTCGCGGGCGACGGTCAGTTGTGCGGCGTCGTAGGCGGGCAGGCCGTATTCCGATTCGAAGCGGGCGCGCTGGGCGGCCGGCAGCTCGGGCATGGCGGCGCGGACCTCGTCCACCCAGGCGCTGGAAATCACCAGCGTGGGCAGATCCGGATCCGGGAAGTAGCGGTAGTCGTGCGCGTCTTCCTTGCTGCGCATGCTGCGCGTTTCGTCGCGGTCGGCGTCGTACAGGCGGGTTTCCTGGACGACGGTGCCGCCGTCCTCGATCAGCTCGATCTGGCGGCGGGCCTCATAGACGATGGCCCGTTCCAGGAAGCGGAACGAGTTGACGTTCTTGATCTCGGTGCGGGTGCCGAATTCTTTCTGGCCCACGGGGCGCACCGACACGTTGGCGTCGCAGCGGAACGAGCCTTCCTGCATGTTGCCGTCGCAGATGCCCAGCCAGACGACCAGGCTGTGCAGCGCGCGGGCGTAGGCCACGGCCTCGGCGGCCGAGCGCATTTCGGGCTCGGTCACGATTTCCAGCAGCGGGGTGCCTGCACGGTTCAGGTCGATGCCGCTGGCGGGGGCGCCATTGGCCAGGTTGAAGTCGTCGTGCAAGGATTTGCCGGCATCTTCTTCCAGGTGGGCGCGGGTCAGGTTGACGGTCTTTTCCTCTTCGCCCACGAAGAACGACAGCGTCCCGCCCACGACCACCGGCAGCTCGTATTGGCTGATCTGGTAGCCCTTGGGCAGGTCGGGATAGAAGTAGTTCTTGCGCGCGAAGACCGAGCGCGGCGCGATGGTGGCGCCCACGGCCAGGCCGAAGCGGATGGCGCGTTCGGCCGCGCCGCGGTTCATGACCGGCAGGCTGCCCGGCAGCGCCAGGTCGACCTCGTTGGCGTGCGTGTTGGGCGCGGCGCCGAACTGCGTGCTGCTGCCCGAAAAAATCTTGGAGCCGGTGGAAAGCTGGGTGTGCGTTTCCAGGCCGATGACGATTTCCCAGTTCATGTTCTCAGCCTTGCTGGACAGGGGCACGCTTGTGCCAGTCCGTCACTTGTTGGTAGCGGTCGGCGATGGCCAGCAGGCGGCCTTCGTCGAAGTAGTTGCCGATGATCTGCAGGCCGATGGGGCGGTTCTGTTTTTCGCCACCCAAGCCGCAAGGGACCGACATGGCCGGCAGGCCCGCCAGGCTGACGCCCAGCGTGTAGACGTCGGCCAGCCAGTCGGCGGTCGGGTCGTCGCGGTTGTCGCCGATGTTCTTGGCCACCGTGGGCGTGACCGGGCCCATGATGACGTCGCACTGGCCGGCGTAGGCGCGCTGGAAGTCCTGCGCGATCAGGCGGCGCAGGCGCTGCGCCTGCAGGTAGTAGGCGTCGTAGTAGCCATGGGACAGCACGTAGGTGCCGATCAGGATGCGGCGCTTGACCTCGTCGCCGAAGCCTTCGGCGCGCGAACGGCTGATCATCTCATCCAGGTTGCCGTACTGCGCGGCGCGGTGGCCGTAGCGCACGCCGTCGTAGCGGGCCAGATTGCTGGACGCTTCGGCGGGGGCGATGACGTAGTAGGCGGGGATGGCCAGTTCGGTGCGCGGGAGCGACACCGGCACGCGCACGGCGCCCAGCGCTTCGAATTGCACCAGCGCGGCTTCCACCGCGGCGGCCACGTCCGGCGCCAGGCCGGCGCCGAAGTATTCGTCGGGCACCCCGATGCGCAGGCCCTTCAGGGGCTGGCTGCCGGCGGCGTCGAAACGGCCCTGCGCGGCGTCGAAGTCGCGGCGCACACGGCCCGGCTCGTTCACGGCGGCATCGCATTTTTCCAGGCTGGTGGCGTCGCGCGGGTCAAAGCCGCTGATGACGTCCAGCAGTTCGAGCAGGTCGCGGCTGCTGGGGGCCAGCGGCCCGGCCTGGTCCAGGCTGGAGCCGAAGGCCACCATGCCGTAGCGCGACACGGTGCCGTAGGTCGGCTTGATGCCGCTGACGCCGCACAGGGCGGCCGGCTGGCGAACCGAGCCGCCGGTGTCGGTGCCCGTGGCCGCGGCCACCAGGCGCGCGGCCACGGCCGCGGCGGACCCGCCCGAGGAGCCGCCAGGCACGGCGGCATGGTCCCAGGGGTTCTTCACGGCGCCGTAGGCGGAGTTCTCGTTGCCGGAACCCATGGCGAATTCGTCGCAGTTCAGCTTGCCCAGCGACACCGCGCCGGCTTCGCCCAGGCGTTCCACGACGGTGGCGTCGAACGGGCTGACGTAGCCGTCGAGCATCTTGCTGCCGGCGGTGGTACGCCAGCCGCGGGTCACGAAGGCGTCCTTGTGGGCAATCGGGATGCCGGCCAGGGGGCCCGCCGTGCCGGCCGCCAGCGCCGCGTCGGCCGCGCGCGCCTGCGCCAGCGTCAATTCGGCGTCAATATGTAAAAAGCTATTCAGGCTGGCGGCCGCTTCGGCGGCCGCCAAGCCGCTTTGGGCGAGCTCGACGGCGCTGACCTGGCGTTGCCCGAGGGCCGCGCGCAGGGCGGCGATCCCCTCGAATTGGGTATGCAGAGCGGGTTTAGTCATGACTTAATCCAGGACCTTGGGAACCAGGAACAAGCCTTCCTGGGCATCGGGGGCATTGGCCAGCAGCGCCGCGCGGCGCGCTTCCGAACTGGCTTCGGTCACGGCGTCTTCACGCAGGCGCAGCACAATGTCCTCGTGGGCGGACAGGGGATGGGCCAGCGGTTCGACGCCTTGGGTATCGACGGACTGGAGCCGTTCGATCAGGTGGAGGATGCCGTTGAGCTCCGCCTGCGCGACGGTGCGCTGGTCGGGAGTCAGTTCGATTCTGGCCAGCCGGGCAATGCGGGCCACATCTTTGTCATTGAGCGCCATGGGGGGATTGCAAAATAGATAGCGAAGGCCGAAGGGCGGGACCGGGCAGTATGCATACGCCGAACCCGTTACAAAGCTTGAATAGCCTGCATTTATGCGCTATTTCCGGTGAAATTATAAGTTATGATTCACGGTTTAATCGCCGTGATGACAGGCGGACCCGTCGTTTTTCGGGCCAAACGCCCCACGGCATGACCCCAATTCCCCCAGAATTTAGCTGAGCTCCCATGTTCGGATTCCTGCGCAGTTATTTTTCCAGCGATATGGCGATTGACCTCGGTACCGCCAATACGCTGATTTACGTCCGCGGCAAGGGCATCGTTCTCGATGAACCTTCCGTGGTCGCAATCCGTCACGAAGGCGGGCCTCACGGCAAGAAGATCATCCAGGCCGTCGGCCACGAAGCCAAGCAGATGCTCGGCCGAGTTCCCGGCAACATCGAGGCCATCCGGCCCATGAAGGATGGCGTCATCGCCGACTTCACGGTCACCGAACAGATGCTCAAGCAGTTCATCCGCATGGTGCACCCCCGCAACATGCTGGCGCCCAGCCCGCGGATCATCGTCTGCGTGCCTTGCGGCTCCACCCAGGTTGAACGCCGTGCCATCCGCGAATCGGCCTTGGGCGCTGGCGCTTCGCACGTCTTCCTGATCGAAGAACCCATGGCCGCGGCCATCGGCGCCGGCCTGGCCGTGTCCGACGCCAGTGGCTCCATGGTCGTCGACATCGGCGGCGGCACCACCGAGGTGGCGGTCATCTCGCTGGGCGGCATGGTCTACAAGGGTTCCGTGCGCGTTGGCGGCGACAAGTTCGACGAGGCCATCGTCAACTATATCCGCCGCAACTACGGCATGCTCATCGGCGAACCCACCGCCGAACTCATCAAGAAGGAAATCGGCTCGGCGTTCCCGGGTTCCGAAGTCCGCGAGATCGAGGTCAAGGGCCGCAATCTGGCCGAAGGCGTGCCGCGCAGCTTCACGGTCTCGTCCAACGAGATCCTGGAATCGCTGACGGATCCGCTGAACCAGATCGTTTCCGCCGTAAAGATTGCCCTTGAGCAGACGCCGCCCGAACTGGGCGCCGACATTACCGACAAGGGCATTGCCCTGACCGGCGGTGGCGCGTTGCTGCGCGACCTGGACCGCCTGCTCCAGGAAGAAACGGGCCTGCCCGTCGTGGTGGCCGACGATCCCCTGACCTGCGTCGTGCGCGGTTGCGGCGAAGCGCTGGAACACCTTGAAAAACTGGGCGCCATCTTCATCAACGACTAATACTGCCCGTCAGCCCGGAGCCCCGCTTTCTCATGGCTCCGGCCGCGGCGGGAGCCTCGGACGCGGGCGCCCGGGCTGAAATTCATGCAACGACAAGGGACCCCCCCCCTATTCAGGCGCGGCCCACCTGCGGAGGTGCGGCTGGTCGTTCTGGTCGTCCTTGCCCTGGCCCTGATCGTCATGGATTCGCAATGGCGCATGCTGGAACCGGCGCGCCGGGCGATTTCCGTGGCGCTCTATCCTTTCCAACGCGCCGTCATGGCGCCGCGCGACCTCGTTCAGCAAGTCAATGAATGGCTCAACGCGGCCAACCTCATCCGCAGCGAAAACGAAGCCTTGCAGCGCCAGCGCATCGAGCTGGCCCAGGTCGCCTCGCATGCGGCCCAGCTCGCCGCCGAAAACTCCCAGCTACGCCGCCTGCTGGGCGTGACCGATACCGTGGCGCAGTCCGCCGTGGTGGTCGAAGTCATGTACGAGCCCACCAACGCCTTCACCCAGCGCCTGGTCTTCAATAAAGGCAGCAAGGCCGGCCTGGCGCCCGGGATGCCGGTGATCGACGAAGGCGGCGTGGTCGGCCAGATCGTGCGCGTGACCCCCATGACCGCCGAGGCGGCGCTGGTCACCGATGAACAGGTCTCCATCCCCGTGCAGTTGCTGCGCAACGGGCTGCGCCTGATCGCATTTGGCGGCAATTCACCCGGCAAGATGGAAGTTCGTTACCTGGCGGCCAATGCGGACATCAAGGAAGGCGATACTATCGTTACCAGCGGCGTCGGCGGCTTGTTCCCCGCCGGCCTGCCCGTGGCCAAGGTGACTTCCGTCGAACGCGACACCGCATCCGGTTTCGCGCGTGCCGTATGTGAACCGCTGGCCCATCCCGAACGCTATCGCCACTTCCTGGTTCTACAGGTGGATGTGGACCGCGCCGAGTCCAACCGTCAGGAGGTCGATTCCGGTGGATCGGACTAATCAATCCGCAGGACAGCCCCGGCGCCGGCTGGGCACGCCCAGCAATGTGCAGCCCGACCGGCTGTCGGGCCCCGCGCATGGCGTATTCGTCTGGGGCACGGTGCTGCTCGTATGGCTGGTGTCCCTCCTGCCCTGGCGCCTGTGGCAGGGCGCGCCCGACATGCTGCTGCTGATCATCGCCTTCTGGTGCGTGCACGAACCGCGCCGCGTGGGCCTGTTCACCGCGTTCTTCTTCGGCCTGCTGATGGACGTACACGACGCGGGCTTGCTGGGCGAACATGCCTTGTCCTACACGCTGGTCGCCTACGGCGCGGTGGTCCTGCACCGCCGGCTGCAACGCTTCGACCTCTGGAGCCAGGCCATGCACATGCTGCCTGTGTTCTTCATCGCCCGTTTCGTGACCCAGATCATTCATGCATGGCTGGCCGGAAAATGGCCGGGCTGGGACTGGGGCATCAGCGTGCTCCTGACCGCCGCCCTGTGGCCGCTGGCGGGCTGGGTTCTGCACCTGCCGCAACGCGGTGCCGACGACGCCGAATCTTCCTCCGCCTGATGGCGGCGTCTCGTCATGTTTGAATTCAAGAAAACCGGCCAGCAGCAAAAGCAGCGTTTTCGCCTGCGCGCCTGGGTGGGCGGCGTATTCGCGCTGGTCTGCTTTGGCGTGCTGGTGGGCCGGTTCTGGTATTTGCAGGTCGACCGCTACGAGGGCCTGTCCGAACGCGCCGACCGCAACCGCATCGCCGTCGTACCGATTCCGCCGCGCCGCGGCGAGATCCTGGACCGCAACGGCGAAGTCCTGGCGCGCAATTACCGCACCTATACGCTCGAAGTCGTGCCCGCCCAGGCAGGCAACATGAACGAACTGTTCGAGCGCCTGACCGAAGTCGTCTATATCAGCCCGGCCGATCAGCGGCGCTTCAAGCGCCGCGCCGCCGAATCCAGCCGCTATGCCAGCCTGCAGCTTCGCAACAACCTGAACGAGACCGAGGCCGCCTGGTTCGCCGCGCATGCCTTCCAGTTCCCGGGGGTGGCGCTGCGCGCGCGCTGGGTGCGGGAGTATCCGCAGGGGCTGTCTGCCGCGCACGTGGTGGGCTACATCGGCCGCATCGCCGAGGGCGACAACGAAGAACTGGAGCGCACCGGCCAGTCGGGCAACTACCGCGGCACCGAGGTCATCGGCAAGAAGGGCATCGAGAAGACCTGGGAAGAGCAACTGCACGGCCGCACCGGTCTGGAAGAGGTCGAAGTCACCGCCGGCGGCCGTCCCATGCGCACGCTGCGCCGGATCGACCCTGTGCCGGGATCGGACATCATGCTTTCCATCGACCTGGGCCTGCAGAAGGTGGCCGAAGAGGCTTTCGAGGGGCAGCGCGGCGCCCTGGTCGCGATCGACCCGGACACCGGCGAGATCCTGGCCTTCGTTTCGCAGCCGTCGTTCGATCCCAATCTTTTCGTCGACGGCATCGACGTGGACAACTGGCGCATGCTGAATGAATCGCCGGACCACCCGCTGATCAACCGTCCCCTGTACGGCACCTATCCTATCGGTTCCACCTACAAGCCCTTCGTGGGCCTGGCGGCGCTGGAGCTTGGCAAGCGCCGGGCCACCGACCGGATCTCGGATCCGGGCTACTACGAATTCGGCGGGCAGAAGTTCCGCAACGCCGGGGGCGCGGCCTACGGCATGACGGACATGCACAAGGCCATCGTCGTGTCGTCCGACACCTATTTCTATTCGCTGGGCCCCGAAATCGGCGTGAATGCCCTGCACGACTTCACGAAGCAATTCGGCTTTGGCCAGATCACCGGCATCGACCTGGAAGGCGAGAAACGCGGCGTGCTGCCGTCCACCGACTGGAAGCGCGCGGCGTACAAGGACAAGGAGCGTCAGCGCTGGTACGCGGGCGAAACGATTTCCGTGGCGGTGGGGCAGGGCTACAACGCGTTCACCCTGCTGCAACTGGCGCAGGGCACCTCCACCCTGGCCAACAACGGCTTGTTCCGGCGCCCGCATCTGGTCCATGCCGTGCGCGACCCGCGCACGGGCGTGGCCAAGCCCACCGAGTCCACCCCCGATTACCGCATTCCGCTCAAGCAGGCCAACGTCGACGTGATCAAGAACGCCATGGCCGACGTCGTGCGGGCCGGCACGGCGCGGCGCGCGTTCGCCAATACGCCTTACCAGGCCGCCGGCAAGACCGGCACCGCCCAGGTATTCAGCCTGCGCGGGGGCCATTACCGCGCCAGCGCCATCGACGAACGCCTGCGCGACCACGCGCTGTTCATGGGCTTCGCGCCGCTCGAGCACCCCCGTATCGCCGTGTCCCTGATCGTCGAAAACGCGGGCTGGGGCGCCAGCGTGGCGGCCCCGGTGGCGCGCAAGGTGTTCGACTACTGGCTCGCCAAGGACCGGCAGGACAAGATCGTGCGGCCGGAACGCGCGGATGCCACGGCCACGGTCGAAACCATCACTTCCGATCTGGTGCGCCAACAATGAAGCGTCTGGGCCTCATCCTGCTGCGCGTTTTCACGGCATTCGACTGGCCGCTGCTTGCGATCCTGCTG
The DNA here is from genome assembly GCF_001428845.1 of Achromobacter sp. Root83. Taxonomy (GTDB): domain Bacteria; phylum Pseudomonadota; class Gammaproteobacteria; order Burkholderiales; family Burkholderiaceae_B; genus Achromobacter. Next base: position 579,197 of record NZ_LMIU01000022.1, on the reverse strand, counting down.
ATGTTCGCGGCGTTGGGCCTGACTGTCATGCACTCGGCGGTGGGTGGCACCGATTGGCGCTTCGCGGAGCAGTCGCGCAACTTCATCATCGCGTTCTTCGCGATGTGGGTCATGGCGCTGATTCCGCCCAAGTGGCTGATGAAACTGGCCTTGCCCTTCTACGTGGTGGGCGTGGTCCTGCTGCTGGGCGTGGAGTTCTTCGGCGAAACCAGCAAGGGCGCGACCCGCTGGCTGAACCTGGGCGTCACCCGCATCCAGCCGTCCGAAATGATGAAGATCGCGGTGCCGATGATGCTGGCCTGGTACTTCCAGCGCCACGAAGGCGCCGTCCGCGTCCGCGACTTTCTGGCCGCCGCCGCCATGCTGGCCGCGCCCTTCGGGCTGATCGTGCTGCAGCCGGACCTGGGCACGGCGCTGCTGGTGTTCGGCGCCGGCTTTTTCGTGATCTATTTTGCCGGCCTGTCGTTCAAGCTGCTGGTGCCCGTCATGCTGGCCGGCATCATCGGCATCGGCACGCTGGTCTATTACGAAGACCAGTTGTGCGAGCCCGACGTGGATTGGGTGGTGCTGCACGACTACCAGAAGCACCGCGTCTGCACGCTGCTCAATCCCAGCTCCGACCCGCTGGGCAAGGGGTTCCACACGATCCAGTCGATGATCGCGGTGGGTTCCGGCGGCATGTACGGCAAGGGCTACATGAAGGGCACGCAGACACATCTGGATTTCATCCCGGAACGTACCACCGACTTCATCTTCGCCGTGTACGCCGAGGAATTCGGTCTGTACGGAGGCATCGCCATCCTGGTGCTTTACGGCCTGATGATGGCGCGCGGCCTGACGATCGCATCACGGGCGTCGTCGCAGTTCGGCCGGCTGTTATCCGGGGCGCTGACGATGATGCTGTTCATCTATGTATTCGTGAACGTGGGCATGGTGACGGGGATCCTGCCGGTGGTCGGCGTGCCTTTGCCGTTCATGAGTTATGGGGGGACGGCGTTGTTTACGATGGGGATTGCGTTCGGGATCATGATGAGTATCAGTCGGCATCGGTCGGTGAAGGCTTGATCGTTTGTAGGGCTGTGGTTGGTTTTTGTGGGTTGGCGATCTTGGTGGGTAGCACCAAGTCTTCGTAGGTCGCCCGGCGGCGCGGTCGCCGTGGCTGCGAGCGCCCACGATTGCGGTCCGGAGCGTTCGCTCCGGTTCCCTCGGGCGCATCGAGGTTGCTCGCAACCACGGCGCCCGCGCCGCCGGGCTACGCGTGTCTGGGGTCGTTGCGCTACAAGAGCTGTGGTCAGGGAGTGAAATCTGCGGGGACGCCGATTGCAGCCGCGCGGGCGGCAGCAATCGGCATATGTCTGCGGGTCGTTGATGGGGTGTTCGCTTTCGCGAATGCGGCGGTTGGTGTGCTAATGACGCCGACATCAGGGGGAGGGGGTGGTGATGGGCGGCGCGCGATGGCGAGCCGCTTGCTTCTGCAAATTCTCTCGCGCGCGCCGCCCATCGGGCGCCGGGATTCAAGTGATGATTAGTGGCGGGCAGCGCAGGCAAATCTCCCGCACTCGCGCAGCGGCATCACCAACCGCGAGACACCGCCAAAGCCCCCGAGGCCGCCGGCGCGGCCGACCAGGGGCGAGCAACGCACGATATTCCAACGGCCCAAAATCGCGGCAAGAACCCAACCACAAAGCAGCCACACGCAAAGCGTCATAGCCACGACGCAAGACACCGCGTAAGCCCCCAAAGGCCGCCCGCGCGGCCGGCCGGGGGCAGGCCCCGCAAGATATTCCTCTACCCCCCACTGTGGGCGAGAACCTAAAGAACTCGACTCGCCCCAGCTCCCGTAAAGTTGAAACCACTAGAGCCTGGCGTGGTGGGGGCCTGGGGGGGCGGGGCGTCAGATAAGCCCGAGGGAATCTGAAGGAACGGCCGAAGGCCGTGACGAAGATGACGACGGGGCAGTCTGGAGCGAAGGCTCCGGACCGCAATCGAAGCCCCGCACCCCCAGGCCCCCGCCACGCCAGGCGCCTCAAGAACTCAACCGCCAGGCACCAATCCGAACTCCAAAAAAAGAAACGGACGCCCCAATCCCTCGAAGCGCCCGCACCAACAAGCAAACCCAAAATACCTACGGCAACGCCTCAGGCACACCAAGGTCCAAAGCCAGCTTCGTCAACCCATCCCAGATCCTGCTATCGAACTCCACCGAATCCGCATTGACCGCCCGATTCCGCGCCTCATATTCGCCCGGATACTGCACCGCCTCGACTCCCGGCTGCGGCTTGCAAGCATGGAGGTAGTCGATGAATGCCCCGACCTCCATCGTCCGCCAGTCCGTATTGAAGTCCACCTGCGGATCCAGCAGCAGCGCGAACATATTGTTCGTCGCCACCCCGATACGCGGGTGTTCCGGCTGAATGGTGCCGCCGCCGGAAAGCACACCGGCCAGCAGCTCGGCGACCAAGCCCAGCGCATAGCCCTTGTGGCCGCCGAACGGCAGCAAGGCGCCCGGCGGATCCGAGAACAGCGCGTTCGGATCCGTGGTCGGATTGCCCTCGGCGTCGATCAGCGATCCCGGCGGCGCCTGTTCGCCCTTGGCAGCCAGCACCCGTGCCTTGTTCACCGCGATCGAACTGGTCGCCATGTCCACGATGAACGGAGGGCGGCCGCCCGGCAAGGGTCCGGCGAAACACAGCGGATTCGTGGTCAGGCATGCCTGCGCGCCGCCAAACGGTGCCACGGTCGGAGAGCGGTTGATCACGTTGGTAAACGCCAGCAGGATCAGCCCCTTGGCCGCCACCATCTCCCCGAAATGGCCCATCCGGCCCAGGTGGTGGCTGTGGCGCAGCGTCACGATGCACTGGCCGTGCTCTTGCGTGCGTTCGATGGCCTTTTCAATGACCACCTTGCCGACATACTGGCCCAGGCCGTGGTGGCCGTCATAGGCCAGCATGGCGCCCCGGTCATTGAGCAGCTCCGGCCGGCCGTCGGCTTGCGCCAGGCCCTCGGACAGCACGCGCCGGTAATTCGTCAGGATGGACAGGCCATGGCTGGTGTAGCCGACCCGGTCGGATTCGACCAGATGCTCGGCCACATCGCGGGCGATGTCTTCGGGCACGCCTTGCGCCATCAGCACCCGGCGGCCATATTCATTGGCTTCTGCGATCGTGATTTTCATGTCGCGACCCCTTAAAGCCAGCCCAGCCAGCGCCAATAGGTCATCCCCATCAGCAGCATCAGCAGGTAGCCGATGATGGTGACGATGATCCCGACCTTGGCGAACTGCTTGGCATTGAAGGTTTCCGTACCCAGGCACACCATGTTCTGCGGCGCGTTGATGGGAAGGATGAAACCGTAGCTGACCACAAAGCCCAGCAGCATCGTCATGCCCAGGCGGCTGAAGTCACCCGGCAGCGTGGCCAGCACCGAGATCAGGATCGGGAGCATGGCCGACGTCAGCGCGGTGGCGCTGGCAAAGCCCAGGTGGATGATGATCAGGAAGGCGGCCAGGATAGCGAAGATGGCCAGCGACCCCAGATGATCCAGACCCGTATGCGTTACCACCTGGTTGCCCAGCCACTGACCCGCCTGCGTCGTCAACAACGCGGTGCCCAGGCTGATGCCCACGCCGAACACAATCACGGTGCCCCATGGGATGCGTGATTGCACGTCCTTCCATGTCATCACGCCAAAGCGCGGCAGCATCAGGAGGACCAGGCCGAAATAGGTGGTCGACGTGGTGTCGAACTTGTGCAGCTTGCCTTCGGTCGACCAGAACAGAAGCAGCATGATCGACACGGTCATCAGGCGCTTTTGCGCACCGGTCATCGGACCCAGGTCAAGCAGCGACTTCTCCACCGCTTCCTTGCCCCCCGCGATGCTGTCACTTTCCGGCGGCAGCAGCTTGAGCACGGTGATGATCAGCACAGCCGACATGATCAGCGACCAAGGGGCGCCGGCGATCAGCCAGTCCGACCATGCCACGCGTTCGCCCAGCATTTTTTCCATGAAGCCGACGGTCAGCAGGTTCTGCGCCGCGGCGGTCTGGATGCCGACGTTCCAGATGCTGGTGGCCTGCGCCACGATGATCATGATGCCGGCGGCGATGTTCGACCGCTTGTCCACGCCGAAGGCCGCGATGACGCCCATCATGATGGGCACCACGGCTGCGCTGCGCGCAGTGGCGCTGGGCACGACCAGGCTCAGCACGATTGTCACTGCGATACATCCGATCAGGATGCGGCGGGTGCTGGTGCCCACCTTGGACAGCGTGACCAGCGCGATGCGCCGGTCCAGCCCGGTGAACGTCATGGCCGCGGCAATGAACAAAGCGCCAGTGACGAGCGCCAGCGCCGAATTGGAGAAGCCCGCCAACGCCATGCTGATCGCGGCTGACGTGCCATAGAGCACGTTCGGGTCTTTGATTGTCGGAGCCGTGCCCAGCAGGAAGGCCATCAGCGTCGTGATCATGATCGCGCTGGCTTCGTAAGACACGGCTTCGGTAATCCAGACCACCACGGCGAAGGCCAGGATTGCCAGCATGCGATGGCCGGCAACCGGCAGATCGGCGGGCAGCGGCATCATCAGTACGCCGATCATCACGAGGACGCCGGCATAGAGGCCGATGGGGATTTTGGATTTCTTGGGGGCTTGCGAGGCAGGGACTGCGGTTTCCGCGGCCATATCCTTCTCCGGTTGAGGTCAAACTGACGACACGCCGCCCGCGAGCACGGGATCAATCAAATCGGTATGTCGACGCTACAGGATGATCGTGACGGCATTGAGGAAAACCCGTATTGATACAGATCAAGCGGAATAGGTTTTGCGCTTGTGGAACCGTGTTCCGGGCATTATGCTCGTCGCCCCGTTTACGCCGCAAGCCTGGAATGCGGCATCGATACGGCGGATCAGCCCAGCGCCAGGCGCAGTTGCTCGTCCAGGTGCAGCGTGGGCGCGACCCGCCAGCCGCTCTGGGCATAGCGCAGCCAGCGGCCCAGCACCAGATGCGTCAGCAGGCTGGCATGGGCGGCCACATTGGACTCCTGGGGCAGGCCTCCGTCGGTGATGGCGATACGCAGGGATTGCTTCAACGACGCTTCGATCCGGTCGTTGATATGGTTGATGCGTTCCTGCAGCCGGTTGTCTTCCGTGACGAGCGCGTCGCCGGTCAGCACCCGGGTCATGCCCTTGTTGCGTTCCGAGAAGGTCAGCAGCATCGCGACGGTCTTGTGGGCCTGGGCCAGGCCATAGGGCTCGGCGGTGGCGATCTGGTTCACCAGCGTGAAGATGCTGGTCTCGATGAATTCGATCAGCCCTTCGAACATCTGCGCCTTGCTGGCGAAATGGCGGTACAGCGCGGCTTCCGATACCTGCAGGCGCGCGGCAAGGGCGGCCGTGGTGATCCGGGACGCGTGCGGCTGCTCCAGCATCTCGGCCAGGGTCTGCAGAATCTGGGTCTTGCGCTCGCCGGGTTTGCTCGCCATGGAGGGGTCTGCTCTGCGCAGGCTGACGGTGTAAGGGGGGAAGAGCGCGCCGCTATCCCCGCAAGGGGCGCCGGCGTAACAATAAATCACTGACGGAGTTTACCCGTAAGTCGACGTATGCCGGGCGATGGGATCGCCCGCGCGAGAACGGGGTGCCGGGGTGATACACATGGACGGTGCGCAAGCCCGCCATGCGCGCCCCCCGCAGGTTGGCCAGCGTGTCTTCCACCAGAACCGCCCGGTAGGCCGGCACGCCCTCGCGGGCCAGTACGTAGCGCAGCAGGGCAGGCGAAGGCTTGGGCCGGAATTCGCCATGCAGCCGCATGTGCTCGATGGCCCACAGGCTGTCGAACTGACGCAGGATGCCCAGGCGGGCCAGCACGGCGCGCGCATAGTGCAGCGGCGCATTGGTCAGCAGCACCTTGCGGCCGGGCAACTGCCGCAGCTTGTAGGCCAGCGCCTTTTCCGCGCGCACCAGCGGTCCGACGTCGAAATCATGGCTGCGGTGCAGGAAGTCATGGGCATCGACGCCGTGATGGCGGACCATGCCGATCATCGTCGCGCCATAGCGCTTCCAGTACTGGGAGCGCACGCGATTGGCCGTGTCGATATCCACGTTCAGGGCTTCCGCGACGGCCATGGTCATGCCGTGGTCGATCTTGGGAAAGATGGCGTGCGACGTGTCGTGGAGGGTATTGTCCAGATCGAACAGCCACAGGCGTTCGGAGTCGCCCGTGGCGACGCGGCGCGAGCGGCGCATGCGCACCGCCGGCCGCAGCAGGTAACGCTGTGCCCGCATCAGTGCGAGCTGATCATCGTGCCCACGCCTTGATCGGTCAGGATTTCCAGCAGCAGGCAGTGCGGCACGCGCCCGTCGACGATGTGAACCGAGTTCACGCCGTTCTTGGCGGCGTCCAGTGCGGACGAGATCTTGGGCAGCATGCCGCCGGAGATCGTGCCGTCCGCGAACAGTTCGTCGATGGTCTGCGCCGAGAGGCTGCGCAGCAGCTTGCCGGCCTTGTCCAGCACGCCTGGGGTGTTGGTCAGCATCAGCAGCTTTTCAGCGCCCAGCACTTCCGCCATCTTGCCGGCGACGACGTCGGCGTTGATGTTGTAGGCCGTGCCGTCCTCGCCATAGCCGATGGGCGAGATGACGGGAATGAACTGGTCGTCCTGCAACGCCTTGACCACGGCCGGCTCGACCATGGTGATGTCGCCGACGAAACCGATGTCGATGGGTTCGGCGGGATTGTCCTTATTGGCCATCAGCTTCTTCTGGGCCTGGATCAGTCCGCCGTCCTTGCCGGTCAGGCCGACGGCCTTGCCGCCGACCTCGTTGATCATCATGACGATGTCCTGCTGGACCTGGCCGCCGAGCACCCATTCCACCACTTCCATGGTTTCGGCGTCGGTGACGCGCATGCCCTGGATGAAGGTGCCTTGCTTGCCGATGCGGCGCAGCGCGTCATCGATCTGCGGACCGCCGCCGTGGACCACCACCGGATTCAATCCCACCAGCTTGAGCAGCACGACGTCGTGCGCGAAGCTGCGCTGCAATCGCTCTTCCGTCATGGCGTTGCCGCCGTACTTGACCACGATGGTCTTGCCGTGAAATCGTCGGATATACGGCAGCGCTTCGGACAGCACAGCGGCTTTGACAGCGGGAGACGAAACGGCAGCAGGGTCGGGGGTGTCGGTCATGGCAGCTAAGTCGGCAAATAAGTAATCAGTAAAAGTTGAAGGGCAGTAAAAAATGCCTGCACAAAAACGCGTTCGGGACGCGGTAGCGCAAGCATACGACGGATTGTAGTACCCACAGGTTTCTTATGCTTTAAACCTATGTCCATATGCCCGACAAATAACCGGCATTCAGGTAAATTGGGGGCGTTTTCGCAACGGGACGCCCCGCAAAAGGGGGCCGCTCCGTACCGGCGGGGCATCGATCCCCTATTTTTACCCATAAAAGAGGCAAAACATGCGTTTGAACTTCGTCCGTTCCGCCCTGGCGGCGTCGGCCTTCCTGGTGGCGGCCCACGCCGCCCATGCGGAAAAAGTGGTGGTGGGCGCCACGCAGGTGCCGCACGCCGAGATCCTGGAAGTGGTCAAGCCGCAACTGGCCAAGGACGGCGTGGAGCTCGACATCAAGGTGTTCAGCGACTACGTCCAGCCCAATCTGCAGTTGGCGGATAAGCAATTGGACGCCAATTTCTTCCAGCACAAACCGTATCTGGATTCCTTCAACAAGGACCGCAAGGCCACGCTGGTGCCGGTCGCGCTGGTGCACGTGGAGCCGTTTGGCGGTTACTCGAAGAAGATAAAGAGCCTGTCCGAACTCAAGGACGGCGCCACGGTGGCGATCCCCAACGATCCGTCCAACGGCGGCCGGGCGCTGGTGCTGCTGCAGAAGCAGGGCGTGCTCAAGCTCAAGGATCCGTCCAACATCCTGGCCACCGCCGCGGATGTGGTCGAAAATCCCAAGAAGCTGAAGTTCCGCGAACTGGAAGCCGCGATGCTGCCGCGCTCGCTCGATGACGTGGATCTGGCGCTGATCAACACGAACTACGCGCTCGAAGCCGGCCTGGTCCCGACCAAGGACGCGCTGTTCATCGAAGGCGCCGATTCGCCATACGCGAACGTCCTGGTAGCCCGCAGCGACAACAAGGACGCGCCGGGGATCAAGAAGCTGGTCAATGCGCTGCACTCGCCCGAGGTGAAGAAATTCATCCAGGAAAAGTACAAGGGCGCCGTGATCCCGGCTTTCTGAAGCCGGGCCTCCCCGGTCCCACGGAACCGCCCCATTCGGGCGGTTTTGTTTTTGGGCGGACGGCCCGGGGCCCGGGCAAGCGCGGCGGGGCGAAAAAAACCGCCCTGCCGGGCGGTCGTCGGGCTGCGGACCGGGGCGGGCTTCAGCCTGCCGCCAGGGCCTTTTCCACGGTCGCGTGGAATTCCGCCTTGTCGTATTCGCCCAGATAGCGCTTGATTATGCGTCCCTGTTTATCGATCAGGAAAGCCGTGGGCGTGAGGCGGATATCGCCGAAGGCGCGGGCGATGTCCCCCTTGGTGTCCAGCGCAACGGGGAACGGCAGCTTGCGCGTTTCGGCGAAGTTCAGCACGAAGTTGGGCGGGTCGTAGTTCATGGCGACCGCGATCGCCTCGTACCCTTTGCCCATGTATTCGTTGTAGGCCGAGATGGTGTCCGGCATCTGCTTGACGCAGGTCACGCAGCTGGTCGCCCAGAATTTGACCAGCACGACCTTGCCGCGCAAGTCCTGCATGGAGAAGGTCTTGCCTTCCAGGGTGGTGAAGGTGACGTCGGGGGCGGTCTGAGCGGGGCGCATGACAAACCAGGCGCCGATGCCGACCGCCACCAGGACGGCCAGGGCTACGATGGCTTTCTTCATTTGATGGGCATGGCCTCTACGCCGCCGCCGGTGCCGGTCGCGCTGTCGCTTGCCGCGCCGGCGCCGCTTTCGATGGGCGCTTTGGTTTCCGTGGTGGAGTCGGATTTGGAGCCGCTACCCGACAGCCGGATGGCTTCTTCGCGGCTGATGGTCTCGAAGAGCTTGACGACCTTGACCACGCCGCCGACATCCGCGGTGGCGTTGGCGGCGTATTCGCCTTCGGCTTGCGTGACTTTGCCCATCAGGTAGACGACGCTGTGGTCCGTCGTCAGCGCGATGGTGCCCGAGGGCACGTACTTGGTGTTGATCAGGGTCGTCTTGACCTTGGAGGTCAGCCAGGTGTCGTTGGAGCGCACGCCGAACGAGGCGATGGGCCCCACGTTCAACTGGTTGATGACCTGTTTGACGTTCTCGATGCCCTGGGCGATGGCGGTGGCCTGGCTCTTGGCCTCTTCGGTGGGCACATCGCCGGTCAGCAGCAGGTGGCCGCCATAGGCCATGGCGTTGACGCGGGCGGTGTCGCCCAGCTTCTGCGAGATCTGGCTCTGCGCCTTGAACGCCATGTTCTGGTCTTCGAGCTGGACGCCGGACGTGCGGCGGTCCGTCACGACGACCGCGGTGGTGGCGGCGGCGCCACCCACGATCAGGGGCGCGCAGGCCGACAGCGAGAGCGCCGCGGTGGACAGCGCGGCGGCGAGCATCAGCGGGCGGACTGCGGTTCTGACGTCAGAAATCATTCGGTGTCTCCAAGCAGAAGAGCGTCAATGCCGTCGCACAGCGCGTGCAGCAGCAGAATGTGGACTTCCTGGATGCGCATTGTGCGATCGCTGGGAACACATAGATGGACGTCCATGGGCGTAATGAGTTCCCCCATGACGCCGCCGCCCTTGCCGGTCAGGGCCAGCACGTGCATTTCGCGTGCGCTGGCGGCTTCCATGGCGCGGACCACGTTGGGCGAATTGCCGCTGGTGGAAATGGCCACGAGCACGTCGCCGGCCTGCCCGAAGGCGTTGACCTGCCGTTCGAAGATCTCGTCAAAGCCGTAGTCGTTGCCGACCGCCGTGAGGATCGAGGTGTCGGTATTGAGCGCGATGCCCGCCAGCGGCAGGCGCTCGCGTTCGAAGCGGCCCACCAGTTCGGCGATGAAATGCTGCGCATCGGCAGCCGAGCCGCCATTGCCGCAAGCCAGAATCTTGCCGTTGTTCGCCAGGGCGCCGAATAGCACGTCCACCGCCACTGCCAGCGGTTCGGCCAGGACGTTCATGCTTTGTTCGCAAGCGGCCATGGCGTCGCGAAAGTGCGACGTCATACGAGAGGTCATATCCATGGGCGCGATTATCTCACGGGGCAGCGCTGCCGTTCTGTCGATGCGTAACGACAGTGCCGCGAGACGCCGCCGGGCGGGCGGCCCGGGGCCGTGCCAGTCACGGCAGCCAGAAAGCCCCGCGCAGCCACTGGGGATGGCCGGCGTCGAAGACGACGGCGTCGAAGCGGGCGGCCGGGGGGGCGCCACGCCAATGCCGGCGGGCCAATTCGGGCAGCCAGTGCGCCGCGGCGCGGGCAAGCCGCGCCTGTTTTTCGCGGCCGATGCTGGCGGCGGCGCCGCCGAAGCGGGTCTGGGCGCGTGCCCGGACCTCGACAAAGACCAGGGTGTCGCCCTCGCGCATGACCAGGTCGATTTCGCCCGCGCGGCACCACAGGTTGCGCGCCAGCAGCGTCAGGCCTTGCGCCACCAGCAGGCGCAGCGCCGCCGCTTCGTGATGGTCGCCGCGGCGCTGCATGGGCGAGCGCCGCGGGGGCGGGCGGTCGGGCGCCGTGCCGCGGCTTGCGCGCCGCCGGCGTTTGGCGGCGCGGCGCCGGGCCGCCAGGGCCAGTTCGCAGGCAAGGCGCAAGGTGTCGTCCGTCATGGGGCTCCGGAAAGGCAACGGGCATAGGCGGCTACACTGACATGGTTTTCCGTGTCGGCAGGCTGCAATGAATCAAAATGTCTCTTCCCCGATGGCCGGCGATGCCTGGTCCCGCGTTGCCGAACGCGTGGCGGGGCAGCATTGGCCCGCCTCGACGCTGTACGTCGTGGCAACGCCCATCGGCAACCTGGGCGATCTGGGACTGCGGGCCTGGCATGCCTTGCAGCGGGCCGATGTCATCGCCGCCGAAGACACGCGCGCCAGCCGCACGCTGCTGGATGCGTGGGGCGTGAGCACGCCCCTGATGGCCGCCCACCGCCACAACGAGGCGACGGCGGCGCAGGCCATCTGCGAGCGCCTGGCCCAGGGCCAGCGGGTGGCGCTGGTGTCCGATGCGGGCGCGCCAGCAGTCAGCGACCCCGGCGCGCGGGTGGTGCGGGCGGTGCGCGCCGCGGGGTTCGCGGTGGTGCCGGTCCCCGGGCCGAGCGCGGTGATCGCGGCCCTGATGGGCAGCGGCGTCACCACGGACGAGAACCCTGCCTATGCGTTTGCCGGCTTTCCGCCCCCGAAGGCGGTGGCGCGCCAGCGCTGGCTGCGCAAGTGGTGCGCCTTGCCGGCACCCGTCGTGATGTTCGAGTCGCCGCACCGGCTGGCCGCCACCCTGGCGGACCTGCTGGAAGTCTGCGGACCCGGCCGCCAACTGACGGTGGCTCGCGAGCTGACCAAGCGCTTCGAGGAAATCGCCACCTTTGCGATGGGCGAGGGGGCTGCGTGGCTGGCGGCGGACTCGCACCGCGAGCAGGGCGAATTTGTGCTGATCGCCCATGCCCAGGAGGAACAGGACGAGGACGACGACGCGGACCCGCGCACCGATGTCCTGCTGGACGCCTTGCTGGAGTCGCTGTCCGTGCGCGACGCCGCGCGCGTCGCCGCGAAGGTCTCCGGCCAGCCGCGCGACGTGTTGTACAACCGGGCTCTGGCCCGCAAGAAATCGCTGGAATAAGACATGGCTTATGCAACCGTCGTGTCCAACAAGCCCGCCGATCCGCAAGAGCCGATCGTCTACCGCGACATGCCCACGCCGCTGGGCGAGATGCGCCTGGTCGCCAGCCCCAAGGGCTTGCGCGGCGCCTGGTTCACCGATCAGGAACTGCTGCCGCCGGCAGAAGGCTGGACGCGCACGGAATCCGATCCCATTCTTGAACAGGCGCGCCGCGAACTGGACGAGTGGTTCGCCGGAACGCGCCGAACCTTCGACGTGGCGCTGGACCCCGTGGGCACTACCTTTCAGCACAGGGTCTGGCACGCGCTGTGCGCGCTGGATTTCGGCGTGCTGACCAGCTATGGCGAGCTGGCGCGTATCGTGGAGCGGCCCAAGGGCGCTCAGGCGGTGGGCGGCGCGGTTGGCCGCAATCCCATCAGCATCATCATTCCCTGCCACCGGGTGATCGGCGCCGATACTTCGTTGACCGGCTTTGGGGGCGGCCTGCCGCGCAAACAGGCGCTACTGGCGCACGAAGGCAACCGCTACCTGAGCCGCAACGCGCGCGCGCGCCGCGTTTGCGACGGCCAGACCGAACTGCCTTTGTAGGGTTTTATCCCTGACTACTGAGAAGCAATGCTGGGCAGGATGCCGATGCGGTCCGATACCAGCGGCACGGCATTCAATGCGCTTTGCCGGTCGGGATAGGGGCCGATCCTGACGCGGTACAGGTTGTTGGCCTGCTCGACGGATGCGGGCGGCGCGCCTTCGGCGCCTAGCTGCGTGTTGATGCGGCTGACCAGCGACTGCGCATTGGCGGGCTGGCTGAACGCACCCACCTGCAGATAGACGCTGCCGCCAGCGCCGGCCGGCATCTGGCGTACCGGTGCGGAGCCGGGCGCGGGAGCCGTGGGTGGGTCGGCCAAGAGCGCCACGGGCGCAGCGGCCACGGGCGCCAGGACAGGCGCGGATCCCGTCGCCGATGCCGGCTCCGGCTCAGACGCAGCGGGCGCGCCCTGCGAGGCCAGTCGGCGGATCTCATCTTGCGGTATGGCTTCCACGACGACCTGGCCACTGCCCGGACCGATGATGCCCAGCTTGTAGGCCGCGACATAGGACAGGTCCATGATCCGGTCGCTGTGGAAAGGGCCGCGGTCGTTCACGCGCACGATGACCGTCTTGCCGTTGACCATGCTGGTGACGCGCGCGTAGCTGGGAATCGGCAGCGTGGTGTGGGCGGCCGTCATGGCGTACATGTCGTAGGACTCGCCGATCGACGTGGAATTGCCATGGAATTTCTTGCCATACCAGGAGGCAGTGCCGCGCTTTTTGTACGGCTGGCCGCTGGTGTCGGGCACGTAACGCTGGCCGAAGACAACGTACGGACGGTTAGCGCCGCTGGCGTAGGGCTCGAGCCTGGGCACCGCATCCGGAACCTGATCCAGATTGGACGGAGGGTTGTCGTCCGGCCCGTCGTCCTTGTAGTAGCCCCCGCCTTTCTTGCGCCCGCCGGTGGAAGAGCAGCCCGCCACGGCAATGGCCAGCAGCAGAACGAGTAGCAGGTGTAGAGGGCGGGACAACGTCATGCGGATTCGTCGGGGAGTTGGGTGCGGTGGCGGACCAGCAGGGGGTCGTGGTCGGCAAAGCGCAGCGCCAGCTGCTCGACCACATAGACCGAACGGTGCTGGCCGCCGGTGCAGCCAATGGCCACCGTGAGGTAGTTGCGGGTGTCTTGCGTGTATTGCGGCAGCCAGCGGTTCAGGAAACCAGCGATGTCGTCGATCATCTGGCCCACTTGCTCGTACCCGGCCAGCCATGTGGCCACGGGTTCATCGCGCCCCGTCAGTGGGCGCAGGTTGCGGTCGTAGTGAGGGTTGGGCAGGCAGCGCACGTCGAACACCAGATCGGCGTCACCGGGCACGCCGCGCTTGTAGGCGAATGACTCGAAGGTCAGCACCAGCGGCGCGCGATCGGCCTTGATCAGGTCGCGGATCCAGGCGCGCAACTGGCCAGGGGTCAGGTCCGAGGTGTCGATGACATGTTCCTGCTCGCGCAGCGGCGCCAGCAGTTCGCGTTCCAGGGCGATGCAGTCGGCCAGCGACGGGGCCGTGCCGCCGCGTTGCAGGCGGTCGGTCAGCGGATGGCGGCGCCGGGATTCGGAATAGCGCTGCACCAGGGTTGCGGTGCTGGCGTCCAGGAAGACCACGCGCAGGCTGGTGCCCATCGCGCGCAGCGCGGTCACCACGTCGGGCAGTTCGGCCAGTTCGCCGGGGGACCGGACGTCGATGGCGACGGCGACCCGCTCCATGCCGTCATCGCGCGCATTGGCGATGAATTCGGTCAGGAACCGGACCGGAAGATTGTCGACGCAGGTGTAGCTGGCGTCCTCGAGCATGCGCAGAGCGACGGATTTGCCCGAGCCAGAAATACCGGTGACGAGGACGACTTTCAACATGGACATGATTGTGGCACGCTTTTCCAGGACGATGCCGGCGGGATAGCATCTGATATGGCCATAAACTCGGTATCTGCGCCTGTACCCCGTTGCGTGGCCTGGCGTAAGCTTGGGCCCGGATACTCAGCAGATTCACTTTACGCGCCCCGCCGTCATGCGATGCGGGGGATTGGAATTCGACCTAGATGTTAGCCCTCATTTCCTTTCGTAGTGTTTCACTGGCGTGGTTTCGGGCGATTCCGCGATGGTCAACTGCCGTGGCCCTGGTCTTCATGGCCTCGCCAGCACTGGCCCAGCAACCGCAAGAGACCTTGCGGCCCGACACCATGGCGGCACGCGTGGCGGCCTGTACGGCCTGTCACGGCGCGCAGGGCAAGGCGGGGGCCGACGGTTATTACCCGCGCCTGGCCGGCAAGCCCCAGGACTATCTTTATCACCAGCTTCTGAATTTTCGCGATGGCCGGCGGCAGTACCGGCCGATGACACATCTGCTGGCCGGCCTGCCGGATGACTACCTGCGCGAAATGGCCGCGCATTTTGCCGGACAGCACGTGCCCTACCCGGCGCCGGCGCGCGCGGACGTGTCCGCCGCCACGCTGGAGGCCGGGCGCAAGCTGGCCATGCAGGGCGACGCCGCGCGCGGCCTGCCCGCTTGCGCCTCCTGTCACGGCGCCGCCTTGGGCGGCATGCTTCCGGCCATCCCGGGCCTGCTGGGTCTGCCCCGAGACTACATCGGCGCGCAGATCGGCAGCTGGAAGAACGGCCTGCGCCGCGCCGCCGCGCCAGACTGCATGGCGGACATCTCCAACAAGCTCACCCCTACCGACATCGGCGCCCTGGCGGCGTGGCTGTCGTCGCAACCCGTCGCCGAATCCTATGCGCCCGACGCTGCGGATTCGGTCAGGCTGCCCGCGGAATGCGGCAGCCAGGCGCAACGGTAAGCGGGGGTCCGGATGAAACTCATGAAGAAAGTGCTATGCGTCCTGCTCCTGTTGGCGGCCGTGGTGGCGGGCAGCCTGTACTGGCTGGGTACGCGCGACGACGCCACCACAGGCCCTGCCGCGGAGGCGGCCGATGGCGCCACGTTGATCGAACGCGGACGCTACCTGGCGCTGGCCGGCAATTGCATGGCCTGCCACACCAGCCGCGGCGGCAAGGCGCTGGCGGGCGGCACGCCCATTCCCACCCCGTTCGGGACGGTCTACGGGCCCAATATCACGCCCGATGACAAGACCGGCATCGGCGCCTGGACCGCCGATGATTTCTGGCAGGCGCTGCATAACGGCAAGTCCAAGGACGGCACGCTGCTCTATCCGGCCTTTCCCTACACCGAATACACCCGCGTCACGCGGGCCGATTCCGACGCCCTGTTCGCCTACCTGCGCAGCGTCTCGCCCGTCAGCCAGCCCAACCGGCCGCCGGAACTGGAATTTCCCTACGATCAGCGGGTCCTGCTGGCCGCGTGGCGCGCGTTGTATTTCAAGCCGGGGGTGCAGGAACCCGACGCCGGCCAGTCGGTGCAATGGAATCGCGGCCGCTACCTGGTCGAAGGCCTGGGGCATTGCGCCGCCTGCCACACGCCGCGCAACAGCCTGGGCGCCACGCGCTCGGCCGACGCGCTGACCGGCGGTCTCATCCCGGTGCTGGACTGGTATGCCCCGCCGCTCACCAACGATATGCGGACGGGCATGGGACGCTGGACGGCGCAGGATATCGCCACGCTGCTCAAGACCGGCATCTCCAAGCACTCAACGGTCAGCGGGCCGATGGCCGAAGTCGTGCTGGGCAGCACGCAGCACCTGACCGACGAGGACGCGCTGGCGATCGGCGTCTATATCAAGTCGCTGCCCGCCACGCCGGCTACCGGTGACCGGCCGCCGGCCGGCGCCTCGGCTGCCGCCATGGAGCTGGGCGGCAAGCTCTACAGCCAGCAATGCGTGCAATGCCATCAGTCCAAAGGCGAGGGCAGCGGACCGGCATGGCCCGCGCTGGCCGGCAATCCCACCGTGACGGCGCCGTCGCCGGTAAACGCGATCCGCATGGTGCTCGATGGAGGCTATGCGCCCGCCACCAGCGCCAATCCCCGGCCGCACGGCATGCCGCCATTCGGACAGGTGCTCAATGACAATGACATCGCGATGCTGGTGACCTACATCCGTAATAGCTGGGGCAACGAAGCGGGCGGCGTGACGCCGCTGGACGTCAAGCGCGCGCGCGCCTCGTCGACGCTGAATTAGGGCCCGCGCGGCCCTTGCCAGGCGGGCCTAACCCGCCCGTGATGACTGGGAACAGGCCTTCCGCGCCAGTTCACCCAGTATGCGGACAGCGGCCTCGGTGCCGGCATCCCAGGGGTGTCCGTAATTCAGGCGTAGCGCGCGGCCGAATTGGCCGCTGGCTGAGAAGACAGGGCCAGGCGCCACGCTGATGCCGCGGGCCAGCGCTTCGCGGTGCAGCGCCAGCGCATCCGCGCCCGCGGGCAGTTCCAGCCACAGGAAGAAACCGCCTTGCGGCCGGGTCACCCGCGTGCCGGCGGGAAACTCATGCGCGATCGCATCGGCCATGCGTTCCTGCTGCGCCTGCAAGGTCTCGCGCAGCCGGCGCAGGTGGCGGTCATAGCCGCCCTGTTCCAGATACTCGGCGATCGCGCCCTGCGCGGGGCCGGACGCGGACAGCGTCGACGACAGCTTCAGGCGCTGGACGCGCTGCGCGTAGCGTCCCGCGCTGGCCCAGCCGATGCGGTAGCCCGGCGCCAGGCACTTTGAAAACGACGAACAATGCAGCACCAGCCCCTGCGTGTCGTAGGCCTTGGCCGGCACGGGCCGCGCCGATCCGAAGTACAGCTCTCCGTAGACGTCGTCCTCGATCAACGGAATGCCGTACCGGCCCAGAAGCTGGACAAGCTGGCGCTTTCTTTCGTCCGGCATCAGGCAGCCCAGCGGATTCTGGAACTGGGTCATCAGCCAGCACGCGCGGGGAGCGTGGCGTTCGATGGCCGCTTCCATCGCGTCAAGATCGATACCGGTGCGCGGGTGGGTAGGGACTTCCAGTGCCTTCAGGCCCAGTCTTTCCAGGGCCTGCAGGGCGCCGTAGAACGTGGGCGCCTCCACGATGACGGTATCGCCCGGCTGCGTGACCGCCTGCAGACAGAGGTTCAGCGCCTCGAGCGCGCCGTTGGTGACGACGATGTCGTTGGCGGGAAGATTGATGCCGCCGATCAGATAACGCAGCGCGATCTGCCTGCGCAGCCGGGGATTGCCCGGGGCCAGGTCTTCCACGGTGTCGCGCGGATCCTGGCGCTTGAGATGCGCGGCCATGGCCTGCGCCAGCCGGGGCAGCGGAAACAGCAAGGGGGAGGGGAACGCGGAACCCAGCGGAATGACGTCGCGGTTGCGCACCGAACCCAGGATGTCGAAGATCCGCTCGCTGATCGCGAGCTCGGTCGATTCGCCGTCCGGGCACGAGGCGCCGGGCTCGGGCGGCAGCGACTCCGCGGGCGCGTTGATGTAGTAGCCCGAGCGTGGCTGCGCGCGGATCAGGCCGCGCGCCTCGAGCAGATAGTAGGCCTGGAACACCGTGGAGGGGCTGACGCCCCGCGCCGCGCAAGCGTCGCGCACCGAGGGCAGCTTGTCGCCAGCGCGAAGAACGCCGGCCGCGATCGATGTGGCGATCTCGTCGGCCAGGGTCTCGTAAAGGCTCACGATGCCGCAGGGCGACGACGCGTTTTCATTTGCTGCTTTGGAGGATCGCCATGGCTTGGCGTTCCATGAATTCGCCCAGCGTATCGATGCCGCGCAGCTTGAGTATCGTGTTGCGCACGGCGGCCTCGACCAGCACCGCCAGGTTGCGGCCCGCAGCCACTTGCAGCATCACCTTGCGCACGGGCAGGCCCAGCATGTCCTGGGTGATGTCCTGCAATGGCAGACGTTCGAACTTGTCCTGCGCGGTGGCCCGCACCAGGTGCACGATGAGCTTGAGCCGCATCTTCCGGCGCACCGAGGTCTCGCCGAAGATGGTGCGGATGTCGAGCAGGCCCAGGCCGCGGACTTCCAGCAGGTTCTGCAGAAGCTGCGGACAGTGGCCTTCGATCATGTTGGGCGCGGTGCGCGAGAATTCCACGGCGTCGTCGGCCACCAGGCCGTGACCGCGCGAGATCAGTTCCAGCGCCAGTTCGCTCTTGCCCAGGCCCGATTCGCCGGTGATCAGCACGCCCAGTCCCAGCACGTCCAGGAAGACGCCGTGCACGGTGGTGGTGGGCGCGAGCTTCTTGCCCAGATAGATGCGCAGCAGGTCGATGAGCTGCGCGGCGGCTACCGGCGTGGACAGGAGCGGCACCTGGTGCTGGTCGCATTGGTCGATCAGGTCCTGAGGCGGGGTCAGGCCGTCCGCCAGCAGAATGGCGGGCACGCCGCCAATCAGCAGTTCGTCCATGTGGTGCATGCGGCGGCGCAGGTCGAAGCGCGTGTAGTACGCAAGCTCTTCCTGGCCGAACACCTGGATGCGGGACGGATGGATCAGGTTCAAGTGGCCGACGAGATCGGCGGCCGCCATGCCATCATCGGGGATCGCGCGGTCCGCGGCGCCTTGACCCGATATCCAGTTGAAAGGGATTTTGTCGGCGTTGTCGTCGACGAGTTCCTGCACCGTGAGCATGGCAGCGTTTCCGCGTGGGATCAGAGTTGGCCGGTGGTGAGCATCTTGTGGACGATGGCCGGATCGGGCTCCGTAGCCAGGGCCTCGCGCAATGCCTTGTTGGACATGAGCTGAGCGAGTTCGGCCAGGATGTCCAGGTGCTGCTGGGTTGCCGTTTCCGGCACCAGCAGGCACAGCAGCATCGACACGGGCTGTCCATCGGGGGCGTCGAAGGTGATGGGCTGGGCCAGGCGGATGAATGCCGCCAACGCCTGCTCCAGTCCTTTCACGCGGCCGTGCGGAACGGCCACGCCCTGCCCGAGGGCAGTCGAGCCCAGGCGTTCCCGGGCAAACAGGCTGTCGAACACGAGCGCGCGCGCCAGGCCATGGTTGTTTTCAAAAAGCAGGCCGGCTTGTTCGAACGCACGTTTCTTGCTCGTGGCGAGCATATCGAGCACGACGTTGCCGGCGGGGAGGATGCGCGACAAATGATTCATCGGATCATTATATGGTTATATGACGCACTGCAATAATTAGGCTCCGAGGCGGACCCGTAACGGGGCGCCAACGGAGCGGCAAGAGCGACAGCATAGACCGATAGCGCCCGATTGTGGGCATTCGCTGGCCGGGGGGCGGCCAGTGGCTGGCCAAACGGGGGGAATTGCGGGGCAACGCAGATCCGCCGGCAAAAACCGGGAATTAGGGGCAGATGGGGGATGGGGTGCTGCGGGAGGGAGTTTGCCGATGCCCCAACTGGACGCGAAGTCTAGCGGGACACCGGGACTTGGGCAGGATCCTAGGATCGCTGTATAGCTCGTCGCTCAGGGTGAGCGGTCATGAAGCGCGTTACTGCTGGGGTGGCGAAAGGCTCGCCGCTTGCCGCTTCACGGACTCCGCTGAGTGACTTCTCACCTTGTCCTTGTGCTTGATGACCTGACGGTCGACTTTGTCGGCAAGAAGGTCTATCGCTGCATAGAGGTTTTCATCGGTTGCTTCACAATGAATGTCTTTACCGCTTAGACGCATGGTGATTTCGGCTCTATGCCGCAGGGGCTCTACCGAGAGCATGACCTGGGTATCGATGACGTGATCGAAATGCCGCAGCACTCGCGCCAATTTGTTCATGACATATTCCCGGATTGCCGGGGTGACGTCGAGGTGACGACCGCAGATGCTCAGGTTCATAGTGTGCTCTCCTTCTAAAAGAGGAAAAAGGTTGCGCAAAAGGCGCGATGGATTCGTTAGGCGTTCTCCTTCAATAAGCAGGTTCGTTTAGTACTAGTGTATAGACTCGGGCCGATAAAACAAGCTGACCTAGCGCAAGAACATGGCATTTTTATGGCTGAACCCCTAGGGGGTAGGGAAGCCCCGTCCAAGGGGGCGCCTAAGGGTCTTCCCGAGCCACGGTTACATGCGGAAGTGTTCGCCCAGATAGACGCGGCGCACGGCGGGATCGCCCACGATTTCGTCGGGATGGCCGTCGGTCAGCACCTTGCCCTCGCTGATGATGTAGGCGCGGTCGCAGATGCCCAGCGTTTCGCGCACGTTGTGATCGGTGATCAGAACGCCGATGCCGCGGCCCTTCAGGAAGCGCACGATGCGCTGGATCTCGATGACGGCGATGGGATCCACGCCGGCGAAGGGTTCGTCCAGCAAGATGAAGCGCGGGCTGGTGGCCAGCGCGCGCGCGATTTCCACGCGGCGGCGTTCGCCGCCCGACAGCGAAATCGCGGCATTGCTGCGGATGTGGCCGATCTGCAGCTCTTCGAGCAGCGATTCCATCTGCTCGTTGATCCGGGGCGTGGACAAGGGACGGCCATCCGGCCCAAGCTGCAGTTCCAGCACGGCGCGGATGTTCTGCTCGACCGTCAGGCGCCTGAACACCGAGGCATCCTGGGGCAGGTACGACAGGCCCATGCGCGCGCGCTTGTGGATCGGCATCGCGGTGATGACGGCGCCATCGATCTCGATGCGGCCGGCGTCCGCGGGCACCAGGCCCACGATCATGTAGAAGCTGGTGGTCTTGCCCGCGCCGTTGGGGCCCAGCAGGCCGACGACTTCGCCGCTGACCACGGACAGGGACACGTCCTGCACCACGGTCCGGCCGTTATAGGTTTTGCGCAATCCGGTTGCGCGCAGGCTGCCCTGCTTGACGCCCGAAGGGGCGGAGGTCACGGGTGTCGGCACTGAGGGTTGGTTCATCGTGGCTGCGAGTGGTGTTGCATGGGAAGCGCTTCAGCGCCCTTTCTTGGCTGCCTGCTGCTTGCGGCATTCGGCGACGGCTGCGTCCGCCTTGGCGCGCGGTTCGGCCACGGAACGTACCCGTCCCCCCGCCGCGGCGGAGTTGGGGCCGCCCTGGGCTTCGTAGGTGCCGGTCTTCTCGTTGTAGCGTACCCGTTCGCCCCGAATGGTATCGAAGGGTTTCCCACAGACGTAACGGACCACCACGGCCTGGCCGATCAGGTCGAAAGTGCTCTTGGTGCCGTCGTATTCGGCGCGCAGGCCCTTGCCCTCGATGAGTTCGAAGGTGTCGGGGCGTTCCTGGCGGATGGTGACGACCTTGCCCTTGTCGGCGGTGGCCGTGCCGTACTGGTTGCCCTGCGCGTCCTCGGTCATTTGCAGCGTGTCGGAGGACAGCGTCATGAGGCCGCGCGTTAGATTGACGTTGCCCGTGAAGACGCTTTGCTTCTTGATGTCGTCGTAGTGCAGGGTGTCCGACAGGATCAGCGTGCTGGGCTCTTCGGCCGGCGCTGCCGCCTTCGGGGCCGGGTCCGCCGCATAAGCCGGCGCAAGGGCCGAGGCCGTCAACAGAACGGCGCCGATCAGGCGAGTCGTCGGGGCAAGGAGAATCCGGAGGTCGGTCATGGTTTCTTCTGGTCAGTGTTGTTGGCTGGAATTTCGGTGCGGCGCTGCTGTTTGCCTTCCGAACCGGAAATTTCCACATCGGTCGATGCCGAAACCTGCAATTGGCGCGTTCTGTTGTTGTAGTGCATGCCCTTGCCCGTCATGCGCGAGCGGCCCTTCAGGACCACCGCGGGCAGGTCGGTGAAGACGACGTCGTCGTCGGGCAGGATGATCAGTTGCTGGCTGCGCACGTCCAGCATGTCGTTGTCGGCGTCGGGTTGGCGCAGCACGTGGGCGTCGCCGTCCATGACGATGCGCTTGCCGCCTTGCTCCATGACGGCCGTCTTGGACACGGCGACCGTAACGGGATTGGTTTCGCGTTGGCCGACGGCCCGGGGCGCGGTGATGTGATACGAATCGTCGTCGGGGAAATGCTCGGCGTACTCACCTTCGAGCCGGTTGATGGGCTTGCCGGTCGGGTCGGTGCGCAGCATGACGAAATTGCGGGACCACGCGTCCATTTCATGCGTGATGCGGCGCGGCGGGTCCACCTGGATGGCCCGCTGCGCGTAATCGGCCGCCCACCACGAGCTGGAAACCAGCACCAGCAGCAGGAACAGCGCGATCAATGAGGGAAAACGTTCTTTCATCAGGTTCGCCGCAAGGGCGTATTCGTTGACGGGGCGATCATTGGATGGCGCCGGGGCCTAGCAGCCCGGGCGCCGCCAGGAACGCGCCCAGGCGTCCCTGGGCGGCCAGCAGGAGGTCGCAGCATTCGCGCACGGCGCCGCTGCCGCCGGGGTGGGCAGAGACCCAGTGCGCCGCCTGGCTGACGTAGCCGGGCGCATTTGGCACGCTGGCCGCGAAGCCCGCGCGCTGCATGGCCGGCAGGTCGATGATGTCATCGCCCATGTAACCGGTCTGGTTCAGTTGGACACCGGTGCGCTGCGCAAGTTCTGCCAAAGCGCCACCTTTGTCGCGCACGCCCTGGATGACCTCGGCGATGCCCAGTTCGGCGGCGCGCCGCGCGACGATGGGGCCGGATCGGCCCGTCATCAGCGCCACCTTCAGTCCGCCCTCCATCAGCAGCCGCAGCCCGTGGCCGTCCAGCGCGTTGAAGCGCTTTTGCAGTTCACCGCTTTCGCCGTAATAGAGGCTGCCGTCGGTAAGAACGCCGTCCACGTCGAACACCATCAGGCGCACGGCGGCGGCGCGTTCGCGCACGGTCGAAGGGATACGGGCAAGCACCAGCGCGTCGGCCGGGTGAGTCACGGAAGCAGGAAGAGTCATAGTCATACCACTTTAGCGGCCATCAGATCATGCATATGCAAGGCGCCGAGCAGTGCGCCGTCATTGTCCATCACCAGCATGTGATTGAGCCGTTGCTCGTCCATCTGCCGGGCGGCCTCGACGGCGAGCGCGTCGGGATTGATGCTGCGCGGGGACCGCGTCATGCCGGATTCGACTGTCAGGCTGCGGATATCGCCGTGCCGCGCGATCAGGCGGCGCAGGTCGCCGTCGGTGAATATACCCAGGGGCCGGTGCTGCGCGTCTGTCACGACAGTCATGCCCATGCCCTTGGCCGACATGACTTCCAGCGCTTGCGACACCGGGGTCCCGGTCAGGACGATAGGCAGCGCGTCGCCCTGGCGCATGACGTCGCGCACGTGGGTCAGCAGCCGGCGGCCAAGCGCTCCGCCCGGGTGGGAACGGGCGAAATCCTGCGGGCCGAAGCCGCGCGCTTCCAGACAGGCGACGGCCAGGGCGTCGCCCAGGGCCAGGGCCGCCGTGGTGCTGGCGGTGGGCGCCAGGTTCAGCGGGCAGGCCTCTTGGGCCACGCTGGCGTCCAGGTGGATGTCCGCCTGCTGGGCCAGTTCCGAATGCGGATTGCCGGTAATGGCGACCAGCCCCGCGCCCATGCGGCGGACCACCGGCAGGATGGTCAGCAGTTCGGTGCCGGAGCCGGAATAGGAGATGGCGATGAGCACGTCGTCCCGGGTGATCATGCCCAGATCGCCGTGGACGGCCTCGGCGGCATGAACGAAGAAAGCGGGGGTGCCGGTCGAGGCCAGCGTCGCGGCGATCTTGCGGGCGATGTGCCCCGTCTTGCCGATGCCGCTCACGACCACCCGGCCGCGGCATGCCAGCAGCAGATCCACGACCCGCTCGAAGCTGTCGTCCAGCCGGGCGGACAGGTCGAGCAGGCCCTGGCTTTCGATTCGCAGCGTTCTGCGCGCAGATGCCAGCGCGGTGCCGGACGTTGTGGTGGGATGGTCAGTCATGCAGGGATTTTAATATCAGTGTGCTAGTTTGCCCCGGGCAGGGGGGTATGGCATGCTGGCGGGTCATTCAACGGCTTTCAAACTTTCCTTCCAGGCCCGCTCCATGTCCAGCATTCCCAGCCCCGTCCTTGGCACGCCACTGTCCCCCCTGGCTACCCGCGTCATGTTGCTCGGGTCCGGGGAACTGGGCAAAGAGGTCATCATTGCCCTGCAACGGCTGGGCGTGGAAGTGATCGCGGTGGACCGGTATGCGGACGCCCCGGGCCACCAGGTGGCGCATCGGGCGCATGTGGTCTCCATGACGGACCCGCAGGCCCTGCGAAAAATCATCGAACAAGAGCGGCCGCACGTTATTGTCCCCGAAATCGAGGCCATTGCCACCAGTTTGCTGGTGGAACTGGAAGCGGCGGGCGTGGCGCGGGTGACGCCGACGGCTCGCGCGGCCCAACTGACCATGAACCGCGAGGGCATCCGGCGCCTGGCGGCCGAAACCCTCGGGCTGCCGACTTCGCCCTACTGTTTTGTCGACACCGAGGACGAACTGCGCCAGGCCATCGACGGCGGCATTGGCTATCCCTGCGTCATCAAGCCGGTCATGTCTTCGTCGGGCAAGGGCCAATCCGTGATCAAAAGCGCCGACGATCTGGTCTCTGCCTGGCGCTACGCCCAGGAAGGCGGCCGGGTGGGCGGCGGGCGCGCCATTGTCGAAGGATTCATCCGCTTCGACTACGAGATCACCCTGCTGACCGTGCGCGCCCGGGGCGCCGACGGCCAGGTCGAAACCCGCTACTGCGAACCCATCGGCCACAAACAGGTCGATGGCGACTACGTAGAAAGCTGGCAGCCGCACCCGATGTCGCCCGCCGCGCTGGAGCGCGCCCGCGAGATCGCGCTGGCCGTCACGTCCGACCTGGGCGGGCTGGGCATCTTCGGCGTCGAGCTCTTCGTGGCCGGCGATCAGGTCTGGTTCTCGGAAGTCAGCCCGCGTCCGCACGACACCGGCATGGTCACCATGATCACCCAGACGCAGAACGAATTCGAACTGCACGCCCGCGCCCTGCTGGGGCTGCCGGTGGACACCACCCTGCGCCAAGCCGGGGCCAGCAGTGTCATCTATGGCGGCGTTGAATGCGCCGCGGTCTCTTTCCACAATGTGGCCGAAGCCCTGGCCGAGCCGGGCACGGACATTCGGCTTTTCGGCAAGCCGGAATCCTTCGTCAAGCGCCGCATGGGCGTGGGCCTGGCGGTGGCCGAGGACGTCGCCGCCGCGCGCGCCAAGGCCAAGCGCGTGTCCGCTGCCGTGACCGTCAAGGCAGGCTGACGGCCGTCCCGGAATCCGTTCCCGAATCCCTTCCCGCGATCGCGGGCGGACCGTCCGCGGGCTGACCCGCAAGTTTTTTCCCCAAGAATCGCCACCGACCTCCGGGCCGGTGGCGATTTTTATTTCCCAGCCATCCTGACAAAAATGCCTGCCGGGGCAGCCAGCCGCCGTGAGCGGGGGTTTTTTGTTGCGTGATTGTCACGTCCGGCCGGTATTTTGCGCTGTCGACCCGCGCAATCGCTTCCGCTTGCGCTTTCGCCCCTGCTGCCAGTGAGGTTTGCGCTTTCTCAGTGTTTGTTCGATAATTTCAGTAATTTCTGAAAGCGGAGTAACTGCTTGTGTCTTGCAGTGCACCTCGCAGTTTCCTTGGCTGACTGACCCCC
The DNA here is from genome assembly GCF_001428845.1 of Achromobacter sp. Root83. Classification (GTDB taxonomy): domain Bacteria; phylum Pseudomonadota; class Gammaproteobacteria; order Burkholderiales; family Burkholderiaceae_B; genus Achromobacter. The sequence goes on along the minus strand of NZ_LMIU01000022.1, from coordinate 553,513 downwards.
ATGGCGCTATCCCCGCAAAACGAACGCTTCGTCCTGCACTTCGGTGAAATGGGCAGCCGTTGGGGCGTGAACCGCACCGTCGGCCAGATCTACGCCTTGCTGTTCCTGGCGCCGCAGCCCCTGAACGCGGACGACATTGCCGAAGCCCTGGGCTTTTCGCGCTCGAACGTCAGCCTTGGCCTGAAAGAGCTGCAGTCCTGGCGCCTGGTCAAGCTGATTCACCAGGTAGGCGACCGCCGCGATTATTTCGAGACTCCGAAGGACGTGTGGGAAATCTTCCGCATCCTGATGGAAGAAAAGCGCAAGCGCGAGATCGATCCCACGCTCACCCTGTTGCGCGACACGCTGCTCGAGGCGCCGGCCGGCCCCGACGAGGCCTACGCGCAACAACGCATGACCGAAATGCTGGAGCTCATCGAACTGTCCACCGGATGGTTCGATGAGGTTCAACGACTGCCGCCAGAAACCTTGCAGAGCCTGATGAAAATGGGTTCGAAAGTGCAGAAGGTGCTGGGTTTCGCCGGCAAATTGCGAGGCAAGGGCTGACATGTTCCGCCTCGATCTTTTCAGGAAACCTCTATGAAGTCGTATGCAACGCCCCTAACATGGCGCGAGAGACGGCCTGGGAACCATGCCGGTTGCCACGGCACTTCAACGCTTTGGGAGCTGCCCAATGATTGATCTCGACGTCGTGAACCTGTCGCGATTCCAGTTCGCCGCGACTGTTCTCTATCACTTCCTGTTCGTTCCTCTCACGCTTGGCCTGTCGTTCATCCTGGCCATCATGGAAAGCGTGTACGTGATGACGGGGCGCCCCATCTGGAAGCGGATGACCATATTCTGGGGCACGCTCTTCGGCATCAACTTCGCCCTGGGCGTTGCCACCGGCGTGGTGATGGAATTCCAGTTCGGCATGAACTGGTCCTATTACAGCCACTACGTCGGCGACGTCTTCGGCGCGCCGCTGGCGCTCGAAGGGCTGATGGCCTTCTTCCTGGAAGCCACCTTCGTCGGCCTGTTCTTCTTCGGCTGGAACCGCATGTCGAAGGTCAGCCATCTGGCCGTGACCTGGCTGGTGGCGTTCGGCACCAACTTCTCGGCGCTGTGGATCCTGATCGCCAACGGCTGGATGCAGAATCCGGTCGGCTCGATCTTCAATCCCGACACCATGCGCATGGAGATGACGGACTTCGCCGCGGTGATCTTCAACCCCGTGGCCCAGGCCAAGTTCGTGCATACGGTCAGCGCCGGCTACGTGACAGGCGCCATGTTCGTCATGTCGATCAGCGCCTGGTATCTGCTGAAAGGCCGTCACACCGATCTGGCCAAGCGCTCCATGGCAGTGGCGGCCAGCTTCGGCCTGGCCGGCGCGCTGTCCGTCGTGGTGCTGGGCGACGAAAGCGGTTACCTCACCACTGAACACCAGAAGATGAAGATCGCGGCCATCGAGTCCATGTGGCACACCGAGCCCCCGCCCGCGTCCTTCAACCTGATCGCGATTCCCAACCAGGCAGAGCGCAGAAACGACTTCGCGCTGGAGATTCCCTATGTAATGGGCATCATCGGCACGCGTTCGCTGACGACGCCGCTGCTGGGCATCAACGACCTGATCCTGCGCGCCGAGAATCGTATCCGCGACGGCATGGTGGCCTACGAGGCCCTGCAAAAGATCCGCGCCAACCCGAAGGACGTGGATGCGCGCATGGTGTTCGACAAGACCTGGCCGGACCTGGGCTATGCCCTGCTGGTCAAGCGCCACCAGACCGACATGAGCAAGGTCACCGAGGCCGACATCAAGCAGGCCGCGATCGACACCGTGCCCACCGTGGCGCCGCTGTTCTGGGCGTTCCGCATCATGGTGGCGGTGGGCATGTACCTGATCCTGTTCTTCGGCGTCGCCTTCTGGCTGGCATCGCGCGGGCGCCTGGACAGCCGGCGCGGCCTGCTCAAGGTGGCTGTATGGAGCCTGCCCCTGCCATGGATTGCCATTGAAAGCGGCTGGTTCGTGGCCGAATACGGCCGCCAGCCCTGGGTGATCGAAGGCGTGCTGCCCACGTACTACGCGGCATCGGGCCTGACCATGACCGACCTGGTCATCAGTCTTTCGATCTACCTGGTGCTGTACACGGTGCTGCTGATCATCGGCGTGAAGGTGATGCTGCATGCCATCAAGGCCGGACCGAAATCCGATGGGCCGGCGCCGGGCGACGTTGCCGCCGATCCAGTGCGCGCCGCCGTGCGCGCTTAAGGAGAGACGCAGATGGATACCCTTATTCCTTTCGACTACGGCACGTTGCGCGTGGTGTGGTGGGTGCTGCTGGGCGTCCTGCTCATCGGCTTTGCCGTCATGGACGGCTTTGACCTGGGCGTCGCCGCGCTGTTGCCGGTGGTCGCCAAGACCGACGCCGAACGGCGGGTGGTGATCAACGTGGTGGGGCCGGTCTGGGAGGGCAACCAGGTCTGGCTCATCACAGCGGGCGGCGCCATCTTCGCCGCATGGCCCCTGCTGTATGCCGCGTCGTTCTCCGGGTTCTACCTGGCGATGATGCTCGTCCTGGTCGCGTTGATCCTGCGTCCGGTGGGGTTCAAGTACCGAAGCAAGATGGAAGGCACGCGCTGGCGTAACAGTTGGGATGGCGTGCTGTGCTTTTCGGGCGTAGTGGCTTCGCTGGTGTTCGGCGTGGCCATGGGCAACATCATCCTGGGCGTGCCCTTCACCTTCGACCCCCAGACGCTGCGGCCCATGTATGAAGGGCATTTCTTCCAGCTTTTCATGCCATTCGCGTTGCTGGCGGGCGTGCTCAGCGTGGCGATGCTGGCCATGCACGGCGCCGTCCTGCTGGCGTGGCGCACGGAAGATCCCATTTCGTCGCGGGCGCGCAACTGGGGGCGGCTCTCCGCCGTGCTGACCGCTGCGTTGTTCGCGGCGGGGGGGTTCTGGGTAGCGGGCGGCGTCGGCGGCCACACGATCACCAGCGTGGTGGACGTGGCGGCTCCATCCGATCCGATGCTCAAGACGGTGGCGGTGCAGACCGGCGCGTGGATGGCCAACTACGCGAAGTGGCCGTTGATGTGGATCGCGCCGGCGCTGGGCGTGGCGGGTGCCTTGCTGGCGGCCCTGCTGCTGACGGTGCGCGCGAACATGCTGGCGTTCCTGTCGTCCGCGGCGTCGATCACAGGCGTGATCCTGACGGTGGGCTTTTCGCTGTTCCCGTTCATCATGCCCTCGTCGACGAATCCGAAGGCGGGCCTGACCATCTGGGACGGATCTTCCAGCCATCTGACACTGTGGATCATGGTCATCGCGGTCGCCATCTTCCTGCCCATCGTGACGGTCTACACCGGTTGGGTATATCGCGTCATGCGCGGCAAGGTCACCCACGACTCGGTGGGCGACACGCCCAATTCATACTAATCAAGGAGCCTCCACCATGTGGTATTTCTCGTGGATACTCGGCCTGGGCCTGGCGTGTGCGTTCGCCATCCTCAATGCAATGTGGTTCGAGCTGCGCGAGGGTCAGTCCCATGACCCGCGCGCCAGCCGCGGCGACGAGTGAGCAGCGGCGCCAGCAGCCTCGAGCACGATCCGTCGGCAACCCTCCAGAAGCCGCCGCGCGAACAGTCGCGGTGGTTGATGGCGCTTGCCAAAGAGGCGCGTTATCCGCTGATCCTGGCGGGCGCCGCGCCCCTGGTCAGCGGCGCCTTGCTGGTCGTGCAGGCATGGCTGCTTGCCAGCGTGCTGGATTCGGCGATCGTCGGCCAAATACCCCGGCAGGAACTGCTGGGCGGCATTCTGGGTATCGCGGGGTTGATGCTGCTGCGCGCCTGCATCGGCTGGGCAGGTGAGCGCGCGGGCGCGGACGCTTCCGAACGCATCAAGCGTCATGTGCGCCAGTCTTTGTTCCAGCGGCTCGTGAACAAGGGGCCTCACTGGAGCCGGGGAAAGGCGTCGGGCGAACTGGCCAGCGCCGTGGTGGACCAGGTGGAAGCGCTGGACGGCTTCTTTGCCAAATACCTGCCTGCGATGGCCGCTGCCGCGATGCTGCCGGTCGCCTTCTCGGTGCTGTTATTTCCGGTGGACGTGATCGCCGGCCTGGTGCTGCTGATCACGGCGCCCTTGATTCCGCTGTTCATGGCCCTGGTGGGATGGGGCGCGCAAGGCGCCAGCCGCCGCCACCTGCGCGCCTTCGCCCGCTTGTCGGGATTCTTCGCCGACCGGCTGCGCGGGCTCTCCACCCTGAAGCTCTATGGCCGCGCGCAGGCCGAAGCCGCATCCGTCGTGGCCGCCAGCGATGCGCTGCGTCAGCGCACGATGTCGGTGCTGCGCATTGCCTTCCTGTCATCCGCCATTTTGGAGTTCTTCGCGGCGCTGGGCGTGGCGGGGGTGGCGGTTTATATCGGCCTGACCTATCTGGGCTTCCTGGATCTGCGCTGGACGCCGCTGACCTTGCAGGCCGGCCTGTTCTGTCTGCTGATGGCGCCGGAGGTCTATGCGCCGCTGCGCCAGTTCGCGGCGCACTATCACGATCGGGCCACGGCGCTTGCCGCCGTCACGCAGATCGCGGTGCTGTTCGACGGCCTTCCGCAAGAAGCCGCCGAACAGGCGGCAGAACAGACGACCCAACAGACGACCCAACAGACGACCCAACAGACGACCCAACAGGCAACCCAACAGGGCAGGGCGCGAGCGCACGCGGGAAAGAGCGCCGGCATCGCCATCACCGCCCTGCGCGTGGATGCGCCCGGACGCAACCAGGCGGTGCTGGAGGATGCATCGTTGATACTGTCGCCCGGGGAGCATGTGGCGCTGATGGGCCCGAGCGGTATCGGAAAAACGACGCTGATCGAAGCCATGGCGCGATTGCGCCCCGCCGATGGCGACATCCGCATCGACGGCGTGCCGCTCGCCGAATGGAGCGAGCCCGCGCTGCGGCAGCGGGTCGCGCTGATCGGCCAGAGGCCTCAATTGCTGGCGGGTTCGATCGCCGACAACATCCGTCTGGGCCGTCCCGATGCCTCGGACGAACAGGTCCAGGACGCGGCCAGGCGCGCCTGCGTGCTGGAGTTCTCGGCCTTGCTGCCGCAGGGGCTGGATACGCCGCTGGGCAGCCGGGGCCACGGCCTGTCCGGCGGGCAGGCGCAGCGCGTGGCGCTGGCCCGGCTGTTCCTGCGCGATCCGGGCCTGATCCTGCTCGACGAGCCCACGGCGCATCTGGACGAAGCCACGCAGGCCCGGGTGCTGGACGCCATCCTGGAATTTTCCCAGGGCCGCAGCTTGCTGCTGGCGACGCATGCGCCCGCCGTTGCCGCCCGGTTTGGCCGGGTCGTGCGCGTGGCGCGTGGCAATCTGGAAGAAGCATGAAGAACCTGTTGCTGCTCCTGCCGCTCTATGCGCGCCGAAAAAGCGGGCTTTTGCTCGCATTGTTCTGTGCGCTGGCGACGGTTGCCGCCGGCGTCGGGCTGCTGGGCGTGTCCGGCTGGTTCCTGACCGGCGCGGCGCTGGCCGGCGCGGGGAGCGTCTTCAACCTGTTCGCGCCTTCCGCGCTGGTGCGCGGGCTTTCTTTCCTGCGGATCGTGTCGCGCTACGCGGATAGGGTGGTCGGGCATTCCGCGACCCTGCGCCTGCTGGCCGATCTGCGCGCCACGGTGTTCTCGGCGTTGATCCGGCTGACGCCGCGTCAACTCGCGCGTTATCGCAGCGGTGACCTGGTCGCGCGCATGACGGGCGACGTCGATGCGCTCGACACGGTTTTTCTCTTTGTGCTGGCGCCGCTGGCGACCGCCATCCTGGCGGGCGCGGTGCTGACCGCCGTGCTGGGGCAATGGGTGCCCGCCGCCGCGCTGGTGTTCGCGCTGGCCCTGCTGACGGCCTGCGTGGCGGTGCCCTTCTGGCTATTGCGCGCGGCGCGCAAGCCGGGCGCCGCCGCCCAGGAAAGCGCGGCGGGCTTGCGCGCCGCCACGCTGGACGCGGTGGATGGTCACGCGGACATGGCCGCCTTGCATGCGCAGGCGCAGACCCTGGCGCATTTCGAACGCCTGTGCGAGGCCAGCGCGCTGGCGCGCCGCAGCCAGGCGCGGGTGGCGGTAAGAGGGCAGTGGTTCCTCCAAGTCGCCGCGGGGCTGGCCGTGCTGGCAATGCTGTGGTTCGGCCTGGCCAGGCTCGAGACCGGCCATATGACGGGGCCGGTGCTGGCCGGCCTGCTGCTGGCGGTCATCGGCATCTTCGAGGTGGCCGGGCCGATCATGCGCGGCGCGTCCCGAATGGGATCCGCGATGTCGGCTGCCGCGCGCATCCGCGAGGTGACGCAATGCGGACCCGACATGCAGGATCCGGCGACGCCCCGCGCGTTGCCCCGCAGCGGAGTGCTGGAAATGGAGCGCGTCCACTTCTCGTATCCCGCCCGTACCGCGGACGGCAGCCCGCTGGTGCTGGATGACATCAGCCTGCGGGTCGAGCCCGGCGAACGGATCGCGATCGTCGGCACCAGCGGGGCGGGCAAGTCCACCTTGCTGCACCTGCTTCTGCGCCTGGAAGATCCGCAGGCGGGGCACGTGCGGTTTGGCGGGTGCGATGCGCGCGAATGCGCGCAGGCCGATTGGCACCGCCGCATCGCCCTGCTATCGCAGGATGCGCCGATGTTCCTGGGCACCTTGCGCACCAATCTGCTGATCGGCGATCCCGACGCCAGCGATGCCGCGTTGTGGGCGGCCCTGGACGCGGCCAGGTTGGGCGATTTCGTGCGCGGCCTGCCCGACGGACTGGATACCTGGGCGGGCGAAACCGGGTCGCGGTTGTCGGCGGGGCAAGCGCGCCGCCTGTGCCTGGCGCGGGCGCTGCTGGCGCCGGCGGCCATCATCGTGCTCGACGAGCCCACCTCGGGGCTGGACGCCGAGGCCGAGGCGGCGTTCTTCGCGGACCTGGCCGGCGCGGTGCGGGGACGCACGGTGGTGCTGGCGACCCACGCGGCCTTGCCCGAGGGCGCAGTCCATCGTTGCCTTGCATTGCGCGGCGGACGGCTGCATGACTTGTCATCGCAGCCCGCGATCCTGGCTTAAGCGCGGTTGCAAGGTTATAGTTCGCCTTGCTTCAATTCTTCAGGGCCGTCTTCCATGCAGACCGACAACGCCGAGTTCATCCGGCGCACCATCCGCAGCGTTCCGGACTGGCCCCAACCCGGTGTCATCTTCCGCGACATCACGCCGGTGCTGCAGGATCCCCGTGCGTTCCGGGTCCTGATCGATCTCTTCGTCTATCGCTATATGCGCCAGCGCCTGGATCTGGTGGCGGGCGTCGACGCGCGCGGCTTCATCGTGGGCAGCGTGCTTGCCTACGAGCTCAACCTGGGTTTCGTGCCGGTGCGTAAAAAGGGCAAACTGCCCTACCGCACCGTTGCCGAGGAATACTCGCTCGAGTACGGCAACGCGGCGGTCGAGATGCATACCGATTCCGTCCGCACCGGGCAGCGCGTTTTGCTCGTGGACGACCTGATCGCCACGGGCGGGACCATGCTGGCCGCGATCAAGCTGTTGCAGCGCCTGGGCGCCAACGTGGTGGAAGCCGCCGCCATCATCGACCTGCCGGACCTGGGCGGATCCGCCAAGGTCGCGGCCACGGGCACGCCGCTCTATACCGTCTGTCAGTACGGAACCGACCCCGCACCGTAGCGGGCTCAGGCGTCCGATAGCCGGGGCTGGATGAAATCCAGGAAGGCCTTGGTCTTGGCGGGCAGCATGCGTGACGGCAGCAGCGCGAACAGCGGCAGGGGCGTGAGGCTCCATTCGGGCAGCACGCGCACGAGGCCCGCCTGCTCGATGGCGCGTTCCATCGCGTCAAAGACCAGCAGCGGCGTAATGCCCAGGCCCTGTCCGGCCAGACGTCCCAGCATGCCGACGTTGTTCGCGGACAGGCGTCCCGACACCTGCACGCGCTCGACCTTGTCGGCCGAATGAAGCATCCAGAAGGATGACTCTTCGCGCATCGTCGGGCGCAAGCATTCGTGATGGGCAAGGTCCGCGGGCACGCGCGGCTCTCCGTGGCGCGCCAGGTACTGGGGCGACGCATACAACTGGTGCGCCATCAGCACGATCTTGCGCGAAATCAGGCTGGAATCGGGCTGCTGGCCAAATCGCAGGATCAGGTCGAACGGATTGCTGATGGGGTCGATCGGGCGCATGCTCAGATCGAAGTCGCATTCGATGTCCGGATGCTGTTCGCGGAATTCGCTGATGACGGCGGGCAGGAACAACTGTGCAAGGCTGGTCGGCAGGGAAATGCGCAGGCGCCCTTTGGGCTGCACCGCCATGTCCAGGAGCTGATCGTGCGCGATACGCGCTTCTTCCACGATGTGCCGGCAGCGCTCAAAGTAGATGGCGCCCGCTTCGGTCAGATCGATCTTGCGGGTGCTGCGGTTGAGCAGCCGCATGCCGACGCTGCGTTCCAGTTCGCTCACGCGGCGCGAAAGGGTGGAGGTCGGAATGTTCAAGGCTTCGGCGGCGTGGCTGAAATTCTTGCGCTTGGCGACCTCGACGAAGAGCGCGATGTCGTTAAGCTGGATATCCATGTGGCCCTCGAGACTCAAAATTCCATTTCTGGCAGATTCATATCATAAATGGATTTATTGTCCCGCCAGCAGAAATGTCTATTTCCCCATCCCGGACAGCAGCCTTCTGGCGTGGCGATTTCACGCTGCGTTACCTAGCTTGCTGAAGGCTGAACGCCGCCGGGGCTTGCAGCGGGGTGATCGACGCCGGGACTGGTCAAGGTGCGCGCATGCGTTACCCGATACATGCTGCAATTGTCCCATCGGTGCAAATATGTTCACCAAAATAAGGGTTTTTACTAAGCTCCAATCGCCAGATACTTCGTCCCCAGCAATCAACCGACATGTCGCACCTGCCAGCCTGGCAGAGGACGATGTGCAAGGTTTAGGATGGAGTCATCGAAATGAAAGCCCTAGCTACCGCACTTATGGTTACCGCCACGCTGGTGGGAATGTCCGCCGCACACGCCGATGGCAAGACGCGTGAACAGGTTCAACAGGAACTGCAGGCCGCCAAGGCCGCCGGCCAGGTCACGTTCGGCGAGCTGGATTACCCGCCCGCCGCCGCGCCGCGCACCACCCTGTCGCGTGAACAAGTCCAGCAGGAACTGCAGAGCGCCAAGGCCGCCGGCCAGGTGACGTCCGCCGAACTGGACTACCCGCCCAAGACCGTGGCGCAATCGGCAGGCAAGAGCCGCGATCAGGTCCGCCAGGAACTTGCGGATGCCAAGGCGCGCGGGGAATACACGTTTGGCGAATTGGACTACCCGCCCACGGGCCGGTGAATCGCAGGACCGGTTCCCCGGCAGCCGGGAACAACATGGAAAACCCCTTGCAACGCCGAGGGGTTTTTTGTTGGAACCTCCCTGAAGTGTGGCATTTACGCCGCAAAGATTATCCCGGCAGCCCAATAACTCTTGTCGATCCGAATGGGGCAGGAGGATGATTTCCCTCGGGGTCCCTCCTGGATTTGCATGGCATTCACGTTAATTATCAAGACATTATCGTGACTCTCCAGGGCGGGCGGGATGTAAGAAAAAGGTCATTGTCCCGCTAGTGGAAAGTAGTTCCTCGAAATCCTGGTTACTACAAATGGCTACAAACCGGACACTAGCTCCAATGCATGGGCCGCTCGCCTGTATGCAGCGGCACGCAGGTATCCGTCATTCGCGCGGCATATCCGCAATGTGCCTTTCATCTCGCCATTTTGGGGATTTATATGAAGAAGACGCTTTTGGCCGTGACGTTGCTGGCCGGCTTTGCCGGGGCAGCGCAGGCCGCCGACTCCGTTACGCTGTACGGCTTGATAGATGCCGGTGTCGGCTACGAAAAAGTGAAGTTCAAGGGTGATTCGCAAAGCCGCTTCGGCGGCGTGCAGGGCGTGAGCAGCGGCTCGCGTTTTGGCCTGCGCGGCACCGAAGACCTGGGCGATGGCCTGCGTGCCGTGTTCACCCTGGAAGGGGGCTTCGGTCCGATGAACGGCAAGTCGCTGCAAAGCAACCGCCTGTTCGGCCGCCAGGCCACGGTCGGCCTGGACAGCGATTCGTGGGGGCGCCTGGAATTCGGCCGCCAGACGAATCTGGCTTCCAAGTACTTCGGTTCGATCGACCCGTTCTCGACCAGCTACAACACCGCCAACATGGGCACCACGTTCGGTAGCGCCAACACGCTGCGCCTGGACAACATGGTCCTGTATCAAACCCCCAGCATGAGCGGCTTCAAGGCCGGCATCGGCTACTCGTTCAGCGCCGACGACAGCGTCAGCGACACGAAGCAGACGGGTTTCCAGACGGGTAACAACAACCGCGTGCTGACTGCCGGTGTGCAGTACGTAAACGGTCCGCTGAACCTGGCCGCCTCGTACGACCGCTTCAATCCGTCCAATGACCGCGCGGGCGGCAAGGATGCCGCGCGTATCCAGGAATACATCGTTGGCGGCACCTATGACTTTGAAGTCGTGAAGCTGGCTGCGGCGTTTGGCCAGACCCGTGACGGTTGGTTCCTGGGCCAGAACATGGGCACCACGCCGGAGGGCATGACCAACCTGGGCACGTTCAAGCTGGCTGACGGCTTTCGCGCCAATTCGTACATGATCGGCGCCACCGTGCCGTTGGGCCGCCACGCCGTGTTCGGTTCCTGGCAGCGCGCGACCGCCAACAACGACAAGCTGACCGGCGACGACGCGACGTTCAACGTCTACAGCCTGGGCTACACGTACGACTTTACCAAGCGCACCAACCTGTACGCCTACGCCTCCTATGGCGACAACTACGCGTTCCAGCACGATGCCACCGACACCGCGGTCGCGGTTGGCGTGCGTCACCGTTTCTAAGCGACTGAACGTCTGGCTGAACCTTGCTGAATGCGCGGCCCATTCTCCGTGAGCCGCCGAGTGACAGCGAACCCCCCTAACTGGGTTCAGCCAGGCGCATATTGAGCGCAGAAGGGAAGGGCCTCCGCAAGGAGGCCCTCTCGTTTTTCCGCCGGCGTTTCTACAGGAACAGTTTGTAGGCCGGGTTGTCGGTTTCGTTCCAATGCGGGTAACCGAGTTCGGCCACGAAATTGCGGAACTGCTTTTTGTCCGCGGGCGGCACCTGGATGCCGATCAGGATGCGGCCATAGTCCGCGCCCTGGTTGCGGTAATGGAACAGGCTGATGTTCCAGTCGGGATTCATTGCGTTCAGGAACCGCATCAGCGCGCCCGGACGTTCCGGGAATTCGAAACGGTACAGCAGCTCGTTGCGCGCCAGCGCCGACCGGCCGCCCACCATGTGGCGCAAGTGGGTCTTGGCCATTTCATCGTGGGTCAGGTCCAGCGTATCGAAGCCGTGGCGGCGGAAGTTCGCGGCGATCTTGTCCGGCTCGGCTGCCGACGACACCTGGATGCCGACGAAGACATGGGCGCGGTCCGCGTCCGAGATCCGGTAGTTGAACTCGGTGACGCTGCGCTCGCCTACCAGTTCGCAGAAGCGGCGGAAACTGCCCCGCTGCTCGGGCATCGTGACCGCGAACACGGCCTCGCGCATTTCGCCGACCTCGGCGCGTTCCGCCACGAAGCGCAGGCGGTCGAAGTTCATGTTGGCGCCGCAGGCGATGGCCACCAGCGTCTTGCCTTTCAGGTGGTGCTCGGCCGCGTACTGTTTGGCGCCCGCCACCGCCATCGCGCCCGCGGGCTCCAGCACGCTGCGCGTGTCCTGGAAGACATCCTTGATGGCGGCGCAGATCGCATCGGTGTTGACCACCACGAAGTCGTCGACATACTTGCGCGCGAGCTTGAAGGTTTCCGCGCCCACCATCTTGACCGCCGTGCCGTCCGAGAACAGGCCCACGTCATTCAATTGGACGCGCCGGCCGGCGCGCACGCTGCGCAGCATGGCGTCGGAGTCTTCGGTCTGCACGCCGATGATCTTGATCTCGGGCCGCAATTGCTTGATGTAGGCAGCCACCCCCGCGATCAGGCCGCCACCGCCGATGGCGACGAAGATGGCGTCGATCGGGCCGGGATGCTGGCGCAGGATCTCCATGCCCACCGTGCCCTGGCCGGCGATCACGTCGGGGTCGTCGAAGGGATGGACGAAGGTCAGCTTTTCTTTCTTTTCCAGGATCTGCGCATGCGCGTAGGCGTCCGAAAAACTCTCGCCGGCCAGCACGACCTCGCCGCCCAGGCGCCGGACCGCGTCGATCTTCACCTGGGGGCTGGTGGTGGGCATGACGATGACCGCGCGGCAGCCCAGACGGCTGGCCGCCAGCGCGACGCCCTGGGCGTGATTGCCGGCCGATGCCGCGATGACGCCGCGATTGCGGGCTGCGGGGGTCAGATTGGCCATCTTGTTGTACGCGCCGCGCAGCTTGAAGCTGAACACCGCCTGGGTATCTTCACGCTTGAGCATGATCGTGTTCGACATCCGCTGAGACAGCAGGGGCGCCGTTTCAAGCGGCGATTCGACCGCGACGTCATAGACCTTGGAAGTCAGGATGCGTTTCAGATAATCAGTGGACATGGACCGCGCGCAGGGGCAAGAGTGAAGACGTGGGGCAGATTATTACAGGGAAAGTCGTGTCGCCTTCCAGGTTTCTCGCGGCTACACTGCCGCAACTATGGAAGAAAGTCTCCTCACCGCGGTTCATTGGCTGCTGGGCGTGCTTGCACTGCCCTCGGTCGGCTTGTCGGCAATCTTCACGGTGTCGCTCGTGTCCGCCACCTTGCTTCCCCTGGGTTCCGAACCCGCGGTGTTCGGCTACATCAAGCTGGCGCCGGACATGTTCTGGCCCGCCATCCTGGTGGCGACGGCGGGTAACACGGTAGGCGGCGCCATCAGCTACGCCATGGGTCTGGGCGCGGAAAAGGCCGTTGAGCGCTGGAAGGAAAAACACCCGCATCCGCATCCGAAGGCGACCGAACGCGGACGCATGCGCGGGCGCTGGAACGAACGCGCCCATGATTGGCTGCACCGGATGGGGCCGCCGGCCCTGCTTTTGTCCTGGCTGCCCGCGGTGGGCGACCCCCTTTGCGCGGTGGCCGGGTGGCTGCGGCTGTCTTTCTGGCCATGCGTGTTCTATATGGCCATCGGCAAATTCATGCGCTATCTGTTCATGACCGCCGGTCTGCTCTGGTTCTTTCCCGGGCAGGTGTAGCGCCGGCACCGGTAAAAAAGGGGACGTATTGACACGTTTTCCCCGCGCTTTGGACCGGCTTTCCGGGGGTATTAGGGGTCAACTCGGGACTATGGCATAAAATACTTTTTTAAGGGCCCCCTCTTGCCGCCATGAACGCCCCACTCGCTAGCCACATCTTGAACGGGGCGATGCCGCCCGCAGCACCCGCGCGCTTGCGCGAAATCCCCTACAACTACACCTCGTTCTCCGATCGCGAGATCGTTGGCCGTCTGCTAGGCGAAGACGCCTGGAGCCTGCTGACCGATCTGCGCGGCGAGCGCCGCACGGGGCGTTCCGCCCGGATGCTGTATGAAGTGCTGGGCGATATCTGGGTCGTGCGCCGCAATCCGTATCTGCAGGACGACCTGCTCGACAACCCCAAGCGCCGCAAGCAACTGATCGACGCCCTGCATCACAGGCTGGGCGAAATCGACCGCCGCCGCGAGCCGGGCGTTCCCGCCGCCGAAGGCCACGATCCGCATCGCGACGAGAAGGTCGTCGGCCTGCTGGCGCGGGCGCGTTCCGCCATCGCTGCATTCGAAGGGGAATTCGACCAGACCACCATGATGCGCAAGCAGGCTCAGAAGGTGCTGGGCCGCATCACGGCGCGAGACAACATCAAGTTCGACGGCCTGTCGCGCGTGTCGCACGTCACGGACGCGACTGACTGGCGCGTCGAGTATCCCTTCGTCGTGCTGACGCCCGACACCGAGGACGAGATCGCCGCGCTGGTCACCGCCTGTATCGAACTGGGACTGACCATCGTCCCGCGCGGCGGCGGCACCGGGTACACCGGCGGCGCGATTCCGCTGACCTGGAAGTCGGCGGTCATCAACACTGAAAAGTTCGACAAGCTGGGCAAGGTCGAGTCCTGTATCTTGCCCGGGCTCACCGAGCCCGTGGCGGTGATCCATGCCGGCGCCGGCGTGGTGACCAAGCGCGTGTCCGAAGCGGCCGAGGCCGCGGGCTTCGTGTTCGCCGTGGATCCGACATCGGCCGAGGCTTCCTGCGTGGGCGGCAACATCGCCATGAACGCGGGCGGCAAGAAGGCCGTGCTGTGGGGCACCGCGCTGGACAACCTGGCCTGGTGGCGCATGGTCGACCCCGACGGCAACTGGCTCGAAGTGACGCGCCTGGACCACAACATGGGCAAGATCCATGACGTGGAACTGGCGCGCTTCGAACTCAAATGGTTCGACGGCAAGGGCAAGCCCGGCGAACGCCTGCTCAAGACCGAAACGCTGGAGATCCACGGCCGCGTCTTTCGCAAGGAAGGCCTGGGCAAGGACGTCACCGACAAATTCCTGGCCGGCCTGCCGGGCATCCAGAAAGAAGGCTGCGACGGCCTGATCACGTCGGCGCGCTGGGTGCTGCATCGCATGCCGCGCCACACGCGCACCGTCTGCATGGAGTTCTTCGGACAGGCGCGCGACGCCATCCCGTCGATTGTCGAGGTCAAGGATTACCTGGACGGCGAGGGCCGCGAACGAGGTGCCATCCTGGCCGGCCTTGAGCACCTGGACGAACGCTACCTGCGCGCGGTGGGCTACGCCACCAAGAGCAAGCGCGGCGTGCTGCCCAAGATGGTCCTGATCGGCGACATCGTCGGCGATGACGACGACGCGGTGGCCGCGGCCGCCAGCGAGGTCGTGCGCCTGGCCAACACCCGCCACGGCGAGGGCTTCGTGGCCGTCAGCCCCGAGGCGCGCAAGAAATTCTGGCTGGACCGCTCGCGCACCGCCGCCATCGCGCGCCACACCAACGCCTTCAAGATCAACGAAGACGTCGTGATCCCGTTGCCCCGCATGGGCGAATACACGGATCACATCGAGCGCATCAATATCGAACTGTCGACCCGCAACAAGCTCAAGCTGCTGGGTGAGCTGGACGCCTATCTGTGCACGCCGCTGCAAGTGGGCAAGGCGGACGAGGCCGACGTCGAGACCTCGCGCGCCGAGGTGCTGGCCGACCGCACGCGCCAGGCGCTGGAACTGCTGGGCGGCGCGCGCCAGCGCTGGCAATGGCTGCTGGACAACCTGGACCTGCCCCTGCCGCAGGCGCTGCCGCAACTGGAAGGCCTGGGCCTGGGCGATCTGCGCGCCGCGCTGTCGGAGCGCCTTGCCGCGCAACCGGGCGCGCGCGTGTTCGACGTGGTGCAGGACCGCACGATCCGCGTGTCCTGGAAGACCGAGGTGCTGGCCGCCCTGCAGCGCACGTTCTCGGGCGCCGCCTACAAGAAGATCGTCGATGAGCTGGTGGCCATCCATGGCCGCGTGCTCAAGAGCCGGGTGTTCGTGGCGCTGCACATGCACGCGGGCGACGGCAACGTCCATACCAATATCCCGGTCAACTCGGACGACTACGAAATGCTGGGCGAGGCCCACGCGGCCGTCGAACGCATCATGCAGATCGCCCGCGACCTGGATGGCGTGATCTCGGGCGAGCACGGTATCGGCCTGACCAAATACGAGTTCCTGACCGAGGCCGAGCTGGCCCCCTTCCAGGACTACAAGCGCCGCGTGGACCCCAACGGCCACTTCAATGCCGGCAAGCTCATGCCGGGCGCGGACCTGCGCCACGCGTGGACGCCCAGCTTCAACCTGATGGGCCACGAATCGCTGATCATGCAGCAAAGCGATATCGGCGCCATCTCGGAATCCATCAAGGACTGCCTGCGCTGCGGCAAGTGCAAGCCGGTGTGCGCCACCCATGTGCCGCGCGCGAACCTGCTGTATTCGCCGCGCAACAAGATCCTGGCGACGTCCCTGCTGGTGGAAGCCTTCCTGTACGAGGAGCAGACCCGGCGCGGCGTCAGCCTGAAGCACTGGGAAGAATTCGAGGACGTGGCCGACCACTGCACCGTCTGCCACAAGTGCTACAACCCCTGTCCGGTCGATATCGACTTCGGCGACGTGTCCATGAACATGCGCGCCGTGCTGCGCCGCATGGGCCGCAAATCGTTCAATCCGGGCACGGCCAGCGCGATGTTCTTCCTGAACGCGAAGGATCCGGCCACGATCAACGCCACCCGCAAGGCGATGGTGGGCGTGGGATACAAGGTGCAGCGCGCCGCGCACGACCTGTTTTCTGGCCTGGTGAAGAAGCAGACCGCCAAGCCGCCGGCCACGGTGGGCAAGCCGCCACTGCGCGAGCAGGTGGTGCATTTCGTGAACAAGAAAATGCCCGGCGGGCTGCCCAAGCAGGCCGCGCGCAAGCTGCTGGACATCGAAGACGCGAACTACGTGCCGATCATTCGCGATCCCAAGGCCACCACGGCCGACACGGAAGCGGTGTTCTACTTCCCCGGCTGCGGTTCCGAGCGCCTGTTTTCGCAGGTGGGCCTGGCCACGCAGGCCATGCTCTGGCATGCGGGCGTGCAGACCGTGCTGCCGCCGGGCTATCTGTGCTGCGGCTATCCCCAGCGCGGCAACGGCATGACGGACAAGGCCGAACAGATCATCACCGACAACCGGGTGCTGTTCCATCGCGTGGCCAACACGCTGAACTACCTGGATATCAAGACGGTGGTGGTCAGTTGCGGCACCTGCTATGACCAGCTTGCCGGCTATGAATTCGAGAAGATCTTCCCGGGCTGCCGCCTGATCGATATTCACGAATACCTGCTGGAAAAGGGCATCAAGCTGGAGGGCGCCACGGGCGTGCGGTACATGTATCACGACCCCTGCCATACGCCCATGAAGCTGCAGGAACCCATGAAGACCGTGCGCGCGCTGGTGGGCGACGATGCCGTCAAGAGCGACCGCTGCTGCGGCGAATCGGGCACGCTCGCGGTCAGCCGTCCGGACATCTCCACGCAGGTGCGCTTCCGCAAGCAGGAAGAGCTGCTGAAGGGCGATGCCGCGATGCGCAGCGACGGCTTCACGGGCGACGTGAAGGTCCTGACTTCGTGCCCGTCGTGCCTGCAAGGCCTGTCGCGCTATGAAGGCGACACCGGGATGGAAGCGGACTACATCGTGGTCGAGATGGCGCGCCACATCCTGGGCGAAGGCTGGATGGAAGACTACGTCCGCCGCGCCAATGCGGGCGGGATCGAGCGGGTGCTGGTCTAAAGGGGCGCCTCGGCAGCCCGCCTGGGGCCGCCGGCCCCGGGCAATCCGGTATCGCTATTGAAAGAAAGCCGCGGTCGGCAATGACCGCGGCTTTTTCTTTTCACGGCCGCGCCGCCGGAACCGGCCCGTTTCTACCCCCCTTGAAACCGGAAAAACAGCGCCCATGTTCGTATCGAAGCGATCAGACCTCAGTCACGGCTCTGGCGATGGCGGCGGGTCTAGGTCGGTCCCTTTTTTACTCGGGAGATCCTTATGAGCAACGTTTCCTTCAGCGACAGCGGCTTGGCCGCCGCGTTCGACGCCATCCAGGAACACATGAACCACGCGCTGCGCGGCGCCGGTGTTCCCGCCACCTTGCGCGCAACGCCCCGGGCGTATTTCCCGCCGGTCAATGTCGGCGTGTCCTCGGATTCGATCGAGGTCGTCGCCTTCGTGCCCGGCATGGAACCCGATGCCTTGAACGTATCGATCGAAAAGCGGCTGTTGACGATCAGCGGCGAACGCAAGGCGCCGGAGCTTCCTGAAAATGCCCGGTACTACGCGCGAGAGCGCGCGGAAGGCCGCTACACGCGGGTGGTCGAGCTGCCCGCCGATGCGGACCCCGACAACGTGCAGGCGCGCTACACGGACGGCTGCCTGGCCATTTCCATCAAGCGCAAGGAATCGGCCAAGCCTCGCGTCGTCACCGTGCAGTGACGTTTCCCCGCAACCGCATAAGGAGTATCGATCATGAATGAACGCAAAGACCTGACCGTGCCCGCGGAAGCGGCGGTCTCCGACAAGCGCGACACGCGGGGCGTCACCCTGCCCGCCGTGGATATCTTCGAGGACAAGGAAGGGATCAGCCTGATCGCCGACCTGCCCGGGGTGTCCAAGGACAGGCTGCGCATCAACGTGGAAGGCGATGTGCTGCTGATCGAAGGCGAGGCCTCGGTCGCCACGCCGGCCGATTTCCGGCTGGTGCTTGGCGAGATGCGTGCGCCCTTGTTCCGGCGGGCCTTCAAGCTGGGGCAGGAGTTTGACCGCTCGCAGATCAACGCCACCCTGAAGCAGGGCCTGCTGACGCTGCGCATCCCGCGCGCGCGCGAAGCGCAGCCGCGGCAGATCCCCGTCGTGGCCGGCTGAGCCGGGTCCGTCGCCCCGCGGCGGCGGCCATGAAAAAAGCCGCGGTCATGCCGACCGCGGCTTTTTTGCCGACCGCGAGGTCTTGCGGAACGGTCATTCCAGCTTGATGTTCGCCTGCTTGATCACCTTCGCCCAGGCGTCGCGTTCCTGCTCGGCGTAGGACTTGAAATCCTGGGCCGACATCGGCATGGGGAAGACGCCCATGTCCAGCATCTTCTGCGAGACGGCCGGGGTCTTCAAGGTGGCGTCCAGGTCGGCCGACAGCTTCTTGACCACCGCTTCCGGCACGCCGGCCGGGCCGACCAGGCCCTGCCAGGCATAGGCGGTGAAGTTGGCGACGCCTTGTTCGGCCATGGTGGGCGTGTCCGGCAGCACCGAGACGCGCTCGGGCGTGGCGGCGGCCAGCACGCGCAGCTTGCCGGCCTTGACGTTGGGCAGGCCCGAAGCCAGGTCGATGAACATCAGGTCCACCTGGCCACCCAGCAGATCCTGGATGGCGGGCGCGGCGCCCTTGTACGGCACGTGCAGCAGGTTGGCGCCCGTGCGCTGCTTGAAGAGCTCCAGGGCCAGGTGATGGGGCGAACCCGCGCCGGCGGAGGCGGCCGACAGCTTGCCGGGCTCTTTCTTGGCGGCGGCCAGCACGTCGTCCACCGTCTTGTAGGGCGAGTTGACGTTCACGGCCAGCAGCAGCGGGAACTTGGCGATGCCGCCGATGTAGGTGAACTTGGACGGATCGTAGGACAGCTTGGCGTACAGCGAGGAATTGAACGCGAGCGTGCCCGAGTCCGCCGTCCCGACCATGTAGCCGTTGGGTTCCGCCTGTGCGATGGCGGTGGCGCCGATGATGGTGCCGGCGCCGGGACGGTTCTCGACCACGATGGTCTGGCCCAGCGTCTTTTCAAGGCTGCTGGCCACGGTGCGCGCCACCACGTCGGTTCCGCCGCCGGCGGGGTAGGGAACGATCCAGCGGACCGGCTGCGTGGGCCAGGATTGGGCGGAAGCCGCGGTGGCGGCCAGCGACAGGGCGGCAAGCGCCAGCAAGCGCTTTGCGTGCTTGTGCATGGAGTGTCTCCTCGTGCGGGATATAGTGAGTGCGGCGCTTGCGTCGTTGATCGACGTCAACTTGCGCCGCGATTTTTTTGCGTCGCTATTATGCCTTGCGCTTACGCAAAAAGGGGTCCGTCGATTGGACCCCTCTCAATGTCCGCACCCCCCGCGTCACTGCGGATCGGGATAGGTACGCGCACCGAAGATGGCCGTGCCGATGCGTACTTCCGTCGAGCCTTCCTCGATGGCCAGCTCGAAATCCCCGCTCATGCCCATCGACAGGCGGTCCAGCGAAACGCCGGCGATGTTCTCCTGGACCAGCCGGTCGCGCAATTCGCGCAGCGCGCGAAAGCAGGCCCGCACTTCGGCGGGATCGGGGGAGTTCACGGCCAGCGTCATCAGTCCCCGAACGCGCAAGGTCGGGAATTCCGTGGCGATCCGGCGAAGGAAGGCGGACACGTCTTCCGGCGCCATCCCATATTTGCTGGGTTCGGACGAGGTCTTGACCTGCACCAGCACGTCCAGGGTCCGGCCCTCGTTTTGCAGCCGGCGATGCAGGGCTTCGGCCAGGTCAGGGCGGTCCAGCGACTGGACCTCGGTGGCGTCGCGGGCGGCATCCTTGGCCTTGTTGGTCTGCAGATGGCCGATCAGCACCCATTGCAGCCCCTGGCCGGCCAGCGCGGCCGCCTTCTGGCGGATCTCCTGGGTCTTGTTCTCGCCAAAGCGGGTCAGCCCCAGCGACATGGCCTCGCGAATGGACTCCACATCGAACGTCTTGCTGACGGGCAGCAACGTCACGCTGTCGGGATGCCGGCCCGCGCGTTCGCAGGCCTGGGTGATGCGTTGCTGGATCTGGGCAAGGCGCCCGGCCATGGTGTCTACGGCGGTCATGCAGCTCTCTTGCAGGAACAGGGTGTCCCATAGTGTAGGACGCGCCAGGATCGTTTCACCACATTGCCCGCGTCCAGCGTTGACCCTGCATAATCGGCAGGCTTAGAATTTGAAGGGATTTGTTTATATTTCAAAGTTCTATACCGTCCGGCGCCGCCCTCGGGGCGACACGGTTTACTCCCTTCCCAGTCCCTCCGCCATGTCCAGTGCAGCGCCCGAATACGCCTTTGCCACGCCCTTCCTGAATCCCCCCGCTTCGCCGATCCGATCGCTCATGCCCTACGCCATGCGCCCGGGCACCATTTCGCTGGCGGGCGGGTATCCCGCGCAGGAACTTTTCGATGTGGACGGGCTGTCCATCGCGTCGACGCAGGTCATGGCCCGTCTGGGCGCCTGTCTGCAGTATTCCAATATCGACGGCCAGGCCAGCCTGCGCCATCAACTGGCGGCCCTGTCCGCGGCGCGCGGCCTGCACTGCAACGCCGACACCGAACTCGTCGTGACGGGCGGATCGCAGCAGGCGCTGGCGCTCCTGACCCGGGTCATGCTGCAGCCCGGCGACCACGCCGTCATCGAATCGCCCGCCTTCCCCAATTCCGTGCAGGCCTTGCGCTACACGGGCGCCACGGTGCATACCGTGCCCTCCGGGCCCGACGGCATCGACGTGGATGCGCTGGATGCGCTGGCCACCCGCGTCAAGCCCAAGATCGTCTGCGTCGTCGCCTCGTTCTCGAATCCCTGCGGCGCCACCATTACGCGCCAGCGCCGCTTGCGCCTGCTGGAGTTGGCGGTCAAGCACCGGTTCCTGATCGTGGAAGACGATCCCTACAGCGAACTGCGCTTCGCCGGCGAGGCCGTGCCGCCCATCGCGGCCCTGGCCGAAGGCGAAGCCCGCCATTGGGCGGTGTACCTGGCCAGCATGTCCAAGACCATGGCGCCCGCGCTGCGCATCGGCTGGCTGATCGCTCCGCCCGAAATCCGCCGCCGCTGCGTCAGCGCGAAGGCCGCCGACGACATGGCTTCGTCGGCCTGGATCCAGGAAGTAGTGGCGCAGTACCTGGCCAACGGGCGCTACGGCGAACACGTGCCGCGCATCCGCGCCGCCTATGGCTTGCGCTGCGACGCCATGGCCGAATCATTGGCCCGGGAACTCAACGGCCGCGTCACCTTCAGCAAGCCCGAGGGCGGCATGTTCTTCTGGGCGCGCCTGACGGGCGACATCGATGCCACGCGCCTCCTGCCCTACGCCATCGAACACGAAGTGGTCTACGTGCCGGGCAAGGCTTTCTACGCCGACGCGGCGCAGGCCGACCTGTTCGCTATGCGGATGTCCTTCGCCACCATGAACGAAGGCCAGATCGCGCAAGGCATGGTCCGGCTGGGGCGTGCGCTGGACGCGTGCCAGGCCAACGAACCGGTCTCGATTTCGCTGGCGGCTTGACGGCGCGCATCCGCGCGCGCGTCGCGTATTGCTATCCTTGCCCGGTGTCCGCTGGCCTTGCCGGCGGACATACCTAAATAAGCGCTTGTTATTTGGCGCGGGCGCTTCATGTCTATAAGCTTCTTGCCTCGGCGCGTCTTCGCGCCCGGTAGCAGAACAGGAAACCAGGTCATGAACATTGCAAAAGGGTTGGCGGGCGCGGCGCTATTGATGGCGGCGGCGCAGGGTGCGCAGGCGGCAACGTTGGACGTCGTGCGCCAGCGCGGCGCGGTGGCTTGCGGCACGACCACGGGCTTCGCGGGCTTTTCCGCGCCCGATGCGCAAGGCAAGTGGCAGGGCCTGGATGTGGACCTGTGCCGCGCCGTTGCCGCGGCGGTCTTCGGCGACGCCAACAAGATCAAGGTGGTGCCGCTCAATTCGCAGCAGCGTTTCACCGCGCTGCAATCCGGCGAAGTGGACGTGCTGACGCGCAACACCACTGTGACGCAGCAGCGCGACACGGCGCTGGGCATCATCCATGCGGGCATCAACTTCTATGACGGCCAGGGCTTCCTGGTGCCGAAGTCGCTGGGCGTGAAGAGCGCCAAGGAAATCAACGGCGCCACGATCTGCCTCCAGACCGGCACCTCGAACGAGAACACGCTGGCCGATTGGGCGCGCGCCAACAACGTGAGCTACAAGCCCGTCGTGATCGAGACCTTCAACGAAGTGGTCAATGCGTTCGCGTCCGGCCGCTGCGACGTCTTTTCGACGGACGCGTCGGGCCTGGCTTCGATTCGCATCTCCAAGCTGCAGAACCCCGACGATTACGTCGTGCTGCCCGAGATCATTTCCAAGGAGCCGCTGGGTCCGTTCGTGCGCCAGGGCGACGATGCCTGGCTGAACATCGTGCGCTGGTCGCTGTCGGCGATGATCGAAGCCGAAGAATACGGCGTGTCGTCCAAGAACGTGGACGAGCAGGCCGAGAGCGCCAACCCCAACATCAAGCGCATCCTCGGCGTCACGCCCGGCAGCGGCGCCAACCTGGGGCTGGACGAGAAGTGGGCCTACAACATCGTCAAGCAGGTGGGCAACTACGGCGAGAGCTTCGAGCGCAACGTGGGCGAGGGCAGTCCGCTGAAGATCAAGCGCGGCCTGAATGCGCAATGGACGCAGGGCGGGTTGCTGTACGCCTTGCCGATCCGCTGAGCCGGGACGGCCCTGGCCGTCTTCGGCCAGTCCGGAAAATAGAAAAGCCCCCGAGGGGGCTTTTTCTTTGGCTATCCGCGCCGGTAGACTTGCGCGATCTTCACGAAGGCGGCACGCAGTTCACGCGTGCCTCCCTGGAAAATCACCGGCTTTCCGCGATGCGTGAACACCACCAGGCGCTTCGAAAAAAGCATCGGCACAAAGCGCGCATAGCGCACGTCCTCCCAGGCCACCTCGCGCCGCGTGAACCAGGTCTGCCGCAGGCCGCGTTCGTCTATGGTGGTGATGGACGTCTGCATGTGCCAGGACACGAACAGCAATCCGACGAAACACAGCACCACCACCACGGCCAGGACGGTATCGAACGGCTGCGAGGGGGCGCGGATCGCGGTGGTCACGACCTGCACACCCAGGATGGCCAGGATCACCCAGGTCAGGATGCGCACCCAGTCGGGCCACGCCTGGCCCGCCAGGGGCAGGGGGCCGATGACGCGCAGCAGCTCCGCGTGGTCTTCGGGCGGGGGAGTGCCGGGGGTAGTTGTCATGCGGCCCGTTTGGCGGCGATCGCGTTGCCGGCGCGGCTCGAACCCTTGCGGTTCAGATGCGCCGACATCCATTGGCCGATATCGACCACGGCGTCGAAGTCCACGCCGGTATCGATGTCCAGGCCGCGCAGCATGTACAGCACGTCTTCGGTCGCGACGTTGCCGGTGGCGCCCTTGGCGTAGGGGCAGCCGCCCAGTCCGGCCACCGAGGTGTGGAAAATGGAGATGTCCGTTTCCAGCGCCGCCAGGATGTTGGCCAACGCCTGGCCGTAGGTGTCGTGGAAGTGGCCGGAGATGCGCGCCGGATCCACCACGCGGGTCACGGCGGCCATCACTTCGCGCACGCGCTTGGGCGTGCCCACGCCGATGGTGTCGGCAACGTCGATCTCGTCGACCTGCATCGCCAGGTAGCGTTGGGCCACGTCCACCACGGACTCGACGGGAACTTCGCCTTGGTAAGGACAGCCCAGCGCGCAGCTGATGCTGCCGCGCACGCGGATACCGGCCTCGCGGGCGGCCTGCACTACGGGTTCGAAGCGCGCGATGGATTCGGCGATGGAGCAGTTGATGTTCTTTTGCGAGAACGCTTCACTGGCGGCGCCGAAGATCACGATTTCGTCCGCGCCGGCGGCCAGCGCGCCCTCGAAGCCCTTCATGTTGGGCGTGAGCACGGAGTAGATCGTGCCCGGGCGGCGTTCGATGCGCGCCATCACGTCGGCGCCATCAGCCATTTGCGGCACCCACTTGGGCGACACGAACGACGCGGCTTCCACATTGGGAAAGCCCGCGGCGGTCAGGCGATTGATCAGTTCCACCTTGATGTCGGTGGGGACAAATTCTTTTTCGTTCTGCAGACCGTCGCGAGGCGACACCTCGACGATCTTCACGCGGGAGGGCAATGCCATGTCTCTTCCTGTATCGGTATGGGATGACCGGCGCAACAAGACTGCCGCGCTACCGACAATATTAGCGCCATCGCATGGCGCGCTGCTTGGCGGGATACTCGAGCGTGGCCGGCGGCCGGCTCGCACCGAAAGAAGGAGCCGCGAACGGTCCCTAGTTCAAACGCTGGTAGCGGCCATCGTCCAGGCGGGCGATGCGGCCCTGCAGTTCCAGCTCGACAAGCTGCGTCTGCAGATGGGCGGTGTCCAGGCCGCAGCGGGCCTGGATGGCATCCAGGTGCAGCGGATCAAAGCCCAGGGCATCCAGCACGGGATGGCCGGGCGGCGGCGCGGCAACCTCGGGGCGGACCGCTGCCGCCGGAATCGGGCCGCCGCCCAGCTCGTCGGTGATGTCCTTGGCGGTTTCCACCAGCTTGGCGCCCTGGCGGATCAGCGCATGGCAGCCGCGGGACAGGGGGGAATGGATGGAACCGGGGATGGCGAAGACCTCGCGCCCGCTTTCGCCGGCCAGCCTGGCCGTGATGAGCGAGCCGCTCTGTCTGGCGGCTTCCACCACCAGCACGCCCCGCGCCAGCCCGGCCACGATGCGGTTGCGCTTGGGGAAATGTTGCGGCAGGGCCCCGGTGCCCAGCGGAAGTTCGGACACCAGGGCGCCGTGCGCGGCGATGCGGTGGGCCAGATCGCGGTGGCGGGCCGGGTAGATGCGGTCGATGCCGGTGCCCATGACCGCCACGGTGCCCGCGCCTTCGGGGCCGGCGTCCAGGGCGCCTTCGTGCGCCGCCGCGTCTATGCCCAGCGCCAGTCCACTGACGACTCGCCAGCCGTGCGCGGCCAGATGACGGGCGAAGGCGCGCGCGTTTTCCTGCCCGCCGGGCGTGGCATTGCGGGCGCCCACCACGGCCAGCGACGGACCCTGCAGGAAAGCGGGGTCGCCTGCCACGTAGAGCAGGATCGGCGGGTCGGCGATCGTCAGCAGGCTCTGGGGATAGGTGGGGTCGGCCAGCGTCAGGATGTGGCGGCCAGGGGCCTCGACCCATTCCAAAGCGCTTTCCACGTGGGCCGCCATGTCGGCCGGCATGGGCGCGGCCAATTGCCGCGCCAGCGCCTCGGGCACGTGGCGCGACAGCGCGGTCGCGCGTTGCGCATAGATCTGGTCGGGCAGCCCCAGCGCGCTCAGGAGCGTGCAGGCGGTGGCGGAGCCGATATTCGGCTCCAGGGACAGCCGCAGCCAGGCGGACAGTTCGGCGGAGGTTTGCGTAAGCGGCATGGAGCAGGCGCGGAAGAGGCGTCGGGGGTGCAAGAGTGTCGCATGCGCGGACCGTCCGCGCGGGGGCGGGTGGACCGTTATGCGCGGCCGCGCTGGTGCGGAAAAATGCGGGCGCACAGCAATGCCCGCAATCCCGGAGTTAGCCGAAAACTATTAGAAATCAAGACTCTAATGAATTAAACTCATTGCTAAGCATCACTACTGGCGATTCCCTTTCAATGGCTTTACTTCCCATCCTCCGTTACCCGGATCCGCGCTTGCACAAAAAGGCCAAGCCGGTCGCCGAGGTCGATGACCGCATTCGTCAACTGGTGCGCGACATGGCCGAAACCATGTACGACGCGCCGGGTGTCGGCCTGGCCGCGACCCAGGTCGACGTGCATGAACGCGTGGTCGTGATCGACGTGTCCGAGGACAGCAATCAATTGCTGACCTTGATCAACCCCGAGATCACGTGGCGCAGCGACGACTACAAGATCTACGAAGAAGGCTGTCTGTCGGTACCGGGCGTGTACGACGAGGTCGAACGCGCGTCGCGCATCCGCTGCAAGGCGCTCGACATCGACGGCCAGCCGTTCGAGTTCGAAGCCGACGGCCTGCTGGCCGTGTGCGTGCAGCATGAACTGGATCACCTGGAAGGCAAGGTGTTCGTGGAATACCTGTCCAACCTGAAGCAGAACCGCATCAAGACCCGGCTGAAAAAGGCCGAACGCGAAGCGTTGCGCGTCTAGAAGAGCCCACCCCCTGCCCGCTGCGCGGGCCCCCTCAAGGGGGCGACGCCTGCGGACCGGCGGAGCCGGATCCGCGGCGTCCGCGATTGGCGGAGCTTCTGTTGGTGGATCTTCGGTGTCCTTTGAGCTTCCATCTCATTTTTTGGTCTTCATCCCATGCGCATCGTTTTTGCCGGTACGCCGGAATTTGCCCGTATCGCGTTCGACGCCCTGCGGGCCGCCGGTCACGACATTCCCTTGGTCATGACGCAGCCCGACCGTCCCGCGGGGCGGGGGTTGAAGCTGACGCCCAGCCCCGTGAAGCAGGCGGCGCTGGACGCGGGCATTGAAGTCGCCCAGCCGCGCAGCCTGCGGCTGGACGGCCGCTATCCTGAAGAGGCCGCGGAGGCCCGCGCGCTGCTGGAAAGCGTGGCGCCCGATGTCATGGTGGTGGCCGCCTACGGCCTGATCCTGCCGCAATGGGTGCTGGACCTGCCGCGCCTGGGCTGCCTGAACATCCACGCAAGCCTGCTGCCGCGCTGGCGCGGCGCGGCGCCGATCCAGCGCGCCATCGAAGCCGGCGATGACCGGACGGGCGTGACCATCATGCAGATGGATCAGGGCCTGGACACGGGGGACATGCTGCTGGAGCGGGTGGTGCCGATCACCGGCGAGACCAACGCGGCCCAGTTGCACGACGCGCTGGCGCTTGCGGGCGGCGAGGCCATCGTCGCCGCGCTGGAGGCCCTGGCGCAGGGCGGGTTGACGCCACGCAAGCAGCCGGAAGAGGGCGTGACCTACGCCGCCAAGCTGGACAAGGCCGAGGCCGCGCTGGATTGTGCCCAGCCGGCCGAACTGCTGGCGCGCCGCGTGCGGGCGTTCAATCCCGTTCCCGGCGCCAGCATCCGCCTGCCCGGCCTACCCGATGCGGTGAAGGTCTGGCGCGCGCAGGCGCTGGACGAAGCCACGGCGGCCACGCCGGGTAGCGTATTGCGCGTGGACAGCACAGGCATCGATATCGCCACCGGCCGTGGCGTGTTGCGGCTGCTGGAGCTGCAGAAAGCGGGCGGCAAGCGCCAGCCGGTGGATGTGTTCGTGCGCGGCTGGCAGCCGTCCTGAACGTTCAGGGCTTGCGCCGTTCGGCCAGCAGATCCACGTAGGCGCCCGACAATAGCTGTCCGGGCGCGATCCCCAGCCCTGCCATCAGCGTATGGGCCTCTTCCATGCCCGCTTGCGCGCTTTCATCCTCGCGCAGCACCACTTCAAGTTCCAGGAACTCGCCCAGGTCTTCCACCCGGTCCAGATGGATGCGGGTGCGGCCGGCCATGAATACCGTCCGGTGCTTCTTCACGCGGCCGGTCGCGCCGTAGGCCAGGATCAGCGCCTCGCGCAGCGTGTCCGGCGAATTCGTGGGCGAGACGATGTAGAAGCTTTCCTTGGGGCCGGTGTCGTCGGCGCGGCGATAGAAGATCAGTTCGCCCGAGCCGTCGGCGAAAGCGCGCAGCTTGAGGCGGCCGCTGGCGCACGCGAAGAACGTGTCGTCCTGCGCGATAACGACGGGTTCCTGCCCCGACAGGGCCGCCGCCAGGGGTTCGATGGCGGCCAGGCTGTCGACCTGGGCCTTGATTTCAACGTTGCGTGCCATGTGCGTCGTCCTGAATCAGTTTGCGGGATCAATACAACGTACCCGCCACGCGGGCGGGCAGGTCGCGGTCGTAGGCGGCGCCGTCGAAGGTGCCGGCGGTCAGGTCGGAGAGAATGCGGCCGACGCTGGGCAGCGCGCTGCGCGGCACTTGCGTTTCCGGATCCCAGAGCCGGGAGCGCAGCAGCGCGCGCGAGCACTGGAAGTAAACCTTCTGCACGTCGACGACCAGCACCGAGCGCGGCAGCTTGCCGTCCATCTCGAAGCGCGAAAGCAGGGCGGGATCCACGCTGATGCGCGCCGTGCCGTTGACCCGCAGGGTCTCGCCCACGCCCGGCACGAGAAACAGCATAGCCACGCGCGGATCCGCAAGAATGTTCAGCAGGCTGTCGAGGCGGTTGTTGCCGCGGCGGTCCGGCAGCAGTAGTGTCTTTTCGTCTTCCACCGTCACGAATCCCGCCGGGTCGCCGCGCGGCGAGGCGTCCAGTCCGCCCGGTCCCGCCGTCGCCAGCACGGCGAAGGGCGCGGCCTCGATGAACGCGCGGTAGTGCGGATGCACGTGGTCCACTTCCTTCTTGAGAGACGCTTCGCCGGACGAACCGTAAAGCGCTTGCAGAACGTGCGCGTCGGCAATGAGGTGGGCGGGATCGATGTGCATGGCGGGGATCCGGTTCAGGTCAGATTGGGCAGATCGGAGACGGTCAGGAATAACTCATCGGGGCCGCGGCCGCGCAGGGCTTCAAGGTGGTTGTAGCCCCAGGCGACCGAGCCGACGCGCACCCCGGCCTTGCGGGCGGCGTCGATGTCGCGCATTTCGTCGCCCACCAGCAGGAAACGCTCGGGCGCGGTGCCGTGCTGCCGGAGCAGGCGATCGATCTTGGCGGCCTTGCCGAACAGGTCGGTGCCGCATTCATAGTCGTCGAACAGCGCGGCGGTCGAGTCTCCCAGCACGCGGCGCACGTTCTCGATGGAATTGGAACTGACCACAGCCAGCCGCATGCCGCCCGCCTTCAGGCGGGCCAGCGCGTCGGGAATGCCGTCGAACAATTGGACGCTGGGGTCGATTTCCTGCATCAGGGACCGCACATGCGCCATGATCGCCGGCAGCTTCCACAGCGGGATGTTCAGGAACTTCAGGATCTCTGATGCTTCGCGGCTGCGGAGCTGCTCGCGTTCGGATGCGTCGATCTTGCGGAAGCCGTATTTGTCGGCCACCGTGTTCAAGATGGAGTTGAACCAGGGCATGGTGTCGGCCAAGGTCCCGTCGAAGTCAAATGCTGCAATGTCGTATTTCAAGTAAGGAATCCAATGCCGGCTCGCCGGCTACATGCCGTGCGGGTGCAGCAGATATTGCACGACGGGCGCCAAGCCTTCAAGCGGCGGGGCGCTGGCGACGACGCGCGCCGCGCTGGTCCAGGGGTAGTCCAATGCCAGCAGCCACCCGAACACTGCCGCCATGTCGTGGGCGGGCAGGGTCACCATGGTCTCGATGGTGATGGTCAGGCGCGTGGCCCGGTAGGGCTCGGGCTGGAACGTCCAGTCATAGCGGCCACAGCCCACCCGCACGTTGCCGGTGGCCTTTTCCGTCATGCCCACCAGCCAGTCGCACTGGTAGGCGGGAAGACATGCGCGGGCGTCGGGGCGCGACAGATAGAAGGTGTAGACGTTGTCGTAGGTCTGGCCGAATTTGCGCACGAGCGTGTCCGCGATGGCGGCCAGGCCGTGCGATTCGGGCGGAAAGGCGATGGCCTGCGTGCGCAGCGCCATCTTCAGCACCGCGTCGGGTGCGAACGCGCGCGCCATGTAATGCGGGCGGTTCTCGTCCTTGGCGTGAAAATAGTCGCGCAATACGGACTCGGTGCAGGAAGGGAACAACGAATCGGTGGGCATTGCGGGGGCTTCCGTTAGGGGCTCGAGAAAGGTCAGGCTTTGACCGGGTCAAACCACTTCGAGACGTTGGGCGGCTCGTAGATGGCAAAGCGGTCCAGCAGCAGGGCGGGGTCTTCTTCCACCACCAGCATGTCGCGATGCTGGGGGCGGATGAAGGCTTCTTCGACGGAGTGGTCCACGAATTGCATCAGCGCATCGTAATACCCCGCGACGTTCAGCAGCCCGCAGGGCTTCTGGTGCATGTTCAGTTGCGCCCAGGTCCAGACCTCGAAGAACTCTTCGAGCGTGCCGGCGCCGCCGGGCAAGGCGACGAACCCGTCGGCCTTTTCCATCATCATGGCCTTGCGTTCATGCATATTCTGCACCATGTGCAATTCGGTCAGCCCGAGGTGCGCCTGTTCCTTCTTCAGCAGAAGCTCCGGGATCACGCCGATCACGCGGCCGCCGCCGGCCAGCACTTCATTGGCCACCACGCCCATGATGCCGACCACCGAACCGCCATACACCAGGCCGAGGTCGCGCTTGACGAGTTCGCGAGCCAGCACGCGGGCTTGTTCGATGTACTCGGGCCGGGTTCCGGGGTTGGAACCGCAGTACACGCAGATGTTCTTCAGAGTCATGACAGGGTGGAAGGTTGCCGGTCCCGTTACAGAATGCGTCACGGGTCTTTCGGGAAGCCGTTAGTTTACGCAAGGTTTGAGAGGGCCTTCGGACGGCCGCCATCGCAGGCGATTCGGGGTCATGGGCAATGTTTGGACACAGCATGTTCCGCCATGATCGGTAGACTGAACTTTGCGAAAACGACTGGAAGTCCAGCGTCGTCCTGCTTTCACTGACCAAGAGGAGCTAACGATATGGAACAAGCAACGCGCACCCCGCAGCAAGCGAGCCGCCCGTTCGAGATGGATGTGAAGGCGATCCGTGCCAAGGCGCGCCAGGACATCGAGTCCGGCGCCGTCACCGACACCTATCGCGCCGACCGGGAAACGGTGCTGAAGCTGCTTAACGAAGCGCTCGCCACCGAGATCGTCTGTGTGCTGCGCTACAAGCGCCACCACTTCATGGCGCGCGGCCTGAATGCGGAGCCCGTCGCCGCCGAGTTCGCCGCGCATGCCACGCAGGAACAGGAGCACGCCGACATGCTGGCCGAACGCATCGTCCAGCTGGGCGGCGAGCCGAACCTGTCGCCCAAGGGGTTGCTGGAACGCAGCCACTCCGAGTACGTCGAAGGCAATTCGCTGGAAGACATGATCAAGGAGAACCTGATCGCCGAGCGCATCGCCATCGACAGCTATCGGCAGATGATCGAATATCTGGGCGAGCAGGATTCCACGACGCGCCGCATGCTTGAAGAGATATTGGCGGTGGAAGAAGAGCACGCCGACGACATGTCGGACTTCCTGGCCAAGACCTGAGCGCCGCAAGACGGCGGCAGGTGAGGATCCAGCGCCGGCATGCGGGAATTCCGCATGCCGGCGCTGGTTTGAACGGCGCTTGTTTGAACGACGCTTACAGCGCGTCGGCCCAGAGGTCGTACTCGTCCGAGTCCGTGACGCGCACGCGCACCATGTCGCCCGCCTTGAGCGGCGTTTCCGAACTGACGTAGACACAGCCGTCGATTTCCGGAGCGTCGCCGGCGCTGCGGCCCACGGCGCCGTCCTCGTCCACTTCGTCGATCAGCACATCGATCTCGCGGCCTACCTTCAGGGCCAGGCGCGCGGTCGAGATGGACTGCTGCAAGGCCATGAAGCGTTCCCAGCGGTCTTGCTTGACGTCGTCGGGCACCGGGTCGTCCAGCAGATTCGCGGGCGCGCCTTCCACCGGCGAATACTGGAAACAGCCGACGCGGTCGAGCTGCGCTTCCTGCATCCAGTCCAGCAGGTACTGGAAGTCTTCTTCGGTTTCGCCGGGAAAGCCGACGATGAAGGTCGACCGGATCGTCAGGTCCGGACAGATCTCGCGCCAGCGCTTGATGCGCGCCAGCGTCTTGTCTTCGAAGGCCGGACGCTTCATGGCCTTCAGGATGCGCGGGCTGGCATGCTGGAACGGGATGTCCAGGTACGGCAGGATCTTGCCTTCGGCCATCAGCGGAATCACCTCGTCCACGTGCGGATAGGGATACACGTAATGCAGGCGCGTCCAGACGCCCATTTCGGACAAGGCCACGCAGAGCTCGGTCATGCGGGTCTTGACCGGCCGGCCGTTCCAGAAGCCGCTGCGGTACTTCATGTCCACGCCATAGGCGCTGGTGTCTTGCGAGATCACCAGCAGTTCCTTCACGCCGGCTTTCACCAGGCGTTCGGCTTCGCTCAGCACGTCGCCCACCGGGCGGCTGACCAGGTCGCCGCGCATCGAGGGGATGATGCAGAAGCTGCAGCGATGATTACAGCCTTCCGAAATTTTCAGGTAGGCGTAGTGGCGCGGCGTGAGCTTGACGCCTTGCGGCGGCACCAGGTCCAGGTAGGGATTGTGGTCCTTCTTGGGTGGCGCGGCGCTATGCACGGCGCGCACCACTTCTTCATATTGCTGCGGACCGGTCACCGACAGCACGCTGGGGTGGACGTTGCGTATCACCGATTCCTCGACGCCCATGCAGCCGGTGACGATGACCTTGCCGTTTTCGGCGATGGCCTCGCCGATCGCTTCCAGCGATTCGGCCTTGGCGCTGTCGATGAAACCACAGGTATTGACCACGACGACGTCGGCGTCGTTGTAGTCGGGCGTGACTTCGTACCCTTCGGTGCGCAGTTGGGTCAGGATGCGTTCGGAATCGACCAGGGCTTTAGGACAGCCCAGGGAAACGAACCCCACGCGTGGGGTTCGGCCGGCGGCGTTGGCGGCGGCGATGGTGTCGGCCAGGGGGGCGGCGACGGACGCGTTCGCGTCAGCGCTGTTGGTTTTGCCGGGGCCCTTGCCAGGCCGGGAGGTTTCGAGGATTTCCAATGTCGTTCACCAAAAAATCGCGCGGCAAGCGTGTTGCGTGGCGGATGTGTTGTTCGTGTCGGGTGAAGCCGGGGCGGCAGGCTTCAAGATTCAGCGTGCTCGTTAGCGCGCCACGGGGGCAGCTCTCGCAGGGTCTCGGGGTGAAGCATCGCCACCTGCAGCAGGGTCTTCGCCGCGCCCGAGGGGGTGCGGCGTCCTTGTTCCCAATCTTGCAGAGTGCGTACGCTCACGCCCAGCAGTTCAGCGAAATCCGTCTGCGGCAGGCCCACGCGGCTGCGTGCTTCGCTGATATGCGACGCCTGCCATCCTGCGCTGCGCGCTGTCGGGGCAGCTGCATTCTTCATAGTTCTTCAAAAGTCGGGTGGGCCTGTATGTGGCGTCCCAGGGGGTAGGCCGTCGTGCCACGATGATGGCGAAGGCTAATTTTAAATTATACGGCATTGCCGTAGGGCAAGAGGGGGAGGCGCTCATCCAATCGCCAGCCGGACCGGTTTCCCGACCCGACTCAACATCTCCACCAGCGCGTCGATGGTGAACTTTGCTGTCTTCTTGTTCACCACGTCGGACACGCGCGGCCTAGACACCATCAGGATCTCCGCGGCCTCGGCCTGCTTCAGGCGTCCTGCAACCGCCTTTGTCCAACATAATGAGGCCGATTCGTCAGATTCAGAATCAGTCCGACCGCCGCCGTCGTGAACTGACCTCGGGTATCTTCGCTGGCTTACGGGCAGCCCAGGCTGACGAAGCCGACTTTGGGGGAAGACATGGAATACCTCGGTGGGCGCGTGTGTCGGCGCCAGTGATCAAAACGTGCGCAATTTTAGCGGCAGGGCGGGGGGCCGTTATTTTGACGGTAACGCGGCGCATCGCCCGCGGATGGTGCGTCCCCGTTTCACGGTTGGGCGCCTTGCCGCTCAGGGCCCCGCGCGGCGGTACAGCGCCAGCGTACCCGCGAGCCCGATCAGCAATCCGCCGCAGACGCGGTTCAGCCAGCGCAGGCCCCCGGCCTGAAATGCGCGCACCATCTGCGCGCCCAGCGCCGCGTAGGCCAGCATCACCGCGACATTCATCAGCGCCATGACGCCGGCCAGAATGGCGTACTGCGCCGGCAGCGGCGCGGCGGGGTTGATGAACTGCGGCAGGAAGGCGGACATGAAGAGCAGCGCCTTCGGGTTGGTCAGGGCGACGACGAAGCTGCGCAGCCCCAGGGCCGGCCCCTTCGGCCGGGCGGCGCCGGGCTGCGCGGACGGCAGCACCAGCGCGGCGTCGGAGCGCAACATCTTCCAGCCCAGCCACGCCAGGTAGGCGGCGCCTGCCCACTTGATGATCTGGAAGGCGATTTCGGAGGCCGCCAGCACCACGCCCAGGCCGGAGGCCACCGCGCCGATGAGGATCAGGTCCGCCAGCACCGCCCCGCCCATGCCCCAGCAGGCTGCCCGTACGCCGTGGCGCGAGCCGTTGCTCATGGCGAGCAGGACCGTGGGGCCGGGCGTGATGATCGTCACGGCCGAGGCCAGGATGAAGAGCAGCAGCGTGGCAAGGGTCATGACGGCACTCCGTGGCAGGCGGCCAGTTTGCCGTGGCCGCCGCCGTTCGTCCAGGTCCGGCTACCATAGCGGTCTTATCCTTTGATTTCGCACCATGTCCACGCGTTCCGACTCCCCCCATCTGGCCCCTCCGCTTTCCTCCGTTCTTCTTTCCAGCGCGGGGGTGGTCGAGGGCGTGCTGGATGGCCGTTCCCTGACGGACGCCTTGACCGATGTCGAATCCGCCCTGCGCCCCGCCACCCAGGCCGTGTCGTTCCACGCGATGCGCTACCTGGGCTGGGCCGACGCCGTGGGCCGCGAGCTGGTGCAGCGTTACCCGAGCGTCCTCTTCGAATCCCTGCTGCTGGTGTCGCTGACCCTGCTGAAGGAAGAAGGCGACGCCGCCGCGGCCTTGCCGGGCATGCCCGTATACGCGCCGCACACGGTGGTGGATCAGGCAGTGACGGCGGCGTCCAATACGCGCAGCCTGGCGTCCTTCAAGGGCATGCTCAACGCCTGCCTGCGCCGTTTCCTGCGCGAGCGCGCGGCGCTGGAGGCCGCGGTGGCCGACAGCCCCGAGGCGCAATGGAACCATCCCGGCTGGTGGGTCAAGCAACTGACCGTGGCCTATCCGCAGCAATGGCGCGAGATCCTGGCCTCGGCCAACCTGCCGGCGCCGCTGACCCTGCGCGTCAACCGCCGGCGCGCCAGCCGCGAGCAGGTGCTGGCCGCGTTTCAGGACGCGGGCCTGGCGGCCGAACCCGTGGGCCAGGCCGGCGTGGTGCTCGGCACGCCCAAACCCGTGATGCAATTGCCCGGCTTCGCCGAAGGCTGGTGGTCGGTCCAGGACGCGGGCGCGCAATTGGCGGCCGAGCTGCTGGCGCCCGCCGACGGCATGCGGGTCCTGGACGCCTGCTCGGCGCCGGGCGGCAAGACGGCGCATCTGCTGGAACTGGCCGATATCGACCTGCTGGCGCTGGACGCCGATGCCGACCGGCTGGTCCGCGTGGAGCAGAACCTGGAGCGTCTGGGGCTGGCAAGCAAGCGCGTCCAGATGAAAGCGGCCGACGCCGCCGACCTGGACGCCTGGTGGGACGGCAAGCCCTTCGACGCAGTGCTGGCGGACGTGCCCTGCACGGCCTCGGGCATCGTGCGCCGGCATCCGGACATCCGCTGGCTGCGCCGGGAAAACGACGTGCGCCGCACGGCCACCTTGCAGGCCCGGATTCTTGATTCGCTGTGGTCGACGGTGGCACCCGGCGGCCGCCTGCTCTATGTGACCTGCTCGGTTTTCCCGATCGAAGGCGCGCGCCAGGCCCTGGAATTCCTGCAGCGCCACCCCGAGGCGACACGGCTGGATGCACCCGGTCAATTGCTGCCAGTTGCGGTCGATGCAACACCCGCGGCGCAACACGACGGGTTTTTCTACGCCTTGTTTGCCAAGCAGTCCTGAATCGCCAAGAATAGGGGCATGACGTAGTTCCGGTGCCGTATGTCCATTATTTCGCGCTTAATTCTTGGGTTGTTGCTGGTATCTGCCTTGGTTTCCATAGCGCCGGGTGGCGCAGCTCATGCGTCCGAACCCCGGGTCGCCAGGGTGGAGCCGGTGATTCGCGAGGGCAATCTCGAAATCGACGCGGACATCGAATTTGAACTGAATCAGCAGTTGCGGGACGCCGCCCAACGCGGTGTGCCGCTGTATTTCACCGCCGACCTGACCATTACCCGCGAACGTTGGTACTGGTTCGATGCATCCCTGGTGGACACGTCCCGGACCTGGCGCGTGGTGTACAACGCGCTGACTCGCCAGTGGCGCGCCGGCGTGGGTGAACTGTCTTTCCCGGTAGCCTCGCTGGATGACGCCATGAGCGTGATCCGCCATATCCGCAATTGGCGGGTGGCGGATGCGGCCGATTTCGACGAAGGGGTGGTTTACGGCGGGCAATTGCGCCTGCGCCTGGACACCTCGCTGCTGCCCCGGCCGTTCCAGGTCAATGCCTTGAACAGCAGTTCCTGGGCGCAGGGCACCCCGTGGATGGACTTCTCGTTCAGGCTTGGCGACAAGGAGAAGAATCCCAAATGAGGCTCTTGCTTCGGCTGGCCCTGATGGTTGGCGCCGTGAGCGGCCTGGCGCTGCTGGGCCTGTTGGCATGGTCCACCGGAAACGCCTCGCGCTTTGCCCGCTATTACGACACGCTGCTGGTTCTGAACGGCATTTTTGCGCTGGCGCTCTTCATCTGGGTGGTGGCGTTGACGGTGCGGCTGGCCCGGCAGATTCGCCGCCGGCAGTTCGGCGCCAGGCTGACCGCGCGCTTTTCGCTTGCGTTCGCGCTGATCGGCGTGGTGCCCGGCGCGCTGATCTACACCGTGTCGGTGCAGTTCATGTCGCGGTCGATCGAATCCTGGTTCAACGTGCGCGTGGACACGGCCCTCGAAGCCGGCTTGAACCTGGGCCGCGCCGCGCTCGATTCGCTGCTGGCGGACCTGGACGTGCGCGCGCGGTCCATGGCCATGGAGCTCAATCGCAGCACCGACAGCGGCGTGATGCTTGCCCTGACGCGCCTGCGCGAGGCCAATGGCGTGCAGGAAGCCATGGTGTTCACCGGCAGCGGCCGCATGGTGGCGTTTTCGACCAGCCAATACGGCCAGCTTCTGCCCGCCATGCCCCCTTCCACCGTCATGAACCAGTTGCGGTTGTCGCGCGGATATTCCGCGGCCGAGGCCGATGATCCCGTGACGGCGGGCGCCGAAGGCGGCCTGCACCTGCGCGTGGTGATTCCGCTCAACGGGCCGGACCGGTACGACAATCTGCTGGGGCCGGCCTCGGAGCCCCGTTGGCTGCAGTTGCTGCAGCCGGTGCCCGAGCAGATCGCGCACAACGCCAACCTCGTGCAGCAGGGCTTTCGCGACTACCAGGAACTGGCGCTGTCGCGGCTGGGCCTGCGCAAGCTCTATGGCATCACCCTGACGCTGGCCCTGCTGCTGGCCGCCTTCGGGGCCATCGCGGTGGCGCTGTCGCTGTCCAAGCGTCTGGTGCGTCCGCTGCTCAGCCTGGCGGGCGGCACGCAGGCCGTGGGCGTGGGCGACTACCGGCCGCTGCCCGAACCCCCCGAGCGCGACGAAGTGGGCCAGCTCACCCGCTCGTTCAATGCCATGACGCGCCAGCTCGACGAGGCGCGGCGCATGGTCGAAAGCAATCGCCAGCAGCTGGAACGCTCCAACGTCTACCTGGAAAGCGTGCTCTCCAACTTGTCCTCCGGGGTGCTGGTGTTCGACGAGTCGTTCCGCGTCACCACCGTCAACCAGGGCGCCCAGACCATCCTTGGGGCGGACCTGCGCTCGGTCATCGGCCGTCCGCTCGAGACCGTGGACGGGATGCTGGAGTTCGCCAATATCGTGCGGCAGGCCTTTTCCACCCACGCGGCGGTCGGCTCTGAACGCCAGCACTGGCAGCAGCAGTTCGAGATCGGCCCGGTCCAAGGCGATGGGCTCATCGCGCCGCAGCCGCTCACGCTGCTGGCGCGCGGCACCCATCTGCGGGTGGACGGGCGCGGCAACGGCTACCTGGTGGTGTTCGACGACATCACCGAAGTGATCTCGGCCAACCGGACGGTGGCCTGGGGCGAGGTGGCGCGCCGCCTGGCCCACGAGATCAAGAACCCGCTGACCCCGATCCAGCTCTCCGCCGAACGCCTGGCCATGAAGCTGGAAGGCAAGCTGCCGCCGGCCGAGGCCCAGATCGTCGAGCGCTCCACCAACACCATCGTCAATCAGGTGGCGTCGTTGAAGCAGATGGTGGACGACTTCCGCGAGTATGCGCGTACGCCGCCGGCCGTCATGCAGCGCATCGATTTCAACGCCCTGGTGGCGGACGTGCTCTCGCTGTATGGCTGGGAACCCGACGGCGGCTCGCCGCGCCTGACCGAAAAAGCCTTGAATCTGGACGTGAGCCTGGGGGCCGACCTGCCCGACATCGAAGGCGACCCGACCCAGTTGCGGCAGGTGATACACAACCTGCTGTCCAACGCCCGCGACGCGATCGCGGAGCTGGGCGGGCAGGGGCGCGTCAGCGTGACGACCCAGCTCATGCGCAGCGAGCAGCCCGATCGCGCGGAGCATCAGGCCCTGCGGTTCACGGTTGCGGACACCGGGCCGGGCTTTCCGCCCCAGGTCATGCAGCGCGCGTTCGAGCCCTACGTAACCACCAAGTCCCACGGGACTGGGTTAGGATTGGCAATCGTCCGCAAGATTGTGGAAGAGCATGGCGGACGTATCGACCTTGCAAACCGCAAGGAAGGGGGCGCGCGGATTTCCATCTTGTTGACCCGGCTGGCTCCCGGGTCCGACACTATGGACGCGACCGCGCAAGAAAAGGATAATGCGGCTACGCAATAGGTGGATGCTTTATGGCCAGAATTCTGGTGGTTGACGACGAAGTCGGTATACGCGAGCTTTTGTCGGAAATCCTTTACGACGAAGGACACACGGTCGAACTGGCCGAAAATGCGGCGCAAGCGCGCGCCGCGCGCCTTCGCATGCGGCCCGATCTGGTGTTGCTGGACATCTGGATGCCCGACACCGATGGCGTCAGCCTGCTGAAGGAATGGGGATCGCAAGGTCTGCTCGACATGCCGGTGATCATGATGAGCGGCCACGCCACCATCGATACGGCGGTCGAGGCCACGCGCATCGGCGCCATGGATTTCCTGGAAAAACCCATCACGCTGCAACGTCTGCTGAAGACCGTCGCCGCGGGATTGGCACGAGGGCGGGCTCCGCATCCGGCGCCGGCCGCCGCGCACCCGGCCGCGATCAGCCCGGTGGTGGCCCTGGAAGACGAGCTGGATCCTCCCGTGCAAGCCGCGGCGCCCGTCGGCGATGCCCCGGTGGCCTCCAACGGCCAGCTGGGCAGCATCTCGCTCGACCAGCCGCTGCGGGAAGCGCGCGACGAATTCGAGCGCATCTATTTCGAATACCACCTGGTCAGGGAAAGCCACAGCATGACGCGCGTGTCCGAACGGACCGGGCTGGAACGCACCCACCTCTACCGCAAGCTCAAGCAATTGGGCATCGAGTCGGCGCGCAAGCGCAGCACATGAAGATCCTGATCATGGGCGCTGGTCGCGTAGGCACCAGCGTGGCGGAGAACCTGGTGTCCGAGCAAAACGACATCACGGTCATCGATTCCGACCCCGCCCAGCTTCAGTATCTGCAAGAACACTTCGACCTGCGTGTCGTCCTTGGCGACGGCTCGCAGGTGTCCGTGCTCGAAAACGCGGGCGCGGCCGACACCGACCTCTTCATCGCCTGTGCGGCCTCCGACACGGCCAACATGGTCGCCTGCAAGATCGCGCGCCAGTTGTTCAACATTCCCCGGCGCATCGCCCGGATCCGCTCCGCCGAGTTCCCCGAACATCCGGAACTCATGAGCGAAGACGGTTTCTGCATCGACGCGCTGATCAGCCCCGAACGCAGCGTCACGACCTACCTGCACAGCCTGATCGAGTTTCCCGAAGCCTTGCAGGTGGTGGAATTCGCCGAAGGGCGCGTTTGCGTCGTGACCGTCAGGGTGGGGCATGGCAGCCCGATGGCGCATTCGCCCGTCGACAAGCTGCGCGATGTCTGGCCCGACGTGAAAGCGCGCGTGATCGACGTGCTGCGCGGCGGCCGGCCCCTGCGAGCCGGCAGCGGCACCGTCATAGCCCCGGGCGACGAGGTCGTGCTGGTGGTCGATTCGGACCACGCCCGCCGCGCGGTGCGGCAGTTGCGCGACGCCGAACGGGCCGTGCGCCGCGTGATGATCGCGGGTGGCGGCAATATCGGCCTGCGCCTGGCGCGCCAGCTCGCCGAAGAAAAATACAGCGTCCGCATCATCGAACACGACCTGAAGCGCTGCGAGTACCTGGCGACCCAGCTTCCCGACAGCGTGCTGGTCCTGCATGGCAGCGGCACCGACGAAGCCCTGCTGGAACGCGAGAACATCGAGGACATGGACACCTGGCTGGCCCTGACCAGCGACGACGAGGACAACATCATGTCCTCGCTGCTGGCCAAGCGCCTGGGCGCCCGCAAGGTGATCGCGCTGATCAACCGCCAGGCCTATGGCGAACTGATGCAGGGCAGCCATATCGATATCGCCGTGTCGCCGTCGCAGGCCACCATGAGCGAACTGCTGCGCCACGTGCGCCGCGGCGACGTGGCCGCCGTCCACCGGCTGCGCCAGGGCGTCGCCGAGGCGCTCGAAGCCATCGCCCACGGCGACCGCTCCACCTCCAAGGTGGTGGGGCGCGCGGTGGGGCAGATCAGCCTGCCCAAGGGCGCCAGCATCGGGGCGCTGGTGCGCGGCGAAGAA
This sequence comes from Achromobacter sp. Root83, assembly GCF_001428845.1. Taxonomy (GTDB): domain Bacteria; phylum Pseudomonadota; class Gammaproteobacteria; order Burkholderiales; family Burkholderiaceae_B; genus Achromobacter. The sequence continues at coordinate 512,778 of NZ_LMIU01000022.1, read as the reverse complement.
ATCATCCTGCCGGACGCCGACACCGTGATCGAGACCGATGACCACGTGATCGTCTTCGTGCCCTCGCGCCGGCAGATGCCGCGCGTGGAAAAGCTGTTCCAAGTCTCGGCGTCGTTCTTCTGATGCGCGGCCGCCCCTCACCGTCTCGCGGGCCCCGCGCGGCCGGATAAGCCCCATGAAGCGCATCCTGGCCACCCTTTACATCCTGGGCCTCACCATGGTGATGTTCGCCCTCACCATGCTGATTCCGCTGCTGGTCGCGTATGTGGGCGGCGATGCGGCGCGCGAGGCCTTCCTGAACGGCTTTCTGATCTCGGTGGGCATCGGCGGCGGCCTGGCCGCGCTGACCCGCCGCAACCGCAGCGAACTGCGGGCGCGCGACGGCTTCGTGCTGGTGTCGGCGGTGTGGGCCGGCCTGCCTTTGCTGGCGGCGATCCCGCTGCTGCTCTATTTCCATGGCGCGGGGCTGCCGCTGTCGTTCACGGGCGCGTACTTCGAGGCCATGTCGGGGCTGACGACCACCGGGGCCACCGTGCTGACCAACCTGGACGCCTTGCCCGCGTCGATCAACCTGTGGCGCGCGACGCTGATCTGGATCGGCGGCATGGGCATCCTGGTGCTGGCCGTGGCGATTCTGCCCCTGCTCGGGGTCGGCGGGCACCAGGTGGTGCGGGCCGAGACCCCCGGGCCCATGAAGGACGAACGGCTGACGCCCCGCATCGCCAGCACGGCCAAGGCCCTGTACGCGGTGTATTTCGTGTTTTCGATCCTGTGCTTTCTGGCCTACCGGGCAGCCGGGCTGTCCTGGTTCGAGGCCTGGTGCCACATGGCCACCACCATGGGCCTTGGCGGGTTTTCCACCTGGGACGACGGGTTTGCGCATTTCGACTCGGTGGCGGTGGAAATGGTGGCCATGGTGTTCATGCTGATCGCGGGCATCAACTTCGCCACCCACTTCAACGCGTTCCGGCAGCGCAGCCCGCGCGCCTATCTGCGCTGCCCGGAAGCCATCCCTTACCTGGCCGTGGTGTTGGGGGTCGGGCTGGTCATTTCGGTGTTCCTGTACCTGAAGGGCGTCTATGCCGAGCCCCTCGAAGCGCTGCGCTACGGCATGTTCAACACCATTTCCATGGCCACCACCACGGGCTACGCCAACACCGACTTCGCGCAGTGGCCGCTGTTCGCGCCGCTGACGATGCTGCTGTTGTCCGGCTTCGCCACGTCGGCGGGGTCGACCGGGGGCGGGATCAAGATGATCCGCGCGATCCTGCTGGTCAAGCAGGCCCGCAATGAGCTGGTGACCATGCTGCACCCGCACGCGGTCAGCCCTGTCCGGATCAACGGCCGCGCGGTGGAAACCCGGACGATGTCGTCCGTGCTCGCCTTCATGCTGTTCTACGGGCTGTCGATCGCGGTGTTCACCAGCCTGCTGCTGCTGTCGGGGCTGGACCCCATCACGGCCTTCTCCGCCGTGTTCGCCAGCATCAACAACACCGGTCCCGGGCTGGGGCCGGTAGGCCCCATGGGCAACTTCGCCGTGCTGTCCGATTTCCAGATCTGGGTATGCACCTTCGCGATGCTGATAGGCCGCCTGGAGCTGCTGACCGTGCTGGTGTTGTTCACGCCGATCTTCTGGCGCAAATAGGCCGCCCTGGCCGATTTTTTACTGGGGTAAACCCTGATAAGGGTTCTCCCGCCCCCATCTGAAACCCCCTCTCTGTCTGGCTTCGCGGACGCCGCGGGCCGGCAGCCCGCGTCGTTTCTATGTTGTAAGCGCTCGCTCACGTTCTCTCAGAGGGAAAAACCGGATGCTTCGCGATGTTGCACACAAATGTCACGATTTTCATTCTTTTTGCCACAAAGCTGCGGCTATCATGCGTTCACAAGTCGCCGTCTAGTGCCCCCCGGGAGGTTGCCGGGCTTCAAGGTCGAACGGCGCGTACCCTCATCCAAACATTCAAAAGGAGTCCGAGATGGAACAGATCCCGTTCATTTCGTCGGCCCCCAACACCCTGGGCATCGAACTCGAGCTGCAACTGATCGACCCGCGCAGTTTTGACCTTACCGCAGCCTCCGACGAACTGTTGGCCCAGATGGCCAACCACCCCATAGCCGACCGCGTCAAACCCGAAATCACGCGGTCCATGATCGAACTGAACTCCTCGGTGCACGAGCACCCCATGGGCCTGCTGGCCGAAATGCGCGAAATGCGCGACGCTCTGGTCGAGGCGGCCGATGCCGTTGGCGTGTCTGTCGCGGGCGGTGGCGCCCACCCCTTCATGCGCTGGCAAGAGCGCTCCATCTCGGATACCCCGCGCTTCCAGTACCTGGCCGAAATGTACGGTTACCTGGCGCGTCAATTTACGGTGTTTGGCCAGCACATCCACCTGGGCGTGAAAAGCGGCGACGACTCCATCAAGCTGCTGCGCCGCCTGTCGCCCTATGTGCCGCATTTCATCGCGCTGTCGGCGTCGTCGCCGTATTGCGAGGGTGTGGATACGCTGTTTTCGTGCTCGCGCCTGAACGCGGTCAACAGTTTCCCGCTGGCCGGCCACATGCCGCCCGAGGTCAAGGACTGGTACCAGTTCGAAGCCCACCTGGCCCAGCTTCGGGCCTATGGCCTGGCAGAGAGCATCAAGGACCTCTACTGGGATATCCGCCCCAAGCCGGAGTTCGGCACGGTCGAAATCCGGGTCTGCGACACGCCGCTCACGGTGGAACGCGCCTGCCAGATCGCCGCGTTTGCCCAGGCCCTGGCCGTTCTGCTGATGCGCGAGGACGACCCCAACGACAACGCCTGGCTGTCTTACCGCAGCAATCACTTCCAGGCCTGCCGCTTCGGGCTGCAGGGCAGCTATGTGACGCCGGACGGGCAGCGCCTGCGCTTGATCGACCATCTGCGCGCCGTGTTCCAGCGCCTGATGCCGGTGGCCGAAGAACTGGGCACGGGTGACATGATCGCCGCCCTGCGCGACGAGGCCATGCGCAGCGGCAACGATTCGCGCTGGTTGCGCAGCCAGTACCATCGGCTGCGCGATCTGCCGCTGGTGGTGGAAGCCATGTCGAATGCCTGGCGCGGCGAATCGGCGCCTGCCGCCGCCCCCGCCGAGCCCACGGCCGTGCTGCGCCGCCGGAGCCGCGCCACGTCCGAACCCATGCAGGCCCTGTCGGCGTCCGAACCCGGCGTCACCGTGCCGGAACGCCTGCACTAAGCCTGCCCAGCGCGGAGCTCCTGCTCAGGAGTCTCCGCGGTGCCTGCCGCCGATCGCGCTGATGGACAAGCGGGTCTCTCCGGCCCCCGTGCGATGCGCGGCGGCGCGCCAGGCGTGGCCATAGGCCACTTCGATACTCAATCCAATAAGGCCGTCGGGCCGGCGCTGCGCTTCCAGCGCGGCACATAGCCGTGCGCGCCAGTCCCGTCCAACCAGGCCGCCGCGGCGGCCTTCGGCGGGGTTGCCCCCCAGCGCGCGCACGTCTTCCAGCAGCTTTTCCGGGCTACGGTAGGTCAAGGTCAGGAGCTCCTGGTCCATGACCGGGTCCGCGAACCCGTTCTCCACCAGCAGATCGCCGAAGTCATGCATGTCCACGAAGGATGGCGTGGCGGTGCGCAGGCCTGCGTCGGTCAGCGCCTGACGCAGTTCGCGCAGCGTGGCCGGCCCCAGACAGGAGAACATCGCCAGCCCGCCCACTTTCAGGATGCGGCGCCATTCCGCCAGCACGGCGTGCGGCGCGCGGTGCCAGTGCATGGCCAGGTTCGACCAGACCAGCTCCAGCGATTCGGGCGCCAGGCCGGTTTGGGCCAGGTCGGCGTTGATGAAGGCCGGGGCCGCCGGGCCACGGCGGGCCAGCTTGCCGATCCAGGCCGAGAGGCCGGCGAGCGCATGGCGCCTGCGGGCCTGTTCCAAAAGCGGCTCGCAATTGTCCAGGCCCGTGTAGGCGGCCTCGGGATAGCGTTCGCGCAGCAGGGGCAGGTTGTCGCCCGCGCCGCAGCCCGCATCCAGCATGGCCTGCGGTTGCACGCGGATGTACTGCAGGCGCCCCAGCATGCGGCGCGCCACCTCGCCATAGAGGAACTGGGCGTCGGACAGGTCGCCGCGGCGGGCGAACTGCCGGGGCACGTCGGCGCTGACGATGGGCAGGGAGGGAAGCGTTGCGGATTCTGGCAGGGACATTTCGGTCGCGCCCGCGGGGTAGCGCCGGGGCGGAACATGGTTTGATGAGGGATGGCACACATTATTGCGCATCCGGGTCCCAGGGGCCGATTGCCCCTACTGGACATGGGGCGACGGCTGCTGTCGCGCGTAGGCTGCGATTGCCCGCTATGCGGCGCCAGGGTGGCGGGCGCGCGCCTCTGCCCGGGCTGCCAGGCCGACGTCACGGCCGCCCCAACCGGCGCGCCGCCGCGATGTCCCCGGTGCGGCTTGCGGCCGCCGGCGGGTGCAAGCCACTGCGCCGCCTGCCTGGGCGAACCCCGCGCCTTTTCCCGCACGGTGGCGGCGTTCGACTATGAACCGCCGGCCGACGCCCTGATCCTGATGCTCAAGACACAGCTTCGGCTCAGCATGGCGCCGGTGCTGGCGCGGCTCATGGCCGCGGCGGTCCGCGCCGACGCGCCCCTGCCCGCTGGAATCCTGCTGGTCCCCGTTCCGGCCAGTCGGGCGTCCCTGCGCCAGCGAGGCATGAATCCGGCGGCCGAGATCGCCCGCGGCCTGGCGGCGGAGCTGGCCCTGCCCGTGCCCAGCCACGCGCTGGCCCGGCGGCGCGAGACCCCCCGGCAGGCCACGCTGGGCAGGGGCGCCCGGCAGCGGGGCGCGGCCGGCCTGTTCCTGTGTACGGGACGGGTGCGGGGCCGGCATGTGGCCGTGGTGGATGACGTCATGACCACGGGCAGTACCGTCAACGCCGCGGCCCATGCGCTTCTGAAGGCCGGCGCGTCCAGCGTGACAGTGCTGGTGGCCGCGCGTACGCCCTGAGCCGCCAGGGTGGGGCGGTCCACGGGGCGGCCTACGCGGCCGGGCACGGCAAATCGGCGACAATCACACCCTTGCGGCCGCTTTCCGGCCGCGGCCCACTTCATCTTTCTACCCGCCATGTTCCACGTCATCCTCGTCTGCCCGGAGATCCCTCCCAATACCGGCAACGCCATCCGGTTGTGCGCCAATACGGGGGCGCAATTGCACCTGGTGCGTCCCTTGGGCTTCGAGCTGGATGACGCCCGCATGCGGCGGGCGGGGCTGGACTATCACGAATGGCAGCCGGTGCGTGTGCATGACACCCTGGAAGAAGCGCTGGCGGATACCGGCGCGGCGCCATCCAGTATCTACGCGCTGACCACCCAGGCGCAGCGCAGCGTGGCCGACATCAGCTTCAAGCCGGGCGACGTCTTTGTGTTCGGCCGCGAAACGGCCGGCCTGTCGGAGGAACATCAGGCGATGTTCGCGCCGCAGCAGCGGCTGCGGCTGCCGATGCGGGCCGGTCAGCGCAGCCTGAACCTGTCGAATGCCGTGGCGGTCACGGTGTTCGAAGCCTGGCGGCAGCAAGGCTACGAAGGCGGTTCATAGCCGCGGGGCGGGGAGCTGGCTCGTTACAGGCGCCGGCAAGCCGGCGCCCGGGCGCTCAATCCAATGACAGCTTGAGCTTTTCGATCACCTGATCCCAGCGCGCCTTTTCGTTCTTGATACGCGCGGTCAGGGCTTCGGGCGTGGACGGGGCGGGCGTGAAGTACTGCAGCGCAAGCTGCTTGCGGACCGCCTCGCTGCCGATGACGCGGGCCAGTTCGCTATTGAGCCGTTCGACGATGGGCGTGGGCGTACCGGCCGGCACCAGCACCGCGTTCCAGGAAATGGCCTCGAAGTCCGGGTAGCCTTGCGAGGCCATGGTGGGGACGCCAGGCAGCGCGTCGCTGGGTTGCAGGCTGGTCACGGCCAGCAGTTTCACCTTGCCGTCGCGTGCCTGGGGCACGGCGATGGCAGGCACCATGAAGCCGGCCTGGACGTCGCCGCCGATGATGGCGGTGATGACCTGCGGAAATCCGGAATAGGGGATGTGAGCCAGGTCGATGCCGGCGCTTTCCTTGAACATCTCCATTGCCAGGTGGGCCGAGCTGCCGGGGCCGACCGAACCGTAGTTCAGCGCGTTGCCGCGGCCTTTCACCAGTTTGACGAAGTCCTGGAGGTTGTCCGTCTGCAGGCTGCCCGGCACGACCAGCACGTTGGGACTGGTGCCCACCAGGGAGACCGGATCCAGATCGGTCAGCGGGTTGTAGCCCAGTGTCTTCTTATATAGCGTGGGGGCGGTGACCAGCGGGCCATTGATCGTATAGAGCAGCGTATAGCCGTCGGGCTTGGCCTGCGACACCATGCGCGTGCCGATATTGCCGCCCGCGCCCGGCTTGTTGTCGATCACGATGGGCTGGCCCAGCGCCTGGGACAGCGGCTCGGAGATGGTGCGCGCGAGGATGTCGGGAGACGAACCGGGCGGGAAGGGCACGACCATATGGATCGGGCGGTCGGGCCAATCCGCCTGGGCGGCGGCAGGCAGGACGGCGGCCAGGCTCAGGCACAGGCCGCGCAGCAGCGGGCCGACCCGGAATTTGCGGGTTTGCATCATGCAGGATGTCTCCTCGGGGTAGTGTGTGGTGTCTTGTTGTCGTTGAAGGGCCAGGACGTCCGGCCTAGGCGGCGCCGGACGGGTCGCCCGGCGGGTCGTCCGAATCGGAGCGTTCGTAGCGGGCGTCGCGGGCCAGCAGGGCGGATACCGCCGTCATGGGCGCCACGCCTTCGAACAGCACGGCGCACACGGCCTCGGTGATCGGCAGTTCGACATTGATGGCGCGGGCGCGTTCCAGCGCGGCGCGGGCGCAGCGCACGCCCTCGGCGGTGATGCCGCTGGCCAGGATGTCCGCAAGTTTGCGGCCGGCGCCAATTTCCAGGCCGACGCGCCGGTTGCGCGACAGTTCGCCGGTGGCGGTGAGCACCAGGTCGCCCAGGCCGGTCAGGCCGGCGAAGGTCTCGGGCTGCGCGCCCAGCGCCACGCCAAAACGGGTCATTTCGGCCAGTCCGCGCGTGATCAGCGCGGCGCGGGCATTGGTGCCCAGCGCGAGTCCGTCGCAGATGCCGCAGGCGACGGCGATGACGTTCTTCAGCGCGCCGCCCACCTCCACGCCGACCAGATCGGTGCTGGCGTAGACGCGCAGCGCCGCGCCGTGGAAAGCGGCGGTGGTGGCTTCGCGCAAGGCGGGGCTGCTGCTGGCGACGGTCAGCGCCACGGGCAGGCCCTGAGCGACTTCGCGTGCGAACGACGGGCCCGACAGGGCGCCGCCGGTTGCGCCGGGCAGGGCCTCGCGCATGATTTCATGGGGCAGCCTGGCCGTGTCGGCTTCGAAGCCCTTGCACGTCCAGACGATAGGAGTGTCCTGCAATCCGAGCGCGGGAAGCCGGCGCGACAGGTCGCTGCAAATGGCGGTCAGCCCGGCGACCGGCACGCCCAGCACGATCAGGCGGCGGGCGCCGTCGTCCTGCAGGCCGCGCAGCGTGGCGTCGAGATCGGAGGAGATGTGCAGCGCCGGGGGCAAGGAAACCCCGGGGAGGTAGCGCGCGTTCTGGTGTGTGGCGGCCATGTCGGCCGCCTGCGTGGCGTCGCGCGCCCAGAGCTGGGTGGGGTGGCGGCGGCTGGCGGCCGCCGCCAGCGCGGTGCCCCAACTGCCCGCACCCAGGACGGCGACGCGCAAGCGCGGCTGAGCGGGTTGGTTCATGGGGCGCCGCGGCGTGCTTACTGGCGGGTGGCGCCGGGCGGCAGGATGATGCCCGAGTCGCTGCCGTTGGCGCCGCTTTGCTGCTGTTGCAGTTCGGCAATGCGCTGCTCGTACAGGGCCTGGAAGTTCACTTCGGTCAGGTGCAGCGGCGGCATCGAGGTGCGGGTGATCGCATCGGCGATGTTGGCGCGCAGGTACGGGTAGAGCATCGTGGGGCAGACAATGCCCAGCAGCGGATCGAGCTGTTCCTCGGGGATGTTCGAGGCTTCGAAGATACCGGCTTGCGTGCCTTCGACCAGGTACACGACCTTGTCGTTGATGCGCGTGGTGACGGTGACGGTGACCGTGGTTTCGAACACGGTTTCGGCCAGGCGCTGGCCGCCCACGGTGATGCTCACTTCGACCTGGGGCGCTTCCTGCTCCAGGAAAATGTGCGGCGCGTTCGGCATTTCCAGCGAAAGGTCTTTCAGGTAGACGCGTTGCAGATTGAACGAGGGCGCGTCGTTGCCGCCTTCTTGCTGGGTGTTTTGGTCTTGATCAGCCATGAGTGTTTCCGTTGGAGGGAGAGGCAAAAAGGGGCGATTAGCCGTTCAGCAGGGGGGCAAGGCCACCCGAGCGGTCCAGGGCCATCAGGTCGTCGCAACCGCCGACATGGGTATCGCCGATGAAGATTTGAGGCACGGTGCGCCGACCGGTGCGTTCGATCATGACATCGCGCTGGGACGGTTCCCGGTCGATCTGGATGATCTCCAGGTCGGCCACGCCGCGCTGCTCCAGCAAAGCCTTGGCGCGCGCGCAATAGGGACAATAGTCCTTGCTGTACATGACTACTTTGTTCATAGGCGCTCCTGAGGGTACGAGAATAGGTAGATGGGGGCGCGGCCCCCGGGTTCAACCCTTCTGGGTTACCGGCAGGCTGGCGGCCGACCAGGCGCGCATGCCGCCGTCCAGCGGCACGACGTCCGCGAAGCCCTGGGCGCGCAGCTTGGCGGCGGCGCGTGCCGAATCACGGCCATTGTCGCAAACGACGACCAGCGGCTTGTTCTTGGGCAAGGAACTGGCCTTCTGTTCCAGATCGGCCGCCGGCACGTTGCGCGCCTGGGCGATGTGGCCGGCCTGGAATTGCTCGACGGGGCGCACGTCGACCCAGACGGCATTGCGCTGGTTGACCATCTGGATGGCTTCGGTCGTGCTGACGGCCGATCCGGTCCGGCCCTTGCGCAAGGCGGGAATGGCCAGCATGACGCCGGAAACCACCGTAACGGCGACAATGAAGATGTTGTTTTTATCGAGCAAGAATTGCAGAAGATCCACGGGGCATCCTGTAGTGCGTCGACTAGTGCGTCGACTAGCCTGGTATGGGCGAACCCTGATGCGCCGCGTCCGGGAAGTGGACGGGTGCGCCGGGGCAAAATCAAGGGCAAAATCAGTCAATTATAAAATGAGCGCATTCTTTAACCATCCTCTAACTTTAACCCGCGCCGCAAGCGTGCCAAACCATGCATAAACTCGTTCTGATGCGCCACGGCGAAAGCCAGTGGAATCTGGAAAACCGCTTCACCGGCTGGACCGACGTCGACCTGACCGAAACCGGCCGCGAACAGGCCTTCAAGGCCGGCGAATTGCTCAAGAAAGAAGGCTATACCTTCGATCTGGCCTACTCGTCGGTGCTCAAGCGCGCCATCCGCACCCTGTGGATCGCCCTGGACGCCATGGACGCCATGTACACCCCCGTGGGCGTGACCTGGCGCCTGAACGAACGCCACTACGGCGCCCTGCAGGGCCTGAACAAGGCCGAAACCGCCGCCAAGTATGGCGACGAGCAGGTGCTGGTCTGGCGCCGTGCCTACGCCATCGCCCCGGAGCCGCTGTCGCTGGACGACGAGCGCCACCCCCGCTTTGACAGCCGCTACGCCAAGATCCCCGCCGATCAGTTGCCCGCCACCGAGTGCCTGAAGGACACCGTGGCCCGCGTGCTGCCGTTCTGGAACGAATCCATCGCCCCGGCCATCCGCTCGGGCCGCAAGGTGCTGGTCGCCGCTCACGGCAACAGCCTGCGCGCGCTGATCAAGCATCTGGACAATGTGTCGGATGACGACATCGTCAACCTGAATATTCCGACCGGCCAGCCCCTGGTCTACGAATTGGATGATGACCTGCGCCCCATCCGCCACTATTATCTGGGCGATGCCGCCGAGATCGAGGCGGCCATGGCTGCGGTGGCAGCCCAGGGCAAGGCCAAGAAGGACTGATATCTCTATGCGTCGCACGGCAGGGTTGTTGTTGGCGGTCATGTTGGCCAGTGGGGCGTTGTCGGCTCGCGCCGCGCCCAATGACCTTGCCGGGCGCCAGTCCGACGCCGAAAAGCAGCAGGCCGCCTTGCGCGACCGCATCGAGACGCTGCAAAAGGACATCGATGGCCGCGAGGCCGCCCGCAAGGAAGCGGCCGATGCGCTCAAGCAGTCGGAATCGTCCATCTCCAAGATCAACCTGCGCCTGAAGGAACTGGCCGATGCCAACCGCCAGGCGCAGGCGGACCTGGCCAGCCTGGAAAAACAGATCGGCGCGCAAGAGGCCGTGCTGGCCAAGCGCCGCGTCGAACTGGCCGACCAGCTCCGCACCCAATACACCAGCGGCCTGTCGCCCTGGACGGCGCTTCTGTCGGGCGACGATCCCCAGGTGCTGGGCCGCAACCTGGGCTACCTGGATTACGTGTCCCAAGCCCGGGCCAGCGCCGTGCAGGCGCTGCGGACGGATATCGACCGCCTGGCTGCCCTGCAGGGCCGTGCCGACGCCCGGCGCGCCGAGATCGAACAAGTCGTCGCCGAAACCTCCGAACAGAAGACCGCGCTGGTCGGGCAGCAGAAAGAGCGAGCCACGCTGCTGGCCCAGCTTGAAGGGCAGATCGCAGCCCAGCGCGCCGAGGCCAACAAGCTCGGGCGCGACGACCAGCGCCTGTCGCGCCTGATCACGGATCTGGATGCGGCCATCGCCAAGCAGATCGAAGAGGCCCGCAAGGCGGAAGAGGCGCGCAAGAAAGCCGAAGAAGCCCGCCGGGCCGAGGAAGCGCGGCGCGCGGCCGAAGAGGCCAAGAAGCGCGCCGAGGCCGAGCGCCGGGCCGACGAGGCCCGCAGGAAGGCCGAGGCTGACCGCAAGGTCGCCGCGGACAGCGCCCGCCGCGACCGCGACACCCGCGAGGCCCAGGAAGCCGCCCAGGCGCGCGAACAGGTCGAGGCGGCCGCCCGCCAGGGGCGCGGCCCCGTGGCCGTGGCCGACCCGGACGCCGCCGGATTGCGTCCGGCTGACCAGCGGCAGACCCGCGTGACCGGTCCCGCCGAGACGCCTCCTCCTGTAAAACCCGCGGATCCGCCCAAAAAGACGGAACCCACGGACGAGTCCACCACTCCAACCCGCGGCGCGCCGGCCCAGCAGACCGCCCGCGCGGCGCCGGTCGGCGGGGGCAACGGCCTGCGCCATGGGCTGACGATGCCGGTGCGCGGCCAGGTGCAGGGCCGCTTCGGGGTGGACCGCCCGGACGGCGGCGTATGGCGAGGCGTGGTGCTGCGCGCGGCCGAGGGAACGCCCGTCAAGGTGGTGGCCCCCGGCACGGTGGTCTACGCCGATTGGCTACGCGGTTTCGGCAATCTCATCATTGTGGATCATGGGCAGCAATACCTCACCGTCTATGCTTACAACCAAAGCCTGCTCAAAAGGGTGGGAGATTCGGTGACGGGTGGCGATACTATCGCTACGGTAGGGGCAACCGGCGGCCAAGTGGAATCCGGCCTATACTTTGAAATTCGCCATCGTGGCGCTCCTGTGGACCCAGCCCAGTGGCTGGCCCAGTAGATTGACATCGATGGCAAAAGCATCGTTGGCAAATACATCGTTGGCAAATAATTCGGGAAGTGTGCATGGGCACTCGTAAGTTTCGCGGTTTCGGTCTGATTGCCATCGGTGCGGTGGCTGGTGTGTTGTTAAGCGTGGGCGTGACTGCGGTCGCCCAGCGCGGCAGCCCCCTGCCTCTGGACGAGCTCAGGCAACTGAGCAATGTATTTGCCGCCATCAAGAACAACTACGTCGAGGCCGTCGACGACAAGACCCTGATCGACAATGCCATCTCCGGCATGGTGTCGAACCTGGATCCCCACTCCGCCTATCTGGATGCCGATGCGTTCCGCGAAATGCAGACCGCGACCCAAGGCGAGTTCGGCGGCCTGGGCATCGAGGTCGGCGCGGAAGACGGCTTCGTAAAGGTGATCTCGCCCATCGAAGACACGCCCGCCGCGCGCGCCGGCGTGATGGCTGGCGACCTCATCATCAAGATCGACGACACGCCCACCAAGGGCATGACGCTGAACGACGCCGTCAAGCTCATGCGCGGCGCGCCCAAGTCGCCGATCACGCTGACCATCATGCGCGCCGACCGTCCGCAGCCGATCGTGCTGAAGATCGTTCGCGACATCATCAAGGTGCGCAGCGTGCGCAGCAAGATGCTGGACAACGGCATCGCCTACGTGCGCGTCGCCCAATTCCAGGAAAAGACCGGCGCCGACCTGGCCCGTCAACTGAAGGAACTGGGCGCGAAAGAACCGCCCAAGGGCCTGGTGCTGGACCTGCGCAACGATCCGGGCGGCCTGCTGACCAGCGCCATTGGCGTGTCCGGCGCGTTCCTGCCGCCTGACGCCCTGGTGGTGTCCACGGACGGCCGCACGCCGGACGCCCGCCACAAGTACATGGCCACGCCTTCCGAATACGCCCGCGGCGAAAGCAACTACCTGTCGGGCCTGCCGGCCTGGACCAAGACCGTCCCGATGGTCGTGCTGGTCAACGTGGGTTCGGCTTCGGCGTCCGAGATCGTGGCCGGCGCGCTGCAGGATCACAAGCGCGCCAAGGTGCTGGGCAACCGCACGTTCGGCAAGGGCTCGGTGCAGGTCATCCTGCCGCTGTCCGAAACCACCGCGGTCAAACTCACCACGTCGCGCTATTTCACGCCCAGCGGCCGTTCCATCCAGGCTACCGGCATCGAACCCGATTACGTGGTTGCGGATACGGCGGAAGGCGATCTGTTCCGCCTGCCCCGCGAAGCCGACCTGCAACGCCACCTGTCCAACCAGCAGACCGCCAACGAAGTGAAGTCCAGCGCCGATCAGGACGCCCCCGATCTGCCGGCCAAGGTGTTTGAATTCGGCGGCAAAGATGACTTCCAGCTTCAGCAGGCCCTGAACCTGCTGGCCGGCAAACCGGTGCAGAAGGGCTCCGCCCGCGCCCAGGCCAAGGCCGACGCCAAGGCCGGCGGCGGAACGCCGCAGCGCATCAAGATCACGCCGACCGGAGTCGAGCCCAGCAAGGACAAATGAACGACGAGCAACTGCTGCGCTACGCCCGCCACATCCTGCTGGACGAAATCGGGATCGAAGGGCAGGAAAAACTGCTGGCGGCGCGTGTGCTCATCGTAGGGGCGGGAGGCCTAGGGTCGCCCGCCGCGCTTTACCTGGCGACCGCCGGCGTGGGCGACATCACGCTGGCCGACGACGACGTCGTGGAACTCAGCAACCTGCAACGCCAGATCCTGCACACGACCGCCAGCGTCGGCCGCCCCAAGGCCGAATCCGGGCGCGACATGCTGGCCGCGTTCAATCCCCAGACCCGGGTCCATGCGCGCGTCGAACGGCTGAAGAGCCAGGCCCTGTCCGACGCCGTTGCGCAGGCGGACGTGGTGCTCGACTGCACCGACAATTTCACGACGCGGCACGCCATCAACCGCGCTTGCGTCCAGCATCGCAAGCCCCTCGTGTCCGGGGCGGCGATCCGCTTCGACGGCCAGGTCAGCGTGTACGACCTGCGCGACGACAACGCGCCTTGCTACCACTGCCTGTTTCCCGAGGCCGACGAGGTCGAGGAAGCCAATTGCGCCACCATGGGCGTCTTCGCGCCGGTGGTCGGCATCATCGGCAGCATGCAGGCCGCCGAAGCCCTGAAACTGCTCTCGGGCGTGGGCGAAAGCTTGTCCGGCCGCTTGCTGTGGCTGGACGTGCGCACCATGCAATGGCGCAGCGTGAATGTGCAGCGCGACCCCGAATGCGCGGTGTGCGGCCATCGCGGCCACGGGTGATCCCCGGCCGTATTGCCCCCAAGGACAATACTAAAGGTTTCAAATACCTGCTATAACGCCAGCCAGCCTACTGAAATCGGGTAGAGGGCCATGGACGTGACGGCGTGGATATAGGACTTAAGTTCAGCTTGCCCAAATGGCGGCTGACGCGTTGGCTGACGCATTGCGGGCAAGACACGCCCGAGGATATCCGCGCGGCGCTGATCGCCAGTCTGTTCGGTACGCTCCCCATCTTTGCGGGCGGGGTCATCAACACCTTGATGATCGCCGGCGTGGTGACCTGGCGCCGTCCGGAACCGCTGTATGTCTCATGGCTGATCCTGGAACTGGTGCTGGCCATCGTCCGGGTGACGGTCCTGCGCAGGGCTCTGAGCGCCGCGCGCACAGGCGGCAACACCCATACCGACTTCTATATCCTGCTGGCGCTGCTGTGGGCGTTCAGCGTGGGCTACGGCGTCTTCATCACCTTCATCAACGGCGATTGGCTGGCGGCGACGCTGGCGGGGGTGTCATGCGGCGCCATGGCCGGGGGCATCTGCTTTCGCAATTACGGCGCGCCCCGGCTGGTCGGGGTCATGATCTTCCTGAGCATGGGGCCGATGTGCCTGGGCGCGCTGTTCACCGGCGAATACGTGACGGCCATCGTGTTCATCCAGATTCCTTTCTACCTGATCAGCATGAGCATTGCTTCACACCGGCTCAACCGCATCCTGGTGTCCACCATGCTGGCCGAACGGGACAGCGACCGGCGGGCCAGCGAGGACGCGCTGACCGGCCTGGCGAACCGCACGGGACTGCAAGCGGCGCTGGAGCGGGTGTGCAGCAGCGAGCGTGGCCACGACAGCGCCGCCGCGCTGCTGTACATGGACATGGACGACTTCAAGCGGATCAACGACACCCACGGCCACGCCGGAGGGGACCATGTGCTCAAGACCATTGCCGAGCGCATGCGCGCCATGCTGCGGGTGGATGATGTGGCCGCCCGGATCGGCGGCGACGAATTCATTGTGCTGGTGACCGGCATCGATGCCACCGCCGCCTTGCGCTTGGGCGAACACCTGCTTCGCGACGCCTCGCAGCCCATTACGCTGGCGGACGGCACGCGTGTCAGCGTGGGTCTGTCCATCGGCATTTCGATCATGTCGGGCGCCAATCGAACGCCCCAGGCGGCGTTGAACTCGGCGGACGCCGCCCTGTACCGTGCCAAGGCGCAAGGCGGCCGGCGCTGCGTTGTCGACGTGGTAGCCCAGCCCGAGGGCGAACCGCTGCCCGGCGGCGCCTCCGTCGCGGCCTGAGGGCCGCATAGCGTTCCCTGTCGCAGCACCCAATCCGGGGGGCAATTCGCCGAAAGTTATCAGATAACCTGAAAAGTCTGCTTATAATCGGCGCATGTTGACCAAGAGCCTAACCCTTACCGAGCAGGTCGCCCGGCGGATCGCCGGGGAGATCGCCGATGGCGTCCACGCCGTCGGCGCCAAACTCCCCCCGGGGCGCATTCTGGCGGAAAAATACGGCGTCAGCGCCGCCGTGATCCGTGAAGTCACCGAACGCCTGCGGGCGCAGGGACTGATCCAGAGCCGCCAAGGCTCCGGCAGCACGGTCGTCTCGCGCACGGGGGTGCAAGGCTTCCAGGTGTCTTCCGGCATCGCCGTGAACCGCGAACAATTGGCCAGTGTCTACGAATTGCGGATGGAACTTGAAGGCGGCGCGGCCGCCCTTGCGGCGGTCCGCGGCAACGCCGCCGATCTGCACGCAATGGAACAGGCGCTGGCGGCCCTGGAAGCCCACCTGGAGCATCCGGAGCAGGGCGTCGAGCACGACATCGCTTTTCACGTCGCCATCGCGGCCGCCACGCACAACCGCTATTACCAGGATCTGCTGCAGTACCTGAACCTGCAACTGCGCCTGGCGGTCAGCACCGCCCGGTCCAACAGCCGCCTGCAAGAGGGGCTGACCGCCGCCGTCCACCGCGAGCACGTGGCCGTGTTCGAGGCCATCCGCGCGCGCGATCCCGAAGGCGCACGGCTTGCCGCCATCCTTCACCTGCGGCAGGCGGCCCACCGCCTGCAACTCGATCCACTCTTTCCCGCCGCAAAGCAAACATCATGAGCGCATCCGACTTTCCCCAACGCCTGGTCCAAGCCCTGGGCCCCGACACCGTCTTCACCGCCCAGGCGGATATCGCCCCGTGGCTGTCCGACTGGCGCGGCCTGTACAACGGCCAGGCTCAGGCGGTGGTGCGCCCACGCACGACCGCCGAAGTCGCTACTTGCCTGGCGCTTTGCCAGGCGGCCGGCGTGCCGGTCGTGCCGCGCGGCGGCAACACCGGCTTATGTGGCGGCGCCACCCCGGACGGCGGCGCCGGCAACGTGGTGCTCAGCCTGGACCGCATGAACGCGGTCCGCTCGATCGATACCGTGGCCAACACCATGGTGGCCGAAGCCGGCGCCATCCTGGGAAATCTGCGCCGCGCGGCACAGGACGCGGGACGCCTGCTGCCCCTCAGCCTGGCCGCGGAAGACTCCAGCCAGATCGGCGGCAACGTGGCGACGAATGCCGGCGGCGTGAACGTGGTGCGCTACGGCATGGCGCGCGAACTGGTGCTGGGTCTTGAAGCGGTCTTGCCGACGGGCGAGATCTTCCACGGCCTGCGCACCCTGCGCAAAGACAACACGGGCTACGACCTGAAGCAATTGCTCATCGGCTCCGAAGGCACGCTGGGCGTGATCACCGCGGTGGCCTTGCGCTTGTTTCCGCGTACCGACGTGCGCTCGGTGGTCCTGGCCGCCGTGGAATCCCCCGCCCAGGCCTTGCAGCTTTTCGAGATCCTGTTCGAGCAATGCGGCGCGCGCCTGCAGGCGTTCGAATATTTTTCCGGCGACTGCCTGGAACTGGTGCTGACGCATGCCGAAGGCGTGCAGGAACCGTTCGACCAGCGCTATCCCGCCTACGTGCTGGTGGAACTGGCCGATACGGCGGACGAAGCCGGGCTGAACACGCTGCTGGAAAACGTGATCGGCACGGCACTGGAACGTGGCCTGTGCCTGGACGCCGCGGTATCGGCGTCGCTCGCGCAATTGCAGACGCTGTGGAAGCTGCGCGAAGAAATCTCCGAGGCGCAACGCGCCGATGGTCCGCATCTGAAGCACGATGTTTCGCTGCCCATCGAACGCATTCCCGATTTCATGGTGTCGGCCGAAGCCCGCGTACGCGCCCTGTACCCGGACGTCCGCCCCTTCATCTTCGGCCACTTTGGTGACGGCAACCTGCACTACAACCTGTCGCGGCCGGCGGGAGCCGAGCGCACCTGGGTGTCGGAGCATGGGGCGGCGATCACGGATGCCGTGCTGGATGAGGTGAATCGCTATGGCGGGAGTATTTCCGCGGAACATGGAATCGGGCAGTTGAAGCGGGAGCATTTCTTGCATAGCAAGGATGCTGTGGAGTTGCGGTTGATGCGGGAGATCAAGAAGGTGATGGATCCTGCGGGGATTATGAATCCGGGGAAGCTGCTTTAAGGGGGCTGGGTTTCGTTCGGTGTTCGTGGGCTTTTCTTGGGGTTTGGATTTTTGGAGGGGCTTGTCGAAGATCTTTGTAGGTAGCGGCAGGTCTTTGTAGTTGCACCCGGTCTTCGTAGGTGCGCCCGGTCTTTGTAGGTAGCACCGGATCTTTCTTTGTCGCACAAGATCTTCGTAGGTCGCCCCGCGGCGCGGTCGCCGTGGCTGCGAGCGCCCACGATTGCGGTCCGGAGCGTTCGCTCCGGACTGCCCTAGGCGGGCCCCCCCGTCGTCATCCTCGTCCAGGCCTTCGGCCTTCCCTTCGGATTCCCTCGGGCGCATCGAGGTTGCTCGCAACCACGGCGCCCGCGCCGCCGGGCTACGNCCCCGTCGTCATCCTCGTCCAGGCCTTCGGCCTTCCCTTCGGATTCCCTCGGGCGCATCGAGGTTGCTCGCAACCACGGCGCCCGCGCCGCCGGGCTACGAGGTTCTTGGTTTGTTGCGCTACAAGAGCTGTGGTCAGGGAATGAAATCTGCGGGGACGCCGATTGCAGCCGCGCGGGCGGCAGCAATCGGCATATGGCATTGGGGCGTCGAGGGGGTGTTCGCTTTCGCGAATGCGGTGGGCGGTTTGCTAAGGGTGCTCGCCGTTGGGGAGGGGCGGTGATGGGCGGCGCGCGATGGCGAGCCGCTTGCTCCTGCAAATTCTCTCGCGCGCGCCGCCCATCGGGCGCCGGGGTTCAAGTGATGATTAGTGGCGGCTCAGGTGTCAGGCACCTCGTGACGAGGTCTGATCCATGTGTAGCGGCACCGATGGCGAGACGCGTGAGGCTGCGTAGATTTGGGTAAGAACCCGGATCTTCCGCAGCCACACGCGAAGCGTCATCATCGCGACGCAAAACACCGCCAAAGCCCCCGAGGCCGCCCGCGCGGCCGACCAGGGGCAAGCAACGCAAGATCTTTCGCAAGCGAAAAAATCGTGGCAAGAACCCAGCCACAGAGCAGCCACACGCGAAGCGACACCGTCGCGACGCAAGACAAAGCGTAAGCCCCCCAAGGCCGCCGGCGCGGCCGGCCGGGGGCGGGCACCGCAAGATATTCCTCTACCCCCCACCGTGGGTGAGAACCTGAAGAACCCAACTCGCCCCAGCGTCCGTGAAGCTGAAACCAAAAAAGCCTGGCGTGGCGGGGGCCTGGGGGTGCGGGGCGTCAGATAAGCCCGAGGGAATCCGAAGGCAGCCGCCACGCCCGGCGTCTTAAGAACTCCCTAACCCGCCACAAAAAACACACCAAACAAATCTCACTGCCGCTGATAAACCTCAGCCCCCTTCTTCACGAACTCCACCGACTTCTCCTGCATCCCCTTCTGCAACGCCTCCTTCTCGCTAACCCCCTGAGCCGCCGCATAATCCCGCACATCCTGCGTGATCTTCATGCTGCAGAAATGCGGACCGCACATCGAGCAGAAGTGCGCCACCTTCATCGAGTCCTTCGGCAGCGTCTCGTCGTGGAATTCCTTCGCGGTATCCGGATCCAGGCCCAGGTTGAACTGATCGTCCCAGCGGAATTCGAAACGCGCCTTCGACAGCGCGTTGTCGCGGATCGCCGCGCCCGGATGGCCCTTGGCCAGATCGGCTGCGTGCGCCGCGATCTTGTACGTAATGATCCCGTCCTTCACGTCCTTCTTGTTCGGCAGGCCAAGGTGCTCCTTGGGCGTCACATAACAGAGCATCGCGGTGCCGTACCAGCCGATCAGCGCCGCGCCGATGCCCGACGTGATGTGGTCATAGCCCGGCGCGATGTCGGTCGTCAGGGGCCCCAGCGTATAGAACGGCGCCTCGTGGCAGTGCTCAAGCTGCAGCTCCATGTTCTCCTTGATCATCTGCATCGGCACATGGCCGGGGCCTTCGATCATCACCTGTACATCGTGCTTCCAGGCCACCTGGGTCAGTTCGCCCAGCGTCTTCAGTTCAGCGAATTGCGCCTCGTCGTTGGCGTCATAGCCCGAACCCGGACGCAGGCCGTCGCCCAGCGAAAAGCTGACGTCATAGGCCTTCATGATTTCGCAGATCTCTTCGAAGCGCTCGTACAGGAAGCTCTCCTTGTGGTGCGCCAGACACCACTTGGCCATGATCGAACCGCCGCGCGACACAATGCCCGTCATGCGATCGGCCGTCATCGGAATGAACGGCAGGCGCACGCCCGCATGGATCGTGAAATAGTCCACGCCTTGCTCGGCCTGCTCGATGAGCGTGTCGCGGAAGATCTCCCAGGTCAGGTCCTCGGCCTTGCCGTCCACCTTCTCCAGCGCCTGATAGATCGGCACCGTGCCGATCGGCACGGGCGAATTGCGGATGATCCATTCGCGGGTTTCGTGGATGTGCTTGCCGGTAGACAGATCCATCACCGTGTCGCCGCCCCAGCGGATCGCCCAGGTCATCTTTTCCACTTCCTCGCCAATGCCCGAACTGACCGCGGAATTGCCGATGTTGGCGTTGATCTTAACCAGGAAATTGCGGCCGATGGCCATCGGCTCCACTTCGGGGTGGTTGATGTTGGCCGGAATGATGGCGCGGCCGAGCGCGATCTCGTCTCGCACGAACTCGGGGGTGATGGCGGCCGGAATGGCCGCGCCGAACGACTGGCCCGGGTGCTGGCGCAACAGGCGCTTGACCATCTTCTCGCCGTCGGGACCGCTGTCGCGCAGCGTCTGCAGATAGTGCTCGCGGCGCAGGCTCTCGCGGATCGCCACGTACTCCATTTCCGGCGTGATGATGCCCCGGCGCGCGTAATGCATCTGCGAGACATTGGCGCCGGACGTGGCGCGGCGCGGCGGCCGCTGCAGGTCAAAGCGCATCGCCGTCAGCTTGGGATCGGTCAGGCGTTCCTTGCCGTAGTCGCTGGTCGGGCCCGACAGCACTTCCGTATCGCCGCGCTCCTCGATCCACGCGCGGCGCAATTCGGGCAGGCCGCGACGGATATCGATTCGTACCTCGGGGTCGGTGTAGGGGCCGCTGCAGTCATAGACGGTCAGCGGCGGATTCTTTTCCCCGCCGAACATCGTTGGCGTATCGTCCTGCTCGATCTCCCGGAACGGCACGCGGATGTCGGGGCGCGAGCCGATTTCATACACGCGGCGGGATTTGGGCAGCGGTGCGACGGCCGCCGCGTCGACTTCGGCGGTAGCGGCCAGGAATTTGGGATTGGCGTTCATTGAAAGCTCCAAGCGAGTGGTTGGAGCCGATCGGGAATGGACTCCCGCCAGGCGTGCGAGGACGCGTGGCGGGAATACGGCTCCCAGCATCGGCATTATCCGTACTGGTACGAAGGGACTCTCTCAACACGTCGCCGCCCTGAAAGCGGGACGAGTACCCCTGCGCGAAAGCGAAGTATAGAGCCTCAACTGACCGGCATTCCAATGGCTGGGTTCTGGGCTGGGTCTTGGCCGGATCATGTCCTGATCATGGCGCGGTGCGAAGGCCGCGCCGCCTCATGGGACACAGCCCAGGGCAGGGCTCGTATTACTGCATTACATTTGGATTCAGACTGGACAGACGGCGTCATGCAGGTTCGGTACACTTTTTGCTGCACGCCGCGTGTACAGTCTTAGTGTCTTACCGTCCGGCATCAGTCCATTCAAGAAGGAAACGAGCATGCAACTGAATCTACGCACATTGGCGCCCGCCTTGGTTGTCGTGACGTTGGCGCTAGCGGGTTGCAAGACCGCCCCGACTAAGTCCGGCGCCACGACCACCCCCGAAGCCGGCCAGCAATCCGCGGCCACCGCCACCGCATCGCGGGTGGATTTCTATCTGGCCAAGCGTGAGCCTGGTCCTGGCCTGCGTGAACTCAGCCTGCCCGATGGCAAGCTCTATCTTCAGGAAACGCCGGTCCTGACGCGCGCCGATCTTACCGACGCCGCCGCCCTCGTCGACCGCCAAGGCCAGAACTTCGTGGGTCTGCGCTTCTCCGAAGCCGGCACGCGCAAGCTCACCAGCGTCAGCACTAACAATGTCGGCAGCGTGCTGGCATTGGTCATCGATCAGGAACTCGTCGCCGCGCCGCTTATCGGCGAGCCGCTGAATCGCGGTGTCCTGGCCTTTGGCGTGCCGTCGGCCCAGGCCGCTTCCGAGATCGCCGCCAAGATCCGCGGCGACGCGGCGGCCGCGCCTGCAGGCGGCACGGCTCCGGCTCCGGCGCCCGCTCCCAAGCCCTGATTCGTCCGGCAATGAAAAAGCCGCGGTCGTATCGACCGCGGCTTTCTTATGTCCGGCCGCCGCAAGGCAGCAACGGCAACGTCCGGGGGCAGCGCGTGAAAAGGGGCTTTTCCTTCGGAATCAGCCGATCTTGCGTCCGCGCGGCTTGATGCCACGGCGAAGCAGCGCCGTTTCGATGAAGGTCTGTGTCAGCGCCTCGAGCATCATGCGATCGTCGGGCGTGAGCGATTCAAACTGCGAGGGCGAGATGTTCGGGTAGGGCCAGGGCGCCATGGGGCGCTGCCGGCCTCCCGGACGCGGCGTGGACTCGGCCACGCCCGAGGCGGGCAGCGTGTTGCTCAGGTCGTAGCCGTCCATGGGCAGCTCCATGGGACCCTTGCCGGTCTCGAGCCATTCGACCTCGATTTTCAGAACCTGCGCCAGTTTTCGGGCGGAGCGGCTGGAATGCCGCAAACCACTTTCGTAGCTGCCGATTGCACTTTGCGAAATGCGCACTAAACGGGCAAGCGCCTTCTGCGTGTGACCACGCAAGAGACGTGCATGCTTCAGTCGGTCTGAGAATGTTTTCACAAGGCGATTGAAGCTTGCGGATCGGGCACTTTGGTAGTTATAAACATTACCTAGGTGATATGTGTGGAGGGCTGCGCAATGCAGGAACGTGGCAGCGTCTTCGTCGTGCAACTCGACGAAATGACGGGCACCAACCCCGCCGCTGCGTTGCGTCGGATGCGGTGGCAGGTTCGTGTCTTCGATTCCCCGATGGCACTGCGGGAGCAATTGTCGACTCAGGTCGCGGACGCCCTGGTGCTGCGCGGCGCAAGCGCGGGCATGCCCGAGCTGGTCGCGTCCCTGCGCCGCGCGGCACCAGGCGCCGCCTTGGTCTGGCAGGCGTGCGGCGTCACCGCCGTTGAACGCGCCGCGGCCCTGGATGCCGGTGTCGACGCCTGCGCGCCGGGCGGCATGGAATCATTGGAATGGGATGCCCTGTTGCGCAGCCTGTACCGGCGCGCGCGACGCGGCGCAGGCTTGTGGCGCGTCGACACGCCCGAACGCGTGCTGGCCGGCCCCGCCGGTGAACGCCTGCCCCTGACCGCGCGCGAACGTGCGTTTTTTGTCCGGCTGCTCAATGCGCCGGGGCAATGCCTGCACCGAGAGCGCTTCTTTCCTGGCGATGCGCGTAACCCCCTGGACGGGGCGCGGCGCGTGGACGTGGTCGTGTCGCGGCTGCGCAGCAAGGCGCGGCGCTTCAACATGGAACTGCCGGTGCTCGCGGTGCGCGGCTGGGGGTACATCCTGATGCCGCACGGCGTCGCCACGGTGCAGCCCTGGCCGGACAAGTCCTAAAGCACGACCAGGTTGTCGCGGTGCATGAGCTCGGGTTCTGTCATGCTGCCCAGGATGCGCGCGATCTGCGACGAAGGCTGACGCAGGATGCGGCGCGTGTCCACCGACGAATAATTGATCAGGCCGCGAGCGCACTCACGCCCTTCGCTATCCACGCAGGCCACCACGTCGCCGCGGCCGAACTCGCCTTCCACTTCCATGACGCCGATGGGCAGCAGGCTCTTGCCTTCGCGCAGCAGCGCCTGCACCGCGCCGTCATCGAGCACCACGCGCCCGCGCAGCCGCAGATGGTCGGCCAGCCATTGCTTGCGTGCGGACCAGACCGGCAGGACGGCGCGCAGTTCGCTGCCGATGCACTCGCCCTGAGCCAGCCGCGTCAGCACATTGCGTTCGTGGCCCGATGCGATGACGGTGTGCGCGCCGCTGTGCGCCGCGCGCTTGGCCGCCAGTACCTTCGTGAGCATGCCGCCGGTGCCGATGCCGCTGCCCGCGCCGCCCGCCATGGCTTCCAGGGCGGGATCGCCGGCCTGGGCGTGCGACATGAACTTGGCGTCGGGGTTCTTGCGGGGATCGGATTCGTACAGGCCGCGCTGATCCGTCAGGATGATCAGCGTATCGGCTTCGATCAGGTTGGTGACCAGCGCACCCAGCGTGTCGTTGTCGCCCAGCCGGATTTCGTCGGTGACCACCGTGTCGTTTTCATTCACGATCGGAACCACGCCCAGGCGCAGCAGCGCGAACAGCGTGCTGCGCGCATTCAGGTAGCGGTGGCGGTCGGCCAGGTCTTCGTGGGTCAGCAGGATCTGCGCGGTGCGCAGGCCGTACTCGGCGAACGCCGCTTCATAGGCCTGGCACAGTCCCATCTGGCCCACGGCCGCCGCGGCTTGCAGCTCGTGCATGACGGACGGGCGCTTGCGCCAACCCAGCCGGGCCATGCCCTCGGCGATGGCGCCGCTGGAAACCAGCACGACCTGCTTGCCCTGCTTGTGCAGCGCGGCGATCTGCGCGGCCCAGTGCGCCACGGCGGCGCGGTCCAGGCCACGGCCTTCGTTGGTGACCAGCGACGAGCCGACTTTGGCAACGAGGCGCTGGGCGTTGGTGACGACGGAAACGGCAGGTGATTCAGCAGACATGATGGGGGCCGGCTGCGGCAGGAAAAGACGTAATCGTAGGGACTGCGATTATGGCTTATTCGTCGCCGCCGCGCGGCGCGGCGGGCTTGTCTGCATCCGTGCGCGTGTCATCGAAGCGGGGGTCTGGCGCCACATAGGAGCCATCGGCCTGATCCTGCGACAGGTGTTCCTTTTCGCGTTCGGCGTCCAGGTAATCCTGCAGCGCGTAGAGCAGGTCTTGCGTACCCTCGCCCGACAGGCCGGAAATGCCGAAGACCGGCCCCTTCCAGTCGTAGAGTTCCAGAAAGCGGCGCTGGGTATCCTCGGGGTCGGGCACCATGTCCAGCTTGTTCAGGATCAGCCAGCGCGGCTTGGCGGCCAGTTCGGGATCGTAGCGGCGCAGTTCTTCAACGATGGCGCGCGCGTCGATGACGGCCTGCTCGACAGGGTCGGCATCCGGATCCGGCGTGGACACGTCCACCAGATGCAGCAGCACGCGGGTGCGCGCCAGATGGCGCAGGAACAGGTGCCCCAGGCCGGCGCCTTCGGAGGCGCCTTCGATCAGACCGGGAATATCGGCCACCACGAAGCTGCGCGACGGCGAGGTGCGCACGACGCCCAGGTTGGGGTGCAGCGTGGTGAAGGGGTAGTCCGCGATCTTCGGCTTCGCATTGGAGATGCGCGTGATCAGCGTGGACTTGCCGGCGTTGGGCAGGCCCAGCAGGCCCACGTCGGCCAGCACCTTCAGTTCCATGCGCAGGTAGCGGTGTTCGCCTTCCTTGCCGGGCGTCCACTGGCGGGGCGCGCGGTTCAAGCTGGACTTGAAGTGGATGTTGCCCATGCCGCCCTGGCCGCCGGCCGCCAGCACGACTTTCTGTTCGTGCGTGTTCAGGTCGAACAGGACTTCGCCGGTTTCGGCGTCATGGATGATCGTGCCCACCGGCACGCGCAGGGTGATGTCCGGAGCGGCCGCGCCGTACTGGTCGGAGCCGCGGCCGTTCTCGCCGCCCTTGGCGCGGTGCAGGCGCGCGTAGCGGAAGTCGATCAGCGTATTGATGTTGCGATCGGCCACCGCATAGATGGTGCCGCCGCGTCCGCCGTCGCCGCCGTCCGGGCCGCCCTTGGGGATGAATTTTTCGCGGCGAAAGCTCGCCACGCCATTGCCGCCTTTGCCGGCGACCACTTCAATGGTGGCTTCGTCTACGAATTTCATGGTGTATGCGCGTGTAGATAAGTGAGGGCCGCGCCGCAGGCTTCGGGCGCCGCCGGGAGGGCAGTGGCTACAGATTACTGGCCATTCTGCCTTGAAACAAAAAAGCCCTGCCGCATGCGACAGGGCTTTTGCCGTTCGAGAACGCGGCGAACCGCGTTGCTGAGCTTGCTGGTCCGTGGACTTGGTGTCCGCGGACCCGCAAACTGCAGGCTCGCTATCCGATTACTCGGCAGCGATGATCGAAACGGTCTGCTTGTTCAATGCGCCCTTGAAGCCGAATTGAACCTTGCCGTCGACCAGCGCGAACAGGGTGTGGTCCTTGCCCATGCCGACGTTCACGCCGGGGTGGAAGCGAGTACCGCGCTGACGCACGATGATCGAACCAGCGGGAATCAGTTCACCGCCAAAAGTCTTGACGCCCAGACGCTTTGATTCTGAGTCGCGTCCGTTCCGCGTAGAGCCGCCGCCCTTTTTCTGTGCCATGTTTAGCTCCTGCTAAGTGGTACCGAGTCGCTTCTTAAGCCGTGATGGCTTCGATGCGGATTTCGGTGTAGTTCTGACGGTGGCCCTGATGCTTCTGATAGTGCTTGCGACGGCGCATCTTGAAGATCTTGACCTTGTCGTGGCGGCCTTGCGCAAGAACCGTTGCCTTGACCACAGCGCCGGAGACGAGGGGCGTGCCAACTTTCAGTTGGTCGCCTTCGCCCACGGACAGCACTTGGTCCAGGGTGATTTCTTGCCCAATGTCTGCCGGTATCTGTTCTATCTTGAGTTTTTCGCCAGCGGCAACGCGATACTGCTTGCCACCGGTTTTTACGACCGCGTACATGGGGTGTTCCTTAAATAGGTAAATGGGTTCATTTACGCTGCCCGCCCTGCTGGACGGGATTGCCGCTACTGGAAGAGTCCGGTGTCTTTGGATGCCTGGAGGTGGATGCCTGCAAGGCAAGACGTGGAAAACTCTGAACCCAGAGGGTTAACGTAAACAACCGACGTAATTCGGGCATTGCTGACCGAATCCGAGATATTAGCCCGGAGATTTCAGAAAGTCAAAAAGCCGTTGCAGGCTAAGGGCTTAGGTGTGGCGCGGAGGCTTCAGGCGGCCGGCAGGACCCGTAGCGCCAGGTCGCGGGCCACCCGGCGGATGCCCTCCTGCAACTCGAGCCGGCGGGCGTCGTCCAGCCGGTCGGTGGGGATGGAAGTGCTGACCGCGACCCGCTTGCCCAACGCCGTCACGCCCACGTAGGCCGCGTAGCAGACCAGGCCGGTGGCGACTTCTTCCAGATCCTGGGCAAGGCCCGAACGGCGCACATCGTCCAGCTCGCGGTTGAGCGCGGCCATGTCGGCGATCGTGCGGTCGGTGACGCGGGGCAGGGCGGCGGGCAGGCAGGCGTGCAGCTCGTCGGGCGACAGGCTGGCGAGCAGCGCCTTGCCCAGCGCGCAGGCGTGCGCGGGCAGGCGCAAGCCCAGGTCCGACACCAGCCTGACCGGACGGCGCGCGTCCTCGCGGGCAAGATAGACCACGTCGAACCCGTCCAGCACCGCCAATTGCACGACTTCGTTGCTGCGCGCAACGAACGCGCTCGCCGTTTGCTGGAAGGCGGCCTGCAGGCCATCTTGGCGTAGATAGGCAAAGCCCAGGGCCATGAGTTCCAGCCCGACGATGTAGCCGCCGTCCCGGCGTTCGATCCAGCGGCGTTGCTCGAGGCAGTCCAGCAACAGATACAGCGTGCTCTTGGCGAGCTGGCAGGCTTGGGCCAGTTCCGCGGCTTTGACAGGGGCGCGGCGGTTTGCCAGAACCCGCAGGATGTCGTGAGTGCGGCGGATGGCGGGAACGTCGTAGTCATTGGCCATGTGGGCGTAGATTCCAATATATTGGACGTCAAGTCATTATGTTGGACATGATAAATGAAGTCCCCTAGACTGCTTTGCACCGTATTGGAATGCGGCACACAAGGCATTAAAGGTGGAGACCAATGAACCAAGACAACACATTGCCTTCCGATCTGTCGAAGGCGCTGCTGGTGGGGCGCGTATGGCGTCCGGCGCCGGCGGATGGGCCCAGCGTCGTCGTGGTGCGCGAAGGTCAGGTGATAGACATCACGGCCGTCGTCCCCACGGTATCGGACCTGCTGGACCGTCCCGACCGCGTGGCGCTCGCGGCACGCGCCGAAGGAGAATCGCTGGGCGATGCACGGAGCTTGATGGCCGCGGCCTTGCAAGGCAAAGGCGGCCTGCGCCTGTTAGCCCCCTGCGATCTGCAACCCGTCAAGGCGGCCGGCGTCACCTTCGCCATCAGCCTGCTGGAGCGCATGATCGAGGAGCAGGCCGGCGGCGACGCTACCCGCGCCGACGAGATCCGCGTGCGGATGCAGGCGCTGGTCGGCTCCGACCTGTCGCGCCTGCGGCCGGGCTCGCCCGAAGCGGCCAAGCTGAAGGCGGAACTGCTTGAACGCGGCCAATGGTCGCAATACCTGGAAGTGGGCATCGGCCCCGACGCGGAGGTCTTCTCCAAGACGCCGCCCATGGCGTCGGTGGGCTTCGGCGAGCGGATCGGCGTGCTCCCGGAATCCCAGTGGAACAACCCGGAGCCCGAGATCGTGTTGGCGGTCGACAGCCGGGGCGAAGTTGTAGGCGCCACCCTGGGCAACGATGTCAACCTGCGCGACATAGAGGGCCGCAGCGCCTTGCTGCTGACCAAGGCCAAGGACAACAACGGGTCTTGCGCGATTGGCCCGTTCATCCGGCTGTTCGACGGCGATTTCAATATGGACAGCGTGCGGCAGGCCGACGTGTCGCTGCGCATCGAAGGCCCCGACGGGTTCGAACTGGATGGCGTGAGCCACATGCGCGAAATCAGCCGGGACCCGCTGGATCTGGTGCGCCAGACCTGCGGCGCGCATCATCAGTACCCCGACGGCTTCATGCTCTTCCTGGGCACCATGTTTTCGCCCAGCCAGGACCGCAACGGTCCCGGCACCGGCTTCACCCACCGCCTGGGCGATCGCGTCGTGATCGCGTCCGAGCGCCTGGGCGCGCTCGTGAACGACGTCCAGCTCGCCACGGAAATCCCGCCCTGGACATTCGGCGTGCGTGCGCTGTACGCCAATCTGGCCGCGCGCGGCCTGCTGCCGCGCGGGCGCTGATCCGGCCGGAAGGGCGGCGCGGGCACGCCGCGCCAGACCGGGCGCCGCCGATTCCGGCCGCGCCCGGATTTCCCCGTGCACTCCCCGTATAATCCGTGGTCGAATCCCCCGCCTCCGCTGGCGGGCCCAGCGGTAAGAGCCGTCACGCGGCTCGCTTCACACTTGTCGGATACGTCTTGAATCTCCCCGCGCTCATTGCCCCCATTGCTGACGATATGAAAGCCGTCGATGCGGTTATCCGCGAGCGGCTGAATTCCGATGTCGTCCTGATCCGCACGATCGGCGACTACATCATTGGGGCGGGCGGCAAGCGCATGCGCCCGGCCATGGTGCTGATGGTGGCACGCGCGCTCGGGTACGAGGGCACGCATCACCAGTTGCTGGCCGCCGTGGTGGAATTCATCCACACGGCCACGCTGCTGCACGACGACGTCGTCGACGAGTCCGATCTGCGCCGCGGCCGTGAAACCGCCAATGCCGTGTTCGGCAACGCCGCCAGCGTGCTGGTGGGCGACTACCTGTATTCCCGCTCGTTCGAGATGATGGTCGAGGCCGACTCGATGCGCATCATGAGCATCCTGTCCGAAGCCACCACGGTGATCGCCGAAGGCGAGGTCCTGCAACTCTTGAACGTGCACGACCCCGACGTCTCGCAAGAACGCTACCTGCAGGTCGTGCGCTACAAGACCGCCAAGCTGTTCGAGGCCGCCGCCCAGGTGGGCGCGGTGCTGGCGGGCGCCACCCCGGAACAGGAAGCCGCCGCCGCCGCCTATGGCCGCCATGTGGGCACCGCGTTCCAACTGGTCGACGACGTGCTGGATTACAGCGGCGACGCCGCGGCCCTGGGCAAGAACGTGGGCGACGACCTGCGCGAAGGCAAGCCCACCCTGCCGCTGATCCGCGTCATGGAAGTGGGCACGCCGGCACAGCAGCAACTGATCCGCGACGCCATCAAGACGGGCGACGCCGACTTCGCCGCCGTGGCCGCCGCCATTCAGGCCACCGACGCGCTGGAGCATGCCCGCCAGGCCGCCGTGGCCGAGGCCGATCGCGCCCGCAAAGCCCTGTCGATCTACCCCATTTCCCCTTTTCAAAATTCTCTGTTAGAATTCTGCGCTTTCGCGGTGAATAGAGATCGTTAGCCGAAAGGCGGCGGGAAAGTCACTGAAAAAAGCTTGATCACTGACACATGATCACTGAAGGCAGTTCCGAGAGATCGGATGAGCCGATAGTGAAAGTGAAGAAAGCCGCGAAGAGAATCAGCAGCAGAATCTGGCAGCACTGAGCGCCGTCAGGTTGGTAGTAGTAAGAGTCGAAGTAGTAGTTGTAGCAACTAAGGTAGTAACTAAGACTCGGGGCGTAGCTCAGCCTGGTAGAGTACTGCGTTCGGGACGCAGGAGTCGGAGGTTCGAATCCTCTCGCCCCGACCACTCCATGTGGTCGAAATTTTGGTGGTGTTCCCGACACCATGGCAATAGCCGGAATAGCGAAAGCGACGCCGGCTTTTTTGCGTCTGGTCGTTGCCGCGAGTTGAAGGGCCGGCCAGGGGCGACACACACGAGTGGTGGCCGGTTCCCTGATGCAAACAAAACAGCCGACGCCGCTTTCGCGGGGCCGGCTGGGATTGCGCGGGGTTCTTCGTGTGACGGCGGGGGCTACTTGGCCGCCACCAGCGGGCAGCCGCCGGCGTTCAGCGGCCGGAATGCGTTGTCGCCGGGGATCGTGCGCAGGATCTTGAAGTAGTCCCAGCGCGCCTTGGATTCGGACGGCTTTTTGACTTCCACCAGGTACATGTCGTGCACCAGGCGACCGTCTTCGCGCAGATAGGCGTTGCGCGCGAACATGTCGTCGATCTTCATGCCGCGGATCTGCTTCATGACGGCGTCGCCTTCCAGCTTTCCGCTTTCCTGCACGCCCTTCAGGAACGTCAGCACGGCGGAATAGACGCCGGCTTGCGCCATCGTGGGCACGCGGCCCTTCATGCGCTCGGCGTAGCGCTTGGTCCAGTCCCGGGTGCGGTCGTCCATGTCCCAATAGAAGCCCGTGGTCAGCACCAGGCCTTGCGCCTGGTCCAGGCCGACGCCATCGACGTCGGTAATGAACATCAGCAGGCCGGCGAGTTTCTGGCCGCTTTTGATCAGGCCGAACTCGTTGGCCTGTTTGATG
This sequence comes from Achromobacter sp. Root83, assembly GCF_001428845.1. GTDB lineage: Bacteria > Pseudomonadota > Gammaproteobacteria > Burkholderiales > Burkholderiaceae_B > Achromobacter. Next base: position 482,215 of record NZ_LMIU01000022.1, on the reverse strand, counting down.
GCCATGGTGGTGTCGCCCGAGGAGTTGGCCAGCGCCACGATCTCGGCCTTCGATGACTGCGCCTGCAGCAGGAAGGAAGAGAAGTCATTCGAGGCACGGGGATGCTTGACCGCGCCCAGGGTCTGTCCGCCTGCGTTTTTCACGGCGTTCTCGGTATCGGCCTGGAGGGCGTGGCCAAAGGCGTAGTCGGCGGTCAGGAAGTACCACTTCTTGATGCCGGATTCCGTGAGCGCGCGTCCGGTGCCGTTGGCCAGCGCATAGGTGTCGTAGGTCCACTGGGCGGTGGACGCCGAGCAGGCCTTGCCGGTCAGGTCGGAGGTGCCCGCCGTCGAGGCCAGGAAGGCGATGTTCGCGGTGCGCGTGATCTCCTGCACGGCCAACGCGACGGACGAGGTGGGGACGTCGACGATGGCTTTGACGTTGTCCTGGTCGATCCAGCGCCGCGCGGTCGCGGAGCCGACGTCGGCCTTGTTCTGGTGATCACCGGAGATGACTTCGATCTTGCGGCCCAGCACGGTGGAGCCGAAGTCCTCGACCGCCATGCGGGCGGCTTCCACCGAACCCTGGCCCGACAGGTCGGCGTTCATGCCCGACAGGTCGGTCAGCACGCCGATACGGATGGGTTTGTCGGTCTGCGCGTGGGCGGCCGGCAAGGTGAACGTCCCGGCAAGGAGCAGGGCGGTAAGCAAGCGGTTCATTTGTCATTCCTCCAGGATTACGTCCGCTCTCAGGCGGATCGGAAGTGCAGCGGCGGCGTTTCGGCCGGACGGGGGTCGGGTATGGCAAGCCAGTCGCGGCCGGCCAAGCGCGGCAGCCAGTCGCGGCCAGCTGGTGCGGCCGGTTAGGCGGGAACGCCTGACCGGCTGCGGTCGATGGACAACATATGGCACAGCAGAAATTGGTCGGTTTGGGCATGCGCCTGATGGCTGGCGTCGAACTGTGCGTCGATGGCGCGCTTGGTCAGGCGCAGCGCCAGGGCGGGGCATGCAGCGGCCTCGCGGGCGAGTTCAAGCGCCGCGCGCAGCGCCTCGCCAGCCGGGGCAAGGGCATCGGCCAGTCCCCATTGCAGGGCCGTCGCGGGGTCCAGGCGCATGTCGGTGAATAGCGCCAGCTTGGCGCGCGCCGGTCCCGCCAGGCTGGCCAGCCTTGGCAGGCCGCCCCAGGCCAGCGGCATGCCAAGGCGAACCTCAGGCAGTCGGACAGAGGCGTTGGCGCCCAGCACACGCCAGTCGCAGGCCAGCGCCAGCACGGCGCCGCCGCCTACCGCCGGGCCGTCGATGGCCGCGATCGTGAGTTGCGGCATCTCGCTCCAGGCGCGGCACAGGGTTTCGCCGCGAGCGAGGGCGCGCTGCGTGGCCATGGGATCGTCGTGGCCCCACAGTCCCGGGTCCTTCAAGTCGATGCCGGCGCTGAACACGTCCGGAGTGCCGGTCAACACCACGGCATGGATGCGGTCGTCGCGGGCGAGCTGGTGCGCGGCGTCGGTCAAGGCGTCGATCGCCGCGAGGTTCAGGGCATTCGCCTTGCCGCCACGGTCATACCGCACGATCGCGACCGCATCGAGGCGCTCGATTGAAATCATGTCCATCTGCCGTCCTTTTCCGCCGGCCGGAGCCCGGGAAACCGTCCCGGAATCTTCCACTTGCTGCGGCGATTCGTGGATATACTACCAAGTATGTTGAAAAAATCGCAAGACGATTGCTTGCCCTGAGCCCGGGACAGGACGGCTTGTGCGGGTAAATCCGCATCCGGCGACCCTGGATGGCAGTCGAAAAGTCATTAAAAATAACGCGAAACAGCAAACGAGGAGACGTTGGATGAATCAGGAAGCACAGGCGGGAGTGCCGGACCGTCAGGCATGCGTACTACGCTATTTGCTTGAGAACCAGGCCAAAAAGATACCCGATAGAATCTTTGTCCGGTTTCATAACGGTCCCGCCTGGACTTATGCGCAGACGCTGGCCCAGGTTCGCCGCCGCGCGGCCACCCTGCGCCGCGAGGGCGTGCGTCAGGGCGACCGGGTGCTGTGCTGGATGGGCAATGGGCCGGAATTGCTGACGAGCTGGTTCGCCATCAACTATCTGGGCGCGGTCTATGTGCCGCTGAATACCGCGTTGCGGGGCAGGCCGTTGGAGCATGTGCTGGAAAACGCGCAGGCGTCCCTGATGCTGGCGCACCGGGCATTGGCGGGTCGTCTGCGGGAGCTGGCGCCGGGCGCGTTGTCGCGGGTGCTGTTGACCGGCGAGGCGGACGCCGAGCCCTCCGTTCCCGCCGGCGTGGCGCTTGCCGAGCTGGAGGACGCGCCCGGCGAGCCGGCCGCCGGCGATCTGCTGGCCACGGAGTCGCCGATCGAGCCCTGGGACACGCAGTCGATCATGTACACGTCGGGCACGACCGGGTTGTCCAAGGGCGTGGTGACGTCCTATGTGCAGCTATTCACCATGGGCCCCGATGCCTTTGATTGCATCACGGCGGAAGACCGCTGCATGATCGCGGGACCGATTTTCCATTGCGGCAGCACCCTGTACGTCTATGCGATGCTCGCCTACGGCGGGTCGATCGCGATGGTGCCGGAGTTCCGCACCGCCGAATTCTGGGACGCGATTCGCGAGACCGAGAGCACGGTCGTGCTGCTGCTGGGCGTCATGGCCAACTTCCTGCTCAAGCAGCCGGCGTCGCCCCGCGACCTGGAACATCCCTTGCGCAAAGTGTTCATCGTGCCCTTTGGCGAGGACGCGCCGGCGTTCAAGACCCGGTTCGGCGTGGATCTGTACACCGTCTACAACATGACCGAGATCGCCAGCCCCCTGAGCGCCGGTCCGGGCCTGACCGAGGCGGGCCGCTGCGGCAAGCCGCGGCCGTGGTTCGAGCTGCGCGTGGGCGATGCGCAGGACCGTTCGGTGCCGGACGGCGACGTGGGCGAACTGCTGATCCGCTCGCATCGCCCGTGGGCGCTGTTTTCCGGCTACTACCGCAATCCCGAGGCGACCGCTGCCTCCATGCGCAATGGCTGGTTCCACACGGGCGACGCGTTCCGGCGGGACGCCGAGGGCGTCTTCTACTTTGTCGACCGCCTGAAGGACGTCATCCGCCGGCGTGGGGAGAACATCTCGTCGTTCGAGCTCGAGGGCGAGATCTGCGCGCACCCCGCGGTGCGCGAGGCGGTGGCCGTGGCGGTGCCCAGCGAGCATGGCGAGGACGAGGTGCTGGCCGTCGTCACGGCCGTGGATGGCGCGGCCGTCGAGCCGGAAACGCTGATCGCCTGGCTGGCCGAGCGCGTGCCCCATTACATGGTGCCGCGCTATGTCCGGGTGGTTGATGAATTGCCCAAGACCGCCAGCGGCAAGCTGCAGAAGCATGTGCTGCGCAGCGAGGGCCTGGCCGAGGGCACGTGGGACCGTGAGCGCGCGGGAATACGCCTGCGGCGCGAAAAGCTGGCCTGAGACGCCGGGCGCCCGCGTGATGCGGGCGCTGCGGCTGGCGCGCATCTTGCGGTTGATACGTGCGCCTTCGGCGTATCAGCCGCGGCTGCCCAGTCCGGCGATGATGGTGTGCACGACCTTGGAGGCGAGAATCTCGCGGTCGTCGCGGGTTTCGCCCAGGCGCGGCCGGTACCACACGGCAAGCCAGTTGATCGCGCCCAGCGCTGCCTTGACCGCGACGGACACGTCATCGATGGCGAGCGAGCCGTCTTCCACTCCTTCGTAGGCGACGCGCTTGAATAGAGCTTCGAAATCGTCGCGGATGGTCATGAGGTCGGCCAGCGTCTGCCGCTGGGCGGGGGTCGTCGCGCCCAGACGGTGCATGTGCACGCCTTGCACCACGACGGTTTCGAAGGCCAGGTTCTCCATCATCGATAGCGCATGATGCTTGAGCATCAGCGCCAGGCGCTGGGCCGCCGGGCCTTTTTCTTTCATGACCGGACGCACGGCCTCGAAGTTGCGCCGCATGCCTTCGCGGTGCACGTCGAAGAACAGATCCGTCTTGGAGCGGTAGTAGTGATAGACCCGGCCCTTGGTGGCGCCGAGGCGCCGCGCGACGTCGTCGATGCTGGATGCGTGGAATCCTTGTTCCATGAAGCACTCGGCCGCCGCGGTCAGTATCTCGATATTGCCCATGCCGTCATCGCGCGCAGCCGTCAACGTAGGTTCCCCCTTCATCCTGCATTCTCCATTCTTGTCTGGCGGCAAAGCGCCAGTTTAGCCAATCGGTAAGCCTGGCCTGCATGGGTGGCGGTTTGCGGCGGCGCCACTCGATCACGCGGCGGCCTGTACAAATCCGAAAATCGAAGTTTATACTACTCGGTATGTTTTCGACTTCAAGCGCCTCTTTTTGCCGCTCGGTCCGCCCACCTCACACTTCCCCGGCCATCATGACTTCCGACGTTTCCTGCATTGCCAGTCCCCCGCAAGCGCTTGCCGACCGTGTCGGCCAGGAAATCGGCGTTTCGCCCTGGGTCACCATCGCGCAGGCGCAGGTGAACCTGTTTGCCGACGCCACCGGCGATCACCAGTTCATTCATGTGGATCCCGAACGCGCAGCACGTGAAAGCGCCTTTGGTGGCCCTATCGCGCACGGGTTTTTGTCGCTGTCGATGTTGACCGCCCTGAGCCAGGACGTGCTGCCCGCCTTCGACGGCGCCATTGGCGTCAACTACGGCTTCGACAAAGTCCGCTTCCTGACGCCGGTTCCGGTCGGCGCGCGGGTGCGCGGACGATTCACGCTCAGCGAGTTCACGCGCCGCAATGCGCGCGAATTCACCACCCGGTATGCGGTCACCGTGGAGATCGAGGGCGCGGCGCGCCCCGCTCTGGTGGCCGACTGGATCACCATGACCATTCTCCAAGGATGAGCACCATGAGCATTCGCTTCGATGATCGCGTCGCTGTCGTGACGGGGGCCGGGCAGGGCCTGGGCCGCAGCCACGCGCTGCAACTGGCCGCCCGGGGCTGCCGGGTGGTCGTGAACGATTTTGGCGGCGCGGCCCAGGCCGTGGCCGACGAGATCGCCGCGGCCGGCGGCCAGGCAATCGCCGATGGCGGCAGCGTGTGCAACAGTGCCGATGTCGCGGCCATGGCCGGCCGGGCGATGGACGCATGGGGCCGCATCGACATCCTGATCAACAACGCCGGCATCCTGCGCGACAAGACTTTCGCCAAGATGAGCGCCGAAGACTTCAACGCCGTCGTGGACGTGCACCTGCTGGGCTCCGCGAATTGCGCGCGCGCCGTGTGGCCCGTCATGCGCGAGCAGGGCTACGGGCGCATCCTCATGACCACGTCCACCTCCGGCGTGTACGGAAATTTCGGCCAGGCCAACTATGGCGCGGCGAAGGCCGGCGTGGTCGGCCTGATGAACGTGCTGCACCTGGAGGGCGCCCGCCATGGTATCCACGTCAATGCGCTGGTGCCGACGGCCGCCACGCGGATGACGGCGGAGATGTTCGATGCCGAAACCTTGCAGGCGCTGGACCCGGCTTACGTCACGCCCGCCGCGTTGTTCCTGGTCAGCGACGCCGCGCCCAGCCGCACGGCGCTGCTGGCGGGGGCGGGCACCTACGCGCGGCTGGCCATCGTCGAAAGCGAGGGGTTGTATTTTCCTGAAGCCGAACGCACGCCGGAGAACATCGCCGCGCACTTCGACGACATCGCCAGCCTGTCCAGGCTGGTCGAGCCTGCGGAAGGGCTTGCGCACGTGGCCCGGATTCTCAAGCGGGCGCAGGAGGGCGCATGACGGCAGCCAACGCCCGCACGGCGCCCACTGTCCGCCGCGACTATCCCCGCCTGCTGCCCATGACGACGCGCCTGCGCGATACCGATGTCTACGGCCATATGAACAACGTGGTCTACAACGAGTACTTCGATACGGCGGTCAACCAGACCCTGATCGAGCTGGGCGTGCTGGATCTGCGCGCAAGCGATGTGATCGGCCTGGTGGTGCACAGCCAGACCTCGTATTTTCGGCCCGTCGCGTTTCCGGACACGGTGGTGATCGGGGTGCGGGTGGGGCGGCTGGGACGCACCAGCGTGACCTACGAATACGCCCTGTTCCGCGGCCAGGACGACGAGGCCGCCGCGCAAGGCAGCTTCACGCATGCCTACGTCGGCCGGGAAAGCAACAGGCCGGTCGAACTGCCCCAGCCCTTGCGCGCCGCGCTCGAACCGCTGCTGCGCGCCACCCCCTGAGCGATTGTGCCGTCCCGGGCCGAAGACCCCGGGCGTTGCCGCATCCACGCGCATCCCTAGAGGAGACATCATGCGCATCAAAGCCGCTGTTCTGCGCCAGTCCGGCGCGTCCGTTCCGTATGCGCAATCCCGCCCGCTGGAGATCGCCGAGATCGACCTGCGGCCGCCGGGCCATGGCGAAGTCACCGTGCGGATCAAGGCCGCGGGGCTTTGCCATTCCGACCTGTCCGTAATCAACGGCGACCGCGCGCGGCCGCTGCCGATGGTGCTGGGCCACGAAGCCGCCGGCGTGGTCGAGGCCCTGGGAGAGGGCGTGCGCGATCTGGCGGTGGGCGACCATGTGGTGATGGTCTTTGTGCCAAGCTGCGGCTGCTGCCTGCCTTGCGCGGGCGGCCGTCCGGCCCTGTGCGAGCCGGGCGCGGCGGCCAACGGCGCGGGCACCCTGTTGCGCGGCGACCGCAGGCTGTATCTGGGCGCGCACGCCGTCAATCACCACCTGGGCGTGTCCGCGTTCGCGGAGTGCGCCACGGTGTCGCGCGAATCCTGCGTCAAGATCGATCCTTCCTTGCCGTTCGAACACGCCGCCTTGTTCGGGTGCGCGGTGCTGACGGGCATGGGCGCCGTGGTCAACACCGCCCGCGTTCCGCCCGGCAGCTCCGTCGCGGTCGTGGGGTTGGGCGGGGTAGGACTGTGCTCGGTGATGGGCGCCCAGGTGTCCGGGGCGCGCCAGATCGTCGCGGTGGACCTGTCCGAGGACAAGCTGCGGACGGCGCGCGAACTGGGGGCGACGCATTGCGTCAATGCTTCCGACCCGGACGCCGCGGACCACGTCCGCGAGCTGACCGGCGGCGGGGCGGAGTATGTATTTGAACTCGCGGGTTCGATACCGGCGCTGGAGCTGGCGTACCGCGCCACGGCGCGCGGCGGCATGACGGTCACGGGCGGGTTGCCGCCGCCCGACCGGTATCTGTCGCTGCAGGCCGTGGGCCTGGTGGCCGAAGAGCGCACGCTGAAGGGCTCGTACATCGGTACCTGCGTGCCCAAGCGGGACATTCCCAATTTCGTCTCGCTGTTCCAGTCCGGACGCCTGCCGGTGGACAAGCTGCTGACGCACCGCCTGGCGCTCGACGACATCAATGCCGGTTTTGACCGCCCGCGCGACGGCTCCGCCATCCGCCAGGTCGTGCTGTTCTGAACGCCGCCCGGGAGGATAGACCGTGAACGACCGCGAACTGCCCCGCGTTACCTATTCGAACATCCATACCGACTTCTCCGGGGTGCACGATCTGCTGGACCGGCGGCTGCCCGATTTTCAGTCGCGCATGCTGGGCCAGGATGTGCTCCATCGCTTCGACGGCCACACGGCGCGGGGCGATGTCCTGCAGGACGCGCTATCGCCTATCGACCACCGCTTGCTGATCGGGCGCTTTCCCGCTGCGGGGGGCGACGTCGTCGAGCTGGCCATCAACAGCGCCCGGCGCGCGCAGCCGTCATGGGCCGCGCAAGGCTGGGCCGCCCGCATCGAGGTGCTTCGCCGGCTGGCGACGGTGCTGTCCGAACGCAAGTACGACTTTGCGATGGGCACCATCATCGAAATCGGGAAATCGCGCCTGGAAGCGCTGGGCGAGGCCGAAGAGGCGGTGGACCTGATCCGCTACTACTGCGATCAGGCGGAACGCAGCGACGGCTACCGCCAGCCGCTGGCCCGCGCATTTCCCAATGAAAGCACGCATGACGTGTTGCGGCCTTACGGCGTGTTCGCCGTCATCGCGCCCTTCAATTTTCCGTTGGCGCTTTCCGTCAACATGATCTGCGCGTCCCTGCTGGCGGGCAACACGGTTGTGTACAAGCCGTCGCCGCGCGCCGCGCTGACCGGCGCCTTGCTGCTCAGCGCCTGCGATGCCGCAGGCGTGCCGGGCGGCTGCGTGAACGGGGTGTTCGGGGGCGCGCAGACCGGCGCGGCGCTGGCGCATCATCCGGGCATCGATGGGTACGCCTTCACCGGCAGCCTGGAAGTGGGCATGGACCTGCTGCAGGCGGTGGGGGCGGGCCGTCACGCGAAACCGGTCATCGCCGAGATGGGCGGCAAGAACCCGACCTACGTCGCGGCAAGCGCGGATCTGGACATCGCGGTCCAGGGCGTGCTGCGTTCGGCCTTCGGCTTGCAAGGGCAGAAGTGCTCGGCGGGCTCCAAGGTCTATGCGCATGCCAGCGTCCACGATGCCTTTGTTGACCGGCTGTGCGCGGCCGCGCGGGCGATCACCGTGGGCGATCCGCGCGAACGCGGCGTGTTCATGGGCCCACTGATCGACGAGGGAGCCTGGCGGCGCTATCGCACGGCCTGCGAAGAGGCGGGCGCGGCGGGCAGGCTGGCGCTGGGCGGCAGCCGTTTGAGCGCGGGTGAGCTGGCTTATGGCCACTACGCGCAACCCGCCGTTGCCGCCGGCTTGCCGGCGTCGCACCGGCTGCATCGGCAGGAACTGTTCCTGCCGTTTGTCGCGGTGCAGCCGTACGCGGACCTGCGGACGGCGATCGATGACGGCAACGCGGTGGACTACGGATTGACGGCGGGCTGCTACGCCGCCGACGAGGACGAGATCGACCTGTTTCTGAACCGCGCCCAGGCGGGCGCCTTGTACGTGAACCGCGCGAGCGGCGCGACCACCGGCGCCTGGCCGGGCATCCAGACGTTCTGCGGATGGAAGGGGTCGGGCATGACCGGCAAGGGCGGACTGGGCCCGTACTACGTCATGCAATTCGCGCGCGAACAAAGCCACACCGTCTGGCATCCCTGACAAACAAGGAATCACCATGAGAGAAGCCGTCATTGTCTCGACCGCCCGCACGCCGATAGGCCGGGCGTACCGCGGCGCGTTCAACGACACGACCGCGCCCACGCTGGGCGGGCATGCGATCTCGCACGCGGTGGCGCGCGCCGGCATCGCGCCAGGCGAGGTGGAGGATGTGATTCTTGGCGCCGCCTTGCAGCAAGGCACGACGCACATGAATGTGGCGCGCCAGGCGGCGTTGCGCGCGGGCCTGCCCGCGCACGTGGCTGCCATGACGCTGGACCGCCAATGCGCGTCCGGACTGATGGCCATCGCGGCAGGCGCCCGCCAGGTCACGCAGGAAGGCATGGATATCGTGGTGGCAGGCGGGCTGGAGTCGATCTCGCTGGTCCAGAACGACACGATGAACCGCAGCCGCTGGTTCGACGCCGATCTCATGCGTGAACAGCCCGAGATCTTCATGAGCATGCTGGAGACAGCGGAGATCGTCGCCAGCCGCTATGGCATCGAGCGGGCCGCGCAAGACGCTTATGCGCTGCGGTCGCAGCAGCGCACCGCCGCCGCGCAGGCCGCCGGCCGCTTTGATGATGAAATCGTGCCGCTGACCGTCGCGATGCGCCTGACGGATCGCGCGACCGGAGAGGAATCCATCAAGACCATCACGCTGAGCCGCGACGAAGGCAACCGGCCTGAAACCACGTTGGAAAACCTCGAGCGCCTGCAACCCGTGTTCAAGGGCGGCCAGCGCCTGGAATCGGGGCAGCACATCACGGCGGGGAACTCGTCGCAACTGTCGGACGGCGCGTCGGCGTGCGTGATCATGGAGGCCAGCGCGGCGCGTCGGCGCGGGCTTGCGCCGCTGGGCACGTATCGGGGCATGGCCGTGGCCGGCTGCGGGCCGGAAGAGATGGGCATCGGGCCCGTCCTTGCCGTCCCGCGCCTGCTGGCGCACCATGGGCTGACGGTAGACGACATCGGGCTTTGGGAACTGAATGAAGCCTTCGCATGCCAGGTGCTTTACTGCCGCGACCAGCTTGGCATTCCGGACGAACGGCTCAACGTCAACGGCGGGGCGATCTCCATCGGGCACCCGTACGGCATGTCGGGCGCCCGGATGGCGGGCCACGCACTGATCGAGGGCCGCCGGCGCGGCGTGCGCTATGCCGTGGTCACGATGTGCGTCGGCGGCGGCATGGGCGCGGCCGGCCTGTTCGAGATCGCGAACTGACCGGGGCGCGGCGCTACTTGGCGGTGTTTTCGTCGTCCACCGTCAGCCCGCCATCCTTCATGATGCCTTGGGCGATCTCTTCGGCGGTTTTTCCGGCGAACCCGTGCTGGCCGGCGGTGATGCGCAGGCTGTCACCTTCCAGCGGGCTCATGAGGGTGGCCGAGGAGAGCATGACGCCGCCCGACCGTAGCTGAATGCGCTTGCCGACGCGGTCACGGGTGAAATCGGCCAGGGCCTTGCCGCTTTCCGGCTTGAGCTGGATGTCCACGACCCGGGCGTTGGTGTGCGGATCGGCGCCGGCGGTGGCCTGTGCGACTTGCAGGGTGATGCTTTCGGCGTGCGCCGCGAAGGGCAGGGCAGCGGCCAAGGCTGCCGCGCAGGCGTAGTGTCTCAGTGATGGCATGGAGCGCTCCTTCCGATGGACAACGCCTCCATCCTAGCCGATCGCCGGGCCGCGCCGGGCGGCCGCCGCCGCGCCGTCTCCGGAATCAGGGCTGGCCCGGCAAGCGCCCGCCCAGCGCCCGCATCCAGGGCATGTCCGGCATGCCCTGGATGGGCGGCATGCCGGGCAGCGGAAACCCCGGCGGGTTGCGCGCCGCATCCTGCAGCACCGTCGCCCATTCGCGCGGGTCTAGCGGCTGGCCCATGCGCACCTTCAAGTCCAGCAGATTCAGGGCGGCGCGGCGGTGCCCGGCCTCGGCGGCCTCGCGAAACAGCCGCTCGGCCACGTTGTAGTTCTTGGCCACGCCCCGGCCCATGCCGGCGAGTTCGCCCAGATAGGTCTGCGCGGGCGCGAAGCCCTGGTCGGCCGCGCGCTGATACCAGAGCGCGGCGGTCTTGTAATTCTGTTCGACGTGATCGCCGTTTTCGGCAATCAGGCCCAAGGTGGTCATGGCCACCACGTCGCCCGCCCGGGCGCGCGCGGTGAGCGATTCCAGCCGGGGTTCATCCAGGTACTGCGCGCCGCGTTCGATCTCATACTCCCACGCGCTCATGCGGTCCTTGATCAGGTCGCGCCCCAGCGTGGGAGAGGGGCCGCGCCCTGGCTGCGCGGCATGGCCGCCGGGCACCGCGGGCGTCTGGCCATCGGCCAGGCTGGTGAAGGTGACCGTGCCGACGAGGCTGCTGGCGTAGTGGGGGATCTGCCTGTGGGCGGTGGCCACCTGCACGTCGCCGGTGAGCTGCTTGAAGAAGTTCTCGACGGGCGCGGACGCGGGCATCGCGTCCAGTCCTTGCGCGAAGTAGAAGGCGTAGGGGCTGTGGCGCGGTCCGTCGCGGCCGAAGCCGTCTTCGGCCGTGGCGCCGGGTTGTGTCGAAAACGCAATCAACTCGCCGCCCGCGGGCACGGTGTGGATCAGACCGGCGCTGGACGCGCCGCGCGTCAGGTTGGTGCGGCAGGCGTCCAGTACCAGCAGCCGCGCCCGGATCTGGGCGCGGCGCAGCGTTTGCGACACGCGCCGCATGCTTAGCGAACTTTGCTGCGCCGTGCTGATGCGCACCTCGCCCAGCGGCAAGGGCAGTTCGACGCCGAATAGATAGTTCACGTCGTCCAGCGCCACGGCGTGGCCGGCGAAGTAGAGCATGGCCAGGTCCGCGCCCGTGGCGCGCGCCGCGAACTCGTCGACCGCGGCTTCCATCTGCGCGGTGGTGAGGTCGGTCAGCACGGTGACATCGAAGTCGCGCTTGCGCAGCGAATCGCCCACGAGACGCGCGTCGTTCACCGGATTGGCCAGGGTGTTGGCGGCAACGGCATAGCGTGCGTTGCCGATGACCAGCGCGTACCGCCGCTTGGCGGGGACCGGCGCCGGCGCGGGGTTGGTGCCGCCGCTTGCGTGCAGGGCCAGCAGGCCGGCGCCAAGCGCCGCGGTCAGCAGGCGCCGGCGTGTCGAGCGTTTCTGGCTGCCCGGCGCCGTCACGATCGTCTTCACGGCCGCGGGCACGCGCCGGCCGGCGCGGGCGTTGCGGATAGCGCGCCCAGCGCCGAGGCGGCGTCGCGCAACGAGGATTCGCGGGTGGACGCCAGTACGAAGCGGCCGTCCTCGTCCGGTCCCGAGACGATGGACACGGCGTACTGGGACAGGGTGTTGCGTAATTGCCGGGCCGTGACGCCGTCGGGAAGATCCACCGCGAGGCGGGGGCAGGCGCCGCCGCCGCGCGTTGCCACGCCATCGGAAAATACGTCCTCGCGCGGCGCTTGCAGCACCACCACAACGGACAACATGATGGCCAGCGCCCAGCCCAGCGGCATCAGCAGGCCGGAGGGCGTGGGCCAGATCCACTGCCACAGGCGGCGTCCGGCGGATCGTGGCGCGGATGTGGCGGGCGCGCTCGCGGCCAGCGCGCGCAGAAACGCGCTATCGCGGTCGGCCTGGCCGATCTCGTTGTGCGCCAGTTGGCGCGCCTGGGCCAGCCAGCGCCAATCGTCGACCTCGGCCCGAAGCGCGGGGTCGCGCGCCAGTTCGGCTTCAAAGGCGCGGCGCGCGGCGGGGTCCAGTTCTCCGGACAGGTAGGACAGTACTTTGTCTTCAGGCATGGTCAGTCCATTCCTTTGCGCGTGCATTCGGCCACGAGCTTGCGCGCGGCGTGCAATCGGCTCTTGACGGTGGGCACGTGCAGGTCCTGCAGTTTCGCGATCTGTTCCATCGGCATCTCGTCCAGATACAGGAACATCGTGGCGCGCAGGGTGTCGCTGAGTTTGTTGAGGCAATCGCGCATGCGCTTGACGACCGACAGGTGTTCGTAGGCGCGGGCGGGGTCGGCGAAGGGCGAGGGGTCGCCCAGGTCCTCGGCCTCGTCGAAGGCGCTGGCGGCGTCGGCGCCATCGTCGGGCGGCGCCTTCCATTGCACTTCGTGACGGGTGCGGCGATGCGCCTGGATGAGCTCGTGCAGAGAACCGCGGTACAGATAGCCCCCAAGCTTGCTCAGCGCCAGTTCGTGCGCGGCCCAGCCTTCGGCGGGCTGGCCGTGCAGGAAGCCCTCGTCGCGGAACGTGCGCGTCTGCAGGAATTTCAACAACGCGCTGTTGAAGGCATCGATGACGCCGTCGGGCGAAGTGTTGAAGAACTTCTTGCGCAGCTTGAGCGTGATGTGCTGCTCGGCCTTGTTGCGGAAGTCCAGCGCATAACGCGGATCGGCATGCATGATGCGCAGGAGCGCGTCGACGTTGTTGATGACGTAGCGCTTGGGGTCGAGCGTATTCATGATTCAGATTCTGGTGCCGGGCTGGACGTGGAAGGTCTGCCCATCGGCGAAAAGGTGCCGGCGCCCTCGGAACGGGGGCGACGGCACCTTAGCCGTGCATCGCCAGAAAATCAAGCGCGCCGGCGCAGGATCATGACGCCGCGGACGGCGAAGCCCAGCGCGATTGCAAGCGACAGATAAAGGCCGAACCCGAAGCTCAGGCTGTTCCAGATGGTCGAGGCCACGTCCTGCGCCATGTTGCGGCTGCCGCGCGAATTGCCCATGAAGCCGGCCAGTTGGCGGCTGGCGTTCATGAATTCGCGCACTTCGGAGATGACGCCGGCCAGGGTGATGCCCCATAGCGCCAGCGGCACGAAGTAGCCCAGCCTGGCGGCGCGTTGCGGCAGCAGAGAGGGCAGCAGGGGACCGGCCACGGCCAGCAGCCACAGCAGCGCGTAGATGCCAGCGCCCGAGCCCTGGCCAGCCATCGCGCCCTGCACGTCGCCGCCGTTGAGCAGGCGCAGCAGGTCGTAGAAGCTGATACCGACCTGCGAACCCATCATGCGCACGGTGATCACCGAGAACACGGTGGTGGCCAGCAGAAACAGCAGTGCGGCCACCGCGTCGCCGCGATTGACCCGGGTGACGGCAACGGAGGCCCAGCGGCTGCCGTGGGTTTTGGCCAGCGTCAGCACGTCGCGCAGCTCTTTTCCTTGCATGGTCTTTCCTTTTCGGATGGGGTAGGCGGGGTGCCTGCATGGATGGCTACGCCTGGCGGCGGAAAAGGTTCGATTTTTTTTCGCGGAAGATTTTCCGAACCTTTTCCGGGCCGGGGCGTAGCAGTCGGCAAGGGCGCGGATTGTCCCGCCGCCATCATCCACACGGAGCGTTCCAGCATGTCCAACCTCACCCCGCTTGCCGCCCTTTATCAAAGCGTCGTCCAGGAAGAACTGGGCCTCGTCGCCCGCGTCGACGATGATGGCGATGTGCTGTTCCGCCATCCCGATCTGGGCACCATGTTCTTCAGCCTGTCGGAATCCGATCCGGAGTTCATGCGCCTGGTCTATCCCAGCTTTGTCGACGCGAACGAGCTGGGCGTGACCCGTCTGCAACTGTTGGAGGTGGTCAACGCGGTCAACCACGGTTGCAAGGCCGTCAAGCTGAGCGTGCAGGCGGCCAGCGGCCCCACGGCCGGACGCGTGTCGGCGTCGATCGAGAGTTTCGTGGCCGCGCCGGACAAGCTTCCCGCCCCGGAACTGCTGCGCGCCATCGTCGCGCGTTGCGTGTCGGCCATCCGTCACAGCGCCGGCCAGGTGCTGAAAGACGCGTTGGAACTGAGCCAGGGCGCAGCGAAACCCGCTAAATAAGGCCGCTTGCGGCATGGCGGAATTGAAACAAGCCTGTTCCTGCGTTGTAACTTTGAGATACATTGCAGGGCTTTGACGAAACCAGCCCCTGCCGGCGGGGGAATGCCCAAGGGCTTTCGCGCCGGTGGCGGCTGCATTTCCCGTGACCACGATGTCGATGCGCCTGCTTTTGTTGTCTCCGCTTTTCGTCCGACCGCCCTCCCTGCGCCCGCTGGCACTGCGGCTGCTGGCCGCGCTGCTGCTCCTGGGAGGGTTGAGCGCTTGCGCCGTCAAGACCAATTCCCGGGGCGGGTACACCTATGGCGTGGACACCGCCGCCCTGTTCGGCACCGAGATCGGGCAGTTTGCGCTGCAGAGCGGCGGCGAAGGCACCTTGCGCCGCGAAGGAACCCGGTTCTCGGTCAAGCTGTCGGGCAGCCAGCGCGTGATCCCCTTGAACAATGTGGACGCGGCCCGCATCGCCCGCACCGAGAATATCGGCGCGCGCACGGTGGTGGTCATCGAGACGCAGCGGCGCAATTGCGACTATCGCTACACCGTGCTGGCGATCGAAGGGGCCGATGTGCTGTCCTGGGAGCTCGGCAACTGCCGCGACCGGCCCGCTGTGCTGGTGCAGGACGGCGGCAGCGCCATGACTTTCGATTTTCCGAAGGGCGCCCGGGTCGAGCGCTTTGTCTACACGCAGGATGGCCGCATGCGCCGTGGCGACGTGAAGACGGTGGCCGGCATGAACCCGCGCGCCAAGCCGTTCGCCGACGAAGCGCTGTATCCGCCGGGCTATCTGGAATCGCTGCGGGTGCACGGCGTCTATCCGCCGCCGGCGCCAGCCGCGGGCGGCAAGGCGGGCAAGCCCGCCAAGCCCGGAACGCCCGCTCGCCCGGCCGGGTCGGGCGTACCGGGGACGGCCAGCAGGCCGCCGGCCGCCGGCAGTCAGGCGAACGGGCGCATCGCGCCGCCGCCGCAGCGCACCCCTGCAGCGGCGGACGCCGCGCCCCAATCCGGCGGCGCCTCGCGCACGCCAGCCAAGCTGGACCTGCCCGAGGAAGAGATCACGTCGACCCGGCTGGACCTGAGAGATTGATGTGAAGCAAGCCCAGATACGCCAGATTCTTTTCCTGATCGTGCTGACGGTGATCTACCTCGGCTTCGAACTGGGATTCAACGCGCGCCTGCTGGACGTGGTCGGCAGCCGCGCCACGCCGCACGACATTGAAGAGCTGGAGTTCTTCGGCCGCACGCTGTCGGGAATCGCCGCCGCGCTGGTGGTGCTGCAGCTCCTGCTGGCCCGGCGGCTGCGCGCCGGCGGCCGGCCGTCGTACTGGAAGATCGCCTTGGCCTGCGGGCTCACCGCGTTCGTCGTGTTCAGCGCGATCAAGTTCATGGTGAATGTGCTGGTGGACACGCGCGATGGAGATTTCCGCCGCATCGCCACGAATTCCGGCCTGCTGCAGCGCGCGCTCGTGCAGGGCGATTTGCACCTGGACGGCCTGGTGGACGACGAGGTCTACGCGCGACCGGAAGGGAAGGCGTTTCTGGCGGTCTTCCAGGTGCTCTTGTCCAACATCGACAACCTGGACGAGAAGGTCGAGCCCAAGAAGCGCCAGGTGATCCGCACCGACCTGCAGCGGCAGATGAAGACGTTCACCTTCGATGACCGGCAGGTCCGCATGACGGCGCCGGGCATCCGCGGCTACCACCAGGTCTACACCAGCGTGATGCAGTCGGTGGCGGAACGCTGGAGGAAGTATGCGGGCGTGCCGGTGGCGTCCGACATCGGTCTGGCGCGCGAGCAGGACCGCGCCTGGGGCGACTATCGCAGAAACCTTTCCCGGCGCGGCTGGACGCCGGAGAACGTGCCCGCGCGCTATCAGGGCCGGGTGGTGCAGGACGTGCGCAAGCGTATTCCCGTGCCCGGCGACTGGCAGCCTCATGACCGGGCCGCCTTCAACGACGCGGTTGCGCGGCAGTACTGGAAAACCATGCGCAGCCGCACCGTGCATGTCGAAGGCGACGCTATCCCGCCGGGGCTGTCGTACGAGGATTTCGTGGCGCGTCCCGGCGTGCAGAAGCTGCTGCGCCAGACGCTCATGGTGCCGGCCAACATGCCGGTGGCTGTCGACTATACCGACGCGGCCGGCTTCAAGCGGCTTTACGACAGCATGCTGGACCGCGCCGTTGACGAGGCGCTGCCCCGCTTTTCCGCGCGGAGCGTGGACTTTACCCGCGGCGGCCAGCATCACAAACTGGGCGAGGACGCCGCGCGCGCGGCGATCGTGCCGCCCGTGGCGCTGCTGTGTTCGCTGCTGGGCGCGGTGGGCCACTTCGCCAAGCTGCTGTACCTGATCGCCAAACTGCTGGTCTGGTTGCGCACGCCCGCCGGACAGGCACCGGGACGCACCGCGACGCGCGCCGCCGGACTGGCATTGATCATGACCCTGGTCTGCGTGTGGACGGCGTTTTCCTTCATGCAGAACGGCATCACGAAAAGCGAGCTCTTTCTGCAGATGTCCCGCGTCGGGCCAGGCCAGGACGACGAATCCATCGGCCAGGCGTTGCGCCGCCGCGTGCTGGCCAACGTCGCGCACGTGGTGGTGGTGGGACAGGCCTACACTTACCCCTTCAATGAGATGGTGCGCACGCGGGTGTTGAACGGCATCCGGTATGGTTATCACGGCGACGCCTAAGGACACCCACTATGACCGCACAAGCATCCCTTTCCTGCCTGCTGTTGGCCGGCCTGATTCTGGGCACCGCCCACGCCGGGTCCGCCCCTGCCGAGCTGTCCTGCGTGTCGGATAGCGGCAAGGTGGGCTTGAAGGGTGTCATCCCGTCGCCGTCCTCGGAGGATCTGGACGTGACGCTGAGCTATGCGGGCGCGGATCTGGCATTCAATGCCGACGCCCACGAGGGCAGCCTTGTGGTGTCGGATTTTGCGCAGTCGGTGTTCGTGCTGCGGGTGCCCGCAGAGGGTGTCGCGCTGACGCTCTATGCGCTGCCCGCCAGCGTGGCGGTGAAGAAGAACGCCGACGGCGATGTCGTCGGAACCTTCCAGGCCAAGCTGACGGCGCCCCGGCCGCGCGCGGCCGCCGGCGTACAGACCGCGAACCCGCTCAAGGCCACCCTGAATTGCGATTATCGGTATTCGCTGTAAGCAATTCCTGCGGTGGACGTACCGCGTGCGCGGGTGACGGATACGCACTGCGTGCCGGCGCCAGCCATATTGTCTGACAATCAACCGGTTGACCGCCCGAAGAGCCCCAGCCGACAATCGGACGACCGACAGGCGGCGGCCGCTGTTCAAGGCCCGTCCACATCCCACGAGGACCCCATGGCAGACATCAAATCCGAATCCCAAGCCCTGTTCGACCAGGGCCTGGACCTGCGCCGCGAGGTGCTGGGCAGCGAGTACGTAGACGGTTCGCTGGCCCGCGCCAATGACTTCATGATGGCGTTCCAGCACATCACCACGGAGTGGTGCTGGGGTTATACCTGGGGCCGTCCCGGCCTGGAAAAGAAGACACGCAGCATGCTGAACCTGGCCATGCTGACGGCACTGAACCGTCCGGCCGAACTCAAGCTGCACGTCAAGGGTGCGCTGAACAATGGCGTGACCGTGGAAGAGATCAAGGAAATCCTGCTGCAGGCCACCGTATATTGCGGCATTCCCGCCGGCCTGGACGCCTTCAAGGCGGCCAATCAGGTGCTGGAAGAAGAGGGCGCCTTCAAGGCGCAGCAACCATGATCACACCGAGCGCGCCGGTGGGGGCGCGGCGCTTCGCGGCCACGCTGCGCCGTGCCGGAGCAAACGCCAGAGGTTTGATCAATCCGCTGTAATTGTGTTACAAATAAACAATATTTGATATAAAACGTAGGGTTGAGCCTTCAGCTCCACGTCCAGATGAGCCGGCGTGCGAGTAAACGCTTTCGCGTTTTTAGCGCCGGCTTTTTTCCAGCATCGTTTGCGGCGGGCCGGCTTGCCCGATTTCGCCGCGAAAGCAGCATGGCTACACAATCCCAGTTTCCTGTCCCTGCGCGTGTGATCGCGGCCTTCGACTTCGACGGCACGCTGACGCAGCGCGACACCTTTGTCCCGTTCCTGGCCCATCTTTCATGGACCAGGCTGCTTGGGGCGTTGCTGCAGGCCGCGCCCGCCTTGACCGGGTTCGCCGTGCGCCTGCGCAGCAATGAATACGCCAAGATGGCGCTATGCCGCGCCGCGCTCAAGGGCCGGTCGCGGGCCGAACTGGCGCATGTCGCGCGCGCGTGGGTACACACCATTCCCTTGCGCCCCACGCTGGTGGAACGGCTGCGCTGGCATCAGCAGCGCGGCGACCATTGCGTGCTGGTGAGCGCGTCGCCCGACATCTATCTGGAAGAGGTTTCGCGCTACCTGGGTTTCGACGACCTGATCTGTACGCGGATGGCGGTGGACGGCCAGGGACGGCTCACCGGCGGCTTCGACGGCGCCAATTGCTGGGGCCCCGAAAAAATGCGCCGCCTGATCGAGCGCTTCGGTTCCCAGGACCAGTACGAACTCCACGCGTACGGCGACAGCCGCGGCGATCAATGGATGATCGATGCCGCGCAGCACGCGTGGTATCGCGGCCAGGCGGTGAAGCCATGAACGGCATCCTTTCGCTGCTGCGTCCGCAGCAATGGCTGAAAAACGGGTTTGTCCTGATCGGCCTGATCTTCAGCCATGGCTGGTCGGATCCGCGCCTGGTATTCAGCGTGGGCGTGGGCTTCGTGGCGTTTTGCCTGGCGTCCAGCGCGGCCTACGTGCTGAACGACTATCACGACCGGGCCGCCGACGCCGCCCATCCCAAGAAGCGCCATCGCGCGATCGCCAGCGGCCGGGTCGGGCTGCCGGCGGCCCGCGCGCTGATCGCGGTGTTGTTCTGCGGGGCGCT
The DNA here is from genome assembly GCF_001428845.1 of Achromobacter sp. Root83. Lineage (GTDB taxonomy): Bacteria > Pseudomonadota > Gammaproteobacteria > Burkholderiales > Burkholderiaceae_B > Achromobacter. Next base: position 462,556 of record NZ_LMIU01000022.1, on the reverse strand, counting down.
GGGCCTGCCGCTGGCCACCGGGCTATGGGCGGTGGCGCTGGCCGTGGCCTGCTATCTGATTCTGAACATCGCCTATACGTTGCGCCTGAAGCACAAAGTGCTGGTCGATGTGTTCTGCATCGCCACCGGCTTCATGATCCGGCTGGCCTGCGGCACCTACGCGGTGGGCATTGTTCCTTCGCGCTGGATGCTGCTGTGCAGTTTCATGCTGACCCTGTTCCTGGGGTTCGCCAAGCGCCGTGCCGAAATGGTCGCGATGCCGGGCGGAACGCTTGCCATGGAAGGCAGCACGCGCATTGTGCTGCGGCACTATTCCCCGCAATTGCTGGACAACCTGGTCGCCATCACCGCCAGCGCAACCCTGCTGGCGTACGGCCTGTACACGGTGGATGCCGAGACCGCGGCGTTGCACGGCACCCAGCATCTGGTCATCACCCTGCCCATCGTGACCTTTGGCGTTTTCCGCTACATGTATCTGCTGTACAAGGGCGGGTCGGGCGAAGAGCCGGGCCGCGATCTGCTGGCCGACAACCAGATACGCATGGCGGTGCTGGCCTGGGTGATTGTGGTGGTTCTGCTGGTGGGAGCGTGACGATGGCATATCTATGGCTGGTCCTCAGCGCGGCGTGCAGCGTGGCCGCCAGCGTGGCGCTCAAGGCCGCGGGGGCCAATTCGTCGGCGGCGGTCGCGCTGCCCTTCACGGCGCAAGCGCTGCCCTATCTGGCCGCGATTGGGGCCTACGGGCTGGGTTTTGGCTTCTACGCGCTGGCGCTGCGCCAACTGGATCTGACGCTGGCCTATCCGCTGATGGTCGCGTTCGCGGTCGCGGGGGTGTTTCTTTACGGCCTGCTGGTCGGCGCCGAATCCGTCTCCGCCATGCGCCTGGCGGGTGCGGCCCTTATCGCACTCGGCGTTTTCCTGATCTCGAAATAGGGCTTACGGGCATTCCATGACACGTTTTTTCAGTAGCGCGGGCTATCGCTGGTTTCTGCTGTGCTGCGCCTATATCGTGATTGCGGCCGCCGTGATGAACGGCTTCTACACGAAGTGGCGTCTGAACGACGGCCATCCCTCGCTGGGGCTTTCGTATTTGGTCGAAGGCACGGGCCATCGCCCGTACGTGTACCGGCAGTTCGTGCCCGCGCTGGCCAATGGCATCCAGGCGATGCTGCCGCAGGCGACCGTGGCGCGCGTGTCGGAACGGCTGACGGAGCCCCGGCGGGTGAACAGCCGGTCGGGACTGGCGATGCGCTTTCCGGGGTCCGAAGCGATGATGCCCGCGGTCACGCTGCGCTACCACCTGGTCTACTACCTTACGTTCTTCGCGCTGTTGGCATCCCTGTTCGTCATGCGGCGCGTGTGCCTGCAAGCGGGCGCGGACGCCGTGGCCGCGACGGCGGCGCCGGCCGTGCTTGCGCTGCTGGTGCCCTTTTTCCTGACCGAGGGCGGCTATTTCTACGACTTCGTCGAACTGATGTTCATGATGATCGCGGTCCTATTGGCGATGAACGCGTCGCATCGAACGCCGCTGCGCCTGCTGGCCCTGCTGGTGGTGGCCGGGCTGGCGACCTGGAACAAGGAAGCCTTCTTCTTTTTCACACCGGCCCTGTATCCCCTGCTGCGGCGCAATCTGCCGCGCGTGCCCGCGGCCGCCCTGGTGGCGGGGCTGCTGGTGGTCTGCGGCTGCGTGTATCTGGCGCTGCGCATTCGATTCGCCGGAAATCCGGGTTCGACCGTGGACTACCAGTTGCTGGACAACCTGCGCTTTTACGTTGATCCCGGCAATTGGGTGCGCACGGAAAGCACGTATGGGGTGCTGTTGCCGCGCGGCTTCGGCATCGTGACCATATTGGCGTTCGTCGGCCTCGCCATCAACGGCTGGGGGCGTCTGCCGCAGGCCTTGCGGCAACACGCGTGGGTGGCGCTGGCCATCAACATGCCGCTGTTCGTGCTGTTCTGCTCGCCGGGCGAATTGCGCAACCTGAGCATGCTGTATCCGTCGCTGCTGTGCCTGACGGCGCTGTCGCTGTCGAAATGGCTGGCGCTGCCGGCCAGCGCAAGTCCCGCCAACGCGGTGCAAGCCTCATGACGCGTTTCTTCACCAGCGCGGCCTACCGCCGGTTTCTGATGGTGCTGCTGTACGTGACGGTCGCCGCGGCGGCGTTCAATGGCTTCTACACGAAATGGCGCTTGAACGATGGCCATGGGCCGAGTTCGCTGGCGTCGATGGTGGACGGCACGGCGTATCGGCCCTACGTGTACCGGCAGTTCGCGCCCGCCATCGCCAACGGCGTCCAGTCCCTGCTGCCGGCGGCAACCGTGGAGCGGATATCCGAGCGCCTTGCGGAGCCGCGCCGCGTGAACAGCCGCTCGGGGCTGGCGATGCGCTTTCCGGCCTCCGAGGCATTGCAGCCGTCCGTCACGCTGCGCTATCACATCGTCTACTACCTGGCCTTCCTGGCGCTGCTGGGCTCGCTGTTCGCGATGCGCGCCCTGTGCCTGCGGGCCGGGGCCAGTGCGCCCGCCGCGACCGTCGCGCCGCTGGCCATGGCCCTGATGCTGCCGTTCTTCCTGACCGAGGGCGGCTACTTCTACGATTTCTTCGAAGTGCTGTTCATGGCCTGCGCGATGCTGCTGGCATGGCGCATTCCGATCGAATCGCCCGTCCGGACCGCGGTTCGGCTGGGATTGCTGGCGGCCGTCGCGGCGGTCGGTGCGTGGAACAAAGAGGCGTTCCTTTTCTTCGTGTTGACGCTGTATCCGCTGCTGCGGCTCCGCCTGCCGCGGCTGCAGGCCGCGGCCGTGGTGGGCCTGCTGGCATTCATCTGCGGCTGCGTGTATCTGGCGATGCGCGTGCGCTATGCCGGCAATCCGGGCGGCACGGTGAGCTTCCAGCCGGGCGCCAACCTCTTTTACTTCCTGGATCCGGGCAACTGGTTCCGCACGGAAAACACGTATGGCGTAACGCTGCCCAAAGGCCTGAGCGCGGTGATGATGCTGGCGATCGCGGGCCTGGCCGCCGCCGGTTGGGGCCGCTTGCCGGCCGCGTTCCGACTGCATGTCCTGGCGGCTCTCGCCGTCAATGTGCCCTTGTTCCTGTTGTTCGCGGCGGCGGGAGAGGCGCGCAACCTGAGCATGCTGTACCCCTCGCTGCTGCTCTTGATGGCGACGGCCCTGACAGGCTGGATGACCGTTGCCCCCTCTGCCCGGGCGGGGGGGTAGCGCACCCGCGCGCCTCTCCTCTTTTGCGTGTGGCTCGGGTTTACCCCATATCCTCACGTTTGCAAAATTTGTATGATGACCCGATAACTTCTATTCAAGAGACACGTCATCATGCAGGCTTGGCCGTCATTGCTTTGTGCTGTCCGCCCCCGTTCCCCGGGGGCGTTTCATGACTGAAGAAGCCCGCATCCGCGAAGAGATCTGCACCATCGGCGCAAGCCTCTACCAGCGCGGCTACACCGTGGGCGCGGCCGGCAACATCAGCGCCCGGCTGGACGACGGCTGGCTGATCACGCCTACCGATGTCTGCCTGGGCCGCCTGGATCCCGCCGAACTGTCGAAGGTCGATCTGGACGGCAACTGGGTCGCGGGCGGCAAGCCGTCCAAGACGCTGGTCCTGCACCAGGGCATCTATCGCGCCAGCCCCGAGTCGCGCGGCATCGTGCACACGCATTCCACGCATCTGGTCGCGTTGACGCTTGCGGGCGTGTGGCGGCAGGACGAAGTGCTGCCGCCGATCACGCCTTATCAGGTCATGAAGGTTGGACGAATCCCGTTGATCGGTTACCGCCGCCCCGGCGACCCTCAAGCGGCGGCCGAGGTCGCCGCCGTGGCCGCCCAGGTGCGCGGCGCGCTGTTCGAACGGCTGGGTCCCGTGGTGTGGGAACGCTCGGTGCCGCATGCGTCGTATGCGCTGGAAGAGCTGGAGGAAACGGCCCGCCTGTGGCTGATGAGCCATCCCCGGCCGGCGCCGCTGTCCGCCGATGCCATCGAGGAACTGCGCGCGGCCTTCGGGGCGCGCTACTAAACCCGCTTTTCGTAGAAAGCTGCCGGCCGCGGCCTCGCGGACCAAGGCGGCGCATCCCTTTTGGAGACTAGTCATGCCCCCGATGGAATTGGCCTCTAACGCCGCGCCCGCGGCGTCGTCGCCGCCCGAGTCCCGCGAAACCGCTCGCGCCTATGCCAAGGTGTTCTGGCGGCTCGTGCCGTTCCTGATGCTTTGCTATGTCATCGCTTACCTGGACCGTGTCAACGTCGGCTTCGCCAAGCTGCAGATGTCGGAGGACCTGGGGTTCAGCGAAACCGTGTTCGGCTTGGGCGCCGGCGTATTCTTCATCGGCTACTTTCTGTTCGAGGTGCCCAGCAACCTCCTGATGCATCGGCTGGGGGCACGGATCTGGATCGCGCGCATCATGATCACGTGGGGCATTCTGTCGGGCATGTTCATGTTCGTCGAAACCCCGACGGGCTTCTACGTCCTGCGATTCCTGCTGGGCCTGGCCGAGGCCGGCTTCTATCCAGGCGTGATCCTGTACCTGACCTATTGGTACCCGGCCCATCGCCGCGCGAAGATCATCGCCCTGTTCATGTCGGCCATTCCCGTGGCCGGCATCTTCGGCAATCCGCTGTCGGGATGGATCATGGAAGCGTTCCACGGCACGCACGGCCTGCAGGGCTGGCAATGGATGTTCCTGATCGAGGCGGTCCCCGCGCTGCTGATCGGCGTGGTCACCATCATGTATCTGGACAACGGCATATCCAGCGCCAAATGGCTGAGCGACAACGAGAAGAAGCTGCTGACGCGCGAGATCGAACACGACCAGAAGCAGGCCGGAACCCAGAAGCATTCGCTGCGCGCGGTATTCGCCGACAAGCGCGTGTGGTGGATGTGCCTGATCTACTTTGCCTTCGTCGCGGGGCAGTACGGGCTGACGTTCTGGATGCCCACCCTGATCAAATCGACTGGCGTCACGGGCGCCTTCAATATCGGTCTGCTCAGCGCGATTCCCTTTCTTTGCGCCATCGTGGTGATGAACCTGCTGGGCCACTCGGCCGACAAGCGGCGCGAACGCCGCTGGCATCTGATCGTGCCGGCGCTGGCGGGTGCGGTGGGCTTCATGGCGGCGGCTTCCTTCGCCGACAACACCGCGGTGTCGCTGGTCTTCCTGTCGATGGCGGCCGCTGGCGTGCTGACGTGCGCGCCGCTGTTCTGGTCGCTGCCGACGGCGTTCCTGTCAGGCACGGCGGCCGCGGCCGGTATCGCCATCGTCAACTCCGTGGGCAACCTGGCCGGCTTTGCCAGCCCCTACATGATCGGCTACCTGAAGGATCTGACCAGTTCCACCGCGTCGGGCATGTATGTGCTGGCGGGCGTGCTGGTCATCGGCGCCATCGCCGTCTGGTTCACGCCGGCCAAGCTGGTGAACCGCTAGCGCGCCGCCCGCAACCACAGCACATAAAGGAATCGACATGCCGCGCCTGGCAGCAAACCTGAGCATGATGTACACGGAGCATCCCTTCCTGGACCGGTTCGCCGCCGCGGCGGCCGACGGGTTCGAGGGCGTGGAGTTTCTGTTTCCGTACGAGTTCGCGGCCGCCGAGATCCAATCGCGGCTGGACGCACACGGCTTGACGCAGGCTCTCTTCAACGCGCCGCCCGGCGACTGGACGGCGGGCGAACGCGGCATCGCGTCGCTGCCGGGCCGCGAAGACGAGTTCCGGCGCGGACTGGACCAGGCGCTGGAATACGCTGCCGTGCTGGGCAACCGCCACCTGCATGTGATGGCGGGCCTGATCGGTCCCGGGCAGGAGCGCGCCGTGCATCGCGACGTCTATCTGAAGAATCTGGCGCTGGCGGCGCGCACGGCGGCTACCGCCGGCGTGACGGTGGTGATCGAACCCATCAACACGCGCGACATCCCCGGCTTTTTCCTGAACCGGCAGGATGACGCCCAGGCCATCCGGGCCGAGGTGGGCGCGGACAACCTGAAGGTGCAGTTCGACATCTACCACTGCCAGATCGTCGAGGGCGACATCGCCGTGAAGCTCGAGCGCGACATGGCGGGCATCGGCCACATCCAGGTGGCGGGGGTGCCGGACCGGCACGAACCGGACCTGGGCGAACTGAACTATCCGTACCTGTTCCAGCGCATCGACGCGCTGGGCTATGCCGGCTGGATCGGCTGCGAATACCGTCCCAGGGCAGGCACTTCCCAAGGCCTGGGCTGGGCCCAACCCTATCTATCCAATCGTTGAGCACTCCATCATGAAGATACTGATCACTGGCGGCGCGGGATTCCTGGGCCAGCGGCTGGCCCGCAAACTGCTGGAGCAGGGCACGCTAACGCTCGATGGCGGCAAGCCCCAGGCCATCACGCAAATCGGCCTGCTGGATGTCGTCAAGCCGGACGCGCTGACGGACCCGCGCGTGCGCCCGCTGGTGGGCGACATCGCCGAACCGGCGGTGCTGAGCCAGGCCATCGACGCCGATACCCGCGCCATCTTCCATCTGGCGGCCATCGTCAGCGGACAGGCGGAGGCCGACTTCGACCTGGGCATGCGCATCAATCTGGATGCTTCGCGCGCCCTGCTGGAGACCTGCCGCGCGCGGGGCCACACGCCGCGCGTGATCTTCACGAGTTCGGTGGCGGTGTATGGCGGCGCCTTGCCGGAAACCGTGCGCGACGACACCGCGCTCAATCCGCAATCGTCCTACGGCACCCAAAAGGCGATCGCCGAGCTGCTGCTGGCCGACTACACGCGGCGCGGCTTCGTCGACGGGCGCGTACTGCGTCTGCCCACCATCAGCGTGCGTCCCGGACGCCCGAATGCGGCGGCGTCCTCGTTCGCAAGCGGCATCATCCGTGAACCCTTGAATGGCGAGCCGGCGGTGTGTCCGGTCGGCGCCGATACGCGTCTGTGGCTGCTGTCGCCGCGCGGCGCGATCCAGGCCCTGATCGCGGGCTGCGAACTGGAGGCGGGCGCGGTCGCGGACCGCGCGCCCATCAACCTGCCGGGCGTGTCGGTCACCGTGGCCGAGATGGCGCAGGCCTTGCGTGACGTCGCGGGCGACGAGGTCGCCGACCGCATCGGCTGGCAGGCAGACGAACGCGTGGAACGCATCGTCGGAAGCTGGCCGGGCCGCTGGGACACCACGCGCGCGGCGCGGCTGGGCTTGAAAGGCGACGCAAGCTTCGCCGACATCATCCGGGCCTACATGGCCGACGACCTGCCGCGCTGAAGCGCATTCCTACCCCCTTCCCGCGACGGACGAAAGACGACATGACAACTTCCACAGAAACACCACGCCGCGTTGGCGTGATCGGCCTGGGCGCCATGGGCGCGGGCATCGCGCAAAGCCTGCGCCGCGCCGGACATGCCGTGCATGTGTACGACATCCGTCCGGACGCCGCCGCGGCTTTCGCGGCGCAGGGCGGCGTGGCATGCGCGTGCCTGTCCGACATGGCAGCCGCCTGCGACATCGTGATCAGCGTGGTCGTCAACGCGCAGCAGACCGAGGCCGTGCTGTATGGCGACGGCGGGATCGCCGCCGCCTTGCGGCCGGGTTCCGTATTCGTCATGTGTTCCACCGTGGATCCCAACTGGTCCGTCGCCATGGAAGCGCGATTGGCCGGGCAGGGCATCCTGTACCTGGACGCGCCCATCTCCGGCGGCGCGGCCAAGGCGGCCGCGGGCCAGATGACCATGATGACCGCGGGCAACGCTGCGGCCTACGAGGCCTGCCTGCCGGTGCTGGAATCGATGGCGGGCAAGGTCTATCGCCTGGGCGACAGCGCCGGGGCGGGCAGCAAGGTCAAGATCATCAACCAGTTGCTGGCCGGCGTGCACATCGCGGCCGCCGCCGAGGCCATGGCGCTGGGCCTGCGCGAAGGCGTGGACGCCGATGCCCTGTATGAGGTCATCACGCACAGCGCGGGCAATAGCTGGATGTTCGAAAACCGCATGGCCCACGTGCTGGCCGGCGACTACACGCCGCTGTCCGCCGTGGACATCTTTGTGAAGGACCTGGGGCTGGTGCTGGACACCGCAAGGCACTCCCGCTTTCCGCTGCCGCTGGCGTCTACCGCGCATCAGATGTTCATGCAGGCATCCACGGCCGGCCATGGCCGCGAGGACGACAGCGCGGTGATCAAGATATTCCCGGGCATTTCCCTGCCGGAGGCCAAATGACCATCAAGCTGGGCTGTATCGCCGACGATTTCACGGGCGCCACCGATCTGGCCAACAACCTGGTCCGCGCGGGCATGCGCACGGTGCAGGCCATCGGCATTCCCGGCGCGCCGTTGCGTGACGACGCGGATGCCGTCGTGGTCGCGCTGAAGACCCGCACCCTGCCGGCGGAAGAGGCCGTGGCGCAGTCGCTGGCGGCGCTGCAATGGCTGCGGGCGCAGGGCGCCGAACAGATCTATTTCAAGTACTGCTCCACGTTCGACAGCACGCCAAGGGGCAATATCGGGCCGGTCACCGATGCGCTGATGGCCAGCCTGGGCACGGCCTTTACCATTGCCACCCCGGCGTTTCCCGACAACAAGCGCACGGTGTTCAAGGGTTATCTGTTTGCCGGCGATGTATTGCTGAACGAATCCGGCATGCAGCACCATCCGCTGACCCCGATGACCGATCCCAACCTGGTGCGCGTGCTGGCGGCGCAGACCTCGCGTCGGGTCGGCCTGATCGATTACGGCGTCGTCGCGCGCGGCAGCGATGCCATCCGCGCCCGCATCCAGGAACTGACGGCGCAAGGCATCGAGATCGCCATCGTCGATGCCGTGTCCAACGACGATCTGCTGGCCTTGGGCCCGGCCCTGCGCGGCATGCCGCTGGTCACGGCCGGCTCCGGGGTGGCGATCTGCCTGCCCGGGAACTGGGGGCTGGCGGCCGTCAGCGCGGCCAGCACGGCGCGCGCGCAGGGGTTGCAGGCGGTGGTGGCGGGAAGCTGCTCCACCGCCACGAACGGGCAGGTGGCCGCCTTCATCGAAAGCGGCCGGCCGGCGCTGGCGCTGGACCCGATGAAACTGGCCGCGGGCGAAGACGTCGTGGGCCAGGCGCTGGCCTGGGCAGAGCCGCGCATGCAGGATGGTCCGGTGCTCATCTATTCGACGGCGCAGCCCGACACGGTCAGGCAGACTCAAGGCGCGCTGGGCGCTGACCGCGCGGGCGCCATGATCGAGTCGGCCATCGCACGCATCGCAACCGGGCTGGTGGAGCGCGGCGTCAGGCAGTTGATCGTGGCGGGGGGCGAGACGTCCGGCGCGGTGGTGCAGGCGCTGGGGCTGGAGCAGATCGCGATCGGCGAGCAGATCGATCCGGGCGTGCCGTGGTGCGCGGGTTATGCGCCGGTGGCGGGGGGCGATATCAGCATCGCGCTGAAGTCCGGAAACTTCGGCACGCCGGACTTCTTCACGAAGGCGTTCCTGTAGGCGTTTGGCGCGGACGGGGGCCGGAGGCCGCCGGGATCAGCGATGCGCCTGGCTCAGCCGCTTGGCCGCGTTCACCATGTGGATGCGGGCGGCTTCGCGCGCGCCGTCGATGTCCTTGCGGCGGATGGCCTCGACGATGGCGATGTGCTCTTGCAGCACGTCGCGCATCAGGTTGGCATGGCGGGCCTCGTTGCCGCGCGTGACGCGCGTGGCCGCTTCCAGGAACTGGCTGACGAATGCCAGCGTCGTCATGAAATAGGGGTTGCCGGTGGCCCGCGCAATGCTGCGATGGAAGGCGACGTCTTCCTGCACGCCGTCTCCGCCGTTGTCCACGGCCTGCGAGATCGCGGCCAGTGCCGCGTCGATGTCCGCCATGTCCTGCTTGCTGCGTCCCGCCGCGGCCTGCGCCGCGATCTCGGTTTCCAGGGCGCGGCGCAAATCGACGATATGCAGCACGGCATCCAGCGTGGAGAGCTCGGCCGCGTCGATCCGCAGCGCTCTGTTGCCGGTATGGCCGGTGACGTAAACCCCGCTGCCTTGCCGCGCTTCGACCACGCCGTCCTGCCGCAGCCGCGACACGGCTTCGCGGATGACCGTGCGGCTGACGCCGAACTGTTCCGCCAGGGCGCTTTCGGTGGGCAGCTTTTCGCCGGGCAGCACGCGACCCTCGTCGATCTCGGCGAGCAGGCGCTTGGCGACCGTGTCGGTCAGGGTGGGAGGAGAGGGAAGTCGGGGAAACGCCATGGACAGGGACAGGAGAGAAGGCGAAATAGCCGGTCTCGAAGTCATCGGCGGCGCCAGGAGCCAATGATAACCCGGTCCATCGGCGGGTTTGCGGTCGCCATGGGCGTCCTGGCCGCACGATTTCCGAAGTCCGCGCGCACAACAGGCATGCCGGTGGTGTACGGTCTGGGGTGTCTCCGTCCTTGGCGGAGACGCGACCGCAGCGTCCATGACCTCGATAACCAGGAGTCCTGCCATGCCAGCCTTGACCCGTTATTTCTCGAGCAGCTACGCGCAGGCGCGCGAGCGATTCCTGGCCGGGGCCCAGCCCGTGGCGGCGCTCATCGAGTCCTATGCCATCGATCCCGCCGGCAGCCAGGGCGAACCGCTGGCCACCGATGTGGCTCTGATCGGCGACGCCGACGCCCGGCGCCTGCTGATCATGACGTCGGCCACGCACGGGGTCGAAGGGTTCTGCGGTTCGGGCTGTCAGCTTGCCCTGCTGGACGACGCGCCCATGCTGGAACGCGCGCGCCGGGCGGGTGTGGCGCTCTTGCTGGTGCATGCGGTGAATCCGTACGGGTTCTCGTGGATCGCGCGCACCGACGAAGGCAATGTGGATCTGAACCGCAACGCCCAGCCGTTCGACGGCAGCCCGCTGCCGGCCAATCCGGGCTATGGCGATATCCATGGCCTGTTGCTGCCACCGGAATGGCCGCCCACGGAGAAGAATCGTCGGGACATCGCCCTTTATCTGGACAAGCACGGCCAGGCGGCGACGATACAGGCCGTCTCGCGCGGCCAGTACACGCATGCCGACGGTCTCTTCTACGGTGGCGGCCGCCACGCCCCGTCGCTCCTGAATCTGCGGACCATCCTGCGGGCGCACGCCAGCCGCTACGCGCACATAGGCTGGATCGATGTGCATACGGGGCTGGGGCCGCGCGGCCACGGCGAGAAGATCTACGCCGGCCGGCGCGACGATGCCGAAGTGGCGCGCGCGCGCCAATGGTGGGGCAGCGACATCGCGGTGCCCTACCAGGGCACGTCCGCGTCGGTGGACATTACCGGCCATCTGGCCGGACTGATCTATCAAGCCTGCCCGGATGCGGTGCCGACCCTGATGGCGCTGGAATTCGGCACCCTGCCATGGGAAGGCGTGGTGCATGCACTGCGCGGGCGAAACTGGCTGCGCGCGCATCCCGAGGCCGACGAGGCGCTGCGCCGCGACATCCTGCAGGCCACGCTGGACGCGTTCTATTGCGGCCAGGAAGACTGGCAGGGCATGGTTCTGGGCCAGAGCCGCGTGGCCGTGCTGCAGGCGCTGTGCGGCCTGGAAGCAGGCGGGTAGCCACTCACCGATTCGCGGGTTGCACCTGTCGCGGCTTGCACTTTACGGCAGGTTGCACCGGTTGGAGGCCCGCGGCAGGGATTACCCGCGAGTATCGAGTTGTCATGGGTTATCCCTAGTTGAGCCGCGCAGCAACCCGTCGATATGCTTGGTTAACCGTAGGAGCCATAGAGTTTCCACCGGAGGAGTTCCAACCGAGCCGGCACTTGCTGCAAGGAAACAGGATTTGCATAACGCGCCTCCTTTGAACTCGGCCGTCACGGCCACCCGGGGAAAGCCTCTGCGCGTGATTCCGTGGGCCACGTGGCTGCACCGCGTCTTCGTTGTCCTGATGTATGCGTTCATGCTCAGCCCCATCGTGCTGGTGGTCTGGCTGAGCTTCTTCAAGGACGCCATCCTCTACTTTCCGCCGTCCGGCTACACGCTGTCCTGGTACGTGAAAGCCTGGGAGAACCCGGCGTTCGCCAATGGCTTTCTTTTCAGCCTGCAGGTGTCGCTCGTCGCCGCGTTCGTGGGCGTCATCATGGGCGTGCTGGCCGCCGTCGCCATCGCGCGCTACCGCTTTCAGGGCAGCAAGGGGATCAACACCTTGCTGCTGTCGCCCCTGCTGATCCCTGGCATCGTCGCGGGCGTGGGCATCTATCTTTTCTACCTGCGCGCCGAAGAGGTGTTGGACAAGGATCTGGTCGGCACCTTCGGCGGGCTGGTCATCGCGCATGTGTGCCTGACGATCCCGTGGACCGTGCGGCTTGTCACCGCCGGCATGGCGGGCCTGGATGGCTCGATCGAAGAGGCGGCGCGCAACCTGGGCGCCAGCGCGCCGGTCGCGTTCATGCGGGTCACCTTGCCCATGCTGCGTCCTTCCATCGTCGCGGCGGCGCTTTTCAGTTTCGTGGTGTCCTTCGAAAACCTGGAGCTGTCGCTGTCGCTGGTCGGGCCGGGGCGCACCACGCTTCCGATCGCCATCATGCAGTACCTGGAATTCAATCTGGACCCGACCATCGCCTCGGTGGCCTCGGTGCAAATCCTGCTGTTGGGCATCATCATGCTTGTGACCGACCGCTATGTGAAACTCAGTCAGGTGGTGTAAGAAATGGCGAAGGTCTCGATCGAAAATATCCGCAAGCAGTTCGGCGCGGCGGTGGCGGTGTCGGACTTTTCACTGGAGATCGCTGAAGGCGAACTGGTGACTTTCCTGGGCCCCAGCGGCTGCGGCAAGACTACGACGCTGCGCATGATCGCCGGCTTCATCGCCCCCACGGCGGGGCGAATCCGCATCGGAGACACCGACGTGACGCGGCTGCCGGTGCACAAACGCGATACCGGCATGGTGTTCCAGCGCTACGCGCTGTTTCCGCACATGACCGTGGCCGAGAACGTGGCGTTCGGTCTTGAAATGCACAAGGTTCCCAAGCCGGACCGCGAGGGCAAGGTCCGGCGCGTGCTGGACATGGTGCGCATGACCGAGCTGCGCGAACGCTATCCGCGCCAGCTCTCCGGCGGCCAGCAGCAGCGGGTGGCCATCGCGCGCGCGCTGGCGATCGAACCCAAGGTCTTCCTGCTGGATGAGCCGCTGTCCAACCTGGATGCCAAGCTGCGCCTGGAAGTCCGCGAGGAAATCCGGTCCTTGCAGCGGCGCCTTGGACTGACCACCGTGTTCGTCACGCACGACCAGGAAGAGGCCCTGGCTATCGCGGACCGCATGGCCATCATGCATGACGGCATCGTGCAGCAGGTGGGCGCGCCGGACACGCTGTATGAGCGGCCGGCCAATCTGTTCGTGGCGGACTTCCTGGGCAAGATGAACGTGTTCCAGGGGCGCGGCCAGGCCGGCAACGTGTTCCAGACCGCGGCGGGCCAGCGCATCGCGGCGCCCGCCGGCGACGGCGCCACCCATGTGGGCGTGCGGCCCGAGCGGGTCCGCCTGCAGGAACAGCCGTCGGGCGGCAACGCGCTGGCGGGCGTGGTCGAGTCATCGCTGTACCTGGGGTCGGTGCTGGAAGTGCGCGTGCAACTCGAAGGCGGCGACCGCATGGTCAGCCAGATCGTCAACGGGGGCGCCCGCGGCGCGCCGCCCGCGCCCGGCGCGCGCGTCTACGCGTGCTTCGATCCCGACGACTGCGTCGCCTTCACGCAATAGGAGCGCCGCGATGACGACCGCGACACAAGACGGACGCCCCAGCCGCTGGCTGGGGCCGGGGCTGGCGTTTCCGGCGTCCCTGGTGGTGCTGGTGATCATCATGATCCCCATTCTTCAGTTGGCGCGCTACAGCTTCAATCAATTCGACCCGGCGGAGCTGATGCAGACCGCCTTCACATTCGACAATTACGCCAAGTTCTTCGGCGACCCCTACTACCGCGACATCTTCTTCACCACCCTCGGCATCGCGGCGCTGTGTACCGTGCTGGCCCTGGTGCTGGGCTTCCCGGTGGCGTACTTTCTTGCGCGCACGCAAAGCCGGTACAAGAGCCTGTTCGTGATCCTGCTGGTCTTTCCGCTGATGGTGGGCAACGTGGTGCGCGCGGCCGGCTGGATGGTGGCGCTGGGCAACGCCGGCGTCGTCAATGCCGTGCTGCAGGGACTGGGCATCATCGGCAAGCCGCTGACGCTGATGTATACGCCCACGGCGGTCGTCATCGGCACCACCGCCGTGGTCATGCCCTATCTGATCCTGACGTTGCAAAGCGTGCTGGAAGGCATGGATCTGTCGGTGGAAGAGGCCGCGCGCAACGTGGGCGCCAGCTTCTTCACCACCTTCCGACGCATCGTGCTGCCTATCGCCGCGCCCGGCGTGGCGGCGGGCACGATGCTGGTGTTCATTCTTTGCATGAATGCCTACGCGACGCCGGTGCTGCTGGGCGGTTCCGGCCTGACCATGATGGCGCCCGCGCTGTACGACCAGATCACCAAGGCTTCGAACTGGCCGTTCGGCGCCGCGCTGGCCGTCATTCTGGTTTGCGGCACGCTTGTCATCGCCCTGATTTCAAACTGGCTGATCCACCGCCGCTATATCAAGACCATGGCGTCCTGATCCCGGTCACACTCCAAGGAAATCCTCATGGCTGCTGTACTGTTCAAGAATGCAAACCTGCTTGATCCCTTGCAGGCCGACTTGTTGGAGGGCCACCATGTCCTGGTCGAGGACGGCGTCATCAGGGAAGTGTCGGACAAACCCATCAGCTCGGCCTCCGCCCGGGTAATCGACGCCGCGGGCCGCACGCTGATGCCCGGCCTGATCGACCTGCATGTGCATGTGCTGGCGACCCAGTTGAACCTGAGCACACAGGGCGTGCTGCCCGATGCGCTCGTCATGATGCGGGCGGTGCCCATCATGGCGGCCATGCTGCGCCGGGGCTTCACGACCGTGCGCGATGCCGGCGGCGCGGGCTGGGGCCTGAAATGCGCGGTCAATGAAGGCACGGTCCAGGGGCCTCGGCTGTTCATATCGGGCCGCGCCATCAGCCAGACGGGCGGCCACGGCGATCCTCGCCCGCGTTCGGATCATCTGCGTCCCATGAGCTTCTGCGGCTGCTGCTTCCGCGCCGGCGATATCGGCCGGGTGGCGGACGGCATCGACGATGTGCGCAAGGCCGTGCGCCAGGAACTGCAGATGGGCGCGGACCAGATCAAGATGATGGCTTCGGGCGGCGTGGCTTCGCCCACCGACCCTATCGCATCGTTTGGCTACTCGGAAGAAGAGATCCGCGTCATCGTCGACGAGGCCGCCAGCCGCCAGACCTACGTGATGGCGCACTCCTACACGGCGGATGCGATCGAGCGCGCCATCCGCAACGGCGTGCGCACGATCGAGCACGGCAATCTGGTCGATGAGCGCGTGGCGCGCTTCATGGCCGAGAAGGGCGCCTTCGTGGTGCCCACGCTGGTCACCTACGAGGCGCTGGCCAACGAAGGCGCTGACTACGGCCTGCCCCCGGATTCGGTGGCGAAGATCGCCACCGTGCGCACCGCGGGCCTGCATTCGCTGGAGATCTATAAAAAGGCCGGCGTGAAGATAGGCTACGGCTCCGACCTGCTGGGCCCGTCCCAGCGGCTGCAGAGCGATGAATTCCGCATCCGCAACGAGGTGCTGTCCACGCAGGAAGTCATCCAGTGCGCGACAACCACCGCCGCCGAGGTCCTGAACCAGGTCGGCCAGCTTGGCCGCATCGAGCCGGGCGCGCTGGCCGACGTGTTGCTGGTGGATGGCAATCCGTACCGCGATCTGTCCTGCCTGCTGGGCCAGGGCGAACACCTCTCGCTGATCATGAAAGGCGGGGTCATCGAACACAACGCAATGGGGGTGTAGGCGCCATGAGCGATCCCACGTTTTCCCAATCGGAAGTCGGCGAAGAATCGCGCGATGTCAACGCCGCCAAGGGCTGGCATCCGCCCTCCGCGCCCGTGGACCGGGACCGGGGGCAAGGGCCGTTCGCGCGGCTGATCCTGCGCGGCGCCACCATCATCGACGGCACCGGCGCACCGCCCTGGGGGCCGGTGGATATCGTGATCGAGAACGACCGGATCACCGCCCTGGTCAACGTGGGCACGCCGCACAAGGCCATCGACGCCAAGCGCCGGCCAGGCCCGGGCGACCACGAGATCGATTGCCACGGCAAGTTCGTGACGCCCGGCTTCGTGGATGCGCACGCGCACATCGGTACCCCGTACCACGCCATGAGCGGCATCGTGCCGCCGGCCGATTACATCTACAAGCTCTGGCTCGCGCATGGCGTGACCACCGTGCGCGAGATGGGCGCGATGGGCGGGCTGGGCTGGACGCTGGAGCAACGCGAACTTGCCGCCGCCAACAGGATCGCGGCGCCGCGCATGGTGGTGCATTCGGTGTTCCCCGCCGTCAACGACCGGGTCAAGACGATCCATACCCCGGAGCAGGGACGGGAGTGGGTGCGCAAGCTGGCGGCGCGCGGCGCGGACGGCATCAAATTCTTCGGTGCGCCGCCGGCCATCATGGAAGCCGCGCTGGACGAAGCGTCGCAACTTGGCCTGCGCTCGGGCTGCCATCATGCGCAGATGGCGGTGACGCGTGTGAATGCGCTGAAATCCGCGCGCTGGGGGCTGACCAGTTCCGAGCACTACTACGGATTGCCCGAGGCCCTGTTCGACGACCGCGTGGTGCAGTCCTTTCCCACCGACTACAACTACAGCGACGAGTACTACCGCTTCGCGGCGGCGGGCCAGACCTTCATGCAGGCCGCGCAGCCCGGGTCGGCCAAGTGGCGCCAGGTCATGGACCAGTTCCTTGAACTGGGCCACACCTTCGTGCCCACCTTCAACATCTACGACGCCAACCGCGACCTGATGCGGGCGCGCCGCGCGGACTGGCACGACGACTACACCTGGAAGGCGGTGTGGAAGTACTTCCAGCCGCAACGCGGCGGCCATGGCGCCTACTGGTACCGCTGGAGCACCACCAACGAGATCGAGTGGAAGCAGAACTACCGGCTGTGGATGCAATTCATCAACGAATATAAAAACCTGGGCGGCCGTGTTTGCGCCGGCAGCGATTCGGGCTTCATCTTCCAGATCTACGGGTTTGGCTTCATCCGCGAGCTGGAGCTGCTGCAGGAGGCGGGTTTTCATCCCATTGAAGTGCTGCGCGCGGCCACCTCCCAGAGCGCGGCGCTGCTGGGCATCGATGACGATACCGGCTCCATCGATGTGCAGAAACGCGCCGACCTGCTGATCCACGACCAGAATCCCCTGACCGACTTCAAGCTGCTGTTCGGCACCGGCGCCATGCGCTTGAACGACGACACGGCCAAGGTGGAATGGAAGCGCTGCCTGCGCACCACGATCAAGTCCGGCGTGGTGTACGACACCGCCGAGCTGTTGGCGGATGTGCGCGCCATGGTCAAGGATAGTTGGGCGGACGACCCGGACGGCGAGCGGCCGCCCCTTGGGGGAGCGCCCGCGGGGTCTCCCTGCGACAGCGGCGGGGATGCGTCCTGACATGGCCATCGACCTGTTCCTGCTCTGCGGGTTCCTGGGCAGCGGCAAGACCACGCTGCTGGTGGATTACCTGCGCGATCCGGCGTCGGCCGACACGGGCGTGATCGTCAACGAGGCGGGCGAGGTTGGCGTCGACGGCGCCATCGTCGCCAACGACAGCGGCAACGTGCCGATGACCTTGATGGCCAATGGCTGCGTCTGCTGCTCGCTACGCAGCGATCTGGTCCATACGCTCAGCGTGCTGTTGGACGCGCCCCGGCCGGAAGGCGCGGGACCGCTCGCGCGCGTCATCCTGGAATGCAGCGGCTTGTCGCGGCCCGGCCCTGTCATCGCGTCGCTGGCGGATCCCGAGCTGGCCAGCCGGGGCTTGCGGCTCACGGTGGTCTGCACGGACGACTGCGCGCGCGACGTCGAGGCGCTGGCCGGCATGGACGAGGCCATGGCGCAGTTTGGCGCCGCCCATCGCATTGTGCTGACCAAGACCGATCTGCTGCCGCCTGGCGGATTGGACGTGCGCGCCGCGCGTGCCGCGGGGTTGAATCCCCTGGCGGAGGTGGTGGCCGAGCTGGACCGCGGACGCGCCGTGCAGGCAGCATTCGCCCCGGCTCTAGGCGTGACGGACCTGGCGGACCTGGCCGCGCGCGTGCTGGCGGCGGGCGGGCAGGGCGCTGCGCATCCGCGCATCCGGGTCATGGCGGCCCGTGCGCGCACCGGCATAAGCTGGACGGATTTTTCAGAATGGCTGGATAACCTGGCCGGGCTTTGCGGCGAACGCCTGCTGCGCGTGAAGGCCGTGGTGCGTGTGCGCGAATGCGCGGAACCCATATTGATCCAGTCCGTCGGCACGACCTTCAGCGCGCCGCAGCGGCTGACTCGCCAGCCCGATGCGCGCGACGCCATCATCGTGATCGCCCGCGATATCGAAGCCGACGAGATCCGGGCGTCCGTGCCCGACGCGCCGGTGGAGCTGCTGGCCTGAACCCTTTTACCCCCCTACGACACGAGGTTGCTATGCAAGAGAAAAACCTGACTCGCCGTGGTTTCATCAAGACGGCCTCCGGCCTGGCTTTGGCTCCCGCCCTGGGTTGGGTGCCGGGCATGGCGAACGCGGCGGAAAAAGAAATCGTGGTGGGCACCTGGGGCGGTGATTACCAGAACCTGCTGCAACAGATCATCAACCCCATCGTCGCCAAGCAGGACGTCAAGGTGGTGTACGACACCGGCAACGCCGTGGGCCGCGTCACCAAGCTGCGCGCCGAAAAGAACTCGCGCCGCGGCAGCATGGACGTGGCGCTGCTGGGCGAGGTCGACATGTATGACGCCGAACGCTCGGGAACGCTGGAACCCGTGGACGCCAAGAAGCTGCCCAATCTGGCGCACGCCATTCCGGCGCTGAAGACGCCGTACTCGATTCCGCACATCTTCAGCGCCATGACCCTGGTTTACAACACCGAGAAATTCCCCACCCCGCCCGATTCGCTGGAGGTGCTGCTGGATCCGAAGTGGAAGGGGCAGGTGGGGTTTTCGGACATCCTGTATCTGTACAACGCCGTCTTCGTCGGCCTGGGTGCGGGCGGCAACACAAAGGACTTCGAGGGCGGCAAACGCTTTCTTGCCAAGCTCAAACCCAACGCCCCGCGCATCTATCCGTCCAACGAAGCGGTGGCGGCGGCCTTCAAGTCGGGCGAGATCGCGATTGCATGCATGTGGAAGGCGCGCGCGCTGCAATGGAAGGACAGCGGCCTGCCCCTGGGCTTTGTGATCCCCAAGGAAGGCTCGGTGCCGGTGTCGTTCGAGGCCGCCGTGGCCAAGAACAGCCGCAACAAGGACGCGGCCTGGGCCTATCTGAATGCCATGCTCGACCCGCAAGGCCAGATCGGCTTCGCCGAGAAGATGGGCTACGCGCCGACCGTCACCAATGCGTCCCTGCCGGAACCGCTGAAGCGCGTGGGCTTCTCGGAAGCGGAGGTCAAGCTTCTGCATGCCTACGACCTGAAGGGGCTGACCGAAAAAAAGGCGGACATCCTGGAGTTCTGGAACAAGGAATTCAAGGCTGGGTGATGGGGGGAGCCGCCAGTCTGGGCGGCCCCCCGCCTTGCTGAGTCGATCTCGCGGGCCGACTCTGGCCCGCTCCCTGTCGCACCGCCTCTTGTGTCAGTTCTGAAATGTTATATCATTCGTTACTTATTTGTAATGATATAACATCCGAGAGAACGAACATGAATGGCAAGAAGCTGGGGATCAAGAGAGAAAGCGGCAGGCCAATTTCCAGACGGGTAAATCGGCGGGCCACCTTGAAACCCCTGGTGTGCTCATTGATGCTGGTGGCGCCCGTCGCGCAGGCCGAGACCGAGGCGGAGTCGATGCAGGCCAGGACGGTGGCGCCGATAACGGTGTCGGCCACCGCCCTGGGCCTGGACCTGAACAGCACCACGTCGCCGGCGTCGGTGCTGGAAGGCGACGCGCTGATCGAGCAACGCAGCGGTACGCTGGGCGAGACGCTCAAGAATCTGCCCGGCGTCAACAGCGACACCTTCGGCGGCGGCGCCAGCCGGCCGGTGATACGTGGCCAGACCGCGCCGCGCGTGAAGGTGCTGTCGGACGGCTCCGAAGTGATGGACGCGTCGGGGATTTCTCCCGATCACGCGGTGACGGTCGAGCCGCTGCTGGCCGAACGCATCGAAGTGCTGCGCGGCCCCGCCACCTTGCTGTACGGCGGCGGCGCGATCGGCGGTGTGGTCAACGTGGTGGACAAGAAGATCCCGACCGAAGTGCCGGAGAAGGGCATCGCGGCGGAGGCGGAGCTGCGCGGCGCGACGGGCACCAAGGAGCGCGCCGGGGCGGTCGGCATCACGGCCGGTGAAGGCGGGTTCGCGGTACGCGTGGAAGGCATGAAGCGCCGCACCAGTGATTACGACGTGCCCGATTGGCCGGGTGGCAAGCTCGAAGGCTCCTACAGCGAATCGTCGCAGGGTTCGGTGGGCATGTCGTGGATCACGCCGCGCGGGTACGTCGGTCTGGCTTTCACGCATCTGGAAAGCGAGTATGGCCTGCCCGGACATAACCATGAATACGAAGGCTGCCACCCGCACGGCACGCATCTGCATTGCGGCGGGCACGATCACGATCACGAAGGCGAGGAAGAGGGCCACGACCACGAGCATGAACATGGCGGCGTGCCCTATGTGAAGCTGCGCAGCAACCGCATGGACCTGCGCGCCGAATACCAGGATCCGTTCGCCGGATTCGAGAAGATCCGCATCCGCGGCGGGTTGACCGACTACCAGCACGATGAGATCGAGGGCGGCGAGGTCGGCACGCGCTTCAAGAACAAGGGTTACGACCTGCGCGTGGAGTTGCAGCACAAGCCCATCGCGGGCTGGCGGGGCGTGATCGGCTTGCAGAATGCGTACAGCGACTTCCGCGCCGACGGCGAAGAGGCGTTCCTGCCGCGCAGCAAGACGCGCTCGAACGGGCTGTTCGTGCTGGAGGAATACCAGTTGAAGGACTGGCGCTTTGAAGTGGGCGCGCGCCAGGACTGGCAGCGCATTTCGCCGTCGGGCGGCGATCCGCGCAACAGCATGTCGGGTACCTCCCTGTCGGCCGCGGCCATCTGGGACTTCGCACCGCAATATTCGGTGGCCCTGTCGCTGTCGCGTTCGCAGCGCCTGCCCACCGCGCAGGAGCTTTACGCGGACGGTGTCCATCTGGCCACCAATACGTATGAACTGGGCAACCCGGACCTGACCCGCGAAACCTCGCACAACATCGATCTGACGTTGCGCAAGCACTCGGGCGACACCACGTTCTCCGCCAGCGTGTTCCACAACCGCGTGAAGAACTACATCTACGCCAACACGCTGGACCGCTACGAGAACTTCCGTCTGATCGAGTACACGCAACGCGATGCGGAATTCACGGGCGTGGAAGGCGAGCTGCGGCACCAGTTCACCCCTGTGTTCTCGGCAGCGTTGTTCGGGGACTACGTGCGCGGCAAGCTGACGGGCGGCGACGGCAATCTGCCGCGCATCCCGGCCGGCCGCGCGGGCGTCCGCGGCAACGTGACGTGGGAGCAGTGGTCGGGCGGCGTCGAATACGCGCGCGTGTTCGCGCAGAAGGACATCGCCGCCTACGAGGAAAGCACGCCGGGCTACAACATGGTCAACGCCGTCGTGGCCTATCGCGGCCAGTACGGCGCGACCGGCTATGAGGTCTTCCTGCGCGGCACCAACCTGCTGAACAAGCTGGCGTACAACCATGCGTCGTTCATTTCGTCAGTGGCGCCGCTGCCCGGCCGCAGTGTCCTGCTGGGCGTGCGCATGACGTACTGATCTTGTTGGGGGCGGCGCCGGGCTGTGATATTTTTCCCGGATGCCGCCGCTGGCGGCGGCTGAATGCGCCAGGAGCCCGCCATGCTGAAGTTCGCCGCCAATCTGTCGATGATGTACACGGAACATGCGTTCCTGGACCGCTATGCGGCGGCCGCCGCGGACGGTTATGCGGGCGTGGAATGCATGTTTCCCTACGAAGCCCCGGCTGCCTTCGTGCGCGAGCGCATGGACGCCGCCGGCGTGGCGCAGGTGCTTTTCAATGCGCCGCCCGGCATCACCACGCAAGGCGAGCGCGGCCTGGCGGCTCTGCCGGGCCGGCAGGCCGAATTCCAGGCGGGCATCGAACAGGCGCTGTCGTATGCCACGGCGCTGTCCTGCGCCAATGTTCACGTGATGGCTGGCCTGGTCCCGCCGGGCGCGTCGCGCCAGTCGATGCTGGACTGCTATCAAGACAACCTGGACTGGGCGGCCCGAGAGGCGCGCTCGGCCGGGGTCACCCTGCTGATCGAACCCATCAATACCCGCGACATCCCGGGCTATTTCCTGAACCGCCAGGACGACGCGCATGCCATCGTGCAGGCCGTCAACGCGCCCAACCTGAAAGTCCAGATGGATCTGTACCACTGCCAGATCGTCGAGGGCGATGTCACGATGAAGCTCAGGCAGTATCTGCCCACCGGCCGGGTCGGCCATGTGCAGATCGCCGGCGTGCCCCTGCGCCAGGAACCGGACCGGGGCGAACTGGATTACGGCTGGGTGTTCAACGTGCTGCGCGAACTGCGGTACGGCGGCTGGATCGGTTGCGAGTACCGGCCGGCCGGTTCCACGTCGGCCGGGTTGCGGTGGCTGGGCGCGGCCCGCGCGTAAGCGCCTTGCCGTTCCAGGATCGACGCTCAAGCGGGCCCCCGCGGCGGCCATGCCCGTAACAGCCGCCGCAAGGTGTAACGGGAGCATCCCGCGGGGCAACGAGGGCGTACGATAAAGCGATCAGCACGCAGCCCGGGATCCGGGCAAGGAGATTGCCATGTCTCTGATCGTAGCAGCCCGATTCGAGGGCTTCGAGGCGGCGCAGGACGCGGCTCGCCGTCTTGCCACCAGCGGCTTTCCCGACTGGGATATCCATACCTTTTACGTGAATCCCGCCGGCGAACACGGCCGCTTCCCGTTCGGCGGCGACCGCCGTTCCGATCCGGACTCCGGGCGTGCCGACATGGGCGCGTATCTGGGCGCGGGCGGCGTAGGCGCGGTGTTCGCGGTGTTCGCCGGTTTCGTGGCGTCGGAACTCAGCGATTCGATCGCGGCCATTCTGGCCGCGGCGGGCGTGGGCGCCTATCTGGGATCGCTATTTGGCGCGCTGTGGGTGACCGGCCACGGCGCCACCCAGCATGGCCACTTCAACCCGGATGCCCATGCCGAAATCCGCCAGGCCGGCGTGATGGTCGCCGTGCGGACCCGCCCGCAGCGCGAAATGCTGGCCTGCCGCATTTTGCGCGATGCCGGCGGGGCAGATGTGGAGCATGCCAACGGCCGCTGGCGCAACAACCATTGGGAAGACTTCGATCCGCTGGCGCCGCCGCAGCGCGAACCGGGTTTTGGCTGAGCGCGCGATCAGTCGGGCGCGGGCACCGGGGGTTTGCGGCTGCGCCGCGCCGTCGCCGCGCAGCCGGCCGACGCGACGATGATGCCGCAGATGGCCAGCCATTGCGTCCGGGACAGGTGTTCGTTCAGCACGATCACGCCGGCCAGCGCGCCCATGGCTGGTTCCATGCTGAGCAGCACGCCGAAGGTCTTCTGCGGCAGGCGGCGCAGCGCCACCATTTCCAGCGAATACGGCAGCGCGCTGGACAGGATGCCGACGGCAATACCGGCCAGCACCAGCTTGGGGTCGAGCAGGGCCATGCCCGCGTGAGCCGCGCCC
The DNA here is from genome assembly GCF_001428845.1 of Achromobacter sp. Root83. Taxonomy (GTDB): domain Bacteria; phylum Pseudomonadota; class Gammaproteobacteria; order Burkholderiales; family Burkholderiaceae_B; genus Achromobacter. The sequence goes on along the minus strand of NZ_LMIU01000022.1, from coordinate 438,819 downwards.
ACCGGCAGGGCGACCATCGTGGCCGCCAGCAGCCCCAGCGACGTCGCCTGTCCGCCATGCACATTGCCCGCCATCTTGCCGAAGACGATGTAGAGCGCCCAGCACACGGCCGCGCCCAGCGCGTAGGCGATGCCTTCCGGATCCAGGTCTTGGACCGACTGCCCGGTGGGGATCAGCAGGACCAGCCCGACCAGTGCGCAGGCGATCCAGACAAAGTCGATGGCGCGCCGTGACAGCACGACGGCCAGGGTCAGCGGCCCGGTGAATTCGATGGCGATGGCTACACCCAGAGGCAAGGTGCGCAGGGCCATGTAGAACAGCAGGTTCATGCACGCCAGGGTGACGCCGTACAGCGCGATCTTGGCCGCGTTGACGCGCGTGAGCGGAAAGCGCCAGGGCCGCCAGAACGCCAGCAGGATGATGGCGCCGATGACGATGCGATAGGCCGTGGTGCCCTGGGCGCCCACCTCGGGGAAAAGCGATTTGGCGAACGAGGTGCCGATGCACAGCGACGCCATCGCGCCGATCAGCGACAGGGTGGGAAGCAGGGTGGAGGACGAGGCGTGGTGTCCGTTGTTCAAGGTCGCGGCGGTCATTGGGACGGGGTAGCGTGAGACAACACATAGAGCGCCAGCCCCAGCATGATCGCGCCCAGCACCCCTTGCTGCGTGCGCAGGAACCAGGGATTGCGCCCGACCCAGCCGCGGATGCGCGACGCGCCATAGGCGAAGAAGCTGCCATAGGGAAGGCTGAGCGCTTTCATCGTAATGCCCAGCACCAGCATCTGGATCCAGACCGGCCCGTTGTCGGGGGAGGTGAACTGCGGCAGGAAGGCGATCATGAACAGCAGCACCTTCGGGTTCAGCAGGTTGGTGACGAAGCCCTGCCAGAATGCGTCGCGGGCATCTCCCGGACATGCCGCCAGCGACACGTCGGCGGAACGCGCGCACCGCAGTATTGCCTTGATGCCCAGGTAGCCCAGATACAGGCCGCCCGCGGCCTTGATGCCGACGAACAGCGCCGGAAAGGCGCGCAGCACCGACGCCAGGCCCAGCACCACGGCCGGCACCTGGATGAAGCCGGCAGCCACATTGCCCAGCACGCTATGGAAGGCGGGCCGGAAGCCCTGCGTCATTCCCCGGGACAGGGTCAACGCCATGTCAGGGCCGGGCGTGAGCTTGAGCGCCGCGTCGGCGGCGAGGAAAAGCAGGAAAAGTTGGAGTGATGGCATTGCGGGTGCGGCTGGGAATCCCGCGATGCGGGCCTGGAGGGATCCCAGTGTAAGCAAGACGCCTGAAGAATTCCTGCGTCCGGCGTGCCGGAAATGCAGTTTCCCGTCGAAATGGGGCCGGATTCCGTCGCGGGCGAGATTAGAATTGCCCATAGCCCAAACCCCCCCCCGCGCCCCGCGTTCCGAGAGCTCCATGGAACTAGACGATTTCGACCTCCAGATCTTGCAGAGCATGCAGGAAGACAACCTGCGGACCAGCCAGGAGGTCGCGCAACGCGTGAACCTGTCGCCCGTGTCCTGCCTGCGCCGCATGAAGCGATTGCGCGAATCCAAGGTGGTGACGGCGGACGTATCGGTGGTGGACCCCGCCGCCGTGGGGCGCGGAATCACGATGGTGGTGCTGGTGTCGCTGGAAAGCGAACGCGCCGACAAGCTGGACCATTTCAAGCGCGCGATGCAGGGCGCGCCTGAAATCATGCAGTGCCTGTCGGTCACGGGCGAGGTCGATTTCGTGCTGACGCTGACCATGCGCGACATGGCCGAATACGAGGTCTTCGCCCAGCGGCATTTCTGGGGCAATCCCAACGTGAAGCGGTTTTCCACCCTGGTCGTGATGAACCGCGTCAAGCATGGCCTGGCGGTGCCGGTGACTGGCCAAATCTGAAGTGCCGGGTCAGCAGGTCAGCCGGGGGCTGGAGGCAGCTCGGGCGACGCGCTGGCGGCCAGCGTCTGGCCGGCCTGCGCCGAGATGCTGCGCAAGTGCAAATCCCGCTGCGGCAGCGGGATCTCGATGCCGGCCTCTCTGAGCGCGTCATACATCCGCGTCAGCATATCGCTGCGGATGTCGATCCACCGGTCGAAGTCATACGTCCAGGCGCGCACGCTGAAATCCAACGTGGATGCGCCAAAGCCCATGAACAGCGCCGCCGGCGCGGGATCGGTCACGATGCCTTGCGTCTGGCGCGCCACGCGGTCCAGCAGTTCGATCGCCTGCCTGGGCTCCGTGCCGTAGGCCAGGCCGATGCTGATTTCGATGCGGCGGCTGCGGTCCAGCATCGTCCAGTTCGTCAGCTTGTCGGACAGCAGGCTGCCGTTGGGCACGATGACATCCGCGCCGTCGAAGGTCTTGATCCGGGTGGCGCGCATGCCGATGTCCCGCACCTGCCCCGACGTGCCGCCAATGTCCACCACGTCACCGGGCTGGATGGGCCGTTCGAACATCAGGATCAGGCCCGACACGAAGTTGTTCACCACGCTTTGCAGGCCAAAGCCGATGCCCACGCCCAGAGCGCCGAACACGATGGTCAGTTGGCTGGTCTGGAATCCCGCCGCCGACAGGGCGATGCCCAGCCCCAGCAGCAGCACCAGGTAGTACGTCAGCGAGGCGATGCTGTTGCCGACGCCGCGCGGCAGCGACATGCGGGTCAGTACCTCGTCGTGCAACACCAGCCGGACCATGCGCGCGGTCCAGAAGGCGATCAGCACCGAGATCACGAACACCAGGATGTTGCCCAGGCTGATCGAAACCTGCCCTAACGCCAGCGTGTACGACAGCACTTGGGTCACGATGGCGTAGGTCGAGCGCAGCACCCGGAAGCGGTCCATGGCATACACCGCCCAGCCCACGACCGCGGCGGCGGTCAGCAGCCGTATCAGCAGTTGCACCAGCGGCGGAGCGTGTTCGCGCGCCAGGCGGAAGCGCGATATGCCCTGGCGCGCCAGCAGCAGTTGCAGCAGGGTGATGATGACGGTGACGCCGGCATAGAGGACGAGGCCAAAGTAGCCGCTGCCGAGGATGCCGCTGGTCAGCATTTCGGACAGGGAGACGTTGCCGAACAGGTTCGCGACCACGGAGAGGCTGAGCAGGGCGGCCGCGCCCCATGCCACGGCGCGCAGCGCCCTGAACAGCCGCTCGGATTGGGGCGGATGCGTCCGGTGCCGGCCGCGCGCCAGCAGCCACAGGATGGCCGCCAATCCCGCGGCGGCCAGCGCCACCGTGGAGAGCCGGTAGAACAGGGTGTTGGCGAGGAACAGGAATCCCAGCCTTTCCGCCAGGAACAACCCCGTGATTGCATAAGGCCACAGGTCCAGCTGGCGCCGGCTGGAGGGCGGCAGCAGCCGCAGCACGGGCGGGGCCGCGAGCACCAGCGCGACCTGCTGGACCATCAGCGGCGCGTCCGGCTCCAGTGCCAGGACGCCAAGCATCGCCAGCAGCAGCCAGGTGGAAAACGGCCTTCCCAGCACGCCGGCTGCCGTCTCGCTCATCACGCCGGTGCGTATCGCGCTGCGGCTCTTGCGGGCCAGCCATAGCAGCAACGGCAGCAGCAGCAATTGCAGCGCATGCAGGGCGCGCTGGTTGCCACTGCCCGCCGCGGCGTACTCCCGCGCAAAGCGCACTTCGATGTCGAGTCCCGCGCGCAGCATGGCCAGCGTGTTTTCGCTGCTGCTCGCCGATTGGCTGAGCGCCCACAGGGGCGGCGAATCCACGCGCAACAGCCGCGCGTCGACGAAGTCGATCGCCTCGGCGACCGCGCGCCGGCCGGCCTTGATCTGCTCTTCGATGGCGTTGGCGCGCTGTTCGAGTTCGACCTGGCGGGACAGCGGGCCGGACAGGGCCTGGCCCGCCGCCGACAACTGCGCCAGGACCACGTTTACGCGATCGGCCAGGACGGCGGGCAGGCCCGCGGCGCCGGGGGCGTCCTTGATCGCCTGCCAGGCGGTCTGGCGGCGCAGCAGCTCCGCGGCGTCGTTGGCGTACCAGGCCGTCGCCTGCCGCATCTCGGCCTGCCAGTGCGTCAGGCGGCGGGCATCGAAGTTCCAATGCCGCTCCAGGCTTTCCAGCCGCATGATGGGAAAGTTGCGAAGCTGGGCAGGCTGGAATTCATAGAGTTTTTCGTCGGCGGACCTGGCAATCGCGTCCAGCGCCGGGATGAAGGCGGACGCGGGATCCGCCGCGGCGGCGCGCTGGAGCACGCCTTCGGCGTAGCGCAGGTCGGTATCCGCCCGCAGGGGGATGTCGCCCATCTGGATGGCGGGTGAGGACGCCACGGGCGCCGAGGTCGGGACGGTGTCGGCCGCATGCGCCAGGCGCGCCCATCCCAGGGCCAGTCCAAACAGGCAGAAGAGAATTCGTGCGCGGACGCGCATATCGCGACTCCGTTGGGGGTGCTACGAATTGCGACGACGGTTTTCGCACGGCCATGGCGGCGGGCGGCATTCCACGATATCGCGAAATGCCATACACATGAACGGAAAAGGAACGCTGCCAAAGCAAAAAGCCCAGCCCGTACATCGGTACGGCTGGGCTTTTGCTTGAATCCCGGGGCGCTATCTCTGGGCGGATATCTTTGGGCAGATATCTTCGGGCAGATATCTTTGGTGGCCTGGGGCGGAATCGAACCACCGACACAAGGATTTTCAATCCTCTGCTCTACCGACTGAGCTACCAGGCCACGAAGCCCGCCACTATACACAAATTGCCGGGGCAGGTGGGGCGGGGCCGCGGATGCGCGGGCCCGCTATCCAAAAGCGCAGTCAACGCCCTCTGAAAAAACAAAAAACCCAGCGGATCGGCTGGGTTTTCCTGGGCATTTCTTCTAGCTTTTCTTTGCACTGCTGCGGGAACCAGGTTCCCGAAAATTCTTTGGTGGCCTGGGGCGGAATCGAACCACCGACACAAGGATTTTCAATCCTCTGCTCTACCGACTGAGCTACCAGGCCAACGAAGTCCGCAACTATACACAAATTTTTGAACTTGTGCCAGTCAGGAACGGAAAGGATATTTTTTCACTGACGGCGAGAAAACCGGGTGGCTCGCGAGCCGGACTGTTGGCTCCACGGCACGAAAGCTGCGGCATAAGGTCGCGCCGGGCCGTCGGATTGGTCTGGGGATAACCCGCAGGGGTATAATCGTTAGCGGTTTGCTGTTACAGCTGGGCGGTCCCGCGCGCTTGATGCGCGACAAGCCAGCCGTGCCGCATTGTTCTTATAGTGGCAGTACTTAACGCTTAGCCGCGGGTGGCCTGCGCCATCCCTCTCACATGTCGGTAGCTGTCCTTGCCTTCGGTCTGAATCACACGTCCGCGCCGGTTTCGGTCCGCGAGCGCGTGTCCATGCCCGTCGATCTGGTCAAGCCCGCGCTGGAAGGCCTGCGTTCGGCGTTTGGCGGTTCCGTCCGCGAAGCCGCCATCCTGTCTACCTGTAATCGCACCGAGATCTACTGCGCGGCCGACGGCCACGTGGCCGATCAACTGCCCGCCTGGCTGGCCGAACACAACCGCCTGGACGCCGGCACGCTGCGCCCGCACCTTTATCGCCATCACCAGGACGACGCCGTCCGCCACGCCTTTCGCGTCGCCAGCGGCCTGGATTCCATGGTGCTGGGCGAAACCCAGATCGTGGGCCAGATGAAGGACGCCGTGCGCGCCGCCGGCGAAGCCGGTTCGCTGGGCACGCTGCTGCATCAGATGTTCCAGCGCACCTTCTCGGTGGCCAAGGAAGTGCGGTCGCAGACCGCCATCGGCGCGCAGTCGGTGTCCATGGCCGCCGCCGCCGTGCGCCTGGCCGAACGCGTGTTCGGCAATCTGGACCAGGCCCGCACGCTGTTCATCGGCGCGGGCGAAATGATCGAACTCTGCGCCACGCACTTCGCCGCGCAACGTCCGCGCAGCATGGTGGTGGCCAACCGCACGGCCGAACGCGCCGAAATCCTGGCCAACCGTTTCTCGGCCAGCACGATGAAGCTGTCCGACCTGACGGACCGCCTGTCCGAGTTCGACGTCATCGTGTCCTGTACGGCAAGCTCCCTGCCCATCCTCGGACTGGGGATGGTGGAACGGGCCACGCGCCTGCGCCGCCACCGCCCGATGGTGATGATCGACCTGGCCGTGCCGCGCGACATCGAACCCGAAGTCGGCCGCCTCGACGACGTCTACCTGTATTCGGTGGATGACCTGGGCCGGCTGGTGCAGACCGGCACCGACGCCCGCCGCGCCGCCGTCGTGCAGGCCGAAGCCATCATCGAAACGCGCGTCCAGGGTTTCATGCACTGGATGCAGTCCCGCGAAGTGGTGCCCGTCATCCGCGACCTGCACCAGGCCGCCGAAGACGTCCGCGCCGCCGAGCTGGAACGCGCCCGCCGCCTGCTGGCGCGGGGCGAATCGCCCGAGGCCGTGCTCGAGCAACTTGCGCACGGCCTGACCCAAAAATACCTGCACGGTCCGCTGGCGGCCCTGAACCGCAGCGAAGGCGACGACCGCAAGCAACTGCTTGCCTGGATGCCGCGCCTCTTCCCTGGCCGCGACTCCCGCCGTTAGCGGCGCTGTCCCACGTCCCGCCTCTTGGCGGGCGTTCGCTTTTTGGGCGCCCGCTGTTTCCGTTTTCTCTTTGGTCATCCCCCCATGAAATCTTCCATGCGCAGCCGGCTGGAGCATCTGTGTCATCGCCTGATCGAGGTCGATGCGCTGCTCGCCGAACCGGAAACCGCGTCCGACATGGACCGTTTTCGCAAGCTTTCCCGCGAACGCGCCGAGCTGGAGCCCGTGGTCGAGGCGTTCACCGCCTTCGCCCGCACCGAGGAAGACCTGGCGGCCGCCCAGGAGATGCTGTCCGATCCCGAACTGAAGTCCATGGCCGAGGACGAGATCAAGGCGGGGCGCAGCAAGCTGGAGTCCCTGGAAGCCGCGTTGCAGCTATTGCTGCTGCCGCGCGACCCCAACGACGGGCGCAGCGTGTTCCTGGAAATCCGCGCGGGTACGGGCGGCGACGAAAGCGCGCTGTTCTCCGGCGATCTGCTGCGCATGTACACGCGCTACGCGGAGCAGCGCGGCTGGCGCGTCGAACTGATGTCGGAAAGCGCATCGGAGCTGGGCGGCTACAAGGAAGTGATCGCGCGCATCGACGGCGACGGGGCCTACGGCCGCCTGAAATTCGAGTCGGGGGCGCACCGCGTGCAGCGCGTGCCCGCCACCGAGGCGCAGGGCCGCATCCACACGTCGGCCTGCACCGTGGCCATCATGGCGGAAGCCGATGCGATGTCGGAGATCGTCATCAACACGAACGATCTGCGTATCGACACGTTCCGCGCCAGCGGCGCGGGCGGTCAGCACATCAACAAGACCGATTCGGCGGTGCGCATCACCCACTTGCCGACGGGTCTGGTGGTGGAGTGCCAGGACGACCGCTCGCAGCACCGCAACAAGGACAAGGCCATGCAGGTGCTGGCCGCGCGCCTGAAGGACAAGGAAACGCGCGAGCGGCAGAGCAAGGAAGCCGCCGAGCGCAAAAGCCTGATCGGGACGGGCGACCGTTCCGAGCGCATCCGCACCTATAACTTCCCGCAGGGCCGCGTGACGGACCACCGCATCAACCTGACGCTGTACAAGCTGCAGCAGATCATGGAAGGCGATCTGGAAGAACTGACCGGCGCGCTGATCGCCGAGCACCAGGCCGAGCAGCTCGCCGCGCTGGGCGACGACATCTGAGCCGGGCGCGATGACCAAGCCGCAGATCAAGAGCCTGCTGCTCGATACCCGGCTGCCGCGCCTGGAAGTGCGCATGCTGCTGGAGCACGTGCTGGACAAGCCCCGCGCGTGGCTGCTGGCGCACGACACCGATGCGTTGGCCCCGGAAGCGGCGGCGGCCTACGAGGCATTGGCGCTGCGGCGTATCGCCGGCGAGCCCATGGCCTATCTGCTGGGTCAGCGCGAGTTCATGGGCCATCTGTTCCGCGTGACGCCCGACGTATTGATTCCGCGCCCGGACACCGAGGTGCTGGTCGAGACGGCGCTGGAATGCGTGGCGGGCGTGGCGGGACCCGCCGTGCTGGACCTGGGCACGGGGAGCGGGGCGATCGCGATTTCGATCGCGCTGGCGCGCCGCGACGCGCGGGTGATGGCGTCGGACGTCAGCGCCGCCGCGCTCGCCGTGGCCGCGGGCAATGCCTGGAATCTGACCGCGTCGGTGCGCTTCGTGGAAGGAAGCTGGTACGAGGCCGTGCCCGCGGGCGAGGGCTTCGATCTGATCGTGTCGAACCCGCCCTATGTGGCAAGCGACGATCCGCACCTGGACCAGGGCGACCTGCGCTTCGAGCCGCGCGGCGCGCTGACCGACGGCGCGGGTGGACTGGAAGACCTGGCGCGCATCGTGCAGGGCGCCGGCAGCCGCCTGAAGCCGGGCGGCGCCCTGTGGATGGAGCATGGCTGGGACCAGGCACAGGCGGTGCGGGACATGCTTGCCGAGGCCGGATTTGAGAGCGTGCACAGCCGCCAGGATCTGGCCGGCATCGAGCGGATCTCGGGGGGACGCAAGCGCGGCGGCTGATGGACCGGCACCCGCGGCCGGGTCGCCCGATGGCGGCTGTTAGCCCCTGAGCCCTTGAATTTCCGGGATAGACCGGCGCCGCGCCGGGGTAATCGGAGCGGTTTTTCCCGCTGTACCTATAATTGGCATATTCCGTTATGCCTGTCCAAGAGACCACCATGAGCGACGTTAAAGAATTCATCCGCGAAACCGTGACCCAGCACCCCGTGGTGCTGTTCATGAAGGGCACCGCCCAGTTCCCGCAATGCGGCTTTTCCGGCAAGGCCATTCAGATCCTGAAGGGCTGTGGCGTGAAGAAGCTGGTCACCGTCAATGTGCTGGAGGACGACGAAGTCCGCCAGGGCATCAAGGAATTCTCCAACTGGCCCACCATCCCGCAGTTGTACGTGGCCGGCGAATTCATCGGCGGCTCGGACATCATGAATGAAATGAACGAGTCCGGCGAACTGAAGACGCTGCTGGAGCAATCCGGCGCAACGGCTTAACGCCTCCATGCGGCGACTGGTCATCGGCATCACGGGCGCCACCGGCGCGCTTTACGCGGTGCGTATGTTGCAGGCGCTGCGCGGCGTGGACGATGTCGAGACCCATCTGGTGGTGTCGGCCTCCGGCGTGCTGAACATCAAGCACGAACTGGATGTCAGCCGCCACGACGTCAACGCCCTGGCGGACCACGTCCACAGTGTGCGCGACGTGGGCGCCACGCTGGCCAGCGGCGCGTTCCAGACCGCGGGGATGGTGATCGTGCCGTGCTCGATGCGGACGTTGGCCGCCGTGGCCCACGGCCTGTCGGACAACCTCATCACCCGTGCCGCCGACGTGACGCTCAAAGAGCGCCGGCGCCTGGTGCTGATGGTGCGCGAAACGCCCTTCAATCTGGCTCACCTGCGCAACATGACGGCGGTGACCGAAATGGGCGGCATCGTCTTTCCGCCGCTGCCGGCGTTTTATCACCGGCCCGCTTCCATCGAAGAGATGGTGGACCATACCGTGGCGCGCGTGCTCGAGCTTTTCGACATTGCCGTGCCTGGTCCGCACTGGGAAGGCACGTAGCAAGCGCCGCGGGCGTTGCCTCAGGCCGTCGGATCGACCGCCCGGGTCAGCCAGGTGCGCGCCTGCTCGGCCAAACCCGCCTGCAGCAATTGCGCGGGGGCGCTCATCGCCCGGTCGCGAGACCAGACCACCGCGAGCACGGGGTCTTCCAGCGCCAGTAGATGGCGGGAGGCCAGGCCTTGCCGCTCGGCGTAGTGGGCGCCCAGGCTTTCGACGATGGCCACGCCCAGTCCTTCCGCGGCCAGCGCGCAGGCCGCAGACGATTGCGCCACTTCGATGATGGGACGATAGGGCAGGCCGCGCGTGTCCAGCGCCTGGCGCGTCGCGCGGCCCGCGGGCAGGGCGGGCGCCAGCACGATCGGGCCGGCTTCGGCCACCTCCGCCAACGTCAGTACCGGCAGCCTTGCCCACGGATGATCCTTGCGCATGACCGCGTGCAGGCTCAAGGGAGCCAGCCGCAGGCTGGACACCCGGTCGATATCCGAGGGCGAGCCAATGATGATGCCCAGGTCGATGCGGTGATCCACCGCCATTTCGATGATCTCCAGCGCCGTGCCGGCCCGGACCGTGACCGCCACCGACGGGTGCGCCTGGCGCATGGCGGCCATCGCGGCGGGCAGCAGGCTGGATGCCGCGATGGCGACGGCCCCCACGTCCAGCCGCGCCAGCGCGCCCTGCCGGATATCGACGGCAAGCCGGTCGACGGCTTCTATGCCGGCCAGCGCGTTCAACACTTCGGGAATCAGGGATCGGCCCTGGCTGGTGAGATGCAGGCGCCGGTTTTCGCGGCTGAACAGCGCGAAGCCCAGGCGCGTTTCCATGTCGCGCAACAGCGCGCTGGCGGCGGGTTGCGTCATGTTGATCGCCTCGGCGGCGGCGGTGACCGTGTCGTGCCGGTACATCGCGCGCAGCAGCAGGAGTTCGCGTCGATTCAGCATATGAAATTCATATGAAAATAGTCAATTCATCTATTTGACCATATGAATAGGCGGCATCGAGAATAGCCGGATCGACTTCAGGATCTATCCGCCGCTCAGCCGCCATGCCAGCCAACACCATTGTTTCTGTCACCTGTATTCCCCTGCGCCTGCCCTTTCATCACTGGAGTCCTGCTCCGCTGTTCGCCGGACGCCCGCGCGACAAGCTGGACAGCGCGCTGGTGCGCGTGCAGACGGAAGACGGAGCGGTCGCCTGGGGCGAGTCGTACTGCGTCGAGCCGCGCGCCCTGACGGCCATCTTCGATACCCTGATCGCGCCGCTGGCCTGCGGACGGGACGCCGACGACGGCACGCTGCTACCCGGCATGCAGCGCACGCTGCATAACCTGGGGCGGTCCGGCCCCGTGGTGCATGCGTTGGCGGGCTTGGATATCGCGCTGTGGGACCTGCGCGCCAAGCGCGCCGGCGTGCCTTTGCATGCCTTGCTGGGCGGCAAGCGCCGGGACCGGGTGCGCGTGTATGCGTCTTTGCTGCAGTATTACGGCAACGCGGAACGCCTGGACGCGGTGACCACGCAGGCCTTGCAGGAAGGCTATGCCGAGATCAAGCTGCATGAGCGCACCGCCGATGCGCTGGCGGCCGTGCGCCGCAGCACCGGCCCGGGCATTCCCATCATGGTGGACACGAATTGCGCCTGGCTGCCCGCCGAGGCCGAGGCCGCCATCGACGCCATGCGCCCGTATGACCCGTTCTGGATCGAAGAGCCGCTGTGGCCGCCCGAGGATGACCGCGAACTGGCCCGGCTCAAGCGCGCCTGCGGGATACCGCTGGCCGTCGGAGAGAACGCCAGCAGCGCCACCGATCTGGAACGGCTGGTGGATACCGGCGCCGTGCAGTATGTGCAGCCCAGCGTCATCAAGATGGGGTTGAGCGCCGCGTGGCGGATCGCGCAGAAATGCGTGGGCACGCCCGTCGTCTGCGCGCCTCAGGTGGCGTTTTTCGGTCCGGGCTATCTGGCCAGCCTGCACCTGATCGCGGCGCAGCAGGCCGAGGTGTCGCTGGAGCGGCTTTACGTTGAATTGGCGCACGTGCCCTATGCGCGCAGCGTGCCGATCGAAGATGGCTGGGTGCGCGTGCCGGACGGACCCGGCCTGGGCGCGGACCCCGAAGCTGAGCTTGCGGCGGGGCGCTACAGCGCATGAGCCTTGATTGGCCCGGACCGCGGCCAGTCGGCGGCCGGACCGAAGCCGGACCATCCCCGGCCAAATAGAACATAAACACGGAGACAAAGCATGCATCAATCACGCAGATCGTTCCTGATTAACGGCACGGCCATGGCCTTGGGCGCCGCCGTCCTGCCGTGGACCACCGCGGCCCGGGCCTCGCAATATCCGGACAAGGCGGTCCGCCTGTACGTGCCATACCCGCCGGGCGCGGCGACCGACACGCTGGGTCGCATGGCCGGCCAGGCCTACGCACAGGCGCTGGGGCAGCCCTTTGTGGTGGAGAACCGTGGCGGGGGCGGCACCACCATCGGCACGCGCGCGCTGGCGGTGTCCGCGCCGGACGGCTACACCATCGGCATGGTTGATTCCACGTTCACCATCAATCCCGCGTTGCTGGGTGACCGCCAGCCCTACGACGCGATCAAGGACTTTGCCCCGATCTCGCTCATGGCGACGGCGCCGTTCGTGATGGTGGTGCATCCGTCGGTCAAGGCGACGGATGTCGCGTCCTTCGTGGCGCTGGCCAAGGCGCATCCCGGCACCTTGTCGTTCGGCACGGCGGGGGTGGGCAGCGGGCCGCATCTGGCGGGCGAACAACTGCGGCAACAGGCCGGCGTGGATGTGCTGCACGTGCCCTATCGCGGCGGCGGCACGGTGATCACGGATCTGCTGGGCGGCCAGGTGCAGTTTGCCTTCGCCACCGTGCCCACGCTGCTGGAACACATCAAGGGCGGACGCCTGCGCGCGCTGGCGGTCACCAGTTCCCAGCGCGTCAGCCAGTTGCCCGATGTGCCGACGTTCAAGGAAGCGGGGCTGCCTGGCGTGGATATCTCGCCGCTGTTCGGCCTGGTTGCGCCTGCCGGCGTGCCCGCGCCGATCATCGAGCAACTGTCGGCCACGCTGGCGGCGTCCGTGCGCGGCGGGGAACTGCGCGACAAGCTCGCGGGCCTGGGCTTCCAGCCGGTCGGCAGCACGCCCGCCGAGTTCGCGCAACGCATCCGCGACGATGTCGCCAAGTGGACGGCGGTGATCCAGCGAGGCGGCATCAAGGCGGAATAGGCTTGAATGCCGGCTGGCGCGTTACGTGTACTTGCCGGTCAGGCCGCCATCCACGACGAGCTCGGTGCCGGTGATGTAAGACGCTTCGTCCGACGCCAGGAACGCCACCGCGTTGGCGACCTCCCATGGCGTCCCCATGCGTCCCATCGGCACCTGCCTGTCGCGCGCCGCGAGCGCGGCTTGCAGGTCGTCCGCGTCGAACATGCGGGCCACGTTGTTGGCGACGCGCGGGGTATCGATCAGGCCCGGAATGACCGTATTCACGCGGATGCGGTCGGCGGCATATTGCTGTGCGGCCATGCGCGCGAAGTGGATGACGGCCGCCTTGCTGACGCTGTAGGCCAGGTGCGGATAGCCGGTGTACCGGATTCCCGCGATGGAAGAGACGGTGACGATCGCGCCGCCGCCCTGTGCCCGCATGACGGGGGCCAGCAGCCGGGTGGCGATCAGCAGGCTGGTCACGTTCACCTGCTGGATGCGGTCCCATTCTTCCAGCGTAATGTCCTCGGGTCCGCCCACCTTCCCGATGCCGGCGTTGGCCTGCAGGATGTCGATGCGGCCATGGCGGCGCAGGGCGGCGTCGACCGCCGCCTGCATGGCCGCGGGGTCCGCGACATCCGCCTGCACCGGCAGCGCGCTGCCGCCCGCCATCTCGACTTCATGCGCGGCGTCTTCGGCGGCGGCCAGGTTGGCGTCCAGCGCGACGATGGCCGCGCCTTGCCGCGCCAGCGTCACGCAGCTCGCCTTGCCGATGCTCCAGCCGGTGGCCGATGCGCCGGCCCCGGCCACCAAGGCGACCTTGCCCGCCAGGCGGGTATCCAGACCGGCCGTCATGCCGCGTTCCCCAGTCCTACCGTCATGCCGCCGCACACGTACAGCACCTGGCCGGTGATGAAGCCGGCGCGCGCGTCCAGCAACGATGCGACGGCGTGCGCGACGTCGTCCGCCGTGCCCATGCGCCGCACGGGAATGGCTGACCGGATCTGTTCCGTCTGCGGTGCGCCCGGCGGGTTGACGCGGTCGAAGAGCTCGGTTGCGATGGGACCGGGCCCCACGGCGTTGACCGTGATGCCTTGCGCCGCCACCTCGAGCGCCCAGGTGCGCGTCATGCCGAGCAGGCCGGCCTTGGTGGCCGCGTAGGCGCTGCGCCGCGCCTTGCCCAGCGCGGCACGGCTGGCCACGTTCACGACGCGGCCGAAGCCCGCGGCGCGCATGCCGGGCAGCAGGCCCTGCAGCAGCAGTAGCGGCGCCGTCAGGTTCAACGCGCTGACGGCGGCCAGGTCTTCAGGCGTGGTGTCCTCCAGCAGCGCGGGACGCACGATGCCGGCATTGTTCACCAGCCGCAACACGTTGCGCTGCCCGGCGATGCGGGCGACGGCGTCGCGCAGGGCGGGCGCATCGGTCAGGTCGGCCTGTACATGGGTTTCGCCATCCAGAAGGGCGGGCGGCGCCTTGAGGTCGATATTGATGACCGGAAAGCCGTCGGCCAGCAGGCGGGCGACGATCGCGCGGCCGATGCCCTGACTGCCTCCGGTGACCAGCACATCCGAATTCATGATTGTCCGCCGCTCTGCTGGTGGGTCTTGCCTTTGCCCACGTAGGGAATGGCGTGGTCGATGGTTTCCCAGATATAGCGGCCGGAAGGGCTTTGCTGCTCTTCGGCGACATGGGACACCAGCCCGGCGGCGCGCGAGATGACGGCAAAGCCGCGCATCAGGTCGGTGGGTACGCCGATCTCGCTGAGCAGCGCGGCGACCGCGCCGGTGGCGTTGATGGTGATGTGCTTGCCATAGGTCTCGTCGATCGCGCCGGCCAGCAGCCGCAGCGCCTTGATGGATCCGCCGTCCAGCTCGCTTTCGGCTTCGGCCAGCGCCAGAAGCTTGACCGCGCGGGGATCGTCCGGCTTGTGCAGATGGTGGCCGAAGCCGGGCAGCGCGCTGCGGGACGCGCGGAATTCGCGCGCGATCGCCAGCGCCTCGGCCTGCCCGTCGGCGGCCTGGCGGATGCGGTCCAGCAGGCGTGCGCAGTTTTCCATGGTGCCGACGAACTGGCTGCCCACGGCCATCAGGCCCGACGCCACGGCGCCTTGCAGGTTCTCGGGCGCGCTCATGTAGATCAGCCGGGTGGCGATGGCGCTGGGCGTCATGCCGTGTTCCATCAGCGTGACCAGCACGGCGTCGACGACGCGCAGGTCCACGGGGCGCGCGTCGCGGCCCAGGATCTGCATGACCATGACTTCGGTGAACGTCTTCTTGCCGATCAGATCTTCCACCAGATCGACATCCCGGTACGACATGCCAGTGAGGTGATGGGCGCACAGGCGGGTTTCGGGCGTTTTCATGAGGTCTCCTTTTGCGCGGCGTCGCGCACGGCGTTCTTCAGTACCTTGCCCACGCTGGAGCGCGGCAGGCTGTCGTGGATGTGGATCTGCTTGGGCGTGGCCACCGGGCCGAGCAGCGCGCGCACATGGGCCTTGAGTTCGTCGGCGCCTGCCTGCGCGCCGGGATGGAACTGCACGGCGGCATGGACGGCCTCGCCCCATTTGTCGTCCGGCAGCCCGAACACCGAACACTCGTAGACGGCCGGGTGCGCGGACAGCGCGTTTTCGACGTCCACGGGATAGATGTTGAAGCCGCCGGTGATGATGACGTCGCGCAGGCGGTCCTTCAGGAACAGGTATCCGCGCGCGTCGATCAGGCCGGTGTCGCCGGTATGCAGCCAGCCGTCGACGATGGTCTCGGCGGTCTTCTCGGGCAGGCGCCAGTAGCCCGTCATCACCAGGTCGCCCTGGACCACGACCTCGCCGATTTCGCCTCGGGGCAGCAGCTTGCCGGCGGTGTCCATGATCGCCACGTCGGACAGAGAGGTGACGCGTCCGACCGAGGCGCGGTTCTCGGGCGCTTCCAGGTCGGCGGGCCGCAGCACCGTGACAATCTGTGGGGCTTCGGTCTGGCCGTAAGTGGTGCCCAGTACCGGACCGAAGAAGCCGCGCGCGCGTTCGATTTTTTCGACGGGCATGGGCGCGCCGCCGTAGATCAGGTTGCGCAGCGCGGGGAAGTCGGCGCGCGATACGCCCGGCTGCGCCATGATCATGTAGATCAGCGTCGGGGGCATGAAGCTCAGCGTGCCGCCACGCTCGCGGAACGCGGCGGTGATGGTGGCGGGGGTGACGCTGTCCAGCAGCAGGTGGGCGCCGCCTTGCGCCAGCACCGGCAACAGGTAGGTGCCCGTGCCGTGGGTGATGGGCGCCGACACCACATAGCGGTCTTCGTGCGTGAGGCCCCAGCTTGCGATCTGGTTGACGATGCCCGCGTTCCAGGCGTGGTACGGCTGCATCACGCCCTTGGGCAGGCCGGTGGTGCCGCCGGTGAATTTGATCGCCTGCGTGGCATCGCGCGGCAGCGCATGGCGCACGGGTTCGCGGCCCGCGCCGCGCGCCAGCAAGGCGGCCAGCGCCAGGTCCGCCGGGCCGTCCTCCAGGTCGATGCGCCGGGCCGGGCTGGCCGGCACCAGCGGCGCGCCCACGCCGTCCATGATCACGATGGACGGCGCCGTGGCGTCCAGGATGCGGCCGATTTCCCGCTCGGTGCTGCGGTAGTTCAGCGGCACCCACACCTTGCCGCTGGCCAGCACGGCCAGCAGCGCCAGGATGTGGCGCGCCGAATTGCCGGCGCAGATCGCCACGCGCGTTTGCGGCGCGGGGTCCAGGTCCTGCAGGGCGGCGGCCAGCGCGCGGGTGTCGGCGGCCAGCCGCGCGTACGTCACCTGGCCATCGGGCCCGTCCAGCGCAACGCGCTCCGGGTGCTGCTCGGCGGCGCGGAAGAAAAAATCAATCGGGTACACCTGTGCTCCTTGGACGCTAGTTGGCCTTGAGGTTGGCGTTCTTCACGACCGCGCCCCATTTGTCGATTTCGCTGGAGATCTTCGCGCGGAAGGTTTCGGGGGTGTTGGGCTGCTGCGGCGCGAAGAAGCCGGACTGCTTGTAGGAGGCCTGCAGCGCCGGGCTCGCCAGCGCCTTGTTCATCGCCTGGTTCAGGCGGTCGATGACCGGCTGGGGCGTGCCGGCGGGCGCCACCACGCCGAACCAGGATTCCACGTCGAAGCCTGGCAGGCCGGACTCGGCCAGCGTGGGCGCGTCGGGCGTGGTGGGCAGCCGCTGGGGCGAGGTGACGCCCAGGGCGCGCAGCTTGGACGCCTGCACGTGCGGCAGGGACGAAGGCAGGTTGTCGAACATGGAGTCCACCTGGCCGCCCAGCAGGTCGGCCACCGCCGGACCGCTGCCGCGATAGGGCACGTGCAGGATGTCCGTGCCGGTCTTCATCTTGAACAGTTCGCAGGACAGGTGAATGGACGATCCGCTGCCGGACGAGGCGCAGGTCAGCTTGCCGGGATGTGCCTTGGCGTACGCGATGTATTCCTGCACCGTCTTGACCGGCAGCTTGGGATTGACGACCAGGATGTTCGGGATGGTCGCCAGGAGGCCGACGGGCTCGAAGCCCTTCACGAAGTCATAGTTGAGCTGGCTGTACAGCGTGCGGTTGATGGTGTTGGCAATGGAGCCGACATACAGCGTGTAGCCGTCGGGCGCGGCGCGCGAGACGATCTCCGCGCCGATGTTGCTGTTGGCGCCGGTCTTGTTTTCGACCACGACGGTCTGGCCCAGCTCTTCCGACAGCGACTTCGCCATGAGGCGCGCGACGATATCGGTGGCCCCACCCGCCGCGTAGCCGACGACGAGCGTCACGGGGCGTTCGGGGTAGGGCTTGGCCGACCAGGCGGGGGCGCTGGCCAGGAGTCCGCTGCTCAAGGCCAGCGCTGCCACGGTCCACCGCTTGCTGTATGTCTTCATTGTTGTCTCCGTTCTGTTTTGTCTAATATTTGGACAGCTCTTCGTCTGTCCGTCTTCATATTGGGCTTACATAGAGGAGTCATCAACGCAAGGTGTCCAAAAATTGAACAAACCGGATTCCGAAGGTTCTGGGCCGCGCGTGCTTCGCCGCGGGCTGCGCGTGCTGGGCGTTCTGCGCCAGGCGGGCGCGGCGGGCCTGCATGTGGTGGACATCGCGCAGGCGGCGGGCATGCAGCGCTCAACGGCGTACCGCTATCTGGACGTGCTGGTGGAGGAGGGGTATGCGCTGCGCGAGTCGCAGGCGCCGCGCTGGCGCGTGGCCGAACTGGGCGTCATGATGGCCGGCGACCCGCATGCGCAGGCGGTGCGCAGCCTGCGGCCGGTGCTGCGCCAGATCAGCGACGTAAGCGGGGATTCCGCCTTTCTCATCTGCCGCGCCGCGAACGACTCCCTGTGCCTGCATCGCGAAGTGGGGAACTACCCGGTGCAGGTGCTGGCGGTCACGGTGGGGCATCGCCAGCCGCTGGGCGTGGGCGCGGCCGGGCTGGCGCTGCTGGGCGCGTTGCCGCCGGATGAGGCGGACGAGGTGGTGGCGCGCAATGAACAGGCGCTGCGGGCCTACGGCGGCATGACCGGCGCGCAGATGCGGCGTCTGGTGGAAAACACGCGCGACCGGGGCTGGGCCGTCGTGGGCAATGCCGCGGTGCCCGGGGTGCTGGGAGTGGGGGTGGCGCTATGCGACGCGGGCGGCTACCCGCGTCTGGCGGTCAGCGTATCCAGCCTGATCAGCCGCATGCAGGCGCCGCGCCAGCGCAGCATCGCCGACCTGATCCGCGCGCAACTGGCGCAGGACGAACCGGGGATGCAGCGCTGGGCGTTGCCGGGCGCGGGCGCCTGACTTCCATCGAAGAACGGACCTGGCGCGCCGGCGCGGGCCGGCGAGTCACGCGTGTCAGGCGTATCCGGTGTGCCAGGCGTGTCATGCGTAGCCGGCGTATCCGGCTTGTCAGGCCTGCACGGCCGGAGCCGGCACGCGGTATGTCTTCTGGTAGTGCACCGTGAACGTCTTGAACGCGTCCAGCGCCTTATGGGGATCGTGTCCAGGCTTGACCAGGAAGCTGTCGAAGCCGACGCGCGCCTGATAGTGGATGGTGTCGATCATCACGTCGCCCACCGCGCGCAGTTCGCCCTGCCATTGGTAGCGAGTGCGCAGAAGCTGCGCCAGCGAGTAGCCGCGGCCATCGGTGTAGACGGGGAAGTCCACGGCGATGAAGGCGATGCCGGCGGGATTCAGCGTGCCATCGGCTTCGGCCAGGTCGGCCAGGTCGGCGTCGGGGTCCAGCAGCACGGCGACGGGGTGCTTGTGGCGGCGCAAGGCGGCGCGCGACGTCTTCCAGAGGGAAAGCGGCACGATCCAGCCGGGTTCGTCCCCAGGCACCTGGCCTTCGGCGGGCACTTCGGGTTCCGGCGTAAAGGGACGCGAGGTGTCGGCTTCCAGCTTGCCGTTGCGGATCAGGTGCGGGCCGGGGGCGTCGTGGGCGTAGATCTCAGACATGGGCCGCCTCCGCGATCTGGGCGGGTTTGGCGAAGGCAGGGTCGGCGTAGACATCCTGCTTGAAGGGATCGATGCCGACGCGGTCCACCACGTCGATGAAGCGTTCCGCGTCGCTGTCGCGCAAGCCCAGATAGGTACGGATCAGGCGGTCCACCACGCCGGGGACTTGATCGCGGGCGAAGGACGGGCCGATGATGCGGCCCACGGCCGCGCCGCCGCCGCGCGTGGATTCCAGGTCGGGCAAGGGCTTGGCGGCGCCGTTCTGGCGGCCGCCCAGCGTGACCTGATACCACTCTTCGCCGGCCTTATCGATGCCCAGGATGCCGATGTGCCCGACATGATGGTGGCCGCAGGAATTGATGCAGCCCGAGATGTTCAGGTCCAGCTCGCCGATTTCGAACAGATAGTCCAGGTCATCGAACTGGCGTTGGATGGCTTCGGCCACGGGAATGGAGACGGCGTTGGCCAGCGCGCAGAAGTCTCCGCCCGGACAGGCGATGATGTTGGTGAGCAGGCCGATGTTGGGCGTAGCCAGGTTCAGCGCTTCCAGCTTCTGCCAGAGTTCGTGCAGACGCGCGCGGCGCACGTCGGCCAGGATCAGGTTCTGCTCATGCGAGACGCGCAGTTCGCCAAAGCCATAGGCGTCGGCCAGGTCGGCCACGGCGTCCATCTGGTCGGCCGTGATGTCGCCCGGCGGCACGCCGGTGGGCTTGAGCGACACGGTGACGGCGGCATATCCGGCCACCTTGTGCGCATGCACGTTGGTGCGCAGCCAGCGCGCGAAGCGCGGATCGGCGGCGGCCAGCGCGGCGGTGTTGTCGATGTCGGCAGCGGCGGCGGCGTCGTACTGCGGCCAGACAAAGCGGGACTTGATGCTGTCGACGAATTCCTGCGTGATCGTGTCGGGGCCGCCCTTGATGAGCTGCCACTGTTCGTCGACCTGCTGTGCGTAGACTTCCGGCGTCAGGTCCTTGACCAGGATCTTGATGCGCGCCTTGTATTTGTTGTCGCGGCGGCCATGCAGGTTGTAGACCCGCAGTGCGGCCTGCATGTAAGTCAGCAGATCCTGCCATTCGACGAAGGGGTTGATCAGCTTGCCGACGATGGGTGTGCGGCCCATGCCGCCGCCCACCCAGACGCGAAAGCCCAGCTTGCCGTCGCGTTCGACGGCCTGCAGGCCGATGTCGTGCACGCCCACGGCCGCGCGGTCCTGCACGGCGCCGCTGACGGCGATCTTGAACTTGCGCGGCAGGAAGGCGAATTCCGGATGCAGCGTGGACCACTGGCGGATGATCTCGCACCACACCAGCGGGTCCACGAGTTCGTCCGGCGCGACGCCGGCGAAGTGGTCGGTGGTGGTGTTGCGGATGCAGTTGCCGCTGGTCTGGATGGCGTGCATCTGGACCGTGGCCAGTTCGGCCAGGATGTCCGGCACGTCTTCCAGCTTGGGCCAGTTGAACTGGATGTTCTGGCGGGTGCTGAAGTGGCCGTAGCCGCGGTCCCATTTGCGCGCGATGTGGGCCAGGGTGCGCAACTGGCGGGAGGCCAGCAGGCCATACGGAATGGCGACGCGCAGCATGGGCGCGTGACGCTGTATGTACAAGCCGTTCTGCAAGCGCAGGACGCGGAAATCATCTTCGGTAAGCTGGCCGTCGAGGAAGCGGCGCGTCTGGTCGGCGAATTGCGCCACACGCTGCTCGACAAGCTGCTGGTCCACGGGGTCATACACGTACATGTCTACTGCCCTTGAAATCTTCTCGGTCTGAGCCCCTGGACGCGCCCGGCGCAGCGCGCGGGCGAAGGGGATTCATAACCGTAACAGTCACCCGCCGCGACCGTCTAAGTCATTCTGGTAATAAGGAAATAAGGCCCCCACGCCGCACTCGCTTCGCTCGCTTGCTGCCCCCCGAGGGGGCTGCCCCGCCTTGGGGCGGCCCGGCGGCGGGGCGGCTGGAATAGGCCCCCACGCCGCGCACGCTTTGCGTGCTTGCTGCCCCCCGAGGGGGCTGCCCCGCCTTGGGACGGCCCGGCGGCGGGGCGGCTGTTTTTGCGGAGGTTGGGCGGTACGCCCTTTCTGTGGGCCTTGGCGTGTGTGGAGAGTCCGTCTTGGGGCGGTCTTTTTTTGCGGGGCGCTACGCCCTGGCTGTGAGTCTTGGTGTGCGCGGGGCTGCCCGGGTTTGGGGCGGCCCGGGGGCGGGGCGGCTATTTTTGTGGGGGGTGGGCGCGAGGTCCATGGAGTGGGTCTGCGGTGTGTGCAAAGCGGCTGTTGCGGAAAGCTTATCCACTTATAGGGATATTCACCTTGCTTTTGCGCAAGCCGCTATTCGTCGCCTAGAGTGCCGCATTGACGGCCCAGCGGGCGACGACGACCAGGATGATTACCAGGCAGGCGGCGAGCAGCAGGCCGGTGGCGACGAGGGGGGCGGGCTTGTTGTGGGCGATGTCGGCGTCGTAGCCTCGGCCGCGCCGGACGCCGAAGAAGGCCCAGAGCACGGAGCGGACCGTGCGCAGGAAACTGAACATATGCGACTCCTGGCGGGTTTGCGGACAGGCCACTGTAGACGCTGTGGCGGCGGACAGACAGGTGCAGATCCGCTTTAACCGGGCGTATCAGTTGGCGCGGCGGCCGATGCCGCGGCGGCCGATGCCGCGGCGGCCGGGGCGCCGATGCCGCGCACGATGTGCTCCAGCAGCTCGCGCGCGGCGGGGGAGATGTGGCGGCCGGCGCGGCTGAGCACGTGCAGGCTGCCCTGGTTCAGGATGGGGTTGGCCAGCGGCAGGCTGGCCAGCCGCTGGGCTCGCATGTCGGCGGTGACGGCGATGGGGGGCGTGAGCGCATAGCCGATGCCCGCCGCGGCGAACTGCCACAGTGCCTTGAAGGACGAGGTGGTCAGCACGTTGTGCAGCCGCACCTGTTCGCTGATCTCGGCGGCCTGGATGTGCTGGCGCACGCCAAAGCCCTCTTGCATGGATGCGCCGGGGTAGTCGGCCAGATCGGTCAGCAGCAGCGGACGCCCCAGCCGCGTCAGCGGATGGTCCTGGCGCACGATGGCCCGTATGGGCTCGGGCCGCGAGTAGTGCGTGCGCAGGCGCGCGTCGGTGGGCGGCTGGAATACCAATCCTATATAGGCGCGGTCGTCCACGATGCGCTGGACGATTTCCGACGTGCGGGCGACATCGATGTCCAGCGTGACCTCCGGATGGCTGCGCCAGTAGCCGGGCAGGACTCGGTCGAACATGAGTTCGACGAAACCTTCGCCCAGCACCAGGTCGATGTGCCCGCGTTCGGCTTTGCGCAGGCTGTCGATCTCGGAAAAGAAGCTCTCCTGGATGTTCTGTTGGCGCTTCACGTAGCGGGCCAGGATGTGGCCGGCGTCGGTGGGCACCACGCCGCGTCCCCGGCGTTCGAACAGCGCCATGCCGCAATCGCGCTCCAGCGCGGCGATGGCCCGGCTGACGGCGGACGGGTCCATGTCCAGCACTTCGGCGGCGCCGCGCACCGACCCGCGGCTCATGACCTGCATGAAGTAATGGGTGCGGCGGGCGTCGAGTTTTTCATCCATGGCGTGGCCTTCCTGGCGCAAGTGCAGCGGGAGATACACGGATCGAGATTAGGGTTTACCCCTAATATTCGCGTTGCCGTGCAAAAATCTCCCAGGAAAATCATATCCGTTGCATTTTACGCAACACTTATGCGCGGGCGGTGTCATGGTTCGCCCGGCAGAGCCCCGGTGAAAATCCTTGTCTGCTGCCCACGCCGCCGCCGCGTCCGGGCGCGCCGGTCCGGTTCACCCGGGCCAGGCACCCCCGGCAGGTCTGCGGCGAGCCGCCACGACTACTATTCACGTTCTTCAGGGGAATCCGATGTCTCACGCCAGCGCCAGCCTGGCCGCGCCCTCCATGCCGCTATCCGGCCGCATCCGCATGCTTGCCGCCATCTTGCTGGTGGTGGTGATCTCGGAAGCGATCGGCAGCGTCACCTTTGCGGTGGGCCCGGGCAAGATCATTCTGCAGCCGATGCTGTGGGCCATCTTCATCGGCGCCATCGTGGCCGCTTTCGGCCAACGCCTGCCCGTCGGCGCGGGCATCGACCGCGCCATGCAGACCCGCATCAGCGGCTATCTGCAATACGCGCTGCTGCCGTTCCTGGCCAAGCTCGGCCTGATGGTGGGCGGCGCCTTGCCGCAGGTGCGCGAGGCCGGCTGGGCGCTCGTGTTCCAGGAATTCGGCCACTTCTTCGGCACCATGGCCATCGGCCTGCCGCTGGCGCTGCTGCTGGGCATCAAGCGCGAGGCCATCGGCGCCACGTTCTCGGTGGGCCGCGAGCCCAGCCTGGCGATCATCGGCGAGCGCTACGGCATGAATTCGCCGGAAGGCCGCGGCGTGATGGCCGAGTACATCACGGGCACCGTGATCGGCGCGCTGTTCGTCGCGCTGATGGCCGGCTTCATCACCAGCCTGAACATCTTCGATCCGCGTTCGCTCGCCATGGGCGCCGGCGTGGGATCGGGCAGCATGATGGCCGCCGGCGTGGGCGCCATCGCCTCGCAGCAGACCCCCGAGATGGCCCATCAGGTCGCCGCCCTGGCCGCCGCCGCGAACCTGCTGACCACCGTGGTGGGCGTGTACTTCACGCTGTTCATTTCGCTGCCGACGACCATCTTCCTGTACGGCAAGCTGGAACCCGTGCTGGGCCGCTTCTCGCGCGGCAAGGCCGACGAGGCCGCCGTGGACAACAGCGTGTCGGAAGACGTGCCCGCGCACAGCGCCAAGATGGGCTTTGGCGACCGTCTGACGGCCTATGTCATCTGCGGCCTGTTCGCGCTGGTGGGCAACCGCCTGGGCTACAACGTGCCGTTCGCGGACGCGCTGCCCGGCATGGGCATCATCATCCTGCTGGTCGTCATCACCGACCTGATCCTGCGCGTGGTGCCCAAGCTGCCCGCCGTGTTCGTGCTGTCGCTGATCGCCATGACGGCCGGCTGCCCCGGCGTGCTGCCGTACTCGGACCAGATCATCGCGCTGGTCGGCAAGGTGAATTTCCTGCCGTTCACGACGGTGATCCTGGCCATGGCCGGCCTGTCGATCCTGAAGGACTTGCCCGCCTTCCGCAAGCTGGGCTGGAAGATCGTGGTGGTGTCGCTGGCCGCCAACGCCGGCACCTTCATGGGCGCCACGATGATCGCTGAATTCTTCCACTGATCTGGTTACGCCTGACGAAAAAGCCGCCTGGGGTCAGGCGGCTTTTTTCATTGAGGCAGCGGGCTGGCGTCAGCGGTGATATCCCGCCTTGCCCGCAGGCAGCAATCAGAAGGCGGCGCCGGGACGGTAGCGCGCGTTGTCGGTGACGTTTTCGGTGGCGCCGATGTTGGCCACCTTGGGAATGCCGATGCCCGCGGCCTTCATGGCGACGGCGGTCTGCAGTTCCTGCACCTGCGGATTGCCCATCGCCACGCGGTAGGGTTGCAGCGGGGTCAGCCCTTCGATGGTGCCCAGGTCATTGGCGCTGCCGGCGCGCTGCGCCAGCGGGCCGGGCTGGGCGGCAAAGTCCTTGACCGCGCGCCGCATCCTGGATTCCGCGTACAGGTCGCGCAGTTCGTCGATGCTGGCGGACGCAGCACCGATGGCTAGCGGCTCGCTTGCCGAGTCGGCGCGGTCGCGGACCGGATTTGCTTCGTGGCTGCGCGCGGCCGCCTTGGCGGCCTGGGCGCGTTCGATGCGCTGGGCTTCCCGGGCGTCCTGGGCCTGCGCGGCGCGCTGGGCCAGCCGGGCCGCGTAGCTCTCTGCCGCGCGTTCGGTTTCCCAGGAGGGGCGGGTTTCATCCAGCATCGGCACGCGCGCCGGGTAGGGCGCGGCAACGCGGGGAATGGCGGAGATCGCAGCAATGCTCATGCGGGTGCTCCCTGTCGTGGTTGGCCTATGAGTTGGTCCGTCCAGCCAGTTACGAGTTCACTGTAACAGAGGAGCCTCCTCGCCACACAGGTCACGTGGTGGAGCATCAACCGTCCGTCGAGACCGTGGTCGTCTCCCAGGCGCACATTTCCTGCGCGAAGGCGGATAGCTTGCCCCGTACTAGCGTGAGTGCGTCGCTGCCCAGCAGCAGGTGTGCGGGAGGGTGATCCGCGGCGATAGCTGCGAGCATTGCACGCGCGGCCTTGCGGGGATCGCCCAGTTGCCGGCCGCTTTTCTCCTCGCGGGCTTGGCGGATGGGGTCGAAGATCGGGTCGTAATCCGCGAGGGATCGGGGTGTTCGTGTCATGGATCGACCCGCCCAGTCGGTGCGGAACGATCCCGGCGCAACCGCCGTCACGGCAATACCCAAGGACTGCACCTCTTTGCCCAAGGCTTCGGAAATACCCTCCAGCGCGAACTTGCTGCCGCAGTAGTAGGTGATGCCCGGCATGGTGATGTGGCCGCCCATGGAGGTGATGTTCAAGATGTGGCCACGTCTGCGCCGGCGCATGAAAGGCAGGATAGCTTTCATCATCGCAACCGCGCCAAACACGTTCACATCGAACTGGCGGCGCATTTCGGACAACGGCGACTCTTCCATGACGCCTTCGTGTCCGTAGCCAGCGTTGTTGACCAGAACATCAATGGCGCCGACGCTGGCCTCGATATCCGCCACGACGCCGTCGATGGCGTCGAAGTCGGTCACGTCCAACTTGCGGCCAATAGCCGCGCCGGGAGAAAAGGCCTGGAACGCGATTCTGGCCTGCTCGCTACGCACCGTTCCGACCACTCGGTGACCGGAGGCCAGGGCTTCTTCGGCAAGAGCGCGGCCAAAGCCGCTGCTGACGCCCGTGATGAGCAATGTTTTGGAGGATGTCATGCAACTTCTCTCGGATGTCATTGGAGAGTGCATGGTAGTCTGCACAATTGCCAAAAATAAGCCAGATTCCGCGACTTTTATTGCATAAAACTATGAGCGCGACACCGACTGCGCTGCACTATGAAGAGGGCTCCGCCTCTTCTGAAAAATCCATGGTGGCGTTGCTGCGCAGCCTGGCCCCCAACGAAGGCTACAACCTGACACCGCTGCCCAGCGTGCGGGTGCTGCGCGCCGACAGGGCGCTGGCGCGCACGCCCGTGCTGTACGACCCTGGCATCGTGATCGTCTGCCAAGGCCGCAAGCGCGGCTATTTCGGTAATCGGCTGTACCTGTACGACGCACAGCATTACCTGGCCGTGTCTGTACCGGTGCCATTCAGCATGGAGACCGACGCTACGCCCGAGTCCCCCTTGCTTGCGCTGTACCTCCATCTTGATTTCGCACTGGCTGCCGAACTGGCGGCGCAAATTGACAGCGCCGGCCTGGCAACGCCCGTGCAGGCGCCTCAAAGCATGCTGTCGACCCCGATGGACGGCGGAATGCGCGCGTCCGTACTGCGCTTCGTCCAGGCCATGACCCGGCCGCTGGAGGCCGCCGTGCTGGGCCCGGGACTGTTGCGCGAGCTGTATTTCCGGGTGCTGACAGGCCCGCAGGGCAGCTCGATGCGCGAAGCGCTGTCTTTGCGAGGGCAGTTTGGAAGAATCGGAAAATCCTTGCGTCTCATCCATGCTGAGTACGCGCAACCGCTTGACGTGGCACGACTGGCGGACGAAGCGGGCATGAGCGTGCCGAGCTTCCACAGCCATTTCAAGGTTGTCACGCAGGTCTCGCCCATGCAGTACGTGAAATCAACGCGGTTGCACCAGGCGCGCCTGCTGATGGTGCGGCATGACCTGACGGCAGAGACGGCGAGCCAGGCGGTGGGCTATACCAGCCCGTCCCAGTTCAGCCGCGAGTTCAAACGTCTATTTGGCCTGACGCCCGCAGCAGAGGCCCGACGCATGCGAGAAGGCTTCGCCATTCCGCCGTTTGCGAACACGACCTATGTGTCGTCTCACTGAAGCGGCAGACCGTCCGTCCGAGTGCGAGTGCCTCGGCCAGGCTCGCCACGTGGTGCTGGCTTTAGTTGAATTGAAAAAGCCCCTGCTGGAATCGGTCAGGGGCTTGCAGGCGGATGCGCCGGTCCGCAGCCGGGTCAGGGCTTGGTGGCCTGCATCGACGGGCGCTGGCTGAAGGTTTCGTACCAGGCCGCGGTGGCCGGGTGCGAGGCGCGCCAGTCCAGGCTGGGGAAGCGGAAATCCAGGTAGCCCAGCGCGCAGCCGATGGTGATGGTGCCGATGTCCAGTCGACCTTCGAGGCCGGCGGCGTTCTTCTCGATGAGCGCCAGTCCGTCGCGGACCTTGCCCAGTTGGCCTTCCACCCAGCCGTCCCAGCGCAGCGCTTCGGGGCGCAGCACGGTTTCATAGCGGGCCAGCAGCGCCGCGCCCAGCATGCCGTCGCCCATCGATTGTTCCGTCAGCACCTGCCAGCGTGTCTTGCCGGTGGGGAAGAACGGGCCGCCGCCGAGATCGTTCAGGTATTCGCAGACCACGGGGCTGTCGAACAGGATCTGGCCGTCGTCGGTGATGAAGGTCGGCACCTGGCCCAGCGGGTTGGCCGGGATGATGGTCAGGTCGCGGGCAACGGGGCCGGCCGCGCTGGGGAGCTTTTCAATGCGGTCGGCCAGGCCCAGTTCATGGGCGATGACCATGCATTTGCGCACGAAGGGCGAAGCGGGCGAGTAGAAGATTTTCATGAGGATCCTTGTCGGTGGAGAGGCGCCAGTGTTGCGCAGGGCGCGGGCGCTGTCCAGCCGACAGGGGCAGATCGCGAAGCTGCCGGTGCTTCAGGCGCGCCGCCTATTCCTTGATGCCGGTTTCCTGGCAGGGGACGAATTCGCCGGTGGCGGGGTCGCGCAGGAACAGGACGCCGGTAGCTACGCCGAAGTAGGTGCCGTGCAGTTCCAGCTCGCCTTTTTCGACACGGCGGCGGATGGACGGGAAGGTCATCAGGTTGTTCAGGCTGTGTTCGACCGTGGCCAGTTCCAGGCGCTTCAGGTTGGCCTGGCGGTCGCCGGTGCCGGGGCCCAGGCGTTCGGCCACGGGCTCGATCTGCGACATCCACTTGCCGATGAAGTCGCCCTTGGTGAGCGGCTTGGCGTCGTCGAAGAACGAGCGGATGCCGCCGCAGGAGGCGTGGCCCAGCACGACGATGTGCTTGACGTTCAGGCCGTTGACCGCGAATTCGATGGCGGCGCTGGTGCCGTGGTACGAGGATTCCGAGTCCGGGTCGCAGGGCGGCACAAGATTGGCCACGTTGCGCACCACGAACATTTCACCGGGGCCTGCATCGAAGATGACTTCGGGGGATACGCGCGAGTCGCAACAGCCGATGATCAGGATTTCCGGGCTTTGGCCGATTTCGGCCAGTTTCTGATAACGGCTGCTTTCCGAGTGGAAACGGCCGTCCAGGAATGATTGGTAGCCTTCAGAGAGTCTTTTGGGAAACATGATCTTCACTTCCTAGTAACGTGGCCAGGCTTGCTGGCGCGCCGGCATACGCAAGAAGGGGCTTCGTGTGGAAGCCCCTTTTATCGAGTCGGCAGTCTGGATTTTCCCATAACTGGCCCTACAGCCACCTGTCTAAACCCTGACATGGAAAGGGTTTTTGTCCGCGCTCAGGTTCCCGCCTTAGCGGGCGGCTACCTCCAGCGCGGTGACGCGCGAGAATTGCAGCGGCGTGACCGCCTTGACGACCTTGATCTGCCCAGGCGCCAGGGGGCCGATGACGTCTTCTTGCAGCCGGCCCACTTCCCTGTTTTGCGCGTCGTACAGCACGTAGGTCAGCAGGACGCTGTTGACGGGGCGCGCGGACTGGTTGGCCAGGTAGCCGGTGATGGTGGACAGGTTCTGGTTGGTGTCGCGCACGGCCTGGACGTTGCCTAGCGTGATGCCATAGGCCAGGCTTTGCGCGCCGGCGGGGCCGGCCAGGCCGGCAAGCATCGCGAGTACGGCAAGGGCGAGTTTTTTCACGGTGTTCTCCTCGAACCCCGGCGCAGGGGACGCGCTTTGCGGATGGCGCCCGGGGTTTGCTTCACCCCGTATCGCGGGGTACGCCTATCTCACTCCTTTCCAGGCCGGGGCACAACGGGTCAGATGGATGAATGGGTAACAGGTTGCGCCGGTTATTGCGAAGCCGTACGGTTTGTTCGATGATGACCTGGCCGGCGCCTTGGCCGGCGGATCGTGCAGCCCGGCCTTGCGCGTGTCACCACGCCGGCGGGCGCTCAAGGGAGGAACTCATGCTTTCCCGTACCAGCCAGTTGGCCTCGGCCATCCTGTTGTCCGCATGTTTTGCCGGCGCCCACGCTCAGACGCCCGCCGCTCCCGCCAAGACGCCAACGCCGCAGCAGCAGCGCATGGCGGACTGCAACAAGTCCGCGGAAGGCAAGAAGGGCGACGACCGCAAGGCCTACATGAGCAGCTGCCTGAAGGGCGAAGAGCCCGCCAAGCAATTGACGCCGCAGCAGCAGAGGATGAAGGACTGCAATGCCAAGGCCGGCGAGCAGAAGCTGACCGGCGACCTGCGCAAGACGTTCATGAGCACCTGCTTGAAGGGCTGAACGCTGCGGCAAGAAAAAAGCGCCAGACGGTTGTCTGGCGCTTTTTTTTGCCCTGATCGCAAACCTGCTTTTACACAGTCGCGATGGGCGTGACCGGCGAACCGATCGCATGCGGCAGCCGCAGCGGCGGCGCGGTCAGCATGAAGTGGTGGCGGCCGTTGGCGTGCAGGAAGCCGGCCAGGTCCTTCAGGTACCAGAGCTCGGCCAGCGGCAGGCCCAGCTTGAACAGGCAGTGGTGGTGCAACGGCAGCATGGCGCGCGGGCCGGTCTTTTCGCGGGCGGGATAGGCTTCCACGGCGTAGTTGTCGGCGCAGATGGCGGCGATGCCGCTGTCCGTGATCCATTGCAGCAGGGCCGCGTCGGTGCCGTCCAGCGCGGCGCCGTAGGTGTGGAGCACATCGGGGTCGGGTGTGCCGTTCATGGCGACGACGGCCTCGGCGTAGCCGGTGCGCAGCACCAGCATGTCGCCGGGTTCGACCGCGATCTTGTCCGTTTCCAGCACGTGCATCAGTTCGGCATGGCCGATCAGGGTGCGGCCCGCGCCGTAGTGGCGGAACAGGTCCACCAGCACGCCGCGGCCCTGCATGCCCTTCTGGGCCAGGTTTTCCACGCCCAGCTTCAGCGCGGCCGACGGGCCGCCGCTGTTGCAGCCGCAGCCGGTGTGGTCGCCGTCGGCCGGGCCCACCACGTCGACGCCAGCCTGAAAGCCGTTGTAGTAGCGCAGCTCGGGCTTGCCGTCGCCATCGGCGTCGAACAGGGCGCCTACGTGCGCCAGCGCGTCCCACTGCGTGGAATACTGCATGGACAACAGCACCTGGTCGTCGCTCAGCACGTCCACCGCATCGGGGTTGACGTTCTTCAGCGGGAAGTTCAGGTACGGCGTGTCCTTGAGCTTTGTGGGGCTGAGCTGCGGCGGATGGCGCCGCGGGTTCAGCACGTTGCCGCCGGGCAGGTCCAGCGGCAGCGACAGGCAGAAGGTCTTGCCGGCGCGGATCTCGCGCGCGCCTTTCAGGACCTGTTCTTCGGTGATGAGATTCAGGCGGCCGAGTTGGTCGTCGGGCCCGAAGTCGCCCCAATTGGAGCCTTCGGGCCGGTGCTTCCAGCGTTGCATGCGGCTTACTCCGTCAGAAAGTCGACGAGCGCGCGGGTGTAGGCTTCCGGTTGCTCCCAGTTGGAGATATGGGAGGTGTTCAGTTCGACGTAGCGCGCGCCGGGAATCGCGGCGGCCAGCTCGCGGCCTTGCGCGGGCGTGGCGGCCAGATCGTGCGTGCTGCCGATGACCAGCGTGGGCGCCTTGATGGACGACACCTGTTCGCGGAAGTCGGCGTCGCGCAGCGCGGCGCAGTTGCCCGAGTAGCCCGCGTCCGGCGTGCGGCGGAGCATGTCGATCAGCACCTGCGTCAGGCCGGGTTCGGCGGCGCGGTAGCCGTCGGTCAGCCAGCGCTCGACCAGCGCGGGCGCCATCTTTTCCAGGGTCTGGTCCGCCACGGCGGCGATGCGGGCGCTCCAGCCTTCGGCGGAGCCGATGCGCGCGGCCGTGTTGCACAGGACCAGCTTGCCGATCAGTTCGGGACGGGCCAACGCCAGCCAGAGGCCGGTGGGGCCGCCCATCGACAGGCCGCAGAAGTGCGCGCGCTTGATGTCCAGGTGCGCCAGCAGTTCCGCCACGTCGTTGCCAAGCTGTTCGAAGGTGTACTCGCCCTCGGGGATCGAGGACTTGCCGTGGCCGCGGGTGTCGTAGCGCAGGACGCGGAAATGTTTGCTCAGTTCGGGGATCTGGCGGGCCCACATGTCGGAGCAGGTGCCCAGCGAATTGGAGAGCACGAGCACCGGCGCGTCGGCGGGGCCATCGATGACGTAGTACAGCCGTGCCTGGCTGAGTTCGGCATAAGACATGTGGGATTCCTTGGATGAAGCCGCGGCCGCGCATACGGCGGCCGCGTGGGCATTACAGGTGGCAGGCGCCGTCGAGGTAGGCCTTGCGCCAGCGCGTGATGGTCACGCGATCGAAGAGATTGGCTTGCGCGAACGGGTCGGCGTCGATGAACTGCTGCGCGGCTTCGCGCGTATCCAGGTCAACGATGTACAGGCCGCCGCCGGCGTCCTTGCCGTCGTCCTGCAGCTTGGCGCCGCAGGCCAGCAGGAGCTGCTTGTTGGCGTCCAGGTATTCCAGGTGGGCGGCGCGATGTTGCTGGCGCACTTCCTGGTGGTTGGGCTTGTCGAAGGTTTCGATGATGTAAGGCATGCGATGCTCCTGTCAGATCGCCGAGGGGTGGCGGGCCAGCGCGGTGACTTCGATGTCCATGTACGGGAACAGCGGCAGGGACGACAGCAGTGTGTGCAGTTCGTCGTTGCTTTCCACGTCGAAGATGCTGACGTTGGCATAGCGGCCGACGACGCGCCACAGTTCCTTCCACTTGCCGTCGCGCTGCAGTTGCTGCGCCAGGGCTTTTTCGTCGGCTTTCAGTTTGTCCGCGCGGTCGGCGGGCATGTCGACGGGCAGATTGACTTGCATTTGAACCATGAACAACATGACGGAATCTCCATGATGCCGCCCCGGCGCGCCGGGGGGCTTATAGGCAAAGGACTTAAGCGGAAAACTTCAGCGGCAGGCCGGTCAGGCGCAGCAGTTCGTCGGCGGTGGTATCGCCGAACATGTCGGTGACCGTCACGCCATCGGCGCGGATGTCGAACACCGCCACGTCCGTGTACACGCGCGATACGCAGCGCACGCCGGTCAAGGGGTAGGAGCAAGCCTCGACCAGCTTGCTCTGGCCTTCGCGGGTCTGCAGTTCCATCATCACGAACACGTCTTTCGCGCCGATGGCCAGGTCCATCGCGCCGCCCACGGCGGGAATCGCGTCGGGCGCGCCGGTGTGCCAGTTGGCCAGGTCGCCGTGCTGCGACACCTGGAAGGCGCCCAGCACGCAGATGTCGAGGTGGCCGCCGCGCATCATGGCGAACGAGTCGGCGTGATGGAAGAACGAGCAGCCGGGCTGTTCGGTCACGGGCTGCTTGCCGGCGTTGATCAGGTCGTAGTCTTCCTGGCCCTTGGCGG
This sequence comes from Achromobacter sp. Root83, assembly GCF_001428845.1. GTDB lineage: Bacteria > Pseudomonadota > Gammaproteobacteria > Burkholderiales > Burkholderiaceae_B > Achromobacter. The sequence goes on along the minus strand of NZ_LMIU01000022.1, from coordinate 406,037 downwards.
GTGCCGGGCCCATGCCCAGCATGCCGTTTTCAGTGTGCAGGATGACTTCGCGGTCGGCCGGCAGATGGTTGGCCACGAGCGTGGGCAGGCCGATGCCCAGGTTGACGTAGGCGCCTTCGGGGATGTCCTGCGCGACGCGGGCGGCGATCTGGTCGCGGGTCAGTTTGGTGCTCATTGCTGCTCCTTGGCGGCCGGCTGGGCTGCGATCTGCACGACGCGCTTGACGAAGATGCCGGGGGTGACGACGGTTTCGGGGTCGAGTTCGCCCAGTTCCACGACTTCACGCACCTGCGCCACGGCGACGCGCGCGGCGCTGGCCATGATGGGGCCGAAGTTGCGGGCGGTCTTGCGGTAGACCAGGTTGCCCCAGCGGTCGCCGCGCTCGGCCTTGATGAGCGCGTAGTCGGCGTGCAGGGGATATTCCAGCACGTAGTGGCGGCCGTTGATTTCGCGGATTTCCTTGCCGTCGGCCAGCGGCGTGCCGTAGCCGGTGGGCGTGAAGAAGGCGCCGATGCCGGCGCCGGCGGCGCGGATGCGCTCGGCCAGGTTGCCCTGGGGCACCAGTTCCAGTTCCAGCTTGCCGCTGCGGTACAGACCGTCGAAGATCTGCGAGTCCGCCTGGCGCGGGAACGAGCAGATGATCTTGCGGACGCGGTTGGCGCCCAGCAGGGCGGCCAGGCCGGTGGTGCCGTTGCCGGCGTTGTTGTTGATGATGACCAGGTCCTTGGCGCCCTGCTCGAGCAGGGCGTCTATCAGTTCCATGGGCTGGCCGGCCGTGCCGAAGCCGCCGATCATGACGGTGGCGCCGTCGGGTACGTCCGCCAGGGCGGCCGCCGCGCTTGCAACAAGCTTAGAGATCATGATGTTCGCTCATAGGTGGCGTGTCATAATTTGTTCTTCATTAGAACTTCCGTTCTTCTGAAGAACATCGTTTCATGGGGACCGCAGGGCGTCAAGGCATGCCCGCGCGCTGCACTCTCCATCATTCGGCGTTGCCCGAAAGGGGCAACGGACGGCTCGCCTGCGGCGAGCTTTTCACTCTTGGGTACAGAAGACGGATGGCCGAGCAAGATCCTCAGCAACCCAGCGACAGCTACGTGCAATCCTTTGCGCGCGGCCTGTCCGTGATCCGGGCCTTTGGCCCCGACCGTTCGCAGATGACGCTGTCCGAAGTGGCCGCCGTGACGGGGCTGACCCGCGCGGGCGCGCGCCGCATCCTGCTGACGCTGGAACACCTGGGCTACGTGACGGTCGACGAGCGCAAGTTCGCGCTGACGCCGCGCATCCTGGAGCTGGGCTACGCCTACCTGTCGGGCACGCCGCTGTGGAACCTGGCGTTGCCTTACATGGAAGAAGTGGCCGAGCAGACGCGCGAGTCGTGTTCCGTGTCCGTGCTGGAAGGCGCGGACATCGTCTATATCCTGCGCCTGTCCACGCATAAGGTGATGACGATCAACCTGGCGGTCGGCAGCCGGCTGCCGGCGTGGGTGACGTCGATGGGCCGCGTGCTGCTGGCCGGCTTGCCGGAAGCCGAGCTGGACCGGGTGCTGGCGATGAGCCAGATCCAGTCCTACACCGCGGAGACCGTCACCGACATCGCCGAGATCAAGCGTGTGCTGGCCGGCGTGCGCGAGGACGGCTACGCCTGCGTGGCGCAGGAGCTGGAGCCGGGCCTGCAATCGGTTGCCGTGCCGATCATGGACCGCAGCGGCCGCGTGATCGCGGCCATGAATGTCAGCGGGCATGCAAACCGTTTTTCGCGCGAGGCCATGCTGGCGGCGTTCCTGCCGCCGTTGCGCCACGCCGCCGACCAGATCAACCACGCGCTGCTGCGCCGCTAGGCGGCGCAAGGCGAGGTCGGGCAGGACGGACATGGCGGCCGGGCTCAGATAGGGGCGACGCCGAGCGTCGTGCCGCCGCAGACATACAGCATCTGGCCGGTGACGAAGCCGTTGTCGGGCGACAGGAAGAACATGGCGGCGCGCGCCACGTCTTCGGGCGTGCCCAGACGCTTGACGACGATGCTGTTGATGATGCGTTCGGTCTGCGGTGCGCCCGCCGGATTGCTCTTGGTGAAGAGGTCGGTGGCGATGGGGCCGGGGCCGATGGCGTTGACGGTGATGCCATCGCCGCCCAGCTCCATGGCCAGCGTGCGGGTCAGGCCCACGAGGCCGGCCTTGGTGGCCGAGTAGACCACGCGGTCCGGCTTGCCCAGCGCGGCGCGCGACGACATGTTGACGATGCGGCCGAAGCCCGCTTCGCGCATGGCGGGCAGCGCCGCCTGCACCAGGATCAGCGCGGTGCGCAGGTGCAGGTTCACCACATAGTCCAGGTCTGCCAGCGTGGCCGTGTCGGCCGTGCCGGGACGGGTCGCGCCGGCGTTGTTCACCAGGCCCACGATGTTGTAGGCGCTGGTGACTTCGCGGGCAACTTCCTTCGTGCGCGCTTCGTCGGTCAGATCGGCCTGATACGAGACCAGTCCCGCCGGCGGATTCTCGGGCAGCCGGTAGTCGATGTTGACCACGGTGTGGCCCGTATCCAGCAGCATGCGGATGATGGCGGCGCCGATCCCGGCGCTGCCGCCGGTGACGAGATATGCGGTCGGTTTGCTCATATCAATTTCCGTTCAAAAAAACACTACCCAAAAGAACACCGCCCCAACAACACTCCCAGCTCCCCCCGATCGGGGACACCACCAGATCCGGCTCCGCCGGTCTGTAGGTGTCGCCCCCTTTGGGGGGCGCGCGCAGCGCGTAGGGGGGGGACTGATCAATGCGTCAAATAGCCCCAGGCGAGCACGGCGGTGATGTGGATCACGCCGACCCACAGCATCATGATGACCGTATAGCCCATCACGTCGCGCAGCTTGAGCTTGGACAGGGCCAGCGCCGGCAGGATCCAGAAGGGCTGCACCAGGTCGTTCCAGGCGTTGCCCAGCATGACGGCCATCGTGGTCTGGTTCAAGGCGCTGCCGATTTCCTTGGCGGCGTCGATCATGAACGGACCCTGGATGACCCAGTGGCCGCCGGCGGACGGCGCGAAGAAGTTGATGACGAACGAGCTGATGAGGCCCCAGAACGGCAGCGTTTCGGGCGTGGCGACGTCGACGAACACTTTCGAGATCGTGGTGACCAGGCCCGAGGCGGCCATGATGGCCATGATGCCGGCGTAGAACGGGTATTGCAGGATGATCCCGGAGATGGTCTTGATGCCTTCGGTCAGCTTGGCCACGTAGGCGGCCGGCGTGCCCAGCAGGATGATGCCCAGGAACAGGATGATGAAGTTGATCAGGTTCAGGTCGAGCGAGCCGCCGTCCATGAAGTGGAAGACCACGTAGGCCACGCCCAGCGCGCCGATCAGCATGCTGAGGATGCGGCTGTTGTTGAGCTTGGAGGCGATGGTGCCTTTTTCCAGCATGTCTTCGGCGGCGTTCGACGCCTTGGCGTCGCGGTCGATGTCCGGATCGACTTCGACGATCTTCTCGCCGTTCTTGGGGTGCAGCCAGGCGTTGAGCAGCGGCAGCGTGATGATGATGACCAGGCTGGTGATCAGCATGGGAATCGAGAAGATGGTTTCCGACAGCGGGATGGTGCCCATCTGATTGGCGGTGGGGTGGCCGGGGGTGGCGACCAGTACCGGGATGCTGGCGGACAGGCCCAGGCCGTACATGGTGAAGCCGCTATAGGCGGCGGCGATGATCAGGGGGTAGTGCACGCCCTTGACCTTCAGGGCCAGTTTCTTGGCGACGATGCCGCCGATGACCAGGCCAAAGCCCCAGTTCAGGTAGCTGCCGACGCCGCCGACGAGCGTCGCCACGATGATGGCGGTGTGCGGCTTGTGGACGTGGCTGACGATGCGGTTGAGCAGGCGGTCGGTGAGGGGCGCGGTGGCCAGCACGTAGCCCATCGCGAGGATCACGGCCATCTGGGTCGTGAAGGCCAGCAGGCTCCAGAAGCCCTTGCCCCAGGCGCGGGTGACGTCGCCGATGCCCTGGCCTTCGATGCCCATGGCGAGCAGGACGGTGAGCAAGGTGAGCGCGATCGCGAAGACGAAGGGATCGGGCAGATACTTGCGCATCAGCTCGGTAAAGAATGAAGCTAGTTTATTCATGGTGCCTCCAACAAACTCCGTAGGCGGGTTCTCTGATGTCTTGCGCTGCCGGGCATCGGGTGGCGATGCGGGCGGGTGGGACGATTGGTTTTCTTTGTGTGGTTGGGCTCGTGGCCCGATGGCGCGGTTGGCGGTGGCCCCCGCGCCTTATCTTTTGCAAATACGGTCTTTCGAAGCGGCCTGGGTTCAGGAGTCGGGGGCCTTGCTGTTCAGCCAGGCAGCCAGTTCGCCGAGCGTGGCGCTTTTTTCGCGCAGGACGCGTTCGCGGCGTTCGGGGCTCCAGGTGTAGAAGCCCTGGCCGCTCTTGGCGCCGAGCTGGCCGTTTTCGACTTTGCTTTTCAGCAGGTCGGACGGTTCGGTGCGGTTTTCGAGGTCTTTGTAGAGGTAGCTGGCGATGGCGTAGTGGACGTCGATGCCGTTCATGTCGCGCTGTTCGAGCGGGCCGGACAGGGCAAGGCGGATGCCTAGGCTCCATTTGACGACTTCGTCGATGTCTTCGGCGCTGGCTACACCTTTTTCCAGCAGGGAGATGGCTTCGCGGGCAAGCGCATGCTGGATGCGGTTGGCGATGAAGCCGGGAATGTCCTGGCGCACGAGGACGGGGCGCTTGCCGGCGTGGCGCAGGGTGGCCATGACCTGGGCGACGGTGTCTTCGGAGGTGTCGTCGTTGCGGACGACTTCGACCAGGGGGATGACGTCGGCGGGGGTGAAGAAGTGGGTGCCGACGAAGCGGTCGCGGCGCAGGACGGCGCTGGCGATGGCGTTGATGGACAGGCCGGAGGTGTTGGTGGCAAACAGGGTGTGCGCGGGGCACAGGGAGTCGAGCTTGGCGAAGATGCCGCGCTTGAGGTCCAGGTTTTCCGGGACGGCTTCGATGACGAGGTCGCTGGTGGCGGCGGCTTCAAGGCCGGGTTCCAGGCGGATGCGCTGGATGGCTTCCTGGACGTTGCCGGGGGCGTAGACGTTCAGTTGGCGGTCGATGGTCTTCAGGGCCCGCTCGAGGGCGCCTTCCATCGGGTCGATCAGGACGACGTTGAGTCCTTTCGAGGCGAACAGCGCGGCGATGCCGCTGCCCATGGCGCCTGCGCCGATGATGGCGAGATTCTTGAGGGGAGTGTCCATGATGGCTCGCTTGGTGCTTGCGGCGGTTGCTTGCAGGCGGGCACGGCGGGGATCAGGGTGAACTCTGTCTCGTCCAGGGGTGCCTTTCTGTGCTTGCTTGGCCAGAAAAATCGTTTTGTTCTATATACGAACATTTGTGCGTGTATAGAATTTCTGGTGAAGATAGTACTAAAAGTCGCGGGGGGCGGACAAATGGGGGTTTTCGGGTGTTCGAGGAGTGGACGTTTGGTGGCGGGTGGGCTGGCGTCTACGTGGGGGGCGTGGGGTGTTTGGGCTGGTGGGGAGGCTGGCGGCGGTCAGGGTTCTTTAGGCGCCCGGCGTGGCGGCGGCCTGGGGCGCGCGGGGCTACGATTGCGGTCCGGAGCCTTCGCTCCGGACTGCCCTAGGCGGGCCCCCCCGTCGTCATCGTCGTTGTCGCCTTCGGCGCCTGCCTTCCGATTCCCTCGGGCGCATCTACACGCCCCGCGCGCCCCAGGCCGCCGCCACGCCGGGCTCTGGTGGCTGGATCTTGCCGGGTTCTGGGGGGGCTGGGGTTCTTGATGTTCTGGCCGTGAGCCGGGGCGGGGTTGGAGCGTTTTGCGGGGCCCGCCCCATGCCGGCCGCGCGGGCGGCCTTGTGGGGCTTACGTGGTGTTTGGCGTCGTGGCTGGGGCGCTTCGCGCTTGCGGGGACGATGTGATGGGGGCGGCTTGTACGGCGGCTCTGCTTTTTTTGTGCGTTCGCGTCAGGTGGCAGAGACCCGCTCGCGCGACAGTGCACAGGCGCCCCATGCGTCAGGCGCCTGCCGCCCGCGTGCCCCGGTTACCCCGAATTTCTCAGCCCGGCCGCGATGCCGTTGATCGTCAGGTGGATCGCGCGTTGCACGCGTTCGTCGACTTCCGGGTTGGGGTGCTTGTGCGCGGCGCGGTGGCGGCGGATCAGGTCGATCTGCAGGTAGTTGAGCGGGTCGATGTAGGCGAAGCGTTCGCGCAGCGAGACTTGCAGCGTGGGGTTGTCGGCCAGCAGTTCGCGCTGGGTCAGGAGCTTGAGCATGGCGAGCGTGCGGCCGTGTTCGGCGCTGATGGCGCCGAAGATGCGTTCGCGCAGGGCGCGCTGCGGGACGAGCTGGGCGTAGCGGGCGGCGATGGCGAGGTCGGATTTGGCCAGCACCATTTCCATGTTGGAGAGCAGGGTGCGGAAGGCGGGCCAGTCGCGGGCCATTTCGCGCAGTTGGGCCAGGCGTGAGCGACGGGAGCGGGGGGCGTCGGCGGTGCCGGTTTCCACGTAGGCCTCGATAGCGGAGCCCATGCCGTACCAGCCGGTGAGCATGAGGCGGCACTGGGCCCACGAAAAGCCCCAGGGGATGGCGCGCAGGTCTTCGATGCGCTGGCCTTTTTTGCGGGACGCGGGGCGTGAGCCGATGTTCAGGCCGGCGATTTCGCTGATGGGGGTGGCGGCGAAGAAGTACTCGGCGAAGCCGGGGGTGTCGTAGACGAGGCCGCGGTAGGTGCGTTGCGCGGTGTCGGACATGAAGGACATGGCGGGGCCGTGGTGGGCCATGTGCGCGTCTTCGGCGCTGGTGGCTTCGGCGCGCGGGGCCAGGCTGGATTCCAGGGTGGCGGCGACCAGCAGTTCCAGGTGCCAGCGGCCGACTTCGGCGTCCTTGTATTTGCTCTGGATGACTTCGCCCTGTTCGGTCAGGCGGATCTGGCCGGCGACGGTGCCCGGGGGCTGGGCGAGGATGGCGTCGAAGCTGGAGCCGCCGCCGCGGCCGACGGAGCCGCCGCGGCCGTGGAAGAGGCGCAGGCGGACGTTGCGGCGGGAGAAGACGTCGACCAGTTCGCGTTCGGCCTGGTAGAGCGACCAGTTGGAGGTGAGGAAGCCGCCGTCCTTGTTGCTGTCGGAGTAGCCCAGCATGACTTCCTGCGCGCCGTTCTGCGCGTGTTTCACGCGCTGGCGGATTTCGGGCAGGTCGAGCCAGGCGGCCATGATGTCGGCGCCGCGTTGCAAGTCGGGGATGGTTTCGAACAGGGGCACGACCATCAGGCCGTCTTCGGGCGCGATGTCCTGGCCGGCGGGGGCGATCAGGCCGGCCTCTTTCTGCAGCACCATGACTTCGAGCAGGTCGCTCAGGGTTTCGGTGTGGGACACGATGGTCTGGCGCACGGCCTGCTTGCCGTAGCGGGCGCGGCCGGCGGCGGCGGCGCGCAGCACGGCGAGTTCGCGGGTGGTGTCTTCGCTGTAGGCGATCCAGGGCGAGGCGAGCGGGCGCGCCTGGGCCAGTTCGGCGCGCAGGAGTTCGACGCGTTCTGCTTCGGTCAGCGCCAGGTAGTCCAGGGGTTTGCCATTGCGCGTGGCGCCGGCGCGGGAGAACAGTTCCGCCAGCGCGTTTTCGTGGACGTCTGAGCTTTGGCGCAGGTCGACGGTGGCCAGGTGAAAGCCGAAGACTTGGACGGCCTGCTGCAGGCCGGCCAGCCGCAGCTTGCCGACGGGCGCGCCGTGGTGGGCGGCGAGCGATGCGGCGATGACGGCGAGGTCGGCGGACAGTTCTTCGGGGGCGTCGTAGGCGGGGGCGGCGACGGTGCTGCGGCGGGCCAGGTTCTGGCCGGTCAGGCGCAGCGCGGTGGCGGCCAGGCGGGCATAGACGCCGACGAGGGCGCGACGGTAGGGTTCGTCGCTGCGGTGCGGGGAGTCGTCGCCGCTGCTGTCGGCCAGCGCCAGCAGTTGGGGGTCGGCGGCGATCAGGAGGGTGGTGATGGAGAGTTCGGCGCCGAGCGCGTGGACCTCTTGCAGGTAGTGCTCGAACAGGACGGTGGCCTGGCGCAGCAGTGCGCGTTCGAGGGTGGCGGCGTCGACGTTGGGGTTGCCGTCGCGGTCGCCGCCGATCCAGCTTCCCATGCGCAGGAAGGGTTCGAGCGGCGGGGGCGGGGCGGCAAAGGGTTTGGCGGGTTCGCGGTTGAGCAGTTTGGACAGGTCGGCGTACAGGCGCGGGATAACTTGCAGGAAGGTGCTGCGGTAGTACGAGAGCGCGTTTTCGATTTCGTCGGCGACGGTGAGGCGGGTGTAGCGCAGCATGCGGGTCTGCCACAGCGTGGCGACGCGGCCCAGCAGGGCGGTGTCCAGTTCGGCCAGTTCTTCGGGGGTGAGCGGGGCTTCGCGTTGCGCGAGGGCGGTGGAGATCTCGCGGTGCACGTCCAGGGTGCTTTTGCGCTGGACTTCGGTGGGGTGGGCGGTGAGGACGGGCATGACGCAGGCGTCGGCCAGCAGGCGGCGGATGCGGGCGACGCCGACGCCTTGTCCGCCCAGGATCTGGATGGCTTCGCGCAGGCTGCCGCGCGCGGGCGTGTCGTCGGTGAGGGCGCGGGCGCGCTGGCGGCGGTTCTGGTCGCGGTCTTCGGCGATGTTGGCCAGGTGCAGGAAGTAGCTGAAGGCGCGCGCGACGGAGTTGGGGTCGCTGCCTTGCAGGCGCTTGACGCGCTGTTCCAGCAGTTTGCTGTCGGCGTCGTTGCCTTCGCGGCGGAATTTGACGGCGGTGCGGCGCAGGGTTTCGATGGTGTCGAAGACGCGTTTGCCTTCGCATTCTTCGATGACCTCTCCTAGCAGGCGGCCCAGGAGCCGGATGTCGTGACGCAAGGGTTCTGCGGAATCGGACTGCGTGCGCTTGGCATTCATCGTTCGGGGATCCGTCTGGCGGCTGTAGGAAAGGAAGGAGTCGAAGCGGGCGTTGCGGGTGAACCTTGAAAATGACCGGTTGATTTTACGCAGCGTTCCTTACGGGGAAGCGGCTTTGCTCGGTTAAAGTCCAAGGTGTCCCTTCGTCATTCCAGAAGCCCCCTTTATGCAAAATCATCAACGTCGCGCGCTCGTGCTGTTTTCGGGCGGGCAGGATTCCACCACTTGCCTGGCCTGGGCGCTGGACCGTTATGCCCATGTGGAAACGGTGGCGTTCGATTATGGCCAGCGCCATCACATAGAGCTTTCGGCGCGGCTGAATGTGCTGCGGGAGATCCGGGCCAATTTCCCCGATTGGGCGGCGCGTTTGGGCGAGGATCATCTGCTGGATCTGAAGGTGCTGGGGCAGGTGGGCGATACGGCCATGACCAGCGACCGGGCGATCGAGATGCAGGCCAATGGGCTGCCGAATACGTTCGTGCCTGGGCGCAATCTGCTCTTTCTGACGCTGGCTGCGGCGCTGGGGTATCGGCGGCAGTTGGATGTGCTGGTGGGCGGGATGTGCGAGACGGATTTTTCCGGGTATCCGGATTGCCGCGACGATACGATCAAGGCGCAGCAGGTGGCGCTGGGGTTGGGGCTGGGGTCGCGGGTGACGATCGAGACGCCTTTGATGTGGATCGATAAGTCGGAGACCTGGGCGCTGGCTTACCAATTGGGCGGGGATGCGCTGGTGGAGACGATCGTCGAGGAAAGCCATACCTGCTATCTGGGGGAGCGGGGGGCTCGGCATGATTGGGGGTACGGGTGCGGGGAGTGTCCGGCTTGCAAGTTGAGGAAGATCGGGTGGGAGAAGTGGGTGGTGGCTTCTGCTGCTGAGGGGTGATGGTTTTTTGGGTTTTTGTCGGGCTGGTTGGTTTTTGTGTTTTTTTTGGGGCATGCGGCGTGGGCGTTCTTGAGACGCCCGGCGCGTCGGCGGCCTGGGGTGCGCGGGGCTACGATTGCGGTCCGGAGCCTTCGCTCCGGACTGCCCTAGGCGGGCCCCCCCGTCCTCATCCTCGTGGCCGCCTGCGGCGGCTGCCTTCGGATTCCGTCGGGCGCATCTACACGCCCCGCGCACCCCAGGCCGCCGACGCGCCGGGCTCCAGTGATTGAAGCCTGCCGGCCGCTGGGGCGGGCGGGGTTCTTCAGGTTCTTGCCGTCGTCTTTGGGTGTTGGAGCGTCTTGCGGGGTCCGCCCCGTGGCGGCCGCGCGGGCGGCCTTGTGGGACTTACGCGGTGTTTTGCGTCGTGGCGGTGGCGCTGCGCGAGTGAGCGTCCGCCCTGGATGTGTCGGTGACCCGCGCCATGAATTTCCATCTCAATATGAGTGCGCCGGCGGCGATGATGGCTGCCAGGATGGCGGAGACGGCCATTGCCGCGCGTGCGCCTTGCGCTTCGATGATGAATGCGTAGGCGATGGGGGCGGCGGCGGTCAGCAGGAAGCTGGGGATCAGCAGGGCGCCGACCAGGGTGCCGTAGCTGCGGAAGTCGAAGAGGGCCAGCGGCAGCGTGCCGCGGGTGATGGTCATCAGGCCGTTGCAGGCGCCGTAGAGCAGGGTGTAGGCGGCGGCGGTGTAGAGCGTGTCTTGCGGCAGCAGGGCGAGCAGGAAGCACAGCGGTAGCGCGACGCCCGCGGCGAGGTTCAGGGTCAGCGGGTGCAGGCGGGAGCCCAGGATGACGTCGGTGAGGCGGGCGGCGAATTGGCCGATGCCCCAGAGCGCGGCGACGCCGACGGCGGCGGTGGCGGCCAGGCCCAGGCCGGAGAGCAGTGAAAACAGGTGGGCGGCGTTGCCGGCGGCCAGGAAGTTGGTGAGCATCGCGATCACGGCGTACAGCGCGCCGGCCAGGCGGCGTTCGGCAGGGGTGCGGGTCAGGCCCGTGGAGGCTTTGCCGGCGTCTGCTTTGGTGGCGGCGTAGCGTTGCCGGGGCAGGGCCAGGTAAAGCGGCAGCGTGGACAGCGCCAGCGCGCCGTAGGCCAGCGCGGCGCCGCGCCAGCCCAGCCATTCGGACAGGGCGTGGCCCATGGGCCACATCACGGTGGAGGCCAGGCCGCCGAACAGGGTGATCTGGGACATGGGGCGGCGCGCGGCGGGGCCGGCGGCGCGGGCCAGGGAGGCGAAGGCGGCGTCGTAGAGGCACAGGCGCATGCCGACGCCCAGGGCCGCCCAGGCCGCGAAATACAGGACGGGGGAGTGCGTGGCGGCGAGCATGGCGCAGCCGGCCGCGGACAGCACGGCGCCCGTGGGCATGACACGGTGGCCGCCCCAGCGATCCACGGCCGCGCCGGCGGCGGGCGAGACCAGGGCCATGACGACGATGGCGGCGGAGAAGCCGCCGTAGACGGTGGCGGAGCTCCAGCCCAGGTCGGCGGTCATGGCGGGACCCAGGGCGCCGATCAGGTAGAAAGTCACGCCCCAGCCCACTAGCTGGGTCAGGCCCAGGCAGACGATGGCGCGCGGGGAAATCACGGCCGTTGCGGGGGCGTTGCGTCGCCTTCGCCCAGGCTGCGCTGCATCAGCACGGTGTCGCGCCATTCGCCATGCTTGTGTCCTACGGACCGCAGGGTGCCGACGGGATGGAAGCCCTGGCTGGCGTGCAGCGCCAGCGAGGCGGCGTTGCGGCTGTCGCCCACCACCGCCAGCATCTGGCGCCAGCCCGCGGCGGTACAGCGGTCGATCAGGGCGGCGAGCAGTTTGCCGCCGATGCCCAGGCCGGCGCGGCCGGCCTTGACGTAGACCGAGTCTTCCACGGTGTGCCGGTAGGCGGGGCGCGGGCGGTAGGGGGTGACGTAGGCATAGCCTACGACCTCGCCGTTGATTTCGGCCACCAGATAGGGCATTTCCTTTTCCAGGACGGCGCTGCGGCGCTGAAGCATTTCGGGGATGGATGGGGGGTCCAGCTCGAACGAGGCGGTGCCGTGCTGCACGTGGTGCGCGTAGATGGTCTTGATGGCGGGGAGATCGGCTTCCGCGCTGTCGCGGATGAGGACGGTGGGGGCGTGGGGCGACATGGGATGGCCGGCGAGAAGGATGTCGAAAGGGTCGGAAAGGCAGACGCCAGTGTGGGGCAAGCGCATCCATTAATAAAGCTTTGGTCTATTATGGTTTTCATAAGCAAAACTTTGGATGGACGCGATGCGCGGGCTGAACCTGGACCATTTGCGCACGTTTGCGCAGGTCATCGAACTGGGCAGTTTTTCCGCCGCCGCCGAACGGGGCGGGGTGACGCAGCCGGCGGTCAGCCTGCAGATCCGGCAGCTTGAACGGCGCTTCGGGCTGAAGCTGGTGGAGCGCGTGGGACGCCGCGCGGGGCCGACGGCGGCGGGGGCAGAGCTGCTGACTCACATACGGGTGATCGATGGCGCGCTGGCGCAGGCCGAGCAGGCCATGACCGCGCATGCGTCCCAGGTGTCCGGCCGGATCCGTCTGGGCACGGGCGCCACCGCCTGCACCTATCTGCTTCCGCCGCTGCTGGCCGATCTGCGCCGGCGGTTTCCGGCGCTGGACATCGTGGCCAGCACCGGCAATACGGCGGACATGCTGCGGGGGCTGGAGGGCAACACGTTGGACATCGTGCTGATCACGCTGCCGGCGCCCGGCCGCATGTTCCAGGCGACGCCCGTGATGGAGGACGAGTTCGTGGCGATCTTCCCCGCGCGGGACGCCGCCGCCATTCCCTCTATCGTGACGCCGCAGTCGCTGGCGCAATTGCCGCTGGTGCTGTTCGAACCCGGCGCGCGCACGCGCCGGCTGGTGGATGACTGGTTCGAGGCGGCGGGCGTGGCGGCCAAGCCCGTCATGGAGCTGGGCAGCACGGAAGCCATGAAGGAGATCGTGGCGGCGGGGCTGGGCTGCGCGGTGCTGCCGCGGCTGGCGGTGTCGGGCGCGGGCCGGCGCGATGCATTGGAGGTGCGCTCGCTGACGCCGCGCCTGTCGCGCGATCTGGCCATCGTCCTGCGCCGCGACAAGCCGCTCAGCCGCGGGCTGCGCCATTTGCAGGATGCGCTGCTGGCGTTGCGGCGCTGAGCGGCGGATGCCCCCGTTGCGCCGTTGCGCCGTTGCTGTCCGAGGCCGCAAGGCGCGTTGCGGATCGCGTGGCGCGGGGCGGGCTTGGCGTGTCGGGCGCAGTTCAGGCGCGCGGGCGTGGGCGTCCGCCTGATGGCCGATCACCGGTCCCGGGCGGGGGCCAGGGCGGCCCAGGGCCGAACCAGCGTATTATTTACCGTTTTGCCGCCCACGCTAACAGCTACAGCCCGAGACAAAATCATGCCGCACTACCGTTCCCGCACCTCGACCCACGGCCGCAACATGGCCGGCGCCCGCGCCTTGTGGCGCGCCACCGGCATGAAGGACGGTGACTTCGGCAAGCCGATCATCGCGGTGGTGAATTCGTTCACGCAGTTCGTGCCGGGCCACGTGCATCTGCGCGACCTGGGCGCGCTGGTGGCCAAGGAAATCGAAGCCGCCGGCGGCGTGGCCAAGGAATTCAACACCATCGCCGTCGATGATGGTATCGCCATGGGCCACGGGGGCATGCTGTATTCGCTGCCGTCGCGCGAGCTCATCGCCGACTCGGTGGAATACATGGTGAACGCGCACTGCGCCGACGCCATGGTCTGCATTTCGAACTGCGACAAGATCACCCCGGGGATGCTGATGGCCGCGATGCGCCTGAACATCCCGGTCGTGTTCGTGTCCGGCGGTCCGATGGAAGCGGGCAAGGTCAAGTCGCCGACCGACGGTTCGGTCATCGCCAAGATCGACCTGATCGACGCCATGATCAAGGCCGCCGACCCCAAGGTGTCGGATGCCGAAGTGGCCGAAATCGAACGCAGCGCCTGCCCCACCTGCGGCTCCTGTTCCGGCATGTTCACCGCCAACTCGATGAACTGCCTGACCGAAGCCATCGGCCTGGCGCTGCCGGGCAACGGCACCATCGTGGCCACGCACGCCTGGCGCAAGGGGCTGTTCGAGCAAGCCGGCCGCCTGGTCGTGGACCTGTGCCGCCGCTATTACGTGGAAGAGGACGAATCGGTCCTGCCGCGCAGCATCGCCACCAAGAGCGCGTTCCAGAACGCGATGGCGCTGGACGTGGCCATGGGCGGCTCGACCAACACGGTGCTGCACTTGCTGGCCGCGGCGCAGGAAGCCGGCGTGGACTTCACGATGGCCGACATCGACCGCATCTCGCGCAAGGTGCCCTGCCTGTGCAAGGCGGCGCCCGCGACCGACAAGTACCACATTGAAGACGTGCATCGCGCGGGCGGCATCCTGGGCATCCTGGGCGAGCTGGCGCGCGCGGACCTGCTGGACCTGACCTGCGGCAACGTACACAGCGGCACGCTGGGCAACGCGATCCAGAAGTGGGACGTGGCCGGCGACGCCAGCGAGGAAGCGCGGAAGTTCTACCGCGCGGCCCCCGGCGGCATCCCGACCACCGTCGCCTTCAGCCAGGACGCCACGTTCCTGACGCTGGACACCGACCGCAAGACGGGCTGCATCCGCAGCAAGGAAAGCGCCTATTCCAAGGATGGCGGCCTGGCCGTGCTGTACGGCAATCTGGCTGAAAAGGGCTGCATCGTGAAGACGGCCGGCGTGGACGAGTCGCAATGGGTCTTCACGGGCCGCGCGCGTGTCTTCGAAAGCCAGGACGACGCCGTGGAAGGCATCCTGGGCGACCAGATCGTGGCGGGCGACGTGGTGGTGATCCGCTACGAAGGCCCCAAGGGCGGTCCGGGCATGCAGGAAATGCTGTATCCCACGTCCTACCTGAAGTCCAAGGGCCTGGGCAAGACCTGCGCGCTCTTCACCGATGGCCGCTTCTCGGGCGGTTCGTCGGGCCTGGTGATCGGCCACGCATCGCCGGAAGCGGCCGAAGGCGGCACGATCGGCCTGGTGGAAGAGGGTGACGTGATCGAGATCGACATCCCGAACCGCAAGATGCACCTGGCCGTCTCCGACGAGGAACTGGCCCGCCGCCGCGCGGCAATGGACGCGCGCGCGGACGGCTGGGAGCCGGTGGGACGCGAGCGCGTGGTGTCGCAGGCGCTGCAGGCGTATGCCGCGCTGGCGACGTCGGCGGATCGCGGCGCGGTGCGGGACCTGTCGCAGTTGAAGCAGAAGGGCAAGCGCTGATCGGTTGATCGCCGGTTGCTGAGGAAAGCGGCGCTTCGTGCGCCGCTTTTTTTTTGTGCCAGGCGGCCGTGGCGGTCATGGTTCGCGACGAGTTGCCCCGATAAAATCCCACGACATCCACCGGAGCGCGATAAATGTCCCTGAACTCCGAAGCCCTGCGCCTGTTCCTCGGCGTGGTCGACGCGGGCTCGCTGAGCGCCGCCGCCGAAATGCTCGGCCAGACCGCGTCGGGCGTCAGCCGGGGCCTGCAGCGCCTGGAAGAAGACCTGGGCGTGACGCTGCTCAACCGCACCACGCGCCGCATGGAACTGACCGAAGAGGGCAGGCATTTTCTGCCCAAGGCCCGGCAGATCGTCGCGTCGCTCGAAGAGGCCGAGGAATGCATGCGCATGGTGCATCAGCGTCCCGCCGGCCGCCTGCGGGTGGATGCGTCGGTGCCGGTGATGCTGCACTGCGTGGTGCCCCACGTGGCGGAATTCCGGCGCGAGTACCCGGAGATCTCGCTGGAACTGACCAGCAACGACCGCATCGTGGACCTGATGGAGCATCGCACTGACGTGGCGCTGCGGATGGGGCCGCTGACGGATTCGACCCTGCACGCGCGGCCGCTGCGGCCGTCGCCGCGCTGGATGATGGCCAGTCCGGAGTACGTGGCGCGTCGCGGCGCGCCCAGGACGGTGGAGGATCTGGCCGATCATGAGGTGCTGGGCTTCACCCAGCCGGAAAGCCTGAATGTCTGGCCGCTGCGCCACGCGGGCGGCACCAGCTACCAGGCGACGCCGACGCTCGCCACGTCCAGTGGCGAAACGCAGCGGCAACTGGCGTTGCGCGGCGTGGGCATTGCCTGCCTGTCGGACTTCGTGGTGCGCGAAGACATCCAGGCCGGGCGGCTGGTGAAGGTGCTGGAAAGCGAATACACCGATTACCTGCAGCCCATGCACGCCGTGTATTACCGCAACACGCAGCTTTCGCGGCGCATTGCGTGTTTCCTGGACTTCTACGCGGGGCGGATCTAGGGCGCGATGCCCGGATGACAGGCGCCCGAGTGATGCGCCGGTGTCCGGCACCCAAGCGGAATGGGCGCCGGTCAGTTGCGCACCCCGCCGCGCCTTACGCGTGCAGCGCCCGCCCAAACGCCGCCAGCACCGACTCGTGCAGCGTTTCCGATAGCGTCGGATGCGCGAACACCGTGTGCATCAGGTCTTCCTCGGTGGCCTCCAGCGATGCCGCCACGCCATAGCCCGTGATCAGCTCGGACGCCTCCGGATGGATGATGTGGGCGCCCAGGAGTTCGCCTGACTTCGCATCGAACACGGTCTTGACCAGGCCCTGGTCCTCGCCCATTGCGATGGCCTTGCCGTTGCCCGCGAAGGTGAACCTGCCGACACGGATCTCGCCGCCTGTCTGCCTGGCGGACTCGCGGGCCCGGGCCTCGGTCATGCCGATGCTGGCCACCTGCGGGTAAGAGTAGGTGCAGGCGGGGATGCGCAGCGGGTCGATGGGGTGCGCGGGCTTGCCGGCGATGGCTTCCACGCACAGCACGGCTTCATGGCTGGCCTTGTGCGCCAGCCACGGCGCGCCGGCCACGTCGCCGATCGCGTAGACGCCCGGTTCGCCGGTGCGGCACAGGCCGTCGGTGACGATGTGCGTCTTCTCGACCTTCACGCGGGTCTGTTCCAGGCCCAGGTTCTCCACATTGCCGACGATGCCGGCGGCGACGATAACGCGGTCGAAGTCCTGTTCGGTCTTGTAGCCGTCCTGCTCCAGCGTTACCTTCACGCCCGTGGCGGTCTGCGTCGAGGCCGTCACCGCACACCGGGTCACCACGCGGATGCCTTGTTTTTCGAAGGCCTTGCGCGCCAGTTGCGAAACTTCAGCGTCTTCCTGCGGCAGGATTTCCGGCGTCATGTCGATCAGCGTGACCTCGGCGCCCACCGCGCGGTAGAAGCTGGCGAACTCCGCGCCGATGGCGCCCGCGCCCACGACCAGCAGCGATTTCGGGATCTCGGCGGGGACCAGCGCCTGGCGGTAGGCCCAGATGCGTTCGCCGACGGGCAGCGCGGGCAGTTCGCGGGCGCGCGCGCCGGTGGCCAGGACGATGTGCCGGGCGGACAGCGTGGCGCCGTTGTCCAGCGACAGCCTGCCGGATCCGGCAAGCCTGGCGCTGGCGGCGAACACCGACACGCCGTTCTTCTTCATCAGGTGCGCGACGCCCTGGCCCAGACGGCCGGCCACCTTGCGGGACCGGGCGACCATGGCGGCCAGGTCGGGGCGCGCTTCGCCCGCGCCCGTCACGCCGTACTGCGCCGCTTCCTGGCAGGCGCGCAGCACCGTGGCGCTGTGCAGCAGCGCCTTGGTGGGAATGCATCCCCAGTTCAGGCAGATGCCGCCCAGTTCGGCGCGCTCCACCAGCGCCACGGACATGCCGAGCTGCGCGGCGCGGATCGCGGCAACGTAGCCGCCGGGTCCGCCGCCCACCACGGCAAGGTCAAACGTCGTCTTCGTCATGGCGAGGCTCACAGCAGGATGCGCACGGGGTTTTCGATCAACGCGCGGAACGCGGCCAGCCAGCGCGCGCCGACCGCGCCGTCTACCACGCGGTGGTCGGCCGACAGCGTCACCGTCATGACAGTGGCGGCGGCAAGCTGCCCGTCCTCGTCCACGACCGGGCGGCGCTCGGCCGCGCCCACGGCCAGGATGGCGGCTTGCGGCGGGTTGATGATGGCGGCGAACTGGTTGATGCCGTACATGCCCAGGTTGCTCACCGTCAGCGAGCCGCCCGTGAATTCCTCGGGCTTGAGCCGGTTGACCTTGGCGCGTCCGGCCAGCTCGCCGATCTCGGCCGAGATGGCGGACAGCGGCTTCACGTCGGCATCGCGCACGATGGGCGTGACCAGGCCGCCGTCGGTCGCCACCGCCACCGAGATGTCGGCGCCGGCGTGATACTCGATGTCGTCGTCATGCCAGGAGGCGTTCACTTCCGGCACCTCGCGCAGCGCCAGCGCGGCCGCGCGCACGATGAAATCGTTGACCGACAGCTTGACCGCGCCGCCGTGGTTGGCTTGCGTGCGCAGGGCCAGCAGCGCGTCCATGCGGCAATCGACGGTCAGGTAGAAGTGCGGCACGTGCTGCTTGCTTTCCGTGAGACGGCGCGCGATGGCGCGGCGCATGCCGGTGTGCGGCACGCGGCGCGCGGCGGGGCGGGCGGCCAGCGGCGTCGCGGCGGCGGGCGCGGCCGCTGCGCGGTCGCGCGCGGTTTCGACGTCACGCCGCACGATGCGGCCATGCGGGCCGGTGCCGGTGACGCCCAGCAGGTCGACGTGCCATTGCGCGGCAAGGCGGCGGGCCAAGGGGCTCGCAAAGAGACGGCCGCCGGGGACGGGCGCGCCGGAGGCCGGGACAGCGGCGGTGGCTGCGGGCGCCGGAGCACCCGGAAGCGCGGCTGGCTGCTGCGTCACCGCCGCACCGCCCGGAGCGCTGCCTGACGCAGCGTGTGCGGAAGCGCTTGCGGCAGCCGTCGCTGCGGCGGGCGCTGCGCCTGCCGGCGCCCCTGCCGCAGCACCGCCCGCCACAGCCCCGCCGTGCTCGGCCAGCGCGCGATCGATCGCAGCCGCATCCTCGCCTTGCGCGATCAGCACGCCGATCACGGTATTGATGGGCACCGCGGCCGGGCCGGCCTGGACCACGATGCGGCCCAGCACGCCGGCCTGTTCGGCGTTGATTTCGACGATGGCCTTCTCGGTTTCGATTTCCGCCAGCGCATCGCCCACGGCGACGCGGTCGCCTTCCTTCTTGAGCCACTGGTGCAGGGTGCCGCCCGAGGCGTCTGCGGCAACGGAGGGGAGCTTGATAAGGTATGCCACGATGTTCTTCCTATTCAGCGGCGCCGGCCAGGTCGGGCCGGTAGGCGGCGGGGTCGTCGTATTCGACCAGTTCCAGCACATTGCCTTCGGGGTCGCGGAAGAAGGCCAGCCAGGTGCCCGGCCGCACTTCCATCGGTGCGGGCGCGCTGTCGAAGGCGACGCCCTTCGCTTCCAGGGCGCGCACCACGCCGCGCAGGTCGCGCACGATGAAGGTCAGGTAGGCGGCGCCCTGGCGGTCCAGGATGGCCCTGCCGCGCACGGCGGGCTCGGGGGCGGCGGCGGGCTGCAGCAGCTTGATGCGCTCGCCATATGGCGTCTGCAGGCGCGCCACGTCGTAGCCGTGCTGCGTGAGGCCCGTGGCGCGGGCCTTGTCGGCGGGCACCGTCACGCGGTTCACGAGCGTCAGGCCGACCACATCCGTATAGAAGGCCAGCAGCGCATCCAGGTCTGCGCAGCAGATGCCGACCTCCATCGGCACGGTCATGTGCAGGGCGCTCATGCCTGTTCTCCCAGGTCCGCCAGCACGTCGGCCAGGCCCGCCATCACCTCGTCGGTATCGGCGAACGCGGCGCGTTCCAGCACCTTCGAGATGCTGGGGGAGGCCTCGCCGCCGGTGACGCGCTTGACCGGCTGGTCCAGCCAGTCGAAGTAGCGGCGCTGGATCTCGTCGGCCAGCATGGCGCCGTAGGACGTGCCGCGGGCGCCTTGCTCCACGATCAACACGTTGTTGGTCTTCTGGATGCTGGCGCCGATGGTGTCCCAGTCCAGGCTGGCGCGGTCCAGCGTGCGCAGGTCGATGACCTCCGCATCCACGCCCGCCGCGTCGGCGGCCGCCAGCGCGCGGCTGACCATCGACAGGTAGGTCAGGATGGTGACCTTGCCGCCCTCGCGGCGCACGTGGGCGCGGCCGAACGGGATCGCGTAGTCCAGGTCGCCGTCGGGCACGTCGCCCGACGAGGCGTACAGGTCCACGTGCTCGATGACCAGCACCGGGTCCTTGGAGGCCAGCGCCGTGTTCATCAGGCCGATGTAGTCGTGGGGCGTGGACGGGGCGACGATGCGCCAGCCGGGCGCGGTGGCGAAGATGCCGGCCGGGTCCATGGAATGCTGCGAGCCGTAGCCCGTGCCCATCGCGACCTTGGTGCGCAGCACGAAGGGCATGTCGATATCGCCGCCGAACATGTGGCGCGCCTTGCCGATCTGGTTGAAGATCTGGTCGGCCGCGACCCACATGAAGTCGGGGTACATGAATTCCACGACGGGCCGGTAGCGGCCGTCCATGGCCAGGCCGCCGCCCAGGCCCGCAAAGGCGTTCTCGGAGATCGGCGTGCCCAGCACGCGGTCCGGGTACTTGTCCTTCAGGCCGCGCGTGGCGCCGTTGGTGCCGCCCTTCAGGCGGTGCACGTCTTCGCCCAGCACGACCACGCCCGCATCCGTCTCCATGCGCCGGTCCAGCACGTCGGCCACCGCGTCGACGAACTTGCGTTCGATCTTGGCGCCGGTGTGGTCCGAGGCTTCCTGGTAGCGCAGGCCCGCCAGTTCCGAGCCATCGCTGCGCAGGCCCACGTCGCGGAAGCCGGGGCTGGGCCAGAGGTCGGCGCGCACGCGGCGCTTGCCGCCGTCCGCGGCTTCGGTCAGCCGGCCGGACACGTCCTTCATCACGTCCTTGCAGCGCTGGCGCAGCGCGTCCACGTCGGCCTGCGTGACGAGCTTGCGGGCGATCATTTCCGACGCGATCCGGTCCAGCGGATCGCGCAGGCGCCATTGCGCCTCTTCATCCTTCGTGCGATAGCCGAAGGCGCTGCCGGGGAAGGGGCCGTTCTGGTGGAAGTAGCGGTAGACGTCCACTTCAACGATGGTCGGACCCTTGCCCGCGCGCATGTGCGCCACGGCTTCCGACATGGCCAGGTGGACCGCCAGCGGGTCCATGCCGTCGACCTTCCATGACGGGATGTTGAAGGCCAGGCCACGCGCCGACAGGCGCGGTTCGGCGGTGGATTCTTCCACGGTCGTGGACACGGCGTAGCGGTTGTTCTCGATGAAGAAGCACAGCGGCGTCTTCCAGGCGGCGGTGAGGTTCATCGTTTCCAGCACGGACCCGATGTTCACCGCGCCGTCGCCGAAGTAGGTCACGGCCACGCGGTCGGTGCCGGCGTGCTTGTGCGCCCAGCCCGCGCCGGCCGCCAGCGGCACGCCGCCGCCGACGATGGCGTTGGTGCCCAGCGCGCCCGCTTCCAGCCAGCGCAGATGCATGCTGCCCCCACGGCCGCGGCAATAGCCGTCCGCCAGGCCCATGATCTCTGCCAGCGTCTTGTGGAGGACCTCGTCGATGGCGGGCGTGACCGGGTTGCGCGGGTCCTGGCCCAGCGGCGCCACGTGCTGCAGCGCCTTGGCCAGGAACTGGTGGTGGCCGCGGTGCGAGCCGTTGATCTGGTCGCCGGCGCCCAGGGCCAGCACCGAGCCCACGGCGCCGCCTTCCTGGCCCACCGACGAATGCGCGGGGCCGTGCACCAGGCCTTCGGCGGCCAGTTCCAGCACGGCTTCTTCGAAGGCGCGGATCCAGTGAAGCTGGGTCAGCATCGTGCCGAGCAGGGCGGGGTCCGCCTGCTGCCAGTCCGAGGCCTCGGCCGTCAGTTGCCGCCAGGGCGCCTGGGGCTCGAGCGGTTGGTAGGTGGCCATGAGTGAATCTCCAGAATGTTTTTGTGTGTCGGTGCGGTTAGAGGTAGCTGTAGCGGCTCCAGCCGCCATCGGCCACCAGGGTGTGTCCGGTGATGTAGGCGGCCTGGCGCGAGGCCAGGAAGACCGCCAGGTCGGCCATCTCGGCCGGCTGCGCCATGCGGCGCAGGGGGGTGCGTTGCTTCAGGCGTTCGGGGTCCAGCCGGCCGCGCGCGGCCAGGTCGCGCACCAGATCGGTCTCGACATAGCCGGGCGCCAGCGCGTTGACGCGCACGCCCATCGGCCCCCATTCCACGGCCAGCGTTTCGGTCAGCAGCACCACCGCGCCCTTGGTGGCGCAGTAGGCGGCGCGGTCGGGGGCCGCCACCACGCCGTACATGGAGGCCAGGTTGATGATGCTGCCCGAACCGGCCGGCACCATGCGCCGGCCCGCGGCCTGCGCGCACAGGAAGACGCCGGTCAGGTTGATGTCCACCGCGCGGCGCCATTCGTCCACGGTCACTTCCAGCGTGGGCTTGTTGGCCGAAATGCCGGCGTTGTTGACCAGCACGTCGATGCCGCCCCAGGCCTGCTCGACCTGGGCGAAGGCGCGCTCGACCGCGTCGGCGTCGGTGACGGACGCCTGGACGGCAAGGGCCTCGCCGCCCAAGGCCCCAAGGCCCGCGACCGCCGCGTCCAGCGCCGCGGCGTCCATGTCCAGCAGCGCGACGCGCGCGCCCTGGCGCACGAAGGCCTGGGCGGTGGAATAGCCGATGCCCTTGGCGCCGCCGGTGATCACGACGGTCTGGCCGCGCAGGTCGCTATGGATGACTTCTGTAGTGTGGTCCAAGGTGTGTGCCTGTAGAGGTGAGTGTGGCCGGGGTCAGACCGCCAGCCATTCCTGGACGACGTCCTGGCGCTCATGCAGTTGCGCGGGCGGTCCTTCGAACACGATGCGGCCGTGGCCCATGACGCTGACGCGGGTGGACACCTTCAGCGCGATGGTCAGCTTCTGTTCCACCAGCACGACGGACACGCCGCGCTTGTGGATGTCCCGGATCACGTCGGCGATGACCTCGACGATCTTCGGCGCAAGCCCTTCGGTGGGCTCGTCGATCAGCATGACCTTGGGATTGCCCAGCAGCGAGCGGCACATGGTCAGCATCTGCTGTTCACCGCCGGACAGGTTGCCCGCGCGGGTGTTGCTGCGTTCCTTCAGGCGCGGAAAGTAATCGAACATCTGCGCCACGGTCCAGAAGGGCGCGTCCTCGCGCCGGGGCTGCTCGCCCATGCGCAGGTTCTCGTCCACGGTGAGGTTGGCGAAGACCTCGCGTTCCTCGGGCACGAAGCCCAGGCCCGCGCGCGCGATCTCGAAGGGACGCTTGTTGGTGATGTCGCGGCCTTCCATGGCGATGCGGCCGCCGGTCACGTTCACCAGGCCCATGATGCTCTTCATGGTGGTGGAGCGGCCCGCGCCGTTGCGGCCCAGCAGGCTGACGACTTCACCGCGCCCGATGGACAGGTCGATGCCGTGCAGGATGTGGCTCTTGCCGTAATGGGCGTGCACGCCCTGCAGCGACAACAGGGGGGATTGCGTCGTCATACCGTTTCCTCTCCCAGGTAGGCTTCGCGCACGCGGGCGTCGCCGCGTATGGCGGCGGGCGTGCCGGTGGCCAGGATTTCCCCGTAGACCAGCACGCTGATGCGGTCTGCCAGCGAAAACACCACCTGCATGTCGTGCTCGACGATCAGCAGGGTGCAGTCGCGCGTCACTTCCTTGATGAGCTCGACCGTGTAGTCGACCTCGTGCTGCGACATGCCGGCCATGGGCTCGTCCAGCAGGATCACCTTCGGGCGCGACGCCAGCGTCATGCCGATTTCCAGCGAGCGCTGCTCGGAGTAGTTCAGGTCGCCCGCCGCGGTGTCCTGCTTGGCCGTCAGCCGCACCTTTTCCAGCAGGCGGTCCACGTCCTCGTTCACGGCGCGGTTGCGCGCGATGGGCCGCCAGAAGTTGTAGACCAGCCCGTGCATGCGCAGCACCGCCAGCCGCAGGTTCTCGCGCACGGACAGGCGCGGGAACACGTTGGTGATCTGGAACGAGCGCGCCAGCCCCAGGCGGTTGATGGCCTCGGGCGCCAGGCCGCCGATGGACCGCGAGCGCAGGTTGATGTCGCCCGAGGTGGGCGCGAACGAGCCCGACATCAGGTGGAACAGGGTGGATTTGCCAGCGCCGTTGGGGCCGATGACGGCGTGGCGTTCACCGGCTTCGATCGCAAGATTCACACCGCGGATGATCTGCGCTTCGCCGAAGGACTTGCGCACGTCGGTCAGGGTCAGGATTTCGTGGCTCATTTGGCGGGCTCCAGCAAGGGGGCGGCTTCACCGGCGTCGCGCCACAGGGCCCGTGCCCAGCGGAAGGCCGCGAGGCCGGCGGCGAACAGCGCCAGCGGCACCAGCCAGGTGGACACGGCAAGCGGTGCCCAGTCCTGGCCGAACAGCGGGATGGCGGGCCAACCGGCCTCGGGGTTCATGGCGAGCAGGGCCCGGTAATCGCGGGCGAACATGCGCTGCAGCAGCTCCACCGCAAAGACGGTGGCGCCGGTCAGCAGCACGCCGCCGGCCACCGATACCGCGGCGCGCGGCAGCCAGTTGGCCAGGCCGCGTTCGCGCAGCGACTTGGAAGCGCGCTGCACCAGTCCCACCAGACCGTCCGGCACGAACAGCATCACCAGCACGAACAAGATGCCCTGGTACAGCAGCCAGGACCGCGTGATGTCGGCCAGCGTCTGCGACAGGAAGGTCAGGATGGAGGCGCCCAGCACGGGGCCCAGGAACGCGTTGACGCCGCCGATGTAGGCGAACAGCACCGCGTCGGTGGACAGCTTGACCTCGAACAGCACGTAGTTGCCGGCTTCGATGTTCAGGGCCTGCAGGCCGCCCGCGATGCCGGCGAACATGGCCGACAGCGCGAACACCATGGTCTTGAGCGCATGCGGGCGGTAGCCCAGGTAGCGCAGGCGGGTGGCGTTTTCGCGCAGGCCCAGCGTCAGCCGGCCCAGCGGGGTGCGGGTCAGGCCGTACAGCGCCGCCAGCGAGATCAGCACCCAGGCCAGCACCAGGAAGTACACCTCGATGTCGGACCCGAAGGTAAAGCCCCAGGCCGGCATGCGCATGGCGGACACGCCCGCCTCGCCGCCGAACACGCCTTTCAGGTGCGGCGCCAGCGCGTGCAGCAGTTCGGCCAGCGCCAGCGTGATCATCGAAAAGTACACGCCCGATCGCATGGTGGCGAACCAGCCGGCGACCAGGCCGAACAGCAGGCCGGCCACGCCGCCCACCAGCGGCATCAGGGGTGTGGGCAGCAGGCCCGCGCCGCCCAGCGCATTCATGGCATGGATGGTGGCGAAGGTGCCGACGCCGAAGTACGCGGCATGGCCGAAGGACAGCATGCCGCCCTGGCCGGCCAGCAGGTTGAAGGCGCAGGCGAACAGGGCGGCGATCAGCATCTGCACGGCGGCCACGAGCTGGCCCGGGGGCAGCAGCCAGGGCAGCGCGCACAACGCGGCCACGCACAGGATCAGCAGCAGCGCGCCGGTGGCGCGGCGGGTATGGGTCACGGTCTGGCTCATGCCTGTTCTCCCTTCAGTCCCGACGGCTTGACCAGCAGCACCACCAGCATCAGCAGGAAGGGCAGGGTCGCGGCCAGGCTGGAGATCTTCACGGTCATCAGGCCGCCCACGCTTTCCGCCCATTCCCCGGCGCCGAACAGGCCGAACAGGGTGGCGAGGCTGGCGTCGATGCCGACCGAAAACGAACTGATCAGTCCGATCAGCAGCGATGCGATCATCGCGCCTTCAAGCGAGCCCAGGCCGCCGACCACGACCACCACGAACACCAGCACGCCCAGTTCCAGCGCCATGTTCGGATTGGTGGTGTAGAACGCGCCCGCCACCGCGCCGGCCAGTCCCGCCATGGCCGCGCCCACGCCGAACACGCTCATGAACACCAGCGGCACGTTGTGTCCCAGCGCTTCGGCCATGCGCGGCCGGTAGATGGCCGAACGCACCACGATGCCCACGCGGGTGCGCGACAGCAGCAGGTAGATCACGCCGAACATCGCCAGCGACACGCCGCCCATCATCAGGCGGTAGAAGGGATAGTCCGCATCGAACACGCGGAACGCCGCGAAGTTCAGGAATTGCGGCACGCGGTAATCGACGGGAAAGTCGCCATAGAACAGCTTGATCAGTTCGGCGACGATGAACGCCAGCCCGAAGGTCACCAGCAGTTCCTGCGCGTGGCCGAACTTGTGGACGCGGCGCAGAAAGAAGCGCTCGACGCCCATGCCCAGCACGCCGGCGATGACCGTGGCCAGCACCAGCGCCGTCCAGAAGCCCGTGACGGGCGTCAGGGTGTAGGCCGCGTAGGCGCCTATCATGTAGAACGAGGCGTGCGCGAAGTTCAGCACGCCCATCATTCCAAAAATCAGTGTCAGGCCCGCCGACACCATGAATAGCAGCAGGCCGTAAATCACGCCGTTCAACAGCGAGACGGTAAAGAATTCCATGTCCGCTCCATAAATCTTGCGCTGGGACGCCGAGCGTCCCGCGAGCGATTGCGCACCTTGTTTTTTCCGGCCCGCGCCGGGGTGCGCTTGTTATTGATGGGCGCCGGCGGGCCGCGCGTTGCCTTCGACGCTGCGCGGCCCGCCGTGCCGCATCAGTTCGGGCGCTGCATCTTGCAGGTGGCCTGCACCGGCGCGGACACATCCGCCGCGGCCAGCACCTTCACGGGTTCGAAGCCCATGTCGGTGCCGTCGGCCTTGTACTTGGCGTTCTTGCTGACCTTGGACACCACCATCGGCAACTGCACCTGATGGTCTTCGGCGCGCATCGTGTAGTCGCCCAGCGCCGAGGTGTAGGTGACCTTCTCCAGCGCGCGAGCCAGTTCGGGCACGGACAACTTGCCGTCCCGCGGCTTGACCTGCTTCAGGGCCTCGCCCAGGAAGCGCACGCCGATGACCGTCTGCGGCTCGGTGTAGCTGGGGTAGTGGCCGGTCTTGGACTTGTAGTCCTCGGCGAACTTGGCGCCTTCGTCGCCGGCGGCTTCGATGTTGTACGGATGGGCGATGTAATGGCCCAGCGCGACGTCGCCGGCATTGGCCAGATTGCCCACCTGGTCAAGGAACACCGTGGCGAAGCGCACCTTCAGGCCGGCGGCCTGCGTGGCCTTCATGAGCAGCAGCAGGTCGTTGGACCAGTTGCCGGTGATCACCGTGTCGGGCGTGGCCGAGCGGATGCGCGCCACATAGGGCGCGAAGTCCTGGATCTTGTTGACCTCGTGCAGCGTCTTGCCCACCACTTCGTAGCCGTACTGTTTGGCGAAGCGCTCGGTGGCGCCTTCCATGTCCTGGCCCCAGGAATAGTTCTGGTTGATGGCGTACACGCGCTTGCCCAGCGTGCCATCGGCCGACATCACGGACGCCAGGGACTTCACGCGCAGGTCGGCGTTGGTGGTGAAGCGGAAGTGGTAGAAGTGGCATTTCTGGCCGGTCAGCTCCAGCGCTTCGCCGCCGACGTTCAGGAACACGACCTCGCGGCCCGGGTTGCGCAGGTTGTGTTTGCGCACGTCTTCGGTGAGCTGGCCGGAGATGGCCGACGACGAGCCCTGCACCAGGACCTGCACGCCTTCCGCGGCCGCGGCGCGGAAGCGGTCGGACGCGCCCACGGGGCCGCCCTGGTTGTCGAACTCGACCAGTTCCAGCGGCTGGCCGTTCCAGCCGCCGGCCGCGTTGATGCGGTCCAGCTCATATTTGACGGCGGCGCGGAACATCAGGCCGGTCGAGGCCTGCGGCCCCGACAGCGTTTCGATCAGACCGATCTTGACGGGCGCGGCCTGGGCCGACGCGGCGAGTCCGGCCAGGCACAGCAGGCCGGTGGTGAATGCCAATTTCATGCGTGTCTCCTCCGTGGGACGGGAGTGTGGTGAATCCGTTGATCAGGCAGGCGTGCTGGCCGCGGCGGCTGCATGCCGGAACGGCGTGCGGGCGTGGCGGTGCGGGGACGGGGGGATGGCGCGGGCCACGGACGCGGAATGCGCCGCAGCGATACGCCGGCCGGACAGGGCATGAAGCCGCCGGGGCGTCTGAAGGTGCGCGATCGGACGTGCCGATGGCGCGGATGCGGTCATGCTGCCGGTGAAGTTCACCTGGTTGTCCCCTGCCTGTTATGCGGCGTGGCGCCGTGTTTTTCTGACGAACTTGCCTGAAAGCGGCACTTGATTTACGCTTTGTCAGACAAGTTGTCAGGCAACTTTATTAAGTTGTCCGATAAATCATAGGGCAAGCGTTTTTCTCGTGTCAAGCAGTGGATTCAGGAGTTCAATCCTGATAACCGCGGCGGCATGCAGACAGACGCGCCCGATAAAAAACAGCGTTTCAGGAGACGGAATGATTTCGTTTGAAGGGCAGGTTGCCGCCATCACGGGCGCGGGTAACGGGATCGGCCTGGCCACGGCGCGCCTCATGGCCGCGCACGGCGCAAGGCTGGTGCTGACGGACATCGACAACGCGCGGCTGCAGGACGTTGCCGCCGAGCTGGACCCCAGCGGGCAGCGGGTCTACACCCATGTGCTGGACGTGTCGCTATCGCACGACTGCGAACGGGTGTTCGAGGCGGCGGCCCGGCATTTCGGCGGGCTGGACCACCTGGTCCATTGCGCCGGCATCTACCCCGAGCAACTGGTCAAGGACACCAGCGACGAGGCCTGGCGCACGCTGATGCGGGTCAACCTGGACGGCACGTTCTACGCGTGCCGCGCCGCCCAGCGCCACCTCCGGCATGATGGTTCCATCGTGCTGCTGACGTCGCTGGCCGCGCAGCGCGGCAGCTATGCGCATGCCGCCTATTCCGCGTCCAAGGGCGCGGTGCAGAGCTTTACCCGCAGCCTGGCGCTGGAACTGGCGCCGCAGATCCGCGTGAACGCGGTGGCGCCCGGCATCATCGCCACGTCCATGACGCACGACCTGATCGGCCAGAAGGGCGCGCAACTGCTGGAAAGCACGCCGCTGCGCCGTTTCGGCACGCCCGAGGAAATCGCCGGGGCTATAGCCTTCCTGTGTTCGCCGCTGGCCGGCTTTGTGACGGGCGAGGTCATGCAGGTGAACGGCGGCATCTATATCGCGTAGCGCGCCACGCGGCGGCGCCCCAGCAGAACCGGCAAAAATCCTATAATTTTCAAAGACGTCGCCGCGGCATCGTGTCGGGACAACCACGCGAGACATTCCTATAAACACGGCTGCCGCACCCGCGCGCCGCCCTCACGTTCCAACGATTCCACATGCAGCCCAGTCCAGAACAAGATCCGCCTCGCGCCGCGCCCCGGAGCTCGCTGTCCGCGGCGGTGGCGGATGCGCTGGCCGACCAGATACGCCAAGGCGTACTGGCCCCCGGCGACCGCCTGCCCACCGAAAAACGGCTGACCGAAATGTACTCGGTCAGCCGCGCCGTCGTGCGCGAGGCCCTGGCTCGCCTGAAGTCCGAGGGCCTGGTTACGTCGCAGCAAGGCAGCGGCGTGTTCGTCGACCCGAATTTCCAGAAGAACGCATTCCGTATCGCCGCTCCCACGCCGGGCGACAACCAGGACCTGGAGCACATCCTGGAGTTGATGTTGTCCATCGAGGTCACCGCGGCGCGCTATGCCGCCCAGCGCCGCACCGAGCCCGACCTGAAGAAGATCCGCCAGGCGCTGGTGGGTATGGAGTACGCGCTGATCAACGACAAGCTGGGCGACGAAGAGGACTACCAGTTCCACCAGGCCATCGTGCTGGCGACGCACAACCCGCACCTGGTGGCGCTGAACGACTACCTGGAAGCCAATGTGCGCCGCGTCATCCGCAGCGCGCGCAACAACACGGCGCGCCGGTACGCCGAGCGCATGGCCGCGGTGCAGAGCGAGCACCAGGCCATCTTCGCCGCGATCGAAGGCGGCGATCCGGACGCCGCCGGCCGCGCGGCCGAGCAGCATTTGCGCAACGCGGCCGACCGCCTGCGGTTGTTCCAGGCCGAGCGTCCCGCCCCGGTCTAGGGCAGGGTAAGAGCTAGGCCGCGCAGGCCTCGCCACGCAGTTAGGCACGTAGTCCATGCCGCCCGCGCGAATCGCGCGGGCCGGCCCGCGCAGGCGCTACGCGAAGGTCTGTTCCATTTCCCGGCGGAACTGCACCGCTGTCGAGCGGTCGTCGTATTCCACGTCGCGCCAGCGGATCGCCTGCGACTGGCGCACCGGATTTTTCAGCTTGACCTGATGCGACAGCCCCAGCGGCAGATAGCCTTCCTCGACCGAATCGGGCGCGGGCATCAGCCGGCCATAGACCGTGTAGCCGCCTTCGCCGTCCAGGATCTGGCCGGCCTGCAGGTCGCGCTTGGCGGTGGCGACGACATCCCCGTGCCAGCCGGCCGGCGCGCCCGTGGGTTCGCGGCGCAATCCTACGCTGGCCACGCTGATGCCCAGTTCCAGCCCGATCAGGTGATAGGGCTTGTACATGGCGGTGAAGTTGCCGCTGGGATCCGTGACCAGGCCGTATTCCTGGAAGCAGCGCCGCACGTAGTCGCTGTCGGCGGCCAGCGTCACGTAGACGCCCCAGCGCAGGTCCCGGAACACCGGACGGCCGTCGCGCTCGAGCGACGAGATGACCTCTACCTGCCCGCGATGATGCAGGATGCCGCCGTCGTCGCGCGGACGCAGCACGCGGGCCAGGTCGTCCACGCCGCAGGGCGGAAAGTGCAGGCCGGACGGCGAAGGCAGGAGACCCGTGGCGTTGGACACGGCGGCCATCTCGATGGCGCTCTTGGTGCCGTCCAGGAAACTGTTGAACATCTGGGCATTGAAGTCGCCCGCCGCCACCATTTCGGCGGTGAAGCCGTAGTAGGGCCAGACCGTGTCGGGCGTGGACGTGTGGAATTCCGGCAGGTATTTCGTGCCCTTGCCGGCGGCCATGACTTCAAAGCCGCTGGCGCGCGCCCAGTCGACCATTTCGCAGATCAGGGCGGGCTGGTCGCCGTAGGCCAGCGAATAGACAATGCCCGCCTCGCGCGCGCGGCGCGCCAGCAGCGGACCGGCCAGCGCGTCGGCTTCGACGTTGACCATGATGATGTGCTTGCCGTGTTCGCAGCAGGCCAGCACGTGGCTGATGCCTGCCGCGGCCTGGCCGGTCGCGTCGACGACGATATCGACTTCCGGGCTGGCGATGACGGCGTAGGGATCGTCGGTGAAATAGACCTTGCCGTTCTTCAGCGCGTCATTGGTGCTGCTGGCATTGAGCGCGCTGGCGGGCCAACCCACGCGCGTCAGCGCGGCGCGGGCGCGGTCTGGCGTCAGATCGGCCACCGCCACCAGGCGCATGCCCGGGGTACGCGGCGCCTGGCTCATGAACATCGCGCCGAACTTTCCGGCGCCCAACAATGCAACTCGCAAGGGCTTGTGGTCGGCTTCTCGCTGCTTGAGCAGACGGTGCAGATTCATGGCGCGGGGTCCTCCTGGGTGAGGGGTACGACTCCACAGGATAGTCCCAAACGATGACCGCTGAACAGGACTCAGGCATCTGCCGTATAGAGCTCGCCCGCCAGCACATTGCGCCAGTTCTGCCAGGTGATGCGGGGACGGCCGGTGACCTCCCGGTTATAGGGCGCGTCGAACAGGATGTGCTTCCAGCGCGGTCTAGCGGCCCCTTCTATCTGGGGCTTGTCGTCGATCAGCAGATGGCCTTGAACCAGCGTCTTGTCTTTGGTCAGGATCAGGCGGTTGGTGGCGTCGCGCCCCAGGTGCTTTTCCACCCACAGGTACTTTTCGGCCACGCAGTTCTCGAACTGCGACAAGGGCGACGAACAGATGCGCACGTCCATGCCCAGCGCCAGCAGTTCCTTCACGGCGTCGAGCGCGCCCGGCACGGGCGGCAGATTGCGGATGAAGCCCGGCGCCGTATAGATGGCCTCGGCCATGCCGCGTAATTCGGGGGCGTAGTCCTCGCGGATGTGGAAGGACTTGCGGTCCTCGAAGGCCACCGGCGCGATGTCGGGATGGCGCGCGCGCCAGGCGTCGATGAAAGCATGTTCGAAGTCGGCCAGCACGCCGTCTTGATCCAGCAGGATGATCATGGTGAATCCGGGTCGTTGCAACCGTCCGATTGTGCCAGAGCGGCGCTAGGGATCCCGCGGACGGGACTGCGCGACGACGCGGTAGCGGCTGCCGCCCGTCAGCGATTCCGAGGCCACCAGCACCATGCGGTCGTAACGCCACGTCAGCGGGGCGGGCGTTTCCTCGGGCGGATGGGCGTGGACGATGTTGCGCAGCAGCGTGACGTGCGGCCGGAAGGGCTGGGGCGGCGCCGCCAGCCCGTAGCCGCCCAGCCATTGCCACAGGTCGTCGTGCGCGGCCTGCAGGCCCGCGGGCGTGTCGGCGGGGCCGGCCCAGAGGATGCGCTGGCGGCTGAATACGCCGTATCGCTCCATGGCTACGTCGCCGGGCGCCAGGCGGCGGTCGGGCGTGGCGGCGGCCAGCTCGTCCGCCAGCGCGGTGTCGACCGGCCCCAGGAACGCCAGGGTCAGGTGCAGCGTCTCGGTGCGCATGGCCCGTCCACCGGTCAGGGGGCGGGCCTGTTCCGCCCACCCGGCCAGCGACGCCGCCAGTCGGGTAGACGGCCACAGCGCGAAGAAGAGGCGAACGGTGGACATCCGGCGATTGTAGGGGCTCGCTGCCAGTCCCACGTCTTAGCCGTAATGCGCGTCGCTCAGCAGCATGTCCTCGAAGAACGCCCCGAAGCGCCCGCGCGGATCGCGCAGATGGATTTCAAGGATCCAGCGCATTTCCGAAGGCGGAATGTCCAGGTCGGCGAGCGACCCCGTATGGATCGCCGCGTGCGGAAAATCCGACACGCGGTGCCCGGGCAGCTCGAAGTTCAGCTCCCATCCCATGGCGCGCGCCTGGCGGTCGGCGTAGGCGTAGAGCGCCTGGCCGCTCAGGCGGTCGCGCAGCCAGGTGCCGCGCACGTCGTGGAACAGGGCTTCGGCGTCGCGCGCACAGCGCGCGTGATCGGCATTGCCGCCCACCGTGTAGGACTTTCCGCCATCTCCCTCCCAGGCGTCGAGCCGGGGCGCGATGTCCAGAAAGAAGATGTCGTCCTCGCCCAGCACCACGCCGGGGGCGGAGGGCTGGCGCATGGATTTCAAGGTGTTGGCGCCGAAGCGCACGCGGGTGGGGTGCCAACTGAGCGCCATGCCCGCGTCGATCAGCGTTTGCTTCGCGAGCGCGACCGCGTCTTCTTCGATCATGCCGGGCAGAATGCGGGCGGCGATATCCGCGATGGCCTGGCGTGTCTTGTGGCGGGCCTGCAGCATGCCATCCACGGAAAAAGCGGGGCCGACTCGTTCGCTGGCGGGGGAGGGGGTCATCGTCATGGCGGGATTCCTTGAGGGCGCGGCGGCATGCCGGGCTTGAAAGCAGCAGTCTGGGCGGGGCGCGCCCGCAGGACGAGCGCCGCGAGGGGCGGAATCGCGCCAGGCTGGCGCGTCCGGCGGCCACGCCTTCGGCCAGGGGCGGATTCGGGCCGGCATGGGGCGATTCGCGGCCAGCGCCGCGTGCTCCCGGGCCGAGGCCCGGGCGGTGGGCTAAGGTAGCGCTTTGCCCACGGCACCCGTCGCTTGCCATGAAAACCGTTGCCATCGTCGTGTTCCCCGGGGTGCAGGCCCTGGACGTCAGCGGACCGCTGGACGTGTTCGCCGAATCGAACCGCTTTCTTCTGCCCGCCCAGCATTACCGGCTGGAGCTCATCGGCCTGACGCGGGGCGCGGTGCCCTGTTCCAACGGCATGATGATCACGCCGCAGCGGCACTTTTCCGAGGTTGCCGACACCCCGGACCTGCTGTTGGTGGCCGGCGGCCCCGCCTTGCCCGCGCAATGCGAATCCGACGAGGCGCTGGCCTGGCTGCGAGCCGCTTGCGGCCGGGCGCCGCGCTACGGATCGATCTGCAACGGGATCTTCCCGCTGGCGCGTGCCGGCCTGCTGCAAGACGATATCGTCACCACCCACTGGAACGACGCTCAGGCGCTGGCGGCCCGTTATCCGGCGCTGCGCCTCGAGGCGGACAGGCTGTACGTCCAGCACGGCCGCCTGCACACGTCGGCGGGCGTGACGGCGGGGATCGATCTGTCGCTATACCTGCTGGCGCAGGATCACGGACCGGAGGTGGCGCTGAATGTGGCCAAGCGTCTGGTGGTTTTCACGCAACGCGCGGGCGGGCAATCGCAGTTCAGCCCCTTCCTGACGCCATTCGTCGAGGAAACCTCGGCCGTGGCGCAGGTGCAGCAGTACGTGCTGGGGCACTTGTCCCGGGACCTGGGGCTGGCCGAGCTCGCCGCCGTGGCGCGGATGAGCCGCCGCAATTTTTCCAGGGTGTTCCGGCGCGATGCCGGCGTTACGCCGGCGGAGTTCGTGGAAAGTGCGCGGGTGGATGCCGCCCGCGCCCGGCTGGAACGCGACGGGTCTCCCTTGAAGACCGTGGCTTATGAATGTGGCTTTCGAGATGCGCGCCATCTGCGCGAGGTGTTCACCCGCAGGCTGGGGGTGTCGCCCAGCCACTACCGCGCCAGTTTCGGATTCTGACGCGGCGCGTCAACTGCCCGCGGTTTCGGGCTTGGGGCGGCGCGACAGCGCCGTGTCGAAACGCTCGACGCCAGGCCGGGCCGGGCGGTCGAAGCGTTCCACCCCGGGCCGGTTCAGGCGTTCCACGCCCGGACGGTCCAGGCGTTCGACGCCCGGCCTGTCGAAGCGCTCCACGCCGGGCCGCGTGAACCGTTCGATCCGCGGGGGCGAGGCCGTCTTGGCCGCCACGCTCTGCGCCGCGGCCTGTTCGCGCTTGGCGATGAGTTCTTCCGCGCGCTGGTGATGCGGCGCCATCCTGCGCACCATCACGCGCCCGTCGCGGGGAAAGTAATTGATGCGGCGCGCATGCACGTCGCCCAGGTCTTGCGCCTTGACGGGGATGCCTTCCGTTTTCAGGTAGCTCAGCACGAACTCGCCGTTGCGCTCGCCGATGTTCATCTGCTGCATGGCCGCCAGCACGGCGCCGCCACCGAACACCTTGGCTTCCAGGCGGTCGCGCACGGCGCCCGCCTTGAGCAGCTCGTTGATCAGCACTTCCATGGCGAAGGCGCCGTAACGCATGGTCGCGGACGCGGGCGACTGCATGTCGCCCTCGGGGAGCATGAAATGGTTCATGCCGCCCACGCCCGTCACGGGGTCGTGGATGCACGCGGCGACGCACGACCCCAGCACGGTCGAAATCATCAGGTTTTCATTCGTGACGTAGTACTCGTTGGGAAGTACTTTCACTGCCTGACATTGGAACGCGCTATCGAAATAATGACGCGTTGCGCGGGCTTCAAGACGAGCGACCATGGGACTGAATTTTGGGCAAGAACGGCGATTGAGGCACTAAGATACAGGGAAAAATGGTATTTGTTTCAAAACATGTACAAAAATGTCGCTTTATTCTTGCATATCCCGGCAGCGAGTGCGAGAAATTCTCTGTAAATGCCTAGGATGCGCCCATCCAGATACATTTTCGTGTCAGCGTGGACCGGCCGCCGAAGCGGGCACGCGCCCTCGCCGGATGGCTTGCAAGCATCCTACACAGGGCTATCGGGGGTCTTTCCCCGGATCACGGGGAGGAAGGGGTGTCATACGGAGCTTTAGCCCGGCGCCCTGACTCGAAGCGGTGAGTCCGGGCGCCCCAGGCGCTTCAGAAGCGGGTGCTGCGCGTAACCGACCAGCGGGCCGACAGCGCGCCCAGCGCGGCGGAAGCCACGACCGCGCCGATCAGCACGGACGCCCCGGGCAGGTGCAGGGCAAATTCCGCCCCGTAGCTGCGGGCCAGGCCGAGCAGGGCGTCGTTCAGCGGAGACAGCGCGACCGCCGCGACCCCGATGGCCAGCAGCGAGGCCAGGGCCCCGGATAGCGCGCCCAGGTACAGGAAGGGGCGGCGCACGAAGGATTCGGTGGCGCCGACCAGGCGCGCCACGCCGATTTCCTCGCGTTGCGAGAGCGCCTGCATGCGCACGGTGTTGAAGACGGTGGCCAGCACCACGACCGCCACGCAGGCGGCCAGGAACCCCAGTCCGATGCGGGCGAAGCGCAGAATGGCTTCCAGCCGCTGCACCCAGGCGCTGTCGAGCTGCACCAGGTCCACGTGATTCCATTGTTTCCAGGACTGGGCAAGCTTATCGGCGCGCCCGGCCAGGTTGTCGCCGTCGGCCAGGGTGGCCACCACGGCGTCGGGCAGCGGGTTGCCCGGCAGCACCGCCAGTGCCTGCTGCCACGCCGGGTTGGCGCGCAAATCCGCCAGGGCCGCTTCGCGGCCCACGACGCGGACGGCGCGCACGTCCTGGCGGTACTCGTCCTGGATGCGCTTGGCCACGTCGGCGGCGGCGCCGGCGGGGGCGTCCACCCGCATGAATACGGTGACCTCGGGCGTGACGGACATTTCGCGCGCCACGGGCTGCACCGACACCAGGATGGCGCTGCCCAACAGCGGCAGCGCCAGGGCCAGGGCCATGACCAGCAGGTTGGCGAGCGAGGAGAACGGTTGCTTGATCAGGCGGCGCAGGGTGACCAGGAGCGCATAGCGGTGTTGCCGCAGCCAGGCGTTCATGCGGAGTCTCCCGGATGGCCGAAGCCCGGTTCCGCGCGGCCCGTACGGGATGGGCTGGGCGGGGGCGCGC
Source organism: Achromobacter sp. Root83 (assembly GCF_001428845.1). GTDB lineage: Bacteria > Pseudomonadota > Gammaproteobacteria > Burkholderiales > Burkholderiaceae_B > Achromobacter. Next base: position 369,690 of record NZ_LMIU01000022.1, on the reverse strand, counting down.
TGGCCTCGGGGGGCGTCGCGGCGCCATGGGAATCGGCGAACTTGCCCGGGTCGATGCGCAGGGTGCGGCTGGCGTAGCGCGCCATCAGGTCCTGGTCGTGCGATGCGATCAGCGTGGTCACGCCGACGCGGTTAAAGTCACGGAACACGTTCATGATGCGCTGCGCGTTGTCGTGGTCGAGGTTGGCCGTGGGTTCGTCCGCGATCAGGATGGCCGGACGGTTCACGATGGCCCGGGCGATCGCCAGGCGTTGCTGTTCGCCGCCGGAGAGCTCGATCGGGTTCAGGTCTTCCTTGCCCGACAGACCCACCTTGTCCAGCGCGGCGCGCGCGCGCGACGCGGCCGAATCCCAGGGGTGTCCCTGGACGGCCAGCGGCAGCATCACGTTTTCGAAGGCGCTCCGGTCGAACAGCAGATGGGTGTCCTGAAGGATGACGCCCACCGCGCGGCGCAGGTAGGGCCGGGCGCGCGCGGGCAGCTTGTCGAGCCGCTGGCCGTTGACCTGGATGGACCCGCGGCTGGCGGGCTCCAGCCCGCCGATCAGCTTGAGCAGCGTGGACTTCCCGGCGCCCGATGGCCCCGATACAAAAACGAATTCTCCCGCGCTCACGCGGAAGTTGATGTCGGCCAGGATATTGCGGCCGCGACCATATGATTTGAATACGTGCTGGAATTCGATCATGGCGGCTGTCGGATGAAGCCGCCATAGTAACTCGGGGACAGTAAGGTGGCCTACATCTCTCGCCGTAGGCCGAACTGGCAGCAGCCGGGTCACGGTCCCAGCAGGCTTTTGCGCCAGAGCAAGGGTGTCCCTGATTTTGTCCGAAAACGCCGTTTCATTTCATCCAGTGTCCCTATATTTCAAGGGAATTCCCGGATGCGCCGCCTGCTGCGCGGACGCTACCATCCGCCCCATGCGTGGGCCCAACCCGGCCTGCGCGCGGATTCGCTTCATCCCACACGGAGATCACGATGAAAGTACTGAAACTTGCTGCCATTGGCGCTGCCCTGTTCGCTGCATCCGCGGCTGCCAATGCGGGCGCGACCTTCGATAACGTCAAGAAGAAAGGGTTTGTCCAGTGCGGGGTTTCCACCGGCATTCCGGGCTTCTCCATCGCTGACAGCAAGGGCGAATACAAGGGCATCGACGTGGACATGTGCCGCGCCATCGCCTCGACGATGTTCGGCGACGCCACCAAGGTGAAGTTCACGCCCCTGAACACGCAACAACGTTTCACCGCGCTGCAGTCCGGTGAAGTCGACGTGCTGACCCGCAACACCACCGTCACGTTGACGCGCGACACGACCCTGGGCCTGATCGGCGTGGGCGTGAACTACTACGACAGCCAGGGCGTGATGGTCTCCAAGGACCTGAACCTCAAGAGCGCGAAGGAACTGGGCGGCGCCACGATCTGCGTGCAGCCGGGCACCACCACCGAGCTGAACCTGGCCGATTGGTTCCGTGGCCAGAAGATCGAATTCAAGCCTGTCGTGATCGACAAGTACGACGAAATCATCCGTGCCTTCTCGGCCGGCCGCTGCGATGCCTTCACGACCGACAAGTCGCAACTGGCTTCCACCCGCACGACCCTGGAAAATCCGGACAAGTTCATCATCCTGCCGGAAGACTTCTCCAAGGAGCCGCTGGGCCCCATGGTCCGCCAGGGCGACGAGCAATGGTTCAACGTCGTGCGCTGGTCGCTCAACGCCATGCTCGAAGCCGAGGAATACGGCATCACCAAGGCCAACGTCGACGAAATGCTCAAGAGCCCCAACCCCAACATCCAGCGCATCCTGGGCGTGACCCCGGGCATGGGCAAGAATCTGGGCGTGGACGACAAGTGGGCCTACAACATCATCAAGAACGTGGGCAATTACGGTGAAAGCTTCGAAAGCACGCTGGGCAAGAACAGCGCGATGAAGCTGGAACGCGGTTTGAACGCTTCGTACAAGCAAGGTGGCTTGATGTACGGCTGGCCGGTGCGCTAACACACGGCTGCCTGGTAAAACGGAGCCTCGCGCTCCGTTTTACCTAGCCCGCCTTCGAGCGGGCGGCAGGAGTGGGTGGCCTGGTCTTTCCGGCCTTGCCGCCCGGTGTCCGACTTCTGTAGATTCATCATGACGACTCCCAATAAAAACGCCCCGCTTTCGGCACCCCCCCGGCGTCTGAACTGGAACGATCCCGGCGTGCGCTCCGTGGTCTACCAGGTGCTTGCGCTGACCGCGGTAGCCTGGGCCGTGTGGTTCCTGGTTTCCAATACGCTCCATAACCTGTCCGTGCGCAATATCGCCACGGGCTTCGGGTTTCTGAACCGAGAGGCCGGATTCGCGATCGGCGAAACGGCCATCGCGTACAACCCCTCCGACACTTACGGCCGCGCCATCATGGTGGGCCTGTTCAACACGCTGCGCGTGGCCGTCATCGGCATCATTCTGGCTACCATCCTCGGCACCCTGATCGGCATTGGCCGACTGTCCAAGAACTGGCTGGTCAAGAAGATCACGTCGGTCTATGTCGAGGTGATGCGCAACGTGCCGCTCTTGCTGCAGTTGTTCTTCTGGTACGCGCTGATCACGGAAAACATGCCGGGTCCGCGCCAGGCGCACAATCCGCTGCCCGGCGTCTTCATCTCCAACCGGGGCCTGAAGGTGCCGTCGCTGGAAGGCAATTCGCTGGACTGGATGCTTGCCGGACTGGGGCTGGCCATCGTGGCCATCATCCTGCTGGGCCATTGGGGCAGGAAGCGCCAGGAGGCCACGGGCCGCGTTTTCCCGCTGGGCCGCGCGGCCATCGGCCTGCTCATCGGCTTGCCTATCGTCGGCTGGCTGGTCAGCGGCGCGTCGCTGACGCTGGACATGCCGCAACTCAAGGGCTTCAACTTCTCGGGCGGCCTGACCCTGTCGCCGGAATTCGCCGCGTTGCTGGCGGGTCTGGTGATCTATACGTCGGCGTTCATCGCCGAAGTGGTGCGGTCGGGCATCCAGGCCGTCAACAACGGCCAATGGGAAGCCGCCGGTTCGCTGGGCCTGCCGCGTGGCAAGGTGCTGCGCCTGGTCATCCTGCCGCAGGCGCTGCGCGTGATCATCCCCCCGATGACCAGCCAGTACCTGAACCTGACGAAGAACAGCTCGCTGGCCGTGGCCATCGGCTACCCCGATATCGTGTCGGTGGTGAACACGACGCTGAACCAGACAGGCCAGGCCATCGAGGGCATTCTCATCATCATGGGCGCGTACCTCACGGTCAGCCTGTCGATCTCGATATTCATGAACTGGTACAACAAGCGCATCGCGCTGGTGGAGCGTTGATATGAGCAGTACTACGCATACCCCCAGCGAAGGCCTGCCGCCGCCCAGCACTCATGTGGGCGCGTGGGCGTGGCTCAAGTCCCGCCTGTTCTCATCGCCGCTGAATATCCTCATCACGGTACTGCTTGCCTGGTTCCTGCTGATGTCGGTGCCGGCGCTGGTGGAATGGGCTTTCATCAAGGCCAACTTCAATGCGACGAACGCGCAGGAATGCCGTGCCTCGGGCGGCGCCTGCTGGGCGTTCATCATCGAGAAGCACCGGCTGATCCTGTTCGGCACCTACCCCTTCGATGAGCAATGGCGGCCGCTGATTGCCACCTTCATCCTGGTGGCGGTGATCGTCTGCAGCGGCATCCGCCGTTTCTGGAACTGGAAGCTCGCCGTCATCTGGACCGTGGGCCTGACGGCCGTTGCGCTCCTGATGTGGGGCGGCGTGTTCGGCCTGACCTACGTGGAAAATGCGCGTTGGGGCGGCCTGCCGCTGACGCTCATCCTGTCCACGTTCGGCATCGCCTTCGCATTCCCAATCGGGGTGCTGCTGGCGCTGGGCCGGCGCTCGAAGATGCCCGCCATCAAGGCGCTGTGCGTCGTGTACATCGAGCTGATCCGCGGCGTGCCGTTGATCAGCCTGCTGTTCATGTCGTCGGTGATGCTGCCTTTGTTCCTGCCGGAAGGTTTTTCCATCGACAAGCTGCTGCGCGCGCAGATCGCGATCATCATGTTCGCGGCGGCCTACATCGCGGAAACGGTGCGCGGCGGTTTGCAGGCCATCCCGAAGGGGCAGTACGAAGGCGCGGATTCGCTGGGCCTGAACTACTGGCAGCAGATGCGCAAGATCATCCTGCCGCAGGCGCTGAAGATCGTGATTCCGCCGCTGGTCAGCATCTTCATCGCGCTGTTCAAGGACACGTCGCTGGTGGTGATCATCGGCATCTTCGACCTGACGCTGGCGGCCAAGGCAGCCTTGTCCGATGCGGCATGGCGCGGATTCGGGGTGGAGGCGTATCTTTTCATCTCGCTCATCTACTTCGTGTTCTGCTTCTCCATGTCCAAATACAGTCAGGCGCTGGAAAAACGCCTGGCTACTGATCACGCACGTTAGCAATTTGCCGCGCGTCCGCCACAGGCGGGCGCGCCCAGCGATATTTACGGGAGTACAGGCATGTCGGATGCCATTATTCGTTTGCAGGACGTGAACAAGTGGTACGGCCAGTTCCACGTGTTGCGCAACATCAACCTGGACGTTGCGCCGGGCGAGCGCATCGTGGTGTGCGGACCTTCGGGTTCGGGCAAGTCCACGATGATCCGCTGCATCAACCGGCTGGAAGAGCACCAGAAGGGCCACATCATCGTGGACGGCACGGAGCTCACCAATGACCTGAAGCACATCGAGACCATCCGCAAGGATGTCGGCATGGTGTTCCAGCACTTCAATCTGTTCCCGCACCTGACCGTGCTGGAAAACCTGACCCTGGGCCCCATGTGGGTGCTGAAGAAGCCGCGCGCCGAAGCCGAAGCCACGGCCATGAAGTATCTGGAGCGCGTGCGCATCCCGGAGCAGGCCAATAAGTTCCCCGGCCAGTTGTCGGGCGGCCAGCAGCAGCGCGTCGCCATCGCGCGGTCCTTGTGCATGAATCCCAAGATCATGCTGTTCGATGAGCCCACCTCCGCGCTGGATCCGGAAATGGTGAAGGAAGTGCTGGACGTGATGGTCAGCCTGGCCCAGGAAAGCGGCATGACGATGATCTGCGTGACCCACGAAATGGGCTTTGCGCGCAAGGTCGCCAACCGCGTGATCTTCATGGACCGCGGCGAGATCATCGAGCAGAACAGTCCCGACGAGTTCTTCGATAATCCGCAGAACGAACGGACCAAGCTGTTCCTGAGCCAGATCCTGCACTGATCACCCGCTGGAATCTCCGAGGGCCCGCCGCAAGGGCTCAACGAGATGGACCCGCCCGATCCCCACGAAGCGATGCGCTGAGTGGGGATTGTTGTTTCTGGAATATCGGGCTGGGCGTGGATTTGCGTCTGTGCGGCGTGCGTTCGGCGCTACAGCGCCGCGGCGCTTCCCAGGATCACCGTGCTTTGGCTGGACAGGGTGCCGCCATTGCCATGCGCGAGCGCGGTGTGGCAGTTGGCGATTTGCCTCTCGCCGCACTCGCCCCGCAGTTGGCGCACTGCTTCGATAAGCGCGAAGATGCCGTACATGCCGGGGTGGCAATACGACAGGCCGCCGCCGTTGGTGTTGACGGGCTGTTCGCCACTAGGCGCGATACGTCCGTTTTCGACGTAGCGGCCGCCTTCGCCTTTGGGGCAAAAGCCCAGGTCTTCCAGAAAGAGCAGCGGCGTGATCGTGAAGGCGTCGTAGAGCTGCAAGACGTCGATATCCCGGGCCGCGAGGCCGGCCATGCGATAAGCCTGGGCGCCGGAATCCACGGCAGCCGTGGCAGTAAGGTCGGGCATGGCGGAGATCGAATAGTGCCCGAGCGCCTCGCCTACCCCCAGCACGTAGGCGGGCGGGCGGCGCAGGCCTTGGGCGCGCTCGGCGCTGGCCAGCACCAGGGCACCGCCACCGTCGGTGACCAGGCAGCAGTCGCGCAGGGTGAGTGGTTCGCTGATCATGGGCGACGCGAGGACGTCTTCGACGGTAAGCGGTTTTGTCTCCCAGGCGGCGGGGTTGAGCAGCGCCCATTGCCGCGCGGCGACCGCGATGTCGGCGAGTTGCCGGCGCGTCGTGCCGTACTGGTGCATGTGGCGCGAGGCGGCCAGCGCGTAGGAACTGGCTGTGTACAGCGGCCGGAAGGGGGCCTCGTGCGGGTTGGGATCGGGTGCTGCGACGTTGGCCCGTCCCAGGCTGCGCTGGGTGCTGCCGTAGGCGATGACGGCGACTTGGATCAGGCCGGCCTCGATGGCGGCCTGCGCGCGTCCGACCATGGTCATGAATGAGGCGCCGCCCATATTCGTGGCATCGTGATAGCGCGGCTGGATGCCGAGGTATTCGGCCAGAGCCAGCGTGGGCATGCGGCTTTGCGAGGTGGTGGCGAACAGTCCGTCGACCTCGCCCAGTGGCAGGCCGCAGTCGTCCAGCGCGCGCACCACGGCCTGCGCCATGAGATCGATAGGGCCGAGGCCGGGCATGACTTTGCCCAGGTCGGATTCGGCGACGCCGACGATGGCGACGCTGCCGCGTTGCAGGGCGAGGGTCATGCGGACTCCTCGATGTCGAAGACGGGATAGGGGGCGCCGCCGCCGGCGGGCGTATGAACGCGCATGCGCACACGCTTGCCAATGGCGGGCGTGCCTTCGACCCGGCTCATGAGGCGAAAACCCTCGTCCAGGTCGACCAGGACGACGTTGTAGGTGTCCTGATCGCGCGGATGCACGACCGTGACGGCGTGCACGGTGCCCAGGCCGGCGCTCAGGCGCCATTCGAGCGCCGGGTTGCCGGAAGCCGGGCCGATTACGCGCGGTGGAAAGACCGCCCTGGCGGTCTGCGTATCGTATTGATAAGCGAGCTGGCCGGCGGATAACTGGCGGTGGTAGGCCGCCAGCGGGGATTCCTGTTGGGTCATCGGGGGTCCATTCAAACGATGCGCTGTTCGCGCAGCCGGGTGATTTGTTCGGCGCTGTAGCCCAGCAGCGCGCTCAACACGCTGTCCGTGTTGTCGCCCAGGCGCGGCGGCGGCAGGTCGTAGCGCGGCGGCGTATCGCGCAGCCGCAGGGGGCTGGCGATGGTGGACACCAGGCCATCGATATCGGCGTGCGGGGGCCGGGGGATGTCCACGCGCAATCCACGGTGCCGCACCTGCGGGTCCTGGAAGACCTGCTCGTAATCGTTGATGCAGCCGCAGGGCACGCCGTTCGCCTCCAGGCGTTCGATCCAGTCGGCGGCGGGCCGCGTCAGCATGCTGCGCGCCAGTTCGGGTACCAGAGTGTCGCGGCCCTGGATGCGCCCCGTGACTTTGGTCCAGCGCGTATCGGCGGCAAGGTCAGGGCGGCCGATAGCAGCGCAGTAGCGTTGCCATTGATCGTCGTTGCCGACGGCCACGACGATCTCGCCATCGGCAACCGCGAAGACCTGGTAGGGAACCAGGCTGGCATGGGCGTTGCCGTAGCGCTTGGGGGCCTTGCCATTGGCGAAGTAGCCGGTGACCTGGTTGCCGCCCAGGGCCACGATGCAGTCGAGCAGGGCCATGTCGATGTACTGGCCCAGGCCGGAGACATCGCGGTGATTCAGCGCTGCGAGGATGGCGATGGTGGCATACATGCCGGTGATGACGTCGGCGATGGCGATACCGGCTTTTTGGGGACCGCCGCCAGGCAGGTCGTCGCGTTCGCCCGTAATGCTCATGAGCCCGCCAATGGCCTGGAAGACGAAGTCATAGCCCGGCTTGCTGGCGCTGGGGCCATCCTGGCCGTATCCGGTGATGGAGCAGTACACCAGCCGCGGGTTGATGGCGCGCAGGCTGTCGTAGTCCAGGCCATAACGCTTGAGGTCGCCGATCTTGTAGTTTTCGATGAACACATCACTTTGCGCCGCCAGTTCGCGCACGATGCGCTGGCCCTCGGGTTTGGAGATGTCGAGGGTCAGCGATTTCTTGCCCCGGTTGGCGGCCGCATAGTAGGAGGAGTCTCGCGTGTCCTGGCCCGCGCCGTCGCGGACCCAGGGCGGCCCCCAGGCACGTGTGTCATCGCCAGTTCCCGGGCGTTCGATCTTGATCACGTCCGCGCCAAGGTCGGCCAGGTTTTGCGTGCACCAGGGACCGGCCAAAATGCGCGACAGATCCAGTACGCGGATGTGGGAAAGCGCGCCGCGCGCCGGCGTGTTGCTTGCGGGAGTTGCCGTCATGACTGCTCCTATTGGATGGTGATGTGGGCGTCGTTGATGACCTTGGCCCACTTGTCCATCTCCGCATCGACAAAACGCGCGTACTCGGGCTGCGTCATGGCGCCTGGCACGGCGCCTTGCTGCGCGAACTGTTCCTGGATAGCCGGAGAGCGCAATGCGGTCTGGATGTCCTTTGACAGCTTGGCGAGCAGCTTGGGATCCATGCGGCCAGGTGCATACAGGCCGAACCAGGCCGTGGCCTCGAAGCCCTTGACGCCCGCCTCATCGAGCGTCGGCACATCGGGCAGGGCGGGCGAGCGTGTCAGGGAAGTCACGGCCAAGGCGCGCAGCTTGCCGGCCTTGATGTGCTGCAGTACGCCGGGGACCGAGTCGAACATGATGGGGATCTGGCCGCCCAGCAGGTCGTTCAAGGCGGGCGCCGCGCCTTTGTATGGAATGTGAATCATGGACACGCCCGTCATGGTCTTGAACAACTCACCGGACAGATGGTTGGCGCCACCCGTGCCCGCCGAGCCAAAGTTCACCTTGCCGGGGTTGGCCTTGGCGTAGGCGATCAGGTCGGCGACGCTGCCGATGTGATTGCGTGCGGCGAAGTCCGGGTTGACCACGAGCACATTGGGCACCGCGGCGACCTGCGCGACGGGAGTGAAGTCCTTCTTGCTGTCGTAGCGCAGGTTCTTGTATAGCGCGGGGTTGATCACGTGGTGCGTGGCCGTCACCATCAGCGTGTAGCCGTCGGCGGGTGTGCGGGCCAGTTGTTCGGAAAAGATCGTGCCGCTGGCGCCGGGCTTGTTCTCGACCACCACGGGCTGTTTCCATTCCGTGCCCAGCGTGTTGCTCAGCATCCGTGCCAGGATGTCGGTGGTGCCGCCGGGCGGAAAGGGCACGACCAGGCGGACGGGATGATCGGGAAAGTCCTGAGCGCGCGCGCTTATCGGCAACAGGCAAAGCACTCCCAGGCACAGGGAGGCAGCAGTGTGCAACCAGCGATTCATTATTGTCTCCTCGATTTTTTTTTGAACCGGTATCCGCGTGGCGGATACCGGAGGCTTCAGCGGGGGAACTCCACCATGGCTTCGCCCATCGCCACGGTTTCGCCGCGCTGATTGAGCACTTGCACGTCCAGCGTCGCCCAGCGGCTTTGCTCGGTCTTGCGCGTGGCCGTGATCACCGCCAGCGGGGTAATGGTGTCGCCAGGTTTGACGGGCGCTTTCCAGCGCGTCTCCAGGCGGCGTTGGACACCGCCGCGCTCATAGAGCCAGTCGGTCAGCATGCGCGTGATCACGCCGAAGTTGTTCATGCCGTGCATGATGATGCCGCCGAAGTTGGTGCGGCCGAAGTCGCCCTGCATGTAGTTGTCGTCCAGATGCAGGGGGTTGTAGTCCAGCGAGGCTTCGCAGAAGGCGCGGATGGATTCGCGGGTGGGCGAGAAGGGCACCCCTTCGATTTTCTGGCCGATCGCGAGCGAGTCGAAAGCTTGGGTCATCTTGTTGCTCCTTACACGGGCCGGATAGTCCAGCCGCGGCCGGAGCAGATCACTTCGTTGTTCTGGTTGAAGAAGACGTTGTCGTGCACGACGAACAGGCGGTCCTTGCGGATGAACTTGTCCAGTGCGCGGGCTTCAAGCCGGATGACATCGCCCGGGCGCGCGGGGATGTTGTAGCTCCAGGATTGGCCGGCATTGACCGTGCCGGGGCTGCGCATCCAGTCATCGGCGGGGGTGCACGAGAACATCAGGAGGATGTGGATGGCCGGCGGGGCGATCAGACCTTTGTAGGGGGACTTCAGCGCGTAGGCCTCGTCGAAGTACAGGGGGTGCGTGTCGCCGACGACGCGGCAGTACTTTTGAATGGCTTCCAGCGTCAGGGTGTAGGGAATGGTTTCGCGAGGCTCGCCAGGGACGATGTCGTCCCAGATCTTGCGCGTGGCGGCGTCTTTCCAGAAATCTGTCTCGAATGTAGTTTGAGTCATGGCCTTTCCAGGGCGGGTTGTGGGGAAGGCGCATTGCCGGGCCCGGACTTGCGCGAACACGATCAGCGGGTCTATAATGACCGCTAAGCGGATACATACATCCGCTATACGGTCATTCTGAGAGTTGAGCGCGGACGTGTCAAGCACGTATGCCGGAGCACCTATGGCAACCCCTGAAAGCGAATCCTTCGTCCGCACCTTTGCGCGCGGACTCAAAATCATTGAAACCATGGGGCAGGGGGAGGCGCGCCAGACGCTGGCCGACGTCGCGTCAGCCGTGGATCTGCCGCGCACGGCGGTGCGCCGCTTTCTGATGACGCTGGTCGAACTGTCTTTCGTGAAAAGCGATGGCAAGCACTACTGGCTCACGCCCAAGGTGCTGCGTCTGGGCCTGTCTTATCTGTACACGCTGCCCTTTTGGCGGCAGTCTCAATTGGCGCTCGAGGAACTGGGTGCGCGCATTGGGCAGTCGTGCGCGGTCTCGGTGCTGGACGAGGAAGACATCGTCTATGTGCAGCGCTTGCACACCAAGCGCATCCTGCCTATGAGTCCTTCGCTGGGCAGCCGTTTGCCGGCGCATGCGGTGTCGATGGGCAGAGTGCTGTTGTCGGGTCTGGATGATGCGGCGCTGCAGGGCTATCTGGAAACGGCCCGGCTGAAAAGGCTGACCGCGGCCACGGTCGTGGACTGCGATCGATTGCGCCAGGAGATCCTGCGGGCGCGAGAGCAAGGTTATGCCTGGGTGGACGGTGAATTGGATGATTCGATCGCGGGCCTGGCCGTCCCGGTGCGCGATCAAGACGGCGCGATCGTGGCGGCCGTGAATGTCAGCCTGTCGGCGGGCACCTACGAGGAAGCCGCCGCGGTGGCGGAATTCCTCCAGCCCTTGCGGCAGACGGCGTGGCAATTGCGCGCGACGATGATGGGTTTGCGCTAGCGGAAGCGAAGTAGCGCTTTGTTACCTCATTGACGACTGTGCGGTATGCTACGAGCCGCCATTGATCCAGAGTGAGGAGAACACCATCATGACGCGTACCCCCCGCAGCGCTGTGCGCCGCGCCCTGTTGCAAGGCGCCGTGGCGCTGGCCGCGACCCTGCCTTTCGGCGCGCCCGCGCTGGCGCAAGCCGCCGATTTCCCGGCCAAGCCGATCCGTTTTGTCGTGCCTTACCCGCCTGGCGGTCCGCTGGACACCATGGCCCGCCTGCTGGCCGAGAAGGTGCGCGGTTCGCTGGGCCAGGCCGTCATCGTGGAAAACCGTTCGGGCGCGGGCGGCAACATCGGCGCGGACCTGGTGGCCAAGGCGCCGGCCGACGGCTACACGCTGGTGATGGGCGCGGTCGCCACGCACGCGATCAATCCCTGGCTGTTCGCCAATCTGCCGTATGACCCGGTGAAGGATTTCGCGCCGGTGACGATCGTGGCGTCGGTGCCGAACGTGCTGGTGATGAACGTCGAGTTCGCGCAGAAGAACAAGATCGAGAAGCTGGCCGATCTGATCGATTACGCCAAGAAGAATCCGGGCAAGCTGAACTACGGTTCGGGCGGCAACGGCAGCGCGGGCCATCTGTCGGGCGAGCTGCTGAAGGCACGCGCGGGCATCAATGTCGAGCACATCCCTTACCAGGGCGCGGCGCCGGCGCAGTTGGCGCTGTTGTCGGGGCAGTCGGATTTTATGTTCGACAATCTGGCGGCTTCGGCGCCGCTGATCAAGGACGGCAAGGTGAAGGCGCTGGCCGTTACCACCGCTCAGCGTTCGTCGCTGCTGGCGGACGTGCCGACGGTCGAGGAGTCGGGGGTCAAGGGTTTTGACCTGGGGACGTGGTTTGGCGTGTTCACGACGGGCGGCACGCCGGCGCCGGTGGTGGCCAAGCTGAACAAGGCCTATGCGGACGCGATGGGGCAGCCGGATGTGAAGCAGCGTTTGCTGACCATGGGGTCCGAAACGGGGCCGATGACGCCTGAGGCGTTCGCGGAGTTCGTGAAGGCCGAGAAGGCGAAGTATCAGGAGATCGTGAAGATCTCGGGTGCTAGTTTGAATTGATGTTTTTGGTTGATGGGGGTCTTTGGTTGGATGCCCTGTTGATTGTGTTTTCATTACGCCCGCCGGGATTTTTTGGCGGGCGTTTTGCTTTCTTTTGACGCCCGGCGTGGCGGCGGCCTGGGGTGCGCGGGGCTGCGATTGCGGTCCGGAGCCTTCGCTCCGGACTGCCCCGTTGTCATCGTCGTTGTCGCCTTCGGCGACTGCCTTCCGATTCCCTCGGGCGCATCTGACGCCCCGCGCACCCCAGGCCGCCGCCACGCCGGGCTCTAGTGGTTTCAGCTTCGCGGGTGTGGGGGCGGGTGGGGTTCTTTAGGTTCTTGCCGTCATTTTTGGGGGTTGAAGCGTCTTGCGGGGCCCGCCCCAGGCCGGCCGCGCGGGCGGCCTTTTGGGGCTTACGCGGTGTCTTGCGTGATGGTGGTGGCACGCCGCCATTCCCATCCTGCGAATCTTTTCCCTGGAGAAGGCGCGCGAGTTCTATCTGGATTTCCTGGGGTTCACGTGGGATTGGGAGCATCGCTTCGAAGCGGGCATGCCGCTTTATGCGCAGGTGCATCGAGGGGATCTGGTGCTGCACCTGAGCGAGCATCATGGCGATGGGACGCCGGGGTCGGCGGTGTTCGTGCGGATGCAGGGCGTGGACGAATTCCACGCCGAGGTCAGCGCGAAGCGCTATGGCTATATGCGGCCGTGCGTCGAGGACATGCCTTGGGGGCGGGTGATGGCGGTCATCGATCCGTTCGGCAACCGCTTGAGTTTCTGCGAGGACAAGGATTAGGGCCGGGCAAAGGTGCTTTGCCCGGCGCCCCGGCCTACATCTTGCAATCCGCGGCGTGGACGTCGGTGTGGTCGCGGGCAAGCACTTTCAGGTTCTTGTAGATCAGCTTCCCGTCCGGGCCGGCCTCGATGTGCAGCAGGTACCAGTCCTGGATGGGATGCTGGTTCGGGCCGAACTTGAACTTGCCGCGCACGCTGGGGAAGTCCGCTTTACGCAAGGCGTTGCGGAAGTCGTCCGGGCGTCCGGCGATGTCGCCGTCGACGGCCTTCAGGCCCGAGGCGATCAGGTTGGCGGTGTCGTAGGCCTGCGCGGCGTAGGCGGTGGGCACGCGGTTGTAGGCTTTGGTGAAGGCGTCCACGAAGTGCTTGTTTTGCGCGTTGTCCAGGTCGGCGCTCCAGAGCGAACTCAGGTAGAAGCCCTTGCCCGCCGTGCCGGTCGCGGCCAGCATGCGGTCGTCCATCGAGTAGATGGGGGTGATCATCTTGATCTTGTCGGACAGCCCGGAGTTGGCGAACTGTTTGGTCAGGTTGATGCCCGCGCCGCCGGGATGGAACTGGAAGATGGCGTCGGGGTTGAGCGAGCGGGTGCGCGCCAGCTCGACCGAAAAGTCGGCCTGTTCCAGCTTGGTGTAGATCTCGTCGGCGATCTCGCCCTGGTAGGTGCGCTTGAAGCCGGCGACGGCGTCGCGGCCGGCCTGGTAGTTCGGGGCCATGATGACCACGCGCTTGGCGCCCAGTTCGTTGGCCGCCATGCCGGCGGTGTCCGCGTACGAGTCGTTCTGGAATGCGACGGAGAAGTAGTTGGGCTTGCAGGCCTTGCCCGCGTAGTTGGAGGGGCCGGCGTTCAGGCTGACATAGAAGGCGCCGGCGTTCAGGACGGTGGGGCCGACCGCGGCCATCACGTTCGAGAAGTTGACGCCGGTGAACAGCCGCACGCCGTCCTGCACCATCTTGTCGGCGATCTGCTTGGCGTTGGCGGGCTTGAGCGCGTCGTCCTCGACGCGCACGTTGACCGGCACGCCGCCAAGCTTGCCGCCGCCTTCCTTGACGGCCAGCATGAAGGCATCCCGTTCGTCTTCGCCGATGTAGCCGGCGGGCGTGGACAGGGTGCCGATGAAGCCGATGTCCACCGGCTTCTGCTGGGCGCTGGCCGCGTACGAGGCCAATGACAGCATGACGGCGGCGGCGCCGCGGAGTGTGCTTTTGTTCATGGTTGTCTCCTCTTGTGCTTATGTTCGTTTGCCCCCTGGCTGGCGGCAGACGGGTTTCTCCCGAGACTTCAATTACGTCGCGACGCCTCCCGCGAGGCAGTTCTCGACCTTCCAGCCATACAGCCATTGCAACGCGTCATAGAACTGGGTCTGGCTGCGGCCCGTCCACAGCATGTTGCGCACGGTGCGTTCGACCCCTCGGGCGTGGTAGATCCTGCCCATCTCGCGGGTGGACCAGACCACGCGGGCGCTGCGCGGAATCCGGATCGATTCGTACAGCCGGAAGGCGGCTTCCAGATCGTGTCCGCAATGGCGAATGGCTTCGCCCAGTGTCACGGCGTCTTCCAGCGCCATGCAGGCGCCCTGCGCCATGTATTGCGTCATGGGGTGGGCGGCGTCTCCCAGGATGGTGGCGCGGCCCTGGCCCCAGCGTTCGACCGGCTCGCGGTCGGCGGTGGCCCAGCGTTTCCATGAGGTGGGGCGGTCCAGCATCTGGTGCGGACGCGGGTGGATGCCCTGGAAGTACGACAGCACCTCTTCCTTGCTGCCCTCGCGCACGCCCCATTCCTCGTTCTCGCGGCTGTGGAAGGTGACGACCAGGTTGTATTGCTGGCCGCCGCGCAAGGGGTAGTGAACCAGATGGCAGTGGGGCCCCGCCCATAGGACGGGCGCGTTGATGCGCAGTTCCTCGGGCATGTTGTCGCGTTCGACCACGGCGCGGTAGACCACGTGGCCGGTCACGCGCGCGGGGTCGCCCACCATGCGCTCGCGGATCACGGACTTGACGCCGTCCGCGCCCACGATGGCATCGGCGCGATAGCGGTTGCCCAAGGTGTCCACGACCTCCACGCCGCGCTCGTCCTGAGACATGCTGGTGATCTGGGTGGATGTGCGAAAGCGGATCAGCGGATTCTGCTGCACGGCTTCCAGGATGGACAGGTGGATGTCGGCGCGATGGATCACGGCATACGGACCGCCGAAGCGATCGCGGAAGGCATCGCCAGTGTCGATGCGCACCACCTCCTTGGCGTCCACGGCGTCCATCATGATGATGTGGTCGGTGAAGACGGCGCGCTCGCGGGCCTTGACGCCGACCCCCAGGGCATCCAGCGCCGCGAAGGCGTTGGGCCCCAACTGGATGCCGGCGCCGATCTCGGCGATGTGCGCGGCCTGCTCCAGGAGCTGCACGGCGATGCCTTGCCGCGTCAGCGCCAGCGCGGCGGCCAGTCCGCCGATACCGCCGCCCACGACGATCACGGTTTGCGTCTTCGGCTTTCCAGCCAGGCTAGTAGTCATGTCGGAATCTCGCGCCGGTTCAGTGCTGGCCGCCCAGGAAGGCACCCTGTTGTTCAAGCTGCGCCTGCAGCGCGGGAATGGATATGTCGCCGGGCGCGATGCCCGCGCGCAGCGCCATCGCGGCTGCGGTGCCCGCCGCCTCGCCCATGACAAAGCAGCTTCCGCTGACGCGCGCGGCGGACTGGCCTTCGTGCGTCATGGACGCGCAACGGCCCGCCACCAGCACGTTGTCGGCCACACCCGGGCCGCGTTTGGGCACCATCATGCGAAACGGAAGCTGGTTGTAGCCGCGCGATTCGGGGATGGGCGGCCACATCCATTGCACGTCGCCGGCCGTGTGCATCTCCAGCGGCCAGCCATTGACGCCGATGCTGTCGGGGAAGTCCGCGCAGCCCAGCACGTCCTCTTTGCTCAGCACGGCCTCGCCCACGATGCGGCGCGTTTCGCGGATGCCAAGCTGCGGGGCGATGTCCAGGACATAGGCCTGTTCGAAGCCCGGCACTTTCGCGCGCAGGAAGCCCAGGTACTGCATGATCTGCCGGCGGCCTTCCAGTTCGCCCGCCGACAGCGAGGCGGCATCGGTGCCGTCGGCCGCGCTGCCGTCCGCGTTGGCAAGCTGGGTCACGTTGACGCGCCATTCGTAGTCGTGTTTTTGCGGCCGGACGATGGCGCCGCGCCGGGGGAAGGTGAATTCGCCGCTGGCGGCGGCCTGGTCCATCAGTTGGGGAATGGTCTTCCAGGCTTCCTGCGCGCGGGCGCCGTCCACATTGCCCACCTTGAACATCAGCGTGGGGTAGAGCATGTGGCCGTGCGCGTCGCCCTTTTCGAACGGCAGGCCGCCCCATTGGGCGATGTCCGCATCGCCCGAACAGTCGATGAATATCCTGGCGCGCACCGCGCAGCGGCCGGACTTGGTTTCCAGGAACAAAGCGTCCACGCGGCCGCGCTCGTCGCGCGCCAGACCGGTGGCCAGTGCGTGGAACAGGACCTGCGCGCCGCTGTCCTGCACCAGGCCGTCGGCGGCGCACTTGAAGGCCGAGATGTCGTAGGCCTGGGCGTGGATCTTGCCCAGGATCAGATGCGGATCGTTCAGCCCGTCCATCGCGCGCATGCGGTCCAGCAGGTCGTCCGTCATGCCGTGTACTACCTGCCGGATATCGCCGTGGATATTGGCGTGCAGCCCGCAGAAATTCGAGACCCCGGCGGCCGTGCCCATGCCGCCCAGAAAGCCGTAGCGTTCCACCAGCAGCACGCTGGCGCCGTTGCGCGCGGCGCTGGCGGCCGCCAGCACGCCGGCCGGGCCGCCGCCCAGCACGACGACTTCATATTCGCCGTAGAGGGGGACCTGGCGGGCGGGTTCGGTGATGAGCATCTGATTCTCCTTGCGTGTTGCGGTTGCTGCGTGACTGCCTGCGCGGCGCTTACTGGCCCTTGATGCCCAGTTTCTTGATCAGGGGCTCCCAGCGCTTGAGCTCCGCGTCCATGTAGCCGCGGAATTCGGCTGGCGTGTCTCCCACCGGGTCCATGAACTGGGCCTGCAGCCGCTTGACGACCTCGGGGTCGCGGATCGCCTGGATCAGCGCGTCGGACAGTTTTTTCTGGACGTCGGCCGGCGTCTTGGAAGACACCACGAATCCGATCCATGCCGAGCCCTCGATGCCCTGTACCCCGACTTCCGCCAGCGTCGGAATCTCGGGCAGCAGGGTGGAGCGCTTGGACGAGGTGACGGCCAGCGCCTTTAGGCGTCCATCCTTCACCATCGGCATGACCGCGATGGGCGGCAGCGCGGCGAACTGGGTGTCTCCGGACAGCAGCGAGGTCAGCGCGGCGGGCGAAGAGGGATAAGGAACGTGGGTGGCTTTCGCGCCGATCTGCTGCAGCAGCAATTCCACGGCCAGGTGCGAAACGGTGCCTGCGCCCGGGGAGGGAAAGTTGTACTTGTCCGGATTCTTCTTCAATGCTTCCAGCAATTGCCCGATGCTGTCGATGCCGGCGCTGGCGGGCACGACCAGCACGTTGGGCTGGTGGACGGCCAGGGTCAGCGGCGACAGGTCGGTGGCGGGCGCATAGGGCAGCTTGTCGAACAGCAGCGTGTTGTTCACCAGCGGGCCGGTGATGGATACGCCGAAGGTGTAGCCGTCCGGCTTGGCGTTGGCGATGGCGAAGGTGCCGATGTTGCCGCTGGCACCCGGCTTGTTCTCGATCACGATGGTCTGGCCCAGGATCGCGCCGGCCTTTTCGCCGACGATGCGGGCGACCTGGTCGGGGCTGGAACCGGGGCCGAACGGCACCACCGCCTTGAGCGGCTGGCTGGGCCAGGCGTCGGCGGCCTGGGCGGCGGCCAGCGGCGTCAATGCGGCAAAACCCAGGGCCAGCGCGCGGATGGCGATGCGGCGCGCGAGCGCGCGTCCGGGCAGCGGAGTCGAAATATCATGCATGCGTGTCTCCCACGTCTTTCATGGTGTCGAAGTAGGTCTGTTCATTGGCGATGAAGGCGGCAACCATCGCGCGGTAGGTGGCGTCCACCACCTGTTCCAGATGGGTGAAGCCCCGGTTGTGGCGTTCGGCAAGCTGCCTGGCCTTGTCGAAGACCTGGGCCTGGCGCGCGGGCGCGCTCACCTGGAAGGCGTCGCGCTTGAAGCGCGCGGCATCCTTCACGTACATGGCGCGTTCGGCGATCAGCCGGACGATGTCGTCGTCCAGCCTGTCGATGTTGGCGCGCACCTCGGCCAGGCTGGCGCACAGCGGACGGTAGGCGGGATCGGCGTACTCGCGCAGCGGCGCGCCCTGGGTGTCGGGTTCTTGGGGGTTCATGGTTTGAAGTCCGGTTGCCGTGCGGGCGCCGCCTGCTGGAAGGCAGGTTGCGCGCTGCAATGTTCGTGGATGCGCAGGATGCGCGGATAGGCGGAAAGGTCGCAGCCCATGCGCTGGGCGTTGGCCACCTGCGGAACCAGGCAGCAATCCGCCAGCGTCGGCGCGTCGCCAAAACAATACGCGCCGTGGCCATGGCGGGCCAGCATGGCTTCCACCGCGGTCAGGCCCTCGCGGATCCAGTGGTGGTACCAGGCGTTTTTCTGTTCGTCGCTGGCCCCCAGCACCTCTTGCAGGTAGCGCAGGACGCGCATGTTGTTGACCGGGTGGATGTCGCAGGAGATGGCGTCGGACAGCTCCAGCACGCGGGCGCGGGCCGGCGTGCTGGCGGGGATCAGGCGCGGTTCGGGATGGGTGGCGTCCAGGTAGTCGATGATGGCGAGCGACTGCGATAGCTGCGTGTCGCCGTCGGTCAGCAGCGGCACGCCGGCCGACGGATTCCTGGCGACGTAGTCCGCATCGCGCTGTTCCTGCTTGCGCAGGTTCACGGGAAGGTACTCGTAGGACAGGCCCTTGAGCGCAAGCGCGATGCGCACGCGGTAGGACGTGGAACTGTTGAAGAAGCTGTGGAGTTGCATGGGTTCCCTTGGGTTACACCATCCGCACGCTGAGCGTGCCCAGGCCGTCGACACCGCCGACCATCGTGTCGCCGCGCACTACCGGACCCACGCCTTCGGGTGTGCCGGTGTAGATCAGGTCGCCGGCTTCCAGCCTGAAATACCTGGACAGGTACGCGATGGTTTCGGCGACGGACCAGATCAGCTTGCCGACATCGCTGCGCTGCTTGTCCGCGCCATTGACCTGCAGCCAGATGCCTGCCTGCTCGATGCCGGCAACGGATTTCGCGGGGTGCAGCGGACCGATGGGCGCGCTCTGGTCGAAGGCCTTGCCCAGTTCCCAGGGCCGGCCGGCTTCGCGCATCTTCATCTGCAGGTCGCGCCGGGTCATGTCCAGGCCCACGGCATAGCCCCACACGTGCTGCAGCGCGTCTTCGACCTGGATATCGGCGCCGCCCTTGCCGATGGCCGCGACCAGTTCGATTTCGTAGTGCAGGTTCGACGTTTCGGGCGGATAGGGCAGGGACAAGGTGCTGCCTTCCGCGACAGGCACCACGGCGTCGGCGGGTTTGCAGAAGAAGAACGGCGGTTCGCGGTCGGGGTCGAAGCCCATCTCACGCGCATGGGCGGCGTAGTTGCGGCCCACGCAGTAGACGCGGCGCACGGGAAAGCTGTCCGGGCCGCCGGCGATGGGCACGGCAACCGGAGCGGCGGGAGCAAACACAAAAGACATGGATCACCCTTTGAAGAGCGGGATGGGTTTACGGATTGCTAAACGGAATGGCGGGTCAGCCGACGCGCTCTTCGCGCCACAGGCCCAGCGCGACCTGCACCGGGCGGTCGGAATAGCTGAAGAGCGTGGCGTCTTCCAGCGCGGCCAACTGCACTGGCATCCACGACGGCGCGACGAAAACGTCGCGCGGGCCGAAGTGGAATTCCTGGTCGCCGATGCGCGCGGTGCCGCGGCCTTCGACCACGCTGTAGACGGTGGAGTCGGTCGTGCGGGTGGTCTTGCCCTGAAAGCCGGCGGGCAGGAACTGCATGAAGGTGGCCATCGTCGGCATGGGGTAGCCGCCGGTGGCCGGATTCAGGTAGCGCAGCTTGACGCCGTCCCAGGGGTCGAGTTCGCCGTGGCGGTAGAGCTCGTCCAGTGCCTCGCGACTGCGTTCGTAGGGGTAGTTGAAGATGGGCGAGGTGCCGCTTGTGGCCTGATGGCGCACGGGGGCCATGTTGTGGCCGAAGCGCGCCATGCTGTCGCCTTCGGGGCGCGTGACGGGCTGGGTGGCCGACGGGTAGTTTTCCGCGAAGCCCGCGTCCAGGAAGCGCAGCAGCGGGATGTCCAGGCCGTCCAGCCAGACCACGGGTTCGCCGCCTTCGACGGTTTCGGCGTTGCCGTGGTCGTGCCAGGTCCAGGACGGCGTGATGATGAAGTCGCCCGGATGCATGGTGGTGCGTTCGCCATTGACGGCGGTGTATGCGCCGCGCCCTTCGACGATGAAGCGCAGCGCCGATTGTGTATGGCGATGGCTGGGCGCGATTTCGCCGGGCAGGATCAGTTGAAGGCCGGCGTAAAGGCTTTGCGTGATGCTGGCCTGGCCGGGCAGGCCGGGGTTCTCCAGGATCAGCACACGCCTGACGGCTTCTTCTGCGGTGATCAGCGACCCCGACGCCATGACGTCGCCGCGCACGTCGTCGTATTTCCAGATGGCGGGGATGCAGCGGGGCGCGGGCTGGCGCGGCACCAGGTTGTGCAGCGATTCCCACAGGGGGGCCATGTGCTTCTTGGCGATGCGCGCGTAATAAAGGGCGCGGTCCGAGGCGGCGCTGTCCGCGCCGGCGGGTTGACCGTGGTGCATGGTTGTCTCCGGTATGTCCGGCTGATGCCGGCTTCTACGGGCGGCCACCGCGTGGTTCGCGGCTGGTCCAGTTAGGAGACGATTATGCGTACGCAGCTATGTGTTTGATAATGAAATTATCTTATTATCCATACGAATAACAATATACATACGAGACAATCCCCCAAGACGAGGGCCTGCATGGACTGGACCCACCGCTTGCGGCTGCGCAACCTCAAGATGTTGCTCAGCCTGGCCCAGACCCGCAACATCAGCCATTCCGCCGCGATGCTCAATACGACGCAGCCTGGGCTGTCGAAGTGGCTGAAGGATCTGGAAGACGATATCGGGCTGCCGCTGTTCGAACGCCATGCCCGCGGTCTGCGGCCGACGCCGCACGGCGATGTGCTGATCGCGCACGCGCAGCGCGTGGAGTCGCAGTTGGACCGCGCCAGTGCGGACATGGCGGCGTTGCGCGAGGGCGGCGGGGGGCGGGTGGTGATCGGGGCGTCGGGCGCGTCGGCTTCCGACACGGTGCCGCTGGCGGTGATGAAGCTGCTGGAGCGCATGCCGCAGGCGCGCGTGAAGCTGGTCGAGGGCACGACGGACCGTCTTCTGGCGCAGCTTGCGCAAGGCGATCTGGATATCGTGGTGGGCCGTTCCGCGCCCGAGCACCACGACCCCGCCGTCCGCTTTGAAGCCCTGTATCTGGAACCCATTCATCTGGTGGCGCGGCCGCGGCATCCGCTGTTCGCGGTGGAGCAGCCAAGCTGGCAGGATCTGCTGTCCTATCGCTGGATCCTGTGGCCGAAGGGCACGCCTATCCGCAATGCGGTGGATGCGGCGCTGGCGGCGGCGGGACAGTCGCCGCCCGTGGACCATGTGGAGTCGAATTCGGTCACGATCAATCTCACGCTGATCAACAACAGCGACATGATCGGCGTGGCGTCGCATCGCGCGGCCTTGCGGTTTTCGCAGATGCGGGCGATGCGGATCATCCCTGTCCGGCTGTCCGGGTTTGGCTCGGTGGCGATGTACTGGCGCGAGGATGCGTTCCGGCCGGTGGCGGTGCAGGAGGCGATGGCGGCGTTGCGCGGCACGGTGGCGGAACACGCGCCGGGAGTGACGCGTCTGTGACGCCCGGACCCGCCTCTGGCCTGAACGCTCTGATCGGGCAGTGCCGCAGGCTGGAGGCGGCGTTGGCAAGCGGTGAGGATCCGGCGTCGTCTTCGGCAATGCATCGTTTCGTGGCCGAGATGGACGCGGGGCGCACGCCGCCTGGGATGTGGTCGCCATTGGTCCTGGCGGTGCTGGTGATGGTGGGCGGGCTGGGGGTCGGGATCGAGGTGCTGAGCCTGCTGCTGCGCGTGGCCGGTTCGGCGATGGCGGCGTTCGCGCTGGTGGTGGTTTGCGCGGGGACGGCGCTGGGGCTGGCGATCGGGGTGGTGATGCTGATGGCGGGGCGGGCCGGGGGGCTGGTGCTGTTGAAGTGGCTGTCGATCGGGCTGGCGGCCGTTGGCGCGTTCGGGGTGATTGCGTGGACGCAGGGGGATGTGAGGGCGGTGGGGCCGGTGGTGGCTGTGGTTGGCGGGTTGGGGGCTTGGTTGGTGATGAATAGTCAGGGGTTTTTTGTGTTTGTGGGGTATCGGATGGCGTTGCGGTGTTTGGCGCGGCGGGGGTAGGGTTTTGCGGGGCGATGGTTCTTAAGACGCCCGGCGTGGCGGCGGCCTGGGGTGCGCGGGGCTGCGATTGCGGTCCGGAGCCTACGCTCCGGACTGCCCCATCGTCATCGTCGTTGTCGCCTTCGGCGCCTGCCTTCCGATTCCCTCGGGCGCATCTGACGCCCCGCGCACCCCAGGCCGCCGCCGCGCCGGGCTCCAATGATGGATCTTGGCGGTCGCCGGGCTGGTCGGGGTTCTTGAGGTTCTTGCCAAGCGCCAGGAGGTGTTGGAGCGTCTTGCGGGGCCCGCCCCATGCCGGCCGCGCGGGCGGCCTTGTGGGGCTTACGTGGTGTCTCGCGTCGGGAGGGCGCTGCGGGCGGATGCAGTTTTCGCCGCGCCAGGCTTTGGAATTGTTGTTTGTGCCTGGCGCTGCTGCGGCGTTGGTTACTTCGCCGCCACCGTCTCGGGCGGCACGGGATTCTCCCAGCCGCCGCCGATGGCGCGGATCAGGCCGACGGCGGAGCGGGCCTGTTCGCCGTTCAACTGCACCGAGACGCGTTGCTGAAGCAATACGCTGCGGTCGGCTTCGATCACGTCCAGGAAGCTGATGGAGCCTTCGCGGTATTGCGTATGCGAGAGCTTCGCGGCGCGGGCGGCGGCGTCTACCGCGGCGTCCTGGGCCTTGGTCTGGTCGGCCAGGATGCGCAGGTTGGCCAGATTGTCTTCCACTTCGCGGAACGCGTTGAGCACCGTTTGGCGGTAGACGGCGACGTCTTCTTCGTAGACGGCGCGGGCGCGGTCCAGGCCGGCCTGGCGGCGGCCGCCGTCGAAGATGGGCATGGACAGGGCGGCGCCCACCAGCGGGCCGAGCAGGAAGGTGCGGCTGGACCACTCGAACAGGTTGCCCAGGTCGGATGACTCGTAGCCGAAGGCGCCGGTGATGTCCAGGCGCGGGAAGAAGGCGGACTTGGCGGCGCCGACGCGGGCGTTGGCGGCGGCCATGGCGCGTTCGGCGGCGGCGATATCGGGACGGCGTTCCAGCAGGGTGGAGGGCAGGCCGGCCGGGATCGACACCGCGACCTTGTCGATGGGTTGCGGCGGCATGGCGAAGTCGGACGGGGCGCGGCCCAGCAGCACGGCCAGCGCGTGTTCGGCGGTGGCGCGGCGGCGGTCGATGCCCAGGGCTTCGGATTGCGCGGAGGCCAGTTCGGCCTTGGCGCGGGCCAGGTCCAGTTCGCTGATGTCGCCGGCGTCATAGCGGCGCTGGATCAGTTGCAGGGTGTCGGTGCGCAGCTTGACGGTCTGGTGGTAGAGCCGCGATTCGGCGTCCTGTTCGCGCACCAGGAAGTAGGTGGTGGCGACGTCGGCCTGCAGCGCCAGCAGCACGGAACGGTACAGCGCTTCGCTTTGCTGGGCGTCGGCGGTGGCGGCGTCGGCGGTGGAGGCGACGCGGCCGAACAGGTCGGCTTCGTACGAGACCATGCCCTGGGCGCGCCAGGTGGTGACGGTTGTGGTGGATGTGCCGTCGGGCTGGCCTTGCGATACGGCCGAGGGACGCTGGCGGCTGGGGCCGAAGCCGGCGTCCAGGCTGGGGAAGAAGCCGGAGCGGGCTTCGCGCTGCAGCGCGCGGGCCTGGGTCAGGCGGGCGGCCGCGGCCTGCAGGTTCTGGTTGGCCTGCTGGGCTTCTTCTTCCAACTGGTTCAGGCCTTCGTCGCCGAATATCTTCCACCAGGCGCCGCGCAATACGTCTTCGGACGGCTCGGCGGGCTTCCAGGTGCCGGCTTCGGAGGCGGGCAGGGCGGCTTCCTTGAAGGCCGCCGGGGTGGCGGCGGAGGGCCGCTCGTAGGTCGGGCCCACCGCGCAGCCGGCCAGCACCAGCAGGAGGGCGAGCAGGGCGGAACCGCGGGTCAGTCTTTGGATCATGATGACTTTTCTCTTTAGCGCGCGTCCCGTCTCGTTGGGCGGGACGCGCTGGCTTCTCTTCTGTCTGGCGGCCTACGCGTTGTGCTGCGTGGCGGGCGGCGCGTTGGGGTCCACGTGCGGCACGCACACGGGCGCTTCATGCGGCGCGGCGGAATGCAGCTGCTTGCCGCCGATGGAGCGCAGCAGCACGTAGAACACCGGCGTCAGGAACAGGCCGAACAGGGTCACGCCCAGCATGCCGAAGAACACGGCGACACCCATGGCATGGCGCATTTCCGAACCCGCGCCCGAGGACAGCACCAGGGGCACCACGCCCATGATGAACGCGATGGACGTCATCAGGATGGGACGCAGGCGCAGGCGGCTGGCTTCGATGGCGGCTTCGAGCGGGGTACGTCCGTTCATTTCCAGCTCGCGGGCGAATTCGACGATCAGGATCGCGTTCTTCGCCGACAGCCCCACCAGCACCATCAGGCCGATCTGCGTGAAGATGTTGTTGTCGTTGCCGGTCAGGTAGACGCCGGTCAGCGCGGCGAGGATGCTCATCGGCACGATCAGGATGACGGCCAGGGGCAGGGTCAGGCTTTCGTACAGCGCGGCCAGCACCAGGAACACCAGCAGCACGCTGATGGGGAACACCCACAGGCCGGCGTTGCCCGCCAGGATCTGCTGGTAGGTCAGGTCGGTCCATTCGAACTTCACGCCGCGCGGCAGGGTTTCAGCGGCAACGCGTTCGGCCGCGGCTTGCGCCTGGTCGGACGAGTAGCCGGGGGCCGGGCCGCCGTTGATGTCGGCGGCGGTGTAGCCGTTGTAGCGCACCACCATTTCCGGGCCGAAGGTCTGCTTGACCGTCACGAGCGACGACAGCGGCACCATGTCGCCCGCGGCATTGCGGGTCTTCAGTTGCAGGATGTCGTCGGCGTGCGCGCGGAACGGGGCGTCGGCTTGCGCCCGCACCTGGAAGACGCGGCCAAAGCGGTTGAAGTCGTTGACGTACATGGAGCCCAGGTAGATCTGCATGGTGTCGAAGACTTCCGTCACCGGCACGCCCAGTTGCTTGGCCTTGACGCGGTCCAGGTCCACGTCGAGCTGCGGCACGTTGATTTCGTAGCTGGAGAACGCGGGGCCCAGTTCGGGCGTCTGGCGGGCCTTTTCCAGGAACGCCTGCTTGGCCTTGTCCAGTTCGGCATAGCCCAGCGCGGCGCGGTCTTCCAGTTGCAGCTTGAAGCCGCCCAGCGTGCCCAGGCCCATCACGGGCGGGGGCGGGAACACGGCAATGAACGAGTCCTGGATGGCCGCGAACTTCTGGTTCAGCGATGCCGCGATGGCATTGCCGGACAGGTCGGCGCCCTTGCGTTCATCAAAGGGCTTCAGGGTCACGAACACGATGCCCGCGCTGGAGCTGTTGGTGAAGCCGTTGATCGACAGGCCGGGGAAGGCGATGGCGGACTGCACGCCGGGTTCCTTCAGGGCGATGTCGCTCATGCGGCGGATCACGTCTTCGGTGCGGTCCAGCGAGGCGCCGTTGGGCAATTGCGTGAAGCCGATCAGGTATTGCTTGTCCTGGGCGGGCACGAAGCCGCCGGGCACCAGATACGACACGCCGATGGTGGCGGCCACCAGCACCGCGTACACGCCCATGGCGCCCGCCTTGCGGCGGATCACGTTGGCGACGCCCGTGCCGTAGGACTCGGACGCGCGGCCGAACATGTTGTTGAACCAGTTGAAGAAGCGGCCGAACACGCGGTTCATGCCACGGGTCAGCCAGTCAGGCTTGTCGTGGTGGCTCTTGAGCAGCAGGGCCGACAGCGCGGGGGACAGGGTCAGCGAGTTGAAGGCCGAGATCACCGTCGAGATGGCGATGGTCATGGCGAACTGCTTGTAGAACTGGCCGGTCAGGCCCGTCATGAAGGCGAGCGGCACGAACACCGCGCACAGGGTCAGCGCGATGGCGATGATGGGGCCGCTGACTTCGCGCATGGCGCGGTAGGTGGCGTCGCGTGGACTCAGCCCCGCCGCGATATTGCGTTCGACGTTTTCCACCACCACGATGGCGTCGTCCACCACGATGCCGATGGCCAGCACCATCCCGAACAGCGACAGCGCGTTGATGGAATAGCCGAACACCAGCAGCAGCGCGAACGTCCCCACGATGGACACGGGCACCGCCAGCAGCGGGATGATGGACGCGCGCCAGGTCTGCAGGAACAGGATCACCACCAGCACCACCAGGGCGATGGCTTCGAGCAGCGTGTGCACCACGGCTTCGATACTGGACCGCACGAACTGCGTGGGGTCGTATTCGATGCGGTATTCCACGCCCGGCGGGAAGTCCTGCGCCAATTCGGTCATGGCGGCGCGCACCTTGCTGGACACGTCCAGGGCGTTGGCGCCCGGCGATTGCATGATGCCCATGCCCACCGCCTGCTTGTTGTCCAGGAGTGAACGCAGGCCGTATTCCTGCGCGTCCAGTTCCACGCGGGCGACGTCGGACAGGTAGGTCACGGCGCCGTCGGGCGAGGTCTTCAGGATGATGTCGCGGAATTCTTCTTCGGTCTGCAGGCGGCCGCGTGCATTCACGTTGAGCTGCAACGGCACGTCGCCTTGCGTGGGCGATGCGCCGATCACGCCGGCGGCCACCTGCACGTTCTGTTCGCGGATGGCGGCGACGACTTCGGACGCGGTCATGCCGCGCTGCGCGACCTTCTGCGGGTCCAGCCAGACGCGCATGGAGTAGTTGCCCGAACCCCACACCGTGACTTCGCCCACGCCCGTGATGCGGGCCAGGCGATCCTTGACGTTCAGGATCGCGTAGTTGCGCAGGTAGGTGATGTCGTAGCGATCATTGGGCGAGATCAGGTGGACAACCAGCGTCAGCGTGGGCGAACTCTTGGCCGTGGTCACGCCCAGGCGCTGCACGTCTGGCGGAAGGCGCGGCAGCGCCTGCGACACGCGGTTCTGCACGAGCTGCTGCGCCTTGTCCGGGTCGACGCCCAGCTTGAAGTTCACGGTCAGCGTCAGGTTGCCGTCGCTGTTGGCCTGCGACTGCATGTACAGCATGTCTTCCACGCCGTTGATGGATTCCTCCAGCGGCGAGGCGACGGTTTCGGCGATGACCTTGGGGTTGGCGCCCGGATACTGCGCGCGCACCACCACCGATGGCGGCACCACTTCCGGGTATTCGGAGATGGGGAGCTGGAACATGGCCAGCAGGCCCGCCAGCAGCACCAGGATGGAAAGCACGCCGGCGAAGATGGGCCGGTCGATGAAGAATTTCGAGATATTCATGGACGTTCTCGTTCGACGCGTCGGCTCAGTTCTGTGCCGATGCGGTCTGGACCGGGTTGCCGGAATTGGGCTTGGCGGCAACCATGGGGACGACGGTCGGGGTCACGGCATCGCCGGGACGGATGCGCTGCAGGCCATTGACGACGATGCGCTCGCCCGCGGCCAGGCCGGAGTCGACGACGCGCAGGCCTTCCTGGTTGGCGCCCAGCTTCACTTGGCGGTACAGGGCGTGGTTCTTGTCGTCCAGCACCAGCACGAAACGCTTGTCCTGGTCGGTGCCGATGGCTTTTTCGTCGATCAGGACGGCCGCGCGCGGGTCGCTGCCGCCCAGGCGGACGCGGGCGTACAAGCCCGGCAGGAGCGAGCCGTCGGCGTTGTCGAACTCGGCGCGCACGCGGATGGTGCCGGACGTCGCGTCCAGGCGGTTGTCCACCGATTGCACGAAGCCCGTGCGCGAATAGCCTTCCTCGTTGGCCAGCCCCAGTTCGACGGGCACCGAGCCAGCCTTGCCGTTGCGGGCGGGGTTTACGTACTTGAGGAAGGTTTGTTCGTCCACGTCGAACGATGCGTACATCTTGGACACCGAAACCAGCGTGGTCAGCGGCACCGACGCGGCGCCGGCGGCCACCACGTTGCCCACCGTGACTTCGGCGCGCGAGACGCGGCCGGCCACGGGCGCTTCGATGCGGGTGTAGCCCAGGTTCAGCTTGGCGTAGTCCAGCGCGGCCTGCGCGCCCTGCAGGTTGGCGGCGGCTTCGCGCGAGGCGTTCTGCTTTTCTTCGAAGTCGCGGCGGGCGATGGCGTTGTCGGCCAGCAGGCGCTGGCCCCGAGCCAGTTCCGACGCCGTGTAGGCGGCGCGGGCGCGGGCCGCGGTCAGGGCGGCGGCGGCGCGGTCCACCTCGGCCGCGTAGGGGCGCGGGTCGATGGTGAACAGCACGTCGCCCTTCTTGACGATGGTGCCGTCCTGGAAGTGGACGGCGGTCAGGGTGCCGGACACCAGGGGGCGGATGTCGACGCGGTCGATGGCTTCCAGGCGGCCGGAATAGCGCTGCCAGTCCACGATGGTCTTGTTGATGACTTCGGCCACTTCGACGGGCGGGGCGGACGGGGCGCCCTGCGCCATGGCGACGTTGCCGCCGGCGGGGCCCCGGGTGAGGGCGTAGCCGCCGCCGGCCGCGAGCACGGCTGCAAAGACGACGAGCATAGCAATACGATTACGCGAAACCATGATGTTTCCTTGAGTGGTGTAGGGGCGGAAGCGCGCTTGCCCGGGGCCTGGGGCGGGAGGCGGCGGCGGTCCTGGGGGAATGCCAGTCCTCAGGGTCCGATGGCCATATGGATATGCTGCGGTGCAGCATGCAACGGTGTTGCGTATCCTGGGCGGCGGCGCCTGATCGGGGCGGCTCGCTGCGGGTTCGGAATCTGAGGGTTGACATGCCCCTTTTGTGGCGCCGGGCGGCAAGGGCACTTCAAGATGGTTTGCATTCTGAGTGTTTTGTGGGGCCGGATAAACCTGTCTATCCCGGCAACACTAGTCGTGTGAAATGACTAATCGACGCCGAAATCGGGTTATGCTCCGTTCACCCCGACTTATTTGCCCAAAAGGACACCCCGCCATGGACCGTTTTCAGGCTATGCAGGTGTTTGTGCGCGTCGTGGACGCCAATAGCTTCACCCGGGCGGCCGACAGCCTTTCGCTTCCGCGCACCACCGTCACCACCATCATCCAGAACCTCGAACGCCTGCTGGGCGTGCGCCTGCTCAACCGCACCACGCGCCGTATCGGCCTGACGCCGGACGGCGCCGGCTATTACCAGCATTGCGTGCGCATCCTGGCCGACGTCGAGGAAACCGAGGCCTGCTTCCAGGAAGCCGCCCTGCGCCTGAAGGGGCGGTTGCGCATCGACGTGCCCACCTGCATCGGACGCCTGATCCTGATTCCGGCATTGTGTGATTTCCACGACAAATACCCGGACGTCGAACTGGTGCTCGGCCTGGGCGACCGTCCGGTGGATATGGTGCAAGAGGCCGTGGACTGCGTGATCCGCGCCGGCGACCTGGAAGATTCCAGCCTGGTGGCCCGCCGCATCGGCACCCTGCAGACCGTGACCTGCGCGTCGCCCACGTACGTCGCGCGCCACGGCATGCCGCAAACGATCGAATCCCTGCGCGACCACCACGCGGTGCATTATTTCTCCAGCCGCACCGGCCGCAATTGCGCCTGGGATTTCAAGGTGGACGGCAAACACCAGGAAGTGGACATGAAGGGCACGGTGGCCGTGAACGAAGCGGGCGCCTACCTGGACTGCGGGCTGAAGGGCTTTGGCCTGATCCAGACCGCGCGCTATATGGCGCTGCCCCATCTGCAATCCGGTGAACTCATAGAAATCCTGCCGCAATGGAAGCCCAGCTCCACGGCGATTTCCGTGCTGTATCCCCAGAGCCGGCAGTTGTCGCCCAAGGTGCGCGCTTTCACCGACTGGGTGGCGGAGCTGTTCGCCGGCTGCCCGCTGCTCAGCGGCCGCGACGAGACCGATCCGGCGGCCGCTTCGTGCGCGGTCTACCAGCGTAACCAGGGTCTGACGGCCGAGGCCCTGGCCCAGCTCCAACCTCAGCTCCAACCCCAGCTCCCCCGGGTGCCGGCGCTTGCCGACATGCCGCCGCGCCGCCGCACGGCGCGCGAAGAGGCGGCGGAATACGCCCTGTAAGCGGCGCGCGCATGGCGGGCAGGAGCGTCCGCCATGCGTACTAAACGCGGGAAACCCCGTAGTAAATACAGCCCTTACGTCCCTCGTATTTCGTGAAACGTCTGTATAGTCCGACAGTCAAAGCCTACAACGCCCTTACTGTCGATCCGCTCCATGCAGCCTGTTCTACCCGCTTACCTGATCGCCCGATGGTTGTTGCTGCTCGTGTTGTTGGCGGGGGTTTACTTTCTTAGCGGATTCCTCGTTCCCGCGCTGGCGGCGCTGATCATCGGCCTGGCCAGCTGGCCGTTGTACCAGCGCCTGGTCGCCCGTTGCGGCGGCCGCACCGCGCTTGCCGCGTCGCTGGCGCTGCTGGTGGTCATCGTGGTGCTTATCGTGCCGATGACGCTGGCCCTGTCGTATGCCATCAAAGAAGCCAGCGCGTTTTTCGCCTGGGCCATCGCGGCCAATCGCCACGGGGTCGACGTGCCGGCATGGATCACGTCCATGCCCGTCGTGGGCGAGCGCCTGGGCCAATACTGGGAATCCTATATCGGCCAGCCCCACGCGCTGGGCGCGCTGGTCGAGGCCGTCAGCGGCGAACACCTGGGCAATATCTACCGCATGGTGCTGGCGGCCACGGGTAACGTGTTCCAACTGCTCCTGACCGTGCTGTTCATGCTGATCACGCTGTTCTTCGTCTACAAGGACGGCATCCGCATGGTGGCCCAGCTGGACGTGCTGGGCGAACGCATCCTGCCCGCGCGCTGGCAGCGTTTTTCGCGCGTGGTGCCGGCCACCATCAATTCCACCGTCACCGGCATGGGCCTGATCGCCCTGGGCGAAGGCCTGGTGCTGGGCGTGGCGTACTGGGTGGCGGGCGTGCCGTCGCCGGTGCTGCTGGGCGTCGTCACCGGCTTCATGGCGCTGATACCCGGCGGCGCGCCGCTGTCGTTCACGCTGGTGTCGCTGTACCTGGTGGGGTCGGGCCATGTGGTGGCGGGCATCGCGCTGATGGTCTGGGGCAGCGTGGAGCTCTTCATCGTCGACAAGACCCTGCGCCCGCGTCTGGTGGGCGGCCCCGTGAAACTGCCGTTCCTGCCGACCTTCTTCGGCCTGGTGGGGGGCGTGAAGACCATGGGCATCGTCGGCCTCTTCGTGGGGCCGGTGCTGATGGCGCTGCTGGTGGCGGTGTGGCGCGAATGGGTGCACCATGAAGTGCAGGAGCGCGACGCCGCCCGCTTGAATCCACCCGCCGGCCGCCCTGAAAAAACGCCGGCCGCCTGAGCCCGTACCGGCCGGCGGTTTTGGTAATCTAGCCGTCCCCGCGCCCACCGGCGCCTGATCCGGTACCCGCCTGCCTCGCGCGCAGACGCGTTGCACATGCCGCGGGGAGTGAGGATCGAGATGTCCGGGTTACTGCCTGATGAACAGATAGCCGAGCTGCGCCAGCAGGGGTTCGTGGTGGCGCGCCAATTTGCAAGCCCCGAACAGGTTGCCGCCCTGCGCGCGCTGGCCGAGCGCCACTTGCGCGACCACGTGGCCCCCATCGAATACGAAGCCGATCTGCGCTACCCTGGCGCGCCCGAATCGCGCACCGCCGAAGGCGGGATGACCGTGCGCCGCCTGCTGGGGGCCCATGGCCGCGATCCAGTGTTTGCCCAGTGGGCCACCGATCCGCGCATCGGCCAATGGCTGGCCCGCTATTTCGGTGAACCGCCCGTGCTGTCCACGACGCACCACAACTGCGTGATGACCAAGCACCCCGCGTATGGCAGCCTGACGGGCTGGCACCAGGACATCCGCTACTGGTCCTTTTCCGACACGGACCTGGTGTCCACCTGGCTGGCCCTGGGGCCGGAAACGCGCGCCAACGGGGGGCTGTCCTTCATCCCCGGATCGCACGCGGCGGCGTTCGCGCCCGAGCAGTTTGACGACAAGAAATTCTTCCGCGACGATGCGCCGCAAAATGCCGAATGGATCGCCCGCGCGGTCTGTCCGGAACTGGAGGCCGGCGACGTGGTGTTCTTCCATTGCCGCACGCTGCATGCCGCCCAGGGCAACCGCAGCGGCCGCGTGAAGCTTTCCGTGGTCCACACCTACCACCCGCAATCCTGTCACCCCATGCCGGGCACCCGTTCCGCCTCGCAGCCGGGCGTGCCGTTGATGGACTTCCGGGGTTGATCACGCTAAAAGTAATTGAAATCTGCTATTAGTAATTGAACTACAATTGAATTAAGCGCAATACGCGGTGACGGGCCGGCAAAACCCACGCCGCGTTGACGCCTGCGCCGCCTCCCCAGAACTCAAATAGGTTGCCCCTGTGCGCAAATCACCCATCGACGACACGGAAAAACCGCAAGCGCCGACCGAGATCCGCTCGTCGCTGTTCGTAGGCTCCACTGAAAAAGCCTTTCAGGTCCTGCATGCGTTCGACGGTTCCAGGCGCCACATGACACTGGCCGACATCGCCCGCGCGTCGGGGCTGGACCGTAGCGCCACGCAGCGCTTGGTCTACACGCTGGAAACCCTGGGCTATCTGCGCCGCATCCCGGACACGCGCAACTACGGGCTGACGCCGAAGGTGCTGCAGTTCTCGTACAACTACGTGCGCGCTAACGAGTTGATCGACAAGGCGTCGCCGTACCTCCTGGACATCAGCCGCACACTGGGCGAAACCACCAACCTGCAAGAGCTCGACGGCCACGAGATCGTGTTCGTGGCGCGCTTTCCCGGCCATCATCTGGTCAACGTGGACATCGCAGTAGGCAGCCGCCTGCCCGCGTATTTCACGGCCTCGGGTACCGCGATCCTGTCGCGCCTGACGGACGAACAGCGTCGCGAGATCCTGGCGCAGACCAGGCTGGAAGCGATCACGCCGTACACGGAGGTGAATCCGGACAGGCTGCTGGACCGTGTGCAGCGGGTGGCCGAGAAGGGCTACGCGATCATCGTCAATGAAACGGTGCTGGGCGATATTTCGGTGGCGGCGCCGGTGATTGATCATCGGGGACTGGCAGTGGCCGCCATCAATATTGCGGTACCGACGACGAGATGGACGGTGGCCAGGGTGGAAGCCGAATTGGCGCCGCATGTGCAGGTGGCGGCGACTTCGATATCAAAGTCGAAGTTTTCGGCTTATTCGAGGTGAGAATATTGCTTTTGTGGTGCGATGAACTGCGTATGTGATTGTTGGCAGCGCTTCGTCGGTGCGGTCTTCGCAGCTTCGTGGGTACGTTTTGCAGATCTTCGTAGGCTTCCCGGCGTCGCATGGGCCTGGGATGGGCGGGGCGTCAGATGCGCCCGAGGCAACCCGAAGGCAGTCGCCGGAGGCGACGACCAACGCCCCAACGATCCACCCAAAAAAAGGGCCCCCCCGTCACAGGCGGTCCTTTTTCAACAAAACCAAATAGAAAGCCGTCAGGCAACGCCCTCAAATTCCTTAAGCAAAGGAATCAACGCCTTGCGCAACGCAGCCTGTAGTCCTTCCGCGGGCGGCACCAGCGGATCCAGAACCTCCGGCGCATTCACGCCGATCAGATCCATCACCGACTTCATCGGCCCCGGGTTCGTCTCCGCGAACGCCAGATTCATCAGCGGAATCAGCCGCCGGTGCAGTTCCATCGACTCCCGCGTGCGCCCTTCGGAAGCCAGCTCATACACCCTGCGCCAAGCCGATGGCAGCAAAGTAGCCGTCACCACGATCCCGCCCCGCGCACCCGCCGCCAGCTGCACCGGGAGCAACGTATCTTCCCCGCTGAATACCGCAAACGACGCATCCACCCCCGCTACCGTCTGCAGAAAATGGTACATGTCGGTATTGCACGCCTTCATGCCGATGATGTTCTCGTGCCGCGACAACTCATGCAGCACCTCCGGCGCGATCGCGATGCGCGTGCGGTAGGGGATCTCGTAGATCATCACCGGCAGCGGCGAGGCGTCCGCATAGCGCAGGAAATACTCGCGGATGCCAGCCTGCGTCGGCGTCGTGTAATAAGGCGTGAGCACCATCAGCGCATCCGCGCCCGCGTCGGCGAACTCCTGGCCGGCCTGCATGGCATCGTGAAAACCCGGGTCCAGAACCCCCGGAATCACCGGCACCGAACCCGCCACGGCGTCCACTGTCAGCTTGCACATGCGGATGCGTTCCGCGCGGGCCAGCGCGCCATATTCACCGGTCCCGCCCAGCGGCACGATGCCGTCGATGCCCTGCTTGAGCAGATAGGAAATCAGCGCCTTCGCGGCCGCGACGTTGATGGTGTCATCGGCATTGACGGGGGTAGGGATAGCGGGAAAGACGCCGCGAAGTTGGGTTGCGTTCAGCATATTGCGAATCCTAAAGGGTGAAACAAGCGCGGATCATTGGGTAGCCAGACTGCGGCGGCGTAGCCGGTCAGCCAGCCAGATCAGCGCGGCAATGAAGATGAAAAGGCAGGTGGAGACCGAGGCGATCACCGGCGAAATCTGCAGCGTCACCTCGTCCCAGAACTGCTTGGGCAGCGTGGCGTTCAGGCCTCCCGAGGCGAACAGCGCAATCGTCAGCTCATCGAACGACGTGGCGAACGCGAACAGGAACGACGACATCAGCCCCGCGCTCAGGATCGGGAAGGTCACGAAACGCAGCGTCGACCACGGACCGGCGCCCAGGCTTTGCGCGGCCAGATCCAGCCGCGTGTCGTAGTTGCGCAGCACTGCCATCATGGTGATCACCACGTACGGCACGGCGACCACCGTGTGCGCCAGGATCAGTCCAATGGTGGAACCCACCAGCCCGACGCGAGCAAAGAAATAGAACATGCCCACGGCGATGATCATGCGGGGCACCACGATTGGCGATAGCACGAAAGCCAGCATGGCCGACTTGCCTCGCATATTCGCGCGCACCAGCAGGAAAGCGGCCGGCGTACCGATCAGCATCGCAAGGAGTCCCGTGCCCACGCCAACGATGAGCGAACGCGTGATCGCCTGCATCCACACGGGCGAGGTGAACATTTGTTCGTACCATTGCAGCGAAAAACCCTTGGGTGGCCACGTGAGTCCCGAGCCGGAATCGAATGACAGCGGGATCATCAGGAAGGCGGGGGCGGACAGGAAGGCCAGCACCAGCAACACGATCCACCACAAGGTGCGAGACTGGCCGGTGCCCGACACCGAACGGCGCAGGCGCCTGGGGAGCAGCGCGAACAACGCGTCGGACACGTTGGCCAGCACCGTCAGCACTGCATCGCCCGCGCGCCGGCTCAGGCTTTCCTTGCCGGAATCGCGCTGTCGGGTCGAGGCGCCGCCTGTCATGGTCGACAGGCCCAGCACCTTGTCGTAGATGGCGAACACCACCAGCACCACGACCAGCAGCAGCACCGACACCGCGCCTGCGAACTCCCAGTTCAGCGTCTGCTGCACCTGGTCGATGATGATCTGCGTGATCATCGTTTCCTTGCGTCCGCCCAGTAGCGCGGGCGTGATGAAGAAGCCGATGGCCGTCACGAACACCATGATGGCCGCGGCCGCGACGCCGGGCATCGACAGCGGGAAGTAGATCTTCCAGAACGCGGTGCCCGGCCGGGCGCCCAGGGTGGACGCGGCGCGTGGCAAGTTGCGGTCGATGTTCTCCATGACCGACAGCATCGTCAGTACCGCCAGCGGCATCAGCGCATGCACCATGCCCACCAGCACGCTGCCGAAGTTGTAGAGCAGGTTGGCTGGCGCATCCAGGATGCCCAGCGCCTGCAGGAGCTGGTTCACCACGCCATTGCGGCCCAGCAGCACTACCCAGGCGAACGTGCGCACCAGGAAGCTGGTCCAGAAGGACAGCAGCACCCAGAACAGCAGGGAAGTCTTGCGCTTGGCCGTCAGGCTGGAGATCAGGTAGGCCACGGGATAGCCCGCCACCACCGAAAAGAACGTCGTCCACAACGAGATCTTCAGCGTGATGAGCAGCACATTCACGTAGACCGACGACTGAAACAGCTTCTGGTACTGCGTCAAGCTGAAGCCGTGTTCGCCAAAAACGCTCAGCAACAGCAACTGGCCCACCGGATAGATGAGCAGCACCACCAGCAGCAGGACCAGGGGAGCCGCCATCAGGAAATGGCGGCGGCCCTGGCTCATGCGCTTACGGGGAGTAGCAAGAGTAGTCATGCGATCACTCCGCAATGGCCACCGCATCCGCGGCCTGCCAGCTTACGGACAGCGGCTGGCCGATGGCGTACTGCTCGGCCTGGCGCTGAGTGGGGTAGGCGACCACGATCGGCGCGGTGTCGGCGATGCCCGTGTCCAGGTAGAGCTTGGTCAGGCTGCCCGTCACCATCACATCCAGCAGCTTGCCCGACAGGGGCTGGCCCGCGCCGCCGTTGCCGCTGGCAGTACTGACGCTTAGATTTTGCGGGCGCAACATCACGGTGACCTTTTGGCCGGCCTTGATCGGGGCGCCGTTGGACAAGGCCTGGCCGGTCACGC
The DNA here is from genome assembly GCF_001428845.1 of Achromobacter sp. Root83. GTDB lineage: Bacteria > Pseudomonadota > Gammaproteobacteria > Burkholderiales > Burkholderiaceae_B > Achromobacter. The sequence continues at coordinate 332,957 of NZ_LMIU01000022.1, read as the reverse complement.
CCTGGTGGGCGAGCTGGACGGAAAGGGTCTCGCCGTCAACCGCGGTCACCACGCCCTGCAGCAGATTCGATTCGCCCAGAAAGTCCGCAACGAACAGGGTGCGCGGGCGGAAGTACAGGTCCGCCGGCGATCCTAGCTGTTCGATCGCGCCGCCGTTCATCAGGCAGATGCGGTCGGACATCGTCATGGCCTCTTCCTGGTCGTGCGTCACGTAGACGATGGTCGTGCCCAGTTCACGGTGAATACGCTTGATCTCAAGCTGCATCTGGTCGCGCAGCTTCTTGTCCAGCGCACCCAGCGGCTCGTCCATCAGGATAATCGCTGGGCGGTAGACCATGCAGCGCGCCAGCGCGATGCGCTGCTGCTGGCCCCCGGAGAGTTCACGCGGCAGGCGGGCCGCCACGTGTGGCAGGCGCACCATCTCCAGCGCTTCTAGCGCGCGGCGGCGGGCCTCGGCTGCGGGCACCTTGCGCATCTTGAGCGGAAACGCGATGTTCTCTTCGATCGTCATGTGCGGGAACAGCGCGTAGTTCTGGAACACCATACCGATATCCCGCTCATACGGCGCACCGAAGGTCACGTCGGCGCCATCGATCAGCACGCGGCCCTCATCGGGCTGGGCCAGGCCGGCGATCAGGCTCAGCAGGGTGGTCTTGCCAGAGCCGGAGGGACCCAGGAGAGTCAGGAATTCGCCGCGGGCGACGTCCAGATGCGTGGGAGCCAGGGCGACGAAGTCGCCGTAGCGTTTGCCCAGGCCCGAGATTTGCAGATTGGAAGAAGACATGGTGCTCAACACAAAGAAAATGCCCGGCGCGACGCCGCGTGCAGCGGCGCGCGGTCGATAGACTTACTGCAGGACCCAACCGTTGAAGCGCTCGATCACGTCGCGCTGCTTCTCCAGCCAGTAGGCGGCGTTGATGTGCAGGCCCGTCTTGATGTTGTCGGGGTGCGTCGGGCAGTTGCGCGCCACATCGGCCTTGATGTAGTCGAAGGCGGCGGGCTGCGTCACGCCGGCCGCGAAGTACTCGACCAGCGAGGCCTGGCGCTTGGGGTCGGACGCGAACTTGATGAACTCGCGGCAGGCGTCGGCATTCGGCGTGCCCTTCAGAATGGACCAGTTATCGCAACCCCAGATGTTCTGGTCCCACACGATCTGCACCGGCGCGCCATTGGCGATGGCCGATTGCGCGCGCGACACCCAGGTGGCGATCATGTCGACTTCGCCCGAGCCCAGCATCTGCTCGACCTGGGCACCGGTGTTCCACCACACGTCCACGGACGGCTTGATCTTGTCCAAGCTGGCCAGCGCGCGGTCGATGTCGCAGGGGTAGACCTTGTCGGGTGCCACGCCGTCGGCCATCAGCGCTTCCTCGATGGTGTCGAACGGATGCTTGCGCAGCCCGCGGCGCCCGGGGATTTCCTTTATGTTCCAGAAGTCGGCCCACGAGGCCGGCGCGCGGCGGCCCTTGAAGGCGTCCGTGCGGTAGGCCAGCACCGTGGTGTAGACGTTGTTGCCCACGCCGTAGGGCGACATGTACTGCTTGGGGATGGCGGCCACCACGGGGTCGGATTCCAGCCCGTGCTTTTCCAGATAGACCTTGCCGCCTTCGGTCAGCATCAGGATGGCGGGCTGGCTGATCTTGGCCATATCCCAGGTGTAGTTGCCAGTGTCCACCATGCTGCGGATCTGCGCGGTGGGCTCGGCGTTGGCCTGCACGCCCACCACCTGGATGCCGGTGGCCTCCGTGAAGGGCTTGTAGAACACCGCACCATAGGCCTTGCTGTAGATACCGCCGTCGTCGCGCACGACGATGCGCTTGGAGGCCGCGCGCGATGGCGTCCAGATCATTGGCATGGCGAGCGCGGCGGCGCCGGCCGCGACGGTTTTTAGCGCGTTGCGGCGCGAGGCGTTGTGGAGGGTCGATTTCATGGAAGACTCCTGCGGGTCGGGTCAGGGACGGCGGATCAAGAACGACGGCTCAAGGCAGCAAGCGGCCGGGATTGAAGAGATTGGCGGGATCGAAGGTGGTCTTGAGCGCGCGCATCATCGCCAGTTCGACCGGCGACTTGTAATGCGCCATTTCGGCAAGCGAAGTGCGGCCCACTCCGTGTTCGGCGCTGAACGTGCCGCCCAACGCATCGGCCACGTCGTTGACGGCGCGGCGGATGGCGGCCGCCATCGCGTCGCGGTCGGGCAGCGCATTCCAGGCGTCGAACGTGAAAAAGGGAATGAAGTGGACGTTTCCATCGCCCAGGTGCGCCACGATCAGAACGGGCAGGTCCGGCACCAGGCGGTGCACGGCCACCGTGGCCTCTTCGATGAAGCGCGGTACGCTGGATACGGGCACGGCGCTGTCGGTGGTCAGGCCGACGCCGGCTTTCTTGTTGCCTTCCGACACGCTGTGGCGCACTTCCCACAGCGCGGCGCGCTGGTTGCCGTTGCTGGCCACCACGGCATCATGCAGCAGGCCCTGTTCGGACGCCTGCTCCAGGATTTGTTGCAGCAGGTCCTGCAATTCGCCGTCGTCGCCGGTGTCCGACAGCTCCACCAGCACATGCCAGGGATGCGAGTCCCCCAGCGGATTCTTGCGGCCGGGCACATGCTGCATCACCACGTCGAGCTGATTGCGGTCGATCATCTCGAAGGCCGACAGGCGCGACCCGCAGGCGCGTTGGAACAGGCCCAGGATATCCAGCGCCGCTTGCGGGCTGTCGGGCGCCAGCCAAGCGACCGCATGCGTGGTGGGCAGCGGATGCAGCTTGAGCACCGCGGCGGTGACAATGCCCATCGTGCCCTCGGCGCCGATGAACAGATGCTTCAGGTCGAAGCCCGTATTGTTCTTGCGCAGGGCCGTCAGGCCGTTCCAGACGCGGCCGTCGGGCAGCACGACTTCCAGGCCCAGAATGTTATCGCGCGTGTTCCCGTAGCGCAGCACGCCCGTGCCGCCGGCGTTGGTGGCGATGGTGCCGCCGATCTGGCATGAGCCTTCGGCGCCCAGGCTGATCGGGTACAGGCGGCCGCTGGCGGCGGCGGCTTCCTGTACCGTGGCCAGCACGCAGCCGGCCTCGACCAGCATGGAATTGTTCGCGGCGTCGACACCGATGACCTTGCGCATGCGGGACAGGTTCACGATGACGGGCGGCTTGCCGGCCGAGGCGGGCACCGCGCCGCCGCACAGGCTGGTGTTGCCTCCCTGAGGCAGCACGGGCGTGGCATGGTCGATGCAGAGGCGCACGATGTCCGACACCTGTTGCGTATTGGTGGGCAGCGCGACGCACAGCGCCGGACCCTTGTACCGGCCGCGCCAGTCTTCGGTGTATCCGGTCTTATCGGCGTCGGAATGAAGAATGGCGTCCTGGCCCAGGGCCTGGGTGAGCGCGTCTAGCAGGGTGATGCCGTTGGTCATGTCTGTGGTCCCGAATGGGGCTTGGGATCGACGGAACCCCGAGCGCATTGAGGCACAGCATACGATTACTTAAATCGCTTTTCGATTTGAATAATCGTATAGCAATTGATTCTAGGGTATGTCCTAGTGATGAAACAGCCTGATGCCGGGAGCCGGGCCGCGGCGGAAAATTACCGCCAGGCCGCATTCTGGCAGGGTTTTCGCTGGTGGTCGCGCCGTGCGTCCAGCGTCTGAAGCGCCTAATGGCAGTCCCTGATTGCGGAATTGGAAATGATCGAAATACAATCACATTGCTCGATATGCAATTTCAGTTTCCCGTGCGAATCAAGGAAAGTACATGCTTCCCAGCGTCATGGAGTATCGGCGGCGGGCGCAACGACGCCTGCCCCGGCTGGCGTTTGATTATCTTGAGGGCGGAGCCGAGGGCGGCATCACGCTGGCGCGCAACACGGCGGCCTATGCCGATCTGGAGTTCCGGCCTGATGTGCTGGTGGACGTCACGGACTGCCGGCTGGATGTGACCGTGCTGGGCGCCGCCGCCGCCATGCCCGCCATCGTGGGGCCCACCGGGCTGAATGGCCTGTTCTGGCCAGAGGCCGACGTGCATCTGGCGCGCGCCGCGCACCAGGCGGGCCTGCCCTTCGTGCTGTCCACGGCGTCCACTTCCTTGCTGGAGAACGTCCGCGCCGCCAGCTCCGGGGAACTTTGGCTGCAGCTTTACGTGCAGCGAGACCGCCGCATTGCCGAGCACCTGATGGACCGCGCCTGGCAGAACGGCTACACCGTACTTTTCCTGACCGTGGACGTACCGGTCCACGGCAACCGGGACCACGACAAGCGCAATGGCTTCAAGCTGCCGCTGCGGCCGTCGCGCCGGCTGCTGTGGGATCTGGCCGCGCACCCGGGCTGGTGCTGGCGGATGCTGCGCCACGGCGGTCCGCAACTGAAGAACCTGGCCGTCAGTTCCAATGCGCGCGAGAACATCACCGAGCAGGCGTCGGCCCTCAGCCGCCAGATGGACCTGGCGCTGACCTGGGACGACATCGCGTGGCTGCGGCGCGTTTGGCACGGGCGCATCGTCATCAAGGGCATCCAGAGCCTGGCCGACGCGCGGCGCGCGCAGGCGCACGGCGTGGACGGCATCGTCTTGTCCAACCATGGCGGCCGGCAATTGGAAAGCGCGCCGTGTCCGCTGGACACCCTGCCTGAAGTCGCCGCTGAACTGGGCCATACGCTGGAGATCCTGGTGGACGGCGGCGTGCGCCGAGGCAGCGATGTCGCCAAAGCCGTGGCGCTGGGCGCGCGCGCCGTGCTGCTGGGGCGTGCGCCCTTGTACGGGCTGGCGGGCAGGGGCCCCAGGGGCGCAAGCGAGGTGCTGGCCATTCTGCGCGGTGAACTGGAAAATACGCTCAGGCTGCTGGGCCGCAACCGCGTCGGCGCGCTGGACGCCGCGGCGGTGCGCAAGCGCTGAACCGTCATGCAACCCCTACTCTGGAACTGAAGCAACATGCGTGAAAAGATCGTCTTCATCGGCGGCGGCAACATGGCCTCCGCCATCATCGACGGCTTGCTCGGCCAGGGCCGGGCATTGACCGATTTCCTGGTGATCGAGCCCTATGCGCCCACGCGCGAGGCGCTGTTCGCGCGCGGCCTGCCGTGCCGCGAAAGCGTCGGCGCAGACATGGCCGATGCCGCGCTGTGCGTGCTGGCCACCAAGCCGCAGGTGCTGCGCGAGGTCTGCGGGCAGGTCGGGCGCCACCTGCCGTCCGAGGCCACCGTCGTCAGCATCGCCGCGGGCGTGGAACTGGCGTCGCTGTCCGACTGGCTGGGCGGCCATGCGCGCATCGTGCGCGCGATGCCGAACACGCCGGCCAAGGTGGGGCTGGGCATGACCGGCCTGTACGCCACGCCAGCCTGCGGGCCGGCCGAACGCGAGCAGGTGGACGCGCTGTTCGCCGCCGTGGGCGAGCGCATCTGGACGGGCAGCGAAGCGATGATCGATGCCGTCACCGCCGTGACGGGCAGCGGCCCCGGCTACGTCTTCCATTTCATGGCGGCCCTGGAAAAGGGCGCGGTCGAACTGGGCTTTGCGCCCGAGGATGCGCGCCGCCTGGCGGTCGCGGCGTTTCGGGGCGCGGCCGGCCTGGCCGCAAGCGAAGACGTGCCGCTGACCGAATTGCAGGAGCGTGTCACCTCCAAGGGCGGCACCACCTACGCCGCCTTGTCCCACATGCAGGAAGCAGGCGTGGCCGCCGCCATCACGCAGGCCGTCCACAAGGCCGAACAGCGGGCGCGCGAACTGTCCGCGGGCTAGGGCAACGCGCGGCCGGCAAGCGAGGCCGGCGCGTGGCCCCAGAGAATAGGCGCGGCGTGGGTCTACGGGGGCGCCGCTTGCGCGGCCCGTTCTTCCGCCCATGTCCACCGCCACGCTTTCCCGCCGAAACGCCTTGCTGCTGCTAGTGGTGGTGGTGCTGGCCTGGGGCTACACCTGGGTCGTCAGCAAGCTGCTGTTGTCGCACATGACACCGCTGTGGGCGGTGGCCGCGCGCTGCATGGCGGGCACTGCCGCGTTGCTGGCGCTGGGCCTGGCCTTGCGCCGCGTGGCATGGCCAGTGAAGGCCGACGTTCCCGTGATACTCAGCGTCGGGCTGCTGCACATGGGCGCGTTCGCCGCGCTGGTCAGCCTGGGCCTCCAATACGTGCCGGCGGGCCGCTCGGGTGCTGGGCGGCCAACATCATTTATGTGCGCGCGCACCGCTGGGCCACGCCGCCCTTTGAACTCGCGTTCTGGCAGGCTTTGCTGGCGACCGGGGTGCTGTCGGTGGCGGCGCTGCTGGCGGAAGGGGCGCCCGTGGTGGACTGGAGCGCCGATCTGGCGTGGCTGCTGGGCTACGGCGGGGTGTTCGGCATCGCCATCGCGTATTGGGCCGCCGTGAACGTGAACCGGTCCTTGCCGGCGGGCGTTACGTCGATTGGCCTGTTGGGCGTGCCCGTGTTCGGGCTGCTGTGTTCCTCCCTGATCCTGCGCGAGCCGCTCAGCGCCTCGTTGCTGGCGGGCATGGCGCTGATCGTGGCGGGCATCGCCGCCGGGGTGCTCGAACGGCGCGCTTGACGGCTCGATGGCTCGGGGTATATCGTACGATCTATATCGTAAGATACATCGTAAGAGGTAATCATGCGCCATTCCCATTTTCTGACCGCGTTCGGCCATGCTTTCGAGGGGCGCCACGCCCACGGGCATCACGGCCATCCTCATCATCACGGCCCCCACGATCACGGGCATCACGATCACGGGCATCACGCCCACGGGCCGCACGGTCACGCCCATCACGAGCACCATGCCCACGGGCCGCACGGTCACGCCCATCACGAGCACCATGCCCACGGTGGCCGTCACCACCGCCATCACCGTCACGCCAGCGCTGGCGGTGACTGGTTCTCGGGTTCATCCGATGGCCGCGGCGACGCCGATGGCTTCGGTGGCGACGGCCGCGGCTTCACCCGCAGCCGCAAGGTGACGGGCGACGATCTGCAACTGATGCTGCTGGGGCTGCTGGAACAGAATCCCAGCCACGGGTATGAGCTCATCAAGGCGCTGGGCGCCCTGAGCAACGGCTTCTACACGCCCAGCCCGGGCATGGTCTACCCCGCGCTGACCTATCTGGAAGAGCTGGGCTACGCCACCGTCGAACAAGAGGGCACGAAGAAGCGCTATCACCTGGCCGAACCGGGCAGGGCGCACCTGGACGCGAACCGCGAGCGCCTGTCGACGATGTTCAACAAGCTCAAGCACGTCGCGCGCAAGATGGACTGGATGCGCCAGGCGTGGAGCGGCCAGCCGCGAAGCACCGGCCCCGAAGGAGAGGATTCCCGCACCGGCTGGCTGCCGGAATTCGTGGAAGCCCGCCAGGCGATCAAGCGCGCGCTGCTGGAACGCACCGACGCCTCGCCCGCCGAACAACGGCGCATCGCCGCCATCCTGGCGCGTGCGGCCGACGAGATCACCGGCAAGACCGGCGCCTGATCCCGTACCTGAACAAATATTGGAGTATTGATGACCCGTAGCGACCTGAACGTAGAACGCGTGCGCCACACCCTGAAGATGCGCACGCTGACCGTGGCCCGCGTGGAGCGCATCGCCGGCATGCTGGCGCGCGTCACTTTCACCGGCGCGGATCTGCAGGACTTCGTGTCCGCTTCCTTCGACGACCACGTGAAGATATTTTTCCCCGCCGACCTGTCCCGGCCGCTGGTGCTGCCCACCGTCGGCCCAGACGGGGTCAAGTTCCCGGAAGGCACACCCAAGCCGGCCGCACGCGATTACACGCCGCGCCGCTTCGATGCCGCCCGCCAGGAACTGGACATTGATTTCGTCCTGCACGGCGATGGCCCCGCCTCCACCTGGGCCGAACGGGCCGAAGCGGGCCAGCAATTGGGCATCGGCGGCCCGCGCGGCTCCTTCGTGGTGCCCAAGGCGTTTGACTGGCATGTGCTGATCGGCGACGAAACCGCCTTGCCGGCCATCGCGCGCCGCCTGGAAGAACTGCCCGCCACGGCACAGGCGCTGGTCCTGATGGAAGTGCCCGCCGCTTCCAACGAACTTCCGCTGGCCACCAGCGCCCAGGCCTCGATCCGCTGGCTGCACCGCAATGGCACGGCGCCGGGCTACAGCACCTTGCTGCTGGAAGCGGCGCGCGAACTGACTCTGCCCCAGGGCGAAGGCTATGTGTGGGTGGCGGCGGAATCCGCCGTGGCCAAGGCCGTGCGCGAAATCATGGTGGCGCAGCATGGCATCGACAAGAGCCGCATCCGCGCCGCCAGCTACTGGAAGCGCGGCGCGGTGGCCGTGCACGAGTCGCACGAAGACTGAGCGCCGGGCGCTTCACGCCTTGCGCGGATCGCGGGCCAGCGCCAACAGGTTTGCGGCGCGCCCGCCGGAGGCCTGGTCGCGCACCGCCAGCCCCAGCACCGCGCGCGGCCAGTCCAGCCCGAAAGGCCGGTAGACCACGCCGTCGGGGCGCAGATGGCGCAGGGACGCCGGCACGATGGCCACGCCCATCCCGGCCGCCACCAGGTTCACCGCCGAAGACAGTTGCGGCGCCTGTTGCCCGATCAGCGGATTCAGGCCGTGCTGACGGCATGCCGCCATGACGTCCGCGCTTAGCCCGTAACCCGACTTGCGCGAATACAGGATGAAGCGTTCGCGCGACAGATCGGCAGGCGCCAGGCGCTTGCGGCGCGCCAGCGCGTGGCCCAGCGGCAGCGCCACCATCAGCGGTTCCTGGACAAGCTGTGTGAACGTCAGCCCGCCATCCAGCGCAAACGGCGGCCGCACGAACGCGGCGTCTATCGCGCCCTCGCGCAGGCGCGCCACCAGCGTTTCGCTATCGCCTTGCGACAAGGTCATCTCCACGTCCGGGTACAACTGCCGGTACTGGCGGATCAGTTCGGTCACCACGCCGTTGAACGACGCGGACTCCGTGAACCCCAGCGTCAGCTCGCCGACTTCTCCGCGCGCCGCCCGTTGCGCCGTGCGCACCGCGGCGTCGGCGCGTTGCAGGATGTCCTGCGCGCACGCCAGAAACGCGCGGCCGGCGTCGTTCAGCGCCACGCCGCGGCCGGTCCGGTCGAACAACGGCGTGCCCACTTCCTGTTCCAGCCTGCGGATCTGCTGACTGAGCGGCGGTTGCGCCATGCCCAGCAGCTCCGCCGCGCGCGTGAAGTGCTGGGATTCGGCGGTCACGACGAAATAGCGCAGATGGCGTAGTTCCATATCGATATCTAAAAAGTCCTGATTATCAATTTTCCATATATTGGACATTCTAATTCTTCAGGCCGATGATGACTGCATCCACTCGTCACCTGAAGGAATCCGCATGACTACCTTGATGAAACCGGGCGCGCTGCTGCGCCAGCGCCTGGCCCAGGAGATCGTCGTGGCGCCCGGCGCGTACGACGGCCTGTCGGCCAGGCTGGTTGCCGCCGCGGGCTTTTCCGCCGTGTATGCCAGCGGCGGCGCCATCGCGCGCGCGGCGGGCTATCCCGACATCGGCCTGCTCAGCTTCACCGAAGTCATGGACCGCGTGGAGAAAATCGTCGACGCCGGCGGGCTGCCCGTCGTGGCGGACGCGGACACGGGCTTTGGCGGATCGGCCAATGTCGAGCGCACGGTGCGCATCATGGAGCGTGCCGGCGTCGCGGCGTTTCATATCGAGGATCAGTCCTTTCCCAAGCGCTGCGGCCACCTGGACGACAAAACCCTGGTGGACGTCGAAGAGATGTGCCGCAAGGTCCACATCGCCCGGCAGACCCTGGCCGACGCGGACACGCTGGTCATCGCGCGCACCGACGCCATCGCGGTCGAAGGATTCGATGCCGCCATCGCGCGCGCCGAACGCTACGTGAAGGCGGGGGCGGACATGATCTTCGTCGAAGCGCCGGAGACCCTGGCGCAGATCCGCGCCATCGCCGAACGCCTGCCGGGCCTGAAGCTCATCAACATGTTCCATGGCGGCAAGACGCCCCTGGTGCCGCTGCCGGATCTGGCCGCCATGGGCTATCGGCTGGCCATCATTCCGTCGGACCTGCAGCGCGCGGCCATCCACGCGATGCAGGCCACGCTGGCGGCGATCCGGCAATCGGGCGACAGCCGCGAGCTGGCCGACCGGCTTACCAGCTTCAAGGAGCGCGAGGAGATCGTGCAGACCCGCCGCTATCTGGCACTGGATGCCCAGTCGGCGCCGGAATCCGCGCTACGCTGACAGCGCTGCGGCATGCGCAGCGGCCACACGCGCTGGCCGGCGGCGCCGGTCAGCGTGCGGATGCCGCACTCCATTTCGACACGCGCGAACGTCGTGCCATCGGGACCGATGATGCGCGAATCGTCCATCGTGGAGACCACCGCGCGCTGGTCCGCGAAGGGCGACACGGCTTTGTATTCGGCCGGGATGGCAAAGCGGCCCTGGCTGTCCACATAGCCATAGCCGCGGTCGGCGCTGGCGGGCGCCAGGCCTTCGCGCATCGCGCCCAGCGCGTCGAACGCGGGCCCCACGAAAGCGCCCTTGGCGTCCACCGCGCGCACGCCGTCGCCCGATACCTGCGATACGGCACGTCCTTCCGAATACGCCGACGCGTAGCCCTCGACCGTGAGCCGGGTCTTGCCGGACAGATCGGCGTAGTCCGTCAGGGTCCTGCCCTGCACGGTGTAGTGCCTGAGCAGCGTGGCGGATCCACGCGGCCAGCTCCATTCGCCTTCCGGCAGCTTGGCGAGAACCTTGGCGTTGCCGTCGATGACGCGCGTGCCGCCCTGGTCCGTCGACAGTGCCCGCGCGGGCGTGCCGTGAAACGCGGACCCCGAACCGGCGGCCGGCTCGATCTGCCAGCTTCCCTGGCTGTTCAGGTAGCCCAGGCGATCGGCGCGGCGAATCTCCATCCAATCGCCCAGGCGCACGTAGTCCGCGTCCTTCATGTCCAGCGCGTCCTTTCCGTCGGGCGAGATGATCCAGCGGTTCTTGTCGTTGCCGGCGCTGATCGAGCCATCTCCGTAGGCGCCGACCTGCAGGCCGCGCAGGAACGCGGTCAGGGCCTGGCCCTGGGCATTGAACACCGCGGCGGGGTGCGCGTAGTCGTCGTCCTGCTTGCCGGCCTGCACGAGCTTCCACAGGGTGTCGTTCACGCGCTCGGCGTCATGGTGGCTGGCGGGAATGATCCATTTGCCTTGCAGGTCGATGACCCCCACGCGATCCGGACCGAGCGATGCCACGGCCTGGCCATTTTCGAAAGCGCCGATGCTGCGGAAGGCGGGCGCGGCCACTTCCTTGCCGGCCACGAAGTCGTACAGGCCCCAGGGGGCGCCATCTGCCGCGGTCTTCAGAAAACGGACGACGCCTGGCGCCACGACTTGCGTGTCGAAGGCCTCGGGCAGGCCGTAAGTCTTGCCGTCGCGGTCGATCATCCGGACGACGCCGTCGCCGTAGATCTGGGCATACCCGTAATGGAACGCGCCGATGTGCTGCTGTGTCGGCAGGTCGATGGGCCGGCCGCGCGCGTCCAGCAGCCGCATGCCGTCTTCGGTGTCGGCGGCGTAGCGCAGTTGGTCCGCGCCGAGCTCGCCCGGATGCGCGTCTTCGGCGGCATCCAGCGCGATTAGCTCGGTCCAGGACGGGTCCGTGACGATGCTGCCGTCCGCCAGCAGCAGCCCCGCGCCCGCTTCCGCGCCGCCGCAGTGGCAGTGGCCCGGTCCGAGCAGGCCCAGGGGGCCGCCGGCTACGTCGCCCGGAAGCGACGTCAGCGCCAGATCCCGGGCCGCTTCCACGGTCTCGGGCTTGAGCAGCGCCTTGCCGTCGCGGTCCAGCACATTCAGCAGCTTGCCTTGCTGATCGGACACCCATAGCCTGCCTTGGCGCGCGTCGATGCGGCCGGCCTGGGCCAGCCATGCCGGGGCGTTATCCCCATGCACCCAGGCGCCCGTCGGCGTCAGCACGCCCGCGGGTTGGCGCTCGCCGTCCACAAACAGCACATAGCCATCCACATCCTCGGTGGCCGACAGCGCCGGACCGAGTTCGAGCGGCGCGGCCCGTCCCGGCACCAATGCCATGGTGTTCCCGCCGGAGGGATAGACGATGGTGTCGGCATAGCGCTGGGATGCGTGCCCCTCTTCCTGCGTCAGCGTGGCCACCACCGTGCCCGCTGCGTCCAGCACCGCGTAGCCGGCGTGGCGGGGCAGCGCGGCGCTCCAGAATGCCTTGCCCACGGGATTCACGCTTTCGTAGTGCTGGTCCGCGCCGATCAGCTTGCCGTCCGGGGTGATCATCACCGACCCTTCGGCGCCATAGCCCGTGGCCAGCGCGCCGCCTTCCTGGATGAAGATATCTTCCAGCACCGGATCGAGAATCCACTTCCAGTCCCGGTCGACCACCCCGTACTTGCCGTCGGCATTGGTGGCGATGTACAGGCCATGGCCGAAGGGCTTCGTAATGGTGACGCCGGTTCCGCCGTACCGGCGTTCGCCGGTGGCCGAGCGGTACTCTTCCTTGTACTGGACCGTGGCGCGCGCGGGCACGCCGTCCGACAGGTGCAGGGCGCGCACATTGTCCTCGAACGGGGCGCCGACCGGATTGCCTTGGCGGTCGATCAGCAACGGACGCCCGTCCAACGTGGCCACGGCCAGCCCGATCTCGACAAAGTCCTGCACCGCGTCATAGCGCGGCCGAACGGCCATCCGGCCGTTCTTGTCGATGAATCCCCATTTGCCTTGCCACTGCACGGCGGCCAGGCCGTTGCGGAAGTCGCCCACCGCTTCGAAAATGGGCTTGATCGCCACGCGGCCGTTCCGGTCCAGAAAGCCCCACGCATGGCGGCGCAGGGATTCGTCGCGGGGCACTCGGTCGATACTTTCGGTGGCCGACGGCAGCAGCACCGCGGCGCGCCCGTCGGACAGGTTGCGGATGCAGCCGTTGCCGAAGGGATTGCGGCTGGAGATATCGTCGGCGGCCGGATAGGCGCGGTACGCGGATTCTTCCAGGCAATACACATGGCCGGTCTGCGCATGCACGGACAGGGACGCGCCCAGCGCGGCAAGGGCGCAGGCGATTTGGGTGGCGCGGATCACGCGTGACGTCATGATTACTCTGCCTTGGCGTTGGCGGCGACGGGCGGTTCGAGGCTGGCTGCCTCGGGGCACGTGAGTTTCTGGAGGGGCCAGCTTTGCCGGTCCTGCGCGTCCACGATCACGACCGTGTCGCACAGCACGCCAAACACGGCGGTCGTCTGACCCTTGGTGTCGATGAACTCGACCAGCCTGTCGCGGCGAACCATCGCGCGTCCTTCGTGGAAGTCGTCTGCCCAGAGGAACGCGGGCGCAATCGCGTAGCGTCCCGTCAAATCGACATAGCCGTACAGCTTGCCCGTGCGCTCCAGCCTGCGAGCCTTGGCCAGCCCGTTTTTCAGGGCGCCCAACTGGTCGAAGTGCGGTCCCACGATCCGCTGGCCGGCAGCGTTGACGAAGCCCAATTTGCCATTGCCGTCGCTGTAGGGCACGACGCCTTCGCTGGCGTTGCGATGCTCCACGGTGTAGCGGCCCGCGAAGCGGGTGATTACGCGGCCCTGCAGGTCCGTCATGATGCTGGCATTGGCGTTGTCATCCTCGAATACGATGCGGCGCATCGATGCCAGCGGCGTGCCGTCGCCCAGCTTTTCCAGCACGGCGCGGCCGTTCTGGTCGATCACGCGATAACCCGGCCCGAGGTTGGCGCGCGCCAGGCCTTCGGGCTGCGCGAAGAACGGATTGAACTCGCCATAGATGGCGGGCACCTGCATGTTGCCGCGGGCATCGATGGCGCCCTCGCGTTCGCTGTTCTTGATGTAGAGCCAGTCGCCGTACTGCTCCCTGCTTTCCGGCCGGCCATCGGAGACGCGCGTGGCGCCGCCCTGCGCGTCGAAAAGCACGACGCTGGCGTCGGCCAGTGTGCCCAGGAAACGTCCGCCCTTGAGCTTGTCCGGCTTGCCGATGACAGGTTCGCTGGACTTGCCTGTGTGCAGGTTGACCAGGCGGTAGGCGCTATCGACATAGCCGGACTGCCTGCGCTTGGCCTCGGGGTCGTCGATCAGCATGAGCCCGTTGCCCAGGTACTCCATGTCGTAGGCGCTGGCATGCGTCGCGGGCACGACCCACCGGCCTTCGCGGTTGACCACGCCCCAGCGCCCCTTGTCCTCGACGCGGGCCCAGTCGTCTTCGAATTCCTCCATGCGCTCATAGGCGGGCTTGAGGGCGGGCGCGCCTTTGCGGATGTTCCAGATGCCCCAGAGGCGCGCGCGGCTTTCGTCCCTTGCGCGGTAGAAAAGCAGTTCGCCGTTGAGCGTGGACGCGTCGTTCACGATATCCGCGGGGATGGCGACCGTGTTGCCGCGCTGGTCGATCAGCAGAGCGTCGCCGCGCTTCATGGTTTCAGTGCGGGCCCAGGTGTAGGGGCCACGGAAGGCCCGGAGGTCGCTGAAGGCGGGCGGCACGGCCCACGCCCCGTCCGGGCCGATCGCGCCGGTGCCCTGGTTCTTCGTGCTGACCACCAGCGGCAGCGAGACATCGTAGTTGTCGATGTCCTGCCAATCCGGATTGGTGACGATCTTGCCCGCCGCCGTCAGGATGCCCAGCGCCTGTCCGTACTGCATGGGGCGCAGCAGGGCCAACGGCACGCCGCCGGCGTCCGCCCCGCGCGGATCCGTATATTTGCTCAGGTTGAAGGTGTCGATCTGGTAGCCGCGCAACCGCGCAACCGTCGCGTCGTCCAGCAAGGGGCTGCTGTCCTGCGCGTAGATCTGGAACAGGGGGCCGTCGTCCGACAGCGCGATGGCCGTGTCCTGCGCGGCGCCGTCGGCATCCGCGGCTACCGCCGCGTCGGCAACTGCTGCCGCGTCGGCTACCGCCGCATCGGCCACCGCCGCGTCGGCGGCCATGGCATCCGTGGCATCCGTGGCGTCCGGGGCGTCCGCCGGCGCAGCGATATCCACGGCGGGCTCGGCTTGCGTCACCATGCCCGCCGCACCGTCATCCTGGGCCTCGGCGGTGTCGGCGGACGCTTCCATCGCCTCCGCCACCGCCTCGGTTCCCGCGGCTTCCGTTGCGTCAGCGGCGGCGGCCGTCGCACCGCCGGCCGGCATGGGGGTTCCATAGACCCACGCCCGTCCGCGGTGGATTGCCACATTGCCATTGCGCAGCGGCAGAAACTGCAGCCGGCCCGAGGGGGCGATCAGCAGCGTCATGCCGGGTTCGGCCGTGTACCGCCAGCCGTCGCGCTCCTGCACGCCCGGGTAGGCTTCCTGAAACGCATGCACGGGCTTGAGCTGGCCGTCCAGCAAGGACGGATTGCCGCCTTCCGGCTTGACCAGCCAGGCGCCTGCCGCCAGCATCTGCACGCGTTCATAGCGGCCGGGGGATACGGACTCGCCGCGAGGATCCACGAACTCCCAGGCCCGGTCGCGCCGCACGGCGATCACATCGCCGTCGCGCATCGGCGCTTCCAGGGAGCGCAGGACCGGTGGAGCGATGGCCCAGCCGCCGCCGCTGTCCAGCAGGCCCCACCAGCCGCCGTAGCGCGAGTCGCGCGACTGGGCGGGCACGTAGCCGCCGGTCGGGGCGGCCAGCGCCATCACGCCGTCGGGCAGCGCCGCCGCCTTGCCGGTCGCGGTGTTGAACAGGCGCGGCGGCGTCGGCACCTCCATCGACGCCAACTTTTGATCGGGCTGGAAGCCCCACGTGCGCGTGCCCAGCGGAAAGGTCCTGATGACCTTGCCGTGGCGGTCGATCAGCACGTCCCGCCCGGCCTCTTCGGCCAGCGCCGTGCCTTCGGCATTGAAGCCGGTGGCGTCCGTGAAGCGCGGCTCGATGGCCCATTGGCCCTTGGCATCGATGTAGCCCCAGAGGCCGCCCTGGCTGACCGGCGCCAGGCCGTTCTGGAACGGCTTGGCGTCCGTGTAGGCGGGCGTGATGGCCATGCGGCCCTGCTTGTCGATGTAGCCCCAGGCGCCTGATTCGTCCTTGGCGGTTCCGGTCAGAACCGCCGCCAGGCCTTCCTGATATACCTGATGGCAGGACGTGCCGGAACCCTCGCCGTAGTAGCTGGCCGTGCATTGCCGCATCCAGTCGGGCAGGGCGTGCGCCGCGCCGGGCGCCAAGGGCAGGCCCGCCAGGGCCACCGCCAGCGCCCAGGGCTTGAGGGCGGAAACCGCCTTCATCGCGCGGTGGCGCGGCAGCGAGCCGCGCGAACAAAGAAGCCAAGCCGGGCGTGCCACATGGTCGGATGCCTGCCGAGTAAGAAGGGAAGGCAGCACTGTAACCACCGGTAGCAGGCTCGGAGGCCGGTAAATGTAACTATAAAGAACCAAGCGTTAGCATTGGCGGGCTCCACCCCTGTATAAGGCGCTATCATCCGGCAAATAGCCGTAATCCGCGCGGATTGCGGGCCTATTTGCCTGCCATTTATCCTTTGTTCACTTGCTGCTTACCCATCCAGGCAAATGCCTCGCGCCCGCATGCGGATCCGCAACTGGGCGCGCGCACGCGACAGGCGGCTGCGTACTGTGCCGATTGGCAGCGCCAGCCGCTGCGCGGCCTCTTCGTAAGACAGTTCTTCCACGGCGATCAGGTGGATCAGATCGCGCAGGTCCTGCGGGATTTCGCTCATGGCCCGGTCCACGAGACCGACCATCTGCCGCCATTCCGCCTGCGCTGGCGGACCGGGCTCGGGGCTGGGGTCGGACGCCAGCGTGTCGATGTCCACAAAGGCGTAACGCCGCTCTGGCGCCCGCGACAGGTGATTGCGGATCAGGTTCAGCGCAATGCCATATAGCCAGGTCGACGGCTTGCTGTCGCCTCGGAACCGGTGGTAGGACAGCGACATCTCCGCGAATGCCTGCTGGGTGATGTCGTCTGCTTCGCTGCGGTTGCCGACGTGCCTG
This sequence comes from Achromobacter sp. Root83, assembly GCF_001428845.1. GTDB lineage: Bacteria > Pseudomonadota > Gammaproteobacteria > Burkholderiales > Burkholderiaceae_B > Achromobacter. The sequence continues at coordinate 316,098 of NZ_LMIU01000022.1, read as the reverse complement.
CCCACGAAACGGCGCAGCCGGTCGTGTTGCGCCCGCACCAGTTCACTGACCGGATCGGCGGGCGGCGGCGGACTGGCGGGCGAGGCGGCGGCGCGGCCGGCGGCAAGGGCGGGAGCAGGGTGCATGGGGACGGTGCGGCGGGTTCGACGGCACGCGGGAAGGCGGGGACGGCGTGGGAGTCTGGTGCGCGCCCGCGATCCCGGACGTCTTGGCGAACCAGGAAGGCGCAACGCTGCCGGGCCAGTCTAGTGATGGACGACCGGGCGGGAAATACGATGCGTGCCGTATTTTTTGCGGCTAGCCCGTGGGCAGGCCCAGGCGCACCGCGTAGGCGACCAGTTCGGCCGTGCTGTGCAGATCCAGTTTGCGCATCAGGTTTTCGCGGTGCTTGCGCGCGGTGTAGGGGCTGATGTGCAGGTCCTGCGCAATCTGGGCCGCCGTGGCGCCCAGCGCGGCCATCGCCAGCACCTGCTGCTCGCGCCGCGTCAGGGTTTCGTCGGGCGTCTGGGCGTAGGGCGCAAGTGCGGCCCGTGGACGCGCCCCGCCGCTGGCAAGATCCGCGATGGCGGCCAACAGCGGCTGCGAACTGCCGGTCTTCGCGAGAAAGGCGTCGGCGCCGGCCTCCAGCACGGCGGCGCGGGTGCGCTCGTCGGTGTTTGCCGTCAGCACCATGATGTGCAGCGCCGGGTATCGCTCGCGCAGCGCACGCACCCAACCCGATCCCGACACCCCGGGCATGCCCAGGTCCAGCACCAGCAGATCCGCGCCGTGCGCCGCCAGCAACGCCAGCACCTGTTCGCCGGTGCCGGCCTCGTCCACGGCGCCGATTGCAGCCGGCGACTGGGCCAGCATCATCCTCACGCCTTCACGCACGATGCCGTGGTCGTCGGCAATCAGGATGCGCAGAGGGGATGACTGAGGCGGGACGCTCATGGGGGACAGTGTGATGACATGATGTGTCAGAATGATGCGTCATTATAGGGACCGATCCCGGCTCAGGCCCATGACCCATTCCGCCTCCCCCGCCGTGCCCGGGTCTCTCGGGCCTGCCCTGGCTATGCCGGGGCCGCCGCTCGCGGCGGCATCGACGCAGGCCGCGCTGGCCGTCCTGCTCTACCGGCAATCCTACGGCGTGCTGTTCGCCAATTTCGCCGTCGTGGTCCCGGTGGCCTACGTGATGCAGGGCAGCGTGCCGTCCTGGCTGCTGGCGGCCTGGGCCTCGGCCATCTACCTGCTGACAGGCCTGCGGGTCGGCCTGAGCCGCGTTTTTCTGCGGCGGCAACCCGCGCCATCCGGGGTGCGCCGATGGGTGCTGGGGTTTTCCGCGCTGTCCTGGCTGTCGGGCCTGCTGTGGGGGCTGGCGGGCCTGACGGCCGTGCTGTCGCACGACGACATGATGCTGGCATTCGGTTGCGTCATGCTGGCCGGCATGTGCAGCGGCGCGGTGCCGTCACTGTCGGCCTATCCGCCCGCCTACGCGGGATCCGCGCTGGCCATGCTGGCGCCGTTCACCGCCGCCTGCCTCGCGGCCGGAGACAGCCTGCATCTGGTCTACGCGGCCTTCGCCTTCTGCCTGCTGGCCGTCAACCTGTACTTCAGCGCCATCACCTACCGCAGCCTCAAGACCACCGTGGCGCTGCGGTTCGAAAACACGGACCTGATAGGCCGCCTGGAGCGCGAGCGCGACCGCGTCGCCGCGGCGGACGAGGCCAAGACCCGCTTCCTGGCCGCCGCCGGGCACGACCTGCGCCAGCCCGTGCACGCGCTGGGCCTGTTCACCGACATCCTGGCCAACCGAGCCGCGCAAGGACACATCAGCCCGCAGGACGCGATGCACGTTGCGCGGCGCCAGCAAACGGTGCTGGAAGACCTGAACCGCCTGCTGGACGGTCTGCTGGACGTCTCCCGCATGGACGCGCACCTGCTGCGTATCGAACGCCGGCGAGTCAGCCTGGACGCACTGTTCGACGCCCTGCGGCAGGACTACGAGCCGCAGGCGCTGGCCCGCGGCTTGACGCTGTCGGTGCTGCCCACAGATATCGAACTGGATACCGACCCCGCGCTGCTGCGCCGCATTCTGGACAACCTGCTGAGCAACGCGCTGTCCTACACGGTCGAGGGGCGCGTGCTGCTGTGCGCCCGGCGTCGGCGCGGCGGCGCCGTGATCCAGATCTGGGACACGGGGGTGGGCATCGCGCCCGACGCGCAAGAGGCTGTCTTCACCGAGTTCACGCGCGGCGTGGACGCGCCGGATGCGGGGCAGGGCCTGGGCCTGGGTTTGGCGATCGTGCGCAGGTTGGCCGCGCTGCTGGGATACGAGGTCTCGGTGCGGTCGGCGGTGGGCAAGGGCTCGGTGTTTTCGGTGCGCATGCCCGCGCCACCGCCAGCCGGCTGATCCGCCTGGCATTCCCGCCGCGCATGCAGCGGACAAAAAATAATCGGTTGAATCCGGGGCGCGCCGCGCCTGTAATAGAGCCGTGCCCGCCCTAATGGGGGCGACGTTCCACGCAAGAGGTTCGCCATGTCCACCCCGAGCAGATCTTCCCTGGATGTCTCGCAGCTATGGCTGCTGGTGCTGGCCGGCGGCGTCGTCATGGGCCTGGCCCTGGGCGTACGCCACGTGCAGGGCCTGTTCCTGTTGCCCGTCACGATGGACCGGGGCTGGAGCCGCGAGACCTTCGCCATCGCGCTGGCCGTGCAGAACCTGACCTGGGGCATCGTGCAGCCGTTCACCGGCATGATCGCTGACCGCTACGGTTCGGCCAAGGTCATCGCGGGCGGGCTGCTGTTCTACGCCGTGGGGCTGGTGGGCATGGCGCACGCCACGACGCCCGCGGGCTTTCTGTGGACGGCGGGCGTGTGCGTCGGCATTGCGCTGTCCGGCACGGCGTTCGCCGCCATCTACGGCGCGCTGAGCCGCCTGGTGCCGCCCGAGCGCCGAAGCTGGGCCCTGGGCGTGGCGGGCGCGGTGGGCGGGCTGGGGCAGTTCACCATGGTGCCGGCGGCGCAATGGCTGATCGGGGGCTGGGGATGGGTCACGGCGCTGCTGGTCTTTGCGGTCGTGCTGGCTTTTCTGCTGCCCTTGGCGCTGCCCTTGCGCGAGCCCGCCGTCAGGATGCAGGACGCCACCGCCCCGGACGCCAATCTGTCCATGCCCGCCGCCATCCGCGAGGCCTTTACCCGCCCCGGGTTCTGGCTGTTGAACCTGGGTTTCCTGGCCTGCGGCTTCCAGTTGGCCTTCATCGGCACGCACCTGCCGGCGTACCTGATGGACAAGGGCCTGCGCGCTTCCGATGCGGTCGCGGCGTTGGCCATCATCGCGCTGACCAACGTCATGGGCACCTATGTCTGCGGCATCCTGGGGGCGCATCATCGCCGCAAATACCTGCTGGCCGGTATCTACCTGCTGCGCACCGCCGCCATCGCCCTGTTCGTGCTGCTGCCGCTGTCCACGTGGTCGGTCTATGCATTCGCCGCCGTGATGGGCTTTGTCTGGCTGGGTACCGTGCCGCTCACCAACGGTCTGATCTCACAGGTGTTCGGCGTGCGCTATATCACCACCTTGTTTGGCTTCGTGTTCTTTGGCCATCAGGTGGGATCGTTCCTGGGCGTATGGCTGGGCGGCGTCGTGTTCGAGACCACCAAGTCCTACGATCTGATCTGGCTGGGGGCGATGGGGCTGGGCGTGCTGTCGGCCGCGCTGCACTGGCCGATCGATGATCGCGAGATCCAGCGCGTCCGTCCCGCCGGCGTGCCGGGATAGTCCGCGCGGGACCGGGCGCCGCTACGCGGGGCGGTGCTGCGTGCCCGCGCCCAGCGTGATGTGCAGCATGCGGCAGGGCTGGATCACCTTGACGGTGTGCCACGCGCCCTTCGGAATGACATACGCGTCGCCAGCCCGCAGCGTCGCGATGCGCGGTCCTTCGGGTTGCTCCAGATGCAGTTCCGCCGCGCCGGACATGAGACGCACGATCTCGTCGGCCTCGGGGTGCATTTCCCATTGCGGCCAGTCCGCCGCGAACGCATATTCGGACACCAGCCAGCCGCGTCCGTACTTTTCCAGCTCCGCTTCGGGTTGCGACCAGAACGCAACGCCGCCGGGTACCGTGGCGGCGGCGCCGGAGGCGTCCAGGAACACATAGTGCGTAGACAGGTCAGTGGCCATGATGCGCATCCTTGGAGTGGGGGCGTGCGGCCAGTGTATGACGGCGCGGCTGTCATATCGAAGCGTTTATCATGGGGTCCAACGGCAACCAGGGGAGAGGGCGATGAACAAGGGATTCGAGGGGGTACGGCCCGCGTCCGAATCATCCATCGAGATCGGCTTCCTCTATGACGGCAGGCACTATGTCGAGCGCGTCCGGGTCAAACCCACCGCCGCCAATCTCAAGCGGGCCGCCGACCGGCGGGCCGCCATCCTCGAGGCCATCGCGCGTGGCGAGTTCGACTATGACGCCGAATTCCCCAAGCGCGGCGCTAAGCCACCACAGGGTCCCGCATGACAAGCAACACCGCGCTGCAAATCAACGATCTCACGCCGGAGGCGTTCAACGCCTACGGCTGGATGCTGGGCAAGCCGATACCGGATGGCCACGGCGTGCCGCTGTACTCGCACCCCGCCACCGACTTCTGGCAGGAACACCTGTTCAATACCGGCGCGGGCGGCGACGCCGAGTTGCTGTGGGTCAACTACCGCAGCCAGTCCACGGAAGTCTCAAGCCTGGAAAAGCACCTGCTGACGCAACAGGCCATCGTTCCCCTCACCGGCGAGATCATCCAGATCGTGGCGCGCAGCGCCGCCGATGGCAGCCCCGACCTGTCCACGCTGGCGGCCTTCCGCGTGCCGCAGGGGCAGGGCGTGTGCATGCGGCCGGGCTGCTGGCACGCCACCCGCGTCGCCAGCGCGGAAGTCACGTGCCTGATGCTGACCCGCCGCTCCACCACGGTGGACCTGATCCAGCACCTGACCACCGACGCCCGCGCCACGGAAAGCGACATCGCCGCCATTCCCGCATGCCATCTGGAACTGCCGCAGGACCTGAGCCAGGCGGCCTAATCACCGGCGCTGCACGCGTACCCCATGCGCGCGAACAGCGGCCACTTGTTGCGGTAGCTGTCCGTCCAGCACATGCCGAAGAACGCGGCGAACGGCGCGTCGACCGCATGCACCGTCACTTGCGCCGCGGCCTCGGCATCTGCCGGGCAGAACGCCTGGCCTGGATTCGGATGCAGGGCCCCATCCCAGACGGGCTTGTCGCAATGCTCGCAAAAATTGCTCCATTCGCCGCCCCGGCCGGGGTTCGGACGGTAGGGCGGCGCAAGGGCCTGCATCGTTTGCGCCACCGCGGGGGACAAGGCCGCCGTCGCGGAAATCATGGCCGGCCCTGGAATCCGCTGCCATGAAGCGGGGCTGAACAGCCAGTCGCGAAACGCCTGGGGATCCAGCCCGGGGCTGTCGGCATCGTCTTCGTCCAGCTCCACGTCGGCCTCGGTGCTTTCGTGGCCGGACGGCACCGCCAGCGCGTACACCCGCGAGATCTCGTTGCAGGCCGGGCAGCGGTGCGGGGCCTGCAGCACGAAGTACGAAGACGCGCGTATGTTGTAGGACTCGCCGTCCGGGCCGCTGCTGCCGTGGTCTTGCGTCTGCATCTTCCGTTTGCCGTTGCTGTCTGGCCGGCCCCTGCCGCGCCGATTCTTTTACATGAGGGGGAAATATGCCAGAATCCCCGGGAATTCAAGCCTTGCACGCGACGCTGCCCCCACCTGGGCGTTGCCAACATCACGCCATGTTGGAGCACTGAATGCGCCACCGTCAGAGTAGCACTGGATCTTTCAACGCAAGCCAACGTTCGTTTCCCAAGGCCATAGCGGCCGCCACGCTGGCCGGCAGCCTGGCGGGATGCAGTTTCACGTCGCCCGACGCCGCGACGGGGTCGCAATCCGTCGGCATCCAGGGCGTCACCGCGCAACAGGCGCGCAGCATCGCCCGCGAGGCCTATCTGTACGGCACACCCATGGTCGCCAGCTACCAGGCCATGTACGCCTTCAGCATCGACAAGAAGAGTCCGCAGTACAAGGGTCCGTTCAATACGCTCAACACGATCGACAACCCTGTGCGCGCAGGCGCGCCCGGGGACGTGGCGCCCGCGGCGCCTGAGGCAAGCGCATCGGCAAACATATCGGGCAGAACCTCGGGCAGCCGCTCTGGCGGCACGTCAGGCGGCACTTCGGGCAGCACTTCATATTCCTTCGCCGTCCTGGATTTGCGCGCCGAACCCGTGGTCATCACCGTGCCGCCAATCGAGGCGCGGCGCGACTTCGCGCTGCAGTTCATGGACCTGTACACATATCGCCTTGCCTATATCGGCAGCCGCTCCACCGGCAACGGCGGCGGCCGCTTCCTGGTCGCCGCGCCGCGCTGGAAGGGCGCGGTCCCGCCCGGCATCACCCAGGTCATTGCGTCGGAGACCGAGTTCGTCACCGTGGTGGGCCGCACGCAGCGATTCAACGCCGCCGACCAGGAAAACATCCAGCGCATCCAGTCGCGCTACAAGATCCAGCCCTTGTCGGCGTTCACCAGGAAGCCCGCGACGGCCGTGCCCGCCGCCGTGGATTGGATCGATCCGGTGCCGCCCGCGCAGCTGCGCACGTCGCTCGAGTTCTACAACGAGCTTGCCTTCCTGCTGCAGTTCGCGCCCACGCACTCCACCGAAAAATGGCTGCGCGAACGCTTCGCCAGCATCGGCGTCAGGGCCGGCCAACCGTTCGACACCGAGAACCTCAATCCCGCCCTGCGCCGCGCCCTGCAGGAAGGCATGCACGACGGGCAGAACGACATCGACAAGAACCGCGCGGCCCTGGGCGGCAAGACCGGCTCGCTGTTCGGCGACCGCGCCACGCTGAAGAACGACTATCTGTCGCGCGCCACTGGCGCGCAGATGGGCTTGGGCGCCAGCGGCACCAAGGAAGCGCTGCCCGCCGCGCCGAACAAATAGGCCGGCGCCGCATGAAGCGCAACTTCAATATCCACGACCTGCGCATCTTCTATGCGGTGGTCATGACAGGCTCGACCCGGCAGGCGGCGCACGCCATGCACCTGACCCAGCCGGCGATCAGCCACGCGATTTCACGCCTGGAAAGCGCCACCGGCGTCCAGCTTTTCGACCGGTCCCACAAGACATTGCGCCCCACCGAGGCGGGTCAGTACCTGTACAGCGAAGCCAAGTTCGTGCTGGACGAACTGGTGCGCATCGACGAAGCGCTGCACAGCATCGAACAGTTCGGCGGACGCGGCCTGCGAATCGCCTCATCCCCGGCACTGGCGCTGGGCTACGCGGCCGACGCCGTGCGCCGCTATCTGGACATCAACGGCACCCGTCCGTTTTCCATCGACGTCGAATCGTCCATGCAAGTGATCAGCGCGGTGGAAACCATGCGTGCCGACTTCGGCCTCGGCGCGGTCGGGCGCGACAGCACCCGGCTGGGCTTTACCCCGTTCCTGCGTGCGGACGTCATGGCGATCGCACACCACGAGCATGCTCTGGCCGGGCGCGACGTCATCGCCGTCGGGGACATCCCGCCCGACACCTATGTCAAGCCGCTGTGGTCCGACTACGTCGTGGCGCAGGGCGACATCGCCGACTCGCTGCTGCTGCGATCGGGCATGCAGGCCCACATGTCGCTGGTGCCCGGCACCGTGCGCGCGGTCAAAGGCATCAGCCTGGTCAACGCCTTGTCGGCCTCGGACATCGTGGCGTCCTTCCCGGACCTGGTGGCGATACCGCTGGCCTCGCGGCAGTGGTTCGACTTTTTGCTCATTACCCGCATCGAAGCGCGCAACCAGGACCTGACGGGCCGGCTGCTGGACGCCTTGCGCGCCACCGCCCAGGAACGCCGCCACGGCGTTTACGCGCACACCATCGAACTGCTGGACTAGGCACCGCTTGCCTGGCCGCATAATGGGACGACCTGGGGACGACCCCGGGGACGGCCAGGCCGGCTCCGCGCGCCGTCATGCCGCGGGCGGTTGCCAGGGCAGAGACTGCAGATCGCCATCGATGCTGATGGCTTGCCCGCTGACCATCGCCCCGAAAGGACTGGCCAGAAACAGCGCCATATTGGCGATGTCCGCCGCGCGCACGAACTGCCGCAGGCTGACGCCGGACAACTCCAGCGTGGTTTCTTCCTCGACCGTCAGTCCCATGTTCTTCGCCCGGGCGGCGATCACGCGGTCGATGCGCGGCCCCGCCACCAGTCCCGGCAGCAGCGCGTTGACCCGGATGCCCAAGGGCCCCAGCTCCACGGCCAGGGAACGCGTCAGTCCCACCACGCCCCATTTGGTCGCCGCGTAAGGGGTGCGCATCGGCACTCCCATGCGGCCCGCCACCGAGCTGATGTTGATGATGCTGCCGCCGCCCGCCTCGCGCAGCGCGGGAAGCGCGTGACGCACCGTATGGAACTGCGACGCCAGATTGATGTCCAGCGTGGCGTCCAGGTCGTCGGCCGTGATGTCGGCAATACCGGCCGTCGGCCCCGCGATGCCGGCGTTGTTGACCAGCACGTCCAGCCCGCCCAGATGCGACAGCGCCGTCTGCATGTAGCGGTCGATCTCGTCGCGGCGGCTGACATCCGCGCGCGCCCAGGCGTGGCGGCAAGTCGCCAGCGCCTGTTCGTCCACGTCGCACAGATGCACCCGCGCGCCGCGCTCGGCGAAGGCGTCGGCCAGCGCCGCGCCGATGCCGGCCGCGCCCGCCGTGACGATGACCCGCTTGCCCGACAGGTCCACGGGCAGAGCGGCGAGGTTGGTGGCGGTATTCATGAGCGTTTCCGGTTGGTCCATGGCATCAAGGCTTCATCAGGCGGCAGGTCGATTCCGCGGGCGACGTATAGACCTGATCGCCCGGCACCCGGGTCACCAGCTTGTAGTAGTCCCAGGGTCCCCTGGATTCCGCCGGCGTCTTCACCTGCATCAGGAACATGTCGTGCACCATCAGCCCATCGGCGCGGATCTTGCCGTCCTTCACGAAAAAGTCGTTCACCGGGTTCGCCTTCAGCCACTTCATGATGGTCTCGCCGTCGGTGCTCTTGGTGGCTTCCACCGCTTTCAGATAGGTCGTCGCCGCGGAATAGTCGCCCGCTTGCAGCATCGACGGCTTCTTCTTCATCACGGCCTCGAAGCGCGACGCCCACTTGCGCGACGGATCGTCCTGATCCCAGTACCAGGCCGTGGTCAGGTACATGTTCTGCGCCGCCTGCAGGCCCAGCGCGTGCACGTCCGTGATCAGCACCAGCAGACCCGCGATCTTCATCTTGGGCGTCAGCCCGAATTCATTCGCGGCCTTCACCGCATTGCTGGTGTCGCTGGCGGAATTGGCCAGCCCCAGCACCTGCGCGCCCGAGGCCTGCGCCTGCAGGATGAACGACGAGAAATCGGACGAGTTCAACGGATGGCGCACCCGCCCCTTGGTATTGCCGCCGTCCGCCTGCACGACCGCCGCCGCGTCCCGCTCCAGCGCATGTCCGAAGGCATGGTCCACCGTCAGGAAGAACCAGTCCTTGTTGCCTTCCTTCATCATGGCGCGCGCCGTACCGCGCGACAGGGACACGGTGTCGTACACGTAATGCACGGTGTAGGGCGTGCACTGCGCATTCGTCAGTTCCGACGCGCCCGCGCTCACCACGAAGAATGGCGTCTTCTTTTCCTCGGCCACCTTCGCCATCGCCAGCGCCGCCGCCGAATTCGCGCCCGCGATCAGCATGTTCACGCCCTTCTGGTCCAGCCATTCCCGCGCACGGGACGACGCGATGTCGGCGCGGTTCTGGTGGTCGGCCACCAGCACCTCGACCTTCTTGCCCGCCACCACCCCGCCCAGGTCCGCCACCGCCATCTTGATCGCCTCGGCGCCGCCCGGCCCGTCGGCGTCCGCCGACAAGCCGGACATGTCCGTGATGAACCCGATGCGGATCACTCCATCATCGGCCTGCGCCGCGCCCGCCATCCCCAACAGCGCGGCCACGGCCGTCGCGCACAATGTCTTTTTCATGTCTGGTCTCCCCACTGGATAGAACGATTATTCAGAACGCGACGTTGCCGCGTCCCTTCAGTTGCAGCGTCTTACGCGCGTCGTCGGGTGTGGCGGCTTGCAGCGACAGATCCTCAAGAATCCGGCGAATCCGGCGCACCTGATCCGCATTCGACCGCGCCAGCTCGCCCGGCCCTTCCCACAAGGAATCCTCCAGCCCCACGCGCACATTTCCCCCCATCGTCGCCGCCATCGTCGTCAGCGGCGTCTGCTTGCGGCCGGCGGCCAGCACCGACCAGATGTAGTCGTCCCCGAACAGACGGTCTGCCGTGCGCTTCATCATCATCACGTCTTCGGGGTGCGTGCCGATCCCGCCGCGTATCCCAAACACCGACTGGATCAGGAACGGCGGTTTCAGCAGCTTGCGGTCCACGAAATGCGCCGCCGTATAAAGATGCCCGATGTCATAGCATTCGATCTCGAACCGCGTACCGTTATCGCTGCAGGACGACAGGATGTGCTCGATATCCTTGAACGTATTCCTGAAGATCAGATCGTTGCTGCCTTCCAGATACGGCAGTTCCCAGGCGTGTTTGAACTCCTTGAAGCGTTCTACCAGCTCATACATCCCGAAGTTCATCGACCCCATGTTCAGCGACGCCACTTCGGGCTTGAACCGCAGCGCCGGTGCCATGCGCTCGGCAATCGGCAGCACCGGCGACCCGCCCGTGGTGATGTTGATCACCACGTCGGAAGCTTCCTTGATGCGCGGCAGGAACTGCGCGTACAGCGCCGGATCCTGGGTCGGCTGGCCGGTATCGGGTTGGCGCGCATGCAAATGCACGATCGCCGCGCCAGCCTCCGCGGCCTCCAGCGCGGATCGCGCGATCTCGTCGGGCGTGACGGGCAGATGCGGCGACATCGACGGCGTATGGACCGAGCCGGTAATGGCGCAGGTAATGATGACCTTCCTGGACTTTTTCATGGGCCTCTGGCGTGCGCGTTGGATTCTTATGGCCCCGGCTGTCTCCTCCGGGTGTGGGCCATTCTGTCGCACGCTTCCGGTGCCTGTCACCTGAACAGAAATTATCAATTGATAGGGAATCCGGTGCTGCGGTGCAACGTGCCGGGCAACACCGAGCCGCCATGAAAAAGCCGCCGCCAGGATTGCTCCGGGCGGCGGCTTCTTCAGGACAGCAGCGGGACTTAGTCCTGGCGGCTGGTCACTTCAACCAGGTGATAGCCGAACTGGGTCTTCACGGGGCCCTGGACGACGCCGACCGGGGCGCTGAACACCACGGTGTCGAATTCCTTGACCATCTGGCCCGGGCCGAAGGAACCCAGGTTGCCACCGTCACGGCTCGACGGGCAGCTGGAGTTTTCCTTGGCGAGCTGAGCGAAGTCGCCGCCGTTTTCAATGGCGGTCTTGAGTTCGTTGGCCTTGGCTTCGGTGGAAACGAGGATGTGACGGGCGGAGGCTTGTGCCATGAGGGGCTCCTTGCGGGCTTGATTTGGGGAGGGGAGAGTAACGCATTTGGGCGTACTCGCTACGTTGCCATCATAAACGGGGTTTGGGGCGGCACCGAAAGCCTGGACCTCAGATCATGGAGTGATTTCGGGTTGCTCCAAATCCTTCGCTACTATTACAAAAGATAACAAGGAGCGAAGGATGAACTTCTGGTGGGTCAATCACAGCAAGTCCTATAAGGTGGAGCTCGGAGGTGGGTACATCTGGTGCCCACAAGTTCATCCGGGGGATGTGCAGAGAACCCCATGGCTCAATGTGGCTGCAGTCCGCCCTGGTGATCTGATCATTTCCTATGCCAAGCAGCATGTGCGGGCCGTGGGGATCGCCTTGACGAGCGCCCTTGATTCGGAACCCAAGCCTGGCTATGCGGAGAATGGTTGGAGTGACCTGGGGTGGGAGGTCAAAGTACAGTGGGAAATGTTACCGTTGCCTTTCTCGCTGAAGCCCTACGTGGAAACTATTAGCGGGTTTCTAGCCTTAAAAAATGCGCCACTCCAACCTAACGGAAAGGCCCAGTTGGCCTATCTGACTTCGATCAGCAAAGAGTTTTGTGAATGGCTGTTGCGTAACGTCGGGGTGAATGAAGCACTAGTCCTAAATCTTGCTGACGATGCCGAGGTGAACGCGCAGAATATTCCGGCGACGGAGAAAATTCGGTTGCATCAGGCTAGGGTCGGGCAGGGAACGTACCGGAGAGAGGTTCTACGGCTCGAGCCGAGATGTCGATTAACGGGGGTGTCGGACGCGAATTTTCTGATTGCCAGTCATATCAAACCCTGGAGAAGTAGCTCGAACGCAGAGCGATTGGATGGGCACAACGGATTGATGCTAGCCCCACATGTGGATCGGTTGTTTGATCAGGGGTGGATATCGTTTCAAGATTGTGGTGATCTGTTGTTTGTTCCAGAGGTTGCCGCGGTGATCAACGCGTGGGGGCTGCCGACACGTTGGAATGTGGGCGAGTTTTCCAGCCAGACGTCTGGCTATCTTGGTTTTCATCGTGACCAAATATTTAGACGATCGTAGATTTGTGCAAGCGATCATCGGATACTTCGCCGCGCTCGCTCAAGCGTGTGACACCGTGCGCTCGGCAGGCGCTACGGACAGCCTCAGCTCCAGCGCATGCAGCACCGCCAGCAAGGTCTTGAGGGTCGGGTTGCCGGTTGGCGACAGCGCCCGATAGAGCGCTTCTCGGGTGATACCAGCTTCCTGCGCGACCAATCCCAGTCCGCCGTATGCCTCGGCCACGTCGCGAAGCGCAAGCAGACCGACCGCGCGATGCTCCGAGTTGTCCAGTTCTTCCATCGCGGATTTCAGGTATTCGACCGCAAAGGCTCGATCAGCACGCAGCTCGGCGATGGTGCTCTCGCTGTGGGAGACCGAGGCGGCATGTTTGCGGCTGCTCATGTATTTCTCCGTTTCCAGTCCCTTGCCTTGTAGCCGGCACCGGCCTGTCGGGCATTAAAGAGGATCAACGCGAAACGCAGATGCACTCTGGACAAACACGCCACAAGATATGTGGACGGAGGTCCATCGGCGTCCGGCCGTGATTCCGGATCACTATTGCGGCAGCGGTGAGTTCAGTCTACGGGAAGGTCGGTGGTGCTTGTGCTCGCGGGACGGGTAGGATCGGTCTGATACCTCACCACACTAGCGGAACGACGCCTGGAAGTCGGTGGGACGGCTGCGCGAGCCGATACGCTCGCCAAATCGCGGCCTAGCCTAGGAAGGGTCGGCAAACCACTGCCTGAAAGGCTCCGGGTCCAGATTACCCGGCACGTACCAGACCTTCCGAGTCTTGTCCCACTGAGCCCCCAGCGCCTTCACCACCTCTCTGTTCGCGTAAGCGACCTTGAGATCGCGGTGGCCCAGGGCTTTTGCGGGCGTGGCCACATTGCGGCGTAGGGCGGTGTCCGCTCGCTTCTGGATGCCGTCCAGCTGCATTTGCGCCAGGAACGCGCTGCGCTGCGCGGGGGCTTCGGGGGAAATCAGGGTCAAGCGCGATTTCGTTCGGGTGGCGGCGACGTAGAACAGGTTCTTTTCCTCTTCAAGTTCTCGCAGCGGACTGGGAAATTCGCCGGCGGCCATGAAAGGCAGAATGACGTGTTCGAATTCCTTACCCTTGACGTTGACGATGCAGTCCACCAACACGGCGTTTTTGGCTGGGCGCGCGCCGGCAAAGGCTTCCGCGGCGCCGATCCATTCGGAAAACTGCCGCAGGCTCTTGCCGGAACTCTGGGCGGTGGCGATGAATCCGCTTACGGACCTGGTAACCACGGACGCTTCGTAGGGATGGACGTACAGGCGCCGGGCCAGATTATCCATATCCATGATGTGGCAGACATGCTCCAACGCGCCGTGCGCGGGAGTGTCGGCAGCCAGGCCGCGCAGATGGGCCACGGCATCCGCGATGCGGGTGCGCGCGGAGACGCTGCCCACGCGCTGTATCTGCCCGTCAAAAAAATGCTTCAGCGCGGACGGTTCTTTCGAGAGCGTGGTCTTGGCTTCGCGCAGCTCCTGCGGCGTCAGCGGAACCTCCGCGAATGTGGCCAGCGCTTCCACGATCGCCTCGCGCGTGGCGGGCGACGCGACGTGATGGAAATCATCGAGCGCGATGGCGATCATGCCGCGTAGAAACAGGATCTCTTCGCGCAGCAGGTAGCTGTTCATCGTCAGCGTGCGGTACTGCACGCCGGCGTTCATCAGCGCATTTTCGATTTCGATGGATTGATGGGCGTCGCGCAGCAGGATGCAGCACTTGTCCAGCGCCCTGCCGTCCTGCTTCCATTGCAGCGCGGCGTTGACGGCTTCGATCCCGCACGCGCCTGGGGCGTCCGGATACGTCGGCTCGCGGATCTCCGTGCGCACGGGAAGATTGGAGTCGACGGGTTTGTGCTTGAACGCTTCCATGGCGTATGCCAGATGCGGCCCATGCCGGTACGTCATCGTCAGCGGAAGCGTCGCGCAGTCCGGAAAACTGGAGGCGATGCGATGCCGCAGGAATGATTCGTCCGCGCCCAGGTGGGAATAGATGACCTGGTCCTTGTCTCCGACACCGACGAAGTAGCTGATGCCGATGCTCAACAACGCCTCAAGAATGCGGAACGATGCTTCGTTGATGTCATGCAGTTCATCGCAGACCACCAGTTTGTAGAACGGCAGTTGGTGCCGCGTATCCGGCTCCGCCGTCAGCCTGCTGGCGAGGTCGTAGCTGGCATCGAAGAACCCTCGGGCCGCCACGTGGCCAAAGACGTCGACGCGCTGCTTTTCATATTCAATGGCCCACAGATAGTCGGTCAGCGGCGTGTTCGCGCTTTCCGCCGCGTACTGGGGATCGTCCCCGCCGTCTCCGAAGATCTGCATCGTGGCCTTCAGCTTCAGCAACCCATCCAGGAACTGGCTGACGGCGGTGTTGTGTGTGCGGATGTCGAGCAGGTCGGCGTACTGCGGGTGGCCAAGCGCCACGTTTTCCAGCGCCGACAAGGCAAAGCTCTGTTGTTCGCGCGTGGAATGCAGGATTTCCGGCTTGCCGTCTTCGATGTTCGACAGCACCCGCTGCGCGAAGTCTTCCATGGTCTGGACGTTGACCCGCCTGGCGGTGTTGTAGGCGATGCCCACGTCCTGCAGGCGGCTTTGCAACACCTGCCGGGCTTCGTCGGTGAAGGTCAGCGCCAGGATGTCTTCGGGCGCCAGGCCCCGGGTAAGCGCTTCCCCGATGCGCAGGGCCAAGGTCGTCGTTTTTGCGGCGCCCGCATTAGCAATGACAAGCGTGGTCCGGTTCCGCGAGATCTGGATTTTTACTTGTTCTTCAGTGGGGACGAATCCTGCGGGGGAGAATTGAGCGGGCGTAGTCGTGGTCATCGGGAAGGGGGACGGGCAGGCAGGTCAGGCCGCAGGATCCGGCGGCTGCTTCAGTATAGGCGGCGGTCAGGTTATCCCGGACCGCCGCGCTGCACGACGCCCGGCCGCGCCAGACTGGCGGGTGGCCGGCAGCGTCGCCGGCCCGCCCGCGGGCCGCGCTAGCGCACCGGCCACCCGTACATCAAACCACCATCCCGATACGACGCGTTCAGGCCGCGCGTGAGCTTCAAGGGGCTGCTGGGGCCCAGGTTCTTCTCAAAGCTTTCGCCGTAGTTGCCGATATTCTTGATGATGTTGTAGGCCCACTTGTCGTCGAGACCCAGGTTCTTCCCCATCCCGGGCGTCACGCCCAGCAGGCGCTGCACGTTGGGATTGGTGCTTTTGAGCATCTCGTCCACATTCTTCGACGTGACGCCGTATTCCTCGGCTTCGAGCATGACGGACATCGTCCAGCGGACCAGGTTGAACCATCGCTCGTCGCCCTGGCGCACCATCGGGCCCAGCGGTTCCTTGGAGAAGTTCTCCGGCAGGATGTCGTACTTTTCGGGGTTTTCCAGATTGCTGCGCGCCGCCGCGAGCTGGGACTTGTCGCCGGTGAACGCGTCGCAACGGCCCACCGCGAACGCGCGGATGATCTCGTCCAGGCGCTCGACGACGACCGGCTTGAAGACGATGTTCTGCGCGCGGAACCAGTCCGCCAGGTTCAGCTCGGTGGTGGTGCCGGGCTGCACGCAGACCGTCGCGCCATCCAGTTCCTTGGCGCTTTTCACGCCCAGGGACTTGTTCACCATGATGCCCTGGCTGTCGTAGTAGTTCACGCCGACGCCGATCAGGCCCAGCGTGGTGTCGCGGGTCAAGGACAGCGTGGTGTTGCGCGGCAGCACGTCGACTTCGCCGGATTGCAGCGCGGTGAAGCGCTGGACCGCGCTGACCGCCATGATCTTGGATTTGGAGGCGTCGCCGAACATCGCGACGGCCAGCGCGCGGCACAGGTCGACATCCAGGCCGATCCATCCGCCCTTGCTGTCATTCACCGAAAAGCCGGCGACGCCCGTGGATACGCCGCATTGGACAAAGCCCTTGCTCTTGACGGCATCGAAGGTCACGCCAGCGTTGGCGGTCCAGGACGAGATGAACAAGGCGCTGCCCGCCGCCGCCAATTTGAGTGCTTTCATTGTGTCTCCGCGCGCGTGGCGCATGTGTATCAATCAGCCGAAGGCTGAGGTGCGGCGAATGGTAGCCAGCGGGTAAGGGGCGGAGAATACGGGAAATCCCGTTAAATCCGCCCGGCGGAATTTGCCGGGCCACGGCCGATCGCCCATACTGGACGCTTCCCCTGTCCAGAACCGGATCGGCCGCGCGTCCATGCCGCCAGCGGCTGCCCCGCGCCGGACGATGGCGCCGGGCAGGAATCGAATCGCCGCCAAGGCCAGCCTATGAAACGAAGTGACGAACCCGAAGAGCCCGCCCCGCGGTCCTGGCGCTCATTTGCCTTCCTGAAAGAACCCCTGCGTGGAACCTGGCGCGAGCTGATCCGCGTCAACGCCAGCGATCGGCGTTGGGAGATGCCGCTGGCCGCCGCGCTGTCCTCGGGCCTTCCCCTGATGGTGGGCGCGTATTTCGGACGAATGGACTACGGGCTGATGTCCAGCCTGGGCGGCATGGTTTTCCTGAGCCTGCCCAATTCGTCGCTGCAGCACCGGATGATGATGTTGCTGGCCGCGTCGTTCGGCATGGTGGCCTGTTTTGCCGTGGGCGCGCTGACCCAGTTCTGGCCCACGGTCATGATCGCGGCGCTGACCCTGATCGCCATCGTGGTCAGCATGGTCTGCCGGTGCTATCGGCTGGGCCCGCCCGGCAGCCTGTTCTTCATCATGGCGACGGCCATCGCGGCGTACACGCCCGGACGGCTGGAGGACGTGCCCCTGCGGGTCGGCATGGTGGCGCTGGGCTGCCTGGTGGCGTGCCTGGTCGCCTTTGCGTATTCCTTGCACATGACGCGCGTGGCGCCGCCGCCGCCGGCGCCGGAACTGCCCAGTCCCACATTCGATTTTGTGGTGTACGACTCCGTGATCATCGGCGTGTTCGTGGGCATTTCGCTGCTGGTGGCCGAACTGCTGCAGCTGCCGCGCCCCTACTGGGTGCCGGTCAGTTGCCTGGCGATCATCCAGGGGGCCAGCCTGCGTGCGGCCTGGAGCCGGCAGCTACACCGCATCCTGGGCACCGCCGTGGGCTTGTGCGTGGCCTGGGCGCTGCTCAGCCTGCCCTTGAATGTGTGGACCTTGAGCCTGGTCATGATGGCGCTGTCCTTCGGCATCGAAACGCTGGTGGTGCGCCACTACGCCAGCGCTGTCGTCCTGATCACGCCGCTGACGATCTTCCTGGCGGAGGCCCCGCATCTGGGCCAAGGCTATCCCGCGGCCGTCATCGAGGCCCGGTTCCTGGATACGGTGATCGGCGCCTTCATCGGTGTGTTGGGCGCCGTGCTGCTGCACAACCAGCGCATCCGGCCGCATCTGTCGCGCTGGATGCGCGCGGTGCTGCCCAGCCGGGTGAGCTGAAGCACGGCGCTCAGCCGCGCCGGGCCGCGCCCCGGCGCCGTGCGCCCGGCGTGGGAACGGGCGCCTCGCCGGCCAGGAAACCCTGCACCAGGGCGATGATGCGTTCGGCCGTGGGCGACAGGCTGCGGCGGGCCCGGTGGATCACGTTATACGTCAGCGGTCCGGACGCGGGGTAGGGCAAGGGCAGGGGTACGAGCGTACCCCGGTCCAATTCCCCGGCGATGGCTTCGCGGGTGCAGAAAAGCACCACGTCGCTGCCCAGGGCGACATCGCGCAGCGCGCCGACGCTGTCGCATTCGAAGGCGATGGGCAGCGCGTCCGGGCCGTCCACCTGGTACAGCTTTGCCAGGTATTCGCGCGCGCGCTGAGGCAGGTCGGTGGCGGCCAGGCGGTATTGCGCCAGCGCCGCGCGCAGCTTGGGCTTGCGCGCCGCCTGCAAAGGATGCCCGGCACGCACGAATAGTCCGCCGTGCTGGGGTGGCAGCGCCCGGACGATGAAGTCCGCGGGCGGCGGCAGGCTATGGGTGACGGCCACCGCGAAGTCCAGCTTGTCCTGCAACAGCTTGTCCAGCAGCCTTTGCCAGCTTTCGATTTCGACGTGCACGCTCAGTCCGGGGTGTTCGCGCGCCAGGCGCACCAGAAGCGGCGACAAAAAGCCGGCGGCCGGGAATGCGCCCACCCCGAAACTGACGTGCCCGGAGTCGTGGCCCCGTATCAGTTCAGCTTCGCGGCGCAGGGCAAGCACATCGCCCAGGATCCGCCGCGACCGGTCCAGCACCATCTGCCCCGCCTGCGTGGGCGTCACGCCGATGGAGGCCCGGTCCACCAGCACCAGTCCCAGTGTTTCCTCCAGCGCCTGGATGCTGCGCGTCAGGGCGGACTGCGTCAGATGCAATCGTTGGGCGGCCCGCGAGAAATGCCGCTCTTCGGCAAGGACGGAAAAGTGCTGAAGCGAACGTATCGTCAGGCTCATGAGAATTTCTCATCGGGAATGCACCAAATATGCAATTGATTCGCCCCGTTGGCAAGACTACAACTGGCTGTCGGCGGCGTTGGGCGCATTGTCCGAAATGCCCGCCGGCAAAACACGATCCAGAGCGCTGCGCGACGTCGCGACACCGCCAACCTCGGCTGAGGAGACACCATGAACCACAAGTCGTTTTCACATCTGGCGGGCTGGGGCGGCGCCTTGTCCTTGAGTGTCCTGGCCTGTTTCGGGGCGGCTGCGGCGCCGGCCGGGCAGCCCGACGCGTCATGGCCCGCGGCGGGCAAATCGATACGCATGGTGGTGCCTTTTCCGGCGGGTTCGGGCTCGGATTCGCTGGCGCGCATGCTGGCGGCGAAGGTGACGCAGCAGACCGGAGCGTCCGTCATCATCGATAACAAGCCCGGCGCCGGAACGATGATCGGCGCGCAGGACGTGGCCCGCGCCAAACCCGACGGCTACACCCTGCTGTACACCATCGTCGTGACCCATACGCAGAATCCGCACCTGTACAAGAAGCTGCCGTACGACCCCGTGAAGGACTTCACGCCGATCCTGCAGGCGGTGCGTTCGGCGACCGTGCTGGTCGCCGCCAAGGAAGCGCCGTTTTCCACCACGGCGGAACTGATTGCGTATGCCAAGGCCCATCCGGGCAAGCTCAACTATGCGTCGTACAGCTTGGGATCGACCTCGCACCTCAATGGCGAAATCCTGAAGATGAAGACCGGCACGGACATCGTCCATGTGCCCTACAAGGGAACGGCCGACGCCAGCCGCGCGCTGCTGGCGGGCGACGTGCAGGTGTACTTCGACGGCACGGCCACGGCGGTCGAAAACGCCCGCGCGGGCAAGGTCAAGCTGCTCGGCCCGGCTACGGACCGCCGCCTGGGCGTCCTGCCGGAGCTGCCCACGCTGGAAGAGCAGGGCATACAGGGGCTGAACATCGTGGGCTGGCAAGGCATCTTCGGCCCGGGCGACATGCCGCCTGAACTGGCGAACCGCGTGGCCGGTGTATTCCGCGCGGCGCTTGAAACGCCCGATATCACACAGACCATCGTGTCCCAGGGCAACGAGGTGAGCGGCGCGGGACCGAAGGAATTCGCGGCGATCGTCCAGCGCGACAGCGCGCGCTGGGGCGACGTCATACGCCGGATCGGGCTGGTGCTGGAGTAATCGGCTTGCAAGCGGGTGGGCGGGAAAAACGGGCCTGCGAGGGCGCCAGGAGAAGACGATGCATGATGTGGTGATACGCGGCGGGACCATCGTGGACGGCTCGGGTTGCGCCGCCTTTGCGGGAGACCTCGCCATCGACGGCGGGCGGGTGACGCAGGCGGGCGGCAAGGCGGGCCCGGGGCGGCGCGAAATCGATGCCGAGGGCGCCCTGGTCACGCCGGGATGGGTGGATATCCACACCCACTACGATGGCCAGGCGACCTGGGATCCCTATCTCAGCCCTTCCACCTGGCATGGGGTCACGACCGCCATCATGGGCAACTGCGGCGTCGGCTTCGCGCCGGTCAAGCCGGACCGCCGCGAATGGCTGATCAAGGTCATGGAGGGCGTGGAGGACATCCCGGGGTCCGTGCTGTCCGAGGGTATCGAGTGGGATTGGGAGACCTTTCCGGAATATCTGGATGCGCTGGAACGCCGGCCCAAGGCGCTGGACATCGGGGCGCAGATACCGCACAGCGCGGTGCGCGCCTACGTCATGGGCGACCGCGCCATTCATCACGACGAGGCCTCGCCCGCCGATCTGCTGGCCATGCGCGAGGTCGTGCGCGCGGCCCTGCAGGCGGGCGCCGTCGGCTTTTCGACGTCGCGCACCTTCCTGCACAAGTACGACGAACGCAAATATCCGCCGGGCACCTTCGCCACGGGCGAGGAGATCATCGCGCTGGGCTCGGTCATGGGAGAAGTCGGCCATGGCGTTTTCCAGATGACGGCGAACCATCCCGCCATGGAAGGAGAGATTCCCTGGCTGGAGCAGCTTGCCCGCCACAATCGCCTGCCGGTGCTGTTCAATCTGCAGCAGACCGATGCCGCCCCGGACGTCTGGAAGCAGATCGTCCTGACGCTGGACAAGGCAAGGGACGAAGGCGTGCCGCTGCTGGCCGGCATCAGCGGACGCCCGCTGGGCATTCTGTTCTCTTGGCAGAGCACGCTGCATCCGTTCATTGCGCACCCGAGCTATCAGGCCCTGCAGGCGCTGCCCTTCGCCGAGAAGCTGGCGCGGCTGCGCGACCCGCAAACGCGCCAGACGATCATGAACGAACAGCGCGGCCTGTTGGACCGCCGCGCGGAAACCCTGTTCAGCAGCTTTCACAAGATCTACCGCCTGGGCAAGGAACCCGATTACGAACCCTTGCCCGAAGAAAGCGTGGCGGCCATGGCCGCGAGCGCCGGCCGGCCGCCCTTGGAGATGGTGTACGACCTGATGCTGGAAAACGATGGGCAGGCGATTCTCTACTATCCGTCCTTCAACTATTCCTACGAAAACCTCGATCACCTGCATCAGCTCATGCAGCACGCCAACACCGTCAACAGCCTGTCCGACGGCGGCGCCCATTGCGGCTACATCTGCGACGTCAGCATGCCCACCTTCATGCTCAGCCACTGGACCCGCGACCGCCGCCGAGGCCCCCTGCTGCCGCTGGAGCACATCGTCCGGCGCCAGACCCGCGACACGGCGATGGTGTACGGCCTGCGGGACAGGGGCCTGCTGCGGGCGGGCTACAAGGCCGATGTGAACATCATCGACCCGGACGCGCTGAAAGTGCATTGCCCCGAAATGGTGTTCGACCTGCCCGGGGGCGGACGCAGGCTGGTGCAGCGCGCCGACGGCTACGCCGCCACGCTGGTCAACGGTGTGCCCATCTTCGAAGTGGGGCAGGCCACCGGCGACCTGCCGGGGAAACTGCTGCGCGGCCCGAAGACGCAGGCTGTCCGGACCTAGGGCGCGCCGACTGCATATATTTGTAAAGACGAATAATTCGCCGGAATTTCTCATTTGTTGTGGAGGAAGGGCCTCCCTATGATCGGCAGGGTTGCGTTTGTCAGCAACTCACATCAAGGGGAAAAAAATGAAAACCTGGAAACTGGCCGCCATTGCCGCGGCCGTCCTGTGCGGCTGGGCCACGACCGCAAGCGCCGCCGATCCGGCGTATCCGAAGGGTCCGGTCACGCTGGTCGTGCCCTTCGCGCCCGGCGGATCGACCGACGTGATCGGACGCCTGCTGGCCGAGCGCCTGGCGGTTGCGCTCAAGCAGCCTGTCGTCGTCGAGAACCGCTCGGGCGCGGGCGGCAATATCGGCGCCGCCGTGGTGGCCAAGGCCGCGCCCGATGGCCAGACGCTGCTGTTCGGCACCACGGGCATCCTGTCCATCAATGAGTTTCTCTACGCCAATCCGGGCTACAAGGCCAGCCGCGATCTGCTGCCGGTCGTCTACACCGCGTCCATCAGCAATGTGCTCATCGTCAACAAGGACATGCCCGTGTCCAACGTGGCGGACCTGATCAAGCTGGCCCGCGAGAACCCCGGCAAGTATTCCTTTGCATCCTCGGGCGCGGGAAGCTCCACCCATCTGTCCGGCGAGCTGTTCAAGAACATGGCGGGCGTGGACCTGATGCACGTGCCGTACAAAGGCAGCGGGCAGGCGTTGGTGGATCTGGTGGGCGGCCAGATCAACATGATCTTCGACAACGCGCCGTCGGCGGTGCCGCTGGCGCAATCCGGCAAGGTGAAGGCGCTGGCCGTGACCAGCACCACGCCGCTGTCCGTCCTGCCCGGCGTGCCGCCGCTGGGCGAAGCCGGACTGAAGGGCTATGAATCCCTGTCGTGGACGGGCGTGGTGGCGCCGGCGGGAACGCCCCAACCGGTCGTCGACAAGCTGAACCGCGAGCTGAACGCCATTCTTGCGGATGAAGGCGTGCGCAAGAAGCTCACCGAACTGGGCGCGCAGGCAACCGGCGGCACGGCGCAGGACTTCACCGCGCATATCGAGGCCGAGCGCGCCAAGTGGGGCAAGCTGGTGCGCGACGCGAAGATCGCCACGCAATAGGCGGATTTGTCCCGGCGTCAGGCGCCGCGGCTTCGCGGCGTCTGCGCCCGGCGCGCGCCTTGCGTGCTTGGCGCCGAGGCGGCCTGGCGTGTCTTCCTGTCTTTGCCGCCCAGCACCCGGACGCCCGCAGGGACGGGCTTTTCGCTGATGATCTGCCGCATGTATTGCAGGAACAGCTCGGAACTGGCGGACAAGGAGCGCAGCCGCCGGGTGATCAGGCAGACTTCGCGCGACAGCCGGGGCGAGCTCAGTTCGCGGAACACAAAGGAGGCCGGCTCGGCGTCGCGGCCGGTGCGCGGCGGCGCGATGGAACTGGCCGCCAGGGCCGGCAGGATGGAATAGCGGCCGCCGCCGCGCAGCACGGCATGCAGCGACGATGTCCTGGAAACCTCGTCGTGCTGCTGCTCGAAAAAGCCGGGCTTGCCAGCGTGCGCCCGCAGGAATACGCCGATGCCGGTGTCTTCGGTGAATCCCACGTACTCGGCCGGATCCAGATCGGCCCATTTCAAGGGCCGCGACCCTTGCGCGTAGGCGTAGGACGCCGCGCAGATCACACCGTAGCGGTCCTCGAACAGCGGCGTGTAGACCAGTTCGGAAAACCCGTGATGCGACGTGGATATCGCAAAATCGATATCGCCGTTGGCGATCATTTTCTCGACCTGTTCGGAGCCGGCGTCGTGCAATGAGAAGGTGATCTTCGGATAGGCCTGGCGGAAGGCGGCGATGGCATCGCCCAGGAAGTAGTTGGTGACCGACGCCACGACGGCGATCCTGACGTGCCCCTGCCGCCCTTCGGAAAGCGCTTCCAGGTCGCTGACCGCGCCATCGAACTGGCTGAGGATGCGTTCGGCCTCGGCCTTGAAGCGCGCCGCCTCCGGCGTCATCACCACGCGGCGCGTGCTGCGGTCAAAGAGCTTGACGCCCACCGCTTCCTCGAACTGCTGGATCGTGGCGGTCAGTGACGACTGGGTCAGGAATAGCTGCGACGCGGCCACCGTGAACGAGCCTGTGTTGGCCACCGCCACGAAGCTGCGGAAATGCCGCAGCGAGATATTTCGCTTCATCGTCGCGCCCCGGAGCCAGACGCACGCGGGGCGCGCTCTGGATATATTGGAAAAACCGAATAATAAACAAATATCAACAATTTGTAGTGAAGAAAACCTCACTCTAGAATTTCTTTCGGAGCGGCGTGGCGCACGCGTCGCCGAATGTCTGGCGCAAGAGGGAGTCCAAGCGATGAGCAGTGCAGGCGTATTACAGATCGAATCGATGCGGGACCGGTGTTCCGCCCAGGAATGGCAGGCGCGCGTGGATCTTGCCGCCTGCTACCGGCTGGTGAATCTATACGGCATGTCGGACATGATGGCCAATCACATTTCGGCGCGCGTGCCGGACGAAGATGGCGCGTTCCTGATCAACGCCTACGGCATGATGTACGAGGAGATCACCGCGTCCAGCCTGATCAAGGTGGACCATGCCGGCGCAATCCTGTCCACGCCCGACTTCGGCGACCTCGGTTATGGCGTCAACAAGGCGGGCTACGTCATCCACAGCGCGGTGCATGCCGCGCGCCCCGAGGTGGCCTGCGTGATTCATACGCATAGCTGGGCATCCATGGCGGTGTCTTCGCTGGAATGCGGCCTGTTGCCCATTACCCAGACCGCCATGCGTTTCCTGAAGATCGGCTACCACGACTATCAGGGCGTGGTGCTGGACCTGGCCGAACAGGAATCGCTGGTGGCCGACCTGGGATCCGGCGAAGCGCTGATCCTGCGCAATCATGGCGCGCTGACGGTGGGTAACAGCGTGGGCGCGGCCTTCAACTGGATGCACAGGCTGGAACTGGCCTGCCGCTCACAGCTTGCGGCCATGGCCGCCAATACGCCGTTCGCGCGCGTCGCCGACCCGGTGCTGCAGCAGACCTGGAACAACTACCAGCCCGGCACGCGGCGCCCCTACGGCGTCATGGAATGGCCAGCGCTGCTGCGCAAGCTGGACCGCATGGATGCTTCGTTCCGGACATAGGCCGCCATCATGAACACACAACATCCCTTGCGCATTCTGATGTCGGAACAGACCCTGGACCGTATCGGCGGCGCGCTTGCCGAAGTGCTGGGCGAACGCGCGTTCGAACCCGTCATCGCGGCGCGTTCGCACGGCCATGAACCGGCGGACGTCGATCTGGCGTTCATCTCGCGCGATGTCACCGGGCTTTCGACCAAGCACCAGGTGCTGGAGCCGCTGGAGTCCTTTTACGTTTCCCTGCGCAGATCGCCCAGGCTTGCGTGGGTGCATGTGCATTCGGCGGGCGCGGACCGGCCCATCTTCGCCGAACTCAAGGAACGCGGCATCCGCGTGACGACCTCGTCGGGCGCCAACGCGCAGGTCGTGGCGCACACCGCGCTGGCCGGCATCCTGGCATTGGCGCGCGAGTTCCCCAAAATGTTCGATGCCCAGCGCAAGCGCGCCTGGACGCCGCTTATCGGCGGCCTGCTGCCGCGCGACCTGGCCGGCCAGACCGCCGTGGTGGTGGGCTGGGGGCCGATAGGCCAGCAACTGGCGGGCTATCTGCGGATGCTGGGCCTGACCGTCATTGCGCTGCGCAGTGCCTCGGCGCCGGCGTCGGACGGCGTGCAGACGTTTGCCTTCGAGGACCTGAAGGATATCGCCGGCCGCGCCGACTGGCTGATTCTGGCATGTCCGCTCAGCGACCGGACGCGCGGGCTGGTGGACGCGGACGTGCTGGCGCGCATGGCGCCGCACGCCCGGCTGGTCAACGTGGCGCGCGGGGAGATCGTTGTCGAACGCGACCTGATAGCCGCTTTGAAGGCCGGGATGCTGGCCGGCGCCTACGTGGATGTCTTCGAACACGAGCCGCTGGCTGGCCAGTCCCCGCTGTGGGATCTGGAGAACGTCATCGTCACCCCACATTCGGCGGGGCATTCGGATGGCAACGAGGCCCGGGTGGACCGCATATTCCTGGATTACCTGCGCGACTGGCGGCAATGATCCGCCGCCCGGAACCCGGCCGCCCGAACCCCTGATCCGTACTCACCCCTTAGGATTTTTCATGCCCCAGATCGCCGCGCGTATACACCGCATCAAACCCTCTCCCAGCTCCATGGCCGGCCAGCGCGCGCGCGAGCTGCGCGCCACCGGCCGCGACATCGTGGCCCTGACGGCCGGCGAGCCGGACTTCGACACGCCCGAGAACGTGACCGAAGCCGTGGTGCGCGCGATGGCGCAATCGCGCACCAAGTACACGGACGTGGGCGGCACGCCTGAACTGAAGGACGCCATCCGCGATAAATTCCGCCGCGACAATGGCCTGGCCTTTACCGCAAGCGAGATCATCGTCGGCAACGGCGGCAAGCAGATCATCTTCAATGCGCTGCTTGCCACGGTCGAGGAAGGCGACGAGGTCATCGTGCCCACGCCGTACTGGGTGTCCTATCCGGACATCGTGCTGCTGGCGGGCGGCACGCCCGTCTTCGTGGCCTGCCCGCCGGCGCGCGGGTTCAAGCTGCAGCCCGCCGATCTGGAAAAAGCCATCACGCCGCGTACCCGCTGGTTGATCCTGAATGGCCCCAACAATCCCAGCGGCGCGACCTACACGCGTGAAGAGCTGAAGGCGTTGGCCGAGGTGCTGCTGCGCCATCCGCAGGTGTGGCTGATGTCGGACGACATCTACGAACACATCCTTTACGACGGCCGGCGATTCGCCACGATGGCGCAGGTGGAACCCGAACTCAAGGCGCGCACGCTCACGATCAACGGCGTGTCCAAGGCCTATGCGATGACCGGCTGGCGCATCGGATACGGCGCGGCGCCCGCCGCGCTGATCAAGGCCATGACCAAGCTGCAGTCGCAGAGCACGTCGAATCCGTCGTCGATCAGCCAGGCGGCCGCGCAAGAGGCGTTGTCGGGGCCGCAGGATTTCATTGCCGCGCGCACGCGCATCTTCCAGGAACGCCGCGACCGGGTCGTGGCCAGCCTGAACCGGATCGAAGGGATCTCCTGCCACGTGCCCGAGGGCGCGTTCTATGTGTTCCCGTCGTGCGAAGGACTGCTGGGAAAGAAGACGCCGGCCGGCCAGGTCCTGCGCACGGACGAGGATTTCATCCTGTACCTGCTGGACGAGGAGAATCTGGCCGTGCTGCAAGGCGCGGCCTACGGCGTGTCGCCGTTCTTCCGGATTTCCTATGCGACGTCGATGGACCTGCTGGACGAGGGCTGCGCGCGGATCAGGCGGGCGTGCCAGAAGCTGGCCTGATGGGCGGGGCGGCCTTTGCCCCCGCCGTGGCGGCACGCTCCGCATCCGCGGCGCAATAAGGGCAGTCGGCGGCGCAGGGTTTCGCGGATGGGGCGCCCACGCCCTTGTCCGCCGCGCCGCCATGAAAGCACTCGTGCGACAGCCATTGGCTCAGCCGGTCGTAGCTTTCCATGTTGCTGCGCCAATTCGGGGCGCACAGATAATAGCCAAGCGGGCTTTCGAAGGTGCGATCGAACACGTCGACCAATTGCCCGGTGGCCAGTTCCTTTTCTATCAGGCAATGCGGCATCAATGCCACGCCAAAACCCGACGACGCCGCCTGGATGATCATGGAAAACAGATTGAAGCCGGGCCCGAACCGGGCGCGGTCATAATCGCCGATATAGGTCGAAAACCAGTATTCCCATGACAGCGGAATCTCGATGTGCTGCAGCAGCGTGCATTTCTTGATGTCTTCCAGGCTGCCGATGGGCTGCTGTTCGAGATATTCCGGTGAGCAGACCAGCCGGGTTTCCCGGCCGGTCAGGTATTTGGCGTCTCCGTCGTGCCAGTCTCCGTAGCCATATTGAATGGACGCATCGAAGTCGAGTTCGGTGCTTTTGTAATCGGCGACGCTGTAGCGCACGAAATTGATGGAGATGTCCGGGTTGACCTCCCGGAACGTCTTCAGCCGAGGAAACAGCCATTGCGCCGCGAACGTCGGCGCGGCCGATACGTTGAGCGATTTGGCGGACTGCTGCGTGGCCATGACCTGCGACGTGGCGCTCTCCAGCGTGTGCAAGGCCGGCCGGATCAGGCTGAGGTACGTTGCGCCCATGCGGGTCAGTTGCAGGCCATGGGTGCCGCGGATGAACAGCGCGTGGCCCAGGTAGCTTTCCAGTGTGGCAATGTGCCGGCTGATGGCGCTTTGCGTGACGAACAGTTCCTTGCCGGCCTTCGAGAACGACAGGTGACGCGCCGCCGCGGTAAACGCATTCAACTCAGAAAGGGTGGGGCAGCGGCGTCTCATGGGGGGTATGAGCAAAGCTCATAAGGCTGTTCGAATTTGTGTCGGATGCATAGGGGGAGACCCGGTATCGGACGTTTCGATTGTACCGGTAGAGTTCGCCATGCTGAATTTTCTGCATTGTCGAACGGATAGCGTGATTTATTTATGAAGCCGGTTGTAGTCAAGAATTGCAAGATCCTCAATACCCGATCGCTGGTCCTCGAAAGCGCGGCCAATGTGCTGATCGAAGACGGGATGATCTCCCGCATCAGCGCCGATGACCTGGCGCATCCGGATGCGCAGGTCGTGGACGCCAAGGGCATGACCTTGATGCCCGGCATGATCGACTGCCACGTGCACGTGGTGGCCTCGTCGTTCAATCTGGGCCGCGTGGCCGCGCTGCCCAACGCCCTGGCGTTGCTGCGCGCGCTGCCCATCATGCAGGGCATGCTGGACCGCGGCTTCACGTCGGTGCGAGATGCGGGCGGAGCGGACTGGGCGCTGGCGCAGGCCGTGCTGGATGGAACGGTGGACGGGCCGCGGCTGTTCTGCTCGGGCAAGGCCCTGTCGCAGACCGGCGGCCATGGCGATTTCCGCCAGCGCAACGATGAACTTGACCCGTGCCCGTGCTCGGTCAAGATCGGCAACATCGGCCGGGTGGTCGATGGCGTCGACAACTGCCGCCTGGCGGTACGCGAAGAAATCCTGAAGGGCGCCACGCAGATCAAGGTCATGGCGTCCGGCGGCGTGGCTTCGCCGAACGATCCCATCCAGAACCTGGGGTTCTCGGAAGCCGAGCTGATCGCCATCGTGGAAGAGGCCAGCAACGCCAACACCTACGTCATGGCGCACGCCTACACGCCGCGGGCGATTTCGCGCGCCGTGCGCTGCGGCGTGCGCACCATCGAACACGGCAATCTGGTCGACCGCGAGGCCGCGCAGGTGATGAAGGACCACGGCGCCTACATGGTGCCCACGCTCATTACCTACGAAGGCCTGGCCAACGATGGCGAGCGCTATGGCTTGCCGGCCGATTCCGTCAGGAAGATCGCCACGGTCCGCACGCAGGGTCTGACGGCCCTGGAGATCCTGGACGAGGTGGGCGTGAAGATGGGCTACGGCAGCGACCTGCTGGGCGAGACCCATTACATGCAGTCCGATGAACTGGTGCTGCGCAGCCGCGTGCTGGGCAACGCCAAGGTGATCCAGCAAGCCACCCTGATCGGCGCCGAGATCCTCAACCAGGAAGGCCTCTTGGGCGAAGTCCGCGAGGGCGCCTACGCCGACCTGCTGCTGATCGACGGCAACCCGCTGGACAACATCGAACTGCTGACCAAGCCGGAATCGATCAAGCTGATCGTGAACCGCGGCTTGCTGCACAAGAACGACTGCTGACGTTCTCTTTCCACTTCTCTCCGGAACTCTCTCACCATGTATTCCGTATCGGACCGCCTGGAGCGGTTGCCCTTCAGCAGCTTTCATTTCAGGCTGCTGTTGATCGGCGGCCTGGGGCTCGCCTTCGAAGCGCTGGACGCCGGCATCATCGCCTTCATCATTCCCTCTTTGCGCACCCAATGGGGCTTGAGCACCGGCCAGGTCGGCTGGATCGCCAGCAGCACGTATGTGGGATTCCTGGTTGGCGCGCTGTTCTCCGGCATCCTGGGCGACCGCTACGGCCGCAAGAAGATCATGATGTGGGCGCTGCTGCTGTTCTGCGTGGCCACCTTCATCAATGCCTTCGCCAGGAACTACCACGAGTTCTATATCCTGCGCATGATCGCCGGCATCGGCATGGGCGCGGAAGGCGCCATCATCGCGCCCTACCTGGCGGAGTTCGTCAGCAGCAAATACCGTGGCCGTTTCACGGGTGCGCTGGCCGGGTTCTTTTCCTTCGGCTTTGTGATGTCGGCCTTGCTGGGCTACTTCATCGTGCCGCTGAGCGACGACGGCTGGCGCTGGATCATGATCATCGCCTCGGTGCCGGTCGTCTTCCTGCTATGGTGGCGCAAGTCGCTGTTCGAATCGCCGCGCTGGCTGGAACATTCCGGCCAGACCGAAGAAGCCAACCGTATCTGCACGTTGATCGAAACCGAAGTGCAGCAGAACCTGGGCCGTCCGTTGCCCACGCCGGTCGCAACGCGCAAGGCCGCGGCGGTGCCGGCCGGGCAAGAGGGCGCGATGGCCAAGCTGGCCTCGCTGTTCTCGAAGCAATACCTGGGCACCACCGCGCTGGTGTGGGTCTTCTGGATCACCGTGCTGTTCTGCTACTACGCCTTCCTGGTGTGGATTCCCAGCCTGCTGGTCGAACGCGGCTTCACCATCACGAAGAGCTTCTCGTACACCATCCTGATCTATCTGGCGCAAATTCCGGGCTACTTCTCGGCCGCGTACTTCAATGACCGGATCGGCCGCAAGTACACCATCCTGGCCTATATGCTGCTGTCGTGCCTGTCGGCGCTGGGCCTGGCGCTGGCCACGGGCGAGCACCAGATCATCATGCTGAGCATGCTGCTGTCCTTCGGCATGAATGGCGTGATCGCGGGCCAATACACCTACACCGCCGAGATCTATCCCACTTCCATCCGGGCCACCGGCATGGGCGCGGCGTCGGCCTTCGCACGGATCGGCTCGATCGCGTCGCCAACCATCGTGGGCGTGGCGTATCCGGTGCTGGGCTTTGCCGGCGTGTTCGCCATGATGACGGCCATCCTGCTGGTTGGCGGGCTGGGCATTTTGTTCTATGGCAAGAACACGCGCGGCGTGGTGCTTGAGGAGATCGCGGCATGAGCGCGGCATCGGCATCCGCATCGGGATCGGTATTGGGACTGTTGGCCGCGCACGCTCGCGCGCTGGGCTTGGCCGGCGACCGGCAGGCGCAGTGGGGCGCGATATCGGCGTTGCTGCAAGAAGCGTTCGGCCACAAGCTCTTCACTGCGCTGGTACACCTGGAAGCGCACCGCCTGATGAAGCGCTTGCATACCTCGGACGAGAGCATCAGCCCGCTCGGCGGCTTCAAGGCCACTGGCAATGGACCGTGGTCGCGGCTTGTGCTGCAGGAAGGGCAGATCTACGTGGCCAGCAACGAGGACGATGTCCGCACCGTGTTCTCCGAGGCGCCGATGTTGATCGACCGGGGGCTGCAGTCGGCCTTCAACATCCCGGTGCGGCACGAGGGGCGGGTGATCGGTTCGCTCAACATGCTGAGCGGCCGGCATGCCTATGACGATGCGAACCATGATCTGGCCGCGCTGGTTGGCGGCTTGTGCGCGCCGGTCTTCATCGAAGAGATGCGGGCCGCGCAATTGGCCGCGGAAGGCGTGGACCGGTCGGCGCTGGACAGTGTCTGATCCTTGCGGTTGAAATGCCCGGCGCGGGGCATGTGACGGACTGTGGCGGGCCGCTCTTTGGAGCGGCCCGCTTTCCGATGGCCTGGATGGGCTTACGCCGGCCGCTTGTTCAGGATCACCAGCGACACGCCCAGCAGCACCAGCGCCGACGCGGCCATTAGCACGCCTGTCAGCGGTTCATCCAGGAACAGCGTGCCGCCAAACGCCGCCAGCACCGGCACGCTGAGCTGCACCGTGGCGGCGCGTGTGACGTTCAGGTGCTTGAGCGCCGCGTACCAGAGGATGTAGCCCAGCCCCGACGTCACCGCGCCGGACACCACCGCATACGCCGCGCCGGCGGCGTCCAGCCGGACCTGCGACGCCAGGAACTGAACCAGGAACAGCGCCAGCGCGACGGGCGTGGCGCGTATGAAATTTCCCGCCGTCGCGGCCGCCGGATTCTTCGACCCGCGGCCCAGCAGCGAATAGATGCTCCACGCCACCCCCGAAACAATCATCAGGAACCCATAGAACAGGGGCGGCGCGCCCACGCTGGGCAGCAACAAGGCCACCAGCCCGCATATCGCCAGGCCGATTCCCAAGCCTTGCAGGAATGACAGTCTTTCGCCGATGAACAGCCCGTACAGGATCATGCTGATCTGGATCGCGCCGAACAGCAGCAGGGCGCCGGTGCCAGCGGGGATGCGCGTGTAGGCATACGAGAACGCCAGGGCATACGCGAACAAGGCCAACGCGCCGGCCCAGTTGCCTTCCAGGCGGGCGGATTCCCGGCGCAGATAGAGCAGCAGCCACAGCATCAGCGCGCCGGACAGGATGCGGATGGCGACAAAGGTCGTGGGATCGATGGGCGTCTGCTTGAGCGCAAGGCGGCACAGCAGCGAATTGCCGGCGAAGGCCAGCATGGCGAAGAGGGTAAGCGCGAACAGCCGGAGTGTCATGGCGCGGGCCTTCCAATAACCGCTGCGAGCCGCCGCGGCGGCGGACTACTGCGCTGCCTGGGCGGCCTCGCGGAACCGCTGCACCAGCGGGGAACCGTCTTCGGAACGATACGCCAGCAGCACCTGGCTTTGCGCATCCGGCGTATCCAATTCACGGTACGCCACGCCGGGAATACCGGTCTTCATGTACGTGTCCGGCAGGATCGAGATGCCCATGCCCGCCGCCACCAGTCCACGGCTGGTGCGCGTCAACAGCGGCGACCCCAGTTCCTCTTCCAGCGCCTGGTCAGTCAGAAAATGGGCGATGCCCTGAAGCAGACCATCATCGTCGACAACCGCCCCGGCGCGGCCACCAACATCGGCATGGACATGGTCGCGCGGGCTCCGGCCGACGGCTACACGCTGTTGACCGCGTCCAACACCCTGGCCGCCAACGGCGCCCTGTTCTCCAAGCTGACCTTCGATCCCGCGCACGACTTCACGCCGGTAGGCGCCATCGGCTACGCGCCGCTGGCGGTGGTGGTGCCGATCGAATCGTCGTTCAAGTCCCTGAAGGAATTGACCGACTACGGCCGTTCGCACCCCGACAAGCTCACCTACGCCTCGGCGGGAAATGGCAGTTCGGGCCATCTGGCCAGCGAACTGCTCAAGCGCGAGAGCGGCATGAAAGCCCTTCATGTGCCCTATAAGGGCGGCTCGCCGGCGGTCACCGACCTGTTGGGACAGCGGATCTCCTTCATGTCCATCAACCCGCTCGAGGTCGTCTCCCACGTCAAGGCGGGCAAGCTGCGCGCGCTCGCCGTGCTGGACGACGAACCGGCCGCCATGCTGCCCGAGGTGCCCACCGTGGTGTCGCAAGGCCTGCCTGGCGCCATGGCCACGGTGTGGTGGGGCCTGATCGGGCCCAAGGACCTGCCGCCCGAGGTAACCACCAAGCTGAACGCCGCGCTG
The DNA here is from genome assembly GCF_001428845.1 of Achromobacter sp. Root83. GTDB lineage: Bacteria > Pseudomonadota > Gammaproteobacteria > Burkholderiales > Burkholderiaceae_B > Achromobacter. Next base: position 282,586 of record NZ_LMIU01000022.1, on the reverse strand, counting down.
CAAAGCGCGTTGAAAGACCCGGAAGTCAAAAAGCGCTTCGGCGAAATGGGCGCCGTCGTCACGCCCGGCACCGCCCCGCAGTTCAGCGCTTTCGTCGCGGCTGAAACCACCAAATGGACCAAGGTCATCAAGGACGCGGGCATCAAGGCCGACTAGCCGCGCCCCGCGCCGGCATGGGGCCGCGCGGCGGTGCCGGCCGGCGCACACGCATAAAGGAATTGAAATGGAACGGCAAAAGAACGGGCTGATCGTCAGCGCGCATTCCGCGGACTTCGTCTGGCGCGCGGGCGGCGCCATCGCCCTGTACGCCAAACGCGGCTGGAAAATGACCGTGGTGTGCCTATCGTTCGGCGAACGCGGCGAATCGGCCAAGCTGTGGAAGCAGGCCGGCATGACGCTGGAGCAGGTCAAGACCAACCGCCGCGACGAAGCGCGCCTCGCGGCCGGCATTCTGGGCGCCGACATCCGTTTCATGGACTGCGGCGACTATCCGCTGCGCGTGTCGGATGACGCGCTGTTCGAACTGGTGGACGTCTACCGCGAACTGCAGCCCGAATTCGTGCTGACCCACTCGCAAAAAGACCCCTACAACTTCGACCATCCGCTGGCCACGCACGTCGCGCAGGAAGCGCGCGTGATCGCGCAGGCGCATGGGCACAACCCCGGACAAGCGGTCGTCGGCGCGCCGCCCGTGTTCCTCTTCGAGCCGCACCAGCCCGAACAGTGCGAATGGAAACCCGAAGTGCTGCTGGATATCTCCGACGTCTGGGACCAGAAGCGCCGCGCCTTCGAGACCATGGCCGCGCAGGAACACCTGTGGGAGTACTACACCCGCGTCGCCCTGCAGCGGGGCGTGCAGGCATCGCGTAATTCCAACCAGAAGATCGTCTACGCCGAAGGCTACCAGCGCGTGTTTCCGCAAGTCACCGGAGAACTGGCATGAGCATTGCTGTCAGGAACATCCCACGCGCCGACAGTACGGTCATCGCCCGCCTGGCCACGGCCGGCGTCGCCACCGCGCACGAAGCGCAGCAGCGGACCGGATTGCTGCAGCCCTATATGCGGCCGGTCTATGCCGGCGCATCGATCGCGGGCAGCGCCGTGACGGTGCTGGCGCAGCCGGGCGATAACTGGATGCTGCATGTCGCCATCGAGCTTTGCCAGCCGGGCGACATCGTCGTCGTGGCGTGTGCGTCGTCGAACGAGGATGGAATGTTCGGCGAGCTGCTTGCGACGTCGATGCGGGCACGGGGCGTGCAGGGCTTGATCATCGATGCCGGTTGCCGGGATGTGGCGGCGCTGAAAGAGATGAAGTTTCCCGTGTGGTCCAAGTGTGTATCGGCCAAGGGCACGGTCAAGGCCACCCCGGGATCGGTCAACGTGCCGGTGGTGTGCGCGGGCGCGCTGGTGCAGCCCGGTGATGTCGTCATTGCCGATGACGACGGGGTGTGCGTGGTTCCGCGCGCCCGGGCCGCCGAGGTCGCCGACGCCTGCGATGCGCGGCTGCTGAACGAAGCGGGCAAGCGCAAGCGGCTGGCTGCCGGTGAACTGGGGCTGGATATTTATGGGATGCGGGAGAAACTGGCGGCGGCGGGACTGGTGTACGTGGACAGCGTTTCCGGCGCGTAGCGTTTATATCGTCGCGGAACCCGGGCGGCCCCGGTTGCACGGCGGTGCGGATCATCCGTCGAGGATGGCCGCTGCGACCGGTGATGACAGTCGGAAGAGGAGCTGCTTGCGCGGCGACACCCTGGACGGGTTGCCGTCAGCGCTGTCGCTGCGCGTCCACGGGCCCGGTCACCGTAATCACCAAAGGCACGCCGTTGATTTCCCGGGGCAGGCGCGCCGCCACGTTGGCATCCGTCACGCCCACGGCAAGCGCTTCTTCTCCCGGGCGTCCGGTGCTGACGCCGACCGACACGACGCCAGGAATGGCGAGCAGCCGCGCTTCCTCGCTGGCCAGCAACTGTCCGGCCGCGCCGCTCGATTGCGTTTCGGCGGGGCCGTATTCGACGGGGCCGGCGCCGGAGAAATCTGGCCCTGGGGTTTGTGTGTCGCTCATGGCGCCAACTCCTCTAACCTGATCGAATCCAGTGTAATCGGCCGCCCCGATTCGCGACAGGGCGGCCGAGGGCCTCTTAAGGCAACAGCCTGATGTTCAGCGCGGAAAACACGGACCCAATCGGATTGGCGAACGTCGTGCCGCCGCCGCCCGCGAACAGCAGCGCGACGGGCCGCACGCCGGCCGCCCAATGCCAGATCAGCGATCCGGAATCCCCGCCCGCCGAGAACGGGTTGCTGTTCACCGATTGAATGGCGATCTGATTACGGAACAGGGCGACGCGGCCGCCGCCGTAATTCACGTTAACCGACACGCCAATCTGTGTCACCCGGCCCTGCGTAAGGCCGGTCGTGCGGCCGCTCTTCCCGACAATCAAGCCGAGCGTAGCGGCAAGCGCGGCGGTGCCAGTGCGGTAATACGCGGCGCTGCCGCCCGAAAGATAGTATTGCTCGCCGCGGATGCGCTCGTGCCACGCCCAGCCAAACGCGGCATCCACGAAGTTCGCTGCGCCGCCGAAGTTGATCGGCACCCAGCGGGCAAGCACCGCGATCTGGTCTCCCGGATGACGGCCCCCATCCGCCGCGCCCGGCTGGATGATGCTGTCGTTCACGCTGGCAACGTTCGAATTCGCCAGTACGTGGTTGTTGCTGAGAATGAGGTGACGATTGGTCCACGGCGCCGTCAGCCCGATCGCCCGGCTTCCGAGCGTGCCTGCCGTGACATTCACGTGTCCCACCGACACTCCGCCCGGCGCCGGCCGGTGCCGCGCGCGATGCGAATAGGCGTCCACCACGCCAACCGGCACCTGCTGCACCGGCACGCTCGACAGCGAACGCGTGCCGGCCGCCCGTGCAACCTGGCCCAGCACTGCCTCCTGCGGCATGGCGCTCTCGGTAAAGATCGTCAGCACCGGCTCGCCCGGTCCGCCGGCGCCAAAGGTGACGTTGGTCGGGTCCGGCAAACCGATCCCGACACCGACGATGCCCTCGGTCGAAGGGCCTTCCGACAGCGTCCGGAATTCGCCGGACGCCGAGAGCAACTGCGCTTCGATCGCATCCCTGAGCGCCAGCAGATCGTCCGAAACACCCGCTTCGGCAAAAACGGCTTGTTGTTCCGCCTCTTGGCTCAGTGCTTCAAGGCCGGCGGAGTCAGAGTCCGGGTTCTCGGGCGCCCCGGAGGCGGGTTTACCGGTGGCCGGTCCGCCGTCGTCTTCTTCGCCCGGGTTGTCCACCCGTGGGGTATTGTTGTTCTTTCCTGACATGACAGTGTCCTCCAACAATATAAGTAAGCGTTCGATGTAACCGTGCAGGGATTGCACAGGTTCATAAGTCGCCTGGGGCTCGAGAGTTGGCCCGGGCGTGAAACCCGGCATCGACTGAGACTGCCGCCGGGCTGCTGATCTTCGGTAAAGGGGCGGTCGATTTCTCCTTGAGGTGATGGCCTGTTAGGCCGGACGAGGTCTTGATGCGGTGAGCGAGTCTTGTGATGGACGGTCAGCGGGGTCAGGACTGCGGGGAAGTGGGGGAGTGGCGGCGGGTGCAGGCTTGGCGTAGCGGTGCCGGGGTGTTCCAACGGCGGGTCCGCAATCAAGGGTGGGGCATGCCCAGCGCGACGGGTGAGGCAGCCCAGCGATCCGTCCGACGCGCCGAGCCAGAAATGCGGCGCTGGCGGGTCTTTTGACGGATTAGGCTATTTGGACTCTGGATGCGAGCCATTATTTGGCTGCGGTCGCCCGTTGTGTATGGGCAACTTGAAGTATGGACAAGCTGGGCCTGGATAGGCACGGTTTATATCCGGATGGTGACCGGGCCAGCTGATGGCGCCGGTCTCCAGGCAGGCCCGGCCCCAAAGGGCGGGCGCTGCCCGCGAAACCCTGGGGCCTCGCCGTCTGCACCAGAGACAGGGAATTGCAACGCACCCCGCTTCGTTTTCCCAGCGCGGCGGCGGGCCGTATTCTTCGGAAAATGTGATACCCGAACCGATGCCGAGTTGAAGCTTCGGCGGTGTCGAAACGACGTGCGCGTTCAGTGAGTCGACGGCTCCACCGCAATCGCGATTTTTCCCCGGAGGCCATTATTGGGCGTCTCCAATCGAGCGTGAGCGAGCGGAATGTCGGCCAGCGAATAGACGGCGCCCACGTGTGGCCGTAGTTGGCCGCGCTCTATCAGTGCGCTCAGTTCATCAAGCTTGCCGCGATTCTGTCTTGTGAAAACGAAGTGATAGCTCGCATTTTTGCCCCACGCCTGAATCAGGTTTTGCGGCTGTGCGACGTCCACGATCGTGACAACGCGGCCAAGTTGAGCCAGCGCGTCGGGGCTGCGCGTCAACGCGTTGCCGCCGATGGTGTCGAAGACGACATCCACGCCGGAGCCACCCGTTTCCCGCATGATGGCATCGACGTAGTCCTCCTTTTCATAGTCAATGACCACGTCGGCCCCCAGGCTTCGCGCGAACTCGAAGTTCTCTTCACGCACGGTCGTGAACACCCTTGCCCCCATGGCTTTTGCGAGTTGGATCGCCACGTGGCCGACCCCGCCCGCGCCACCGTGTATCAGGATGCTTTCGCCCACTCGCAGCGCAGCGCGCACGGCCAGTGCTTCCCAAGCCGTGCCGCCCACGAGCGTCAGGCTTGCCGCCTCAAGATGGCTCAACGAGGGGGGCTTCTTTCCAACAATGCTCTCGGCCGCAACGTGGTATTCGGCATAACTTCCCGGGCCATCAAATATTTGCGGGGTGTACCAGACTTCATCCCCTGGAGAGAAAGCCGTCACGCCGGGGCCGACGGCTTCGACAACCCCGGATACGTCGTGTCCGGTAATGCCCGGCAATGGCACCAAATCGGGGTAGTCACCCCGTCGAACCTGGTAATCCAGCGGATTGATGGAGGTGGCATGCACCCGCACCAGGACTTGTCCTGTGCCGGGTACGGGCTTGGGCACGTCGCGCAGTTCGAACGATTCCGGTCCGCTAAATGATGTCAGTACGATCGCTTTCATAGTAAATCCTCGTTTCGATAAAAAGGGATATCGGGAATTATCGATATCATGGGGTAAAAAAATTACAGGTCTTTTCCTATCAGCTCGGCAAGTGCGCTGATGGCTGCTTCATTCCGCTTGTAGTAGGTCCACTGGCCGATGCGCCGCACTTCGACCAGGCCTGCCTTTTGCAAGGTTGCAAGATAGTCAGACACCGTCGACTGCGACAGCCCGACGCCTTCCTGAATACTGCTGACGCAGACACCCACGGTATGCACGTCCCCCTCGTCCTGCGGAGGGAAGTTTTTCGCGGGGTCCTTCAGTCCTCTCAAGATGTCGAGACGCGTACGATTCGAGAGAGCTTTGAATATTTCTAGCAGGTCCATGGCGACATGATATCGGGATTTAGCGATATGTCAATGCGAGATTTGGGTGCGGTCGACGCTAGGTTGAGGCAGACGCTATCGCCGCATCGCTGTATCGAAGCTGTGACTGACGAAAATTCCAGGGAAGTTCCCCGGTGCGGGGCTCGTGCTGCGAAACCTTCCAAGCGAATAAATACTCAGAAGATTTTTGATGGTGCCCGGGGCCGGAATCGAACCGGCACGCCTTGCGGCGGGGGATTTTGAGTCCCCTGCGTCTACCAATTTCACCACCCGGGCAGGGGGTCGCGAACACGTCCAGATGACGGCTGCGGGAGATACGAAGACAGCGATTATATGCGGTCTTTCATAAATTGTCAGGCGACGCCCGGACGGGCATTGCGGCGGTGCCGGCGCACGTGCCGGCGTACCGCGCCAGGCTTCCAAATCTAATCGAGGTCCGCCTCGGAGATCGCATCTAGGCGGGCCTTCGATTAGCCTTACTTCAGCAGCCTTACTTCAGCAGGCTGCGTTCATCAGCCTGACTTCTTCTCAGGCAAGAACCAGTTCATCACCAGCGCGCAAATCCCGCCCGTAGCCACGCCCGACTCCAGCACGCTCTTCACCGAATGCGGCAGATGCGACAGGATTTCCGGCACTTGCGACACGCCCAAGCCCAGGGCCAGCGAGACGGCGATGATCAGCAATGCACGGCGGTCAAGCTGGATGCCGGCCAGGATATTGATCCCCGACGCGGCGACCGCGCCGAACATCACCATGGCGGCGCCGCCCAGCACGGGCTCGGGCACCGCCTGCAGGACGCCGGCGACGGCGGGGAAGAGGCCCAGCAGGATCAGCATGCCCGCGATCCACACGCCAATGTGGCGGCTGGCGATGCCGGTCAGTTGGATGACGCCGTTGTTCTGCGCGAAGACGGAGCTGGGGAAGGTGTTGAAGACGCCTGCCAGGAGCGAGTTGGCGCCGTTGACCAGGACGCCGCCCTTGATGCGCTGCATCCACAGCGGGCCTTCGACGGGCTGCTTGGATACTTTGCTGGTGGCGGTGACGTCGCCGATGGCTTCCAGGGACGTGACCAGGTAGATGATCAGCATGGGGACGAACAGGGCCCACGAGAAGCCCAGGCCGAAGTGCAGCGGCACGGGGACCTGGAACAGGGCGGCTTCGCGGGCGCCGGTGAAGTCCAGGCGGCCCATGTAGGCGGCGGCGATGTAGCCGACGGCCAGGGCCAGGACCAGCGCGGTGCTGCGGATCCAGACGACCGGTACGCGGTTGAGCAGGATGATGGTGCCCAGGACGAGGCCGGACAGGGTCAGGTTCTCGGCGCTGGCGAAGGTGCCGTTGGCCATGGCGCCGAAGCCGCCGCCCATGCTGATGAGACCGACCTTGATGAGCGTCAGGCCGATGAGCAGGACGACGATGCCGGTGACCAGCGGGGTGATGAGGCGTTTGACGAAGGGCAGGATGCGGCTGATGCCCATTTCGACGAAGGATCCGGCGATGACGACGCCGAAGATGGCGGCCATGACGGCTTCGACCGGGGTGCCTTGCTTGACCATGACCGAACCGCCGGCGATCAGCGGGCCGACGAAGTTGAAGCTGGTGCCCTGCACGATGAGGAGGCCGGCGCCCAGGGGGCCGAAGCGCTTGCACTGCACGTAGGTGGCGATGCCGGAGATGACCAGCGACATGGACACGATCAGGGTGGTGTCGCGGCTGCTGACGCCCAGCGCCTGGCAGATGAGCAGGCCGGGGGTGACGATGGGGACCAGGATGGCCAGCAGGTGCTGCAGCGCGGCGACGAAGGCGACGGGCGGCGCGGGGCGGTCATCGGGACCGTAGACCAGGTCGTGGCTGGGGGCGTCGTCGTCGGGGGCGCTGTGGGGGGCGGGTTGGGCTAGGGAGGCGGGTTGCATGGCGGAGTGCCGGCCGGGGGTAGGTGAGAAAAGTGCGGGATTTTACCGGGGACAGGCGCTTGTCAGGTTGCTGCATCGCCACCCGGCCTTGAAAAGTTCCAATAGGCCCCCACATCAGTAGGGTTTCCCGGAGACTGCGCGGGCTTCGCTCCCCAGTCGTCCATTATTCCGTCCCTAATTTATTCTCAAAGCCACGTAGAACTATGAGCCAAACCGCCACGACTTCCGCGTCCGAAACCCTGGGGTTCCAGGCCGAGGTGAAGCAACTGCTGCACCTGATGATCCATTCGCTGTACAGCAACAAGGAAATCTTCCTGCGCGAGCTGGTGTCGAACGCGTCGGATGCCTGCGACAAGTTGCGCTTCGAGGCCATCGACCAGCCGGAGCTGCTGGAGGGCAATGGCGAACTGGCGATCACGGTCAGCTACGACAAGGCCGCCCGCACGATCACGATTTCGGACAACGGGATCGGTCTGTCGCGCGACGAGGCCGTGGCCAACCTGGGCACGATTGCCCGTTCGGGTACGCGGGAGTTTTTCTCGCAACTGACGGGCGACAAGCAGAAGGATGCGCAGCTCATCGGCCAGTTCGGCGTGGGTTTCTATTCGTCGTTCATCGTGGCGGACAAGGTCACGGTGGTGAGCCGCCGCGCTGGCGCGACGGACGCGATCCAGTGGGAATCGGACGGCCAGGGCGAGTTCACGATTGCCGCCGCTGAAAAGTCGGGCCGTGGCACGGATGTGACGCTGCACCTGCGCGCCGACGAGGACGAGCTGCTGAATGGCTGGAAGCTGCGCGAGATCCTGCGCCGCTATTCGGACCATATTTCCTTGCCGATCCGCATGGCCAAGGAAGAGTGGGACCAAGAGAAGGGCGAGCAGGTCAAGACCGACGAACTTGAAACGGTGAACCAGGCGAATGCGCTGTGGGCCCGCAGCAAGTCGGACGTGACGGAAGAGCAGTACCGCGAGTTCTACAAGACGGTGTCGCACGACTACGACGATCCGTTGGCCTGGACACACAACCGCGTGGAAGGCCGCAGCGAATACACGCAACTGCTGTACGTGCCCAAGCATGCGCCCATGGATATGTGGGACCGCGACGGCCGCCATGGCGTGAAGCTGTATGTGAAGCGCGTTTTCATCATGGACGATGCGGACCAGTTGCTGCCGTCGTACCTGCGCTTCGTGCGTGGGGTGATCGATTCGGCGGACCTGCCGCTGAACGTGTCGCGCGAGATCCTGCAGGAAAGCCGCGATGTGCGCGCCATCCGTGAAGGGTCGGCCAAGCGCATCCTGTCGCTGCTCGAAGACATGGCGGAAAACAAGCCGGAAGACTACGCCACGTTCTGGTCGGAGTTCGGCCAGGTGCTGAAGGAAGGCGCAGGCGAGGATTCGGCCAACCTGGAACGCATCGCCAAGCTGATGCGTTTCGCGTCGACGAATTCGGGCGATCAGGCGCAGACGGTGTCGTTCGCCGACTACGTGTCGCGCATGAAGGAAGGCCAGGACAAGATCTACTACGTGACGGCGGATACGTTCGCCGCGGCCAGCAACAGCCCGCATCTGGAGATCTTCCGCAAGAAGGGCATTGAAGTCCTGCTGCTGTCGGATCGCGTGGACGAGTGGATGCTGTCGTACCTGCGCGAATTCGACGGCAAGTCGCTGGTGTCGGTGGCCAAGGGCGGCCTGGACCTGGCGGAACTGGCCGACGAGGAAGAAAAGAAGCACCAGGCCGAAGTGGCCGAGGACTTCAAGCCGCTGGTCGAGCGCCTGCAGAAGACGCTGGAAGACCAGGTCAAGGAAGTGCGTGTGACGCTGCGCCTGGTGGATTCCCCGGCGTGCGTGGTGGTGGGCCAGAATGAACTCAGCCCGCATCTGCTGCGCATGCTGAAGGCCGCCGGCCAGGAAGCGCCCAACGTGAAGCCGGTGCTGGAAATCAACCCGGAACACCCGCTGCTGGCGCGCATCCGTTCGGCCGATGACGGCGAGTTCGACCAGTGGGCACGCCTGCTGCTGGATCAGGCCTTGCTGGCCGAAGGGGCGCAGATCGCGGACCCGGCGGCGTTCGTGAAGCGGCTGAATGCCTTGCTGCTGAAGTAAGCGGCATCGGTGGTTGGTGAGAGGGGCGCCTGAGGGCGCCCTTTTTGCGGGCGGACCAGGGGCTGCTAGTTGTAAATTACCGATCGGTAAATTGTTGGCCAGATAGTGTGGATGTCGGGGGATTGTTCCCGATCGGTAATTTTCCTAAACCGAAAACCGTGTCATGCAGAAAAAATTACTGAACGGTAATTCTGTTGTGGCTTTCCACCTGGAAGCCCCATAAAATTACCGAACGGTAATTCAGGGGAACATCATGCCCGCGGCATCCGAATTGGACACCTTTCCGTTGCCAATCCACTCCTCGACGGATCTGGGTGAGGTGGTGAGGGCCGCGCGGCGCTCGCAGGGCTTGCTGCAAACGGATCTGGCCGGTCTGTCAGGAACCGGCAATCGCTTTGTGGTGGATCTGGAGCGGGGCAAGCCTACGCTGCAATTACAGAAGGTGCTGGACATGCTGGACCTGCTGGGGCTGGAAGTGCAAGTAGTGCCCAAGCAGGCAAGGCTGCCATGACCGCCGCGGATGCGTTGGACCTGTATCAGGCGGACCGCAAGGTTGGCCGTCTGTTCGACGAGCGGCCGTTGCGCTTTGTCTATGCGCAGGCCTGGCTGGACCGGCCTGATGCGCAAGCGATTGCGCCGTCGATGCCGCTCAAAAGCGGTGCTCACGCGGGCGACGCCGTGCATGCCTACTTTGAGAACCTGCTGCCCGAAGGACATGTGCGCAAGTTCTTGCAGCTTAGCCGCCATGCGACCACCGTATTTGGCCTGCTGCGCAGCGTCGGGGGCGATACCGCAAGCGGACTGACGATACTGCCGCAGGGCGAGCGGCCCGCACCACCTCGCTACCGGCCCACGACTTGGCAGGACATCGCTGCGCGCTTGAAAAATGACGGTGTGCCGGCGCTGGCCGCTGAGAACGCCGAAGGCACGCGTATTTCGTTGGCGGGCGCGCAAGACAAGCTTCTGCTGACAGTGATGCCGGATGGCTCACCCGCGATGCCGGAGGGCACGGCGCCGTCTTGGCACATCCTCAAGCCTGATATCCGCGGCGTGGATGGCGTGTGGGCATCGGCCTTGAATGAGACCCTGGTGATGCAACTGGCCGCCAAATTGGGACTGGGCGCGGCGGATGCCACCTATCAGCCGCATACGCGCGCGTGCCTGATCCAGCGCTATGACCGTGTACCGGATGGACAGGGCAGCTTGCTGCGTCTGCATCAGTTGGACCTGTGCCAATTGGCGGGCAAGCCGTCGGATGTGAAGTATGAATCGGACGGTGGTCCGTCGCTGGCGGATTGCCGCAGGCTGTTGAAAGATGCAGGCATCAGTGCGGCGGATCTCAAGCGCTTCCTGCAATGGGTGCTTTTCAATCTGTGCGTCGGCAACAACGACAGCCATGCCAAGAATCTGTCGGTGCTGCAAACCAGCGAAGGTCGATATCGCCTGGCGCCGTTCTATGACCTGATGTGCACGGCGATGTATCCGGGACTGGCCAGCAAGTTCGCCTTTGCGATCGGCGGCGAGATGAAGCCGGGCAGCATCGGGCGGGAGCGGATACAAGCGATGGCCCAGGACCTGGGATTCAACGAGCGCTATGTCATGACCGTGGCGCGCGGCTTGATGGCGGCGCTGCCCCAGGCCCTCGACCAGGTGCAGGCGTCGCTGCGGGCGCAGGTCGGCGCCGGCACCGAGCGCACGCTCATCGACCGCCTGGGCGATTGGATCAGGACGAATGTCCGCCGCCACGCGAAGCGGTGGGAATGACCACCGCGTCCAGCGCCAGCGCGCCCTGTCCTTCGGGCAACGCCAGCAGGGGATTGATCTCTACCGAACTGAAGTCGGTGCGGCGCGCGTGAGCGAAGCGGGACAGCGCCACCAGCGCATCGGCCAGCGCGCCGATATCGCAGGGGGGCGCGCCACGGGCGCCTTGCAGGAGCGCGTGGCCCTTGGTTTCGCGGATCATGGCCAGCGCCTCGGCGCGGCCGAAGGGCGCCAGGCGGAAGCTGACGTCTTTCAGGACTTCGACAAACACGCCGCCCAGGCCAAACATGACGACGGGGCCGAACACCGGATCGCAGTGCACGCCGGCAATGCATTCCACGCCTTTGCTCGCCATGGGCGCGACGAGGATGCCGTCGATGCGGGCGTCGGGGCGATGCTGGCGTACGCTGGTCATGATGTCGGCAAAGGCGCGCCGTAGGGCGGCTTCACCGGAGACGTTGAGTTTGACGCCGCCGACGTCGCTCTTGTGCAGGATGTCCGGCGATACCACTTTCAGCACGGCGGGGGCGTCCAGGCGCGCGGCGGCGAGCACGGCGGCGTCGGCGTCGGCGGCCAGCGTGCAGGGGGAGGCGGGCAACCCGGCCTGGCGCAGCAGGTCCATGGCCTGGACCTCGTTGTAGGCGTCCAGGACCGGCGCGGTGCCGGTGATGCTTGCCAAGCCGCCATCGTCTTCCGTGTTGGCCGCCGCGGCCTCCCTGGCGCCGGCGCAGGCCGCCACGGCCCCGATGGTGCGGATCGCGGCGCTGGGGTCTGCGAATACCAGACATCCCAGCCGTTCCAGTTCGCGGCGGCGGGCGGGCGGGAACAGCGCGCAGATGATCAGGGGCACGGCGGGATGGCTGGCCTGCAGCTGCTTGGCAAAGGCCTCGAAGGTGGGCCACAGCGCTTCGGACGAGCCCGCGGCCGCCAGGAAGACGGCCAGGGCGTCGTAGCGGCCGTCCGCCAGCATGTCCTCGGCGGTGGCCAGCAGCAGTCCGGGTTCCGAAACAGCCTGGCCGGTGACGTCGACCGGGTTGCGGGCACTGGCGAAGGCGACGCGCTCGAGCAGCCGGGCCTGTGCGTCGGCCGCGGGCTCGGGCAGCGTCAAGCCCGCTTCTTCGGCCTCGTCCGCCATCAGCGCGCCGACGCCGCCGGAGATCGTGAAGATGCCCAGGCGCCTGCCTTGCGGCGCGTGCTTCCAGGTGTCCAGTGCATAGCCCAGATTGAAGAACTCTTCGATGGTGCGCGCGCGCAGCGCCCCGTACTGTTTGAACAGCGCGTCGTAGACGGCATCGTCGCCGGCGAGCGCGGCGGTATGCGAAGCGGCGGCCTGCGCGCCGGCCTGGGTGCGGCCGATCTTGGTGACGACGACGGGCTTGCCGGCGTCGCGCGCGGCGGCCAGGGCGCGGCGCAGCTTGGCGCCGTCGCGGCAGCCCTCCATGTAGGTCATGATGACGCGCGTGTCCGGATCGTGCGCCAGCCATTGGATGCAATCGGCGACATCGATGTCGGCCTCGTTGCCGGTGCTGATCCAGTGCGACAGACCCAGCCCGCGCTCACGCGCCATGCTGTAGGCATAGGCGCCGAAGGCGCCGCTTTGCGACACCATGCCGATGCCGCCCGCGGCGACCGCGCCGTTGGCGGGGGCGGGCGAGAACGTGGCGTAGACATTGCGCCGGACGTTCATGAACCCCAGGCAGTTGGGACCCAGCAAGCGTATGCCGCGTTCGCGCGCAATGGCGAGCAGGCGTTGCTGCATTTGCGCGCCGGATGCGCCGGTCTCGGAAAAGCCCGATGTGAACACCACGGCGCCGCCCACCTGGCCGGGGCGCGCATGCTCCAGCGCCTGCGCGGCATGGGCCGCGGGCACGGCCAGGATGACCAAGTCGGCGTCGGCGTCAAGCGCGGCCAGGTCGGGGAATGCGGGCAGGTCCTGGATGACGCTGGCGCGCGGATTGATGGGCAGGATGCGTCCGTCGTACCCGTGCTGGCGCAGCAGGGCGACCGGCATGGCGCCGATCTTGCCCGGCGTGGCCGACGCGCCGACGATGGCGATGCTGCGGGGATTGAACAGGCGGGAGAGCGAGGAATCGAAGGGCTGGGACATGGTGGCGATGAAGATGATTCAGGAAAAGCGCACGACGCTGCGGCCGATGCTGCCGCGTTCCAGCATGGCGGCCAGCGCCTGTGGCAGATCCTTGGGCGAGATGACGCGCGAGGCAAGCGCCAGGCGCGATGGGCGGTAGTCGGTTGCCAGCTTCTGCCAAAGCGCGCGGCGCAGCGGCATGGGGCTGTTGGCGTTGATGCCCAGCAGCTTGACGCCGCGCAGGATGAAGGGAATGACCGAGGAGGGCAGTTCCGCGCCGCCCGCATTGCCGAAGGCGGCGGCCACGCCGTCCGGGCGCAGGCTGGCCAGCGCGTGGGCCAGCAGCTTGCCGCCCACGGAATCGATGACGCCGGCCCAGCGGGCGCTCATCAGCGGTTTGATCGGCCCGGACAGATCGGGCGGCGCGATCACGTCGCTGGCGCCGAGCGACCGCAGGTAATCCCGCGCGTCGGCCTTGCCCGACATGGCGCATACCGTGTAGCCGCGCTGGCTGAGGATATCGATCGCAATGCCGGCGACCCCGCCGGTGGCGCCGGTGACCAGCACCTCGCCCTGGCCGGGCGCCAGGCCGCAGTGTTCCATCCAGTGCAGCGACAGCGCAGCGGTGTAGCCGGCCGCGCCCAGTACCGCGGCATCCTGCAAGCCGATGCCGGCGGGCAGGGGCAGCACCCAGCCGTGCGGCACTCGCGCATATTCCGCATAGCCGCCGTCGCAATCCACGCCGATGCCAAAGCCATGCACCACGACTTCCTGGCCCGGCTCCAGGGCCGGGTCGGCGGAATGCACCACCGTGCCGGAGAGGTCGATGCCGCCGATGCGAGGATAGTCGCGCACGATGCCGCCGCGGCCGGCCTGGGCCAGCGCGTCCTTGTAGTTCAAGCCCGCGTAGGCCACTTTGATGAGCGTGTCGCCGGGCGATAGCTGGTCGACCGACATCGTGTCGAAGCGTCCTTGCGGAGGCGCGCCGTCGGGGCCGCCGTGCAGGCGGTACGCCTGGAATTCGGGTAGGGTCATGGAGGTTCCTTGCGATGTTCAGGCGCGGGCCAGCAGGCGGCGCGCCAGTGTGGCGCGGTGCAGTTCGTTGGCGCCGTCGTAGATGCGGAAGGGGCGCATTTCCTGCCAGATCATGGATACCGGCGTGTCTTCGGAAAGGCCCGATGCGCCCATCATCTGCACCGCCCGGTCGGCTACGCGGTTCACGGCCTCGGACACGAAGACCTTGGTCATCGCGCTGTGCTGCTTGACCGGCAACCCGTCGTCCATGCGGCCGGCGCAGTCCAGGGTCATGAGGCGGCTGGCGTGCAGGTCGATGTGCGAATCCGCCACCATCGCCTGGATCTGCTGCAGGTCGGCCAGGCGGGAGCCGAATGACTCGCGTCCGGCGACATAGGCCTGCGCCGTTTCCAGCGCGCGCCGGGCGCGGCCGATGTAGCGCATGCAGTGCGACAGGCGGGCGGGCTCCAGGCGAATCTGCGCATACTCCAGTCCGCGCCCGGGCTCGCCCAGCACCGCGTCTTCGCCGACTTCGCAGTCTTCCAGCAGGATCTCGGCATGGCCGCCAATCTGATAGACCGTGACCATGCCGATGTCGCGCACGACCCGGTAGCCGGGTGTCGCGGCCGGCACCACGAACAAGGTCGCGCCCACATCGGTTTGCGCCAGCACCAGCGCAAAATCCGCGCCCACGCCGCCGCTGATGAATTGTTTGTGCCCGTTCAGCACCCAGCGCTGGCCGCGCCGCTCGGCCCGGGTACGCAGCATGGAGGGATCGGAACCGGCGCCGGGGGCGGGTTCGGTCATGGCAAAGCAGGCGCGCTGCTCGCCACGCACCAGAGGCGCCAGGAAACGTTCTTGCTGGGCCGGAGTCCCCAGGCGCAGCAGCGTCAACATGTTGGGCTGGTCGGGCGCGGCGCAGTTCAGCGCCGCCGGGCCAAGAAAGCCGCGGCCGGCCTCTTCCAGCACCAGTGCCAGTGCGCGCCAGCCCAGGCCGAGTCCGCCCTGTTCGGCGGGCAATTGCGGCGCATACAGGCCTGCCTGCCGGGCTTGTACACGCAGGCCGGCGATGCGTTCGTCCAGGGCGGCGACGTCGCGCGCGATGGCGGGCGATTCCGCGGGGATGGCGATGTCGTCCACAAAGCCGCGTACCCGTTCGCACAGGTCGCGCGTCTGGGCGTCGTTGCGTTCTTGTTGGGGATGCATGGCTTATTCCTCGATCTTCACGCCGGCCTGTTTCACGACGGCGCGCCATCTGTCGGTTTCGTCAGAGATATGCCGGCCGAAGGCGTCGGGCGTGCCGCCCGTGGGCTGCATGCCCAGCCCGGTGAAGTAGCTCCGCACTTCGGGGTCGGCCAGCACGGCGTTGACCTGGCGGTTCAGCAGGGCGACCACGTCCTTGGGCGTGCCGGCCGGCGCCATGACACCCCACCACGACGAGGCCGACAGGGGCACGCCCAGCTCGGTCAGCGTGGGCACGTCGGGCAGGTCCGGATTGCGCGCCTGCGCCGCGATGGCGACCGGCCGGAGCCGGCCGGCCTTGACCTGCGCCTGCACGGGAGGCAGGTTGTCGAAGCTCATCTGCACCTGTCCGCCGACCAGCGCCGTGGCGGCCTCGCTGCTGCCCTTGTAGGGGATGTGGCGCAGCGCGATGCCGGTCTGGTGCGCGAACTGTTCGCCGGCCAGATGCGGAATGCTGCCCGTGCCCGCCGTGGCGAACGTCAGGCCCTGTTGCTGCGCGGCGGCGCGCTTGAGGTCGTCCAGGGTGCGTATGGGGCTGGCGGCCGGCAGCAGCAGGTAGACCGGCACGTCGGTGGCCCACACAACCGGCGTCAGGTCCTTGCGCACGTCGTAGGGCAGCTTGCGGTACAGCACGCTGTTGGTCGCCAGGTTGGCGGTGCCCATCAGCAGGGTGTAGCCGTCGGGCGCGGCGCCGGCGACATACGCGGTGCCGATCTGCGTGGCCCCGCCCGGCTTGTTTTCCACCACCACCGGCTGGCCCAGCAGGGGCGCCAGCTTGCGCGCGATCATGCGAGCCGCGGTGTCGGTGCCGCCGCCGGCCGCATAGGGCACGATCAGGCGGATAGGCTTGTCGGGATACGCCGAGGCGGCATGCGCGGCCCCGGCGGCCCCGGCCAGGGCGATCGCGCACAGGGCGCGCAGCGTTTGGATGATTGGATGCATGGCGGTGTCCCCGGATGGCCTATTGAATGCGGGTGCCGGTGGACTGCACCAGCTTGGCCCACCAGGCGGTTTCGTCCGCGATCTGCTTGGCGAATTCGGCCGGCGTGCTGCCCAGCGGCTCGGCGCCCAGCTCCTGGAAGCGCGCGCGCAGTTGCGGATCCTGCAGCGCCTTGACCACCGCGGCGTGCAGGCGTTCTATCACTGCCGGGTCGGTGCCGGCGGGCGCCATCAAGCCCTTCCAGGCCATCACCACAAAGCCCTTCTGCCCGGCTTCGTCGAAGGTCGGAATGTCGGGCGCCGCCGTGGCGCGCTGGTCGCTGGGCACGGCCAGTGCGCGCAGGCTGCCGGCCTTCACTTGCGGCAGCAGCGCGGGCATGTTGTCGATCATGAAGTCGATGTGGCCGGCCACCAGGTCGGTGACGGCGGGGCCGGTGCCCTTGTAGGGCACGTGCTCGGCCTGCAGGCCGGCCTGCTGCTTGAGCAGTTCGCCCGCCAATTGCGCGGGAGACCCATTGCCCGGCGAGCCGAACGACAGCTTGCCGGGGTTGCTGCGCGCGTATTGCAGGAACTCCTGCAGGGTCTTTACCGGCATCGATTTCGTCACCACCATCAGGTTGTGCTCGCGCTCGAGGCAACTGATGGGCGCCAGGTCCTTGGCGGGATTGAACGGCATGTTGGCATACAGGCTGGGATTGACGACCGTGGGGCCGGCGGCCGCCAGCAGCAGCGTGTAGCCGTCCGGCGCGGCGCGGGCCACGAAGTCTCCGCCGATGTTGCCGCCGGCGCCGGGCTTGTTTTCCACGATGACCGGCTGGCCCAGAATGGGGTGCAGGGCCTCGGCCAGCAGCCGGCCCAGGATGTCGGTGGATCCGCCGGGGGCAAACGGGATGATCAGGCGGACGGGCTTGTCGGGGTAGGCGGCCGCGGCTTGGGGCGGCAGGGCCACGCAGGCCAATGTTGCCGCCACGGCGGCGATCCATTTTGGCAGGTGCTTTTGCAGCATGTGAGTCTCCTTTGGTTTGTGGGCCGCCGGCTTCTTGTGGCCGCGGTCCCGGGTCGCGCCCCGCCTAGCGGCCGGGCGTATAGCCTGCCTGCGTCAGCGTGTGGCGGGCGATGGTCAGTTGATGGATCTGGCTGGTGCCTTCGTACAGGCGGAACAGGCGCACATCGCGATAGAAGCGTTCGATGCCGTGATCGGCGACATAGCCGTAGCCGCCGTGCATCTGCACGCAGCGGTCCGCCACGCGGCCGCACATCTCGGAGGCGAAATACTTGCAGATCGACGCGTTGAGCGTGACGTCGCGGCCTTCGTCGCGCTCGCGGGCGGTTTGCAGCACCAGCGCCAGCGCGGCCTGGATCTCGGTCTGGCAGTCGGCCAGCATGGCCTGGATCAGTTGAAAATCCATCAGCGGCTTGCCGAACTGCTGGCGCTCGGCCACGAAGCGCATGGTGTCGTCGAGCATGCGGATGGCGGGGCCGATGCAGAGCGCGGCCAGATGGATGCGCTGTTTGTTCAACACCTTCATCGCCGTCTTGAAGCCCATGCCGGGCTGGCCGCCGATGATGTTGGCAGCGGGCACGCGGCAATTGTCGAAGTGGACGGCTGACACGGGCGACCCGGCCTGACCCATCTTGTCGTAGGGCTGGCCGGTGGACAGGCCCGGCGTCCCGCGTTCGACGATGAACGCCGAAATACCCTTGCCGCCGGGCGCGTGCTCGTCAGTGCGCGCCATGACGGTGAACAGGCCGGCCAGCGGCGCGTTGGTGATGAAGCACTTTTCGCCGTTCAGCACATAGTGGTCGCCATCGCGGACGGCGGTCGTGCGCAGGGCGGTCGCGTCGGAGCCGGCCTGCGGCTCGGTCAGGGCGAAGCACCCCGTCAACTCGCCGGACGCCAGGCGGGGCAGATAGCGGGCCTTCTGTGCCTCGGTGCCGTCGGCCACCAGCGCCTCGGACCCGATGCCCGTATTGGTGCCGACCCTGGCCCGGAACGCCACGGAACACTGGGACAGCTCGATGGCGGCCCGTATCAGTTCCTCCGTGGTCATTCCCGCGCCGCCGTAGGCCTCGGGGATCGAATACCCGAACATGCCCTGGCCGGCCATGGCGCTGACCAGATCCGCCGGCACCTCGTCCAGCCGGGCGACCTCGGCTTCGCGCGGGGCCAGTTCCGCGCGGACAAAGCGGCGCAGCGAATCGAGAAAGGCGGGGAATCCGTCAGGGTCCCTGATCATGTTGTGTCTCCGTTTTTTTTGGCGCCCGGCCATCGAATGCGGCCTGGGTCCATCGGGAATCCAGGCTAACAAAGGGCGGGACATTGCGAGACAAGTGTTTTGATATCTTGAACGCGCTGCCGGCCGCCGGACGAGGGTTTCGCCTATCATCGAAGCACCTGGCCGCGCCTTGCACGGCCACGCCCGTTCCGGACCGTGATCATGACCACTCCTCTTGGCGACCGCCACGCCGACCCCGCCTTTGCCACCACGCTGGCGCATGGCCTGTCGGTGCTGCAGACCTTCCGGCACGGCGAGCCCGCGCTCAGCAACCGGGAATTGTCCGATCGCACGGGCCTGTCCAAGGCCACCATCTCGCGGCTGACCTACACGCTGGTGCAGCGCGGCCTGCTCCGGTATGACAGCAGCCTGCGCCGCTATCGTCTGGGGACGGCCTTGCTGTCCCTGAGCTATCCCCTGCTTGCCAGCATCAAGCTGCGGCAACTGGCGCGTCCGCTGATGGCCCGCTTGGCGGAAGCCGCGGGCGGCTCGGCATCGCTGGGCATGCGCCACGGGCAGCACATGGTCTACGTGGAAACCTGCCGCGGCCACGATGCCGTGGCGTTCCGGCCCGACATCGGCGCCATGCTGCCCCTGCTGCAATCGGCCATGGGGCGCGCCTGGCTGGCGCGGGCCGATGCCGCCGAAGCGGACGGATTGCTGCGGGCGCTGCGCCAGCAGGATCCCGCGGCCTGGCAGTGCATGGCCGCCGGATGGGAACAGGCGCGGCGCGACTACGCGGCCCATGGCTATTGCGTGGCCGAGGGCTATTGGCATGCCGATGTGCACGCCGTGGCGGTGCCGATGCGCCGCCCCGTCGACGGCCAGGTGTTCGTCTTCAATTGCGGCGTGCCGGTGCGGCGGCTGCGCGCGGGCGATCTGCGCCGGCGCATCGCTCCGCGTCTGCTGACCCTGGTAGCGCGCGTGGAGAAACTGCTGGAGCGCCAGGATGCAGCCTGATCGCGACCGGGACTTTGCCACCACCCTGGCCCACGGCATCGATATCCTGGCCTGCTTCCGGGCCGACCGGCCCGAGCTGGCGAACAAGGACTTCGCCCAGCAGACCGGGCTGTCCAAGAGCGCCGTGGCGCGCCTGACCCACACGCTGGTCGAACTGGGTTTTCTGCAGCGTCTGGGAACGCCCGCACGCTACCGGCTGGGCGGGGCGGTGCTGGCGTTGAGCTACCCCTTGCTGGCAAGCATGCAGATCCGCCAACTGGCGCGGCCGTCGATGAAGCTGCTGGCCGATCACGCCCGCGGCGCCGTGTCGCTGGTGGTGCGCGACCGCCTGCAAATGGTGTACGTGGAGACGGCCAGGTCGAACGAAGCCTTGCAGACCCGGCCGGACATCGGCGCCGCCTTGCCGCTCTTGTCCAGCGCCGCGGGCAAGGCATGGCTGGCCCGCGTTTCGGACGAGGAACGGGCCGCCGTGCTGAATCAACTGCGCGTCGCGGATGCGCGCCACTACGCCGAGCATTTCTCCACCCTGGAGGCGGCCCGCCGCGATCTGGAGCGCAAGGGATATTGCGGCAACAACGCGCAATGGCGCGCGGACGCCTACGGCTTTGCCGCGCCCTTGTGCCGGCCCTATCAGTCGCTGCTTTTCGTGTTCAATTGCGGGGTTCCGTCGGGCGACGGCCCGTACCGCGAACGCGCCGCCGACATCGGCCCCCGGCTGGTCGCCCTGGCGCGGGAGACCGAGAGGCTGCTGGGCATGAGCGATTAATGACCTGAAGTCAAAAGTGTTTGCCTGCCAGACGGCTTTTTCTGCAAGGATCGGGCCGTCATACTGCACGCCTGTCTTTCCGATGCGCCGGCCATTTCGGGCCGGGAACGCCCCAGGAACGTCCTGCCGGCGCCGTCGAACCCAAGGAACCCGCATGAGCCCCCAAGATACCCAACCGGTCAAATCCGGCCCGCCGCTGCTGGCGCTCGCCGTCGGTGCGTTTGGCATCGGTGTGACCGAATTTTCTCCCATGGGCCTGCTGCCCGTCATCGCCGACGGCGTGGGCGTGTCCATACCCAGCGCCGGCATGCTGATCAGCGCCTATGCCATCGGCGTGATGATCGGCGCGCCCCTGATGACGCTGGCGTTCTCGCGGTGGTCGCGCCGCAAGGCGCTGATCCTGCTGATGGCGATCTTCACGATCGGCAATATCCTGTCCGCGCTGTCGCCCAATTACACGACGCTGCTGCTGGCCCGCCTGGTGACCAGCCTGAACCACGGCGCGTTCTTCGGCCTGGGTTCGCTGGTGGCCGCCAGCGTCGTGCCGCGCCACAAGCAGGCCAGCGCCGTCGCCACCATGTTCATGGGGCTGACCATCGCGAACGTGGGCGGAGTGCCCGCGGCGACGTGGCTGGGGCAGGTGATCGGCTGGCGGATGTCGTTTGCCGCGACCGCGGTGCTGGGCCTGATCGCGATGCTGTCGCTATGGTTCGCGCTGCCGACGGGCGAGGCGGGACGCCGTCCCAATGTGCGCCACGAACTGGCCGTGCTGAAGAGTCCCGCCGTGCTGCTGGCGCTGTTCACGACGGTGCTGGGCGCGGGCGCGATGTTCACGCTGTACACCTACATTGCACCGACGCTGGCTGACATTACCGGCGCGTCGCCCGCACTTGTGACGGGGATGCTGGTGCTGATCGGGCTGGGCTTCACGCTGGGCAACGGGCTGGGCGGGCGCATGGCCGATCGCTCGCTGGATGGCACGCTGATCTTCTTCCTGGTGCTGGTCATCGTCGATCTGCTGGCCTTCCCGTGGCTTGCCTCTACACCCGTTGGCGCGGGGATCGCGCTGCTGATCTTCGGCGTGGCGACGTTCGCGGTGGTGCCGCCCTTGCAGATGGGCGTGATGCGCGCCGCCACGGACGCCCCGGGACTGGCGTCGTCGATGAACGTGGGCGCCTTCAACCTGGGCAACGCGGTGGGCGCGGCCGCTGGCGGCGCGGTGATTTCGGCGGGCCTGGGCTATGCGGCGGTGCCCATCGCGGGCGCGGTCATCGCGACGGGCGGCTTGGCGCTGGTGCTGGTGCAGCGCGCCGGCAATGTACGCCGCCGCAAGCTGGCGATGCAGGGCTGCTGATTCCTGGCTTGCAGGTGGGCATCGGGATGTCAGGCGGTTCCGGCTGGCGCAGGGGGGCTGAGCGGCTGCACCGCCAGCCGCAGTCCCATCTGCCGGCTGCCTGGCATCAGGCTCCTTACCGCGCGCCATTTCGTCTGTGGCGCTGGTGCAGCGCGTGGAGACAGATGTTCTTCGGAATGGCGTCCTGGAAGCAACCGCCGGGCGTGATCCTTTTGGCTCTTGTACCGGCACCTACCGTTGGGATCATTCCCTCAGCGGCGCAAGCGAGCCATGGTTGCCCCGCGAGTGCCGCCCGAGCCGCAGGCCATCGCGCATGTTCAACCCGAGCAACGCGATGTTCAAGGCGCCGGCGATGAGCTCGACTCCTTGGATTGCCTGGAACCAGGCATCGAAGCGGCCCGCGTTGGCCATCGACGCGAGCGTGAACGCACAGGGAAGCAGGACGAGAAGGCCGTTGGCGGCGATGATCCGCATGCGCCGCTTCTTGATATTCACGAGGCGCCCCTTGCGGCCCCGGCCCAGCGCAAACCCGCTGGCGCCCGTGGCGGCCATCGCGGGAACCAACAGCCACATCGCCGTCAGTATCCCGTTCTTCACGGCCACCACCGCCGCTTCGTTCAAGAAGACCTCGGACACCACGGTCGACGTCCAGAAGGTGGCGATGCAGGCAAGCGCGACCATGCCTGCTGCGGCATGCAGTTTCGATTTCATGGTGTTTCCCCTGGAGGATCGGTAGGAGTCAATTGGCGCAGCAGGCTGTCCAGCGTTGCGCGGGCGGCCCGGATCTGCGCGGGCGGGATGCGGGCGGCGAGGTCGGCGGCCCGGGCGGCCCAGAGTTTCTCGGCGCGCTGATAGAGTTGCCTTCCACGCGGCGTAAGCGCGTAGAGCGGGGAGCGCCGATGGGCCGGATTGGCGTGCGAGCTCACCAGGCCGGCCTCGAGCAGCAGGTTGAGCTGTTTTTGCGCGCCTTGGCGCGTCACCCCCATGGCGTCTCCGATCTGGGGGGCGGTGAGCGGCCTTTCAGCGAGCGCAATGGAGCCCAGCATTTGCCAGCGTGCGCTGCTCAGGCCCAAGGGCTCCACCAGCTTGTCGCCCCATTGCAGCAGGGCGCCGTGCGTGCGGAATACCGTGAGCGTCAAGTCGGTAAGCGCCGCGACATCGGCGGCAAACCTGGGGCGGGGAGTAGGTCTGGTCGAGTTCATGACAACCAGTTTCCAATAATGGAAACTGGTTGTCAATATGGCCCTGGACAGCGATTGTCCAGAGGGGCATTCAGACTGAGTTTTCTCAAGTCTGAATGGAGCCAACCGTGCCGCACGAAAACCCCCAATCCATCTTCACGCAAACCAAGCCCGCCATCTATCTGGAAGGATGGGGCATGCGAGCGGAGGAGGTCGAGGCGCTGGCCCGGACGCTGCAGGGGCTGCTGCCGTCGCTGGACTGGCATGCCGGCGACACGCCGGTCCCGGGTGCGCTGACCCTGGTCCTTGTGGACGAGGGCGCGCTGGCCGGCGATGCCAGGGGCGCGATCTGGAACACCTTCGGGCCTGTGGAAGCGATGCGCCGGGCGCGCCAGGCAGGCGTGGCCGCGGTGGCGGTGTGCCGTGGCCGGATCAGCAGGCTGCCCCCTGAACGTGTCGGCCTATGGGTGACGACGGCAAGCGGGGACTGGGCGCAAAACCTGCAGGCGCTGGTCCGCGCCTTGGCCGCGCTGGAATGGGAGCCTCGGCGCGGCTACAAGGAGGTTGCGGCGTGGCGCGGGCTGCGCGCATTGACGCAGGCCAATCTGCTGGCGGTGATGACATCCAATGAAGACGCGGGGGACTTTGCTGGTCTGGTGCGTCAGGCATTTTCCGCGTCCATGGCGCCGCCGGCCGCCCTGTCGGTTGCCGGTGCTTCCCGTGCCGTCGTGGAGCGCACCCTGGTCGAGGCCGGCATGCAAGAGACCGAAATCGTCGCGGTGGCGCCGATGACGCTCGATGGCATCATGCGGGTGGACGCCCTGGTGGGGTTCCCGTGGCCGCAGCCGGCTTATTCGGCCTGAGAAAACTTGCCTGTTGAATACGCCGATGCGCCCGCTTCCAGCACGCCCTGCAGCTCTTTGCGCAGGTGGGGCGGCTTGATCAGAATGACATCGGGCGCCAGGCCCAGCAGGAACTGCTTGAACGTCAGGGAGGGACGCACCGTCGCAACCAGTTCGAAGCCGTTTCGCGTTTCCTTGATGGTCTGGTCTTCCGACAGGCGGTAATGACGCAGGCGGCTGCGAAAGCCGCGCTCCTGGACTCTAAGGGTGATTTGCTGCGGGGCTTCGGGGAAGAAGAGCAGCGTATGTTCGTGGCGTAGAAACCGATCCAGATCGAAGTCCGTGTCCATGTCGGCCGGCTCATCGGTGACGGTGGCGCTGACGATGCGGTCAAGGCGGTGCAGGTAGCGCACAAACCGGCCGCTGCGCCGCGACCTGCGGCACGAGACCAGATACAGCACGCTGCCACGTTCAACTAATGCCAGGGCCGACACGTGGTAGCTGACGGGCGCATCGGTCGACAGCGCGGCATTCTGGTAGTGCAGAAGCAGCATCTTGTTGCGATAGAGCGAATCCGTGACCGCGTCCATGATGGCCTCGTCCTGCGCCGGGGGAAGCAGCGGAAAGCCGGAATCGATGACCGCCGCCTTGCCGCGCCAGGCGCGGCCCTGCAGGTAGCGCGGATACGAGGGGTGGCTGGCCAGCAGGTCGCGGCTGCGATCGCAATGCTCGCGTAGCGTTTTCAATGCGTCCGCGGGTAGCTGGTTTTCGGCGAACTGCTCCAGCTGAAGCAGGGCGACGGCCAATTCGACGCTGTCGACTTTCGCTCTGGTGGGAACGCGGCCGGGCATACTGACCCAGCTGCGCCCGCTGCCTTTCCCGCGGCTGTCGATGATGCCGGCGTGATACAGGTGCAGCAAGGCCCGCTGCATGGTCTTGGCCGTGGCGGCGGAATAGCCATACGTGGGCCGCAGCCGCTCATAGAGCGTGCGCGAGAACATCCAGCCGCCATCGCGCTGCAACTGGTCGATGACGTCCCAGTGCAGCGCGTTGAGTGGTGTGCTGCTCATCGGCCGCTCAGCCGCCCAGGGGACCCGCGGCTTTGAACAGCGCGGCCGCCGCCACGGCCAGAGCAGCGAAGGGAATGACGTGGCGCAGCAACCTTTCCGTCATGCCGCCAGCACGGTTCATGGCGGCAACCAGGCCATCGATCTGCACTGCCTGGGTCGTGAGCAGGGTTTCCAGCCTGGCGATTTCCTGCCGCGAACCTTCAATGTGCTTTGCTTGCGTGTCCAGGGCCTTGGCCTGCTCGGCGGTATGGGATCGCAGGACTTCCAGCAGCGCCGCCGATTCGCCGTCCTGCCGATGCAAGGCTAGTGTCGTCGCGTCGATCTGGCTCAGGCGGTGGCGAAAGGTATCAATGTCGGTGCGCAAGGCGGTCGTCTGGTTGCCCAGATGCTCCAGCCGCTTGTTGTTCTGCTGGATCAATTCCTCTTGTTCAATCCGGGATTCGACGTGGCTGCGCAGTTGTTCCAGAACGACCAGCGTGGCCTCCTTCTGGTTGTTGTCCAGCGTTTGGGTATCGTTGACGATGCTGCCGATCTTGCCCACGAGCGCGTGATGGAAGTCCTTCAGCAACCCGTTCTTGCGATGGTTGAGCTGCATGACGACCTGCAATACGACCTGCGTCGTGGTCAGGCTGGCGGCAAGGTCGCCCGCCATCTGCGCAAACTCTTTGTCGTTGTCGCCGTTCAGCGAACCCCACAGCATGCCGAGCGTGCTTTTCTTTTCGACCGAGGATGCCATCGACCCGACCGACCGGCTTTTGGAAATGGCGCTGGTCAGGTTCTGGAAGTGTTCGTCGAAATCGCGCTGGAAGGCCAGGTAATCGTCGTCCTGGGTCAGGGAGGTGCCGCGTAGCGCCGGCACATGGGGCTGACCGCCGGATGAGGAGAAGGACACTTGGCTGTTCATTTGCTGCTCGCTAACAGGTTGCGGATATCGAGGGGCTTGATTGCGGAATGCTGAGACAACTCGCGGACATGCGCCTTGGTTTCAATCTCCAGGGTCAGCGATGACTCCACGTAGCGGCCAAGCACATTGACAGTTTCGAACTGCTGCTCGTTCAGCGTGATGAGCTGCATGCAGGCCTCGCGTTGCGCTTGCAGCGCTTCGTGATGGCCCGTGCGGGAATTGATCAGGAATTCAACGATGCTGGGAACGAACTGCTGCAGGTAGTGGCTGGAAAGGCCAAATCCCATGGCTGAGATCGCTGCCGCCAGATAGGGCGCCACGGGGCCAAGCAGCGGGATGAGCTGGGATTCGATGATGGGGTCCAGGCCATCCCAGATGACGAGGCTGCCGCTGACAATGATGGTCTCGGTGATCTTCGTCACGAGATCCGCCTTGCTCATGCTGCCCGCGTCCTTGAACAGCGACCAGGCCGCCGCGCCCAGATCGAATATGTTGCGCGCCAATTGGTAAATCTGCCGGATGGTCTTGGACAGCGCATTGACGATGAACTCGAATATCCCTTTCAGAAGCTGCAAGGGCGCTTCGATGATGCGCTTCACAATGCTCCAGACTTTCTCGCAAAAGCGCTGGAGACGGGCCAGGATGGTCGACTTGCCGCCGCCGAAGATATCCACGAGTTCGTCTTTCAGGGCTTTCAGCGCTGCGGCGGTCAATTGTTCAAGCACTACCCAGCCGCTGTTCTTGGCGGCTTCCTTGGCCGCGCCCTGCAGCAGGGACGCCGCGGAGCCGGCGGCATCCTTCATTTTCTTCGCCTCGATATTCGGGCGCTTGCCCTGCTCGTTCAGCAGCTCTTCGCGCTTGTTGGCGGGGGGCTGTTCCGTGCGGATCAGATACGCTTCCAGCGCGGCGGCCGTTTCCTCGGAGTCCATCACCACGTATTTGACGGTGCAGCCGTCCTTGAATTCGTCCGCCAGCTTGTACGGCGCTTGGGCTCGCTCGCCCTGCCTGAACTCGTTCAGATGGCCAGCGTGCCAGCGGCTCTGAAGCTTGGTGCTGTCGCCGACATACATGACCTCGTTGTGCTTGTTGGTGACCACGTAGACGCCGGGCTTGTTTGGCACGGCATCCAGGCCCGTCGCCAAGCCGTCCTTGACGCTGAATTCACCGTCGAACTTCATCGTTTTCAGCGTGGAGATCCCGTGCGTAAGGCTTTTCTCGATCATTTCGCGCCAGGCCACACCGCGATTGGCCACGTCCATGACGCTCTGGGCCGACGTCGCGTTCAGTGCATCCTTGGCCACGCTGCCTGGCTTGGTGGTTTTTGCGCCGGGGCGCGAATTGTTCTTGTTGCGAAAGCCGCCGATCAGTTTCCGGTTGGTGTTGTCGATCGCGCGATCGACGATCAGATTGGCCAGCGGCGATAGTTCTTTCAGTTCGGGCTGCATTTTGTTTTTTCTAAGCCAAAGTCGAGAATGAAATTACGAAAGAAATAAAATGTAACACTTCGCGGGATATTTTTCCCGGCGCACGGTAATTGGCTAGTGAAGGGGGGCGGGCGCAACGCGCGTCGCGGCCGGCCTAGCAGGCCGTACGCCGCGGGCCTGCGCAGCGCATCTACGCCGCGCGGGGCGATTCGCCTTGTTTTCTGAGTTCGATGGGATCGTAGAACCGATAGCCCATGCCTCTGAGCGTCGCCACGGGCAACTGGCGGTCGCAGGCCTGTTCGACCTTGCGGCGCAGCCGGCGCATCTGGGTATCGAGGCTGCGCCGGTCGTAGGTCCAATAATCCTTTCCCAGCGCCTCCACGATTTCCTTACGGCTGGCGCCCTTGTCGCGGGTGGCCAGCGTGGCCAGGACGGTGTAGTCCTGGTGCGACAAGGGAATGGGAGGCTCGCCGGGGGGCACCAGGCTGGGCGGCGAACTGCATAGCTGCCACGGTGATACCTGCCCTGGCGCCGTGTCCGCTTCCGTTTCCGCCGAAGGCGCCTGCCTGTCGGTGACGTCGCGCGCGACGGCGACACGTATTTTTCTTTCCGGGTACCAGCGCGCCGACCACATGATGCGGACGACCCGGCCATCCTTGCGCACGTAGCGATTTTCGAAATCGTATTGGAGCTTGCCACCCATGAGCCGCTCAACGGCGGCCAACGTCGCGGCGCGGTCGGGCTCGTAGATCAAGTCCATCATCTGGCGCCCGGCCATCTCTTCGGGGGTATAGCCAAAGATCTGTTCGCAGGCGCCTGTCACCGATAGGAAGGTGCCGGATTCATTCACGACGCAGACCGCGTCCAAAAGCATCGGCATCAAGTCGGCGGGCGGCGGGGCGGACATGAGAATTCCTGTATGGCGGGGGTGACCAGTAAAACCGTACTGGTCTTACCGTCGGCAAGTGTAACCAAAGTTCCCCTTCCGGTAGCAATTTTGTGAAACCTCGCCGTTACGTTTCGAGTCGGCGTTGGCGCGCGGCTGCACCCGAGTGGCAGTCATAAAAATGCAATCAATAACGCGTCCGCACGGCGGGCCTGAACCCCGTGTTTGGCGCTCAGCTTTGCTCAGCTTCAGAGGAATTCAAAAACCTATACTCCACGTCGCCGCAGGCCGAGGGATGGAGAAAAGCGCGGCCGACTGCGCCAGTTGGCCCACGCTGAACACTCGGCAGACTGCTAACCGGAATCCCAAGAATGAACCCCAAGCGCCTGTCCCGCAGCATTCCCTTCTTTCCCCTGCGTCCGCTGTCCGCGGCAATCGCCATCGCGGCGGCATGGGGCCTCGGATCGCAACCCGCCGCCGCCGCGACGATCACTTGGGTCGGCGGAGGGCTGAATCTATGGAGCGACGCCGCGAACTGGGGCGGCACCGTGCCCGGAATCGCCGACGACGTCTTGATTCCCACGGGCACCGTCGAACTGGACGGCGTCCAGAGCGCGGGATCGCTGATGCTGGGCGACACCGGCCCCGCCGCGCTGATTTTCCGGCCGGGTGGCGGACTGACCACCACCAGCTTCGTGGTGGGCAATGCCGCGGGCTCCGGCGGGACGGCAGCCCTGGGCACGCTCGGCGGCGGCAATGTCTGGAACACGATGGGTGGAACGATAGGCAAAGGCGCCGGCAGCTCGGGCGCGATCTCCATCACGGGCTTGGGCAACCGGCTTGAGTCGCTGGGCGGGCTGTTCGTCGGCGACCTGGGCACCGGCTCGCTGACGATCCACGACCAGGGCGTGGTGCAGGCTGCCATGCTGGCGGTCGGCAGCAGTGGCGATGCCGTGGGCGAAGTGATCGTGTCGGACGCGGGCTCGACCTTGCAGGCGACCCGGCTGCTGATCGGCGGCGACCAATCCGCCGCGCCCAGCACCACCGCGCGCGGCTCGGTGAACGTGATGGCCGGCGCAACGCTGCTTGCCACCGAGATCGTGCTGGGCGACACCGCCCGGTCTACGGGCTCCCTGCTGATCGATGGCGCGGGGTCGAGCGTCGATGCGGGGTTGGCGGTGGTGGTGGGCCGTAACGGCATGGGTTCGGTCATCGCCGGCAACACCGGCACCATTCAAAGCGGCGGCCTCGTTGTCGGTGACCAGGCAGGCTCCTCCGGCATCGTGATGTTGGTGAACGCAGGCACCTCCTGGACCAGTTCCGGGCCGGTCATGGTGGGCAATCTGGGCCAAGGCACGTTGGCCATCGCGGAAGGGGCGACGCTGAGCGGCACGTCCGGTTTCGTGGGGGCGGATGCCGGCCCGGATAGCACGGCGAACATCGCCGGGGCCGGATCTTCCTGGATCAACAGCGGCATTTTCGTCGTCGGGGACAAGAGCGGCGCGCGCGGCGGCGTGGCCATCCTGAACGGCGGCCACCTGTCCAGCCTGGACGGAACGTTGGGCCGGCAAGCCGGTTCCTACGGAAACATGACGATCGCGGGCAGCGGGTCCAGCTGGAAATCCACGGGCCCTGTCACCGTGGGCGGGGCTGGCGAAGGCCGGGCCATCGTGGCGTTCGGCGGTACGTTGAGCGCAAGTGAAGTCGTGATTGCAGACGCCGCCGGCTCCAAAGGGGGGCTCGTCGTGGGCGCGCCCGAGGGCTTCGGAGCGGCGCCTGGGGGCACGCTGGACACGCCGGTGCTGCGGTTCGGCGCGGGCGACGGCGAGCTGCTCTTCAATTTCGTCGGGCCTGCCCTGACGTTCGGCGGCAGCATTGAAGGCAACGGCCGGGTCAACCTCATGTCTGGTGATGTGATTCTTACCGGCAACAGCAGCAACGCCGGTATGACGACCGTGTCGGGCGGTTCGCTCAAGGTGAATGGCGCGCTGGCCGGTCCCGTCAGCGTGGGCGCTGGCGCCATGCTGGGCGGCTCGGGCTCGGTGGGTTCCACGACCCTGGCCGCTGGTTCCACCCTTAGCCCGGGCAATTCCATCGGTACGCTGACCGTCAATGGCGACCTGACCTTCGCGCCCGGGTCGAACTACCACGTCGAGGCCGCGCCGGGTTCGGCGGACAGCGACCGCGTGGTGGTGAACGGCACCGCGCGCCTGGCCGGTTCCGTGCTGCACGTGGGGCCCGACGGCAACTTCGCGCCCAATGTCAGTTACAACATCCTGCACGCCAATGCGGTCCAGGGCCAGTTCGACAGCGTGACCTCGAACTACGCGTTCCTGGATCCCCGCTTGTCCTACACCGCCACCGACGTGTCGCTGGGCCTGCTGCAGACGCGCGCCTTTCCCACGGGCGCCAACACGCCCAACCAGCGCGCCGTGGCCGGCGCCCTGGAAAGCCTGGGCAACGACAGCGCGCTGCGTCAGTATGTGGCCACGCTGGCGCAGGGCCAGACCGAAGACGCCTTCGACAGCCTGTCTGGCGAAGTCCATGCCAGCGTGACCAACACCTTGCTTCAGGGCGCGGCGCAGGTCCGCGCCACGCCCCTGGCCAAGCTGCGCGCGAATCTTCAGGCCGGTGCGCTGCCCGGCGCTCCCACTGCCGCGTCGGGCGTTTCCGATGCGCCGGTTTCCGCGTCGCAACTGCCCGTCTCCGGCGCCTTGCCGGCCTGGGCCGAGGTCGTGGGCAATTGGCAAACCATCGATGGCGACGGCAACGCCGCGCGCATCCGTCAGCACGTTGGCGGATTGTTCATGGGCGCCGATCGCCCGGTGGGTCCTGGCTGGCGTGTCGGGGGCGCGGTGGGGTTCACCGATAGCAAGGCCCGTGTGGACGATCGGTCTTCACAGGCGGACGTGGGCAGCTACAGCGCGCTGGTCTATGGCGGAAAGTCGTTTGCTTCCGGCCCCGGCGCCTGGCAGTTCCTGACCGGCGCCGGCTACACCTGGCACGACATTTCCACGCGGCGCTACGCCGACAGCCAGACCGCCGCGCTGACGGCGGACTACGGCGCCAGCACCAGCCAGATCTTCACCGAACTGTCCTATGCCTGGAAACTGGCCGAACGCACCACGCTGGAGCCGTTCGCGGGTCTGGCCTGGAGCGATCTGCGCACCCGGGGCTTTTCGGAAAGCGGCGGCGATGCGGCCTTGTCCGGTGAGTCCGGCAGCACGCAACAGACGCACTCCACCCTGGGCCTGCGCGCCGCGCAGGGGTTCGACGCCGCGGGCCGTCAGGGCCGGGTCTACGGCACCGTGGGCTGGCGCCACGTGTTCGGCGACGTGAAACCCGAGTCGGTCCTGGCGTTCGATGCCGGGCAAGCCTTCACCGTGGCTGGCGCACCCATCGGGCGCGATGCGGCAGTGCTGGAACTGGGCGCGGAAGTGGCGATCGGCCGCTCGGCCTCGCTGGGCCTGGGCTATTCCGGGCAATACGCCAGCGGCAGCCGCGAACACTCGGCCAACGTCAACATGCGCTGGCAGTTCTGATGCGCTGACCGCCGCGAAAGGCATGCTGGCTGCGCCGCGGCCCGATGCAACAAGGGCGTCCATCCGGACGCCCTTGTTGTTCATGCCTTGAACGGGGTTTCAGCGTGCAGGCGCTTCAGGCCTCTATCCGTTCCACCTTGCCCACCAGCAGGATGTACGACAGCGCGCCCAGCAAGGCCAGCGACGACACGTACACGATGGCGGGGGCGAAGCTGTCCTTGGACACCAGGAAGCCGATGACGATGGGTGTGCAGATCGACGACAGGTTGCCGACGAAGTT
Source organism: Achromobacter sp. Root83 (assembly GCF_001428845.1). Classification (GTDB taxonomy): domain Bacteria; phylum Pseudomonadota; class Gammaproteobacteria; order Burkholderiales; family Burkholderiaceae_B; genus Achromobacter. The sequence continues at coordinate 250,624 of NZ_LMIU01000022.1, read as the reverse complement.
GAACACGCCGCCGGTCAGGCCCAAGAGGCGCACCGGCGCCAGCGTGGATACGAGCGACCACGTGATCGACGCCAGCCCGTTGCCGAAGAACGCCACGGCCAGGAAGAAGATGACCCAGGGCGTCGAGTCCGTGAAGTTGGCGCCGATCATGGACGTGGAGATCAAGAGGCCCAGGATGATGGGCAGCTTGCGAGCCACGCCCACGGTGGCGCCGCGGCGGATCAGGAAGTCGGACAGCACGCCCGAACACTGCACGCCGACGAAAGCGGCCAGGAAGGGCACGGACGCCAGGAAGCCGGATTTGATGAAGTCCATGCCGCGGTACTTGACCAGGTAGGTGGGGAACCAGGTCAGGAAGAACCATAGCGTGGACGTCAGGCAGAACTGGCCCAGGTACACGCCCCAGAGCTTGCGCTTGGACATGACCAGGCCCAGGTCGTTCCAGTTGAAGGGGGCCTTCTTTTCCCGGACTCGCTTGTCCAGGTCGACCACGCCGCCGCCTTGCTGGATCAGCTCGATTTCGGCGGCATTGGCGCCCTTGAACTGACGCGGTTCGCGGTAGATCATGAACCACAGCACGCCCCAGACGATGCCGAGCAAACCGGTGCTGACGAACACCATGTGCCAGCCGTAGTGGTGCTGCAGCCAGGCCAGCACCGGCGTCAGGAACGCCAGGCCGACGAACTGGCCGGAGGTATAGAAGCCGATGGCGGTGGCCCGTTCGCGTTCCGGGAACCAGGTGGTGACGACGCGGTTGTTGATGGGATAGGCCGGGGCCTCCAGCGCGCCCACGGCCAGGCGCAGCACGAACAGGATGACGAAGCTGCCGGCAAAGCCCATGAAAAAGGTGGCCGCCGACCACAGGATCAGCGCGGCGGCATACAGCACGCGGGGAGACACGCGGTCCACCAGCCAGCCGCCGGGAATCTGCATGGCGGCATACGTCCAGCCGAAGGCCGACAGGATCAGGCCTTCATGCCAGGTGTCCAGGCCGAACTCGTCCTTCAGGGCGGGCGCGGCGATGGACAGATTGCTGCGGTCCAGGTAGTTGATGACGACGGTGATGAACAGCATCACCATGATGATGTAGCGGCTGCGGGTGGGCCGCTGGGCGCTTTGCAGGCCCGCGTGGGTGGCGGTGGACAATGGGGTCTCCTCTCTCTTTTATCGGCTTACCACTCGGCGAAGCTGCCGTCGGCGTGGCGCCAGATGGGGTTGCGCCAGCGGTGGCCCACGGCCGCGCGTTCCTTGACGTATTCCTCGTTCACCTCGATGCCCAGGCCCGGGCCTTGCGGAATCGCGACCATGCCGTCCTCGTAGGCGAAGACCTCGCGGTTGCTGACGTAGTCCAGCAGGTCGTTGGCGGCGTTGTAGTGGATGCCCAGGCTTTGTTCCTGGATGAAGGCGTTGTAGCAGCCGGCGTCGATCTGCAGGCAGGTGGCCAGGGCGATGGGGCCCAGCGGGCAGTGCAGGGCCAGGGCCACGTCATAGGCCTCGGCCATGGCGGCGATCTTGCGGGTCTCGGTGATGCCGCCGGCGTGCGACGGATCCGGCTGGATGATGTCCACGTAGCCTTCGGACAGCACGCGCTTGAAGTCCCAGCGCGAGAACAGGCGTTCGCCCAGCGCGATGGGCGTGGACGTCAGCGGGGCCAGTTCCTTCAGCGCTTCGTAGTGTTCGCTCAGCACGGGTTCTTCGATGAACATGAGCTTGAACGGGTCCAGCTCTTTCATCAGCACCTTGGCCATGGGCTTGTGGACGCGGCCGTGGAAGTCCACGCCGATGCCCACATTGGGGCCGACGGCGTCGCGCACGGCGGCCACGTTCTCCAGGCATTTTTCAACCTTGTCGAACGAGTCGATGTACTGCAGCTCTTCGGTGCCGTTCATCTTCACGGCGGTGAAGCCGCGTTCCACGGCGCTCTTGGCGGCCGCGGCGGTGTCGGCCGGCCGGTCGCCGCCGATCCACGAATACACACGGATGCGGTCGCGCACATTGCCGCCCAACAACTGCGACACGGGCACGCCCAGGTGCTTGCCCTTGATGTCCCACAGCGCCTGGTCGATGCCGGCCAGCGCGCTCATGTGGATGGCGCCGCCGCGATAGAAGCCGCCACGGTACAGCACCGTCCAGTGGTCTTCGATGTTGCGGGGGTCCTTGCCGATCAGATAGTCGGACAGTTCCTCGACGGCAGCCGCCACTGAATGCGCGCGGCCTTCGACGACGGGTTCGCCCCAGCCGACGATGCCCTCGTCCGTTTCGATCTTCAGGAAGCACCACCGGGGCGGCACGATGTAGGTAGTGAGCTTGGTGATCTTCATGCTTGGGTCTCCTGGGCGGGATAGGCGCGTTGCCAGGCGGCGACGAATGCGCGCGCGTTCTGGCCGGTTTCTTCGGCGGACAGGCCGGGTTTGTACAAGGCGGAGCCCAGGCCGAAGCCGCTGGCGCCCGCCTGGGCGTAAGTGGAAAGGTTGTCGGGCGTGATGCCGCCCACGGGGACCAGTGCGATCGGCGGACGCATCACGGCGCGCCAGGCCTTCAGCACGACGGGGCCCAGTTGTTCGGCGGGGAACATCTTCAGCACGTCGGCGCCGGCGGCCAGCGCGGCGAAGGCTTCGGTGGGCGTGGCTACGCCGGGGCAGGACGCCATGCCCAGCTTCTTGGCGGCGCGGATCACGGCGGGGTCGCTGTGCGGCATGACGATGAGTTCGCCGCCTGCCTGCTGGACGCGCGCGCAGTCATCGGGATTCAACACGGTGCCCGCGCCGATCAGGCAGTCGGTGGGCAGGGCCGCGCGCATGGCGCGGATGCTGTCCAGCGGATCGGGCGAATTCAGCGGCACTTCGATCAGGCGAAAGCCGGCGTCGTAGAGCGCCTGGCCGACGGGTTCGGCCTCGGCGGGCGTGATGCCGCGCAGGATGGCGATCAGGCCGCAGTGGGCCATGGCGGTTTGCAGACCGGGATGGTTCATGAAGAGTTCCTAAGCGGAGATCGGGGTGGGGGAGGCGACTAGCCCGCCGCAGACGGCCAGGTGCCACAGGCCGCGCTCGGTGGCGTTCTGCGCCTGTTCGGGCGTGCCCAGGCCGTAATGGCGCATGGCCAGGATGTAGCGCTGGCACAGCGCGGGGTCGCCGCAAAGCACGATGCGGGGCAGTTCGCCCTGCTGGCGCAGCATGTCGGCAAGGGCGGCGATTTCATGGCCGATCAGCAGGCCGGACAGGTAGTCGGCCTGCGATTGGGGCGCAAGTTCTCCCGTCAAGCCCAGTGCGCGGGTGCTGAAGATGGTGGACAGCACGCCCGCGCGGCCGGCCGGGGCGCCGGCGACATTGACGCCGCGCTCGAAGGCGGCCATGTCGGCGCTGGTGGCGTCCGCCATGGTGCGGCCCAGAATGGTGTGGCCGCGCAGCGCGGCGTAGACCTCGCCGGTCATGAAGGTGTCGAAGTGGGTGACGCGGCCGCGGCGGGCGTTGACCCATTTGGAATGCGTGCCGGGCAGGCCGATCAGCACGCTATCGGCATTGCCGCCGGTCTGGTCGAACATCACGCCGAAGACCTGGGTTTCTTCGCCGCGCATCACGTTGGGCAGGCCGTGCCGCTGGATCAGGCCGGGCACGATGTGGACCGGGGTGGCGCCGTCGCGGTCCACCACCGTCAGCAGGGTGCCGATGCGTTCCAGGTCCACGGGCACGTCCAGGTAGGCGGCTTCTTTCCAGCCCTGGGCGCTGCCGACCATGCCGCAGGCGATCACGGGCAGGGCGGGTTCGGCGCGCAGCCAGTCGCCGCAGGCCTGATCGAAGGCCAGGTCGAAGCCGGACAGCGCGGCGGTGGCGGCGCCGTCCTGCAAGGGCTGGGGCAAGCGCATGATGCCCCAGGGCAGATGGCGGGCGTCGAGCGTGCGGCCCGCGGCGTCCATCCTGTACGCGCGTAGCGAAGAGGTGCCCCAGTCCAGCGCGATAAGCGCCGCGCGGGCGGGCGATCCGGTAGTCATCAGAGTCTGTCTCGTCTCTGGCCGCGTAGCCTGCGGGCGGCGCTGCGCCATGAGGGCGGCGGGCGGGCAGGGTTCGCGGACCTTGTTGTCTGAAGCCCGCCGCGCGTGTCGGGGCGCGCTGCGGGCGGTGCGAAAAATTCTAGATCAGCGCTTGAAAAATCTCAAAATATAGAATTAAATCCCACATACAGGGAATGATCCGATGCGGCCAGTTAGCGGACGCATACCGGATCCGACCCTGGGAATCCCCCCTATTTCCACGCATTCCGGGCCGACGGCGCCGGGTATGCTTGCGCTTCTTCCCGCCGCCCCAGCTTGATCTTCATGACCGCCGCCTCCCTGACTTCCGACCCGCTGTCCGTCCTGGACCCCGATTCCGCCGCGCCCGCCGGCACGCAGACGCTGATGCGCGGCCTGGCCGTCGTGCAGGCCGTGGCCGACGGCGCGCGCGACCTGAAAGAGATCTGCGCGCGCATCGGCGTGGCGCGCAGCACCACGCACCGGCTGGCCAGTTGCCTGGTGCAGGAACGCTATCTGCGCGCCTTGCCGGGCGTGGGTTATGTGCTGGGGCCGAAGCTGATCGAACTGGGTTTCCAGGCGCGCGAGGCCTTCCCGATGGCGACCTTGGCGCGCCCCTATCTGGACAGCCTGGCCGATTTGACGGGCGACACCATCCACCTGGCCGTGCGCGACAACAACGAGGTGCTTTACCTGGAGAAGATCCCGGGCAAAAAAGGCCTGGAGATGCGTTCGCGCGTGGGGCACCGCATGCCACTCGCCGCGACGGGCGTGGGCAAGGCGCTGCTGCTGGATACCGAAGAGCCGCAATGGAAGACGCTGCATCGCATCGGCGCGCCGGTGTCGTCGCGCACGCCGGGCGGGCAGCAAAGCTGGGAGGCGTTCCGCGACCGCATGCGTGACTATGCCGCGCACGGTTATGCGTTCGACCTGGAAGACAACGAACCCTCGATACGCTGCGTGGCGGCGCCGGTGCGGGACGCGTCCAGCGGCATCGTGGCCGCGATCAGCGTGTCCAGCACGGTGCCCTACATGTCGCTGGAACGCATGCGAGAGATGGTCGCCGTCGTGCAGGGCGCGGCGGCGGGCATTTCGGCGGAACTGGGGTGGAAGGTGGACCGCGCCTGACGGTTGGCGTCTGACTGTTGGCGCTTGGCCCTAGGGTGCTTGGCCGCGCGCGTCGCGCTAGCCGGCGGGCGGAAGCGGCGGCAGGCTCAGCAGCCGCGGCTGGATCGCGGTAATGGCCATTTCAAGCTGCGCGACCAAAGCCTGCGCCGCCGGCGACAGCGAGCGGTCGCGCCGGTGCAGAAGACCGATGTAGCGGCGGGCCGAGGCGTCCCCCAACGGCGTGCAGCACAGGCCGGTCAGGTTCAGTTCCGGCAAGGCCAGGCGGGGCAGCACGCTCACGCCCAGGCCCTGGCGCACCATGCCGGCCGCGGTGCCCATGTGCGTCACGTCGTAGCGCAGCGCGGTGGCGGGCGCGCCGACCTCGTCGCGCACGGCGCGGTCGAACTGCTGGCGCGCGTTCGACCCCTGCGACAGCAGGATCAGGTCGTAGCGCAATACGTCGCGCCAGTGCAGCGTTCCCGGCCCTTCGCCCAGCGGGTGGCCGGCGGGATAGACGGCACAGAAGCAATCCTCGCCTAACTGCGTGAACGTCAGGTCGGACGCCGGTTCGGCCTGCGCGGCCATCGCGAATTCGATCTGGTTGGTGCGCAGCATGGCCACCAGCTCGTCGTTGTGCGCCTCCACCACGCGCACCTTCAGGGCCGGATGCGCCTGGCGCAGCGCGCCGATCGCAGCGGGCAGCAGGCTCAGCGCGGTCGAGGGCAGGGCGCCCAGCGCCACATTGCCGCGCCGCACCGCGGCCAGGTCCGCCAGGCTGCGATAGGCCTCTTCCAGATCGGCGATGGGGCGCTGCACGCGCGAGTAGAAATCCTGTCCCGCGGAGGTCAGGCTGATGCTGCGCGTGGTGCGCTCGAACAGCCGCAGGCCCAGCACTTCTTCCAGATCCTGGATCAATGCCGTGAACGACGGCTGGGTCACGCCGAGCTGGTTGGCCGCGTGGGTAAATGAGCCCGTGTCCACCGCCAGCAGGAAGGCCTTGAGCGGCCGATACTTGATATTGATAGCCATGGACTAAGAATATTAGATAAATATCTATTTGTGTCTAATAATTGACCGGCCGATGATGACGTCTACCGAAGCCCTTCCGGATTCAAAGACGTTATGGACGCATCAAGCCACAAGCCCTTCCGGCTGGGCGCCAACTGGCGCCTGAGCCAAGACGGCGACGCCGTCATCACCTCCATCAACCCTGCCGACGGCAGCATTGCCGGCATCGTCACGCGCGCCTTGCCGCAGGACGTGGACACGGCGGTCGCCATCGCCTGGGACGCCTTCCACAACCAGCCCTGGCGCAAGCTGCGCCCCGACCTGCGCGCGGGGACGCTGTACGAGATCGGGCGGCGACTGTCGGCCGAGCGCGAGCCCCTGGCGCGGCTGCAGATGCAGGACAGCGGCAAGCCGTGGAAGGAATGCCTGAACATGGTCGACAGCGCGGCCGGGCATTTCCGCTATTACGCCGCGGTCTGCGAGACCTGGCAGAACGAGATGACGTCGCCGCGCGGCGAGTACTTCTCGATGGCGCTGTCCGAGCCTTTCGGCGTGATCGCGGCCATCACGCCGTGGAACTCGCCCATCATGAACGAAGCCCAGAAGGCCGCGCCGGCGCTTGCGGCCGGCAACGCGGTGCTGATCAAACCGTCCGAGGAAACGCCGCAACTGGCCCTGGAACTGGCCCGCATCTGCGGCGAAGCCGGGCTGCCCGAGGGCCTGCTGACCGTGCTGCCCGGCCACGGCGAAGACGTGGGCGCCGCGCTGGTCAAGCATCCCGGCGTGCGCATGGTGTCGTTCACCGGCGGCACCGATACCGGACGCGCCATCGGCGGCATCGCTGGCCAGCGCCTGATCCCGGTGGGATTGGAACTGGGCGGCAAGTCGCCCCATATCGTGTTCGACGATGCCGACCTGGATCGCGCCGTGGCCGGCGTGGTGTCGGGCATCTTCGGCTCGGCCGGCCAGAGCTGCGTGGCGGGTTCGCGGCTGTTCGTGCAGAAGTCCATCTACAAGCGCTTCATGGACGCGCTGGTGGAACGCACGCGGCAGGTGCGCGTCGGCCTGCCTGATGATCCGGCTACGCAGATGGGTCCGCTGGTGTCGCGCGCGCATCGCGACAAGGTCGCGGGCTATGTGGACATCGGCCGCGCCGAAGGCGGCCGCGTGCTGGCGGGCGGCGCCGCGCCCACGCAGGCTGAACTGGCCAAGGGCTGGTTCTACATGCCCACGGTGATCGACGGCCTGGGCAACCAGGCGCGGGTCTGCCAGGAAGAGATCTTCGGACCCGTGCTGGTGGCGCTGCCGTTCGACGACGAGGACGACGTGATCCTCCAGGCCAACGACACGGCCTTCGGCCTGGCCGCCGGCATGTGGACCGGCGACTACGCCCGGGCCTGGCGCGTGGCCCGCGAGATCGAGGCCGGCTCCATCTGGATCAATACCTACAAGCAATCGCATATCGCCACCCCGTTCGGCGGCTTCAAGGCCAGCGGCATCGGGCGCGAGAAGGGCCTGCACGGACTGCGCCTCTACAGCCAGGTCAAGAGCCTGTACTGGGGCATGCACGACAAACCCATGGGACTTTGAACAAACATGACGACTGAAAAGAAAGGCGCGGCGCTGTCGCTGGCCGATTCCCGCATCCTGATCGCTGGCGCTGCCAGCCTGGTGGGTTCGCACACCGCGGACGCCTTGCTGGCGGCTGGCGCGAAGGAAGTGATCCTGCTGGATAACTTCGCGTTCGGCACGCCCGAAGCCATTGCCCACCTGCAGGACAACCCGCGCGTGAAAGTGGTGCGCGGCGACCTGATGCGCCTGCCCGACCTGCTGGCGGCGACCGAAGGCGTGGACGGCGTGCTGCATCTGGCCGCCTACATGACGCTGGGCTTTTCCCAGACGCCGTGGCAGGCGGTGGACGTGAACGTCCGTGGCGCGCAGAACATGCTTGAAGCCTGCCGCGCCAACAAGGTGAAGAAGATCGTCTTTGCCTCGTCCAATGCCGTTTACGGCTATGGCACCGGCATCGCCGGCGCGCTGGTCGAGAACGGCCCCTTCCATTCGGTGGGCGCGCCTCCGGCCGCCATTCTGTATGGCGCATCTAAGATCATGGGCGAGCAACTCTGCCGCCAGTACTACCAGAAGTCCGGGCTGGACTACGTGGTGCTGCGTTATTCCACGGTCTACGGAGAACGGCAGCACTATCGCGCGGCCAACTCGCTGTACATCATGGAAACCTATGACCGCGTGCGCAAGGGCGAGCGCCCCGTGCTGCCCGGCGACGGCACCGACACCAAGCACTTCGTGCATGTCTCGGACGTGGCGCGCGCCAACGTGGCGGCATTCCAGAGCGCGGCGACCGACGTGGCGGTGAACGTGTCCGGCCCCGCGCCCATCACCACCGGCGAACTGGTGCGCCTGGTGCTCGACTACTGCAAGAGCGACCTGCAGCCCGAGATCAAGCCGGATCCTCCCGGCACGGTGCGCCTGACCTCCGGCGGCGCGTTCCATATTCCGCACGACCTGGCCGGCCAGCATATCGGCTGGCAGCCGACGGTGACCATGAGCGAAGGCGTGACCCGGCTGCTGGCCTGGCGCGAAGCGCAGGAAGCGGGTTAAGCCCGGACCGGCCGGGACCGCGCAAGCGGTGCCGGCCCCACGGCGCCGCAGGGCGCCGGACGGCAAGCAGTGAAGGCAGCAGTGAAAGGCATCGCGGATCCGCACCCGAAGAAAGCGGACCCGATGCACACACGTTTACGTGCGTCGAAAGTCGATACAACAACACAGAGGAGACAGGACAATGAAGAAGCGCAATTGCATTGCCGGCGTGTTCATCGCCATGGGACTGGCGCTGGGCGGGGGCGCGGCCCTGGCCGCGGGCTATCCCGACAAACCCGTGACGCTGGTCGTGCCCTATCCGCCGGGCGGCGCTACGGACGTCATCGCGCGCCTGATCGCGGAAAAGCTGCCGGCGGCGTGGGGGCAGCAGGTCATCGTCAACAACCGGCCGGGCGCGGGAACCACCGTGGCCGCCGAAGCGGTGGCGCGTTCGCCCGGCGACGGCTACACGCTCTACATGACGACGGCGGCGCACACCATCAGCGCCAGCCTGTACAAGAAGCTGAACTACGACCCGCTGAAGGACTTCGCGCCGCTGACGCTGACATCCACCATTCCGTTGGTGCTGGTGACCGCGCCGTCGCTGCCGGTCAAGAATCTGGACGAGCTGATTGCGTACGCCAAGGCGTCGCCGCAGGGGCTGAGCATGGCGTCCACCGGCAACGGCACGCCTCAGCACCTGACGGGCGAACTGTTCAAGGCCAAGGCGGGCCTGAACCTGGTGCACGTGCCGTACCGTGGCGACGCGCCCATGCTGACCGACCTGATCGGCGGCCAGGTGCAGATGGCATTCGTCACGCTGTCGGCGGCGCTGCCCCACATTCAGTCGGGCAAGCTCAAGGCCATCGCGCTGGCGCATCCGCGCCGGGTGGAGGCCATCGCTCAGGTGCCCACGATGGCCGAGGCCGGAATGAAGCAGTTCGAAGCGGCGACGTGGTTCGGGCTGTTCGCGCCGTCCAGCATGCCCGCCGACCTGCGCGAGAAAATCTACACCGATGTCGCCAAGATCGTGGCCACGCCGGAAATGACCAAGAAGCTGCAAGACATGGGCGGTGATGTGAACAACAGCTCGCCCCAGCAGTTCCAGGCCTTCATCAACGACGAAGCTCAACGCTGGGCAGAGGGCGTAAAGCTCTCGGGCGCGCAGATCGACTGACCGGCCGCACGGGCCAATCCGACGGGAGACCACGCACTATGAGCAACACCGATCAAGACCTGCTGGCGCGCTGCGCCGCCATCGGGACCAGCACCTGGGCCGACGCCATGGACACGCTGGGCATTGCCGGCGTCGTGCAGGGCATCGCCCGGCGCGGCGGCCAGGGCCGCATCGCCGGCTTCGCCGTCACCGCCCGCCACGTATGGGGCGGGCTGGGCGATTTCGACCGCTCCGAATTCGCGGTGGGGCGGCTGGTGGCCGCCACCGGCCCCGGAAAGGTGCTGATGGTGGATGCGGGCGGGACCTGCATTTCCACCTTTGGCGGCATCGCCTCGCTGGCGGCTTCGCGGCGCCAGGCCACCGCGGTGGTCATCGACGGCGCCTGCCGCGACGTCGATGAAATCCAGGCGACCGGGCTGTGGCTTGCCAGCCGCCACGTCACGCCGTTGACGGGCAAGACGCGGCTGCGCCTGCAGGCCATGGGCGAGCCCGTGGTCATCGGCGGCGTGCCGGTGGCCGAGGGAGACCTCGTGGTCGGCGACGACACGGGCCTGGTGGTGGTGCCGCGCGCGCGGCTCGATGAGGTGCTGGCCGCGGCGCGGGAAGCCCTGGACGTCGACGAGCGCGTGGAAAAGGGCATACGCGACGGCCTGTCGTTCGCCGATGCGGCCGCCGCCGCGAACTACATCCCCGCCAGCCCTGGAGACCGGGCGTGACGGCTTCTTATGATGTCGTGCAGGTGGCGTCGCTGGGCGCCGACTTCGATCAGCGACTGGCGGCGCGCTACCGGGTCCTGCCGGCCTGGCGCGAGCCTCGGGGCCTCGCCGCGTTCGGCGGCGAACTGCAAGGCCTGCGCGTTGCCGTGACTTCGGTGCGCCATGGTTTTACGCAATCCATGTTCGATGCGCTGCCCGCCCTGCAGGCCGTCTGCAGTTGGGGCGTGGGCCACGACACCCTGGACCTGCGCGCGGCCGCCGCGCGCGGCATCGGCGTCAGCGTCACGCCCGACGTGCTGGACGATTGCGTGGCCGATCTGGCCTGGGCGCTGATGCTGTCGGCGGCGCGGCGCACGGCCGTGGGCGACCGCTACGTGAAGACGGGCCAGTGGCGGGCGCTGGGGCAGTTTCCAGTGGCCACCAAAGTATCGAGCAAGCGGCTGGGAATTCTGGGGCTGGGCCGCATCGGCGAGGCCATCGCCCGGCGAGCCGCGGGCTTCGATATGCAAGTGCGTTACCACAGCCGCAGCCCCAGGCCGCAGGCGCCTTACGGTTACGAGGCCTCGCTGGTGGACCTGGCCGCGTGGTCCGATTTTCTGGTGGTGGCTTGCGTTGGGGGCGCGGCGACCCGGCATTTGGTGAATGCGCCGGTCATCCGCGCGCTGGGGCCGCAAGGCATCCTGGTCAACATCGCGCGCGGAAGCGTCGTGGACCAGGCCGCCGCGCTGGCCGCGCTGCGTTCCGGAGAACTGGGCGGCGCCGGCCTGGACGTGCTGGAGCAGGAACCCACGCCGGCCGTCGAATTCGCCGGTCTGGACCAGGTGTCGCTGATGCCTCATGTGGGCAGCGCCACGCGCGAGACCCGGGCCGCCATGGCGGAACTGGTGCTGGACAACGTGAACGAGTTCATGCGCTCGGGCAGGCTGCTGACGCCGGTGGCGGCGCGGGAGATGCAGGCGTGACGCGGGCCGGGCTGCTGGGGGACCTGATCGCCTGCCTTGGCCAGGCGCATGTGCTGACCGGCGCCGATGCCGAGCCTTACCTGACCGACTGGCGCCAGGCCGTCACCGGCCGCGCGCTGGCGGTGCTGCGGCCCGCTGATAGCGACGAGGTGGCGCGGGTGATGCGCGTGTGCGCCGCCGCCGGCGTGCCGGTGGTGCCGCAGGGCGGCAATACCGGCCAGGTGGCGGCCGCCACGCCCGATGCCAGCGCGTCGGCCGTGGTGCTGTCGCTGCTGCGCATGAACCGGGTGCGCGCCGTGGACCTGGACAACGACACCATCACGGTCGAAGCCGGCTGCGTGCTGCAGGCCGTCCAGGAAGCGGCGGCCCAGGCCGGCCGGCTGTTTCCGCTGTCATTAGGGGCGGAAGGCAGTTGCACCATCGGCGGCAACCTGGCGACCAACGCGGGCGGCACGCAGGTGCTGCGCTACGGCAACGCGCGCGAGCTTGCGCTGGGCCTGGAAGTCGTCACGCCGCAAGGCCGGATCTGGCACGGGCTGCGCGGCCTGCGCAAGGACAACACCGGCTACGACCTGCGCGATGTCTACATCGGCAGCGAGGGCACGCTGGGCATCATCACTGCCGCGGTGCTCAAGCTCTTTCCCTTGCCGCGCACGCAACGCACCGCGTTGCTCGCGGTGCCTGGATTGCCCCAGGCGCTGCAATTGCTGCAGCGTGCCCGCGCCGGCTTTGGCGCGGGGCTGACCGCCTTCGAGGTCATGTCGCTTGCGTGCCTGCAGGACGTGACGCGGGCGTTTCCGCAGCAACGCCTGCCGTTCGCCGAACTGCCCGAGGGCGCCTGGTGCGCGTTGCTGGAAATATCGGACAGCGAGGACGAGCAGCATGCGCAGGAGCGGCTGGAGGCCGTTCTGTCGGCCGCCATGGAGGCGGGCGAGGCGCTGGATGCGGCGGTCTCGGTGTCGGGCGCGCAAAGCGCCGCCTTCTGGCATCTGCGCGAGAGCATTACGCTGGCGCTGGCGCGGGCCGAGGCCTGTGTCAAGCACGATATCTCGCTGCCCGCGTCGCGGATCCCCGATTTCGTACGGTGCACGGACGAGGCGCTGGCCGCCGCGTATCCCGGCGTGGCCATGCGCGTATTCGGCCATCTGGGCGACGGCAATCTTCACTACAACCTGCTGCCTCCTGCTGGCGCGCCGCAAGCGGACATCCAGCGGCTGGTGCATGACCGCGTGCACGAGGCCGGCGGATCCATCAGCGCCGAGCAGGGCATCGGCCAGCGCCGCGTGCAGGACCTGCAGCGCTACAAGAGCGAGGTGGAGCTGGACCTGATGCGGCGGATCAAGCAGGCCCTGGACCCGCAGGGGCTGATGAACCCTGGCAAGGTGCTGCCGGCAAGCCCGGCCGGCGCCTTGCCGTAATACGCCGCGCCGCGAGCCTCGCGCGGCGGGCACTTTTTCTTAGATGGCCGCTTGGCCGGACCACACCAAAAGCCTGGAGACAAAAAAATGTTTGTATCGTGCAAGACCATCGCGCGCGCCGCGCTGTCCGTCGCGGGCCTTTGCGCCGCGTTGCCCGCCTGGGCGTGGCCGGACCGGCCCATCGAACTGGTTGTCGGCTTTGCGCCGGGAGGCGGCACGGACCTTACGGCCCGTTCGCTGGCGGTCTTCCTGGAAAAAGAGCTGGGCACGACCGTCGTGGTGCAGAACAAGCCGGGCGCTTCGAGCGCGATTGCGCTGTCGTACGTGGCGCGCGCCAAGCCGGACGGCTACACGCTGGCCATGACGAACATGCCCGGTCTGGTGTCCTTGCCGATCGAGCGCAAGGCGGGTTTCACGGGAAGCGATTTCACCTACCTGGCCAACCTGGTGCGCGACCCCAGCGCATTCAGCGTGGCCAGCGACAGTCCGTACCAGACCTTGGAGGCGCTGATTGCCGCGGCCAAGGAAAAGCCCGGCGCGGTGAGCTATGGGTCTACGGGCGTCGGCACCGACGACCATCTGGCGCTGGTGTTGTTCCAGGCCCAGACAGGCACGAAGCTGAACCACGTGCCGTACAACGGCGCGGGGCCGTTGCGCAGCTCGGTGCTGGGCGGGCACACCGTCATCGGCGGCCTGAACATGGGAGAGGTCATGCCCTACCACGGCAAGAACATGCGGGTGCTGGCGCAGGCCAGCGAAAAGCGTTCGCCGCTGGGGCCGGACGTGCCCACGTTCAAGGAACTGGGCGTGAACCTGGTATTTGCCTCGGAGCGCGGCATCGTCGCGCCCAAGGACCTGCCCGCCGATGTGTCCGAGAAGCTGCGCGGCGCGCTGGGCAAGGTTGCCGCCAACCCGGAATTCCAGGCCCAGATGAAGCAGCAGTTCACCGAAATGGACTACGTGGACGGACCGCAATGGCAGGACCGCCTGAAGGACGATGATGCCCGCCTGCGCCAGATCTGGGCGCAGACGCCCTGGGTGGAGTAGCCCCGCCGGCGTCTTATTCCAGCGGCAGCGTCAGCACGCCCTGCGGAGCGGGGCGCATCATGACGCGGCGGTACCAGGCCGACAGCGCGGGCGTATCCGGACGCGCTATCGGCAGGGCCAGCCAGCGGTGCGCGGCGCTGACCAGGGCGATGTCGCCCATCGTCAGGTGGCGGCCGGCGATGAACTCGCGGCCTTGCAAGGCCTGGTCCAGGATCAGCGCGCGCGCATTCGACCGCTTGACGGAGTTTTCGATGGCGGCGTGGTCGCGCTTGTCTTCGGGCGTGCGGATCAGGCCCAGGAATGCCGGACCCATGGCGGGCTGCCATTCGGTCGCCTGCCAGTCCATCCAGCGGTCGGCGTCGGCGCGCAGGCAGACGTCCTCGGGCCAGAGCGTGCCCACGCCATAGCGCGCGGCCAGGTAGCGCACGATGGCGTTGGATTCCCACAGCACGAAGCCGCCGTCGTCGATGACGGGGACGAGGCGGTTGGGATTGAGCTTGGCGGCGTAGTCGGCCGTGTCCACCACGCCAAACTTGCCACCGGCCTGGACAAAGGTGTGCGGCAGGGCCAGTTCGCGCACGGTCAGCATCACTTTCTGAACGTTGACGGAAGTCAGGCGTCCCCAGATCTTCAACATAGCCAATCCTTTAAGTGTCAGACGGGCGGCAACTGCCGCCGCGCAAAGCCGCTGTCGCGCGAAAAGCGCGTCCAGTTGAAAGCGGGGCCGGGGTCCGTCTTGCGGCCCGGCGCAATGTGTTCGTGTCCCCAGGCCGCGGCCAGGGGATAGCGCGTGCGCAGCAACGGCGCCAGCTTGCGCAGCGCCTGATATTGCTCGTCAGTGTAGGGCAGCGTGTCCGTGCCTTCCAGTTCGATGCCGATGGAAAAATCATTGCAGCGCTCGCGGCCGGCGAAGGCCGATACACCGGCATGCCAGGCGCGGCGCTCGGTGGACACGAACTGCAGGATGCGGCCTTCGCGGCGGATGAAGAAGTGCGCCGATACGCGCAGTCCGCGCAGGCGTTCCAGCCAGGGGTGCGAGGCGTGGTCCAGCGTATTCAGGAACAGCCCGGCGACCTCGGGGCCGCCGAATTGCCCGGGGGGCAGGCTGATGTTGTGCAGCACCAATAGCGACACCTGCGCGCCCGCGGGCCGCGCGTCGCAGTTGGGCGAGGGCAGAAGGGAAACGCCCGGAGCCGGCGCCAGCCAGCCATGTCGATCCAGAAGCAAGGCCATGGAAGAAAGCATGTGTGTTGATTCCGACATGCATTATGCCGTGCGCGGACGCAACGCCCTATCGGCGGGCGCACGCCCACGCCGGCCGGCGCAAAACCCGATCAGCGCTTGGCCGGACCCAGCCGCGCGTGTTCGGCGCTGCACCAGGTCTGGCCGTTCAGCAGCACGGCTTCGGAGCGCGGCAGGTGGATGCCGCAATGGGCGCAGCGCTCCATGGACTCCAGCGGTTTGGGCGGCGGGGGCTGCCCGCCGGCCTGCTTCTTGCCGTGGCCGGCTTGCGTGCCGGCCTGGCGCGCCGCGGCCATGCGGCCGGCGATGCGGGCCACGAACAGCACCAGGATGATCAGAACAATCCAGAACAGCAACTTGCCCACGTCAGCCTCGATGCAAAATCATTTCCAGCACGAACCGGCTGCCGGTGTAGGCCAGAATCAGGAAACCAAAGCCCGTCAGGGTCCAGCGTAGCGCGACGCGGCCGCGCCAGCCCCAGATGTGGCGGCCCGCCAGCAGCACGCCGAAGGTCAGCCAGGACAGCAGGGTGAAGACGGTTTTGTGGTCGAACGGCAGGATCTTGCCGGTCAGCTTCATGGACGCCACGGATCCCGACCCCACGGCCAGCGTCAGCACGATGAAGCCGATCCAGATGATGCGGAACAGCAGTTGTTCCTGCACCAGCAGCGGGGGCTGGGAGTCCAGCACGCGCCCGACGATGCTGCGCTCGGTGGGCGTGTCGAGAGGTCGGTGCAGGTGGCGGTCCAGCAGGGCCATCATCATGGCGTGCAGGGCGGCGATGGTGATCAGGCCGTAAGCCGCCAGGGCGATCAGCAGATGGACGCGCAGCCAGGGGTCGTCGGCGTGGGGCACGAACTGTCCCTGGGGGAACAGGGCGGCCAGTGCGCTGGCGGCGGCGGCGGCGGGCAGCAGCAGCAATTGCAGGCCGTCGATGCGGACCAGCAGGCTTTCCAGCCAGAAGACGACCATGCCCAGCCAGATGGCCGCGGACAGGGCAAGTGCCCACCCAATGAACAGATGATGGGCGCCCAGCATAGACTGTTGCAGCCCGATTCCATGGAGAACCAGGGCTCCCAGCAGGCACAGACGGGCAATTCTGCCTGTCTTTTCCACTTCCCCGGCGCCGGCCAGGCGGATCCAGAGCGACCCCCCGAGCACTGCGTACGCCAAGGCAGCCGCTGTGTGAAATACAATGCCTAGTGACATAGAAACCGTTGTCTGGATGGGGCCTTGGGGTGCATGTCACCCGAAAGCGCAGAATCCGCGCCTGCGGCCACCGTTCAATCAACTAGTTTAAGCGGAAACGCCTCTCATGCTCGATAACCTAACTCAACGCCTATCGCGCGTCGTCAAGACGCTGCGTGGGGAAGCCCGCCTGACAGAGGCCAACACCCAGGAGATGCTGCGCGAAGTGCGCATGGCGCTGCTGGAAGCCGACGTGGCGCTGCCCGTCGTGCGCGAGTTCGTCGCGCGGGTCAAGGAAAAGGCGCTGGGCGAAGAAGTCGCCGCCAGCCTCAGCCCCGGCCAGGCCCTGGTGGGCGTGGTCAGCAAGGAATTGACCGCGCTGATGGGCGGCGACCTGGGCGAAGGCGCCAATGAACTGTCGCTGGCCGTGCAGCCGCCCGCCGTCATCCTGATGGCAGGCCTTCAGGGCGCCGGCAAGACCACCACCACCGGCAAGCTGGCGCGCTGGCTGTCCGAAGGCCAGCATACGCAGCACGGCCGCAAGACCGGCAAGAAGAAAGTGCTGGTGGTGTCGGCTGACGTCTACCGTCCGGCCGCTATCGACCAATTGAAGAGCGTGGCGGCGCAGGTGGGCGTGGACTTCCTGCCGTCCGACCCCAGCCAGAAGCCCGAAGACATCGCGCGCGGCGCGATGGACCACGCCCGCCGCCATCACTATGACGTGCTGATCCTGGATACGGCCGGCCGGCTGGGCATCGACGAGGCCATGATGCGCGAGATCCGCGCGCTGCATGACCTGGTCAAGCCGGTGGAAACGCTGTTCGTGGTGGACGCCATGCAGGGCCAGGACGCGGTCAACACCGCGCGCGCCTTCGCGGATGCGCTGCCGCTGACGGGTGTGGTGCTGACCAAGCTGGACGGCGACGCCCGCGGCGGCGCGGCGCTGTCGGTGCGCCACGTCACGGGCAAGCCGCTCAAGTTCGTCGGCGTGTCGGAAAAGCTGGACGGCCTGGAGCCGTTCTACCCCGACCGCATGGCGCAGCGCGTGCTGGGCATGGGCGACATCGTTTCGCTTGTCGAACAAGCGCAAAAGAACATCGACATCGCCGAAGCGCAGAAGCTGGCCTCGAAGATCAAGTCGGGCAACAAGTTCGACTTGAACGACTTCCGCGACCAGCTCGGCCAGGTGAAGAAGCTGGGCGACATGGGTTCGCTGCTTGAAAAGCTGCCGGCCCAGTTCCAGCAGGCCGCGGGCCAACTGCAGGGCGGCCAGGCCGAAAAGCAGCTACGCCGCACCGAAGGCATCCTGAATTCCATGACGGCCGCCGAACGCGCCAAGCCCGAACTGATCAAGGCATCGCGCAAGCGCCGCATCGCGACCGGCTCCGGCGTGCCGGTGCAAGAGGTCAACCGCCTGCTGGCTCAGTTCGAGCAGATGCAGGGCATGATGAAGCAGATGAAGAAGGGCGGCATGGCGAAGATGATGCGCGCCATGGGTGGCATGAAAGGCCTTGGCCGCTTCGGAATGAAGTAAGGACCCCCACGCCGCACTCGCTGCGCTCGCTTGCTGCCCCCCGCGGGGGCTGCCCCGCCTTGGGACGGCCCGGCGGCGGGGCGGGCATTCTTGCGCGGGGCCGGTGCTTTAGCGGTGTAGGCGTATGCAGCGCTCGCCGCGCAAAAAATGGCCAGACGTTGCGTCTGGCCAAGTAATCGCGGCTGGCAGGGGGCGCCGTGCCGCGACACAAGCCGGAAAACGCATGGGTGTCCTCCGGGTTGTCTGAATCGGGTGCCGCTTACGACAGCGGCGGAATGCGCAGGACCTGGCCCGGGTAGATCTTGTCGGGGCTGGTCAGCATCGGCTTGTTGGCCTCGAAGATCAGCGTGTTCTTGGCGCCCTGGCCCGTGCCGTATTGCGCTTCGGCGATCTTCCACAGGTTGTCGCCCTTCTGCACCGTGTACATCTTGGCTTCGGGCGCGGCTTGCTTGACCTTCAACTGGTTGTCCACCGCGGCCACGCCCACGGTATTGCCCAGCGCCAGCGAGATCTTCTCGGCGTCTTCGGTGCTCAGCGCTTCGCCCGCCACCGTGACCTTGTCGCCGTCCACCGATATTTGCAGGCCATCCGCGTTCAGGCCGTGCTTATCCAACTCTTTCTTCAGTTCGTCCGCTGTCGCGGCCTTGGCCTCGCTGGCGCCGAAGAGCTTTTCGCCAACGTCTTTGATGAAATTGAGCAGACCCATAGTGTTTCCTTTATCGATGTTGCGGTGAGAAAACTAAGCGCTGTCAGGGCGCGCGGCCGTGAACATTTTTTTCACGATGTCCGCGATCGCCAAAAGATCCAGTCCCGCATTGCCTGCCGCGGCGGCGCCGATCATCGGCGCGAGCCAGTAGAACGCCAGCAGGAACGATTATGACTCGCACATTCGCCGTGCGACGAGGGGGTAACGTGTAACAGGTTGATAGCCTCTCGCCAGACTACGCAACATTGCCGGCCTCTTTGCAGGGCGTTTGTATCCGCGGGTTTAAGCCCTCTCGTGCGAGCGGCGGCATGCAAAAAGGGCCGCTGTGTCGGCGGCCCTTTTGCATGCGGTGCGATGGCGCGAAATCGCGCGTCGGATCGGGTTTCAGCCGCCGCCCACCGCGACCACGATTTCAACTTGATCGCCGTCCGTCAGCGCGGTTTGCGCATGCTGGCTCTTGGGCACGATTTCGCCGTTGCGTTCCACGGCTACGCGCTTGCCGGCATAGCCCAATGCTTCAAGCAGTTCATTCACCGTGGTGTCCAGCGGGAATTCACGTGCGTCTCCGTTCAGCGTGATGTGCATGGCGGGTCTCCTTATTGCTTTGCGTAGGCGTCGGTGGCGGCGATCAGGCGCGCCAGCGTGCCGGGTTCATCGAAGGCGTGGCCGGCGTCGGGCACCAGGTGGAATTCCGCTTCGGGCCAGGCGCGATGCAGGTCCCAGGCGGTGCGCGCCGGTGTGCAGACGTCGTAGCGGCCCTGCACGATGGTGCCGGCAATGCCACGCAGCTTGTGGGCGTCCCGGATCAGTTGGCCTTCTTCCATGAAGCCGGCGTTGAAGAAGTAGTGGTTCTCGATGCGCGCAAAGGCCAGCGCGGCGCGGTCGGCGGCGTGGCTTTGCTGATGGCGCGGGCTGGGCAGCAGCGTGATGGTGCTGTCTTCCCATTTGCTCCAGGCCTTGGCGGCGCGCAATTGCTCGGCGGGATCATTGCCCGTCAGACGCTTGTGATAGGCCGTGACCAGGTCGCCGCGTTCGTCTGCCGGAATGGGCGCCAGATAGTCTTCCCAGCGGTCGGGAAACAGCCACGACGCGCCTTCCTGGTAGAACCATTGGATCTCGGCGCGGCGCAGGCCGAAGATGCCGCGCAGCACCAGTTCGCTGGTGTGCGATGCGTGCGTTTCCGCATAGGCCAGCGCCAGGGTCGAGCCCCAGGATCCGCCGAACACGAGCCATTGCTCGGCGCCCATGACCTCGGCGCGCAGGCGCTCGATGTCGGCGACCAGATGCCAGGTGGTGTTGTTGTCCAGGCTGGCGTGCGGCTGCGAACGGCCGCAGCCGCGCTGGTCGAACAGCAGCACGTTGTAGCGTTGCGGATCGAACAACTGCCGATGCAGGGGCGAGCAGCCGCTGCCGGGTCCCCCATGCAGGAACACGGCGGGCTTGCCCTTGGGGTTGCCGCACATTTCCCAATAGATCTGGTGGCCGTCTCCGGTGTCCAGCATGCCATGGCGGTAAGGTTCGATCGGCGGATAGAGCATCAGGCGACTCGCTTGAAGATCAGGTCCCAGACGCCGTGGCCCAGGCGCAGGCCGCGTGTCTCGAATTTGGTCAGGGGGCGGTAATCGGGGCGGGGCGCGTAGCCGTCCGCGGTGTTCTTCAGCAGCGGTTCGCCGCCCAGCACTTCCAGCATCTGCACCGCGTAGTCTTCCCAGTCGGTGGCGCAATGGATGTAGCCGCCCGGCGCGATGCGGCTGGCCAGCAGCGAAATGAAGGCGGGCTGGATCAGGCGGCGCTTGTGGTGGCGCTTCTTGGGCCAGGGATCCGGAAAGTAGATGTGCACCCCGGCCAGCGAGTCGGGGGCGATCATGTCGCGCACCACTTCGACGGCGTCGTGCTGGACGATGCGCAGGTTCTGGATGCTGGAGTCTTCGATGCGGCGCAGCAGCGAGCCGACGCCCGCGTTGAAGACTTCCACGCCCAGGAAGTTGTCGTCCGGACGGGCCAGCGCGATCTTCTCGGTGGTCTCGCCCATGCCGAAACCGATCTCCAGCACCGTCGGGGCCTGCCGGCCGAAGGCGGCGGCGGGATCGAGGCGCCGTGGTGCGTAAGGGATGGACCACTGGCCCATCAGGCGTTCCAGCGCGGCCAACTGGCCTTGGGTGATATGGCCTCGGCGGTGCACGAAACTGCGGATGTGCATGGCGCCGGGGCTGTTGGGCGCGTGGGCGGTGCTGGCCAGCGCGGCCTGGGTTTCGGGGGAAACGGGGGCGGGCGCGGCGTCGGAGGCGGGCGTTGCGGAGGGGGTCACGGGCGGATTCGCGGAAGTGTCCGCGGGCTTGTTCGCGGGGTTGTTCGTATTCATAGCCCGAATTGTAGTGGCAGGCTTGCCGGCGCGGAGTCGGCCATAGGGACTAAAATAGGGACATATTTATCCCGGATGGCTCCCGCTATAGTTTCAGCCCGGCCCCTTGGCGTCGTAGACCCTTTTCATGAACTTTGCCCGCATCGATCTCGTTACGCTTGCCCTCTTTGTCGCCGTCGCGCGCCAGGGAAGCATTTCGGCCGGTGCGCGCCAATCGCACCTGGCGGTGGGCGCGGCCAGCAAGCGCATCTCGGATCTGGAGGCCGCGCTGGGTTCTCCGCTGCTATACCGCAATGCGGCCGGGATCGAACTCACCGACGCCGGCCAGGCCTGTCTGGTCCATGCGCTGCGGGTGCTGCAGGAAGTGGAGCAGATGGCGGGCGCCCTGTCGGACTTCGCGCAAGGCGTGCGCGGGCAGGTGCGCATCGCGGCCAATACCTCGTCCCTGACGCAATTCCTGCCCGAGGACCTGGCCGCCTTCATGGATGAGCATCCCGCGGTGCGCATCGACCTGGAAGAGCAAAACAGCATCGATATCGTCACGGCGGTGCTGGAAAACCGCGCCGACATCGGCGTATTCGCCGACCGCACGCCCGCCGATGGCCTGTCCACTTTTCCGTACCGCCTGGACGAGCTGGTGCTGATCGTGCCGCAGCGCCATCCGCTGGCCGCCGAACCGCAGGTGGCCTTCGCGGACACGCTGGCGTACGACTACGTCGGCCTGCCGCCCGCGACGTCGCTGGCGACCCGCCTGTCCGAAGAAAGCGGCCGGATGGGGCGGGCCATGCGCCTGCGCATCCAGGTGCGCAGCTTTGACGCCATCTGCCGCATGGTGGCGGCCACCCGGGGCGTGGGCATCCTGCCGCGCATCGCGGCCGAACCGCACGCGCGCTCCATGCCCATCCGCCTGATCCCGCTGACCGACGAATGGGCCCGGCGCTGGCTGCTGCTGGGGGTGCGGGACGCCGACACCCTGACCGTGGCGGCACGCCTGCTGCTGGCGCATTTGCGCGGCGAAGGCTGAGCGCGGGTTTGCCCGGGGTTTCTCGTTCCGGGAATGCCCCTTTCCCCGATTGTCCATTCCGCTGGCCGGCGCTTTGCGCGCACACTGCCTTCCATCAATACCGATAGACGCGCCTGGGAGGCGATATGGCAGGGCAGATTCTTGCCGGCATCCGTGTGCTGGAACTGGGGCAACTCATTGCTGGACCTTTCGCCGCCAAGACCCTGGCGGACTTTGGCGCGCAGGTCATCAAGATCGAGCCGCCGGGCCAGGGCGACCCGCTGCGCAAATGGCGCCTGCTGCACGAGGGCACTTCGGTGTGGTGGGAGGCCCAGTCGCGCAACAAGCAGTCCGTCTGCGTGGACCTGCGCCAGCAGGAAGGCCAGGACATCGTGCGCTTGCTGGCCCGCGAAGCCGACGTGCTGATCGAGAACTTCCGCCCCGGCACCCTGGAAAAATGGGGCTTGTCGTGGGAAGCCCTGCACGAACTGAACCCCCGCCTGATCATGCTGCGCATCTCGGGCTACGGCCAGACCGGCCCGAAGGCGCGCGAACCGGGTTTTGCGGCCATCGGCGAAGCCATGGCGGGCCTGCGCTACCTGAACGGCGAGCCCGGCCGCGCGCCGGTGCGGGCCGGCCTGTCGCTGGGCGACACCATCGCGGGCCTGCATGGCGCGCTGGGCGTGATGCTGGCGCTGTACCAGCGCGATGCGCGCGGGGGCGTGGGGCAGGTGATCGACACCGCGCTCTATGAAAGCCTCTTCAACCTCAGCGAAAGCCTGCTGCCCGAATACTCGGTGTTCGGCGCGGTGCGCGAGCCCGCCGGCGCCTCGCTGCCGGGCATCGCCCCGTCCAACGCCTATCCCTGCCAGGACGGCTACGTGCTCATCGCCGGTAACGGCGACGCCATCTACACGCGCCTCATGGCGCGCATCGGGCGCGACGACCTGGGTCAGGATCCCTCGCTGGCGCACAACGACGGCCGCGCCCGGCGCGTCGCCGAGATCGACGCCGCCATCGGCGGCTGGACGCTCGAGCGCCGCATCGACGACGTGCTGGCCGCGATGCTGGAGGCGGGCGTGCCCGCCGGCCGGATTTATTCGGTCGCCGATATCGCCAAGGATCCCCATTACCGCGCCCGCAACGCCATCACCTCGATCGAGTCCGCGGCAGGCGTGCAGGTGGAGATGCCCGCCGTGTTCCCTTGCCTGTCGTCCAACCCCGGGGCGGTGCGCGAGCGCGCGCCCACGCTGGGCGAGCACACCGATGCCGTACTGGCGTCGGCGGGCCTGTCCGAAGCACAACGCGCCGCGTTGCGCGCCAAGGGAGTCATCGCATGAACACCGGTCCCGCCCGCATCGAAATCAATGAAGTCGGCCCGCGCGACGGCCTGCAGATCGAAAAGACCATAGTGTCCACCGACGACAAGGTCGCCTTTGTGGACGCCTTGTCCGATTGCGGCTTTGCGCGCATCGAGGTCACCAGCTTCACGTCGCCCAAGGCCATTCCCGCGCTGGCCGATGCCGTGGAAGTCATGCGCCGCATCCGCCGCCGTCCGGGCGTGATCTATACCGCGCTGGTCCCCAACATCCGCGGGCTGGAGCGGGCGCTGGAAGCCGGCACCGACGAGATGAACCTGGTTATGTCGTGCTCGGAAACCCACAACCGGGCCAACCTGCGCATGACCCGCGACCAGTCGTACGCCGAACTGGCCCAGGTGCTGGCCGCCGCGGCCCGCGCCGGCGCGCCTTGCAACGTATCCCTGTCCACCGCCTTCGGCTGTCCGTTCGATGGCGACGTGCCCGCCGCCCAGGTCCTGGACCTGGCCGCCAGGCTGGTGGATGCGGGGGCCTCGGGCATCACGCTGTGCGACACCACCGGCATGGCGTTTCCGACGCAAGTGGCCGATCTGTGCGAACAGGCGGCAGCGCGCCTGCCGGGCGCCGCGCTGACCGTGCACCTGCACAATACGCGCGGCATGGCGCTGGCCAACGCCATCGCGGCATGGCAGACCGGCATCACCCGATTCGACGCCGCCGCCGGCGGGCTGGGCGGATGCCCTTACGCGCCCGGCGCCAGCGGCAACGTCAACACCGAAGAATTGGCGCACATGTTCGCCTGCATGGGCGTGGAGTCCGGCGTGTCGCTGGAGCCCTTGCTGGCGATCGTGCGCGGCTTGCCCGCGTTGGTGCAGCGGGACCTGTCCAACGCGCTGCTCCAGGCCGGGCCGCGGCTTGCTCTGCATGCGGCGCCGGCGTGGCTGGCGGAACGGTTCCCGGACGCGGCGGCGTGACGCGGCAGTCTGACGCGGACTTCTCCAAGACCGGATTCGAATACCCGCAGTACTTGCAGTACCGGCATCACTTGCCGTGCTCACGGCACCCGCAATATCAGCAGTACCGGTAATACCCTCAGTACCCGCAATACCTGACGACCACCCACGGATAAAAATACCTAGGAGACAAACCATGGCTCTGTCCAGCCTGCCCATCGCCCTGCGCGCCAGCGTAGCCGCCGCCCTGACCATCGCCGCCGGCGCCGCCAGCGCGCAAGCCGATTTTCCCAATCGTCCCATCACCTTGATCGTGTCCGCCGCGCCCGGCGGCACCACCGACATCGCCGCCCGCCTGATCGCCCAGCCCCTGGGCACGGCGCTGGGCCAGAGCGTCGTGGTCGAGAACAAGCCGGGCGCGTCCGGCGGCATCGCCGCGCAGGCCGTCGCCCGCGCCAAGCCCGATGGCTACACGCTGCTGCTGCAGTATTCGGGCTTCCAGGTCATCACCCCGCACGTCACGCCGGCCGCCGGCTGGGACCCCATCAAGGACTTCGCGCCGGTGGCCAACGTGCTGTCGGCCCCGCAAGTGGTGGTGGTGCGTCCCGACCTGCCGATCAAGTCTCTGAAGGAACTGGTCGCCTATGCCAAGGCCAATCCGGGCAAGCTCAACTACGCCTCGTCGGGCAACGGTTCGTTGCAGCAAGTGGCCACGGAACTCTTGAACCAGATGGCCGGCACGCAGATCACCCACATCCCCTACAAGGGCACCGGCCCTGCGCTCAACGACCTGCTGGGTGGCGCCGTGGACATGACCATCACCACGCCGCCTCCGCTGCTGGGCCAGATCGCCGCCGGCAAGCTGCGCGCGCTGGCCGTCACGGGCAACACCCGCCTGCCGTCGCTGCCCGACGTTCCCACCGCCGCCGAAGCCGGCTACCCGGACCTGATCGTCTCGTCGTGGTTCGCCATGTACGCGCCCAAGGACACGCCCGCGCCCGTGGTCGACAAGATCGCCGGTGAAATCCAGAAGATCATGAAGAGCGACGCCTTCCGCCAGAAGGCCGCGGAGCAGGGCGCCGAAGCCATCTTCATGGGCCCGAAGGAACTGGGCGCCTACACCCAGACCGAGCTGGACCGCTGGGGCAAAGTGGTCAAGGCCGCCAACATCACGGCGAACTGACGTATCAGCTTGCGCAGGGTGAGGGACGGCGCCCCGGCGCCGTCCCAGCCGGAAAAAGGCGCGCTATAATCCCCGCCTCTGCCCCGGTTTCATGATCGCGGCACGACACCCGAGCGGGTGTAGTTCAATGGTAGAACGGCAGCTTCCCAAGCTTCATACGAGGGTTCGATTCCCTTCACCCGCTCCAATCACGCTTCATACCCATCGCGTCAGTTTGGGACGTGAACGCCTGTGGCACCCCCATGCTCGAGGGCAGCGGGAGTAACTCTTTTACCCTTCAAGCAGGGCGGCAGTTGCCTCTATCTGCCCATGATCGAACGCTGCTGCAAAATCGTCCAGCTCGTGTGCGCGCAGTCCGACCCCAGCACCTAAAGCGACTTGCCGCCAGTTCAATACCGCCGCATGGACTTTCGCCAAAATACGCATAGCTTGCTTCCTATCGAGACCGAAGTAGGGCGCGCGGGCTAGCAACATATTCACATCGGTTACCGGTCCGTCTTCCTCGGATAGCCAAGTCTTTGACTCTCGTTCTTTGTCCGGGAACGGGTTGATGTCGAACGCAGGCGCAAGCCGCCACAGTCCATGTTCCACATGCAGGAAGCCATGGTTCTGCAGGTGATCGTCGACGTTCGTGATCAACAAGTTGAAAACGAGGCGGCGCCAGAGTTCATGTAAATCCTGAGTCGGTGCGTGGCCGTGGGAGCGGATGGCGTCTGCAATTTCCGTGTAGCTGCGGTCTTCCTCTCGCGAGGCTTGCAACAGCGATGCGGCTGATTGATAGGGAATGCGGCCGTCGTCGCCGTCACGATCGAAACGTCGGATGACCGCCACGGGTACCTCGGCCATGGTGACGATGCGCGCAGGCGCGGAATCGATGCCCGCCAACTGTGCCAGCTTCAACGCCAGGACCTCGCCGCGCGTGACGCTGCGCGCATCGTTCAGGCTGGGAAACTTGCCGATGGCAAGCCTGCCGTCTTCGTCCACTATGGTGCATTTGGGACGCATGCCACCGAGCGATGTGCCCTTGCCTTGCAGGTAGCGGAGGTCTTCCGCTGTCTCTTGCCCGCGCTCGACGGCGCGGCTGGCTTGGTAAATATGTTCGAGTTCGATTATCGGTGGGGTAGTGCGCCGCCCCTCAGCCGCGGTTCTATGCCAGGTTCCATTCTGATCGCGCAGGCGCAATGCACCCACACGGCTGAAATCGTCCACCGCCAGTAGATAGTCCAACTCGGTCAAGGGCGGCAGTTTCGGAGCGGTGCGACGGCGCTTGGCGTGGTCGCGGGCTATGACGCGACGGCCCCAGGCGTCGGGAACCGTATCGGCAATCGCGCCGTGGAATACGGAGTCATGCGGCGAGGCAGCCTTGTGTGACTGATGCCCTGGCATGAGTTGCAGGTCTGCCGATATGTTGAACCGTTCAGGGTTGGCCAGCCAGGTCTCGTCATAGGCAAAGGCGCAGTTCTGGCGCCTGCCTTGCTGTACGTACACGAGTGAGCCTAGCGGCAGCCCAGCCTTGCCAATGCATACCTGGACCTGTTGGCGGGTCGGTGGGGCGATCGCCATTACAGAGCTCCCGAAGATCCGCCGGGCTTGCTGCGAACGCGTTTGGGCAACTGCTCGTCCATCAGCGTCAACCCGATCTCGTCGTTCGGCGTGTCCAAGAGGTGCTCGAGTGCCTGGATTTCGCCAAAGACGTGCAGGGCTCGGGCGAAGAAGTGGATGGGCACCTTGCTGTCGCCTTTCTCCATGCGGCGCACGGTAGACAGGGACGCGCCCATGCGCTCGGCAAGCGAGGCCTGCGAGATGTGTCGCCGCCTGCGAGCCAAGGAAATGTCGCTGCCGAGCTTCCGGATCGCACGATCCACGGGAAAAGGAAGGGGAAGTTCCATGATTAAGCGTCCCTTGGGAACTCTAATTGTAGATTAGAGATCTCACGGGAGCAATTGTGACTAACCGGGGGGGCTGGTGATTTCGCACAGCCGCGCCATCCGCCGCGCCCTACTGTTCCAGCTCCTCCGCCAAAAATCCGCCGCTCTGGTGGCGCCACAGGCGGGCGTAGACCCCGCCCTTATTCAATAGTTCGGCATGGCTGCCTGCTTCGATGATGCGGCCTTGATCCATCACGATCAGCCTATCCATCGCCGCGATGGTCGAAAGCCGGTGGGCGATGGCAATGACTGTCTTGCCTTGCATGACTTCGTCCAGACTTTCCTGAATCGCGGCTTCGACCTCCGAATCGAGCGCGCTGGTGGCTTCGTCCAGCAGCAGGATGGGGGCGTTCTTGAGCATGACGCGGGCAATGGCGATCCGCTGGCGCTGACCGCCGGAGAGCTTGACGCCGCGTTCGCCGACCAGCGTGTCGTAGCCTTTGTTGCCATGCGAATCGCTCAACTGCTGAATGAAGTCGTCTGCCTGGGCGCGGGCCGCGGCGGCACGGACCTCGGCGGGATCCGCGTCGGGACGCCCGTAGGAGATGTTGTCGCAGATGGATCGATGCAGCAGCGAGGTGTCCTGCGTGACCATGCCGATGGCGCTGCGCAGGCTGTCCTGGGTGACCTGCGAGATATCCTGCCCGTCGATGCGTATCTGCCCGCGGTCCACATCGTAGAAGCGCAGCAGCAGATTGATCAGGGTGGATTTGCCGGCGCCCGAGCGTCCCACCAGGCCGATCTTCTCGCCGGGACGCACCTTGAGGCTCAGGCCGTCCAGCACCTGGCGCTCGCCGTTGTAGTTGAAGTAGACGTCGTCGAATTCGACCTCGCCGCGCGTGACGCGCAACGGCGCTGCCTGGGGCGCGTCCTGCACTTTCGGAACGTGGGTCAGGGTGGCGATGCCGTCCTGCACGGTGCCGATGCTCTCGAAGAGCGATGTCATCTGCCACATGATCCAGTGCGACATGCCGTTCACGCGCAACGCCATGGCCGTGACGGCAGCGACCGCGCCGGTGCCGATTTCACTGCCGTGCCACAGCCACAGCGCATAGCCTCCCGCCGACAGAATCAGTGCGGTCGCCAGTATCTGGTTGACGATCTCGAACTGGCTGACCAGGCGCATCTGGAGATAGCCCGTGTTCTTGAAGTCTTCCATTGCGGCCCGAGCGAACCGGGCCTCGCGGTTGGTGTGCGAAAAGAGTTTGACGGTGGTGATGTTGGAATACGCGTCGGTCACGCGCCCGGTCATCGAGGACCGCGCGTGCGCCTGTTCCTTGCCGACCTTGCCCAGCCTGGGCACGAAGTACACCATGGCCAATCCGTACAGCGCCAGCCAGCCAACGAACGGCAGCAT
Source organism: Achromobacter sp. Root83 (assembly GCF_001428845.1). Taxonomy (GTDB): domain Bacteria; phylum Pseudomonadota; class Gammaproteobacteria; order Burkholderiales; family Burkholderiaceae_B; genus Achromobacter. The sequence goes on along the minus strand of NZ_LMIU01000022.1, from coordinate 221,810 downwards.
CAGGCGCCAATCGAAACCGCCGGCCAGCGCCACGATGGTGAAGAAATAGACCACGATGCCAAGCGCGATTTCGCAGAAGGTGAGCAGCACCTCGCGCACCGCCAGCGCGGTCTGCATGACCTTGGTGGTGACGCGGCCCGCGAATTCGTCGGCAAAGAACGACAGGCTTTGCCGCAGCATCATGCGGTGAAAGTCCCACCGCAGGCGCAGGGGCAGGTTGATGGCCAGTATCTGGTGCTGCACCAGCGTGCGCAGCGTCACCAGGCCGATGCTGGCGAACAGCACAATGCCGATGCTCCAGAGCACGCGGCGTTCATGCGCCGACGCCGGGTCGCCCGCCTGCCAGACCGTGAGCAAATCGACGATCTGCCCCAGGAAGGCAAACAGCCAGGCTTCGTAGATGGAAACACCGGCGCTCAGCACCGCCAGCGCGGCGATGTAGCGGCGCGATCCATGCGTGCAAAACCAGAGGAACGCGAAAAAGCCCTTGGGGGGCGGCGGGACATTTTCGGACGGGAAGGGGTCGAGTCGACCTTCAAATCTGCGAAACAAGGCAGAGACTCCAGAATCAGGGAACGATGGCCGGATATTGACACAAGGGCGCTCGGGCGCTTGCCGTAATGCCAATCCCGGTGAATAATTGCTTGAGGCAAGTATTTACTGGAATTTGGCAAATGGTACTCGACACACTGACCCAGCGCGCGGAGGCTGTCCGCAGCTTCAACCGCTATTACACCCGCCAGATCGGTGTGCTGCACGAACACTTGCTGGAAAGCGAGTTTTCGCTGACGGAAGTCCGCATCCTGTACGAGTTGGCGCACCGCCAGGGGCTGACGTCGTCCGATCTTTGCCAGGAGCTGGGGTTGAACGCCGGCTATGTCAGCCGGGTGATATCGGGCTTCGAGAAAAAGGGGCTGGTGGGCAAGAGCCGGTCGCCCAATGACGCGCGCGCGATCCAGCTCAACCTGACCGAGCAGGGACGCAAGGTGTTCGAGCCGCTCAATCAGGCATCGCGCAAGGAAGTCAGCGCGATGTTGGCCCGGCTGCCGGAACTGCGGCAGGCGCAATTGCTGGATGCCATGGCGCGGATCCGCGCGTTGCTCGATCCCACCGAGAAAAGCTATGTGCTGCGGGATCCGTACCCCGGCGACCTGGGATACGTGATCCATCGCCAGGCGCTGCTGTATGCGCAGGAATTCGGCTGGAACAACGAGTACGAGGCCCTGGTGGCCGAGATCGTCTCGAAGTTCGTGCGGGAGTTCAAGCCGGCGCGGGAACGGTGCTGGATCGCCGAAAAGGATGGCAAGGTGGTGGGTTCCGTGTTCATCGTCGAGCAGGATGCCGCCACGGCGAAGCTGCGGCTGTTGTACGTCGATCCCGCCGCGCGCGGCCTGGGCATCGGGAGCCGGCTGGTGGACGAATGCCTGCGCTTCGCGCGCCAGGCGGGCTATGCCAGGATGGTGCTGTGGACCAATAGCGTGCTTACCGATGCGCGGCGCATCTATGACCGCGCAGGTTTTGCCTTGGTCGAAGAAGAAACGCACCATAGCTTTGGCAAGGACCTGGTGGGCCAGGTGTTTGCCCGCGACCTGTGAACGAACAATCCAAGGCCACGCTGGCGGCAGCGGCCACCGGCATCCTGGTGGGCGCGGCGATGGTGTCCACGCGCGCGGTGACGGATGCGGTGTCGCCCCAGGCGCTCGCCTTCCTGCGTTATCTGGTGGGCGTCGCGTTCCTGGCGCTGCCCGCCCTGGCCGTGGCGCGTCCCCGCTATTCCTGGCCGGACGCCGTTGCCGTGTGCGGGTTGGGGGTTTTCCAGTTCGGCGTGCTGATCGTCCTTCTGAATTACGCCTTGCGCACGCTGCCGGCCGCCACCTGCGCCCTGGTGTTCTCGTCCTTGCCCTTGTTTACCCTTGCGCTGGCGGTCGCTTTCGGACGGGAAGCCTTCAGCGCCAAAAAGCTCTGCGGCCTGCTCGTGGCGGTTGCGGGCCTGGCGCTGCTGTTGGGCTATGCGCCGGGACACGCGATTGAAAGTCCGGGCGGCGGAACCCTCCTGGCCTACGCCGCGCTGATTGGCGCCACACTGATCGGCGCCGTGTGCAGTATCCTGTATCGCCCCTATCTGCAGCGCTATCCGGTATTGCCGACCAGCGCCCTGGCGATGTGCGCGTCGGTCGCATTGCTTGCCGCCTTCTGCTGGCTGACCGGCAAACCCCTGGCGCCCGCGCTTTCCGCGGGCCAATGGGCGCACGTCCTGTTCATCGGATTTTCCAGCGGAGTCGGCTATCTGTGCCTGCTTTGGGCGCTGGCGCGCGCGCCGGCCAGCCGCGTGATGGGTTTTCAAATGCTGGGGCCCGTCACGGCCGCGGCCATCGAACTCATCGGAAGCCGCCAATTGCCATCGTGGATCTTCGTCGTTTCGATGGCGCTGGTCTTTGCGGGGCTGTTCATCGCGCAGCGCGCCACGCGCGAAGCGGCCTGAACCGTTCGGCCGCGCAAGGTTCTTATCGCGTTCGCCGCGAAGGCCAGCTTGCCGGCGTGGCGGGTTAGGCCGGCCCCCTGTCCGTTCCCGGCGTGCGGCTGATCTTCGCAAACCGGTACAGCGCGTCCGTGTCCAGCACCGTCAGTCCGCCGTAATGCGTTTGCAGTACGCCGGCGCGGGCCAGCCGGGTCAACGCGGTATTGCAGCGCTGCCGCGAAACGCCGCACAGGCTGGCGATCTCTTCCTGGGAGATCTTCAAGCGCCCGTGGGTGCCCGAATACAGCTCGGCGTCGAGTTGCGCCGCAACGGCGCGCGCCACCGTGGTGTCGACGTCGAGCAGCATGTTCCCGGTGTAGCTGCCCATCAGCCAGTTCACCCGCTGGGCCAGGTGCGTCATCAACGCCTTGGTGAATTCGATGTTGTTGTTCCATAGGCGCTCGCAGGCATCGCGCGGCAGGATCACGATACGGCTCGGTCTCAAGGCGACCACTTCGTATTCAAAGCGTTCACGGCGGATCATGGTGGCCTCGCCAAACCAGCTTCCGGTGCTGAAGCCGGCGAGCGACAGCGTCCTGCCGTCGGTGCCGGGGGAGGACCACTTCACCAGGCCTTCCACCACGCCGTACCAGCCAGGCGACCGGGAGCCCGGCCGAAACAGGTATTCGCCCGTGGCCAGCGACACCGTGCGCAGTTCCGAGCGGACCACATCCCGCTCCAGTTCGGGCAATCCCTTGTACCAGGGCACGACGTCGAGCATTTTGTCGACCGGGCATCGCCCCGGGCGCCGGTTCGCGCTTGACGGGTGGTTGGCCTGGGCAGGCGATCCGCGCATATTCCTTCCCTGTTCGTTTGGGGGATGCCGCTTAGGTAAACCCTAGGGTGCTTTGTCAACATGATGACTGTCCAAGGGGCAGCCCGGTCGCAGAATAGTTGACGCCCTACGGGCCAAAAAACCATAAGAGGAGACCGGTATGTTGTCAATGCCAAGCAGATTGTCCGCCACCGCGATGGCCTGCGGAATGGCCGTCACGCTCCTGTACGCCAATGCCGCCAGCGCGCAGATTTCCGACGATGTCATCCGAATCGGCTTCATTACCGATATGTCCGGCGTCTACTCCGGACCCGACGGTCCAGGTGGCGCGGAAGCCATCAAGATGGCGATCGAGGAAATGGGCGGCGAGATCAACGGCAAGAAGATCGAGCTATTGACGGCGGACCACCAGAACAAGGCGGATATCGCTTCGGCCAAGGCTCGCGAGTGGTTCGACCAGCGCGGCCTGGACATGCTGATAGGCGGCACCAATTCCAGCACCGCGCTTGCCATGTCCAAGGTGGCCGCGGACAAGAAGAAGCCGATCATCGTGGTGGGCGCGGGGGCCCCCGCGCTGACCAACGAGCAATGCACGCCGTACACCCTTAACTACGCCTACGACACCGTTGCGCAAGCGCGCGGCACGGGCGCGGCGGTCGTCAAGGCGGGCGGCAAGAGCTGGTACTTCCTGACAGCCGATTACGCCTTCGGCCACGCGCTGCAGGCCGACACGACCACGGTGGTCAAGGCGGGCGGCGGCACCGTGTTGGGCTCGGTCAAGCATCCCCTGTCGTCCAGCGACTTTTCTTCCTTTCTGCTGCAGGCGCAAGGCAGCAAGGCCGACATTCTTGCGCTGGCCAATGCCGGCGCCGACGCCACGAACGCGATCAAGGCGGCCAACGAGTTCGGCATCACCAAGACCATGAAGCTGGCCGGCATGATCATGTTCATCAACGATATCCACGCCATGGGGCTGCCGGCTGCGCAGGGCATGTACCTGACGGACAGCTGGTACTGGAACGCGTCGGACGGGACTCGCGCCTGGAGCCGCAAGTTCTTCGACCGGCGCCAGGCCATGCCCTCGTCGCTTCAGGCCGCGGACTATTCGGCGGCGCTGCAATACTTGCGTGCGGTCAAGGCCACGGGCACCGATGACGCCGACCGGGTGCTTGCCCATCTGCGGGAGAACAAGCTGAACGACATGTATATCAAAGACGGCGTCGTCCGCCCGGATGGCCGCGTCGTGCACGATATGTACCTGCTGCAGGTCAAGACGCCGGAACAGTCCAAGGAACCCTGGGACTATTTCACGGTTCTGCAGGCCATCGACGGCAATCAGGCCTTTACCACCCAGGCCGAGAGCCGCTGCGCGCTCTGGAAATCCTAGGAGAACCATGATGGCCAAACGCAAAGTGATCGTCACCATCGCCCCGACCGGGGGCATGGCATTGAAAAGCCAGAACGAGCATCTGCCGACCCAGCCGGCCGAAATCGCCCAGGACGTCTACCGCTGCTACAACGCCGGCGCCAGCGTGGTGGCCCTGCATGCGCGGCGTCCGGACGATCTGGCCACCTGCGACGCCGCGGTCTATCGCCAGATGAACCAGCTTATCCGCGAGCGTTGCGACATCGTCCTGAACAACTCGACGGGCGGGGGAGTGCATGGCGACATGGTGAAGGAGACTTCGCCGGGAACCTGGGAAATCCTGTGGGAGGAACGGCTCAAGGGCATGGATGCGGGCGCCGAGATGTGCACGCTGGACGCCACCACCCTGAATCTTGCTTTCGGAGACCGCGAATACCTGATGAACACGCCGTTGAGCAAGGCGCGCGAGCTGGCGGCCGGCATGCAGGCGCGGGGCATCAAGCCCGAATGGGAGGTGTTCAGCCCGACGCACATCCTGCAGGACACGACGACGCTGATCAATGAAGGACTGGACGAAGGGCCGCACTTCATCAACCTGGTCATGAACGTGCACCGGAATTTCCAGAACGCCATGCCGTTCTCGCCCCGTCATCTGCAGATGATGGTCGACCTGCTGCCCAAGAACAGCATCTTCTGCGTCAGCGGCATCGGGCCGGCGCAGCTTGAGGCCAATATCAGCGCGCTCCTGCTGGGCGGGCATGCGCGGGTCGGGCTGGAAGACAACCTGTACTACCGCCACGGAGAACTGGCCACCAACGTCCAGTTGACCGAACGCATCGTGCGCATCATCCGCGAGATGGACATGGAACCCGCCACGCCCGCGGAGGCGCGCGAGATTCTCGGCTTGCCGTTGCAACGCGGCATACGTCCGGAGTTCGCGATATGAGCGAATCGCTGAAAGGGGCCCGTATCCTGGTCACGGCGGGCGCGCAGGGTATTGGCCTGGCGATCGCCCGCAAATTCCTGGCGGCGGGCGCCGACGTGCATATCTGCGATGTGGACGCGCAAGCCTGCCAGGCCGCCAGGGACCAGTACCCAGCCTTGAGCGCAAGCGTGACGGATGTCTCGGACGAAGCCCAGGTCCTGGCCCTGTTCGACGAGTTGGCCGCGACTTGGGGAGCGCTCGATGCGCTGATCAACAACGCGGGCGTGTCCGGACCCACGAGCCGGCTCGAGGACACGACGCTGGACGCATGGCAAAGCACCCTGGACGTCAACCTGACCGGCACCTTCCTGTGCGCGCGCAGCGCGGTGCCGCTGCTCCGCGCTGCGGGGGGCGGATCCATCGTCAACATTTCCTCGGTCGCGGGGCGCCTGGGGTTCTCGCTACGATCACCCTACAGCGCCAGCAAATTCGGACTGGGCGGTTTGATGCAAACCTGGGCCATGGAATTGGGACCTTCCAACATCCGTGTCAATTCGGTCCTGCCGGGTGTCGTGTCCGGCGACCGGGTCGAGCGCGTGATTGCCGCCCGCGCCGCCGCGGGCGGCGTCAGCAACGATGACATGCGCGATCAGCTCGTGGAGAAGGTCTCGCTGCGCCGCATGACCAGCCCCGAGGACGTGGCCAACCAGGTCGCTTTTTTATGCTCGGACGAAGGGGCGATGATCAGCGGCCAGAGCATTTCGGTCTGCGGCAACGTGGAATACCTGGGCTGAAAAGGGCGGTTGCCAAACCGCTCGGCCCCGGGCCATAATCTGCGCTTTACTGATAATTGATAACCGTTCGCATTCCACATTATGCGAGCGGTTGTCGCGGGCAGGCGGGATCGTGAGCGGATCGGAAGGGGTGTCCCATGACATCGAGCGCCTCTATGGCAACCATCATGGCTGGCTGCTGGCGTGGGTGAATTGGCGCTTGGGCAATGCGGCGGATGCGGCGGATCTGGCGCATGACGCGTTTGTGCGCCTGTTGACGCGGCCCTGTCATTTCGACGATGCGCGCCAGGCCCGGTCCTATCTGCGCAAGATGGCCGACGGCATGTGCATCGATCTGTGGCGCCGCCGCAACCTCGAGCAGGCGTGGCTGGAGACCCTGGCGGCGCAGCCGGAGCCCACCGCGTCGTCCGCCGAGCAGCAGGCCATCGTGCTTGAAGCGCTGGGCGAGATCGACGCCATGCTGCGCGAACTGCCGCCCAAGGTCGCCCACGCCTTCGTCATGGCGGTGGCCTGCGAAATGACGGACCAGGAAGTGGCGGATATCCTCAACGTGTCCTCCCGCATGGTGCGCAAGTACATCGCCCAGGCGATGCTGTGCTGCCTGAAACTCGAAGCGCGGCTGGCGCCCGGCCAGCCGGACGGCCCGCGTGGCCCGCGCGACGCGGCTGCCTGCCCCTCCTTGCCATGAACATCGCCGATACGCCAGGCCATGAGCCGTCTCATCGCGTCATGGAGCAGGCCGCCGAATGGTATGCGCTGATGCGTGCCGGCGACGCGTCGGCCGCCGAGCGCCTGCAATGGCAGCAGTGGTTCGACCGCGCGCCCGAGCATCGGCAGGCCTGGAACTACGTCGAGCGTATCGGCCGCAGGTTCGCGCCGCTGCAATCCAGTCCGGACCGGGATGCCGCCGTATCGGCGTTTCGCCAGGCCGCGGGCGTGGCGCCGCGGCGGCGTCGGCAACTGTTGCTGGGCCTGGCCGGATCGCTGGGCGTGGGCTGCCTGGGGTGGACCGCCTGGCGCCAGACGCCATTGCCCGCCCTGGCGTCGACCTGGGGCGCAGACCATCGCGCGGGCGTCGGGGAAACCCGCCGCATCGCGCTGCCCGACGGTTCCGAAGTCTGGCTCAAGGCCCTGAGCGCATTCAACGCCGACTACAGCGACAGGCTGCGCCGCCTGCAACTGGTCGCCGGCGAACTGCTCATCGGCACCGCGCCGGATCCGCGGCGTGCGTTCGTGGTGGATACCGCGCAGGGCAGGCTGCAGGCACTGGGCACGCGCTTTACCGTGCGCCAGGAAGCGGGCCGGGTCCTGATCGCCGTCCATGAGGGCGCGGTCCGTGTCGATACGGCGGCCTCCGGCGCCACCGGCATCGTGCCGGCGGGGCGGCAAGCGCGCTTTACGGCGGACGCGCTGGATACGGACGCGCCGGCGGATCTGGGGCGGGAAGCCTGGACGCGCGGCGTGCTGGTGGCCGATGACACGTCCCTGGCGGAGGTGGTCGACGAGTTGCGCCGCTACCACTTTGGCCACCTGGGCATCGCGCCCGAGCTTGAACGCCTGCGCGTGTTCGGCAGCTATCCGATCAATGACGCGGAGCGCGCGCTGGAGATGCTGGCGTCGGTGCTGCCGATCCGTATGCGCCGGACGCTGCCCTGGTGGATCAGCATCGAGCCGCGCGCCTGAAAAATAGTTGGGTTGGACGGTTCCGCATTTCGGCACCTCGTTCGATTAAGGATAGTGAGAGCAGAACCCGGGCTTGAGACCCGCCCGGGCAAGCCGCGTTCGCTGCGCCTCTCGCTTCCCTTTCACGCATTCGCACGAGAACCCAGGCCCGTCATGTCCCAACGTTTTCCCACCTCTGTAGCGGCGCCCGCCGTGCCCAGCGCGCGCGCTCTGACATCGGCCCGCCGCCGGCTGCGGGCGTGGGGCCTGCCTCTGGCGCTGGCCATCGCGGTATCGGCGGTTTGGGGGCCGGCGGCCCGGGCGCAGGCCGCGCAGGGCGGGGCGGACCAGAGGGCGGACGTGTTTGCTTTCGACATTCCGCCCGCGCCGCTGAACCAGGTGCTGACACGGCTGGCCAATGAATCGGGGATTTTGCTTGCGGCCACGCCGGCGTTGGTGGCCAACCGCCACAGCAATGGCGTGCGTGGCAGCTATTCCAGCCAGGACGCGCTGGGGCTGGCCTTGGCCGGCACCGGGCTGCGCGCAACCCGCGAGGCGCCGGACCAGTATCGGCTCAGCGTGCAGCCGGGCGCCGAGGCGGCGCTGCTGGAGTCGGTGACCGTCACCGGCAGCGCGGTGTCCAGCGGCCTGCCGCCCGTGTATCCGGGCGGCCAGGTGGCGCGGGGCGGCCGCCTGGGGCTGCTGGGCAACCGCGACGACATGGACACGCCCTTCAGCGCGACCCAGTACACGTCCAAGCTGATCGAGGATCAGCAGGCGCAGAACATCGGCGACGTGCTGGTCAACGATCCGTCGGTTCGCAACACGTACTCGCGCGGGGCGGGCCGCGACGAGTTCAACATCCGTGGCTTTTCGCTCTTCAATTACGACGTTTCCTTCAACGGGCTGTATGGCGTATCGCCGCGCAACTCCAGTTCGCTGATCGGCGTGGAACGGGTGGAAGTGCTGCGCGGCCCCAATGCCCTGCTGAATGGCATGGCGCCCTATGGTTCCGTGGGTGGCTCGATCAACCTGGTGCCCAAGCGGGCGGGCCCGGATCCGCTGAACCGCTTTACGGTGTCCTACATCGGCGACAGCCAGTTCGGCGCGCATGCCGATCTGGCGCGCCGCTATGGCGACAGCCAGGAATTCGGCGTGCGTCTCAATGTGGCCGGCAGCGGCGGCGACCTGCCGATGGACGGCGCCCGGGAAGACCTGGGCGCGGTGGCCCTGGGCCTGGACTATCAGAGCGAGCGCTTCCGCATCGAAGGCGACATCAACTACCAGAACCGCACCACCGATGCCCGCAGCGGCTTGCTGTTCCCGCCGCCCGCCGGCGTGCAGATAGGCGATGCGCCCGATGCGCGGCGGAACTTCTTTCCGTCATGGACCTACTGGAAGACCAAGGAATGGTCGGGCGCGTTGCGCGCGGAATACGACGTGACACCGGACTGGACGGTGTATGGCGCGCTGGGCGCGCGCAAGCACGATTTTGAAAGCATGCAGACGAGCTGGCTCATGCTGGATGGCGCGGGAAACATCGGCGCGGTGCCGGCACGCCTGGATGAATCCCTGACCAGCAAGACGGGCGAGGTCGGGGTACGTGGACGCTTCCAGACCGGTGCGCTCAAGCACGAGCCCGCCTTGAGCGCCAGTGTGCTGGACATCGATTACTCGTCCGCCCGCATCCGTTCCACCACGGTGTTTTCCAACATCTATCGTCCCGCCGATCTGGCCAAGCCGGATATCGCCCGCCCCGGCGATCTGCCCAAGACCAGCGAGTCGCGGCTCTACAGCATTGCCCTGGCCGACACCATCTCGCTGGCGGACGACCGCGTGCAGCTCATCGCGGGCTTCAGGCACCAGCGGATAGAGTCCGCCAACTTCGATGCCGCCACGGGACGGCAGTCGTCCGACTATGACAAGTCCGCGATCACGCCCGCCTTCGCGCTGACGGTCCGGCCCACCGAGCGCCTGTCGCTGTATGGGAACTACATCGAGGGCCTGAGCCAGGGCGGCACGGCGCCGGAAGGTTCGCTCAACGCAGGGGAGGTGTTCGCTCCGGAAATCTCCAAGCAGTTCGAGGTGGGCGCCAAGTATGACTTCGGCGATTTCGCCACCACGGTCAGCGCCTTTCAGATCGATCGTCCCAGCAGTTATCTGGATCCGGACACGCAGCGCTATGTGTCGAACGGGCAGCAGCGCAATCGCGGGCTCGAGTTCCTGGTGCAGGGCGAGGCGGCGCGCAGCGTCCGGCTGTTGGGCGGCGTGGCCTACACGGATGCGCGCCTGACCCGCACCGAGGGCGGGGTCAACGACGGCAACCGGGCGCCGGCCGTGCCGCGCTTTCAGTTCAACGCGGCGGCGGAATGGGACACGCCGTTTCTGCCGGGCCTGACGCTGACCGCGCGGATGCTGCGCACGAGCTCCCAGATCGTCGACGTCGGCAATACCCAGGAGATTCCCGGCTGGACGCGCTTTGACGTGGGCGCGCGCTATGCGTTCAACGCCAACGGCAAGCCCGTCGTCGTGCGCGCAACGGTCGAGAACGTATTGAACAAGAACTACTGGCAATCCGCCGCGCGCGAGGGCCTGACGGTCGGGGCGCCGTTGACGGTGCTGCTGTCGGTCTCGACGGAGTTCTGACCATTGCCGCTTATCCGTAATTCCCCTGATTGAGACCCCGGCGATCCCAAGCGCAATATAGCGGCAGACCGAGAGATAGCAGACACCATCAATGCATGTTGTGGTAGCTCAACCCCCTCGTCACTTAACCAGGAACCCGCGCTTTCGCTTTTGCCGAGCCGCCGCAACCGATGCAGACCGCCGGATTTCCGGCGAGCTCAACCTCGAACTCAAGAAGAGAGGTGGTTTATGGCTAAGCTCGGACTGTATTGCGCACTGGCAACAGGCGCGGCGCTGCTCGTCCCCGTCACGGCGAATGCCGCTGATGAGGCGGCTGGTGTCATTCATTTCCGCGGAAGCGTATTCGTACCCGCCGAGTGTTCGGTGCGAGTCGTTGGCGGCCTGGACAATCCACAAGGGAAAGTGCAGTGTCCGCAACGGGGGGCGGCGGGGAAAGACGTTGCGCCTAAAACCTATTCCCATGTGGGCATGGCGCCGGTGATGCTGCAGCCGGACGCGAAAGGCGTTCGCGTTCGCGCCTATATCGCGACGATCGAATACCTTTGATGTCTTCGCCGTATGGACCTCCCGGAAGTTAGTCCGGGAGGTCCATGCGCGTTCCATATCCGGCTTTGCAAGCCGGAAGGAACCGCTTAGTCGATCGTGCCGTAGTTGGCACCCACCGCCGGCAGCTTGGCGGCTTCGCCAAATGCGGAATTGCCCTTCATCTCGCCGTAGTTGATGCCAACCAGACCACCCGCGACCTGGACATAATAGTTCGACAGGACGTTGACTTTGCCGCTGGCCACCGACTGCGATATCTTGCCCTGGTTCGAGCCGACCAGGCCTCCCAATGTGGCATAGGTGCCGCCGCTGATCATGCCGCTTGCCGACGCGTTCCTGATCTCGCCCTGGTTCGACCCGACCAGTCCGCCGACTTCGCTGCGGCTCTCGCCCTTCACGTTGCCGCTGGCGCTGGCAAAGTCGATGACATAGCCGGCCGACGCCGCGTTCGTGCCCACCAGGCCGCCGACGCGGCTGCCCGTGCCGGCAGAGACTTCACCGCTGGCGGCCACCTGGATCAGGTTGCCGCTGTTGTAGCCGGCCAGACCCCCCACTTGGCTGGTGCTGCCGCCCGTCACGTTGCCGTGCGCGACGGAGTAGGTGACGTTGCCGCCGTTGTTGCTGCCCACCAGGCCGCCGACGAGGGAGTTCGTGCCGCCGGTGACGGCGCCGCGCGCCTCGCCAGAGTTGATTTCACCGCCATTGTTCGCGCCGACCAGCCCGCCGATGTTGGCGGCCGCCGTGTCGCTCACGGCCCCTTCCGCGCGCACGTTGCTGACGATGCCCCCCTGCTGGTTCATGCCGACCGCGCCGCCGACGGCCGTCGCGCCGGAGCCGGTGGTTCTGCTGACCGTGTAGGAGTCGCGGATGACCGCGTTTTCGTTCAGACCCACAAGACCGCCCACCATGCTGGTGAAGTAGCCGGAGACCGCGCCAGTGGACAAGGCGTTGGCAATGACGCCGCCGCCGCGGTTGTAGCCGGCTATGCCGCCGGCGTTCAGGCCGCTGTTCAGCGTCGCGACATTGCCCGTCACCGTGGCGTTGAAGATGCTGCCGCCGTTGTTCAGGCCGGCAATGCCGCCCACGCCGCCTGTCGCGTTGCGTTGCATCGAGTTCGCCATGACGGCCGCCGCGGACGTGAGTTCGATCAATTGGCCCCCGCGGTTTTCACCGGCCACGCCGCCCAAGGCCTGGGTGTAGTTGTTGCCGGCGACCGAGCCCCCCGAAATGCGCGAGGCCCGGATCGTGCCGGTGTTCACGCCCACAAGGCCCCCGGCCGTGTTGGTGCGCGTCGCGTCCGCCGAGACGCGCGTGTCGCTGGTGACGTTGGTGATCGTGCCGCTGTTGCGGCCGGCGATGGCGCCGATTTCGACCATGGAGGCTTGGGAACTGGCTCCCGATACCGAACTGCTCATCAGGTTGAGGTTCGATATCGTGCCGGCGTTGTTGCCGATCAGCCCGATATACGGGCCGGTGCCCGTGATCGCGACGTTGGAAATCGTATTGCCCAGACCATCCAGCACGCCGGTGAACGCCGCGCCGCTGCCGATCGCGTTGAACGATTTGTTCGCCCCGGAAATGTTGGCACCCAGCACGTACAGGCCATTGAGGTTGTTGCCCACGGCCTGGAACTGCGCCAGATTCTGGATGACGTTGTACTGGTTGCCGTTGGAACTGAACGTCGCGCCGGTGCCCGTCAGGCTGATGCGGTTGCCGGGCGCCAGGCGATAGACGCCGCCCTGCTCCAGCGCGAGGCCGGAAGACATGCCCGAGGCGCTGATGTCCCCTTTGAGGTTGACGTCGTTGGCCGCCTTCATGGTCAGCCTGGTCGGCGCGGCCCAGGTGATCGGACCCTCCTGGTAAAGGTTGCCGACCGTGCTTTCGAGCGTGATGTTCGTGGTGGCCAGGTTGCGCGACAGCGTATCCGCGTGGAGCGACACGAACACGGGATTGACGCCCGTCGCATTGACATTGATTTCCGGGGCCGAAATGGTCCACGAACCGTACTGGCCATTGGTCGCGCGCGTGTCCACCTGGGTTGCGAGCGCCACCTGGACATTGGCGCCATTGGTCACGATGGAGCCGCCATTGCCCACCGTGTTCATGGCGTTGGCGTTCAAAACGCCCGCGACCTGGACGGTGCCCTGGCCGTGGCCATCCAGCACGATCCTGCCCGACTTGTTGTTCAGCGTCCTGGCTTCGATGGTGCCCTGGTTGTTCACCACCGTCTGCAGCAACGCCGAGCTGGAATTGGCCGTCATCAGCACTTGCCCGCCATCCGCGCGCAGCAGGCCGCCGTTCTTGGCCAGCACGTCCATCGTGGTCGGGTCCACTTGCAGGTTGAGCAGGCCGCTGCCGTCGAAGTTCACCGTGAAGGCGTTGGCCGCGCCCAGCGCAACGCTGCCGAGCTGCGCCTGGATGACGCCGTTATTGCTTACCTTGGCGCCCAAGAGGGCCACGCTGCCGCCTTGCGTGGCGGTGATCGTACCGTCGTTCTGGATGCTGGCGGTGGAGGTTCCGGCGAAGCGGTAGTTGCTGGCCAGGAAGTTGGCGTCGGACATTTCCTGCGTGGACGCGATCAGCCCGCCCACGTTCACCTGCGCGGTCTTGCCGAACAGTATGCCGTTCGGGTTGACCAGGAACACGCGGCCGTTCGCGTCGATGCGCCCCTGGATGTTGCTGACATTGCCGCCGGTTACGCGGTTCAGCGCGATCGAGGTGCTGGTGGGCTGGTTGAAGGACACCGAATTGCCAGCGCCGACGCTGAAGTCTCGCCAGTTCAGGATCAGCTTGTCGGTGGACTGGCTGATCATCATGCTCTTGTTGTCGTTGTAGACCGAGATGACACCGCTGCCGGCGACCACCTTGCCATCAAAGGGAAGATTTTGCGCCGTGGCGGCGCCCGATACGCCAAGCAAGGCGACCAGGCCCAGCATCAGGCGGCGGCCGCCGCCCGGTTTGCCATGCCGGCGCGCGTGTTCGTTGGCCACGGTCCAGCAGTGTTTCGAGTGATTCCAGATCAAGGAATAGGTTTTGTTCATGTCGACTCCGCGATAGATGTTGAACAAATGCCGCCCCGGGGATTGGGGCGGGTCGGAAAAAACGAGGGATAGGAACGGGCTCAGAAGTACTGGGCGGCTTGCAGCCAGATCCGCGGAGAGCGCTCGGGACCCGTGGCTTTGTCGTATCGGCCGATGCGCCAGGCCAGGGACATGCCGATCTGGCGCCGGTCGCCTGTCCAGAGCGCGCCGACGCCGGCGCCGCCGAGCGTCTGGCGGTTGCGGCCGGCCATCCAGGGCCGCTTGTTGAACTGCACGGCGCCGCCCTCCACGAAGGTGCTGAGTTGCCACGCGGGCGCGGGCAGATAGCGCAACTCCGTGCCCAGCATCCATCCCTGGTCGCCGCTTGCGGCGCCCAGGGGATAGGCGCGCACGCTGTAGGCGCCGCCCAGGCTGAACTTCTGCGAGCTGTCCAGGTTGCCGCCCGCCCACTGGGCACTGGCCTGGCTGTAAAGCTGGAACCGGTCGCTCAAGCGTTGCAGCCGCGCCGCGTCGAGGTTGGTGCGATGGCTGCGGCCCGCGGTCCGGGCCGTCCGCCGGTCCACGTAGCGCTCGTCCTCATCCAGAATGCGCAGCCGCCCGGTGCTGTAGCTGATCGAACCGCTGCTCAGGCCGCCGCCCAGGATGCGGTCCTGTCCGTTCGCGCTCAGGCTGGCCGTCCAGCTATCCAGCCGCTTTTCGCTGCTGAGCTCGAACAGGTCGATGTCGTCCCGCAGCCGCTGCCTTTCGTACTGGACCTGGCCGTACACGCTGAGGTTGCGGGAACGCAGGAGCGGCTGGCTGATGAAGATGCTGTCGCTGTTTGCGCGGCCGTGCGCGTCCAGTTCGTCGAATTCCTTGCCCAGGCGATAGCGCATCTGCGAATGGGCCGCGCCGAGGCGGGTGGACCAGGGCGTGACGGGCAACTGGTACGCCGCTCTGTAGTAGCGCTGCCGGCCGTCGGTGCCCAGCAGCCGGAGACTCGCCTGGTCGCCCAGCGCCAGCGGGTTGTTGAGGTCCAGGCTGCCGCCCAGGCGATGCTCGCCGGTGTAGAGCCCGCCATGGTTGTCGGCTTCCACGCTGCCCGAGACCATCGGGCCTGGAGCCACATCCACCACCAGGTCGGTGGCGCCCTGGGTGCCGGCCGGGCGTAGCGTGCCGCTTACTTCCACGCCGGGCAGATCGCTCAACAGGAGCAGGCTGCGTTCCAGGGGACCCGCCTGCAGCGGTGTGTCCCGCCGCAGCGGCGCAAGAGGGCGCGCAAGCACGGCGTCACGCACGCGGGACGTGTTGTTGATCACGATCTGGTCGTACCGGCCTTCCGCCACGCGGATGCGCACGCGGCCGTTCTCTATTTCCTGCGGCGGCAGATAGGCGCGCGCCAGCACGTAGCCGCGCTCGTGATAGAACGCGGTGATGCGCGCGGCGGCCGCCTGCAGGGCCTGGAAGCTCTGCGGCGAGTGCAGCGTGTCGTCGAGCAGGGCGCGCAGCGTCGTCTCGTCGAAAACGGTGTTCTGTTCGAAGTCGTAGCGGGTGACGATGACCGTCGCGCCGGCCTCATCGCCGGCGGGGGAACGGGGCGCGTCCGTCTGCGCGGGAGGGCGAGTCAGCACGGGGGGCGCGGACGGTTCCAGCGCCGGGCGCGGCCCCTCGATACCGCGCAATGCGTCGCCCGCGTTGGGTATCAGTTGCGCGGCGCCGGCGCAGGCATAGCTCATGGCGCACGCCGCGAACACCCAGCGCAAGGGAATGCGCGCGCCAACCGCCCCGGCCGGGGACGAACATGAATCGGGCGTCGAGGCGGGCGCGGCGCTGGCGGCGCGCCGTGGGGCCGCCGAAAAGAGGTAAGGCATCGAATACGCAGTAAGGCTGAAGAAACGATTCGCCGCCGGACTGGCGCGCGCCGAACGCGGCGCGCCAACGGCCCGGCCGCCTTGTCCGGGCGTCCGGGAACATCGGTGGCGGGGGCGGCGGTCTGGGGGCTACAGATAGTTGATCGTGAAGGTGGCCTGCGCGTTGGCCGAACCGGCCGTCACGGTGGAGCCTGTCTTGACGTACCGCGCCCTGATCGGGATGTTGAAAACGCCATTGCCCGCGTTGCCGGCAAGCCATTGGTTGCTGGTGGGATCGATGGCCTTCTTGTCTTCGCCGTACTTGATGACCGCGCCGGATGCGTTGGTGAGCTGAATGCCCACGCCTTGCGCGACGGGGTTGCCGGACCCGTCGTTGCGCAAGGTCAGCACGTCCGTGCGGTTGGCCCGGTAGTTCGTGTCGGTCAGCGTGACGTAGACCTTGGACGTGATGCCCGCGTCGCCTCCCTCGCAGCGCAACCCGATGTCGAAGCCGATGTTCGGGGCATTCTCCAGGGACGCACTGTTGATGCGGCCCATGGGCACGGATATCGCGGGGGTCGTGACATTGCAGGTGGGCGCGCCCTTCCGGATGGACAGAATGGTGCCGATCATGCCGACGGACGTCGAGAACCCCGGGGCCTGCTGAATGCTGCCCGTCATCAGCGTCGTGTTCATCGTCTTGGCCTGCCAGTCGATGTCGCCCGTGCGGATGAACTCCAGCGTCAGGCTTCGGATGCTGATGTCCGACTGGGAGATCGGAGAGCTGTTGAACGTCTGGAAGAACGTGGGCTGCATCTGATGCACGCCGTTCACCTTCACTTTCATGCCGACCCCGGGAATGCCGGTCGGCGCGACGTTCTCGGAATCGGGGCTGGCAAGGCGCCACACCAGGCTCACCGGTGTGCTGGGACAATTCACGGTGAACGTGGTGGCGGAATTGACCTGGAACTGCGCGGATCCTATGGCCGCGCCAAGCGGCGCCTGTCCGTTCACGATCAGCGTGTTGCCGTCCACGGTGCCCCCATTGACCGCGGTCAATGTCGCCAGGAACTGGCCGGAATTGGTGATCTGCGCCACCGTGCAGGACTGCCCCCACGCGGTGGCGGCGGGGCCGGCGGACAGCAGCAAGACTAGGCAAAGCGCTCGGCAGGTCTTCATGGCGATCCCTTGGATTGAGGGTTGGAATGGGGATTCGAGGCGGCGACGGCCAGGCATGTGGCCGAAATCTGCTGGTACAGGAGCTTGTCGGCGGACTTCTTCTGCGGCGGGGGTAAGGCGTAGTCCATGCGGCACGAGGTCGTCCCGTCGGTGCCCCACGTGATGGTGGCCGTGCCCGTGTCCTTCAGGCCGCGTGCGAAGACCCTGCCCGCCTGGCCCACGGTGCCGATCTGGCGGCCGTCTTCATCCATCACGGCGGCGCCGAACGGCGGCGCTTCACCGCCGGCCCGCTCCACGCGGATGAATGCGGAACGGCCGATATCCGTTTCGAACTTGAGCATCATGATCGAGCCTGCCCTTGGCGCGAACTGCTGGCTCGTTTCCTTGAGTTCCACGTCCGTGTCCAGCCCCTTGGGGTCCAGCTGCACGGTATTGATGCGGTAAGGCGTGAGGTAAGGCACGACCGCATAGCCGCGTCCGTCGACCGACGCGCCGGGGCTGGAGACCACGCGCGCGCCGTCGGCGCCCTCCGCGTTCAGGACGGCGATGGTGTCGCCCACCGGTTGGGAAAGCGTGACACCGCCGGGGTGCGCAACGATGGCCCCGCGTATGCCCACCGATGCCTGCGAGAATCCGCCGCCTTGGCTGGCGCCGGCGGACAACTGCGCCGAGGAGGCGCGATAGGTGACGTTGCCGCCCGTCGTGGTGATGTCGCGGGCATGCCGGTCGCCGCCCGAACTGCGGTTCACGTTCAGGCCATACGAGAACTCGTTCTGTTCGCCCAGGTTGGCCGAAAGCGCTGCCTGCACGCTGTTTCTGCCGCTGCTCTCGCGGGTGACGCTGGAGCTGAGCGTGGCGGGGTTCGTCCGTCCGATCGGAATCGAGATATTGGCGAAGAGGATCGTCTCCATCCGGCCGTTCCAGTCCCGCTGGCGGTTGGCGGAAAGGTTGAAGCTGACGCGCCCCAGGCTGTTGGTGTAGCCGATGGCGTAGTTGATGTCCGAGCCCCCGCGATTCCAGTAGTTCACGCTGGACGCGTTGAGATTCAGTACGCCTCCCCCGCTGCCGAACGCCTGGCTGATCGTGGCCTGGGTGCGGCTTCGAGGACGTATCACCCGGTTCTGGCCATCCGGCGCGCGCAGGGCGGACTCGGTCGCGTACATGGCGTCCGTCAGCGACAGGAAGCCGCTGGTGGAGTACCGGTAGGTCGCCAGCGCGAAGTTCGTGTCGGTCTCGGTGACCAGCTTGCTGAAGCTGACGCGCGCGCTGGTGCCGTTGAAGTCCGGCGAATTGGGGATCTGGGCGGCCGCCTGGGTGACGTCCACGCCAATGGCGCCGATCGACGTATTGAACGCGCCGCCCAGGATCGCGGCCGCGTAGGTGCTGTTCGCGGTGGTGACACCGCCGTAGCCGGTGAACACGTTCGTGAAGCCATGCTGCCACGTTGCTTCCAGGTATTCGGGCTTGCGGTGCAGCGACGGATCGCGAACCACGCCGGCGGTGATGCTGAAGCGATTGCCGCCTGGCCGAAGCGCAAGCGGCACGGCCGCGAAGGGCACGACGAAGCTGCTGCGGCGGCCATCGGATTCCAGGACTTCCACCAGCAGATCGCCGCCGAATCCGGTGGGATACAGGTCGTCGATTTCGAAGGCGCCCGGGGCGACGTTCGTCTGGTACAGGACGATGCCGTTCTGCGTCACGCGAACGCGGGCGTTCGTGTTCGCCACGCCCGCGATACGCGGGGCGTAGCCCCGCATGGAGTCGGGCAGCATACGGTCATCCGACGCCACGCGCACGCCTCGGAACGCCACGGAGTCGAACAGGTCGCCACTGGTGAACGCGTCGCCCAGCGTGAGCTGCGCGTTCCACATGGTCACGTCGCGTTGTCCGTAGGTGGAAATCGTGTTGTACGAACTGGATCCGACGGAGCTGCCAAGCGCCGAGCCGGCATGGCGGAAGCGCCATTCCCCCGCGTTGAAGCCGGCATTGATGCCGGCGTAGTACGAGGTGTAAGAGCCGCTGAATCCGCCGGTGTAGCGGTAGGCGTTCAAGTCGTAGCCCAGGACGCCGCCATTGACGCCCGAGTTCCATTGATCGGGGCTGACATAGCCTCTGGACATGCGGTCCAGGACGGATTGCGGCACGCTCAGGTAGAGGCGCTGCTCGTTCAGCTGGAACGTCGCCGCGGCCATGTCTATCAGGTCCGGCAGCGGCAGGCATCCGCCGGCCGCCTCCAGGCGAGGGCCCGTATCGATGGGCAGTTTGTGGATCGAGATGCCCAGTCTGGCCAGCAGCTTCGCGTCGAAGCACGGCTGCGCCGAATCGGGGCTGCCGGGGGACGCCATGAAAGGCACGCTGACGCGGCCGACCCAGTCGTCGTTGACGTAGGCATCCACGTTGTACGTGCCCGGCAGAACGGAGCTGCCCTTCGAGAAGCGCGAAAGGTCGATGCCGCCGCCGAATCCTGCGGGCAGGAAGGCGGGATCAAACTCCACGGCAGGGCTTTGCGCCGCCGGAATGTCGCCGGCGGGCTGAGCGCCCGCGCTGTCGCAACCGCCGGCCAAGCCGGCAAGCAAGGCGCACGAAGCGAGCGGAACGCGGGCTCTGGGCCGCGGCCGGTTGTCTCTTTGATCCATTGGGCTAACGTCCGTGGGTGGGATGGTTTGCGCGGAGAGCGAGGCTATCCGCCGGGCAACACGCGTCTCGGCCGCGCGCCAAGGGGCGCGGACAGGCACTACGTTTGGAGGGAACGGGCCGGCCGTCGGCCGCCGCTTATCGCTGCACGGTGTCGACGATGGCGCTGGCGTCGACACCGGCGCCGTAGTCGTTCAAGGCCGTATAGAGCACCGTCGCTCCGGCATTGGGGACCTTGGGCAGCGCATGCAGCGAGAACACCTGGGAATCTCCCGGCGCGATATGGCCGGCGCCGGCGGGATAGGTCTTGCCGTCGGTCTGGATCGACACGCGCGACAGGTTGACGAAATAGGGCGTCGGGTTCGTGCCCTTCAGCAGATAGCCCTTGCCTTCGGGCGCGGGCACGACCGACCAGGTCACCTTCGCGGGCGATTCCTCGGGACGCCCGGCCAGGCCGACGGGCCGGAACATCACCTTGATGCGCGTGCGTATCGCCAGTTGCAGCTTGTTGGCGCTGGGCTGGTCGCCGGCGGCGCGGGGCGGGATCTCCAGGACATTCAGCCAGTACAGGGTTTCCTTGTCGGCCGGCTGCGGCTCTTTGGAATAGATCAGGCGGATGACCTGGCCGCGCGAGGCGTCGAGGCGGAACATGGTCGGCGTGATCATGAACGGCACATCGATCGTTTCGGGCGAGGCGTTGGGGTCTCCGCGGTCCAGCCACGCCTGCACCAGGGCGGGCGATTGGCCATTGTTCGTCAGGCTCACCGACACTTCACGCTGGTTCTCGGGATAGATGACCCGCGTGCCCGTGATGACGATGCTGGCCACGGCGTTGCCGCCGTGCAGCGCGAGGATGAGGGCGATGCCCGCGACCGCTGCCGTTTTATGAAGAATGCGCCACACGGTGCTGCTCCTGACAAGACTGATTGGATATGAATGCGGGGAAGCAGGGCGCGCGGCAAGGCGCGGCCCGCTTCCCAACCGGCGCCTGTCGGCGCCGGTGTCCGCGCGTAGGCTTACTGGTAGGTGAGCGTGTAGCGCGCCTTGGCGTCCACGTCGCCCGCTTCGGCCAGGGCCGTTGCGTAGTAGCGGGCGAAGTACTGCAGCTTGGCGCCGCCGGTGACGGTGTCGATGTCGGCGTACACCAGGTTCTGCAGGTTGACGGGGGCGCCGATCTTGATCGGGCCGAAGTTCTCGTTCAGCAGTTCAACCTGGACGTTCCCCGCGCCGACCGGAGTGGGCGTCAGGTTTTTCAGGCGGCCGCTGTTCATGTCCACGCCGGCGTCCGCTTCGAAAAACGCGGTGACCTGACCGCTCTTCGGATCGCAGTTGATCAGCTCGATGGCAAAGCCGGTGGTGCCCGCGGTCTGTCCGCCGGCAGCCAGCGAGGTCGTCGACACGGGCGGCAAGGCCACGCTGAAGTTCTTGCCGGCCCCGCCGATGGTGCAAGTGTTGGTCACGATTTCGCCGGTGAAGTCGATCGTGCCGTCCTCGGCGTGGGCGACGCCCAACGTTGCGATGCTCGATACCGAGGCGATCACCGCCGCGATGAAAGTTTTCTTCATGTAAAACACCTCATTGATTCCGAAATTGAACGTGCCAAACTGGCAAGACCCTCTTGGCGATGGATATCGATTTACCTGCGGTACTGCGATCCGCAGAGAAGGTCACGTTGGGTTTGTGTTGTCTGCATTGATTGCGGACAGTGCATTGTCGACATTCGGGTCAACGGGCGGTATCGGCCTGGCTCCCTTTGTAATGCTCGAATTGTCTGCAACTTTGTGGGAATATGGCTTGGCCCGGCTGAGGAAAATTCGCAAATTGGTATCTGGCGATAACCGGGCGGCAGTTAGCGCGTATCCTCTCGCACCTGTGCAGGGCCGCAATAGACGGGAAGCGAGCGATACCAGCTTATAAGTAGTGGCTGTTCCTGTTGCTTATTATTGACTGGCACGCAATTATTTCTGATTAGCGCGGTCTATATATGCAAACAATAATCATCGTTGATGACCATCCACTGATCCGGGTAGCGATACGGTCAAGCCTGGAAAGTGATTATCGGGTCCTGGCCGAAACGGGAAGCGGCGCACATGCGATCCGCCTGGCGCACCATCACAAGCCGGATCTGCTGATCCTGGATCTGATGCTTGAAGACAGCGTGTCGGGCCTGGAAGTCATCGATGGTATTCACGCGCGCAGCGAAGGCACCAAGATTCTTGTCCTGACCGGAAACTATGCGAGCGAAGTTGCCGAGCAGTGCGTGAACGCCGGCGTGTCGGGCCTGCTTTACAAGACATCGGATATGTTCGAGATACGCCGGGCCATCGATGCCGTGCTGGCGGGCTATGCTTTCTTTCCGATGGAATTGCTGAAGCAGAAGCAGGAGCGGATCGTCGGAAAGATTCCTGACTTATCGCGCCGCGAACGGCAGGTCATGCATCTGATCCTGCGCGGAAAGACCAATAGTGAAATCGCCGATGGTCTCTGCCTGAGTTCCAAAACCGTCAGCACGCATAAAACCAGGATGCTGCAGAAACTTGGCCTGGAGTCGGTGTCGAACCTGTTTGAATATGCACGAAAGCAGGGAATTCAAACTTGATAAATAATACCTGCCGCATTTATTGATTATTTCCGGCACCTGCTTCTGCAAGCCGATTCACCAGGGCCGGACAGAAAGATGGCAAGAACATTCGAACTTGAAACGCTGAAGATGCGGATGGGCGATGCCGAGTTCCAGCAACTGGACCTGCATCAGCGCATACAGCGCGCGCTGCGCGCCCTGATCCTGGGCGGGGCGCTGGGCCCGGGCGTCAGACTGCCCGCCACGCGCGGCCTGGCGCTCTCGTTGGGCGTGGCCCGCGACACCGTCGAGAATGCCTACGTACAGTTGCACCGCGATGGCTACATCGTCCGGCGCGAGGGCTCGGGCAGCTACGTGTCCGACGCGGTGGGCGCCCAGTTGCGGGGCGCCGGACGCGGGACCAGGCCCGGCGATGCGCGCCGCGCGGCCGCGGAGCCGGGAACGGGCCTGAGCCGGCGCGGCCGGACGATCTTCGGCAGCGGCGGCGTTGCCGACCAGCAGACGGTCAAGGCGTTCGCCACCGGCCTGCCCGAAACCCGGACCTTCCCGACCGACGTCTGGGAACGGCTGCAACGCCAGGTGATGAAGGACCATCGCGCCAACGTGCTGCTGCATGGCGACCCGCAGGGCGCCGAGCCGCTGCGCAAGGCGATTGCCGCCCACCTGAATCTTGAGCGCGGCGCCGTGGTGTCGGCGGGACAGGTGCTGGTGCTGAGCAGCGCCCGGCAAGCGCTGTTCCTGTGCGCGCAATTGCTGGTGGACGCCGGCAAGCCCATCCTGATGGAGAACCCCGGCTACTTTGGCGCCAGGAAGGCGTTCGAAGCCGCCGAGGCCCGTGTCGTGCCGATCGACGTGGACGCGCAAGGGATACGCACGGACCTGCTGCGGGCCGATCGCAGCGGCGCCAACTGCGTCTACGTGACGCCTTCGCATCAGTACCCCACCGGCGCGACGTTGTCGCTGGCACGCAGGCTGGAATTGACGCGCTGGGCCGGCGGCAACGGCGGCTGGATCATCGAGGACGACTACGACAGCGAGTTCCACTACGACGGACTGCCGACGGCGTGCGTGCAGGGCGTGGACTGCTACCAAAGAACCTTGTATGTCGGCACCTTCAGCAAGACGCTGCACCCGGGCCTGCGGATGGGATACCTGGTTCTGCCGCCTGAACTGGTTGGCGCGTTTTCCCGCGCGCGCAGCGTCATGGACGGGCACACGCCGCAAATTGCGCAGCTTACGCTGGCCCGCTTCATGGACGACGGCCACTACAACGCCCATGTGCGCGCGATGCGCAAGCTGTACGCGTCGCGCAGGGAAACCATGCTGGATTCGATAGGCAGGCATCTTGCCGGCATCGCCACCGCGGTCAGGCCGGCGGGCGGCCTTCAGGTGCCGTGCCTGCTGGAGCGCGGATGGACCGAGGAACAGACCATCCGGCGGGCCGCGGCGGCCGGTGTGCTGTTGCCCGGGATCAGCCGGCTGTACGCCGGCACGGACCGGATGCAGGGCTGGCTGCTGGGCTATGCGTCCTTGGCGGGCCACGAGATAGAAGCCGCCGTGCTGCGCCTGGGCGCTGCCCTGAGAACGCGCTGACGGGCTTCGGCCAGCGACGCGGCCGGCGCGGGCGGGGGGCCGCTAGGGCTTGGCGGGGCCGCCGATCAACGTGCGGTGGCCGCCATGGATCAGCAGGTGCGCGGTCAGACCCGCGGCCAGTCCCCAGAACGCGCCGCCCACGCCAAGCAAGGTGACGTTCGCGGCGGTGGCCAGGAAGGTAATGAGCGCGGTTTCCCGGGTGCGGGCGTCGGCCATGGCATTGGACAGGCTGCCGCCGATGGCGCCCAGCAGGGCAAGGCCCGCGAGCGTGGTGATGAATGCCTTGGGCAGCACCATGAACAGCGCGGCCAGCGTGACGCCGAATGTTCCGACCAGGACATAGAACAGGCCGCAGGCCAGGCCCGCGAGGTAGCGCTTGCGCGGATCTTCGTGCGCGTCCCTGCCGGTGCAGATGGCCGCCGTGATCGCCGCCACGTTGAACGCGTGCGCGCCGAATGGGGCCATGATCAGCGAACCCAGGCCGGTGACGGCCAGGATGGGGTTCGCGCTGGTCTTGAAGCCATCGTGGCGCAATACCAGCATGCCCGGCATGTACTGGCCCGTCAGGGTGATGATGAAGAGCGGCAGGGCGACGCCCAGCGCGGCATTCAGGGAGAACCGGGGCATTTCGAAAACCGGCGTGGCCAGGGTGAGCTGGATGGCGGAGAAGTCGATCCGGTCCTGCGCGATCAGCAGCGCCAGGCCGATGACCAGAATGCCGACCACGGCGAACCTTGAGGTGAACCGCCTGAGCAGCGCGTACGAGAGCACCAGCACGATCACCAGCAGCGGATCGGCGCTGGCGCCGCCGAAGGCATTGACCCCGAACTGCAGCAGAATGCCCGCCAGCATGCCGGCGGCAATGCCGCCAGGGATCATGCGAACCAGCTTGTCGAAGGCGCCGGACAGGCCCAGGATGACGAAGCCGAGCGCCGACAGGATATACGCGCCGATGACCTCGGGATACGGAGTGAACGGCATGACGGTGGCCAGAAACGCGGCTCCCGGCGTCGACCAGGCCGTGATGATGGGCGCTTTGTAGCGATAGCTGAGCCAGGCGCCGGTCAGGCCGACGCCCACGGACACCGACCACACCCAGGAGGCCGTCTGCGCGGGCGTCAGTCCGGCAAGCGCGGCGGCCTGGAACACCAGCACGAAGGTCCCGCCGTAATTGACCAGCACCGAAATCATCGCCGCGACGGCGGGCGACAGGAAATCGGCGGGTCGAAGCCCTGCCGGCGATGTGCTCATGATTGACTCCACGCGAATGAACGTCCCGGCCGATACGCCGGCCGCGACTGAACGTGGAGTTTATGGGGGCAGTGGCACGGCGATTCATGCCACATTTTCGGGAACGGGCAGACCGCTTCTGGGTCTGCCCGCGCCATGGTCAGAACTTGTAAGCCAGCCCGGCGCTGAACGCCCGGCCATTTCCCGGCAGGAAGATGGGCATGGCGGGGGTGGCGGTGTTGCGGATGGCGTAGCTGCTGGCGTAGGTCTTGTCGGTGAGGTTGTCGGCCGTCACATAGCCGCTCCAGTGCGCGTCATACTCGTAGGCGATCTTGAAGCCGAGCAGCGCGTAGGCCTCCTGCTGGGTGCCCGGCGCGTTGGCATGGTTGGTTTCGGTGTCGCTCATCAGCCAGCGCAGGTTCGGACCCAGGCGCAGTCCGCCGATGCGGTACATCAGTTCGGCGCTGAGCAGGTGGCGCGGCACGCCGGCGATGCGGTTGCCTTCGTATTGGCCATTGCGGAAACGGAAGTCGCTGAGCGTGTAGGCGATGCGGTAGTCGAACATGCCGGCGCCGGGCGAGGGCAGCGTGCCGGAGAGCCCGGCCTCGATGCCTTGATGGCGCGTGCGGCCGTTGTAGTTGTAGGTGCCGGCGGGCGTGCCGTTTTCGTTGGTGACGGACATCAGCTCGTCGTCGACCTTGCTGCGGTACAGCGACACGCTCCACTGCTGGTCGCGCCCGGCCACGGTGAAGGTGCCGTCGCCGCCCACTTCATAGGTAAGGGCGCGCTGCAGGTCCAGCTGGCTCACGGACGTGCTGGCGGTGGCGGGATTCATGGGGGCGGACACTTCGCCGTTCACGATTTCCCAGAAAGTGGGCGCCTCGTTGCTGCGGCTGACGTTTGCGTACCAGCGCTGGGAGGCGGCGGGCTGCCAGATGATGCCGAGCTTCGGCGTGGCGTAGCGCCAGTCCTGATCCAGCGTCTTGCCGCTGTTCTGTTCGTGCGCGTCGCGCACCGCCTCGGTGTACTTCAGGTCGCCGACCACGCTGAACTGCGGCGTCAGGTGCCAGTCCAGCCCGACCATGGCGCTGCGGTTCTCGGCGCGCAGGTCGTAGGCGCCGAAGCGCTGCAGCCGCTGGCCGTCGGCCGGGCGGATCGCCACCAGATCGCGGTCCATGTCGCTGCGCTGCCAGTCCAGCGCCACCCGGTAGTTCACCGTGCCCAGCTTGCCGGCCAGTTGCCACAGCAGGCCGTAGGTGTCGCCGTCCGTCAGGTTGGCGACTTGCGGGTTGGTGAAGTCGTCCTTCGTGTGTTGCCAGTAGACGCCGGCGGTCTGGTTGAGGTTTTCGGTCCCCCAGAAGCTGCGGTTCGCCAGGCGGAACTGGGTGGTGTCGCGGTGCGGGTCGCGCAGGTAGACGTTGTTGGCCAGATCCTGCGGTGTCTTGCCGTCGCCCAGCACGCTGCGCGGGTCCTCGAGCATGCGCGCCTTCGGGATGGGCTGCGGGATGTCGAACTTCAGGTCGGTATAGGAAAGATAGGTGCGGTTTTCGAAAGCGCCGCGGCGGAATCCGACGTTGCCCTGGAAGCTGGTGCGCTCCGATTCGGAGTGGTGGCGGTAGCCGTCGGACTTGTCGTAGCCGAAGCTGAACCGGCCGTCCGCGCGGTCGTCCTCGAAGCCTTTGGCCAGCGTTACGTTGCGCGTGCCGAAGCTGCCGCCGCCCAGGCGGATGAAGTCGCCCTGGGTGCCGGTGAGGGATTGGAAGTCGACCTCGCCGCCCAGGGTGCTGGCGCCAGGGGCCAGGGCGTTGGCGCCCCGCCGCACGGTGATGATGCCCGTGTTGCGCGGTTCGAGCAGGCTGATGATGAACGAGCCGTCGGCGTCGTTGAGAGGCAGGCCGTCCTGCATCAGCAGGATGCCCCGGGAAAGCGGATTGCTTTGGATACCCGAGCCTCGGATGTTCAGGCGCGGCTGGTCCAGCCCGCCGAAGAATTCCTGCACGATTACGCCGGGCTGGTAGTCGAGCGCATCGCGCAGCGTCGTCAGGCGCACTTCCTGCTGCGGCTGGATGAGGTTGGTGCCGCCGGGCACGGCCTGCAGTTCGGCTTGGGACCGCTGCACATTGGGTTCGAGGGCGCGCGGGAGGCTCAGCCCGTGCACCAGCACGGGCGCCAGCGAGGGCGCGTCCTGGGCAAGGGCCACGGACAGCCCGAGGGCGCTGAGAGTAAGACTGGACGCAAGTTTGCGCAGGACAGGGGTCGACATCGAAAGGATTCCACGAAGAGCGGTCTTGGGCCGGCTCGCATTGAAAGGAGCCGGCCTTGGGCGTTACCAGGAGAAATGGAACAGGGCTTTGGCCAGCAATACGATGCCGACCATGTGACAGAACACGCTCAGGTGAACCCGTCCGCGCAGGGCGGCGTGCAGGCGCTTGCGGCGCGCCAGCGTCATGGCGGTGATGACGTGCAGAAGCACGCTGGCCGCCAGGGTGATCTTGATCAGCAGCAGGGTGCCGAACGCCGAGCTGCCGGGGCTGGCGAGCGCGGCGCGGTAGTGCCAGGCCATGCCCAGTCCGGCGCTATAGAGCACCAGCAGCACCCACGGCATGACCGCGCGGACGCGCGGCGCCAGCTCGCGAGATAGCGCCTTGCGGACCTCGGCGGGCAGGCGTTTTTGCACCGGCTCCAGGAACAGCACTTCGAAAGTGACCGTGCCGATGAAGACCAGCGCGGCCATCAGATGCACGGTGACAAGCAGGGGATACGTCATGGTTGATTCCTCGTGGCAAGCAGTAAGGCGCGCAGGCGCACCGCGTCGGCCGCGCGTTGCGGGCTGCCCCGCGGGCCGCTCAGCGGAACAGGCGTGACGCGGCCCTGGTCGACCACGACGCAGCGGTCCACCAGGCCCAGCAGTTCCTGCGGGTCGTGGCTGATGCAGAGCAAGGCGGCGCCGCGCCGGGCCAGCTCTTCGCGGCAGCAGGCGGAAAGCTGATGGCGCAGGGCGGGGTCGAGCGCGCTGAAGGGTTCGTCCAGCAGCAGCAGATCGGGCTCCAGGGCCAGCGCGCGCGCCAGCGAGACGCGCTGGGCCATGCCGCCAGACAGCTCGGCCGGCCAGGCTTGTCCCGCCCCGTCCAGGCCCACGCGGGTCAGCCAGCCGCCCGCGATGACGCGTGCGTCGTCGGCGCGATGGCCGGCGGCGCGCAAGGGCAGGGCCACGTTGTCGAGCGCGTTGCGCCAAGGCAGCAGCCGGGGTTCCTGGAACACCAGCACCGGGTGCCGGAATGTGTTGCGCAGCGTGCCCCCGCTGGGCCGCAGCAGGCCCGCGGCCAAACGCAGCAGCGAGCTCTTGCCCGCGCCGCTGGGGCCCAGCAGGCCCAGCCGTTCGCCCGGCGCCAGGCGCAGGTCGACGTGTTCCAGCACGGTCTGGGCGCCGTAGCTCAGGGATAGCGTTTGCATCTCAAGCATTGCTGGGCTCCATCCAGCGGCCCAGGCGCCGCTGCAGCGGCTGCAGCAGCGCGAACTCCAGCACGGCGACCAGGCCAAAGATCAGCAGCACCCAGGCGAACAGCTCGGCGGTGTCGAAGGTGCTGCGGGCATTGGCCAGGGCGTAGCCCACGCCGTTTTCCGCGCCCAGGACCTCGGCCATGACGACCAGCCGCACGCCGCCGCACATGGCGATCAGCAAGGCCGCCAGCAGGGGTGCGCTCAATGCGGGCAGGTACAGATGGCGCAGCCGCAGCCACGCGCCGTAGCGGTACACATGCGTCATCTCCACCAGTTGCCGGTCCACGTGCAGCATGCCCTTGACGGTGTTGACGTACATGCCCGGCGCCATCATCAGCGTGGTGATGAAGATGACCATCGGGGATCCCAGGCCGAACCACAGCATGGCCAGCACCACCATCACCACCGGCGGCATCGCCATCAGCAGCCAGCGCACGGGTTCGATCAAGCCGCGCAGGCGTGCGCTGTGGCCCGCCAGCACGCCCAGCGTGAAACCGATGGACGCGCCGGCCAGCACGCCGACGCCAATACGCATCAGGCTGATGCCCGCGTTGGCGAAGAACTGCTCGCTGCGCACCAGCGGGCCGATCGCCCGCAGCGCGTCCCAGGGGGTGGCCATCAGCAGGGGGCCGAGCTGGCGGGCGGTCAGGTGCCACGCAAGCAGCAACAGCAGGACGCCGGCCGCGCTCCAGCCGCGCGAGGTGCGTGCGGGGCCGCGCCCGCTGACTGGCGCGCTCATGGCCCGTAGAAGCCCACTGGCGGCAGATCGCCGCCGATGGCCTGGGGATAGCGGCTGGCCAGCAGCCGGTATAGCGATTCCAGTTCGGGCCGGACGTCGCGGGCGCTGCGGCTTTCCAGCCGGGTGCTGCGGATCGCGGTCTCGACGGCGGCGGCGGGCAGATGCGGCAGGTGCTCGCGCACCAGGGCCGCGCAGGCCGCGGGGTTGGCGGCGCACCAGCGCGCCGATTCCGTATAGGCCCGGTCCACCGCGAGGCACAGGCCGGCGTCGTCCGCCACGCCGGCCGCGGCCATGACGCCGGCCTGCGGCAACGAGGGCTGCTCGGGAAAGCCGCCGCGCCAGGCCTGCTCCAGGCTTTGCGCCCGGTACAGCGGCAAGCCGCCGGGCTGCGACGCGCGCCACAGCAGCAGCGACGCCATGGGCTCCACCAGCAGCACGTGTTCGGCCTGGCCGTTGAGCACCAGGGCGATCGCGTCCTGGGCGTCGCGGGTGCGCCTCAGGGCGACGGGGGCCAGTCCACGAGCGGTCTGGGCCTCCAGCAACGTGTCCAGCAGGACGGCGGGCAGGTCGCGCTGGAAGGGCACCACCAGTTCGCGGCCCGCCAGGTCGGCGAAGGTCTTTACCGCCGGGTCGCGGCTGACCAGCCAAAGAATGCCCCACACCGAGATGTTCAGCAGGCGCACCGGCATGCCTCGGTTGTGCAGCAGGGCGGGCAGGGTGCTGGGCGCCGCGCTGAAGTCGATATCCCGGTTCACCAGCAGCGTGCGCAGCTGGTCCGGCGTTTGCCAGAGGCGGAACCGCAGCGTGTCGGTGTAGTCCGACAGCGCGCCCTTGGCGGCCATGTGCATCAGCGGATAGCTGACCACGGCCCCCGGTCCGGCGAGTGTCAATTGCGCGTGGCGCCGGGGTGTCGCGGCCCGGGCGGCGGGCAGGCGCGGCAGCAGCGCGGCGCCCAGTGCTGCCGCGCAAAGGCGGCGGCGGGTGTGCAGAGTGTCGTTCATTTTCTAAATACGAATTATTATCGTTTTATTCTCCCACTCATGTCCGAAGGCCCAGAATGACAAATATCAATCCGCCCGAGCCGCCAGCCGCCGCCGCCGCGCTGCTCGCGAAGCATCCGCTGTTGAGCGGACTGCCGGCGGGCGTGGCCGCCGATCTGCTGCGCGACGCCAGCTCGCTGCATGCGACGGCAGGGCAGATCCTGTTCGGGGAAGGCGACGAGGCGCGCCACTATCTGCTGATCGAACGCGGACAGGCGGAGGTGATGCGCTACAGCTACAACGGCGACGAGCGCGTCTTCCGGGTGTTCGAACCTGGCCAGTTGATGGCGGAGGCGGCGATGTTCATGCCGCATGGCCGCTATCCCATGCAGGCGCGGGCCCGCGGCGACCTGCAATGCTGGCGCCTGTGCCGCCACCGGCTGCACGAGGCCTGCCGGCGCTGGCCCGACCTGGCGCTCAAGCTGCTGGCGGGATTGAGCAAGGCCGTCTATGACCAGGTGAACCGGGTCGACTGGATGACCTCCAGTTCCGCCGCCGAGCGGCTGGCCAATTACCTGATGGGGCTGCAGGAGCAACAGGGCAGCGCGCTGACGCTGCCGCTGAACCAGCGCCAGCTTGCCGCGCATCTGGGCATCCGCGCCGAAACGCTGAGCCGGCTGCTCAACGACTGGCAGGCCCAGGGCTACATCAGCGGCAAGCGCTGCCAGTGGGTGCTGCATGACCTGGCGCATCTGGGCAGCTTGACCATGACGGCGCGCCGGCCGTTCTGAAACGTGAACGCGGGCGGGGGCACGGGGCACGGCGCACGGGCACGCGCGCACGGGCAGGGGTCCGGTGCAGGCGGCCTGGCGCCCCGGCCGCGGCGCGCCAATGACTTGCGTCATGGGCGTCCGGGCCGCGGGGCCGGAGAATGGACGGCCGATCCCTCCGCCCGAGCCCCGCATGTTCCCTCCCGCCCCTGCCGAACCTCCCGCCCCAACGGCAGCCCCCTATACCGAAGACGACATCCACCGGCTGGTCCACCGCTTCTATGCCAAGGTGCGCCAGGACGAGGTGCTGGGTCCGATCTTCAATGCGCGGGTGGCGGATTGGGACCGCCATCTGGAGATGCTGTGCGACTTCTGGTCGTCGCTGGTGCTGGGCACGCGCCGCTTCAAGGGCGCGCCGATTCCCGCGCATGCGCGGATTCCCGACTTGTCCTGGCCCTTGTTCCAGCGCTGGCTCGCGCTGTTTCACGGCACATCGGCGGAGCTGGGGTGCCCGGCCTTGCAGACGCAGGTGGACGCCATGGCCGAACGCATCGCCGCCAAGCTGTGGAGCGTGTGGCAGCAGCGCGCCGCCATTCCCAGTTTGCCCGGCACCTTGCCCGAAGGCGTGCGGCCCTACAAGGACAGCCCGGTATTCACGCCGGAGAACCTGCCGGATGCGTTGAAGGCGGCCCATTCCACCAAGGCCGGCACCTGGGGCCTGCTCAAGGTCCACGCAGGCGTGCTGCGCTTCACGCTGGACGATGCGCCCGGCGGCGAGGCCGTGCTGACGGCGGGTCAGCAGGTGCTGATCGAGCCGCAGGTGCGGCACCACGTGGCCTTTGAACTGCCGGGCAGTTTCCAGATCACGTTCTGCAGGGCCTGATGGCGGCCGCCCTCGCAAAGGCGATCGGACTTGATTCGTTACGCCGATCGCGGCGAATGATGAAACATTTCTGTTCAAAACTGGGCTCGACCGCCCACGGACACGCGCGGCAAGCCGTTCCGCCGAGATAAATCGACGTTTCGTCGAAAAAAAGCAGTCTCTCTTTCTGGCAACGATAAAAATCGATACGTCTTCGGTTCCAAGTGGAACCCGTTGCCCGCAAAGGATGAGAGATGAAGAAGCCGACTGCCAACCCGCCCGTCCGCAAGGGCGTGGCGACCCTGCTGGGCCAGAGCCTGCGAGCCACCGGACCCCATCTTGGACGGTTTTCGTCGCTGTCGGCCACGGCTGTTGGCTTGATGCTGGCGCAGCCGGCGTACGCCGACATCAACTGTCCGCAGGCGAACTCTTCTTCTTCCGCGACGACGTGCACCGTTGGCGCTACCGATAGCGGCAACCTGACCGTCGATTACACCGGCGGCACGGGCACCGGCACCAACAACGGCGGCTATGGCGGCAACTACATCGTGGTCAACAACGGCTATCTGGGCCCCAACCCCCAGCAGGCGGCGCTGCTGGTGCGCCTGAAGGGCGGCACGGGTTCGCCCGACGGCAAGGACAGCGGCACCTTCGGCGGCTGGGGCGGCGCGATCACCATCACCAACAACGAGTCGGTAGAGAGCAACGGCTCTCCCGTGGAGAGCGCGCAAGGGTCCGCGCCGGGCGTCTGGGACGACTACAGCGCGCAGTTCGGCATCTACGGCGCATCGGTGGGCGGCAAGGGCGGCACGCCGCCCGACAACTTTGGCGGCGGCAGCGGCGGCAGCGGCGGCAATGGTTCGGCGGTCACCATCAGCAACACCGGACAGGTCGTGGTGCAAAAGCTGCCCTATGGCGGCGTGGGCATCTATGGGGCCAGCATAGGCGGAACCGGCGGCGACCAGATGAGCGCCGTGGGCAGCGACCAAGTGGGCGGCAATGGCGGCAACAGCGATATCGTCAATATCACCAATACCGGCTCGGTCACGGTGTCGTCGGGCAGCGCGGGCCGCTACGCCTGGGGCATCGGCGCGGAATCGCTCGCGGGCGCGGGCGGCAAGGACAACGGCTATGGCGGCACGGGCGGCGGCGGGAACCCGTCAGGCACCACGATCATCACGAACAGCGGGAAGGTGCAGGTCAATGTCGATGTGCCCGGCGGCGCCACCAGCAATCTCCTGACCAACGGCGTGCGCGGGCTGTACGTCACCAGCCAGGGCAACGCTGGATTCGCGTCCAGCGACGGCAGCGATAACGGCGGCCCGGGCGGCGGGTTCGGCACCATGGCGGCCGTCAACAACGGGCAGATCTCGGTCACCAGCAATTCCGTGCCCGAACCGACGACTCTGGCATCCCTGTCCGGCGGCATCGTGATGGTGGGCCTGGGCGGCGTAGGCGGCGGCGGGCCCATGACCATGAGCAACACCACCAACGAGATAGGCGGCGTCGGGGGCTCGGCCCTGTCTTCGGCGACCGTCACGCTGAACGATGGCTCGTCGATCACCACCAGCGGCTACTACCTGCCAGGCGTGAACGTGATCAGCCAAGGCGGCGACGGCGGCCCCGGGCGCGAAACCAGTAACGGCGCCAACGGCGGTAACGGCGGCACCGTCGTCGTCGGCATGAGCGGCAGCGCCAGCATTTCCACCTACGGCACGCAATCCCATGGCATCGTCGCGCGCAGCGCCGGTGGCGGGGGCGGCGGCTTGGAGAGCAGCAGCGGCCTGGTCGATTTCAAGGCGGAAAACGCAGGCGTGGGCGGCGCCGGCGGCACGATCAGTGTGACGACCGGCGATGCCTCGACGGGCGCCGCCGGCGGTTCGATCAAAACCCAGGGGGATTATTCGATCGGCATCCTGGGGCAGTCGATGGGCGGCATCGGCGGCACCACCAGCGGCAATTTCGAGATGTTCGGCAATGCCGGCGCCGATGCCGGCAACGGCGGCGCCAGCGGCACGGTCAACGTCGACAGCCGCACCGCCATCACCACGTTTGGCGCATCGTCGCACGGCATCGTGGGGCAGGCCATCGGCGGGGGCGGCGGCACGGCAGGCGCCAGCGCCGGCCTCGTTGCAGTGGGAGGCGCTGGCGGAAGCGCTGTCGCGGGCGGCACGGTGAACCTCAAGCAGAGCGGCAACCTGAACGTGTATGGCTCGGCTTCCATCGGCATGCTGGCGCAAGCCATTGGCGGCGGCGGCGGTGACGGCGGCAGCGCCAACGGCGTGGCGGTGATCGGCGGCACGGGCGGAGGCGGGGGCGCGGGTGGCCAGGCAACGGCCAGCCTCGGCGGGTACTCGATCTATACCGGCGGCGATCATGGCTACGGCATCGTTTCGCAAGCCATCGGGGGAGGCGGGGGCACCGGGGGCGCGGCGTCCGCGTACGATGCCGGCGTGGGGTTCTCCATGGCGGTCGCGATAGGCGGCACGGGCGGCAATGGCGGCGCGGGCGGCGTGGCGGCCGCCAACGTTTCCAACGCCAGCGTGAACACGGGTGCAAGCGATGCGCATGGCGTCATCGTGCAATCGGTGGGCGGCGGAGGCGGGGCCGGCGGCGCGTCGGTGGCCCAGGCCCTGACCATCGCGGTTCCCGACGAAGACGCTTCGTTTGGCGTCGCGGTCAGTTTCGCCATGGGCGGCTCGGGCGCGACGGGTGGGGCAGGGTCCACCGCCACGGCAACGCTGGCCAACGCCGGGGTCACGACAAGCGGCGCCAATGCGCAGGGCGTGATCGTGCAGTCCATCGGCGGCGGCGGCGGCATGGGCGGCAGCGCATCGGCGACGTCCACGGTGATCGGCACGGGCGACTCCATCGGCGGATCGCTGCAGTCGTCGCTGGGCGGCAGCGGCGGCGCGGGCAACACGGGCGGCACGGCGTCGGTGGTCATGCAGGGCAGCAGCATCGTCACCTCGGGCGATTCCGCCAATGCGATTCTGGTGCAGAGCGTGGGCGGGGGCGGCGGCGCGGGCGGCGTGGGATCGGCCACGGGGCGCAGCATCAATACCGACGCCAATGTGTCGATCACGATCGCCTTGGGCGGCAGCGGCAACTCGGGCGGCAACGGCGGCACCGCCAGCCTGACGATAGACCCGGGCAGCTCGGTGACCACGCGTGGCGACGGCGCGCGCGCCGCGCTGTTGCAGTCCATCGGCGGCGGCGGCGGGGCATCGCAGGGCGGCCAGGTCGGCCTGGAGGTAAGCGCTACCGAAGAGGACAGCACCACGGACTTCCGCGGCTCGGTCTCCGTCGGCCGCGGGGGCGGCGGAGGCGGCAACGGCGGCGCGATCAATTTGAACAGCGACGGCAACATCTTCACCTATGGCGCCGACGCGGACGGCCTGCTGGCGCAAAGCATCGGCGGCTCCGGGGGGCTGGGTGGCGCGGTGGGCGGCAACAGCGGCGCCACCTCTTCGCTCTCCCCAGTGAACGATTCCGGGACCACCTATCAGTTCACCGTGGCCGTGGGCGGGACGGGCGGAGCCGGTGGGAGCGGCGGCGCCATCGGAAGCAGCAGCGCGCCCGCCATTCTGGGCGCCTCCACCCAGACCTACGGCGACTACGCGGACGCGGCCGTGGTGCAATCCATCGGCGGCGGCGGTGGCGCGGGCGGGGCGTCCACGGTGTCCTCCAGCGTCTCCCTGTCCAATGTCACGCTGGCGGTCGGGGGCAGCGGCGGCAACGGCGGATCGGGCGGCGCCATCACGGCCTGGCTGAACGACGACGGCGTCAACGCGTTCAATACCGAAGGCTACGGCGCGGCAGGCATCGTGCTGCAGTCCATCGGCGGCGGCGGCGGCATGGCGGGATCGGGTTCGCCGCGGGCACATGGCCAGATGCGGCTGGGCGGCATGCAGGGCAATGGCGGCGCCATCACCATCACTGGTGGAAGCTGGGCTTCGATCCAGACCAAGGGCGATAGCGCCTACGGTCTGGTCGCGCAATCGATCGGCGGCGGCGGCGGCATCGCCATGGCGGGCAGCACCGGTGCGGCGGCCAATCCCGGCAGCCAGCAGTTCAGCATGACCGCGGGCAACACCACCGGTGGCGGCTACGGCAGCCCCGTCACTATTGGCGGGGGCCTGAACCTGAACACCTACGGCGACAGGGCGATGGGCGTCATCGCGCAGTCCATCGGCGCTGGCGGGGGCGTTGCGACCAGCGGCACCGCGAGCGGGATCGGCACGATCGAACTGGGCAGCCAGCGGACCAGTTACTCCGCCGCGAACGCCAGCGATGTGACGGTCGCCCTGAGCGGCACCATCGCGACCCGAGGCGCCGGCTCGCACGGCATCGTCGCCCAATCCATCGGCGGTGGCGGGGGCATCGTGGGCGACGTGTCCCAAGCCATCCAGTTCAATCCGGCGGGGTTTGCCAGGCAGTCGATCACGGCCAACTCCAATGGCGGCGGAGGCAATGACGTCAATGTGGCCTTCAACGGCAACCTGGCGACAAGCGGCGCCAACGCGCACGGCATCGTGGCGCAGTCGATCGGCGGTGGCGGCGGGCTGGCCGGCGGCCCGCAGGGCGGATTCGCGGGATCCACCGGGGAGGGCGGCAGCGCGGGCGATGTCGACGTCCAGCAGTCGGGCACCTTGCAGGCCACGGGCGCGGGATCGGCGGGCATATTCGCGCAAAGCGACAGCGGCATCTACAAGGACCGGGTCGCCGTCGTCGTCAACGGCGACGTGCTGGGCGGCTCGGGAACGGGCAGCGGGGTGTGGATAGCCTCGGGCGAGGATAACCAATTGACCGTGAATGCGGGCGGCTCGCTAGGGGCGCTATCGGGCGTGGCGGTGCGCTACGACGGCAAAGGCAATGCCGCGTCGGGTGCCGTGCTGAACATCGATAACTACGGCACGCTGTCCGGCAGCGTCCTGTGCACCAACGCCGATGGCGGCAATGCCTGCGCCCTGCACAACCAGGCGGGCGCCGTGGCCACCGACGCCGTCGCCTATAACGCCGACGTCCGCAACGACGGGCTGATCGTGATCGGCAGGCCCGGCCAGTTCCAGACGTTGACGGTCAGCGGCGGCCTGACCCAGTCCGCCAGCGGCGTGTTGCGCGCCGATGTGGATTTCGACAAGCTGCGGTCTTCGCAGATGATCGTGCAGGGCGACGCCGATCTGGCGGGAGGCATGGACGTGCTGCCGCAAGCGCTGCTGCCTAACCGTGAACTGTCCGTGGTGACGGTGCAGGGAAGCTTGCAGGGCGTGCTTACCGCGGTGGACAGCCCGGTCTTCGACTACGAAACGCGCCAGGTCGGGCCGGAAACCCGTATCCGCGTCGAGGCCGCCGATTTCAATGCGGCTTCGATGAGCTTGAAGCAGAACCAGAGCCAGGTCGCCCGGCACTTGCAGCGCATCTGGGACGCGGGCGGAAATTCCGCGCTGGCGCCGCTCTTCGCGCAGTTGGACCTGGCCTCGCGCCAGGGCGCGGGCGCCTACCGCGACAGCGTCGCCAACCTGTCGCCGGGCGTGACGCTCGCGCCGGCGGTGCAGTCCGCCGCCAACCTGGGGCAGTTCACTGGCGCCATGATGTCGTGTCCCACCTTCACCGGCGCGGATGCGATGACGGGCGAACAGAATTGCTTCTGGGGGCAGGTGAGCGGGCGCGCCACCAGCCAGGACGGCAGCGCAGGCACCTCGGGATTCAACTACGACACCGTCACCTATCAGTTCGGCGGCCAGCGCGAGGTCAGCCCCGGCTGGTTTCTTGGCGGCTCCATGGCGTACCAGAACAGCCACGTGCGCGCCAGCGACGGCAGCGTCAACGGCAATGGCGACAGCGGCTACGCCGGCGTGGTGCTGAAGCGGGAAGCGGGACAGTGGGTGTTCTCCGCGGCCTTGGGCGGCGGCTATGGCGGCTATCGGATGGACCGCGGCATCGACATCGCCGGCTATCAGGAAACCGTGTCCAGCCGGCCCGACGTGTACGGGTTCAATGCGCGCCTGCGCGCCGCGCGTCCCTTCGCGCACGGCAATACGTACGTGAAGCCCTATGTGGATCTGGATTTCAGCTACAGCCGCATGCCCGCCTACACGGAGTCGGGCGACAACCCGCTGGCGCTGTCGGTCGACGGCAGCGATCAGTTCGTCGTGGGCCTGTCGCCCATGATCGAGATCGGCGGCCGGGCCGAACTCGACAACGGCGCGATGCTGCGTCCGTTCCTGTATGTGGGCGGGTCCTTCCTGTCGCAGGACGATTGGACTTCCCGCGCGCGCCTGCGCGGCGCGCCGCAGGGCACGGGCGCCTTCGACACTTCGCTGCCTGTCGACGACGTGGTCGGCAAGGTGGGCGCGGGGCTGGAGGTGATGAAGGCGGGCGGCGTTGATTTCCGTCTGCAGTACGAAGGCCAGTTCTCGGAGCACGTAAGCAGCCACAGCGCGGCGCTGAAGGTGATGGTGCCGTTCTGAGCGCGCGCGAGGCGTGTCTGGCCAAGGCGGCGGCGCGGGCTTTATGCCTGCGCCACCGCGCGCCGCAGGCGCAGCGACGCGACGCGGCCCAGGACGATGGGCGCGACTCCGTTGTTGAACGTCACTTCGGTCTGCGCGCCGGCGAGTTGCGACAAATGGGAGACATGCTCCAGATTGATGATGACCGAGCGCGACAAGGCGCAGAAGGGCGGGAAGGGAAGCTGCGCCGCCAGCCGCTTGAGCGTGATGTGCATCAGCTCGTTCGCATTGGCGGCGCTGCTCAGGCGCACATAGTCGCCCTGGGCTTGCATGACGGTCAGTTCCTGAACCTTGATCAGCCGGGTGCCGGCCTTGGTTCGCATGGACAGGTGGCCGGCCGCGCGGGGGCGCAGCCGCGCCAGCGTCTGCGTGAGCCTGTCGGGGCAGACCGGCTTGAGCAGATAGTCGACCGCTTCGACGTCGAAGGCACGGGCGGCATAGTCGGTATGCGCGGTAACGAAGACAACGGAGGCCGCGGATTCCTGGCCGTCCAGAAGATCGAAGCCCGTGCCGGAGGCCAGTTCGATATCCAGGAAAATGGCATCGGGCTGATGGTCCCGCATCAAGCGTCTGGCCTGCTCGACCGTGGCGGCCTCGCCCTCGACCTGGACCGCGGGCGCGGCTTCAAGCAGGCGGCGCAGGTAGCGCCGCGCCGGCGCCTCGTCGTCGATGATCAGCACGCGTAGCATGGTTCTCTCAGGCGCCAGGGATGTGGCGAGTATATTCTTTCCATGATATTGACTTCGATCGGCCAGGGACTCAGCCAGGGGGAATCTTCCCCGGGATTCTGGCGCGCCCAGGTCGTGGGGTGGGTTTTTCTTGCTGTCATCGGCTACTTCATCCGCCTGGCCGTGTTCGGCAATGCCGTCGCGGCGTTCTGGCTCACGCTGGCGCTGGAGCCGCTGGCGTTCGTCATGACCAGCGCGGCCGCCGTGCTGCACGGACGCCGGCCGGCCAAGGCCGATTCGCCGTTGCTGGTGCTGGCCTGCGCGGTGCTGCTGTGCGTGGCCGCGTCGGCGTTGCTGGCCTCGATTGCCTATGCCATCAATCAACTGTTCCTGCCGGGGATGATCCGGGTGATACCGGGAAACCAATACCGGCTGGCCTTCATCTACTACATGGGAATACTGTCCATCTGGACGCTGATCTACTTCGGCGTGTCGGCCGAACTGGCAGCGCGCACCGAACGCATGTCCAAGATGAAGGCCGAGACCCGGTCACTGAAACTGGAACTGGAACATCTGCAGCTACAGATCGAGCCCCACTTCCTGTTCAATTCGCTCAACACCATCGTGGCGGAAATCGCCGATCGCCCCAAGGTTGCCGAAGAGATGACGCGCCGACTGGCCGACTATCTGCGCTATTCGCTGGACAGGCGCGGGCGCGGCCTGTGCCGGCTGGAAGAGGACATCGAGGCGGCCCAGGCCTACATACGCATACAGGCGCTGCGTTTTGACAGGCAGCTCGAATGCCGGTGCCAGATCGACCCGGCCACGCTGCAGATCAACATACCCCACATGACCCTGCAGGGGCTGGCGGAGAATGCGATCAAGCACGGCATGCGTTCAGAGCGCGACCGGTTCGTGATCCACATCCGCACCCGCCTTCAGGACGATGTGCTGATCATCGCGGTCGACAACCCGGGCCAGTTGCAGGCGCCCTTCGATCTGGTCCAGAGCGCGGGCGGCCTGGGCAATCTCTGCCGCCGCCTGGCCCTGCGCTACGCCGGCCGCTATGAATTTTCGCTGGATCAGCGCGGCGCCACGACAGTGGCCGAAATCCGGCTAAGGGGCGATCCGGCGCCGCTGTAGCAGCCCCGGCACATCACGCGCGCGCCTCAGGCCTGGACTTGCGCCGGCAGGTAGAAGCAGAAGCCGCTGTTGCGCAGTGTCTTGACCGGCAGCGTCTGGCCGCTGACGGCTTCGACGCGGCGGCGCAAGCGGCGCATTTGCGTATCCAGGCGGCGCTGGTCGTATTCCAGGAAATCGGCGCCCAGGGATTCGATGATCTCGCGGCGGCTGATGTTTTCGCCTGGCCGGTTCATCAGGCAGCGCAGCACCGTCAGGTCCTGCTGCGACAGCGGAACGGCCGGCGCGTTGGGTATGCGCAGCCGCCGCGGGCCCACGTCCAGCAGCCATTCGGCGGGCGGCTGTTCTTCGCCAGGCCGTTGCAGGCCGAGGCGCCGGGCCAGCGCCGCCAGCGTGGCGGCCAGCTCGTCAAGGTCGCAGCCCTTGCCCAGATAATGATCGGCGCCCATTCCCAGGCCCGCGATCTTGTCCGGGCCGGTGTGGCGCGCGCTGAACACGACGATGCCGACCTGCTGGCCCTCCTGGCGCAGGCGCTGGATCAGGTCCAGGCCGCAGCCGTCGGGCAAGCCGATGTCGATGACGGCAAGCCGATGGCGGCCGGCGTCGAAGCATTGGTCGAATTCCTTCAGGCTGGATACGCATAGTGGCGCGTAGCCCAGTTCTTCCAGAAATTCGCCAAGTTCCTGGCGCAGCACGGGTTCGTCTTCCAGCAGGATCACATCAGGCATGCGTTGCCTGTGAAAATGCCGCCGGCGGGCTGGTGTAATCTGCCTGGTTGCACGGAAATGCGTAGGGTTTGCGACTTGATGAAGCGGAAATATTACCCCACGACACGCGCGTGGCTCGCGCTGCTGGCGTGGTTGATGGCCGGCATGTTGTTCTTGGCCGCGGAGGCGCGCGCGGCGCCCCTGCGCCTGGACGGGCAGGTTGGCGTGGAGGACGCCGGGGGCCATCTTGAGCGCCTGGACGACCCGAATGGCTCGCTCGATGCCGCCACCGCCGCGGACGCGCCCGGCTGGACGCCGCTGCCCGGCAACCTGAGCGCGGGCTTCACGCCGGCGACGGTCTGGCTGCGCTTGCCGGTACGGGTGGACCAGATTCCGCAGGGCGGCTGGATGCTGCGCCTGAGCAATGCACTGCTGGACGATGTGCGCGCCTATGTGAGCCGAGGCGGCGGATGGGCGCCGCTGGGACGCAGCGGCGAGGACCTGGCGCGCGCCGAATGGCCGGTGGACTATCGCAGCCCGGTCATTCAATTCAATCCGCCGAGCGCGGGCGACTACGTCATCCTGGTGCGGCTGGAAAGCAAGAATGCGCTGGCGGCGCGCCTGGAGGTCTGGCAGCGTCTGGCGTTCGACAACCAGTCGCGCCGTGAGGGGCTGCTGTTCGGCCTGTACTTCGGTTTCTATCTGCTGCTGATTTGCGCGCACGCCGCCTTCTGGCTGGTCACGCGTGCGCCCATGAGCGGCCTGTTCCTGGCCTACATCGGCAACTGCGTCTTCAATGAAGTGCTGTCGCTGGGACTGGTGCAGCAGCTCACGGGCCTGCCGGTCGCCTGGAGCGACCGCCTGTTGGGCGTCGGCATCGCCGTCAGCCTGCCCGTGGCGCTGCGCATCGCGTGCCGCCAATTGAACCTTGCCGCGCTTTATCCGCGCACGGTGCGCTGGCTGGATGCGCTGTTCTGGGGCATCGCCGTGGCCTGCGCGACGCTGGTCGTGACGGGGCATTACGCCTGGGGCATGCAGCCTATCCAGGCGCTGGCCCTGTTGCTGATCGTCGGTTTTTCGGCCCTGGCGGTTTACTTGCTGAAACGCGGGTGGCGGCCGGCGCGCTTTTTCGCGGTGGCCTTCGGCGTGTTCTATGTGAGCGTGCTGATCGCCTTTCTGCGCAACCTGGGTGTCTTCCCGGTCAACGCCTTCACGGAGTACGTCTCCACGCTGGGCACGATGCTGCATATGCTGTTGCTGAGCCTGTTCATCGTGGGGCGCTACGAGCGGCAGCGCCGCTTCAAGGAACGGCAGCAGGCCAATCTGGCCGCGGAGCTGGCGCGCCAGCACAGCCACCGGCTCGAACGGGAGGTCGTGTTGCGCACGGCCGAAATGCAGAGCGAAATCGAACGCCGGGTAGCGCTGGAGGGCGAGCTGCGCACCTCGCTGGACAAAGAGCGCCAGATGTTCGTGGAGCAGCGCGAGTTCGTGGCCATGGTGTCGCACGAATTCCGCACGCCCTTGGCCATCATCACGACGTCGGCGCAGCAACTGGGCCGCAATCTTGCCGCGCCGGTTGAGAAAAGCCTGGCGCGCTGCGGCAACATCCGCGACGCCGCGCTGCGCCTGCTGGCCCTGGTCGACGAATACCTGACCGATGACCGCATGCGCGAGCCGCGCGCCGCGCTGCGCATGACCCGATGCGACGTCCCGGCGCTGCTGGAAGACTTGCGCCGGGAGTTCCCGCCCGGACGCATCCAATGCGCCTACGGTCCTGGCGCGCATGTCCTGGCCTGCGACGCCAGCATGCTGCACATCGCATTGCGCAATCTGCTGGCCAACGCGGACCGGCATTGCGCCGAGGGCGGGACGGTGACCGTGGCGGTTGAGCAGGAGGGGGGCGTGCTGCGCATCGCGGTCTCCAACCCGGGCAGCCACATCCCGCCGGCCGAGCAGGAGCGCCTGTTCCAGAAGTACTACCGGGGGCAGAATGCGCTGCGCCATCCGGGCGCCGGCCTGGGTCTGTACCTGGTCAAATCGATCGCCGAGCGTCTGGGCGGGACGGTCATCCTGGAGACCGCGGGCGGGGCGGAGCCCGTGTGCTTCTGCCTGAGCCTGCCGTTGCACCGCGCGGACTGAGCGGACTCAGCGGACTCGTTCCCGGGCTGGGGCGAAAGCCGGCCGGCCCGTGGACCGAATCCGATTAGGGTTTCCTGCTGCGCGTCGCCTGTCGACATCTGACAGCTGTTGCTTGAAAGCATCTATTTGTATCGCCACAGATTGACGGGCCGGATTTTATCGTCGCGTAAAATTAGCTATTTAGCGCGTTTTGTGCCGCTAAATTCAGGATATACAGCGCACTTTACAAATTGCTCAGATTTGCTCAGGTATAGCGATGCAATGATCTGTACATTTCCGAAACGAAATTTACATGGTCACTACAAAATGTCTCGCCGCTTTCCGCTTACTCGTCTTGCCCTGCTGCTCAGCCTGAGTGCTTCGCCTTTCGGTGCGCCGTCCGCCTTCGCCGCGGGCGGGCCGTATATTCAAGATGGCGGCCCGGTGGTTGTTGCCGATCTCATCAATACCGGCGGCTACGATTCCATCAGCCTGATCAACAATGCACAGCGTGCAGGCCACATCATCAACAATGGGAGTTTGTGGAATGCGTCCAGCACGGGCGCCGGCATCAAGCTGGACGCGTCGACCCTGAACGGTTCGATCATGAA
This sequence comes from Achromobacter sp. Root83, assembly GCF_001428845.1. Taxonomy (GTDB): domain Bacteria; phylum Pseudomonadota; class Gammaproteobacteria; order Burkholderiales; family Burkholderiaceae_B; genus Achromobacter. The sequence continues at coordinate 177,886 of NZ_LMIU01000022.1, read as the reverse complement.
CCAGGTCGGCAGCCAGTTGACCGGCACGTTCGCCGTCCAGGTCCTGAATGGCACCGTGGTCTATGGCGACATTTTGAACGACGGCCGGATTTCGGGCAGCTACGGTACCGGCGTGGGGCTCGAAGTCTCCGGCGGCAGCGAGGTTCGCGGGCGCATCGTCAACACGAATGTGCTCCAGGCGGGCATCGTGGTGAATAACGCCACCGTGATCGGCGGCATCCTGAACACCGGCACCATCGAGCGCAAGATCGACGACGTGGCGCTGGATGTCGCGGGCGCGACCGTGCCGATGGTCATCACCAACACGGGTACGATTGCTGGCGATGTCCGCCTTGGCGCGTCCACCCTGAACTTCGAGGGCGGCGATATCACGGGCGCCATCACGGCCAGCAGCGGCATCCTGAATGTCAACGCCGACTTTTCGCCGAAGGCCAAGATCAGCGTCAACCAGTTGAACCTTGCTGCGGGCAAGACGCTGACCCTGTCCAAGCAGGAAGTGAAGGGCCTGATGTCGATCGGCGGCACCCTGGCCGGTTCGGGCGATGTGGGCCCGACGACGCTGCTCGCGGGTTCGACCCTTTCGCCCGGCACCGCCAAGACGCCGGTCGGCGCCCTCACGGTGAACGGCGACCTGACCTTCAACGCGGATTCGACCTATCGCGTTGATGCCACGCCGGACGGCAAGAGCGACACCGTGCACGCCATGGGTGCCGCCAACCTGGCGGGCTCGGTGCTGCACGTGGGCGCGGGCGGCGCTTATGCCGCGGCGACCAACTACACGATCGTCACCGCGGACGGCGGCTTGAACGGCAAGTTCGACAGCCTGTCCAGCAATCTGGCCTATCTGGATCCGAAGCTGGCCTATCAGGGCAATGACGTGGTGCTGAGCGTCAACCTGAAGACGGTTCCGGTCGATCCCGTCACGCCGCCCGTGGACAACGGCGGCGGCGATACCGGCGGCAACACCGGCGGCAACACCGGCGGCGGCGCAACCCGTCCCATCGAGTTCGCCGACCTGGCCGTTACCGGCAACCAGCGTTCGGTCGCGAAAGCGGTGCAGACGATGCCCGCCACCAGTTCGCTGTACTCGCGTGTGCTCAACCTGCCCGAGGGCACCCCGGCCGGCGTGTTCGCCGACCTGTCCGGCGAATCGTTCGGCAGCAGCGTGTCCGCGATGCAGAACGTCAGCAACAACGTCGCCAGCCTGCCCACCGCGCAATTGCGCGCCAACATGAATGCCGGTTTCATCCCGGGCCCCCCCACGGCGCAAGTGGGCCGCGGCGACGCCTCGATGCTGCCGCGCTCCGCCGCGCAGCCGATGTGGGCGCAGGTCTTCGGCAACTGGCGCACGATGGACGGCAATAGCAACGTCGCCAAGTCCCGTGAACGCGACGTCGGCATCTTCGTCGGCGGGGACCACGGCGTGGGCAACGGCTGGCGCCTGGGCGGCGCGTTTGGCTACACCGACAGCAGCATCACCGTGGACGACCGTTCCGCGAAATCCGACGTGAACAGCTATAGCGCGATCCTCTATAGCGGCAAGTCGTTCGAGGCCGGCTCGGGCAAGATCAACTTCACCGCCGGCCTGGCCTACACGTGGCACGACATCGACAGCAAGCGCAACATCAACGCGGCGGGCGAGCGCCAGGAACTGAAGGCCGATTACAGCGCAAGCACCGGCCAGATCTTCACCGATGTGGGCTATGCGATTCCGCTGACCGAGCGCGTCACGCTTGAACCGTTCTTCGGCGCGGACTTCAGCGACCTGCGCACCCGCGGCTTCTCGGAATCGGGCGGCGACGCGGCGCTCAGCGGCAAGAGCAGCACCAACCACGTGGGCACGACCACGCTGGGCCTGCGCGCGCAGACCACGTTCGACGTCAAGGAAACCGCCGCCCGCCTGCGCGGCATGCTGGGATGGCGCCACGCCTACGGCGACGTCAATCCGGAAGCGACGATGTCGTTCGACGGCAGCCAGCCCTTCACCGTGGCGGGCAATCCGCTGGCGCGCGACGCGGCGGTCATGGAACTGGGCGTGGACCTGGCGATGAGCAAGAACGCCACCCTGGGCCTGGCCTACTCGGGCCAGTTTGGCGACGGCAACCGCCAGAACACCGGCACCGTGAACGTGAGCTGGCGCTTCTAAGCGCAACCGTTCCGGCGCACGCGCAGAGGCTGGCCTTCCGGGGCCAGCCTTTTTTTTGCTTCCCGGACCCTGCGGCCTCCGTGAAATACAGGATGCCGTCGAGCGTGACCCTTGGATACACTGTCCGGCCACCCCTATAACGAGAACGCCATGAGACAGTTTCTTCCCGCCCTGGGCGCCGCCCTGGTGCTATCGCTGGCCGCCAATCCCGCGGCCGCCCAGCAGTCCCCGCCGCGCGACCCCTTCTTCTGGCTCGGGGAAATGAACAAGGCCACGACGGTCATCAACACCGACGAAGGTTTGCTGGACAAGGCCATGGCGCCGCGCCTGGCGGCGGGCGTGGCCAAGGTCATCCATGACGGCAACCAGCCGGGCGCGAAGCGGCCGGCCACCGTCATCACCTTCGAACCCCTGCTGATCAAGGCGGCGGGCGAGGACATCACCCTGCTGCATGCCGGCCGCTCCAGCCAGGACATGCACGCCACCTACCGCAGCGCGATCCTGCGCGACAAGCTGCTTGAACTGGCCGACCAGTTGAACATCACGTCGGCATCGCTGGTGGAATTGGCGGCCAAGCATGCCGGCACCATCGTGCCGAACTACACCAACGGCGTGGCGGCGCAGCCCAATAGCTATGGACACTACCTGCTGGGGCAGGCCGCCGGCCTGGCGCGCGACGCGCAGCGCATCCGCGAAGCCTACGTCCGCATCGACCGCTCGCCCATGGGCACCACGGTGCTGAACGGCACGAGCTGGCCGCTGGACCGCAAGCGCATGGCGCAATACCTTGGATTCGCCGCGCTGGTGGACAACGCCTACGACGCTTCGCAGATCTCGTCCATGGACCAGCCGGTCGAAGTGGCGTCCATCGTCACCAGCATCGCACTGCGCACCGGCAACTTCGTCGAAGACGTGATGACGCAGTACGCGCAGTCGCGCCCGTGGATCCTGCTGCAGGAGGGCGGCGGCAATACCTACGTGTCCAGCGCCATGCCGCAGAAGCGCAATCCCGGCCTGCTCAACGACACGCGCAGCGACGCGTCGACCGCCGTGACGCTGGCCATGGGGCCGATCATGCAGACCCACAACATCACCCCGGGCATGAGCGACCCCAAGGACGTGAAGCAGAACTCGGCCATGGTCGACAGCGGCATTTCCGCGCTCAAGCGCTGGGACCGCGTGCTGAAGGCCATGGTCATCAGCCCCGACCGCGCGCTGGAAGAACTGAACAGCGACTGGACCGCGTCGCAGGAACTGGCCGACGTGCTGATGCACAAGTACAAGCTGCCGTTCCGCGCGGGGCATCATTTCGCGTCGGAAGTCGTGTCGTACGCCAAGTCCAACAACATCAAGCCGCTGGACTTTCCTTACGATCAGGCGCGCCGCATCTACGCCGATACGATGAAGGACTCGAAGTACGGCACCGACCTGCCCATGAGCGAAGCCGAGTTCCGCGCGACGCTGGATCCCGTGGCGATCGTGAAGAACCGCGCCACCAGCGGCGGCCCCCAGCCCAAGGAAATGGACCGCATGCTGAAGGAAGCGCGCGAACAGCTCGCCTCGCAGGACAAGTGGATCAAGGACCGCCGCGCGCACATCCGCGATTCGCTGGCCGAACTGGACAAGCAGTTCGACGCGCTGGCGGCCAGCGCGCCCAAGCAATAGGGCTGGCATAGGCCGGGGGCCAGGCCGTGCCCCGGCCGGGCCGCCGGTCAGGACCCGTGGCCAGGCCCTAATCCGGGGCAGTCTTCCCGCATGCCTGCAGGACGCAGCCGCGCAGCCAGCGATGCGCGGCGTCGCCATCCATCCTGGGATGCCAGAGCATCGACACCAGGAAGGGCTCCATCGGAAAGGGCAGGGAAAATCCGCGCATGCCTTCCCGCATGGCTTCGGTATGCCGTTCGGGAACCGTGGCGATCAGGTCCGAGGCCCGCGCCAGCGCCAGCGCGGCCGAAAAGCCGCCGGTGACGGCGGCGATGCCGCGTTCGCGCCCCAGCCGCTTCAAGGCTTCGTCCATGGGCCCCGAGTCCAGGCCCCGGCGCGACACCAGGACGTGGCGGCCGGCCGCGTAGCGCGCCAGCGTGACCTTGCCCTGGCTCAGCGGATGGCCCGCGCGCATGACGCCGATAAAGCGGTCTTGAAACAGCGCGCGCGTACGCAGCTCGGGGCTGGCGGAATCCCCCACCACGCCCGTTTCCAGGTCCACGGCGCCCGTGCGTAGCGGCGCGCTGTCCTTGTCCGTCTTCTGAACGAAGCGCAGCCGCACGCCGGGCGCTTGCGCGCCGATGCGGGCCAGCAGCGCGGGGCCGAAGTTCTCCACGAAACCGTCGCTGGTCCGCAGCGTGAACGTACGCACGAGCCGCGCCGGGTCCAGATGCTCCGCCGGGCGCAGCACCCCTTCCACGTCCCTCAGCAGCACGCCGACCCGCTCGCGCAGTTCCAGCGCCCGGGGGGTGGGGACCAGGCCGCGCCCCGCGCGCACCAGCAGGGGATCGCCCGTGGTGTCGCGCAGGCGCGCCAGCGCGCGGCTCATGGCCGAGGGGCTCAGGCGCAAACGCCGGGCCGCGCCCGCCACGCTGCCTTCCGCAAGCAGCGCGTCCAGGGTGATCAGCAGATTGAGGTCGGGCATGGTCATGCGGCAAACGTAGCACGTCCGCCGCGCGGCGGGAAAGCACGACATGGCGTCGCATGCAGGTATTCAGTGCAAATGCTGCGTCTTCCGCCAATCGTGCGCCGGGCCTACGCTGGGTCTTGTCTTCCCTTTGCTGGACACGATCATGCCCGACTCCGATGATTTCCCTTTGCCTTCCCCGCCGCACTTCGCCCTGCTGGCGTGCCTGTCCTTGGCGACGCTGCTGTCATCGCTGGGCACCAGCATCGCCAATGTCGGCCTGCCAACGCTGGCGCAGGCGTTCGGCGTGTCGTTTCAGGCGGTGCAGTGGGTGGTGCTGGCCTATCTGCTTGCCATCACGGCCGCGATCGTGGGCGCCGGCCGGTTGGGCGATCTGCTGGGCCGGCGGCGGCTGATGCTGGCGGGGCTGGCGCTGTTCACCGCCGCGTCGGTCCTGTGCGGCGCGGCGCCGGACCTCTGGGTCCTGGTGGCGGCGCGCGCCGCGCAGGGCCTGGGCGCCGCTGTACTGATGGCGTTGACCATGGCCTTCGCCAGCGAGGCGGCGCCGAAGGGCCGGACGGGAAGCGTCATGGGTTGGCTGGGCACGATGTCGGCGGTCGGCACCGCGCTGGGCCCGACGCTGGGTGGCGCGCTGATCGCCGGGGCGGGATGGCGGGCGATCTTCCTGATCAATCTGCCGCTGGGCGTGCTGACGTTCTGGCTGGCCCTGCGCCATCTGCCGGCCGATCGGCGGCATCCCGCGCAGACAGCGGTTCGCTTCGACCGCCTGGGCAACGCCCTGTTGGCGCTGACGCTGGCGGCCTACGCATTGTCGATGACGCTGGGGCGCGGCCATTTTGGATTGCTCAATGGCGCTTTGCTTGCGGCGGCGGCGGCCGGTTTGGGCCTGTTCATCAGGGTTGAATACAGGACCGCGCATCCCTTGATCAGGCCGGCCATGTTTGGCAACGCGGTGCTGGCCGGCGGCTTTGCCACCAGCGCGCTGGTGGCCACGGTAATGATGGCGACCCTGGTGGTGGGGCCCTTCTACCTGGCGGGCGCGCTGGGGCTGGATGCCGCGCGGGCTGGGCTGGTGATGTCTTGTGGTCCGCTCGTGGCCGCCCTGGCTGGCGTGCCCGCCGGCCGCTGCGTGGATCGCTTTGGCGCGCGGGCCATGGCGCTGGCCGCATTGATCGCGATGGCGGCCGCTTCGGCCACGCTGCCGGCGGCGAGCGCGGCGTTCGGCGTGGCGGGGTACATCGTTCCGCTTGCCGTGCTTACCGCGGGCTATGCGCTGTTCCAGGCGGCCAACAACACGGCCGTGATGGGCGGCATCGGTGGCGGCGAACGCGGCGCCGTGTCGGGCATGCTGAACCTGTCCCGCAACCTGGGCTTGATCACCGGCGCGTCGGCGATGGGCGCGCTGTTCGCCGCCGGCGCCGGGGTGGCGGATCCGATGGGCGGATCGCCCGAGGCGCTTGCGGCCGGGCTGCGCGCGGTGTTTGCCGCGGGCGCGGCGCTGATCACGCTGGCCGCGGCGGTGGCGGCGGCAAGCCGCCCCAAGCTTGCCGCCGTCCAGCCTTAGCCTTACTCCGCCTTCAGGCCGGCCTGCACGATCAGCGGCTGCCACTTCAGGCGTTCGCTGCGGGCAAACGAAGCCAGCTCCCCGGGCGTGCCGCCGCCGGGCTCGTGGCCCAGGTCCAGCAGCTTCTGCCGCACTTCGGGACGGGCCAGGATCTTCGCAAGCGCCTCGTTCAAGGTATTGATGGCCGCCTGCGGCGTGCCCTTCGGCGCGTAGAGCCCGTTCCAGGCGATGACCTGGAAGCCGTCCAGACCTTGCGCCGCCACTGACGGGACGCCGGGCAGCAGGGCGGATTCCTTCAACGAGGTCACGGCCAGCGCGCGCAGCTTGCCGCCGGTGATGAACGAACGCGCCGCGCTGACGGTGTCGATGCCGACCTGGACCTGGCCACCCAGCAGATCCGTCGTGGCGGTGGCCGATCCCTTGTAGGGAATGCCGCGCAGGCTGTTCACGCCTTGCTGCTTGAGCAGTTCGAAGACCAGCCGCGCGGTGGTGCTGGGCATGCCCACGTTGACGCTGTCGGGCTTGGCCTTGGTTGCGTTGCGCAGATCGGCCAGGCTGGCATAGGGCGAGGCGGGCGTGGTCAGCAGCACCATGGGGAAGGAGCTGACCAGCATGATGGGCGCGAAGTCCTTCTCGGGATCGAAGGCGGTGGACGCATACATGTACTGGTTCAGCACGTGCGTGCCATTGGTGCCCATCAGCAGCGTGTACCCGTCGGGCGCCGCGCGCGCGGCTTCGGACGCGCCGATGTTGCCGCCCGCGCCGGGGCGGTTTTCAACGATGAAAGGCTGGCCCAGGTCGCGGGCCAGATATTCGGCCAGATAGCGTCCGGCCACGTCGGTGCCCTGGCCCGCCTGATAGGGGACGATGATCTTGACGGGTTTTGACGGGTAGCTATCCGCGGCCGCGGCGGACAGTGAGAACAATAGCGGCGCGGCTAGCGCGGCGATGAGGCGTAGTGTCTTCATGGTGGTCTCCTCGATTTTTTATTTGATGGCATTACCTGCGGCTACGGCTTGGAAGGAGGCCAGCGCGGCAAGATACCCTGTTCCCGCAGGGCCGCGATTTGAGAGTCGACGAGGCCGGCCTCCCGGAGGACCTCGTCGGTGTGCTGCGCGTAAGCAGGGGGCAGGCGGTCCACGCGGGCCGGCGCACGCGACAGCCGGACGGGCGTTCCGATGCCGTGATAACCGTCTTTGTCGATCCGCATGCCGCGATGGGCCGTGTGCGCCTGTTCGAAGGCTTCGGGCACGCTATTGACCGGGCCAGCCGGCACGCCCAGCCGCATCAGGTCGCGGCAGACTGCATCGCGTGGCCGATCCGACAGCGCGTTCTCGATGGCGCCGCGCAGGGCGTCGCAATGTTCCAGCCGCGAGCGGTTGGTGGCAAAGCGCGGGTCTTCCAGCAGGGCCGTCAGGCCGGCATAGTCGCAGAACCGGCGGAACTGGCGGTCGTTCACCACGCCCAGGAAGATCGCGCCGTCCTGGCACGCGAAACGGTCGTAGGGCGCGATGTTGGGATGCGCGCTTCCCAGCAGGCCGGGCGCGCGCTGCGTGTGCATCCAGTTGGCGGCATGGGGCACCAGCAGGCTTAGCGCGGTGTCGAACAGCGTGACCTCCACGCGCTGGCCCTGGCCGGTGCGCGCGCGGTGATACAGCGCCAGCAGGATGCCCGAGAGCGCCGTGTAGCCCGTCAGGTGGTCCACGATGGGGATGCCGATGCGGGTGGGGCCGCTGGCCGGATCGCCGTTCACGCTCATCAGTCCGCACATGGCTTGCAGGATGGCGTCGTAGCCGGGCAGTCCGCCCAGCGGGCCGTCGTCGCCGAAGCCGGAGATGGCGCAGTAGATCAATTGGGGGTAGCGGTGCTTCAGGTCCGCCTCGTAATCCAGCCCCCATCTGGCCATCGTGCCCGGAATGAAATTCTCGATCAGGACATCGGCGTCGGCCAGCAGGGTGAGCAGGACGTCGCGGCCGGCGGCCTGGGACAGATCCAGTCCGATGGCGCGCTTGCCGCGGTTGACGGCCGTGAAATAGGCGGCGTCGCCGTCGTCGTTGACGGGCGGCCCCAGGGTGCGCGTCTCGTCCCCGCCTGGCGGTTCGACCTTGATCACGTCCGCGCCCTGGTCGGCCAGCATCTGCGTGCAGAGCGGCCCCGCCAGCACGCGGGACAGATCGATGACGCGCAGGCCCTCCAGCGCGCCCCGGGCGGGGGCGGCGGGGGCGGGTGCAGCAAGCTCGGATGAACCAGACATCGCTGACCTCGATTTTTTCCGACGTTTAACCGCGGGTGGGCAATTCAACCACACCCGACCCGAGCACGGAAAGCTCGTCGTCCTGGTTGCGCGCTTCTTGTTCGATCTCGACCAGATGGCGGCCGTCTTCGACGTACTTGCGCACGACCTTGCCCTTGAAGAACAGCATGTCGCCTTCGGGGTTGTGGCGGCGGATCTTGCAGGTGGACTTGCGCAGGAAGCCCGCGTCGCCCATCCAGTTGGTAAGGTGGTGCGTCAGCCACGAATTGCGCTCGGGGCCGTAGTCGTAGGCGCCGGGGGCGCCGACTTCCAGCGCGAACTCTTCTTCCCAATGGACGCGTTCGGGCACGTCGGGGATGCCGAAGCGGTTGGTGATGCCCACGCCGGGGTGCGCGTCGATCAGTTGCCAGGCCAGCTTGTTGGCGCGGATGTACAGCCCGCCCCAGCCTTGCGCATAGGCGATGAAGCCCGTCACCGTCATCGGGCCCTTGAACATCACGGGCAGCGCTTCGCCTTCTTTCACGTCTTCCCAGTAGCGCGGCGTGGCGCCGCGAACTTCTTCCTGTGCATAGAGCTTGTAGGCTTCCTTGATTTCCTCGGGGCTGTAGCGGCGCGGCTCGCGGGCGCGCACTTCCTTGTATTTGCTGCCCTGTTCGCGGGCGTGGTCGCGCTCGGTCCGGAAGCACCAGCTATCGGCTTCGGCCACCTTGTCGCCGTCCTGGTTGAAGAAGTCCACGTGATAGATCTGCTGCACGGCGCGGCCGGCGAAGCGGGTCTGGTGTTCGATCAGGTTCTTCAGGTGGGCTTCGGTCGAGATGGTGTCGTTGCGCTTGACGGTCTTGTGCCACGTCCAGTCCGCGCCCGACCACATGGCGTGCACGCCGGGCAGTCCGCCCACGTAGCCGGACACGATGCGGCTGGTGGAAAAAAGAAAGCTGGGCAGGGCGATGATGCCGCCGTGCTGCGTCTTGGCCGCGTATTCGGGATCCGACCACAGCGGGTTGTCGTCGCCGATGCCGTGGGCGTAGTGGCGGATGTTGTCGCGCGTGGCTTCATAGCACCACGGTTCGGCGGTGGCGCCGATCTTGACGCCGATGCGTTCGCGCAATTCGTCCAGTCCGCGTTCGGTGATCTTCGGGAAGCTTCTTTCGGTCTTGGTCGTGGTCAGCATGATGTCTCCTGGGTGTGGATAGGGGGGTGAACGGTTTGTCAGGCGTGCGCGGCGCTGGCGGGCGTCGCGCTGGCGGCCGCCAGCTCTTGCTCGCGCAGTTTTCTGCGATGGATCTTTCCGGCGGGGGTCTTGGGCAGTTCGGCCACGAACACGACCTGGCGCGGATACTCGTGCTGCGCCAGGCGGCTGCGCACCGCGTCCTGTATCTCTTCGATGAAGGCGGCGTCGCCGGAGCGGGCGGACACCACGAAGGCCTTGACGACCTGGCCGCGCAAGGGGTCCGGCACGCCGATGGCGGCGGCTTCGGACACGTCGCGATGCTTCAGGATGGCGTCTTCGATTTCGACGGCGCTCATGGTCCAGCCGGCCGAGATGATGACGTCGTCGGCGCGGCCGCCGTGCCAGAAGTAGCCGTCTTCGTCGACGCGTCCCAAGTCCTTGGTGGCGACCCATTCGTCGCGGCGCCACAGTTTCAGTTCGCCGGTTTCGCCGGGCGCGCAGGGCTGGCCGCTGGTGTCCTGGACTTCCACGCGCAGTCCGGGCACGGGCTTGCCCAGCGACCCGGCCTTGACCGGGAAGTCCGGCGCGCCCGGATAGTTCACCAGGCACACGCCGATTTCGGTGGTGCCGTACATGCTGCAGACGGGCCGCCCGAAGGTGGATTCCACGAACGCGGAGGTTTCGCTGTCGATGGGTTCGCCGGTGAAGGACACCTTGTCCAGGCGGTAGCGGTACTGGTCCGCGACGCCGGAATTTCGCATCATCCGGTAGTGCGTGGCGGCCGCCGAGATGTTGTTGAAACCGTGTTCCTGCAGGGCCCGCAGCAGCCGTTCGGCATTGAATTTGCCGGCGTAGGCGCCGATGGTCACGCCCAGCGCCAGCGGCGCCAGCGTGCCGTGCCACAGTCCGTGCCCCCAGGCGGGGGACGACGGGCACATGAAGCGGTCGCCCGGGCGCACGCCGGTGCCATACAGCGCGGCCAGCATCAACGTGACCAGCGCGCGGTGGGTGTGCTTGACGGCGTCGGGCAGTTCGCGGGTGGTGCCTGATGTGTACTGAAAAATGGCCAGGTCGTCGGCACGCGTGCGGCAGTCATAGCGCGAGGGGTAGGCGGCCAGCGTGCCGATGAACGCATCGTCCGCGATGACGACCTGCATGTCTGCGCCGCCAGCGGCCAGGGGCGCTTTTTCGGCGTTCGTCACCAGCATGCGGGGCTTGCAGTCCTGGACGCGCAGGCGGATGCCGTCGGGGCCGAACAGCGTGAAGAGCGGCACCGCGATGGCGCCCATCTTCATGGCGCCGAACATGGCCACGTAAAACGGCAGCGACGGTTCCAGCATCACCGCGACCCGGTCGCCGGGGCGAATGCCCTGTTCGGCCAGGTAATGCGCGAAGCGCGAGGATTCCTCGGAGATCCGCTGGAAGGAATAGGACTCGTCGCCACCGGCCGCGCGCACCAGGATGATGGCGGGCTGGTCGCGGCCCACGTGCCGGTCGATGCATTCGTGGGCGATGTTCATCCGTTCGCGGTCGCCATCGAACAGTTCCCAGAGCTTGTCGGCGGAGCAAAGCGCCTGGGCGTCCGCATAAGAAGTGGTCTCGGTCAGCTTCGTCATTTCGTCGTACCTGTGTGGATCCGCAATCTGTTGAAGCGACTATGCGCGCCGCGATTTAAATTGTCAACCACGTCTATCAATTGTATATATATAATTATCAGGTCGAGCAGGTCCTATCCTGCGGCCCCGCGCAAGGTATGCTTGCCGCAATAAAAACGGAGAGTCAGATGAGCGAAACCAGTACCCAGGAACCCGCGGCAGCCGCGGGCCCGCGCGTTCGGGCGGTCCCCGCCGTGACGCGGTCGATCGCGATCCTGCGCTTGCTGGGCAAGGGCGGTGAGCCAATGACCTTGAAGACGATCTCGCAGGAACTCGGCATGGTCACCAGCACCTGCCTGCACATCCTGCGGGTCCTGGTGGAAGAGGGGCTGGTGAAGGTCGACGCCGGCACCAAGCGCTACAGCCTGGGCGTGGGCATGCTGACGCTGGCCCGCAGCGTGATCGAAAGCAGCCCGTTTCCTACCCTGGCGCAACCGGTGCTGGACAAGATCGCCCACGCGGCGAACGTCACCGCCATCGGCGTCGAAGTCGCGGGCAGCGACCATATGGTCGTGTTGGCGTTGTCACGCTCGACCGCGCCATTCCGCCTGCATGTGGATGTGGGCAGCCGTTTCCCCGCGCTGATCAGCGCGACGGGCCGTCTGGTGGCGGCATTCGCGGATTTTTCGGACAAGGAACTGGAACGCCGCTTCAAGGGCCTGCGCTGGGATCAGGCGCCCGAATTCGACGCCTGGAAGGCGGACGTGGACGCCGTGCGGCGCCTGGGCTACAGCCTGGACCGGAACAACTACATCAACGGCGTTGTCGTGATCGCGGTGCCGGTGCTGGACAGGCAGCAACGCATGACCCACGCGCTGGTGGCCGCGGGCCTGGCCGAGCAGCTCGACGCGGCGCGTGTCGACGCCCTGGCCAAGGAGCTTCAGGCCGAGGCAAATGCCTTGTCGCAACTGCTGGCAACCCGGAACTGATCCCATGAACACGATGCCGACACTCGAATCGCTCGGCGCGGACGGATGGCGGCAGAAGTTGCTGCCCGGATTCGCGGGGCTGATCGGCCCGTTGTGGGCCCGCAAGGAAGCGGACGGCTGGGCGTATGGCCTGCTGGCGACGGAAGAACACCTGAATCCCGCGGGTGTGGTGCACGGCGGACTGCTGACCGCGCTGCTGGATCACTCGCTCAGCGCCATCGCATGGGAAGCGCTTGCGCGGCGCGCCTGCGTGACCGTGCAGCTTGACACGCATTTCCTGGCGGCCGCGCGCGCGGGCCAGTTCCTGGAGGCGCGGGGGCGCATGGTGCGCGCCACGTCCAGCCTGGTGTTCATGCAAGGCGAGCTGAGCGTGGACGGAAATATCGTGGCGGCGGGCGTGGCGTTGTTGAAGGTGTTGGGGAACGCAGCAGCGCCGTCGTGACGCCGGCGCAGTGGCCCGCCCAGACAGGCCACCGCGCCGGTTCAGATCATCGACTGTCCGCCGCGCCGGGCGGCGCGAATGTCCTTCCACAGCGTTACGCACAGGATCGCCAGAATGGCGGCGGATATCGCCGGCCAGATCAGAAAGTAAGCGGTCAACAACATATCAATCTCCTGGTGTGTGGGGGGGCGGGCAATCAAGCTTTGACCGGTTCCACGACGGGGTTGCCCGCCTGCGGTTTCGAGACGGCCTGCTGCTCGCGGTGGAACGACGTGACGCGCTCGGCCAGCAGGCCGAAGTCGAAGCGCTGCGGATTGCGCAGGCTCAAGGCCACGCAGACGGTCGCGCTGACGCCGTAGGCGGTCAGCGATCCCATCAGCACGATGTAGTCGCGCAGCGTGCCGATGAAAAAGGGCAGCAGGACGGCAAAGGTAATCGCGCCGACGGCGATCGCGATGCGGCGCCCAAGGAAGCCGAACGCCATGAGCCCGAGGACCACGGCGCCGCCGATGGCGGAAAAGAGCTCGAAGAAGAAGGCCACGGCGCCCTGGATCGGCACAAGCTCGAATCGCACGATGGTGAACAGCACCACCGCCGACAGCACGGAGCAGACGAAGGCCCGGTTGCTGACGCGGTCCCAGTAGAAGCTGGCGATCACCGGGAAGACGATGGCGCCCCACAGCGCGCCGACGAACACCAGCATGACCAGGATATCCAGGCGCAGGCTGGCGAAAATGACGCCGATCATCGTGGCGATGATCATGGTGGCGCGGCCCCACCACAGCATGCGCCGCGGGTCCGGGCGGCCGCGGGCGATGTTCTTGGCGTAGACGTCGGTCATGACGATGGCGGACAGCGCGGCCAGGTCGGAGTCGGCGGTGGACGAGAGCGAGCCCACGACCAGCAGGAAGAACAGCGCGATGCCGAAGGGTGGCAGATAGGTCGAAGCCATCTGCGGAATGATGTTGTTCAGGTCGCCATTGGCGGGCTCCAGCCCGACGAACAGAGCCAGCAGGCCCAGCATGCCCAAGCCGATCACCACGGCGCCATAGCCGACCGTGGCGGTCAGGAAGGTGGGCTTGATCAGGTCTTCGCGCACGGCGAACAGGCGCTGGGCGATGGTCTGGTTGCCGATCGCGTAGGCCAGCACCGCAACGAAGTAGGGCGCGCCCTGCTCCATGATGGCCTTGGTGGAATAGAAGTCGGCCTGATCGCTGTTCAGGCGCCACATGTTGGCCTGCAGCACGTCCGGGCCGCCGGCATTGAAGAAGATCAGCGGGATGATGATGACGGCCGCGATGATCATCGCGGTGAGCTGCGCGAAGTCGGTCATGACCGATGTCCGGAAGCCCGACCACAACGTATAGGACAGCACGCCCAGTCCGGCGATCAGCACGCCCTGGATGAAGCTGAGCGGGCTGAGTATGGACACCAGCGCGCCCGCCGCGGTGAAGTTCACCATCAGGCTGATGCAACTGCCCACGATGTTCGATACCGCCATGATCATCTGGCTGGACGCGCCGTGGCGCGCATGGATCACTTCGGCCAGCGTGTGCGCCTTGGGCGCCAGTTGCCGGAAGCGTTTGCCGAAGGGATAGATGAAGAGAATCATCAGGGCGCCCCAGAAGCCATAGTGCAGCGGGCCTGACAGGCCGTACTTGAAGCCGGACGTGGCGCTGGCATAGAACGAGGCGGCCCAGATCCAGGTGGCGATCATGCTGGCGGTCGACAGGCCGAAGCCGACCGCGTTGTTGGACACCATGTAGCCGTCGACATTCTCGTTCTTCTGGCCGATGAACAGCGACATGAGGAACGTGGCGCCGTAGAAGCCGGCGAGCAACAGGATGGCGGTGGTCGCCGATAACTGGAAGAAAACTGTCTCTTGCATCTTGTGGGTCCTTACTCCTCGACAGCCGCGTCAGCCCAAGGGGCCGTGGCTGCGTGGTCGCCGTTTCCGCGGGGTGCGATGGGCGGCGGGCCTTCCCATGGCGCGGGCGAAACACCAGTGGATCGCGGACGCATTGTTTTCGTTTCGAGCGCGCGATCGCGTGCCTGTCCGGCCGGGCAGGGGATGGCAGCCCGGAGCGGACAGACACAAGACACACCGTATTGGTGCCTTGCCGCGGCATAGGGCCCAGGCGTCGCGGACACGGGTGCCGTTGACGCAGACGGGCTCAATGCGGTGAGCAATGTTCCTGCCGGGTAAGCAGGGGTTTGTTCCGCAGCCGCCGGCAGTGGGGCCTGGGGCTGGGTTGTGGTGTTTCGGCGCAGGCGCCGGGCCGCTGTGCGCGACCGTGTGACGGGTGCCCCCGATGACTGAGCATCGGTGGGGTCCGGTGATGAATTACAACATCTGTTAAGTATAGGGGCGGACGCGGACGGCGTCTAGTGTTCAAGCCCCTGAGCCCGGTCCGAAAATGTAAATTGCGAGCCTTTGCTCGCGGCTCGCAATTCACAAAATCGGCTTGAAACCCCTGGAAAACGCGGTGCGCGCGTTGACGCGCCCCGGTCAGAACCCCACGCGCGGCACGTGTACGCGGCCTTCCATCAGCACACGCGCGCTGCGGCTCATGATGGCCTTGGTGACCTTCCATTCGCCATCCACCAGTTGGGCCTGGGCGCCCACGCGCAGGGTGCCCGACGGATGGCCGAAGCAGACGTTGTCGCGTTCGGCGCCGCCGGCGGCCAGGTTGACCAGCGTGCCGGGCACCGCTGCCGCGGTGGCGATGGCCACCGATGCCGTGCCCATCATGGCGTGATGCAGCTTGCCCATGGACAGCGCGCGCACCAGCACGTCGATGTCGGCGGTTCCGATCTTCTTGCCGCTGGACGACACGTATTCCTTGGGCGGGGCCACGAAGGCGACCTTGGGGGTGTGCTGGCGGCTGGCGGCCTCTTCGAGGTTCTTGATCAGCCCCATGCGCAGCGCGCCGTGCGCGCGGATCGTTTCGAAGCGCGCCAGCGCGGCGGCGTCGCCGTTGATGTCGTCCTGCAGTTCCGCGCCGGTGTAGCCCAGGGCCGAGGCTTCCAGGAAGATCGTGGGAATGCCGGAGTTGATCATGGTGGCCTTGAATGTGCCCACGCCCGGCACCTCCAGGTCGTCCACCAGCTTGCCGGTGGGGAACATGGAGCCGCCTTCGCCTTCTTCGGCGGGGTCCATGAATTCCAGGCGCAGCTCGGCGGCGGGGAAGGTCACGCCATCCAGTTCGAAGTCGCCGGTTTCCTGCACCGCGCCGCCCGTGATGGGCACGTGCGCGATGATGGTCTTCTTGATGTTCGCCTGCCAGATCCTCACGATGGCGATGCCGTCCTGCGGAATGCGGGCCGCGTCGACCAGGCCGTTCGTGATGGCGAACGGGCCGACCGCGGCCGACAGGTTGCCGCAGTTACCGCTCCAGTCCACGAAAGGCTGATCGATGGAGACCTGCCCGAACAGGTAATCCACGTCGTGATCCGGGCGGGTGCTTTTGCCGACGATGACGGTCTTGCTGGTGCTGGACGTGGCGGCGCCCATGCCGTCGATCTGCTTGCCGTAGGGGTCGGGGCTGCCGAGGACGCGCAACAGCAGCGCGTCGCGCGCGGCGCCGGGCGTGCGCGCCGATTCGGGCAGGTCGTCGAGCTTGAAGAACACGCCTTTGCTGGTGCCGCCGCGCATGTAGGTGGCGGCAATCTTGGTCTGGGGAGCATGGGCCATGGGGCAGTCCTGATGTGCGGAAGGTGGGGGGCGGGCGCGCGGCGCCCGCCTGTCATGACATGTAAGGCGGATCAGCCGGCCAGCTTGCCGGCGCCCGATACGGATTCGGCTTCCAGGAAATCCTGGGCAAAGCGCTGCAGCACGCCGCCGGCCTCGTAGATCGAGACTTCTTCGGCGGTGTCCAGGCGGCAGGTCACGGGGACTTCAACGGTCTGGCCGTCGCGGCGGTGGATCACCAGCGTCAGGTCGGCGCGCGGCTTGCGTTCGCCGATGACGTCGTAGCTTTCGGTGCCGTCCAGGCCCAGCATCTTGCGGTTCACGCCCGGCTTGAATTCCAGCGGCAGCACGCCCATGCCGATCAGGTTGGTGCGGTGGATGCGCTCGAAGCCTTCGGCGGCGATGGCTTCCACGCCGGCCAGGCGCACGCCCTTGGCGGCCCAGTCGCGCGACGATCCCTGGCCGTAGTCGGCGCCGGCAACGATGATCAGGGGCTGCTTGCGTTCCATGTAGGTTTCGATGGCTTCCCACATACGCATGACCTGGCCTTCGGGCTCCACACGCGCCAGCGAGCCCTGCGTGACCGTGCCGTCGGCGCTCTTCACCATTTCGTTGAACAGCTTGGGATTGGCGAAGGTGGCGCGCTGCGCGGTCAGGTGATCGCCGCGGTGCGTGGCGTAGGAGTTGAAGTCCTCTTCGGGCAGGCCCATCTTGTCCAGGTATTCGCCGGCGGCGCTGTCCAGCAGGATGGCGTTGGATGGCGACAGATGGTCGGTGGTGATGTTGTCGCCCAGCACGGCCAGCGGCAGCATGCCGCGCAGCGTGCGTTCGCCGGCCAGCGCGCCTTCCCAGTACGGCGGGCGGCGGATATAGGTGCTTTGCGGGCGCCAGTCGTACAGCGGGCTGACGGCGCTGTTGCGGTCGTCCTTGATGCCGAACATCGGGGCATAGACCTTGCGGAACTGCTCGGGCTTGACCGCCGACTTGACCATGGCGTCGATCTCTTCGTCGCTGGGCCAGATGTCCTTCAGGCGGATCTCGCGGCCGTCGGCGGCGACGCCCAGCACATCGCGTTCGATGTCGAAGCGGATGGTGCCGGCGATGGCGTAGGCCACGACCAGCGGCGGCGAGGCCAGGAAGGCCTGCTTGGCGTAGGGGTGGATGCGGCCGTCGAAGTTGCGGTTGCCGGAAAGCACGGCGGTGGCGTAAAGATCGCGGTCGATGATTTCCTGCTGGATCACGGGGTCCAGCGCGCCGGACATGCCGTTGCACGTGGTACAGGCAAACGCCACCACGCCGAAGCCCAGCTTTTCCAGGTCTTCGGTCAGGCCGGCTTCGTCCAGGTAGAGCTGCACGGCCTTCGATCCCGGCGCCAGCGAGCTCTTCACCCAGGGCTTGCGGGCCAGGCCCGCGCGGTTGGCGTTGCGCGCCAAGAGGCCCGCCGCGATGACGTTGCGCGGGTTGCTGGTGTTGGTGCAGCTGGTGATGGCGGCGATGATGACGGCGCCATCCGGCATCCGGCCGGGTTCGTTTTCGACGACGCCAGATATACCGCGTTCGGCCAGGTCGGACACCGGCAGCCGGCGATGCGGGTTGGACGGGCCGGCCAGCGTGCGCACCACGGTCGACAGGTCAAAGCGCAGCACGCGCTCGTATTCAGCGGTGGCCAGGCTGTCGGACCACAGGCCCGCGATCTTGGCATAGGTTTCCACCAGCGCGATCTGTTCGTCCTCGCGGCCGGTCAGGCGGAGGTAGTCGATGGTTTGCTGGTCGATCGAGAACATCGCGGCCGTGGCGCCGTATTCGGGCGCCATGTTCGAGATGGTGGCGCGGTCGCCCAGCGTCAGGCTGGAGGCGCCCTCGCCGTAGAACTCCAGGTACGCGCCGACGACCTTTTCCTTGCGCAGGAATTCGGTCAGGGTCAGTACGATGTCGGTGGCGGTGATGCCGGGCTGGGCGCGGCCGCTCAGTTCCACGCCGACGATGTCGGGCAGGCGCATCCACGACGCGCGGCCCAGCATGACGTTTTCGGCTTCCAGGCCGCCCACGCCGATGGCGATGACGCCCAGCGCGTCCACGTGCGGGGTGTGGCTGTCGGTGCCCACCAGCGTGTCCGGGAAGGCCACGCCGTCCTGCGTGTAGATCACGGGCGACATCCGCTCCAGGTTGATCTGGTGCATGATGCCGTTGCCCGGGGGCACGACCTCGATGTTCTCGAAGGCCTGCTTGGTCCAGTCGATGAAATGGAAGCGGTCTTCGTTGCGGCGGTCTTCGACGGCGCGGTTCTTGGCGAAGGCGTCGGGATCGTTGCCGTCGAATTCCACGGCCAGCGAGTGGTCGACGATCAACTGCACCGGCACCACGGGGTTGACCTTGGCGGGATCGCCGCCTTTCTCGGCGATGGCGTCGCGCAGGCCGGCCAGGTCCACCAGCGCGGTCTGGCCCAGGATGTCATGGCACACCACGCGCGCGGGGAACCACGGAAAGTCCAGGTCGCGGCGGCGTTCGATGAGCTGCTTGAGCGCGTCGGTCAGCATCGCCGGGTCGCAACGGCGGACCAGGTTTTCGGCCAGGACGCGCGAGGTGTAGGGCAGGCCGTCATAGGCGCCGGGGGCGATGGCCTCCACGGCCGCGCGGGCGTCGAAGTAGTCCAGGCGGGTGCCCGGCAGGGTCTTGCGGTACGACTGGTTCATCATGCCTCCGTGCGCTGCAGGCTGCCCTGCGCGATCTGTTGTTCGATGTTGATGCGGGATGCGCGGATGTGGCGGCGCATCAGGATTTCGGCCAACTCGCCGTCGCCGTCGGCGATGGCGTCAAGAATGCGGTGGTGTTCGGCATAAGCCTGCCGGGGGCGGTTGGGCGTCGTCGAATACTGGATGCGGTACATGCGCGCCAGTTGGTAGAGCTCGTCGCACAGCATGCGGAACAGCATCTGGTTGCCGCTGCCCTTGACGATGCGGTAGTGGAAATCGTAGTCGCCTTCCTGCTGGTAGTAGCCCAGGCCCGCCTGGAAGGCCTCGTCGCGCTCGTGCGCTTCCAGCACGCCGCGCAGTTCGGTGATTTCCGCCGGGGGCATGCGTTCGGCGGCCAGCCGGCAGGCCATGCCTTCCAGCGATTCGCGGATCTCGTAGAGTTCGGACAGTTCCTGCCGCGACAGCGACACGACGCGCGCGCCGGCATGCGGCACGCGGACCAGCAGCTTCTGGCCTTCCAGCCGATGCAGGGCCTCGCGCAGCGGGCCCCGGCTGACGCCATGGATGCGCGCCAGTTCCGGCTCGGAGATCTTGCTGCCCGGGGCGATCTCGCCTTTGACGATGGCGGACTGGATCTTCCGGAAAATATGGTCCGAAAGCGTCTCGCCGTCGCCCGGTGGGGTACCCGGCAGGGTCAGCACTTTGCTCATGGTGTCAACAATCTATCCGGTTTTGATGGAAATAATCGGAATAAGGCGCCTCTGGGCGCCAGATTGTCAACAATTTACCCCGCTCGGGGTGGCGGCGCAAGCGCGGGGACGACCGCGTCCCGCGCTGCTTCCCTACAGGTCCACGCGCACCTTGCCCGCCTGCACCAGTCCCGCCACGTCGCGGATTTCCGCCAGCAGCGCTTCCTGCAACTGCGCCGGCGTGCCCCCGGTGGGCTCGAAGCCCTGTTCGGCCAGCTTGGCGTGCACGGCCTCGGTCTTGAGCGCGCGGTTGATGCCCTGGTTCAACGCGGCAATCGTGGCCTCGGGCGTGCCGGCCGCGCAGTAGGTGCCAAACTGGATCTGCGCCGAGAAGCCGGAAAAGCCGCTTTCCGCCACGGTGGGCAGGTCCGGATACTTGGGCAGGCGCTGCGGGCTGGTCACGGCCAGCACGCGCAGGCGACCGCTCTTCAGATAGGGTTCGACGGCGGCCACGGTGGCGACCACCACCTGGATCTGGCCGCCCAGCAGGTCGGTCATCATGGGACCGGTGCCGCGATAGGGCACATGCAGCATTTCGATGCCGCAGGCGGCCTGCAGCAGTTCGGTCGCCAGGTGCTGGGGCGTGGCGTTGCCGGGCGTGCCGAACGTCAGCCCCTTGGGCTCGCGCCTGGCCTGGGCGACGAGCTCGCCCAATGTCTTGGCGGGCAGGTCGCTGTTGACGGCCACCATGTACGGCGAACGGGCGATCGGGCATACCGGGGTCAACTGCTTGAGCACCTCTTCCGGCGGGCGCGCGTAGTAGCGCACCGAGGGCACCAGGCCGGCGAACAGCAGCATGCTGCCGTCCTTGGCGCCGTTGGCGGTGTAGTCCGCGCCCAGCATGCCGCTGGCGCCCGGCTTGTTTTCCACGATGACCGGGCGGTCCAGCGCGCCTTCCAGCGACGCCGCGATCACGCGGCCCAGCACGTCGGTGCCGCCGCCCGGCGGAAACGGCACGATGACGCGCAAGGGCGTTTCGCGCGCGGCGGCGTCGCGCACCGCCGTGCCCAGCGGGGCCAGGGCCAGCGCCGCGATGCTCTTGATCAAGGTTCTGCGGTTCATGTTCTTTGTCTCCATCTCCACCTTGGGTGGGCTTGTGGCGGATCGTCTCTATGCGGCGGACGATTCGGATTTGCGCGCCTGGAAAAAGGACCGAAGCGCCGCGGCCACGGTGGCGGGTTCCTCTACCGGCAGCATATGTCGCTGCGCCGGCACGACCCGGGCGCAGGCGTTGGGCAAGGCCCGTGCGAGTTCGCGCGTCATGCGCGGGTTGGAGCCGACATCGTGCTCACCGGTCATGACCAGGACCGGGCAGGCGATATCCGGCGCGGCCCGCGCCAGGATCGGGTCGCCATTGGCAAACAGTGTGTAGGCGGCCAGGAAGCTGGCGCGGTCGTTGTCCAACAGGCGCTGCTCGATCCGGGCGACGCGCTCCGTGCGGCGGGCCTGGAAGTCCGGCGTGAACCAGCGGGCCAGCGACACCTTCGCGGCGGCCTGTGTGTCCTGCGTGGCGGCCGAGGCCAGCCGGGCGCGCACCGCCGCGGCCTCTTCGTCCGTGCGCCGGAACACCGTGTTCAAGAGGACCAGGCGCTTCACGCGTTCGGGCCGGGCCGCGGCATAGGCGCCCGCGACCAGGCCGCCCATGGAATAGCCCAGCAGGTTCGCGCCGCGCCAGCCGGCGCCGTCCAGCTCTTCGTCCAGTTGCGCGATGAAGTCCTGGATGTCCGCCGTGCCCCGGAGCGCGGGCGCCGCGCCGTGTCCCAGCAGGTCGTAGCGCAGCACATCGAAGTCCGGTTCCAGCAGGGGCGCCAGATCGTCCCACAAGGTGTGGTCCAGGCCGACGCCGTGCAAGAGGACCAGGGGCTCGCCGCGGCCGGAGCGCCGCCGTGGCGCGCTCATTTTTCCTGGGCCTCTTGTGCCAGTTCCTGCAGATCGGAATAGCGGTTGCCGATGCGGTGATGCGGGCGGCCGGAGGTGGCGGCGCCCAGCGCTATCACGATCTCGTCCGGCGCGGGCGCGTCATTGATGGTGGTCTGCACCGTCAGGTAGTGCGAGCGCAGACCTTCGTCGAGCTTGTGCATCAACGGGACGGAGATCACGCAGCCTGGTCCGCCGCGCATGTTGGTGAAGCTCAGGTAGCTGGTTCCGCCCACCGCGTTGCGGTAGGCGTTGCCAAAGCGCAGCGTATGGATCAGCGCGGACGCGTGTTCGACCTCGCCGGCGGTGCCCACCACGGCGGCCTTGCCATAGGCTTCGATGTTGTCCGCCGACCCGGCCTGACGCAGGATTTCGGCGACCAGCAGTTCGCCCAGCGGGGGCGCGGCCTCCAGGATGCCGGGGCGCAGGTCCTCCTGGAACGGCAGGCCTGCCCACGGATTGCGGACGACGGCGGCCGCCACGATCATCACCAGCGGGCGCTCGGCCCCGCGGCCGCCTTCGATGAGGGTTTTCTCGACATAACTGACTACCTTGCGCACTTGCAGAGACATTCCGCTGCTCCAATACCAATGGCTGAAAGATGGGCCCATTGTTGAGTTCGCAGGGGAATTTTGACAATCCAAATTAACGTAAGTTAATTTCGGAAAATCCGAATTCATTCACGCCCGCCACCATGCCCACGCCCTTGAAGATCCAGCACCTGCGCCAGTTCCTGCTGGCGGCGGACCACGGCAGCTTCCGCCTTGCCGCGCAAGGCACGTTCCGGTCGCAGGCGGCGGTGTCGGCGGCCATGCAGGATCTGGAGCAGCAGGTGGGCGCGCCCTTGTTCGAGCCCGGCAAGCGCGCCCAGTTGACGCCGCTGGGGGCGGCGGTAGCGCCGCTGTTCAGGGAACTGCTGGCCACCCATGACCGGGTGCTGGACGCGGCACGGCAGTTCGGCATGGGCAACCAGGGGCCGGTGTCGCTGGCGGTCATGCCGTCACTGGCTGACGAATGGCTGCCCCGCTTGCTGGAACGCTACGCGCGCAGCCACCCCGACATCCGCATCCGCGCCATCGATGAGCCGTCCCCGGACGTGCACCGGCTGGTCTTGACGGGCGAAGTGCAGGTGGGCGTGGCGGGCCAGGTGCCGCGCACGGCCGAAGTGGCCTTCACGCCGGTCGCGCGCGACGCCTTCGGGCTGGTCTGCAGGAAGAGCCATCCGCTGGCGCGGCGGCGCGGGCCGGTGCCGTGGACGGCGCTGGCGGCCGAACGGATGATCGGCAACGCCACCTTCGACACGCTGAAGAACCGCCAGCTCGGCGGCGCCATCGACGACCCGGCCATGGTGGTGTCCAACCGCGCGTCGCTGCTGGCCAGCGTGGTCGGCGGACTGGGCGTGACCGTGCTGCCGGTGCTGGCGCGGCCCGCCACCGGCAGCGGCCTGGCCTTCGTGCCGCTGGCCGAGCCCGTGGTGGAGCGGATCGTGGGCGTCCTGACGCGCAAGGAAGAGACCTTGCTGCCGTCGGTGGCGGCCATGCATGCGCTGGCGCTTCAGTCCCTGGCCCAGTTCACCCGGCGCAAGGGTGCGCTGCTGGTGTAGCGTCCGGATTCTCGGCCGCGCGGGCGGCAGGCGTCAGACCCCGCACGCATACGTCATGAATTGTCGGAAGGCGTCGGCGGGCTTGGCCATGGGCGCGCGCGGATGCCACAGCAGGCCCGCTTCCATCGGCGGCACGGCATCGGTAATGGGCAAGGCTTCGATCTTGCGGCCCTCCAGCGACCAGGGACGGTAGACCATGTCGGACAGCATGGTGATGCCGAACCCGTGCGCCACCAGCCCGCGCAGCGCCTCCATCGAACGGGTGCGGAACGCGATGTCCGGCTGCAGCCCGTGGGCGCGCCAATAGTTCAGCGTGGAGCGTTCGCCCTCGTCCATTTCCAGCAGGATGTACGGGTATCGGGCGATGTCGGCGAGCGATGGCGCCGCGCCCTGCAACAGCGGGTGGCCCGACGCGGTCCAGAGCTGGCGCCGTGACCTGACCAGCACCTGGTGGCCGAAGCGCTCGCGCTTGTCCACGTTGGACAGCAGCGCCACGCCCAGCTCGACGTCGCCGCTGGCGACGGCCTTTTCGATCTCCGGGCGGTCCAGGTCCACCAGGTCCAGCACCACGTCCGGGTAGCGCCGCCGAAAGCGCGCCAGCAGGTCGGGCAGGAAGTAACCCAGCACCGTATAGGACGCCGCGACCCGCACCGAGCCGCGCAGCGCATAGCGCTGAAAGCCGGGTTCGCGCAGCGCGTCGTCCAGGGAATCCAGCACGTCGCGGGCACGCTGGTGAAAGTTGTGGCCCTCGGGCGTCAGTGTGACGCCGTGCGGATGGCGGTCGAACAGGCGCACGCCAAGCTGCGCTTCCAGCGCCAGCACCGCGTTGGTGACGGCCGACTGCGAGACGTGCTCGTCGGCCGCCGCCATCGAGAACCGGCCGGTGCGGGCGGCGGCGGCAAAGTAGCGCAGTTGTCGGAGCGTGACGTCATTAGCCATGTGTTTATCGCATACCAGCTACCTGAATATATGAATATACGATAGCCGAGGGGCTTCCTACACTGCGGAAAACACCAAAAAACCCGCCTCGAAGCCCCCTCGAAGATCGCAGGAGACAAGCCCCGTGAACGCCCCTCTACCCCCCGGCGTGGCCGATACCCATGGCCTGACGCTGGACGATAAATACACCCGGTCCTCGGGCCGCATCTACCTCAGCGGCACGCAGGCGCTGGTGCGCCTGCCCATGATGCAAAAGCTGCGCGACCAGCAGGCCGGCCTGAACACGGCGGGCTATGTCTCGGGCTACCGGGGGTCGCCGCTGGGCGGTCTGGACCAGGCGCTGTGGAAAGCCAAGCACCATCTGAAGGCGAACGACGTGGTGTTCCAACCCGGCGTGAACGAGGACCTGGCCGCCACCGCCGTCTGGGGCACGCAGCAACTGAACCTGTTTCCGGGCGCCGAGCGCGACGGCGTGTTCGGCATGTGGTACGGCAAGGGGCCGGGCGTGGACCGCTCGGTGGATGTGCTCAAGCACGCCAACTCGGCGGGCACGTCCGCGCACGGCGGCGTGCTGATGCTGGCGGGCGACGACCACGCCGCCAAGTCCTCGTCCGTGGCGCACCAGTCCGAACACGTGCTGATCGCCAGCGGCATCCCGGTGCTGTATCCGTCCAACGTGCAGGAGTATCTGGACTACGGCCTGCATGGCTGGGCCATGAGCCGGCACACGGGCCTGTGGGTGGCGATGAAGTGCGTGACCGATGTGGTGGAGTCCAGCGCGTCGGTCGATGTGGATCCGGCACGCGTGCGGATCGTGCTGCCGCAAGACGGCCTGCCGGACGGCGGCCTGAACATCCGCTGGCCCGATTCGCCGCTGGCGCAAGAGGCGCGGCTGCTGGACCACAAGTGGTACGCCGCGCTGGCCTATGTGCGCGCCAACAAGCTGAACCGGGTGGTGCTGGATTCCCCGCGCGCGCATTTCGGCATCATGACCGCGGGCAAGGCCTATCTGGACGTGCGCCAGGCGCTCAATGACCTGGGGCTGGACGAGGCAGCCTGTGCGCAGGCCGGCATCCGCGTGCTGAAGGTGGGCTGCATCTGGCCGCTGGACGCCCAGGACGCGCGCGAATTCGCCACGGGGCTGAAGGAAATCCTGGTCGTCGAAGAGAAGCGCCAGATCCTGGAATACGCGCTGAAGGAAGAACTCTACAACTGGCGCGACGACGTGCGTCCGCGCGTGTACGGCAAGTTCGACGAACGCGAGAACGGCGGCGGCGAATGGTCGACGCCGCGCGGCGGCTGGCTGCTGCCGGCGCGTCACGAACTGTCGCCGGCGCTGATCGCGCGCGCGATCGCCGCGCGCCTGGAAAAGGCGGACCTGCCGGACGCGCTGCGCGCCCGCATCGCGGCCCGGCTGGCCGTGATCGACGCGAAGGAGCGCGAGTCCAGCCGCCCCACGCTGGTCGAAGAGCGCAAGCCCTGGTTCTGCTCGGGCTGCCCGCACAACACGTCCACCCGCGTGCCGGAGGGCTCGCGCGCGGTGGCGGGCATCGGCTGCCACTACATGGCGATGTGGATGGACCGCAATACCGATACCTTCAGCCAGATGGGCGGCGAAGGCGTCGCCTGGCTGGGGCAGAAGGACTTCACGTCGGAACGCCACATCTTCGCCAACCTGGGCGACGGCACCTACTTCCATTCCGGCCTGCTGGCCATCCGCGCGGCGGTCGCGGCGCGCGCCAACATCACCTACAAGATCCTCTACAACGACGCGGTCGCGATGACCGGCGGGCAGCCGGTGGACGGCGTGCTGACCGTGCCGCAGATCGCGGCGCAGATGCAGGCGGAAGGCGTGGGCAAGACGGTGGTCGTGACCGACGAGCCCGACAAATACACAGGCGCCGCCGCGCTGCCGGCCGGGATCGAGGTGCATCATCGCAAGGCGCTGGACGAGGTGCAGCGCGCCTTGCGCGACACCGAGGGCGCCACGGTGCTCATCTACGACCAGACCTGCGCCACCGAGAAGCGCCGCCGCCGCAAGCGCGGCGAATACCCCGACCCGCCACGCCGCGCCTTCATCAACGACGCAGTGTGCGAAGGCTGCGGCGATTGCTCGGTGAAATCCAACTGCCTGTCGGTGGAGCCGCTGGACACGCCACTGGGCACGAAACGGCGCATCAACCAGTCGTCGTGCAACAAGGACTTTTCCTGCGTGGAAGGTTTTTGCCCCAGCTTCGTGACGGCGGAAGGCGCGGTGCTGCGCAAGCCCGCGCTTGCCGGCGGCGTGCCGGCGCTGCTTGACGCGCCCCAGCCCAGCGCCGCGGGCATCGCCGCCGGCGCCGCGTACCGCGTGGTGATCGCCGGGGTGGGCGGCACCGGCGTGGTGACGATAGGCGCGCTGCTGGGCGCGGCCGCGCACATCGAAGGCAAGGGCGTCACCGTGCTGGACATGGCGGGCCTGGCGCAGAAGGGCGGCGCCGTGCTCAGCCATGTGCAGCTTGCCAATCGGCCCGAAGACCTGCACGCCACCCGCGTGGCGCTGGGCGAGGCGGATCTCGTCATCGGGTGCGACGCGCTGGTGTCCGCATCCACGGAGGTGCTGTCGCGTCTGCGGCCGGATCACGGCCGGGCGGTGGTCAACAGCAGCGCCGCGCCCACGGCCGCCTTCCTGTCGCAGCCCGCCTGGCGCTTCCCGGGAGCGCAGGCGCAGGCGGCGCTGGCGCAAAGCACCGGCGGCAACTGCGACTTCATCGAGGCCGGGCCGCTGGCCGAAGCCCTGCTGGGCGACAGCCTTTACGCCAATCCGCTGCTGCTGGGCTACGCCTGGCAGCAGGGCGGCCTGCCGCTATCGCTGGAAAGCCTGCGCCGCGCGATCGAGATCAACGGCGTGGCGGTGGACAAGAACCTGGCCGCGTTCGAACTGGGCCGCCAGGCGGCGCATCATGGGGCGGACGCGCTGCGCCCGAAGGCGCCCGAGCGCGTGGTGGCGCTGCCCGAGTCCCTGGACGCCCTGATCAAGCGGCTGGCGGCGCATGTGCGCGCCTACCAGGACGACGCCTATGCCGGCCGCTACCTGGCGGCGGTGGAGGCCGTGCGCGCGCGCGAATCCGCCTTGGGAGACAAGCAGCACGCGGTGACGCGGGCCGTGGCGCGCAACCTGGCCAAGCTCATGATCTACAAGGATGAATACGAGGTCGCTCGCCTGTATGCCGATCCCGCCTTCAAGGACAGGCTGCGCGCGCAGTTCGAGGGCGAGCCGGGCCGCGACTACCGCGTGCGCTATTACCTGGCGCCGCCCGCGTTCGCCCGCCGCGATGCGCAGGGCCGCCTGCAAAAGCGCGCCTTTGGCGCCTGGGTGGCGCTGGCGTTCCGCGCGCTGGCGCCGATGAAGCGCGTGCGTGGGACCTGGCTGGACGTCTTCGGCAAGACGGCCGAGCGCCGCATGGAGCGGCAGCTCGCCGCCGACTACCTGGCCTTGGCGGAAACGTTCGCGCGCACCCTGGACGCCGCCAACCGCGACGCGGCGCTCGAACTGGCCAACGTGCCGGATACGATCCGCGGCTTTGGCCATGTGAAGGAGAAGCGCGTGGAGGAGGCGCGGGTCCGGCAGGATGTGTTGTGGGACCGTTACCGCAACGGCGGCCAGGCGCGATTGGCGGCCGGATTGGCGGCGTGATTGGCGGCGATCAGGCTGCCTGATTGGCCGCCTGATCGCCGGGGTGGGGCGTGGTGTACGATCCCCCGACAATGCGGGACACGCCCCGCCGCCCCTGCCTGCCCGCCATGGAAAACATCCTACGCAAACTCGATCTGACCTCGCTGCGCCTGTTCGTGGCGGTGTGCCAGGAAAACAGCATCGCGCGGGCGGCCGAGCGCGAGTTCATCGCGCCTTCCGCCGTCAGCCGCCGCATCGCGGACCTGGAGTCACTGATCGGCCTGCCGCTGATCGCCCGCCATACCCGCGGCGTGACACCTACGCCCGCCGGGCAGACCGTGCTGCGCCACGCGCGGCAGATCATCGGCGACGTCGAGGCCATGGGCGCCGACCTGTCCCGCTTCTACGAGGGCGTGAAAGGGCATGTGCGGGTGGTGGCCAACCTGTCGGCCATCGTGCAGTTCCTGCCCGAAGACGTGGCGGCGTTCCAGCGCCTGTTTCCCGACGTGGATATCGACCTGGAAGAACAGCACAGCCCCGACGTCCTGCGCCTGGTGCGCGAGCGCGCTGCCGACTTCGGCATCTGCAACCAGATCGCGGGCGCCGAAGGACTCGAGCAATTGCCCTACCGGCGCGACCGGCTGGCGGTGATGCTGCCGTCCAGCCACCCCAAGGCGTCGGCCCGCCAGTTCAGCCTGCAGGACATTGCCGACGAAACCTTCGTGGGCCTGCGCGAAAACAGCGCGCTGACCCAGCTTCTGGCCACGCAGGCCGCGTCCATGGGCAAGACGCTGTCGGTCAAGATCCGCGTGGCCAGCCTGGACGCGCTGTGCCGCATGGCGCATGCCGGCCTGGGCATCGCGGTAATGCCGCAGCAGGTGGCAGAGCTATACCTGCAGGCGCTGGATGTGGTGGTGCGTCCGCTGTCGGACCCCTGGGCCCGGCGCCAGCTCTGCATCGTGTATCCCCGGCAGGCGCAACTCTCCGCGACGGCGGCCTCCCTGGTGAAGTTCCTGGCGCAGCAGGGCTGAGGCCACCGCGAAGCGCTGTCGCGACACGCCAGCGCGAC
Source organism: Achromobacter sp. Root83 (assembly GCF_001428845.1). Classification (GTDB taxonomy): domain Bacteria; phylum Pseudomonadota; class Gammaproteobacteria; order Burkholderiales; family Burkholderiaceae_B; genus Achromobacter. Next base: position 148,777 of record NZ_LMIU01000022.1, on the reverse strand, counting down.
ACGCCACCGCGACGCGCCGTCGCGACACGCCGCCGCAACACGCCGTCGTGACACGCCGTCGCCATTCGCGATGGCGGGCCTGCCGAGAAGGCACTTCGGCAATCGCGCCGGCGTTCGTATAGTCAAGACGCGTTCATCGCCGGTACGGGGCATCCAGACCCCGCTGCGTCCTATACGGAGACATCATGACCCCCACCAGATTGCTTGCAAGCTGTGCGCTCGCGCTCGGCGCCCTTTGCGCGGTCCCGGCGTCCGCCGCGGACTATCCCGACCGCCCCATCCGGCTGATCGTGCCCACGTCGCCCGGCTCGACCGCCGACATGGTGGCGCGCGTGGTCGCCGAGAACCTGGGCAAGACGCTGGCCCAGCCCATGATCGTAGAGAACCTGGCCGGGGCCGCGGGCATTCCAGGCACGCGCCAGCTCGTGTCGGCCAAGCCGGACGGCTACACCCTGGGCATCGTGTCGTCCAACCACGCCATCAATCCCAGCCTGTACAAGAGCATGCCCTACGACGCGGTCAAGGACATCACGCCCATCTCCGTCATCGGCACGACGCCGCTGGTGGTCGTGGTGGCGGAGAATGCGCCGTACAAGACCATGGCGGACCTGCTGAAGGCGGCGCGCACGCAGCCCGGCAAGATCAACTACGGCTCGTCCGGCACGGGCAGCGTCCTGCATCTGGCCGGTGAACTGCTGAAATCCAAGGCGGGCGTGGACATGATGCATATCCCGTACAAGGGCGGCAACGCCCTGATCACCGACGTCATGTCCGGGCAGATCCAGGTCGCCTTCCTGGCGATCCCGTCGGTACTGGCGCAGGTCCAGGCGGGCAAGCTGCGCGCGCTGGCGGTCAGCACGCCCGAGCGCCTCGCCGTCCTGCCCGGCGTGCCCACGCTGGACGAGGCGGGCGTGAAGGGCTATTCCTACGACGCCTGGATCTCGCTGATCGGGCCGGCGAACCTGCCCGCCGACATCGTCCAGAAGCTGCAGGCCGCGGCCCGCAAAACGATGCAGGAGCCGACGGTTCTGAAGGCGCTTTCGCCGCAGGGTTTCGTGGCGCAGGGCAGCAGCGCCGAGCAGGCGGCCCAGACGCTGGCCGATGAGATCACCAAGAGCCAGGCGCTCGTCAAGGCCGCGGGCGTCAGCATTGAATAGCGGAATCGCCATGACCGCCGCATTCGTCATCGACGGCCCGGCCCGCCTGCTGTTCCTGGCGCGGGATCCGGCCTGTGTGGCCGCGCAACTGGCCGGCGCCGCGCCGGACTTGAGCCAGGCCACGGCGCTGCGCGACGATATCTCCACCGACGAGATCACGCCCGTGCCGATCCTGACCCACTTCGACGAGAAGCTGGGCCGCTACCCGTACACCGGCTTTCGCGCGGGGGACACGCTGCCGATCGGCAGCGACGCGGTCAGGCAGGCGGGCATCGACGTGGTCGTGGCGGGCAAACGCTACGGCAAGGGCTCGTCGCGCGAACACAGTCCGATGGCCGAGAAGTCGGCCGGCGTGCGGCTGGTGATCGCGGAAAGCTTCGAGCGCATCTATCGCCAGAACGCCGACAACATCGGGCTCTACACCAGCACCGACATGGGGCTGGTAGCGCGCCTGCAACGGGGCGAACGCATCACGGTCGACGAGATCGTCGCCGGGCGCGACGCGCTGGCCGCCGCCATCGTCAAGGCGGGCGGGCTGCTGGCCTTCGGGCAATCGCAACTGCGCGACGTCGCGCCGGTGGACGGCGGACAGGATGCGGCCCCGGACACGCCGCCGCGCACGCTGTTCGAAAAGATCATCCTGCGGCACCTGTTGCGCACGCCGGTGACGGCCACCGAGCCCGCGCTGGGCACGGGCGTCTTCATCCGCGCCGACTGGCGCTTCATCCATGAGTACTACACCGGCATGGCCGCCCATATGCTGCATGCGCGCTTCGGACGGCCCCTGCGCATGGTGGATGCCGGCCGCATCGTGGTCTTTGAAGACCATACGTCCTATGTCGAGGAAAGCCCCAACCACGTGCGGGCGGGCATCGTGCCCAATGTGCGCGCGATGTGCCAGGCGCAGCGCGATTTCGCCGGCGCCTACGGCCTGCGCCAGCACCGCACGCTGACCGAGGCCGAGGCGGCGCGCGACGCCGGCGGCAACGTGGCGGGTATTTCGCACGCCATGATGGCCGAACACTACGCGCTGCCGGGACAGGTGGTGGTGGGCACGGACTCGCACACCCCGCACAGCGGCGCGCTGGGCTGCGTGGCCTTCGGCGTGGGGACCACCGACATGGCGAACGCCTTCGTCACGGGCGCCGTCCGGCTGACGATGCCGGCGTCGCTGCGCATCGATCTGGCCGGCGCTCCGCCGCCGGGCGTCACGGCCAAGGACATCGTGCTGCATCTGCTGGCGCTGCCCGAGATCCGCGCGGGCGCCGGGGTGGGCAAGGTGTTCGAGTTCACGGGCGAGGCCGTCGCCGGCCTGTCCATCGACGAGCGCGCCACGCTCACCAACATGACCGCCGAACTGGGCGGGCTGACGGGCATCGTCGCGCCGGACGCCGAGACGGCGCGCTTTCTGCGCGAGCGCCGCGGCGTGGATGCCGGCATCGAACCATGGATGCGCAGCGACCCCGGCGCATCGTATTCGGCCACCGTGCGCGTGGACTGCGCGGCGCTGTCGCCGATGGTGGCGGCGCCCGGCGACCCGGGCAACGGCGCGGCCTTGTCGTCGATCCGGGTACGGCCCCGCATCGACATCGCCTACGGCGGATCCTGCACCGCCGGCAAGCGCGAAGACTTCGACCACTACCACCAGGTCCTAGCCTGGGCGGTGGCGCGCGGCCTGACGCTGCCGGCAGGCGTGACGCTGTATCTGCAGTACGGCACCACGGCGGTGCGCGACTACTGCGTGGCGCAGGGTTACGACCAGACCTTCGCCGCCGTGGGCGCGCGTATCCTGCAGCCATCCTGCGGCGCCTGCGCCAATTGCGGCCCGGGCTCGTCCACCGATGCCTCGCAGGTGACGATCAGCGCGATCAACCGGAACTTTCCCGGCCGCTCGGGACCGGGCAGCGTCTGGCTGGCCAGCCCGCCCACCGTCATGGCCAGCGCGCTGGCGGGAGAACTCGTATCGTTCGCGGAGCTGCAGGCGCGCCACGCGCCGTGAACCGGCCGCGGGCGCGCCGTCCATTAGGGTTCCTACCGCTTCGGACGGCGTGAAGCCCTGCTTAATAAATCCTTAATTGGCAGTCCACCCCGCCTGAGTCAGAGTGCGCAACAGAGAAAACGGCCGTCAGATGCCGTTTCGGGTTGCGCGTTCTGGCATGGCCCGCCGCAAGGCTCCCTCGCACGGAAAACACCTGTCTAGATGTAAACCCGGGATACACCGGGCGCTTGCCGATTGGCCGCTGCCGCCTGGCCGCGGTTTTCCATGTTGGTCCGAGGAGACAACAATGAGCAAGATCTGGAAATCGCTGGCCGCCGCGTTGGCGGTCATGGCGGGTGGATGGGCGCAGGCCGCCGATGCGCCGCCGGACGTCAAACTGATGCAGCTGTCGGTAGGCAAGATCGAACTGGACAAGGGCTTCATGACCGCAATGGTGGACGTGGGCACCAAGATCAAGATTCCGGTCCCCGCCTACGTGATACAGCACCCGCGCGGCCTGGTGCTGTTCGATACCGGCATGAACCAGGCGACCGCCGACGGCAACTGCGCCAATTACTGGGGCCAGGGCCTGTGCGGCGCGTTCAATTCCATCCAGGGCCGCGACGAGGTCATCGACCGCCAGCTCAAGGCCGCCGGCTTTGACGTCAGCGACGTGAAGTACGTGGTGTATTCCCACTTCCACCTGGACCACGCCGGCAACATCAAGATGTTCCCCAAGGCCAAGCACGTGGTGCAGAAGGCCGAACTGCGCGCCGCCTGGTGGCCCGAGAAATTCCAGCGCGCCGCCTACGTGATGAAGGACTTCGACACCACGCGCGACTACGATTTCATCCAGGTGGAGGGCGACTTCGACCTGTTCGGCGACGGCACCATCGTCCTTCTGGACACCAAGGGCCATACGCAGGGCCATCAATCGCTGCAGGTGAAGCTGCCCAAGACCGGCACGGTGCTGCTGGCCGCGGATGCGATCTACACCGGCGAAAACGAGGCGGGCGTGATCCCGGGCATCACCTGGAACACGGCGGCATCCATGCTGGCCATCGACCGCCTGAAGCAGATCCGCGACGCGCGCCAGGGCCAGCTCTGGTACAGCCACGACGCGGCGCAGCACGCGCAGAACGCCAAGACCAAAGTCTTCGACTGAAGGCGCGCCATGCAGCCTGCCGTTGTCTTGCACAAGGTCTGCAAGTCGTTTGGGCCGCGCCAGGTCCTCGATACCCTCAGCCTGTCCGTGCGGCCGGGGGAGATCGTGGGTCTGCTGGGCCCGAACGGCAGCGGCAAGACCACCACGTTGCGCCTGATGGCGGGCTTTTATACGCCCGATAGCGGACGCATCGAGATCCGCGGCCGCCAGCCGGCCGCGGGGCGCGGCAACGCGGATATCGGCTATCTGCCCGAACGCGCGCCGCTCTATGACGCGCTGACCGTGACCCAATACCTGGAGTTCGGCGCCGGCGTCAAGGTCGAAGGGGGCGCCCGCGCGCGGCGCCAGGCCATCGAGCGGGCCATCGACGGCTTCGACCTGCAAGGCGTGGCGAGGTCCGTGATCGGGCGCCTGTCCAAGGGGCAGCGGCAACGGGTGGGGCTGGCACAGGCCGTGCTGAACGATCCGCCGGTGCTGCTGCTGGACGAAGCCACCAACGGCCTGGACCCGGTGCAGATCGTGGAGGCGCGCGCGATGATCCGGCGGTGCGCCGAGGGGCGCGCGGTGGTGTTCAGCAGCCATCTGATGCAAGAGGTGGAGGCCTTGTGCACGCGCATCGCCATCCTGCGCCAGGGCCGGCTGGTGGAAGACGCCGCGCTGGGGGCATCCCAGGCGGCGCTGCAGTTGCACCTGGCCTTGCCCGGCGCGGGTCATGCCGCGCTGCAAGCGGCGCTGGCCGCCTGCCCGGGCGTGGGCGGCGTGGACGTCGAGATCCTGGATTCGGGCCACAGCAAATGGCGCATCGCCTGGGAATCGCCCGGCGCAAGCGGCGCCGCGTGCGACGCGGTGATGCGCGTGGCGCTGGCGCATGCCGAATTGCGCGCCGTGCTGTCGATGCGGGACGCGGTCGAGACCCGCCTGCTGGCGGCGCTGGCGCCGAACGATCCTCCCGCACGGAGGCGGGCATGAAGGGCCTGGCTGCGCTGTACCGGAAGGAACTACGCACCGACTTCGGCTCCCCCGTGGCGCTGGTGGTCGTGGCGGTGTTCTGGGCCCTGTCGGGTTACCTCTTCAGTTTCAACCTGTTCTTTGTCAGCACCGGGCAGATGGTCACGGCGTTCCACAACATGACCATCCTGCTGATGCTGGTGATGCCGCTGGTCAGCATGCGGGCGTTCGCCGAGGAAGCGCGGCAAGGCACGCTGGAGCTGCTGCTGACCTTGCCCTTGTCGGACTTCACGCTGGTGGCGGCCAAGTACGCGGCGGGCCTGACCGTGCTGGCGCTGATGCTGGCCGGCACCATGTCTGCGGTGCTGCCGCTGGCCTGGTACGGCGAACCGGACTACGGCCCCATCGTGGGCGGCTACATCGGCGTGTTTCTGTATGGCGCGCTGTTTCTTGCCATCGGCATCGCGGTGTCGAGCGCCTGCGCCAACCAGATCGTGGCGGCCAGCGCCACCTGGGGCATCCTGGTGCTGCTGTGGTTCATCGACTATCCGGCGGCGCTGGATGCGTTTCCCGCGCTGTCGCCGTTTTTCCAGGCCCTGTCGCTGTCGGCGCAGCACGTCGACTTCATCCGGGGCGTGCTGCCCGGGCCCGCTACCGTCACGCTGGCCAGCGTGGCGGTGCTGGCGCTGATGGTGGCCGCCGTCAACCTGAAGCGCTGGAGGCTGCGATGAGCCGGCCAGCCCTGCGCCGCGCCGGGCGGCGCTTGTCGCTCTGGCTGCCCGTGCTGGCCGTGGCCGCGCTGCTGCTGGCGGTGAACCTGTGGGCCGCCCGCCATCTGGGCCGGATCGACCTGACGGCGCAGCGGCTGTACAGCCTGACGCCGGAAAGCATCGAGGTCGCGCGCCAGGTGCGGCAGCCTGTTGAGGTGACCTGGTTCTATGACCTGCGCAACAAGAGCATGGTCGACGCCCTGGAACTGCTGCGCCAGTATGAACATGCCAATCCGCTGATCCGCGTGCGCGGCGTGGATCCGGCGCTGCGCCCGGCCGAGGCGCGGGCCGCCGGCATCCAGTTCGCGGGCAGCGCGGTGCTGGCTTCGGGTGCGCGCAAGACCACGATCAACGGCGGCACCGAAACCGACTTCACCAATGCGCTGATCCGCATCAGCCAGAACGGCGCGCAGACCATCTGCTTCACGCAGGGCCATCGCGAAGCCCCGCTCGACAGCCTGACGTCGCTGGACGACCTGGAAGAGCACGGCGACGACGAAAATCTGGTGGCGCGGGTAGAGGTGCACGAGCAGCACGGCCTGGCGATGGCGCGCAATGCGTTGCAGACGTTGGGCTTCGCCACGGTCGCCGTCAACGCGGGCAGCCTGGCGCAGGCGCTGCCACGCTGCGCGGTGGCAGTCGTGGCCGGGCCCCGCACGCCTTTCGGCGAGGACGACGCCCAGGCGCTGCGCCGCTGGACCCACGCGGGCGGCAAGACCCTGCTGCTGCTGGAGCCCGACACCCCGCACGGCCTGGACGCGTTGCTGCGCGACTTCGGCATTGCACGGCCGCCCGGCGCGCTGGCCGATCCGGGCAGCCACTACCGCAACGATCCCGGCAGCCCCGCCGTCAGCGACTACACGCGCCACAAGATGACGCGCGGCCTGCCGCTGAGCTTCTTTCCCGGCGCGGCCGGACTGGAACCGGCGGGCGACGGCTTGCCGCCCGGCGTGGTCGTGACGCCGCTGGCGCAGACCTCGGGCGAGGCGCACCTGCCCGGCCAGGCCCCGTCCCGCTACACGCTGATGGCGCTGGCCACGCGCAATGCGCAGGCCGCCGGCGAGGACGGCTCGGCGCGCCCCGCGCTGCTGGTGGCGGGCGACAGCGACTTCGCCATCAACCGGCATTTCGCGACGCTGGGCAACGGCGCCCTGTTCACCAATGCCGTGTCGTTGCTGGCGGGCGAAGACTCCTTGCTGGCCATCCGGCCGCGCCACTACGAGAACCGCCGCGTCGAGCTCACCAACCGCCAGATGCGCGCCGTGTTCTGGACCAGCACGGTGGCCTTGCCCCTGCTGGCGCTGATGACGGGGCTGCTGCTGTGGTGGAGGCGGCGGTGAACGTGGCGCGCGGCGGTCGGCTTTTCATATGGCTGCTGTTGCTGGCGGCCGGCGTCGCGCTGTCGGCGTGGCAATGGCATGAAGCCGCCGAGTCGCCCGCGCATCACGGCGGCCACACCCATCTGCATGACGACAGCGGCAAGCCCGCGCGGCTGTACGCGTGGGACGCGTCCCGGGCCGCGCAGGTGACGCTGGCCACGCCGGCCGATGCCGTCAGCCTGACGCGCGGCCCGCAAGGCTGGGACGCATCGCCGCGGGGCAGGGCGGCCGGGTTCGACACGGCCGATTTTCTTGCCCTGCTTTCGCAGGCCCGCAGCGACCGCGTGCTGGCGCCGCAAGCCGGCGAAACCTATGGCTTGAACCCGCCGCAACTGCGCATCGAAGTGCGCGACGCCGACGGCGCCAGGCTGGCCCGCATCGACGTCGGCGCGCTTGCGCCGGATGGGCTAGGCCGTTATGTGCAGTTGCCGGATGAGGCGCAGATCCGGATTATCCCCGACTATCAGACACGCGCGCCGCTGGCGGCGATGCATCAGGAAAACCCGTAGCCGGCGGCCACTCCATTGCCTGTTAAACCCGGCTTTCACAAAGATAAATAGGTGCTTGATATACGCCTACCTATACTTCGCACAACTACATGGACGGTCTGCCCGGCGCCTTGACCGGGGCCGAAGAACCGATCCGAATAAGCGCCTTCCGGCTCTTGCGGCATGCACCGCGCAGGGGGACGGCAAGGTTCACAAAGAGACAAGGGCGCGTCGGGCGCGCCCAGGGCGCAAGCCCGCACGCCGCGCCGCGCAAGCGATGCCGCCGCGGCCGTGCTCAGCGTATTGGGAGAAGACGCTTGACCTTGGATCTACTGCCTCTCGCCTTGGTGGACGGCGTGGCATACGCCAGTCTGCTGTTCCTGGTATCGATGGGATTAACCCTGGTGTTCGGCGTGATGGGCATATTGAATGTCGCCCACGGCGCCTTCTACGCCTTTGGCGGGTACGCCGCCGCCAGCCTCGTCATGTTCGTGGCCCCCAAAACCGATTCTCCGGTGCTGCTGTTCGCCGCCCTGTTCGTCGCCGCCATCGCCGTCGGCCTGGCGCTGGGCAGCATCATGGAATTCGTGCTGATACGCCGCGCTCAGAACTACGACCCCATCCTGAAGCTGCTGCTCACCTTCGGCGCCTTCCTTATGCTCGAAGACATCCAGCGCCTGCTGTGGGGCGCGCAACCCTATAGCGCCAGCGAAGTCGTGAACCGGCTGGGCAACATCGAGATCGGCGACATCACCTACACCACCTACCAGCTTGTGGTGGTGCCGATCACCGCATTGCTGGCCTACGTGTGCCTGGAATACTTCCTGCGCCACACCAAGCTGGGCAAGCAGACCGTGGCGACCACGCACAACCGCGAGGTCGCGACCTCGCTGGGCATTAACGCCAAGAAGATCGGCTACATCACGTTCGTGATCGCCACCATCCTGGGCGCGCTGGGCGGGGCGCTGGCCGCGCCCACCACGTCGCTGGTGCCGGGCGCCGGCACCGACATGACGGTGCTGTCCTTCGCGGTGGTCGCCACCGCCGGGTTGGGCCAGATCACCGGCGCGCTCATCGCGGCGCTGCTGATCGGCATCATTCGCGCCATCGCCGTGTACGCCACGCCGGAACTGGAGGTGGCGGTGCCCTACATCATCATGGTGCTGGTGCTGATCATCCGGCCCCACGGGCTGTTCACCGTGGCCAAAGCGAGGACCATCTGATGAAAGTCGCTGTCCTGAGCCTCCTGGCCGCGCTGGTCACGCTGTACCTTGGCTACACCTATTCCTGGACCATCACCCCCATCGTCATCGGCCTGACCTACGCGATCGCCGCGCTGGGCGTATCGGTGATGGCGCGCGCCGGCCAGATCTCGTTCGGCCACGCCATGTATTCCTGCATTTCGGCGTACACCGTGGCCTTCCTGGCCCGCGCCATGCCGGGCGCCGACGCGCTGGCGCTGATCGCGGCGGGCGTCGCCGCCAGCTTCGCCGCCGCTGTCGTGATCGGCCTGTTCGTGGTGCGCTACCGTGGCATCTTCTTCGGCATGCTGAACCTGGCGCTGAGCATGGTGCTGTTCGCCCTGCTGGGCAAGCTCTACACCCTGACGGGCGGTTCCGACGGCATGCGCATCGTGCGGCCGGCCATGGCGGGCATCGCCATGGAGCGGGAATCCTTTGAACGCGCGCTGCTGGTGCTGACCCTGGTCCTGTCGCTGGTGCTGGCGTGGTGGGTGCAACGCTACTTCCGGTCGGGCAGCGGCCAGGCCCTGTCCGCCATCAAGACCAACGAAACCCGCATCGAGTACCTGGGCTTCTCCGCCTACTTCATCATGTGGAAGGGCTATCTGCTGTCGGCCGTGGTGGTCGGTTTCTCGGGCGCCATCCTGGCCCTGATGCAGGGGCTGGTCACGCCGGAAATCGGGTCCTGGCTGCGCTCGGGCGAGTTCGTCTTCATCACCATCCTGGGCGGCGCGGGCCATGCCGCCGGCGCCTTCTTGGGCGCGGTGGGGTTCGAGTCCGTCAAGCTGGTGTCCGCCGCTTATTTCCCGGGCCTCTGGCAGTTCCTGCTGGGACTCACGCTGATCCTGGTGATCTTCATGTTCCCCACCGGATTCGTCGGCCAGATCATGAAGCGTGTCAGGACGCGGGACCGCGCCCAGCGCCGCGAGCAGGCGCCCGTGCAGGCCGAGGCAAGGAATTGAACATGAAACCCCTCATTCAAACCACAGACCTGTACCTGGCCTTCGGCGGCGTGGTGGCCGCGGACAACATCAACTTCGAGCTGCATGAAGGCGAACGCCTGGCCGTGATCGGGCAGAACGGCGCGGGCAAGACCACCTTCATCAACATCTGCACCGGTTATCTGGCGCCCTCCAAAGGCAAGGTGTACTTCGACGGCAAGGACGTCACCGCCATGGCTCCGCGCAAGATCGTGCGTCTGGGGATGGGGCGGTCGTTCCAGCTTCCGCAGCTTTTCACCGAGCACACCGTGCGCCAGTGCGTGGAGATTGCCGCCGCGCGGCGCAACAAGGAACTGAGCTGGTTCCGTTCTCTGGAAAGCACCATCGACGGACGCGAGGTGGACGCCACGCTGGATCTTGTGGGCCTGCTTCCCGAGGCCGACGAGGCCAGCATCGAGTTGCCCGAAGGCAAGCGCAAGCTGCTGGACGTGGCCATGGCGCTGGCGCTGCGGCCCAAGCTCTTGATCATGGACGAACCCACCAGCGGCGTGGCGTCCGAAGACAAATTCGCGCTGATGGAAACCGTGATGCATGCGCTGGATGAACGCCGCGTGACGAGCTGGTTCGTCGAGCACGACGTGGACATCGTGTCGCGCTACGCCACGCGGGTGGCGGCCTGGATCGCGGGCAAGGTGGCCGCGGACGGCTCGCCCGATGAAGTCTTGAACAACCCGCAAATCAGAAGCGAAGTGCTGGGGGCCTGAACCATGTTGAATCTATCGGCCATCAACGTCGACCTGGCGGGAAACCGCATCCTGCGCGACGTCAGCGCCAGCTTCGAGGCGTCGAAAACCATCGGCATCGTCGGCCGCAACGGCGCGGGCAAGACCACGCTGCTGCGCACCATCATGGGCCTCACCCGGATCCGGTCCGGCAAGATCGCCTTCGACGGCACCGACCTGACCGCGCAACCCGGGCATAAGCGGGCGGCCATGAAGGTGGGCTATGCGCCCGAGGACCGGGTCATCTTCCCCACCATGACGGTCGAGGAAAACCTGTATCTGCCGTGTGAAGTGCAAGGCCAGTCCAAGGCGGAAATCCAGGCCCGCGTGGCGACGGTGCTGCAGGTGGTGCCACAGCTTGAGCCCATGCTCAAGCGCTCGGGTTCGGCCCTGTCGGGCGGCCAGGGAAAGATGGTGGCGCTGGCGCGCGCCATCATGGTCGGCACCCGGCTGCTGATGCTGGACGAACCCTTCCAGGGACTCGCGCCCAAGCTTGCGCGCGACTACACCGAAGCGCTGGGCCGGCTGAAGGAAATGCAGCCCGATCTGTGCGTGGTGGTCACCGAGTCGAACGTCAAGCTGCTGGGCGACATCCCCGACCAGATATGGACGATCGAGCGCGGCTCGATCACGCTGAACTGAATTCCCACGGAGACTTTCCATGACGCAGATGATTATCGGCGGCCGTCAGGCCGATGCCCACGACGGGCGCACGATCGAGGTGGTATCGCCGGTGGACGGCGAGGTGTTCACGACCATTCCCCGCGGCCAGCAGGCCGACGTGAATGCGGCGGTGCAGGCCGCGCGCGACGCGCTGGACGGCGGCTGGGGCCAGATGACGGCGCTGGAACGCGGCCGGCTGTTGCTGCGCCTGGGCGAAAGCGTCCTGGCGCACCATGAAGAACTGGCCCAACTGGAATCCCGCGACACCGGCAAGCCCATGTCCACCGCTCGCGGCGACATCACCGTGCTGGCGCGCTATTTCGAGTTCTATGGCGGCGCCGCCGACAAGGTGCACGGCCAGACGATCCCTTTCCAGAAGGACTATTCGGTCCAGCTCATCCGCGAGCCGCTGGGCGTCACCGCCCACATCATTCCGTGGAACTACCCCGCGCAGATGTTCGGCCGCAGCGTGGCCCCGGCGCTCGCCATGGGCAATGCCGCCGTGGTCAAGCCGGCCGAAGACGCCTGCCTGTCCATCATCCGCGTGGCCGAGCTGGCGCTGGACGTGGGCTTCCCGGCCGGCGCGCTGAACATCGTGACGGGCCTGGGCGAAGAGGCGGGCGCCGCGCTGTCGCGCCATCCGGGCATCAACTTCATCACCTTCACGGGTTCCAACGAGGTCGGCGTGCTGATCCAGCAGGCCGCGGCGGTCAATGCCGTCAAGTGCGTGCTCGAGCTGGGCGGCAAGTCTGCGCACATCGTCTTCGACGACGCCAACTACAAGCTGGCCATTCCCGCCATCGTCAAGGGCATCGTCCACAACACCGGGCAGACCTGCACCGCGGGCAGCCGCCTGCTGGTGCAGAAGGGCATCTACGCGGACTTCATGAAGGCACTGGCCGAGGAGTTCTCCAAGGTGCGCGCCGGTACGCCGGACATGGACCTGACCTGCGGCCCCGTCGTCAACAAGGCGCAGTTCGACCGCGTGAACCGCTACATCGCCAAGGGCTTGTCCGACGGCCTGACGGTGGCGGCCGAAGGCGGCATCGCGGACGGCGTGCCCAAGGGCGGCTACTTCGTGAAGCCCACGCTATTCAGCGCCGCCAGCCACGACAGCGATCTGCTCACCCAGGAAATCTTCGGGCCGGTGCTGGTCGCGCTGCCCTTCACGGACGAGGCCGAAGCCATCCGGTTGGCCAACGCCACCGACTACGGCCTGTTGGGCGCGGTCTGGACCGAAAACGGCGGACGCCAGCAGCGCGTGGCGCGCGGCATCAAGTGCGGCCAGGTCTACATCAACGGCTTCGGCGCGGGCGGCGGCGTGGAGCTGCCCTTCGGCGGCGTCAAGAAAAGCGGGCATGGCCGCGAGAAGGGCTTCATCGCCCTGGAAGAAATGAGCACCACCAAGACCCTGATTCAGTTCTATGGCGAGTGATCGCCACGCATCATACGGAGACAAGAAAATGAGCCAGTTGCAAGGCAAGGTTGCGATCGTCACGGGCGGCGGCAGCGGTTTCGGCGAAGGCATCGTCAAGCTGTATGCCAAGGAAGGCGCCAAGGTCGTCATCGCCGACATCAACAAAGAAGCCGCGGACCGCGTGGCCGCGGAGGTCGGCGAGGCCGCGCTGGCCGTCAAGGCCGACGTGTCCAGCCGCGCCGACATCGACAACGTCGTGCGCGCCGCCCAGGAAAAATTCGGGTCGGTCGACATCGTGGTCAACAACGCCGCCATCACCCACAAGAACCAGCCCATGCTGGATGTGGACGAGGCCATGTTCGACCGCATGTTCGACATCAACGTGAAGTCCATCTATCACATGGCGCAGGCCGTGGTGCCCGTCATGCGCAAGCAGAAGCGCGGCGTCATCCTGAACATCGGCTCCACCGCCGGCATCCGTCCGCGTCCGGGACTGAGCTGGTACAACGCGTCCAAGGGCGCGGTCAACGTGCTGTCCAAGTCCATGGCCGTGGAACTGGGCGCCGACGGCATCCGCGTCAACGCCATCTGCCCGGTCATGGGCATCACCGGCATGTTCGAGCTCTTCATGGGCCTGCCGGACACCCCCGAAAACCGCGCCAAGTTCGTGTCGACCATTCCGCTGGGCCGCTTCTGCCAGCCGTCCGACGTGGCCGCCGCCGCGCTGTTCCTGGCCAGCGATGCGGCCGAGTTCATCACCGGCGTGGAATTCCCGGTGGACGGCGGGCGCACGGTGTAGGGCCAGTCCGGCTTCACCGGTGCCGGGCACCGGTTGTTCTCTTTCTGTGGATGAAGGCGCATGAAAATCAGAGCGGCGTTGTTGCGGGAAGTAGGGGTCGAAGTCCCCTATGCGCAGACCCGGCCATTGAGTATCGCGGAGATCGAACTGGACCCGCCCGGGTTCGGCGAAGTGCTGGTCAGGATCAAGGCGGCGGGGCTGTGCCATTCGGACCTGTCCGTCATCAACGGCGACCGTCCGCGCGGCGTGCCCATCGTGCTGGGCCACGAATCGTCGGGCGAGGTCGTGGAAACCGGCCCCGGCGTGACGGACCTGAAGCCCGGCGACCACGTCGCCATGGTGTTCGTGCCTAGCTGCGGCTGCTGCAATCCCTGCATGGAAGGCCGGCCCGCCTTGTGCGAACCCGGGGCCGCGGCAAACACCAAAGGCACGCTGCTGGGCGGCGAGCGCCGCCTGCACATCGGCGACGAATACATCAATCACCACACCGGCGTGTCGTGCTTCGCGGAGTACGCGGTGGTCTCGCGGCGTTCCTGCGTCAAGGTCAATGTCGAACTCAGCCACCGCGAGGCCGCGCTGTTCGGCTGCGCGGTGCTGACCGGCGCGGGCGCCGTCATCAACCGCGCCCGCATCAAGACGGGCGACACGGCCGCCATCGTCGGGCTCGGCGGCGTGGGTCTGAGCGCACTGCTGGCCGCGGCGGCGGCCGGCGCCCGCCGCATCGTCGCCATCGACCTCAGCGACGAAAAGCTGGCGCTGGCCAAGGAGCTGGGGGCCACCCATACCGTCAATCCGAAGCAGGTGAAGTCGGACGATGACCTGATGGACCTGGCCGGCGGCCGCGTGGACTACGGCTTCGACATGGCGGGCGCGGTGCCCGCCTTTGAAACGGCCTACAAGCTGACCCGCCGCGGCGGCGCCACTATCACGTCGGGCCTGCCCAATCCCAAGCTCAGCTTTCCGCTGTCGCTGTCGCAGATGGTGGGCGAAGAGCGCGAGATCCGGGGCAGCTACCTGGGCTCGGGCGTGCCCGCCATCGACATCGGCCGCTATATCGACCTGTACAAGGCCGGCCGGCTGCCGGTGGACAGGATGATGGGCCGATCGTTTTCGCTGGACCAGATCAACGAGGGGTTCGATCACCTCGCCACCGGCGGCAGCTTGCGCGACGCCATCGTTTTCTAAGGGCACAGACCCGATAACAACACTGGAGACAACACCATGAAGACCTCAACATTGGCGGCCTTGCTGGGCGCCACCCTGCTGTCGGGCCTGACCGCGCTGGCTGGCGCCGCCGACAAGCCCAAGGAACTGAACATCGGCATCTCGACCTTCCTGTCGGGATCGGCGTCGGTGTTTGGCGTGCCGGCCCGCGACGCGGCCGACATCCTGATCCAGGACATCAACGCCAACGGCGGCATCGACGGCGTGAAGCTGGTGCCCAGCTACATCGACGAAGGCGGCGGCGGCGAAAAACTGCTGTCCGAATACCGCCGCCTGGCCGAAGGCGGCACGCGCGTGATGCTGTCGGCCATCTCCAGCGGCCACTGCAACATCGTCGCGCCCGTGGCCGAAGACCTGAAAGTGCTGAACGTGATGTGGGACTGCGGCACGGAAAAGGCGCTGGAAGGCAAGAACTACAAGTACGTGGTGCGCACGCAGGCCAACGCCACCACCGAAATGGTCGCCCAGGTGCTGTACCTGATGAAGGTCAAGCCCGACTTCAAGACCATCGCCATCGTCAACCAGGACTACGCCTGGGGCCGCGATTCGCGCGACATCTTCCTGGCCGCCTTGAAGAAGTTCAAGCCCGACGTCAAGGTCGTGGCCGAGATGTTCCCCAAGTTCGGCGCCGCCGACTTCTCCACCGAAATCAGCCGCCTGCAGGCATTGCGCCCGGACGTCATCGTCTCCACCTCCTGGGGCGGCGACCTGGACAATTTCGTGCGCCAGGCTTCGCAGCGCAACCTGTTCAAGAACTCCACCTTCGTGCTGTCGCTGGCCGAAAGTTCACTGGAACGCCTGGGTAACGCGCTGCCCGAAGGCGTCCTGGTCGGCGCCCGGGGCGATCACTACTTCCTACATCCGGAAACCAAGGACGATCCGCAGCACCAGGCCTTCGTGAAGAAATTCCACGACAAGACCGGCGCCTATCCGATCTACTCGGTGTATCACATGGTGCAGGGCATCCAGGGCCTGAAGGCGGGCTACGAAAAGGCCATCAAGGACAACAACGGCGCGTGGCCCACGCCGGAGCAGGTCGCCGCGGCCATGCATGACGTGAGCTTCAAGGGGTATGGCCGCGAAGTGAAGATGCACCGCGCGGACGGCCAGGCGCTGGAAGCGCAGCTCTTCGGCGTGACCAAGAAGAGCGACAAGTATCCGTTCAAGGTGCTTTCCGACATCACCATCGTGCCGGCCGAACTGGTGACGCCGGGGGTGACGGACACGTCGATGGCCTGGATCGAAAAGAGCCTGACGCCTGACGTGCTCAAGAGCGATCAGATCAAAGTGTTCCCGAACTGAACGGGATGGTTTGAGCAAGCAGCAGTGTGTGGTGCAGGGATGGCCCCGGCGTGAACCGCCGGGGCGTTTTTTTGGTGGGCGCGGCGTGGGGGCTCTATAGTTCCAGAACCACCTTCTTGCCGCCGCATGACCGCGAGCAGCAGGCCATCATCTTGTTGTTCGCCTCGCGTTCGGCCCGCGTGAGGACCACGTCGCGGTGATCGATGTCACCTTCCAGCACGCGCACCTCGCAGGACCCGCACAGACCTTCCTCGCAGTCGCTTTGCACGTCGATATTGGCGCCGCGCAGCGCTGCCAGTAGCGTCTGGCCCGCCGGCACGGTGATGACGATGCCCGAATCCTTCAGCACCGCCTCGAACGCCTGCTCCTTGGAAGGATCGAGCGTGCCCAGCGTGGAGTGGAAATGCTCCACACGCAGCGTGTCTTGCGGCCACACGGCGCAGCACCCTGCCAGCGCATCCAGCAGCGTTTGGGGACCACAGGCATAGATCTGCGTATCCGCTTGCGGCGCGGCAAGCAGCGCCGCGTAGTCGGCGCGCCCGCCTTCGTCCTTGATGTGCAGGTGCAGGCGGCTTCCGTGCAACCGGGCCAGTTCGTCCACCAGCGCCATGCAATGACGCGAACGGCCGCTGTAATGCAGTTCGTAGTCGATGCCAAGTTCGCTGGCGCGGCGCGCCATGGCGCTGATGGGCGTGATGCCGATGCCGCCCGCGATCAGGACGAGCTTGCCGGCGGCTTCGTTCAGCCGGAAGTGGTTGCGCGGACCGCGGATGCGCAGGCGCGCGCCGGGCAGGGCGTGCTCGTGCATCCAGGCGGAGCCGCCGCGTCCATCGGCCTCGCGCAGCACCGCGATCTCGAACACCCCGGTTTCGGCGGGGTCGCCGCATAGCGAATACTGGCGCGACAGGCCCGTGTCGCCGCACTCCACGTCGATGTGCGATCCCGGCGACCAGCGGGGCAGGGCCTTGCCGTCAGGCGAAACCAGGCGCAGGCGCAGGACCCCGTCGGCCGCCTGGACGGCGCTCTGCACCACGACCGGACGGGTGATCGCGTGCGAGGACGGCTCGCCGATGCGCACGGGATGCTGGCCCTGCAGCAGGGCGGGGTCGGCGCGTTCGGGATTGCGCTGCGCATCCCATTCCACCCACAGGTGTTCCGGTCCGCGAAACGACGTATTGGGCACGTAGGTAAAGGCCTGTTCGGCCAGTTTCAGGTGCGGCAGGCGGCGCGTCAGCTCTTCCAGGAAGATCTGCATCTCCATGCGCGCCAGGTTCTTGCCCATGCACTGGTGCGATCCATAGCCGAAGGTAAGCTGGTCGCTGGCGTTCTCGCGGCGGATGTCGAACAGGTCGGCATCGGCGAACTGGCCTTCGTCGTGATTGGCGGACGACGTCACGATCAACAGCTTGGATCCGGCCGGGATGGCAACGCCCGCGATGTCGACATCGCGCGTGGCCAGCCGCCGCCAGGCCGCGACCGAGCCGTTGTGGCGCAGGCATTCCTCGACCGCATTGGGGATCAGGTCGGGGTCTTCGCAGATTTCGCGCCAGGCTTCCGGGTGCTGCAGCAGCAGCTTGATGGCATTGGCCGACGCGTTCGCCGTGGTCTCGTGCGCCGCAACGATGCCCGCCATCATCATGGAATGCAGATAGGAGTCGGTCACGACTTCCGGGTGCGTCCGCTGCTTGCGCAGGCCGTACTGCATCCAGCCGGGGCCGGACGGATCCTGCCGCATCTTGTCCAGGATCTTGCCGGCAAGCTGCCAGAAGTTGCCTACCGCATGCGCCACGGCCACCTGTTCCTCCGGCTTGGGACGGCCCCAGGTATTGACGGTGTGCGCGATGGAGTACTGGCGCAGCAGGTCCATGTCCTCTTCGGGCACGCCCAGGAAATGCAGCGCCACGGTCAGGGGCACCTCCCACAGCAACTGATCGACCAGGTCGGCGCGGCCATCGTCGATGAAGCGGTCCACGTATTCGCGCGTCAAACGGCGCACCATGGGTTCATGGTGCTTCAGCTCCTCGGGCGTGAACGGGTCCATCAGCACCCGGCGGCGCGGCATGTGAGCGGGTTCGTCCTCGTTCACCAGGGTGCGGTTCATGGCGTAGCCATAGGATTCCAGCACCGCGTTGGCCTCGGGCCCCGTGGGGGTAATCTTCTCCAGCGCGATGGACGGGCTGAAGGTGATGTTGTCGCGGAAGATCGCCTTGATGTCGTCGTAGCGCGTGACCACCCAGTAGCCGAGCTGCGGGCTGTAGAACACCGGCTCCTGGTCGCGCGCCCAGCGCACGTACTCGGGCGGGTCCTGCTGGTAGCCGTCGCCGAAAGGGTCGAACGCGGCGGCGCGCGCGCTGATGGGGCAACCGGTCGGGCTCTGCGTGGCGGCCAGCGCGGCGTGGTTAATGGGACAGCCCGAAGGGCGCGGGGAAGCGGGTGTTAGGGTCATGAGTTCTTTCCGTGTGTTCGTCTTGCGGGCCCGCCGCGCGCGTCGGCTTGCGGCAGGCCAGGTGCTCGGACCTGCGGCGCTCAATCCAGGGTGATGCCCAGGTCGCTGATCAGCTTCTGCCAGCGGGCGCGCTCGCCCGTCAGCATGTCGGCATACTGCGCGGGCGTGTTACCCACGGGCTCGATGCCGAACTCGACCAGACGCTGGCGCGTGGCCGGGTCATTGATGGTGGCCACGACCTGCTTGTTCAAGGCGTCGATCACCGCCTTGGGCGTGCCGGCCGGCACCACCACGCCCACTTGGGCGGAGGCTTCCACGTTCTTCAGGCCGATTTCCGCGAAGGTCGGCACATCGGGCAACTGCGGCAGGCGGGTCGGGTTGGCGACAGCCAGCGCCTTGACCTTGCCGCCATTGATGAAGCCGGCGCCCGCCGCCAGGTCCACCATCATCGCGGGAACCTGCCCGCCGGCCACATCGGCCAGCGCGGGCGACGCGCCGCGATAGGGGACGTGCGTGAGGGTCAGGCCGGATTCGACCTTCAGCAATTCCATCGCCAGGTGATGCGGACTGCCCGCCCCGGCCGACGCGTAGTCCAGCCCGTCCTTGCGGCTCTTGGCCTCGGCCAGGAACTCCTGCACCGTGTTGACCTTCATCGCCGGTCCGACGACCAGGATCATCGGGAAGCGGCCCATCAGCGTGACGGGCGCCAGGTCCTTCGCCGGGTCATACGACAGCTTCTTATAGAGCGCCGGGTTGAACACCAGCGTGCCGTTGTCGGCGGACAGCATCGTGTAGCCGTCGGCCGTGGCGCGCGCGGTTTCCGAGGCGGCGATGGCGGTGTTGCCGCCGGGCTTGTTCTCGATCACGACCGGCTGGCCCAGCCGCCCCGTCAACCCCTGGCCGATGCTGCGCGCCAGAAAATCGGACCCGCCGCCGGCCGCATAGGGCACGATCCAGCGCACGGGCTTGGACGGATAGGCGGCGTCCGGCTGCTGGGCGGATGCGCTGGCACAGGCCAGCAGGGGCAGGGCCAGCAGGCCGGCCAGAAAATGGTGCTTCAAGTTGCGCATGCGCAAGTCTCCTTTACATGGAATGTCCTGATGGCATCCCTTATTTGCGTAAATCATATACGCTATGCGTAAATTTTAAAGAAGGGTTAACCTTGATCCCGCTTCAGGCTTACAGTCCCTTTTTTGCCTGGCAGCGTCTGTCCCGGAGCCGAATTTCCCCATGAGCAAAGCCCCCCCGCCGCCCGAATCCGGCCTCGATTCCGCCCCGGAAGCGACTGCACGCCCGCGCGAGCGCCGCCAACGGGTGCAGGCCGCCGAAACCGGCATGACGGTGCTCAAGGGCCTGGCCCGATTGGGCGGGCGCGCCAGCCTCACCGCCTTGGCCGCCCACATCGACGAAAGCCCGGCCAAAGTGCATCGCTATCTGATGAGCCTCATCGCCGAAGGCCTGGTCGACCAGGAAGCGGCTACGCAGCAATATCACCTGGGCCTGGAAGCCCTGTTCATCGGCGTGGCCGCCATGCGCCAGGCCGACCCCCTTCGCATCGGCGAGCCCGCGCTCGTCCGCTTGCGCGAAAACCTGGCCGTCACCTGCTTCATCGCGGTCATGGGCAACAAGGGCCCCACCATCGTGCGCTTCGAAGAGCCGGGCCTGCCGGTCACGGTGAACGTGCGCGTGGGCTCGGTGCTGTCGATGCTGTGGTCGGCGACGGGGCGTGCCTTTCTGGGGTTATTGGACGAGGCACCCGTGCAGGCGCTGGCGGAGGCCGAACTGGCCGGCGCGCCGGTTGAACAACGCGCGCTGCTGGACCGCGAGGACCCCATCGGCGCCCTGCGCCGCGAAGTCCGTGCGCTAGGGTGCGCAACCGTGAAGGACACGAACCTGCGCGGCATCAGCGCGGTGTCGGCGCCGCTGTATGACCACACCGGGCGGGTCTGCGCGGTATTGACCGCGCTGGGTGCGACGGGCGGGTTTGATGTGTCGGCGGACGGCGCGGTGGTGGCGGCGGTAAAGAAAGAGGCGCTGGCAGCTAGCGTGGCGCTGGGGTACGTAGCGAAATAATTATTTTCGCGATGTTCAAGGTCTTCCCACTCATATGGGGGTAGTCATTCTTACCGTGCGGTTTGATCAAACCGTTCAATGTAGGCATTCCGCTGTGGCTTGCCGGGCTTGATATGTTTCGGCCGAACGCCACGTTTGGTCGCCCAAGTTGTCAGCGCCGTTCCGACATATTCTGGGTCGTTGTTGCACCGAATTGCCAGAGGCCCTATCAGGTTTCGCCATTAGCGTCTACGCCACCCCGATGAGATCAAAGCTATAGGTAAAACAGAGCCTGGCTCCTTCAATAAAAATCGTCTTAACTTTTGGAGCAAGCTTTAGTGAAAAATGGAAATATTGGCGCGCACGGGAAGTTTCGCCTTTGGTGTAATGAGCCTCATGAGGATTCCTGTCTGTTAGCACCTACAGACGACTCTGTTTTTTTGCATCAGTTCAAAGAAGGGAAAACATATCACACTTGTACTCTGGTATTGGAGTGCATAATTCCCCGCGGGGCTCGTGTCGTATATGGATTGCTTGGGGTGCGTTATCTACCGTCTAACGTAGATGCAGTGCTTAGGGTAAAAGCCGGAAAATCACCGCTGTCAAAAAAAATATATTCGGATTCGTTGATTGGCATTTTCGAGGCGACCAATATTGGCTTGCCGCCAGAATACGCAGCTGCTTCCATTTCTGGATTAAAGCGAGCCTTCGAAGACGGAGCAAACCTGAGTAGTGGTATGGTAGAAATTTGTCATGCTGCCTACGGGGATGTTTCTTCGAATGAGCCGACATTTGAGAAGATTGCGTTTACGCTAGCTCATTTGCTATCGCTGGAATGCACGGATATCTCAGCGGAACGAGTTCATTCGTTGTTGACGAAATAACAGTGATCCTGCTTTTGGTGAGAGCGATAGGGAAACCCGGGAAATGCTATGCGCCTTGATTATTTGTTATTCCAAAAATTTTGAGGGTACGGCGGAGAGGCAGGAGGGGGGCTGCTATGTTGGAGCAATTGCCGGAATTCGGTTCCGGCACGATTGCACACCAGTCATTTGGTTAACGTGATCCGTCCTCATTGACTGCCGTGACGGGTGATTAATTCGCTATGTTTTCGGTAGGTGGGCGTCGCCTGATCTTCCGTGGCGAAACTGGTTCGGCGCCTATTAATCCGAATATGGCCTCGCAAATGGCTGTACACGGCTACAAGCGGTGCGAGTGCGCTAGGAACTAGAGCTATCGGAGGCGCGGGAGAGGCGGCCGTAACGGAACGGTGAAGCTCAATATGGTGACGCAGCAGCCGATATTACCTCCAATGTCCACAGCCTTTTATTCCAATGATCTTCTGATTTTAGCTGATGAAATATTACGTGAGAGCTGTCTGGGGCGCGCTGTTGCATTTTCGCCTAACCAGAACTCCATTCGCTTAAATGGAGTCGATCTTGGGGTGAATCTTGGGAGAGGGTTTTCGCGTATTGGTAGTTCTTCGTACAATCCAAACTTACAAGGACCTATCCAACGTATTGATGGACTCCAAAAGGTCGACGCAGTGTACAAATGGAGCTCGGTTGAGAATCGTTGGCTAACGGACACAATCTTCCCGACGAGATGAAAATGAACGATTACTCAATAATTCACGGAATACTTGATTCAGTGTTTGCGTCCGATCTTGGGCGCTCGGAGGCGGAGGAAAATGCGCTTTTCTTTGAAATGGTCGCTAATTCTGAATATAAGCGAAAGTTACGCGAAGCTTTGATCTCAGCATTCCAGAATCCGGATTTTTCATGGGCGGATATCCTGAATGAATATGAAGTTTATCCGACCGACAACGAGTTGGATGCGCGAAATTATGCGATTCGGTTTCTTTGGTCGCCCGTTTTTCCCCACGATCCCCCCCCAGGGGGTAGTTGAGCCATAGGCGGTTCCAAAAAAACTGGCCGATTTTGGAATGTGCGAATGCCTTGGCCGAAGCAGCCCCTTTTAAATGCAGTGGCCTCGTGTTATGTGCGCTAGTGTGGTGCCGGGTATGTTGGCCGCTCCTAAAGGTGGGCAACCTTTCCCATATTGAAGCCTGGTACGCGCTTGATCCAGAAAGGAACGTATGGCATGCGAGTAAGATTTATCAGCGGGCGAGGCGGTAACCGTCAATAAGTATCCATTGATTCGGAGCGCGCGACAAGGGATCTTTGGCGCGCAGATCGGCATGGGCGATGTATCGGCTGTGGATGCATCAACCCCTCAAGCTTCAGCGTAAGCTCTCCTGTCAAGTAGCCACTGGTTGATAGACGATCGGAGCACGGGCTAACCGAGGCATGAAGTGCACCGGTGGGAGGCCGCCCAGCGACTCATGCGGGCGGCATTCGTTGTAATCGACGAGCCATCGATCAATGATTGCTTGGACCTGCTCAAGGTTGGCGAACAGATGTGCATCAAGCACGTCGATGCGATAAGTGCGATTGAAGCGCTCGATAAAGGCGTTTTGATGCTTGCCAGGTTGGATATGGCGGATCGAAATGCCTTTGGCAGCGGCCCATTCGGTAAAGGGGTCGGAAATCATCTCCGGGCCGCTGTCCAGGCATACAGCGTCGGGAGGCCCATAGCAATCGATCAACCGGCTCAAGACGCGAATCAGGCGCGCCGAAGGGATGGACATGCCAACCTCGATGGCCAAGCATTCCCTATTCGCCTCGTAAATTACGTTCAGTGTCCGGAACCGTCGCCCGCAGTAGAGCGCATCATGCATGAAGTCCAGCGCCCAACAGCGATTGGGCTCCGTGGCCAGATCCAGCGGCTGTCGAGGCCGCTCTGGTAGCCGCTTCTTGCTGCGCCGAGGCAAGTTCAAGCTCATATCGCAGTGCACCCGATGAACGCGCTTTTTATTCCAGCAGCGTCCGTCGAGCCGCAGCCGGGTAAAGCACTTCCAGAACTCCCAGCGCCCATGCCGAGTGACAATGGCATTGAGGGCATCAATGACTGGAGCATCTCGTTCAGATGCCGGCGTTGGCCTCTTGTAGTACGCCACCCGCGAAAGGCCGGCAATCTGACACGCGCGTGTGATTGAAAGCTTGGCTTGCACCAGCGGTTGCTCCACCTCGCGCCTGGCCGACGGCGTTAGGATTTTCGGTTTAGGACGTCCTTGATCGCCGCACTCTCCAACGCCAAGTCTGCAAACATGCGCTTGAGCTTGGCGTTCTCAGCCTCCAGCTCGCGCAGCCGCTGCAACTCGGACACCTGAACACCCGAGTACTTGCTCTTCCACCTGGCTATGACTCCATGAACCGGCAGACCACGGTCGAGGCCGTGAACGCCAATCTGGAGATCAACGCCACCCAAGGCCATAAGCTGACCTATGACGCGAACGGCAATCGCCTGAGCGACCTGTATTGGGACAAGGTTATCTACGCCGATGGCAGCACCGCCGCGGGCTTTACCACCGAGACCTACAGTTACGACACGCTCAACCGGCTGACCACGCTGCGCCGAGACGGGCAGATGCTGGACGCGCGCTATTACGACGGGGCGGACCGCGTCGTCATGAGCGGTATCGACGGGTCGCAGGGCAAGGCCTTCTTTGACCGGGCGGGCCTGGCAAACGAGCAGAAGCGCAACATGTACGACGCGGCAGGCCGTTTGGCGAACGTGCGCGTGTTGCACATGACCGCTGGCGGCCTCGCCAGCCGTTACAACAGTGCGTACACCGGCTACGACCAGGCCGGCAACGTGACCCAGTACCGCATGGACATGTGGGATGGAACGTCCTATACCAACACCTATACCTACACGCATACGCGCTACGAGGGCTACCGCGAAGCGACGCTATCCGGCGTCAGCACACAACTGGATCCCGGCCAGACGACGTACCAGTACGACGTCAACGGCAACATGGTGGGCGTGGTCGACAGCAAGGACAGCAGCAAGAACCAGACGCTGATCCACGACGCCAACGGCAAGATCCTGATGCGCGTGCAGAATGGCACGACCATGCGGTCGCTGGTGGTCAACGGCGAATTGATGGGGACAACGGGGCCCACCGCGGGCGCCGACGACTTCTCGCCTTCATTCCGTCCGATTGATGGGGGCAATCCTTCGGCCAGTCCGGGCTCGTACCGCATCCAGGCGGGCGACACGCTGCAAACCATTGCGCAGCAAGCGTATGGCGACAGCCGGCTGTGGTATCTGGTCGCCGAGGCCAACGGGTTGGCGAGCGACCGCGACCTGCGGGTGGGCGCGACCGTCACGATCCCGAACCGGGTGACGGGCAACCATAACGACTACAAGACGTTCAAGCCGTATGACCCGGGCAAGCTCATCGGCGATACCCAGCCGACGATGCCGGTGCCTGCGGCGGACAGCGGCGGTGGTGGAGGCGGATGCGGTGGGATCGGCAAGATCTTTGTTGCGGTGGGCATCGCAGCGGCGACGGGTCTGCAGTCCAAATTCAGTTGGACGAATGTGGCGGCTGCGGGGGTTGGGGCTGGGGTTGGCTCCGCGGTGGCGTCCGAACTCCTCCCGAATGCGTCATCGTTCAGTGAAAGGCTGACTCGTGGATTTGTGGCGGGCGCGGTAGGGGGAGTGGCGGCTTCGGTGTTGTCTGGAGGAAAAGCGAACTACGTGCAAGTCGCTGTTGACGCGTTCGGGAATGCCCTGGGGAACTCGATTGTCGATGAGATGCGGCTCGCGATGCCAAACTTGTCCCCCTCGAATCCGACGCTGGGCACGGGATTGCAGGTAACCGAGCAGCAACTCGTTGAGTTCGCGCCCAATCCGTTGTCGATGGATGATGGCGGCTTACCGCTCGCGAAACTTCGGTCGAGCCTCGCCAACGGCGGGCCCGCTGTGACCTATACGAATAGCGACTCCGATACGGACTTCTACGCTTCGCTTGTCCAGGCGATGTCCGAGGAACGGCCGCAACAAGAAGGAATCTATCTCGCGGACAACGGCGGTAACCAATCCGCCGCTCTCGCGGAAGCGGTGGCGAG
This sequence comes from Achromobacter sp. Root83, assembly GCF_001428845.1. Lineage (GTDB taxonomy): Bacteria > Pseudomonadota > Gammaproteobacteria > Burkholderiales > Burkholderiaceae_B > Achromobacter. The sequence continues at coordinate 123,046 of NZ_LMIU01000022.1, read as the reverse complement.
GCTACAAAAGGGGCCCAACTTAGTGGATCTGTGGGGTAAAAAGGGATCGTTCGTCTACGGCCTGACAGAAGGGCGTGCGAACAGGTCGGTCATGGACACTACGGCGCCCACCCTTTCGGAAAAGTTTGGTGCGTGGACGCGCGATTTATTCGTTGGGGCGAAGGATGCCGCGCTGGAAGTTCCCCTGATGGCCGCAGATACGGCGCAACTGGGATATCTAACCAGCAAGGCGCTGGTTACGGGACAGGCAGACGAGTTCACTCCGTGGAGTGATACAGGCAAGTTCGCTAAGGCGGGGGGGACGCTCGGCGAGTACTATTCAGCGCCGTTCGATGCCGGGGGGCAGATCTTCACCGATCTTCTAACAGGAGAGTTTGAAGCTGCCGGAAGCGGCGCCGCTGGGTTGTTGGGAGGAATTCTAGGGACTCGTGGTGGGCGAATTACTGGCTCAGGTCTCGTACCTCCGTCGAATGGCGCCGGTTCTTGGACGCGCTTGTCTAGCCAAAGTCGAGCTTACGTTTGGGACATTAAATCTCAGACTGGGGTTCCTTTGACCACGGTTCAACGTCGATTATTGGCAGAAGACCTTCGATTGAATGAGTATTCAAAATTGTCCAAAGCGGAGGCGATGGCTAATCGTTCGGAGTTTGATCGAATAAAGACCTCGCTTATCTCAGAGTGGGAAGCAAATACTGGGCAAAAGTGGCCGACGTACAGTGAGCCGGTTATGTCAAAATCTGGAAATCTTGTGAGAAACGTCGGTCGACCTTATGATGCTCATCACGTGATTGAGAGCGGCTATGGTGGCCCCAATAAATGGTGGAATATCCACCCTGCGAGATTCCCGGATCAGCACCAAGCTGGTTTGCATCGATCGGGTGGGCCGTTAAACGAGATATTTAAGAGATAAGGCGGGATATTGTGGCTACGTACGATGATCTGGCGACGCAAAAAGGGCGCGGAACTCCATTTGATGGTTTAGTTAAGGTCGCCTTCGACTCCGATTTGAATCCTTTTATGCTAAATCCACCGAAGGATTATGTTGATTTTTTGATGGAGATCGGTGCGGGGGAATTGGGAGAAGCCGTTTATATGATTTATAACGGATTGGTTGAATACGTTGAAATATACGGTGAGGAGATCCTTGGGGAGGATAATGTACTTCTCTTTGGTGATGATTTTCAGGGATACTGCACCGGATTTCGATGTAGTGATTGGAAGGTCGTGGAGGTGGATCCTGTCAGTAAAGAAATCGAAGAAATATCGCCTACGTTTCAATCATTTATAAGAAATAAAATATCTGCAATTTCTTGAGGCGTACGATATGCGATGCCCGCACGCTAGTTAAGATATTATGGCCGCTCGTTACTCGGAGGGCGGCTCGCCTCCTGTATCGTGGATTGCGCTCTCTAGGTGAGCGCCGAGCCACATGCGGCGGGGAAAGTCAGCCGCAAACCATATGGAGACGAGATCTCCGACCTGATGCGGGGCAAGATCAATCTGTTTGGTCTGGATGCGCTGGTGAATATGGCGGCGGCCGCCGGTTTGCGTGTGGAAATGCGCGAGCACGAAGCTGCCTGACGGCCCTTGCCGCAGGCAGGCGCGCCTATTTCCCCACCTCCAGCTTCCCCAATTCATCCCTGAAATCCGGATACTCCCTCAAGAACCCCTGGTTCCTCTCGAACCGCCCGACCAGCCGATCGTCGATCGTCAGGTTCAGCACCGTCTCCCGATCCCACAACCGGGGCCGCTTCTTCACCGGAATCGGCACCTTCTCGGTGAACTCCTTGTACGAATCATGCGGCTCGCACTGCTCGTAGTCGGTGGAGATGCGCTGCACCGTTCCCGCCTCCAGCCCCGCCTGCCGCGCTTTTTCCTGCAGCCATGACGCGGGCAGGGTCTGCAGGCTTCCATCCTGATAGCCCCCGCCGATGTCGGAGTGCGCGCCGATGAACCAGCGCTGCTCCACGGGCAGGTGATCCGGGCGGGGCGGGGAGCCGGGCTGGCGGGTCCACAGGGTGGGGAAGTAGGGCTCGCGGTATTCGTTGGTGGCGATGGCGTGATAGGCGTGCAGGACGTGGTTGCTCAGTTCGGTGTCGTGGAAGTTGTAGAAGCTGGAGAAGCCCGGAAAGGGGATGCTGCCGACCGGGATGCCCAGGCTGCCGACGGTGTCCCAGACGCCGACGTAGTGCAGGTCGGTCTCGCGCGAGAACTTGGCGCGGAAGGCGGCGGCTTCGGCGGAGGATGGGGTGCAGTCGTCGCGGTATAGCGCGTAGGCTTCCCCGACGCCCTCGTCGGTGGGGGTGTTCAGCAGGCCGCATTTGCGCACCATGCCGGCCAGGCTGCGCGCGGAGTAGGCGCCGCGGCTGAAGCCGAAGAGGAAGATGCGGTCGCCGGGCTCGTGGCGCTGGCAGAGCCAGCGGTAGCCTTGCCGGATGTTGGCGGACAGGCCGGCGCCGAAGGCGCCGCCCATGAATTTGTCGATGGCGGCCCACAGGCCCTGGCCCTGGGTGCCCACGCCCTCGATGTAGAGCGTTTCCTGCGTGCTGGTTTCGGGCGCGGCCTTGTATAGCTCGTAGACGTTGGTGCGGTCGTTGGGCTCGTTCCAGGTTCCGTCGAAGAATACGGCAAGGTTCTTCACCATGATCGTCTCCCCACACACAGATAGAGTCTTTCGATGCCTCTGCCGCCGGCTGTGACCACGCCTGCGTGACGCAAGCTATCACGCAAGGTTCGGCGGGCAGGCCGCGTGGTTTCCCTGCTGAATGGATGTACACCATCTTTTTGCCTAGCCAGCGGCGGGTGGTGGCCCGATTTTCCCGGGGCGGGACGTTGGCATCGATTTGCGGGAGTCCGTCTTTACTACAGCATCAGTAGCAGTCCGAATTGCCATCGGTTGGTATCTGAAAGCCGGAAAAAAAGCGGCTCGATGCAAAAAACCCGAAGGTTGGGTTTTGTCCAACTTTCGGGGGGGCAGTTCGGAGGGCCCGCGTTCCGGAGCGCGCCGGACGATGGGCGTCAGACGATCTCGAACTGCACGTCGATGTTGTCGCGGATGGCGCGCGAATAGGGGCAGAGCTGATGCGCCGATTCGACGAGCAATTGTTTCTGCTCGGCAGTCAGGCCGGGCAGGGACACGGCCAGGGTGACGCCCAGCGCGAAGTTCGCGCCGCCGTCGACCTTGCCCAGCGACACGCTGGCGTCGATGGCAACATCGCGCGGGACCGTGATGCCATGAGTGGCGCCGGCGCGCTTCATCGCGCCCATGAAGCAGGCGGAATAGCCCACACCGAACAATTGTTCGGGATTGGTGCCGGGCTTGCCCGATCCGGGCATGCTGAGCGTCACGTCCAGCGCGCCGTCGCTGCTGCGTCCCGCGCCCTCGCGGCCGGCGGTGGTGTGGGTGTGCGCGGTGTAGAGGACCTGCTCGAGTTGCTTTGCCATGATGACTCCAGGGTGGCGGCGCGGCGTGGCCGTGCCAGTGGGTAAGAGCCCCCATTGCAACAAGCCGCTGTATCCGTCATGTGTCGGCCAGGCGCCGGGATTGCATCGCGGCGTGTCAAGGCGGCGGCGGGATACGCTGCGATACAAACGCCGGCGCCGGTTGGCGGCCGCGCCGGCATTGGAGTATGTTGCGCCCTGGCGGCACGCGGCCGCGCATCCACATCGATCACGGAAAGAAGAACATCATGGGACGTCTCGCCATTCTGGGCGCGCTGCACGAAGAGATCGCCGACCTGCTGGCGGCCATGGATCCCGGCGCCGAAACCCGCCGCATCGCCATGCGCGATTTCCAGGTGGGAACCTTGTGGGGCACGCCCTGCGTGATCGCGCTCAGCCGTATCGGCAAGGTGGCGGCCGCGGCCACGGCATCCATCGTCATCCAGGAATTCGAGGTGTCGCGGGTGATCTTCACGGGCCTGGCCGGCGGCCTGCATCCCCGGGTGCGGGTGGGCGACGTGGTGGTGGCCGACGCGCTGATGCAGCACGACATGGACGCGCGGCCCTTGTTCGGCCGGCACGAGATTCCCCTGCTGGGACGCGAACGCTTCGACGCCGATCCGGCGCTGAGCGCGCTGCTGCTGCAAAGCGCCGGCGGCTTCGCCCGGGAATTCGCCAGCGGCGGCGGGCAGCCGTCCGCGCCTGCGCAACCGCAAGTCCACCACGGTCTGATCGCGACGGGCGACGTCTTCGTCAACGACAACGAGCTGGCCCATGCGCTGCGCGAGCGCCTGCCCGATGCGCTGTGCCTGGAAATGGAAGGCGCCGCCATGGCGCAGGTCTGCCATGAGTTCGGCATTCCGTTCGCCGTGATGCGGGTGATCTCGGACAGCGCCGACCACGCGGCGAAGGCGGATTTCACGGATTTCCTGGTGAACCTGGCGCGGGTGTACACCGCCGGCATCCTGAAGCCGCTGCTGCTGTCGGGCGCGCTGCGGGAAGCCTAGCGCCGAAGGTTGCGCGGTACCAAGGGCTGCGCGGCGCCAAGGTGGCGGGCCGCCCAACGCCCAGGCCTGCGCCGCGTCAGGCGCCCCGGCGCGGCGCAACCGCTGCCGCCAACCGCTGCCGCCTACGGCGCCGCAGCGCCTTCCAGCGCGATCCTGACCTCGGCCGACAGGCCGCCGCCCTCGCGGTTGCTGAGGACCAGCGTGCCGCCCAGGGCAGCCGCCAGCTGATGCGCGATGGCCAGCCCCAGACCGGTGCCGCCAGTGTCCCGGCTGCGGGAACTCTCCAGGCGGTAGAACGGCTGCAGCACGGCGTCCAGTTCGCCAGCGGGGATGCCCGGCCCGCGATCCAGCACGAAGATCGACAGGTGCCCGCCGTCCGGTGCCGCCACGCGCACCTCGGCCGCGCCCGCGAACTTCAGCGCGTTGTCGATCAGGTTGCCCAGGATGCGGCGCAGCGCGTGCGGGCGCGTGGACAGCGGCGGGACGGTGTCGCCCGACAGGCTGACGTCCTTGCCCGTGTCCTGGTAGTCGCACACCAGGCTGTCCAGGAAGGCGTTCAGGTCGATGCGCGCCGGGGCTTCCGTCTTGCCGTGCGCGCTGCGGGCGTAATCGATGCCCTCGCGCACCAGCCGCTCCACTTCGTTCAGGTCCTGCGCCAGCTTGTCGCGGTCGGCGGACGGGTCCATGAATTCCGTGCGCAGCTTCATGCGGGTGATCGGCGTTTGCAGATCGTGCGAGATCGCGCCCAGCATCTGCATGCGTTCCGCAAGGTGGGCCGAGATGCGGTCCTGCATCGCGTTGAAGGCGACGGCGGCATGCGCGACCTCGGCGGGGCCGGCCTCGTCCATCAGCGGGCTTTTCCTGTCGGGATCCAGTTCCTCGGCCGCGCGGGCCAGGCGCGTCAGGGGACGGACGGCCAGGCGCACCGCCAGCCAGGCGCAGCCGGCCAGAAGCAAAAGCTGCAGGCCCAGCACGGCCGCCAGCCAGGGCGCCGGCCGCATGCGGGAAAGCTCGATGTCCAGCACCGCCGGCTGGCCGTCGGACAGCACGACGCGCGCCTGGATGTGGCGCGGATCGTCCGCCATGGCGCGGACGGTCACCGGACGGTCCGGCCCCAGCGCCGCCTCGATGGACTGGGCGGCGGTGCGCGCGGCGTCGTTTGCGAGCGGCTGGTCGGCCCGGCCATCGCCCAGCAGGTACTGGCGGTTGTTGCTGGACAGGCGCGGCAGCCAGGCGGGGCGCTCGGCGGCGGGCAGCCGGTCCAGGATGTCCATGGCGATGGCGACGTCGCGCTCCAGGTCGCCCAGCATCATGTTGCGGGTGGCGCTGTAGCGTTCGTAAAAAAGGGAAGCGAACGACAGCCCGTAGGCCAGGACCAGGCCCGCCAGGAAGATCAGGAACAGCCGCGCGACCAGCGTGCGGGGCCAGGCGAACGTGCGCGGCGCGGCGGCGGTCACTGACCGGATTCCGAAACGTCGACGGCGGCGGAGAACACATAGCCTTCGCTGCGCACGGTCTTGATGTACATGGGCTCGCGCGCGTCTTCGCGCAGCCGCTGGCGCAGGCGGCTGACCAGCAGGTCGATGGACCGTCCGAAGAAGTCGGCGTCGCGGCCTTGCGTCAGGTTCAGCAACTGGTCACGGCTGAGCACGCGCTGCGGATGATCCAGGAACACGCGCAAAAGCCGGTATTCCGCGCCGCTGAGCGACACGATGGTGCCGTCCGCGTCCAGCAGGTGGCGCGCGGTGGTGTCCAGCCGCCAGTTGCCGAAGGCGATCTCGCGGCCGGGCTCGGTCACCTGGAAATTGGGCGGCAGCATGCGCGTGCGGCGCAGGATCGCCTTGATGCGGGCCAGCAGTTCGCGCGCCACGAAGGGCTTGACCAGATAGTCGTCGGCGCCCATCTCCAGTCCCAGGACGCGGTCCATGTCGTCGCTGCGCGCCGTCAGCATCAGGATGGGGATGCGGCGGTGCTTGCCGCTGCGCAGTTCCCGGCACAGCACCAGGCCATCGTCGCCGGGCATCATGATGTCCAGCACGATCAGGTCGACGGACAGGCTTTCCAGCAGGGACCGCATCTGCCGTCCGTCCGCCGCCAGCGTGACCGTCAGGCCGTTCTTCCTGAGAAAGCCGCCGGCGAGTTCGCGAATTTCCCGATCGTCGTCCACGATCATGACGTGGTCTATGTGATCCATCTGCGGGGCCTTCCAGTAGTTGATGACGGCGCGGTTGGCGCGCGGGTCCGGTTGCGGAATTCTATCCGCGCCTAGCGCTCGCCCGGGGGCAAGGGATCGCGGCGCGGGCGGGTGTTTGAAATGAGCTGGCATTGGAAAGGTTTGGCGGCTTCGGCGGTGAAGCCGCCGAACAGCAACAGCAAGACGGCAAGCAAGCGTTTCATGGCGGGTTCCGGATACAGGGCGTGAACGGTTTATAGCGCCGACCGGTCCGGGAAGTGTGTCGTACTGTATACGCCCGGGCGGCGGGTACACGCGCTTGAAAAATTCCGCCTGTCCGGCACAAGCCGGATACGTGCGGCGGGTGCAATGGGGTCACTTTCCAAAGGACGACCCCCATGGACCTCATCAACACTCCCATCGCTTTGCTCGCCGGCATGCTGACCATCGCGTCTCCCTGCGTGCTGCCCCTGCTGCCGGTGCTGCTGGGCACCTCGCTGGAGCGCGTCGGCCGGCTGCGGCCCTTGTTCGTCGTGTCCGGCTTCGTGCTGGCGTTCGCCGGCCTGGGCATCGCGCTCAGCCTCCTGTCCAACCTGAACGAATCCGTGCACGAAGCCGTGCGCTCCACCTCCATCGTCTTGCTGGCGCTGTTCGGCCTGGCGCGGATCTGGCCCCAGCCTTACGACCGGCTGATCGCCCGGGTCGGCGGCCCCTTGCAGCGCCTGGCTGCCGCGGGCGGCACCGGCAGCGGCAATGCCGGCGGCTTCGTGCTGGGCCTGTCGCTGGGCGCGGTGTGGACGCCCTGCGCCGGGCCGGTGCTGGCGTCGATCCTGGTGCTGGCCGCCAAGGCGCAGGACCTGGTGCAGTCCAGCACCCTGCTGCTGGTGTTCGCGATCGGCGCGGGCGTGCCCATGCTGGTGATCGCCTACGGCGGGCAGGCCATCGCGGCCCGGGTGCGCGGGCTGTCCCGCCACACGCACCGCCTGCAGCAGGGCTTCGGCGTGTTGCTGGTCCTGACCGCCATCGCCATCTATTTCCAGTACGACGTCCTGGCCTATGCCTGGATCAGCAACCTGTTCGTCCAACCCTGAAGGAGTTCGCCATGTTTGCCACGTTCAAGAAGATTGCCCTGGGCGCGCTGATTGCCGCCTCTCTGATGCAAGGGTCGGCGCAAGCCGCCCCGGCGCCGGCCGAAGCCCCCACCGCGCCGGAATTCACCGGCATCGACAAATGGCTCAACAGCGGGCCGCTGACGATGGAATCGCTGCGCGGCAAGGTGGTGCTGGTGGATTTCTGGACCTACACCTGCATCAACTGCATCCGCACGCTGCCCTACGTCACCAGCTGGTACCAGAAGTACAAGGACCAGGGCCTGGTCGTGGTGGGCGTGCATACGCCGGAGTTCCCGTTCGAACGGTCCACGCCCAATGTGGAAAAGGCGCTGCAGCGCTTCGGCATCACCTATCCGGTGGCGCAGGACAACCGCTACGCCACCTGGGACGCGTACCGCAACCAATATTGGCCCGCGGCCTATCTGATCGACAAGCAGGGCAGGATCGTCTATCGCCACTTCGGCGAAGGCAGGTACCAGGAGACCGAGGCCGAGATCCAGCGTCTGCTGGCGCAACCGGGTTAGTCCCCCGGCCCTGGCCTCCGCAAAGCAGATATGCGATCCCGCGCATAGCGCCTTCCCGGCCGCGCGCCTACCATGCTCCAAACACAAAAAACCAGGTGTGGAGACAGCATGAAAATGGCAAGCGCGCTGACCGCGGTCAGCCTGTGGCTCGGCATGGGCCTGATTTCCGCGGCCGTGGCGGCGGGCCCCTATCCCGACCGGCCGCTGCGGCTGGTCGTTCCGTTTCCGGCGGGCGGGGCCACCGACCTGATGGCCCGGGCCTTGGCGCAGGGGCTGGGCGACAAGCTCGGCCAGTCCGTGGTGGTGGAAAACCGCGGCGGGGCGGGCGGCGCGATCGGGGCCGAGGCGGTGGCCACCGCCGCGCCCGACGGCTATACCCTGCTGTACTCCACGATGGGCGTGCTGACCATCAATCCGTCGCTCTACGCCAAGCTGCGGTATGACCCGCAGAAGAGCTTCGCGCCGGTCTCGCTGACCAACCTGACGTCCAACCTGCTGGTGGTCAATCCGGACCTGAAGGCCGGTTCCGTGTCCGAACTGGCCGACCTTGCCAGGCAGCGTCCGGGCGAGCTCACATTCAGTTCCTCGGGCAGCGGCACCACCAGCCACCTGGCGGGCGAGATGTTCAAGTCCACGGCGGGCGTGGATATCCGCCATATCCCGTACAAGGGGACGTCGGGGGCCATCAACGACTTCCTGGCCGGACGCATCTCGATGATGATCGACACCTCGTCCAACTTCATCGACCAGGTCAGGCAGGGCAAGATCAAGGCGCTGGGGGTGACCAGCCGCAAGCGGCTGGCGGCCTTGCCGGACGTGCCCTCGATCTCGGAATCGCCGGGCTTCGAATCCTACGAGGTCAGCTTGTGGTCAGGCGTGCTGGCGCCGGCGGGGACGCCGCGCGCGGTCATCGACCGCCTGAACGCCGCGATCGGGACCGTGATGACCTCGCCGCAAATGGTCGAGCGGATGGCGGGCTACGGCATCCAGACCACCCACAGCACGCCCGAGGAATTCGCCGAACGCATCCGCGCCGACACGCTGAAATGGGCGCGGATCATCGAGCAGTCCGGCGCGCGGGCCGATTGAGCCCCGCCTCGCCTTCCCGCCAATTCACGCCTACCCATTCGAGTGGAACGACCATGCCATCGATGCTCCGATCCCTGCTTGCGGCGGCCGCCGCCATCCTGTCCGCCGTGTCCGCGCCCGCCGCCGTGGCGGCTGGCTATCCGGACCACCCCATCACGCTGATCAATCCTTACGCGGCCGGGGGGCCGGCCGACGTCGTGGCGCGCAGCCTGGCGCGCGCGCTGGAAAAGCGCCTGGGCCAGCCGGTGGTGGTGGAGAACAAGCCCGGCGGCGGCGCGTCCATCGGCACGGGCTTCGTGGCTCGGGCCAAGCCCGACGGCTACACCCTGCTGCTGGGCACGTCCGCGGGCCATGTCGTGACGCCGCTGATGCAGAAGACGCCTTATGACGGCATCAAGGGTTTTGAGTTCTGCTCGGTCGTGGCGGTGCAGCCCATCATGCTGGTGGTCAATCCGTCGCGCGGCATCAAGACGGTGGCGGACCTGATCGCCCGCGCCAAGGCGGAACCCGGCAAGCTCAGCTACGGGTCGGCCGGGATGGGCGGCGCCACCCACCTGGGGGCGGAACTCTTCCAGCAGGCCGCGCATGTGCAGCTCAATCACATTCCCTATGCCGGCGCGTCGCCCGCGATCAATGACGCAGTGGGCGGGCAGATCGACCTGGCCATGCTGAACCTGTCGGCCAGCCTGCCGTTCATCCGGCAGGGCCGGCTGGTGCCACTGGCCTACGCGGCGGACAAGCGCTCGACCCTGCTGCCGGACGTGCCCACCCTGGACGAGGCCGGGGTGCGGGGCGCGCAGGCGGCCACCTGGTACAGCCTGGCGGCGCCCGCCGGCACGCCCGCCGGGATCGTGCAAAAGCTGAGCGGCACCGTCCAGAGCGTGAACGAGGACCCGGACTACCGCCGCGTCATGCAGGACCAGGCGATAGAGTTGATGGCGCTGTCCCCGAAGGACGCCGACGCCTACGTCCAGAAGGACCGCGCCGACATGCAGCGCCTGCTGGGCACGCTGGGGCTGCTGGCCAAATGAACACGACCCCTATCCCGCCGCGCAGGGCGCCCACCCCATGAACTTCGATTTCAGCAAGCTGGCCCCGGCCGACGCCTTCAAGCTGCTTTCCAGCGTGGTCGTTCCGCGGCCCATCGCCTGGGTGGTCAGCCAGTCGGCGCAGGGCGCGCTCAACGCCGCGCCGTTCTCTTTCTTCAATGTGGTCAGCAGCGATCCGCCCATCGTCGCGCTGGGCATCGGTCCGCGCGGCGGGGAACTGAAGGACACCTCACGCAACATCCTGGAAACGGGGCAGTTCGTGATCAACCTGGTGTCGGCCGAACTGGCCGAGCAGATGAACCACACCAGCCTGGATTACGAGGCCAGCATCGACGAGCTGGCGCGCGCGGGACTCGTGGCCGAACCGTCCCTGATCGTGGATCCGCCGCGCATCGCGCAAAGCCCGGCCGCCCTGGAATGCAGGGTGTGGCAGGTGCTGGACGCGGCGCCGCAGCGCGTGATCGTGCTGGCGCGCGTGGTGGGGCTGTACCTGCGCGACGACGCCTTGCTGAACCCCGAGAAATTCTATGTGGACACGCCCGCGCTGCGCCTGCTGGGCCGCATGCATGGGGCCGGCTGGTACGCGCACACCAGCGACCTGTTCCAGATGCGCGCGCCGGACGCGGTCAATGACCCGACGGTGCGGCCCGCGCAGGGCCATTGAACGCCATCCATGACTATGAACCCACAGGGAGCCTATCGATGAAATTGCATTGGTCGCCGCGTTCGCCTTTCGTGCGCAAGGTGATGATCGTCCTCTACGAGGCCGGCATCGAAGACCGCGTGACGCTGGTGCGCACGCCCGTCGCGATGGACAAGCCCAACCTGGACCTGGTGCGCGACAACCCGCTGATCAAGCTGCCCACGCTGGTGCTGGACGACGGCACGGCGGTGTACGACTCGCGCGTCATCTGCGCCTGGCTGGACGGTATCGCGGGCAGCGGCCTGCTGCCTTCGGAACCCAAGGCACGCCTCGTGGCCGAGCGCCGCCAGGCCCTGGGCGACGGCTTCCTGGATGCGCTGCTGCTGTTCCGCCAGGAACGCAACAAGCCCGCGGAAAGGCAGACGGCGGCATGGCTGGACGTCTTCGCGCTGAAGACCGATGCGGTGCTGGCCGCGCTGGAAGCCGAGGCGCCCGCGCTGCAGGCCAGCGGCTTCGACCTGGGGCTGATCGCCATCGGTTGCGCGCTGTCGTACATGGATTATCGTTTTCCGGATATTCCCTGGCGCGACGGCCACCCGGCATTGGCGGCCTGGCACCAGCGCTTTTCCGCCCGCCCGTCGGTGATGCGCAGCCAGCCCGACGACACCCCGTAAGAAGAGGACGACGATGAGCCGTATCCCGCTGCCCACTCCCGACAGCATGACCGACGACCAGAAGCGCGTGTACGAGAAGATCGTCTCCGGCCCGCGCGGCCGCCTGGTCGGCCCCTTGCGCGCCGCGCTGCACAGCCCGGAACTGGCCGAGCGCTGGCAGGCGCTGGGCGCGCTGCTGCGCTTTGGCACCAGCCTGCCGCCCCGCGTCAGCGAACTCGCCATCGTGGTGACGGCGCGCCGCTGGAACAGCCAGATCGAATGGCACATTCACGCGCAGGCCGCCCGGGCCGCCGGTATTCCGGATGCGGTGCTGGACGCTATCCAGGCGCGTGCCACGCCGGTCTTCGACAACCGCGACGACGAAGTCGTCTACGAGTTTTCGCGCCAGCTTCAGGAAACCGGACAGGTGGCGCCCGGCCTGTACGCGCAGGCGGTGGAGCGCTGGGCCGCGCTGGGCGTGGTGGAACTGACGGCCGTCATCGGCTACTACACCATGGTGTCCATGACGCTGAACGCGCACGAGATCCCGATGCCGGACGATGCGCCCGCGCCGCTGGACACGCCGCAACAGGACGGCGGGCCGTCGCTCAGCCAGCTGGCGCCGCTGGGCAGGGGGCATTCATGAACACCGCCACCAGCCGCGACAAGAACACCGCCGCCAGCCGCGACGGGGACGCTGCCCCTCAGGCCGCGCCCTACGTCCCCGCCAGCGTCGAGACGCCGCGCATGCCCGTGACGCCCCGTCACGCGCTGCCCGACGGGGCGTGCGACACGCATTGCCATGTGTTCGGCCCCTACGAGCGCTTTCCCTTGCAGCACCCGTCGTCCTATGCCGCGCCGGATGCCGCGGCCGCGCGCTATCTGCGCATGCTGGACACACTGGGCGCGGCGCGCGGCGTGCTGGTGCAACCGGCGCCCTACGGCACGAACCCGGACGCGCTGCTGGATGCCTTGCAGCAGGGCGGCGACCGATTGCGGGGGATTGCCGTGGCGGATCCGTCGGTCACGGATGCGCAGTTGCAGTCCCTGTACGAAGGGGGCGTGCGCGGCCTGCGCTTTGTCGAGGCGCGCGACCCCGCCGGCAATCTGTTTCCGGGCAGCGTCGGCTTCGACCAGGTCGCGGCACTTGCGCCCCGCATGAAGCGCCACGGCCTGCACGCGCAGCTCTGGGCGCCGTGCGATACCTATCTGCGCCATCTGCCGGCGCTGGCCGGGCTGGACCTGCCGCTGGTCATCGACCACCTGGGCAGCCTCGTCCCGGCGCGCGGCGATCACGATCCGGTCTTCCAGCTGCTTCGCGGGCTTTTGGCGGACGGACGGATCTGGATGAAGCTGACGGTGTGCCGCGTCGGGGCCGCACCCGATTACGAGAACGCGCACTTCATCCACGATGCCTGCGTCGCCGCCAATCCCGATCAGGTGCTGTGGGGGTCGGACTGGCCCTTCGTGCGCATGGGCGCCGCCGCGCCCTCGGCCGATGCGCTCGTCGACCTGGCGCACGATTGGCTGGGTAACGACGCGCTGCGCAAGAAGGTGTGGGTGGACAATCCCGCGCGGCTCTACGGCTTCGCGTAGGCGCCGGGCCGCCGCCACGCCATCAGGGGCTGGCGTGCCAGACACCTTCTCCGCCGATCTCGCGCACCAGGGTCTCGATCTGCGCCGCCACTTCCATGACGGTGCGGCCCGGCCCCTTCGAGCGCGAGAACGCCATCGAGATGATCCGGCTCATGGTGGGATCGCGCAGCGCGGCGATGCTGAGCCGGCCTTCCTGCACCTCCTGCCAGACGGCGTGTAACGGCAGCACGGTGTACATCTTTTCGTGTTCGACGATGGACTTCATCAGCGGCAGCGAGTCGGCCTCGATCAGGGGCGCGATGGTGATCTTGCGCGCCCGCGCCAGTCCGTCCAGCGCGTTGCGCAGGCCGTTGGGGGCGCCGGGCAGGATAAAGGGCAGGCCGTCCAGCTTGTCGAAGGTGATTTCTCCGGCCTGGGTGCGGGCATCGCCCGCCGCGCCGACCAGATAGGAATCCACGTAGGCCAGCGCCTGTTCGCCCGGCGGGCACTTGTCGCCGTAGCGGTACAGGATGGCGATATCCACGCGGCTGTCGGTCAGCCATTCTTCGATCTGGCCGCTGGAGCCCTCCAGGATCTTCAGGTGCACCTTGGGAAACTGCTTGCGCAGCCGCGAGAACAGCCGGCGGATCAGGGGATGCGCCGTTGACGGCAGCAGCCCCAGCGTGACCTCGCCGGCGGGCTCGCGGGCCTCGCCGTTCAGTTCCAGCTCCAGCCTTTCGGCATCGTTCAGCAGCGTCTGCACCAGCGGGAACAGGCGTTCGCCCACTTCCGACAGGTGGACGCCGCGGCCGGTCCGGTTGAAGAGCCGCGCGTTGCACTCGCGTTCCAGCGCGTTGATGCGGCGGCTGAGCACCGACTGGTCCTGGTCCAGGTACAGCGCGGCGCGCGTGATGCTGCCCAGTTCCGCGATGGCCAGGAATGCCCGCCACTTGTGCAGGTCGGCGGTCAGGTCCAGGCTCAGGCCCGTGGCTTTAGCAGATGGCATGGTCGAAGGCGGAAGTTGGCAGGCGTGGAAATCGGCATAAGCGTACGGCAAAAGCGCCCGGCCATGGCGTTATTCCAGGCCCAGCTTGCCGCGCCGGATGACCTCGCCCCATTTCTTCGATTCCGCTTCCATCAGCGCGCGGTAGGCGTCCGGCGTGGTGGCCACCGGGATGGCGCCCTGATCGATCATCTTCTGCCGCAGGGCGGGGTCCGCCAGCGACTTCGCGATGGCGTCCGACATCTTGTCCACGATGTCCTTGGGCGTGCCGGTGGGCGCGATGATCCCGTAGTTGGATTCGACGATGAGGCCGGGAAAGCCGGCCTCCTTGGTGGTGGGTACGGCGGGCAGTCCCTCGAAGCGCTCGGGACTGGCCACGGCCAGCGCGCGCAGCTTGCCGGCCTTGATGAAGCCCAGCGCCGCGGACGCGTCGCCGGGGAACATCTGCACCTCGTTGGCCAGCAGGGCCGTCACGGCGGGCGCGGCGCCCTTGTAGGGCACGTGCATGATGTCTATGCCGGTCTGCTGCTTGAGCAGTTCGCCGCCCAGGTGCGGCGTGGTGACGTTGCCCGCGGACCCGTAGTTGTACTTGCCGGGCTGCTGCTTGGCGCTGGCCACGAACGCCGCCAGCGTGGAATCCGGCAGCGACGGGTTGACCATGATCACCTGCGGGATGCGCGCCACCAGCGACACGTACTGGATCTTGGCCACGTCATACGGAACCTTCATGACGTGGGGCAGGCCCGTGATGGCGCCCGGCACGCCGAAGCCGAAGGTGCCACCGTCGGGCGCGGCGCGCACGGTCGCGTCGACCCCGATGGTGCCGCTGGCGCCGGCCTTGTTCTCGATCACGATGGTCTGGGCCCAGGCGCTCGCCCAGGGCCGGCGCCAGCAGGCGCGCCAGGTTGTCCACCGAACCGCCGGGCGGGTAGGGCACGATCAGGCGGATGGGCTGGCTGGGCCAGGGCTGCGCGGCATGGGAGGCGGGCGCGGCCGCGGCGCCCAGGATCATTGCCGCCACCGTCAATGCGGTTGTTTTCTTCATTTGTCTCTCTCCTGATGCGCCGGCCCGGGCCGGCGCGTTGTCGTTGTCGTTATCTTTATCGTTGTCACGCGCCCTGAAGGCCCAGCACCTGCTTGGCGTAGATGTTGCGCTGGATCTCGTTGGTGCCGCTGAAGATGGTCGCCGCCAGCGCGTTGACGTAGGGCGCCAGGGCATGCACGTTGCCGTTGCCGTAGCCCAGCCGCATTGCCGCGCCGCCGTACTCCTCGGCGATCTGGATCAGCAGGGCGCCCAGCCGTTCATGCGTTTCCGTCGCCCAGATCTTCAACAGCGACAGCTCTGGCGGCAGCGGACGCCCGGCGCGGGCCATGTCCGCGTAGACGCGGTACATGGAGGTCAGGTCCGCACTGTCCAGCCGCAGTTCCGCCAGCCGGTCGGCGAACGCCGCGTCGGTCAGGAGGCCCCGCTGGCGCGCGATGCTGAAGATCTGCTGCAAGGCGTGGCTGGCGTGCTTGGGGCTGCCGCTGAACAGGCGCTCGAAGCCCAGCAGCGCCTTGGCGATGCCCCAGCCCGCGTTCAGCTCACCGACCAGGTTGGCGCGCGGCACGCGCACCTGGTCGAAGAACACCTCGCAGAATTCCTCGTGGCCCGACAGCGTCCTGATGGGCCGGCGGCTGACGCCCGGGCTGTTCAGGTCCACCAGCAGGAAGCTGATGCCCGCCTGTTTCTTGACGGTCTTGTCGGTGCGCACCAGCATGAACATGTGGGTGGCGTCCTGCGCCAGCGTGGACCAGGTCTTCTGTCCCGTCACCACCAGCTCGTCGCCGTCGATCAGCGCTTCGCAGCGCAGCGCGGCCAGGTCGGATCCGGCATTGGGCTCGGAATAGCCCTGCGCCCAGACCGCCTCGCCCGACAGGATGCCGGGCAGGAAGCGCGCGCGCTGATCGTCCGTGCCGTAGCGGATCAGGATGGGGCCCAGCATGACCAGGCCCTGGTCCGGCGCGCGCGCCACGCCGTAGCGTTCGGCTTCCTCGATGAAGGCGATCTGCCGCGCCGGGGACAGCGCCATGCCGCCATGTTCGCGCGGCCATGACGGCGCGATCCAGCCTTGGCGCGACAGGGTGTAGTACCAGGCCTTGATCTCGTCCCAATGCAGCCGCCACGGCACGTGCCGCAGGTGCTCGGGATAGCGCGCCCGGAAAAACCGCCGCAACAGCTTGCGGAACTCGGCTTCGGGCATGCCATTCCAGTCCGCGTCGCGGGGAAAAACGGCATCCGGCGTGTCGCCGCCTTCGTCCTCGTCCGCCTGCGGGGCGGGGTCCGCGGCCAGCGCGCCGTACCGCTGGCGATGCGCCGTGGCGTTGCCCAGCCAGGCGCTCAGGTGCAGCGCGTTGCGGAAGTACAGGCTGACATCGCATTCTTCGGTATAGCCGATCGCGCCGTGAAGCTGGATGGCCAGCCGCGCGGCTTCGAGGCCGGCGCGCGCCGCGCGGGCCTTGACCCGGCTGGCCGCCGCCTTGCGCGCCTTGATGTCGCCGGGCGCCGCCGCGATGGCGTTCAGCGCGTCCAGCAGGCTGTTGGAGGCCAGTTCGACCTGCATGGCGGCATCCACCAGCCGGTGCTGCAGCGCCTGGAACGACGACAGCGGCTGGCCGAATTGCTGGCGTGTATTCAGGTAAGCCACCGAATCGGCCAGCACCTGCCGGGCCAGGCCTGCCAACTCCGCGGACTGCATCAGCCTGCCGTAGTCGAGCGCTTCGTCGACGGCGTCCAGCACGCCTTCCCGCGCCAGCAACGCCGCTTCCGGGACCTCGGCGGATTCGATGGCCAGATGGCAGGCCGTGGCGCCGTCCGCGCGCTCGTGCGTCTGCGCGGTGACGCCCGGCGTGCCGGCGGCCAGGTAGAAGAGCGCCGTGCCGTGTTCGCCGTCGGCCGTGACCAGCCAGCCGTCCACGCCGGCGCCGGGGACGACGTGGCGCTTTTCTCCGTTCAGGACGTAAGCGCCTTCGCGCCGGGTGACGGTGACGCCGAAGGCTCCCGCCGACTCGCCGGCTTCGAGCTGGCCTTCGGTTTCCTGCCACGCCAGTCCCACCATCCGGGTTCCGTCGCAGATCGATTCGAGCAGCCGGCCGCGCTGTCCGGCGTCACCCGCGGGGGTGATTCCTGCCAGCAGTGCGGTGCTCAGCACACCGGCGCCCACGAGCGGCTCGGGGAGCTGGGCGCGGCCCGCCTCTTCCATCACGGCGGCCATCGCGTGCCAGCCCAGGCCCAGGCCGCCCAGCGCCTCGGGCACGCTCATGCCCAGCCAGCCGACCGAGGCGATCTCGCGCCAGTACTCGCGATCGGTTCCCGCCGCGCCGCGCTTTCTCTGCCGCTGATCGCGGCGTTGAAGAAAATCACGCGCGCTGTCGCGGATTTCTTCGATGAGTTCATGATCCAGGGCGTTCATACGATGCCCTCGGCATGCAGCCGCTCGACCTCCGAGGCGGACAGCCCCAGTTCGTCGCGCAGGATCTCGGCGGTGTGTTCGCCCAGCATGGGCGGCGGCAGGCCGGGCCGGATCGGCGTGCCGGAGAAGTGGATGGGGTTCTTGATGACCGGCATGCTGCCCAGGCTGGGGTGCTCCACGCTGCCCAGCACTTCGCGGTGCCGGACCTGCGGATCCTCGAACACCTGATCCATCGTGTAGATCGGCCCGCAGGGCACGTTGGCGGCGGCCAGGGCCCGGTTCCAGTCCTCGACGCCGCGCGCCAGCATCGCCGGCTCGATCAGCCGGGAAAGCTCGGCCTGCGCCGCCGCCCGCTTGGGGTTGGTGAGGTAGCGGGCATCGTCGGCCAGATCGGGCAGGCCGATCACATTGCAGAAACTGCGGAACTGGGAGTCATTGCCCACCGCCACCATCAGGTGTCCGTCGCGGCATTCGAAGGCCCGGAACGGCGCGGTGATCTGCGAGGCCGAGCCCATGCGCGCCGGCAGCTTGCCGCTGGCCAGATAGTTCATGCCGATGTGCGAGATGGCGGCGATCTGCGCATCCAGCAGCGCCAGGTCGATGTGCTGGCCCACGCCGGAAATCTGATCGCGGTGGCGCAGCGCGGCCAGTATGGCGGATACCGCATAGAAGCCGGCGGTCAGGTCGGAAACCGAATAACCGGCCTTGACCGGCCCGGCGCCCGGCTCGCCGTCCGGCACGCCCGTGACGCTCATCAGGCCGCTCATGGACTGGAAGATGGGGTCGTAGCCGGGCAGATGGCTGTAGGGGCCGGTCTGGCCGAAGCCCGTTATCGAACAATAGACCAGCCGGGGATTCAGGGCGGACAGCGAGGCGTAGTCCAGCCCGTAACGCCACAGGTCGCCGGCCTTGAAGTTCTCGATGACGATATCCGCCTTCTGCGCCAGCCGCCGCACCAGCGCCTGGCCTTCCGGCCGGGAGATATCGATCGTCAGGGATTTCTTGCCACGGTTCATCGCGACAAACGAAGAGGTTTCCTGGCTGGGCGCCCCGTCGCGGCCGGGCATGGGGTAGCCCTGGTGGCGCACGTCGTCGCCGCGGCCGGGGCGTTCCACCTTGATCACCTCGGCGCCAAAATCGGCCAGCATCTGCGCGGCCCAGGGGCCGGAGAACACCCGGCTCAGGTCCAGGACCTTCACGCCATCCAACGCACCGTTCATGTCGGCTCCTTGTCTATTTTCCGTGGAACACGGGCGCGCGCTTTTCCAGGAACGCGCGGCGCGCTTCCTGGGCGTCCTCGGTCTTGGCGATGGCCGCCGTCATGTCCTGCTCGTAGCGGTAGCCGTCGCGCAGGCTCATGTCTTCGATGGCGTTGAGCGTCTGCTTGGCCAGCACGGTTGCCAGCGGACTCTTCGACGCCAGTTCCCGGGCAAGCTCCATGGCGCGGTCCATCAGCGCGTCGGCGGGCACGGATGCCTCGACGATGCCCAGGCGGTAGAGCTCGTCGCCGTCCACGCGCAGTCCGGTCAGCATCATGCGGCGCAGGCGCGAGTGGGGAAATAGCCGCATGCCGTGCCGTCCGCCGCCCAGCAGCCCCACGTTGATCTCCGGCAGGCCGACGACCGCGGTCGATGCCGCCAGCAGGATGTCGCACGAGGCCACGATGGCCAGGCCCGCGCCCAGCGCCGCGCCGTTGACCGCGCCGACCACGGGTTTGGCGCATTCGCGGATGGCGTGAAAGCACTCGCGCGTGCGGCGCGAATGCTGCGGCAGATCGCCCGGCCCCTTGATGGTGTCGCCGCGGTTCTTCAGGTCGGCGCCCGCGCAAAAGACCTTGCCCTGGCCCGACAGCACCACCGCGCGCACCTCCGGCGTTTCCGAGATGCGGTCCAGCACCCAGGACAGCTCGTTCATCATCGCGGTGCTCAGGGCATTGACGGGCGGATTCGCCAGCAGGATCGTCGCGACGCCGTCGGCGATCGTGACCTCCAGCGCGGTATAGGGCCCGGCCAGGTTCTCCGGCATGCTCATGTCTCTCTCCTTGTTGTTCAGATGATCTTGCGGTCGCGGTAGTCCTGGATCGCCTCGGCGCTCATGCCCAGCTCGGCCAGCACATCCTCGGTATGCTGGCCCAGCAGCGGGGGCGCGCTGTCGGCGCGCAGCGCCGAGTTGCCGAAGCGCAGGGGGTTCATCACCTGCGGCACCGAGCCCGCGGCGGGATGCGGCAAGCGCCGCAGCATGTTGCGGTGGATCACCTGCGGATCTTCGAACACCTCGGGAACGGTATTGATCGACCCGGCTGGCACGCCCGCCTGTTTCAGGGCGTCAAGCCAATGGGCGCGCGGCTGCGCGGCGAAAATGGCGTCAAGAATGGGATCCAGATCGGCCTGGTTCTTCACGCGCTGGCTGTTGGTGAGATAACGCGGGTCCCGCGCCAGCTCGGGCCTGCCGAGCATGCCGCACAGGGTGGCGAACTGCGCATCGTTGCCGACCACGATCACGATGTCGCCGTCGGCGCAGGCGAACGTGCGCTGCGGTTGGATATTGGGATGCGCGGTGCCCGTGCGGCGCGGCGCGCGGTTGCCCAGAAGGAAATTCATCGCCTGGTTGGCCAGCAGCCCGACCTGCACGTCCAGCATCGCGACGTCGATGTATTCGCCCTGGCCCGTCTGGGAACGGCGCAGCAGCGCCGCCACGATGCCCAGCGCGGCATACACGCCCGTGGTCAGGTCCACGATCGGCACGCCCACTTTCTGGGGGCCGCCGCCCGGCTTGTCGTCGCGTTCGCCCGTGACGCTCATCAGGCCGCCCATGGCCTGGATCAGAAAGTCGTAGGCGGGTTCCGCGGCGCGGGGGCCGGTCTGGCCGAATCCGGTGACCGAGCAATACACCAGGCGCGGGTTGATGCTGGACAGCGATTCGTAGTCCAGCCCCATGCGCGCCAGCGTGCCGACCTTGTAGTTCTCCAGCACCACGTCGGCGTCGCGGCACAGTGTTCTGATCAAGGCCTGGCCCTCGGGCGTCTGCAGGTCTACCGTGATGGAGCGCTTGCCGCGATTGGTGGCGATGAAATAGGCGCCGTCGGCCGTGTCCTGCCCCTGCTCATCCTTGAGGAAAGGCGGTCCCCACGACCGGGTGTCGTCGCCCTGGCCGGGCCGCTCGACCTTGATGACGTCCGCGCCCAGATCGGCAAGTATCTGGCTGGCCCAGGGGCCGGCCAGAATGCGGCTCAGGTCCAGCACCTTCAGGTTTGATAACAGCGGCTGCAAAGCCTTCTCCTTGACTCCTGTGATGTGCAGGTAGTCTAGGATTTCCCAAGCGCCGCGGGATGCGCCCGGGACACAAAGCTGTTATGCGTTTCCTGCCGCGCCAAGGCGGCGCGGCGCTTACCGTCCCGTGTTCGGGTAGTTCGGTCCGGCGTCGTTAAAGCCACCCGAGCTGTAGGGATTGGCCGCGCCGGGATGGGGCGGGCCGCCTTCGCCGGGGGCGCAGCCGGCCACAAACAGAGCGGTTGCCAGGAGTGAAAGCAGACGAATCAGGCGGGATTTCATGGAGGTCTCCTGCGGCTGCCCCTCAGCAGGCGCGTGGCTTGCATCGTATGGAAAGATTATAGGTGGTCCGCCGCAACGGCGTACCGGAATTGAAAATCGCCGGCCGGTTGCGGCTTTTACGCCGCTCGAATATTTGATTCGGCGCTGGTCCGGCGATTCCAATTTGATTTTCGGATCCGGCCATTCGCGTGGCGCTGGTTATTCATATAAGTACTAGATATTCGGCAGACGTTGTGGCCTAAATTAGGACCAGCGGATCTGGACCCGAACCGGGTTTGGAACATACTGGGAACGCCGTGAAAATAGACCTGATTTTTGCCGATGACCATCCTGCGGTGCTTGCCGGCGTGCAGCATGAATTGCGCAGCGTACAGACCCTGCATGTGGTCGGCACGGCCAGAAACTCCTCTGAAGCTATTGATCTGCTGACGCAGCACGCCTGCGATGTCTTCGTCACGGATTACATCATGCCGGGAGGAAGTTTCGGCGATGGCATGGGCATGTTGTCGTTCCTGCGGCGCCGCTTTCCGGGCCTGAAGATCATTGTGTTCACAACCGTCGGCAACGCGGCGATGGCGTCCGAAATGATGAGGCTGGGCATCAAATCCGTGTTGAACAAAGTCGACGATATCGGCCACCTCATTTCCGCGATCCATGCCGTCTATGCAGGCGCTACGTACCTGTCGCCGTCATTGCGCGCCACCGGCGAAAGCGAGGGCCATGTCATCGAGCCCGAGGGCAGGCGCAAGCGCCTGTCGCGCCGCGAAGTCGAGGTGGTGCGCCTGTACGTCGGCGGCTCCTCGGTCACCGAGATCGCGAAGACGCTGAACCGCACGAAGCAGACGGTCAGTTCGCAGAAATCCAGCGCGATGCGAAAGCTGGGCATCAACCGTGACGTCGATCTGTTCAGGTTTGCGTACGAGAACGGCGTGGCGCTGGCCAGCGAACACAGCAGGGAAGGCAATGCATCCCTGGAAAATCTTACGTTCATGTAAGGATTGGCAAGATTTTTGATACGGGTCAGATGGTTCTTGCGGAGCGCAAAACGTAATCTCATTACCGGTCGTGGATGCGTTGTGCTCATCGGCAATTCATCGTGTCCTCGGTTCGTGAAAGATGCAATCAATAGCATCGGTATCCGGCGCGTCTGTTTTCGTGAGGATATGCCAGTGAGCAATTCGAATCAGAACCCCGTCCATGCCGCCCTGCTGAATTTCGCGAAGCTCGGAGAGCCGGGCAGGGACAAGTTCATCAGCAGGATGAACGAGTTTCTGCTGGCATCCCCCAAGAGGCGCAAGTCCATGCAGTCGCATTGGGCGGGGGAGCAGCGGGAAACCGCCGCGTCGCTTCATCCGTTCAATGACGAGGACGCTCAGGACTGAACTCCCGCGCCGACGGCAAGGGTTTCTTTGGCGCGATCGATACGCCCTGGCGGGGCGTCACGGAACGGGATCGCATCGCACTATCGGATGGAATTGGCGTGCTTCTACTCACCTTGCGTTGCGGTGTGGTGGCCGGATTCGCGGCATCGGCCGCGCGGCTGGATATCGACGTGGGCTACATTCTGCTGCTGACGCTGCTGGCCTCGGGCGCCTTTGTGCGGCTGACCAGCATGGCCCTGCTGTGCGCCATCGTGCTGTTCGTGGCGCGAACTCCGCTGATCTGGGAGCTGACCCGGCCCAGACCATTGCAGATGGCCACCTGCCTTGCGGGATGCCTGCTGATCCTGCTGGCCAATGGCGCGGGCCGGTTCTCGATTGACCAGCTGCTATACCGGCGCAAGCAGTCTCTGCTGCACCGCGGATAATTCCTTGGCCGGCGCCGGTTCAGGCGCGGTCCCGCGATTCCCCACTCCGCTTGCTTTCATAGCCTCCCTGCGCGGGTATCGCCGCGCGGGGAGGTTTGCTTTGTACTAGTCAAATAGTACTTGCCAGTTTTACTAGTACCAGTCCTATACTTGATCGACCCCGCGCCTTCGGATGGGCCGGATCCGGCGCCCGCGCCGGCGTGGGACAGTCATCAAGGAGGCGCTATGAACACCACCCGATCACTGGTATTAGTGGCATTGCTTAGTGGACTCTCCCATGCCGCCATCGCGGCGCCCAATCTTGCGGCCAAGCAAACGGGGAAGATACTGTTTCAAGGCGCCATCGTGGAAGGCGCCACGTGCCAGCCCCAGGCCCTGCGCCAAGGCATGGTCCAACGCGCGGTCGCAACCTGTTCCGCCGCCCGTGCGGCGCAGCGGGCACCCGGCGAATCCATCGGCGCCGAAGTCGGTGTGCAGATGCAGGAACTGGTCTCCAGCGATGGCCAGCGCCGCCAACTCCTGACCTTGACCTACCGCTGACCCGGCCGTGCAGGCCAGGCGGCCTGCGCGCCGCGCATCTTCGAACTTGTCCTATGGAATCCGGGACGGCCGGCGCGCATCATCGGTCCACGAGATAGTTGCGGTTTCAATGCGCGCTTGCGCGCCCTTCGCGGCGCCGCCAAGACAGCGAAGCCTTTAGCCCCACCCACGTAATCCGCGCGCCGCGAGCCGGCGCCGACTGCGTGCGCCCGTATTCGCGCGCATGCCGGCAGGGGCGCCATCCATCTCCAGGGCTGGCGCGCATCCGGTCGGCCCGCACGCGCCCGGCTTCGGGCATTCGGACAACGGCATGCACTTTCGCGCCCGCAAGCACGGGCGCCGGGTTCTCCATCATGAATGAAATCGATCACATCCAACGAAGAGAGTCAGGGCTGCCGGCGGTGCTGCGTCCCGCGCAGATGTCCATGGTCGCCATCGGCGCCGTGCTCAGCTATGGCCTGATCACCGGCGGCGGGTATTCCGTGTTCGTCGCGGGGCCGTGGGCGATAGCCGGCTATCTGGCGGCCGCGGTCCTGGCCCTGCTGTTCAGCCGCTGCCTGGCAGAGATGAGCGCGGCGCATCCCACGCCGGGCGCGTTCGGCGCCTACGCGGAACAGTATCTGGGCGGCTCGGCGGGCTTTGTCGTGCGCATCTCGTTCTATGTCGCGGTGGTGCTGATCATCGGCACCGAAGTCCCGTTGCTGTCGTACGCCTTCAAGACGCTTGCGCCGCGGGTCCCGGAGGACGCCGTGGTGGTGGTGGCGCTTGCCTGCCTGGCCTTCATCAATGCGCGCGGAGCCCGTTGGTTCGCTCGCGTGGAATTCGCCCTGTCGGCGTTCAAGCTGTCGGCATTGCTCATCTTCGTCGGCCTGGCCGCGTATTACGCGCTGGCGGCGGGATCTTCCGCCGCGCCGCCCGCGGCAGCGGCCAGCGCGGACGGCCACGGATGGGCGGACGTGTTTCCGGCGGTGTGGAAGGTATTCATTCTTGCAACCCTGGGCTATATCGGTCTTGAATCGCTGTCCGTGGCCGCCGCGGAAACGGCCGCGCCGGCGGCCGCGATCCGCCGTCAGATGCGCCTGACCGCCTGGGCGATTGCCGGGGTGTCGCTGGCCGTGGTGGGGGTGTCCGCGGCGCTGGCCTACCGGGGCGTGTCGCATATCGGCATGCCTCCATTTTTTCTGGTGCTGAGGCTGACCGGATTGCCGTGGATGGGCTTCGTGTTTCAGGCGATCGTGGCGGTCACGGTGCTGTCGGTGTTGAACAGCCTGCTGTACTGCGCGTCGCGCATGCTGTTCAGCCTGGCGCGCGCGGGTCAGGCGCCCAGGCGGCTGGGCGAGATCCACGCGGGCAGTCCCGCACTCGCGGTCGTGGCGACCGCGTTGCTGGCGGGCGCCGTCTACGCGGCCTATCGCTGGCAGCCGCTGCTTGCGGGCACCGGCGCCACGGCGATCGCCTCGGCAGGGTTGATGACGGTCTGGCTGTCCGTGTTCGCGGCCTGCGCGCGCTTCAGGCAGCGTCGTGGCGCCGGCACGCGCGCCTGGGATGCAGGTGCCGGCGCGCTGGCGCTGCTGGCCATCGCGGCATCAACCTGGGCAATCGAGATATTCCACTACACGTTGAGGATCGGCGCGCCATCCGTTGCCGCGCTCTGGCTGCTGCATCGCCTGTCGCGCCTGTTGCGCCAACGCAAACGGGGCAAGCCACGCGCCGCCGTTCAAGTTTCGACCTAGTCCTATATAACGAAAGCAGGCCCAAACCTAAGATGCTCATGGCTCCCAGACATGGAGAGCTGGCGCAGGCAAAACGCCTGCATTTTCTGAATCAACTTCCGAGCAGCGCGGATGAAAAAGCTAGGTATCTGGGTCGATTACAGCTCAAAAATCGTATGCAACGAGTTGCGTCGCCAGGAACTGATCTCCGTCTCGGATTGGGTGCATGACGCCAGCTACTGCGCGTCAAGGTTCTCCCCAGCGACGTACCAGGGCTACCGGCTCTGGGCGGCTCCGTGCCTGCGGCTGATGCGCAAGCATCGGATGCTGGCACGAGGCCTTGCCGTCGCGGTGCGTTGGATGGCCGCCGATATCAAGTATCGGAAGGGCCTGAGCAAGCGCCCGCATCTGCCCGGACGCTTTGTCAGCCAGTGCCTGTTCTGGCCGGCGAACTCGCTACTGGGCACCCTTGCGGGACTGCGGCGCAAGCGGACGGGAATTGCCACACGCAATGCTTCGATCCGCCGGCTGGGTTGTTGACTCGGATTGCCAACCTCTTAACCCGATAGGTTCCTTACCATGAAGAAGACTCTCATCAACGCATTGTTCGCCGCTACCCTGGCCGCCATCGCCGGCACCGCCGCAGCGGACAGCGGACGGATTTCGTTCGAAGGCGAAATCACGGAATCCGCGTGCTCGATCGGCGGCGGCCAACTGGGCAGCAACATGACGGTGTCGATGGGCAGCATCTCGACCAACATGTTCTCCGGCGTCGGCGTCCGCGGTCCCAAGCAGGACTTCACGATCTCGCTGCTGGGCTGCGACATCTCGGTCGCCACCACGGCATCGATCTCGTTCGCACCGGGCGCCGGCAGCGTTGTCGCCAGCCGCCTGCTGGGCCTGGAAAACGCCAGCGGCGCCCGTGGCGTGGCGGTCGGCCTGGAACAGGACGGCACCGACATCATCGTCGGCGGCGCGGCCAAGTCCTACACGCTGCAGGAAGGCACCAACAACCTGAACTTCAAGGCGTTCTACGAGGCGACCGACGCCAACGTGACCGCTGGCGCCGCCAACGCGCGCGCCGTATTTGAAGTCACGTACTCCTAATGGGGTAGCGGGGCGGTTCCGCCCCTGGGCCGGGCTTATCGCCCGGCCCGCCTTCCGACATTGCCGGAGTGCATTGCCGGCATCCGGTGCATCCGGGCGCGGCGGACCGCGTCCGGATCCCAATCGAATTGGTCGAATTGCCCACGGATCCAGCAGGCGTGACCCGTGTGGGCGAGCTTTTGGGCGAAGAAATGAACATCAGATTGAAAGGGCTTGCGGCCGTTGCGGCTTATGCCTTGATGGCGGGCGCTGTCCAGGCGCAAAGCGCGCAATTGAACATCACGGGGCGAGTCGTCGCCGCGTCGTGCACGATCTCGGTGGGCGCCGTGGCGTTCGGCGACGTGCCGATCGCGAACTTTACCGACAGCCAATATGCGAAGACGTTCCAGGTCACGCTCGGGAATTGCGATATGGCGACCCTGACGCGCGCTTCCGTCACGTTCGCGGGCACCATCGTGCCGGAAGTATCGAACAGCACCGGGCTGGCGCTGAACGATGCGTCCACGCGCGCGCAGGGCGTTGCCGTCTCTGTCTACATCAACGAGAGCACGCATGGCGGCTCGGTGGGTACGGCCGTGCGTTTCGACGGCGCGACCGCCTATCCCTTTTTGCTGGCCAGCGGCAAGAACACCTATGACTTCCAGGCAAAGCTGGTGCCGGTGCCTGGCGTGGCTTTGCGCACGGGCACGGCCAACGCCACCGCCACGGTCACGCTGAGCTACGCCTGAGGACGCCATGAAAATACGATTCCTATCCTTTCTGCCGGCGATCGCCCTGATGGCCGCGCTGGCCGGCGGCGCGGCCGACGCCGCGATCCAGTTGTCCGGCACGCGCGTCATCATGAACGAAAAGGATCGCAACGTCTCGATCTTCGCGAAGAACCTGACGACCGCGCCCTTCGTGGTGCAGGCATGGATCGACGGCGAAGCCGAGGAAATGCAGACCCCGTTCTTCATCACGCCGCCGCTCAGCCGGTTCGACGCGAATGCCGAACGCAGCCTGAACATCACGCGGGTGGGCGGGGGACAGTTGCCGGGCGACCGCGAGTCCTACTACTGGGTCAACGTGCTGGAAATTCCGCAGAAGACCGACGCCGCCCAGAACAGCCTGACGCTGGCGACGCGCACGCGCATCAAGCTGTTCTACCGTCCGACGGCCGTCCTGCAGCTTCCGCGCGGCCCCGAACTGGTGAAGTGGGCCCTGGTGCGCGATGGCAAGAACTGCGGCATCGATATCCAGAACGGCTCGGCCTACAACATGAACTTCGCCCGCATCGATACGACCGGAGAGCCGTCCGGGTTCGGCACGGCCGTTGTCGCCAAACCGCTGGCCAGCACGCGCGTCGCGCTCGGCAAGTGCCCCGCCGGAGCCATCAAGCTGGCGCCCCACGTCGTCAACGACTATGGCGTGGTCGAGCCCTGGCCAGAAATATCGTTGCAGTAGCGCCTTGGGTGTGCAAATGAACAGAACGATCCGAACCCGCTGCGCGGTGGCGCTGTTGGCACTGTGCGGCGTGATGCAGGCGCGGGGCGCGTTGCTGGAGGTGACGGGCAGAATCGTGCCGGCGCCGTGCACGCTGGTGCTGAGTCCCGTGGACATGGGAAAGGTCCCGCTGGCGGACTTCCTGGGCAGCCCCGGCTCGGGCGTCAACTACGGAAAGAACTTCCAGGTGGGTTTGGCGGGGTGCGACCTGCAGACGCTGCATTCCGCCTCGCTGGATTTCACGGGCGCCACCGTTCCCGGCAGCAATGACACCTTGCTTGCCTTGACACCGGATCCCAGGGTGGCGGCCGGCATCG
This sequence comes from Achromobacter sp. Root83, assembly GCF_001428845.1. Classification (GTDB taxonomy): domain Bacteria; phylum Pseudomonadota; class Gammaproteobacteria; order Burkholderiales; family Burkholderiaceae_B; genus Achromobacter. Next base: position 94,809 of record NZ_LMIU01000022.1, on the reverse strand, counting down.
GCATCCAGATCGTCCGGACCGATGCGACGCATCCCGGCGACGGGCTTTCCGTCGTCTTCAACCGCAACGAAGGCATTCCCTTCGACGTGGGCAGCATCAAGACGAGCTACGACTTCAAGGCGTTCTACAGCCCCGTGCAAGGCGCCGCGCCAAGGGCCGGCACCGCGAACGCCACCGCGACGGTAACGCTGACCTATTCGTAGCGTGCATCCATCCGCCGCGCAAGCGGCCCCATCGGGCTTGCCCCATTCATCCAACATGAACCGATCCCGGCTCGCTTTCAGCGAGGCGCACGCAAGCACCATGAGAACAAAGATCCTGTATCGCTCCCTGGCCACTGGAATGGGCTTCCTGTCCCTGGCGCTGGCCTGCGCAAGCGCCAGCGGCCAGACACCGGAAGAGGCGGCAGCCTCGTTCGACAACAACTTCCTGCATAACGTCAAAGGGCAGCCCGGCGTGGACCTGTCGGTCTTTGCGTTTTCCAATCGCGTGCTGCCCGGCACGCGTACCGTGCTGCTGCGGCTGAACCGCCAGCCGCTGGGCACTCGCGACATCGAGTTCGTGGCGCAAGAGGGCAAGGAGGACGCGCAGCCTTGCTTCACCGTGACCGCGCTGGAGGAGCTTGGCGTCAACATCAAGGCCTTCGCGCCGTTGCTGAGCATGGACCCCACCGACTGCACGGCGCCGCTGGCCGCCATTCCGCAGACGTCGATCGCGTACGACCACGAAAAGAACATCCTGGACCTGTCGATCCCCCAGGCCGCGCTGGACCGGAAGGCGCGCGGCCTGGTGTCGGCCGATCTGTGGGACAGCGGCAAGACCGCGCTGTGGTCCTCGTACCGGATCGGGCACAACCAGATGAGCGTGTCCGGCGGGGGCAGCAATAGCCATTCGACCTTCGCGAGCTTTCGCAATGGCCTGAACCTGGGCGAATGGCGCGTGCGCAACAACGGCAGCTTCTACCAGAGCAACGGCGAGTCCACGTGGGACTGGACCGACGTGTACGCCGAGCGCGGCATCGTGCCGCTGCGAAGCTGGCTGCGCCTGGGCGCCAGTTCGACGCCCGGCAATATCTTCAGTTCGTCGCGCTTTCGCGGCCTGCAGATGCAGTCGGACGAAAGCATGCTCCCCGACAGCCAGCGGGGCTATGCGCCCGTGGTGCGCGGCATCGCCAACGGCAACGCCAAGGTCACGGTGCGCCAGAACGGCTACGTGGTCTACACGACGTTTGTGCCGGCCGGCCCCTTCGTGATCGACGACCTGTACTCCACGCCCGGCGGCGGAGACCTGCAGGTGGAAATCGAGGAACTCGGCGGCCGCGTCACGCGGTTCTCGCAGCCGTTCTCGGCGTTGCCGCTGATGATGCGCGAAGGCATCCTGAGCTACAACTTCGTGGCGGGCGAGCATCGATCCAGGTTCGACTCGGAACGTCCCATGATGAGCCAGTTCACCATGGCTTATGGCCTGCCCGGCGGGCTGACGGGCTATGGCGGAGCGATGGTGGCCGAGGGCTCCTATCAGGCCGGCGCGCTGGGCATGGCGCTGAACATGGAGACGCTGGGCGCGGTGTCGTCGGATATCACGGGGTCGCGCTCGCGGGACGACCGGGGCAAAAGCATCTCGGGCATCGCCGCGCGCATCCAGTACGCAAAGTCCTTTCCCGGCAGCGGAACGGATTTCACGCTGGCCGGCTACCGCTACAACTCGGCGGGGTTCCGCAGCCTGGACGACGCCGTGCGCGACCGGTCCGGGCCGGACTCGGATCTTTTGCGCGGCCTCAGCCGCGTGAACGAGTACCAGCTTTCCCTGTCGCAGCGCATCGGTACGCGGGCGTCGGTGTCGTTCAACTATTTCGGCGTGTCGTACCGGAACGCGCCGTCGACTTCGACCTTCGCCCAACTGGGCGTATCGAGCTCGATCGGGCGGGTGGGCTATTCCCTGACCTACGGCGTCAACCGCAGCCCCTGGAGCCGGCGTGAATCCACGGTGATGTTCACGATGAATATTCCGCTGGGCGGCTCGCATAACGGAAGCTATGCGATCGGCCGCAGCTCCGGCCAGGGCACGAGCCAGGACGCCACCCTGAGCGGGGCGCTGACGGATGACTACGCGCTGACCTACGCGCTGCAGGCCGGGGTGACCAGCGGCTCGGGCGAGGGCGCGCGCGGATACGGCGCGCTGGGCTACGCGGGGCCGACCGGCATCGCGAACGTCAGCCATGCCTACAGCAAGCGTTCGTCCAACACCAACCTGGATGTCAGCGGCGCCATCCTGCTGGACGGAAAGGGCGTGCTGCTGGGCCAGTCGCTGGGCGAGACCGCGATCATCGTGGAGGCGCCGGGCGCGTCCGGGGTGGAAGTGGACTCCTTTCCGGGCGTGCGCACCAACGGCGATGGCCGGGCCCTGATTCCGTATGCCAACGCCTACCGCGAGAACCGGGTATCCCTGACGCCGAACTTCGACGACGCCGACACCACGCTGGAACACAACGTGCAAACCGTGGTGCCGACCCGGGGCGCCATCGTGGTGGCCAGGTTCGATACCGAGATCGGGCGCGCCATGCTGGTGGTGCTGCGCAATGATGCGGGAATGGAATTGCCGTTCGGCGCTGCGGTGTTCGACAAGGACAACGAGCAGAAGGGCATCGTCGGGCCGGTGGGCCGGGTCTGGCTGACCGGCCTGGCGGGCGCCAACCGCTTCACGGTGCGGTGGGGCAATGACCAGGAAAACCAATGCGCCTTCGATATCGAGGTGCCTGCCGGCAAGAGCCAGCCGGAAGAGAAGAGCAAGGAATTGACATGCGTCTGACGACGATGAAGTACGACCTCGGCCGGCCGCGGGCCTGCGCGGAACTGCGGCGCCGCCGACGCCTGGCGGCCAGCGCGCTGGCCATGGCCGCGGCGCTGGGCGGCGGCCTGGATGCCGCGCGGGCGGGGCCACTGGATTCGCGCAGCGCGCCCACGATGTGCAGAGTCAACAACAACGGCGGTGTCAGTTCCCAGGGAAACCGCTACGACGGCTTCGATGTGGGTATCTGGCAGATCACCGTCAGACCCCGGTCTTCCTCCTACCCCGTGCCCGCCAACAAGGGCTTCGGGCAGCTCTTGTTCTCGTCGACGGAGACGCAGTTGCCCTGGCTGACCGGGCAGGCCCAGGGCAGGGCGGCCCCGGTCTACGACTGTCCCAGCGGAGGCCTGGAAATGTTCAATGGCCGGGGCTCGCCTATTTCGGGGTCCGACGTCTACCAGACCGGCGTGGCGGGGATCGGCTACCGGGTGTACTACTACATCTCCAGCAATGAATCCGTTTCGGCGCCCTGGTATGCCGCCAACACCTTTACCTCCGGCGCGCTGGTGTTTCCGTTCAACGGCAATTCGTTCGGCAGCAACCTGCGCACGCGGATCGACTTCGTTTCCACGGGCGACGAGGTCAGGCCCGGGACGATTCTTTCGGCCAACGTGTATGGCCAAAGCGTTCTCTCCGTGCCCTACTCCGGTTCGATGCCGATGCCGCTGTACCGGGTATCCCTGTTGGGGAACATCGTGATCAGCGTGCCGACCTGCTCGGTCAGCCAGGCGTCGGCCTTGAACGTGAACCTGCCGGACATCAATTCGGCGACGCTGGCCGGGTCGGCGACGGGGCCCGAGGAGACCAGAATCGTGCCGGTCACGTGTGCTTCGTCGAGCCAATCGCCGCCGACCCTGAAGATCACGTCGAACAACCGGCTGGGCAGTTCGCCGAACCTCCTGGCCAATGCGCTGACGGGAGCGAACGCCGCGCAGGGCGTGGGCGTGCAGTTGCAGACGATCGTTCCCGCGACGGGCACGCGCCGGGATCCCGGCTTCGGCACCGTGCATACGGATCTGGGCCAGGCCCTGGGCAGCCTGCCCGCGTCATCGTGGCAATACCAGTTTTCCATGCGCTATGCGCGCACCGGCGCGGTGAACGAGATCCGCGCCGGTGCGCTGCAGACGGGCGCCACGCTGACGTTCGCCTACAACTGAATCGACAGGATCCGGAACATGCCCGATACCCCCAAGCCCGCTGACATCGTCTCGCTGCCGGATACGCCGGTCCTGCGCGACAGGATGGCTACGATCATCGCGACGGTCTGCCGGTGCGAACCCGGTCCTTTGCTTGACGGCCAGGCGTTCTCGGCGGTCATCACGCAGTTCGACTCGCTGGCGATCCTGGAAATCCTGCTGGAAGTCGAAACCGAATTCCACATCCAGACGGACGACATGCTGCCGCTGGACCATGCCACCGGCGCCCAGGAAATCACCAGCGTGTTTCCCAAGGACCTGTCCGAACTGATCGCCTACATGCGCGTCGTGGCTGCGCGCGTCGCCGCCCGCCAGGAAGCGGGAGAGGACACGCTGCAAGCGTTGCGGCAGGCCCGGCGCACCGCGGCGTCGGACGCCGCCGCCGCGCCCGACGCGGGGATGCCGTCCGGCGCTGGCCGTGCGCCGTAGCCGCGCCGGCGCCGCGATGGATCCCCGCCGAGTCGTCATCACGGCGATGGGCATGGCCACCCCGGTGGGAGACTCCGCCGAGCAGACGTTCGACGCGCTGATCGCGGGTAAATGCGGCGTGGATCCGCACCCGGACGCGGGAATCGGCCGGCGGGTGGGACAGGTGCGCGCGGACATCGCGGCCGGCCTGCACCCCAGCCAGGCGCGGATGATGGACCGGGTGACGGTAATGGCGCAGTACGCGGCCGGCCAGGCCCTCGCGCGCGCCGGGCTCGGCGCGGCGCGGCATGCGGAATGCGGGGTGTTCGTGGGCACCGGGGTCGGCGGCGTATCGACCCTGTGCGAAGGGGTCGAAGCCTTTCATGGCGTCGTGCCCAAGCGGCCGGTGCTGGTCGTTCCCGCGACGATGCCCAACGCGGCCGCCGCGCAGATCGCGCAGACGATCAAGTCCGTGGCAGAGGCGCAAACCTATGCCACGGCCTGCTCTTCGGGCGCGGTCGCCATCGGCGAGGCCTTCCGGCGCATCCGCGACGGTTACCTGGACGTCGCCATCGCCGGCGGCGCTGACGCGATGCTGACCCCGGTCGTCTTCGCGGCCTGGCTGCAATTGCATGTGCTGTGCGCCGATCCTGCCGATGGCGGAGCGGGCGGATGCCGGCCGTTCAGCAACAGGCGCACGGGCTTCGCGCTGTCCGAGGGCGCCGCCATGCTGGTTCTGGAAAGCGCCGCGCATGCCGCCGCGCGGGGCGCGGCGCCGATTGCGGAGTTGTGCGGCTACGGCGTCAGCAACGACGGCACGCATCCCCTGCGTCCGGACCCCGAGGGGCAGGCGCTGGCCATGTCGCGTTGCCTGGCCGACGCGGGCCTGGCGCCCGGGGACGTGGGCTATATCAACGCGCATGCGACCGGCACCCTGGTGGGCGACCGGATCGAAACGGCGGCCATCAAGAAGGTGTTCGGCGGCCATGCGGCGGCGCTGCCCGTCAGCAGCATCAAGGGGGCGGTCGGGCACATGATCGGGGCCGCGGGCGCGGTCGAGGCCGCCGTGACCGCATTGTCCGTGCTGCGGGGCGTGGTGCCACCCACGCTGTTTTACGAAGGCGGTGATGCGCAGTGCGATCTGGACTGCGTGCCGTTGTCGGCCAGGCGCTTGCCGGGCCTGCGGGTGGCGCTGAGCAATTCCTTCGGCATGGGTGGCAACAACGCCGTGCTGGCGTTCCGCAAGGTCTGCTGACGGCCGAGGCGGGGCGCCGCCGGATGCGCCGGGGTTCATGCCTGGAATTAAGCATGGCGGCCTGGAAAGCTCGACCTTGTACGAATCCAGGCGTTCCATGGCAGGGCGGATTCGAATAGCGCCGGGTGTTTGCTTGCGCCAGAGCAAATCCACTCATAATCGGCACTCTTGATATCCTCGCGGCCATCAGACGGGCCCGACCCTATCCGCCATGCTGGATTCACCGATCAAGGCGTTGACGCGCCTGCGATATTCGCAACGTTTGCTGGTGTTTGGAGGAGGCATCCTCACGACGGCGATGACGTTGCTGATGTTCGTCCTGGAATCGCAAAGCACCTTGAACGAGTATGCCGGGGTGCAGCGCCAGGCCTTCTTTGTCGACCATGCCCGCGTGATGGCGGAGGTCGAGGCGCGGGCCCACGCCTTCCGGACGGCGCTGGTCTCCGCCGCGCTCATCTGGAGCGAAAGCCCGCCGCCGGACAGAACCTATGGCGCGCTCTACCGCGCGCAGGGCGAAAGCCTGCTGATCCGGGCGGTGGCCGGGCGGCCGGCGCAGTGGATCTCCGGCGCCACGGCCGCCGGTCTCGACGAGCGCGCGCTGCTGCGGTTCGTCGGCCTGTCGATCCAGCTTGGCCGCGTGGCCGCGATAGAAGGGCTGGTCAGAAAGAACGAATTCTCCGGCTACTTCTACACCTTCAGCCACGATATGGTGGGCATCATTCCGGCCCCCCGCGCCCGGGACCGCGCGTATTACTCGGCCAACCGCGAGCAGTTGCTTGCCCTGATCACGCAGGGCGTGGATGCGCATCTGCGGAGCCCGGACTCGCACGAGCCGATGGCCGTGCCCGCGCTGACCTGGATCCCGCCCGCGGTCAACCCGCTGACCGGCGTGCGCGCATTCAAGATCGCCGCTCCCATCATGGATGACGGCCGGCCTTTTGGCGTGCTGGTCATGGAATATGACCCGAAGGCCTTGCTCAAGCCACTGGCGCGCGAGCCCGGGCAAGGCGCCTATCTGATCTCGACGCGCCAGGGCGGCGTCGTTGCGCAGGAGGGCGGGCGCGAGCTGCCGCCATCCTGGAGACTGGGCGACATCGCCGGACGCACGGGCGCGGGCTGGCTCGAAGAGTACCGGTCCGGCGTATTCGCGATATCGAAGCCACTGGGCAATACCGGGTGGGTGCTGGTGGCCGCCCATCCATGGCGCGAGGTGCTGGCCGACATCGGCTGGCGGGTGGGGCAGGATGGCGCCCTTGCCCTGATCGCGATCGCCCTGGTCTGGGCGCTGCTGCTCAGATTCAAGCTGAGGATCGTGCGGCCGCTGGTGGAGCGCTCGCAGCGCGTGTTCGAAAGCGAGGAACTGAGCCGCACCTTGATCGGAACGGCCCCCCTGGGGCTGGGGCTGATCGATGTGGAAACCGGCAGATCGTTATTGATGAGCCCCGAGATGGCCCTTATCGGCCAGCGCATCGGGCCGGGCGAGCCGCCGCTGGCCACCATGATCGTGCGGCGCTACAAAGAGCGCGTTTCCCGGGGAGACATCAGTTGGAGACTGCGTGAGTTCCAGGAAGACGTGAGCCTTGCCACGGTGGACGGCGCCAGCGTGGACCTGTCGGTCAGCGTGGTCCGCGTCAGGTACCTGGGCAAGGATATGCTGGTGGCGGCCTTCACGGACGTGACGGCCAAGCGCCGGCTGGAGCAGGGGCTGCGCGAGGCGAAGCAGGCCTCCGATCAGGCGAACGCGGCCAAATCCGCCTTTCTGGCCGCGATGAGCCACGAGATCCGGACCCCGCTGAACGCGATACTGGGGAACCTGGAACTGCTGGCGCATTCGCGCCTGGACGCGATCCAGCGGGATCGCCTGGACACCGTCCAGACGTCCTCCCGCGCGCTGCTTTCCATCGTGAGCGATGTGCTGGACTTCTCGAAGATCGAGGCGGGCGAAATGCGCCTGGAGGCCATCGAATTCGATGCGCTGGAAGTGGTGTCGCATGCCCTGACGATGTTCGAGCCCGTGGCGCGCGCCAAAGGCCTGTCCCTGCTGGGCGAGTGGGGGCAGGCCGCGACGTGGCCGACGACCGGAGACCCGGTCCGGCTGGGGCAGGTCGTGCAGAACCTGTTGTCCAATGCCATCAAGTTCACGCAGGCCGGCCAGGTGCTGGTGCGGGTGGATGGGCGGGCGGACACGTCCCGCCTTGTCATCTCGGTCGAGGACACCGGCATCGGCATGTCGCGGGCGCAGACGGACCGGCTGTTCCGTGCCTTCAGCCAGGCCGACGCGTCGATCGGCCGGCGCTTTGGGGGCACCGGGCTGGGCCTGGCCCTGTGCCAGGGGCTGACGCAGGCGATGGCCGGCACCCTGACGGTCCAAAGCGAGCCGGGCAGGGGCAGCCGCTTCACGCTGGCGCTGCCCATGGCATGCGCGGTTGCGCCGCCCGATGTGCCGGGATTCCGGGGCGAATCGGTGCTGGTCGTGGCCGCGTCGGATCATTGGCGGAACTACCTGGTCAGGACGCTGACGGCCTGGGGGCTGCGCGCGCACGCCTACCAGCATCCGGCCCAGGTCTCACAGGCGGTCCTGGGCCAGGCGCGGACCCTGATCCTGTGGGGAGAACGGCAGACCTGGCATCCGGACGACGAGAACCAGCTGGTCGAAGAGTCCGCCTGGGTGATCGATTGCTCGCGGGACGGCCCGGGCGAGCCCGTGGCGACGGGCAGCGTGCTGAGCGTTTCGATCCACGGACTGAAGGGCCTGGCGGCGGCGCTGCGGCACACGTTGCAGGGCAGGGCGCTGGCTTCGCGGCAACGGCAAGCAGGCCCGACGGCGCGCCGGCTGCGGGTGCTGGTGGCGGAGGACAATGCCGCCAACCGCGCCTTGCTGCGCGAACAGCTTCGGCTGCTGGGTTGCGATGCGGAGTTGGCCGAGGATGGCGAGCGCGCCCTGGAGGCGCTGCGGCGGCAGCGTTTCGACGTGCTGCTGACCGACCTGTCCATGCCGGGCATGGACGGCTATGAATTGGCTGCGCGGGTCCGCCAGCGCTGGCCGTCGATGCCGGTCGTGGCGGTGACGGCCAACGTCACGCCAACCGAGCGCGAACGGGCCAAGGCGGCCGGCATGGCCGATGTGCTGAGCAAGCCGCTGCTGTTGGCCAAACTGGAGCGGGCCCTGGCCCTGCTGCCGGAAGACGCCGCCAACGCGGACGCGGTCTCGGAGGCGGACGCCGCCAATGGCGCGCTGCTGGGCAAGGAGGCCATGCCGGAGGATCTGATGCACGTGTTCGCGCACGCCTGCCGCCGGTCTATCCTGGTGCTCAGGCAGGCCAGGCTGGCGCAGGACACGCAGGGCCTGCGGGCGGAATTGCACCAGCTAAAGGGGATGCTGGGCGTGTTCCGGCGCAGCGACCTCAGCCGTGCGCTGGTGGAAATCGAAACGGGCATGCAGCAGGGCACGCCCAGCACCTTGGGACGGCTGGCGCCTTTTCTGGATCAGTTGGAGCAGATGCTCGAACAAACCCTGACGCCGCGTCAGCGCGCTCAGTTCTTCAGCGAGGGCGAGAACAGCGCCAGCGCCGCGTTGTAGTTCGGCCCGCCCGCCAGCATTTCAGCGACGGACACGCCGTTGCGCGGGTTCAAGGTCAGCGTGATCGTGCTGTCTTCGCCGCTGGCGAAATTGGCCACGGCCTCGCAGGCGTCCTCGTTGTCCTTGAAGCCGGATAGCGCCTTCTTCTGAATGCACTGCTTCTTGGTGTCGTCGACCAACCTGTCGAACTGCTTGGCGCGCTGCTTGTCAGGATTGCCGTCGCCGGGCACGGCGGTGATGTTGTAGCGCTTGTAGAGTTCGATGCTGCGCTTGACGTAGCCGTCGTCTTTCAAGGACAGGCTGCCCGCCGTGACGCGCATCTGTGCCAGAGGCGCCAGCGCACGGTCCATGCGGCCCATGCCCATCATCCCCATGACGCCCAGCGCGCCCAGCCCGGCGCCGTCCTCGGCCAGGGCGACCGCGCCGTTGACGCGCTCCAGGGCCAGCGACAGTTCGGCGTTCAGGGCTTCGGGCTGTTCCAGGCTCAGCGCGATCTCGGCATTGTCGTCGTCGCGCTGGTAGTCCCAGCGCATGCGCAGGTTGGCGGGCGGCAGGTCCGTCTTGCCGGCCTGGCGGATCAGGTCTGTCTGGCTCAGCACGCTGTTGCCGTTGGGCAGGGCGGCGCCCTCGATGGTGACGTCACCGCTTTGACGGTCGCGGGTATTGCGCAAGCCGCTGATCTTGACGGTCTGGATGCTGGCGACAGGCGCGGCCAGCGAGCCGATCGTGACTTCCTTCAGCTTGGCCGAGCCAAACGGCGATGCCGAAATGCTCTTCCAGTGCACCATGTCGCGCTGGCCGGTCTTGTCCAGCAGCGCCACCAGTTCGTCTTCCGCCTTGCCGGCGGCATAGGCGCCCAGGCCCCACCAGGCGCAGCCCAGCACCACCACGACGCCGCCTGCGATCAGGCCTTTCTTTTGATTGATCATTGCGTTGCTCGTCTGGCTATCAGGGTTGGTTGGCTTGGTCGATCACGGCCTGGGCCTTTTCGGGCGTCCAGTCGGGCAAGCCCAGCATCATGCGGGCGCCCACCAGGGGGTCGTTCAGGTCGGCGCAGCCTTCTTTCTGGCAGGCTTGGGGCGCGGCCTGGCCCAGCGTCAGCAGCGTCAGGGGCAGGCCCCGGCCGTCCTGGCGCTTCATGTCCAGCGTGATGTCGCCGGGGATGAGGTACCAGCCTTCCTTCAGGTTCTTCTGCCCGGGCAGGCGCATTTCATACGGCCAGTCGGCGATGGCGTCGTTGTCCTTGTGGTCGTCCACGTGCACGACCATGCGGACCGCGGCCTTGCGGCCGGCCACCAGCCCGCCATAGCCGCCGCCGGTCAGCGGGTCGTAGCGCACTTCGCGCAGCATGCGGCCCAGGATGCCGTTGGGATCGCTCTTGGCCTGTTCGACCAGGTTCTGGTACTGCCGCAGATTGTCCCGTTCCTTGTTGGCCAGGAGCCGCTGGGCTTCGCGCTTCTGGCGGGCCAGCAGTTCGTCGCGCCTGAACAGGTAATTGTCCGCGGCCTGCAGGTTGTAGCGCCATTCGCTCTTGGGTTTGCCGGTGCGCCAGTCGGTCGCGCGGTCGGCCTGGATGGCGTAGAGCAGGTGCTCGGCCTGGCCGCCGATGGCGCCTTGTTCGAAGTCGTCCGAGAACACGATGTGCGCGTTGCCGGCGTCCGGCACGGCGGTGCGTTCCAGCACGCGCAGCGCGGTGTCCACGGCAACCTTGATATGGGTGGCGTTGCGGAAGGTCTCGGTGCTTTCCGTGACCACGTCGACGCGGCGGTAGCGCCAGACCTGCAGCGCGTTGTTGTAGGTGGTGCGTTCCGCGCGCATCAGGTAGTGCGACCGGCTGGCCGGATCGCTATCCATGTGGAACCACAGCGTGGTGTTCTCGCCGATATGGGCCAGGTTGGCGGCGGCGACGGGAGAGGCGAACGGGATGCCGGATACCAGCCAGACGTCATTGGTCTGGGCCATGCGGGCGCCGTCCGAGCGTTCCAGCCGCAAGCGGCCCTTGCCGGCCGCGTAGCCGTCGGGGCCGCAAGACAGGCCGTCCGACTTCAGCGTGATGTATTGCGCGCTTTCGCCCAGTTCGAAGGTCGAGATGACCTTGCAGCCGTTCTGGTCCTGCATGACCTTGAGCTGCTTGGTGCCGGCCAGCACGGCCGCGGCGGACGGCGGCGTCCAGCCGTTGATCGCGAAAGCGGCCTGAGCTGCGGGAGCCGGTGCGGCCGCGGGCTGGGGAGCGGCGGCAGGGGCAGCAGGGACAGCAGGGGCCGCAGCGGATGCAACCGCTGGCGCGGGGTCGGCAGGCGCCCCGAAAATCGGACTGGGTAGTTGCGGGGCGGCGGGCTGCGGCTCCGGCACGGCCGCGCCAGGCGTGGGCGCCGGTACGGCGGGCGCCGCCACGACGGCGGGAGCCGGGGCGGCCGCCGGCTGCGGCGCAACGGCGACGGGGGCTGGATCGGCCGGGACGGGAGCGGCGGCAGCGGGCGCAACCGCCACGGCGGCCGGCGCCTCCGCGGCCGGGGCAGGTGTTGCAGGCGCCGCAGGAACGGGAGCGGGCGCGGGCGCCACGGCAACCGGCGCCGCGGCCATCTGCAGTGCCCAGCCGGACGCCTTGGTGCTGGTGCCGTCGGCCACACGGGCGCCGGCATTGCTGACGCTGGTCCAGCGCAGGTCGACGGCTTGCGGACATTGCTTGCTGAGCAAGACGCCGACCTTGGGCAGCAGGCGGCCCAGCGCGGCGGCGTCGGGCGCGGCGCCATAAACGGCGCGCAAATTCAGATGAGGACCGCACCAGGCAGAGCCATTGGCGTGGTCAATGAATATTTCGATGTTTTCCGCTTTGGAATATGCCAGGCGGTACGCCTCGGCGTGTGCCGGCAGGCTGCCAACACTGGCGGCGATCGCCGCCGCCACGCAAACCTTCTTCATGCTTCGAGCCTCGCCCCTGTACGCTTTGGTTTACAGTCTAACATTGCAAATTATTTGAACATAAATGATACGTTCGTCAGGTTTGATACAGGACGGAAAATCATATTTGGTATCAGGGAGTTGTTTCATGGTGTCGCCAATTATCAGACGGATCCCAGCAAACGCCACGTGCCGATTCGGTGTCAGCCGCGCGTTTGGTGCAATAGTCGCGGCTTGCGCCGTCGTGGTCCTGACCGGCTGCGTCAGCACCGGCTCGGGCAAGATGGGCCTGGATTTTGGCGAAGTCCTGGCCAAGGAGCAGCAGGTCTTCTTTGTCAACGGCGAGCGCGCGGCGCTGCGCCGGTATTACAACGATTCCTATGACATCAAGCTCTATGGCCAGAAAAAGGTCATGGAACTCGAGGTCAAGGGCGCAATGATGATGGTGGCCAACGTGGCCGAAGTGCCGGGCGCCACGCTGATCACGCTGGACGTGCCCGAGATGAATTGCAGTCACGTCTACCACGTGTACAGCGTGTCGGGCACCCAGTCCTCGAAGTGGCAGAACAGCTATCGCAGTTGCGAAGGCCCGCTGTCCTTCAACGTGGCCAACGGCCAGTGGACAGCGCGCCAGACGGTGAAACCCGCGGTCGGCAAGCCCTACATGCTGGTCTACCAGGACGGCAATCTGTACACGCGCGCGCTGGAAGTGAGCAAGCCGCGTCCGCCGGCCAAGCCGCGCCCCAAGGCGGCGCCCAAGGCCGCCGCCGCCAAGCCCGCCGCGCCGGTGGCCGATGCCGTGAACCTGGACGATGTGTCGGCCCCCGCCGCCGCCGCCAACCTGGACGAGATCGACGCGCCGCCGCCCGGCAAGATCAATACCAGCGGCCTGAAGGCGGACACGGCCAGCGAAGTGAAGATGAAGGACGAGAAGTAATTACGGAATGAGGGCGGCGCTCGCGGCCAGGGTCTTGCGCTTCGTCCGAGGCTGATCGCAGCGTTTCCGATACGCATCCACCGCAGGCGATGCCGTGGGCTCGAAGTAAGGATGCGGATAGCCGGCTTCGCGCAGCGCCGAGTGCATGCGCTGGCCCCATACGCATTGCGTCTGCGCCTGGTCCCAAAGCCGTGCCGCCAGGTCGCGCTGGCCGTCACGCCATAGCGCCAGGCCGTAATCGGCCACCATCTCCTCGTCGCGCGGGATGTCCCGGTAGGCCTGCTTCATCAGGCGCAGGCCGCCGGCGGTGTCGCCGCGCAATGCGAGGATCCAGCCCAGCGTGCCCTGGTTGTACGGGCGAGAACCTCTGGTCTGGATGGAGTTGCGCGCTTGCTCTTCGGCCTGGGGCAGGTAGCCGGGGAAGTCCGCGAGGTAGTAGGCGATGCCGTTGGCCAGGTCCTCGCCGTCCACGCGCGCTGCGCGATGCTGCCTGGCCTGCCGGTTCTGCAGGATGACCGCGTCGGCCAACGCCAGTTCCGGCATGCCCAGCAGCTTTTCCAGCTTCAGGCGGCTGCGCAGCACGCGGTCTTCGGTCGGCCTGAGCGATTGCGGAAACCGCCACAGGCGTGATCGCGCCAGGAACTCCCGCGCCCACGCGTCCTTGCCAGCCATCAGCATCAGATGGGCGGCATCCAGCAACTGCTGCGGCGACTCCGCGCACTGCATGCCGTCGATCAGCCGGCGCGCGCCCGCCTCGTCGCCCTGGCTGAACTTGCGGTTGATGGCGTCCAGCTCGTCGAAGCAGGCGCGGTTGTCGGTGACGGCCGCGTCCACGGACAGCGATAGGGATCCCGCCGGTTCGTCGTGGCTGAAATAGGCGGTCCCGCCCTGATCGTTTGTGTAGCCCAGGTCCACCCATTGCTCGCCCCAGCGCTTGTGCATGGTGGTGACGTACGGCCAGCCCGGCAGCGGCGTCGAGTCGTTGCGGGAGCCAAGCTGGAAGAACTGGCCCCACGGGCCGTCGCCGATGCGGCGGATCAGCGTGAAGTCCTGGGCGGAATGCGGTTCGCGGGTCCAGATCCAGGCCGTGCGGCCCTGCGCGTCGGTAACGCCGTGCACGATGCCGTCCTGGCTGGGCGTGTTGTCGATGGACTGGCCCGCGCCGGTCAGGAACAAGCGGTAGGGCGTGTTGGGGGCAATGGCGCTGTCCCGGTTGTTATGCAGCGTCAGCGTCAGGACCATGCCGTATTCGCCCTGGCCGTACTGCGGCATGCCTTCCTGTGGCGCGGCAAGAACCGTTGGGGGCGAAGGCGGGGCGGTCGGCGCATCCGCGGCGGATGCCGCAACCTGGGATAGCAGGAGCGCACTGGCCAGCAGTACCGGGTGGAGCTTTTGTTGCGGACGCGTCATGGGAACTGCTCGATGCCTTGGCAATCGCCCGGGAGGGCAAGGCGGCCATTCTCTCAAACAAATGGGGTCAATTGCGCGTCGGCTGCGTTCGGGCCCAAGCTGTGGCATCCTGCGCGCCTTGCAAACGCCGCCTTGCGTGGCCACCCCTCTGCTTTCCCCGCCATGCCAAAACTGCCGCTACGTGTCTTTGACTTCCTGTTGCTGTCCGCCGCGGCGGCGCTATTTGGCGCCTGCCTGACCTCGGTGTTGAAGACCGGCGCCTACGGCTGGATGATCCCCGACGCGCCCTATATGTACGAGCCGCGGGATTTCTTCATCGACGCGGCATTGGCGGGCCTGGGTGGCATGCTGGTGCTGGCGTTGGCGGAACGCGCCGCGAAGGTGCGCGAGTCGGCCCCGGGCCGGGCCGCGGCGGTCCTGGCCGCCGCGCTGGTGTCCTTGTATGCGGCGCCGCCTTCTCCCCAGGTGTTCGGCAATACCTGGGCGCCCGGCGAGGCGGCGCGGGAATTGTTTCTGGCGCAACTCCACATGGTGCTGCCCATCGCGCTGGCCGTGGTGGCGCTGCGGTGGGGACTGCACCGGGTTTTGCGCTAGGATTGTCGTCACAAACCCCCGCCTCCCCCGGAGATTCCCCCGCATGACCTCCCTAGACTCGTTCGCCATCACCCAGAAATGGCCCGCCCGGCATCCCGATCGCATCCAGCTCTATTCGCTGCCCACCCCCAATGGCGTGAAGGCGTCGATCATGCTGGAGGAAACCGGCCTGCCCTATGAGCCGCACCGGGTCAGCTTCGATTCCAAGGACCAGTTTTCACCCGAATTCCTGTCTATCAGCCCGAACAACAAGATTCCGGCCATCCTCGACCCCAACGGGCCCGACGGCACGCCGCTGGCCTTGTTTGAATCCGGCGCCATCCTGGTCTACCTGGCCAGCAAGACCGGCCAGTTCATCCCGGCCGACACGGCGGGACGCTACGAGACGCTGCAATGGGTGATGTTCCAGATGGGCGGGATCGGCCCGATGTTCGGCCAGCTCGGCTTCTTCCATAAGTTCGCGGGCAAGGACTACGAAGACAAGCGTCCGCGCGACCGCTACGCGGCCGAGTCCCGGCGCCTGTTGGCCGTGCTGGATCAGCGCCTGGATGGGCGCGACTGGGTGATGGGCGATCAATACACCATCGCCGACATCGCGATCCTGCCCTGGGTGCGCAACCTGGTGGGCTTCTATGACGCCGGCGAGCTGGTCGGGTTCTCCGAATTCAAGAACATCGCGCGCGTGCTGGATGCCTTCGTGGCCCGGCCCGCCGTGGTCAAGGGACTGGCCATTCCGGGCTGATCCATGGAACTGCGCCAGCTACGCTATTTCGTGCGCGTGGTCGAAGCGGGCAGCATCGGCCGGGCGGCCATGTCGATCGGCATGGTCACGTCGGCGCTCAGCCAGCAGATCAGCAGGCTCGAAGGCGAGCTCTCCACCCGGCTCCTGCAGCGCAGCGCCAGCGGCGTGGTGCCCACGGACGCGGGACTGGCGTTCTTCCGCCAGGCGCAACTGGCCTTGCGCCACGCCGACGACGCGGTCCAGGCGGCCCAGCAGGCCAGGCTGGCCGGGCACGTCAGCGTCGGCCTGCCGTCCACCACGGCGGCGATCCTGGGGGCGCCTTTCCTGCAGGCCATGAACGCGCGCTATCCCGACATCCGGCTGCATCTGGTCGAGGCGCTGTCGGGCCATCTCAGCGACATGCTGAACGGCCGCCTGCTGGACCTGGCCATCGTCTTTCACGCCGAGTCCGCACGCCGCTGGAGCATCATGCCGCTGCTGGACGAACCCCTGTTTCTCTTTGCCCGGCCCGATCTGCCGGGCGTGCCGGCCGGCGCCACCACGCGGCTGGAAGCGATCGCGGACCTGCCGCTGGTGCTGCCCAGCGGCCGCCACGGGCTGCGGGCGCTGGTGAACAACGCCTTTCTGCAACAGGGCCATACGCCCCGGGTGGTGGCCGAAGTCGATGGCCTGTCCCTGCTGATGGACGTGGTCCAGCAAGGCATCGCCGCCACCATCCAGCCCAGTTCGGCGATGGCCCGGATCGCGCCCGGCCAGTTGCACATGGCCCGCATCGACGACGCCCATCTGTTCCGCCCGAATCTGCTGGCCAGCCTGTCCGACGAGGAACTGTCGCCGGCGGCGCTGGCCGCCCGGCTGGTGTTGGCCGACGTCTCCCGCACCCTGGCACGCAACGGGCAATGGGCGGTGGTTGCTCTTCACGATTCGTGAAGACCCGTTGACGCCCGCCTGATATCGCAACGGCGCGCCGCTGCGTACAGTCTTCCCCTTGAATTGGGGAAGATGGCATGGTCGACGTCTTGGTGATAGGGGGGGGCAACGCGGCGCTGTGCGCGGCCCTGATGGCGCGCGAGGCCGGCGCCAGCGTGTTGCTGCTGGAAGCGGCGCCGCAGGAATGGCGGGGCGGGAACTCGCAGCACACGCGCAATCTGCGCTGCATGCACGATGCGCCGCAGGACGTGCTGACCGACGCGTATCCCGAAGAAGAATACTGGCAGGACCTGCTCAAGGTCACGGGCGGGCTGACCAACGAACATCTGGCGCGGCTGGTCATCCGCGAATCCTCCACCTGCCGGGACTGGATGCGCCGCCATGGCGTGAACTTCCAGCCGCCGCTGTCGGGGGCGCTGCATGTGGCGCGCACCAATGCCTTCTTCATGGGCGGCGGCAAGGCGCTGGTCAATGCCTACTACCGCAGCGCCGAGGCGCTGGGCGTGAAGATCCGCTACAACGCGCCGGTCGATTCCCTGGAACTGGACAACGGCCGCTTCGTGGCCGCGCGCATCGGTTCGGAACGCATCGAGGCCCGCGCCTGTGTGCTGGCCGCCGGCGGGTTCGAGTCCAACCGCGAATGGCTGCGCGAGGCCTGGGGCCAGAACGAGCGCGGCGAATGGCCGGCCGACAATTTCCTGATCCGCGGCACGCGCTTCAACATGGGCGTGCTGCTGAAATTCATGCTGGATGCGGGCGCGGACAGCATCGGCGACCCGTCCCAATCGCATTGCGTGGCCATCGACGCCCGCGCGCCGCTGTATGACGGCGGCATCTGCACGCGCATCGATTGCGTGTCGCTGGGCGTGGTGGTCAACCGCGATGCCGTGCGTTTCTATGACGAGGGCGAAGACTTCTGGCCCAAGCGCTACGCCATCTGGGGCCGCCTGACCGCCATGCAGCCGGGCCAGATCGCCTATTCCATCATCGACGCCAAGGCGATCGGCCGCTTCATGCCGCCGGTGTTTCCCGGCGTGCAGGCCGACACCCTGCCCGAGCTGGCCGAAAAGCTGGGCCTGGACCCGGCCACCTTCGAACAGACGGTCCGCCAATACAACGAGGCCTGCCGCGTGGGCAGGTTCGACCACACCGCGCTGGACGACTGCCACACCGAGGGCCTGACGCCCGCCAAGACGCACTGGGCGCGGCCGATCGACACCGCGCCGTTCTACGGCTATGCGCTGCGGCCCGGCATCACCTTTACCTACCTGGGCCTGAAGGTGGACGACACTGCAGCGGTCCGGTTCAACGGCCAGCCCAGCGGCAACCTGTTTGTCGCCGGCGAAATGATGGCCGGCAACGTGCTGGGCAAGGGCTACACGGCCGGGGTGGGCATGTCCATCGGCACGGCCTTCGGCCGCATCGCCGGGACCCAGGCCGCCGCCGCCGCGCGCCGCCAGCAACTTGCGGGAGCACAACATGAAGCAGCTTGAAGCCCTGGCCCGCGAGGCGCAGTCGTTCTCCAACAGCCACCCGGAAGCCGGTCCCGCCATGGCGGAGCAGCCCGTGCATTTTCACGGCAGGACCGCCAAGCCGCTGACCGAGACCCTGACGGACGACGAAACCGAAGTGGCGCGCGTCATGCAGATCTGCAACGCCTGCCGCTACTGCGAAGGCTTCTGCGCGGTGTTTCCCGCCATGACCCGGCGCCTGGAATTCGGCAAGGCCGACCTGAACTACCTGGCCAACCTGTGCCATAACTGCGGGGCCTGTCTGCACGCGTGCCAGTACGCGCCGCCGCACGAGTTCGCGGTCAATGTGCCGCAGGCCATGGCCAAGGTCCGGGTGCAGACCTATACCGACTACGCCTGGCCGGCCGCGCTGGGCACGCTGTACAAGCGCAACGGGCTGGCCCTGTCGCTGGCCACGGCCGCGGGGCTGGCGCTGTTCCTGGTCCTGGCGGTCTTGATGGCGGGTGGCCTGTTCCACGAGCCGATGGCGGGCAATTTCTATGCCGTGTTTCCGCACAACACGCTGGCGCTGATGTTCGGCGTGGTGTTCGGATTCTCGATGCTGGCGCTGGCCGTGGGCGTCACGCGCTTCTGGCGCAACGTGAGCCCGGGGGCGGCGTCGGGCGCGGCGGTGGCGGAGGCCGCGCACGACGCGCTGCGCCTGCGCTACCTGGACGGCGGCCACGGCAAGGGCTGCAACAACGCCGACGACGCCTTCACGCTGTGGCGCAGGCGCTTCCATCACTTCACGTTCTACGGCTTCATGCTGTGCTTCGCGGCCACCTGCGTGGCCACGCTGTATCACTACCTGCTCGGCCTGCAGGCCCCCTATCCGCTCTTGAGCGCCCCGGTGCTGCTGGGCACCGTGGGCGGCATCGGCCTGCTCATCGGGCCGGCCGGATTGCTGTGGCTGAACATCAAGCGTCATCCGCAGCAGGGCGACGCGGCGCAAAAGCCGATGGACCGCGGCTTCATCGTGCTGCTGTTCCTGACCAGCGCCACGGGCCTGGTCCTGCTGGCGGGCCGCGACGGCGGCGCGATGGCGCTGCTGCTGGCGATCCACCTGGGCGTGGTGATGGCGTTGTTCCTGACCTTGCCCTACGGCAAGTTCGCGCATGGCATCTATCGGTCGGCCGCGCTGCTGAAATGGTCCATCGAAAAACGCCAGCCCAACAAGCTGCAGCTCGGATCGGACTGAACCGGCCTTATCACGCCTATGACGGCGCCCAGGAAGGCGCCGCAACCGACAACAACCCTGGAGACTCCAATGTTCCGTACTCGATTGCTGGCGCGCGTCGCGCTGGCCGCCTGTCTCGCGCCGGCGCTGCCGGCGGCGCATGCGCAATCCTTCCCGGCCAAGCCGATCACGCTGTCCGTGCCGCACTCCGCCGGCGGCACGTCCGACATCCTGGCGCGCACCGTCGCCGCCGAAGCCGCCAAGACGCTGGGCCAGACCATCGTGATCGACAACAAGGGCGGCGCCAACGGCACCATCGCGGCCAAGCAGGTGGCCTCCGCCGCGCCGGACGGCTACACGCTGCTGCTGGCCACCGCCAGCACGCACGGCATCAACCCGTCGTTGTACTCGCGCATTTCCTATGACGCCGTGAAGGACTTCACGCCGGTCACGCTGCTGGCCACCGTGCCCAACGTGCTGGTGGTGGGCCCGAACGTCAAGGCCACCACGGTGCAGGAGCTGATCGCGTTCATCCGTTCGCAGGGCGACAAGACCAACATGGGCTCGGCGGGCGCGGGCACGCCGGGGCATCTGGCGGGCGAGATGTTCAAGAGCGAAGCCAAGCTGCAGTTCACGCACGTGCCTTACAAGGGCGGCAGCCCCGCCATCACGGACCTGATCGGCGGCCAGATCGACTTCATGTTCACCACCATTCCCGGCGTGCTGCCGCACGTGAAGGCGGGCACGCTGCGCGCGCTGGCCGTCACGTCGCCCGAGCGCTCGTCGGCCATGCCCGACGTGCCGACGATGGCGGAATCGGGTCTGCCCGGATTCCAGGCGGTGTCCTGGCACGGCATCGTGGCGCCGGCCGGCACGCCGGACGCGGTGGTGGCGCGGCTTAACCAGGCCCTGAGCGGCGCCCTGGCCGCGCCGGAAGTCAAGCAGCGCCTGCTCGAAGAGGGCGCGCGCGCGTCCGGCGTGAACACCGCCGAATTCGGCAAGTTCATCCAGACCGAGATCGCCAGTTGGGCAAAGGCCGTCAAGGACTCGGGCGCCACCGCCAACTGACCCGAATGACCTGCATGATCTGAATGGCGGCCCTGCGGGGCCGCTATTTTTTGGCGGCGGGCGGCAGGCGGCCATTGGGAAAAGCCGGTGCCGCCCCGTGCTAGGATCGCCCGCATGTTTATCGCCGCCTTGCTTTCCTCGCTTGCCCTGGCCTCGGGCAACGCCGCCGATTACGGCCTGCCCTGCTTTTACGCGGAGAAGGGCGCCGGCGGATCGCTGGAATACGCCGAGCATTGCGCCCGCCCCGCCGGCGAATCCGTGGCGTTCCGGCCCGATGTGCTGGCGCGCATGGACTTCGCAGGCGACGGCCTGTCGCCGGCCACCGCCAACGGGTCATGGCATTGGGTGCGTCCGGATGGCTATGCCGTTGCGGTCGTCACCTTCGACAACGGCGCCGACGACTTCGAAGCGGGCCTGACGCGCGGCCCCTGGCCGGGCGGCATGGCCTATTACGACAAGCAGCTCAACCGCGTGCTGGCCACGCCCTATGACTGGGTGGACCGCTTCAGCGGCGGCCTGGCCGCCGTATGCAAGGGCTGCCGCCTGGAACGCACGCCCGATGGCGAACACAGCTATGTCGTGGGCGGGGAATGGGGCGCGATCGACCGCCAGGGGCGGCTCGTGCTGCCCCTGCGGCCGGATGCGGCGTCCCTGCACGGGGACGTGGAGGCGGCGCGCGCCGCCGCCGGATCCGCCTTGCGCTGACCCGCCTTAGAACTTGTACCGAAGCTGTGCGAACACGTTGCGTGGCGCGCCGTAGAAGACCGAGTTGTAGTTGCCCATGCCCGAGTAATAGTGCTTGTCCAGCACGTTGTTCAGGTTCACGGTCAGGCGCAGGTCCTTGCTGAAGTCATAGCCGGCCATCAGCCCCAGCACGCCAAAGCTGTCCTGCGTGAAGCGATGGTCGCTCGATTCGACCTCTTGCGTGAAGTACGTGCCGCTTTGCCAATGCAGGTTCGCACCGACGGTCAGGCGGTGCCAGTCGCCGGGCAGGCGATAGGCCGTGGCCACCTTGAACAGGTGCTCCGGCTGCGTGGCGCTGACCCGCTTGCCGTCGCGGTCGCGCGACCGGCTGTAGGTGTAGCCGGCATTCACCTGCCAACCCGGCATCACCTCGCCGGAGACCTCCAGTTCCACGCCGCGCGTGGTGACGCCCGGAATCGCGATGTAGGCCGTGCCGCCGGTAGGGGTCGACGCGCCGCTGGGATCGGGTTCGGCGACATTGTCCTGCTTGAGCTGAAACAGCGCGATGCTGGCGTTCAGGCGGCCATCCAGGTATTCGCCCTTGGCGCCTATTTCGTAGCTCTTGCCGGTCAGCGGATCCAGTTGGCGGTTGCCGGCGTCGAAGTTGTAGGCCTGGGGTTTGAATACATCGGTGTAGCTGGCATAAAGCGTGTTCCAACTATCCAGATCATAGGTAATGCCGGCATAGGGGATGAACTTGTTGTCGACGCTGGAAGCGTAGTGCGTGGACCGGCCGTTACCCAGACGTCCGTCCAGGCTCCACGAATAGTCCGTCAAGCGGCCGCCCAGAATGAGTGCGAGACGGTCGGCCGGGCGCAGCACCGTCGCCCCGTACAGGATCTTCTGGTTCACCAGCACGTTGTGCGTCAGCCACCATTCGTACGAGCCGGGCTCGGCGGCGTTGTTGCGCCAGTTGAAGGCGTCGTCGATAAGCAAATCGGTTTCGCCGTCATACCGGTTCGATTGCGAATGGGTGCGGGCGGCGCTGTAGCCCAGCACCAGCTCATGCTGGCGACCGAACAGGCTGTAGGGTCCGGACGCCTGGAAGTCGACGGTGTTCTCGCGCGAGTCGGTGTTGAAACGGGAGGCGCCGCCCGCATAGAAGCCGTGGTCGATGCTGTGGGTATCCACGTCGACCAGGGCGCCGCTCATGCCGGAGATCAGTTCGCGCGAGCTGTAGTTGCGATGGGCGGCGGCCAGCTTGAATTTCCAGCCATTGTCCAGCTTGTGTTCGATGTCAGCGAAGACGCGCGTGGTGTCCTGGTTGCGCCACGCCCATTTGTCGGCCGGGTTCGTGGACCGGGAAAACGTGACCGGCGACCCTTCGGAGAACAGCGAAGGCAGATGGGTGTTGGTGGTGCCGTTGTTGCGGTTCTGCTGATAGTCCACGCCGATGGATGCCTTGGTGCGCGCGGTCAGGTCGGCTTCCAGGATTCCGTAGCCGACGTATTCCTTGCCTCGGGCGTAGTCCATGAAGCTGCCCCGGGTCTCGGCGGCGCCGACCACGCGGCCGCGCACCTTGCCGTTTTCGCTCAGGGGGCCGCCCAGGTCCACTTCGCTGCGGAAGCGGTCCCAGGACCCGGCGCCAGCGCTCAGGCTGCCCTGGAATTCCTGCGTGGGCCGCTTGCGGATGAAGTTGACGACGCCAGAGGGATAGCCCGCGCCGTTGACCAGTCCGGTGGCCCCCTTCAGGATTTCCACGCGGTCGTAGATGACCGTGTTCGTGATGCTGTAGTTGTCGCGGACGTTCCCGCCGTCGCTGGACAGGCTGGGCAGGCCGTCGAACTGGAAATTCTCCAGCTGGAAGCCGCGCGAGTAGAAGCTGTAGCCCTCGGAATTGTCCTGGACGACGGTAATGCCGGGTGTCTGCTCAAGAGCCCTCGCCACGCTTACGATGCCTTGGTCGTCCATCTGCTGGCGCGTGATGACGCTGACCGATTGCGGCGTTTCCCGCATCGTCAGGCGCATGCGCATGGCCGAGGACGACTCGGGCATGGTGTATGAGCCGGTGCCTTCGCTGGGCGGGATCATGCCGCTGGCGGTGACCACCACGGGCTCGAGCGCGGTCACGGCGCCCGCCGCGGGCACGGGGCGTACGGTCAGCACGCCGTTGCGCGTGACCACGAGCTCCAGTCCCGTGCCTGCCAGCGCCTGCCGGGCGGCCGCCTCGGCGGTCAGCACGCCGCGCACCGGCGCGGCTTGCCTGCCCGTCACGAGTTCGGCGCCGGCTGAAATGGTTTGACCGCTACGCAGCGAGATCTGGCTGAGCGTGTCGGCCAGGGGGGCGGACGATAGATCGTAGGGCAGGGCGGCCCGCTCGGCGGCGGGGGCAGCGTCCTGGGCATTCACGGGTTGCGCCAGTACGCAGGCGCTCAACGCGCAGGCGACAAGCGCCGCGGCGGGGGGCAAGGGGAATTTCATGATTGCAGAGGGTCGGTTGCGAGGATTTCGGTTGCGTCATAAGTCATGACGGCTGCCGATTCGAAATCCCCTCACTGCCGGCCGGCTTTTTTTCAGGCCGCATCCACCAGCGTCAGCCATGGCCCGTAGCGCTGCACCTGGATGGGCAGCGTCTCGCTCAGCGCCAGCAGCGTCCGGCGCGGATCGTCCAGCGGAAAGACGCCGAAGACGCGCAACGAGGCGGCCTGGGGCGACACGCGGATCAGGCCGGGCTGATAGGCACGCAACTGCTCCACCACTTCGTCCAGCCGGGTGTCGCGCACGGTGAGGATGCCGCCGCGCCAACTGGCCTGCGCGACATCGTCGCGCATCCAGACGCGGTCCCGGTCGAACGCCGCCGTAGCGGCCTGCTGCAATGCCATGGGCTGGCCGCGTTCAGGGCGCAGCGTGAGCGCATCCTGGATGGCGCTCGCAACCGCGTAGGTGTCGAACAGGTTGACGGCCAGGCGGGAAGCCTCGGCCGATACGTTGCCCAGGGGCGTGCGCACGACGAAGGGCCGGCGGTCGGCGTGCGCCTCGGCGTACAGGCCGCCTTGGCGCAGAACGACCGTGCGTTGCGCGTCGTCGTAATGCACGTCGGCGGCCGAACGCGCGTTCAGCGTCAGCACCGAGCCGTCGGCCAGCGCATACGTCCGGCGTTCACCAGTGCGCGTCGAATAGGTGGCGGTCAGGCCAGCCAGCGGCACATAGCGGTTGGTGACCAGCGCGCCGACGCCGACACCAGCCGTCAGCATCGCCAGCTTCAGCACGCGGCGCCGGTCCAGGCCGCTGGTTTGCAGCAGCGTGGCGCGGGCGGCGCGCGCGGCGCCGGGGGCGTCGCGCGAGGCCGTGCGCAGCCGGGACAGCGGCTGGCGCATCAGGCCGTCGACCTCGGCCCAGGCGCGCGCGTTGTCGGGGTGGCTGGCCAGCCAGTGTTCAAAACGCTGGCGGTCGCGATCGCAGGCCTGCCCGGACGTCAGCAGCACGATCCAGTCGACCGCGAGCTCCATCGGCGCGCCGGTGGCGGGCGTCGCCTTCATTACGCGACCACGGCGCGGCGCGCGGCAAGGCAATGCAGAAAGGCCCGTTTCACGTGGCGCTCGACGGTGGCAAGCGACAGCCCCAGCGCTTGCGCGATGGCGGGGTGCGTCATGCCGTCCAGCCGGTTCAACAGGAACGCATGCTTGACCGGAACGGGCAGCCCGTCCAGCAGGGCGTCGATCTCCATGACGGCCTGCTTGAGCATCACCAGGGTCTCGGGCGACACGGCCACGGACTCCTGTTCGTGCGCCAGCGCTTCGAGATAGCGCGCTTCGACATCGCGCGCCCGCCACAGGTCGATGGTGAGCCGTCGCGCCAGGGTCAGCAGGTAGGCCCGGGGTTCGGCAATGGGGGTGGCGCTGGCGGACGTCAGGACGCGGCAGAACGTGTCCTGCGTCAGATCGGCAGCGTCGGCGCGGTTGTTCACACGCCGGTTCAGCCAGCCCAACAGCCAGTCGTGGTGTTCCGCGTAAAGCTGGTGAACGTTCTTGTACGCGGGGGAGTCCATGGACGGCGTATGAATGAATGTTAATAGGAATAACACTCATTTATAACGTGGATCGCTGCCCAAGACAAACCGCGCTATCCGCTAGCCAGCAGTTTCCCCAGCGTCGCCATCCCTTGTTCCATTGCATCGTTCCAGGGATGGCCGTGGTTCAGGCGCAGGAAATTTCCGAAGGCGCCCGACGATGAAAACAGCGGGCCGGGCGCAATGCTGATGCCGTGGTCCAGCGCGGCGCGGTGTACCTTCAACGTGTCGATATGCGCCGGCAGCTCCACCCAGACGAAGTAGCCGCCCGCCGGGCGCGTGGCGCGCGTGCCCTTGGGAAAGTAGCGCGCGATGGCCTGCAGCAGTTCGCCCTGCTGCAAGGCCAGGGCCTGGCGGAATTGCCGCAGGTGGCGGTCGAAGCCGCCTTTCTCCAGATAGGCCGCGATGGCCGCCTGGGTGGGGGCCGCAGTGGCCAGGCTGGTGGTCAGCTTGTTGCGCATGATCTGGCGCGTGTAGCGGCCGCCGGCCACCCAGCCCACCCGGTAACCCGGCGCCAGCGTCTTGGAGAACGACGCGCAGTGCATCACGATGCCCTCCGTGTCGAAGGCCTTGGCCGGCCGCGGCCGCGTATCGCCGAAGTACAGCTCGCCGTAGACATCGTCCTCGATCAGCGCCACGTCGTGGCGGGTCAGCAGCTTGACCAGCGCCTCCTTTTTTTCATCCGGCATCAGGCTGCCCAGCGGGTTCTGGAAGGTGGTCATCAGCCAGCAGGCCCGCGGGTGGTGCTGCAGGATGGCTTCTTCCAGCGCCTGCAGGTCAATGCCTTCGCGCGGATGCGTCGCCACCTCGATGGCATGCAGCCCACTGCGCTCCAGTGATTGCAGCGCGGCGTAGAACGTGGGGGATTCCACGATGACAGCGTCCCCGGGGCGGGTCACCGCCGCCAGGCACAGGTTCAGCGCGTCCAGCGCGCCATTGGTGATGATGATGTCGTCCACGGGCACGGACAGGCCATCGGCGAGGTAGCGCAGCGCAATCGCGCGGCGCAGGGCGGCGTCGCCTGGGCTCAGGTCGTCGATGGAACCCCACGGATCCAGCTTCTGGACGGTGGCCGCCATGAACCTGGCCAGCCGGCCGTAGGGCAGCAGCGACGGGCTGGGAAAGGCCGAACCGAACGGCAGCATGTCGCGGCGCAACGTGGCATTGAGCACGCGCAGCACGTTGTCGCTGACGTCCACCGGATGTCGGCCCGGGGTGGCGCTGGACAGGCCGTCCAGTTCGGGCAGCGCGGCGCGCGGGGCGCGCTGCACGTAATACCCGGACCGGTCGCGCGCGCGGATCAGTCCGCGCGCCTCCAGCAGGTAATAGGCCTTGAACACCGTCGACGGACTGACGCCGCGGCTGGCGCTGGTCTGCCGCACCGAGGGCAGGCGGTCGCCCACCTGCAGCAGGCCGGACAGGATCGAGGCGGTGATTTCTTCGGTCAGGCGTTCATAGCGCTTCATGGAGAATCCGTGTGCAGGATACTGAGGTTCAGGCCGACATGCCGATGGATCTCATGACCAGGCGCAGGGCATAGGCCGCCACGCCCAGCGCCCCGACGCTGCAGGCCCAGATCGCCGCCAGCCACAGCAGGCGGCTGCGCCACGAGGGCAGGGAGGGTTGCGTGCCGTTCATCAATGGAACTCCTCGCCCGCGCGCACCTTGCCCCGGAACACGTAATACGACCAGGCGGTGTACATGAGGATAATCGGAATGATCGCCAGGGCGCCCACCAGCGCGAAGCCCTGGCTCTGCGGCGGCGCGGACGCCGTCCAGATGGATACGTCCGGTGGAATGATCGCGGGCCAGATGCTGATGCCCAGGCCGCTGTATCCCAGGAAGACCAGCGCCAGCGACAGCACGAAGGGGCCGGCGGCAGGCATGCCCTTGACCCGGCGGATCAGTTCAAAGCCCGCCGCGGCCACCAGCAGCGGCACCGGAAAGAACCAGAACATATTGGGCAGGCTGAACCAGCGCTGCGCGATCTGCGGCTGCGCCAGCGGCGTCCAGGCGCTCAGCACGGCGATGACGGCCAGCAGCGCCAGCGTCAGGGGGCGCGCGATATCGCACATGTGGCGATGCAGCCGGCCTTCGGTCTTCATGATGAGCCAGGTGCAGCCCAGCAGCGCGTATGCGGCCACCAGGCCCACGCCGGTGAACATCGAGAACGGGCTGATCCAGTCCCAGGGGCCGCCGCTGTAGGCGCGCCCGGCGACCGGAATGCCTTCGATGTAGGCGCCCAGCGTGACGCCCTGGAAAAACGTGGCGCACAGGGAACCGAAGACGAAGGCAAAATCCCACAGCGGACGATGGTGCTCGTCGGCCTTGAAGCGGAACTCGAACGCCACGCCCCGAAAGATCAGCCCCAGCAGCATGAAGACCAGCGGCAGGTGCAGCGCGCTCAGGATCACCGAGTAGGCCAGCGGAAACGCCGCCATCAGCCCCGCGCCGCCCAGCACCAGCCAGGTCTCGTTGCCGTCCCAGACCGGCGCCACGGTATTGACCATCACGTCCCGCTCCTCGCGGTCGGAGATCAGCGAAAACAGGATGCCGATACCCAGATCGAAGCCATCCATGATCACGTACATCATCACGCCGAACAGGATGACGACGGCCCAAATCAATGCAAGGTCTACGCCCATGGCTCAGACTCCCGAATGCTTGCGTGGCGCGGGCTCGATGCCCGCCAGGGTGGACGCGGCCGACAGCGGCCGCGACGGCTGGCGCGCTTCGCCCGGGCCGCCGGACAGCGGCGCGTGGCCGGGCGCGGGGCTGGGGCCCATGCGGATCAGGCGCAGCATGTAGGACACGCCCGCGCCAAAGACCAGCAGGTAGACCACCACGAAGAGCGCCAGCGTCAGCGTGAGTTCGCCCAGGCCGTGCGGCGTGGCGGCGTCCGCCGTGCGCATGACGCCATAGACGATCCAGGGCTGGCGCCCGATCTCGGTGACATACCAGCCGGCCAGCATCGCCACCAGCCCGGACGGCCCCATCCATAGCGCGCAGCGGTGCAGCCAGCGCGACTCGTAGAGCCGATGGCGCCAGCGGGCCCACAGCGCCCACGCGGCCAGCGCGATCATCAGGACGCCCAGCCCGGCCATCACGCGGAACGACCAGAACACCACCAGCGAATTGGGCCGGTCTTCGGGGGGATAGGATTTCAGGCCGGGGAACTGGCCGTCCCAGCTATGCGTGAGGATCAGGCTGCCCAGGCGCGGAATGTTCACCGCGTAGCGGGTTTCCTCGCGCTCCATGTCCGGAATGCCGAACAGCGTCAGCGGCACGCCCGCGCCCGGCTCGTTTTCCCAATGCCCTTCGATGGCAGCGATCTTGGCGGGCTGGTGCTTGAGCGTGTTCAGGCCATGGAAGTCGCCCACCACGGCCTGCAGCGGCGCCACCAGCAGCAGCATGCCCATCGCCATCGCGAACATCTTCTTCACCGCCGGGCTGCGGTCGCCGCGCAGCAGGTGCCAGGCGCCGGACGCGCCCACCATCAGCGCGGTGGCCAGGAAGGCGGCGATGCCCATGTGCGCCAGCCGATAGGGAAAGGACGGGTTGAAGATCACGGCCAGCCAGTCGGTGGGCACCACGCGCCCGTCCAGGATCTCGTACCCGGCGGGCGTCTGCATCCAGCTGTTGGACGCCAGGATCCAGGTGGCCGACACCAGCGTGCCCAACGCAACCATGATGGTCGAAAAGAAATGCAGCCCCGGCCCCACGCGCGACCAGCCGAACAGCATCACGCCCAGGAAGCCGGCTTCCAGGAAGAAGGCGGTCAGCACCTCGTAGGCCAGCAGCGGCCCGGTCACGCTGCCCGCGAAATCGGAGAAGAAGCTCCAGTTGGTGCCGAACTGGTAAGCCATCACCAGGCCGGACACGACGCCCATGCCGAAGTTGACGGCGAAGATCTTGGTCCAGAAGTGATAGAGATCCCGGTAGACCGTCTTGCCCGTGCGCAGCCAGAAGCCTTCCAGCACGGCCAGGTAGCTGGCCAGACCGATGGTGATGGCGGGAAAGACGATGTGAAACGAGATGGTGAAGCCGAACTGTATTCGGGCTAGCAATAGCGCGTCGCTATCCATGGTGGTATTCCTGACTTTCGTTGCCAGCGCTGGCGGACCGCCACAAGACGGCGGGCGCTGACGGGGTGTTGACCTGCACCACGAAGGTAGGACTTTGGCTAGAGACAGTACAGATTCAGAGACATCTGGAAAAAGCGGATCAGTTTGGGCGCGCGGCACGAGAAACACAGGCCATGCATAGGAGAATCCGCTGTGTTTCCTGGAATTCAAATTCTCTGAAGTTACAAAAAAACAGCGCAGATTGCGCTGTTGTATCGCTTGATCCGCCCGGTTGGGGCATCCAGGGCGCTCGGGCGCGTGCCCAGCCAGGCGCCCGCCCGGACGGGCCCGCCGCGCTGCCGTCAATACATGTGCTGCCCGCCGTTCATGGCCACGTTGCTGCCCGTCATGAAACCGGCGGCGTCGCTGCAGATGAACGCCACCAGCGCGCCGATCTCCTCGGGCTGGCCCAGACGCCCCAGCGGAATCTGCGGCAGTATCTTTTCCTTCATGACCTCTTCAGGCACGGCCTGCACCATGCGCGTGGCCAGATAGCCCGGCGACACGGTGTTCACCGTCACCCCCTTTTTCGCCAATTCGAGCGCCAGCGACTTGGTGAAACCGTGTATGCCTGCCTTCGACGCGGCGTAGTTGGTCTGCCCGAAAGCGCCCTTGCTGCCGTTCACGGACGAGATATTCACGATGCGGCCCCAGCCCCGGTCCGCCATCGCGCCGCATAAGGGCTGCGTCATGTTGAACATGGAATCCAGGTTGCTGTGCATGACCTCGGCCCAGTTATCGGCGGTCATCTTGCGCAGGCTGGCATCGCGGGTGATGCCGGCGTTGTTCACCAGGATGTCGATCTGGCGGCCGTCCTGCGCCAGGCGCTGGACCAGCGCCTGGCACGAGTCGAAGTCCGCCACGTCCACCTTGTACATGGCGAACTTGCGCCCCTTGGCCGCCTCTTCTTCGACCCACTCGCGCGTGGCGGCTTCGCTGGAATGGTAGGTGACGATCACGTCATGGCCGGCGTCGTGCAGCGCCACGGCGATGGCGCGGCCAAGGCAGCCGGCCCCGCCCGTGATCAGGGCCGTGCGTGGGTCAACTGTCATGATGGGCCCCCGGCTGGCTGGCGTCGCGCATGGCCGAGCATGCGGCCGCCATCTGGTTCGACATCGTGGACCACATCTGCGTAAGCGGAGACGCATCGGCACCCGCGCCGACATCGGTGGCGCGCTTGAACCATTCGCTCATTGCTTCGCCCAGGCCGGCCGCCAGCGCGGCCTGCTCCGTCAGCGCGGCGTGGGTGATGGCCTGGCTGGCGTCAAGCTGGCATTGCCACCGCTTGCGCGTGAGCTCGCCCAGCGCGGGGGCGATCTCCTGCCAGTTGCCGGCCGGCGTCAGAGGAGCCAGGGTGGCCAGGTATTGGCTGGTGCTGTCGCCGGCCAGGCGCTGGCCCAGTTCGATCCAGCGCTGCTGGCTTTCCTGGGCAAGCTGGGCCAGGCGCTGGCAATAGGCCGCATTAGCGCCCGCGAGGCCTTGGGGCATGGAGGCTGTAGTCTTCTTCATCATCCGTCCTTTTAAAAATAGCGTGGTAAGGGGAAACGAATAACCTGGGCCTCATGCCATCTGGCTGAGGGTCTTGCGAAAGCGTGCCAGGGATAGCGAGAACAGGACCGTGCCGATCAGCGCCAGCGCCAGGAAGGGTTGCCACACGACGCCGATGCCCGCGCCGCGATAGAGAATGGCCTGGCCAAGTTCCACGAAATGGGTCGTGGGGGCGGCCAGCATGATGTTCTGTACGAACTCCGGCATGCTTTCGCGCGGCGTGGTGCCGCCTGACAGCATTTGCAGGGGCAGAAGCACTAGTACAAGCAACATGCCGAACTGCGGCATGCTGCGAGCAAGCGTGGCCATGAAGATGCCCATGGAGGTCGTCGCGAACAGGTGCAGCGCCACGCCGGTCAGGAATAGCGCCACCGAGCCTTCGATCGGCACGTGCAACAGGGCGCGCACCACGAACGTCAACGATAGCGCAGCGGACGCCAATACGACCAGCCCCATGGACCAGACCTTGGCGACCATGATCTCGGTCGGCGTCACGGGCATGACGAGCAGATGCTCGATGGTGCCGTGTTCGCGCTCGCGGATCAGCGCCGCCCCGGTCAGGATGATGGACAGCATCGTGACGTTGTTGATGATCTCCATGAGCGCGCCGAACCAGGCCTGCGTCAGATTGGGGTTGAATCGCATGCGCACCGCCAGGTCCACGGGCGGTTCGGCGGGGGCGCGGTAGCGCCTGACGAATTCGTTGATCTCGTCGGTGATGATCTGCTGGATGTAGCTGCTGCCGGTGAACGCCTGGCTCATCCGGGTCGCGTCCACGTTCAACTGGATCTCCGCCGGCTTGCCGGCCAGGACGTCGCGCTGGAAATTCGGCGGGATATTGACCGAGAACGTGTAGCGCCCAGCGTCCATGCCCGCGTCGGCCTCGGCCGAGCCGATCATCCGGGGCGGGGTGAAATGCGGGGGATAGAAGGCCGAGGCGATCCGCGCCGACAGCGGGGACACGTCTTCGTCCACGACCGCGATGGGCGCGTTGTGCAGCGTCTCGGGCACCGCGGTGGCCGCCGTGTAGATCATCAGCGTGAACGACACGACGATCAGCACCAGCATCATCGGGTCGCGCGCCAGGCTCCATAGCTCCTTGACGCCCAGGCGGTAGATATTGGCCAGATGCCTCATGTCAGGTCTCCTGCTTCTTCAGCAGCAGCGCCGAGGCGCCCAGGATGATCGGTATCGCAGCCAGCAGCGGCCAGAACGAACCCTGCAGGTCCGGGAAATCCAGCGCCTTGCTGAACACGCCGCGGCTGATGGTGAGCATGTGCGTGGCGGGATAGATCTGCCCGATCAGCCGCCCGCCGCCCTCCAGCGAAGACACCGGATTGAGCAGCCCGGCGAACTGCACGGCGGGCACCAGCGTACCGATCATGGTGAAGAAGAGCGCCGCGATCTGGCTGCGCGTGAACGTGGACGCCAGCAGCCCGATGGCGGTGGCCACCACGTTGTAGATCAGCGCGGCCAGCAGCAGGGTGGCGAAGCTGCCGGTGATGGGAACGCCAAAGAGCGTCACCGCCAGCAGTGTCATCAGCAGGAAATTCAGCATGGCCAGCGCCACGTACGGCGCCTGCTTGCCCAGCAGGAATTCCAGCCGGGTCACGGGCGTGACATACAGGTTGATGATCGAGCCCAGCTCTTTTTCGCGCACCACCGCCAGCGCGGTCAGCATGGCCGGCATCATCAGCAGCAGCAGGGGAATCACCGCGGGCACCATGGCGGGCAGGCTGCGCACGTCGGGGTTGTAGCGGAACCGGGTCTCGATGCCGACCGAAGACGCCGCGCTGGCGCCCAGCCTTTCGCGCGCCTGCTGCGCCAGCCAGCCCTGGTGCATGCCCATCACGTAGCCGCGGATGGTCTCGGCGCGCTGCGGCATGGCGCCGTCGATCCACACGCCGATCTGCACGGGCTTGCCGCGCTGCACGTCGCGCGCGAAGCCCTGCGGAATCTCGATCGCCAGGGACAGTTCGCCACTGCGCATGCGCGCATCCATGTCGGCGTAATCGGCGATGGGCGGCCGTTCGATGAAGTAGCGCGACCCGGACAGGTTCAGGCTGTAGTTATGGCTCAGGGTGGTCTGGTCGCGGTCCATCACCGCGTAGCGCAGGTCTTCGACGTCCAGGCTGATGCCATAGCCCATCACGAACATCAGCAGCAGCGATCCCATCAGGGCGAGGGTGGCGCGCACGGGGTCGCGCCGCAACTCCAGCGCTTCCCGCCACATGTAGCTCCACGTGCGCTGCATGCTGAACCCGGGCCGCGGTTCCTCCGCGGCCCGGGGCGCGGTTGGCGCGGGCGGCGCGCCGCCAGCCTCCGGCGCCGCGCCGGCGCCCGCATCGATCAAATAGGCGATAAAGGCCTCTTCAAGCGTCTTCGCGCCACGCATCCGCGTGATCTCGGCGGGCGACGCGCTGACCAGCACCTTGCCCGCGTGCATCAACGACATGCGATCGCAGCGCTGGGCCTCGTTCATGAAGTGCGTCGAGATGAATATCGTGACCTGATCCTGCCGCGCCAGCGCGATCAGCAGGCGCCAGAAGTTGTCGCGGGCGACGGGGTCCACGCCCGATGTCGGTTCGTCCAGGATCAGCAGCTCGGGCTTGTGCACCATGGCCACCGCCAGCGACAGGCGCTGGCGCACGCCCATGGGCAGGCTCTCGGGCAGCGCGTCCAGCACGTCTCCCAGATCGAAGCGGCCCGCCATGTCGTCGACGCGCGCGGGGATGTCGGCCTCGGGCACATGGAACAGGCGGGCGTGCAGCACCAGGTTCTGCCGCACGGTCAGCTCCCCGTACAGCGAGAACGCCTGCGACATATAGCCCACGCGGCGCCGCGTATCGATATTGCGGGGATCGACTTCCTTGCCGAACAGCCAGGCCTGGCCCTCGCTGGCGGGCAGCAGTCCGGTCAGCATCTTCATGGTGGTCGACTTGCCGCAGCCATTGGATCCCAGGAAGCCGAAGATCTCGCCGCGGCGGATGCGCAGATTGACGTGGTCCACCGCCACGAAGTCGCCGAACCGCATGGTCAGGTCGCGCGCTTCGATCGCGATCTCGGCGTCTTCGTCCAACGCCAGCGGCACGATTTCCACGGGCTGGTGCCCGCGCCGCTTTTCTTCCGGCAGCAGCGCGATGAACGCCGCTTCGAGCGAATCCGCGCCTGTGCGTTGTTCCAGTTCCGCGGGCGAGCCGGTGGCCAGAACCCGGCCCTCGTCCATCGCGATCAGCCAGTCGAAGCGCTGCGCTTCGTCCATGTAGGCCGTCGCCACGATGACGCTCATGCCCGGCCGTTCCTGGCGGATCTGATTGATCAGGTCCCAGAACTGCGCGCGCGCGAGCGGATCCACGCCGGTCGTGGGCTCGTCCAGGATGAGCAGGTCGGGGTCGTGGATCAGCGCGCAGCACAAGCCCAGCTTCTGCTTCATCCCGCCGGACAGCTTGCCGGCGGGGCGCGACAGGAAGGCGGACATGCCGGTGCTGCGCGTCAGGCTGTCGATGCGCCGGCGGCGCTCGGCCGCGTCATGGCCGAACAGGCGGCCGAAGAATTGCAGGTTCTCTTCCACCGACAGGGTGGGGTACAGGTTCTTGCCCAGCCCTTGCGGCATGTAGGCGATGCGCGGGCAGACGTCGTCGCGGTGCCGGCGGCTGGCCATGTCACCGCCCAGCACCACGATCCTGCCCCGCTGCACCGCCCGGGCGCCGGCCACCAGCGCCAGCAGGCTGGACTTGCCCACGCCGTCCGGGCCGATCAGCCCCACCATGCGTCCCGCCGGGATGTCCAGCGTGATGCCGTCCAGCGCCAGCGTCTTGCCGTAGCGCAGGCTGACTTCGGACAGTGTGACGACGGGCGCGGCGGACATCACGGCACCTTGACTTCAAGGTTGGCGGGCCATTGGGCGCCGGCGTCCAGCTTCAGCCACGCCACGCCCGGCAGGCCGGTCTTGACCTGCTTCAGATGCTGCAGCAGCAGTTCGGGGCTGATCTGCGCCTTGACGCGGAACATCAGCTTCTGGCGTTCGCTGGCCGTCTCGACCGTCTTCGGCGTGAACTGCGCCGTGCTGGCCACGAAAGACACCTTGGCGGGGATGACGTATTCGGGCGCGGCGTCCAGGATGATGCGCACGTCCTGGCCCAGCGCTACGCGGCCCGCGGCCTGTTCGGGCAGGAAGAACGTCATGTAGACGTCGGCCAGATCCACCATGTTCAGCACCTTGCCGCCGGCCGCCAGCACCTCGCCGGGTTGCGCCACGCGGTACTGCACGCGGCCGGCGCGCGGGGCGCGCAGCTCGCTGTCGGCGATGTCGGCGTCGATGCGCGCGACGGTGGCCTGGGCGGCGGCGATGGCGGATTGCGCTCCGACCCGGGCGGCGCGGGCCGCCTCGATGGCGGCGGCCGCGGCCGTCACCTGGGCGCGAGCGGCATTCACCGCCGCCTGCGCGCTGCGCACGCGGGCGCGGTCGTCGTCCAGCTCCTGGATCGACGACGCGCCTTCCTTGGATAGCGTTTCGGACCGCGCCAGGCGGCGGCGCGCCGCGTCCAGCTCGCTTTCCCGCTGCACCACCACGGCTTCGGCGGCCAGCTTGTCGCTTTCGCGCTGCGCCACCTGGGCCGCCGCGCTGGCCGCGCTGTTGACCGCCTGCTGATGCTGGGCGCGTGCCTCTTCGCGCTGGGCCTGCAGCGTATCGATCTGCATGCGCGCGAGGGTTTGGCCGGCGGCAACGAAATCTCCCTCGGTGACCAGCACCTCCTGCACGCGGCCGGCCAGTTTGGTGGCCACATCGATCTCGGTCGCTTCGATCCGGCCGTTGCCGCTGATAAAGCCTGCACCGGGACCGGTGTCGGCCAGCAGGCGCCATCCGTAATAGCCCGCGGCGGCAACGGCCAGGACGGCAAGCAGGGATATCAGTTTTCGGGAAGGCAGAGGCATGGCGGCGGGTCCTTGGTCCGTGGTTATCAACTGTGGGGAGCGTCCAGAGCGGCGGACGCGGACGCTTGCGTGCCTCCGCCCAACGCCGCGTACAGGCCGACGCGGCTGGACAGGAGCGCGCGGCGGGTTTGCACGAGCTGCTGCTGCGCGGCCAGCAGGTCACGCTTGGCATCCAGCACCTCCAGATAGGGCGAGGCGCCGTGGTCATAGCGAAGCTGGGCCAGGCGCGCGCGCTCGTTTTGCGCGGCCACGGTGGCGCGCAGCACCTCGACCTGTTCGGCCAGCCAGCGGCGCGCGGAGAGCGCGTCGGACACGTCCCGGAAGGCTGCCTGTATGGTTTTTTCGTAGTTTGCGACAGCCAGGTCGCGGCGGGCCTGCGTCAGGTCCAGGGACGATTCCCGGCGGCCCGCGTCGAAGATCGGCAGATTGATGCTGGGCGCGAAGTTCCAGGCGCGGCTGCCGCCCGCGAACAGGCCGTCCAGTTCCGCGCTTGCCGTGCCGAAGGCGCCGGTCAACGTGATGCTGGGCAGGAACGCGGCGCGCGCCGCGCCGATGTTGGCGTTGGCAGCCTGTAGCTGATGCTCGGCCGCGATGATGTCGGGACGGTAGGTCAGCAGGTCGGACGGCAGCCCGGCCGGCAGCGCGCGCATGACGGCGTCGTCGTCAAGCCGGGGCTGCTGCGTGGGCAGGTTCAGCGGCGCGCCCACCAGCAGTTCCAGCGCGTGGGCCTGGGCGGCGCGGGTCTGCTCCAGCTCCGTGCCCAGCGCCTTGGCCTGCTGCCACAGCGTTTCCACCTGCGTCAGGTCCAGTTTCGATATGGCGCCCACTTCGAAGCGGCGGCGGAATATGCGCAGCGATTCCGCGCGCGATTCGATCGTTTCCCGGGTGAGTTCCAGCCGCTCGTCCAGTTCGCGCAGCGTCAGGTAGCTGTCGGCGACCTGGGCGATCAGGCTCAAGGTGGCGGCGCGCGCGGCGGCCTCCGTGGCCAGGTAGTTCTGCAACGCGGCTTGGTTCAGGCTGCGCACGCGGCCCCAGAAGTCCAGCTCCCAGCTCGCCATGCCGATGCCCACCTGGTATTGGCTGGTGACTTGCGGCTGGCCCGTGAGGTTCAGGTCGCCCGGTACGCGGCCGCGCGTGCCGTCCGCCTGGGCGCCGAGGGTGGGGAACTCGTCCGCGCGCTGTATGCCGTACAACGCGCGCGCCTCTTCGACCCGCAGCAAGGCGGCGCGCAGGTCGCGGTTGTTGTCCAGCGCGGTGGCGATCAATCCCTGCAGCGTCGGGTCGGAGAAATAGGTTTGCCACGCGACGCGGGCCGCGATACCGGATTGCGCGGCGGGTTGGCCGGCAGACTGCGCGGCGGCCTGGTCGGTGGCCTGTCCGGCGGATCCGGCCCCGGCCTGTCCGGCCTCGGCGTAGCTGGCGGGCACAGGCAGGGCGGGGCGCTGGTAGTCGGGCGCGAGCGACGCGCAGCCCGCGGTCAGCAGCGCCGACAGGGCGGCGGGGGCAAGGCGGGCGACGGTCTTGGCGGCAAACGCGGGGGAAGTCATGCAACGGTTCTCCAGCACAAGGGTGCCGGGCGCGTCACGAAAAAAGGCAGGCTTGTGGCCCGGCCGTCCGGGACGGACCCGACACGGGGTCTTGCACTTATTCTGCCGATGCTGTCTTGACCATGCTTTGACCGAAATCAAAGCTAGCGACTGACTGGTCGGTATTTAATGGCTTGAGTTCGAAACAGGGAGCAGCAAGGATGGACAGGCAGCGAAGTCGTCTTCCTCCGGCCGTGCGAGTCGGGCAGATCCTCGACGCCGCGTTGCAGGAGTTTTCCCAAGCGGGTTACGCGGGCGCCAGGATGGAAGACATTGCCCTGCGCGCAGGTCTGTCCAAAGGCGGGGTGTACGCCCACTTCTCCAGCAAGGAAGCGGTCTTCGAAGCACTGCTTGCGCGCCACCTGAGCCCGTCCCGGCTCGACGTCGAAGGCATCGTGGATGGGGCCGCCACGCCGCGGCAGCTCGCCGAGCGCATTGCGGACCACCTGTATATCAGCCTGGCCAATCCGGCCATGGTCAGCACCATGCGTCTGCTGCTGGCCGAGAGCGGACGCGTGCCGCATCTGGCGGCGCGCTGGCGCCATGAAACGGCCGCCGCGCACCAGGCGGACCTGGGACGGTTGTTGGCGCGCGCGCACCTGCGCGGCCTGTGCCGCGCCGGCGTGGCGATGGATCATCCCTGGCTGCTGCTGTCCCCTGTCGTCCACACGATCGTCATGGCCGCGCTGCTCGGGCCGGATGAGCGCGTCCCGCTGCCGGAGCGGCGCCGCGCGCACGTGGCGCTGATCCGCGAGCTGCTCGATCCCGAGCGTCAAGCCCCGGGCACGAGTCCGCGACGGCCGGCGGCGGGCAGGCGCGCCCGCAGCGCTTCCTGACGCCGAGCGGCGCTCAGGAAGCCTTGGCCGCGGGTGCGGCGTTGGCGAAGAACAGATCGGTGATGGCCTGGCTGTCCATGGGTTCGCCGTTGATGGCGCGCGTCAGCAACTCGGCTCCCAGGAGCTGCACCGAGAAAACCAGATCTGGCTGCACGCGGCGGATCTTCTCCAGGTGCTTGCTGGTATTGACCAGCGCCACGGTCTTGACGCCGTTGTCCCCGGTGGCTTCCTTGGCGGCCAGCACGATGAACGCGTTTTCGGCGTCGTCGTCGCGCAGCGCCAGCACGTAGCGCGCGCGCGCCACGCCCGCGGTGTGCAGGACTTCGACGCTGGAGGGATCGCCTTCGATCAGGTCGGCCGCCACCGGATACTCCTGCGCCATGCCTGGCGGGACGATGACGGTGACCTCTTCGTTGCGGCGGCGCAGGCCTTGATAGACGCTCAGGGCCAGGGGCGTCGCGCCGGCGATGATGATGTGGTTCTTTCTCATGGCGGAGGAAAACCTGCCTTTGACCAGCCGTTTCAGGTTGCCGCCGATCACCGGCCCGGCGATCGCGCTGACGGACGTGGCGAAGACGGTAATGCCAAGGATGATAATCGACGCCGTGAACAGCCGCGCCGTGCCGGTGTGCGGCGTGATGTCGCCGTAGCCCACCGTGGACATGGAGACGATGGAAAAATAAAGCGCCGTGCCGGCATCCAGGATGGGTGGGTTGAATTCGTTGCCCAGGTAAAGCGTGCCGAAGATAGCGTAGATCAGCAGCGACAGCACGCTGACCAGCGCGAACAGCGAGCCGGCGGTCACGCTGGCGCGGTCGAAGCGCCGCCAGTACGCGATCAGCGCGATCACGAGAATCAACGTATAGATGCCCAGCCCGGCCCGGCCGCCGTCGCCCAGGATGGCGAACGTGCCGATACCGATCAGCAGCACCAGCGAGAACGCCCACGCGATGCGGGCCTTCAGGATCAGGCCCAGCGCGATCACTTGCAAGCCGACGCCGAGCACCAGGCGCGGGATCTCCAGCAGGCCGACCACGCGCATGATTTCATGCCAGTTGTCCAGCGCGAGCCAGAATGAATACTCGCGCGCGCGCACTTCGCGCAGCACCGGGTGCATGAAGGCGTAGCCGTCCAGCGCCACCAGGATGGCCAGGCACCAATTGGGCGGGAACAGCGCCAGAACCTTGCGGAGCCGGTGCCTGAGGGAGGGCGGTTGTAATGGCATGGGGCGCACGCTCTTCCTATATCAAATAAGTATGGAAGACCATCAACAAAGAATTACTGGAAATTCGTCCGAAGTCCTAAACTCGCCTCATCAGGCGGCTATCCGGAAGGAACGCCGCTGATATCGGCGATAAGCCCGCCAGTATTCCCGGCGGGCGCATTGCCAGGCGTTGATCACGTTGCAGCTTGCGCAGGGACTAGAGACCCGGGGCAAGTCCACGGCCGGACCGTGCGTGAGTAGTATGAGGCACGAATGTTGGAATCGCGTGATCCAGGTAGAAGGCATCGGTGCCGGCCGATGACTCCGGGCTCACGTGTTGTTTTAGCGCGGCGTCTTACCTTTCGAGGGCAGCGCCGCGTTTTTTTCTCCTCGCGCCGTTGCGCGCGCGAGGCACAGGCCCGGTTTGGGCCGCACCCTACACAGACGCGCTCGCGTCCGCCGTTTCACGGCGCCAGTCCTCCTGGCCAGCCGGGCGGCTGTCTTTCCCCGATACCCGATAGTCCAGATCCAGCGTGATGTCGGCTGCGAACATATAGCCCCAGCCGTGCACGGCGCGTATCGGCAGGGTCATCTGGTTGGCGGTGGCCTTGCGGCGCAGGCGGCTGATCATGACGTCCACGAAGCGGCGCCGCGTGAGGCCGCTGTCGGTATCGTCGGCGCCATCGGCAATGAACGCGTCCCGGCTGACCTTGCGGTCGGGCGCCCGGACCAGGCGGGACAGGAAGTCGCGTTCTCCGGTGGTCAGGCCCAAGGTCCGGCCACGGGGGCTGATCAGGGTCCAGCCCTTGTTGGCCAGCCGCCAGCCTTCCCGGGCGGGTTCTTCCCCTGCGTGGGCGTCGGATGCCGCATCCATGGCGTCCAGGCCTACCGCGCGCCGCACCAGCGCCTGAAGTACCGCCGCGAGTTCCAGTCCCGTGACGTCCGGGGGCAGACAGGCGTCCGCGCCGCAGAGCAATGTGCGGATCCGGCTTTCCGAGTCGGCGAAGCCCGCGATGGCGACGATCCCCAGTCCGCGGTCCATGGCGCGCAGCCGCACGGCGGCGTTGTGGACATCGGTCAGGGGCGCTTCCAGCACCACCAGGGGGCTGGGCCGGCGGGAATACCTGTCGTAGACATCGGCAAGGTCGTGGCAGCGGCGGACATTGAATCCCAGGTGGGAGAGCGCCTCCACCAGTCTGGCATGCCTGGCATCGTTATCGCCCAGAAATATGACATCCAGCGTGTTGTTCATTGATGCTTCCAATGAGGCGGCGCGACAGGGCGCGGCGCCGGAAATGGGCCGTGGCGCCTGCCATGGCCGGGCCGTTGCCGGCCATTGTTCAGGCTGTTCCGCAGGGAAGTCACGCCCGTGTTTCATTTAAACACGGGCGTGTTTTTTTGTGAAGATACGTTTCTGTAGTTTCGGATGGTAACAGCGCGCGGGCGGCAAAGCGCCTTGAAGGCATTGAAACAGCGTTTGTTTTTGGCTTTGCGCCCGCAAATTATTATGTATTGCCGATACATTATTTATTCTTATTGCGCGGCGAATGACCATAAACTCTGTCGGGTTTTTCCGGTCCGGCGCTCCGGCTCGGTGGCCGGCGCGCACGCTCCAGGCAAGGCGGGGTGTGCGCAAGTCGATGATAGATATGATCTTTAATCGGCTGCGTCCTGCGCGGTGGCATATTGTGCCCTTAACGTAAGCCGGTCCAAGCGGACACTGCCGCGATTTACGGATTAGCCCGGCAATTGGTGCGTAATCCGTTTATTTGGCCGCTGTATTGAGATGTTTTAATCAAATAAATAAATTCATATTAATGTCTCGGGTCGATCGATTGGACACGTTTAGCCATCGTCTGCGCAACGCAAGAATGCTTCAGGGATGGACTCAAAAGGACTTGGCCGTCGCAAGCAACCTGTCGCAAAGCGCCATCGGCAACTACGAAAGCGGGCAGCGCCAGCAGCCCTCGAGCGACGCCCTCATCAAATTGACGCGCGCGTTGCGCGTGAATCCGATGTGGCTCAGCACCGGCGAAGGGCCGATGCTGAATGCAGGCGAAGGCGGCGCCATCGGCACCATCGGCGACCCCTCCGTCCCGCCCGCGTGGCCCTTCGAAACCGTGTCCTATGCCACCTATGCCCGGCTCAGCTTGCAGGAAAAGCGGCAGATAGAACTGGTGCTGGCCGCCTATATCAAGGCACGCGGCGAATAGTCCCCATCGGCTGGGCCGGCGTCTGCGGGCGCCGGCGCGCATCGGCCGCGGGCGCCGCGCCGCTGCCCGTATCCGTGCGCAGGCGGCTACGCAGGCGTTCCACGGGGTCCGCGATCAATCCATTGAGCAGCGCCGAGAATCCGATGCAGCCCGCGATCACCAGCGCCGCGAACAGCAGGGGCTGGTGCTCCTGGACGTCGTGAAGCAGCCAGCTGAACGCCATGATCACCAGCATGTGGCAGATATAGATCGGATAGCTCAGTTCCCCGATCGCCTTGTCGAGCTTGTGCCGGGACTGGAACAGGAACGCCAGCGGCAGCAGCGCGGCAAACAGAATGACGGCAAGGCCATCGCGCACCGTGGGATTTATCCCGATCGAGAAATGCATCAGGCTGTAGGCGAACAAGGCGGCCGTGCCCAGTTCCGGCAAGCGCTTCACGCGCTGGGTCCAGGCCTTC
This sequence comes from Achromobacter sp. Root83, assembly GCF_001428845.1. Lineage (GTDB taxonomy): Bacteria > Pseudomonadota > Gammaproteobacteria > Burkholderiales > Burkholderiaceae_B > Achromobacter. Next base: position 52,596 of record NZ_LMIU01000022.1, on the reverse strand, counting down.
ATGCGCGGCAGCAAAACCTGATGCGACAGCGATCCGATCAGGAACAGCGCCAGTTCCGTGGGAAAGAAGCGGTAGGTCCACGGGTCCGACAGGCCGATGCCGGTCGCGATGAGCACGCCGCGCAGCGCCAGAGAGGCCGCCAGCAGGGCCAGCAGGCGGCGCGGCGAACCCAGCACGAAGGGCGCCACCAGATAAAAGCTCATCTCCACGCCCAGCGTCCAGGCCTGGGGCACCAGCAACCCCTGGTACAGCGGCACTTCGCTGCGCGCGAAGCTGCCGGTGAATGCCAGTTGGGCATTCTGGATGCCGAAGAACATCAGCCAGTCCTGTCCAAAAATGAAGATATTGGAGAACACCAGGAAGATCTCGGCACTGAAGGGCAGGGCGTCGTAGATGCGGAAGAAAGAGCCGCCGCTCACCACGTGGGCCATCAGCGTCATGGCGGCGATGGCCAGGTAGATCGGGAACAGGCGCAGGAAGCGGTTTGCGTAGAACTTGCCCACCGCGCCCTGATAATGATCGGTCGCTGTCAGCACATAGGAAATAAGGAAGCCGGAAATCACATAGAAGAGCTGTACCGCCAGCCGGCCGCCCACCAGTTGATCGGCGTAGCCCCCGCCCAGGTGGTCCAGCACCACCGATAACGCCAGTAGAGTTCTCAAGAATCCCATCGCCGTGTCTCCCCGGTTGATATTATTTTTTGGCCCCATGGGCCGGACACCTGCGCTTGCGGTACTGGGCTGTCCCGGTCCTCTTTCCCTTTATTCCCTGCTTGGCCGGAACTACCTTCTGCCGTTGATTCTGCTCGTCGCCGCAAGGGGCCGCCATGCGGCATTCGATGCAGCAGGCCGCGCCATCGGAGCTAGTGCGCGCGAGTTTTCGTGCTGCTTTTGGATACGGCTGTAGGGCGGATGGAATCGCCCGTCGGCCCGATGCCGGTTACAGTCTAGGGGTCTGATTTTTTTTCGGAGTCGCGCCTCATGCTTACCCTACTGCCCCCGCGTTGCCGGCTGCTCTGCCTGAGTCTCTTGACCGTGGCGCTGGCGGGTTGCGCCGGTTCCATCGGGGGCGCCCGCCCCGAAGGCGCCGCCGCCGCCAACGCCGCCACCAGCGCGGATTCGCTGGCTCAGACCAGTTGGGAGCTAGTGCGATGGACGCAAGCCGCAGGCGCGCTGCGGGACATCCCCCACGGCGATAACGGCGAGCCCATACGGCTGACATTCCTGGCGCAAGGCAAGCAATACCGCGTCAATGGCTTTTCCGGCTGCAACCGGTACATGGGCACGTACAAGCTCCAAAGCGGCAAACTGTTCATCGACGCACCCGCCACGACGCGCATGGCCTGCGTGCCGCCCGAGCGCGCCAAGCTGGAAGCCGACTACCTGCGGGCCTTGGCCTCCATCGACACATTCACCCTGGACAGCGGGGGCGCCCCGCGGCACCTGACATTCAATCTGCGCGGCGGCGACGTGCTGGAATTCGAGCGCCGCCAGGATCCGCCGACGCCGTGATTCCACGCCCGCGCCGCGGATAGTTCATGGAGACCTGCATGCCCCTTTTCGCTTTCTTGCGCAGGCTGGCGCCGTGCCTGCTGTCGGTGGGCCTGGCCGCCTGCTCGTCGCCGCCCATGCGTGCCGCGGACGGCCAGGATCCGCGGTTCCAGCCCGCATCGGCTTCGGACATGCTGGTGCAGACGAGCTGGGATCTGGCCCGCTGGACGCTGCCTGGCGGTGGCCTGCGGCCCGTGCCCCATCCTTCGTCGAATTCACGTCCCATCACGGTCAGTTTCATCCATCAGCAGGGCTCGCCCCTGATGTTGGGGTTTTCCGGCTGCAACCAGTACAACGCGCCCTACACCGTTGCCAACGGCCTGCTGATCGTGCGGTCGCACCCCGTGTCCACGATGATGGCGTGCGCGCCGCCCGCCATGAAACTGGAGCAGGACTTCCTGGCCGGCCTCACGCGCATCACCGCCAGTTCCCTGGACAACACCAATAGTCCGCAACGCATGACATGGGTGCTCGCCACGGGCGACACGCTGGATTTCGGCCGCCGCGCCGATCCCGTGGCCGGCGGCCAGATCGGGCCCACCAAGCTGGTCTACGTCAATTCGGATCGCGTGCCGTGCAACGCCGGCGCCGGCCACGCGATGTGCTATCAGGTGCGGGACAGCGCCTCGCAGCCCTGGCAGGTCTGGTACGGGGAAATCACCGGCTTCAATTTCCAGCCCGGCATCCGCTACCGGCTGCGCGTGGTCGAAGTCAAGAACCCGAATCCACCGGCCGGCGCCTCCTCCATACAGTGGGTGCTGGACGCCGTGATCGAGCAGGAGATCGTCAGCCGCTGAGCGCGGCCGGGGGGGGGCCACCCGCCCAGCGATTACTATTACGGGCTTCGCCGCCTGCTTTTATTGCTTTGCCATGACTTCCGCCGTCAATATCGCCGCCTACAAGTTCGTCCCGCTGGATTCCCTTCCCGAGTTGCGCGTCCAGTTGTTTGCCCAGGCCAGCGCAGCCGCGCTCAAGGGCACCATCCTGCTGGCCGAAGAGGGCATCAACCTGTTTCTGGCCGGGCCGGCCGCGAGCATAGACGCCTTCCTGCAGGGGCTGCGCGCCGATGCGCGCTTCGCCGACCTCGAAGTGAAGTTCAGCCATAGCGGCGGCGTGCCGTTCCGCAAGCTGCTGGTCAAGATCAAGCGCGAGATCATCCGCATGGATCATCCGGCGATACGCCCCGCCGCGGGGCGCGCGCCCGGCGTGGACGCGCATACGCTGGCGCGCTGGCTGGAGCAGGGCGCGGATGACACCGGCAGGCCCGTGGTCATGCTGGATACGCGCAATGCGTTCGAAGTGGACGAGGGCACCTTCAAGAACGCCATCGACTGGCGCATTGACCGCTTCACGCAGTTTCCCGCCGCGGTGCAGGCAAACCGCGCCGAACTCGAGGGCAAAACGGTCGTCAGCTTCTGCACGGGCGGTATCCGCTGCGAGAAGGCCGCCATCTATATGAACGAAGCCGGGATCCAGAACGTCTATCAGCTCGACGGCGGCATCCTCAAGTACTTCGAGGACACGGGCGGGCCGGGCTACGAAGGCAAGTGCTTCGTGTTCGACGAACGGATCTCGCTGGATCCGGCGCTGGCGCCCAGCAGCGTCTAGCCTGCCGCTCTGAACGAAAAAGAGCCCGCCGATGGCGGGCTCTTTTCATGCGCGGGGCGAACCGCTCAGCGCACGCGCATGCCGGGCTTGGCGCCGGGGAACGGTTCCAGCACGTAGATGCCGGCATCCTCGGCTTCGTCCGCATGGCTGGCGGCCAGCACCATGCCTTCGGATACGCCGAACTTCATCTTGCGCGGGGCCAGGTTGGCGACCATGACGGTCAGCTTGCCGACCAGGTCTTCCGGCTTGTAGGCCGACTTGATGCCCGAAAACACGTTGCGGTGCCGGCCTTCGCCCACGTCCAGCGTCAGGCGCAGCAGCTTGGTCGAGCCTTCAACGTGCTCGCAATTGACGATCTGCGCGATGCGCAGATCGACACGCGCGAAGTCGTCGATGGAGATGGTCTCGGCCAGGGGCTCGCCGCCGGGCACCACGACGGGCGCGGCGGGCGGTTCGAACAGGTCTTCCAGCATTTGCGGCTCGACGCGCTGCATCAGGTGTTTGAACGGCGCGACGCGCTGCGGCAGCACCGAGGCGTCTGCCCAGGTGAAGGGCGCCTGGGCGCCGAAGAGTTCCAGCGCCACGCGCTCGGCCAGTGCCGGCAGTACGGGCGCCAGCATCACGGACAGGGCCTTGAAGCCTGCCAGCGAACGCGAGCAGATGTCCTGCAGCGCGGCTTTTTGCGCATCGTCCGCGGTGGCGAGGCCCTTGGCCAGCACCCAGGGCTGAGCCGTGTCGAATGCCTGGTTGATGCCGTCGGCGTAGGCCATGATTTCGCGGATGGCGCGGTTGTACTCGCGGGCTTCGAACGCAGCGCGGATGGATTCGGCCTGCTGGGCGTATTCCGCGGCCAGCGCGGCGGTGTCGCCCGAGTAGCCCAGGACGCCGTCGAAGTGCTTGGTGATGAAGCTGGCGGCGCGGCTGGCGATGTTGACGTACTTGCCGACCAGATCGCTGTTGACGCGCGCGATGAAGTCTTCGGGGTTGAAGTCCATGTCTTCGACCCGGGCGTTCAGTTTGGCGGCGATGTAGTAGCGCATCCATTCGGCGTTCATGCCGATATCCAGGTAGCGCAGCGGCGAGATGCCGGTGCCGCGGCTCTTGGACATCTTTTCACCGCTGACCGTGATGAACCCGTGCACGTTCACGGCGTCCGGGGTCTTGCGGCCGGCGAACTTCAGCATCGCGGGCCAGAACAGCGCGTGGAAGTACACGATGTCCTTGCCGATGAAGTGCACCTGTTCCGTATCGCCGTTCGGGTCGAGCAGGGCGTCGAAGTCCAGGCCCTTGACCTCGCAGTACGACTTCAAGGACGCCAGATAGCCCACCGGCGCATCCAGCCACACGTAGAAGTACTTGCCCGGCGCGTCCGGGATCTCGATGCCGAAATAAGGCGCATCGCGGGAAATGTCCCAGTCGCCCAGCTTGGCTTCGCCGTCTTCCGCGCCCAGCCATTCGCGCGTCTTGGCGAGCATTTCGGGTTGCAGGTGCTTGCCGCCGTTCTTGTTCGAGCCGGTGGTCCATTGCTGCAGGAATTCCACGCAGCGCGGGTCGGAAAGCTTGAAGAAGAAATGGTCGGACGACTTCAGGATGGGCGTGGCGCCGGTCAGTGCCGAATACGGGTTGATCAGCTCGGTCGGCGCGTAGACCGCGCCGCAGACTTCGCAGGAATCGCCGTACTGATCCTTGGCGTGGCACTTGGGGCATTCGCCCTTGATGTAGCGGTCGGCCAGGAACATGCCCTTGACCGGATCGTAGAACTGCTCGATGGAGCGCGTTTCGATCAGATCCTGGGCCTTCAGGGCGCGGTAGATGTCGTGCGACAGGGCGACGTTCTCGGCCGAGTCGGTGGAATGCCAGTGGTCGAAGCGGATGTGAAAACCGTTCAGGTACTGCGGCCGTTCGGCCGCGTAGCGGGCCACCAGCGCTTGGGGCGTGATGCCTTCCTTTTCGGCCTTCAGCATGATCGGCGCGCCGTGCGCGTCATCCGCACCCACGAAATGCACCGTGTGGCCCGCCATTCGCATCGAACGAACCCAGATATCGGCCTGGATGTACTCCATGATGTGGCCGATGTGGAAGGATCCGTTGGCGTAGGGCAGCGCTGTGGTGACAAAAAGGGTGCGAGACATGGTTGTCGACAGAGGTTGAGGGGAAAAGGGATTTGGCCGGCCATTTTAGGGCAAGCGCGGGGACTTGCCCCGAGCCTCCCGGAAAGCACGCAACCCGCCCATCGCGGCAAGGCGAGTCAGGCGGGTTGGTGAAAGGGAAGCAGGTGCGGGTACGGAAGAACAGCCGGGTCCGCCCGGCGCACCAAGCCCCGCTCGCGCGCCGGAGGGCGCCAGGCGCGGGGGAAAAGCGCCGTCAGCGGATTTCGCGGGCCTCGACGTCGATCACGTCGCCGCGAGGCTGCGTGGCGAACGGGGCGGTGGCGGGCTGGAACGGTCCCGGGCGCACGCCTTGGCGCTGGCTCCAATAGGCGCGAACGCCGAAAGGCTTGCCGCGCACTTTGGCGACCACGTACAGGATCGCCACGGCGAGTGCCGTGGAAAGCATGAACACCAGCGCCATCGCCATGCCGATCAAGGCCAGGGCGGCGAATAGGACGGCACGAAAGAAGCGGATAAGAGTGTTGGTCATGAATGTCGGATGCAAAACGCAGCGAAAGGTTCCCGTGTATCCGCTATCCTTTAGGGGATGGCGGCCCGCAGAAGCCGCGCTGCCTACGGAACCATAGTGATATGAGTATAACGATAGAACACATTCGCGCCGCATTGCGCGCCGTGCAAGACCCGAATACTGGTTTGGATTTGGGTATTTCTGTAAAAGATCGTGACATCCAGTTGGACGGCGGCCGTGTCACGCTGACGCTGGAACTAGGCTATCCGGCCGACGGCGTCCGTGGGCAGATCCGCGATCTCGCCGCGTCCGCGCTGGCCCGGGCGGGCGCGCCAGACGCCCACGTGACCGTCAACTGGAAGGTGGCCGCCCATGCGGTGCAGAAGGGCCTGAAGCCGCTGCCCAACGTGCGCAACATTATCGCGGTGGCTTCCGGCAAGGGCGGCGTGGGCAAGAGCACCACCGCCGTGAATCTGGCCCTGGCCCTGGCGGCCGAAGGCGCCAAGGTTGGCCTGCTGGACGCGGATATCTATGGCCCCAGCGTGCCGACGATGCTGGGCATCTCGGGCCGCCCCGAGAGCCTGGACAACAAAAGCATGGAGCCGCTCACCGGCCACGGCCTTCAGGCCAACTCCATCGGTTTTCTGATCGACGCCGATTCCCCCGCCATCTGGCGCGGCCCGATGGTCACGCAGGCGCTCGAGCAACTGCTGCGCCAGACCAACTGGCGCGACCTGGATTATCTGATCGTCGACATGCCGCCCGGCACGGGCGATGTGGCCCTGACCCTGGCGCAGAAGGTGCCGGTGGTGGGCGCGGTCATCGTCACCACGCCGCAGGACGTTGCGCTGCTGGATGCGCGCAAGGGCCTGCGCATGTTCCAGAAGGTGGATGTGCCGATCCTGGGCGTGGTCGAGAACATGGCCATCCATATCTGCTCGCAATGCGGGCACGCCGAGCACATCTTTGGCGAAGGCGGCGGCCAGCGCATGGCCGAGCAATACCAAACGCCCTGGCTCGGCAGCCTGCCGCTGACGCTCGCGATCCGCGAGCAGACGGATGCCGGCACGCCGACCGTCGTGTCGGACGCCGGCAGCGAAGCAGCGTCGCTGTATCGTTCCATCGCAAGAAAACTGGCGGCGGGCGTAGCGGCGCTTCCCCGCGACATGGCCGGGAAATTCCCCTCCATCGTCGTGCAGCAACCGACCTGAAGCATATGCGGTGGGCTGCCCGCGCCTTCTTGGCAGGACTGTGCGTGATGGCGGGCGAGGCGTTGGCCAAGCGCCCTGAGGTCATTGTGGACCCGGGCGGCGTGCCCCCGGCCGCGCTGCAGGCCATCACCCAGGCAGTCGACGCGATTGCGCGGCTGGCCGAGGACCAGGACGGCGGTGAAATCAACCGCCTGCGCCGGCGCGCGCGCGATGCGACGCTGGCTGCCCTGGCCACCCAGGGCTATTTTTCGCCCAAGGTGACGCTGGAGGCCGGCAGCGATATCGGCGGCGAAACCTGGGACATCGCCATCGTGCCCGGCAAGCGCACGACCGTCGAGTCCGTGAATCTGGAGTTCGCCGGACGGATCACCCGTCCCGAGTACGCGCAGCGCGTGCAGAAGCTGCGCGACGACTGGCGGCTCCGGAAGGGCCAGCCTTTCATCAACAGCGACTGGAACAGGGCCAAGGCGACGCTGCTGGACGACGTGTCCACGCGCGATTTCCTCTTGGCGCGCATGACCTCTTCCCGGGCGGACATCGATGCCGACAACGCCACCGCCCACCTGCACGTCTCGATCGATAGCGGACCGCAGGTCCGCATGGGCGAATTGAACACGCAAGGCCTCAAGCGGGTGCCGGAGACGCTGATCGACCGCTATGTCCGCTACAACGTGGGCGCGGCCTTCGACCAGAACCGCCTGGACCAGTGGCAGCAGGACCTGCAGTCCACCGCTTTCTTCCGGGGCGCGTTTGTGTCGCTCCAGGAACCGGGAGACACCCAGCAGCCCACGGACCCGGTATCGGACCGCGCGCGCGCGCCGGGCTCCGCCGACATCGCGGCCGCCGCGCCCGCCGGTGATCCGACGGTGTCGGGAGCCATGCCGCCACCGCCGCCCCAGTTCGATTCCGATGGCGAGGTGACCCTGCCGGTGCAGGTGCGCGTGGTCGAAGCGCCGCCCAAGCGCTTCTCCGCGTCCATCGGCGTCGACGACGAGGCTGGGGTGCGCGTCGAATCCCTGTATCGCCAGAACGTGGTTTTTGGCCAGCCCGTCACGATGGAAACTGGCTTCGGGGTAGACCGCCTGCGCCAGCGCGTCTTCATGGACATTCTCTTGCCGCCGACCGAGCGCGGCTACCGTGATTCCATCGGGGTGCTGGCGGACCGCTCCGACATCCAGGGGCTGGAAGTGACCCGCTACGCGCTGGGCGCCACCCGCACGCAAGAGCGCAAGGGCGCGGGCGACAGCCGGGTCGAATACGAAACGCGCTGGGGCATGCTGCTGGCGCAGGATCACGTCAAGATTGACGGCGGCGACAGCTTCACGCTGCCCACGCTGACGGCCACCGCCGAATGGCTGCGGCGCGACGTCGACAACAAATACGACCCGCGCGAAGGCAACCTGATCTCGTTGGGCGGCGGGGTAGGCGTCACGCTGGATACGGGCGAGCCCTACACACGCTTGAGGCTGCGCGGCCAGAAGTGGTGGCCGATCGGCAAGCTGGACGTGCTGACGATACGCGGCGAGGTCGGCCGCGTCTGGTCCAACGGCGATGTGCAGGTGCCGGACGATTTCGGCTTCCGTACCGGCGGCGCGCGTTCGATCCGGGGCTACCGCTACCAGAGCATCGGCGTCAACCGCGACAACGCGGTCGTGGGCGCGCCCACGCTGCTGGTTGGCAGCATCGAATACGACCATTATTTCGATGAGCGCTGGGGCATGGGCGTTTTCATCGACGCGGGCGATGCCGCCGAGTCGTTCGGCGACATGTCGATGGCGGTGGGCTATGGGGTCGGCGCTCGCGTGCGCACCCCGGCGGGTCCGCTGTTCCTGGACCTGGCCTATGGCCAGCGCGAACGTGACCTGCGCCTGCATTTCTCGCTGGGGATCGCGTTTTGAAGGTCGTGCGTAAATTCCTGCGCCATGTGCTGGTGTGGTGGCTGCCTGGGCTGGCCATGCTTGCCGTGCTGGCGGCCGGGTTTGTGTTCTGGCTGGTGGCGTCGCAGAACGGCACGCGCCTGCTGCTGACCACCGCGGCCCAGCAATTGAACGGGCAGGCGTTGGACGTGAACGGCTCCATCCTGCGGGGCGTGACGGTGGGCAAGCTGGACCTGGAAACGGGCGGTACGCGCGTCGGCATCACCGATCTGAATCTGGTGGTGCACTGGCGCGCGCTGGGAAACCGGTTGCTGCATGTGCGCAATGTCTCGGCGGGATCGGTCCGCGTGGCCATCGCTTCGTCGCCCGAGACGCCGCCCGCCGAAGACGGCGAGGAACCCTTTACCCTGCCGGCCCTGCCCGTGGACATCGCGGTGGACCGCATGGCATTGGGGGAATTCCAGCTCATTCAGGACGGCCAGCCGCTGCCCGTGACGCTGAAAGACTTGAACGCCACCTTCGCGGCCGGGCAGAAGGGCGCGCAGTTGCGGATCGCCAGCCTGCGCGTGGGCCACGAAATGGGCGAGGCCGACGTGAGCGGCCAGGCCGAGCTGCAGGGCATGGCCGATCCCTGGCCCTTTACCGCGCGCCTGGACGTGGCGGCCCGAGGCTCGGGGCCCGAGTCGCCGCTGTGCCAGGCCGACCGGCTGAGCGGCGTGTTCGGACCGGCCGCCGCGCCGGCCAGGCCCAAGGCCGACGAAGCCGCGCGCGGGGCCGCCAAGGGGCGCACCGATGCCGCCGCGGGCGGCAAGGGCAAATCCGCGCAGAATCCGCCGGCCGCCTCGGCCACCCCGACGGCGCCGACCGCCCCGATGGGGCCCCCGGCGCCCGCGTGCCTGGTCGCGTTGCGCGCGGATGCCGCGGGATCCCTGGATGGAATTCAGGCCAAGCTGGACGGCTCGGGCTCCAACCTGGTGCTGGATGTGGTTGCCGATCTGGCGCCCCGCACGCCCCTGGTGCTGCGCAGCGCCCGGGCGCGCGCGCAGTTACCCGACAAATCGACGCTGGCGGCGCAATTCGACCTGCAGGCTGGGGATGCCCCAGGGCGCGACAGGATAGTCGGGTCGCTCGATGCCCAGCGCCTGGACCTGGCGCCCTGGGCGGGCAACGCCATCCCCCCCGCGCTGCTGACTCTGCGCGCCGACGTGCAGGCCGAGATCGAGAACCTGAGTCAATTGCGGCGCGCGGCGTTCGACCTCCGCTTCGAAGAGGGCAGCCGCTGGAACAGGCAGCCCCTGAGCGGCACGTTGAAGGCGCAGGTTGACGTGGCGGCGCCTACGCCGGCCCCTACGCCGGCCCCTACGCCAGCTCCGTCGGCGGCTACGTCGGCCGCCACGGCGGCCGCGGATGGCGCGCCGGATCCGGCGCTGGCCTTTCTGGCCGGGCTGCGAATCCAGGGCCTGGATGTGGACCTGAGGCTGGGGCGTAACCGTGTCCGGGCGACGGGCGAACTGGGCGCGGCGGATGGCGCGCTGACGCTGGATGCCCAGGCGCCTCAACTGGATGCCTTCTGGCCCGACCTGCCGGGCGGCGCGGAGGTAAAGGCCCGGCTCGACGGCGCCGTGGCCGCCCATCGCGGCGAGATCTCCGCCAGCTACACCCCTGCCAGCCCGCGTCCGGGGATCATCGGCCAGTCTCGGGCGCAGGCCAATCTTGTTTTTGCGGGAGGCTGGGGCAGGGGATCCGCCGGCCAGCCCGACGCGGTGCTGGTGGGCTGGCGCGGCACGTTCTCCCGGTTCACCGCGAACACCGCGGGTTTTTCCGTGTCCGCGGACCGCCCGGTCGCGCTGACCTTCCTGCCGTCCGCCGTGGCGCCGCAATGGCAATGGCAGGTCGGCCAGACCTCGGTGAGCCTGACCCTGCCGGGCAAGGAGCGCCTGACCCTGGCGCATGGGGGCTCGCGCGGGGGCGGCAAGCGTTGGGAAACTGCCGGACAGGTCGACAATCTGGTCATCAGCGCGCCCATCGCGCGCCAGTTGATCGCCGCGGTCGATCCCGACGCCGCCGCCAAGCTGGGCCGCAAGTCCGGACGCGTGAACGCGATGGTGCCGGACGGCCAGCGCCGCATTGCGCTGGATGCGCTGTGGGATCTGAAGTTCGACGGCCGCCTGGCCGGCAGGGCCCGCATCGCGCGCCGCTCGGGCGACCTGTTGATTCCAGGCGATCCGCCCATCCCGCTGGGCGTGAAGTCGCTGGTGCTGGGCCTGACCGCCACGCCCACCTCCCCCAACGCCAGCCGGCTGGACGCCACGGTGGATCTGTCCACCGACAAGATGGGCTCGATCAGCGGCACCGGCACGGGTGTGCTGGTGGTGGATGCCCAGGGCGGCATGGCGCTGGATCCCCGCCAGCCGCTGCGCGTCAGGCTCAACGCCGACATCGCCGACCTGGCCTGGATGGGCCTGTTCGTGGGCGACTCGATGGAGATCGGGGGGACGCTCCGGGCCAACCTGGAGGCCCAGGGCACCCTGGCCGGCAAGTGGACCGCCACCGGCAATATCCGGGGCGAAAAATTGCGGATCGTGCGGATCGATGATGGCGTGCGTCTGATCGACGGCACGCTTTCCGCGCGGCTGGACGGCGAAAGGCTGGTGCTGGACAGCCTGCGGTTCCCGGCGTCGCTGCGGGTCATGCCGGCGGAATGGCGCACCAAGGAATGGATCACGAGCAATCCCGGGGCGAAGGGGGGATACGCCGAAGCCAAGGGCGACTGGAATTTCATGGATGGCGGCGGCGCCGTGCGGCTCACGCTCTTCCGCTTCCCTGCCTTGCAGCGCTCCGACCGCTACGCCATGGTGTCCGGCACTGTCGATGTCAGGGCTGCCATGCCGCGCCTGGAGATCGTCGGCAATCTGAGCGCCGACGCGGGCTGGTTCAGCCTGGAGATCCTGCAGGGCGTGCCTTCGCTGGACGACGACGTCAGGGTGATCCGGGCGGGCGAGGACCCCTCGGCGGTCTCGACGCCGCTGCAGACCAGCATGGACCTCAAGTTCGACATGGGGCCGCGTTTCTACATCACCGGCATGGGACTGGACGCGGGCCTGCTGGGTTCCATCCAGATCCGGCTCAACGATGGGCGCCTGACGGGCTGGGGCCAGTTGCGCACGCGCGGCGGGGGCATCGAGGCCTATGGCCAGCGGCTGCGGTTGAACCGGGGCACGCTGACGTTCCAGGGCCGCCTGGACAACCCGATCCTGGACATCGAGGCGCTGCGCACCGGCGAACTGGTCGAGGCGGGCGTCAGGGTGGTGGGCACGGCGCAGCGGCCGCGCATCGACCTGGTGTCCCACCCCGAAGTCAGCGACGTCGAAAAGCTTTCCTGGCTGCTGCTGGGGCGCGGCCCCGACGAAAGCGGGGGCGACGCCGCTTTGCTGGTGTCGATAGGCACCGCCCTGCTGGGAGGCGGGCAGCCGTTCTTCAAGCAATTCGGGCTGGACGACGTCGCCGTGCGCACCGGCAACATGGGCAGTTCCGGCAGCATCCTGCCTGACCGCACGGTTGCCGGCAACGTGAACCGGGACATCGGCAGCGACCTTTCGACGCAGTTCCTGGTGGCCAGCAAGAATTTCGCCAATGGCATCACGCTCAGCGTCGAGCAGGCGCTGTCGGGCAGCGACACGGTCGGGCGGGCCAGCTACCGCCTGGCGCGCGGCCTGTCCCTGGATTTGAAGGGCGGGTCGGTCAACGGAATCTCCCTGGTCTACCGAAGCCTCTTCGGCAACTGATCCGGCGCGCCGGCAGGGGCGGGACCAGGCTGTCCCGCCCGCCCGCCGGCAGGCCGGGCGCGGTCGGGATAAAATGAGGCCCGTTCCATCCCCTAGCACCCATCCCACCATGAGCATCAAAAGCGACCGCTGGATCCGCCGCCAGGCCGAAGCCGGCATGATCGAACCCTTTGAACCGGGGCAGGTCCGTACGGCCAATGGCGGGCGCATCGTCAGCTACGGCACCAGCAGCTACGGCTACGACGTGCGCTGCGCCGATGAATTCAAGATCTTCACGAACATCAACTCCACCATCGTCGATCCCAAGAATTTCGACGAAGGCTCGTTCGTGGACTTCAAGGGCGGTGTCTGCATCATCCCCCCCAACTCGTTCGCGCTGGCGCGCACGGTGGAGTACTTCCGGATTCCCCGCAGCGTCCTGACGGTTTGCCTGGGCAAGAGCACCTATGCCCGCTGCGGCATCATCGTCAACGTCACGCCGCTGGAACCCGAATGGGAAGGCCACGTCACGCTGGAATTCTCGAACACCACGCCGCTGCCCGCCAAGATCTACGCAGGCGAAGGCTGCGCGCAGATGCTGTTCCTGGAAAGCGACGAGGTCTGCGAAACCTCTTACCGCGACCGTGGCGGCAAGTATCAGGGCCAGCGCGGCGTCACGCTGCCCCGCACCTGAGCCTTCAGCGCCTGGGCGCCGGGGCCGGCCGCAGGTAGTCGATGTCCCATTCGCTGGCGCCGGTCTGGACGAACCCATGCCGGCGGTAGAAGCGATTCGAATCGCTGTCGCGCAACGCGCCCACGGCCACCGGCAGCCCGCGGCTGTCGGCGTCTTCCAGAATCATCCGCATGACCTGGCCGCCCACGCCTTGCCCCTGGCTGGCGGGTTGCACATACAGGTGGTCCAGGCGCAGGCCGTCGCCGTCGGGGCGCACGGCATAGAAGCCGACGCGGTGGCCGTCCTGCTCGATGAACCAGGTGCATTCCGGCCGGAACGTGTCGCGCAGGCGCGAACGCGCGCGCGCCGGATCGAAGCGGCCCAGCCGCTCCAGGCTTTCGCGCATGGCGTCGATACGCAGCGCCAGCAACGCTTCGAAATCGGCGTCGGCCGCCGACGGGAAGCGCAGCGCCCTGGGCGCGGCGGGTTCGTTCAACGCCAGCGCGTCGTAGCCTTGCCCCAGGAACTGCACGATGCAGATGCCGTGGCCATAGGGGTCGCTGAGGTGTGCGATGCGGCCCCAGGCATGCGTGGCGGCCGGGTCCTCCAGATGCGCGCCCGCGGCCACCGCCTGGGCGACCGCGCGGTCGACGTCGTCGACCACCACGTCCAGATGCACGGGCGTCCAGTGCCGTGCGTAGTCGCGCGGCTGGCGCGTGGCGCCGGCGGCCGGCGTGCCCGCGGCCTTTTCCAGCAGATAGATGGGCGCGTCGGCGCCCAGCATTTCCGCGGCGGCCGGACCCAATCGGCGCCCCAGGGTCAGGCCGAAGGCTCGCTGATAGAAGCCGATGGCGTGTTCAAGATCGGGCACATCGATATTGATCAGGAATTTCATAAGGGGCGTTTTGCGAGTGGAGCGGGAAAACATAGCACGGACGCGGCGCCCGCTGTTACGCGGCTTGCGCTAAAGAACCCCATCATGCGTCCGTAAAAAGAGTACATGTGTTTGCCGATTTGGCGACGTCATCTCTGCAAGCGTGAGCAAGGCCCGATCCGTGCGTTACCCCCATATTCCCTGGCTGCCCCTACTGTTCTATCCCGCGTTGCCAGTGGCCGCCGCGGTGGGACTTCTGTTCTGGCGGGAATGGCCGCCCGCGCTGACCCTGATCGTGCCGTTCGTGCCGTGGGTGATGGCCTTGATCGGCGCGGCGATCTGCCTCATGTACCAGCGTTCGCAGACGATGGCGCTGATGCTGTGCGTGCTGGCGGTCACGGCGGCCTGGCCCACCCTCGCGCGGCAGGCGCCGTGGGCGATGGGCCCCTTGCTGGCCTGGTGGTCACTCGTCTACACGATCAATGCCCTGTGGTCGGAACGTTCCAGCATGTTGATGGACATGGCGGCCCGCATCGGCCTGATGGCCGCCGGCGTGGCGGTGATCGCGCTGGCCGGCAAGGACGGCCTGGGGGATCTGTTCGGCACGCTTGCGCTGCAAGGCATGCTGGCGCGGCTGGGCGTGCCGGTCGAGGCGCTGGTCGCCCTGCTGGCCACCGGCCTGACGCTGACCCTGCTGCTGCTGCGCTATGGGCGTCCGCAGCAAGCGGGGCAATGGCTCGGCTTCGTGTGCATGGCGTGGGCCTTGCCGCGCGCCGCGAGCCATCCCATCGAACTGGCGCTGATGTCCGCCGCATCGCTGACGGCGCTGTGCATCTCGCTGGCGCACGAAGGGTTCCACATGGCGTTCCGCGACGAGCTCACCGGCCTGCCGGGCCGGCGCGCCCTGAACGAGCGGCTGCAGCGCATGGGGCGCGTCTATACGCTTGCGATGGCCGACGTGGACCACTTCAAGGCCTTCAACGATACCCATGGCCACGATGTAGGCGATCAGGTGCTGCGCATGGTGGCGTCGCAGTTGCGGCGCGTGCCGGGCGGCGGCCATGCCTACCGCTACGGTGGCGAGGAGTTCACGCTGGTGTTCCCGGGTAAGACCGCGGCGGAGGCCATGCCGCACCTGGAAACGGTCCGGCGCGCCATCGAGGCCTACCAGATGCGGTTGCGCGACAAACCCGCCCGTCCGAAGGCGGATCAGATCGGCCAGCGCCGCCGCAATAGCCGCGGCAGCCGCGGGTCGAGGCCGCTGCGGGTGACGGTCAGCATCGGCGTGGCGGAACGCGGCGATGCGCTGCGCGCGCCGGACGCTGTGATCAAGGCGGCCGACCAGGCGCTATACAAGGCCAAGGACGGCGGCCGCAACCAGGTGTGCGCGTACGGCGTGCGCCGGCGGGCAGGCGCCGCCTGACGCCGCGCCGGGGCGGCTATTCGCCGGCCAGCGGCAGGCTCATCAGCGCTTCGTCGTAAAGCTTGCCGTTCACGCACAGCGCTTCGGGCTCGTTTCCATACACGTCAAAGCCCAGGCTCGCGTACAGGGCCGCCGCCGGCGCATTGTTGGCGGTGACGCTCAATTGCACCTGACGGATGCCGCGCATGGTCCGCGCGTGCGCGATCGCCGCCTGCATCAGCAGCCGTGCCAGCCCGCGGCCACGCTGGGCCGGCGCCACGTACATGCTCCAGATATGCGCCTTGTGACGCATCTTCAGCATGCGCTGGCGGCCGACGCCCACCATGCCGGCAAGGACGCCATCGGCGAAGGCGCCAAACATGGCGCCATCATTGGCGGGCGAGATCCATGCGTGGATGTCCTCCAATGTCAGCGTGTGTTCCTCTTCGTAACTCGATCCGAACGATTCCGGCGTTTCAACCAGGGCGTCCAGACGTAGCTGCCGCAGGGAGGCAGCGTCGGATGCGATCAAACGTCGGACAAGAACAGAGGTCATTTGACTGTTGGGAATTGGGAACGGTTGGGAGAGTTTGGGCAGTATAGGCGGGTGGCTTGCCTATAATGGGGCTAACGCCGCTTGCGGTTTTCACAAAGGAGCCCACGATGTTTGGTTTCCTCAAGATAAACCAGGACGCTACGCGCGACGAAGTGCAGGAAGAATTCGTGACGCGTGTGGCGGATGCCGCGCAAGATTTTGTGCAGGCCGCCGGGTCCACCGGCGCCGTGCTGGACTACTCGCCGTCCAGCATCCATGCGCTGGATGACGCGCTGGAGGCCGCCCATCTCGGGTCGCTGCCTCTGACCCCCATGCAAACCGTCGGCGCAGCCGCCTACCTTTACGAGGTCGGGCGCCGCGCGCACGGCGGCTTGTACGAAGTCTGCGACGACGAGGACCCCGTGGTCCTGGTCTGCGGCCAGCCGGGGGCGGAAGTCTGTTTTGGCGCCATCGCCAAGGTCGAACGGCGCATCCGCTACGGGGCCGCCGAGGCCATCCCCGCCTACTTCGAACTGTTCACGGCCGCCTTGCAGACCGGCGAAGCCCAGACCATCCGTTAGGCAGGCGCTGCCTCGCCGACGACAGGTTGCCGCCGCCCCGGCGTCCT
This sequence comes from Achromobacter sp. Root83, assembly GCF_001428845.1. GTDB lineage: Bacteria > Pseudomonadota > Gammaproteobacteria > Burkholderiales > Burkholderiaceae_B > Achromobacter. Next base: position 35,855 of record NZ_LMIU01000022.1, on the reverse strand, counting down.
GAAGACGCCAGCCGGGCCGACGCCGCCCTCCCACGCGCTCGAGCACGCCGGCCCCCGCTTTTGGCGTCAGGACAACGGCCTGGCGGCCTTCTGGGGATTTCCCGTAGGACTGTAAGAAAAACAGCCCTACAATTCCGCAATTCCCGCCTCCCGGCGGGTGCTCGCGCCGTCTGTCATCGGACGGTCTTTACTAGCAGTACCTTCGCGCCGCGATACGCGTCCGATTCGCCTTGCCCCCAGGAGCGCCTGCATGAAATTCCGCTTCCCCATTTTCATCATCGACGAGGACTACCGTTCCGAGAACGCGTCCGGTTTGGGTATCCGAGCCTTGTCAGCCGCGATCGAGGCCGAGGGCGTCGAGGTGATCGGGGTGACCAGTTATGGCGACCTGAGTTCGTTCGCGCAACAGCAAAGCCGCGCCAGCGCCTTCATCCTGTCGATCGACGATGAAGAGTTCGACGTGGATTCGCCCGAGGACGTGGCCAGCGCGATCAAGAACCTGCGCATGTTCATCGGCGAGCTGCGCTTTCGCAACGCCGACATCCCCATCTACCTGTACGGCGAAACCCGCACGTCGGAACACATTCCGAACGACATCCTGCGCGAATTGCACGGCTTCATCCACATGTTCGAGGACACCCCCGAATTCGTGGCGCGCCACATCATCCGCGAAGCACGCAGCTACGTCGACAGCCTGCCGCCGCCGTTCTTTCGCGAACTGGTCAAGTACGCGCAGGACGGTTCGTACTCCTGGCATTGCCCGGGCCACTCGGGCGGCGTGGCATTCCTGAAGAGCCCGGTCGGACGGATGTTCCACCAGTTCTTCGGCGAGAACATGCTGCGCGCCGACGTCTGCAACGCCGTGGACGAACTGGGCCAGTTGCTGGACCACACCGGCCCCATCGCCGAATCCGAACTGAACGCCGCGCGCATCTTCCACGCGGATCACTGCTTCTTCGTGACCAACGGCACCTCGACCTCGAACAAGGTCGTGTGGCATGCCAACGTCGCCGCGGGCGACGTGGTGGTGGTGGACCGCAATTGCCACAAGTCGATCCTGCACGCCATCACGATGACCGGCGCGATCCCGGTGTTCCTGCGTCCCACGCGCAACCACCTGGGCATCATCGGTCCGATCCCGCTGGAAGAATTCCATCCGGACAACATCCGCAAGAAGATCGAAGCCAACCCCTTCGCGCGCGAAGCGGTGAACAAGAATCCACGCATCCTGACGCTGACGCAAAGCACGTACGACGGCGTCATCTACAACGTGGAAATGATCAAGGATCAACTGGGCAGCTATGTCGACACGCTGCACTTCGATGAAGCCTGGCTGCCGCACGCCTCGTTCCACGAGTTCTACCAGGACATGCACGCCATCGGCGTGGACCGTCCGCGCAGCCAGGACGCGATGGTCTTTGCCACGCACTCCACGCACAAGCTGCTGGCAGGCATCTCGCAAGCCTCGCAGATCATCGTGCAGGAGTCCGAGACCCGCAAGCTGGACCGCAACGTGTTCAACGAGGCGTACCTGATGCACACGTCCACGTCCCCGCAGTACGCGATCATCGCGTCGTGCGACGTGGCCGCCGCCATGATGGAGCCGCCGGGCGGTACCGCGCTGGTCGAGGAAAGCATCCGCGAAGCCCTGGACTTTCGCCGCGCCATGCGCAAGGTGGAATCCGAGTTCGGCAAGAACGACTGGTGGTTCAAGGTCTGGGGCCCGAACCGCCTGGTGTCGGAAGGCATCGGCAACCGCGACGAATGGATCCTGGAGTCCAACGACCACTGGCACGGCTTCGGCGAAATGGCCGAAGGTTTCAACATGCTGGATCCGATCAAGGCCACGGTCATCACGCCGGGGCTGGACATGTCGGGCAGCTTTGGCGAAACGGGCATCCCCGCCGCGCTGGTCTCCAAGTACCTGACCGAGCACGGCGTCGTGGTCGAAAAGACCGGCCTGTATTCGTTCTTCATCCTGTTCACCATCGGCATCACCAAGGGCCGCTGGAACACGCTGCTGACCGCCTTGCAGCAGTTCAAGGACGATTACGACCGCAACCAGCCGCTGTGGCGCATCCTGCCGGACTTCTGCCGGGGCCAGCGCCGCTACGAGCGCATGGGCCTGCGCGATCTGTGCCAGGAAATCCACGAGGCCTACCGCGCGCGCGACGTCGCCCGCCTGACCACCGAGATGTATCTCAGCGACATGGTGCCCGCGCTGAAGCCGTCGGACGCGTTTGCGCGCATGGCGCACCGCGAGGTCGAGCGCGTCGACATCGACAAGCTGGAAGGGCGTGTCACCGGCGTGCTGCTGACGCCCTATCCGCCGGGCATTCCCCTGCTGATTCCGGGCGAGCGCTTCAACCGCACCATCGTGCAATACCTGCAGTTCGCGCGCGAGTTCAACGAACGCTTCCCCGGCTTCGAAACCTATATCCACGGCCTGGCCGATGAAATAGGTCCGGACGGCGAAAAGCGCTACTACGTTGATTGCCTGATCGAAGAGTAAGACCCGGCGGGTCTGGAGTCCTGATGTTTGATGTAGCCGTACTCGGCGCCGGCGCCGCTGGCATGATGTGTGCAGCGGTGGCCGGTCAGCGCGGCTTGCGCGTGGTGCTGGTCGACCACGCGGAGCGCCTGGCGGAGAAGATCCGCATTTCCGGCGGAGGCCGCTGCAACTTCACGAACATCGGCGCCGGACCCGCCAATTTTCTTTCCGATAATCCGCATTTCTGCCGGTCGGCCCTGTCGGCCTATACGCCGCAGGACTTTCTGGCGCTGATGAAGCGCCACCGCATCGCCTGGCACGAGAAGCACCGCGGACAGCTTTTCTGCGACGATTCCAGCGAATCCATCATCGACATGCTGCGCGCCGAGTGCGACGCCGGCAATGTGCAGTGGCGCATGGGCTGTTCGGTGGCCGAGATCGCCCACGGCGAGCAGGGTTTCGAGCTGCGCACCGGCCAGGGCGCGATCCGCGCCGCCAAGCTGGTGGTGGCGACCGGCGGCATGGCGATTCCGCAACTGGGCGCGACCGACTTCGGCTTGAAGATCGCGCGCCAGTTCGGCCTCAAGGTGGTGGAACCGCGGCCCGCGCTGGTGCCGCTGACGTTCGATCCCGCGCAATGGCAGGCATTGTCCGAGTTGTCGGGCGTGGCGCTGGAAGTGAACCTGCACACGGGCCAGGGCAAGACGCGCGGCGAATTCCTTGAAGACCTGCTGTTCACGCACCGGGGCCTGTCCGGTCCCGGGATCCTGCAGATATCCAGTTTCTGGAAGCCCGGCGAACCGATCGTGATCGACCTGGCGCCCGGCCGCGACCTGGCGCAGGAGCTGCTGGCGTCCAAGTCCGGCAACCGGCAGCAGTTGCACACGGTGCTGGCCGGACTGTGGCCCAAGCGCCTGGCGGACCGCTGGCTGCACCTGGCGGAGCAGGGTGGCAAGCCCGGCCTGGCGGCGCTGCGCCTGGCGGATGCGCCGGACAAGACCCTGCGCGCGCTGGCGCAGGACATCCATCAATGGACGCTCGTGCCCAGCGGCACGGCGGGCTACAAGAAAGCCGAAGTGATGCGTGGCGGGGTGGATACGCGGGGCCTGGACCAGAAGTCCATGCAGGCCAAGTCAACCCCCGGCCTTTACTTCATCGGCGAGGCCGTCGACGTCACGGGCTGGCTGGGCGGCTACAACTTCCAATGGGCCTGGGCCTCCGGCGTGGCGTGCGGCCAGGCATTGTAGGCGGCGGCGCCTGAGGCGCGGCCGCCGGAGGCGATCCGGGCGGCCGTGGACCGGCAACGGCAATCCGCCATTGTTATATTAAATAAAAATACATATCATTTATGTTTTTGATCTTGATCATTGCCCTCAACCCGGGGGACGGATCCGACGGAGACATGCATGGCTTACACCCTTCCGACCCTGCCGTACGCCTATGACGCGCTGGAGCCTCACATCGATGCGATGACGATGGAGATCCACTACAGCAAGCATCACCAGACCTACGTCACCAGCCTGAACGCCGCGCTGGAAGGCGCGGGCATCGTCACGGACGAATCCGTCGAAGCCCTCGTCGCGCGCCTGGACCAGTTGCCCGAAGCCATTCGAGGCGCCGTGCGCAATCATGGCGGCGGCCATGCCAACCACAGCCTGTTCTGGTCCGTCATGTCGCCCGAAGGCGGCGGAGCGCCGGATGGCGCGCTGGCTGCGGCCATCGAATCGGAGCTGGGCGGGCTGGCCGCCTTTCGCGAGGCCTTCACCAAGGCGGCCCTGACCCGCTTCGGCAGCGGCTGGGCCTGGCTGAGCGTGACGCCCGCCGGCAAACTGGTGGTGGAGAGCAGCGCCAACCAGGACAGCCCGCTGATGCAGGGCAATACGCCGATCCTGGGCCTGGATGTCTGGGAACACGCCTATTATCTGAAGTACCAGAACCGCCGGCCGGAATATATCGGCGCTTTCTACAATGTGGTGAACTGGCCCGAAGTGGCCCGCCGCTACGCGGCAGCCAAGGGTTAAGCGCATTTCTTGAAGGAGTGCCGCGGCAAATGAATACCTTCAGCCGTCATCGCGTGCGGCCCGCGGCCACCAGCATCAGCGTCTGGACGCTGGCCGTCATGGTGGCCTGCCTGGCCCTGCATCAGCTCTGGGCCTATCTGGACGTGCGCGCGCCGCACGTGGCCGATGCGCTGCTGGGCGGCCTGGTCGCGGCCGGCGCGACCGCGCTGGGCACCGTGCCGATCCTCTTCGCCCGCACCATCCCCCAGAAAGTGCAGGACAGCATGTTCGGTTTCGGGGCCGGGGTGATGCTGGCGGCCAGCGCCTTTTCGCTGGTGGCGCCCGGCATCGCCGCGGGCAAGGAACTGGGCTACGGCCCCTGGGGCGCCGGCCTGACGGTCGCGGCCGCCGTGCTGTTGGGCGCGGCGGTCCTGCTGATCATCGACCGCACGCTGCCGCACGAGCACTTCATCAAGGGCAGGGAAGGCATGGAGGCGCACCGGCTGCGCCGCACCTGGCTGTTCGTCTTCGCGATCACGCTGCATAACCTGCCCGAGGGCCTGGCGATCGGCGTGGGCTACGCCGGCGGCGACCCCGTGCGCGGCACCGCGCTGGCGACCGGCATCGCCATCCAGGATATTCCCGAAGGCCTGGTGGTGGCGGTGGCCCTGTTGGCTGCCGGTTACAAGCGGACCTTCGCGGTGGCGCTGGGCATGCTGTCCGGACTGGTTGAACCCCTGGGCGCGGTGCTCGGAGCCGCCATCGCCGGCTGGTCGGCGCCGCTATTGCCTTGGGGCCTGGGTTTCGCGGCGGGGGCGATGCTGTTCGTCATCAGCCACGAAATCATTCCCGAATCGCATCGCAAGGGGCATGAGGTCTATGCCACCTGCGGGCTGATGCTGGGCTTTGTGCTGATGATGCTGCTGGACACGGCGCTGGGCTAGGGGGCGGGCTGCTTTCGCCTTTTCGGCGCACGGCTTTCGTTGTATGCTTTCGGCGCTGTCACGCATGTTGCGGGAGAGAGCGGCCTGTACCTCCGGCCGCCGCCGAAGGCGCAATTCGCCCAGAATCGCTCAGGCATCCGATACCGCACATGCTTGCCCCGTCCCGGTTTTTACCGCGCGGACGCGGCAAAACAGCACTCTGGAGAGACCTGGCGCCGCCCCTGAACTAGGGACATAGCGAGCAGCCCAGGCGCCGAAGGTGCAAACCCGCCACGCGGGGCAACTCTCAGGCAAAAGGACAGAGGGGCGGAAGATTCAGCCGTTGTGCGGGCGCAGTCCGCTTGTCGCCAACGGCATTCCGTAACCCTGGCATCGCTGCCGCCCCGGAGTTCCCCCGCATGTCCGCAACCCTCAAACGCACCCCGCTGGCCGAAGAACACATCGCCGCCGGCGCCCGAATGGTCGACTTCGGGGGCTGGGACATGCCCTTGGCCTATGGCTCGCAGCTCGAAGAGCACCATGCCGTGCGTCAGGACGCCGGCATGTTCGACGTTTCGCACATGCTGAACGTGGACGTGACGGGCCCGGACGCCTTCGCGTTCCTGCAGCGCCTGGTCGCCAACGACGTGTCCAAGCTGACGGTGCCGGGCAAGGCGCTGTATAGCTGCATGCTGAATCCGCAGGGCGGCGTCATCGACGATCTGATCATCTATTACTTCGCGGCCGACGAATGGCGCGTGGTGGTCAATGCCGGCACGGCCGACAAGGACGTCGCCTGGATGCAGCGCGTGAAGCAGGCCGGCGCGTTCGACGTGGCCATCGCGCCGCGCCGCGACCTCGCCATGGTGGCCGTGCAAGGCCCCAATGCCCGCGCCAAGCTGTGGGCCGCGCGTCCCGCCTGGCAGGCCGCCACCGAACCGCTGACCCCTTTCGTCGCCGCCCGAGTGGACGGCGACACGCTGGTCGCCCGCACCGGCTACACGGGTGAAGACGGTTTTGAAATCGTGCTGCCCGCCGCCGACGTGGTGCAGCTATGGCGCGATCTGGCCGCGCAAGGCGTGCGCCCGGCGGGCCTGGGCGCGCGCGACACGCTGCGCCTGGAAGCCGGCATGAACCTATATGGCCAGGACATGGACGAGCTGACCCAGCCCAACGAAGCCGGGCTGACCTGGACGGTGTCGCTCAAGAACGCCGACCGCCGCTTCATCGGCCGCGACGCACTGGAGCAATTCGCCACGCCCGCCGCCTTCATCGGCCTGAAGCTGCAGGAACGGGGCGTCATGCGCGCCCACATGGCGGTGCGCACGGCGCAAGGCATGGGCGAGCTCACCAGCGGCACCATGTCGCCCACGCTGGGCGTGTCCATCGGCTTTGCCCGCCTGCCGCTGGACGTGCGCCCGGGCGACACGGTCGAGGTCGATATCCGCGGCAAGTGGGTGCCCGCCGTGGCCTGCAAACTGCCTTTCGTCCGTAACGGCAAAGCCGTCGAACACTCGTAAACTCGAAGCTTCGCGCGAGCGCCGGCCCGGCCAGGGCGGCGGCCGCCCGCGCGAGGCGCGCAACACCGTTCATCTACCCGCATTCCCTCAGGAGTTCCCATGAGTCTGCCCACCGATCGCAAGTACACCCAGTCCCACGAATGGGTCAAAGCCGAAGGCGACGTGTTCGTCGTCGGCATCACCGATACCGCCCAGGATCAATTGGGCGATCTGGTTTTCGTTGGCGACGTAAAGGTCGGCGCCAAGCTGAACGCGGGTGAAACCGCCGGCGTGGTGGAATCCGTCAAGGCCGCCTCGGACATCTATGCCCCCGTCGCCGGCGAGATCGTCGCCTTCAACGAAGAGCTGGAAAGCAATCCCAACCTGATCAACGAATCGGCCTTCACCGCCTGGATCTTCAAGATCAAGCCGGTCAACGCCGCCGACGCCGACAAGCTGCTGGACGCCGCCGGCTACGAAGCCGTCGCCAACGGCTAAGCCGGTCCGGGGCGGGCGCGGGGCCGATCAGGCGCCGCGCCCGCCACGCTGGCTGCAATACCGTCCGTCCCACGACGACACCCGCTACCCGAGATCTCCCCATGTCGCGCGCCCTAGACACCCATACCGACTTCATCCCCCGCCACATCGGCCCCTCCGACGCCGACCAGGCTGCCATGCTCGCCGTCATCGGCAGCCCCAGCCTGGACGCCCTGATCGAAGAAGTCGTGCCTCCCAAGATCCGCAGCCAGGAACCGCTGGCGCTGCCGCCGTCGCGCAGCGAAGCCGACGTGCTGGCCGAACTGAAGCAGGTCGCGGGCCGCAACAAGGTCTACCGCAACTACATCGGGCAGGGGTACTACGGCACGCAGACGCCCAACGTGGTGTTGCGCAACATTCTTGAGAATCCCGCCTGGTACACGGCCTACACGCCTTACCAGCCCGAGATCTCGCAGGGCCGCCTTGAAGCCCTGCTGAACTACCAGACCATGGTCGCCGACCTGACCGGGCTGGACATCTCCAACGCCTCGCTGCTGGACGAAAGCACCGCCGCCGCCGAAGCCATGACGCTGGCCCGCCGCGGCGCCAAGTCGCAAAGCCCGGTGTTCTTCATCTCGCGTCACGTGCATCCCCAGACCATCGAAGTCGTGCGCACGCGCGCCGAAGGTCTGGACATCGAGATCCGCGTGGGCGACGAAGCCGAAGGCCTGCCCGAGTGCTTCGGCGTGCTGCTGCAGTATCCGCACAGCACGGGTTCCGTTTCCGACTACCGCAAGCTGGCCGAGGCCGCCCACGCGCAGGGCGCCGTGGTCGCTTGCGCCACCGACCTGCTGGCGCTGGCCCTGCTGGCCGCCCCGGGCGAATGGGGCGCGGACATCGCCATCGGTTCGGCCCAGCGCTTCGGCGTGCCGTTCGGCTTTGGCGGCCCGCATGCCGGCTTCATGGCCTGCAAGGATTCGTTCAAGCGCAACATGGCCGGCCGCCTGGTCGGCGTGTCCAAGGATGCGCAGGGCAACCCGGCGATGCGCCTGGCGCTGCAGACCCGCGAACAGCATATCCGCCGCGAGAAGGCCACCTCCAACATCTGCACCGCGCAGGTGCTGCTGGCCGTGATGGCCGGCATGTACGCGGTGTGGCACGGCCCCGCCGGCATCCGCCGCATCGCCGAGCGCGTGCAGCGCAGCACCGCCATCCTGCGCGCCGAACTGATCAAGCTGGGCGTCAAGGTCGTCAACGACACCTTCTTCGACACCCTGCTGCTCGAAACCGGCGCCGCCACCCCGGCCGTCCTGACCGCCGCCGACTGCGCCCGCGTCAATCTGCGCCGCGTCGACGGCGCCCGCCTGGCGGTCTCGCTGGACGAGACCGTCACCGTGGGCGATCTGCAGGCGCTGGTCAACGTCTTCGCTTCCGCCCTGGAGCGCGATGACGTCGAGCTCGACATCGACGCGCTGGATGCGGCCGCCGCCGGCGGTATCCCCGCCACGGTCGCGCGCGAGAGCGCGATCCTGTCGCATTCGGTGTTCTCCAGCGTGCAATCCGAAACCGACATGCTGCGCTATCTGCGCAAGCTGGCCGACAAGGACCTGGCGCTGGACCGCACGATGATCCCGCTGGGCTCGTGCACCATGAAGTTGAACGCCACGGCCGAGATGATTCCCATCACCTGGCCCGAATTCGCACTGATCCATCCGTTCGCGCCCGCCTCGCAAAGCCAGGGCTATAGCGAACTGATCGACCGCCTGTCGGCCGCGCTGTGCGAAATCACCGGCTACGACAACATCAGCCTGCAGCCCAACTCCGGCGCGCAAGGCGAATACGCGGGCCTTCTGGCCATCCGAGGCTATCACCAGGCCAACGGCCAGCACCAGCGCAACATCTGCCTGATCCCGTCGTCGGCGCACGGCACCAACCCTGCTTCGGCCCAACTGGCCGGCATGGACGTGGTGGTGGTGGCTTCCGACGCCAACGGCAACGTGGACCTGGCCGACCTGCGCGTCAAGATCGAACAGGTCGGCGACAAGCTGGCCGCGCTGATGATCACGTACCCGTCCACCCATGGCGTGTTCGAAGAAGCCGTGACCGAAATCTGCGATCTGGTCCACCAGGCCGGCGGCCAGGTCTACCTGGATGGCGCCAACATGAACGCGATGGTCGGCGTGGCCAAGCCCGGCAAGTTCGGCTCGGACGTGTCCCACCTGAACCTGCACAAGACCTTCTGCATCCCGCACGGCGGTGGCGGCCCCGGCGTGGGCCCCGTGGCGGTGCGCGCGCATCTGGCGCCCTACCTGCCTGGCGTGGTGAACGAACAGGGCAAGCTGCCGGGCGACGCCCGCGTCGGCCCGGTCTCGGCCGCGCCGTTCGGCTCCGCCGGCATCCTGCCGATCCCGTTCGTGTACATCGAGCTGATGGGCGCCGACGGCCTGCGCCGCGCGACCGAAGTGGCCATCCTGAACGCCAACTACATCGCCACCCGCCTGCGCGATCACTATCCGATCCTGTACGCCGGCCATAACGGCCGCGTGGCGCACGAGTGCATCCTGGACGTCCGTCCGCTCAAGGAAACCAGCGGCATCAGCGCCGAAGACATCGCCAAGCGCCTGATGGACTACGGTTTCCATGCGCCGACCATGAGCTTCCCGGTCGCGGGCACGCTGATGGTCGAGCCGACCGAGTCCGAAGGCGTGGCCGAGCTGGATCGCTTCATCGACGCGATGATCTCGATCCGCGAGGAAATCGCCCAGGTCGAACGCGGCGAACGCGACCGCGAAGACAACGTCCTGAAGAACGCCCCGCACACCGCGCAGATGCTGCTGGCCGAAGAATGGCTGCACGACTACCCGCGCCAGCAGGCCGCCTACCCGGTGGCTTCCCTGCGCGATGCCAAGTACTGGCCGCCGGTTGCCCGCGTGGACAACGCCTACGGCGACCGCAACCTGGTTTGCGCGTGCCTGCCGGTGGAAGCCTACGCGTAAGGTCTCTTCGTCAATCAGGGCCTGCATCGGGCGGGCTGAGAGGGTGATCCACCTTTCTCAGTCCGCCCGATGCCATTTCCGGTTCAGGTATTCCGTTTGGCTATAGCGCTGTTCAGCAAAAGAATTATCGAAAGCGGTGAATGCTCAATAGACTCCTCCGCGACTATCTGGGTGCCTCCTGCGCGCAACGCTCGGTGAGATTCGCGCTGGGACCTAGTTCGACATTCAAGCTGAAACAGGAGACAGGGATGGTCCGCGGGCGTGGCGGGGCATTGATCTGTCCTCGAATCGCCGCGGCCAATCCAGGAAATGCCGATGGATCAACAGACCAACTACCAACGTTACCTGAAAGACGGGGCCGAAAGCGCATACCGCCTGTCGTGGACCGCATACGCCCGGCCTGCCGTCGTGGTGCTGTGCTTCTGGATGCTGGCACTGTCGATCCACGAAACAAACCGATGGGCTGGCATGGGCATATTCCTGTTCTTCTTGCTTGTGTTGGTCGGCAGCTTCATCGCAAAGCGCGCGGTACGGCTTTACCTCAATGATCACGGCATCTGGATCAGTAGCGGGATCCTCCCCTGGACCAAAGGCATCACCGGCGTCCAATGGCGGGATGTGGATGGGGCGGGCTACTTCCAGGGGTTTCTTGCCTGGACCTGCAATTCGTATTGCGTCCGGGTCGGCCACCGGTTCGCCAAGAGCAGCGAGATCGTGCTCAGGTCCGTGGCCAACGGGCGCAAGTTCGTAGAGGAAGTCAATCGGCGCCTGCTCGAACGCCAGCACGCGCAGCCTGCCGACCGGACCGGCACGTAGTGGATCGATGAAGGGCTTGTGGCGTCATGCCCGCATGGGCGGTCCGCGTGCCGCGCAACAAAATGGCGAGGATGGCCGGGGCCATCCTCGCCAGAGGAACACGCGGGCAGGGGCTGAGTCGAGCTCTCGCCGCCTGCGGGACGGATCGTCTTACTTGGCGGGCGCGCCTTTGCTGGCGGTGCCGAAGTCTTCCGCGATGCTCAGGAACGTATTGAGCAGGATCTGCAGGTTGTCCTTGCCAATCCCGCCTTCCGCGTTCATGTCCATCTGCAGCACGGCCTGGTTCTTGTCATCCAGATAGGCTCGGGTCCAGCGGTATTCCTGGTTCCAGGCATTGATGGTCTTCAGCGGCATCGGCTTCTTGGTGCTGTAGGTGGCGGTCATCACCAGGTCCAGGCACTTTTCAGTGAAGTCGTTGCACAGGAATTCCAGGCGCAGATCGCTGGCGCCAGTGCTGCCCGCGCTCAGGACCAGAACAGGGCCTTCGTCGCCGTCGGTCTTGTTGGCGGTGTAGCCCATCTCTTCGAGCATGGTGGCCACCGACTCCAGATTGAAGTCTTCCATGACGCCTACTGCGGGGGCGGGGGCCGGCTCTTCCTCGGCATCCATGCCGATGCCGGGCATGTCGTCATCGTCGCCCATCGAGTCCATGCCGGCCGCGCCCAGCAGGCCGCCGAACAGTTCGTCCGCGGAAATCTTCTGGCCGTTCAAGTCGCCCATGCCATCGGCGAAGGTGAACTTGCCGATGATGTTGTCGCCGTCGTTCTTGCCGACGTTGAACATTTCGGCCATGCCGGACATCTGGCGCACATGCTCGTCGGCTTCGGTGCCCGCCTTATCGGCGGTCAGGCCTTCCTTCTTGATGGCGTACTGCACCATCATGTCGCGGACCATGGGCTTGGAGATCACCAGCGAGGCGTCGATCTTCTTGATGGCCTGGACAGCGATTTCCTGGGGCGTCAGTTCCTTGGCGTTGGGCGGATTGGCCAGGTCCAGCGTGAAGGTCAGCTTGCTTTCGCCCTTGGCCGTCTTCCAGCTCAGGGGATCGATGCTGAACGACGGATTGCCGGCCAGCACCTTGCCGGCGTTGTCCAGCAGCACCTGGAACTGTTCGTCCTTCAGGCCTTCGTCGGACGCGCCCAGCATGAACTGGCGCATGATCTGGTTGTAGGTGTCGGAGAACTGCTTGACGGCCTGACCGTCCATCCTGGCCACCTTGAGCGTGGCCTGGCCGCTGCCCAGCACCACGTCGTTCACGGTAAGGTCGCCGGTCTGGTAGGTCGCCTGCGCATTGATCGACTTGTCGTCTTCGGACAGTTTTACGCCATAGGCGAAGTTGTCCAGCGTAACCTTGAGCTTGTCGAGCGGGCGCACGACGTCGATGCGCTTGATCTTCAGATCCGAATCGCCCATGGAAATGCCGAACTTGCCCATGCGGCTGTCGAGGCCAATCGTCATGCCGGCCAGCGTAAGGGTGACGGGATCGTTGCCCTTGCTGGCGTCCACCAACAGTTCGTTCATCACGCCCTGCGCGGTGACGGCCTGCGTGTCGCGGTCGAACGTGCCGTCGATCTGCATGCCGCTGAAGTTCACCGTCGTGCCGTCGTGCGTGACGACGACCGGCGCGATTTTGGCCGTCGACGAGGAGGCGCCGCCGTAGCTGATGATGGCGTCGCTGACCAGGGGGGAAACGTCCTTGGTCAGTTCGAATACCGGCTTGACGTTGTCGGTCTTGGCCAGTTCCGCATGGACGAACGCCAGCTTGGGAGCGATGGCGCCGCGCGCCAAAGCGCTCTTGGGAAAGGGGCCGTGCTCGACGTTGGCGTCGAATTCGATCATGCCGGTGGGCATGTCATCCAGGCTTTTGTCGTTCTTGACGAGCGACACGCCATAGCGCGCCTGGGTCGAGAACAGGGTGCGCTCGTACTTCAACTGATCGATGCGCAGGCCGAACAGCGGCGTGAGCTTGGCCAGCTTTTCATTGGCCTCGGCCAGATGGCGCTGCGAGCTTTCCTCGATGCGTTTGCCGGTGTACCACGTGGCGCCTACCCAGCTTCCCGCTCCCACTATGACCACACCCAGGGTGATCGCTACGCTCTTTTTCATCGTCTGCTTCTGTGTTGATTATCGAGTCATATCCGATGGTCGAGGCCGCATTCGCCGCCGCGCCCGGCTGCCCACGGGCAAGCCGTCCGGAATACACGTATTCATCGGCCTGTAAGGCCCGCGGCAGTATACCGAGACAGGTGTCTCCCCGGAAACGCGTCAGTTACCGAAGATTTCAAAATGAAAGCCGGCGCTGTCGCGCCGGCCTTTTTGTCGACAATTCGGTGGATTTACAGCGGATCCAGGGGGTAAATGGGGCGCCGCACGTTTTTGAATTCGAGCTGGCCGTAGTCCGACGTGGTGACACCCACGCCGGTGCATTCGATGATTTCGGTGGCCATGCCGGAAAAGCCCGCGCGCCAATGCACCCGGCTTTTCAGCACCACATACCGCTTTTGCTGCGGATCGATGCCGGCCGACAGCAGGCAATTGATATCGAAGGGTTCCTGGTGACGGGACACCACCACGATCTCCACCCGGCCGGTGTCGATGACGACGGTCAGGCCGGTGTCATTGCGCACGCCGCGGTACATGGGGCCCCGGTTCAGGTAGACGCCGTCGAACACCAGCTTGACGCGGCCGGTGATTTCCAGCGGTTCGCTGGGCTCCTTGATGGCTGGCATGGGCAGCTTGCCGCCCAGTTTCAGCGTGATGGTGCTGCCCACGCCGGAACCCGCCGCCTCCAGCGCCGCCTGCGGGTCGCAGATGGCATAGAAGACCACATTGTCGAGTTCCTGGCGCAGCACTTCGGCCAGGACCGCGGTGGTGTCCATGGTGCCGCCGGAGCCCGTGTTGTCGAAGTGGTCCAGCAGCACGACGGGGCCCTGTTCGATGGCCTTGGCGCGCGCGATGGTGGGCGCCAGCGGTTCGGGATGGAACACCCAGTCGGCGCGGCCTGTCCAGGCGCGTTCCAGCAATTCGTCGCGGTATTGTTCGGCGCCGGCCAGGTTGCCGTCCGTACAGACCACGGCGCTCAGGCCCGCCTCGCGGATGTCCGCGTGCGGAAAGCCCACGAAGACGGACGCGGCCAGCACGCCGTTGGCTTCCAGTTCCTTGCAGCGCTCCTGCAGGGGCTGGTTCGGGGCGGCATGCGTGCCCTGGCACATGATGTGCGGCAGCATGGGCTTGTTGGCCCAGGCCATCACCGGCTTGATCTCGCCCTTCAGGGCGCGGACGATGACGTTGGCGGCGCGCACGCCCGACTCGCGGATGTCGACGTGCGGATAGGTGTGGAAGCCGCTGATGACCGTGGCGTTCCGGACAATGTCGTCGTAGATGTTGGCGTGCATGTCCAGCGTCACGGCCACCGGCGTGGTCGGATCGATCTCGCGCAGTCGGCGCAGCAGGTCGCCTTCTGCGTCCTCGACGCCCTCGGCGACCATCGCGCCGTGCAGGTCCAGCAGGATGGCGTCGAAGCCGCCGCGCTTGACCTCGTCCAGGATCAGCCCGCACAGCCGTTCGTGGGTCTGGGCGCTGGCGGGCCCGCTGGGCCAGGACTCGGCCGCCACCGGCACGACCATCTGGGCGCCCTCGCGGCGCGCCACTTCGATGTAGCCGCCCAGGCCGCTGTCGGTGTTTTCATAGGCCTTGATGGCGCGGTCGCCAGCCAGGATCTCGGGACTGCCGCGGAAGAATCGTTCAAGCGGGGTCGGCACGGGCGAAAACGTGTTCGTTTCGTGCTTGATCATTGCCAAAAGCCAACGCATGGGAATTCCTGTGGGTTGCCGTGGAAAGTCAGTTCGGTTTGGAGGGCTGGGGCCAGGGCCGCTGCGCCGGACGCATCCGTTCCCAGGCGCGGGCCACGCGCAGGACGCCGAGGTCGTCGAAGCGCGCACCGGCGATCTGCAGCCCGATGGGCAGGCCGGCCTTGGTGTAGCCGCAATTGACCGACGCGGCGGGCTGCTCGCTCATGTTGAAGGGCAGCGTGAAGCCGATGTGGTGCATCGTGGTCGCGACCTCGTTGGTGGGCGACGGCCATTCCGCGTTGTAGGCCACGACGGGCGCCACGGGCGACAGCACGTAGTCGTAGGGGGCGCAGGCCGCCACGGTCCGGGCGCGCACGTTCAGCGTCTCGTAGTAGCTGCGGAACACGGCGTCGCCGGATTGGCCGCCGCCGCTTTCGGCCCAGGCGCGGATGAAGGGCAGGATCTTCGCGCGGCGCGATTCGGGCAGCGCGCCCAGGTCGATCGCCGAACGGGTGCGCCAGAAGCGGTCTACGCCGTCGAGCATGGCCGGCGTCATCCAGGGCTGCATGGGCGTGACGATGGCGCCCGCGGCCTCGAAGGCGCGCGCGGCGGCTTCGACGGCGTCGCGGGTCTCGGGATCCAGTGGCAGTCCGCAGCCGGCGTCCATCAGCAGGCCGATGCGCAGGCCGCGCACGTCCTGTTCCAGGTTCAGCCAGTCGAAGTCCTGGAACGGCAGGCTCATGTGGTCCCGTGCATCGGGCTGCGACAGCACGCCCATCATGAGCGCCGCGTCGGCGACGGTGCGCGTCATGGGGCCGGCGCATCGGCCCATGAACGGCGGGTCGATGGGAATGCGGCCCAGGCTGGGCTTGAGCGTGGCGATGCCGCACCAGGCCGCCGGCAGGCGAACCGAGCCGCCGATGTCGGTGCCGATGTGCAGCGGGCCATAGCCGGCCGCCGCCGCCGCGCCCGCGCCTGCGCTGGAACCGCCGGGATTCTTGGACAGGTCCCAGGGGTTGCGCGTCAGCGCATGGAAGCTGGACAGCCCCGACGACAGCATGCCGTAGTCGGGCATGGTGGTCTTGCCAAGCAAAACGGCGCCGGCCTCGCGCATGCGCGCGGCCGGTGGGGCGTCGGCCGCCGCGGGCGTAAGGTCCGTCGCGGCCGTTCCCAGCGGAATCGGCACGCCGCGCGTGGCGATGTTCTCTTTGATGGTGGCGGGCACGCCGTCCAGCGTATAGCCGCCGCAGGATTGCGGCTCGCCTTTCATCCAGCGGGCCTCGGAGGCGCGGGCCATGGCCAGCGCGCCTTCCGGGTCCAGCGCGTAGGTGGCATGCAGTTGCGGTTCCCAGCGCTCGATATGGTCCAGCACCGAGCGCGTGGCTTCGACGGGCGAGAGGGTCTTGCTGCGATACGCCTGCAGGAGTTCCTGCGCGGACAGTTCATGCGGTTGTGGCATCTCGGTTCCTGTGTGTGGCCGGGGGGCGTCAGGTCGCGGGGGCCGCGGCGGGCATCAGGCCTGCCGCGATGGGCCGGAAGTTGCGGAAATCCCAGTCGCGCCCCGGCGCCGCGTCGATCAGGGCGCGCGTGTATTCATGGCGGGGTTCGGTCAGCACGGTTTCGGCCGAACCGGTCTCGACGACCTTGCCCCGCTGCATCACCATGATCGTGTCGCAGATCTGGGCGGCCACGCGCAGGTCGTGCGTGATGAACAGCACGCCCACGCCCGTGCGTTCGCGCACCTGTTCCAGCAGCTCCAGCACCTGGGCCTGCACCGAGACGTCCAGCGCGGACACGGCCTCGTCGGCCACCAGGATTTCCGGGTCCATGACCAGCGCGCGCGCGATGCAGATGCGCTGGCGCTGGCCGCCGGAGAACTGGTGCGGGTAGCGGCGCATGGCGTCCGGGCTCAGGCCCACGACGGTCAGGGTTTCGCCGGCGCGCTTGAGCGCCTGGTCTCGGGGCATGCCGAAGTTCAGCAGGCCTTCGATGATGGA
This sequence comes from Achromobacter sp. Root83, assembly GCF_001428845.1. GTDB lineage: Bacteria > Pseudomonadota > Gammaproteobacteria > Burkholderiales > Burkholderiaceae_B > Achromobacter. The sequence goes on along the minus strand of NZ_LMIU01000022.1, from coordinate 18,865 downwards.
CTCGCCGACGGTGCGCCGCGGGTTGAGCGAACGGTACGGATCCTGGAACACGATCTGGATGCGGCGGCGCACGGGGCGCAGCGCGGAGCCGGACAGGGTGCTGAGGTCTTCGCCGCCCATCATCATGTGGCCGGCCGTGGGTTCGATCAGGCGGACGATGCAGCGCGCCACGGTGGACTTGCCGGAGCCGGACTCGCCCACGATGCCCAGGATCTCTCCTTTGCGCAGCGTCAGGTTGACGTCGGTGGCGGCGATGACGTTGTGCGCCGCCTTGCGGGAGAACAGCGAACTCTTGCCGCCGTAGGTGCGGCCCAGGCCCTTGACGTGCAGGACAGGCGCGCCGGCGGGCGCGTCGCGGCGCGTGGGTATCAGGCTGGGCACGGACGAGACCAGGCGGCGCGTGTAGGACTGCTTGGGTTCGGCCAGGATCTCGTTGCGGGTGCCGCTTTCGATCAGGTCGCCGCGGTTCATGACGACGATGCGGTCGGCGATCTCCGCCACCACGCCGAAGTCATGGGTGATGAACAGCACGGCGGTCTTGTGCTGCACCTGCAATTCCTTGATCAGCGCCAGGATCTGCTTTTGCGTGGTGACGTCCAGCGCCGTGGTGGGCTCGTCGGCGATCAGCAGCTTGGGCTCGAGGATCAACGCCATCGCGATGACGATGCGCTGGCGCTGGCCGCCAGACAACTGGTGCGGATAGGCCTCGAAGATGCGTTCGACGTCCGGCAGGTGCACCGACCGGAACATGTCCAGCACCTTGGCGCGGCGTTCCGCCGCCGACATGTTCCTGCGATGCAGGCGCAGCACTTCGTCGACCTGCTTGCCCACCGTATGCACGGGATTCAGGGCGGTCATGGGTTCCTGGAACACCATGGACATGCGGGTGGCGCGCATTTCGCGCAGGCGGCGCTGCGTGGCGGTGGCGACGTCTTCGCCCTCCACGCGGATCGAGCCGGCGCTGATGCCAAGAATGCCCTGCGGCAGCAGGCCCATGACGGCCAGCGACGTGACTGACTTGCCCGAACCGGACTCGCCGACCACGCACACGGTTTCACCGGCATGCACGTCCAGGCTCAGATTGCGGACGACGCGGTTGCCCGCGCCGGCGACTTCCACCGACAGGTTGCGGATGGCCAGGATGGCGGACGAGGTATCGCCCGCGGGGGGAGTGGGAGAGTAGGTCATCGGCATCAGATCCTGCGCACCATTTTCGGGTCCAGCGCGTCGCGCAAGGCGTCGCCCAGGATGTTCACGCTGAGCACGGTCAGCGACAGGAACAGTCCGGGAAACAGAATCAGCCCGGGCAGCATGCGGAAGTACATGCGGCCTTCGGACATGATGTTGCCCCAGGACGCGATCTCGGGCGGGATGCCCGCGCCCAGGAAGCTCAGGATGGCTTCGGTCAGCATGGCCGATGCGAACACGTAGGTGCCCTGCACGGTCAGCGGCGCGATGGTGCTGGGAACCATGTGGCGCCACAGCAGCAGCGGCAGCGGCGTGCCCAGCGCCAGCGCGGCCTCGACGTAGGGTTCACCGCGCACGGTCAGGATCTGGCCGCGCACCAGGCGCACCACCCGGGGAATTTCCGGGATGGTGATGGCCACGAGCACTGTCGTGATGCTGGCGCCGGTGACGGACACCAGGGCGATCGCCAGCAGGATGCCGGGGATGGCCATGATGGCGTCCATGGTGCGCATGATCGGGCCGTCCAGCGAACGGAACCAGCCGGCGATCACGCCGATGACCAGGCCGATGGCCACGCTGACGACCGCGGCGCCCAGACCCGCGATGAGCGAGATGCGGGCGCCGTAGGCCACGCGGGACCAGACGTCGCGGCCGAAGGCGTCGGTGCCCAGCAGGTAGTCGGTGAACGGCTGCTTCAGGCGCGAGCCCGGATTGAGGAGGGTGGGATCCACCGTGCCGACCACGGGCGCGAACAGGGCGATGACGACGATTGCCGCCAGCACCACCAGCGCGAGCATGACGGGCCAGCTCTTGAGCCCCTGGCGGATCTGCCGCCAGGCGGTGACTTGGGGATTGCCGCCTCCGGGGAGGTCGGCGGCCGCCTGTGCGGCGGAGTCGGTTGGCGTTTGCATGGCGTCAGTACCTGATCCGCGGGTCGAACACCGTGTAGGCGCAATCGACAACCAGATTGATGAACACGTAGACGAACGCGAAGAACAGCGTCAGGCCCTGGATGACGGGATAGTCGCGCGCCAGCACGGCTTCGACCACCAGCCGGCCCAGGCCGGGGATGTTGAACACCGATTCGGTCACGACCACGCCGCTGATCAGCAGCGCGATGCCCAGCCCCACGACGGTCGCGATGGGCACGGCGGCGTTGCGCAGGGCGTGGCCCAGCAGCACGCCGGTTTCGCCCAGGCCCTTGGAGCGCGCGGTCCGGATGAAGTCTTCGCCCATGACCTCGATGACGCTGGTGCGCGTGATGCGCGCGATCAGCGCCACGTAGACCGTGGACAAGGCGAGCGAGGGCAGGATGAGCCGGTGCAGGAACGGCCAGAAGCCCTTTTCAAGCGGCGTGTAGCCCTGCACGTTGAACCAGCCCAGCTTGATGGCGAACAGCCAGATCAGCAGGTAGCCCGTGACGAACACCGGCACCGAGAACCCCAGCACCGAAAAGCCCATCACCGCGCGGTCCAGCAGCTTGCCTTGCCGCCAGGCCGCCAGGATGCCCAGCGGGATGGCGACGATCAACGTGAAGACGAGGGTCAGGACCGCCAGGCTCATGGAGGGCTCGAGACGCTGCGCGATCAGTTTGGTGACCGGCACGCCCGACATGAGCGACGTGCCCAGATCGCCTTGCAGCAGCCTGCCGCCCCATATGAAGAACTGCTTGATGACCGGCTGGTCCAGGCCCATCGTCTGACGTATCTGGACGATACGTTCGGGCGTGGCGCCGTCGCCCGCCATGATGATGGCCGGATCCCCCGGGCTGAAACGCAATATCGCGAAGACCACCACCGCGACCATCACCAGAACGGGGATGGTCGCGAGGAGCCGGCGTGAGACAAATGCCAGCATGTAATTCCCCCAGTACTAGTAGGGCCTGTTCACGTTTTCAGTGTGAGCAGGCCCTTTGCCCGTCAAGGGGCTTTTTTGACGTTCCAGAACGCGAAGACCGGCGCGTGCACCAGGCCCGAGAGCTTGGTCGAGTAGACGGTGGGCACGGACATCTGGCCCAGCGGCACATACAGGCCTTCGTCGATGCCGATACGCTGCACTTCTTCGGAGATCTTCTTCTGCTCGGCGGGATCGGCGGTGAGCGCCATCTTCGTGCGCAGTTCTTCGATCTGCGGGAAGTCGGGCCAGCCGAACCAGGCGTTGTCGCCATTGGCCGCGGCCGGAGCCGAACGGACCGGATCCATCACGTCGGTGGCGTACCAGTTGGTATTGTGGACGTTCCAGCCGCCTTCGGCGGGCGCCGACTTCGATGCGCGGCGCGTGGCCACGCTCTGCCAGTCCATCGCCGCCAGGTTGACGTTGAAGCCCGCCTTGCGCAGCGCCTGGGCCATCACGACCGGCTGGGCCGACAGGGTGCCCACGTCGGTGGCGTGCATGACGAGGATCGGCGTGTTGTCGTAGCCGGCTTCCTTCAGCAGCGCCTTGGCTTTCTCGATGTTGGAAGGCACGACCATGTCCTTGCCGATATCGCTTTCCAGCGGCGTGCCGCAACCCCACAGCGAAGCGCAGGTCTTCCAGTACTTCGGATTGCCGACCAGCGCCTTCATGACGTCTTCCTGGCCGATCGCGTACATCGCGGCCTGGCGGATCTTCTTGTTGTTGAAGGGCGGGTACTTGAAGTTGAAGCGGTACATCGTGAAGTAGCCGACCGGGCTGAGCGACTCTTCCTTCAGGTCCTTGTTGCCTTCGATCATCGGCAGCAGGTCATAGGGGAATTGCTCGACGAAGTCGATCTCGCCGCCAAGCAGCGCATTGGCCGTGGTCAGGGCGTCGGGCATGACATCCCATTCGACCTTGTCCACGTGGACGACCTTGCCGCCGGCCAGGCCGCTGACGGGCTCCTTGCGCGGCACATAGTCGGTGTTCTTGGCGTAGACGGTCTTCACGCCCGGCTTGAACTCGACCATCTTGAACGGACCCGATCCGGTCATGTCGGTAATGGGCTGGCCGATGGCCTGCTCCGCGATGCGCTTGGGCATCATGAAGGGCGCGGTGCCGGTGGGCTTGGACAAGGCGCGCAGCGCGAGGTCCGTGGGTTCCTTCATGACGATGCGAAAGCTCTTGTCGTCGATGACTTCGATCTTGTCCGTGAACTTGAGCAGCGTGCGGCCCATGCCGTCGCCGGCGGCCCAGCGCTTGATCGACGCGACGCAGTCTTCGGATGTCACCGGCTTGCCGTCATGCCACTTCTGGCCGTCGCGCAACGTCATGGTGTAGGTCTTGCCGTCGGGCGAGACTTCCCACTTCTCAAGCATCTGCGGCTGCACCTTGTTGTCGGCGTCGGTTGCCAGCAAGGTGTCGTAGATCATGTAGCCGTGCCACGTCGTGATGTACGCGGTGGTGGCGTGCGGATCGGTCAGGCGCAGAGGCGAGTGCATGACCGTCTTGATGACGGTTTCGGCGTAGGCGCCGTGAGCCATCGCGAGGGTTGCGCCGGCCAACGCGGCCGCTCGGACAAACTTGAGCATGTAGTTCCCCTTGAAGCGTTGTGAGCGGCACTGGCGGCCGCTACGTCGTTAACGCGCCGCGCAAGGTCGGCGCGCGAGGGTCAGGCGGTAGCGGGCCGGCCGTCGAACACCGGTCCGCAAGGCGCCATTCTGATGCCGGGACGCAACCGTGTCCATGGTTGTTTTGCCGCATCCATAAGCATGGAGCCAGGGGCGGCGCAAACCAGGATCGTCTGTGCGATGGGCGCGAAATCCGCGCGAAAGTGCGCGGAACTCTTCACCACCAGGATCGCGGCGCGGGTGGGCTCCACGCCCGCGAAGCGGAACATCTCCTGGTCCGCCATCTGCACCTTGTTGGAGGCGACGATGATGCGCACGCCGCCGATGCGCAGGCAGGCGCTGGGGCCCAGATCCATGTGAAAGCCGCGATAGAACGCGCCGTGCGTATCGAAACGGCCCTCTGAAGTTTTCTCGACAATGAACTCGGTGTCCAGCGGCTCATCGTGGGGAATACCCGAGTGTCCACCCAATGCAATCCGCACCTTGTTTCCCGTGCCGGCGCGATGCGCGGCCAGCGCGGCGGCGGGATCGACAATCAGTCCGATGGCGGTGTCGCGCGCGTCGTGGCGGATCAGCGCGCGCAATACGCCGGTGGTGTCCGAGCTGCCGCCCGCGCCGGGATTGTCCTGCGCATCTGCGATGACCACAGGCTTGGCCGCGTCGCGCGCCAGCCGCATGGCTTCCTGCACGGCTTCGTCTGGCGTGTAGAGCCTGCCGCCGAAGTCGCGTTCCGCGTTCAGGACCGCGCGCGCCATTTCGTCCGCCGCCGCGTCGGCGTCGGCCTGCGTCACGCCATAGGCCCACACGGTGGGCGCGCATTCGGGAAAGTCCGCGGCCGGAAAGCCGGTGGCGAATGAGAGGCTGGCGGCGCCGCGTGCTTCGAGGTCGCTCACCAACTGGTAAAGGCTGCGGGACGGCTCGATGTCGGTGGATTGCCAGCACAGCGAAATCAGGAAGGGCAGGGTGCGCAGCGCCGCGTAGTGGCGCGGCATGCCGGCCAGCCGCAACGCCAGCAGGCTGGCGGCCCGCTGGCCGGTCTCGGCCATGTCGATGTGGGGGTAGGTCCGGTAGCAGACCAGCGCGTCGGCATGGCGCACCATGGCGCGCGTCACGTTGGCGTGCAGGTCCAGGCTGGCGACGACCGGCACGCCGGGGCCGACCAGCTCGCGCACACGCTTGAGCAGTTCGCCTTCGCCATCGTCCAGGTGTTCGGTCACCATGGCGCCGTGCAGGTCCAGGTACACGCCGTCCAGGGGCATGGCCTCTGACAGGCCCTGCAGGATCATTGCGCTGATGCGCTCGAACGCATCGCGGGTGACATGGCCGGAAGGGCTTGCCGCGGCCCACGTGGTGGGCAGCAGCGTGTGCTGCCCCATGGCCTCGATGAAGCCCGCGACCGGTATGTTGGCGCCGGCCACCGCCTCGAACATCGCGGGCCCGCTGACCAGCTTGGGCCAGCCCCCGCCCTTGTCCGCAAAATCCTCCCACGTCGCGCGCGACGGCGCGAACGTGTTGGTCTCATGCTGAAAGCCGCCGATCCCGATACGCATCAGGTTTCCCCTTGTAGTACTGATGTCCGGAAAGCGCGGCGAAACGCCGCGTTTGTTTCAGTGCGTCAAGGCGTTGACGCCCCCTCCGCCCCGCAAACAGCTAAAGCGCCACAACTTGGCAATACGCTCCAAGAGCGCGGTCTCGCGGATCCGGCTCCGCCGGTTCGCAGAGACGCCCCCCTGGGGGGAAGCGCGCAGCGCTTCGGGGGGGGCCTCACTTCGCCACAGGCATCGTGAACTCGGCGCCCTTGGCGATGCTGTCCGGCCAGCGCTGCATCACGCTCTTGTAGCGCGAGTAGAAGCGGATGCCTTCTTCGCCGTAGGCGTGGTGGTCGCCAAACAGCGAACGCTTCCAGCCGCCGAAGGAATGCCAGGCCATGGGCACCGGGATCGGCACGTTGATGCCGACCATGCCCACCTTGATCTGGCGCGCGAACGCACGCGCCACGCCGCCGTCGGACGTGAAGCAGGCAACGCCGTTGCCGAATTCATGGGCGTTGATCAGTTCGACGGCGCTGGCGAAGTCGGGCACGCGCACCACGCACAGCACCGGTCCGAAGATCTCTTCGCGGTAGATGTTCATGGAGGGCTTCACGTTGTCGAACAGCGTGCCGCCCAGGAAGAAGCCCTTTTCGTTGCCCGGCACCTGCAGGCCGCGGCCGTCCACCACCAGATCGGCGCCGCTGGCGATGCCGTCTTCGATGTAGCCCAGCACCTTCTTGCGGTGCTGCGCGGTCACCAGCGGGCCCATTTCGGCGTCGGACTGCATGCCGTCCTTGACGACCAGCGCCTTCACGCGCGGCGTGAGCCGCTCGACGATCTTGTCCGCCACATCGCCGACCGCGACGGCGACCGAGATCGCCATGCAGCGTTCGCCCGCGGAACCGTAGGCGGCGCCCATCAGCGCGTCGGTGACCTGGTCCAGGTCCGCGTCGGGCATGACCACCAGGTGGTTCTTGGCGCCGCCCAGCGCCTGCACGCGCTTGCCGCGCTTGGTGCCTTCGGCGTAGATGTATTCCGCGATCGGGGTGGATCCGACGAAGGACAGCGCCTCGACGTCGGGGTGCGAGATCAGCGCGTCGACGGCGAGCTTGTCGCCGTGCAGCACGTTGAACACGCCGGGGGGCAGGCCGGCTTCGGTCAGCAGTTCTGCCAGGCGTAGCGAGGCGGACGGATCGCGTTCGGACGGCTTGAGGATGAAGGTATTGCCGCAGGCGATGGCCACCGGGAACATCCAGCACGGCACCATCATCGGGAAGTTGAACGGCGTGATGCCGGCCACCACGCCCAGGGCCTGGCGCATGCTCCAGTTGTCGATGCCGCCGCCGATCTGGTCGGAATACTGGCCCTTGAGCAATTGCGGGATGCCGCAGGCGAATTCGACGATCTCGATTCCGCGCATCACTTCGCCCTTGGCGTCCGAGAACACCTTGCCGTGTTCGCGGGTGATCAGCTCGGCCAGCTCGTCCTGATGCTGGTCCAGCAGCGCCTTGAAATTGAACAGGACGCGGGCGCGCTTGAGCGCCGGGGTCTCGGACCAGGCCGGGAAGGCCTGCTTGGCGGCGGCCACGGCCAGCGCCACGTCTTCATTGGAGGCCAGCGGGATCGACGAGCAGATCTCGCCGGTGGCGGGATTGAAGCCGTCCGCATAGCGGCTGCTGCCGCCGTCATAGGGTTGGCCGTTGATGAAATGAGGGATCTTCTTCATGGATGCAAGACTCGCTGCGGAGATTCGTCAAAAATGCCTGCGGGCGGCTGCAGGCCGCCCGCGGGGCTGGTGTGTCAAGAGACGCGCACGCGGCGCGGCGCGGGATTCGGCATGGGGCTATGCAATTTCTTTCAGGACCTTGCCGATCTGTTCGAAGATCTGGCCGATCTGGGCCTCTTCGATGATCAGCGGGGGCGAGACGGCGATGATGTCGCCGGTGTAGCGCACCATCAGGCCGCTGTCGAAGCACTTCTGGAAGGCTTCGGCGGCGCGCGCGCCCGGCGCGCCGGCTCGTGGCGCCAATTCTATGCCGGACACCAGGCCCAGGTTGCGCACGTCGATGACATGCGGCGCGCCCTTCAGGCCGTGGGCGGCTTCCTGGAAGGCGGCGGACAGCTTGCGCGCGCGGCCGAAGAGGTCTTCGCGGCGATAGATGTCCAGCGTGGCCAGGATGGCGGCCGCCGCCAGGGGGTGCGCGGAATAGGTATAGCCGTGGAAGAACTCGATACCGCCGGCCGGGCCGTTGACGATGGCGTCGTGGACCTCGCGCTTGACCGCGACCGCGCCGGCCGGGACGGCGGCATTGCTGACGCCCTTGGCCATGGCGATGATGTCCGGCGTCACGCCCAAGAACTCGGAAGCCGTGGCTGCGCCCAGGCGGCCGTAGGCGGTGATGACTTCGTCGAAAATCAGCAGGATGCCGTGCTTGGAGGTGATCTCGCGCAGCTTTTCCAGATAGCCCTTGGGCGGTATCAGCACGCCGGTCGAGCCGGCCATCGGTTCGACGATCACGGCGGCGATGGTGGAGGCGTCGTGCAGGGCGACGATGCGCTCCAGCTCTTCGGCCAGGTGCTCGCCCCAGGCGGGCTGGCCCTTGGAATAGGCGTTGTGCTCCAGGTTGTGCGTGTGGGGCAGGTGGTCCACGGCGGGCAGCAGCGCGCCGGAGAAGGTCTTGCGGTTGGTCGAGATGCCGCCCACCGAGATGCCGCCAAAGCCGACGCCGTGGTAGCCGCGTTCGCGGCCGATCAGGCGGGTGCGTTGACCTTCGCCGCGGGCGCGATGATAGGCCAGGGCGATCTTCAGTGACGTATCGACCGACTCGGAACCCGAATTCGTGAAGAACACGCGGTCCAGGCCCTGCGGCATCAGGCCGGCCACCGCGGTGGCGGCCTCGAAGGCCAGCGGGTGGCCCAGCTGGAAGCCCGGGGCATAGTCCATGACGCCGGCCTGGCGGGAGATCGCCTCGACGATCTCCTGGCGGCCGTGCCCGGCGTTGACGCACCACAGGCCGGCGGTGCCATCCAGGATCTGGCGGCCATCGGTGGAGGTGTAGTACATGCCTTTGGCCGTTGCCAGCATGCGCGGGTGAGCCTTGAACTGCTTGTTGGCAGTGAAGGGCATCCAGAGATGGGACAGATCGGGCAACTGGGCGGGGGCGTTCATGGTGACTCCAGGGGATGGAAAGCCGCCGGGCCTGCGCGACGGGGGCGCGGCCGGCGGGATTCAAACGATTCTGGTACGTCCTGCGGGGAATGAAAATATACAATCTGCGCATTTGCCGCTAACTGTATAGTTGTGAGCAGCACAACTGTATAGTTATCTCGTGATCGATTTCCAGCCCACCCGCGCCCGCGGCCCCGCGCCGACGCTTGTCGAGCAACTGGTGGCCGCCATCCTGCGCGCCATTGAAGAACAGACCCTGCGTCCGGGTATGTCCTTACCTTCGGTGCGCGAATGCGCGCGCCAGCACGGCGTCAGCACGTTCACCGTGGCCAGCGCCTACAGCCGGCTGGTGTCCCAGGGCTGGCTGGCGGCGCGGCCCGGCGCCGGCTACCGCGTGGCCTCGCCCGATGCGCCCGCGCGGCGGGTCGAAGCGCCGTCCTGGGAGCCGCCCCGGCTGAACGCGGGCTGGCTCCTGTCGGATATCTTCGCGGACCATTCCATTCCCATCAAATCGGGATGCGGCTGGCTGCCCGGCGAATGGCTGAACGAGGAAGGGCTGCACATGGCGCTGCGCCACATGGGGCGCGTGCCGGCGATGCGCATCGCCAACTACGGGCATCCCTACGGCTATGCGCCGCTGCGCGAGACCATCGCGGCCAGCCTGAGCGCGCAAGGCATGGAGGTCGAGGTATCGCAGGTGCTGCTGACGCAGGGCGTGACGCACGGGCTGGACATGGTGATCCGTACCCTGCTGCGGCCCGGCGACAGCGTGGTGGTGGAGCAGCCGGCCTATGCCAATCTGCTGCAGATGCTGCGGCTGGCCGGCCTGCGCGTCCTGTCGGTGCCCCGGACCTTGGATGGGCTGGACTGCGACGCCCTGGATCGCGTGGCGGCCCAGCACCGGCCCCGCGCCCTGTTCATCAATACCGCGCTGCAGAATCCCTCGGGCGCGAGCATCGGCATGGCCAATGCGTTCCGCATCCTGCAGGCGGCCGAGCGGCATGGTTTGTGGGTCGTGGAAGACGATATCTCGCGTGAGCTGGCGCCGGGCGTGACGCCGATGCTGGCCGCCCTGGACGGCGCGCGCCGGGTCGTCTACCTGGGCGGCTACTCGAAAGTCATCAGTCCGTCGGTGCGGGTGGGCTACGTGGTGGCGCACCGCGATCTTGCGCGCGACATCGCCCGCACGAAGATGGCGGTCGGCCTTACCTCGCCCGAGATCATGGAACGCATCGTGCATCAGGTCATACGCGAAGGGCGGTACCGCTCCCACATCGCGCGCACCCGCGAACGGCTGGCCGAGGCCCACACGGGCGTGGCCGAGCAGATGCGGCAACACGGTTTCGAGATCTACGGACGGCCGCAGGGCGGACTGTTCCTCTGGGCCAAGGTGGCCGGGCAGTGGCGCGAACGCGGGGCCAATGGCCTGGCGGAACTGGCGCTCAAGGACGGGATCTGGCTGGCCCCCGGCTCCTACTTCGAGGCGGACGAGGCCGACACGCCCTGGGTGCGCTTCAATGTGGCGTACTCGGCCGCGCCCGCGCTGTGGCGCTTCATGCGCAACGCCGGCGCGGCGTAGCCTCCAGGGCCGGTGCGACGCGCCTCGCGTGCGGCCGGGACCTAGGCGCGCTCGTACGTGACGAAGTCGTAGCCGTAGCCGTTTTCAGCGGCTTGGGGCGCGCGCGCGGTTTCCTTCCACTGGAACGAGGGCAGCAGCGGAAAGAACGCGTCTCCCTCGACCTCGGCGTGGACTTCGGTGGCCAGCACGCGCCTGGCCAGGGGCAGGGCTTGCGCGTAGATCTGCGCGCCGCCGATCACGAAGGCTTCATCGATGTCGCCGCAGGCGGCCACGGCGGCCTCCAGCGTGGGCGCCAGGATCGCGCCCGGAGCGTTGAAGGCGGCATTGCGGCTGATGACGATGTTGCTGCGGCCGGGCAGCGGACGGCCCAGCGAATCCCAGGTCTTGCGCCCCATGATGATGGGATGGCCCAGCGTGCTGCGCTTGAAATGCGCAAGATCGCCCGGCAGTTTCCAGGGCAGGGCATTGTCGCGCCCGATGGCGCGGTTGGTGGAATAGGCGACGATCAGGGTAAGGCTGGCAGGCATACGGCGTTGCAACGGTAGGGTTCGGCGGGTTGGACGCCATAGCGTAGCAAATTGGCGTCCGGGCCCGGGCGGGCCGGCCGCTCAGATCGACGCGTGCTCCAGGAATTCGGTGGCCGGCATCGGCTTGCCCAGCAGGAAGCCCTGCAGCGAGTCGCAGCCCAGGCCCGTCAGGAATTTCTGCTGCGCCGCGGTCTCCACGCCCTCGGCCACGATGCGCAGGTTCAACTGCTGCGCCAGCGCGACGATGGCCGAGACGATGGCGGCGTCCTCGTTGTCGTTGTCCAGCTGATTCACGAATCCGCGGTCGATCTTCAGCTCGGTGGCGGGCAGCCGCTTCAGGTAGAGCAGGCTGGAATAGCCCGTGCCGAAGTCGTCGATCGAGATCGTGACGCCCAGGCCGGACAGGCGCTTGAGCACAGCCAGGCTGGCCTCCGCGTCGCGCATGGCGGTGGATTCGGTCACTTCCAGCGTCAGGCACGCGGGCGGGACGTCATGGCGCACCAGCGCCGAACGCACCGTTTCAACCAGGCTGGAATGCCCGAACTGCAGCGCCGAGATATTCACGGCGATGGTCCAGTGCCCTTGGCCGGCATTGATCCACTCCCGCATCTGGCGGCAGGCCTCGTTGATGACCCATTCCCCGATCGACAGGATCAAACCCGTTTTTTCCGCCGTGGGGATGAACTGGTCCGGGCCCACCAGGCCGCGCGTGGGATGGTTCCAGCGCAGCAGCGCTTCGGCGCCCCGGATGGGGCCGGCGGGCGCTTCGTACTTGGGCTGGTAGTGCAGGACGAACTGGCCCCGCTCCTGCGCCAGGCGCAGGTCGTGCAGCAGCTCGATCTGTTCGTGCGCGTCCGCGTTCATGGACGGCTCGAAGAAGCTGTAGCCGGTGCCGCCCAGCCGCTTGGCGTGGTACATGGCCGCGTCGGCGTTGGTCAGCAGGGCGTGGGTGTCTTCGCCGTCGTTCGGGTAGACCGCGATCCCCACGCTCGAGGTGACCAGGACTTCGTGTCCGTACACCGTGACAGGGCGGGCGATGGCGTCGATCAGCCGGTCGGCCACGTTGGCCGCGTCGGTGGGTTCAAGCACTTCGCTCAGCACGATGAATTCGTCGCCGCCCAGGCGGGCGACCGTGTCCTGCGTGCGCAGGGCCTGGCGGATGCGCTGGGCCAGGTCGATCAGCAGGGCGTCGCCCGTGTGGTGTCCGTAGGCATCGTTGACCGCCTTGAAACCGTCCAGGTCGAAAAACAGCACCGCGAAGTAACCCCTGCGGCGGCTGGCGCTTTCGATGGCCTGCTCCAGCCGGTCTTCCAGCAGGATGCGGTTGGGCAATTTGGTCAGGGTGTCGTGCAGTGCAAGCTGCACCAGCTCTTCATTGGCTTCCGCCAGCGAAGACGCCAGCGCGGACGTGCGCGCTTCGAGACGGTTGTCCAGCACCGCGACGACCAGTGCAATGGCCAGCACGCTCAGCGTCACGGCGGTCACGGCGATTGCCAGCCAGCCGGCGGATATGCCGGCGTCGGCCGCCATGCAGATGCTGCCGGCCGGAAAGCTGGCTGCCTCCATGCCCGTATAGTGCATGCCGACGATGGCCACGCCCATGATGACGGCGGCCAGCGGCCGCGATAGCGCCACGCGGGGCCCGTCATGGCGCAGCCGGTAGGTGATCCACAGCGCCGCGCCCGAGGCGGCGATGGCGATGGCGATGGACAGCGCGAACCACGCGGGGTCGTAGTCGATGCCGGGCGCCATGCGCATGGCCGCCATGCCGATGTAGTGCATCGCGGCGATGCCCGAGCCCATCAGGAGCGCGCCGGCGGCCAGCCGGCGCCAGGGCAGTTCGTCCTTGCAGACTATCCACAGGGCGAAGGCCGAGCAGCCGATGGCGATGGCCAGGGACAGCACGGTCAGCGGCAGGTCGTAGCCCATGGGAATGGGCAGGCTGAAGGCGAGCATGCCCACGAAATGCATGGACCAGATCCCGATGCCCATGGCGAATGCGCCGCCCGCCAGCCAATATCGCGCCGCGGGCAGTCCGTGCGAGGCCCGCACCCGGTTGGCCATCCCCAACGCCGTGTATGACGCCAGGATGGCGACCCCTAGGGATACGAGGACGAGCGAAGGGTTATAAGTTCCAACGAGCATTTGTGGGGTCCTGTCCTGAGCGCATACAGCCGCCGCGCGGGCCTTGATTCAATTGGTAGTCAACAGTGCATGCCGGTCGCAAGGGGGATCCTGCTCTCGACGCTGGCGATTCTCACACTCTCTTGTAGGACGGGGGATGCGGCAGGGCAACGGCAGCGGTCGGCGCTGCGCGGGCGGGGGCCCGGGCTCGCGGCGAGCCACGGGCACGGCGCGCCAGGGGCCGGTCGGAAGCCACGGCGGCGCGCGGGATGCTGGACGCGCGTCCGAGGCTAAGGGATGGGTTATACCGAAATCGGGCTTCCAGAAGCTCACCAATCTTCACCTGGTGCCGCTGCGAGCCAGCGGTACTACACGGCCATGGCCGCCGTCAGCGGAGCGTGATGGCGATAGCCGGACAGCGTAAAGTCGCCAGGTTCGACCTTTTCCAGCCACTCGGGTTCGTAGCGGCCCGTAACGGCGAAATCCGGAATGCGGTCAGACAGGACGAGCCGGGGCGACTCGTAGGGCTCGCGCGTCAACTGTTCACGCAGCATCGGCAGGTGGTTCTCGTAGATATGCGCGTCGCCGATGAAGTACGTGAACCAGCGCGGGGTGTAGCCCGTCAGCCGTCCGACCAGATGCAACAGCGCCGCGCCTTCCGTCAGGTTGAACGGCGTGCCCAGCCCGACATCATTGGAACGGATGTACAGGCAGAGCGAGATTTCGCGGGTCGTCGCGTTGGGCAGGAACTGATAGAGCAGATGGCAGGGAGGCAACGCCATTTCCTCGATCTGGGCCCAGTTCCAGCCGTGGAACAGGATGCGGCGGTCGCCGGGCCGCTCGTGGATGGTGTCCAGGCATTGCCGCAACTGATCGACCGCCTTGTACAGCAATACCTTGGGCACGCCGCCTTCGTCCAGTTCGGCCACTTTGGCGTAGCCGCGCGACAGGGCGTCTTCGATCTGGGCCGGGCGGGCGGCGTCCAGCATCTTGTAGGCCGGCCATTGGCGCCACTGCACGCCGTAGACGGGGCCCAGATCGTCGGGACCTTCGCGATAGGGGTTCGCCAGCCATTGGCTGTTCTCGTTGGCGTTCTGGTCCCAGACCTTGCACCCGAGCTCGCGGAACTCCGCGGCGCTGCGCGACGCGCGCATGAAACCCACCATTTCACCGATGGCGGACTTGAACGCCAGTTTCTTGGTCGTGACGGCCGGGAAGCCTTTTTGCAGGTCGAATCGCAGCGAGGCGCCCGGCATGCTCAAGGTGCGTATGCCCGTCCGGTTTTCCTGCCACGCGCCGGTGTCAAGGATGGATTGAACGAGGTCCAGGTATTGTTTCATGGCGGTCCTTGTGTTCGCCCACCCCGCGGGTGACGCAAACGGGCCGCCACGAGCGGATCGCGACGGCGCCTGTAAAGATAGGGAAGCAAGCCGAATTACACCACGCGGCGGGCGCGGCTCAGGCGGCGGCCGGCGCTTCCTGCGTGTCGACGATCTCGACCGAAAAAGTCAGTGCCGCGGTTTTCTCCAGCATGGCCGAGGCCGAGCAGTACTTCTCGTGGGAAAGCTGCACGGCGCGTTCGACCGCCGCGCGGGGCAGATTGCGGCCGGTGACGGTGAACGCGAAATGGATGCGCGTGAAGACCTTGGGGTCGGCATCCGCGCGGTCGGCCTGCAGCTTGACGCTGCAACCGCTGACCGCGTGGCGGCCGCGCTTGAGGATCAGCACCACGTCATAGGCGGTGCAGCCGCCCGTTCCGGCCAGCAGCATTTCCATCGGGCGCGGAGCCAGGTTGTGTCCGCCGCCGTCCACGGCGCCGTCCATCACGGCCACGTGGCCGCTGCCTGTGCTGGCGGTGAAGAGCATGCCGTTGGGGCCGCCCCAGTCGATCGTGCATTCCATTTTGTGCTGTCCTTGAGCTTGAGCGCAGTCAATGGCCGATGATACCTGTTGCGTACAATTCCGGGCACGGGTGCCCCGCCCCGCATCAGGGGTGTACGCGCCAGTCCTGTCGAGGAGTTTCCATGCCCACTACCCTGTCCCGATCCGGCCCCGCTTCCTTCCTGCGGCGCGCCAGCCCCCTGGACGCCTTGCTGGCCGAAGCCGACCGCGCGCTGCGGGTCCTGTCCGGAAGCGCCAGCGCCGGCAGGCCGTATCCGGCCACGGTGGAAGAGGCGCCCCAGGCCTTGTCGGTGCAAGAGAAACGCCACGCCGCCGGGCTGATGCGGGTCAACCACGTAGGCGAGGTCTGCGCCCAGGCGCTGTACCGGGGCCAGGCCTCGGTCTGCCGCGAGCCCACGCCCCGCGCGTTGCTGCTGAACGCCGCGGCCGAGGAAGTGGACCATCTGGTCTGGTGCAACCGGCGCCTGGAAGAACTGGGCAGCCGCCCCAGTCTGCTCAATCCCCTCTGGTACGCCGGTTCGTTCGCGCTGGGCGTGATGGCGAGTGTCGCGGGCGTGCCTCGCAACCTGGGCTTCATGGCGGAAACCGAAAAGCAGGTCGAGGCGCATCTGGAAGAACATCTGCGCACCTTGCCGGTGCAGGATGAGCGGTCGCGCCAGATCGTGCAAAAGATGAAGGAAGACGAAGCCCAGCACCGGGCCAGCGCCGAGCAAGCGGGCGGCGTGCCCTTGCCCGGCCCCGTGAAAACGGCCATGCGGGGCATGTCCAAGGTCATGACGTCCACGGCCTACTGGATTTGAAGACAAGGGCCAAAAATGTTGCAATGCGCAAAAATGGCCGCATCATGGTGCTTGATGCACCGTAATGGTGCGTTGCGCGGGGTGGGATTACCCGCGCCGTTCAAGGGTAAATCCGCAAGGGGTTTACCCCTTCGGCAAAAACCCGCTTCTTGTTAAGGTCATTGACTGGTGCGGCTTTCCAGAGGGGAGTCCCTAAATTTGCAGCAAAAACGCAACGCGGAATCGGTCACTGAAAAGAGATCAAAAAAATTCTTGCATCGCACAAAAAACCTCGGTACTATTCAGTCATCGGATGTTGAAACGCAAACGGCGCGGTGAAAACCCCGGATGCGCAGCGAGCAGAAGTCCCGCTCCCAACATGCCACGGTTGTCTCCTCCACCCTCCTCCTTTGGTGGATTTAGCCCGAGATCTCACGATCTCGGGCTTTTTTTTGACCGGAATTGATGCGTCCCCAGTTTATGGCCGGCGCCGAGCGCCGCCGCATTTCGGCGGCTCGTTCCCCCAGGGCGGTCTTCGCGTTTTCCCTGGGATATTTCACGTGCGCCAGGGCGGAAAGCTCTACAATCCCCAGATGAAACCTGTACTTCCGCGCGTCCGCGGTGTTGTTGCATCGGCGCCTTCCAATCGCAGTCTTGCCGGCGGACGAATCGCGCCGCGGCGGGTGTTACGTTCTGTGCCGCGGAATTGCACTTCCTTATTCATCCCATATATGGGCGTTACACCTGCCTCCGATAATGGCGGGCCTGTCTCGATAGACCAACCAGAGGTGATCCTGTGACCTGGCTGTACATATGCGTGGTCGCGTTCATGGTGGGGGGACTCATCGTGGCGTCCGAGCGCTGGCATGGCGCTTTTACCGGCGACAGCGACCTCAACAAACCCCAGGCCAACCACTCCCGCGCGACGCCTCGCGTCGGCGGATTGGCCGTGCTTGCGGGTACGCTCGCGGGCCTGCTGGTGCTTGGCCCCAGCAACATGACCCTGACCTGGCTTTGGCCCGCGCTGTTCGTCGCGGCGCTGCCGGTGTTCGTGGCTGGCTTGCTTGAAGACATCACCAAGGACATCGGCGCCAGCAAGCGTTTGCTGGCCGCGTTCCTGTCCGCCGCGATCGCGTGGTGGCTGCTCGGCGGCGTAAGCCGCGTCGGCATGGCGCCGGTGGATTACGTGCTGTCATTCTGGCCCGTGTCGCTGCTGTTCACCATGTTCGCGGTGGGGGGCTGTACGCATGCGCTGAACATCGTCGACGGCATGAATGGCCTGGCCGGCATGGTCGCCACGCTGATGGCCATATCGATCAGCCTGGTGGCGATGCAGGTCGGCGACGTGCCGATCTTCCTGGTGGCCGCGGCGCTGGCATCGGCCACGCTGGGTTTCCTGGTCTGGAACTTCCCGTTCGGCCGAGTGTTCCTGGGCGACGGCGGCGCGTACTTCCTGGGCTTCATGCTGGCCGAGCTGGCGGTGCTGCTCGTGGTGCGCAATCCGTCGGTGTCGCCCTTCTACGCGCTGGCGGTGCTGTTCTACCCCGTATTCGAAACCGGTTTTTCGATCTGGCGCCGCCGCTTCAAGCGCGGCGTGCCGGTGGACCAGCCGGATGCGCTGCACCTGCACCAGCTTGTATTCCGCCGCCTGGTCCGCGTGACGTTCAGCCGGGGCCGGCGCCACGCCGTTCCCGCGCTGTGCAACGCGCTGGCTTCCCCGTACATGTGGGTGCTTGCGCTGATCGGGCTGGTGCCGGCCACGATCTGGTGGGACAACCCCTGGGCCCTGAGCGCCAGCCTGGTTGTGTTCGCCAGCGTCTACATCTGGTTGTACGCGCGATTGGTGTCCTGGCGCCGCCCGGGCTGGCTGCTGCTGCCTTCAGTCTTGCGAACCACCGACTAGTTTGAGTGCCCCGGCGATCGCCGCCGGGGGCTCGGTTATCTATCACCCGACCATATTTAAAATGCCGTAATCGTTCTACGGTGAAGGGAGAGTTATGTTGCGAATTCAAGAAGTGAAACTCGCTGTCGTTGGCCTCGGCTACGTCGGTCTGCCCCTAGCGGTGGAATTCGGCAAGAAGCGTCCGGTCATCGGGTTCGACATCAATACGCGCCGCATCGACGGGCTGAAGGCCGGGCACGATCACACGCTGGAAGTCAGCGAGGCCGAACTCGCCGAAGCCACGCAGCTCACTTACACCGCCGACCGCGCCGAACTGGCCCAGGCCAACGTGTACATCGTGACCGTGCCCACCCCGATCGACGAATACAAGCAGCCCGACCTGACTCCGCTGGTCAAGGCCAGCGAAACCATCGGCGCCGTGCTCAAGCGCGGCGACATCGTCATCTACGAATCCACCGTCTATCCGGGCGCCACCGAAGAAGACTGCGTGCCGGTGCTGGAGCGCGTGTCGGGCCTGAAGTTCAACGTGGACTTCTATGCCGGCTACAGCCCCGAGCGCATCAACCCGGGCGACAAGGAACACCGCGTCAGCACCATCAAGAAGGTGACGTCCGGCTCGACGCCCGAAGTCGCCGAAC
>NZ_LMIU01000021.1 GCF_001428845.1 Achromobacter sp. Root83 | reverse complement strand
GATCCGATTCCAGGGGCAGTATCTGGACCATGAGACCGGACTGCATTACAACCGGCACCGGTACTATGATCCGGAGATCGGAAGGTTTATCGCGAAGGATCCGATCGGGTTTGCGGGTGGGTTGAATGTTTATCAGTATGCGGATAACCCCGTGGAGTGGGTTGATCCGTTAGGACTCTGGCCTGGGCAACCACGTAACAAGGATGGAAAATTTGGCAAGGGAGAACAACCTGGTAAAGGTTGCCCTTGCGATGGCGATCCCTGCAATAAAAAAACGCACGGCAACAGCCTGGACAGTAAGGTTCCTGCGATTGGCTATACATTGCGCGACCGGACGACAGGCGAAATTTTAAAGTATGGTGAAACCACTGTTGGTAAATCACGTTACACGGAAAAATATCTAGACGCCGAGCATGCACGAATGGTTCCCGAAGCTACGGGTTCAAAACGCGAGATGCACTGCTGGCAGCATCAAAAAATCTTGACCTACAAGACCGCGCATGGTGGAAAACGTCCGCGCTTAAATTTGAATGACTACTAGGGTTGGAAAAATGAGACTATGGACTTCGGGCGAAATAGAGCCTGACGTAGAAGAACAATCCAGAATCGCCACAAACATTATTGAACCTCTTGTAAATTGTGCATTGCAAAGCGTCGAGTTCGACGAGAAGGCGGAAAAGTGGACATTGATTCCAATCATCCTTTCAGACAAATTTATCTCTAGCTATCCTGAAATATGCCGAAGGTCGTCTAAAGGAACCGTACTCGAGTTTCGTTTGCATATTTCGCACAACGAATTCAAGCATGCCAATGCTGAAACGCAGATGACGATGATCTTCGATGCGCTGAATCGTTCGGTAGATCTAATGCCGAAGTTGAAAGTTTCGCTCAGGGATCAGGAGCAGTTCCGTACAGTGCTGAAGCAGGTACGTGCTGTCCTTTTACCGATCAGTACACAGATTCGGTAGAAATTCGACGTGAGAAAGGACCGAATTTAGGATTTTTTCTTTCGTTGGCGGGCAAGGCCTGCCGTATCAGCGGCAGTAGGAAGAGCCGCTCAGCGCGATTGGATGATCTGTTGCACGAATATGCGGGCACGCACTACCAATACGATGCACGTGGCAACCTGATCGATAAGCTGCACAACGGCAAACGCTCGCGCTTCGAGTGGGATCTGTTCAACCGCCTGACGGGCTATAGCAACGACGCGCTGCGTGTGAGCTATCAATACGACGCCCTGGGCCGCCGCCTG
>NZ_LMIU01000020.1:343-2853 GCF_001428845.1 Achromobacter sp. Root83 | reverse complement strand
GGCCGTCCGACGGACAATACGCGGCTGTATGTGCTGGACGACAGCCTGGAGCCGCTGCCGGTGGGGGTGGTTGGCGAGCTGTACGTGGCGGGCGTGGGYGTRGGCCGAGGGTATCTGGCGCGGGCGGGGTTGACGGCCGAGCGCTTCGTGCCGGATTCGCTGTCGGCGCAGCCGGGAGGGCGGTTGTACCGCACGGGCGACCTGGCGCGGTGGCGGGGCGATGGGGTGCTGGAATACCTGGGRCGTTCGGATCAGCAGGTCAAGATCCGCGGGCAGCGCCTGGAGCTGGGTGAGATCGAGGCGCAACTGGCGCGGCACGAGTCGGTGGCCGCGGCGGTGGTGGCGGTGCACGAGGATGGGCAGGGCGAGCGGCGGCTGGTGGCGTATGTGGTGGCGCGCGCCTCGGGGGTGGCYACCGACGAGTTGGCGCAGGCCGAACTGCGCGAGGCGTTGCGGGATTATCTGAAGGGCAGGCTGCCGGAGTTCATGGTGCCGTCGTTCTGGGTGTTCCTGCCGGCGCTGCCGCTGAAYCCCAATGGCAAGGTCGACCGGCGCAAGCTGCCCGGCGTGGATCCCGCGCAGGCGCAGTCCGCCTACGAGCCCCCCTCCGGCGCAATGGAGGAGGTCATTGCGCGGATCTGGTCCGAAGTGCTGCATGTGCCGCGTGTCGGGCGCCAGGACCATTTCTTCGAACTGGGCGGCCACTCGTTGATGGCGATCCAGTTGATGGAGAAGTTGCGGCGCCAGGAATGGCCCATGCCGGCGCGGGCCATCTTCGAACATCCGCGGCTGTGCGACTTCACCCGTGAGGTCGCGCGGCAACAGGGCCACGTCGAATCCGCGCTGGCCGTCCCGGCCAATGGGATCCCCGCGGATTGCGGGGCGCTGACGCCAGACATGGTGACGCTGGCCACGTTGACGGATGCGCATCTGCGCGCCGTCGAGGCCGCCGTGCCCGGCGGCGCGCCGAACATCCAGGACATCTATCCGCTTGCGCCGCTGCAAGAGGGAATTCTGTTTCACCATCTCTTGCAGGCCGGGCCTGATCCCTATCTGCTGCCGTATCTGATCGCGTTCGACACCGAGGCGCGGCTGCAGGGGTTCATGGCGGCCTTGCAGGAGGTGGTGGCCCGCCACGGTGGTGCTGCGCCAGGCGCGGGTGGAGTTGGAACAGGCGCCGGCCGCGCCTGCCGGCGCCGACGCCGAGGCCTATCTGAATGCGCTGATCCATGAGCCGGCGTATCGCATCGACGCGCGGAACGCGCCCATGATCCGAGCACTGGCGCTGCACGATGCGCTCCGGAACCGGTGGCTGCTGCAACTGCCGTGCCATCACTTGATCATGGACCACACCACGCTGGAGCTGATCAGCGCCGAGGTTGCACTGGTCCTGGCCGGCCATCGAGACGCCTTGCCGGATCCGGTGCCGTTCCGGGATTTCGTCGCGCAGGCGCGGCTGGGCGTTACGCCCGACGCACATCGGCAGTTCTTCTCGGCCATGCTGGCGGACGTGGATGAACCCACCGCGCCGTTCGGCCGGCTGGATGTGCAGGCCGATGGCAGCAGCGCGCAGGAGTACATCGACAGCCTGGATGCCGGCCAGGCAAAGGCCATCCGCGCATTGGCGCGCAGCCATGGCGTCAGTCCGTCGGCGGTGTTCCACCTGGCTTGGTCGCTGGTGCTGGCGCGCACCACCGGCCAGGATGACGTCGTGTTCGGGACGCTGTTGTTCGGCCGCATGCGCGGTGGGGCGGATGTGGACCGCGCGGTCGGCATGTTCATCAATACCTTGCCGGTTCGCATCGGGTTGCGCGGCCGCAGTGTGGCGACGGGCCTGAAGCACGTGCATGACGCGTTGAAGGGCCTGCTCGACCACGAGCACGCCAGCCTGCAACTTGCCCTGCGCTGCAGTGGGGTGCCCAGCGGCACGCCGCTGTTCTCGACGTTGCTGAACTACCGTTATAGCGGCGAGTCGGCCACGGCCGCGCTGCTGGAGGGCGTGCGCCCCTTGGGTGGCCGCGAACGCACCAACTACCCGCTGAGCCTGTCTGTCGATGACCAGGCGACGGGCTTTCGCCTGGTGCTGCTGGCTGAGCAGGGCATCGACGTGGCGCGCGTCGCGGCGTACTTGCGCGGCGCGCTCGCGCGACTGCTGGAGGCGGGTCAGCAGCAGTACGCCGACTTGAGTCAGCGCTTGCCGGCACTGGCCCAGGAGGAGGCAGAGGCGCTGGCGCGGTGGGGCGCGCAGCCGCAAGCCCTGGAACCGGGCTTCACGCATCGCCTGATCGAGTCGCAGGCGGCGCGGCGTGGCGACGCGGTGGCGCTGGTGTACGAGGGCCGGTCTGTCGGCTACGCGGACCTGAACGCCCGGGCGAATCGCCTTGCGCACCGGCTGATCGGGTTGGGTGTAGGGCCGGACGTGACGGTGGGCGTGGCCCTGCCGCGCTCGGTGGAACTGGTGGTGAGCCTGCTGGCGGTGATGAAGGCCGGCGGCGCCTACGTGCCGATCG
>NZ_LMIU01000020.1:0-265 GCF_001428845.1 Achromobacter sp. Root83 | reverse complement strand
GCTGCAGAAGACGCCGTTCAGCTTTGACGTATCGGTGTGGGAGTTCTTCTGGCCGCTGATGGTGGGCGCGCGGCTGGTGGTGGCCGCGCCGGGCGCGCATCGCGACCCGCAGCGACTGGGCGCGCTGATCCGGGAGCAGGACGTGACCACGCTGCACTTTGTGCCGTCGATGCTGCAGGCATTCCTGGCCGATGGGGCGGGGCGCGGTTGCGGTTCCATCCGTCAGGTGCTGTGCAGCGGCGAGGCGCTACCCGCGCAGGCGCAG
>NZ_LMIU01000019.1 GCF_001428845.1 Achromobacter sp. Root83 | reverse complement strand
CGCCGGGATCATGTGCAGCGCGCGGCCCGAGCACAGCGCGCCGAACAGCATGGTGTGGCCCAGGTCGGCCGCCACGGTCGAGACCATGGCCATGCTGCGCGCATCCTCGGGCAGGTCCATCCGCGCCAGCGCGCCGGCCACGTAGTTGGCCAGCGCGCCATGGCTGACCACCACCCCCTTGGGCTGGCCCGTCGAGCCCGAGGTATAGATCAGGTAGGCGGCCTGGGACGGGTGCTCGGCGGGCGCGTCAACGGCCTCGTGAACGGCCTCGCCTTCCGCCGCCGAAGCCAGATCCCCCTCCAGCAGCACCACCGGCACGCCCGGATCCCACTCCAGCGGCGCGCTGCTCACCACGCAGCGCGCCTGGCTGTCGCGCACCACATAGGCCAGGCGCTCGGCCGGCAAGGCCGGGTCCAGCGGCACATAGACGCCGCCCGCCTTGAGCGCGCCCAGCAGCCCCACGGCCAGCGCCGCGGAGCGCGGCGCATGCACCGCCACCCGATCCTCCAGCCCGACCCCGGCGTCGCGCAGCCGCGCGGCCAGCGCGGTGCTGGCGCGGTCCAGCCCGGCATAGCTCAGGTCGCCGTCCTCGCCGGCCACCGCCAGGCGCTCGGGCCCAGCGGCCACCGCATCGCTCCAGCGCGACAGCACCCCCGACGCCGGCGGCACGGCCTCAAGCGAGACCGCGCGCCCCGTCTCCATCAGGTCCGCCAAGCGAATCGTCTGGCCCTGCGGCAGTGCGGCCAGGGTCTGCAACAGTCCTTCCAGCAGCGCCGCGCATCGCTGAATGGCCGCTGGGCCGATCTGACCCGGATCGTGCAGGAAGTCCAGGCGCAACGTGCCCTGCTCCTGCACCCGCAGCGTAAGCGGATAGTGATTGTCGCTTTCGCTACGCACGCCGCTGAAGCGGAGCGTTTCGCCAGACTGGCGCAACGCCTCGTCCACCGGGAAGTTCTCGAACACGATCAGCGTATCGAACAGTCCGGCGGCGCCCGCCTGGGTCCAGCGCTGTATCTGGTGCAGCGGCGTATGCTCGTGCTCACGCGAGGCCGTGCTCTGCCCCTGCAAGGCCTGCAGCCACTCGGCCAGATCCTGCTCGGGCTGCACTGTCGCCACGACAGGCAGGGTGTTGATGAACAGACCCAATGCCTGTTCGATGCCAGGCAGCTCAGCGGGCCGGCCCGCCGTGGTCGAGCCGAAGCAGATTGGCGACGCGCCGGTATAGCGCTGCAACAGCAGGGCCCAAGCGCCCTGGAGCACGGTGTTGAGCGTCACGCGCCGGGTGCGCGCGAAGGCCGCCAGCGCCTCCGTCGTCTCGGCGGACAGAACACGGACATGCTCTTCGTGGCGGCCGCTGCTCTCTACCAAGGCCAGGGCGTCGGCGATCAGGCTGGGGGATTCCATCCCGGACAACAGCGCCTGCCAATACTCGCGCGCCGCGGTCTCGTCGCGTGTCCGCAGCCACGCAATGTAGTCGCGGTAAGGCGCCTGGACCGGCGCGGCCCCGGCCGCGTCCGGTTGCGCATACCGGCGCAGCACTTCGCCGAGCAGGCGCGACGTGCTCCAGCCGTCCAGGAGCAGGTGATGCATCGTCCAGATCAGGTGATGCGCGTCCTCCCCGGTCCGAACCAGCGTCAGGCGGGTCAGGGGCGGCGTCGCAAGATCGAACGGCGTGGCGCGATCGGCGCGCGCGTACCGGTCGAGTTCAGCGGCCGCTTCCGCGTGGCCGCGCCAGTCCAGCTCCGTCAGCGGCAAAGCGACCTCGCGCGCCACCCATTGCAGCGGGGTCTCGCTGTTGAGCATGCCGGTGCGCAGGATGTCGTGACGATCGACGGCTGCCTGCCACGCGGCGCGAAAGCGCGGTACGTCCAGCCCCAAGATATCCACCCGGAACTGGTTGATGTAGGCTGCGCCCGCGGCATCGTACAAACTATGGAACAGCATGCCCTGCTGCATCGGCGCCAGCGGATACAGATCCTGCACATCGGCCGCCGCCACCGGCAACTGATCGAGTTGCTCTTGCGTCAGGCCGGCCAGGGGGAAGTCGCTGGGCGTCACGCCCAGCGGCCCGCCCTGGCAATGCGCCAGCACGTCGTGCAAGGCCTGGCGATACGCCTGGGCGAACACCTGCATTTGCTGGGCGCCATAGCGGCGCGTGCTGTAGTCCAGCACCATCGACAGGCGGCCTTCGTAGACCGAGCCATTGACCACCAGGTCGTGCGCCAGTGGCGCGCGCGCATCGCGGGTCGCGCCAGGCGACTCGGCCGCTGGCCGCCACGACGAAGCGGCGGTAAAACTGCCATCGAAGCGGCCCAGGTAATTGAACTGCACCGAAGCGCGCGGCATGACGGCCATGGCTCCCCGCTGCTCGGGGGAACCAAGCCGCGCCAGCACGCCATGCCCCAGGCCGCGGCGCGGCACCGCACGCAACGTTTCCTTGACGCGCCGGATGGCGGCGCCCATGTCTCCCGCCGCATCCAGCAGCACGGGGTAGACCGACGTGAACCATCCCACCGTGCGCGATAGATCGATCCGCGCGAACAGGTCCTCGCGGCCGTGGCCCTCAAGTTCGACCAGCACGGCCTGCTGGCCCTGCAAGGTAGACAAGGCCCGCGCCAATGCCGTCAGCAACAGGTCATTGACCTGGGTGCGGTAGGCGGCCGGCGCTGCTTTGAGCAATGCCTCGGTTTCCGCCGTATCGAGCGTGAACTCGACCCGTGCGGCATCGCCCACGGTCGCGGCGAGGGCGGTGTCCGCCGGCGGCTGCGTCCCGGCGGTTTGCGCCAGCGCCTGCGCCAGTGCCTGCCAGTGCGCCAACTCGTCATCCCACCCCGCCGCCGCGCCCTGCAGCGCCAGGGCCCAGTCCTTGTAGCTGGCCGTCTTGGGCGGCAACGTAATGACCGGCCCCGCCTGCGCCTGCTCGTAGGCCGACTGCAGGTCTTCAAGCAGCACCCGCCACGACACCCCATCCACCACCAGGTGGTGGATCGCCAGCAGCAACCGCTGCGAGCCATCGGCCAGATCCGCCAGCAGCACGCGCAGCAGCGGCCCCTGGCTCAGGTCCAGGCTGGCCTGCGCCGCCTCG
>NZ_LMIU01000018.1 GCF_001428845.1 Achromobacter sp. Root83 | reverse complement strand
GGCCGAACTGCGCGAGGCGTTGCGGGATTATCTGAAGGGCAGGCTGCCGGAGTTCATGGTGCCGTCGTTCTGGGTGTTCCTGCCGGCGCTGCCGCTGAACCCCAATGGCAAGGTCGACCGGCGCAAGCTGCCCGACCCGGATCCGGCCGCGGCGGCGCATGCCTATGAGCCGCCGCGCGGCGATGCGGAAACCGCCGTGGCCGCGCTCTGGCAGGCGGTGCTGGGCACGCCGCGGGTGGGCCGTTCGGACAACTTCTTCGAACTGGGCGGCCACTCGCTGATGGCGATCCAGTTGATGGAGCGCTTGCGGCGCCATGGCTGGCCCATGCCGGCTCGGGCGATCTTCGAGCATCCGACCCTGTCGGATTTCACGCGTGAGGTGCAGCGCGAGAACGCCGGCGCGGCCTTGGACCAGGGACTTGAACGGGCCTCGGCGCCCCGTGTTCCGGATAACGGCATCGTGCCCGGCTGCATCCGCCTGGAACCGGCCATGATTACGCTGGCCACGTTGACGGATGCGCATCTGCGCGCCATCGAGGCCGCCGTGCCCGACGGCGCGCCGAACATCCAGGACATCTATCCGCTCGCGCCGCTGCAAGAGGGGATTCTGTTTCACCATCTCTTGCAGAACGGGCCTGATCCCTACCTGCTGCCGTATCTGATCGCCTTCGACACCGAGGCGCGGCTGCAGGGGTTCATGGCGGCCTTGCAGGAGGTGGTGGCCCGCCACGATCTGCTGTGGTGCTGCGCCAGGCGCGGGTGGAGTTGGAACAGGCGCCGGCCGCGCCTGCCGGCGCCGACGCCGAGGCCTATCTGAATGCGCTGATCCATGAGCCCGCATATCGCATTGATGCGCGGAACGCGCCCATGATCCGCGCGCTGGCGCTGCACGATGCCGCGCAGGGACGATGGCTGCTGCAGTTGCCGTGCCATCACTTGATCATGGATCACACGACGCTGGAGTTGATCAGCGCCGAGATCGCATTGATCAGCCAGGGAGCGCGCGCGTCCCTGGCGGCCCCGGTACCGTTCCGCGACTTCGTGGCGCAAGCCCGGCTCGGGCTTTCGGCCGATGAGCATCGGCGATTCTTCTCGGGCATGCTGGCCGATGTCGACGCGCCTACCGCTCCGTTCGGACGCCTCGACGTCCAGGGGGATGGAAGCCGCGCGGACGAATGTGTGCAGCGTGTCGATCCGGGCGTCAGCCTGGCGCTGCGGTCGCTTGCCCGACGCCACGGCGTCAGCCCCGCGGCGGTGTTTCATCTGGCCTGGGCGCAGGTGCTGGCGCTGACGACCGGACGCGACGATGTCGTGTTCGGGACATTGCTGTTTGGGCGCATGCGCGGCGGGGCCGAGGTCGACCGCGCGGTCGGCATGTTCATCAACACGTTGCCCATCCGGGTACGGTTGCGCCGCAAGGGACTGGCCGTGGCACTGAAACAGACCCAGTCCGCGTTGATGGATCTGTTGGCGCACGAACACGCGCCGCTGCAGCTCGCGCTGCGTTGCAGTGGAGTGCCTGCCGGTACGCCCTTGTTCTCGACCCTGCTCAACTATCGCTACAGCGCGGGTGCCGATGGTGGAACGGCGCTGTGGGAGGGCGTTCGCACCATCGGCGGGCGCGAACGCACGAACTATCCGCTCACGCTGTCGATCGACGACCTGGGCGAGGGCTTCCGGATCGTCGTGCTGGCCGAGGCGGGCATCGATCCCCATCGGATCGCCGCGTACGTGCAGTCCACCCTGGCCCAACTCATAGACACATCAAATGACCAGCCGGCGAGCCCGGCCGCCATGGGGCTGGAAGAGTCGCGCACGCTGGAACAATGGAGCCGGGGTGTGCCCGGACTCCCGCAAGCGTTTACGCATCACCTGATCGAGTCTCAGGCGGCGCGGCGTGGCGACGCGGTGGCGCTGGTGTATGAGGGGCAGCAGGTCGGCTACGCGGACCTGAACGCCCGGGCGGGGCCGGACGTGACGGTGGGCGTGGCCCTGCCGCGCTCGGTGGAACTGGTGGTGAGCCTGCTGGCGGTGATGAAGGCCGGCGGCGCCTACGTGCCGATCGACGCCGAGCTGCCCGCCGAGCGGGTGGCGTACATGCTGCGGGACAGCGGCGTGACACGGGTGGTGTCGGATGGCGCGACCTTGGCTGGGCTGGCGCTTCCGGCCGGGGTGCAGGCCTTGGACCTGGATACGCTGGTGCTGGCGGACGAACCGGACCATAACCCCGACGTGGTCCTGCATCCGGAGCACCTGGCGTATGTGATCTACACGTCGGGTTCAACCGGCAAGCCCAAGGGCGCGGCCAACCGGCATGGATCGCTGCACAACCGCCTGGCGTGGATGCAGGCCGAGTATGGGCTGACGCCGGACGATGTGGTGCTGCAGAAGACGCCGTTCAGCTTTGACGTATCGGTGTGGGAGTTCTTCTGGCCGCTGATGGGCCGGACGATGTGGTGCTGCAGAAGACGCCGTTCAGCTTTGACGTATCGGTGTGGGAGTTCTTCTGGCCGCTGATGGYGGGCGCGCGGCTGGTGGTGGCSGCGCCGGGCGCGCACCGCGACCCGCAGCGCCTGGGCGCGCTGATCCGGGAGCACGGCGTGACCACGCTGCACTTCGTGCCCTCGATGCTGCAGGCATTCCTGGCCGATGGGGCGGGGCGCGGTTGCGGTTCCATCCGTCAGGTGCTGTGCAGCGGCGAGGCGCTACCCGCGCAGGCGCAGGCGGACCTGTGGGCGCAACTGCCCGGGGTGGCGCTGCACAATCTGTACGGCCCGACCGAGNTCGATGCTGCAGGCATTCCTGGCCGATGGGGCGGGGCGCGGTTGCGGTTCCATCCGTCAGGTGCTGTGCAGCGGCGAGGCGCTACCCGCGCAGGCGCAGGCRGACCTGTGGGCGCAACTGCCCGGGGTGGCGCTGCACAATCTGTACGGCCCGACCGAGGCGGCGATCGACGTGACGCACTGGCGCTGCGAGGACGATGGCCGGGCGGTGGCGATCGGAGGGCCCATCTGGAACACGGTGTGCCGGGTGTTGGACGCGGACCTGAACGCGGCGCCSCAGGGCGTGGCGGGCGAGCTGTATCTGGGCGGCGCGGGCCTTGCRCGGGGCTAYCTGCACCGGTCGGCGTTGAGCGCAGAGCGCTTCGTGGCCGACCCGTTTRCCGAGGGTCAGCGGCTGTACCGCACGGGGGATCTGGTGCGCTGGCGCGAGGATGGGGCGCTGGAGTACCTGGGGCGGCTGGATCATCAGGTCAAGATCCGAGGGCTGCGCATCGAGCTGGGCGAGATCGAGGCGCGGCTGCTGGCCGAGCCGGGCGTGGAGCAGGCGGTGGTGGTGGCCGCGGCGCAGCCKTCGGGCGGCCAGAGGCTGGTGGCCTACGTGGCGCCGCTGGGCGTCCAGGCGCCGGCGCTGCGCGAGNAGGCGCGGCTGCTGGCCGAGCCGGGCGTGGAGCAGGCGGTGGTGGTGGCCGCGGCGCAGCCKTCGGGCGGCCAGAGGCTGGTGGCCTACGTGGCGCCGTTGGAGGTCCAGGCGCCGGCGCTGCGCGAGGCGTTGGGGCGGAGCTTGCCGGACTACATGGTGCCGGCGGTGATCCAACCGCTGGCGGYGCTGCCGCTGAACGCCAACGGCAAGATCGACCGCAAGGCGCTGCCGGCGGTGCAGGCCGAGGCCTCGCAGGTGTATGCAGCGCCGCAGGGCGAGATCGAACAGGCGCTGGCGCGCATCTGGGCGGCGGTGCTGGGCGCGGAGCGCGTGGGGCGGCACGACAACTTCTTTGAGCTGGGCGGGGACTCGATCCTGAGCCTGCAGATCGTGTCGCGGCTKCGSGCGGCRGGGTGGCGCATCACGCCGCGCCAGCTGTTCGAACGCCAGACGGTGTCGCAACTGGCGGCCGAGGCGGTGGCCGAGGGCGGGCAGACGGCGGCCTCGCAGACCGAGGGCGAGGTGCCGTTGCTGCCGATCCAGGCGGACTTCTTCGCGCAGCCGCTCGCGCGGCCGCAGCATTGGAACCAGGCGGTGCTGGTGGCGCATCACGCCGCGCCAGATGTTCGAACGCCAGACGGTGTCGCAACTGGCGGCCGAGGCGGTGGCCGAAAGCGGGCAGGCGGCGGCCTCGCAGACCGAGGGCGAGGTGCCGTTGCTGCCGATCCAGGCGGACTTCTTCGCGCAGCCGCTCGCGCGGCCGCAGCATTGGAACCAGGCGGTGCTGCTGGAGCCGGGCGCGGCACTGGATGCGACGGCGCTGACACGGGCGCTACRGGCGGTGCTGGCGCAGCACGACGCGTTGCGCCTGCGCTTCGAGGTCGATGCCGAGGGCGGCGTGCGCCAGGTCTATGGACCGGCGCCGCGCGCCGAGGAGATCCTGTGGCGCCGGGATGCCGCCGACGCCACGGCGTTGACGGCGCTGTGCGAGGCGGCGCAGGCCAGCCTGGACCTGAGCCAGGGGCCGCTGCTGCGCGTGCTGCTGGCGGATCTGGCCGATGGCTCGCAGCGGNTTGACGGCGCTGTGCGAGGCGGCGCAGGCCAGCCTGGACCTGAGCCAGGGGCCGCTGCTGCGCGTGCTGCTGGCGGATCTGGCCGATGGCTCGCAGCGGCTGCTGCTGGCGATCCACCACCTCGTGGTGGACGGGGTGTCGTGGCGGGTGCTGCTTGAAGACCTGCAGTCGGCCTACGATCAGGCGCAGGCGGGGCCGGTCATCGCGTTGCCGCCCAAGACGGCCAGCTACAAGGACTGGGCCCTGGCGCTGCAGGGCGCGGCGGCGGGGTGGGATGACGAGCTGGCGTACTGGCGCCAGGTCGGCGAGCAGGCTGCCCCCTTGACGCGGGATCTGGCCCAGGGGCCCAGCACGATGGCGGACGAGGCGCGCGTGGCGCTGTCATTGGACATGGCCCAGACCGAGGCCTTGCTGAAGGAGGCGCCCGCTGCGTATCGCACCCAGGTCAATGACCTGCTGCTGACGGCATTGGTGCGCGCCCTGTCCAACAGGAACGGTCAGGAAAGCATCCTGATCGAGATCGAGGGACACGGGCGGGAGGATCTTTTCCCCGGACTGGACCTCTCGCGTACCGTGGGCTGGTTCACCAGCAGCTTCCCTGTGGTGCTCGACGCAGGCGGCGGGCCGGGCGATGCGCTGATGCGCGTGAAGGAATCCCTGCGTGCGGTGCCGCGGCGAGGCCTGGGCCACGGCGTGCTGCGTCGCGCGGGATCGGATGCGCAACGGCAGGCGGTCGCGGCCTTGCCGCGTGCGCAGATACTGTTCAACTATCTTGGACAGGTCGATTCTGGCGCGGCGCATCAAGCCTGGCGGCTCGCCAGCGAGGCGTCAGGCCAATCGCGGGATCCGGCGTCTCCGCGAGAGCATGCGCTCGTGGTCGAGGCGAAAGTTCAGGACGGCCGCCTGCAGGTCCAGCTTATGTACAGCGCGCGGCACCGGGACGCGGCGGCGATGGCCGCGCTGGCCGATGCGTTGGGCGCCGAACTGCGCGCGCTGGTCGCGCACTGCACCAGTGGCGCCTCGGGCGTCACGCCCAGCGACTTTCCACAGGCGAGGCTGGACGCGGCGGAGCTGGCCCAGTTGCCGCTGACGGCGGGGCGGCTCGAAGACCTGTATCCGCTTTCGCCGATCCAGGAGGGGATGCTCTTCCACTCGCTGGACACAGCCGAGGGCGGCGCTTACGTCAATCAATTGCGCGTGAACATCAGCAACGTCGATCCGCAGCGCCTGCGCGCGGCATGGGCCGCGGTACTGGCGCGTCACCCCGCGCTGCGTAGCGGCTTCCTGTCCGGCGAGCGCAATCTGCAGTGGGTCGACAAGGCATGCGAGCCGCCCCTGGAACTGATGGACTGGCGCGACCGCTCCGGCTCCGCTGACGCATTGGACGCGCTGGCAGCCGAGGAGGCCAGGCGCGGATTCGACTTGAGCCGGCCGCCGCTCATGCGCATGGTGCTTTTGCGGCAAAGCGACGATGCCTATCATTTCATCTGGACGTATCACCATCTGTTGGTTGACGGTTGGTCGACTTCCCTGCTGCTGGGTGAAATGCTGCGCCACTACGCCGGCGACACGCTAGACGCCGAGCCCGGGAAGTATCGCGATTACGTGGATTGGCTGGCGCGCCAGGATACCGGCGCCGCGTCGGATTACTGGCGTGCGTTGCTGGGCAGGCTCGACGAGCCCACCCGTCTGCCGGGGTATCTGGGCGCGGAGGGGCAGGTTGGCGAGTACCGCCGCCACTCGATCGAACTGGGCGGGACGCGCACGGCCGTGCTGGCCGCCGCCGCCCGCTCACAGCGGCTGACCGTCAACAGCGCAATCCAGGCCGCCTGGGCGTTGACATTGCAATCCCTGGCCGGGCGCGTGCCCGTGGTGTTCGGCGCCACCACGGCGGGTCGTCCCGCGCAATTGCCAAGAGTGGGCCAGACGGTGGGGCTGTTCATCAACACGGTGCCGGTGGTGGCGGTGACGCGGCCGGAACAGACCGTGCTTGATTGGGTTCGGGCCGTGCAAGACCAAAGCATGAAGACGCGCGAGTACGAGTACGCCTCGCTTGCGGCCATCCAGCGGGAATATGGCGTCTCGGGCCTGGGCTTGTTCGACACGATTGTCGTGTTCGAGAACTACCCCGTCGACGACATGCTGTCCGCCAATGCCCCGGGGGGGCTGTCGTTTGGCGCGGTGCATACCGATTACGGCAATCACTACCCCTTGACGCTCAGAGTGAGGACCGGGGCGGCCCTGGGACTGGATTATCTGTACGACAGCGCGCGTGTGACTGATGCGGCGCTCGGCCGTGTCGCCGCGCAGTTCGAGGCCATGCTGGATGCCGTCGTCCGCGCCCTTGGGGGCCAGCAGCAATGCATCGGGGAGCTGCCGTGGCTGGACGCGCCCGTCCCGCCTCCGCTTGAGGCCGTGGCGCCAGCGCCGGGGGTGCTGTCGCGCTGGAGCGAGGCGGTGGCCGCCGGGCCCGAGCGCCTGGCGGTGGCCGGCGAGGACGGCAACCTGAGCTATGCCGGGCTGGATCGCGCCAGCACGGCGCTGGCCGCGCGGCTGCGCGGCGCCGGGGTCGGGCTGGAGGACCGGGTGGCGGTGCATGCGCCGCGCTCCGCGGCGCTGGCCGTGGGGCTGCTGGGCGCGCTCAAGGCGGGCGGCGTCTATGTGCCGCTGGACCCGGCCTTGCCGGCCGAGCGCCTGGCCTATGTGGTGCGCGACAGCCAGGCGCGCTGCGTGGTGAGCAGCGCGCCGCTGGAGTGGGANTCTATGTGCCGCTGGACCCGGCCTTGCCGGCCGAGCGCCTGGCCTATGTGGTGCGCGACAGCCAGGCGCGCTGCGTGGTGAGCAGCGCGCCGCTGGAGTGGGACCCGGGCGTGCCGGTGGTGCTGCTGGAGGGGGATGTGGCAACGGCGGCGGAAGGCGAGGCCGTTCGCGAGGCCGTTCGCGTGCCCGTTCGCGCGCCCGCCGAGCACCCGTCCCAGGCCGCCTACCTGATCTATACCTCGGGCTCGACGGGACAGCCCAAGGGGGTGGTGGTCAGCCATGGCGCGCTGGCCAACTACGTGGCCGGCGCGCTGGCGCGCATGGACCTGCCCGAGGATGCGTGCAGCATGGCCATGGTCTCGACCGTGGCGGCCGACCTGGGCCACACCATGCTGTTCGGCGCGCTGTGCTCGGGCCGCGCGCTGCACATGATCCCGGCG
>NZ_LMIU01000017.1 GCF_001428845.1 Achromobacter sp. Root83 | reverse complement strand
GTCGGTGCTGCTGACGGCGACCGAGGTGGTGGACGCGGCGCGCCTGCAGCAGGCGGTGGAGGCGGTGGTGTCGCACCATGAGGCCCTGCGCCTGCGCTTTACCCAGGCCGACGGACTGTGGCGGCAAGAGGTGGCGCCGTTTGACGCGGGCGCGTATTTCGAACGGGTGGATCTGGGCGCGGAGGGCGCGGCGGCGGCGTTGCGCAAGGCAGCCGACGAGGCGCAACGCGGCCTGACCCTGGAGCGGCCGTTCAAGGCCCTGTGGTTCCAGATGGGGAAAGGGCGCGCAGGCAAGCTGCTGCTGGTCGCTCACCATCTGGTGGTCGACGGGGTGTCGTGGCGCATCCTGCTGGAAGACCTGCAGGCCGTATACCGCCAGTTGCGCGACGGCAAAGCGCCGGAGTTGGCGCCTGTCGCGACAGCGTGGCGTGACTGGAAGGCGGCGCTTTCGCGCCACGCCCGGACCCTTATTCCTGAGCTGCCCTACTGGCGCGCGCTGGTCGACCGTGACGAGCCGAGCCTGCCAGGCAGGGCCGGCGCGCCGAATCGCGAGGGCGAAGCGCGCACGGTTTCGCTGACGCTCGACGAAGACCGGACGGAACAGCTGCTGGTGGATGTGCCGCAGGCTTACCGCACCCAGATCAACGACATTCTCCTGACTGCGCTCTCGCGCGCGCTGTGCGAATGGGCCGGGCGCGATAGCGTGCTGGTCGAGTTGGAGGGCCATGGCCGCGAGGACGTCGGCGAAGCGCTCGACGTGTCTCGCACGGTGGGCTGGTTCACCACGCTCTACCCGGTGCGGCTCGCGCCCGGTGGCGCGGACCTGGGCGAGAGCATCAAATCGGTCAAGGAACAGCTTCGCGGGGTGCCGGGCAAGGGGCTGGGTTATGGCCTGCTGCGGCACCTGACGCCGGAAGGCGCGGGGCTGGGCAACGGGACCTATCCCCAAGTGACCTTCAACTATCTGGGTCAGTTCGACCAGGCGCTCGATACCGATTCGGGTTGGCGGCTCGCGCGCGAGAGCGCGGGACAGGAGCGCGCGGCAGACAGCCGCCGCCGCACGTGGTTGACGGTCAATGCGGCCATGCTGCGCGGCGCGCTCGAGATCGGCTTCACCTACAGCCCGGCGATCCATGACGAGGATACGATCGCCGCGTTGTCGCAACGCTTCCTGGACATCCTGGAGGCGCTGATCGATCTCTGCGCCGAGGGCGCTTCGGGCGTCACGCCTTCGGACTTTCCGCTGGCGGCGATGACGCAGGAAAAGCTCGACGGCCTGGGCGTGCCCGCCGCCAATATCGAGGACATCTATCCGCTGGCGCCGATGCAGCAGGGCCTGTTGTTGCACACCCTCGTCAATCCGGGCTCCGGCATGTACCTGATGCAGGATCGCTACCGCTTTGACTCAGAGGTCGATGTGGCGGCGTTCGAGAAGGCGTGGCAGCGGGTGGTGCAACGCTACGAGATCCTGCGTACCGGCTTTGTCTGGCGGTCGGAGGAGGCGCCGTTGCAGGTGGTGAGGCGCGAGGCGCCGCAGGTGGTGGCCTACGAGGACTGGAGCGATCAGGATGCCGATACGCAGGAAGCGCGGCTGCGACAGACGCTGCGCGACGAGTTGGTGGATGGCTTTCCAATGGATGAGCCCGCGCTCATGCGCGTGCGGCTCATCCGTATCGCCGCCAATAGTTATTACGTGGTGCAGAGTTTCCACCACATCCTGATGGATGCGTGGTGCCGTTCGCTCCTGTTGCGCGACTTCTTTGCCTACTACGAAGCGGCCCGCGGAGGCCCGCCCGCCAACCTGGCCACTCCGCGGCCGTACCGGGACTTCATCGCATGGCTGCAGGGCCAGGACGAGGAAAAGTCCAGGCAATACTGGCGGGAAACGCTGCAAGGATTCGACACGGCAACCTTGCTGCCCTACATGAAGCGCCGCGCCGGCGCGGCCGACGTCGCGTCGGTGGGCGATGCCTTCTCGGTGCTCCCGGCCGAGACGGTCGCCGCCCTGCAAAGTTATGCCCAGCGCCAGCAGGTTACCGTCAACACCATCACGCAGGCGGCCTGGGCGGTATTGCTGTCGCGCCTGTCGCAGGCGTCCGAGGTGCTGTTCGGCGTGACGGTTGCCGGTCGGCCGCATGAACTGGCGGGCATCCAGGAGACGGTGGGGCTCTTCATCAACACCATCCCGCTGCGGGTGCGGCTGCCGCTCCCGGACACGCCGGTGGCGTCTTGGCTGCAAGCCCTGATGACGCAGAACCTGGAGATCCGCCAGCACGAGCACCTTCCCTTGATGGATATCCAATCCTTGAGCGAGGTCCCGCGCGGGCGCAGCCTGTTCGACAGCATCTTCGTATTCGAGAATGCGCCGGTGGACGACTCGCTGGCCAGCAAGGCGGTGGGCTTCGCCATCGCGGCCGAGGGCGGCCGCACCCACACCAACTATCCGCTGACCATGGTGGTGGTGCCCGGCCGAAGCATGACCCTGCAGCTGTCCTACGATGCGTGGCTGTTCGACGCCGATGACGCACAAAGGCTGCTCGACGGATTCAGGCAGGTACTGCTGCAGATCATCGCCGGCCCGGACACGCGCCTGCACCGGCTGGATCCGCTGCTTGAGCCGGACCGGCGTCAATTGCTGGCGTTGTGCCACGGCGATGCGGCCGCCTATCCCTACGACGGCGGCTATGCCGCGCTGTTCGATGCGCAGGTGCAGCGCCATGGTTCGCGCATCGCCGCGCGCAGCCAGGGCAAGGGGCTGCGTTACGCCGAGCTTGGCCGCCTGACGACACGGCTGGGCGTGGCGCTGCGCGAACAGGGCGTTAGGCAAGGCGAGGTGGTCGCGCTGTACGCGGATCGCGGCCTGGATCTGTTGACACTGGTCGTGGGCACCTTCAAGGCGGGCGCGGCCTATCTTGCGCTGGACCGCCGTCATCCGCAGCAGCGCCTGGCAGCGATGCTGGCCGCCAGCGGCGCAAGTGTGGTGGTGGGGCCGGCGGCGACCGTTGCCGACCTGGAGGGCGTGTTGTCGGTCATGGAGAAGCCGCCGACGCTGCTGGTCTACGAGCATCTGGTGGCGTCCGCCCGGACGGACCAGGCGCCGCCGGCCGCCTCGCGTCCCGATCAGGCGGCGTACGTGATCTATACGTCAGGGTCGACAGGAGAGCCGAAGGGCGTGGTGGTGACGCAGCAGGGCATGTTGAACAACCAATTGAGCAAGATTCCGTATCTTGGGCTGGGTCCGGATGACGTGATTGCGCAGACGGCGGCGGTGAGTTTTGACGTGTCGGTGTGGCAGATGCTGGCGGGGCTGCTGTGCGGGGCGTGCGTGGAGATCGTGCCGGACGAGGTGGCGCGGGATCCGGGCGCGTTGCTGGC
>NZ_LMIU01000016.1 GCF_001428845.1 Achromobacter sp. Root83 | reverse complement strand
TTCAGCGGCAGCGCCGGCAGGAACACCCAGAACGACGGCACCATGAACTCCGGCAGCCTGCCCTTCAGATAATCCCGCAACGCCTCGCGCAGTTCGGCCTGCGCCAACTCGTCGGTAGCCACCCCCGAGGCGCGCGCCACCACATACGCCACCAGCCGCCGCTCGCCCTGCCCATCCTCGTGCACCGCCACCACCGCCGCGGCCACCGACTCGTGCCGCGCCAGTTGCGCCTCGATCTCACCCAGCTCCAGGCGCTGCCCGCGGATCTTGACCTGCTGATCCGAACGYCCCAGGTATTCCAGCACCCCATCGCCCCGCCACCGCGCCAGGTCGCCCGTGCGGTACAACCGCCCTCCCGGCTGCGCCGACAGCGAATCCGGCACGAAGCGCTCGGCCGTCAACCCCGCCCGCGCCAGATACCCTCGGCCYACRCCCACGCCCGCCACGTACAGCTCGCCAACCACCCCCACCGGCAGCGGCTCCAGGCTGTCGTCCAGCACATACAGCCGCGTATTGTCCGTCGGACGGCCTATCGGCAGCAGATGCCCGTCCAGCGCCTGCGCCCCGTCCACCCGGTGCAGCGCCACGTCGTCGGCGCACTCGGCCGGGCCATAGGCATTGACCAGCGGCACCCCCGGATAGCGCGCAAACCACGACCGCGCCAGCTCCGCCGTCGACGCCTCCCCCGTGGGCAACAGCCAWCGCAGCCGCGGCAGCGCCACCGGATCGCCCGCCAACATCGCCTGTATCATCGACGGCACGCTTTGCAGCACCGTCACGCCCTGCTCGCGCACAGTCGCCAGCAACGCGCCCGGATCCCGCGCCACCTCGTCCGGCACGATCTCCACGCACGCCCCGCACAGCAGCCCCGCCAGCATCTGCCACACCGACACGTCNGCCAGCAACGCGCCCGGATCCCGCGCCACCTCGTCCGGCACGATCTCCACGCACGCCCCGCACAGCAGCCCCGCCAGCATCTGCCACACCGACACGTCRAAACTCACCGCCGCCGTCTGCGCAATCACGTCATCCGGACCCAGCCCAAGATACGGAATCTTGCTCAGCTGGTTGTTCAACATGCCCTGCTGCGTCACCACCACGCCCTTCGGCTCTCCCGTCGATCCTGACGTATAGATCACGTACGCCGCCTCATCGGGATGGCCACCCGGCAAGCGCGCCGTTTCCGTTCCGCCCGCCTTGCGGCCCGCATCCAGCAAAGACTCCACGGCGCAGACCCGTGGCGGTTGCGGCAGTTTCGCCGCGATCCGTTCGATGTGATCCATGTCCGCCGCCGGCACCGCCACCATCCGCGCGCCGCTCGCTTCCAGCAGGGCGGCCAGGCGGGCCTTCGGATGACGCCGGTCCAGCGCAAGGTATGCGCAACCCGCGTTGAACGTTCCGAGAATCAGGCTCAACAACGTCAACCCGCGGTCGGCATAGAGCGCAATCACGCCGCCCGCACCCGCGCCTGCCGCGCGCAGGCCGGCGCCGAGCCAAGCGGCGCGCTCATCCAGCTCGGCATAGGAGATCCGGGCGCCGGCGCAACGCGCCGCCACGCGCTCGCCGTGCAAGCGCGCCTGCTCCCGGAACAGGCCGGCATAGCCGCTGCGCAGCGGATAAGAATGGACCTCCCCTTCGCACTGGACCAGCAATTGCCCGCGCACTTGCGGCGGCACCACCGTGATCGCATGCAGCGCGCGCTGCGGGTCGCCCGTCAGCTCGAGCAGAACGTGTCGCATGGCCGCAAGCAGGCGCTCGACATCCGCATGCTCAAACATCTTTGCGTCATACGACAGCTGCAACACCAGTTCTTCACCCGGCACCACCACCACGGTGATCGGATAGTTGGTGTGGGTTCGGTTGCCTTTGAAACTGACCTTCAGGTCGGTCGCCCGAGTCGCCACATCGACATCGACGGGCGCGTTCTCGAACACGAAGATGCTGTCGAACAGATTGCCCCCGCGCGGGGTTTCGGCCAGCGCCTGGATCTCGACCAGCGGCACATGCTCGTACTGGCGCATCTCCAGGTTCTGCGCGAACAGCGCCCGCAGCCATTGCCCGACCTCCGTGTGGGCGGCGGGCAACCGGGCACGCAAGGGGATGGTGTTGATGAAGAGACCGACGGTCTCCTGGATGCCCTGCAGCTCCAGCGGCCGACCAGCCACCGTCACGCCAAACAGGACCTCGCGCCCGCCGCCCAGCCTGGACAGCAACAGCGCCCACGCGGCCTGCACCACCGTATTCACAGTCACCTGTTCCCGCTGCGCCTGCTGCTGGACCGCGGCCGTCTCGCGCACCGACAGGCGCGTGATGCAATCGCCCACCCGCGCCACGCCCGCCGCCACGGCCGTCTGGCGCTGATGGGGCAAAGGCGTGACCGTGTCGAAGCCGCGCAAGGTGTCTTGCCAGTACTGGCGCGCCCGCCCGGTGTCCTGCCCTTGCAGCCACCCGATGAAATCACGATAGGGCCGCGCCTGCGTGATCTCCGGCGCGCTGCGCCCGCGTTCGCGTTCGTAGTGCGCAAAGAAGTCCCGCAGCAGCAGCGAGCGGCACCAGGCATCCATCAGGATGTGATGAAAGCTCTGAACCACGTAGAACGTCTCCGGCCCCGCCTGGATCAGGCGTAGCCGCATGAGCGGCGGCCTTGCGAGGTCGAAGCCTTCCGCCAGTTCTTCGGTCAGCAGCGTCTGGATGCGGGCTTCGATTTCGGCGTCGGTCTGACCGCGCCAGTCCAGGTACTGCACAGGCGACGGCGCCTTGCGATACACGACCTGCACGGGCTGCGCATCGCTGCGCCAGTCGAAGCCGGTGCGCAGGACCTCGTGACGGGCCACCACCTTGTCCCATGCGCGGCGAAACGCCTCGACATCGATCGCGGCGTCGAAGCGATAGCGGTCCTGCATCAGGTACATGCCGGATCCGGCATTGATCAGGGTGTGCAGCAAGAGGCCTTGCTGCATCGGCGCCAGCGGATAGATGTCCTGCACCGATGCCTGCTCCCACGGCAGCGCATCGATGCGCTCCTGCGTGATGCCGGCAAGCGGAAAGTCCGAAGGCGTGGCGCCCCGCAGGCCGCTCACGCAATGCGCGATCAGCGCCGCCAGGGTGTCGCGCATGGCGCGCGCCAGCGCCTCGATCCGCGCCGGATCGTGAATGGCGCGACTATACGTCCAGTGCAGTTGCAGCTCGCCGCGCCGGATGCTGGCGCCGATGTCGAGCCAGGTGCGGCGGCGGCTTTGCGGCGCGCGCTGGTTGTTCACCGTCTCGCGCGCCAGGCGCCACGTGGTGCCGGCATCGGCCGAGGCGTCGATCTGCCCGAGATAGTTGAACGTGACCTGCGGATAGGCTCCCGCCGCCAGCGCGCCGCCCTCGCGGCTCAAGTAGCGCAGCAGGCCGTAACCCATGCCCTTGCCCGGCACCGCGCGCAATTGTTCCTTGACCGCCTTGATGCTGGCGCCGGGCCCACCTGTTCCCGGCGCCAGCCGCACCGGGAACAGCGACGTGAACCAGCCCACGCTGCGTGAAGCGTCCAGGCCGGCGTCGCCCAGGTCTTCGCGCCCATGGCCCTCCAATTCGATCAGCACACTGTCGCGGCCGGTCCAGTCGCAAAGCGTACGCGACACTGCCGTGAGCAGGAGGTCGTTGATCTGGGTCCGATACGCCTGCGGCACTTCGGAAATCAGCTGCTCGGTCAACTGCTCATCCAGCGTCACGGTCAAGGTGTCGGTGTCCGACACGGTATTGCTGCCCGCGGCGTTGCCGGGCAGGTCCGGCTCCGCCTCGCCGACCACGGCGCTCCAATACGGCAGTTCGGCGACAAGGACGTCGCCGGCCGCATGCCGCGCAAGCGCCTGCTGCCAGCCCCGCGCACCGATGCTTGCGCCCGCCAGTTGCACGTCCCGGCCATCAAGCCGCTGACGATAGGCCGTTTGCAGGTCCTCGACCAGTATCCGCCAGGACACCGCATCGACCACCAGGTGGTGGGCAGCCAGCAACAGGCGCGACGCGCGGCCTTCGGCGCCTTCCAGCCACAAGGCCTTGAACAGCCGCTGCGCCGACAGCGTTTGCTGGAACGCGGCCACATGGCGATCGATCGCGCCCGCCGGCGGCTCGTCGTCGTCCAAGGCAAGCTGGATCAGCCAGCCCCCCTCTTCCATCGGCGCCACCTCTTGCCGCCACCGACCGTCGGCCTGGGTGAAGCGCAGGCGCAGGGCCTCATGGTGCGACACCACCGCCTCCACCGCCTGCTGCAGGCGCGCCGCGTCCACCACCTCGGTCGCCGTCAGCAGCACCGACTGGTTCCAGTGCCACGGCTGCTCGAAGSCCTGCTCGAAGAACCACTGCTGCACCGGCGTCAGGCCGAACGGACCGTCCTGCGCCGCKCCGCCCGCCACCGGCCCCGCCGCGCCAGCGCCCGACTCGATGCGCTCGGCCACCGCCGCCACCTGCGCCACCGTCTGCAACTCCATCAACTGCCTTGGCATCAGCTTCCATCCCCGTTTGCGCGCGCGCGCAATGATCTGCAACGCCAGGATCGAGTCGCCTCCCAGCTCGAAGAAGTTCTCCCTGCGACCCACCCGCTCCAGCCGCAGCGTCTGCGCCCACACCNAAGCGCAGGCGCAGGGCCTCATGGTGCGACACCACCGCCTCCACCGCCTGCTGCAGGCGCGCCGCGTCCACCACCTCGGTCGCCGTCAGCAGCACCGACTGGTTCCAGTGCCACGGCTGCTCGAAGSCCTGCTCGAAGAACCACTGCTGCACCGGCGTCAGGCCGAACGGACCGTCCTGCGCCGCKCCGCCCGCCACCGGCCCCGCCGCGCCAGCGCCCGACTCGATGCGCTCGGCCACCGCCGCCACCTGCGCCACCGTCTGCAACTCCATCAACTGCCTTGGCATCAGCTTCCATCCCCGTTTGCGCGCRCGCGCAATGATCTGCAACGCCAGGATCGAGTCGCCTCCCAGCTCGAAGAAGTTCTCCCTGCGACCCACCCGCTCCAGCCGCAGCGTCTGCGCCCACACCGCCGCCAGCGCCTCCTCGGCCTCGCCCTGCGGCGCCTCGAACTCGCCCTGCTCGGGCGCATCGGCCAGCGGCAGCGCCTTGCGGTCCAGCTTGCCGTTTGCCGTCAACGGCAACGCCGCCAGCACCACCAGGCCGTTGGGCACCATGTAATCCGGCAGCGTCTCGGCCAGCCGCG
Organism: Achromobacter sp. Root83; assembly: GCF_001428845.1. Taxonomy (GTDB): domain Bacteria; phylum Pseudomonadota; class Gammaproteobacteria; order Burkholderiales; family Burkholderiaceae_B; genus Achromobacter. The sequence goes on along the minus strand of NZ_LMIU01000016.1, from coordinate 826 downwards.
CCCGCAGCGCCGCCGGCGCCAGCTCGGCGCCCGCCTTCGGCACCACATAGCCATGAAGCTGCGTGCGCCCGTCCTCTTCTTCGCGCGCCACCACCTCGGCCTGCGCCACGCCATCGAGCGCGCGCAGCGCCTGCGCCACCTCCGACAGCTCGACCCGGTAGCCGCGCACCTTCACCTGGTCATCGCCCCGCCCCAGGAACACCAGGCTGCCGTCCTCCAACTGGCGCACCCGGTCGCCCGTGCGGTACAGCCGGCCCCCGGCCACCAAGGGATCGGCCACGAAGCGCTCGGCCGTCTGGCCCGCCCGGCCCTGGTAGCCGCGCGCCAGCCCCGCCCCGCCCAGATACAGCTCGCCCACCGCGCCGGCSGGCACCGGCTGCAAGTACGCGTCCAGCACCCGCGCCCGGCAGCCCGCGATCGGCATGCCGGCCGGCAGCGTCTGCGCGCCGCGGTCGGCCGCCTGCGCCTCCTGGGTCAGCACCCCGACCGTGGTCTCGGTCGGCCCGTAGTGGTTCATCACCCGCGTCGCGGGCCTGAGCGCCTCGATGCGATCGAGCAGCGGCCAGCGCGTGGCTTCGCCGCCCAGCACCAGCCGGTGCGCCGGCAGCACCGAGCCCGCATCGGCCGCGCTGAGCAAGGCCTGCAGATGGCTCGGCACGATCTTCAGCACATCGATGCGGTGCTCGCGCATGTACTGCGCGAACTGGTCCGGGTCGAAGGCGTGACGCGCCGGGATCATGTGCAGCGCGCGGCCCGAGCACAGCGCGCCGAACAGCATGGTGTGGCCCAGGTCGGCCGCCACGGTCGAGACCATGGCCATGCTGCG
>NZ_LMIU01000015.1 GCF_001428845.1 Achromobacter sp. Root83 | reverse complement strand
AACGCGGGCGGCATCACGCATGCGACCAGCGGTCCTTACAAGGTGCATTCGGCCGACGTGAACTACACCGGGCCCAAGAGTCAGGCGGGCGCGTTTCCCGATGAACTGAAACCCGGCAAAGGCAACCTGGAACTGTTCAGTAAATACCTGAACGGCCAAGGAACGCCGAACGCCGCATTCGAAGTCGAAGACGCCTTGGGGCGTGTCTTCAAAGGCACACTCGATGCGCATGGGTTCGCGGCCGTGTCCGGCGCGGCTCCCGGCCCGGCGAGCGTCAGCTTTGGCAAGGACCCGAACAACCCCTGGGACCAAGGTAGCTTTATGGGCACCAAGCCCTGGCCCGCTCAAGCCGCGACGACCGTACCCGTGCAGGTACAGGCATTGGCCCAGGCGATGCAGGCCAAAGCCCAAGAAATCCAGAAAGCGCTGCAGACGGCGCAGGCCGCAAGCCAGGGGGGCCAACAGATCGCCGCCGCGGTGCAGGCAGGCCCCAAAACCGCGCTGCGCACGGCGGGCGCCGGTCTGGCGCAAATGGGTGCGCCTGGCGCGCCAAACCTGCTCAAACCGCCGTCCACGCCACCGCTTGCGAAGTCGCTGACGGGATAGGGCCCCGCGAATCTCAGCCAATCCGCTCTGCTCTTGTCCCGCGCTCTCGCGCCGAACCCACTTGCACAAGAAATATCAGTCATGTCCCAGCCCTCCGGCACGGCACGCACTTTGAATTACCCCACGCGCTACACCGATAAGGAATGGGAAACCGTCATCGCGACCCCGTGGAGGACCATCTCGGAAGGTTGGGAAAGTGCCTCCGCCGAATGGCAGAAATTCAGGAACTCCGAGCTCGGCAAAACCACGATCCAGGTAGCCCGATATGCGCTGATCGGCGGCATCGTCGCGCGGGAAGTCATTGCTCCGCGCAACACCATCGCGCTGGAAGACGTCCGGTCCGGGGTCGACGCCTTCGATCAATGGCTGCGCAGCTTCAGTGGCAATCTCATCACGCTGGAACGGCTAAAGAGCGTCGCGTTTGCAGTTCCCATCATCACCAACATCATCGCCTTGGTGGATGTCATCAATGACATCACCGACATGATGTCGAAGAAAGATGTGATGGTCTTGGACTGGGTCGGCCTGGGGGTCGACCTGATCGGTGTGGTACCCGTTGGCGTCGGCTACGGCGCCATTCGCGGCAGTCTGCGCACGGCGTTGCACAGCGCACGCCGTGAGTTCATGGCGCGCGGCTTGGCGGGCGTGAGCGACGTGCTGCTCACGACGCTAAACAACAACCTGAGCGCCAGTTTCAAGGGCGATTTGGAGACCTTCCTCAGGGATGCTGTTGCCAAGCTCAATGAAATCCTGGCCGTGGCCGCGGACATGGGCGAGCAGGTTGTCAACAGCCTGGCCGACGGCCTGGTCAAATTGGCTAACGGAGACCTGGGCTCGTCCGCAAACTACCAGGAAGCCGACCAGAAGCTGCAAGCCGTGCTGAACAACAGCCAGGGGTCCGTCAGCACCGTGGAATTGATCACGCACCCGAATTTCTGGAGTGCGCTGGGCAGCATCATGGTTGGGCAGGCCAAAGACGCGGCAAGTTGGGGCGCACGAAAACTCCTGCCCGATGCGATCCAAGCACGCGTTCTTGAGATAGCGGCGCAGTTGAAGAAACTGGCCCCGCAGGTCAAAGCGCAAATCCTTACGCTGACGGATCCGAACGTCCAGCAGAGCATCGGATGGATGTTGCAGCAATTGCTGCAGGCGGTGGTCGCGAAGAAAAGGCTTTCGGGACAGCAAGCCGCTAATGTGCGTCCGTCGCAGACCAGCCAGGCAAAGCGCCAGACAGCCGGGGCGGAGAACGACGCCACCAAAACGCAGCAGCAAGCCAAGGCCGATCCCAAAGCGGGCAGCGGCTGCAGTTCATGCAACAGCATCACGTTCGCGCGCGGGGCGGAGACGCTGACGCATACGGATGCGGTGCTGCCTGGCCCCTTCTTGCTGCGCTGGGCGCGCACCTATCGTTCGGATCTGGACGCCTATGACGCAGGGCCGGGCGGAGCGCGTTGGATCAACGAATTCACCACCCGCCTGGATGTGCTGTCCGAATCCCCCGACGGCGGGCAACTACGCTATCACGGCGCCGACGGCCGTAGCCACGACTACCCGTTCCCGCAGCCGGGCAAGTTCCATTACGACCCCATCGAAAACCTGACGCTGGTGCGCATCTCGCGCGACGAACTGGCGCTGGCCCAGGGCTACCGCCGCCAGGAAACGTACCGGCGCGATGGCACGACTTTCCGGCTCCGGGAAATCTCGCTGCAAAGCGGGGCGCGCGTCGCCTTGCACTACGAACATCGGGTGCAGGGGCGCCAGGTCCTGTCCGACCTGTTGACGTACCAGGACGATGAGTTCGATACGCACCTGGGCACACAACTGGACGACGCAGGCCGCGTCGTGGCGCTGTGGCAGATTGCCGATGGAAAGCTGCACCGCCAATTAGCGATGTATCGGTATGACGAGGCAGGCGACCTCGTGCATGCGGAGGACGAACATGGCGGCCAGTGGAACTATCGGTATCGGCACCATCTGCTGACGCGCTACACCGATCGCACCGACCGCGGCATCAACCTGGAATGGGATGGCGAGGGGGCAACCGCCCGCGCCATCCGCGAATGGGCAGACGATGGCACCTACGGGCTGACGTTGGAGTGGTCGCCGCATATCCGCCTGACCACGGTAACCGACGCCCACGGAAACCAAACCGCCTATTACTACGACATCCTGGGCTATCCCTATCGCATCGTGCATCCAGACGGCCTGTCGGAATGGCTGTATCGCGACGACGCCAAGAACGTCACGCAACACGTACACCCCGATGGAAGTATCGATCGCTATGCCTACGATGACCGGGGGAACCTGCTTGAGCACATTCGTGCCGATGGCGGCGTTGAACATTACGCCTACGACGATCGCGATCAACTCTTCAAGATCCGCGACGCCGAGGGCGGCCTGTGGCAACGCGACTACAACCCGCGCGGCTACCTGACCGAGACCATCGACCCGCTGGGCAACAAGACCGAATATGCCTACGACACCGCGGGCAACCCCGTCGCGATCCAGGATGCGCGGGACGGCCAGAAGCAACTGGCCTACAACGCGGCGGGCCAGATCACGCAGTACACGGATTGCTCGGGCAAGACGAGCGTCTGGGCGTATGACGGGCTGGGGCAACTAGCCGAGTTCACCGACGCGGCAGGCAACACCACGCGCTACGCCTACGCGGCGGGGCAACTGGCCTGCATCACGCACCCCGATCAGACCGAGGAACACTTCGAGCGCGACGCCGAAGGGCGGCTGCTGGCCCACACCGACGCGCTGGGGCGCCGCACGCAGTGGACCTACACCGCGGCGGGGCTGATCGCGCAACGCCAGGACGCCGCCGGCCGTACGTTGCACTATCAATGGGACAAGCTGGGTCAACTGACGGCGCTGGCCAACGAGAATGACCGACAGGCGCGCTTTGTGTACGACCCGGTCGGCCGGTTGCTGGAACAGCGCGGCTTCGACGATCAGGCCACGCGCTATCACTATGACCCGGCCAGCGGCACGCTGCTGTCTACCCAAGACGGCGACCGTGTCATCGAGCTGAAGTTCGATGCGATGGGACGCGTGGCGCAGCGTCATGCTCGCCCTTATGCCGCCAGCACGGACGCGTCGGACGGAGCTCAGACCGAACGCTACGCCTACGACGGTAACGGCCGCCTGATCCTGGCGGAGAACCCGGCCAGCCGTCTGCAATGGTTCTACGACGCCGCCGGCAACCTGACGCGTGAGCATCAGCACTACTCAAGCCTGCCGTCACCGGTCACGGCCGTCTGGAAGCACGAATACAACGAACTGAACCAGCGCATCGCCACGCTGCGCCCGGACGGACATCGCGTCAGTTGGCTAACCTATGGCTCGGGCCACGTACACGGCATGATGTTCGACGAACACGAACTCGCCAGTTTCGAACGCGACGACCTGCATCGGGAGGTCGAGCGCCATCAGGGCAATCGACTGGTGCAGACGCAATCGTGGGATGCGATGGGCCGGCTACGCGAACAGAGCGTGGGNCGACGACCTGCATCGGGAGGTCGAGCGCCATCAGGGCAATCGACTGGTGCAGACGCAATCGTGGGATGCGATGGGCCGGCTACGCGAACAGAGCGTGGGACGCATGCCGGGCGAGTTTGACAGCGCAGGCATGGATGGACGGCCAGGCACGCCGGGCACACCTGGAATGGTGGCGGGTGTTGCCAATGCCGGACGCCCGCAACGCCTGCTGCAGCGCGGCTATCGCTACGACGCCGCCGGCCAGTTGGAAGCGATCCAGGACAGCCGGCGCGGCCCTCTGTCCTATTGCTACGACCCCGTGGGCCGATTGCTCGAAGTCACCAGCAGCCTGGGCCGCGAAACCTTCGCGTTCGACCCGGCCAGCAACCTGCTCGATCCCACGAGCGCCGACGCGACCGGGAGCACGTTGAGCATGGCGGGTCCCGTCTACACCTACCGTCACCGCTCGGCGCGCCTGGACAACCTGCTGCGCGAGTACGCGGGCACGCACTACCAATACGATGCACGTGGCAACCTGATCGATAAGCTGCACAACGGCAAACGCTCGCGCTTCGAGTGGGATCTGTTCAACCGCCTG
>NZ_LMIU01000014.1 GCF_001428845.1 Achromobacter sp. Root83 | reverse complement strand
GCCCAGGGCCCGTTCGATCAGCGCCTTCTTGAACGCCATCGACAGGTCCTGCACCGCCTCGGCGGTCATCGGGCCTTTGACGAATTGATCAACCAGCTCGGCGGGAATCGCCGGCAGTTCTCTCAGCGGTGTCTTTGTCTTGGTAGCCATACATGCTCCTTGAGCAACATGTTAGGCCTCAAACACAAAATTTATGACACTCCCGTCGCCGTGGCTGCGAGCGCCCACGATTGCGGTCCGGAGCCTTCGCTCCGGACTACCCTCTCGTCATCTTCGTTGTCGCCTTCGGCGACTGCCTTCAGATTCCCTCGGGCGCATCGAGGTTGCTCGCAACCACGGCGCCCGCGCCGCCGGGCTACGCGTGTCTGGGGTCGTTGCGCTACAAGAGCTGTGGTCAGGGAGNGATTCCCTCGGGCGCATCGAGGTTGCTCGCAACCACGGCGCCCGCGCCGCCGGGCTACGCGTGTCTGGGGTCGTTGCGCTACAAGAGCTGTGGTCAGGGAATGAAATCTGCGGGGACGCCGATTGCAGCCGCGCGGGCGGCAGCAATCGGCATATGGGTGTTTGGTCGTTGAGGGGGTGTTCGCTTTCGCGAATGCGGCGGGTGGTGTGCTAATGACGCCGTCAACAGGGGGAGGAGTGGTGATGGGCGGCGCGCGATGGCGGGCCGCTTGCTTCTGCAGATTCTCTCGCGCGCGCCGCCCATCGGGCGTTGGGGTTGAATTGACGATTGGCTGCGCTGCTTGCCGGCCGGTAGCTGACACTTCCCCGCGAGGCGAACTTGAGCTTAACCAGCGGCGGATTGGTGCCAGGCACTCGTTCGACGAGGTCTTATCCATGTGCTGAGGCACCCCGGCACCCATGGCCGAAGGAGGCGTGCGGANAGCTTAACCAGCGGCGGATTGGTGCCAGGCACTCGTTCGACGAGGTCTTATCCATGTGCTGAGGCACCCCGGCACCCATGGCCGAAGGAGGCGTGCGGATGCGTGAGATTTGGGTAAGAACCCGGATCGCACGCCGCCACACGCGAAGCGTCATCGGCACGACGCAAGACACCGCGTAAGCCCCAAAAGGCCGCCCGGGCGGCCGTTTTGGGGCGGGCACGCACGCCGCCACACGCGAAGCGTCATCGGCACGACGCAAGACACCGCGTAAGCCCCAAAAGGCCGCCCGGGCGGCCGTTTTGGGGCGGGCAGCGCAACCGAAATCTCCCGCACTCGCGCAGCGGCATCACCAACCGCAAGACACCACCAAAGCCCCCGAGGCCGCCCGCGCGGCCGACCAGGGGCGAGCAACGCGAGATCTTTCCCCGCCAGATCTTCCAACACCTCAAAAATCGCGGCAAGAACCCAGCCACAAAGCAGCCACACGCAAAGCGTCGTAGCCACGACGCAAGACACCACGTAAGCCCCCAAAGGCCGCCAGCGCGGCCGGCCGGGGGCGGGCACCGCAAGATATTCCTCTACCCCCCACCGTGGGCAAGAACCTAAAGAACCCAACTCGCCCCAGCGCCCGTAAAGCTGAAACCACCAGAGCCTGGCGTGGCGGGGGCCTGGGGGGTGCGGGGCGTCAGATGCGCCCGAGGGAATCTGAAGGAACGGCCGAAGGCCGTGACGAAGATGACGACGGGGAAGTCCGGAGCGAAGGCTCCGGACCGCAATCGCAGCCCCGCACCCCCCAGGCCCCCGCCACGCCAGGCGTCATAAAAACTCAGCCGACGCTAAAAACAACTTAACCCCCGCGACAACCAAAAATCAGCTCACCCCCCCAACACACACTCCAAAGCCTCCGGCCCACCCAACCGCACCCGAAACTCCCTCAACTCATCCCGCCGAAACACATGCACAGTCACCCGATCCCCCACCCGATACTGCCCCAGCAGCAGATCCAGCCCCGCCGGCGCATCCACCCTTAACCCGTCGATGGCGACCAGAACGTCGCCCGCGGACAGGCCGCCCTTATGTCCGGCCCCGCCTTCCAGCACCGTTGCCAGCATCAGTGAATCGCCCTGCTTGCGCGCGCGCACATCCAGCGACGGGATGTTGGCGGCCGTTTTCCATTTCAGCGACACACCGTGCGGCTCCAGCATCTGCGCCAGCGGCACATCCGCGGTGCCGTAGGCATGGCGTGCGATGAAGCGGCGCGTGTCCACGCCGGTGGCCTCGCGTATCAGCGCCGGCAGGCCGTCTTCCGGCAGGCCTTGCGGCTTGCCCCGGTAGAAATCGCGGCCATAGCGTTCCCACAGCAAGCGCATCACATCGTCCAGCGAACGCGCGCCCGACGTTTCCTGGCGGATCAGCAAATCCAGGCCCAGCGCCACCAGCGCGCCCTTGGTGTAATAGCTGACCAGCGCATTGGGCGAATTCTCGTCCTGCTTGTAATAGCGCGTCCACGCGTCGAACGAGCTTTCCGCGACCGACTGCTTGGCGCGGCCGGGCGTGCGCGCCACGTTCGTGATCGTCTTGGCCAGCAGGCGCAGGTAGTCGGCCTGAGTGATCGCGCCGGAGCGCAGCAGCAGCAGGTCGTCGTAGTAGGACGTAAAGCCCTCGAACACCCACAGCAGGCGCGTCAGGTCGGGCTGCGAAAGATCGTAGGGCGCAAAGGCGTCCGGCTTGATCCGCTTCACGTTCCAGGTATGGAAGTACTCATGGCTCACCAGGCCCAGAAAGCCCCGGTAGCCCTCGCCCTGGCCCTGCTGGCCCAGCACCGGCAGGTCCTTGCGCGCCGTCATCAGCGCCGTGCTGGCGCGATGCTCCAGCCCGCCGTAGCCGTCGCCCGTCACCATCGTCATGAAGACGTAGCGGTCGGTGCTGTCCAGGAACGGCGCGCGCTTCGTGCGCGGTTCGAAGAACGCGATCTGTGTCTCGCAGATCTTCTTCACGTCGTCGGTGATGCGCGCCAGATCCAGATTCGGCGCGACGCCGGTGAACACCAGTTCGTGCTCGGCCCCATGGGCGACGAAACGCGACACCTGCGGCGTGCCCATCTCGACGGGATGGTCGATCAGCGCGTCGTAGTCCGGCGCCAGGTACAGGCCGAAACCGTGGCGGCGGGCTGCGCCCTTGTGGCCCTGGGCTTCGGGCAGGCTGGTGTAGACCTTCCAGCCCTCGATGCCGCGCGGCGGCGCCAGGTCCACCAGGCAGGGCAGGTGGTCCTGGCCATGCACGCGCAGGAAAACGCTGGTGCCATTGAAGAAGCCGTGGGTTTCGTCCAGATGCGCGCCGCGCACCGACAGGTCCCAGGCATAGACCACGTACTCCACCCGCAGCGGACCGTCACAGGGCGCGGCCTGCCAGGTGTGGTTGTCGATTTTGTCGACATTCACCCGCCGCGGGCCGGCATGCGCGGACACCGATTCGATCTGGCGCGAAAAATCGCGGATCAGATAGCTGCCCGGAATCCAGGCCGGCAGGGACAGGCGCTGGCCTTCGGCGGAAGGCGAGTCGATCGTTAGGGTTATCCGGTAGCGGTGGCCGGCGGGGTCGTGGGGCGCAAGGCGGTAAAGTACGGGAGAAGCGGCATCTGGTTTTTTCATGCGCATATCTTATTACTGGAGACATTCAATGAGCGAGTCGTTTGTACTGGTCGAAACCCGGGGCCGTGTCGGCCTGCTGACGCTGAACCGCCCCAAGGCGCTCAACGCGCTGAACGATCAACTGATGGATGAGCTCGGCGCGGCGCTGCTGGCTTTCGAAGCGAACGCCGACATCGGCTGCGTGGTCATTACCGGCAGCGAAAAGGCCTTCGCCGCGGGCGCCGACATCGGCGCCATGAAAGACTGGTCGTACATGGACGTGTACGGCAGCGAATACATCACCCGCAACTGGGAAACGCTCAAGCGCATCCGCAAGCCCGTGATCGCCGCGGTCGCCGGCTATGCGCTGGGCGGCGGCTGCGAACTGGCCATGATGTGCGACATCATCATCGCCGCCGACACCGCCAAGTTTGGCCAGCCCGAAATCAAGCTGGGCGTCATCCCGGGCGCCGGCGGCACCCAGCGCCTGCCGCGCGCGGTGGGCAAGGCCAAGGCGATGGACCTGGCGCTGACCGCCCGCATGATGGGCGCCGAGGAAGCCGAACGCGCCGGCCTCGTGTCGCGCGTGGTGGCCGCCGACAAGCTCATGGAAGAGGCAATGGACGCCGCCACGGTGATCGCGTCCATGTCCCTGCCGTCAGCCATGATGGCCAAGGAATGCGTGAACCGCGCCTTCGAAGGTTCGCTCAACGAAGGCCTGCTGTTCGAGCGCCGCGTATTTCATTCGCTGTTCGCGACCGAGGACCAAAAGGAAGGGATGGCCGCTTTCACGGAAAAGCGCAAACCGGACTTTAAACACCGTTAAGGCTTGTTACGCCCGCGCGAACCGCGCTGGTAACTGCTGATTATCCTGGCGCGCCCTCTGTGGGCGCGCTTTTTTTCGTGCGGCGGCGGCCGGCCAGGGCGTTGCGCCTTGAAACGTCTGCCCAGCACCTTGTTGCAGACTTCTTCCCTATCCTGGATGAGCGTCATCCCGAGGTGCCGCGCCAGAGCGGCTTGCCCACACTGGCCAAGTCCCGCGCGGCGGCTCGCTTGCAAACAAAACCAAGAAGGAGCTTGCATGCGTACATTTATCGCTAACCGCCGGCTGTCCGCGGCGGCGCTTGCCGGCGCACTCAGCGTCTGCTTCGTCTCCGCCGCCCAGGCTCAATCGCCACGCCCCTCTCTGCGCCTGGTGTCCGAGACGCCTTACCCCTCCGCGCCGGCGCCCGCCGCGCGGATGAGCGAACAGGAATTGCGCGATACCGCTATCGACGCCTATGTCTACGCATATCCCATGGTCTTGATGGAGCTGGCGCGCCGCACGGCCACGGCGGTGCAAAGCCCGCTGGATGGCAAGGCGCCCGTGAACCAGTTCGGCCACAAGGCTGCCTTTCCCGACCCGCGCGCGGTCGAGACGCCGTGGCCCAGCGCCGACGCGCTTTACTCCAGCCTGTGGTTCGACGTCGCCAACGCGCCCCTGATCGTCAATCTGCCCGACACCGGCGGCCGCTACACCGTGTTGTCCGCGCTGGATATGTGGAGCGACGTGTTCGCGTCCCGCGGGACGCGCACCAATGGCAGCGGCGCGCAATCCTTCGCCATCGTCGGCCCCAATTGGCAGGGCAGTGTTCCGGCCGGCGTCGATGTGATCCGCAGTCCCACCTCCACGGGCTGGCTCATCGGCTGGACCCAGGCCGGTGGACCGCAGGACTACGCGGCGGTCAATCAGATCCAGTCCGGCATGACGGCGCGGCCGCTGGCCGTGCCGGTGGCGTCGTCGACACCCTACCGCAACCGCAACGCCGGCACGGTCTATCCGCAGACCGGAGCGGGTGTGGGTTCGCAACCGATCGGCAGCGGCCTGTCCATGCCCACCCCCACGCCGGCGGCGGTGCCCGACGGCACGCCGGCCGAGCAGGTCGCCGGCATGGACGCATCCGCCTTCTTCGCGGTGTTCTTCGATGTGCTGCGCAACAACCCGCCCCACGCCAACGACACCCCCATGCTTGACCGCATGCGCCGCATCGGCCTGGACGACAGACAGCCGTTCTCCTATGGCCGGCTGAGTCCGGCGGTGCAGCAGGCGTTGACCGACGCCCAGCCGCTGGCGGGCCGCCGCATCGCCGATGGCGTCTCGCGCCTGGGCACGCCCATCAATGGATGGAACACCGTGCTGACCGGCATCGGCACCTACGGCACGGACTACTCGCGCCGCGCCGCCATCGCCTATGCGGGCCTGGGCGCCCCGACGCCCGAAGACGTGCTGTATCCGGTCACCGTGTCCGATGCCAAGGGGCGCGCGCTGAATTCCAACGAGGATTACGTGCTGCACTTCGACAAGGGCCAGTTGCCGCCCACCAACGCGTTCTGGTCGCTGCATGTCTATAACGACAAGTACGGTTTCGCCGACAATCCGGCCAACCGCTACGTGGTGCGCAGCACCGACGGCCTGAAGTACAACGCAGACGGTTCGCTGGACATCTATATCCAGCGGCGCGATCCTGGCGAATCGAAGCGCGCGAACTGGGTGAGCACGCCGGCCGCCGATGGCCCGTTCCTGCTCAGCATGCGCCTGTACTGGCCGCAGGACACGGCGCTGGACGGGCAGTGGGCCCCCCCGCCGGTCAAGGAAGACTGACCTTTCATGGTCACGGCGCGCGGCCTTCCTGACGGGAGGCCGCGCTTTCTTCAGGCGGCGCTTGCGCAAAGCCCGAGCACGTCCGGCCATGACGCATTCACGTCCCCTTTTTTGCCCGGCGGCGGTGTTGTCGGCGCCTTACAAACACCCGAAAGTTCATTTGCTCGGGTAAAAAGAATCACGCTATACTCTGCGGGTTTGACGCTTGCGGGATAAGAACATGCGCCTAAAAAAGCGCGTCGGTTCTGGCGGGGGAAATTAGCGGGGAAGTTTGATGCAACAGAACTCCATGCAGCACGAGCAGAGTCTGGGCCAGGAATTGATGGATCCGGACATGTTGGATAAAGCCATGGTTGATAAGGTTCTGATTCTCAGTGACGCGGATCGCGCGGCGCTGGATGCTCAAGCTAGCCGCGGGCTCCTGTTGGCATTGGCGGCGCAAGGCGCCATGGGGCTCGCAGCAGCGGTAATTGCGGGGGTTGTCGGAGGGGCGGCGGCAGGTTGGTCGGCGCTGGCGGGGGCAGGAGCGTATTTCATACCCAATGCGTTGTTCGCATTGCGCCTGGCTTTCAGCGTACGGGCCGGTAAGGCCAGTCCCTTTACCTTTCTCTCTGGTGAGTTGTTCAAGTTGTTCGCAACGGCATTGCTGTTGGGGCTGCTTTCGCGTGTGGCGCAGGACTGGCTGGTTTGGCCTGCCGCGCTGCTCGGTCTGATACTCACATTGAAGGGCTATCTCCTGCTTCTGATGTTCCGCAAGTTGTCTTAGCGCCGAGTAAGTTGCGGCAAACGAAATCGTGGAATCGTCCGGCTCGCAAGGGCCGGGCATACAGCAAATAGGGTAGGATTCAAATGGCTGCTGCCAGCGACGTGTCGCCTCAGTCCGCGTATATTCAGCATCACTTGGTGCATCTGAACAGTACCGGCGAGAAACAGAGCGCTATTGCTCAGTTCGACATCATCAATTACGACTCGTTGTTCTGGTCCGGCCTGATGGGCCTGATCGTCATTTTCTTCCTGTGGCGCGCCGCGCGCCGCGCCACCAGTGGCGTCCCCACCCGTTTCCAGGCATTCGTGGAAATGATCGTCGACATGGTCGACGACCAGGCCAAGGGCATTGTCCACAACGCCAAGAGCCGTCTTTTCATCGCCCCGCTGGCGCTTACCGTGTTCCTCTGGATCATCCTGATGAACGCGCTGGACTTGCTGCCGGTTGACCTGCTGCCCTCGATCTGGCGCCTGACCGGCCTGGGCGCGGAACACGGCGATCCGCTCTATTACCACCGCATTCTTCCCACCGCCGACCTGAACGTGCCCATGGGCATGTCGCTGGGCGTGCTGCTGCTGATGTTCTACTACGGCATCAAGATCAAGCGGCCGGGTGGTTTCGTCAAGGAACTGTTCACCGCGCCGTTCCACGCGCATGGCCTTGCCGCCATCGTCCTGGCTCCGTTCAACCTGTTGCTGAACCTGATCGAATACGCCGCCAAGTCCGTTTCCCTGGGCATGCGGTTGTTCGGCAACATGTTCGCCGGCGAACTGCTGTTCATGCTGATCGCCCTGCTGGGCGGCGCCTGGACCGGCTTCAATGGCGCCAGCATCGGCCTGGGCATCGGCCACATCCTGGCCGGCTCCATCTGGGCGATCTTCCACATCCTGATCGTTCTGCTGCAGGCCTTCATCTTCATGATGCTGACGCTGGTGTATCTCGGCCAGGCTCACGAAGGCCACTGATCCCCCCGAATTTCCGGCGTTGGCCACCCGGCCAGCGCTGGATAGCAAGATTATCTTGCATTGAGCTGTACCTCTTATTTTTCAATTTTTGACTTCAGATTTCTAACCAAGGAGTTGTCATGACCAACGTCGCTTTCGTTGCCCTCGCATGCGGTCTTATCATCGGTCTGGGCGCTATCGGCGCTTGCATCGGCATCGCACTGATGGGCGGCAAGTATCTGGAAGCCTCGGCTCGTCAGCCTGAGCTGATGAACGCTCTGCAAACGAAGATGTTCCTGCTGGCTGGCCTGATCGACGCGGCATTCCTGATCGGCGTGGGTATTGCCATGCTGTTCGCCTTCGCCAACCCGTTCGTCGGATAAGGCACCGCCCGCCGGCAAATAGGTGGGTCATGACGCTGGCGGCGATGAGGGCAAACGCTCCGTCGCCGGTCAGCAAAGTATCGAGTGCTCCGTGACGCCCCTTTCCGGGTGCGGTCGGAGCCGCAAGGTGTTAAAGGAACGACCGTGAATCTGAACGCGACGATCATTTTCCAGATGCTCGTGTTCTTCGTTCTGGGCTGGTTCACGATGAAATTCGTGTGGCCTCCTCTGACGAAGGCGATGGACGAGCGCCGCCAAAAAATCGCCGACGGCCTTGCCGCCGCCGAGAAGGGCAAAGCCGACTTGGCTCAAGCCCAGGCGCGCGTCAGTCTGATCGAGGCTTCTGCCAAGTCCGAAAACCACGCACGCATCATCGAGGCCGAGAAGCAAGCCGCCTCCCTGATCGAGCAGGCACGCCGTGAAGCGGAAGCCGAACGCGCCCGTATCGTGGCGCAGGCTGCCCAGGATGCCGCGCAGGAAGTCCAGCGCGCCCGTGATGCGCTGCGCGACGATGTCGCCGCGCTGGCCGTCAAGGGTGCTGAACAGATCCTCAAGCGCGAGGTTGACGCCCGCGCTCACGCCGAGCTGCTGAACCAGCTCCGCGCGCAGCTTTAATCCGGGACCGTCATGGCTGAACTTTCCACTGTTGCCCGGCCCTACGCTGAAGCGCTCTTCAGCGCAGCGCGCGACGACAAAGCCGGCTTGCCGGCGTGGGCCGACCTGGTCAGCGAACTGGCGCAGGTCGCCTCCAACCCCGACGTGCGCGAGGCCATGGCCGACCCGCGTCTGGGTGACAAGCAGCGCGTCGACCTGTTTACCGGCCTGATCAAGGCCGATTTGCCGCAAGCCGCCCGCAATTTCATCGAGCTGCTGGTCGAAAACGACCGGCTGCTGCTGCTGCCCGACATCGCCTCGCAATTCACGGCGCTGCGGAATCGTCACGATGGCACGGCGCAGGCGGAAATCACCAGCGCGTTCGAGTTGAGCGATGCCCAGGTCAAAGAACTGGTCACCGCGCTCGAACAAAAATTCGGCCTCAAGCTCAAGCCCAGCGTTACCGTCGACCCGTCGTTGATCGGCGGCGTGCGCGTGGCCGTCGGCGACCAGGTGCTCGATACTTCCGTACAAGCCCAATTGGTCCGCATGCGCGATCAGCTCGCCGCTTAAGGCTACTAACAGGATTCCAGGAGTCAATATGCAACTCAATCCCTCCGAGATCAGCGAACTGCTCAAGAGCCGCATCGAGGGCCTGGGCGCTTCGGCTGATGTCCGTACTCAGGGCACCGTCGTGTCCGTGACCGACGGTATTACCCGCATCCACGGCCTGTCCGACGTGATGCAGGGCGAAATGCTCGAATTTCCCAACAACGTTTTCGGTCTGGCGCTCAACCTCGAGCGCGATTCCGTGGGCGCCGTTATTCTCGGTGACTACACCGGCGTTTCCGAAGGCGACCAGGTCAAGACGACCGGCCGCATCCTGGAAGTTCCGGTTGGTCCCGAACTGAAAGGCCGCGTGGTCAACACGCTGGGCGAGCCGATCGACGGCAAGGGCCCCATCAACGCCAAGGCTACCGACATCATCGAAAAAGTGGCGCCTGGCGTTATCGCCCGCCGCTCGGTGTCGCAGCCGCTGCAAACCGGCATCAAGGCTATCGACTCGATGGTCCCGATCGGCCGCGGCCAGCGCGAACTGATCATTGGCGACCGCCAGACCGGCAAGACCGCCGTGGCCGTCGACACGATCATCAGCCAGAAGGGCAAGGGCGTCACCTGCGTGTACGTCGCCATCGGCCAGAAGGCTTCCACGATCAACAACGTGGTGCGCAAGCTGGAAGAGCACGGCGCGATGGAATACACCATCGTCGTGGCCGCCACCGCTTCCGACTCGGCCGCCATGCAGTACCTGGCCGCCTACGCCGGCTGCACGATGGGCGAATACTTCCGCGATCGCGGCGAAGACGCCCTGATCGTCTATGACGACCTGACCAAGCAAGCCTGGGCCTACCGCCAGGTCTCGCTGCTGCTGCGTCGTCCGCCGGGCCGCGAAGCCTACCCGGGCGACGTGTTCTACCTGCACTCGCGCCTGCTGGAACGCGCAGCCCGCGTGAACGAAGACTACGTCGAGAAGTTCACCGACGGCGCCGTCAAGGGCAAGACCGGCTCGCTGACCGCGCTGCCGATCATCGAAACCCAGGCAGGCGACGTGTCGGCCTTCGTTCCGACCAACGTGATCTCGATCACCGACGGCCAGATTTTCCTGGAAACCGACCTGTTCAACGCCGGTGTCCGTCCCGCCATCAACGCCGGTATCTCGGTGTCGCGCGTGGGTGGCGCTGCCCAGACCAAGGTCGTCAAGAAGCTGTCCGGCGGTATCCGTACCGACTTGGCGCAGTACCGTGAATTGGCCGCCTTCGCGCAGTTCGCTTCCGACCTCGACGACGCAACCCGTCGCCAGCTCGAACGCGGCAAGCGCGTGGTGGAACTGCTCAAGCAGCCGCAATACCAGCCGCTGCAAGTGTGGGAACTGGCCGTCACGCTGTACACCGTCAACAACGGCTACCTGGATGACGTGGACGTTGCCCAAGTGCTGTCGTTCGAGAAGTCGCTGAAGGATCAACTGAAGGCCAAGCATGCGGCCCTGATCCAGCGCGTCGAAGACACCAAGGAACTGTCCAAGGACGACGAGGCCGAATTGGCCACCGCTGTCCAGGAATTCAAGAAGCACGGTGCTTTTTAAGAAAGTGATGGGTTAGGCGTCCGCGACGCCTCACCCATCCTTACCGGATGGTTGAGGCGCGAGCGGAACCCATCGGCCAGTCTTCACAGGAAAGCGCAATGCCCGGAATTAAGGAAATCCGAACCAAGATCAAGAGCGTGCAAAACACGCGCAAGATCACCAAGGCGATGGAAATGGTCGCCGCATCCAAGATGCGCAAGGCGCAGGAACGGATGCGTGCCGGCCGCCCGTACGCCACCAAGGTGCGCGAGATTGCTGCGCACCTGATGCAGGCCAACCCCGAGTACAGCCATCCGTACCTGGTCGAACGCGAAATCAAGGCGGTCGGCGTGGTCATGGTCACGACTGACAAGGGTTTGTGCGGCGGTTTGAATACCAACATCACTCGCGTGATGCTGGGCAAGCTGAAAGAGTTCGAAAAGAACGGCGTTGCCGTGCAAGCGACCGCTTTCGGCAGCAAGGGCGTGGGCGTTCTGACCCGTATCGGCGCCAAGCTGGTTTCCCAGGAAGTGCAACTGGGCGACAAGCCGCAACTCGACCGCCTGCTGGGCGCGATCAAGGTGCAGCTCGACGCCTATCTGGAAGGCCGCATCGATGCGCTGTACGTGGCGTCGACCCGCTTCGTCAACACGATGAAGCAGGAGCCGCTGTTCTTGCGCCTGCTGCCTCTGGCCAGCGGTTTGGACGATCCGTACCAGATGGGCGCCGATCGCCTGGCCAAGACCGCGGAAGTGAAGTCGGACTACAGCTGGGATTACATCTACGAACCCGACGCCCGTAGCGTGATCGACGACCTGCTGCAGCGTTACGTTGAAGGCCTGCTGTACCAAGCCGTGGCCGAGAACATGGCTTCGGAACAGTCGGCCCGGATGGTCGCCATGAAGGCGGCGTCGGACAACGCCAAGAAGGTCATCGGCGATCTGCAACTGGTCTACAACAAGACCCGTCAGGCCGCGATCACCAAAGAAATTTCGGAAATCGTAGGGGGCGCTGCCGCCGTTTAAGGCAGGCAGCATCCCGTCAAAAGCTATCAAGCAAGGAATCGACATGAGCAACGGAACCATCGTTCAGTGCATTGGCGCCGTGGTGGATATTCAGTTCCCCCGCGATCAGATGCCCAAGATCTATGAAGCGCTTACCCTGGCCGACGAGGGTTCCTCGTTCGCCGAAAAGGGCTTGACGCTGGAAGTGCAGCAACAGTTGGGCGACGGCGTGGTGCGTACCATTGCGCTGGGCTCCAGCGACGGTCTGCGCCGCGGCATGAAGGTCACCGGCACGGGCGCCGCGATCTCGGTGCCGGTCGGCACCGGCACGCTGGGCCGCATCATGGACGTGCTGGGTCGTCCCATCGACGAAGCCGGCCCCATCGTGCACGAAGAAAAGCGCGGCATCCACCAGGACGCTCCCCGTTTCGACGAACTGTCGCCTTCGGTGGAACTGCTGGAAACCGGCATCAAGGTTATTGACCTGGTGTGCCCGTTCGCCAAGGGCGGCAAGGTCGGCCTGTTCGGCGGCGCCGGCGTGGGCAAGACCGTCAACATGATGGAACTGATCAACAACATCGCCAAGCAGCACAGCGGCTTGTCGGTGTTTGCCGGCGTGGGTGAGCGTACCCGCGAAGGCAACGACTTCTACCACGAAATGGAAGAGTCGAACGTTCTGGACAAGGTTGCGATGGTGTTCGGTCAGATGAACGAACCCCCGGGCAACCGTCTGCGCGTGGCACTGACCGGTCTGACGATGGCCGAGAAGTTCCGCGACGAAGGCCGCGACATCCTGTTCTTCGTGGACAACATCTACCGCTACACGCTGGCCGGTACCGAAGTGTCCGCACTGCTGGGCCGTATGCCGTCCGCCGTGGGCTACCAGCCCACGCTGGCCGAAGAAATGGGCAAGCTGCAAGAGCGCATCACGTCGACCAAGACGGGCTCGATCACCTCGATCCAGGCCGTGTACGTCCCCGCGGATGACTTGACCGACCCGTCGCCTGCCACGACCTTCCAGCATTTGGACTCCACCGTCGTGCTGTCGCGTGACATCGCCGCCCTGGGTATCTACCCGGCCGTGGATCCGCTGGATTCGTCCAGCCGCCAGCTCGACCCGCAAGTCGTCGGCGAAGAGCACTACGCCGTTGCGCGTGGCGTGCAGCAAACGCTGCAGCGCTACAAGGAACTGCGCGACATCATCGCGATTCTGGGCATGGACGAACTGTCGCCCGACGACAAGCAGGCAGTGGCCCGCGCTCGCAAGATCCAGCGCTTCCTGTCGCAGCCGTTCCACGTGGCCGAAGTGTTCACCGGTTCGCCCGGCAAGTACGTCCCGCTGGCCGAAACCATCCGTGGTTTCAAGATGATCGTGGACGGCGAGTGCGATGCCCTGCCGGAACAGGCCTTCTACATGGTCGGTTCGATCGACGAGGCCTTCGAGAAGGCCAAGAAACTGCAATAAGGAACCGATATGGCTACCCTGCATGTGGATGTGGTCAGCGCAGAGGAAGCGATCTTCTCCGGTGAGGCGAAGTTCGTGGTTCTGCCTGGCGAAGCGGGTGAACTGGGCATCTTGCCCGGCCACACCCCGCTGATCTCGCGCATACGCCCCGGAACGGTCAAGATCGTTCGTGCCGACCAAGGCGAGGAAAACATCTTCGTCGCCGGGGGTATCCTGGAAGTGCAGCCGGGCAGCGTGACGGTCCTGGCCGACACGGCTATCCGTGCCGCCGACCTCGACGAAGCCCGCGCCCTGGAAGCGCGCCAGAAGGCCGAACAGGCCCTGGCGAACGCCAAGGACAAGGCTGACATCGCGGTTGTCGAAGCCGAACTCGCCATGCTGGCTGCGCAAGCCATCGCGGCGCGCAAGCTGCGCCAAGGCGGCCGCTCGCACTGAGCGGCAAGGCATTAGCCGGAGCTTGCTCCGGACTCGGAAAAAGCGGCCCTCGGGCCGCTTTTTTCATGCCCGCGTTTGCGTCCGCGTTTTCGCGCCCGCTCGCGCGCCCGGCCCCGCGACGGCGCAATGATGGCAACCGCATTGCGTTCACTACGAATAGCGAGGCGGGTTCTGCAACAGTAGCCTTCAGCTTTGGGATGCGAACGGAGAGGGCGCCGTGCGAGAACTGCTGGATTGCGGGGTGCTGCTGGCACCTGGCCACGAAAGGGCAATGGACGATTGGGTGGATGGCCATCAGGCCCGCCTGACGCGCGTGCGGCTGCACCCCGTGCTGCTCGGGCCCCGGCCGCACGCCAGCGGCGCGGACGCCTCGCCGCCGGCCCCGGATGCGCTCGTCCGGCTTGCCGTGGCGCTCAGGCGCTACGACGGCTGCATCCTGCCGGTGGCGCCGGGTTCGCTGGCCTGGGCGCGCATGGCCTTGCAGCAGGCCAGCCAGGCGCTGAGCACCCCCATCCTGCTCCTGATACACGACATGAAGGCGCCAGCCATTCTGGATCTGCTGAACCTGGGCGCGGCGGACTTCATCGCGGAACCCGTCTGCCTGGAAAGCATGCGCGTACGGCTGGATCGCCTGGCAAGGCCCGCCGCCTGGCGCGATGCCGGCCGCGCGGGCGGCGCGCAGCAAGGCAGCGTGCAGCAGGGCGGCGTGCAGGAACTGCCGGCAAGCTACCTGGGACCGCCAAGGGACGCGGGCGGGGCGCGTTTCCCCGTGCCGCCGCGCCCACGGGTATCGACCGACGTCGTGGAACAGGCATTGGCCAGCATGCGCCATCAGCACCGGCGGCTGGCGCAGGAATCCTTTCGGGCGGCCAAGGCGCAGGTGGTGGATGGGTTCGAACGCGAATACATCCGCCACGCCTTGTCGCGCCACGGCGGCAACGTCGCGCAGGCCGCGCGGGCCTGCGCCAAGCACCGCCGCGCCTTCTGGGCGCTGATGCGCAAGCACGGCATCGACGCCGCGCCCTATCGCCAGGCCGCGCAGGGACGGGACTTCTAGGCCCGGCGGCTTTCGCCACGTACCCGGACATGCCGCTTGCGCCGCCGCAAGCGGGGATGCGCCCGCACCGCCGCCTTGTCAGCCAGGGGAAGTAAACTCACGGCTTCCGATCATCGAGGATAGTCGTGTCCGCTCCCCGTTTGAAGAACGATGTGTTCTTGCGCGCCCTGCTGCGCGAACCCGTGCCTTACACCCCCATCTGGCTGATGCGCCAGGCGGGTCGCTATCTGCCCGAATACCGCGAGACGCGCGCGCGCGCCGGTTCCTTCATGGGCCTGGCGCAGAACCCGGACTACGCCTCGGAAGTCACGCTGCAGCCGCTGGAGCGCTTCGACCTCGACGCGGCCATTCTGTTCTCGGACATTCTGACCGTGCCCCACGCCATGGGCCTGGGCCTGGACTTCGCCGAAGGCGAAGGCCCGCGCTTTGCCCATCCGATCCGTACGGAGCAAGACGTCGCGCGCCTGGCGGTGCCCGACATGGACAAGCTGCGTTATGTCTTTGACGCGGTCGGCACGATCCGCCGCGATCTGGACGGCAAGGTGCCCCTGATCGGCTTCGCCGGCAGTCCCTGGACGATCGCCTGTTACATGGTGGAAGGCAAAGGCAGTGACGACTACCGCCTGATCAAGACCATGCTGTATGCGCGCCCCGACCTGCTGCACCGCATTCTCGAAATCAACGCCGAGGCCACGTTGCAGTACCTGAACGCGCAGATCGCCGCGGGCGCGCAGGCCGTCATGCTGTTCGACAGTTGGGGCGGCGTTCTGGCCGACGGGCTGTTCCAGCAGTTTTCGCTGGCGTACACGCGCAAGGTCGTCGCCGGGCTGACCCGTGAACACGAAGGCCGCCGCGTGCCG
This sequence comes from Achromobacter sp. Root83, assembly GCF_001428845.1. Classification (GTDB taxonomy): domain Bacteria; phylum Pseudomonadota; class Gammaproteobacteria; order Burkholderiales; family Burkholderiaceae_B; genus Achromobacter. The sequence continues at coordinate 9,127 of NZ_LMIU01000014.1, read as the reverse complement.
GTCATCGTGTTCACGAAAGGCGGCGGGCAATGGCTGGAAGACATCGCGGCTTGTGGCTGCGATGCCATGGGCCTGGACTGGACGGTGGACCTGGCGGCGGCCCGCCGCCGTACCGGGGACGCGGTGGCCTTCCAGGGCAACCTGGATCCGATGGCGCTGTTTGGCGGCGCGGACGCCATCCGCGCTGAAGCGCGGCGGGTGCTGGACGCCTTCGGGCCGGTGGGCAAGGGCGGCCATGTCTTCAATCTGGGACACGGAATTTCGCGCTTCACTCCGCCGGACGCCGTAGCCGAACTGGTCGATGAAGTTCACCAACACAGCCGGTCGCTGCGGGGATAAGTGAGTGAACGCTTCGGCTCCAAGGGCCGAAGCGGGCGGACCCGGCCGACGGACTTGTACACAATAAAATTCGGCTTGGGGGAAACCCTTTATAAGCTGGTTTACAATCTTGAAAGCCGCGCCAACCCATTGTTTTTAAAATGAAAAAGCAAGTTTTCAACAGAAATGCAATAGTTTGGGCATTCTTGCCATATTCCATTTTCTGATGTTGCTCCCGCCTTTTCCCCAAAGTTATCCACAGGCTCGGATCTCTCGGCGGTGCATCCTGGCGCCACATTCCCGCGCAGGCCGGACCTGCGGCGTCTCATCCTTTCAGCTAGGCATTTTCCCTTACATGCTCCGTCCGAACCCCCATGTCTGACACGCAGGCGAATTCGAATCCGGCCGAGGTCTGCTGGGTGCGCGTCGCGTTGGACGTGCCGCTGCCCGGACCCTTCGATTACCGGAGCGATACGCCGATCACGGCGGGCCTGCGGGTCATCGTTCCGTTCGGCCGGCGCAAGATGATCGGGGTGGTGGTGGACAACCCGGCCGAACCCTCATTCGACCCCAAGCAGATCCGGCCCATCGAAGAAGTGCTGGATGACCTGCCGCCGCTGACCGAAGACTGGCTGCGGATGGCGCGGTTTGCCGCGGACTACTACCAGCGGCCCCTGGGTGAAGTGATGCTGCCAACGCTGCCGCCGCCCCTGCGCAAGCCCACGGCGTACCAGGGCAAGCGTTCCGCGGGCGGTCCGGTGGCGCGGCTGGACGGGCGCAAGCGCAAGACCGTCCGCGCGCGGGCCGCCGCCGACCAGCCGCCCGAGCTGAACGACGCCCAGCGCACCGCGGTGGACACCATCGGCGCGCTGACCGGGTTCAAGCCTGTCCTGCTGCATGGGGTGACGGGCAGCGGCAAGACCGAGGTGTACCTGCGGGCCGCCGAACAGGTGTTGGCGGCCGGCCGCCAGGTGCTGCTGATGGTCCCCGAAATCAACCTGACGCCGCAGCTCGAGGGCGCGTTGCGCGCCCGCCTGGAGGCCCTGGTGGGCCCCGAAGGGCTCGCCGTCATGCACAGCGGCCTGTCCGACGGCGAACGCGTGCAGGCCTGGGCCCGCGCCCAGCGCGGCGAGGCCCGCATGCTGCTGGGCACGCGCATGTCCATCTTCGCGCCCCTGAGCAAACTGGGCCTGATCGTGGTGGACGAGGAACACGATGCGTCCTACAAGCAGCAGGACGGCCTGCGCTATTCGGCGCGCGACCTCGCGGTGTGGCGCGCGCACGACCTGAACATCCCGGTCGTGCTCGGATCGGCCACGCCGTCGCTGGAAACCTGGCAGCACGCCGAGCGCGGCCGCTACCTGCGCCTGACCCTGCCGGGCCGGGCGCGGTCCAGTACGCTGCCGTCGATGCGGCTGGTCGACACCCGCCGGCTGCAGATGAAGCATGGCATGTCGCCGCAACTGCTCGAGGCCATCGGCCAGCGGCTGGAACGCAAGGAACAGTCGCTGATCTTCCTGAACCGGCGCGGCTATTCGCCGGTGCTGCACTGCCAGTCCTGCGCCTGGGTCAGCAACTGCCCGCGCTGTACCGCCTTTACCGTGCTGCATCGCACCGACGGACGCGGCCATCGCCTGCAGTGCCACCATTGCGGCTACCAGGCCCCCGTGCCGCGCGCCTGCCCCGAGTGCGGCGACCAGGATCTGGCGCCCATGGGGCGCGGCACGCAGCGCGTGGAAGAGCATCTGGCCGAGCTGTTCCCCGAGGCGCGCATCCTGCGCATCGATGCCGACAGCACGCGCAAGAAGGGCAGCGCCGAGGCGCTGTTCGCGTCCGTGCACGCGGGCGAGGTCGACATCCTGGTGGGCACCCAGATGGTGGCCAAGGGTCACGACTTCGCGCGCCTGGGCCTGGTGGGCGTGCTGAACGCCGACTCCATGCTCTTCGCGCACGACTTCCGCGCGCCCGAACGCCTGTTCGCGCAGTTGATGCAGGTGGCGGGCCGCGCCGGCCGCCACCAGGGCAACGGCGAGGTGCTGATCCAGACCGGCTACCCCGAGCAGCCGGTGTATCAGGCCCTGCTGCGGCACGATTACGCCGGATTCGCGCGCCATGCGCTGCACGAACGCGAAAGCACCGGCCTGCCGCCCTTTGTGTATCAGGCGCTGCTGACCGCCGAAGCGCGCGAGCTCAAGGTCGCGCAGGCCTTTCTGGAGCGGGCCCGCGTGTTGCCGGAAGGCGAGTGGGCGGCCGATTTCCCTGGCCTGAACGCGATCATGCTGTATGACCCGGTGCCCCTGCGCGTGGTGCGCGTGGCCAACATCGAGCGCGCCCAACTGCTGGTGGAAAGCAGCAGCCGTCCGGCGCTGCAGGCGTTCCTGGCGTCCTGGTCGCACCATCTGCCGTATCTGGCCAACGAAGCCCGCGTACGCTGGCAACTCGAAGTCGATCCGCTGGAAATCTGACGGCGGCGCATGCCGATGCGCCATCGATCCGATTGTTCTATGATCTTCTTCCTCTATCGCGCCGGCGCGGCAGGCCCGTTTTGGCGGCCGCGCCCGTCCCCATTTTCTCGCGTATTTCCGGCCCGCCGCTGGCGGCCGCAAGCCCCGTGCTTGCCGGCCGCATCGGCATCGCGGCCAGCGCGATGCATGACTCTCTGACGCCAATGTCCGCAAGCCAAACGATCGCCCTAGGCATGAATCCCGCTCAACGGGAAGCGACGCTTTACCTGGACGGCCCTTGCCTGGTGCTGGCCGGCGCCGGCAGCGGCAAGACGCGCGTGATCACGCAGAAGATCGCGTATCTGCTGCGCGAATGCGGCTACATGGGCCGCAACGTGGTGGCGCTGACCTTCACCAACAAGGCCGCCCGAGAGATGGACGAGCGCGTGAAGACCCTGGTCGACCGCAAGCTGTCCAAGGGCCTGATCATCAGCACCTTCCATTCGCTGGGCGTGAAGATGCTGCGCGAAGAGGCGCGCAATGCCGGCCTGAAGCCCACGTTCTCGATTCTGGACGCCGACGACGCCATGGCGATCATCCAGGAACTGCTGGCCACCACCGACAAGGCCCGCCTGCGGCACGTGCAAGGCATCATCTCGCTCTGGAAGAACGGGCTGGTGGAACCGGATGACGCCGCCCGCGAAGCCGTCACGCCGGGCGACATCGAGGCCGCGAATATCTACCGCAGCTATGCCGCCACGCTGGCCGCCTATCAGGCCGTGGACTTCGACGACCTGATCCGCATCCCCGCGCAACTGCTGGCCAGCAACGAGGACGTCCGCACCCGCTGGCAGAACCGCGTGCGCTATCTGCTGGTGGACGAATACCAGGACACCAACGTGTGCCAGTACCGGCTGGTGCAATTGCTGACGGGGACGCGCGCCATGTTCACGGCGGTGGGCGACGACGATCAGGCCATTTATGCCTGGCGCGGCGCCACCATCGAGAACCTGGCCAAGCTGACCACCGACTATCCCAACATCAAGCTGATCAAGCTGGAACAGAACTACCGTTCCGTACAGCGCATCCTGGCCGCCGCCAACCAGGTGATCGAGAAGAATCCCAAGCTGTTCGAAAAAAAGCTGTGGTCGGATCTGGGCGTGGGCGAACCCATCCTGGTGTCGGCCATGGACGGCGAAGAACAAGAGGCGGAATCCATCGCCATGAAGGTGTCGGCCTCGCGCTTCGAGCGCCAGGCGCAATGGAAGGACTTCGCCATCCTGTACCGCAGTAATCATCAGTCGCGCATCCTGGAGCAGGCGCTGCGCAACCTGAAGATTCCGTACACGATCTCCGGCGGCCAAAGCTTCTTCGACAAGGCCGAGGTGCGCGACATCCTGGCCTACCTGCGCGTCCTGGCCAACGACGATGACGATCCCGCGTTCATCCGCGCGGCCACCACGCCCAAGCGCGGCATCGGCCAGACCACCTTGCAGGCGCTGGGCCAGTACGCCGCCAGCCGCGAGATCTCTTTGCTGGCCGCGGTGGCGGAAACCGGGCTGGAAACGCAGATGGCGCCCCGCCAGCTCGAACAGCTTCGCACCTTCGCGGAGTTCATCCGCCGCATGCAATGGCGCGCGGGGCGGGGGGCGGCATCGGGCAAGGACGCGGCGCCCGCCGAGCCCGCGGGCGCGATCCTGGACGACCTGCTCGAAGCCATTCAATACGAACGCCACCTGTTCGAGCTGTTCGAGGAGCGGCCCGCGCAGACCCGCTGGCAGAACGTGCTGGAACTGACGGGCTGGCTCAAGCGCAAGGCCGAAGAAGACAACATGACGCTTTTCGACCTCGTGCAGCACGTGGCGCTGGTCACCATGCTCGAGCGCGGCGAGGAAGACGAGCCCGACGCGGTGAAGATGTCCACCCTGCATGCCTCCAAGGGGCTGGAGTACCCGCACGTCTACCTGGCGGGCGTGGAAGAGGGGCTGCTTCCTCACCTGGGCAAGGACGACGAGGTCGGCGACCCGGCGCGCGCGGCCGAAAACCTGGCCACGCGCATCCAGGAAGAGCGCCGTCTGATGTACGTGGGCATCACGCGTGCCCAGCGCAGTCTCAACCTGAGCTGGTGCAAGCGGCGCCGCCGCGCGCGCGAAGACCTGGTGCGCGAACCGTCGCGCTTCATCGAGGAGATGGGGCTGGGCGACGTGCGCGTGCAGGAAGACGAGGCTACGGCCGCCATGAATCCCAAGGAACGCATGGCCATGCTGAAGGCGCTGCTGAAGAAGTAGCGGCCACGCCGCCTGCGCGATGGTTCCGCCCGCCCAGTGGCGGCGTGCTTCGGGGGGCCGGGAGCCGCGCTGGCGGGACCGCGCTTGTGGAACATTACAGCTCGCTCCTACACTGGTCAGGTCCAGAACGAAGGAGCGCATCATGTGTCGCTGGCTGGCTTACACCGGTAGTCCCCTGCAGATGGAGAGCGTGCTGTTCAAGGCCAAGCACTCCCTGATCGACCAGAGCCTGCATTCGCGGCTGGGCGCCACGACCACGAACGGGGACGGATTCGGCCTGGGCTGGTACGGCCCCACGCCGGCCGCCCGTTCCACGGATGGCCGGCCCGCCGAGCCCCGGCCCCCGGAGCCTCCGTTCCGCTACCGCAGCGTGCATCCCGCCTGGAACGACCGCAACCTGCGCGAGGCGGCGCGCGCCATCCATGCGCCCCTTTTCGTGGCACACATCCGCGCGGCCACCGACACGCCCGCGCAGGAAACCAACTGCCATCCGTTCCGGCACGGACAATGGCTGTTCGTGCACAACGGGCTGATCCGCGACTATCCGCTGCTCAGGCGCGACCTGATGCTGATGATCGCGCCCGCGTATTTCGGGTCGCTGGAAGGCTCCACGGATTCCGAAGTAATGTTCCTGCTGGCCCTGACCTTCGGCCTGGACGAGGATCCGCTCACCGCGCTTGCCCGCATGGTGGGCGCGGTCGAAGAGGCCGGCCGGCGCCACGGGGTGGCGCAGCCCATCAACATGACGGTCTGCGCGCTGGACGGCAAGCGCCTGATTGCGGTGCGCTATTCCAGCGAAGGCGATTCGCGCACCCTGTTCCACAACACCTGCGTGCGCCATCTGCGCGAGCTCTACCCCGACAATCCCCAGGTCGCCGCACTGGACGATGACGCCTTCCTGCTCCTGTCGGAGCCGCTCTCCGAGGTGCCCGGCGCCTGGGAAGAGGTGCCCGAGGCCACCGCCATCATCGCCGGACGGGGCGACGTGAATCACTATCCGTTCGCGCCAATTCCCCCAGGCGCCTGAATCGCCGGTAATTCTTGTAAATAAGGGTTACCAAGCACGTATTCCTCATATAAGGGAGAATACGGATCGCATGACTTTGCGACGTCCTGGGCCGCGAAAGCACCCTAACTCAATAAGGAAGTTGCATGACAGATAGCCGAACCCCGCAGGCCTCGGATGCATTAGCGGTGTTTACGCGCACGGGGAGCTCCCCGGATTGCTTTGAATTGCATGAAAACGGCGTTGTCAGCCACCAAGGCGACGCCCGCAGCTACACCGCATTCTCGGATATCCAGGACCTGTGCCTTTTCGCCGCCGGACCCGATGCGGCCTCTGGCCCGGTCGACAGCCTGGCCTATCGCACCCGTCCCGACAATGCCTGGACCGTCGCGTCCGGCCTCAACGAATTCAGCAAGTTCATGGACGCGTTCCGCTCGAACTATGTCGCGCGGCGCCTGCCCGTACTGGACGCACTGACCGCCGAAGGCGAGCGCGTCACGTTCCGCTACATCGTGGACGGCGATTTTCCGGACCTGGAAACGCGCGAGCTGTCCCTGTCGGCCCAAGGTCTGCACATCGGCGCCGCCACGTGGCCGTTCGAGTCGCTTCAGCGCATCGACCTCAATGACTGGACCGAAACGGTCAGCCTGCGTGACGACAGCGGCAAGATGGTCTTCTCGAGCCTTGCCACGCGCATCCTCAGCTCCGACCTGTTCGTGAACCTGGTTTACGACCAGCTCGGCCAGACCGCGGAATACGCCTGACGCGGGATCGCCCCGCTGGCGGCGCGCACGGAGCGCGTGCCGCGCCAAGTAGTAAATGGCCGCTGCAAGACCTTCGGGCTTTGGCGCCCGATCGTCCGACTTCCGGACGTCGGTTCAGCGCGGCCATTTTTCAGTCAATGCCCGGCGTGTAGCGCGGGGTTCAAGGTGCCCCACGCGGCCGTGCGGACCAGCGTCTCCACCGCGCCGGTCTGGGAGTTGCGGCGGAACAGCAGCCCATGCTGGCCGGCCAGCGACACCGCCTTCACCACGGCGCCTTCCGGCGTCAGCACCCGCGTGCCGGCGGTGATGTAGCAGCCCGCCTCCACCACGCAGTCATCGCCCAGCGAAATGCCCAGGCCCGAATTGGCGCCCAGCAGGCAGCGCTTGCCGATGGAGACCACCTGCTTGCCGCCGCCCGACATGGTGCCCATGATGGACGCGCCGCCGCCGATGTCGGTGCCGTCGTCGACGGTCATGCCCGCGCTGATGCGGCCTTCGACCATCGACGCGCCCAGCGTGCCAGCATTGAAATTGCAGAACCCTTCATGCAGCACGGTGGTGCCGGGCGACAGATGCGCGCCCAGCCGCACGCGGGCCGTATCGGCGATCCGCACGCCGGCGGGCACGACGTAATCGGTCATGCGGGGAATCTTGTCCACGCCGCGGATCTCCAGGACCTGCCCCGTCGCGCGCAACTGCCAGCGCAGCGCATCCACCTGATCCACCGCGCACGGTCCGGCCGACGTCCATGCCACGTTGGACAGCACGTTGAACAGGCCGTCCAGATTGGCGCCGTGCGGACGGATCAGCCGATGGCTGAGCAGATGCAGGCGCAGATAGGCGTCGTGGGCGTCGACGGGCGGCTCGTCCAGCGACGAGATGGCGGTGCGCACCGCAACGATATCGACCTTGCGGCGGGTGTCCCGGACCAGCGAGGTGGCAACGTGTTCACCGAGCGCGGCGCGGGCTTCTTCCGGGGTCAGATGGCGCGTGCCGGTGGCGGGGGCGTTGTCGGCCAGCGAGGGGCGCGGATACCAGGTGTCGAGGACGGCACCGTCGGCGGCGATGGTGGCCAGGCCGTAGGCGATGGCGCTGGTGGGGGTGTCGGACATGGTGATTTGGCGGGCGGGATTTTGGGTGGGGGACATTCTAGGCGAATGTGTTGTGGGAGTGGGGGTATTACGTTTGTGCGGTTCTGGTGTTACGTTAGTGGTTTTCTTGGGCGGCTTGCGGCTTGCGGCGGGTGGCAGGTTGCTTTGCGGGAGTTGGTGCTTTGTAGGTTCTGGCAGTTCGTAGGTTTTGGTGCTTCGTGGTGTCAGTGCTTCGTAGGTACCTGTCCAAGATCTTCGTAGGTACCTGTCCAAGATCTTCGTAGGTCGCCCGACGTCGCGGTCGCCGTGGCTGCGAGCGCCCACGATTGCGGTCCGGAGCGTTCGCTCCGGACTGCCCCGTCGTCATCCTCGTCCAGGCCTTCGGCCTTCCCTTCGGATTCCCTCGGGCGCATCGAGGTTGCTCGCAACCACGGCGCCCGCGCCGCCGGGCTACGCTACGAGGTTCTTGGTTTGTTGCGCTACAAGAGCTGTGGTCAGGGAATGAAATCTGCGGGGACGCCGATTGCAGCCGCGCGGGCGGCAGCAATCGGCATACGGCATTGGGTCGTCGAGGGGGTGTTCGCTTTCGCGAATGCGGTGGGCGGTTTGCTAAGGGTGCTCGCCGTTGGGGGAGGGGCGGTGATGGGCGGCGCGCGATGGCGAGCCGCCTGCTTCTGCAAATTCTCTCGCGCGCCGCCCATCGGGCGTTGGGGTTGAATTGACGATTGGCTGCGCTGCTTGCCGGCCGGTAGCTGACACTTCCCCGCGAGGCGAACTCGAGCTTAACCAGCGGCGGATTGGTGCCAGGCACTCGTTCGACGAGGTCTTATCCATGTGCTGAGGCACCCCGGCACCCATGGCCGAAGGAGGCGTGCGGANAGCTTAACCAGCGGCGGATTGGTGCCAGGCACTCGTTCGACGAGGTCTTATCCATGTGCTGAGGCACCCCGGCACCCATGGCCGAAGGAGGCGTGCGGACGCGTGAGATTTGGGTAAGAACCCGGATCGCAGGGAGTGTCAGTATTTTTGTGTTTGAGGCAGTAAAAGCCTGATCGTTGTTTGGATCAGGCCTATTGATGCTATCTCAGCGATACGGGTCAGTGAAGCGCTCTGCATAAATCACGGCGAACTGATTCATAGCGGCCTTCCAGTCGTGTGTGGCGCTGCCCCAGGCCCCAGTGATGTTGCGTAGGACCAGCCACAGCAGCTTGGTGGC
>NZ_LMIU01000013.1 GCF_001428845.1 Achromobacter sp. Root83 | reverse complement strand
CTCCTGGCTCCGATCGCCATGGAAGAAGGTCTGCGTTTCGCCATCCGTGAAGGCGGTCGTACCGTCGGCGCCGGCGTCGTCGCCAAGATCCTGAAGTAAGCAATACCCGGATGGGTAGAGTGGGCCCTTAAGCCCCTCTATCCATCTTTGCTGTAAAAGTAGTACTATGTATGGTTCCGCAAGCCAATGCAGGCGGGATCAGTGCAAAGTGTTTAGGGGCATAGCTCAATTGGCAGAGCGTCGGTCTCCAAAACCGAAGGTTGTAGGTTCGATTCCTACTGCCCCTGCCACCGCCAGGATAAACCCGCGGGAGATCATCGCGAGTTACGCATTCACGGCGGCTCGCGTCGCAATATGTCTAATACCAGCGTAGAAACCGTAACCAGTACCGCCGACCGGGTCAAGCTCGGACTGGCGGTTCTCGTCGTTATTGCTGGCATCGTGGGGTTTTCAGTGCTTAGCGCACAGCCGATGCCTGCTCGTGTCGGCGTGTTCGTCGGCGGCCTTGTGATCGCTGCCGCAATCGCGTGGTTCAGCGAACCCGGCCGCCGCACCCTGAGCTTTGCCAGCGAGTCCTACAACGAAGTCAAGCGTGTCGCGTGGCCCACCCGCAAGGAAACGACCCAGATGACGGGCATCGTTTTCGCGTTCGTGGCGGTCATGGGCATTTTCATGTGGGTGCTCGACAAGGGCATCGAATGGATTCTCTACGGCCTGCTGCTGGGCTGGAAATAAGGACGGCAAATGAGTAAGCGTTGGTATGTCGTCCATGTGTACTCCGGCATGGAAAAAAGCGTACACAAGGCCCTGATCGAGCGTATCGAGCGCGCGGGCCTGCAAACGTCTTTTGGCCAGATCCTTGTGCCCTCCGAAGAAGTCGTCGAGGTCAAGGGTGGCCAGAAGTCGATCACCGAACGCCGTATTTTCCCTGGTTATGTCCTGGTTGAAATGGACCTGACCGACGAAACGTGGCATTTGGTCAAGAACACCAACCGCGTCACCGGCTTTTTGGGTGGCTCGGGTAATCGTCCGACCCCGATTTCCGAAAAGGAAGTCGCCAAGATCCTCTCCCAGATGGAAGAGGGTGTCGAGAAGCCCCGCCCCAAGATTCTGTTCGAAGTGGGCGAGATGGTTCGGGTCAAGGAAGGTCCGTTTGCAGACTTCAACGGCAACGTCGAAGAAGTCAATTACGAAAAGAGCAAGGTTCGCGTGTCTGTCACCATTTTTGGTCGCGCCACGCCTGTCGAACTCGATTTCAGCCAGGTCGAAAAGACCTGAATCTAACCCCCGGGGAGCCGCGGCCACACAGGCCGGGGCGTTATAACCCGCAAGGAGCAAAGCATGGCGAAAAAGATCGTCGGCTTTATCAAGCTGCAAGTACCGGCTGGTAAGGCTAACCCCTCCCCCCCGATTGGCCCGGCACTGGGTCAACGCGGCCTGAACATCATGGAATTCTGCAAGGCGTTCAACGCCAAGACCCAAGGCATGGAGCCTGGTCTGCCGATTCCGGTGGTGATCACCGCCTTCGCGGACAAGAGCTTCACCTTCATCATGAAGACCCCGCCCGCGACGGTCCTCATCAAGAAGGCCGCCGGCGTGCAGAAGGGTTCGCCCAAGCCGCATACCGACAAGGTCGGCACGCTGACCCGCGCGCAAGCTGAAGAAATCGCCAAGGCCAAGGGCCCCGATCTGACCGCCGCTGATCTGGACGCCGCTGTGCGCACGATCGCTGGCAGCGCCCGCAGCATGGGCATCACGGTTGAGGGGATCTAATCATGGCAAAGTTGTCCAAGCGCGCAGCCGCTATTGCGCAAAAGATCGACCGCACCAAGCTGTACCCGGTCGCTGAAGCCCTGACCCTGGTCAAGGATACCGCCGTCGCCAAGTTCAATGAATCCATTGACGTGGCCGTGCAGCTCGGCATCGACCCGAAGAAGTCGGACCAACTGGTCCGCGGTTCGGTCGTGCTGCCCGCCGGTACCGGCAAGTCGGTCCGCGTGGCCGTGTTCGCCCAAGGCGACAAGGCTGAAGCCGCCAAGGCCGCTGGCGCCGACATCGTCGGTCTGGACGACCTGGCCGACGCGATCAAGGCCGGTCAAATGGACTTTGACGTCGTCATCGCCTCGCCCGACACGATGCGTGTCGTGGGCGCCCTGGGCCAGATCCTGGGTCCCCGTGGCCTGATGCCGAACCCGAAGGTCGGTACCGTGACGCCGGACGTCGCCACCGCTGTCAAGAACGCCAAGGCCGGTCAGGTTCAGTACCGCACCGACAAGGCTGGCATCATCCACGCAACGATCGGCCGCGCGTCGTTCGGCGTGGAACAGCTGCAATCCAACCTGGCCGCTCTGGTCGACGCCCTGCAAAAGGCTCGTCCCGCAGCTGCCAAGGGCATTTACCTGCGCAAGCTCGCCGTTTCGTCCACGATGGGCGGCGGTGCGCGCGTGGAAATTGCCTCGCTGTCGGCTTCCAACTAAGCCAACAGCAGTAAACGTACTTTGGGCTGCATCCGGATTCCTCCGGATGTTGCTGTCAAAGACCGCTGGAGCAGGGCAGTGGAAGGGTTCTCCCTTCCGTATGGAAAGCAGCATCCCCGCTGCCCCGCTTAATCCCGGAGCTCACACAGTCCGGATCCAGCGTAGACGGCGTCCCCAGGAAGATTTCTTTACACGAAGAACTCGACCAGGCGCCGCATTCGGTTGACGCGCAAGGCTCAGGCCCCAGGCGTCTTTTGATGGAGTGTTCAAACCGTGAGTCTCAATCGTCAAGAGAAAGCGGTGGTAATCGAGGAAGTCTCGGCGGAAGTCGCCAAGGCGCAATCGATTGTTATCGCTGAGTACCGTGGTCTGGACGTCGCCTCTGTCACCGTACTGCGCAAAACTGCGCGTGAATCGGGCGTGTATCTGCGTGTTCTGAAGAACTCGCTGGCCCGTCGTGCTGTTGCCGGCACGGCTTTCGAGCCGTTGGCTGAGCAACTGACCGGTCCGCTGATCTATGGCATCAGCACTGATCCGGTTTCGGCGGCCAAGGTCATCGCAGGTTTCGCGAAAAGCAACGACAAGCTGGTCATCAAGGCGGGCGCATTGCCCAACAACCTGCTGACCCAAGAAGGTGTGAAGGCTCTGGCCACCATGCCCTCGCGCGAAGAGTTGCTGTCGAAACTGCTTGGCACCATGCAAGCCCCCATCGCGCAATTCGTGCGTACGCTCAACGAAGTTCCGACCAAGTTCGCTCGTGGCCTCGCGGCCGTGCGCGACCAAAAGGCAGCGGCCTAATCGCCCTGCTGTCCGGAATTCGCTGAACGACGAAGCGACACCCAAACCCTGGCATTACCAAAATATTTGGAGTTCTGAAAAATGGCACTTAACAAAGCTGAAATCCTTGACGCCATCGCTGGCATGACCGTGCTCGAGCTGTCCGAGCTGATCAAGGAAATGGAAGAGAAGTTCGGCGTGTCGGCTGCTGCCGCTGCTGTCGCTGTCGCTGCTCCCGCCGCTGGTGGCGCTGCCGCCGCTGCTGAAGAGCAAACCGAGTTCACCGTCGTCCTGCTGGAAGCCGGCGCGAACAAGGTTAGCGTCATCAAGGCCGTGCGCGAGCTGACCGGTCTGGGTCTGAAGGAAGCCAAGGACCTGGTCGACGGCGCTCCGAAGCCCGTCAAGGAAGCTGTGGCCAAGGCTGACGCCGAAGCCGCCAAGAAGAAGCTGGAAGAAGCTGGCGCCAAGGTCGAAGTCAAGTAAGACCTGCGTCAACTGCCCGGGGACAGCACAGTTTGCAGTCCCCGGGCTTTTGCGTTTCCAGGAAACCCCTACTGGGGGCAGGCCCATTCAGTGGGGTTTCCTGGAGTCGTATCACCCGGGGCCGTGGTTGACGGCCCATGTAACCTCGAGTCGGAGTGCTCATGCCTTACTCGTACACCGAAAAAAAGCGCATCCGCAAAAGCTTCGCCAAGCGTGAAGACGTTCAAAACGTTCCTTTCCTTTTGGCGACACAGCTTCAATCCTACCTAACTTTCCTGCAGGCGGATACCGCCCCGTCCGATCGCGTAGCCGACGGTTTGCAGGCGGCGTTCTCGTCGATTTTCCCGATCGTTAGTCACAACGGTATGGCGCGCTTGGAGTTCGTGAGCTACGTGCTCGGCGAACCGGTGTTCGATGTCAAGGAATGTCAGCAACGTGGCCTGACCTATGCCTCGCCCCTGCGAGCCAAGGTCCGCCTGGTGCTGCTTGACCGCGAAGTCAGCAAGCCTACCGTGAAGGAAGTGAAGGAACAAGAAGTCTACATGGGCGAAATTCCGCTCATGACGGGCACGGGTTCCTTTGTCATCAATGGCACCGAGCGTGTCATCGTGTCGCAGTTGCATCGTTCGCCTGGCGTGTTCTTCGAACACGACCGCGGCAAGACGCACAGCTCCGGCAAGCTCCTGTTCTCGGCCCGCGTGATTCCTTACCGCGGCTCGTGGCTGGACTTCGAATTCGATCCGAAGGACGTTCTGTTCTTCCGTGTCGACCGCCGTCGCAAGATGCCTGTCACGATTCTGTGCAAGGCCATCGGAATGACGCCGGAATCCATCCTGGCCAACTTCTTCGACTTCGATAATTTCGAACTCAAGAGCGAAGGCGCAATGATGGAATTCGTGCCGGAACGTTGGAAGGGCGAAATGGCCCGTTTCGACATTTCGGACCGCGATGGCAAGGTCATCGTCGAAAAAGACAAGCGCATCAATGCCAAGCATCTGCGCGACCTGGCTGCCGCCGGCATCCAGCGTATCTCCGTGCCTGAAGACTTCTTGTACGGCCGCGTGCTGGCCAAGAATATCGTTGACGAAGATACCGGCGAAGTCATTGCCAACGCCAACGACGAAGTCACGGAAAGCGTGCTTGGCGCGCTGCGTGCCGCCAATGTGCATGACATTCAGGCGCTCTACACGAACGACCTGGACCGTGGTCCGTACATTTCGCAAACGCTGCGCACCGACGAAACCGCCGACCAGATGGCCGCGCGCGTTGCCATCTACCGCATGATGCGTCCTGGCGAGCCCCCCACCGAAGAAGCGGTGGAAGCGCTGTTCCAGCGTCTGTTCTACAGCGAAGACACGTACGACCTGTCGCGCGTTGGCCGCATGAAGGTCAATAGCCGTCTGGGCCGTGGTGAAGACATCACCGGCGCGATGACGCTGACCAACGAAGACATCCTTGAAACCATCAAGGTGCTGGTTGAGCTGCGTAACGGCCGTGGCCAGATCGATGACATCGATCACTTGGGCAACCGCCGCGTGCGTTGCGTCGGCGAACTGGCCGAAAACCAGTTCCGCGCCGGCCTCGTGCGCGTCGAGCGCGCCGTCAAGGAACGTCTGGGCCAGGCCGAGACCGAAAACCTGATGCCGCACGACCTGATCAACTCCAAGCCGATCTCGGCAGCCATCAAGGAGTTCTTCGGTTCGAGCCAGTTGTCGCAGTTCATGGACCAAACCAACCCGTTGTCGGAAATCACGCACAAGCGTCGCGTTTCCGCATTGGGCCCGGGCGGTCTGACCCGCGAGCGCGCCGGCTTTGAAGTCCGCGACGTGCATCCCACCCACTACGGCCGCGTCTGCCCGATCGAAACGCCGGAAGGCCCGAACATCGGTCTGATCAACTCCATGGCGCTGTACGCTCGTCTGAACGAGTACGGCTTCCTGGAAACGCCTTACCGCAAGATTATCGATGGCCGCGTCAGCGAGCAGATCGATTACCTGTCGGCCATCGAAGAAAGCCACTACGTCATTGCGCAGGCCAACGCCGCGCTGGACGAAGATGGCAAGTTCGTCGATGACCTGGTCGCTTGCCGTGAAGCCGGCGAAACGATGTTGACCGCACCGGCCAACGTGCACTACATGGACGTTGCTCCGTCGCAGATCGTGTCGGTCGCCGCATCGCTGATTCCGTTCCTGGAACACGATGACGCTAACCGCGCACTGATGGGCGCCAACATGCAACGCCAGGCCGTGCCTTGCCTGCGTCCGGAAAAGCCGGTCGTGGGTACGGGCATCGAACGCACCGTGGCCGTTGACTCGGGCACCACCGTTCAAGCACTGCGTGGCGGCCTGGTCGATCACGTTGATGCCGAGCGCGTCGTGATTCGCGTGAACGACGAAGAAAACGTCGCGGGCGAAGTCGGCGTCGACATCTACAACCTGATCAAGTACACGCGTTCCAACCAGAACACGAACATCAACCAGCGTCCTATCGTCAAGCGTGGCGACAAGGTTGCCAAGGGCGACGTGCTGGCCGATGGCGCATCGACCGACCTGGGCGAACTCGCCCTGGGTCAGAACATGCTGATCGCGTTCATGCCCTGGAACGGCTACAACTTCGAAGACTCGATCCTGATCTCCGAAAAGGTTGTGGCGGATGATCGCTATACCTCGGTGCACATCGAGGAACTGACGGTTGTCGCGCGCGACACGAAGCTGGGCCCGGAAGAAATCACCCGCGACATCAGCAACCTGGCTGAGACGCAGTTGAACCGCCTGGACGATTCCGGCATCACGTACATCGGCGCCGAAGTCAGCGCCGACGACGTGCTGGTGGGCAAGGTCACGCCGAAGGGCGAGACCCAGCTCACGCCGGAAGAAAAGCTGCTGCGCGCCATCTTCGGTGAAAAGGCGTCCGACGTTAAGGACACCTCGCTGCGCGTGCCTTCGGGCATGACCGGCACCGTGATCGACGTGCAAGTGTTCACGCGTGAAGGCATCGTGCGCGACAAGCGCGCCCAGTCCATCATCGACGATGAACTGCGCCGCTATCGCCAGGACCTGAACGACCAGCTGCGCATCGTTGAAAACGACCAGTTCGACCGTATCGAAAAGATGCTGGTCAACAAGGCCGTCAACGGCGGCCCGCGCAAGCTGGCCAAGGGCGCCACGATCACCAAGGCTTACCTGGCTGATCTGGACCGCTGGCAGTGGTTCGACATCCGTCTGGCCGACGAGCCGCACGCTGTCGTGCTGGAACAGGCCAAGGAATCGCTCGAGCAGAAGCGTCACCAGTTTGATCTGGCCTTCGAAGAGAAGCGCAAGAAGCTGACGCAGGGCGACGAACTGCCCCCGGGCGTGCTGAAGATGATCAAGGTCTACCTGGCCGTGAAGCGTCGTCTGCAGCCTGGCGACAAGATGGCAGGCCGTCACGGCAACAAGGGCGTGGTCTCGCGTATCACCCCGGTGGAAGACATGCCGCACATGGCTGACGGCACGCCGGCCGACATCGTTCTGAACCCGCTGGGCGTGCCCTCGCGGATGAACGTCGGCCAGGTGCTGGAAGTTCACTTGGGCTGGGCTGCCAAGGGTGTGGGCCACCGCATTGCCGATCTGCTGCGCGACGAGCGCACGGCGCAGGTCAAGAACGTCCGCGCATACCTGGACAAGGTCTACAACACGACCGGCACGGGTGCGCGCATCGACGAGCTGACCGACGAAGAAGTCATGGAAATGGCCCAGAACCTCAAGAACGGCGTGCCGTTCGCGACGCCCGTCTTCGACGGCGCCACCGAAGAGGAAATCACCACGATGCTGGAACTGGCCTATCCGGACGACGTCGCCGCGCGCATGGCGTTGACGCCTTCGCGTACGCAGGCATGGCTGTTCGACGGCCGCACGGGCGAGAAATTCGAGCGCCCCGTGACTGTCGGCTACATGCACTACCTGAAGCTGCATCACTTGGTCGACGACAAGATGCACGCGCGTTCCACCGGCCCGTACTCGCTGGTGACCCAGCAGCCGCTGGGTGGCAAGGCGCAGTTCGGCGGTCAGCGTTTCGGGGAAATGGAAGTGTGGGCGCTGGAAGCATACGGCGCCGCCTACACCCTGCAGGAAATGCTGACGGTGAAGTCGGACGACATCAACGGTCGTACCAAGGTTTACGAAAACATCGTCAAGGGCGACCACGTCATCGATGCCGGCATGCCGGAATCGTTCAATGTGCTGGTCAAGGAAATCCGCTCGTTGGCCCTGGACATGGATTTGGAGCGTAACTAATGAAAGCGCTACTCGACCTCTTTAAGCAAGTCTCGCAAGACGAGCAATTCGATGCCATCAAGATCGGCATCGCCTCGCCCGAGAAGATCCGTTCGTGGTCTTACGGCGAAGTTCGCAAGCCCGAGACCATCAACTACCGCACGTTCAAGCCTGAGCGCGACGGTCTGTTCTGCTCCAAGATCTTTGGCCCGATCAAAGACTACGAGTGCTTGTGCGGCAAGTACAAGCGCCTGAAGCATCGTGGCGTGATCTGCGAGAAGTGCGGCGTTGAAGTTACCGTCGCCAAGGTTCGCCGTGAACGCATGGGCCACATCGAGCTGGCCAGCCCCGTCGCGCACATCTGGTTCCTGAAGAGCCTGCCGTCGCGTCTGGGCATGGTGCTCGACATGACCCTGCGCGACATCGAACGCGTTCTGTATTTCGAAGCCTGGTGCGTGATCGAACCCGGCATGACTCCGCTCAAGCGCGGCCAGATCATGTCGGATGACGATTTCCTCGCCAAGACCGAGGAATACGGCGACGACTTCCGTGCCCTGATGGGCGCGGAAGCCGTGCGCGAACTGCTGCGCACCATCGACATCGACCGCGAAGTGGAAACGCTGCGCGGCGAACTGAAGGCCACCAGCTCGGAAGCCAAGATCAAGAAGATCTCCAAGCGCCTGAAGGTGCTGGAAGGCTTCCAGAAGTCGGGCATCAAGGCCGAGTGGATGGTCATGGAAGTGCTGCCCGTGCTGCCGCCGGACCTGCGTCCGCTGGTGCCGCTGGACGGCGGCCGCTTCGCGACCTCCGACCTGAACGACCTGTACCGCCGCGTCATCAACCGCAACAACCGCTTGAAGCGCCTTCTGGAGCTCAAGGCGCCGGAAATCATCCTGCGCAACGAAAAGCGGATGCTGCAGGAAGCCGTCGACTCGCTGCTGGACAACGGCCGCCGTGGCAAGGCCATGACGGGCGCCAACAAGCGCCAGCTCAAGTCGCTGGCCGACATGATCAAGGGCAAGAGCGGCCGTTTCCGTCAGAACCTGCTGGGCAAGCGCGTCGACTACTCGGGCCGTTCGGTCATCGTGGTGGGTCCGCAGCTCAAGCTGCATCAATGCGGCCTGCCCAAGCTGATGGCCCTGGAATTGTTCAAGCCGTTCATCTTCAACCGTCTGGAGATGATGGGCCTGGCCACGACCATCAAGGCTGCCAAGAAGCTGGTGGAAAGCCAGGAACCGGTGGTCTGGGACATCCTGGAAGAAGTCATCCGCGAACACCCGGTCATGCTGAACCGTGCGCCCACGCTGCACCGTTTGGGCATCCAGGCGTTCGAGCCGGTCCTGATCGAAGGCAAGGCCATCCAGCTTCACCCGCTGGTTTGCGCGGCGTTCAACGCCGACTTCGACGGCGACCAGATGGCTGTCCACGTGCCGCTGTCGCTGGAAGCCCAGCTCGAAGCGCGCACGCTGATGCTGGCGTCCAACAACGTGCTGTTCCCGGCCAACGGCGAACCGTCGATCGTGCCGTCCCAGGATATCGTGCTGGGTCTGTACTACACGACGCGTGAGCGCATCAACGGCCGCGGCGAAGGCATCTTCTTCACCGACGTCGCTGAAGTTCAGCGTGCCTACGACAACGGCGAAGTCGAACTGCAAAGCCGCGTCACCGTGCGTCTGAAGGAACACGAGCGCGACGAAGCTGGCGAATGGCAACCGGTGATCCGTCGTCACGAGACGACGGTCGGCCGTGCGCTGCTGTCCGAGATCCTGCCGAAGGGCCTGCCCTTCACGGTGCTGAACAAGGCACTGAAGAAGAAGGAAATCTCGCGCCTGATCAACCAGTCGTTCCGCCGTTGCGGCCTGCGCGACACCGTGATCTTCGCCGACAAGCTGATGCAGTCCGGCTTCAAGCTGGCCACGCGCGGCGGCATCTCGATCGCCATGGGCGATATGCTGATCCCGACCGCCAAGGAAGGCATCCTGGCCGAAGCCAGCCGCGAAGTGAAGGAAATCGACAAGCAGTACTCGTCGGGTCTGGTCACGTCCCAAGAACGCTACAACAACGTGGTGGACATCTGGGGCAAGGCCGGCGACAAGGTCGGCAAGGCGATGATGGAACAACTGGCCACCGAGCCCGTGACCAACCGTCACGGCGAGGAAGTGCGCCAGGAATCGTTCAACTCCATCTACATGATGGCTGACTCGGGCGCCCGCGGTTCGGCCGCCCAGATTCGCCAGTTGGCCGGTATGCGCGGCCTGATGGCCAAGCCGGACGGCTCCATTATCGAAACGCCCATTACCGCGAACTTCCGTGAAGGCCTGAACGTACTCCAGTACTTCATCTCCACTCACGGCGCGCGTAAGGGTCTGGCCGATACGGCACTGAAGACCGCGAACTCGGGTTACCTGACTCGCCGTCTGGTCGACGTGACGCAGGATCTGGTCATCACCGAAGACGACTGCGGCACTTCGCAGGGCTACAACATGAAAGCCCTGGTCGAAGGCGGCGAAGTCATCGAGCCGTTGCGCGACCGTATCCTGGGCCGTGTGGCTGCTGTGGATATCGTCAACCCGGACACGCAGGAAACGGCCATCGTCGCCGGCACCCTGCTGGACGAAGACCTGGTCGACACCATCGACCGCATCGGCGTGGACGAAGTCAAGGTCCGCACGCCGCTGACCTGCGAAACGCGTCATGGCCTGTGCGCACACTGCTACGGCCGCGACCTGGGTCGTGGTTCGCCGGTCAACCAGGGCGAAGCAGTCGGCGTTATCGCTGCCCAGTCCATCGGCGAGCCGGGCACGCAGCTCACGATGCGTACGTTCCACATCGGTGGCGCGGCATCGCGTTCGGCGCTGGCCAGCGCCGTGGAAACGAAGTCGAGCGGCGTTGTTGGTTTTGCCAGCACGATGCGCTATGTCACGAACGCCAAGGGCGAACGCGTTGCGATCTCGCGTTCCGGCGAACTGGCGATCTTCGACGACAACGGCCGCGAACGAGAACGCCACAAGATCCCGTACGGCGCAACCGTGCTGGTGGGTGACGGCGACACCGTCAAGGCCGGCGCCCGTCTGGCCACGTGGGATCCGCTGACTCGTCCGATCGTGTCGGAATACGGCGGTGCCGTCCGCTTCGAGAACATCGAAGAAGGCGTGACCGTTGCCAAGCAGGTGGACGAAGTCACCGGCCTGTCGACGCTTGTCGTCATCACGCCGAAGACCCGTGGCGGCAAGATCGTCATGCGTCCGCAGATCAAGCTGGTCAACGAGAGCGGCGAGGACGTCAAGATCGCCGGCACCGATCACTCGGTGAACATCTCGTTCCCGGTGGGCGCGCTGATTACCGTGCGCGACGGCCTGCAGGTTGCCGTGGGTGAAGTTCTGGCGCGTATTCCGCAAGAATCGCAAAAGACCCGCGACATTACCGGCGGTCTGCCGCGCGTGGCCGAACTGTTCGAAGCCCGTTCGCCCAAGGACGCCGGCATGCTCGCCGACGTTACCGGCACGGTTTCGTTCGGCAAGGACACCAAGGGCAAGCAGCGTCTGGTCATCACCGACCTGGAAGGCGTGAGCCACGAGTTCCTGATTCCGAAGGAAAAGCAGGTTCTGGTGCATGACGGCCAAGTCGTGAACAAGGGCGAAATGATCGTGGACGGCCCGGCCGATCCCCACGACATCCTGCGTCTGCAAGGCATCGAGAGGCTGGCGACCTACATCGTCGACGAAGTGCAGGACGTGTACCGTCTGCAAGGCGTGAAGATCAACGACAAGCACATCGAAGTGATTGTTCGTCAGATGCTGCGCCGTGTGAACATCGTCGATGCCGGCGATACCGACTTCATCGTGGGCGAGCAGGTCGAGCGCTCCGAGCTGTTGAACGAGAACGACCGCGTCACGGCTGAAGATCGCCGTCCGGCTTCCTACGACAACGTGCTGCTGGGTATCACGAAGGCCTCGCTGTCGACCGACTCGTTCATCTCGGCCGCTTCGTTCCAGGAAACCACCCGTGTCCTGACCGAAGCCGCCATCATGGGCAAGCGCGACGACCTGCGCGGCTTGAAGGAAAACGTCATCGTCGGCCGCCTCATTCCGGCGGGTACCGGCCTGGCTTACCACCACGCACGCCGCGACAAGGAAGAACTGGAGGCGGCGGAACGCGAAGCCGCTCGCCAGCAGGCCAACCCGTTCGAAGACTCGCCGGTCACGGTGGGCTCGGACGCGGATGCCCCGGCCTCCGACGTCGGCACCGAGGATTCCGCCGAATAAGCGGAACCCCCCCGGACAGGTTCCCCGTGCGCGGTTCCAGCACGGGGAAGCCTGAAAGCAAAAAGGCCGCTGATGCGAATCAGCGGCCTTTTTTTATCACCCGCGCAGGGAAGGGTGCAGGCGGACTATTTCACCGCCTGAGCGCGGGCGCGTTGGAAGGCAGGGCCCCAGGCCGGATGGCCGGCTTCATTGGCGGCTAGTTCAAAAGCGGGGTCCAGGCTGAGGATACGGGCGAAGCTGTCTTCGCAAAGCTGTGTATAGCGCGTGACGCAATAGCTGAAAGCCTGGAGCTTGTAGGCTTCGATCCGCACCGCCTTGGATGAGGAGGCCAACGTGTCCGAAGTGGCGACGTTGCGGATGACCTCGCCATAGCGGCCGGCGCTGTATTGGTCCCGCACCTGCTGCAGTTGGTCCAGTGCTTCGGCGGTCGGCGGAGTTTCGGGCTGAAGGGTATTCATGCCGGCACAACCAGCCAGAAGGGCTGATACACCGAGCAGGCTGCTCAGAACGCGAATTTTCATGGCTTCCAAAGATGTAGAGTGGTGTGGCGGTACGCTATCGTGCCACAGCCTGATGCGCTCGGACATTTTCGGCAATGTCCTTATGTTGCGGATTGGATAATATTCCGCCTATCAGCCCTCAACCCGTTATTGGCGCCCTGGCGCAGCTTCGATCATGTCTTCTTCCGCCGGCCTGTTGACGCCGCGTGGCCCCTTCTCAGGCGCCGCGCCGCTGGCATTGCGCCCCTTGAGCGCCATTGCCGCGAGCGCGGCCGGAGGCGTGCCGGAATCGCGCATCAAGCGGCTCTTGTCGGATCTGCTGCCTTCGCTCGTCACCCTGCATGCACAGGGAGAAATCTGCGGCGATATTTCCCTTGAAACCGTGGGCATGGACGAGGGCGCGCGCGCGCATCTGCTGCCCGAACTGGTTGTTGCGCGTTCGCGCCGCGCCAGCAGGACGCCGGCCTCGGGTTTTGCGCCATTCGAGATGTACACCGACTCGATGGAATGGCCGCGCGGTTCCTGGACCGACATCTATGCCCTGTGCGCCGTGGCGCATACGCTCGTCACTGGCAGCCGGCCGACGCCGGCGCCCGAACGCCGGGCCAGGGATACCTATGAACCCCTGGCATCGCTGGGGCTGGCGAAGTATGGCCAGGACTTCCTTCGCGCCATCGATTCGGGTCTGTCGATGAATCCGCAGGACCGGCCGCAGACGTTGGCCGAGTTGGCGGGCTTGTTGGGCGTGGAAACCTATACCGAAACGGCCCCGGCCGCCGCCGATACCGCCGAGAGTGCGGGCATCGCGGCGCCGGCTGCGGGCATGGCGGAGGCAGACCAGGCTGCCCGCAAGCGCCGGCCATTGCTGGCGCTGCTGCTGATCGTGGCGCTCGTGGGCGTGGGAGTCTATGCCTGGGTCCAGTCGGGCATGGGAACACCCAATGCCCTGATCACGCGTTCCGAGGTCGTGCAGCCCAACCCCCCAGCCGTGCATCCCCTGCCCAAGCCCGTTCCACCGGCCGCAGCACCGGCCGCGGTTCAGCCGCCTCCGGCCTCTCAGGCTCCCGGCGATTTGCCGTCCCCGACCCTGAACGCCACGGAGGCTCCGTTGGGGGCACCCGTGAATCCTTCCGATCCCGCTGCGGCCCAGCCCGCGGCGCCGCCGCTGGCACCCACGGCCGCGTCGGCGGCGCCGCAGGCGTCCGTCGCCTCGGAAGACGCCCCGAAGCCCAAGCCGGTTCCGGTCAGCGTGCGCCTGGATATCCGTCCCTGGGGAGAAGTGTGGGTCAACGGCGTGGCGCGCGGCATCAGCCCTCCGGTGAAGGAAATAAAGCTGATACCCGGCAAATATCAGGTCGTGCTTCGCAATGCGGATCTACCGCCATTTCGCACGACGCTCGAGGTCAAGGCGGGCAAGGCCGCCGTTCTTTCGCATACCTTCCAGTAGGGCCGTCTTGCCGAACAGGCCGGCGGCAGCTCCAGGCGTCCGGTGTGCCCGCTACGCGCGGGGCAAGCGCAGCGTAAAGACCGAACCGGCGCCCGGCTCGCTGCGGACCTCGACAGATCCCCCGTGGCGTTCGGCTACGGTACGCACGAAAGCGAGCCCCAGGCCCGCGCCTCCTACATCGCCCCGGCGCTCGACGCCCACGCGCGAGAAGGGTTCGAACAGGCGAGCGATATCCTCCGCCGCAATGCCTTGGCCCTGATCGCGCACGCTTACCCGCCAGAAGCCAGGTTCTTCCTCGATGCCGCAGTCGATGCGAGTGCCGGCGGGACTGTACTTGACCGCGTTGTCGATGAGGTTGCACAAGGCGCGCATCAGCAGCGTCTGGTCGCCGCGGGTGTATGCGGCAGGCAGCGGCGTCGTCACCTCCAGCACAAGATTGCGTTGACTGGCGGAAGCCCAGAAATCATCGACACCGTCCTGAAGCAGGCTGCCCAGGTCCAGTTCCGCCGAGCCGATCGCCATGGACTCCGCGCGAGTCAGATGGACGAAGTCATCGACCAGGCGCAGGGTGCGGTTGGCCAACATTGCGATGCGCTTGAGGGTGCCGTTCTGGTTGTCCGGCGCTTCCGCATCCCGCGTCATCTCCACGAGCGCCAGGATCGAACTTTGAGGAGCGCGCATGTCGTGAGAGATGAAGCGCAAGGTCTCTTCGCGTTGCCGTTCGGCTTGGCGGATGCGGGAAATGTCAGTCAGCGTGGCCACGGTGCCGGCGAAATTGCCCTCGGCCGTGTGGATCGGAACGCATTTCAGGATCAGGTCGCGTCCGGCGTGGTCGCGTACCTCAAGCCCGGCGCTCCAGGGCGACGCGGCCTCGGCCGGGTGTTGACCGCTTAGCGCCTTGGCCACGCGCAGCCTCGCGGCCTCATCGGAGATGGTCTTTTCGAGCAGGTGGGCAGCCGGGCCGCCAACGCGGGGAGGCCGTATGCCCAGCCGCTGGAAATACAGAATGGCAGCTTGGTTGCGGAATCGCATGCGCCCCTCCTGATCGAAAACCAGGGTCGCATCCGGCATTCCATCGAGGCCGTCTGCCAGAAATCGCCGCAGGTTGCGCACGCGCTCCAATGCCCGCCGCAATTCGCCCACCCGGCTTTCCAGTGAAGCCGTGGGGCCGGCCGATTGAACGCGGGCTTCATTGAGGATGGGCGGATATTCACGTTGCAGGCGGCGCAGCTCGTTGTCCATGTAGCGCAACGCCGCCTCTTGGCTGCGCCAGCTCCATAGCGGGTAGCACAGCGCCACGCCGGCCAACGCCGCCGTCGGCGCAAACCACAGGTAGCCATAAGCCAGCAGCAGCCAGGCGGCCAGTACGATGCCTGCGACGAGCGCGATGCTGACCAGCAGCGCCTGTTTGGGAGACAGGCGCCACAATGCGAGGCAGGCGAGCAGGACGGGCAGCACGGCGAACAGCGCATTCCCCCAGGACGGCGGACGCTGGTAGGCGATGTCGGCGCGCGCGGCCTGCAGGATGTTGGCGACGATCTCGACCCCCGATATGCCGCTGACATCGTGCGATACCGGCGTGGGGTAGTTGTCGCCCAGCCCCGTGGCCCATGCCCCCACCAGCACATATTTCCCGCGCAGCTCCTCGGGCGGCAGATCGCCGCGCAGCACGGACAGGTATGACACGGTGCGCGTGTGGGCGGGCGGACCGGAATAGGGGATCAGAATCCGGCCCTGCGAATCGGCGCGTTCGAGCAGCCGCTGTGCCTGCGCCGATTCACCGCCGACCTCCAGCATCGAGATCGCCATATGGTTTCTGCGATCCCCGGCGAACTGGGTCGTGAGTTCGGCTTCGCGCACCACGCCGTCGGGATCGATCAGGGCGTTGATGAAGCCGGTCGAGGCCGCGGCCGTGGCCAACGCGGGGATGGGCAAGCCTATGGCGGTCGGATTCCTGAGACGGTCCAGCACCACCGGCAGCACGGTGCGTCCGTTGCGCCGGATGCTGTCGGCCAGAATGAGATCGTCGCCCGGGTTGGTGGTGTCCGGTTCCGCGAAGATCAGGTCCACGCCCACGGCGCGGGCGCCGCTCAGGCGGTCGAGCAGCGCTGCGTGGATCGCACGCCTCCAGGGCCAGCGTCCGAGCGCATCAATGCTCGCGTCGTCGATCGCCACGATCATGATGCCGGGGTCGGGGGCGCGTCCCGTCATCATGACCGCGCGATCGTAAAAGACCTGATCGAGCCGGCCCAGCCCGTTGAACGAACCCAATAGCGCGGCGAACGCAGCCAGCGCCACCGTCAGCCATAGCCCTGAGCGGGAGGGCCGGTCCTGGGAGTCGGTGGCGTCGGCCATGAAGCGGCTTCTAGTAGTCGGTCAGCGTTACGAGTCCGCCGGAGCCGCTGCCAACGCTCAGGCCGAACGAAGTCATCAGCGAATTCGCGCCTTCGAAGGTCTCGACCGCGTCCTGTCCGTGCAAGCCCAGGCTGTCGACGGCGCGCACCGATACGTAGAAGGTGCCGGGTCCGGGGGCGCTGAAGCGAATGTCGTTGCCGGGAAAGCTGGCAGACGATACGGGCAGGGAGCCGTCGGCATCCCGCGACACGCGCACCAGGTATTTCTGCGCGCCGGCAACCGGGGCGAAGGGACTGGTCCAGCCGCTGCCGGCGCGCACGGGTTTGCCCAGCCGTGGCGCCTGCAGAAGCGGCCGCACGTCCGATACATTGCCGTCGGCGCCGATCGCCGCGCCGTAGCCTTCGGCAATGGCAACGGGCTTGGCCGGCGTCGCGCCGGGTGCATGGGGCTGCAGCCTGACGCTGCCCTCCAGCACCTCGCTGTGCACGCCCTGCGCGCCGCTTTGCACGCGGAAGCGCGTGCCCCGCACGCCAGTGACGGCGACCGGCGTTCGGACCTCGAAACGGCCGACTCCCTTACCGCCAGGAGCCACGGACGATTCCACGCTGCCGCGCCTCACATTGATGACCGAATCGGTCAGCGCGGTCCCCTCGAATTGACGCAGACGCGTCAACTCGACCGCGCCGTCGGAGGGCAGGGTGAGCTTGGAGCCGTCGGCCAGCTCCAAAGTGACAAAGCCGTTGGGCGCGGTGACAACAGTGCTGCCTTCCTTCACGGGGGTTCCCGGCTGCAGCGCTTGTCCGTTCGAATCGGCTTGGCCACTGACGTGCACCACCCGCGCCAGCGCGTCGCGCACCGGAATCATCGACAGGGGAATATGCAATTCCAGTCCGATGGGCAGGCGCTCGGGCGTCACGATGGCATTCAGCTTTTGCAGTTGACCCCAGTTGCCCTGGTTGCGCGTGTACTGGGCAGCGAGCTCGATCAGGGTATCGCCGTGGCGGACGCGATAGATGAAGTCCTCGCCCAACGAGCCGGCGGGCTGGCTATTCGCCGGCGCGCTTAGCGTGAGCCAGGAAAGCAGGGCAAGCAGAGAAAGCGCGCGGAAGCGGCTCATGGCAATCGGTTCTCCAGAGATTCGTGCGACGCGCTAGGGCGTTGGCGTCTGGCTGTCTTCGGACGGGCTGACCAGTTCCAGCCGGTATCCAAGCGCATAAGAGGATGTCAGGCGCACGCCATGCTGGGGACGCAATTGCAGCTTTTGCCGGATGTTCGACAAATGGGTGTCCAGCGTGCGTGACGTGGCGGGAATTTCCCGGTTCCAGACGCACTCAGCGAGGACGTCACGCGACATCAGCCGGCCCAGGTTCCGGAAAAACAGCAGCGCGAGCTCGTATTCCTTCGGCGCCAGCGCGATGGCGGCGCCGTCCAGGGAAATGGCGCGCGCCGCGGGCTCGATTCGGTAGCGTGCGACTTCGAACGTATCGCTGGCCGGTTCCGCGATCTGGCTGCGCCGCAGCAGGGCGGCTACGCGAGCCAACAGCTCCAGGGGGCGCAGGGGTTTGACGATGTAGTCGTCCGCGCCCGAGCGCAGCCCCTCCACCAGGTCATCCTCGCTGGACCGGTTGGTCAGGAAAATGACGGGGATGCGAGCGCCGATGTTGGCGCGCAGCCAGCGGACCACGTCGTCCCCGTCGATATCGGGCAGATGCCAGTCCAGCAGGACCAGATCAAACATCTCGGTACGCAGGGCGGCCAGAAGGTCCCGGCTCTGGTGATAGCTGGTGCAGGTGTATCCAGCGGCGGTCAGAACTTGCTGGATGCGACGAGCCTGGTCGAGGTCATCTTCCAGCGACGCGATTTTCATCAAACAAGTTCTCGGGAGGGTATGCGACGCAAGCGCCCTAATCGCGCCGCGTTGCAAGAGGATGGGGAAATTTGTGTAAACGAATGATAACTCGGGCAACGTGGCTGCTGGCTACGTTATGGCAAGAACTGTCAAACATTGCAAAGTTGACGAATCTTGACTGGAGTTGTTGCGTAACACCGCGCCACACTGTCTCAACCATTTCACCAGCCGCGGACACAGCAGGCGGAGCAAGGGGCGGGATTGCGGAACGGAACAGATATGAATCAATTGCGCGTACTTGTGATGTCCCCGGACGAAGTCGCCCGCAGTGCGACGGTGTCCACATTGCTGCTTGCGGGAATCTCGGCCCGTGGCTGCTCTACCTCTCTTGAATTGTTCGGACTGCTCGGCGGGGACCATTTCGATGCCGTGGCCCTCGACATCGGCACCGCGGGCGAAATCGGCTACGCCCTGGTGGCGCGCCTGCAGGGGTCGGCGCCCCTGGGCATCGTCGTGATGGGTCGCAATATGTCTGTGGACGGTCGCTTGCGTTGTCTGCAGAGCGGCGCCGATGCGTGCCTGCCTGACCCCCAGGACCCGCGGGAACTTGCCGGCATCCTGCTTTCCCTGGCGCGCCGCCTGCCCGCGCCCGCGGACCTGGCGCCGCCTGAAAGCACTGGCGCGGCACAATGGGAACTGCGCGACCAGGGCTGGACGCTCGCGGCGCCCACAGGAACGACCCTGTCGCTGTCGGCCAACGAGCGCCTGATCGTGCGCGCGCTGCTTGAAGTGGCGGGCAGGACCGTCGGCCGCGATGCGCTCGGAGACGAATTGCGGGTTGAAGGGGGCGGCGCGCGCTCCAGCAGCGTACGCAGCATCGACGTCATCGTCAGCCGTCTACGCCGCAAGGCCGAGCAGGCGGGCGTGTTGCTGCCGATCCGCACGGTCTACGGCAGCGGCTACCTGTTCACCGACCAATAGGTCCTGACGCGAGTACACTCGACACCCTGCGATCGTGGAACGGGAGCCCGGCGCGCGCCGCCGCATCTCCGTTGCGTGCCCGTTGTGTCCCGTATTTTCGCCATACGTGCCCCCAAATTTCGCCAGCAGCGCTTAAAAGGCAGGCTTCTGGCGCCAATGCGCCACCTTGCTGCGCTTACAAAACACTTTGACAGTACGCCCCGATGTCAGTTATGCTAAAGGGCTTACTGCTTTATTTCGCGCGCAAAATCCGTACGCCGAAGGGTAAACAGTTCAGGGACCGGAAACCAAGGTGCGTCACGAGCCTTTTGTTCCCGGTTCCATCAGTCCGACTGCTCCCCGCTGCATCAGGTTTTGTGCGTTTGTCATGGTTTGTTGGCAAGCCCGCTCTTTTACGTATACGAACGTTTGAGGCGGTTTTGCGCGAACTGCCTTCTCCGATAGAACAGTCTTGAGGAGACGAGTACGTAAGTACTTACCAGTGGTACGTAAAAGGGATTTCAAAGGTCATGCCTACCATTAGCCAACTCGTGCGCAAGCCGCGCGAAGTCAGCATCATCAAAAGCAAGAGCCCCGCGCTCGAAAACTGCCCGCAACGCCGCGGCGTGTGCACTCGCGTGTACACCACCACCCCCAAGAAGCCGAACTCCGCTCTGCGCAAGGTTGCCAAAGTGCGTCTGACCAACGGTTACGAAGTCATTTCGTACATCGGCGGTGAAGGCCACAACCTGCAAGAGCACTCGGTCGTCCTGGTGCGTGGCGGTCGTGTGAAGGACTTGCCCGGTGTGCGTTATCACATCGTGCGCGGTTCCCTCGACCTGCAAGGCGTCAAGGATCGTAAGCAAGCCCGCTCGAAGTACGGCGCCAAGCGCCCGAAGAAGGCTTAATAACGAGTCAGCAGTACCCCCCTTGTGGCGGAAGTCCGTCACCCGGGAAGTGCGACCGCGCCGTCCAGATGATGGGAAGGTGCGCGGCACGTAAGGGGTCGTCCCAATGGGCGGCCATGGCCGTGTAATGAAACACGGTTCAACTGAACAGACACAAGGAAGCAACAATGCCCCGTCGTCGCGAAGTACCCAAGCGCGAGATTCTGCCCGATCCCAAGTTCGGCAGCGTCGAACTCGCCAAGTTCATGAACGTCGTCATGCTGGACGGCAAGAAGGCCGTCGCCGAGCGCATCATCTATGGCGCCCTCGAGCAAGTGCAAACCAAGACCGGCAAAGAGCCGATCGAAGTTTTCAGCCTGGCGATCAACAACATCAAGCCGATCGTCGAAGTGAAGAGCCGCCGCGTTGGCGGTGCCAACTACCAAGTGCCGGTTGAAGTGCGCCCCGTGCGCCGCCTGGCCCTGGCTATGCGTTGGCTCCGTGAAGCCGCCAAGAAGCGTGGCGAGAAGTCGATGGATCTGCGTCTTGCTGGCGAACTGATCGACGCCTCCGAAGGTCGTGGCGCCGCGATGAAGAAGCGCGAAGACACGCACAAGATGGCAGAGGCCAACAAGGCCTTCAGCCATTTCCGCTGGTAATTTAAGGACTAATCCACCATGGCCCGCAAAACCCCGATCGAGCGCTATCGCAACATTGGTATCTCTGCGCACATCGATGCAGGGAAAACCACCACGACCGAACGTATCCTGTTCTATACCGGCGTCAATCACAAGATTGGCGAAGTGCATGATGGCGCAGCCACCATGGACTGGATGGAGCAAGAGCAAGAGCGTGGCATCACCATTACGTCGGCTGCTACGACGGCGTTTTGGCGTGGCATGGCCGGCAACTACCCCGAGCACCGCATCAACATCATCGACACCCCGGGACACGTGGACTTCACCATCGAGGTGGAACGTTCCATGCGCGTCCTGGACGGTGCTTGCATGGTCTACTGCGCGGTGGGCGGTGTTCAGCCCCAGTCCGAAACCGTGTGGCGCCAAGCCAACAAGTACGGCGTGCCGCGTCTGGCCTTCGTCAACAAGATGGACCGCACCGGCGCCAACTTCTTCAAGGTCTATGACCAGCTGAAGAACCGCCTGCGCGCCAATCCCGTGCCGATCGTCATCCCCATCGGCGCCGAAGACACGTTCCAAGGCGTGGTCGACCTGGTCAAGATGAAGGCGATCATTTGGGACGAAGCCAGCCAAGGCACCAAGTTCGACTACAAGGACGTTCCGGCCGAGCTGGAAGGTCTGGCGAACGAATGGCGTGAAAAGCTGGTTGAAGCCGCCGCTGAGTCGTCGGAAGAGCTGATGAACAAGTACCTGGAAACGGGTTCCTTGGACGAAGCCGAAATCAACTTGGCCATCCGTCAACGCACCATCGCTGGCGAAATCCAGCCGATGCTGTGCGGCACCGCGTTCAAGAACAAGGGCGTGCAACGCATGCTGGACGCCGTCATCGACTACCTGCCTTCGCCCGTGGATATTCCCCCGGTCGACGGCATGGACGACGACGGCAATCCCGTCAAGCGTTCGGCTGACGACAGCGAGAAGTTTTCGGCTCTGGCATTCAAGCTGATGAGCGATCCGTTCGTGGGTCAATTGACCTTCGTGCGCGTTTACTCGGGCGTCCTGAAGTCGGGCGATACGGTCTACAACCCCATCAAGGGCAAGAAGGAACGTATCGGCCGCATTCTGCAGATGCACGCGAACAACCGCGAAGAAATCAAGGAAGTGTTGGCAGGCGACATCGCCGCCGTGGTGGGTCTGAAAGACGTGACCACCGGCGAAACGCTGTGCGACATCGACTCCCACATCCTGCTCGAACGCATGATTTTCCCGGAGCCCGTGATTTCGCAGGCCGTGGAACCGAAGTCGAAGGCTGACCAGGAAAAGATGGGTCTGGCGCTGTCGCGTCTGGCTCAGGAAGATCCGTCGTTCCGCGTGCGCAGCGACGAAGAATCCGGCCAAACCATCATTTCCGGCATGGGCGAGCTTCACCTGGAAATTCTGGTCGACCGCATGAAGCGTGAGTTCGGCGTTGAAGCCAACGTCGGCAAGCCGCAAGTGGCCTACCGTGAAACCATCCGCAAGACCTGCGACGAAGTTGAAGGCAAGTTCGTCAAGCAGTCGGGCGGCCGTGGCCAGTACGGTCACGTGGTGCTGAAGGTCGAGCCCCTGGCTCCTGGCGGCGGCTACGAATTCGTGGACGCCATCAAGGGCGGTGTGGTTCCTCGCGAATACATCCCCGCGGTGGACAAGGGCATCCAGGAAACGCTGCCTTCGGGCGTGTTGGCTGGCTACCCGATCGTCGACGTCAAGGTCACGCTGTTCTTCGGTTCGTACCACGATGTGGACTCGAACGAAAACGCGTTCAAGATGGCCGGCTCCATGGCGTTCAAGGAAGGTCTGCGCAAGGCCAGCCCCGTGCTGCTGGAACCGATGATGGCCGTTGAAGTCGAAACGCCCGAAGACTACGCTGGCACCGTGATGGGCGATCTGTCCTCGCGTCGCGGCATGGTTCAAGGCATGGACGACATGGTCGGCGGCGGCAAGACCATCAAGGCTGAAGTTCCCCTGGCCGAGATGTTCGGTTACGCCACGAACCTGCGTTCGTTGACGCAAGGCCGTGCCACGTACACGATGGAATTCAAGCATTACTCCGAGGCTCCCAAGAACGTCGCTGACGAAGTCATCGCCGCTCGGGCCAAGTAAATAACCCTTGTCAGGTCCGCCCAGCCGGGCGGCCCTGGCAGAAATCAAGTTTCCTTGAAAGTTAAAGGATAGAGATCATGGCAAAAGGCAAGTTTGAACGTACCAAGCCGCACGTGAACGTGGGTACGATTGGTCACGTTGACCACGGCAAAACGACGTTGACGGCAGCTATCAC
>NZ_LMIU01000012.1 GCF_001428845.1 Achromobacter sp. Root83 | reverse complement strand
AGCCCAAGACTATAGCACAATTTTTGCAGATCGTGCAACCGGCTTCTGCCTGATTTGCACCAATCCTTGCAATAACCGCCGCGCTTTCATTTCTGATCGCTTGGACGGCAGACCTGCTGGGAAACCCGTCAGACCTGTTGCACCTGCTTGGCTCCGTGGTTCGAAAAACTGTTTGAACCGCGAAGGAGCGAGACTATAGCACAGAATTTTGAGCTGTCATGCGCCGGTAGCAAAAAAGGTGTCTGCACCGGCCTGAACGCGTTGACGGAGACCCTTCCCGCCCCCGTGGGCCGCGGCCCCCTCTATATAGCTGGGGAATCCCCTCTCTATATATAGATAGCGGGTACGCCATGCTTGCCAGGGGGACGGGTACGTTTACTATTCGCCATGTACGCCGCACCCCAATGGAGACGAACACCCTATGCCCCCAGCCATCGCCATGAGCGAAGACATCCTGATCAACGTTACCCCCTTTGAAACCCGCGTCGCACTGGTGGAACAGGGGTCGGTACAGGAGCTGCATGTGGAACGCAGCATCCAACGGGGCCATGTCGGCAATATCTATCTGGGGCGGGTGGTCCGCGTTCTGCCTGGCATGCAGAGCGCCTTCATCGATATCGGGCTGGAGCGGGCCGCCTTCATCCATATCGCGGACCTGCGCGAGAATCGCAGTGAGCGCAGCCAGGGGCTGACGCCGACGCCGATCGAGAAGCTCATGTTCGAGGGGCAGACGATCATGGTGCAGGTGGTCAAGGATCCGCTGGGCACCAAGGGGGCCCGGCTCTCCACGCAGATCAGCATGGCCGGCCGCATGCTGGTGTTTCTGCCCCACGATCCCCATATTGGCATTTCCCAGAAGATCGACTCGGAATCCGAACGCATTCAACTGCGGGAACGCTTGCAGGCGCTCATGCCGGCCGAGGAAAAAGGCGGTTTCATCGTTCGCACCCAGGCGGAGGGCGCCGACGATGAGGAGCTGACCGCGGACGTGGAGTATTTGCGCAAACTCTGGACCAGCGTCCAGGCGGCCGCGCGAACTCAACCCGCTCCGGCCCTGCTGCATCAGGATCTGACCTTGGCGCAACGGGTGCTGCGCGACATGGTGGGTCCGGGCACCGGCTCCATTCTGGTGGATTCGCGCACCACCAGCGCCGCCATGCTGGAATGGGCCCGCATCTATACACCTTCCGTCGTGGACCGGATCCAGCATTACAGCGGCGAGCGGCCGCTGTTCGACACCGCCAATGTGGACGACGAGATTGCGCGCGCGCTATCGCGCCGTGTCGACTTGAAATCGGGCGGCTACCTGATCATCGACCAGACCGAGGCGCTGACCACGGTCGATGTCAACACAGGCGGCTTCGTGGGCGGACGCAATTTCGACGACACGATTTTCAAGACCAATCTGGAGGCTGCGCAGGCCATCGCCCGCCAACTCCGATTGCGCAATCTGGGCGGCATCGTCATCCTGGACTTCATCGACATGGAGGAACAGGAGCACCGCGAAACGGTGCTGGCCGAACTGAAGAAGGCGCTGTCTCGTGACCGCACCCGCATGACCGTCAACGGCTTCACGCAGTTGGGCCTGGTGGAGATGACCCGCAAGCGCACCCGCGATTCGCTGGCGCATCAATTGTGCGAGCCCTGCCCCATGTGCGAGTCACGCGGCAATGTGCGCACTCCGCGCACCGTCTGCTACGAGATCCTGCGAGAGATCCTGCGCGAGGCGCGGCAGTTCAACCCCAAGGAGTTTCGCATCCTTGCGTCGCAAGACGTGGTGGATCTGTTCCTGGAAGAGGAAAGCCAGCATCTGGCGATGCTGGGCGATTTCGTGGGCAAGCGCGTGTCGCTTGAAGTCGAGAGCACGTACTCGCAAGAGAAGTACGACATTATTCTGGTCTAGCAGACAAACGGCACGTCGCGGCGATCCGCGTGATCGCTTCGCGGCGCCGCTCTTTTCCGAGAAATCGGGGCGCGCCACGGGCAGGATCCTGCACACTGATGCGGCAGCCAAAGCGCCGCACTTACCCGAATTAGCGGCTTCATTCAAGCCGATATATGTGGATTCTGTGTCTTAACGATTCGTTTGCAATCAAATTTGAAACCGATGGCGGCACAGGGACGTTGCCGATAAGCTGCGGGCGCTTTACCGGGTCATATGCCGCCCGGCGCCCCTTTTCATGCTTTCCGGAGGTCATTGCAATGAAGTCCCTATTCCGTCCGTTCCTGATGCTGGTCGCGGCCCTGCCGCTGATGCTGGCCGCTTGCGGCGACAAGGAACCCGAGCAGCGTGCCGCGTTCACGCAGTTCCTGCAAACCCGCATCGTCGACAAGCCCGGCGTGCGCGTACCGAAGCTGACGGACGACGAGACCAAGGCCTTCGGCGATTACGCCGCCCAGTATGCGGTGATCACCGACTTCAATGCGGGCATGGATGCGTCGGTCAAGCCCTTGTCGGGCATCATGCAGAAAGGCGCCATGCGTTCGCTGGGCGATATCGTGAGCCGCCGCGATGACCTGAAGACCGTGAAGGCCGCGCTGGCCGACATGGGCGAGGCGCTGAAAGCGCAGCAAGCCAAGGCGGACGCCGCTCATGCGCAGCTCAAGCAGCCGGCCGACCTGAAGCCGGTGTACGACAAGGCCTACGAAAAAACCGTGAGCCTGCCCGCCGATACGTTCCGTGATGTGCTGCCGCAGCTCAACGCCACGTTCGATAGCAGCCTGAAGATCGCCGATTATGTCGAGGCCAACAAGGCGAAGATCGAGATCACCGGTCCGGTGGTGAAAGTGAGCGACCCGGCCGTGCAAGCCGAGTTGAACCAACTGCTGCAGGATCTGAACGCCCAGGCAAAGAACGTGCAGCAGGCGCAGACGCGCCTGCAGGCCGTGATGCTCGGCCGCTAAGCCCCGCACCGAACCTGCCGCCGCACCGCTGGTGCGGCGGCGCCCCCTCAAGCGTCGGCGACCGCGATGCGGTTGCGCCCGGCCTCCTTGGCCTGGTAGACGGCGGCGTCGGCGGCCTCGACAAGGCTGGCCGGCGTGTCATTGTCCCGAGGCACGGCGGTTGCCACCCCGATACTGACAGTGACAATGCCGCCGTCGTTGCCTTCATGCGGTACGCCCAATTCCGCAACAGCCCGCCGGACGGCCTCGCCCATGGCGATGGCGCGCTCGCGGCTGGTATTGGGCAGCAACACCACGAATTCCTCGCCTCCGTAGCGCGCCGCCAGATCGTGCGGACGCCGGGCCTTGTTCTTGAGCGCCAGGGCCAGCATCTTCAGCAGTTCGTCGCCCTCCTGATGTCCGTAGCGATCGTTGTAGCGCTTGAAATGATCCGCATCCAGGAACAGCAGCGAGAGTGGCGTGCGCTCACGACGAGCGGCCAGCCACTCACGTTCGAGCACTTCGTCGAACGTGCGCCGGTTGGCGATGCCGGTAAGCCCATCGGTGTGCGCCTGATTTTCCAGGTGTCTCTCGAAAGCCAGCCGCCAGCGCATTTCGCGCCGGAAGAGAACGACCTGCGCCATCACGGACATGAACAGTGCCAGAGTGACCGGCACAACCAGCGCGGCGCGATGCACCCAGGGTTCCAGGAAATCGTCCACCGCCAAGGCGACATCGATCACCAATGGCGTATTGTCGATGGCGTCGAACGCATATAGGCGATTGACGCCGTCGCGCGACAGGATGCCGGCGAATGCGGCGTCGCGGCCGATCAGGTACCGCTGGAAGTCCAGCGGGAGGTCGGACTCGCTGTCCTGGTCAGCCGGCGAATAGGGATCGCGCAGCAATACGACCCCATCGTTGCGGAAAACCGTAATGGTGTCGTGCTCGCCGATGGACACGCCAGCAAAGCGGTCCCGGAAGTACGCCATCCGCAACGAGCCGACGACGACTCCCGCGAAGCTGCCGTCCGGATTGGAGATCCGCCGGCTGAGGGCGATGCTCTCGTCGCCCCCGCGCAACCGGCTACGGTACGGAAGGCTGACGAACAGCCCGGCGTCGTCGGCGTCGCGGTGAACCCGGAAGTAATCCCGGTCGGAGAAATTGACCTGGGGGTGGTTGGTCCCCGCGGAGTCATGGACCAGGTAACCGTCCCTGTCCAGCACGCCGATGGTGCCCAGGTACTCCGCCGTGGCGGACCGGTCGAATAGAAAGCGATGAAGGGTTGCGCGATCGAGCTCGGCGATACCGGGCTCCTGCAGGCGCTCGACCACGCCCTGAAGCGACAGGTCGTAGACGTGCAAGGTGCGGCCGATATCCGCGGACAGCACGCTGGCCAGGTTGCGGGCCGACACGTACGCCGATTCCCAGGTGACCCGGCGGTCTATCCACAACAGCGCCACCGCCGCCGCGCAGATCCCGATGGCGACCAGCCCAGCCAGTGCGTACAAGGTGCGATGAATTATCCCGCGGGACTCCAATACGGGGCTCCTTCGCGATGGCGGTCGGGGGATCGAGGTTCATTCCGTGTCCAGCGTGATAATGCCGGTACTGGGTGCGGCGCGCAAGAGAGCCCCGGCCATGGCGGGATGCCAAAGCCAAGGGACAACGGTTGAAGAGAATCGGGATTGCCCGCGGGGGACGCCGGCCGGCGCGGCCGGCCGGACAGGACGGACGTAACCGTTATGAGACGGCGGTTGCCGCGATGCGGAAGGGGAAGGCCTTGGCGCCCCTTGCCTTGTCCGTTTCGCGGTGCGCGCCGATGGCCCACGCGGGCCCTACGCCACCTGCGTGCGACATCAACTGGCGCATCGAGCCGGCTGAAAATCCGCAGCGAAGCGTCAAGGCCTGCCGCCGGGCAAGCTCAACTCCAATAGCGTGCGACGAGGTGGAATTCCGGTCCGATTGCAGCATGGTAGCCCCCTGGCAAATGTGCTTCCTGAGTGAAGCGTCATGCGGACCAATCTACCCTAGCCGCCTGCGTTTGCGCGTGAAATGATGCGTAAAGTAATGCAAAGATACGGAAATGGAAGTGGAAACATGGCCATCAGGGGGATGGACTGGGGGCCGGCTCGGCGGTTTCACGGTCGGGCCGGTCATTTTTGCCATCCGGTTGGCTTGTCATATTTCCGTATAGCAGCGACCGGCCCGCGAACAGGCCCCCCGCGACTTCCAATTCGAAGCGTTCCGTATCGCGCTGGCGGACGTCCTGCACGACTTCCAGGGCCTCGTCCGGCGGCACCCCGATCGCGCGCAACGCAGCCTCGCCAAAGACCAGGGCGGATTCCAGGGTTTCGCGTACCTGAAAATCCACGCCCTCCTTGGCCAGCGCCAGCGAATGGATGCGGTCGTACGCGCGCACCACGACCCGCACCAGCGGGAATTCGGACTTGATCAGCTTGACCATATGGGTGGCCGCCCGCGGATCGTTGATGCAGATGAGGATGGCGCAAGCGCGTTCGGCGCCTGCGGACCGGAGCATGTCGACGCGAGTTCCGTCCCCGTAATAGACCTTCACGCCCCATTTGGCGGCCGCGCGGATCGCGTCGGTATCGATGTCCAGGATGGAGACTTTCAGGTCGCGGGCCAGCATGGTCTGCGTCACGATCTGGCCGAAGCGGCCAAACCCCACGATCAGGGCGCAGCCGTCCAGGTCGCGCGCCACGTCCACGCCGTCCATGGACGGCGCGGGCTTGGGCAGCAGCCAGCGCAAGGACAGAACGCACAACGGCGTCAGCGCCATGGAAATGATGACGACGGCGGTCAGCACCGCCCCCATGTGCGCATCGAAAATGCCTTTGTCGGACGCCGCCCCATACAACACGAATGCGAATTCGCCGCCTTGGG
This sequence comes from Achromobacter sp. Root83, assembly GCF_001428845.1. Lineage (GTDB taxonomy): Bacteria > Pseudomonadota > Gammaproteobacteria > Burkholderiales > Burkholderiaceae_B > Achromobacter. Next base: position 691,883 of record NZ_LMIU01000012.1, on the reverse strand, counting down.
CCAGCAGCGCGGCGCGCGTCACCGCTTCGGCGTGCGTGGCGCGCAACAGCCGCGCCACGATATAGACGCCGACGGATTTCACCAGCATGAACACCACGACGCCGGCCACGATCAGCGGCCATTCCCGCACCACGGCCGAGAGGTCCAGCGACATGCCCACGCCCAGGAAGAACAGGCCGAGCAGAATGCCGCGAAAAGGCTCGACCTCTGCCTCGAGCTGGTGGCGAAACGTGGATTCGGACAGCAGAACGCCGGCCAGGAAGGCGCCCATGGCCATGGACAGGCCGCCCAATTCCATCAACAGCGCCGCCCCCAAAACGACCAGCAATGCGGCGGCCGTCATGACTTCGCGCGCATGGGCGGCGGCCAGCAGCCGAAACAGGGGGTTCAGCAGCCAGCGGCCCGCCGCCAGCAACGCAAGGATGCAGGCCAGCGCGATGCCCGTTTGCAGCCACGGATTGCCATGGTCCGCATTGCTTGCCGGGGCCAGCAGGGTTGCCAGGGCCAGCAGGGGGACGATGGCCAGGTCTTCGAGCAGCAGGATGGATACGATGCGCTGCCCCTGGGCACTGGCGGCCTCGTCGCGTTCGCTCAATATCTGCATCACGATGGCGGTGGACGACAGCACGAAGCCCATCGCCGCCATGAAAGCCGCGGGGCCGGACAGGCCGGCCAGCAGGCCCACGGCCGTCAAGAGCCCGCCACAGACCAGGACCTGCGCGACGCCCAATCCAAAGATCTCGCCGCGCAGCTTCCACAGGCGGGAGGGCTGCATTTCGAGGCCGATGATGAAGAGAAACATCACCACGCCCAGTTCGGCCACATGCAGAATGGACTTGGAGTCGGAGAAGAATCCGATGCCGAACGGGCCTATGACCAGGCCGGCGGCCAGATAGCCCAGGACCGATCCCAGCCCCAGCCGCTTGAACAACGGGACGGCTACCACCGCCGCCCCCAGCAGGACGACGACATTGATGAGTTGATTGCCTTCGGAAGGCAGAGCCATGAGGCGCTCCTGGTTGCATGGCGGGCCGAAACGCCTGAGACGCCGCCCTGCCCGCGTCATGCAGGCCTAGCCCATTTTCCGGTAATCCGCCGGATTGGCAATCAGGAACTTCGGCAGGAAAAAGCCGCCGCGAAAGGCGGCGGCTTCGAAGGACGATTCCCCGGGCGGGGGTCAATCGTCGCGGAATTGCATCTTGTAGAGCGAGGCGTAGAGGCCGTTGGCCGCCAGCAGTTCGGCGTGCGGCCCCTGCTCGACGATCTTGCCGGCGTCCAGCACGATGATGCGGTCGGCGTTCTGCACCGTGGACAGGCGGTGGGCGATGACCAGCGTGGTGCGCCCCTTCATCAGACGTTCCAGCGAGGCCTGGACCTGACGCTCGGACTCGTTGTCGAGCGCGGAGGTGGCCTCGTCCAGGATCAGGATGGGCGCGTTCTTGATGAGCGCGCGGGCAATCGCCAGGCGCTGGCGCTGGCCGCCCGACAGGCGGGCGGCGTTCTCGCCCACGGGTGTATTGATGCCCTGAGGCAGGCCTTCAACAAACTCCAGCAGATTGGCCGCGGCCAGAGCGTCGCGCACTTTCTGCTCGCTCGACTGGCCGGAAGCGCCATAGCCGACGTTCGCGGCAATGGTGTCGTCGAACAGCACCACGTCCTGGCTCACCAGCGACAGGTGCGAGCGCAGGCTGCGCAGCGTCAGGTCCTCGATGGGCAGATCGTCCACGAGGATCTGGCCGCTGTCGGCCAGCACGAAGCGCGGCAGCATGTTGACCAGCGTGGTCTTGCCGCTGCCGGAACGTCCGACCAGCGCCACGGTCTGACCGGGCTCGACGATGAAGGAAACGTCGTTGACCGTATCGCGGTCGGCATCGGGGAAGCGGTGCGTGACGCCGCGGAACTCGACCTTCCCGCGCACCGGCTCGGTCAGTTCCTTGGTGCCGGTATCGTTTTCGGGGATCTGGTCGATCAGCGTAAACACGCTTTCGGCCGAAACCAGCATTTTCTGCATCTTGGCGGCGACGTTGGTCAGGCGCTTGATGGGGTCGAAAATCTGGGCCAGCGCGGCCATGAAGGAAGCGAAACTGCCCACGGTGAGCGCGCCGCTGTTGGCCTGGCTGAGCGCGACGGCGATGACCGCGCCGACCGAAATCGAGATGCACACCTGGGTCAGCGGCGTCAGGGCCGCATCGGCCGTGGCGGTGCGCATGGCGAAGCGGCGCAGGCGCCGGCTGACGAAATCGAACCGGCCGCGCTCGACTTCGTAGCCGTCGAACAGCTTGATGACGCGCTGGCCGTCAATGCCTTCGCCGACGACTCGGGTCAGTTCGGCGTTCATGTTGACGGTATCGCGGTTGATGCGGCGCAGGCGCTTGATGAAAAAGCGGGAGATGATCACCGAGACCGGCAGCATGACCAGGATGATCAGCGTCAGCACCCAGGACATGTACAGCAGCACGCAGATCAGCGCGAGGACAACCAGGGTTTCGCGCACCAGGACGGTGATGACGTCGGTGGCATAGCCGGTGACGTTGCCGGCGTCGATCGTGAAGCGGTTCAGGAGACGGCCGGTGTCGCCGCGCTTGAAGTCGGCATCCGGCAGGCCCAGCAAGCGCTCGAACATGTCGCGGCGCATGCCGAGCAGCACGTTGTTGGCCACCCAGGCGAGCAGATAGTCGCTGAAGAAGTTGCAGATGCCGCGCAGCAGGATCAAGCCCACGACCGCCAGCGGCAGCGCCCAGACGTAGTAGGGTTTGGTTCCGGAGAAGCCGCCGTCCAGCAGGGGCTTCATAATGACAGCCAGCACGGGTTGCGTGGCTGCCGCGCCCGCCATCAGCAGAACGGCCGCCACCAAGCCCTTCCAATAGGAACCCACGCGGCTGTATATCCGGCTCCAGAGTTCAGATTTGACGGGTTGAGAACCCGCGGGCGCGTTGCGTGCGGCAGAATTCAAAGGAATCACTCGCTTTTATACAATTGTGCCCAGGATTGTACCGGCTGCGCGCCCGCGCGCTGGCCTGGCCGTCCACCCCTTACCCCTAATCGCGCAACGCCCCCATTCATGTCCGATATCAGTTGCTTGTACGTCCGCCTGCCCAATTGGGTAGGCGACGTCTGCATGAGCCTGCCCAGCCTGCGAGCCCTGCACGCCAGCGGCATTCCCTTGGTGATCTGCGCCCGTCCCTGGGCCCGCGACCTGCTCGATGGCGTGGCAAAACAGGATTTCATCCCCATGCGGGGCAAAGTTGGCCCGGACCGGGCCGCCGTCGGCGCGCACCGGCGGAGTCTGGGCACGCAGGGCCGCCACGCCCGCGGCCTGCTGTTGCCGGACTCTCTGTCCAGCGCGCTGGTCTTCCGGCTGGCCGGCCTGCCGTCGGCGGGCTACCGGGACGACGGCCGCAGCTTTCTGCTGCGCTGGCCCTACGCCAAGCCGGCCGAATCGCTGCATGCCGTGGAATCCTGGCACCATCTGACGCGCCTGGCCTTGACCCGCTGGGGTCTGCCTTCCGGCCCCGCCCAACCGGGCCGGACCCTGGACCTGCCCCTGACCCCTGCCCATCAGAGCGCCGCCGGCCAGGCGCTGAACGATGCCGGGCTGGGCGATCGGCGTTTCGTGCTGATCGCGCCCACCGCCACCGGGCTGCACAAGGGCAGAATCAAGGTCTGGCCAGGATTCGATACACTTACCCGCGCCTTGCAGGAGCGCGGGCATACCGTGGTAATGTGCCCCCCTCCGGCTGAAACCGACGAAGCCCGGCGCAACGCGCCCACAGCGCAATTGCTGCCGCCCCTTACGCTAGGGGCGTTCGCGGCGCTGACCGCCAGGGCGGCACTGGTGATTTGTAACGATTCCGGCGTATCGCACGTCGCCGCGGCCGCGTCGGCCCGGGAACTCACGCTGTTTGGCGTGACGCGCCCCGAAAGGACTGGCCCATGGTCCCCCCACGCCGTCTGCGTGGGATCCGAGCAAGCCTGGCCATCCGAGGAAGAAGTTGAACGGCAGGCCCTCCGCCTGCTGGACGGTACGCAGTAATCAGGATTGTCTTGAAATGACCTTTTCCAGCTATCTCACGAATTTGATCATTCCCTACAACTTGTGCATCACCCTGGTCGTCATCGGTCTGGTGCTCGGGTTGTTCCGGCTGCGCAAGACCGGTGGCGCCATCATCGCGGCGGGTCTGCTTTGGGCCTTGGCCTGGTCCCTGCCAATCACCTCGATCTGGGCCGGCGGCGCGCTGGAGAACCGCTATCCGCACCTGCCGCCCGCCGAATCGCCGATGGCCGACGCCATCGTGGTGCTGGGCGGCAACACCGCGAACGGACGCGCCAACTGGTTCCTGCCCTATGACAAGGACACCGCGGTTGTACGCGTGGACACCGCGGCGCAGCTCTACCTGGCCGGGCGCGCGCCCAAGGTGTTGCTGTCGGGTGGCGCGCTGGAAGGCGACGTGAGCGAAGCGCGGGGCATGGCCCATGCCATCCGCCAGCAGGGCGTGCCCGAAACGGCGCTGATCCTGGAAAATTCCAGCCGCACCACCTATGAGAACGCGGCGTTGACAGAAGACCAGATCAAGTCCCGGGGCATGGGCAAGGTCCTGCTGGTGACCTCCGCCCTGCATATGCCGCGTGCCATGGCCGCCTTTTCCAAGCAGGGCGTGGAAGCCATCGCTGCTCCCGCCCCGCCGCAGATCGTCGCGCCCGCGGACGGCTCCCTGCCCCTGTGGCTACCCGACCAGCGGACGTTCGACGCCAGCCGTTCCATCGTCAAGGAATACGCCGGCCTGTTCGTCTACTGGCTGCGCGGATGGGTGTGAGCCAGACCGCGGCGCACGGGTTGGACTGCCGGGCGGGATGCGGCGCCTGTTGCATCGCGCCCTCGATCACCCGGCCGATTCCGGGGATGCCGCAGGGCAAGCCGGCCGGCGTGCCCTGTATTCAATTGATGCCGGACATGCGCTGCGCGATCTTCGGCCAGCCGTCCCGGCCGGATTTCTGCGGCGGGCTGCAACCCCAGCGAGAGATGTGCGGGCCGGACCGCGAGCATGCGCTGGTCTGGCTGGGCGAGCTGGAGCGCGCGACGGCGCCCCGCCATTGAAAACGGGGCCGAGCGCCCCGTTTTTTTTCATTCACGATCGACCAGCACCTGTTCGTACAGGGTTTCGTAGCGTGAGGCTACCGCTTCCCAGCTCTGGTCCCGGGCGATCTCCAACCCGCGCTCGGTCAGCGCGGCCCGCAGCTCGGGTTCCGAACCCAGGCGCTCCAAGGCGCTCGCCAACTGCGCGCCGTCGCGCGGATCCTGCAGAATGAGCGCGTCCTTGCCCGCCGACAGGTACTGCGCGAATCCGCAGTAGACAGGGGAACTGACCACCACGGGCAGGCCGTGGGACATGGCTTCCAGGGGCGCCATGCCGTAGCTGTCGTTCAGGGTCGGGTGGGCATAGATGTCGGCCACGGCGAAATACTGGGCAACGTCCGGGGTGGGATCGAGCAGCGTGACCCGGCGGGCGATGGCGCCCGCGGCGCGGACGCGACTGCGGGAGGGCTCATCGGCCCCGACGACCAGCAGCCTGTAATGCGGCGGCAACTGCGCCATTGCGTCCAGCAAGGCGGGCAGGCCCTTGCGCATCGGGTTGCGCGCAACCAGCAGGCAGCCGATGGTGTGCTCGTCCCAGCCCAGCCGGGCGCGGAGGGCATCGCGTCCCTTCGGCTGGACCGAGGGCAGCTTGACGCCGGGCGTGATGATGTCCACCTTCAGTTGCTCGCCATAACTGCGGTGCAACTGGTCCATGATGAGGCCGGACACGGCCACCACGCGCCGCTGCGGCGCCTTGCGGATGCGCAGCCTCTCCAGCGTCAGGTAAGTGGCCAGGCGCGGGCTGAGCCAGGCGGACAGCCGCCGCAGCGGCCGCACCCGCGTGACGCAGTTGTAGCGCACCGGCGTGACGTGCATGACCTGGATCTCGCCTGCCCAGCCGTTCATGTGGGAATGCACGATGTCGTAGCGGCCCCGGGTCAGCCGGTCCGCGCGCCAGGCGAAATACAGCACTCGCATCCAGCTTGGAAGCCAGCCGGGAAAGCGCACCCGCACGAAATCGAACGGCAGGTCGCTGTCGAAGTCGCGCGCGACGACGGACACGTCATGGCGCCGGCCCAGCACCCGCATCAGCTCGACGCCGTAGGCTTCCGCGCCCCCGAAACGATTGCCGAAGCGATCAACCAGCAGCGCGATGCGAAGCCGCCTGTCACGGGCGCCGGCGGGAGTCTTCATACCGGGTCAGACACATCTGGAGGAAACGGACGATATTGGTGGAACGCGCCACCGTCACCCGCGGCAGTCCGAAAGGGTCATCGGACGCCGCCGCCAGGCCGCGCTGGGTCAGCGTGGCGTTGTCGTAGCCAGCTTCGCGCGCCATGACCCGATGTTCCGGACCCTGGTGGCCATAGGGATAGCAAAAAGCGGTGACGGGCGCGCCCAGCGCCTGTTCCAGTTCATTTTTGGACTCGGCGATCTGGCGCCGTGCTTCTTCCGGCGTCATGTCGGGAAGATTGACGTGGTCCAGCGTGTGCGAACCGACCTCGTTGCCGGCCTGGGCCCATTCCCGCATTTCCGCCACGGTCATCAGGGCCGAAAACGGGATGCCTTTATGTTGGTCCCATATGTTGCCGCCGTCGAACTGGCGCGCCACAAGGTAGTTGGTGGCGGTAAATCCCAGTTCGCTCAGCACCGGCATGGCGTTGCGATGGACGTTCCGATAGCCGTCGTCGAACGTGATGCCGAACACCTTGCCCTGCCGTTCGCCACGCACATAGGGCATGACATCGCGCATGGACAGGCCGCGGTAGCCCAACCGGCGCATCCAGCGCATCTGGCGGGCAAATTTATCGGGATGTACCGTCAGGCCGCGAAACGGCGTGCCCCGGGGATTGGGGTCGCCGATCTGGTGATACATGAGAATAGGTATGGACATGTGACAGATTATAGAGGGTCAGCACCCGTCAGCATGCGGTCCGCCAGGGAAGAACGGACACTTTTTGAACTGGCTCAAGGTGGCGGACGCCCGGCGCCCGCCACCCGCTGGCTCACGCCAAGCTCAAATACACCTCTTCGGTGCGTCGCGCGAACTGGTCCAGTCCGAACTCCGCCACGCTCTTGTCCCTGGCCGCGGCGCGCATGCGCGCGATGCATGCCGGATCATCCAATATGCCAGCCAGGACGTCAGCCACGGCTTCGGGATTGCGCTTGGGCACGATCCAGCCGTCCACCCCCACCGAGATGTTCTCGGGCAGTCCGCCCTGATCGGACACGATGACCGGGAGCCCCATGGACATCATCTCGCGGCAGGCGAACGAGATGGTTTCCACCCGGTAAGACAGGACGAAGCCAAGATCCAGCGCCGCCAGGAAGGGGCGCACATCATCCAGCATGCCCGCGAAGATGACCCGGTCGGCCATGCCCAGGGCCTGCACTTCCTGCATCTGATCGGCCTCGGGCGCGGCGCCGGCCAGGGCGATGTAGACGCCCGCGGCGCGCGGCCCGAGCTGGGCCACGGCTCGAACCATATCCATCCAGCCCTTATAGGCGTTCGTGCCGGCGTTGCTGCCCAGCAACAACGAGCATTTCGCCGCGTGCACGCCCAGCAGCTGGTCACGCGCGGCACGCGCGCGCTCCGCGGGCCAGGGTGCGTAGCGTTCGATATCCACGCCATTGGCGATGGTGGATACGGGCCGGGCCGCGTACGGCGAGGCCCGCAACATGCGTTCCACGAAGTCGCATACGCCGATCACGTGGTCCGTGCCCACGCGCGTGCGCAAGGCGGCGCCGAGGTACGAGATGGGAATGTCGTTGTGCTTGGTCAGCACAATGCGCGGCCGGCGCTTTCCCATGCCCATGCACGCCAGAATGACGGTGCGATGGTCGGAGGATCCATTGACGTGGACCACGTCGATCTGCCGGGAGAGGATCACGCGCCGCAGGCTGCGCGCGGCGGCCAGGCGCTTGCCAAGCCGGCTCGGGTAATTCTGGGCCACGACGTGTACGCCCGGGACGTCCCCGGCCAGCCGGTGAAGGCTGCTGCCGTCGGGCACGGCAACCGTAAGGCGATGACGCTGCGCCAGCGCCCGCAGCAACGAGACTACGTAGATGGTATGGCCGCCAATCGTGGTGTTGCTGTGATAGTTCGTATAAAGAATGTTCATGGGACTGGAGCGCAAAGGCGCGAGGGAATCACTTGCCACGGGTGGTCAGGAACATGAGCTTGGCATAGCGCAGGAAGCTTCCCGTTGCCGCAATCACGGCCAGCACCAGGCCATGCCGGCCGTCGAGAAAGCCGCGCCGGATCAGGTAGATGCGCACGAAGGTCCAGAAGCCATGACCCAATGCCCCGAAGACCGAGGTGCGCCGGCCCTTGGCATACATCATGGCGGCGGCGTCGGACGAGTAGCGGTTGACCTTGGTGATCAGCGCTTCGAGGTTGTCGTACGGATAGTGGTTGAAATAGCCGCGCAACCGCAGCGGCTGGCCGTTGGCCGGCACCACCCGCTCGTGCACGGCAGCATCGGTGAAGCGCGCCGTGCCGCGCTTGAACAGGCGCAGCACGTAGTCGGGCCACCAGCCGCTATGGCGGATGTCGCGGCCGCAGAAGTTCGACAGCCGCGCGATTTCGTAGGTGTCGCCACGCGGATCGCGCAGCACTTCCTGGATTTCCTGGGCCAGTTCGGGGGGAACGCGCTCGTCGGCGTCGATCGACAGCACCCAGTCGCCCGTCGCCAGATCCAGCGCGCGGTTCTTCTGGGGGCCGAAACCGGGCCAGTCGGGCGTCACTTCGACCCGGGCGCCCAAGGCTTGCGCCAATTCCACGGTGCCGTCGGTGCTGCCCGAATCCACCACGATGAACTCGTCGGCGAACGCCACGGACTTGAGGCAATCGGCGATGTTCGCCGCTTCATTCTTGGTGATGATGATGACTGATAACTTCATCCGCGATTCCTAAGACGCTTTTTCCAGGCTCTCCAGGCGTGATAGCGGGGCCCCCAGAAGGGATCCCGCGACAGCCAGATGCGCCGGTTCAGCCAGGCGCCCCCCTGATTGCGCACCGCGAACCGATAGATGTGCTCGGGATCCGCGCCGGAGGTGTTCTGTCCGAAAGGGTCGGTAGTGTACAAGTGCCGGAACCCCGCCTGGCGCGCGGCGGCCACGTAGTCGGCGTCGAAATAGCCCTGGGGCCAGCAGAGATGGTCGCTGGCGGCGCCCAGCCGGCGGACCAGCGCCTCGCGGGAGTCATGCAGTTCCTGGGCGATGCGTTCGCGCTTGGCGTGCGCATCGGCGCCACAGACCTTGTCCCAGCGCGTGTGGGTGTGCGTATGGGAATGGAATTCAAAGGTGCCAGCGGCCAGCATGGCCTCGATTTCGCTCCAGCGCAGCATGGCCTCGTCGGCACGGCCGGCCGCCACGAGCTGCTTGCAGGCGTCATGGTCCGGCGTGGGAGGCAAGGGACCGCTCTGCCCCGCGTGCGGGCGCGGCGGGCCGTCGCCGATCCAGCCCGTGATGGTGAACAGCACGGCGCGCATGCCATGGCGCGCCAGCACCGGATGCGCGTGTACCCAGTTGTTCAGGTAGCCATCGTCGAAGGTGATCAGCACGGAGCGTTCAGGGACAGCGTCCCCGGCCAGATAGCCGGCGAACTGCGCGGTGGACAGCGACTGGTAGCCCGCGCGCGCCAGCCGCGCGACCTGGTCTTCGAACACCGCTGGCGTCGCGGCGATCATGCCCCCGGCCGGCGTGACGTGGTGATACATCAGCACCGGGACGTTGGGCGCGTTCATCCGCGGCGCTCCGCCAGCCACTTGATATAGAGAGCCTCGGTGGTTTCGGCGAGCCGGGCGGGCGAAAACACGGCCTCTTCCCAGACCATCCTGCGGCCCGCCTCGCCCATGCGCCGGCGCAGGGCCGGGTCGTCGATCAGGCGTTGCAAGGCTTCGGTCAGCGCGACCGGATCCTTGGGCGGGACCAGGATGCCGGTTTCGCCGTCGCGGAACATTTCAGAGACGCCCCCGACGTTCGTGCCGACCACGGGCAGGCCGCTGGCCTGGGCTTCGACGAAGACTGTGCCGGACGCCTCTTGCTGCGTCGCCAGGGCAAACAGGTCACAGCCCGCCAGCAGATTGGGGACATCGCGCCGCGTGCCCATGAAATGAATGCGGTCCTGCAGGCCGCGCTCGGCCACGTAGCTCTGGGTCCGTTCAAAAGTGGGCGACCCGGCGCCGACGAGCACCAGGTGCAGCTTGGGCCGGGTGGCCATGAGCGGCGCGATCGCGTCGATCAGATCCTTGTGGCCCTTGGTGGCGCGCATGACCGCCACGCAGCCCACGACGATGTCGTCGTCGGCCAGGCCCAGCTCTTCGCGCAAGGTGGAGCGGTCGACCGGCGCCGGCAGCACGATGGGCGAATAGACGGTAGCCACCTTCTCGCGCGCCACGCCTCGGCTGATCAGGTATTCGCGCACATGGTCGCTGACCGTCGTGACCCGGTGCGGCAGGATGGTGTACGACCATAGCGACCCAACCTTGTTGGACAGGTGCCGGGTCCGCACGATCAGCGGCGTCTTGGTGAGCCGGGCGGCGGCGGCCGCAATGACGGTATCGCGCCGGCTGTGCGTGTTGAGCACGTCGAAGCGGCCTTCTTTCAGGATGCTCCGGACGGCCGCCACGCCTTTCAGGTAATTGACGGGGCCCTTCATGCCGACGGCATGGACCTTGAAGCCGGCATCGCGCAGGCGTTCCGTCAGCTGCGCCTGCGGCTGACAGATCGCTTCAAGATGGTGACCGCGCGCCCGCATGGCGGTCATTTCCTTGAATATTCTTCCTTCCTGGCCGCCAAAGCTGGTGGCCGCTTCCGAGTGCACGATGCGCAGACTAGGCATTAATAGGTGACCTCCACGCCATCAGGCTTGGTCCAATCGTTCAGGTTCGCAAGCAGCGTATCGGCCATGCGAACCCGCCACTCCTCTCCGAGGCGGACCGTGCACAGGAAATTGTTCTTGGTATAGACGATGTCGACCGGCACGCCCGGAATACCGTTTTCGGGTTCGGCACGGAAGGGATTGAGCATCTGGCGCAGGCGGGCGGCGTCGGCGCTGCCATTGAGCTTGACGCGCAAGGACTTGGCCCGCGCCTCGCGGGCGAGCTGCAGGTCATAGAGCTGCTCGGCCACGATGCGCATGCCGCCCGAATAGTCATCATTGCTGACCTTGCCCTGCACGATGACGAGCTGATCTTCGCGCAGGCGGTTGCGGTGCTTTTCGTAGAGTTCGTTGAATACCGAGATCTCGACCTGCGCGGTGCCGTCGTCCAGCACCGCGAAGACCATCTTGCCGCGGCGGGTCATCATGACGCGCACGCTGGCCAGCACGCCGCACATCCATTGCAGGTCGCGCTGCGGTTCCACACGCACAAGCTGCATCGGCACGATGCGGCGCACTTCGTCGCGCCACGCGTCGAAGAGGTGCCCGCTGTAGTAGTAGCCCAGCGCCGACTTTTCTTCCGTCAGTTTTTTGTGCAGGTCCCAGGGCGCGACCTTGGCCAGTTCGCCAGCCACCACGTCGCCGCTGTCGTCGCCGAACAGCGAGGACTGGTTGGCGCTGCGGGCCGCCTGTTCGGCCGCCTCCATGGCAGTGGGAACGGACGCCAGCATCGCGGCGCGGTTGGGTTCGATCGTGTCGAACGCGCCAGCCTTGATCAGGGCCTCGATGGTGCGGCGGTTGACCGCCTGCTTGCTGACCCGGCGGCAGAAGTCGAACAGGTTGAGGAATGGGCCGCCGTCCTTGCGCGCGCGCAGGATGTCTTCGACCGCGCCCTGCCCCGTGCCCTTGACCGCGCCCAGGCCGTAGCGCATCGTGCGCGGCGGCTTGCCCTTTTCGGTGTGTTTGTCGGCGACGGGCTCGAAGCGGTATCCCGAGTGGTTCACGTCGGGCGGCAGCACTTCGACGCCGTTGTCCTGGGCGTCGCGGCAGAAGATCTGGACCTTGTCCGTGTCGTCCATGTCGGAAGACATGGTGGCGGCCAGGAACTCGGTGGGATGGTAGGCCTTGAGCCAGGCCGTCTGGTAGGAGATCAGCGCGTATGCGGCCGAGTGCGACTTGTTGAAGCCGTACCCCGCGAACTTCTCCATCAGGTCGAACAGCTTGACCGCCAGGTTCGGATCATGGCCTTTTTCCTTGGCGCCCTGCTCGAACAACTCGCGGTGCTTGGCCATTTCTTCGGGCTTTTTCTTGCCCATGGCGCGGCGCAGCAGGTCGGCGCCGCCCAGCGAATAGCCCCCGATGATCTGGGAGATCAGCATCACCTGTTCCTGGTAGACGATGACCCCGTAGGTGCTCTTCAGCGTGCTTTCCAGGTCCGAGTGGAAGTAGTCCACTGCGGCGCGGCCGTGCTTGCGGTTGACGAAGTCGTCGACCATGCCCGATTCCAGCGGCCCCGGGCGGTACAGGGCCAGCATGGCGATGATGTCTTCGAAGGTGTTGGGCCGCAGCTTCTTCAACAGTTCCTTCATGCCGCGCGATTCGAGCTGGAACACGGCGGTGGTGTTGGCGTCGCACAGAATCTTGTAGGCGGCCGGATCGTCCAGGGCCAGCGCCATGACGTCGAAGTCGCGCTTGCCGTCGTTGAACTGGCGCACGTAACGCACCGCCCAGTCCAGGATGGTCAGGTTGCGCAGGCCCAGGAAGTCGAACTTCACCAGGCCGGCGGCCTCGACGTCGTCCTTGTCGAACTGCGAGACCGCGCTGTTCTCCTGCCCCGGTTGGCAATACAGCGGACAGAAGTCGGTGAGCTTGCCGGGCGCGATCAGCACACCGCCCGCGTGCATGCCGATGTTGCGGGTCAGGCCTTCGAGCGGCTTTGCCAGGTCGACCAGCGCGCGCACTTCCTCTTCCTGCTCGTAGCGGTCCTTGAAGGCGGGCTCGTCCTTCAGGGTGCGTTCCAGCGTCCAGGGATCCATCGGATTGAACGGGATCAGCTTGGACAGGCCATCGCAGAACATGTAGGGCATGTCCAGCACCCGGCCTGCATCGCGCACCACGGCCTTGGCGCCGAGCGTGCCGAAGGTGGCGATCTGGCTCACGGCGGCGCGGCCGTACTTTTCCTTGACGTAGTCGATGACCCGTTCGCGGTTGTCCTGGCAGAAGTCGATATCGAAGTCGGGCATGGAGACCCGCTCGGGATTCAGGAAGCGCTCGAACAGCAGGTCATAGCGGATCGGGTCCAGGTCGGTAATGCCCAGCGCATAGGCCACGAGCGAACCGGCGCCCGACCCGCGCCCCGGCCCCACCGGCACGCCGTTGTTCTTGCCCCAGTTGATGAAGTCCTGCACGATCAGGAAGTAGCCCGGGAAGCCCATCTGGATGATGGTCTTGCATTCCCAGCGCAAGCGTTCGTAGTACTGCTCGCGCTTGGACTCGCGTTCGGCGGGTTCCGGGAACAGGAACTCCATGCGTTTTTCTAGCCCCTCTTCCGACAACTGGACCAGGTAATCGTCCAGCGTCACGCCCTCGGGCGTGGGGAAGTTGGGCAGGCGCGGCTTGCCCAGCACGAGGCTGAGATTGCAGCGCTTGGCGATTTCCACAGTGTTAGCCAGCGCGGAAGGCACATCGGCGAAACGCCGGGCCATTTCCTCGGAGCTGAGCAGGTACTGTTCCTTGGTGAACCGGCGCACGCGGCGCGGATTGGCCAAGATCTCGCCTTCGGCGATGCAGACGCGGGCCTCGTGCGCCTGGAACTCGAATTCGTCCAGGAACTGCACCGGGTGCGTGGCCACGACCGGCAAGCCGGCCTCTCCCGCCAGCCGCATGGCGGCCTGGCAATAGGCTTCGTCGCCGTCCATGCCGGCCCGCTGCAGTTCAATGTAGTAGCTGCCCGGGAACATATGCGCCCATTGGCGCGCCAGCGCCAGCGCCGACACGGCATTGCCGGCGTCCAGCGCCTGCCCCACGTCGCCGCCCCGGCCGCCCGACAGGGCGATCAGGCCTTCCTGGCCCTGCAGCCATTCACGGCGGATTTCGGCGCGGCCCTTGCCCTGGTTCGTCAAGAATGATTTGGACAGCAACTCGCACAGGTTCAGGTAACCCTGATGGTTGCGCACCAGGAGCAGCAGGCGGAAAGGCTTGGCCAGATCCTCGTCGTTGGTGATCCAGACGTCGCAGCCCGCGACGGGCTTTACGCCGGCGCCGCGCGCTCCTTTGTAGAATTTGATCAGGCCGAACAGGTTCGACAGGTCGGTCAGCGCCACCGCGGGCTGGCCCAGCTTGGCGACGCGCTTGATGAGGTCGGGGATACGCACCGTGCCGTCCACGACCGAAAACTCGGAGTGAACGCGCAGATGAACAAATGGGGACGGGTTTATTGCGGCTTCGGACATTGCAGAATTGTACCCAGGGCCTGTTCTCGCTAGAAGTATCCATGCGTGGTCGCCCGCGGGCGGCGGCCGGGGTGCGGAACCACCGCGCCGCGGCGCTTGTGGGACAATACACGCTATCGGGGGCTACCTCGTATCAGGACAAGATTTACGTATGAAATGGTTAATTCCCGGGATCTGGTTTGCAGCCATCCTGTTCGCTCACCTGAGGGGCCGTGTCAGGCTGCCGCTGGGCCGGCAACTGTTGGACCACTCCGTGCTGCTGGCCCCCATCAACGCCTTCATGGTGCTGACGTCGCGGGTGCCTTCGACGCCCTATCTGACCACCAGCGAGATCGCCGAACTCAAGGTGCTGGACGAAAACTGGGAGACGATCCGCGAAGAAGCCATGCAAATGGCCGAAATGCAACGGATCAAAGCGGCCGATACCCACAATGACATCGGCTTCAATTCCTTTTTCAAATACGGCTGGAAGCGCTTCTACCTGAAGTGGTATGAGGCGCGCCACCCGTCGGCCGAGGAATTGTGCCCCAAGACGGTCGCCATCTTGAAGACCCTGCCCAAGGTCAAGGCCGCGATGTTCGCCGAGCTGCCCCCGGGCGGCCAGTTGAACCCTCACCGAGACCCCTTCGCGGGATCGCTGCGCTACCACCTGGGCCTCGTCACCCCGAACGACGACGGCTGCCACATCATCGTGGACGGCGAACATTACAGTTGGCGCGACGGCGAAAGCGTGGTGTTCGACGAAACCTACGTGCACGAGGCCTACAACAAGACGGCCGAGAACCGGATCATCCTGTTCTGCGACGTGGAGCGCCCGCTGAAATGGCGCTGGGCCGAAGGCTTCAACCGCTGGTTCGGCCGCGTCGTCATGTCCGCGGCCAGTTCGCCCAACGACGGCGGCGACCAGACCGGCGCCATCAACAAGCTGACCCACGCGCACTGGGTGATCGACGAGAAGCGCAAGGCCTTCAAGACCTGGAACCGCAATGTCTACAAGGCCACCAAGTATGGCCTGATCATTTTGGTAGTCGCCGGATTCCTGGCGCTGTAGCAAAACAGGCCGCGAACATCGCGGCCTGTTTTCTTTGCGCGCCGGGTCAGCGCTTGATCGATTCCCAGCTCTTCATCAGGCGTTTGACCGACACCGGCATCGGGGTTCGCAGTTCCTGCGCGAACAGGGCCACGCGCAGTTCCTCCAACAGCCATCTGAATTCATCCAGCCGGGGATCCGGCGCCCCCTTCAGTGCCGAGCGCGCCCGTTGATACTGCGTCACCAGCGGCGCCATTTCCGCCACCAGTTTCGCATCGCGCGCCGGATCGGCGCGCAGCTTGTCGATGCGCGCCACCGCCGCCTTCAGATAGCGGGGGTAGTGCGAAAGCTGCGCGTACGGCGTATCGCGGATGAACCACTTGGGCATCAGCGCGCCCAACTGCTGCTGCAGATCGGCATAGGCGGCGGCGTGGGGCTTGGCCTGCGGCAGCTTGCGCTGGACGGCGGCGTACTCGGCAAGCACGGCTCCGGCCAGTCTTGCCACCTCCTGGGCCAGCAGGCCCAGCCTGCCCTTGCCTTCAGCGCGCCTGGCCTCGAACTGCTGTTCGTTCACGGGCCACGGCTCGGCCAGGCAAGCCTGCCCGAGCGCGCAGTCGATGATCTGGTCCCGCAGTTCCTCCTGCGTGCCCAGCGTCATGTACAGCATGCTGATCTTGGTCAGGTCCGCCAGGTTCTTTTCCAGGAATTTCACCTGCTCGCGCAGCCCCAGCCGGAACAGCTTGAGCAGGCCCGCGCGGTGAGCTTTGCGTGCCTCGTCCGGGTCGTCGAAGACGTCCAGGTCGCAGTGCGCGCCGCGGTCGACCAGCGCCGGATAGCCGATGACGGACTGGCCGCGCCGCTTGATCTCCATGATCTCCGGCAGGGGGCCGAAGGACCAGGAGGTGAGGTTTTCGTGCGCGAGCGCCTGGGCAACCTGCGTGTCGGTGGCCGCCAACTGCTGGAACGTGGCCTGGGCCTGCTTGCCGAATTCGGCCCGCAACTGCGCCAGGTTGCGCCCCGCGGCCAGCATGCGGCCATGTTCGTCGACCACGCGGAAGTTCATGAACAAGTGGGCCGGCAGGGTCTCCAGCTTGAAGTCCGCCACCGCGGGCCGCACCTGCACCTGATCCCACATGTCGGCAATGATCGCGTCCACCAGCCCCTGCTGGGGATCGGCCTGCCGTTCAAACCAGCGGTCATAGAAGCCCGCCGCATAATCCGGCAGCGGCACGCAATGGCGGCGCAGCTTCTGCGGCAGGGACTTCAGCAGCAGGTGCACCTTTTCCTTCAGCATGCCGGGGACGAGCCACTCGCAGCGCGCCGGATCGATCTGGTTCAGGGCGAACAGCGGCACCGCCAGGGTGACACCGTCGCGCGGGGACCCCGGCTCGAAGTGGTAGTCCAGGGCCATCGACACGCCCTGCCATTCGACCTTCTTGGGAAAGACGTCGGTCGTGACGCCGGCGGCCTCGTGGCGCATCAGTTCGTCGCGGGTCAGCATCAGCTTGGCGGCCGACGCCTTGTCCAGCCCGTTGACCCACTTTTCCAGCGACGCCGTCTGCGAGATATCGGCCGGCAACTGGCGGTCATAGAACGCGTGGATCAGCTCGTCGTCCACCAGGATGTCCGGGCGGCGCGTCTGATGCTCCAGCTTTTCGATGCCCGCGATCAGCTTGCGGTTATGCGCCACGAATGCCAGGCGCGTATCGATTTCGCCGGGCACCAGCGCCTGACGGATGAAGAGCTCCCGTGCCTGCGTGGGGTTCACGCGGCCGTAGTGGATACGCCGGCCCGTGTATATGGTCAGCCCGTAAAGCGTGGCCCGTTCATTGGCCACGACCTGCCCGGCCTTCTTTTCCCAGCGCGGGTCGGACCAGTTCTTGCGGATCAGGTGGGCGCCCACCTTTTCCAGCCAGACGGGGTCGATGCGCGCCACGCAGCGCGCATACAGACGCGTGGTCTCGACCAGTTCGGCGGCCATGATCCAGCGGCCGGCTTTCTTCACCAGGCGCGAGCCCGGGTGGATGTGGAAGCGGATCTCGCGGGCCCCTTGGTAATGCCCGCCCTCGTCGCTCTTGAAGCCGATATTGCCCAGCAGGCCGGACAGCAGGGCCAGATGCAATTGCTCGTACGTGGCTTCGATCTGGTTGACGCGCCAGCCCTGTTCGCCCACCAGCGCTGCAAGCTGCGTATGCACGTCATGCCACTCGCGCAGGCGGATCGGCGACAGGAAGTTCTGCCGCAGCAGGCCCACCAGCTTGCGCTGGGATGCCTTGTGCTGCACCTGCTCGCCGTACCAGCGCCACAGTTTCAGGAAGGAGATGAACTCCGACTTGTCGTCGGCGAACTTGGCGTGCGCCGCCTCGGCGGCTTCGCGCTCCTGCATGGGGCGGTC
The DNA here is from genome assembly GCF_001428845.1 of Achromobacter sp. Root83. Taxonomy (GTDB): domain Bacteria; phylum Pseudomonadota; class Gammaproteobacteria; order Burkholderiales; family Burkholderiaceae_B; genus Achromobacter. The sequence continues at coordinate 674,048 of NZ_LMIU01000012.1, read as the reverse complement.
GCGCGCATCCTGCACCGACAGGGCCGAGGCGATGATCAGCATTTCGGCCAGGCACTGGTGCTCGCGTGCCGCCAGGATCATCCGGCCGATGCGCGGGTCCACCGGCAGCTTGGCCAGTTCATGGCCGGTCTGCGTCAGCGCAAAGGCCGCGCCGGTGCGCGCGGCGTCCGCGTCGTCGTCAGACGTGGACACCAATTCGATCGCGCCCAGCTCCTGCAGCAGATGGTAGCCGTCGGCCACGGCGCGCCCGGGCGGCGCCTCGACGAAGGGGAACTGTTCGATATCGTCCAGCTTCAGCGATTTCATCCGCAGGATGACCGACGCCAACGACGAACGCAGCACTTCGGGGTCGGTGAAGGCCGCCCGGTTGTTGAAGTCCAGCTCGTCATAGAGCCGGATGCATACGCCCGGCCCCACCCGGCCGCAACGGCCGGCGCGCTGGTTGGCCGACGCCCGGCTGATGGGCTCGATGCGCAGCTGCTCGACTTTGTTGCGCCAGGAATAGCGCTTGATGCGCGCCAGCCCGCTGTCGACCACGAAGCGGATGCCAGGCACCGTCAGCGAGGTTTCCGCCACGTTGGTGGCCAGCACGATGCGCCGCGCGTTGCCGCGCGGATGAAAGATCTGTTCCTGTTCCGCCTGCGACAGCCGCGCGAACAGCGGCAGCACCTCGGTGCCGGCCGGATGGCGCTTGCGCAGCGCTTCGGCGGACTCGCGGATCTCGCGTTCGCCCGGCAGGAACACCAGCACGTCGCCCGGACCGTGCCGCGCGCATTCGTCCACGGCATCCACGATGGCGTCGATCAGATCACGTTCCTCGTCGCCCGACATGCGTTCGCGGTCGCGGCCAGTCTTGGCCGGCGGCGGCGCGCCCTCGTCGGCCGCCAGTTCCTCGCGCACGGGCCGGTAGCGGACTTCCACCGGGTACAAGCGGCCCGACACCTCGATGACGGGCGCGGGCTTGTCCTCGGACGCGGCAAAGTGCCTGGCGAAGCGGTCGGCGTCGATGGTGGCCGACGTGATGATCAGCTTCAGGTCGGGGCGCCGCGGCAGCAGTTGCTTCAGGTAGCCCAGCAGGAAATCGATGTTCAGGCTGCGCTCGTGCGCCTCGTCGATGATGATGGTGTCGTAGCGGCGCAGCAGCGGATCGCGCTGCGACTCGGCCAGCAGGATGCCGTCCGTCATCAGCTTGATGGACGCATTGGGCCCGGTGCGGTCGTTGAACCGCACCTGGTAGCCCACCACTTCGCCCATGGGCGTGTTCAGCTCTTCGGCGATGCGCTTGGCCACCGAGGTCGCCGCCAGCCGGCGCGGCTGGGTGTGGCCGATCATCTTCTGGCGGCCGCGCCCCAGTTCCAGGCAGATCTTCGGAAGCTGGGTGGTCTTGCCCGACCCCGTTTCACCGCTGACGATCACGACCTGATGGCCCGCGATGGCGCGCGCGATCTCCTGCCGCCGGGCGCTGACGGGCAGGTCTTCCGGGTAATTCACGACGGGAATGGGCCGCTCGGGACGCGCAGCGGGGCGGCTTTCGGACCGGGATCTTGCACGGCCCTCGTTTGCCGGCGCGTTCGCGTCCGGCTCCCGAGGGGCTTTCCGAGGGTCCGTGCGAGGGTCTTTCCGCGGCTCTTTGCGAGGCTCTTTGCGAGGTTCGTTCCGGAGTTCGTTCCCGGGCTCGTTCCCGGGTGCTTTCCCGGTCTCGTTCCGGTCTTTCCCGGGCTCGTTCCGGCCCTCGGCGTGCGGCACGGACTTTTTGGGCGCCCGCGGGCTGGAGGATTCAGGCATGTAGGATTTATCCAATTAGCCTGCCATTATAAATTTCCGGCGGACTTCGCGCGCGGAGCCGTCCGCGGGCGCCGCCAACCCGGCTTGCCGCCCCTTGCCCGGACCTACAGCAGTTTGCCGGGATTCATCAGATGATTCGGGTCCAGCGCCCGCTTGATCATGAGCATCAGGTCCATTTCGACGGGTGACTTGTAGCGCCGCAGCTCGTCGCGCCGCAATTGCCCGACTCCGTGCTCGGCGCTGATGCTGCCGCCACGCTGCGCCACCAGGTCGTGCACGCGGCGGTTCAGCGCCGCCGTCAGCCGGGCGTACTCCGCCGGCGCCACGTCCAGCGGCAACAACACGTTGTAGTGCAGGTTGCCGTCGCCGATATGGCCGAAATTCACGATGGGCAAGCCCGGAAAATCCGACACCAGCGCCAGATCCGCCTCTTCCACGAATGCGGCGAGCCGGGAGATGGGCAGCGCGATATCGTGCTTGACCGCTTTGCCGGCGCGCACCTGCGCCTGGGAAATGCCTTCGCGCAGCCGCCACATGGACTGGGCCTGCGCCTCGTTCATAGCGATCACGCAGTCCTGGATCAGCCCCTCTTCCAGCGCCGTGCCCAGCGAGGTCTCCAGCAGGGCGGACAATCCCGAGGGCTCCGTATCCGACAGTTCCAGCATCACGTAATACGGATGCCGGCCCGCCAGCGGACTGGCCGCGCCGCTGACGTGGGCCACCACCAGGTCCAGGCAGCGGGCCGACATCATCTCGAAGGCGGTCAGTCGTTCGCCGCAGGCGGCCTGCAGACGGGTCAGCAGCGCCACCACCTGCGCGGGCGTTTCGGCGCCGGCCCAGGCCGTGGCGCGGCCGGCGGGCGCGGGATACAGTTTCAGCACCGCCCCCGTGATGATGCCCAATGTGCCTTCCGAGCCGATGAACAGGCTCTTCAGGTCATAGCCGGTGTTGTCCTTGCGCAAGCCGCGCAGGCCGTTCCAGACACGCCCGTCCGGCAACACCACTTCCAGCCCCAGCGCCAGATCCCGCGTGTTGCCATAGCGCAGCACGGCGGTGCCGCCGGCGTTGGTGGCGAGGTTGCCGCCGATGGTGCAGCTTCCTTCGGCGCCCAGGCTCAAGGGGAAGAACCGTCCCACGCCGCGCGCGGCCTCCTGCACATCAGCCAGCAGCACGCCGGCATCGGCGCACAGGGTGTTGCTGACCGGGTCCACCTCGCGGATGCGCTTCATGCGGTTCAGGCTCAGGATCACCTGAGCGCCGCTGGCATCCGGCGTGGCGCCGCCGCTCATGCCGGTGTTGCCGCCCTGCGGCACCACCGGGACCCGCGTCTGGTGACACAGGCGCATGACGGCGGACACCTCGGTGGCGTTGCGCGGACGCACCACCACGGGCGTGCTGCCCTGCCACTTGCCCAGCCAATCGCGCACGTAAGGCGCCTGGCCGTCGGCGTCCAGCACCAGCCCGGCATCGCCCACCAGGTGCGACAGCCGTTCGATCAGTTCGTGATGGCGCATGCTGGCCTCAGGCGCCATGCCAATTGAGCCGGATGCGGCCGATCGCCATGGCCGCCGCCGCCTGCGTGGGCTCCACCACCGGCAGGCCCAATTCGCCTTGCAGCCAGCCCCGGTAGGCCGCCATGCCCGCGCACCCCAGGACGAGCACGTCGGCCTGGTGCTCGTCGCGCAAACGCCGTCCCACCTGCAGCAGGCGTTCGCGTGTGCGCGACTGGTCGGACAATTCCACGACGCCCAGATCCAGCGGCAGTTCGGCCGCCACGCGAGCCGACAGGCCCGCCGCGCCGAACAGCCGCCCGTGGCGCGGCAGCGACTGACGCAGGATGGCGATCACGCCCACGCGCTGACCTAGGGTAAGCGCCGTCAGCATGCCGCATTCGCTGATACCCAGCACCGGCTTGGGCGTCGCCTCCCGCACGGCGTGCAGCCCGGGGTCGCTGAAGCAGGCGATGACATAGCCCGCCGCGGCCGCGCCATGCTTGGCGTCCAGCTCGCGCACAAGCCGCGCCAGCGGCAGCGTCACGCTTTCGACGTCCATCTGGGTCTGCACGCCGGCAGGCCCTTCGGCCAGCGTCAGGCACCGGATGCGCGGACCGCCCGCCATGCGCAGCGGCTCCAGGGCGGCGTCAAACGCGTCCGTCACGGCCTGCGTGGAATTGGGGTTGATGACAAAGAGGGTCTGTTCCATTCGTCCATCCTGGGCAAGATACGGCGCCAGTCTAGCTGCGCCGCCACATAAGCATGTATTGTCAATTTGTGCGTTGCCCTTAACCCTTTGTTATGCTTTTTCCGTCAAGTCGGAGCGTGCGCGTCATGCAACTGAATCTGCGGCAAATCGAAGTATTCCGGGCGGTCATGACGACCGGCTCGATCAGCGGCGCGGCCAAGCTTCTGTTCGTTTCACAGCCGGCGGTGAGCCGCCTCTTGTCGCACACGGAACAGCGGCTGGGGTTCGCGCTGTTCGAACGCATCAAGGGGCGGCTCTACCCCACGCCCGAATCGCGCCAGCTGTTCCGCGAAGTAGAGACCGTCTATGCCGGCGTGCGGCGCGTCGGTGAACTGGCGTCCGAACTGGCCGAGCGCCGCAGCGGCATTCTGCATCTGGTGTCCAGTCCCAGCATCGGCCATATGCTGATCCCGCTGACCATCGCGCGCTTCCGGGAAACGCATCCCGACGTGAAGATCACCTTCCAGCCGCTGACCCAGCAGCCGTTGACGCAGATGCTGCTGGACAATCGCGCCGAACTGGGCGTGGTGATTCTTCCGATCCAGCATCCGAACCTGCTGACCCAGGCCATCGGCCAGGCGCGGCTGGTCTGCATCTGTCCATACAACCATCCGCTGGCCCACCGGTCGTTGCTGTCGATCGCCGACCTGCTGCCTTATCCGCTGATTTCCTACGGCGGCGATACGCCGTTCGGCACGCTCGTGGAACAGATGTTCCTCGAGGCCGGCCAGACCCGCCGGCTGGCGGTGGAGGTGAGTTCGCCGCAGAACGCGTGTTCCCTGGTGCAGGCCGGCGCGGGGATTGCCATCGTGGACGAATTCTCGGTCAAGAGCCGCACGCAGGGAGACTTCGTGGTTCGTCCCATCGACCAGGCCAAGACGCTTACCGCCAGCCTGGTGCAGTCGCGCTTCGAGCCCCTGTCGCAACTGGCGCAGGCCTTCGTGGACGTGCTGCGCCACACCTTGCAGGACCAGGGTTTCGAGCTTGCCGCACCGGCTCTGGCAAACCCTGCCAAGGGTAAACCTTGACTTAACAGGCTGTTATACCAAAGCAATAAAAAAGCAAGTGGAGTTCTAAAACTTCCGCTTTAGGATGACATCCGAAACGTCGTTTCCGATTTCGGTTTTCACGCATCCTGACGGAGTAAAGATGGCAGCCTCCATCGACGCCCAAGGCGTCTTCACCATTTGTCCCACGCCCTTCGACGATGCCCTGAAGGTGGATACCGGCAGCATCCGCACGCTGGTCGACTTCCTGCTGGAAACCGGTGTGACCGGCCTGGCCATCCTGGGATTCCTGGGCGAGCTGCACAAGCTGTCCAATGCGGAACGCAGGCAGGTCCTGGAGACGTTCGTCAAGCATACCGACGGCCGCGTGCCGGTCTGGGTCGGGGTGCGCGCCCACGGCATCACCGGCGCGATCGAACAGGCGCAGGAAGCGCAGGACATGGGCGCTTCCGCCGTGTTCGCCGCGCCGCTGGACAACGCCAGCGACGCGCTGCTGTTCGACTACTACAAGGCCGTCGCGGACGCCGTGAAGATCCCCGTGGTGATCCACGACTTTCCCGATTCGTTCGGCACCGAAATCCGGCCCGAGGTCGTCGCGCGCCTGGGCCGCGAAGGCGGCGTGCACCTGATCAAGATGGAAGAACCGCCGGTCGCGCAGAAGATCAGCCGCATCCGCGAGCTCGTGCCGGACGCGGACATGAAGATCTTCGGCGGACTGGGCGGTGTGTACTTCCTGGAAGAGCTGCAGCGCGGGGCGGTCGGCACCATGACCGGCTTCGCCTTCCCGGAGATCCTGGTGGCCATCTATGAACGCTACGCCCGAGGCGACCATGCCGGCGCGGCGGCGATCTTTGACCGCTACTGCCCGCTGATCCGCTACGAATTCCAGCCCAAGATCGGCCTGGCCTTGCGCAAGTACGTCTACCAGCGCCGCGGCGCCATCAAGAGCCATGCGCTGCGCGCGCCCGGCATGCGCATCGACCCGGTGACGGCGGCCGAACTCGAGGCCACGGTCGCGCGCGTCGGGCTGTCGCTCGCGGCCACCGGCCGGCAACCGGTGCAAGGCTGAAAGGAGCATCGCAATGGACTTGGGAATCAAAGGCAGGAACGCGCTGGTGTGCGCATCCAGCAAGGGCTTGGGCTACGCGTGCGCGCTGTCGCTGGCGCGCGAAGGCGTGAACCTGGTGATGGCCGCGCGCACGGCCAGCACGCTTGACGCGGCGGCGGAGGCGATTCGCCGCGAAACCGGCGCGGCCATCGTCACCGTGGCCGCCGACGTCACCACCGAAGCCGGCAGACAGGCGCTGCTGGCCGCGTGCCCCGAGCCCGACATCCTCGTGACCAACGCGGGAGGCCCCAAGCCCGGCGACTTCCGCGAATGGTCGCGCGAGGACTGGATCGCCGCGCTGGACGCCAACATGCTCACGCCGATCGCCCTCATCCGCGCCACCGTGGACGGCATGATGGCGCGCCGCTTCGGCCGCATCGTCAACATCACGTCCGCCGCGGTGAAGATGCCCATCGACATCCTGGGACTGTCGAACGGCGCGCGGGCGGGCCTGACCGGCTTCGTCGCGGGCCTTGCGCGCCAGACGGTGCGCCATGGCGTCACCATCAACAATCTGCTGCCCGGCCCCTTTCTCACCGACCGCCTGCGTCAGACCGCCGAGCGCGGTGCGCGGGACAGCGGCAAGACGGTGGACGACGTGCTGGCGGCGCGCCTGGCCGGCATCCCGGCCGGCCGCTACGGCGACCCGGCGGAATTCGGCGATGCCTGCGCGTTCCTGTGCGGCGCGCGCGCCGGCTTCATGACCGGGCAGAACCTGGTGCTGGATGGCGGCATCTATCCCGGCACCCTCTGATCCCTTCCAAGCGGAACCCCCATCCCATGACCGACACTGCCGCATTCGACCTGACCATCCGGAACGGGCGCATCAGCACCGCCACGGACACCTTCCATGCCGACATCGGCGTGCGCGACGGCGTGATCGTGGCGCTGGGCCAGAACCTGCCTGCAGGCTCGCGCGATATCGACGCCGCGGGCCGCTGGGTGCTGCCCGGCGGCATAGACAGCCACTGCCACGTCGAGCAGCTTTCCGGCATGGGCATCATGTGCGCCGACGATTTCTACAGCGCCACCGTGTCCGCGGCCTTCGGCGGCACCACCACCATCATTCCGTTCGCGGCCCAGCATCGCGGCAATGCGCTGCCGGAGGTGGTGGCCGACTATGCCCGGCGCGCCGAGGAAAAGGCGGTCATCGACTACGGCTTCCATCTGATCCTGTCGGACCCGACCGAGCAGGCGCTGTCGCACGACCTGCCCGAACTGATCCGGAACGGCATCACCTCGTTCAAGGTGTTCATGACCTATGACCGCCTGAAACTGGACGACTACCAGTTGCTTGACGTGCTGGAAGTCGCCGATCGCGAGGGCGCGCTGGTCATGGTGCATGCCGAAAACAACGACATGATCCGCTGGGTGGCACGGCGCCTGGCCGAACGCGGCATGACCGCGCCCAAGTATCACGCCGTGGCCCACACGCCGCTGGCGGAAAGCGAAGCCACCCATCGCGCCGTGACGCTGGCGCGCATGATGGACGTGCCCATCCTGATCGTCCACGTGGCCGGGCTGGAGGCCGTGCGCGTAGTGCATTCGTCGCAGGCGCTGGGCCTGCCCATCCATGCGGAAAGCTGCCCGCAATACCTGTTCCTGACCGCCGAGGACATCGACCTGCCCGGCCTGGAAGGCGCCAAGTTCTGCTGCAGCCCGCCCCCGCGCGACGCCGCCTCGCAAGAGGCGGTGTGGCAAGGCCTGACCGACGGCACCCTGCAACTGTATTCGTCGGACCACGCGCCCTACCGCTATGACGCCAGCGGCAAGCTGCCCAAGGGCGAGGCCACGACCTTCAAGGACGTGGCCAACGGCGTGCCGGGCCTGGAGGTGCGCATGCCGCTGCTGTTCTCCGAAGGTGTGCTGGGCGGGCGCATCTCCATCGAGCGTTTCGTCGCGCTGACCGCCGCCAACCACGCGCGCACCTACGGGCTGTATCCGCGCAAGGGCACCATCGCCGTGGGCGCGGATGCCGACATCGCCATCTGGAACCCGGAACGCGAAGTGACGATCTCCGCCTCCATGCTGCATGACAGCGTCGGCTACACGCCATACGAAGGCAAGACCGTGCGCGGCTGGCCTGAAGTGGTGATCAGCCGAGGCCGCGTGGCGGTCGAGAACGGGCAATTGCACGTGGCGCGGGGCAGCGGCCGGTTCATCAAGCGCGGCACGCCCGAACCCGTGCTGCGCCAGCGCCTGACCGGCAATCCCAACGCGCTCGTGCGCAAGTATTTTTCAAACAACGGCTCCGCCTGAGGATCACGACATGAGCAAACGTCCCTTCGGCCTGGCGGTCGCGCAGATGGGTCCGGTCCAACCGCAAGAGTCACGCCGCCAGGCGGTGGCCCGGCTGCTGGCGATGATGCGTGAGGCGCACGGCCGCGGCGCGCGCATGGTCGTGTTCCCGGAACTGGCGCTCACCACCTTCTTTCCGCGCTACTGGATGACGGAAGAAGAGGCGATGGAGCGCTACTTCGAAAAGGAAATGCCCGGCCCCGAGACGCGCATCCTGTTCGACACCGCGCGCGAGCTGGGCATCGGCTTCTATCTGGGTTATGCCGAGATCGCGTCGGACGCAAGGCGGTACAACACCAGCATCCTGGTCGACGCCAATGCGCGCATCGTGGGGCGCTACCGCAAGATCCATCTGCCGGGGCACAGCGACCACAAGCCCGAGGCCCCATTCCAGCACCTGGAAAAGAAATTCTTCGAAGTCGGCAACGAAGGCTTCAACGTCTGGGAAACCCTGGGCACGCGTGTCGGCATGTGCCTGTGCAACGACCGCCGCTGGACGGAAACCTGGCGCGTCCTGGCGCTGCAGGGCGCCGAGATCGTGGCGCTGGGATACAACACGCCGTCATTGAACATCCACTGGAATGAACCGGTCCACTTGCGCATGTTCCACCACCTGCTCAGCCTGCAGGCCGCCGCGTATCAGAACGCGGTGTGGGTGGCGGCGGCAGGCAAGGCCGGCGTGGAAGACGGCAGCCACCTGATCGCCGGATCGGCCATCGTCGCGCCCACGGGCGAGATCGTGGCGCAGGCGCAGGGGGAGGAGGACGAGGTGATTTATTGCCAGGCCGACCTGGCACTGGGAGACACCTTCAAGCAGCACATCTTCAACTTCGCCGCCCACCGGCGCCCGGAACACTACGGCTTGATACTTGAGCGTGTGGGAGCCGGGCCGGCGCTGGGCAAGACGCCTCTTCCCTAAAGGACCCGCCATGACCCGCCTTACCCGCACCCTGACCTTTGCCGGCCGCTGTGGCCTCACCTTCTGGCTGGCAGGCGCCGGCCTGGCCGCGGCGGCCCAGCCGCTCACCACCGGCGTGGACGCCACCTTCGCACCGCACGCCATGCCCAAGCTGGGCGGCGGGCTGGACGGCTTCAACATCGAACTGGGCCAGGCGCTGGCCAAGCAGCTGGGCACCACCATCAAGATCGAAGGCACCGAGTACGCCGCGCTGATCCCGGGACTGAACGCCAAGAAGTACGACTTTGTGCTTGCGCCCACCACCGCCACCGAGGAGCGTGCCCGCGCCCTGCTGTTCTCCGAAGGCTACCTGAACACCGACTACACCTTTGTGATCGGCAAGCAGGCCAAGGACATCGCCGGCCTGCAGGACCTGAAGGACAAGAAGCTGGCCGTGAACAAAGGCTCGGCCTATGAAAACTGGGCGCGCGACAACGCGGCCAAGTATGGCTTCAAGTACGACGTATACGCATCCAACGCGGACGCGGTTCAGGCCGTGCAGGCCGGGCGCGCCGATGCCAATCTGGCGGGCAATACCGTGGCGGCCTGGGCCGCCAAGCAGAATCCCGCGGTGCGCACCAGCTACACGATCAAGACGGGCCTGGTCTGGGCGCTTGCGTTCCGGCTGGACGACCAGGCGGGGCGCGACCGCGTGTCCATGGCGCTCAAGTGCCTGAAGCAGGACGGCACGGTGTCCAAGCTGGCCCAGAAGTGGTTCGGCTTCACGCCGGCCGCGGGCTCCGCCGCGGCCACCGTGACGCCCGGCCAGGGCGTGCCCGACCTGCCGGGCTATGACGCCACGCCGGTCGAACTGCGCTGCGGCTGATTCGCCGCGTCACTGCCAACGCACGGGGGATGGCGCCGCCTGCGGCCCGCCCTCGCGCTTCGAGGATGCACACGATGGAAGAACCGATCCTGAAAATCGCGGGGCTGCACAAGTCCTATGGCGACAACGCGGTGCTCAAGGGCATAGACCTGGAAGTGAAGAAAGGGGAACTGGTCTTCATGATCGGCCCCTCCGGGTCGGGCAAGAGCAGCCTGCTGCGCTGCTGCAACCGCCTCGAAGAACCGTCGGCGGGCACCATCCACGTCGACGGCCAAGAGATCACCGCGCCGGCCGCCGAACTGAACCGGATTCGGCAGAACATCGGCATGGTGTTCCAGCACTTCAACCTGTACCGCCACATGTCCGTGCTTTCCAACATCACGCTGGCGCTGCGCAAGGTGCAGCGGCTGGCGCGCGCCGAAGCCGACCGCCGCGGCATGGAAGCGCTGGAGCGAGTGGGCCTGGCGGACAAGGCCACCGCCTACCCCGACCAGCTCTCGGGCGGGCAGCAACAGCGGGTGGGCATCGCGCGTTCACTGGCCCTGCGGCCCAAGGTGGTGCTGTTCGACGAGCCCACCAGCGCGCTCGACCCCGAACTGGTGGGCAGCGTGCTGAACGTGATGCGGGAGCTCAAGCAGGACGGCATGACCATGATGGTGGTCAGCCACGAAATGGGGTTTGCCCGCGCGGCGGCCGACAGGGTTGTTTTCATGGACGGCGGCGTGATCGTCGAACAAGGCCCGCCGCAAGCCGTCTTCGGCGCTCCCCGTCAACCCCGCACGCAGGCCTTTCTTGCCCGCATGGCGGAACATGCCGCCTGAGGCGGCTTCACTGAGCACCCCATGGATCTGAACGCCCTGCTGTTCTCGTTCTTCAATGCCGAAGTCGCGTGGCGCTACCTGCCGGACATCCTGGCGGGCATGTGGATCACGCTCCAGCTTGGGGTGGCGGTGGCCGCCACGGGCGTGGCGCTTGGACTGGTTCTGGCCGTGCTGCGCGCGCTGCGCATCCGGCCGCTGAACTTCCTGATCATCTGCTTTGCCGACATCCTGCGCGCGCTGCCGCCGCTGGTGGTGATCATGGTGCTGTTCTTCGCTTTCCCCTACATCAACCTGTCGATGTCGGCGTTCATGGCCTGCTGGCTGTCCCTGTCGCTGGTGCTGGCCGCTTTCGCGGAAGAGATCTTCTGGGCCGGCATCCTGTCGGTGCCGCGAGGCCAGGCGGAGGCCGCCCGCTCCACGGGACTGAACTGGCTGCAGAGCATGGTCTACGTGGTGATGCCGCAAGCCATGCGGCTGACGGTGGCGCCCCTGACCAACCGCGTCATCGCCATCACCAAGAGCACCGCGCTGGGTTCGGTCGTGGGCCTGAGCGAAGTGCTCAACAACGCGCAATCGGCCAGCAGCAACGCAGGCAACGCCACGCCGTTGACATTGGCCGCGGTCGCCTGCCTGCTGATCTTCCTGCCGGTGGTGGTGCTGGGACGCTGGACCGAAACCCGTTTCAAGTGGAAGCACTGAGACCGCGTCATCGACACACGGCGGCGGCGCCGTCCCCCGCCCGGCCCCGCAAGGCTCCTATTGGCATGAACAGGCCCTAGAGGAAACGCATGGACGAAATCCTGCAGAATTTTTTCAATCTGAACATCTACATGAGCGTGGCGCCCTATCTGCTGCAGGGCCTGGGCCGCACGCTGATGCTATCGGCGATGGTGATTCCGGTCGGGCTGGCGTCGGGGCTGTTGATCGGCGTGCTGTCCATCACGCTCAAGCGGCGCTGGTCGCGCGTGCTGCTGGCCATCTACATCGACTTCTTCCGCGCCCTGCCGCCGCTGGTGCTGCTGATCTTCATCTATTTCGGCGCCCCCTTCCTGGGACTGGACCTGCCCAAGCTGCTTGCGGTGGCCATCGGCTTCATGCTCAATAATTCCTCCTATTACGGCGAGGTGTTCCGCGCCGGCCTGGAAAGCGTGCCGCGCGGGCAGATCGAAGCGGCGCGCTCGACCGGCCTGTCCGCCTGGCAGACGCTATGGCATGTGCAGATTCCGCAGGCCACGCGCAACGTCATGCCGGACCTCATCAGCAACACGCTGGAGGTCGTCAAGCTGACCACCCTGGCCAGTGCCGTGGCGCTGCCGGAGCTGCTGCGGGTGGCGCGCGACGCCCAATCGCTGGTGTACAACCCCTCGCCCATCGTGCTGGCGGCGCTTTTCTACCTGGCGCTGCTGTGGCCCGTCGTCCGTCTTTTGAGCCGGCTGGAGCACCGGAACCTGGCCAGGCACTGAGTTTCCTGTGGGGCACGCGCAACAGCGCGTGTCAAGCGCGCCGATGGCGGCCGGGCTGCGCGGTCATATAATTCCGCCTAACGCCGCCCTCCCGGCGGCGCGCGCGGCACAGCCCGCCGGCTTTGCCGTCCCGCGACCCCATAGGACCTAGCAACGCACATCATGCCCGACCTGGAACCAGACACCGTCTCCGCCCTTGAAGCCCCCGAATTCGCCGCCGCCCAGTTTGTGCGATGGTTCCGAGATGTCGCCCCCTATGTGCATGCGTTCCGAGGCAAGACCTTCGTGGTGGCGTTTGGCGGCGAACTTGTGCAGGCGGGCGCGCTGAATGCGCTGGTTCAGGACCTGTCCCTGCTGTCGTCGCTGGGAATCCGGCTGGTGCTGGTGCACGGCTCGCGCCCGCAGGTCAATGAGCAGTTGCGGCTGAAGGGGTTCACCCATCAGTTCGACCGAGGCCTGTCCCCCACCGACGCCGCCGCGCTCGAATGCGCCAAGGAAGCCGCCGGCGAAATCCGCCTGGACATCGAGGCGGCGTTCAGCCAGGGTCTGCCCAACACGCCGATGTCGCATGCGCACATCCGCGTCATCTCCGGGAATTTCGTCACGGCGCGTCCCACCGGCGTGCTGGACGGCGTGGATTACAAGCACACCGGTCAGGTACGCAAGATCGACGTGGAAGCGCTCAAGTTCGCCATCGAAAAGGGCTCGTCCGTCGTGCTGCTGTCGCCGCTGGGCTTCTCGCCCACCGGCGACGCCTTCAATCTGGCCATGGAAGACCTGGCGACCAGCGTCGCCGTGGCGCTGCGCGCCGAGAAGCTGATTTTCCTGTCCAGCTCGCAAGGCGTGCTGAACGAGGACGGCACGCTCGACACCGAGCTGGCCCGCATCGACGCCGACGCGCTGCTCGCGGCCGGCGAACTGGACGAAGAAACCCACGCCTTCCTGCAATACGCGTCGCTGGCGGTCAAGCGCGGCGTAGCGCGCGCGCACCTGCTGCCGTTCGAACTGGACGGCAGCGTGCTGCTTGAGATCTTTACCCACGATGGCGTGGGCACCATGGTCGTCGAAGACACGCTGGATGACCTGCGCGCCGCCACGATCGACGATGTGGGCGCCATCCTCAGCCTGATCGAACCGCTGGAAGCCGATGGCACCCTGGTGCCTCGCCCCCGCAGCGTGATCGAACGCGACGTCGAGAACTTCACCGTGCTGGAGCACGATGGCGTGATCTACGGCTGCGCGGCCCTGCATGCGTTCGCCGATGAGCAGATGGCCGAAATGGCCTGCCTGATCGTGCATCCCGAATGGCAGGGCTCGGGCGAAGGCGAGATCCTGCTGCGCCACATGGAGTCGCGCGCCCGCGCGGCGGGCGCCAAGCGCCTGTTCGTGCTGACCACCCGGACCTCGCACTGGTTCATCAAGCGCGGTTTCGTGCAGGGCGGGGTCACCGACCTGCCCCGTGAAAAGCAGAACAACTACAACCGTTCGCGCAACAGCATGATCTTTATCAAGAAGCTGTAACCGCGGCCGTCCCGACCTCGGGAACGGAAGGGGCTTGGCGCCCATGGGATGCCAAGCCCGCTAAAATACAGCGTTACTACTCTTTCCGGCAGCGAACACCATGGCTCGTATCGTCAACTGTGTGAAATTGAAGCGTGAAGCAGAAGGGCTGGACTATCCGCCCTATCCCGGCGAAGTCGGCACGCGCATCTGGCAGAGCATTTCCAGGGAAGCCTGGGAAGAATGGAAAGGTGTGCAGACCCGCCTCGTGAACGAAAACCGCCTGAACCTGGCGGATGCCCGGGCACGCAAGTACCTGCAACAGCAAATGGAACGCTTCCTGTTCGAAGACGGCAACGTCGAAGCCGACGGCTACGTTCCGCCTTCGGCCTGATCGGGCCGCGCCGCTTTCCCGCGGCGCCACCGCCACGAAGCCCCTCGTCCGCGAGGGGCTTCGCGTTTTGGGGCGCGCGGTCCGCTCACGCCTTCCCGGCCAGGCCTTCCCGGCGAGGCCTTCCCGGCCAGGCCTTCCCGGCGAGGCCTTAAGATTCGAATATCGCTGGCCGTATTAATGCTGTCATGAAAGAAGAATCGCGCTCGTCCGTTCCGCCCAATCCGTCCCCCGCCGTCAAACGCGCCCTGGAGACCGACCCAGATCGCAAGACCGGCACGCTGCAAGACGTGCGCCATGTCGTGATCCTGATGCAGGAAAACCGGTCCTTCGACCATTATTTCGGCTCTCTGCCCGGCGTGCGCGGCTTTGCGGACCCGCATCCCGTGCCCACGGCCGCGGGCACGGTCATGACGCAGGCCGACGGCGCCGCGCGTTGCAGCCCCTACGCGCTGCAGGCGGAGTACCCGAGCGACGCGCCGGTGGGCTATATCACGCCGCACACCTGGGACGACTCGCAGCGCGCCTGGAACGACGGCCGCATGGACCAATGGCTATCCGCCAAGAGCCGGCTGGGCATGGGCGCATACCACGGCGAGCAACTGCCGTTCCAGACCGAGCTGGCCAACGCTTTCACCTTGTGCGATGCCTACCATTGCTCGGTGCACGCGGGCACCAACCCCAACCGGCTGTTCCTGTGGACCGGCACCAACGACCCGCAGGGTCTGGCCGGCGGACCCGCCCTGGTCAACACCTTCGACCGCCCGGGCCCCGCCACCGAAGGCTATGCCTGGACCACCTATCCGGAACGCCTGCAAGCCGCGGGCGTGGACTGGCGCATCTACCAGGACATGGCGGACAACTATCACGACAACCCGCTGGCCGGCTTCAGGCAGTACCGCCGGCAACTTGCCGAAGGCGCCGCCGACGCCCCGCTGCGCGACCGCGGGCTGTCCACCCGCACGCTGGACGATCTGGCGCAAGACGTCGCCCAGGGCACGCTGCCGGCGGTGTCGTGGATCATCGCGCCCACGGCCGACTCCGAGCATCCCGAAGTGTCGTCGCCCCGCCAGGGCGGCGCCTACACCGAACGCGTGCTGGAAATCCTGACGCGGCATCCCGGCATCTGGAGCCGCTGCGTGTTCCTCGTCACCTACGACGAGAACGACTGCTTCTTCGATCACATGCCGCCGCCCGCGCCCCCTGCCCGCCATCCGGACGGCCAGTCCGGCGGCTTGTCCACGGTTGAACTGGACGGCGAATACCATGACGCCCGGCATGGTCCCAGCGCTTCGACCTCCGACGATCCGGCCAGCCTGCACGGACGCGGCTTTGGCCTGGGCCCGCGCGTCCCCATGCTGGTGATATCGCCCTGGAGCCGGGGCGGCTGGGTCAACTCGCAGGTGTTCGACCACACGTCGGTCATCCGCTTCCTGGAAGCCCGGTTCGGGGTGGCGGAACCGAACATCAGCGCATGGCGGCGCGCGGTCGCAGGCGACCTGACCTCGGCGTTCGACTTCACGGGCGACCGGGGTTCGCACCATCCGGACAGCAATCGCCACGCCTGTCCCTTGCCGTATGTGCTCGAGGCCGTGGGGCGGATGACCGCCGACGGCGAGCACTACCGCCTGACCTTGCGCAACCCCGGCAGCGCGGGCGCCGTCCTGCATGTCTACGACCGTCACGCGCTGACGCAGCCGCCGCGGCGCTACACCGTGGGCGCCGGCGCACGCCTGGACGATGGCTGGCGCCTGGCCAGCGACGGGGCTTACGACCTGTGGCTGCTCGGCCCCGACGGTTTCCACCGGCAGTTCCGCGGCGACGCCCAGGACGCCGGCATGCTCGAGGCCCAGTTGGTGCCCGTGACCTCGGGCCTGCGCCTGCGCCTGATCAATCACGGGGATGCGCCGCAGCCGGTCAGGCTGGAATCACGCATGAGCGACGGCTGGCGCGCCATGGCGCACGTGCCCGCGGGGGGAGCGATGGAGCTCAAGTACGCGGGCTGCGAAGGATGGTACGACCTGGAGATCGGCGCGCCCTCGATGCCGGCCTTCGCCCGGCGGCTGGCCGGCCGCATCGACGCCGGCAAGCCCGGCGTACCGGATCCGCGCCTGTGCCAGGGCGCGATGCTTGCGCCGTAGCGGCGGCGGGGTCGAAAAAAAACCCCAGGGCTAGACGCTGCTGGGGTCTCGATGACAAGGCGCGGCCGATGGCCGCGCTTTGCGTTACTGGTCCGGCGAGTCTTCGGACTCTTCCTCGCCACGCGCGAGGCGCTCGGTGTTCTTCACGCCGGTATGGCGCACATCCGCGCCCTTGACCATGTAGATCACGCGTTCGGACATGTTCTTGGCGTGGTCGCCGATGCGTTCGAGCGCGCGCGCGATGAAGATCATGTCGATCGCGCGCGAAATGGTGCGCGGGTCTTCGATCATGTAGGTGATCAGGTGGCGCAGCGCGCCCTTCCATTCCTTGTCGACCTCTTTATCGCTACGCACCACGGCGGCGGCAAGAATGGGGTCAAGGCGGGCAAACGCGTCCAGCGACTGATGCAGCATGGTGCGCACGTTGGCGGCCATGTGGCGCAGTTCGATCACGGGGATATGGCGCAGTTCGCCCTCGTGCACGCGGCGGGCGACGGTGGCGACCTTCTCGGCCTCGTCGCCGCAGCGTTCCATGTCGGTGAGCATCTTGGATACGGCCATCAGCATGCGCAGGTCGATGGCGGTAGGCTGGTGCCTGGCCAGGATGCGGCTGATGCTCTCGTCGATCTCGACCTCGTGGCGGTTGACTTCCTTTTCCCGTTCGCGGACTTTTTCAACCAAGGACAGGTCGGCGGTGGCCAGCGCGTCGATGGCCTCCTGGATCATGGCTTCCACCAGGCCGCCCATTTGCAAGAATTGCGAACGGACGCTTTCCAGATCGGCGTCGAACTGCTTGTTTGTATGCTCCGTCATCCGGGCTCCCTGCGTGGTTGATCTCATTGCATTGCCCCGAAATAAGAGAGTTACGAGATGGGACTGCACAACCTGCAAGGTTATGACCCAAGTGTGACAGGATTATGAATCCGGGCCCCGCCGCCCGCAAGGCGGATCGGCGGCGCGCCACGGGGGAGCCCGTCGCGTCAGGCGCGGCGGTCCAGCCGGCGGATGCCGTTCTGGGTGGCCAGCAGCGCCACGTCGGCGCCTGGCAGCGAAAACAGGCCGCAGGTCACGACGCCGGGCAGGTTGTTCAGGCGGGCTTCGAAGGCGGGCGCGTCGGCGATCGACAGGCCGGACACGTCCAGGATGATGTTGCCGTTATCGGTAACGAACCCTTCGCGCAGGCGCGGCTGCCCTCCCAGCGCGGCCAGCGCGCGCGCGACCGACTCGCGCGCCATGGGAATCACTTCCAGGGGCAGCGGGAACTTGCCCAGGGTCTGGACCAGCTTGGATTCGTCGGCGATGCAGATGAAGCGCTCGGCCACCGAGGCCACGATTTTCTCGCGCGTCAGCGCGCCGCCGCCGCCCTTGACCATGGACAGGCTGGCATCGATCTCGTCGGCGCCGTCGACGTAGATCGGCATGGTCGCCACGTCGTTCAGGTCCAGCACCTTCAGGCCATGGCCGGCAAGGCGCGCCGCGCTGCGCTCGGAACTGGCTACCGTGCCGCCGATGCGGCCCTTGAAACGCGCCAGCCCGTCGATGAAGAGATCGGCCGTGGACCCAGTGCCCACGCCGATGATGACGTCCGGGCCCGCGACCTGTTCAACGAATTCCAGGGCGGCGTCGGCGGCTTGCTGCTTGAGTTCTTGCTGGGTGAGCATGGCGGTGAAAGTGCGGGAAAGTTGGTTGAGCCAGGAAATTTAGCATGCGCCGATGGCGGGCCACGCCCGCGACAGGATCGCCTGCGTGTCGGCGCCCGCGCCCAGTTCGCCGAATATGCCCCCGTCCGGCTGCAGACGGCTGCCGATGAACGCCTGCGCCACGGCATCGGGCGCATGTTCGATCAGCAAGGCGGCCTGCCACAGCCGTGCCAATCCCCCGGCGATGCGGCGCGCCTGGAATTCCGCCTGGCCGCTATCGGCCAGCAGGGACCGCCAGCGCGCCACGGCCTCGTCGAAGTCCCGGTACTGGCCCGCGGCCCGCGCGAACTCGGCCTCCAGCGCGGGCAGCGCTTCGGGCTCGCGCTGCAAGGCGCGCAGCACGTCAAGCGCCATGACATTGCCCGAGCCCTCCCAGATGGAGTTCACGGGGGTTTCCCGATAGAGCCTGGGCATGGGCCCCTCTTCGACATAGCCATTGCCGCCCCAGACCTCCATGCACTCGGCCACGGCGGCGACCGCGCGCTTGCAGACCCACAGTTTGGCGGCCGGCGTGCCGACCCGCAGCAGCGCGCGCGCGCCGGCGCTGGCGCGTTCGTCCACGGCGCGCGCCAGCCGCAGCCCGAGGGCCATGGCGCCTTCGCTTTCCAGCGCCAGGTCGGCCAGCACATTGCCCATCAGGGGCTGTTCGATCAGCGCCTTGCCGAACGCATGGCGGTGCTGCGCGTGATGCGCCGACTGGGCCAGCGCCTGGCGCAGCAGGGCAGCGCTGCCCAGCACGCAGTCCAGCCGCGTGGTGCCCGCCATTTCCAGCAGCACCGCCAGGCCCTTGCCCGGTTCGCCAACCATGACGCCCCAGGCCTCTTCGAATTCGACTTCCGCGCTGGCATTGCTGCGATTGCCCAGCTTGTCCTTCAGGCGGCGCACGCGGATGGCGTTGCGCGGACCGTCGGGAATCCAGCGGGGGACGAAAAAGCAGCTCAGCCCCTCTTCCGTCTGCGCCAGCACCAGGTGCGCGTCCGCCTGCGGCACCGAGAAAAACCACTTGTGCCCCACCAATTGGTAGGCGCCCCCCCGGCCCGGCGCCCCCAGCGGCATGGCGCGCGTCGTGACGGCGCGCAGGTCCGAGCCGCCTTGCTTTTCGGTCATGCCCATGCCAATCAACGCGCTGCGCTTGGCGGCCAGCGGCGCATCGGTTCCGTCGAACTCGCGGGAATACAGCGCGGGCAGCCACTGGCCGCCAAAGTCCACGACGCCGGCGGGTTCGCGCTGCAGCAGGGGCACGGCGGCAAAGGTCATGGTCGTGGGACACAGCGTGCCGGCTTCGACCTGGCCCTGCATCAGGTAGGCCGCCGCCCGGGCCACATGCGCGCCGGGCGCGGGCGCGGCCCAGGCCCGGCTGTGCAGGCCGCGCGCCATGATGCCGCCCATCAGCAGGTTCCACGACGGATGGAACTCGACGTGATCGATGCGGTGCCCGCCACGGTCATAGCTGACCAGACGCGGCGGGCAGCGGTTGGCCTCGGCGCCGGCCGCCAAGGTCTGCGCGCGGCCCAGCCACGCCCCATGCGCGTTCAGGTCGCCCGCCCAGGCCTCGGCGCCCTCGCGGCGCACCGCCTCGCGCAAGGCCGGATCGGTGTCGAACAGGGAATAGTCTTCCAGGGGCGGGACCTGGTTGATGACGGTATGCGTCGCGAACGATGACATGGCAGCTCCCGGGTTCAATCCGCACGGGCGCCACGGGCCGATGCGGCGCGATCCGGCCTCTTGGCCTTATCCAGCCATGGGCGCGGTCAGGTTCCAGGGCCGCAAAGCCTCGACTTGCGCCGCCAGTTCCAGCAACAGCGCCTCGGTGCCCAGCGCCCCCATGACCTGGATGCCGATGGGCAGGCCGTCGGACGACATCCCGAAGGGGATGGAAATGGCCGGCATGCCCGTCAGGTTGGCCAGGGGCGCAAACGGCGAATAGCCGATGACGCCCTTCTTGCCCAGACGGTAGGCCAGGTAGTCGGCGTTGTCCATGGCATAGCGGCCGATCGGTGCCGGCGGCTGGGCCAGCACCGGGCAAAGGAACAGATCGTAGCCCTGGGAACCGTCGCGGTGCAGGAAGCGGCCCACCCGGCGGGTGATCTCATGGCAGGTATCGACGCAGGCCACGTACTGCGAGCCGGAAATGGCGCGGGCATATTCGCGCGCGCCCAGCGTGGTGGGCTGCAGTTCGTCGGCGGCCAGGCGCCTGCCGCGCGCGGCCACGAAACTGTCGATGGCGTTGGCCGCCGCGCTCGCGATCAAGGGCAGCATGGGCGACAGGACTTCCTCGGACCCCACGGGCGGGGCGGCCTGCACCAGCTCGTGTCCCAGCGAGGCGAAGAAGCGGGCGGCCTCGTCCAGCGTGGCGGCGACATCGGGGTGGATGGCGCCGCCCTCGTAGGTGGTATTGATGAAGGCGATGCGCCGCCGCGGGGCGGAGCGCGGATCGGAGGCCACCCGGGCGACGACCGCGCGGTAGGAGTCCACCGGCTGGGCGGGCGCCGCATAGGGCGCGCCCACGTCCGCGCCGGCGCTGATGTCCAGGGACGCGGCGCAGTCCCGCACCGACAGCGTCATCATGTGCTCGGTGGCCAGGCCGCCCCAGCCCTCGCCCTTGAGCGGACCCAGCGGCATCAGGCCGCGCGAGGGCTTCAGGCCCAGCACGCCGCAGCAGGATGCCGGGATGCGGATCGAACCGCCGCCGTCGCTGCCATGGGCGATGCGCACCATGCCGCTGGCCAGTGCCGCGCCCGCGCCGCCGCTGGAGCCGCCCGCGCTATGGCCGGTTTTCCAGGGGTTTTGCGTGGGCGGGCCGTAGGCCGGGGATTCGGTGGTGGGGCTCAGGCCCAGTTCGGCGCTGGTGGTGCGGCCGAAAGGAATCAGCCCAGCCCGGCGATACCGTTTGACGAGCTCGGCATCGACATGCCATTCGACATGCCCGTAAAGCACGGAACCCATCGCGCTGGGGAGCCCGATGGCGGCGGTGGCAAGATCCTTGAGCAGCGTGGGGACGCCCAGGAACGGGCGGTCGCGCAGTTGCGCAAGGCGCTGCGGCGGCGACAGCGAGGCCAGTTCATCGTCCAGCGACTGGGCCAGACGCAGGCCGGCCTCGGCTTGCACGCCGCAGGCCGCGTTGACCGAAGGGTTACGGGCCGCCACCCGGTCCACGGCTTGCTGCATTGCAGCAAGCGCCGTGATGGCTCCTTGGGCGATGTCGGCGCCCAGCGCCGTCGCGTCGAGAGAAGAGGAATCATGGCGTTCAGCGGTGCTCATGCTTACGATGCTCCAGGTATCGACGGCGAAATGCCGTAAGCATGAGGATATCGGCTGCAGGGGCGGCCAACAAGCAGCCTGGGAACGGCAGGAGTCCGATACGTGCGCTCCGGCCGGTCAGACGGCGCCGGCGGACGGCGCGCGCAGGCCGTCAGCCTCGTCCTCGGCGTCCTCTTCGACCTCGGCATCGGCCTGGTCGGCCGCGCCCGCCCCGCCCAGCAGTCGCAAGGCATCGGCCTCGGGCAACGCTTCCACGCTTTTCAGATTCTTGAGCATGGCGCGGGTGCGCACTTCGGTCTGGCCGATCTTGTTGCTTGCCGTGTCCAAGGTCTTCTTGACGCTGGCCAGGGCTTCGCCGAACTTGCCGAACTCGGTCTTGACGGCGCGCAGCACCTGCCACACTTCGGACGAACGCTGCTCGATCGCCAGCGTGCGGAATCCCATCTGCAGGCTGTTCAGCAGGGCCGCCAGATTGCTGGGGCCCGCCACGTTGATCCGCAGGCCGTGCAGCTTGTCCAGCAGCCCCGGCCGCCTCAGCACCTCGGCGTACAGGCTTTCCGTGGGCAGGAACATGATGGCGAAATCGGTGGTGTGGGGCGGCGAGACGTATTTGCCGGCAATCAGCCGCGCTTGCAGTTCCACCGCCCGGCCAAGCGCGGCGCCGGCGGCCTTCACGCCCTCGGTATCGGCCGCGTCCTGGGCATCCATGAGGCGTTCGTACTCTTCCTTGGGGAATTTGGCGTCGATAGGCAGCCAGACGGGCTCGCCGCCATCGCCGCGCCCGGGCAGGCGGATGGCGAACTCGACCACGGCGTCGCTGCCCGGCACGGGCTTGATATTGCTGGCGTACTGGTCCGGCGTCATGTTGTCTTCGATCAGCCGGGCCAGTTGCACTTCGCCCCAGGTGCCGCGCGACTTCACGTTGGTCAGCACCCGCTTCAGGTCGCCGACCCCCGCGGCCAGCGCCTGCATTTCGCCCAGCCCCTTGTGCACGGCTTCCAGGCGGTCGGATACCAGTTTGAAGGATTCACCCAGGCGCTGTTCCAGGGTCGCATGGAGCTTTTCGTCCACGGTCCGGCGCATTTCGTCGAGCTTGGCGCTGTTGTCCGTCTGCAAAGACTGCAGGCGCTGGTCCACCGTGGCGCGCACCTCCATCAGGCGCCGCTCGTTGATCTGGATCAGCCCCTGCAATTGTTCCGAAAATCCGCCGGCGAAGCGGCCCAGCGATTCGGCCGATTCGGCGCGGGCGGCCTGCGCATCGCGGGCCAGGGCGGCGCGCAGTTCGGCGTGCGACTGTGACAATTCCACCCGCAGGGACCGCGTGGATTCCGAGAATTCGCTGCGCAGGCCGCGTTGGCCTTCGCCGATATCGGCGCGTAGCGCCCGTTCGGTTCTTTCCAGCCCTTCCAGCAAGGCGTCCAGGCGCGCATCGGCTGCGGACGGCCGCAACCAGGCCAACACCGTCGCCAGCATGGCCAAAACCGCGCCGCCGGCGGCGACCCAAAGCAGAATATCGTTCAAAAAGGCGCCTCCAAAGCGGGAATTGTAGGTCTCATCCCCGGCCCTTTCCAGCCAGCCCGAATCATTCCAGGACAATTCGAAGACGCAGGTGGGCAACCGCATTAAAATGACCGCCACCTAAACCGATCCACGTTCCCCTTTTGAACCCTGCTGACCTCTCCCAATGCAAGCCGCCGGTCTCATTTCAGTCCGTGTTTGGCCCGCTGGATCTGAATTCGGAAACGCAGCTTGCCGCAGGCGGGGACCGGCACATCTTCCAGCATCCGCATTCGCCAGCCCTGCTTGTCAAGATCATCGACATGCAAGCGCGCGCCGTCTATCTGGAAGCGCGGCCGTTCAAGCGCTGGTACAAGCAATATCAGCGCGAAAGCGCCTACCGCGTCTATCTGAACGAAATCTCCGAATACGTCACCACCACCACGCGTCCGTCCGGCGTGTGGGAAGTCCCGATGGCGCGCATCGTGGGCCTGGCGCAGACGTCGCTGGGCCTGGGCCTGCTGGTCGAGAAGATCACCGACGGCGAGGGCAACCTGGCCCCCACCGTGCGGGACCTCGGCAGACGCGGCCTCATTGACGACGCATTGAAAGCGCAACTGGCCGAGTTCTTCGAAGACCTGGCCGATGCCCACGTCGTGGTGAACGACATGTCCGCCAGCAATATCGCGGTGGGGCTGAACGCCGACGGCAAGAAGGGCCTGTACCTGATCGACGGCTTCGGCGTGCTGCCGCTGATTCCGCTATACGCCTGGAGCAAGCGGCTCAATCGCCGGCGCATCCAGCAAAAGCATGCGGAACTGCGCGCATCCTTGGCCAGGCGCGAAAGAGAAGGCAGCTTCTAGAGGCCGCCGGCAGGTCCGCCCTGCCCGCCCGCGGGCGCCTCTGACAGCACGATGCCCTGGCGGTCCACCCACACATAGTCATGCCCCGCGCGCTGTCCGCGCCGCAAGGGGTTGCGCGTGCAGAACGCGGCGTAAGCCGGATCCACGAAGCGATAGCTCAGGTGTTCGTCCCGGCCAGCCGGGATGCCCAGCCGCGTGGTGCAGATCAGGAAGGCGGGCGCTTCGCCGACGTCCTCGACATACAGCGCGGCAGGATCAAAACGGCGGGCGTCCCAATCGGGCACTTTCAGGCCCAGCGCCCGGCACAGCAGCGTCTGCCCCGCGCAAAGGCTGGCGGGCGGGCGGGCGCGCCCTTGCGCATCGGGATTCAACTGCTGCATGCGGGCGAGCGCTTCGGGGCCCGACAGCGCATCCGTCCAGGGGTGGGCGGATTTGATCAGCACCGCGTTGCCGGCGCCCGCCGCGCTGAAGTTCAGCGAGTCGCCGCCGCGGGCGTAATACATGTAGACCGTGCCGCCATCCATGAACAGCGCGCGGCGCTTGTGCGTGTAGCCCAGCGAGGCGTGGCTGCCCTTCTCTTCCAGGTAGTAGGCTTCGGTCTCGATGATGCGGGCCGACAGCCACAGATCACCCACGCGGTGGCGGATGACCTTGCCCAGCAGTTCGCGCGCAAGCTGGACCGCGTCGCGGTCGAAGAAGGCATCGGGCAGCGCCCGGCCGGCCAGGCCCGGCGCCGCCGGCTCAGGCGTAGCGTTCGCCGTAGCGCTTTTCGCTGAAGCCAACGCTCACCTCGCCATCGGGCGTCACCGTGACCGGACGGCGCACCAGCGCCGGGTACTCGGCGATCAGCGCGGTCCATTGGGCGTCGGTATCGGCGCCCTTGCGGTCTTCGGGCAGATTGCGCCACGTCATGGAGGCGCGATTGACCAGCTTTTCCCAGCCGCCGACCTGCCCGGCCCAGGATTTCAGCGTGGCGGCGGGCACCGGATTGTCCCGGTAGTCCACGAAGACGTGATCAACGCCGTGCGCCGTCAGCCAGTCGCGCGCCTTGACGCAGGTACTGCACTTGGCCAGGCCATACAGGGTGGTTGCTTTCATTTGGATTCGGCCTCCTTGCGCCATTGCATGCGGTTGGCGAGGATCACGCAGGTGCCCACCGCCAGGATGAACAGGGTGGCGAGCGCGTTGATCTCGGGCTTGAGGCCCAGCCGCACCCGCGAAAAAACCTCCATGGGCAGCGTGCTGGAGCCCGGGCCGGACAGGAACGACGCGATGACGACATCGTCCAGCGACAGCGTGAAGGACAGCAGCCAGGCCGACGCCAGCGCCGGCGCGATGAGCGGCAGCGTGATCTTGAAGAACACGGTGATGGGCGTGGCGCCCAGGTCCAGCGCGGCTTCCTCGAGCGAGCGGTCCAGGTCGCGGATGCGGGTCTGGATGACGACAGCCACGAACGCCATGCACAGCGTCACGTGCCCCACCCAGATCGTGAACATGCCGTTCTGCGACGGCCAGCCCAGCGTTCCGCGCAGTTCCACGAACATCAGCAGCAGGGAAATGCCCAGCACGACCTCGGGGATCACCAGCGGCGCGCTGAGCATGCCCACATACAAGGCAAAGCCGCGAAACCGGCCCATGCGCGCCAGCACATAGCCCGCCCATGTGCCGATGACGACGGCCGCCGTCGCCGTCAGCACGGCGATCCGGAACGACAGCCAGGCCGCGCGCAGCAGCGCGTCGTCGTTGACCAGCGCGTGATACCAGCGGAACGAGAAGCCCGTCCAGGAAGTGACGGAGGGCGACTCGTTGAACGAAAACACCATCAGGCTGATGATGGGCACATACAGGAAGAAATACCCCAAGCCCAGCACCACGGCGCGCATCGTCTTGTTGGGACCGTTCATGCGCGGCCTCCGCCAGCCAAATCCTGCTGCTTGACCTGGCTGTACTGGAAGTACACCAGCGGCACGAGCAGCAACAGCACCATCACGCAGGTCACCGCCGAGGCCATGGGCCAGTCGGCATTGTTGAAGAATTCATTCCACATGACGCGGCCTATCATCAGCGTGTTGGCGCCGCCCAGCATTTCCGGGATCACGTATTCGCCCACGGCCGGGATGAACACCAGCATGGCGCCGGCGATCACGCCCTGGCGCGACAGCGGCACGGTGATCTGCCAGAACGCCTGCCAGGGCTTGGCGCCCAGGTCGTATGCCGCTTCCAGCAGGCGCAGGTCCATCTTCACGAGCGTGGCGTACAGCGGCAGGATGAAGAACGGCAGATAGGCATAGACCATGCCGATATAGACCGCCACGTCGGTGCGATAGATCTCGAGCGGACTGGAAATGAGCCCAAGGCCCTGCAGCAGGTTGTTCAGCAGGCCGTCGTTGCGCAGGATGCCCACCCACGCATATACGCGCAGCAGCAGCGACGTCCAGAACGGCAGGATCACCGCCAGCAGCAGCAGGTTGCGCACCCGCGTCGACGAACGCGCGATGTAGTACGCGATGGGATAGCCGATCAGCACGCAGATCAGCGTGGTGATGCCGGCGATCTTCACCGAGCTCAGGTAGGTGCGGAAATACTGGTTTTCGGTGAACAGCAGGATGTAGCCGCGCAGATGCAGGCTGAACTGGATGGCCTCGTCCTGGAATTGCGCCAGCGATGTATAGGGCGGAATGCCGAACTTCATTTCGGCAAAGCTGATCTTCAGCACCAGCAGGAAAGGCAGCAGCAGGAACAGCACCAGCCATGCGAACGGCGGCACCACCGCCAGGGTCCGGCCCGACGGCAGCCAGTCGCGGGGCGAAAAGCGGATCATGACGCCAGCACCGTCGCGCTATCCGCATCCCAGCTGACGAAGATCTCTTCGTCGATGCCCGGCGCGTCCATCTGGGCCAGCAGCAGGCTGGGCACGCTGGCCTCGACCGTCTTGCCGGAATCCAGGCGGATCTGGTAGAGCGCGTAGCTGCCCATCCAGGCCATGTGGCTGACCATGCCGTGCGCCCAGTTGTATTCGCCTTCGGGCTGCTCGCGCGACACCACCAGGCGCTCGGGCCGGATGGACACATGCACTTCCATGCCCAGCGGCTCGCTCACCCCGTGGTTCACGAAGAGCGGGCGCGTCAACTCGGCGCATTCGATCGCCACATGGTCGGGCTCATCGACCACGATGGTGCCGGTGAACATGTTGGTCGACCCGATGAAGCTGGCGACGAAACGCGAATTGGGGAAGGCGTAGACGTCCTGAGGCGTGCCGCACTGGACGATCTGGCCTTCGGTCATGACGGCCAGGCGGTGCGCCATGGTCATGGCCTCTTCCTGGTCGTGGGTGACCATGATGCAGGTCACGCCGACCTGCTCCAGGATCTTCACCAGCTCGATCTGCGTCTTCTGGCGGATCTGCTTGTCCAGCGCGGACATGGGCTCGTCCAGCAACAGCAGCTTGGGCCGCTTGACCAGGCTGCGCGCCAGCGCCACGCGCTGCTGCTGGCCGCCCGAAAGCTGGTTGGGCTTGCGGCGCGAATAGCCCGCCATCTGGACGAGATCCAGGGCTTCGAACACGCGGTCGTGGATTTCGGCGCGGTCCACGCCTTCCTGCTTCAGGCCGAACGCCACGTTGGCCTCGACCGTCATGTGCGGAAACAGCGCGTAGGACTGGAACATCATGTTCACGGGCCGCCGATACGGCGGCACGCTGGTGATGTCTTCGCCGTCCAGCAGGATCTGGCCCGAGGTGGCCTCTTCGAAGCCGGCCAGCATGCGCAGCAGCGTGGACTTGCCGCTGCCGGAGCTGCCCAGCAGCGCGAAGATCTCGTTGCGCTTGACGGACAGGTTGACGGCGCGCACGGCAACCACGTCGCCAAAAATCTTGACCACATCGGAGACCCGGACGAACTCATCCGGGTCCGCCGCGTGCGGCGCCGAGTGACGGCTATCGTTCATGATGACTAATTTCCCAACTTCAGCTCGGACCACAACTTGTTTTGCAGGCGCGCGATATTCAAGGGCAGCGCCTTGATCACGTACAGGGTCTTGGAGACCTCCGCCGGCGGGTAGATCATGGGGTTGTCGGCCACGTCCTTCGTCACGTACTGCCGCGCCTCTTTGTTGGCGTTGGGGTAGAACATGGTGTTGGTGATGGCCGCGTGAACCTGCGGCGTTTCGATGTAGTTGATGAAGGCCAGCGCCTCTTCGGGATGCGGGGCATCCTTGGGGATGACCATCAGGTCGAACCACGCGGGCGCGCCGCCTTTGGGAATGAAGTAATTCACTTCATAGGCCTTCTTGGCCTCTTGCGCGCGCTTGCGGGCGATCATGACGTCGCCGGAAAAGCCGTAGACCATGCAGAGGTCGCCCACGGCCAGTTCGTCGATATAGCCCGACGAGCTGAACTGCCGGATGTACGGGCGGATCTTCTTCAGGACTTCCATCGCGGCCTGGTAGTCGGCGGCATTGGTGCTGTTGGGATCCTTGCCCAGGTACTTCAGCACGGCCGGAAACACCTGCGCGGCTTCGTCCAGCATGGAGATGCCGCACTCCTTCAGCTTGGCGGCGTTCTCGGGCTTGAAGAGCATGTCCCAGTTGGCCAGGTCGACGTCGTCGCCCATGATCTGCTTGACCTTGGTGACGTTGTAGCCCAGGCCGTTGGTGCCGTAGCCCCAGGGAACGGCGTGTTCGTTGCCGGGATCGACCGTGGCGACAAGCGCCATCACCTCAGGATCCAGGTGCTTCCAGTTCGGGATCTTGGACTTGTCCAGCTTCTGGAACAGGCCGGCTTCGATCTGGCGCGAGGCGTAATGGGTGGACGGGACAACGACGTCATAACCCGACTTGCCTGCCAGCAGCTTGGCCTGCAGGGCGTCGTTGCTGTCGTAGACGTCATAGCGGACCTTGATACCGGTTTCCATTTCGAAACCGGGAATCGTATCGGGGGCCGTGTATTCGGCCCAGTTGTAGACGTTGACGACCTTGTTCTGCGCGACCGCCGCCGATGTGGCTGCTGCGATCAACGCCGCTCCGAGCGCCCAGCGCATTCCCGCCTTGAGTTCCATTATGACCAAGCCCCCTTGCTCTGTGCCCTGTGTGACAGGAGTACCAAAAGGCGAAATGATAAAGCTTTTTAGCGATGACCTGCCCAACTTTGGCGGGCGATTGGGGCACTGCCCGCAGGCCGGGAGCCGTGGCCTGGACGGCGGTCAGGGCTGGATTCCGACGCCCCAGGCCGTCCAATAACTGTCGCGCAGGCGCAGCCAGAAGCGCTCTCCGGACTCGCCCGCCACCTTGCGCAGCGAACGCCGCAGCCGCTCCAGATTGGCCTGGCGCTGCCGTTCCGACAATGCGCCCTGCGTGCCGCGGTCGAAATCGATGAGCCAGACCTTGCCATCGCTGCCGATCAGAATGTTGAACGCATTCAGGTCGGCATGCCACACGCCCGCCCGGTGCATGTGGACGATCGCGTCGGCCACGGCCTGCCAGAGCGGCTCGGCCACCGCCTGAGCCAGGGGACGCACGCCGGGTATGCGCTCCACCACGATGGCGGCGCGGTAGATCGGGCCTTGCCGCCAGTAGGCCGCGGCCAGCGGCGCGGGAACGGGCAGGCCTAGTGCGCGCATCTCCGCCAGCAGGCGGTATTCGCGGAAACTCCGGGTACGGGCCTCGCCATTCCAGAGATAGGCGTCGCTGCTGACGCGGGCAATCATGCCGCCGCGGCGGTAGCGGCGCAACACGCCCTGCCAGCCCTGCCCCTGCACGAACCAGGCCGCCTGGCGGCCGCCGGCGTCCACCGGCCGCGCCCGCTCGCCGTAGTGCGCCGGGTTGAAGACTTCGGGTCCGGCATCCGGCAAGCGCGCGGCGTCGCTGAGCATGGCGCCGCCCAAGGGGCCGGCCCAGGACTGGCGCCGGGCGCCCGATTGCGGGTCGTCAGCCTTCACGGTTGCGCATCCAGTCGGCCACGCCGTAGAAGGATTCCAGCAGGCGCTCGACCAGCGCGGGCTCGATGCCCTCGTCTTCCATGGCGCGCCCGATGCAGGTCACCCATTGGTCGCGTTCGACCTCGCCGATGGAAAACGGCAGGTGCCGCGCCCGCAGGCGGGGGTGGCCAAAGCGTTCTATATAGTGGTCCGGCCCGCCAAAGTACCCGCACAGGAACCAGAACAGCTTGTCCCGGGCCTCATCCAGGCTGGGGCCGTGCGCGGCGCGCAATTCCTTGAGATCGGGCTCCATGTCCATCAGGTCATAGAAGCGGTCGACGAGCGCGCGCACGCCGGACTCGCCGCCCAGAAGGTCAAACATGGTGCGGGAATTTTCCACGGGTTCGGTAATGGTTTGGACGCGGGATGTCATCAGGTTTCTCGAAGGGTGACCAGGGGCGGCGTGCGCAGGACGCCGCGCAGCGCCAGGGCGCCGCCCGCCCAGGCGCCCAGCATGCCGATGCCGATGCCCGCCAGCCACGGCCAAAGACTGAAGGTAATAGTGAAGTCGAACACCAGCGTTGATAAAGCCCAGGCAATCGCGGTGGCGCCGGCGGCCGCCAGCAGGCCGGCCAGGCCGCCCACGGCCCACAGCTCGATGCGCTGGGACCGCGCCAGTTGGCGCCGCGTGGCGCCCAGCGCGCGCAGCACCGCGGCCTCGCGCATGCGCTCGTCGCGGGTGGCGGTCAGTGCCGCGGACAGCACCAGCACGCCGGCGGCCAGCGTGAACAGGAACAGAAGCTGCACCGCCCTGCCCACTTCATTCAGCACGGACTGCAGTTGCTGCAGGATGGCGCCCACGTCGAACACCGTCAGGTTCGGGAACTCGCGCACCAGCGCGGGCAGCACCGCCGCCTTTTCGGGCGGCAGATAGAACGAGGTGATCCAGCTTTGGGGCATGTCGGCCAGCGAGGCGGGGGTCAGGATGGCGAAAAAATTCACGCGCATCGTATCCCAATCCACCCGGCGCGTACTTGAAACCGCCACCTCGACCTGCTGGCCCGCCACGTCGAAGGTCATCTTGTCGCCCAGCCCGATGCCCAGGGTCTTCGCCAGGCCCGACTCCAGCGAGACCTCGGCGGACCCCGGCGCCAGCCAGCGGCCCTGCTCGATGCGGTTCGACGAAGGCATCTCGTCGCCATAGGACAGGTTGAACTCCCGGTCCACCAGCCGCTTGGCGCGCGGCTCTTCGTAGTCGTCCGGCCCCACCGGCTTGCCGTTGACGGCGATCAGGCGCCCGCGCACCATCGGCGACAGCGCAATCCCGCCCAGCCCCTCTCGGGTCAGCGCGTCGGTCACGGCCTGGCGCTGGTCGGGCTGCACATTGATCAGAAAGCGGTTGGGCGCGTCCGGCGGCAGCGTGCGCTGCCAGCCCTGGATCAGGTCGGTGCGCGTCATGGTCAGCAACAGCAGCGCCATCAGCCCGACCGCCAGCGCGCAGACCTGGGTGATCGTGGCGGCCCGCCGGCGCACCACGCCGGCCAGCGCGAAGCGCAGCGCCGGCAGGCCCGCGGCCAGGCCGCGCACGCGCGCCAAGCCCAGGATGCACATCCAGGCCACCAGGGCGAAGACCCCGAAGGCGCCCAGAAAGCCGCCGGCCACTACGGCGCCCAGCCTGGCGTCGCCCGCGAACCACCAGATCAGCAGCGCAAAGCCCGTGGCGCCCAGGACGTAGCCCAGGGCGCTGCGCGCGCTGAGCGTATCCGCGTCGCGCCGCAACACGCGGGCCGGCGGCACGTGGCGCAGTTGCGCCAGCGCCGGCAAGGCAAAACCCAGCAAGAGCAACAGCCCCGTCAGCAAGCCCTGCAGCGCCGGAATGGCCGAAGGGGCCGGCAAGGCGGTGTCGATGAGCGAGCCCAGCAGCATCACCAGCACCTGGTGGACGGCATACCCCAAGAGGCAGCCGGCGGCGGACGAGAACAGGCCGACCAGCGTGAATTCCAGCGTCAGCATGCGGGCGACCTGGGATTGCACCGCCCCCAGGCAGCGCATGACCGCGATGCCGTCGCGGTGCCGGGTCATGTAGCGGCCGGCGGCGAGCGCCACGGCCACCGCCGAGATCAGCACCGCCAGCAGCGCGACCAGCGACAGGAAACGCTGCGCGCGGTCCAGCGTGCGGCGCACTTCGGGACGGCCCGACTCCAGGGTGGCGACTTTCTGGCCGCGCTTCAGGTTCTGCCCGAGCCAGGCCGAATACCCGGCCACGGCGTCCGGCTGGCCGGCGACCAGCAGCGCATAACCGATGCGGCTGCCCGGCGCGATCAGGCCGGTGGCCGGAAGATCGCTGGCGCGCAGCAGCACGCGCGGCGCCACGTTGACGAACTGCATGCCGCGGTCCGGTTCATAGGTGATCACGCGGTCGATGCGCAGATGGGCATCGCCCACGTTCAGCGTATCCCCCACTTTCAGGTTCAGCAGCGACAGCAGTTGGGCATCGACCCACACCGCGCCTTCGGGCGGCGTATCGCGTGTCGGCGCATCGGGGCTGAATGGCGCGTCGGCGACCCGCAAGGCGCCACGCAGCGGATAGCCCGGCTCCACCGCCTTCAGCGCAGCCAGTTGCGCGCCGTCCGCGGCCCCGCCGACCATGGTGGGGAACTGCCAGGTGCTGGAGACGGTCAGGCCGCGCTCGCGCGCCTGTTCCTTGAACGCCGCTGGCACGGGCTCGTCGGCGTCCAGCACCAAGTCGGCGCCCAGCATCTGGCCGGCGTCGCGTTCCAGCGCCCGGCTGACCCGGTCGGCCAGGAAGCCGACACTGGTCACGGCCGCCACCGCCACCACCAGGGCCAGCACCAGCAAGCGCAATTCGCCCGCGCGCGCATCCCGCATCATCATGCGGGCGCCCAGGCGCAGGGTGGACCAGAAACCAGGGCGCTTGGCCTGTGACATATCAGGGAAATCCATCATTCATCTATGTTAACTAACCGCCTATAGGGCGTCCGAATCCCGATATCATCCCGGGGCGGGCGGCAAAGCCGCCCATAAGATAACCAATACCGGAGAAGACAATGCGCAAATCCTGGCTTGCGGCCACGATTCTGACCGCCTGCGCGGCCGCCACCTCGCTGCCCGCGGCAGCCCAGACCACCCTGAAGATGGCCTACGCCCTGTCGACCTCGTCGCACTACGGCGCGGGCGCCGATGCCATGGCCAAGTCCATCGAGGCATCCAGCAACGGCAAGTACAAGGTACAGCAATTCGCCAACAGCGCGCTGGGCGGCGAACGCGAGGTCATCGAAGGCCTGCAGATCGGCACCATCGACCTGGCCATCGTTTCGACCGGCGCCACCCTGAATTTTGTTCCCGAGACCGGGGTTTTCGATATCCCGTTCCTGTTGCGCGACCTGCAGCACGCCCGCACCGTCCTGGACAGCAAGATCGGCCAGGACATGCTGGCCAAGTTCCCCAGCCGCGGCATCGTCGCGCTCGCCTGGGGTGAACAGGGCTTTCGCCACCTGACCAACAACGT
Organism: Achromobacter sp. Root83; assembly: GCF_001428845.1. Lineage (GTDB taxonomy): Bacteria > Pseudomonadota > Gammaproteobacteria > Burkholderiales > Burkholderiaceae_B > Achromobacter. The sequence goes on along the minus strand of NZ_LMIU01000012.1, from coordinate 640,747 downwards.
GCGCCCGGTCAAGACCCCGGCGGACGCCAAGGGCCTGAAGATCCGCACCACCGAGAACCCGATCCACATCACCGCCTTCCGCCAGATCGGCATCCTGCCCACGCCGATGGCATGGCCCGAAGTGGCCACCGCCCTGCAGCAAGGCACCATCGACGGCCAGGAAAACCCCCTGTCGGTGATCACGTCGGCCAAGCTGTCGCAGATGCAGAAGTACCTGTCCTTGACCGGCCACGTGTACGGCCCGGCCCTGGTGCTGATGTCCGCCAACGTCTATGAAGGCCTGTCGGCCGCCGACAAGGCCAACTTCGACAAGGCCGGCAAGGATTCCGCCCTGGCCATGCGCGCCTACGTGGACAACATCGAGAAGACGGGCGTCGAACAGTTGAAGAAGGAAGGCATGCAGGTGTCCGAAGTCGACCGCGCCGCCTTCGCGGCCGCCGTCGAGCCGGCCTACCCCGAGTACTACAAGAAGTTCGACAAGAAGCTGATCGATTCGATCCGCGACACCAAGTAAGCGGGGCCTGCCCCTGCGGGCATGCAACGCCGGGCGGCGGGATCCCCGTCCCGCCGCCCCCGTGCCCCATTCTTTGCGCCCATCGCACCCGGGATTCATCATGCGTTTGCTCTGCGCTTTCGACCGTGGCTTGTTCAAGCTGATTTCGGTCCTTGCCCAACTTTTGCTGGTGGCCGCCGCGGCCGCCGCCTTCTATCAAGTCATCGCCCGCTTCGTGCTGCACTCGCCCGCCGACTGGAGCGAGGTGCTGACCCGCGCCCTCCTGATCTGGACCGTGCTGCTGGGTGTGGCGCTGGCCTTCCGCCACGGCGCCATGATCAGCGTGGAACTGCTGCGCAACCTACTGGGCGGCACCAAACGGCGCGTGCTTGAAGCCGTGATCGGCCTGATCTGCGCCAGCTTCCTCGGCTTTCTGGCCTGGATTGGCGGCAACATGACCTATCGGGTGCGTTTCCAGACCGTACCCAGCCTGGACATCTCGATTTCCTGGATTTATCTGGCGATCCCAGTGGGGGCAACGCTTGCCGCCATCGCCGTGCTGGCCCGCTGGTGCGCCGGCGAAGAAGAAGACGTGCCCGTGCGCAACGACGCGCAAGGCTGAGCCGCCCTTATCGAACCTGAGCAGCAGATATCGCCATGTCCCAAATAATGATTGTCTCGATGCTGATCTTCTTCGGGCTGTCCGTGCCGGTCGCCGTGTCGATCGGCCTGGCCAGCCTGGCGGGCGTCGGCACCGCCGGCCTGCCCTGGGTGGTCGTCGCCCAGCAACTGTACGCAGCGCTGGACAAGTACCCGCTGGTCGCCATCCCGTTCTTCATCCTGGCCGGCAACCTGATGGAAGCCGGCGGCATCTCCGAACGCATGGTGGAATTCGCCAAGAGCGTGGTGGGCGGCATCCAGGGCGGCCTGGCCTGCACCTGCGTGCTGACCTGCATGATCTTCGCGGCGGTCGCCGGTTCCAGCGTCGCCACTACCTTCGCCGTGGGCGCGATCCTGATCCCGGCCATGATCCGGCACGGGTACCCCGCTCCGTTCGCCGCGTCGCTGCAGGCCAGCGCAGCCGAATTGGGCGTGATCATCCCGCCGTCCATCCCGATGATCCTGTTCGCCGTGTCCACCGACACGTCCACCGGTGAACTCTTCATCGCCGGCGTGATGCCCGGCATTCTCATCGGCGTTGCGCTGATGTTCTACGTCTGGTTCTACGCCAAGCGCAACAACCTCGGCAAGCGCGACGGTGAAGGCCGTCTGCCGCTGTGGCCGGCGTTCAAGAGCGCCTGGCTGGCGCTGATGATGCCCGTGATCATCCTGGGCGGTATCTACGGCGGGGTGTTCACGCCGACCGAAGCCTCGGTCGTCGCCGTGATGTACGCCGTGGTGGTGGGCAAGTTCATCTACCGCCGACTGAGCTTCAGGCAGTTGTCGCAGACACTGCACAAGTCCGTGGTGTCCACCGCCGTCATCATGTTCGTGATCGCCAACGCCGGCATCTTCAGCTTCCTGCTCAACCGGGCCGGAATTCCCGATGCGCTGGGCGTGTGGCTGTCCCAGATCTTCGACACCAAGTTCACATTCCTGATGGGCGTGAACGCGGCCTTGTTCGTGATCGGCATGTTCATCGAGACCTCGGCCTCCATCGTGGTGCTGGCCCCCTTGCTGCTGCCGGTCGCGCTCAAGTTCGGCGTGGAACCGGTGCACTTCGGGATCATCATGGTCGTGAATCTGGCCCTGGGGATGATCACGCCGCCGTTCGGGGTAAACCTGTTCGCGGCCTGCGCGGTGGCGAAGCTGCCGCTGGAACGGTTGATCAAGCCGCTGGTGCCATTCGTGGGCGTGGTGATCGTCTGCCTGATGGTCATCACCTACTGGCCGGGCTTGTCGCTCGGCCTGCGCGATCTGGTGTATGCGAAATAACTTGGCCGGTCCAGGGACGGCAAGGCGTGCGCGGGAACGCGCCGCCTTTTTGTATACAATTTGCATTCGCCGTGCGCCCGTCCCGCGCGGGTTGCAGGGGATCGCCGCCCCCGGCAGCAATGCCGCCGGCTGTCCCTGCCCCGCAAACGACGCGTAGCGGCCGGCCCGCCCGCTGGGGCGCGCCGGCTGTCCGAATGAGAAAAGCGCCCGGTTGGGCGCTTTTTCGTTCGGAAGACCTAGATTTCGCGTTCTTCCGTCTTGAGGTTGTTGTCGCGGGCGAAGTCCACCACGAACTTGTACGCCAGGGGCTCCAGGTCGCGCAAACGGAGATCGACCACGATCCCGCGCACGCCATCGATCACGACGGGGAGCACATAGGGCGAATAAGTGAGGTGGTTACCAGCACAGCCGGCGGGCCGGAACTGTGCCATTACGCCGGCGAGCCGCTCCGCCCAATCGCTGGGGCGGAATCGGCTACCGCTTTCGGTAACGCCATGAATTACGAATTGTCTGACGCGAGTTGCCATGAGTTCTTCACTGCAGGGCGCCTTTCACGAAAGCCGGATCTTCGGCGTGATCAAACATGCGTCCTGCGCCGCGAATTGTATATGATTGATCCTTTGCCCTCTTTCGAAAGGCGATTCGCCTCGAATATGCCGCTGAAAAGCAGGGCATGCCTTTCAGGCAATCACCCTCGGGCAACAACCCTCAGGCAATAACCCAGGAGGATCCGCGATGAGCTCGCCTCTGGCCAACATCTACGCCCGGCTGCCGGTGTCGTTCACGCACGGCCAAGGCGTATGGCTATGGGATGCCCTGGGCCGCAGGTATCTGGATGCCCTGGCCGGCATCGGCGTGTCCTGCCTGGGCCATGCGCACCCGAAACTCGTGGCCGCCATCGCCGAGCAGGCCGCACGCGTCATCCACACCTCGAACATCTACGAAATCCCCCAGCAGACGGCGCTTGCCGCCCGCCTGGCGGAACTGTCCGGCATGCAGGAGGTCGCGTTCAACAACAGCGGCTCCGAAGCCAACGAGGCCGCCATCAAGCTGGCCCGCTATTACGCCTACCAGCGCGGCAACAAGCACGCCCACATCATCACCATGGATTCGTCCTGGCATGGCCGCACGCTGGCCACGCTGGCGGCCACCGGCAGCGAAAAGGCGCGCAAGGGCTTCGAGCCCCTGCCCAGCGGCTTCGTCCAGGTTCCGTACAACAACCTCGACGCAGTGCGCGCCGCCGGCGACGCCGAACCCCGCACCGCGGCCGTGCTGCTTGAAGTGCTGCAGGGCGAAGGCGGTATCCGCCCGTCCGACATCGCCTATCTCCAGGAAGTCCGCCGCCTGTGCACCGAGCGCGGCTGGCTCCTGATGATCGACGAAGTACAGTCCGGCATCGGCCGCACTGGCAAATGGTTCGCCCACCAGTGGGCCGGCATCGTGCCCGACGTCATGACGCTGGCCAAGGGCCTGGCCGGCGGCGTCCCCATCGGCGCAATGCTGGCAGCCGGCCCCGCCGCGGGCGTCTTCACCCCGGGCAGCCATGGCACCACCTTTGGCGGCGGCCCGCTGGTGTGCGCGGCCGGGCTGGCGGTGCTGGATACCCTGGAATCCGAAAAGCTGCTGGACAACGCCCACGCCGTGGGCAATCACTTGAAGAATTCGCTGGCCAGCGCGCTGGCCGGCACCCCTGGCGTCACCGAAGTGCGGGGCCGTGGCCTGATGTTGGGCATCGAGCTCGCCCGCCCCTGCGGCATCCTGGCCATGCGTGCCCTCGAGGCCGGCCTGCTCATCAATGTCACGCGCGACCGCGTCATCCGTATGCTGCCACCGCTGATACTGACCCGCGAAGAGGCCGACCAGATCGTCGCCATCCTGGTTCCGCTCATCCAACAGTTCCTCACCGAAAAACCATAATCAACGTCCCGCCCGGGCCACGAGCCTGGCCGGGCCCAATGACCTGCGACATCACCATGACTCCTCCCACGACTCAAAACGGCCCGTTGCGGCACTTTCTTCAGTTCAAGGACTTCTCGTCCGCCGAGATCGCCTACGTGCTGGACCGCGCGCGCCTGATCAAGGAAAAGTTCAAACGCTATGAGCCCCATATGCCGCTGCACGACCGCACGCTGGCGATGGTGTTCGAAAAGGCCAGCACGCGCACCCGCGTGTCCTTCGAGGCCGGCATGTACCAGATGGGCGGTTCGGTCATCAACCTGACCTCCAACGATTCGCAGCTCGGCCGCTCCGAGCCCATCGAAGACACCGCGCGCGTCATTTCGCGCATGGTCGACATCGTCATGATCCGCACGTTCGAGCAGACCCGCATCGAGCGCTTCGCCTCGCACTCGCGCGTGCCCGTGATCAACGGCCTGACCAACGAATTCCACCCCTGCCAGATCCTGGCGGACATCTTCACCTACATCGAGCACCGCGGTCCCATCGCCGGCAAGACGGTGGCCTGGGTGGGCGACGCCAACAACATGGCCTACACGTGGCTGCACGCGGCCGAAATGCTGGGTTTCACGCTGCACGTGTCCACGCCCGCCGGCTACGAGCTCGAAGCCGCCCGCATCGGCACGCCTTCCAGCAAGGTGCTGCGCCAGTTCAAGGACCCAATGGAAGCCTGCAAGGGCGCGCACCTGGTCACCACCGACGTCTGGACCAGCATGGGCTACGAGGCCGAAAACGAAGAGCGCCGCACGGCCTTCGCCGACTGGTGCGTGGACGCCGAAATGATGGCCGCCGCCGACCCGCAGGCCGTCTTCATGCACTGCCTGCCCGCCCACCGCGGTGAAGAGGTTGCCGGTGAAGTCATCGACGGCCCGCAAAGCGTGGTCTGGGACGAAGCCGAAAACCGCCTGCACGTGCAGAAGGCGCTGATGGAATTCCTGCTGCTCGGTCAGGTCGACTAGACCGGATCCGCAAGGCAGAGGGGCCCGGACATCGCCTGATGTCCGGGCCCCTCTGCTTTCCGCTAGCAGGCGCTACAGGATCTTTTTGAACATCGTGCGCCGCGTGTTGCAAAACGATGGCCGCACACGGCTGCTCCAGTCGCTTGCGCGCACGGCCAGCCACGGCGGGCTGCCGAAGGTTTCCTGGGTATGCAGGTCATAGCAAGCCAGGTAGCGCGGCGACTCGTCGCGGCATTCATAGCGTTGCGCGCGCACCGTACCGGGCACTGACGCCAGGCCGGGCAGATGCTCCTGGTCGTACCAGGCGTTCAGGTCGGCATCCGCTTCGGGCAGCACATCGGTTTCGACGATGTAGTGCCACGGCGCGTCCTGCCCGGCCGACGCCCCGGCCAGATCCAGCGTCCGGTGCAGCACCCGGGCATGGGCGCCGGGAAGCAGCTCGGCCAGGCGGGCCTGGATCTCAGGCAGCGCCTGCTTCCCCGTCACATAGATATAGGTGTCGTCGGCGTCCAGCGCCGCGAACGCGCTGAGCTGCGCTCCCGCCAGGCCGTCGGTCAGACGGGCGGCCAGATCCCGCGCGCGCGCCTCGTCGAAGCGCTCGCCCAGCGACACCAGCAATATCGTTTCCTGCACAGTCATCTCCTTTCAATGCCCGACCCGCAGGGCCACCAGAAAGCGCGACACCATGTTGTACGCACCCACCGTCGCGGCCAGCTCCACCAGCTGCGCATCATCGTAGCGCTCGCGTAGCGGCGCGAACACTGCGTCCGGCACGTCGATGTCGCGTGTCATGGCGTCGGTCAACGCCAGCACCTCGGCTTCGCCCGGCGCCAGGCCCTGCATCCGGTCCGGCGCGGGATTGCCGCGCAGGGCGTCGATCACCGCCTGGGGCATGCCGCCCGCCAGCGCGTGCGGCACGTGCGCCTCGAACTCGTATGGCGCATTGTTCAGGGTCGCCACGCGCAGGATGATCAGTTCGCGCAAGCGCGGCGGCAGCGAGGTCTTCTGCCGGATGGCCGTCAGCATGGCCTCCCAGCCTTCCACCACGGCCGGACTGTTCAGCAGCACCTGGTACAACGGCGATATCCTGCCGCGGGCGGCGGCGATGCGCGCCTCCAGCGTGGCCAGTTCCGGGCGGGTGCCCGGCACAACGGGGGAGACTCGGCTGGCGGTCATGGTCACTCCGGACGAATGTTCTTGCGCTGGATCAGCGTGGTCCACTTTTCGCGGTCAGACGCGATCAGCGCGGCCAGTTCCTGCGGACTGCTGGGCGCGGCCTGGGCGCCGAACTTCTCCAGCCTGGCGCGCACGGCTTCGTTGCCCAGCGCGGCGCGCAGGGCCTGGTTCAGCTTTTCCACGGTGGCCGCGGGCGTCGCGGCGGGTGCCACGATGCCATACCAGTTGTTGGATTCCACACCGGCAATGCCCTGCTCGGCCAGCGTTTTCACGTCGGGCAGGAGCGGATGGCGAGTCGCCGCGGCGATGCCCAGGGGTTTCAGCTTGCCGCCCTGGATGTGGCCGATCAGGCCCGGCACGTCTCCAAAAAAGCCGGACACCTGGTTGCCCATCACGTCATTGATGACCGGCGCCGCGCCCTTGTACGGCACGTGCAGCACGTTGGCCTTGCTGGAATCGGCGAACATTTCCAGGGTCAGGTGCGGAATGCTCCCAATGCCCGACGAACCGATGGCCACGGATTGCGAGGCGGCCCGCGACTTCTTGACGAAGTCCGCCGCGTCGGTCGCGGGGTTGGACGGGTTCACCACGAATACCGTCGCGTTGTTCACCACACGGGACACCGGCGCAAAATCGCGCACCGGGTCGTAAGGCAGGTCCTTGTAAAGCGCCGGGCTGATGGACACCGCCCCCACGCTGGTCAGGAACAGCACCGAGCCGTCGGCCGGCGCCTTGGCCACATAGGCGGCGGCGATATTGCCGTTGGCCCCCGCCTTGTTCTCGACGATGACCTGCTGCTTGAGCTCCTTGCCCAATTGCTCGGCCAGCACGCGGCCCACCAGATCCACCGGGCCGCCCGGCGGGAAAGCGATAATCAGGCGGACCGGGCCGTCCGCTTGCGCGGCGCCCACGGCGGCCAGGCTCAGTAAGCCGGCCGACAGTATTTTCTTGAACATGATGTCTCCTCGTTGAATGACTACTGAAATCCGTACAGCCGCGCCGGGTTGTCCACCAGCACGCGCTGGCGCAGCCCGGCATCGGGACATGCTTCAAAAAACGTATCCACCAGTTCGCCGTCGTCGGGCATGTCGCCCGCCACGTTGGGGTGCGGCCAGTCCGTGCCCCACAGGGTGCGGTCCGGCATCGCCTCGACCAGCGCACGCACAAAGGGAACGCCCTCGGCGAATGGCCGCCGGCCAGACGCGATGCGGTCGATGCCAGACACCTTGACCCACGCCTGCGGCACGGCGGCCAGGCTCAGCAAGGCGCGCATCGCGGGCGACTGCAATCCATCAGCCGCCTTCAGGCGTCCCATGTGATCCACCACGAACGGCACCGGCAGCGCCAGCAGGCGAGGCAGCAATTCAGGCAGCATCGCGCCGTCCACGTGCAGGCACAGATGCCAGCCCAGAGGCGCGATCAGCGCAACAACGCGATCGAAGACCGCGGGATCGGGCGCCCCGCCCAGATGCGGCACGAAATTGAACCGGGCGGCCCGCACGCCCCCCTCATGCAGCGCCGCCACGCCGGCTTCGGTCGCATCGGCGCCCAGCAGCGCCACGCCGCGATAGCGGCCGCCGCTTCGCGCCAGCGCGTCCAGCAAGGCGGTATGGTCCCCGCCGTGGCAATTGGCCTGCACCACCACGGCGCGTTCCACGCCCAGGTGCGCATGCAGCGCCGCCATCGAGGCGTACGGCGCGTCGGGCGGCGTATAGGAACGGCCCGCCGCATACGGAAACACGTCGCCCGGCCCAAAGACATGGCAATGCGCGTCGCAGGCGCCAGGCGGCAGCGCATGGCGGGGACGGGAAGGCGACGCAAGCGGGGGACGGCAATCGGGCACGGGCGGGTTCCTAAATTGAAAGCGTCATCCTCCCGGATTGCGGACTACCAAACAATGCTATATCTTATATTTCAGATATAGATAAATTAAATATCGTATGGATCTCAAGCAGATCGAGTATTTCTTGCGGGTCGCCGAGAGGCGCAGCTTCTCGCGCGCCGCCGAAATGCTCGACGTGGCCCAACCCACTCTCAGCCGCCAGGTCCGGCTGCTGGAACTGGAACTGGGCCAGCACCTGCTCTACCGCAACGGCCGTGGCGCCGAGCCCACCGAAGCGGGCCTGCGCTTCCTGGAGCACGCCCGCGCCCTGCTGACCCTGGCCGAACGCGCCAAGGAAGATCTGCAGACCCTGCGGGAAACCCCCACCGGCAAAGTCGTGGTCGGCCTGCCCCCTCGCATCGCGCGCGTGCTGACCCCGCCGCTCGTGCAGGCCTTCCGCCGCCGTTTTCCGGACGCCTCCATCGCCGTTGCCGAAGGCCTCAGCGCTCAGGTGCGCGAATGGCTGCTGGCCGGCCGGGTCGATCTGGCGCTGCTGTACGATCCCGCGCCGTCCCCGCAACTGGCCTACGAATCACTGTTTCGCGAAGACCTGGTCCTGGCGGCCGCTGCGGGCCATCTGCCTCCCCTGCCGGCACGCGTCCCCGTGGCCCGGCTGGGCGACTACCCCCTGGTGCTGCCCAGCCTGCCCAATGCCATCCGCACCCTGGTGGAAAGCGTGTGCCGGGCCCAGGGCGTGCGGCTCAAGGTCGCCGCCGAGGTCGACGCCGTGCAGACCATCGTGGAACTGGCCGCGCAAGGCGACGCCTACGCCATCCTTCCCCGGTCGGCGGCGCGCGGGCCGGCCGCCGAACACGAGCTATCGCTGTGCGACATCGGCTCGCCCACGATCACCAACAACCTGGTGCTGGCCAGCGCCCGCCACCGCCCCGCCACGCGGCTTGCCACTGCCACCGCCCAACTGATACGCCAATTGAAGCTGGCCGAACTCTTCGCTCCGCCGGCGTCCTCCGCCTGAAGGTGCGGGCTGGATGCCGACCGGCCCGCCCGCCGCCCTGGCCCCACGGCGGCCTTTCGCGGGCAAAAGAGTTAAAATGCACAGCTATATTTCTTGTTTGGCGGCTCGTTGCTGTCAAAGTCCTGTTGGCGTCTCACCTCAAACAATGACCACTATCCTCCCGAACCTTCCCACCGGCCAGAAGGTCGGCATCGCCTTTTCCGGCGGCCTCGACACCAGCGCAGCGCTCCTGTGGATGCGCAACAACGGCGCCATCCCGTACGCCTACACGGCGAACCTGGGGCAACCCGACGAGTCCGACTACGACGAAATTCCCCGCAAGGCCATGGCCTACGGCGCCGAAAACGCCCGCCTGATCGACTGCCGCGCGCAGCTCGTGGCCGAAGGCATCGCCGCCCTGCAATCGGGCGCCTTCCACATCTCGACCGCCGGCATCACGTACTTCAACACCACGCCCATCGGCCGCGCAGTCACCGGCACGATGCTGGTGGCCGCCATGAAGGAAGACAACGTCAACATCTGGGGCGACGGCAGCACCTTCAAGGGCAACGACATCGAGCGCTTCTACCGCTACGGCCTGCTCACGAACCCGGACCTCAAGATCTACAAGCCCTGGCTGGACCAGCGCTTCATCGACGAACTGGGCGGCCGTTCGGAAATGTCCGAATACATGCGCCAAGCCGGCTTCGACTACAAGATGTCGGCCGAAAAGGCCTATTCCACCGACTCCAACCTGCTGGGCGCCACCCACGAAGCCAAGGACCTGGAACAACTGAATTCCGGCATCCGCATCGTCAAGCCCATCATGGGCGTGGCGTTCTGGCGTGATGACGTGGCCGTCAAGGCCGAGGAAGTCACCGTCCGCTTCGAAGAAGGTCAGCCGGTCGCCCTGAACGGCGTCGAATACAGCGACCCCGTAGAACTGCTGCTCGAAGCCAACCGCATCGGCGGCCGCCACGGCCTGGGCATGAGCGACCAGATCGAAAACCGCATCATCGAAGCCAAGAGCCGCGGCATCTACGAAGCCCCGGGCCTGGCCCTGCTCTTCATTGCCTACGAACGCCTGGTCACCGGCATCCACAACGAAGACACCATCGAGCAGTACCGTGAAAACGGCCGCAAGCTCGGCCGCCTGCTGTACCAGGGCCGCTGGTTCGACCCGCAGGCCATCATGCTGCGCGAAACCGCCCAGCGCTGGGTCGCCCGCGCCATCACCGGTGAAGTCACGATCGAACTGCGCCGCGGCAACGACTATTCGCTGCTGAACACCGAATCGGCCAACCTCACGTACGCCCCCGAGCGCCTGTCCATGGAGAAGGTGGAAAACGCCCCCTTCACCCCGGCCGACCGCATCGGCCAGCTCACCATGCGCAACCTCGATATCGTCGACACCCGCGAAAAGCTGTTCACCTACGTGAAGACCGGCCTGCTGGCTTCCAGCGGCGCATCGCTGCCGCAATTGACGGACGCAGCCAAGAAGAAGTAATTCTTCGACTCGTTAAAAAAGCCCTCCTCTGCATTGAGCTAAGGAGGGCTTTTTTGTTGCAACCGCCACAACGGGCAGGCGAACCAAGCAAACGAACAGCCCGTTTTATTGCAGCGCCACTTGCATGATCTCGAAGGCGTTCAGTGCGGCACCACGAAGCAGTTGGTCACCGCTGATGAAAATATCAAGACCATACTCACCATAAATCAGGTTGTGGCGAATTCTTCCCACCTCGACCGCGTGCTTGTACGTGGAGGTCATGGGCATCGGGTAGCGCTGCTTGCCAGGCGCATCCACAACTTCCACTCCCGGCGCTCGCCCGAGCATCTCGCGAATGGCTGCGAGCGACCGAATGGGACGGCTGAACTTCAAGGTCAGGCTTTCAGCATGAGAACGCAAAGTAGGCACCCTCACCGCCGTAACGCTGATTGCCAGTGCGGGCTCGTCCAGAACCTTTCTCAGTTCCCACACCACCTTCATTTCTTCACGCGTGTAGAGATTGTCCTCGAAACGATCCACCTGAGGAATGACGTTAAACGCGAGATTGTGTGAAAAATACTCGCTGGAATTGTCCTGGCCATACTCGTCAAACCCCTGCACGCGCTTACGAAGCTCGACCATCGCGGGTTGGCCCGCGCCGCTGGCAGCTTGATAAGTCGAAATGATGGCGCTTTCCAGGCCGAATGCCTGATGCAGGGGCCCCAGCACCATGAGCGCAATTGCGGAGGAACAGTTCGGATTTGCGATCAGCTTCTCGCCGCGATAGGTACCGCCGTTGATAGGCGGGACCAGCAAAGGGACATCGATGTGATACCGGAACGCTGAAGAGTTATCAATGACAACAGATGCCTGCGCCAGCGCCGGCCCATACTCCAACGAGAACTCGCCAGAGACGCACAGAAAGACCACGTCGCAATCGGCACAGGCCTCAACAGAGAACGGCTCGATCCTGTATTGGTGCTTCCCGATTTCAAGCGGCCGGCCCACAGATTGTTGCGATGCCATGCAAACCACTTCGAATGATGTGTCCTGCAGCAATTCAAGCATTGTCATTCCTACGGCGCCCGTGCAACCGACAACAGCAATTCTCATGTTCCATTTTTCCCGAAAGCGGCAAGCCTCTGTTCCCGCGCATTAGCCACCCTGACGACGGAACCATCAGGAACCGAAAGCCCGTCTCAAGCACTGATATATTCTAAATATCGAGCAGTCCATGCACGCTGAAAAAGCCGACAATAACCAGAGGTTTCGCGACAATGTTGAGTGAACCAGGACTCGTGGCCACACTGGCATATCACGGGCTTTGCACCTTCGAGTTCGGAATTTCCGTAGAGATCTTTGGCCTACCTCGGCCGGAACTGGATATACCCTGGTACAAGCACGCCGTGGTTGGCGTGGACGACGGCCAGATGCGGGCATCGGGTGGCATTCACATAACGAGCGATACCGGAATCGACGCATTGCCAGCGGCCAGAACCATCATTATTCCGGGATGGCGCAGCCAGAGCGATGCCCCGCCGCAGCCATTGCTGGACGCCTTGCGCGTGGCCCATGCAAACGGAGCGAGACTCCTGTCCATCTGTTCCGGCGCTTTTCTTCTGGCGGCAACGGGGCTGCTCGACGGCCGGCGTGCGACCACCCATTGGCAATTGGCGGATGAGCTTGCCCTACGCTATCCGGCGATCAAGGTGGATTCCAATGTTCTTTATGTTGACGAGGGGCAACTGATTACCTCGGCAGGAAGCGCGGCAGGAATCGATGCCTGCCTGCATTTAGTTGCGCGGGACCACGGCTTCCATGTCGCGAATACAGTGGCGAGACGTTTGGTGATGGCGCCGCACCGATCAGGCGGGCAGTCTCAATTCATCACTCTGCCCATGAACAAGTTGCCTCGTAACGAGCTAACTCGGGCACTTCAGTGGGCAAGGGAAAACCTAAGCCAACCTATTAGCGTCACGGAAATGGCGAACAAGGCCGCCATGAGCGAGCGCACGTTTCAACGACGCTTCAAGCAAACGAGCGGACAGTCGCCCAAGGAATGGCTGCAACAGGAACGCGTCCGCCAGGCACGCGCGCTTCTAGAGCGCACCAGGCACAGCACTGCATTCATCGCGCAGACCTGCGGATTTACCTCGGCGGACACCTTCCGCGTCGCTTTCAAGACGGTGGTCGGCCTGTCGCCAGGGACGTATCGCAAGCATTTTGGAAATGAGGAAATTCTTGATCGGCCGCCCACCGCACAGTCGCGCAATTCCTGAAGCCTCTTTGAATCGGCCTATAAACACGAACCAAGAGTGCGCTCGGCCCCGATGTCATTCGCGCTGTCTTGCTGGCATGCCGTTCCAGGATTCCACTACAACTCCACCTGCATCCCCATTTCCACCACCCGGTTCGCCGGGATCTTGAAGAACTTCGTGCTGCGCGTGGAATTGCGCGCCATGAACGAAAACACAGTCCGCCGCCACCGCGACAAGGCCGGCTTCTTCGCCGCCACCACCGTCTGGCGCGACAGGAAGAAAGACGTGCGCATCGGTTCCAGATCCAGCTCCGGATACGCCTCGGCCACCAGCCGCAGCGCCTCCGGCACGTCGGGGTCTTCCTTGAAGCCGTAATTCACCGTCGCCGTCCAGCTCGACGCGCTCAGCTTTTCCACCACGAACCGTTCTTCGGGCGACACGTACGGCACATCGGCTACCAGGATCGTCAAGAACAGCACATGATCATGCAGCACCTTGTTGTGCTTCAGGTTGTGCAGCAGCGCCGGCGGCACGTTGCCCGAATTCATGGTCATGAAAATGGCGGTGCCCGGCACGCGTGAAGGCGGATATTCCTCGAGCTGCGCCATGAATTCCTTGAGCGGCTGGCGGTCCCGCTGCTGCATGTCGGACAGCAGCCGGCGGCCGCGGCGCCACGTCATCATCAGCGTGAACACGGCGATCGCCACCACCAGCGGCAGCCAGCCGCCTTCCGGAATCTTCAAGACATTGGCGGAAAACAGCAGCACGTCGAGCAACAGCAGCAAGCCCAATCCCGTGAACCACAGCATGCGCTTGAAGCCGGTGCTGCCACGCGGCAGCACCGCGAAGGCCAGCACCGATGTCGTCAACATCGTGCCCGTGACCGCGAACCCGTAGGCCGCAGCCAGATCGTCCGATTTGCGAAACCACAACACCAGGACCAGCACGGCGCACAACAGCAGCGCGTTGACTTGCGGCAGGTAGATCTGGCCCTTTTCGACCGCCGATGTATGCAGGATCTGCATGCGCGGCCAGAAGCCCAACTGCACCGCCTGGCGCGTCACCGAATAGGCCCCGGAGATCACCGCCTGCGAGGCGACGATGGTCGCGACGGTGGCAAGCGCCACCAGCGGCGCCAGCCCCCACTCGGGGGCCATCATGAAGAATGGATTGCGGATCGCGGTGGGATCGCGCAGCAATAGCGCGCCCTGGCCGAAATAGCACAGCGTCAGCGACGGCAGCACCATGCTGAACCAGGCGCTGCGGATCGCGGGACGGCCGAAGTGCCCCATGTCGGCGTACAGCGCTTCGGCGCCGGTCAGCGCCAGCACCACCGCGCCCAGCAACACGAAACTGATCCGCGGAGACTCGACGATGAACCGCAAGCCATACATCGGGTTCAGCGCCGCCAGCACGTCCGGGTTCTGCCAGATCTGCCAGGCGCCCAGGACAGCCAGCGTGCCGAACCACAAGAGCATCACCGGCCCGAACAGCTTGCCCATCACGCCGGTGCCGCGAGACTGGATCGCAAACAGCGCAACCAGCACCACCAGCGCGATCGGCACCACCCAGGCGTCCAGTTGGTGCGAAACGATGCTGATGCCCTCCAGCGCCGACAGCACCGAAATGGCAGGCGTGATCATGCTGTCGCCATAGAACAGCGCCGCACCGAATATGCCCAGCACGATCAGCACCCAGCGCAGCTTGCCCTCGCGCGCCCGCACGGCCAGCTCCAGCAGCGCCAGCGTGCCGCCTTCTCCGCGGTTGTCCGCGCGCAGCACCAGGGTCACGTATTTCACCGACACCACCACCATCAGCATCCAGAACAGGATGGACAGCACACCCAGCAGATGGGCCGGCTCCAGGTCAGTGTGCACGCTCAGGCCTGTCAGGCAGGCGCGCAGCGTGTACAAGGGGCTGGTGCCTATATCCCCGTACACCACGCCCAGCGCCCCAAGGACAAGGGCCGCACGCGACGAAGGCGCATGCGCGCCGCCTGGGTGACCGGCGGACGAAGAAGGAGCACTAACCGTACCCTGGCTCATGATGCGGGTTCTTGACGAGTGAGTTGGGCCCCTTTGCGGGGGCCGGGAAACACGACGGACAACCGCGTTCCGGAAAAGTCCGGGCGGCTGGTGAGCTTCCACCAGGCCCCGTGCGCGTGCGCGATCTCGCGCACGATGGCCAGCCCCAGGCCAGAGCCGCCCGCCGTGGCGGTGGGCGACCGGTAAAACGCTTCAAAAACGCGATCACGTTCTTCGGGTGGAATGCCGGGTCCGTCGTCTTCCACCGTCAGCGACGGCGGATTGGCGCCGACGATCAGCGTGATGCGCCCCGTCGGATTGCCGTAGCGCAACGCGTTGTCGATCAGGTTGCCCAGCAGTTCGGCCAACAGCAAGGGATCCGCATCGATCCAGATGGGGGATTCCGGCGCCGCCAGATCCAGTTCGTAATGCGCGTCCCGCACGCGCGGGAACCATTCGGCGCCGTGAACCCTTACCCATTCGCACAGATCGATGCGCACAAAGCTGTCCTGTGGCCGGGCGTTGGGGTCGGCGCGCGCCAGCACCAGCAGTTGCTGGCCCAGCCGTATCATGCGGTCGCTGACCGCCTTGATGCGCTCCGCGCGGGCCCGCACGTCGTCCGGCAAGGGGCGGGCCAGCATCAGCTCGGATTCCAGCCGCAGGCCGGCTAGCGGCGTGCGTAGCTGGTGCGCCGCATGGCCGATGAAACGGCGCTGAGCCGCCAGCGACGCGTCCAGGCGCAACAGCAGGTCATTGGTGTGGGTGACCAGCGGCTCGATTTCCACCGGAACGCCGGCCACTTCGAGCGGCTGCATATCATCGATGGAACGTTGCCGGATTTCCTCGGACAGATGGTTGACCGACCGCAGACCGGACCGCACGCCCTGCACCACCACCCATGTGAACAGTGCGATCAGCGCGACCTGCCCCACGACCATCAGCCAGAAAAAATCTTCCAGCATCCACAGCGACATGTCGATCTTGTGCGTGATGACCCAGGTGGCGGCCAGATCCAGCAACACGAGCAGCAGGATGGGCGGCATCAGCCTGATGACCAGATGCCGGGCAAGCGAACGTGAAGGGAGCAAGGGGTGCGAAACCCGGCGCGAAATCCCGGGTGCGGAAGAAGGTATGCGTTCCTGCGTCATGACGCGTAGCCCTTGCTTAGGCGGATCGATGCGCGCGGCCGGCATGAGCCGGGCGCGGCTGGCCCGTCAGGCCGCTTCCACATCCAGCATGTAGCCGAAGCCACGCACAGTCTGAATGCTGGCGCCCGTGCCCTCCAGGCGCTTGCGCAAACGGTACACGTAGACTTCCACCGCGTTCTCGCTGAAATCTGCATCCCAGGCGGAGAGCGAATTGACGATCTGCCGCTTGGTCACGACGCGGCCTACGCGGGCCATCAGCATTTCCAGGACGGAAAGTTCGCGCACGGACAAGGACAGGCGCTGGCCATTGGCCCGGACTTCACGGCCAACCGTGTCGAATACGAGCGGGCCGACTTCGATCAAGGGTTGTGCCTGGCCGGCGCGGCGGCGGCCAAAGGCGCGCACGCGAGCGGCCAGCTCGGGCAGTTCGAAAGGCTTGGTGACGTAGTCGTCCGCCCCGGCATCCAAGCCCGCGACGCGGTCTTCGATGCCATCGCGGGCCGTGAGAATCAGCACGGGGACCTGGTTGCCATCCTGGCGCAATTGCCTCAGGACATCCAGCCCGCTCATCCCCGGGAGGTTGAGGTCGAGCAGCATCAGGTCGTACGGCTGGCCTGCCAAGGCGCCCAACACGCGGTCGCCCTCGGTCAGCCAGTCGACCGCATAACCCTGGTCGGCCAGAAATTCCTGGAGCGCATGGCCCAGGGTGGTGTCGTCTTCGATTACCAGAACTCGCATGCCGCGATTCTAGCGCGATCCCAAAAAAAAGGGCGCTAAAAGCGCCCCCTTTTCCAGGATTCGTTCACCCGCCGGACGGGGCGGCGGCAGGCGCCGGAGCGCCCCCCCCGCCGGCGGCCGCACCGGCCGGAGCCGTGCCACCCGAGGGCGGCGTCGTAACAAACCCGATGCGCGTCATGCCCGAGCGGCGCGCCGATGCCATCACCTTGGCCAGCGTTTCGTAGCGGGTATTCTGGTCCGCGCGGATGCGGATTTCAGGTTGCGGCTTGGTGCCGGCGATCGACTTGAAGCGGTTCGGCAGGTCATCGATATTGACCGGCTTCTCGTCCCAGAACAGCGCGCCGCTGGCATCGATGGCCAGGTCCACGGTCTTGGGCTCTTCCTCGATCTGCTCGGCGGCCACCTGCGGCATGTTGATCTTGATCGAGTGCGCCAGCAGCGGCGCCGTGATGATGAAGATCACCAGCAACACCAGCATGACGTCGATCAGGGGCACCATGTTGATCTCGGAAACCGCATGGCTCCCGGATCCTTTGCCCTCGAAGCTGCCAAAAGCCATTATTCGCTCCCGCGTTGTACCGCGGCGCCATTCTGGCGGCGCAGCGCGCGCACCTTGCCGTCGGACAGCGCCACTTGCTGGCCGGTGGTCAGGAACGCAAACAGGTCATGCGCAAAGGCATCCAGGCGTGACAGGTACACGCGGTTGTTGCGCACAAAGGTGTTATACGCCAGCACGGCGGGGATGGCCACCGCCAGGCCGAGGCCCGTCATGATCAGGGCTTCGCCCACCGGACCGGCGATGCGGTTGATGGTCACGCCGTCGGACAGACCGATGCCGACCAGCGCGTGGTACACGCCCCAGACCGTGCCGAACAGGCCCACGAACGGCGCCGTCGAACCCACCGAAGCCAGCACCGTCAGGCCGTTCTCGAGCTTGGCGGTTTCTTCGTCGATCACCTTGCGCATGGTGCGCGTGACGAAATCCGAGTTACTGCCCGACTCTTCCAGCTTGGTCGCGCCGAACTTGTTGTGGTGGGCCTGGGCGTGCATGGCATGGCTGGCCAGGTGCGAGAACGGGTCGCGCGCGCCGTGCGTGCTGATCTCGTGCTCGACCTGCTCCAGCGAACTGGCGTTCCAGAACTTGTTCAGGAAGTCGGCCGAACGCTTGCGCATGCTGACATTGCTGGCGGCCTTGACCAGGATCAGGTACCAGGTCACCAGCGACATAAGGATCAGGATGACGAACAGGCTCTTGCCCACGAAGTCGCTCTGGGCGACAAAGTGCATGAAACCCATGTCGGGAACGGCGAGCGGAGCGGGTGCGGCGGGCAGCGCGGCAGCGGCGCTATGCAGCGCGTCGGCCGATTGCTGGACAGCGCCGGCGGCTTGCTGGGCGACCTCGCCCGCGGCGGTGGCGGCTTGTTGGGCCGCGGGCGCGGCCGCTGCCGCGGCGGGCGCGGCCGGGCTGGTGGTCGCCTGCGCCACCAGGGTGGCGCCATGCAGTGCGTTGGACATCTCAGTTCCTCATTACGAAATCGAACGGAATTTTGGCTTTGGCGGGATAGGCCACGCCGTTACGGGTATAGGGCTTGAAACGGCCCTTGCGGGCGGCGGTCAACGCGGATTCGTCCAGGCGCGGAAAACCCGACGACGCATCGATGGTTGCCCGCTCGACCAGCCCCTGGGTGTTGATTTCCACCAGCACCACGACCCTGCCCTCTTCCCGCATGCGGCGCGACGCCATCGGGTAGTTCGGCATCGGACGCGCGCCCTGGAACTCGATACTGGAGACCATCACAGGCTGATCGGGCGGTGGTCCTTGTTGCGGTCCCTGCGGCGCCTGCGTGCCTTCCGGCGCGCCGCTGGGCGGCGTCTGCCGAGGCGGCGTTTCCGGCTTCGGCTCGGGCTTGACGTCCTGCTTGGGCTGGGGCTTCGGTTTGGGCTTCGGTTTGGGCGGCGGGGGTTTGGGCGCCGGCATCGGCGGTTTTTCAACCACCGGCTCGGGTTCCGGTTCGGGTTCCGGCTCGGGCTTCAATTCGGGTTCGGGCTCGGGTTCAGGCTCGATCTCGGGTTGCGGCTCGGGCGGTGTTTCCGTCACCGGCTGCGGCACTTCGGGCGTGGGTTCGGCTTTTGCGATCTGGGGGATGGGCGCATCCACCACGCTCACCATGATCGCCTCGGGTTCCTCCAGTTCAGGACGGCTTTCCGGCGCCATGAAGATGGCGCCGATTACCGCCGCGTGAAGCGCGACTACCGCCAGGCCAGCGCCTGCGCGTATACCAAAAGAAGACCGCGAAGAAGAATTCCAACCGCGTTGAAAACTAGGCATGAATCAGCCAGGGTGCATTGACTTATCCGGCCAGCCAGGGAAAAGACGCGCACAGAAAGGCGACGCCGGCTGACCGGTACAAGCCCGTTATAGTATCTTAAATGCGAATGATTCGCACGTTGTATTTCGTCTGGGCCAGCACATGTCCTGACCGGGATCAAACCCGGCGACAGGGCGGTGCCCCCCGCACCCGGCCACGCCATCGCGTTCTGATACGAAAAATCCGCCACCGGCCTGGAATAGCCGGAATGCGGCTCGCCCGCTAGAAGCGGATCGTCAAGCCGGCCATCGGCCCCTTCTGCACCACGTCGAACACAAAACTCCCTTGGCGGTAATCCACGCCGAGCGCCCGGTAACCGAACGTCGCGGAGAATCGGTCGTTGAAGTGGTAACCGAACCCGAGGCCGACATCCCAGTCCAGGTCCGCGCCCCCCGCGCCGATCAAGCCCCAGCCCGTCGCATAGAACTTCGAATTGAAGGCGTAAATGCCGCGGAGCCCCACCAGGGCATCCACCCACGTCGCGCTATCGCTCCGTTTCCTGCCATGCAGGACGCCTCCACTGAATGAAACCTCCGTGTCGACAGACCAGACCCGAGCGCCCGCCACGAGGTCCAAGTGGTGCGGCGAGGTTTTCAGCACCGAATAGCCGACGCCTATCATTCCCGCGAACGTCGTCGCCTTCACATCGGCGCTCGTCGCAAGCACGCCCCGTGGGCTTGCGCCATCCGAAGAAATGTCGGTATAGATGACGTCCCCGAACACGCTGTACCGCCCCTTGCGCGCATCGCCGATCACCATGGCGGCAAAATTGAGGTCATCGAAAATCTTGTCGAAGCTCGCGTCGATATCGACGGTGGGAAGATGGAACTGCGAAGTCTTGCCGGAAAGGCCGGTGGCCCACAGGTACGGCGTGACCGAAAACTCCCATTCCGTCGGCGCATCCTGGGCGCTTGCCGGGGAAGCCGGGGCCGGATCCGCGCCAAATGCCCGGCCCATCCAGAAGAGGCAAAAAAACAGATAACACACGGTACTGTTTTTCATCGCGAACCTCACGGTGGAACTCATTGAACGGCAGGCAGCGCCAACTGCGCGGCGCCCCTGCCCCCTCCATTGGCTGTCAACTGACCCTTCTGGCCGGCGGAATCACCCAGGAGCCGTCGATGATGGATGGATTGCTTTCGTTGGGCCAATAGAGCCGCATCATCAAGATGAACTTGCCCTTGGGCGCCGGCAACCAGTTGGACTCCAGTTCGGCGCCCGGTGATACATGCTGAATGAGCAGATCGATCGAACCGTCGGCTTTCGCCTTCAAGGGCTGGCGCGCGCTGATCGAGTAGCGATCAAGCGGATTGTCGACAAAGAAATAATCCTCGTCGTACATGGTCAACGACCAGAATCCGGAAACGGGCGGCGTCATCCCTTTTTTGAAGGTCAGCACATACTTCTCGGACCCGTCGTAGGCGCGCATTACCTTGCCGCTGGCGGATTTGAGCGAAGTCGGATAAATCGCATCCTGCGGCCTGTTGGCGCCCAGGCCGATCGCCGTGATCAATGCCCGTTGGACATAATTCGTGCCATAGATCCCGGTCTTGGTCGTAAAGCCCCATCCGTCGATTTCCTGGATATCGCCATCGCTGGATTTGAAGTGCGCCATGATGCGTCCAAAGCCGATTTCGGGCACACGCTTCACGAAAGCAGGATCAAGCTTCGTCTTGTCAAAATCCTGTCCTGGCACGATTCCTATGGAGGCCAACCTGGCAACCATGGGTGCATCCGCAGCGTACGGCGGGTTCCTTTTCAAGAGTTCCGAAAACAGCGTGAAATACTCGATCGCGTCCATCTTGTTGACTTGATCGCGCACGCTCGCCTTCATGTCTATCGCCGGATCGACCTTGCCTTGGGGCGGCTTCCATTCTTTCCCCATTGCGCTCAAGGGAAAGATCTTTACTTCGTCCTGCAGCCTGTGCACCTCCGCATAGTCCTCGGGAGTGCCCGTGCAGTAGATGCGGCCAAGCAGCCACACAATGCTTGTCGGCGACTTGTATTGCGTCATGCCCTGCGGGACCTGCCCCTCCCACCCTGGCCCCGTAACCACGAAAGTCTGCGCTTGGGTTCCCGTCGTCCGCTTGCCGGGAACGTCGAAAACCGTCGTCCAGCCGTCCAGCATGGGAAACAGCGCATAGCGTTTGTTCATATCTGGCAGGCTCACCACCCATGGCTCGGCTCCCACATCGAAAAAGGCTGTCGTATACAGCGTGTCCGCATTTGGCGCGGTCACATCGCGGAAATGCGCGTCCGGGTATTTCCGCAACTTGATGAGATGCCCCATCGGAGCCCGCGTCCCCACCGGTTCCGCGACGTTCGTGATGACCCTCCTGGTCAGCTCCATCGTCACAAGGGGATAGGCATAGATGTATGCGTCGACCGCCGTCGAGAACCCCTCGCTTGCCTCCGGCAGATCGGCAACCAGCCCCTCCGCGGCGCGCACTGACGCGCCCAAGCCGCCGGTCGCAAGCAAAGCCAAGCACCCCGCGTTCAAATTTCGACGAGTAATGTTCATTTTCTTTCCCACGAAAAGTTGTTGAACGGCTTTATGCAGCTTTCATACGGAAACGCACGTAATGGCGGCGAAACGCTGGGCAACCGCGTGGGGCGCTTCAAACTGTCGAAGTGGACGCGCCCCTGGCGTGCTGCCGGCACAACCGCCGGACAGGCTTACCTCGGTCTGACATATTTCCGGATTTCATAGGCCGCCGCGGTGGTCCATTCGTCGATAAGCGGTTGCAGCTTCGACAACTGGACACCGCCCTGGCCCTGCATCGCGCTGGCGACCCTTTCGCCGGTGCCGCCACGCACCGATGCGTAAAGCAGTTCGCCCGATCTGCTATCCGTGATCTGCGATTCGATGGCTACCGTGGCGTTGGCCGGCATGCCGCCCTCCATCGCGGCCCTCGCTCCCGTCATGACCAACGCAATGGGGATGTATTGGTATTCCTTGAGCGGCTGCGTGGCGGTCCCGACCGCGGTGATGGCGATACGCACCTGCGCCACGCCGGGGCCCGGGCGGTCGGCCAGTTGAACCTCTTGACCGATCTTTTGCCGCAACGACCGATCGACCGCCTCGCGAATCTGCGTAAGGGTTTCCAGCGACACATTCTCGGAAGGCTGAGGTTCCGGGTAGTACACGACGGGAGCAAGCCACACCGCGTGGTAGCGTTCGGGCGTGAAATCAGGGTTCAGATACACCAGCCGGGTGCCGCCGCCCGGGGCGGGCCGCTCGGTCAGCATCGAATAATTCTGGAGAAAGCCTGATTCCACCGGTGCGGATGGAGTAGCGCAGCCCGCGACCAGGACGGCCGAAAAAATGCCGAGCAGAAGATTTCGCGGCGAATTACCAGCATTCATTTCGTCTACCTTTTGGAAAGGCGGGTGACGGTGCGAAGCTACTAGTACCTGTGCCAGACGGATTCGGACGAAAAGCGGGACAGCCCCTTCCGTGTATGAACCCTGTGAATACTGAAGTTCAGCCGCTAAAAAAAAAAGTGCGATATGAACCAGTACAAAAATCCTACCCGCCGATCCCGGCGTGCCGTCGGGGCCGGCGACTGCCCGTCAGGCCACCCGGAGGCCCCACAAGCCTCACAAGCCTCGCAGCTTCAAGCTTCAAGAGCCCAAAACAAAAAACCCGCCACGGCGCCGTGTGCGGGTTTATGTGGAATTCATGCCATGCAAGCATGATTCAGGGTCGCTTTTGGTGGGTGCTACAGGGGTCGAACCTGTGACCTACGCCGTGTAAAGGCGCCGCTCTACCAACTGAGCTAAGCACCCATTCTGGTGCGGATGCAAGACGAAAATTCGTACAGGCAACTGCCAACTGGGTTACTCAAAAGCAATACGCGGGCCGGAGTATACCGGACCGCGTACTTGTCGGCAAATCGCAGAGGGCCATGCCGTGCGATCAGCCTGCCGTCCATTAGTTGACGGCGTCCTTCAGGGCCTTGCCCGGACGGAACTTCGGCACCTTGGCCTTTTTGATCTTGATGGTTTCGCCGGTGCGCGGGTTACGGCCGGTGCGCGCGGCGCGAGCCGACACTGCAAACGTGCCGAAGCCAACCAGCGTGACCGTACCGCCCTTCTTCAGCGTGGTCTTCACGGCACCGATCAGGGCGTCGAGCGAACGGCCGGCTGCAGCCTTGGAAATATCGGCCTTGCTGGCGATGTGATCGATGAGTTCGGTTTTGTTCATTCAGGTGTACCCCTCACAAGGTGTGGAGTCTGCCGGGAGAGCAGTTCATGGCCGTCAGGATTGGATGCCACGATTGGACGCAAGACCCGGCAAACGACGAACAGACAGTGGATAAACTTTTATCTTGCGCTGCAAAGCACAACTTTTAAACTGCTGCGCCGCTTAGGATTCGATGGCATGTTGCCTTCAAACCGTCAGCGACGCAGACGTGTATTAGGCCTTGGCGTGGCGCGGCTGTCAAGCGAAAACCTCACCGCAACCCGCGTCAATACTAGCTTTTAGGCGTTTTCGCAATAAACAAAAACGCGAATTTAGGGGTTTGCGCGACACCCGGAAAAAACGCTTTAGGCTTCATCAAACGTCGGCCCAGCGGCGCAGAAGATTGTGATAGATGCCGGTGAGCTGCACGATCGACGCATGCCCCGCCACGTCCTGGTTCAAGCGCTGTATGGCCACGTCCATGTCCAGAAGCAGCGCGCGCTGGCTGTCTTCACGCACCAGGCTCTGCATCCAGAAGAACGAACTGACGCGCGCCCCGCGCGTGACGGGGTTGACCTTGTGCAGGCTGGTGCCTGGGTACAGCACCATATGCCCCGCAGGCAGCTTCACGGCGCGCGGGCCATAGGTGTCGTCGATGACGAGCTCGCCGCCCTCGTAGGAATCGGGATCGGAAAAGAACAACGTGGCCGACAGGTCGGTGCGCACGCGCTCGGCCGAGCCCGTTATGCCGCGCACGGCATTGTCCACGTGATAGCCGAAGGCCTCGCCGCCTTCATAGCGGTTGAACAGCGGCGGGAATATCTTGCGCGGCAAGGCGGCCGACATGAACAGATTGTTGCCCGCCAGCCGCTGCAGGATCAGGTTGCCCAGTTCCTGCGCCAGGGGATGCTGTTCGGGCAGTTGGCGGTTGCGCTTGACCTCGGCCGACTGGAAGCCCGCGGTGACCTTGCCGTCCACCCAATCGGCGGCATCCAGGCGGCGCCGGACCTCTTCAGCCTCTTGCGCCGTGAACACTTCTGCAATCTGTATAAGCATGGGACCCACCCCGTTTGCGTTGCCCGCGCGTCCGTCAGCAGGCCGCGCGCGTGCCGCATTATCCCTTCAGGCAACCATTGAGCGCCTGATCGAAATCAAACAGCAAATCCGCTTCGTCCTCGATGCCGACGGACACGCGGATCAGGCTGTCCGCGATGCCCATCTGCCGGCGGCGCTCGGCGCCCATCTCGTAATAGATGGTGTGGGCGGCGGGCAGCGCCAGGCTGCGGGTGTCGCCAAGATGGGTCGCCATCAGCACGATGCGCAGGCGGTTCAGGAAATCGAAGCAATCGACGCCGTCGGCCAGTTCCACGCCCAGCAGCCCGCCAAAACGCGAACCGAACAGCGCCGCCGCGCGGGCGTGCTGCGGATGGCTGGCCAGCCCGGGGTAATGCACCTTGGCCACGCCGGGATGTTCTTCAAGGAAGCGCGCCAGCGCCAGCGCATTGGAGCAGTGCTTCGCCATGCGCAGAGCCAGCGTCTCGGCGCCCACCGCGATGCGGTGCGCCGGTTCGGCGGCCAGCGTGCCGCCCATGTCGCGCAGTCCCTTCTTCTTGATCTGCGTCAGGCCCCAGCCCGTCGACGGACCCTTGCGGTAGGTCTCATGGATGTTGGCGTCGCCGGACCAGTCATGCAGACCGGTGTCCGTCACGGTGCCGCCCAAGGCGTTGCCGTGCCCGCCTATGTACTTGGACAGCGAATTCATCACGAGCGACGCGCCGACCGACGAGGGGCGGAACATCCAGGGCGAAGTCAACGTGTTGTCCACGACATAGACCAGGCCCTTCTCGCGGCAGATCTCGCCGATCACGGCCAGGTCGGCCACCTGCGTGCCCGGGTTCGCGATGGTCTCGGTGAAGACCATGCGCGTATTGGGCTGGATCGCCGCCCTCACCTGCGAAGAATCGGTCGCATCCACGAACGTGATCTCCACGCCCAGTTCCTGCAGCGTGCCGAACAGGCTGTTCGTGTTGCCGAACACGAACTGGCTGGAGACCAGATGATCGCCCTGGCGCAGCAGCGTCGTGAAGATGGCCGCCAGCGCCGCCATGCCGGTCGAGAAGCTGACCGTGCCCTTGCCGCCTTCCATCTGATTGATCTTGGCTTCCAGCGCGGTGGTCGTGGGCGTGCCCTGGCGCGCGTAGGTGAAGCCCGCCTTGCCCTGGAACACCGCGGCCAGCTCGCGCGCATCGTCGTACGCGAACTCGGACGATGGATGCATCGGCTTGTGCACCGCTCCGTGCTCGACGGATTGATTGCGGTCGGAATGGAGGATCGTGGTGGTGAAGCCGTTCTGGTGCATGATGGGCTGACGCGAAAGAAAAAGGGAATCTACAAAACGAGGCCGGATTACGATTGGCGCTGGCGCACGGTCTCGTAGAGACAGACGGCGCTGGCCACGCTGACGTTCAGGCTTTCAACGGAACCCAGCATGGGAATGTTCACGAGCTGGTCGCAGGTTTCACGGGTCAGGCGGCGCATACCCTCGCCTTCGGCGCCCATGACCCACGCCATCGGCTGGCGCGCGTCAATCTGATGCATGCTGCCGGTGGCCTGATCGTCGGTGCCCACCAGCCACACCCCGCGGTCCTTCAGGCTGCGCATGGTGCGAGCCAGATTGGTCACCATCAGGTAGGGCACGGTGTCCGCCGCCCCGCAGGCCACGCGCTGCACGGTGGCGTTCAGGCCGACGGCCCGGTCGCGCGGCGCGATCACCGCATGCACGCCCGCGGCATCCGCGGTGCGCAGGCAGGCGCCCAGATTGTGGGGATCGGTCACGCCATCGAGTATCAGCAGCAGCGGCGGGCCCTCGATCACGTCGAGCACTTCATCCACATCGACCGCAAGCTGGCGCTCATCGGCCAGCGCCACGACGCCTTGGTGGCGCGTGCCGCGCGACAGGCCGTCCAGCCGCTCCATCGGGACCGGGTGCAGGCGGCAGCCCGCCTTTTCAGCCTGCTCGATGAGTGTCTGCATGCGCTTGTCGCGGCGGGAGGCCTCGACATAGATTTCCTTGATCGACTCGGGCGCGTGGCGCAGCCGCGCGACAACCGCGTGAAACCCGGCAAGAACTTGGGTCGACGCCATAAAGCAATACCTTTAGATAAACGAATACCCGCCCCAGAGCGGGGCGGGCCACCGGATCAGGCCGGCAATAACCGCAATGTTACCCCTTAAGGCCACGCCGCCAAACGACGGCATGGCCATAAGGAACGCGGCGCGCGCATCAGTGCCGCTTGTGGACGGCCTTTTTGGCCGGCGCGGCCCGCTTGGTTGCCTTGGGCGGCTTGCTGGCCTTCTTGGCCTCGGCACGCCTTTCCTTGGCGGTCTGCCCCTTCAGGGCAGCGGGCTTGGGCGACGCCGCCTTCTTCACGCGGCGCACGGGCTCGTCGGGCCCGCGGGCCGCCGCCTTGCGCAGCGCGTCAAAGCTCGTGCCCTGAACCAGGCGGAATTCGATGCGACGCGCTTCCAGGTCCACGCGCGACACCTGCACCTGCACCTTGTCGGTCAGGCGGTAGCGCATGCCCGTGCGCTCGCCGCGCAGCTCATGCAGGGCGTCGTTGAACTGGAAGTATTCGCCGCCCAGTTCCGAGACGTGCACCAGGCCCTCGACGTGCAGGGTGTCGAGCGTGACGAAGATGCCGAAGCTGGCCACGCCGGTGACCGTGCCGCTGAAGTCCTCGCCCACGCGCTCCTTGACGAACCAGCACTTGAGCCAGGCCTCGACATCGCGCGAAGCCTCGTCCGCGCGGCGTTCGCTGGCGGACAGGACCAGGCCCATCTTTTCCCAGATGGCCTGCTCGTGTTCGCGTTGCGTGCGGCCAATGACGACCGCGTGGTCATCCAGGCTGGGCACGTAACGCTGCCCCGCCAACAGGGCCTTGATCACGCGGTGCGTCAGCAGATCGGGGTAGCGGCGGATCGGCGACGTGAAGTGGGCGTAGCCCGGATAGGACAGGCCGAAGTGGCCCATGTTGTCGGGGCTGTAGACGGCCTGCTGCATGGAGCGCAGGCACATCGTCTGCAAGAGCTGGTAGTCGGGGCGGCCGCGCACGGAATCGAGGAAGTCGCCGTAATCCTTGGCGGTGGGCATCTCGCCTCCGCCCAGCGACAAGCCCATCGTGCGCAGGAATTCACGCAGCGATTGCAGGCGTTCCGGCGTCGGGCCTTCGTGTATGCGATACAGACCGGGATGCTTGCTGCGCGTCATGAAGTCGGCCGCGCACGTGTTGGCTGCCAGCATGCACTCTTCGATCAGTTTGTGCGCATCGTTGCGCACGGATGGCACGATCTGTTCGATGCGTCCCAATTCATTGCAGACGATCTTGGTCTCGACCGTATCGAAGTCGATGGCGCCGCGCTTCTTGCGCCCCTGCGACAGCACCTGAAAGAGCTCGTACAGGTGCTGGACGTGGGGCATGACGCTGCGCATCGCGTGCGCGGCCGGGCCGCCGGGCTGCTGCAGGGCGGCCCAGATATTCGTGTAGGTCGTGCGCGCATGCGAATGCATGACCGCGTTGTAGAACTGGTAGGCCGTGACGGTGCCGGCCTTGGCCCCCGTGGCGGGGATGACCATGTCGCACACCAGCACCAGGCGGTCCACATCCGGATTCAGCGAACACAGGCCGTTGGACAGGGACTCCGGCAGCATCGGAATGACCCGGCGAGGGAAGTACACGCTGGTGCCGCGCTCGATGGCGTCGTCATCCAGCGCATCGCCCGGACGCACATAGTGGCTTACGTCGGCGATGGCAACCAGCAGACGCCAGCCGGGACGCTTGCGCTGGCCAGTGCCCAATTCCACGGGTTCGCAATACACCGCGTCGTCGAAGTCGCGCGCGTCTTCGCCGTCAATGGTGATGAGCGGCACGTCGCGCAAGTCCACCCGGCCTTTCAGATCGGCTTTCGTGACCACGTCGGGCAGGCGCGCGGCCTGCTTGCGGGCGGCTTCCGAAAATTCGACGGGCACATCGAACTTGCGCACCGCGATCTCGATTTCCATGCCGGGGTCGTCGATCTCGCCCAGCACCTCGGCAACACGGCCCAGCGGCTGCGTGTGGCGCGTGGGCTGCTCCATGATTTCGACCGCGACGACCTGCCCGTGCTGGGCGCCATTGGTGTCGCTGGGAGGAATCAGGATGTCGTGCTTGATGCGCTGGTCTTCGGGCGCGACGATGGACAGGCCGTGCTCATGCAGAAAGCGCCCCACCAGCTTGTTGGTGCGGCGTTCGATGACTTCGACGATGGTGCCTTCCGGCTTGCCCCGGTATTCGCCCGTTGGCTTCACCAGCACGCGGTCGCCGTGCAGCACCTTCAGCATCTCGCGCGGAGACAGGAACAGATCGGGTCCGCCATCATCGCGCAGCAGGAAGCCGAAGCCGTCGCGGTGACCCAGCACCTTGCCGGCGATGAAGTCCAGCTTCGTAGCCAACAGCAGCACGCCCTTGCGGTTGGGCATCAATTGCCCGTCGCGCTCCATGGCACCCAGGCGGCGCTCGAAGCCCACCATCGTCGCCGCGCGTTCCACGCCCATGCGCTCGGCCAGTTCAACCGGAGACAACGGTGCTCCCGCGGCGCGCAGCGCTGTCAGGATGGCTTCACGGGACGGAACATCAGGGTCGAAGTCCGGCGGCGCTTCGGGCAAGGGTGTTGATCTGTTGTTATTCGATTCGTTATTCGATCGTTTTGCCAAAGCTAAAATTTCCGTATATAATGCGCAGCTTCTGTGGTTCGCCCAAGGCTGAACACTGAAGCAGAAAATGGTCAGAAGGGGTTTGAACAAAAGGGGTTTGAACAAAACCCAAGGGTTTGAAAAAACCCATTGTAAAACCAACTGCACTCTGGCGCATGTTTTAGTTCAACAGTTTAATCAAATATGTTGAGCCAAACGATGCAACTAGGGCGGCAGCGTAGCACATAGTTCTGACAGTATCTCTCAGTGCCCAGGTGGCGGAATTGGTAGACGCGCACGGTTCAGGTCCGTGTGCCGCAAGGTGTGGAGGTTCGAGTCCTCTCCTGGGCACCACGGAATTCAAATCGGGGCAATCAAGATTGCCCCGATAGTCAGGGTGATAAATCCTGGCAAGGTAAAAGCTGAAAAGCCCCGGAAATCGAAAGATCTCCGGGGCTTTTGCTTTGCGCGATTAAATTTCCGAGACAGCCAGCTTTCCGAGACATCCAGCTTCTGCCCTGCCCCGCTTATGCCGGCGACGGCGCCGCTCAACGCCAGGGAACCTTGCGATTCAAATGGTGGCGCGCATAAAGATCCGCCCCCATTCCATCGATCTGCCCGTCGATCAGCGCCTCGAAGGGATCGAGCAGCGAGTCGAAATTGCGCGGCGATTCGATGGCGTTCAGGGCGTGCGTTACGGCCTCGATGGTGGACAGCGCACCCGGCACGTCGGCATGACGCACGCGATAGCGCGTGGACAGCCCGGCAGGCAGCATGACCCGCGGCAAGGCGGCGAGCGCGGGATTGATATGCAGAAGTTTGCGCGCATGCCCCCACGTTCCGTCCGGCACGATGAGCGAAACGGGCACGCCCAGGTCGCCCCCATAGCCCGGCCCCAGCACCTCGGCCCCGTCACCCGGAAACAGCAGGCGCGGCGCATGGCCCGGCACCGACCAATCGCTTTCGGAAAAATACTCGCCCACCACCCTGCGCGCGCCCTCCAGGCCCAGCACGGCGAGCCTGGCCGTATTCAACGCGTGGCGCGCTTCGCTCGGGTGCTGCAGCACCACCACGCGCGTACGGCAGGACAGCGAGGGAATCCGGGCGCACAGACAGTGCGATTGAGGGCGCAGGCATCGCGTGCAGAGGGTACGGGACATGGGCGACACTATATCGAAAGCCGCCCGAACAAAAAAAAGTGAAAAAAAGCGGATCGACTTGCACACTTCAAAGAAAGTATGCATAATCTCGTTCCTCTGCTGCTGAACACGAAACAACGCGAAAGCGAAGCAACGTTAAAGCAACAGCGCCCAGGTGGCGGAATTGGTAGACGCGCACGGTTCAGGTCCGTGTGCCGCAAGGTGTGGAGGTTCGAGTCCTCTCCTGGGCACCAATTATTACATCACGAGGTACCTGTCGTGATGCGCCAAGTAAAACCCCGTACGCGTAAGCGTTCGGGGTTTTTGCTTTTCGGGTCCTGATCAAAGCGGCGCGCAGGGCCTGCGGCCCCGCGGCACCACGTCACGACCCGGGCCTCGTCACCGTAGCGCCGCCCCGGGCCTCGCTATCCAAGACCTGTTATTTCAGCACGCGCGTCATGACCACGTGCGGAATGCCGGCCTCGACGAACTCCTCGCCTTCCACCGTGAAGCCGTGCGCTTCATAAAAGCCCGCGGCATGCGTCTGCGCGTGCAGCACCAGCATGCGGTGGCCGTCTCCGTGGCCCTGCCCGATCAGCGCATCCAGCAATTGGCTGCCCACGCCCATTCCGCGCGCCCGCTTGTGCACGGCCATGCGGCCGATATGGCCATCGGGCAGCAGGCGCCCGGTGCCCATCGGCGTGCCGTCGGGCCCGTACGCCACGGCATGCACGGACACCGCGTCGTCGTCATCGAGCTCGACCTCGGGCGGCACGTTCTGTTCAACGACGAACACTTCGTGGCGCACTGAATAGGCATCCTCGCGCAGGCGATCCCACGTTCCCAAGGCGATACGCACCGTTGCTTGTTTGTTGGCCGACATGTCCTTTCCCTCGCGTGCAGCAAATGAATAAAAGAATCCTACGCCGCATTTTCGCAGGGATGAAGGAGGGACGAAAAGGGGTACGATCGCGGCTTGCCCACGACGCCCATGTTCCGCCATGCCGCCCGCCGCTCCCCCCGCCTGGTTGAAAGCCGCTCCCGCGCTCTTCCTGCTGCTGTGGTCCAGCGGTTTCGTCGTGCTCAAGGTGGGGTTGGCCTATGCTGATCCGCTGACATTCCTGGCCCTGCGCTACGCCTGCGTGGTGCTCATCCTGGCGCCCTTCCTGCTGGTGCTGCGCCCGCCCCCGCCAGCCCGGGCCCGCGCCTGGATCCATCTGGCCGTGGTCGGCCTTCTGTTGCAGGCAGGCTACTTCTGCTTCACCTATCTGTCGCTCAAACAAGGGATGTCGGCCGGCGGCCTGGCGCTCATCACGTCCCTGCAACCGATCCTGATCGGTTTGCTGGCGCCGGCGATCGCGCGCGAACAGGTCGACGCCAGGCGCTGGGCGGGCCTGGCATTGGGCGTGGCGGGGGCCGCGCTCGTCATCGTCGCCAAGGCCTCGATCGACGTGCTGGCGCCATTGGGCCTGCTGTTCGGGGTCAGCGCCCTGCTTTGCATCACCGGCGGCACCCTGTATGAAAAGCGCTTCGGCGCACAGACCCATCCCGTCACCTCCAATCTGGTGCAGTACACCGTCGGCCTTGCCGTCACCGCGCCGCTGGCCTACTGGCTGGAGCCGATGCATATCGAATGGACGGGGGCCCTGCTGGGTTCGCTGGCCTATCTGGTGGTGGGCAATTCCCTGGTGGCGATCACGCTGCTGTTGACCATGATCCGGCACGGTGAAGCCTCGCGGGTGTCCGCGCTATTCTTTCTGGTGCCGCCGTGCACGGCAGTCATCGCCCTGGTGATTCTGCGCGAGCCCATCCCCGCGCTCGCCTGGCCGGGCATGGCGCTGGCGGCCTTGGGCATTCTGCTGGTCACCCGCAAGACTAGCGGTGCGCCCAAGTAGAATAAGCGCCTTCCCGCCCCCCCACCCCGCGCCCATGAATGCCGTCGTCACCGCCGCCCTGCCAGTCTTTGCGCTGATCCTGACCGGCTGGCTGGCTGCCCGGTGGCGCGTGCTGGGCCCCGGCGCCACCGACGCGCTGAACCGCTACGTGGTCTACCTGTCCTTACCCGCGCTGCTGTTTCGCGCCATGACGCAGGTCGATTTGAAGCACATGGCGCATTGGGGTTTTGTCGCCGCATTCGCCGGCGGCATCGCGGTCACCTTCCTGGCATCCTTTCTGCCCGCCAGGCGCGCGCCTCATGCACTGACCGACCGCAGCATCGAAGGCCTCGCCGCGTCGTACGCCAACGCCGGCTATATGGGCATTCCGCTTTGCCTGGCGCTGTTCGGAGCGGAAAGCCTGGCGCCCGCGACCTTCACCACGCTGCTCACCGCCAGCGTGCTGTTCGGCTTCGCCATCGCACTCATCGAATTCGACCGCCAGCAGACGCCCAACCTGACCGCGACGCTGCTCAAGGTCGGACGCGCCCTGATGCGCAATCCGCTGCTGGTCGCCCCGGTACTCGGCCTGGCCTGGGCCGCCACCGGCCTGACCCTGCCGGAAGGCGTGGACCGCTACGTGTCCTTGCTGGGCGCATCCGCCAGCCCCTGCGCGCTGGTGACCATCGGCCTGTTTCTGGCGCAGACGGAAACCGCCAGCGCGGGCCCCGGTGTCTTGCGCCTGGTGGCAGGCAAGCTCTTGCTGCAGCCCGCCGTCACGGCGGTGCTCGCTTTCTACGTGTTTCCGATGCCGCCGCTGTGGGCGTGGACCGCCGTGCTGATGAGCGCGCTTCCCATCGGCACCGGCCCCTTCATGCTGGCCAAAATGTATGGCCGCGATGCCCGCGTGACCTCGCGCGCCATTCTGGTCAGCACCGTGGCCTCGGTGCTGACCGTCAGCCTGCTGGTGGCCTGGATCAGCGCACACCCTCTTTCCTGATTCATATCCATGCTGCTTGCCGTCGCCATCTTCATCTTCACCATCACCCTGGTCATCTGGCAACCCAAAGGCCTGTCCATCGGATGGAGTGCCGTGATCGGAGCGGGCCTTGCGCTGGCGACCGGCGTGGTTCACCTGGCCGACATCGCCGATGTCTGGCGCATCGTCTGGAACGCCACCGCCACCTTCATCGCCATCATCATCACCAGCCTGATCCTCGACGAAGCCGGCTTCTTCGAATGGTCCGCGCTGCATGTGGCGCGCTGGGGCGGAGGACGCGGACGGCTGCTGTTCGTGCTGATCGTCCTGCTGGGCGCCGCCGTCTCCGCGCTGTTCGCCAACGACGGCGCGGCGCTGATCCTGACGCCCATCGTCATGGAGATGCTGCTGGCGCTGGGATTTGGCCCCGGCGCCTCGCTGGCCTTCGTGATGGCCGCGGGCTTCATCGCGGACACCGGCAGCATCGCGCTGATCGTGTCCAACCTGGTAAACATCGTGTCGGCGGACTTCTTCGGCATCGGCTTCGGCGAATACGCATCGATAATGCTGCCGGTGAACCTCGTGGCCGTCGGCTCCACGCTGGCCGTCCTGCTGCTGTTCTTTCATAAGAGCATTCCCCCGCGCTACGACGTGAGCCAACTGCCGGCTCCCGCCTCGGCGATACGCGACAAGATCACATTCCGCGCCGGCTGGGTGGTGCTTGGCCTGCTGCTGGCGGGGTTTTTCATTCTGGAGCCCATGGGCATCCCGGTCAGCGCCATCGCCGCCGCGGGCGCGCTCGGCCTGCTGCTGATCGCGGGGCGCCAGCACGTCGTCGGCACCCGCCGGATCATGCGCGAGGCGCCCTGGCATATCGTGATCTTCTCGCTTGGCATGTACCTGGTGGTGTATGGCCTGCGCAATGCCGGCCTGACGGCCCATCTGGCGCAGGTACTGGACCGTTTCGCGGAACATGGCTTGTGGGGCGCGGCGATGGGCACCGGCCTGATCACCGCCTTTCTGTCGTCCGTCATGAACAACCTGCCGACGGTGCTGATAGGCGCGCTATCCATCGCGGAAACCACCGCCACCGGCCCCGTGCGGGACGCGATGATCTATGCCAACATTATCGGCAGCGATCTGGGCCCGAAGATCACGCCGATCGGCAGCCTGGCGACCCTGCTCTGGCTGCATGTGCTGGCGCGCAAGGGCCTGCGCATCACCTGGGGCTACTACTTCAAGGTGGGCATCGTGCTGACGCTGCCCGTGCTGCTGTTGACACTGGCGGCGCTGGTGTGGCGCTTGCAGTGAGCCCGCAGGCCACGGCGTCGGCCATATATAACTTTTAGTTATTAACGAAGCATGATTTGATGTTTTGAGAAATTTACAAGCCGTTTTAGACTCGCGGCTACTCTCCCGATTCACCCGAGACTTCCATGAGCGCCAACGCTTCCTCCCTGCCCCTGCCTTCGGCCTTGCCGCCCATCCGGATCAACCGCAAGCCGCTCTGGCTTGCGCTGCTGCTGGTGCTGGCGGGTGCCCTGTACCTGAACCAGACCGTCAGCTGGCGGCAGGGCGCGCTGTGGGTGATCGGCGCTTTGCTTGGCGTCACCCTTTATCACGCCTCGTTCGGTTTCACCCAGGCTTGGCGCGTGTTCGTATCGGATCGCCGTGGCGCGGGCCTGCGTGCGCAGATGTTCATGCTGGGCGTGGGCGTGCTGCTGTTTTTCCCCTTCCTGGCGGCAGGCACGTTGTTCGGCCAACCCGTAAGCGGCTTCGTATCGCCACCCGGCGTGTCCGTCGTGCTCGGCGCTTTCCTGTTCGGCATCGGCATGCAACTGGGCGGCGGATGCGCGTCGGGCACGTTGTTCGCCGTCGGCGGCGGCAATACCCGCATGGTCGTGACGCTGCTGTTCTTCATCGTGGGCTCGGTGATCGCCACCGCCAATTTCGGCTGGTGGTCCAGCCTGCCCGCGCTGGCGCCCACCTCGCTCATCAAGACCTGGGGGCTGGCTCCTGCGCTCATCGCCAACCTGGCGGTGTTCGTGCTGATCGCCTGGGCCGCCACGGCGCTGGAAAAGCGTCGCCATGGCCACGTGATCTCGTTCGCCTCGCGCACCGCCCGGCCCGCCTCGCTGTTGCAAGGCCCGTGGCCGCTGATCTGGGGCGGCGTGGCGCTGGTGGTATTGAACTTCGCCACGCTGGCGCTGGCCGGGCGCCCGTGGGGCATCACCTCCGCTTTTGCACTGTGGGGCGCCAAGGCGCTGAATGCCGTGACGGGCGACGTGGCCACCTGGGCCTACTGGAGCAAGCAGCCCTCGCTGGCCGCGCCGCTGCGCCAGGATGTCACGACTGTCATGGACATCGGCTTGATGCTGGGCGCACTGGCCGCCGCCAGCGCCGCCGGCAAGTTCGCCCCCATCTGGAAGGTCCCCGCCCGGTCGCTGGCGGGCGCCGTCATCGGCGGCCTGCTGCTGGGCTATGGCGCCCGCCTGGCCTTCGGCTGCAATATCGGCGCGTATTTCAGCGGCATCCTGTCGGGCAGCCTGCATGCCTGGCTGTGGCTGCCGGCCGCCTTCGCTGGCAGCGCGCTGGGCGTCCACCTGCGCCCGCTGTTCGGCCTGGCTGTCGAAAAGACGCCGCCCGCCTCGAGCTGCTGAGTATCAGCGCCTCAAGAATGGTCCCCTGAAATTCAGGGGATTTTTTTTTGGGCGCACCCCGGCTCCGGCACGCGGCTCCCGGCGTGCGCCGCCTTCCCGGCGCGCGCACCCCGCCATCCATTCATTCATCGGCCAGACGGCTGGGCTGGTGTATGGTGGCTCCATTCCGAAATACGGAGAGGGACATGAACTGGATTGCTGGCCGGTACTCGGCCTTTTTCTTGACCTTGGCGGGCGCCGCGATCACAAGCGCGCTGGCCGCGACACGCTCGCTATGGTGGCTGACCGCCGCCGTCCCGCTGCTGATGCTGGGCGCCCTGGGCGTCTATGACCTGATCCAGACGCGGCATGCGATCCGGCGCAACTACCCGGTCCTGGGCAACCTGCGCTTTCTCTTCGAGTTCATCCGCCCCGAGATCCGCCAGTACTTCCTGGAAGACGACACACAAGCCTCGCCGTTCTCGCGCGCGCAGCGTTCCATCGTCTACCAGCGCGCCAAGCGCGAGATCGACAAGCGCCCCTTCGGCACCCAGGAAGACGTCTATGGCGACCGCTACGAATGGATCAACCATTCGATGTCGCCATCGCACATCAACGACACGGATTTCCGGGTCACCGTGGGCGGCCCGGAATGCACGCAGCCCTATTCCATGTCGGCGTTCAACGTGTCCGCCATGAGCTTTGGCGCGCTGTCCGCCAACGCCGTCCTGGCATTGAATGAAGGCGCCCGCCAGGGCAACTTCGCGCACGACACCGGCGAAGGCGGCATCAGCCGCTACCATCGGCAGCCGGGCGGCAGCCTGGTGTGGAACATCGGCTCGGGCTATTTCGGATGCCGCGACGAACAGGGCGCGTTCTCCGAAGAGGCTTTCGTCAAGAACGCCTGTACGCCGCAGGTCAAGATGATCGAAATCAAGCTGTCGCAAGGCGCCAAGCCCGGTCATGGCGGCATCCTGCCCGCGGGCAAGGTGACCCCCGAGATCGCCGAAGCGCGCGGCGTCGCCGCCTGGCAGGACTGCAACTCGCCGGCCAGCCATTCCGCCTTCGACACGCCTATCGGCCTGATGAAGTTCGTGGCGCGCCTGCGCGAGCTCTCGGGCGGCAAGCCGGTCGGCTTCAAGTTCTGCGTCGGCCACCCTTGGGAGTGGTTCGCCATCGTCAAGGCCATGCTGGAGACCGGCATTACCCCGGACTTCATCGTCGTGGACGGCGCCGAAGGCGGCACGGGTGCCGCGCCCGTGGAGTTCGTCGACCACGTCGGCACGCCGTTGCGCGAAGCGCTGCGGCTGGTCCACAACACGCTGATCGGCGTCAACCTGCGGGATCGCATCAAGCTAGGCGCGTCGGGCAAGATCATCACCGCCTTCGACATGGCCCGTGTCATGGCCATGGGCGCCGACTGGTGCAATGCTGCGCGCGGCTTCATGTTCGCCATCGGCTGCATCCAGGCCCAGGCCTGCCACACCGGGAAATGCCCCACGGGCGTCACCACGCAAGATCCCTTGCGCCAGCGCGCGCTGGTCGTCCCCGACAAGGCGCAGCGCGTGGCCAACTTCCATAAGAACACCCTGCATGCGCTGGCGGAACTGCTGGCGGCGGCCGGTCTGACCCACCCCGGCCAATTGCGCCCGCACCATATCGCGCGTCGCATCTCGTCCAGTGAAATCCGTCTGCTGTCCGCGCTGTTCCCCGAACTTTCCCCCGGCGAGCTGCTGCGCGGGGAATTCCGCCACCAGGTGTTCCGTGCGGGCTGGGCGATGGCGCAAGCCCAGTCGTTCCAACCGACCCACGACATCACCACCGCCCTGGCGCAGGAACACGCTGCCCCGCGCGTAGCGGGCTACGCCTGAAGCGGCTGGCCGGGCGCTACAGCCAGCGCTCGAACATCCGCGAGAAAATCTCCATGAAGCGGTCATCCACGCCCCGGTCCTTCCAGGCCTCGGGCGTGATACGCACGGAGTCTTCCACATCGCGCTGGAACAGCGCTTCCATCTCGGCCGCGAACTCGGGGCCCAGCACCACGGCATTGACCTCGTAATTCAAGGCAAAGCTGCGCCAGTCCATGTTGCTGGAGCCCACCGTAGACCAGACGCCGTCCACCACCGCCGTCTTGGCGTGCAGCAGCGCATCGCGCCGCTCATAGACCTTGACGCCGGCGCGCAGCAGATCGGTGTAGTGCGACCGCCCGGCATTGAACACCAGCGATGAATCGCTGAAACCGGGCAACACCAGAACCACATCCACGCCACGCCGGGCGGCGGCCGTCAGCGCGTCGATGAACGCCGGATCGGGCACGAAGTACGCCATGGTGATATGTATGGATTTCTGCGCGCTTTCAAAGGCGGACATCAACGTGAGATAGACGGTATAGCCGTCGCTGCGATCGGGCTGATTGGCCAGAATCCGCACGCGTGTCGTTCCCGCAGGCGGCGCGACATACGTGCCGCCGCCCTTGATGGGTTCCTTGGCCTGCGATTCCCAGCCCGACTGGATGACCTGTTCGAGTTGCGCCACCGCCGGGCCCTCGATGCGCAGATGCGTGTCGCGCCATGGTGAGGACTTAGCGTCGCCGGCGGGCTGCGCATCGGCCTTCCCCGCGCCGGACCCCGCCCCGGAGCCAGTGCCCGACCGCCCCCCGCTACCCGATAGGGACGACGACTCGTAGACGCTGCTGACGTTGATCCCGCCCAGGTAGCCGACCTTGCCGTCCACCACCAGCACCTTGCGGTGATTGCGCTGATTGGGCGACCAGCCGGCCCGC
Organism: Achromobacter sp. Root83; assembly: GCF_001428845.1. Lineage (GTDB taxonomy): Bacteria > Pseudomonadota > Gammaproteobacteria > Burkholderiales > Burkholderiaceae_B > Achromobacter. Next base: position 602,041 of record NZ_LMIU01000012.1, on the reverse strand, counting down.
GCGCGCGCCGGGTTGACCGGGTTGAATACCGCGACCTGAACCCCGTTATCGCGCAGGCGCTCGAACAAGGCGTCGGGCGTATTGAGGGTGCCCACCGCATCGACCATCAGGGACACCTCGGCGCCGCGCTTGCGCGCCGCGATCAGGGCGTCCGCGAACCGCGCCCCTTCCGCGTCGTCCTCGAAAATATAGGTTTCCATGTGGACATACCGGCGCGCCTGCCCGATGGACTGCAGCATGGCCTTATAGGTGCTGGGGCCGTCCGCGAGCAGCCACACCCGGTTGCCGGGCACGAGCGGCGCGCCGCTGACCGCCTGCTCCACCGCCAGATGGCGTGCCAGAAAATCGTCTTTCGGTGTTTGCGGATCCGCCGCGATGCCCTGGCCGCGGCGGTAGCTGTCGCGCGCCGCGTCGGCGGACAGGCCCGCCTGCGCGGCGCGCGCCTGGCGCTCTTGTGCGTCGGGAACGCTGGCGCAGGCAGCCAGCACGGACGCGGCGCAGGCCAGCAGCAGCGCGCGCGTCCATCGCATCGCGCCAGCCACGCCATGCCGCGGGCCCACGCCTGGCCCGAACCGGCCCAAGGCCGGTGGCGGTCTCATGATGCGCCTTTAGCGCCGGCTTCCCGCTACCAGGCAGCAGCCGAGCAAGGCGCCTACCACCGCGGCCACCCCTACCGACTTCCAGGCGTTTTCGTGAACGTATTCGTCCGCGTAGGCGGTTGCGCGGCGCGCGCGCTCCCGGGCAACGCCTTCCCATTCCCCCGCGGATTCGCGCGCATCGGCCAATTGGCGCTTGAGGCGGGCGCGAGCCGCCTCGATTTCGGAGCCCGTGTACGAAGCCGTCGAACGCAAAAGGTCTTCGGTCCCGGCAAGCAGCTCGTGCAAGCTGTCGTTCACCCGTTCACGATGCAAAGCCATCTCAGCGCGCTGGTGCTTTCGATTCATGGTCGCTCCTTATGCTTATTGGGTCTCCCGGCATATGCCTGCCTGACGCAATGCAACATCGCGTCAGCCGCGGGGCGCCGCCCCGCTCGACCGAAGCCCCATTGTGACCGTCATCGGCGGGCCCTGCCCGAGCTTTCGCAACCAGCCGTAAACCGATATTTCAGCGGACCGAAACTTGCTGGGGATAAGCACCGGCCCTGTTGGCGGTCCGCCAAAGCAGATCGGCGGACGGCCCGCCGATCTTCCCCCATTTCGTAAAAGTCCATTGCATTCAGAGGCTACGCGCTTGACACGCAAACCCCCTCACCCGCCACAATAGGCCTTTGCAATGCGCTTCAACCGCCTCAAAAAGGAACTGAACGCATGGTTTCCCCATCCGCACTGCTTGCCCCCGTCGCGCCGGAGTTCCTTGCGCGGCAACTCCAGCGCCCCAGCGACGAGCAGATCGAACTGCGCGACGGGCTGACGGACACCCCAGCTCATATCGATCCAAAGTTCCTCTACGACGCACTGGGCTCATCGCTGTTCACCGCCATAACCCAGTTGCCCGAGTATTACCCCACGCGCTGCGAAGCCGAGATCTTCCAACGCCATGGCGGCGACATCGCGCGCCACATCGGGCCGGTCCAGGCGCTGGTCGACCTTGGCGCCGGCGATTGCGTGAAGGCCGAGCGGCTTTTTTCGAGCCTGCGGCCCAGCCACTACGTGCCCGTCGATATCTCGGTCGACTACCTGCAAGCCGCCGTGCGCAGGCTCAAGCTTTCGTATCCCGACTTGAGCATCCACGCCGTTGGCCAGGACTTTTCCCGCACCCTGGACCTGCCCGCCGACATCCCCGCTGAGCAGCGGCTGTTCTTCTATCCCGGCTCCAGTATTGGCAATCTTGGCCCCGACGACGCCTACGCCATGCTGCGGCGGATACGCGCCGCCTGCCCGGGCGGCGGGCTGCTGGTGGGCGTGGACCGCGTCAAGCCCAGGCAAGTGCTGGAACCCGCCTATGACGACGCCCTGCACCTGACGGCGGCGTTCAACCTGAATCTGCTTCGCCACGTCAATGCCGTGCTGGACAGCGACTTCGATGTGGGCGACTGGCGGCACGTTGCCATTTTCAACAGCGCCCTGTCCCGCATGGAAATGCACCTGGAAGCGCAGCGCGCGCTGCGCGTGACCTGGCCCGGCGGCAAACGCGAGTTCCGCCCCGGCGAACGCATACACACGGAAAACTCATACAAATTCACCCCGCAGGCTTTCGGCGACCTGCTCCATGGCGCGGGCTATCGCGATGTCGCGCACTGGTCAGATTCGAACGGCTGGTTTTCCGTTTTCAGCGCCCGCGCCTGACGCGCAACGCACCCACCCCGCCACAGAAGGATCGCCATGGAACCCGCTTGCCTGTTGACTCATCCCGCGATCGGGCCGTACGCCGCGGGACAAGCGGGACAGCACGACCGGTACGACGCCGTCCGCGCCACCAGCACGGCCCTGGCCGCGCCCCTGAGTCCCGAGGACTGCCAAGTGCAATCCATGCCGGACTGCAGCCCCGTCAAATGGCATCTGGCGCACACCACCTGGTTTTTCGAGACCTTCCTGCTCACGCGCTTCGAGCCTTCCAGCCCGCCATTCCATCCGCAATACCGGATGCTGTTCAACTCCTACTACAACGCCATCGGCGCCAAGCATCCGCGCCCCCAACGCGGGCTGCTGTCGCGCCCGCCGCTCGCCGAAGTGCTGCGCTACCGCCAGCACGTCGACGACGCCATGCATGCGTTGATCTCGCGCCTCGGCGGCAACGACCCGGCCTTCGATACCTTGCTCGAACTCGGCCTGAATCACGAGCAGCAGCATCAGGAACTGATCCTGACCGACATCAAGCACATGCTGTCGGCCAACCCGCTCAAGCCGGCCTACGTGGCGGCGGGCTCGCCGGCCCTGCCGCCCGCCACCCCCACGGGTTGGACCCGCTACGCGGGCGGCATCACACGAGTCGGCCACGACGGGCACGGGTTCGGTTTCGACAATGAAGGCCCCGCCCACGACGTGCTGCTGGCGCCGTTCCACTTGGCCGACCGCCTGGTGACGCAGGACGAATATCTGGCCTTCATCCGCGACGGCGGGTATAAGCGCCCCGAACTGTGGCTGTCACTGGGTTGGGATCTGATTTGCGCCCAAGCGTGGCGGGCGCCGCTTTACTGGGAAGAAGAGCAAGACCAGTGGCGCGCCTTCACCTTGCACGGCATGCAGGACCTGGAGTCGCAGGCGCCGGTCACGCACGTCAGCTATTTCGAGGCCGATGCGTATGCCCGCTGGGCCGGCGTGCGCCTGCCGCGCGAAGCCGAATGGGAGCACGCGGCCCGCCAACTGGCGGAAGACACATTCTCCGAACGCGCCAACATGCTGGAAAACGGGCACCTGGATCCTCGCCCCGCCCCGTCGGCCAATGGGTCGGGTGGTCCGGTGCAACTGTTCGGCGATGCCTGGGAATGGACATCCAGCGCCTACGACGCCTATCCCGGCTTCCAGCCGGACGCGGGCGCGGTCGGCGAATACAACGGCAAATTCATGTGCAATCAGTTCGTGCTGCGGGGTGGCTCCTGCGTCACGCCGCGCGACCATATCCGTCCCAGCTACCGCAATTTCTTCCCGCCCGAGGCGCGGTGGCAGTTCTCCGGCATCCGGCTCGCCCGCGACGCTTGAACGGGGCGTAAATCCACGTTTCGGCTCGCTTGCGCATCCGAAAAATTTCATGCTAGAATTTCGTTCTTCGTTGATCAGCGCTTTGCCAGAAAGACGAAAAGATGGCGCATTAGCTCAGCCGGTTAGAGCGACGGAATCATAATCCGCAGGTCCCCTGTTCGAATCAGGGATGCGCCACCAAGAATTTAAAAGGCCCTCACTTCGGTGAGGGCCTTTTGCATGGGCCGCGGTCCCCTGGCCACAGCCCCCCCTGCCGCAGATACTCGCGGCGGCAGGGGGCCTACCCCAAAATCAACTATATCCCGCGCAACGTGTCGCGGCGCTTGCCGCCCCAGGTTGCGGCCAGGCTTGCCACGAACGCACCAATGAGCATCGAGGCGAAGCCCCACAAGGCGAACGCAGCCGCGGCCTTTCTTGCCGTGTCGGCCGCTTCCTTGGCTTTTTGCTTGGCGTCCTCGGCAGCCTTCTTGGCATTCTGGATCGCCTGCTCGACGCGGCGTTGCGCCACGGCGGGCTCCAGACCCGTTTGAGCGGCGACCACCTTCACGACGTAATCACGGTCCTCCGGCGTCATGTCGCCGCGCGTCAGACTCATGGCCACGATCCGGCCCACCTCGCCTCGCGCCGCGTCGCGGTCACCTCCCGCTTCGGGGCGCTCCGCGCGCAGCAGGGTATCGGTGAAATAGTCGGTCGCCCGCTCCATGCCACCCCCGCTTGCGCCCGCCGCCGCGGTGGCCGTCACGGCCGTGCCGGCCCCCGCCGCGACGGATGCGCCTGCCTTAGCCGCGCCCGAGGCCAGAGACGCAAGCGCCGAACCCAGCAGGGCCGCGCTGACCACGGCGCTCAAGGCCCACACCAGAAAACCGTGCGCCGTGTCGCGGAAGTAGATTTCATCGGAATGCACATCCACCCATTTCGTCCGCAGCCGGCCGGCCACGTAGCCGCCAATGCCATAGGCGACGATCTGGGTGAACAGCATCCAGACGATGATGCCGATACCAACCGCCGGGGCGGACATGCCTTCGTCGCCCCAAGGCGAGACAGACAGAAAGCCCAGGCCGGTGCCGCCGGCGAACAGCGCCAGAGACAGCGCGGCGGCAATCACCGCACCGGCGAAGACCGCCGCCCATGAGACGGCGGAAATCGCGGACTCACGGGGAGGAACCGCGTAGGGCTGGCTCAATGAAGATGCGTTTTCCATGGTCAATCCTTGTTCATTGTGTTTCGTGGCCGCAAGAGCGGCTCCGAAGTGGGAAACGGCGTGCGTCAGTGCCAGAACAACGCCAGCAGAATGATGATCGGGATGGGCACGCCCAGCAGCCACAGCAGAATGGAACGCATAAAAACCTCCTTGGATGTCTTTGTTGCCTGACGGGCAATGAAACCGCTTACGCCAGGTCTATCGTGCCCGGGGATCGAGGATCCGGCGCGGGCGGGGTGGGATCGAGCGCGTCGGGGTTGTCGGCCGGGCGATTTGGATCGGGCCGAGGATCATCCGGCGGTAGATTGCCGGGAAGCGCGGGATCGTCGGACGGCAGGCTGTCCGGCGTGCCGGGCTCTCGATGCGGGGGCTGGGACATGATGTCTTCTCCTCAAGCGGCGCCTAACGCGCCTTGCCCCTGTCAGCAAATCGCGTTCCCGCCTGACGCCGCACGCAAAAAAGCCCTCTTGCGAGGGCTATTCGTGAGTGGGCGCGACGATCAGTTTTTGGGCTTGCCCTACAGGGGAGCCTCCCGGCCTTGCGCATCGCCAGCCCCCAGAAAGGCCACGACGGCGGCCTTGCCCGCGGTCGAGGCTTCAACCAGGCTGCCGTAGCGCTTATCCGAGTAATTGGTGCTGCGCACATTGCCCGATTCCGGATCAAGCAGCGTGATGATCCACGCGAACTCGCCCGGCGTCAGTTGCCGCACCTGCAAGGTGGCGCGCGTGCCGGGACGCAATCGTTGCGACATGGGGCGGCCTCTTCAGTGTTTTGATACTGCCATCGTAGCGCATACCGGACGACCGCAAGCACGGCGCCGCCTCGAAATATGCTGCGCCCGCACATGGCATTCATGCTGCATACCCCGCGGCAAATACACCACAAAGCACGGGTCCCGCCAGGAAAACCCTAGGGCGCAGGCCTGCAATACAGGCGCACAATCAACACAAACATACAGACCGCTCAGCGGCGCCGCATCCCTTTAATCAGGCGAGGACGGAGACAACATGACTTACGTAGCAGTGGTTATAAGCTGTTTGATGGTTGTGGGTATCGTCGCGTTGGTGATTCAAACGATTCAAAGCGCGGGGCCCGAGCCCTGGCTGAAGATATCAGCGGCGATTGTCAGTTCCACCTTTGCATCGCTCTTGTTGATTCCGCTGGGATACGCCGTCGCCCAGAGCATGCTCATCGAGTAATTCCCGTCGCTTCAACGCCGCGCCTTCACGCTATGCGTGTTTGGCCGGTCTGCCGCGCGTCGCCGCCCAACACAACAATGAACCGGCGGTGACCATGGCTACTCCCTGCCAGAACGACGTCGTCAGCGGGGTGGACAGCCATACCGCGGCGAAGACGGCGGAAAACACGGGCGTGAAATAGGAGGCGGTCGCCAGCAGAGTCAGGTTGCCCCGCAGGATTCCCACGTTCCAGAATGCATAGCCGGCCGCCATGGCGCTGCCGGTCACGCACAACTCGATCGTGGCGCTTGCGGTAAAGGCAAGCGGGGGCTCCGCGCTCAAGAGGTACTTGGCCCATAAAACGGCGGCGGTGAGCATGAAAAACAGCGCCACACCATTCTTGCCGTCGGCAAAGCGCTTCGTCACGTTGCAATACACGGCCCAGATGATGGCGCCGCTGAATGCCAGCCCATAACTGAGAGGATTGCTCAAGATGTTGGACGCCGTGCGTTCCAGGGAAAGGCCGCCCGACCCGCCCACCACCCACACGATGCCGCAAACCGACAACAAGATGCCCGGCACCACCAACACGCCCGCGCGCTGGCCGTTGATGAGCATGGCGAGAATCACCGTGAAACAAGGCCACAGGTAATTGATGATCCCTAACTCGATGGCCTGCCCCCGATTGGCGGCGAAGCCCAGCGACAGCGACAGGCATATCTCATAGGCGACAAACAAAATGCTGCCCACGAGCAGGTATGAACGGGGAAAACTGCGCAGCTTGGGAAATCCCAGCAACAGCACCAGGAGTATCGACCCCACCGTATAGATCAGCGCCGCGCCGCCAATGGGACCGAAATCCTCGCTGACGCCGCGGATCAAGCCGACAACGGTGCCCCACAACAATATCGCCAGCAAACCTGACAGGGTGGCCGCTCTGCGGCCGGGAGTGAAGTGCATTGCCGATTCCGATTGCCCGCTGACCGCGCCGAATGACCTGGGCAGGCCCGGCGCCAAGGCGGGAAGTTTAGCGAAAACCGAACAAGCTGTACTGACTCGCCGGCAGATGGGGATCTATGCCGGCAACAGACCCACCACGACGAAAGAGGGAGAAAAAGCCGAATGGCCATTTCAATACGCAGATTGAGCGACGTGCTGGCCAGCACGGAGTCGGGCCGGCTCTATCGGATAGAGGTGTTCTTGCAAGCGGATGATCCGCGCCGCGCCGCCCCCCCGCCCATCGACACCCGCTACATACTCAGGACCACGGATGGAGAACACGTGATGGCACTGGGCGACAAGCGCTACCGGCTGAAATCGGGCGAGATCCTGACGGCCTTGACCCCGCCCTCCCAGGAAACCTGAAGGCGGGTTCCACAGCAAGCGGCGGGTTCACTGATCCAGCGCCACTCTCCGCTTGCCCTGCCCCTTGGCCTTGTACAGCGCCACATCGGCGCGCTCGAGCAATTGCAGCATGGTGGTGCCGGATTGCGGAAAGACCGCGATGCCCACGCTTGCCGACACGGCGACGCGGACATTGGGATATGGCAGCGACAGGCTTTCCACCAGGGCTTCGGCGACCTGCTTCGCATTTTCTCGATTGGCGCCCATCAAGAGCACCGCGAATTCGTCGCCGCCCAGCCTCGCGGCCACGTCGGACAGCCGGATAGCTCTCGCCATCCGCTCGGCGGCCTCTTTCAGCACCGTATCGCCCGCGGCATGGCCGTGCATGTCATTGACCGCCTTGAAGCCATCCAGGTCGATCGCCAGGATCGAGAATTCATCGCCGCTACGCTGCGCCACGGCCAGTTCCCGCAGCACGAGTTCGCCGAACAGCACCCGGTTGCACAGCCCCGTCAGCGGATCGTAGTGCGCCAGGTGTTGCGCGCGCGCCAGCATGCGCGAAGCCTGCAGCATGGCGGCCCCCACCTCCTGGGCTTCCTTGATCCGCGTGGCCGGCAGCTCAACCGTGCGCCCCTCGCCCAGCGCCAGCGCTGGCGCCACCAGCCCCTGCACGGCCGAGGTCAGCCGGCTCGCCAGCTTCAGGGCCAGCCACAGGCCCAACCCGAAAGCGATCAGCGTGCCCAGGCCGATCCAGGCAATGGAGCGGTAAAGATCCGAGGTCAACAGTGTCATCGGGGCGCCGGCGGCGACCGTCCAGCCGGACAGCGCCGAGCGGCTGAACGCCGTGTAGACGGGCGTTCCTTCCTTGGTAACGGTTTCCAGCGATCCCTCGCCTTCCTGCTGTACGGCGCGCGCCAACGCGGGCACCGCCTTTTGCCCCACGAATCGCGAGGTGTCCCGCGTGCGGGCAACGATGGTGCCGGAGCCGTCCAGCACGGCCGCCACCCAGCCCTCTGGCAGCGCGCGCCGGCCCAGCACGCTGCCGATCCGCTCGGGCGACAGCCCCACATTCAGGCTGTAGACCACCTCGTCGCCCCGCAGCACGGGCACTCCGAGGGCGATCGAGGGATCGCGCCCGGCGCCGTCCGAGAACAGGCCGGTGAGCACGGGCATGCGCGATTGAAAAACGCGAATCAATTCCTCCGGCGCGCTACTGGCCGGCAACGCGGTGCCATACGGCACCTGCGTATTGATGAGCTGGCGTCCATCCTTGCTGAGCAAGACATAGCTGTCCACGATCTGGAATCTCACCGATTCGCGCGCCCGCTGATGAAAACCGGCCAGGTCTCCGCCGATCAGGTCGGGGGACGTGGCCAGCATCTGCAAACCGGCTTCGACGCCGGTCAGTTCACGGTCGAGAATGGCGGTGAGATTGCGCGCCAGGAAAATCGTGTCGCGAAAAATCCGTTCTTTCTGGATGACGAAGCTTTGGTGCACAGCCGCGGACGCCACGATCAACGCGGGCGTTATGCAGGCGAAGACCAAGGCCAGCAGGCCGGTTCGCATGGAATACCGCTGCTGGCGCCGCGGACGCGCGCCAGCGAGGCCGTCGCCGTCAGCCATGGCGCGGCGCCTCCAACGCAGTCCGCGCAGCGCGGACATCCCACCGAAACAGCAGCCCTGGCCTCATGTACCTCCCGATACGTCCTTCATGGTCTGCGGCCTGGCCCAATTTACTCCCAAACGGTTCGATGCGACCTGCTTATCGGCCACCGCAGACCGCGCCTGCAATGACGCAGGAAAGGCGGCTGGATGAATCCAGCCCGCCCTTTGTCGCTACCGGTCTTCGAGGTCTGGCGTGCCCGTGAACTGGCTCCTGAGCAAGGTTAACGCCCCTTTCTCCGCCAAGGCCTCGTTCGGAAACACATGCTTGGTGTCTTCAAGAACCGGAAATCCGAAGACCCTTACACGGGAGTGATATCCCTCGGGGGTCTCGGCGAACTCGATGTCGAAATTGCGCTCTTCGATCCAGCCCGATCGATGCAGTTTCCATTCCATATGCAACACGCTCCTGAGTGGCGAAGTTGACACGAAAGGCCGCCCCCCGAAAGGGCCGACGCTGCTACACCATACACCCGTCCAGCAGCGGACGGACGGACACTCGTTGGCGTGCGCCCATCCGCATCTATATCGCTACTTGCCTTCGGACGGGGTGTCTTCGACCTGGGGGGCTGGCATCCCGGACGAAGGCGAGAACAGATCCCAGCTTGCCATGAACAAGGCGGCGACAAGCGGGCCGATCACGAACCCGTTCAAACCGAACAAGGCCATGCCGCCCAACGTGGAGATCAGCACCACGTAGTCCGGCATCTTGGTGTCCTTGCCCACCAGGATGGGGCGCAGCACGTTGTCGACCATGCCGATGACCAGCACCCCGAAAGCGATCAGCGCAACCCCCTTGATCGTGGCCCCCGTCAGCAGGAAGTAGATCGCCACCGGCGCCCAGATCAGACCGGCGCCGATTGCGGGCAGCAGCGACAGAAAACCCATGACCACGCCCCAAAGCAGCGCGCCCTGGATCGACAGGATCGAAAAGATGATGCCACCCAGCAAGCCCTGCGCCGCCGCCACCGCGACGTTGCCCTTGACGGTGGCGCGCACCACGGTGGTGAACTTGCGGAACAGATGCTGCTTGTGCATGTCGCTCAGGGGCACCGCGCGCTTCAGGCGAGCCGAGAGCTGCGGCCCGTCCCGCAACAGGAAAAACAGCAGGTAGAGCATGATGCCAAAGCCGATCACGAACTGGAACGTGTCCTGTCCGATGCTCAGGGCCTGCGTGGCCAGGAACTGGCTGGCCTGCATCGCGCCCGCGGTGAGCTTTTCCTGCAAGCTGGGAATGTCCGCCAGATCAAAGCGCGCCAGCATGTCGTGCACGGATGACGGCAGCGCCGCCATGGCCTGTTGGAAATAGGCGCCGAAATTGATCTGCCCTGACTTGATGCTCTGATAGAGGTTCGCCCCTTCCCGCACCAGCGACCCGCTGATGACGACCAAGGGCAGGATCACCAGCAGCAACACCAGCAGCAAGGTGATCAGCGCGGCGAGATTGCGCCGCCCCCCAATCCGCGCGACCAGACGGCGCTGCAAGGGAGCAAAAAGGATGGCAAGGATGGTGCCCCAGAAAACGGCGCCATAGAAAGGCCACAATAACCAGCCGAACGCGATGGTGACCACCACGAGCAGGAGCAGAAAGGTTCTGTAGTGCACGCTGGAAGATTGGCTCATATTCCGTCCAAGGCGCGGCGCACGCCGCGAGAGCCGCATTGTACAAAGCGCGGCCGGACGGCGCTCGGCGACCCGCGCGCGTCCCGGAACACTAGGGCGCGGGCGAGGCGCGGCCCGCCGCCTCCAGCAGGATGGCGCGGGCCTGCTCAAGCCCCTCGGATTGCGCGTTCAAGCCCTGCAGCCGCAGATTCAATTCCTGCTGGAGGGTGGGCGTCGCCACGCGAGCCTGACCTTCCACCAGCAGAACCTCTTCGGCATGGTCCGCGACAAAGTCCGCCACCCCCAGGGCATCGCGGGCGGCCGAGTCCATTTTTGACGCCGCATCCATCATTTCCGCCGCGGGCGCGCTCACCGCCTCGTCATAGACGCCGTCATAGACAGGCGCCAGATCGGCGGGCAGCGCCAGCGCGGCCCGGGCCTTGTCCGCTTTGGCGCGGGCACTCTGAAGTTTCGACGCGCTCTGGGCCAGGGTCTTGCGCGCGGCTTCGAAGCTGTCCCTGCGCTCCACGATGTCGGCGACGGAGCGGATGGTTTCCACGGCCAGCACCTCCCGTAGCGGCTGGGCGGCCTCGGTCAGGGCATCCTGAAAATCGGTGATTACCTCATAGGCGTCGGCGTAGCCGCCCACGGCCTCTTTCTCGGCCTTGCTGAGCGCGCCAATGGGCACCAGCGTGGCGCCGTTTATCCGGGCTTGGAGCAACTGTATGAACGCGACGCGCTCCTGAGGCTCTTTATTGACGCAGGCCGACAGAAGCAGCATGGAGGCCATCGCCAAGCCCGCCACGCACGCGCGAAACAAGATCATGCACATCCTCCTCGCATGCAGATTCATGAAAATCAGAACCCGCCCCGGAGGGCGGGCGCCTTCCGGCAAATTATCCGGTAGCACCGTCCCGCATCCGCCGGCGGGCGGATTTTGTTGCCATCGAAGCGAGTTGACACAGGGCGGTGGGCCATGGCGCGAAGTATGCCAGCACCCGGACACCACGGGCCGTCCGCGCATCCTCTAAAATACGCGTTTCGGCCGCTGGCGGCCGTTCGCAACATTGGCTTGGCCTCACGACATGACTCAGAACGCTTCGTCCCATTCCTGGGGCTTCAACCATCCCGAGTGCCGCGGGGCCGCGGCATTGCTGTTTTTCATGGATGACCTGGCCCGGGTCGTGAATCAGTATCTGGGCAACGGCCAATTGTCGGATGAAGCCCTGGCCGACGCGCAAAAGGCGGTCGACGCGCTGCTGAGCCGCTACGTGGATATCCAGGCAGCGCCGGGCGCCTTCAACGACGAAGCCATCGAACTCGCGCTGGAAACCGTCGCCCAGGCGGACGGCACGAGCGGCGCCCAGGTGGCGCTGCGGATGTCGCCTCGGCTCGAGGGCTTGATCATCGAAGCCCAGCGCCAGGCCCGGCCCGCCGCGCACTGACCAGGCCGGCAGGGCCTCGCCTGGCCCCCCTGGCCAAAAAAGACTTGCCAACCTTGTCAACTAGCGATAATATCGTTGGTTGATATCCGCGAGCGCCTCGCGCCAGGATAGCAAGTAGTACAGTACCCCAGCAGTACCCCCGCAGTATCCCAGCGCCTGACCGTAACGCGACCCGCCACTGCAATTCGCACCCGCGACCCGCATTTACACCACCAGGCCACCCGAAAGCCCCTTCGGAATTGCGAAGTACAACGCGAAAAACGCAATCCCGGGGCCCGATCTGGAATAAGCGCCTTCACCGAACCGGCAGTCCGGCTTGGCTAGAAGCAACCACACATATCCTGCGGCAAAACGCCGCAACCGCCAGAGCCTCCCGCTCTGAGCCAACTCTCAGGCCGCGAGAGCGCACGCATACACAAGAACAAGTCTTGCATGCGCATGCCGAACGGCCTGAACCGATGCCAACTCGGACTGATTGATGGCATCGCGCCGTTCCCCGTGCGCGCACAAACATGAGAATGCGCAAAGGGCCGGCAGCAGCAATGCGTTAGTGTCATGAAGCTCCTGTCCAATTGAACCCGGCTGGACCAGGCAAGCGGCAAGGATGCGCGGCGTTGATGACGCCCCGATCCTGCGCGACATGGCAGACGCAGCTTTTCAAATAACTAGAACTTAAGAGATCACACACCATGAATACTCGTTTCACTACCTCGGATCTGATCCGCCGTCCCGCTCACACCAAGCTGGACAATATGCCGATCCACATCGGCGATATCGTTTACCTGAAGCCGGCCAATGGCCCGGAAATCCGCGCAACGGTGATTTTCAACGCGCCCATCAACGGCACGACCACCTACACGACCGAAGTCGTGCCCTGCGGCGCGCCCGCGCAAAAGGCTCCCGGCCAGCGCATCCGCTTCCGCCACGAGCACGTGCATCGCATCGAACCCGTGCGCCGCGGCGCACGCTGAGCTAGCTCAAATCCGCCGCGTTTCCAACGCGGCGGTTTTCATTTTGTGCGTGATAAAGTCCCGGCATACCCTGCCCTGGCGACATCAACATGCAAAACAGCCGTCTCGCGGTCCGCATCTGGGACCTTCCAACCCGCGCATTCCATTGGACGCTCGTCGTCTGCATCGTGGGCGCGTTCGTCAGCGTGAAACTCGGCGGGCTGTACATGGATTGGCATGTGCGCTTCGGCTGTACGGCGCTGGGCCTGATCCTCTTTCGCCTGCTGTGGGGCTTTTTCGGCCCGCGCTACGCCCGCTTCGCGCACTTCGTGCGCGGCCCCGCGGCGGTGGCCAGGTACCTCAAGGGCGCGGCCCCTCCCGCCGGCCACAATCCGCTTGGCGCGCTGTCGGTCCTGGCCTTGCTGCTGGTGGTGGGGTTTCAGGCGGTCAGCGGCTTGTTCGCCACCGACGACATCATGACGCAGGGCCCGCTGTTCGGGCATGTCAACGAAGCCACCGCCAGCGCCATGACTTCCTGGCACAAGCTCAATGAATGGGTCATTATCGGCCTGATCGCCTTGCATCTGGCGGCGGTGGCCTGGTACGCGGTGGTGCGCCGCAAGCGCCTGGTCCGCGCCATCATCACCGGCAATGTCGATGCCAAAGACATCCCTCCCGGCACGCCGCCCACGCAGGACGGCCTGGCGATCTGGCTGCGCGCCCTGCTGCTGGGCGCATGCGTGACCGGCCTGGTGCTGTGGATACGATCCCTGGAAGTCATGTCGGACATGTCTTTCTCCTGAGCGCACCAAAAGAAAAAGCCCGCCAAGCGGGCTTTTTTTCGCACTGGCGCCGTCCGCGGACGGCCCCGGGACTTACTTCTTCTTGCGGTAGGCGTCGTGACAGGCCTTGCAGCTTGCGCCCACATCACCAAAGGCCGCGCGCAGCTTGTCCAGATCGCCGGCGTCGGCGGCGGCCGACAGCTTGACGATGTTGTCCTGAAACGCCTGCTGCTTCTGCTTGAAGCCGGCGGCGTCGCTCCAGATTTCCGGACGGGCGTCGCCGCCTTCCGTGCCAGGGCCGAAAGCCGTCCACGGCAATGCCGACAGCGTCTTCAAGACGTCGACATTGGCTTTGATCTGCGCGGGATCATAAGGCGCCTGCCCCTTGACCACCGGCGCCATGCGCCCAAAATGCGAACCCATCAGCGACAGCGCCGATTGGCGGTACTTGACCGCGTCCTCGGGCTTGGCGAACTGCGCGGAGGCGGACGTCGCCAGCAACGGACCCACCGTCATACAGGCCAGCGCGACGAGCGTGGACAACTTCTTCATTGCATTCTCCCGTAGGTACAACGTGAACGCCGCGCGCGTGGCGCGCGCGGCAGGGCGACTATACCGCCCGGGCCAGCTCGGCAGCCAGCCCGATATAGGAGCGCGGGGTCATCGCCAACAGGCGGGCCTTCGGCTCTTCGGGCAGCGCCAGGCCCTGGATGAATTCTCGCAGAGCCTCTTCGGTAATGCCCTTGCCGCGCGTCAAGGCTTTGAGTTGTTCGTACGGTTGCGGCAGGCCATAGCGGCGCATGACGGTTTGCACGGGCTCGGCCAGCACTTCCCAGCACGCATCGATGTCGGCGTCGATGGTGGCCACGTTCACTTCGAGCTTGCCCAGGCCGCGCATGCAGGCATCCCAGGCGACCAGGCAATAGCCCAGGCCCACCCCCAGGTTGCGCAGGACCGTGGAGTCGGTCAGGTCGCGCTGCCAGCGGGAGACCGGCAGCTTGTCGGCCAGATGGCGCAGTACGGCATTGGCCAGCCCAAGATTGCCTTCGGAGTTTTCGAAGTCGATCGGGTTGACCTTGTGCGGCATGGTCGAAGAACCGACCTCCCCTTCCTTCAGGCGCTGCTTGAAATAGCCCAGCGCCACGTAGCCCCAGATATCGCGGTCCAGGTCCAGCACGATGATGTTCGCGCGCGTGATCGCGTCGAACAGGGCCGACATCCAGTCGTGCGGCTCGATCTGGATGGTGTGGCGGTTCTGGGTCAGGCCCAGGCCGGCCAGCACGCGCTGGCTGAAGGCGGGCCAGTCGATCTCGGGATAGGCGGACAGGTGGGCGTTGTAGTTGCCGGTCGCGCCGTTGAGCTTGGCCAGAGGCTGGACCGCCTCGACGGCGGCAATGGCGCGGTTCAGGCGCGCGGCCACGTTGGCGAATTCCTTGCCCAGCGTCGTCGGGCTGGCGGGCTGGCCGTGCGTGCGGGACAGCATGGGCTGGTCGGCCTGGGCCACGGCCAATTCATTCAACTTGGCGGCGACCTCCTGCAGGCGCGGCACCACGACCTGATCGCGGGCGCGCGAAAGCATCAGCGCGTGCGAGGTGTTGTTGATGTCCTCGGAGGTGCAGGCGAAGTGGATGAACTCGGCGGCGCGAGCCAGTTCGGCGTCATCGGCGACTTTTTCCTTCAGCCAGTATTCGACGGCCTTGACGTCATGGTTCGTGACGCGTTCGATGTCCTTGATGCGGCCGGCGTCTGCTTCGGAGAAATTCTCGACGAGCTGACGCAGGCGGGCACGGGCGCCCTCGGAGAACGCGGGCAGTTCCGGCAGGCCGGCATCGGACAGGGCAACCAGCCAGGCCACCTCGACTTCGACACGGTGCGCCATGAAGCCGGCCTCGGAGAGCAGACCGCGCAGCGCGTCGCCCCGGGAAGCGTACCGGCCATCCAATGGCGAAAGGGCATTAAGTTGGCTCAATTGATCGGCGATTTGCATGGTCTGGGAAAGAAAAAGCTACGGATGGGAAAACCCGACGATTTTATCATCCGAGGACGCGCAACATTGTGGCAAACTGGCGAAGATTCCGGCCAGCGGACGATTCGACGTCGTGCGGCCTGCTATACTTCGGCCGCTTTCCGACTCCGCTTGTGACTCCATGAAACTGATCGGCTCGCTTACCAGTCCCTACGTGCGCAAAGTGCGTATCGTCATGGCCGAGAAAAAGCTGGATTACCGGCTTGAACTCGAAAACGTCTGGTCCGCCGACACGCAGATCCAAACGTACAATCCGCTGGGCAAGGTGCCCTGCCTGGTCATGGAAGATGGCGGCGCCCTGTTTGATTCGCGCGTCATCGTCGAATACCTGGACACCTTGTCTCCTGTCGCCCGTCTGATTCCTCAGCCGGGGCGTGACCGCGCGGCCGTCAAATGCTGGGAAGCCATCGCCGATGGCCTCCTGGACGCTTGCGTGACCATCGTCAAGGAAACCCAGCGCCCCGAGGCCCAACGCAGCCCCGAGTGGATCGAACGCCAGTTCGGCAAGATCCACGCCAGCCTCGATGCCATGAACAAGAGCCTGGGCGACAACGCCCACTGCATGGGCATCAACTACAGCCTGGCCGACATCGCCGTCGGCTGCGCGCTGGGCTACCTGGACCTGCGCTTCGCCTCTCTGGACTGGCGCACCGGCCAGCCCAACCTGGCCCGCCTGTACGAAAAGCTGTCCCAACGGCAATCGTTCATCGACACCATCCCCAAGACCGCCTGACGGTCCTGGCAGGCGCCCGGCGTTACGGGGCGCCTGCTCCCGGCCGCTTCCCGCGGCCGGCCCCTTCCCCGCCTTCCGCTCAGGCCGAAAAGGTCTGCCACGCCTTGAACAGCATGTACGCGGCCAAGGCGAACAGCAGGCAGGCGAAAACGCGCTTCAGGGTCTGCACCGGCAAGCGGTGCGCCATGCGCGCGCCCAGCGGAGCCGTCAGCACGCTGGTGCATACCAGCGCCACCAGCGCCGGCCAATAGATGTAGCCCAGCATTCCCGGACGCGACACGCTCTCGTTCAAGCCCGACACCACGTAGCCCACGCTATTGGCCAGCGCAATGGGAAAGCCCAGCGCGGCCGAGGTGGATACGGCGTTATGCAGGGCCACGTTGCACCAGACCATGAAGGGCACGGACAGGAAACCGCCGCCCGCCCCCACCAGCCCCGAGAGAAAGCCGATGCCGGCCCCCGCCGCGCTGGTGCCCGCGATGCCCGGCATCTGGCGGGTGGGCTTGGGCTTCTTGTTGCGCAGCATGCTCCAGCCGGAATAGCCCACGAAGAGCGCGAAGAACAGCGACAGCCACAGGGTGCTGAGCGCGGCGAAGACCGCCCCGCCCGACACCAGCCCGCCGATAATGATGCCCGGCGCCATGGCCCACACGATGCCCCACTTGATCGTGCCGCGCTGCTGGTGGGCGCGCACGCTGGATATCGAGGTGAACAGGATCGAGGTCATCGATGTCGCGATCGCGGTATGCACGACCAGTTCGGGCGGCATGCCCTGCCAGGCGAACAGCATTGTCAGAAAAGGCACCAGCAGCATTCCTCCCCCTATGCCCAGCAGGCCCGCGGCAAACCCCACCACGGCCCCCAGCACCAGCAGGCAAATCACCATCGTCACATCCACAACCGTCTCCTCTTTATTGTCATGAACAAGGCCCCTCGGGTATTGCACCGGGGGGCCTTGAGTAAGGGCAACAAGGCATCGCCTACAGGATGATGCCGCCGCCCAGGCAAACCTCGCCATCGTATAGCACGGCCGACTGGCCTGGCGTCACCGCCCATTGCTGTTCTGTGAAATCGAGCGTGAACGCGCCATCCGCGGCATCGGCCAGGCGGCATGCCGCATCGGCCTGGCGATAGCGCGTCTTGGCGCCGTACCCGCCGGCAACCGGCGGATGGCCCGCGACCCAGCTTGCATCCTGCGCCCGCAGGCTGCCCGACAGCAGCCACGGATGGTCATGCCCCTGCACCACGTAAAGGATGTTGCGTTCCAGGTCCTTGCGCGCCACGTACCAGGCCTCGGCCGTGCCGTCTTCGCGCTGCCGGCCCTTCACGCCGCCCACGCCCAGCCCCTTGCGCTGGCCCAGCGTGTAGAACGACAGCCCTTCGTGGCGGCCGACCTTCTGTCCTTCGGGGGTCATGATCGGACCCGGCTCGGTCGGCAGGTAGCGGTTCAGGAATTCACGGAATGGCCGCTCGCCGATGAAGCAGATCCCCGTGGAATCCTTCTTGGCGGCGTTGTGCAGCCCAATCTCGTGCGCGATGCGCCGAACCTCGGTCTTGTGGATCTCGCCGAGCGGGAACAGGGTGCGCGACAGTTGCGCCTGGTTCAGGCGATGCAGGAAGTAGCTTTGATCCTTGGAGGCATCCAGCGCCTTGAGCAGTTGGAACTGCGTGGCGCCGCCATCGCCCGGCACTTCACGCACGCGCGCGTAGTGGCCGGTCGCGATGTGTTCGGCGCCCAGCGACATGGCGTGGTCGAGAAACGCCTTGAACTTGATCTCGGCATTGCACAGCACATCCGGATTGGGCGTGCGGCCCGCGGAGTACTCGCGCAGGAAGTCCGCGAACACGCGGTCCTTGTATTCGGAGGCGAAGTTGACGAATTCGAACTCCACGCCGACCAGATCGGCCACGCTGGCCGCGTCCAGCAGATCCTGGCGGGTGGAGCAGTATTCGGAATCGTCGTCGTCTTCCCAGTTCTTCATGAACAGGCCGACGACCTCGTAGCCCTGCTGTTTGAGCAACCAGGCGGTGACCGAAGAATCGACCCCGCCGGACATGCCGACGACAACGCGGCCTTTCTTGGTGGAAATTTGACTCATGATGGGACTATTTTAGATCGGACGAGGCATCTTCCCGCGGCCGCGGCTCCGCGGCCCGCGACACCTCCATCAGCCAGGCCCGGAAGGCCTGCAAGGTGGGAAGGTTGGCCTTTTGCTCTGGATAGCACAGGTAATAGCCCATGCGCGCGCGGATGGGCAGTTGAATGGCGATGGCCAGCTTGCCGTCGCGCAACTCGTCTTCGATCAGGCAGCGGGGAATCAAGGCCACGCCAAAGCCCGCCGCCGCGGCCTGCGACAGCAGCGCGTACTGGTCGAAGCGGGCGCCTTCCAGACTGCGCCGGGTGTCGCAGCCGGCCTGCTCGAACCAGTCGCGCCAGCCGTCCAGGGCCGAAGTGTGGTGCAGCAGCGGATAGGCCAGCAGCGCTTCCGGCGAGGCGCAACCGCCCGGGATCAGGCGCGGGCTGCACACAGGCAGGATCTCGCGGCCGACGATATAGTCCGCGCCGCTGCCGGGCCAGAGGCCTTCGCCAAAACGCACCGCGGCGTCGAGCTCGGGCGTGGAAAAGTCATAGCCCTGGCGGTGCGGCAGGAACTCCACATGGATATCGGGCCGAAGGCGCATGAAGGCGGTCAGGCGCGGGATCAGCCAACGCGCGCCGAAGGTCGGCATACAGGTCAGGTTGAGCGTGCCGCCCTGCCCCTGGTGCGCGATCAGTTCGACGGTGGCGGCCTCGATCTGCCCCAGGCCGGCCTGGATCTTGGTCAGATAGCCGCGGCCAGCCTCGGTCAGAACCAGCCCTTGCCTGATTCGCAGGAATAGTTCGACGCCAACGAACTCCTCCAAATGTTTCACCTGTTTACTGACCGCCCCCTGTGTCACGCAAAGTTCCTGGGCGGCGCGAGTAAAGCTGCTGTGCCGGGCAGCCACTTCAAACGCCTGAAGATCCGTTAAAGAGGGACAGAAACGCCGCATCTAATGTCCCCACGCTCGCCGTGGGGCTCCCTGCCGCAATGGGCTCGGTACTGGCGCGGGCGCACCGAAGAAGTTACACAAAAGTAACGGGAAATCCAGCCCGGCCAAAAAGAGGTATGAAAAAAAGTCATAGCTTACGGAGAAACTTTCGTTTGCGCAAACAGGGCCGCCAGGAAAGAATCGTTGCGTTTGCGTCTGCCTTTGCGCATCCGCTTTCCAATTTATTAGGGGAATCCATGCAACGCCGTAATGTAGTTCTGGGCCTGTGTGTCGCCGTCGCGACCCTGGCCACGCCGCTGACCTCGGGTATCGCGCACGCTGAAGACGCGTTTCCGAGCAAGCCCATCCGCCTGATCGTTCCCTTCCCGCCCGGCGGCACCACCGACATCGTCGGCCGCCTGTTCGCGGACAAGCTGAGCAAGGAACTGGGCCAGACCGTCGTGGTGGAAAACCGCGGCGGCGCCGGCGGCTCGATCGGCAGCGCATTCGTCGCCAGCAGCGCGCCGGACGGCTACACCCTCGGTATCGCCACCGTCAGCACGCACGGCATCAACCCGGCCATCTATCCGAACCTGCCGTTCGATGGCGAGAAGGACTTCACGCCCATCTCCAACCTGGCCGCCGTCCCCAACATCATGACCATCAACCCGAAGGTCAACGCCAAGAACATCGCCGACTTCATCAAGCTGGCCAAGAGCGAGCCGGGCAAGCTGACGTACGCGTCGGCCGGCAACGGTTCGGTCTCGCACATGATGGGCGAACTGTTCAAGATGGCGTCGGGCACCGACCTGATGCACGTGCCTTACCGTGGCGTGGGCCCGGCGCTGAACGACGCGCTGGCCGGCCAGGTCGACGTCATGTATGACAACCTGCCCTCGACGCTGCCGCATGTCCAGTCCGGCCGCCTCATCGCCATGGCCGTCGCCGCGCCCCAGCGCGTGGCAGCGCTGCCCAACGTTCCCACGTTCGCCGAAGCCGGCCTGCCGGCCGTGAACGACGCGTCCTGGTTCGGCCTGGTCGCGCCCGCCAAGCTGCCCGCGCCCGTCCTGGCCAAGCTGAACGCCGCCGTGCAGAAGGTCAGCGCCGAAGCCGACGTCAAGACGCGCCTGGAAGCCCTGGGCGCCGCGCCGGCCGCCAACACCTCGGCCGAATTCGGCGCGCAGATCGCGGCTGAAATCGCCAAGAACAAGCGCATCGCCAAAGAAGCCAACGTGAAGATCGACTAAGCGGTCTTCGGTCCTCGCGCGCCGAACGCGCGCGAGGACCTCCGATTCACGAACGCAGTAACCCTATATGCGAATTACCCAACCCCTGTCTTATCGGCTCGACCTTCCGCAGCAATATCCGAATTCGGAATCCTCGGCTCCGCTCGTGCTGGACTCTCCGCACAGCGGCACCGCCTACCCTCCCGATTTCGCGGCCGCGGTGGACTTTGGCGCGTTGCGCACTGCCGAGGACACCTGGGTTGACGACCTGTGGGGCGACGCCATGGACATGGGCGTGCCGATGATCGCCGCCGCCTTTCCGCGCGCCTACATCGACGCCAACCGCGCGCCCGACGAGATCGACGAACTGCTGCTGGACCAAGCCTGGCCCGACGCCATCAACGCGTCGCCCAAGGTCAAGCTGGGCAAGGGCCTGATCTGGCGCATGCTCGATGACGGCACGCCGCTGTACAACCGCAAGCTGACGGTCGCTGAAGTCCGCCACCGCATCGACGCCTGCTGGAAGCCCTATCACGCCGCGCTCGGCCAGGTGCTGGACAACGCCCATCAGAAGTTCGGCAAGGTATGGCACATCAACTGCCATTCCATGCCCAGCGTTGCCGGCGCCTTCGCCACCGACCGCCCCGGCCTGGTCCACCCCGACTTCGTGCTGGGAGACCGCGACGGCAGCACCAGCGATCCGGCCTTCCGCGAATTCATCGCCGCCTGGCTGCGCGAGCGAGGCTACGACGTCACCGTCAACGATCCCTACAAGGGCGTGGAGCTGGTGCGCGCCTTCGGCCGCCCCGACGAAGGCCGCCACAGCCTGCAGATCGAGATCAACCGCAAGCTCTACATGGACGAAGTCACGCTGCGTCCAACCGAAAACTATGGCCGCCTGAAGGCCGATCTGCGCGAACTCACCGCCGCGCTGATCCTCTGGACTCGCGCGCAAACGGCCTGACGCCGGACGTTTGCGCGCTGGTGCCGGGTTGCAAAACCCGACCCCATGGTTCGCCATGGGGTTTTTTTTTGTTATCCCGTGTATAACTACGGCGAACCTTCTAGGAGAGGCGTCGATGCACATCGGGATACCAAAAGAAACCCGAGACGGGGAAACCCGTGTCGCAGCAACACCAGAGACCGTCAAGAAGTATGTAGGCGGCAAGCACACCGTCGTCGTGGAGCGCGGAGCAGGCAGCGCGGCCCGCTATCTTGATGACGCCTATGAAGCAGCGGGTGCCACGCTCGGTTCCGCCCAGGATGCCCTGGGCGCCGAACTGGTCATGAAGGTTCGCGCGCCCGACTCCGCTGAATTGCCGCACATGAAGCCAGGCGCCGTGGTCGTCGGCATGCTCGATCCCTTCGATGCCGAAGGCCTCGCGCAGATGGCCGCCGCAGGACTGGTCGGATTCGCACTAGAGGCCGCTCCCCGCATCACCCGGGCCCAGAGCCTGGACGTGCTGTCGTCGCAGGCCAACCTGGCGGGCTACAAGGCCGTGCTGTTGGCCGCCCATCACTATGGCCGGCTCATTCCCATGATGATGACCGCCGCCGGCACCTTGAAAGCTGCGCGCGCCGTGGTGCTTGGCACCGGCGTGGCCGGCCTGCAGGCCATCGCCACGGCCAAGCGACTGGGCGCGGTGGTCGAGGCCTCCGACGTGCGTCCCGCGGCTCGCGAACAGGTCGAATCACTGGGCGCCAAGTTCATCGACGTGCCCTTCGAAACCGATGAAGAGCGCGAGATCGCGCAAGGCACCGGCGGCTACGCCCGGCCCATGCCGCCCGCATGGATGGCCCGTCAGGCCGCGCTGGTATCGGAACGCTGCAAGCAGGCCGACATCGTCATCGCGACCGCGCTGATTCCCGGCCGGCCCGCCCCCACGCTGGTTTCCGCGGAAACCGTCGCGGCCATGAAGCCCGGCTCGGTGCTGGTGGACCTTGCCGTCGAACGCGGGGGCAACTGCCCGCTGTCCGAGAAAGGCTGCATCGTGGACAAGCACGGCGTGACGATCATCGGGCTGACCAACCTGCCTGGCCTGGTCGCCACCGATGCCTCGGCGCTCTACGCCCGCAACATCCTGGATTTCCTGAAACTCATCATCGATGCGGACGGCGCGCTGGCGATCCAGCGCGACGACGAAATCGTGGCCGCCTGCCTGATGTGCGAAGGCGGCACCGTGACGCGGAGGACCTGAACATGGAAGCGATCAACCCCACCCTGATGAACCTCATCATCTTCGTGCTGGCCATCTATGTCGGCTATCACGTGGTGTGGAACGTCACGCCCGCGCTGCACACGCCGCTGATGGCGGTGACCAACGCCATCTCCGCCATCATCATCGTGGGCGCCATGCTGGCGGCCGCGCTGACCGAAGGCGGACTCGCGCGCGGCATGGGCGTGTTCGCCGTGGCGCTGGCCGCGGTGAACGTGTTCGGCGGCTTTCTCGTCACGCGGCGCATGCTCGAGATGTTCAAGAAAAAGGACAGGAAGCCGGCCAAGGAGGAAGCGAAATGATCTCGCTGAACCTGGTCACCCTGCTGTACCTGATCGCCTCGGTCTGCTTCATTCAGGCGCTCAAGGGACTGTCCCATCCCACGACCTCGCGCCTGGGCAATGCCTTCGGCATGGCCGGCATGGCGATTGCCGTGCTGACCACGGCCGCGCTCATCATCGGCCTGGCGCGCAGCGGCACCGCCACGATCGGCCTGGGCTGGGTGCTGCTGGGCCTGCTGGTGGGCGGCTCCATCGGCACGCTGATGGCCAAGCGGGTGGAAATGACGAAGATGCCCGAACTCGTCGCGTTCATGCACAGCATGATAGGTCTTGCTGCAGTGGCCATCGCGGTGGCCGTCGTAGCCGAGCCGCATGCCTTCGGCATCGTTCCCATCGGCGTTCCCATTCCCGTCGGCAACCGCTTCGAGCTGTTCATCGGCACCTTCGTGGGCGCCATCACGTTCTCGGGCTCCGTCATCGCCTTCGGCAAGCTGTCGGGCAAATACAAGTTCCGGCTGTTCCAGGGCGCGCCCGTCGCATTCCCCGGCCAGCACATGCTGAACCTGGCGCTGGCGTTGCTGATGCTGGCTTGCGGCGTCTGGTTCATGCTTACTCAGGAATGGACGCCCTTCGTCATCATGACCATCATCGCCTTCGTGCTGGGCGTGCTGATCATCATCCCGATCGGCGGCGCGGACATGCCGGTCGTGGTGTCGATGCTGAACAGCTATTCCGGCTGGGCGGCTGCGGGCATCGGCTTTTCGCTGAACAACCCGATGCTGATCATCGCGGGCTCGCTGGTGGGTTCGTCCGGCGCCATCCTGTCCTACATCATGTGCAAGGCGATGAACCGGTCGTTCTTCAACGTGATCCTGGGCGGCTTTGGCGGCCAGGCCGGAGGCGGCGCGGCGGCAGGCGACGGCCAGCAGCGCAGCGTCAAGTCGGGCAGCCCCGACGACGCGGCATTCCTCATGACCAACGCCGAGAGCGTGACCATCGTGCCCGGCTACGGCCTGGCGGTGGCGCGCGCTCAGCACGCGTTGAAGGAACTCGCTGAAAAGCTCACCGCGCGCGGCGTGACGGTCAAGTATGCGATCCATCCGGTCGCCGGCCGCATGCCCGGCCACATGAACGTGCTGCTGGCCGAGGCCGAAGTGCCCTACGACCAGGTCTTCGAAATGGAAGACATCAACAGCGAGTTCGCGCAGACCGATGTCGTGCTGGTGCTGGGCGCGAACGACGTGGTCAACCCCGCCGCCAAGAACGACCCGCAGTCGCCAATCGCCGGCATGCCCATCCTGGAAGCCTACAAGGCGCGCACCGTGATCGTGAACAAGCGTTCGATGGCCTCGGGCTATGCCGGGCTGGACAACGAGCTGTTCTACATGGATCGCACGATGATGGTCTTCGGCGACGCCAAGAAGGTGCTTGAAGACATGGTGAAAGCCGTGGAATGACGGCAAAGGCCCGCGGCTATTCGGCCGCGGGCGCCTTGCGCAACTGCTCGTCCACCACTTCAACCCAATGACGCACCGGTGTATCGGTGCCGCTTTGCAGGTGGCCGATGCAGCCTATGTTGGCCGACAGGATCACATCGGGACTCCCCGTGGCGATGGCGGCCAGCTTGCGGTCCCGGAGCTCAAGCGCGATGTCCGGATTCAGCACCGAATAGGCGCCCGCCGATCCGCAGCACAAATGCTTGTCCGCGAAAGGCTGCAGTTCGAAGCCCAGGTCCGCCAGCAGTTGTTCCGACAAGGGCCGCAGCCCCTGCCAATGCTGCAGGGTGCAAGGCGGATGAAATGCCGCCCGCGTGCCTGCCGGCAAGCGCGCGCGCAGCCGGTCGGCATGCGGCGCCACGATCTCGGCCACATCCCTGACCAGCGCCACGATGTCCGCGGCCTTTTGTGCATAGGCCGGATCGTGACGCAGGTGGTGCGCGTACTCTTTGACCATCGCGCCGCAGCCCGATGCGTTCATGACGATGGCCTCGACCTTGCCGTCCTGCACCAGCGGCCACCAGGCGTCGACATTGGCGCGCATCTGCGCCACGGCCTCGTCCTGCGCGTCCAGATGGAAACTGACGGCGCCGCAGCAGCCAGCGCCTGGCGCGATGCGCGCCCCGATGCCGACGGCGTCCAGCACCCGGATCGTGGCGGCGTCGATGGTAGGCATCATCGCCGGCTGCACGCATCCGGCCAGCATCAGGACCTGACGGTCATGACCGGCGATTGGCGGCAGCACGCCCGCGTCGCGGCGCTCGGGAACCTTGCGCTTCAGCGCTTCCGGCAGCAGGCCCCGCATCGCCTGCCCAAATCGCATGGCGGGCGCGAACATGGGCGACAGCATCGCCCGCCGCAGCAAGGCACGCTTGGTCTTGTCCGCCCAGGATCGGCGCACGCGCTCGTCGACGATCTTGCGGCCGATATCCACCAGGTGTCCGTATTCGACGCCGGATGGGCAAGTGGTTTCGCAATTGCGGCAGGTCAGGCAGCGATCCAGGTGCTGCTGCGTGGACTGTGTCGGCTCCTTGCCTTCGAGCACCTGCTTGATCAGGTAGATGCGCCCCCGCGGACTGTCCAGCTCATCGCCCAGGACCTGATAGGTCGGACAGGTGGCCGTGCAGAACCCGCAATGCACGCAACGGCGCAGAATGGCGTCGGCCTCTTTGCCCAGATCGGTGTCGCTTGCCCAGGAGGCCAGATTGGTTTGCATGATGCGCTATAGCTCCAGGACCAGGCGGCCGGGATTGAACAAGCCGGCCGGATCGAGCTCTTGCTTGAGCCGGCGCGTGATCGAGCCGACGCCGGGCGCCAGCGGATGAAATACGCCATCGGCGGGCGGCTTCGTGTGGGCGGCCCGGAACAGCGTCGCGTGGCCTCCCAGCCGAGCCGAGATCTCACGCAGCTCGGCTGCGTCGCGAGGCCCGGACAGCCAGCGCTGGCCTCCGCCCCATTCCAGCAAGGTCGGCCCCAGTCCCAGCGCGGCGGCCGTGGGCGGCAGGGCCAGTCGCCACAAGGGCTGGTCCTGCGCAAAGAATGCATGAGTCTGTTCCCGCAGCGAACGCCACCACGCCTCGGCCACGTCCGGCGTCAGCGGATCGCCGCCGATCACCTGGCGGGCGCTGGCAAGGGCGGGCGGAGCGCCCGACAGCCGTACGGTAGTCAGCCCTTCGCCGCGCTCGTCGGTGCTGGTCCAACTGGTGGCGGAGATAGGCAAGGGCTTGCCCCGCCAGAGGGCGAAGTTGGCCAGCGCCTGGGCTTGCGTGGCGGGCATGGCAAGCGTCAGCTCCTCCATCGGCCGGGGCACGACCTTGAGCGACACTTCGAGAATGGCGCCGAAGATGCCGTGCGATCCCGCCAGCAAGCGCGACACGTCATACCCCGCCACGTTCTTCATGACCTCTCCGCCGAAAGACAGGATGCGTCCTTCGGAATCCAGTAACTGCGCGCCCAGCACGAAGTCCTTCAGAGCGCCCGCGCTCATGCGGCGCGGTCCCGAAAGGCCCGCGGCCACGCAGCCGCCTATGGTGGCGGACTCCGCGAAATGCGGCGGCTCGAAAGCCAGCATCTGGCCGTGTTCGGCAAGAGCGGCTTCAAGCTCGGCCAGCGGCGTTCCCGCGCGCACGGTCACCACCAGCTCGGAGGGGTGGTAGCTGACGATGCCGCGATAAGGAGTCATGTCCAGCAAGCAGTGGCCATCCTGCGGCCTGACCGGCCGGTAGTTGCCATAGAACCCCTTGCTGCCGCCGCCCATCACAAACAAGGGTTTGTGACCGGCACGCGCCGTCATGACCTGGTCGCACAATTCCGACAGGACAAAATCCATAAGGGATACGTCCTAGAAACGGGCGAGATCGGGGAAGCGCAACTCTCCCGCATGGACATGCATCTTGCCGTATTCGGCGCAGCGGGCCAGCGTGGGAATGACCTTTTCAGGATTCAGCAGGCAAGGCGGATCGAAGGCCCGCTTTACCGCCAGGAACGCGTCGAGTTCTTCGCGAGAGAATTGCACGCACATTTGATTTATTTTCTCCATTCCCACACCGTGCTCTCCAGTCACGGTCCCTCCTACTTGCACGCACAGCTCGAGAATGGCGGCGCCGAATTTCTCGGCGCGCTCCACCTCGTCAGGCTTATTCGAATCGAACAGGATCAGCGGGTGCAGATTACCGTCGCCCGCATGGAAAACGTTGGCGCAACGAAGGCCGAATTCATCTTCCATTTGCTCGATGGCGCCCAGCACGCGCGCCAGGTGACGGCGCGGAATCGTGCCGTCCATGCAGTAATAGTCAGGCGATACGCGCCCGGCGGCCGGAAACGCATTCTTGCGGCCGGCCCAGAACTTGAGGCGTTCGGCCTCGGATGTGGAGACCTGGCAACGCGTGGCGCCGGCCTCGCGGAACACCGCCTCCATGCGCGCGATCTCGTGCGCAACCTCTTCGGGCGTGCCGTCCGATTCGCATAGCAGTATGGCTTGCGCGTCCATGTCATAGCCCGCGCGGACGAAGGGCTCGACCATGTGCGTCGCGCGGCGGTCCATCATTTCGAGGCCAGCGGGAATCATGCCCGCCGCGATGACCCGCGTGACCGCATTGCCGGCCGCCTCGACGCTGGAAAAGCTGGCCATGACGACCTGCGCGCAGGCCGGCTTCGGAATCAGCTTGACGGTCACTTCCGTGACCACGCCCAGCATGCCCTCGGACCCGATAAAGACGGACAACAGATCCAGGCCGGGAGCATCAGGGGCCTCGGATCCGAGTTCGACCACATCGCCATCGATCGTGACCACGCGCACGCGCAGCACGTTATGCACCGTCAGCCCGTACTTCAGGCAATGCACGCCACCGGAATTTTCCGCCACGTTGCCGCCGATGGAGCAGGCGATCTGGCTGGACGGATCCGGCGCGTAGTACAGCCCATAAGGCGACGCGGCCTCGGAGATCGCCAGGTTGCGCACCCCCGGTTCCACGATGGCGGTGGCGCTGGCCAGATCGATATGCTTGATGCGGTTGAATTTGGACAGTCCCAGCAGCACTCCCTGGCTGTGCGGCATGGCGCCGCCCGACAAGCCCGTGCCCGCGCCACGCGCGACGATGGGTGCGTTCAGGCGTTTGCAGATGCGCATGACGGCCTGCACCTGCGCTTCGGTCTCAGGCAGCGCGACGACCGCGGGAAGGGAGCGGTAAAGGGATAGGCCATCGCACTCGTAGGGGCGGGTGTCCTCTTCGCGGAACAACACGCAGTGTGCGGGCAACGCGGCCGACAATGCCTCGACGAGCTGCTGCAACGAATAAGGCGCCTGCACTTGTGCCAGGCCAGTTTCGACCAGTGAATTCATGAGCGCAACAATAGCGCGTGCGCCCGCGTTAAGCAGGCCGGGATTTACCCGCACCCAACGGTTTTACGGGGTTTTCCGGGCGGTTCAGAAGTAACCAGCCGTAAAAGCCGAGCGCACCTGTCGTGGAAATGCAGCAGTCTCGGGCGCCGCTTGCGCTCAGCCGGAATAGTCCAACAGCGCCAAGGTCTTCGATATCGCCGCGCAAGCCTCGACCAGCGGCTTGATATAGCTGGCGGTCCGGTCGGCGCTCATCCGGAAAGCGGGGATGCTCAGGCTGACGCAGGCCACGGGACGGCCTTGCTTGTCGGTGATGGCGCAGCCGAAGCAGAAGATGTCTTTCTCGTTCTCTTCGCGGTCCTCCGCAAAGCCTTGCCGCCGGATCTGTTCGATTTCCTTGCGCAGCGCCTGCGGCGTGCGCAAGGTCGCGTCGGTGAAGACATTGAAATCCAGCGTCGAGATCAGCGCATCGCGTTCAGCCGGCTCCAGCCGCGCCAGATAGGCCTTGCCCACCGAGCTGGAATACATCGTGACGCGGCTGCCCAGCCGCGAGTTCATGCGCACGGCCTTGGGACTTTCGAGCTTGTCGATATACGTCATCTCGGACCGGTCAGGCACCGCCAGGTGGACGGTCTCCTGGGTCAGTTCCTTCAGGTCGAACAGATGATCCTTGCAGAGTTGGCGGATGTCGGAGCTTTCAAGCGCGCGGCTTGCCAGACTGACCAGGCGCGGGCCCAGCCCGAACGACTGGTCATTGCGCTTCGGAACAATGAGTTGTTCGGCGACCAGCGCGTCGACGATCCGATAGACCGTCGGCCGTGGATACCCAAGCTTCCGGCTGAGTTCGTTGATAGTCCACGCCGTGTCGCCGCCCTGGGCAATGGTGTCCAGCACCCGCATGAACTTGGAAAACGACGCGGTTCCAGCGACGGGATTGATGGGGTGTGCCGGACTGGGCTGCGTGACCTTCGTTGTAGTTGCTGTGCCGCGAGTGGCTTTCATTGACCGGTATCCGTGACGATGCGTGCCGGCTGGCCGGCGCGAAGGTCAAGTTACCATATAGCCGCCATCCACCGGCATGACCACGCCCGTCATGAAGGCCGCGGCCGGCGAGCACAGAAACACCACGGCCTGCGCGACATCGGCGGGCGTGCCCCACCGCTTGAGCGGCGTGCGCTCCAGGATGCGCGACGACCGCGCGGGATCGTTCTGCAGCGCTTCGGTGAGCTTCGTGGCAATCCATCCTGGCGCCACCGCATTCACGCGGATCTCCGCATCCGCATAGGCGATGGCAAGCGATTTCGTCAACTGCGCCACCCCGCCCTTGCTGGCGCTGTAGGCCGGCACCAGCCCTCCCCCGAAAAAACTGAGCATCGACGCGGTATTGACGATGCAGCCCCTGGACTGCGCCAGCAGCGGCCGCAACGCCTCGCAGACGCGCATGGTGCCGGTGAGATTGATGTCCAGCACGCGCTCGAACACGGGCAGCTTGAACTCTTCCTGGCGGAAGATGACGCCGGCGCAGTTGACCAGGATATCGACGCGGTCAAGCCCCGCCGCGAAACGCGCCACCGCGTCCGCCTGCGTGACGTCCAGCTCCGCCAGCTCGACGCCCGCCGGGGGCGCTTCGTCCGCCGCCAGTCCGACGGCGTGGACCCGCGCGCCCAGGCGCGCGAGCGCATCGGCGATTGCCCGCCCCATGCCCTGCGTCCCGCCCGTCACTACCGCGGCCTTGCCCTTGAACAGCCCTGCTTGAAAACTCATGTCGGCTCCCTGGTGTAGCGATTGAATGTCTGCTCAACGGACGAACTGATCGGCGTAGCCCGCGCCCAGTCCCACGCTTTCGTAGTGCTTCCTGCACATCTCAAGCTTGGTGAATACATCTTCGTAGCCGGTATGGCGGCCCTCGCTGTCGCAGTAGTACATGACGCCATTGACCTGGAACATGGTGATCATCTCTTCCACATCCTCCGGCACATACAGCGTGTGGGTTTCGCCCGGCGGCTCGAAGACATAGCTGCCTTCGCGCGCGATCCAGTCATGTTCAAGATAGCGCCACGACCCCTTGATGACGTAGCCATGCACCGCCTGCGGATGCCGGTGACAGCTAAGCACACCCGACCTGCGCACGCGCAGCAGGTTCATCCAATATCCTTGGGACACGTTCAGGCACAGGGGCCTGAACCACACGTTCTCGGCCTGCGGCACCCACACGCGTTCGTCGTCCGGAATCACTTGCGGCACCACGATGTCGGGCAGCGCTTCCTTCGGATTGGGGTAACGGTAAGGCGTGGGCACGGCGTTCTCGTGAGTCATGGCGGTCCTGCTCGGTGGGGTGGGGGCGTGGCGCCAGAGGTTTACTTGATGCTCAGGGTCTTCAGGATTTCGGCGTAATCGGCGGTTTCGGCCGCCATCTTTTTCTCGAAGGCCTCACCGTCGGCGTAGACGTAGCCAAGGTTCTGCGCCTTGATCGCCGAGATCAGTTGCGGATCCTGCGCAACCTTTTCGAATATCTGCTTGAGCTTGGCGACCGCGGCGGGCGGCATGTCCTTCGGGCCGGCGATACCGCGCCAGGTGCCATAGGCCACGTCGATGCCCTTCTCCCTGGCCGTGGGCACGTCCGCGAAATCCGGCACGCGTTTGTCGCTCATCAGGACCAGCAGGCGCATCTTGCCAGCGCGCACGTACTCGGCCGCTTCCGCCGGGCTGGTGGCCACCGCATCGAGCTGGCCGCCAAGCAGGTTCAACAAGGCGGGGCCCGACCCGGGAAAGGGAATGTGGGTGAACCGGGTATCCGACTTGACCTCGAACGCGCTCAGCGCGACGTCGTAGATCGAGCCCGTGCCCGAGGTGCCGACGTTCAGGGCCGCGGGCGACTTCTTGGCCGAGGCCATGAAGTCCTCAATGGTCTTGTACGGCGAATTGGCGGGCACCACGATCGCGGCCGGATCGGCATTCAGTTGCACCAGCGGCGTGTAGTCCTTGTAGGTGTGGTCGAACAGGCCGAGCAGAGGCAGGATGACGAACTCGGCGGTGACCACGGTCAGCGTATGGCCTTCGTTCTTGTTGTTCAGCACGTAGTTCCAGCCCACCGCGCCGCCCGCGCCCGACTTGTTGAGCACCACCATGCCTTTCGGGAAATACGGGGCGGACACCTTGGCGAACGTGCGCGCCACGGCGTCGGTGCCCCCGCCCGGCTGGAACGGCACCACCAGCGTCACCGGCTGGCTAGGGTAGTTGTCCGCCGCCAGCAACTGCGCCGGCACCGCGGCCGCCGCGCTGGCGAATGCCAGGCCGGCCACCATCAAGCGTTGTCTCATCAACATCCTTGTCTCCTTTGTCGAGGACGTGGTTTTCTGTAGAAACACGTTCCATGCTTTTGACGGTAGACGGCCGAACTCAAGCAATATCCACAATGTGGACATTTGTCTACGAAAAATCAGAGTAAAGGATTTGTCCCGCTCTGTCACTTGGCAATTACGGAAGGAAGACGCGGCGCGCGACGTGGAGTAGGCAAAAAAAAACCGACGGGCAAGGCCGTCGGCTTTGGACACGCGCGGCACGGCGGCCGCTTGCGGTTTACCAGGCCACGATCTTGCCCGGGTTCAGGATGTTGTTCGGATCAAACGCATGCTTCAGGCTGCGCATCAGATCCAGGGCGTCCTCGCCGTGCTCTTCCGCCATGAACTGCATCTTGTGCAGGCCCACGCCGTGTTCGCCCGTGCAGGTGCCGTCCGCCGCGATGGCCCGGCGCACCAGATTGTGGTTGATGGTTTCCGACTCCTGCCATTCCTGGGCGCTGTCGGCGTCCAGCAGCATCAGCACATGGAAATTGCCATCGCCCACGTGTCCCACGATCGTATAGGGGAAGCTCGCCCGGTCCAGTTCCTCGACGGTGTCGCGCACGCAATCGGCCAGTCGCGAGATCGGCACGCAGACGTCGGTGGTGCTGGCGCGGCAACCGGGGCGTAATTGCAAGCCCGCGAAGTAGGCGTTGTGGCGCGCCGTCCAGAGCCGGCTGCGGTCTTCGGGGCGTTCGGCCCATTCGAAATCCATGCCGCCATGTTCCGCGGTGATCGCCTGGACGGTCTCCGCCTGCTCCTGGACGCCCGCGGGGCTGCCGTGAAACTCAAACACCAGCAAGGGGGTTTCGCGCAGGGTCAGCTTGCTGTGCAGGTTCACGGCGCGCACGCTGGCGGCGTCCATGAATTCCACGCGGGCGATGGGCACGCCCATCTGGATGATTTCGATCACGCTCTGGACCGCCGAGTCCAGCGTGGGAAAGTTGCAGACCGCGGCCGACACGGCCTCGGGCTGCGGATACAGCCGCACCGTGACTTCGGTGATGATACCCAGGGTGCCTTCGCTGCCCACGAAGATGCGCGTCAGGTCATAGCCGGCCGACGATTTGCGCGCGCGGCCCGCGGTGCGGATGATGCGGCCATCCGCCGTGACGACGGTGAGCGACATGACGTTTTCGCGCATCGTGCCATAGCGCACGGCGTTGGTGCCGGAGGCCCGCGTGGCCGCCATGCCGCCCAGGCTGGCATCGGCGCCCGGATCGATCGGAAAGAACAGGCCAGTGCTTCGGATTTCTTCGTTGAGCTGCTTGCGCAGCACGCCCGCCTGCACGGTGGCGGTCAGGTCTTCGGCGTTGATGGCCAGGACCTTGTTCATCTGCGACAGGTCGAGGCTGATGCCGCCCTGGATCGCAAGTATGTGGCCTTCCAGCGACGAGCCCGCGCCGTAGGGAATCAAGGGAACGCGGTGCTCATTGCAGATCTTGGCGATCGCCGCCACTTCGTCGGTCGTGTGCGCGAAGACCACGGCGTCGGGCAGCATGGCCGGATACGGCGATTCATCGCGGCCGTGGTGTTCGCACACGGCGGCGGACTCGGACAGGCGGTCGCCGAAGCGTGCGCGCAAGGCATCCAGACAGGCGGCCGGCACCGCGCGGCGCAACGTTTCGGCGTGCAAGGGAGCGTTCATGATCAGCGTGTTCTCGGGTTCGGTAATCCAAATATTCTACGCCGCCGCGCATGCTGCACCGCAAACCGCCCCAGGCAGGCGATTCGCGGTGCATCGGGCCGTCACTTGCCGGAGGTCAACGCGACGCGGCGGCGTTCACGCACGGCATGGGCCAGGCGCTCCAGCACGGCCACCGACGCATCCCAATCGATGCAGCCGTCGGTGATGCTTTGCCCATAGACCAGCGGCTGCCCCGGCACCATGTCCTGGCGGCCGCCCAGCAGGTGGCTTTCCACCATGACGCCCACCAGGCGGGTATCGCCCGCTTCCATCTGGCGCGCGACGTCCTCGACGACCAGCGTCTGGTTCTCGGGCTTCTTGCTGCTGTTGGCGTGGCTGGCGTCGACCATGATGCGTTGAGCCAGACCGGCCTTGGACACGTCCTGGCATGCCGCGTCCACGCTGGCCGCGTCGTAGTTCGGCGTTTTGCCGCCGCGCAGGATGACGTGGCAGTCCTCGTTGCCGGCCGTCGACACAATGGCGGAATGCCCGCCCTTGGTCACCGACAGGAAATGGTGCGGCTGCGACGCCGCCTTGATCGCGTCCACCGCGATCTTCACATTGCCATCCGTCCCATTCTTGAACCCCACCGGACACGACAGGCCCGAGGCCAGTTCGCGATGCACCTGGCTTTCCGTCGTGCGTGCCCCGATCGCCCCCCAGGAGACCAGATCCGCGATGTACTGCGGCGTAATCATGTCCAGGAATTCGCAGCCCGCCGGCAGTCCCAGGCTGTTGATGTCCAGCAGCAGTTCGCGGGCCACGCGCACGCCCTTGTTGATATCGAAGCTGCCGTCCAGATCCGGATCGTTGATCAGCCCCTTCCAGCCCACCGTGGTGCGCGGCTTCTCGAAGTACACGCGCATCACGATTTCAAGGTCGGCGCTGAGCCGGTCGCGAACGGGCTTGAGGCGCTTGGCGTATTCGACGGCGGCGCGCGTGTCATGGATGGAGCACGGCCCGATCACGACGATCATGCGGTCGTCCATGCCGTGCAGGATGCGGTGCATGCCTTGCCGGGCGGCGAACACGGTGTCGGACGCCTCTTTGGTGCAGGCGAACTCGCGCATCACATGCGAGGGCGGGTTCAGTTCCTTGATTTCTCGAATGCGAAGGTCATCGGTATTGTGCGACACGGTACTGCTCCTGGGTTGCCCGCCACGGGGGTTGGTCCGACGGCACAAAAAAAGCCGCCAGTTCGCTGGCGGCTTTTTTGGGGGGATTCTTTCCAAACTTCAGATTGAGCGCGTCCCTTCCTCCGCCAGCGGCTTCAGAAAACCATAAAAATAAAAATAAAAGGCGGGGGACGCGAATTTCATGGGGATTGACTCTAGCACAGTTTTTTAGGGCCGTCACGCCGGTTTTGCCGGCGGGACGGCCCCCGGAACGCCTCAGGCCGTTCCGCCGACCGTCAGGCCTTCCATGCGCACCGTTGGCATGCCCACGCCGACAGGCACGCTCTGGCCATCCTTGCCGCACGTGCCCACGCCGGAATCCAGTTGCAGGTCATTGCCGATCATGGTGACCCGGTTCATGGCGTCGGGACCGTTGCCGATCAAGGTGGCGCCCTTGACCGGATAGGTCACCTTGCCGTCCTCGATCATGTAGGCCTCGGAGGCCGAAAACACGAACTTGCCGTTGGTGATGTCGACCTGGCCGCCGCCAAAGTTGACCGCGTACAGCCCGCGCTTGACGGACGCCACGATTTCTTCGGCGGGCTTGTCGCCAGCCAGCATGTACGTGTTGGTCATGCGCGGCATGGGCAGATGCGCGAAGGATTCCCGGCGGCCGTTGCCCGTCGCGGCGGTTTTCATGAGGCGGGCGTTCAGGGTGTCCTGCATGTAGCCGCGCAGGATGCCGTCTTCGATCAGCACATTGCGCTGCGTGGCATTGCCTTCGTCGTCGATATTGAGCGAACCGCGGCGGTCGGGGATGGTGCCGTCGTCCACTACCGTGACACCCTTGGACGCCACGCGTTCTCCGATCCGGCCGGAAAACACGCTGGAACCCTTGCGGTTGAAATCGCCTTCCAGGCCGTGGCCGACGGCTTCGTGCAGCAGAATGCCGGGCCAACCCGAACCCAGCACCACGGTCATCTCGCCCGCCGGCGCGGGACGCGCCTCCAGGTTGACCATGGCCTCATGGACGGCGCGCTCGACGTAGCCTTGCAGCATCTCGTCCGTGAAGTACGCCAGTCCCAGGCGTCCGCCACCGCCCGCGTGGCCCATCTCGCGGCGGCCATTGCGTTCGGCGATCACGGTCAGCGACAGGCGAACCAGCGGGCGCACGTCAGCGGCCAGGCGGCCATCGCTGCCGGCGACCAGCACCACGTCATATTCGGCCCCCAAACCCGCCATGACCTGAATCACGTGCGGATCGCGTGCCCGCGCCATGCGCTCGACGCGTTCCAGCAGCGCCACCTTTTCGGGGGCGCTCAGCGTGGCCACGGGGTCGATATCGGCGTAGAGGCTACGGCCGATCTCGGCTTCGACCTGGGCGGCGACCTTCACCTTGCCGGCGCCGCGGCGGGCGATGCCGCGCACCGCATGCGCGGACGACAGCAGGGCTTCGGCCGACAACGAATCGGAATAGGCAAAGGCGGTTTTCTCGCCGCTCACGGCGCGCACGCCGACGCCTTGGCTGATCGAGAAACTGCCCGTCTTGACGATGCCCTCTTCGAGGCTCCAGCCTTCGCTGCGCGTGTACTGAAAGTACAAGTCGGCGTAGTCGACCTTGTGGGTGAAGATTTCACCCAGCGCCCGCGCCATGTCCGCTTCGGTCAGCCCCCAAGGGTCTAGCAAAAGGGATTTGGCGGTGGCCAGGGATGCAATAGCGGGATCGATGATTTTCATAGGCTCTATTCAGGGGCGGCGGCGCGGCCGCGCACGCGCGCGATGACGCTCAAGACCGTATCGTAACGCCGACATGCCCCCGCCGTCCCGAACGCCGCCAAAAGATGGGGCACCCGGCTGCGGGAGGCGCAAGGACTAAATGACCGGATTATTCGGAAAGGAATAGATGGGGACGGAATATTGGGTATCAAGTTAACCTCCTGGGGGTTGGGCGATGGCGGCCGCGGAAGTCGTCATACAACCTGACAAGAAAATGAAATCTTCGGCAAGCCGCGACGCCCGAGCCCTCCATATCATTCTCGAAGGTTGAGAAGCACAAAATGCATGGCGGCTTTGAACACGCCGATTTAGTTCAAGGCGCGTCATCACCCCGAGCGGCGAAAGCGCCCTCCGGAGGCGGCACATCGAATATCGGCCGGCTGCACCGATTCCCGAGCGCGGCGGGCCGCAAAGCCGCCTGCCTGCTCGCTCCACGAAACAAAGGAGGGGTTGTCCGGCAGGCCCCAACAGCCCATTCGGCCGCTATGCGAATCAAGCAAGCGGATGTTTCCGGTTGTCCCAAATTTGAGAATAACCATCCCAATACTTGCTCACTGCGGCCGACCACAAGCGAAATCGCTATACCGCTCTTTTGATACAAAGTAATTAGTCCGAAAATAGCGAAGTCAAGGCGTAACTTCTGTATTATGCGAAGCACAACAAATAAACATAACTTCGCCGGCGATTAAAGCAGTTCCATAATCAGGAATAAACCATGGCCCGAGAAACATACGCAGCTCTGCAAGCAAAGATCGAAAAGGAAATCAACAAGCTCCAGAAGAAGGCTGAGGTCCTACAAACGAAGCGCCGCAAGCCCGTGATCACCTCGATCATCACTTCGATGCGCGAGTACGACATCACCCCTGAAGAGATCATCGCAGCCTTCGGTGCCGGCAAGCCCGCCCGCGCCGCCACCGGCACCGGCACGCGCCGCAAGGCCGGCGCCCCCGCCCGCGCCGCCAACGCTGCCAAACGCGCGGTGGCGCCGAAGTATCGCCACCCCCAAACCGGGGAAACCTGGAGCGGTCGCGGCAAGGCGCCGCGCTGGCTGGCCGCCGAAGAAGCCTCGGGCGCCACGCGCGAGAGCTTTCTTATCAAAGAATAAAACCTATTCTTCAGTAAGAAACAAAACGGCGCACCAATTTGGTGCGCCGTTTTTATTTAACGAAGTTGGCTCCGGACGCTGTCCGGCTCATCGCAGCGGGAATTGAATCTCGCGTTCCGAGCCATTATTCCCCGGGAAATTGTCAAATATTGCTCGGACCAGAAAGGGCATGGTCCGAATGAAATCGTCACTCTCGCTCAGTATGAAAGCGGTCGAGCGGTATACCTCCGCGCCCCCTTGCTGGGTATCGCGGATGTGCAGGGTAAGGGAATTCCGCTGAACCACCATCGGCACATCCACCCAGTCCGGCCCCCAGAAACCCGCGCCCATCCCCCACGGCCGCGGTCCGTAGAATCCGCCATATCCGCCGTAAAAGAACGGATCGTAAGGACGGCGCACCATTACCTGGGTCTGCGAGGAACCATGGCGGAACGACACATCGAAGCGGCCCTTGACGCCTTGCTTGGCCTCGATCAATCCGGTCGCGCCGATGCCGGCCCGCACCATATCCTGGAAGGACTGGTGTTCGAGATTATTGATTTGCGACGGATCCGCCGGGACGAACTGGTAGGTCTGCCCTTCGACGCCCGCCGGCCATTGCTGAAATGAGGTCACTCTTGCCGACACGGTGGGGGCCGCGCAACCCGTCAACGTCAGCACCCCGAGCACGGCCAATATACCGGCCCAACGGCCCACACTGCTGAACAAAGACGGTTTGGACATTTTTGCAACTCCTCGTGTGCGACGGCGCCCATCATACTGACCTTTGACATGCCCGCTTGCCAAAAGTTTACGGCTAGCCCGTAAGCCCCAGGGCGAGCCCAGCAGCCAGCCACTACAATAGACCCCTCGTTCCCACAGGACTGCAATCCCATGCGCACCGAAACGCCCGTTACTGTATACCGCAAGGATTACCAGCCCTACCCCTACGACATTCCCGAAGTCGCTCTCGCCTTCGATCTTGCGCCCGACGCGACCGAAGTTCGTTGCACGATGCGAGTGCAGCGCAAGGCCGGAGCCAGCGCCGACGCCGCCTTGATCCTGGACGGAGAAGACCTGGAACTCGTCTCGGTAGGCGTGAATGGCGCGGCGCTGTCCGCCGACAGCTACCACCTGTCCGATCACAGTCTTGCGCTGCAGGGCCTGCCGGCCGATGCCACGGTCGAGATCGTCAGCCGCTGCAAGCCGTCCGCCAATTCCACGCTGATGGGACTGTACGTGTCAGGCGGCAATTTCTTCACGCAATGCGAGGCGGAAGGCTTCCGGCGCATTACGTGGTTCGCCGATCGGCCCGACGTCATGTCCCGCTACCGCGTCACCCTGCGTGCGCAGCCGGCTTATCCCGTCTTGCTGTCCAACGGCAACTTGATCGCTACGCGCCAATTGCCGGATGGCCGCAACGAGGTGGAATGGGAAGACCCGTTCCCCAAGCCCTGCTACCTATTCGCGCTGGTGGCGGGCAACCTGACACACCGCGAAACCACCGTCAAGACGGCAAGCGGGCGCGACGTGCTGCTGCAGGTCTACAGCGATCCCGGCTCCGAAACCAAGACCGAGTGGGCGCTGGATTCGCTGGTGCGGGCCTTGCGCTGGGATGAAACCCGCTTCGGGCTGGAGCTGGACCTTGACCGCTTCATGATCGTGGCCGTCCATGACTTCAACATGGGCGCCATGGAGAACAAGGGCCTGAATATCTTCAACGCGGCCTACGTGCTGGCCGATGCGGACACCGCCACGGACGCCAACTACGAAGGCATCGAGTCCGTCATTGGACACGAGTACTTCCACAACTGGACCGGCAACCGCATCACCTGCCGCGACTGGTTCCAGCTAAGCCTGAAGGAAGGCCTGACCGTCTTCCGCGATCAGGAATTCAGCGCGGACATGATGGCGCACGGCATGGACGCCACCGCGGCGGCCAGCGCCCGCGCCGTCAAGCGCATCGACGACGTGGTGGCGCTGCGCGCCGCCCAGTTCCCGGAAGATGCGGGTCCCATGGCGCACCCGATCCGTCCGGAAAGCTACCAGGAAATCGGCAACTTCTATACGGCCACCGTGTACGAGAAAGGCGCCGAAGTCATCCGCATGCAGCACACGTTGCTGGGCGAGGCGGGTTTCCGCGCCGGCATGGACGAATACTTCCGCCGCCACGATGGCCAGGCCGTGACTTGCGACGACTTCGTCGACGCCATGGAGTCTGTCTACGTGCGCCAGCAGCCCGGCCGCGACCTGTCCGTGTTCCGCCGCTGGTACCGCCAGGCGGGCACGCCGCGCGTCACGGTCAAGCTCGATCACGACGCCGTGGCCCGCCGCTGCACCGTGACCTTGACCCAGGACTGCCAGCCGGTGGGCGTCGAAAGAAAGGCCGGCGCCGACTACGTCAAGGCGCCCTATCACATCCCCTTCGCCATCGGCCTGCTGGACCGCGACGGCCGCGCCCTGCCCTTGCGCCAAGACGGAGCCGTCACCGAAACGGCTCTGCTGGAACTGACGACGCACAGCCAGCAATGGGTGTTCGACGACATCGCCGACCGTCCCGTGCCGTCGCTGCTGCGCGACTTCTCGGCGCCCGTCATCGTGGGCTACGACTGGACCGACGAGGAACTGGCCCTGCTGTCCGCGCATGACAGCAACCCCTTCGCGCGCTGGGAAGCCGGCCAGGAACTGGCCACCCGCCAGATCCTGGCGCTGGCCCAAGCCCGCCAGGCCGGACGCACGCTGCACGCCGACGCCGCCTTCATCGAAGCATGGCGCGCGCTGCTCACCGACCCGGCGCTGGACGCCGCGTACCGCGCCCGCGCGCTGGCCCTGCCGTCGGAAAAGACCCTGGCTGAACGCATGCAGCAGGTCGACCCGCCCGCGCTGGCCGTGGCCCGCGACTTTCTGCGCGCCGAACTCGGACGTCAGCTCGAAGCCGAGTTCCGCCACGCCTTCGACGACAACCAGACCCCGGGCGAATACAGCCCCGCCCCGGTTCCGGCCGGCAGGCGCGCGCTGAAGAACCTGGCGCTCAGCCACCTGATGGCCGCCGGCGAACAAGAGGCCCAGCGCCTGGCCGAACGGCAGTACGGCCAGGCGGGCAACATGACCGACAGCATGGCCGCGCTGTCCGCCCTGATCAACTACGGGCAGGGCGAGTTTCCGCAGGAAGCGCTAGCGGCGTTCTACGACAAGTGGCGCGACAACCCGCTGGTGGTGGA
Organism: Achromobacter sp. Root83; assembly: GCF_001428845.1. Lineage (GTDB taxonomy): Bacteria > Pseudomonadota > Gammaproteobacteria > Burkholderiales > Burkholderiaceae_B > Achromobacter. Next base: position 561,187 of record NZ_LMIU01000012.1, on the reverse strand, counting down.
CAAGTGGTTCGCCCTTCAGGCCACCGCCCGCTCGACCACCGTGCAGACCGCGCGCAAACTGATGACGCATCCGGCCTTCACTTTGCGCAACCCGAACCGCGCCCGCGCGCTGATCTTCCAGTTCTGCCTGAACAACGCCCGCGGCATGCACCACCCGGATGGTTCGGGCTACGCCTTCTGGGCTGAACAGGTGCTGGCGCTGGACGCGCTCAACCCGGAAATCGCCGCCCGTCTGGCGCGCGCGCTGGACAACTGGTCGCGCTTCGTACCCGCGTTGCGCACGCCCATGCAGACCGCCCTGCAGCAGGTGCGCCAGCATGATGGCCTGTCGCGCAACGTGCAGGAAATCGTATCCAAGGCTTTAGAATTCGCAGCATAGGGAGACCCTTTTGAAACGCAAAACACTCACTCAGTACCTGGTGGAGCAACAACGCTCCGCCCAAGCCCTCGCCCCGGAAGTGCGACTGCTCATCGAAGTGGTCGCGCGCGCCTGCAAGGCCATCAGCCATGCAGTCAGCAAGGGCGCGCTCGGCGGCGTCCTGGGCAGCCTGGAAAGCGAAAACGTCCAGGGCGAAGTCCAGAAGAAGCTGGACGTGCTGTCCAACGAAATCCTGCTGGAAGCCAATGAATGGGGCGGCCACCTCGCGGCCATGGCCTCGGAAGAGATGGAAACCATCCATCTGATCCCGAACCGCTACCCCAAGGGCGAATACCTGCTGTTGTTCGATCCCCTGGACGGCTCGTCGAACATCGACGTGAACGTGTCCATCGGCACCATCTTCTCGGTGCTGCACGCGCCCCACGACGTATCGGGCGCGCCGGTCTGCGAAGACGACTTCCTGCAGCCGGGCAACAAGCAGGTGGTGGCCGGCTACGCCGTCTATGGCCCGCAGACCATGCTGGTGCTGACCATCGGCAATGGCGTGGTCGGCTTCACTCTGGACCGCGAAATGGGTTCGTGGGTGCTCACGCACGAGAACATCCGCGTGCCGGAAGACACCAAGGAGTTCGCCATCAACATGTCGAACATGCGCCACTGGGCTCCCCCCGTGAAGCGCTACATCGACGACTGCCTGGCCGGTTCGACCGGTCCGTTGGGCAAGGACTTCAACATGCGTTGGATCGCCTCGATGGTGGCGGACGTGCATCGCATCCTGACCCGCGGCGGCATCTTCATGTATCCCTGGGACGCGCGCGAGCCCGGCAAGGCCGGCAAGCTGCGCCTGATGTACGAGGCCAATCCGATGAGCTTCCTGATCGAGCAGGCAGGCGGCGCGTCAATCAACGGCACGCAGCGCATCATGGACATCCAGCCCGACAAGCTGCATCAGCGCGTCAGCGTGATCCTGGGCTCGAAGAACGAAGTCGAGCGCGTGGGCCGCTATCACGCGGAAGACGCCGGCAAGTAAGCCCTTCCGCCCATGCAAAAACCCCGGCCTGGGCCGGGGTTTTTGTTGGGTCAGACACGCGGTGCGCTTACTTGACCTCTTCGATGGACTTCACATCGTCCTTGTTGATCTGAACCTTCTTGCCGTCCTTGTCGTATTCGTACATGTCCGACTTCTTGTTGTATTCGGGTGCGTCGGGCGTCACGGTAGAGGTTCCGTCCCGCTGCTGAATGACCGAGGGCGACGAGCATCCGGCCAGCACCCCAACTCCGGTCACCACCAGGGCCAACGTCATGGTCTTCAGATTCATGGGCGTGTTCTCCGATTGTGAATAGGTGAATTCACTGTATCCGAACCTGGCCCCGAATTCGTGTCGGGTTGTGGGAAAAGTGCATGAGAACGTAATCCGCCCCACCCCCATATGTGAAAAACCCCTCGCGGGCGGCGCCTGCGAGGGGTTGCAACCTTACACAAGCGGCAAGCCGCCTTTACACCTTGGCGTTTGCCTCGATGTATCGGCGCACGGATGCCTGGTCGCAATCCATGGTTTGCACGCGCTGAGGCAACGATTCGAGGTCCGCCAGATTGCCGGGCGGCGTGGCGGGACGGCCAAGCGCCTCTTCGATGGTCTCGGAGAACTTGGCCGGCAAGGCCGTTTCCAGCACCAGCATCGGCACGCCGGACTCGACGAATTCGCGGGCGACTTTCACCCCGTCGGCGGTGTGAGGATCGATCAGCACGCCCGTCTCTTCATACACGGACCGGATCGTCGCGAGGCGGTCGTCGTGCGAGCTGGCGCCAGACACGAAACCATAGCGGGATTCGAACTCCGGCTTCAAATCGGACAGGTCGAACGATCCGTCGCGCGCGACCGCGGCCCACAATTCCTTCACGCGGCCCGCGTCGCGGCCCACCAGGTCGAACACGAAGCGCTCGAAGTTCGAGGCGCGCGAGATGTCCATCGACGGGCTGGACGTTGCGTAAGTCTGCTCGGCCGGGCGCGGGCGGTAGACGCCGCTGCGGAAGAATTCCTCCAGCACGTTGTTCTCGTTCGTGGCCAGCACCAGGCGGCGGATGGGCAGGCCCATGCTGCGCGCGATGTGGCCCGACAGGATGTTGCCGAAGTTGCCCGAGGGCACGGCAAACGAGACCTGCTGGCCCGGCTTGCTGGTGGCGCGCAGCCATCCGTGGAAGTAATACACCACCTGGGCGGCGATGCGGGCCCAGTTGATGGAATTCACCGCGCCGAGCCGGTACTTGCTCTTGAAAGCCAGATCGCCCGCCAGCGCCTTGACGATGTCCTGCGCTTCATCGAACACGCCGCGCACGGCAATGTTGTGGATGTTCTCGTCCTGCAGGGAATACATCTGCGCGCGCTGGAAGGCGCTCATGCGGCCTTGCGGCGACAGCATGAACACCGCCACGCCCTGCTTGCCGCGCAAGGCGTATTCCGCGGCCGAGCCGGTATCGCCGGAGGTGGCCCCCACGATATTCAACGTGGTGCCGCGCTTGGCCAGCACGTATTCGAACACCTGGCCCAGGAACTGCATGGCCATGTCCTTGAAGGCCAGCGTCGGCCCTTCGGACAGGCCGAGCAGCGACAGCCCGCCGTTCAGCGGACGCAGCGGCACGATGTCTTCGCTGTTGAAGATCTGTTGCGTGTAGGCGGCGCGGGTCAGGCGGCGCAGATCGTCCGCGGGAATGTCGGTGGCAAACAGCGACAGCACCTCGAACGCCAGGTCCGCGTACGGCAGGCCCCGCCAGGATTCGAGCGTCTGCTCGGACACCTGGGGCAGCGATTCCGGCACGGCCAGGCCGCCATCGGGCGCCAGGCCTTCGAGCAGGATGTCGGAGAACGTCAGGGCGGCCATGCCGCCGCGGGTAGAGATGTATTTCATGCGAGTTCCTCCGGTATGCGCTGCGCGCCCCGTCCCGGGGCGAGCGCATGCAGTGCTGAATTGTGCAGTCGAGACCCCCGAGCCGCGTGGCACCGGTGCAGCCCAAGCGGGGCCGCCGCGGAGCCGGCTCCGCCGGTCCGCTGGCGGCGCCCCCTTGAGGGGGAAGCGCCGGAGGCACTTCGGGGGTGGATCTTCACGTCAGGTTTTCCACGCGCAGCCGCGTTACCTTGGACCGCACGAAGGGCAAGGACTCGATGCGTTCGATGGCTTGGTTGACGTTGCCTTCCACCGCCTCGTGCGTCAGGAAGATGATGTCCGCGCCGCCGATATGTGAGGGCTGCTGGATCATCGACCCGATGGAGATGGAGCGGTCGGCCAGAATGCGGGCGATGTCCGCCAGCACGCCGGGTTGATCGTCCACGCGCAGGCGCAGGTAGTAAGAGGTGCTGACCAGTTCGATCGGCAGGATCGGCGTATCCGACATGGCGTCCGGCTGGAAGGCCAGGTGCGGCACGCGATTGCCCGGATCCGCGGTATGCAGGCGGGTCACGTCCACCAGGTCGGCCACGACAGCCGAGGCGGTGGGCTCTTCGCCCGCGCCTTGCCCGTAGTACAGCGTGGGACCGACGGCGTCGCCCTTGACCAGCACGGCGTTCATCGCGCCTTCGACGTTGGCCAGCAGGCGCTCGGACGGCACCAGCGCCGGATGCACGCGCAGCTCGATGCCATCGGGACGGCGCTTGGTGATGCCCAGCAGCTTGATGCGGTAGCCCAGGCGCTCGGCGTGTTCGATGTCTTCGGCCGCCAGTTGCGAAATGCCTTCGATGTAGGCGCGATCGAACTGCACCGGCACGCCGAAGGCCAGCGAGGCCAGCAAGGTCAGCTTGTGCGCGGCATCCACGCCCTCCACGTCGAATGTGGGATCGGCTTCGGCGTAGCCCAGGCGCTGCGCCTCGGCCAGCACCTCGGCGAACGGCAGGCCGCGCGACCGCATTTCGGACAGGATGAAGTTGGTGGTGCCATTGATGATGCCGGCCACCCACTGGATGCGGTTGGCCGTCAGGCCTTCGCGGATCGCCTTGATGATGGGGATGCCGCCGGCGACGGCGGCTTCGAACGTCACCATCACGCCGCGTTCGGACGCCGCGGCGAAGATCTCGTTGCCGTGCTTGGCCAGCAACGCCTTGTTGGCGGTCACCACGTGCTTGCCGTTGGCGATTGCTTCCAGCACCAGTTCGAGCGCCAGCGTGTCGCCGCCGATCAGTTCGACGACGATGTCGATCTCGGGATCGCGCACCAGTCCGTGCACGTCGGTGTCGACGTGGATCGAGTCGCCCACGCGCGAGCGCGCCTTGGCGACGTCGCGCACGGCGGCGCGGGTGACCTCGATGCGGCGGCCGGCGCGGCGCGCGATTTCCTCGGCGTTGCGGGACAGCACGGTCCATGTGCCGCCACCAACCACGCCAAGACCCAGCAGGCCCACCTTCATGGGATTCATCGCGCCGCCCTCTGCGGGCGGGCGTTGAGGGGAATTCATTTCAGTTCTCCATAATGCTGTGTGATGCTGCGCAGCACCCCCGACGCAAGATAGCGGTCACCCCTTATCGGGACGCCGCAGATCCGGCTCCGCCGGTCTGCTGGCATGCCCCCTTAAGGGGGAAGCGCGCAGCGCTGCGGGGGTGGGCTTCATTCACTTCAGCAATCCGTCCTTGCGGAACATATCTTTGATGCCGCGCACCGCCTGGCGGGTGCGCTGCTCGTTTTCGATAAGAGCGAAGCGTACGTATTCGTCGCCATACTCGCCGAAGCCGATCCCGGGGGACACGGCCACTTTCGCATCCGACAGGACACGCTTGGCAAATTCCAAAGAGCCCATCGCCCTGTAGGGTTCGGGGATCTGCGCCCAGATGTACATGGACGCCTTGGGAATCTCCACATTCCAACCTGCTTCGTGCAGGCCGCGCGCGAGCACGTCGCGGCGGCTCTGGTACTGCGCCACGATTTCGTTCACGCAATCCTGCGGGCCGTCCAGCGCGGCGATGGACGCCACCTGGATCGGCGTGAACGTGCCGTAGTCGTGATAGCTCTTGATGCGCGCGAGCGCATTGACCAGCTCGCGGTTGCCGACCATGTAGCCGATGCGCCAGCCCGCCATGTTGTAGCTCTTGCTCATCGTGAAGAACTCGACCGCGACATCGCGCGCGCCGGGAACCTGCATGATGGAAGGGGCCACGTAGCCGTCGAAGGTGATGTCGGCATAGGCCAGGTCATGCACGACGAGGATGTCGTGTTCCTTCGCCAGCGCCACCACACGTTCGAAGAACGACAGGTCCACGCACTGGGCGGTGGGGTTGCTGGGAAAGCCCAGCACCATCATCTTGGGCTTCGGGATGGATTCGCGCACGGCGCGTTCCAGCTCCTCGAAGAAGTCCACGCCCGGCGTCATGCGCACGGAGCGGATGTTGGCGCCGGCGATGACGGCGCCATAGATATGGATCGGGTAGCTGGGATTGGGCACAAGCACGGTGTCGCCGCGGTCCAGCGTGGCCAGCATCAAGTGGGCCAGGCCTTCCTTGGAGCCAATCGTGACGATGGCTTCGGAGTCCGGGTCGAACTCGACCGCGTAGCGGCGCTGGTACCAGTCGCAGATCGCCTTGCGCAGACGCGGGATGCCCTTGGACACCGAGTAGCCGTGCGTGGTCGGGCGCGAGGTGGCTTCCACCATCTTGTCGACGATGTGCTTGGGAGTCGCGCCGTCCGGATTGCCCATCGACATGTCGATGATGTCTTCGCCGCGCCTGCGCGCCGCCATCTTGAGCTCGCCGGTAATGTTGAAAACGTACGGGGGCAAACGCTCAATGCGAGAGAACTTCCTCATGATGGGAATCCTTAGGGGCGAAAAGGCAAATAAACCAGGGCGCGGTCGCGCGAAGGGGAAAGGGGCTCAAAGCCGCGCCAGCACACGTTTGCAGCGCAACAAAACCCTGTAATCTAGCGCAACGACGCCTAGGCGGCAAATGGGGCGGAAAAAGCCCCTTTTCCTGGTGGATACGTTGCAACATGCGGCGTGTCCGATGCGCTATTATCAAGCACGTAAAGCCGGAGTTTTTATTGAAGCTGCATACCGATCCTGCGACGGCCGCTCTGAACACTGTCACCGCCTACGGTGATGGCTATATCGAGGTCAACCAGGTACGTTTTTCCTCCTCGGTCGCTTTCGGCCCGGAAGGCGAAGTTACCCTCTGGCCCGTTCAGTCGCCGGCCGACATCACCTCATCTCTCTTGCTCCAGGCGGCCGGATTGTCCGAGCCCGTCCGCGACCCCATGGCTTTTCTGGACGAACCAGAAGCCGCCCCCAGCCGGCCGGCCAATGCGCCCGAAGTGCTGCTGGTGGGCACGGGCGCCCGGCAACAGTTCCTGCGCCCCGATGTGCTGCGTCCCCTTTTGGCGGCGGGCATAGGCGTCGAGATCATGGACACACATGCCGCCTCGCGCACCTACAACATCCTGATGGCCGAGGGCCGGCGCGTGGTCGTCGCCCTCATTCCTCCCCATGGAGCATCCGCTAAATGACGCCCAGCATAGGCAAGTCTGCCCCGCAATTCACCGCCGAGAGCACGATAGGCCCGATCAGCCTGGAACAATGTCAGGGGCGCGCCGTGATCCTGTACTTCTATCCCAAGGACAACACGCCGGGCTGCACCACCGAAAGCCAGGATTTCCGCGACCTGCACGCCGAATTCCTGGCCGCCAGCGCGATCGTGATCGGCATCTCGCGCGACTCGCTGAAGTCGCATGAGAATTTCAAAGCCAAGTACGAACTTCCCTTTCCTCTCATCTCCGACGCCGACGAAACCGTCTGCAATCTGTTCGGCGTCATCAAGCAGAAGAATATGTATGGAAAACAGGTGCGCGGCATCGAACGCAGCACCTTTTTGATCGATGCCTATGGCGTGCTGGTGCAGGAGTGGCGCGGGGTGAAGGTCCCGGGCCACGCCAAGGAAGTCCTGCAAGCAGCCAAAAGCATCGGTTAGTTGCAAGGAAAGACCCGTCAGGCGCTATAGCCGGCCCACACAGGAGAGTGACGCATATGCCGCTTCCGAAGTTGCCTACCCGCCCCGCAGCCATCCTGACCTTCCCCTCGGGCGAATCCGCCCGAGCGCAGGCCCGCACGACCAAGACTGCCGCTGCGCGGTCCAATACCCAGGCCGCCCTCGCCGAAGACGCCGAGGACGAGCTGCTGGTCCAGCCGGAACTTGATGGTCTGGCCTCGCCGGCCCGCAAGGCGCAGATTCCCGCGCCCGCCCGCCAGGTGCCGCCGCCTCCGCCCGCGCCAGCCGTCCGCGCGGAAACGCGCCCCCAGGCCAAGCCCGCCCCGGCGCCCTCCAAGCGCGGCAAGGCGCGCGCTCAGAACGCTCCGCGCAAGCTGTTCGTCCTGGACACGAATGTGCTGCTGCACGATCCCAGCTCGCTGTTCCGCTTCGAAGAGCACGACATCTTCCTGCCGATGATGACGCTGGAAGAGCTGGATCACCAGAAGAAGGGCATGTCGGAAGTGGCGCGCAACGCGCGCCAGGTCAGCCGTTCGCTGGACGCCCTGGTGCAGGACGCGACGCACCTCGAGGAAGGCCTGGAACTGGCCAAGCTGGGCAACAAGGATGCAACCGGCCGCCTGATGTTCCAGACGACCGCCATTCACAGCACCCTGCCCTCCGACCTGCCCATGGGCAAGGCCGACAACCAGATCCTGGGCGTCGTCCGCGCCCTGCAGGAAAAGTACCCGCAACGCGAAGTGGTGCTGGTGTCCAAGGACATCAACATGCGCCTAAAGGCCCGGGCGCTGGGGATGGCGGCGGAAGACTACTTCAACGACCACGTCCTGGAAGACTCGGACCTGATGTATTCGGGCGTGATGCAGTTGCCCGAGGATTTCTGGAACAAGCACGGCAAGGATGTGGAGTCCTGGCAGCAGGGCGGCACCACGTTCTACCGCATCCATGGCCCGCTGTGCTCGCAGTTCGTCGTCAACCAGTTCGTCTACTTCGAAGGCCAGATGCCGCTGTACGCGCAGGTGCGCGAAGTCAGCGGCAAGATGGCCGTGCTGGCGACCCTGCGCGACTACACCCACGGCAAGAACAACGTCTGGGGCATCACCGCGCGCAATCGCGAGCAGAATTTCGCCATGAATCTGCTGATGAACCCGGAATGCGATTTCGTGTCGCTGCTGGGCCAGGCGGGGACGGGCAAGACGCTGCTGGCGCTGGCCGCGGGCATCACCCAGGTGCTCGAGACCAAACGCTACACCGAGATCATCATGACCCGAGTCACGGTGCCCGTCGGTGAAGACATCGGCTTCCTTCCCGGCACGGAAGAGGAAAAGATGCTGCCCTGGATGGGCGCGCTGGAAGACAACCTGGACGTCCTGAACATGGGCGACGGGGAAGGCAACGGGGACTGGGGGCGAGCCGCCACCATGGACCTGATCCGCTCGCGCATCAAGGTCAAATCCCTGAACTTCATGCGCGGCCGCACCTTCCTGAACAAGTACCTGATCATCGACGAAGCGCAGAACCTGACGCCCAAGCAGATGAAGACGCTGGTGACCCGCGCGGGCCCTGGCACCAAGGTGATCTGCCTGGGCAACGTCGCCCAGATCGATACGCCGTACCTGACCGAAGGCAGTTCGGGCCTGACGTTCGTCGTGGACCGCTTCAAGGGGTGGCCGCATTCCGGACACGTCACGCTGCAGCGCGGCGAACGCTCGCGCCTGGCCGATTACGCCGGGGACGTGCTGTAACCCCGCTGTGTCCAGAAAAGAAAAAGCCCCTTGAGCGATCAAGGGGCTTTTTTACTTCCAACGCGGGCCGATTATTTATCGGCGGCGTTGGTGATGGCATTGCCGGCCCGCGACATATCCTTGCCCATGCCGGCGACGGTATTGCAACCGGCCAGCACAAACCCGAAAACGACGAAGGCGGTCAGCACGATCTTGCCACGCATGCTGGAACTCCTGGACTGATGAAATAAAAGTGCTGAAGCTTAGACGATCTGCACGCGCAGTTCGCCCAGGCCTTCCACGCCGCCGGTGATCACGTCACCTTGCAGCACGGCGCCCACCCCTTCGGGCGTGCCGGTGAAGATGATGTCGCCCGGCTGCAATTCGAACAGGCCCGACAGGTAGGAAATGCTCTCGGGCACGTTCCACAGCATCTGCGAGATATCGCTGGACTGCTTGCGTTCGCCGTTCACGTCCAGCCAGATAGCGCCCTTGTCCAGGGTGCCGACCACGCTGCGCGGATGGATGGGGCCCAGCGGCGCCGACTGGTCGAACGCCTTGCCGATTTCCCAGGGACGACCCTGCTTCTTCATTTCGCCTTGCAGGTCGCGGCGGGTCATGTCGAGCCCCAGCGCGTAACCCCAGACGCACTCATTGGCCTGTTCCACGGGAATATCGCGGCCGCCCTTGCCCAGCACCACGACCAGTTCCATCTCGTAGTGCAGATTGGAGGTCTTGGGGGGATACGGCATCTTGCCGGTTTCGCCATCGGCCACGGTCACCACGGCGTCGGCGGGCTTGCAGAAGAAGAACGGATCTTCACGGCCGGTGAACCCCATTTCCTTGGCGTGCTCGGCATAATTGCGGCCCACGCAATAGACGCGGCGTACCGGAAACAGCGCGGCGCTGCCGGCAACGGGAACCGCGACGGGCGGCTGAGGAGGTAGAACGTAATCCATGAGCTATCAACCTATGACAAATACGTGACCGGGAACCGGCCAAACATGTTACCCCGACGCCGCGCGCGCTCCGGATGCCCGCTGTCCCGTGTACGGGGGCATTTTTTATGGCGAAGCGGCCCGGCGATTGAAAATCATCCGCGAGTTTATCCCTTTCCGCGCCCTCCGCGCGGCCCGGTTTTGTTCAGGAAAACCTAGGGATATCCCCATCAAACACCACCAGGCGCTCGATGTAGTCCGCCATATACGCCTTCATTTCCTGGTGCGCCGCCGAAACCTGGTAGCGGTCGTGGGCCGGGCCGTCCGCGAAGGCCGCCACGACGGCGTGGGTCAGGCCGTCGGCGCGGCTGGCCTGGTTGGACCGGAACGCATACCCGGCCACCCCTTCGCATTCCGCCAGGATCCGGTCGCAGTAATCCTGAACCCGCGCATGGAACCGCGCATCGGCGGCGGCGGACAGTTGCAACATCACGACATGCAAGTACATCAGATCTCCTTCTTCGCGCGCGTCGCGGCAAGCCATGCGCGCGACACCAGCCCCATGATGCCGTCTCTAAACAGCAGCACGCACATCACGAAAATCGCGCCCTGGACGATCAGCACCCACGAGCCCAGCGGCGCCAGATAGTTCTGCAGGGACACGAAGGTGAACGCTCCGGCGAGCGGGCCGAACACGGTGCCGATGCCGCCCAGCAGCGCCATCAGCACCACTTCGCCATTGGCGTGCCAATGCACGTCGGTCAGCGATGCAACGCCGAACACCAGTACCTTCAAGCCGCCCGCGAGCCCGGCGACGGACGCCGACAGCGTGAACGCCAGCAGTTTGTAGCGCGACGTGGAGTACCCGAGCGAACGGGCGCGCTGTTCGTTGTCGCGCACCGAGCGGATCACTTCGCCGAATGGCGAGTTCAGCACGCGCAGGACAAAGGCGTATCCGAGCGCGAACACCGCCAGCGTGAAGTAGTACATGGGTATCACGCCTTCCAGGTCGAAGATGCCGAAAAGCTTGCCACGCGGCACGCTCTGCAATCCGTCCTCGCCGCCCGTGAAACCCGCCTGCACCGCGATAAAGTAGACAAGCTGCGACAGCGCCAGCGTGATCATCGCGAAATAGATGCCTTGGCGCCGGATCGCAATGGCACCGAACAGCAGGCCCAGCAGCCCGCCCGTCAACACGCCGGCCAGCAGGCCCAGTTCGGGCGTGGCGCCCAGCAGCTTCATGACAATGCCGGTGGCGTAGGCCGCCGCGCCAAAGAAAGCCGCGTGGCCGAAGGACAGCAGACCCACATAGCCGACCAGCAGGTTGAAAGCCGCCGCGAACAAGGCGAAACACAGTACCTTCATCAGAAACGTGGGATACACGAACCAGGGCGCGACCAGCGCCGCCAGCGCCAGCGCGGCCATCGTCACCCGCATCGCGCGGCGGCTCAACTGCACGGGCTGGCGCGTGGCTTCCGCGGCCAGCACGTTCTGCACCTGTAGCGGTTTGCCGAACAGCCCCGCCGGCTTGCACAGCAGCACCAGCACCATGATGATGAAGATCGCCAGATTGGCGGCTTCGGGATAGAACACCTTGGTCAGGCCTTCGATGATGCCCAGCCCGAAACCGCTGACGATGGCCCCCATGATGGAGCCCATGCCGCCGATGACCACGACCGCGAACACCACCACCACCAGGTTGGAGCCCATCATCGGACTGACCTGGTAGATCGGCGCCGCGATCACGCCCGCCACCGACGCCAGCGCCACGCCCAGCGCGTAGGTCAGCGTGATCAGCAGTGGCACGTTGATGCCGAACGAACGTACGATGGTCGGGTTCTCGGTGGCCGCACGCAGCATGGCGCCCACGCGGGTCTTCTCGATCAGCACCCACACGGCGAGGCACAGCACCAGCGACACCGCCACGGCCCAGCCGCGGTACCAGGGCAGGAACATGAAGCCCAGGTTGACCCCGCCGCTCAGCGCCTTGGGGATGACGTAGGGCAGGCCCGACACGCCATAGGCCTGGCGCAGGCCGCCCTCGATGAGCAGGGCGATGCCGAAGGTGAGCAGCAGCCCATACAGGTGATCCATGCGGTAGGTCCGCGAGATCAGCAGACGTTCCACCACAATGGCGAATACCGCCATGATGAGCGGCACCAGCACCAGCGCGGCCCAGTAGTTCACGCCCGCGTAGTTGAGCAGCATCCACGCCAGGAAGGCGCCCGCCGTGTACTGCGCGCCATGGGCGAAGTTGATGATGTTCAACAGCCCGAAGATCACCGCCAGCCCGATCGAGAGCAGCGCGTAGAAGGAGCCGTTGATCAGGCCGAGCAGGAGCTGGCCAAACAGTGCCGTGGACGGCACACCGAATATTTCGAACACGTGCATTCTCCTCTCAGACACCCAGGCGGCGCGCGATCCGGCCGGGATCGCCGCGCGCCTCGTCCGCCGACAACTCGTCGACCACGCATCCATGCTCCATGACGTAATGGCGGTCGGCCACCTTGGTCGCGAAGCGGAAGTTCTGTTCGACCAGCACGATGGTGAATCCCCGTTCTTTCAGGGTTCGGATGGCTTGGCCGATCTGCTGCACGATGACCGGCGCCAGCCCCTCGGTGGGCTCGTCCAGCAGGATCAGTTGGGCGCCCGTGCGCAGGATGCGCGCAATGGCCAGCATCTGCTGCTCGCCGCCGGACAGATTGCCGCCAGAGCTTGCACTGCGTTCGCGCAGGTTCGGAAACAGCGTGTAGATCTCGTCCAGCGACATGCCGCCCGCAGCCAGCCGCGGCGGCAGCATCAGGTTTTCGGTCACGCTCAGGCTGCGGAACACCGCGCGCTCTTCCGGGCAATACACCACGCCCAGGCGCGGAATCCGATGCGGCGCCATGCCCACGGTCTCCTGCCCGTTCAGGCGGATGGAGCCCCGCCGCTTGTCCAGGATGCCCATGATGGCGCGCAGGGTCGTCGTCTTGCCCGCGCCGTTGCGGCCCAGGATGGTGACGAGTTCGCCGCGGCTCACGTTGATATCCACGCCATGCAGGACATGGGATTCGCCATACCAGGCGTTGAGGTCTTTGATCGCCAGCATCTCAGTGCGCCTCCTCTTCCGACCCCATGTAGGCGGTGATGACCCGTTCATCGCGCGAAACGGTGGCGTAGTCGCCTTGCGCCAGCACGGCGCCGCGCGCCAGCACGGTGATGGTGTCGGACAGGTCGGCCACCACGGAAAGATTGTGCTCGACCATCAGGATGCTGCGGTTCACCGACACCCGGCGGATCAGCGCGGAGATACGCGCCACGTCTTCCTGGCCCAGCCCGGCCATGGGTTCGTCCAGCAGCATGATCTCCGGCTCCAGGGCCAGGGTCATGGCGATTTCCAGCGCGCGCTTGCGGCCGTAAGGCAATAGCGCGGCGGTCGTGTCCGCGAGGTTCGCCAAGCCCACCGCGTCCAGCAATTCCAGGGCGCGCCCGTTCAGGCGGTCCACGCTGCGCCGGCTGCGCCAGAAGCGCAGGCCGTCGCCATGCTGGCGCATCAGCGCCACGCGCATGTTCTGAAGGACGGTCAGCCCCAGGAACACGGCGGATATCTGGAACGAGCGGACGATGCCCAGACGCGCGATCTGTTCCGGCGCCAGAGCCGTGATGTCGCGCCCGCGGTAGTGGATCACGCCTTCGTCGGGCGTGAGGAATTTGGTCAGCAGATTGAAGCAGGTGGTCTTGCCGGCGCCGTTGGGGCCGATAAGCGCGTGGATGGAGCCTTCCTGCAGGGCGAGTGTCACGCCGTCGACGGCATTGAAGCCGCCGAACCGCTTGACCAGCCCCTGGGCGGACAGAACCGCTTGGGTGCTCATGGCGGCGCTCCTACATGCGGGCCAACAGGCCGCCGTCGATCGCCAGGACATGCCCGTTGACGAACGACGCGCCCGGGGACGCCAGGAACACCACCGCGGGCGCAATATCCTCGGGCGCGGCCCAGCGGCCAGCCGGCACGGCGGACGACAGAAACGACTGAAATTGCGGATTGTCCTGCAGGCCCTGCGTGAAGTCCGTGCGCACGAAGCCCGGCGCGAGCGCATTGCAGGTCACGCCACTGGGGCCGTACTCCACGGCCAATGCCCGCGCGAATGCGGCAATGGCGCCTTTGGCGGTAGCGTAGGCGGCGATGTTTGGCATGGTCGCCTGCCCGGCCACCGAAGACATCAGCACGATCCGGCCGAAGCCGCGCTTGGCCATGGCGGGCAAGACGGCACGCGCGCAATGAAACGCGCCATTGACGTGTACGTTCTGCAGCGCCTGCCACTCCGCGGCGGCCATCTCTACCACGGGCTTGCGATTCTGGTTGCCGGCATTGCTGACGAGCACGTCGATGGCCAGGCCAGCGGAATCCAGTTGAGACACGGCGTGCGCCACCGCGGCATCGTCGGCCACATCGAAGGGCGAGGCATGTGCCCTGATGCCCTCTTCGGCCAGACGCGCGCAGGCGGCCTCGCAGGCCTCCCGCGACAGGTCATTGATCACCACCTGCGCGCCGGCCTTTCCCAGCGCCCGCGCAATGGCGTAGCCCAACCCCCGCGCCGCCCCCGTCACCAACGCGACGCGACCCGCCAATCCGAACGTCTGGTCCAGATAATCGTGTTTCAACGCTGTCTCCTTGTCTTATATGCACCGGATCTCTGGGTCCGGCCTGTGTCTTCCTCTGCTTTCGGCATGCAAAACAAAGTTGACATCAATCTCAATATACGCGACTATTTTTAAACACTCAATAACAAGATTTTTGGTTTATCTTCCATAACGAGCAACGGCTAGGAGACCACCATGGCCCTCGAAACCCCCGGCTGCCCCGCCGCCAATGCACTGCCGCCCTTGGCTTCGCGCTTTCTGAAAGTTGCCGATCTGCCCTGGAAGCCGACGCAGGTCGAAGGCATAGACATGAAGGTGCTGATGCAGGACAAGGAGTCCGGCCTGCTTACCGCCCTCTTCCGCTGGCAGCCTGGCACCGAACTGCCGCTGCATGAACACGTCGAGGTCGAACAGACCTTTGTGCTGGAGGGTTCCATCGTGGACGCCGAAGGCGAGGTGTGCGCGGGCGACTATGTCTGGCGCCCGCGTGGCAACCAGCACGTGGCGCGCGCCCCGAATGGCGCCCTGGTGCTCAGCTTTTTCCTGAAACCCAATCTGTTCATCGACGCCTACGCCGGCCAGACGCTGGAATAGGCGTTACCCGCCGCATGACCCCGCACGACTGCCCGGCACAGGGCGGCGCGCAAGGAACCAAGCCCCCGAGGAGACAACCCATGAAGACCCGTATCAAGAACAGCCTTGCTGTCTGCGCGCTGAGCGCCCTGTCCCTGTCCGCCCAGGCGCAGGTGTCGGACGATGTCGTGAAGATCGGCGTGCTGGGCGACCAGTCCGGCATGATGGCGGACCTGTCCGGCAAGTTTGGCGTGGAAGCCGTGAAAATGGCCGTCGAGGACTTTGGCGGCACGGTGCTGGGCAAGCCCATCGAAGTCATTTCGGCGGACCACCAGAACAAGGTCGACATCGGCGTATCGGTTGCGCGCCGCTGGTACGAGAACGACAAGGTGGACCTGATCCTGGACGTGCCCAATTCGGCCATCGCGCTGGCGGTGCAAGATTTGACCCGGCAGATGAAACGCATCGTGATTTTCACCAGCGCGGGTTCGGCGGACCTGACCGGCAAGGCCTGCTCGCCCAATGGCATGCACTGGACCTACGACACCTATGCCTATGCCACCGGCGTGGCCAGCGGCGTCATGGACGACGGCGGCAAGAGCTGGTACTTCATCACATCCGACTACGCGTTCGGCCATTCGCTCGAACGCGACGCGATGGCGGTGGTGAAGGCCAGGGGCGGACAGGTGATCGGCAGCGTGCGCCACCCCATCGCCAGCTCGGACTTCTCATCGTTCCTTCTGCAGGCGCAGGCGTCCAAGGCGCAGGTGATCGGCCTGGCCAATGGCAGCGGCGACACGATCAACAGCATCAAGCAGGCGTTCGAATTCGGCATCATGGGCAGCAAGCAGCGCGTGGCCGCGCTCTTCATGAGCATCGTGGACGTGCGCAGCGTGGGGCTGGAATACGCGCAGGGGCTGAACCTGGTCGAACCCTTCTATTGGGATCAAGACGACAAGGCGCGCCAGTGGTCCGAGCGCTACTTCAAGCGCACCGGCCGCATGCCTTCCATGGTGCAGGCCAGCAACTACAGCGCGGCCATGCATTACCTGAACGCGGTCAAGGCCGCGGGCACGGACGGGTCCGAGGCGGTGCTGAAGAAGATGCATGACACGCCCATCAATGATTTCATGACCGAGAACGGCCGCATCCGCGAGGATGGCCGCGTCATGCGCGACCTCTATCTGTTCCAGGTCAAGAAGCCGTCGGAGTCCAAGCGCGAATGGGACTACTACAACCTGGTGCGCAAGATCCCCGCCGAACAGGCCTTCCGCCCGCTGAAGGACGGCAACTGCGCGCTGGTGAAATCGTGACAGGCGGCGCGCTCCAGCTGCTGGCCGGCAAGCGCGCCATTGTCACGGGGGGCGCCAACCCCCGCGGCATTGGCGCGGCCGTCGTCGAACTGTTCCTGGCGCAGGGGGCAAACGTCGCGGTGTTGGACCATGCCTACCCCGAAGGGGCGGAAGTCCAGCCCGTCCGGGGCCGCGTGGACCTGCACTGCGACGTATCCCGCGCGGCCTCGTGCGAAGCCGCCCTGGCGCGCGCAAAAGAGGTGCTCGGAGGCATCGACGTTCTGGTCAACAACGCCGGCATCGTCGCCGCCACGCGCATCTGGGATCTGCCCGAAGACGAGTTCCGCCGCATGATCGACGTGAATCTGACCGGCACGTATAACGTCACGCACGCGGCGCTGCCCGCCCTGCTGGAAAGCACGCGGCATCCCGCGATCGTGAACCTGGGCTCCACCGCTGCCTTGCGCGGCGGCGGACTGCTGGGCGGTTCGCACTATGCGGCCTCGAAAGGCGGCGTCATCAGCTTCACCAAGGCCCTGGCGCGAGAGCTGGGGCCGCGAGGCATACGGGCCAACTGCGTGGCGCCGGGCATTATTGAAACCGACATGACGCGCGAAAAATTCGGCGAAAATTGGGAACAAGAACTCAAACAGGGCATTCCGCTGCAACGTTTCGGCTCGCCCGCCGAAGTTGCTCAGGCCATTCTTTTCCTGGCATCGGACCTGTCCTCTTACTCAACCGGCATCGTGGTCGACGTCAACGGCGGCTTCCACATTCACTAGGCACGTCCAGAAGCAATGAGCACTCCCGATCGCATGCTGTCCATTCTCGACCTTTTTCGCGACGACACCACTGCCGCGTTCCAGGAAGACGTCATGGCGCATCTGGAGTGCTCGCGCGCCACCGCCTATCGCTATCTCAAGTCGCTGACCGAAAGCGGCCTGCTGGCGCCCACGGCGGGAGGCGCCTACGTGCTGGGTTCGCGCATCATCGAACTGGACCGCCATCTGCGCAGGCACGACCCGCTGATGCGAGCCGCGCGCGAGGTCATGCGCGCCACCGGCGACGAGCTGCGCGCCAACCTGATGCTGTGCAGTTACTACGGCGACAAGGTGATGTGCGTGGACCGCTACTGGACGGACAACTCGATCGAATCCAGCTACGCGCGCGGCCGCCCGTTCCCGATGTTCCGAGGCGCCACCGCCAAGCCCATCCTGGCCAACCTGCCGCCCTACCAATTGCGCAATCTGATGCTATGGCACGCGGCCGAGATCCGCGAAGCCGGACTTGGCGAAGACTGGGATGAGTTCCGCGCGAATCTGAAGCGCTTGCGGGCGGCCGGCGTGTGCGTGTCCCACGGAGAGGTCGACCGTGGCCTGATGGGCATCGGCGCGGCCATCTTCAGCCCCGAGCAGAAGGTGGTCGGCAGCCTGGTTTTCATCGCCGCCGAAGCGCATACCCCGGCCGCGCGCCTGGATGTGCTGCAAGCGCGGATCCAGGTCGCGGCGGCAGAGGTCTCGCAGAATCTGCAGGCGCCTCAAAGCAACGGCGCGGCGGCGATCGGCATCATGCCGTCGCGGCCGCGCCGCATCAAACCGCCAGCCGGTACAGCACCGGCTCGGGCCAAAGCCTGATCAGGCCTTGTTGTAGCGTTCGACGCTGTTCACGATTTCCTCGTGCGCGGCGTCAACACCCTTCCAGCCCTTGACCTTGACCCACTTGCCCTTTTCCAGGTCCTTGTAGTGCTCGAAGAAATGCTGGATGCGGGAAACATCTTCCGCCGGCAGATCTTCATAGGACTTGATGTTGCGGTACGGGGGGTACAGCTTTTCGATCGGCACGGCCAGCAGCTTGGCATCGCCGCCCGACTCGTCGTCCATTTCCAGCACGCCGATGGCGCGGCAGCGCACGACGGCGCCGATCTGGATCGGGAACGGCGTCAGCACCAGCACGTCGGCGGGGTCGCCGTCGTCGGACAGGGTTTGCGGGATGTAGCCATAGTTGCACGGGTAGTGCATGGCGGTCAGCATGAAGCGGTCAACGAAAATCGCGCCCGATTCCTTGTCGACCTCGTACTTGACCGGGTCGGCGTTCATGGGGATTTCGATGATGACGTTGAAGTCTTCCGGCAGCTTCTTGCCAGGGGAGACGCGATCAAGACTCATGGTTCAACCTTGTTTGTCTGAAGGAATGTTCAAATCGAGCCATCGTCCTTGAACGGCGGCTTGGTGGTCGGCACGGGCGCCGCGGCCGGCGCGGGCGCGGGCTTGGGCGCGGCGGGCGGCGCCGGCGCATACGTGGGCACGGGTTCGTCGAAAGCCGCGGCCGGAATCGGCGCGCTGTCGAAGTACTCGTCGATATCGGACGTGCCGCCGGCAAGCGGTGCGTCCTCGGGCGCCAGCGCACGGTCGCGCTGTTCGCTGCTGACGCGTGCGTCCGGATCCAGCACGTAGTCGGAGGCCGAGGCCGCCACCGCGGGCGCCAGCGCGGGGTAGTCGCCACCGAGACCGGTGTCGCCATCGGTGTCCGACAGGCCTACCGCATAGCCGCCCTCGGCATCCACATGGTAAGGATCGGAACCCGTGTCCGCGGGCGGCAGAGCCGCATCCGCCGCCAGCACCGGCAGGGCCATGCTGGCCGCCGTGGCAAGGCGCCAATGGCGCACGGCGTCCGCGGGGCGTTCCAGGCGATCGTAGAGGCTGCCAAGCAGGGCATGCGTTTGCGCATCGCTGCGGCGGCTCAGGCTGCGCAGCAGATAGCGCTCGGCCTGCCCCCAAAGCTGGCCGTTCAGGCACAGCATGCCCAGCGCGGTCAGGAGGTCGGGATCGGTCGGACGCTGTTGCAGCCAGGTCTCCGCCTTGGCCAGACGGCGCGAGACCTGTTCGGCTTCGCAGCGGGCGTAGGCAGCCACCAGGGCCGGATTGAACTTGACGGCAATGGCCGCTTCCAGCACGCGGGCGGCTTCGTTGGCTTCACCGGCGGCCTCGAAGGCCGCCGCGCCCGCCAGGGCGATCTCGGGCAGCAGGCGTTCTTCGGCCTTCAGGTCTTTCCAGGTGGCGCGCCAGGCATCGCTGCCGGCGGCGGCGCGCAAGCGCGCTGCGCCCGAGGCGTCTATGAGCAGATCGGCTTCAGCGCGCGCCAGCGCATTGCGCCGCACGAGGCCGCGCGCCAGCGTGAAGACCTGGTCCTGGTGGTTCAACGCGGTATGGGCGCGCAGCAGCAAGCGCATGGTGTGCAGATGGCGCGCGCCGCCGTCGGCCAGGGGAGCCAGCACCGCCAGCGCGCGTTCGGCGCGCCCCTGGTCCAGCAGCATGTCGGCCGACACCGTCGCCGTGGCTTCGACCAGGCCCGGATCGGCGCCCGCCTGTTCCTGCGCGGTGACCAGCAGGCGGTCGCGCCGGTCGAATTCGCCCAGGCCGTGCGCGGCGCGCCCGGCCGACAAGGCGGCCAGAACGCGGCGCGTCTTCACCTTGGTCTGTTCGAGCAGCTTGGTCAGATCTTTTTCGGCATGGGTATAGCGGCCTTCCAGCAAGCCGATCCAGCCACGTTCGAGCAATTCGTGATCGCGGGCCTGCGCGCGCTTGCCGCGCCAGGCGCGCACGCGGTCGGGAATGGCGAGCAGCCACGCCAAGAGGCGCAAACCCACGTACAGCACGATGAAGGCCGCCACGAGCAGCAAGACGGCGAGCGTCAGCGACATCCCGATGCGCCACGGCCACACGAGCAGCAGCACATTGCCGGAATGCGAGCGCAACACCACCGCCAGGGCGACGGCAATGACGGTGAGCAGCAGTGTCCAGAACCAGGTACGCATATGCCTTAGTCCTGATCGCTGGTCTTGAAGCCCGCAGCCCGCAGCGCCGCGACGGCGTTCAGGCTGTCGGCCACGTCCGGCATGCGCACGGCGATGTCGATCTGCGCCAGTTCGCGCGCCAGCGTCTGGGCGGCGACGGTATCGGGAGAACGGTTGTCGAAGTACTTGGACAGCGTCACGCCGACGTTTTCGAGTTCGCTTTTCCAGACCGGCGACTGACGCATCAGCATCGCGAGTTGCGCCGTCAGAAGGCGCTGACGCAGCGTGCCGCGCACCTGGTCAGCCTGTTCGGGCGACAGCAGCAGCGCGGCGGGTTCGTCCACGCGCTGAATGGTGATCAGCCCACCCAGCTCATGCGCCAGCGCGGAGCCGGCGCGGCCGGGCCAAGAGGCCACTTCCGCACGCCAGCGCTGCCACCAGGGAGCGTCGGCGGGCAAGCCAGCCTGGGGGTCCACCGTGGGCGCCGGAGCAGCCGGCTGGGATTCGCCGACGGGCGCAATGCCCGGAGCGGCGGCGTCTGGCACCAGCAAGGGCGCCCTGCCGATCAGCGCGACCAGGCGTTCGATGCGGGCAGACTGGGCGGGAATATCCACCGTGGACACGGCGCGCAGGCGATCGAGGTCGCCGTTGATCGCTTGCTGCAGGCTGGAGAAGCGCGGCCGGTCGGCGCGCGCCAGCCTGGACTGGGCGGTTTCCAGGGCGACGATGGCGTTTGAAACGTTGCCGGCCAGGCGCAATTGCTGGTTGGCGATCGTCAGCAGACGCTCGATGTCGTTAGCCAGAAGCTCGTCGCTGGCGCTGTCGTTGAAGTTCTGCCAGGCCAGTTGCAACGCGTTGTACTGGCTTTGCGTTTCACGCACGGTGTCTTCAAGTTCGCCCACGCGTCCTGCCTGGGCCTGCGCCAGCGCCAAGGCTTCACGCGTGTCCTTGCGGGCCTGCGCGACGTCGGCGCTGAGCGTTTCGATGCGGGTGGCGACCTCGCGTCCGGCGGACACGAACTGCGTGCGCTGCTTCCAGAGCGCGTAGCCCAAGCCTACGGCCAGCAGCACGACGATTATCAGGGCAGTGACCAACGGGCCACTGCCGCGCTTGGCCGGACGGGCCTTGACGGAATCGGCCGGGGCCGATGCGGACGCGTTTGCGTCCGGGGCGGCCGTATGAACGACCGGATCGGTAGCGGGAGTCTTGTCTGTCATGACGCGATTGTATTCGGTGTCAGTCCGAAGCAACGAATCAAGCAGCAACAAAAGCCTGGAATATCGACTCGTCGTTGGGCAAGCAGATTTTTACCATCGACGGGCACGACGCGCCATCGGCCGTCACCGGCAGGCGGCGCGCAAGGGAGGGATGAGTCAGCACGAAGCCGCACTGCTCCCACCAGCCGGACAGCCCCGCCGCCTCCAGCCCGGCGCGCGCGGCGTCCGCGCCCTCGCCGCTGGTGATCAGCCAGGTGGCGCTGACGCCGGCATCCGCCCAGCGCCGCAATTGGGTCAACTGCGCGGGACGCCAGAGCGCCGGACGCCGCAGGTAAGCGGCGTGCCGCGTGACCGCGACGCCCTCGGCCTCGAGCTTGTCCCCTAGCCAGTCCCTGCCTTGCGTGCCGCGCACCAGCAGCACGCGGGCGGGCATGGGCAGATCCTGGAGCACGCGCCACAGGGCCTCGGAATCGTGGCTGGGCGCGGACTCGTCCGGATGCAGGACTGTTGTATTCGCGCCAAAACACCCCGACTCGTGCAATGCCTGCGCGCTGGCCGGGCCCACCGTGGCCGCGCTCACGCCTGCCGGCCACGGCGCCGGCCCGTCAACCCGGGCAAGCTGGTCGAGGTACTGCCTGGCGGCGTTGCCGCTGACAAACACAACCATGTCATAACCGGCCGGCCGAGGCAGGTCCTCGGGGGCAATCGGCAAGGGATGGATTTCAAGGGCGGGCAGGATGCAGGACAACCAGCCGGCGTCCGACAGACGGCCGGCCAGTGCCTCGTTGCGCCCGGCGGGCCGCGTCAGGACGGCGACGCGCGGCCTCTCGGCGGCTGCGGACGCCTTGGTCATCAGCCTGGCCCGGGGTCCTGCAGCAAGTCGCGCAGAATGGCCTGGGCGCCCGCCTGCAGCAGTTCGTCGGCGGCCGCCTCGCCGATGGCCTCGGCCGCGCTGACGGGACCGCTGCGCGTGGCGTGGACCATGCGTGCGCCGTCCGGCGACGCCACCAGCGCCCGCAGCGTCAGCGTGCCACCCGCGATCTGGGCGAATGCGGCAAGGGGAACCTGGCAGGATCCGCCCAGCTTGCGCGAAACGGCGCGCTCGGCCAATACGCAGGCGGTTGTGTCGGCGCTGACCAGCGGCGCCAGCCAGGCACGCATATCACCGCGATCATCGCGGATCTCGATGCCCAGCGCGCCCTGTCCGGCCGCCGGCAGGCTGTCGGCGGCATCCAGCAAGCTGCTGATGCGCCCCCCCAGGCCCAGGCGTTCAAGACCGGCTGCCGCCAGCACGATGGCGTCGTAGTCGCCCTTGTCCAGCTTGCCCAGACGCGTGTCCAGGTTGCCGCGCAGGGGTTTCACGACGAGCTCGGGATAGCGCGCGCGGATCTGGGATTCACGGCGCAGGCTGGACGTGCCGACGACCGCGCCCGCTGGCAGGTCTGCCAGCGACGCATAGCGGTTGGACACGAAGGCATCGCGCGGGTCCGCGCGATCAAGGACGGCGCAAAGCTCGAATGGGGCTTGCAGATCCACCGGCACGTCCTTCAAGGAGTGAACGGCAAGATCGGCACGCCCATCGAGCAGCGCGTTTTCGAGTTCCTTGACGAACAGTCCTTTGCCGCCCACTTTGGAGAGCGTGCGGTCGAGGATCTGGTCGCCTCGGGTCGTCAGGGTAAGAAGCTCAACCGCGCACGCCGGGTACAGCGTGCGCAGCCGGTCGCGCACATGCTCGGCTTGCCACAGGGCAAGCCGGCTGGCGCGGGTCGCGATGACCAGGCGTTGCGGAAGAGACACGAGACGTCATCAAACAAAATTGGAGACGATGACCGTCGCGACTATCCCGAGGATGGCCAGCACGAACAGACCCTGAAGAAGGCTCAGGCCCGATTCGGATTGCTGGGGATCGACGGATCTACGCAGACTCATGTGCTGATTCCTTGGAAGCGGTTTTGCGGCTTGCCAGCCACCGTCCAAGGACAACAACGAGCAAGGCGCCGATAATTTCTGCAGCGATTTTAACCGTAGTGGGCTGAACGCCGAAATGACGTTCGACAATCACATCGGTGATCAACATGCCGCCCGCGATCCAGCCGAGCAAAGCCGCGCCAAACGTGACAACCAGCGGATAGCGGTCGATGAGCTTGAGGACCAGCGTGCTGCCCCAGATGATGATCGGCACACTGACGATCAGGCCAAAGGCGACCAGGCCGATCTGATGATCGGCGTGGGCATTCTGGGCCGCGCCAGCGATGGCGATGACGTTGTCCAGGCTCATCACGAAGTCAGCGATGATGATGGTCTTGATGGCGGCGGCGATGGATGTTCCGCCCTTTACGTTGCCATGCGCATCGTCTTCGGGAACCAGGAGCTTGACCCCGATCCAGAGCAGCAGCACGCCACCCACGACCTTCAGGAAGGGGATCGACAAGAGCGTCAGGGCGAAGGCAATCAGCACGACACGCAAGATGATTGCGCCGGCGGTACCCCACAGGATGCCTTGCATGCGCTGCTTGGGCGCCAGGTTGCGACAAGCCAGCGCGATCACGACGGCGTTGTCGCCGCCAAGCAGGATGTCGATGAGGATGATCTGGAATACCGCTGCCCAACTCAGCGTCTGTAAAAACTCAAGCACTATGAACCCCCGAAGGCATTTATGAAAAGAATGGCCGGTCCCGAGCCGGCCGACTCGCCGCGCTGCGCGCGGCGAGGTGATTCAAAACAACGCAGTATTGTAATTCAGCTTTCAGTCAGCTTTCTGGCGCATCACCAAAACTTTTCCGATCGCCAAAACAAGCACCGCGCCCAGCACGCCCGTCATCATCGCGAAGCTGTGCTGTGACACACCCAGGGCAGCGTCTATGCGCGCCACTGGTTCCTGCAAGGCGGGATCCCCCACCAGCAACTCGCCAGCAATGAAGCCCAGCAACGCCGCACCCACCCAGACGATAACCGGGAAGCGCTCGATGACCTTCAGGAGCAGCGTGCTGCCAAAGATGACCAAGGGGATGCTGATCGCCAAGCCCAATACCAGCAAGGTCGTGTCGCCCATCGCGGCGGCGGCTACAGCCACCACGTTGTCCAGGCTCATGACCAGGTCGGCAATCATGATAGTGCGAATTGCCGTGAACAAATTGCCTTGCGTCTTGCCCGCGCCGTCTTCTTCGCCTTCCGGCATCAGCAGCGTCACGCCGATGTAGACCAGGAGCAGCGCGCCGATGAGCTTGAGCCACGGCAACAGCAGCAATTTGGCCGCCACGAGCGTCAATACGATACGCATGATGATCGCGGCAGCGGAGCCGACCACGATCGCTTTCTTCTGTTGCGCCGGAGGCAGCGAACGCGCCGCCAGCGCAATAACCACGGCGTTGTCGCCGGATAGCAGGATATTGACCCAAATGATCTGGAGCAACGCTATCCAGAATGCCGCTGAACTGAGTTCCATACTTCTTTCCTAGGTGTGATCCCCCTAGGACAAACCAAATTAATGGGCGAATGAAGACAAAAACGTACTGGCCGTCTTGGTGCGAGCCCGACGGCGTTCTTGCTGGGTACGCGCGAAATTTCTTTCATTATAGTTTCGTTCAGCTTTCCGTATGATTCCGTGACCTCGGCGTGGACACGGGATTACCCTAGGAAAACTGCCAAAGCAGGCAAAAAAAAACCCGCCGAAGCGGGTTTTTTTTGGCGCGCATGCTGAAACTTACAGCACCGACTTGAGCAGCTTGCCCATTTCGGAGGGGTTGCGCGTGGTGCGGATGCCGCAAGCTTCCATCACTTCCAGCTTGGCGTCGGCCGTGTCGGCGCCACCGGAGATCAGGGCGCCAGCGTGGCCCATGCGCTTGCCGGCGGGCGCGGTGACACCAGCGATGAAGCCGACGACCGGCTTCTTCATGTTGTCCTTGGCCCATTCGGCGGCATTGACTTCGTCGGGACCGCCGATTTCGCCGATCATGATGACGGCGTCGGTGTCGGGATCGTCATTGAACAGCTTGAGCACGTCGACGTGCTTCAGGCCGTTGATGGGATCGCCACCGATGCCGACGGCGCTGGATTGACCCAGGCCCAGCTCGGTGACTTGCGCCACGGCTTCGTACGTCAGGGTGCCCGAACGGCTGACGATGCCGATGCGGCCCTTGCGGTGGATGTGACCGGGCATGATGCCGATCTTGATTTCGTCGGGGGTGATCAGACCCGGGCAGTTCGGGCCCAGCAGCAGCGTCTTGCTGCCCTTGGCCTTCATGCGGTTCTTGACTTCGAGCATGTCACGGACCGGGATGCCTTCGGTAATGCAGATCACCAGATCCAGTTCGGCTTCGACAGCTTCCCAGATCGCGGCGGCGGCGCCAGCCGGCGGCACGTAGATGACCGACACGGTCGCGCCGGTGTCGGCCTTGGCGTCCTTCACCGAAGCGAAGATCGGCACGCCTTCGAAGTCTTCACCCGCCTTCTTGGGGTTCACGCCGGCCACGAAGGCGGCCTTGCCATTGGCGTACTCACGGCACATGCGGGTGTGGAACTGACCCGTCTTACCCGTGATGCCCTGGGTGATGACTTTGGTGTCCTTGTTGATCAGAATCGACATTTGTGAATCCTTGGATTTTCTTTAGCGCCAGGCCGCCCCCAGCTGAAGGCGCCCCCTTGGGGGGCAGCGAGCCATGAAAGGGCGCGGCGTGGGGGCATATTTACTTGACGGCGGCTACGACGCGGGTGGCCGCTTCGGCCATCGTGTCGGCGCTGATGATCGGCAGGCCCGAGTCGGCCAGCATCTTCTTGCCGAGCTCTTCGTTGGTGCCCTTCATGCGGACGACCAGCGGCACGCTCAGGTTGACGGCCTTGCAAGCCGCGATCACGCCTTCGGCGATGACGTCGCAGCGCATGATGCCGCCGAAGATGTTGACCAGAATGGCCTTCACGCTCTTGTTGGCGAGCATGATCTTGAACGCTTCGGTGACTTTCTCGGCCGTGGCGCCGCCGCCGACGTCCAGGAAGTTGGCCGGCTCGCCGCCGAACAGCTTGATGGTGTCCATGGTGGCCATGGCCAGACCGGCGCCGTTCACCAGGCAGCCGATGTTGCCGTCGAGCTGGATGTAGGCCAGGTCGAACTTGCTGGCTTCGATTTCAGCGGGATCTTCTTCGTCCAGGTCGCGGTAGGCGACGAGTTCCGGGTGGCGGAACAGAGCGTTGGGATCGAAGTTGAACTTGGCGTCCAGGGCGATGATGTTGCCCTTGCCGTCGCGGTTCAGCGGGTTGATTTCGACCAGCGAAGCGTCGGTGTCCATGTAGCACTTGTAGAGCTTCTGGAACACGTCGACGGCCTGGGCGGTCGAATCGGCGGGCAGGCCGATCGCATTGGCGATCTTGGTGGCTTGCTCGGCGGACAGGCCGGTCAGCGGATCGATGTATTCGGTGATGATCTTTTCGGGGGTGGAGTGAGCCACTTCCTCGATGTCCATGCCGCCTTCGCTGGAGGCGATGAAGGCGACTTTCTGCGTGGCGCGGTCAGTGACCAGCGAGACGTAGTATTCCTTCTGGATGTCGGCGCCGTCTTCGATGTACAGGCGACGGACCTTCTGGCCTTCCGGGCCGGTCTGGTGCGTGACGAGCTGCATGCCCAGGATTTCCGAGGCCAGCTTGCGGACGTCGTCCAGCGAGCGCGCCAGCTTGACGCCACCGCCCTTGCCGCGGCCGCCCGCGTGGATTTGTGCCTTGACGACCCAAACCGGTCCACCCAGCTTTTCAGCGGCAGCCACGGCCTCGTCGACGGAAAGAGCGGGAATCCCGCGCGGCACGGGGACGCCAAATTGCTTCAGCAGTTCCTTGCCTTGATACTCGTGGATTTTCATGTGTTACCTGTCAGGACGTATGAGAAAAAGAAGGTGAATCGGAGGACGAATCGGCCGATGCCTCAGCGCTGCCCCCGGTGTACCACTTGGGATAGTGCTCAGCCACCACCGGGCCGCCAGTGCTCAAGGCATGGCAACCGTCCAATTGGAATGGACGCAGGTCCGGGTTGATTTCTTGCCGCCGGCGGTTGGCCATGGTCTGGATTGCCGCGGTGGGAAGCACCTGCGACAGTTCGGTCATGTGCGTACAGCCCGCCACATGCCCGAAACGCTCCTTGACCTGACGGCGGAAACCCTTGAGCAGGTTCATCCCGATCAGATCAGTGTAAGCCGGCTCGATCGCCATGCAATGCCCGCCATAGGGCGCCGCGTCATAGACGGCCTGAGCAGCCAGGATCGAGAAATTCTCGTCGATGGTGATGCGCAGGTGCATATGATGAACGGGTTGCCCGGCCTTGAACATCTCGCCGTCGCGCTTGGGAAAATCGTACGCCTTGACGTCGATCAGCTCGGCTTCCAGATCCCAGTTGCCGTCATCGCGCGCATAGGACTGCACGCGTATGGAACGCGTGTGCAGCGGTTGGCGAGGATAATCCGGCGGTGGCAAGGGCATGCGTGGGGGCCTGCGGGGCGAAGATGGCCAGCGCATGGTGCGCGGCAACAAAACCTTCAAAGTATAGCGCAGGCAGCCCGGGATCAACTGTCTTCTTGGGCGCTGCCCGCAACGCCGCATCGGTCTCGTGGCCCGCGCAACGGGCGCACGCCCTCTAACCGGGGACAGAACAGCGGGCCGCTGGCGCCGGATGGCTCGGCCAAACGCAGAAAAAACCCGGCTAGCGCATTGACCGCGCAAACCGGGTCTTTATTGTCGCTATCGCCCGGAGCCCTGACTCCGGACGGCTCCCTCAGGCCGCTTCGCGCAGCGCGCGCGCGGCCTGCACCATGCCGATCAGCGCGGCTTCCGTTTCCGGCCAGGCCCGCGTCTTCAGGCCGCAGTCGGGGTTCACCCAGAGGCGCTCCTTGGGCAGACGGGCGGCGGCCTTGCTCATCAGGTCCACCATCCAGTCCACTTCGGGGACGTTCGGCGAGTGAATGTCATATACGCCGGGACCGATGTCGTTCGGATAGCGGAAATCCTCGAATGCCTTCAGCAGCTCCATATTGGAGCGCGACGTTTCGATCGTGATCACGTCCGCATCCATGGCGGCGATGGATTCGATGATGTCGTTGAACTCCGAATAGCACATGTGCGTGTGGATCTGCGTCTCGTCGCGCACGCCGGCGGTCGACAGGCGGAAGCAATCCACGGCCCAGTCCAGATACGCCTGCCAGTCGGCGCGGCGCAGGGGCAGGCCTTCACGGATGGCGGGTTCGTCGATCTGGATGACGCTGATGCCGGCCGTCTCCAGATCCACCACTTCGTCGCGCAACGCCAGCGCCAGTTGGCGGCAGGTTTGCTCGCGCGGCTGATCGTCGCGGACGAACGACCATTGCAGGATGGTGACGGGACCCGTCAGCATGCCCTTGACCGGCTTGTCGGTCAGCGACTGCGCGTAGGACGACCAGCCCACCGTCATCGGGGCG
The DNA here is from genome assembly GCF_001428845.1 of Achromobacter sp. Root83. Classification (GTDB taxonomy): domain Bacteria; phylum Pseudomonadota; class Gammaproteobacteria; order Burkholderiales; family Burkholderiaceae_B; genus Achromobacter. The sequence goes on along the minus strand of NZ_LMIU01000012.1, from coordinate 532,259 downwards.
GGACGGGCCACGTCGCCAAAGATGATCGGCGGCTTGACGCAGCGCGAACCGTAGCTTTGCACCCAGCCGTTCTTGGTGAAGGCAAAGCCAGCCAGCAGTTCGCCGAAGTACTCAACCATGTCATTGCGCTCGGGTTCGCCATGAACCAGCACGTCCAGGCCCACCTTTTCCTGGAAGCGGATGACTTCCTCGATTTCCCTGCGGATGGCGGCTTCGTACGCGGAGTCCGTCAGTGCGCCCGACTTCCAGTCGCGTCGCAGGGCGCGAATTTCGGCGGTCTGCGGGAAAGAGCCGATTGTCGTCGTCGGGTAGGCGGGCAGGCCAAGTTGCTCTTGCTGACGAGCGATTCGCCCGGCGAACGGCGCGCGATCCCGCGACACCTCGGCCGCGCCGGCCATGCGCTGGCCCACCGCCGGGTTGTGGATGCGGACCGAAGCCCGGCGCGCCGCGAGCGCCGCGCGTTGCTTGATCAGGCCACCCTGCGCCGCCGGGTCGGTTGCGCCGTCCAGCGCACGGCCCAGCAGGCTCAGTTCTTCCAGCTTCTGGGCGGCGAACGACAGCCAGCTTTTCAGCTCGGCGTCCAGGTCGGTTTCGTTGGCCAGATCCACCGGCACATGCAAGAGCGAGCATGACGGGGCGAGCCAAAGGCGGTCGCCCAATTGCTGCCGGATGGGGGCCAGCGTGGCGAGGGCGGCGTCCAGATCGGTGCGCCAGATATTGCGGCCATTGATGACGCCGGCGGACAACACCTGTTCGGCGCCCAGTCCGGTAACGACGTCTGCCAATTGCTCGGGCGCGCGGACCAGATCCACGTGCAGGCCGGCCACGGGCAGGCTCAGGGCGGTGGGCAGGTTGTCTTTCAAGCCATCGAAGTAGGTCGCGACCAGCAGCTTGACCGGGCTGGCGGACAGCGTGGCGTAGACCCGCTTGAACGCGTCGCGCCAGGCCAGGGGCAGATCGAGCACCAGGATGGGCTCGTCGATCTGCACCCATTGCACGCCCTGCTTGGCAAAGCGGGCCAGCACTTCTTCATATACCGGAAGCAGCGCGGCCAGCAGTTCCAGCTTGCCGGCATCGGCGGCGCCACCGGCAAAGGCGTCGCCCTTGCCCTGGTACAGCCAGGTCAGCGGCCCGGGAATCACCGGTTTGACGGCAAGGCCCAGGTCCTGCGCTTCCTGGATTTGCTCGAACAACGATTCGCGCGCAATGCGGAACGTCTGCCCCGGAACCAGCTCAGGCACGATGTAGTGGTAATTGGTGTCGAACCATTTGGTCATCTCGCAGGCGGCGGCCGGCTTGCCCGTTGGCGCGCGGCCCCGGCCCATGCGGAACAGCGTGTCCAGCGTGACGGGCTCATTGTCCTTCTGGCCGAAACGGGCGGGCACGGCGCCCAGGAGCGTGGTCCATTCCAGGATCTGGTCGTACCAGGCGAAATCGCCCACGGGCACGAACTTCAGGCCCGCCGAGGCTTGCAGCTTCCAATGCCTGGCGCGCAGTTCGCGGCCGGTCTCTTCCAGCGCTTCAGCGGTCTGCTTGCCGGCCCAATAGGCCTCGACAGCGCGCTTCAGTTCGCGCTGGGCGCCAATGCGGGGGAACCCCAAATTATGAATAGTAGTCATGGGAACACCGTCGTTAGACAAAATTTGTTCAAGTGGAGGCTATTCTGAGGCCAAACCAAAATGAATCAAAATCAATGTCTACATTCATAAAATGAGGAATTCTCATACAATATAAGCTCATTCCAGACCTCGGGGTCCGGAGCCCGAGCCCAGCGCCGCTTTGGCGGGGGGGCTTGTCCTGCCTTTGCCACTTCCATGCTAGAAATCCGCCATCTTGAAACGCTCACCGCCATCCGGGAAGGCGGCAGCCTGCAGGAAGCCGCCGAGCGCTTGCACCTGACCCAGTCGGCCCTGTCGCATCAATTGCGCGACCTCGAAACCCGTCTTGGCACTCCCTTACTGAACCGCCGCACGCGGCCGGCCCGGCTCACCACCGCCGGCCTGCGCGTGTTGGCGCTGGCCGACGAAGTCCTGCCCCGCATCCGCGCGACCGAACGGGAGCTGCAGCGCCTGGCCGCCGGCCGCACCGGCCGGCTGCACCTGGCGATCGATTGCCACTCCTGCTTTCAGTGGCTGATGCCGGCGCTCGACGCCTTCCGCGTGCAATGGCCGGACGTGGCGCTGGACCTGTCGGCGGCGTTCTCGTTCGCCCCCCTGCCCGCCCTGGTGCGCGGCGATCTCGATCTGGTCATCACGTCCGACCCCCAGCCGCTGGACGCCGTCGATTACCTGCCGTTGTTCAAGTACGAATTGGTGCTGGCCGTGTCCGAATCCAATCCGCTGGCCGGCAGCAAGTTCGTCACGCCGGACCAACTGGCCGACCAGACGCTCATCACGTATCCCGTAGACAAGCAGCGCCTGGATGTCTTCACGGCGTTCCTGGATCCCGCCGACGTGGAACCCGCAGCCATCCGCAAGGCCGAACTGACGCCCATCATCGCGCAGTTGGTAGCCAGCAACCGCGGCGTGGCGGCGCTGCCCAATTGGGCGCTGACGGAATACATGAACCAGGGCTGGCTGCGGCTCTGCCGGCTGGGCCCGCAGGGCGTGTGGCGCACGCTGTACGCCACGGTGCGCAGCGAGGACACGGACACCTCGTACATCGACGAGTTCCTGACCATCACCCGCGACGTCTGCTTCAAGACATTGTCAGGGATCAAGTCAGCGAAATAGGGCCCTTTCTTGGCGCGCCGATCGTGAGAGATATTCAAAAATAATACGATTCAATTAAACACATAAAGTTTAAAATATCGCTCCTCCAATCTTCGAGTCAGCAGCAAACATGTTCCTGTCATCGTTGCTTTCAGCGCGCCATATCCGCCGTTCGGCCATTCTTGCTTCCATCGCTTTGCTGGCGGGTTGCGGCAATATTCCGAACACGCTCCCAGTCCAGTATTCGCCCTCGTCGGTGATCAGCGCTGAAGGCGCTGTCGAAGTCGGCGATTTCACATACGACCCCAACAAAGCAGATACGGTGGATGCGCCAAAATCCCAGCGCTACGCGAATGCCGGCCTGTCGTCCTCGCAACAGATCAGCGCGCCCAACTCCACTGGCGCCTACCGCGCTCCGCAGATTGCCGCGAACCAAATCCGCAACACCGCAATCGGCAACATACTGCTCGAAAAGGACATCAAGGACTTTGTTCGAGACGCCACCTTTACCGAACTGCGCTTCATCGGCGTCAAGGTCAATGGCGACCAGCAGCGCCGTAGGTTGAACGGCGATGTCCAGGAATTCCTGGTCGACGATCTAGGATATTCGGTGGATTGGACACTGCGTATCGCCTATGTCGTGACTGACAAGGCCACGCAGAAGCCCGTGTATTCGCAGACCAAGGAAATCAAGCGGCGCACGAACAAATTCGCCAATTTCTTCACTTCGCTGAACGATTCGATACGGCTCAGCACCGAAGCCCTGGCCAAAGACCCGGATTTCCTGTCGGCCATCCAGGAGTGAGGCCCCCCCCGCAGCCTGCCCTCTTTAGAAGATTCGCCCTAGCGGATCTTCATTGACGCACAGGCGGGGGACAAGGCCGTCAGTCCTCATCGCCCTCGCCGAGTATTCGGCGGATCACATCGTGCGCGAAGCCGCGGCTGGCCAGGAAGCGGGCCTGCTTGGCATAGACCGCGCGGTCGTCCGGTTTCGCGTCGAAGCGCTTTTTCCAGACTTCCAGCGCGCGATCGTATTCGGTGGCGCGCAGCTGGTCGCGCAGTTCGGCGACCTGGTTGTCGTCCACGCCATGCTGGCGCAATTCCTGCACGATGCGTGCCGCGCCCTGGCGCGATGCGCGCCGGTGCACCAGGCTTTGCGCAAAGCGCTCGGTGGACAGCCACCCCTCTTTCTGCAGGGCATCCAGCACCGCTTCGACTTCGGCGGCGTCTTCGGCATGGGCGGCCAGCTTGCGCGCCAGTTCTTCACGCGCGTGTTCTCGGCGCGACAGATAGCCCACCGCGCGCATTTTGAGCGATGGTCCCTTGCGGGCCGGCTTGGCATCGCCCGCGGAGGCGTCACTGCCGGCGGGGTCTGTGCGGCGGCCGCGCCCCGCGCCGCGCGCTTCGGAACTGCGCTGCCATTGATCGGCGTCGACCGCGGGCGCGGCGCCTTCCTGCTCGCGGCGCGCATCCGAGGTGCGGCACAAGCCCTGAGGCTTGGCGACGGTTTCGAATTCGTCATCCAACTTGGCACGAAGGCGGTCGGCTGACGCGGGAGTCGGTTTCCAGCTCATGCGCTTCCTGCTATGCAAAACGGCAGGCCCGTCGAGGCGCCTGCCGCAATTCACCGGACCGGAGCCCGGACCAATGCAGGGTCACGGCAGGGAATGGCCCGTGACCGGTGGATGGTTTCGATTACTCGGCGGTGTCTTCCGTCGTGGGCACGAATTCGGCGGCACGGCTGACGATGCCCTGGTTCTCGCGAACGCGGTTCTCGATCTCGATGGCCATGTCCTTGTGCTCTTTCAGGTATTCACGGACGTTGTCCTTGCCCTGACCGATGCGGTTTCCGTTGTAGCTGTACCACGCGCCAGACTTGTCCACGACGTTGGCTGCCACGCCCAGATCGATGATTTCGCCTTCGCGCGAGATGCCGGCCCCGTACATGATGTCGAACTCGGCCTGCTTGAACGGCGGCGCGACCTTGTTTTTCACGACCTTGACGCGGGTTTCGTTGCCGACCACCTCGTCGCCCTTCTTGATGGAGCCGATGCGGCGGATATCCAGGCGCACGGACGCGTAGAACTTCAGCGCATTGCCGCCGGTGGTGGTCTCGGGGTTGCCGAACATGACGCCGATCTTCATGCGGATCTGGTTGATGAAGATGACCATGCAGTTGGTGCGCTTGATCGTGGCGGTCAGCTTGCGCAGCGCCTGGCTCATCAGGCGGGCTTGCAGGCCGGGCAGCGAATCGCCCATTTCGCCTTCGATTTCAGCCTTGGGCACCAATGCCGCCACCGAGTCGATGACGATCAGGTCGACAGAGCCCGAACGCACCAGCGCATCGGTGATTTCCAGCGCCTGCTCGCCCGTGTCCGGCTGCGAGATCAGCAGATCGGTCAGGTTCACGCCCAGCTTGTTGGCGTACTGCACGTCCAGCGCATGTTCCGCGTCGACGAACGCGCAGGTGCCGCCGATTTTCTGCATTTCGGCGATGACCTGCAGCGTCAGCGTGGTCTTGCCCGACGATTCCGGGCCGTAGATTTCAACCACGCGGCCACGCGGCAAGCCGCCGACGCCCAGCGCGATGTCCAGACCCAGCGATCCCGTGGAAACCACCTGGATGTCGTGCGAGACCTCGTTGTCGCCGTAGCGCATGATCGAGCCCTTGCCGAACTGCTTTTCGATCTGCGAAAGCGCGGCGGCAAGCGCCTTGGCTTTTTCCGATGCGGCGGCCTTGGTGGTTTTGTCGTCCATGTGGAGTCCTGTCTGTAACGTATCTGGGTGTCGAAGGGATTGCGGGTCTGACGCGGGGGTCCGACTTCTAGTCTGACATTCTGGTCTGGCGCTTTGGTCTAACGTTCTGGTCTGGCTTTCTCGCCTGACTGGCGCCTTGAGCTACGGATCAGATTATGGCATCGGATTGTACTGTACATAAAACCAGTGTGCCAGTCTTTTGCACGTATACCCTGAGTGGGCAAGCCCGGCGCCCTATGACAGAATCGAAGGAGTTCCCGGTATTTTCCCCCTTTTCCGCCGCCGGGCTCCGCCTGCAAGGCGGAAAGCGCCCCGCAGGTGGCGGCAAAGCGCGCGGCGCGGGGTTCCTTCCTTGCAGCAGCCCATGCGTATTCTGATCGCCGAAGACGACAGCATCCTGGCCGATGGCCTGTCCCGTTCGCTGCGCCATAACGGCTACGCCGTGGATGCCGTACGAGACGGCCTGGCGGCCGATTCCGCTTTGGCCGCCCAGGCATTCGACCTTCTCATCCTCGATCTCGGCCTGCCGCAACTGGCCGGTCTGGAAGTGCTGCGCCGCCTGCGCGCCCGCAACTCCGCCCTGCCCGTACTCATCCTGACGGCCGCCGACAGCATCGAGCAGCGCGTCAAAGGCCTGGACCTGGGTGCGGACGACTATATGGCCAAGCCCTTCGCGCTGTCCGAACTCGAGGCTCGCGTACGCGCGCTGACCCGGCGCGGCGCCGGCGGCGGCGCCACGATGCTCAAGCACGGACGGCTGCTGTTTGACCAGACGGGCCGCGTGGCGATCGTGGACGACCAGACGCTGGACCTGTCCGCGCGCGAAGTCAGCCTCCTCGAAATTCTCCTGACCCGCAGCGGACGCATGGTCAGCAAGACCCAGCTTGTGGACCACCTTTGCGAATGGGGCGAAGAAGTCAGCACCAACGCCATCGAGGTCTACGTGCATCGGCTGCGCAAGAAACTCGAACCCAGCGGCGTCAAGATCGTCACCGTGCGGGGTCTGGGCTACTGCCTTGAACGGGACCAGGGTGCGGCGTACCTCGCAAGCTGAGCCCGCGCCTCCAGAGCAGCTCAACCAGGAAGCGCTGGATGTCATGCAAGCCGGGTCCAAGGGCCCGAGCTTCGCGCCGCCCCAGCGTTCCCTGTTGGGCGAGATCCTGGATTGGATGCTGGCGCCGCTGTTCCTCTTGTGGCCGATGAGCGTCGCCATTACCTATGTGGTCGCGCAGAACATCGCCAATGTCCCTTACGACCGGGCACTCGCCAACAATCTCCATGTGCTGACGCGGCACGTCCACGCCCAGGACGGCCGCGCCGTGCTGAAGATGACCGACGCCGCGCGCGACGTGCTGCGCGCCGATGAAACCGACAGCGTGTTCTGGCTGGCCCTGGGCAGCCGCGGCGAATACCTGGGCGGCGACCGGGCCCTGCCCCTGCCCGCCACGGTGGGCCAGCCCCGGCCGGGCGAAGTGCAATACGAGGACGACACGCTGCGCGGCTTCGGCATCCGGCTGGCGTATACCTGGGTCGACCTGCATCTTCCGGATACGCAGCCCCCGCTGCTGATCGTGGCCGAGACCGTGGAAAAGCGCACGCAACTGGCCAACGACATCATCAAGGGCGTGATCATTCCGCAGTTCGTGGTGCTGCCGATCGCCGTGCTGCTGGTGTGGTTCGGCCTGTCGCGCGGCGTGGCGCCCCTGAATGCGCTGCAGCAGCGGCTGCGGGCGCGCCGGCCCGACGACCTCTCTCCCATCGACGAACGCGCCGCCCCTTCCGAGATCGCGCCGCTGGTAGCGGCCATGAACGACCTGCTGGACCGCTTGTCGGCCAACGTCCAGGCGCAGCGGCGCTTCGTGGCCGATGCGGCGCATCAGCTCAAGACGCCGCTGGCCGGCCTGCGTACCCAGGCGGAACTGGCGCTGCGCGATGCCAGCCCCGAGGAAATGCAGTCCAGCCTGCGCCAGCTGGTGACCGGCTCCGAGCGCGCGACCCGCCTCGTCAACCAATTGCTGTTGCTGGCCCGCGCCGAGAATCCCAGCGCCATCGGCCTGACCCGCACCGACCTCAACACCATCGCCTACGAGCAAACCATGCATTGGGTTCCGCTGGCGCTGTCGCTGCGCACGGACCTGGGCTTCGAGGGGTCCGACGATCCCGTCGAGATCAACGGAAACCCCTTGCTGCTGGCGGAATTGCTCAACAACCTGGTGGACAACGCGCTGCGGTACACGCCGCAGGGCGGCCACATCACCGTCCGGGTCCTGAGCTTCGCCGGACAGGGCGCGCTGGAGGTCGAGGACTCCGGCCCGGGCATCCCCCAGGACGAACGCGAACGCGTATTCGACCGCTTCTACCGGGTGCTGGGCACGACCTCGGACGGCAGCGGCCTGGGCCTGGCCATCGTGCGCGAGATCGCACAAAAGCACCAGGCCAGCGTCGTGATCGACGACCATCCCACCCGGCATTCCGATCTGCCCGGCACGCGCATCCGCGTGACTTTCCCCCTCTACTCCCCCATGACGGACCCCGCCGAAAGCTAAGGACTATCCCTAGCCTCCCACGGAACGCTTACTATTTGTTTCAAATTTAAGATTCGAGTAAGGGTCCCGTCAGAACCTCGTCAGCCTCGGCCCCCAATGTGACGTTTAGCTCGATGTCGGTGTCGCCGGCGGAGGGTCAAGCACGGCGGAAAACCGCCGGCCATAAAACGAGGAGACATCATGAGCACAACTACCATGGCAGGCCGCGGTCCATCCGCGGATCCGCGTCCGATGACCAAGGAGGAGCGCAAGGTCATCTTCGCGTCGTCGCTCGGCACCGTGTTCGAGTGGTACGACTTTTATCTGTACGGCTCGCTCGCAGCCATCATCGCCCAACACTTCTTTTCCGGCGTGAACCCGACCGCGGGCTTCATCTTCGCGCTGCTGGCCTTCGCCGCCGGCTTCGCGGTGCGGCCGTTCGGTGCCCTGGTGTTCGGCCGCCTGGGCGACCTGGTCGGACGTAAGTACACCTTCCTGGTCACGATCGTGATCATGGGCCTGTCGACGTTCCTCGTGGGCATCCTGCCCAGCTACGCCAGCATCGGCCTGGCCGCCCCGGCCATCCTGATCATCCTGCGCCTGCTGCAAGGCCTGGCACTGGGCGGAGAGTACGGCGGCGCGGCGACTTACGTCGCCGAGCATGCCCCGCACGGACGCCGCGGCTTCTACACGTCCTGGATTCAAACCACCGCGACCCTGGGCCTGTTCCTGTCGCTGCTGGTCATCCTGGGCATCCGCACGTTCATGGGCGAAGACGACTTCAAGGCCTGGGGCTGGCGCATTCCGTTCCTGATCTCGGTGGTGCTGCTGGGCATCTCGGTGTGGATCCGGCTGCAACTGAACGAATCCCCCACCTTCAAGCGCATGAAGGAAGAAGGCAAGGGTTCCAAGGCGCCGATCGCTGAATCGTTCGGTCAATGGAAGAACCTGAAGGTCGTGATCCTGGCGCTGCTGGGCCTGACCGCCGGCCAGGCCGTGGTCTGGTACACGGGCCAGTTCTATGCCCTGTTCTTCCTGACGCAGACGCTGAAGGTTGACGCCAATACCGCCAACATCATGATCGCCGTGGCGCTGCTGCTCGGCACGCCCTTCTTCGTGATCTTCGGCTCCCTGTCGGACAGGATAGGCCGCAAGCCCATCATCATGGCGGGCTGCCTGATCGCCGCCGCGACGTACTTCCCGATCTTCCAGGGCCTTACGCACTTCGCCAACCCGGCACTGGAAAAGGCGCAAGCAACCGCTCCGGTCACCGTGATCGCCGACCCCAGCACCTGCTCGTTCCAGTTCAACCCGGTGGGCACGTCTTCCTTCACCAGCTCTTGCGACGTGGTCAAGTCGTTCATGGCCCGCAACTCGGTGAACTACCGCAACGAAGCCGCGCCGGCCGGTTCAGTGGCCCGCGTCAAGATCGGCAACGACGAGTTCGTGTCGTTTGACGGCAAGACGATGGCCCCGGCTGACTTCAAGGCCAAGGCAGCCGAGCTCGACAAGGCGCTGACCTCCGCCATCCGCAGCCATGGCTATCCGGCCAAGGCGGATCCGGCCCAGACCAACAACGTCATGGTCGTGGTGCTGCTGACGATCCTGGTCCTCTACGTGACCATGGTGTATGGCCCGATCGCCGCCATGCTGGTGGAAATGTTCCCGACGCGCATCCGCTACACGTCGATGAGCCTTCCCTACCACATCGGGAACGGCTGGTTCGGCGGCTTCCTGCCACCGGTCGCATTCGCGGTGGTGGCGGCTACCGGCAACATCTACGACGGCTTGTGGTACCCGATCATCATCGCGGTCATGACCCTGGTCATCGGCACACTGTTCGTGCGCGAATCCAAGGACAACGACATCAACGCCTGATAGACCATCCCCCGCCGGGTGGGACTGCTGCGCCTGCCCGGCCTTTCAAAAGCTCCTTGCGGAGCTTTTTTTTTGTGCATGCGGCGCAGAAGCGCACACTTTCAGGACCATGTCAGACCCCCGCCATTAGACTGGGCGCTCAGATTACGGCCTTGCGCCAGATCGGCCGACGATTGATCCCCCTGTCTGCCGGTTGCAGGGCCAGTGTTCTGACACCAATACCGCGTTCCCCGCGAGCCTTTTATGACGCGGTATTGTGTGCTCCCGTACCGGCCCGACTCTTCATTGAGCCGGGCCGCTTTTTTTTACGGGCCGCAAATGCATGGCAGCCGCAACGCGGCCGCCATCATCACACCACACCGCCGGCCTCTGGGGCCGGCCGCGATCAACGGCGCATGCCCACGCCAATCGCCACCACGCCCGCGACAATCGCCGCAATGCCTGCCCAGGTCGGGATCGGCACGGACTTCTCGGTTTCGGCGGTGGCCTTGACCGACCCGATCTGCAACACCGTTTCTTCGGACTTGTAGCTAAAGCCCTTGTAGGCCAGGGCGGCAACGCCCAGAACGATCAGGATGGCGCCAATGATCTTCATGTTTTCTCTCCAATTCCACACGGGGTGCGCCGGACATTACCGGATAGCCCCGCCGTTGTCAGTGACAGAACGTGTCGCCTGTCGCGGGTGTGCCGAAGCGCTTCGGCAAAGTCGCGGCGTCGTATAGAATCTACCCTTTTGGCCGACGCTCATGTGGTTCAAGAATCTCAAGATTTATCGTCTCTCCTCGCCCTGGACCTTGGTCGGCGAGCAGCTTGAAGAAACGCTGGCGCGGCACGCCTACCAAGCCGGCAACACCCAGGAAATGCAAAGCCTGGGGTGGGTACCGCCGCGCGAAAACGGCGGGCTCGCCCATGTGGTCAACGGCCAGATACTCCTCAGCCTGCGCGCCGAGAAGAAGCTTTTGCCCGGCACCGTCGTGAATCAGGTCGCCAAGGCGCGCGCGCAAGAGATCGAAGAGCAGCAAGGCTACAAGCCGGGCCGCAAGCAGATGAAGGAAATCAAGGAGCGCGTCACGGACGAGCTTCTGCCGCGCGCCTTCAGCGTATATCGCGACACGCGGGTGTGGATCGATCCGCAGAACCACTGGCTGGTCATCGACGCGGCGGCCTCGGCCAAGGCGGACGAAGTCATAGGCCTGCTCGCCAAGTGCGTGGACCCCTTCCCTCTGGAAAACCTGTACGTGGCCCAATCGCCCGCGTCGGCGATGACTGGATGGCTGGCTGAAGACGAAGCGCCTTCCAACTTCAGCATCGACCAGGACACCGAGCTGCGTTCGTCCGGCGAAAGCGGCGCGGCCATCCGCTATGTGAAGCACTCCATCGATGCCGATGACGTGCGCCGCCATATCCAGTCGGGCAAGCAATGCACGCGTCTGGCCATGACCTGGGCCGACCGCGTGTCCTTCGTGCTGACCGAAGGCCTGGACGTCAAGCGCGTGGCGCCGCTGGATGTGCTGAAGGAAGGCAACGAAGGCATGGCGGCGAACGACGACGAGAAGTTCGATTCCGACATGATGCTGATGACCGGCGAATTGGCCAAGATGATGGCCGAGCTGGTCGAGGCCCTGGGCGGCGAAAAGAAGATCTGAACTTTCCTTGCGCCCGGCCGTGCATGGCCCGGCCAGGAAAATCAGGCCGCCCCTCGGGGGCGGCCTTTTTCATGCTGCGACGCTGCGGTCGCGACCGGCCTGCTTGGCCAGGTACAGCGCCTTGTCGGCGCGGTCGATCAGATAGGCATAGTCCGGATGCCCGTCGAAGGTCGCCACGCCGATGCTGGCCGTGACGTGCAGCGAACCCGCTTCGGCGATGGAGAACCGGTGCCGTCGAATCTCGGCGCCCAGCTTCTCGGCCGTGGCCAGCGCGGCCTCTTGCCCGGTATCCACCAGCACCACCAGGAATTCCTCGCCCCCGTAGCGGAAGACAAAATCGCTGGAGCGGCACGCCTGGTGCACGACCTCGGCGAACTGGCGCAGCACCTGGTCGCCCCCGGCGTGGCCATGCGCATCATTGATGGCCTTGAAGTAGTCGATATCCAGCAGCAGCACGGAAAAGTCCGAGTGCTGACGCCGGGAAATCGAGATTTCCCGGCCGATCACCGAGGGCAGGAATCGCCGGTTCAGCACATTGGTCAGCGGATCGCTGCCGCTTTCGATTTCGGCCACCATATCGAACAGGCCATTGAGCAGATGCTTGATGCGGGCCACCAGTTCCTGCAGTTCGCGGACCTGATCAGGCAGCGAATGCTGTCCATCCGCATCGCCCTGCATCATCCGGGGCAACACCGCTTCGTCCAGGCGCGCAACGGCCTCGGTGATCTGGCGCAGGGCAGGCGCGCTTTCAAACAGCACCCCGCCCTTGTGCTGCAGCCACAACCCGAACTCGGAAGCGGCAAGGCGCGGCAGCGCCTGCTCGGGCGCCCGGTAATGCAGGCCGATCAGCACGGCCTGGCTCCACTCCAGCAACGCGGCGCGCTGGCGTTCGCGCTCGGTGGAGATGTTCTGCCCCAGGGCGAACAGCCGGTAAGCCTCGTCGTTGCGGGCGCCCCGATTGGTATCCCGCATGAACGCGCGGCTCATCTGCTCGATCGCCAGATCGAACAGGTTGCAGACGTATTGCGTCGCCACCGATGCGGCCGTGCCGTCGAGGTCGCTCGCGCGCAGCCGCAGGGCGATCTCGTTCTTCAAGATGCGGGCGCCGGCCATCACCAGATGGATCGGAATATGGACGCGGGCATGCACTTCGCCCACTTTCTTCTGGGTGGCCAGCAAGGCGGCGATGTCGCCCTGATCGCGCACGCAGAACAGCCCCTTGAGCCACCGCGTCATGCCGCTGTGCAGGCGAGTGGAAACGATTTCGTGGGAAAGCCGCGGACCGGCCTCGGCGTCGGCGAGCAAGGTGGAGTAGAACGCGTCGACAAACTGCGCGGCGCTGTCGGCCACCACCGCAGCGACCTGACCGCGCGTGTAGGCGTCGACCGAATGATAGACAGCCTCCCAGGCCTGCGCATTGGACGCGCTCAGGTAACACGCTTGGCCGTTTGCGGCATCGGCGCCGGCTGAGGAAGATGGAACACCGGTACTGCTCGAAGACATAGGATCATCCGCCCAAGACTGTGTGACGTGCCTTGCTGCGACACGTCAAAAATGCCAGCGCGGATTATGCTTGAATTCCCCCGGGCAAGGCCGTCGGCGCGGGCCGGGCCGGGGATACCTCGTTATTCCAGGCCGTGAAAGACGGAGTCGTCGGGCCCGACATGCGACGGATGCTGCCACGTCACGTCCCGCAGCGAATGCTGCACCAGCCCCTCGACGCCGAGCAGTACCGCGAATATGGCCATGCGGATGGGAATGCCGTTGTCAGTCTGGCGGAAGATGGCCAGACGCGGATCGTGGTTCAGGTCCACGCTCAGGTCGTTCGCGCCGGGGCGGCTGTCTCGCGGCAGCGGATGCATCACGATCGTCTCGGGGCTGCAATAGGCATCGATGATGGCGCGGCTGATCTGGAAGTCCGGCGTGTAGCCTTCGTTTTCTTCATTGGCGAAGCGCTCTTTCTGCACGCGCGTCGCGTAGATCACGTCGGCGCCGGCCAGGCCTTCGGCCAGCGACGATTTCTGTTCGATGATGTTGCCGTTGCGGCTGGCCTGCTCGACGATGTAGGTCGGCATTTCCAGGCCCTTGGGCGATACCAGCGAAAACTTCACGTTCTTGTACAGCGCCATCAGCTTGATCAGCGAATGCACGGTGCGGCCGTACTTCAGGTCGCCCACCATGGCGATGTGCGCGCCGTCCAGCAATTTGCCCAGGCGCGAGAACTCGGTCAGGATCGTATACAGGTCCAGCAAGGCCTGGCTGGGGTGTTCGCCAGGACCATCGCCGCCATTCACCACCGGGATGTTCGTCGCGCGCGCGAATTCCGCGACCGAGCCCTGGTCCGGGTGGCGGATCACCATGGCATCCACATAGCCGCTCATGACGCGGCTGGTGTCGTAGATGGACTCGCCCTTGGCCATTGAAGAAAACGTGAACCCGGTCGTGTCGCATACCGAGCCGCCCAGCCGGCAGAACGCCGAACCGAAGCTCACGCGCGTGCGGGTGCTCGCTTCGAAGAACAGATTGCCCAGCACTGCGCCTTCCAGCACGCGCGACACTTTCTGGCGGCGTGCGATGGGCTGCATCATGTCGGCCACGCGGAACAGGTCTTCGACGGATTCGCGCGTGAACTGGTCCACTGACAAGAGCTGGTGTTTGCCTTCCACGGCGATCCGGGCACGCAAAGGCCCATCTTGTACGCTTTGCGTATATTTTTCGAGCAAAACCCCGTTCTGCACGATTTCGCTGACGAAGCGCTGCACCACTTCCGGCATCGCGCGGAACTCCTGAGACCCTTCCGGCAACAACCACGTATCCAGCGCCCGGCGCTTGACGCCTATGCGCGTGGCGAACACATCGCGGGTGAGATTCAGGCGACGCATGGCGTCACGCAGGAAGGCTTGCTGGGAGATGGTCATGACGGGCCCCAAGAAAGAGGATTTATATACGCAGCGCGCATATTATTCCCAACGACACCTCAAGTCCAACGCTTTTGCGCACAAGGGTTTACCCTTAAATTTAGCGTTTTGCGTAGGCCGCCGTCTGCGGCATATCCGACGCCGCCTGCCCCGCCGCCAGCCAGCACGCGGCGCAGAAAGCCAGCGCGCTGAACACATAGCAAAGCGCCGCCATCATCTGCGCGGGCCAGTGGCCGCGGGTCAGGTGGCCGTTGTAGCCTTGGCGCAACAAGCTGACCTGCGCCAGATAGGCGAACAGCAGGCCCAGACACGTCGCCAGCAAGCCCGCCAGAAACAGGATCAAAGGCAATTGCAGGTCCGGCGCGGCGACATCGCCGCCCACCACTCCCAATGAGAATCCCACCAGGATCAGCGCCGCGGCGCCATTGAGCCAGCCCAGGAACCGGAACGCCCCCGCAAACAGCGAGAACGACAGGCCTGCGGCGCGTATCTGCTGGGCGCGGGGATCCATCGATTAACCGCCGCTGCCGGTGCGGCACTCGGGCGTAGCGCTCTGGACCGACTTGCGCAGCGCCGCGATCTCCGCCTCGTCCCAGCGCCCTTCGCCCAGGACGGTCACGGTGACCTTGGACTTCGCGGGGCCATCGGCCTCGGCGGAAATCAGCTCCAGCACGGTGGCGGGCTCGCCCACCTTGAAGACCTGGATTTCATCGGGGGCGCCCTTCTCGCCGATCGTGTGGCGCCATGCGTAGGACACGCCATAGGGATGCTGCACCTGGACATGACATGCACGCACGTACTCGCCGGCGCGGCGGAACGCGGCCTGGTAGTTGGTGTCGACGCTGAAGGTGTCCTTCTTCACCGACTCCACCTCATACACTCCCTTGCTCGCGCAACCGGCCAACAAGGCCGCCAACGTTACACCCACCATCCAGACTGACTTGCGCATGATTCTTCCCGCGATTGGTATTCGGACTTCCGCGATTATGCCAGCGGCCACAAAAAGGCCACGCCGGAAATGCCGGAACATTTCTCGCGTGGCCTCGAACCGTCAGAGCGGCAGCCGGTCTGGATGGCCTACTTCTTTTCCGCAGCGCCCTCGATCTTTTCCCCGCCGCGCTGGATGTCCTTTCCAGCCCCTGCAACGGTGTTGCAACCCGCCGAAAGCGCGGCAATCGAAAGCATCATGACGAGAAAGACTCTGTTCTTCATAAACATCTCCTGTCTGGGCGTGGAAACCGAAGCCAGGATACCGCAAAGCCCCCGCTTTGCGCAGGGCCGTACAAGCCCGGAGGGCCCGGCGGGTCGCCGGGCGCGTCGTCACCCGTATGTAACCGCGCCCGCACCGCATCCCGCTTTTGCGCCGGCCTTCCAGTGGGTTCTCTTGTAACGGCGGCCGCGAAAAACCGTCACCACCCTTACGCGACGGTGACATTTCCGGGCCTCCAACGCCTGTCGCGTATTTGGCGGCAATGGATTAGGATGCGCAAATGACGAAGAAACAAGCATCGCAGAACACCGGCGCCGGCCCGCAAGGCTGGGGCTGGGAACAACCGCAATGTCGCGGACAGGCCGCTTTGGCGCTGTTCATCGACGATCTACATCGAATTTTGCAAGCCCACGCCGCCGGCAAGCTGGCCGACAGCAGTACGCTTGCGGACGCGCAGGAACACGTGAATGAGCTGCTGGCCAGGTACAACGAAATTGGCGCCGCGCCGGATATTTTCCTTGGGCAATCGGTCGAACTCAAAGAGGGTATCGACCGCAACGGTGTATCGCATACGGTACCAATTTTTTCGCCACGCCTGAAACAATCGCTGGTATCGATGCTGGGCCAAGGCCCCGGCTGACACGCCCGCCAACCGACCGCCGGCGATAGACCAGAACAGCCCTCACAGGAGACCACATGATGAACACCGACAATGTCGTAGAGTTTCTCCGCTTGCTGTCGCTGGACGTCTCGCTGGGCACTGCCGCCCAGCACGCCGCGAGCCAGGCGGATGCGCCTCTGGCCCTGGCCCGTTTGGCCACGGCACACGGCTTGCCTTGTAGCGCCTCGGACTGGTCATTCTTTGCCCGGAGCTGCCTGGATTCCTCGGATTCGCTCGACGGAGACGCCGGCGCCGCAAGCGCAACGATCTGGCAGCTCGTGCAGGATCCGGCCCATGGCACCGCCATCCCGGCCAGCGCGATCACCCGGGTCATCGGCATCATTACGCAGCCGGAGGGCGGCCCGCCCGTCGTCGGCCACGTCGTCGGCGATCTGGCGCCGCGAGCCCCGCTGAGCATGTCGCCCTATCCTGCCGGCTCCTGATCGCGGGCAGGCAGCCCGCCCGCCTCAGGAACCGCCTTCCAAAAACGCCGCAACCGCCTTGGCGGCAACCGCACCGCTGGCCATGCACGCCGTCAACAGGTAGCCGCCAGTCGGCGCCTCCCAATCCAGCATCTCGCCCACGCAGAACACGCCGGGCGCGGCGCTGAGCATCAGCCCCGCCGTCAGTCCCTCGAATGCCACCCCGCCCGCGGTGCTGATCGCCTCATCGATCGGACGCGTACGCGTCAGCGTCAGGGGTAGCGCCTTGATCCGCAGCGCCAGGCGGGCCGGGTCGCGGAAATCTTCCGCGGTGGCGCATTCGCGCAGCAGACCCGCCCTGACGCCGGTCAGCCCCAGCCGGCTCTGCAGGTGGCTGGACATCGAGCGCGCGCCGCGCGGGTGCGTCACCGCTGCCGTGACCTTTTCTTGCGGCCAGTCCGGTGCCAGGTCCAGCATGGCGACAGCTCGGCCCTGAGCGTCAAGCTGGTCCCGCAGCGGCGCTGACAGCGCATAGACCAGACTGCCCTCGATGCCCGTTTCCGAAATGACGAACTCGCCTTGCCTGGCCATGCCGCCGGCGGCCATGGATACCGGCTTGACCGGCTGGCCCGCGTAGCGCTCGCGGAAATGATCAGACCATGAAACGTCGAAACCGCAATTGGCGGGGCGCAGCGGGGCTACCTCGATGCCATGCCCCCGCAAGCCCGCTGCCCAGGCGCCGTCCGATCCCAGCTTGGCCCAACTCCCGCCGCCCAGGGCAAGCACGACGGCATCGGCCGCGCAGGTTGTCTCGCCATCCGGTGTATCGAAGCGCAGCGCACCCGCGCAAGGCTTGCCACCCTGCGGCCATCCGAGCCAGCGGTGCCGCATATGGAAGCGCACGCCGCCGGCCCGCAACCTGGCCAGCCAGGCCCGCAGCAGCGGGGCCGCTTTCATTTCCTGGGGAAATACGCGGCCGGAGGATCCCACGAACGTATCGATGCCCAACCGATGCGCCCAGGCGCGCAAGCCCGCGGCGTCAAGGACCTCCAGCCAGGGCGCCACGCACGCGGCGCGCGCCCCGTAACGAGCCAGAAACGGGCCAGATGGCTCGCTGTGCGTCAGATTCAATCCGCCACGGCCCGCCATCAGGAATTTTCGTCCCACCGAGGGCATGGCGTCGAACACGTCGACCTGCACTCCCCTGGCGCTCAATCCTTCCGCGGCCATCAGGCCTGCCGGTCCGCCTCCGATGACAGCGACGCGCCTGGCGGGCGGGCTCATGGCGCCGCCCCCTTCATGGCAACATGACGGATGGGCAAGACAGAATGCATGTGAGACGGACGAAGAAGGAAACGAAAGGGGCCGCCGCCGGCCACGGGGAAGAGATTGTCGCACGGGGCGGCCGCCGCGATGCCGGGCGCGGGCGGCCCGCCCGCCAAGCCGGTCCGCGAGCGGTGGCGGCAGGCCCGCGCATCCGCAAAAAAGGCCTGGCGCCGGCCATTTCTTGACCTCGGGCGCCAAGCCCTTGTTATTACGGCAGAAATCGCAAATACGCAGAAGCTATCCCAAGGCTTGTCCACAATCCCTGTGGGTAACTCTTGCCTCAGGCGTTGCCCGCCGCTTGCATGGGCCCGGACCACGGCTCGGCGTCAAGCTGAAAACGAAGCTCCTGGTATTCGCCGTCCACCGAGACGGAACGCAGCAGCCCGGCGTCCAGGGCCTGGCCCAGCGCCCGGCGGCACAGGGTTTCGGGATCATCCGGAAGCGACTGGAACACGCCGTCCGGTATCCGCAAGCGCAACAACGCCTGGGGATCGCCGAGTTCGGCGGGACGGCCAATGTGGATATGGGCGGGATATCCGTGGGGGCACCAGATCCCCACGTGGTACTTGCCTTCAGAGCCAGTGTCGGCGACATAGCCGGGATGATCGTATTTCGCTGTTCCCATGGACCCTCCTCTGTGCGGCAACCTAGCGCGCGTGACCCATGGTAGCGCAGGGGCGCACCCCTGTGCGCACAGCGGCATCCGGGAAACTCCGGACTGGAACAATGGTTTGACCCAGGGCAAGGGACAGACGAAAAAAAGCCGCGACAATGTCGCGGCTTTTTTAGCAGAGGTCTCGGGGCTACACGCATTCAGCGCGCTGCCGAAAGAACCGGGTACTGCTTGAAACTGGTTGCGGGGGCAGGATTTGAACCTACGACCTTCGGGTTATGAGCCCGACGAGCTGCCAGACTGCTCCACCCCGCGTCTGATGTGTGAATCATACCTCATTTTGAAATCTTGTGCAGCGCACCCAGGCTGTTATTTCTGTTTTTCACCCAAATTCTTTGAAACAGACGTCCCGCCCGGCGGAAAATGCGGCCCCAGGGACTCGTGGAATCCAGGCAGATCACCTGGGCGCCAAGGATCGCCGTCAGACGCACGGCGCCGCCGTAGGCCAACCCATGGACCTCGCCCGCATTGACCCTCACGGATAGGGCGCGATGCAGGCCCTCCGGGGCTTCGGCGCCATTTGCAGTCTCTTCGACCCGCACGCTGCCTTCCGTGCAAATGACGGCGGCGCCGGCGCGCAGGACAAGCCACCGGGTGGAGCCGGGCGCGATTTCCAGGCGGCGCGCCGGGGCAAGGTCGTCGTAGTGCGGGGTCATGGTCATCTCCAATCGGACACCGACAGGCTACTTCCGGGCTGCTCTGCGCAACAGCCACACAATTCGGCTTTCTGTACCGATGCAGACGCTCGATTTTGCCGCTGTTATGGTGTATTTTTCTGGAATCTGTGCCTTCCCTCATTCCAACCCCGAGGAGCAAGATCGGCGCATGGATCCACAACCGCTATACCTACGCCTGGCCAATCACTACCGGCGCGCCATCCAGACCGGCGTGCTCGCTCCCGCCCAGCGCATGCCGTCCGTTCGTACCCTGGTGCGGACCCATCACGTCAGCCTGTCCACCGCGTTGCAGGCCTGCCGCCAACTGGAAGACGACGGACTGATCGAAGCGCGGCCCCGCTCCGGGTATTTCGTCCTGAAACCCAGGCGCAACAGCATCCCCCCTGTCAGCGAACCCGATATCCGGCAGACCCTGGGCGCGGCGCAGTATGTGGGCATCCATGACCGGGTGTCGGACTTCATCGCGAAATGCGAAGCCCATCCGGTCAGCGCCAACTTTGCGCTGGCGGCGGCCGTGCCCGAAGCGTATCCGATGGAAGAGCTCAGACAGGCCATGACGCGGGCACTGCGCCAGTCGCCACAGGTGCTGGTCAGCCCGGTGCCGCCGCAAGGGCATCCGGATCTTCGCGCGGTGCTGGCCCGCCGCGCGCTGGCCAACGGCATCAACGCCACGCCCGACGACGTCATCGTCACGCACGGCTGCATCGAGGCCCTGAACCTGGCGTTGCGCGCCGTCGCCCGGCCCGGGGACACCATCGCGGTGGAGTCGCCTGCCTATTTCGGCTTGCTGCAGATCCTGGAAAGCCTGGGCATGCGGGCGCTGGAAATCCCTACGAGCCCGCAGCACGGCTTGTCGATAGAGGCGCTGGACCTGGCCTTCCAGACGCACGGCGATATCCGCGCCGTGGTCGTCGTGCCCAATTTCCACAACCCCCTGGGCTGCGTCATGCCCGATGCGCACAAGGCACGGCTCGTCGCCCTGTGCGAACGCCAGCAAGTGCCGCTGATCGAGGACGACACCTACGGTGCCCTCACCGACGACGACACGCCTTTGCCCGCGGCCAAGTCCTGGGACGCGACCGGCAACGTCATCTATTGCTCGTCGATGCACAAGACGCTGGCGCCGGGCATGCGGCTGGGGTGGCTGCTGGGCGGGCGCTGGAAAGCGCGGATCGCCATGCTGAAGTTTGCGCAAAGCCGCCCCAATGAGCCGCTGGCGCAGATCGCGGTGGCGGAGTTCATGGAGTCGCGCGCCTACGACCGCCATCTGACGCGGTTACGCCGGCAATTGAAGGCGCAACGCGACCAGACCGCGGAGGCCATCGCCGCGCACTTTCCGCGGGGCACACGTCTGAGCGTGCCGCAAGGCGGCATGCTGCTGTGGGTGGAGATGCCCGATGGCCGCTCGGGAATGGACGTCTTCGAGAGCGCGCTGCGCCAAGGCATAAGGGTCGCGCCGGGCGCCATGTTCTCGAACGGTACCCGGTTCAACCATTTTCTGCGCATCAGTTGCGGACAGCGCACCACGCCGGATATTTCGCGGGCGCTGCTGACGCTGGCGCGCATTGT
Organism: Achromobacter sp. Root83; assembly: GCF_001428845.1. GTDB lineage: Bacteria > Pseudomonadota > Gammaproteobacteria > Burkholderiales > Burkholderiaceae_B > Achromobacter. Next base: position 511,286 of record NZ_LMIU01000012.1, on the reverse strand, counting down.
GGACGAACGGACAGGATGAATCTGGAACTGCATCAATTCATCATCGACTACGGACTGTGGGCCGTGCTCGGCGGCACCTTCCTGGAAGGCGAAAGCGTCGTGGTGCTAGCCGGCTTCCTGGCGCACCAGCGGCTGCTGCACCTGCCGTCCGTGATGCTCTGCGCCTTCGCCGGGTCGTTCCTGGCCGACCAGTTGCTGTTCCACCTGGGCAGGCGTTATCGCGAGCACAGATATGTCCGGCGCATCCGCGAGAAGCCCGCCTTCGAAAAGGCCCTGTCCGCCATCGACCGCTATCCGCATGGATTCATCCTGTCCTTGCGGTTCCTGTATGGCCTGCGCACGGTGGGTCCGGTGGCGCTTGGCGTATCCCAGGTGCCGCCGCTGCGGTTCCTGGTGCTCAACGCCATCGCCGCGGCCATCTGGGCGGCCTGCTTCAGCCTGCTGGGTTATGCCTTCGGGCAAACGATCGAATCGCTGCTGGGACGCCTGCACGGCGTGGAAACCAAGCTGGCGATAGCAGCCGCCATCGGCGTGGCCATCTGGCTGGCGTATCGCGTGTTCGGCCGGCGCCGGAAATAGGCGCCTGGCCGCTCAGAACACCAGCTTGCCGCTAGCCCGCAGCACGTGGCGGCGCCGCGCGCTGCGATACAGGCCGCCGATGAAAGGCAGCAGCGCCAGCCGGCGCAGAATGGGGTGGCGCTGGTCGAAGTCGTGCCAGGCCTTGAAGCCATGCCCCATGCGCTCCCAGCTCTGGCGCGCCTCGGGGGAGAGTTTGCCAGGGTCGAACGCCGCCAGCTTTGCCGCTTCCGAAACGCGAGCCGCCATCGCCGCGCTCCGGCCATCCATTGAATACTGATTCCGCATGGGGCCGCATATTACCCGGCTTGACCAAGCCGTGCCGGCCCGCGCATGAAGGCCGGGCCGATGCAATCGGCGCCACCTTTGAGCGCTACTGGCAAGCCCTTGTAATTAAAGGAGTTTGCGCATCTATGCCCGCGCTATCCCAAGGCTTGTCCACAGAAGTTGTGGGTAACTTGGGTCCGCGCTGACTACTTCAGCGCGCCCACGATCATGTCGCGCACGCTTTCGAACCCTGCCACGTACTGAGGATTCTCGGAGCGGGCCAGCAGGCTGGAATAGTTCTGCTCCAGTTGGGCCTCGATGGCTTCGCGCAAGCCCGGCGAGCCTTTCACCAGATGCAGCATCGACAAGAGCGTGGAGTTCAGCGCGTCGATACGGCCGCCCTGATGCGAGATGGTGTGCACGATAACGGCGATTTGTTCCTGAGTGTCCATGATGAAAGCCTCCTGGCAATGAAAGTCGGCGCAAATCCTAGCATGGCGCCCAAGCTCGGGCCGCGCCGGCATGGGCCGCCCCGGCATGGGCCGCCCCGGCATGGGCCGCCCCCGGCATGGGCCGCCCCCGGTAAGGGCCGTCCCGTTGATCTGCCCGCCGCTAGGCAAGCGCCATATGGCGCGCTAGCATGAAGCGTAGCCGCAAGGGCACCGCGGCGCACGTCACCGGTCCCGCTCCAGGGCGTCCGGTGCAATCGGAGCGCGTTCATGAAGACGATCCAGAACTATGCCCCCCCGAACGCCCAGGCCATGCGGCGGTTGCAGGACAAGCTGGGCTACAGCGACGCCCGGATGGCCGAGCTGGCTGGACTGGACGCATCCACCCCGTGGTCGAGTTATGTGGGCGGCCCCGAGCCCCGCTCGCTGGGACGGCAGCGGCTGTTCTGCATGATGGCCCGCCTGACCCTGGATGAAGGCGAGTGGCAGCGGGTGCTGGCCGCCATGCGCGAAGTCGGCGCGCACTTCGACTGCAAGGATCCGCAGGCCGCCGACGCGCCGCCCGCGCCGGAACCGGTGGCCGACGAGGAGCGCAAGTTCGGCATGCTGCTGGTCAGCCGCAACGGTTCCTTCCATGAAATGGAGCAGTTGCGCGAATTCGCGCATTTCGCGCATGAGGCCGACGTCAGCCGGTTCGTGCACAGCGCCTTCTATGACAGCGACATAGACCTGTGCCGCTTCAGCTTCGCCGACCACGACGGCCTGGACGATGCCAGCCGCGACCGCATTTTCGATGCCGCGCACAAGACCATCACGCGCTTCGAGTTCGACGGCCGCATCTACCATGGCGGCGTTCCGCCGGAGTCCGACGGTTAGTGGCGCCACATTGACGCGGGCGGGCCAAGGCCTGTACCGTCGGCACTCCTGTCTTCCGGCTCAACGCCATTGCCCACCGCATGAACGAACGACTCGACACCATCGACCGGCAATTGCTCAGCCTGCTGCAAGCCAATGCGCGCGAGCCGGCGGCCATTCTGGCGCGCAAGCTGGGCCTGGCCCGCACCACCGTGGTGGCCCGCATCGCCCGCCTGGAGCGCGAGAACATCGTGGCAGGCTATGGCGTACGCCTGGGGCGCTTGCTGGAAGAAGCGGCGGTGCGCGCCTACTGCTTCATCAGCGTGCTGCCGAAGACGCCGGCCGCGGTGATCCGCGAACTCGAAAGAATGCCCGAGGTCGAGGAAGTCTCGTCGGTCAGCGGGCCGTATGACTACCTCATATTTCTGCGCTGCGAGACCCACGAACAACTCGACGGCCTGTTGGACCGCATCGGCCTGATCGACGGCGTCAAGCAGACTCAGACCTCTATCGTGCTGAGCCGCAAGGTGGACCGCCGGAGCGCCGTCGGCACGCCCTGACAGCGCCTCCCCGTCCGGCCCGCCTTTCCACCCCGCGCGACAAGGTGGTGTAATGAGGGTTACCGCGAAACCTGGATCCTTCATGCTTGCTCGCCTTGCCTCTGCCGCCGCCTTGCTCACCCTGCTGACCGCCTGTTCCAGCATGAGCGAAGTCACGTCCGTCGACAAGAACACATACAGCGTCACCTATAGTTCCGGCACGCAGTTGCTGACCTGGGTCGAAATCAAGAATCAGGCCCTGCAACGCGCCGACCAGTATTGCCAGTCCATTGGCCGCAAGCTGCAAAAGCCGAAAATCACGTCCAATCACGCGACCGGCCTGGGATCCAAACGCGCCACCGTCACCTTCGAGTGCGGCGCCATCCCATCATGAACATGCCGCTGCCCGTGGGGATCACCATGGGCGATGCCGCGGGCATCGGCCCCGAGATCGTCGTCAAGGCTTACGCGCAGGGGCTGAACGCGCCCTGCGTCGTCTACGGCGACGCGGGCGCGCTGCGCCGCGCGGCGGCCCAGTTGGGTGCTCGCCTGGAAGTCACGGAAATCGCCGGGATCGGCCACGCCCGTCCCGATGCGGGCCGCATCAATGTCATCGCCTGCAGCCACCCCCTTCCTCCGGATCTGCCCGCCGGGCAGATCAGCGCCCTCGCGGGACGCGGCGCCTACGATTACGTCTGTGCCGCGATCGACGATGCGCAGGCCGGCCGCATCCGCGCCATCGTCACCGCCCCCCTGAACAAAAAATCCATGCACGAGGCCGGGATCGACTACCCGGGCCACACCGAGATCCTGGCCGAGCGCTCCGGCACGCAGGACTTCGCGATGATGCTGGCCAATGACGAGCTGCGCGTGCTGCTGGTGACCATTCACGTGGCGCTGGCGGATGTCGTTGCGCGCATCACGCCCAGCGCGGAACTCACCGCAATGCGGCTGGCGGACCGCGCCTGCCGGCAGATGGGCATTGCGCGGCCGCGCGTGGCCGTCGCGGGCCTGAATCCGCATGCGGGCGAAGGCGGCAAGTTCGGCCGCGAAGACATCGACATCATCGAACCGGCAATCGACGCCGCGCGTGCCGAAGGCATCGACGCCAGCGGTCCCTGGCCCGGCGACACCATTTTCATGCGCGCCCGCCGCGGAGAATTCGATATCGTCGTGGCCCAATACCATGACCAAGGCCTGATCCCGGTCAAGTATCTGGGGCTGGACCATGGCGTGAACGTGACGGTCGGCTTGCCCTTCGTGCGCACCAGCGTCGACCACGGCACGGCGTTCGACATCGCCGGCAAGGGCCTGGCCGACCACGCCTCCCTGGTCGCGGCTTTCGATCTGGCGCTGGCGATGACGCCGTAAGCGCGAAAAGTCCGCCTGCGCCTCACCGGGCGGACACCGACTGACTGCCCGCAAGAGGCCGATACCGGCCGGGTCTACAATACGCCCCGTTTCCGGCGCGCCGCGCGCGCCGCCGCTTTCCGTCTTCCCTCCCCGCCCTCATGTCCCGTCTTGTCCGACTCCTGCCCGACCGCTTCACCCTCTATCTGATCTGCACCGTCATCATCGCCAGCATCGTGCCCGCCCACGGGCAAGGCGTGGTCATATTCGGATGGATCACCAACGTGGCCGTCGGCCTGCTGTTCTTCCTGCATGGGGCGCGCCTGTCCCGCGAGGCCATCATCGCCGGCCTGACGCACTGGAAGCTGCACCTGACCATCTTCTCCGCGACGTTCCTGATGTTTCCGCTGCTGGGCCTGGCGCTCAAGCCCGTGCTGGAACCGCTGGTCACGCCCGAACTCTACCTGGGCATCCTGTTCCTCTGCTGCCTGCCGGCTACCGTGCAATCGGCCATTGCGTTCACGTCCATGGCGCGCGGCAATGTGCCCGCCGCCGTGTGCAGCGCGTCCGCCTCCAGCCTGCTGGGAATCTTTCTGACGCCGCTGCTGGTCGGCACCGTGGTTGCAAACGCCGGCAGCGCGCCGATCTCGTTCGACGCCGTCGGCAAGATCATGCTGCAGTTGCTTCTGCCTTTCGTGCTGGGCCAGTTCGCGCGCCGCTGGATCGGAGCCTGGGTCCACAAGCGCAAGTCCATGCTCAAGTTCGTTGACCAGGGTTCGATCCTGCTGGTGGTCTACACGGCCTTCTCCGAAGCCATCAACGAGGGCCTGTGGAGTTCCACGCCGATCCCTGCGCTGCTCGGCCTGCTGGTCTGCTGCGCCGTCATCCTGGCGCTGGCGCTGGGCCTGTCGGCATTGGCTGGCCGCTTGTTCGGTTTCAGCGTGGAAGATCGCATCACTCTGCTCTTCTGCGGCTCCAAGAAGAGTCTGGCCAGCGGCATCCCCATGGCTCAGGTGCTGTTCGCCGGCCATGCCGTGGGCGCGGTCGTGCTGCCCCTGATGCTGTTCCACCAGATCCAGCTCATGGTATGCGGCGTGCTCGCGGCGCGCTTCGGCAAACGGCCCGAGGCCGACGGCTGAGCCTCGCTCCGCCCCAATAAAAAACCGCGCCCGAAGCGCGGTTTTTTATTGGTTGAACGAATGCCGTTCAGTACATGTCCGGCCTTTGGGCGCCCGAGAAGTTCAGGAAGCGCGTGCTGGAACCCTGGAACGTCAGCCGCACGGTTCCGATCGGACCATTACGCTGCTTGCCGATAATGATTTCGGCGGTGCCCTTGTCCGGCGAATCGGGGTTATAGACCTCGTCGCGGTAGATGAACAGGATCACGTCGGCGTCCTGTTCGATAGCGCCCGATTCGCGCAGGTCGCTCATCACGGGCCGCTTGTTGGGACGCTGCTCCAGGCTTCGGTTGAGCTGCGACAGCGCGATGAGCGGGCAGTTCAGTTCCTTGGCCAGGCCCTTGAGCGAGCGGCTGATTTCCGACACTTCGGTTGCGCGGTTTTCGCCGGAACCGTTGCCCGACATGAGCTGCAGGTAGTCGATGATGATCAGGCCCAACTGGCCGCACTGGCGCGCCAGCCGCCGCGTGCGGGCACGCACCTCCATGGGGCTGAGCGCGGGCGTTTCGTCGATGTAGACCTGCGCATCCTGCATGAGCTGCACGGCATGCGTCACGCGAGGCCAGTCTTCGGCGATGAGCTTGCCCGTGCGCATGCGGTGCTGATCCAGCAAGCCGACCGAACCCAGCATACGCATCGCCAGTTGCACGGCGCCCATTTCCATGGAAAACACCGCCACCGGCAGGCCTTGTTCGATGGCCACGTGCTCGCCGATGTTCATCGAAAACGACGTCTTGCCCATGGACGGACGGCCAGCGACGATGATCAGGTCGCCGCCGTGCATGCCGGAGGTCATCTTGTCCAGGTCCGCAAACCCGGTGGGGACGCCGGTCACGTCCGAACTGCCTTCCCGGTGATAGAGCTCGTCGATGCGTTCGACCACTTGCGTGAGCAGCGGCTGGATCTCCTGGAAACCCGCGGCGCCGCGCGAGCCTTCCTGCGCGATCTGGAAGACCTTGGATTCGGCTTCGTCGAGGAGCTGGCGGGCTTCCTTGCCCTGCGGATTCAGCGCGGCGGATGAAATCTCGTCGGCGATCGACACAAGCTTGCGCAGCATGGCGCGCTCGCGCACGATTTCGCCGTAGCGCCGGATGTTGGCGGCCGACGGCGTGTTGTGCGCCAGGGCGTTCAGATAGGCCAGGCCGCCCGCGTCTTCGGCCTTGCCGGCGCTGATCAGCGATTCGTTGACGGTGATCACGTCGGCGGGACGCGCCAGCCCGATCAGGCGGGCAATGTGGTGCCAGATCAGCCGGTGATCGTGGCGGTAGAAGTCTTCTTCCACCAGCACGTCGGCGATACGGTCCCAGGCGGTATTGTCCAGCAGCAAGCCGCCCAGAACCGATTGTTCCGCCTCGATCGAATGGGGGGGAACGCGCAGGTACTCGAGCTGGGAATCGGCGGGTGTGTTCATGACTTCAATAGTAACGGCTGCAGGATGTCCGCAACGCGGAAAAACCCCTGGACATCTCGCGAGGGTAAGCGGCGCAGCAGGGGACGCAGAGGTGTCGCCACGGCGCACAGAACGCGCGCCAGGCGCGTCAGGCGGGCTTTGACCTCGGGGTCGGGGTTGCACTCGAGATAGACGTCGAGCGCCAGTTTACCCAGCGCTCTGGCATCGGCATCCGGCAATTTACGCAAAGACACCAGCGATGCCAGCATCTGGAACAGATCGTAGGCCTGGGCCAGCGGCCGCGACAAGGTCGCGCCGATGTTCTCTTCGAAGTCGATGCGCCAGATCTCGCCCTCGTTCAGCGTGACGTTGCGGATCTGCGCGCCCCCATGCCACATGCCGCGGGCATGAAAGGCGGCCAGATCGGCGGCGGCAGCGCGCGTGAGCCACAGGCGCGAGGTCGTGTCTTCCTTGCGGATCAGGTAGGCCAGGTCATGGCCCACGAACTCCAGGACGAGCAGCCCCTGTTCCTGCCACCAGACCTCGGGCACGCGGCAGCCGGCCTTGAGCAATTGCGCCAGCCGCTGCCCCTCGTGGGCCAGTCCATTGCGCAGGAGCACGCTGGGCCGTGGAAATTCGCCCAGGAAGACTTTGCAGCTCATGGCCAGGAACAAGGCGCGCGCGTAGCGCAGCGCATAGCTCACGCTCCGGTCTATGCCGGCCCGGCGGCGCTTGATGATGCAGCGCACGCCGTCTATCGTCACCTCCCGCACTGAAGGTTCACGCGATGCGTCCACGCTGTCGAGCCAGGCTCGCAAGCCCGGCGGCGCGTTGTGATGAACGGGCGGATGAGTCAAGAGGTCCTCTGAAAACAACAGGGTGAAGGCTGGACCGCGCTTCCCGGAAGGCAGCACGCAGGGTCTCCGCGGGGCGCAAAGAAAAAAAGCCGGCGCGGGCCGGCTTCTTTTTACAGCAGGTACCGGATCAGGACAGTTCGCCTTCGACCAGAACCGTGACGTCAACCACGACGTCGGCGTGCAGAGCAACCTGGACCGGGAACTCGCCAACAGCCTTCAACTGACCGTTGGGCAGGCGAACCTGGGCCTTTTCGACGGCTTCGAACGAAGCCTTCTTCAGGGCGTCGGCGATGTCGGCGTTGGTGACCGAACCGAACAGACGGCCGTCGACACCGGCCTTCTGGGCGATCTTCAGCTGATAGCCGTTCATGCGCTCGCCCAGTGCTTGGGCAGCGGCCAGCTTCTCGGCCTGGGCCTTTTCCAGTTCGGCGCGGCGGGCTTCGAATTCCTTCAGGGCGGCGTCGGTTGCGCGACGGGCCTTCTTCTGGGGAATCAGGAAGTTGCGGGCGTAACCATCACGCACGCGCACGACTTCACCCAGGTTGCCCAGGTTGACGACTTTTTCGAGCAGAATAACTTGCATTTCAGTGCCCCGGATTAGTTGTGGTTGTCGGTGTAAGGCAACAGAGCCAGGAAGCGCGCGCGCTTGATGGCGGTGTCCAGCTGACGCTGGTAGATTGCCTTGGTGCCGGTCAGGCGAGCCGGGATGATCTTGCCGTTTTCTTGCACGAAGTCGCGCAGGGTGTCCAGATCCTTGTAGTCGATCTCTTCGACGCCGGCTGCGGTGAAGCGGCAGAACTTACGACGCTTGAAGAGCGGGTTCTGCTGCGTGAATTTGCGTTTTTCTTTGCGTTTTCCGAAGAAAGCCATGATATGTGCCTCTATGTTTGAGGGGGCCGGGTGGTTATCGATAACCGCTCCCACTCCCCATAACCTATCCGTATTCAGAAGGTGCTATTCACACCTGCTGCTCAACCCTTTCAAGCCACCTGCGGATCGCGTCCTGCGCTACCGCTGATCTTGCGCGCCTGCTGCAAATGCAGCTTGATCTTCACCGAGTCCTTGCGCGCGGGAGCCAAAAACCCCTGCACCAGCAATTCGGACCCTAAAGCGGTGTTCTTCAACAGCAACGCCAGATCTCCCAATGCCACGGCGGTGATCGTCAATTCGACGCGGCGCGGGTGGCCGGCTTCGATGACTTCCGACTCGTGCGCCAGCACCATTTCCAGTGCGGGCAGTCCGGCGGGAGTGTGGCGCAAAGGCTCGCATTCGAGAACGCGGGCGCTGAGTTCCAGCTGATTCATCCTGCCAGGCACCGAGGGGACTTCATGGGATGAGCTCTCGTGAGCCCTGCTTACTCGGCCTGAGCCGGGACCGCTTCCGCCGAAGCCTTACGGGCTTCTTCGCGCTCGACCGACTTCATCATGATCGAAGGCGTGGTCTGGGCTTTCTTGGTCTTGATGACCAGGTGGCGCAGAACGGCGTCGTTGTAGCGGAACGAGTGTTCCAGTTCATCCAGCGTGGCTTGGCCGCACTCGATGTTCAGGCAGACGTAGTGAGCCTTGACGAGCTTCTGGATCGGGTAGGCCAGTTGACGGCGACCCCAGTCTTCCAGACGATGGACCGAGCCGCCTTGGCCCGTGACCAGCGTTTGGTAACGCTCGACCATGGCGGGCACTTGCTCGCTTTGGTCGGGGTGAACGATAAACACTACTTCGTAGTGACGCATGAGTAAAACTCCTTGAGGATGTCTCGCTGGCCGAACGTCTTGCACCCGCGCTTTCCATCATGGGTGGGTTTACAACTTCGACGTTTCGCAGCAAGGGGCAGCCCGCTACCCAAAAACCATGGGCGGTCGAGCAAGAAAGCCCACGATTATCACCGATTGGGCAAGTACGCGCAAGCCGACGCCACCTTATGAAATAAGGGACGCGTTAGTGGTCGGCTCCTGCCCCGCCGCCCGAGGCATATCCGCAACACCAATGTCCTGCGGCCGGTTGACCAGGCTGACCATCACGTAGCTGATGATCATCAGCAGGAACCACGAGCCGAGCTTGGCAAGGGATACGAGCTGCCAGGCATGCGCCTGGCTCGGGTAGCGCCAGGCGTTGGCGAAGGTGCCGATGTTCTCGGCGAACCAGATGAACAGCGCCACCAGCACGAAGCCCAGCAGCAGCGGCATGCGGCGGTAGGCCCGCCAGATGCGGAAATACACCCAGGTGCGCGCGAACAGCACGCCCGTCAGCGCGAACAGCACCCACCGGAAATCCATGATGAAGTGGTGAGCAAAGAAGTTCAGGTAGATCAGCACCGACAGCGCCGCCGTGGCGGCAAGCGGCGGATGGGCCTGGAAACGGAAATCGAACAGGCGCCAGACGCGCGCCAGGTAACTGCCCACGGCCGCATACATGAAGCCCGTGAACAACGGCACGCCGCCGATGCGCAGCACGCTGGCCTCGGGGTAGATCCACGAGCCCGCCGCGGTCTTGAAGATTTCCATGCAGGTGCCCACCACATGGAACATCAGGATCACCCGGGCCTCGCTCCAGGTTTCCATGCGCAGCGCCAGCAGCGCGGCCTGGATGCCGAGCGCGGCCAAGGTCAGGAAGTCGTAGCGGGCCAGGGCGGCGTGTTGGGGGTACCACCAATGGGTGCCCAGCAGCAGCGCGCACATGAGGCCGCCGAACAGGCAGGCCCAGGCCTGCTTGACGCCGAAGCGGAAGAATTCATAGAGTGCGACGCCAAAGCGGCCGCGGCCGGCCAGATTGCTGGCCAGCCGCGATTCCCACGTCTGCAGTCCCGCTATGAGCGGCCAGTCGCTGGCCGCCGGATGGCTCACGGGCCGCTCAGCCTTCCACGACGGCGTAGGCCGAGTGGTTGTGGATGGATTCGAAGTTCTCGGCCTCGACGCGATAGCGGGCGATGCCGGGGTGCGCGTTCAGGCGAGCTGCCACGTCGCGCACCAGGTCTTCGACAAACTTGGGGTTGTCGTAGGCGCGTTCCGTGACGTACTTTTCGTCGGGGCGCTTGAGCAGGCCCCACAGCTCGCATGAGCCTTCTTCTTCGATCAAGCGGATGACGCCGTCCATGCCGATGTCGTCGCTGAGGATGGCCGAGACCGTGACGTGCGAACGCTGGTTATGCGCGCCGTACTCGGAAATCGCCTTGGAACACGGACAGAGGCTGGTGACGGGCACCTGCACGATAAGTTCGAATTCGACGCTGTCGGCCTGGGCCCGGGCGATCCACTGGACTTCGTAGTCCAGCAGGCTCTGTACGCCGGAGATCGGGGCGGACTTGTTGATGAAGTACGGAAACGAGGCCGTGATGTCGCCGCGCTCGGCATGCAGCAGCGGCAGCATGTCGGCGGCCATGGCGCGGAACAAGGTCGGCGTCATGGGGGTGCTGCGGTACTTTTCCAGCAGGGCCACGAAGCGGGACATGTGGGTCCCTTTTTCTTCGGGCGGCAGGGCGACCGTCAGCGTCCAGTTGGCCACGGTGCCTTGGGCCGAGCCGTCGCCGCTTTCAACCAGCATGGGATGGCGCACGCCACGGATGCCCACGCGCTGAATCGGGATGTGCCGTGTGTCGGCCGAACTCTGGACGTCGGGCATCACGATGGCGGGGTCGATCGGAGAATTCATTTCGGCTTACCTGTCTAGGCAGTCAGTCGTGAAAACGCACAGGCCTAGTAATCTTGAGAGGCGCTCATTATCGCCCATACGCTGGCAATCGCCGGGGAAAACCCTTCTATTCGTATGTTGGCAGGAGCGGAACAGTGTGTTTCATCCTTGCGGATGACGGCTTCCGCCGTCGTCCGCAAGAAGGGCTCAGTTCAGCAAATCGGCGTAGCGGGCCCGGATCGATTGCTCGATGCCGGCGGCGTCCAGGCCCATGCCGGCCAATAGCGCCGACTGCTCGCCGTGATCGATGAACTCGTCCGGCAGGCCTAGTTGCAATACAGGAATCTGCACTCCCGCGGCGCTCAGCGCTTCCAGCACCGCGCTGCCCGCGCCGCCCATGATAGATGCGTCTTCCACGGTGACGAGCGCGTCGTGTCGGCTCGCCAGGTCCAGGATCAGTGCGCGATCGATCGGCTTGACGAAGCGCATGTCGGCCACCGTGGCGTCCAGTTTGGCGGCAGCGCCCAGCGCCGACTGGACCAGCGTGCCGAAGCCCAGAATGGCGATCTTCCTGCCCTCGCGGCGCAGCAGGCCGCGGCCCAGCTCGACGGCATCCAGGCCGGCGTCTTCCTGAGCGCCGCACCCTGCGCCGCGCGGATAGCGCACCGAGGCCGGGCCCGGATGCTGATAACAGGTCGACAGCAGCAAGCGGGTTTCGCTTTCGTCGGAGGGCGTGGCCACCACCATGTTCGGCACGCAGCGCAGGAAGGCGATGTCGTAATTGCCGGCATGCGTGGCGCCGTCGGCGCCCACGATGCCCGCGCGGTCCAGCGCGAACGTGACATCCAGGTTCTGCAGGGCGACGTCATGGACGAACTGATCGTAGCCGCGCTGCATGAATGTGGAGTAGATGGCCACGACAGGCTTTTGCCCTTCGCAGGCGATGCCGGCGGCAAACGTCACGGCGTGCTGCTCGGCGATGCCCACGTCGAAGTAACGCTGCGGAAAACGTTTTTCGAATTCCACCAGCCCGCTGCCCTCGCGCATGGCGGGCGTGACCGCGACCAGGCGCGGATCCTGCTCGGCCGTGTCGCACAGCCACTGCCCGAACACCTGCGTGAACGTGCGCTTGCCCGGGGCCTTGGACTGCTGGATGCCGACCGCGGGGTCGAACTTGCCCGGGCCGTGATACAGCACCGGATCGGCCTCGGCCAGTTTGTAGCCCTGCCCTTTCTTGGTCACCACATGCAGGAACTGCAGGCCTTCCAGGGCCTTCAGGTTCTGCAGCGTGGGCACCAGCGCGTCCAGGTCGTGGCCGTCGATCGGGCCGACATAATTGAAGCCGAATTCCTCGAACAGGGTGGCCGGCGTGACCATGCCCTTGGCGTGTTCTTCGAAGCGGCGCGCCAGCTCGAGCACGGGAGGCACATGCTGCAGCACCGCGCGGCCCACGTTCTTGGCCGTGGCGTAGAAGCGGCCCGACATCAGGCGGGCCAGATAGCGGTTCAACGCCCCCACCGGCGGCGAGATCGACATGTCGTTGTCGTTGAGGATCACCAGCAGGTTGATGTTGGGCGTGACGCCCGCGTTATTCATGGCTTCGAAGGCCATGCCGGCGGACATCGCGCCGTCGCCGATCACGGCGATGTGCTGACGTTGTACCCCGGCATTGCGCGAGGCGACCGCCATGCCCAGCGCCGCCGAGATCGAGGTGGACGAATGCGCGGTGCCGAAGGCGTCGTAGTCGGATTCGCTGCGCTTGGGAAAGCCCGAAATGCCGCCCTGCTGGCGCAGCTTGGCCATGCCGGCCCGCCGTCCGGTCAGGATCTTGTGGGGATAGGACTGGTGGCCCACATCCCAGACGATGCGGTCATGCGGCGTGTCGAACACCTGATGCAGCGCAAGCGTGAGCTCGACGGTGCCCAGATTGGACGATAAATGCCCGCCCGTTTTGGACACCGACTCCAGCACGAAGCCGCGCAGTTCGTCCGCGAGCTTCTTGAGCTCGCGACGATCCAGGCGCTTGAGGTCTGCCGGCGATTGAATGCGGTCCAATAAATCAGTCGTCATGCTTTTATGTGGGTTCGTTGGCCCGGCCTGCGATCAGGCCGTGCGTATCACGGATCAGCGGTCCCGAAGAACGATGAAGTCGGCCAGCTGGGCCAGGCGCGCGCCGGCATCCCCCAGCGGAGCCAAGGCAGCGAGGGCGGCTTCCCGCAGTTCCTCGGCAAAGGCGCGAGCTTCGGATAGCCCCAGGAGCGACACGTAGGTCGGCTTGTTCTCGGCCGCGTCCTTGCCAGGCGTCTTGCCCAGGCTGGCGGTATCGGCGGTCACGTCGAGGATGTCGTCCACCACCTGGAAAGCCAGCCCCATGGCCTGCGCGTAGGCGTCCAGCGCCTGGCGCGACGCCGAGCTGGCGCCCGCCACGATCCCGCCCAGCGCCACGCTGCATGCGAGCATGGCGCCCGTTTTCATGCCATGCATCATCTGCAATTCATCACGCGACAGCGAACGCCCCACGCTGAACAGATCGATGGCCTGCCCGCCCGCCATGCCCTGGCTGCCAGCCGCGCGCGCCAGCGACTGGGTGGCCTGGACAATAAGCGCGGGCGCGATCGGCATGGAGGCCAGCAGGTCGAACGCCAGCGGCTGCAGCGCGTCGCCCGCCAGCATCGCCGTGGCTTCGTCGAATTGCACGTGGACGGTGGGCCGGCCTCGGCGCAGCGTGTCGTCGTCCATGCAAGGCAGGTCGTCGTGGACCAGCGAATAGCCATGGATCAGTTCCACGGCAGCGGCCGCGCGGTCCAGCGAGGCTTCGATGGCCAGCACGCTGCCGCTGACCGGGCAGGCCTGCCCGGCGGCATAGACCAGGGCCGCGCGCACGCGCTTGCCGCCGCCAAGCACGGCGTACCGCATGGCTTCGTGCAAGCGCGAGGGCAGCACGTCCGCCGGAGGCATCAGGTCATCGAGCACGTCTTCGACGTGTCGCGCACGGCCTTGCAACCACTCGGAGAAAGCGAGTTGAGTTTGCTTCATCGGGTTCTTATTCGTCATCCAGCGCCGAGGGATCCAGCGGCCGCAGCAGGTCGCCTTCCAGAACCTTGACCTGTTGTTCGGCCTGCGCCAAGCGGTCTTGGCAGACCCGCGTGAGCGCCACGCCGCGGCGGTAGGCCGCCAGCGATTGCTCAAGCGGCAACGAGCCGTCTTCCATGGCCGCAACCAGCGATTCCAGCTCGGCCAGGGCCGTTTCGAAATCCTGGGGCAAGGGACGATCGTCGGTCTGCGGATCAGCTTGTGTGGGTTTGGCCAAACGGGTCTCCGAGGGCGCTAGGGGTGGATCAATCCGTGAATTGTACGAGATAGCCACGCCTGCCCCGGATGCGCGCCACGCGTCAGCCCGGCGCCCCCGCCAGCCCCGCTACTGCGGCCAGCAATGCCGGCGCCACCCGGGCGCGCAAGTCGGGCTCTTCCAACAGGCTGGCGGGTCCGCCGCAGCTCATGACGAAAACGCCCTCGCCCGTGATGGACGTGAACGGCACGGCGACCGCGTTGATGCCCGACTGCCATTCGCCGATCGCAAAACAGCAGCCCGACTCCCGCAGTTCCGCGCGGGCGCGGTCGATCGCCGCGCCGGCCGGGGCCGCGGCCCCCAGGCGCGCCAGGATGCCGTCGCATTCCTCGGCCGGCAGGCTGGCCAGGTAGGCGCGGCCCATGGCGCTGTCCAGGCTGGCGCGATAGCCCACCGGCAGACGCAGATACAGGGCGGACGAGCCATGGATGGCTTCGACATAGGTCATGGCGTCGCCATCGAAGGCCCCCAGCGCGACCGCTCCACCGGTATCGCGCGCCAGATCGGTCATCGACACCTTGGCGAGTTCGCGCACTTCCAGCCCGGCCAGCAGGCCGAAGCCCAGCGCCAGGACGCCATAACCGGGCGAATACTTGCCCGTGTCCGGGTGGTAGCGCAGATAGCCCAGTTCGGTCAGCGTGTACGTGATGCGGCTGATGGTGGGCTTGGGCAGGCCGGTCAGGCGTGCGAGATCCAGGTTACCCAGCGCCACCACGCCATGCCGGAAGCACCGAAGCACGTCCAGGCCGCGCGCCAAGGCGGTGATGAAGTCCGGCGAATTGGCGCCCTCGCTTGCGCCGGCCGCGCGTTTGCGCCGCGCAGGCAGGCTCAGTTCAAGCTTCTCGTCCGGCTTGGAGGGCGGATGCGCGATGCGCCTTGCGTCAGAAAAAGATTGCATTTCTATTCGCTTCGTTTTTATAGTTTATTTCGAACGACAAAATTAAATTCCAATATACGGAATTTATAGCATCCAAGGAGACCTGGCAAGCCACCGCGATGAGACACCTCGCGGCCCAGCGAAGCCAGGCCCGGCGATCCACTCTCGACCATGCGATTTCAAGGGGAAAACATGATTCGCACCAGCTTCAAACTGCTCGCCACCCTGATGCTCAGCGCCGCCGCGCTGGGTGCGCAGGCCGATACCTATCCCGCCCGGCCGATCAAGGTGATTTCGCCCTTCCCGGCGGGCGGCGCCACGGATGTGCTGACGCGCGTCCTGGCCGAGCGCATGGCCAAGAACCTGGGCCAGCCCATGATCGTCGAAAACAAGGCGGGCGCGGGCACCTCCATCGGAGCCGCCTACGTCTCGCGCGAAGCGCCGGACGGCTACACCATCCTGATGGCCACCAACTCGACGCTGGTCACCAACCGCTATCTCTACAAGGAACTGCCCTACGATCCGGACGGTTTCGCGCGCATCGGCATGGTGGGCGTCGGCCCGCTGGTCCTGCTGTCCAGCCCCAAGCGTCCGTTCAACAGCACCCAGGATGTCGTGGCCTATGCCAAGCAGAACCCGGGCAAGCTGACCTTCGCCACTTTCGGTCCCGGCACGTCGTCGCACCTGGCGGGCGAGCTGTTCAAGGAACGCGCGGGCATCGACATCCTGCACGTGCCGTTCAAGGGCGCGACCCAGGCCCTGCCCGCGCTGATCAGTGGCGACGTGGATCTGTTCTTCGACATGGTCGCCACCGGCATGCCGCAGGCCGATGCCGGCAAGGTCAAGGTGTTCGCCATCACCAGCCCCTCGCGCTTGGCGACGCAACCCAATCTGGGCACGCTGGCCGAACAGGGCTACCCGGCGTTCGACATGACCGCGTGGTTCAGCTTCGTGGCGCCCAAGGGAACGCCCGCCCCCGTGCTGCAAAGGCTGCAGTCGGCCTTGGCCGAAACCCTGCAGGACGAAACCGTGAAAAAGCGCATGCTCGACATGGGCATCGATCCCCGCTCGGGCTCCGCGGCGGAACTCGACAAGCAGATCACGACCGAACAGCCCATCGTGTCGCAACTGATCAAGCAAGCCAACATCGTTCTGCAATGAGGCTGCGCCCCAGCCCCGCGGTTTCGTGACAAAACGTTCGCGGACCGCCGGCCCGCGTTCGGTCGGCCCGCCACCCTGACGCGGGTTGACCCTTCCCACCGACAGCGCCACTCCGGTCCTGTCGGTTTTTTACGCCTGGCCTAACCCCTGGATACAGAAATCGGACGCGTGCCACTGCTAAGGTAACGCAGCAAACACCCAGCGGGAGCCCGATGCCTCATACCGAAGACCGATACGCCCGCCTGGACGCCGCCCGCTGGCTGGCGGCCGTAGCTGTAGTCCTGCTGCATAGCGCCGCGCTGATCGTCAGCGATCCGGCCGCGTATGGCGGCGGCGCGTGGCTTGCCGCCAACCTGTACGACTCCGCCGCTCGCTGGTGCGTGCCTGTCTTCGTGATGGTAAGCGGCGCCTTGCTGCTGGATCCCGACAAGCCGCAGGACGCCCAGAAGTTCTACAGCCGGCGCATGGCCCGGATCTGCGCTCCGCTGCTGTTCTGGACCCTCTTCTACCTGGCGTGGCGCACCGGCCTGGACTGGTGGGACGATGGCAGCGTCGATTTTTCGTTCTGGCCGCGCAAGGTTGCGCAGGGCGAGCCCTACTACCATCTCTGGTACCTGTACATGATCGTGGGGCTGTACCTGTTCGCCCCCCTGGTCCGCCTGCTGTATGTGCGCAGCACGCCCAAGGCCCGCGCGCTGTGGGTAGTGGGCATTCTGGGCGTGGCGATACTGGATGCCCTGTATCGCCGCGCGCTCGGTGCGCCTCATGGCTTCTTCCTGACGTGGTTTCTTCCCTATCTGGGCTACTTCGTCGCGGGCCGCCTGATTTTCGATGGCGAGATGCGCATTCCGCGCCCCGGCCTGATGCTGGCGGCCAGCGTTGCCGCCACCGCGCTGGGCGTGACCATCATGTCCGATGGCCACGCGCTCGACACCTACTTCTACGATTACTTCAGCCTGACCGTGCCCTTCATGTCCCTGGCCGCGTTCCAATGGATCGTGTCGTCGCCGCGCCTGCCCAGGCTGGCCTCGCTGGCGCCGCTGACTTTCGGCGTTTATCTGATCCACCCGGTGTTCCTGGACGTGGCGCGCCGCGCCGGCGCCTTCTCCGGCGGACAGCGCGACGCCTGGGCCGTGCCCTTGCTGACCGCGGCGGTCTTCGTCCTGTCGGCGGCCAGTAGCTGGTTGCTCAGGCGTCATCCCGCCACCCGCAAGCTCGTCTGAAAGACCTACGCCGCGAAGGGTTAATCGGGCTTGGCGCCGCCCCAAACCCACCCTTCGATTGCTTCGCCAAGCCTCCCCGCGTTTCACGGGCGAGGCACAAGCCCTTGGGGTACAATTCACGGCTTATTTGATCGGCCAGACACCGATTTTTCTTCGCGCCAGAACGGATTTAGCCAGGCTCAAATTCTTGAACAGGCCTTGATCAAAACCTTGGCTTGAACAAAAGCGCTTGGCAAAGCTCAAACCGTCCTGGCTTTTTTATCCGAGCGGAGGGAATCATGACCGACATCGGTCGGATGGCACATGTCGTGCCAGCTCGCACCCAGCTACCCGTCAGTGCATATTTTGACGAAGCCCTCTTTGCCCGCGAGCAAGAACTCATTTTCAAGCAATCCTCGCAATATGTCGGCCACCAGAAAGTGGTGCCCGAAGTCGGGGATTGGCGTACGTTGGTTCAGGAAAACGGAGGGCGCACGCTGGTTCGCAACCAGCAAGGCGTCGAACTCATCTCAAATGTCTGCCGCCACCGGCAGGCATTGATGCTTGGCGGCGAAGCCGGCAACGTGGCCGGCAACTGCAATACGCACGGCAATCTGAAGGCCACTGGCGGCAACATCGTGTGCCCGCTGCACCGCTGGACGTACAACAACCACGGCGAGTTGTTGGGCGCGCCTCAGTTCGAGACCACGCCCTGCATGAACCTGCAGAAGTTCCGCCTGCGCGATTGCCACGGCCTGCTGTTCGAAGGCCCGCGCGATCCGGCCGCCGACATGGCGCCGCTGTTCTCGCGGCCCGAGTTCAACTTCGGCGACTACGTGCTGGACCACGTCGAAGTGCATCAGTGCAACTACAACTGGAAGACCTTCATCGAGGTCTACCTCGAGGACTATCACGTCGGTCCGTTCCACCCCGGCCTGGGGCGCTTCGTCACGTGCGACGATCTGGCCTGGGAGTTCAACGCCTGGTACAGCCTGCAGAAGGTGGGCGTGCACAATGCGCTGGCCCAGCCCGGCTCGGATGTGTACAAGCAGTGGCATGACCGTCTGCTGTCGTTTCGTGGCGGCGACGCGCCGGACTTTGGCGCGGTCTGGGTCACGTACTTCCCGACCCACATGATCGAGCTCTACCCGCACGTGCTGGTGTTGTCCACGCTGTATCCGAAGGGCCCCCAGGAAACGGTGAACGTCGTCGAGTTCTACTACCCCGAGGAAATCGCCGCCTTCGAACGCGAATTCGTCGAAGCGCAGCGCGCCGCCTACATGGAAACGGCCATCGAAGACGACGAGATCGCCGAACGCATGGATGCCGGCCGCAAGGCCCTGATGCTGCGCGGCGTGAACGAGACAGGCCCCTACCAGTCGCCGATGGAAGACGGCATGCAGCACTTCCACGAGTGGTACCGCCGCATCATGCAAGAGGTCTAGGCCGGCTGGACCGCACGATGAATAGGGCCTCGCGATCGCGAGGCCCTTTTTCATTGCCGCGCGCCGGCGGACATCAGCGTCCCGTCACGCCGGCGACCGTCCGTTCGCCGATCGCCAGCCCCACCGTCATGCCGACGCCGGAATGCATGACCGCCACCGTGGTGGCCGCGTCCACCGGAATCACCGAAAACGGCGCCGGCCCATGCGCGCCGTATACGCCCTGCCAGCGCTCCAGCACCCGCAGCCGTGCCCCCAGGGCCTGCGAGGCCAGGTCCAGCATGGCGTTATCCACGGCTTCGTCGTTGAACGGCGGCGCGTCCTGCCCATAGCGATGCGAGTCGCCGATGATCAGTTCGCCATACGGCGTGGGGCTGATCAGCAGGTGGATGCCGTTTTCCAGCAGCATGGGCGTGCGCGCCTGGATCACGCCGCGCAGCGCCTGCGCCGATGGCAGATCGGAAAAAGCGCCGTAGTGCACGCAGGACAGGCCCGTCAGCACCGGGCGGTCCAGCGCGATCGGGTTGGTCTCGAAGGCCGCGCGCAGCATCTGCAGGCACGTGACCTCCAGGTTCAACGGCGCGAAGCGTTCGGGCAGCAGGGTCAGGTAATCGTGGCCCGGGCAGACGAAGACGTGGGCGGCCTTGAAATCGCCCGCCGTGGTGCAGACCTCGCCGTTTTCCACCGCGCGCGCCAGCGTCCCCGTGATGAACGTGACGCCCAGAGACGTTTCCAGATAGCGCGTGATGGCGGGCAAGGCCTCGCGGGAGTAGATCTGCAAGTCGTCGTGGCCGCGCAGTGCCATGCAGTGGTGGGCGAGCTGGCCGCCGTACAGGCCCGCCACGTCGCGGCCGGACAGCAGTTCGGCGCGATATCCTTCCTGCCGCATCCGCGTATCCGCGAACTCGCACAGCACGTCGGCCTCGTCCGCGTTGCGGGCCAGCACCAGGGCGCCGTTGGCGCGCACATGGAAGCCCGCCTTGTCCGCCAGTTCCAGCCACAGCTCGCGGGCCTGCTGGGCGTGCGACAGCATCATGCCCGGCGCCTGGCCCGTCACGATGACCTGGCCAAAGTTGCGTATCGTGGCGCCATGCGCCTGCCGGCTGCGCTCGATCACGGCCACCGACAGGCCGCGCTTGGCGGCCGCCCATGCGTGCGCGATGCCGAGCATGCCCGCGCCCACCACGATCACGTCGAAATTTTTCATCTTCGAAACATTGCAAGAGGATTGCGGGGAAGCGCCCGCGGGCGCTTCCCGAGGCGCGGCGGCGTCCGGCGCCGCCGCGATGGTGGACACTTACTTCTTCTTCGGTTCGGACTTGCCGTCGTAGCGCTTGGTCCATTCGGCGATGATGCGTTCGCGATTCGTGGCGGCCCACGTGAAATCGTTCTTGATCATGCGCGAGGTCAGGTCGGCGGGCAGGTTCGGGTTGGCCGTGGCGATCGACGGAATCGCCAGGACGGCGAAGTTCGCCTTGTACAGTTCATTGGCCTCGCGGCTGGCGGAGAAGTCGGCCAGCTTGCGCGCGGCTTCCAGGTGCTTCGTGCCCTTCATGATGGCGGTGGCTTCCACTTCCCAGCCCAGGCCTTCCGACGGGAACACGGCTTCGACCGGCGCGCCGTCGGCCTTCAGCTTGGCGGCGCGGTAGTCGAACGACACGCCGATCGGGAATTCGCCGGCGGCGGCCATGTTGCAGGGCTTGGAACCCGAATGCGTGTAGGAACCGATGTTCTTGTGCAGGGCGTCCATGTAGGCCCAGCCCTTCTCTTCACCGAAGATCTGCAGCCAGGCGCTGACATCCAGGAAGCCCGTGCCCGACGACGCCGGATTCGGCATGACGATCTTGCCGGCGTACACGGGCTTGGTCAGGTCCTGCCAGGACGTGGGCTTGGGCAGCTTCTGCTTTTCGGCTTCGATGGTGTTGAAGCAGATGGCGGCGGCGTAGCCGTCCATGCCGACCCACGAAGGTTCGGCCTTGGCGTCGCGCATGTTGGCGGCGATCTGGTCCAGGCCCTTCGGCGCGTAGGGCTGGAGCATGCCTTCCTTGTCCATCAGGCCCAGCGCCGTGCCGGCCAGGCCCCAGATCACGTCGGCCTTGGGGTTGCCTTTTTCGGCCAGCAGCTTGGCGGCGATGATGCCGGTGGAGTCGCGCACCCACTGGACCTTGATGTCGGGATTGGCCTTCTCGAACGCGGCCTGGTAGACCTTGATCTGGTCGGCTTCGAGCGCCGTGTAGACGGTCAGCGTGGTCTCGGCGGAGGCGGCGCCCATCACGCCCGTCAGGGCGGCGGCCAGTGCAAGCAGCTTGTAGCGATTCATGAGGAACTCCGTGGGTGATCGGAAAAAAAAGGGTGAAGAGGGCCCCCACGGCCGGGGGGATGCCGGCCGCGGTATGCGTTGCGAATGGGTGAACAGGCTTTAGGTCAGGGGCGTTGGCCTCGCGCCAGGCGGGCTTCGATATCGGTGACCACGGCCGGCAGGTCGGCCACCGTGTCGATGAGGTAATGCGGCGACACCGACGACAGTTCCTGGCTGGCCGCGGCGCGCGCCTGCTCGCGGCCGGCCTCGTCCAGGCTCAGGTACTGATCCAGCGTCAGGCCGGCGGCATTGCCCGACAGCAGCAGCCCCACCGTCCACATGCCGGCGCGGCGCCCCTCTTCGATCCCCGGCGCGGTGTCGTCGACCTTGATGCACCCGGCCACGTCCGACAGGCCCAGTTCCACCACGTTCTTCAACGCCATGGCCGGGGCGGGACGCGCGCGCGGAACGTCGTCGCTGGCGACGATGCAGTCCGGTTCCAGCCCTTCCGTTGCGGCCCGCTCCACGACCCGGCGCATGACGCTGCCGGGATAGCCCGAGCAGGAGCCGATCTTCAGCCCGCGCTGGCGCAACGCGCGCAGCAGCTCGGCGGCGCCGGGGATGGCCGACGAATACTGCGCGACCTTTTCAAGCTGCATCGGCAGGAAGCGTTCATAGATGGCGGTCACGTCGTCATCGGTGGGCAGACGGCCGAACTGGGCCTGGTACTGGCTGGCGATGGCGGGCTGGTCGCAGAGGGCGCGGATGTGGTCCCACTTGCCCATGCCCATCGGGCCGCGGGCTTCCTTGAGCGACACGTCCATGCCGAATTGCGAGAACGCATCGACGAACACCTTGGTGGGCGCGAACGAGCCGAAGTCGACCAGCGTGCCGGCCCAGTCGAATATCACCGCCTCCAGGCGGACAGGCAAAGGCGAAACAGTCATGAGGATCATCCTTGGAAAATGGTCGGTCACGCGGCCACCGGGCGGCGCCAGGCCTGGCTGCGGGCCACCAGCGCGCGGCTGGCCAGGTGCAGGATCAGCGCGGCGGCGGCCGAGCTGGCCATGATCACCGTGCACATCGCGGCGGCTGGACCGATGAAACCGGCGTCGTCCATGTTGAGGACCGCGACGGCGGCCAGCACCGTGGACGGGCTGTACAGGAACACCACCGCCGATACCGTCGTCATCGCAGAGACGAAGAGATAGCGCGCCACATCCAGCGCGGCGGGCAGGCACATCGGCAAGGTCACGCGCAGGAACGTCGTCAAGCGGGGCACCTTCAGCGACGCCGAGGCGGCCTCGAATTCGGGATCCAGCGCGTTCAGCGCGGTGGACGCAGTCAGGTGCGCGCTGGTGTAGAAATGGACGACGGTGCACAGGATAAGCAGCGGCATCGTTCCATACAGCACGTTCAGCGGATTCGCGAGGCTGTTGAAAAAGAAGATGTAGCCCAGGCCCAACACCAGCCCCGGCACCGCCATGGGCATCAGGGCCAGCATGCCCGCCATGCCGCGCAGGCTGCGCGCCACGGCGCCGCGCGCGGGCACTTTTTCCATCATCCAGGCGCCCACGAAGACGACGACCGTGCCCACCAGCGCCGTGCAGAACGCCAGTTGCAGGCTGTTGCGCCAAGCGAGCCAGCCGCCGCCGTCCATGTTGTCGAAATCGTAGGAACGCAAGGACATGGACAGGTTGTACGGCCACATCTTCACGAACGACGCCCACACCGCCACGCCGATGATCAGCAACAGGAAGGCGGCCAGCACGGCGGCCAGGGCCAGGAAAGCCGCGTCGCGCCGGCCGTGGGCGCCGGCCGCGTAGGGTTGCGCGCGGCCGCTCATCTGGGCGCCCTGCCGGGCGCGCAGCCTGCGGTCCAGCACGAAGGTCAGCAGCGCGGGCAGGAGCAGCAGAATGCCAATGGCGGCCCCCTTGGGAAAATTCTGCTGGCCGACCACCGCCTTGTAGGCCTCCATCGCCAGGACGTTGTAGTCGCCACCCACGACCTTGGGCACGCCGAAGTCCGTCACGGTCAACGTGAACACCACGCAGCAGGCCGAAAACACCGCATAGCGCGTGCCGGGCAGCGTGACCGTAAGAAAGGTGCGCCAAGGCCCCGCCCCCATCGCGCGCGCCGCGTCATACAGCCGGCCATCCGCCAGCGCCAGACCCGTCAGCAGGATCATCAGCGCATGCGGGAAGGTATAGAAGGCCTCGCCCACGACGATGCCCCAGAAGCCATAGATGGTGGCGCCGCCGGTCAGGCCCTTGAGCAGGCCCTGGTTGCCCAGCAGGTACACCAGCGCGATGCCGGGCAACAGCGACGGCGCCAGCAGCGGCAGCAACGCGATAGTGCGCAGCAGCCCCTTGCCCGGCAGGCGGGTACGCGTCAGCCCGTAGGCAAACCCGTAGGCGCAAGGCACGACCAGCAAGGTGGTCACGACGCCCACGGCCAGGCTGCGCCCGACCATGCTCAGAAAACCATCGGCGCCGATGATGCCGGTGATGACGGACAGGCCCACCCAGGCGCCCTCGCCGTCCGTGACGGACTTGGCCAGGATCGCCGCCAGCGGCAGCGCCAGGAACAGCAGCAGGCCCAGCGCCAGCGCGCCCTGCCCCAGCGTCAGTCCCAACGAGCCGATCCAGCCCGGCAGCGGGCGGCGGCCCAGCGACGGCAAGGCGGCCGGCGCGGGCGCGGGAACGGCGGCCGGCCCGGCCAGGTTCGAGGAACGGGTCACGGCCGGATCAAGCGTAGGCGCGTATCGCATGGCGCGGCAGCTCCACCCAGCAACGGCCGGCGGCGTGAGGACCCAACAGGGCATCTCCGGTTTCAGGGGACACGATCGAATGCACGGTCGCGCCGGGCACGCCTTCCAGGCGCAGGGCCAAGCGGTAGCCGCGGCCCAGGAACACGCCATCCAGCACGTCGGCCAGCATGGAATTGGTTTCTTCCGGGCGCGCCACGCTGACCCGCACGGCCTCCGGCCGCACGAAGAGCGTGCCGGCTGCCGTGTCCAGCGATGCGTCCACGGCCAGCTCCTGCCGGCCGACGCGGGCCCGATGGGCGTCGATGCGTTCGAACGGCAGCCAGTTCGCCTCGCCGACGAAATCGGCGATGAAGGCGGAACCCGGCTGGCGATAGAGTTCCAGCGGCGTACCGTATTGTTCGATGACGCCGCCGTTCATGACGGCGATACGGTCGGCCATCACCATGGCCTCTTCCTGGTCATGCGTCACCATCAGGGTGGTGATGGAGAGCCGTTTCTGCAGGGCCCGCAGTTCGATCCGCAGGTGCTCGCGCACCCGGGCGTCCAGGGCGGACATCGGTTCGTCCAGCAGCAGCAGGGACGGCGACGGCGCCAGCGCGCGCGCCAGGGCCACGCGCTGCTGCTGGCCGCCAGAGATCTGTCCCGGATATTTGCCGGCGGCGCCCGCCAGCCCCACCAGGGTCAGCATTTCCTCGACCCGGTGGGCGACGTGATTGCGGTGGGAACGCTTGCCACTGAGGCCGTAAGCCACGTTCTGGGCCACGGTCAGGTTGGGAAACAGCGCATAGGACTGGAACAGGATGCCGTAGTCGCGCTCCTGGGGCTCGGCATGGGATATATCGCGGCCCGTCAGCACGATGGTGCCGCTGTCCTGCCGTTCCAGCCCGGCGATGGCGCGCAGCAGCGTCGTCTTCCCGCAACCCGACGGCCCCAGCAGGCACACCAGCTCTCCGGCGCGGATATCGAGCGAAACGTCAGCCAGCGCCGTGTGGCTGCCGAATCGCTTCACAAGATTCTGCACTGATAGAAAGGCGGTATCGCGTTGGGGCATGGTGCCTCCGGTCTGGGAACGAAGGCAGTATGGAAGGCGCGTATTGAGCGTTTATGACACTTCGCGCAAATGCAGTAATAAAAACATCAAATTATTTTGGTGTACTGGCGGTCTTGCGCATTGCGTCCATCCCCCGCCCCCCACCATCGTGCTCGTCGCCGAACTCAAATCCTTCTATGCCGTGGCCCGCTGCGGCACCGTCACCAAGGCCGCCGCCCAGCTGGGTGTCAGCCAACCCACGGTGACAGGTCAACTGCGCCAACTGGAATCGCGCTACGGCATCGAGCTGTTCCACCGGCAGGGGCGCGGCATGCGGCTTTCGGACGCGGGCCAGAACCTGATGCCCATGGTCGAAAAGCTGGTGCAGCAGGAAACCGAGATCGATTTCCGCCTGCGCGATGCCAGCGATCTGCGCGAGGGCAACCTGCGCATCGGCGCCACCGGCCCGTTCTACATCATGGACACGGTGCGCCGCTACAACCAGCGCTATCCCGGCATCGACCTTGCCGTCACCATCGGCAACTCGCACAGCATGCTGCAAGCGCTGCACGACTACCGCATCGAGATTGCCACATCCTCTTTTCTGATGGATGACAAACACCTTTATCGCCGGATGATCGCGGCCGACCCGATCCGCGTCGTGACCCACCGCAGCCATCCGCTGGCGCGCCGCGGGCAGGTCCGGCTGGCCGACCTGGCCGAGCACGCGCTGCTGCTGCGCGAACCCGGCTCGATGACCCGAAAACTGACCGAAGACGCCTTGCAGACGGCCGGCGTGACGGTGCGCCGCACGCTGGAAATCGGCAGCCGGGAATCGATCCGGCAAGCCATTCTTTGCGAACTTGGAATCAGCCTGATTCCTTCGCGCGAGATCCCATCCCATCCCGATCTGGCGGCCCTGGACGTTCAGGACGCCGGCATCGTGATGCATGAATACCTGTACTGCCTGCGCGAGCGCCAACCGGTGCAGCTAATCGCGCGCTTTCTGGAGATGGCGCCGGCAGCCGGCTGACCGCAAGCGGTCACTGCCCGCCTCTTCCCCTCGCGGCCACTCAGGAGACAACCATGGCCTTGACCTTGCAAGATATCGAGCAGCTCTTCCTGGAACGCGGGCACCGTTCCTATCATGGCGAATCGGTCAGCCATCTGCGGCATGCGCTGCAGACGGCGGCGCTCGCCGAACGGCACGGCGCCAACGCCCCGCTCATCACGGCCTGCCTGCTGCACGACCTGGGCCACCTGATCGCCGACCGGCCGGGCACGCCCACGCTGCGCGGCATTGACGACAAGCACCAGTATTTCGTCCTGCCCTTCCTGCGCGGGCTGTTCAGCTCGGCCGTGCTGGATCCGATCCGGCTGCACGTGGAAGCCAAGCGCTACCTCTGCTATGTAGAGCCGCACTACGAAGCGTCCCTCTCGGAAGACTCCAAGCGCAGCCTGGCGCTGCAGGGCGGCAGTTTCGACGCCGGCCAGGCGGTGGATTTCGCGAGCATGCCGGGCGCGCCGGATGCGATACGCCTGAGGCGCTGGGACGACATGGCGAAGGTGCCGGGATTGGCCACGCCGCCGCTGGATCATTTCCTGGAGATCGCCGAAAGCGTCTCGAGCCGCGTGAAGCTGGCCGCCGTCTGGTAGGAAACCGCTGACTGCATACGGAAAAGCCAGGGCGTGCCCTGGCTTTTTTGATTCATGCGCCCGTGGCCACCGGACGGGACGGGTCGCTGCACCACTCGCTCCAGGATCCCGGATACAGACGCGAACCGGCCAAAAAGGCGATCTCCATGGACAGCAGGTTGTGGCAGGCGGTGATGCCCGAGCCGCATTGATGGACGACGGCGGCCGGGTCGCGGCCCGCCAGCAGCGCAGCGAATTCGGCGCGCAGTTGTTCCGCCGTCTTGAAGCGGCCGTCCGGCTGGAGATTTTCGCCGTTGGGCCGGTTCAGGGCGCCGGGAATATGGCCGGCCACGGGGTCCATGGGTTCGACTTCGCCACGATAGCGGTTGGCCGCACGGGCGTCGATCACGGTGAAGGACGGCTGGGCGATGTTGTCCAGCACGGTGTTGGCGTCCACGGAACCGGCCAACGGCTCGCCGGGCTCGACCGGCTTGCCGGGCGTCACGGTGGGAGCGGCTTGCGCCGTCGTCGGCAGGCCGGCGGCGACCCAGGCCTGCCAGCCGCCGTCGAGCACCGCGACCTGGCCGTGGCCCAGCCAGCGCAGCATCCACCACAGGTGCGCGGCATACATGCCACCGCTGGCGTCGTACGCCACCACCAGGGTTTGCGGGCCGACGCCATGCGCGGCCATCAGCGCGCCGAATTCGGCGCGGGCGGGCAAGGGATGCCGGCCATTCTTGCCCGTGCGTGCCGCGGCCAGCTCGGTCTCGTGATCCAGGTAGCGGGCGCCGGGAATGTGGCCAGCGTCATATGCCTGGCGCCCCGCCCCGTGATTGGTCAGGTCGTGGCGCACGTCGAATACGCGCACATCGGGCCTGTCGAGGCGCGCGGCCAGGTCGGCGGCGGAAATCAGTGTCGTCGTCATGCGATGTGGCTCCTGTGTGGATGGAAGCGGACGCGGGACTCAGGCTGACTTGGGTTCGCGCATCGTGCGCCACACCGACAGCAGGCCCGCGAAAATGATCAAACCCATGCCGGCCCAGGCCAGGCCGTCCAGGTGGTCGCCCCAGAAGCCCATGCCCAGCAAGGCCGCGAAAATGATGGTGCTGTACTGCAGGGCCGCGGTCAGCAGCGCCGATCCCATGCCGAATGCCCGCGTCATGGTCAATTGGCCAAACAAACCCGTCACGCCCACGCCCAACAACGAAAGGTAGCCGGTCCAGTCGGCGTGGCCCCATCCCTCGAATGCCAGTCCGGCGCCGCTGGACGCGCAAACGGCCACCGAGAAGAACAGCACGGTGCGCCACTCGGGTTCGCCGATGCGTCCAAGCTGGCGGATCTGCATCATGGCGATCGCCGACATGGCGCCGGCGCCCATGCCCAGCAGCGCGGCCAGCCACTGGTCTTCGTTGATGCTGGGCCGAAGCACGGCAATCACGCCCAAAAACCCCAGCGCCACGGCCAGGATGCGCACCGGGTCGCGCTGCGCGCCGCCCCACCCCAGCATCCAGCAGGCGATGAAAAGCGGCGCCGTGTAGTTCAGGCTGGTGGCGGTGGCCAGGGGCAGATGGGAGATGGCGAAAAAACCGAGCCACATCGAGGTGACGCCGGAGAGGTTGCGCCAAATGTGCAGCTTCCAGCTTGTCGGAATGATGGACTGGCGGCCCGCGCGGGCCCAGATCAGCAACAGGATCACCGAAGGCAGGCCGCGAAAGAGCACGACCTGCGGAAGCGACGCGCCGTGTTCGGTGCCGAGCTTCACGAACGAACCCATGATGGCGAACATGGCGGACGCCAGCAACATCCAAAGTGCCTGCATGGGGGTCTACGCTAACGGAAAAGTGGGGAGGAATAGGGGAAAGCGATACTATACTCTGCGTCACCGGGAGCGGTGCCGGCGAGTCGGGGAACTGGCGGGCCGCCGCCATGTCGAACCCCGGGTATTTCCCGCTCGCAGAGGAACAAAAAAACATGAAACGCATCGTTCTATTCGTCGTCACCAACCTGGCCGTCATGCTCGTGCTGTCGGCCACGCTGCGCATCCTGGGCGTAGACCGCATCATCACCGCCAACGGCCTGAACTTCAACGCCCTGCTGATTTTCTCCGTCGTCGTGGGTTTCACCGGCGCCATCATTTCCTTGTTGATGAGCAAGCCGATGGCCAAATGGAGCACTGGCGCTCAGGTGCTGGATCCGAATTCGCCCCGCAACCAGCGCGAAGCCTGGCTGGTGGACACGGTCCATCAGCTGGCCGACCGCGCCGGCATCGGCCGCCCGGAAGTCGCCATCTATGAAGGCGCGCCCAATGCGTTCGCCACCGGTGCGTTCAAGAACGACTCCCTGGTCGCCGTGTCGACGGGTTTGCTGGAAAGCATGAGCGAAGAAGAAGTCGCCGCCGTGCTGGCCCACGAAGTGGCGCACATCGCCAATGGCGACATGGTCACGCTGACCCTGATCCAGGGCGTGGTGAACACCTTCGTCGTGTTCCTGGCGCGCGTGGTCGGCTATTTCATCGACCGCGTCGTGTTCAAGAATGAACGCGGCATCGGCCCCGGCTACTTCGTCACCGTGCTGGTCTGTGAAATCATCTTCGGCGTCCTGGCCTCGATCATCGTGGCCTGGTTCTCGCGCCAGCGCGAATACCGCGCCGACGCCGGTTCGGCCCACCTGATGGGCGCCCGCGAACCGATGATCCGCGCCCTGGCCCGCCTGGGCGGCCTGGAGCCCGGCGAGCTGCCGAAGTCGTTCGAAGCCTCCGGCATCACGGGCAAGGGCGGCTTGGCAGCCATGTTCGCCTCGCACCCGCCGATCCCTTCCCGCATCGCCGCGCTGCAAAATGCCCGCGTGATCTGAACGGCGCCGCAAGCAGAAAGCCCCTTGATTTCAAGGGGC
Source organism: Achromobacter sp. Root83 (assembly GCF_001428845.1). Lineage (GTDB taxonomy): Bacteria > Pseudomonadota > Gammaproteobacteria > Burkholderiales > Burkholderiaceae_B > Achromobacter. The sequence continues at coordinate 481,545 of NZ_LMIU01000012.1, read as the reverse complement.
TTTTTTGTTGGACGCGGCGATCAGGCGGTCAGCACTCGACGATGTTCACCGCCAGGCCGCCGCGCGCCGTTTCCTTGTACTTGGTCTTCATGTCGGCGCCGGTTTCGCGCATCGTCTTGATCACCGAATCCAGCGACACGTAGTGCTGGCCGTCGCCGCGCAGCGCCATGCGGGCGGCATTCACGGCCTTGATGGACGCCATGGCGTTGCGCTCGATACAGGGGATCTGCACGAGCCCGCCGACGGGGTCGCAGGTCAGGCCCAGATTGTGTTCCATGCCGATCTCGGCGGCGTTCTCGACCTGCTCCACGGAGCCGCCCAACGCCGCGGCCAGGCCGCCCGCCGCCATGGAGCACGCCACGCCCACTTCACCCTGACAGCCGACCTCGGCTCCCGACAGGGATGCGTTGTATTTGTAGAGCAGGCCGACCGCCGCGGCGGTCAGCAGGAAGTCGCGCACGCCCTCGCGGTTGGCGCCGGGAACAAAGCGGTCGTAATAGTGCAGCACGGCCGGGATGATGCCCGCCGCGCCGTTGGTCGGCGCCGTCACCACGCGTCCGCCGGCGGCGTTTTCTTCGTTGACGGCCATGGCGTACAGATTCACCCAGTCCATGACCGACAAGGGGTCGGACAGCGTGCGCTCGGCACGCTGCGTCAGGTTGCGGTAGAGCTCGGGCGCGCGGCGGCGCACACGCAGGGGGCCGGGCAATTCGCCGTCCGCTTCCGGGTAGTCGATGCCGCAGCCTCGCGCCACGCAGTCCTGCATGACTTGCCAGATGCGGTCCAGGCCGCTGTGCACTTCCGAGGTGTCGCGCCAGGTCAGTTCGTTCTTCATCATGAGCTGGGCCACGGTCAGTCCGCTTTCGCGGCACATGGCCAGCAGTTCGCGGCCCATGCGGAACGGGTACGGCAATTGATTGTGCGCCGCGATGACCTGGCTATTCGACGCGCCCGCGGTCACCACGAATCCGCCCCCCACCGACAGGTAGCGGGCCTCGCGCAGCGACTCGCCGCTGGCGTCGAAAGCGTGAAATTTCATGCCGTTGGGATGTTCGGCCATGGCCTCCCGGCGATAGAACATCATGTGTTCCTTCTCGACGAACGGCAGCGGATACTTGCCCAGCAGCGGCAGTTGGCGGCTGGCGCGCACCGATGCAACCATGCCGGCGATGGCGGCGGGGTCCACGGTATCGGGTGCCTCGCCCATCAGGCCCAGCAGCACGCCCTTGTCGGTGCCGTGCCCCTTGCCGGTGGCGCCCAGCGACCCGTACAGTTCGGCGCGCACGCTGGCAACCTGTGGGATCAGGCCATCGCGCTCGAGGCCTTGCGCGAACAACAGCGCGGCCCGCATCGGGCCCACGGTATGGGAGCTCGACGGGCCTATGCCTATCTTGAACAGATCGAATACGGAAACCGCCACGCAAAACTCCCAGTACATCCACGAATGATCAGTCAATGATACGCGCAGGCAGGGGCGCATGCCGTAATGCCCCGCCGGGCGTATCCTGTATTGCCGGGCGGGTTTCCGCGCGCGCCCGGGCATGCGATCATTACAGAATTATTACTTGTCATAAAAAGAACGGAAACACGCCTGGATGTCTGGACTCATTACCCTGCTTGACTTCGCCGGCTACGTTGCACTGCTGCTCTGGGGCGTGCATATGGTCCAAACGGGCGTACAGCGCGCCTTCGGGGCCGCCCTGGGCGCGGCGCTGGGACGGGCGCTAGGCACACGCTTGCGGGCTTTCGGGGCCGGCCTGGGAATCACCGCCGCCCTGCAGAGCAGCACCGCCACCGGCTTGATGATCACCGGCTTTGCCGCCGGCGGCGTCGTCGGCCTGGTGCCGGCGCTGGCGGCGATGCTGGGCGCGAACGTCGGCACCACGCTGATCGTTCAGCTTCTATCCTTCGATCTGACGGCGCTGGCCCCCATTCTGATCCTGGCGGGCGTCTGGATGTTCCGGCGCTATCCGCCCGGACGCACGCGCGATCTGGGCCGGGTCTTCATCGGGCTTGGCCTGCTGCTGCTGTCCCTGCATCAATTGGTCGAACTCTTCGAACCGTTCCAGACCGCTCCGATGCTGGGCATGATTCTGGACGCCCTGGCGACCCAGCCCGTGGCGGCGGTGCTGCTGTCCGCGGCGTTCACCTGGGCGGCGCACTCCAGCGTGGCGGTGGTGGTGCTGGTGATGTCCCTGGCCAGCCACCACATGGTGGCGCCCCACGTCGCCTTCGCACTGGTCCTGGGGGCCAATCTGGGTACCGCCATCAACCCGATGATCGAAGGCGTGACCGGCGACGATCCCGCCGCCCGCCGCCTTCCGCTCGGCAACCTGCTGACCCGCGTGCTGGGGGTGCTGGCGGGGCTGCTGCTGTTGCCGGTGCTGCAGCCTCTGATGAGCGAACTGGCCAGCGACCCCGCCCGCGCCGTGGCCAACTTCCACACGCTCTTCAACGCGGTCATAGCCCTGGTCTTCCTGCCGCTGCTGACGCCGTATGCGGCCCTGCTTACCCGCTGGCTGCCCAAGCGCGCGGATCCGAACGACCCGTCCCGGCCCCAGTATCTGGACGAATGGGCGCATGACGTGCCGGCGGTGGCCCTGGGCAATGCGGCGCGCGAAGCCTTGCGCATGGCCGACATGCTGCAGACGCTGCTGCTCTATGCGCGGGCCGGCTTCAAACGCGACAACCGCCATCGCCTGGTGCAGGCCCGCCAACTGGACGCCGCCCTGGACAAGCTGGAAAACGCCATCACGACCTACCTGGCCACGCTCGACCAGGAAAACATGACGCGCGACGACATCCAGCGCATGGATGACATCCTGGCGTTCGCCAGCAATATCGGCCATGCGGGCGACATTGCCCATCACGGGCTGCTCAGCCATGTCGCCAAGCTGCGCAAGCAGGGCTGGATCTTCTCGCCCGAGCAGCGCGCCAGCCTGGACGACACCCTGGGCCAGCTCATCGCCAACCAGCGCACCGCCGCCGCGCTGTTCGTCAACGACGACCTGCGTCAGGCCCGTTCGCTGGCGGGGGAAAAGGCACGCTTTCGCACGATCGAAACGCAGGCCGCCGACACCCATCTGCAGAAGATCAAGTCGGGCGAGGTCGACGCCGCCGAAGTCGGTGCGCTGTACCTGGACATCCTGCGGGACATGAAGGGCATCAACTCCCACCTGGTGGGCGCCGCGGCCTACCCGCTGCTCGCCCGCCACGGCGAACTCCTTCCCAGCCGGCTGCGCGAAGCGGGGAATTAAGGAGCCCCCACGCCGCACTCGCTGCGCTCGCTTGCTGCCCCCCGAGGGGGCTGCCCCGCCTTGGGGCGGCCCGGCGGCGGGGCGGCTGTTTTTGTGGGCCCCCACGCCGCACTCGCTGCGCTCGCTTGCTGCCCCCCGAGGGGGCTGCCCCGCCTTGGGGCGGCCCGGCGGCGGGGCGGCTGTTCTTGTGGGCCCCCACGCTGCCCACGCTACGCGTACTTGCTGCCCCCCGAGGGGGGGCGCGCCGTGGCATAAAAATAGCCGACCCGAGGGTCGGCTATTTCATTCCATCAATCCCGTCACAGATACCGCTTGAACCACTCCAGCATCCGGCGCCAGCCATCCTTGGCGGCCTCGGGCTGGTAGCTGGCGCGGTAGTCCGCCAGGAAGGCGTGGTCGGCTTCGGGGTACACCACGAACTCCGATGCCTTCGCGGCGGCGTTGCCGGCGGCCAGCTTGGTCTTCATGGTTTCGACATCCGCCAGCGGGATGCTGGCGTCGCGTCCGCCGTACAAACCCAGCACGGGACCGTGCAGTTCGTCGACCACGTCAAACGCCACGCGCTTGATCAGCGGGCCATGGCCGACGCTGAGCTTGCCGTACCAGGCCACGCCCGCTTTCACGGCGGGGTTATGCGCCGCATACATCCAGGTGAGGCGCCCGCCCCAGCAGAAGCCCGTGACCGCCACCCGGCGGGCGTCGCCGCCGTTGGCGGCGGCCCATGCCACGCTGGCGTCCAGGTCCGCAAAGACCTGCTCGTCGGGCACTTTGCTGACCAGTTCCGAGATGAGCTTCGGAATATCGGTATACGCCGAAGCGTCGCCCTGGCGCTGGTAGAGGTTGGCGGCAACCGCCAGGTAGCCTGCCTTGGCGATCCGGCGGCAGAGATCCTTGATATGTTCGTGCACGCCAAAGATCTCCTGCACGACCAGTACGATCGGCAGGTCGCGCCGGTTTTCCGGCGCGGCGTAATAGGCGTCTATCGGTCCGTCTGCCACGGGCAGCTTGAAATCCCCGTGGACCAGTCCCTGCGTGTCGGTGTGGATCACGGTGGGAGCAACATTGCCGGCGGCGGCGGAAAAACTCATGGAGAACTCCTGTGTTGGGTCGACAAAGCCGGCCATCCCCGCCACCCGGCCCTAGTGCCGGTGGCCATGCTCCGCATGCGGCGCGGCATGGCCGGCGTCGGCGCCATGTTCGTGCCCGTGGTGCATCAGGGTCGTGACGCTATAGATCAGCGCCACCCCCACGCCGACCAGCAGCAACTGCGGGACGGCGTCGGAAAGGGATACCCGTTCGTGCATTTGCGGCATCAGGTCGGCCACCGAGATATACAGGAAGCTGCTGGCGGCAACCACCAGGATGTACGGCACCCAGTCCTGCGCCTGCTGCAGCACGAAGTACCCTATTATGCCGCCCACGGCTGAACACAAGCTGGTGAACAGGATCAGCGCAAACGCACGGCGGCGCGCCAGGCCGGCATTGAGCAGGACGACGAAATCGCCCAGCTTGTGCGGCACTTCATGGACGATGATCGATGCGGCGGTCAGCACGCCCAGCAACGGATCCGTCAAAAAGGCGGCCGCCACCAGCACGCCGTCGCACAGATTGTGCAGCGAGCTGCCGATCAGGATCAACATGCCGCCGCGCCCCGCCTCGTGGCGGTCGTGGCCTTTGTGATGATGATGGCCGTCGCCCTCGTGGTGATGGCTGTGGCGCAGCAGCGCGATTTTCTCCAGCACGAAGAAACCGATCAGCGACGCCAGCATCAGGCCGAAAAGCACGTGGGCATCCCCCACCCCGGTCTCGAAAGCCTCGGGCAGCAGGTGCAGCAAGGCGACCGACAGCAGCACGCCGACGGACAGGCTCACCATGTGGTGCAGGTATTGGGCAAAGACCTTGTAGGCCAGCCAACTGGCGACAAGGACGGCAATCAGGCCGCCGGTGATGGTGGCAAGCAGGACCCAGAGCAGCAACATGAGGGAAGGAAGCAAGTAGGCGGGGAAAGCGCAACATTATATTGTTGCAATCCCAAAAGCGGAAATGGGCCGCCCGAGGGCGGCCCCGCCGGTCCTTCCGGCAAGAGGCATCCTGCCCCCTTGCCCTGGGGAAACCGCCCTCAGTGAGCCTGTTCCCAGTTCTTGCCCATGCCCACCTCGGCCACCAGCGGCACCCGCAAGGACGCCACGGTGCACATCAGGCGAGGCAACGCCTCTTTCACCAGTTCCAGCTCGGCGTCCGGCGCTTCCAGCACCAGTTCATCGTGCACCTGCATGATCATGCGCGTCTGCAGTTTTTCGGCTTCAAGCCAATCCTGCACCGCCACCATGGCCATCTTGATCAGGTCGGCCGCCGTGCCCTGCATGGGCGCGTTGATGGCCGCCCGTTCGGCGCCCTGCCGGCGTGGACCGGAGGCCCCGCGGATTTCCGGAAGCTGCAGCCGGCGCCCGAAGACGGTTTCCACGTAGCCTTGCTCGCGGGCCAGGCGGCGGGTGTTTTCCATATACATCGCCACGCCGGGATAGCGAGCGAAGTAGCGGTCGATGTACGCCTGCGCGGCGTCGCGCGTGATGCCCAGGTTGGACGCCAGGCCAAACACCCCCATGCCGTAGATCAGGCCAAAGTTGATGGCCTTGGCGGCCCGGCGCTGTTCCGTGGTGACGCCGTCCAGCGGCACGCCGAAGACCTCCGATGCGGTGGCGCGGTGGATGTCCTCGCCCGCGGCGAAGGCGCGCTGCAGGTTGGCGTCGTCGGACACGTGCGCCATGATGCGCAGCTCGATCTGCGAATAGTCCGCCGACAGCAGCAGGCCTTGCTCGGCGATGAACGCCTCGCGCACGCGCCGGCCGGCTTCGGTACGGACCGGAATGTTCTGCAGGTTGGGGTCGGACGAAGCCAGCCGGCCCGTGATCACCGCGGCCTGCGAATAATGCGTATGCACCCGCCCCGTGTCCGGATTGATCATGCGTGGCAGCTTGTCCGTGTAGGTGGACTTCAGCTTGGACAGCCCGCGGTATTCCAGCAGCACCTGCGGCAGCGGGTAGTCCAGCGCCAGCTTGCTCAGCACCTCTTCGTCCGTGGACGGCGCGCCGCCCGCGGTCTTGCGCACCACCGGCAACTGCATGCGCCCGAACAGGATCTCGCCCAACTGCTTGGGCGAATTCAGGTTGAACGGCTGCCCGGCCAATTCATAGGCCTTCTGCTCCAGCAGCAGCATTTCCTGGCCCAGCTTGTGGCTTTGCCGGCCCAGTTCCGCGGCGTCCACCTTCACGCCGTTGCGTTCGATGGTGGTCAGCACGGCCGACACCTGCATTTCCAGGCGGTAGATGCGCTCCAGCCCTTCGTCCGCCGACACCATCGGGCGAAGCACCTGATGGAGCTGCAAGGTGAAATCGGCGTCCTCGGCGGCGTAATGGCCAGCCTTGTCCACGGCGACTTCGTCGAAGCCGATCTGCTTGGCGCCCTTGCCGCAGAGGTCCTCGTAGGACACGCCGCTGCGGCCCAGGTAGCGCTGGGCCAGATCGTTCAGGCCCACGCCGCGATGGGATTCCAGCACATAGGCCTGCAGCATCGTGTCTTCGGTGACGCCCGCCAGCCTGATGCCTTCGTTGGCGAACACATGCGTGTCGTATTTGGCGTGATGCAGCAGCTTCGCGCGCGACGCATCCTCCAGCCACGGCTTCAGTCGCGCCAGCACCTCGGCCTTGGGCAGCTGGGTGGCGCCATCCGGCCCGCGGTGCGCGACCGGAATGTAGCAGGCAACGCCCGGCGCCACGGACAGCGATAGGCCCACCAGCCGGGCCTGCATTTCGTCCAGCGACGTGGTTTCGGTATCCAGCGCCACCAGGGACGCGCCCTGCACCATTTCCATCCAGGCATCGAATCCGGCCCAGTCGGAGATGATGCGGTAATCGAGCTCGGCGGGCGCGGCGGGCACTTCCGGGGCGATCCGGGCATCGCCGGAGGGCACGCGCTCGGTATCCCCGGTCACGTCGCGCAGCCAGGTGCGAAAGCCGTAGCGCTCATACAGTTCGGTCAGCGTCGCGTCGTCGCGCGGGCGCGGCGTCAGGTCGTCCACGCCGTCCACATGGCCGGTCAGGTCGCAATCGCACTTGACGGTCAGGAGCTGGCGGGTCAACGGAAAATTCGGAATGGCTTCGCGCAGGTTGCTGCCGGCCACGCCCTTGACCCCATCGGCCGCCTCGATCAGCTTGTCGACGGAGCCAAATTCCGTAATCCATTTGGCGGCCGTCTTGGGGCCCACCTTGGTCACGCCGGGCACGTTGTCCACGGTGTCGCCCACCAGCATCAGGTAATCCACGATGCGGTCGGGCGGCACCCCGAATTTGTTGACGACGCCGGGCTCGTCCAGCACCTCGCCGGTCATGGTGTTGACCAGGGTGACATGGCTGTTGACGAGCTGCGCCAGGTCCTTGTCGCCGGTGGAGACGATGGTGTGCACGTCGTGTTCGGCCGCGCGTTTGGCCAGCGTGCCGATCACGTCGTCGGCCTCGACCCCTTCGATCGCCAGCACCGGCCAGCCCAGCGCCCGCACCGCCCGGTGGATGGGTTCGATCTGCGCGGCCAGGTCCTCCGGCATGGGAGGACGGTGCGACTTGTATTCCGGATACAGGTCGTCCCGGAACGTCTTGCCGCGAGCATCGAAAATACATGCGGCATACTCTGCCTTATGGTCAGATACAAGCTTGCGCAGCATATTCACCACGCCGTAAAGCGCACCCGTGGGTTCGCCTTGCGCGTTGCGCAAATCAGGCATAGCGTGGAAAGCGCGGTACAAGTAACTTGAACCGTCGACCAGTAATAAGGTTTTTTTCATGGTTAAAAAGGCAGATATGGATACACCCGCCGGCAAACAAATTCCGCTGATTATGTCAGAGATACGGACGGCGGCAGACAAGCTCGCAAACATCGGGCCCGCGGTCAGCGTCTTCGGCAGCGCACGAGTCAGCCGCAATTCTCCCCACTATGAAACCACCATCGCCATTTCGGCCGCCTTGGCCGAGGCAGGTTTCGCCGTAATCGCAGGCGGCGGCCCCGGCATCATGGAGGCCGCCAACAAGGGCGCATTCGAAGCAGGAGGCACAAGCGTGGGCTTGAACATCACCCTGCCCCACGAAGCGCACAACAACGAATACCAAACCATCAGCTTGTCGTTCGAGTACTTCTTTCCTCGCAAGGCGGCGTTTTTCATGCACAGCTTCGCCTACGTGGCGATGCCGGGCGGGTTTGGCACCCTGGATGAACTCTTCGAAGCGCTGACGCTCATCCAGACGGGCAAGGTCCCGCCGGCGCCGATCGTGCTGGTGGGCAGTGAGTACTGGTCCGGCCTGGCCGAATGGCTGGGCGACCAGGTGCTCGGGAACGGCATGATCGCCGCGCACGACCTGGATCTTTTCATCATCGAGGACGATCCGGTCAAGGTGGTGCGCAAGGTCGTGGAATTCCACGAAAGCGTCAATTCGGGAGAGCAGTACGCGCCCTCCCTGCCGGCCTGAACGGCTTGTGACGCGGCAGGACGGGAGTCCCCCGTCCACCGCGCCTCGCGCAACGTCCGGGCAAGCTACGACATTGTCTTGACGATGGCCTCGCGTGCCAGCCCCACGAATTCACTTTCGCCGGGGCGGGCGGCGAGCAAACGAAACTCCACGGCGGGCAACGGTGGCAGGCCAGGCGCCTGCAGCCGCGCCATGCCGGCTCCCAATGCGGACTCGTTCAGGCAGGCCACGCCCAGCCCGGCCGCGACCGCCAGTTGCAGCCCGGCGACGCCCGATGCCACGTGTGCGACGGTGTAGGCCACGCCGCGGCGCGACAACAGCCGTTCCGCGAACTGGCGCAGGGCGCAGCTTTCGGGCAGCACCAGCAGTGGCAAGGCGCCCCCGGCAGGGGCCGGGGCGCCGTCCGCCGCCATCCACAACAGGGACTCGCGGCGCAGCAGAGCGCCCTGGGCGCGGCGGCGCGTGGCGCCCCGTTCCTGGATGACCATCGATATGCCTACATCGATTTCACCGCGCTCATAGGCGGCTTCGATGGCCCCGCTTTTCATGATGGTGACGTGCAGCCGCACTTGCGGGTACTGCTCGTTCAAGCGCCGCAGCATGCGCGCCACATCGCCGGGCCGGAAATAATCGGTGATGCACAGCCGCAGTTCGCCCTGCAGCGAAACCCCGCGCAGGTCGCGATACGCCTCGTCGCTAAGCGCCAGGATGGCGCGCGCATGCGCCAGCAGGCGTTCGCCCCCCGGCGTGGCGGCGACCCCCGATTTGCCGCGCAGCAGCAGCGGTTGGCCGGCCCGCTCCTCGAGCTTGCGCATCTGCTCGCTGACCGATGACTGCGACAGGAACACCCGCGGAGCCGCCGCGGTCAGGCTGCCCGCATCCAGCACGGCAACCAGGGTGCGAAGCTGATCGAGGTCAAATCCCGACATGGTTTATCCAACGGATTTATCGATAGATGAAATCGTAAATTCCCGCTTTTCCGATGTCAACACGATTCCTACACTGCGGATGTACGTTTACAAAAAGGAGTTCACCATGCCGCATATCGTCGTCCACCTTTCCGGTTCATCCGATGCCGCCATCAACCGCCGTGTCATCGATGCCGTGGCGGGGCTGACCCAATCGGTGCTGGGCAAGAAGCTGCCCGTCATCGCGATCACGCTGCAGCACATTCCGCACGACCTCTGGTTCATCGGCGGCCGCCCCTTGTCGGAACTGGGCAAGAATGCGTTCCACCTGGACATCAGCGTTACCGACGAAACCAACACCAAGGCCGAAAAGGCGCGCTTCATCAAGGACATCTTCGGGGCATTCCGGGACATCCTCGGCGAGCTCCACGAATGCTCATACGTGCATGTGATCGACGCCCGCGCGGCCGCCTACGGATACGGCGGGGAAACCCAGGAATACCGGCACCAGAAAAACGGCCTGTAGCCGGCGCGCAATGGAAAAAGCCGCGCACTTTCAGGGTGCGCGGCTTTTTTTCGCCGGGATGGGGAGGCATCGCCTCCGTATCAAGGCTTAAATGGCGGATTCGCGCGAGGCGCGCTTGCGCTCGTTTTCCAACAGGTGACGCTTGCGCAGACGGATCGACTTCGGGGTGATTTCCACCAGTTCGTCGTCGTCGATGAATTCCACGGCGTATTCCAGCGACATCTGGATCGGGGGAACCAGGCGCACGGCTTCGTCGGTGCCCGAAGCGCGCACGTTGGTCAGTTGCTTGCCCTTGATGGGGTTCACGACCAGGTCGTTGTCGCGGCTATGGATGCCGATGATCATGCCTTCATACAGCGCATCGCCCGGGCTCACGAACATGCGGCCGCGATCCTGCAGCTTCCACAGCGCGTAGGCCACGGCATCGCCCTGGTCCTGGCTGATCAGCACGCCGTTGCGGCGCTCGCCGATCGCACCTTCCTTGATCGGGGCGTATTCGTGGAAGATGTGGCTCACCAGGCCCGTGCCGCGCGTCAGCGTCAGGAACTCGTTCTGGAAACCGATCAGGCCACGGGCCGGGATCAGGTATTCCAGGCGGGTACGGCCACGGCCGTCCGGCTGCATGTCTTGCAGGTCGCCCTTGCGGCGGCCCAGCTCTTCCATGACGCCGCCCTGGTGGGCGTCTTCCACGTCGACGGTCAGGGATTCAAACGGCTCGCACTTCACGCCGTCGATGTCCTTGAACACCACGCGAGGACGCGACACGGCCAGCTCGTAGCCTTCGCGGCGCATCGTTTCCAGCAGAATGGTCAGGTGCAATTCGCCGCGGCCCGACACTTCAAACACCGTGTCGTCGCCGGTGTCGCGCACACGCAGCGCCACGTTGGACTTCAGCTCGCGGTCGAGGCGGTCGCGCACTTGGCGGCTGGTCACGAACTTGCCTTCGCGGCCGGCCAGGGGCGACGTGTTCACCATGAAGTTCATGGTCAGCGTCGGTTCGTCGATGCGCAGCATCGGCAGGGCTTCCTGCGTGATCGGATCGGTCACGGTGCAGCCGATGCCCAGCTCTTCAATGCCGTTGATCAGCACGATGTCGCCGGCTTCGGCTTCGTCCACCACCACGCGCTCCAGGCCATGGAACTTCTGCACCTGGTTGATGCGGCCGCGGCCGCCCTGGCCGTCGGGACCGAACTTGTAGGCCACTTCCATGCCGGGACGCATGCGGCCACGGTTGATGCGGCCCACGCCGATCTTGCCGACGTAGCTGTTGTAGTCCAGCGAGATGATCTGCATCTGCAGCGGACCGTTGGGGTCGTCTTCGCGTTGCGGCACGTGCTGGAGGATGGCTTCGAACAGCGGACGCATATCGCCTTCGCGCACGTCCGGGGTCAGGCCGGCATAGCCGGACAGGCCCGATGCGTACACCACCGGGAAGTCCAGCTGCTCGTCAGTCGCGCCCAGCTTGTCGAACAGGTCGAACGTGGCGTTGATGACGAAGTCGGTGCGGGCGCCGGGGCGGTCCACCTTGTTGACCACGACGATCGGCTTCAGGCCCAGGGCCAGCGCCTTGCGGGTCACGAAGATGGTCTGCGGCATGGGGCCTTCAACGGCGTCCACCAGCAGCAGCACGCCGTCGACCATGGACAGCACGCGTTCGACTTCACCGCCGAAGTCCGCGTGGCCCGGGGTGTCGACGATGTTGATGTGCGTGCCTTCGTATTCAACGGCACAGTTCTTGGCCAGAATGGTAATGCCGCGTTCTTTTTCCAGGTCGTTCGAGTCCATGACCCGTTCGGTCAGCGCCTGGTTTTCGCGGAAGGTGCCGGATTGGCGCAGCAGCTGGTCGACCAGGGTGGTTTTACCGTGGTCCACGTGGGCGATGATGGCGACGTTGCGCAAGGCGCGAGTCATAGCGAGTCCTTTAAGGTCAGGGTGGAGGGCAGCAAGCCCTCCGGCAATTCGTTCAGTGCAAGCAATGCCTGCTTCGGGTCTGGCATGGCCTGCAAGGCTTCCAGCTCAACGGCGCGTTCCAGAGAGAAAGGCCCGACGTGCGTGCGCCGCAGCGCCGTCAGGTGGGCGTAACAGCCCAGCACGCGCCCGATGTCCTGGGCCAGTGTTCGGATGTATGTGCCTTTACTGCAAGCCACATCGATCTCTGCCTGCGTCCCGTTCAGGGACAACAGCTCGATGCGGTGTATCGTGATCTGGCGCGGCTGGCGTTCAAGCTCGATGCCGGCGCGCGCATATTCATACAAGGGTTTGCCGTCGCGCTTGAGCGCGGAGTACATCGGCGGAATCTGCTCGATGGTGCCCGAAAAACGTGACAGCGCATCGCGCAATGCCTGTTCTTCAATGACAAAACCCGGCTCGGCGGTCGATACGACGTTGCCGGTGAGGTCGCCGGAATCGGTCTCCGAACCAAATTGCAGCGTAGCGCGATATGCCTTGTCGGCGTTAAGCATCGCGCCAGAAATTTTGGTGGCGCGTCCCATGCAGCACACGAGCAAGCCGGTGGCAAAGGGGTCCAGCGTGCCCGTGTGGCCGGCTTTCGCCGCATCCATGGCGCGTTTGGCGCGCTGCAAAGCATGATTACTCGACAAACCCACAGGTTTGTCGAGCAACAGCACACCGTCGAGCGTAAGCCCGCGTCGTTTAGCCATCGTCGAAATCCGGTTGTAAAGCAGTGACGACAGCCCAATCAGGACTGGTCTTCTGGCTCGTCGGGAACGCCCGAATGCGGGCCGGGCCGGTTTGCGCGGTCGATAAGGATCGACATTTCGATGCCACGGGCGATCTGCTCGTCGTGGAAGAAGCGCAAAGTGGGGACAGTGTGAATGTGCAACAGCTTGTAGAGCTGTGAGTGCAGCCAGCCGGCCTTTTCGTTCAGCAAGGTGGTCGCGGCTTCGGGCTCGGCGCCCAAAACCGTGAACCACACCTTGGCATGCGCGTAGTCGGTCGACAGTTCCACACCGGAGAGCGTGATCAGTCCCGCGCGGGTCGTGTCGATCTCGCGCTGGATGATCCCGGCCAGATCCTTCTGGATCTGGTCGGCCAGCCGCAGATTGCGACCGGGAATGGCTTTGGACTTGTGACGGCTCATTAGAAATAATGCCTCGCGGACGCTTTACAGCGTACGCGCGATTTCCTTGATTTCAAAGACTTCCAGCTGGTCGCCCACCTGGATGTCGTTGTTGCCGCGCAGCGTAAGACCGCAATCGAAGCCCGATTTGACTTCCTTGACGTCGTCCTTGAAGCGGCGCAGCGATTCGAGATAGCCCGACCAGTGAACCACGTTGTTGCGCAGCAGGCGAACCTGGGAATCGCGGCGCACGATGCCGTCAAGCACCATACAACCCGCGATGTTACCGAGGCGCGAAATGCTGTAGACCTCGCGGATCTCGACCAGGCCGATGATTTCTTCCTTCTTCTCGGGCGCCAGCATGCCCGACATGGCTGCCTTCACTTCATCCACGGCGTCGTAGATGATGTTGTAGTAGCGCACATCGATGCCGTTGTTCTCGGCCAGCTTCTTGGCGCTTGCTTCGGCACGCACGTTGAAGCCGATGACGACGGCGTTCGAGGCGATTGCCAGGTTGATGTCGGTTTCCGAGATACCGCCCACGGCCGCGTGCACCACTTGCACGCGGACTTCGTCGGTCGACAGCTTGACCAGCGACTGCACCAGCGCCTCCTGCGAACCCTGCACATCCGTCTTGACGATGAGCGTAAGCGTCTGCGTGCCTTCGCCCAGATTGTCGAACATCGATTCCAGCTTCGCGGCCTGTTGGCGCGCCAGCTTGACGTCGCGGAACTTGCCTTGGCGGAACAGCGCGATTTCACGCGCCTTGCGCTCATCGGACAAGGCCATCAGTTCGTCGCCGGCGGCCGGCACTTCGGTCAGACCCTGGATTTCCACCGGGATCGACGGACCGGCGGTCTGGATGGGCTTGCCGTTTTCGTCGAGCATGGCGCGCACGCGGCCGAAGCTTGCGCCGGCCAGCACCACGTCGCCGCGCTTGAGCGTGCCGCTCTGCACCAGGATCGTCGCAACCGGGCCGCGGCCCTTGTCGAGACGCGCTTCGATGACCAGGCCCTTGGCGGGCGCGTCTTCGGGAGCCTTCAATTCCAGCACTTCGGCTTGCAGCAGCACGTTTTCGAGCAGATCGTCGATGCCCTCGCCGGTCTTGGCGGACACGCCCACGAAAGGCACGTCGCCGCCGTATTCTTCCGGCACGACCTGTTCGGCCACCAATTCCTGCTTGACGCGCTCGGGGTTGGCCGACGGCTTGTCGATCTTGGTCACGGCCACGACCATGGGCACGCCCGCGGCCTTGGCATGGTGGATGGCTTCACGCGTCTGCGGCATCACGCCGTCGTCGGCGGCAACCACCAGAATCACGATGTCGGTCGCCTTGGCGCCGCGGGCACGCATGGCGGTGAACGCCTCGTGGCCCGGGGTGTCAAGGAAGGTCACCATGCCGCGCTCGGTCCGAACGTGGTAGGCGCCAATGTGCTGCGTAATGCCGCCGGCTTCGCCCGCGGCAACCTTGGCGCGGCGGATGTAGTCCAGCAGCGAGGTCTTGCCGTGGTCGACGTGGCCCATGACGGTCACGACCGGCGCACGCGGCAGGTGCTCGGCTTCGGAGACCGTGGCGGATTCGTCCAGGAAGGCTTCCGGGTCGTCCAGCTTGGCCGCAATTGCCACGTGGCCCAGTTCCTCGACCACGATCATGGCCGTTTCCTGGTCCAGCACCTGGTTGATGGTGACCATCTGGCCCAGCTTCATCAAATGCTTGATGACTTCGGCGGCCTTCACGGACATCTTGTGAGCCAGTTCGGCCACGCTGATGGTTTCCGGCACGTGAACTTCACGCGCGATGAATTCCTGCGGCGCCGGTTCGTTGCGGCGGTCGTTCTGCTGGTTGCGGCCGCCTCGGCCGCCACCCTTGCCACCACCCTTGCCGCCAGCGCGCCAGCCGTCACGGCTGGCCGGGGCGGCCGGCTTGTCGGCCGGCTTCTTGCGCGAAGCATCATCGGACCAGGTCGAGGCGACCTCGGCGGTCTTGATGGTCTTCTTCGCGCCAGGAGCTGCCGGCTTGGCATCCTTCTTGGCACCAGGCGTCGCGCCGGGCTTGCCGGCGGGCTTGTGCAGCGTGCCGGAAATCGGCGCGGCGGCCGCGGCGGGCGCCTCGGGCTCGGGAGCGCGCAGCACCTTGCGGGGGCGGTTCAGCATCTCGCGCAGCGCGGCGGCTTCGGCCTCGGCGGCACGGCGGGCCTCATCGCGGCCGGCCGACGTGGCGGAAGCGGCAAGAGGCGGGCCGGCGCGGCGGTTGTCGGCACGGTTACCCACCTTGGCGGC
This sequence comes from Achromobacter sp. Root83, assembly GCF_001428845.1. Classification (GTDB taxonomy): domain Bacteria; phylum Pseudomonadota; class Gammaproteobacteria; order Burkholderiales; family Burkholderiaceae_B; genus Achromobacter. Next base: position 465,979 of record NZ_LMIU01000012.1, on the reverse strand, counting down.
AGGCGCGGCCGGCGCGGGCGCGGCGGATTTGACGGATTCGGGCTTCGCAGCAGGCTGAGCCTGGGCGACAGGCGCAGCGGCCTGGGAGGAAGATGTTTCGGACTTATTGGCTAGCACAGCAGGTTCCGGCTCGGCTTGTTCAGCCTGGGGCTCGGTGGATTCAGTCTTGATTTCGGGCTTGGCCTCTTCGGCCACGGGCTCGGCAGGAGCAGGCGCCGGCGTCGGTTCGGGTTCAGGCTGGGCCTGGACTTCGACGGCTTGCGCCTCGACGGTGGCGGGCACTTCGGCCGCGACGGATTCAACAGGCGCGGGCGCTTCTACCGGCGCGGGCGCTTCTACAGCAACAGGTTCCTGCGCTTCGGCGGGGGCCGGAGCCTCTGCCTGCACAGGAGCGGCTTCGCGAGGCTCGACCGCGGCAGGAGCCTCGGGTGCAGCCGGTGCGGAGACCTGCTGCGCCTCTTCGACGGAAGCTTCCTCTTCCGCACGTGCGGAAGCGGCATGCTCCAGGGCGATTTCGGAGGGATCACGCTTGACGAACACGCGCTTCTTGCGAACTTCGACCTGGATCGTGCGCGAGCGGCCGGTGGCGTCAGCCTGCCGGATCTCGGACGTCTGGCGGCGCGTCAGGGTGATCTTCTTGCCTTCGGTCGCGCCATGGGCGCGACGCAGCGATTCGAGCAACTTCGCCTTGTCGCTGTCGGTGACGGAATCGTCAACCGATTTGAGGTCAACGCCAGCCGAGCGCAGCTGATCCAGCAGCACATTGGCAGGCATTTTCAGCTCGGTAGCGAACTGGGCGACGGTATTACTCGACATTAGGCTCTCTCTTCCCTATAGGCAGCTATTACAAACAACGTGAACTTGCGGTGGAAGAAGCGATACTCCGGCCACCGCAGACCCGTGTCCTTTTGGTTATTCTTCGTCGAACCAATGGGCGCGGGCACGCATGATGAGGTCGCTGGCTTCCTGCTCGTTCAGGCCGGCGATTTCCGCCAGCTCGTCCGTTGCCAATTCGGCCAGATCATCACGCGTATGCACTTGGCGCTCGGCCAGCTTGGCAGCCAGCTCTTGCGTCATGCCTTCGAGTTCAAGCAAATCCTGTGCGGTCTCAAGGCGCTCTTCCTGGGCAATTGCCTCGGTCAACAGCGCATTGCGGGCACGGGCGCGCAATTCATTGATGGTGTCTTCGTCGAACGCCTCGATTTCCAGCAGTTCCTGCATGGGAACGTAGGCGATTTCCTCGATACCGGTAAATCCTTCGTCGATCAGGATGTCAGCGACTTCCTCGTCGACGTCCAGCTTGCTCATGAACGTGGCACGCAGGCCCGAACGCTCGACTTCCTGGCGGTTCAGGCTTTCTTCCGGCGTCATGATGTTGATCTGCCAGCCGGTCAGCTCGGAAGCCAGGCGCACGTTCTGGCCCTTGGCGCCAATGGCCTTGGGCAGATTTTCCTCGTCGACGACGACATCCATCGCATGCTTGTCTTCATCGACGACGATGGATTCGACGTTGGCCGGCGCCAGGGCGCCAATGACAAACTGCGCGGGGTCTTCCGACCACAAGACGATATCGACCTGCTCACCGCCGAGTTCGTTGCGCACGGCGGTCACGCGCGAACCGCGCATGCCCACGCACGTTCCGATCGGATCGATACGCTTATCGTATGCCACCACGGCGATCTTGGCACGCACGCCGGCGTCGCGGGCAGCAGCCTTGATCTCGAGCAGACCCTGCTCGATCTCGGGAACTTCATTCTCGAAAAGCTGGCGAATGAACTCGGGCGACGTGCGCGACAGAATGACCTGCTGGCCGCGCGCGGCGTGGTCAACGCGCAACACAAAGGCGCGCACGCGGTCAGCCACCCGGAGGTTTTCCTTCGGGATCATTTCGGAGCGCGGCAGGCGCGCTTCGATCTTGCCGGTTTCGACAATGGCATCGCCCTTGTCCATGCGCTTGATCGTGCCGGACACAATGGTCTCACCACGGTCCAGGAAATCGTTCAGCACCTGTTCGCGTTCGGCGTCGCGGATCTTTTGCAGGATGGCCTGCTTGGCGGCCTGCGCGCCGATACGGCCGAACTCGATGGGTTCGAGCGGCTCTTCGATGTATTCGCCTTCCTGGATACCGGGGACGATCTCCTCGGCGTCCGACAGCATTTCCTGCTTGTCGGGCTCTTGCAGGCCGGCCTCGTCGGGCACGACCAGCCAACGGCGGAAACCTTCGTGGTCGCCCGTTTCCCTATCGATGGAAACACGAATGTCCGCATCATCCTTGAAGCGCTTTTTCATGGCCGAGGCCAGCGCACTTTCGAGTGCGCCGAACACGACGTCACGCGTGACGTTCTTTTCACGCGCCAAGGCATCGACCAACAGAAGAATTTCGCGACTCATCGCTTTTTGCCCTTGAAATCCAGAACGGGATCCAGTTTTGCACGTTCGATGTCTTCGACCGTGAAATTCAATACCTGGACTTCGTTCTTTTTTGCCTCAAATTCGAGACCGAACACGGTCTTGTGCGTTCCAGCAGCGGCGTCAGAGGCTGCGGCGTCGTCTTCCGGCACGGTCAGCGTGCCCGAGAAAACCTTACGTCCGTCCAATGCCTCGCGCAGCTTGATTTCGATGCGCTCGCCTGCAAAGCGTCGGAATTCGGTCTCGTTGCGCAACGGGCGGTCAATGCCCGGCGAACCGACTTCCAGCCGCTTGTAGTCGATGTTCTCGACTTCAAACACCCGCGACAACTGGCGGGACACCTGCTCGCAGTCTTCGATGCGCACACCGCCGACCCGATCGATCGTGACGCGCAAAAGGCCCAGGGCGGCACGCTCGACGTCCACGAGTTCGACGTCCATGCCGGCCAGAGCCTCTTCGGTCAATGCGAATAAATCAGCCATATACTCAAAAAAAATGGGCTGTACGCCCAGCCCACCGATATTGCGCAGAGCCCAGCCGCTTCCCTACTGCACGTAAGGAGCAATGCTGGGCAGCGCCCTATATTGCGACCTAAATTTTGGCTTGCGCCGCCCTGTCCGCCCCACCTGTTCAATTCAGGTAAGGCGGGCCTGCGCGCCTTCCGCTGCCAGCCCTGCCCGGCAAAGACCAGACATTGCTGCCTTCGTCCACTGCCATTCCGCAATACCGACCCGCGACCCGCTATTCTCTTGCTGCTTCTTGCACAAGTTCTGCCAGAAACTGGCACGAGCGCGGCTGAGTTTTCCTCTGCCTTGGCCCCGGGGTTACTGCGGGATTACTGCGGGGTTACTGCGGCCTTATTACGGGGTTATTGCTGTCCCGTTGCTTTCCCGCCGCCCTCGCGCTGCTTCCCTGCTCTTCACTTGAGGAACTGGAAAGCGCACCTAATAAAGGACCGCCTTCGGCAAAAAGCAAAGACGCGAAGCCATGAAAACCATTGATTTTAGCAGATAAACTAAAAAAACGCCTGATTCGTCACGGGCTTACGCTTATATGGGACGTATCGCCCGGACGGCGCGGGTGCGCGCCGCCTCAAGACGATCAACGGCCTTGACGGCCTCGTCCGCCGCCCACGACGCCCAGACGGGATTCATGCGCCGACGCGCCGCGCGGCTGCCAATCATCGCCGCGAGGCGAGGCATCGTTACGGGACGCGCCACTGCGGGGCGTGCGCGGCTTTCCGCCCGCGCCCGGACCCTTATTGCCGCCAGCGCGCGGCCCCTCGGCCTTGTTGCCGCCACGGCCGCCGGCCGCCGGCTTGCCACTGCGATTGGCGTTTCCGCCGCGCCCGCCCGCGGGCTTGTTGCCCGCCGGCTTGCCGCCAGCAGACTTGCCGCCAGCCGGCCGACGGCCGGCGCCCGCAGGCGCATCCGCCACATTGCCGACCGCGACATTGCCCGAGGCCACGTTTCCGGCCGGACCATTCGCCGCCGCTGCGCGCGGGCCGCGCGGCTTGCCGCCCGGTTTGCCACCAGGCTTGCCGCCCATCTTGCCGCCCGGCTTGCCAGCGCCCGAAGGTCTGGCGCCCGCGGGCTTGCCGCCCTTGCGGTTACCCAAGGAGCCTTCGGCAGCCAAGGGGTGCCCATTGGCGTAGCCGCCGGCGATCATCAGGCCGGTGCCGAAAGGATCGGACGGACAAGCGGCCGCCTGACCCGCGCTGCCCACACCGCCGCCCTGCAACTTTCCGCGGCGGCCGATGCGGGCGCCGTTCGTGCCGTTACGGTCCAGCGTCCCGAATCCGGGAGGCAATGCGCTGTCGTGCGATTGCGGCTGCTTGGAGCGGCGGCGGTTGCCGGAAGAATCGTCGTCTTCGCGCAACAGTCCCAACTGCACCATCAATGCGGTGACCAGCGAGCCATCCAGCTCTTCCCAGCGGCCGCGGCGCAGCGTGCGCGGCAGCACCACGTCACCAAAACGGGTGCGGATCAATCGGCTGACGGTGACGCCCACGGCCTCGAACATGCGCCGGACCTCGCGATTGCGGCCTTCCTGCAGCGTGACGCGATACCAGCGGTTGCTGCCGTCGCCGCCCAGGTAGTCCAGCGCGCCAAACGCGGCCAAGCCATCTTCGAGTTCGATGCCGTCGACGAGCGACTGGCGCTGGGCCTCGTCCATCTCGCCCAGCACGCGGACCGCGTACTCGCGTTCAGTGCCGTACCGCGGATGCATGATGCGGTTGGCCATGTCGCCGGACGTCGTGAAAATCAGCAGGCCTTCGGTGTTCAGGTCCAGACGGCCAACGGACAGCCACTTGCCGGTGCGCAGCTTGGGCAGGCGCGCGAAGACGCTGGCGCGACCACCCGGGTCGTCATGGCTGACGATTTCGCCGGCGGGCTTGTGATACAGGATCACGCGCGGCGGCTTCTTGGTATTCACCCGCATGATGGGCTTGCCATTGACGCGAACCTGGTCATTGGGCCCCACGCGCTGGCCGATATGAGCCGGCTCGCCGTTGACGGACACACGGCCCGCAACGATCAGTTCTTCCATTTCGCGGCGCGACCCGATGCCGGCGTCCGCCAGCACCTTGTGCAGCTTGGGCATGACAGCTTCGCTGTTCAGGTATTTGCCCAGGCGCTGCTCCATGCGGTCCGTCGTATCCAGGTATGCCAAGGCCTGCTCGGCTTCCTGCTCGCCGCCCCGGGAATCCGCGGACTCGACCGGCGCCGCGGCGGCCGATGCAGGCTGCCCCTCGGCCGCCGGCGCCTGCTCGGCCGCGGCATCGCCACGGCGGCGGCGGAACGGCGTCCTCAGCTTGCGGCCACGCCCACGCGCGCCAGCCTCGCCTTCGGCAGCCGGCTCACGCGCGGCGGAGGATTCCGGCTGGCCGCTGGAAGCGGTGTCGTCCGAACGGGGATTGTCGTCCTGCATTGCTGTATTCGTTGTCACTGGGACAGCTCCGAATTTCAAACTTGGGTAGGCCTGCCAGGAGCAGGCGCGTCATCATCTGGGGACGCCGAATCCCGTCCGGACTCGGGCCGCTCAGTGCCGGCCTCTTGCGATTCCGCGAGAGCGGCATCGGGGTCGGGTTGAACGGCCGCGCCAAGGCCGATGGCGGGCTCATGCCCGGCAGCGCCAGGCGCCACGGTATCGGTCTTGTCAATCGGGTCGGTCGGTTCCGCGTGTTTTGCGTTCTCGACACTTTCCTTTGCAGCACCGGCCTCTGGGGCATCGGCGGCCATATCGGAAATGTCGTTGCTGGCCATGTCGTCGGGAAAACCGGACACGGACAGGGTATCGGACAAGCCTTCGGCTTGCTCCCGGACGGTGGATTCGCCTGCGGGATCCGCGCCTTCTTCTGCGCGCGAAAGTGGGGATTCTACGCTATCGACCGGGGCTATGGGAGCATCGTGTTCCGAAACAGACAATTCCGCAACCGGGAAAGTATCAATACGCTCGCTGCCGGCATCCTCCTGCGACGCGTTTTCAGCCTCGGAAACGGCCTGCGGGTCCGGGGCAATTCCGCCCGGTGCGCCATTTTCGGTTTCGGGGGAGTCTTCTTCGGCCGGTGCCGATCCTTCCACCGGCTCTCCTTCCACCGGTTCTCCTTCCACCGGTTCGCCTGCCGCGGGGTCGCCCTCCACCGGCTCACCCTCCACCGGCTCACCCTCCACCGGTGCGCCTTCCGCCGGATCGCCTTCCGCGGGCGCAACGCCCTCGCCCAATACCTGCTGCACCTCGCCGAGATCCAGTCCCGCCAGTGCGGCAGCCGCGTGCGCGGACTCCAGCGGCGGCAGCTCATCCAAGGCGCGCAAGCCCAGGTCATCAAGGAATTGCCGCGTCGTGCCAAACAGCGCGGGACGTCCCGGGGCATCGCGATGGCCAATGACCTCGATCCACCCACGGTCCTCGAGCGCCTTGACGATCTGCGACGACACGGTCACCCCGCGGATGTCTTCGATGTCGCCCCGCGTCACGGGCTGGCGCCACGCCACGATGGCGAGCGTTTCCATCACGGCGCGCGAGTATTTGGGCGGTTTTTCGGGACTCAGACGCTCAAGGTAGCGCTGCATGCGCGGGCGGCTTTGAAAACGCCAACCCGACGCCAGCTGCACCAGCTCCAGGCCGCCGTCGGCCCAGTTGCTCTGTAGCGTCTCAAGCAACGTCCTGATGGCGCTGCTATCGAACTGTTCGTCATCTCCGAACAGCTTGCGCATATCGGAAAGTTGCATCGGCTGCACCGCACAGAGAAGCGCGGTTTCCAGCACGAGTATTGCCTCGCTATCGTTCATTGACATTCAAATTCAAAAAGGGGCTGGCTTGCGCTAGGTTGAAAATAAGGTTAAGATTCTTTTCTCAGACGCGGGGTGGAGCAGTCTGGCAGCTCGTCGGGCTCATAACCCGAAGGTCGTAGGTTCAAATCCTGCCCCCGCAACCAAATTGACGAAGGCCTGGCGAATGCGCCGGGCCTTTTTCATTTGTGCTTGCGATTCGTGCTTGCGATTCGTGCTTGCGATTCGCAAGGACCCCAACCGCGAGGACGGACAAAAAACCGCGCGCGCATCCGCAGTTGCCCGGGCCGCTACATAGGCGGACCCGCGACAGACGAGGTTGGCTTGCGTTGTTATCACTGGTTTCCTGTTATACCGCCGCGCTTGCCGCCACCTGCCACGATCAAGTACCGAATCAAGTACTGAAGCGGCCTATCCCACGCATATGGGGCGGATTGCCTGCCGCGACACCCGTCGCGGCAAACGCCTTGAGCAAATTCTGGAAAAGCTGGCGCCAATCGTGCTGGCGCCAATCGCCAATATGACTGCGGAGCACGCCGGCATTTCCGGCGCGATCTTCCCGCGGCAATTGATAGCAAAGATCAGGATCATCAGGCATCGGCCAGTGCAGCACGGCGAACAAGCGCCATGACTCCAGACCAATGCGTTTCCCCTTGCGCATACGAAGACCGGCTTCGCGATGCGTCGGCCTGTCGCCAGGCCGGACTTACCTTTGTTAGGTGTTTTCTAAGGTCACATGCTAGCGGACATCGGCTTGCCGCAAAAAGCCTTCCCGGACGAATCCAAGGCAAGCCGTACCAAACACGCTGAAACAGGCCCAGATTATACCGTCATATACCCTGCCCTCAAGCCCGGAAATCAACCAGACGCTCGGCGCCGGCTAGTCCGCGGACTTGTCCCAGGGCGCCGAACCCAGCCGCTCCACCAGAAAATCGAGCATGGAGCGCAAGATCAGCGGCATCTGGCGGCGCGAAGCGTAAACCCCGTAGATACCCAGTTCCTGCGGCTTGTACTGCGGCAGGATCGCCCGCAGGCGGCCCGATGCAATGTATTCGGCCGCGTAATAGGTGGGCAGCATTGCGATGCCCGCGCCCTCGACCGCCGCGCTCGACAATACCGACACCTCGTTCGCACTGATATTTCCGCTAACGGGCACATCGACGGGCTCCCCATCGCGCTCGAAACGCCATAGGCTCTTGCCAAAATACGAGTGAGTCAGGCAATTGCGCAGGGACAGATCCTCGATGCGAGCCGGCGAGCCTTCGCGCGCCAGATAATCCGGCGACGCGCAGACCACCGAGCGGCAAACGGCCAGCTTGCGCGCGATCAGATTGGGATCCAGGTCATTCGTGATCCGTACCGCCAGATCAACCCGCTCTTCCACCAGGTTGACGGCGCGCTCGACCAGCATCAAATCGACGGACGTACCCGGATGTTGCTTGACGTAGTCCGTGACGGCGCCGGCCAGGTGCCTTGCGCCAAACGACATGCTCGTCGTGATGCGCAACAAACCGCGCGGCGTGTCCTCGGGCGTGGAGACGGCACTGTGCAGGTCGCCCACCATATCCAGCATCTGCCGGCACCGAGGCAGGGTTTCAGCGCCCGCGGGGGTCAGGCTGAGCCGCCGCGTGGTGCGGTGCAACAGGCGCACTCCGACCCATTGCTCCATTTCCGCCAGGTAGCGCGACACCATCGCGCGCGACATATCCAGATGAATCGCCGCCGCCGACAGGCTTCCCCGATCGGCGACCTCCACGAACACCTGCATGGCTTTCAGACGATCCATGATTGTCTCGATTTTTGCATCAGACCGTACCGGTTATACCGTATTTCCGTGCAACATCAGCAACGGAATATCGGCCAATGAAACGGGGTCCTTCCGCAATGCGCGCTCAGCCGGGCGGCTGTTCCAGCGCTTCGAGAACCGCGCCGCGCACTAACTCCACATCCAGTCCGCGCAGGATATAGACGAGCCGCGATTCGCGATCGCCGTCCGGCCACCGCGCCAGGGGCCGGATCGGATAAAGCTCGCCATGCACGGCATGCACTTCGCATGGCAAGGCATCGCCATCAAAGCAGATCAGCCCCTTCATCCGCAGCACACCACGCCCGAAGCGCTCGTGGATGCGCGACACACCTGCCAGGAAGGCTGCCCGCCCAGGGGGCAGCGATAAGGCCAACGAAAAGCTGGACACCTGTGCATGCCGGCCCGCGGCCGGACTAGAAAACGCTTGCAGCCAGTTCGCCACGGCCACCCCGTCGCGCCGCGCAAGCATGTCCGGCCCCTTCCGCAAGAGACCTTCAAGCGGCGCATCGGGCCGTTGCACGCAGCGCAGCGCACCGGGATTGATGGCGGCGACGGCCTCCTCGACCTGCGCCAGCCGCGCCGGGTCCGCCAGATCCGACTTGCTGAAAACCACGGTATCTGCAAGCGCCAATTGCCGCGCGGCTTCGGGTTGCGACGCCAATTGCTCCACACCGTGGTTGGCGGCCACCACCACGATCGCCCCAAGATAGGCGTATCGCTCCGCAAGAAATCGGTCGTGCTTCAGCGTAAACAGGATAGGCGCGGGGTCCGCCAGCCCGCTGGTCTCGATCAGCACACGCCGGAAGGGCTTGATCCTGCGGCTGACGGCAAGCATGAACAGCTCGCGCAGGGCGTCGACGACCGCGCCGCTGACCACGCAGCACAAGCAGCCTCCCTCGACCAGCACGACGTTGTCCCGCGCCAGCTTCACCATGTGATGATCGACGCCGATATCGCCATATTCATTGACGATCACCACCGCGTCGGCATAGGCGGGATCATGCAGCAGACGGTTGAGCAGCGAGGTTTTTCCGCTACCCAGAAAACCGGAAATCACCGTTACGCCGATGCGCTTGTCATCTTCCATGTCGATCCATCCGAGGCGGGAGCCGAAAGGGGTGTAAGCCCAAAGCGCTGTGTAGCACCAAAGCCGAAATCACCAAAGCCAAAACCACCAAAGCCAAAACCACCAAAGCCAAAAGGGCCACTCACTTTCGTGAATGGCCCTTCTTGAATTCTATTGGCTCCCCGAGCTGGGCTCGAACCAGCGACCTGCGGATTAACAGTCCGTCGCTCTACCGACTGAGCTATCGGGGATCTGCCAAGAACGAAATTATGAACGAAAATCTCTGCGGATGCAAATCCAGATTTTTTTCGGGACTTTCGGGTCGATGGTTTCCCATCTTAAAAAAACTCTGATATGATCTCGGTCTTTCCAGATCGGGCCCCATAAAAGGCAACGAGCTGGAAGAAAAAAGATGTTTTGCTTACCGCTTTCCGGCCTGGTCCAGAAACAAAGCAAATGGTCTTGCCGGCATAGCTCAGTTGGTAGAGCAGCGCATTCGTAATGCGAAGGTCGTAGGTTCGACTCCTATTGCCGGCACCAAAATTCAAAAAGCAGCCCTTGGGCTGCTTTTTTTCATTTCCGCGCCCTATCAACCGGCGCCCTGCCCCCGCATCCGGGCCCGCCCATCCCCACTCCGGGGAACTCCGGCCGATCGCCGTGCGTCCAACCTCCTGGACCACCCAAGCGAAGACAACCATGCGCATCCTACTCGTTGAAGACGACGTCATGATCGGTGAAAGCGTATTGGACTGCCTGCGCGCGGAGCACTACGCCGTCGATTGGGTCAGGGACGGCCATGCCGCCGAACTCGCGCTGCGCACTGACACCTATGACCTCATTCTGCTGGACCTTGGCCTGCCCAAGCGCGATGGCCTGACGCTGCTGCGCGACCTGCGCACGCGCAAGGATCGCACACCGGTGTTGATAGCAACCGCGCGCGACGCAGTCAGCGATCGCATCGCCGGACTGGACGCGGGCGCCGACGACTATATCGTCAAGCCCTATGACGTGGACGAACTGCTGGCGCGCATGCGCGCGCTGATCCGCCGCAGCGCGGGCCGCGCCGAGCCGGTGTTCGAGCACGAAGGCATCACCATCGACCCGCAGTCCCACGCCGCGATGGTGGATGGCGCGCCCGTAGCCCTGACGGCACGCGAATGGGCCGTACTGGAACCGCTGATCGCCCGGCCGGGCATGATTTTTTCGCGTGCCCAACTCGAAGAGAAACTCTATAGCTGGAAGGACAGCGTCAGCAGCAATGCCGTAGAGGTATATATTCATGGCCTGCGCAAGAAATTGGGTCAGAACCTGATCCAGAACGTCAGAGGCGTCGGCTATGTCATCCCCAAAACATGAGCATCCCGCTTAGCTATTCGCTGAGAGCCCGGCTGCTTTTCTTTCTGCTGGCCGCCATCGCGGTCGGGGCGCTGGTGCAAGGCGCAATCGCCTATCGCAGCACGCTGGCGCAAGCCGACGATATCTTCGATTCACTGCTGCAACGCACCGCCCTGTCGCTGGGCACCGGCGACGGCCTGCTCAGCACGGGACCGACCCACGCCCGCGGCGCGGGCTCGCCCGTCGCCGATGACCTGATCATCCAGATCTGGACGCCCGATGGCGTCCGGGTCTTCAATTCGCGTTCGCGCCTACGGCTTCCGAGCCAGATCGTGCTGGGATTTTCCGACGCCAAACTGGAAGGCGGAACGTATCGCGTGTATTCGCTGGCGACGCCGTTCCAGGTGATCCAGGTGGCGCAGGACATGGGCGTGCGCACCAACATGGCGCGCGCGCTGGCCCTGCGCACCGTCGCCCCCATCGCGGCGGCCGCGCCGCTGCTGATGCTGATCATCTGGTGCGTCGTCAGCTGGTCGCTGCGGCCGGTCAAGCGGGCACGCGCCCAGGTGGCCGCCCGCCAGCCCGAGGACCTGTCACCCGTCAGCGTGCGCGGCCTGCCCGACGAGATCCGCCCGCTGGTCCTGGAACTGAACCTGCTGCTGGAGCGCATGCGCGGCGCGTTTGCGCAACAGAAGCAATTCGTAGGCGACGCCGCGCACGAACTGCGCTCCCCGCTGGCGGCGCTACGCCTGCAAATGCAGGCGCTGCAGCGCGCCGCGGACGCCGAGACACGCCAACTGGCCGAACAGCGGCTGGCCGCAGGCATCGACCGCGCAACGCGGCTGGTTGAACAGCTCTTGTCCATGGCGCGCCACGAAAGCGCCGTGGAACAGGCGCCCCCGGCGCCCGTCGATCTGGCCGACGTGCTGCGGCAGGCCCTGTCGGAAACACTGACGGCGGCCAATGCCAAATCAATCGTCGTCGAACTGGATGGCGCACCGCAGGCCTTGGTGCAGGGCCATCGGGAATCGCTGGCCTTGCTGGCCCGCAACCTGCTGGATAACGCCATCAAATATTCGCCCGAAGGCGGACGCATCGCCCTGCGCCTTGAACAGGAGGCAGGAAGGACCTTGCTGACGATCGACGACGAGGGGCCCGGCATTGCCCCGGCCGAACGCGAACGCGTGTTCGACCGCTTCTATCGTGTCGAAGGCAATACCCAACACGGCAGCGGCCTGGGCCTGGCGATCGCGCGCGCCATCGCGGACCGGCACGGCGCGGCCATCACATTGCAGGACACGCCCGCCGGCCGCGGCCTGCGTGCCAGAGTGGATTTCTCTACTTAAGTTTCACCTAAGTGTCAGGCCCGAAGATAGCGCCATGTCCTTAAACATGAACGCAGGAGCCGACATGAAGACCAAGCAAATGCAACCCTCGCGCCTTGTCCTGGCGCTGCTGGCCGCCGGCGCCATCGGCGGCGCGGGCGCCACCGCCTTGACCGGCGGTGTTTCGATGGCGGCCGACGCGCCGGCCGTCGCCCCCGCTACCCAGGCAATCAGCACATCCAGCCCCCCCAATTTCGCGCAGATCACGCGCGACTTCGGCCCGGCCGTCGTCAACATCAGCGTGAGCGGCACGCGCAAGGTGTCCGCCGCGGAGAGCGATGATCCCCTGGCGCAGTTCTTTGGACAGATCCCCGGATCCCGCGGCCGCGCACCGGATCGCGAAGTGCCGATGCGGGGCGAAGGCTCCGGCTTCATCGTCAGCCAGGACGGCATCATCCTGACCAACGCGCACGTGGTCCAGGACGCCAAGGAAGTGACCGTGAAGATGACCGACCGGCGCGAATACAAGGCCAAGGTGCTGGGCGCGGATCCGCAGACGGACGTAGCCGTCATCAAGATCGAAGCGAAGAACCTGCCGGTGGTGAAGGCGGGCGACGTCAACAAGCTGCAAGTGGGCGAATGGGTGCTGGCCATCGGCTCGCCCTACGGCCTGGAGAACACCGCCACCGCGGGCATCGTCAGCGCCAAGGGCCGTTCGCTGCCCGACGACACTTCGGTCCCGTTCATCCAGACGGACGTGGCGGTCAACCCCGGCAACTCCGGCGGCCCGCTGTTCAACGACCGCGGCGAAGTCGTGGGCATCAACTCCCAGATCTACAGCCGCACGGGTGGCTTCCAGGGTCTGTCGTTCTCGATTCCCATCGACCTGGCCTACAAGATCAAGGACCAGATCATCGAGCACGGCAAGGTGCAGCACGCCCGGCTGGGCGTGACGGTGCAGGAAGTGAACCAGGACCTGGCCAACTCCTTCAAGCTCGATTCGCCCTCGGGCGCGCTGGTGTCCAGCGTCGAGAAGGGAAGCGCCGCCGAAAAGGCTGGATTGCAGCCTGGCGACGTGGTGCGCAAGATCGACGGCAAGACGATTGTGTCTTCTGGCGACCTGGCCTCCACCATCACGATGGCGGCCCCCGGCGAGAAGATCAAGCTCGACGTGTGGCGCGCTGGCGCCCAGAAGGACCTGGTCGCCACCCTGGGCGGCGCGCCCAAGGACAAGACGCAGGCTTCGGCGGACGGCCAGGAAGTGCGGCCGGGCCAACTGGGCTTGGCGCTGCGCCCCCTGAGCCCGCAGGAGCAGCAGTCGTCGGGTTCGGAAGGCTTGCTGATCGAGCGGTCGGCGGGTCCTTCGGCCAAGGCCGGCATTCAGCCGGGCGACGTGCTGCTGTCCCTCAATGGCGTGCCCGTGCACAACATCGGAGAGGTCAAGGAAGCGCTGTCCAAGGCGGGCAAGACCGTTGCCCTGCTGGTCCAGCGCGGCGAGGACAAGATCTTCGTGCCCGTGCAGGTCGGCTAAGCCGGCCCGTGCATCACTCCGCGTCGGGCTGCTTGCCCGGCGCGGCCGCATCGAACGCCGGCAGCGCCCGGCAAGCCGCGTCGATGCGCACCACATTGGGCATGGCCGAGAGGTCGCACTCGAAGCGCTGCGCATTGGCTACCTGCGGCACCAGGCACAGATCGGCGATGGTGGGCGTATCGCCATGACAGAATCGGCCCGTCGCGCTGGAATGGGCCAGTTGCGACTCCAGGGCTTCCAGCCCCTGATGCACCCAGTGCTTGTACCAGGCGGTCTTGGCGGCTTCGTCCACGCCCAGCGTGTGCTTCAGGTACTTCAGCACGCGCAGGTTGTTCAGCGGATGGGTGTCGCAAGCGATGCCGAGCGCCAGATCCCGCACGCGTGCGCGGCCGATGGGATCGGACGGCAGCAGCGGCGTCTGGGGATGCGTTTCTTCGAGGTATTCGATGATGGCGAGCGACTGTCCGATGACCGCATCGCCATCGACGAGCGTGGGCACCAGCGCCGTCGGATTCATCTTGCGGTAATCGGCGGATAACTGCTGCCCGCCATCCTTCAGCAGATGCACAGGCAGGTACTCGTACGCCAGGCCCTTCAGATTCAGGGCAATGCGCACCCGGTACGCGGCCGAACTGCGGAAGTAGCTGTACAACTGCATGAAGTCTCCTCGGTGTTTTTCTGGCGCCGCCCGCCCGGGCGGCGCTTGTTCATTCCAGCGATTCCGTCTTCGCCGCCTTGCGGGACAGGCCCTTGGGCAAGGGAAACGCCACATTTTCTTCAAGTCCGGGCATCTTGCGCACCGAGACGGCGCCTAGTTCCTTGACCCGGGCGATCACCTGCTGAACCAGGATCTCGGGGGCCGAGGCGCCCGCCGTCACGCCGATCCGCTTGCGGTCGACCAGCCAGGCCGGATCGATGGACTGCGCGCCGTCGATCAGATAGGAGGCCACGCCCTTGCGCTCGGCGACTTCTCGCAAGCGATTGGAGTTGGAGCTGTTCGGGCTGCCCACGACCAGCACCAGGTCGCAATCCGGCGCCATCACCTTGACCGCGTCCTGGCGGTTCTGGGTGGCATAGCAGATGTCGCTTTTCTTGGGTTCGGCAATGCTGGGGAAGCGCGCCTTGAGCGCCTGGGAGACCGCGGCCGCGTCGTCCACGGACAGCGTCGTCTGCGTCACGTAGGCCAGGTTTTCCGGGTCCACCACTTGCAGGCTGGCCACGTCCTCCGCCGTCTCGACGAGGTACATGCCGCCCTGAGCCTGACCCAGGGTGCCCTCGACCTCGGGATGGCCTTTGTGGCCGATCATGATGATCTCGCGGCCGGCGGCGCGCATCCGAGCCACCTCGATATGCACCTTGGTGACCAAGGGGCACGTAGCGTCGAACACCTGCAGCCCGCGCGATTCCGCTTCGGCGCGCACCGCCTTGGACACGCCATGCGCCGAGAACACCACAATGGAACCGGCCGGCGCATCGTCGAGCTCGTCGATGAAGATGGCGCCCTTTGCACGCAGGTCTTCCACCACATAGCGATTGTGGACGATTTCATGGCGCACGTAGATCGGCGCGCCATGCAGCTCGATCGCGCGCTCGACGATATCGATGGCGCGATCCACGCCCGCACAGAAGCCGCGCGGCTGCGCAAGCAGGACTTCGGCGTCGGGGGCGGTTACGGCCTGGCTCATCAAAGAACCCCCAGCAGCGCCACATCCACTTGCAAGCTGATGCCCGCGAGCGGGTGGTTGAAATCGAACAAGGCCGACTCGCCGTTGATTTCTTTCAGGACGCCGGAGTACCGGCCGCCGTTGGGCGCGGTGAATTCCACCAGGTCGCCGGGCTCGAATGTGGCGTCGGCGCCCGCGTGCTCGGCGAGCATTGCGCGCGTCACGCGCTGGATCAGTTCCGGGTTGCGGTCGCCATAGGCATCGGCCGGGGCCACCGTAACACTGAAGCGGTCGCCTTCGGCGCGGCCGATCAAGGCAGCCTCGAGGCCGGGCGCCCACTGGCCGCTGCCCATTTGCAGCGTGCCCGGACGGCCGTCGAAGGTATCGGCAAAGACGGAGTCCTTGCCCGGCCCGGAGGCCAGCGTGATCCGGTAATGCAACGTCAGGTAGGAATCCGGACGGACCAAAACGTTCACTTCGTTAGAGGCGATGCTCAAGATCTGCCACCGTATGGAGATTAGGTAAACCTTGATTTTAGAGCTTCTTATGAAATTGTCCGTGCAACTGCCAAAACAAGAGCGTCCCCGAGAGCGGCTTTTGCGTCACGGGGCCGCTTCGGTCCAGGACGCGGAACTGCTCGCCATCGCGTTGCGCACCGGCATTCCCGGGCTGAACGTGGTGGACCTTTGCCGCAGGCTGCTGGATCGGTTTGGCGGTTTGCGGGGGCTTTTGGGCGCCCCGCCCGAAGATCTGATGGCCATTCCGGGGCTGGGGTCGGCCAAGGCCTGCACCCTGGCCGCCCTGCTCGAGCTGGCCCGGCGCGCCCACGAGGAAAACCTGGCCCGCGACAGCCCCATGAACCACCCCGCCCGCGTGAAACAATATTGCAAGGCCGCGCTGGCGCATCGGCAGGTAGAGCATTGCATCGCCCTCTACCTGGACAACCAGTTGCGTCTGATCGCCACAGGCGAGCTGGCGCGAGGCACGCTGTCTCAAGCGGCCGTCTACCCGCGGGAAGTGGTGCGCGAGGCGCTGCGCCATCATGCCGCTGCCTTGATCGTGGCGCACAACCATCCCTCGGGCCTGGCCGAACCCAGCGCCGCCGACCACGGATTCACCCGGCACCTGAAAGAGGCCCTGGCGCTGGTGGACGTCAAGCTGGTGGACCACCTGATCGTGGCGGGGGGAACCGCGGTTTCCCTGGCCGAACTGGGCTGCCTGTAACCGCCAGGCGCGCCGGAATTCGTTAGACTACCGCTCGTTATTGCTTTAGGCTTAACCTAATTCCGGCCCCCGCGACCCTTTTTGCGCCCGACATGAAACGCCTGTGGGATATTTCCCCGCCCGTCTCCACGGCTTCGCCCGTTTTTCCGGGCGACACGCCGTACCGCCAGCAATGGAAGTGGTCGCTCGCCCCTGGCTGTCCGGTCAACGTCAGCGAAATCACGCTGTCCCCGCACATTGGCGCGCACGCCGACGCCCCTCTGCACTATCAGAACGGGGCAGCGGCCATCGGCGCGGTGTCGCTCGAACCATTCCTGGGCCCCTGCCGCGTCATCCACGCCATCGATTGCGGGCCGCTGATCACCCCTGACCACCTGGCCCATGCGGCCCTGAATCTGCCGCCGCGCGTACTGGTGCGCACGGCCAAGCATGCCGCGCAAGACTGGTGGACCGACGATTTCTCCGCCTACGCACCCCAGACGATCGAATGGCTGGCCGAACGCGGCGTCATGTTGATCGGGCTGGATACGGCCAGCATCGACCCCGCGTCCAGCAAGACCCTGGACAGCCATCAAACGATCCTGCGGCGCGACATGCGCGTACTGGAAAATCTGGTGCTCGATGACGTGCCCGAGGGCGATTACGAGTTGATCGCCCTGCCGTTGGCGCTGGTCCAGGCTGATGCCAGCCCGGTTCGCGCGGTCTTGCGCGAACTCTAGGCTGATTCGCCCACGCTGGGGCGGCTGACCGATTCAGCCGCCCCGCTTTGTGAAGCACGACCATGAAAATCCATTCCGCGCCCCCTTGGCGCGCCCTGCCCGTATCCGTTCGTCGCGTCTCTCCGCCCCGCCCAGGAGGCCGCCCATGAGCCAGAACCAACGCCCCGAAGACATCGTCCGCCAGGAAAAAGCGCAACTCGACTTCACGCGCGACATGACCTACGGCGACTATCTGCATCTGGACGAACTGCTGGGCGCGCAGCACCCGCTGTCGCCCGAGCACAACGAAATGCTCTTCATCATCCAGCACCAGACCAGTGAACTCTGGATGAAGCTGATGCTGCACGAGCTACGCGCGGCCATCGCCAACGTGGCCGCCGACCGCCTGCAGCCCGCCTTCAAGATGCTGGCGCGGGTCAGCAAGATCATGGAACAGCTGGTCCACGCGTGGGACGTGCTGGCAACCATGACACCGCCCGAGTATTCCGCGCTGCGTCCCTACCTGGCGCGTTCCAGCGGCTTCCAGAGCTATCAATACCGCCAGGTCGAATTCCTGCTGGGCAACAAGAACGCGGCCATGCTCAAACCGCACGCGCACCGCGCGGACCTGCTGGCTCAGGTGCAGAACGCCTATGAAACGCCTTCGCTGTACGACGAAGCGCTGCGTCTGCTGGCCCGTCACGGCATCGACGTGCCCGCCGACCGGCTGGACCGCGACTGGACGCAGCCCTATCAGGCTTCGGACGCCGTCGAGGCCGCCTGGCTGACGGTCTACCGCCAGACGGATCGCTACTGGGACCTGTACCAGCTTGGTGAAAAATTGACCGATCTGGAAGACGCGTTCCGCCTGTGGCGATTCCGCCACGTCACGACCGTCGAAAGGGTCATCGGATTCAAGCGCGGCACTGGCGGCACCTCGGGGGTGGATTACCTGCGGCGCATGCTGGACGTGGTGCTCTTCCCCGAGATCTGGAAGCTGCGCACGGAACTCTGACCGCCACGCTGATTCCGCCCCCCATTTCCTGCCCCGGCGGCGCCCCCAATCGGCTCGCCGTCCGTGGCTGGTCCATGGGGAAATCCCGTGCTAGAATTTGGGGTTACTTTTTGGATACGTGGCTCGGGCCATCCGCGAGTATCTCCGTTTATCAGGGATATTTCAGCGTGAACGGTCGGTTGGATCGATCTTGATCGACCCCGATGTTGAGCAATTCCGGTGTTGAACGACTGGTTTTGAACAACCCTGGCTGGCGACCCTAACAACTTGAGAAAGACTTGAAAGAGTCTAGGAAAGCACCATGAAAGAAGGCATTCACCCCGAATACCGCGAAGTCGTCTTCGCCGACCTGCAGACGGGCAACAAGTTCATCACCCGTTCGACCGTCCACACGCGCGAAAACATCGAAATCGATGGCAAGACGTACCCGCTCTTCAAGTGCGACGTGACCTCTGAATCGCACCCGTTCTACACTGGCGCCCAGACCCGTATCGTCGAAACCGGCCGCGTGGAAAAGTTCCGCGCCCGCTTCGCCCGTACCGCCGGCACGGTCAAGTCCGCTTCCTGATCCTGTCGCTCCTGCGGGAGTCACAGCAAAAAGGCAGCCTTCGGGCTGCTTTTTTTTCCCCCCTTGCCGGCTTCATCGCGGCCTAGGGCTGGCGCATTCAGACCACTCGGTTACATTAACGCCCGTGTCCCCTCTTTCCATTTCCACTCCGGCCCGGCTGACGTCGGTGGCCACCGCGAAATTGCCTCGCCTGATTCTGCTGGGCTTGGCTCTGGCCTATATCGTGGCCGGCCTCTTCATGCGCGACCCCTGGAAAACGGACGACGCGGTCGGATTGGCGACCATGATCACGGCGATCCGCGAAGGCGGGCTGACCTGGCTGCTGCCGCAAGTGGGGCATCTGGCCCACGCCGAGGAAGGTCCGCTGATCACATGGGTGGGCGCGGTCTGCATCTGGCTGTTCGGCCCTTTCATCGGCGACATCACCGCTGGCCGGCTTCCCAATCTGCTGTGGTTTGGCATCACGGCCTCGAGCGTCTGGTACGGCACCTATCTGCTTGGCCGCCGCGCCGAGGCCCAGCCCCTGGCGCTGCCCTTTGGCGGAGAACCCGAGCCGCGCGACTATGGCCGCATGCTGGCCGACGCCGCGCTGCTGCTGCTGCTGGCCACGGTAGGCATCCTGCAGCGCATGCATGAAACAACCGTCGTGCCCGCCATCATGGCGTGGCAGGCACTGGCTTTCTACTCGCTGGCGCGCACCGTGGACCGCCCGGTCACGGGCAGCACCACGCTGGGCATCGCGCTGGCCGCGAGCTTCCTGACGCGCGGGTGGGTGGGCGCCCTGCCCATCATGATTGGAGCGGCCCTCGCCTTCTATCCGCGCAGCCATCTGTGGAAATGCAAACGCTGGGCGCTGTGGGCCGCGCTGCTGGCCACCGCCCTGATCCTGGCGTGGTGGATTCCCGCCAGCCAGGCCAGCGAGTACTGGATCCGCAACTGGAAGACCTGGAACCTGTCGTCCTTCGCCGTGCCCTCGTGGCACGACATCGGACGCACGCTGCGTGATCTGCCCTGGTATCTGTGGCCGACCTGGCCGCTGGCTCTGCTGGCCGTCTGGCGTTGGCGCGCGTGGATCTACGCACCGCATATCTGGCTGCCGCTGATGCTGCTGGCCTGCTCGGCGCTGGTGCTGTTCGGGCTGGAAGAAGCGACGGACTCCGAGTATGTGCTGCTGGTGGTGCCCTGCGCCGTGCTGGGCGCATTCTCGCTGCCGACCTTGCGCCGCGGCGTCGTCAATACGCTGGACTGGTTCGCCGTGATGTGCTTTTCCCTGACGGCCGCCACCGCGTGGCTGGGCTGGGTGGCGCTGCACTTCCAGTGGCCGGCGCAGATTTCCCGCAACATCGGCCGGCAGACCGCCGGCTACGAACCCGCCATCTCGTGGGTGGCGTTCGCCCTGGCCGTGGCCTTCACCTTGGCGTGGATCGCGTTGGTGGTGTGGCGGCTGCGTGTCCGCCCGCAAGCGCTGTGGCGCGGCACCGTACTATCGGCCAGCGGGCTGACCGTGACGTGGATATTGCTGGTGCTGTTGTGGCAGCCCGCCGTGGACTACGCGCGCAGCTATCGGACGGTCTCGGGCCAATTGGCCCAGGCGCTGGAGCACCACACCCGGCCCGGTGAATGCGTGCGAGGCCTGAGCCTGGGAAGCGGCCAGCGCGCGTCGTTCCTGATCTTCAACAATCTGTCGTTCACGTTCGACGCCCGTTGCACGCTGGTGCTGCAGCAGACCACCAACCAGAGCCTGCGCGACAATACCGCCGCTTACAGCGACGGTGCGGAAGTGCTGTGGCAAGGCGGCCGCCGCGCCGACCGGCAGGAAGTGTTCCGTCTGCTTCGGGTCGGCGCCAAGCGATGACTCCCGCGCCCATGGCGCCGATGACCTTCGGCGCCACCCTGCGCGGCATCACCAAGCAGGCTTGGCCCGTGCTCATCAGCCAGTGGGCCAGCATTTCGTTCGGCGTGCTGGATACCGCCATGACGGGCCACAGCAGCCCCGACGACCTGGCGGCGATGGCGCTGTCCGCCTCCATCTACATCACCATATTCGTGGGCCTGATGGGCGTCGTTCACGCCCTGATCCCGATTCTGGCGCAGCAATTCGGCGCCGGCAACAATCTTGAAGTCGGCCGAAGCTGGGGCCAGGGCGTATGGCTCGCGCTGGGCCTGTCCGCCGTGGGCGCGATCCTGATGCTGTTCCCGGACGTGTGGCTGTCGATGTCCGGCGACGTGGCTCCAGGCGTGCGCGACCGCATCGCGTCCTACCTGCAGGCGCTGGTGCTTGCCTTGCCCGCCGCGCTGGTGTTTCGCACCATCTACGCGCTGGGCACGGCGGTGTCCCGACCCAAGCTGGTCATGGCCATCAACCTGTCGATCATCGGTTTCAAGGCGCTTTTCAACTGGCTCTTCATCTACGGCACGCTGGGCCTGCCCGCGATGGGCGCGGCAGGCGCCGGATTGGCCACCGCCGTGGTGTCATGGATGAGCCTGGGGCTGGGCCTGTGGGTAATCACGCACGACCGCTACTACCGCCGCTTCCAGCTCAGGGTCGGGAGGCCGGACTGGAAGGCGCTGAAGGAACTGCTGCGGCTGGGCATCCCCATGGGCGGATCCTATCTGGTCGAGGTATCCGCTTTCACGTTCATGGCGCTGCTGGTCGCGCGCGAAGGCACGTTCGTCACTGGCGGCCATCAGATCATGTCGAATCTGGCCGCCCTCTGCTACATGATGCCCATGGCCCTCGGCGTCGCCACCGCCGCATTGACGGCGCAAGCCATCGGCGCCGGCAATTTTGCGCACGCGCACCGCACCGGGATGGCCGGACTGGCGTTGGGCCTCATGGGCGCATTGCTGACGTCGGCGGTGCTGCTGGCGGGCCGCCCGCTGATCCTGGCGGCCTACACCGATGACGCCGAAGTGGCGGCCGTCGCAACCACACTGCTGGCCGTCCTGCCGCTGTTCCACCTGTTCGATTCGATGCAATGCATCAACTCCTACCTGCTGCGCGCCTACAAAGTCGCCGTGGTTCCGCTGCTGCTGCAGATGGTGGCGCTGGCCGGCGTCGGCTTGGTGGGCGGCTGGTGGTTCGGCTTCGGCCCGGGGCGCGGCGGCCTGGACGGATTGCGCGGCATGCTGGTGCCCGGCTCGCCCGAAGGCGCGGGCAGCATGTGGCTGATGGCCATGGTCGGCCTGGCGCTATCGGCCGCCCTGTTGCACTACTGGTATCGGCACATCGTCCGCGCCGTGGCGCGCTAGACAACCGCACCAAAGCGAGGCAGCAAGCGAGCGCAGCGTGGGGGCCATCTACTGCCGCCCCGCCGCCGGGCCGCCCCAAGGCGGGGCAGCCCCCCCGGGGGGCAGCAAGCGAGCGCAGCGAGTGCGGCGTGGGGGCCGTATACAACCGCCCCGCCGCCGGGCCGCCCCAAGGCGGGGCAGCCCCCTCGGGGGGCAGCAAGCGAGCGAAGCGAGTGCGGCGTGGGGGCCGTATACAACCGCCCCGCCGCCGGGCCGCCCCAAGGCGGGGCAGCCCCCCCGGGGGGCAGCAAGCGAGCGCAGCGAGTGCGGCGTGGGGGCCCTTTCTCCCGGGGCCCTACTTCGGCCGCTTGTCGATCACGCGGCGCGCCTTGCCGGTCAGGGTGCGCTCAACGTGGCCGGCGTCCGACACCTGAATGCGGGCGCTCACGCCGATGTGCGTCTTGACCGCGTGCTGCAGTTGCTTGCCCAGGCTGGCGCGTTCCACGTCCGACAGGCCCGAGAATTCCGCGCGCACCTCGGTCAGGATTTCCAGCTCGTCCATGTTGCCCGTGCGCGTCAGCACAAGCTGGTAATGCGGCGCCAGTTGGGCGATCTTCAGGACCAGCTCTTCGACCTGCGTGGGGAACATGTTCACGCCACGCACGATCAGCATGTCGTCGCTGCGGCCCGTGATCTTGCCAATGCGGCGCATGCTGCGCGACGTCGGCGGCAACAGGCGGGTCAGGTCGCGCGTGCGGTAGCGCACGATGGGCATCGCTTCCTTGGTCAGCGACGTGAACACCAGTTCGCCGGCTTCGCCGTCGGCCACGGGCTCGCCCGTATCCGGATTGACGATCTCGGCGTAGAAGTGGTCTTCCCACACCACCGGGCCGTCCTTGGTTTCGACGCATTCGCTGGCCACGCCCGGCCCCATCACTTCGGACAAGCCGTAGATGTCCACCGCGTCGATGCCGGCTTCGGTCTCGATGTCGGCGCGCATCTGCCCCGTCCACGGCTCGGCGCCGAAGATGCCGATACGCAGCGAGCTTTGACGCGGATCAATGCCCTGGCGGCGCTGTTCTTCCAGAATATTGCAGAAATAGGAGGGCGTGACCATGATGATGTCCGGACGGAAATCGTTGATCAACTGCACCTGTTTTTCAGTCTGTCCGCCCGACATCGGGATGACCGTGCACCCCAGGCGTTCCGCGCCGTAATGCGCGCCCAGGCCGCCCGTGAACAAGCCGTAGCCGTAGGCCACGTGCACCGTGTCGCCGGGCTTGCCGCCCGCGGCGCGGATCGAGCGCGCCACCAGGTTGGCCCAGTTGTCCAGGTCTCCCTTGGTGTAGCCTACCACCGTCGGCTTGCCGGTCGTGCCGCTGGATGCGTGAATGCGCGAGATGCGTTCGCGCGGGACGGCGAACATGCCAAACGGATAGTTCTCGCGCAGTTCCTTCTTGGTCGTGAACGGGAACCGGGAAATGTCGGATAGCTGCTTCAGGTCGTCCGGATGCACACCGGCTTCGTCGAACGCTTTCTTGTAGTGCGGCACATTTTCGTAGGCGTGCTTGAGCGACCACTTCAAGCGCTCGAGCTGCAGGGCGCGCAGTTCATCCTGGCTGGCATGCTCGATGGGATCCAGCCCCGGCTTGCTCATGGTATTGGGCATGTTTTGTCTCTCCTGAAATTCTCTACGCCCCGGCTCCGGCGGCGCGGCTGCAATCCGCGCTCGCCTCGGCCGGCGGCCTTCTCTTTGGTTGACGGCGCGGTCACGCGTCCGCCGGCACTCCGACGATCTGCCCCTTGATGCGATAGGAACGGCCCCGGAACAACGCGACGTTGCGGCCGTCCTGGTTGGTGACGGTGACGTCGTAAACGCCCGTGCGCCCCGCCAGCGAACGCTCCTGGGCCACGGCGGTCAGCATGTCGCCCTCGAAGCCGGGGGCCAGGTAGTCGATGGTGCAGCCGGAGGCGACGGTGCTGACGTTGCGGGAATTGCACGAAAACGCGAACGCGCTGTCGGCCAGGGCGAAGATGAACCCGCCATGGCAGGTCTTGTGGCCATTCAGCATGTCGGCGCGCACGCGCATCGTCAGCCGCGCATAGCCCGGCGCCATTTCCTCGATCTTCATGTCCAGGCCCTGAGTCGCCGCATCGCCCGCGTACATGACAGAGCCCACGGCCTGCGCGAGTTCCTGGGGATCGGCCGGCACTTCAACGGGGGGAACGTGGGTGCTCATCATTGCCCCTTGAATTGCGGTTCGCGCTTGCCGAGGAAAGCGGCAACGCCTTCGGCATAATCCGCGCTGCGGCCCAGTTCGCGCATCATGTCGCGTTCCAGGTCGAGCTGCGTGGACAGGTCATTGCCCAGGCTGGCCTGCAGGGCGCGCTTGGTAAAGGCCAGGCCCTTGGTGGGCGCGGCCGCGAAATGCGTGGCCAGGCGGTCCAGTTCGGCGTCGAATTCCTCGTCCGCGACGCATTGCCAGATCAGGCCCCATTCCTGCGCCTGCTTGGCGCTGAGCTTGTCGCCCAGCATGGCCAGGCCCATGGCGCGAGCACGGCCGACCAGGCGCGGCAGCGCATACGTGCCGCCGGTGTCGGGAATCAGGCCCAGGCGGCAGAACGACTGGATGAAGTTGGCCGAGGCCTTCGCGATGACGATGTCGCCAGCGAACGCCAGGTTCGCCCCCGCCCCCGCGGCCACGCCGTTCACGCCCACCACGACGGGCATGGGCAGCGCATTCAGGCGGCGCACGAGCGGCGCGTAGAACTTGTCGACGGTCTCGCCCAGATCGGGCGGCGTGCCGTCGGCCGCGGGCTTGCGTTCGCTCAGATCCTGGCCCGCGCAGAAGCCCCGGCCCGCGCCGGTCAGGACCAGCACGCGCGCGCCTTCGGTTTCGATGCGCGTCAGCGCATCGGCCACTTCCGCATGCATGTTGGCGGTGAAGCTGTTCAGCTTGTCCGGGCGGTTGAGCGTCAGGCGGGCGATGCCGCCGGACAGGTCGAATTGAATATCCTGGTAGCTCATGTGCGATCGACCCTGCTCAGACGTGACGGCGGGTTTGCACCACGCGGAAGCGATTAGATACGAACGCCGCGTCGGACAGCGCCGCATTGGCCGCCGGGTTGGCGCCGGTGCCGTGGAAATCGCTGAAGGCGGCGGTCTGGTTGACGAACACCGCGCCGGTCAGGTTCAGCGAGAGCGACACACCGGACACTTCCGCCGCATCCTGCACCTGCTCGGCCACCCGGTCGTCCGTCGTATAGGCGGACAAAGACAGGGCGCCATGCTGGATGACGCTGTCGCGGGCAAGCTGGATGCTGTGGGCGGTGGAATCGGTGGCCACGACGAAGGCGATGGGGCCGAACCATTCCTGGCCGAGAGCGGCGTTGCCGGCTTCGGCGCGCAGCAGTAACGGCGTGCGGACGCAGGCGTTCTCGAACTGGGGATGGGCCAGCGTCTTGCTGTCAGCCACCACGGGCAGGCCCAGGGCCCGCGCCTTTTCGATGCGCTCGACGATGCCCTCGTTCTGGATCGCGCCGGTCAGCTCGACGGCGCGCGCGGCGTCCGCGCCCACTTTCTCCAGCGCCACGCCCAGCGCGGCGGCGACGTCGTCGAAACTGACGCGGCCTTCCGGCGTATTGATGCCATCGCGCGGCACGTAGATGTTCTGCGGCGCCGTGCACATCTGGCCCGAATACAGGGCCAGCGAGAACGCGAGGTTGCGCGTCACGCCCTTCAGATCGTCGGTGGAATCGATGATCACCTGGTTCACGCCGGCCTTCTCGGTGTAGACCAGCGCCTGGCGGGCGTTGTTCTCGAGCCAGTCGCCGTTGGCGGTGCTGCCCGTGAAGTCGACGATCTTGACGGCCGGATCAAGCGCCAGCTTCTGCGCGGTGTCGTCGCCGGCGGCATGCGCGGCCAATTGCACCACATCGGGGTCAAACCCTGCTTCCTGCAGCACTTCGCGCGCCACCTTGACGGTGATCGCCAGCGGCAGGATGGCGCCGGGGTGCGGCTTGACGATCACGGTGTTGCCGGTCGCCAGGCTGGCGAACAGCCCGGGATAGCCGTTCCAGGTGGGGAACGTCGAGCAGCCAATCACCAGCGCCACGCCTCGCGGCACCACGGTGAACTGCTTCTCCATGCGGATCGGATCGTTCTTGCCCTGCGGCTTTTCCCAGATGGCGACGCCGGGCACGCGCGACATTTCCTGCCAGGCGTAGGTCACGGCTTCAAAGCCGCGGTCCTGGGCGTGCGGGCCGCCGGCCTGGAAGGCCATCATGAAGCCCTGTCCCGTCGTGTGCTGGACGGCGTAGGCGATGTCGAAACTGAGCTTGTTCAGGCGCGCCAGGATTTCCAGCGAAACGCCCACCCAAGCCTGCGGGCCGGCCCGGCGCCAGTCTTCCAGCGCGCGTTTGGACGCGGCGATCAGCTTGTCGGCGGGGACGCGCGGATACGTGATACCCAGGTCGAAACCGTAGGGCGACTTTTCACCGCCCACCGTGCCGTCGGCATCGTGCAGGTTCAGCGGAAAGGGCTTGCCCTTCAAGGCTTCGAAGGCGGCGCGGCCGTCGTCGTTGGCGGTTTCGCCATAGTTGCGCGGGCTGGGCGACTCCGCGAACGGGCTCCAGTAGCCACGCAGCGCGGCGGCGGCCAGGGATTGTTCCAGCAGGGGCTGGTGGCGATCAAAGAATTTCTGGGACACGCTTGTCTCTCCAAATGGATATGAATTTCTGCCTGGCGCGCGCCGGGTCAGGTTTCCTGGTCGAAGTCGATGACCAGGCGGTCGCTGACCGGAAAGCTCTGGCAGCTCAGGATGAAGCCGCGCGCCACTTCGTAGTCTTCCAGGGCGAAGTTGGCGTCCATGTCCACTTCACCTTCGATCACTTTGCAGCGGCAGGTGGAACACACCCCGCCCTTGCACGAATACGGCAGTTCGATTCCCTGCGCCAGCGCCGAGTCCAGCACGCTGTCTTTGTTCTTTTCAATGACGAACTTGCGGCTGTGCCCGTCTTGCACCACGGTGACCTCGCACTGGCCCTTGCCGGGCGCCTGGCGGGCGTCCTGGCCGGTGCGCAGCGCGCGCGGCCCCTTCGGCGCGCCGAAGAGTTCGAACTTGATGTTCGACTTCGGAATGCCGCGGGCCTGCAACCGCTCGACCACGCTTTCCGTCATGGTCTGCGGGCCACAGACAAAAGCGTAATCGATATCATCGGGGCTCATCCAGGCCGACATGAGCTGGTCGACCTTGTCGCCGTCCAGGCGGCCGTTGAAGAGTTCGATGTCCTGGGTTTCGCGGCTCATGACATAAACCAGCGAAAAGCGGTCCATGTACTGGTTCTTCAGGTCTTCGATTTCTTCCCGAAAGAGCACCGCGGACGACGCGCGGTTGCCGAAGAACAGCGTGAACTTGCTGCGCGGCTCGGTCGACAGCGCGGTCTTGACCAGCGAAAACACCGGGGTGATGCCGCTGCCCACGGCGAACGCCACATAGTGGCGCTGGTTCTCGGGCGCGAAATCGACCGTGAAATTGCCGGCAGGCGCCATCACTTCCAGCGTCTGGCCGGGCTGCAGTTCGTGGTTGGCCCAGCTTGAGAATGTCCCTTCGTCCACCTTCTTGATCGCCACGCGCAGCAGCTTGTCGTGCGGGGCGGAACAGATGGAATACGAACGGCGCAGCTCTTCGCCATTGAGCTGCGTGCGCAGCGTCAGGTACTGGCCGGGCAGAAAGGAAAACGCGTCCGCGAGCGTATCGGGCAGGTCGAAGGTGACGACCACCGCGTCGCGCGTATTGCGCGCCACCGAGGCGACCTTCAAGGAATGGAATTGGTTCTGGCTCATCTTGGCACCCGCTCTCAGTGAGTCTTGAAATAATCGAAGGGTTCGCGGCAAGCCACGCAGCGGTACAGGGCCTTGCACGACGTGGACCCGAAGCCGCTGACCAGCCGCGTGTCGCGCGAGCCGCAGCGCGGGCACGCGATGGCTGGGGCGGCCGCGCGGCGGCTGATGCCCGATATGTCGATGGCGCGTTCGGCGGGCGCGGCAATGCCGTAGCCCCTGAGCGCCTCGCGCCCCTTCTCGCTCATCCAGTCGGTCGTCCAGGCGGGGGCCAGCCGGGTTTCGACCCGGACCTCGCCCACGCCGTGACGCTCCAGCGTCTGCCGGATGTCCTGCGTGATCTCGCGCATGGCCGGGCAGCCGGAATAGGTAGGCGTGATGACAACCACGCAGGCGTCGCCGTCCCACGACACATCCCGCACCACGCCCAGATCCACCACGGACAGCACGGGGATCTCCGGATCGGGAACCTCTTGCAGCCAGGCGTAGACCTGGTCGTCGGAAACGGGCGCCAGCGCGTTCACCATGTCGCTCCCGGATAGGCGCGCGGCAGATGCTGCATTTCGGCCAGCACGTAGCCCAGCGCCTCGGTGTGCCTGCCCTGGCGGCCGCCCTGGTACGCCAGGTGGTTCGCGGCGGCCTCGTCGGGCACGTTCAGCGTGGCCTCTTCCAGCACTTCCCGCACATGCGCCAGCCAGGGCTGCCGCAGCGCCGACAGTTCACAGCCAATGCCGCGGGATGCCAGTTCCAGATCGATGGCGTCGTCGGCGAACAGTTCGCCGGTGAAGCGCCAGGCGTCGTCGATGGCGGCCTGCATCTTGGCATGGCTTTCGGCGGTGCCGTCGCCCAGGCGAACCACCATGTCCGACGAACGGCGCACGTGATAGGTCACTTCCTTGATCGCCTTCGCGGCGATCGCGGCGACGCGCTCGTCCGACGACTTTTCCAGGCGCTGCAGCAGAAAGTAGTGCCAGACGTCGAACAGAAATTGCCGCGCCATCGTGTCGGCGTAGTTGCCGTTGTCGCGTTCCACCAGCAGCACGTTGTGGAACTGGTGCGTGTCGCGCAGATAGGCCAGCGCATCTTCGTCGCGGCCGACGCCCTCGACCTCTCCGGCCAGGGTCAGCCACATGCGGGCCTGGCCCAGCAGGTCCAGCGCGGTATTGGTCAGCGCCAGGTCTTCTTCCAGGATGGGTCCGTGGCCGGTCCAGGCGCCCAGCCGCTGCGACAGGATGAGCGACGAATCGCCCAGGCGCAGCAGGTACTCAAAGAATGTCTTGTCCATGTCTCCCCCGGCGCCTTACATGTGCTTGATTTCTTCGGGCATCGGGAAAAACGTCGGATGCCGGTAAACCTTGCTGTTGGCGGGTTCGAACAGGGGATCCTTGTCGCCCGGGCTGCTGGCCGAGATATCGGACGCGCGCACCACCCAGATGCTCAGGCCCTCGTTGCGGCGGGTATAGACGTCGCGGGCGTGATTGATCGCCATTTCGGCGTCGGACGCGTGCAGGCTGCCAACGTGCTTGTGCGCCAGGCCATGCTGGCTGCGGATGAATACTTCCCACAGAGGCCAGTCTTTGCTCATGATGGATTTCCTCTAATGCCGGGCACGCTCAGCGCTACCCGGTTTGCAATGAATAAAGAAAAAGGATGTGCCTGAAAAATCGTCCATCCCGAACGCGGGTGCGGCCAGCGCAGCCGCGCGGATCCGGCTCCGCTGCGGCGCCCCTTGAGGGGGGCCCGCCCAGGGGGAAGCGCGCAGCGCTTCGGGGTGGACCCTTCCCTTCAAGCCACCTTGCGTTCGGCCTGCTTGTCGGCGTAGGCGACCAGCGCATCACGGACCCAGGCGCCGTCTTCGTGCGCCTTGACGCGCGCGGCCAGGCGCTCCCGGTTGCAAGGGCCATGGCCCTTGAGCACCGCGTAGAACTCGCTCCAGTCGATCTCGCCGAAGTCGTAATGGCCGCGCTCGGCGTTCCACCTCAAATCGGGATCCGGGACGGTCAGGCCCAGGTATTCGGCCTGGGGCACGGTCTGGTCCACCATCTTCTGGCGCAGCTCGTCGTTGGAGAAGAGCTTGATCTTCCAGGCCATGGACTGGGCGCTGTTGGGGGAATCGGCGTCCGAGGGGCCGAACATCATCAGGGCCGGCCACCACCACCGGTTGAGCGAGTCCTGCACCATGGCCTTCTGTTCAGCGGTGCCGTGCAGGCACATCTGCATGAGCAGGTCGTAACCCTGGCGCTGGTGGAAGGATTCTTCCTTACAGACGCGGACCATCGCCCGCGCATAGGGGCCATAGGAGCAGCGGCACAGCGGGATCTGGTTGATGATCGCGGATCCGTCGACCAGCCAGCCGATCATGCCGATGTCGGCCCAACTGAGCGTGGGGTAATTGAAGATGCTGGAGTACTTGGCGCGGCCGGCATGCAGGTCGTCGATCAGGTCGTCGCGCGACACGCCGAGCGTTTCGGCGGCGCTGTACAGATAGAGCCCGTGGCCCGCTTCGTCCTGGACCTTGGCCAGCAGGATGGCCTTGCGCTTGAGCGACGGCGCGCGGGTGATCCAGTTGCCCTCTGGCAGCATGCCCACGATTTCGGAGTGCGCGTGCTGCGAGATCTGGCGCACCAGCGTCTTGCGGTAAGCCTCCGGCATCCAGTCCTTGGCCTCGATGCGGACGCCATCGTCGATGCGTCGCTGGAACGTCTGTTCCGGGCCCTCAAGCTGGTCCGCGGTCTTGACCTGCTTGACGCCGGTTTCGACGAGTTGAGCGTACATGTCTGTCTCCTTGAGACGGTTTGCGAAAACGCAAGGCAAACGCTGCGCAGTGCCGTCATGTCATAGGAGGATTATTTAATACAAAAAAATCATTGTCAAACTCAAATCTGTATCACATTGGATTTATGTATCATGTTGAGGATCCCGATACTGGCCCCCTTGCGGCCCCCTTATGGCAAACCCTCAGTCGCCCCTCGACCGCTCTCTGTCCCGCTTGTTGAAAAGCGATCCGCCCCGAGCAAAATCGCTATGCGTCAGCGTGCTGGGCGATGCGCTGGCTCCGCACGGCGGCGCTATCTGGCTAGGCAGCCTGATCGAGTTGCTGGCCCCCCTGGGGATCAATGAACGCCTGCTGCGCACCAGCGTGTTCCGCCTGGTGGCGCAGAACTGGCTGCAATCGGAACGGCATGGCCGGCGCAGCCTGTATCTGATTTCAGAGCAAGGCGCGCGCCATACCTCCCACGCCTCGCAGCGCATCTATGAAGGCGCGGCAAAGGAATGGAACGGGGAATGGACGCTGGTGGCGCTGCCGCGTACCGGCAACGGCCTGGCCGAACGCGGCGAGCTGCGCCGCGAGCTGGTGTGGGAAGGGTTTGGCATGATCGCGCCGGGCCTGTTCGCGCACCCGCACACCGAGGCGCGCGCCGCGCACGACATCCTGGACAAGCTGGGCATTCCTGACCGGGCGCTGGTGCTGTCGGCCCGCGACCTGGCCGGCGCGGGCGGCCTGCCGATCGCCAGCCTCGCCTCGCAATGCTGGAACCTGGACGACGTGGCAGAACAATACCGGCAGTTCTCCAGGAATTTCGGCCCGCTGGAAAAGCTGCTGGAAGACGCACCCGCCCCGGCAGAGGCTTTCACGGCCCGGGTCATGCTGCTGCACAACTGGCGCCGGATCGTGCTGCACGACCCCCAACTGCCCGGGCCCATGCTGCCCGGCGACTGGCCCGGCCACGCCGCGCGCGAACTGTGCGGGCGCATCTATTGGAAGATTTTCGATGCGTCCGAAACGCATCTGGACGCCGTGGCCGGCCAGGACAATGAGCGCTACGCGCCGTTGGCGGCGGACGTGGAATCGCGCTTCGGCGGGCGGCCGCGCTAGGATCCGTTCACACTAAAGCGCAGCGCTGCCGGGCATGGCCACGCCCAAGGTGTCCACGTGCAGTTCGCCCGCGGCATCGCGCCCGGGGCCTGGCAGCGCCACGCCATTGGCGGGCGCAATGAACGAAAGTGTCCAACGGGCCCGGACCGGCCTGCCCAGCGCGGCGCCGGTATCGGCATCGATTCCGCTGGGCACGTCCAGCGCCAGCACCGGCACCCGCCAGCGGTTCACGGCATCGACCAGTGCCTGCCAATGGGGTTCCAGCGGCCTGTTCAAGCCTATGCCGAACAGGCCGTCGATGACCAGGCCGGGCGCTTCGTCCCCGGCCAGCGCCGCACGGACGATCCCGCCCGAGGCAAGCCAGCCCGCATGGGCGCGCGCGGCATCGGGGGGAAGCTTGGCGGGATCCGCCGGCAACAACACGCACGTCTCAAAACCCCGGGCATGCAGCCCGGCGGCTGCCTCCATGGCATCGCCGCCATTGTTGCCCGGGCCAGCCAGCGCCAGCACGCGCGTGCCTGGCGGGATGCGCTCGGCGGCGTACCGGGCGGCCGCCGCGCCGGCCAGCGGCATCAGCGCCCGCCCCTCCTTCAGGGCGAGCCGTTCGGCATGGCGGATGGCGGCAACGGAATAAGACTGCATGGACGTACAGGCACCTGATCAATCGGTGACGGAAGAGGTCACACCTTCAGGAAGTGCTCGCGGTAGTACTTGAGCTCTTCGATGGACTCGTAGATGTCGGCCAGCGCTTCGTGGCGGCTCTTTTTCTCGAATCCCTTGTACACGGCAGGCGCCCAGCGGCGCGCCAATTCCTTCAGCGTGCTGACGTCCAGGTTGCGGTAATGGAAGAACTGCTCCAGGCGCGGCATGTAAGCAAACATGAAGCGGCGGTCCTGGCTGATCGTGTTGCCGCACATCGGCGACTTCCCCGCAGGCACATGCTGCGCCAGGAACGCCAACAGCGTATCCTCTGCCTGCGCCTCGGACACGGTGGATGCCTTGACCTTGTCGATCAGGCCACTCTTGCCGTGGGTGGACTTGTTCCAGTTGTCCATGGCGGCGAGCAGGCTGTCGGACTGGTGCACCACAATGACCGGCCCCTCGGCCACGACCGTAAGATCAGGCTCGGTCACCACGACGGCGACTTCGATGATGCGTTCTTTCTCGGGGTCCAGCCCGGTCATTTCCATGTCCAGCCAGATCAGGCGGTTTTCGTTCGCAGCCATATAATTTGCCTATAAAACACGCGATTTTCGCACATCCCTTCTTGAGCAAACCGCATCGCCCATGTTCACACTGCTGTTCGTTGCCTTTCTGCTGACCGATATCGCCGTGCGCATGTGGCTGGCCTCGCGCCAGATCCGCCATGTCGCCCGCAATCGCGACCAGGTGCCGTCGGAATTTTCCCATCGCATCGGCCTGGCCAGCCATCAGCGCGCGGCGGACTACACGGTGGCTCGGGTCAAGCTGGGCATGCTCGAGCGCACCTATGACGCCATCCTGCTGGTATGCCTGACCCTGATGGGCGGACTTCAATTCATCGACCTGCTGGTAAGCCAGCTTACCAGCAACGACTTCCTGCGCCAGATGCTGTTGCTGGTGGCGGTGGCGCTGGTGCTGGGCCTGCTGGGCCTGCCCTTCACGCTGTGGCGGCAGTTCAAACTGGAAGCGCGCTTCGGATTCAACCGCATGACGCCCGGACTGTTCGTCGCCGACGCCGTAAAGGGCCTGCTGGTCGCGGCGGTGCTGGGCCTGCCCCTGGCCGCGGCGGTGCTCTGGCTGATGGGCAGCGCGGGCGCCTACTGGTGGGTCTGGGCCTGGGCGCTGTGGACGGCATTCAATCTGGCGCTGCTGGTCATCTACCCGATGTTCATCGCCCCCCTCTTCAACAAGTTCACGCCGCTGTCCGACCCCGAACTGGCCGGTCGCATCCAGCGCCTGGCGCAACGCTGCGGCTTTGCCTTGAACGGCTTGTTCGTGATGGACGGATCGCGCCGCTCCGCCCATGGAAATGCCTACTTCACGGGCTTCGGCCGTTCGCGCCGCATCGTATTCTTCGACACCTTGCTGGCTCGCCTGAACGCCGATGAGATCGAAGCGGTGCTGGCGCATGAACTGGGCCATTTCGCCAAGCGCCACATCATCAAGCGCATTGTCTTCAGCTTTGGCGCGGCGCTGGTATTCTTCGCCATCTTGGGATGGGTGGCCCAGCAGCCGTGGTTCTACGTGGGCCTGGGCGTGCTGCCGCAACTGGGCGGACGCAACGACGCCATGGCCCTGCTGCTGTTCTTCCTGGTCATTCCCGTATTCACTTTCATGTTCACGCCCTTGGCCAGTTGGTACTCGCGCCGCGACGAATTCGAAGCGGACCGTTACGCGGCCGAGCAGAGTTCGCCCGAGCGCCTGGTATCCGCGCTGGTCAAACTCTACGACGACAACGCCGCAACGCTAACTCCAGACCCTGTGCATTCCGCCTTCTACGACAGCCACCCCCCCGCCGCCGTGCGCATCCGCCACCTGATGGCGCCCGCCGCATGAGCGCGCCGCGCACTACCCGGACTTCACCGCCCGCCGACCCCTACGAAGGCTTGCCCAGGCGCGAACCCATGGAAGGCCGCATCATCGCCGCGCATGGGCGCCACTACACCGTGGAGCTTGCGGACGGCGCATTGCGCAAGTGCTTTCCCCGAGGCAAAAAGGCCGGCGCCGCCGTGGGCGACCGCGTGCGGATCACGCCCCAGGGCAAGGACGAAGGCGCCATCGATGCCATCCTGCCGCGCACCAACCTCCTGTTCCGTTCCGACGAAATGCGCTCCAAGCAGTTTGCGTCCAATGTGGACCAGTTGCTGATCGTGATCGCCGTGCGGCCGACCTTTTCGGACGATCTGACCGGCCGCGCGCTCGCGGGCGCCTGGAGCGTGGGCATTTCGCCGCTGATCATCCTGAACAAGACTGACCTTGAGGATGAGCTGCCGGCCGCGCGCGCGCGCCTGGCACCCATCGCCGCGTTGGGCGTGGACGTGATCGAACTGAGCGCGCTGGAACCCGAAAAAGTCCAGACCCTGCTGGCGCCGCGCCTGGCCGGACGCACCAGCCTGTTGCTGGGCCAGAGCGGCATGGGCAAGTCCACCTTGCTCAACGTGCTGGTGCCCGGCGCCGCCGCCGCCACGCGTGAACACTCGACCGCGCTGGACATGGGCAAGCACACCACGACCAGCACGCGGCTCTATCACCTGCCCGATCCGGGCGGCGATCTGATCGATTCGCCCGGGTTCCAGGCCTTTGGTCTGCAGCACCTGACCCGCGAAGACATCATCCGCGGCTTTCCGGAATTCACGCAGCCCATCGAAGAATGCCGCTTCTACAACTGCTCGCACCGGCATGAGCCGGGATGCGGCGTGGTTGCCGCGTTGCAGGCGGGCAGAATCGATCCGGCGCGGTATGCCCTGTACGAACGCATCCTGGAAGAAAACCTGGCGGGCCAGCAGCGCTACTGACCTTGCGCCAGCGCATACGGAAACGGCCCCTACCGGGGCCGTTTTCCTTCAAGGCGTGCGCGTCGCCAGCGATCGGCTTGATCAGCGCGGGGCGAAACCGTGACGCAGCAGATGATAGAGATTGCGCAGCATGCCGGCGGTGGCGCCCCAGATGAAATGCTTGCCATAAGGCATGCCGTAATACTGGCGCACCCGGCCATCGTCCAGCCTGGCTTCATACAGGCGATGATTGGCGGGGTCCATCAGGAACGACAGCGGCACCTCGAACACCTCGGCCACCTCGAACGCATCGGGCGCCAACTGAAAGCCCGGGCGCACCAGTGACACGACGGGAACGATCGAAAACCCCGTTGCGGTCAGGTAAGGCGGCATGCTGCCCAGCACTTCCACATGGTTGGACGGCAAACCCGTCTCTTCCTGTGCCTCGCGCAAGGCCGCGGCGACGGGGGTGGAATCGCTCGTCTCGATGCGTCCGCCCGGAAAGCTGATCTGGCCCGCATGGTCATGCAGATGCGCGGCGCGCTGGGTCAGCATGATATGGACGCCATCGTCTCGCGTCACCAGCGGAATCAGCACCGCGGCGGGCACGGGCGTACCCTCGCGTCCCGGATAGCGCAAGTCGTTGTCGCGCGAAAGTTCCAGCGTCCAGGTGGACGGCTGGCTTAGCGTGCCCCGCAGGGAATCCGGGGTGAGCAGGCTGGAGGGCACAGCCGGCAGGGACTTGTTGGCCACCACCCAGGGTTGCGTCGCCGGATCAAAGCCCGGGCGCGCCAGCGGCCGTCGGGGCCGTGCGGAAGACGAGGAATCAGACATGCGGCTTTTCGAAAAGAAAAAGGCACCCTTGCAGGTGCCTTTTTAACCCGGAAACCTGTACCGGACGGAAACGCGGGTTGGCGTGAGCGTCCGACACAGGCAGGGCCGTGTACCGATAAGCGATCAAGCCGCCGAGGCTTGCTTGCTGACCAGCTTTTCCTTGATACGCGCCGACTTGCCCGAGCGGAAGCGCAGGTAGTACAGCTTGGCGCGGCGCACGTCGCCGCGGCGCTTGACTTCGATGCCGGCGATTTGCGGCGAGTACAGCTGGAACGTACGTTCCACGGCTTCACCCGACGAAATCTTGCGCACGGTGAACGCGGAGTTCAGGCCGCGGTTGCGCTTGGCGATGACAACGCCTTCGAAAGCCTGCACGCGCTTGCGGGTGCCTTCAACGACGTTCACGCTCACGATGACGGTGTCACCAGGAGCAAATTCAGGCTTGGCTTGACCGCCGGTCAGACGGGCAATTTCTTCCTGTTCCAGGATAGCGATAAGGTTCATTAGAACTCCTAGATCATCATGTCTTTGCGGACTAAAACTTTTGCCGTTCGATGTTTTCACGCGGACCCGATGGGCCACATCCTGGTGAGTCCCATCAAGATGGGTCACATCAAGCTGGGTCAAATCAAGCTGGGTCACATCAAGCAATTCGCGTGTGCATGCAATTAGTCCGTCGGACGTTCATGCGATGCTCGTGCCGCAAGCAGAGGATGAGATTTGGCAAACCGCTGATTCTACACCAAAAATTGGGCCGAGGCTCCGGTAACATGGGCCCCCGCCGCAGGCTTTGCGGTACGCTTCGCCTTTCCTGTCACAAACACGTCATCTGACGCTGTTCCCACCATGTCGTACTCGTCCCTGATATTGGTCGTCCTGGCGGCGATGGCCCACGCAACGTGGAATCTGCTCGCCAAGCGGGCGGCCATGGTGGGCGCGCCATTCGTCTTTGCCTATGGCCTGTGCGCTTCGGTGCTCTACGCCCCCTGGGTGATCTGGGTGCTGATGCACGACGGCATGACGTGGACCTGGCCGGTGGTCGGCGCAATTTTGACGTCCAGCCTGTTGCATCTGGGCTACAGCCTGTGCCTGCAGCGCGGTTATCAGGTGGCCGACCTGTCCGTCGTCTATCCCATTGCGCGCGGCACCGGCCCCCTGCTGTCCACCACGGGCGCATTCCTGTTGCTGGGCGAACCCGCCACGGGCACCGGCATTATCGGCATGCTGTGCGTGGTGATAGGCGTATTGCTGATCGCCACGCAGGGTCGGCTGGCCATCTTCAAGCATGCGCAGGCCTGGGTGGGCGTGCGCTGGGGCGTGGTGATCGGGCTGTTCATCGCCGCCTATACGGTCGTGGACGCCTACGGGGTAAAGGTGCTGCTGATCAGCCCGGTGCTGTTCGACTGGTTTACCTGCGTCACGCGCACCACGATGATGACCCCGCACATGCTGCACCGCCGCGCCCAGGCCTGGGAATCGATGCGCGGGCACTGGCACCTGGCGCTGGCGGTGGGGTTCTTGTCGCCGCTGGGTTACATCCTGGTGCTGTACGCCTTGCGCAATGGCGCTCCGCTCAGCCTGGTCGCGCCTGCGCGCGAGATGTCCATGATGCTGGGAACCCTGGCGGGGATGTTCCTGCTGCGTGAAAAGGTGGGACCCGGCAGGCTGGCCGGCTGCCTGGCCATTCTGGCCGGCGTGATCCTGTTGGGATCGAGCTGACGGCTTTCGGCCCCGGGCGTTGCCGGTACGCGCCTGGCCATCAACCGCCTAGAAGCCGCCGGCGACACCCAGCCACATCAGGCCGGGGATCATTGCGCCCCACGCCAGCACCAGCAACACGTCCGTCACCATCATCTTCATCGTGACCTGATTCGATATCGGTTCAACGGTGGCATCGCCCAGGCTGTGGTTACGGACGGCCGGCGCGGCGGGCGAGACCGGCGCCGCAACCGGCAAGGCCAGCGGAACCGCCGGGGCGACCACGGTATTGCCCACCAGCGCGTCTTCTTCGACGGGAGCGGGCGGGAACGGCCAACGGGCAGGCTTGGTGGCCGAACGCACGCGCTGCCGGGAAGGAATGCCTGCCGCGGATGCGTTCCAGGGCATGGCCACACCTGTCAGCCTGGCGCAAAAAGCGCGGACGCGATGCGCGCCGCGGCGCAGCGGGTTCAGCGAAACGACAAGCTCATCCGACAAGACGGAAAAATCAGCGGTGTTCATGGGAACTCCTTGGATAAACGTTCCAACGCCGTGGCGAAACGCCATGGCATGCGCCCGAGGCGACAGCAGCCTGCGGTCAATCGAACAATGACAACTGGCCGGCGGCCACGGCGCGAAGCTGCCGCGCGCCGCGCCCGTATGCACCGCTGACCGCGGGCAAACCAGCAGGAAAAGGGACCCCTGAAGACGCTTGCGCGCCAACCGGGGATAGGAAATCGGAAGAAGCCGGGCCGGAACTGGTGGCCCCGGCGTCGAACAGGGGCGAGGAGGCGCCCGGGCCCGACGGGGGCTGGAAACGGTCGCAATCCAGCGCCAGCCGGTGGCGGTTGAGGCCCAGCTTGCGGGTTGCCACGGCGAATCGCTGGCGCAGCAGGTCCGCCCAGATGCCGGTGCCGCGCATGCGAGAGCCGAAATTCGGGTCGTTGCGGCGGCCGTTGCGCAGGTCTTCGATACGATGCAGCACGCGCTGGGCGCGGTCGGGGTAATGCGCGTGAAGCCAGTCCTCGAACAGGGTCTTGACCTCCCAGGGCAGGCGCAGGACGGTATAGCTGGCGTAATGCGCCCCCGCCGCCTTGGACTCCTGGAGAATGTGTTCCATCGATTCGTCGTTGATGAAGGGGATGACGGGCGCCACCAACACGCCCACCGGCACGCCGGCGTCGGTCAGGCTGCGCACGGCCTCCAGGCGGCGCCACGGCGCGGCGGCACGGGGCTCGAGCGTGCGCGCCATGCCGGCGTCCAGCGTCGTGATGCTGATGTAGACCACCACCAGATTCTGTTCGGCCAAGGCTGCCAGCAGGTCCAGGTCGCGGGCGACCAGCGCGTTCTTCGTGACGATGGTGACGGGATGCCGGGTTTCCAGCATGAGTTCGAGCAGGCCGCGCGTGAGGCGCCAGTCGCGCTCGATGGGCTGGTAGGCGTCCGTGGCCGATCCGATATTGATGGGCGACGGCTTGTAGCCCGGCCGGCTGAGTTCGGCGCGCAGGGCCTGGACGGCGTTGGCCTTGGCCACCAACCGGGTCTCGAAGTCGAGCCCTGGGGAGTAGCCCAGATAGGAATGCGTGGGCCGGGCGTAGCAATACACGCAACCGTGCTCGCATCCGCGGTAGGGATTGACCGCCACGTCGAAGGGGATATCGGGGGAATCATTGCGCGACAGCATCTTGCGCGCTTCTTCCGCCGTGACCGTGGTCTTGGGGGCGGGCGGCGCGCACCGGGTGTCGGGCAGGATGGGGATGACGGTGGCGTCAGTCCGCGGGAAGTCCGAGGAATTATCGGGGACGGAATCCACGAAATCAGCGGGCAAGCCAGACGAGGACCAGCCGTCGTCGACCTGGACGCGGTCGTCGCGTTGAAAGCGATGCCGAACATTAGTAACCGCACCCCGACCGCGCAAGGCGGCGGGGGCGGCAGCCGGGGACCCAGAACCGGCGGGAAAAGAATGATCGGTGCGTGCCATGAAAACTACTGTACAAAAACACAGTGGTTTTGACAAGCACCAAACAACTTTTCGTAAGACAACCCAACTTTACCGCAAGACGAAGACAAGGGCGGAACAAATCGTTTTCACCTGGCGATATGCCCCGGAAACCCTTGCCAGCATTGGCTTTGGAAGAAATACAACACCAAAAATCCGGGCCAGGCGCCGTTGTTTTCCAGCCTCTTTTTCCTTCAGCGCAGCATCCCCGCCGCCGCGGTCTGGTGCGTGGCCTCGTCGATCAGAATGAAGGCGCCCGTCGCGGGCACATCGTCATACCGGTCGACCGCCAGCGCCTCGCGCGTGGTGAACGACACGCGTCCGATATCGTTCATGCGCAAGGTGCCGTCCGTGTTCTCCACTTCCTGCAGTTCGTGGATGTCGCGATGCGACAGCACCGCGCGTATCTTGGCCGACGTCAAGCGCGTGCCCGACTTCAGCAGATACTTGCGCGCCGGATTCAGGGCCTGCGAATCCAGCCAGCACAGTTCGGCTTCGAACTCGCGCGACACTTGCGCGGGCGCGGACGCGTGCACGATCACGTCGCCGCGCGACACGTCCACATCGCGGTCCAGCACCAGCGTGATCGAATCTCCGGCCACGGCTTCATCCAGCGCGCGGTCGAAGGCGCGCAACTCGCGCACCACCGCCGTCACGCCGGACGGCTGCACCGTGATCTCGTCGCCGGGACGCAGCACGCCGCTGGCGACGCGGCCCGCATAGCCCCGGAAATCCTCTTTGCGATTACCGTCGTGACGCGCCACCCACTGCACCGGAAAGCGCAATGGCAAGGCGTGGCCGTCTGCCGCCAGATCCAGCGATTCAAGCAGGGCCAGCAAGGGCGGCCCCTGGTACCACGGCGTCTGCGGCGACAGCGAGACGACGTTGTCGCCGTTGAGCGCCGACAGCGGCAGCGCATCGAAATGCGCGATGCCCAGCTTGGCCGCCAGATCCGCATAGGCATCGCGGATGCGCTCGAACACGGCACGGTCCCAGTCCACCAAATCCATCTTGTTCACGGCGACCACGATATGGCGTATGCCCAGCAGGCGCGCGATGGTGCTGTGCCGCTTGGTCTGCGGCAGCAGCTTGCCGTCGGCCGCGCGCGTCGCGTCGATCAGGATGACGGCGACATCGGCGGTCGATGCGCCCGTCACCATGTTGCGCGTGTACTGCTCGTGGCCGGGCGCGTCGGCGATGATGAACTTGCGCGCGGGCGTAGAGAAATAGCGGTAGGCCACGTCAATGGTGATGCCCTGCTCCCGCTCGGCTTCCAGCCCGTCCGTCAGCAAGGAAAAATCGATGCCGTCGCCCGCGACCCGCTTGTGCTTGGCACGTGAAATCGCATCGAGCTGGTCGGCGAACACGCCTTTGCTGTCATAGAGCAGGCGACCGATCAGGGTGGACTTGCCGTCATCGACGGAACCCGCCGTGATCAGGCGCAGCACGCCAGTGTCGGCGCCGGTAAGAAAGGAATCGTTCAGTGCGTTCATAAGAGTCCCCAGACGCCGGCATGAGCCGGCGCATCGTGCATTCAGAAATAGCCTTCCTTCTTGCGGCGCTCCATCGAGGCCTCGGAAGTCTGGTCGTCCATGCGCGTGGCGCCGCGCTCGGTGATGTCGGTCACCGCGGTTTCGGCGATGATGGCCATGGTGTCGGCGGCATCTGACGCCACCGGGCAGGTGCAGGAGATATCGCCCACGGTGCGGAACCGCACGGACAGGCGTTCGACCTGTTCGCCCTCCTGCGGCGGCGTCAGCCGCGTGACCGGCACCAGCAGGCCCTTGCGGCGCACCACCTCGCGCTCATGGGTGTAGTAGATCGGCGGCAGCGCAAGCTGCTCGCGCTGGATGTATTGCCAGACATCCAGCTCGGTCCAGTTCGAGATCGGGAACACGCGCATGTTCTCGCCGCGATGCACGCGGGTGTTGAACAGATTCCACAACTCGGGCCGCTGGGCCTTGGGGTCCCACTGGCCGAATTCGTCGCGGAACGAAAAGATGCGTTCCTTGGCGCGCGCCTTTTCCTCGTCGCGCCGGGCGCCGCCGATGCAGGCGTCGAAGCCGAATTCCTCGATCGCCTCCAGCAGGGTTACGGCCTGCGCCGCATTGCGCGAATCGGTCTCGCGCCGCAGGACGACGCTGCCGCGGCTGATCGAGTCTTCGACGCTGCGCACGATCAGGGTTTCGCCCAGCTCGGCCGCGCGTGCGTCGCGGAAGGCGATCACTTCGTCGAAGTTGTGCCCGGTGTCGATGTGCATCAACGGGAACGGAAAGCGGCCCGGCCGGAAGGCTTTCTCGGCCAGGCGCAGCAGCACCACGGAGTCCTTGCCGCCCGAGAACAGCAGCACGGGTTTTTCGCTTTCGGCGGCCACTTCGCGCAGGATGAATATCGCTTCCGATTCCAGCCAATCCAGGTGGCTGCGTTGGATCACAGCAGACATAGGTATTCCCCTAAAACAGATTTCGAATTCATGGCCGGCGTCAATCGCCGCGCGCCACGGTACTGATGACCCGGTTGCCCGCATGCAGGCCGCATTCCTTGGAGTCCGACGACTCCCACCACCAGCGCCCGGCCCTCAGGTCTTCGCCCGGGCGGATCGCGCGCGTACAGGGTTCGCAGCCGATCGACGGGTAGCCCTGGTCATGCAGCGGGTTGTACGGAATGCCCAGCGCGCGGATGACCGACCAGACGTCGTCTTCGCTCCACTCGGCCAGCGGGTTGAACTTGTAGAGACCGAACGTGCCGTCGTCTTCTTCCAGCGGCAATTCGCCCCGGGTGGTGGACTGCGCGCGCCGCTGTCCGGTGAGCCAGGCGCCGCGGCCCGACAGCGCGCGCCTGAGCGGCTCGACCTTGCGGATCTGGCAACAGGCTTTGCGCAGTTCCACGCTTTCGTAAAAGGCGAAAGCGCCATGCGCGGCCACATGCTGGTCCACCGCGGCCGCAACGGGCCGGTACACCGTGACCTCGCGCCCATAGCGTTCGCGCACCGCGTCCAGCACGCCCAGCGTCTCGGCATGCAGCCGGCCCGTATCCAGTGTGAACACCTCGAGTTCCAGGTCCGCGTCATAGATGGCGTGCGTCAGCACCATGTCCTCGGCCGCCAGCGACGACGCCAGCGCCGCGTCCGGATAGCGCCGCTGGATATCCGCCAGGCGCGCCGCCAGCTCGCGCCAGCGCTCCGCCAGGGCGGCGTCGAGTTCCACGGAAAGATCGGCCGACGTCATGGTTGCACCGCGAAGATGCGCGCCCGCCGGGGCCGCGCCAGAAGAATTTCGCCGTCGCGCAGGTTGAGTTCCCGATACAGAAGCTCCGGCACTTCGGCCTCTATCAGCGCGTCCGAATCCTCGCGAGCAAGTTCCAGGTAGGCGCTGGGCCCGGCCAGGTAGGCGTGCGACAGCCGCACCGCAATGCCATCGGCATCCGCGCGATAGCGTTCGATCTCGAATTCGTGCGGCCGCACATAGGCGGTGGCGCGCTGGGCGTCGGCCTGCTCCAGTTCGGGCGCTGGCAGCGACAGGCCGGCGCCTTCCCATACGCCGCGCGACGCCACGCCCTGCAACTGGTTCACGTCGCCCAGGAATCCGTAGACGAAAGGCGTGGCCGGCCCTTCCCACACCTCGCGCGGCGTGCCCACCTGCTCGATCCGGCCCGCGTTCATCAGCACCACGCGGTCGGACACTTCCAGCGCTTCTTCCTGGTCGTGCGTGACGAACACGCTGGCCACGTTCAGCTCGTCGTGCAGCCGGCGCAGCCAGCGGCGCAGTTCCTTGCGCACCTTGGCGTCCAGCGCGCCAAAGGGCTCGTCCAGCAGCAGCACCCGCGGCTCGACGGCCAGCGCGCGCGCCAGGGCGATGCGCTGGCGCTGCCCGCCCGACAACTGCGCCGGATAGCGGTCCGCCAGCCAGTCCAGTTGCACCAGGCCCAGCAGGTCGTGCACCTTGCGCTTGATCTGGTCTTCGGACGGACGCTGCGAACGATGCTTGACGCGCAGGCCGAAGGCCACGTTCTCGAACACCGTCATGTGCTTGAACAGCGCATAGTGCTGGAACACGAACCCGACCTGGCGCTGGCGGACATCCACGGACGTGGCGTCTTCGCCCGCGAACAGCACGCTGCCGGAATCGGCCGCCTCCAGCCCGGCGATGATGCGCAGCAGCGTCGTCTTGCCGCAGCCCGACGGCCCCAGCAGCGCCACCAGCTCGCCAGTTTCAATGTGCAGCGACACGTCGTTGAGCGCGCGGAACTGTCCGAACCGCTTGGATAGATTGCGAACTTCGATACTCATGCCTGTCTCCTTGCCGGTCGCGTCAGGCGACTGCCGGCTTGATGGCCACCGCAGGGCCGGGATACTCGACCGGCTGGTCGGCGTCCTGCATCAGGCGCGCATTGCGCCACTCGACCACGTTCTTCGCCACCAGGGTCACCAGCGCCAGCAGGGCCAGCAGCGAGGCGACGGCGAACGCCGCGGAATATTGGTATTCGTTGTAGAGAATCTCCACATGCAGGGTCATCGTGTTGGTCAGACCCCGGATCTGTCCGGACACCACCGACACCGCGCCGAACTCGCCCATGGCCCGCGCATTGCACAGGATGGCCCCATACAGCAGGCCCCATTTGATGTTGGGCAAGGTCACCCGCCAGAAGATCTGCCAGCCGCTGGCGCCCAGGGTCAGCGCGGCCTGCTCTTCCTCG
Organism: Achromobacter sp. Root83; assembly: GCF_001428845.1. Taxonomy (GTDB): domain Bacteria; phylum Pseudomonadota; class Gammaproteobacteria; order Burkholderiales; family Burkholderiaceae_B; genus Achromobacter. The sequence goes on along the minus strand of NZ_LMIU01000012.1, from coordinate 421,393 downwards.
CTGCCCTGCGCCTGCATCAGCGGAATGAGCTCGCGCGCCACGAAGGGAAAAGTGACGAACAGCGTCGCCAGGATGATCCCCGGCACGGCATAGACAATCTTGATGTCGTGGGCTTGCAGCCAGCCGCCGAACCAGCCTTGGGTGCCGAACAGCAGCACGAACACCAGGCCGGCCACGACGGGCGACACCGAAAAAGGCAGGTCGATCAGCGTGATCAGGAACTGCTTGCCGCGGAACTGGAACTTGGTGATGGCCCAGGCGGCGGCGACGCCGAACACCAGGTTCACCGGCAAGGCGATCGCCGCGACCAGCAGCGTCAGGCGGATGGCCGCCAGCGCGTCGGGCTCGACAATCGCGTCCAGGTATAGCTGCCACCCCTTCCGGAAGGCCTCGGCGAACACCGCCGCCAGCGGCACCAGCAGAAAGAGCGTCAGGAATGCCAACGCCACGAACAGCAGCACGCCGCGCACCCAGCGCGGCTCGGTCAGGTGAGCGGGACGGTCCGATGCGCTCATGACAGCCTCCCCAGGCCGCGGCGCGCCTGCCAGCCCTGCAACAGGTTGATGATCAGCAGCAGCACGAACGACAGGCCCAGCATCACGGTCGCGATGGCGGCCGCGCCGGCATAGTCGAACTGCTCCAGCTTGGAAATGATCAGGAGCGGCGTGATCTCGGACACCATGGGCATGTTCCCGGCGATGAACACCACCGATCCGTATTCGCCCACCGCGCGGGCGAACGCAAGCGCAAAGCCCGTCATCAGGGCGGGCAGGATAGTCGGCAGGACCACCCTGCGGATGGTCTGCCAGCGGTCCGCGCCGAGGCTGGCCGCGGCCTCCTCGATTTCGCGCTCCACGTCTTCAAGCACCGGCTGCACGGTGCGCACCACGAAGGGCACCCCGATGAAGATCAGCGCGATCACGATGCCCAGCGGCGTGAAGGCGACCTTCAATCCGAACCATTCCGACAAGGGCCCGCCCAGCCAGCCCTTCTGTGAGTACAGGGCGGTCAGCGCGATGCCGGCCACCGCAGTGGGAAGCGCGAACGGCAGATCGACCAGCGCGTCCAGGATCTTCTTGCCGGGAAAGCGGTATCGCACCAGCACCCAGGCGACGACAGTGCCGAACACCAGGTTCACCAGCGCCGCGATGAACGATGCGCCAAACGTCAGTTGATAGGACGCCAGCACCCGCGGCGCCGTCACGGCGTCCCAGAATCCCTGCCATCCCAGGCCCGCGCTCTTGATGGGCAAGGCAGCCAGGGGAATCAGCACGAGCACGCTGAGGTAGAACACCGCGTAGCCCATGGAAATGCCGAATCCGGGCAGCACGCCCGGGCTATTGCGCCGAACGGCGAAAGGCGCTTGCGCGCCGTTTGCCGTCGGGTTCGAGGCGGTAGTCATGGCCGTCGTCCGATCGTTGTCCGATTATTTCTTCTGCGGCAGGTAGATCTGGTCGAAGGTGCCGCCGTCGCTGAAGTGGTCCTTCTGCGCCTTGCGCCAGCCGCCGAAGATCTTGTCGTCGATGGTGACGAGCTTGACCTTGGGGAACTTGGCCTCGTACTTGGCGGCAACCGTCTTGTCCAGGGGCCGGTAGTAGTTCTTCGCGATGATTTCCTGCGCAGCAGGCGTGTACAGGAATTCCAGGTAGGCCTGCGCGGCGTCGCGCGTCCCCTTCTTGTCCACGATCTTGTCGACGATGGCCACGGGCGGTTCCGCCAGGATGGACAGCGACGGCACCACGATATCGAACTTGTCCGGGCCCAGCTCCTCGAGCGCCAGGAAGGCCTCGTTTTCCCAGGCCAGCAGGACGTCGCCCACGCCGCGCTCCACGAAGGTCGTGGTGGATCCGCGCGCCCCGGTATCCAGCACCGGCACATGCTTCAGCAGATCACCGACGAAGGCGCGCGCCTTGTCTTCGCTGCCGCCGTTCTTTTCCAGCGCATAGGCCCATGCGGCCAGGTAGTTCCAGCGGGCGCCGCCCGAGGTCTTGGGATTCGGCGTGATGACCTGCACGCCATCCTTGATAAGATCGTCCCAGTCCTTGATCTGCTTGGGGTTGCCCTTGCGCACCAGGAACACGATGGTGGACGTGTAGGGCGAGCTGTTCTGCGGCAGGCGCGCCTGCCAGTTTTCGGGCAAGAGGCCGCGGTCGGCGATGGCGTCGATGTCGTAGGCGAGCGCCAGGGTCACCACATCGGCTTCCAGCCCGTCGATGACCGAACGCGCCTGGCGCCCGGAGCCGCCGTGCGACTGGCGGATCGTCAGGTCGACGTTCGCCTTTTCCTTGTACTGCTTGACGAAGGCGTCATCGATGGCGCGGTACAGCTCGCGCGTCGGATCGTAGGACACGTTCAGCAGCGTTTGCTTCTGCTGGGCTTGCGCCGGCGAAATCGCGGCAAGTGAAACTGTCACTGCGGCCAAGGCGGCCAGCCAACCGGCTTTCCTGAAAGACATCCCTTGCTCCCTGTGTTCGGTAATGTGGAAGCAAGTTTGCGGGCAGGCCATTCTGAACGGAACGAATCATTTTTTGATTGCTCATCGCTCTCAGGCATATAGGATCGCCGTCCCAACAATGGAAAACCGCCGCGTTCCCCTATGGGAAAGGCGGCGGCGATAAGGGCCCGAAGGCCGTCGGTGCAATGAGGGGCGACCCCTCATTTTTGAATTTACTTATTCGGCTGCGGCGTAATGCGCAGGTACGGGCGCACAGCCTTGTAGCCCTTGGGGAACTTCTCCTTGATCACCGCTTCGTCCTGCAGGGACGGAACAATGATCACGTCGTCGCCGTCTTCCCAGTTGACGGGCGTGGCCACGCTGTGGCTGTCGGTCAATTGCAGGGAATCGATGACGCGCAGGATTTCGTTGAAGTTGCGGCCGGTGCTGGCCGGGTACGTGATGGTCAGGCGCACCTTCTTGTTCGGATCGATGATGAACACCGAACGCACGGTCGCCGTGGCGCTGGCGTTGGGGTGGATCATGTCGTAGAGCTCGGATACCTTGCGGTCCTTGTCGGCCAGGATCGGGAAGTTGACCTTCGTCGACTGCGTGTCGTTGATGTCCTCGATCCACTTGGTGTGCGAATCGGCGCCATCCACGGACAGGGCCAGAACCTTCACGTTGCGCTTGGCGAAATCGTCGGCCAGCTTGGCTGTGTAACCCAGTTCCGTCGTGCAGACGGGCGTGAAATCGGCCGGATGCGAGAACAGCACTCCCCAGCTATTGCCCAGATACTCATGGAAGCGGATCGGGCCGGCCGAGGATTCCTGTTCGAAATCAGGGGCGGTATCGCCCAGGCGTAGTTGACTCATGGTGTCTCCTGTGTGCGGATCAGGTGTTGGGGGCTGACTGCCCTACCATCATGGGCGGGCAGCGCAGGGCAGCGTTTCTTGGGGGAGCGTACCCCGTATGAAACGATTCTTCCATCAAACCTTTAGCGGAGGAAATACGCAAGTCATATAACCTTATGCAATATTCGAAGCGGCCCCGCAGGCCTCCGCGACGACTCCCGCGCGCACGGCGGCGGACAAGGACAATGCGCGCGGCAGGATATGCGCCGCATAGAACAACCCTGTCGCGGCCTTCTCGCGATAGAACGGATCGGTGACGCCCGCCGCCAGCTTGCGGCGGCACACCAGCACGGCGCGCGCCATCTGCCAGCCGCCATGGACCACGCCGGCCAGCATCAGGTAAGGCACGCTGCTGGAGTAGACCGCCCGGATGTTCGCGGCCGACTGCTCCAGGATGAAGCCCACGCCCGCCTCGTACGCCTGGATGGCGCCGTCGAGGTTGTCGCGCAACAGGCGCAGGGCGTCGCGTTCCGGCGCCGCCGCCCGCGACGACTCGGACTCGACCGCGCGCAGCGTCTCGCGCATCGCCGCGATGGCGGCGTAGGCGGTAGCCCCGCCATCGCGCTGCGTCTTGCGGCTGACCAGGTCATTGGCCTGGATCGCCGTGGTGCCTTCGTAGATGGGCAGGATGCGGGCATCCCGATAGAACTGTGCCGCCCCGGCTTCCTCGATGTAGCCCATGCCGCCGTGCACCTGGATGCCCAGGGACGCGACCTCCACGGCCGACTCCGTGGAATAGCCCTTGACGATGGGCACCATGTATTCATAGAACGCGCGGTTGCGCGCGCGCTGCTCCGGATCGGGGTGGTGGGTGCCCTTGTCATGTGCGGCGGCCGTCACGTAGGACACGGCGCGCGCGGCCTCGGTCAAGGCCTTCATCGTCATGAGCATGCGCTGCACGTCGGGATGGCGCGCAATGGCGACCGGCCCGGCCGATCCCTCCACCGCCCGCCCCTGCACCCGTTCGCGCGCATACGCCAGCGCGTGCTGGTAGGCCCGTTCGGATACTCCGATCCCCTGCTGCCCCACCGAATAGCGGGCGGCGTTCATCATGATGAACATGTACTCCAGACCGCGGTTCAGCTCGCCCACCAGATAGCCGACGGCGCCCTCGCCCACCTCGCCTTTGCCTGCCCCGTACAGCAGCTCCGCGGTCGGGCTGCCGTGTATGCCCAGTTTGTGCTCGAGCGATGCGCACCAGACATCGTTGCGCTTGCCCAAACCGCCATCGGGTTCGAGCAGGAACTTGGGCACGATGAATAGCGATATGCCCTTCACGCCCGCCGGTGCGTCCGGCGTGCGGGCCAGCACCAGGTGGATGATGTTTTCCGCCAGGTCATGCTCGCCGTAGGTGATGAATATTTTCTGACCATGCAGCCGATAGCTGCCGTCGTCCTGCCTGATTGCGCGCGTGGCGACCTGAGCCAGGTCCGAACCTGCCTGCGGCTCGGTCAGGTTCATGGTGCCCGTCCATTTGCCGCCAATCAGGTTCGGCACATACTGCTTGCGCTGCGCGTCCGAGCCTACCGTAAGGAGTGCCTCGATCACGCCGTCGGTCAGCATGGGACACAAGGAGAACGCCAGGCTGGCCGCCTGGATGTTCTCGCCCGGCGCGGCGGCCACCAGCTTGGGCAGTCCCTGCCCGCCCCAGGCCTGAGGATGCTGCAGCCCCTGCCAGCCGCCCGCCGCGTAATCCTTGAACCCCTGGGCGAAGCCCGGCGTGGCGGCGACACGGCCATCGGTCCAGACAGGGGGGTGTGTATCGCCGGGCACATTCAGCGGCGCCACGGCCTGCTCCACGAAACGGCCGTTTTCCTGCAGGATCGCGTCAACCAGGTCGGGCGTCACGTCCTCGAAGCCGGGCAGTTTCAGGACGTCGTCCAGTCCGGCGAGCTCGGTCAGGGCGAAGCGGAAGTCCTGCAACGGGGTTACATAGGGCATGGTGTCTCCGGGTGCGGCGGACGGCGGGGCGCGTGGCGTTCCCGGTCCAATGCGTTTTCTGTCTACGCTTGAGGGGCCCCGTCCGGCTTGCCGCCGGCGGAGCGCTAGCTCAGATGGTACGCCAAGGACACGATGATCGGCCCGAGCACCGGCAGCAGCACATTGGCGATCGCATAGGTCACCGTGTATCCCAGCAGCGGCACGGAACTGCCGCTGGCCGTCAGGATGGCGCTGATGGCGGGGGTGCTGACGTGCTGGCCCGCGATGGCGCCCACCAGCAGCGGGCCTTCGATCTTCAGCAGCTTGTGCCCCACCCACAGCGACAGGCAGGCTGGCCCCAGCGATACCAGCAGCCCGATCACGGGCAGCACCGCGCCGTGCTGGCGGATCAGGGAAATGGCGTCGGGGCCCGCCGACAGGCCCACGCAGGCGACGAAGACCGCGAGCCCAAGGTCCTTCAGCAATTGCACCGCATGGCCGGGCATGTGCCCGATCGCCGGCCGCTTGGCATTGATCCAGCCGCAGACCAGACCGCTCACCAGCGCCCCGCCGCCGCTGCCCAGCGAGACCGGGATGCCCCACAACCTTGCGCTCAGGCTGCCGATCATCAGGCCGGCCAGGATGCCAAACGCCAGGAACACCAGGTCGGTCACGCCGCTGCGGCGCAATTCGCTGCCAAGCGCCGCTCCGGCCTCGGACAGCTCCGGTTCGGCGCCTACCAGCGTCACCAGGTCGCCGTACTGGACCACCGTCGCGGGCGTCAGCGGCAGCTCGTGGCCGGACCTGACAATGGACTGCAGAAAAACGCCGCGGGCGCGGCGGGCATTGGGCCGTTTGGCCAGTTCGCCCACCGTGTACCCATTGACTGCCTTTTTGTTGACCACCACGGCCCGCTCGCTGAGCTGGAGATCATCGGCATGTGCCTCGGGCAACTGGATCTCGGGGCCGATCACCGAGCCGGCGCGCAGCGCGAAGCGGCGCAGGCCCAGCACCACCACCACGTCACCGATCGCCAGCCTGCCTTCCGGCGCGGCGTCGACCGCCTCGCCGTTGCGCAGGATGCGGCTGATCGCCGTGCGGCCGCCCAGCAGCGCCTCGACCTCCGCCACGGTCTTGCCGTCTACATCCTTGACGACGTGGGCGCGGCCCACCAGCCTGGGCAGAGACGGAAGATTGGACTCGCCGCCCTCGCCCGGAGGCACGCCCAGCTTTTCCTCCAGCGCCCTGGACGCCTCGCGCAGATTGATGCGCAAGAGCGCCGGGGCCACCTGACTGGTGAAGAACACGATGCTGATCAGTCCCACCAGATAGGTCAGCGTGTAGGCCGTGGCGATGTTGGCTTCCATGCGCTGCACTTCGGCCTCCGGCAATCCCAGGTGCTTGAGCGCCTCGGCCGCCGTGCCCACCACGGCGGATTCCGTCGCCGCGCCCGCGGCCAGGCCAGCGGCCGTGCCGGCATCCAGGCCGAACAGCGGCACCGCCGTCAGCACGATAGCCAGCACCAGCGCGGCCTCGATGATCGGCAGCACCATATAGCGCAGGCTGGACCGGTTGAGGTTGGCGAAGAACTGCGGACCGCCCGAATAACCCATGGCGAAGATGAACAGGGCAAACGCGACCTCTTTCAGGTCGCCCTGCATCTGGCAGCCCGTCTGGCCGATCAGCAGGGCGACGATGAGCGTTCCGCACACCCCGCCGAGCTGGATCGGCCCGACCTTCAGCTTGCCTATCAGGTATCCCAATCCCACCGTGACGAACAAAACCGCGATGGGGACGCTATTGAAAAACCCGACGGAGCATGTCATGAAGTCATATCGCCCTGTGGCTGCCTATTTCGCCGCGGCTTTCTTGGCGGATTTGGCCGCCGTGTCCGCCTTCTTCACGGCCTTCTTCACGGCCTTCTTGGCGGCGGTCTTGCCCGCGGTCTTGCCGGTGGCGGCACGCTTGGCCCCGGCGGCCTTGACCGTCTGGCCCTTGCCGGCCGTCGGGCCCGACCGCACCAGTTCGCCGGCCTTCCAGGCCTCGACGTACTCGGTCGCCGATTCGATCATGTACTTGCCGATCTTGGAATAGTCGGCGTCGTCCAGATTGGCCAGCGAAATGCGGATAGACCACGGCGGACCGCCGAAGCCGCCGCCATCCATCAACACCACGCCCGACTTTTCAGCCAGGCGGAACAGGAAGTCCACCGGCTCATAATTGGCGGTCATGTACTTGCAGAAGGCGTCGCCATACGTGATCTTGGCCCACACCATGAAGTCCAGTTCCACGTAGTACCAGCCCCGCATCGGATCTTCCGGCGGCATCGGGATGCCCAGCCCGCGCCAGAGTGCATCGCGACGGCCTCGCACGATCTCCATGGTCAGATGCTTGTAGGCGTCCTTCAGGTCCAGCAAATGGGACAGCGCGAAGAAGCCCATCTGCACCTGCTGCGGCAGCGACAGGCCCGCCGTATGATTCAAGGCCACGTTGCGGCTGTCGGCGACCATGCGGTCGATGAACTTGAGCTTTTCGGGCTCCATGGTCACGGCGCCATAGCGCTTGTTCAGGCGACTCTTCCACGATGCGGGCAGCTCGGCGATGCGGCGGTCCATCGTGTTTTTCTCGTGAATCGCGATCACGCCCAGGCGCCAGCCGGTGCAGCCGAAATTCTTCGAAAACGAATACACGCAGATCGTGTTGTTCGGCACTTCGGCCATCAGCGAACGGAAGTTCGGCACGAAGGTGCCGTACACGTCGTCCGTCACCAGCACCAGATCCGGATTCTTGCGGATCAGGCGCACGATCTGCTTCATCTCCACGGGGTTGAATGCCACGGACGGCGGGTTGCTGGGGTTCACCGTGACCGCCAGCTTGATCTTCGGATTCTCGAGCTTGGCGATTTCGGAGGCCGGATAGTGCCAATCGTGCGTACCGTCGGCGCGCATGCTGCTGGCATTGATCGCGACAATCTTGAACTGGAAGCGCTCCAGATGCGCGATCTCGATGTAAGGCGTGAAGGTCGGCAGGAACAGCGCGATGGTGTCGCCCTGCTTCAGCAGGCCGTTCTGCAGCAGCGAGTCGAAGATGTAGCACATGGCCGCCGTGCCGCCCTCGACCGGAAACAGGTCGAACTTGCCCCTGGGCGGACGGCCGTCGCACATTTCCTTGACCAGGTAGTCATGGATGATCTGTTCGGTATGCACCAGCGCGCGCGGCGGCACGGGATAGTGGTCGCCGATGATGCTGTCGGTCAATTCGTGGATCCACTCGTCGGGGTCGAAGGCCTTGACCTTCACGCCGTACTCCAACACGCCGGCCAGGAAGTCGTAGCCGTCTTCGCCCTTGTTCTTCGAGAGAAACTTGCGCAAGCGGTCGGCGCATCCCTTCTTTGCCGGCATGCCGGCCAGAATGCCATCGTCGCGTACGCGGCGCGCCTCTTTCATGGCAAACCGGCCCAGCAGAAAGAAGGCGTCCCGCGGCTCGGTGGCGATCCAATTCGGATTGCCGCGGCCCGCGTTCAGCATGGTCGCCGTGGCGGACTGCTGACTGTCCTTGGCCAGTGTGATCAGGTAGTCCTTCAGCTCGAACGGCGATAGCTGTTCCAGGTCGCGCTGATGCGACCGGGTGGTTTTCAAGGCCGAGGCCAGACTGACGGTGAGAGGCGTGGTGGAAGCCATATTTCAATACTCCTGGTATGCGTTATGACAGGCGCCTTGAGAGCGGCGCCGTTTCGCTTGCCGCGCTTGCTGTGGCGCCCGCAAGCCCAAGGGCTTGCGGGCCATCCTGCTAAGACATGAGCATGACGATGACAATCCCCCAGATGATGAGCAGGGTATTGCCGATGGCGTAAGGCACCGTGTAGCCCAGGGCCGGCACCTGACTTTTGGCCGTCTCGGTGATCTGTCCGATGGCGGCGGTGGTGGTCCGGGCGCCGGCGCAGACGCCCAGGGCGATGGCGGGGTGGAATTTGAAGACGTACCGCGCGATGAACACGCCCAGTATCATCGGCACGCTGGTGGCGATGATGCCCGCGATGAAGAGCTTCGCGCCCAGTTGCTGAAAGCCCTGAACAAAGCCCGGACCCGACACGATGCCCACGACCGCCACGAAGGCGGTAAGACCGACGGAGGTCAGGAACCAGTGCACCGGTTCGGGCACGCGGCCAAAGGTCGGATGCACGGATCGCAGGTAGCCGAAGATCAGCCCGGAAATCAGGGCGCCGCCCGACGTCGACAGCGTGATGGGTATGCCGCCCACGGTCATCACCAGGCTGCCGAACAGGCCGCCGATCAGGATGCCGAATCCCACGAACACCATGTCGGTCTGATTGGTGGCGCGGTCCACATAACCCAGCTTGCCCACCACCCGTTCGACGTCGCGCTTGGGGCCCAGTATGAAAAGGCGATCGCCGCGGTCCAGCTTCAGGCCCCAGTTGACCGGCATCTCGTGACCGCCCCGTACGACCTTGCGCAGGAATACGCCACGGCCCAGTTGCCGCACGGTCTCGTTTTCGGCGAGTTCCTTGAGCGTCTTGCCGGCCACGTTCTTGTTGGTCAGGACGACCTCGATGATCTCGGCGGGCAGATTGATCACGTCCCGGTCCTCGACCTCGGTGCCGATGATGCCCGCCGCCTGCAGGACCAGTGCATCATGGCGCCCCGTCACGCCCAGCACGTCGCCGGCCTGCAGCGCGGTGCTGGAGTCGCTATCGATGATCTGGTCGCCGCGGCGGATGCGCTCGACAAAGACGCGGGCGTCGACAAACTTTGCCTCCAGGTCCGCCACCGTCTTGCCCACGTACTCGGCATTGTCCAGCCGGTACGCGCGCGCCGTGAACTTGCGGTAGCCCGACAGTTCCATCGAATCCGCGCCGCCGGACATCTTGGCCTCGTATTCCTGGCATTCCTTCACGATGTCCACGCGCATCAGCTTGGGCCCCAGCGAGGCCAGCAGCCAGGCGCTGCCCACCGTGCCGAAGATGTAGCAGACCGCGTAGGCCACCGGAATGCTGTCGATCCACTGCTTCTTGGTCGCCGCATCGATGTTCAGGCCGTTGATCGTGTCGGTCGCCACGCCCATCACGGCCGAAATGGTCTGCGCGCCCGAGAGCAGCCCGGCGCCGGTGCCGGCGTCAAAGCCAAAGGCGACGGCGGTGCCCCATGTCACCAGCAGGCAGATCACGCAGATGATGACCGCGAAAATGACCTGGGGAAGGCCATCGCTTTTCATGCCGCGGAAGAATTGCGGCCCGACGCCGTAGCCAAGACCAAAAAGAAAAAGCAGGAAGAACACCTGCTTGAGAATGGGGGCGATCGTGATGTCGAGCTGGCCGACCAGCACGCCCACCAGCAAAGTCCCGGTCACGGCCCCCAGATTGAAGCCAAAGATCTTTTTGGCGCCGATCCAGTATCCCAGGCCCAAAGTCAGAAAAATCGCCAGCTCTGGATACTTTCGTAGTGTGTCAAAGAACCATTCCATCCCGAATCTCCTTCGTTCTGTACAGGTCAAGCACATGCGCCGTAGATCCAACCGCGCGCCGATTACATTATCAGAATCATTTGGAAAATCCAGAAAAAAAAAACCGCAGGCACGAGGCTTGCGGTTTTTTGATGCGGGAAGAGGCGGTTTACAGCGCGCTCGTCAGTTCCGGCACGACCTGGAAAAGATCGCCGACCAGCCCATAATCGGCCACGCCGAAAATGGGAGCCTCGGCATCCTTGTTGATGGCCACGATGACCTTGGAATCCTTCATGCCGGCCAGATGCTGGATGGCGCCCGAGATACCCACAGCCACGTACAGTTGCGGCGCGACGATCTTGCCCGTCTGGCCGACCTGCCAATCGTTCGGCGCGTAGCCGGCATCGACCGCGGCGCGCGAAGCGCCCAGGGCGGCGCCCAGCTTGTCGGCCAGGGGATCCAGGATCTTGAAGTTCTCGGCGCTGCCCAGACCGCGGCCACCCGATACCACTACGCGCGCGCCCGCCAGCTCAGGACGGTCGCTCTTGGCGACTTCGCGGCCCACGAACGTGGACAGGCCCGAATCGGCGACAGCGGCGATCTCTTCCACCGCACCCGAACCGCCTTGCGCCGCGACGGCGTCAAAGCCGGTCGTGCGAACGGTGATGACCTTGACGGCATCGGCCGATTGCACGGTGGCGATGGCGTTGCCGGCGTAGATCGGGCGCTGGAAGGTATCGGCCGATTCCACGCCGATGATGTCGGAGATCTGGGCCACGTCGAGCTTGGCCGCGACGCGCGGGGCCACGTTCTTGCCCGAGGCGGTGGCCGGGAACAGGATGTGGCTGTAGCTCGACGCCACAGCCAGCACCTGGGCCGCCACGTTCTCGGCCAGGCCGTCAGCCAGTTGCGGCGCGTCGGCCAGCAGCACCTTGGACACGCCAGCGGCCTGCGCGGCCTGATCGGCCACGGCGCGCGCGTTGGCGCCGGCAACCAGCACATGCACATCGCCTCCGATCTTGGCGGCGGCGGCGACGGCGTTCAGGGTTGCGCCCTTGAGCTGGGCGTTATCGTGTTCGGCAATAACCAGCGTCGTCATGTCAGACCACCTTCGCTTCGTTCTTGAGTTTGTCCACCAGGGCCGCGACATCGGCCACCTTGATGCCGGCCTTGCGGGCGGGCGGCTCGCTGACCTTCAGCGTCTTCAGGCGCGGCGCGGGATCGACGCCCAGGTCTTGCGGCGTGACGGTGTCCAACTGCTTCTTCTTGGCCTTCATGATGTTCGGCAGCGTGACGTAGCGCGGCTCGTTCAGGCGCAAGTCGGTGGTCACGATGGCAGGCAGCTTCAGCGTCAGCGTTTCCAGGCCGCCGTCCACTTCGCGCGTCACGGTGACCTTGCCGTCGGCGACCTCGACCTTGCTGGCGAACGTGGCTTGCGGCCAGTCCAGCAGCGCGGCCAGCATCTGGCCGGTCTGGTTGGCGTCGTCATCGATGGCTTGCTTGCCCAGGATCACGAGCTGCGGCTGCTCCTTGTCGACCAAGGCCTTCAGCAGCTTGGCCACGGCCAGGGGCTGCAGTTCGGCGTCAGTCTGGACGAGCACGCCGCGATCGGCGCCAATGGCCATGGCGGTGCGCAGCGTCTCCTGGCATTGCGCAACGCCGCAGGAAACCGCCACGACTTCGGCGACCGTGCCCTTTTCCTTCAGGCGGGTCGCTTCTTCGACGGCGATTTCGTCAAAGGGGTTCATGGACATCTTCACATTGGCGATATCCACACCAGTCTGATCCGACTTGACGCGCACCTTGACGTTGTAATCAACGACGCGCTTGACAGGTACCAACACCTTCATCCCGCTGCCTCCAAATGGAAATAATGACCCGGCATGCGCCGGGATCGCATTGCACAATTTTTTCCTGATTCTACAGCTTCGCCAGCGCCCGTATATGCGCAACCACGCTGCGGCCCAGAGCGGACAAGTTGTAACCGCCCTCGAGCGTGCTGACGATCCGTCCCTGACAGTGGCGTTCGGCCACCTCCACTAGCTGCTCCGTGATCCATGCGTAGTCGGCTTCCACCAGGCCCATCTGGCCCATGTCGTCCTCGCGGTGCGCGTCGAACCCGGCCGACACCAGAATCAGTTCGGGGCGATGCGCCTCCAGCCTGGGCAGCCAGGTATCGGTGACGATGGTCTTGACCACGGCGCCCGCCGTATAGGCGGCCACGGGCACATTCACCATGTTTGCGGCCGGGGCGTCGGTGCCGCTATTGGGAAAGAACGGATGCTGGAAAAAGCTGCACATCAGCACGCGGTCATCGCCGGCGAACACGTCTTCGGTCCCGTTGCCATGGTGGACGTCGAAATCCACGATCGCCACCCGCGTCAGGCCATGGGCTTCCAGCGCATGACGCGCTGCAACAGCGATATTGTTGAAAAAGCAGAAGCCCATCGCCTGCGACCGGCAAGCGTGGTGTCCGGGTGGACGCACCGCGCAGAACGCCGTGCGGGCCTCGCCGGCCATCACGGCGTCCACGGCAGCCACACCCGCTCCCGCCGCGTGAAGCGCCGCTTCATAGGTATGCGGGTTCATCAGCGTGTCGGGATCTATCGGGTAATACCCTTGGTCTGGCGTATGTTCGCGCAAACTGTCCAGATACTGGACAGTGTGTACCCGCAACAGCGCCTGCCGGGACGCCTGAGGCGCCTGCCGGTCATCCAGGTAGGGCATCAACCCGCTTGCGAGCAACTGGTCTGAAATCGCGTCCAGCCTCTGCGGGCTTTCGGGATGCCAACTGCCCATTTCATGCAAGCGGCATGCCGGGTGGGTAAGATACATGGTCTCCATAAGGAAGATTATGTTCATCTGTCGGCGAATACTGCAACTCGGAACGCTTTCCGCCCTGCTGGCGGGGTGCTCCACCACCGCCCCCACCGCACCCTCTACCGCCCTTTCTGCCCAGACGGCCCCGGCCACAGGCGCCGCCCCCATCCGCATCGGACCCAGTACGCCGACACTCGGGCCCGATACCCCGGATGATGCACCCGCCGTTCTGACGGCCTCCGGCGCCCTGCGCCCGGAGGTCCAGTCGTTCGTGGAAGGCCTGGCGGCCGAACGCCAACTGCCCCTGGCGCCCATGGTCTCGGCGCTGGAAGGCTCGCGCTATAACCCCACGGTGGCGCGCCTGATCGCGCCGTCCCCGCCCGGCAAGAAGGTCTGGCGCAGTTGGCTCACCTACCGGTCGCGCTTCGTTGAACCCAAGCGCATCGGCTGGGGCGTCGAGTTCTACAACGAGAACCGCGACCTGCTCAATCAGGCCGCGCAGCGCTTCGGGGTGCCGGCGCCCATCATCGCGTCCATCATTGGCGTCGAAACGCTGTACGGCCGCAATATGGGCAACTTCCGCGTCCTGGACGCGCTGGCCACCCTGGCCTTCGATTACCCCGATCCCGCCAAACCCGAACGCGCCACCATGTTCCGCGGCCAGCTCGCCGACTTTCTGACGCTGGTCATGAAGGACAAGCTGGAACTGGAAACCCGCGGTTCGTACGCGGGCGCCATCGGCATGCCGCAGTTCATGCCCACCAGCGTCATGCACTACGCGGTGGACGGCGACGCCAATGGCCATATCGACCTGACCAACAATACTCAGGACGCCATCATGTCCGTCGGCAGCTTCCTGGCGCAACACGGCTGGCAGCGCGGCCTGCCCGTGTTCGCGCCGGTGGCATTGCCCGCGGACCCGACGGCGCTGGTAGACGGCGGCCTGGAGCCCAAGCAAAGCTGGAACACGCTTTCCGCGGCAGGCGCGCGGCTGCAACCGGGCGCCTCCAGCGAGGGCTGGGGCAGCCAGCCCATGGGGGTTGTCGACCTGGTCGAAGAAGCCCGGGGCACGGCGCAATACCGCGTCGGCACGCCGAACTTCTTTGCGCTGACCAAGTACAACCGCAGCTATTTCTACGCGACCTCCGTGGCCGACCTGGCCACCGAGATCGAGGCCCGCGTGGCGCGCTGACCTGGAACCCGCAAAAAAAGGCGCCCCGGCCAAGGCCGGGGCGCCTTTTTCATTCGGCAGCCGCGCCAGGCGGTTGCCGGCCGCGGTGGATGGCGCAAACCCGCCTGCCCGCCGCCGGGCGTGTCAGTTGAAGACGCCCGTGGACAGGTAGCGGTCGCCGCGGTCGCACACGATGAACACGATGGTTGCGTCGTTCACGCGCTCTGCCACGCGCAGCGCGGCAACCAGCGCGCCTGCCGACGAGATACCGCCAAAGATGCCCTCTTCGGCAGCAAGCCGCCGCGCCATGACCTCGGCCTCGGATTGCTGGATGGATTCGTAGGAATCCACGCGGCTGCGGTCGAAGATCTTGGGCATGTAGGCCTCGGGCCACTTGCGGATGCCCGGGATCTGCGAGCCTTCGGCCGGCTGGGCGCCCACCACCTGCACCGCGGGATTGCGCGACTTCAGGTAGGCCGATACGCCCATGATGGTGCCGGTGGTGCCCATGGCGCTCACGAAATGCGTGATGCGTCCGTCGGTCTGATTCCAGAGTTCGGGGCCGGTGGTTTCGATGTGCGCGCGCGGGTTGTCGGGGTTGGCGAACTGGTCCAGCACCAGCCCCCGGCCATCGGCCTGCATTTCGGTGGCCAGATCGCGCGCGTACTCCATGCCGCCCTTGTCAGCGGGCGTCAGGATGAGTTCGGCCCCGTAGGCCGCCATCGCCGCACGGCGTTCCACGGAAAGGTTGTCCGGCATGATCAGGATCATGCGATAGCCCTTCATCGCGGCCGCCATGGCCAGCGCAATGCCCGTATTGCCGCTGGTGGCTTCGATGAGGGTGTCGCCCGGTTTGATATCGCCGCGCTCTTCCGCGTGCTTGATCATCGACAGGGCCGGACGGTCCTTCACGGAACCCGCGGGATTGTTACCTTCCAGCTTGGCCAGGATGACGTTGCCACGCGCCTCGCCCGCGTCCCCGGGAATGCGCTGCAGGCGCACGAGGGGCGTGTTGCCGACGGTTTGCTCGATAGTGGGATAGGTAGTAGTCATGGCGACGATCATAACTCCGCCTGGCGGCGGGCGCGGCCAAAAGCCGCGCTCGCGCCAGGGGTTCCCGAACCCGCCCCGGGGTCAGGGCTTGCCGCGCGCCGGCGCCGCCATGGGCGCGCCGGGCTTGGCGGGCGCGGGCCTGGCCTGCGCGGGCTTGGCCCCGGTGCCGGCGGGCTTGGCCGAGGTGCCGGCCGGCTCGGCCGCGGCGCTGGCCGGCTCGCCCCCGGCCCCGGGTTTGCCCCCGATGGTCAGGCCGGCCGCCTGCAGCGCCTGGGCTTTTTTCTGGCCGATGCCGCGCACCCGTTCGCTCAGGTCTTCCAGGGATTCGAAGTTGCCGCCGCGCTCGCGTTCGCGCACGATGATCTCGGCCGTGCGCGGTCCGATTCCCCGGATGCCTTCAAGCTGGGTGGCGCTGGCCTGGTTGACATCCACCGCCCGCGCCGGCGGCGCGGCGACACCAAGACCAGCCGAAAGCAGCAAGACGCTCAGCGCCTGCCGCAGGACGCGCTGGCCGCCGCGGGGGCCGTTGGACGCCGTGACCCGGCGCGGCCTGCGCCATTGCGAAAGCGGCGATGCGCGGGCAACGGTGGACTGGAAAAACGGATTCATGGGGTTCTCCTAGGATGGCGGCGCAACGGTTGTCGCGCCACGTCCCTATCATCGTGGCGCGCTTGCGCATGCACCGGCCCGGTGAACAAAACCATCCACCCCGGCAAACACGCGCGCGAAAAAAAGCCACCGGCTCGCGGTGGCTTTTCACGGTGACGGCCCGGGCCGCGGCTACCTGCGGGCGCGCCAATAGCGCACGTACTCGGCCACGCCGGTCTGCACGTCGCGCATCGACGCGGTGAACCCGGCCGCGCGCAATTGGGTGACGTCAGCCTGCGTATAGCTCTGGTAGCGTCCCTTGAGATCGTCCGGAAACGGGATGTAGCGGATCAGATCCAGCTCCGCCAATTGGGCCAGCGTCAGTTCCGCTTCACCGCGTTCGGCGCGCAAGGTGTTCACCACCGCGGCGGCCACGTCATTGAAAGGCTGCGCCCGGCCGGTGCCGCAGTTGAAAATGCCGGATTGCTCGGGGTGGTCCAGGAAGTGCAGGTTGACCGCGACCACATCCTCGACCGAAATGAAGTCACGGCTCTGGCCGCCGTCCACGTAGCCGTCCCAGCCCGCGAACAGGCGCACATGGCCGTGTTCCAGGAACTGGTTCATGTTGTGGAACGCCACCGAGGCCATGCGGCCCTTGTGCTGTTCGTGCTGGCCATAGACGTTGAAGTAGCGCAGGCCCACGACCTGCGCCGTCAGGCTGTCCATGCGCTTGCGCAGCACCTGGTCGAACAGCAGCTTGGAATACCCGTAGACGTTCAGCGGGCCTTCGTTGTCGGGGTGCTCGACGTAGACCGAAGAACCGCCGTACACCGCGGCGGACGAAGCATAGAGGAACGGGATGCGGCGCGCCTGGCAGAACTCGAACAGCTCCAGCGTGACGCGGTAGTTGTTGTCGAGCATGTAGCGGCCGTTGCGCTCGGTCGTGTCCGAGCAGGCGCCTTGATGGAGGACCGCGCGGATCTCGGGCAGGCTGCCGTCGGCCACGCGCCGGCGGAAGTCGTCCTTGTCCATGTAATCGGCGATCCTGCAGTCGACGAGATTGACGAACTTGTCGCCCTCGGTCAGGTCATCGACCGCGATGATGTCTTCGATGCCACGGCGGTTGAGTCCGCGCACCAGGTTGCTGCCAATGAAGCCCGCGGCTCCGGTTACGACGATCATGAGGGTTCTCCTGCCAACTCCGCGGCGGTGACGATGGACGTGCCCAGCTTGCCCACGGCGATGCCGCCGGCCTTGTTGGCCCAGCTCATTGCCTCGGCCCAGGGCAGGTCGATGGCGCGCGAAACGGCCAAGGTCGCCAGTACGGTATCGCCCGCGCCGGACACGTCGAACACTTCGTGCGCTTGCGCGTCGGTATGGTCGCGTCCTGCGTCGGTAAATAAGGTCATGCCCTGCTCGGAACGCGTCACGAGCAAGGCCTCCAGGTTCAGGTCGGCGCGCAGACGCTGCGCGCGGTCGGTCAATTCGGCCTCGGAATTCCAGCGGCCCACCGCCTGCTGCATTTCCGAGCGGTTGGGCGTGACCAGCGTCGCGCCGCGATAGCGGGAATAGTCATCGCCCTTGGGGTCCACCAGCACCGGGATGCCGGCATTGCGCGCCAGGAAGATCAGGGATTCCACGCGCGTGAGCACGCCCTTCGCGTAGTCCGACAGCACCACGATATCGTGATTGGCCAGATGGCGGGCAAGCGCAGCGTCCACGCTGTCCAGGGCGGCCTGGCCCGGATGCTGCTCGAAGTCCACGCGCAGCAACTGCTGCTGACGCCCCAGCACGCGCATCTTCAGCGTGGTGTGGAGGGAAGTGTCGGCGATCAGGTCGGCCTGGATGCCGGCCTCGGTGGCCAGGCGCCTGACGCTGTCGCCGGCCTCGTCCTCGCCCAGCACGCCGACCAGGGTGACGTGGCCGCCCAGGGCAGCCACGTTGCGTGCCACGTTGGCCGCGCCGCCCAGGCGGTCCTCGCGGCGCGCGACGCGCACCACCGGCACCGGCGCTTCGGGCGAGATGCGTTCAACTTCGCCGAACCAGTAGCGGTCCAGCATCACATCGCCAACCACGAGAACGCGGCTACGCGAAATGGCTTCGGCGGGAAAAGAGTTCATTCAAGTTCTTCCAGACGGCGCGGCGCATAGGTCTCCCAGGCGTTGCAGCCGGGACACTGCCAGTAAAAGCGACGCGCTTGAAAACCGCAACTGCGGCATGCGTAGCGATCGAGCCGTTGCGTGTGCTTGTGGATCAGGCTGCGCAGCAAGGTCAGATCGGCGCCGGGCACCGGACCATGGTCGGCGTCGCCCTCGCCGTTGGCCAGTTCGGCCTCCAGCAGCCGGTCCAGGCCGAGCAGCGAAGGATGGCTGCGCAACGCGCCGCGGGCAAAGGCCCAGGCGGGCGCCGCGCCCTGCTGCACCCTGAGTTCCCTGAACACCACATTGAACAGATCCAACGAGGCATGGCGGGCATACTGCTTCTGCAGGAACTCGAGCCCCGCCTGCGCCTGATTGGCGCCGCGATAGTTGGCCAGCAGTTGTTCGGCCACCAGCCCGGCATACTCGGGCGCATCGGTCATGACCGATTCCAGGTACAGCCTTTCGCGCTTCGGGTCCTGTTCGATCAGGGCCAGGCGCGCGCGCAGCATGGCGGTGCGCACCATCGCGCCCTTGCTCGACGCCGCGTCCGTGGTGGCCAGGGCGTGATCGGCGGCGTCCAGCGCCTTGTGCGCGGCCTCGATGTCGGCGGGCTTGGCCGTCAGGGCGGTCTGCGCCTGCTCGCAGTAGTAGTGCACGATCTGCGGAACGGGTTCGTCGACCAGGCCCTGCAGCGTCTTCACGGCCTCGATGGCGCGCGGCCAGTCATGTTCGGATTCAAAGATACGGATCAGGGAGCGCAGCGCGGGCAGGGCATAGCGCGTGTCCTTGAGCTGTTCGAAGCCGCTTTCGGCACGGTCGAGCATGCCCGCCTTCAGGAAGTCCTGCGCCAGTTCATGCTGCGCGTGCTCGCGCTCGGCGACCGGCAGGTCGGAGCGGTTCAGCAGGCTCTGGTGCACGCGGATGGCGCGCTCCATCTCGCCACGGCGGCGGAACAGGCTGCCCAGCGCAAAGTGCAGCTCGGTGGTTTCAGGGTCCAGTTTGGCGACTTCGACAAAGGCGTCGATGGCGCGATCCGGCTCTTCGTTGAGCAGGAAGTTCAACCCGCGGAAATAGGAGTCCGGCAGGCTGCGGGTTTCGCGCAGCATTTGCCTGATGTCGAAGCGCGCGGCCAGCCAGCCCAGCGCGAACAGCACCGGCACGAAAATCAACCACCAAGGTTCAAAATCCACTATTCGGGCTCATGCGGTAATTCGGTGCAAAAAGGGGGACGTGCGGCACGACCGATGCCGTCACAGCGGCGACATCGGCGCAACGGCCTCTGGCGGCACGACGGGCGTGGTGCCGCTGGCGGCGGCCTGGATACGATCCAGCTCTCGGCGCAGGCGGATGGCTTCACGGCGGCGGCGCACGGCGGCGGGTACGGTGAGCAGCAGGCCAAACAGGGCGCCCAGCACGAACACGACCAGCATGACGACGATCAGCGGAACGTCCTGAACGACGTAATCGGCATAGAACTTCACGGCAACCGGATCGGTGTTCTTCAAGGCGAACATCAATACGGCAACAAACACGAGCAATCGCAGGGCCCAGACTAGATAGCGCATGGCGCATGCTCCAGATAATTCAAGACCATCAATTGTAAGCGACCTCTCTCGCGCCAGCGAAAAAAAACCCCGGGGGTAAAAACAAAGCCCCTTGATTTCTCAAGGGGCTTTGTCCGCGGTCCGATCTGCCTGAAGGCAGCCTTCGCTTGGCCGACGCGTCAATGCATGGCGTGCAAACCTGCCATGGACGGAATCGACTCGCTCGATCCAGAGGATTGAGCGTCCTCGTCATTGCCGCCGACCAGGTCCACCCGTTCGCGCAATTCCTTGCCCGCCTTGAAATGCGGCACCTGTTTGCCAGGCACCAGCACTTGTTCGCCGGATTTCGGGTTGCGCCCGACACGGGGAGACCGCTGCGACAACGAGAAGCTGCCAAAACCGCGGATCTCGATGCGCTGACCCGAGGCCAGGGCCTGGGTCATCGCATCCAGAACAGTCTTGACGGCGTAATCGGTGTCGCGGGCGGCCAGCTGAGGATAGCGGGCCGCCAAGGCGGCGATCAGCTCCGACTTGGTCACGAATTAACCGTCGTTGCGCTGTTGGTCCAGCTTGGCCTTCAGCAGCGCGCCGAGGTTGGTGGTGCCGGACGAAGCGCTGGCGTCGGACATGCGCTGGATCGTGTCGGCGGTTTCGGCGTTGTCGCGGGCCTTGATCGACAGTTGGATCGAACGCGTCTTGCGGTCGATGTTGACGATCATGGCTTCGATGTTCTCGCCAGCGTTCAGAACGGTGGTGGCATCTTCAACGCGGCCCGAGGAGATCTCGGAAGCGCGCAGGTAGCCTTCAACGTCCACGGACAGCGTGACGACGGCGCCCTTGGCTTCAACCGACTTGATGGTGCCCGGAACAACGGCGCCCTTGTCGAAGGTGGCAACGAAGTTGTTGAAGGGGTCGCCTTCAAGCTGCTTGATGCCCAGCGAGATGCGTTCCTTGTCGGTATCGATGCCCAGAACCACGGCTTCGATCTCGTCGCCCTTCTTGAAGTTGCGCACGGCTTCTTCGCCGGTTTCCGTCCACGACAGGTCGGACAGGTGAACCAGGCCATCGATGCCGCCGGGCAGGCCGACGAACACGCCGAAGTCGGTGATCGACTTGATGGCGCCGCGGACCTTGTCGCCGCGCTTGAAGTTCGTGGCGAACTCTTCCCACGGATTCTGACGGCACTGCTTCATGCCCAGCGAGATACGACGACGGTCTTCGTCGATTTCCAGGACCATGACTTCGACTTCTTCGCCCAGGGTAACAACCTTGCGCGGGTCGACGTTCTTGTTCGTCCAGTCCATTTCGGACACGTGAACCAGGCCTTCGATGCCCGCTTCGACTTCAACGAACGCGCCGTAGTCGGTCAGGTTCGTGACCTTGCCGAACAGGCGGGTGCCTTGCGGGTAGCGGCGAGCCAGGCCCACCCACGGATCTTCGCCCAGTTGCTTGACGCCCAGCGAGACGCGGCTCTTTTCCTGGTCGAACTTGAGGACCTTGGCTTCGACTTCCTGACCCACTTGCAGGACTTCGGAGGGGTGACGCACACGGCGCCAGGCCATGTCGGTGATGTGCAGCAGGCCGTCGATACCGCCCAGGTCAACGAACGCGCCGTAATCGGTGATGTTCTTGACCACGCCCTTGACCACGGCACCTTCGTGCAGGGTTTCGAGGAGCTTTTGACGCTCTTCGCCCATGCTGGCTTCCAGCACCTGGCGACGCGACAGCACAACGTTGTTGCGCTTGCGGTCGAGCTTGATGACCTTGAATTCGAGGGTCTTGCCTTCGTACGGGGTGGTGTCCTTGACCGGACGCAGGTCCACCAGCGAACCCGGCAGGAACGCGCGGATGCCGTTGGTCATGACGGTCAGGCCGCCCTTCACCTTGCCGGTGATGGTGCCGGTAACCAGTTCGCCGTTTTCCAGGGCCTTTTCCAGCTGCAGCCAGGCCGACAGGCGCTTGGCGCGGTCACGCGACAGGATGGTGTCGCCGTAGCCGTTTTCCAGGGAATCGATGGCCACCGAGACGAAATCGCCGGGTTGCACTTCGAGCTCGCCCTGGTCATTCAGGAACTCTTCCAGGGGGATCAGCGCTTCGGACTTCAGGCCGGCATTGACGACGACGAAATTATGGTCGATGCGCACGACTTCGGCACTGATGACCTCGCCGGACTTCATGTCCTGGCTCTTGAGGCTTTGTGCGAAAAGGTCGGCGAAACTTTCGCCGCCGGTGGCGGTGGCGGTAGTGGGAACGGAAGACATGGGGTTGAAATCCATTAGGCCAAAATGGCCGTTAAGAACACACCGCAGCGGATTGCCCGCCACAGTGGAGTCAAAATACCTGTCTGCCGGTTTGCCCTTGCGGGGTGGCCCGTGGGGGTGTCGCCTGGCTAGAACAGGGCCTAATCAAAAAATCAGTGTTGAAGCGGGGCTTCGTTGGATTCTGGCCCGGCTTGGTCGCCCGGTTCTACTACACCTATGCCTGCGCCTTCTGCCAGAAATCCAATATTGCCTGCACCGTTTCTGCAATCGTCAAATCAGACGAATCCAGCACGTGTGCATCTGCTGCGGGAGCCAGGGGCGCAGTAGCGCGACCAGTATCGCGGGCGTCTCGCTCGCGCATATCCCGTAGAAGGTCATCAAGATTAGCAGAAATTCCCTTTTCGATCAACTGCTTACGCCGCCTCTCCGCCCGGGCGACGACGTCGGCGACCAGGAACACCTTCAGGGAAGCATCGGGGAACACTACGGTACCCATGTCGCGCCCGTCCGCAACCAGCCCCGGCGGCAGCCGGAAAGCGCGCTGGCGCTCGAGCAGCGCCTGGCGCACGCCTGGGAAAGCGGCTACCCGGGACGCGAAATTACCCACTTCTTCACGGCGGATCTCGTGGCCGACATCGGCGCCGTCCAGATAGACATGCGGGCCCTCGAAACGCACATCCAGCGTTTCGGCCACGCCGGCCACGCGGGCCTCGTCTTCGGCCGCCACGCCGCGGTTGATCGCGGCCAAGGCGGTCAGACGATACAGCGCGCCGCTGTCGAGGACCGCCCAGCCCAGCGCTTTGGCGACGCGATGGGCCACGGTGCCCTTGCCGGACGCGGTGGGGCCGTCGATCGTGATGACCGGAGCCAGGGAGGAATGAGTCGAAGCCGTCAAAGTCATGGACAATTTAGCGCTAGGCCTGAACCAGGCCCGCGTAGACATCAAAGTAACCCGGGAACGTCTTGCTGACGCAACCGGGATCAAGAATACGAACCGCCGCCGGCCCGAAAGCCGCCAGCGAAAAGCACATGGCCATCCGGTGGTCGTCCCAGGTGCCGATGTGCGCATCGCGCCAGGCGTCCGCGGCGGGCGGCGTCACGCGCAACCAATCCGGCCCCGATTCCACCTGCGCCCCCAGCTTTTCGAGCTCGGTCTGCATGGCGTGGATGCGGTCGGTTTCCTTCACGCGCCAGCTGCCGATATTACGCAACCGGCAGGGGCCATCCGCATAGAGCGCCAGCGCGGCGGCCGTCATGGCGGCGTCGGGAATCAGGTTGAAATCCGTGTCGAAGGCCTTCAGGCGGCCGCCCTCGGCCACCTTGACGCCGGACACCTCGATCCAGCCGGGTCCGTAAGTCACCTGGGCGCCCATGTCCGCCAGCGTGCCGGCAAACGCGACATCCCCCTGAATGCTGTCCGCGCCCACGCCGGTCACCCGCAAGGGCCCCCCGCCGATCGCGCCCAGCGCCAGGAAATACGAGGCCGTCGATGCGTCCCCTTCCACAGCGATCTGGCCCGGGCTGCGATAGGCGGCTCCGGCGCCGATCACGAAACGGCTCCAGCCGTCGCGGTGCACCTGCACGCCAAAGCGCGCCATCAGGTTCAGCGTGATCTCGATGTAGGGTTTGGAAATGAGCTCGCCGACCACCTCGATCGCGACGGGCTTGCCGCTGCGGCCCGCCTGCAGCGGCGCCGCCAGCAGCAAGGCGGTCAGGAACTGGCTGGACACCGAGCCCTGCACGCGGGTCACGGCGTCGTCGGCGATCTCGCCGCGGCCGATATGCAGCGGCGGATAGCCGGGCTGGCCCAGGTAGTCGATGCGCGCGCCCAGCGCATTCAGGGCGTCGACCAGATCGCCGATGGGGCGTTCGTGCATGCGTGGCACGCCGGACAGGCGGTAGTCGCCGCCCATCAGGGCCAATGCGGCGGTCAGCGGGCGGATCGCGGTGCCGGCATTGCCCATGAACAGATCGGCGCTTTCCACGGGGAAGCGGCGCACGCCCTGCACGGTGACGCGGCCCGCATCCAGTTCGGACACCTGCACGCCGAGCTGGCGCAAGGCGCCCAGCATGACGCGCGTATCGTCGGAATCCAGCAGGCCGGTGATGTCCGTGCTGCCCCCGGCGATCGCCGACAGCAGCAGCACGCGATTGGAAATGCTCTTGGAACCCGGCAGGGCCATCACGCCCCGCGCGTGCCGCACGCGCGGCAGATCGAGATAAGGCGAAGCGCCCATGTCAGCTACTCCTTGCGCCAGTTGCGGCGCGCGCGGGCCGCCGTATCCAGCAGCGTCAGCAAAGCCTCGCCGTCGCCATCGGCGATGGCGCGTTCGGCACGATCCAGCACGCCTCGCACGCCGGCCAGTTCGGCCAGCATCGCGTCGCGGTTGGACAGAAAGATGTCGCGCCACATCTCCGGCGAACCGGCGGCGATACGGGTGAAGTCGCGAAAGCCGCTGCCCGCGAGGTCCAGGCGGGTATGGGCGTCGGCGGCCGTGGCCACCTGTTCCATGTAGACCGCCGACAGCAGGTGCGGCAGATGGCTTACCGACGCCAGCACGCGGTCGTGCGCATCGGCGTCCATGTCGAACACGTCCGCGCCGCAGGCCTGCCAGGCGCGGCGAACCAGGTCCAGGGACCCCGCGCTGTTTTCCGGTAGGGGCGTCAGGATGACCGCGCGCTTGCGGTAGAGCCCCGCGTCGGCGGCCTCCGGCCCCGTACGCTCGGCGCCCGCGATGGGATGCCCGGGCACGAACTGCCCGATGCGATCCCCCAGCGCGGCGCGCGCGGCCTCGACCACTTCGGCCTTGGTGCTGCCCGCATCGGTCAGCACCGTGCCTTCGGCCAGTCGCGGCAGCATGAGCGACAGCACGTCTTTCAGACCGCCGACCGGCGTGGCCAGCAGGACCAGATCGGCCCTGGCCGCGGCGTCTTCGGCCGCAACCGCCTCGTCGATCAAGCCCAACTCAACGGCGCGCGCCAGCGACTGCGCGTTGCGCCCTACCCCGAGCACCCGGCCCACTT
Source organism: Achromobacter sp. Root83 (assembly GCF_001428845.1). Lineage (GTDB taxonomy): Bacteria > Pseudomonadota > Gammaproteobacteria > Burkholderiales > Burkholderiaceae_B > Achromobacter. The sequence continues at coordinate 396,063 of NZ_LMIU01000012.1, read as the reverse complement.
GGCCGGCCTGGCGCAAGGCCGCGGCGAACGATCCGCCGATCAGGCCGACACCGACAACCGCCAGTACAGGAATCAGGGGGCCCGCGGCCCCCTGATCGGAAGAAGGTAACGCGTCGTTCATTCGGACAGGATGGCGGTCAGTGCGTCGATGAATCGGGCGTTTTCTTGCGGCAGCCCGATGGAAACGCGCAGCCACTCGGGCAGGCCGTCGCCGGCCACCGGGCGCACGATGACGCCGCGCTTGAGCAGCGCCAGGTTGATGCGCGGCGCATCGCCCACATGAACCAGCACGAAATTGCCGTAGCTGGGCACGTAGCGGAGCTTCAGGCTGTCGAACGCCGCGCAAAGCTGCGCCTTGCCGGCCTTGTTGGAGGCGTAGGCTTCTTCCAGGTAGGCGGCATCGCCCAGCGCTGCGATCGCGGCGGCCTGGGCCAGCGTGTTGACGTTGAACGGCTGGCGCACGCGGTTCAGCAGATCGGTCAGGGCCGGCTGCGCGACCGAGAAGCCGACGCGCAGGCCGGCCAGGCCATAGGCCTTGGAGAACGTGCGCGAAACGATCAGGTTCGGGTAGCGGCGCGCGAGCGCGGTGCTATCGAAGCGGAATTCGGGGTCTAGATACTCGTTGTAGGCCTCGTCCAGCACCACTGTGACGCGGTCGCCGTGGGCGGCGTGCACGCGTTCGAGGAAATCGGCGATCTTGTCCCCCGGAACGAAGGTGCCCGTGGGGTTGTTCGGATTGGCGATGAAAAGCAGGCGCGTGTCGTCGGCGATCGCGTCGAACATCGCATCCAGGTCATGGCCGTAGTCCTGCGCCGGCACCACGATGTGGCGCGCGCCGCGCGCCTGGGTGGCCAGGCGATACACCGCGAACGAATGCTGCGCATACACGGCCGACGAGCCCGGTTCCAGCAGCGCCAGCGCGGCGATTTCCAGAATGTCGTTGGAGCCGTTGCCGAGCGTGATCCAGTTCATCGGCACGCCGTAGCGTTCGGCCAGCGCCGCTTTCAGGTCAAAGCCGTTGGGATCGGGATAACGCGCCAGCGACTCGGCGGCGGCCAGCATGGCCTCGCGCGCCGACTTGGGCATGCCCAGCGGGTTTTCATTGGAGGCCAGCTTGACGATGGTGGCCGGGTCCAGCCCGAACTCGCGGGCCAGTTCTTCGATCGGCTTGCCCGCCTGATAGGGGGCAATGGCGCTGACATGCGCGGGAGCAACGAGGGGCTTGGGTGCGGTTGTCATGGTAGGGAGTGTCACTGCGCCGGGTATGAACCCAGCACTTTCAGATAGGCAACCTGCGCCTGCAAGGCGGCCAGGGCACGCTCGACGTTCGGATCGTTGCGGTGACCCAGGACATCGACATAGAAATAGTATTCCCACTGGCCGGTGCGCGCGGGCCGCGATTCGAAGCGCGTCATGGACACGCCGTTGGCGGCAAGCGGCGCCAGCATTTCATACACGGCGCCCGCGCGGTTCGGCACGGCCAGGATCAGGCTGGTCTTGTCCTTGCCGCTGACCAGCGGCTCGATGCCGCCGATGGCCAGAAAACGGGTTCGGTTGTGCGGATCGTCCTGAATGCCGGCGGCGACGATCTGCAGATTCCAGGCGGGCGCCGCCACGTCGCCGGCGATCGCCGCGATGCTGGGGTCGCCCGCGGCGGCGCGCGCCGCTTCCGAGTTGCTGGACGCGGCAACGCGTTCCACATCGGGATGGTTGCGCGTCAGCCAGCCCTGGCACTGCGCCAGCGCCTGGGGATGCGCGGAGATGGTCTTGATGCCGTCCATGCTGCCCGACTGCGACATCAGGCAATGGCGGATGACGAGCGAACGCTCGCCCAGGATCTTCAGCGGGGTATTGAGCAGCAGGTCCAGGCTGCGGTTCACGGCGCCTTCGGTGGAGTTTTCCACGGGCACCATTCCCACATCGGCTTGGCCGGCCTCGACCGCGCGGAAGACCTCATCGAACGACGCACAGGGCAACTTCTGCACCGCATGGCCGAAATGCTCCAGCGCGGCCTGTTCCGAGAACGAACCCTGCGGCCCCAGGAACGCGACCGTCATGCCGCGCTCCAGGCCGCGGCAGGCCGAGATGATTTCGGTCCAGACCGACGCCACGCCCGCATTCGGGAACGGTCCCGGATTGAGCTGCTGCAGGCGGCGGATCACTTCGGCTTCGCGTTCGGGGCGCAGCACCGGGCCATCGGCGTGGGCGGCGTGCTTGACCTCGCCCACTTCCAGCGCCGCCCGGGCGCGTTGCGACAACAGATCCAGGATCTGGGCGTCCAAGGCGTCGATGCGTTGACGCAAGGGGAGCAGCTTGCGCTGCAGGTCTTCATCCATGACGGCGCTCGAATTCCTTCAGGTACTCGACCAGCGCCGACACCCCGGCAAGGGGCACGGCGTTGTAGATGGAGGCGCGCATGCCGCCCACGCTCTTGTGGCCCTTCAGTTGCGTCAGGCCGGCGGCGTCCGCGCCTTGCAGGAAGGCGTCGTTGAGCGACTCGTCGCGCAGCACGAAAGGCACGTTCATGCGCGAACGCACCGGTGCGTGTATGGGGTTCCGATAGAAACCGCTGCTGTCCAGGTAGCCGTACAGCAGATCGGCCTTGGCCTTGTTGGCGGCTTCCATGCCCGCGACGCCGCCGTTGGCCTTGACCCACTTGAACACGAGGCCCGCGACGTAGATCGCGAAGGTGGGCGGCGTGTTGTAGCGCGAGTGCTCGGCGGCCACATTGGCGTAGTCGAACGCGGACGGGCAGATCGGCAAGGCGTGGCCGATCAGGTCGCGGCGCGCAATGACCATGGTCACGCCCGCCGGGCCGGCGTTCTTCTGCGCGCCGGCGTACATCATGCCGCAACGCGCGACGTCCATCGGACGCGACAGGAAATGCGAGGACGCGTCGACGACCAGCGGCACATCGGGCGCGCCCAGCGCGGCGGTATCCGGCCAGTCGAGGAACTCGACGCCGCCGATGGTTTCATTGCTGCAAAGATGCAGGTAGGCCGATTCCTTGCGCACCTGCCAGGTATCGACAGGCGGCACCCAGGTCAACGGACCCTGCTCGCGTCCATCCAGCTGGGCGGATTGTTCGCTGCTGGCGGCCAGATGGGTGCTGCCGTAGCGGCCGGCTTCCTTGTACGAACGCTTGGACCAGTGGCCCGTCACGACGAAATCGGCGGCCGGCGTGCCGCGGCGTCCCATGAGATTCATGGGGACGATGGCGTTTTCCCCGGAACCTCCGCCCTGCATGAACATGACGGCGTAGTCCGCCGGCAAGCCCAGCAGTTCGCGCAGGTCGGATTCGGCTTCATCGCAGATCTGCACGAAGTGCTTGCCGCGATGGCTCATTTCCATCACGGACATGCCGCTGCCGTGCCAGTCCAGCATTTCCGCAGCGGCTTGCTGCAGCACCACCTCGGGCAAGGCCGAGGGGCCTGCCGAGAAGTTCCAGGGGCGGGCCATTATTGCTCCGTAGGTTCCGTCGAATCCGCTGCGTCGTTGCTGTCGTCGCCATTGGCTTCCTGGCCGTCTTCGTCCAGTTCGCCGTCATCGTCCGCATCGCTTTCCACGACGCGGCGCACGCCCGACAGCGTGCTGCCGTCGTCGACGTTGATGAGCGTGACGCCCTGGGTAGCGCGGCCCATCTCGCGGATTTCCGCGACACGGGTGCGCACAAGGACGCCGCCAGTGGTGATCAGCATGATCTCGTCCGAAGGCATGACCAGCACCGCGCCCACCACCTTGCCGTTGCGCGAGGTGGTCTGGATGGCGATCATGCCCTTGGTTCCGCGGCCATGGCGGGTGTACTCGGCGATCGGAGTACGCTTGCCGAAGCCGTTTTCGGTGGCGGTCAGCACGGTCTGCGTTTCGTCGCCGGCCACGAGCAGCGCAATGACGGTCTGCGTCTCTTCGAGCATCATGCCGCGCACGCCGCGGGCATTGCGGCCCATCGGACGCACGTCGTTCTCGTCGAAGCGCACGGCCTTGCCTGCGTCGGAGAACAGCATGACGTCGTGCTTGCCGTCGGTCAGGTCGGCGCCGATCAGGTAGTCGCCGTCGTCAAGGTCGACGGCGATGATGCCGGCCTTGCGCGGGTTGGAGAAATCGGACAGCGGGGTCTTCTTGACCGTGCCGCGCGACGTCGCCATGAAGACGTAGTGATCTTCGCTGAATTCCTTGACCGGCAGCACCACCGTGATCTTCTCGCCGTCAGCCAGCGGGAACATGTTCACGATCGGCTTGCCACGGGAATTGCGCGTGCCTTGCGGCACCTCCCAGACCTTCAGCCAGTACACGCGGCCGCGGTTCGAGAAGCACAGCAGGAAGTCGTGCGTATTGGCGATGAACAACTGGTCAATCCAGTCGTTTTCCTTCATGGCCGTGGCTTGCTTGCCGCGTCCGCCGCGCTTTTGCGAACGGTACTCGGACAGGGGCTGGCTCTTGATGTAGCCGCCGTGCGACAGGGTCACGACCATGTCGGTGGGCGTGATCAGGTCTTCGGTGTCGAGCTCCGTCGCGTTCATCTCGATTTCCGAACGGCGCGAGTCCTTCGCGCTGGTCGAGAATTCGGCCTTGATGGCTTGCAGCTCTTCGCTGATGATGGACGTGATGCGCTCGGGGCGGGCCAGGATATCGAGCAGGTCGGCGATGGTGGACATGATGTCCTTGTATTCGCCGACGATCTTGTCCTGCTCCAGCCCGGTCAGGCGTTGCAGGCGCATGTTCAGGATTTCCTGGGCCTGCGTGTCGCTCAGGCGGTACATGCCGTCGCCCTGGAGGCCGAACTCGATGCCCAGGTCGTCGGGACGGAAGGCCGTGCGGCCGCCCGGCGTGTCGCCATCGGCGCGCGAGAGCATTTCGCGCACCAGCGAAGAATCCCACGACTTCGCCATCAATTCCTGGCGGGCCACCGGCGGCGTCGGCGCCGCCTTGATGATCGCGATGAAATCATCGATGTTGGCCAGCGCCACCGCCAGGCCTTCCAGCACGTGGCCGCGCTCGCGGGCCTTGCGCAATTGGAATACCGTGCGGCGCGTGACCACTTCCCGGCGATGCTGCAGGAAGTAGTCGATCATCTGCTTCAGGTTGAGCAGGCGAGGCTGGCCGTCGACCAGCGCCACCAGGTTCATCCCGAAGGTGTCCTGAAGCTGCGTATTCTTGTAGAGATTGTTCAGGACAACCTCTGGGACCTCGCCGCGCTTGAGCTCGATGACCAGGCGCATGCCGTCCTTGTCGGACTCGTCCCGGATATCGGAGATGCCTTCGATCTTCTTGTCGTTGACCAGTTCGGCAATGCGTTCCTGCAGCGTCTTCTTGTTGACCTGGTAGGGAATCGCGTCGATCACGATCGCCTGGCGATTGCCCTTCTCCATGTCCTCGAAATGGGTCTTGGCGCGCATGATGACGCGGCCGCGGCCCGTGCGATAGCCTTCGCGCACGCCGGACATGCCGTAAATGATGCCGCCGGTGGGGAAATCGGGCGCCGGGATGAGCTCGATCAGCTCATCGACCGTGCAGGCCGGATTGCGCAGGCAGTACAGGCAGCCGTCGACCACTTCCTGGAGGTTGTGCGGCGGAATGTTGGTGGCCATGCCCACGGCGATGCCCGAGCTGCCGTTGACCAGCAGGTTGGGCAGGCGCGACGGCAACAGCAACGGTTCTTGTTCGCTGCCGTCGTAGTTGGGGCCGAAGTCCACCGTCTCCTGGTCGATGTCGGCCAGGAGTTCATGGGCGATCTTGGCCAGGCGGATTTCGGTGTAGCGCATCGCCGCGGCGTTGTCGCCGTCGATCGAGCCGAAGTTGCCCTGGCCGTCGACCAGCATGTAGCGCATGGAGAAATCCTGCGCCATGCGGACGATGGTGTCATAAACGGACTGGTCGCCGTGGGGGTGGTACTTACCGATGACGTCCCCGACGATACGCGCGGACTTCTTGTACGCACGGTTCCAGTCGTTGTTCAGTTCGTGCATCGCGTAGAGCACGCGCCGGTGGACAGGCTTGAGCCCGTCCCGCACATCCGGTAGCGCCCGCCCAACGATCACGCTCATTGCGTAATCGAGGTAACTGCGGCGCATCTCTTCTTCCAGCGATACCGGAAGCGTCTCCTTGGCAAAGGAATCCATATATATAACGACAGAATCGTGTAAGGAGGAACCCGGGCCGGGTAAACAGGAAATTCTATCATTCGATTGGGAGTGAGGTCTGGCGGGCGGCGGGAAGAGGCGCGAGCGGCGTCCCGGACCGGGCAAGCGGGAGACGCCCCCCGCCGCGCGGGCCCGCGCCCCGTGGGCCTGTTGTCAAAAACCAACAGGGAAAACCGATGGAGCGCCGAAAACGTCATATCCAGCATTAATGCGCCTGTCCAGGGAAGCCAAAGGCCCCCAAATGCCTTAAGATTGTTTCCAGCACGCAGGAAACCCAGTAGCTATTCCTTTGAACCAGCTCTTGGCGTTGCTATACTGGCCCCGTTTTCCTGATATGCGGCGGGGGTTCGCTGCGAGTCACTTATCCAGCTTCAAGCTCAACGAGGAGAAACATGAACAAACCCTCCAAATTCGCTCTGGCGCTCGCCTTCGCCGCCGTCACGGCCTCTGGTGTAGCTTCCGCGCAAACCGTGGACAACTGGCGCAACCCGTTCGGTGACGTTTGGAAAAACGGCACGAACGAACTGTGCTGGCGCGATGCTTTCTGGACCCCTGCTACCGGCATCCCCGGTTGCGACGGTGTTCCGGTTGCACAACAGAAGGCGAAGCCGGCCCCGATGGCGGCAAAGGTCGTGTTCAATGCTGACACGTTCTTCGACTTCGACAAGTCGGTTCTGAAGCCCGAAGGCCGTCAGTTGCTGGACCAAGTTGCCCAGCAAGCTCGCGGTATCGAGCTGGAAACCATCATCGCTGTTGGCCACACCGACTCGATCGGTACCGAAGCCTACAACCAGAAGCTGTCCGAGCGCCGCGCCGCTTCGGTCAAGGCCTACTTGGTTAGCCTGGGCATCGATCCCAACCGTATCTATACGGAAGGCAAGGGCGAGCTGCAGCCGATCGCTTCCAACAAGACGAAAGAGGGCCGTGCCCAGAACCGTCGCGTTGAGATCGAAATCGTGGGTAGCCGCAAGTAATTGCCGGACTAGCTACAATAAGGGGCCTCGCATAGCGAGGCCCTTTTTTTCGCGTGCGATGCACCCATCCGGTGCATCGCCGGCCCCTTCCTCGCCTAGCGCGCTGGACCCCCTCTATATATAGAGCCGCCTTTCGCTGGACCGCCCATGACCACGCCAACTCACGACACCGCGCAAGCATCCGTCAACGCCGACCAGGCCGAACTCGACAAGTTCAGCGCCCTGGCCAGCCGGTGGTGGGACCCTGAAAGCGAGTTCAAGCCGCTGCACGCCATCAACCCGCTTCGGCTGGAATGGATCCAGGAATGCGCGGGCAGCCTTGGCGGAAAGAAGGTGCTGGATGTGGGCTGCGGCGGCGGCATCCTGTCCGAAGCGATGGCCCGCGGCGGCGCCGAGGTGACCGGCATCGATCTGGCTGAAAAATCCCTGAAGATTGCACGCCTGCACGGCCTGGAATCGGGCGTGAAAGTCGAATACCGCAAGGTGCCCGTCGAGGAATTGGCGGCCGAACAGCCCGGTCAGTACGACGTGGTGACCTGCATGGAAATGCTGGAGCACGTACCGGACCCCGCCTCCATCGTGCGCGCATGCGCCACCCTGGCGAAACCGGGCGGCTGGGTGTTCTTTTCCACGCTGAACCGTAACGCCAAATCCTTTCTGTTCGCGATCGTCGGCGCCGAGTACGTGCTGCGGCTGCTGCCGCGAGGCACCCACACCTACGACCAGTTCATCAAGCCCAGCGAACTGTCCGCGGCGGCCCGCGGCGCAGCCCTGGAGCCGGTGAGCATGCGGGGCATGGAGTACAACCCGATTACCCAGATCTACACGCTATCGTCCGACACCTCGGTCAACTACCTTATGGCTACCCGCAAATGAGCGCCCTGATCCTGTTCGATTTCGACGGCACATTGGCCGATACCGCCCCCGATCTGGCCGCGGCGGCCAACCGCCAGCGCACCCGCCGGGGCCTGGACCCGCTGCCGTACGAGGCGCTACGCCCCGTCGCGTCGCAGGGCGCCCGGGGTCTGTTGCGCGTGGCGCTCGACCTCAAGCCTGGCGATCCGGACTACGAACCGACCCGCCTGCAGTTCCTGGAAGACTACGCGGCCAGTTCCACGGTCCACAGCAAGCTGTTTCCCGGCATCGAAGACCTGCTGGCCGATATCCGCAAGCGCGGGCTGTCGTGGGGTATCGTCACCAATAAGGTCACCTACCTGACCCTGCCCATCGTCGAGTTCCTGGACCTGACGCGCGACAGCGCCGTGCTCGTGTGCGGCGACACGACGGCCCATGCCAAGCCCCATCCCTTGCCGCTGCAGCACGCCGCGCGCGAAGCCGGGTTCGCGACGGACCGCTGCGTGTATGTCGGGGATGACCTGCGCGACATCCAGGCCGCGCACGCGGCGGGCATGCCCGCCGTCGCGGCGGCCTATGGTTACGTGGGCGAAGAAGACAATATCATCGCCTGGGAAGCGGAATCCTGCGCCGATACGCCCGCGGATCTCTGGTCCGCCATCCACCCGCTGCTGCCCAGCGACCTGCGCTAACACACGGGACGGGCCGCCGCCTGGCGGCCCGAGACGCTCTTTACGATCGTTCGCGTCCATTAGTGAAGCTGACCGAACAATCTTTCCGGATCTGGACGCTTTATCCTGAAGTCCAAGTCCCTTAAAGTGTGAAGCATGCCTGGCGCTCGGGGTGTTCCCCGATTGCCTTTCCGGCTGACGCCGGCGTTGCCGCTTCCGCCATATCCGCCGCACCAGAGCTCCGCGCTGACGGCCTTCCGCCCTCTCGCACCGTGCCCGCGCCCTTGCCGCCGCGCACACCCGACCTTTTTACTGCGCCCCACACCGCCCTGCCCGCGTGCTGCCTTTCGGCATCGCGCCAGAGGAATGCCTATGCTTTTGCCTATTCTGCTTCTATCCGCCGCCGGCTTCACCATCCTGACCACCGAGTTCCTGATCGTGGGCCTGCTTCCAGGCCTGGCCCGCGACCTGAACGTCACCGTATCCCAGGCGGGTCTGCTGGTGACCCTGTTTGCCTTCACCGTCGCCGCGACCGGTCCGCTCCTGACCGCCCTGATGGCAAACATCGAGCGCAAGCGCCTGTTCATCGGCGTGCTGGTGCTGTTTGGGCTTTCCAATGCCCTGGCGGCCGTTGCGCCCAACATCTGGATCATGGCGGTTGCCCGCTTCGTGCCTGCGCTGGCCCTGCCGGTGTTCTGGTCGCTGGCCAGCGCCACCGCCGTGGAGCTGGTCGGCCCGGCGCGCGCCGGCCGCGCCATCTCGATGGTGGCCTTCGGCATCGTGGCCGCCACGGTGTTCGGGATTCCCATCGGTGTACTGATTTCGGACGCATTCGGCTGGCGCGCGGCCTTCTGGGTCCTGTCGGTGGTGGCGTTCGCCAAGGCCTTGCTGCTGCTCTTCACCTTCCCCAGCACCCGTATCCGGGCCAACAGCGTCCGGCTCGTCACGCAACTGCGCATCCTGCGCAACCCGATCGTGATCGGGCACGTGCTGCTGTCGCTGCTGGTGTTCACCGGCATGTTCACCGCCTACACCTACCTGGCGGACATGCTGGAGCGCCTGGCCGGCTTCAACGGCGAGACCGTCGGCTGGACGATGATGGCCTTCGGCGCCGTCGGGCTGGCCGGCAACACACTGGGCGGCCGCATGGTGGACCGCAGTCCGTTGGGGGCCACCGCCCTGTTCTCGTCGCTGATGGCCGCGGGACTGGCGTTCGTCGCGCCCGTCATGCAGTCGCATGGGTTGCTCGCCGTCGCGCTGGGGATATGGGGCATCGCGCAGGCCGCGCTGTTCATCGTGTGCCATGTGCGCCTGATGAAGTCCGCCCCGGAAGCGCCCGCGTTCGCGGCGTCCCTGAACATTTCCGGTGCCAACATCGGCATCGGCCTGGGCGCCGTGGTGGGCGGACATGTGATCGACAACTACGGCCTGACCTCCCTCGGGGCGGCCGCGGCGGTCATCGTGGCCATTTCGGTGGGCCTGGCCCTGTTGCTGATGGCGGCCTCGCGCCCGGGCCGGCAAGCCAAGCCCGCATGCGCCGGGGCGGCCTGACCGGCACTTGTGTCCCCTGCGCCACGCCCCAACGGACTGGCGCGGGCAACAGAGCAGGCTGTTGCGATTAACAGTACAATAGACTTTCTTGGGGCCGATCCGGATTCGACGTGGGTCGCGAAACAACTCAGGGCATGCCGAGCACCAGTTCGCTCGTTAAACCACTGGAAACACTACAAACGCCAACGACGAGCGTTTCGCTCTCGCCGCTTAAGCGGTGAGCCGCTGCACTGATCTGTCCTTGGGTCAGGCGGAGGAAGGCAACTTCCTAGGGGGGTAACCCTCGAACCGCAGCAGCGACATTCACAAGGAATCGGTCTGCGCTGGGGTCACACGGCTCAGATTTAAATTACGTGAATCGCTTTGGTCCGGCCTGTCGGTTGGCTAAGTCCAAAGTTAAAACTAAATAAATCGACTACGCATGTAGAACTGATTGCAGAGGGCTTGCGGACGGGGGTTCAATTCCCCCCGGCTCCACCAAATACCCTAGTGTTATCAAGCACTTAGAAAAGGCCAATCCTAAAAGTTGGCCTTTTTTTTTGGGCTGTTTTGGGCTGTTTTGGGTAGAGTGGTCAGCTTTTTGGTCAGCATTCGGTAGGGTGCTGTCCCATCAGCGTACCCTTCAGTCCGCCCTTGTAACAAATGGGGTATCATTGCTTAGCCCATGAAGGCGTCCAATTCTTGCTTGCCCATTTTGATAACTTTTACTATATAATATGGGGAAATTCATCTTCCACCGGGACGCGCTTGAGGACATCCAGCTCCTCAGCTTCGCCCATTCAGTGGAGATGCTTCAGCTTGGCCAGATGCTCCGCCAATTGGAAGCAGACCCAGCCAAGTTCGAGAAAATTTGGGAAGACGGCTATGGTGAGTTTCGGAACGCGCAAGACAAGTTCAACGTACTCAAATGGCGAAAAGCCCAAGCGAAGGGCCACGGTCTTTGGAGACTGAAAGATCTGGACCTCGAGCGGAACGGCAAGTGTTTCCGCATTTTTTACTGCATGCACGACGCCCATTACGACCAAGCACACGTCCTGGCCGTTGTGTACAAGCAACTCAACGATAAATCTGAGTTCGACTATGATGATCTCAAGAGTCCTACTGCCGTTCGTATGCTGCGCGCCTACGACGGGGTTCGCGGCTCCACACCCTGATGTGCAGACCATCCTCTCGCTGGAAAAGCAGTGGATATGCGTGGGTCACCAGCTCATCGAAGTGCCTGCGCTCGATGTGGCGCCGCCCGTCGCGCAAACTGAGTTTTCCTTAGACGACGTATTTGGCCCACTGGAGGCCACGGCTGGCGAGGCCGCAGTGGCGGAAGCTACCCGGTCGATTGCCGATCTGCTCTATCCGGAACACGCGGAGACTCCTACTCTTGCAGTGCTTCGCTTGAGGGCCGGAATGTCACAACGAAAGCTTGCGGACGCAATGGGTATAAAGCAGCCTCAAATAGCGCGGCTGGAAGCGGGTAAGGACAATCCCACCTTCACCACCCTCCAAAAGCTGGCCAAGGCGTTGAACTTGTCCACGGCCGCGGTCGCTGCGGCATTAGAAACTACGCTGGAAACTGCACAACATGCGTGACACCACCCGCAAGTTAACGGTCGTCTATTGCGAGGATGTTCGGCTGGAACTGACAGGCCAAACTTCTCTGATAGGCATCTTCAATGGAACATTGCTGGCGCAGTCTTTCCCGCTCACGCTGCCGAAGTTCGCAATATCAGTGGAGATTGGCACTCCTTTCGAGGAACAACTTCGCTCTCTACGTTTCGAACTGACGACGGATGCGGGGGATCAACTGCTCGCCATGGATTTCCCGCAAGAGGTGCTGCAGCAACAGAAATTAGCAGCCTCGCAGGTGGACCTTGAAGGCTTTGAGGAGAAGATGGTCGGGTTCCGAACCCAGTTTTTTCTTACCCCTTTGGTCGTCCAGCAGCCCACCATGATTCGCAGCAAAATTATCACGGAGAACGGCGAAGTTAAAGGCGCGGCGCTAAAAGTGGGGCAAGGGAACCCGGTCTTTCCGCATATGCAGCCGTTGAGCCAGTAACCCCGCTGCGGGCGAATGGCGGCTCCTATACCTAGATCCTCCATGAAGGTTCTATGTGCAGCCACTATCAGACCCTGAAAGACGCCGAACTACTGCTGAAGAAATTCGGCGTCCGCGAGAAGCCGCCCGCCGGCAAGTACAACATGTGGCCGCAGTATCAGGGGATCTTTGTGCGCAGGCCGCCGGAGTACGACGCCGGCGACGAGGCTGTGCCGGGTCGTGAGGCGACGGTCGGCCGCTGGGGTCTGATATCCGCATCGACTGGGCCCAACGGATTGGAGAAAGACGCAAAGCTATCCACCTTCAACGCCCGCGACGACCGTGTCGCCCACGCCTTCACCTTCCGCAACGCCTGGCGCCGTGCGCAGCACTGCATCATTCCCGCTGATGCAATCTTCGAGCCCGACTGGCGCCCCGTATACGAGAGCACCAGCACGAACTCGATTGCCACGCGCTTCACTAGAGTCGACGACGCGCCGCTAGGCATCGTTTGGGACCGCTACCTGGATGCGGCCGGCCAGTGGCAGGACAGCTACACGATGCTGACAATCAACGCGGACGCCGATCCCCTCTTCCGCGACTACCACCAGGCAGGCAAGGAAAAGCGCATGATCGTGATCCTGCCGGAGGGTGCCTACGGCGACTGGCTGACGGCGAGGGCCGAGCAGAGCCAGGACTTATTAATGCCCTTCCCCGCCGGAAAGCTCGTCGCCACACCAGCGGGCTGATCCGGAGTGACGCTGCTCTAAGAAGTGCGAAGGCTGAGGCACTGTGAAGGGGCCGGAGCCGTACCCTCCCTGCCCCTCCGACTTGCAGAACACCCGTGAAGTCGCGGTGATCAGCATTGAGAATACTGCGGCCGGCCGACGCTTCGATTCGACCGCTCCCCACTAAGCCCGTGTTGGAACCCACGTCGTTGTTGGCACCATTGTTGATCGCAGCATCAAACACGTAATTCAACGAGGAGTGGTTAAGCAGGATCTGACCGTCGCCGGGACCAAAGACAACGCGAGAGGTTTCGACTGTGCCTGGCGCCACCAAAGGAGAACCGCTTTCGCTGCCAATGATCAGTTTGCCGGACGAGGAAGAAGTCGTAGCCAGACTGAGGGATTGCGCGGATACCTTGCCTCCTTCAGAGATTGTCAACTTGCCGTTCGCGGGCATGCCAACCAGGATGGTCGAGGCTACGTTCCAATGTGAGTCAGCTCCACGGACGCTCACCTCCCCCGAGCCGTCCAATGCACCGACATAAGCCCTGGCACTCGAGACATACGGGCCGTTTCCAACTGCACATCACGCGCCTCCTTGTGGGCCTCGACGGCCTGTTCATTTACCTCTACTGCGCGCCGCTTACGCTCCGCCCCCTTTGCCTGCGCTGCGCCCCCGCAGATAGGCCCCGAGTGCCACCGCCAGAGCAGCACCAACGGCCACCAGATATCCCTTGAATCGCTCAAACAGCGCCAACATGGTCGACCTCCCCCATTGCGGCGGCGTAGTTAGCGGACCATTTGGCACGAAGCTGCGCACGCTCGTTGGCGGTGCCGCGGGCATATGCGCCGGGTCGCCACGTACGCAGGTAGAGCGCCAACGCGGCCTCTTCGTCGCCAACAGCGGGCAACGGTCGGGGATCTGACCAGAGCAGTAGCCGCGTGAGCGCTGCGGCCAGCAGGCCGTCCTGTTCGATGGCGTTCCAGATTGCGCCATCATTTGCGGCCACCCCGTGCGCCTGATAGACCAACGCGGCCTGGTCGCGTGTCCCCTCATGGGTCCGAACACCCCGCACCATGCCCCCGCCCCGCTCCCCTTGCCAGAAGCTCTTTGCAGGCCCTTCGGGTCGCGGCGGACTTCCAACTCACGCAGCTTGTTCTGCACCGTGCGAGTGGACAGCCCGGTGTCTTCCGCCAAAGTAGCCACAGAGGGGAATGCCCCCTCACCCTTTGGCCCCGCATAATTGGCAAGGCACAACAGAACGTGACGGGCGGATGCCTCGGTCAACGCCCGCCAGGGTGGCGACGATAACCCTCGCATGAAATCCGATTCCGCTGAAAAGCGGGTTTCGGCCAGCGTCGCGTGCGGCGCTTACCGAAGCAAATCGTTCTCGCGTGACCCGCTCAATTAGTGCGGAAAAAATACTAAGCCTCCCTCGGGTCTCGACCAGTCATCGCGAATAGATTCCACTCAAAAGTACCTTGTGGCCGCCGCGCGACCAGAACACCTGCAAATTGGCATCCGCCGAATTGGGTATATGGAAGCGCCCAATTCCGCGAGTAACTTATTGGTAGCCTTTCCCTACGAGGCGAAAATCCTCGGTGGCGAATCGCGATACTGCCACATCTAGATTGGACGGGGCAGTAACAACCTGAGAATAAACAGAGGGGGCTCTCATGACTGACACGGTAGGCGTTATTTGCAATTCAGGCGTTTGCACCGAAGTGGATCCGGTGTCAGCACTCGTTCTCATCGCCCTGGATCAATTAATCAAAGAACTCAATTCCAAAGAGCCCTTCGGACCAAATGGGGAGATCGTCAAGGCCCTCCGAACCGCCTGGAACGACATTGCGAACGGGCCGGGCGAGAACAACGACATCAGGAAGGCTCTCCAGACGGCGTGGAACGACATCACAAAAGGGGCGGGGCCAAACAATGACATCGTCAAGGCGTTTGAGCGACTTGGGATTAAGTTCTAAGAGGACGATATGACTTACAAAGCGCAATGTGAGGACTGGGGAAATGCAATCCGCGAACAAGCGGATCGTTTCTACGACCACCAGATCAATGAAACCAGAGAACTGATTCAGAAAGCGAACGACGAAGGTAAGGACCCGTCGAAAATAGAGCTTGCAGATGGGATCGCCACCATCAACTATGAGCGCTTGTTGCAGGACACGATCGACGCGAAACAACTGGCGTACAGCGACGCGGAGGCCAAGGCAGCTCAGTGTGACGCCAACGCGGTACCTGACTGGCTTTCGGACGTTCAGAAAACTACTGACTTCGCGATGACGGTCGCGCTGCTTCCGTATGTCGCTCTTACCAAAAGTTACGCCGCAGCCAAGATTGACTTGGGTCAGGTCTATAAAGGACGGACGTTTGGTGGCGATGATGCATTGATCCCGAAAGCCCGGGAGGAGGCGTTCAATGCGTTGGGCATCGGAGGTGACGTTGCCAAGGTGCTTCGGGACCCTGTGAATGAGGTACGCAACACCGTGAACGACGCAGTTGAGGCGATGAAGAAGGCGTTGCCACAGCTACCGAAGATCAATTGGCCCAAGTGGTAAGGAGGAAGTGAAATGACAATCACCAACGCTCAGTGTGCGAGCTATGGTCAGAAAATTCGGGAAAAGGTCGAAGAGTTCTTTAATCCCAGGATTGAAGCCACCGAGAAGATAATCGCTGACGAACTCGCCGCCGGCCGAGACCCTGCTCAGTACTCCATACAGGGCGGCATCGCCACGATCAACCTGATCAAACTTCTTGACAAAATCAAAGAATCGAAGGGCCTCGGCATAATAAATGCCCAGACTCATGAAGGAGAGTGCGACAAAGTAGCGGTGCCCAATTGGATAGGCGATGCGCAGAAGGTCAGCGACATAGCGCTCGGGATTGCCATGTTGCCCCTGATTCTACTGACAGGAAATCTGGCGGCCGCCCATGTGGACCTTGGAGAAGTTTTCCATGGAAAACCACTGGGTGGTGAAAATGCGTTCGTTCCTAAGGTACGGGATGACGTATTGGACTTCCTACAAATCGGTGGTGACATGAGGAAACTCATCAATGATCCAGTGAACGAGATGAACTCATTCTTTTCGCAAGGCCTGGAGGATCTCAAGAATTGGTTGGAAAAGCCGTTCGGCTGACTCGGGGCGAGCGGCAATGCTCAATCTGAGCCCTGTAGGGGCCTCGTTCGTACTCGTGGCGCCGGCGGCACCTCGCAATTGCAAATCCGTGGACCGAAGCCCATCGTTGATCCTCCAATTTGACCAATCGAAGACGGCTTGAAGCACAACGGATGTGCAGATAGCGAATAGACGTCCGCCCTGCGACAACTCACCGACCGCCGGCAGACCTCATGTGCGGACTCATCCCTCTGCGGGCCGGCGCTTCTTTATGATCGGCAACAACCTCTTCGGGGTGCCGCTGTAGCTCATGCGACGCATGCGCCGTTTTGGGCAGCATCTACGCCGGACCAATTTTCCGGCTCCGCTCGGCTGTTCAAGCCGGCGTATCTCCACCGGCATTCTGCCGTGCCTGGGTTCAACTTGTGTGACTGGCGCGCCCTGGCGAAGGGGCGCGCCTCCCTGATCAGCTTTCCCCTCCCTCTGTCTGTCTCAAGGACTTCCCCATGTTCGCAATGCTCACGCTCGCTGCGCCAAATCGGCGCGGCCCTGTTCAACGTCCTGCACGTGATCGCCAAGGCGAATCACTGGTAAGGCACAGCCAGCTTTTCAATCCATGGCGCCCGGTCGGCGCCGATCACTCCAGAGGAATCCATGTCCGAAATTACCGTCGGCAACACGTACAAACTGAAAGGCCCCAAGCGCAAGCCGCCCATCGAAGCAGTGGTAACCGCCGTCAAGCCGCATGGCCGCGGCTTCAGCGTCGAACACCTGGTCGGCAAGAAGAAGCTGACCGCCGGCCTGGGTAAGTTCCAGGGCATGCTCGTCCAGTAAACAGCATCCGCCTAGCCCGCTCGTCGGGGTGGCTTCGGAGAGCGGGCCGGCGCCGCAACGTCACCGGCGCTGAAAGTGACTTTCAGGAATTCACCGGGCTACCGGCCCGCTTTCCGAAGCCAACCAACGCGCAAGTCTGCGCAGATCCCATGCCCTCAACTATCCCCGCCATCTGGTGGGGGCTGGCCCTGCTCGCCCTCGCGGCGGTGGCGCTGGTTCCCATCTGCGAACACTTCAACCGCCGCTACGTCGCGGCCGATCCCTGGAACCCGACATGAACACCATCAGCGCAAGCGCGCCCCCGGTGCGCCACCGTAATCCCATCACGATCAGGCAGGCCGCCCGCAAGCTGGGCAATCTGATCGCGCCCCGCGACCACGCCGGCAAAGGCAATTGGAACAAGGACGCGGATCTCCCCCTGTGGGCCTGGCCCGCCAGCCTGGCGCTGGCGGCATTCTTTCTCTTCGGCCCGCAGGTCCTCGGGTGGCTGCTGCTGCTCGTCGCATGAACGGCATCGAATTTATGCTAAAGGATAGCGCAGACCGGAAGCCGCCGGTCCCGTTGCCCACCGTCACTTGTGCTGAATTGACCCAAAGCAAGAGGCCTTCCGAATCGAAGAGCGGGCGTTCATCAAGGGCGCTAAGAGGCGCCTATCAGCGAAATAGCCGGGTGAGTGCTGCGGCATATCACCGCAGGCCATCCGCCACATCTGGCGCGGTTGAGCCGGGACGATAGGCCCTGGAAGCTTCCCATCTCAAATGGGCAATTCCGGTCTTTCGCCCCGGCTAATAGAAGTCATTGCGTTGTGGAAGATATGCAGCGTGTTGCTAACCTGACGCTTTGCCTCCTGTGCCGCATGAAGTTGGAGTTTCCAGCGAGGATCTATGGAGTCGACACGCCAGTCAGCAGCAGCGCGGCGAAGTTGGATCTCCATACGTCGGAGTACACGGCGTACATCTATGAAATATGCGCAAAGGTACGCAGTAGGAAGCTCGTGAACATTTACGCGATCCATTGCCTCCAGAAGCGATGAAACATCATCAATGATGACGTCAGTTTCCAGGACTTCCTCTACAGGAATCCGGCCATCAACTGCGTCCTGTATGTGACTCATCTGCCAAAGCGCTTGACCAATAAGACCGCATAACGGCTCGAATGCTTCAACACGATTCTCGATTCGAATCTGAGCATCCCGCCTCATTTGCAGGTGGTGCTGCCACAGAACAAAGCCCGCACCGGCCAAGATTGCCACTACTGAAAAAACAGCCTGAATCCAAGCCGGAGCAGCCTCAAATTTGAGAAGTGCCTTCCCCCATGGAGAAAGTGCGGCACCGCCAAAAAGCATCGCTGTCAGCGCGGCAAGCACTGCCCACTCATACCACTTGAAGTTCTTCAAACGCGTCCCCAAAAGGTTCTGCCGCGCATAGTATCCGAACCTCCCCGCAGTGTCAGCCATGCAGAATATCAGCTCGAAATCTGATTCAACACGGCTACTTGCGCCGTCACCTTTCCGAGCCGTATCCGGGCCTTCTCCGTCAAGTCCGTCGTTCTGTTTCCTCCAACTTTGTATAGGCGAATGGCAGCAACCTGATAAGCCACTTCACACAGAATTTCGAGAATGGGAGGTATTGCCTCTTCGGGCAAGTCCTTCGCAAGAAGTACATGAAAGCTATCGCGAACATCTCGCAATCTGTACGTAGGTATTGAATTCGCAGTACCCAGTTTATCAGTTGACGATGTCATCGCCCTCTCGGCGTGTAGAGCCAAGTTTTTTGCCACTAGCAAGAGCGCAGCGCGGTCCTTCCTCTTCTGCCCGTCATCTCGGAGCTTTGAGATCACCGGAAGACCGATGGCAATCACTACAGCCAAAATCGACGTGATCGCTTGCACGGCTGTAGCCCAAGGAGTGATTCCCCATGATTCCTCCACGTTTTGACGGAAGGGATCGTACAGCGAATCTACTTCTTGGAACCAACATGACTCAGCCCCCCCGCATCGTTCAAGTCGACGATCAAGGACGGCACGATCAAACGCGCCGGCGCAATGAAAGTTCGCTATTCCGATATCCCCGTGAAAGAGGGTTTCGACCTTCGCGACCTCGATGAAGAATATGACGCCGGTATCGAAGCCCTGGCCGCCTACATCCTGGATGGCGGCACTTTCCCCGCGCTCGAAGTCGTCGCCCTGCCGGACGGCTCCGGCGTCGAGGTGGTGGACGGTCATCGGCGCTATGACGCCATTGGACGAGCGATCCAACGCGGCGCACCCATCGAATGGGTGGCCGTGGTCGGGTTCCAAGGCAACGAGATAGAGCGCCGCGCGCGCATCTATACCAGCAACGAAGGCGTCAAGCTACGCCCTCTTGAAGCGGCACGCGGCTTTAGGCGGTTTCGCGGGATGGGCCTGGACACCGGGGAAATCGCGGCGCTCGTCCACCGCAGCCGGCCACACATCGAAAACTATCTTGTCCTCGCGGACGCCGAACCCGATGTGCAAGCGCGGGTCCGCCACGGCGCCGTCTCCGTCGAGGCAGCAATCGACGCTATACGCCGGCATGGCGCCCGAGCCGGAGAAAATTCCTGAGCGGCAAGGTCGACCAGGCGAAGGCAGCCGGCAAAACGAAGTGACCGCCAGCACCATCCACGGTCGCGCCCTGCCCCGCAAGGTCGTGTCCCCGCTCATCAGCGGCGTGGACACGTTCATGCAAGGACTCGACGCCAATCAACGCGCCACCCTTCTGGACATTCAGGAAGGCCGCGTAGCCGCTGAAACCATCACCATCCCGCCCGCCGCCCTGCGCGACCTGTTTCAGGCTCACGGTGCGGTCGAAACCGTGCGCGCCAAGCAGGCCGAAAAGCGGCGCCGTGGTGCCCAGACCGCGGCGACGGTCAGCCAGGCCGAAATCCCAACCGCAGAGGATGCCCACGCATGAACGCCCCCCAAATCCTCGACGACTTGGACGACGTTGACCTGGCCGCTCTGTCCACCCGCGTTTTGCACAACATGGTTGCAAAGATGACGCCGGAAGAGCGCCAGCGCTATCGAGACGCCCTCGACGCCGCCGACACCCCCTCCGCAATCTCTTGGGCGTCGCCCTGGGTGTGCCTGATCCGTCGTCCACCGCCCCGGAAAGAAATGCGCAACTTGTCGCGGCGCATTTTCCGGCATGCCCTGGGACACTTTGTGCCCGTCATGTTGGAGAGAAAAAGCTTAGAAGGGATTTGGCCAATGCGGTTCGCTCAGCTTCCGCGGGTAGCGAAGCGCAAACGGTTGTCAATCTTCTAAGCATAATGATAGTGCGGCACCATTAGACGAGAGTCTGGTCACTGCCAAGCGTGGTATCGCACGCTTCCTCGGCCAACCCTTCGGCATCGTTTAGCCTCTTCCGCAACTTATCAATCAAGCCCTCAACTTCTGCTCTAGTCGACTTATAGTGCTGCTGAAGAATGGGAAAGTAAATCTGGAGCGCGGAAACCGCATCTTTGAAGCGAGGCCCATCGGGAATCATTGATGATACCTGTTTACGAATTCTGTCCTCAGCCACCGCCGTCAGATACTCCCGCACCAGCTCAGAATTCGATTCAATAGTTAAAACAAGCCCCTCGAACCTGGCGTACACGTTTACCAGTTCCCTGCGCATGTCCGCATCCGGGATCTCTGCAATCCGCGCGGTGACGCTTTTGTAAATTGGAAATGGCTCTGCAGGCATGCGATTGTAGACCGCCAAGATTGGCCGGGAAGATTGACTAACGGCCCTAAGAATTTCGGGCCCATAGATTCCGTCCAACTGCGCCCAACGCACTTCGAGCTCGTCACTCAATGCTTGCATTACACGACGAGTGCTTTCTTTACCCTCGTCCCTGCGCCGCTGAATCTCCTTTAGCCGTTGGATTTCCTGCAATTTAGATTGACTTTGCGCCTGCACGCGACTCGCATGTAAAGCGCCGTAGATTGCTGCGCCCGCCACTATCGCTTGAGTCCAAGCAGCCCAAACTTCAGCCTTGGGATTTGTAACAACCAAGACTACTAAAACGACGACGCCGAGCAGGATCAAAACAGCAATCCCGCACGGGACCTTGCCCTCTTTCATGTTGTCCTCCTTGTGGAGGCAAGATGTTATCCGAACACGTGCTCACGTCGGTCGCTTGCCGCAAGATCGCCCGATGCACCGCGAGACGTTAATAACTAACTGCTCACACAAGAGCAGGCACATTGCCGCTGCCATGAGCATGAAAGGCCAATGTGGTGTCACCCTCCCTTAAGACGAAACCTTCGGTCCTGGAGCGAAAATGCCAATCTTTGAGGATGGGATTGAAATGCGTGCAGCCCTCAACCACGCGCCACAACGACGAGCAACTAACCCTGATGCCCAAGAGCCAAAATTAAGCACTAACTTATCCATGCAACACATCTATGCATCACCGACATTGCAACCAAGTACCGGCCAACGTGCGTTCCGTTTGGGAGTAAACATGCCTATCAGGCATTTGACTATCAAAAAATTCGCGGATGATTCTGGCTATACTGAAGACGCCATTCGCACCCAGATCCGCGACGGCGTTTGGCCCGAAGGAACTATCTGGGTAAAGGCGCCGGACGGCCGCGTCTTGATCAACACTGAAGGATATGACGCGACCAGCTTCCGACTCGTCCATCGAAAT
Source organism: Achromobacter sp. Root83 (assembly GCF_001428845.1). Taxonomy (GTDB): domain Bacteria; phylum Pseudomonadota; class Gammaproteobacteria; order Burkholderiales; family Burkholderiaceae_B; genus Achromobacter. Next base: position 374,491 of record NZ_LMIU01000012.1, on the reverse strand, counting down.
CGACTTCTATTATGCGAACCAGCGGTGCCGGGAACGCATCAAGCTCCAGCCCCCCCCGCTAATCTAAAGCGGGCGGCGAACCATCGCACCGCGATCCTCGATGCGATTTCACGCGGCACCTTTAGCTACGCGACCATATTCCCGGACAGCAAGAACGCGGCCAAGTTCAGCCCGAAGGCGCTAGGCCAGACACTACAGGCCTATCTAGAAAACTGGGTAGACGCGAAGGCTAAGACCATCAAAGCAAGTACGGCAGACGGCTACAGGAAGGCAGTCAATGGGCGCCTCGTCCCGTCATTGGGCAAACATGAGCTGGCCGATCTGCGCCGCGCCCATGTCCGCGAAATGTGCGAAGACATGGACGTCACAAATTAGCGTATCGCGAACGTGCTGTCCGTTCTACGAACGGCACTCGATGAGGCCGTGACCGACGAGCTTATTGAAGCCAACCCCATTTCGGGCTGGACGTACCAAAAGAACGAGCCGCCAAAAGAAGAGGATGACGTCGATCCCTTCACTGCCGCGGAACAGGTGGAGATACTTAAGGCACTTGACGGACAGGGGCGCAACCTTGTCAGTTCGCGTTATGGACCGGACTGCGAACGTCAGAAATGGTCCGCCTCCGATGGGAGGACGTGGACCTGGTGCGCAGCGAAGTCCGCATACGGCGGGCGACCACCCAAGCGGCCAAGGGCGCTGCGGAGGTGCTGAAGACGGGCACCAGCAAGCGGATGGTAAAGCTGCTCGGTGCAGCGCGTGAAGCGCTGGAATTGCAGAAGACGTTTACCCTGCTGGCAAATGCCCATGTTTTCCACAATCCGCGCACGGGCGCACCGTGGGAGGGCGACCAGCCAATCCGCAAGACTCTGCGGCAGCCGGCGCTCAACCGGGCAAAGGTTCGTTACAGGGTGCCCGACCAGACGCGGCATACATATGCCTCCATGATGTTGTCCGCCGGAGAGCATCCCATGTGGGTCGTCAACCAGATGGGACATGCGGACTGGGGCATGATTCGCCGCGTGTATGGGCGCTGGATGCCGGACGCCGCCCCCGATGCTGGGTCCAAGGCGGAAGCCCTAGACGGAGCCTCGAATGGTCAGCATTTGGTCAACATCACCCCTAAGACCCGCATAAACACTGGCTAACCCGGGGGTTCAATTCCCCCCGGCTCCACCAAAACACTGCCCAGCGCGGTTTGCTGGAATAAAAAATCCTCAAGGAAATCATTTCCTTGAGGATTTTTTTCGTCCATGCCTTCCGGACTGCCCGATGTTGCCCTGGGGGTCTCAGTTGCTGTTGATCCAGTCCTGGGTTCCCTGGATGAACCACGGAAGATTCAGTCTTTCGCCTTCGCCCGACTGTATGGTCAGGCGCTGACCCGACGAAGCGCTATTCGCCCCCTGCGTGGTGGCGGCAGGAGCGGCCTGCCGTGGCGGCGCATCCGCGCACGCGGCGAGCGATGCGCACGCTGCCCCGAGCAGGACTAGCCGTGAAGCAAAACGGAGGGTCATCATGGTGTTCTGGTTTCCGATAGCGGCGCCGGCGGCCAAAATGCCGGGCAATAAGGCCTCAACCCGTACGTTACTCGCATTGCGGAATCCGGTGGCGCAACCGGGCGGACAGGGCTGGGGAATTGTCCCTGGAGCGCGCAACTGAAATAGGTTGTTTCCACACTGCGGCGCACCTCGTAACAAGCGATGGATTGATTCGCCCCTAATTGGCGTGAGCGGCACGCTTCCTCGCTCATCCCGCGCTCACTGCCCCCAATATCGGAGGGCAAGCCAATAGGAATGGCTCGACATAGTCCGACACATATTACGAATACTTTCAAGACACAATAACCGTCAGAAAATGCCACCGGCCTGGGGGTCCGTTCTTGCAATGAAAGTCCTATCCATTTTCGGGACGCGCCCCGAAGCCATCAAGATGGCGCCGCTGGTCCGCGCGCTGCAGAACGAACCGCGGATCGAGAGCGTGGTCTGCGTGACGGGCCAACATCGCGAAATGCTGGATCAGGTGCTGGCGCTGTTTGACCTGCGGGCGCAGCACGACCTGGACATCATGGTGCCCAACCAGACGCTCAACGGGCTGTACGCCCGGCTGATCGGCCGCGTCGACAGCGTGCTGGAAGCCGAGCAGCCGGACTGTGTACTGGTTCACGGTGACACCAGCACCGCGTCGGCATGCGCGCTGGCGTCGTTTCACCGGCGGGTGCGTATCGGCCATGTCGAAGCCGGACTGCGCACCGGTAATCTGGCGATGCCCTTCCCCGAGGAAATGAACCGGCGCGTGGTCGATGCGGTGGGCGACCTGCTTTTCGCGCCGACGGCGGAATCGCGCGGCAACCTGCTGCGCGAGAACCTGGCCGGACGCATCACCGTGACCGGCAACACGGTGATCGACGCCTTGGCGATGACCTGCGCCAAGCTGGCCCCGGGCGGCCCGCTGGCGCGCCAGCTTCAGGCGCGATACGACTGGCTGGATCCGCGCCGCCGGCTGCTGCTGGTGACCGGCCACCGGCGCGAGAGCTTTGGCGGCGGTTTCCGCAATATCTGCGCGGCGCTGGCCGAACTGGCGCGGCGTCCCGATCTGCAGATCGTCTACCCGGTGCATCTGAACCCCCAGGTGCGCAACGTGGTGACGAGCGAGCTGTCCGGACTGCCGAATGTGCATCTGATCGCTCCGCTGGATTACCTGGACTTCGTCTGGTTCATGCAGCGATCCCATCTGATCCTGACCGACTCCGGCGGCGTGCAGGAAGAAGCGCCGTATCTGGGCAAGCCGGTGCTGGTGATGCGCGATGTCACCGAACGGCCCGAAGCGGTGCGGGCGGGCACGGTGGCGCTGGTGGGCACCGATACGCGGCGCATCGTCACCGAGGTCAGCCGCCTGCTGGACGACCCCGGCCTGCACGGCGAGTTTTCGCGGCGGATCAATCCTTACGGAGACGGCAAGGCCAGCCAGCGCATCGTCGATGCGCTATGCGGCCGCGCCGTGTCGGAATTCGATCCCGGCGCAGCCGCCCTCGCTCCCGCTTGACGCCCTTCCTCACCGCGACGCATCCCCCAGGACCCTTCATGCCTCACTCGTTTCAATCACCCGATATCCGCGCGCTGTGCCGCGTCCTGATGGCGGCCGGCCTGCTGTTGCCGCTGGGCGCGCTGGCCAGCCCTGCCGGCGATGCGCTGCGCCGTCTGCAAAGCGACGGCTGGGTGTCCCGCAGCACAACGCTTGAGGATCTGGGCATTGCCGAACCCGTTGTGTTGAGCAACAGCGACGCGCGCCAGGAATTCTATCTGCCGGTGCCGCGCGGCGTGCCGATAGCGGATGCCACCCTGAACTTCGATGCGCGCTACAACAAGGGAGAGCCGGGCACGACCAGCATGGTGTTGTGGCTGGACGGCGTGCCGCAAGCGGCCCAGCGGATCGCCGACGGCGAAGGGTCTGCCGCGCGCAGCCTGAACGTGGAGCGCCGCGGCCGCGAGAACGGCTTTTTGCGCATGGGCGTGGACTGGCAGTCCGAAATCGCGCTGCGCCGTTGCGAGAGCAATCGGGCAACGGCCAATGCCTTGACGATTTCGCCGCAAACCCGGCTGAGCTACCGCTACGACGCGTCAGCCATCGGCAACCTGGATGACGCGTGGGGCACCCTGCCGGGCAAGCCCGTGCTGATGGTTGCCTCGCGCAAACTGGATCAGCAGGCCTTCGACAGCGCGTGGCGCATGGGCGTGGCGCTGGAGCGCAGCGGCAAGCGCGTCGCGGTCCGGGCGTTTCCCGCGGTGGGCGACGAGGTCGACACGCGCGGGCTGCGGGCCCCCGCGGGCCTGGAGCAGGTGGCGGCATTTGCCGCGGTGGCCGGCGCCGAAAGGCACAAGCTTGCCAATGCGGCGGAGATCGGCGCCCTGCTGGTCCTGGGAGCGCCCGCCGTGACGGGCGACGTGATCATCGCCGACGCCGGGTTGCGCGCCAGGTACAACGAGGCGCTCGACGCCCTGCAGGCGCAGTTGACGGCCGACGCCGATGCGGCCGACGCGTTCAAGCGCTGGCGCCAGGCGCGCATGCCGCTGGCGGACGTGGACCTGCAGTCCAAGGAGATCCGCCTGCTGCCGGTGGGCCGGCAAGCGGCTATCGCCGTGGCGCCCGACGCCGGCGCACAAGGCGCGGGCGCCTTCGACACAGCCTGGCGGCGGATTCTGTCCACTCGCCAGGTGCAGGTGCAAGTGGCGACACCGCCCCAGACGCTGCAGGACGGCGGCCTGCGGCTGACGAGTTTGGGCGGTTCTGCCGCCAGCTTCGATGTGGTCGCGCGCGGCGACTGGAACACATCCTTCCCGCTGGCCGCGGTGTCCACCGACGGCCGCATGCCCGACGAACTGGTCATGGATCTGGCGGCCGCGCCCGGCGCGTCCTCGACGCGTCCCGTGGCGTCGGTGTTCTGGAACGGCATCCTGCTGGCCGCCAAGCAGCTCGACGCCAACGGCAAGCCCGAGCGCCTGACGGCACGCGTGCCCGGCTACGCGCTGGGCGTGACCAACGCGGTGCGCGTGACGTTCCAGCGCCAGCCCGTGTCCGTGGACTGCAACGAGATTGCGCAGGGCTACCCTGTCAACGTACTGCCGACCAGCTACATCATGCCCGGCAAGGCGCAGCCGGACGGCACGTTCGTCGGGCTGCTGCCGCTGCTTGCGGGCGCGCCGCAAGTGCTGATTCCCGACAGCTATCTGGCCGATGCGCCCGACAACATCAAGCGGGTGATCGGCATCGCCTCCGCCAGCGGCGTTTCCGCCACGCGGGCGGAACTGACGGTCGCGCCCGCGGGGCAGACGGTCAAACCCGGCCGCCCCTTCCTGGCGATGGAAGTGGCCGTGGATGGCGCCAAGCCCGCGGTCCAGGTCACCGACCGCAAACGGCTGCGGGTTTCGGGCAAGGATGCGGACTGGCTGGACATCACCGGCCTGGAGCATCTGAGCACCGCCGAAGTCGTCAGCGCGGGGGGCCAGGACGGGGTGCTGTGGCACACGCTGGGCCAGCAGCCCGGCATGACAGATGCGCCCTTTGTGCTGAACCGCGGCAACGTCGCGATCATCGGCGCGGCCGGCCCGCTGGCCTGGATCGACAGCGGCAACCCGGACGCGAGCCACCCGCCCGGCGCCGGCGAAAGCGCGTTCTTCGAATGGCGCCGCTACATCTCGTGGAGCGTGCCGGCCATCAGCATCGGCATGCTGGTGCTGCTGCTGATCCTGATCGTGGCGTTGCGGGCCAATCGCAGGAAAAACAAGGACACCCGGTAACCCGGAGGCGCCATGTCTTCGCTTTACTGGCCCTACCTCATCGCCGACTACTACCGCGGACTGGAACTCGTGACCGCGTTGGTGGGGGTGATCATCCTGCTGTCGAGCCTGGACGACCTGTTCATCGACGGCTGGTACTGGCTGCGCGAGCTGTGGCGGTCGCTGACCATCAAGCGCCGCTACACGCCGCTGAGCGCCGAGCAGTTGCGCGCCAAGCCGGAACAGCCGCTGGCCATCATGGTGCCCGCCTGGCTGGAGTACGACGTGATCGCGCCGATGCTGGAAAACATGGTATCGACGCTGGAATACAAGAACTACATGATCTTCGCAGGCACCTACCAGAACGACGAGCGCACGATCAAGGAGGTGGAGCGGATGCGCCGGCGCTACCGCCAGCTGGTGCGCGTGGAGGTGCCGCACGACGGTCCCACGTGCAAGGCGGACTGCCTGAACTGGATCGTGCAGGCGATCTTTGCGCAGGATGCGAAGCAGCCCGTGCCCTTTGCTGGCGTAATCCTGCACGACAGCGAAGACGTGCTGCATCCGCTGGAGCTGAAGTACTACAACTACCTGCTGCCGCGCATCGACTTCATCCAGCTGCCGGTGACCTCGCTGGAGCGGGAATGGCACGAGCTGGTCGCGGGCACCTACATGGATGAGTTCGCGGAATGGCACACCAAGGATCTGGTGGTGCGCGAAAGCCTGTCCAAGATGGTGCCGTCCGCGGGCGTCGGCACCTGCTTCTCGCGGCATGCGCTGGTGGAACTGGCCGCTGAAACGAACAACCAGCCGTTCAACACGGACACGCTCACCGAGGATTACGACATCGGCGCGCGGCTGGCGCAGCGCGGCATGCGGCAGATCTTCGGGAAGTTCCAGGTGGAGTACGTGACGCGGCGCCACACCTGGTTCGGCCTGGGCAAGGAAAAGGTCTCGGCCATCCGGATGCCGCTGGGCGTGCGCGAATACTTTCCGAACACCTTCCGCACCGCCTACCGGCAGAAGGCGCGCTGGACGCTGGGCATCGGCCTGCAAGGGTGGCAGCAGGTGGGGTGGACGGGGTCGCTCGCGACCCGGTATCTGCTGTTCCGCGACCGCAAGGGTTTGGTCACGTCGTTCATCGCGATCCTGGCCTATGTGCTGCTGGCGAATTTCTTCGTTTTCTACCTGGCCGATCTGTTTGGCTGGTGGACGGTGTATTACCCCTCGTATTTCCGGCCCGGCGGCTGGCTCGTGACGCTGATGTGGATCAACGCCGTCGCCCTGCTGCTGCGCGTGGTGCAGCGCGGCTACTTCGTCGGCAAGATGTATGGCTGGGAGCACGCGCTGCTGTCCATCCCCCGGATGATCGTGGGCAATTTCATCAACGCGATGGCGGCGGCGCGCGCCTGGCGCCTGTTCATCGGCCACCTGCTCACGGGCAAGCGCCTGGCCTGGGACAAGACCATGCATGACTTCCCGTCCACCGATCAATTGGCGCAGCAGCGCCAGCGCCTGGGCGAATTGCTGCTGTCCTGGCAGGCGATCGATCAGGCCACGCTGGAGCGCGCCCTGGAGATCCAGGCGCGCGAGAAAAAGCCGCTGGGCCAGATCCTGACCGAAGCGGGCTGGCTCGACGAGGGCACGCTGAACGAAGCCATCCATTTCCAGAAGTCCGGGCAGGCGGACACGCCGCCCGCTTCCGCCGAGCACAAGCCCGCCACGCCATGACGTCTTTTTCTCGCTTGCTGGTCCTGTCCGCCGCGCTGGCTTGCGCCGGGTCCGCGGCGCCCGCCGCGGCGCAGTCCCCGGCGCGCGCCGCCGAAGCCCCGCTGGAAGGCGCCGCCTACCAGTTCGCCGCCGAGGGCTACAAGAACTACGACGCCGGCAACTACGCGCTGGCCCAGCAGCAGGCGGAATCCGCGATTGCGCTGCGCCCCGACATCGAGCGCCTGCGCCTGCTGCTGATCTACGCGCTGCAAAAGCAGGGAAAGATCCAGGAAGCCGACAAGGCCGCCGCCGATGCGATCCACGCGGGGCTGGACACGCCTGGCCTGCGCCAGGCGCGCGCCAACCTGCGTCCCCACGCGGCCCAGCCCCGCGCCGCCACCGCCGCGCCGGGAACCACCAGCGCCTATCGCCGCGGCTTTCCCATCGCCACCCGCGCCTACGCCGACTACAACCGCGCGGACTATGCGGCGGCCCAGCGCGGCGCGGAGCGGGCGTTCCGGATCGATCCGAAACAGGGGCCGTGGGCGATGTTGTGGCTGGACGCGCTGGAGGCCCAGGGCAAGTACGCCGAGGCGGAAGCGGCCGCCGCCACGGCGCTGTCGCTGGGCGCGCCGAACAAGGACGACCTGACCGCGCGCCAGCAGACGCTGAAGCGCCGCATGGCGGTCAAGCCCGCCGAGGAAGGCTACCAGGCCCTGATCGCCAACCAGCCCGGCGCGGCGGTGCCGCTGGCTCGCCAGGCCGTGACGCTGGCGCCCGACACCGCCAGCCATCGCCTGCTTCTCATGACCGCGCTGATGCAGGACAACCAACTGGCAGCCGCCGAAGAGGCCGCATCCGATGCCATGCGGCAGGATGACGAAAATACGGTGGCGCTGGTGATGCGTGCCTATCTGCGCCAGCGCCAGGGCAAGACCGATCTGGCCAACACGGACTTCGACGCAGCGCTCGATCAGGACTGGCTGGACGACGAACAGCGGCGCAACGTGCGCCTGATCGCCGCCGACGCGGCGCTCGCCGCGGGTGAAAACGCGCGCGCGCTGACGCTGGTGGAGCCCCTGGGCGCCAAGGACGAGGCGGCCGCGCAACGCGTCAAGCGCGCGCGGTCCCGGCCCGCCGTGCCCGCCACGCTGACGCTCGCCAACTACCCCGCGCCGGTGCAGGACTGCCGGGACACGCCCTATGGCACCGCGTGCGAACTGCTGCCGTCGGATGCCGCCGGCAGCGGCGGCCCGGCCGCGCTCGCGTACGCCGCCTATGCGCGCGAAGACTATCGCGAAGCCATCGCCCAGGCCCGCAAGGCGGTCGAACAGGACCCCGCCAACAAGGACTACCAGCGCCTGCTGACCACCGCCCTGGCGGCGGGCAACGCCGCGCAATTGGCCGAGGCCGACCGGCGCATGAGCGAAGCGCTGGCGGCCCAGCCCGGCGACGCCAGTCTGCTGATGCAACGCGGCTACCTGCACCAGCGCATGCGCCAGCCCAAGCTGGCGCTGCAGGATTTCCAGGCGGCCCGCGCAACCGGCAAGGCGCCGCCCACCGCGATCCTGGACGAAGGCTATGCGCTGGCTGGCGCTGGCGACAAGCGGGGCGCGGTCGATCGCCTGACGCAGGCCATCGACGAAGCGGACGCCGACAGGCTGGAACTGACCCCGCAACAGCGTTTCGACACGCGCAACGCGCTGGGCGGGCTGTCGCGCGAATGGGGCGGCTATCTCTCGGCGGGCTATCGCGGCGCCCGGCCCGCCTCGTCGGGGCTGGGCGGGGCGGCCATCACGGTGCCGGGCGACGCCGTGTTCAGCACGGCAGAGATTTTCTGGCGGCCGTCCGATTTCCTGAACGATTCCTCGCGGACTTTCGAGCTGTACGGCCGCCTGTCCAACACGCTCTACGACAAGGGCGGCACCACCACCGGCCAGACGGTGTCCGACCCGTGCGGCGGCTCCATCGACATCAACGAGACCTCGAATCAGGGCATCGCCGGCATCCCCACGACCGTGGGCGCGCTGGGCATGCGCTTCACGCCGTCCACCGAGGTGGGCGTGACCTTCGGGCTGGAGCGGCAGTTCAACCTGGGCACCGCGACCCGCTCGGGCACGTTCAGTCCGGATCCCGCCGCGCTGCGCTGCGCCCTCAATCGCGACAACCAGACTGCGCACTACCAGACCGACGCGGGCAGCGGCGGCTGGCTGGCCTATGTCACGTATGGCCTGTACGAGGGCACATCGCTGCGCATCGACCGGCCCGACTGGTTCACGATGGAAGGCTACCTGCAGGCCGGCTACGCGTGGCAGGACATGCCCGCGAAGTTCTGGCTGCGCAACAACGCCACCGGCGAGGACAGCGGCAAGTCGTCCGGCAGGCTCAAGCGCGATCAGGCCTTCGGGGCCGGCGAACTGCGCGTGGGCCGCAGCTACCGGATGGATGCGATCAGCGACCGGCTGGTGTTCTATCCCTATGCGGTGGTCGGCGCGGACTGGCTCTGGAACAGGAACGAAGTGACGGGGGCTCCCATCGACGGATCCGACGCCTACCGGCTGCTGGGCAACGGCTCGTCCTGGTCCATGGGCGCCGGCCCTGGCTTCAACATGCGCTACTGGTTCCGCGAGGACCACTACAACGCGCCGCGGTCCTATCTGGACCTGACGACGCAATACCGTTTCAACATAGGCGGCGGAGCCGCCGACCGGGCGAAAGGCCTGTTCATCAACCTGACCTTGTCGTACTGACGACGCGCCGGCCCGCCCCCCAAAAGGAGACCTTCCCATGCCCCTCTTCCCTCCCCCCTTGCGCCGCGCCTATCGCGCCGTGATCCCCACGGGCCTGCTGGCCATCGCCTGCTCCGCCGCGTCCGCGCAGCAGGCCTCTTCCATCGTGATCCAGGGCAAGGACAACTGGCTGTTTCCCGGCTGGGGCAGCCTGACTCAGGTCGACACGCGCGGCATCGACGCGGCGACCCAACTGGTGCGCGAGACCCGCGACGCGCTGGCCGCCAAGGGCGTCCATCTGGAAGTGCTGGTGTTGCCGGACAAGACGCTCTTCTATCAAGACAAGTTGCCGGACGGCAAGGCGCTCAGCGCCGACGTGAAGCAGCGCTATCAGACCATCCAGGCAAAGCTCAAGCAGGCCGGCGTGGCGACCATCGACGACGAGGCCGTGCTGCAAGGCGTGAAGCGCGGCGGACAGGACGTCTTCTACCGCACCGACCAGCATTGGACGCAGGCCGCGGCCGACGCCACGGCCGACGCGCTGGCGCAGCGCATCAAGCAGGACGTGAAGACCCTGTCCGGCAAGCCCGGCACCGGCATGGCGCTGGGCAGCGTCGTCAACGAGCGCCGCTACGGCGACCTGGCCGAGCTGTTCCTGACGCCGGAACAACGCAAGCAGGCCGGGCGCGAGACCTTTACGGTGCGGCGCCAGGCGGAAAGCCAGAGCCTGCTGGACGACACGCCCGCGCCGGTGCACGTGACCGGGCACAGCATGGTGCAACCCTATTTCGGCTTTCCGCAGAAGCTGTCGAACGCGCTGGACCGCCCGGTCTCCGTCAACTGGAAGCCGGGCAACGTGGGCCACTGGATCATGCTGCTGGAATACCTGGAATCCCCCGCCTACAAGCAGAACAGGCCGCAGGTCCTGGTCTGGCAGATGTTCGAGCCCACCTACGCGCAGGGGCCGGACGCCAAGGGATTGTGGGACAACGCGTCCATCATGAGCGCCGACGCGTGGCGTGGCCGCATGAAAGCCGCCATCGGGCAGTAAGGCCGTGGATTCCAAGGACAACGCCGCCGCTTCCGGCCACCGGCTCACCGCCGGCGTGGTGGCCGTGCTGCTGGCGATCGGCCTGGGCTGGGGCCTGTGGCGCCTGGCGCAGGCCCGGATCAGCGTTGCGCAGGTGTCTCCGCCCGCCTGGATGGATGGGTCGGCCGGCGCGGTGCTGAACAAGGCCCTTGCGCTGCCCGGGCAATCCGCGCTGGACACCTGGAACGCGGCCGTGCGGTACCGGGTGCTGGGCGATCTGGGCGATCAGGTGGCCATGGGCTGCCCGCAGTGGCTGTTCTACCGCGACGGCCTGCGGCCGCAGCCCGGCACACACGTGTTCAACGAACGCCTGCGCCTGATGCGGTATTGGGTGGACACGCTGCGGCAGAAACAGGTGCAGGTGCTGGTGGTCGCGGTGCCCGACAAATCGCGCATCGAGTCCGACCGGCTTTGCGGCCTGCCGGTGTCCCTGCCGATGCGGCGCACCCTGGACGACTGGCAGGCGGCCCTGAAGGCGCAAGGCGTGCCTTACGTGGACCTGCGCGATGCGCTGCAAGCCGCCCCGGCGCCGCGGTTCTTCCTGACCGACGTGCACATGAACGCACAGGGCGCGCAGGCCGCCGCCGAACGCGTGGCTCAGGCCGCGCTGCCCCTGTTGCAAGGCCGGGGCACGCAGGCGTTCCAGACCGGCGCCGCGACGCCGCCGCAACCGCGCATGGGCGACCTGATCGTGCTGGCGGGGCTTGCGCATGCCCGGCCCGGCTGGCGGCCGGACCTGGAACTCGTGTCGGAGCAACAGATAGCGCCCGTGCGCAGCGGCGGCCTGCTGGACGAGGCGGCGCCCGTCGAGGTCCTGCTGGCCGGCACATCGAACGGGCGCCGCAGCCAGTTCGCCGAACGGCTGGGCATGGGGCTGGGGCGCGAAGTCTGGAACATGAGCCTCGATGGCGGGCAGTTCTCGGGCGCCCTGCAGGTGGCGCTGAAGCAGCGGGATCAATGGCCCGGCAGCTTGAAGCTGCTGATCTGGGAGTTCTCCGAAAACGCCCTGTCCCTGCCGCTGACCGGGGAAGAGAAATCCCTGTTGGCCCGCATCCCGTAGCGACCCAAGATGCTATTCAATTCCTACCTGTTCCTGTTGATCTTCCTGCCCGTCACGCTGGCTGTCTACTATGCGCTGGGGCCCTTGAACGTCCGTCTGGCCGCGTTGTGGCTCTGCCTGACCTCGCTGGTTTTCTATGGCTGGTGGAACCCGCAGTTCGTGGTGCTGCTGGCCGGATCGATCGCGTTCAACTATGCGATCAGCCAGCTCGTGCTGCACAACACGGCGCGCCCCCGGCTGCAAGGCCTGATCGTTGGCCTGGGTGTCGGCGCCGACCTGGCGCTGCTGTTCCACTATAAGTATTTCGCGACGCTGCTGAACTTCCTGAACGACCTGGGAATGACGAGCGCAACGGCGAACGACATCATTCTGCCGCTGGGCATTTCGTTCTTCACGTTCACGCAGATCGGCTATCTGCTGGACTGCAAGGCCGGCATCGTGAAGGAACGCAGCCTGCTCAGCTACGTGCTGTTCGTGACGTTCTTTCCGCACCTGATCGCGGGGCCCATCCTGCATCACAGGGAAATGATGCCGCAGTTCGCCCGGCCCGAGAACTACCGGTTCAAGGCCGAGAACCTGTCGGTGGGCGCGATGCTGTTCACGATCGGACTGGCAAAGAAAGTGCTGCTTGCCGACGGCATCGCACCTTATGCGGATGCGGGCTTCGCCGCGCCCGGCGAGCTGCAGTTCTGGGGATCGTGGGGCGCCAGCCTGTGCTACGCGCTGCAGCTCTATTTCGACTTTTCGGGCTATTCGGACATGGCGCTGGGTCTGGCCAAGATGTTCGGCATCCGCTTCCCGCTGAACTTCAATTCCCCCTACAAGGCCAGCAGCATCATCGATTTCTGGGCGCGCTGGCACATGACGCTGACACGCTACATCACCGCCTATCTGTACTACCCGGTGGCGATGGCCGTCTCCAAGTGGCGCACCAACCGCAACCTGCCGGTGGGATCCGCCGGCATCGGCACGCTGGGCGGCTTCGCCAGCAGCATCGTCTTCCCCACGCTCTTCACGATGACGCTGGCGGGAGTCTGGCACGGCGCCGGCTTCCAGTTCGTGGTGTTCGGACTGCTGCACGCCATGTATCTTTCCATCAACCACGCCTGGCGCATCTTCGTCGTCGGCCGCAAGCCCGCGGCCGCGCGCCAGGTCCGTCCCGCCACCCGCGCGCTCTGCATCCTGGTGACATTCATCGCCGTGCTGATCGCGCAGGCGTTCTTCCGCGCGCACGGCGTGGGCGACGCGATGCTGCTGATGCGGGGGATGGCGGGCGCGCGGGGCATGGAATCGCTGGACCTGTCCGCGCACGTCGCCGGCCTGGCCTGGGGCGACGCGTGGCGCGTCATCGTGGGCCATCACCTGCAGTTGATCTATGCCCTCGTGCTGCTGGGCATCGCGTGGTTTACGCCCAACGCGCACCAGATCCTGGGCCGATATTCCCCCGCGCTGTTCAAGCCGCAGGAAGCGCCGCGGGCCTTCATGCGCTGGCGCCCCAGCCTGGGCTGGCTGGCCGTCATGGCGGCGCTGCTGTTCCTCTGCCTGATCAACCTGCATAAAGAAACCCGGTTCCTCTATTTTCAATTCTGACCGCACGCGGTCATGGAGCATGTCATGGACATCAACGCTATCGAAGTCAAAGTGGCGCAACTCGTCGAAAACATCATCCTCACCCAGGTCGATCCCGACACCCTGCTGATCGAGTCCGGGCTGGTGGACTCCCTGGCCGCCGTGGACCTGGCGCTGGCGGTGGAACGCGAGTTCGGCTGCAAAATCCCGCCCACCGAGATCGACGTGCACCTGGAGTCCGTGCACACGCTGGCGGCGTTCATCGCCGAAAGCGGCCGCGGCTGACACGCGCCCGCGGGCCTGGAGGGCTGGACCATGCGTTTCGATTTCAACACCTACGATTTCACGGACACCACGGCCGGCGCCGCCGCCACCGCGGTCGTATCCGCCCAGGGCAGCCTGTCCTGGGCCGCGCTGCGGGCGGCCACCGCCGTCTGGGAAACGGAAGCGCGCCAGGCCGGCGCGCGGCCCGGCGTGCCGCTGCTGATATCGGGGCACAAGGAAGCCGCGTTTCTCGTGGCCATGCTGGGCTGCCTGCGCCTGAACGTGCCCTTCGTGCCGGTGGACGTCATCAATCCGCCCGAGCGCGTGGCGCGCATCGGGCAGCTCGTGCAGGCCGGGCTGCGCTACGACGCGCAAGCCGGCGCCTTCACCCCCGCGAGCGACGCGCCGGCGCCCCTGGAAGAAACGGGGCTGGCCTACATCATGTTCACGTCCGGCAGCACGGGCGATCCCAAGGGCGTGCAGATCGGCCGGGAAAGCGTCACGCTGTTCGCCGGGTGGATACAAGACTGCCTGGCCCTGGGCGCCGCGCCCGCCTTCATGGACCAGATGCTGTTCAGCTTCGATTTCTCGCTGTTCAACTGGGTGGGCGCGCTGGCGCTGGGCGGCACGTGCGTGCTGTGTCCGCGCGAGACCATCGGGCAGCGCGATGTGTTCGTTTCCTACCTGGCCGAGACCCGCATCAATGTGTGGGCCTCGACGCCGTCTTTCGTGCGGCAGCAATTGTTCAACCCCGCCTTCGATCAGGCGCATCTGCCCGATCTGCGCGTCTTCGTGTTCGGCGCCGAGTCCCTGACGCCGGCCATGGCCGAAGAACTGTGGCAGCGGTTCCCGCGCGTGCGCATCGTCAATTCCTACGGGCCGACGGAGGCCACCTGCTCCACGGCCTGGGTGGAGATCGATCCGGCCTTGCGGGCGGCTGCGCCCAACCCCTACCCGATCGGCCGCGCCAAACCCTACGCCGAGGTCTTCATCGAAAACGGGGAAATCTGCATCGCGGGCGACCACGTCATGCGCGGCTATCTGAACCGCCCCGACCTGAACGCCACGCGCATGTTCACGCGCCACGGCAAGCGCGGCTATCGCAGCGGCGACCTGGGCGACCAGGACGCGCAAGGCCTGGTCACGTTCCGCGGACGGATCGACGATCAGATCAAGCTGCACGGCTACCGGATCGAGCTGGCGGAAATCGACGCCGCCCTTGCCGCCCTGCCGGGTGCGCGGGCGGGCGCCACCGTGGCGCTGCGCAGGCCCGACGGCGCCATCGTCCGGCTGATCGGCTTTGTCGAACCGTCCCTGCCCGGTCCCGCCGGCCTGCAGCCGCTGCCCGCCGAACTCGGCGACTGGAAGCACAGGCTGGGCCGGCGGCTCCCGCCTTACATGATTCCCTCCGAACTGGTGGCGTGCCACCGCTTTCCCACCACCAGCACCGACAAGGCAGACCGCAAGCAGCTCGAACGCTTGTACCTGGATGCCCGCCTCAGCAAGAAACCGGAGCCGCAAGCATGACACCCCGCCTTTACCGCCTGGCCCTCGCCCTGACGCTGGCCGTCGGCGCCGCCCCCGTGTTTGCCGAGGGCGTGCTCGCCCAGCTCTACGCCGCGAGGCCGCCGGCCGGCTCTTCCTTCGTGCGGGTGGTGAACCCGCATGTCGGGCCGCTGCGCGCGCAGATCGCCAGCGGCCCCGAACAGGAGATCGGCCCCGCCGTGCAGGCCACCACCTATGCCATCGTCAAGGGCAACCAGCCCTTCGACGTGCGGATCGACGGCAAGCCCGCCGCCACGCTTCAGGTGGCGCCGGACACCTTCAGCACGCTGGTGCCGCGCCGCGACGGCGGCAGGCTGTCCTTCAGCATCATCGACGACAGCGCCGGGGCGCAGGATGCCTTGAAGGCGGAGCTGCGCTTCTACAACTTGGCCGCGGACTGCCCCAGCGGCCAGTTGGGCGTCAGCCCCACGGGCCCGGTCCTCTTCCCGAATGTCGAATCCGGCGCTTCCGCCGCGCGCGCCATCAACCCCGTCAGTGCGGCCCTGGCCGCGGGCTGCGGCGCTGCCGTCTCGCCGGTCCTGCCGCTGCCCGCTTTGCAGCCCGGCGACCACTACAGCCTGTTCCTGACCGGCACCGCCGACGCGCCGGCCTTGCGCGGCCAGGTCAGCGGCACGGACCCCTACAGCAGATAAGGAGGCGCCATGCGCCGCGTATTCAGGGACGATCATGAACTGTTCCGCGACCAGGTCCGGCGCTTTGTCGCCAGCGAGATCGCGCCCCACTACACCGAATGGGAAAAAGCCGGCGTGACGCCGCGCGCGCTGTGGCGGCGCGCCGGTGAAGAAGGCCTGCTCAACTGCGCCGTGCCCGAGCCCTATGGGCTGGGCGGTGACTTCGGGCATTCCGCCGTGGTGATCGAAGAGCTGGCACGCGCGAACTTCCTGGGTATCGGATTCTCCATCCATTCCGACATGGTGGCGCCCTATCTGCTGAATTTCGGCACCGGCGAGCAGAAAGAACGCTGGCTGCCGCCCATGACCCGCGGCGAAACCATCGGCGCCATCGCGCTGACCGAGCCCGGCGCGGGCAGCGACCTGAAGGCCGTCCGCACGCGCGCGTGCCGAGACGGCGGGCACTATGTGCTGAACGGCCAGAAGACCTTCATCACGAACGGCGTCAACGCGGGACTGGCCATCGTGCTGGCCAGCACCGATCCGGACCAGGGAGCGCGCGGGCTGTCGCTATTCTGCGTGGAAGAGGGCCTACCCGGCTACACCAAGGGTGCGGCGCTGCAAAAGATCGGGCAGCACAGCCAGGACACCTGCGAGCTGTACTTCGATGACGTGCGCGTGCCGGCGGACTGCCTGCTGGGGCCGGGGAACGCCGCCTTCGAGATCCTGACGCGTGAACTGGCGCGCGAACGGCTGGCGATCGCGTTGCGCGCGGCCGCCTCTCTGGAAGGCATGCTGGAGGAAGCGGCGCAATACACGCGCGACCGCAAGGTCTTCAGCCGCCGCGTGATCGATTACCAGAACACGCGCTTCAAGCTGGCCAACGCCCGCGCCCAGAGCACCATGCTGCGCGTGTTCCTGGACGACTGCCTGGCGCGCCAGATGGAAGGCGAACTGGACCCGACGACGGCGGCCATCGCCAAGCTCAACGCCACCGAGATCCAGGGCAGGATCCTCGACGATCTGCTGCAGATGTACGGCGGCTACGGCTACATGGCGGAATACGGCATCGGCCGCGCGTGGGCGGATGCGCGCGCCCTGCGTATCTTTGGCGGCACAAGCGAGGTGATGCTCGAGATCATCGGCCGCAGCTTCAACTGAAGCGGGCCGCGCTCAGATGCGCGCCGCCAGCCAGTCGCGCATCAACGCGCGCGCTTCCGGGGTGTCGTCGATGACCCAAGGGTCCATCGCAAACGCCACCACCCGCTTGGCGCCGTAGCCCCGGGCGATCTCCCACTGCCGACGGACGCGTTCGAAGTCGGCGGAGCGCGCCTTGAAGGTAGAGCCGTCGGTGGCGCCGGAGGGCAGTTCCTCGAACAGTTCCAGGATCAGGTCGAACGATGCCCCGCGCGCCAGCAGCATGTCGTGCAGCGGCTCCAGCGCCCGCAGGTTGTCCAGCCCCGCCACGCCCACGCCGTCCTGGATCATCGGATGGATGCGCACACGGTCGAGAATGCGGCTCCACAGCGTTGCCAGCGAGCCGTCGGTCGGCAGGCGGCTGTGATAAGTGGAAACGCAGGGCACGCCGCGGCTGGTGGCCTGGGCCGCGCGCGAGTATGCATCCAGCCAGGGCATCAGCAGGGCCTGGCGCTCGGAAGACGCCCAGTTGTATTGCTCCAGCTCGTACGGCAGATACCAGCCGCGGAAGGCCCGGCGATCCGGCCAGCGCGCTTCCTGCATGTAAGCCACGCCCCGCTCGCGGGTGTGGTCCAGGTAGGCGGCAAGGGCGGCGTGGTCGGTCCCCGCCAACATATCCCACCAGCGCTGGTCATAGGGCAGACCCACGTGCACGCCGAGTCCCTGGCGTTCGGCCTCGTCAAAGAGTGTGCGCAGCACCGCGTCGGGCGCCATCCAGTCGTCCGGCCGCCCGCCTTCCAGGCCGACCCATTGCAGGAAGATCTCACGGCAACCCAGGCGCCGGAAGGCCGACAGCCGGCGGCGCCAGTCCTCGG
Organism: Achromobacter sp. Root83; assembly: GCF_001428845.1. Lineage (GTDB taxonomy): Bacteria > Pseudomonadota > Gammaproteobacteria > Burkholderiales > Burkholderiaceae_B > Achromobacter. Next base: position 356,610 of record NZ_LMIU01000012.1, on the reverse strand, counting down.
GTCCGAGCGCCAGGTGGCTGCGCCAGAGCTGCAGAAAGGTGGCGTTCAGCGACAGCGGCGGCGAGCAGGCGGCCAGTGGTGCCAAGGCGCCGAGCGCCAGCGCTTGGAACAGGCGCCGGCGCATGGGAGAGGCCGGCGCCTGCCACCCGTGCCGGCGCAAGGAGGAAGCCGGCGCCTTGAACCCGCGCTCGCGAACGGGAGAAGCCGGCGGTGGACGGATCAGGAAAGGAATCCCGCGCCGCCCTTAACCGCGATTGCCGAACATGCCGGACAGCGAGGCCAGCAGGTCGGTCGGATTGAATTGCTGGCCGGGCTGCACCGCGCCATCGGGCGTCGCCTTGTCGACAAGCTGCGGCAGCAGCGCGGATAGCGAACCCAGCACGGAATCCGTGTCCTGACCGGTTTTGGCGGCCAGTTCGTTCACGACGCCCGGATCCAGCACGGAACCGAGCTCGCCCGGGCTGACGGGCAGGTTCTGCCCGGTGCCCACCCAGGACGCGACGATTTCGCTCAGGCCGCCCTTCTGGAAGCTGGCGATCAGGCCGGTGAGGCCGCCCGGGTACTTGTTCAGTTGCTCGATCAACGCGGGCAGCAGCGATGCCTGTCCGCCTTGCTGACCGCCGCCGGCCATTGAGGCCAAGGTATCCAATAGACTCATTGCCTCGCTCCTGAAAAAAGTCGGAAAACCAGTATAGGCCCACGGCCGGCGCCGCGCGTGCCATCCCGGCGCCCATGCGCCGCAACTTTGCAAAACTTGTAAATGGGCAGGGGGCGCGGCCGCCTGCCACCGCAAGAGACCGTGCCGTGGAGGGCCGGCGCCGCTCAGTTCGCGGCCGTGGGGGCGGCCGATGCCTTCAACGCCTGCAAGGCTTTCATGCCCGCGCGGCCGTCCGGCGGCAGGCCCAGTTCCCGCTGCGCGGCCTGCAAGGCCTGGCGGGTCCGGGCGCCGATCATTCCATCGGGTTCGCCCACATCGTGGCCGCGGGCGATCAGCAGCCGCTGCAGCTCGCGCCGTTGCGCCCGGGACAGCCCCGGATCGTCGGTGGGCCAGGCCTGCACCAAAGGCCCGCCGCCGCGCAGCCGGTCCGACAGGTGCGCGATCGCCAGCGCGTAGCTTTCCGCGGCGTTATAGGAATACAGGGCGTCGAAATTGCGCGTGACCAAAAACGCGGGGCCGCTCCGGCCCGCCGGCAGCATCAGGCCCGCAGGCGTCTCGCCCGCGGGCAAGGCCTGCCCGTCGGCCCGGACCACGCCCTGGCGGACCCAGGACGACATAGGCCGCTTGTTCTTGCGCCCCGCTCCGGCCGTGTCCAGACCGGCGGGCAGCTTGACTTCGTAGCCCCAGGCCAGCGCGGGATTCCAGCCCGCCCGCTTCAGGAAGTTGGCGGTGGACGCCAGCGCGTCGGGCACGCTGTCGACCAGGTCGCGCCGGCCGTCCCCATCGAAGTCCACCGCCAGCCGCAGGTAGGTGGAAGGCATGAACTGGGTCTGGCCGAATGCGCCCGCCCACGATCCGGCCAGACGCTCGGGCGCGATGTGCTCGTCCTGGATGATCTTCAGGGTGGCGAAGAACTCACCCCGGAAATAGGCTTGGCGGCGGCCGAAGCACGACAGCGTGGACAGCGAGGTCAGGAGCGGCCGGCCGCCCAGCGTGCGCCCGAAATTGCTTTCCACGCCCCAGACGGCCGCGATGGTGGCCGGGTCCACGCCATATTGCTTGGCGGCGCGGTCGAGCTCGGCCTGCCAGCGCGCCATGCCGGCCCGTCCGTCCGCCACGCGTTCGTCGTCCACCAGGCCCGCCATGTAGTCCCAGATGGGCGTCTTGAACTCGGGCTGGGCATCCAGCAGATCGATCACCGCCATATCGGGCGCCAGGTTTGCGGTGTGCGTGTCGAACGCCGCCCCCGACACGCCGGCCTTCAGGGCGGGCGCGCGCAACTGCGCGAGGCAGGCGGCAAAGGCGTCCGCCGCCTGGGCCGCGGGCAAGGGCAAGATCAACGCGGCGCCGGTCAGCGCGAAGGACAAAAGGGATTTCATGCCTGGGATTCCTTGGGGGATGGCGACGCCGCATCGCCTTCGAGGCGCCGCGTCCAATCTTCGACTTCGCCTGCGCGGGCGCGTTTCTCGAAGAGCGTGCGCCAATTCGGCGACAGCTCGGGCAGATCAGCCAGGGCTCGCAGCACGTCCGGGTCCAGCACGCGGCGGTTCAGGATGTCCTGCACGTGCGCCAGCGTCCATTGCGGATGCGGACGCTCCTGCAGGGATAGCGTATCGCCCGCCTTCAGCCAGCCGGTCGCCAGCACGCGGTAATACCAGCCGGTCATGCCGCTGGCCTGTACCTGGGCCGCCATGCCGCGACGGCCGAAGCGGTGATCCAGTTTCCAGCAAGGCTGCCGCGCCTGCGACACCTGAATCAGCGCCGTGCCCGCGCGGTAGATATCGCCCACGCAGACGTCGCGTTCCGTCATGCCCGTGGTGGAGAGGTTCTCGCCGAAGGCGCCGGGACCGTCCAACACGGCGCGTTCACCCAATGCGGCACGCCAGGCCGGGTAGTGGTCGCGCGCATAGTGATGCAGCGCCTTTTCGGGACCGCCATGAAAGCGGCGATCGGCCTGCTCGTCGCCGCCCAGGCCTTCCGGCCCCAGCCGCAGGCGCTCGGCAACGGGATGCTTGTCGATGCCGCTGTCGCGCCCGGAGTCGCCCAGCGGGCGCACCGTGCCGGTCAGCAGCGCATCTATCGTGATGTCCATTCTGGCGCCTTCCGGTCAGCCGGCCTGCAGGGCGGCAAGCTCTGCTTCGTTGAAACCCGCGGCGCGGCGCGCCTCAAGGTTGAAGGGGCCGCGCAAGCGGGGAGCATCGTACCGGCGGGCCAGCTCGGCGTAGCAGGCCACGGGCTCCCTGCCCGCTTGCGCGCATTGTTGCCGGTACCAATGGTTGCCGATGGCGACGTGGCCGATCTCGTCGCGCAGGATGATGTCCACGATGGCCGCGCTGTCCGGGTCTCCGGCCCCGGCCAGCTTGTTGCGGATCATGGGCGAGGCGTCCAGGCCGCGCGCCTCCAGCGTGCGCGGCACCAGCGCCAGGCGGGCGAGCAGATCGTCCTGCGTTCTTTCCGCCATGTCCCACAGGCCGCTGTGCGCCGGGAAATCGCCATAGGCATGACCCAGCGCGTCCAGACGCTGGCGCAACAGATCGAAGTGATAGGCTTCTTCACGGGCGACGCGCAGCCAGTCCCGGTAGAAGGCCTCGGGCATGCCGGCAAAACGCCAGAGGATATCCAGCGCCAGGTTCACCGCGTTGAATTCGATATGCGCCAATGCGTGCAGCAGCGCCGCGCGCCCCTCCTGCGTGGCCATCGAACGTTGCCTGACCTGCGCCGGCGCGACCAGTTCCGGCCGTGGCGGGTGGCCGGGCAAGCCCGGCAGCGGCGCGAACACGCGCTGGCAATCCAGCACGGCGTCATCGGCGATGGCGCGCACGCGCTCGAGCTTTTCCGGCCATGCCGTGGCCGCCAAGGCCGCCAGCGCCTGCTCTCGCATGCAGTTCGGACCAAACCCCTGCGCGGCGGGGACCGTATTGCTGACCATGATGATTCCAATCCCGGGCGGACCACGGCCGCCTCAAAACCCTGAAAAGCCTGTGGCTTCGATACCCTGCATTGACGGAGACTTTATCATTCAGCGATGGATTCCCCGCGCCTGACCATTGAAACCGATCTGTCCCGCATCGACGCCCGCCAGTGGGACGCGCTGGCGGGGGACCAGCCCTTCCTGCGGCACGCCTTCCTGCACGCCTTGCACGAAACCGGCTGCGCGGCGCGCGGCACCGGCTGGGCGCCTCACTACCTCGCGCTGTGGCGCGGCGCAGCGCTGGCCGCCGCCGTGCCCCTCTACCTGAAATCGCATTCGCGCGGCGAGTACGTGTTCGACTATGCGTGGGCCGACGCCTTCCAGCGGCATGGCATGCGCTATTACCCCAAGCTGCTGTCGGCCATCCCCTTTACGCCGGTGACGGGTCCTCGGCTGCTGGCGACCAGCGACGAAGACCGCGCGACGCTGGTGCGCGGGCTGGTGGCCTTCGCGGAAGAAATCAAGGTGTCGTCGCTGCATCTGCTGTTTCCCATCGACGCCGACATGCGCGTGTTGCGGGATGCGGGCTTCATGATCCGGGAAAGCGTGCAGTTCCACTGGACCAACGCCGGCTACGCGGACTTCGATGCGTTCCTGGCCACCATGAGCCACGACAAGCGCAAGAAGATCCGGCAGGACCGCAAGAAAGTCGCCGCAGCCGGACTGTCGTACCGCTGGCTGCGCGGCCACGAGATCCGCGCGGCCGACCTGGCGTTTTTCTATGAATGCTATTGCCATACGTATTTCAACCATGGCAACCCGCCCTACCTGAGCCGCGAATTCTTCGAGCAAGCGCACCGCGAACAGGCGGACGCCTTCGTGCTGATCCTGGCGGAACGCAACGGCCAGCCGGTGGCGGCGGCGCTGAATCTGGCGGGCGGCGATGCGCTCTACGGCCGCTATTGGGGCGCGACGGAGTATGTGCCGGGGCTGCATTTCGAAACCTGCTACATGCAGGCCATCGCCTATTGCATCGCGCACGGCATCGCGCGCTTCGAGGGTGGCGCGCAGGGCGAACACAAGATGGCGCGCGGGCTGCTTCCCACGCCGACCTGGTCGGCGCACTGGGTCGCCCACCCTGGATTCGCCGAGGCGATCCAGAACTTCCTGGACGAGGAGACCGCCGCGGTCACGGACTATCTGGGCGAACTCGAATCCCATACGCCCTTCAAGAGCGCCTGATCCGTGCGGCGCGCCGGCCGCCGGCGCTTCAAAGAAAGCGGTCGAGCAGCTTGCGGCTGTGCTTGTCCAGCGACTGGATGTCGCGCACCAGATAAAAGATGCCGTGGCTGTCGGCGATCAGCAAGGTCTGCGGGCTCAGGCGGCGGATGTCTTCTTCGCCGCGCAGCGTGAAGGACGTGGGGCCGCGATCGGTTTCGACCTTCCAGGTGCTGGGCGTGGCGTACGTCGACACGCTGGCCAGCTTGCGGATCTCGGGCATGAATTCGCGGCCCGCGAGTTCTTCCTCGATCAGCTCCCGCTGCGCGGCCGGCACGTCGGACAGGTGTTCGATCCAGACCAGTTCGTGGCCGTCACTGGTCACCAGCGACAGGCCGCGGCCCGCTTCGCTGATCGGAAAGGCGCGCACGGGAATGACGCCTTCATGCACTTCCCCGTCGGCGGATTGAAACTCCAGGCGCCCGAAGGGATTGCGGCGCAACTGAAAGAACGGCAACGTCATGACGATAATCCCGGTTCCGTGTCAGGCCACGGCGGCCATGTCTTCGCCGCCCGACGCTTGCGCATCGGCTTCGGCCTGGCGCGCTTGCGCCTGATACAGGCGATAGTAGGCGCCCTCGCGGGCCATCAGTTCTTCGTGCGGCCCCTGCTCCACGATCTGGCCGCGGTCCAGCACCACCAGGCGGTCCGCCTTGCGCAACGTGCTCAGGCGGTGGGCGATGGCGATGGTGGTGCGGCCGCGCACCAGGTTGTCCAGCGCCTTCTGGATTTCCTTTTCGGTGGTGGTGTCCACCGACGACGTGGCTTCGTCGAGAATCAGGATGCGCGGGTCGATCAGCAGCGCCCGGGCGATGGAAATGCGCTGGCGCTCGCCGCCGGACAGCGCCTGGCCGCGCTCTCCCACCAGCGAGTCGTAGCCGTGCGGCAGCCGCAGGATGAATTCGTGCGCGTGGGCGGCGCGCGCCGCGGCGACGATCTCGTCGCGCGTGGCGTGGGGCTTGCCGTAGGCGATGTTCTCGGCGATGGTGCCGAAGAACAGGAACGGCTCTTGCAGCACCAGGCCGATATTCTGGCGATAGTCCGCCACGCGCACCGAACGGATGTCGGCGCCGTCCACCAGCACCGCGCCTTCGGACACGTCGTAAAAGCGGCAGATCAGGTTGATCAGCGTGCTCTTGCCCGAGCCGCTGTGTCCCACCAGGCCGATCATCTCGCCCGGGGCGATGGTCAGGTTCAGGCCCCGGATGACCTGCCGGTTGCCGTAGCGGAAACCGACGTCGCGCAATTCGATGCGGCCGTTGATGTGCGGCAGCTTGGCCGGATTCTGGGGTTCGGGCACGCTGGAGACGTGGTCCAGGATGTCGAAGATGCGCTTGGCGCCGGCCGCCGCCTTCTGCGTGACCGAGACGATGCGGCTCATGGAATCCAGGCGCAGATAGAACCGTCCGATGTATGCCAGGAAGGCCGCCAGCACCCCCACGGTGATCTGCCGTTGCGACACCTGCCAGATGCCGAAGATCCAGACCACCAGCAGGCCCACCTCGGTCAGCAGGGTGACGGTGGGAGAGAACAGCGACCAGGTGGTATTGACCCGGTCATTGACTTCCAGGTTGCGGTTGTTGGCTTCGCGAAACCGCGCGACCTCGCGCTTTTCCTGGGCGAACGCCTTGACCACGCGTATGCCCGGGATGGTGTCCGCCAGCACGTTGGTGATCTCGGACCAGATGCGGTCGACCTTTTCGAAGCCATGCCGCAGGCGGTCGCGCACGGCATGGATCATCCAGATGATGAAGGGCAGCGGCACCAGCGTGACCAGGGCCAGCCACGGGTTGATGGTCACCAGGATGACCGCCGTCATGACGATCATCAGGATGTCGGTGGCGAAGTCCAGCAGGTGCAGGGATAGAAATACGCAGATGCGGTCGGTCTCGCTGCCGATGCGCGAAATCAGGTCGCCGGTGCGCTTGCCGCCGAAGTACTCCAGCGATAGCCCCTGCAGGTGCTCATAGGTGGTGGTGCGCAGGTCGGCGCCTATGCGCTCGCTGACCCAGGCCAGGATGTAGGTCCGCGCCCATCCCAGCCCCCAAGCCAGGAAGGCGGACGCCAGCAGGCCGCTCAGGTAGAGCCGGACCTTGGCGTAGTCGATCGGCGCGCCGTTCTGGAACGGAATCAGCACGTCGTCCATCAGCGGCATGGTGAGGTAGGGCGGCACCAACGTGGCCGCGGTGCCCAGCAGCGTCAGCAGGAAACCGGCAATCAACGGGCCACGGTACGGCCGCGCGAAACGCCAGAGGCGCAGCAGCGCCCAGGTGGAGGACGGCGCCGCCTGTTCCTGGTTGCACGTCGGGCATTCTTCCTCGCCCGCGGGGATGACGTTATTACAGATGGTGCAGGCGCGTTCCGCCAGGTCTTCCACCTGATGGCCGGAAAGGCGGATGGACTGCTGGGTCTCGAACTGGGCCAGCAAACGCAGGGCGGCCGGATTGCGGGCCAGCGTGAAGCGCCAGATGCCAAGCCGCGCGGTGTCGTCGTGCAGCTCGAGTACGGCGGCGCCCGCGTGGTCGGACAGGCTGAGCCTTAATTGGGGGCCATATGGCCAGGATTCCCAGCGGGTATCGTCCGAATGGCGCGCAAGCAGACGGCGGTCGGTGACGGCGACCAGGCCTGGCTGGAATTTCAAACGCTGATCGAGGTCTATTTCGACCCACGCCAGCAGGTTTTCGCCGTCCGCCAGTTCGGCAAGGATTTCATCCCGCCAGCGGGCAGGAAAGGCATCGGCAAGGCCGGAAAGCAGGTGTGGTTTTTTCATTGGAACGCATACCGGGCCAGGACTCTGCCCTACTAGGCGGCACCCGGTTTGACGCCGTCGGCGGCAAACGTGTCCCTTCCTTACAACACAACGAGTTCACGCCTTGAAGGCGTCGTATAGTAGCAGCCGATTTTTCTAATTAGGAATATCTGGGATCCCCCGCTCGTCGGCATTATTCTAAAGGCGCAACCCCAATAAATTCGCGGTCTTGCATAGGGGCGTCCGCGCGTGCCAACCTGCTTCTCACGTAAATTAAAACATGAAAAAGAAAGACATTGAATTTCTCGATGTCGTGGCTTTGCGCGGCCCGAACATTTGGACGTATCGCCCGGTCCTTGAAGCATGGGTGGATATCGGAGAGCTGGAGGACTACCCGTCCAACACGATTCCCGGATTCTACGAGCGCCTGACCGAATGGCTGCCGACCCTGATCGAGCACCGTTGCAGCCCCGGAGTCCGGGGCGGCTTCCTGGCCCGCCTGAAAGAAGGCACCTGGCCCGGCCACATTCTTGAACATGTAACCCTGGAACTCCAGAACCTGGCCGGCCTGCGCGGCGGGTTCGGCAAGGCCCGCGAGACCTCCACGCGCGGTGTCTACAAGGTGGTCGTGCGCGCCTGGCAGGAACAGGTCACCCGCACCGCCCTGAACGAAGCCCGCGACCTGGTCATGGCCGCCATCGAAGACCGCCCTTTCGATGTGCCCGCCACCGTCTCGAAGCTGCGCAGCCTGGTCGACCGCCACTGTCTCGGCCCCAGCACCGCCTGCATCGTGGACGCGGCCGATGACCGCGACATACCCTACATCCGCCTGTTCGAGGGCAACCTCGTGCAGTTCGGCTACGGATCGGCCCAGCGCCGCATCTGGACGGCCGAAACCGACCGCACCAGCGCGATCGCGGAAGGCATTTCGCGCGACAAGGATCTGACCAAGGAGCTGCTGTCGACCTGCGGCGTGCCCGTGCCGGAAGGCCGCCTGGTCGAAAGCGAAGACGACGCCTGGGACGCGGCCGAGGACATCGGCCTGCCCGTCGTCGTGAAACCCTATGACGGCAACCATGGCCGGGGCGTCTTCACCAACCTGACGACCCGCGAAGAAGTGGTCTCCGCCTACCGCGTGGCCGTGGACGAAGGCAGCGGCGTGATCGTCGAACGCTTCGTGCTGGGCAACGAACATCGCCTTCTGGTGGTCGGCGACCGCATGGTGGCCGCCGCCGCCGGCGAGCCCGCCTGGGTGACCGGCGACGGCAAATCCACCATCGCCGAACTGATCGACAGCCAGATCAATACCGATCCGCGCCGCGGCCGTACGGAAAACCACCCGCTCAATCCGGTGCGCCTGGATTCCGCCGCCCGGCTGGAAATCGCCCGCCAGAACCTGTCCGAAGACAGCATCGCCCCCGAAGGCCAGCGCGTGCTGGTTCAGCGCAGCGGCAACGTCGCCTTCGATGTGACCGACCGCGTCCACCCCAGCATCGCGGCCACCGTGACGCTGGCTGCCCGCATCGTGGGCCTGGACATCGCCGGCGTGGACCTGGTGGCGGAAGACATCTCCCGCCCGCTGGACGAACAGCGCGGCGCGATCGTCGAGGTCAATGCCGGCCCGGGCCTCCTGATGCACCTGAAGCCCGCCGACGGCACGCCGCGCCCGGTCGGCCGCGCCATCGTCGACCATCTGTTCCCCGATGGCGACGCGGGCCGCATTCCCATCGTTGGCGTGACTGGCACCAACGGCAAGACCGTGGTGGCCCGCCTGGTGGCGCGCTTGCTGCACCTGTCGGGCAAGCGCACCGGCCTGGCGTGCAGCGAAGGGCTCTACCTGGACCGCCGCCTGGTGCAGAAAGGCGACCGCGCCGACTTCGCGTCGGGCACCCGTCTGTTGATGAACCGCAACGTGGACGCCGCCGTCATCGAAAACGACAGCGGCGTGATCCTGGGCCAGGGCCTGGCCTACGACCGCTGCCACGTCGGCGTGGTCACCAACATCGACGACGCGGACCACCTGGGCGACTTCGACATCAATGAAACGGAGCGCATGTTCAACGTGTTCCGCACGCAGGTGGACGTGGTCCTGCCCGGCGGCGCGGCGGTGCTGAACGCGCGCGACCCGCGCGTGGTGGAAATGGCCGAACTCTGCGACGGCGCCGTGATCTTCTTCGGCATCGATCCCGCCCTGCCCGCCATCGCGGCCCATCTTGGGCAGGACGGCCGCGCCGTGTTCGTGCGCGACGGCTGCATCGTGCTTGCGCAAGGCGCGCAAGAAGAGCGGCTGGCCGACGTGGCGGCCATTCCGCTCACGCATGGCGGGCGCGTGGCCTTTCAGGTCGAGAACGTGCTGGCGGCCGTGGGCGCGGCCTGGGCGCTGGACATCCCGGTTGAATTGATCCGCGCCGGGATCGAAACCTTCGATATCGATCAGGCGGATGCCCCCTGGCAATTCACCCTGTTCGAACGCAAGGGCGGCACGGTCGTGGTGGACGATGTGCACAATGCGTCGGCGCTGCGTCCGCTCATCGCCGCGATCGACCAGTTCCCGTCCACGACGCGCGCCGCCGTCTACTCGGCCGGCGCGGACCGCCGCGATGCGGACCTGATCGAACAGGGCAGGCTGCTTGGCGATGCCTTTGACCGCGTCGTGCTCTATGACGACATGACCGTGCGCAGCAAGCGGCCCCAAGGCCAGGCGCGCGCCCTGCTGCGCCAGGGCCTGGCGCAGGGCAGCCGCGTCAAGGACGTCCAGGAAGAGCCCGATCACGGCAAGGCCATCGAAAGCGTGCTCGACGGCATCGCGGCGGGGGACTTCGTCCTGCTGCAGTCCGACGAGGCGTTCTCCGGCCCCACCATCGACCTGGTCCGCCGCTGGATTCAGCAACACTGACAATATCCGCGCGCGCCCGCGGCAGTCCGCGGGGCGCGCGTTAGACGACAGGAATACCTGCCATGGAAGTTTCCCGTATCCGAGCATTGCGCGGCCCCAATCTGTGGAGCAAGAACACCGCGATCGAGGCCATCGTGTCCTGCGCCGACGCCGAATGCTCCCTCGACAACCTGCCCGAATTCGAAGCCCGCCTGCGTGCCCGCCTGCCCCAAATCGGGCTGCTGCGTCCCGAAGGCCATCAGGACGCGGTATCGATGGCGCATGTGCTGCAGATCGCCGCATTGACGATGCAGGCGCACGCCGGCTGCCCCGTCACGTTCGGCCGCACCGCCTCCACCATCGAGCCCGGCGTATTCCAGGTGGCGGTGGAGTACAGCGAGGAAGAGGTCGGCAAGCTGGCGATGGAACTGGCGCAAGCGCTGGTGCGCGCCGCGCTGGACGACACCCCGTTCGACATCGCCGACGCCTTGAAGCGTTTGCGCGAACTGGACGAAGACGTGCGCCTGGGCCCCAGCACCGGTTCCATCGTGAACGCAGCCGTGGCGCGCAACATTCCGTACCGCCGCCTGACTCAGGGCAGCATGGTGCAGTTCGGCTGGGGCAGCAAGCAGCGCCGCATCCAGGCCGCCGAAACGGATCTGACCAGCGCCATCTCGGAGTCCATCGCGCAAGACAAGGACCTGACCAAGATGCTGCTGGACGCCGCGGGCGTGCCGGTGCCCATGGGCCGTTCGGTCACCACCGCCGAAGAAGCCTGGGCCGCGGCCCAGGAACTGGACGGCCCGGTGGTGGTCAAGCCGCGCGACGGCAGCCAGGGCCGGGGCGTCGCCGTCAACATCGAGACGCGTGAGCGCGTGATCCAGGCCTTCGAAGTGGCCGAGGAAATCAGCTCGGAAGTCATCGTCGAACGCTACATCCCGGGCCACGACTTCCGCCTGCTGGTGGTGGGCGGCGCGCTGGTGGCTGCATCGCGGCGCGATCCGCCCCAGGTCACGGGCGATGGCCAGCACACCATCCGCCAACTGGTCGACCAGGTCAACGCCGACCCGCTGCGCGGCGACGGCCACGCCACGTCGCTGACCAAGATCCGCTTCGACGACATTGCCCTGGCGACGCTGAAAAAGCAGGGCTTCGACGCCGACTCCGTGCCGCCTCCCGGCACGCTGATCTTCCTGCGCAACAACGCCAACCTGAGCACCGGCGGCTCCGCCACCGACGTGACCGATGAGGTTCATCCCGAGATGGCGGCGCGCGCGGTATCCGCGGCCCGCATGATCGGCCTGGACATCTGCGGCGTGGACGTGGTGGCCGAAAGCGTGCAATACCCGCTGGAAGAGCAGCATGGCGGCGTGGTCGAGGTCAACGCGGCCCCCGGGCTGCGCATGCACCTGAACCCCTCGTTCGGCAAGGGCCGCCCCGTGGGCGAAGCCATCATCTCCAACATGTACGCGGACGGCGACGACGGCCGCATTCCGGTGGTGGCCGTTGCCGGCACCAACGGCAAGACCACCACGGTGCGCCTGACCGCCCATCTGCTGGGCACCGCCGGCAACCGGGTGGGCATGACGAATTCGGATGGCGTCTACGTGGACACGCTGCGCATCGACACGGGCGACTGCAGCGGCCCGCGCAGCGCCCGCAGCGTGCTGATGCACCCCGACGTGGACGCCGCGGTGTTCGAGACGGCCCGTGGCGGCATCCTGCGCGAAGGCCTGGCCTTCGACCGCTGCAACGTCGCCATCGTCACCAACATCGGCATGGGCGACCACCTGGGCCTGGGCTACATCAGCACGGTGGAAGACCTGGCGGTGGTCAAGCGCGTCATCGTCCAGCATGTTCATCCCTCGGGCACGGCGGTACTGAACGCCGCCGATCCCATCGTGGCCGAAATGGCCGCGAGCTGCCCCGGGTCGATCACCTACTTTGCCGAGGACCGCAACCATCCCGTGCTGGCGACCCACCGCGCGCAGGGCCTGCGCTCGGTGTACCGCGACGGCGATGCCATCGTGGCCGCGCAGGGTGCCGATGAGGTGCGCTTCCCGCTGGCCGCGATTCCGCTGACGCGCAATGGCACCATCACCTTCCAGGTGGAAAACGCCATGGCGTCGATCGCCGCGGCCTGGGCGCTGAACCTGGACTGGGACATCATCCGCCGCGGCCTGGCCACCTTCGTCAACGACGCCCAGACCGCCCCCGGCCGCTTCAACGTGTTCGACCATCGCGGCGCCACGGTGATCGCGGACTATGGCCACAACCCCGACGCGATCCTGGCCCTGGTGCGCGCGGTGGACGCCATGCCCTCGGCGCGGCGCTCGGTGGTCATCAGCGGCGCGGGCGACCGGCGCGACGAAGACATCCGCATGCAGACCGAGATCCTGGGCGCGGCCTTCGACGATGTCCTGCTCTACCAGGACCAATGCCAACGCGGCCGCGCCGATGGCGAGGTGCTGGCCCTGCTGCAGCAGGGCCTGGTCGGCGCCAGCCGCACCACGCACATCGAAGAGATCCACGGGGAATTCCTGGCGATCGACACGGCGCTCTCGCGCTTGAACGCGGGCGACCTGTGCCTGATCCTGGTGGATCAGGTCGAAGAGGCGCTGGACCACATCGCCAAGCGCATCTCGCAAGCCTGACGCGCGCGCGGGTAAAAACAAACGGGGCGCCCAGGCGCCCCGTTTGTTTTCGTGCCCGCGGCGTTCAAGCGTGCGGCGACGCCATGGGCGCCACCGCCTGATACTTGTCCGTCACGTGCGTGCATCCCACGGCCGCCATCGCGCCCAGCACCAGCAAGATCGCGCTGCAAAGTCGTTTCGTCATGCGTGCTCCTTTCCGTTTTCACGTCGAACCGCCAGGCGGGTTCCGTGGCGACTATACCGGCATGGCCCCGGGCGATCCAGCCGCCCGTTCCCTCGCGCGGGGCAAATCCCGTTACGAGGGGCACTCAAAAGGGGACAAAACATTGCAGGAATGTAACTCCACCCTCTGCTGCCCCTGCAGGCTTCCCTCGTCGCAGACGGCCGGTTTTCACCCTCGGTGCGTTGTTACATTTATCCACAGCCGCGTTTGACAGGCCCCGGGGTGCGCTCGTACGGTAAGGACTAGCTGATCAGTGTCCAACTCAACCGCGATTGCAGGACTTATAGGCCATAAGCCTGACGCCGCAAATCAACAGAGAGAGGTCACCATGAATAACGACATCATCGCCGGCAAGTGGAAGCAACTAGCAGGCAAGGCCAAAGCGGCCTGGGGTGAACTCACCGACGACGAGTTGACCCGAACGGAAGGCAATGCCGAACGCCTGGCTGGCTTGATCCAGGAGCGCTATGGCAAGACCAAGGAAGAAGCGCAAAAGGAAGTCCGGGATTTCTTTGACCGCAATCCCTGATCCGTTCAATCACCAGGAGAAGCTGACATGCTGCATTACGCCGTAGTTTTCTTCGTCATCGCCATCATCGCGGCTGTCCTGGGTTTCGGCGGTATTGCCGCCGGCGCCGCGGGGATCGCCAAGGTCTTGTTCTTCGTCTTCCTGGTATTGGCGCTGCTGTCCATTCTGGGCGGCGCCTTCCGCAAGAAATAGAACACGCACCCGCACATTCATTGAAAGCCATTGCGTCCTGAACGCGCTGAACCACCAATAACAAGGAGCATTACTATGGAAATTCGCAAGCTGATCGCCGCCGCTGCACTGGGCACGGGCGCTGCCTTCACTTCCATGGCTTTTGCCGCCAACGACGGCAAGCCTAAACAGTCCGTGGGTGAATACGCGTCCGACGCCACCGTGACCACCAAGGTCAAGGCCGCCTTTGTGGCCGACAAGCAGCTGAGTTCCCTGGAAATCGCCGTTGAAACCAATAACGGCGTCGCAACCCTGACGGGCAGCGTGGGCACCGCCGCCGAAGCCGATCATGCCGCCACCGTGGCGCGCGGCGTTGAAGGCGTCAAGCAGGTCATGAACAACATCAAGGTCGATCCCGCCAAGAACAAGAAGTAAGGACGGCATCTTCCAGAGCTACGCCTGAAGAACAAGCGGCGCCCGTGGCAACACGGGCGCCGCTTTCTCGTGGGCGTACGGTGCGGGCCGCCTGGCGCTAGAGCGTCACGGTGCCTCGGCCGATCTCCAGCGCGCGGCCGCCCACCTGGATCCGGCCATCGGCGCCGACGTCCAGCAGCAGCCGGCAGGGCCGGCCCATCTGGTCGCCCTGCTCTACCAGTATGCTGGCCGGCATGGGGTAGCCGCGGTGCTGCAGCCAACCGCCCAGGTTGGCGCAGGCCGACCCGGTGCCCGCGTCTTCGTCGACGCCGCCCCCCGCCTTGGCGAAGAAGTACCTGGCCACCACGGCCTGGCGCCCGTCTTGCAGCCTGCCTTCGTCGAAGGCAAACACATAAAGCGTCTTGCGCCCCAGGCTGCTGGCCTGCCAGCGCGCCAGCCTGGAGGCATCCGGCGCGGCCCGGCGCACGGCATCCACGCTGGCAAGCGGCACCAGCAACTGGTCCGCGCCGGTATCCACCCAGATGGGTTCGGCCAGCAGGTCACCGCCGTCCAATCCGACCAGCCCCGCGATTTCGGCGCCGTCCAGTTCGGGCCTGGCCGTGCGCACCCCGCCGGGGCATGGCGCGGTAAACGTCCAGGCATCGCCGCTGGCCACCACGGGCACGACGCCGGCCTTGAATTCCAGCGTCAGCGCATCGCCCGTCCGCAGCAGGTCGCGCACGACCTGCGAGGTGCCGATGGTGGGATGGCCGGCGAACTTCATCTCGTAGCCCGGCGTGAAGATGCGCACCTGCGCGTCCGCGCGGTCCGAGGGCAGGATGAAAGTGGTCTCGGACAGGTTGAACTGCGCGGCCAGGTTCAGCATGGTGGCGTCGTCCATGCCCCGCGCGTCTTCGAACACGCAAAGCTGATTGCCGCTGAAAGTGGAGGAAGCGAAAACGTTGAGCAGTCGGAACGCGTAGGTGGCCATGGCGGAACGAAAAAAGAGGGAATGCCGGCGGCGCCGGCGCGGTACCAACTTTATCGCAATGCGCGCGAGGACGGGCTACCAGATGGCGAAGAACAGCACCCAGGCCAGGCAGAACGGCGCCAGGCCCGCGATCAGCGCCAGCCCGGCCAGGCTTTTCCTGAACACGCTCGCCGGGCGTTGCTTGAGCAGCCGGACGAACAGGCGCAGCGTCCAGAGCACCGCCAGCGTCAATAGCGTGAAGCGCACGGGCGTGGCCCACGCGGCTTGCACGCCTTCGTGCTTGAGCAGGTTGACGGTGGTGGCCGACAGCCCCAGGAACACGCCGATGCCGGCCGCCGGGATCAAGGCCTGGGCCAGCTTGTGCAGGCCCGGGCGCCCCCAGCGCGTGGCGCGGACGCCCGGCACCGGCGCCGCGGGCGCCAAACGGTCAGCGAGCCACAAAGACAGGAAGCTCGCGCCGCCGACGCAGACCGTCGCGCCGACGACGAACATCAGAATGCCCGCCCCATCCAGCCATGAAAAGCTGTCGTTCACGTCTGGATAATGCGTCAGGATGAACCAGGGCGCGTTGTCCATCAGCGGCCACAGGATGTCGCGCTCGACCAGCCAGGTCGCGGCCCATTGTTTCGCGGTGACGTACCAGGGGCTGGCGCTCCAGAGAAACGCGCCGATGGCGATGCCCATCAGGCCAAAGCACAGCAGCGCGGTCTGCCAGGGATCGCCGTCGGCCACCTGCACGATCTCTTCTTCGGGCGAGCGCGGCGTCAACGCGATCGCGCCGCGATAGCCGCTGCACCGGCCACAGACGTGGCAGTCGCCCGCGCCCTTCATGTGGCGCAAGGGGACCAGCGGCGCACAGTTGATGGGTTCGATGCGGATGACCGGATGGCGCCACTTTTCTTCGTCGACCTTGAAATGCCACGGCGCCAGCTTGGCCAGCAGGTTGAACACGCCATTGACCGGGCACAGATACTTGCACCACACGCGCTTGCTGCGGCCGTAGCGCCAGCCCACGATCATGGCCGCCACCGTGGACCCGCCCAGCACGGCCAGCACGGCCAGCGGGTACTGATAGACGCTGACCAGTTGCCCATAGATCGTCGTCAAGGCGAACGCCACGAACGGCCAGCCGCCCCAGCGCATCCACTTGGGAATGGCGCGGCCCTGCCCGCGCTCGCTGGCCCATTCGGTCAGCATGCCCTCGGGACAGAGCCAGCCGCACCAGGCCCGGCCCAGGATAGGCATGGAGATCAGCACGAACGGCCACCACACGCCCCAGAAGGCGAACTGAGCGACGATCGTCAGATTGTTGAACACCGAGGCCGCGTTGTCCGGCAAGGGCAGCAACGCGGGCACGATCAAAAGGAACGCGTACATCGCGACGATGCCCCACTGCAGCTTGCGCAACAGCGGGGCATGGTCACGGAGAAAGTCGGCGATACGGGAGGCGGACCTCCCGAGCAAAGCTGCCATGGTCAACCTTCAAATATTCCTTCCGGCAAAACGCCGGAATCAGGATGCTCCCCGGGCCGCCGTCACCGGTGCGGGCTTGCCGCCCGCCCACCGCAACAACGCCCAGACAGCGATCCAGTAGCCCACCCACAGCAGGACCGACATCAGCGCCGGGTAGGCGCGGTAGCCCGCGAAGTCGGCAAGCACCTTGCCGAAACCGGAGCTGTCGCTCAACAGCCACGAGCTGTCCCAGACGGGGTCCACGAGCGTCGGCAGGACATCCAGGGAAATCAGGTGATCCAACCCGCCCACCAGCAGCGAGCCCGCCAGCAGCAACAGCAGGATTTCGGTCACGCGGAAGAAGCGGCGCCACGTAATGAGCTTGCCGCCCAGCTGCAGCAGCCAGAACGTCAGCAGCGCCACCGCGAAGCCCGCCACGCCGGCCAGGGCCAGCATCAGCATGTCGCTGCCGCCTTCGCCCGCCGATACGGTGCCATACAGGAACACCACGGTCTCGCTGCCTTCGCGGGCCACGGCGATGGCGACCAGCACCAGCAGGCCCCACCAGTTGTCATTGGCGACGGACGAACGCGCGCCGCTTTCGAGTTCGCGCTTGAGCGTGCGGCCATGCGTTTTCATCCACACGACCATCTGCACCACCAGCACGCACGCGGCCAGCGACATGATGGCCTGGAACCATTCCTGGCCTTCGTCGCTGAGCCAGGACGAGACGCCCAGCAGCACCAGCGCCAGCGCCACGGCCAGTCCCAGCCCGGCCGCGACGCCGCCCCACAGATAAGGCAGCCCGCGCTTGCCCTCGGGCGTGGCGCGCAGCCACGTATACAGGATGCCCACCACCAGCAGGGCTTCGACGCTTTCGCGCCAGACGATGAAAAGTACCTGTTCCATGACCTGCTACGCGTTATTCCTTGGGCTTGACGACCAGGGTGCCTTTCACGCTCTGGTGAAAGTCATCAAAAAAGGGATACTCGCCGGGACGCGAGATGGTGATCACCACAAAGGATTTCACGCCGGGTCCCAGCACTTTTTCCTTGCGCAGCGGAATGCTCTCGAATTCCACCGGCTCGTTGCTCTCGTTGATGAGTTCAATCTTGAAGCGGCCTGCCGGCACTTCCAGCGTGGCTGGCTCGAACGTCCCGTCCGGCTTGAACCTCAAGGTGAACGTGGGCAGTTCGTCCGCCCGCGCGGGCGCCGTGCCGGCCACGCCGGCCAGGCCGATCAGCAATGCGGCAAGAACACGCGGCAGGCGGCGCACGATCAGTAACCGCCCTTCTTGCCGGTGCCGGCGTAGACGAATTCATATTCCAGGTCGAAGGGCTCGAACCACGGACCCACGCCGGTTTCCTTGTCGACGTGGCGGCCGAAGTGGCTCATCTTGTCCGCGGTCGGCGGCAGGATCGAGTACTTCAGCTTGTACTTGCCCGGGCCTTCCAGCTTGACGTTCTCGCCATAGTGCGGACCGTCGTTGGCGACCATGGGCATGAACGTGCCCTTCTGCACATTCTGGCTGCCCACCTTCTGGATTTCATAGTTCACGACCAGATAGGGCACCCATTCGCCTTCCGGGAAACCCGTCTTGTTGCCGGCGGTGGCGTGGATGTCGGCCTCGAGGTGGACATCGGAATCCTTGGCGGGACGCATCATGCCGGGAGGATCCATTTCAATCGGCTGCAAATACACGGCGCCGATTTCCATGCCGCCCTTTTCCGCGGGCTTGCCGATGGGATACTCGGCCGCCTGCGCAGCAGAGACGCTCAACGCGACAATGGCCAGCGCCAAGGCTTTCTTGATCATGTGCATAATCCTTGAGACTCAAACAAATCGCGGTTCCAAAACACAAACAAGAACCGTTTGCATTAATGTATCGGATTTTGCTGACACACCCCTGAACCCAAAGGCCCAAAAAGTGCCGGATCATTGCGCTGGGTCAAACGAAAAAAAAACCGGCGCGGCTTTCGCCGCGCCGGTTCAGACAAGGGGTCGGGTCACGTGGACCCCGCCCTGACCGGTCTCTATTTGCGTCCCGGGCCGCCCGGCGTGCCGCCAGGCGTGAACGGGAAGGTCGAGAACATGGCGCGCGTCTGGTCCTGCATCTGGTCCTGCATCTGCACGAACAGGTTTTTGCTCTGGTCGATGTAGTTGTTCATCATGTTCTGGAGCATGGGCGTCTGCACGTTCATGAACTGCGTCCAGGCCTCGGGGCCGAACTGGCTCCCATACAGGCCCTTGGACTGCTCGGCCATGCGCTGCTGGATCTCCATGAATGCCTGGATGTTCTTTTCCAGGTAGGAACCCATGATGCCCTGCATGGCATGACCGTAGAAACGGATGATCTGGGACAGCATGTTCGAGGAGAACATGGGCATGCCGCCGCTTTCTTCTTCAAGAATGATCTGCAGGAGGATGCTGCGCGTCAGGTCTTCGCCGCTCTTGGCGTCGACGACCTGGAATTCCTCGTTGGCCAGGACCAGTTGCTTGACATCTGCCAGGGTGATGTAGGTGCTGGTCCGGGTGTCGTATAAGCGACGGTTGGGGTACTTTTTAATCAGGCGCAGGCTGGCGCCGGTTTGTGCTTGCGTCATTGTTTGTCCCCGGATCGGGCGATCTCTTAGGCTTCGGATAAGGTGGAGTGTAATGCCGGACGGCCCTCTCCCCGAGGCCATCCGGCGCCGATGGGCCGCCCCGTGGCGGCCCACGTTGGGTCAGCCCATGTGCAGGCCGCCGTTCAGCGAGAAGTCCGCGCCGGTCGAAAAGCCGGATTCGTCCGAGGCCAGCCACGACGTCATCGACGCGATTTCCTCAGGCGTGCCAAGGCGGCGCACCGGAATCGTGGCAACGATCTTTTCCAGCACGTCGGGACGGATGGCACGGACCATGTCCGTGCCGATATAGCCGGGCGAAATCGTGTTGACCGTGACGCCCTTGCTGGCCACTTCCTGCGCCAGCGCCATGGTGAAGCCGTGTATGCCCGCCTTCGCCGTGGAGTAGTTGGTCTGGCCGAATTGCCCCTTTTGGCCGTTCACCGAACTGATGTTGATGATCCGGCCCCACTGGCGTTCCACCATGCCTTCGATGACCTGCTTGGTCACATTGA
Source organism: Achromobacter sp. Root83 (assembly GCF_001428845.1). GTDB lineage: Bacteria > Pseudomonadota > Gammaproteobacteria > Burkholderiales > Burkholderiaceae_B > Achromobacter. The sequence goes on along the minus strand of NZ_LMIU01000012.1, from coordinate 336,590 downwards.
ACAGGCTGTTCAAGTTGGTGTCGATCACGGCCCGCCAATCGTCGGCGGTCATTTTGCGGAACAGCCCATCGCGGGTGATACCCGCGTTATTGACCAGCACGTCGACCGGGCCCAGTTCCTTGGTGACCCGTTCGAAGGCATCTACCGTGGACTCCCAATCGGACACGTTGCCCACGGACGCATGGAACGTATAACCCTGCGCGGCCTGTTCATCCAGCCATTGCTGATAGTTGCGGCTGGGGCCGCAACCTGCCACCACGCGAAAGCCATCCTTGGCCAAGCGCTGGCAAATAGAGGTGCCAATCCCGCCCATCCCGCCTGTTACGTAAGCCAGTTTTCCGCTCATTGGACTTCCTCCTGTGTGCGACGGACGCCTCGTTGATTAACTTTCTTATTGGTTCGGGAATCAACCGCTTGCGGCGGTGTCAGGCTGCCCGGACCTTCACGTATCTGCCAGGGGCCGGCTCGATGGGCCGGTGCTTGGCATTGCCTAATTTTGCGCGTGCCTTGACTTGCTTGCCGGAATGCTCGGCCAGCCAGGCCGTCCAATCGGGCCACCAGCTTCCCGGATGTTCGGTGGCCTGCGCGAACCACGCGTTGGGATCGCCTGGCAACGGTTGGCCCGCCTGTTCCAGCGTGTCCGCCACCCAGTAGCTGCGGCGCTTCTTGGCGGGCGGATTGACCACGCCGGCGATATGGCCGGAGGCTCCCAGGACGAAACGCTGCGGCCCGCGCAGCACCTGCGTGGACGCATAGGCCGATACCCAAGGCACGATATGGTCTTCGCGCGACCCGAATATGTACGCCGGCATCCGCAACCGCGTCAGGTCCAGCGGCATGCCCGCGGCTTGTGCGCGTCCCGGCACCTTCAGGTTGTTCTCGAGGTAGGTGTTGCGGAAGTACCAGGAGAAGAAGGGTCCGGGAAGATTGGTGCTGTCGCCGTTCCAGAACAGCAGATCGAAGGGCGGCGGCTTCTGGCCCTTCAGGTAGTTGCCCACCACGTAGTTCCAGACGAGCTCGTTGGGCCGCAGGAACGAGAAGGTGGTGGCCAGGTCGCGGCCGGGCATCAGCCCGCCGTTGCCCAGTTGATGGTCGCGCAGCAGCGCGTGGGCTTCGTCGACGAAAACACCGAGGACACCGGTGTCGTGGAAATCCAGCAGCGAGGTCAGCAAGGTCAGCGAGGCCACGGGATGCTCGCCGCGCGCTTCGGCCAGCGCCAGCGCCGAGGCCAGCATGGTGCCGCCCACGCAGAAGCCCAGGGCGTTGACCTGCGGTTCCTTCGTGATGTCGCTGGCCACGCGCAGCGCCTGCAGCACGGCGTCGTCCAGGTAGTCGGACCAGGTGGCGCGGTCTACGCCGTCGGTATCGCCGGCCACGGGATTGCGCCACGAGATCAGGAACACCGTGTATCCCTGCGCGACCGCATGCCGCACGAAGGAGTTTTCGGGTTGCAGGTCCAGGATGTAGAACTTGTTGATGTTCGGGGGCACGATGACCAGCGGCCGTTCGTGCACGGTGGCGGTCGACGGCGCGTACTGGATGAGCTGGAACAACCTGTTTTCGAACACCACTTCGCCAGGGGTGGTCGCTACGTTGCGGCCGATCTCGAACTGCGATTCGTCCGTCTGCGTGATACGGCCCTTCTTGACGTCGCCCAGCAGGTTCGCCAGGCCTTCGTTCAACGCGCGGCCGGCGCTTTCCACGATGGATTGCTGGGCGTCCGGGTTCAGGGCCAGGAAGTTCGACGGCGACAGCGCGTCGACCCATTGCATGATCGAAAAGCGCAGGCGGTCGCGCATAGGTTCGCTGACCTGGGCGGCGTCGACCATGCGCGACATGGCGCGGGCCGACAGCAGATAGGTATGCGCCAGCAGCAGGTGCGAACCATTGGTGGCCCAGGCATCTCCGGCGAAGCGCCGGTCGGGCGGAGGCGCCAGCGCGCCGCGCCGGGCGTCGTCGCAAAGGCGCTGCCATTCACGAGAAAATTCGGCCTGGATGTCAGCCAGGACTTCCGGTGCCACGCTCACCGGAATGGGGCCTGCGGCGGAGAGATTGGCATTCACTTCGACACCTTGTTATCGAGACTTCGCGATTGATCTTGCATTCCGGGGTCAGGACTGTCAATGCGGGTATACAAGGAGGGCCGCCAGAGCGGAATGCAAGGCCGGACACCGGCCTTGCGCGGCATCAAACCGGGTCCAGCCAGGCCAGCAAAGCCATGCGTCCGGTTTCGCCGTCGCGCCGGTAGGAAAAGTAGCGGTCTGCCTGCGTCACGGTGCATATTCCGCTCAGCGACACCTCTTGTACCCCGGCGCGGCGCAGACGGAAATCGGCCAATCCGGCGAGGTCGGCCAGCCATTTGCCGGTGATGCCCGGCCGCGGCGCGAAGTAGCGCTGGCTGGCGGGGTCGTCCGCCACGAAGGCGTCCAGCACGTCCTGCCCGACCTCGAACTCGCGGGGACCGATCCCCGGACCGATCCACGCGCGCCAATCCGAGGCCTGCGGCGCCTTGGCACGCATGGCGGCCAGCGTATGTTCCAGCACCCCGCCCGCCAGGCCGCGCCAGCCGGCGTGCGCCGCGCCCAGCACCTGGCCGCGGGCGTCGGCGATGACGACGGGCAGGCAGTCGGCCACCATGATGGCCAGCACGCGTCCGGGCCGCGCCGTGACGCTGGCGTCCACCGCGGGCTCTTCCGGCACATCGGACTGGTCGGCGTCCACGACCTCGCTGCCATGCACCTGGCGCAGCCACAACGGTTCGGACGGCACCGCGGCGCGCACGCGGCGCCGGTTCTCGGCCACGGCATCGGGATTGTCGCCCGCCCGCCGGCCCAGATTCAGGGTGTCGTGCGGGGCCACGCCCACGCCGCCCGCCCGGGTCGTGCAGAAATAATTCACGCCGGCCCATTGGGGGCCGGTCACCACGGGCAGGCCTGCGGTCACGTGTTCCATGCGATGCCTTCCTGGACCAGCGTCATGTCGGCGGGCACCTCGGCGGTGAATTGGACCTCGCCCTTGCCGCCCGGGTCGTCGAAATGCAGCGCGCGGGCGTGCAGCATCTGGCGCTGCGCCCCCGCGATGTTCCTGCCGCCGTAGATGGTGTCGGCCAGCAGCGGATGCCCCAGGCTGGCCATGTGCACGCGGATCTGGTGGGTCCGGCCGGTTTCAAGGCGGCACACGACTTCGGTGACCCGGCCTCCCGGATCGACCGTGCCGCGGCGGGCCGGCGCGTAATTAGTAATGGCGGGCTTGGGCGCCACGGGACGTTCGACGCTCATGCGCACGGGGACGCGCGGGTCGCGGCCGATGGCGCGGTCCACCTTGCCGGGGCCGGCGACCCAGCCATGCGCCAGCGCCACGTATTCACGGCCCATGCTGCGCGCCTGCAACTGGCGCACAAGATGAGTCTGGGCCGTGTCGTTGCGAGCCACCACCATCAGCCCGGAGGTGTCCTTATCCAGCCGGTGCACGATGCCGGCGCGGGCGATCTGGGCCAATTCGGGGTAGCGGTGCAGCAGGCCATTGAGCAGCGTGCCGCTCCAGTTGCCGGCGCCGGGATGGGTGACCAGCCCTGCAGGCTTGTTCACCACGATCCAGTCCGGGCTCTCAGCCACGACGGCGAATTCCACGGGCTCGGGGGTGAAGGCGCGCGCGTCGGGCGCGGGCTGGGCCCAGATGGTCAGTTCGTCGCCCGGACCGACCGTCTGGCGGATCTTGCCGGGCGCGCCATTGACCAGCACGTTGCCGGATTCGATCCACCCCTGCAAGCGGTTGCGCGAATGGTCGGGCAACAGGCCGGCCAGCACCTTGTCCAGCCGGTCGGCGCGCATGGCGGACGGCACGGTTACAAGTTGCGGCTCACCCCGGGGGGCGGTGTCGGTGGCTTCGTCGGCGCAATCTTCGGCGTCATCCTCGGCACTGCCGTTTGCAGTCCCGGCGGCAATCCCAGCGGCAATTTCGGCGGGATTTTTGCCTGGGCTTTTGCCGAGGGCTTCGCCCGAGGTTTTGCTCGAGGTTTTGCCGGGGGTTTTGGCCGGGGTTTTGCCCGGGGTTTTGCCCATATTTTTGCCGGTTTTCTGGCCGGCCGGACCCTGGAGTTTGTCGTCAGAAACAAGATCTGTGCGGGCGGCTGTATCAGACATGGAGACAAATCATATAATCAGCCTGCCATGCTAACACCAAGGATACGATTCTCGTGATTCACCACTCCGCAGCTCCCTCGAACCCCGCATCCCGAAGCGGGCCGGTTTTGCGCGTGGTTATCGCGCTATTTGCCGTCATGATCATCGCCGGTTGCGGCTCCACCGACAGCAAATACGACAAGACCACCAACTGGAGCGCAGAACAACTCTACGCCGACGCCAAGGCGGAAATGTCCTCGGGCGGCTGGAAGGAAGCCCGCGAGCGCCTGACCGCCATCGAAAGCCGCTATCCCTTCGGTGTCTACGCCCAGCAAGCCCTGCTTGAACTGGCGTACGTCAACTGGAAGGACGGCGAAAACGAGCAGGCCCTGGCCGCCATCGACCGCTTCCAGCAGCTTTACCCCAACCATCCCGGCACCGACTACGCCCTGTACCTGAAGGGCCTGATCAACTTCACGCCGGCCAGCGCCTTCATGAGCAACCTTACCGGCCAGGACCCCGCCGAACGCGATCCGAAGGGCCTGCGCGCCTCTTACGACGCTTTCAACGAACTGATCAAGCGCTACCCGGACAGCAAGTACGCCGTGGACGCGGAAAAGCGCGTGGCCTGGCTGGTCAACACCATCGCCATGAACGAGGTGCATGTCGCCCGCTACTACTACGAGCGCGGCGCGTATGTCGCGGCGGCCAATCGCGCGCAGACCGTCATCACCGACTTCGAGGGCGCTCCCGCCACCGAAGAGGCGCTCTACCTGATGGTCGAGTCCTACGACAAGCTGGGCATGACCGAACTCAAGAACGACGCCCAGCGCGTCTATGACAAGAACTTCCCCAACAGCGAATTCAAGACCAAGGGCCTGAAGGCCGACAAGAGCTGGTGGAATCCCTTCAACTGATTCCACCCGCATGGGAAGAAAAAAAGCCCTTCGCTTGAAGGGCTTTTTTTTTGCCTGCCGCGGCGGGCGGCGCTATTGGTCGTCCGGTCCGCGCTTGCGCCGGTAAAACGCAAGCACCTCTTCGAGCTCCCGGGTCCGCGCGAACGGCGGCAGGCCGCGCCACAGCCGCTTGCCGTAGGGCTTTTCGACAAGACGCGCATCGCCCACCATCAGCACGCCCCAGTCCGATTCCGTACGGATCAGGCGGCCAGCGCCCTGCTTGAGCGAGATCGCGGCTTCGGGAAGCTGATATTCGGAGAACGGATTGCCGCCCTGCGCCCGGCAGGCGCGCAAGCGCGCCTCGATGACGGGATCGTCGGGCGGCGCGAACGGCAGCTTGTCGATCGCCACCAGGGTCAGCACATCCCCGGGCAGGTCGATGCCTTCCCAGAAGCTGGCGCTGCCCACCAGCACCGGGTGCTTGAGCTTGCAGAAACGATCGAGCAGATCGCGGCGCGTGCCCTCGCCCTGCTTGAGCAAGGGCCAGTCATGCCCGGCGTCGTCGAAGGCGTCCGCCAACAACGTGGCGACCCTGTCCACCGCGCGCAAGGTGGTGCACAGCACCAGCGTCCCGCCCGGGCTTGCTTCCAGCAGCGGCATCAGCGTCTGGACGAACCGCTCGATGAACTGCGGCGATTGGGGTTCGGGCATGCCGCGCGGCACGAACAGCAATGCCTGTTCGGGGTAGTCGAACGGAGACTCCCACTTGCCCGTGCGCGCGCGCTCCAGCCCCAGCTGGCTGGTGAAGTGCGTGAACTCGCCGTTGACCGACAGCGTCGCCGACGTCATGATCCACGCCTGCCCCGGCTTGCGGTACTTGGAAAAGGCCTGGGCCACCGACAGCGGCGCCGAGTGCAGGCGCACATGATGCTGGCCGTGTTCGACCCAGCGCACCGCCGGGCCGGTCCATTGTTCCGCCGCGGCGGCGCCTTCCAGGATGGCGGCCGGCGTGGAGGGTCCATCGCCCAGCGCGGATTGCTCCATGCGCACGGGCGCGTGATCGTCCCGGCCCCAGCCTTCGTCGTCCGCGCCGGCATTGGCGCGCCCGGGCGTCGCCCAGCGTTTGAGCCGCACCGAGATCTCGGCGCCGGCGCGCGCGGCGGCCATCAGGTCCGGATGTTTTTCCGCCACCGCGCCCAAGGCCTTGGCGGCGCCGTCCACGGCTTCGCGCAGCGCCAGCAGCGCCTCGTCGAATTCATCGGGGTTGGGAATGGCGTCGAAGGTGGCCTTGCGGCCCGGCATCTTGTCCAGGGGCGCACAGACCAGGCGCAATTCGCGCGCCGCGGTTTCCAGGTGGCGGCTGACGTCGCTCCATTTGGCCGCTTCGCGCGCATAGGCCAGTCCCGCGACTTCCAGCGCACGGCCGAAGTCCATCAACTGGTGCGTGGACACGCTGCTGCCCAGGAAGCGCGTGGCGGTGTCGGGCAACTGGTGCGCTTCGTCGAAGATCACCGTGTCGGCTTCGGGCAAGAGATCCGTGACGCCCTCTTCGCGCAGCACCAGGTCGGCCATGAACAGCGCGTGGTTGACGACCACCACATCGGCCTCCTGGGCCTGGCGGCGCGCCTTGACGACGAAGCAGTCGCGGATGCGAGGGCACTCCTGGCCCAGGCAGTTCTCGCGCGTGGAGGTCACGCGCTGCCAGATGTCGGCGTCTTCGGGCACCTGGGCCAGGTCGCCGCGGTCACCCGTTTTGGAAATGCCGGCGAACACCTGGATCTGGCGCAGTTGCTGGATCTCGGTGCGGGACTTCAGCGCGCGCTCGTCGCCCTGCAGGCGTTCCAGGTGGTAGTGGCAGACGTAGTTGCCGCGGCCCTTGAGCAGCGCGGCGGTCACCGGCGCGGCCAGCGCGGCGCGCACGCGCGGCAGATCGCGCGCGAAGAGCTGGTCCTGCAGGGTGCGCGTACCGGTGGAAATCAGCACCTTGCCGCCCTGGATGAAGGCGGGTACAAGATAGGCCCAGGTCTTGCCGATGCCAGTGCCCGCTTCGGCCACCAGCGTGGCGCGGTCCTGGATGGCCTGGCCGATGGCCTGCGACAGCTCCACCTGCGAAGGACGCGGCTTGTAGCCGGGCAAGGCCGTGGCCAAAGGCCCGTCCTCGTCGAAGAATTCGGAAATATCCAGGTCCAGCATGCAGGCAGCCTAGTGTCGGTCAACGGTGAACCGGTGCCGGACAAGCGGTTCGGGCGCCAGACACTTATGTGGGAAAGGACCAAATGATACCCGCTGCGGCCGCGCTTTCGCGCTTGCGGCCGACCGCCGGGCCGCTGCAACAAGGGACACATCTGTCCGCCCGGGCACGTTCTGTAACAGCGGCTTATGGCACAATCCGCCCCTTGTTTTTCCTTTTTGTCGTCGTATAGAGATGTCTGAAACTTCCACTATCACGAACGTCGCCGCCGGCGTCGACAACGCCCGCATCGTCGCGCAGCTTGCAACCGAGCTTGGCGCGCGCGCCTCCCAGATCGCTTCGGCGGTGGAACTGCTGGACGACGGCGCCACCGTGCCCTTCATCGCCCGCTATCGCAAGGAAGCCACCGGCGGCCTGGACGATACCGTGCTGCGCAACCTGGAAGTCCGCCTGGGCTACCTGCGCGAGCTCGAAGAGCGCCGTGGATCCATCCTTGAATCCATTTCGCAGCAAGGCAAACTGACGCCCGAACTGCAGCAGGAAATCGCCACCGCCGATACCAAGCAGCGGCTGGAAGATCTGTACGCGCCGTACAAGCCCAAGCGCCGCACGCGCGCCCAGATCGCCCGCGAGGCAGGCCTGGAACCGCTTGCCGACGGCATCCTGGCCGATATGGCCTGCGACCCCGCCGCGCTGGCCGCGCAGTACCTGAACCCCGAAGCGTCCATCAACGACGCCAAGGCGGCGCTCGACGGCGCGCGCGACATCCTGGCCGAGCGCTACGCGGAAAACGCAGACTTGCTGGCCAACATGCGCGAACACCTGTGGTCCACCGGTCTGATCTATTCCAAGATGATCGACGGCAAGGAAACCGAGGGCGCCAACTTCCGCGACTGGTTCGACTTCAACGAACCGCTGCGCACCCTGCCGTCCCACCGCATCCTGGCGCTGCTGCGCGGCCGCCAGCAAGGCGTGCTGGAACTGCGCCTGGGGCTGGAAGCCGACCTCGAAGCGCAAACGCCGCACCCCTGCGTGGCCCGCATCGCCAACTTCCTGAAGCTGGGCAATGGCCTGTTCGCACTGGACGCGACGCCGCGCGCGCGCTGGCTTGGCGAAGTCTGCCGCTGGACGTGGCGCGTCAAGCTGCTGACGGCCTTTGAAAGCGAACTGGTCGGCCGCCTGCGCGAAAGCGGCGAAGCCGAGGCGATCCGCGTGTTCGCCGCCAACCTGAAGGATCTGCTGCTGGCGGCCCCCGCCGGCCCCAAGGCCGTGCTGGGCCTGGACCCGGGCATCCGCACGGGCTGCAAGATCGCCGTGATCGACCAGACCGGCAAGGTGGTCGACACCACCACCGTATACCCCTTCGAACCGCGCCGCGACCGCGATGGCACGATCAACACGCTGGCCGCGCTGGTGGCGCGCCACAAGGTCGACCTGATCGCCATCGGCAACGGCACCGCCTCGCGCGAAAGCGAAAAGCTGGTGGGCGACATGATGGAGCGCTTCCCCGACCTGAAGGTAACCCGCGTGGTGGTCTCCGAAGCCGGCGCCTCGGTGTACTCCGCCTCGGAAACCGCCGCCCTGGAATTCCCCGACCTGGACGTGACCCTGCGCGGCGCCGTGTCCATCGCGCGCCGCCTGCAGGATCCGCTGGCCGAACTGGTCAAGATCGATCCCAAGGCCATCGGCGTGGGCCAGTACCAGCATGACGTCAACCAGCGCGAGCTGGCGCGCTCGCTGGATGCCGTGGTCGAAGATTGCGTGAACGCCGTGGGCGTGGACGTGAACACCGCTTCCGCCGCCCTGCTGGCCCGCGTGTCCGGCCTGAACTCGCTGCTGGCCAAGAACATCGTGGCCTGGCGCGACGAGAACGGCGCCTTCCCGACACGCGAGATCCTGCGCAAGGTGCCGCGTTTCGGCGAAAAGGCCTTCGAACAAGCCGCGGGCTTTCTGCGCATCCCCAACGGCGACAACCCGCTGGACGCCTCGTCCGTCCACCCGGAGGCGTATCCGGTGGTCGAGCGCATCGTGGCCAAGATCAAGGCTGAAGTGAAGCAGATCATCGGCCAGCGCGAGGCCCTCAAGGGTGTGTCGCCGTCCGACTTCACGGATGAGCGCTTCGGCCTGCCCACGGTCAAGGACATCTTCGCCGAACTGGAAAAGCCGGGCCGCGATCCGCGCCCCGAGTTCAAGACGGCGCAGTTCAAGGAAGGCGTGGAAACGCTGAACGACCTGTACCCGGGCATGGTGCTGGAAGGCGTCGTGACCAACGTGGCGAACTTCGGCGCGTTCGTCGACATCGGCGTCCACCAGGACGGCCTGGTCCATATTTCGGCCCTGGCCGAGAAGTTCGTGAAGGATCCCCGCGACGTCGTGCGGGTGGGCCAGACGGTCAGCGTGAAGGTCCTGGAAGTGGACGCCGCGCGCAAGCGCGTGGCGCTCACCATGCGCATGAACGACACCGCCGCCCCGGCCCGCCGCAGCGGCGACGCCCCCAAGGGCGGCGACCGCTCCAGCCGCCGTCCCCAAGGCGATGGCGGCCGCGGCAATGCGGGTGGCGGCGCAGGCGCGGCGAACAGCGCCATGGCGGACGCTTTCGCCAAGCTCAAGCGCTGATTCCCACGTTGAAAGCAAATGCCCGGCGCCCTGCGGCGCCGGGCATTTGTATTTTGTCGGCCACCCTATTGGCCGGGCCTAGGGCTTTCCCGTAAAAGGCCGTTTTCGTTGCGATCTCTCAAGGCTTATTCAGGAAAATAAGCGAAAATATCTAATTGTGTCCAAATAATAAAAACCACCGCAAGGGCGGTAGTCCGGCGACGCAAGACCCACGATCAGGCGAGCCGCGGCGCGAAACGTCTATCGGGTAGCAGCACAAAAACAATAGCGCCCCCCCTGATAGAACGGAGAGCCTTCCGCCATGCCCAGTACCCTCACGCTTGCCGCCAATGAAACCGCGGTCATCACCGAAAAAGATGCAGGTGCCAGCGGCATCTTCGCCGAAATCACATTGGGCCAGTATTCGCACCTGATCGTGGAAAGCGCCGAAGTCACCTTCAAGCACATCACGCTGGAGCGCCTGGGCAGCCGAGTCATCGAACTGCGCGACGGCGCGCAATTGCACGTCGGCGCGCTTGGTTTCGCCAGCATGGGCGCCAGCATCATCTACCGCATCGGCACCGGCTGCGCGCTGACCTTCGACGCCAGCCAATGGGATCCGGAAGTGGTCGCCAATACCACCTTCGATTTCGCCAGCCAGGGCAGCGGCACGCTGAAGTATTTTCCGTTCATCAATCCGGAATGGCTGGACTGTCCCAACGTCACGGGCTACTCGGACGGCGACATGCTTGAAATCGCGGGCCAGGGCAACACCCAGCGCTTCCTGGTGCGCGACGGCCGCATCGTGGCCAGCGCACGCCTGGCCTGAAGCCAGGGCCTGTGTTCGGCCCTTCTGGCGGCGCGTAGCGCCGCCAACCCTGACCGGCTATTCCTGCGACAGCGACAGCAACGCTTCGCGCGCCCGCGCCAGCAGCGCGGCGGGTTCGCCTTGCGCGCCGGACGGCGCCGTCGCGACGGCCACCCCGTCGACCAGGGCGGCATAGCCCTGCTCGTTGGCCTGCAGGACCGTATCGGCCGGTTCCAATTGCAGGCGGCGCATCAACGCGCCGGCTTCCTTGGGATCCGCGAAGCGTTGCGACAGCAGCAGCTCTTCGCCGTCGGCCGCCAGCAGGCGGAAACGGAAGCCGCCGTCTTCATCGCGGAAGCTGACGAAGCGCGCGCCCTTCGGCTTGTCCTTCTTGCCCGAGGCGCCCTTGCCCGCGGTGGCGGCCGCGCCCAGGTTGCGCAGGCCGACGGCCTGGCGCAATTCCTGCATGAACGGCACGGCCTGCTTGCGGGCCTTGGCGGCGCCGGCCTGAAGGATGTCTTCGATGCGGCCGGGGTTGGCCATCAGGTCGATGTACTTTTCCCGCATCGGGGCCAGCAAGGCCTCCAGGTGGTCATAGAGCGCCTGCTTGGCATCGCCCCAGCCCATGCCTGCTTCAAGCTGCTGGCGGAAGACCGCCGACTCCGCCTGCGTCGCGAACGCGCGATACAGCGTGTACAGATGCGAGGCCTCGGCGTCCTTGGGTTCGCCGGGTGCGCGCGAATCGGTCACGATGCGCATCACCGACGCGCGCAGCGCGCTGGCACCGCCTTCGAAGAGCGGAATGGTGTTGTTGTAGCTCTTGGACATCTTGCGGCCGTCCAGGCCCGGCAAGGTCGCAACGTCTTCTTCGATGGCCACTTCCGGTAGCGAGAAATATTCGCGGCCATACAGGTGATTGAAGCGCTGGGCGATGTCGCGCGCCATTTCCAGATGCTGGATCTGATCGCGGCCCACGGGCACCTTGTTCGCGTTGAACATGACGATGTCGGCGGCCATCAGCACCGGGTACGAAAACAGCCCCATGGTGATGCCGTCGTCGGGATCCACGCCCTTGGCCACGTTCTGGTCCACCGAGGCCTTGTACGCATGCGCCCGGTTCATCAAGCCCTTGGCCGTGACGCAGGTCAGCAGCCAGCACAGTTCGGGAATTTCAGGGATGTCCGATTGCCGGTAGAACGTCACGCGCTCGGGGTCCAGGCCCACCGCGAGCCAGGTGGCCGCGATTTCCAGGCGTGAACGGGCGACTCGCGCCGGGTCGTCGCACTTGATCAGCGCGTGGTAATCCGCCAGGAAAAAGAATGCGTCCACGCCGGGCTGCGTGCTGGCCTGGACCGCTGGACGGATCGCGCCCGCGTAGTTGCCAAGGTGGGGAGTTCCAGTGGTGGTGATGCCGGTAAGGACGCGGGTATTCATGGGGCGAAGAGGCGTTTGCTAGGGGAAGCGCCCAGTGTAACGTGCCGGGGCGCCGCCCTGCCCGCGCACGGCCGCCGGATGGCGCTACAGGACGGCCAGCACCGGCGCGGCCAGCGCGCACAGGCCGCCGGCGGTCAACGCGGCGCGCGGCCGGAAGGTCAGGAACCAGATCAGGAGCAGGCCGGCGATGCTGAGGATGCCGATCCATTCGACCGTGCCGTAGCTCCAGCCCCAGACCGCGGCGGATGCCCACAAGGAAAGCGCCAGCGCGATCCAGCCGAAGACGCGCAGCGGCACGCGGTGCCGCCGCGGCAAGGCGCGGTCGAAGACGTCTTCGTAGTGGCGGTCCATGCCCAGGCACAGCGCGGAGAACCCTGCGTAGGCCAGGCAGAAGGCGGCAAGCGTCATGGCGTATCACCTCGCGGTTCATAAACGGCCCGGCTCGGCGCGGGCTGGGCGGGAGACGGCTGGGCGCCAGGGGAACCGGCCGCGGCGACTGCGGTCCTGACCGCCGCGGAGCGGTCGGCACGCGCCTTGCCCGGCGCCTTGCGCGGCGCCTTCCGCGCCAGGGCGGCCTTGCGGGCCATCCAGCCGAACAGCAAGGCGCTGGCCAGGCAGGTCAGGTCGAAACCGGCCATGACCCAATCGCCCTCGGGCAGGGACACGCCCAGATGCCGCGACGTGGTGAGCGCGTTGACCACCGGCACCAGGGCCAGCGCGGCCGCCGCGACGCCCAGCAGGTCCTGCCATTTGCGGCGCTGGAACAGGAATGCGTAGACCAGCGACAGCCCCCAGGCGGAGAAGAAGGCGCGCACTTCCCAGACCTGGCGGCCGGGCATGTCCGCCGGCAGCAGGCGATTGGCCAGGAACACAGCCGCCACGCCAAACACCACGCCCGCGATCGTGCCCGCGTTCAGGCCGTCCACCAGGCGCAGCGAAAACGCTTCGCGCGCATCGCCGGGACGGGCCTTCTGGCGGCGTTTGGCGATCCACAGCACGAGTCCGGTGCCCACCATGCCGGTGCCCGCCAGGCTGACCAGGAAATAGAGCCAGCGCAGCAGCGGTTCGGCGAACAGCCCCAGGTGCAGGCCGGTAATGGCGCCGGCGGTCTTCACGGTGGCGCTGAGATCGTCCTCGCTTTCCTGCAGCGCGCCCGTCACGCCGTCAAAGCGCATGTAGGGCGCCAGGCGGCCGAACGACACGCCGTCGGCGGCATCGCGGACCAGGGTGATGTTGGCGCCGGCATCGCCCGGGTTGTTGACCGTCACGCGGCCCACCCTGCCCTGCCAATGCGCCTGGGCCTGCTCCACCAGCGGCGCGATACGGACCGTCGGCGCGGGCTGGTTCAGCGGCGGCGTGACCTTGAACGACTTGAAGACCTCGTCCGTGTATTGGCGCGGGCTTTCGTACACGGCCTGGATGCCGGCCGGCATCAGCATCACCATGAACAGCACCAGGCCGCTGAAGGTGATCATCAGGTGGAACGGCAGCCCCAGCACCGACAGCGCGTTGTGCCCGTCCATCCAGGCGCGCTGGCCGCCCTTTCTGGGCCGGAAGGTGAAGAAGTCGGTGAATATCTTTTTGTGCGTGATGATGCCGCTGATGATCGCCACCAGCATGAACATGCCCGCGATGCTGGCCAGCCAGCGCCCCCACGGGAATGCGGTTTCCAGTTCGAAATGGAAGCGGTAGAAGAAGTCGCCGCCGCGCGTCTGGCGCCCGGTGACGGCCTGCCCGGTGGCCGGGTCCAGCTTCACGCGCACGAAGCCGCGTTCACCCGGTTTGGGCTTGGGCACCTGGTACAGGAGCTGGATCAGCGGCTCGCGATCCGTCGGAGGCGTGATGAACCAGCGCTTGGCGTCCGCCGCATGTACGCTCAGGTAGCGCTGCGCCGTGTCCATCGCCTGAACGGCGGGCCCCGGCTGCACCTGGATCTCGGGCTGCATCCAGCGCGTGATTTCGGGCCGGAAGAACGCCAGCGAACCGGTCAGGAACATCGCGAACAGCACCCAGCCGAAGATCAGTCCGGCCCAGGTGTGCAGCCAGGACATCGATTGGCGCAGGCCCTCTTCGCCCTGCATCTTGGTGTTGGCTGCCTTCATGCGGCCCCCAGCATGCGGCCGGCCAGGAACAGGCCGCCCAGCACCGCGGCCGGCACGAGCACGCCGGCCCAGGCGCGCCACGCGGTGCACGTTGCGAACACCCAGATCACGCCACAGGTGTAGACGACGAAGGACAGCATTTCGGCCGTGGTCACGGCATCGGCCCGCCCCATGGGCAGCCACACGGCCAGACAAGCCGCAGCCGCCGAGGCCAGCACGTAACCGCCAAGGATGGCGGCCGCCGCCCGGGAGAAGACGGCCATTCGGTAGCGCATCATGCCTGCGCCGGCTGCGGGAGCTTTCACTTGGCCACGTTGAAGGTCAGGGTGGAAACGTAGCGGATCCGGGCATAGGACTTGCCATCGGCCTCGCCCGCCTTGTCTTCCACGTGGGCCGCCTCCAGCACATACTGCCCGGGCCAGGGCGTGCTGATGTCGATGCGGCCGTTATCGTCGCTGCGGAAACGCTTTTCCCACTTCGGCGGACCGAACACGGTGACCTCGGTCTTGGCCAGCGGCTTGCCCTTGAATTGCAGCACGAACGCGTTGGCGCCGGCCGACGACGGCACCAGCTCCAGATCCAGCTTGCCCTGGGTGTCCTCGCGGCCCGCCCGGGCGCCGTAATGCACCAGCGTGTCCTTGAACTGGTAGGCCAGGTTCAGCCGGACATCGCCCCTGCCCGCCGCGGCGAACTCGACAAAGTCGGCGCCTTCGCCCGAAACCTTCAGCGCCTTGCCATCCGGCCCCGTCACGACGGGCGCCCCCATGATCTTGCCCAGCAGGCCGTCGCGCTTTTCGCGCACGTCGTCCGCCCATTCGCCAAAGTAGGCCTTGGCGGGCCCTTCGGCGCTGCGTTCCAGCCACACGAAATGCGCCTGCGCGGCGCCCGCGGCGCCCAACAGGGCGATGGCGGCCAAAGTCTTTGCGTACATCATTGTCGATATCTCTTTTTGTCTGAATCGGACTCAGGCCCGGCGCGGACGCGGCCGCAAGCTTTCATGCGGGCTGAATTATAACCATTCTCGTTAAAACGAATGCACCGCTGAACGGAAAGGGCGGCCCGCCCGGGCCGCCCTTTCTGCCACTTACCAGCGATAGCGCAGGCTGGCCTTGATCGAGCGTTGATACCCGAACCAGCACCACGACTCGCCCGAGCATGACGCGATGTATTCCTTGTCGAACAGGTTCTGCACGTTCAGCGCCACCTGCATGCCCTTCAAGGACGGGGACACCCGGCCCATGTCGTAATCCAGCATCAGGTCGACCAGCGTGACCTTGGGCACTTTCAGCGTGTTGGCCTCGTTCGCGTACGAGGAACCGATATAGCGCACGCCGCCGCCCACGCCCAGGCCCGCGAGCGGACCTTCCTGAAGCTGGTAGCGCGCCCACGCCGACGCCTGTTGCGAGGGCACCGCCACCGGCGTCTTGCCGGTCAGGTCGAAGCCGGACGCGTTGGGATAGGCCTTGGAGTATTCGTTGTTCATCACCGAATAGGCGGCCAGCAGCGTCAGGCCGCGCACGGGTTCGGTCTTGGCCTCGAGTTCGATGCCCTGCGTGCGCAACTCACCCGCCTGGATCGAGCAGCGTCCGCCGGCCGTGCCGCAAAGGTGCGTCGGATCCGGGTCGGTGGTCGTCATGTTCTCGCGGCGGATGTCGAAGGCCGCCACCGACAGCATGGTGGCGGTGCCCGGCGGCTGATACTTGATGCCGACTTCGTACTGCGTGCCTTCGATCGGCTTGAACGGCGTGTTGTTCCACCCCGTGCCCGACTGCGGTTCGAACGACTCCGAGTAGCTGAAGTACGGCGCCACGCCATTGTCGAAGTTGTAGATCGCGCCCAGCCGGCCCGTGAAGGCTTCGGCATTCAGTGCCGACGGCGCGACGCGGCCGGTGGCGATGGTGGTGGTTTCACCCACATTGCGCGACCAGTCGTAGCGCCCGCCCAGCAAGACCGACAGGCGGTCGATCTTGATCTGGTCCTGGAAATACAGGCCGGTCTGGTACTGCGTGGTGGTTGCGTCCGACGAGAAGGCCGGAACGGGAATGTTCTGGCGGTTGTCGGGGTCTTTCACGTACAGCGCCGGAGCGGAACCAAAGCCGGACAGCGTGTCGGTCTTGACGTGCTGGTAATCGAAGCCCAGCAAGACGGTGTGGCCAATGCTGCCGGTGTTGAAGCGGGCCTGCAGATTGTTGTCGATGGTGAGCGCGCCCACATCCACGTCGGTCGCGATGGACGCGCGCTGGTGGTACAGGTAGGTCCTGTCCGTGTAGCCGTAGAAGTTGGTCATCGCGCCGTAGACGCTGCGGTATTTTGCCTCTGAATGCGTCCAGCGCAGGCTTTGCGAGGCCTTGAACGTGTCGTTGAAGCGGTGGTCCAGCACATAGCCCAGCGAGTAGCTCTTGCGGTCGCTCTTCTCGAAGTTGGCGTCGCCGTCGTAGTAGTCAGCCGGCAGCCGGAAGCCGTCCGGCGCCGACAGCAGCGTGCGCATCGCCGGCGCGGCGCCGTAGGACCCCATGTCGGGGTCGCGCTGGAAGTTGGTCAGCACGGTCAGCGAGGTATCGCCGCTGGGCCGCCAGGTGAACGCCGGCGAAACGAAATAGCGGCGCTCCTTGGTGTCGTTGACCTGGCCATCGGACATATAGCCCGAGCCCACCAGGCGGTACAGGTACTTGCCTTCCTCGTCCATCGGACCGCCGAAGTCGAAGTTGGCGCGGCGGAAATCATAGTTGCCGACCTGCACCTCCACTTCGCGCAGCGTCTCTTCCGTGGGCCGCTTGCTGATCTGGTTGACCACGCCGCCCGGGCCGCCCTGCCCATAGATGACCGACGCCGGCCCTTTCAGCACGTCCACGCGCTCCAGCCGGAAGGCGTCCACCTGCGGCAGCGCATCGCGGCCGCCGAATACGCGCAGTCCGTCCAGGTAGGTCGAAGCCGAAAAGCCGCGCACGGTGAACTGGTCCAGGCGCGTCGCCGTCGCGCCGCGCGACTCGGTCGCCACGCCCGGCGTGTAGCGCAGCACCTGGTTCAGCGTCTGCGCGCCCTGCTCCGTCATCTGCTCGCGGGTCACCACCGACACCGACTGCGGGGTCTCGATCAGCGGCGTGTCGGTCTTGGTGGCGCTGACGCTGGCGGTGGCCACATAGCCCACCGTCGGCGCCAAGGCGCTTTCCGCCATGCCCGACACCGTCACCGGCGCCAGCGTGTGGGTATCGCCCGTTGACACCGGCGCGGGCGCCAGCGTCCAGGTATTGCCCGATTGCGCGCGGGCCTGCAAGCCGCTGCCCGACAGGATGCGGGCAAAGCCCGCCCCCACCGAGTACGCGCCATCAAGACCTTCCGAACGTCGCCCGCGCACCAGTGCCGGGTCGAACGACAGCACGACGCCCGCGCTGCGCGCGAACTGCGTCAGCGCGTCGGCCAGCGGACCCGCCGGAATCTGGTAGCTGCGCTGGGCGCTGGCGGCGGCGGGAGCGGACTGCGCCCAGGCCGACGGCGCGGCGGCCACGAGCGCGCCTGCGCAGGTGGCGGCCAGCACGGCCATGCGGCCGGCGGTCAGCGGAGCGCGCAAGCGCGTTTGGAATGAAGCAGACACAAAAACTCTCCCTGTACGGTGGTATCTATCTCTGCCTTTCCGTACGGGATTCGAAAACCTGCAATGCGTGGGGCAAAAAAAATGTAACGGTCAGATTTCGCGCGGTCCGACCTGCAGCCAATACTGCGTATGCCGCGTGACGGCGATCGGCAAGGCGGGCTCCAGCGCCTTGAGCGCGCGCTCGGCGTCGTCCAGCGGAAAGACCCCGGACAGGCGCAGTCCCGCCACGGCGGGATCGACCCGGATCACGCCCAGGCGCTGGCGCGCCAGGTGGGCCGCAAAATGATCCAGGCGCCAATCCTTGGCCACGACCATGCCGTCCACCCAGGCAAGCCGGTCGGGATCCGAGGCATTGCGCAGCGCCTCGCCGGTGTCTGCATAGGCCAGGCGTTCGCCCGCGTTCACATGGGTCAGCACGCCGTCGCGCAACAGGGCGACGCTGCCTTCGTAGACCCCCAGCCGCGACCCGCCCGGGATGCGCTGCAAATCAAAGCGGGCACTCGCGACCAGCAGTTCCCCGTACCCGGAGTCCACCCGCAGCATGTCCACGCCAGGCCGCGATTCGGCCTGCACCAGCATTTCGCCGCGCAACAGGTCGATTCCGCGCGCACTGCCGCTCACGTTCACGCGCACCGCGCTGTCGCTGTTCAGGGTGATGCGCAGGCCGTCCGCCAGCGCGATGGGACGGCGTTCTCCGACACGGGTGCTGAAGTCCGCCGCCAACCGCTGCCAGGGCGTATGGTGGTAGCCCGCCCAGCCTGTCGCGGCAACGCCCGCCACGGCCAGCATGCCGCGCAGCGCGTCGCGGCGGCCCCGCGAAGCCGGCGCATTCAGCGCGGCGTGGGCCAGCGCCGCCGGCACCCGGCGGGCATCCCGGCCAATGGCCTGCAACCGGTCCCAGGCCTGGCGATGCGCAGGATCCTGCGCGAGCCAGGCGTTACAGGATTCCCGGTCGTGCGCGTCGGCCAGCCCGGATTGCAGCTTGGCCCACCAGGCTATCGCCTGGCGCACGACCGGGTCCGGCGGCATGGCGTTGGCGGCGTCAGGCATAGAACGCCGCATAACATGCGGTCATCGCGCGCACCATGTACTGCTGCACCGAACTCAGGGAGACGCCCAGCCGTTCGGCGATTTCGGGATAGGTCAGGCCGTCAAGCTGCGACAGCAGAAACGCCGACCGCGCCTTGGGCGGCAGGCCGTCGAGCAACCGGTCAAGTTGCATCAGCGACTGCAGTTGCTCGGCCTGCATTTCGGGCGACGGCGCATAGGATTCGGGCATGGCGGCCAGATAGGCCAGATAGGCATGTTCCAGCGCGGCGTGGCGCTGATGGTCCACCACCAGGCCCTTCGCGATCGTGGTCAGCAGCGCGCGGGCCTCGTGGGCGCGCACCGCCTTGCGGCCTTGGATCACCCGCAGGAACACATCCTGCGCCAGATCTTCGGCGCGATGCGCACAGCCCAGCTTGCGGCGCAGCCAGCCGAACAGCCACGGGCGATGATCGCGGTACAGGCCATCGACGGGCGCGGCCTGGGCGTCGACGCACGAGGCCGGTGAAGAGAAAAGCGTGGAAGACACGGATGAGACTGCGGCGTTTGACCAGAAGTCTCAAAATCTTAATTGATAATGACTTGCATTACCAATTTTATCCGCTCCGGCCCGCCCAATCCGGGCCGGATGCGGCATAACTACAACGACACGGTCAGCCGGCGCTCGGATTCCAGGTACTCGCGCGACTGCATTTCAAGAATGCGCGACACGGTGCGATGGAACTCGTTGGCGAGCGCGCCTTCGGTGTAGATCTGTTCCGGTTCGCATTCGGCGGACATGATCAGCTTGACGCGATGGTCATAGAACACGTCGATCAGCCAGGTGAACCGGCGCGCCTCGGAAGCCTGGCGCGGCCCCATCTTGGGCACGCCCGACAGAATCACGGCATGAAAACGGTTGGCCAGTTCAAGATAGTCGTTCTGTGAACGCGGGCCGCCGCAAAGCGTGGCGAAATCGAACCACACCACCGATCCCGCCAGCGCCAGCGCACGGATCTCGCGATGCTCGATATGCAGCACCGGATCTTGCGGAGGGGTGTCCGCCAGGCTGTCGAAGGCGGCCTGCAGCGCCTGCTGGGCAGCCTCGTCCAGCGGCGTGTGAAAGCACTGCACCTGCTCCAGCGAACGGCGGCGGTAGTCCACGCCGGCATCCACGTTCATGACGTCCATGCGCGACTGGAGCAGCGCAATCGCCGGCAGCACGCGATCGCGGTGCAGGCCGTCGGTGTACAGCGTGGACGGCTCGTAGTTGGACGTCATCACGAAGGACGTGCCGTATTCGAACAGCTTTTGCAGCAGGCGATGCAGGATCATCGCGTCCGCCACATCGGACACGTGGAACTCGTCGAAGCAGATCAAGCGGTAGCGCTTGGCCACGCGCCGGGCCACCTCGTCCAGCGGGTCCTGCATGCCCTTCACTTCTTCCAGCTCGCGATGCACGCCGCGCATGAATTCATGGAAGTGCAGGCGGGTCTTGCGCACGACGGGCACGGTGGCGTAGAAGGCGTCCATCAGGAAGCTCTTGCCGCGCCCCACCCCGCCCCACAAATAGACGCCGCGCGGCACGTCGGGCCGGTTCAACAGCTTCTTCAAGGCGTTCGAGCGCATCGACTTGAACTTGACCCATTCGTCGTAATAGCGCTGCAAGCGGTCGATCGCCTTCTTTTGCGCATCGTCGGGCTTGTAGCCGCGTTCGGCCAAGGCGTGTTCGTAGTATTCGCTGACGTTCATGTGGGAAGCAGACCAGGCGGAATGAAAGAGGGCGATAAAAAAAGGGCGGGTCCTTGAACCCGCCCCCGGTCTTGCTCAGGTCAAGCGGCGCTTAGAAGTTCAGCGCACGCTTGTCCACGGCCAGAGCGGCTTCCTTCACGGCTTCCGACAGGGTCGGGTGCGCGTGGCAAATGCGGGCGATGTCTTCGGCGGCGCCGCGGAATTCCATGATGGTCACGGCTTCCGAGATCAGTTCCGAGGCCATGGGGCCCACGATGTGCACGCCCAGGACTTCGTCGGTCTTGGCATCGGCGATCACCTTGGCAAAGCCGGTGGTGTCGCCCAGCGCGCGGGCGCGCCCGTTGGCCAGGAACGGGAAGCTGCCGGCCTTGTACTCGCGGCCTTCGGCCTTGAGCTGCTGTTCGGTCTTGCCCACCCAGGCGATTTCCGGCGACGTGTAGATGACCCACGGCACGGTGTCGAAGTTGACGTGGCCGTGCTGGCCGGCGATGCGCTCGGCAACCGCCACGCCTTCTTCCTCGGCCTTGTGCGCCAGCATCGGGCCGCGCACGACGTCACCCACTGCCCAGACGTTCGGCAGGTTGGTCTTGCAGTCGCCGTCCACGGCCACGAAGCCGCGTTCGTCCAGCTTCAGGCCCACGGCGTCGGCATTCAGGCCGCCGGTGTAAGGCACACGGCCGATCGAGACGATCAGCTTGTCCACCACCAGCTTCTGCTCGCCGCCCTTGGCGTCGACGTAAGGCACGGTCACCGACTTGGCGGTCGCCTTGATCTCGCCGATCTTGACGCCCATCTGGATGTCCAGGCCTTGCTTGGTGAAAGCCTTCAGGGCTTCCTTGGCCACTTGCGCATCGGCGGCGGCCAGGAATTCCGGCATCGCTTCCAGGATCGTGACTTCGGAACCCAGGCGGCGCCACACGCTGCCCATTTCCAGGCCGATCACGCCGGCGCCGATGACGCCCAGCGTCTTGGGCACGGCGCCGATGTTCAGCGCGCCGTCGTTGGACAGCACGACCTTTTCGTCGAACGGCAGGCCGGGCAGTTCACGCGCCGACGAGCCGGTGGCGACCACGACGTGCTTGGCAACCAGGTCTTCTTCGGTGGTGCCGGTGACCTTGATGCTCCAGCCGCCTTCCACTTGGCCGCCGAAGGCGCCCTTGCCATGGAAGAAGGTGACCTTGTTCTTCTTGAACAGGTACAGGATGCCGTCGTTGTTCTGCTTGACCACCGTGTTCTTGCGGCCGATCAGCGTGTCGAGCTTCAGGCTCACGCCCTTGACTTCGATGCCGTGATCGGCGAAGTGGTGGTTGACCTGCTCGAAGTGTTCCGACGATTGCAGCAGCGCCTTCGACGGAATGCAGCCGACGTTGGTGCAGGTGCCGCCGGGAGCCGGGCCGCCTTGGCCGTTCTGCCAGGCGTCGATGCAAGCGACCGACATGCCAAGCTGCGCGGCGCGGATCGCGGCGATGTAGCCGCCAGGGCCGGCGCCGATCACGACGACGTCAAATTGTTTGGACATAGTGTTCTCGCGTATGAGGTATTGGGTGGAGCACGCCCTGCCCAGCGGAGTCAGGCTGCGGGCCGGCGGGGAGCCGGCCAGGGCGCCGCGGAACCGGGAGGTTGCACGCGGCGCCGGCCAGGGGCGTCGAGATTACAGGTCCAGCAACAGGCGCTGCGGATCTTCCAGGGCGTCCTTCATGGCGACCAGGCCCAGCACGGCTTCGCGGCCGTCGATGATGCGGTGGTCGTAGGACAGGGCCAGGTAGTTCATCGGGCGGATGACGATCTGGCCGTTTTCCACAACAGCGCGATCCTTGGTGGCGTGAACGCCCAGGATGGCCGATTGCGGCGGGTTGATGATCGGGGTCGACAGCATCGAGCCGAACACGCCACCGTTGGAGATCGAGAACGTACCGCCGGTCATTTCTTCGATGCCCAGCTTGCCGTCGGCGGCGCGGCGGCCAAAGTCGGCGATGGTCTTTTCGATTTCGGCGATGGACAGCTGGTCGGCGTTGCGCAGGATCGGCACCACCAGGCCACGCGGGCTGCCGACAGCGATACCGATGTCGAAGTAGCCGTGATAGATGATGTCCTTGCCGTCGATCGAGGCGTTGATCAGCGGGTACTTCTTCAACGCGGCAACGGCGGCCTTGACGAAGAACGACATGAAGCCCAGCTTGATGCCGTGTTCCTTTTCGAACTTGTCCTTGTACTTGCTGCGCAGATCGATGACCGCTTGCATGTTCACTTCATTGAACGTGGTCAGGATCGCGTTTTCTTGCTGCGACTGCAGCAGGCGCTCGGCGATGCGGGCGCGCAGGCGGCTCATCGGCACGCGCTGTTCCGGACGGCCGTCGAGCGACAGCGTGGTCGGGGCGGGAGCAGCCGAGGGCTTGGCCGCGGCGGCCTTGGCGGCGGGTGCGCCGGCGGCCAGGGCGTCGCCCTTGGTCACGCGGCCATCACGGCCGGTGCCGGCCACGGAAGCGGCGTCGACGCCCTTCTCGGCCAGGATCTTGGAGGCGGCGGGCGAAGCGACACCGGCGGCGGCCGACGAAGCGGGCGCGGCGGCCGGCGCGGCGGCGGCTTGCTCAGCGGCCTTGGGGGCTTCAGCGGGCGCGGTCGCGGCCGAAGCAGCCTTGGCGGCGGTGTCGATACGGGCCAGCACTTCGCCGGAGGTCACGGTGCTGCCATCGCCCTTGACGATTTCAGCCAGCACGCCGGAGGCGGGGGCCGGCACTTCCAGCACGACCTTGTCGGTTTCGACTTCGATCAGGATTTCGTCCGCTTCGACGGCAGCGCCAGGCTGCTTCTTCCAGGTAAGCAGGGTCGCTTCGGAAACGGATTCGGAAAGTTGGGGAACGACGACGTCGGTAATAGCCATTTTGTTTATTCCGTAAAAGTGAGTTCTGGTCACGCGGCGCGGCAAGGTTCGAAACGGGGTTCCTGAACGCTTGCCGCCCGCGGCGCGTGCATCGAGTAAAGGTTACTTCGTCAACATGACCTTGAACTTGGGCGCGAAGGCCGTTTCGATCAGGGCCTTCTGCTGCTCCTGGTGCTTGGCCAGGTAGCCCACGGCCGGCGATGCCGAAGCGGCACGGCCTGCGTAGCCCAGCTTCTGGCCTTCGACCATGTTCTCGTACACGTGATGCTGGACGTAGAACCAGGCGCCCTGGTTCTGCGGTTCGTCCTGAACCCAGATCACCTCGGTAGCCTTCGGGTACTTGCGCAGTTCGGTTTCGAACGACTTGTGCGCAAACGGGTAGAGCTGCTCGACGCGGACGATGGCGACATTGTCGGCGCCGCGCTCACGGCGGGCGTTGACCAGGTCGTAGTACACCTTGCCCGAGCAAGCCAGCACGCGCTTGACCTTGCTGGCGTCGATGGCCTCGTCGACCTCGCCGATCACCGGACGGAAGCTGCCGCCGGCCAGATCGGTCAGGGGCGAACCCGCGTCCTTGTTGCGCAGCAGCGACTTCGGCGTGAACAGCACCAGCGGCTTGCGGAACGGGCGGATCATCTGGCGGCGCAGCACGTGGAAGATCTGCGATGCCGAGGTCGGCTGGACCACTTGCATGTTGTTGTCGGCGCACAGTTGCAGGAAGCGCTCGATGCGGCCCGACGAGTGCTCGGGGCCTTGGCCTTCGTAGCCGTGCGGCAGCATCAGGGTCAGGCCCGACTGGCGGCCCCACTTGGCTTCGCCGGAGCTGATGAACTGGTCGATCACGACCTGGGCGCCGTTGACGAAGTCGCCGAACTGGCCTTCCCAGATGGTGAGCGTGTTGGGTTCGGCGCTGGAATAGCCGTATTCAAACGCCAGCACGGCCTCTTCGGACAGCACCGAGTCGATCACGGTGAACGGCGCCTGGCCTTCCGACACGTTCTGCAGCGGAATGTAGGTGCCGTCGTTCCAGCGTTCGCGGTTCTGGTCGTGCAGCACCGCGTGGCGGTGCGTGAACGTGCCGCGGCCCGAATCCTGGCCGGTGATGCGGATGGCGTAGCCCGAGGACACCAGGGTCGCGAAGGCGAGATGTTCGCCCATGCCCCAGTCCAGGTTCATTTCGCCCTTGCCCATGGTGCGGCGGTCGTTCAGCAGCTTGGCGACCAGCGGGTGCACCGTGAAGCCTTCCGGCACCGTGGTGATGCGTTCGCCGATGCGCTTCAATTCGGCCAGCGGCACGGCGGTGTCGGCCTGGTCGGTCCACTTGGCGCCCAGGAACGGCGACCAGTCGATGGCGTACTTGCTCTTGTAGTCGGTCAGCACCGGTTCGATGGTGCGCTGGCCGTCTTCCATGAGCTGGCGGTAGTCCTTGACGAGCTGATCGGCTTCGCCTTCGGCCAGCACGCCTTGCGTGGTCAGCTTGTCAGCGTACAGCTTGCGCGTGCCGGGGTGATGGCCGATGCGCTTGTACATCAGGGGCTGCGTCAGCGACGGGGTGTCCTGCTCGTTGTGGCCCAGCTTGCGGAAGCAAACGATGTCCACGACGATGTCATGACGGAACTGCAGGCGGTAGTCCAGGGCGAGCTTGGTGACGAACACCACGGCTTCGGGATCGTCGCCGTTGACGTGGAACACCGGGGCTTCGATCATCTTGACCACGTCGGTGCAATACAGCGTCGAACGCGAGTCGCGCGGGTCGGACGTGGTGAAGCCGATCTGGTTATTGATGACGATGTGCAGCGTGCCGCCCGTGCCGTAGCCGCGCGTCTGGGCCAGGTTCAGGGTTTCCATCACGACGCCCTGGCCGGCGAAAGCCGCGTCGCCGTGCACCAGCACCGGCAGCACTTGCTTGCCTTCGCCATCGCCGCGGCGTTCCTGGCGAGCGCGCACGCTGCCTTCGACCACGGGGTTGACGATTTCCAGGTGGGACGGGTTGAACGCCAGCGACAGGTGGACCGGACCGCCACGGGTGGACAGGTCGCTCGAGAAGCCGTTGTGGTACTTCACGTCGCCGTCGGTCAGGCCTTCGGCGTGCTTGCCTTCGAACTCGGCGAACAGGTCGCCGGGCATCTTGCCCATGATGTTCACGAGCAGGTTCAGGCGGCCGCGGTGGGCCATGCCGACCACGATTTCCTGGACGCCGTTTTCACCGGCGTGGTTCACCACTTCGTCCATCGAGGCAATGAAGCTTTCGCCGCCTTCCAGCGAGAAGCGCTTCTGGCCGACGTACTTGGTGTGCAGGAAACGCTCGAGCCCTTCGGACTCGGTGAGCTGCTGCAGGATGTGGCGTTTTTCTTCGGCCGAGTAGGCGGGCGCGCCCAGGGTGGTTTCCAGGCGTTCCTGGATCCAGCGCTTGGCGGCGGGGTCGGAGATATGCGTGAATTCCGCACCGATGCTGCGGCAGTAGGTGTCGCGCAGCGCCTTCAGGATGTCGCGCAGCGTCATGGTGCTGGCGGTCGTGAAGTAGGTGTTGGTGGCCGAGTAGGTCTGGTCCAGATCGGCTTCGGTCAGGCCATAGAAGGCGGGATCGAGTTCCGGAATCGGGGGACGTTCCTGGCGCTTGAGGGGATCCAGATCGGCCCAGCGCGAACCGAGCGAGCGGTAGGCGGCAATCAGCGACTGCACCGATACCTGCTTGCTGGCGACGCTCAGGTCGGGTTCGGCAGAGCGTTGCACGAAGGCATTGGCCTTGGCGCGCTGGGCAAACGATTCGACGATGGGAGCGTGGGCCTGGTCGCGAGTGGATTCCTGGCCGTCGGTTGCGGGAGCGTGCTGCAGTTGGTCGAAATATTCGCGCCAATTGTCAGGAACCGAACCGGGATTGTCGAGGTAGGCTTCGTAAAGCTCCTCAACATACGGGGCGTTACCCCCAAAGAGATAAGACGTGGATAGAGATTCTATTTCCGAAGACATATCGCTTCACCTTTACGAGTGCTTCACTCGACACGATGCAGGAAAACCTTCCGCGACACGGGCTTCCCGTTTAGCGGATAGCAGGGGCAGAAGGCGCGTACAAGCCTTAAAAGCCGTATGGGTCAAGAGTATAACCCTTTGAGTTTACGGACGTCTTGCTGCTTTTCCGTGACGCAAAAGCCCTTTCGGAATGCTGTCATGCGGCGTTGGAATGTCCAGCGAACCCCGTTTATTTCGCCGTCTTCGCGCCACCAAATTCCGTTAATCCAGAATGCCGCAGCGCGTCATTTTTGATTGACCGAAATTCAAGTGTTGCGCTTTCGCCTCGTCATACGGGCAACGCGGTGGTCGACAGGATCTCTTTCAGCACGAAAAACGTGCGGATCTGGCGTACGCCGGGCAGCTTGATGATCTCGCCCGCATGCAGCTTGTTGAAGCGTTCCAGATCGCGTATGCGCAGCATCAGGAAGTAGTCGAATTCGCCCGCCACCAGATGGCACTCCAGGCAGCCGCTGATGCCGCGCGCCGCGGCCTCGAAGTCGGTGAAGGACTCGGGCGTGGATCGGTCCAGCACCACTCCCACGATGACCAGCGTGGCCATCTCGACCTCGGCCGGTTCCAGCAGCGCGACCGTTTTCCGGATGATGCCTTCGCTCTTGAGTTTTTCGACCCGCCGCAGGCAGGCGGCGGGGCTCAGGTGTACGCGCGCGCTGAGATCCAGATTGGTGATCTGCGCGTCTTCCTGCAAGACGCGCAGGATGTGGCGGTCGATGCGGTCCAGCGCGAAAGCGGTGGTCATGTGATAAGTCCCTAAAAATTTAATTCGGTCATTCCTTATATCTTCGAAATAATAAATCCATCGAAAAGCAAATCCTCAACTTTGGATTTAAGGAATTAAAAAAATACGCAATTGACCGTCTTCCACGGAAATTCCTATGATTTTTCTATCCCGGCCGGGCACCCGGGCCCACGAAAACCCATCAGGAGTCTCCATGGATCTGGACCGTTTTCCCCGTCATCGCCTGACCTTCGGCGACACCCCGATCGAAAAGCTGGACCGCCTTTCCGCGCACCTCGGCGGCAAGGTCGAGATCTACGCCAAACGCGAGGACTGCAACAGCGGCCTGGCATTCGGCGGCAACAAGCTGCGCAAGTTGGAATACCTGATTCCACAGGCGCTGGAGCAAGGCTGCGACACGCTCGTGACCATCGGCGGCATCCAGTCCAACCACACGCGGATGGTGGCGGCCGTGGCGGCCAAGCTGGGCCTGGCCTGCGTGCTGGTCCAGGAAAACTGGGTGGACTATTCGGACGCGGTCTATGACCGGGTCGGCAACATCATGATGAGCCGCCTGATGGGCGCCGACGTGCGCCTGGTGGACCAGGGTTTCGACATCGGCTTTCGCCGCAGTTGGGAAGAGGCGCTGGAAGACGTCAGGCGGCGCGGCGGCAAGCCCTATGCGATTCCGGCCGGCGCGTCGGATCACGAGCTGGGCGGGCTGGGTTATGTGGGCTTCGCCGAGGAGGTGCGGCGCCAGGAGGCGGCTCTGGGCTTCAAGTTCGATTACATCGTGGTGTGCGCGGTCACCGGCAGCACGCAGGCCGGCATGGTGGTCGGCTTCGCGGCCGACGGGCGCGCCGACCACGTCATCGGCATCGACGCCTCGGCCACGCCGGATCAGACTCGCGCCCAGATCCTGCGCATCGCGCGGCGCACCGCGGACCTGGTCGGGCTGAAGCAGCCCATCGAAGACAAGGATGTGGTCCTGGACACCCGCTACGCCTACCCGGCCTATGGCCTGCCCTCGGCCGAAACGAACGACGCCATCCGCGCTTGCGCACGGCTGGAAGGCATGATGACCGACCCGGTATACGAAGGAAAATCCATGCAGGGCATGATGGACATCATCCGCAAAGGCGAAATCCCCGCGGGCTCGCGAGTCCTGTATGCGCACCTGGGAGGGGTGCCGGCGATCAACGCCTACAGCTTTCTGTACCGCAACGGATAGCGGCGGGTTCGGGGTCACCGCATGGCCCTGCGGCGACCTGCGCTGACCCGCGCGCCCTACCCACGCACGGCGGGAAAGCCGTGCCGCCGGGCCGCCCGCAGCACGACCAGCGTGGCCGCCAGCGGCACCAGCAGCGCCGGCGAAAAAGCCGCGACGCCGAAGCGATCCAGCAGGACGCCACCGACGAGGCCTCCGCCGGCGATCGCCATGTTCCAGGCCGTGACCAGCATCGACTGCGCCACGTCGGCCGCGTCCCCCGCCGACTTGGCGATCGCGGTCTGGAACAGCGTCGGCACGCCGCCAAAGGCCACGCCCCAGGCGGCCACCGCCGCATACACCGCGACCGGCGCATCGCCCGCCGCGCCAAGGACCAGCGCGGCCAGGGCAAACAGGACCGTGCTGGCAATCGTCAGCGCACGCAGGTGAAGATCGACCAGCGTGCCGGTGATCCAGATGCCCATCAGGCAAGCAAGGCCAAACACCAACAGCACCACGTCTGTCCGATCGGCCATGCCCGCAGCAGTCAGGAAGGGGGCGATGTAGGTGTAGAGAATGTTGTGCGCCAGCACGAACGCGAACACCACGAACAGGACCGGACGCACGCCAGCCAGGGTGAATACGTGACCCAGCGACAAGCGCTTGCCCGCCGCCTGCCCGGCGAAGTCCGGCACCTGGACGCGCACCCATGCCATCAGCACCAGCGCCAATCCGCTCATGATGCCGAAACACGCCCGCCAACCCACCAGATTGCCGAGGAAGGTGCCGGCCGGCACGCCCAGCGACAACGCCAGCGGCGTGCCCACCATCGCAACGGCGATGGCGCGGCCCTTCTGATGTTCGGGCACCATGCGCGCGGCATAGCCCGCCACCAGCGCCCACAGCAATCCGGCCGACACGCCTGCCAGGAAGCGCGCCACCATCGTCAGCACATAGTTGCCGGAAAACGTGGTCACGGTGTTGGCGACGACGAAGCCGGCAATGGCCGCAAGCAGCAACGGGCGCCGGCGCATGCCCTGCGTGGCGGCGGTCAGCGGGATCGCCGCCACCAGCGAACCGAGGGCGTAGAGGGTGACAAGCTGACCGGCCAGCGCTTCGGAAATTTCCAGGCCGGCGCTGATCTGCGGCAACAGGCCGGCCGGCAGGGCTTCCGTCAGGATCGTGACGAATCCCGCCATCGCCAGGGCCAGCAGCGATGCCAGGGGAAAGCGCGCGGCTTGCGCGCCGACGCCAAGCGTTGTTGTGGTTGAAACTGCCATGATCCTGCCTCTGTGGGTGTGCCGATGGCGGGCGCATGGGCGCGAAACCGGCACGGGTTGGACGAAGGCAGTGATGTTGGCCACGTTTGCGATACAGGACAATAATGCTGGTGTTCAAAACATATCGGACAAAATTTCCGAAATAGACTCAATATGGAATCGCTCAACGCCATTGCGTTCTTCGTTCAGGCCGCGGAAACCCGCAGTTATTCCGCGGCCGGGCGCATCCTCGGCGTCTCCTCGTCGGCCGTGGGCAAGAGCATTTGCCGGCTGGAACAACGACTGGGCGTGCGCCTGTTCCATCGCAGCACGCGCAGCATCACGCTGACCGCCGAGGGGGCCCTGTTCCTGGAACGGTGCCGCCGCATCCTGTGCGAAGTCGAGGCGGCCGAACTGGAACTCTCCGAAACCCGGCAAGCGCCCAGGGGCCGGCTGCGCATCAGCTTGCCCTTGGTCGGGATGCTGGTCATGCCCGCGCTGACCGCGTTCATGCACCGCTATCCGGACATCGAGCTTGACGTGGACTTCTCCGATCGCCTGGTGGACGTGATCGAGGAAGGCTTCGACGTGGTGATGCGTACCGGCGAACTGACCGACTCGCGCCTCGTCTCCCGCCCGCTGGGCACCTACCGGCTGCAACTGGTCGCCTCCCCCGGCTACCTGGCAAGGCGCGGAACGCCGAAGGTTCCCGCCGACCTCGCGCACCACGCCTGCTTGCAGCACAAGTTTCCCAGCACCGGAAAATTCGAGCCGTGGCCGTTCAAGCGCGCTGAAGACGAACCGGGATGGGCGCTGCCGGCCTCGATGGTCTGCAACACGTCCGCGGCACTGATGGATGTGGCCCTGGCCGGCCTGGGGATCGCGTGCCTGCCGGACTTCCTGGTGCGGCAGGCGATCGGGCGGGGCGAACTGGTGCCGGTGATGGACGCATGCGTCGAGCACCAGGGCACCTTCCGGCTGCTGTGGCCGTCAAGCAAACATCTGGCGCCGAAACTGCGTGTCTTCATCGATTTCATGGGCGCGGAGCTATTCAAGGGCGATCCTGCAACGGATACTCGATCGGCGGCCTGACCGACGCGATGCGCTTTGGCATCGGATCGAGGGCAATCGCCGATGGCGCAAACAGCGCATATTGATGTACATACTTTGTATACAAGAACTGGCTTTACCGTTATCGTTCAGTTCGCCATGCAACCCTTGAGCGGGCGCGCCCCGGCGCCGCCCATTCGCGATGACATCCTACGACTCCACGCTGCCCTACCCCCGCGACCTGATCGGCTACGGACGCAATCCGCCTCATGCGCAATGGCCCGGCAATGCGCGCATCGCGGTCCAGTTTGTGCTGAATTACGAAGAAGGCGGTGAAAACAGCGTGCTCCACGGAGACGCGGGATCCGAACAATTCCTGTCGGAACTGTTCAACCCGGCCAGCTTTCCGGAACGGCACATCAGCATGGAAGGCATCTACGAATACGGTTCGCGCGTGGGCGTGTGGCGCATCCTGCGCGAATTCGAGAAGCGGCAACTGCCGCTGACCGTCTTCGGCGTCGGCATGGCGCTGCAGCGCCACCCCGAACTGACCGCCGCCTTCACGGAGCTGGGCCATGAAATCGCGTGCCACGGCTGGCGCTGGATCCACTATCAGCACGTGGACGAGGCCACCGAACGCGAACATATGCGCCTGGGCATGGACGCCATCACAGCGCTGACCGGTACGCGCCCGCTGGGCTGGTACACCGGGCGCGACAGCCCCCGCACCCGCCGGCTGGTGGCGGACTATGGCGGCTTCGAATACGACAGCGACTACTACGGCGATGACCTGCCCTTCTGGATGCAGGTGCAAAAAACCGACGGCACGGTCGTGCCGCAGCTCATCGTGCCCTACACCCTGGACTGCAATGACATGCGGTTCGCGCTGCCGCAGGGCTATTCGCACGCCGAACCCTTCTTTCAATATCTCAGGGACAGCTTCGACGCGCTCTACGCCGAAGGCGACGAAGCGCCCAGGATGCTCAGCATCGGCATGCATTGCCGCCTGCTGGGCCGGCCCGGACGCATCGCCGCGCTGCAGCGTTTCCTGGACCACATCGCGCGCCACGACCGCGTCTGGGTCTGCCGCCGGGTGGACATCGCGCGGCACTGGAAAAGCGCGCACCCCTATTCTCCCGACCGTTGAACAGGACGAACATGGCCCACACCCTAGCCCAACTCAATGCCGCCACGCCCGCCGAGGCGCAGGCCCTGCTTGACGGCCTGTACCCGCACGCGCCCTGGGTGGCCGCGCACGCCGTCCAGTCGCGTCCGTTCCGCTCGGTCGCCGACCTGCGCCAGCGGCTGCGGCAAGCCGTGGATGGAGCCAGCCCGGACGCCCGGCTGGCCCTGGTCCGCGCCCAAGCGGAAATGGCGCAATGGCCGTCCGGCAACGCTGAACAGACCCTCCGGCTGGCTCAGCTCAAGGCCGACTACGCGGCCCGTTTCGGATTTCCGGCAGTCTTGGCGCTACGCGGCGCGCGCGGCACGCCCCTCGACAGCAGCCAGCTTCTGGACGAGCTGTCGCGGCGCCTGGACAATCCGCCCGACGCCGAAGTGGAAGAGGCGCTGCGCCACCTCCATCGCAACGCCGAACTGCGCCTGCACGACTTTTTTGGCGAGCCCGCGCTGGGCAATGACATCTGGGACTGGCAAGAGCGGCTCAGCACGCACAGCGACCCCGGCTATGCCGAAAAAGGCCAGCTCACCGTCACGTACCTGACCGACGCGCACCGCGCCTGCGCGCAGCGCATTTCGCACTGGATGCGGGAATGCGGCTTCGACGAGGTGGCGGTGGACGCGGTGGGCAACGTGGTGGGCCGCTACCGCGCGGACCGGCCCGGCGCCCCCACGCTCATGACGGGCAGCCATTACGACACCGTGCGCAACGGCGGCAAATATGACGGCAGGCTGGGCATATTCGTGCCGATGGCCTGCGTGCGCGAGCTGCACCGCCAGGGCCGCCGCCTGCCCTTCGACCTGGAAGTGATCGGGTTCGCCGAAGAGGAAGGCCAGCGCTACCGGGCCACGTTCCTGGGTTCCGGCGCCCTGATCGGCGACTTCAAACCCGAATGGCTGGACCAGAAGGACGCCGACGGCATCACCATGCGCGACGCCATGATGCACGCGGGACTGTGCATCGACGACATCCCCAAGCTGCGGCGCGATCCCGCCCGCTACCTGGGCTTCATCGAAGTGCATATCGAACAAGGACCGGTGCTGTACGAACTGGGACTGCCGCTGGGCATCGTCACGTCCATCAACGGCAGCGTGCGCTACCAGGCGCAGATCTTCGGCATGGCCTGCCACGCCGGCACCACGCCCATGGACCGCCGCCGCGATGCGGCCGTGGCCGCCGCCGAACTGGCCTTGTTCGTCGAACGGCGCGCCGCGCGCGATGCGGACTCCGTCGGCACCATAGGCATGCTCGAAGTGCCCAGCGGCTCGATCAACGTGGTGCCGGGCGAATGCCGTTTCAGCCTGGACCTGCGCGCCCCCAGCGACCCGCAGCGCGATTCGCTGGTCAACGATGTGCTGGCCGAACTGGCCGCCATCTGCCAGCGGCGCGGCCTGCGCTACGCGCTGGAAGAAACCATGCGCGCCGCCGCCGCGCCCAGCGACCCGGTCTGGCAGCAGCGCTGGGAACGCGCGGTCGACGCGCTGGGCGTGCCCGTGTACCGCATGCCCAGCGGCGCCGGGCACGACGCCATGAAACTGCACGAAGTCATGCCCCAGGCCATGCTGTTCGTGCGTGGCCAGAACGCCGGCATCAGCCACAACCCCCGAGAATCCACCACCAGCGACGACATCCAGCTAGCCGCGCTTGCGATGCAAGGCCTGCTCGACACGCTCGCCATTGAAACCACTGCATAAAACCATGACCGATTACGCCCGACTCGACGCCTGGGTTGACGCCCACTTTGACGAAGAAGTCCGCTTCCTGCAGGACCTCGTGCGCGTGCCCACCGACACGCCCCCCGGCAACAACGCGCCCCACGCCGAGCGCACCGCGGCGCTGCTGCAAGGCTTCGGCCTGCAAGCGGAAGCCCACCCCGTGCCCGCCCAGGAGGTCCACGACTATGGGATGCAATCCATCACCAACCTGATCGTGCGCCGCGAATACGGCGACGGCGGCCGCCGTGTCGCGCTCAATGCCCACGGCGACGTGGTGCCTCCCGGCGACGGCTGGACCCACGATCCCTATGGCGCCCAGATCGACGACGGCAGCCTGTACGGCCGCGCCGCCGCCGTCAGCAAGAGCGACTTCGCCAGCTTCACGTTCGCCGTGCGCGCGCTGGAGGCGGTGGCCCGGCCCGCGCACGGCGCGATCGAATTGCACTTCACCTACGACGAGGAATTCGGCGGCCTGATGGGACCCGGCTGGCTGCTGCGGCAAGGCCTGACCAAGCCCGACCTGATGATCGCGGCGGGCTTCAGCTATGAAGTCGTCACGGCCCACAACGGCTGCCTGCAGATGGAAGTGACGGTGCACGGCAAGATGGCGCATGCGGCCATCCCCAGCAGCGGCGTCGACGCGCTGCAAGGCGCGGTCAAGATCCTTGAGGCCCTGTACGCGCAGAACACGCAGTACCGGAAGATCAGTTCCCAGGTGCCGGGGATTTCCCACCCGTACCTGAACGTCGGGCGCATCGAAGGCGGCACCAACACCAACGTGGTGCCGGGCAAGGTGAGCTTCAAGCTGGACCGGCGCATGATTCCCGAGGAAAACGCCGTGGAGGTCGAAGCCGACATCCGCCGGATCATCCAGGAGGCCGCCGCCTCGATGCCGGGTATCAGCATCGACATCAAGCGCCTGCTGCTGGCCAATTCGATGCGCCCCCTGCCCGGCAACCAGCCGCTGGTGGAAGCCATCCAGAAGCACGGAGAGGAACTGTTCGGTGAACCGATACCCGCCATGGGCACGCCGCTGTATACGGACGTGCGCCTGTACGCCGAAGCCGGCATCCCAGGCGTGATCTACGGCGCGGGCCCGCGCACCGTCCTGGAGTCGCACGCCAAGCGCAGCGACGAGCGCGTGGTGCTCGAAGACCTGCGCCGCGCCACCAAGGTCATCGCGCGCACCCTGGCCGACCTGCTCAAGCCCGTCTGAACCGGCGGCATGGCGGCGCGCCCGCCATGCCTCCCCTACGCGCCAACGCTACGCCACCCGCATGACGCGGCGCCAGAACAGCACCGCCACCATCGCGAAAACGGCCAGCCCCAGATAGTTGGCCGTGCCGGCGAAGTCTTCGCCCGCAATCGCCACCGGGGCCTCCATGCCCGTGCCGCCGATGATGGCCGCCATCAGCACGCCCACCAGGCTCTCGCCCACGATCAGGCCGGACGCGATCAGCACGCCGCGCCGGTTGGGCGCATCGGCGAATTGCTCGTACGGCTGGCCGGCGGCAGCCGCGCGGCGGCGCAGGGCGCCTTCCAGCAGCCACGCCAGCACCGCGCCCACCACGATGGGCGCGGCGACGGTCGGCGGCAGGTAGATGCCGATGCCCACCGCCAGCACCGGAATGCGCGCCACGCGGCAGGTGCGCTTCATGACTTCGTCCGTCACGATCAGCCCGACGCCCACGGCCATGCCGATCAGGATCATGGTCCAGTTCAGTTCATGGGTGAAGATGCCGCGCGCAATCGCCAGCATCAGCGTCGCCTGTGGCGCGGACAGGGCAAGCGCCGGATCCATGCCTTCGCGCGGCATCGAACCCGCGAACCCGTAGGCGTTGTACAGCAGCTCCAGCACCGGCGAGATCACCGCCGCGCCGACCACGCAGCCGATCAGCAGCGCCACCTGCTGGCGCCAAGGGGTCGCGCCCACCAGCCAGCCCGTCTTCAGATCCTGCAGGTTGTCATTGGAAATGGAGGCGACCGCCACCACGGCCGATGTGCTGAAGATCGCCAGTGCGATCGCCATCTGGACACCGTTTTGCACCGCCAGCAATTCGCCGCCCAGCGCCAGCATCAGCACGGACACCAGCACGATGGCGACGATGCCGACGCCGGAAATCGGACTGGTCGACGATCCCACCAGACCGGCCATGTAGCCGCAGGCGGCGGCCACCAGGAAACCGAACACAAAGGCGAACATCACCGCGTAGGCCACCAGCTTCCAGATGGCGCCCGCCGACAGCGGCACCCCCGACAGGAACACCTGGAAGGTGACCACGAGCACGGCCACCAGCACCAGCGTCACCGCCGAGATCCAGCCGGCCGACAGGTCCCGCTCGGTGCGCGGCGTCTGGCCCGCGCGCGCCGCGCCCGCCTTGGTCAGGGCCGAAAACGACGCCTTCACCCCACGCGCCATCGGCGCGAACAGCGTCGCCAGCGTCCAGATGGCGCCCACGCCGATCACGCCCGCGCCGATGAAGCGCACCTGCGACGACCACAGTTCCGTCGCGTAGTTCTGCAGCGACATGCCCGCGGGCATGTCACCCATGGCCGTCAGGATCGGCACCGCGATGCCCCAGGAAATGATCAGCCCCGTCAGCATGGCCAGCCCCGCGACAATGCCGATCAGGTAGCCCGCGCCCAGCAGCGCCAGCGAAAAGCCCATCGGCAGCCGGAACACGGCGCCGCCCAGCGCGAACCAGCCGCTGACGCTGTCACCCAGCACCCGCAGGCCGCTGGCGGCAAAGCTGACAACAGCCGCGGCGATGCCGCCCGCCACGATGTCGCCCATACCCGTCGCGGGCGACTTCGCGGACGCCCCGCCCTCGGCTTCGGAAACGTCCTGCTCGCGTTCCGCGCTGCCCACCCGCAGGATCTCGGCCGCGGCCACGCCTTCCGGATACGGCAGGTCGCTCTGCACCACCATCACATGGCGCAGCGGAATGGTGAACATCACGCCCAGCATGCCGCCCGCCGCGCAGATGCCCAGCGTCTGCCAGAACGGAAAGCCCTGCCAGTGGCCCATCATGACCAGCGCCGGCAGGATGAAGATGATGGACGACAGCGTGCCGGCCGCCGAAGCCTGCGTCTGCACCATGTTGTTTTCAAGGATGTTGGCGTCCTTGAACATGCGCAGCACGGACATCGAAATTACCGCCGCCGGGATGGCCGATGAAAACGTCAGGCCGACCTTCAACCCCAGAAAAACATTGGACGCCGTGAAGATGACGGTAATCAGGGCGCCGAGCAGGACGCCGCGGAACGTCAGTTCCGGCAACGTGACCTCCGCGGGAACGCGGATGGGTTGGGTCATGGAATTCTCCCTATCTGGTAGCCGCGAATTCTAGCGCCAGACTGTCCGCCACTCGGTCACCACCCGTAAGCATGATTCCGCGGTAGAACCTGCCGTGGCCCGAAAATCTGACAACACATTATGCTGAAACCGGGGGATTTCTCCCAAGATTTTGATTACCCATGCCAGAGGCAAGGGTCTAGCATGGACGCTAGAACAGGAGACAGGACGACCATGCTTGACGCCAGCCAGCCCCTTTCCGGCCCAGCCCCCCAGGACGACGCCGACCCCGCCGAAACCGCCGAGTGGCGCGACGCCCTGCATTCGCTGGTCCAGGCCGAGGGGCCCGGGCGGGCGGGCTATGTGCTGGACAGCCTGCTGGGCCACGCCGCCGCGCTGGGCCTGCGGGCCAACAGCCAGACGCGCACCGCCTACCTGAACACCATCCCCGCTGACCAGGAACCGCCCTTTCCGGGCAACCTGGCGGTCGAAGAACGCATCGCGCGCATCAACCGCTGGAATGCGCTGGCCATGGTGGTGCGCGCCAATCTGGCGCACGGCGAACTGGGCGGCCACATCGCCAGCTATGCGTCGGCCGCTGACCTCTTCGAGGTGGGCTTCAACCATTTCTTCCGCGCCCGCACACCCGACAGTCCGGGCGACATCGTCTACATGCAGCCGCATTCGGCGCCCGGCGTCTACGCCCGCGCCTACCTTGAAGGCTTTCTGGGCGAAGACGATCTGGCCCACTTCCGCCAGGAGATCACCGCGACCGCCCGCGGCCTGCGCGGCCTGTCGTCGTACCCCCATCCCTGGCTGATGCCGGACTTCTGGCAGTTTCCCACCGGCTCCATGGGCATCGGGCCGATCAATGCGATTTATCAGGCGCGTTTCATGCGCTACCTTGAGCACCGCTCGCTGGTCCCCGGCGCCGACCGCAAGGTCTGGGGCATCTTCGGCGACGGCGAAATGGACGAGCCCGAATCCATCGCGGCACTGACACTGGCCGCCCGCGAAAAGCTCGACAACCTGATCTTCGTCGTCAACTGCAACCTGCAACGGCTGGACGGCCCGGTGCGCGGCAACGGCCGCATCATCGACGAACTGGAAACCCTGTACGCCGGCGCGGGCTGGAACGTCATCAAGCTGGTCTGGGGCAGCGACTGGGACGCCCTGCTGCGGCGCGATACCGGCGGCGCGCTGGCCCGCGCCTTCGCCAACACCGTGGACGGCCAGTTCCAGACCTTCGCGGCCAACGACGGCGCCTTCAACCGCGCCCACTTCTTCAACCAGAATCCCGAGCTGGCCGCCCTGGTGGCCGACTGGTCCGACGAAGCCATCGACCGCCTGCACCGAGGCGGCCACGACATGGTGAAGATCCATGCCGCCTATCACCGAGCCGCCCGGCACCGGGGCCAGCCCACCGTCATCCTGGCGCAGACCAAGAAGGGCTTCGGCATGGGCTCGGCCGGCCAGGGCAAGATGACGACCCACCAGCAGAAGAAGCTGGACGACGTGGCGCTGCTGGCCTTCCGCGACCGCTTCGCCCTGCCGATATCGGACGCCGACTGCGTCGCGCTGAAGTTCTACCGCCCCGCCGAGGACAGCGCCGAAATGCGCCATCTGCAGGCGCGCCGCGCGTCGCTCGGCGGCCACATTCCCCGGCGCAACGCGCAAGCGCCGCGCCTGACGCCGCCGGACGTTGAACAGTGGGCGCGCTTCGCGCTGGCCGCCGACGGCAAGGAAATGTCGTCCACCATGGCCATCGTCCGCATGCTGACGGCGCTGCTCAAGGACGGCACCGTCGGCCCGCGCATCGTGCCCATCGTGGCGGACGAGGCGCGCACCTTCGGCATGGCCAACCTGTTCCGGCAGATCGGCATCTATTCCGCGCAAGGCCAGCTTTATGAGCCCGAGGACATCGGCTCGGTGCTGTACTACCGCGAGGCACGCGACGGCCAGATCCTGGAAGAAGGCATCACCGAGGCCGGCGCGATCTCCTCCTGGACGGCGGCGGGCACCAGCTACTCGGTCAACGGCCTGCCCATGCTGCCGTTCTACATCTACTACTCGATGTTCGGCTTCCAGCGCATCGGCGACCTGATCTGGGCCGCCGCCGACCAGCGCACGCGCGGCTTTCTGATCGGCGCCACGTCCGGCCGCACCACGTTGGGCGGCGAGGGCCTGCAGCACCAGGACGGCTCCAGCCACATCATGGCCGCCGCCGTGCCCAACTGCCGCGCCTACGACCCGGCCTACGCCTACGAGGTCGCCATCATCGTCGAACACGGCATGCGCCGCATGCTGGACGAGCAGCGCGACGAATTCTTCTACCTGACCGTCACCAACGAAAACCTGGCGCAGCCCGACATGCCGACGGACCCCGCCGTGCGCGAGGGCATTCTGCGCGGCCTGTACCTGCTGCGGCCGGCGCGCCAGCAGGCCCAGGTGCGCCTGCTGGGCGCGGGCCCCATGCTGCGCGAGGCCGAAATGGCCGCCGCGCGCCTGTACGACGACTACGGCGTGGATGCCGAGGTCTGGAGCGTGACCAGCTTTTCCGAGCTGGCTCGCGACGGCCGGCAGGCCGAGCGCGCCCGCGTGCTGGGGCTGGACGCCGGCGCCAGCGCCGACTGGGTGCGCGCCTGCCTGGGCGCAAGCGACGCCCCCGTCATCGCCGCCAGCGACTACGTGCGCGCCGTTCCTGAACAGATCCGCGCCTGGGTGTCGGCGCCCTACCGCACGCTGGGCACCGATGGCTTCGGCCGCAGCGACACGCGCGCACAGCTCCGTGATTTCTTCGAAGTCAGCGCCGACTGGATCGTGCTGTATGCGCTGGACAGCCTGGGCAGGCAGGACGACAGCAAGGCGCTGCGCCAGAAACTGAGCGCGGAAAGCCGGCACGCGCCGCCCTGGGAGATGTAGGCGCCCTCACCCGTCCGCCCTCATCCATTCGGCCGGCCCGGTCCGGCGTTTTTTTGATCAAAAGCGAATGCTCGCTGCACCGCAGCAACCAAGCGCCCGCGCTTTCTGGTGAAATACGGGGGTTCCCCAAGCATTTCGCAAAAAATACGGCGGGCCGCGAGCCCGCCTTTGTCATCCCCGTTTCTTTTTCAGTTAGTGCCTACCAGGCCCCGATCCCATGGACGAAACCCTTACTAAAATGGCGTTGGATTACCACGCCTATCCCACCCCCGGCAAAATCTCGGTCACGCCGACCAAGCCGCTGGCCAACCAGGACGACCTGTCCCTGGCCTACTCGCCCGGCGTCGCCGCGGCGTGCATGGCCATTTTCGAGCAGGGCGACGACGCCGCATCCAAATACACCTCGCGCGGCAACCTGGTGGGCGTGATCACCAACGGCACCGCGGTCCTGGGCCTGGGCAACATCGGCCCCCTGGCCGCCAAGCCCGTCATGGAAGGCAAGGGCTGCCTGTTCAAGAAGTTCGCCGGCATCGATGTGTTCGACATCGAACTGGCCGAGAACGACCCCGACAAGCTGGTCGACATCATCGCGGCGCTGGAGCCCACGCTGGGCGGCGTCAACCTTGAAGACATCAAGGCGCCCGAGTGCTTCTACATCGAAAAGAAGCTGCGCGAGCGCATGAAGATCCCCGTCTTCCACGACGACCAGCACGGCACCGCCATCATCTCGTCGGCCGCCATCCTGAACGGCCTGAAGGTCGTCAACAAGGACATCGGCTCGGTCAAGCTGGCCTGCTCCGGCGCCGGCGCCGCCGCCATCGCCTGCCTGGACCTGCTGGTACACCTGGGCGTCAAGCGCGAGAACATCTACGTGGTGGACTCGCGCGGCGTCATCTGGGACGGCCGCGATGAAAACATGGAAGTCAACAAGAAGCGCTACGCGCAGAAGACCGACGCGCGCACGCTCGCCGACGTGGTCAATGGCGCCGACGTGTTCCTGGGCTGCTCCACCGCCGGCGTGCTGACCGGCGACATGGTCAAGACCATGGCCGACCGCCCGCTGATCCTGGCGCTGGCCAACCCGGAACCGGAAATCCGCCCGGAAGTCGCCCGCGCCGCCCGCCCCGACTGCATCATCGCGACCGGCCGTTCGGACTACCCGAACCAGGTCAACAACGTGCTGTGCTTCCCCTTCATTTTCCGCGGCGCCATGGATGCCGGTGCCTCGCGCATCACGGAAGAAATGAAGCTGGCTTGCGTCAAGGCCATCGCCGACCTGGCCCAGGCCGAGCAAAACGATGAAGTGGCCCGCGCCTACGCCGGCCAGGAACTGTCGTTCGGCCCGGACTACATCATTCCTAAGCCCTTCGACCCCCGCCTGATCGTCCAGATCGCGCCGGCCGTGGCGCAAGCCGCCGCCGACTCCGGCGTGGCCGCCCGCCCGATCGAAGACATCGAAGCCTACCGCCAGAAGCTGATGGGCTTTGTGTACCACTCCGGCCAACTGATGCGCCCGCTGTTCGCCCAGGCCAAGAAGGCGCCCAAGCGCGTCATCTACGCCGACGGCGAAGACGAACGCGTCCTGCGCGCCGTGCAGACCGTGGCCGACGAAAAGCTGGCCTTCCCGATCCTGATCGGCCGCCCTGCCGTCATCGAGATGCGCATCGAAAAAGCCGGCCTGCGCCTGAAGGCCGGCGAGCACTTCGAGATCGTGGATCCGGAAGACGACAGCCGCTTCAATGAAACCTGGAATGCGTACTACCAGTTGAAGGGCCGCGAAGGCGTGACGCCGGCCATCGCCAAGGCGATGATCCGCAAGCACAACACGCTGATCGGCGCGATGCTGCTGCGCCGCGGCGACGCCGACGCGCTGCTGTGCGGCGTGGCCAGCAAGTACGACAACCAGCTCAAGTACGTCGACGAAATCATCGGCAAGAAGGAAGGCCAGACGTACGCCGCCCTGAATGTGCTGATGCTGCCCGACCAGACGCTGTTCGTCACGGACACGCACGTCAATGAAAACCCGTCGGCCGAGGAAGTGGCCAGCATCACCATCCAGGCCGCGGACGAGATGCTGCGTTTTGGCGTGGTGCCGAAGATCGCGCTGCTGTCGCACTCCAACTTCGGCAGCCGCGTGACGGAATCGTCGCGCAAGATGGCCGCCGCGCGCCGCATCGTGCAGGACCGCGCGCCCGACCTGGAAGTGGACGGCGAAATGCACGCCGACGCCGCCCTGTCGGAGAAAATCCGCGTCCTGGCCTACCCGGACAGCACGCTGAAGGGTCCGGCCAACCTGCTGGTCATGCCCAACCTGGACACCGGCAACATCACGTACAACATGCTGAAGATGACGGGCAGCAATGGCGTCGCGATGGGTCCGATCCTGCTGGGCGCCGCGCGTCCCGTGCACATCCTGACCACCAGCGCGACCGTGCGCCGCATCGTCAACATGACGGCGCTGGCCGTGGTCGACGCGCAGCAGGAAGCCGCCGAAGAAGCCAAGAAGCGCCGCCGTTGATCGCATAGTCACGGTGCAAGACCGCGGGCGCCCTACGGGGCGCCCGTTTTTATTCTGCCGCGCAACTCCTGGCCCGCCCGCACGGGCGGATGGTAAAACCTAGTCTGTCCTTTACCTTGGAGACGACATGCTGGCCGATGCAATGTATGCCTGGTTTCACTATCTGGCGATCTTCGTACTGGTGGTGGTGCTGACCGCCGAAGCCGTACTGCTGCGCCCGGACCTGACGGCCGGCAGCGTGAAGCGCCTGGTCATCTACGACCGCTTCTATGGGGTGAGCGCCATCGTCGTGCTGATCACCGGCGTGCTGCGCCTGACCGCGGGCGTCAAGGGCGCCGCCTTCTACATGAGCAATCCCTGGTTCCACGCCAAGATCTCGCTGTTCGTCGTCATCGCGCTCTGTTCGATTCCGCCCACGCTGGCGTTCCTGCGCTGGGCCAAGCAATCGCGTCAGCAACCGGGCTTCGTCCCTGCCCTGCCCGAGATCAAGCGGGCGCGGCGCTGGGTGATGATCTCGTCGCACCTGTTCATCTTCCTGCCGCTGTTCGCCGTTCTGATGGCGCGCGGGATCGGCGCGTAGCGCGGCCGTCTCGCTGCCTCAGGGGCAGCGTGCGCGGACCGGCGCTTGCGGCTCCTTGCCGTCGACGCTGAAGGTCGCGAAGCGGAACACACCCACCGCTTCGTTGGCCACGATTTCAACGACGTCGCCCGCCAGCGTCTGCATCACCGACATGCCTTCGGGCACATCAGCATGGCCGCCCCGCTGGGCGGCCATGCCATTCCAGGGGCTGAAGACCAGAACGCCCGGGTACGGTTCTCGCGCATCCCCGGACCCGCGCCGGACGGTCTTGACGAGCGTGCCGGCGGGATAGCTCAGCCCCCCGAACTGCGTGGGGCAGGCAAGCGCCGAATCACCGACCCTGAGCAGGTTCCGCCCCGCATCCAGGTAGATCCGGGGATCGCTCAGCGCCAGCCCGAATACGCGCACCGCCACGGGATCGTTGATTTCGATGCGCCAGCGGTCGGCATCGCGCGATCCGTCCGTGTAGGCGGTGCCGTTCGAACCATACAGGACGGCTCCCCTCGCGATCTCCATGCCCGCCGCCGCGTTGCCGGCGCCCAGGACGCATTTGCTCAGCATCTTCATGGCCCCATCGGGCTCCACGTCGAATTCGATGTCCTGCGTGGCGTCGCACCGCCAGCCCAGGACGGCCTGGTCGCCCGCGCCGCGCAGGATGACGGTGCGCGGGTGCCTGCCGAGCGTGGCGTACGTGTCCTTGTCGTACTCGGTGTCCAGGTAGCGCCGCACCGTGAT
This sequence comes from Achromobacter sp. Root83, assembly GCF_001428845.1. Classification (GTDB taxonomy): domain Bacteria; phylum Pseudomonadota; class Gammaproteobacteria; order Burkholderiales; family Burkholderiaceae_B; genus Achromobacter. The sequence goes on along the minus strand of NZ_LMIU01000012.1, from coordinate 292,983 downwards.
CGCCTGCACGCCGTACAGCGGGACGGCCTGCGGAAAAGCGGCTTCGACATAGGTGTCGATCTTGCCTTCGTCCTGAAGCTTCAGGCGCGTGCCAGCGGGCATGTCGACGCCGCCCACCGTGGCTGGCTGCTGCAGCGTGATGTTGCGCGCCGCTTCCCTTCGGCTGCTCTCGTTTTCGACCCGCCAGAACACTGCCTGAACCCAGGCATAGAACGCGAATGGGACCGACAGCGCCACGAACAGCAAGGCGGATGTCTTCCAGTATTTGCGGACCGCGCGGCGCGCGCCCGCGCTCACCGCCAGGACCAGCGCCCACCCCAGCAGCAGCAGGCCGGCAAAGAAACCGGCGGTAAGCAGGATGAAGAAATTGGCCGAGGGTAGTGCTATGGGAATCATGGCAGGGATCATATCCGCAAAATTTGCCGCGGACAGGCGAAAAAAAACCGCCCGAAGGCGGTTTCTTTGCCGTGCGCAGCGGATTAACGCTTGTCCATCGGGGGCACGTCGCGCGTGACCGAACCGGTGAACAATTGGCGCGGACGGCCGATCTTGTAGTCGGGATCGGACAGCATTTCGTTCCACTGGGCGATCCAGCCCACCGTGCGGGCCAGCGCGAAGATGGCGGTGAACAGCGAGGTCGGGATGCCGATGGCGCGTTGGACGATGCCCGAGTAGAAGTCCACGTTCGGGTACAGCTTGCGCTGCACGAAGTACGGATCCGACAGGGCGATGCGTTCCAGTTCCATGGCCAGCTTGAACAGCGGGTCGTTTTCCAGGCCCAGGGCCGAGAGAACTTCCTTGCAGGTTTCCTGCATCAGCTTGGCGCGCGGATCGTAGTTCTTGTAGACGCGGTGGCCAAAGCCCATCAGGCGCACGCCCGAGTTCTTGTCCTTGACCTTCTCCATGAACTCGCCGACCTTGGCGATGCCGCCGTTGGCTTGCAGTTCTTCCAGCATCTGCAGGCAGGCTTCGTTGGCGCCGCCGTGAGCCGGGCCCCACAGGCAAGCCACGCCGGCCGAGATGGCGGCGAACGGGTTGGTGCCCGACGAACCGCACAGACGCACGGTCGAGGTCGAGGCGTTCTGTTCGTGATCGGCGTGCAGGATGAAGATGCGGTCCAGCGCGCGCTCGACGACCTCATTGACCTTGTAGTCTTCGCACGGCGTGGCGAACATCATGCGCAGGAAGTTGCCCGTGTAGGACAGGTCATTCTGCGGGTAGATGAACGGTTGGCCTTGCGAGTACTTGTATGCCATCGCGACCAGCGTCGGCATCTTGGCGATCAGGCGGATCGCCGAGATGTGGCGATGCTGCGGGTTCGTGATGTCGGTGGAGTCGTGGTAGAACGCGGACAGCGCGCCGACCAGGCCCGTCAACACGGCCATCGGGTGCGCGTCGCGGCGGAAGCCGCGCAGGAAGAAATGCAGTTGCTCGTTGACCATCGTGTGATGAGTCACTTGCGAGTCGAAATCGGCCTTCTGGTCCTTGTTCGGCAGTTCGCCGTTCAGGATCAGGTAGCAGATGTCCATGAAGTCGCAATTGACGGCCAATTGCTCGATCGGGAAGCCGCGGTACAGCAGTTCGCCCTTGTCGCCATCGATGTACGTGATGCCCGATTCGCAGGCAGCCGTCGACATGAAGCCAGGGTCAAACGTGAACATGCCCGTCTGGCCATAAAGCTTGCGGATGTCGATCACATCCGGACCGACCGTGCCCTTGTAGACAGGGAACTCAATGGGTGCGCTGCCATCCGAGAAGGATAGAGTGGCTTTTTTGTCAGACAGGTTCATGTTTATTCCTCTCAATTAATCAGAGCGCGCGCATCTGGCCAATAATGCCTCGAAGACGGGGAGTATCCAGTTCGCCTTCGAGTTCCTTGCGGGCCAGCAGCAGGTCGAGAAGATCGTTGTCTCCCATCTCGAAAAGCTGGGTCAATGCGGCCACGTCATCATCGGTAAGTTCTGCCTCGTAAGCGTCGAGATACCGGGTGATGATCAAGTCGTTTTCGAGCAGGCCGCGGCGCGCCCGCCAACGCAGTCGCGCCCGCTCCAGTTCAGTAAGCCTGCTCATGCTTCACACCTTAGATAACTTAAAACTAGACCGTGCGACGGACCATCAGTTCCTTGATCTTGCCAATCGCCTTGGTCGGGTTCAGCCCCTTGGGACAGACGTCGACGCAATTCATGATGGTGTGGCAACGGAACAGGCGGTACGGATCTTCCAGGTTGTCCAGACGCTCGCCCGTGGCTTCGTCGCGGCTGTCGGCGATGAAGCGGTAGGCTTGCAGCAGGCCGGCCGGGCCGACGAACTTGTCCGGATTCCACCAGAACGACGGGCAGGAAGTGGAACAGCACGCGCACAGGATGCACTCGTACAGGCCATCCAGCTCTTCGCGCGCCTCGGGCGACTGCAGACGCTCTTTCTCGGGCGGCGGCGTGTCGTTGATGAGGTACGGACGGATCGAGTGGTACTGGTTGAAGAAGTGCGTCATGTCCACGATCAGGTCGCGGATCACGGGCAGGCCCGGCAGCGGACGCAGGACGATGGGTTCCTTGAGTTCGCGCAGGTTGGTGGTGCAGGCCAGGCCGTTCTTGCCGTTGATGTTCATGGCGTCGGAACCGCACACGCCTTCGCGGCACGAGCGGCGCAGGGCCAGGCTGTCGTCGACATCGTTCTTGATGCGCACCAGCGCATCGAGCAACATCTTGTCGGTCGGCTGGAGTTCGACTTCCAGCTTCTGCATGTAGGGGCGCTCGTCCTTGTCCGGATCGTAGCGGTAGATTTCGAACTTGACGATTCTCTTGGTGCTCATAGTGGGCTCAATCCGGACTTAGAAGGTACGCGCCTTGGGCGGGAAGGACTCGACCGTCAGCGGCTTCATCTGCACGGGCTTGTAATCGAGGCGGCTGCCTTCGGAGTACCAGAGCGTGTGCTTCAGCCAGTTCTCGTCATCGCGAGTCGGGTTGTCGTCGAGTGCATGCGCGCCGCGGCTTTCGGTGCGGTTGGCGGCCGACTTGATCGTGGCGCGGGCCACTTCAGTCATGTTCGCCAGTTCCAGCGCCTCGACACGGGCGGTGTTGAATACCTTGGACTTGTCCTTGAAGTAGATATTGTCTGCTTGCTTGGCCAGGTCTTCGATCTGGGTCACGCCTTCGTTCAGCAGTTCCAGCGTGCGGAACACGCCGCAGTGGCGCTGCATCGAGAAGCGGATGGCGTTGCCGATATCCTGCGTCTTTTCGCCGGAAGTGCGCGATTCGAGCTTGTTGACGCGGTCCAGCGAGAACTCGACTGCCTGCTGCGGCAGGTCTTGGTGGGCGCGCTGGCGCTCCGGGTGCGAATTCACGATGTGGTTGCCGGTGGCGCGACCGAACACGATCAGGTCCAGCAGCGAGTTCGTGCCCAGGCGGTTGGCGCCGTGGACCGACACCGCGGCGCATTCGCCGATGGCGTACAGGCCGTTGACGACCTTGTTCTCGCCGTTTTCGCGCGACAGCACCTGGCCATGATAGTTGGCCGGAATGCCGCCCATCTGGTAGTGGATGGTCGGGACGACGGGGATCGGTTCCTTGATCGGGTCGACGTTGCCGAACTTGATGGCGATTTCGCGGATCGAGGGCAGACGCTTGTTGATGACGTCGGCGCCCAGGTGATCCAGCTTCAGCACCACGTAGCTGCCGTCCGGACCGCAACCGCGGCCTTCCTTGATTTCCTGGTCCATCGAGCGCGACACGAAGTCGCGCGGCGCCAGATCCTTCAGCGTGGGCGCATAGCGCTCCATGAAGCGCTCGCCATCCTTGTTCAGCAGGATGCCGCCTTCGCCGCGCACGCCTTCGGTGATCAGCACGCCCGCGCCGGCCACGCCGGTCGGGTGGAACTGCCAGAACTCCATGTCCTGCAGCGGGATGCCGGCGCGAGCCGCCATGCCCAGGCCGTCGCCGGTGTTGATGAAGGCGTTGGTGGAAGCGGCCCAGATCCGGCCCGCGCCGCCGGTGGCCAGCACCGTGGTCTTGGCTTCCAGGATGTAGATTTCGCCCGTTTCCATTTCCAGGGCGGTCACGCCCACGACGTCGCCCGCTTCGTTGCGCAGCAGGTCCAGCGCCATCCATTCGACGAAGAACTGGGTGCGCGCGGCGACGTTGCGCTGGTACAGCGTGTGCAGCAGCGCGTGGCCGGTGCGGTCGGCAGCGGCACAGGCGCGCTGGACCGGCTTTTCGCCGAAGTTGGCGGTGTGGCCGCCGAACGGACGCTGATAGATCGTGCCGTCGGGGTTGCGGTCGAACGGCATGCCGAAGTGCTCGAGCTCGTACACGGCGTTCGGCGCTTCACGGCACATGAATTCGATGGCGTCCTGGTCGCCCAGCCAATCCGACCCCTTGACGGTGTCGTACATGTGCCAGTACCAGTTGTCTTCGCTCATGTTGCCCAGCGAGGCGCTCACGCCGCCCTGCGCCGCAACCGTGTGCGAGCGCGTGGGGAACACCTTGGAGAGCACCGCAACGGACAGGCCCGCCTGGGACAGTTGCAGCGAACAACGCATGCCGGCTCCGCCGGCGCCAACGACCACCACATCAAACTGGCGGCGCGGCAAGGATTTCAAGACAGAGACCACGGCTTAGATGCTCCAGAGGATTTGCGCGAAGTAAACGACCGAACCGACCAGCCAGAGGATCGTCAGCACTTGCATCAGCAGGCGCACGCCCACCGACTTGACGTAATCCATCCAGATGTCGCGCACGCCAATCCAGGCATGCCAGGCCAGCGCAATGAATGCAAGGGTGGCCAGGATCTGGCCAACCGGAAGAACGCCCACGTAGAAGTTGAACAGCGCGGTCCAGTATTCATACGTGAAGGCCGGCATCATCAGGATGCCGATGAGCAGCACCAGCGTATACACAGCCATGATGACGGCGGTGACGCGCTGGATGATGAAGTCCATGACGCCGTAGTGGGCGCCGACGACCAGACGCTTGGGTCCGTAGTTTTTAGCGGCGGCCATTTACAGCACTCCGAACAGTTTAAGGGCGAACACCAGGGTCAGCGCCAGGCTGACACCGAACACCACGCCGGCGCTCTTCTTGGCCGACAGCTTGTCGATACCGATGTGCAGGTCCAGCAGCAGGTAGCGGATGCCGGCACAGAAGTGATGCAGGTAGCCCCAGACCAGGACCAGGAAGACAAGCTTCACGATCGGATTGCCGGCGTACGCGGCCACGGCAGCGAACGTTTGCGGCGCGGCCACGCTGGCCGCGAACAGCGGCAGAATGACCAAGGGCAAACAGAGGAACAGCAATATGCCGCTGATGCGGTGCAGGATGGACAGCTTGCCGGCCAGGGGCAGGCGGTAGTTGGCAAGTTGCGCAATACCAATATTGCGAAACTGCGGACGTGGCTTGGCAGCGGTGTCGGACATGACGGCCTCGGTGTTTCGGAACTAGGGAATCGTAACGGCAAGAATGCCGGCGCCCTTGCGGGCAAACACGGTATTTTCGCCCAGAGATTGGGTTGGTATCAAATCGTAGGTAAAAAACTCATCAATTCAGACTATTGCGGTAGTGGTATCGATCGGTCAAGTACAACCCCCGGCGGATTTCCATGGGGCGGTCACCATACGTGTAAGACACACGGTCTACCTGCAACAACGGCGCGCCGGCGGCAACATTAAGCAGCGTACAGACTTCGGCCGGCGCGGCGACCGCGCGCAGCTTCTCGTCCGCGCGCACCATGCTGACGCCGAACTCGGATTCAAACAGGCCATAGAGCGGCGCCTTGTTGGCGCTCAGCAGCTCCAGGGTCAAGCCTCGGAAAATCGATCCCGGCAGCCAGATGTCGTCCAGCACGGTGGGCGTCTGTCCCATGGACAGCAGGCGGCGGATCATCACGACGGTTTCGCCGGCCCGCAGATCCAGGGCGCGCGCGATTTCCGCGGGCGCGCGCAGGCGCCGGCACTCCAGGATACGGCTTTCGGCACGGCCGGGCTCGCCCTCTTCGTCGGGGGCCAGGCGCAGGAAACGGTAGCGTACGCGGGCTTCGTGGTGGGTGGCGACAAAAGTGCCCTTGCCCTGGCGGCGCAGCAGCATGTGCTCGGCGGCCAGCTCATCGACCGCCTTGCGCACCGTGCCCTGGCTCACCTGAAAACGGGCGGCCAGGTCGATTTCGCTGGGGATGAGTTCGCCCGGCTTCCATTCGCCGCGCTCCAGGCTTTGGACAAGCAGATCCTTGATCTGGCGGTAGAGCGGACTGAAAGCGGCCCCCTCGCCCGTCGGACGGGCGGCGCGAGTGCGTAAGGAGGTTTCGGGCCGGGGCTCTGCCATGGATCTTCTTGAAAGTGTCATGTTTATCCGGATGAATAGGTACGCAGCGCAAAGGATGCAAACCCATCCGCAATGCGCTGCTGCTGCCGGTCTTCTGGCTTGATACAGGCGCGCGGCCAGACCCTGGCTGCGGCGCATTCGAATAAACGCTCTATTGTGGCATATTGGCAGGTACGCTGTCCAACGTCTTATGTCTTATATAAGATAGAAGAGCAATTGACGGACACGTAAATTCAATCTAGGATTCAACGCTGTCCTGGCCTCGCGCCGAACGCCTGCGCGCGCCCTGCTCACGCGCTGCGCGTGCGCTGATTGCCGCGCCCAACGATTACACTGATTGGTGAGATTTTTTTCTCGCCAAACCATTACGGAGAACGTCCATGTCCAAGCCTGCCTTGCGTGTCGCCGTCACCGGCGCCGCCGGCCAAATCGGTTACGCACTGCTATTCCGCATCGCCTCGGGCGAAATGCTGGGTAAAGATCAACCCGTCATCCTGCAACTGCTGGAAATTCCCGACGAGAAAGCGCAAAAGGCCCTGAAGGGCGTCATCATGGAACTGGATGACTGCGCCTTCCCGCTGCTGCAGGAAGTCACCGCCCACAGCGACCCGCGCACCGCCTTCAAGGATGCCGACGTGGCCCTGCTGGTCGGCGCCCGTCCGCGCGGCCCCGGCATGGAACGCAAGGACCTGCTGTCGGTCAACGCCCAGATCTTCACGGCGCAGGGCAAGGCCCTGAACGACGTCGCCAGCCGCAACGTCAAGGTCCTGGTCGTCGGCAACCCCGCCAACACCAACGCCTACATCGCCATGAAGTCGGCCCCGGACCTGCCGGCCAAGAACTTCACCGCCATGCTGCGCCTGGACCACAACCGCGCCCTGTCGCAACTGGCCGCCAAGTCGGGCAAGGCCGTCGCCGACATCGAAAAGCTGGTCGTGTGGGGCAACCACTCGCCCACGATGTACCCCGACTTCCGCTTCGCCACCGTCGGCGGCGAATCGCTCTCCAAGCTCATCAACGACGACGCCTGGAACCGCGACACGTTCATCCCCACCGTGGGCAAGCGCGGCGCCGCCATCATCGAAGCCCGTGGCCTGTCCTCGGCTGCCTCGGCCGCCAACGCCGCCATCGACCACGTCCGTGACTGGGTCCTGGGCAGCAACGGCAAGTGGGTCACGATGGGCATTCCGTCGGACGGCTCCTACGGCATTCCCGAAGGCATCATCTACGGCGTGCCGGTCACGACCGAAAACGGCGAATACAAGCGCATCGAAGGCCTCGAAATCGACGCCTTCTCGCGCGAGCGCCTGGACTTCACGCTGAAAGAGCTCCTCGAAGAGCGCGACGGCGTCAAGGACCTGCTGAAGTAAGCAGCGCACGAGTAAAGGATTGGGCCCGTTCATGCGGGCCCAATTCCTAAGCAAGACCGGAACATAAACCTGTCTCTCTGCCCAGCCGCAAACGATTGTCGCGCAGGGGACAGATTTATTTTTCGGACCCGCGCTAAGGTCGTGGGCCAGCATAAAAAGGAGACGATCATGTCCAGACCCGAATCGCCCGGCGCCCTGTTCCGTCGCGCGCTCACCGAAGAAAGCCCGCTGCAGATCATTGGCGCCATCAACGCCAACCACGCCCTGCTGGCCAAGCGCGCCGGCTACCGCGCCATCTACCTGTCCGGCGGCGGCGTCGCGGCCGGATCGCTGGGCCTGCCCGATCTGGGCATCAACACCATGGACGACGTCCTGACCGACGTGCGCCGCATCACCGACGTGTGCGATGTGCCGCTACTGGTGGACATCGATACCGGCTTCGGGCCGTCGGCGTTCAACATCGCCCGCACTGTCAAGAGCCTGATCAAGTTCGGCGCCGCCGCGTGCCACATCGAGGACCAGGTCGGCGCCAAGCGCTGCGGCCACCGTCCCGGCAAGGAAATCGTCACCACCGAAGAAATGGCGGACCGCGTCAAGGCCGCGGCCGATGCCCGCACCGACAGCGACTTCTACCTGATCGCCCGCACCGATGCGATCGCCTCGCACGGCGTTGACGCTGCCATCGAGCGCGCGCTGGCCTGCGTGGAAGCCGGCGCCGACGCGATCTTCGCCGAAGCCGCCTATGACCTGCCCACCTACGACCGCTTCGTCAAGGCCGTCAAGGTGCCGGTGCTGGCGAACATCACCGAATTCGGCAAGACCCCGCTGTTTTCGGTCGAAGAGCTCAAGAGCGTGGGCGTGGGCATGGTGCTCTACCCGCTGTCGGCGTTCCGCGCCATGAACAAGGCCGCCGAGGCCGTCTATTCCGCCATCCGCCGCGACGGCCACCAGAAAAATGTCGTGGACCTGATGCAGACGCGCGAAGAGCTGTACGACCGCATCGGCTACCACGAATTCGAATCCAGGCTGGATGCGCTCTTCCAGAAGGGCAAGGCGTAATCCTTCATTGTCCAGGCATCAGGCGCCACGCTGATCCCGGGGCGCCGCCCGCCACCCATTGCATTGTCCATCGCAAAAGGAAAGGAGTAGAGACATGAGCACGGCTCCCAAGAAGCAAGCAGCCACGCCGGACGCCAAGCCGGAAGAAAAAGCCGGCTTCAAGCCCAAGAAGTCGGTCGCGCTGTCCGGCGTGGTCGCGGGCAACACCGCGCTGTGCACGGTCGGCCGCAGCGGCAACGACCTGCACTACCGCGGCTACGACATCCTGGACATCGCCCACACCAGCGAGTTCGAAGAAATCGCCCACTTGCTGGTCCATGGCAAGCTGCCCAACAAGGCCGAACTGAAGGCCTACAAGGAAAAGCTGCGCAGCCTGCGCGGCCTGCCCGCGCAGTTGCAGGTTGCACTGGAAGCCCTGCCCGCCGCCAGCCACCCGATGGACGTGATGCGCACGGCCGTGTCCGTACTGGGCTGCGTGCTGCCTGAAAAAGACGACCACAACGCCCCTGGCGCGCGCGACATCGCCGACCGCCTGATGGCCAACCTGGGTTCCGCCCTGCTGTACTGGTACCACTTCAGCCACAACGGCCGCGTCATCGACGTGCAGACCGACGACGACAGCATCGGTGGCCACTTCCTGCATTTGCTGCACGGCGAGAAGCCCAGCGACGAATGGGTCAAGGCGATGCACATCTCCCTGAACCTGTACGCTGAACACGAATTCAACGCGTCCACCTTCACCGCGCGCGTCATCGCCGGCACCGGTTCGGACATGTTCTCTTCCATCTCGGGCGCCATCGGCGCGCTGCGCGGCCCCAAGCACGGCGGCGCCAACGAGGTCGCCTTCGAAGTGCAGAAGCGCTACGAAACGCCCGACGAAGCCGAGGCCGACGTCCGCCGCCGCGTGGAAGCCAAGGAAGTCATCATCGGTTTCGGCCATCCTGTCTACACCGTGTCCGACCCGCGCAACAAGGTCATCAAGGACGTGGCCAAGAAGCTGTCCAAGAAAGCCGGCACCACCAAGATGTTCGACATCGCCGAACGCCTGGAAACCGTCATGTGGGACGTCAAAAAGATGTTTCCCAACCTTGACTGGTTCTCGGCCGTCAGCTATCACATGATGGGGGTACCCACCGCCATGTTCACCCCGCTGTTCGTGATCGCGCGCACCGCGGGCTGGTCGGCCCACATCATCGAGCAGCGCATCGACAACAAGATCATCCGCCCCACCGCCAACTACGTGGGTCCGGAAGACCAGAAGTTCGTGCCGATCGAAAAGCGCAAGTAAGGCACTAGCGAGGGCGCGGCATGGCCACCTGTATTCATTTTCTGGAGAGGTATTGCTATGTCCGCCCCGATCTCCAACGTACGTCCCGATCCCGACCAGGTGCTGGCCGATATCGCGGACTACGTTCTGAACTTTGAAATCAGCAGCGGTCTTGCGTACGAGACCGCCCGCAACTGCCTGATCGATACGCTGGGCTGCGGCCTGGAAGCGCTGGAATATCCGGCGTGCAGGAAACTGCTGGGGCCGGTCGTGCCCGGCACCGTGGTGCCCAACGGCGCCAAGGTGCCAGGCACGCAGTTCCAGCTGGATCCCGTCCAGGCGGCGTTCAACATCGGCGCCATGATCCGCTGGCTGGATTTCAACGACACCTGGCTGGCGGCCGAATGGGGCCATCCGTCGGATAACCTGGGCGGCATCCTGGCCACGGCCGACTGGCTGTCGCGCACGGCGGTCGCGGCGGGCAAGCCGCCGCTGACCATGCGCGACGTGCTGACCGGCATGATCAAGGCGCACGAGATCCAGGGCTGCATCGCGCTGGAAAACTCCTTCAACAAGGTCGGCCTGGATCACGTCGTGCTGGTCAAGGTGGCGTCCACCGCCGTCGTGGCGCAGATGCTGGGCCTGAACCGGGACGAAACGATCAACGCCGTGTCGCTGGCCTGGGTCGACGGCCAGAGCCTGCGGACCTACCGGCACGCCCCCAACACCGGCAGCCGGAAAAGCTGGGCCGCGGGCGACGCCACCAGCCGCGCGGTGCGCCTGGCGCTCATCGCCCGGACCGGTGAAATGGGCTATCCATCCGTTCTTACCGCCAAGACCTGGGGCTTTTACGACGTGCTCTTCAAGGGCCAGCCGTTCAAGTTCCAGCGTCCCTACGGCAGCTACGTGATGGAGAACGTGCTGTTCAAGATCTCGTTCCCGGCCGAATTCCATTCGCAGACCGCCGTGGAATGCGCCATGCAAATCCACGACAAGCTGAAGTCCGCCGGCAAGACGGCCGACGACATCAAGAAAATCACGATCCGCACCCACGAGGCCTGCATCCGAATCATCGACAAGAAGGGCCCGCTTAACAACCCCGCCGACCGCGACCATTGCATCCAGTACATGGTGGCCGTGCCCGTGCTGTACGGCCGCCTGACCGCCGGCGACTACGAAGACGAGGTCGCCCGGGATCCGCGCATTGACGCGTTGCGCGACAAGATCGTCTGCGTGGAGGATCCGGCCTACACCAGCGATTATCACAACCCCGCCAAGCGATCGATCGCCAACGCGCTGACCGTGGAATTCAAGGACGGGTCCGCGCTGGACGAGATCGTCTGCGAATACCCGATCGGCCACAAGCGCCGCCGCGCCGACGGCATCCCCCTGCTGGAAGCCAAGTTCCGCACCAACCTGGCCCGCATTTTCCCGCCCAGGCAGCAGCAGCGCATCCTGGACGCCTCGCTGGAGCAGAAAACGCTGGAGGCGATGCCGGTCCACGAATACGTGGATCTCTACGTAATCTGAACTCACGCGCCGCGTGGGGGCCTTTCCATCGCGGCATACAATGCGGCTTTCCTCGATCGGATCGCGCCATGGCCATGCTTTGGGTCAAGACCTTCCATATAGTCTTCATCGCCTCCTGGTTCGCCGGATTGTTCTATCTGCCGCGCATCTTCGTGAATCTGGCGCAGCAATCGGACCCGGCCGTCCAGACGACGCTGCTGGGCATGGCCCGCCGGCTGTATCGTTTCACCACCATCCTGGCCGTCGTGGCCATTGCGTTCGGCATGTGGCTGTACCTGGGCTATGGCATCGGGGTCGGCCCGGGCAACGGCTGGATGCATGCCAAACTCTTTTTCGTCCTGCTCGTCATCGGCTACCATCACGCCTGTGGCCTGATGCTGCGTAAATTCGAACAGGGCAAGAACACCCGTTCGCACAAGTTCTATCGCTGGTTCAACGAAGTTCCCGTCTTGCTGCTCTTGGTGGTGGTGGCGCTGGTCGTCGTCAAACCCTTCTGATACCCCTACCTTTGCACATTCGCCAGGATTCGTATGTCCTCTGATGAACAGGGCCGTCCGCGCAAGACGCTGACGATCAAGAAAACGGCGCGCGACGCCCACGCCGAAGACGCGCCCAAGCGCACCCGTACGGGCGCCCGCGCCCGCCTGGTCGCTCAGATCGAGCGCACCAAGGAAAACGTCGAACGCCAGAAGGATCCCGTCGGCTATCAGCGCCGCCAGGAAGAAGACGCACGCGGCGCGCGCAAGCCGTCCGCCGGCGGCCGTAGCGGCCCCGGCCGGACACAGGCGCCCCGCGCCGGCCAGTCCGAACGCGGCCAATACGATCGCGGTTCGTCTGATCGCTACCCGTCCGATCGCGGTTCGTCCGGTCGCGGCGCTTCCGATCGCGGCCCGGCCGGCCGCGCTTCGTCCGATCGCGGTTCTTCCGATCGCGGTTCTTCCGATCGCGGTTCTTCAAGCCGCGGCCAGTCTTCCCGGGGCCGCACTGACGAAACCCGCCGCGACGCGGCGCCCGCTTCGCGTTCCGCGCGTCCGCAGCAGCGCGCGCCGCGACTGCGCGACGATCAGTACATCGCCCCCGCCACGCCGTCCGGACGCTTCTACGACCCCTTCGAGGACGACGGCCCCGCCCCGGAGTTCGCGCCCAAGCCCGAATACGCGCAAGAGCCCGAACACGCCCAAGAGCCGGAATTCACGCAAGAGCCGGAATTTGCCCAGGAACGCGAATACGCCCGCGAACGCGCGCCTGCCGCCGACACCCGCAGCCGCCGCCCGCGCGAACCCCGCCAGGCCGAGATCTTCAACGTCTTCGCCCCTTGCCCTCTAGGCCTGGAAGAGGCCCTGACGGCGGAGATGCAGGCCCTGGGCTACGACGATGCGCAGGCCGGCCGCGCGGGATGCTCGTTCTCGACCGACTGGTCCGGCGTGCAGCGCGCCAATCTGTATTCGCGCCTTGCCACCCGAATCCTGGTGCAGGTGGCGCATGCGGAGATCTCGCACGAAGACGACATCCTGGACCTGGCCCGCGACACCCCCTGGGAACGCTGGTTCGGCGCCGAACAGACGCTACGCGTCGACACCTCGGCCATCAAGAGCCCGGTGCAGAGCCTGCAGTACTGCAATCTGCGCGCCAAGGACGGCATCTGCGACCGCCTGCGCGAACTTGAAGGCGAACGTCCCAGCATCGACACGGTGCGCCCGGACGCGCGCGTCCACCTCTTCCTGACGGGTCATACCGCCACGCTGTATCTGGACACCTCGGGCGAATCCCTGTTCAAGCGCGGCTGGCGCCTGGACAAGGGCGAAGCGCCGCTGCGGGAAAATCTGGCGGCCGGCATGCTGGCGCTGGCGGGCTGGGACCCGGCCGCGCCGCTGCTGGACCCGTTCTGCGGTTCCGGCACGATTCTGATCGAAGCGGCCTGGATCGCGCTGGGCGTGCCTCCGGGCATTTCCCGCCCGTTCGGCTTCGAACGCCTGCGCGACCATGACGCCTACCGCTGGCGCGATCTGAAGGATGACGCCCGCGCGCGCATCCTGCCGCAACTCGATGCGCCGCTGGTGGGTTACGACCTGGATCCGCAAGCCATTGAATTCGCTCAGAACAATGCCGAGCGCGCCTGGCTCACGGCGGATTCCATCCGCTTCGAGGTCGGCGATGCGCGCAACGTCACGGCCCCCGCGGACCACGGGTGGATCGTCACCAATCCGCCGTACGGTGAACGGATGGGAACCGAGCAGGATTCCGATCTGTGGCGCGATTGGGCCGCCTGCCTGAAGCGCAATTTTGCGGGCTGGCAGCTCCATGTCATCACCAGCGATCTGACGCTGCCCAACCAGATGCGCCTCAAGCCCAAGCGCCGCGTGCCCTTGCACAACGGTTCGCTGGACTGCCGCCTGTTTGGTTTTGAACTGGTCGCTGCCGGTTACCGCGACGCCTGAGTTGTAAAAGCGCCGCAACATGCGGCCGCTATCTTTGCTTATGGTGCCCCGGCGCGCGATTTTGGGGCATTATCAGCACCAAGGTGTTGCCAGGTTGCACCAGCTTCGATCGGCCTCTTGCACAGTTGCAGGGTAAACCCTATAATTCGGGTTATCCCTAGTAGCAAACAACTGTGCAAGCCCGTGGAGGCTATTGTGAACAACCCGAACAACACTATCCGCCTGACCGACGAACTCGAGCGCCAACTGATGCTCCAGGCGATTGAAGAACAATTCCGTCCGCACCCGATGCGGGCGTTGGCTGCAGGCCTGCGCAAGCTGGCCCACGGCATCAAGGCCCTGGCTGGCAAGACGAGCGCCAAGAACGCGCATTCCGCTGCCTGAGCATGGCCCGGGGCCCTCAGGTCCCAGACTGATTTTCCCCTTGGGGGCTGCATAGCCCCTTTTATAGACCCGCCCTTACCGGCGGGTTTTTTTTTGCGCGTTCCTGGAATGTCCCCCGAGGCGCGGGCAGGCGAAGCGCAGTCTTGACAGATCAACCGACCAACTAGTAGATTGGCAGCATTGCAAGCGCCCGGCCCCAACTTATCGCCAATGGCGACCGAGTGCAGCGTCTTTCCCAACCATCCAGAGCGAATCCCCATGACCGTGGAACTTTCCCCCAGAGCAATCGAAATCATCGAGCAGACGAAGCTGTTGCTCGCGGCGGGGGGCTATCACGGGTTCAGCTATGCGGACGTGTCGGAACGGGTGCATATCGGCAAGCCCAGCATCCATCACCATTTCCCGACCAAGGCGGACCTGGTGCTGTCCGTGGTGGCGCGGCATCGCGAGCAGGCCCGTGAGGGCCTGGCGGCGCTCGACCAACACGTCGAAGACCCGCTGGCCCGGCTGACGGCCTACACGGATTACTGGGCCAAGTGCATCCGCGAAGGCACATTGCCCATGTGCATCTGCGTGATGCTGGCAGCCGAATCGCCCATGATTCCCCGGGCGATTTCGGACGAGGTTCGCGCCTACTTCGGCGATTTGAGCGCGTGGCTTGCGTCGGTGCTCGAGCAAGGCGCGGCTAAGGGGCAGCTCCGCCTGCGCGATGACGCTCAGGTCGACGCGCGGACATTCATGTCCACCGTGCATGGCGCGATGTTGACCGCAAGGGCCTTCGATGACCCCGAGACCTTCGCGACGCTTACGCGCGCGGCCATCCGCCAATTGGCCGTCCCGGCCTGATGCCTTCATGAGTCTCAGCGCCATCGAGCAGAGGGGCCCGGTCCGTGCCGACGAAGCCCGCGACCCCTATCTTGCCGAACGCGTGGGCGTCCACACCCGGGCCGACCGCGCGGCGCGGACGCAGTCCGCATCGTTTGAACGCATACACGCGGCGCGCAAGCTGGCCGCGGCAACGGCGGCGCCGGCCCCAAAAGCGGTGACAGAGAGCGAGGACACTCCCGGCGCGCCCATCGACCGGCTACGGGATCAATACGTCGCCCACTGCCTGATGAGCGCCATCCTCGCGTTCCGCAAGGAACAGGCCACGCTGCAAGAGCGCGCCGACGCCGCCAATGACCTGGGCACGATCCAGGGTTTGCTGCCGCTGCAGCCGTATCGAATCGCGTTGGGCGACCCGCACATTCAGCCGCAACAGGTGGCTGCCGCCGCCAGCGTCGCCCCCGCCATGGTGGGTCCGGTGGCCAACATGGCGGCATTGCGCAACGCTACCGATGACGCGCTGGGCACCCATCCCGCCACGCGCGCCCGCACCCGCCGCCCGCGCGACCCCCAACCCTGACCCGTGCCTCGCCCCAAGGGCGGCGGGAGGCCCCGGCATGCGCGCCGTGGGGCTTGGCGGATTTTTATGGATAATACGGCTCCATGACCGACGCCCCCCTCGACCAAACCCCCAATCGGCTACGCCGATTCGCCTGCATGATGTACGAAGCCGTGCTGCTGTTTGGCGTGGTCTTCCTGGCGGGTTACCTGCTGGATACGCTGACCCAGAGCAAGAACGCCCTTGAACTGCGCCCCGCGCGGCAAGCCTGGCTGTTCGTCGCGATCGGCGCGTACTTCGTGCTGTGCTGGCGCCGCCGGGGTCAGACGCTGCCCATGAAAACCTGGAACATCCGTCTGGTCGACCGCGATGGCAATACCCCGTCCACCGGACGCCTGATCCTGCGTTACATCCTGGCCTGGCCGCTGGTGCTGGCCGGCGCCGCCGTGGTCTGGGCCGCGGCCAGCGCCACGGGCTGGCCGTCCATGGACATGTTCATCGTCGCCGCGCCCTTCACGCTCTTCATCTGGTCGTGGTTCGACCCCGACGGCCAATTCCTGCACGACCGGATACTGGGCACGCGGGTGCGCAACGCGCCGCAACGCAAGAAGACCAGGCAGCAGCAACAGCAACAGCAGCAACCCTGACGCGCCGGGCATGACGCCAGCAGGGCTCCAGCCCGCGCCGGCGTCACAACAGCGTCATGGATTCTTCACGCGCGCGTCATGGGAGGGTGGTTTCATTCTCAAGCATGACCACAGCCCACAGGGAAGCGACCGTGAACGACATCCGCCCCGCGCACTGGCGAGCCCTCTGGATTTCCGATATTCACCTGGGTACCGCCGGGTGCAAGGCGGAATTCCTGCTTGATTTCCTGGATCACAACGACTCGGACACCCTGTACCTGGTGGGCGACATCGTGGACGGCTGGCAGTTGCGCAAGCACTGGCACTGGCCGCGCGCGCACAACGACGTCATCCAGCGCATCCTGCGCAAGGCGCGCAACGGCACCCGCGTGGTGTTCATCCCGGGCAACCACGACGAATTCGCCCGCGAGTTCGCGGGCTACGCCTTCGGCGACATCGAGATCCTGGACGAGGACGTCCATGTCACGGCGAAGGGCCTGCGCCTGCTGGTGCTGCACGGCGACCAGTTCGACGGGGTGATCCAGCACAGCCGCTGGCTGGCTCACCTGGGCGACGGCCTGTACCAGTTGGCGCTGTGGATCAACCACCACTTCAACCGGCTGCGCCACCGGCTGGGGATGCACTATTGGTCGCTGTCCCAGTACCTGAAGCACAAGGTCAAGAACGCCGTGTCGTTCATCACGGACTTCGAGGAAGCGCTGGCGGGCGAAGCCCGCCGCCGCGGCCTGGATGGCGTGGTCTGCGGCCACATCCACAAGGCCGAACTGCGAGACGTGGGCGGCATCCTCTACTGCAATGACGGCGACTGGGTGGAGAGCCTTTCCGCCCTGGCGGAAACCCACGATGGCCAATTGCAGTTGCTGGACTGGGCCGCCCTGCAGGCGGAGCGCCAGGCCGATCCCGCCACTCGCCCGCCCCGCTCCCTGACACTGCCCGCCCTGCCTTCCGCCCTGCGTCGCCAAAGCAAGCATCCGTGATAACCCGTATGCGTCCCCGTTACGCAACGGGGATATTGCAGTTCACGTCCCTCTAGGTCATGCTTGCATCTGGGGCAACGGGCGATCTGACCCGTTCACGCTGCAACATGCTCACAACATAGGGCCATGAACGACCAATATCAGGCGCTCTACCAAACATTCCGCTGGCTGGTACCCACCCAGTTCAACATCGCGGAAGCGTGCTGCCACCGCTGGGCATCCAGTAGTCCGGATGCGCGGCGCATTGCCATCTACTACGAAGATGAGTCCGGCAACCGCGAGGTCTGGACCTTCGCCCGGCTGGCGGAAGCCGCCAATCAACTGGCCAACGGCCTGGTGAAGATGGGCGTGGGCCGCGGCGACAGGGTCGGTGTGGTTTTAGGGCAACGTCCCGAGACCGTTGTCGCCCATATGGCCATCTACAGCGTCGGCGGCGTGGTGCTGCCGCTGTCGGCCCTGTTCGGGCCCGAAGCGCTGGAAAGCCGCTTGCGCGACTCGGAAACCCGGATCGCCATCGTCGACCATGCCTCCAGCGCCAACCTGCTGGCCGTCAGCGACGCCTGCCCGGCCCTGCAACAGATCATCGGCATCGGCTTCGCGGACGAACGCGTGCTGCCCTGGCGCAGCCTGCTGGCCCGCCAGCCCAGCGAATTCAAGGCCGTCCCGACGCGCTCGTCGGACCCCGCCATCCTGCTCTATACGTCCGGCACCACCGGCGCCCCCAAGGGCGCGTTGCTGCCGCACAGCGTGCTTATCGGCAACCTGCCGGGCTTCGTGGCTTCGCAGGACTGGTTCCCCAAGCCCGCCGACGTGTTCTGGTCGCCCGCGGATTGGGCCTGGACGGGCGGGATAATGGACGCCCTGCTGCCCACGCTGTACTTCGGCCACCCCATTGTCGGCACGCGCGGGCGGTTTTCCGTCGAACGCGCGTTTGAATTGCTGGAACGCTACCAGGTCACCAACACCTTCCTCTTTCCCACCGCGCTGAAGATGATGATGAAGGCGGTGCCCGAGCCCCGCAACCACTACCAGCTCGCCCTGCGCTCCATCATGAGCGCCGGCGAAAGCGTGGGCGAAACCGTGTTCGAATGGTGCCAGTCGGCGCTGGGCGTGACGCCCAACGAAATGTTCGGCCAGACGGAAATGAACTACGTGGTGGGCAACAGCCAGAAGCGCTGGCCCGCCAAGCCCGGCAGCATGGGCCGGCCCTACCCGGGCCATAACGTGGCCGTGCTGAACGACGACGGCGTTCCCGTCGCCGCTGGCGAAACCGGCGAGATCGCGGTCAACCGGCAGGATATCCATGGCTTCCCCGACCCGGTGATGTTCCTGGGCTACTGGCGCAACGAGGCCGCCACGCTGGCCAAGTTCAAGGGCGACTGGTGCCTGACGGGCGACCTGGCCACCGTGGATGCGGACGGCTACCTCTGGTACGCGGGCCGCGCCGACGACGTCTTCAAGTCGGCCGGCTACCGTATCGGCCCCGGCGAAATCGAAAGCTGCCTCATTGGCCACCCGGCCGTGGCCAATGCGGCGGTCGTGCCCAAGCCGGACGCCGAGCGCGGCGCCCTGGTCAAGGCCTATGTCGTCCTGACTCCCGAATTCGTGCACCGTGACCGCAACGATGTCATCGAGAATTTGCAGGAGCACGTGCGCGAGCGCCTGGCGCCCTACGAGTACCCGAAGGAAATCGAGTTCGTCGACGAATTGCCGATGACCACCACCGGCAAGATCCAGCGCCGCATCCTGCGCCTGCGCGAAGAAGAGCGCGCGCGGGTCTCCGCCGCGGTCAACCCAGACACCGCCGCGCCCCTGGCGGCCCCGGCGCAGCCACCGGAGACCTAGGCATGGCCATCTACCAACTCAACGATCTGATCCCCCGCATCGACCCGCAGGCCTACGTGGCCGACAGCGCCGACATCATCGGCAATGTCACGCTGGAAGCGGGCGTCAGCATCTGGTCGCACGTGTCGATCCGCGGCGACAACGACGCCATCCTGATCCGCCATGGCACCAATATCCAGGAATCCAGCGTCCTGCACGTGGACTCGGGCTGTCCCATGACAATCGGCCCCAACGTGACGGTCGGGCATCAGGCCATGCTGCACGGCTGCACCATCCACGAGGGCGCCCTGGTGGGCATGCAGGCCATCGTGCTGAACAACGCGGTCATTGGCCGCAATTGCCTGATTGGCGCCGGCGCCATCATTCCCGAAGACCGCGTCATTCCGGACAATTCCCTGGTCATCGGCATCGGCAAGGTCGTCCGCGAGCTCTCCGAAGAAGAAATCGCCAATCTGCACAAGAACACCGCCCATTACGTGGCGCGGGGCCAACAGTACAAGACCGCCCTGAAACGGCTGGCCTGACCGCCCTGGGGAACGGCCCAACCCCCTGCTGCCAGCAGGGGGAATACCCCCCTCCGATCGGCTAACATCCCGCCATGACCGATCAGCTTAAAAAATACCTCACCGAAGACCGCAGCGTCCGCGTGCAAGCGGTGCGCCTGGCCGAAACCTGGAAGGCCGTCCAGGCCAACCACGACTACCCCCCGGCAATCACCCATCTGCTGGGCGAACTGGTCGCCGCGTCCACCCTGCTCGCGGCCAACATCAAGTTCGATGGCTCGCTGGTGCTCCAGATCCAGGGCGACGGCCCCATCGCCCTGCTGGTGGTGGAATGCCGCTCCGACCTCAGCTTGCGCGCCACCGTGAAGATGCGCGAAGGCCACGACGTGCCCACCGACGGCAACATGCAAAGCCTGTTGAATCCCGGCGGCAACGGGCGTTTCATCGTCGTGCTGGACCCGCAGCGCAAGCTGCCTGGCCAGCAGGCCTATCAGGGCATCGTGCCTCTCGAAGGAGACACCGTCGCCCAGGCCCTGCAGCATTACATGAAGGCGTCGGAACAGCTCGACACCCGCTTGTGGCTGGCGGCCGACGCCGATCACACCGCCGGCATGCTGATACAGCGCCTGCCCCACCATGGCGGCGCGGATGCGCAGATTCTCACCGAGCAGGCCGCCACCGAAACCTGGGACCGCACCAACGCCCTGGCCAGCACCCTCAAGCGCGACGAGATGCTGGAAACAGACATCGACACCCTGATCCATCGCCTGTTCTGGGAAGAAACCCTGGTGGCGTTCGACCCCCAGCCGGTGCGCTGGCACTGTCCCTGCACCCGCGAACGCGTGGCCAGCATGCTGCGCTCGCTGGGCGAGGAAGAAGTCAACAGCATCCTGGCCGAACGCGGCCAGGTGGACGTGGGCTGCGATTTCTGCGGCAAGCCCTACAAGTTCGATTCCGTGGACTGCGCCACCCTGTTCTCGCCGAACCAGCCGCCCCCCGGCGACGCGCCCCCCACGGTGCACTGATCCACGCCGCCGGCAAGCCCGCCGGCCGGCTTTTGTCACACCGGATTGTCCGCATCGACAGGCGGTCATGCCCGCGCCACACTGCGCAGCCATGACCGCCTTTTCTTTTATGCCCCCGTCCGTGGCGGGCCGCCGGCAGCTAGGCGCCGCCGCCATCGAATTCGCCGTCGCCGCCGCCATCGTGCTGCTGCTGGGGCTGCTGTCGGCCGAAGCCGCCCGCTGGCATGCGGCGCGCCAGATGGCGCATCTGGCGCTGATGGAGGCGGCCCGCGCGGGCGCCACCGCGCACGGCGATCCGGCCCGCATGCGGGCGGCCTTCCTGCAGGCACTGCTGCCGCAGTACGCGGATCCGCAAGGGCCGGCGGGCGCACAGCGCCGGCAGGAACGCGCCTTGGCCGAGCTGGCCGCGTTGACCGGAACCCATCCCTGGCGGATTGAAGTGCTGCTGCCGGACGAGCAATCGTTTCGCGAGCACGCCCGCACCGGCTTGGACGTCGCCACGGCCCCTGGGCTGCGCGCCATCGACAATGACTACCTGGACTTACAGCACGCGCGCGAGCCGCCGCGGCCTGGCGGCCAGGACATCTTCCGCGCCAACACACTGAAACTGCGCCTGACCTACCTGCACAAGCCATTGCTGCCGCCGCTGCGGGCCTTGCTGGCGGTGTTGGGAAGGCAATCGGACAGCTACGCCGGGCTGGCTCAGGCCAAGGGCCTGCTGCCCATCCGGGTCGAGCTCGAAACCGAAATGCATACACACCCGGTGGATTGGGCGCGCAAGACGCCCCGCCCGGCAGGCATGGTGTACGGCGAATGCAGCCTGCCGCGCTGCGATTAGGGGCAGATGCTGGAGCGGGCGCAAAAGCGGACGCAAAAGCAAAAACAGAAGCAGGAAGGCCGAAGCGGCCGGCCCGCGCCCGGCATCAATGCCGGGGCGTGGTGGAACTGGCGGCGGGAGAGCCGGCAGGCCGGACAGGCGCGGCGGCAGGCCGGGCAGGCGCGGCAGCGGGGGGCCGGGCGGCCGGGGCGCTGGTGCGCGCGGGCGCGGCGGGCTTGGCCGCCGCATCCGCCGCCAGCGAGGCGCCGGCGGGCGGCTGGGTGTTCTGCGGCAGGATGTGCACGAACACTTCGCCGTCGCGCATCATGCCCAGTTCTCCGCGCGCCCTTTCTTCAATGGCGCCGGAACCGACTTCGAGATCCCGCACTTCGGCCTCTAGCGCGGCATTGCGCGCGCGCAGGCCTTCATTGGTCTCGTGCTGTTCCGCCACCTGGCGTTGCAGATCCCAGACCTTGAACCACCCGCCCTTACCCAGCCACAGCGGGTATTGGATCAGGCCTAGCAGCACGAACAGCACCAGGAACAACAGGCGCATACGCAGGAACCCTCAGCAGTCGTGGCGTGGAAGCGGCCGCGGCGGCAAGCCCCGCGGCCGCGCTTCTTCAACGCAGGTTGTAGAAAGCTTCCAGGCCAGGATACGACGCCACTTCAGCCAGTTCCTCTTCGATGCGCAGGAGCTGGTTGTACTTGGCCATGCGATCCGAGCGGGACAGCGAACCGGTCTTGATCTGCATGGCGTTGGTCGCCACGGCGATGTCGGCGATGGTCGAGTCTTCGGTTTCGCCCGAACGGTGCGACACGACGGCGGTGTAGCCGGCGCGCTTGGCCATTTCGATGGCGGCGAACGTTTCCGTCAGGGTGCCGATCTGGTTGATCTTGATGAGGATCGAGTTGGCGACGCCCTTCTGGATGCCTTCGCGCAGGATCTTGGTGTTGGTGACGAAAAGGTCGTCGCCCACCAGTTGCACTTTCTTGCCCAATTGGTCGGTCAAGAGCTTCCAGCCGTCCCAGTCGTTTTCGGCCATGCCGTCTTCGATGGAGATGATCGGGTACTTGTCGCACCAGGTGGCCAGCAGGTTGGTGAATTCCTGCGAGGACAGCGAGATGCCGCCTTCGCCGGCCAACGTGTACTTGCCGTCGCGGTAGAACTCCGAGCTGGCGCAATCCAGGCCCAGGGCGATCTGCGTGCCGGGCTCGTAGCCGGCTTCGGTGATGGCCTTGAGGATCAACTGGATGGCGGCTTCGTGGCTGGGCACGTTGGGCGCGAAACCGCCCTCGTCGCCGACGGCCGTGGACATGCCCTGGCCGTGGATCAGCTTCTTGAGCATGTGGAAGACTTCTGCGCCCCAGCGCAGGGCCTCGCGGAAGCTGCCTGCGCCCACCGGCAGAATCATCAGTTCCTGCAGGTCGAGCGTGTTGTTGGCGTGCGCGCCGCCGTTGATGACGTTCATCATCGGCACGGGCATGCTCATGGGGCCGCTGCCGCCAAAGTAGCGATACAGGGACAGGCCCGATTCATCGGCGGCGGCACGGGCCACGGCCATGCTGGCCGCCAGGATGGCGTTGGCGCCCAGGCGTTCCTTGGATTCGGTGCCGTCCAGTTCGATCAGCGTGCGATCGACAAAGGTCTGTTCCTGGGCGTCCAGGCCCATCAGCGCTTCGGAGATTTCCGTATTCAGGTTTTCAACGGCGCGCAGGACGCCCTTGCCCAGATAGCGGCTCTTGTCGCCGTCGCGCAGTTCGATGGCTTCGCGGGCGCCGGTGGATGCGCCCGACGGCACGGCCGCGCGGCCCATGGCGCCGGACTCCAGCAGCACATCGCATTCCACGGTGGGGTTGCCGCGCGAATCAAGAATCTCGCGGCCGATGATATCGACGATTGCACTCATGACTTTACATTCCCTGAACGATAAACATATTCATGACGGCCGCGCCTTCGCGGGCATTGCGGGCACGGCGGTACTGCCAGGAGTCGTAAAAGGCCTGGGCGGCGGCCATGGTCGGAAACTCCATGACGACGGTACGGCCCGGCTCACGCCCCTCGAGGTGCTTGGACTCGCCGCCGCGCACCAGGATCTTTGCATCGTACGCGCGCATGGCGAGCGTGGACAGACGCTTGTAATCCTCATACTGCGCGGGCTTGGTCACGGTGACGTCGGCGATGAGATAAGCACTCATGGGGTTCCTTCAGAGCAGTTGCGTTGGTTTCGGTCTGGCGCCGGATACGGCGACGCCGCCAGTGTCGCGCAAGGCGGCCGGGCGACGCATATCCGATGCTAATTGGTTGTATCCGAAAGAAGCGCCGCCGTATAGGGCGGCGCTGGCGTGCCGCCCCCCAAGGCGACGGCCCGCGGCCCCGAGGATCCGCATGCGGAACTCGAGACCGCGGATGCGCATTACGCCTCCTGGCCGCGGCGAGACTTCTGCTCGATGGCGGCGCGGATATAGCTGGAGAACAGCGGGTGGCCGTCACGCGGGGTGGACGTGAACTCCGGGTGGAACTGCACGCCCACGAACCACGGGTGGTCGGGCAATTCCATCATTTCCGGCAGGTTCTCGGACGGCGTGCGGGCGCTGATCACCATGCCTGCATCTTCCAGGCGCGGCACGTAGACGTTGTTGACCTCGTAGCGGTGACGGTGACGTTCGTTCACTTCGTCGCCATAGATGGTCTGCGCGCGGGTGCCCGGCTTGATCGGCACGCGCTGCGCGCCCTTGCGCATGGTGCCGCCCAGGTCGGACGAATTGTCGCGTTTTTCGACCTTGCCTTCGCGGTCCATCCACTCGGTGATGAGCGCCACCACCGGGTGCGGCGCGGAGGGATCGAATTCCGTGCTGTTGGCGCCGCCCAGGCCGGCGACGTGGCGCGCGAACTCGATGACGGCCAGTTGCATGCCCAGGCAGATGCCCAGATAGGGCACGCCGTTTTCACGCGCGTAGCGGATGGCGGCGATCTTGCCCTCGGTGCCGCGCTTGCCGAAGCCGCCCGGAACCAGGATGGCGTCCAGGTGCTTGAGCTGGTCGGTGCCGCGGGTTTCGATGTCTTCCGAGTCGATGTACTCGATGTTGATCTTCGAGCGCGTGTGGATGCCGGCGTGGACCAGGGCTTCCGTCAGCGACTTGTACGACTCGGTCAGGTCGACGTACTTGCCGACCATGCCGATGGTGAGCTGGTGTTCGGGGTGCTCCAGCGCCTCGACCAGGTTGTCCCACATGGACAGATCGGCCGGCGGCGGGGTCAGGCCCAGGGCTTCGCAGACGATGTTGTCCACGCCCTGCTTGTGCAGCATGGCGGGGATCTTGTAGATGGAATCCGCGTCCCAGACGGAGATGACCGCGTCCAGGGGCACGTTGGAGAACATCGAGATCTTGGCGCGCTCGTCGTCCGGAATGCGGCGGTCGGCGCGGCACAGCAGCGCGTTCGGGTAGATGCCGATTTCGCGCAGCTTCTGCACCGAGTGCTGCGTGGGCTTGGTCTTCAGTTCGCCGGCGGAGGCGATGAAGGGCACCAGCGTCAGGTGGACGAAGGCCGCGTTGTTGCGGCCCATGCGCAGGCTCATCTGGCGCGCGGCTTCCAGGAACGGCAGGGACTCGATGTCGCCGACGGTGCCGCCGATCTCGACGATGGCGACGTCGGTGTTGCCATTCCATCCAGCTTCGGCGCCACGGGCGATGAAGTCCTGGATCTCGTTCGTGATGTGCGGAATGACCTGGACGGTCTTGCCCAGGTAGTCGCCACGGCGCTCCTTGCGCAGCACGGATTCATAGATCTGGCCGGTGGTGAAGTTGTTCACCTTGTGCATGCGAGCGGAAATGAATCGCTCGTAGTGGCCCAGGTCCAGGTCGGTTTCGGCGCCGTCTTCCGTGACGAACACCTCACCGTGCTGGAAGGGGCTCATCGTGCCCGGATCGACGTTGATGTAGGGGTCGAGCTTCAGCATGGTCACCTGCAAACCACGCGACTCGAGAATGGCGGCGAGCGACGCGGCGGCGATGCCCTTGCCCAGGGAAGACACCACACCGCCGGTGACAAATACGTATTTGGTCATCGTAATGAGCACCCGGGACGAGCGGGCGCGTGCGGGAAATTTGGATTATAGCCGGGCGGCGGCAGTTATTTGGGTTTTCCCCTAGCAGCGTCCGCGTAACATTTGACTGCACTCCGCATGACATTGACGCGCGGCATGCGAAAACGCCATGCTATGTTCG
Organism: Achromobacter sp. Root83; assembly: GCF_001428845.1. GTDB lineage: Bacteria > Pseudomonadota > Gammaproteobacteria > Burkholderiales > Burkholderiaceae_B > Achromobacter. The sequence goes on along the minus strand of NZ_LMIU01000012.1, from coordinate 267,196 downwards.
CTCCCTATTTTTTGGCCGCTGTTTTCCGGACAGCGTTCTCATTGTCCTCCGCAAAGCGCCGATGACCACCCTATCCCGCCCCGCCTACTCCCTCGCCTGGCGCATTGCCGTTGCCGCCGTCCTGCTGCGGCTGGCGTACACCACGCTGGTCCAGGCCTATTCCTTGCTGGGCCCCTCGCCTTACATGGAGCAGCTCCGGGAGAACTTCACGCAGCCTTCCGTGCTGGCGCCGCTGCTGGCCAACCTGGTCTCCACCCTGGTGATTGTCGGTCTTGCCGCCTGGGGCGCGACGCGCCATTGGCTCACGCGGCATGGCACCTCCACCGTCGACCAGCCGGCCAGGCTGCTGGGCACCTTCCTTGCTTTGCAGGCGCTCTACACGCTCTGCCTGACGAGCGGCATGGCCATCGCGCAGAATGCGATGCTGGGCAGCCTGATCAAGAGCGGCTCACTGCTGGAGGAATGGTTCGGCCTGGGCATCACCGGCCGGTTCATCACCATGAACCTCCTGATCCGGGCGATCACCATCCCGCTTGAAATCATCGGGATCTGCCTGGCCGTGCGCATCGCGACCTGGACAGCCGCCCCCGCCGGACCGGCGGGCAGCCCGCCCCTGACGCGGCGGCACGTGGCCTGGATCTGCGGCCTCACCATCCTGGCCTGGCAGACGAGCGTTTCGATCATGCTGGGCGGCTATATGCAGATGCACGCGATGGGCGCGGGCTGGACGGAACACGCGCTGGGATACTGGGTGCTGCCCATCATCCTGCTTGTGCTGTCCACGCTGGTCTGCCTGAACGTGCTGCCCCGCCGCCTGGAACACCCCGCGATGGGCCGTGCCGTGGCGCTTGGCAGCCTTGCGTTCTGGTTCGCCCAGGCGCTGGGCATCGGGCTGGGCCTGGCGGTGCTGACGTCGATGACCTGGAACCAGCTTGCGTGGGCCGCCGAATCCCAGGCTGCGGCCGTCCTGGCACTGCTGATCTACGGGGCGCTGCTTGCAATGGGCTGCCTGTTCGGCGCGCGCCTGCTCTACCGCGCGCGCCAAGGCGCCCCGGCATAGCGAGCGGGGCCGCGCGCCCCGCAATGAAAAAGGCCGCGGAGGCATGCCCCGCGGCCTTTTTCTTGCGCCGGTCCATTACACCGGTCCGTTCTTCCACCGGTCCATTACTCCGGTCCCCACACCGGTCCCCACACCGGCCCATACACCGGCCTATCCACGACAGGCGCGATCAGATCGCCGCGCAGCGCCGCTCCAGCCAGGCCAGCGCCTCGCCCTCGACCAGCGGCGACAGGCGTTCCAGCACCGTCTTGTGATAGTCGTTCAGCCAGTCGATCTCGTCTTCGCGCATCAGCGACGGCTCGATGCAACGCGTATCGATCGGGCACATCGTCAAGGTTTCAAAGCATAGGAACTCGCCCAGCTCGGAGGTGAGCCAGCTTCGGTTGGCCACCAGGTTTTCGATCCGCACGCCCCACCGTCCAGGACGATAGATGCCCGGTTCGTTCGAGGTGATCATGCCCGGTTCCATGGCCGTATGCGGCCCCGGCATCGCGCGGTACGAAATGACCTGCGGGCCTTCATGCACGTTCAGGAAGTAGCCGACGCCGTGGCCCGTGCCGTGGCCGTATTCCGCGCCGCCCTCCCAGATGGGCGCACGGGCGATGGCGTCCAGCATGGGCGACGGGGTGCCGCGCGGGAACGACGCGCGCGACAGCGCGATCATGCCCTTGAGCACCAGCGTGAAATCGACCTTCTGGTCCGCGCTGGGCGTGCCCACGGCGACCACGCGGGTGATGTCCGTGGTGCCGCCCAGGTACTGGCCGCCCGAGTCGATCAGCAGCAGGCCATTGCCTTCGATGGTGGCGTGCGATTCCGCGGTTGCCCGGTAATGCGGCATGGCGCCGTTGGCGTTGAAGCCCGCGATGGTGGCGAAGCTGGGGCAGACGTAGGCAGGACGGCGCGCGCGGGCGGCGGTGATCTGCTCGTCGATGGTCAGCTCGGTGATGGTTTCCTTGCCCAGCGCGCCTTCGAACCAGGAGAAGAATTCGCAGAGCGCGGCGCCGTCCTGCGCCATCGCCTGGCGTACATTGGCCAGTTCGGCGTCGGTCTTGCGGGACTTCAGCAGCGTGGACGGATTGATGGCTTCGATGCGCGGCACGGCCGGATCCATGGCGTGAAACACGCCGCAGGTCACGCGCGCCGGATCTATCAACAGTTTCTGGTCCAGCTCCAAAGAAGCCAGCGCGTCCGCCGCCTGGGCGTAGTCCGCCACTTCGACACCGTCCGCGGACAGGGTGGCGCGCAGGGCGTCGTCAACCTTGCCGGGGGCCACGAAGAGCGTGGCGTGGTCCAGGCCGACCAGCGCATGGCCGACGAATACCGGGTTGTAGTCCACGTCCGCGCCGCGCAGATTGAAGAGCCAGGCGATGTCGTCCAGCGTCGAGATGAAATGCACGTCGGCGCCGTGCGCGCGCATGGCCTCGCGGACCTGGGCAAGCTTGTCGGCGCGGGCGACACAGGCTTCGGGCGCCACATGTTCGTAGATGCGGGCGCCGGGCAGGCCCGCCCGGTCCGGCCAGACCTCGTCCAGCAGGTCCTCGCGGATTTCCAGCGCGGCGCCGGAAGTGGCGGCAGCGGCGGACAGGGCGCGGAATGCGCCCAGGCCCAGCACCTGCCCGTCCACGCCGATGACCTCGCCCGCCTTGGTATTGGCGGCCAGCCAGTCCACATGGCCGGGCGTGGTGGCCAGCGCGATCTTCATGAGCTGCACGCCGGTGCCGGCCAATTGCGCTTCGGCCTGCACCCAGTAGCGGCTGTCCACCCACAGGCCGGCAAAGTCGGCCGTGACCACCAGCGTGCCGACCGACCCCGTGAAGCCCGACAGCCAACGCCGCCCTTGCCAGCGGGCCGGCAGGTATTCGGACAGATGCGGGTCCGATGAGGGAACGACATAGGCGGACAGGCCGCGGCGGCTCATGGCCTGCCGCAATTGGGCGATACGGGCGTCGGTGCTAGACATGGGGGGAGTGATCCTTAGCGCAACATGAAAGACATGGCGGCCAGGCTGTTCAGCGTGCGGACGGCCGACTGCATGCTATCCGTGGTGAATCGCAAGGTGACGCCGTCCACGCGTTCCAGCGTGGGCCACATGCAGAACAGGTCGGCCAGGGCCGCGCTCTGCGTCTGCAACCGGCATTCTATAGGGGCGGGAATGCGGAAAGGAACGGCTTTCTTGTCGCCCCCGCGCTTCAGGTTGCGCACGGCGGTCTCGGCCGCCGCGGCGATCGCGCGGCGCGACGCGGCCGGCGACAGCGTGACGCCGCTGCCCTGGCCGTGCGCCACCTTGGTCTGGACCCATTCGGCGCCCGGAAAGGTGTCCCGGGTTTCCTCGATGAATACGTCGTCGCCCGTGCCCAGGATGACGGGCACGCCCATTTCGCCCGCCAGCGCGCCGTACAGCCCGGCTTCGCCCAGCTCCATGCCGTTGATGACGACACGGGCGAACGCGAAGCTGTTGATGGTGTGGGCCAGGATGCCGCGCCCTTGCGAACGCGAGTGGTAGCCGATCATGAACACGGCGTCGCACGCTTCTTCCAGCCCGCCCATCATGCCCAGGTAGCGCGGCTTGCCCAGCACCAGGCGGGCGCGCTCGTCCAGGCCGTCGGGCAGCAGGTTGCGAAAGCCGCCGTGCGAATCGTTGACCAGGATCTCTTCGGCGCCGCCGGCGATCGCGCCTTGCACGGCCGCGTTGGCCTCGGCGGTCATCCAGGCGCGGGCGCGCTCGTATTCGCCGTTGCCGGCGCGGACCTGTTCGGCGTGGAAGACGCCGGCGACGCCTTCGATATCGGTGGAAATCAGGATCTTCATGAATGCAGCCTTCGAGGAATTCAGAATTCGGTATCGGACAGCCATTGGCGCCAATCGGGCGCGGCCTGGCGGATGGGATCGCGGTGGTGGCCGTCGCTGCCGGTCACGCCCTCGGCGTGCCACAGCGCGGAAATGATGGCCTGCTCGCAGGCTTCGGCGGCGGCCTCAAACAAGGGGTCGATGCGGGCCTCGTGCAACATCGCCATCGCGGGCATGGGCGACTCGGCCTGTTGCGGGATCGTGTAGGCGGTCGAGAACGCCAGCGCGATGTCGCCGCTGCCATGGCCGAACACCGAACCCGTGCGCGCCAGGCCGGCGCCGGCGCGCAGCGACAGGCGGCGCAACTGGCGCGAATCCAGCGGCGCGTCGGTGGCCAGCAGCAGAATGATCGACCCCTTCTCGGGCGCGATGACGGCGTTCTCGCCCTGCTGCGCCAGGCCGCGGTCCAGTTGCTCGGCCAGCCGGCGGCCGAACGGCCTGCCCGCCACCGTCAGGTTGGGCAGACGCCCGAAGTTGGCCAACACCAGCGCGCCGACGGTATGGCGCAGTCCGGGCTGGATGGACGCCACCCGCGAGGCCGAGCCGATGCCGCCCTTGAAGGAAAAGCACGACATCCCCCGGCCCGCGCCCACGGAGCCCTGCGCGAACGGTTTGCCCGCGCCGGCCAGCGCTTCGGCGTAGTGCGCCTCTTGCACGGCCAGCGCCTGGATGTCGTTCAGGTAGCCGTCGTTGCATTCGAAGACCAGCGGATTCACCGTCGCCAGGCCGCGCCCGATGCCGGGATTGGCGGCCACCGCGTGGCGGATCTGCGCATTGGCGACGGTGCCCACGCCAAAGGTATTGGTCAGCGCGATGGGCGTTTCCAGCACGCCCAGCTCCTGCACCTGGATCAGGCCCGTGCTCTTGCCGAAGCCGTTCAGCACGGTCGCGGCGGCGGGCGTCTTGTCCAGATAGGGATCGCCGCCATGCGGGCGCACGACGGTGACGCCGGTCTGCACGGGGCCGTCGGCCAGGGTGCAATGCCCCACCGTCACCTCGCCCACGTCGCAGATCGTGTCCAGCGGCCCCGACGGCAGCACGCCGATGCGGGGGAGTTCCAGCGCTAGGTTGTCCATGTTTGCAGCGTGTCGCCACGCTCCTCAATGCAAAACGCCGCCGTCCTTGATTCGGTGCGCGGCCTGATGGCGCGCGGTCGAACGGGGCGGCGGCAGTGAGTAACTGCCCCCACGCCGCGCCCCCTACCGGGGGCTAGCTGCCCCCCCGAGGGGGCTGCCCCGCCTTGGGGCGGCCCGGCGGCGGGGCGGCGGCGTGTGTCGATGTTACTTGCGGTCGATCTTCGGATCGAGCGCGTCGCGCAGGCCGTCGCCCAGCAGGTTGAAAGCCAGTACCGTCAGGAAGATCGCCAGCGCGGGGAAGATCGCCACGTGCGGGGCGATGACCATGTCGGCCCGCGCCTCGTTCAGCATCGCGCCCCACTCCGGCGTGGGAGGCGATGCGCCCATGCCCAGGAAGGACAGGCTGGCGGCCGTGATGATCGACGTGCCGATGCGCATCGTGCCGTACACCACGATCGGCGAGATCGTGCCGGGCAGGATGTGGCGCATGATGATGGTCCAGTCGGACGCGCCCACGCTCTTGACCGCTTCGACGTACGTCATCTGCTTGATCGACAGCGTGTTGCCGCGCACCAGGCGGGCAAACGCGGGCACGCTGAACACGGCCACGGCCACGATCACGTTGATCATGCTGGAGCCCAGGATGGCGACCACGCCGATGGCCAGCAGCATGCCCGGGAAGGCCAAGAGCACGTCGGATACGCGCATCGTGATGCGTTCCCACCAGCCCTCGTAATAGCCTGCCATCAAGCCCATGAAGGTGCCGACGATGGCGCCCATCGCGACCGACAGGAAGCCGGCGGCCAGCGAGATCCGCGCGCCCATCACGATGCGGCTGAAGATGTCGCGGCCCAGCGAATCCACGCCCAGCCAATGGGTCAGCGAGGGGCCGGCGTTCAGCGCGTCGTAGTCGAAGAAGTTCTCGGCGTCGAACGGCACGATCCACGGCGCGAAGGCCGCGATCACGACCAGCAGCAGGACGAAGGCGCCGGCGCCCACGGCCAGCTTCTGCTTCTTGAATTTGCGCCAGAACTCGGTGGCGGGCGTGCGCACGTCGTTCTTAGGAACAGCGGCGATGGTCGTGGCGGGTGTCGTATTGCTCATGGCCGCCTCACTTGTAACGGATGCTGGGATTGATGACGCCGTAGAGCACGTCGACAATCAGGTTGATCAGGATGAATTCCAGCGAGAACAGCAGCACGAGGCCCTGGATCACCGGATAGTCGCGCTGGGTCACGGCGTCAACCAGCAGGCGGCCAAGGCCGGGCCAGTTGAACACGGTCTCGACCACGATCGAGCCGCCCAGCAGGAAGCCGAACTGCAGCCCCATCATGGTCACGACGGGAATCAGCGCGTTGCGCAGCGCGTGCTTGATCACGACGCGGCGCTCGGTCAGGCCCTTGGCGCGCGCAGTGCGCACGAAGTCTTCCTGGATGACCTCCACGAAGGACGCCCGGGTGAAACGCGCCATGACGGCGGCCACCGCGGCGCCCAATGTGATGGACGGCAGAATATAGTGTTGCCAGGTCGAGGCGCCCACGGTCGGCAGCCAGCCCAGGTTCACGGAAAACACCTGCATCAGCATCATCCCCAGCGCGAATGCGGGGAACGAGATGCCGGACACCGCCAGCGTCATGCCAAGGCGGTCAGGCCAGCGGTTGCGCCACACGGCGGACACGATCCCGATGATCATGCCGAAAGAAACGGACCAGACCATGCTCGCGAGCGTCAGCCACAGGGTGGGCATGAAGCGGTCGGCGATTTCGGTCGAGACGGGACGTTTGGTGCGCAGCGAGGTGCCGAGGTCGCCCTGCAGCATGTGGCTGAAGTAGCGCACGAACTGCTGCGGCAGAGGCAGATCCAGCCCAAGTTCCTTGCGCACCAGCTCAACGGTTTGCTGGTCGGCCTCCTGGCCCGCGGCCAGTCGCGCCGGGTCGCCCGGAAGCATGTGCACAAACAGGAACACGACCACGGCTACCAGCAGCAGCGTGGGGATCATGCCCAAAAGACGTTTGACGATGTAGGTCAGCATTGAAATTCCTGCAACATCGGCGGGGACACCGTGCCCCCGCCGTATGTGGCCTTACAAGGGCCCGTGGGCCCCGAGAGTGACTGCTAGGTTTACTGCTTCAGGTCGATGTCGCCGAACCAGAACGAGGTGTCCGGTTCCACGTACACGCCCGACAGGTTCTTCGACTTCACGTACAGGTTGTTCTGGGTCACCAGGAAGGCCCACGGGGCGTCCTTCCAGATGGTTTCCTGAACGTTCTTGTAGATTTCCGTCTTCTTGGCGCGATCGGTCGTTGCCAGCGCCTGCTGGATGCCGTCGTCAACCGACTTGTTCGAGTAGTACGACACGTTGTTCAGCACCGGCGGGAAAGCGGCGGTGGTCAGCAACGGGCGCAGGCCCCAGTCGGCTTCGCCGGTCGAGGACGACCAGCCGGCGTAGTACATGCGGACCTTGGCGTCCTCGGGCTTTTGCACCTGTTGGACGCGCTGGACGCGCTGGCCCGATTCCAGAACTTCCACCGACACCTTGATGCCGACCTGAGCCAATTGCTGCTGCAGGAACTGCACCACCTTCACCGAGGTGCCGTCGTTGTAGGCGGACCAGAGCTGGCTTTCGAAGCCATTGGGGTAGCCGGCTTCGGCGAGCAGCGCCTTGGCCTTCTTGATGTCGTAGGGCCACGCGCCCATCTTGTGCGCGTAGTCCACGCCTTGGGGCACGACGCCGTCGACGACGGTGGCATAGCCCGAGAACGCGACCTTGGCCAGGGCGTCCTTGTTGATGGCGTAGTTGATCGCTTCACGCACCTTGACGTTGTCGAACGGCTTTTGCTGCGTGTTCATCGACAGGTAGCGGGCCATGATCGAGTTCTGGTGATCGACCACGTCCAGCTTGTCGTTCTTCTTCAGCACGGCGGCTTGCTCGAACGGCACCGGGAAAGCAAATTGCGCTTCGCCCGTCTGCACCACGGCGGCGCGGGTGTTGTTGTCGGTCACGGTACGGAAGGTCAGCGTGTCGACCTTGGGGTAACCCTTCTTCCAGTAGCCGTCGAACTTCTTGACCTTCAGGTATTCAGCCGGCTTCCATTCGACGAATTCGAAGGGGCCCGTGCCGACGGGGTGGAAGCCGATTTCCTTGCCGTACTTGGCCAGCGCGGCGGGCGAGATCATCATGGCGGCCGGGTGGGCCAGCGCGTTGATGAAAGCCGAGAACGGCTTCTTCAGCGTGATCTTGATGGTCATCGGGTCGACCACTTCGGTCTTGTCGATGACGCTGAACTGGATATAGCGCGACAGGCGGTTTTCCGGGTTGGCCGGACGATCGAAGTTGATCTTGACCGCTTCGGCGTTGAAGTCGGTGCCGTCGTGGAACTTCACGCCGGGACGCAGCTTGAACGTGTAGACCAGGCCGTCTTCGCTGACGGTGTAGTCGGTGGCCAGGACCTTCTGGATCTTCAGGTCCTTGTCGAACTCGAACAAGCCTTCGTAGTAGGCCTTGCCGGCCGCCTGGTTCAGCGTGCTGTTCGTGTTGTACGGATCCAGCGTTTCCAGTGCGATGGAGACGGCAAACGTCACGTCCTTGGCGGCATGCGCCAACGGCGACGTGAGCACGCCGAAGGCCACCGCGGCGGCGGCCATCAGCTTGGTGGGGCGCAGAACTTTCATCATTGCAACTCCTGGTTCCAAAACGGAATTAGGGGGTTTGGTGGAAGAAAAACAAGGTCAACTACTGACTCAATACGCTCCGCCGACGGGGTGGCGGGCTACAAAATGATCCGTACCGACCTGAACCAGCGGCTGCACCACGGGTTCGTCGTCCAGTTTGCGGATCGGGCTGGGGATTTCGTCGGACAGCAAGGTGCGCTTGATGTGGCGGCGCGCGGGATCGGCGATCGGCACCGCCGCCATCAGCTTCTTGGTGTAGGGATGCTGCGGGTTCTCGAAAATCGCGCGGCGCGGGCCGATCTCGACGATCTGGCCCAGGTACATCACGGCCACGCGGTGGCTGACGCGTTCGACCACGGCCATGTCGTGCGAGATGAACAGGAACGAAATGCCCATGTCGCGCTGCAGGTCGATCAGCAGATTCACGATCTGCGCCTGGATCGAGACGTCCAGCGCCGACACGGATTCGTCCGCGATCACGACCTTGGGATTCAGGGCCAGGGCCCGCGCGATACAGATGCGCTGGCGCTGGCCGCCCGAGAATTCATGCGGATAGCGCTGCGCCATTTCCGGCGGCAGGCCCACGCGTTCCAGCAGCTCGGCCACGCGGCGCTCGGCATCGCGGCCCTTGGCCACGCCGTGCACCAGCAGCGGCTCCATGATGGAGAAGCCGACCGTCACGCGCGGATCCAGCGACGCGAACGGATCCTGGAACACGAACTGGATGTCGCGGCGCAGGGTCTGAAGCTCATTGTTCTTCAGGCGCACGATGTCGCGTCCGCCGAACTTGATCTCGCCGCCCTGGCTGTCCACCAGGCGCAGGAGCGAGCGGCCGGTGGTGGACTTGCCGCAACCCGATTCGCCCACCAGCGACAGCGTTTCGCCGGGAAACAGATCGAAGCTGACCTGTTCCACCGCGTGGACGCGGCGCTGCACGCGGCTCAGGATGCCGCCGCGCAGATCGAAGCGGGTCACCAGATTGCGCACGCTCAGGATGGGCTCGCGCTTGGCCGCCGGCACTTCCTGCGTGCTGGCAACGCCGGGTTCCGCCACGGGCTGGGCCTTGCCTTCCACCTGCAGCAGCGGGAAGCGCGCGGGCAGGTCGGTGCCCTGCATGGCGCCCAGCTTCGGCACGGCCGACAGCAGCGCCTTCGTGTAGCTGTGCTTGGGCGCGGCAAAGACCTGTTCGGACGGGCCTTCCTCGACCTTGTCGCCGCGGTACATGACCAGCACGCGGTCGGCCACTTCGGCGACCACGCCCATGTCGTGGGTGATGAACACCACGCCCATGTGCATTTCGTCCTGGAGCTGGCGGATCAGTTGCAGGATCTGCGCCTGGATGGTCACGTCCAGCGCGGTGGTGGGCTCATCGGCGATCAGCAGCGCCGGTTTGCAGGCCAGCGCCATGGCGATCATGACGCGCTGGCGCATGCCGCCGGACAACTGATGCGGGTAGCGGTCCAGCACCGACTTGGCTTCCGGAATGCGAACCTGCTCCAGCATGCGCAGGGCTTCGGCGCGGGCGGCCGCGGCATCCTTGCCCTGGTGCTGGCGGATGGACTCGGCGATCTGGTCCCCGGCCGTGAACACCGGGTTCAAGGAGGTCATGGGCTCCTGGAAGATCATGGCCATGTCCGCGCCGCGCACGTTGCGCATGACGCGCTGGCTGGAATTGGCCAGGTCGATCACGGAGCCATTGCGCCGGCGCAAGGACATGCTGCCCTGAGCGATGCGTCCGCCGCCATGTTCCACCAGGCGCATGAGCGCCAGCGACGTCACCGACTTGCCCGAACCCGATTCGCCCACGATGGCCAGGGTTTCGCCCCGGTCCACATGGAACGACAGATTGCGCACGGCTTCGACCGTGCGCTCCGAACCCACGAAACGCACCGTCAGGTCGTCGACCTGGACCACGCGGTTATCCGGCAGCGCCAGGCTGTTTGCGCGATCAACCATCTTCATTTTTCCCCAATATCAATGCAGAACCCGTTGCCGCTCATCGGTAGATGGCGGTAACCGGCTTTTCGCCTACGCGGGCGTAACCCCGATACATGCCTTCCGTGTTGAACGGCAAGGCCACATTGCCCTGGGCATCGACGGCCACGAGGCCGCCCTTGCCGCCGATGGTGGGCAGTTTTTCCATCACGACGCTGTCAGCCGCGGCTTCCAGCGATGCGCCGCGATATTCCATCTGGGCGGCCACGTCGTACGCGGCCACCATGCGGATGAACATCTCGCCCGTGCCCGTCGTGGACACGGCGCACGTCTTGTTGCTGGCATAGGTGCCCGCGCCGATCATCGGCGCATCGCCCACGCGGCCAACCTGCTTGTTGGTGATGCCGCCGGTGGAGGTGGCGGCGGCCAGGTTGCCCTGGGCGTCCACGGCCACCGCGCCCACCGTGCCGAACTTCTTGTCGGCATCCAGCGGGTCGGCCGGCGCGGGCTGGCCGCGGGCGACCATCGCCTGGCCGTCATGGTCCAGCACGGCGGCGTCCGGTGTTTCGCGCTGCACGCGCAGCAACTGTTCGCGGCGGGCGTCGGTCGAGAAGTACGACGGATCCACCAGGTCCAGGCCTTCCTGCTCGGCGAAGGCTTCGGCGCCCTCGCCCACGAAAAAGACGTGCTTGCTGTTTTCCATGACCTTGCGCGCGGCGAAGATCGGGTTGCGCACGCGGTTCACGTTCGCGATGGCGCCCGAACGCAGCGTGGCGCCGTCCATGATGGCGGCGTCCAGCTCGTGGGTGCCGGCGCTGGTGAACACCGCGCCGTGGCCGGCGTTGAACAGCGGGCAGTCTTCGAGCAGGCGCACGGCTTCGGTCACGGCATCCAGAGCGCTGCCACCCTTGGCCAGCACGGCCTGGCCGGCGGTCAGGATGGATTCCAGCGCACTCAGGTATTCCTGTTCTTTCTCGGGGGACATGGCCGCGCGGGACATCGCGCCGGCGCCACCGTGAATGGCAATCACGGGTTGAATCATCGTTTACCTACTCCATGGAAGAGCCACGGCATCACGGACTGGGTCACCCCAGCGGCGGCCGCAACGGAATTCTTGGCCCGATAGGCCACCGCGGCGGACAGGGCTTCGATCAGCCCGAGCGCGGCGGTTTCGGAATTGGGAATGAGCTGGCGCGCGGAAAACGCGTACAGCACGACGGATGCCGTCGGCGCCAGCGGAGACGTGGGCTTGTCGGTCAGCACCAGGACCGGCACGCCGGCCTGCCTGGCCGCGCCGGCCAGCGTCACGGTGTCGGCCAGATAGCGCGGAAAGCCGATGGCGATCACCAGATCCTTGCTGGTCATGCGCGACATCTGGCGCGCCGCGTGCGAGACGCCGCCAGGGCCGGCCAGCGACTCCACGGAATGCAGATGCATGCAGAGTCCGCGCTGCAGCAGACCGGCCAGGAAGCCGCTGGCGCCAAAACCGATGATGAACACGCGGTCGGCGGCCAGGATGGCTTCGACCGCCTGCTCACAGGCGGCGGAGTCCAGCGATTGCAGGTTGCGCTGCGCGTTGCGGATGTCTTCTTCCAGCGTGGCGGCGAATATCTGCACGGCGCTGGCGGAGTGCGCAAGTTCGGTGCGTAGCTTTTCGACAGGTTCCAGCGCCGCTTCGAAGCCGCGCGCCAGCTCGGCACGGAATTGCGGATACCCCGGCAGGTCCAGGGCGCGCGCAAAACGGTTGGCCGTTGCCACCGACACCCCCACCGCCGCCGAGAACTCGTCGATGGTCATGGTGGCGGCGCGGAATTGATGCGCCAGCACGTACTCGGCCATCTTGTGCTGAGTCCGGCTCAGCGCGGGCTGTGCCCGGGCGATCCGATCAGCGATCGTAGGTGCGGCCTTGGTCATCGAAAAGAGGTGGGGGTCTTAGCGGAGGTTTATGTAAATTTGTTTACACGCAAATTTTAGATAAGAAAATTGATTTTCATACTAAGGGTATACCCGTGAAAATATGTAACAGTCGAGCGAAAGTAACGGGGCCGGTTTGAGGTACGCTTGTTGCCCTCGCTGATTTCCCGATAGATGGAACGCCGAATGCTGCCCGCCTGGACCTGCAAGCCCCACGCCGAACTCTCGCCCGCCGAGCTCTACGCCATCTTGAGGCTGCGTTCCGAAGTCTTCGTCGTGGAGCAGAATTGCGTCTTTCTCGACATGGACGGCAAGGACCTGCAAGGGCAGACCGAGCATTTGATGGCCTGGCGGGCGGGCGCGCTGCTGGCCTACTGCCGGCTGCTGGAGCCGGCCCTGAACGACGGCCGGGCCGTCATCGGCCGGGTCATTACCGCCCCCGCCGCCCGCGGGACGGGCCTGGGGCATGAACTGATGCGCCGCGCCAAGGACGAAGCGCGGCGCCTCTGGCCGGGCCAGCCGGTCTATCTGGGCGCGCAGGCGCGCCTGCGGGGCTATTACGGCGGACACGGCTTCGTGCCGGTCACCGAGGAATACATGGAAGACGGCATTGCGCACGTCGGCATGCTGCTGAACGAAGCGGCCTGAACGCCGATGCCATGAAAAACGCCCCTTGCGGGGCGTTTTTCATGGCGGCGGGAAGAATCAGCGGACCGCCGACACGTCCAGCTTCGCGCCGGTCTTGGACTTGATCTCGTCCACCGTCACGCCAGGCGCCGTTTCCAGGAGCTTCAGGCCGTTTTCAGTGACTTCCATCACGCCCAGGTCGGTGATGATCAGGTCAACCACGCCCACGCCGGTCAGCGGCAGATTGCATTCGGGCAGCAGCTTGATGTCTTCGGTGCCGTCCTTCTTCTTGGCCACGTGTTCCATCAGCACGACCACGCGGCCGACGCCGGCCACCAGATCCATCGCGCCGCCCATGCCCTTGACCATCTTGCCCGGGATCATCCAGTTGGCCAGGTCGCCTTTTTCGGAGACCTGCATCGCGCCCAGGATGGCCAGGTTGATCTTGCCGCCGCGGATCATCGCGAACGAATCGGCCGACGAAAAGATCGACGAGCCGGGCAGCGTCGTGACCGTCTGCTTGCCGGCGTTGATGAGGTCGGCATCGACTTCATCGTCGGTGGGGAACGGGCCGATGCCCAGCAGGCCGTTTTCTGATTGCAGCCAGACCTCGACGCCCTTGGGCACGTGGTTGGCGACCAGGGTGGGCAGGCCGATGCCCAGATTCACATAAAAACCGTCTTGCAGCTCGCGCGCCGCGCGCGCCGCCATTTCATCGCGGGACCATGCCATGTCGTCTTCTCCTTAGGCCGGGCGAGTGGTGCGTTGTTCGATGCGCTTTTCGGGGGTCGTGTTCAACACGATCCGCTGCACATAGATGCCAGGCAGGTGGATCTGATCCGGGTCCAGGCTGCCGGTGTCGACGATTTCCTCGACTTCGACCACCGTGAACTTGCCGGCCATGGCGACGTTCGGATTGAAGTTGCGGGCCGTCTTGCGGAACACCAGGTTGCCGCTGCGGTCGGCGATATGCGCCTTGACCAGCGACACGTCCGGCACGAGCGAACGTTCCATCACGTACTGATGGCCGTCGAATTCGCGGATTTCCTTGCCGTCGGCCACGATGGTGCCCACGCCGGTGCGGGTGAAGAAGGCGGGAATGCCCGCGCCGCCGGCGCGCAGCTTCTCGGCCAGCGTGCCCTGGGGCGTGAACTCGAGCTCGAGTTCGCCCGACAGGAACTGGCGTTCGAATTCCTTGTTCTCGCCCACGTAGGACGCGATCATCTTGCGAACCTGGCGCGTATTCAGCAATTGGCCCAGGCCAAAACCATCGACGCCCGCATTATTGCTGATGCAGGTGAGATCCTTGACGCCCGAATCGCGCAGCGCGGCGATCAGGGCTTCGGGAATACCGCAAAGGCCGAAACCGCCCACGGCGATCATCTGACCGTCCTTGACGATGCCTGCCAGCGCCTCCTGGGCGCTTGCAAAAACCTTGTCCATCGCTCCAACTCCTAGTTAAGGTCGAACTGAAGAGAGCGCGGCTGCCGGCGCCAGCTCCGGGGCATCGCGGCCAGGCCCGATAACCTTGGAGCGGCGGCGCCGAGGGTGGCGCGCCCTTATTGCTTTTTTGATTTTGCGGTAGATTTTACCGGCATGCCCGGCCAACGCACGCGCTATTTTGGCCGGTTCGCGTGCGCGGTCCCGATGGCGCGGCTCGGATGCCGCGGCCTCAGGCGGCGGGCTTGAACTGCGTTGCCATCCGCGCCAGGACTTCGGGTGGCCATGCAGCGGACGCATTGGCCACGTAGTCCATCCAGACTAGCACGTTGCGACCGCGCGCATAGGGGCCCGCCGTGTCGCCGACCTTGTCGAGCAGCAGCTCGAATTCCGCGCTGGAACGGCCGATACGGGTGACGGTATGCGTGACCCGAACGGTGGCCGGATATGTCAGCGGGCGCAGGAAATCGCACGAGGCATGCGCCAGGATGGGGCCGCTATCGGCGGGCAGTTCGAAGCCCGCCCCATACAGGATCTGCATGCGGGCTTCTTCCATGAGGCGGAAATACAGCGTGTTGTTGAGATGGTTCAAGGCGTCTGAATCGCCCCAGCGCAAAGGCAATTCCAGTTGATGGGTGTCGCCCACTGCAAGAAGCCGCGCAGACAGATTGTCCGGGTTCACCGTTTACTCCTGAAGGCTAAAAGAAATACGAAGGCATACTCGGCCTCCGCCTGCAATACAATCGCCGATAATACTTCCAGCCACATATGGAATACATACGGGGAGCTTTGCAAATGTCTGAACGCGAGTCGATGGAATATGACGTGGTCGTGGTTGGCGGTGGACCCGCCGGCCTGGCCACCGCTATCCGTCTAAAGCAGCTAGCCGCTGAAAAGAACCAAGAGATCGGCGTCTGCGTGCTTGAGAAAGGCGCGGAACTGGGTGCGCACATCCTGTCCGGCGCCGTCATGGACCCGCTGGCGCTGACCGAGCTTATCCCCGACTGGAAGGAAAAAGGCGCGCCGCTCACGGTGCCCGTCACCCAGGACAAGTTCCTGTTCCTGTCCCAGACCGGCGCGCGCGCCACGCCGAACTGGCTGCTGCCGCAGTGCTTCCACAATGAAGGCAACTACATCGTCCGTCTGGGCGACGTCGTCAAGTGGATGGGCGAGCAGGCCGAGGCGCTGGGCGTGGACATCTTCCCCGGCTTTGCCGCGGTTGAAGTGCTGTACGACGAGAATGGCGCCGTCCGCGGCGTCGTCACCGGCGATATGGGCGTTGCCCGCGACGGCTCCCACACCGACCACTACCAGCCCGGCATGGAACTGCATGCCCGCTACACCGTGTTCGGCGAAGGCTCGCGCGGCCAGCTCGGCCGCCAGCTCATCGAACGCTACAAGCTCGACGACGGCCGCAACCCGCAGTCCTACGGCATCGGCATCAAGGAAATGTGGGAAGTCGATCCGGCCCAATCCAAGCCCGGCCTCGTCGTCCACACGGCCGGCTGGCCGCTGGATTCCGACACCTACGGCGGCTCGTTCCTCTATCACCTGGACAACAACCTGGTGGCGGTGGGCATGATCGTCGGCCTGGACTACGCCAACCCCTGGCTGTCCCCCTTCGAAGAATTCCAGCGCTACAAGACGCACCCCGCCATCCGCGGCACCTTTGAAGGCGGCAAGCGCATCGCCTACGGCGCGCGCGCCATCACGGCCGGCGGCCTGATGTCGCTGCCCAAACTCACGTTCCCCGGCGGCGCGCTGGTCGGCTGCGAAGCCGGCTTCCTGAACGCCTCGCGCATCAAGGGCAGCCACGCCGCCATCAAGTCCGGCAAGATGGCCGCCGAAGCCGCCTTCGACGCACTGGTCGCCGATCGCCGCCAGGACGAACTGACCGCCTACCCGAAGGCCTTCGAAGCATCCTGGCTGCATGCCGAACTGAACAAGGCGCGCAACTTCAAGCAGTGGTTCAAGAAGGGCCGCACCATCGCCACGGTGATGACCGGCGTCGAACAACTGCTGCTCAAGGGCAAGATGCCCTGGACGCTGCGCCACAACAAGCCCGATCACGCCTGTTTGCAGCCGGCCTCGGAATGCGCGCGCATCGACTATCCCAAGCCCGATGGCAAGCTCACCTTCGACAAGCTCAGTTCGGTGTTCATTTCCAACACCAACCACGACGAGAACGAGCCCGTCCACCTGACGCTGAAGGACGCCTCCATTCCCGTGAAGGTCAACCTGGCCAAGTACGGCGGCCCCGAGGCGCGCTACTGCCCCGCGGGCGTGTACGAGTTCATCAAGGACGACCACGGCGACGACCGCCTGCAGATCAACGCGCAGAACTGTGTGCACTGCAAGACCTGCGATATCAAGGATCCCACGCAGAATATCGTCTGGGTGGCTCCGCAAGGCGGCGAAGGCCCCGTCTACAGCGGCATGTAATCCGGCCGGGCGGCAGCGCCCGTCCAAAGAGGCGCCCCTCGGGGCGCCTTTTTTCCGACCACAGGAAACGACACCATGACCGAACGCGTACTTCTCATCGGCTGCGGCGACCTGGGCCAGCGCGTGGCGCGGCGCTTCCTGGCGCGGGGCGATGACGTCCATGCCCTGCGCCGCCACCCGCCTGCGGACGACGCCAGCGGCATACAGTGGCTGCAAGGCGACATCACCCGCGCAGACTCGCTGCCTGCCCTGCCGCAAGGCGTGACCCGGCTGATCCATCTGCCCGCGCCGGGCGCGCGCGATCCCGATGTCTATCGCGGCGTATTCGTGGACGGCTTGAGAAACGTGCTGCAGGCGCTGGACGCCTCCCGGCTCAAGCGGATCGTGTTCGTTTCGTCCAGCGCGGTGTACGGAGAACACCATGGCGACTGGGTCACCGAAGCCACGCCGCCCGCGCCGCAGGGCTTCAATGGCCGCGTGCTGCTGGAGGCCGAAGCGGCGCTGGCGGCCCAGCCGGTGTCGTCGACCGCGCTGCGGCTGGCCGGGCTGTATGGTCCCGGCAGGCTGCAGTTGATCGAACGGCTGCGCAGCGGCGCAGCCGGCGCACCGGTCCGGCCCGAGCATTGGGCCAACCGCATCCACATCGACGACGCCGCCGCCGCTGTGGTCCACCTTGCGCTGCTGCCCGAGGTGGACCCTGTGTATATCGGCTGCGACGACACGCCCCTGCCCCTGCACACGCTGTATGCCGACCTGGCAAGGCTGATCGGCGCCCCCGCGCCGCGCGAAGCACCCGCGCCCGCCAATATCGGCAGCAAGAAGCTCAGCAACGCCCGCCTGCGCGCCAGCGGACTGACGCTGCAATGGCCCGATTCGCGCCTGGGCTATGCAGCCTTGCTGGCGCAGGCCGGAGCGGCGCAGGCATAGTTCGGCCCCCATCGAATCGTTGCGCGCGGGGGTGGCGGATACTGGCGGCCAGATCCATCACTGGCCATCCCATGCAACCCCATCACCCGCTGGACGCGGTCACCCACCCCGCGCCGTACCCGTACTACGGCGCGCTGGCGCGCGGCAGGCCCTTGTATCGCGACTCCATGCTGGGCCTGTGGGTCGCCTGTCATCCGGACACGATCACCGCGGTCATGCGGCACCCTGCGGCCCGCGTGCGCCCCCCGGCCGAGCCCGTGCCGACGGGCTTGTGCCCTGGACCGGCGGGCGAGCTGTTCGGCCGCTTCGTTCGCATGAACGACAGCGCGCTCCATTCACGCCTGAAGGACTTGCTGGCGACGTTCATGCGTGAGCAAGGCTTGGTGCAGCCGCCCCCGCGCGCATGGCTCCCGGCTACGCCGCTGGACGCCGCTTCCGTCGACCGTTACCTCTGCGCCGCGCCCGTGCATGCGCAGGCCGCTTTTCTGGGATTGGGCCCGGCCCTCCATGCCGATTGCGCGGCGGATATCGCCGGCTTTCTGCTCGCCCTGCCCGCGACGGCGGGCGCCGGCCGGATCACCGCCGGCCATGCGGCGGCCGAGCGCCTGCAGACCCGCCTGGCATCGCACCTGGCCGGCCCCGACGCCCCGCCCGCGCTGCGCAGGCTGAGCGCCGGCGCGGCACAGGCAGGCATCGCGCCGGCCATGGTGGCCGCCAATCTGGCCGGGCTGCTGTTCCAATCCTGCGAAGCGGGCGCGGGGCTGCTGGGCAATGCGCTCATCCTGGCCGGCCGCCGGGGCGCGACCGCGGCGTTGACACACGAAGAGGCCAGGACACTGGTGGGCGACGTCGTGCGCCACGATCCCCCGCTGCACAACACCCGGCGCTTTTTGGCCGACGGCATCGACATTGGCGGGCAACGCATCGAAGCCGGCCAGACCGTTCTGCTGGTGCTGGCGGCTGCGGCCATGGCCCAGCCCGAGAAGGACTGGACCTTCGGCGCGCAAGGACATGCCTGTCCCGGCGGCGAAGCCGCGCGCCGCCACGCCGCCGATGCGCTGACCCACCTGCTGGGCGCCGGCGTCGATGCGGCCGCGCTGGCCGCCCGGTTCCGCTACCGCCCGCTGCCCAATGCACGCATCCCCCAGTTTCATTTTTCCGAGGACAGCCATCCATGATCGCCGTGATATTCGAAGTCGAACCCGCCCATGGCGACCCCGATCCCTATCTGCGCATCGCCGCCGGTCTGATCGACGAGCTGAAAGCCATCGACGGATTCATTTCCGTCGAGCGCTTCCAGAGCCTGTCCACGCCGGGCAAGCTGCTGTCGCTGTCATTCTGGCGTGATGAAGAATCCGTCAAGCGCTGGCGCGGGCTGGAATCGCACCGCCGAGCGCAGGAAGCCGGGCGCGGCGGCGTGTTCCAGAACTACCGCCTGCGCGTTGCGCAGGTGCTGCGCGACTACGGCATGAACGAGCGCGGTGAAGCGCCGGCCGACAGCCGCGACCGGCACGGCTGACGCCCGCCCGCGACGCTCAGGCCAGGTGGCGCGCCACCGCTTCGATCACCCGCCGCACATCCGCGGCGGACACGTCCAGGTGCGTCACCAGCCGCGTCGGGCCGCCGTACACGGCGCGCATCAGGATTCCGTCGTTCGCCAACGCGGCCGTCAGCGCCTCGCAGCGGGACGGCTCGAACTCCACGAACACCATGTTGGTGTCCTGGCTCAGCACCTTGACGCCACGCACGCCGCGCAGGCCCTCGGCCAGCAGGCGCGCATTCTCGTGGTCTTCGGCCAGCCGGTCCACATTGTGCTCCAGGGCGTACAGGCAGGCTGCCGCCAGCACGCCGGACTGGCGCAGCCCGCCGCCCAGCATCTTGCGCCAGCGATGGGCACGGGCGATCAGATCCTCGCTGCCGACCAGCACCGACCCCACCGGCGCGCCCAGGCCCTTTGAGAAACAGACGGACACCGAATCGAAAGGCTGGCACAGGTCAGCCACGGGCTTGCCACTGGCGACCGCCGCATTGAAGACGCGCGCGCCGTCCAGATGCGTGGCCAGTCCGTGTTCGCGCGCCCAGGCCGTCGCAGCCTGTATGTAGGCTGCCGGAATCAGCTTGCCGTGGAAGGTGTTTTCCAGCGCCAGCAGGCGGGTGCGCGCGAAGTGCGCATCGCCCTGGGGCTTGAGGGCCGCGGCCAGCTTCTCCAGCGGCAGCGATCCGTCCTCCGCGTGCTCGATCGGCTGCGGCTGGATGCTGCCCAGCACGGCCGCCCCGCCGCCTTCGTACTTGTAGGTGTGCGCAAGCTGGCCGACCAGGTATTCGTCGCCGCGGTCGCAATGCGCCATCAACGCCGCCAGGTTGCTTTGCGTTCCCGACGGAAAGTACAGGCCCGCCGCCTTGCCGGTGCGCTCGGCAAGCGCTTGCTGCAGGCGAATCACGGTGGGATCGTCGCCCATCACGTCGTCGCCCAGCGGGGCGCTGACCATGGCCTGCAACATGGCGGCGCCAGGCCGGGTGACAGTGTCGCTACGCAGATCGATCATGGAGAGTCCTAGGAGGAAAAGAGAAGGTCGTCAGTGAATTCAGTCGGTGCTTGCCGCCGGCGCGGCGCGGCTCACCACCCAGATACCGGCCAGGATCAGCGCCATGCCGCCCAATTCGCCGGGCGTGGGGCGCTCTGACAGGATGGCCCATGCCAGCAGCATCGCCACCACGGGAACGCCCAGGCTGGACAGGCCGGCAATCGACGCGGGCACGCGGCGCACCACCTGCAGCCACAGGAGCCAGCCGGCGGCGGTGGCGATCAGCACAATGTAGGTCATGCCGGTCCACAAGGGCCAGCCCCATTGCGCGGTCATTTGCGGCACCAGATAGGCCACGGGCACCATGACCAATCCGCCAAACAGCATCTGCCAGGCGGTGAACGTCATGACGTCGGGAGCGTGGCGGTCGAACATGCGCTTGGACAGCACGGTGCCCACGCCCCAGCACAGCCCGCTGCCCAGGCCCAGCAGCACGGGGCGGATGTCGCCCAGGCCGTTCCAGGGCTCGACAAAGCAGATCAGCCCGATGGCGGCCAGGCCGATGCCCAGGCCATGGCGGGCAGAGGGGCGCTCGCCCAGCAGCCACCACGCGAACAGGACCACCCAGAACGGCATGGTGTAGGCCATGAGCGACACCTTGCCCACGCCGCCCGACACCAGCGCCGTCTGCACGAATCCCTGGAACCCGGCCGTCTGCGTCAGGCCGATCAGCAGCGTCAGTTTCCAGGGCGGCATCGCCAGCGGGCGGCGCGTGGCGATCGCCAGCGCGAACAGCACCAGGCTGCCCGTCACGTAGCGCAAGGCCACGAAGTCAAAGGGGCCGATGTAAGGAACGATCAGCTTCATCGCGATCCAACTGCCCGCCCAGACCAGAATGGTGCTGAACATCAGGGCAAGTCCTGTGCGATCGAAACTGCTACTGCTCACGGGTGGCTCCGTAAAAGGCGATGAAAAGAAAATACGCCCGCACCGGATGCCGGTACGGGCGTATGACATTATGCGCCTGTCGCGTTGCGAACGGCCGGCCACGCTCGGCCGGACGCACTTACAGGGGCTTGGACAGTTGATCCAGGATGGCGGGGTTTTCCAGCGTGGAAACGTCCTGCGTGACTTCCTCGCCCTTGGCCACCACGCGCAACAAGCGGCGCATGATCTTGCCCGAACGCGTCTTGGGCAGGTTGTCGCCGAAGCGGATGTCCTTGGGCTTGGCGATGGGGCCGATTTCCCGGGCCACCCAGTCGCGCAACTGTTTGGCGATGGCTTGCGCCTCTTCGCCTTCCGGACGCGAACGCTTGAGCACCACGAAGGCCACGACGGCCTCGCCGGTGGTGTCGTCCGGGCGGCCGACGACGGCGGCTTCCGCCACCATCTCGTGCGCCACCAGGGCCGATTCGACTTCCATCGTGCCCAGGCGGTGGCCCGACACATTCAGCACGTCGTCGATGCGGCCCATGATCCAGAAGTATCCGTCCGCATCGCGCTGCGCGCCGTCGCCAGCCAGGTAATAGCCGCGCAGTTCGGACGGGAAATAGCTCTTCTTGAAGCGCTCGGGGTCGCCCCAGATGTTGCGGATCATCGCGGGCCACGGCCGCTTGATGACGAGGAATCCGCCATTGCCTTTTTCGACGTCGCCGCCGGTCTCATCGACGATGGCCGCGGCGATGCCCGGCAGCGGCAGCGTGCAGGAACCGGGCTTGGTCGGCGTGGCGCCCGGCAGCGGCGTGATCATGTGGCCGCCGGTTTCGGTCTGCCACCAGGTATCCACGATGGGGCAGCGTTCGCGGCCCACGTTCTTGTGATACCAGATCCACGCTTCGGGATTGATGGGTTCGCCCACGGTGCCGATGATGCGCAGGCTGTCCAGGTCGTAGTTCTTCGGATGGGCTTCGGGCGCGGCCTCGGCCGCCTTGATCAGCGAGCGGATCGCGGTGGGCGCCGTGTAGAACGTGGTGACCTTGTGGCGCGCGATCATGTCCCAGAAGCGGCCCGCGTTCGGGTAGGTCGGCACGCCTTCGAAGACGATCTGCGTCAGCCCGGCCGCCAGCGGCCCGTACGTGATGTAGGTGTGGCCCGTGACCCAGCCCACGTCGGCCGTGCACCAGTAGACGTCGTCCTTGCGGGCGTCGAAGGTCCACTTGACCGTCAGCAGCGCCCACAGCAGGTAGCCCGCCGACGAATGCTGCACGCCCTTGGGCTTGCCGGTGGATCCGGAGGTGTAGAGGATGAAGAGCGGATGTTCGGCGTTGACCGGCACGGGTTCGCAGGTGTCGGGCTGGCCGGCTTCGACATCGTGCATCCAGAGGTCACGGCCTTCGGTCCATTGCACCTTGCCGCCGGTGCGGCGATACACGACGACCTTGGTGATCGCCTCGCAGCCGCCCATCGCGATGGCTTCTTCCACCGCGGGCTTGAGCGGAATGGTCTTGCCGCCGCGCACCTGCTCGTCGGCGGTGATGACCAGCGACGCGCCCACGTCCACGATGCGCTCCTGCAGGCTCTTGGCGGAGAAGCCGCCGAACACCACGGAATGCGTCACGCCCAGGCGGGCGCAAGCCTGCATGGCCACGACGGCTTCGATCGACATGGGCATGTAGATGATGGCGCGGTCGCCCTTCTTGTAGCCCAGCGCGGCCAGCCCGTTGGCGAAGCGGCATACGCGCGCCAGCAGTTCGCGGTAGCTGATCTTGTCGACCTTGCCGTCATCGGTTTCAAAGATGATGGCGGTCTTGTCGGCGTTGCCGTTGGTCAGGTGCACGTCCAGGCAATTGGCCGAAACGTTCAATTCGCCATCGCCGAACCAGCGGTAGAACGGCGCGTCGGATTCGTCCAGGACCTGCGTGAACGGCTTGGTCCACTGCAGGTTGTCGCGGGCCTGCCCGGCCCAGAATCCGTCGAAGTCGTTTTCGACTTGCGCGCACAGCGCGTTGTAGGCATCCATGCTGGGAATCGCGGCGCCCTGCGCCGCGCGCTCGGGCGGCGGAAAGACGCGGGTTTCCACCAGTACGGACTCAATAGCGTTCGACATGATCTTTGTCTCCAATCGGTGATTCTGTTGTTTATGCCGCTTTTTTATTGCCCACCCGCCACCGTATCGCCGCGCTCTTACGGGCACCTTACGCAAAATGCGGGCCGGAGCCCGCGGGCCCGCGAAGTGCGCAACGGCCGGACGGCGCCGGACCAGGGCAAGAAAACGCCGAAAGGCGTCGACAAGACAGCACGCACAAGCAAACTACGCAAAAGCACACAGTGCAAAAACACTGCGGGTAATCCGCGCGCCGCCGCGGTATCGATGCGGCGGCGCGGGGCAGTCCATAAGGATAGCAGCCGCCTCGAGCCTGGCGTATACCGCCTTCAGGCGGTCCGGCGTGCCAGGCCGCCTTTCATGTCCACGCGCGACAGCAGAACCAGTCCGCCCACGAAGAACAGGCCGGTGACAAGAATGGCCAGGCGGTGGTTGCCGTGCGTGGCCCAGGTCACCAGGCCATAGGTCAGCGGACCGATCACCGCGGCAAGCTGCACGGCGAAGGTCCACAGCGAATAGAACTCGGCCAGGCGTCCGGCGGGCGCCAGCGCGCCCGTCATCGCCCGGCCCGCGCTCTGGGTCGTGCCCATGCAGAGCCCGGCCAGCGTAGCGGCGATCCAGAACACCGGCGCGGTCACGGCCGCATAGGCCACCAGCACCATCACGATCCAGCCGGCCAGGGTGATGGCCAGCGCCGGCTTGTGGCCGATGCGGTCCTGCACATAGCCGAACGAGAACGCGCCCGCCGCCGCGCCGATGTTCACGGTGAACACCAGCAGCATGATCTGCGGCGTGGTGAAGCCCATGACTTCCGATGCATAGACCGCCGCCAGCGTGATCACGACGGAGATGCCGGCCTGGTAGCAGGCAATGCACATGAGCAGGCGGCGGAATTCGGGGAAGTGCCGCCCGGTCTCGCGCCAGGCATAGGCCAGGCGCTTGAGCATGTGCAGCGCTTCTTGCTTGCCCGCCCGCGGCCGGGCGCGCTCGCGCAGCAGGAAGAAGGACGGCAGCGCCGCCAGCGCAAACACCGCGCAGGTGACGACGATGACCCAGGGCACGAAGTGCTCGGCCGTGGCGCCACGCGCTTCGGCCAGCGTCACCACGACCAGCGACAGGCCCAGCGTGAGCATGCCGCCGCAATAGCCGAAGCTCCAGCCCCAGCCGGACACGCGCCCCAGCGCCGCGGGCTTGGCAAGCTCCGGCAGGAAGGCCGCGACCACGGATTCGCCCACGCAATAGCAGTAGTTCGACACGACGATGGCGGCCAGCGCCAGCCATACGTCGCCGGGTCCGGCCTGCGTCAGGACCAGGGTGGCCGCCACGCAGCCCACCGTGCTCGTGTAGAGCAGGCGGCGCTTGCCCGCGCGCGCGTCGGCGCGGGCGCCCAGCGTGGGCATGGTCAGCATGATGAGCAGATAGGACAGCGATAGCGCCGCGGTCCATGCCAGCGTGGCCCACGGGGCGCGCCCGCCGACCACGCCGACGAAATAGGTGCTGAACACCGCCGTGAGGATCACGGTGGTGTAGCCGGAGTTCGCGAAGTCGTACATGGCCCAGGCCCAGACTTCGCGCTTGGTCACGCCGGGGTTCAGGGGACCGGCGTCCCCCGAACCGGCGTTCGGTCCGGAAACGCCGGCGGGCGTTTCCGGCGGCAGCGCCTGGCTCATAGGCCCAGCGCGGCGATGCCTGCTTGCGCGATCTGCACGTCTTCGGTGGACTTCACGCCCGACACGCCCACCGCGCCCACGACCTGGCCGTCGGCCACGACGGGCACGCCGCCTTCAAGCATGCCTTCGATCAGCGGCGCCGACAGGAACGAATAGCGGCCGTTGTTGATGATCTCTTCGTAGATGCGCGATTCGCGGCGGCCCAGCGCGGCGGTCTTGGCCTTGGCGGGCGCAATGTGCGACGAGATGGGGGCCGCGTCGTCCAGGCGCAGCATGCCCAGCAGATGGCCGCCGTCGTCGGTCACGGCGATGGTGACGGCCCACTTGTTCTGCAAGGCGTGTGCTTCGGCCGCGGCCAGAATCTTCTTGACGTCTTCGGCGCTCAGCACGGGTTTGGTTTTCATTGCAGTGACTCCTTGATCTGTTCGAGGGCGTTAGGGTCTTCCATGGTGGTCAGGTCGCCGGGATCGCGCGCTTCGCATACCGCGACGATCGCGCGGCGCAGCACTTTGCCGGAACGGGTCTTGGGCAAGGCGCCCACGAACCGGATCCTGGCTGGCCTTGCCACGGCGCCAAGCTGATCTTCCACCAGCCGCATGATATCGCCTTCCAGCTGCTTTGCCCCTTCCGGCGTATCGGCCGCGGCGGGATTCTTCAGCACGGCGAAGGCCATCGCGACCTGCCCCTTGAGCGCGTCGGCCACGCCCACCACCGCGCATTCCGCGATCCCGCTGTGGCTATTGACCGATTCCTCGATCTCGCGGGTGCCCAGCCGGTGGCCGGCCACGTTGATCACATCGTCCGTGCGGCCCAGGATGAACCAGTAGCCGTCCGCGTCCACCAGCCCCCAATCGAACGTGGAGTACACCTCCCGCCCGGGAATGGACGTGAAGTAGGTCTGGACGAAACGCTCGTCGTCGCCCCAGATGGTGGACATCGCGCCGGGCGGCAACGGCGGCACGATGGCGACCACCCCCTTTTCGTCCGGACCCAGATCCTCGCCGGTGGATTCGCTGACGATGCGCGCATCGAAGCCGTAGACCGGGAACGACGGGCTGCCGAAGCGGGTGGGCACGTTCTCCACGCCCGGCTGCGCCGACAGGATCGGCCAGCCCGATTCGGTCTGCCAGTAGTTGTCGATGATGGGCTTGCCCAGCCCCTCGGAAATCCATTTGGCCGTCGGCTCGTCCAGCGGCTCGCCCGCCAGGTAGACCGCGCGCAGGGAGGACAGGTCGTGCTGCTTGAGCAGCGCCGGATCCTGGCGCTTGAGCACGCGCACCGCCGTGGGCGCCGAGAACAGGGTGTTCACCCCGAACTGCTCCACCAGCTTCCACAGGATGGCGCCGTCGGGGCGCACCGGCGTTCCTTCATACAGGACGGTCGCCTGCCCGCCGATCAGGGGCCCATAGACGATATAGGAATGCCCCACCACCCAGCCGATGTCGCTGGTGCAGAAATAGGTGTCGCCGGCGCGGCCGTTGAACAGGTATTCCATGGACGAGGCCAGCGCCACCGCGTAGCCGCCCGTGTCGCGCTGCACGCCTTTGGGGCGGCCCGTCGTGCCCGAGGTATAGAGGATGTAGCTGGGCTCCGACGACTCCAGCCACTCGATGGGAACGTGGGTGCCGCGATGGCGTTCGCGCAGGGTGGCGTAGTCCAGGTCGCGCCCGGCTACGGGTTCGAACGGCGCCAGGCCGCGGTCGAACACCACCACCGAGGCCGGCGGCGTCTTGGCCAGGGCCAGCGCGCGGTCCAGCAGCGGTTTGTACGGCACCACCTTGCCGCCGCGCGAGCCGCCATCCGTGCACACCACCACCTTGGGCGCCGCGTCATCGATGCGCTGGGCCAGGTTCACGGAGGCGAAGCCGCCGAACACTACCGAGTGCACCGCGCCGATCCGCGCGCAGGCCAGCATCGTGAACACCGCTTCCGGCACCATGGGCATATAGAGCAGCACGCGGTCGCCGCGCTCCACCCCGAGTTCGCGCAGCATGGCGGCGGCGGCATTGACCTCGTCATAGACGTCCTGGCGCGTGTAGACATGCTCGCGGTCCACTTCGGTGGACACCCAGATCAGGGCGGGATGGTCGGCCTGCGTCGGCAGCCAGCGGTCGACGGCGTTGTAGCAAAGGTTGGTGCGCCCGCCTACGAACCACTTGGCGAATGGCGGGCGCGAGAAATCCAGGACAGACTCGAAAGGCGTTTCCCAATGGATGCGGCTGGCCTCTTCGCGCCAGAATGCATCGCGGTCATGTACCGATCGGTAATGGAAATCCCGGGTTTTTTGCATTTTTGTCTCCTGGTATTGTTCATAGGCCTTAAGGCTGATTGCGTTCTTTTCGAATCTTTTCGGTCATTCTGGTAGGCAAACCTTGCACGAGGCTTGCCGCAAGTCAAAAAATTCTTCCCGATGTCCACGCTGCATGGATATTTAGGGCCGTTACGTCATGAATCGGCCTTAAAAGTTTGGTAGAATCCCCGCGAAGTTGCACAAAATTGTTGATTTTGCTGACATCTCAGCCACATCCGCGGCGATTGCCGTGGTTTTTGCTGTCATCGGCAAGTCATCCCCAGGCGAATGCATCGACACTCCATAATCGCGCGATTCAATTCATCCGTTGACCAGGCAAAGCGTGGTCTGCGTATGCTCGCGCTGACCGCGTGCGTTGCGGGTTTGGCAGGTTGTGCGGGCACTAATCAAAAGTCAATCGCCCATTCGTCCGAGATCGATCCGTACGAAATGGAATGGGTTGCCACCTCCGATGATCCCATCGGTCTTCTGGTGGTGCAGAAATTCAAGCGCGAACGCCAACGCACCCACTCGGGCGTCGACAGCGACCACGCCATGGTCAGCGAAGCCCTGAATTATCTGGGCATCCGCTACCGCTTCGGCGGCAATTCCCCCGACACCGGGTTCGACTGCAGCGGCCTGGTCGCCTATTCCGCGGAACGCTCGCTGGGCCTGAAGCTGCCCCGCAACGCCGCCGCCATCGCCCAGCAAGGCACCTCCATCACCAAGAACGAATTGAAGGCCGGCGACCTGGTCTTCTTCAACACGATGGGCCGCCGCTTCTCGCATGTGGGCATCTATCTGGGCGACGACCGCTTCGTGCATTCGCCCAGCAGCGGCGGCGTGGTCCGTGTGGAAAACATGACCATGGCCTACTGGTCCAAGCGCTACAACGGCGCACGCCGCCTCGACAACAGCCTGATGGCATCGGCCCGCGCGGCAAACTGACCCGCCCTTCCTCAAGATATTCGCACGGCGCCAACACCCCGCGCCATCCCCAGAATGCAAAAATGCCGCCGGACTTTCCCGTCCGGCGGCATTTTTATTTCTCTTCGCGGCGTTTGGGCCGCAGGCCGTGTCGGCCTCCCCAGTTATCCGTATTGGCGCGGCAGGACGCCCGCTCAGTGAACCGTGCCTGCGCGCGGGCACAGACCGCACTGCTGCAGGGCCTGCTGCATGCTGCACACCGAACGGCGACACGCCACGACCCGGATGCCGCCGCGCTGCGCCGCGTTGCGGAAGGTCTTCATGACGTTGTGCCCCAGGAAGTCGGTCAGCAAAATGACCAGTTGGGTGCCCGAAGGCAATTGCAGCGTCTTCTTTTGGTGCGAGGGATCGCGTCCACTGATGTGGTGCGTGATCGAGATATTGTGCCCCTTGAGCAGATCGGGGATGTTGCCAAGGCGGTCGGCGCCCACTACCACTGCACTTAATCCTGCCGTCATGATGAACCTCACTGGGTCGTTGAGACTGGATGTAATGATAATGATTCCTATTTTTTAGTCAACTTAAATGAGATACGTTCTTATTTAATTATTTTTATGAGCTTGGGGAAAGGGATAGCGAGCCTCCTGCCCATGACCTCAAAAAAAAACGCGCCGCCCAAGGGGCAGCGCGCTTTTCGCCAGGATGTTGAACGCCGGCTGAGTGGGATGCCGGCTTACTTGGGCGGTCCTTGCACGGCCTCGGTGACCACGGCGCGCGTCAGGGACGGCGCCAGCATCTCCAGGAAGGTGTACACATAGTCACGCAGGAACACCCCCGACTTCACGCCCACGCGCGTCGTGTGCGTGCCGAACAGGTGGCCCACTGGCAGCCCGACCAGATTGGCGTCGCGGCGCGGGTCATACGCCACGCCGGCGATGATGCCGATACCCAGGCCCACGTCCACGTAGGTCTTGATCACGTCGGCGTCGATGGCCTCCAGCACGATGTCCGGATGTATTCCCTGGTTGGCGAAGATCTCGTCGATCGTGCTGCGGCCGGTAAAGGCGCGGTCATAGGTCACGATCGGATACTCGGCCAACTGCGCCAGCGACAGCCGCTTGGCGGCGCTGGAAGTCAGTTCGGCCAGGGGATGGTCCGGCCGCACCACCACGGTGTGTTCCCAGGCGTAGACGGGCAAGGTTGCCAGGCCCGGGGTCAGGGCCAGCGATTCGGTGGCCAGCGCCAGGTCGGCCTGCTCATGCAGCACCATTTCGGCAAGCTGCGCGGGGCTGCCCTCGGCCAGCGACAGGTGGACCTTGGGGAACTGCTTGCGGAACGCGGGAATCACGCGGGGCAGCAGATAGCGCGCCTGGGTGTGCGTGCAGGCGATCACCAGGCCGCCCTCGTCGCGGCGCGCGAACTCGTCGCTTACCTTTTTCAGGTTGTCCACCTCGCGCATGATGCGGTCGATGACTTGCGACACGGCCAGGCCGGGCTTGGTCAGGCCCTTGATGCGCTTGCCATGCCGTTCGAAGATCTTGATGCCCAGCTCATCTTCGAACTCGATGATCGCCTTGGACACCCCCGGCTGCGAGGTATAGAGCATCCGGGCGGCTTCGGTCAGATTGAAGTCGCGCCGGATGGTTTCGCGCACGAAACGAAATTGCTGGAGGTTCATTAATTGGCCCCTGATAGACGGGCCAATTATAAGTAATAAGAACGCCTTGTTATATGAATTATTCGTATAAGCTTAAGAACAAGGCGTCCCCCTTTCAGCGCATCGAGATCGTGGTGTTGACGGTCTTGGCGTGCGCGGACCAGCGAGCCGTGACGGTCTTGGTCTGCGTCCAGAACTGGACAGCCTGCTTGCCGTTGGGGCCCAGGTCGCCCAGCTTGGACCCCCTGGAACCCGTGAAGCTGAACCACGCCACCGGCACCGGAATCGGCACGTTGATGCCCACCTGCCCCACGTCGATGTTGTTCTGGAAGTAGCGCGCCGCGCCGCCGTCCTGGGTGAACAGCGCCACGCCGTTGCCGTTGGGATTGCGGTTGATGAAGGCCACCGCGTCTTCCAGCGTTTCGACGCCGACGCAGCACAGGACCGGACCGAAGATTTCTTCGGTGTAGATGGTCATGTCTTCGCTCACGCCGTCGAAAATCGTCGGGCCCACGAAGTTGCCTTGCTCGAAGCCCGACACTTTCAGGTTGCGGCCGTCCAGCAGCAGCTTGGCGCCTTCGTCCACGCCCTTCTGGATCAGGCTCTCGACCCGCTTCTTGGCATTGGGCGAGACCAGCGGGCCCAGATCGGCTTCCCGGTCGGTGCCGGAATTGACCTTGAGCTTTCTGGAGCGTTCGACGAAATCAGGCAGCCAATTGCGTGCGTCGCCCACCAGCACGGCAACGGACGAGGCCATGCAGCGCTGGCCGGCAGCGCCGAAAGCCGCGCCCACGAGCTGGTTGAGCGCGACTTCCGGATCGGCATCCGGCAGGATCACGCAGTGGTTCTTGGCGCCCATCATCGACTGGCAGCGCTTGCCCGCGGCCGACGCGCGGTTGTAGATCTCGGTGCCCACCCGGGTGGAACCGATGAACGACACCGCCTTGATGTCCGGGTGCTCGCACAGGCCGTTGGCCGTTTCCGGACCGCCATGCACCACGTTCAGCACGCCCGGGGGCAAACCGGCCTCCAGGGCCAACTGAGCCAGGAACAGCGACGCGGTCGGATCCTGTTCGGACGGCTTCAGCACGAAGCTGTTGCCGCAGGCCACGGCGATCGGGAACATGAAGCAAGGCAGCATCACCGGGAAATTGAACGCGGTGATGCCCGCACACACGCCCAGCGGCTGGATCAGGGTGTAGACGTCGATGCCGGACGCGGCGTTTTCAGCGTATTCGCCCAGTTGCAGGTTCGCGATCGAGCACGCATGTTCGACCACTTCCAGGCCGCGGCCGATTTCGCCCTCGGCGTCCGGCAGCGTCTTGCCGTGCTCACGGGTGATCATCTCGGCCAGCTTGCCGGTGTTGGCGCGCAGCAGCTCCTGGAACTTCAGCATGACGCGCATCCGCGCGCCCTGCCCGCTGTTGCGCCAGGTCTTGAAAGCCTCCTTGGCGTTGGACACGGCCAGGTCCAGCTCTTCGCGCGTGGCGAAGGGGACCTTGGCAACGACTTCCTGGGTGGCGGGGTTGATCACGTCTCGCCATTCGGTGGTTTTGGACTGCACTAGCTTGCCGCCGATCAATAGCGGAACGCGCGGGACTTCACTCATTTTGATGCTCCTCACACTGCGTAGTCGATGCGGATGGTGTTCCGCGTTCTTGGATACTGCGGCGCGCCGCCGGACCGGAATCCGCAGACGCCGGCGGGTCGCCGGACCCGGCTTATTTCTTCACCAGCGGGCACAAGGAATCGGACAGGGGCTGGAAGGCTTCGGCCGCCGGAATGGTGGCCACCAGCTTGGAATAGTCCCAGCCACCCTTGGACTCCGCGGGCTTCTTCACTTCGTACAGATACATGTCGTGGATCACGCGGCCGTCGGGGCGGATAGACGCATTGCGCATGACCGGATCCTTGATGGGCAGCTCCCGCATCTTGTCGGCCACGACCTTGCCGTCGGTGCTGCTGGACGCGGCAACCGAACGCAGGTAATGCAGCACGCTCGAATACACGCCCGCCTGCGTCATCGTGGGCTTCAGGCCGCGGAAGGCCTTTTCGAAGCGCGTGGCCCATTGCCGCGACGCGTCGTCGTAATCCCAGTAGAAGCCGTCCACATAGGACAGCCCCTGGGCGTTTTCCAGTCCAAGCGCACGCAGGTCGGACAGGAAGATCAACAAGGACACCAGCCGCTGGCCGCCGGCCACGATGCCGAACTCGCGCGCCTGCTTGACGGCATTGACCGTGTCCTGCCCGCCGTTGGCCAAGGCCACCACCTGCGCTTTGGAGCTCTGCGCCTGCAACAGATAAGAGGCGAAGTCGGGCGCATTGAGGGGGTGGCGGACGCTGCCGGCAACGGTGCCGCCCAGCGCCTGCACGGCCTTGACCGTGTCGGCTTCCAGCGAGTGGCCGAAGGCATAGTCCACGGTGATGAAGAACCAGGACTTGCCGCCCGCGCGCACGGTGGCCTTGGCGCCGCCGGCGGACTGCGAATACGTGTCGAACATCCAGTGAAAGCCGACGGGCGAGCATTCCTTGTTGGTCAATGCCGTGGTGGCCGGGCCGGAGAACATCACGACCTTGTTCTTTTCGCGGGCGATGCCTTGCACCGCCAGCGCCACGGCGGAATTGGTCAGGTCGGCGATGGCGGTGACGCCGTCGCGGTCAAACCATTCGCGCGCCTTTGCCGCCCCGACATCCGCCTTGTTCTGGTTGTCGGCGGACACCAGTTCGATCTTCATGCCTTTGCATTCCGCGGCCAGGCAGTCGTCGATGGCAAGTTGCGCCGCCGCCACCGAGCCCGCGCCCCCCATGCCGGCATAGGTGCCGGACATATCGGTCAGAATGCCGATCTTCACCGGCGGCTTATCCGCCGCGTGAGCCTGGCTCACCAATGCGGCGCCCAGACACAAGCCTGCGGCCATTCCGCGTGCGTGCAATTTCATGGATTTGTCTCCTGAGTTTTATGCGCTGAGTTCTAGCGTTTTGGCGCCGTCTTCGCGGCCCGCGGTCCCAGGGCATAGCCCAAGGCCTGCCAGCCCAGTGTAGATGTGTGAAAATCAACAAGCAACACTAGAAATGCACATTCCTTGTGCATTCATGCACAGCAAGAATTTGCCCGCCGCGCGCGGTTTCGCGGGGGCCGGAGAGCCGGATCGTGCTTGATTGGGACAGCCTGCGTTATTTCCTGGAAGTGGCCCGCACCCAGCGAGTCAGCGCGGCGGCGCGCAAGCTTGGCGTCGAACACACCACCGTTTCGCGCCGCATCCGCGCGCTGGAAGCCGAGCTGGACACGCTGCTGTTCGAGAAGTCGCGCAGCGCCGGATTCGTGCTGACCGATGACGGCCAGCGCCTGTTCGTGCATGCCGAGCAAATGGAAAGCGTGGTGCACACCGCCCGCGAAAACCTGTCCGGCATCGGGCAGGCGCTGTCGGGCCATTTGCGCATCGGCGCCACGGAGGGCTTCGGCAGCTACGTGCTGACGCCGCTGGCAGCGGACTTCCAGCGGCGCTACCCGCACATCACCTTGGACATCCTGCCGGTGCCGCGCTTTGTCAGCCTGTCCAAGCGGGAGGCCGACCTGGCCATCACCATCGAACGGCCTCAGCGCGGCCCCTACGTGTGCAGCAAGCTGTGCGATTACACGCTGCGCCTGTACGGCACGCCCGGCTATCTTGCACGCCATGCGCCGATCACGGGCCGCGCGGACCTGGCGGACCACACGTTCATCGGCTACGTGGACGAACTTCTGTTCAGCGAGCGCCTGCGCTATCTGGAAGACCTGCTGCCCGCCAGCAAGGTGGTGTTGCGCAGCACCAGCGTCGTGGCGCAGTACCATGCGGCGCTGCAGGGGCAGTCGCTGGCCATCCTGCCATGCTTCATCGCCGCTCAGGACCCCAGGCTCAAACCCGTACTCGAGAACGAGATCGCGATCACGCGCTCATTCTGGATGTACTGCCATGAA
Organism: Achromobacter sp. Root83; assembly: GCF_001428845.1. Lineage (GTDB taxonomy): Bacteria > Pseudomonadota > Gammaproteobacteria > Burkholderiales > Burkholderiaceae_B > Achromobacter. Next base: position 233,186 of record NZ_LMIU01000012.1, on the reverse strand, counting down.
GACCTGCGCAAACTCAAACGCGTGACCGTGCTGTGGGAGTTCATCCGCAAGTCGGTGCTGAAAAATGCCGATCTGCTGGCCGGCAAGCGCGGCACGATGAAATACCTGCCGTGACAGGCCGGGGCGGCCGCGATAAGCCGCCCGTCAGCCAAGATGATTACGCGCTGTTCTTGGGGGCCTTCACGCGCAAACGCCGCATCAGCAGGAAGACGGTCAGCACCGCGACCGCGCCGTGGATCGCCCACACGCCCATGCCAAAACTGAGCTTGCCGCTGGAGATCCAGGCGCGCGACAGGTTGATCATGTTCATGTAGAGCAGGCCCACCAGGCCTGCGATGAGCAGGTCGCCCGAACGCCCCAGGCGCGGATTCACCGCGCCAAGCGGAATGGCCAGCAGCGCAAGGTTCAGCGCAGCCAAGGGCAGGGAAATGCGCCACATGACCTGCGACCAGCTGCTGTCGGTGTTGTCTTCCATGAGCTGCTGCGTGGTGCGCGCCTTGGAAGAACGTTCCGCCGCCGCGCGGGCCTCGGCCACGGGATCGTCGCCCGATTTGCTTTCCAGGCGCAGGCCGTATTTTTCGAAATGCACCAGCCGGATTTCGGGCGTGCCTGGTTTCAGGTCGTAGCGGTGGCCTTCACCAAGCACCAGGAAGCGGTCGCCGTTGGGCTGGGTCTCGCTGTGCGCGCTGCTTGCGGTCAGCACGCTCAGCCATTCGGGGCCGACCTCGCGCGCGAACACGTTGCCGAGCTCGTCCTCGGGACGGACGGGATCTTCCGCGAAGAACACGCGGTTGCCGCCGGAAGACTCGGCGAACTGGCCGGCCGTGACCTTGGACAGGTCGGAACGTTGCTCGAAGCGCTCGTGGTATTCGCCGATCTGGCGATAGGCCCAGGGCGACGCCACCAGCGTCAGGCCCGCCACCGCCACCGCCACGGGAACCGCGACGCGCAGCACGGGCTTGAGCCAATCGGCAAGGGATAGGCCGCTGGCGAACCACACCACCATTTCGGACTCGCGGTAATTGCGAGTCACCGTGGTCAGCACCGCGATGAAGATGGAGACCGCCAGAATGGTCGGTAGCGCGGTGATGGTCGACAGCGCGGCCAGCACCAGCACGACGTCCGCTCCGATGTTGCCGCCCGCGGCCTCGCCGAGCAGGCGCACGAGAAGCACGCTGAGCCACACGACGAGCAACGTGGAAAAGACAACGCCAGCGTGACTGGTGATCTCGCTGACGACAGAGCGTTTAAATAGAGACATGGGAGAATATGCGGGATAATCGACCGCATCATACACAGACGCACACGGGAAACCCTCATGGAATTTAGCACACAGACCACTGCTTCCCTGCACCAAGTCAAAACCGCCGCCCTTGCCGTGGGCGTGTACGCGGATGGCGTGTTGAGCCCCGCCGCCGATCTCATCGACCGCGCTTCCAATGGCGCCGTGCGCGCCGTGGTCAAGAACGAGTTCCGCGGCCGCGCCGGCTCCACCCTGACGCTGCGCAGCCTGCCGGGCGTTACCGCGCAGCGCGTGGTGCTTGTCGGTCTGGGCAAGCAAGATGAATATTCGGCCCGCATCCATGCGTCGGCCGAGCAGGCTTTTGCCTCGGCCTGCGTGGCAGCCCAACTCACCGAAGGCGTTTCCACGCTGGTCTCCAACCCGGTCACCGACGTCGCCGTCGCCGCGCGCGCGCGCAGCGCCGCCATTGCGGCCGGCAATGCCACTTATCACTACGACGCCAGCTTCGGCAAGCCCGACCGCGACGCCCGCCCCAAGCTCAAGAAGATCGTCCAGGTCGTCGAGCGCGCCGACGCGGCCCAGGCCCAGAAAGGCCTGCGCGAGGGCAGCGCCATCGCCAACGGCATGGAACTGACCCGCACGCTGGGCAATCTGCCGGGCAACATCTGCACGCCCACCTACCTGGGCGACACCGCCAAGCGCCTGGCGCGCGAGTTCAAATCACTGAAGGTGGAAGTCCTGGACCGCAAACAGGTCGAGGCGCTGGGCATGGGTTCGTTCCTGTCGGTCGCCCGCGGCTCCGAAGAAGCGCTGCGCTTCATCGTCCTGCGCCATGCCGGCCTCAAGACGGCCAAGAAGGGCGCCAAGGGCGCGCAGGGCCCGATCGTGCTGGTCGGCAAGGGCATCACGTTCGATGCCGGCGGCATCTCGCTCAAGCCCGCCGCCACCATGGACGAAATGAAGTACGACATGTGCGGCGCCGCCAGCGTGCTGGGTTCGTTCCGCGCCCTGGCCGAACTTGAACTGCCGCTGGATGTCGTGGGCCTGATTCCCGCCTGCGAGAACCTGCCCAGCGGCAAGGCCAACAAGCCGGGCGACGTCGTCACCAGCATGGCCGGCCTGACGATCGAAATCCTGAACACCGACGCCGAGGGCCGGCTGGTCCTGTGCGACGCGCTGACCTACGCCGAGCGGTTCAAGCCGTCCGCCGTGATCGACATCGCCACGCTGACCGGCGCCTGCGTCGTGGCCCTGGGCAACGTCAACACTGGCCTGTTCTCCAAGGACGACGCCCTGGCGGATGCGCTTTCGGCCGCCGGCCGCCAGTCGCTCGACACCGCGTGGCGCATGCCGCTGGACGACGCCTACCAGGAACAGCTCAAGTCCAACTTCGCGGACCTCGCCAACATCGGCGGCCCGCCGGCCGGCGCGGTCACGGCGGCGTGCTTCCTGTCGCGCTTCGCCAAGGCCTACCCCTGGGCCCACCTGGATATCGCCGGCACCGCCTGGCGCGGCGGCAAGGACAAGGGCGCCACCGGCCGCCCCGTGCCCCTGCTGATGCAGTACCTGCTGGATCAGGCTTGAAACGCCTGCAACGGAAGCCCGCATGACGCGCATCGACTTCGCCTTCGGCGCGCCTGACCGTTTGCGCATGGCCTGCCAGGTCGTGCGCAAACGCTTCCTGGCAGGCCAGCGCCTGGTGGTGTACTGTAAGGACGGTACACGCCTGGCTGCGTTCGACCGCATGCTCTGGGCCTTCGACGACACGGCCTTCGTGCCCCATGTGCTGGCCAATGACCCGCTGGCGTCCGACACCCCCGTGGTGCTGACGGCCGGCGATCCGCTTGAGGCCGCGCAGGCAGCGGGCCCCGACGGCCAGCCCCAGCCCTGGCTGCTGAATCTGGACGACGATTGCCCCCCGGGATTCGAGGCCTTCGAACGCCTGCTGGAAATCGTCTCCGATGACCCGGAAGACAAGCAGGCCGCCCGGCAGCGCTGGCGGATCTACCAGACGGCCGGGCATACGCCGCAAAGCCACGATCTCAGCCGCCAGGCCCCGGGCGGCTGAACGCCCTCTTTGCCCCGCCGCATCTTATTGAACTTCGGGAGTTCCCATGCCCTCTCGCCCCATCGACCCTGGCATCCCGACCCTCACTCAGCGGGCCGAGCCCTCTCTATATGGCCCCGCCGGCGACGACGACGCACCCGTGCTGACGGAACTGGCCGACGACGCCGGACTGGCTTATGCTGACGACGCGTTTCCCGTCCTGACGGACATGGCGGATGACGCCGGCGCTTCGGCGTCCCCCCAACCGCTGGCCGCCGCGCCGCAGCCAGCAGCGCCGCTGCCCGACGCGACCGTGCTGACCGCCCGCCTGCAGGCCGAGGTGGAACAGCTCATGCGCGAGGCCCTGGCCGACGCCATCGAGCAAATCCAGGCCCGCATGGACGCGGAATTGCCGGCCATCGTGGCCCGGGTACTGAACGCGGTCAGGCCCGGTTAAGGCGTCCTACAAAGGTCCAGCCGGGGGCCTAAATCTTCCAAAATTGGATTCTTCAGGGAACCGTAAGGTATTCTTCGCATCTAAGCTTTCTAGGCAATCATCATATTTGTCTTACACAGGAGTCCTCAATGAACGAATATCGTCCGTCCCCTTTTAACCGTTCCGGCCAGGTCGCCGGCGCGCCGGGCGAGGTCGCTCGCAATCAGGTCCTGCGCAACACCTATTGGCTTCTGGCCCTGTCGCTGATCCCCACCGTGCTGGGCGCCGCCGTCGGCCTCTACACGGGCATCAACCGCGTCATGGGCGCCAGCCCCGGCCTGTCGGCCATCGTGTTCCTGGTGGGCGCGTTCGGCATGATGTTCGCCATCGAGAAAAACAAGAACAACTCGATGGGCGTGGTCCTGCTGCTGGCCTTCACGTTCTTCATGGGCATCATGCTGTCGCGCCTGCTCGGCTTCGTGATGGGCATGAGCAACGGCTCCCAACTGGTCATGACGGCCTTCGGCGGCACCGCGATCGTCTTCGGCACGATGGCCACGCTGGCCTCGACCATCAAGCGCGATTTGTCCGGGATGCAGAAATTCCTGTTCATCGGCGCCGTGGTGATCCTGGTGGCGGCCTTGGCCAACATCTTCCTGCAGCTGCCCGCGCTGATGCTGACCATCTCGGTCATGGCCATCGTCGTGTTCTCGGCCTTCATGCTGGTCGACCTGCAGCGCGTGGTCAACGGCGGCGAAACCAACTACGTCTCCGCCACGCTCGCCATCTACCTCGACGTCTACAACGTCTTCTCGAACCTGCTGATGCTGCTGGGCATCTTCGGCGGCAACCGCGAGTAATCGCCAGTCGCCATACCAGTACCCAAGGGCCTACATTCGCATGTAGGCCTTTTTCATTGCCCCCGCCATTTGCCCTGACGGAGCCTCGCCATGCCGGACCGCCGCCACTTTCTTCAGACCGCCGCCAGCGCCGCCTTGCTGAGCCCCGCGTGGACCGTACAGGCGTTGACCCCTGCGCCCGCCATGCTGACCCGCGGCATTCCGTCCTCCCGTGAAGCGCTGCCCGTCATCGGACTGGGCACCGCAGACACCTTCAACGTGTCCACCGGGGACGCCGCTGCCATGGCGCCCCTGGCGCAGGTGCTCGACACGCTGATGCAGGCAGGAGGCAGCCTTATCGATACCGCGCCCAGTTACGGGCAGGCCGAGGCCGTCACCGGTGCGCTGCTGGCCCGCCAGGGCGGCCTGCGCGCCCGCGTGTTCCTGGCCACCAAGATCAGCACGCAAGGCCACGAATCGGCGCTGCGCCAGGTGCGGCAGTCGCAGCAAGCCCTGGGCAGCGACAAGCTGGACCTGATCCAGGTCCACAACCTGATCGACACCCGCAACCAGCTCGCGCTGCTGCGCGAACTGAAACAGCAGGGCCTGACCCGCTATATCGGGATCACCCACTACACCGACCATGCCCACGACGAGCTCACGAGCCTGGTCGAACGGGAAAAGCCCGACTTCCTGCAGATCAACCTGTCCGTCGGTGCGCGCAGCGCCGAAAAACGCCTGCTGCCCGCCTGCCAGGCCAACGGGGTCGCGGTGCTGATCAACCGGCCCTTCGAGGACGGCGCGCTGTTCCGCCAGGTGAAGGGCAAGGCATTGCCCAAGCTGGCGGCGGACATCGACTGCACGTCCTGGGCGCAGATCTTCCTGAAGTTCATCATCGGCCACCCCGCCGTCACCGCCGTCATTCCCGCCACGTCCAAACCCGCCAACATGGCGGACAACGCGCGGGCCGGCTTCGGCCGGCAACCCGGCGCCGCCATGCGCGAGCGCATCGCCGCCCTGCTGGCCTGACGCGATGGCAGCCGTTCCCCTATCCTGGCGCGCCGGGGCGGCGCGGGTCTTTGGGATACGGGATGAGGAACTGGCGCCCGCCGCCTGCGGCTTCGCGTTTTTCTTCTTCCTGTTCTGCGGCTACTTCATGCTGCGCCCGATCCGCGAAACCATGGGCATCCAGGCTGGCGTGAACCAGTTGCAATGGCTGTTCACCGCCACCTTTGTCGCCACGCTGGCCGTGGTGCCGCTGTTTGGCTGGTTATCGGCCCGCGTGCCCCGCGCCACCCTGGTGACCTGGGTCTACGGCGTCTTCGCGCTGACCATGCTGGGCTTCGCCGCCTTGCTTCATCTGCAACCCGGCAGCGTCTGGGCCGCGCGGGCCTTCTATGTGTGGCTGTCGGTTTTCAACCTGTTTGTCGTCTCCATCGCCTGGAGCCTGATGGCCGACGTGTTCCGCATGGAATCGGCCAAGCGGCTGTTTGCCCTGATCGCCGCCGGCGCCAGCGCCGGGGGATTGTGCGGACCGTTGCTCGGTGCGTTGCTGGCGGGCGCGCTGGGTCCGGCCGGGCTGCTCGTGCTGTCCGCGCTGCTGCTGACGGCCACGCTGCCGCTCAAGCAATGGCTGCTGCGCTGGCGGGCCGCCACGCGCACCGATATCGGCCTGGAAGCAATACAGCGCCCTATCGAAGGCACGGTCCTCGGCGGGATCTCGCGCATTTTCCGCTCGCGCTACCTCATGGGCATCTCGCTACTGGTGGTGCTGCTGGCCACGCTCAATACCTTTCTCTACATGGAGCAGGCCCGCCTGGTCGCCGACGCCTTCCCGGATACGGCCCAGCGCATCCGCGTCTTCAGCGCGCTGGACTTCACCGTGCAGACGCTGGCGCTGCTGTCGCAGATCTTCATCACCGGCCGGGTGGCCGCCCGCCTGGGCCTGCGCTTCCTGCTGACCGCGGTGCCGCTTGCCGTCGCGCTGGCATTCCTGGCGCTGGCGGCGTTTCCCGTCTTTGGCGTGCTGGCGGCCGCCATGATCCTGCGCCGTGCCGGCGAGTACGCCCTGATCCGGCCCGGCCGCGAAATGCTGTTCACGGCGGTCTCGCCCGAAGACAAGTACAAAACCAAGAACGTCATCGACACCGTGGTCTACCGGGGCGGCGACGCCGCCAGCGGCTGGGTCAAGGCGGGCCTGGACATGCTGGGGTACGGCGCGGCGTTGATCGCGCTGCTGGGCGCCGCGGTCGCGCTGGGCGCGGCTGCGCTGGGCCATGGCCTGGGCAAGCGGGCCGATCGGCGCAATGCAGACATCCATTAGTTTTTTTCGAACATCCATCTCATAAAAGCAAACGGATTCCGCGCGATGCGCCCGCACAATGGCGCAGCTCTCAACGCCTCGGGAATCGTCATGAAACGCACCGCCTGCCTTGCCGCCCTGTTGCTTTGCCTTGCCGCGCCCGGCGCGCAAGCCGACTACCCGGAACGCGCGATCACGCTGATCGTGCCCGCCGCCGCCGGCGGCAACGCGGACATCACCGCGCGCCTCATCGGCCAGGAAATGAGCCGGCTGCTGGGCCAGCCCGTGGTCGTCGAGAACCGGGTCGGCGCGGGCGGCCGCATCGGGACCCAGGCCGTGGTGCGCGCCCCGGCCGACGGCTACACGATCGGCTATGCCCATGTAGGCACGTTGGTGCTGCACCGTTTCCTGTTCAAGCAGCAGCTCTATGACATGGATCGCGATATCGCGCCGATAGGCCTGGTCGCGGAAACCCCGAACGTCATCGTGGTGAATGCCGCCTCGCCCTATCGGGACCTGAAGAGTTTCATCGACGCCAGCCGTGTCCAGCCCGACCGCCTGACCATGACCTCGGCGGATCCCGGCACGACCAGCGAGGTGGGCGTCAAACTGTTCATTGCCCAAACCGGCGCCGCCGTCCGCCAGATTCCCTACAAGGCCACGGCCGCGCAACTGTCCGACCTGCTGGGCGGCCACGTCGACTCCATGATGGAAAACCTGCCGCCTCTGATCGGCAACCTGAAAGACGGGCGGCTGCGGGCGCTCGCCGTCACCACCCGCAAGCGCGCCGCCTCCAATCCCGATGTGCCGACCGTGGCCGAACAGGGCTATCCGGATTACGAGCAGTCGGCCTGGAGCGCGCTGGTCGCACCCGCTGGAACCCCGCGCGCCGTCATCTCCCGGCTGAACGCAGCGATGAACCAGGCCTTGCGTTCAGATGGCGTCAGCAGGGAACTGCGCAGCCGGTCCCAGGAACCCCTGGGCGGCACGCCCCAGGACGTCCAGACACAGATTCTCAAGGAGCTGCCCAAATGGGAAAGCATCATCAAGGCCGCCACGCTGGATTGAGCCGGGTCCGCGCCCGCCTGGGAGCATCCGCATGGCACGGGTAAGCCGGGAGGATTTCTCGGTGGCCGCCGCTACCAACGAATCGGCTTACCGGCGCATCACGATCCCCATGCTGCGGGTGGAGGCCGGGCCAGGCCCCGCTGTCGCCCTGATCGCCGGCGTGCATGGCGACGAATGGGAAGGCCAGGCGGCAGTGCTGGACCTATGGCACCAATTGCCGGAAATTCTGCAGCGCGGCACGGTCTTCCTGCTGCCGGCCGTCAACGCGGAGGCCTCGCTGGCCGGCACGCGCCTGTCGCCCTCCGACGGCGGCAATCTGAATCGGGCCTTCCTGGGCGAGCCGGCGCGCGGCTATACGGAAAGCATCGCGGCCGCGCTGGAAGCCCGGCTGCTGCCCCGCGTGCAGGCAATGGTGGACGTGCACAGCGGCGGCGCATCCCTGCGCTACCTGCCCTCGTCGGTGATCACCCGCTACGGCGACGATGCCTACGACGCCCGCCTGCCCGCCTTGGCCCGTGCCTTCGGGTTGCCCCATTGCGTGTTCTTTCGCGGCGGCGAAAGCGGCTCCATGCCGGCCGCGGCCAGCCGCCACGGCGTCCTGCGCCTGAGCGCGGAAATCGGCGGCGGCAGGGAAACCAGCCGCGGCCTTGCCGAGCGCTGCCGCGAGGGGCTGCTGGGCTGTCTGGCCGAACTGGGCCTGATGCCGGACCATCCCCTGCCGCGCAATCCTGAGATCCGGCTCTATGACCTGGATGCGCCCGCCGCCACGCTGCGCACGCGCGAACCCGGCGTATTCGTGCCCGGCGTCGAACTGGGGCAATCCGTCGCCGCGCGCCAGGACATCGGCCGCCTGATCGAGCCCGCACGCCCCGACACCCCCATGCGCGCCCTGCTCAGCCCGCAGGCGGGCACCGTGGTCTGCCTGCGCGCCATCGCCCGCAGCGGCGACGGCGACTGCCTGCTGCAGGTCGCGCCCGCCCTTCCCCTGGACTCCCTTGCATCCAAGTACTGACCCATGCAGATGAACCCTAGCTTGACCGGCCTGCGCTGTATCCGCTGCGCAAGCCTTTGGCCACCGGGCGACTATCCCGAAGGCTGCCCCAACTGCCTCGCGGCCCGCCATCCCGCCACGCTGGAATGCCGCTACGGCCCTTCCCCGCGTGACGGCGCCATCCCCTTGCCCGTGCTGGCGCCCGTCACGCTGGGTGAAGGCGCCACGCCCATGCTGGCCGCCGAGGAGCTCGCGCGGTCCGAAGGCGTCGGCCAGCTCTGGCTCAAGTGCGAAAGCGCAAATCCCACGGGCAGCCACAAGGACCGGATGGCGGCACAACTGGTTTCGCGCGCCCGCCTGGCTGGCGCGTCCCGCGTGGCGGCCGCTTCCAGCGGTAATGCCGGCGTCTCGCTGGCGGCCTATTGCGCCGCGGCCGGCCTGCAGGCCGATATCGCCATCACCCGCAATTGCCCGCCCCTGCAGCGCGAAGCCATGGAGCGCTTCGGCGCGCGGCTCAGCATCTTCGAGGACAGCCTGGGACGCTGGCCATACGTGGCCGACCTGTGCCGCAACCACGGCGCGTTCGCCGGCACCAATTACCTGAATCCGCCGGTGGGCACGCATCCCTATGGCGTGGAAGGCTACAAGCCCATCGCCCAGGAGATTCTGGACGTTTGCGGCGTCCCCACCGACATCGTCGTGCCCACCGCGCGGGGTGACCTGCTCTGGGGAATTTTCCTGGGCTGGCAGCACCTGCTGCAAAGCGGACGCGTCGCGCGCCTGCCCCGCCTGCACGCGGTGGAGCCCTATGCCCGCCTGTCGCGGGCCCTGGCCACGGGCGATGCCCGGGGCCAGTGGGAAGGCGCGACCGACCAGTACTCGATTGCCGGCGGCACATGCACGCTGCAAGCGCTGGAAGCCCTGTTCCGCTCGGGCGGCGCGCCCGTCGAGGTCTCCGACCCCGACGCCGTCCGGGCGCGGCAAAGACTGGAACACATGGGGCTGGGCACGGAACTGTCCTCCGCCGCCGCGCTGGCGGCCGTGCCCCGGCTCAGGCGCGCGGGCGTGCTGGATGCGGAGTCGACCGTGGTCCTGATGCTGACGTCCGACGGGCGCCGGGGCTGACGAAGGCGCCCATCGGCGTCCGTGCAAGCTAGACGCCGAAACGCTCGACCAGCGGAGCCAGCGCCGCGCGCAGGCAGGTGGCCCAGAACTTGCCCGCTTCGGACAAGGGCCGGCTCCCATGCAGGATCATGTGGCACTCGAAATGCACGGGAGCCGCCAGCGGGCGGTAACACAGGCCCGCCGTCTCCATGCCCAGCGCCGTCGCGGGATTGGCGATGCCGACTCCGTGGCCGGCCAGCGACAGCTGGCAAACGGTGCTGGAATAGGGAGTTTCGATGGCCACCCGCAGGCTCTGGCCGGCCTGGTGCAACAGCGAGTCCAGGCGTTTGCGCGAGCCATCCTCCGCGTTCAGAAGAATCACGTCCGCATCGGCCAGGTGCGAGAACTCCACCGCGTCGAGCCGCGCCAGCGCATGCCCGGCCGGAAAGACAGCCACCGCGCGCAGGCTGGCCAGGCGGTGCCCGCGCAGGCCTTCCAGCTCCGATTCGTCGGCGACCGCCGCCAGATCGAGTTCGCCCGACACCACCATGTCGCGCAAGGTGTTGGAATCGCGGATCTGCAGATAGAGCGGTGTGTCGGGGTAGCGCGTGCGAAAGCGCGAGATGGCGTCGCTGACAATGACCCCGCTGTACGCATGGATGCAGCCGATGCGCAGCCTCGGCTGGGCCGCGCCGCGGATCGCGCGGATCTTGCGCCCCAGGCTTTCCAGGCCGACATTCAGGCGGCGGATTTCTTCGTACAGGAGGGTGGCTTCGGGCGTGCGCTGCATGCGCTGGCGGACGCGTTCGAACAGGCGCAGTTCGATACTGGCTTCCAGCGCGGCCAGCGTGGCGCTGACCGTCGCGGGTGATACATCCAGCCGCCGGGCGGCGGCGGTCACGCTCTCCGTCTCATAGACGGTACGGAAGGTCTCGACCTGTTTGAGCGTGAAGGTCATGGCTCGGGCGCGCGACGCTCAGATGCGTTGCAGGTCCAGCAGCACGCGCCGTGTCGACAGCGGGCGGCCGGCCAGGTTCTCGGCCAGGCGCGCGCGCAGATCGCTGCGCAGCGCGGGCTCGATCACCGGATCGTCGAAATCGGGGGGAGGTTCGTCCACGCCATATCCGGTCTCGCGCAGCAAGGTCCATTCGAAGCGCCGCAGCGCGCCCGCCGCGCGGGTGCCGCCCGACAATTGCTGCAAGGCCATGTCGTAGGCGTCGAACAGCAGCGGATGCGCGTCCTCTCGGGGCAACAGGCGCAGCAGCAGCTCGTTCATGTACCAGGCCGACATCAGCGCGGAGCCGGCCAGCGGACGTATGCCCGCGATCTCGGCGCGCGTCAGCGTCTTGACTTCGCCGTTGCCGGTCCATGACAGCAGCAAGGGCTGAAATGCGGACAGCACGGGGCGCAAAACGGAATAAGGGCGCTTGGCGCCCTTCGCGACCATGGCGACGCAGCCATGATCGCGCGAAAAAGTCTGAATGATCAGGGAGGTTTCACGCCACGCGGTGGCGTGCAACATGAATCCGGGACGATCCTGGACGCGAGGCGCCCTTCTACTCATATCCCAGATCGCGCAGCGCACCCTCGCGGTCGGACCAGCCCTTGCGCACCTTGATGTAGACCTCAAGGTGTACGGGCTTGTCCAGCAGCTTGGCAATGTCCTGCCGCGCCTCCGAGGCGATACGCTTCATGTGCATGCCGCCCGTGCCCAACAGGATGGGCTTGTGGCTGTCGCGCTCGACCACCACGCAAGCGTTGATGCTCGCGCCCTTGGCCGTTTCTTCCCATTGCTCGATGACGACGGTGCAGCCGTAAGGCAGTTCGTCGCCGACCAGGCGGAAGATCTTCTCGCGCACCAGTTCGGCGGCGATAAAGCGCATGGGGCGGTCGGTCAGCGTGTCTTCTTCGAACATCGCCTCGCCTTCCGGCAGGCGGGACGCGATCTCTTCCAGCAACTGGTCAAGCTGCTGGTTCTTGCTGGCGCTGACCGGCACCACGGCGCCAAACGGATGCAGCGCCATGATCTTGGAAACGAAGGCAAACAAGTCGTCGCGGTTCTTCAGGGCGTCGATTTTGGAGACGACCAGAATCGTGCGCTCCGGGTTGGGCAGCAGCGGCAGCAGCTTGGCGTCGCCCTCGGACCATTTGCCGGCTTCGACCACATGCACCACGACGTCCACATCGGCCAGGGCCTGGGTCACGACGCGGTTCATCATGCGGTTCATCGCGCCGCCATGCCGCGTCTGGAAGCCCGGCGTATCGACGAACACGAATTGCTCGTGTTCGCGGGTCAGCACCCCGTGGATGCGGTGGCGCGTGGTCTGCGCCTTGCGCGACACGATGGAAATCTTGGAGCCGATCAGGGCGTTAGTCAGCGTGGACTTGCCCACATTGGGACGGCCAACAATGGCAATAAAGCCGGTACGAAAAGGGGTATCGCTCATTTAGTCTCTTGAGCCACTGCCACGGGCAGCGACAATTGCGCGGTTTTGCGCGCCTTGCCCGACTTGCGGGCAGCCTTGGTTGCCGGGCTGATGGCCAACGCGGCCTCCAGCGCGAGCTTGGCCGCCGATTGCTCGGCGGCGCGGCGGCTGGCGCCGGGCGCCGTAACCTTGATCTCCAGCGCCGGGATGGCGCATTCGACCTCGAACTGCTGGCTGTGGGCCGCGCCATGCGTGGCCACCACCGTGTACAACGGCAGCGCCAGCTTGCGGCCCTGCAGGAACTCCTGCAGCAAGGTCTTGGCGTCCTTGCCCAGGGTCTTGGGGTCTACGGTGGCCAGTACCGGCTGGTACTGGCGCACGATCACGCGACGGGCGGCGTCAAACCCCGCATCCAGGAAGACGGCGCCGAAAATCGCTTCGACGGTGTCGGCCAGGATGGAAGGACGGCGGAAGCCGCCGCTCTTCAATTCGCCTTCGCCCAGGCGCAGGTACTGGGACAGTTCCAGCCGCTGGGCGATATCCGCCAGCGACGCCTGTTTGACCAGATTGGCCCGCAGGCGCGACAGATCGCCTTCGTCGATTTTGGTATAGCGCTCGAACAGCATCGCCGCCACGACGAAGTTCAGCACGGAATCCCCAAGGAATTCCAACCGCTCGTTATGGCGCGCGCCATGACTGCGATGCGTCAGTGCCTGTTCAAGCAAGGCTGCATCACCGAAGTGGTAATCCAGGCGGGTTTCTAGCGTGGCTAGCGACATAATCAGTTGAACCGGCCGATGCGGCTGAGATCGCTGAAGTTCATCCAGATGAAAAAGGCGCGGCCGACGATATTGGATTCAGGAACGAACCCCCAGTACCGGCTGTCAGCGCTGTTATCCCGATTATCGCCCATGGCGAAAAAATTCCCTTCCGGTACTTTGCAGCGTACCCCATTGCGGCTGTATTGGCAGTTTCCGCGGTTGGGAAATTGCCACATCGGCGAATAATCCTGCGGCTTGCCCTCATCCAGCAGGATCTTGTGCTCAACGTCGCCCAACTTCTCTTTATATTGGGCTATATACGAAACACGGTCCGGCTCGAAATAGTCGCCGTCGCGCACATGCGGCACCAATTCGCCATTCACGTACAGCTTTTTGTCCAGATAGGCGATTTCGTCGCCAGGCAGACCGACCACGCGCTTGATGTAATCGACGTCCGGATCGACGGGGTAGCGGAATACAAACACGTCGCCGCGCTGCGGCGTGCCGATGTCGACGATCTTCTTGTCGATCACCGGCAGGCGCAGGCCATAGCTGAACTTGTTCACCAGGATCAGGTCGCCCGATTGCAGCGTGGGCAACATGGAGCCCGACGGAATGCGGAACGGCTCCACCACGAACGAACGCAGCATGAACACGAACAGGATGACCGGAAAGAAGCTGACCGCATACTCGATCCACCACGGCACGCGCCGCGCGGCATCGCCGGCCTCGCGGCGCAGGCGCTCGGCTTCCTGGGCGTCGCCGACCAGGGCGGCGTCGTACTGCGCCATCGCCGCTTGAGCGCGGCGCTCACGCCCCTTGCGCAGCACCGCCAGATCAAGCACCCAGATAATGCCGGTCAGGACCAGCAGAACAAACAAGATCAGGGCAAAGTTCCAACTCATCAGCTAACCGCCTTCTTTTTGGTTCTATTTGTCTTCCACTTGCAGGATGGCCAGGAACGCCTCCTGCGGGATTTCCACGCTGCCCACCTGCTTCATGCGCTTCTTGCCGGCCTTCTGCTTTTCCAGCAGCTTCTTCTTGCGCGAGATGTCGCCGCCATAGCACTTGGCCAGCACGTTCTTGCGCAGCGCCTTCACGTTTTCGCGCGCGATGATTTCAGCGCCGATAGCCGCCTGGATGACGACGTCGAACATCTGGCGCGGTATCAAGCCGCGCATGCGCGTGACAACATCGCGGGCGCGGTGGCGCGCATTGCTGCGGTGGACGATCACCGCCAGCGCGTCGACCCGGTCGTTGTTGATCAGCAGGTCCACGCGCACGACATCGGCCGAACGGTACTCCAGAAACTCATAGTCCATCGACGCATAGCCGCGCGAGACCGACTTCAGCTTGTCGAAGAAGTCCAGCACGATCTCGGCCAGCGGGATCTCGTACACCAAGTGGACCTGGCGGCCGTGATAGCTCATGTTGACCTGGGAGCCGCGCTTGTTGTTGCACAGCGTCATGACCGGGCCGACGTAGTCTTGCGGCATGAACAGCGTGACCTTCACGATGGGTTCGCGAATGTCCTGGATCTTGCCCACTTCCGGCATGCGCGACGGGCTTTCCACGGTGATCACGGAGCCATCGCGCTGCTCGACCTCGTACACCACCGACGGCGCGGTAGTGATGATGTCCATGTCGAATTCCCGTTCCAGGCGTTCCTGCACGATTTCCATGTGCAAGAGGCCCAGGAAGCCGCAGCGAAAGCCGAAGCCCAGCGCCTGCGACACTTCCGGTTCGAACATCAGCGCCGCGTCGTTCAGCTTGAGCTTGTCGAGCGAGTCGCGAAGCTGATCGTATTCGGAGCTTTCCACCGGATACAGGCCGGCGAACACCTGCGGCTTGACTTCCTTGAAGCCCGGCAGCGCCGACGCGGCCGGCTTGTTGGCCAGCGTGACAGTATCGCCGACCTTGGCGTCTTCCAGTTGCTTGATGCCGGCGATGATGAAGCCGACCTCGCCCGCCGACAGGTGCGGGCGCTGCTGCGACTTCGGGGTGAACACACCGGTCTGCTCGCAAAGGTGGGTGGCGCCGGAGGCCATCAGCAGGATCTTGTCCTTGGGCTTGAGCACGCCATTGATGATGCGCACCAGCATGACCACGCCCACGTAGTTGTCGAACCACGAGTCGATGACCAGCGCCTGCAACGGCGCGTCGGGGTCGCCCTTGGGCGCCGGCACGCGGGCAACGATGGTCTCGAGGATCTCGTCGATGCCCATGCCGGTCTTGGCGCTGGCCAGCACCGCCTCCGACGCGTCGATGCCGATCACGTCTTCGACTTCCTGGCGCGCGCCCTCGGGGTCGGCCTGCGGCAGGTCCATCTTGTTCAGCACCGGCACGACTTCCACGCCCAGCTCGATGGCCGTGTAGCAGTTGGCGACAGTCTGGGCCTCGACGCCCTGCGAAGCGTCCACCACCAGCAGCGCGCCTTCGCACGCCGACAGGGAACGGCTGACTTCGTACGAGAAGTCCACGTGCCCCGGGGTGTCGATCAGGTTCAGGTTATAGGTCTTGCCGTCCTTCGCCTTGTAGTGCAGGGCGGCGGTCTGGGCCTTGATGGTGATGCCGCGCTCGCGCTCGATTTCCATGGAATCGAGAACCTGCGCCGACATTTCGCGATCCGCCAATCCGCCGCAGCGCTGGATCAGGCGATCGGCCAGGGTCGATTTACCATGATCGATGTGGGCAATGATGGAGAAGTTGCGAATATGCTGCATGCTTGAAATTATAAGGGACGGAACACTCGGCACACTGCCGGAAACACCGCCGCCGGAATACGCACGGCAGACGTGAGGGGCGCTGGGGCTGGAAAGCCCGGGCAAAAACGAGGGGGCGCCTGGCGCCCCCTCTTGCGGCAACCAGCCATTTTAGCTGGTCTTGGGCATTTTTTTTGCTGAAGGGCCGCCCCAAGGCAAAAAGCGCCCCTTCGGGGCGCCGTGACGCATCACTTCGATGCGGGCACCGCCACCCATTGCGTCTGGTCGCCACGGCGCACCAGCAAGCCCGCCGCGCGGCCCTTGTCGAGCTTGGCGACGAGTTCAGCGAACTGCTTGGCGCTGGTGACGTCGGTGTCGTTCAGGGCCAACACAATATCGCCTTCCTGCAGGCCCGCCTTCCCGGCGACGCCCTCGGCGACCTTCACCTGCACGCCACCCTTGATGCGCAACTTCTTCTGGACATCGGCAGGCACATCCACCACGCCCAGTCCCAGCGCGTTGGTAGGCTCGGGGGCCGGGGCCGCCTTCTTGCCGGCCGCAGCCGTCTTCTCGGCCGGGATCTCGCCCACCTTCACCGACAGCGTCATGCTCTTGCCCTTGCGCCAGACTTCCATGTCGGCGCGCGTGCCCGGCTTGGTTTCGCCCACGATACGCGGCAGATCGGACCAGCGCTTGATCGGTTCGTTGTTGAACTTCAGGATCACGTCGCCGGGCTGCACGCCCGCCTGTTCGGCCGGACCCTCGGCTTCCACGCTGCTGACCAGCGCGCCCTCGGCCCTGGGCAGGCCAATGGCCTCGGCCACATCCTTGCCCACTTCGCCGATCTGCACTCCGACGCGGCCCCGCGTGACCTTGCCCGTGGTGCGCAGTTGATCCACCACGCGCATGGCTTCGTCGATCGGGATGGCCAGCGAAATGCCCATGAAGCCGCCGCTGCGCGAAATGATCTGGGAATTGATGCCCACCACCTCGCCTTCCAGGTTGATCAGGGGACCGCCCGAGTTGCCCGGGTTGACCGCGACATCCGTCTGGATGAACGGCAGGTACTCGCCGGTGTCGCGGCCGATGGCGCTGACGATGCCGGAGGTCACGGTGGAGTCCAGGCCGAACGGCGAACCGATGGCCAGCACCCACTGCCCCTTCTTCAGTTTCTTGGGATCCCCGATCACCAGCGGGGTCATATCCTTGGCTTCGATCTTGATAAGCGCCACATCGGTGCGCTCGTCCGTGCCAATGACCTTGGCCTTGAATTCACGGCCGTCCGTCAAGGTGACGTAGATATCCGTGGCATCCACCACCACGTGGTTATTGGTCAGGATGTAGCCATCGGCCGAGATGAAAAACCCCGAACCGACGCCACGAGGCACCGTGCGCTCTTCCGGCTGGGAAGGCTGCGGGCGCTGACGCGGATTGGGGGACGGCTGGCCGCCGCCCGGAGGCTGAAATTCAGGGCCGAAGAACCAGCGGAACAGTTCGTACGGATCATTGCCGCCAGGGCCCACGCCGCCCCGCACCGGCACGGTGGCCGTGGTGCGGATATTGACGACCGCGGGGTCGGCCTTTTCAACGATGGTTGTGAAATCGGGCAGCCCGGCCGGAGGCGGTGTCTGCGCGACCGACGCGGGAACGTAGGCGGTGGACAACATCACGCCCGCCGCGACAACCGCCAGAAAGCGCCGGAAAAAAGCGTTCGACACCGTCATTGCTTTCATAAGTCACTCCGAGATTACTGCTTGCGGCGCGAAGCGGATCACTTGGATCCAGCCCCCGCCGGTGCTGCCGCCGCGGGTGCGGCGGGCACGTATTCTGTGGCTTCCGCAAGCTGTTCCAGCGTCGCCACGGGCACTTCGCCCACGGCCGTCAGCCAGAAGTCCGCGATGCGCGTGCTGTAGACATTGATCGAACCGCGCTGTGCCGCGCCGTGGGGCGGATGATGGTCGCGCTGGCTGTCGTAGGGCTCGATGAACACCGAGATGGCCGCCAGGCCATCGGTCAGCACCATCTGACTCACCGGAGAGCCGCGCGCCATGGAGCGCCCCACCTGCATGATGGGCGTGAATCCCTTGGGCGCCGGGATGCGCCATCCCTGAGCCGCCAGGTCCACCGGCTTCATGCTGGGCTCAAGCACCTTCCAGTCGCGCGTATTCCAACGCGACGACAGCGTTTGAGGGTCCACTTCCGAACCCAGGCGCAACGACGTAAAGGACACCTGTTCGACCACGCCGCGCGCGGCGTTCAAGGTCTGGGCCTTCAGCAGCAGGTTGGTTTCCACGTCCGCGCACAGCCGATAGCCGTAGCGCAGCTTGTCCAGCGGCTCGATCGTGATCAGCCGGCATTCCCGGCCGGCCACGCGGTGCAGCGCGGGCTCGGTGCGGATCTTGTAGTGTTCGGACAGGTTCGCCGGATCGCCCAGCAGCAAGCCGGGGAAGCGATCGCCGCGGCGGCGCTCCACCAGCACGGTCTTGCGTTCGGGAATCAGGCACTGCACATCGTCGTTGTGGCGCAGGTACTCGCGCGGCTGGCCGTCGAGGATCTCGAGGCGTTCGCGCTCACCCGTGCCGTCCATGACGTGCACCAGGCGCGAAGACTGGATCATCTCGCCTTGCTGATACATGAAGACGCCGGCGTAGTCCTGCTTGCGCGCCGCCTGCTGGATGCGCGTCAGCAGCTGGACGACATCATCGGTCTGGCTGGCCGGCGCATTACCGGCGGCTGCCGCGGGGTCGTGCGCGGCAAGAAACGCGGCCAGGAGCGTGGCGGCGAGCCAGCCGGCGCGGTGAGCCTGCCAAGTGACGCCACGTGCCAGCACCGGCCAACGTGACGGAAGCACAAGCGCCATCAACGTCCCGCTCCGCCATCAAACGACACCTGCCGCACCGCGCTGGGACCCGCCATCTGGCGATGGGCCTCGAGGTAGTCGCGCAAGCCCGAATCGTCGGCGCCCGAACCCGGGTTGCTGGCATCGGCCAGTACCCGCACTTCCGTGGCCGGTCCGCCCGTCAGGTACGGCTGCGCCACCCAGGCGACCGTCGCGACCGCCGCCGCCACGGCCAGGCCGGACAGGCCGACGCGCAAAGGCGAGCGGCGCCGGGGCGCCGCTACGATGGGCAATTCCGCGTCCAGCGCCCGTGCGAGGCGGGCCTGGAACGCCGCGCTGGGCGTCAGCGCCAAGTCGGAATTGCGCAGGGAATCACCGATCAGATGATAGGTGTCCCAGGTCTGACGTCCCTCTTTGGACAACAGACTGGAAAGAACATCGTCGGAATCCTCTCCGTCCATCCAGGCGGAAACCGATTCCTCCCAGGAGGACTCGGTGATCACAACGGACTTGGCTGCTGTTTGCATGACTGCCACTCCTTACCAGCGACGCTCGACATCGGTGTCAAGCAATGGACGCAACTTGGTGGCGATGGCTTCGCGCGCACGAAAAATGCGGGAGCGCACCGTACCGATCGGGCAATCCATGCTTTGGGCGATGTCTTCGTAGCTCATACCTTCGATTTCACGCAGGACAATTGCGGTGCGCAACTCTTCGGGCAACTCCTCGATCGCGGCGTTCACCGTTTCGGCGATTTCGCGGCTGGCAACCATGGATTCCGGCGTGCTTATATCGGTTAGGTTGTCGGTTTCGTTAAAAGTTTCACCGTCTTCCGTTTCTATCGCATTCGGCGCGCTGGGACGCCGGCCCTGCGATGCAAGCCAGTTTCGGGCCGTATTGATGGCGATACGATACAACCAGGTGTAGAAAGCGCTGTCGCCGCGGAACTGCGGCAAGGCCCGGTAGGCCTTGATGAACGCCTCCTGGGCCACGTCCTCGATTTCCGAGGGGTCGCGGATCATCCGGGCCAGCAGGCGGAGAATCTTGCGCTGGTACTTGAGCACCAGCAGATCAAATGCTTTTTTGTCGCCCCGCTGCACGCGCGCGACAAGCTCCGCGTCGACTTCGCGCTCGCTCATGACGTCTCCCGCGGGCGGACCGCCGGACGGGGACGCCGCGCGGTACCCGCCAGCAGGCGCAGGCGCCGCCAGGACTCGGGTCGCAACGTCTGCCGCCAGACGGTAAGAGTGATTTTGCTAGAGGTGAAGGCCGTACTCCCGGTGGGCAAAGGCTGCAAAGTGAGCGTCAGCCAGGCAAAGCCGCGCTGCTGATCCAGCAGCACCGCATCTTGCCAGCCCTGGGGCCGGCGCATCTGCCAGCGGCCAGCCCCGGCCGCCGTACGCAATGCCGTTACCGGGGACAGGGTGCTCCGTGCCGAGTGTAACAGCCCAGCCAGCACAAGCAGGCATGCAAGCGTCGCGATGCCCGCCCAGGCGTGACCGTACCAGGACGCCGCGGTCAAGGCGCTGGCCCCTGCCGCGGCATACGCCAGCCCGAAGAGCGCGATTGCGCCCCTGGGCTGCGCGACAGGCACGCGAAACGACCAACGCCCCGGGACCGGACCTTCCAAATCAGACCCGGCGAACGGCCATGGAGCCGTTGGTGCCGCCGAAGCCGAACGAGTTGGAAAGGCCGACGTCGATCTTCATCTGCCGCGCCTCGTTGGCGCAGTAATCCAGATCGCATTCAGGATCCTGATTGAAGATGTTGATCGTGGGAGGCGAAACCTGGTTGTACACGGCCATGGTCGTGAACACGGCTTCGATGCCGCCGGCGGCGCCCAGCAAGTGGCCGGTCATCGACTTGGTCGAATTGACCACCAGCTTCTTGGCGTGCTCGCCGAACGCCAGCTTCAGGGCGTCGGTTTCGTTCTTGTCGCCCAAGGGCGTCGACGTGCCGTGCGCGTTGACATACTGGATGTCGTCCGCATTCAGGCCGCCGTTGCGCAGGGCGTTCAAGACGCCGCGGCGCGGGCCGTCCTTGTCGGGGGCCGTGATGTGGTGCGCGTCGGAACTCATGCCGTAGCCTGCGAGTTCGCCGTAGATGCGCGCGCCGCGCTTCTTGGCGTGCTCGTACTCTTCCAGCACCAGAACACCGGCGCCCTCGCCCAGCACGAAGCCGTCGCGGTCGCGGTCCCAGGGACGCGAAGCCGTTTCAGGATCATCGTTGCGGGTGGACAATGCGCGCATTGCGGCAAACCCGCCAATGCCCAGCGGCGACACGGTGGATTCGGCACCGCCAGCCACCATGACGTCGGCATCGCCGTATTCGATCAGGCGCGCGGCATCGCCGATGCAATGCAGGCCGGTGGTGCAGGCCGACACGACGGCGTAGCTCGGGCCTTTCATGCCATAGGTGATCGACAGATGGCCGGAGATCAGGTTGATCAGCGAACCCGGGACGAAGAACGGAGAAATCCGGCGCGGCCCCTTGGCCAGATATTCGACCTGGGTTTCTTCAATGCGCGGCAGACCGCCGATGCCGGAGCCCACGATCACGCCGATGCGTTCTGCATTGGCTTCGGTGACTTCCAGACCGCAATCGCGCCAAGCCTGCATTCCGGCAGCCAGGCCGTAATGGATGAACGTATCCATCTGGCGGGCTTCCTTGGCCGAAACATAGGTACTGATGTCGAAGTCTTTGACTTCGCCAGCAATGTGGGTGGTGATAGCCGAGGGATCGAAACGGGTGATGCGGCTGATGCCAGAACGTCCGTTGACGATATTGTCCCAAGCGGTGGTCAGATCGTTCCCTACGGGGGAAATGATACCCAGGCCGGTGATGACGACACGTCGCTTCACGGATGACTCCTCAAACAGACAAAAGAAAGGCGGTTTTCGGGATGCGCTGCACGTGTGGACCACGCGAAAGCGGGTCGGGTTCAACCACACCCTTCCCGCACGTGGACCACACGGCAAATTCCTGAAACCGCCCCGATTCCCGGTTGGCCGAGGTCATCTCGGGCAACCAGAACGATATAGGCTGAGCTTACTGCTTACCGTGCGAATTGATGTAGTCAATCGCTTGTTGCACGGTCGTGATCTTTTCGGCCTCTTCGTCGGGGATCTCGGTCTCGAATTCGTCTTCGAGGGCCATGACCAGTTCGACCATGTCGAGCGAATCGGCACCGAGGTCGTCAAGGAAGGAGGATTCGTTCTTGATCTCGGCTTCGTTCACGCCAAGTTGTTCAGCGACGATCTTCTTGACGCGCTGTTCGATGCTTTCCATGCAGATCTCCAAATGGGAAAAATCCCGCGAATTATAGCCAAGCGCGGAGTGATGCAACGCCTGACCGTGACAAAAATAACACCGAGCACCAGTTCTGTCGCCAAGAGTGACGCAGGAATACCCGTGACCGGCGTTTCCGGTGAATCGCGCGCTGCTCCGCCGGTTTCCCGGAGGTGGCGCGGCGGTCCAGGCCGCCACGCGCGATTCGTGATTTATTGCATGTACATCCCGCCGTTGACGTGCAGGGTGGTGCCGGTAATGTAACCCGCCTGCGGCCCGGACAAAAAGGCCACCGCATGGGCGATGTCCGTGGGCGAACCCAAACGGCCCAGCGGTATCTGCTGCAACAGCGCCGCGGTCTGGTTTTCACCCAGCGCGCGCGTCATATCCGTATCGATGAAGCCTGGAGCCACGCAGTTCACGGTGATGTTGCGGCTGCCCAGTTCACGCGCCAGTGCGCGCGACATGCCCGCCACGCCCGCCTTGGCGGCCGCGTAGTTGGCCTGCCCGGCGTTACCGCTGGAACCCACCACCGAGGTCACGTTGATGATCCGTCCCCAGCGGGCTTTCATCATGCTGCGCAAAACCGCGCGCGACAAGCGGAAAACCGAGGCCAGGTTCGTGTCGATGACCGCCGACCAATCGTCGTCTTTCATGCGCATCGCCAGCGTATCACGGGTGATGCCAGCGTTATTGACGAGGATATGCGGACCGCCGCCTTCCTTGCCCAGCGCATCGATCAGCGCGTCGCAGGCTTGGGCGTCGGTCACGTCAAGCACCACGCCTCGGCCGCCCAACGGAGCCAGCGCTTCGGTGATGGCGGCCGCGCCCGACTCGGAAGTGGCGGTGCCGACGACCGTCGCGCCGCGAGCGGCCAGTTCCTGGGCGATGGCGCGGCCGATGCCGCGCGTGGCGCCGGTGACCAGCGCGATCTTGCCCTGCAACTCGATCGAGGTGTTATCCATAGCTTTAATTTCCGTTGACGACGGCCAGCGCGGCCTCTAGCGAAGCGGGGTCGGTGATGGCCAGGCCGGTAAGTTCGGGGTCGATACGCTTGGTCAGGCCCGCCAGCACCTTGCCGGGACCGCACTCGATGATGTGGGTGACGCCTTGCGCCTTCATCGCGCGCAGGGTTTCGACCCAGCGCACAGGATGCCATGCCTGGCGCACCAGCGCATCCCGGATGGCACCGGGCTCGACAGGCGTGGCCACGTCGACGTTGTTGATGACTTGAATCTGCGGCGCCGACACGCTCACCCCGGCCAGCGCCGCGGCCAGCACATCGGCGGCGGGTTTGAGCAGGCTGGAATGGAACGGCGCGGACACCGGCAGCAGCAATGCGCGCTTGGCGCCCGCCGCCTTGGCCAGTTCGCACGCGCGCTCGACGGCGGCCTTGTGCCCCGCGATCACGACTTGCGCGGGCGCATTGAAATTCACGGCTTCGACGACTTCGCCGTGGGCGGCGGCGGCGCACGCGGCACGCACGGCGTCATCGTCCAGCCCAAGAATGGCGGCCATGGCGCCGGTGCCGACCGGCACGGCGGCCTGCATGGCGTCGGCGCGCACGCGCACCAGGCGCACGGCGTCGTCAAGCGTCAGCGATCCGGCGGCCGTCAGCGCGGCGTATTCGCCCAGGCTGTGGCCGGCCACGACGTCGGGCTTGCGGCCCCCGGCGGCGCACCAGGCCGCGTAGCACGCAACGCCGGCCGTCAGCATGGCGGGCTGGGTATTGGTGGTCAGGTTGAGCTGCTCAACGGGCCCCTGCGCGATCAGCGCGCCCAGGTCCTGCCCAAGGGCCTGCGAAGCCTGCGCCACGGTGTCGGCGACGGCCGCGACGCCCGACCAGGCATCCAGCATGCCGATAGCTTGCGAACCTTGGCCGGGAAAGACAAAAGCGATTTTCATGATTGAGCGTTTGGATTGATTCAGTGTCTGTGGGAGATGCCGGGCGCGCTCTCTTGGCGGGTGCGGCATGCAAGCCGCACCGCCCGGGCGCACCCTTACATGCGGGCCAGTACCGAGCCCCAGGTGAATCCGCCGCCCACGCCTTGCATCAGGATGAGCTGGCCCGGCTTGACGCGGCCATCGCGGCGCGCGGCATCCAGTGCCAGCGGTACGCTGGCCGCCGACGTATTGGCGTGGCTGTCGACGGTGATGACGACCTTCTCGACCGGCACGCTGAGCTTGCGGGCCAGGAAATTCAGGATGCGCACGTTGGCCTGATGCGGAATCAGCCAATCGACGTCGCCGATCTCGATACCGGCTTCGGCGCAGGTGTCGCGCGCGGAGCGGTCCAGCACGGTGACGGCCTGCTTGAAGACGGCTTGGCCATCCATGCGCAGGAAAGGGTCGCCCGTCACGTCGCCATAGGCCACGTTGCCCGCGGCGCTCAGGATCTTCATCTGGCTGCCGTCGGCATGCAGCTGCGCGGCCAGGATGCCGGGCTGGTCGGAGGCCTTCAGCACCACGGCGCCGGCGCCGTCGCCGAACAGCACGCAGGTACTGCGGTCATTCCAGTCCAGGATGCGCGAAAACACCTCGGCGCCGATAACCAGCGCGCAACGTGCGCGGCCCGCGCGGATGAAGCTGTCGGCGGTGGTCAGCGCGTACACGAAGCCGCTGCACACGGCCTGCACATCGAAAGCCGCCGAACCCTTGGCGCCCAGATTGGCCTGCACCAGGCAAGCCGTGCTGGGAAACACAAAGTCAGGGGTGGACGTGGCCACCACGATGAGGTCGACTTCGGAAGCGTCTACGCCGGCATCGGCCAGCGCGCGGCGCGAGGCCTCGGTGGCCAGCTGGCTGGTGGTGACGCCACGCTCGGCCAGACGGCGCTGCCGGATGCCCGTGCGTTCGACAATCCACTCATCCGAGGTGGCGATGTCGCGCGTCGCCAACTCCGCTGCCAGCTCGTCATTCGAAACCACGCGTTCCGGCAGGAAGCTGCCGGTGCCCGCGATCACGGAATATTTCATTGCGGTATCCATCAAGCGGTGTCCCCAGCCACGTTTGGCGACGGCGCCGAAGGGCCCTCGCCTGATTGAACGCGCTTGGTAATTTGAGCGACCGTCTGAGCGGTGCGCTCCAGCAGTTTACTCACTACGGCTTCGCGGGCTCGTTGCAACGCAAAACCGAAGGCGTAAACGTCCGCGGAACCATGGCTCTTGATGACCACGCCGCGCAGGCCCAGCAACGCGGCGCCGTTATAGCGCCGGTTGTCGACACGATGGCGCAGGCGGTTCAGCACCGGCTTGGCCACCGCGCCGGCGAGCAGCGTGATCAGATTGCGTTTGAACTCTTCGCGAATGACGCTGGACAGCATCTTCGCCAATCCCTCGACGGACTTGAGCACGACGTTTCCGACGAAACCGTCGCAGACGACGACATCGACCGTGCCCTTGAAAATGTCATTGCCTTCCACGTTGCCGTAGAAATTCAACGGGCTGCCGCGCAGAAGCTCGGCGGCTTCCTTGACGACTTCATTGCCCTTGATGACTTCTTCGCCGATGTTCAGCAAACCCACGGTGGGGTTTTCGCGATGGTCCACCGCCTGCGACAGCGCGGCGCCCATGATGGCGAACTGCAGCAGATGCTCGGCCGAGCAGTCCACATTCGCGCCAAGGTCCAGCACCGTGGTGGCGCGGCCCGTCTGGTTCGGAATGGACGTGGCGATCGCGGGCCGGTCAATGCCGTCCAGCGTCTTGAGCACATAGCGTGAAATGGCCATCCACGCGCCTGTATTGCCCGCGGAAACGCAGGCGTCGGCGCGCCCATCCTTGACGGACTGGGCGGCCAGGCGCATGGAGGAGTCTTTTTTGCGGCGCAGGGCGACCTCGACAGGGTCGTCCATGGTGACGACCTCGGAAGCCGCCACGATTTCCAGACGATCGCGCGCTACGTTACGGTGCTCGGAAAGCGCCGCTTCGATAGCGTCGGGAAGCCCGACCAGCAATAGCCGGGTGTCCGGAAATTGCCGGGCGAACTCGATCGCAGCCGGAATCGTGACGGGCAGACCAAAGTCTCCGCCCATACAGTCTATGGCGATGCGTATCACGGGTGCCAGGTATCAGCGCTCAGCCGAATTGGTCCGAGTACGAGTTCGGCCCGGGGGCCTTATTCGTCGGCCTTGGTCTTCAGGACCTTACGGCCGCGATAGAAGCCGTTGGGGCTGATGTGGTGGCGCAGGTGCGTTTCACCGGTATTGGGCTCGATGGCGGTCGACGGAGCAACCAGAAAATCGTGCGAGCGGTGCATACCGCGCTTGGAGGGGGACTTCTTGTTTTGTTGAACGGCCATGATGACTCCTAGAAACGGGGCGCATTGTACGCGATGCGGCCCGATGTTGATCTCAATCTTTGTGCTTCAGTTGTTCCAGCACCGCAAACGGCGACGGACGCTTGACAGCAGGTTCCTCTTGAGGAACGTCGCTGACTTTGGCCTGCGCGCCCAGGCATACATCATGCTTGGGCACATACGGAATGCTCAGAATGAGCTCATCTTCGATCTGGGCCAGCAGATCAAAATGATGCGATCCCACCACCTTTTCAGGCAGATGAGGCGCAGAATCCCTTCCTTCGCCTTCGTCGTCCTCGTCGTCCTGGTCATCACCGTCGCCTTGTTCGGCAGCGGAATAACCATCGTCGAGGTCGTCTTCAGATTTGACCAGTTGCAGCAGGACTTCACTATCCACCGGATATACAAACGGCGCATTGCACCGCTGGCATATGACCACTGGATTTGCCTGCACATGCAGATGCAAGAGCGGCTGACCCAGCAAGAAGCCGGTCTTGCCCTCTTCGCCCCGTACGGACCACGCCACAAGCCCAGCCTCGCCCTGCGGTTGATCGGGCAAGCCCTCAACCACCCGGACAAGCCGAGCCAAAGCGACGCTACCTTGCGCCTGCCTGCCCAAACGGGCAAAAGCGAAGGCGTCGATGCGTTTTACATCCGCAACCGCATTTTCGCTTGCAGCTCCGCTTGCAGCTCCGCTTGCAGCCCCGCTTGCAGCCCCATCCACGCCCTTCGCTGCACCTGCCGATCCGCCCGCGTCGCGGCTAGCGCCGCCAGGCAATCCCTTAGGTGTCATGTCGATGTTCCTGCAAAAATGCCGCAAAACGTTAGATAATACTGTGACTTACGTATCACCGTCAAATGCCGCATGCCCCTGAAGCCTAACCTGATCCTCGCGTCCAGCTCGCGTTACCGCAAAGAATTGTTGTCGCGCCTGCGCCTGCCCTTTACGGCGATTTCCCCCGATGTAGACGAAACGCCACAGCCCGGCGAAACGCCCGCTGCCCTGGCGCTACGCCTGTCCGTGGCGAAGGCCATGGCGGTGGCCGTCAGCCACCCCGGCAGCATCGTTATCGGATCGGACCAGGTCGCTACCGTGGACGGAGCCCCCATCGGCAAGCCAGGCGATTTCCCGCGCGCCCAGGCGCAATTGCGGGCCTTGTCGGGCCAGATCGTGGAGTTTCACAGCGCCCTGGCTGTCACGGACGGGCAACGGGTGGAAAAAGCAGACATCATCACGCGCTGCCGCTTTCGCCAATTGTCCGATCGCGCCATAGACGCTTATCTGCGCGCCGAAGAACCCTACGATACCGCAGGCAGCGCCAAGGCGGAAAGCCTGGGCATCGCCCTGATGGAGAGCATTCAGAGCGACGATCCCACGGCCATCATCGGCCTGCCCCTGATCGAGCTCACGCGCATGCTAGCGCGGTTCGGCCTGGATCCGTTGGACGCGCCAGGAGCCCCCGCATGAGCGGCATCCTGCACCTCATTCCAGTCGGCCTGGGCGACGCGCCGCCGGAGCGCTGGCTACCCGCCGAGGTTCGCGCCCTGGCAGGCAGGTTGGACACCTATATCGCCGAGAACGCCAAGACGGCCCGCGCCTTCCTGAAGCTCATCGGCACCACCCGGCCGCTGCAGGAAATCACGATCCACACCCTGACCGACAAGGCCGATGCGGCTCAGATCAAAACCTGGCTGGCGCCCGTTGCGCAAGGTGCGGAAATCGGACTGGTCTCAGAGGCGGGCTGCCCCGCGGTGGCGGACCCCGGCGCCAAGGTGGTGGCCGCCGCGCATCGCCTGGGCATCACCGTAACGCCCTGGGTCGGCCCCTCTTCGATTCTGCTGGGCCTCATGGCCAGCGGCCTGGACGGCCAGCGCTTCGCCTTCCACGGCTACGCGCCCGTGGATGCCGCCGAGCGCGCCAAGCAATTGCGCGCCTGGGAGCAGCATTCCGCAAAGCATAATCAGACCCAGCTCCTGATCGAAACGCCCTACCGCAACGCCGCCATGTTCGCCACGCTGCTGGCAAGCCTGAAGGCGGACACCAGGCTCTGCGTGGCCCGCTCGGTCACAACGGCCGAGGAATGGATCGCCACCCACACCGTGGCCGAATGGAAGCAGCTGCCGCCGCCCCAGCTCGACAAGCTGCCCACGCTGTTCCTTTACCTGGCCCGCTGACCATGTTCCGTCTTATTGCCTCGCTGCTGGCCACGGCGGTTTTGGCGGGCTGCGCCGCGCGCGGACCCGCCGGACTCGATCTGGACACTTCTGTCACGGCCGTGAGCCAAAGCAGCCGCGTACGCTCCGTCGTGCTGCACTACACCACCGTGGACGACGCCCGCTCGATGGAGCTGCTGTCCAAGGGCAAGGTGAGCGCCCACTACCTGGTGAACGACGACGGGCGGACCTATCGGCTGGTCGACGAGAACCGCGCGGCCTGGCACGCCGGCGCCAGCTCCTGGTACGGCAACATCGCCATGAACAGCACATCCATCGGCATCGAGGTCGTGAACGCCGGCTGGACCGAAGGCCCGGACGGCAAACCCCTTTGGCACGCCTACGACGACCGCCAACTGCGCGCGCTGACCATTCTGTTGGCGGACATCATCAAACGCCATGGGATCGCACCTGAAAATGTCGTGGGCCACAGCGACATCGCGCCACAGCGCAAGGTGGACCCGGGCCCGCTCTTTCCCTGGAAGGCGCTGGCCGTGGCGGGAATAGGCCGCTGGTACAACGAAGCGGGCGCCGCCGACCACCTGGCGCGCCTGCAGGCGCAAGGCACGCCCGACGTGGCCTGGTTCCAGAAACAGATGCAACGGCTGGGCTATGCGTGCCCGCAGGACGGCATTCTGGATCGCGCCACGATCAACACGCTGGCGGCATTTCAGATGCACTACCGGCCCTCGCTGCACGACGGCCAGCCGGACGCGGAAACCGCCGCCATCATGCTGGCAATGCTGTAGGGGCGCCGCTGGCGCTAGGAACGCCCCCGCCACCATGCCACCACGCGCCAGCCCAGCAGCAAGGCCAATACGGCGGCGTAGAGCGCGGGCTGCGTCAGATCGTTCTTGCCGGCTTTGTGCCACCAATAGTGCAGAATCGCCAGCAAACCGATGGCATAGATGGCGCGATGCAGGGTCTGCCAGCGCTTGCCCAGCCGCCGCATGGCCCATTGCGTCGAGGTTGCGGCCAGCGCCGTCATCAGCACGAAGGCCGAAAATCCGACCATGATGAAGGGGCGTTCGCCGATGTCTTGCAACATTGCCGCGGGATCGAAACCGCGATCCCACCACACCCAGGCCATGAAGTGCAGGGTGGCGTAGAAAAAGGCAAACAGCCCGCACATACGACGCACGCGCACCAGCGCCGGCTGCCCCGTCAGGCGGCGCAGGGGGGTGATGGCCAGGGTCACCAGCAGGCAAACCAGGGTCCAGGTGCCGGAAGATCGGGTCAGGAATTCGACGGGATTCGCCGTCAGCGCGTTGTTCATCCCCAACCAGATCCAACGCGCGAAGGGCGCCAGCCCCACCAGGAACAACAATGGCTTGAAGCGCCCGACCGTCCTGGCGGAAATCTGCGCCTTGCGCGGCGGCGCGGCTGAAGCCGCCTGCGGAGCACCTGGGGGCATGACCGTCTCAGTAATTCGCTTTCAGGTCCATGCCCTGATAGAGCGAAGCGACCTGATCGCCGTAGCCGTTGAACATCAGGGTCTTGCGCTTCGGGCTGAACAAGCCGTCTTCGCCGATCCGGCGCTCGGTGGCCTGGCTCCAGCGCGGGTGGGCCACATTGGGGTTCACGTTGGCATAGAAGCCGTATTCCTGCGGCGCCGCCTTGATCCAGGACGAGACCGGCAGCTTTTCCACCAGACGGATCTTTACCAGGGACTTGGCCGACTTGAACCCGTACTTCCAGGGCACGGCCAGCCGCAGCGGGGCGCCATTCTGGTTGGGCAGCACCCGGCCATAGACGCCAAACACCAGCATGGCCAGCGGATGCATGGCCTCGTCGATGCGCAGGCCTTCCACATAGGGCCATTCGAGAACCGCCGCGCGCACGCCCGGCATGTTTTCGCGCTGCACGGCGGTCACGAATTCCACATACTTGGCGTTGCCGGTGGGCTCCACCTGCTTGAGCAGCTCGGACAGCGAATAGCCCATCCAGGGAATGACCATGGACCAGCCCTCTACGCAGCGCAGCCGGTAAACGCGCTCTTCCATCGGCGCGAGCTTCAGCAATTCTTCGATGGTGAACGTGCGCGGCTTGCCGACCTCGCCCTCGACGCTGACCGTCCAGGGGCGCGTCTGCAACTTACCGGCATTGGCCGCCGGATCGCCCTTATCGACGCCGAACTCGTAGTAATTGTTGTACGACGTCACATCCGCCAGCGAGGTCGGCTTATCCATGACGCTGAGACCGGGATTGGCCTTGCCCGGAAGCGCGCCTGCATCCTGCGCGTAGGCGCCGCGAGCCGTCCAGCCTGTCAAACCGACGGCTGCGGCCGTCAGCCCGGCACGAAGCATCAGGTCGCGCCGCGAGCGCCACACGGCCTCGGAGGTGATCTCGGATGGAACGAAATGGTCGGGCTTGCGTATCAGCATCGTGGTCTCCGGTGGCGCCCGCGGGGAGCCATGAGCGCGCCCCGCGCCACCCATGGACGCTGGACGACCCAATAATATTCCGTGGAGGCCGCCAGCGGACGGGCACCCCTTTTCCGATAGACAGGTCAGCGCACCGGACGTTCCGCGGCAGCACCAACGGGAACGGGCGTACGCGAAGCGCTAGACCCCCGCGCCGATCCTCGGCAGCAGCCATTCGCGCACCAGCGGCACGCTGTCGAGCACTGCCTGGGGCGAGCAGCCTTGCAGCTCTTTCAAGGTGTGAGCGCCGTAGGTCACCCCCAGGCCATGCACCCCGGCGTTGCAGGCCATCTGCAGATCGTGCGAGGTATCGCCCACCATCACCACGCGGGCCGGATCCACGTCGAGCTCCTGCATCAGCTCGTGCAGCATCGCGGGATGCGGCTTGCTGAAGGTCTCGTCGGCCGTGCGGGTGGCGTCGAACAGGGGACCCAGACCCGTGGCCGCCAGCGCGCGGGTCAGGCCGACACGGCTCTTGCCCGTGGCGACGGCCAGCCGCACGTTCTGCCCGGCCAGCTCGGCCAGCAGTTCCTGGATGCCCTCGAACAGGCGCAATTCGGGATCTCGCAGCAGGTAGTGCGTGCGGTAGCGCTCAAGAAAGCGCGGCAGCATGGCCTGCGTCAGCTCAGGCACGGCCCGGCGCAGGGCACTTTCCAGGGACAGACCAATCACCCAGCTTGCGTCGGATGCCGACGGCACCTCGAGCTCCAGGTCACGGCAAGCGCCCTGAATGGCGGCCACGATGCTGTGCGTGGAATCCATCAGGGTGCCATCCCAGTCAAAGACGACCAGCGAATACGACATATCAGACCGACTCCAGTAATTTCAGTATGTTCCGGCAAGCTGGCGGCAGCTCGGCGGTAAGCGTCATGGTCTCGCCCGTCAGGGGATGGGCAAGGGTCAGGCGGTGGGCGTGCAGAAACATGCGGCCGAACCCTTGCCGCGCGAACTGCGCGCGCACCTCGTCGTGGCCGTACTTGTCGTCGCCCACGATGGGAAAGCCGCTGGCGGCCAGGTGGACCCGTATCTGGTGCGTACGCCCCGTGCGCAGCTCGGCGTCGACAAGGCTATAGCCGCCAAAACGCTGCTGCAGCGTCACGATGGTGTGCGCGGTCTGCCCCTCCGGATCCACCTTGACGCGGCGCTCGCCGGATTGGGTGGTCCATTTCGACAGCCCAAGCTTGATGTGCTGGCGGTCGTTGACCCAGTCGCCCTCGACCAGCGCCAGGTAGTGCTTGTCGCTCTTGCCTTCGCGCAACATGGCGTGCAGCGCGAGCAGCGCGCTGCGCTTCTTGGCCACCATGAGCAAACCCGACGTCTCGCGGTCCAGCCGGTGCACCAGTTCGAGGAACTTGGCATCGGGCCGGGCGGCGCGCAATTGCTCGATCACGCCGAACGACACGCCGCTGCCGCCGTGGACCGCCACGCCGGCGGGCTTATCCACGACCAGCATGGCGTCGTCTTCGAACACAACCGGGAATTCCGCGCCCGGGACCGGCCGGGGCTTGCCCGGATCGGGCAGGCGCAACGGCGGGATACGGACCAGATCGCCCTCCACCACGCGGTAGTCGACGGCAATACGTCCCTTGTTTACCCGCACTTCACCGCCGCGGATGGCCTTGTAGATATGCGTTTTAGGGACGCCCTTGCACAGCCGCATCAGGAAGTTGTCGAGGCGCTGGCCGGCGTGCTCGGCGCCGACCTCCACCATTCGGACGGCGGGGGCGGCTTTAGAGGAGGATACGGGGGAGGAAGTTTCTTTGCGCATTGCGGAAAGCGACATATAATCGGGACAGCCTTAAGGGGCTGAATAGCCGCCTGGCGTAGAGATGCAACTTACACGCAACTCCGTCGAGCGCGCGGGCCGCCATTGTACTGCCTGCTCATTCAACCCCTGGGTCTCTTGGTCGCCGGCGCAACCGCGCCCTGCCGGATAGTGGTGTGGCATTCACTTTGCCCGCTGTCCCAGCAGGTCCGTTGCATGCCGCAAGCGGCTCTGAAGCACTGCAAGAATCGTCGCATATTTAAAGCACCAGCTGCGTGTAGGCAACCAATCCGACCGCAGCTGCCGTTCACAGCAATCTTTTCCGTCAAACCACATTCAGTGAAGCTGACCCTCCTGCTGACAGAACCCCGTGCCCCACGGCACGACGTGCCCGCCTGACCCGCGGCGGATACGCCTGGGCGCCGCCCAGGTACGGTCCGCATTTCTTGCCCGCTTCAGCCGCAGCCCGAGTGACCCGAGGTCACGCGCCGATATCGGCGCGTCATGACAACGGAGAAACCCTCTCATGAAGCGCATGCTGTTCAATGCGACGCATCAGGAAGAATTACGCGTCGCTATCGTCGATGGGCAAAAACTCATCGACCTCGACATCGAGACTGCCGGCCGCGAACAACGCAAAGGCAATATCTAC
Organism: Achromobacter sp. Root83; assembly: GCF_001428845.1. GTDB lineage: Bacteria > Pseudomonadota > Gammaproteobacteria > Burkholderiales > Burkholderiaceae_B > Achromobacter. The sequence goes on along the minus strand of NZ_LMIU01000012.1, from coordinate 199,793 downwards.
AAAGGTGTCATCACCCGGATCGAACCCGGCCTTGAAGCCTGCTTCGTCAACTACGGCGAAGACCGCCACGGCTTTCTGCCCTTCAAGGAAGTTGCCCGCAGCTTCTTCAAGGAAGGCGTGGATGTCCGCAGCGCGCGCATCCAGGACGCCCTGCGCGAAGGCCAGGAACTGATCGTCCAGGTCGAAAAAGAAGAACGCGGCAACAAGGGCGCAGCCCTGACCACGTTCATCTCGCTGGCTGGCCGCTACCTGGTCCTGATGCCCAACAACCCCCGTGGCGGCGGTGTTTCGCGCCGCGTCGAGGGCGAGGACCGCCAGGAACTTCGCGACACCATGGAGCAGCTCGAGCTGCCCCAGGGTATGAGCATCATCGCCCGCACCGCGGGCATCGGCCGCAACGTCGAAGAGCTCCAGTGGGACTTGTCCTACCTGTTGCAGCTCTGGACGGCCATCGACGGCGCCGCCCGCGACAACTCCGCGCCCATCCTGATCTACCTGGAATCCAGCCTGGTCATCCGGGCCATCCGCGATTATTTCTCGCCGGAAATCGGCGAGATCCTGATCGACACCGATGAAATCGCCGACCAGGCCACCGCCTTCATGAGCGTGGTCATGCCGGACAACGTCCAGCGCGTCAAACGCTACCGCGACGATATCCCGCTGTTCTCGCGCTTCCAGATCGAACACCAGATCGAAACGGCGTATTCGCGCACCGTGCAGCTGCCCTCGGGCGGCGCCATCGTGATCGACCACACCGAAGCGCTGGTCTCCGTCGACGTCAACTCCGCCCGCTCCACCCGCGGCGCCGACATCGAAGAAACCGCGCTGCGCACCAACTCGGAAGCGGCCGACGAAGTGGCCCGCCAGTTGCGCTTGCGCGACTTGGGTGGCCTGATCGTCATCGACTTCATCGACATGGAAGACAGCAAGAACCAGCGCGCCGTTGAACAGCGCCTGCGTGACGCTCTCCATTTCGACCGCGCCCGCGTCCAGATGGGCAAGATCTCGCGCTTCGGCCTGATGGAACTGTCGCGCCAGCGCCTGCGTCCGGCCCTGAACGAAGGCTCGCACATCACCTGCCCGCGCTGCAACGGCACCGGCGTGATCCGCGATGCCGAGTCCAGCGCGCTGCACGTCCTGCGCCTGCTGCAGGAAGAGGCCATGAAGGAAAACACCGCGGCGGTCCACGCCCAGGTGCCCGTCGACGTGGCCACTTACCTGCTGAACGAAAAGCGCGCCGACATCACCAAGATGGAAGCCCGCCTGAAGGTCAACCTGATGCTGATCCCCAACAAGCATCTGGAGACCCCGCATCACCATATCGAGCGCCTGCGCCACGACGACCCGCGCCTGGAAGAGCTGAAGACCAGTTTCGAACTGGTTGAAGCGCCGGCCACCGACGCGCCCTGGCAGCCTCGCGAAAGCGAAATCAAGGCGCGTCCCGAAGCGCTGGTCAAGGGCATCACGCCCTCGCAGCCCGCTCCCGTCTCGACGCCCGCGGCCCCGGCTGCGGCAGCGCCTGCCGCAACCGCTGCTGGCAGCGGCCTTGGCGGCCTGTTCAAGCGCCTGGTCGGCTGGCTGACCGGCAACGCCGAAACCGCCAAGCCCGCCCCCGCCGCCCAGGAAGAAGGCGCCAAGCGCGCCAATTCCAGCCGTGGCAAGGGCCGTAGCGGCCATGACGGCCAGGAACGCCGTGGCGAGCGCCACGGTTCGGACCGCAACCGCAACCGCCGCGGCGAATCGCGTGGCGAATCTCGTGGCGAAGGCGCTGAAGGCGGCGAAGGCGGCCGTCATCACGCACGCGGCAACCGCCGCTCCGAAGGCGAGCGCGGCGAACGCCACAACCGCAGCGACGCCCGCGGCGAGCGCGACACCCAGGCCACGCAAGCGGCCCTGGCGTCCACCCGGCCCGAGCACGCAACGGAACTCAACGGCGAAGATGCCGGCGCCGGCCGCAACCGCCGACGCGGCCGCGGCCGCAACCGTCGCGAAGAAGGCCAGTCCGACGCACCGATGAGCGAACAGGAAAGCATGGTCGCGGCACTGGCTCAGACCGTTGCCACCGCCCTGCCCGACGCCAAGGCGCCCGTCGCTTCCACCCAGGAAGCCGATGACGCCGCCGATGCCGCCGAGCAGGCCGCCGATGGCTTCCCGGCCGCCGACGGCGCCGAAGGCGCAGCCGATCCCGAACGCAAGCGCCGCCGCCGCCGCAGCCGCCGCGGCCGCCGCAGCCAGGAAGAAGCAGGCCTGGCCGGCAGCGACGAGCAACTGGAAGATGGCTCCTACGATGACGCCGGCGACCAAGCCGAAGGCGTAGCCCCGGCCCAAGCCGCGGACCAGGCAGAAGCCCCCAGGGCGCAAGCCGCACCGGTCCAAGCCCAAACAGAGCAGGCCGCGCCGGCGCAGACCGCCGATGCTGCCGCCCTGCCGGTCGAAGCCCAGCGCGTTGAAGCCCAACAGGCGGAACCGCAACAGGCTGAAGCCCCCAAGGCCGAACCCGTGCAAGCCGCCGCTGAACCCGTGGCCCAGCCCGTGCAAACGGCTGCCCCCGAGGTAACGCAGCCGGTCGCCGTGGAACCCGCGATCCAGGTCGCTATCCCTGCCGCGCAAACGCAGGCTCCGGTGGAAGCTCCGTCCGTGGAACCGGTGGTCGAAGCCCCCGGCGCGCCCGTGACCGAAGTGGCAGCCGCTCCGGCCGCTCCCGCCCCGGCACCTGCCGCGCCCGTGGCTCCGGCCGTCGCGCAGCAGCCTATCGTGGTGCCGGCAACCGCACCGTCGGCGAAGGCCCAAGCCCTGCACGAAGTGGTCAACGCCGCCGGCCTGCAGTGGGTGGAAACCGATCCCGATCGCCACGCTCAATCGCAACTGCGCATCGCCGCGGCACACACGCCGACGCGCCTGGGCCGCGAGCGCAAGCCCGTGGCAGCCGTTTCCAACGAGCCGCTGGTTCAAGTCGAAACGCACCGCTAAGCCGCGCGTGTGAAAAAGCCCCCGTCTTGTGACGGGGGCTTTTTTTTACCCGTTCTAAACGGGATCCTGGCGGACTCCCCCAAATACGCGGACCAAAAAAAACCCTCGTTTCCGAGGGCTTTTGCTTGTCTGTCCGCTGTGGAATCAGAACTGGTAGGTATAGGTGAGTTGCACGACATCCAGACCCGGGTTCGGACGCTTGATGCCGGCATTGGAAAAGTGCGAATAGCGCACGCCGATGCGGTTGTTCGGCGTGACCAGGAAGCCCAGGCCGATATGGTCGCCAAATTGGAACGCGGTGCTGATGGTCTCGTCGGCGAAGCGCGTGCTGGAGAACACCGTGGCGCCGATACCGGCTTCAATGTAGAAGCGTTCACCGGTCCACCAGCGGAACATCGGGATGGCGTTGAACTGCCAGACATGGCCGGGTGAGCGCGAGCCATCCGCCTGCCAATACGAAGCGCCGAATTCGGGAGTCAGGTCCAGGCGCCCCCAGTTGCCGCCGAAGTTGTGGGTCCAGACAGAGGGCGTCTCATAGTTCAGCGTGAGGCGCTGGTAATGATCGCCAATGCCGTAATGGAGGCTTACCCCGCCCTGCGTCCCTTCAGACGATTGGGCGCTTGCCAGCGTGGCGGCTCCCGCCAAGGCCAGTCCGGCAAGGCGCGTGAACATCTTCTTCTTCGTCGACTGCATTGGATAACTCCGTGTATTTCTGGGCTAACCGGCAACATAGCAAAATCCGGACAAACTGGCTCCAACCGTGTCGCAATATGACAACAAAACGGCATGGAAAACACTGTTCCGAAAATCGCACCTTCGAGCACATAAAAGCGCTCAGCCCCGCGCCATAGCAAGCCGCGTACCTGCAATTCAGCAAGCAAAGCGGCGGGACATCCCCGCCGCAGAGCGCATAGGCCAACGCAGACCCGGCAGCATGCGCGGCCGCGTCCAAGCGGGTGATGATCAGGCCGTGACCACGTCCGCGGGCTGATTGTTCAGCAGCGCCAGCAGACGCGCGATTTCCTCGCGCAACTGGCGGCGGTCGACGACCATGTCGATCGCGCCCTTCTGCAGCAGGAATTCGGCGCGTTGGAAGCCTTCCGGGAGCTTTTCGCGCACTGTCTGCTCGATCACTCGCGGACCGGCGAAGCCGATCAGCGCCTTGGGTTCGGCAATCACCACATCGCCCATGAACGCAAAACTGGCCGAGACGCCGCCCATTGTGGGATCGGTCAGCACGCTGATGAACGGCAGGCCGGCCGCCGACAGGCGCGTCAGCATGGCGTTCGTCTTGGCCATCTGCATGAGGGACAGCAGGCTTTCCTGCATGCGCGCACCGCCCGAAGCGGCCACGCAGATGAATGGCGTCTTGTTGTCCAGTGCCGCTTGCGCGCCGCGCGCGAAGCGCTCACCGACGACCGAGCCCATGGACCCGCCCATGAATTCGAACTCAAAGCAGGCCAGCGTTGCCGGCACGCCGCGGATGGAACCGCTCATGACCACCAGCGCATCGGTCTCGCCGGTGGCCTTGACGGCCTCTTGCAGGCGTTCGGGATACTTGCGGGTGTCCTTGAACTTCAGCGTATCGACCGAACGCGTGGTCTGGCCGATTTCAACGCGGCCTTCCAGGTCGAGCAGCGAATCGATGCGGGCGCGAGCCCCGATCCGCATGTGGTGATCGCACTTGGGGCAAACGTGCAGGTTGGCCGCCAAGTCTTCGCTGTACAGCACCGATTCGCACGACGGGCATTTCACCCAAAGGCCTTCGGGAACGCGGCGGGCGCCGCTGTCGCTGGTTTTATTGATGCGAGGAGGCAGGAGTTTATCGATCCAGCTCATTTATTTTTCATCCCGTTTGAGGTCGCGCCCGGCCGCTCAGGCCGACGCGTTTTCTCGTTTTACTTGATCCAGCGCTACCCGGATGGTGCGCAGCCAGCCGCTGCCAGCGGCAACTGCGGCGTCGGTTTTCTGAGCGGCGGGCGCATTCGCGACCGCCTGCTCCATGGTTTCAATCAATTTGCTGCCGATGACGACCGCATCGGCCACGCGTGCGACGCGCTGGGCGCTTTCGGCATCGCGGATGCCGAACCCCACGCCCACCGGAATATCGCGCACATGGCGGCGAATCAGGGCCACGCGCGCGGCGACGTCATCCGTGTTGAGCGAGCCTGCACCCGTTACACCCTTGAGCGACACATAGTAGACATAGCCGCGCGCCACTTCGGCAACGGCTTTGATGCGTTCTTCGGTGGACGTGGGAGCCAGCAGGAAAATAGGGGCTACGCCGTGTTCGCCCAGCGTTGCCGCGAACTCGATGACTTCTTCGGGCGGATAGTCCACCACGAGCACGCCATCGACGCCGGCCTGCTCGGCCCTGCGGGCGAATTCTGCCTGGCCCATGCGTTCGATCGGGTTGGCATAGCCCATCAGGACGACCGGCGTGGAGGTATCGCGCTGACGGAATTGGGACACCAGGTCCAGCACGCGGGCCAGACCCACGCCCTGCGCGATGGCGCGGTCCGCGGCGCGCTGGATCACCGGGCCGTCGGCCATGGGATCGGAAAACGGGACGCCCAGTTCGATGACATCGGCGCCGGCTTCGACCAGCGCGTGCATCAGGGGAACGGTGGCGTCGGGCGTAGGGTCGCCCGCGGCGATGTAGGGAATGAGCGCCGCGGCACGGCCGGATTCGGCGGTGCGCGCGAATGCGGCGGCAATACGATCAGTGCGAGTTGTCATGGTGTTAGAGCTCGATACCGGCGCGCTCGGCGACGGTATGCATGTCCTTGTCTCCGCGGCCGGACAAGTTGACCAGGATGACGGCGTCGCGCGGGAGCGTGGCCGCCATCTTCACGGCCTGGGCGATGGCGTGGGACGATTCCAGGGCCGGCATGATGCCTTCGATGCGGCAGCAATCGTGGAAGGCCTTGAGGGCTTCGTCGTCGGTGATGCCGGCGTATTCGGCGCGGCCCGAATCCTTGAGCCAGGCATGCTCGGGGCCCACGCCAGGATAGTCCAGCCCCGCCGAGACGGAATGGGTCTCCTGGACCTGGCCATCGGCATCCTGCATGACATAGGTGCGATTGCCATGCAGCACACCCACCTGGCCCGCGGCCAGCGACGCGGCGTGCTTGCCGCTGTCCATGCCCTCGCCCGCGGCCTCGACGCCGATCAGGCGCACGTCCTCGTAAGGAATGTAGGGATGGAAGATGCCCATGGCGTTCGAGCCGCCGCCCACCGCCGCCACCACGTAATCGGGCTGGCGGCCGATGGCCTCGGGCATCTGCGTCAGGCATTCATTGCCGATCACGGTCTGGAAATCGCGCACCATGCGGGGATAGGGATCGGGGCCCGCGACCGTGCCGATGATGTAGAACGTGTTTTCGATATTGGTGACCCAGTCGCGCATGGCTTCGTTCAGCGCGTCCTTCAGCGTGCGCGAACCGGAGGTGACCGGCACCACGGTGGCGCCCAGCAGCTTCATGCGATAGACGTTCGACGCCTGGCGGCGGATGTCTTCGCTGCCCATGTACACCACGCATTCCATGCCGTAGCGCGCCGCGACGGTGGCGCTGGCCACGCCGTGCTGGCCCGCGCCGGTTTCGGCGATGACACGGGGCTTGCCCATGCGCTTGGCCAGCAAAGCCTGGCCGATGCAATTGTTCACCTTGTGGGCGCCGGTGTGGTTCAGGTCTTCGCGCTTGAACCAGATCTGGGCGCCGCCCACCAGTTCGGACCAGCGGCGGGCATGGTAGACCGGGCTGGGCCGGCCGACGAAGTGCTTGAGTTCGTAGTTGAACTCTTCCTGGAAGGCGGGGTCGACACGGTAATGGTCGTACGCCGCGCGCAGCTCGTCGAGCGCGTGCATCAGCGTTTCCGCCACGAAAACACCGCCATAAGGCCCAAAATGGCCCTTGGCATCCGGAAAATCGTAAGGTTTCACCAAGCATCTCCCCCGGGAGCTCGCAGCGGCCAGTGCCGTCCGCGAATCCGGTTTGCAACCCGTCATTTTACCTGACGCGGGCGGTGGCGGGGCGCGAAGCCCCGGCCGCCCCATGCTCCTCAGAGCGACTGTCCCATCCGGCGCAGGAAGGTCTCGCAAGCGGCCAACTGATCCAGGGCAACGTATTCGTCGGGCTTGTGCGCCTGTTCGATATGGCCCGGGCCGCAGACCACGGTGGGAATGCCGATGCCCTGGAACAGGCCCGCTTCCGTGCCGTACGCCACCTTGCGGGTGGCGCGGTCTTCGGTCAGCGCGCGCACCAACTGGGTGATGGCGGCCTCTTCCGACGCTTCCAGGGCGGGCGCGGCGGCGCCGGTCTCGATCTCGATGGAGGCGCCGTCAAACTCGGTCTTCATGCGCGGCAACAGCTCTTCCCGCACGTATTTCTCGACTTCTGCCTGGATCTGGTCGGGCTGCATGCCCGGCAGGTTACGGAATTCATAGGTGAATTCGCACAGCTCGGGAATGGTGTTGACCGCGATGCCGCCCCGGATCTGGTTGGTGGTCATCGTGGAGAACGGCACGTCATAGAACTGGTCGTACGGGCCGTTGGCCTTGAAGCTGTCGGCCAGGTCGCGAATGCGGCAGATCAGGCGTGCGGCGTATTCGATGGCGTTGCAGCCGCGGGGCGTCAGCGACGAGTGCGCCGCCTTGCCGTGCACCTTGCAACGGAAGAGATTGATGCCCTTGTGCGCCACCACCACCTGCATGCCCGTGGGCTCGCCTACGACGCAGCCCTCGGGACGTATGCCCCGCTCGAGCAGGTCGGCCAGCATGTAGGGCGCGCCCGCGCAGCCGACTTCCTCGTCGTAGGAGAAAGCCAGATGAATCGGCTTCTTGCGCGGCATGGCCAGGAATTCCGGCACCAGCGCGAGCGATCCGGCAATGAATCCCTTCATGTCGCAACTGCCGCGCCCATAGAGCAACCCGTCCTTTTCGACGAGCTTGAACGGATCCGTGCTCCAGTCCTGGCCATCCACGGGCACCACGTCGGTGTGGCCCGACAGGACGATCCCGCCCTGCTGGTTGCCGTCCTGGGCAGGCAGGGTGGCGAACAGATTGGCCTTGGTGCGCTCGGGGTTGTGCGCAAGCCATGCGTCGACGCCCTGGCCCTTGAGCCAATCGCGGACCGTTTCGATCAGGGCAAGATTGGAATTGCGGCTGGTGGTGTCGAAGCCAACCAGCGTTTCCAGCCAGGTGCGCGCGTTCATGTCACTACTCTCGTGGGGAAAAACAGAAGTGTAAAGCCAGGAAGCGCCCGCGTCCCGGACAGCCTGGCCGACCGCGGGCACGGCTAGCGCCTAGAATGTCGCCCGGATTGGAAAACACCCCCAAGGAGAAACCGTGCAGCACAAAGCAGTCCCCACACGCAACATCGTGGCCGCAGTGATAGGCAACGCCCTCGAATGGTATGACTTCCTGGTGTTCGCGTTCATGACGCCGATCATCGCGAAGCTGTTCTTCCCCACGGACCCCAGCATTCCCGGCAGCGAACTGAACGCCATTCTCATGACCACCGCCATCTTCGGCGTCGGATTCTTCATGCGTCCGGTCGGCGGCATCATCCTGGGCCTGTACGGCGACAAGAAGGGCCGCAAGGCCGCCATGGTGATGGTGACGTCGCTGATGGCGGTGTCCATCGCGTTGATCACGGTCGCCCCGACCTATCACGCCGCCGGCATCCTGGCCCCGATCTTCATCCTGATCGCGCGCCTGCTGCAGGGCTTTTCCGCGGGCGGTGAATTCGGCACATCCACGGCGCTGCTGATCGAGATGGCGCCCAACGGCAAACGCGGGTTCTATGGCTCGTGGCAGATGGCCGGCCAGATGCTGGCGCTGCTGATCGGCGCGGCCTGCGGCACGCTGATCACCGAGTTCTTCACGCAACAGCAGATCGCCGACTGGGCGTGGCGCCTGCCGTTCGCCTTTGGCCTGGTAATTGTTCCCATCGCCATCTATATCCGCAAAAACGTCGATGAAACCGACGTCTTCAAGCAGATGAAGGAAGAAGAGCGCCAAGCCGCCGCCAGCGGCAAGGTGCAGCGCCTGAGCCTCGGCCAGATGCTCAAGACCCACACGCGCGAGACGCTGATCGGCGTGGGCCTGGTGGTGACTGCCACGGTGTCCATCTACATCACCTTCACGTATCTGGTGACGTATTCCACGCAGATCCTGAAACTGCCGCTGAACCAGACCTTCCTGGTGCAGATGGCGGGCGCGGCGCTGATGGTGCTGCTGACGCCTTTCATGGGCGCCTGGTCGGACCGTGTGGGTCGCCGCCCCATCGTGATCGGCTCGCTGATCGGCTACCTGATCGTCCTCTATCCCTTGTACTACTGGCTGTCGGATGCGCCGTCGATCGGCCGCCTCCTGACGGTGCAGGTCGTGGTCTGCCTGTTCGTTTCGGCCTTCTTCGGCGTGTTCAGCACGGTGATGGCGGAACTGTTCCCGGCGCGCGTGCGTTCGGTGGGCCTGTCGCTGGCCTATAACGTCGCCGTGATGATTTTTGGCGGTTTCGCGCAGTTCATCGTGACCTGGCTGATCAAGACCACCGGCTCGCCGATGGCCCCTGCCTACTACGTGATGTTCGGCGTCGCGCTGGGCCTGATCGCCGCGTTCTACATGCGCGATCGCGCCCACGAGAATCTGGACGACTAGGGTCTGGACAACCAGGACCTGCAATCAAGACCCCGGCGCCGCCCGCGGCCCGGGGTCTGCAAGCCCTAGCGGCGGGTTGCCGAAGACACGCCCTGCACTTCGGCCAGGGCGACCAGCGCGCGCGAAAGCGATTCCCCGCCGCGCACCTCTACCGTGAACACCATGTGGGCCAGCGACTGCTTGCTCTGCGTATTCACGCCCACCACATTCAGGCGCAGCCGCGCGAAGACTTCGGACAGGTCCCGCAACAGGCCGGAACGGTCGTGCGCGCGGACGCTGACGTCCACCGGATAGAAGGTGTCCGCCGTTTCGCCCCAGGCCACTTCGATGATGCGTTCGGGTTCGCGCGCGGCAAGCGCCAGATAGCTATGGCAGTCGCTGCGGTGGATGGACACGCCGCGGCCCCGCGTGACAAAACCGGCGATCGGGTCCGGCGGGGCGGGACGGCAGCAGCGCGCAAGCTGCGTCAGCAGCGATCCCACGCCGACCACCAGCACGCCGCTCTTGCCGCTTTTCTCGGCGCTGCCCGCGCTGGCATGGCGCAGCGCGGCCGGCTGGGGTTCGGCCGCGGGCGCGGGCTGCTGGAACAGCGCATCGATCTGCCGCAGGCTGAATTCTTCCTTGGCCACCGCCACGTACAGGTCGTCGGCGCGGGCAAAACCCAGGTTCTGCGCCAGTTGCTCAAGATTGACCGCCGTCTTGCCCAGGCGCTGCAATTCCTTTTCCACCAGCGCCTGGCCCTGCGTGATGCGCTGCTGCAGTTCGATCGCGTTGAACCACATGCGCACCTTGGCGCGGGCGCGGGGGCTGGCCAGGAACCCAAGCTGAGGATTGAGCCAGTCGCGCGACGGCCCGCCCGACTTGGCGGAGATGATCTCCACGGTCTGGCCGGTGGACAGGCGCGTCTGCAGCGGCACCATCTGGCCGTCGACGCGCGCGCCCCGGCAGCGATGGCCCAGGTCGGTGTGCAGGTGATAGGCGAAGTCCACCGGCGTGGCGCCGGCGGGAAGCTCGATCACGCGCGCCTGCGGGGTCAGCACGTAGATGCGGTCGTCGGTATGGGCGGGCGCAGCCGCCACATTGCGGCTCTTGCCGGAGGCCGGCTTGCCCGACGCGGCCTTGGCGGGCTCCGGCGCCGATTCGGCGCCCCCTTCGACGTCGGTGTTCCAGGCCAGCAGTTGGCGCATCCATGCCAGTTGGCGGTCGTACTCGCTGGAAGCGGCCACCTGCCCGCCCTTGGCGCCCGCCTCTTTGTAGCGCCAATGCGCGGCCATGCCGTATTCGGCGAACTGATGCATCTCGCGCGTGCGGATCTGCACCTCGAACGGGCGGCCGTCGTCATCGGTCACCACCGTATGCAGGGAACGGTAGCCGTTGGGCTTGGGCCGCGAAATGTAGTCGTCGAACTCGTCGGAGAGCGGCGTCCACATTTCATGCACCAAGCCCAGCGCCGTGTAGCAGGCGCGGACATCGTCGACGATGATGCGCAGCGCGCGCAGGTCGTACATCTGGGCGAAGTCCAGGCGCTTCACACGCATCTTGTTCCAGATGCTGTAGATATGCTTGGGCCGGCCGCTGACCTCGGCCTCGACGCCGGTCTTGGCCAGGGCCGCCTGCAGGCGCTCGATGGCGCCGGCGATGAAGGCCTCGCGCTCCACCCGCTTTTCTTCCAGCAGACGGGCGATCTGCTTGTATTTTTCAGGCTCCAGGAAGCGGAACGACAGGTCTTCCATTTCCCATTTGATCTGCCAGATGCCCAGCCGGTTGGCCAGGGGCGCGTACAAATCCAGGGTTTCACGGGCAAAGGCCGGAGAGCACGGCGCCTTGCTTTCCGCATGCCAGCGCAGCGTGCGCAGCCTGGAGGCCAGCCGCATCAGCACGATGCGCAGGTCGGCCGCCATGGCCAGCAGCATCTTGCGCTGCATCTCCTTCTGGGAACCGCTTTCGGCCTCGGCATCGCTGGCCTGGCGGGCAACCACGCCCAGACGCAACAGCGCGCGCGTGCCCTGCACCAGCCGGGCGATTTCGGCGCCGAACGCCGTGGCGACCGGATCATTGCGCAGGGACGGCGCGGGCGCCATCAGGTCGGTCGGCAGGGCGGCCAGCAACGCCGCGGCGCGGGTAGCGGCATCGGTATGCAGGGCCGCCAGGATGCGCACGACGCCCGCGCCGTGCCCGGCCAGCGGTTCACCCGTGAGCGCGTGCTGCCCTTCGAAACGGGGCACGGACCACGCGACGGCCTGATCGATCAGCGCCAGGCCATCGGCGTCCAGCCCGGCCCCGACCTCCTGCCGCCAGGAAGCGTCAAAAGGCGAAGGCGCATCGGGAACAGGCGGGGCGGACATGACGGACGTGGAGCGGGTATTTGGTTGATGATCCCGACACTCTACACTAGGGTTCCGTCACGCCGAACACCCTGCCGCATCCCGGCATATAGAAGGAACCAAAGCTTATGTTGCGCTGGCTCAAGGGCCGGGGCGCCCGCCCGTCCGCCGTGGCCGAAATGCAAGCCCGCATCTCGCCGGAACTCTGGCGGCGGGTGCTGGGCGCCCATCCATTCCTGGCGGCGCTGAGCGCCGACGAAGCCGCCCAGTTGCAGGCGCGCTCCGCCTGGCTGCTGGCCAGCAAGACCATCAACGGCGCGCAAGGCCTCGAGGTGTCGGATTTCATGCGCCTGTCCATCGCGGCACAGGCCAGCCTGCCCATCCTGAATCTGGCCCCGGAACTGTACGAGGGCTGGGACGAGATCATCGTGTATCCGGCCAGCTTCCGCATCCCGCGATCCCGGCAGGACGAAGACGGCGTGGTCCACGAATACATCGAGGACGCCGCCGGCGAAGCCTGGGAGGGCGGGCCGCTGGTGCTTTCCTGGGAAGACACGCAGCTCTCCGAAGGCGGCTTCAATGTGGTCATCCATGAATTTGCCCACAAGCTGGACCTGCGTTCGGGCTTGGCGGACGGCATGCCTTCGTTGGCGGCCCACCCGGAACTGAAACCCCAGGCATGGCGGCGCGTCCTGGACGACAGCCTGGACCGATTCGCCGCGGCGGTGGAGGCCGTGGAAGCTGCCATCCCGCGCGATGTGGATCCCGAAAGCGAAGACGCGGACGCCTGGTACGGCCAGTTGCCGATGGACCCCTACGCCGCCACGGACGAAGCCGAGTTCTTCGCCGTCAGTTCGGAACACTTCTTCGTGGACCCCTACCCCATGCAACAGGCGCTGCCCGAATGGTATGCCCTGCTGCGGGCCTACTACCGGCAGGACACCCTGGACCGCTACGCATGAAGCAGCTCCTGATCGTCTGGCATTCACGCACGGGCGCGGCACGGCAGATGGCGCAGGCCGCCGCGCGCGGGGCGGCGGCCGCCGCCGCGGATCTCGAGCAGGCGGACGAGCTTCGGGTCGAGATCCGGCGCGCGCCGGACGCCGATGCCGACGTGCTGCTCGCCAGCCAGGGCTTTCTGTTCTGCGCCCCCGAGAACCTGGCCAGCCTGAGCGGCGAAATGAAGGAGTTCTTCGACCGCAACTATTACGCCGTGCTCGACCGCATACAGGGCCTGCCCTACGCCTCGATGATCAGCGCGGGCAGCGATGGCTCGGGCGCCGCGAGGCAGGTGGAGCGCATCTGCACCGGCTGGCGGCTGAGCGCCGTGGCCCCCGCCCTGATCGTCAATATGGGCGCCCAGACCGCCGCGCAGATCCTCGCGCCCAAGATCGTGGCAACGCCCGACCTTGCGCGATGCGAAGAGCTCGGTGGACTGCTGGCGGGGATGATGCTGATGGGCGCGTGACGCCGGGCCGCTGGCCGCGCTTAAAGAAAAAGCCCTTCGGCGTGTGCCGAAGGGCTTTCTTTTGGCTCGCGCCGGACGCCATCGGCGCCCCCGGCACGCAGAAGGCCTTAGATAGCCGCCGTGACGACGATCTCGACCTTGTAATCCGGATTGGCCAGGCGGGCTTCGACCGTGGCGCGCGGAGGCGAATTGCCGTCGGCGACCCAGGCGTCCCACGCCTTGTTCATGCCATCGAATTCCTTCATGTTGGCCACGTAGATCTGGGCCATCAGGATCTTGGTCTTGTCGGTGCCGGCCTCGGCCAGCAGGCGATCGATCGTGGCGAGCACTTGCTCGGTCTGGCCGGTGATGTCCAGCGTGTCGTCGTCCGGCACCTGGCCTGCCAGGTAGGCAACGCCGTTGTACACGGCCATGTCCGACAGGCGCTTGGCGACGTGGAAGCGCTTGATGCTGCTCATGAATATTCCCCTAGAGTCGAGTGGGTTGGGTGGAACAATGCATAGGAATCCGCAATTTACCCCGTGCCGGCCTCAGGCAGGAGGCAACTGGAAAACCTGGCGCAGATAGGCCAGGTAGGCGGGATCGTCGCACATGGTCTTTTCCGGCGCATCCGACACCTTGGCCACCGGCTGCCCGTTGCAGCGGACCATCTTCATGACGATCTGCAGCGGCTCGTGGCCCAGGTCGTTGGTCAGGTTCGTACCGATGCCGAAAGACACCTTGCAGCGGCCGGAGAACTGGCGGGCAAGTTCGATGGCGCGCGGGAAGGTCAGCGAATCGGAGAACACCAGCGTCTTGGCGCGCGGATCCACACGGTTCTTGCGGTAGTGTTCGAGCAGGCGCTCGCCCCAGACGAAAGGATCGCCCGAGTCATGGCGGGCGCCGTCGAACAGCTTGCAGAAATACATGTCGAAATCGCGCAGGAAGGCATCCATGCCATAGACGTCGGACAGCGCGATGCCCAGATCGCCGCGATATTCCTTGGCCCAGACTTCCAGCGCGAACACCTGGGAATCGCGCAGGCGCGGCCCCAGCGCCTGGCAAGCCTGCAGATATTCATGGCCCATCGTGCCCAGCGGCAGCACTTCATGCTGCTTGGCCAGCAGCACGTTGCTGGTGCCAGCAAAATGCGGGCCCATCTCGGCCTTCATGGTGGTGACGATTTCTTCGTGCCAGACCTTGGAGAACCGGCGGCGCGTGCCATATTCGGCCACGCGGAAATCCGCCAGCGCCGGATCGTCCAGCACCAGGTGCATCTTGGACTGCAGGCGCTTGCGGCCCTCTTCCCAGTCCGGATGCTTGCGCGTGTTGCGGAAATAGACCTCGTTGACGATGGCCAGCACCGGGATCTCGAACAGGATCGTGTGCAGCCACGGCCCCTTGACCTCGATGCTGATTTCCCCGGGAGCGTCGCCTTCGCCGATATGGATGCAGCGCTCGGGCATGTGGAACAGGCCCAGGAAATCAACGAAGTCGCTTTTGATAAAGCGCAAGTCGCCCAGATATTTAAGTTCGTCCGGCGTGAAGCGCAATTGGCAAAGCTGATGCACTTCCTCGCGGATTTCGTCCAGATAGGGACGCAGGTCGGCCCCCGCGGTACGGCATTTATACCGGTACTCGACCTGGGCAGCGGGAAACTGATGCAGAACCACCTGCATCATGCTGAATTTATACAGGTCGGTGTCGAGCAGCGAGGTAATTATCATGGTTGCGCGTTTCGTTTCGCGACACCATAGCATAGCGGACACGCCATCCGGCACGATGGGCCACTATGTCAATACGGGTATTACCGGCACATCGGCGCGGCATTGGGTAAAATCCGCACAACAAGACACAAATGCCGCCGATCCCGGAGTTCCTGAATGACCCATGTAGTCACCGAAAACTGTATCAAGTGCAAGTACACCGATTGCGTAGACGTGTGCCCGGTGGACTGTTTTCGTGAGGGTCCGAACTTCCTCGTGATCGACCCGGACGAATGCATCGACTGCGCCGTCTGCATCCCGGAATGCCCGGCCAATGCGATCTACGCCGAAGAAGACGTGCCGCAGGACCAGATGAATTTCATCGCCCTGAATGCCGAACTCTCGCCCGAGTTCGCCAGCATCAGCCGCGCCAAGAAGCCCCTGCCCGACGCCGACGAATGGAACGGCAAGCAGGACAAGCTGCAATACCTGGAAAAATAGTCCGCGAAGGCCGGCCGCGCGCTTGGCGGCCGTATCGCGCGATGCCCCGATGACCGAAGATTCCAAATACACGCGCCAGACCGTAACCAGCGTTCATACCTGGGTGCCAGACAAGCTGTTCTCCGTGCGCGTGACGCGGGACGACGCCTTTACGTTCATCCCCGGACAGTTCGCGCGGGTCGGCCTGCCGGGCGCGGACGATCCCGATGGCCCGCCGACGCTGTGGCGCGCCTACTCCATGGTTTCCGCGCCGCACGAACCCTGGCTCGAGTTCTATTCCATCGTGGTCCCCGAAGGCCAGTTCAGCCCGCGCATGGCGCGCCTGCGGCCGGGCGACGCGCTCTACGTCGAGAAGGCGCCCTACGGCTTCCTGACGCTGGAGCGCTTCGCCCCGGGCGGCGACCTCTGGCTGCTGGCCTCGGGCACCGGCTTGTCGGCTTACTTGTCCATTCTGCGCGACCCCGCCGTCTGGCGCGCGTACCGCCGCATCATCCTGGTGCACGGCGTGCGCACCGCGGCAGAGCTGGCCTATCGCGAAGAGATCGAATCCTGGCGCCGCGAGCCGGGCCTGTCCGAGCTGTTCGCAGCGGATCCGGACAAGCTCGTCTACCTTCCGATCGCCACCCGCGAAGCCCTGCCCGGCATGCCCCAGGAGCGTCTTACCACGCTGATCGCCGACGGCCGTCTGGAACAGTTGGCCGGACAGCCGCTGGATCCGGAGCTCGCGAAGGTCATGCTCTGCGGCAACCCAGCCATGCTGGCCGATGCCCGGAAATTGCTGGGCGAACGCGGCTTCAAGCCGGGCCGCCGCGGCATCCCCGGCAATCTGGCGGTTGAAAACTACTGGTGACGCTGCACTGCCCGGCGTAGTGCATAAATCCTCCATTTGGTATGACCGCAAGGCATGATGGCCGCCCTAAACTGGTGCCAAACGCAGGACGGGTCGCTTTTTAGCAACACAATCCGGGACTTTGCCGGAGATTCTTCAGGCTGATTGGATATATCGATAGTCCCCGGGGCAATAATCGGGGCACACGCTCGACCCAGAAGGACTTCCCCGAAATGCTGTACCAATTGCACGAAATGCAGCGCGCCTTCCTGACTCCGTTCGCTGCATTCACGGATGCCGGTTCTCAGCTGTTCTCCAGCCCTTACAGCCCGCTCGCCTACACCCCGATTTCGCGCCAGATGGCTGCCGGATACGAGTTGATGACGCGTATCGGCAAGGAGTACCAGAAGCCCGCCTGGAACCTGCCCACCACCCAGATCAACGGCAAGTCCGCCCGCGTCGTGGAAGCCGTGGCGCTGGACAAGCCGTTCTGCCGTCTGGTGCACTTCCAGCGCGACGTCCGCGTCGCTGGCCACGACGACCCCAAGGTTTTGCTGGTCGCCCCGCTGTCCGGCCACCACGCCACGCTGCTGCGCGACACCGTGCGCGCGTTGCTGCCCGCCCATGACGTCTATGTCACCGACTGGGTCGACGCCCGCATGGTGCCGCTGTCGGCCGGTCCGTTCCATCTGAACGACTACGTCCGCTATGTGCAGGACTTCATTCGCCATCTGGGCCCGGACGTGCACGTCATTTCCGTCTGCCAGCCGACCGTGCCGGTGCTGGCCGCCGTGTCCCTGATGGCTTCGGCCAACGATCCCTGCCAGCCGCGCAGCATGGTCATGATGGGCGGGCCCATCGATCCGCGCCAGTCGCCCACGCAGGTGAACCGCCTGGCCACGACCAAGCCCTACGCGTGGTTCGAGAATCAGGTCATCCACCCCGTTCCGCCGCGCTATCCGGGCTCGGGCCGCAAGGTCTACCCGGGGTTCCTGCAGCATGCGGGGTTCATGGCGATGAACCCGGACCGCCACATGAAGTCGCACTATGAGTTCTACCTGGACCTGCTGCGCGGAGACGACAGCGACGCCGAAATGCATCGCCGCTTCTACGACGAATACAACGCGGTGCTCGACATGCCGGCCGAGTTCTACCTGGACACGATCCGCTTGGTGTTCCAGGACTTCGCATTGCCCAACGGCACCTGGGAAGTGGACGGCAAGCTGGTCCGCCCGGCCGATATCAAGAGCGTGGCCCTGTTCACCATCGAAGGCGAACTGGACGACATCTCGGGCCAAGGCCAGACGCGCGCCGCCATCAAGCTGTGCAAGAACATCCCGGCCGAGCGCAAATCGCACTACACCGCGCCCAACTGCGGGCACTATGGCATTTTCTCGGGCCGCCGCTGGCGCGAAATGATCTGTCCTAAAATTGCCGAGTTCATCCGGCAATCGGCGTAAGCACGGCATCGAGCCGTCCGCCAGGCGACGCGTGGGCACATACCCCGCGCCGCCGGCAGCCTGATCCGCATTCCACGGGGCCCGAGCGGCCCCTTTTCTTTTATTGGTTTACATGTCCTGTCGCTCACTTGCCGACCGCATCGATGCCTTGCTGCCTCAGACGCAATGCACCAAGTGCGGATACGACGGCTGCCGGCCCTATGCCGACGCCATCGCCGACGGCGCCGCTCCGATCAATCGCTGTCCGCCCGGCGGCGACGAAGGCATCGCTGCGCTATCCGCCTTGCTGGACACCCCCGCCCTGCCCCTCGACCTGTCCCGCGGCGAGCCCGGCCCGCTGCTGGTCGCCCGCATCGACGAATCCCACTGCATCGGCTGTACGCTGTGCATCCAGGCCTGCCCGGTGGACGCCATCGTGGGCGCCAACAAGCATATGCACACCGTGCTGGAAGACTGGTGCACGGGCTGCGACCTGTGCGTGGCGCCCTGTCCGGTCGATTGCATTCAAATGGTGCCGGCCGGGCGCGCCTGGACCGAGCAAGACGCCGCCGTCAGCCGGCAGCGGCACCGCGGCCACCTGGCGCGAGCGGAACGCCTGGCTGCCGACAACGCCCGCCTGATGGCGCCCGAGACGCCCGCGATCCCCACGGCCGTGGCGCCCACCCCCGCCGACACGGAAAAAGAGGACCGCAAGCGCTCCGCCATTGAATCCGCACTGGCCCGAGCCCGGGCACGCCGCAACCCCTCGCAGCCATGAACGCCGCCAAACGCCGAGAGATATTCGCCCGCCTGCAGGCGGCCAATCCCCACCCGACCACCGAACTGGAATACGGCACGCCGTTCCAATTGCTGATCGCGGTGCTGCTGTCGGCGCAGGCCACCGACAAGTCGGTCAACATTGCCACGCGCAAGTTCTTTCCGCAGTACGGCACGCCCCAGGCGCTGCTGGCGCTGGGCGAGGAAGGCCTGTCCGACTACATCAAGACCATCGGCCTGTACCGCACCAAGGCGAAGAACACGATCGCCACGTGCCGGATCCTGATCGAGCAGCATGGCGGCAATGTGCCGGAGACCCGCGAGGCGCTCGAGGCCTTGCCCGGCGTGGGACGCAAGACGGCCAACGTGGTGCTCAACACCGCGTTCGGACACCCCACCATGGCGGTGGACACGCACATATTCCGCGTCTCCAACCGCACCGGCATCGCGCCCGGCAAGAACGTGCTTGAGGTCGAACAGAAACTCGAGAAATTCGTTCCGCGCGAATATATGCAGGACGCCCATCATTGGCTGATCCTGCAAGGCCGCTACGTCTGTGTGGCGCGCAAGCCGAAATGCCCCCAATGCGGCATTTCCGATCTCTGCGAATTCAAACAGAAAACCCCTGCATAAAGCACCCGGCCTCGCGCCAAACCGGCATTGAAGCGAACGGAAAACCGGGTTTTCCCTCGCCTTCAATCGCATGACATGTTGATGACGATCAACGCCTATTTGCTGCAACGCATTTCGGTTCCGGCAACGTATTCCTCCCATGCGCGATAAGCATTGTCGGCTTGCCGACAATTCACCTTTCCGCAGTGCAAAACCTATGACAAACCCTCATGGAATTTTGATTGGGACGTCCGCATACTCGCCGGCAACTCATAAGAAAACTAAGCACGTAAATAGTTTTCCCGACCCTGCGGGGGCCTGACGCAATGACGCCGGGCGGAGACCATATAAATACAACGCTGGTGCAGCGAACATGGATGACACAATCCTGGAGACAAAGGGCCTCACGAAGGAATTCCGCGGATTCGTCGCGGTCAATGGGGTCGATTTGCGTATCAAGCGAGGCGAGATTCATGCCTTGATCGGGCCTAACGGCGCGGGCAAGACCACATGCTTCAACCTGCTTACGAAATTTCTCGCTCCCACTTCGGGGACCATCAAGTTCAACGGTATCGACATCACCGGCGAACGGCCAGCGCAGATCGCGCGGCGCGGCATCATCCGTTCGTTCCAGATCTCCGCGGTGTTCCCGCACCTGACCGTGCTGGAGAACGTGCGGATCGGCCTGCAGCGCAAGACCGGACTGTCGTTCCATTTCTGGCGAAGCGACAAGCAGCTGGCCTCCCTGAACGAGCCCGCGCGCGCCTTGCTTGAACAGGTGGACCTGGGCGCCTTCGCCGACGAAACCACGGTGAACCTGCCTTACGGCCGCAAGCGCGCGCTTGAAATCGCCACGACGCTGGCGATGGAGCCCGAACTGATGCTGCTCGACGAGCCCACGCAGGGCATGGGGCACGAGGACGTCCACCGCGTGACGCAACTGATCAAGCGCGTCAGCGCCGGGCGCACCATCCTCATGGTGGAACACAACATGAACGTCGTGTCCTCCATCGCCAACACCATCACCGTGCTGGCGCGCGGTTCGGTGCTGGCCGAAGGGTCCTACGCCGAAGTCTCCCGCCATCCGGCCGTGATGCAGGCTTACATGGGCACGACCGACGGCGAACTTCAAGGAGCGCACGCATGAGCACCCCCGCACTCGAAATTTCGGGCCTGCAGGCCTGGTACGGGGAATCGCATATCCTGCACGGCGTGGACATGCGCGTGGGACAAGGCGAGGTCGTCACCCTTCTGGGCCGCAACGGCGCCGGACGCACGACGACCCTGCGCGCCATTCTTGGCTTGACCGGTTCACGCAAGGGTTCGGTGCGTATTCACGGCACCGAGGCCATCGATCTGCCCACCTACAAGATCGCTCACCTGGGCGTCGGCTATTGCCCCGAGGAACGCGGCATCTTTTCCAGCCTGTCATGCGAAGAGAACCTGCTGCTGCCGCCGGTCGTGGGCTCGCTGGGCGGCGGCATGTCGCTGGCCGAGATCTACGACATGTTCCCCAATCTGCAGGAGCGCCGGAATTCCCCGGGCACGCGCCTGTCGGGCGGTGAACAGCAGATGCTTGCCGTGGCGCGCATCCTGCGCACCGGCGCGAACCTGCTGCTGCTCGACGAAATCTCCGAAGGCCTGGCGCCCGTGATCGTGCAGGCGCTGGCGCGCATGATCACGACGCTCAAGCAGCGCGGCTACACCATCGTCATGGTGGAGCAGAACTTCCGCTTCGCAGCGCCGTTGGCCGACCGCTTCTACGTCATGGAGCACGGCCAGATCGTCGAGCATTTCGAAGCGGCCCAACTTTCAGAAAAACAGGACACGCTCAACGAACTGCTGGGCGTCTAAAGCAACCTGTCATCCGCCGGAACCCCGGCAATACCACACCGTAGGGAAGAGGAGTCATCCCATGAAGCTGCACACCATCACTGCTGCACTGGCCATGGCGGGCCTGGGATTCGCGGGGGCAACCGCCCACGCTCAAGGTATCTCCGACGATGTCATCCGCATCGGCTTCATCACCGACATGTCGGGCGTTTACTCCGACATCGACGGCAAGGCCGGCCTGGACGCCGTCCGCATGGCGGTCGAGGACGCCGGAGGCTCGATCAACGGCAAGAAGATCGAAGTGCTGTCCGCGGATCACCAGAACAAGGCCGACATCGCCTCGGCCCGTGCCCGCGAATGGTTCGACCAGAACAAGGTGGACGTCATCGTGGCCGGCACCAATTCGGCTACCAGCCTTGCCATGGCGGCCGT
This sequence comes from Achromobacter sp. Root83, assembly GCF_001428845.1. GTDB lineage: Bacteria > Pseudomonadota > Gammaproteobacteria > Burkholderiales > Burkholderiaceae_B > Achromobacter. Next base: position 178,262 of record NZ_LMIU01000012.1, on the reverse strand, counting down.
GGCGGCCGAAAAGAAAAAGCCGTTCATCGCGGTCGGCGCAGGCTCGTCCGACCTGACCAATTCCCAGTGTTCGCCCTACACCGTGCACTACGCCTACGACACCGTCGCGCTGGCGCGCGGCACCGGTTCGGCGGTGGTGAAGGATGGCGGCAAGACCTGGTTCTTCCTGACGGCCGACTATGCGTTCGGCCACGCGCTGGAACGCGACACGATGGCGGTCGTCAAGGCAGCCGGCGGCGAGGTCAAGGGCAACGTGCGCGCGCCGCTGGGCGCTTCGGACTTCTCGTCCTTCCTGCTGCAGGCTCAGGCCTCCAAGGCCAAGATCCTGGGCATGGCCAATGCCGGCGGCGACACCATCAACACCGTCAAGGCCGCCAATGAGTTTGGCGTGACCCAGACCATGCAACTGGCCGGGCTGCTGGTATTCATCAACGACGTCCATGCGCTGGGCCTGGACGCCACCAAGGGCATGTACCTGACCGACGGCTGGTACTGGGATCAATCCGACGCCTCGCGCGCCTGGGCCAAGAAGTTCGAATCCAAGGTCGGCCGCAAGCCGTCCATGCTGCAGGCGGGCGACTATTCGGCGACGGCCTTCTACCTGAACGCCGTGAAGGCCACGGGTTCGGATAACGGCGACGACGTGATGAAGTGGATGAAGTCGAACAAGGTCAATGACTTCTTCGCCCAGGGCGGTTTCGTCCGCGAGGACGGCCGGATGATCCACGACATGTATCTGATGCAAGTCAAGAGCCCCGCCGAGTCCAAGGGACCTTGGGATTACTACAAGGTCGTGGCGACGCTGCCCGGCGACGAGGTCTACACCAAGTTGTCCGAGTCCACCTGCAAGCTGGTCAAGAAGTAAACCGGCCCATGTGATCCCAGATGCGACCTGGCCCCGCGGCCGGTCGCATCTTGACTAGCTCGCTTCCATCCGTACGCGCAGGATTTTCACAAGATGACTGACCTTTTCGGCATCCCTATACAGGCCTTGTTCGGCCAGCTATTACTGGGCCTGGTCAACGGTTCCTTCTATGCCATGCTGTCGCTCGGGCTTGCCGTTATCTTCGGGCTGCTGAACGTCATCAACTTCGCGCATGGCGCGCTCTACATGCTGGGCGCCTTCATCGCCTGGATGGGGCTGTCGTACCTCGGCCTGAACTACTGGATCATGCTGGTGCTGGCCCCGCTCATTGTCGGGCTGTTCGGCATCGTGATCGAAAAACTTCTGCTCAAGCATCTGTACAAGCTTGATCACCTGTATGGCCTGCTGCTCACCTTCGGACTGACGCTGCTGATCGAGGGGCTGTTCCGCAGCTTCTACGGTGTGTCCGGGCAGCCTTACCCCACACCGGAAGCGCTGCGTGGCGCCACCAATCTGGGCTTCATGATCCTGCCGAACTACCGCGGCTGGGTCGTGGTGGCGTCGGTGGTGGTCTGCCTGGCCACCTGGTTCGTCATCGAACGCACCCGCCTGGGCGCCTTGCTGCGGGCGGGCACCGAAAACCCGCGTCTCGTGGAAGCCTTCGGTGTGAACGTGCCGCGCATGATCACGCTGACCTACGGCTTCGGCGTGGCGCTTGCCGGCTTTGCCGGCGTGCTGGCCGCGCCGGTGCTGCAGATTTCGCCGCTGATGGGGTCCAACCTCATCATCGTTGTGTTCGCGGTGGTCGTGATCGGCGGCATGGGGTCCATCATGGGCGCCATCCTGACCGGGCTGGGGCTGGGCGTGATCGAAGGCCTGACCAAAGTGTTCTGGCCCGAGGCCTCCAGCACGGTCGTCTTCATCATCATGACCATTGTTCTGTTGATCCGCCCGGCCGGGCTGTTCGGAAAAGAAAAATGAATCGTCAATTCCTGGGCTATGCGGTCTTCGCCATCGTGGTGGCGTTGCTTCCCTTCGTCGGGGTGTATCCGATCTTCGCCATGAAGATCATGTGCTACGCCCTGTTCGCCTGCGCCTTCAACCTGCTCTTGGGCTTCACCGGCCTGCTCTCGTTCGGGCATGCGGCGTTCCTGGGCAGTGCGGCGTATGCGGCCGGCCACTCGATGAAGGTGTGGGGCCTGCCCACCGAACTCGGCCTGCTCTTCGGCGTGGCGGTCGCGGCGCTGCTGGGTCTGGCAATGGGCGCCATCGCCATCCGCCGCAGCGGCATCTACTTCGCCATGATCACGCTGGCGTTGTCGCAGATGGTGTTCTTCTTCTTCCTCCAGGCCAAGTTCACCGGCGGCGAGGACGGCCTGCAAAGCGTGCCGCGCGGCACGCTGCTGGGGCTGGTCGACCTGTCCAAGGACATCAACCTGTACTACCTGGTGATGGCCATTTTCATCATCGGCTATTTCATCATCTGGCGCACCGTGAACTCGCCCTTCGGCCAAGTGCTGCAGGCGCTGCGCGAAAACGAGCCGCGCGCCATATCGCTGGGCTACGACGTAGACCGCTTCAAGCTGCTGGCCTTCGTCCTGTCGGCCGCACTGGCGGGGCTGGCGGGCGCCACCAAGACGCTGGTGTTCGTGTCGGCGACGCTGTCGGACGCCACCTGGCAGATGTCCGGCCTGGTCATCCTGATGACGCTCATCGGCGGGCTGGGCACGTTGACCGGTCCCATCCTGGGCGCCTTCATCGTGGTCCTGCTGGAGAACAAGGTCGGCGACTTCGGCCAGATGATGGCCAACCTGACCGGCGTGGAATGGTTCCTGCGCCTGGGCGAATCCGTCACCATCGTGACGGGCCTGATCTTCGTGATCTGCGTGCTGGCCTTCCGCCGCGGCATCGTGGGCGAGCTGGGCGCATTCATCGACCGGCGGCGCGCCGCCCGCGCCTGACCGGGCATTGCATCAAGACCGGGGCCGCACTGCGCGGCCCCGTTTGCATTCCGGCGGCCGGACCGTGCAGCGCCCCGTACAATGGCAGGCACTCCATCACACAGGTGCCGACCATGCGCTACACGCACACGCTCGCCGCCGGCCTTGGCGCCCTTGCGCTTACCGCCGCCCTGCTGCCCCCGCCCGCCCGTGCCGCCGACGCGTCCGCCCCGGTTTGCGAAGTGAACCGCCCCGTTCGGTTCAGCGGCCTGAACTGGGAATCCAATCTGGTCCTGGCCGGCATAGAGCGTTATGTGCTGGAGCATGGCTACGGCTGCAAGACCTCTGTTGAAATCGGTGAAACGCTGCCCATGCTGGCCGCGCTACAGCGCGGCGACGTGGACGTGACACCCGAAGTCTGGCCGGGCCAGATCGAAGGCGCCTGGAAGAAGGCGCTTGCGAGCGGCAAGGTGCTGGGCGTGGGCCATGTGTATGACGCAGGGGAAGGCTGGTACGTGCCCCGCTATACCGTGGAACGCAACCCCGGATTGAAAGCCGCCGCCGACCTGGCGCGCTTCAAGGAGGTGTTCGCCGACCCCGAGGATCCCGGGCGCGGCCGCATCTATGGCTGCCCCGCCGGCTGGGCCTGCGGCACGCTGAACGACAACCTGTTGCGCGCCTTGAAACTGGACAAGGACTACGCGCTGTTCGCGCCCGGGTCGGGCGCCGCGCAGAAAGCCGCCATCGTGTCGGCGTACAAGCGCAAGCGCGACATCGTCTTTTACTACTGGACTCCCACATCGCTGGTCGGTGCGCTGGACCTGGTCAAGCTGGAGCTTCCAGCATTCGACCAGGCCGCCTACACCTGCATGACCGACCCCAAATGCGCGACGCCGGTGGCCACCGAGTTCAAGCCCAATCCTGTCGTCACGGGCGTGAATGCGGCCTTTGCCAAGGAAGCGCCGCGCCTGACCGACTTCCTTTCCAAGCTGACCGTCCCCGATGACGCCATCGACGCCACGCTGGGCTGGCTCGAGACCGAGGGCAAGGAACCCGACGACGCCGCGCGCTACTTCCTCAAACAGTACGCTCCCGTTTGGCGGCAGTGGGTGCCGCCAGACGTGGCCGACCGCGTGCAGTCGGCGCTGGAGCGCGAATAGCCCTGGCGGGCGCCGCCGCGCCCGCCCGCGGCTCATGTATCCTGACGTTTCGGCGCGCCCGCGCGCGCCCACCCGATTCAAGCGAAGGAAGATACACATGGACGCCTTGTTCTGGCACGACGGTCACTGGACCACCGAAAACCCCAAACTGCTCGGCCCGGCCGACCACGCTTTCTGGATGGCCAGCATGGTCTTCGACGGCGCGCGCGCTTTCCGCGGCCTGACGCCTGACCTGGACCTGCACTGCCAACGCGTGGTGCGATCGGCCGAGAAAATGCTGATGAAGCCGCAGATCGGCTGGGAAGAAATCCAGACGCTGTGCCTGCAAGCGGTCGCGAAGTTTCCCGAAGGCACCGAGCTTTACATCAAGCCGATGTTCTTCTGCTCGGACGGTTTCCTGCTGCCCGACGCCGACAAGACCCGCTTCGTGCTGCACGTGTTCAAGGTGCCGATGCCGGGCGACCAAGGCTTTTCGGCCTGCTTTTCCAGCTTTGCGCGTTCGTGGCCCAACATGGCCCCCACCGACGCCAAGGCCTCCTGCCTGTACCCCAACGGCCAGCGCGCCATCCGCGAAGCCGCTGAAAAGGGCTTCGACAACGCAATCATGCTGGACGGCGCGGGCAACATCGCCGAATTCGCCACCAGCAATCTGTGGCTGGCCAAGAACGGCGTTGTCTCCACGCCCGTGGACAACGGCACCTTCCTGAACGGCATCACGCGCCGCCGCGTGCTGGCGTTGCTCAAGGCCGACGGCATCGACGTGCAGGAACGCAGCCTGACCCGCGCCGACGTCGAGGAAGCCGACGAAGTGTTCTCGTCCGGCAACTACGGCAAGGTGGTGCACGTGAACCGTGTGGAATCGCGCGCCCTGGAATACGGCCCGCTCGCACGCCGCGCCCATCAGCTCTACATGGACTACGCGGAAAGCACCGGCCGCCGCTGACGCGCCCGCGGGGACCCCGTCCACGGCGCTTCCCCGCGCCCTGGACGGACGCTGGCCGTCAGGAAAACAACAGCAAAAACGGCGTACGCTGTCGACTTCCGACCGCCGGGCGAACCCATGCACAGCAGACGCGATTTTCTACGCAACAGCGCCACCTTGGCGGGCGCCACCAGCGCGCTGGCCTTGTTTCCGGCGGCGATCCGCCGCGCGCTGGCCATCCCCGCCAACCACCGCACGGGCACGATCCGCGATGTCGAGCACATCGTGATCTTCATGCAGGAAAACCGCTCGTTCGACCACTATTTCGGCGGCCTGGCGGGCGTGCGCGGTTTTGGCGACCGCTTTCCCATCCCCGTGCCGGACAGCCCGGAAGCGCGCCATCGCACCGTCTGGGCCCAGTACAACGACAAGCCCGACGAAGGCGCCCCGCGCACCGTGCTGCCGTACCGGCTGGATACGCGCGAGGCCTACGAGACCATGCGCGTGGCCAGCACGCCGCACACCTGGTCGAACGCGCAAGACGCCTGGGACGCCGGCCGCATGGGCAACTGGCCGGCGGCCAAGAAGAACCATTCGATGGCGTACTTCACGGAAGGCGACATGCCCTTCCAGTACGCGATGGCCCGCGCCTTCACCGTTTGCGACGCCTACCATTGCTCGTTCACCGGCGGCACCAATACCAACCGCCTGTTCCTCTGGAGCGGCACCAACGATGGCCTGGCGCGGGGCAACGGCCCGGCGCTGGGCAACGTCTACAACAAGCTCACCGGCGGCGATCCCGCCGGGGCCTATACCTGGACCACCTATCCGGAAAGGCTGGAACGCGCCGGCGTGAGCTGGCGCATCTACCAGAACATGGCGGACAACTATTCGCTGAACCCCACCGCCGGGTTCAAGGCGTACCGCGACGCCTACCAGGACCTGCCCGGGTCCACGGCGGCACTGAAGGACAAGGCGCTGACCACCCGCAGCCTGGACCTGCTGCGCCAGGACGTGCTGGACGGCACGCTGCCGCAGGTGTCGTGGATCTGCGCCACCAAGGCCGGATCCGAGCACCCCAGCCCGTCCAGCCCCGCCCAGGGCGCGGACTACACGGCCCGTGTGCTAGACGCGTTGACGGCGAATCCCGAGGTCTGGAGCAAGACCGTCCTGCTGCTGATGTTCGACGAAAACGACGGTTTCTTCGACCACATGCCGCCACCGGCGCCGCCATCTCGCGGCGCCACGGGCGAACTGGCCGGAGCCTCCACGGCCGACACCCGCGGCGAATACCACGAGCACATCGCGGGCGTGGAAAAGGACGACACGGCGGCGCACCTGCACGGCGCCTATGGCCTTGGACCCCGCGTGCCCATGTACGTGCTGTCGCCCTGGACCAAGGGCGGCTGGGTCAATTCCCAGGTCTTCGACCACACCTCGGTGCTGCGTTTCCTGGAGCAGCGTTTTGGCGTGGCCGAGCCCAATATCTCGCCCTGGCGTCTGGCCGTGTGCGGCGACCTGACGTCGGTCTTCGATTTCGCTGCGCCGGACCACCAGGACCGCCTGCGCGACCTGCCCGCCACCGCCGAGCGCGCGGCCCGTGCCGCCGCGCTGCCCGGCACCGTCAAACCGCCGGCGCCGCTATCGCCGGCCCTGGCCCGGCAGGAGCCCGGAACCCGGCCGTCGCGCGCGCTGCCCTATGCGTTGCACACCGATGCCCGCATACAGGACGGCGCCGTCTTGCTGCGCTTCGAGAACACAGGCACGGCCGGCGCCGTCCTGCATGTCTACGACCGGCTGCATCTGGAACGCGGTCCGCGGCGCTATACCGTGGAAGCCGGCAAGCAGCTTGACGGGTCCTGGGAACCCGCCAGCGACGGCCGCTATGACCTCTGGGTGCTGGGCCCCAACGGTTTTCACCGCCACTGCGCCGGACGCATCCCGCAGGCGGAGGCGCCGCCGCTGGAGGTCGCCGCCGGCTACGAAGGACCCGGCGTCCCGCTGCGGCTCTCGCTGCGCAACCAGCAAGCGCGGCCCCGCGCATGCCGCATCGCCGCCAACGCGTATGGCCTCCCGCGCGCGGCCGATGTCGAGGTGGCCGCCGGAGAGACACTGATCCTGTCCTGGGACATGGCCCAGACGGGCGGCTGGTACGACATCAGCGTGCACGACAAAGACGACCCATCCTTTCTGCGCCGGCTGGCCGGGCGCATCGAAACCGGTTCGCACTCCACGTCGGACCCCGCGATGGGACAGGACCTGATATTGCAGTGGACGCCCCAGGCATGAAGCCGCCCGCCCCTTACGAACACGCCGTGACCTTCCAGTTCGGGGATTCTCCCGAATTGGCCGACGAATTGCTCGCCCTGGTGCTCGCGGGCGCCAAGACGGCGACCTGCGGCGCGGTTCGCGACTTCGGCGGCCAGGAGCCTTTGCCGCAAATCGGCCGGCGCGACGTGGTGCTGGACGGACGGGGACAGCCCGCCTGCGTCATCGAAACCACCGGCGTGCTGGTCCAGCGCTTTGACCAGGTGGACGAGGCGTTTGCGCTGGCCGAGGGCGAAGGCCCGTACGCCGCATGGCGGGACGCGCATATTGCCTACTTCGAGCGCAACGGCGGGTACGCGCCGGACATGATGCTGGCGTGCGAGCGCTTTCGCGTGGTGCACGTGTTCGACCGCGGGACATGACAGGGGCGGTGCCCGCCGCGCCTTGCTTGCGGCCGGCCCAAATGAAAAACGCCGGCGCCTTGCGGCGTCCGGCGTCCTGGCGCGCGGGAGCGCCTGGGGGTCAATCGGCCGGGACGGCCTTGCCCAGGCCCAGATAGCTTTCGATGACCTTGGGGTCTCCAGCCAGCTCGCGCGCCGGGCCGTGCAGAATGACTTCGCCGGTTTCCAGCACGTAGCCGTAGTCGGCCACTTGCAGCGCCGCGCGGGCGTTCTGTTCGACCAGCAGGATCGCCACGCCGGTTTCGCGCAGGCGCGCGATGATGTGGAAGATCTCGCGCACGATGCGCGGCGCCAGGCCCAGGCTGGGCTCGTCGAGCATCAGCAAGGTGGGCTTGGCCATGAGCGCACGGCCCACGGCAAGCATCTGGCGTTCGCCGCCGGACAGGGTGCCGGCTTGCTGGGCGCGCCGTTCGCGCAAGCGCGGGAAAAGGTCGAACACTTCGTTCAGCGTGTCGCGCCAGCCGCTTTCGCGGGCCCGGTAGCGGCGGAAGCCGCCCAGCAGCAGATTGTCTTCCACAGACATGGTGCCGAACAGCTCACGGCGCTCGGGCACGAGCGACATGCCGGCCGCCACGCGGCGTTCGACCTGCCAGCCCGACACGTCGTTGCCCGCGTACTGGACGGTTCCGGCCGCGTGGCCGGTCTGGGGCAGAGATCCCATGATGGCGTTCAACATGGTGGACTTGCCGGCGCCGTTGGCGCCGATCACCGTGACGATGCTGCCAGCCGGCACGACCAGCGTGGCGCCCGCCAGCGCGCCGACCTTGCCGTAGCGGGCCGACAGCTTGCTGACTTCGAGGACGGGGGGAAGGGTCGTGCTCATCACACACCTCCCGCAGGCACGGACCTGGCCTGGTCCGCTTCGGGCAAGTCGTCGTCGATGCCGCCCAGGTAGGCTTCCAGCACCGCCGGGTTCTTTTGCACGTCGGCCGGCACGCCTTCGGCCAGCTTCGTGCCGAAATCCATCACCACGAGGTGGTTGGTCAGGCGCATCACAAAATCCATGTCATGTTCGACGAGCAGAATGCTCATGCCCTCGGCGCGCAACTGCTCCAGCACGCGCGCCAGGTCCTGCTTTTCCTTGTAGCGCAGGCCGGCGGCCGGTTCGTCCAGCAACAACAGCACCGGATCGGAAGCCAGGGCGCGGGCGATTTCCAGGATGCGCTGCTGGCCCAGCGCCAGGTTGCCCGCCTGCTCATACAGGTACTCGCCCAGGCCGACACGCTTGAGCTGCTGGGCGGCTTCGTGCAGGAGCTGGGCTTCGCGGGCCCGGTCCGTGTGCAAGGCGCCGGCCAGCACGCCCACGTCGGAGCGCAAGTGCGCACCCAGCGCCACATTCTCGAGCACGGTCATGCCGGGCAGGAGCTGCACGTGCTGGAACGTACGGCCCACGCCCATCTTGGCGATCTCGCGCGCCGAACGGTTGTCGATGCGCTGGCCCATGAAGGTGACGTGGCCGCGCGTCACGGGAAGCACGCCGCTGATCAGGTTGAAGGTGGTGCTCTTGCCGGCGCCATTGGGTCCGATCAGGCCCATGATCTCGCCGGAGCTGACCTTGAAGGTGATGTCGTTGACGGCGACCAGTCCGCCGAATTCCTTACGGATGGCGTCGACTTCAAGCACCACCTGACCGGGTTGCGGGCGCTCGCGCGCCGGCAGCGCGGGAGCCGGTGCGGGCGGCGCCAGATTGCGCCGCGATCCGTCCGCGCCGGTGATGCTGCTCCACCAGCCCGCGAGGATCGGCCACAGGCCGTTGCGGGCATACTGCAGCATCAGGATCAGCAGCACGCCGAAGACGATCATCTCGAAGTTCGCGTTCGTGTCCAGCAGCTTGGGCAGCAGGTTCTGTAGCTGGTCCTTCAGCACCAGGATGACGCTGGAGCCGAGCAACGCGCCCCAGACATAGCCGGCGCCGCCCACGACCGCCATGAACAGGTATTCGATACCGTAGTTCAGGCCGAAGGGGCTGGGACTGACGGCGCGCTGCATGTGGGCATACAGCCAGCCCGACACGCAGGCCAGCAGCGCGGCCCAGACGAAGATCACGATCTTGTAGGCGGCGGTGTTGACGCCCATGGACTCGGCCATGCCCGCCCCGCTCTTCAAGGCGCGGATGGCGCGGCCCGGACGCGAGTTCAGCAGGTTGCGCGTGGCCCACAGCGCCAGCAGCACAAACACCCAGATCAGGTAGTAGATGTGGCGGCCATTGGCCAGCGACATACCGAAGAGGCTGATGGGCTCGATGCCGGCGATGCCGTCATGCTTGCCCAGCCAGTCGATGTTGCCGAACAGGTAGTACAGCGACAAGCCCCAGGCGATGGTCCCCAGGGGCAGATAGTGGCCCGACAGGCGCAGCGTGATCGCGCCCAGCAGATAGGCCACGACCGCCGTCAGCACCAGGCCCGCGGGCAGCGCCAGCCACGGCGACACGTCGTACTGCGTCGTCAGGAAGGCGGTGGTGTAGGCGCCCAGGCCGACGAATGCCGCCTGGCCGAAGGACGTCAGGCCGCCAACGCCGGTCAGCAGCACCAGCCCCAGCACGACAAGACTGGCCAAGCCTATGTAGTTGAGTTGCGTGACCCAGAATTCGGGCGTGGCCGACACCAGCGGCAGGCCAGCCAGAACGACGAGGAATACGGCAAGCAGAATGCGGTTCATGGCGGTTATTCCTCTTCGTCCGCGTGATGGGTGCTGAACGAACGCCAGACCAGAACCGGGATGATCAGGGTGAAGACAATCACTTCCTTGTAGGCGCTGGCCCAGAAGGACGAGAAGGATTCCAGCACGCCGACGAGCAGCGAGCCGGCCGCCGCGATGGGATAGCTGGCCAGGCCGCCGATGATGGCGCCCACGAAGCCCTTCAGGCCGATCAGGAAACCGGTGTCGTAGTAGACGGTGGTGATGGGTGCGATCAGCATGCCGGACATGGCGCCGATGCCCACGGCCAGCGTGAACGTCAGCGAACCGGACATGTTGGTGCTGATGCCCACCAGCCGCGCGCCGCGGCGGTTCACGGCGGTGGCGCGCAGCGCACGGCCGTACAGCGTCTTGCCGAAGAACAGCCACAAGGCCAGGATCAGCAGCGCGCAGGTGGCAACGACGAACAGGCTTTGCGCCGACCAGGTCATGAAGCCCAGGTCGATCTGGCCGCTGACGAACGCCGGGGTGCGCCAGCCCTCGGCGCCGAAGAACACCAGCGCAAGGCCCATCAGCGCGAAGTGGACGGCCACGGAGACGATCAGCAGCACCAGCACGGTGGCTTCGGCCAGCGGCTGATAGACGATGCGATAGACCATCGGCCCCATCGGCACCACCAGGAACAGCGTCAGCAGCATGTTCAGCCACAGCGAATTGTCGGCAGCGGCATAGCTCTTGGTGAGCCAGAACAGGGCCAGCGGCAGGACGACGCAGGTGAGCAGCGCTTTGGGCAAGCCGGCCGCGCTACGGGCGCGCAGGGCGCGCAGCAGTTCGAGCGCGAGGCACACGATGCCCAGCAGCGGCAACAAATAGGCGGTGCCCGGCACCTTGCCGTCCACCAGCATGGCCAGGGTCAGGGCGCCGAACGCCACGAACTCGCCCTGGGGAATGAAAATGACGCGCGTAACGGCGAAAACCAGCACCAGAGCCATGCCCAGGAGGGCATAGATGGCGCCGTTGACGACACCGTCTTGCAGCAGGATCAGCGCAATTGATGAATCCATCTAACAACTACCTTGTGGTTTCTTTGTGTTCCGGCCCCACCCGGAACACTGATACGACACACCGGCCGGAAAGGCCGGTGCGAAGCACTGCTCGGGGGCCGCGCGGCGGACGCTTTACAGGCGCCGCCGCGCATCGCGCACCCGTGGATCGGGCAATCCTGGGGAATTACAGGCCGGGCTGATAGACCCACTTGCCGTTTTCCACCTTGACCATGACGCGCGAACGCTCGTCGAAGCCGGCATGATCGGTGGGCGACATATTGAACACGCCTTGCGAGACAGCCAGATCCTTCACGCCTTCCAGCGCGTCGCGCATGGCGGCGCGGAACTCGGGCGTGCCGGGCTTGGCGCCCGTTTTCAGGGCCACCGGCAGCGCGGCGACGACCAGTTGGCCGGCATCCCACATATGGCCGCCGAAGGTGTTGGTGGAACCCGCGCCGTTAGCCTTCTCGTAGGTTTCGACGTAGGCCAGGGCCGACTTCTTCACCGGATTGCTGTCGGGCAACTGGGCCGCGACCAGCAGCGGACCGGCCGGCAGGAGCATGCCGTCGCAATCCTTGCCGCAGACGCGCAGCACGTCGTTGTTGGCGGCGCCGTGGGTCTGGTAGATGGTGCCGCCGTAGTTGCGGGCCTTCAGTTCCTTTTGCGGCAGCGCGGACGGGGTGCCCGCGCCTGCGATCAGGATGGCGTCCGGCTTTGCGCCGACCAGCTTGAGCACCTGGCCCGTCACGCTGGTGTCGGTGCGGCCGTACTTTTCGACGGCGACGATCTCGATGCCCTTTGCCTTGGCGGCCTTTTGCATCACATCCAGCCAGCCGTCGCCGTAGGCGTCGGCGAAGCCGATGAAGCCGAGCGTCTTCACCTTGCCCTTGGCCATGGCGTCGGCCAGGGCGCCGGCCATCAGCGCGTCGTTCTGCGGGGTCTTGAAGACCCAGCGGCGCTTGTCGTCCACGGGCTCCACGATCTTGGCGCTGGCGGCCACGCTGATCATCGGGACCTTGGCCTCGGCGGCCACGTCCACCATGGCCAGGGATCCGGGCGTGATCGACGTGCCGATCAGGACGTCAACCTTGTCGTCGGAAGCGAGCTTGCGCGAGTTCTTCACGGCTTGCGTGGTGTCGGTGGCGTCGTCCAGGACGATCCATTCGATCTTCTGGCCGGCCACTTCCTTGGGAAGCAACGCCACGGTATTGCGTTCAGGAATACCGAGCGACGCGGCGGGGCCGGTGCTGGCAACCGTGACGCCGACCTTGACCTGTGCGCTCGCCAAGAGCGGCAGAGTCAGGGCTACAGCGGCAGCCGCCGCGGACAAGCCGAAGTGCTTGCGCATATTTTTGTCTCCTGTGGTGGCTCTTATGTGCCTCGAGCGAGGCGAAGCGAGCCTGTTTAAAGTTATACAGAAAAAAATATTATATGGTTAAAACAGTATCAGATGACTTCGCGCAACTACGGTAATTCCCTGATGTGCTACGGAAATCATGTTTCAGCGAACGCATTTGTTAATGGCGAACTTGTACTTGAAAGGGTGGCGGGCGTCAGTTGGGGGATTCCCTTGGGGACGGGCTGCGAAGCGGCTTGGCAGCCCAGCGATGCGTCAGCGGCCCAGCACCGGCCACACGCGCTCCACGCGCGAAGCCACCCAGGCCGCCACGACCGCCTTGATCAGGTCGCCTGGCAGAAAAACCGCCACGGCCATCGCGGCCTTGGCCAGATCCATCTTTGTCACCGCCGCCAGCCAGGGCACGCCGAAGGCATACACCACCGCGATTCCGCCGATGACGCAGGAGGCCACATAACCGGCCCACGCCATCCAGGAGCCCGAGGCGCGCACGGCCAGCCGGCGCGCCAGCCAGCCGGTGACGAAGGCGCCGGCCACCATGCCGACCAGAAAGCCGCCGGTGGGCCCAAAAAAGGCGCCAAGCCCGCCGCGGCCGCCGGGCAGCACGGGCAGGCCGACGGCCGCCAGCGTCAGATACAGCAGGCAGGCCAGCGCACCCCGCAATGGCCCCAGCATCGCGCCGGCCAGCATCGCGCCCAGCGTCTGCAAGGTGATAGGCACCGGAATGCCGGGCAACGGGATCGGCGGCATCAGGCTCAGGACGACGATCAGCGCTGCAAACAGCGCGACAAGCACCGTGTTATTGGATTTCATGGTTTCCCCCCTTCATTCAAGACCGGACGCGCCGCCGTCAGGGGCTGCGCGCGTCGATGGCTTCCGAGACTTCCTGGGCCCGCTTCAAGGTCAGCACGATCAGCGGCACGATCAGCGCGACGGGGTTGGCGCCCAGGCCGCGCGCGGCCTGGGCTTCACGGATTTCCTGGAAATTGCGCCAGATTTCAGGCACGAAGCGCAAGGTCAGGGCCAGCGCCAACGCCACTTTGCCTGCATCCAGCAAACCGATTCGCTCAAACGGCGCCAGCGCCCTCTCGCATACGGCGATCAGGTCAGACGTCCGGGTGGCGAGCGTCACCGCCAGCGCCAGGCCGACCATCGCCATCACGCGCAGCACCACGGCAAGCGCCTCGCCCACGCCCTGAAACCAGCCCGTGAACAGCGCCACGGCCAGCAGCACCCAGACCAGCCCCCGCACCTGGCGCCACACGGCCGCCCCGCCCACGCCCGTGGACCACACCAGCGCGGCCGAAACGGCGAATGCCAGCGCCAGCCAGCGCGGGTCGCCGAGCATGAACAGCCCCGCTCCCGCCGCCATCAGCGCCAGGAGCTTCAGCCCGGGCGGCAACCGGTGCAAGGGCGTGGCGCCCGCGACATACAACGGCTCCATCATGCGCAATGCTCCCGGTACCAGCGCAGGGCCGCGGCCGGCGTGTCGTCGGCCGCGATAATGCCGTCGCGCACGACCAGCACGCGGTCGAAATCGTCCAGCAGCTCCAGATCGTGGCTGACGACGATGGCGTCATGAGCCAGTCCGGCAATCGCCTCACGCACCCGGTTGCGGTTGCGCAGGTCTAGCTGGGTGGTGGGTTCGTCGAATACGATCAGCGCCGGCTCCATGACCAGCACCGCCGCCAGCGCGACCAGTTGGCGTTCGCCGCCGGACAGCGTATGGCTGCTGCGGTCGGCCAAATGGCCCACGCCCAGGCTGCCCAGCCCGGATTCGATCCGGGCCTCGCGCTGCTGCCGGTCTGGCGCCAGACGCTTCAGGCCGAAGGCCAGGTCCTCGCGCACGATGGGAAAGACGATCTGGTTTTCGGGATTCTGGAACACAAAGCCGACGCGCCCGCGCACGGCCTTCAGGTCGCGCCGCGTGTCCAGCCCATCCACCCGGACGCTGCCCGAGGACGGCATGACCAGCCCGTTGATCAGGCGCGCGAGCGTGCTCTTGCCGGCGCCATTGGGACCCACGATGCCGATGCGGCGTTCGGCCAGGGTCGCGCTCACCCCGCGCAACACTTCCGCCTGGGGCGTGGACACTACCGCCTGGTCAAACTCGATTAACATGGGGCGGGATTATGCCCGAACCAATTCGGGCATCGGGACTCCAAGAGCTCATATGGAAAAAGTACGCAAATCCGACGCCGAATGGCGGGCCCAGCTTTCCCCGGAAGAATACGTGGTCACCCGAGAAAAGGGTACTGAACGCGCATTCACGGGGCGCTACTGGGATACATTCACGCATGGCATCTACCGCTGCGTAGGCTGCGGCACGGCGCTGTTCGCTTCCGACACCAAATTCGACGCCGGCTGCGGCTGGCCCAGCTACTTTCAGGCGCTGGATCCCGAACTGGTGCGCGAAGAGCGCGACGTCACCCACGGCATGGTCCGCACCGAAGTCCTGTGCAACGTCTGCGACTCGCACCTGGGACACGTCTTTCCCGACGGCCCGCCGCCTACCGGCCTGCGCTACTGCATCAATTCCCTGTCGATGACGTTTGAACCCATAGAAGACTGAATGAAGAAGTTTCTGTTCGACCTGTTTCCGCTGTTCCTGTTCTTCATTGCCTACCGGTTCACGGACATCTTTATCGCCACGGGCGTCGCCATGGCTGCCGCGGTGTTGCAGATCGTCTGGCTGAAGGCGACCGGCCGCGCGACCGAAGCCATGCACTGGGTCAACCTGACCGTCATCCTGGTATTCGGCGGCGCGACCATCTGGCTGCACAGCGACGTCTTCATCAAGTGGAAGCCCACCGTGCTGTATTGGATGTTCGGCGGCGCGCTGGTGTTTGCCCGCGTGCTGTTCGGCCGCAACCTGATCCGCCGCCTGATGGAAAAGCAGATCCAGCTTCCAGACGCAGCCTGGGACAAGCTGAACCTGGTCTGGGCCGCCTTCTTCCTGGTTGCCGGCGCGCTCAACCTGTATGTGGCGTTTTCCGGCCATTTCACCGAGTCGCAATGGGTCAGCTTCAAGGCCTTCGGCCTGATGGGCCTGATGGTCGTCTTCGTGATCGGGCAGTCGCTGTGGCTGGGCAAGCACATCCAGCCCGAGGAAAACACCCCTTCTGGCACGGGCTCCACCCCGCCCGGCAAGCCCTGAGACCCCTTCCATGGCGCGCCAGCCTCCAGGCCGGCGCGCCGGAACTTCCCCCCGCCCGCCATGTCTGAATCCACCGACCGCATTACCCTGATCCGGGAACGGCTTGCCGTCCTGGAACCCGTCAGCCTGGACATTCTGGACGACTCGCATTTGCATGCCGGCCACGAAGGCAGTAAAAACGGCGCCGGCCACTATCGCGTGATCATCGTAGCGCCTTGCTTCGCGGGGCTCTCCGCCGTTGCGCGACATCGGCTGGTGTATCATCATTTGCAAGATTTGATCCCTTATCCGATTCATGCGCTTGCGCTAGAAGCCCAGGCTCCCAAATAGAAAGTAAAAGGATATTCATGAAACGCATCGTCATGCTGGCTGCGGCCTGCGTCATCGCCGTGCCTGCTTTTGCGCAAAACGTGGCCACCGTCAACGGCAAGGCCATTCCGCAAAAGAGTCTGGATCAATTCGTCAAGCTGCTCGTCGGCCAGGGCGCAACCGATTCGCCGCAACTGCGCGAACAGGTCAAGCAGGAAATGATCAACCGCCAGATCTTCGTGCAAGCCGCCGAATCCAGCGGAATCGCCAAGCAAGCCGACGTCCAGACCGAAATCGAACTGGCTCGCCAAGGCATCCTGGTCCGCGCCCTGATGGCCGACTACCTGGCCAAGAATCCGGTATCGGACGCCAAGGTCACGGCGGAATACGAGAAGATCAAGAAGGAACAGGCCGGCAAGATGGAGTACAAGGTCCGCCACATCCTCGTCGAAGACGAGAAGAAGGCGAATGACCTGTTGGCTCAGGTCAAGAGCAACAAGGGCAAGTTCGACGATCTGGCCAAGAAGAACTCCAAGGACCCCGGCAGCGCCGAAAAGGGTGGCGACCTGGGTTGGGCTCCCCCGACGAACTACGTTCAGCCGTTCGCGCAGGCCGTGACGCAGCTGAAGAAGGGTGAACTGGTGGACAAGCCGGTGCAGACGCAATTCGGCTGGCACGTCATCATGGTGGACGACACCCGCCCGGTGGAATTCCCGCCGCTGGATCAAGTCCGTCCGCAACTGGAAGAAATGCTGCGCCAGCAAACGCTGGCCGACTACCA
The DNA here is from genome assembly GCF_001428845.1 of Achromobacter sp. Root83. Classification (GTDB taxonomy): domain Bacteria; phylum Pseudomonadota; class Gammaproteobacteria; order Burkholderiales; family Burkholderiaceae_B; genus Achromobacter. The sequence continues at coordinate 161,359 of NZ_LMIU01000012.1, read as the reverse complement.
GAAGCAGCTCCGCGACAAGGCCAAGATTCAGTAAGGCCTGACCAGACCCGAAACTGCCCGCGATTGCGGGCAGTTTTTTTTGGCGGAGTGGCAAAAGAAAAAGGGTGCGCTATTTGTCTCAGGGCGGCCCGGCCACAAAAATGGGCTGCGCGCCATCAGCGAGCAGCCCTCTTTCGTTTCCGTGGCGGGGAACCTAGGACAGGCCCAGCAGCGCCTTCAGGGCGTCCTCGTCCAGCACCGTCACGCCCAGTTCCTGGGCCTTGACGAGCTTGCTGCCCGAGTCCTCGCCGGCCACCAGGTAGGCCGTTTTCTTCGATACCGAACCGCTGACCTTGCCGCCGGCCGCCTGGATGCGCATGGACGCCTCTTCGCGCGTCCAGTTGGGCAGCGTGCCCGTCAGCACGAAGGTCTTTCCGGCCAGGGTCGTATCCTGCGGCACGGCTTCGGCAACCGGATTCACGCCCTGCGCCTTCAACTGCCCGATCACGTCGCGGTTGTGCTGTTCGGCGAAAAAGCGCCGGATCGATGCGGCCACCACCGGCCCCACATCGGGCACCGAGGACAAGGCGTCCTCGTCGGCGTCCATGATGGCGTCGATGCTGCCGAAATGACGCGCCACGTCGCGCGCCGTGGTCTCGCCCACGTGGCGGATGCCCAGCGCGAACAGCAGGCGGCCCAGTCCGGGCGCCCGCGCCTTTTCAATGGCGGCCACCAGATTGTCGGCGGACTTCTGGCCCATGCGGTCCAGGCCCACGAGTTCCAGGGGACGCAGGCTGTACAGGTCAGCCAGCGACTTGACGCGGCCGCTGTCGACCAGCTGATCCACGAGCTTTTCGCCCAGGCCTTCGATGTCCAGCGCCTTGCGGCTGGCGGCATGCCACAGCGTCTGCTTGCGCTGCGCGGCGCAGAACAGGCCGCCCGTGCAGCGCGCGATGGTCTCGTCTTCCAGGCGCTCGATGGCCGAGCCACAGACCGGGCAGGATGAGGGCATGACGAATTCCCTGGCGTCGTCCGGCCGTTTTTCCAGCACCGGCCCCAGCACCTCGGGAATCACGTCGCCGGCGCGGCGCACGATGACCGTGTCGCCGATGCGCACGTCCTTGCGCCGGATCTCGTCTTCGTTGTGCAGCGTGGCGTTGGTGACGGTGACGCCGCCCACGAACACCGGCTTCAGGCGGGCGACGGGGGTGATGGCGCCGGTGCGGCCCACCTGCACCTCGATGTCCAGCAAGGTGGTGGTGGCCTCTTCGGCAGCGAACTTGTGGGCCAGCGCGAAGCGCGGCGCCCGCGCCACGAACCCCAGCACCTTCTGGGCCGGCAGCGAATCCACCTTGTAGACCACGCCATCGATGTCGTAGGGCAAGCCGGGGCGCATCGCGCCCACCTTGGCGTAGAAGGCCATCAGACCCTCGGCGCCGGTGGCCCGGTGATTGTGCACCACGTTGACCGGCAGCCCCATCCCGGCCAGCCACTCCAGCATGGCGCCGTGCGACTTTTCAGGCAGTTGCGAGGCTTGCGCCGCGCCCGCCGAGGCTTCGTCGAACAGACCGCTCTGGGCGCCGGGCAATCCCTGGACCTCGCCCCAGCCGTACGCGAAGAACCGCAACGGCCGCTTGGCCGTGATGCGGGGATCCAACTGGCGCAGGCTGCCCGCCGCCGCATTGCGCGGGTTGACGAATACCTTCTCGTCGCGCTTGGCCTGGGCCTGGTTCAGCTTTTCGAAGTCGGCGCGGTTCATCAGGACCTCGCCGCGGACTTCCAGCACCTTGGGAACGGCGCCCTTCAACTGCAGGGGAATTGCCTTGATCGTGCGGATGTTGGATGTGACGTCCTCGCCCGTTTGACCGTCGCCCCGGGTGGCGGCCTGCACCAGGCGGCCGTCCTCGTAGCGCAGGCTGATCGCCAGCCCGTCGAGTTTCAGTTCACAGAAATAGTCCGGCTGCTGCGCTGGTCCCAGCAGACCGGCGCCGCGCAGCGTGTCGGAGACGCGGCGATCGAACGCCGCGACCTCTTCCTCGTCGAAGGCGTTGTTCAAGGACAGCATGGGCACGACGTGGCGCACGCTGCCGAAGGCGGACACGGGTGCCGCGCCCACCCGCTGCGTCGGCGATTCCGGCGTGACGAGTTCGGGATGCTCGGCCTCCAGGGCCTGCAATTCCCGCATCAGCCCGTCGTACTCGGCATCCGAAACGCTGGGCTCGTCGTAGACGTAGTAGCGGACGTTGTGCTGTTCGATTTCGGCGCGCAAGCGCGCCGCGGCTTGCGCCGCGTTGCCGCCACCTGCCTTGCTCATCACGCAAACACCCGTTGGGCGCGCTCGCTGCCGGCGGGCAGGCCCGCTTGTTCAAGCTGGCCGAACAACACCTGCAGGCGTTCGTCGATGACGGTTTCGGAACCGTCGGCCAGAGGCTTGCCCTGATCGTCGACCAGTTCCGCGCGCAGGCGCGCGGCCAGATCGCGGCCCACATCGACCATGCGCCCGAAGGCACGGCTGTCGGCCGGGCTGCACGGCACGTCCAGCAGCAGGTACAGACGTTCGATGCCGCCCATGCCGGCGTCGAAGGCGGCGCCGTCGGCGCGCGCCAGCGTGAAGCGGGCGACGCCATTTTCGGCGGGCCAGGCAAGGCGGTTGCCGTCGGCGACAAAGCCCGTATCGCGCGCGACCGACAGTACCTCGGCCGCGGGCTGGGCCGCGCCCAGCAGCAGGGTCAGGCCGACCTGGGTATCCAAGGCGGCGCAGGTGTCGTCCAGGCGGGCGCCCTGCTCCAGGACCGCCTGCTGATCAGGCCCTTCGATGGTGGCGTCGAAGCGTTCCGCCATGTCCTGGGCGCGGGCCCAGGCCTGCGACCACTCGATCGCGGTGAGCGGACCGCTGCGGTTGGCCAGCAATACCGCCAGTTGCATGGAGCCATAGGATTCGCCGGCGTGGATGCGCGCGCGGTGGCGGCGCTGGTCGGTTTCGGCGAACACGCGCATGGGCTTGCGCCCGACGCTGCGCAGGCTCTGCATATAGGGCAGCAGGTCGGCGCCGCGCACGGTTTCCGCGAAGTTGATCTCGATGACCACTTCGCAGGCGGGATCGGGTTCTTCGGTGTCGTCGGCATCGCTGCCGGGATCCACGGGCGCGGGCTGTCCGGACTGCGCGCGGGGCGCATCGCCGCCCATGCCGGGCTCGCGGCGAGCGGCCGCGGTGCTGGCGGTGACGCCCGACGCCGCGCCGGAGGAGGCGCCCGCGCCCAGCAGCGGATCCTGTTCGGAGGTGGGGAAATGGCTCTGCATCTTGCGCCGGACACGCCGGTCCTGCCACCAGTTGAATCCCAACACCAGCAGTATCAGCAAGACGCCCAGGGCTATCAGCCCGATCTGCAAATCACTCATGTGTAAATCCCGCGCCAGAAGGGCGGCGCCTTTCTAAATATTGGGTTTATGCCGCTTCGGAGGCCATCATTTGCACGGCCGAATCTATGTCTACCGCAACGATACGCGAAACCCCCTGCTCTTGCATGGTCACGCCGATCAATTGCTTGGCCATCTGCATCGCAATCTTGTTGTGCGAGATGAACAGGAACTGTGTCTGTTCGCTCATGTTGGCAACAAGATTCGCGTAGCGCTCGGTATTGGCGTCATCGAGCGGGGCGTCCACCTCGTCGAGCAGACAGAACGGAGCGGGGTTCAGCTTGAACAGCGCGAACACCAGCGCGGTCGCCGTCAGCGCCTTTTCGCCGCCCGACAGCAGGTGGATGGTGCTGTTGCGCTTGCCCGGAGGCTGGGCCATGACCTGCACGCCCGCGTCCAGGATTTCCTCGCCCGTCATGCTCAGCTTGGCCTCTCCGCCCCCGAACAGCTTGGGGAAGAGCTCGCCGAAGTGCCCGTTGACGATGTTGAACGTCTCTTGCAACAGTTCGCGCGTTTCGCGGTCGATCTTGCGGATGGCGTCTTCGAGGGTTTCGATGGCGGTCATCAGGTCCTGGTGCTGGGAATCCAGGAACCCCTTGCGCTCGCGCGAGGTGTTCAATTCATCCAGCGCGGCCAGGTTGACCGACCCCAGCGATTCGATCTGGCGCGAAATCCGCCCCACTTCCTGCTGCAGCCAGCTCGCGCGGCGCCATTCGTCGGGCTGGTTGGCCAGAAATTGGGCCAGTTCATCGCGATTGACTTCCCGCGCGTTGAGTTGCTCGGTGAATTGTTCTTCGGCCAGGCGTGCCGCCTGCTCCTGCAACTGCAGTTCCATGATGCGCGCGCGGCGCGGTTCCAGCGTCTGCTCCTGCTGCTGCCGGTCTTCGTCGGCGCCGCGCAGCAGCGCGGACAGGTTTTCCATTTCCTGGCGGGCGCGCGACAGCGCTTCCTCGCGCTCCGCGCGCATTTCCAGGGCGTCCTGCAAGCCGGCCTGGGATGCCGACGCATCCAGTTCGACCAGATCGCCCATCAATTGCTCCAGCTCGACCGTGCCGCGCTGGCTCTGGTCGGCGGCCAATTGCTGGTTGCGCTGCAAGTCGGTGATGCGAACCTGAATGCCGCGTTCGGCGAATTCGGCTTCCTGGGCAGCGCGTTCCAGCTCACGCAGGCGGGTGCGGGCGGCTTCGGCCTGGGCCGCCAGGGTTTCGCCGTCCATCTCGGCGTCCGAGAACTTGGACTGATGCTCGGCCAATTCCTCGTCCAGGGCCTCGAAGCGGGCTTCGGCCTCTTCGCGGGTAGCGCGCAGGTCTTCCTCGTGGACCTTGATTTCCTCAAGATCCTGGCGCAGCCGCGAGGCGCGTTCGCCGGACTGCTCGGCCTGCTGCTGCAGCCGCGAATGTTCAAGCTGGATGTCGTGCACGCGGCGCGTGACCTCGGCCACGCGTGTGCGCGCCGGGGAGATGGCCTGCGACACCTGCTGCCAGCCGGCCTCGGCGCGGGCGACCGCGGCGCGCGCCTGGTCGGCGATCAGCTGCTGCGCCTTGATCTCGCGCTGCAGGTTCTCGATTTCCTGCTGGCGGGCCAGCAGGCCTGCCTGTTCGGAGTCCGGCGCGTAGAAACGCACGCTGTGCGCATCGATCAGGTGGCCGGCCTTGACCACGCAGGCGCTGCCGGCAGGCAGCGTTGCCCGCAAGGCCAGGGCCTGGGTCACGTCGGCGCAGGTATAGATGCCGGCCAGCCACTCGTTCAGGAGCGTGCGCAGGTCCGGATCCGTGATGCGCAGCAGGCTCGCCAGCGGCGTCAGGCCGGCCGGCGCGGGCGGCGCGGGAGCCGCCGCGGGCAACTGATAGAACGCCAGCCGGGCAGGAGGCGCGTCCTCGGCGAACGCACGCGCCCAGTCCAGGTTGCGCACCTCCATCGAGGCCATCCGTTCGCGCAGCGCGGATTCCAGGGCGGTTTCCCAGCCCGGCTCCACGTGCAGCTTCTGCCAAAGGCGCGACAGCCCGGCGAGTTCGTGCTTGGCCAGCCACGGCTCCAGCGCGCCCTGCTTCTGCACGTCTTCCTGCAGCTTCACGAGCGCGGACAGGCGGGCTTCCAGGCGCGCCAGGTTCTGCGCTTCCGTCTGGGCGGCGCCCTGCGCGCGGCTGCGCTCGGCGTCGGCTTCGGGCACGCGGCCTTCCAGGGTGGCCAGCTCTTCCTGAGCGGCTTCAAGCTGGTCTTCGCCCGCGACGCGGTCGCCGGCCAACTGCTCCAGGCGCTCGGGGTCGGGGCTGTGCAATTCGCGCAGTTCCTGCTGTAGGCGTTCGCGGCGCTGATCCAGGGTCTGCATCTGGCGGTCGGCGTCGCGCTGGGTCTGCGCCACCAGCGCCAGGTTCTGCTCGACGCGGGCCAGGGCGGCGCGCATCTCGTCGCGGCCGGCCGCGGCCTCGCGCACGCGCTGCTCGACCGAGGGCAGGCCGGCCTGGGCGTCTTCGGCCGTGGCGCGCGCCTCTTCGGTGCGGGCGGCGGCGGTGGCCAGATCATCTTCGGCCTGGGCGATCTGTTCCGTGCAGTGCTCGCGCTGGGTGGTCCATTCGGCGATCTGCTGCTGGAGCTGGTCGCGGCGCGCCTGCAGGCGGTTGCGGGAGTCGACGACGTGCCGGATCTCGGCTTCCAGGCGGCTGACCTGGGCGTTGGCCTCGTACAGCGCGCCCTGGGCGGTGTGGACCGCGTCGCTGGCGGCGTAATGCGCCTGACGCCGGGACTCCAGGGCCGCTTCGCCCGCCCGCAAACCCGCGATGGCGGCTTCCAGCTCGTTCTGGGCCTGGGCCATTTCCTGGGCCTTTTTGGCGCGTTCTTCGCGCGCCCCGGTCTCTTTCAGGAACCACAGCGAATGCTGCTTCTTTTCGCCGTCGGCCTGAAGTTCGCGGTAGCGCGTGGCCACTTCGGCCTGCGCTTCCAGCTTTTCAAGCTGGCTGTTCAGTTCGCGCAGGATGTCTTCGACGCGGGTCAGGTTCTCGCGCGTGTCGGACAGGCGGTTCTCGGTCTCGCGGCGGCGTTCCTTGTAGCGCGACACACCGGCCGCTTCTTCCAGGAAGACCCGCAATTCTTCGGGGCGCGCCTCGATCAGGCGGTTGATCATGCCCTGGCCGATGATGGCGTAGCCGCGCGCGCCCAGGCCCGTGCCCAGGAAGATGTCGTGGATGTCGCGGCGCCGGACCTGCTGATTGTTGACGAAATAGCTGCTGGTGCCGTCGCGCGTCAGGACGCGGCGCACGGCGATTTCGGCGTAGGTGCTCCACTGGCCGGCGGCGCGCCCCTCGCTGTTGTCGAACACCATTTCCACGGAGGCCCGCGCGGCGGGCTTGCGGTTGCCGGAGCCGTTGAAGATGACGTCCTGCATGGACTCGCCGCGCAGTTCGGAGGCCTTGGCCTCGCCGAGCACCCAGCGCACGGCGTCGATGATGTTCGACTTTCCGCAGCCATTGGGACCCACCACGCCGACCAGTTGGCTGGGCACGGGAATCACGGTGGGATCGACGAAGGACTTGAAGCCGGCGAGTTTTAGCTGAGTAAGACGCACAGTACGATGACGACGGGGGGGGTTGAACGAAAGGCGTTAACGGACCTGCCGCATAGATTGCAAACCGGCCCCATAAGGGCCGGCTCTCATATGGGTCGTATGATACCGCAGGCAGTCTGTCCCCAAACGTTGGCAACGGTCAACCCACGGGCAAACGCGCAATGGCTCCCATCAACGGTCCGGCTATACTCCCTGACACTTTTTGGCACGACACATAATTTTCACGCGGACTGGCCGGAATCGGGCCAAAGAACGGGGACATTCTTGAAACGTGGTTTCTATCTGGTCATGGCCGCGCAGGCCTTCTCGTCATTGGCGGACAATGCGCTGTTCATCGCAGCCATCGCCTTGATACAGGAGCTGCACGGCCCCGACTGGTTGGCGCCCATGATGAAATGGTCGTTCGCGTTGGCCTACGTCGTGCTGGCGGCCTTTGTCGGCGCCCTGGCGGATTCCTTCCCCAAGGGCCGCGTGATGTTCTCCACCAACGCCCTGAAAGTCGCGGGCTGCCTGCTGATGTTCTCGTACGCCAGCATCGGCGTCGCCCCTGAATACCAGACCTACCTGGTTTGCGCGGCATACGCCGTGGTGGGCATCGGCGCGGCGGCCTACTCCCCCGCCAAGTACGGCATCGTCACGGAAATGCTGCCCCCGCACATGCTGGTCAAGGGCAATAGCTGGATCGAGGGCCTGACGGTCTTCTCCATCATCCTGGGCACGGTTCTGGGCGGGCTGCTCATTTCGTCCTCGGTTTCCACCGCCCTGCTCAGCCACCCCTCCATCGCCCATTTGGTGCATACACCGGCGGAAGCCGCGATCCTCGTCATCGCCTTCGTGTATCTGCTGGCGGCGCTCTGCAACCTGCTGATTCCGCGCACTCATGTGCGCTATCCCCCCCAGCAAAAGAACCCCGCCCGCCTCATCCGCACCTTCTGGGGCTATGTCTGCGTGCTCTGGAAAGACAAGCTCGGCCAGATCTCGCTGGCGGTCACCACCCTGTTCTGGGGCGCGGGCGCCACGCTGCAGTTGATCGTCATCGAATGGGGCCGCAGCCATCTTGGCTATCAGTTGGACAAGGCCTCGATGCTGATGGGCGTGGCTGCGCTGGGCACGGTGGTCGGCTCCATCCTGGCAGGCCGGATCCCGTTGCGCCGCGCGCTGGCCGTGCTGCCGGTGGGCGCCGCCATGGGCCTGGTCGTGCTGCTGATGCCGCTGGTCTACCAGCCCTGGAGCGTCTACCTGCTGCTGCTGCTGACCGGCGGCCTGGCTGGCTTCTTCGTCGTGCCCATGAATGCCCTGCTGCAGCATCGCGGCCATGTGCTGCTGTCGGCCGGCCATTCCATCGCCGTGCAGAACTTCAACGAACAGCTCAACATCCTGCTGATGGTGGCCATGTACACCCTGCTGCTGTGGCTGCAACTGCCGATCAACGTGATCATCGTGATATTTGGCAGCGTGGTCGCCGTGCTGATGGTGGTCTTCATGCGCTGGAGCAAGCGCAACATGCTGGCCAACCCCGACCTGCATGAGCAGATCGGCCAGGAAGGCCATGGCCGCGCGCTGGACTCATCGCACTAAGCCCTTGATATATCAATAAAAAAACCGGGCGGCCGCCCGGTTTTTTATTGTCCGCGCGGTGTTCAGAGCGCGCGGGCGGCCAGCTTCAAATCTTGCCACGCCCGCGCCTTCTCGGACGGGCTGCGCAGCAGATAGGCCGGGTGATAGCTCACGATCACCGGAATCTGCGCGCCCTCATCCGTCTTGAGCTGATGGATGCGGCCGCGCAGGCTGCCGATGGTGGCATCGGTGCCCAGCAGCGTCTGGGCCGCGAACCGGCCCAGCACCAGGATGCGCTCGGGCTTGAGCAGGGCGATCTGCCGCATCAGGTACGGACTGCAGGCGGCGATTTCCTCGGGCTTGGGATTGCGGTTGCCCGGCGGACGGCATTTGATGACATTGGTGATGAAAACATCCCGTTCCCGGCTCATGCCCACGGCGGACAGCATCGCATCCAGCAACTGGCCCGAACGGCCGACGAACGGTTGGCCCTGGCGGTCTTCCTGTTCGCCGGGGGCTTCGCCCACCACCAGCCAGCGCGTAGGCTGGGCGCCCTGGCCGAACACCGCATGCCTGCGCCCCTGGCACAGGCCGCAGGCCGTGCAGGCCACGACCTGCTGGCTCAATTGCTCGAGGTTGGCATCCTTGACCGCTTCGGCCACCGGAATGGGCGGCGGCGCGGTCTCGGCGATGTCGGCCTTGGGCACGGGCCGCGGCGGCGGACCGCTGCGGTTCAGGATCGAACTGGGCACGCCCGGGCGCCCGGCCGCGCGTTCCACCGGCGCGTCGGCAACCGCTCCCGGCGGGGCCGGCTGGACGGGGGCGGCCAGGGGTTGCGCCGCCGCGGGTTGCGCCATGGGTTGCGCCGCGACAGGCGTCGGCGCGGACGGAACCGGCGCGGCCGCCGAGGCCGGCGTCGCCGCCGGCGCGGCAAGCGGGAGGGCAGCAGGCGCGGGAGCCGGCCGCAGCCACAGCCGCTCCATGCCGATCTCGCGCAGCCAGATGCGCTGCAGCGGGTTCACACGAGGCGCGGAGCCGGGCCGCGCAGCGTCGAGCGCGCTCATGCCGGGGCTCCGGAAGGCGTCTCGAGGCGCTTCTGCATGACCAGCGCGTCCTCGCGGCCGCCCTTGTCGGCGGGGTAATAGGCCCGGCGCACACCGATCTGCAGGTAGCCATGCCGCTTATAGAAACTGATGGCCGAAGCATTGGACGGCCGCACCTCCAGCAGCACGCCCTCGAGGCCGCGCTCCCGGGCGCGCTGTTCGCACCAGTCCAGCAGCGCGCCGCCCAAACCCTGGCGATGCAAGTGCTTATCCACGGCGATCACGAGCAGATGCGCCACATCGGGCGCGAACATCACGATGCAAAACCCGGCCAGCTTCCCGTCGCGCCGCAGCGTCCAGGCGCCGTAGCCGGCGGCCAGCGCATCGGCGAAATTACCCCGGGTCCAGGGGAACGACTGCACGTGCGCTTCCAGCGCGACCACTTCGTCGAGGTCGGCATCGGTCAGCGGCTGCGGCACGGCGGGCGCCAGCGCTGGGTGGGCCTTGGGGTTGCCGCCCTCGCCGCGCATACGCTCGGCCGTGGTGAACGCCACCTTGTCGCGCACGTAAAGCGGCGCGGCGAGTTCGGGCGCCAGCGCCTCGCCCCGCAGCCAGCCCTGACGCGCAAGCCGCGCGACACTGGCCGCCTCCGGGCGCTGCGGACCGGCGGCGCGGCGCCATTGCGCCGGGTAGGCCATGTCGGCGGCATAGGCATCCCAGGCATCGCCGGCGAGCACCAGTTCCAGAGGCTGGCCCGCCTGCGCCGACCAGGCGGGCAGATGGTGCGCCGTCCATGGCACGACCTCGGCCGCCGCGATCAGCATCGGCGCCTGCAGGACTTCCCAGGCCGGCTCATCCTCGGACGCTTGCGCCTGGCGGTAAACCGCCAGGTAGACTTCATTCATGCGCGCGTCGAGCGCGACGACGACCGCCTCGCTGCGCTCGCTTTGGATCTGGGCCGCCACCGCCTGGTGCGAAACAATCGGCAGCACGGGAATTCCCAGGCCCAGGCCCATGCCCTGGGCCACGCCGCAGGCCACCCGCAGGCCGGTGAATCCGCCCGGGCCCTGCCCGAAGGCGACGGCGTGCAACGCGGCGGGCGCCAGCCCGGACTCGGCCAGCAGCTCGTTGGCCATGGGAAGCAGCCTTTCCGCGTGCTCCTGGGAGCCTTCGTGTTCCCTGACGCTGACTTCCAGGCGGCCGTCGACCGCCCGCAAAAGGGCCACGCCACAGCGGGACGAAGAAGTTTCCAAAGCCAGCAGGTTTAGTTCCATAGATGCAGATTGTACGAAATAAGCCAGCTTTGCCCCCGGTTGTAAGGGGGATTTCAACCAGGGATCGCAATGTGTAATATCTTGTGAACGCCCACTAGCCGCTGGTTCTTGTCACTGTTACATTTCCGGCCATGAATACGCAAAACACCACCCCCACCCGAAAAATCCTCGTCGTCGACGACGATCCGCGCTTGCGCGATTTGCTGCGCCGGTATTTGTCCGAGCAGGGATTCAACGTTTTCGTCGCCGAAGACGCCAAAGAGATGGGCAAACTCTGGCAACGCGAGCACTTCGACCTGCTCGTGCTGGATCTGATGCTGCCCGGAGAAGATGGCCTGTCCATCTGTCGCCGGCTGCGCGGTGGCCACGACAACACCCCCATCATCATGCTGACGGCCAAGGCGGAAGAAATCGACCGCATCGTCGGCCTGGAGATGGGCGCGGACGATTACCTGTCCAAGCCCTTCAACCCCCGGGAGCTGCTGGCTCGCATCAATGCGATCCTGCGCCGCCGCGGTACCGAAGAGCATCCCGGCGCCCCCAGCCAGGAAAACGAATCCATCGCCTTCGGCCCCTACGTGCTGAACCTGTCCACCCGTACGCTCACGCGCAACGGCGAACAGGTGCCCATCACCACGGGTGAATTCTCGGTCCTGAAGGTGTTCGCACGCCATCCGAAGATTCCCCTGTCGCGCGACAAGCTCATGGAGCTGGCCCGCGGCCGCGAATACGAAGCCTTCGATCGCAGCCTTGACGTCCAGATCTCGCGCCTGCGCAAACTGATCGAACCCAATCCGTCCAAGCCCGTATTCATCCAGACCGTCTGGGGTCTCGGATACGTGTTCGTGCCGGACGGTGGTAGCTGATCGACTCGCCCGCCCCGGGCAGGAGCGCAGCGTCGTGCCGCGCCTGCGGAGAACATTCAGGAACCTGACATCGCGTCTGCGGCTCGGTTTGTTCGGCCGCACGTTCCTGTTGCTTGCCGCGCTGATGCTGGTCAGCCTGGGAGCGTGGCTACAGGTGTTTTTCAGCATGGAGCTGGGACCGCGCGCCAACCAAATGGCGCAGCGGGTGATCACGGCCGTCAATATCACACGCACGGCGCTGATCTACTCGCATAACGGTGAACGCAGCAAGCTCCTCCTGGATCTGGCCACCAACGAGGGCATCCAGGTCTACCCCCGCGAAGTCACCGACTTTGCCGAAGCCCTTCCCGACGACGACTACTGGCAACGCGTTGCCCAGCACATCCGCACGCGCTTCGGCCCCGAGACCCAGATCGCCTGGGGCGTCAATCAGGTTCCTGGCTTCTGGGTGAGCTTCCAGATTGAAAAGGATCTCTATTGGCTGGTATTCGAAAGGGAGCAGATCGGCCTCACGGGCGGAATCGAATGGCTCGGCTGGGGCGCGACGGCGCTGCTGCTGTCCCTGGTAGGGGCGGCCGTGAGCGTGGGCTTCGTGAACCGGCCCTTGTCGCGGCTGGCGCGGGCGGCCCAGGTGCTTTCCCGCGGCGAGACGCCCGCTGCCCTGCCTGAGCAGGGCCCCCTGGAAATCCGCGACCTGAACGCCTCGTTCAACCGGATGGCCAAGGATCTCCGACAGGCCGAAGCGGACCGGGAACTGATGCTGGCCGGCATTTCGCACGACCTGCGAACGCCGCTGGCGCGCATGCGCCTGGAAATCGAACTCAGCGGCGTGTCCGAGGATGCCCGCCAGGCCATCGACGAAGACCTCGGCCAGATCGACCACAGCATCGGGCAACTGATGGAATACGCCCGCCCGGCGGGCACGCTGCCGCAACTGGCAACGGACATCTCCGCCGTTCTGGCCGAACTCTACGAACGCGAGCGCAGCCATACCTCCTCGCTGGGCGGAGAGCTGGACGCCACCCTGGAGCCGGGCTTGCGCGCCCGGATCACGGCGCTGGACCTCAAGCGCATCGTCAGCAACCTGATCGAAAACGCCCGGCGCTACGGCCGCTCCACCGACGGCATGGCGCACCTGGCCATGACGCTGCAAGCGGAAGGCAACATGATCGTCATCGAGGTCTGCGACCGCGGCCCGGGCATCGCCCCCGAAGACGTCGACCGGCTACTGCGTCCGTTCTCGCGCGGCGAAGCCGCGCGCACTGGCGTGAGCGGCGCGGGGCTGGGCCTGGCGATCGTCGAACGCCTGCTCAAGCACGTCGGCGGCTCCTTGCGCATGCTCCCGCGCGAGGGTGGCGGCCTGACCGCGCGGATAGAGTTGCCCAAAGCCAAGTTTAGGAATTATCAATTAGACAACGATAATCCATAGCGTAGAATTTATGGTTTGAGGCACTGCCTTATTTCCACCCAACAACTACTGGGAGTAAACATGAAAACTGTTGGCGACAAACTCGAGCCCTTCAAGGTCACCGGCGTCAAGCCCGGCTTCAACCAGCACGAAGAAAATGGCGTGTCGGCGTTTGAAGACATCACCGAAAGCTCGTTCCCCGGCAAGTGGAAGGTGATTTACTTCTACCCGAAAGACTTCACGTTTGTTTGCCCGACCGAAATCGTCGGCTTCAACAAGCTGGCCAAGGACTTCGAAGACCGCGACGCCGTCCTGCTGGGCGGCTCGACCGACAACGAATTCGTCAAGCTGGCATGGCGCCGTGAGCACCCGGACCTGAGCAAGCTGGGCCACTACCAATTCGGCGATACCACCGGTGCCCTGATCGACCAACTGGGCGTCCGTGAAAAGGGTGCTGGCGTTGCGCTGCGCGCCACCTTCATCGTCGATCCGGACAACACGATCCAGCACGTTTCGGTGAACAACCTGAACGTCGGCCGTAACCCGGAAGAAGTTCTGCGTCTGCTCGACGGCCTGCAAACCGACGAGCTGTGCCCGTGCAACCGTACGGTTGGCGGCGCCACGCTGTAATTTCCAGCCCGGTCCGGGACCTGTCCGCAGGTCCCGCCCCGGGCTTTAACTGCGCTAGATTATAGGTAAAAACTATGGAATTTCTTACGACCATTAAGGAACAGCTCCCGGATTGGGCCAAGGACATCCGCCTGAATCTGGACGCCGTGATCGCCCGTTCCACCCTGGCTCCCGAGGATGCGGTAGGCGCCGCGCTGTCGGCCGCGTACGCCGCGCGCAGCCCGGTGCTGGTGGAAGCCTTCAAGAGCGGCCTGTCGGAAGGCGATGCCAATGCGGCGCTGACGGCCTCGGCCCTCATGGGGATGAACAACACCTGGTACCCCTATGTGGAGATGACCGGCGACGCCCAGTTGAAGAGCCTGCCGGCCCAACTGCGCATGAACGCCTACGCCACCCATGGCGGCGTCGAAAAAAAGCGCTTTGAATTGTTCGCGCTGGTCGCCTCCATCATCGGCAAGTGCCACTTCTGCGTGGCCTCGCACTATGAAAACCTGAAAAACGACGGCCTGTCGACCGAACAGTTGCGCGACGCCGGCCGTATCGCGTCGGTGGTCAACGCCGCCGCCCTCGCGCTTGCTGCCCAGGGCAAGTAAGCCCGGCGGGAGGCAATGAAAGGCCCCTACAACCCTTTGCAGGGGCTTGCTCCGCAAGGGTGCTGCACCCGCCATGGGGGCTTCGCAGTAAAAAACCCGCCTTACGAAGGCGGGTTTTTTTATGTGGAACGACCGTAGCGCGGCAGCGGGACTTTCGTCCGCGCCGGTACCCGCCTGGGGATCAATCCTTGGCGGCCTTGACCGCCGCGGTCGGCAGGCCGTTCGCGACCCAGGCTTCCAGGCCGCCGCGATACCAATAGGTCGACCAGCCCAGCATTCCCGCCCGCAAGGCCGCGTTATAGGACGAGCGATCGGTCATGCCGCCGCCGAGGAACACGACGGGGACTTTCCGATCCCCCCCCGTCTTCTTTTGCAGCCAGGAATCCAGCGCCCCCTGCAATTGATCGGTGACGCTGCCATCGGAACCCGCATCGCTAAGCGGATAGGCGATCGGCAGTGTTTCGCGCATCCCGCTGGTATCGACGATCAGAACGCTCTTGTCATTCGTGATCAGCCTGACCAGCTCCGGCGTGGTTATCACCTGGGCCCGGGTGTGCTTGTTGGGGGTGGGTCCCTTGTAGGGCGCGGAGAACAACATGTTCGTTGCCGGCACGCCGCTGTCTTTCAGCTCATCGAAGGCGCCGCTGGGCAAGGAAGGCATGCCTTGTCCGGCGGGCGGCGGTTGGCGGGGCGATGCCGCGGGGGAACCGTCCTTTGCGACGACTTCTCCTCCCACGGTTCCCGTTTCGATATCCGAAATCATCACCGCGATATTTTCGATCAGCTCATAGCACATGGTGATCGTGCCTTCGCGCGGGCTGTACCAGGCGTTGAGCTGTCCGCAGTCTTTGAACACCACGTTCACCGGCCGTGGCAACACGTAGGTTTGCCCCAGAAGCTTGATATTGTTGGCGATCGCGTCGGAAAGGTTGTTCGCGAAGAGGTTGCCGATCTTGCGCTTCGAGGGCTCGAAGACCACATTCACCGGCGCGCCGGGCGCGTTGGCCGGCTGTTGGCCATCGGGTGTCCACGCGCCTACGCGGGTATGGGGCGCCAGAATCCTGCGCCAGGCCCGGTTCTGCTTCTGGAATTCGTCCGTGCAACGCGCCTTGGTCCGGTCTTCAAAGCCGACGTGCTTGGCCACCGGCTCGAAGACAGCGGGATTCCCGCCGTACATGATGCAGAGCATGTTGCGAAACCGCTTGAGATCGCCCGTATGCTCGTCCTGCCAGGCGGACGTTGCGGAAGCGCCCTTTCTTTCGGCAAGCTTGCCGCTGTAGTACCACTGCAAGGCGGCGTAGGTCGCGGCGTCCCGGGCCATGACGTTCACATCCTTGTCATCCGAGGGATACATGGTCGGCTCGACGATCTGCAGAGCCGAATAGATATCGACCGCGTCTTCTTCCGCGCCCGTCGAAGGCAGTTCCAATTCTCCGATCAGCGCATGCCCGAACTCATGCATGAAAATGCTGCGCATGATGCCGATGTAGACCCCGACGATACGCAGCGTATCGCCGCCGAATCTGGGATAGGGGCCGGCGCCGGGCAGCCCGGGGGCACTGTTGGCGGGCGCCGGGGCCGCCGTCTGGGGCTTCGGCGACGCGCCCGCGCCGCCGCTGTCCGCGCGCGCCGGCAGGCCGGCGGGCTGCGGACTGGCGCCGGACTGCTTGGGATTCAGATTGGAATTGATCGAAAAATCGGCGATGCCGAAGGTGCCTTGGTCGTAGGCCATGATGCCGATGTCCGCGCCCAGCGCGGGCACATTCTCGACATCGCCAATTTTCTGGCCGTTCACGAGAAACCGGGCGGCGCCCGGCACCTCGACCACCTTTATCCGGTCCGAGCCATCCAGCTTCGCCACATTAGGCACCGAGGCGATATCGGTGCGCTTGTCGCCCTGCAGGCAAAAGAGCAGCGTATTCTTGGCGGCCGTGATTTCAAGCAGGCACAGGCTGCTTCGCGCCCGGTTGTTCAGCACCACGCCGATGGACGCCTTCGGGTTCTTTGAATTCAGGACCACATTGACGTCGGTGATACGGCCCGAATCCGGCGCCGGCCCGACATTCACATAGAGGGTCTGTTCGCTGCCGGGCACCTCGCTGTTTCGCAATGTGAACCAGCCGTCCTTCTCGCCCGCCGTCCAGCCCTTCAATAACTGCGACTTGACCGTGCCGGCAAGCGGGCCGAGCAACTGTTCATATTGAGCATGCGCGGGTGAGCCATATGCAGCAAGAACGAAAAGCAGCGCGGCGCCACGTAGATACATCTGAGTGTCCCTGATTTGCCATTTGCAAGTGGCGCAGAGTATTCCAGATCAAAACAGGCTGCTTATGCATTTGTTAAAGATGTATGCCAAAGTAAATAACACCCGCGCAAGCATTGAAGCGCGCGTGCGCCCCCAGCCAGGCGCGCCAGGCGTAGCGGTGCACCCCGGTTTTGCCGCTCAGGATTCCGTGCGAGCCAGCAGGGCCACCACGGTCGCCGCGATGCCTTCCTTGCGGCCCAGGTAGCCGAGGCTTTCGTTGGTTTTGGCCTTGATGTTGATATCGGCCTCGGCCAGGCCGGTATCGGCCGCGATGTTCTTCTGCATGGCCGGCGCGTGCGGGCCGATCTTTGGCGCCTGCGCATGCACGGTGGCATCGATGTTCACCGGCGCCCAACCCGCCTTGCGGACCCGCGCCATCGCTTCGCGCAGCAGCACACGGCTGTCGGCGCCCTTGAAGGCCGGGTCGGTATCCGGAAAGTGCCGGCCGATATCGCCCAGGCCGGCCGCGCCCAGCAGCGCGTCGGTGATCGCGTGCAGCAGCACGTCGGCATCGGAATGGCCCAGCAGGCCGTGGGTATGGGGAATCGTGACCCCGCCGATGATCAGCGGCCGGCCTTCGACCAATGCGTGCACGTCGAAGCCCTGCCCGACGCGGAAAGGAATGCTCATAGCCATTTTTCCATCAGTTCGAAATCGTCCGGCCACGTCACCTTGAAATTGCGCATGGCACCCGGAATCAGCAATGGTGCATAACCGGCGGCCTCGATGGCCGAAGCCTCGTCGGTGACGATCACGCCATTCACGGAGGCCGCCGTCAGGGCGTCGCGCAGCACGCCGGCCCTGAACATCTGGGGCGTCTGCGCCAGCCACAAGCCATTGCGGTCCAGCGTGCGCTCCACGCGCGCTTGTCCCGCCTTGACGGTATCGGCCACCGGCAGGGCCAACAGGCCGCCCACCGGGTCGGCCAGGCATGCATCGATCAGGCGGCTCAGCGCGGCGGCGGGCAATCCCGGGCGCGCCGCGTCATGCACCAGCACCCAGGCGTCGTCCGCCACGCCGCTATCCGCCAGGGCGCCAGCGACGGTATCCGCGCGCGTGGCGCCGCCGCAGGCGCGCCACACCGTGCGAGGCAGGCCCGCCAGCGCCGCGTCCACCAAACCGTCGCCCGGCGTCACGGCCACGCGCACCTGGGATACCCGTTCATCCGCAAGCAAGGCGCACACCGCATGCCGCAGCATGGGCTGTCCGGACAGTGGACGATACTGTTTGGGAACGGCCTCGTGCCCGGGCCGTCCGGCGCGGGCGCCAACGCCCGCGGCGGGTACGATCGCAATGATTGAGTCAGACATGGTGCGGTGATTTTATAATCTTCCGCTTGATGTCCGCTCCCAGCCTGATGCCCACCCCCTCGACCCCCGCCACCGCCGCGCCTCCCGTCCCCGCCACGGCCCCCACCCTGTCCGCGCTGAAACCCGGCACGCGCTACGCACAGCCGCGGCCGCCGGGCTCGGGCGACGCGTGGCTGCTCGCGGATCTGGCACGCCAGGCAGACGGCCCGCTGGTGATCCTCACGGCCGAGCCGCTGGAAGCCCAGCGGCTGGCCGAAGAGATCCAGCTATTTGCCCCGGGCCTGCGCGTCAGGCAGCTGCCCGACTGGGAAACGCTGCCCTACGACGCCTTCTCGCCGCACCAGGACCTGATTTCCGAGCGCCTGCACACACTGCATTCGCTGATGACGAAGTCGGTGGATGTGCTGACGGTGCCCATCACCACCGCGCTCTACCGGCTGGCGCCGCCCTCGTTCCTGGCCGCCTACACGTTTTCATTCAAGCAAAAGGACAAGCTGAACGAGGCGGCGCTGCGCGCGCAGCTCACCCTGGCCAACTACAACCACGTCACCCAGGTGACGGCGCCCGGCGAATTCTGCCTGCGCGGCGGGCTGATCGATCTGTTTCCCATGGGTTCGGTGGTGCCTTACCGCCTGGACCTGTTCGACGACGAGATCGAAACCATCCGCAGCTTCGACGTGGATACTCAGCGCAGCCTGTACCCGGTACGCGAAGTCCAGCTCCTGCCCGGCCGCGAATTTCCCATGGACGAAGAGTCGCGCAACCGCTTCCGCGCGCGCTTTCGCGAGATCTTCGAGGGCGATCCATCGCGCGCGCTGCCTTACAAAGACATCGGCAACGGCATCCCGTTTGCGGGCGTCGAATACTACCTGCCGCTGTTCTTCGAAGAGACGGCCACCTTGTTCGACTACCTGACCGAAGGCACGGTCACGGTCACCGTCGGGGACATCGACGACGCAATCCAGCGCTTCAACCAGGACACGTCCAGCCGCTACAGTTTCCTGAAGAGCGACCGCGAGCGTCCGGTCCTGCCGCCGTCCGCCCTGTTTTTGGACAACGAGGCCCTGTATTCCCGGCTGAAGGAATTCAGCCGCCTGTCGCTGGCCTCGGGCCAGCCGCACCCAGACTTCCGCGCCGCGCCCGACGTCAGCGTGGCGCGCCGTTCCGAAGACCCCATCGCCAAGCTGCGCGCGCTGGTGCAGACCCGCCAGACCCGCGTGCTGCTGTGCGCGGACTCGGCCGGCCGCCGCGAGACGCTGGTGCAGATGCTGAACGAATTCGGCGTCACGCCGGACGCGCAGCCAGACACCATAGACGCCTTCCTGGCCTCGGACGCGCATTTCGGCATCGTCGCGGCGGCGTTGGGCACCGGCTTCGAACTGCCGGGCGCCAACCTCGCCTTCCTGACCGAAAACGATCTGTATCCCGGGCTGGCCGGCACCGGCCGGCGTGGCAAGCGCGATCAGGAACGCGCCAGCAACGTCGAAGCCATGGTGCGCGACCTGTCCGAATTGCGCGCCGGCGACCCCGTCGTGCATGCGCAGCACGGCATCGGCCGCTACCACGGCCTGGTCAACATGGACATGGGCGAAGGCGAGATGGAATTTCTCCATCTTGAATATGCCAATGGCAGCACCCTGTATGTGCCGGTGGCGCAGCTGCATGTCATCGCCCGCTACAGCGGCGCCGACCCGGAAGCCGCGCCGCTGCACCAGCTGGGTTCCGGCCAATGGGACAAGGCCCGCCGCAAGGCGGCCAAGCAGGTCCGCGACACCGCCGCCGAGCTGCTGGCGCTCTATGCGCAGCGCGCGGCGCGCGAGGGTTTCGCCTTCAACCTGCCCTTGAACGACTACGAAGCGTTCGCTGAGGGCTTCGGTTTCGAGGAAACGGCCGACCAGGCCGCCGCCATCGAAGCCGTGATCGGCGACATGACCTCCGGCCGTCCGATGGACCGGCTGGTCTGCGGCGACGTGGGCTTCGGCAAGACCGAAGTGGCGTTGCGCGCCGCCTTCCTGGCCGTGGCCAACGGCAAACAGGTCGCGCTGCTGTGCCCCACCACGCTGCTTGCCGAGCAGCACGCGCAGACCTTCTCCGACCGTTTCGCCGACTGGCCCGTGCGCGTCGTGGAGCTGTCGCGCTTCCGTTCGCCCAAAGAGGTGTCCGCCGCCATCGAGGGCATCAACGACGGCCGGGTCGACATCGTCATCGGCACCCACAAGATCCTGTCCAAGGACGTGAAGTTCAAGCGTCTGGGCCTGGTGATCATCGACGAGGAGCACCGCTTCGGCGTGCGCCAGAAAGAGGCGCTCAAGGCCCTGCGGGCCGAGGTGGACGTGCTGACGCTGACGGCCACCCCCATCCCGCGCACGCTGGGCATGTCGCTGGAAGGCATCCGCGATTTCTCCGTCATCGCCACGGCGCCGCAGAAGCGCCTGGCCATCAAGACCTTTGTGCGGCGCGAGGACGGCAGCACCCTGCGCGAGGCCCTGCTGCGCGAGCTCAAGCGCGGCGGCCAGTGCTACTTCCTGCACAACGAGGTCGAGACCATCCACAACCGCCGCGCCCGCCTGGAAGAGCTGGTGCCCGAGGCGCGTATCGCCGTGGCGCACGGCCAGATGCCCGAGCGTGAACTGGAACAGGTGATGAAGGGCTTCTATCAGCAGCGCTACAACGTGCTGCTGTGTACCACCATCATCGAAACGGGCATCGACGTGCCCAGCGCGAACACCATCGTGATCCACCGGGCGGACCGCTTCGGACTGGCCCAGCTTCATCAGTTGCGCGGACGCGTGGGACGTTCCCACCACCAGGCCTACGCCTACCTGCTGACGCCGGGCGAAGACGCCATCACGAACAACGCCAAGAAACGCCTCGAAGCCATTCAGGCCATGGAAGAGCTTGGATCGGGTTTCTATCTGGCCATGCACGACCTGGAGATCCGGGGCACGGGCGAGGTGCTGGGGGATTCGCAATCCGGCAATATCCAGGAAGTGGGCTTCTCGATGTACAACGAAATGCTCAACGAGGCCGTGCGCGCGCTGCGCGCGGGCGAAGAGCCCGACCTCGATGCGCCCTTCAATCTGGCCTGCGAGGTCAACCTGCACTCCCCGGCGTTGCTGCCGTCAGACTATTGCGCGGACGTGCATGCGCGCCTGGGCATCTACAAGCGCCTGGCGCACGCCGCCGACGAAGACGACCTCATCCACATCCAGGAAGAGCTGATCGACCGCTTCGGCAAGCTGCCGGAGGCGGCGCAGACCCTGCTCTCGACGCATCGCCTGCGCCTGGCGGCCCAGCCGCTGGGCATCGTCAAGATCGACGCCAGCGAAACGCAGGCGCTGCTCCAATTCGGCCCCAAGACCTCGGTCGACCCCGCCAAGATCATCGAACTCGTGCAACGCCAGCGCCACATCAAACTGGCGGGGCAGGATAAATTGCGGGTCGAGATCAAGGCGGCGCAAATTCCCGCCCGCTCCGACGCCGTGCGCGCCGTCCTGCGCGCCCTGAAGTAACTCACGCCACCTTCCCTGCCCCTTATGACTACCCATCACCTTGTCGTCCAATCCCCCGGCCTGAGCATCGACCAAGCGGAGCAGCTCGCCGCGCTGGCCCAGGCCCAGGGCGTGGCCCGCATCAGCAACACCGCCGCCCGCCTGCTCGATGTGCAGCATGACGCCGACACCCGCGACGAAGTCGCCGCCTGGGCCGACAGCCGCGGCGTCGATGCCGCCTTCGTGCCGGCCGGCCTGAAGCTGTCCGACTGCAAGGTGCTGGCCATGGACATGGACTCCACCCTGATCAACATCGAGTGCATCGACGAGATCGCGGGCGTGGCCGGCGTGAAGGACAAGGTGTCCGAAATCACCGAGGCCGCGATGCGCGGCGAGATCAAGGATTTCGCGGAAAGCCTGCGCCGCCGCGTCGCCCTGCTCAAGGGCGTGCCGGCCGGCGCGCTGGAGCAGGTCTATGCGGACAAGCTGCGCCTGAACCCGGGGGCCGAGCGCCTGATCACGACTGCGCAGTCCGCCGGCCTCAAGGTGCTGCTGGTATCGGGCGGCTTCACCTTCTTCACGGAACGCCTGCGCGACCTCCTGAAGCTGGACAGCGCGCACGCGAACACGCTGGAAATCGAGAACGGCCTGTTGACCGGCAAGGTGCTGGGCGACATCCTGGACGCCGACGCCAAGGCGGTCCACCTGCGCGAATTCGCCCGCGCGCACGGGGCGGCGCAGGACCAGATCATCGCCATGGGCGATGGCGCCAATGACCTGAAGATGCTGGCGGCCGCGGGCTTCCCGGTGGCCTATCACGCCAAGCCGCTGGTGCGCCAGCAGACTCGTTTTGCCTTGAACGTGTCGGGCCTGGACGGTGTGCTGAACTGGTTTGAAAGCTGAAGTCCGCCGGGCGGGTGCCTGGCGCCATGGCCAACAGCAAAAAGCCACCTCGCGGTGGCTTTTTGCTTTGCCGCGGCTGGCGGATCAGTAGCGTACGCGCAGGGACAGCAGCGCCGCCCGGCCCGTGCCCAACGCCGCATAGTGCGCCGCATAGGCCTTGGTGTAGTACGTCTCGTCGAAAATGTTCAGCACGTTCAACTGCGCCGAGATGTGCTCGTTGAATTCGTAGCCGGCCATGGCGTCGAAGCGCCAGTACGAAGGCACCCAGCGCGCCTTGGGCGTGCCGTCGGCGTTCTTGGTGGCATCCGAATTGCCGTACACCTTGTCCACGTAGTAGGCGCCGCCGCCCACCGTCAGCTTGGGCAGCACCTTGTAGGTAGTCCACAGGCTGAAGGCGTTGCGGGGGGTGTTGGGCAGGTCCTGGCCGACGGCGCCGCTGTTGTAGGCGCCCTTGGTCATTTCGCTGTCCATGAAGGTGTAGCCGCCGAACACATTCCACTTGGGCGTGATGGCGCCCGAGAAGCCCAGTTCGATGCCACGCACCTTGGCCTCGCCCACTTGCGCGACTTCGGTCGCGGACACGGCCACGCTGGTGTTCTTGCGGGTGTCGTGGAATGCGGCGGCCGACAGCGTCAGCCTGTTATCCAGCACCTCCCACTTGGTGCCCAATTCCACGGTGCGGCTCTTTTCCGGCTCGAGCGAGGACGTCGAGACCGAGGTCGCGTCGCTGATGGCGCTTGCGGCGATCGCCGACGGCGTGGAGGACGTGCCGTAGGTGGCGTAGATCGTGCCGTTGGGCGCCGGCTTGTAGGCCAGGCCAACCTGATAGTTGAACAGGTTGTCTTCGCGGCTGGTGCTGTAGAACGCCGGCGTGCTGGCCGGATCGCTGCGGCCCCGGGCGATATTGCTGCCGCTGGTCCGGTAGTTGTCCCAGCGCGCGCCCAGGCTGGCCTGCCATTGCTCGTTGAACTTGATGGTGTCGAAGCCGTAGAGCGCCACCGTGTCCGTGTTGTACCGAGCGGGGTTGTTGTTGCGGGTCAGCGTGCCGGTGTAGTCGTCGCCGGGGTTCGGATTCCACAAGGACGTGCAGAGCGCCGGATTGGATGCGTCCGTCGCGCTCACCTTGCAGTCCATCGGCCCCTTGGCGATGTTCTGGGTGTAGCTGTCCTTGTCCTGTTTGATATTGCTGTATTCGAAGCCCAGGTCGAACGAATGCTTCAGGCTGCCGGTTTCGAATTCGCCCGTCAGATCCGTCTGGTTCGCAAAGCTCTTGGTGACGTAGTAACCCGACTTGAGCGAACGATAGACCAGGCCATTGGGCACGTTACCCTTGCTGTCGTCCGGGTTCGTCGCCGCGAAATCGGTCGTACCGCGGCCATACCGGATCACGTTGCGCAACTGCAGCTTGTCGGAAAAATCGTGCTGGAAGTCAGCCGTCACGACGTCGTCGCGGGTTTTCATGAAATCCCGGCCG
This sequence comes from Achromobacter sp. Root83, assembly GCF_001428845.1. Taxonomy (GTDB): domain Bacteria; phylum Pseudomonadota; class Gammaproteobacteria; order Burkholderiales; family Burkholderiaceae_B; genus Achromobacter. The sequence goes on along the minus strand of NZ_LMIU01000012.1, from coordinate 137,547 downwards.
GTCAGTCCGTAGAACGACTTGCGGCTAACGCCCATCGTCTCCGTCACCGGCTGACCCGTGTTCGGGTCATACGGAATGGAGTAATCGGGCATGCTGTCGTCTTGATAGTGGTAATAGCTAAGCGTGATGCGCGTGGGCGTGCCCACCCCCAGCATCAGCGAGGGCGCCACGCCCCAGCGTTCGAAGTCCACGGCGTTGTCGCGGCCGGGCACGTCGCCCTTGTTGCCCATCACGTTCAGGCGGAACGCGGCCTTGTCGTCCAGGCGCCAGTTGCTGTCTATCGTGGCGCGGTAATTGTTGTCCGTGCCGATCTGCGCGGTAGCTTCGGTGAAATCCGTCGCCTTCGGCGCCTTGCTGACCATGTTGATGCTGCCGCCCGCACCGCCACGGCCGGAGTACACCGAGTCCGGCCCCTTGATGATCTCCACCTGCTCAAGGTTGAACGTATCGCGCACCTGCGTGCTGGAATCGCGGATACCGTCCAGGAAAATGCTGCCCGCGGAGTTCTGGCCGCGGATGATGGGCAGGTCGCCGCCCGGACGGCCGCCCTCGCCCGCGCCGAACGTGATGCCCGGCGAGTTGCGCAGCACGTCCTGCAGCGACGATGCGGCCTGGTCCTGGATCACCTGCCTCGGCACGACCTGAACGGTGCGCGGCGTGTCCAGCAGAGGCGCGGTCATCTTCGGCGACTGCGCCGTAGACGTCTGGTAGGAAGATCCCTCTCCCTCCACTCGGACCGGCGATAGCTGCGTCACGCCCGCGTCGGCGGACTGCGCCGCGGCGTAGGGGCTTATGAACAGGGCGGGCGCCGCGATGGCGGCGGCAAGGGAGGTAGTGAGCGTATTCAGCGAATACGAGTCTTGGGGCTTCAAACCAGCTTCTCCAAAATGTGAATAGCAACGATTCTTGTTTTTTTATCGTTTGCGATTGTGATCATGACGACTGAATGAAACCTGAACGAACGGCCCAAAACATGAAAAAAACAACACTTGTTAAGCCGTATTCCCAAAAAAAATAGGCGAATAGCGAAACCTGATAGGACTGGGTCGGCAGCCGCGGGATTAGTTGATTTTCCTTGCCGATTCCCGTTCTGCCTCGCCCCCCGGGGAAGCCCTTAAAACGCCCTCCAGAACGTTTGGACGGCGGTCTGGCTGAATCCTTGAACAGACAAAAAAAACGCCCCTGGCGGGGCGTTTATGGCATTGGCGGGCCTTCAGGCACGCAAGCGTGGGTGCCGCTTGAACAAATAGCGATACACGAAGCCCGGATACGCCAGCACGAGGAACAGGCTGAGCGTGATCGCGTAGAACTCCCAGGTCTGGGCAAAGCGGTTGCCCAACGTGGATTCGAACGCAAATCCCAGCGCGCCGACGATGGCGTAGAACGCCAGCACCTCGATCAGCCGCATCCAGAGCGGTTTGACCGCCGCCGCCCCGCCCTGCTTCCAGGGCAACACGGCGAACACCCGTTCGGTCAGGAAAGGAAGATTCGCGCTGACGAGCGCCAGCGCGATCAACAGCCATACCGCCAACGTCTGGTTCATGGCTGCTATCCGTCCCTTACAGGCTGAGCGACGAGCGGATGGCCTGCACGCACAGCGCCATCAGGCCGCCAGGCAACAGGCCCAGCACCAGGATCAAGGCGCCGTTGACCGACAGCACGCCGCGCTGGGCGCAGGTCGCCACCATGGGCGCGGCGTCGGCCGCCGGCTCGTCGAAGTACACGACCTTGACCACACGCAGGTAGTAGAACGCACCGATCAGCGAGAACATCACCGCGATCACGGCCAGCGTGACGTGGCCGGCGCTGATCAGCGCCTGCAGCACCGCCAGCTTGGCGTAGAAGCCCACCAGCGGCGGAATGCCGGCCAGCGAGAACATCAGCAGCAGCACGATGGCGGCATGCCACGGGCTGCGGCGGTTCAGGCCCTTCAGGTCATCGATGTGCTCGCACTCGAAGCCCTGGCGCGACAGCAGCAGCACGATGCCGAAGCTGGCAAGCGTGGTCAGCACGTAGGTCAGCATGTAGAACAGCGACGCGCCGTAGGCGGCCGAAGACAGTTCCGGCTTGCCCGCCACCGCGCCCGACATCAGGCCCAGGAGCACGAAGCCCATGTGCGAGATGGTCGAGTAGGCCAGCATGCGCTTGAAGTTGGTCTGCGCAATGGCGGTCAGGTTGCCGATGGCCAGCGACAGCACCGCCAGGATCATCAGCATCGGCTGCCAGTCGGCGGCGAGGCCGTGCAGGCTGTCGACCAGCAGGCGCAGCGTGATGGCGAAGGCCGCCAGCTTCGGCGCGCCGCCCAGGATCAGCGTGACCGCGGTCGGCGAGCCCTGGTAGACGTCCGGCACCCACATGTGGAACGGCACTGCGCCCAGCTTGAACGCAAGGCCGGCCACCAGGAACACAATGCCGAACACCAGCGCCATCTTCTCGGCACGGCCGGCGGCGATGACCTTGGACACTTCGGTCAGGTCGAGGTGACCCGTGGCGCCGTAGATCATGGACATGCCGTACAGCAGGAAGCCCGAGGCCAGCGCGCCCAGCACGAAGTACTTCATGGCGGCTTCGGTGGCCACGACATCGTCGCGGCGCAATGCGATCAGCGCGTACAGCGCCAGCGACATGAGCTCCAGGCCCAGGTAGATCGAAATGAGGTTCCCGGAGGAAATCATGACCATCTGGCCCAGCAGCGCGAACAGCGTCAGGACGTAGAGTTCGCCGCCCTTGAGCATGTCACGCACCTGCGCATAGACGCGGCCGTAGATCAGCGTGACCGCCACCGCGATATAGGAAGCGATCTTCAGCAGATGCGACAGGTCGTCGGTGACGTACAGGCCGTTGAAGGTCGAGCCCGCAACGCCATTCTTCCACTGCACGGCCGACACGACGGTCAGCACGCCCAGGGCAAGCATGGTCAGCAGGAACGTCGGTTTGCGCTCGGGGTGATTGCTGACCGCGTCGACGAGCAGGATAGCCAGGCCGAAAACCAGCAGGAGGATTTCCGGCGTCGCCAGGGCGAAATCGATTTGGGATTGCATCATTGTCTTGTCTTACAGTTTCGAGACGGCAACGTGTTGCAGCAGGGCCTCGACCGACACATGCATCACGTCGGTAAAGGGCTTGGGATAGATCCCCATGTACAACACGGCGATCGCCATCACGCCAAGAATCACGAATTCGCGGCGGTTGATATCGGTCAGTGCGCGCACGTGGTCATTGGCGACATCGCCCAGGACCACACGCTTGACCATCCACAGCGAATACGCGGCGCCCAGGATCAGGGCGGTGGCGGCCAGCAGGCCGATCCAGAAATTGTGCTGCACCGCGCCCATGATCACCATGAATTCGCCGACGAACCCGCTGGTGGCCGGCAGGCCGCTATTGGCCATCGAGAACAGGATGAAGAACGTCGCGAAGCGCGGCATCACGTTGACCACGCCGCCGTAGTCGGCGATGCGGCGCGAGTGCATGCGGTCATACAGTACGCCGATACACATGAACATGGCGCCGGACACGAAGCCGTGGGAGATCATCTGCACGATGGCGCCTTCGACGCCCGCCGTGTTGAAGATGAAGAAACCCAGCGTCACGAAGCCCATGTGGGCGACGGACGAATAGGCCACCAGTTTCTTCATGTCGTCCTGGACGATCGCGACCAGGCCGATGTAGATCACGGCGATCAGCGACAGCGTGATCATCATGCCGGCCAGGCTGTGCGAGGCGTCGGGGGCGATCGGCAGCGAGAAGCGCAGGAAACCGTATGCGCCCAGCTTCAGCATGATCGCGGCCAGCACGATGGAGCCGCCCGTGGGCGCTTCCACGTGAGCATCCGGCAACCACGTGTGGACCGGCCACATCGGCACCTTGACGGCGAAGGCCGCCAGCAGCGCCACGAAGATCAGGACCTGCGGGGTGAAGCCCAGCTTGGTCTGCTGCCACGTCAGGATGTCGAACGAACCGCCCGAGGCATGCCAGAGGTAGACGAAAGCAACCAGCGTCAGGAGCGAGCCCATCAGCGTGTACAGGAAGAACTTGAACGCCGCATACACGCGGTTCGCGCCGCCCCAGACGCCGATGATGATGTACATCGGGATCAGGGTGGCTTCGAAGAACACATAGAACAGCATGCCGTCCAGCGCGCAGAACACGCCCACCATCAGACCCGAGAGGATCAGGAAGGCGGCCATATATTGGGCGACGCGGCTGGTGATGACTTCCCAGCCGGCCAGCACCACGATGATCGTGATGAAGGCGGTCAGAAGGACGAACCACATCGAGATGCCGTCGATGCCCAGGTGGTAATTGACGTTGAAGGCCTCGATCCAGGAGGCCTTCTCCACGAACTGCATGGCGGCCGTGGAAGAATCGAAACCGGTGTAGAGCGGGATCGTGACGACGAAACCGGCGATTGCGCCGACGAGCGACAGGCCGCGCGTCAGGCCGGGACGGTCGTCACGGCCCACCGCCAGCACCAGCAGGCCGAATACGATCGGGACGAAGATCGCAAGCGTGAGCCAGGGGAAAGTGTTGGATGCCATCTCGCTTGCCATCATTGGGGAATCAGCACAAAGAAAGTCACCAGCGCCATGACGCCGATGATCATTGCGAACGCGTAGTGATAGATGAAGCCGGACTGCAGGTGACGGCTGACCGCTGCCACCCAACCCACCAAGCGGGCGCTACCGTTGATCAGGAGGCCGTCGATGATGCCGCGGTCGCCGGTCTGCCACAGGCCGCGGCCCAGGCAACGCATGCCGCGCGCGATGACCTGCTCGTTGACCCAGTCCACGTAGTACTTGTTCTCAAGCACCTTGTTCACGAATGACAGGCGCGACTTGATCGCGGCCGGAACCTTCGGATTGATCAGATAGCAGTACCAGGCAATGACGAACCCGGCGACGACCAGCCAGAACGGCAGCGTACGGAAGGCGTGCAGGCCATAGGCCACCCAGCCGTGCCATTCCTCGCTCAGCACGTGCATGGCGGGATGCTGCAGCGGCAGCACCTTGATGGCGCCGTCGAAGAACTTGCCGAACAGCATCGGGTCGACCGCCCAGGCGCCGATCAGCACCGACGGGATCGCCAGCAGAACCAGCGGCAGCGTGACCACCCAGGGCGATTCATGCGGCTTGCCGCCATGATGGCCGTGGCCATGGTCGTCGTGGCCATGGTCGTCGTGACCGTGCGCATCGTGGCCGTGGCCATGATCGCTGGTGTCGAAACGTTCCTTGCCGTGGAAGACCAGGAAGTACACGCGGAACGAGTACAGCGAGGTCACGAACACGCCGATCAGCACGGCGTAGTAGGCAAAGCTCGCCCCCCATACCGTTGCGTGGCCAGCGGCTTCGATGATGTTTTCCTTCGAGTAGAAACCCGAGAAGAACGGCGTGCCGACCAGCGCCAGCGTGCCCAGCAGGAAGGTGATCCAGGTGATGGGCATGTACTTGCGCAGGCCGCCCATGTTGCGGATGTCCTGGTCATGGTGCATGCCGATGATCACCGAACCCGCGCCCAGGAACAGCAGGGCCTTGAAGAACGCGTGGGTCATCAGGTGGAAGATCGCCACCGAGTAGGCCGAGGCGCCCAGCGCAACCGTCATGTAGCCCAGCTGCGACAGCGTGGAGTACGCGACGACGCGCTTGATGTCGGTCTGGATGATGCCCAGGATGCCCAGGAACAGTGCGCCGATGGCGCCGATCACGATGATGAACGACAGCGCCACGTCCGACAGCTCGAACAGCGGCGAGAAACGCGCGACCATGAAGATGCCGGCCGTCACCATGGTGGCGGCGTGGATCAGCGCGGAGATCGGGGTCGGGCCTTCCATCGAGTCGGGCAGCCAGGCGTGCAGCGGAACCTGAGCCGATTTGCCCATGGCGCCGATGAACAGGCAGATGCAGGCAACCGTCAGCAGCATCCAGTCGGAACCCGGCAAGGTCATCGTGGCCAGCTTGTCGGCCTGCGCGAAGACTTCACCGTAGTGCATCGTGCCGGCATAGGCGAACAGCAGGCCGATGCCCAGGACGAAGCCGAAGTCGCCGACGCGGTTGATCAGGAATGCCTTCATGTTGGCGAAGATCGCCGTGGGGCGCGTGTACCAGAAGCCGATCAGCAGGTACGACACCAGGCCCACCGCTTCCCAGCCGAAGAAAAGCTGCACCATGTTGTTCGACATCACCAGCATCAGCATGGAGAACGTGAACAGCGAGATGTACGAGAAGAAGCGTTGATAGCCGGGATCATCCGCCATGTAGCCGATGGTGTAGATGTGCACCATCAGCGACACGGAGGTCACCACGACCATCATCATGGCCGACAGCGGATCGATCAGGAAGCCGATTTCCAGCTTGGTCTGGCCGATCAGGCTCCAGGTGTAGACCGCGCCGTCGAAGCGCAGGCCATTGAGCACGTCGGCCAGCACCACCACCGAACCGATGGCGGAGATGAGCACGCCCAGAATGGTGATGACGTGCGAGGCGCGGCGCCCGATGGGCCGGCCAAGAAAGCCGGTGCCAAAAAGGCCCGCGAGGATTGCTCCGGCCAGCGGTGCCAGCGCGATGAGCAGGTAGAGATTGGGTGAGCTAGACATTTTCTTCCAATACCCCGTCAGCCCTTCAGGCGATCGAGTTCGTCAACGTTGATCGTGTTCAGGTTGCGGAACAGCAGCACCAGGATGGCCAGGCCGATCGCCGCTTCGGCGGCGGCCACGGTCAGGATGAAGAACACGAACACCTGGCCGGCGGTGTCGCCGAACCAGCTGGAGAACGCCACGAAGTTCATGTTGACGGCCAGGAGCACGAGCTCGATGGACATCAGGAGAATGATCAGGTTGCGGCGGTTCAGGAAGATGCCGAAGATCCCGATCGCGAACAGGATCGCCCCGAGGATCAGATAGTGGGCCAGCGTCAGCGTCATTCTTTTTCTCCTTGGGGCGCGGCGATGCCGTTCGAGGCGTCACGCTTGGCCTGGGCACGCTCGCTCTGGGCGGGCATGCTCACCATGCGGAAGCGGTCCTTCGAGCGGACGCGGACAGCGGCGACCGGGTCGTTGTACTTCACGTCGCGGCGGCGGCGCAGGGTCAGCGCGATCGCGGCGACCATGCCGACCAGCAACAGGGCGGCACCGACTTCAACGGCGTAGACGTACTGCGTGTACATCGCCTCGCCCAGTGCGCGGGCGTTGTTGTAGTCGCTGGCGACCGGCGCCTGCGGACCCGCGCCATACCAGATGGAGCCCAGCACGAAGGACACCTCCAGCACCAGCACGAGACCGATCACCAGGCCGAGCGGCAGGTAGGTCTTCATGCCGACGCGCAGGGTATCCATGCGGATATCCAGCATCATCACGACGAAGAGGAACAGCACCATCACGGCGCCCACGTAGACCAGCACCAGCAGCAACGCGAGGAACTCGGCGCCCAGCAGCATCCACAGCATGGCTGCGTTGGAGAAGGCCAGGATAAGGTGCAGGACCGCGGTGACCGCGCTGCGCGCGGTGATCACGCGGAAGGCCGCGATCACCAGCACGGCGGCCAGTATGTAAAAAAGGACAGTGGTAAAAGTCATGGATCAGACCCTGGGCTTCAACGGTAAGGAGCGTCTTCGGCCCGGCGGCGGGCGATGTCGGCTTCGTAGCGGTCGCCCACGGCGAGCAGCATGTCTTTGGTGAAATACAGGTCGCCGCGCTTTTCGCCGTGGTATTCGTGGATATGCGTTTCCACGATCGAGTCCACGGGGCAGCTTTCCTCACAGAAGCCGCAGAAAATGCACTTGGTCAGGTCGATGTCGTAACGCGTGGTGCGGCGGGTGCCGTCATCGCGCTGGTCCGACTCGATCGTGATCGCCAGCGCCGGACACACCGCTTCGCACAGCTTGCACGCGATGCAGCGCTCTTCCCCGTTGGGGTAGCGGCGCAAGGCATGCAGCCCACGAAAACGCGGCGACGCCGGCGTCTTTTCCTGGGGGTAGCGCAAGGTGACCTTACGCTTGAAAAAATACTTGCCCGTCAGGCGCATGCCCTTGAGCAATTCGGTCAGCATCAAACTGCCGAAGAAATCCTTGATCGCTTCCATATCCTGCCTCTGCTTGGCGGCTTAGCGCCAAATGTTCCAGGGCGTCTGCATCCAGATCGCCACCACGACCAGCCAGACGCCGGTCAGCGGGATGAAGATTTTCCAGCCCAAGCGCATGATCTGGTCGTAGCGGTAGCGCGGGAACGAAGCCCGGAACCACACAAACAACGAGACCACGAAGAATGTCTTGAGACCCAGCCAGATCCAACCCGGAATCCAGGTCAGCGGCGCGATATCGATCGGGGAAGCCCAGCCGCCCAGGAACATGATCGATGCCATGCACGACAGCAAGATCATGTTGGCGTATTCGCCCAGGAAGAACAGCGCGAACGCCATGCCCGAGTACTCGACCATGTGGCCGGCCACGATTTCCGATTCGCCTTCCACCACGTCGAACGGGTGGCGGTTGGTTTCGGCAACGGCCGAAATCACGTAGATCACGAACAGCGGCAAGAGCGGCAGCCAGTTCCAGGACATGAACGTCAGGCCCTTGTCGGCAAACCAGCCGCGGTTCTGGACATTCACGATCTCGGACATGTTCAGGCTGCCGGACACCAGCAGCACCGTCACCAGCACGAAGCCGATGGCCAGTTCATACGACAGCATCTGCGCCGAGGCGCGCAGCGCGCCCAGGAAGGCGTACTTGGAGTTCGATGCCCAGCCGGCGACGATCACGCCGTACACGCCGATGGACGTGATGGCCATGATGTACAGCAGGCCGGCGTTGACGTTGGCCAGCACGATGTCCGGGCCGAAAGGCACCACCGCCCAGGCAGCCAGCGCGGGCATCAGCGTGACCACGGGGGCCACGACGAACAGCACCTTGTTGGCCTGGCTGGGAACGATGACTTCCTTGGTCAGCAGCTTGAACACGTCGGCAAACGGCTGCAAGAGCCCCCTGAAACCGACGCGGTTCGGACCCAGGCGCACGTGCATGGCGCCAATCATCTTGCGTTCCCAATACGTCAGGTACGCCACGCACAAAATGATGGGCACGGCGATGACCACGATCTTGATGAGGGTCCAGAGGACCATCCAGACCGTCGGGCCCAGCAATGCCTGACCGTGGCTTTCAAGAACATTGAGCCATTCCATCAGGCACGCTCCACGCTGATTTGACCGAATGCGCCACCCAGGGCTGCGGTGTTTTCAAAGGCTGCGGAGATACGCACGGCGCGATCGGCCACGGCATCGTCCTGCACGGTTTCGAGTTCGACGGCGCCCTGTCCGTCCGACACGCGCACCTTGACGCCGGCCGTCAGGCCAAGGCTGGTGAGCGTGCGGCCGTTCATGGCGGCAGCCGGTTTCTTCGATGCCGGGGAGGCTTGCAGCGGCTCGGAACGGCGGACCATTGCGTCGGTCCGGTAGATCGGCACATCGGCCACGCGTTCCAGGCCGGTGGCGGCCTGGCCCAGGCCAAGCGGAGCCTTGATGTCGTTCGACAGGCGGCCTTCGATGCCACCGGCCAGCGCGGCATCGCGCACGGATTCGGAGGTTTCGTCGTCGAAGCCAGCCAGATGCAGGACGTTGCCCAGCACGCGCAGGACCTTCCAGCCCGGACGAGTCTGGCCAAACGGCGTGACCGTGCCCTTGAAGCTCTGGGCCAGGCCTTGCGCGTTGACGAAGGTGCCCGAAGTTTCGGTGAAAGGCGACACCGGCAGCATCACGTCGGCCCACTCGGCCGCGGCCGAACGGTAAGGCGTGAGCGCCACCGCGAACTGCGCGCCGCGCAGCGCGGCGATGGCCTGCTGGCCATTGTCGGCGTCCAGCAGCGGCTCGGCATGCAGCACCACGTAGGCCTTGAGCGGCTCGGCCAGCATGGCGGCGGCGGTCTTGCCGCCCTTGCCCGGCACGGCGCCGGCGAGATAGCCGCCGACGGTGTTGCCACCCGAGGTCAGGAAGCCGAACTTGCCACCGGCCAGATCGGCCACGGCGCGGCCGTTGGCGGCCAGCGTCGATGCCTGGGCGCTGGCGACGGCCAGATTGCCCACCAGCACGGCGGTGTTGGCGCCGGAAGCCAGGCTGGCGGCGATGAGCTTGGCGTTTTCGCCGGGCGTGACCGAGGCGAACTCGGCCGGCACGGACTGGTCCTTGGCTTGCGCCAGGGCGACGGCCACTTCGGCCAGCGCGCGCGCCAGTTCGGAGGGCGCCACCGTGACGCGAGCGGTCACGGGCATCAGGGGATCGTCGGCGGCGCTGTCGACCATCAGGATCTGCGTGCCGCGCTTGGCGGCCTGACGCAGGCGCTGGGCCATCAGCGGATGATCCTTGCGCAGGAACGAGCCCACGACCAGGACGCGGTCCAGGTTGTCGAGTTCGGCGATGGGCATGCCCAGCCACGGCGCGCCCGTGAGCGCGGCATCAAAGGCCGGGTCGGTCTGACGCAGGCGGAAGTCGATGTTCTCGGAACCCAGCGCGCGGACCAGGCGGCCCAGCAGCGCGTACTCTTCAGTGGTGGCGTATTCGGACGCCAGCGCGCCGATCTGGCCGGCGCCGAAGCTGTCGCGAACGCGCGACAGACCCTGGGCAACGGCCTGCAGGGCGTCGGCCCAGGAGGCTTCCTGCCACTTGCCGTCGGTGCCCTTGATCATCGGCGCGGACAGGCGGTCTTCGCTGTTCAGGCCTTCATACGAGAAACGGTCGCGGTCGCTGATCCAGCATTCGTTGACGGCTTCGTCTTCGAACGGAACCACGCGCATCACGCGGTCGCCCTTGACCTGGACCACCAGGTTGGCGCCCAGGCTGTCGTGCGGGCTGACCGAACGGCGGCGAGCCAGTTCCCAGGTGCGCGCGCTGTAGCGGAAGGGCTTGGAGGTCAGCGCGCCCACCGGACAGATGTCGATCATGTTGCCCGACAGTTCGGACTCGATCGAGCGGCCCACGAAGGTCGTGATCTCGGAGTGTTCGCCACGGCCCAGCATGCCCAGTTCCATCACGCCGGCGATTTCCTGGCCGAAGCGCACGCAACGGGTGCAGTGGATGCAGCGGCTCATTTCCTCGGCGGAAACCAGCGGACCCAGGTCCTTGTGGAAGACGACGCGCTTTTCCTCTTGGTAACGCGAGGAAGAGCCGCCGTAGCCCACGGCCAGATCCTGCAACTGGCATTCGCCGCCCTGATCGCAGATCGGGCAGTCGAGCGGGTGATTGATGAGCAAGAATTCCATCACCGACTTCTGAGCGGCGCGGGCCTTCTCAGAGCAGGTGTGGACGACCATGCCGTTGGTCACGGGCGTGGCGCAGGCGGGGAGCGCCTTGGGCGCTTTTTCCACTTCAACCAGGCACATCCGGCAGTTCGCCGCGATGGACAGTTTCTTGTGGTAGCAGAAATGCGGCACGTAAAGCCCGACTTTCTGGGCGGCATGCATGACCATGCTGCCTTCGGGCACTTCGACCTTGTTGCCGTCGACGGTTAGTTCAACCATTGCTGTTCCTGAGACCTACAGATATTGCGGGACCACACAAGACTTATGCTCGATGTGGTGCGCGAATTCGTCGCGAAAATGCTTGAGGAAGCCACGGACGGGCATGGCGGCGGCGTCACCGAGGGCGCAGATGGTGCGGCCCATGATGTTCGCTGCCACGTTGTCCAGCAGTTCCAGATCTTCCGGACGGCCATGACCGTTTTCGATGCGGTGCACCATGCGGTAGAGCCAGCCGGTGCCTTCGCGGCAAGGCGTGCACTGGCCGCAGCTTTCCTCGAAATAGAAGTACGACAGGCGCAGCAGCGACTTCACCATGCAGCGCGTTTCGTCCATGACGATCACGGCGCCCGAGCCCAGCATCGAGCCGGCCTTGGCGATGGAGTCATAGTCCATCGTGCATTCCATGATGACGTCGGCAGGCAGAACCGGCGCGCTCGATCCGCCAGGGATCACCGCCTTCAGCTTCTTGCCGCCGCGCATGCCGCCCGCCAGTTCCAGCAGGGTCGAGAACGGCGTGCCCATCGGGATCTCGTAGTTGCCCGGACGCTCGACGTCGCCGGTGATCGAGAACAGCTTGGTGCCGCCGTTGTTCGGCTTGCCGACTTCGAGGTAGGCCTGGCCGCTGTTGCGGATGATCCACGGCACGGCCGCGAACGTTTCCGTGTTGTTGATCGTGGTGGGCTTGCCGTACAGGCCGAAGCTGGCCGGGAACGGCGGCTTGAAGCGCGGCTGGCCCTTCTTGCCTTCCAGCGACTCCAGCAGCGCGGTTTCTTCGCCGCAGATGTAGGCGCCATAACCGTGGAACGCGTGCAGCTGGAAGCTGTAGTCGGAACCCAGGATCCGGTCGCCCAGGAAACCGGCGGCGCGCGCCTCTTCCAGGGCTTCCTCGAAGCGCTCGTAGACTTCGAAGATTTCGCCGTGGATGTAGTTGTAGCCGACGCTGATGCCCATGGCGTAGGCCGCGATCGCCATGCCTTCAATCACGATGTGCGGATTGAAGCGCAGGATGTCGCGATCCTTGAACGTGCCGGGCTCGCCTTCGTCGGAGTTGCAGACCAGGTATTTCTGGCCCGGGAACGCGCGCGGCATGAAGCTCCACTTCAGGCCGGTCGGGAAACCCGCGCCGCCACGGCCGCGCAGGCCCGAGGCCTTGACTTCGGCGATCACGTCTTCCGGCTTCATGCCGGTGGTCAGGATCTTTTTCAGGGCTTCGTAGCCGCCGCGCTTGACGTAATCGGCCAGGCGCCAGTTGGCGCCGTCGACGTCGGCCATGATCTGCGGCTGGATGTGCCGGCCGTGCAGGCACATCGAATTGGAGGGGTCGTTCAGCGGGTCGGGATCCAGCCCTTGCGCGAACTGCTTGTAAAGGTCGGGCGCGTTCATGCCGACTCTCCTTCAACCTTGAGGGCCGCGACCAGCGCGTCCAGCTTCTCGTCGGTCATGCGCACGCACATATGCTTGTTGTTCACGATCAGCACGGGGGAATCGCCGCAAGCGCCCATGCACTCGCCTTCGACCAGGGTGAACTGGCCGTCGGCGGTCGTCTGACGATAGTCGACGCCCAGCTTGCGCTTGAGGTATTCGCCGGCACGGTCGCCATCGCGCAAGGCACAGGGCAGGTTCGTGCAGACGGCGATCTTGTTCTTGCCGACGGGCTTGACGTCGAACATGTTGTAGAAAGTGGCGACTTCCTGGACCGCGATGGGCGGAACGCCAATGTAGTTGGCCACATCTTCAATGACTTCGGTAGCCAACCAGCCCTTCTCTTCTTGCGCGATGGCAAGCGAGGCCATGATGGCGGACTGCCGCTGGTCGGCCGGGAACTTCGCGAGTTCACGGTCGATTTTCTGGTAGGCCTGTTCGGAAAGCAGCATAGTTTGAATCCGGGTTATGCGGGCGTGCTCGTGACTGTCTGGGCGGATCAGCGATCGATTTCGCCGAAAACGATGTCCTGCGTACCAATGATGGTGACGGCGTCGGCGATCATGTGACCGCGCGACATTTCATCCAACGCTTGCAGGTGGACAAAGCCGGGGGCCCGAATCTTCAGGCGGTAAGGCTTGTTGGCGCCATCCGACACCAGATAGATGCCGAATTCGCCCTTCGGGTGTTCCACCGAGGCGTAGGCCTCGCCCGGGGGCACGTGGAAGCCTTCAGTGAAGAGCTTGAAGTGATGAATCAGCTCTTCCATGTTGGTCTTCATGGCGGTGCGCGACGGCGGGGCGATCTTGTGGTTCTCGATCATGACCGGGCCGGGGTTGTTGCGCAGCCATTCCACGCACTGGCGGATGATGCGATTGCTTTCGCGCATCTCGGCGATGCGGACCAGATAGCGGTCGTAGCAGTCGCCGTTGACACCCACGGGGATGTCGAAATCGAGCAGATCGTAGACTTCGTAGGGTTGCGTCTTGCGCAAGTCCCAGGCCACGCCCGAGCCGCGCAGCATCGGGCCGGTGAAGCCCAGTGCCTTCGCGCGTTCGGGATCGACCACGCCGATGCCGACCAGGCGTTGCTTCCAGATGCGGTTGTCGGTCAACAGCGTTTCGTATTCGTCGACGCAAGCCGGGAAGCGGTTGGTGAAGTCTTCGATGAAGTCCAGCAGCGATCCCGAACGCGCGTCGTTCATGATGCGCATTTCCTTGTCGCCCCGGAACTTGCTGGAGTCGCCGTACTGCGGCATGGTGTCCGGCAGGTCGCGGTAGACGCCGCCCGGGCGGTAGTACGCAGCGTGCATGCGCGCGCCCGAGACCGCTTCGTAGCAGTCCATCAGGTCTTCGCGTTCACGGAAGGCATACAGGAACACCGCCATGGCGCCCACGTCCAGCGCGTGCGAACCCAGCGACATCAGGTGGTTCAGGAGACGGGTGATCTCGTCGAACATCACGCGGATGTACTGCGCGCGCAACGGGGCTTCGACGCCCAGCAGCTTCTCGATGGCCATGACATAGGCGTGCTCGTTGCACATCATGGACACGTAGTCCAGGCGGTCCATGTAGGGCAGCGCCTGGATGTAGGTCTTGTGTTCGGCCAGCTTCTCGGTGGCGCGGTGCAACAGGCCGATGTGCGGATCGGCGCGTTGGATCACTTCGCCGTCAAGCTCCAGCACCAGACGCAGCACGCCGTGCGCGGCCGGGTGTTGAGGACCGAAGTTCAGTGTGTAGTTCTTGATATCTGCCATGATTCAACGCCCCATGCCGTAGGTGTCTTCGCGCACCACGCGCGGGGTGATCTCGCGCGGATCGATCGTGACCGGCTGGTAAATGACGCGCCGCTGTTCGGGGTCGTAGCGCATTTCGACGGTGCCCGACAACGGGAAGTCCTTGCGGAACGGATGGCCGATGAAGCCGTAGTCGGTCAGGATGCGGCGCAGATCCGGATGGCCTTCGAAGACGATGCCGTACAGATCGAAGGCTTCGCGCTCGAACCAGCCCACGGTCGGCCAGCATTCCATCAGCGAGGCCACGATGGGGAATTCGTCGTCGGCGGCCCAGGTGCGCACGCGCAGGCGCCAGTTGTTCTCGATGGAGAGCAGATGCGCCACCACGGCATAGCGCGAGCGGTGGATCCGGACGTTCGCTTCCTCGGGGAGCTGGCGCGTGCCATTGCCCCACGTCAGGTAATCGACGCCGCAGAGGTCGATACAGGTTTCAAAGCGCAGGCCGGCTTCGGTGCGCAGCTTGTTGCAGACGGCGAACCATTGTTCCGCCGGCACTTCGAGCGTCAGCTCGCCCAACGCCTCGGTCAGCGCGATATCCGCGCCGAGGGTGGTCTGCAAATTGTTTTTCAGGGATTCGAGCCTGGTCATCATCTTGTACGCTTAGGTGAACCGATACGCTGGTTTCGAAAGGTCCGCGGCGGCTGAGCCTGCCATCGGACCGGACGAACGATCAGCGCGCAATCGTGTTGGTCAGACGGATCTTGTTCTGCATTTGCAGCAAGCCGTAGACCAGCGCCTCGGCCGTGGGCGGGCAGCCCGGCACGTAGACGTCTACCGGTACGATGCGATCGCAGCCACGGACCACCGAATACGAGTAGTGGTAGTAGCCGCCGCCATTGGCACAGGAGCCCATGGAAACCACCCAGCGCGGCTCGGGCATCTGGTCGTAGACCTTGCGCAGCGCCGGCGCCATCTTGTTGCACAGCGTGCCGGCGACGATCATCAGATCGGACTGGCGGGGGCTGGGCCGGAAGATGATGCCGAACTGGTCCAGGTCATAGCGGGCCGCGCCCGCGTGCATCATCTCGACCGCGCAACAGGCCAGACCGAAGGTCATGGGCCACATGGAGCCCGTCTTAGCCCAGTTAAGGAACTTGTCGGCGCTGGTGGTGATGAACCCTTGCTTGAGAATGCCGTCTATAGCCATATTCGTCTCTGATAGCGTGCTGTGAAAAAACCCGGCGGGTTATTCCCAGTCCAGCGCGCCCTTTTTCCATTCGTAGATGAAGCCGACGGTCAACACGGCTAGGAAAACCATGACCGTCCAGAAACCGACGAGTCCGACCGTGCCCTGGGCAATGGCCCACGGGAACAGGAACGCGATTTCCAGGTCGAAAAGAATGAACAGAATCGCCACCAGGTAGTAGCGCACGTCAAACTTCATGCGAGCGTCTTCGAAAGCTTCGAAGCCGCACTCATAGGGCGACAGCTTCTCAGCGTAAGGACGCCGCGGGCCAAGGAGGGAGCCGGCCGTTAGAAGCGCGAACCCGATAAGGGTGGCCACTACGATAAACAGCAGGACGGGAAAATACTGTTGCAGGTTCATTCAGGCGTCCGTCAAATGCGCAAACCTTAGGATTGTAGCATTCGCGTGGTTACTTCCGGCTGAACTCTGTAGCTTGAATAGCGGGTGAAAGACTGCATTCCTCAAATGGAACAATCGCAGCTTTCGAGAGCGATGCCGCAGCTTACAGCACGCGGCTGACATGCACCTTCCGGAAGCAAAAAAACCAAGCCGCGAATAAAAAAAACCACCCCGGAGGGTGGTTTATGCGAACGGACCGAGGCCCGTTCGCACGCTTTCGCTTTGAATAATCCAGACAGGGCTTGCGCCCTGCATTGGATTAGAAGCGGTGGCGGATACCGACGCCGACGGCGGTCGACTTGATGTCGTCCAGGAAGGCGTAGTTGGTGGCATACGAACCGTAGGCGTACAGGTTCGTACGCTTGGACAGGTCGTAGGTGTAGCCCAGCGAGTAGACGTTCATCGTCTCAGCACCGTTGATACGGTCGTTGCTGGGGTCAACCATTTGCCACGAACCGAACAGCTTGCTTGCGCCGCCGATCGGTGCGGACAGGCCGACCATGTACGAGTTGGCCTTGAAGCCATCAGCAAAGATGTTGGTGCCGATGCTCAGGGAACCGGTGCCGGTGTTCGTGCCTTGACCAGCGAACCAGCCGTCGGTCGTGCGAGCATAGGCCAAGGCCAGCTTCACAACTTCGAAGTCATACGAAGCGCCGAGCGCGTACATACGCGGGGTGGCGTCTTGGTCAGCAAACACCGACTTGTTCGCGGCATTCAGCTGATCGTACGAGAAAGCGACGTTCAGAGGACCGTTCACGTAACGCAGACCGGTCGTGATGGCGCGGGTGTTGTCAGCCGTTTTCCAGCCGGTTTGATCCGCATTCTGGTCATCAGCATTGAACGAGTAACCAATGCCGAACTGGAAGCCGCTGAACGACGGGGTCTGATACATGACCATGTTGTCGTAGCGGTTCGTGTTGGCAGCGCTCAGCGAAACGCCGATGTTAGCTTGACCGAAGCCAGCGCCGAACGGGTCGATCGAGCCGAAGTACTTCGACGCGATGTTGGTTTGGCGACCGAAGTCCAGTTGGCCCCAGCTGTCGCTGGCCAGACCGACGGTGGCTTGACGGCCGAACAGGCGGCTGTTTTGGCCGGACTTGCCGTTACCCGAATCAAAGCCGGATTCCAGTTGGAAAACAGCGCGCAGGCCGTCACCCAGGTCTTCCGAACCACGCAGACCCCAGCGCGAACCGTTCTGGACGCCGTTGATCATGCCGAAACGGCTACCGTTCAGAGCGTCGGGACCACCGCTGATCTTGTTGTAGCCGAGGCCCGTGTCGATGATGCCGTACAGGGTGACAGACGTTTCTGCCTGGGCGACACCGGCAAAACCGGCGAGCAGGGCGGCAGCGAGCAGAGTCTTTTTCATTTAAGAAATCTCCGTTGATTTGAGTGACAAGAGCAGCAATCCAGCAAACCAGCCTGCCGCCCCCCTAACTCCGCGAAGGGAAGTTGACGCTATTGCATCAAAAATCAGGGGGGATGGCTACGGTCGGCGTCAGAAAAGTGCTTGTTTGCGACAGGCTTGTTGGGATCTTGCAACATCGCGCTGATGCTTCTCGATCGAGGCTAGGGCTTTCCCTAGTCAAACAAGCCGAGGCCGCAACCATGCGACTTTCAGCCCTGCCCCCAATTATTGAGGCCATTTGGAAGCCGATCTTTCAAACCTCTTTCACTATCGGCTTTGTCGGGATTTGGCGACAAACCGGTGCGGCAACGGCCGGCCGGTCCCTGTGTTCCATCGTATACACGGGACGGTCAAATAACATTGTTATTAATAAAAATCGTCGATATTATTGGGCTCATCGACATCCCGATATGCGCCATGCCCTCCCCCACGCCTCGATCCGACCGCAATGAACGCCTGAGTGCGCTGCGCCGCCAGATCATCCTCGACGCCGCGCGGCGCGCCTTCGAGCGCGACGGGCTGGAAAAAACCACCATTCGGGCAATCGCCAAAGAGGCAGGCTGCACCACGGGCGCCATTTATCCGTGGTTCGCGGGCAAGGAAGCGCTCTATGGCGTGCTGCTGGGCGAATCGCTGCAACGGCTGCATGCGCACCTGGCGGACGCGGTTTCCGCTGGCGCGCCCGAATCGGCCGCGCGCAACGCCATCTGCGCCTTCTTCCGCTATTACGCCGAGCGGCGGACGGACTTCTCGCTGGGCATGTACCTGTTCCAGGGGCTGGGCCCCCGCGGGTTGGGCCGCGACATGGATGAAAAGCTCAACTCCCGGTTGCGGCAATGCATCGACCTCATCGGCCTGGCCTTGAAGCGCACCAAATCCTGGGAGCCCGCGGCCATCGAGGCGGAACAGATGAACACCTTCACCTATCTGATGGGCCTGTTGCTGCTGCTGCATACCCACCGGCTGAAATCCCTGGGCCAGCAAGCCGACTCGCTGCTGGACAACTACTGCGACGCCTTGGAGCAACGATGACCGCAACCGCCCTCGCCTCCCAGCCCGGCGCGCCTCTGATCAGCCTGACCGACTTTCACATCCTGCTGGCCGACCAGCATCCGTTCTCGTTGCTGCTGGGCATCGACGTGCTGGAAATCGGCCGTGGCACGGCGCACGCGGTGCTGCCCGCGCGGGACATGCACCAGCGCCTGGGCGGCATCGTCGCCGGCCCCATGCTGATGGGGCTTGCGGACCTGGCGATGTATGCGGCGGTGGTGGGAGCGACCGGACAGGCCCACGCGGTCACGGCCAGCCTGACCATCAATTTCCTGCGCAAGAGCCCGGCGGGCGCGATTCACGCCCATGCCCGGCTGTTGAAGGTTGGGCGGCTGTCCGCCGGAGAGGTTGTCCTGACCGGAGAAGGCTCGGACGAGCCGGTGGCCCATATCGTGAGCACGTGGTCGGTGCCCAAGCCATGAGCCTGCGCGTCAGCATCGTCGGCATGGGCGCTCTTGGCACGCGGGCCGCGCGGCGGCTGCTGGCGGCCGAGCCGGACATCGCATTGACGCTTTACGACATCGAGGCCGGGCGCTGCGAGGACTTCCGTGGCAGCGCCACGCTGGCCACGTCCGCGCGCGAAGCCTTGGCGGAGTCCGACACCATCGTGCTGGCGCTGCCCCACGAACGGGAGATCGACCGCACGCTGGAACGATTCAGCGACGGCGAGGTGACCGCCCCCATCGCCGGCAAGCTGATTGTCGACCTGGATCCGCCGTCCGTCGAGCGTGCGCTCCGGCTGGACCGTGCGATCACCCGGGCGGGCGGACGGTACGCGCCGGCGCCCTGGCCGGTCAGCAGCAATGTCGGCGCCGAAGCCCGGTTATTGGATGCCTTGAGCCGTTCCGCCTGACGGGCGCACGCGTTCCACCACGGCGACGCAAAGCGCCATCCACCCCAGGCTGACGGCCAGCCCCGCCGCCACGTCGCTCGCAAAATGCACTTGCAGCAGGATGCGGCTCAGGCCGATCGCCATGATCAGCGCGGCCGCGATGGCCACGCACGGCATGCGCCAGGCCGGCGGTGCCAGGCGCCACAGCAGGTAGCAGGCAGTGCCGTACACGGCCATGGAGGCCGACGAGTGCCCGCTGGGAAAACTCCATCCCGCCGCGCTGGCGTAGCCGTGGTCATGCTCCGGGCGCACACGCTCGAAGGTGTGCTTGAGCAGCCAGTTGAGCGCGCCGCCCATGCCGGTCGCGATGGCGCAGAACAGCGCCAGGGGCCATTGGCCGCGCCAGAGCAGGTAGACCGTCATCAGCACGCTCAGCACCGTCAGAAGATTGCGGTCGCCCAGGTAAGTGAACCAGGACAGCAGCCATAGCAGCGATGTCGACATCGACATGCTCAGGGCATTGGCCAGCGCGCCGTCGAACGCCACCACCGCGCCCCGGCTCTCCACCGCCTGGGCCAGCACGAGAAAGAGCGCGAACGAAGCGCACGTGGCCGTCGCGAACAGGATGCCGCGGCCGCCCGCCGGCAGCCTGAGGTAGCCGCGGACGAAAAGCAGCGCCAGCGCGCCGGTCAGAAGCGGCAGCGCCACAAAGAGATGCGGGGCATGGGCCGCGGCCCATGCCGTGTAGACGTCGATCATGAATTGCCATCAATAAGAAAAGTGCGCCCGGCCGCCGGCAAAGCGCTACAGCGTGACCAGGGTCTTGTCGACCGGCGTGAACGCATGCGTGCCGGCTGCGTAATCCCAGCGCTCGACATGGCACACCGGCGTCCCGTCCTGGTCCTGACGGGTGATCACACCCAGCGAATTGGGTATGCTGCCCCGCACGCGGTGCGAGCAGGCCGTGCCGGCCTGGACGATCCACCCGGCCGGACCCGAAGCAGTGGTCAGCGGCAGCACGTAGGGCAAGTGTATGTGACCGCCCAGCACCAGGTCGACGCCCGCCCGCGCCCACGCCGCCAGCGCGCGCTCGCGACCGATCAGCAGATTGGACAGATCCGATTCCACCTTGGCGCGCACCGGATGATGCGCCACCACGATTCGCAACTGACCGGGCCGCGCCTGGCGCAGCCGCTGGGCCACCCGATCGATCTGCGCGTCGGATATCTCTCCATCCTTGTGGCGGCGCGGACGCGTGGAGTTCACGCCGATGGCCAGCACGCCCGCGTTCTCGAACACGGGTTCGAGGATCGGACCTAGGGCCCGCTTGTAATTGCCGTAGGGGTTCAAGGCGCGCGCGAACACATTGAACAGCGGGATGTCGTGATTTCCTGGCACCGCCAGCACGGGCAGCGACAGGCGCTCGATGAACCTGCGGGCGGCGGCGAACTGCCCGCGCCGGGCCCGCTGCGTGATATCGCCGCTGAGTACGACCAGATCCGGCGCCAGCGAACGGGCAAGATCCAGCACGGCCTCGACCACGGGTTT
The DNA here is from genome assembly GCF_001428845.1 of Achromobacter sp. Root83. Classification (GTDB taxonomy): domain Bacteria; phylum Pseudomonadota; class Gammaproteobacteria; order Burkholderiales; family Burkholderiaceae_B; genus Achromobacter. The sequence continues at coordinate 116,411 of NZ_LMIU01000012.1, read as the reverse complement.
GCGTTCCGTGCCGAAATGGGTATCGGATATATGCAGGATGCGCGTCATGAGCGATCCATCACGAGCGATCCAGATAGTCGGAGTCCGCCGGCACCACCAGCGGCAGCGATCCGGCGGCCACCTTGAATTCGAGCGGCGTATCCATCCAGGAAATCTCGCCATCCATCGCCACCTTGACCCTGCGCCGGCCGCGGACATGCACGGTCAAGCGGTCGAAGGCAAAGCTGATCACATGCTCGGCATCGCCCAGCCGGCTGAGCAGGCCGCGCAGCAGCAGGCCATACAGGGCCAGCGTGCCGACCGGCCGCGCGGCCATGGCGACCAGCCGGTTGCGGTCGAGTTCTTCGGAGGGGATGCCGATGTGTTCGAGCTGAAGCTTGTTGTTGCCCACCACCAGCGTGGGCGAGCGCAGGCTGCGCGCCTGCCCCTCGTATTCGAGCTGCAGACCGAGCTGGCGCGCCCCGCGCAGCAGCGTGACCAGTCCCGACCACAGCGCCACCCAGCGCCTGCGGCCGAAGCGCTGCTTGTAGGCTTCGCGGTCTTCGAGCAATTGCGGATACAGGCCCAGGCTGGCGTTGACAAGGAACAGCCTGCCGTTGAGCAGGCCGACTTGCACGGGCCGCACGCTGCCTTGCAGGAAACCGGTCAGCGCCTCTTGGGTATCCTGCGAAATCCCGTAGCGGCGGCCAAAATAATTGAAGGTGCCCTGCGGCAGGATGCCGAACGGCACGCCTTGGCCCAGCACCGTGCCCGCCACGGCATTCAGCGTGCCGTCGCCGCCTGCCGCGATGACCACGCCCTGCTCTTTCTGCGCGCGCGCGACGGCCTGGCGGGCCACGTCGGTCAGCCGGGACGGATCGTCCACGGGCATCAGTTCGTAGCGCCTGCCGGCTTCATCCAGGATGCGGCGGATCGTGTCCTGCAGGACCTGCGCGTCGCCGCGCCCCGATCCGGTATTGAGGACGATAAAAAGAGGTTCCTGTCCCGTGAGGGAGCGAGCCGCTGTTGCCGGACTCTGGTGGGATGGCGTCATGGGACAAACATACCCTATGCGGGCAGAGCGCCGCAAGAAGCCAGGCGGCGCGCGCTCCCGCGGACGGGGAGCGCGCGCCGCGCGGGTCAACGGCCGATGGCGTAGGCCTGCATCAGGCGCGGCGTGGCCGCCGCGTGCAGCAACCCGTCCGGATCGCGCGAAGCCGCGGTCAGGCGGCCCACCGACCACTCCGGCACCTGCTCGATCTGGTGCCCACGCTGGCGCAGGGCCTCGATCACCTCGGCGCCGAAACTGGCCTCCACCGCCAGATGTCCCGGCTTGCGGTCCCTGGGATAGAAGGACGTGGGGAAATGCATGGTGTGGGACATGGGCAGATCGATCGATTCCTGCAGGTTCAATCCATGATGCACATGGCGCAGGAAGAACAGGAGCTGCCACTGCTCCTGCTGGTCGCCGCCCGGCGTGCCGAACGCCAGGTAGGGCTTGCCGTCGCGCAGCGCGAGCGAGGGCGTGAGCGTCGTGCGCGGGCGCTTGCCCGGGGCCAGGGTGCCCGGCAACCCCTCTTCCAGCCAGAACATCTGGGCCCGGGTGTTCAGGCCGAAGCCCAGCTCCGGAATGACCGGCGAGGACTGGAACCAGCCGCCCGAGGGCGTGGCCGAGATCATGTTGCCCCAGCGGTCGATGACGTCCACATGCGTCGTGTCCCCGCGCTTGGCGGAGGCGCGCATGTCGGCAAGCGTCGGCTCGTTCGTGGCGCTGCCGGGCTCGCTGACCTTGGACAGGCGTTCGAGCGTGTCCATGACGCGCGCCACCTGGGCCTCGAAGCCGGGCACCTGGCCGGGAAGCAGGTCCTGCGAGGCGGCCTCGCCGATCAGCTTGCGGCGTTCCGCGTTGTACTCGTCCGATAGCAGATGGGCCAGCGGCACATCGATGAAGGCCGGATCGCCGTAATAGGCCTCGCGGTCCGCAAAGGCCAGCTTCATGGCCTCCGTGACGCGGTGGACGAATTCGGCGCTGGTCGGGCCGACGCCCGCCAGATCCATGTCTTTCAGGATGGCGAGCGTCTGCAGGAACACCGGCCCCTGGCTCCAGGCGCCGGCCTTGGCCACGGTGTAGCCGTGGTAATCGTAGGTCAGCGGCTTGTCGTAGCTGGCGGACCAGCCCGCCAGGTCGTCGGCCGTGATGACGCCGCGGTGGGTGGTTCCGCTTTCGTCCATGACGTCGGTGTTGCGGGCGAACCGGTCGATCTCTTCGGCGATGAAGCCGCGATAGAACGCGTCGCGGGCCGCCTCGATCTGGCGTTCTCGGTCAGCGCCCGCGCTCTCCGCCTGCTTGAGCACGCGGGTCCACGTTCTGGCCAGCGCCGGATTGCGGAACAGCTTGCGGGCTTCCGGAACCTTGCCGCCGGGCACATACACCTGGGCGGTCGTGGGCCAGTGCGTCTCGAAGAAATCCTTCAGGCCGGCGATGGTGTTGGAAATGCGCGGCATCAGCGCATGGCCGTGCTCGGCGTAATAGATGGCGGGTTCGAGCACGTCGCGCACGCGCATCGTGCCATGGTCGCGCAGCAGCAGCATCCAGGCGTCGAACGCCCCCGGAATGACGGTGGCCAGCAGGCCGTTGCCGGGGATGAGCTTGAGCCCTTCGGCGCGGTAGCGCTCCAGCGTGGCGGCGGCCGGCGTCGTGCCCTGGCCGCACAGCACTTCGACGCGGCCAGTGCGCGCGGAATAGAACACCGCGGGCACTTCGCCGGCCGGGCCGACGAGGTGCGGCTCGACCACCTGCAGCACGAACGCGGACGCGGCGCAGGCATCGAACGCGTTGCCGCCGCGCTCCAGCAGCGACATGCCGGCCGCGCTGGCCAGCCAATGCGTGGATGTCACGACACCGAAGGTGCCGAGAATTTCCGGGCGAGTCGTAAACATGGTGAATCCTGTGTGGAAAGGTGCCAGGCACCCAAATAACCAAAAAGGAGAGAGGCCGCAGCCTCCCCAGTCCCCCCTACAAAGCGCTCCCCATCCAGGGCGCCGCGGATCCGGCTCCGCCGGTCCGCAGACGCCGCCCCCTTGAGGGGGCCCGCGTTAGCGGGTAGGGGGTGGGCCCTATTTGACGCCCTTCAGGCGGATCAGGCCGTCGGGGTAAGGCACGAAGCCTTCCAGCTTCTTCTGCACGCCGAAGGTCCACGGCAGATAGAACAGGTAGACGATGGGACGCTGGTCCTGCATGGACGTCAGCACCTGCTCGTACATGGCGCGGCGCTTGGCGGTGTCGGCCTCGGCGCGCGCATCGTTCAGCAGCTTGTCCACGCCTGCGTCGCAGAACTTGCCATCGTTCAGGTTGCCCTTGCAGCTCAGGTACTGGTGGATATTGCCGCTGGGATCGACGCGGCCGGACCAGCCGCTCTGGCCGACTTCGAAGTCGCCGCGCGCGAGCGACGATTGCAGCGAGGCGAATTCGACAGGACGCAAGGTGATGTCGAAGCCCGCTTCGGCCCCCATGGCCTGCACCAGTTCGAACACCTGCTGCATGGTGGTGTTGTTGCCGAAGGTGATCTCGAACTTCACGCGGTCATAGCCGGCTTCCTTCAGCAGGGCCTGCGCCTTCTTGGGGTCTCGGCCCTTGCGCTCGAACGCCTTGTTGAAGGCGAAGCTGGCCGGCGGGAACGGCTGATAGGCGGGCTGGAACATGCCTTCGCCGATGACCTGGTTCAGCACGTCGCGGTCGATCGCCAGGTCCAACGCCTGGCGTACGCGCTTGTCCTTGGCCAAGGGGTTGTTGGCGCGCGCGCCGTTGCCCAGGTTGACCGAGATGGACTGGAAGCCCAGTCCGGTCACCGGCGCCAGCCGCAGGCTGGGGTCGTCCTTGACGGCCTTGGCATCGCTGGGCGCCACACGTTCGATGATGTCCAGGTCGCCGGCGCGCAGGTTGTTCAGGCGCACGGTGGTGTCGGGGATCGGCGTGTAGACCAGGCGGTCGAAGTGGTAATTGGCCGCATCCCAATGCTTGGGGAATTTCTCCAGCACGATGCGGTCATTCTGCACGCGCTCCTTGAACTGATACGGACCCGAGCACACGGGCTTGCCGCCGGGGTCCTTATCGAAGCTGGCGGGCGACATCATCATGCCCGCGCGGTCGGAAAGCTGGGACAGCAGCGAGGCGTCCGGCTCGGACAGGTTCAGCACGACGGTGTCGGCGTCCGGCGCATCCACGCTGGCGACGGTGGCCAGTTCGCTCTTGCGGTTGCTGTCGGGCAGGGTGCGGGCCCGGTCCAGGTTGGCCTTGACCGCAGCGGCGTTGACCGGGGTGCCGTCATGGAACACGGCGTCCGTGCGCAGCTTGAACGTCAGCGACTTGTGGTCCGGGCCGATCGTCCAGGATTGCGCGAGCTGCGGCACGATCTTCAGGTCGGGAGTGATCTCGACCAGTTTGTCGCACAGTGAGGCGAACACGATGCGGCCAACAAAGGTGCGGGCGCGCACGGGGTCCAGCACATCCGGGTCGTCCTGCAGCCCGATACGCAAGGTGGACTGAGCTTGCGCCAGTCCGCTGGCCAGCATTCCCGCCATGGCCATGGCGAGGCAAAGTTTACGCATGAATGATCTCCGTCGATTCAGGTCGGCCTGCTTCCCCACGCGCCGCCGGCGCACCGCCTGGCAAGGAGGAACAGGCCCCGAGCCGTGCTGCACCGCCGGGCCCATCCCCCCGTTGCGCACGTTCTTGTTGGATTCTGCGCCAGGCGCGCGGCGATTGTATAGACCGGCGGCTGTCGCGCCGCTAAATATACGCCTGGGACGGCCGCGTTGCGGACACGCGGTTCAGGGCAACCGGCACGGCGCCGAGAAATCGACGGCGGCGGCGACGGCGTCGCGCAAGCACGCGACCAGCGGGCGCGCGTCGTCCCGCCGGTATTGGAAGGCGTAAGGCAAGGCCGCCAGCCCGGGTTCGCCCTGCAGGACGCGCAGGCTGCCTTCGGCCTGGAGCGCGAGCGCCCAATGGGTGGGCAGCAGCCCCACCCCGGTGCCTTCGATCAGCAGGCCCACGATGGCGCCCCAGTTATTGCAGCAGAGGCGTTCGTCCACGGCTTCGCGGCCGGCCAGCCAGTCGTCGATGATGCGCGACGTGCCCGCACCTGCGGGCAGCGTCACGAGCGGCAGACGGGCCAGGAGCGCCGTCGTCATGCGGGTTTCCCCGTGCAGCACGGACGGGGCCGCGGCCCAGGAGAAGCGCGCCTCGCCGATCGGCGACGACGCAATGCCGACGCGCGACGAGCGCCCCGCGATCACGGCGAAGTCCAGCTCGCCGTCGGCCACGCGCTGCTCCAGCACCTGGCCGATGTCCACATACGGTTCCAGCACCAGTTCGGGATAGGCGGCGCGCACGACGCCGATCAGGCGCGGCAGCCAGGTCAGCGCGGTCAGTTCGCCCACGCCGAAGCGGCAACGCCCCCGCAGCCCGGGCGCTTCGGCCATGGACGCGCGGATCTGGTCGGCGGCGGCGAGCAGCTCGCGAGCCTGCGGCAGCAACCGCTGGCCCGCGTCGGTCAGCACGGCCTTGTGGCCGCTGCGGTCGAACAACGGCTGGCCCAGTGTTTCTTCAAGCTCGGTGATGCGCTTGGACAGCGAAGACACCGACAGGTGCAGGCGCTCGGCGGCCACGGCGAAACTCGCGCAGGTGGCGGCCCAGTAGAAGGCTTCGAGTTGCTTGAGGGTCATGCGCGCGTGCTGACCCGATAGGCGCAGCGGCGCGCGCCCGCCAGGATGTGCTCTTCGCGTTCGATCCGCACCGTCTCGCCCAGCACATTGCGGAACAGTGCCAGCTCGCTACGGCAAAAGCCCATACAGGCTTTCGCCGCGGAGCAGATGGGACAGTGGTTTTCGATAAAGACGAAATCAGCGCCGTCCTGGCGCAATTCGGCCATATAGCCTTCGGCGCAGCGCACGTCCACCAGGCGTTCGAGCCGCGCCTTCAGGCTCTTGGCGCCCAGCATGGCCTGGTGATAGCTGTTCAGCATGGCGCTTTCGCGGACCTGGATCAGCTTTTCGACGCCTTCGTCGCCGAACACCTGGCGCACGGCGCCTATCATCTGCACGGTCATTTCGGCATGGGTGTCCGGAAAGCGGCCGTGCCCGGCCTCGGTCAGGAACCAGATCTGGGTGGGCCGCCCCCGGCCCGCGCTATGGCTTTCGGAGTCGACCAGCCCGTCGGCATGCAGCCGGGTCATCTGCTGGCGCACCGCCTCGGCCGTCACATCCATGGCCCGGGCGATGACCGCGATGGACTGCGGCCCGCGCGTCTTCAAGGTCATGAGCACGCGGTCCGCGGGCTGATGCGGCACCCCGGCGGCGGGTTGGGACAGGCTGTCAGACATGGCGATGACGATGCTCCGAGAGTTTTCCTATGGTGCCATGAACGCAGGCGGGCGGTCAGCCGGCGGCGGGAGGCCCTGCGGCAGGCGGTCCTGTAGCAGCCGGTCCTGTAGCAGCCGGCCCCGTAGCAGCCGGCCCTGTAGCGGCCGGCGCCGGTTCCGGCGGCGCCTCCCAGCCTCCCCCTAGCGCCTTGTACAGCGCGATCAGGCGGGTGTAGGACTGGGCTTCGGCAACAGCCACGGCGTCCTGGGCGCGCAAAAGCGTACGCTGCGCGTCCAGCACGGTCAAATAAGGCGTGCTTCCTTCGCGGTAGCGCAGCCTGGCCAGCTCGGCCGCGCGCCCGCTGTGCGCGGCGGCCTGGGCCAGGTTGCCCAGGCGCTGCTGCGTCTGGCCAAACTCCGTCAGCGCCGACTCCAGTTCCTCCACCGCGCGCAGCACCGTCTGTTCGTAGCGCGCCACCTCGCCCTCCGAACGCGCAATGGCGCCGCGCTTGCGGGCCAGCGCCGTCGGCAGGTGGAAGGCCGGCCAGTTCACGCCCGCCGCCACGCCGAAACCCCGGCTGGCCGCGCTGCCGAAATCGGCCCCGCGCAGCGCGACAAAGCCCAGAAAGCCGCCCAGGTCGATCCGGGGATACAGCTCAGCCGTGGCCACGCCCACGTCCGCGTTGGCCGCGGCCATGTTCCGTTCGGCCGCCAGCACGTCCGGACGGCGGGACAGCAAGGCGCCCGCATCGCCGATCGGCAGGCGGGCCGTCAAGGGAGCCAGCGGCTTGCCCGCGTCCAGCTCGCCCAGTTCGACGGGCCTCAAGCCGGCCAGCACCGCGATGCGGTACTGCGCCAGCCGCCTGGCCGTCACTTGCACCGGCACGCTCGCCAATACGGTTTCCAGCTCGGCCCGCGCGCTGGCCAGATCGCCTTCGTCGCCGCGCCCCGCCGCCACCATCGCCTCGGTCACGCGCAGGCTGTCGCGCTGGCTGTCCAGGTTGGCGCGCGCCACGACCAGGCGGCGTTCCGCGCCACGCAGCTCAAAGTAGTTGCGGGCCACTTCGGCCGCCACCACGATGCGCGTCTGGGCAAGATCGGCGGCCTGCGCCCCGCTGCGGGCGGCTGCGCCTTCGGCCGACCGGCGCAGCCTGCCGAACAGGTCCAACTCCCAGCTTGCGTCAAAGCCGGCCCGGTAGCTTTCGGCCAGGTTGCGCTGCCCCGCGACGCCGGGATTGGCCTGCGACAGGCTGCGCTCATAGCGGCCGTCCAGGGTCACCGCCGGCAACTGGTCCAGTTCTTTCTCATCGAGCACCGCGCGGGATTCGGCAAGCCGGGCCTGGGCAATGCGGATGTCGTGATTGCGGGCCAGCGCCAGGCCGATCAGCCGGTCGAGCTGCGGATCCTGCAACTGCTTCCACCAGTCGCGCTGTAGCTGGTCCGTGGAGAACAGCGCCTGCTCGGGGCTGGCCAGGACGACAGGCGCCGGCCGGGGCTTGCGGTAATCGGGCCCGACCGCGCAGCCGGCGGCGGCCAGCGCGGCCAGCAGCGCCAGGGCGCCGCGGCGCAGCCGTGTGTAGAGATGAAACCTATTCATGGTCGATTCCTCAAGGCTGGGCGGACACGGCGGCGGCTTGCGCATCGCCGGCCTCGGCCCGCGCCAGTTCGCGGGCGCGCGGCGTGTCGTTGGCCGCCCGGTGATCCCGCGCGAACACGGTGTAGACGGTGGGCAGCACGAACAGCGTGAAGAGCGTGCCCACCAGCAGGCCCACCACGATGACCAGCCCCAGGCTGTAGCGGCTGTGGGCGCCCGCGCCGCTGGCGAACAGCAGCGGGATCAGCCCCATCACCATGGCGGCCGTGGTCATCAGGATGGGACGCAGGCGAATGCGCGCGGCCTGTTCCATGGCGGCACGCCGGTCCAATCCGTGGCTGACCTGCATCTCGTTGGCGAACTCCACCATCAGGATGCCGTGCTTGCTGATCAGGCCGATCAGCGTCACCAGGCCGATCTGTGTGTAAATGTTGACGGTGGCCATGCCCAGCGCCAGCGGGATCAGGGCGCCGCAGATGGACATGGGCACGCTCACCAGGATGATGAACGGGTCGCGCAGGCTTTCGTACTGCGCGGCCAGCACCAGGTAGATCACGATGATGGCGAAGATGAAGGTGATCATCAGCGCCGAGCCCTCCTGGCTGAACTGGCGCGCATCCGATTGCCAGTCGTAGCTGAAGCCGGCGGGCAGGGTCTGCGCCTGCCTGGCCAGGAATTGCACGGCGTCGCCCATGGTGACGCCCGGCATGGGGATCGCCTGGAACGTGGCGGCGTTCAACTGATTGAACTGGGTCAGCTTGTTGGGTTCGACGCCCATCGACACCGTCACCAGGTTGGATAGCGGAACCTGCGCCCCGCTGGCGCTCTTGACGTGGTACTGCGCCAGCGCCTCGGGCGAGATGCGCTGTTCGCGCAGGCTTTGCGGAATGACGTCGTAGGAGCGCCCGTCCATGCCGAAGCGGTTGACGTAGTTCTCGCCCACCAGCACCGCCAGCGTGTCGCCGATCGCCTTCATGGTGACGCCCAGGCTGTTGGCCTTGGCCCGGTCGACCTTCATCCGCACGACGGGATTGTTGTAGTCCAGGTCGCTGTCCACCACCATGAACAGGCCGCTTTCGCGCGCCGCTTTTTTCACGCCTTCCATGGCCTCGTAGACCACGGCGTAATCCGACGCGCTCATCAGGACCATCTGCACCGGCAGCCCACCGGTGGACCCCGGCAGGGACGGCAATTGAAAGGCGAAGATGTTGCTGCCTTCGATCTGGTTGGCCATGGACTGCATGTCGGCCTGGATCTCGTCGGCGGAACGCTTGCGGTCCTGCCAATCCACAAAGTCCACGCCGCCGATGCTGTTGGACACGCCTTCGGATCCGTTGATCAGCCAGCGTCCCTTTTGCTCGGGCAGGGTCTTCATGACGTCGTCCCACTTCTGGCCGAACTTTTCGACGTAATCGATGTTGGCCTGCTGCGGCGACTTGATCGCCGTCAGCACGGTGGACTGGTCTTCCACCGGCGCCAGCTCCCGCTGAGCGGCGTTGTACAGGAACGGCAGGCTGATCAGCACGGCCACCGCGATCAGACCGGTCACCCAGCGATGATGCAGCGACACGTCCAGCACGCGGCCGTAGGCATCGCCCAGGCGCCCGAAGAAGTGTTCCGCCCGGCGCGCCATCCAGCCCTCGGACACGCGGCTGTTCAACAGGTACGAGCTCATCACCGGCGACAGGGTCAGCGCGATCACGCCCGACACGACCACCGCGCCCGCCAGCGTGAACGCGAATTCCTTGAAGAGCGATCCCGTCAGCCCCCCCATCAGGCCGATCGGCGCATAGACCGCCGCCAGCGTGATGGTCATGGCGATCACCGGCCCGGCCACTTCGCGGGCGCCGATCAGGGCGGCGCGCACGGGCGACTTGCCCTCCTCGATGTGGCGGTGCACGTTTTCCACGACGACGATGGCGTCGTCCACCACCAGCCCGATGGCCAGCACCATGGCCAGCAGGGTCAGCAGGTTCACGCTGAAGCCGAACAGCGCCATGATGGCCGCGCCGCCCAGCATGGACAGCGGGATGGTCACCACGGGGACCAGCACGGCGCGCAGCGATCCCAGGCACAGGAATATCACCGCCACCACGATGGCGATGGCCTCCAGCAGCGTGCGGGTCACGCCGTCGATCGACGCGCTGATGAAGCGCGCCAGCTCGAACGGCACCTGCACGCTGGTGCCGGGAGGCAGGTTCTGCTTGATGCCGGGCAGCAGTTCATTCAGGCGCTTCACGATGACCAGGGGATTGCCCACCGGCGTGGCGTTCAGGCCGAAGTACACCGCCGGCTCGCCGTCCATCAGGCCGCTGGAATCCGCGGAAGCCGCCCCCAGTTCCACCGTGGCCACATCGCCCAGCCGGACGATCGCACCGCCCTCGCGCTTGACGACCAGGTCGCGGAATTCCGCCACGTTGACCAGGTCCGTGTTGATCTGGATGTTGGAGACCACGTACAGGCCCTTGGCCTGCCCGGGCGCGGCCTGCACGTTGTTCTCGCGCAGCGCGTCGGCCAGTTCGCCGGCGGAAATGCCTCGGGCCGCCATGCGGTTCGGGTCGAGCCAGACCCGCATCGCAAGCTTCTGCCCGCCGTACAGCTCCACGCTGGCCACGCCGTCGATGGACGAGAGCTGCGGCTGCACCACGCGCGACAGGTAGTCGGTCAGCGCCGCGAGCGACATATTCGTGCTGGAAAAGCCCATGTAGGCGACCGCTGTCGCCTCGCCCGCCGACTTGACGAGCACCGGGTCGTAGACGTCCTGCGGCAGGCGGTACTTGACCTCGTTGACCTTGGCCATCACCTCGGTCATGGCCTTGTTGGAGTCGGCGTTCAGCTTCATCCGCACCGTGATCACGCTACGGCCCTGGGTGGACGACGAGGACAGATAGTCGATGCCCTCCACCGATGCCACGGACTGCGCGATGGGTTGCGTCACGAAGCCCTGCATCAGATCGGGCGAGGCGCCGGGATACTGGGTGGTGATGGTGATGGTGGTGCTTTCGGTCAGCGGGTACTGCCGCACGGGCAGCCCGCTCAGCGCCTTGATGCCCAGCAAGAGGATCAGCGTGCTGACCACCAGGGCCAGCACCGGCCGGCGCACGAAGAGATCGGTGAATTTCATGTCAGCCTCCGCCGCTTACCGGGCCTGCGCCACGGCTTGCGGCGGTTCGCCCAGCGCCACGGTGTCGCCGGGAAGGATCTCGACCGCCGCGCCGTTATGCAGGCGCAATTGGCCCGAGGTCACGACCCGGTCGCCGGCCTGCAAGCCTTCGGTCACCACCACCCGGCCGCGCAGGCGTTCGGCGGTCTTCACATAGGCTTGCCTGACGGTCAGGCCCTGGGCTTGCTCGCCCTGCTTCGGCTCGGCCACCACGTATACCGAATCGCCATAGGCGCTGTAGCTGACGGCCGTCTCCGGCACTGTGATCACGCCGGGACGGTCCGGCAGGCCGATCCGTCCTTGCGCGTACATTCCCGCGGCCAGGGCGCCGTCGGGGTTGGCAAGCAGCGCTTGCACGCGCACGGTGCGGGTACCGGGATCCACCTGCGGCTCCACCGTGGCGACCATGCCCTCGAACTCGCGCCCGGCATGGGCGTCGACGGTGATTGTCACCGGCTGGCCCGTGCGCAACGCGCCCAGCGCCCGCTCCGGCAGCGTGATGTTGGCGTACATGGAAGAACCGTCGGTCAGGGAGACCAGCGGGTCTCCCGCCCGGGCGAACTGGCCCAGGTTCACCCGGCGCACGCCCAGCACTCCATCGAATGGCGCCTTGACGCGCTTTTGCTCGATCAGCGCCTGCACGCGCCTGATGTCGGCGTCCGCCTGGTCGTGATCGGCCTGGGCCTGGTCAAGCTGTTCGCGCGTGGCCGCCTGCAGCGGCACGAGGCGGCGGGTCCGCTCCAGCAGGGCCCGCGCATTGCGCGCCTGCGCCTGAAGGCGGGCAAGTTCGCCCTGCTCGGGCGCGTCGTTCAGCAGCACCAGCAACTGGCCGGCCTTTACCTGTTCGCCCGGCGTAAACAGAATCTGGGCGACCCGGCCGTCCACCTCCGCCGCCACCAGCACCTGGCGCGTCGCCTCCAGCGAGCCGATGCCGCTCAGGGCCGCCGGAAAATCGGCCTGGACTGCCGCCGCCACCGCCACCTTGGCCGGCGCCATCGCCCATCCGCCCTTTTGCTCGGCGCCGCCGTACTTCCAATAAAGGCCCGCGCCTGCCAGCACCGCCACCAGCGCCACGGCGCCCGCCGTCCACGGCCCAGATCTCGCCTTCATGATTCGCTCTCTTTAAACAAGGATATTCTTGGATAATCCATGATTCCAGCTTTTTCGTCAAAGCGGCTTACGCAATGTCCGGGATAGGAAAGGGCTATGGGCAAAAGAAAAAGCCGCCAGGCGATCCTGGCGGCTTCCGGGGTGTGACGCGCGAACGGCTAGGTCCGCACCATGTGCAGATAGTGGCGGTGCCTTTCGTACTGGTCCAGGATGTCGCCGATCACGGCGTCCCGGCTCCAGCCCATGATGTCGTAGTCCTGCCCGCCCTCGCGCAGATGGACCTCGGCACGGAAGTATTTGCGCTCATCCTCGTCGGCGGCCTCTTCGGGCGTCAGGCTGGGCCGCACAAAGGCCAAAGGTTGCACGGCATAGGAAAAATCCAGGTGCTCGCCATGGGACACCTCCAGGATCGCGCCGCCGTCTTCTTCGTCTTCGCGCACCTCGACGGCATAGCCCTGCTTGCGCAGTTCCTCCGCGACGTCGTCGAACGCCGGCCGCACCACGTCTGAGATGAAGCGCAGCACATGGGCGCGCCGCGGCATCATGACCATGTTGCGCAGCCGCCTTTCCCAGGATTGCCCGCCGCGCGCGGGCCGCGACAAGGTCAGCGATTGATAGCGGATGCCGCGCTTGGTCGCGTCCAGCTTGAGCGCCTTGAACAGCCCCCACAAGGACAGCAGCAGAATGATCGAGAACGGCAGCGCGCTGGCGATAGTGGCGGTTTGCAAAGCGGTCAGGCCGTCGGCCAGCAGCAACGCGATGGCGACCGCGCCCATCGACAGCGACCAGAAGATGCGCTGCCACACCGGCGTGCGGTCCGCTCCGCCCGAGGCCAGCAGGTCCACCACCAGCGCCCCCGAGTCGGCGGACGTGACGAAGAAGACCGCCACCATCGCAATGGCGAAGATGGAAATCACGTTGCTCCAGGGCAGGAGCTCAAGAAAGGCGAACAGCGCCAGCGAACTGTCGGCATCCACGGATTGCGCCAGGCTTTGCACGCCGCCGACCAGGATGAAGTGGATGGCCGTGTCGCCGAACACCGTCATCCAGAACAGGGTGAAGCCCGCCGGTACCAGCAGCACGCCGCAGACAAATTCGCGGATGGTGCGGCCGCGCGAAATGCGCGCGATGAACAGTCCGACGAACGGCGACCAGGCTATCCACCAGCCCCAGTAGAAGAGCGTCCAGCCACCGAGCCAGTCGGTGGGTTCGTAGGCGTACAGGTTGAAGGTCTTGCCGACGATGTCGGACAGATAGGCGCCGGTATTCTGAACGAAAGTCTGGAGCAGAAACACCGTGGGCCCCATGATCAGCACGAACAGCAGCAGGATGACGGCCAGCACCATGTTGGCCTCCGACAGGATGCGGATGCCCTTGTCCAGCCCGCTTGCCACCGACAGCGTCGCCAGGCCGCAGGTGATGATGATCAGGACGATCTGTGCCGTCACCCCCACGGGGATGCCGAACAGGTGGTTCAGGCCGCTGTTCATCTGGGCCACGCCCAGGCCCAGCGACGTCGCCACGCCCAGCACCGTCCCGATGATGGCGAAGATGTCGACGGCGTGGCCGATAGGTCCGTGGATGCGGTTGCCGATCAGCGGATACAGCGCCGAGCGCAAGGTCAGCGGCAGGCCGTGGCGAAAGCTGAAGAAGGCCAGCGTCAGCGCCACCGCCGCGTAGATCGCCCACGCGTGCAAGCCCCAGTGGAAGAAGGTGATCTTCATGGACTCGCGGGCCGCCGCGGCCGTGCCGCCCTCGCCCACCGGCGGAGACATGAAGTGCATGACGGGTTCGGCCACGCCGAAGAACATCAGGCCGATTCCCATGCCCGCCGAGAACAGCATGGCGAACCAGGTGAAGTTGCGGTAATCGGGCTCGCTGTGGTCGGGGCCCAGCTTGATGTCGCCGTAGCGGCTGACCGCCAGGTACGCGACCGACAGCAGGATGATGGCGACCACCAGGATGTAGAACCAGCTCACGTTGCCGAGGATCCAGGCCTGCACGGATTCGAACAGGTCCTGGGCCGCCTGGGGCGCGATGATCGCAAAACCCACCAGCATCAGAATGAACACGGCCGAGGTGAAGAAAACGGGCCGGTTGATGGTCGTGCGCGGACGGGATTCTGAAGTCATGCTGCCGCTCCTTACGCCCAAGGGTCGCGAAGTACGGCGCTGGCCCCCTCAGCCCGGCCGGAGCGCTGCCGGTATTACTATCACGGGCTTGGGCCGGTTGACAATCGAAACCGCGGTTCGGCCGCGCAGCCCTCGCCCGACGCCTGGAGACATTCATGATCGATCACCTGGATCATCTGGTCCTGACCTGCACCGACCCCGACGCCACGGTGGACTTCTACACCCGCATCCTCGGCATGCGGCTGGAGACCTTCGGAGAAGGCCGGCAGGCGTTGCGTTTTGGCAACCAGAAGATCAACCTGCATGTGCGCGGCCGGGAATTCGAACCCAAGGCCCACCTGCCCGTGCCCGGCGCGCTGGATTTGTGCTTCATCGCCGACCGGCCGCTGGACGAGGTGATTGTCCGGCTGAAAGCGGCAGGCGCGCGGATCATCGAAGGACCGGTGCCGCGCACCGGCGCCACCGGGAAGATCCGCTCGGTGTATCTGCGCGACCCCGACCTGAACCTGATCGAGATATCGGAATTGCTGGGCTGAAGCCCCGCGGCCCTATTCCGCTTTGGGATCGCCGAAGACCACGCGGCGGAAAAATCCCGCCAGCACCGCTTCGGTCATTTCTGGGGTGACGGCCTGGGGGTCGAACGCATAGCTGAACTGCATGCCGTCCGACAGGGCCAGCAGGCCCAGCGCGAGCTGTTCGGCCGGCAGCGGCAACGGCGTGCCCACATGCGCCGAAAACTGGCGGATGTATTCAGTGGTGGCCTCGCGCAGCTCGCGCAGACAGGCCGTGAAACCCACCCGGAAGTCCGGATCGCGGGCAGCCTGCAGCTTGGCTTCCATCCAGAGCAGGAAGCAGTCATTTTCGCGGTAATGCGTGCTGTAGTACTCGAGCACACGCGCTTCCATCTGCGAACGGGTCTCGCCGTCTTCGAAGATGGCCCGCATGTCGGCCATGACACTTTCATGGTCGCGCTTGAGCAGTTGCAGGAACAGTTCGGACTTGCTGCTGAAATTCGAGTAGAACGCGCCGCGCGTGTAGCCCGCCTGCTCAGCGATGTCTTCGACGCTGGCGGCGACAAAGCCCTTGGACAGGAAGATCGATTGCGCGGCGTCGAGCAGACGCTGGCGCGTCTGATCTCGGCTCTGCTCGCGGGTAAGGCGGACTTTTGACATGGCGCGAGTTTAGCATTGGCCCGCGTTTCGGATTCATCATTGAATCCAGATACATACCTGTATTAGAATCCACACCGTAGCGAGCCCGGCTCGTCCTTCCTTACGCCCTTTTCCGCGCCGCGAGGTGTTTCGTGAACTGTCCTGGCCCTTGCGCGCGCACCGCCGCCCGCAACGCCGCTGCCTCCGCAGCGCCGACCCTGTCAATTGCCGCCGCCCGCCGCTGGACGCGCCTGCTGGCCCTGCCCGCCGTCCTGGCACTGGCCGCCGCCGGCTGCGGCCGCAAGGAGGCGCCGCCGCCGGCCCCGCGCCCGGTGGTCGCCATGCCAGCCCAGGCCGACGAGCGCCTGCCCGCCTGGACCCTGCCCGGCGAAGTCCAGGCGCGCTACAGCACGCCGCTGTCGTTCCGGGTTGGCGGCAAGATCGTGGAGCGCAAGGTCCGGCTGGGCGATACCGTCGCGGCGGGCCAGACCGTGGCCAGGCTGGATCCGTCCGATGCCACCAAGAACGCCGCCGCCGCCCGCGCGCAGTTGTCGGCGGCCCAGCATCAGCTTGAATACGCACGCCAGCAACTGGACCGGGACCGCGCCCAGGCGCGCGAAAACCTGATCGCCGCCACGCAACTGGAACAGACCCGCAATGCCTACGCCTCGGCGCTGGCCCAGCGCGACCAGGCCGCCCAGCAGGCCGCGCTATCGGCCGATCAGTTGAAATACACCACGCTGCAGGCCGAGCACGCCGGCGTCATCACCGCCGAGCAGGCCGATACCGGACAGAACGTCGAGGCGGCCACTCCCGTCTACCAACTGGCCTGGTCGGGCGACGTCGATGCACTGTGCGACGTACCCGAAAGCGTTCTGGCCGGCCTGGAGATCGGCCAGCGCGCCACCGTCACGCTGGGCCCCCTGCCCGGCCAGACCTTCGCCGCCGTGCTGCGCGAGATCGCGCCGGCCGCCGATCCGCAAAGCCGCACCTACCGCGCCAAGCTCACGCTGGAGTCGCCCACGCCCGAGGTCCGCCTGGGCATGACGGCCAATATCAGCTTCGACAACCGCTCCGCCAATGGCCGCGCGACCTACACCGTGCCGGCCACCGCCCTGTTCCATGACGGCCGCGATCCGGCCATCTGGGTCGTGAAGCCGCAGGAAGACACGCTGGAGCTGCGCCGCGTGCAGGTGCTGCGCTACGACGCGCGCACCGTGACCCTGTCCCACGGGATCGAGGCCGGCGAACGCGTCGTGTGGCAAGGCGTGCACACGGTGTCCGCCGGCGAGAAGGTCCGCGCGGTCCCGCCGCTGCACCCCGAGGACTTTGCGTCATGAGCGCGCCCGGCAAGGACGCCGCGGCCGACGCCCACCGCCACGAGGAAGGCAGGTTCAACTTGTCCGCCTGGGCCTTGCGCCATCAGCCGCTGGTGATCTTCATCATCACGCTGGTCACGCTGTTCGGCGTGCTGTCGTATTCCCGGCTGGCGCAGTCCGAGGACCCGCCGTTCACCTTCCGCGTCATGGTCATCCAGACCCTATGGCCTGGCGCCACCGCCCAGCAGGTGCAGGAACAGGTCACCGACCGCATCGCCAAGAAGCTCCAGGAAACATCCAACACGGATTTCCTGCGCAGCTATTCGCGCCCGGGCGAATCGCTGATCTTCTACACGATGAAGGACTCGGCGCCCGCCAGCACCGTGGCGGACCAGTGGTATCAGGTGCGCAAGAAGGTCGGCGACATCCAGGCGACGCTGCCCCAAGGCGTGCAGGGCCCGTTCTTCAACGACGAGTTCGGCGACGTCTATACCAACATCTATACCCTGCAGGGCGACGGCTTCTCGCCGGCGCAGCTGCACGACTACGCGGACAAGCTGCGCACGGTGCTGCTGCGCGTTCCCGGCGTGGCCAAGGTGGATTACTTCGGGGACCAGCCCGAGCACATCTACATCGAGATCACGAATACCCAGCTCACCCGGTTGGGCGTGTCGCCGCAGCAGATCGCCCAGGCGATCAACACCCAGAACGCCGTGGAGGCCGCGGGCACGCTGACCACCGCGGACGACCGCATCTTCGTTCGGCCCACCGGCCAGTTTCCCAACAGCCGCGCGCTGGCGGACACGCTGATCCGGGTCAACGGCAAGTCCGTCCGGCTGGGCGACATCGCCACGATCCACCGCGGCTACGACGATCCGCCCTCCCAGCAGATGCGCCTCTCCGGCGGCCCGGTGCTGGGCATCGGCATCACCATGCAGCCCGGCCAGGACGTGGTGCGCCTGGGCAAATCGCTGGACGCCAAATTCGGGGAATTGAAGACGCAACTGCCGGCCGGGCTGACGCTGACGGAAGTCTCCAGCATGCCGCAGGCGGTGTCGCACTCGGTCGACGACTTCCTGCGCTCGGTCGCGGAAGCGGTGGCCATCGTGCTGATCGTGAGCCTGGTGTCGCTGGGCTTGCGCACCGGCATGGTGGTGGTGATCTCGATCCCTGTGGTGCTGGCGATCACCGCGCTGTTCATGGACATGTTCGGCATCGGGCTGCACAAGGTGTCGCTGGGCACGCTGGTGCTGGCGCTGGGACTGCTGGTGGACGACGCGATCATCGCCGTCGAGATGATGTCCGTGAAGCTGGAACAGGGCTGGAGCCGGGCGCGGGCGGCGGCCTTCGCGTACACCAGCACCGCCTTCCCCATGCTGACCGGCACACTGGTCACGGTGGCGGGCTTTTTGCCCATCGCGCTGGCCAAGTCCAGCACGGGCGAATACACCCGCTCCATCTTCCAGGTGTCCGCCATCGCGCTGATCACCTCCTGGTTTGCCGCCGTGGTGCTGATTCCGCTGCTGGGTTACCGCCTGCTGCCCGAGCGCAAGCGCGAAGCCCATCTGCCCGACGACCATGAGCACGACATCTACAACACCCGCTTCTACCAGCGCCTGCGCGGCTGGGTGGCGTGGTGCGTGGACCGCCGCTATGTGGTGCTGGCGGGAACCGTGCTGGTGTTCGCCGTGTCGATGGCCGGATTCAAATTCGTGCCTCAGCAGTTCTTCCCCAGCTCGGACCGCACCGAACTGCTGGTCGACGTGCGCCTTCAGGAAGGCGCGTCGTTCGCCGCCACGCTGCGCCAGGTGGAACGCCTGGAAAAGGCGCTGGAAGGCCGGCCCGAGATCGACCACTCCGTCAGCTTCGTCGGCACCGGCGCGCCGCGCTTCTATCTGCCGCTGGACCAGCAGCTCGCCACCCCCAATTTCGCCCAACTGGTCATCACCACCCACTCGGTGGAAGACCGCGAAAAGCTGGCGCAGTGGCTCGAGCCGATGCTGCGCAGCGACTTCCCCGCCATCCGCAGCCGCCTGTCGCGGCTGGAGAACGGGCCCCCCGTCGGCTACCAGGTGCAGTTCCGCGTCAGCGGCGACAAGATCCCGGACGTGCGCGCGGTGGCCGAAAAGGTCGCGGCCGAGGTCCGCGCCGACAAGCGCTCGGCCAACGTGCAGTTCGACTGGGACGAACCGTCCGAACGTTCGGTGCGCTTCGAGATCGACCAGCAGAAGGCGCGTGAGCTGGGCATCAGTTCCAGCGACATCTCGAACTTCCTGGCGATGACGCTGTCGGGCTACACCGTGACGCAATACCGCGAGCGCGACAAGCTGATCAACGTCAGCCTGCGCGCCCCGCGCGAAGAGCGGATCGACCCTGCCCGCCTGGCCACGCTGGCCATGCCCACGTCCAACGGACCGGTTCCGCTGGGCAGCCTGGGTCAGGTGCGCTACGGCCTGGAGTACGGCGTCATCTGGGAGCGCGACCGCCAGCCCACCATCACCGTCCAGGCCGACGTGACCGGCGGCGCGCAAGGCATCGACGTCACGCACGCGATCGACAAGCGGCTCGATGCCCTGCGCGCGGAGCTGCCCGTCGGCTACCGGATCGAGGTCGGCGGCCCGGTCGAGGAAAGCGGCAAGGGACAGTCGTCCATCAATGCGCAGATGCCGCTGATGGCGGTCGCCGTGCTGACGCTGCTGATGGTGCAGCTACAAAGTTTCGCCCGCGTGCTGATGGTGGTGCTGACCGCGCCGCTGGGGCTGATCGGGGTGGTGGCCGCGCTGCTGCTGTTCGGCAAGCCGTTCGGCTTCGTCGCCATGCTGGGAGTGATCGCCATGTTCGGCATCATCATGCGCAACTCGGTCATCCTGGTGGATCAGATCGAACAGGACATCGGCGCGGGCCACAAGCGCGTGGATGCGATCGTCGGCGCCACGGTGCGGCGCTTCCGTCCCATCACGCTGACGGCCGCCGCCGCCGTGCTGGCGCTGATCCCGCTGTTGCGCAGCAATTTCTTCGGCCCGATGGCCACCGCCCTCATGGGCGGCATCACCAGCGCCACGGTGCTGACGCTGTTCTTCCTGCCCGCGCTGTATGCCGCCTGGTTCCGCGTGCGCCATGACGAGCGCGACGAACCGGAAGGCGTGCCGCCCGGCGCCAATGCGGGCGACACGGTGGAACGAGGAGCCTGACGATGCGGATGCATTCTTATCTCACACCCTGGCATCGCGCGCCCTGGCGGCTGGCGGCCCTGCCGCTGGTCCTGGCACTGGGCGCCTGCGCCTTCGCGCCGGACAGCGGGCCGCCCGCGGTGGCGCAGCCCGCGCAGTACGGCGTGGAACCGGCGCCCGCCACGGGCGCCTCCGGCAACGGCGTAGCGCAGCGCTTTGAACGCGGCGCGCAGCCGGTGCCGGCGTGGTGGAAGCGCTACGGATCGGACGCGCTGAACGCCTTGGTAGAAGAAGGCCTGGCCAACAGCCCCGATCTGGCCGCGGCGGAACGCCGCCTGGCCGGCGCGCGCGAGCAACTGCGCGGACAGGTGAATTCGTCGCTGCTGCCATCGGTGGACGCGGGCGCGAGCGCCACGCGCAACCGGGCGCTGACCATGCCCAACCTGCCCCAGCCCACCGCGCTCTACAACGTCTTCACCGGCCAGATCCAGGCGACCTACGACCTGGACCTGTTCGGCGCCGCGCGCTTCGCCAACGCGTCGCTGGCGGCGCAGGTCGAGCAGCAGGCTTTCCAGCTTGAATCCGCGCGGCGCTCGCTGGCAGGCAATATCGTCACCGGCGCCATCACGTCGGCCTCCTTGGCTGAACGCGTGGCGCTGACGGAAAAACAGGTGGTGCTGCTGCGGCAGGTTGCGCGCGACACGCAGCGGCGGTACGAACTGGGGTCGGCCTCGCAGAACGATGCGCTGGACGCCGACCAGGACGCCGCCACGCTGGAGGCTTCGCTGCCCGGCTTACGCGCGCGATGGCACGCGACGCGGCACGCGCTGGCGGTGCTGCTGGGCCGCAATCCCGATCAGGCGCCGCCCGACCTGGCCTTCGCCAGCCTGGCCGTGCCGGCCCAGGTGCCGGTGGTGGTGCCTTCCGAACTGCTGGCCGCGCGCCCGGATATCCAGGTGGCCGAGGCCGTCGTGCAGGCGGCTGCCGCCGACGTGGGCCTGGCGACCGCCCAGTTGTTCCCCAGCCTGTCGCTGTCGGCGTCCATGGGCAAGGGCGGCTTCGGCTGGGCGGACGCGCTCTCCGGCGCCGGATCCATCTGGGCCATCGGCGCATCGCTGACGCAGCCCATCTTCCATGGCGGCGCGCTGCTGGCCGAACGCAGCGCGGCCAAGGAGCGCTACGAGGCTTCGGTGCTGCAATACAAGCAGACCGTGCTGACCGCCTTCCGAGACGTGGCGGACACGTTGTCGCGCCTGGATGCCGGCGGACAGGCTCTGGCCTCGGCCGAAGCGTCGCGGCGGGCGGCGGAGCTGTCCTACCGCAATACGGCCAGCCGCGTGCGGCTGGGCGCGCTGGCGCCGTACACCGAGTACGCCTCCGAGCAGCACTACGTCGCGGCCCGGCTGCGCGAACTGGAATACGCCAACGACAGGCTGACGGAAACGGCGGCGTTGTTCCAGGCGATGGGATCGCCGGTGGACGCCGTGCAAACGGCGCAGCGGCCGCAGTGAGCGGGGCGCCGCCCCGCGCGGCCCGCTAGCCGGTATCAGCCTTTCTTGAACAAGCGCTTGGCGACGCCGACGACGCCCAGCACCACGGCGCCCGCCACGATGCCGAACAAGGCGTTGAGCACGGTGGATGTCAGCGCCTGCACCGCGCCGCCCCCGCCCACCGCGGCGGCGGCGTGCTCAATGACGGCATGCACCGGCGGAATACCGTGGGTCAGGATGGCGCCGCCCACCATGAACATGGCGGCGGTGCCCAATACCGACAAGGTCTTCATCAGATAGGGCGCCGCGCCCACGATGCGCTTGCCCAGCCAGGCGATGGCCTGCGAGGATTTTTGGCTCAGGTACAGGCCCAGGTCGTCCAGCTTGACGATGCCCGCCACCAGGCCATAGACGCCAACCGTCATGGCGATGGCGATGATCGACAGCACCGACACCTGGCGGGTGAAGTCCGCGCCGGCCACGGCGCCGAGGCTGATGACGATGATTTCCGCGGACAGGATGAAGTCGGTGCGTACCGCGCCTTTGATCTTGGCGCGCTCGAACGCCACCATGTCGACCGCCTGGTTCTGCAGGGCCGCGGCCCGCGCCGCGTGATGGCCTTCGGCGGATTCTCCGTGCGGCAGATACTTGTGCGCCAGCTTCTCGACGCCCTCGTAGCAGAGGAATGCGCCGCCCAGCATCAGCAATGGCGTCACGGCCCAAGGCGCAAACGCGCTGATCAAGAGCGCCGCGGGCACCAGGATCAGCTTATTGATGAACGAGCCCTTGGCCACGGCCCATACCACCGGCAGTTCGCGATCTACCGGCACCCCGCTGACCTGCTGGGCGTTCAGCGCCAGATCGTCGCCCAGCACGCCCGCCGTCTTCTTGGCCGCCACCTTGGTCATGACGGAGACGTCATCCAGGATGGTGGCGATATCGTCGAACAATGCGAAGAAGCTGCTACCGGCCATCAAGATTCCCCTCTCGACCATTAAGGTTTCCCGAGTGTACAGGGGCGGCCGCCAGCGGCTCCGGGGGCTACATGGCTTCGATGCGGGGGTACAGGTCGCGGTTCTCGCGCTGCATCCGTTCATGGACCCGGCGCAACACCGTATTGGCGTCATCCCGAAAGCCGGACTCGTCCAGTTCCAGGCTGCGAGCGTTGTTCCAGCGTTTCGCGAAGGACTCGTAGGCCGCGGCGATCGCGTCCATCTCTTCCTGGAATTCGCGGCCCTTGCGCGCCAGATCGGCATCCGCGCTGCGCGCCACGGCCGGATACAGCGCCCTGTCTTCAACGGCCAGATGCAGCTTGATCGTTGCGCTCATGGACACGATGCCCCGCGCGATCTCGGCCGCGTTGCGCGCCACGCCTGCCAGCGCCAGCTTGCGCAGCGACGCGATGCCTTGCAGGATATCCACATGCTGCTGCTTGAATTTATCGATATTCATACGAACTTTCCCGACTGATGCCGCGGGGCCGGCGGGCCCCGCC
The DNA here is from genome assembly GCF_001428845.1 of Achromobacter sp. Root83. Taxonomy (GTDB): domain Bacteria; phylum Pseudomonadota; class Gammaproteobacteria; order Burkholderiales; family Burkholderiaceae_B; genus Achromobacter. The sequence goes on along the minus strand of NZ_LMIU01000012.1, from coordinate 93,446 downwards.
TTGCTGCCTGCCGCAAGCCCTTCAGGCCTGAGGACGCCCTGCCGGCGCCCCCGCGTTTTCGAACAGGATGTTGTTTTCCAGATGGATGTGCGCCATCAGGTCTTCCTTGAACTGGCGGATGCCCAGGTACAGCGCGCGCCAGGTATTGCAGGCGGCGCGCGGCAGGGTCACATTGTTGGTCAGCGCCAGCAGGCGCTCCAGCGCCACGCCGTGGTCGTCGTGCTCCATGCGCATCACCATGATCGGCATGGTGGCCATGCCGCCGTGGCCCCGCGCCAGCATCGGGAACAGCACCTGTTCCTCTTTCTGCATATGGCTTTCCAGCTCCTGCTGCATGGCGCGCAGATGGTCGGCCAGGCCGGCCGGGCAATCCGGGCTGTCGGCGTGCACCTGCTCGACCTTCAGCGCCAGGCGGATCAGTTCGGGCAGTTGCTGGCGATGCACCTCGTGATAGCGCTCCAGGATGTGGTCCACGAGTTCGGCCGCCGACGCCAGGCCCCAATCCCTTTCCTGCACGGGATTCTGCGCCAGCGCGATCAGGCGGGCCTCGATCTGCGCCGGGTCCAGCGAACGCTGGGCCGCCGCTTCGGCCAGGCTTTTTTTGCCTCCACAGCAGAAGTCCAGTTCGAATTCATGAAATACCTGCGTGGCGCCGGGAATGCTGCGGGCCAACTGGCCCAGGGATTGCTCAACCATGCTCATCGCGTCTCTCCATTGATCATGACGGTACCGAGATAGATGCGAAAACCGTGCCAGGAAAAACTTGAGATTTATCAATCACCTGGAAATTAAAGGGTAGTTATCACCCTGGCCCGGCAGGGTTTTAATCACCCTCGAAAGGTAAAATTCACCCATGCAAAACCTATTGCTTGCCGATCTGGTCGCCGACCTGCCTCCCGCCGTCCGCCTGCAGCGGCTGGTTTCCAGCCTGCGCACGCACTTCCGCTGCGGCGCCGTGGCGCTGCTGCAGCTCGAAGAAGACCATTTGCGCCCCATTGCCGTCGACGGACTGACCCAGGACGCGCTGGGCCGCCGATTCGCCGTGCAGCAACATCCCAGGCTGGCCGCCATCCTTTCCCGGCGCGGCGTGACCTGCTTTCACCACGACAGCACCCTGCCCGACCCCTACGACGGCCTGATCAACGGTATGGCCGGCGAACCGCTGCCCGTGCATGACTGCATGGGCACCAGCCTGCACATCGAGGGCCGGACCTGGGGAGTGCTGACGCTGGACGCGCTGGAGGTCGGCACGTTCGACATGGAGGCCCAGGGCGACCTGCGCGATTACATCGTGCTACTGGAGGCCGCGCTGCGGACCACCCGCCTGGAAGCCGAGATCCGCGCGCTGCGCGTGGCCCGCGGGCAGGCCCCGGCGGACAACGCCGCCCCCGCCGGCAGCGACATCCTGGGCCAGAGCGAATCCATCGGCCGCCTGCTGCACGAAATCGACGTCGTGGCCGACTCCGAACTGCCCATCCTCCTGCTCGGTGAAACGGGGGTGGGCAAGGAGCTGTTCGCGCATCGCGTGCACGGCCTCTCGCGCCGGCGCGACAAGCCGCTGGTGCATGTGAACTGCGCCGCCTTGCCCGAATCCCTGGCCGAAAGCGAATTGTTCGGCCACGCCAAAGGCGCTTTTTCCGGCGCCGTCGCCGACCGCCCCGGCCGGTTCGAAGCCGCCAACGGCGGCACGCTGTTCCTGGATGAAGTCGGCGAACTGCCGTTACTGGTGCAGGCCAAGCTGCTGCGTACCCTGCAGAACGGTGAAATCCAGCGGCTGGGCGACGACCGCCCCCGCACCGTGGACGTGCGCATCGTGGCGGCCACCAACCGCAGCCTGCGCGACCTGGTCCGCGCGGGCGACTTCCGCGCCGACCTGTACCACCGGCTGTCGGTCTACCCGATTCCCATTCCCCCGCTACGCGACCGTGGCAACGACGTGCTGCTGCTGGCCGGGCGCTACCTGGAACTGAACCGGGCGCGGCTCGGCCTGCGCAGCCTGCGGCTGTCGCCCGACGCTGAAGAGTTGATGCGGCGCTATCGCTGGCCGGGCAACGTGCGCGAGCTGGAACACGTCATCAGCCGCGCGGCCATCAAGGCCGTCAGCCATGGGGCCAGCCGAAATGAAATTGTGACCTTGGGCGTCAAACTGCTGGATCTGTCCGATGGCGATATGCCGACGCCTCTGGCGGACGATCCGGCGGACATGCCGGCACCCGGCGCGCCCGCGCAGTCGCTGCGCGATGCGGTGGACGCCTGCCAGCGCCAGGCCATACGGCGGGCGCTGGACGCGCACCAGGGCAACTGGGCGGTGGCCGCGCGGGCCCTGGACGTAGACCCCAGCAACCTGCACAAACTGGCTCGGCGCATCGGCCTGAAGCCCTGAGCCGGTGGCGCCGGCCCATTGATCAATCAGGCTGGCCTGGCGTGCGCATCGACGACAAGGCGGCCATGATTGATGGCCGCATCCACCGCCATTCCCGGGCTGGAAACGAATCCGCCGGACGCGAACAACGGCACGTCATGCGGTTCTCCGAGCTTGTCCTGATCGCTTGCGAGTTCCACGGCAACCGTTGCAGTGAAAGCGGGCCGGCTGGTGCCCCCGACGGAAATCCGGGAGACGCTTGCAGTCAATCGGTAGCCCTTATAGACCATATTGTTGTGAAACATGAAGCCCCCAATACCTGAGCTGAAGGCCCCTGCGGGCCTTCTCGTTCATAAAGTGCGGATCTGAGTTGCGTGAGGGCCTTTGGCGCCTTGAGCGGTCACGTAGCTGACGCGCTGATTTTCAAGAAGCACCTTGTGGCCGTCGCTGACGATTTCGGAGAAATGCGCGAACAAATCCTTGCCGCCATTCTCGGGCATGATGAAACCAAAACCCTTGGCGTCGTTGAACCATTTAACAATTCCGGTTTCCATATTCGCTTTCCTTTGAATGCGGGCAATGCCCGCGAAATGAGCCTGTCAAGGAAAGGACTGCGAACAATGAAGCGCCCAAAGGCTGGAAGACTGAAGGGTGCAAGACCGGACGAAAATCACGATGCTCGAAAAGGTTCAATACGACTATGGGCGCCAGGTGGGGGAAAGTCAATTGGCGTTTCCAATTAGCACCTTAATGTGGCGTAGCCTGCGTTTTGACGTATTTTCTCCGTAAAAAGCCGGCATATCACTGCGCGTTGCCACCCACCCCGGTCACAGCACTTACACTTATTGAGTAACTATCGCTGCGCGTGCACCGTCGTGCCAACTAAAGCGCGTATGCTGATCAAATGGTGTTTGAACGCGCGTCGCCTCGCCGTATCGCCATATTGGAGTACGGCAATGGTCAAACAGCGCAATCGCGTGACGCAAACTCGTCCAAATATACTCATCCCGCATACAGCCTGCGTGCTGACGGCGGATTCGGCGTGAGCGCGATCAGAAGGTCCATCACCAGATTCGCGAACGCCTGCGTCAAACTGCTGCCCTCGGCACCCCCGCCCCCCAGCGGCGGAGAGCCCAGGCGCGAGCCTCGGCGCGACACCTCCGCGATCTCGTCGCCGTGGCGCATCTACCGCATCTATGCTCGCCCCGGCCATCTGCTGATGCGCAACGAACAAGGCCGCATACTGGACCTGGGCGTCATGAAGGGCGTCGAGCCCAATCTGACCTACCGGCTTTTCGCCCGCGACATGCAAGGTAAAGGCTTCGCCACCCGCACCCAGTTGCTGGACGACATCGCCCGCCGCATCGAAGCGGGCGAGGTCACCAAGGAGCTGCTGACCCTGCCCGAATGGGACCAGCCGCTAGGCGCGGACCTGGACCGGGGCACGCATACCGACGTGTCGATGAAGCTGGGACGCTAGCGCCCAGGGCCTACGGCGATCGCCTCAACAACGACATGGCGATGCCGGTGCCAGGCGGGAAATGGCGTCCAACACAATATCCGCCACCAGCTTGCCGGCCTCCCATTGCGGCATGTGGCCCGCGTCGGGCAACAGGTGCAACGCAGTCCGCGGCGGCGCGTTCAGCGCGTGCCGCCACGGGACGATGGCGTCGCGCCGTCCATGGATGATGGTGCAGCGGCATGGAACCTCAGCCAGGTCCGGGACGATATTCAGTTGCTGCACCCCGTTCCAGGCCACCTCCCTGCACAATTCCATAAGCGGTTCGCGCCGGGCCTGGGTACTTTGACGCAAGGCGTCGATAAAGCCGCCCGACGGCGTCATGCCCGAGACGGTGAGTTTCCGCAGTTCGCGTTGTGCCGCCTCGTTGGTGCCGGCGTGCGTCATGCCTGTAAGAAACCCCTGATCGATTTCGGTACCCAATCCGACCGGCGCGATCAGGATCAGCGCGTCCGCGTTGATGCCGGGCCGGGACGCGGCCCTGGCCGCAACCGCGGCGCCGAACGAATGGCCGATCAGGATCACCGGGCCGTCGCATTGGGAGGCGATCGCGTCCGTGACGGTATCGACGATGTCCTCGAAGCGAGTCGCCTCGGAACGGGTTGCGCCGTGGCAGGGCAGATCCATCGTCAGCACTCGCAAGCCGGCCCGGCTGAGCGCATGCACAAGGCTGGCCCATGCGTCCCGGTCGCCGAACATGCCATGGACCAGCATCACGGTCCGACCGCCCGGATGGGCCTCAGACTCCCATAGTGTCAATCGCAAGTCCCCGTGGCGGGTCGTGGCCCAGGCCTCCCGCCTGCCTTCCTTGGTGCCGTCGTGCTCCGAAGCGCGCGCTTTCCTCTGGGTCAGCGCGACATCCGCCACGGTCACACGGCCATTCGGCCCCGAGCCCGGCACCGCGTCCAGCGCAATGCCACGCTCGGCGGCCTCGCGGCGCGCGGCGGGCGTAGCGAATTTGCGCATCCCCGGGGACGCGGCGGCGACGGCGCCCGGCTGCCTTGCCGCCGGATCCCGCGCCGCGCTCCCCGGCGCGGCGCCCGCGGCCGTGTCGGGCGGAGCCGGCTGCAGACCGGCCGGGGTTTCGGCATCCGGCGCATCGCCTTCCACCTGGATCCTTGCAATCAGCGTATCCGCGTTCACGATGCCGTCGACAGCGATCAGATGCTCCACCATGATCCCGTCTTCGTGCGCGGGCACCTCGATGATGGACTTGTCGGTCTCGATCTCGACCAGCACATCGCCCGCCTTGAACGCCTGGCCCGGCGTCACGACCCAGGCGACCAGGCGGGCGGCATCCAGCGTTTCGCCGGTCGGGGGGACCGCCATGTCTAGCGTTCTTGCCATGCTCTTTCCTTGGAAATTCCGACAGGGCTCGGGGCATCGAACAGGCCCGGGGCGCGGGAAGACGGCGCCTTAGGCCGCGGGATTCATGAACTGGATGAACTCCGTAATGGCGCCTTCGGGTTCCATCAGGTAGAACACCTTGGTGCGCCCCTGCCGCAGGATCCGCGGCGAGGACACGCTTTGGTAGCCGGCGCGAGCCGCCTGCTCGTAGACGGCGTCCACGTCCTCGACCTCGAACGCCATATGGCTGTAGCCGAAATCGCATTGCCGCCTAGGCCGCTTGTCGCCGTCCGGGGTGTAGTACTTGAACAGCTCGACCCGGTGCGAACCCCGGCGCAGCATTGCCCAGCGTATGGTCGCTCCCGGCAGGCCGACCACCTCGCTCAGCGCAGGCTCGGAGCGATGGTCCATTTCCCCTTCGAGCTCGAAGCCCAGAAAATCCGTATAGAAGTTCCGGGCCCTCTCGAAATCGTTGACGCACACGGCCGTGTGATGCGCGGCAAGCAGCTTGTCTTTCAGCATTTTTTGTCTCCCAGGCAAGGGCCCCTGCATCAGCGGGAACCGCCGCGGCGGCTGTCCAGAGTCCTCAGGGCCGTTTCAACGGCATGCGCGTCCGCCAGCGCCGCCCTCTCCAGCACCTTGGATACGACCGGCGACGAATTGGAACCGGTAACGTGAACGATCTCGTGGTCCAGCCAATCAAACAGCCGCGCTTGCGCGTCGCTGGCCAGGCGTGAACCGATCGACGTGCCGCGCGTGGTCTGCTCCACGATCATCAGCGCCTGCGTACGCCTGACGCCCGCCTCGATGGTTTCCCAGTCGATGCCCAGGGGGTCCAGCGTGCGCAGATCGATCACCTGCGCGTCGATGCCCGTGCGTTCGGCCGCCTGGCAGCAGACGTCGACCATGACGCCGTAGGTCAGGATCGTGCAGCGCGCGCCGTCCCGCGCCACGCGGGCTCGTCCTATGGGGATGATGTAGTCCCAATCCCCAGCCGGCACTTTGTCCACTTTTTTGAAGAGGTCGTTGAACTCCACGATCAGGACCGGATCGCTGCAACGCAGCGCCGCATTGAGCAGCCCGATATAGTCATAAGGACGCGAGGGCGCCAGGATGCGCCATCCGGGGTATTGCGCGAACAGGCCGCTGGCGTCCATCGAATGCTGGGAGCCATAACCGGTGCCGGCCGTGACCCGGCTGCGCACCAGCACGGGCACCGCGAACTTTCCGCCGAACATGTGGCGCACCTTGGCGATCTGGTTGAACAACTGGTCCGCCGCGACCAGCGCGAAATCCGGATACATGATCTCCACCACGGGCCGCATGCCGTTCAGCGCGGCGCCCAGGGCCAGCCCGGTAAAGCCGTTTTCGCATATCGGCGTGCCGATCAGCCGTTCCGGAAAGTGGTCGCCGATGTCCTTGGTGGCGCCCGCCGTTCCTCCCTTGAGCCGGTGCACATCCTCGCCCAGGATGAAGATGCCGTCGTCGCGACGCATGTTCAGCAGCATTGCCCGCGCAATCACATCCTGGAACTTGGCGTCTTCAAGGCCGGCTGGCGCCTGGTCTTCCAGCTCGGCGATCCGCTCACCCGCAAGCTCGCTCAGGTCGCCCCGGATGCCCGTGTCCACGCTGGCCGGATCTGGCCACAGCTCGGGGCGGATGCGCTGAGACTTCTCGTCTCCGTAGTGCTCCAGCAGCCGGTCCAGCGCACCGTCGATCAGTTCATCCGCGCGGCGCTCGAGCAAGGTGATGCCGGCCTGGTCGATCAGGCCCAGGGCCTGCAATTGCGCGGGGAACGCCTGCGCGGGGTCGCGCGCCTGCCAGGCCTCTTCCTCTTCCTTGTCGCGATAGCGGAAGGCGCTGCCCTTCAAGGCGCCGGACTGATGCAGGTAGCGGTAGGTCTGCGCTTCCAGCAGCACGGGCCCGCCGTCGCGCCCGATGATGGCAAGCGCCTCCTGCATGGCCAGGCGCGCGGCCACGACATCCATGCCGTCGAACTCAATGGCCGGCACCCCCAGCGACAGGCCGCGAGCCGACAGCCGGGTCTCGCGGGTCTGCTCCGAGACGTGCGTGGACACGGCGTAGAGATTGTTCTCGACGAAAAAGATCGTGGGCGTGCTGTAAAGGGCCGCCAGGTTCATGGCTTCGTAGGCGGCGCCGCTCTGCATGGCGCCGTCGCCGAAAAAAGCCACGGACACATGGCCGCGCCCGCGCAGTTTGTCGGCGAACGCGTAGCCGACGGCGTGCGAGGGGTTGCCGCCCACGATGGCGTTCGAGCCATAGATTCCCGCCTCGGGGTAACGCAAATGCATCGAGCCGCCCCGCCCCCCGCAATAGCCGGGCGTCAGGCCCAGGATTTCGGCGTAGGTCCGGTACACCACGTCGCGGTGCGATTCCAGCGTGCCCGAGGCCAGCGGAGAATAGCCTGCCGGCGTGGCGTGGTTCAGCGCCTTGGCCAGGAACTGGTGGTGCATCCGGTGCGTGCCGTTGATCTTGTCCGCCGACTGCAGCACCGACATGGCGCCGACCGCCGCGCCGTCCTGCCCAATGCTTGAATGCGCCGGACCGTGCAGAATGCCGGCCACGCTCAGCTTCAGGAGCTGTTCCTCGAAGCGCCGGATCAGCAGCAGCTGTTCCAGCATCCTGAGCATTTCGCGCGGCTCGATGGCCCGCGCGTCGGCGGCGGTGACGTCGAGTCTCCACCATGGAGTCTCGGTCTTCAAGGCGGCGAGCCGGGAGGTCATCGCGTCGTCTCCGTATTGAGGTTTCGAGCCGGACGCCGGCATGGCGCCGTCATGGGTGTGCTTCATCGCCTTGCTCCTTCAGTGCGCCTCAGCCAGCGCGGCGTCCAGCGGTTCGGTTTCCTGCGCGCGGAGCAGCTTCCAGATGTGCGTGCGCAGATGCACAAACGCCTCCATGTCCATAACGTCCTCGATCCTCTCCATGCTGTCCCAGGCTTCGCGCTTGCGCACGTCGACGACGTTGATGATTTCCTTGATCCGCCCCGGCCGGCCCGTCAGCACCACGACCCGATCCGACAGGTACACCGCTTCCTCGACGCTGTGCGTGATGAACAGCACCGTGCGCGGATTGATCCGGGACAGCTTGACCAGTTCTTCCTGCATGACCACGCGGGTCTGGGCGTCCAGCGCGCCGAACGGCTCGTCCATCAGCAGCACATCGGGATCCAGCGCATAGCTGCGCGCGATGGCGACGCGCTGCTGCATGCCGCCGGACAGTTGGTGGGGGTATGCCTGCTCGTACCCCGCCAGGCCCATCAGGTCGATATAGCGCGCCACCGTCGCGGCCCTCGCTTCGCGCGAGACACCCTTGCATTTCAGACCGAAGCCGATGTTCTCGGTCACGGTCTTCCATGGAAAGAGCGCGAACTGCTGGAACACGACCGCGCGGTCGGGCCCCGGCTGGACGACCTCCTTTCCGCCCACCCGCACGCTACCCGCGGACGGAAATTCCAGGCCCGCCGCCATTCTCATCAGCGTAGTCTTGCCGCAGCCGGACGGCCCGACGATGGAGACGAACTCCCTTTCCCCCACCTCGAAGCTCACGTCCTCCAGCGCGAGAAATTGCTCCCCGCCCCGGCTGAATGTCCGCTGCACCCGCTCGAAGGTAATCTGACTCATGCCTCTGGTTCCTTTTCTTCGTTGCCCCCGTGGGGAAGCGGTCAATGCGTCCGGAGCACGATCTTGGCCGCCGCGGAACGTCCCTGGTCCAGGTCCGAAAAAGCCTCTGCTCCGTCTTCCAGCGGGCGTTCATCTATCCATGCCAGGTCGCCGAACACGCCGCGATACAGCGCGTCCACCGCGGCCCGCATGTCCGCCGTCGTGTAGGTGTACGCCCCGACCAGCGTGATCTCCTCCAGTGTGAGCCGGCGCATGTCGATCTCGCTGGCCCAATCCTGCAGGCCGACGTGCAGCATGACGCCGCCCGCCTGGACCGCCGCCAGTGCAAGCGGGCGCGTGAGCGCTCCCCCAACCGCGTCTATGACCAGTTCGAAGCCGCCGGCCGCCGGCGGGCATTCCCGCGGATCGAAGGCGAGGCAGCCCGCGTGCTTTTGCGCGGACGCGCGCCGAAGTCCGTTGGTCTCCGCCAGACTGACCCTGCAGCCCTGGCTGCGCAGCAGCAGCGCGGCAAGCAGCCCGATCGCGCCACCGCCGATCACAAGCACCCTCGCCTCCGCCAGCGGGCGGAACAGCGCGCGCTGCGCCAGCATGACGCCGTGCAGGGCCGTGGCCGCCGGCTCCGTCAGCGCCGCCGCGCGGGCCGACATGTCCTGCGGGATCGCGATCAGGCAGCGTTCGGGTATGGACATCAACTCGGCGAATGCGCCAGGCCGCGTCATGCCCACCATGGAACGGTTGCGGCACAGATTGTTGCGGCCCTGGACGCAGAAATCGCAATAGCCGCAGTGGATTAGGGGGTTCGCCGTGACCCGTTCGCCCGCGCGGCTGCCGCCGACCAGTTCGCCCACGAATTCATGGCCGAGGATCAGGGGCGGATTGCGGCGGGGATCATGCCCGTGATACGCATGCATGTCCGAGCCGCAGATGCCCACGGCCTCGATGCGCAGCAGCGCATCGCCGTCCGCCAGGGAAGGATCCGGCTCTTCGCGGAACATGAGTTCGCGGGGCGCTGTGTACACCAAGGCTTTCATGGCGGGATTCCATAGAAGTTGCCGTTCAACGGGCCGAAAAACCGCCATCGACGAACAGCGTCTGTCCAGTGATATAGGCCGATGCCTCGCTCGCCAGGAACACCGCGGCGCCGTGCAGGTCGCTCAACCGGCCGTTGCGCCCGATCATGGTGCTCTGGGCCAGCGTCCGCACCCGGGCCGGATCGCTCATCAGCGGCGCGGTCAGCGGCGTCTCGAAGAAGCCTGGCGCGATCGCATTGCAGGTCACGCCATGGCGGGACCAGTATTCCGCGATGGCGCGAGTCAGCTGCATGAGGCCACCCTTGGACGCGCCATAGGGCGCGCTATCAGGAAAGGCGCGCACGCATTGGAGCGACGTGATGTTGATGATCCTTCCCCAACCCCGCTCCCGCATGGCAGGCGCCAGCGCGCGGGTCAGCAGGAACGGCGCGGTCAGATTGATCGCCAGCGAGCGGTCCCAATCATCGTCGCCGTTGGCCTCGAAGGGCTTGCGCACATTGATGCCGGACGCGTTGACCAGGATGTCGGGAGCGCCGTATGGCTGCGCAGCGCGCTGCGCGAGGCCGCGCAGCGCCTCGCGGTCAGCCAGGTCACAAGGCAGCGCCTGTGCCTCCAGGCCTTGCGCCGCGAACTCGCTCACCGCGCTGGCCAGCTCCGCTTCGCGCCGCGCCACCAGCACCACTCGGGCTCCGGCCCGCGCCAGCGCCTGGCCGATGGCTTTGCCGATGCCCGAGCTGCCGCCGCTTACCAGCGCAACGCGATCTCCCAGATCGAACAATCGGGATATATCGTTCTGCATGATGGCCTCACTCCCGCACCGGTTCGCCAAGCTCGAAGGATTCTTGCGGAAAGTACTTGGCCAGGCGATCGTCCGCGGTGCGTGCGTGTGCCTCCATGCCCTCCAGGCGCGAGATCCGCGCGGTCACCTGCGCCGTTTCCCGGCTGGCTTGCCGCGTCATGCGTTGCCAGGTCACCGTCTTGATGAACTTGTGCACGGACAACCCGCCCGAATAGCGCGCGGCGCCCTTGGTGGGCAGGATATGGTTGGTGCCGCTGGCCTTGTCGCCGAAGGCCACGGTGGTTTCTTCGCCTAGGAACAGTGAGCCGTAGCAGCTCAGCCGGCCAAACCACCAGTCCAGGTCCTCGCAATGGACCTCCAGGTGTTCACTGGCGTATTCGTCGGACACCCGGGCAGCTTCTTCGCGCGTATCGCACAGCACCACTTCGCCATAATCGCGCCAGGCCGCGGAGGCGGCGTCCCGCGCGGTGGGTGGAAGCGCTTCGATCAGTGCCGGCACCCGCTGCAGGACGGCATCGGCCAGTCCTTGGTCGGTCGTGATCAGCCAAGCGGGCGATTCGTGGCCATGCTCGGCCTGGCCGACCAGGTCCGAGGCCACGATGGCGGGGTCGGCCGAGGCGTCGGCAATGATGCAGACCTCCGACGGGCCGGCAAAGACATCGATGCCCACGCTACCGAACAGCATGCGCTTGGCCTCCGCCACGAATTTGTTGCCGGGCCCTACGATGATGTCGGCGGGCCGGCCGGTGAACAGACCGTAGGCCATGGCGGCGATGGCCTGCACGCCGCCCAGCGTCATCACGGCATCCACCCCGGCCACCTGCATGGCGTACAGGACCTGCGGATGGATCCCTTCGCCGCGGTAGGGCGTGGAGCACGCGATGACCATGGGCACGCCGGCCGCCTTGGCGGTGGCGATGCTCATATAGGCCGAGGCGATGTGCGCATAGCGCCCCGTGGGGACATAGCAGCCCGCCACATTCACGGGAATCAGCCGTTGTCCGGCGGTCAGGCCGGGCGAAAGCTCCATCTGAAACTCGCGCACCGATGCCATCTGCGCCTGCGCGAACCTGCGCACCTGGCCGGCGGCGAATTCAATGTCGCGTTTGACGCCGGCGGGGATGGCCGCGGTCCGTTGCTGGATCTCATCGGGGGACACCAGGATATCCCCTTCCCATTTGTCGAGCTGCCTGGCGTAGTCGCGCACCGCGGCCTCGCCGCCGGACTTGATCCTGGCCAGCATTTCGGAAGCGACTTCGCGCGCGGCGGCCTCGTTGCCCTGAGGCGCTTTCGACGCGGATTTGAGTTTGCTGATTGCCATCGTATCGACCTCTGGAGGATGATGGAGGTCAGTTCGCGTTGTTCGCGAAGGCCTTGAGCGCAGGGGTCTGGTCGACGCGCTTCATGTAGTCGTCCGAGATGTAGGTCTTGGGATCCGGCACCTCCGTCAACGTGCCTACGCCCTTCAGGTAGGCGGACAGCGATTCGTACGCCTGGTCCAGAGACGACTTTCCGTTGGCCCGCGACATCAGTTTCAGCTGCTCTTCGAGCGTGAAGATCGGCCGCGCCAGCTCCTGTTCCAGATAGCCGTCGTTCAGCTTGATGCCATTGGCATCGAACAGCTTGCGCAGATAGGCCATCGCCTCGGCCTTGTTGTTCTTTTCGAAGCTGATTGCCCGCAGGTAGACGGCCAGGAATTTGGAGACGGCCTCCGGGTTCTGCTTGGCGAACTCTCCGCGCGCCACCAGCGCTCCGGGTATCATCACGCCCGCGTCCTTGCCGCTGCACACCACCTCCGCCCCGGTCTGGTCGTTCAGGGTGTAGAAGTTGGGCGCCCACGTGCCCGCCAGCATGCCGTTGCCGCCGGTGAAGGCGGACACGAGCTGCGCGGGAGCCAAGGTCACGATGCTGACGTCGCTGCGCTGCATTCCCCATTTCTTCAGGCAGGCCATCGTCGCGTACTCGCCTGTCGAGTTCGGGCTGAGCAGGATCTGCTTGCCCTTGACCTCCTTGGCCGCGTTGCTTCGGACCGCCGCGGCGTTATCCTTGCGCGCCATCACGCCGTTGGCGGTCGACTCGTCATTGGTGATGCCCAGCGTGAGGATGCCGTAGCGCTGCGCGCCCAGCACGGCGGGCGGCGAGCCCGTGCCGCCCACATCCCAGGACTTCGAGGCGGCGCCGGCGATCTGCTGCGCGCCCGCGGGATAGACCACGAACTCCGGTTTCAGCCCGGCTTCGGCCCACCAGTTCTTTTCCGTGGCGATGTAGATGGGCAGCGCCCAATACGCGATCTGATAGCTGACCTTGATGGGCGTCGGCGCCTGGGCCAATGCCGGCGGGCTGATCAGCAGCGCGCACAGCGGCGCCAGGCACAGGCTGAGGATGCGGGGGATTCTCGTCATGCTTTTGTCTCCAGATAGTGGATTCCGGTGTGCATGCGCGAACTGCCGCGCCATTCCCGGATGGCAGGCCCGGCTCTGAGTCCGGACTCATTTTTGAAAGCGCATACAAAGAATAAGCGCGTCAAAATCCCGTTCAACCCCGAGAAAACCCTAGAGATAGACCGCGAATGTTCGATAACGGTATATTCATGACATCAAGTTTCTGAAAGCGCTTTCAACCCATGAAGCGAAATACCAGCCCACTGTCGGGCGACACGCTGAAGTCCATCGCCGCCAGCGGCGGCATTTCCTCGGCCACCTTGTCGCGGGTGCTGAATCACCCGGAAAAAGTGCGGCCCGACCTGCGCGCCCGCGCCATGGCCCTGCTGGCCGAAGCAGGCTATGTACCCCACGGCGCGGCCCGTTCGCTGGCCTCGCGCAAGACCCGCACGATGGGCGCCATCATCCCCACGGTCGACAGCGCCCTGTTCGCCAAGCTGGTCGACGGCATGCAGCAGACCATCCACGACCACGGCTACCAGCTGCTGCTGGCCAGCACCAATTACAGTCCGGCGCGCGAGGCGGGCGAGGTGCGCGCGCTGATAGAGCGCGGCGTGGACGCCATGATGCTGGTCGGCCGTTGCCGCGACCCCGAGCTTTACGAGCTCCTGCAATCCAAGGGCATCCCATTCGTCACCACCTGCCACTACAGCGATTGCGAACCGTGGCCGTCGGTGGGCTGGGACAACGCCGCCGCCGCGCAGCGTATCGCCGACTACCTGCTGGATATCGGCCACCGCCGCCTGGGCGTGATCGCCGGCATCTCCAAGGACAACGACCGCGCCGCCGACCGGATCGCCGGCTTCACGCGCGCGCTGCAACGCCGCGGCATCGAACTGCCGCCGCAGTACGTGATCGAAAAGCCCTACACGGTGCCGGAAGCACGGCGCGCCATGGTCGCGCTGCTGCGGCTCCCGGAGCCGCCCACCGCGGTGATGTGCGGCAACGACATCCTGGCCTACGGCGCGCTGCAGGAATGCCTGTGGCAGAACCTGCGCGTGCCCGAACAGATTTCCATCACGGGCTTCGACAACATCGAAATGGCCGCGCATTGCCGGCCGGGCATTACCACGCTGAATGTGCCCGCCTTCGAGCTGGGTCAGCGCGCCGCCAACATTCTGCTGGCGGCCGACGCCGAGACGCCCCCGGAAAACGTCTGCATCGACCTTGAACTGATCGTCCGCGACACCACCGCGCCGCCTCAAAGCAGCATCAGCGCGCGCCACAGCAGCTGAGTCCACCGTAAAGAGGAAGTCCCATGGGAAACACCGAAGCACCCCGCATCGCATTCCTAGGCCTGGGCGTCATGGGCGGCGCGATGCTGCGCAACCTCGCCGCGCACGGATACGCCGTCTCTGGATATGACGTCGTTCCCGCCGCCATGGAGCGCCTGGCCGATACCGGCTACCGTCGCGCCGAAACGCCGTTCGACGCGGCGCGCGGGTGCGATGTGGCGATCACCATGCTGCCCACTTCCTCTCATGTCCGCGAGGCGCTGTTCGGCCCCGGCGGCGCGGCTGCGGGCCTGAATCGCGGAGCCCTGGTCATCGAGATGAGCACGGGGGATGCCGCCGAGACCGACCGCATCGGCGCCGACCTTGGCGCGCTGGGCCTGCGCTGTATCGATGCGCCAGTGGGACGCACCCCGCGCGAAGCGGCGCAGGGCAAGGCGCTGATCATGGCGGGCGGCGCCCGGGCGGACTTCGATCAGGCGTCCCCGATCTTCGCGGCCATGGCGGACGAAATCGTGCACGTGGGCGGCTTTGGCTCCGGTATCCGCCTGAAGCTCGTCAACAACTATATGTCCATGGTCGGCATGGTCCTTACCGGCGAGGCGCTGATGTTCGCGGCCAAGCTCGGGCTGGACCGCGACACCGTGGTCAAGGTGCTATCCGGCACCACGGCCGGGCGCGGACAGCTCCTGACCAATTTTCCCGGCAAGGTGCTGGCCGGCGACATCACCCCGGACTTTCCCATGCGCATGGGCTACAAGGACATCAACCTGGCCATGAACCTGGCGGCCTCGGTGGGCGCGCCGCTGGGCCTGGGCGGCTATGCCCGCGAGATGTTCGCGCTGGCCCGATCCTGGGGCAGGCAGGAGCAGGACTGTACCGCCATGCTCCTGCTGCTCGAAGACGTCGCGCACCTGGACCGCGGCGCGGCGCACGCCGCCGCCGCCCCGTGAGGCCACGCCATGAGTGAACATACTGCAACCTTGCCGGCGCGCCGTCCGCGCGCCTCCCGCCGCCGGATCACCGTCGGCGTCACCGCCGTGGCGATCGCCTTCGCCATCTGGGCAGCCCTCGCGGCGCTGGGCCTGGTCAACGGCGCGCGCTTCCCCACGCCCGCCACCACCTGGCAGGCCGCCGTCCAGCTGTCTCAGGACTCCGGCTATGCGGGCGGCACGCTGTTCCAGCACATCGGACACAGCCTGCGCCTGGTGTTCCTGGGCTTTCTGGTCGCCATCTCCACCGGCGTGCCGCTGGGCCTGCTCATGGGGTTCAGCAGGCGCTTCGACGCCCTGATCGGGCCGGTCTTTTCATTGCTGCGCCCGATTCCGCCGCTGGCCTGGATTCCGCTGGCCATTCTATGGCTGGGCCTGGGCGATCCGGCCAAGATCTTTCTTATCTGGGTGTCTTCGTTCACCCCGGCACTCATCAACACCTATGCGGGCGTACGCAATATCGATCCGACGCTCATCGAGGCCGCGCGCGTGCATGGCGCGGGCGGCCCGGTGCGGATGCTGCGGGACGTGCTGGTACCGGGTTCCCTGCCCATGATGTTCACGGGCCTGCGCCTGTCGCTGCAGACCGCCTGGATGACCCTGGTCGCCGCGGAGCTCATCGGCGCCTTCATCGGCCTGGGCAAGGTGCTCGACACGGCGGCGCTGGACATCCGGCCGGGCATGATCCTGTACGCGATGATCTGGGTGGGCCTGCTGGGCGCCGTGATGACGCGCGGACTCGAATGGATAGAAAAGAAGGCATTGCCATGGCTACCCTGACGCGCGCCGCGGGCGACTCACCCGCCATCAATGCCGGACTTTCGTGCCTGGGGCTGGGCGGCTTCTTCCTGGCCTGGCACCTGCTGAGCGTGGCAGGCATCTTTCCCGGCAACTATCTGCCCGGGCCGTTGGCCGTGCTGCGGACGATCGTCGAGTTCAGCAGCCAGCCTTATTCCGGCGCCACTCTGTGGGGGCACCTGGGCGCCAGTCTTTACCGCTTCGCCTGCGGCTTCCTGCTGGCCGCCGCGATCGGCATTCCGCTAGGCCTGCTGATGGGCTGGTACCGCTGGCTGGACGACGTGGTGAGCCCGTTCTTCGACGCGCTGCGTTTTGTGGCGCCCATCGCCTGGGTGCCGTTCGCGGGCCTGTGGTTCGGCACGGGCATAGGCGGCCCCACCCTGATCATCTTCGCCGGCGCCTTCCCGCCCTGCCTGATCAGCGCCTACCGGGGCGCCAAGTTCGTGGACATCCGCCTGCTCGAAGCCTCCCGCACGCTGGGCGCCAGCGGACCCCGCATCGTGGCCGAAGTGCTGCTGCCGGCATCGCTGCCGTCCATCCTCGCAGGCTTGCGAGTCAGCGCAGGGATAGGCTGGCAGTCGCTGGTGGGCGCGGAACTGATCGTGGTGGGCAATGGCATCGGCTACATGATGGTGCAAGGCCAGCTCAACGTCGCGACCAATATCGTCATGGCGGGCATGATCGCCATCGGCATCGTCGGCATAGGCATCGATATGGCGCTGCGCATGTTCGAGCGGCGCTTGAAGACGCGCTGGGGACGCTAGACGCATCATTGGCGTGCCAGGAAATCCTGTCGAAGGAGATCAGCGGCGGCGCATGCTTTCCGTTAGTATGGAGCGCGCCGCAACCCTACCCGCCGCCATGCTCAATACTGCCCTGCGCTATTTTCTTGAAGTCGTGGACTCGGGCTCGCTTACCTTGGCCGCGCAGAAGCTGCACGTGGCGCCGTCGGCGGTCAGCCGGATGGTGCGCAAGCTGGAAGAAGAGCACCAGACACTGCTCTTCGACCGGCACGCGCGCGGCATGGTCCTGACCGAGGCCGGGCAACTGTTGAAGGCCTATGCGCGGCGAGCCTCGCTGGAGGCCGAACGCGCCCGCGCCGAGATCCGCGACCTGAACCAGGTCGGACAGAAGCTCATCCGCATTTCGGCCAACCAGGCCTTTGGCCGCGAGCTGCTGCCGCGGGTCATCGGCGAATTCCGCGCGATCGAACCGTCGCTGCGCTTCGATCTGAATATCCTGCAGTCCTCGGAGATCAACCGGCGCGTGCGCGAAGGCGAGGACGACATCGGCATGAGCTACAACCTGTCGCCGCCCCAGGGCGTGCACGTGCAGTATGCGCGCCGCATGCCGGTCATTGCGGTCATGGCGCCGGACCATCCGCTGGCCGGCCGCAAGACCCTGTCGATGCGCGATATCGGCAACCACCCCGTCGCGCTGATGGGCCCGGGCAGCACCATCCGCTTCATCATCGACCTGTGCTGCATGCACGAGAAGATCGAACTCAACGTGGCCATGACCTGCAACAACCAGGGCGCGATCGAGAACAGTTGCCTGCGCTGGGGCGCGATCAGCTTTTCCGGCGACCTCACGGTCATGACCTCGACCGAACGCGGGGAATTGATAAAGATCCCCATGTCCAACACCGAGCTGCATCAGCGCAATATGCATATCCAGACGATGGCGGGCCGGCATCTGCCGTCCAGCGTCACCCGCTTCGTGGAATCGCTGGGCGCGCACATCGATGCCGCCTACGCCCATCCCGCCTGGATGGCTGCCCGGCTGGACACCGCCCGCTAGGCGCGCCGCCTGGGACGCGCGCCGCACGCCTTCCTAGTCCCCCAGATCCGCCGCCCATTCCGGTTCGCGCCAGGCGGCAGCGTCATCCAGCGGCCAGACCGGCCGGGGCAGCCGCTTGAAGTCGATCTGCTTGAGGTTCGGCGTGGTCAGCCCCGGGCTGTCCACGTCGTGGATGCGCTCGTCGGGGAAGAACTCGTCGAAGCCCGCCCGATAATGGCCGCGGCTCTTGACGATCACATGCCCGGCCTGCGCGATGTCGATGCCATGCATCTCCAGCATGGCGGGTTCGGCCAACTGGCGGCGCAGGCTGCCCACCACCACCCTCATGCCCGAATCCACCAGCTCCAGCACGCAGGTCGCGCCCATCGAGAACTTGCGCCCGCGCAGGATGCCGCGCCGGCCCATGCCTTCGCCGTCGGTCAGCTTCAGCACCCTGGCGCGCACCGTGTAACGGCGCGAGTACTCGGTCTCGACCTGGTTGAACACCGCGTCGAATTCCGCCCCGACGCCCAGCTCCCCGGCTCGCGCGGCCAGGGCGGGATCGACGAACACCCCCAGCACCACGCCGGGGATGCGCGCCTGGTCGAACGCCCGCAGCAGCCAGGTGGTGCTGCCCCGCCCGCCACCGCCCGGATTGTCGGCCACGTCCGCGAACAGCAAGGGCTGCGGGGCGGCGCGGGCCAGTTCCACGGCGCGCGCCACGTCCACGGTATTGGCGACATAGCGGCTCCGGTCGGCCCAGCCCGCGCGCGCCACCTGCATGGCCGTGCGGCGAGCCGCCCGCAGGTCGCCGCGCGCGGTGACCGTGATGGTCACGCCGCATTTGGGCAGGTCCGAAAACACGAAGCCCGAACACACCGCCACGTTGGCGATCGGCCCCTCGCCACGCTTCTGCGTCAGCGATGCGCCCAGCGCCACCAGGTCCGCATAAGGCCCGCTGGCCGTCAACAGCGTGACGGAAGGCGGCGTCAGGGGCAGGCGCACATAGGCCGTGACCATGCGCGTGCCGTCCAGGATCTCGCGGATCATGTCGGCCGCTTCCGCTGCCCGCTCGCGCTGGTCCACGTGCGGGTTGGTGCGGTAGGCGATCAGGCCGTCCAGCGCGTCCACGGTTTGCGCCGAGACATTGCAGTGCAGGTCGTGCGTGGCCACGACGGGAACGTCCGGCCCGACGATGGCGCGCAAGAGGCGCATCAGCGTCGCCTCGGTGTCGTCCTCGCCTTCCGCGGACGAGGCCCCATGGTTGGCCACGTACACCGCGTCCACCGGCATGGCGGCGCGCAGGCGCTGCTCCGTCTCGGCCAGGAAGGCGGCCCAGACGCTGGCGCTGGCCGGGCCTCCCGGCGGCGCGCCGATCACGATCAGCGGCGCCGGCGTCCAGCTTCCCGTCTGGTTCATGCGGTCATAAAACCCCGCCACCTCGCTGGGCAGGCGGCTGGGGCCGCGCGCGAGCTCGGAGATGGCCTCGCCCTCCTCCCAGCACTGCGCCTGGAAATCGGCCTCGACCGACAGCGGGCAGAATGCGTTGGATTCCAGGTGAAAGCCAAGAATGGCGACCTTCGGAGCCTTGCTGCTCATACGAAACTCCTTCAGGCCTTGTGCAAGGTGTAGAACAGCGACATCTGCGGCTGGAAATCCTTCCATTCGCGGCGCAGCGCGCTGACCGGATAGCTCGCGCCCAGCGGGATGTAGGGCACGTCCTCGAACACCTGCAACTGGATCTCGCGGCAGATCTTCTTCTGCGCTTCCAGGTCGGGCGCGTTGAACCAGTCCAGGCGCAACTGCTCCAGGCGTTCGCTGGTGGGCCAGCCGAACCAGGCCTGCTTGCCGTTGCCGCGCATCGGCAGGTGGCCCGCCGGGTCCAGGTTGTTGGGGCCGGTGTTGCCCGTGAACGCCACGCTCCAACCGCCCGCCGTGGGCGCTTCCTGATTGTTGCGGCGCTGCACGGCGGTGCCCCAGTCCATGGTCTGCAAGTCCACCTTGAAGCCCAGGCGCTTGAAAAGGTCCGCCGTCACCAGGGCGGCGGCATGCCAGGTCGGGAAGTCCACCGGGTCCAGCAGCACCACGGTCTCGCCCTTGTAGCCGGCCGCCTTGATCGCCGCGCGCGCCGCGTCGATATCGCGCTTGCCGGTGAGCTTCTCCATGCCCGCGTCGCTGTCCATGGGCGAACCGGGCACGAACACGCCGCAGCGGTCGCTCCAGTATTCCGGGAAGTCGGCGCCGTTCATCGCCGTCATGTATTCGGTCTGGTTCACCACGCTGAGCACGGCGCGGCGGATCGCCGGATTGTCGAACGGCGCGTGCAGATGGTTAAAGCGCATCACGCCGATGGTCGGCAGGCTGCGCTTGACCAGATGGATGTTGGGGTCCTGGCTCAGGATGGGCAGGAAGTCGCTGTCCACCATCTCGACGCCGTCCACCTCGTTGGCCTGCAGGGCCGCGATGGCCGTGGCGCGGTCCGGGATGATGTGCCAGTGCACTTCGTCCACGTGCGCCACCTTGGGCCCGGCCGTGAACACCGGTTTCCTGTCGTCCTTGCGCGGCACGTAGCCGCCGAACTTCTCATACACCACGCGCGAGCCGGACACCCACTTGCCGGCGGCAAAGGTAAAGGGGCCGCTGCCGACCATTTCCTTGACCTGCTCGGTCTCCGGCAGCTTGGCCAGGCGTTCCGGCATGATGCCGGCCATGTTGCCGGACTGCCGGCCCAGCGCGTGAAGGATCAGCGGGAAAGGCTTCTTGAGCTGGAACTGGATCGTCTTGTCGTCCAGCGCGGTCAGCGATTCGGTCGACTGCATGAGCGACCGGCCCATCAGGTCCTTCTTGGCCCAGCGCTGGATGCTGGCCACCACGTCCTGCGCGCGCACCGGCGCGCCGTCATGGAACTTCAGGCCGTCGCGCAGCGTGATCTTCCACAGCAGGCCGCCGTTCTCGCTGACGTGGCCGGCGGCCATCTGCGGGCTGGGCAGGTATTGCTCATCCAGCCCATAGAGCGTGTCGAACACCAGTTGGGCGTGCACCTGGGTCATCGCCACGGTGGTGAACATGGGGTCCAGCAAGGTCAGGTCCGCCTGGGGCACCCAGCGGAACGACGCTTTCGCGGGCGCGGCCCACGACAGGCCAGGCAAGGTCCAGGCGGCCGCCGTAGCGGAAGAAGCCAGCAAGAAATTCCTACGATCCATTTTCTATCTCCAGGATAAAAAGGAAAAAACGACGTTCTGTTGCCGCTAGTACGCGCCGCCGATACGGTGGCGCGCCACGAAATGTCCATCACCCACCTGCACCAGGGGCTGCACCACGGGCTCGTCGCCCACCGCCCGGGCCGGACTGGGCAGTTCGCTCAGTTCCAGCGCAGCGCGGCGCCGCTGGGCGGGATCCGCGATCGGCACGGCCTGCATCAGCTTTTTGGTGTAGGCGTGCTGCGGGTTCTCGAAGATCGCCTGGCGCGGTCCGATCTCGACGATCTGGCCCAGGTACATCACCGCCACCCGGTGGCTGATGCGCTCCACCACCGCCATGTCGTGCGAGATGAAGAGATAGCTCACGCCCAGGTCGCGCTGCAGGTCGATCAGCAGGTTCACGATCTGCGCCTGGATGGACACGTCCAGCGCGGACACCGATTCATCGGCGATCAGCACCTTGGGGTCCACCGACAGCGCCCGTGCGATGCAGATGCGCTGGCGCTGTCCGCCGGAGAATTCGTGCGGCCAGCGCCGCATCATCGACGGGTCCAGCCCCACTCTCTCGAAAAGCTCCGCCGTGCGCCGGTCCGCCTGCGCGCCGCTATGCAGGTTGTGGATCAGCATCGGCTCCTTGACGCACTCCCCCACCCGCATGCGCGGGTTCAGCGAGGCAAAGGGATCCTGGAACACGAACTGCATGTTCCGGCGCAGCGCCAGCAGCGACGCCGGATCGTCCTGGCGCACGGGCTTGCCCTGGAATTCGATCGTGCCGCGCGTGGTCTTGGCCAGACGCAGCAGAGAACGGCCGGTGGACGTCTTGCCGCAGCCGGACTCGCCCACCAGGGACAGCGTCTCGCCCGCGTGCAGGTCGAAGCTGACCTGCTCCACCGCATGCACCCGCTTCTTGACCCGGGCGAACACGCCGCCGCGCACATCGAAGCGCGTGACCAGGCCACGCACGCTCAGCACCACCTCGTCCTTGGCCGCCTGAGCGGGCGGCTTCACCGCCTGTCCCGCGTCCGCGTCGGACAGCAGCGGAAAGCGCGCCGGCAGCACAGTTCCCTGCATCGCGCCCAGGCGCGGCACCGCTGCCATCAGCGCCTGGGTGTACGGGTGCTGCGGCGCCTTGAACAGGCCTTGTACATCGTTGTTTTCGACGACGTCGCCGCGGCGCATGACCATGACCCGGTCCGCCACCTCCGCCACCACGCCCATGTCGTGCGTAATGAAGATGACGCCCATGTCCATCTCGCGCTGCAGCTCGCGGATCAGTTGCAGGATCTGCGCCTGGATCGTCACGTCCAGCGCGGTCGTGGGTTCGTCGGCGATCAGCAGCGCCGGCTTGCAGGACAGCGCCATCGCGATCATCACGCGCTGGCGCATGCCGCCGGACAGCTCATGCGGATAGCGCCCCATGATGGCGGCCGCGTCCGGGATGCGCACTTGATCCAGGATGCGGCGGGCAGCGGCCGCGGCCGTCCGGGCATCACCAGGCTGGTGCAGCCGGATCGCCTCGACGATCTGCGAGCCCACGGTGAACACCGGGTTCAGCGAGGTCATGGGCTCCTGGAAGATCATGCCCAGATCGTTGCCGCGCATGGCGCGCATGCTGTCCTCGGAGGCCGCCACCAGGTCCACCAATTGCCCGGGGCCCCGATGGAAGGTCATGCGCCCGCTTTCAATGCGGCCGCCGCCAAACTCCACCAGCCGCATGACCGCCAGCGAAGTCACCGATTTACCCGAACCGGACTCGCCCACGATCGCAAGCGTCTCGCCGCGGTCCACATGCAGGCTCAGGGACTTGACCGCGCGGAACGCGCCGTCGCCGCGGCCAAAGGCAACCGACAGGTCTTCGATCTCCAGCACGCGCCGGCTCTGTGTCGTTGTCGTGTTCATGGTTCAGATCCTCTTGGCCATGCGCGGGTCCACCGCGTCGCGCAGTCCGTCGCCCAGCATGTTGATCGCCAGGATCGTGATGGACAGGAACACCGCCGGGAAAGCGATCAGGTGCGGCTTGATCTGCCACAGCGCGCGCCCTTCGGCCATGATGTTGCCCCACGACGGCACCGAAGGCGGCACGCCCGCGCCGATGAACGACAGGCTGGCCTCGGCCAGGATCGCTACGCCGCAGATATAGGTGGCCTGCACCATCAGCGCGGCCAGCGTGTTCGGGAAAATGTGCCGCAGCACGATGCGCAGCCGGCTGGCGCCGGCGGCCACCGCCGCCTCCACATAGGGTTGTTCACGCAGCGTCAGCACCAGGCCGCGCACCAGGCGCACGACGCGCGGAACCTCGGCGATGGTGATCGCGATGATCACGTTCTGCAGGGACGCGCGGGTCAGCGCGATCAGCGCGATGGCCAGCAGGATCGTCGGGATCGACATGAAGCCGTCCATGATCCGCATCACCACCGCATCCACCCAGCGCACGAATCCCGCCGCCAGGCCGATCAGCACGCCGATCACGGTGGACAGCGCCGCCACGGTGAAGCCCACGATCAGCGACACCCGGGCGCCGTAGATCACCCGCGAATACACGTCGCGACCCAGCAGGTCGGTGCCGAACCAGAATTGCGCGCTCGGGGCGCGCGTGCGGTGGATGGGAGACAGCGCCGTCGGGTCCACCGTTCCGAGCCAGGGCGCGCACAGCGCCATCAGGAACAGCAACAGGAGCAGCGCGCCGCCGACGGCGGTGGTCGGATGCCGCTTGAGAAAGCCGGTAAAGGTATCCATCAGTACTTGATCCTCGGGTCAAAGGCGCGGTAGAGCAGATCGACCAGCAGGTTGACCAGCACGTACATGAAGCTGAACAGCAGGATCACCCCCTGGATGACGGGGTAGTCGCGCCGCAGGATGGCGTCGACCACCAGGCGCCCCAGGCCGGGAATGGAGAAGACCGTCTCGGTCACCACCGTGCCGCTGATCAGCAGGGCCACGCCGCTGCCGATGACGGTGATGATGGGCACCGCCGCGTTCTTCAACGCGTGGCGGAACAGCAGGCCACGGTTGCCCACGCCCTTGGCCCGCGCCGTGCGCACATAGTCCTGGCTCAGGGTCTCCAGCAGCGTCGCCCGCGTGATGCGGGTGATCAGCGCCACGTAGACGCTGCCCAGGGCCAGCGCCGGCAGCACCAGCGTGTGCACCGAGGCCCAGAAGCCCGTGGCAAGCGGCACATAGCCCTGCACCGGGAACCAGCGCAACTGCAGGCCGAAGACCCAGGCCAGCAGATAGCCCACCGCGAACGAGGGCACGGAAAAGCTGAACACCGCCAGGACCATGATGCCGCGGTCCTGCAGGCGGTTGTGCTTCCACGCCGCCAGCGCGCCGATGGGGATGGCCACCGTCACCGACACGATCAGCGTCATCAGCATCAGTGAGAACGTCGGCACCAGCCGCTGGCTGATCATGTGGCTGACGGGCAAGCCTGTGAACAGCGACGTGCCCAGGTCGCCGTGCAGCACGTTCCAGCCCCATTCGCCGAAGCGAAGCAGGAAGGGCTGGTCCAGGCCCAGCGTCGCGCGGATGCGCGCGATGTCCTGCGGCGTGGCGTCCTCGCCGGCCAGCAACGCGGCCGGATCGCCCGGCGCCAGGTCCAGCAGGCCGAACACGAACAGCGCAACGAACAGCATGACGGGCAGCGTCATGAGCAGCCGTCGCAATGTGTACGAAAGCATTGATTCCCCTTGTCTAGTACCGGCCCGGTGCGGTGCCTGGCCGTGATCCCGAAAATCGTCCCGTCTGACAGCACAGGCCGATTGCGGCGAATTCTAGATAGCGGGGAGGTTTCCAACCATATCAATATTTTTAAAAAACCGTTGCCTTTATTAGAATCATCCTGCAAAGCCTTGCCGGGGCTGGATATGCGTCTGGCGGGGCTTAACGGCGGCTAGGGAATTCCCCTAGCGAAAAGCGGGCCCGCAATTCGGGCCAGGCACTCAGGCCTGCCTGGCGCTGTCCAGGATGGCGGCGCGGAACTCCGTCATCAACGGCGACCAGGTCGTGGCATGGCGGGAGATCAGCGCGATACGGCGCTGCAGCGGTTTGCCCAGCGCAAGCGGCAGCACGGCGATATCCCGATCGGTGGCCAGCGCGCTCTGCGGAACGATCGCCAGCAGATCGGAATGGGCCAGGAGCTCGAGCGTACCCTTCGAAAAATGCTCGACTTCCAGCGCGGCGGCCGGCAGGCTCAGGCCCGCCTCGGCGTAGCAGGCATCCAGCGCTTTGCGGGCGATGGCCGTGGGCTTGGGCAGGATCCATCGCTGGCCTTGCAGATCGCGCAGCGACAGTTTCCGGCGGGCGGCCAGCGCATGGTTGCGGCTGGCGGCCACGCACAGCTTGTCTTCGAGGATCGGCTCCTGGTGCAGTGCCGCTGGCACGTCGGCGTAGATGGGGGTGACGGCCAGGTCCAGCTTGCCGCCGGCGACCTGCTCGTTCAGGTCGTCCGACAGCCCCTGCGTCAACTGGATGCGCAGCGCCGGCCGGCGCGGCAAGAGCAGCCGCAGCGCGGGCATCACGATGCTGTCCACGGTGGCTCCCGTTGCGCCGACGCGCAGCAGCCCCGCTTCCCCCACCCGCAACTCCATCGCGTGCCGGACGGCGTCCAGGTACTCGGCCCAGAGTTTCTTCGCGTGTTCCAGGAACACCATGCCCGCCGAGGTCAGGCGCAATCCGCGGCCGCTTCGGTCCAGCAGCGCAAGCCCGGTGTCGGCCTCCAGCCGCTGCAGCGACTTGGACAGCGCGGGTTGGCTGACGCCGCAGTCCACGGCGGCGCGATCCAGATTGCCGTGCTCGACGGCGGCCAGGAAGTACTCGATGTCCCGCAACGACAGATTCATAACCAATATTTATCTAAATACTCAACTTCAGGAATATTACGGTCGGCGCCCACTCCTAGAATCCTGGGATCTACCCGAGCATCCCGAGAGGCGCAGCGCAATGGCAAAAAAGCCGAATATCGTATTGATCGTGGCCGACAACCTGGGCTGGGGCGAGCTTGGCTGCTATGGCGGCGGCGCCTTGCGCGGCGCGCCCACCCCGCACATCGACCGGCTTGCCACGGAAGGCCTGCTGCTGCAGAACTTCAACGTGGAAAGCGACTGCGTGCCGACGCGCTCCGCGCTGATGAGCGGCCGCCACCCCATCCGCACCGGCTGCCTGCAATCCGTGCCGCCCGGCCTGCCGCAGGGCCTCACGCGCGAAGAAATCACGCTCGCGCAGCAACTGTCGGGCCAAGGCTATGCCACCGCGCACTATGGCAAGTGGCATCTGGGCGACGTCCCGGGCCGCTATCCGTCCGACCGTGGCTTCGACGAGTGGTACGGCATCCCGCGCACCACCGACGAAAGCCAGTTCACGGCGTCGATCGGCTTCGATCCGTCGGTGGCCGACATTCCCCACATCATGCAGGGCCAGGCGGGCACCCCGTCGGAAAACGTCAAGGTCTACGACCTGGACACCCGCCGCGGCATCGACGCCGAACTGGTGGACAGGTCCATCGGCTTCATGCGCAAGCACGCCGAGGCGAGCCGCCCCTTCTTCCTGTACCTGCCGCTGGTGCACCTGCACTTCCCCACCCTGCCGCACCCCGACTTCGCCGCCCGCACGGGCGCCGGGGACTTCGCGGATTCCATGGTTGAAATGGATCACCGGGTGGGCCAGATCGCGCAGGCCGTGGACGAACTGAACCTGCGCGACGACACGGTCTTCATCTTCTGCAGCGACAACGGCCCGGAATACCGCAAGCCCTACCGCGGCACCGCCGGCCCGTGGAGCGGCACCTACCACACCGCCATGGAAGGCAGCCTGCGCGTGCCCTTCATCATCCGCTGGCCCGGCCGCGTGCAGCCGGGCCAGGTATCCAACGAGATGGTCCACGTCACCGACCTGTACACCACGCTGTCGCGCATCGGCGGCGCGGCCATCCCGCAGGACAGGCCCATCGACGGCATCGACCAGACCGATTTCTTCACGGGAGCCAGCCCGGCATCGCGGCGCGAAGGCTTCCTGTTCTACATCAAGAACGATCTGCGCGCCGTCAAATGGCGCGACTGGAAGCTGCACTTCTATTGGGAACCCGAGGTCAACGAGGGCAAGGGAAAACTGGAGTCCCCCTACCTGTTCAACCTGAAGCAGGATCCCAAGGAAGAAAGCGACATCCTCATCTTCAACACCTGGGTGCTCGGTCCCATCCTGAAGATGGTGCAGGCGTTCAACCAGTCGTGCGCCGCGCATCCGAACACCCCGCCCGGCAAGCTGGATCCCAGCTAAGACCGCGGCGGTTTGCCAGACAACACAATACAAGGGGAAAAACATGAAATTCGCTATCCGATGCGGTGCGATGCTGCTTGGCTTCGCGCTGCCCGTCGCGGCGGCCAGCGCGGCCGGCACCAAACTGGATTGGCCAGCCAAGCAGATCACCTGGGTGGTCGGCTTCGTGCCGGGCGGAACCGCCGACGTGCTGACCCGCATTGCCGCGCAGGAACTCGCGCGCAAGACGGGGCTGAACGTCATCGTGGAAAACCGTCCTGGCGCATCCGGCGCCATCGCCCTGCAACTGATCGCGCGCAGCAAGGCCGGCGACGGCTATTTGCTGACCGTGCCGGGTCCGCTGATCTATCCCACGCCCCAGCCCGAGATCGGCCGCGAACTGGCGCCCGTGATGCTGATGGCGCAAGGCCCGATGGTTATCGTCGGCCCGGCGAGCGACGCCCGGGACAGCCTGCAGGACGTGCTGGCCGACGCCCGGCGCCGGCCCGAAGCCTGGAGCTATGGCAGCTCCGGCAACGGCACGTCGCAAAACCTGGCGGGCGAATTGCTCAACCAATACGCCGGCACCCGCATCGTGCACGTGCCATACAAGGGCGGCGGCCAGGCGGTGGCGGACGTGGCGGGCGGCCAGATCCCCTTGGCCATCCTGGGATCCGCGCCGGTCATGCCGCAGATCAAGGCCGGCACCCTGAAGGCTTATGCGGTGACCACGCCATACCGGCTGGACAGCCTGCCCGGCGTGCCCACCGTCGAAGAATCCGGCTTCAAGGGCTACGCCGCCAGCCAGTGGTTTTCCGTGGCGGCCAGCAAGGCCATCCCCGGCGAACAGCTCGACCTGATCAACACCGCGCTGCGCGCCGCCGTGGCCACGCCCGAGTTCAAGGCGGCGGTCGACAATGCCGGGATGATCACCGGCGGCGGATCGCGGGATGAGCTGCTGAAGTTCATCCAGGCGGACAACGCCAAGTGGAAAGCACTGATCGATAGCGGGGCGGTGAAGCTGGCGAATTGAGCCTGGCGGCGGCGCCAACACCAGCGCGAGAGCATGCCCCCTGGCCCTGCTGAATGCGGTATCCGCAGAGACGCAGGAAAGAGTCCCAAAACCAGCAACAACATTTGATGCGGAAGGCGATTCAACGCTAGAACGACGGGAGTCCCCGTCTCAGAAAACTCGTGGAAACGGCAACACGCGAAGATGGGCTTGAAAACCTATATAGCTTAGGCTATAAAACAACAAGGCCAGCCAAGCATGTTCTCGATCAACTGGGCCAAAAAGGCGGTCAAGCAATGGCTGAGAGTTCCCGCGGCGGACCAGCGTCGAATTGCTGCCGAGGTCGGCAAATTGAAGTTGTTTCCCAGCGCATCAAATGTCAAGGCGCTTACCAATCACCAATTTGGCTATCGCCTCCGAGTCGGTCAATATCGAATCCTGTTCGATGTCCGATCGACGGTCCGGATAGTGGAAATCCAGGAGGTGAAAAAACGTGATGGCAGCACCTACTGAATTCAGGAAAAAGGCACACATGAGCCTGCACCCAACCATTCTTGAAACAGATGGAAAGCCGGCGTTCGTGGTTCTTCCCTACTCGGAATATCTTGCGCTGACCGGCGCCAAGGGAACCCCCGCCCCTCGCGTCCCTGCGGACGGCACGATTCCGCATGAAGTCGTGACGCTGATGTCCGACAATGACTGGGGCATCATCCGAGCCTGGCGCGAGTACTTGGGAATTACCCAAATTGAAATGGCCGCGCGCCTGGGCATCCGCCAGCCAAGCTATGCCGCGATGGAGGCGCAAGGCGCCAAGACAAAGAGAATTACACGAGAACGGATTGCTGAAGCGCTGGGCCTGCAATTCGACCAGATTGACGTCTGACAACTGCCGGATACATCGAAACGCATGACGCCTGAAATTTCCTCCTCCCACCCCATCGCCATCGACCTCGATCAAGTCGGCGAATACCCCGCCATGACCAAATCCGGCGGCGGCTATTTCTACGATGACGTGCTGGAATACCGCGTGTGGGTGCACCCGCATGCGGGTGGCGAGGATCTGCATGACGGCGACGACTATTACTACGCCTTCGCCACCTTTGAAGAGGCCGCGGAATGCTCGGATGAAACGCCCGGCGCCGAGCAACCGCTGGTGCTGGTGAGGCAGTTTGAATCGATCAATGAGCCGACGCCGGGCGTGTTCGAGCACTACACGGCCGAGCGGATCACGGAGTGGCGCGTGGAATGGCTGGCGGACTGCAAGCGCACCGCGTCGTCCATTCCGGATTTCCTGAAAAGCCGGGGGCACTGACGCGCCCGATGCGGAAACGGAAGGCCTGCGCAGGCCGCCCGATTCCGCTGGCGCTTCAGCTCATGTACACGCCGCCATTGATGGCGTAGTTGGCGCCCGTGACAAAGGCCGCGTCGTCCGACGCCAGCCAGGCGCACAGGCCCGCCAAGTCCTCGGCCGTCCCCAACCGCCCCACCGGCACGCTTTCGACGATGCGGTCCAGCAGCGCCGGCGGAAATGCCTTGACCGTGTCATCGGCGATGAAGCCGGGCGACACCAGGTTCACCGTCACGCCGCGCGCCGCGACCTCCTGCGCCAGCGACCGCGTAAAGCCGATCACCGCCCCCTTGGCCGTGGCGTAGTTGATCTGGCCGATCTGGCCTTTCTCGGCCGCGACCGAACCGATGTTGATGATGCGGCCCCAGCCACGGTCCGACATGCTGTCCACGACCTGCTTGGTGCTGTTGAACAGCGTGTCCAGGTTGCTGCGCAGCACCGCCGACCAGTCGGCGTATCCCATCTGCCGGAAACGCATGTCCAGCATCGACCCGGCGTTGTTCACCAGCACATCGATCTCACCGATTTCACGGCGCACCTTGGCGAACGCCGCCTCGGTGGATGCCCAGTCCGTGGCGTCGCCTTCGGAGGCGCTGAAGTCGTATCCCAGGGACTTCTGTTCCTTCAGCCAATGATCCTTGCGGGACGAGCGGGGTCCGCAGCCGGCGATCACCCGGTGGCCGGCGCGGTGAAGCGCCTGGCAGATCGCGGTCCCCGTGTGGCCCATCCCGCTGGTGACGTAAGCAATGCGCAAAGCCATGAACGTTCCTTTATCAGAGTGCGGCGCGGACGCCGCGGGTCAGGCGACGGAGCCCACCAGCGGGAACAGTCCGAATGCCAGGGCGGCCACCAGCATCACCAGGCAGACCATCGTGGCCCACTTCAGCGCATAGCGCTGGTGGTCGCCGAATTCCACGCCGGCCAGGCCGACGAGCAGATAGGTGGACGGCACCAGCGGACTGAGCAAATGCACCGGCTGGCCGATCAGCGACGCGCGCGCCATTTCCACGGGCGAAATCCCGTACCCCTGCGCGGCTTCGCTCAGGATCGGCAGCACGCCGAAGTAAAAGGCATCGTTCGACATGAAGAACGTGAACGGCAGGCTGACCAGCGCGGTGATGCCGGCCAGATAGGGGCCCAGCGCGTCGGGAATCACGGCGAGCAGGCTGCGCGACATGGCTTCCACCATGCCGGTTCCGGACAGGATGCCCGTGAAGATGCCGGCCGCGAAAATCAGCGATACGACCGACAGCACATTGCCCGCGTGCTGCGCCACGCGGCGGCGCTGCTCGGCCAGGTTCGGGTAGTTGATGATCAGCGCAACCGCGAACGCGATCATGAACAGCACCGGCAGAGGCAGCACGCCCAGCACCAGGCTCACCATCAGCGCGAGCGTCAGGCCGGCGTTCACCCATAGCAGCTTGGGGCGGCGCAGGTCATGGTCCACCTCGATCTCGGGCAGATTCTTGGGGCCGTCCTCGTCATAGCCGGCATGCAGCGATGCCCCTTCCGGCAGCGCCAGCACGCCCAGACGGCGGCGCTCCCGCAGGCCCAGGAAGACCGCCAGCACCAGGATCGCCACGATGGACACGCCCATCACGGGCACCAGCGGCACGAAGATGTCGCCCGCATCCACATGCAGGGCGCTGGCGGCGCGCGCGGTCGGCCCGCCCCACGGCGTCAGGTTCATGACGCCGCTGGCCAGCATCGCCAGGCAGGTCATCGACAGCGCGTTCATTTTCAGCCGGCGGTACAGCGGCAGCATCGACGCCACCACGATCATGTAGGTGGTCGATCCGTCCCCGTCCAGGGAGATCACCAGCGCCAGCACGGTGGTGCCGACCACGATCTTCAGCGGATCGCCCTTCACCGCGCGCAGGATGCGGCCCACGATGGGATCGAACAGCCCTGCGTCGATCATCACGCCGAAGTACAGGATCGCGAACATCAGCATCACACCCGTGGGCGCGATCTTGCGGATGCCGTCCAGCATCATCTTGTCGATGCCGGCGCCAAAGCCGCCCAGCAAGGCAAAGATAATAGGGACAAGGATCAGCGCAACCAGGGGCGATAGGCGCTTGGTCATGATCAGCGTCATGAACGTGATCACCATGCCGAAGCCAAGCAGGGTCAGAAGCATGAGGGTTATCTCCGACTAGTCGTTGTTATGTGTGGCTGCCGCCGGCGGGGGAAGCAGGCCTGCAAGACTAGGAAGAAAAGCTGTCTGGAACCTGTCGTTTTCGTTGGCGCGGGCGGCGCGGGCGGCCATCAACCCGTGCGACAATCGGCGCATGCGTATCCTGGTAATCGAAGACGATGAAGATCTGGCTGACGCGCTCGTGCGCCGGCTGCGTCGCCTTGGCCATGCCGTCGATTGCCAGAACGACGGCATGAGCGCGGACGGGGTCCTGCAGTACGAAACCTTCGACCTCGTCATCCTGGACATCGGCCTGCCCCGCATGTCGGGCTTCGACATCCTGCACCGCCTGCGCGATCGCGGCAGCAAGACGCCCGTGCTGGCGCTGACCGCCCGCATCGACATCGAAGACCGCGTCCACGCCCTGGATACCGGCGCCGACGACTACCTGGCCAAGCCCTTCGACTTCCGCGAACTGGAAGCCCGCTGCCGCGCCCTGCTGCGCCGTCCCATCGCGCAGGCTGCCGGCGTGCTGCGCTTTGGCGAACTGGTCATCGACAGCGCGGCGCGCCAGGTCACTCTGGCCGGGCAACGCATAGAGCTGCCCAAGCGGGAATACAGCCTGCTGGAAATCCTGCTGGCCGGCATGAACCGCGCCGTCAGCAAGACGGAGATCGCCAACAAGCTTTTCGCTTTCGACGACGAGGCCGCGCCCAACGCCATCGAGGTCTACATTGCCCGGTTGCGGCGCAAGCTGGAAGGCTCGCCGCTGCGCATCGAAACGCAGCGTGGCACCGGCTACCTGCTGACGGCGGCGCAAGACAGCGCGGACGGTTCCGCGTCCGTGGCGCCCCGGGACTAGACCCGGCGCGACGCATGCTTCAGCATGACTAACCCTCCGCCCGTGCAGCACCGCCGCATCTCCGTGCGCCGCCGCCTGCTGGCCATGCTGCTCGCGCTGTTCCTGACCGGCCTGGGCGCGCTCTACCTGCTGGTGCGCGGCTATGCCCACCAGACCGCCGACACCACCTACGACCAGCTTCTGCGCGCCTCCGTGCTGTCGATGGCCGACAGCCTGCAACTGGTGCGGGGAGAATGGCAGATGGACATGCCCTATGCGGCCTTGGCGCTGCTGGAGCAAGCCCCGCGCGACCGCGTCTTCTACCGGGTCGCGGCCGCGGGCGGGACCTTGATCTCCGGCTATGCCGGCCTGCCCGCGCCGCCGGCCAGCGCCAATGCCGAGGCCGCGGACTCGCCCCAGCTATACGAGGCCGCCTTCCAGGGCGAACCCGTGCGCATCGCCTGGATGGAACGCAAGATCGCCGGCCCCCGCGAAACCGAAACCGCCATCATCCAGGTTGCGCAGACGCGCGAAGCCCGCGATGCGCTGGCCGCCAGCATCCTGTGGCAAGGCACGCTGGCGCTGCTCGGCTTCACCGCCGCCGTCCTCGCGCTGGCCTACTGGGGCCTGCACCGGTCGCTTTCACCCATTCAGCGCGTGGAGCGCGAACTGGCCGGGCGCAGCGCCTCCGATCTGCATCCCATTGCCGCCCCGGTGCCCGAAGAGCTGGACAACCTGGTGCATTCGCTGGACGGCTTCATGGCGCGCCTGTCGGAAAACCTGGACACCCTGCGTCTCTTCATCGCCGAGGCCGCGCACCAACTGCGCACGCCGCTGGCGGCGCTGCACGCGCAGATGGAGGTCGCGCTGGACGAAGAAGATCCCGCCGAGCAGCGCCGCAGCCTGCTGGCCGTGCTGCGCAACGCCGAAAAGCTGTCGCGGCTGGTCAACCAGTTGCTCAGCGACGCGAGCGTCATCCATCGCAGCAACGTCAGGCAGTTCCACCCCGTCGACCTGGCCGAGCTGCTGCGTCAGGCGGTCTACGACACGGTGCCGCAGGCCGATCCCCAACCCGACGTCCGCCTGCACCTGCCGGATACGGCTGACGGAACGGCGGCTGACGGCGCGGCGGCCGAAGGCGCGGCTGAAGGCGCGGCCGCCGGCGCCCCGCCAGCCGGCCGCTCTGCGACAGTCCTGGGCGACAGCCTGATGCTGCGCGAGGCCTTCAAGAACCTGATCGACAACGCCCTGCGTCACGGCGCCACGGACGACGGCCACATCGACGTGCGGCTGGACCGGCAAGGCGGCGACTGGCGCATCACCGTGTCCGATCAGGGGCCCGGCATCCCGCCCGCGCTGGCCAACACCGCCTTCGAGCGCTTTGCGCGCGGCCCCAATCCCCGCGCGCCCGGCGCCGGGCTGGGGCTGTCCATCATCAAGCGGGTCGTCGATACCCATCAGGGCAGGCTCAATCTGAGCAACCGGGTGGGCGGCGGCCTGGACGCCGTCATCACGTTGCCCGCCATTTCAGACCATGCCTGACGCCCTGACTCCCCTGCGCTATCTTGCCGCCGCGGCCACCCTGGCGCTGGCCGCGGCCGGCCACGCCGCGGAAGTGAGCGGCAGCGGCCTGAGCCTGGGCCCCGCCGACAGCAACAACGTGCTGGTCGTGCATGCTTCCAACAGCGTGCAGGTGTTTCGCGGCGTGCTGGAAGACTTCAGCACGATGAACCCCGCCGTGCGCCTGGAATACACCGAGTTATCCACCCAGGCGCTCTATGCCGAAACCGTCGCCCGCGCCGAGCAGGCGCCGGCTTCCCGCCTGGGGCCCGACCTGGTCATCAGCAGCGCCATGGACCTGCAGACCAAGCTGGTCAACGACGGCTACGCGCGGGTGCATGTCTCGCCCGAGACGCAGGCGCTGCCCGGCTGGGCCAACTGGCGCGACGAGGTCTTCAGCATCGGCACCGATCCCATCGTCATGGTCTACAACACGCGCAAGCTCGACCCCGCGCGCGTGCCGCGCACCCGGCGCGAATTGCTTTCTCTGCTGCAGGCGCCCGACCAGCCGCTGGCCGGCCAGATCTCCACGTACGACGTGCAGGGCAGCGGCATCGGCTACCTGGCGGCCACCCAGGACACGCGCCTGGACAGCATGGCCGGCGCGCTCCTGGCGGCCTTCGGGCGCAATGGCGTCTCCATCCACGAATCCACGGAGCATGCCCTGGACAAGCTGGAGCGCGGCGAGATCACGCTGGCCTACAACCTGCTCGAGTCCTATACCCGGCACCGCATCGACCAAGGCGCGCCGCTGGCCATCATTTACCCGCAGGACTACACGCTGATGCTGTCGCGTTCCGCGATCATTCCACGGCAGGCGCCGCGCGGCGACCTGGGCGCGATGTTCCTGGACTATCTGCTGTCGCCGCGTGGCCAGGAAGCCCTGGCCCGGCAGTCCGGCATGCGGCCGGTCAGCGCGTCGGTCGTTCCGGCGGCGGGCGTGCGGCCGGTGGCGCTGGGCGTCGGGCTGCTGGTGTATCTGGATCCGCTGAAGAAGCGGCACTTCCTCGATCTCTGGCGGGCGGCGATCTTCCCGCCCGGCCAGGCCCCCGCCCGCTGAGGGGCATGCCCGCTGCGGGGCGTGCCCGCTGAGGGGCATACCTGCTAAGGGGCATATCCGCTAAGCGGCATATCCACTAAGGGGCGTGCCGCGGGGCGCTGGCCGGCTGGCGCGCCTACCTCAACGCCACGCTCATGCCGCCGTCGGCCATCACCACCGCGCCCACGATGTAGCTGGCCTTTTCCGACGCCAGGAATGCAATGACCTCCGCGATCTCGCGCGGCTCGGCCGCGCGCCGGATCGGCGCGTTCTTGCCATGCTCGGCCAGGAACTTGCGCCCATCGGCATGGATATGGTTGGTGATGTTGGTGACCACATCTCCCGAACCCACCGCGTTCACGCGGATGCCATGGTCGATCGCTTCGAGCGAGAGCGCGCGGGTCAGTTGCGCCAGCGCGCCCTTGGACGCCGCGTAGGCGGCAATCGTCGGAAAGGCCTGATGGCACGCGTACGAACCCACGTTCACGATCGAGCCCTTGCCGGCCGGCACCATCACGCGCATGGCCTCGCGGGAAAACAGGAACGCGCCGGTGGCGTTCACCGCCTGGATGCCGTTCCAGTCGTCCAGCGTCATGTCGATGACGGGCTTGTTGATGATGATGCCGGCGTTGTTCACCAGGATGTCCAGCCTGCCGTAATGGTCCATCGCGGTCTTCGCCGCCAGCGCGGCGCTCTCTTCGCGGGCCACGTCGGCCACCAGTGGCACGATGCCGGGGCGCGCCAGCGCGCGCACGTCGTCCTGCCGGTCGACAGCCACCACGCTTGCACCCTGCGCATGCAGCAGTTCCAGCGTGGCTTGGCCGATGCCGCTTGCCGCGCCGGTCACGATGGCCACCTGGCCGAAGAATGGTTTATCCGCGGTATTGAAAGTCGTCATGAGGAAAGTTCCTTGGGTTGTTGATCAATGGGGGCTGGCGGTCGGGCGAACGACCAGTTCGCTGACGTCCACGTCGTCAGGCTGTTCGATGGCATAGGCAATGGCGCGGGCGATCGCGTCGGGGCGCAGCGCGACGCGGCGGAATTCCTGCATCGCCTTGGCCGCCGTCGGGTCGGTGATGGTCTCCGCCAGCTCTGATTCGACGACGCCGGGGCAGATCACGGTCACGCGGATCTTGTCGGTTTCCTGGCGCAGCCCATCGGAGATCGCGCGCACAGCGAATTTGGTCGCGCAGTAAACGGCGGCCGTCGGCGATACGCTGAGCCCGCCGATGGACGACACGTTGATCACCTGGCCATGCCCCTGCCGTTGCATGACCGGCAAGACGGCGGCGATGCCGTGCAGCACGCCGCGGATGTTCACGTCGATCATGCGGTTCCACTCGTCCAGCTTCAGCGACGACAGCGGCGAAAGCGGCATGACGCCGGCGTTATTGACGATGACGTCCACTCGTCCATGGACCTGCTCGGCGTACTGCACGAAGGCGTTCACGTCCTCGGCCGACGTCACGTCCAGCGCGCGGAATTCCGCCGTCCCGCCCTTTGCCCGAATGTCTTGAACCAGCGCTTCGAGCCTGCCGGTCCGGCGCGCGCCGGCGAGCACGCGGTGGCCCTGGGCGGCGAGCAGGCGCGCGGCCGCTTCGCCGATACCGCTGCTGGCGCCGGTAATCAGCACCACCTTGGGATGTTGCGTTTGCATTGTCATGGCCGTTCTCCAAATCGTTTCCATGACTGAATGCTAAGGACAGCGGCTCCGCCCGCGAATACACGCGCCTATCGCAGCATTGCCTATTTCTATTGGAAGCCGCTCGGGCCCGGCCGCCGGCCGTTAGAATCCCTTTCACCCCAACCGGATTCGAGGACCTTCGATGACGACCCCGTCCAACCCGCTTTCCGGCGAGATGGTTGCCTTGATCGAACGCCTGGCGCCCAACGAGGGCTACAGCCTGTCGGCCCTGGACGGCGTGCGCTTCATGCGTTCGAACCGCCCCCTGGGACGCACGCCCGTTCTTTACGAGCCCAGCATCGTCATCGTGTGCCAGGGGCGCAAGCTGGGCTTCCTGGGCGATCAGGTCTACGTGTACGACGCGCAGCACTACCTGGTGCTGTCCGTGCCCCTGCCCTTCTCCACGGAAACCCAGGCCAGCCACGACGAGCCCATGCTGGCCGTCGCCATCCGCCTGGACCTCACCGACGTGGCCGAATTGATCCTGGCCATCGATGCCCGTGCCGGCACGCCGCCGGACAGCGCGCCGCTGGGTATCGTGTCCACTCCCTTGGCGGGCGATCTGGCGGAAGCCACCGTGCGCCTGCTGCGCGCGCTGAGCGTGCCGCTGGACGCCCAGATTCTGGGCCCGGCGCTGGTGCGAGAGATCTGCTTCCGGGTGCTGGGCGGCGAGCAAGGCGGCGCCATGCGCGCGGCGCTGGCCCACCAGGGCCGCTTTGGACGGGTCGCCAAGGCGCTGCGCCGCATCCACGCGGACTATTCGCAGCCGCTGGACGTCACGCACCTGGCCCGTGAAGCCGACATGAGCGTTCCGGCCTTCCACGTCAATTTCAAGGCGGTCACGCAGACGTCGCCGATCCAATACATCAAGTCCACGCGCCTGCACCATGCGCGGCTGATGATGATCCGCGACGGCCTCACCGCCGCGTCGGCGTCCGCGCGCGTCGGCTATGAAAGCGCCTCGCAGTTCAGCCGCGAATTCAAGCGCTTCTTCGGCCGCACGCCGGTCGAGGAAGTCCGGGACATGAAGGCCTCGTTTGCGCTGTCGCCCGCCGCGCCCGTCGGCGAACTCGCCTTCACCCACTAAGGCTCGGCAAGGCCATGCGTGCATGCATCGCGCGCAAGACCGACCGGCCACGCGCAGCCCTTTCTTCATGGCTGCGGGACCCGCGAAAAAGTGGTTCCGCCAGTAGCAGTCCCAGCGCTGGTTGAATTGCCCCGGTATCGCCGTATCAAGGCGCTGCGCGGGATAAAACACGTGCTCGGAAATCGCAGGGTTTTTCTCCTGGCGCATGGATTTCCGACGATAATTTCCGCAAGGGCCCACCGCTCACCACGCGGCTTGCTTCATGCGCGGCGCGCCCCCCGCTTTGATCCGCAGCAGCGGTGCGCCGCCACTTCCTGATCGGCCGGCGCCACCTACAACCATGTGTGACACGTAGCAGCGTTTACGTCTGAACCAGAGTTGGAGGCACGCCATGCCCGATCATCAAATCGCCTTGCGGCGCGCAATCGAGGCCGTTGATCACCTGACCGACCCCGAGCCCCCGTGGCAAGACGTTCTTTGCACTGCGCGCGACCTGGTCGGCGCCGACAGCGGCACGCTGATCGTGTTCGATGCCAGGAACAAGTTGCTCACCCTGTCCGCCATCGGCTTTTCGGACGCCTGCGCATCGGACTACCAGGAGCATTACTACAGTTGCGACATCCTGGAACAGGACTCGCGGACTGCGCCCGCGGGCACGTGGCTGGATACCGCGCGCATGTACGACCCCGCGCAGTTGCGGCGCACCGAGTTCTACGCGGACTACATGGCCAAGCATCGCATGGCCCAACTGCTGTCCCTGATCATCGAATCCAATACCGTGCTGCACGCAGCAATCGGCTTTCAGCGCGCGTCCGTCGATCCCAAGGCCAGTGACCGCCTGCAGTCGGGCGATTATGCGCGGTACTTCCGCGCGTTGCGCGAGCAGTTGTCACAGCGGGAACGCAATCGGGCCATCGGGTGGAGATCGCTGGAGAGCGCCTTTTCGGAAGTCCAGGAAGCGGTCCTGCTCGTCAGCGCCGACTCCATCGTCGACAAGCTGTCGCCCCTGGCCGTGGGATATCTGGGCGATGCGGGCGGCTGGACCCTGCACGGCCGCAAGCTGCGCCATGCCGACCCGAAAGTGCAACGGCTGTTCGATGCCAACTGCGCCGCCGTCGCGCGCGACGGCCAGACGCGTTCCCAGGCCACGGCGTCCGGCTGGGGCGAGTTCTTCTGGGTCGACATCAGCGTCGCGCCGCACGCGCTCAGCCTCATTGGCGGCAGGATGCTGCTGGTCCGCATGCGCAAGAAAAGCGCGTTCGCCATGCCGGATGTGACGAAGCTGCAATCCGTGTTCTCCATCACCCACGCCGAGGCCGCAGTGCTGGCCGGCCTGGCTGCCGGCCACAGCGTCGAGGAAGTGGCCACCTTGCGCCACGCGTCGGTGCTCACCGTGCGCAAGCAGGTGGCCTCGTTGCTGACCAAAATGGAGTGCAGCCGCCAATCCGAACTCGTCCGGTTGGCCTCGCTGCTCTAGTGCCTCTGCTTACAATTTGGACGTACTCAATTTTGAGTATGTGGCCTGCACCCATGCGGCCCTACGATGACCACGAAGGCATGAGACCCGGGCAGCGGCGCGCCCACCGGGACTAAACCCCGGCCCGCGCCTGCCGCGGCACAATGCCGCCGCCCGAGCCCGGGTTCGCTCAACTCGAACATGAATACGCCAATCCGGTCACGCAGCTGCCCTCGGTCCAGACCGCGCCGTGGCGCGCCCCGAGGACACCGGCCCGAACGCTGCGCCCCCATCCGTCCTCAAGGAGCCATTCATGAAGCCTGTCCTACCGTTCCGCGCCCTCATACCGGTCGCGCTGGCGGCTTTCGCCCTTCTGTCCAGTCCGGCCGGCGCGCAATCCGCCGGCACCGCCCCGGCCACGGCCGCTCCGCCGTCCGACTTCACGCCTACCCGCGCCGACGTCGAACGCGACCTTGCCGCCTGGAAGGAAGCGGGCCTTGAAAACCAATGGAGCAGCGAGGAAAGCCCCGATATCAACAGCCCGCAGTATGTCTCTGACTACAGGAAGTACATGAGCACTGTCCGGACGGGCGACATGCCCGCGTCCCAGTCGCAGCCCGCGTCGGGATCCCAACGCCGGTGGTGAATGTCACGGGGCTTGGCCCCGCGCCGCGATTCAGGGCGCGGAAGTGAGACTTCCCTCATTTCCGCGCCCTTTCTCTTTTGTAAGATATTCGCCAATGCCTGCAGGACTGAATCGCCCCGCCCTGGGTTCAGGCCAGATACGACGCCACTTCTTCCGGCGTCAGATAGCGTCTGAACGTCATCGAGGGCTGCTGCGCCTCGTGGATGACGCCGTTGAACCCGGACCAATTTCGCTTGGTGCCCTCTTCCGTCTCCAGCGCAATCAATACCCGCTTGCCGTGCCTGGACATGTGGTCGCGCAGCGCGGCTTCGCCCCAGGCCCACAGCATGATGTTCTTGAGTTCGCCGCCGGCGTATGCGCCGGCCTGCAGCCACTGGAAATCGGCGGTGTCGGCATCAATGTCCGGCTCCCGCGACGCGATCTCCCGCTGGACGTTCAAGGCCCGCGCGTGCTCGCCTATCAAGATCTGCAGCAGCGTGAACGCATGGAAGGTGTTGTTGATGGCATGCGCCTGGGCGATGAAACCCGTCCCGGACACCGGCAACACCACCACCAGTTCATCTTCGTAGCTGACCCGCGACGCCAGCCACAGGTAATGCAGCTGCTCGAACGGCAGGCTGTCGTTGCTGGTGGCCATCGGATGCAGCATGGCCATCAGGTCGGCGTCGGCGACGAACGCCTGGTGATTGTTCCGGTCGCGCATCAGCATGGTCATCATGGGCAGGACCAGCACGTCCACGGCCGCGCGCAGGGCCTCGACTTCCCAGCGCTTGTCCTCTGGAACGGCAGCCATGCTTGCCTGGGCATCGGCCCAGGTCCGGCGGTCGGCCTCTTCGACCTCGTCATCGTCTTCTTCCACCTCTTGCGCGCAATAGGGGCGCAGGGCGTGCAGCCATGGCCCAAGCTGGGAATGCAGCGAGGGAAAGAGGATGGCCGGGTCGGCGCCGTCTTCCACCAGCGACCCGCACATCAGCGCCAGGGCCGACGCCCGGGCGGGGTGGAGCTGGGGCAGGAGGTCGGCGCAGGCCCGGAGGTTCGCGGCGGTGTGAGCCGGATCCTGGGACTGGGCGTAGAAAGCGCCAACCTCCGGGCGCTTGAAGAATTGCTCCAGCGTGTCCAGGTCGTCGGCGGAGAGGATCGGAAGGGTCAGGGCGCGAGCGAGATCGTTGATCGGCATGGAGGGGGTTGGTGGAATGGTGCAAACCGGAAGATCGGCCTCAGCGGCAACGCTGGCCGCAGAGTTTACCGAATGCGTCAGCGGGATCTGTCCGGCGTGTCGCCTCAACCTTCCACGCGCGCGCCGCCTTCGGTTGCCGTAACGCCCCGAGTTCCTGCGTTGGGCCAAGCGGGTATGTCGTGACCAGAAATTTCAGCATGCCGGTGTCCAACGCAGCCTGTGCCGTCCGATCCGACCCATGCCGGATCTCGGCCCGACAAGCTCCCGCTCCGCTGTCCCGACTCCATCCTCGCCCCCGAGGCGACTACCCCAATCGCGACACCGCGTTACAAGTCCTTCCAGATTTAGTCAAATAAAACAGCTCTCGCGCGGCTTCTGCTTTAGATCTACTGCTTGCTTGTTGTTGCGTCCGGCGCGGCTCCCTGCGCCCGCGAACCGCTGGCACAGAGAAGATCAATAAACCGGAGGAGAAGTCCATGCGTACGTTCAAACGCAGAGCCGCCGCATTCGTGGCGAGCGGCCTGATCGTTTTGCTGGCGGGCTGCGCCGCGCCAGGCGGCAAGAAGGACACGATAGCCATGCCGGGGCTTTCCCAGCCCGTGGAGATCGTCAGGGACAAGCACGGCGTTTCCCATATCTACGCGAAGAACCAGGCGGACCTGTTCTTCGCCCAGGGCTTCAGCGCCGCGCGCGACCGTCTATGGCAGCTGGATCTGTGGCGCCGCCAGGGCGAAGGAAAAATGGCCGAGCAGTTCGGCCCGCGCTTCGTCGAGCAGGACCGCGCCGCGCGCCTCTTCCTGTATCGCGGCGACATGCAGACGGAATTCGCCAGCTACCACCCCGAAGGCAAGGCCATCCTGACCGCCTTCGCGAATGGCATCAACGCCTACGTGAACTGGGTCAAGGCCAATCCCGACCAGTTGCCGCCGGAATTCAAGCTGACCGGAACAGAGCCCGGCTACTGGAGCCCCGAGACCTCGCTGATCCGCATCTATGGCCTGACGCGCAACGTCAACGAGGAAGTCAGGATGTCGCAGCAGATCGCCGCGCTGGGACTGAACACCGTGCAGGGGCTGACCACTTTCGAGCCTCCCCTGGCGTTGCAGGTGCCCGCCGGCCTGGACGTGCGCCAGATCGACAAGACGGTGCTGGACACCTACAAGCTGGCGCGGGATGGCCAGAAGTTCGAAGCCGGCGACTTCCCGCGCAGCCCGCTGGCGGCCGATCAGCGCGCGGCGCTGGCCAGCGCGCTATCCGAGGGCCGGCTGGCGTCGCTGGATCCGGCCTTCGATGCCACGGCGCCCCGCTATGAAAGCAACAACTGGACGCTGAGCGGCCAGCACACCGCCACCGGCAAGCCCATCCTGGCAGGCGATCCGCACCGGTCCATCACCATGCCGTCGCTGCGCTACATGGTCCACCTGAACGCGCCCGGCTGGAACGTGATTGGCGCCGGCGAACCCTCGCTGCCCGGCGTGTCGATGGGTCACAACGACCGCATTGCGTTCGGGTTGACGATCTTTGCGTTCGGCGATGAAGAAGATCTCTACGTCTACGACACCAATCCGGCGAATCCCAACGAATACCGCTACCAGGGCGGCTGGGAGAAAATGCGCCAGGCCGACGAATCCATCCCCGTGCGCGGCGCCGCGCCCGCCGTGCGCAGCGTGAAATTCACACGGCACGGTCCCGTCATCCACGAAGACCCGGTGCGGCGCAAGGCGTATGCCTTGCGCGCCGCCTACCTGGAGTTCCCCGGGACGGCGGCCTACCTGGCCAGCCTGCGGCTGAACCAGGCGCAGAACTGGAACGAGTTCGTGGCCGGAATGGAAAAGCACTACACCCCCAGCGAAAACATGGTGTACGCCGACGTGGACGGCAACATCGGCTGGTTCGGCGGCAGCATCGCGCCGATCCGGCCGCGCGCGGACTGGTCCGGGATGCTGCCGGTGCCGGGCAACGGGGAATTCGAATGGCGCGGCGTACTGGCGGGCAGCGCACTGCCCCGCGTCTACAACCCGCCGGAAGGCTATGTCGCCACCGCCAACGAATACAACCTCCCCGCCAACTTCCCGTACAAGGAAATGTCGGCGCGCACCTGGGCGGAACCGTTCCGCGTCCAGCGCATCCGCGAGGTGGTGGCCGACGGCAAGGGCCTGACGGTGCAGCAGTCCCAGGACCTGCAGTACGACAACCTCTCGATTCCCGCGCGCACGTTGGGGGGCTACGCCAAGTCCCTGAACTCGGCGGAGCCCGGGGTCGGCGCGGCCCTGACGCTGTTGAAGGACTGGGACTACCGCATGGAAACCGATTCGCGGGCCGCGACGGTCTATGCGTTCTGGCTGCCCGAGGTCGTCAAGCGCGTGTCGGATCTCTATGTGCCCGCCAGCGGGCGCGCGGCATTCGGCGAACTATCCACCCGCAAGACGCTGGAGAAGCTGGCGACGCCGGATGCCGCCTTCGGCCCCCGGCCGGCCCAGGCCCGCGATGCCCTGCTGCTCCAGGCCCTGGCTGATGGCCTGCAAAAGCTCAACGCCAAGCTGGGACCGGATTCCAACCAGTGGCAATGGGGCAAGCTGCACCACATCCAGTTCGAGCACAAACTGGCCGGCCTGCTGCCGCCGGATACCGCCCAGGCCTGGGGCACGCCGCGCTACCCGGTCAGCGGGGACAACGACACGGTGCATCGCGCCACGTTCCGAAAGAGCGACTTCCGCCAGATCAGCGGCGCGTCGTACCGCCAGGTGATCGATGTGGCGGATTGGGACAACTCGCGGGTGCAGAACGTCCCCGGGCAATCCGCGGACCCGCGCAGCCCGCATTACCAGGACCTGCTCAAGGGCTGGGCTACCGGGGAGTACTTCCCCATGGCGTTCAGCCGGGCGAAGGTGGAAAGCCAGCGCTCGGATACGTTGACGCTGCAGCCGTCGGGTAACTGACCAGGCGGCGCGACAGCGCCCATGCCGGGCCGCGAGTCCCTGAACGGGGCCGCGGCCCGGCTGCCTTTCGGCTGCTGGCGGCAAGGCTTGATGTTTGTCATTCGACCGACGCCGGGCAGGTGGGAAAATTCCAATCAGACCCTCCGCGACACCACCATGAATCTCTATCCCGTGTTGCTCATCCTGCACCTGCTGGCCGCCTTCCTGTTCGTCGGTACGGTCACGTTCGAGGTGCTGTTCCTGGAACCGGTGCACAAGCGGCTTCCCGCCGACGTGCGTCGCGCGCTGGGCAGCCAGCTCGGCCCGCGCGTGCGCTCGGTGGTGCCCTGGTCCGTGCTGCTGCTGTACGTGGCCGGCCTGGGCCTGGCCTGGCAGCACCGCGGCGCGCTCGCCGCCCCCCTGGCCTCGTCTTTCGGGCTCCTGCTGTCCGTCAAGACAGCGCTGGCCGCCAGCGTGCTGGTCCATGTGGCGACCGCCCTGATCCTGGCGCGCCGCCGCCGGCTGACCGGGGCGGTGCAAAGCCGCATGCACCTGAGCGTGTTCTGCCACATGGTCGCCATCGTGGTGCTGGCCAAGGCCATGTTCTACCTGACCTGGTGAGCCGCGGCGGCTATTTCCCCGAGGCGTCCTGCTCCACCACCATGTCCAGCACATAGACCTTCGAC
Source organism: Achromobacter sp. Root83 (assembly GCF_001428845.1). Taxonomy (GTDB): domain Bacteria; phylum Pseudomonadota; class Gammaproteobacteria; order Burkholderiales; family Burkholderiaceae_B; genus Achromobacter. The sequence goes on along the minus strand of NZ_LMIU01000012.1, from coordinate 48,465 downwards.
GGCGCGTCCGCCGGCGGATTCTTCCAGTCGTAACGCTTCACGCGCAGCACGGTGCGCACGCCGTCCTGGTGTTCGAATCCTTCGATGGACTGATAAAGCGCCTGCCACTTGCCCTGCGCCGGCAGCGCGATGCCCGCTTCGTTGAATTTGCGCTCCCGCACCATCAGGCACTGATAGTGGGGAATCATGGGATGGCTGCATTCGGCGCGCTTGGCCGCGACCTCCAGGAACATGATCTGCCCCGTGCTGCCGTACAGCGTCTCCGGCGTCGGCTCGCCCACGAACTTCAGCACGCTGCCGTCCTGCGCCGCGAGTTCCAGCGCGGGTTCGGCCTTGTCGCCGGTCAGCGTCACGCGCAGGTCGCCCTTCATGCGCTGCACAATCTCGGCGTCGAGCTGCATCAGGCTCTGTTCGCAAGCCTTCATCGTGGAGGCAAGATTCGCGATGGTCAGCACACCGTTCTTGTACGTGTATCCGCCGAACTGCGCGTTGCAGCCCCCGCGGATATTCAAGGCGTCATCCGTGAAGCTCAGGCGCAACTGGTGCTCGACGCCCTTCTGCAAGGCAGCGATCGGCTTGCCCGAGGCGTCGGTGGCGGAGGCCAGGCGCCAGTAATAGGCGGTCAGGCTCGATTGGAGGGCGGGAGAGGCGGCGGCCGAAGCAGGCATGGAGGACGATCCTTCGCGGGGAGGGGAAGTCGGCGCGCAAGCGGAAAGCAGCGCGGCGCACACGGATGCAAGAAGGATGGTTTTTCTCATGATTGGTTCCTGTCAGCCGGCTGGCCCTGATGAAAAGCGGGATTCTACGTCCGTGGCATGGACGGAATCGCCGGAACGGAACCCAGACAGTTTCCAAATCTTGCGGCGTCTCCGCGCGTCGCAACGCGGCGGCGAGAGCCCCGGCAGGGGCGCCTCATACGGTAGCCGATGCGATCACGCGGCCCGCGGCGCACGCCGGGCATCCGGCTTGCGATTACAGTCTGACACTCACCCGCCGTCTTCTCCAGCGTGCGCGCCGCCGTCCCCTGCGCGGCTAGTTGGCGGTCGGATAGGCCGGATCGGACAGGCAGGCGCGCGCCCATTCGTCATCGTCGGCGGCAAAGATCTCGCCGTCGAATTTCGGTAGCGGCGCGGCGGAATACAGATTCGCCGGCTGCGTCGGCGCCCGGTTCCATTTTGCCTTGCCCTCGGTGTCGGAACACGCTTCGTCTTCGCTGCTGAAGGAGCAGGCCGCGATGACCTTGGGCCTGCCGTCCACGACGTTCGCGACGTACCGGCTGGTGTAAACACTACCCGATGCCCAGTATTCGTCCACCGAACATACCCGGTCATTGTGCTGGTAGTGGCGGCTCGCAAAGCAGGCGTAGTTCTCGTAGTCGCGCGGCAGCACGTCGCACGATGCCGCAAAACCGGCGAACTTCCCGCCGGTGAATTGCGCCTGGAATTGCCGCTGTTCGACCGCGTTGCCGATCAGGCGCGGCGTGGACGCGCCCTTGGGCGCCTCCTTGAACTCCGCGCTGCGGCTGCGGATCAGGTCGCGCGCGACCTGGCCGGCGGTCTTGCCGTCCGGCAGCGCGTCGGGCGATTCGATCAGCGTCTCCAGCGCCCGGTCTCGCGCCGCCAGCCAGCGCTTCTGGCTGTTCACCAGCATGGCCCGGATATCGCCGTCGGGCGCCTGCTTCAGCAACGCGCTGTAGTCCCGGTTCAAGTCGGCGTCGGCCGACACGGCGCCTCGATCCGAGCAGATCAGCTTATCGACGGCGGTGCTGGCCTTCTTGCAATCGATGGCCTGCGCGGGCGCGGACAACGCGAACAATCCAGCCAGGGACAGCAGCCGCAGTACGGAACATCCAGGTTTCATCTGACTCTTCTTGGAGTTGGTGGCGGACCGGCCTTGCCGGGTGGCCGGGAAGCACGCAATTCTTGCACGAAATGTCCGCTCCCCTGCCATCCCGGCCCCAGCGCAGCCGCCGCAAGACGCTCACCCGGACGCCGCCGCCCCCCCTACAAAGCCGACGCCATCGCCAGGCGCTCTGCGTAATGTGGAATGGACAAACGTTCGATGACCGCTTGCTGCTGCGCGCCGAATACGTCGCGTTCGTCGGGCGAGGCGGAAATGTTCGGGCGGTCTATCGTCAACTTGATCGCGTTGCAACTGTCGACGAAGAACGCGCCGACCACGTGTTCGGGCGCCATCCCGAGCAGCCGCGCCACGTTTGCCGGGCAGAACACATTCGACCGCAGGGCGGTCTCGTAGTCGGCTGCGGAATTGAAGACGATATCGAAAGTGAGCCGGTTGATGCCCGCGTCCTTGCTGCGGATCACGACGGCCATGTCCAGCAGCGGCTTTTCGCCCTGAGGCTTGCCGTCCGGCGGCGCGTCAGCGATCAAAGACAGCGTGCGGTCGTCCAGGTTGCCGTCGTAGCGGGTGGTGCCGATGTCGTAGTACCGGGGTTGCTCCTGCCCGCATCCGGTCCATTCCGCCCCATTGGCGCGAAAGTAGGTAATCGGAAACATGCGGTTTTTGATGAGGTCTTCGTTCTGCAGCAGATGGTAAAGCGTCCATGCGTATGCATCGCCCGCGTCCAGGTTCATGCGGGATCCCTCGCGCGCCGCAACGAGCGCCAGCAGGCGGTCCAGGTCCGCGCGATGGCGCAGGGCAAGCTGGCCGGCATCGCGATCGGTGGTGCGCAGCAGCGCCACCGGGCGGCTCGCGCTGGCCTCGTGGATCTGCCAGCTCGCGTCGCGCAACGCATCCGGAAACTCCGCCTGGATCAGCTCGATCACCGCGTCCTTGATCCTGGCGTAGTTGGCCTGGAAGACCGGATCGCGCGTCCCGCTGGGCACGATGGCGCCATACAGGCCGTCCTCGCGCCGGAAGCTCACCAGGTTCGGCGACAGCGGATAGGCGATATTGCCCGCGGTGGCCTTGCGGCCGGGATAGCCGTAGTGGATCAGATAGTGCGTGAGCAGGCTGGCCAGGGTTTGCGCGGCGTCTGCCGTGGCCGCGCAGGTCTCCACGATCAGGCCCAGTTCGCGCCCCCCTTCCTGCACGGGCACGGCCTGGACGCCGTTGCGGCCGTAGACCAGAATGTCGCCGGGAACCCGCGGCAGATCCGCAGGGTCCAGGTTGACCAGCGACACCTTGCGCTTGCCCAGGTAGCGTGCGCCCTCGAGCTTGATGCTCCAGGGCCAGGGCTTGCCGGCATGCACGAACTGGCTGTTGCGGATGCCTGCCGTCCGGGCGTCACGGGCGAAGAATTCCGTGTGCTCCATTGCCAGGATGCCTTCCGGGTAGAACTGTAGCTGCGGATGGCTTTCCTCGTAGAGCGAATGCGCCGCGATGGAATACGGCGTGCACCGGCGCGACGCGTCCGGCGCCACGAACAATGCGGTACCGTCGTCGTAGATTTCCGCCACCAGGCAGTCCGACGGCGAGCCAGGGTCGCAGGCCAGCGCGCCGCATTCCAGCACATGGCCCACGTGATAGGCCAGGCCAGGCTCAACGCCGCGCCGGATCATGTCGGATGCAAACAGCGCGATGTCGCACGATCTTCCCGCCAGGATGTACTTCGCGCCGCCCTCCAGCGCGGTGATCAGCGGGTGGATGCCCATCTGCCCCACGATCGTGCTTTCCCTGAGCGCGTCCTCGTCCAGCTCGGGCCCGGCGCCCGTGGGGCGCAGCGCCCCCGCCCGCAGCTCCGCAATGACGCTGGCCGGGTCCAGTTCTGACCGGATGACGGCCACGGCGCGGTCCTTCACGCCCAGTTCGTCGAAGACTTCTTTTGCAAGCGCGATCATCCAGTCCAGGTTGCGGTTGCCCCCCGCCATACCGCAACTGCCCAGGATGACCGGCCCGTCGATGGTCTCGCCCGCCTGGACCATGTGGCGAAAATCCGCCTTCACGGCCTCGCGTTCGAAATATTCTTCGCCGGTGCCCAGATAGTAGGGGCCGGCATCCATTGACCCCGCGTCCGAGATCACGGCGTCGATACGCCCTTCCAGCGCCTTTTGCAACGACGCTTTCGGGAATCCGTATCCCAGCGCACCGCATGCGGAAACCACTCGATAGATCAGCTTTGCCATCTTCACTCTCCTTGTCGCGCAGGCCGCCGGATGGCGGTTGCTGCCTGGGAGTGAAGGGTGCGCCTGCTGGCGATCGCGAAAAAATACTATGTCGATATGCGGGTATAGGCGCCCGGTATGGCTCGGCGGCAACACCTCAGGATGCGAGCGGCTCCGCGCCCGCCAAACCACGGTCCTGCACCTGCTGCATGACGAAGTCGCTCAGCAGCATCCGCACCGCTTCAGCGGGCGGCGCCAGCGGCACCTCGTTCGAGGCGATGAGTGTCGCCGTCAGGTAGACGGGCGGTTCGATCAGCACAGCCCACACCATCGCACCGGGCACGCCCGAGAAATCGCCCAGCGGCAGGATGGTGTTGCCGATGCCGGCCTGCACCGCCGACAGCATGCCCGAGAACACCTCGGTTTCCGCCACCACCTGCGGCACGATGCCCGCCTGGGTGAACAGCCGGTCCAGCAGGCCGCGCGTGATGTTGGGATGCGCCGGCAGGATGAGCGGCATGCCCGCCAACTGCTCGAATCGCAATCCGGCGGGCCGCCGTCCGGCCCGGCGCGGGCTGACGAGAAAAAGCCGCTGCCGGAACAGCGGCTTGCGCTCGAAGCCCGTGAAAGGCTCGTCCTCGAACACCAAGGCGAGATCCAGCGAGCTATCGCGGATGCGCGAGCCCAGTTGGCCGCTCGCGTCGCTGCTGAAGCGCAGGCTGATCCTGGGCAGCGCCACCCTGCACTTTTCCATCAGTACGCCGGCCAGGAACGACGCCAGCGTGGACGACATGCCCACGCGGACCACTCCCTGGACCTCCCCGCCCAGCGACCGCACGATCTGGGGAATGCGTTCCATCCGGCTGAGTATGGACGCGGCTTCCGCGTAGAACGCCGCCCCCGCCGCCGTGGGACGCGCGCCGCGCGCGCTACGGTGCAGCAGCGTCACGCCCAGTTCTTCTTCCAGCGCGGCGATCTGCTGGCTGAGCGCCGGCTGCGCCACGGGGATGAGCGCGGCCGCGCGGGAAAAACTGCCCGCCTCGACGATCTTCACGAAGTACCGAAGATGGCGCAGTTGCACACCCAAGTCCCGGTCAGAACGTTACCTTGACCGATGGCGCGCTGCGCTCGGCTTCGCCATGGAACACGGCTTCGATGTTGTTGCCGTCCGGATCCAGCACGAACGCGCCGTAATAGCCCGGATGGTAATCCCGGAATCCCGGCGCGCCGTTGTCCTTGCCACCGTGCGCCAAAGCCGCCTTGTGGAACGCGTCGACCATGGCCTGGTCGCGCGCCTGGAACGCCAGGTGATGGCGTCCGGTCAGTTGGCCCAGCGCGGCCTTGCTGTCCGCCGTGGAGACAAACAGTTCGTCCGCCCAGAAGTAATCGTCCGCCGTGCCTCCCATGGGCACTTCCAGCGCATCGAACACCGCTTGATAGAAACGCTGGCTGGCGGGAAGATCGCGCACGACCAACTGAATGTGATCGATCAGGCGGCCGCGGTGAATCTCATTGGTCTGCATGATGACTCCTTCCGGGTTGAGGGGCTCGGTTGACTATAGCGCTATCCGCTTCGGGCGATGCATGGGCTCGGCCGAACGGCGGACCAGCCGATCCGCACGCAAGGTCCGGCCCCAAAACGGCAAAACCCGCATTCCTCCTTCGAGAAATGCGGGTTTGAAAACCGCCTTCATGCGGGCGCGCGCGGACGCCCCCGGAAGATCAGCCGAACACGCGGAAACGCTCGGCGTCGTCCATGAAGGGCTTGTCGCCGAAGCCGGCTTCGTTCGAGCCAAACGGCATCTGCGCGCGCAGCTTCCAGTAGGCGGGGACGTTCCATTCACGCGCCACGGCGGCGTCGATCAACGGGTTGTAGTGCTGCAGGCTGGCGCCGACATCGGCGTTGGCCAGGGCGGCCCAGACCGACAGTTGGGCCATGCCGCCCGACTGTTCCGACCACACCGGGAAATTGTCGGCGTACAGGGCGAACTTCTCTTGCAGGCTGCGCACGACGTCCTGGTCTTCGAAGAACAGGATCGTGCCCACACCGGCGGCAAAGCTCTTGAGCTTGGCCTCGGTCTTGTCGAAGCCTTCGGCGGGCGCCACCTTGCGCACCTCTTCGGTCGCCAGATTCCACAGCTTTTCGCTTTCGGCGCCGAAAAGGATCACGGCGCGCGAGCTCTGCGAATTGAAGGACGAGGGGCTGTGCTTGATCGCGTCCTGGATCAGGGCTGCCAACTCTTCCTTGGAGGCCGATACGTTGCGGCCCAGCGCGTACTGCGTGCGGCGCGTCTTCAGTGCGTCGAGATAAGCGTTGCTCATGAGAATATGACCTTTCGACTAGTAGATAGAGGAACTATGAAAGGAATTCTACTGGTTCGCCCATGACAGCAACACCCGTTAAGCCGTACTCAAACTGGAACAAACTGTTCCACCAATGAAGCGAATGCACGTTTCAGTGCTCACGGACGGGGCGAATGGCGCCACGGTCCACTTCCCCCGCCACCCATGCGCGGAACGCCCGCACCCGGGGATCGTCCCGGCTCTCGGCCGGATACACCAGGTGGTAGGCGTATTCCGGGGCGACCTTGACGCCCACGTCGAACAGCCTGACGAGCCTGCCCTGCCGCAGCTCCCGGTCCACCAGTTCCAGTTCGACGAGACCCACCGCGCCGCCTTCCATCACGGCCTGCACCACATGGCTGGATTCCGGAAACGCCATGCAGTGGCTGTCGTCGAACCCCTCCACGCCAGCGGCGGCCATCCACATCGGCCAGTTTGGCCAGACGGCCCCGCCCGGCTTCCTGGACGCCCGGGGTACCGGCAAACCGGATCGGCGCGGCGGATCTGCCGGTAACGCCGGCATACATGGCGCTGCTGCATCGGGCTTACCAAGATGAGGCCCCCGCTTCGCCCTGACGGCGCCCGCCATTCAGTCGGCCCGGAACCCCGTCGCTTTCACGACCTCGGTCCAACGCTTGGTCTCTGCCGCCAGCAGGGCTTGCAGCGCCTTCCGGTCCGAGCCCACCACGACAAACCCCGCTTCGCCCAGCGTACGCTCGGCCGCTGGCTGACGCAGTGCCGCCGCGCTGTCGGCCTGCAAGCGCGCAAGCACGGCGTCCGGCGTGCCGGCGGGCGCGAACAGCGCAAACCAGGCGCCGAAGTTGACCGCGGGCAGCCCGCGCTCGGCAAAGGTGGGCACGCTGGCCAGGGCGGACGAGCGTTGCGCGCCCGTGGTGGCCAGAGCGCGCAGCTTGCCGCCCTGTACCTGCGGCACGGCGAGCGCCGTCGTGACGAACGCGGCCTGAACGCCACCCGACACCAGCCCCGACACGGCATCGCCCGTCGAGCGGTAGTGGATGGCCTCGATCTTCAGCCCCGCCTCGCGGGCGAAGAGTTCCGCGCCGAAGTGGCCGGGCGTGCCGGCGCCGAAGGTCGCGAAGTTGACGCGGTCCGGGGCCTGCTTCGCGGCCTCGACGAAGGCGGCCAGATCCTGATACGGCGAACTCGCCGGGACCACCAGCACGAAGTCGGCGCGAACCACTTCGGAAATGGGTGCGAAGTCGCGGGCAGGGTCGTAGTTCAGGTTGCGGTACGTGGCCGGCGAAATGCTGATCGAGCCGACTTCGCCCAACAGCAGCGTCTGACCGTCAGCGGGGCTGCGCGCAACCGTCTGCGCGGCGATCTGCCCGCCCGCGCCCACCTTGTTTTCCACCACGACGCTCTCGCCCAGCAAGGGTCCCATGTGCTGCGACAAGGTCCGGGCCACGATGTCGGGGCCGGTGCCTGGCGGAAAGCCCACGTTCAGGCGCACCGGGCCATTGGGAAACTGCGCCATCGCCGCAAGCGGCAGGCACAGCAGAAAGCCGCTCAACAGGCGGCGCAGCATCGATTGCATGGTTGTCTCCCTATTTTTTATATCAATGCCGCGGCTGTCGCCGCGGGTTCAGCAAATGCGGTAGAAGCGCAGTTCCACCCGATCGGGATAGCGCGCGCCGGTGCCGATGAAGAGGCTCTCGTTCATCCACCCCAGCGCGGGCGACGCGGTTTCAAAGCGGGGATAACTGCGGAAGTAGATGCGGGCGGGATCCACCGCCTCGCCGCGCGCCAGGCGCGCGATATCGTCGGCGCTGCCCGTGCGTATGCCGGTGTTCTCCACGTAGACGCGATCGCCCTCCGGGGTTTCGATGACGTAGCGCGCGTGGATGTCGGTGAAGGTCGCCGACCGGATCACCTGGAAGTCCGCGCCGCCCGGCAATACCTTGCCGCGCAGGCGCGGTCCGTCAACCGTGCCGCCCGTGATCGGAATGACGCGGCGGCGGCCTTGCGGCGTATCGCCCACTTCTTGCGGCGCGCCCACATCCACCACCACGGTAGCCACGTGCTCGAGCCGAGGAGCCAAGGGGCCGTTCAACGCATGGGCGTCCAACGCATTGGTATCGCTCATCGCGCTTCCCCCCGGCTCAGCCGCAGCGCGGCGGGGTCGAAGCCCGCGAGTTGCTTGTAGCGCAGCGACACCGCTGCCAGCTCCTGCGGCGAAATCACGTCGTTGATGTCCGAGAAACCCGCCGGAGCGCGCTCTTCGGCCATCTGCATGACCTGCTCGGGGCCGTTCAGGCGGTTGCGCAGCACGATGCCCGACGTGCGCGGCAGGCGCTCGGCTTCGTATTCCAGCAGCGCGATCTCCAGCGAGCGCGTCTTGCCCTGCGCAGCCTGATCCAGCCAATCGGCCAGACAGCGCGCGTCAAGGATGGCTTGAGCCGACCCGTTGGAACCGATGGGGTACATCGGGTGCGCGGCGTCTCCCAACAAGGTGACGCGGCCGCGCGTCCAGCGGGGCAAGGGGTCGCGATCCACCAGCGGAAATTCGTAGATCGCTTGGGCGCCGTCGATGATGGCGGGAATGTCGATCCAGTCCCATCTCCAGTCCGCGAAGCGGCCGGCGAAAACAGATTTGTCGACCTGACGGTTCCAATCCGTGGCGGGCAGTTCGGCGCCGGGCACCGCCAGTTCGGCAATCCAGTTGATCAGGGACCGCCCTTCAAGGCGCATCGGCTCCGAGATCGGGTAGCAGACAAATTTCTGGTCCTGATGGCCCGCCATGAACATGCTGCGCCCGTCCAGGTACGGCGGCGCCTCGGACACCGCGCGCCACAGCATGCGGCCCGAGAACCGGGGCTCGTCGCCGTGGGGATGCAGTTGGCGGCGCAGCGCGGAATGAATGCCGTCGGCGCCCACCAGGATGTCGGCGCGCACGGACTGCAGCGTGCCGTCCGCGCGGCTGCGGAACCGCGCCGACACGCCCGAGGCGTCCTGCTCGGCCGACTCCAGGACCATGCCGGTGACGATGGCGTCCGGTCCCAGGCGTTCGCGCACGGCCTGCGCGAGCAGCATCTGGAATTCGCCGCGATGCACCGAATACTGCGGCAGCGGATAGCCCGCTTCCAGGCCCCGCGGCTCCCGCCAGATGGGCTGTCCGAACTTGTTGTAGTAGTGAAGCTGCGAGGTCTCGATGGCGCGTTCGTCGAGCGCGGGCATCAGACCCAGTTGCTCGAGTTCGCTCACGGCGTGCGGCAGCAGGTTGATCCCCACCCCCAACGGCCGCAGTTCCTGCGCGCTTTCATATACGCGGCAACCGATGCCGCGCCGATGCAGCATCAGCGCAAGCGTCAGCCCGCCTATGCCGGCGCCGGCGATGACGATTTGCATGTCCACTCCCAATATTATTTGTTATGCAACATAACAAAACTCCTGCCCGATCCGCACCGGGGATTTCCCGTAATCCGGTGGCGCGGCGGCAGCGCCTGCATTAGTGTTGAGCCCCCTTGACCGCCACTCGCCCCATGTCCAGAGCTTCCTCCCAACGCCCGCGCCGCCCCGCCGCCCGGGGCGAACACTTCAATCCCCATGTTCCCGGCATCCAGTACGGCGCGCTGGACGACCTGGTCGGCTATGCCATCCGGCGCGCCCAGATCCTGATCTATGAGGACTTCCTGTCGGCACTGGCGCCATGGGACATCACGCCCCAGCGCTATTCGGCGCTGACGCTGATCGCGGCCAATGCCAGCCTGAAGCTGGCCGACCTTGCGCGCATCCTGGGCATCGCGCGCTCGGGCGCCGTGCAGATCGTCAATCAGCTACAGGGCCTGGGGTATGTGGAAAGGCAGGAGGCCGAGCGCGACAGGCGCGCCTATGCGCTGGCCATGACGGAAGCCGGCCGGGCGGCGCTGGCCGCCATCACGCAGGCGGTGCAGGCGCACGACGCCCACATCAGCGCGAGGCTGGGCGCGGCCGACCGGCGAAAACTGATCGGCTTATTGGGAAAGCTGGGATAGCGGGCGCCTGCCGGCGCCCTTTCACGACGCAGGCAGCTCGCCCGCTGGATTCTTGATCCAGCGGGTTTTTCTTTGCGTGCCGAACCCGGATGCGGGGCCCTCAGGGCATTCCCCTATTACCCCTCGGCCGTCAAAAAACTATCGTATTCGAGAATTATCAAATAAGAGAATTCTCGCTTTCGACAAAAATGACTGCTGAACCCATATTCGATTTCGCCGTGGTCGGCGCCGGCATCGCGGGCGCGTCCGTGGCCTACCGCCTGAGCGCCACGAGGTCCGTGGCCGTGCTGGAGCGCGAGTCCCAACCCGGCTATCACTCCACGGGCCGTTCCGCGGCCATGTTCATGGAGACCTACGGGACAACGCAGATCAAGGCGCTCACGCGTGCCAGCCGCGCCTTCTATGAACATCCGCCGGAAGGCTTCTGCGAGCATCCCCTGCTCAGCCCTCGCGGCGTGCTGTACATCGCCACCCCGGAACAGAAGGGCCTGCTGCACGAGGTGTACGAAGACTTCCACCGCCAGTCGCCCAACGTGACACTGATCGACGCCGCGCAGGCCGTGGCCCGCGTGCCGTGCCTGCGCGAAGACCAGCTCTGCGGCGCGATCGAAGAGCCCGATGCGCGCGACATCGACGTGCACGCGCTGCACCAGGGCTTTCTGCGCGGCATGAGCCGGCAGGGCGCGGTACTGCACAACAACGCCGAACTGGTATCCGCCGCGTACGCGAACGAGGCCTGGACGCTGACGCTGGCCGGCGGCCGCGCCATTCGCGCGCGTGTCCTGGTCAACGCCGCCGGCGCCTGGGCGGACCACGCAGCCGCACTGTGCGGCGCGGCTCCCATCGGCCTGCAGCCCTGCCGCCGCACCGCCTTCACCTTTCCGGGACCCGAAGACATCGACTTCTCCCACTGGCCCGCGGTCGTGGGCGTGGACGAAAGCTATTACTTCAAGCCCGACGCCGGCCAATTGCTGGGTTCGCCCGCCAACGCCGACCCCGTGGCCGCGCATGACGTGGTGCCCGAGGAACTGGACGTTGCCACCGGCATCTACCGCATCGAGACCGCCACGTCACTGACGATCCGCCGCCCGAAGCACACCTGGGCCGGTCTGCGTTCCTTCGTGCGCGACGGCGATTTCGTGGTGGGCTGGGATGCCGGCGCGCCCGCCTTCTTCTGGCTGGCGGCGCAAGGCGGCTATGGCATCCAGACCGCGGCGGCCACATCCGAACTGGCGGCGGCGCTGCTGACACACCACCCCATCCCCGATCACCTGCACGCGCACGGCGTCAACGCCGACGCCGTGCGTCCCGCGCGCTTGCGCTGACCCGACTTCCGACGACCGAGATCCCCCCATGAGCCTCATCACCCGCTACCCCAGTTCCCTGCCCCTGCCGTTTTCACGCGCCACCCAGGCGGGCGGCTTTCTTTTCCTGTCGGGCCAGATTCCGATGGACGCCGCCGGACAGGTCGTGCGCGGCGACATCGCCGCCCAGACGCACGCCGCCATCGAGCGCATCAAGGAAACGCTGGCGCTGGCGGGTGCAAGCCTGAAAGACGTGGTGCGCGTGACGGTGTGGCTGTCGGACCTGACGCTCTTCGCGCAGTTCAACGAAGCCTATCGCAGCCATTTTTCATCCGACTTTCCATCGCGCTCCACCGTCGAGGCCAAGCTGGCCATGGAAGTCGACGTGGAAATCGAGGTGCAGGCCTGGCTGGGCGCTGCCCAGGCCCGGGGCTATGTGCCCAGCCCGTCCTCCGAAGCCTGAATCCGTAGCCGTTCGATTGCATGACACCGTCAGGCCCGGCGCCTGGCGGGGCGACCCCCAAACGCGCGCGCCCCGATGCCCGCGCCCCTCAGTCCCTCTATTGCGCGGAGCGTCATCCATGAAGATTTTTTCCGGGTCCCTGGCGACCGAGACGAACACCTTTTCTCCCATTCCCACTGGCTTGTCGGCCTATCGCTCCCGCGGCTACTACCCCGCCGGCCAGCATCCGGACCGCATGCAGATGTTCTCGGGGCCGCTGTGGGCCGCGCGCCAGCGCGCCGCGGGCAAGGACTGGACGCTCGTCGAAGGCATGACCGCGGGCGCGACGCCCGCCGGCATCACCACCCGCCACGCCTACGAAACCCTGCGCGACGAACTGCTCGATGACCTGCGCCGCACGGGCAAGGTCGATATCGTCCTGTTCGGCCTGCATGGCGCCATGGTGGCCGACGGCTACGACGACTGCGAAGGCGACCTGCTGCGGCGCGCGCGCGAGATCGTCGGCCCCGGCACCGTGATCGGGGCCGAACTGGATCCGCACTGCCACCTGACGGACGCCATGGTGAACAGCGCCGACTTCCTGGTCTGTTTCAAGGAATACCCCCATACCGACATCCTGGACCGCGCCTACGACCTGGTGGACCTGTGCGTGGCGCGCGCCGAGGGCCGCATCAAGCCCGCCCGCGCGGTCTACGACTGCGAGATGATTTCCATCATGCACACCAGCCGCGAGCCCATGCGCGGATTCGTGGACCGCCTGCTCGCCATGGAAGGCAAGGAAGGCGTGCTGTCCGTGTCGATTGCGCATGGCTTCCCGTGGGGCGACACGCCGGACATGGGCTCCAAGGTGCTGGTCTATACCGACGGCGACCCCGCGCAGGCCGAGTCGTTGGCGCGCGCGCTGGGCGAAGAGATCATCGGCTTTCGCGACCAGCTCGCCCCGCCCTACCCCGGCGCGGACGAAGCGCTGGACCAGGCCCTGGCGCACAAGGAATTCCCCGTGGTGCTGGCGGATTCCGCCGACAACGCGGGCGGCGGCGCACCCAGCGACGCCACCTTCATTCTTGATCGCGTGCTGGCGCGCGGCATCACCGACGTCGCCACCGGCCCGTTCTGGGACCCGGTGTCCGTGCAGTTGTGCTTTGAAGCCGGCGAAGGCTCCCAGATCAAACTGCGCGTGGGCGGCAAGGTGGCGCCGGTGTCGGGCCAGCCGCTGGACCTGGACTGCGAGATCCTGGCGCTCAGGCGCGACGCGGTCATGACGGGCCTGGCCGGCACGCCGGCGCTGCTGGGCGACGTTGCCGTCGTGCGCACCCGCGGCGTGACCATCGTGATGACCACCTCGCGCACCCAGGCGATGGGCACCGACCTGTTTACGCAGTTCGGCGTGGACCTGCAGGCGATGAAGCTCATCATCGTGAAATCGTCCCAGCACTTCTACGCCTCGTACTCGAAGGTGGGCCGCCACGTCATCTATGTAGAGACGCCGGGCGCCATCACGCAGGACGTCAACGCGCTGCCTTTCACCAAGCGCAGATTGCCCAAGTGGCCGTTCAAGGCCTGAGGCAGGGGCCCAAGGCGCCAACCATTGCCGCCCGTGACGGGCATACAGAACCAACAAGGGGATATCGATGATCAGACGTTTTAGCCTGCTGGGAGCCGCCGCGCTCCTGGCCATGACGGCCGCCACCGGCGCGCTTGCCCAGACCAAGACCCTGCGTCTGGTGCCGCACGCGGACCTGAAGACGCTGGACCCGCTGTTCAACACCGCCTACATCACGCGCAACCATGGCTACATGGTGTTCGACACGCTGTTCTCGCAGGACAGCAAGGGCCAGGTCAAGCCGCAGATGGTCGACACCTGGACCAAGTCCGAGGACGGCAGGACCTGGACCTTCACCCTGCGCCCGGGCCTGAAGTTCAACAACGGCACGCCAGTGACGGCCGAGGACTGCATTGCCTCGGTGCAGCGCTGGGCAAAGAAGGACACCCTGGGCCAGGCCATGATGGCGGCCGGCGCCGAATTCGCCGCCACGTCGGAAAACACCTTCACGCTGACGCTGAAGGAACCCTTCGGCCTGGTGCTCGACGCGCTGTCCAAGCCGTCCGGCATGCCGCCGTTCATCATGCCCAAGCGTCTGGCCATGACGGACCCGAACACCCAGGTGACCGAGATGGTCGGATCGGGCCCTTTCCTGTTCAAGCGCGATGAATGGGTGCCGGGCAACAAGGTGGTCTATGTGAAGAATCCCGCCTACGTGCCCCGCGCCGAAGCGCCAGACGGCCTGGCAGGCGGGAAGAACGTGAAGGTGGACCGCGTGGAATGGGTCTACATTCCCGACGGCAACACCTCTACCGCCGCGCTGATGAACGGCGAAGTCGACATGATCGAACAGGTCACGCCGGACTTCCTGCCCGTGCTCGAAACCAACCCGGACATCACGCTGAGCACCTCGGTGGCCTCGCAGGGCATGGTCATCCTCAACGCGCTGCATCCGCCGTTCAACAACCCGCTGGCCCGCCAGGCGCTGTATTACCTGGTCAGCCAGAAGGAAATGCTGACCGCCATGGGCTATCCGGACAAATACCGCGTCGACTATTGCGCCACCATGTACATCTGCGGCTCGCCCCTGGCCACCGATGCGGGCGCGGCGCCCTACGCCAAGACCGACGTCGCCCGCGCCAAGCAACTGCTGCAGGAGGCCGGCTACAAGGGCGAAAAGGTCGTGCTGCTGTATCCGACCGACCACCTGAGCGCGCCCGCCGTGATGGTACTGGCGCAGAACATGAAGAAGGCCGGCGTGAACGTGGACCTGCAATCCATGGACTGGGCCTCGCTCGCCGGCCGCCGCCTGAAGAAGGATCCGCCCGCCCAGGGCGGCTGGAACATCTTCCTGACCTGGGGCGGCTACTTCGACGCCAGCACGCCGGTGACCAACCCCTGGCTGTCCGCCGCCTGCGGCAACAGCCTGCCGGGCTGGCCCTGCGACAAGGACCTGGATACGCTGCGCACCAGCTGGATCCGCGAGACCGACGCCGCCAAGCGCAAGGACATCGCCGCGCAGATACAGGCGCGCGCCTACCAGACCGTGCCTTACGTCATGTGGGGGGAGTTCAAGCCCGTCTTCGCGGTGCGCGGCCTCAAGCACACCGATCTGATCAAGTCCGGCATTCCGGTGATGTGGAATATCGAGAAACCGTAAGGCAGACGCCGGGCGCCATGCGCGTCCGGCCGCAAGCCGGGGGGAATCCAGCGTGAAATACATCCTGCGCCGCATCGCGGCCGTCATTCCAGTCATGGCCGTCGTGGCGGTCGTGGTGTTCCTGCTGATACACCTGTCGCCGGGCGATCCGGCGGCGGTGATCGCGGGCGACAACGCCACCGCCGACGACGTCGAGAAAATCCGGCAGAACCTGGGGCTGGACAAGCCCGTGCTGCAGCAGTTCGTCATCTGGGTCAGCCACATCGCCGTCGGCGACCTGGGCACGTCGATGTCCACGCAGATGCCCGTCTCGCAACTGATCGGGCAGCGCATGGGGCCGACGGTGTCCATCGCCCTTTTCACGATGCTGTTCGCGGTTCTGGCGGCGATTCCCCTGGGCGTGCTGGCCGCGTGGAACGCCGGACGGTGGCTGGACAGGCTGGTGATGATAGGCGCGGTCTGCGCTTTCTCGGTGCCGGTGTTCCTGATCGGGTACAGCCTGGTCTATGGTTTTTCCATCAAGCTGGGCTGGCTGCCGGTGCAGGGCTACAAACCCATGGCGGATGGCATCGTGCCCTACCTGCGCCATCTGGTGCTGCCCTGTCTGTCGCTGGGCCTGGTCTACATGGCGCTGCTGACGCGCATGACGCGCGCCACCATGCTGGAAGCCCTGTCCGAAGACTACATCCGCACCGCCCGCGCCAAGGGCCTGTCGGCCGGTCCCATCGTGTGGCATGCGCTGAAGAACGCGGCCAGCCCCATCGTCACCACCATCGGCGTGGGCGTCGCCCTGCTGATCGGCGGAGTCGTTGTCACCGAAACCGTGTTCGCGATTCCCGGCCTGGGCCGGCTGACCATCGACGCCGTGCTGCGCCACGACTATCCCGTGATCCAGGGCGTGCTGCTGGTGGCCTCCGGCATCTACGTGCTGATCAACCTGCTGGTCGACCTGAGCTACCGGCTCTTCGACCCCCGCATCCGCTACTAAGAAGGGGCAACGCATGTCCACGACCACCCTGCCGCTTCCCGCTCAACGGCCGCGCCTGCGGCGCGCCTTCAGATCCCTGCGCCGCCACCCCATGCTGTATGCGGGCGGCGCGATCCTGCTGGTGCTGGCGGCCATCGCCCTGGCCGCGCCCTGGCTCGCCACCGTCGACCCGCAGGACATCAATCCGATGGCGCGCATGAAGCCGCCATCGGCCGAGCACCTGTTCGGCACCGACGCACTCGGCCGCGACGTCTATTCCCGCACCGTCTGGGGCGCCCGCATATCGCTGCTGGTCGGTATCGTGGTGGCCGTCGTCTCCACCGTGGCGGGCGTGGTGCTGGGCATGCTGGCCGGATACTTCCGCCGCATCGATGCCTTCATCATGCGCATCATGGACGGCCTGATGGCCATACCTGGCGTGCTGCTGGCGATCGCCCTGATGGCCACGCTGAAGGGCGGCCTGGGCACCGTCATCATCGCCATTGTCGTCCCCGAGGTCCCGCGCGTCGTCCGCCTGGTGCGCGCGCTGGTGCTGACCATCCGCGAACAGCCCTACATCGAGGCGGCCGTTTCGGTGGGCACGCGGGTGCCGTCGATCCTGCTGCGCCACATCCTGCCCAACCTGTTCGCCCCGCTGATGGTGCAGGCCACCTTCATCGCCGCGTCGGCCATCCTGACCGAGGCCGTGCTGAGCTTCCTGGGCGTGGGTATCCCGCCGCATATCCCGAGCTGGGGCAACATCATGGCCGAAGGCCGCAACTTCGTGGCGGTGGCGTTCCACATCATCCTGTATCCCGGCCTGTTCCTGGGCGTGGCCGTGCTGGCCGTCAACCTGGTCGGCGACGGGCTGCGCGACATGCTCGATCCCCGTCTGGCCAAAAAGCTGTAGGAGCGCCCATGCAACCCAATCCTGTCTTGCGCGTGCATGACCTGACCACCTGCTTCGACGGAGACGAGACGACCGTCGTGGCGGTCGACAAGCTGTCGTTCGACCTGCTGCCCGGCGAAACCCTGGGCCTGGTCGGCGAATCCGGCTGCGGCAAGAGCGTCACGTCCCTGTCCATCATGCGCCTCTTGCGCGCCCCCGGGCGCGTCGCCGGCGGCAGCATCGAGTTCGACGGGCGCGACCTGCTGGCGCTGCCCGAGAAAGCCATGCGCGCCATCCGCGGCAACCAGATCTCGATGATCTTCCAGGAGCCCATGACCTCTTTGAACCCCGTGATCACGGTGGGCAAGCAGATCAGCGAATCGCTCATGCTGCACCAGGGTCTGTCGCGCCGCGAGGCCTTGAAGCAGGCCGAGGCGCTGCTCGACCTGGTGCAGATTTCCGATCCCGCGCGCCGTGTGCGCGAGTATCCCTATCAGCTCTCGGGCGGCATGCGCCAGCGTGCCATGATCGCGATGGCGCTGGCATGCCAGCCCAAGGTCCTGATCGCCGACGAGCCCACCACCGCGCTGGACGTCACCATCCAGGCGCAGATCCTGCACCTGCTGCGCGACATCCAGGCCCGGCTGGGCACGGCCATCGTGCTGATCACGCACGACCTGGGCGTGGTCGCGCAGATGTGCCAGCGGGTCATCGTCATGTATGCGGGCCGCAAGGTGGAGGAAGGCAGCGTGGACGATGTGCTGGACCGGCCGCAGCATCCCTACACCCAGGCGCTCATCCGTTCCCTGCCGGACTTCGTCGACGGCCAGGACCACACGGCGCGGCTGGCCGAGCTGCCCGGCATCGTGCCGGTGATGACGCCCGAATCGCGCGGCTGCGCGTTCGCCGCGCGCTGCCCCCAGGCCCTGCCGCGCTGCGCCCACGAGAAGCCGCCCGCCATCGATACCGGCCACCGCCACCGCGTCTGGTGCTGGGCCCGCCAGTCCGCACCGGCGCCCACCGCCCTGACCGCGTGAGACCCGCCATGAACCTTCACGACACCCCTCTCCCGTCCGAGGCGCCCGCTCCCGTCCCCATGCTGGAAGTCATCGGCCTCAAAAAGCACTTTCCCGTGGACGGCGGGCGCGGTGCGAAAGTGCTGCGAGCCGTCGACGGAATTTCCTTGTCCGTTCCGCGCGGCCAGACCTTGAGCCTGGTCGGTGAATCCGGCTGCGGCAAGTCCACCACCGGGAAATGCCTGATCCGGCTCACCGATCCCACCGAAGGCCGCATCCTCCTCGAAGGCGAAGATCTGGCGAAGATGAACAGCAGCGAACTGCGCGCCATGCGCCGGCGCATGCAGTTCATCTTCCAGGATCCGTTTTCTTCCATGAATCCGCGCATGCGCGTACGCGACATCATCGGCGAGCCCCTGCGCAACTTCGGCCACGACCGCGCCGCCATCCGCGAACGCGTGGCGCAGCTGCTGGCGCGCGTCAGCCTGCGGCCCGACGCCGCCGACCGCTACCCCCACGAGTTCTCCGGCGGACAGCGCCAGCGCATCGTCATCGCGCGCGCCCTGGCGCTGGACCCTGGCTTGATCGTCTGCGACGAGCCGGTGTCGGCGCTGGACGTCTCCGTCCAGGCGCAGGTCATCAACCTGCTGATGGACCTGCAGCGCGATCTGGGCCTGACCTACGTGTTCATCTCCCACGACCTGAGCGTGGTGCGCCACATCAGCCACCGCGTGGCCGTGATGTACCTGGGCAAGATCGTCGAGACCGGCACGCGCGACGCCATCTTCGACCGCCCGGCCCACCCCTACACCCGCGCGCTGCTGGCCGCCGTGCCCTCGGCGCGCCAGGGCGAGCGCACCCCGGTCGAAGTGCTGACGGGCGAAATCCCCAGCCCGCTGTCGCCCCCGTCGGGCTGCGCGTTCCGCACCCGCTGCCCGATGGCGCGGCCGCGCTGCGCCGAAGAAACCCCTCTGCCCCGCCAGGTCGCCCCCGAGCAGCACGTTGCCTGCCACTTTGCCTGAATCCTTTTTGCCGGAGATCCGCATGTCCCAGCCCGACGCCACCCCGTTTGACTACATTCTTGCAGGCGGCACCGTCATCGACGGCACCAACACCCCCGGCCAGCGCGCCGACGTCGGCGTGCGTGGCGACCGGATCGCCGCGGTGGGCGACCTGGCGGCCAGCGCCGCCCGCCGCCGGATCGACGTGTCGGGCAAGGTCGTGGCGCCCGGCTTCATCGACTCGCACACGCACGACGATAACTACCTGCTCAAGCACCGCCACATGACGCCCAAGATTTCGCAGGGCGTCACCACCGTGGTCACCGGCAACTGCGGCATCAGCCTGGCGCCGCTGGCGCACGCCACGCCGCCCCCGCCCCTGGACCTGCTGGACGAAGGCGGCTCCTACCGCTTCGAACGCTTCTCCGACTACCTGGACGCGTTGCGCGCCACGCCCGCCGCCGTCAACGCCGCCTGCATGGTGGGCCACTCCACGCTGCGCGCGGCCGTCATGCCCGACCTGCAGCGCGCAGCCACCCCGGACGAAGTGCAGGCCATGCAATCGCTGGCCGACGACGCCCTGGCCAGCGGCGCCATCGGCATCTCCACCGGCACCTTCTACCCGCCCGCGGCCCAGGCCACCACCGAAGAAATCATCGAGGTCTGCCGCCCGCTCAACACCCACGGCGGCATCTACGCCACGCACATGCGCGACGAGGGCGAGCACATCGTGCAGGCGCTGGAGGAGACCTTCCGCATCGGCCGCGAACTGGACGTGCCCGTCGTGATCTCGCACCACAAGGTGATGGGCCAGCCCAACTTCGGACGTTCCCAGGAAACCCTGCCCCTGATCGAAGCCGCCATGGCCAGACAGGACGTCTCGCTGGACGCCTACCCTTATGTGGCCGGCTCCACCATGCTCAAGCAGGACCGCGTCCTGCTTGCCGGCCGCACGATCATCACCTGGTGCAAGCCTTACCCAGAACTGAGCGGACGCGACCTGGACGAAGTCGCCGCCGAACGCGGCAAGTCCAAGTACGACGTCGTGCAGGACCTGCAGCCCGCCGGCGCGATCTACTTCATGATGGACGAGCCGGACGTGCAACGCATCCTGAAGTTCGGCCCCACCATGATCGGCTCGGACGGCCTGCCCCACGACGAACGCCCCCACCCCCGGCTGTGGGGCACCTTCCCCCGGGTGCTGGGCCATTACTCGCGCGACCTGGGCCTGTTCCCTCTGGAAACCGCCGTCTGGAAAATGACCGGCTTGACCGCCGCCAAATTCGGCCTGGCCGAACGCGGCCAGGTGCAGCCCGGCTACTACGCCGACCTGGTCGTCTTCGACCCCGCCACCGTCGCCGACGCCGCCACCTTCGAGCGTCCCACCGAACGCGCCGCCGGCATCCATTCTGTCTACGTCAACGGCGCGCCGGTCTGGGAAGACCAGGCCTTCACCGGCCAGCATGCGGGGCGCGTCCTGGCCCGGACCGTCGCATGATCCCGAGCAGGCCCCCGCTGGCCGCGTCCCGCCTGCGGACGCGGCCAGCGGGCCTCCCGCCCGATCGGGCCCACCCCTTACAATCCCGCGTAGACGCGGCGCGGCTTGCGGCCCTGCCCCTGCCCTCAACCCCTTGACGCCAGACCGCTACATGGCCCTACCCGGCAATACATCTCCACCCGAAATCGTGGGCAAGGAAGAAATGGGCGCTCGCCTGCGCGCCGAGCGCAAGGCCAGGAAAATGACGCTGCAGGCGTTGTCCCAGGCCAGCGGCATCGCGGTATCGACGCTATCGAAGGCCGAGCTGGGGCAGATCGCCCTGAGCTACGAAAAGTTCGCCGCGCTGGCGCGCGCGCTGGACATCGACATGACCCGCATGTTCATGCTGCGCGACGCCTCCCAGGCCGCCGTCGCGCCCACCTACGTCAAGAACAAGCTGAGCGACGCCCGCGACTACATCACGGAAAATTATCACTACCGCCTGCTGATGGGCGAATACCCCGGCAAAAAGATGCTGCCGATGGTGGCGTTGATCGATTCCCGCAAGGTGGTCGAATTTGAAGACTACATTCGCCATCCGGGGCAGGAATTCGTCGTGGTGCTGTCCGGCAAGGTCCGCATCCAGTTTGAAAACGGCGACAGCGTCGTGCTGGGCCGGCTGGAGTCGGCCTATTTCGACAGCAGCATCGGGCACGTATACCTGTCTTTGAGCAGGAACCCGGCCGAGGTGCTGGCGGTTTGCAGCGATGTCGAGGATGTCCCGTCCCGGCTCAAGGGGGCCTGAAAACAGGCCATCCGATACCGCGCTATCGGGAACCGCGTTTCCCCGGATCCGGCAGACCGGCGGCGCGGCTGGCCGCGTCGGTCGTGGTCCGGTATTCATAGCGGTCGGGCCGGTACGCGGCAATCAGATACTCGATCGGCCTGCCGGCACGGTCGCGCAGCAGACGGCGCAGACTCAGCAAGGGAGATCCTATCGGCACGTCCAGCGGGCCCGAGGTATGCAGGTCCGCCAGTATCGCGGTGATCGCTTCGTCCGCCCCGCCGATCTCGATGCCCATGCGCCGGAAAATTTCCAGCAATGGCTGGGCGGTCAGGTCGCTTTCCTGGAACCGCGACCCAATCGCTTCGGGAACATAGGTGGTCAGGTGCGAAAACGGATGGCCTTCATGCCGCCGTATCCGCACCGACTTCTGGACCCGGCTGTGGGGTTCGAGCTCCAGACGCCGAGCGACGTCGGGATGCGCGGCCTCGTAGCCGAATTCCAGGACGCTGACGTCGGTGTGCTCGCCCATGCTGGACAGATGAGAGAGCAAACTGTCTATGTCCGAAGCGTGCTGCGGGTGCGACAAGACCGCTGAAGGTGAGGGAAATGTCCCGCTGCCCTGCCGGCGCATGACCAACCCTTCGTTGGCCAGCGTCTCAAGCGACCGCCTGATCGTCAGCCGCGAGACACCATACTGCTCTGCCAGCGCATGTTCACCCGGCATCGGCTCGTCCGGGGCGAACTGGCCCGACTCCAGCCGCTGGCGTAACAGTAGATAGACCTTGTGATAAAGCGGTAGCGGATTGCTCGCCAAAATTGGAACCCTAGTCAGCGGTGGCACCCGTGAATTTAACCACTTCGGCATAGCGCTTGATATCTTCGGCCACAAATGCGCTCAGCTCCTGCGGCGTGCTGCTTTGCGGACGCGCGGCATCGGTTTCGAGCAGTTTGCGGAACTCTTCCGAAGCAACCGCCCGGGCGACATGCGTGTTCAGATTCTGCAGCACCGCGGCAGGCAGATCGCGTGGGCCAAAAAGTCCGAACCACGCCGTGGATTCGAAATCCTTGATGCTGGCGCCGATCGGCGGCACGCCCGGAAACTGATCGAGCGCGTATTCGCTGCTGACGCCAAGCACCTTCAGGCTGCCGGCCTTGGTGTGAGGCAGAACATTCATGGTGCTGGCGAACATCATGTCGACCTGGCCGCCCAGCAGATCCGTCAGGGCGGGCGCGGTGCCCTTGTAGGGCACATTCAGGATGTCCAGCTTGCCCATCATCTTCATGCGTTCACCGGCCATGTGCAGGGACGAGCCGATGGAGCCCAGCGCCATGGTGTACTTGCCCGGGCTTTTGCGCACCAGATCCAGAAATTGCTCCATGGTGTCCGCGGGAAAGTCCTTGCGCACGACCAGCACATTGGGCACCTTGGCCAGCATGCTCACGGGCGTGAAGTCCGTATTGGGATCGAACGGCAGCGTCTTGTACAGACTGGCGTTGATTGAAAAACTGCTGAAGCTCACCAACAGCGTATTGCCGTCGTTGGGACTTTTGGCGACCTGGCTGGCCGCGATATTGCCCCCCGCCCCCGGTTTGTTTTCGACCAGCACCGTGCGTCCCATCGTCTTATTGAGTTGCTGGGCGATGCTGCGGGCCACGGTGTCGGTGGTGCCGCCCGGAGGCGCGCCCACGACCAGGCGGATGGGCGCGTTGTCTTGGGCCGCCGCGACGGGAGCCTGGATCAAGGCAACGCCGCCGATCACACCGCAAAAGGCGAACTTGATAAGAGAAAAAGCCATGGGAAGTCTCCGGCGCGTATTTGAATACGCTTGGTCGTAGGGTTATCCAAAAATTGTATGGTTGTAATAATGACAATACATCTTAGGAAAAACACCGAGCTCAAACGCGCGCAGGCATGCTGGCACATGGCTGTCATATACACGGGCCATACTCGTCGGGATACGCGAAAAACCGGCTGGTCCGGGGACGCCGTGGATATTCTTATGAATGGTTTTTCGTTGGCCCGCGCTGCAAGCCGGCTTACGATGCCTGGCATCTACTGGGCTTGGCGCCCGCAGGAATGCTCCAACATGCACCGTTTGATCTCCCCCATTTTGGCCCGCCGCCCGACGCTGCTGGCCGGCCCGCGCAGCGGACGCCGCTACGACGCGGTCTTTTCGCTGAAAGCCCACCTTGAAGCCCGCAAGCTCCATGAATCGGCCCAGCGCATCCTTGCCGTCTCCACCCGCTACATGCTGGCGGGCGCAGCGAGCTGAACCGCCCCCGCCGCCGCCCGCATTCCAGGTCCGACGGCGAGATCCAGACTCCTCAGAACCTGATGGCCAGATTGGCCTTGAAGCCATCCTGCCGGGTGTCGCCCGCGAATTGCCCCTGATAGGAAACGCCCAGGGTGGTCAAGGGAGTCAGACTCAGGTCCAGTCCCGCTTCGAGCACGGCGCTATCCTTTGCGATGGGCACCCCCGCAACGGTGTAGGCATTGCCGGCGGCGAAAGCCTGCGTCGATTGCGGCGTGATGTCGCCAAAGGCATGGCGCCAGCCCAGCATGCCGCGCGCCGTGGTGTTCACCTTGCCGATGGCAAAGTTCGTCGAGGCGCGCAGGCCTAGCGTGCTGAACGTGGTTTGCGTCGATTGGCTATTGGCGCGCAAGGCCGCTGCCCCGCCCTGTTCCCGAAAGCCGCCGGTATCGAGGTGGACATAGGCAAGATTGACATAGGGCTGGAATACGGCCGCGGTGGTCTCGATCCGGTAGCCGAACTCGCCGAAGGCCTGGAACGTACCGGCGTCGTAGTCCCCTTCGAGCCTGTCGCCGAATCCCGGAAACACCGCGCCTCGGCGGGTGGAGATGTCGTGCCAGGTATACGCCGCGCCGGAGCGGAACCCGAACGGACCTCGCTGCGTGCCGCCATACAGGCCCAGATGGTAATTGTCGCTGGCGCCCGAGGCGCCGCGATCGTCCACGTCGAAGCTCGTGTGGCTGTAGCCCAGCAACCCGCCCACCCGCCAATTGCCCGCAAGAGGGACGTCGGTGCCCACCAGCACGCCGCCTGTCGACTGGGTCATGCGCGTGGCGTTGCCGTCGCTGTCCGCACGGCCCCAGCCCCCGAAGCCCTGGCTCCAGACGACGAGGCGCTCGGTGGTGGGCGCCACTTGCACCGGGCGGCCTTCCGCGTAGGCCGCCACACGCATCGGCGCAGCGGTCCAGTCCCCGAAAGCGGCGCGGATGCGGTCATTGGCCGCATCGCGCACGAAGTGGCTGTCTTCGATCAATGCCGTCTTGGCCGACGCATGGACCTCGCCAGAAAGCTGATCAAAGGCGGCACGCGCCTGCCCGGCCTCAAGGCCCAGCACGGCGTCATAGACCGGATTGCCGAAACCCGTGCTCTCGACCGCGGCGCCGGTGGCGACCTGGTTGCGGGTCCGGCCGACAAGGCTGAAGCCGGTGTCGTTGCGCACCATCGTCAGATAGACGTTGCTGGGGTCATAGCTCAGGGTGGGATCGAGAAAGGCCAGGTTGGAGGTGGCCTGGGAAAAGGCGCCATTGCGTCCGCCCGCGGCGCTCAGGATCGTGTAGGTGGTGGATGGCGCGAAGACGCCGGCGCCGCCCGCCAGCACCTGCACGGTTCCGCCGTCGATGGAGGCCGCGCCCGCCACCGTCAGCTTGCCGCTCTGGCCGGCCGGGTTGATCCCAACCTGATAGATCGAGCCCGCGTTCATCGCCAGCGTGCCCGAGAAGCGGAGCGTGTCCAGGCCGCTGGCGACCGTGCCAGAGTTGGCGGTGTTGCCGACCGTGCCCGTGCCGCTCAGCAAGCCGCCGGATTGCACCGACACCTCGCCTGCCATGATGCCGTCGACCCGCAGGGTGCCGCCCTGGGCAATCGTCGCGCCCGCCGTCGTCTTCAACGTGATTCCGGTAGGCACAAGCAGGAAACCACTGCTGTCGATCGCTTCCACCGTCGAGTTCGCCCGCACGTTCCAGCGGCTGGTGTAGTCGATATCGACC
Organism: Achromobacter sp. Root83; assembly: GCF_001428845.1. Lineage (GTDB taxonomy): Bacteria > Pseudomonadota > Gammaproteobacteria > Burkholderiales > Burkholderiaceae_B > Achromobacter. The sequence continues at coordinate 22,941 of NZ_LMIU01000012.1, read as the reverse complement.
TGATTGACGATCCCGACGCCCGAGCTGAGCATGGCGCCGGTGAAGAGCGAACGATCCGCCAGCCGGACGGCGATCTGGCGGTTGCCGACTTCCATGTCGCCCAAGAGTGTCGAATTCGTGGCGTTGATCGTGGCGGTGTCCGTGAGGCTTCCCGTTTCGGTATTCAGCAGCAGGCCGCTCCCGCCATTTGCGGTCACCCGCGAGTTGCGCAGGTCGAAGACCGCGGAACCCGAGCCCGTGGCGAACAAGGCAGGCCCCTTGTCCGCCACCACCACGCTGCCCTCCAGAATGGCGCGGTTGCTTCCGCCCAGGCCAAAGATCCGGACCCCGGCGGCGCCCACGCCGGAAGTATGGAGCGTCGAGCCGGAAATGGTGGCTTCAGCCGACTGGCTGAGCGAGACGGCGTGGGCCTGCGCCCCGCTCGTCGCGATCCAGGAATCCATGATCGTGATACCCACGCCAAAATTGCGGACCCCAAGCGCACCCGATCCCGCCGTCGTGATGCTGGCATTGCGTAGGTCGACGGTGGCGTTGGCTGCGGACCAGATTGCGTCCGCGCCATCGCCGTACGTTGCGATCCGTGTCCCGTCTATCCGGACGATGGGCAGCGTCGTTCCAAAGTCGTTGACATAGACTGCCGTCGCGCCCCGTCCAAAAGTCTGGATGCTGCCCCCCTTGATCTGGGCGCTCAGCCCCAGGCTGTAGCCTCGCCCTTCTTCCCCGTGCGTGGTCACGTCGACATTGGTGGCAAACAACCGGTCCATTCGGACGCGGGGAACCGAATTGGTCATGGACACGCCCGCGGTGGATTCCCCCCACGTTTCAACATCCCCATTCGCAAGCTCCACGCGGCCGGGGTTGATCGCCACAACACCGCCTAAAGCGCCCTCGACGGAGGGCGTGCCGCTGCTGGCGTCGAGCCCCGCACGGATGACAAAATTCGTCAGGCTCGCCGATTGGTCTTGCTGGCCGGCCACGGGACCGCCAAGACGGTTGAGAAAGACGCCGGCGCCTCTCAACGTGGTGATGTCGACGTTGCGTAGCACCGCCTGGCTGGAACCCTCCAGGTAGACGCCCGACCCGGTTCTGAACGAAGCATTCAGGTCGCCATTGGCAATGACCTTGACACTGTCCAGATCGATCGAGGCGAGGTTGCCCCCGCTGCCCGCAAGGGACACGGCGTCGGTGCCGTCCGCGGAGACCGCGATGGCGGCGCCTGCCGCGGTTCCCCTGATCACCGCGGTGGCCGGTCCGCTGGCGGCTTCAAGCCGCAGGCCCGATGCACCCGCCCCGCTGGTCGAGATATCGACGGCCGAACCTTCGACCAGGAAACTCCCTGAATTGACGAGAACCGCGTGGGCGTTGTTCGTCGTGGTGCCCGCCACAAACGGCGTGCCATCATCGTGGATATAGGTCTGCCCCGGGCCGACGATCGTCTGTTGCGCGCACGCGGGGGCACTCAGGCTGCTGAGCAAGGCAAGGCCGGATAACGCGGCGGTATTCAACGCGGTAATACTCAGCGCGCCAAGATCGCGAGCCGGTACCCAAAACAATCGGTAGGAAATCCACGAATCAGTTGGCATGCATGAGCCGCTGGGGTTTCCCGGACAGCACCGACCTGCGTGATCGGGCTATCAGGAGCCTCCGGCTGGTTGTCGAAGGCTGTACTACCGCAAAGTTGGCCCGGCGATGAATCGCTCGGGGCCGCGTAAGACCGAGTCCGATTGTAGTCCTGGCGCCAAGCCCTGGCCTGTCCTTTCACCTTGGCCAATGCGCCTCGGGCGCTGGGAGGAGCCACGCGGGCTTCGGCTGTCAGTCCAGATTGGCCTCGACCCCACCCATGGCATCTGATCAGACACACGCGAACCGCGCAGACGAAAAAAAGCCCGTAAGACATTGATTCTTACAGGCTTTTTTCAATTCCAGGTATTCCTGGACAAATTCTTGGTGCCGACGGCGAGACTCGAACTCGCACAGCTTTCGCCACTACCCCCTCAAGATAGCGTGTCTACCAATTTCACCACGTCGGCTTTACCAACCCCGGGAAGGCATGCCTTCCTGGAAAGTCGAGCATTCTATCACGTAAATCGCGGACCGGGAAATGTGTCCCGGTTTTCGCTCGGCGCGCGGGTATCGGCGCGTAAAGCTCGTGTACCCCGTCATCGCACTCGAAGTGCCGCGGCGCCTTCCTCGGCGGCATCGCACACTTTCCCAACGCGCTCTCATTGCCTGCCCGTACCGCAATACGGCGAAAAAAAGGCCGGCATGCGCCGGCCTTTTCCCTTGGTGCCGCTTACTTCGCTGGCGCCGCGGGCGTTTCGGCGGGCTTGCTTTCGCCTGCGGCCGGCGCTGCGGGCGCTGCCGGGACCGACGCATCGGGCTTGGCGGCGGGAGCCGGAGCCGCGCCGGGAACCGACGAGGCGCCAGGAACCGACGAAGCGCCCGGAGCGGCGGGCACCGAACCCGGCGCCTGCGGGACCGAACGGTCAGCCGGGAAGCTTTGCATCACGCCAGAATCGACGGCGGGGCCGCTGGTTCCCTTGTGGCTGACATAAGCCAGGCCGGCGGTGGACGCGAAGAAGACAACGGCGGCCCACTTCGTGGCGCGCGACAGGAAGTTGGCCGCACCGGTGGCGCCAAACAGGCTGCCGGACGAGCCGCTACCGAAAGCGGAGCCCATGTCGGCGCCTTTGCCCTGTTGAAGCAGGACCAGGACGATGATAGCCAGCGCCGAGATCACTTGGACGGCCAGCAGAATTTTGAGCATCAAGGGCATTACAGACTCCGGAACGGAAACTTAGATGGCGGCAATTCGCAAAAATTCTTCGGCCACGAGCGACGCGCCGCCGACCAGGGCTCCGTCGATATCAGTCATGGCGAACAAACTGGCGGCGTTGGCAGCTTTCACGCTGCCGCCGTACAACACTTGCACCTGCGCGGCGCCGAGCGCGCGCAGGGCGGCGCGGATGGCGCCGTGGACTTCCTGAGCCTGCTCCGGGCTGGCGGTGCGGCCGGTGCCGATGGCCCAGACCGGCTCGTAAGCCAGAACCATGCGCGACACGGCGTCGGCGCCCAGGGCCAGCACGGGCTTCAGTTGGCGCTCGATGACGGCCAGCGTGTTGCCGGCTTCGCGGTCAGCCAGAGACTCGCCCACGCAGACCACGGGCGTCAGGCCGGCGGCCAGCGCGGCCTGCGCCTTGGCGGCCACGGCTTCGTCGGTTTCACCGTGCAGCACGCGCCGCTCGGAGTGGCCGGCCAGCGCCCAGCGGCAGCCGAATTCCTTCAGCATGGCGCCCGATACCTCACCGGTGTAGGCGCCCTTGTCGTGCGCGCTGACGTCTTGCGCGCCCCAGGACACGCTGCTGCCGGTCAGGGCCGACGCGGCTTGCGCCAGGTACGGAAACGGAACACAGATACCGATTTCGCAGTGGCCCGCAGCATCCGCGGCACGAAGCTCGGTCAGCAACGCGGCGTTTTCGGCCAGGTTGCCGTGCATCTTCCAGTTGCCCAGCACTAGGCGGGCGCGGTTTTCGACTGAAGTCATGGCGAATTTGTCTGAAGTGGGTAAGGCGGGGTAGAAGGCCCCCGGGTTTAAGGCTCCCAGGGCAGAAGGCCCCCAGGTTCAGGGCCCTGCATAGGGACCTAATGCGGCAACCGCCCACAGGCCTGCCTGGAAAAAATTCCAGGCGAAACCCGAGATTGTATCCTGTTGCGCGGCGCTACGCCGAACGCCGCGCGTTTCTTACATGGTCAGGATGATTTTGCCGATATTTTCACCACCTTCCATCATGGCGTGCGCCTTGGAGGCCTCGGCCAACGGGAAGGTGGCATGGACGATCGGCTTGATGGCTCCCTTTTCCAGCAAGGGCCAGGCCTGCTCGCGCAGGGCGCGCGCAATGGCGCCCTTGAAGGCCACGGGACGGGGACGCAAGGTGGAACCCGTGATCGTCAGGCGGCGGCGCATGACCTGGGACGTATCCACATTGGCGTGCGAGCCGCCCAATTGGGCGATGATGACGATGCGGCCGTCGTCAGCCAGGCATTGCATGTCGCGGGCGATGTAGTCGCCGGCCACCATATCCAGGATCACATCCACGCCGCGCCCGCCGGTGGCATCCAGGACTTCCTTCACGAAGTCCTGGGTCTTGTAGTTGATGCCCTTGTCGGCGCCCAGCGCTTCGACGGCACGGGCGCGGTCATCGCTGCCGACCGTTGCATAGACTTTGTGGCCCAGGGCGCGGGCGAGCTGGATCGCCGTGGTGCCGATGCCGCTGGCGCCGCCATGCACCAGCAAAGCCTCGCCCTCGGACAGACGGCCGCGGTCGAACACATTGCTCCAGACCGTGAAATAGGTTTCCGGCAGGCCGGCGGCCTCGATATCGGACAGACCCTTGGGGATGGGCAGACATTGCGCAACGGGCGCGACGCAGTACTCGGCGTAACCGCCGCCCGCCACCAGCGCGCAAACCTTGTCGCCCACGGCAAAGCCGCTGCCGGCCACGTCGCCGCCCACGATCTCGCCCGCGACTTCCAGGCCCGGCAGGTCGGACGCGCCGCGCGGCGGGGCATAGTTGCCCTTGCGTTGAAACACGTCGGGACGGTTGATGCCCGCGGCGCTCACTTTGATCAGGACTTCACCGGCGCCGGGCTCGGGCGCGGGGCGCTCGGTAGGGACCAGAACTTCGGGACCACCGGGGCGAGAGATTTCTACAGCGTGCATCGCGTGCCTCCTTTGCAGCAAATGGATTATTATTGCGCCCTTTACGGCAGATCGCGTTTTCGTTCGGGCAGAATGTTTGCCAGACGGCCGGAATGCCAGGCAGCACTGCATCAATACCCAGCAATACCCCCGGAAGCGTGGCAGAGTGGTCGATTGCACCGGTCTTGAAAACCGGCAACGGGCAACCGTTCGTGAGTTCGAATCTCACCGCTTCCGCCAAAAGAACAATAAAACCAATTGGTTGCAGGTGCCCCCAGGTGGGCGCCGCGCAAACCTTGACCGTCACAGCGGCCCACGGCGGCCGAAGCCCCGAAATACGTGGACCGCGTTCGCCAGGTCCTGGGGCGCCCCCATTGTTTGAACTGCCCCTGGATACCATCCGCGATGGGCGCCCGGGCCCCACGCAGCGCGCGGCCTTCGCGCGCGCTGAGCGCTGTCGCCAAGCTCAACGCCGTTCCCTGCAGACCCTGGTGATCCCACCTCGCGCAGCCCGCAAAGCCGGGCCGCGGCTCTCTGGCGCCCACCTCATCCAAAGACTGATATCCACCTCGACGGAGTAATCCAAAAGGCGGAATTACACGTGCGCCCCCCTGACCTAGTATCAACGCTGAGCAGTCACTGCTCAATGGCGCGAACGCCATATTGAACATGCCCAAGATGCGAGCCGGCTTTGATATGAGGAGAAATCCTGATGTGCAACGGCAAACAGGTCGCGGTGTTCTTTCTTTCGTTTTTGGTACTGCTGTTTCTTGCGCGTTGGGGCGGAATCAATTTAATGGAACTGATTCCACTCGCCATGACGCTCAGCATCTGTTTCGTATTGGCTGCCGTTTTTGCTTCGTGTCCGTCGCTGACGGATGAGGAGCATGCCACGCCGATGCAAGGAGATTGACGGGGACTTCCGGACCATTGCCGTGGCTGCCCTGCCACCGCCAAGCGCTTCCTTCAGGGGTAGTATGTACGCAGATTCCCCTGGAGGCAGCCATGTACAAGCACATACTCATCCCCATCGACGGTTCCAGCCTGGCCAATTCAGGCCTGGAACAAGGGCTGGCGCTGGCGCGCAAGCTCGATGCCAGCGTGACGGTACTGACGGTATACAGCCCTTTCCAGATGCCCTCCATCGAGACCGTGCAGCTCGAAGGTGTGCGCCAGGTGTACGAACACCAGGCGAAGGAATTGGCGAGCTCCTACTTGTCTGAAGCCGCCGGTAAGGCGAGCGCGGCCGGCGTTGCCTGCACCACCGAATTGCGCGAAAGCGACTCCCCCTACCAGATCATCGTGGACGTTGCGATGACGAAGGGCTGCGACCTCATCGCCATGTCCTCGCACGGACGCAGCGGCATGGCCGCGCTGCTGTTAGGCAGCCAGACCCAAAAAGTGCTGGCGCACTCCACCTTGCCGGTGCTCGTCTACCGCTAGCGAAAATCCCGGTCCGGACGCGGCGCGTCACCCGGCGGCCTGGGCTTCAGGATGAAACGTTCTGGGGATGCCCGCGGCGGCGACGCCGCTGCGCAGGCGTTCCCCGGGCAGCGCATTCGCCAGCAATGCCCGCGCCGCCAACAACCTGGACAGGTCTACACCCGTCCGGTAGCCCATGCTCTCCAGCATGAAGACCAGATCCTCGGTGACGATGTTGCCCGACGCGCCCGGCGCGAAGGGGCAGCCGCCCAGGCCGCCCAGGCAGGAATCGAATCCCCGGATGCCCTCGTCCAGCCCCGCCAGGGCGTTGGCCAGCCCCAGCCCCATCGTGTCGTGCAGATGCAGCTTGGTCAGTTGGCCGCCCACCGCGTCCTGCGTGGCGCGCACCGCCTCGCGCACCAGCGCCGGGTGGGCATAGCCCACGGTATCGGCCAGGGCGATTTCGTCGACACCCGTGCGAGCCACCGCCGCGGCCACTTGCGCCACGCGCCGCACCGGCACCGCGCCTTCCATCGAACAGCCGAACGCCGTGGCCACCGCGGCGTCGATCCGCATGCGTCGCGGCTGCGCCCGCAGCCAGTCGACGATGGACGCCATCATCTCCACCTGCGCGTCCGTACCCTTGCCGACATTCGCGTGGCTGTGCGTGTCGCTGACCGAGATCGGAAACGACAGCACATGCGCGCCCGCCTCATAAGCCGCGATTGCCCCCTTCAGGTTGCAGGCCAGCGCGCAGACGGTGAGCCCGTCGATCTTCAGGACCTCGGGCAGAATCGAGCCCGTGTCCGCCATCTGCGGCACCAGCCTTGGCGACACGAAGCTGCCCACCTCGATCTCCCGCAGGCCCGAGTCGGCCAATTGCCGTATCCAGCGCAGCTTGTCGGCCCCGGGCATCATGCCCTTGGCCATTTGCAGCCCGTCGCGCGGCCCCACTTCGCAAAGCCTGACTTCCTGGTTCATGTGCTGTCCTGCCGTCCTTGTCCGGTTCACTGCTGGATGACGATGCCCGCGCTCTTGATGGTCTGGCGCGCCTTGCCGATATCCGACGCGATCAGCGCGGCGAATTGTTCGCTGGACACCGGGTCGGTCTCCAGTCCCTGGGCCGCCAGCGCCTCCCGCACGTCCTGGCGCGCCAGTAGTTTGTTGAAGTCGGTGTTCAGCCGCGAAACAATGGCGGCCGGTGTCTTCGCCGGAGCCAGCACCCCGTAGTAGGTCACCACGCTGAAATCCTTGTATCCCAGCTCCGCCACGGTCGGCACATCGGGCAGCGCGGGGTTGCGCTTGGGCGAAGTCACCGCCAGGGCGCGCACCTTGCCCGACTTGATGAGGGTTGCCGCCGAAGAGATCGACGAGCCGGCGAATTGCAGATGTCCGCCCATCAGGTCCGCCAGAGCCGGCGCCGATCCCTTGTACGGCACGTGCTGCATCTTGAATCCGGCCTCGTGCTGCAGCATCTCCATCGCGATATGCACGCCGCCGCCGGTACCGGAGGTGCCATAGGAGATCTTGTTGGGCTCCTTCTTGGCGGCCTCGATCACTTCCGGCAGCGTCTTGTAGGGCGAGGCCTCGGCGACCAGCAGCACCATCGGCGTGGTAGCCACCAGCGCCACCGGCGCCAGGTCCTGGACCGGGTCGTAGGCCACCTTCATCAAGAGCGGAATCAGCGTGACGTTATCGGATTGGCCGATCACCAGGTCATAGCCCTGCGCGGGCGACCGTGCCGCCTCGGCCAGGCCCAGCGCCGTTCCCGCGCCCGGCTTGTTCTCCGGCACCACCGCCCAGCCGTTCAGTTCATGCAGCTTGGTGCTCATCAGGCGGCCGATGTAATCGGTGCCGCCACCCGGCGTGGACGGGATGATGATGCGGATGGGCTTGCTGGGGTAATCCTGCGCGTGCGCCGAGCATGCGAAGGCCAATGTGGCCAGCGCGATTAGTTTGCGGATCATCGGGTTGTCTCCTCTTTGATGGACGTCTTGGCGGTCTGCGCCGCCTCGACAGGGCTCAAGCGCTAGGGCTTGGTCATGCAATGACTCCCGCAGTGCGCAGGGCGTCGATGCGCGCGGCATCCAGGCCCAGGCCCTGCAGAATGGCGAGCGTCTGTCCGCCTTGGGTAGGGGGATCGGACCGCTTGCCCGCCTTGCGGCCGTCGAACTCGATGGGCAACGCGGCGGCCGATATCTCGCTGCCGTCCGGCAGCCGGGTCTTGAGCAGGGCGCCGCCCGCGTTCAGGTGCGCGTCGTCCAGCAGGTCGTGCGGCTGGCGGATCGGCCCGTAGGAAAGATTGGCCTCTTCCAGCGCCGCGCAAAGTTCGCCGGTCTTCCAGGTTTTCAGGATTTCGCCCACGCCGGGCACCAGCCAGGAACGCGCGGCTTCGCGGTCGACGGCCGTGGCCAGGCGCGGATCGGCAGCCCATTCAGGCGGCAGGAATTTTTGCGCGAAGTTGCGCCATTGGGCATCGCCCACCACCGCGACGAACACCCGGCCGTCGGCGGTCTCGAAGACGTCGTACACGCCCCATGGCGGCTTGCGCTCCGCGCCCATGGGCTTGGGCGCCGTGCCCGTCAATTGGTACTGCGCGATGAACTGGGCCACCAGCAGCAGGTTGTTTTCAAACAGGCCCGACCGCACATGGCGCCCGCGGCCGGTGGCGTGGCGGTCATGTAGCGCGGCCAATGCGCCCACCACGCCAAAGGTGCCGCCCAGGATGTCGTTGACGGATGCGGCCACCCGCTGCGGCGTATCGGCGCCGCCATTGATATAGGCCAGTCCACCCATCATCTGCACCACTTCGTCCAATGCCGTACGGTGCTTGTACGGGCCCGAGAGAAAGCCCTTGAGCGACACGTAGATCAGCCCGGGATTCTCGGCGGACAACGATTCGTAGTCCAGCCCATATTGCGCCAGGCTGCCGTCGCGGAAATTCTCCACCACCATATCGGTCCGCAGGGCCAGCTTGCGCACGATCTCCTGTCCCTCCGGGGATTTCAGGTCGATCGCCAGGCTCTGCTTGTTGCGGTTGAAGACGGGGAAATAGCCGCTGCCCGATCCCTTCAGCCGACGCGTGCGGTCGCCGTCCATGGGTTCCACCTTGATCACGTCCGCCCCCAGATCCGCCAGCGACAGGCCGGCGGCCGGCCCCATGATCATATGGGACAGTTCCAGGACCTTGATGCCGCGCAAGGGCAGTTCGGAACTATCCATAAAGGGTGAAGCCGGTGCTGCGGTCATCAAGTTTCCTCTTGCCTGCCTGGGAATCGGAGCGGCGCCTGGCCCGGAAAGTCCGGCCTGCCGCGCCGCAAAGAATCCATGATCGCGGCCCTGCGCGGGCTGCGGGTAGCGGTCTTTCAGCACGGGGGCATTCTCGGTTGGGAACGTCCGGGTAAGCCCTGACCCGGACCGGCGCATCAGGCGTGCGCCGCGGGCAACACCCCCAGATGCGCCAGCAGGGCGCGCGCGGCAGGCGACAGCGCTGCCGGGTCCCGCACTGCGATGCATAGGGGCGTGCTGGACCAGGGGCCCGAAAGAGGAATGAAACGGATATCCAGATGCGCGTGGCGGGGCTTCAGGTAATGCGGCACCACGGCCACCCCCATGCCGCGCGCCACCAGCATGCAGATCGTCTCGTGCGAGCTGACCCGCGCGCTGATCCGGCGCGTCATGCCCGCGTCGCGCGCCGCCTGTTCGAACACGCTGCTGATGCCGTTGTCGCGGTTCAGCTCGATCTGCTCGAATGGCAGCAGTTGCGCATAGTCCATTGCCTCGCGGTCAGCAAGCAGGTGCTGGCCCGGCACCACCGCCGCCAACTCGCAATGGCCGCATGGAAACACCTGCAGGCCGTCGTGGCCGAAATCCGATCCCGCCGCCACGTCCGCCTGGCCCTCAAGCACGGCGCGGAACGCGGCCTGCGTCGTGTCTTCTTCCAGCGAGATATCGATTTGCGGATAGGCGCGCCGGAACGACTGGATCTGCGCCGGCAATTCGCCGGATAGCGCCGCCACGCTGACCGCCAGCCGAATGTGCCCGCGCACGCCGGTCGCGAAGCCGGCCATGTCGCGATGCATGCGGTCCATGTCCTGAAGCACGCGGCGCACATGCGCGGCCAGGGCGTTGCCGGCGGGAGTGGGTTGCACGCCCTTGACGCCGCGCTCCAGCAACGGCACGCCAAAGGCCTCCTCCATTTCCGACATGCGCTTGCTGACGGCGGAAGGCACGATGTTCTCTCGCGCCGCGGCGCGCGCCAGGCTTCCCTCCTCGAGCGCGGCAAGGAAAAGGCGCAGGGAAACTGGATCGATATCGCGGGACGGCGGGGTTGGCGGAAGCGGCTTCATGGCGCAAAGTGTCGTGCTTTGGCCGCCTCCGAAGGCATCGGGGTTTTCCCGAGCGCGCCGGATTCGCAGGGACGCGGCAGCTCAGGCTGGGGCCCATTCGCCTCATCGAGGCGACATGGGTATCATCCGCACTCCCGCCGCCCGCCCGGCCCCCGCCTTCAGACCTCACCTCCCATGCAATGCCCTCGCTGCAACTGGCAAAACCCGGCCGCCAACAAGCTCTGCTTTAGCTGCAACGCCCCCCTGCCCGTCAAAGCGGCCAAGGCGCCCGTCCAGCGCGCCGCCAAGACCGGCACTGCCCGGGTGTTCCCCAGCATCTGGCCACGGCTGGGGGCCACCGCGATTGACGCGATCTTCATGGCAGTGGCGACGGCCGGCCTGGCCATGGCTGCGTCTTACACCTATCAAGGGCTGACCGGAGAGGCCGGCCCAGTGCTGCTGGCCATCGCCGCAGGACTGATCGGCTGGCTGCTGCCCGCCTTCATGGACGCCTGGGGCAGCGGCTCCCCTGGCAAGCGCCTCTTGAAAATGCGGGTCGTGACGCGCAAGGGCGGCTCGCCGGGGCTGCTGCGCTCGGTCTGGCGGCATATCCTGAAGTACACGTTGAACGTGGTCCTGCCCGGCATCTTCCACCACATACAGCAGACCATCTTTGGCGAACGCGCCATGCACAACTCCTTGGCCGGCACCCATGTCGTGTCCAGCCATGCCGATCCGCGAGCGGTGCTGCCTGCGGTGGCCCAGACCCGCGCCGTCACGGGAGCCGGCAGATTCCTGTTCGTCGTGTTCGGCGTCGCGGCGCTGGTCCTGGTCGGCATGGTGATCGGCGTGATCGCCCTGGACAAGGACGAAGGCGACAATCCCCTGCGCACCGAGGTCATCCATCTGGACCTGGTGTCGGATCCCGTGCGCATGCTGGCCGAAGGCTATTACCAGCGCACCAGGACGTTCGCCCCCGATATGGCCGCCCTCGGCGTCACGCAGGAATCGCTCAAGACCAGCGGCTTCAGCAAGCTGGAGATGAATCCCGTCAACGGCGTGCTGCGCTTCACCATCGCCGGCGAACCGGCCACGGCGGACGCGCCCTCCCTGGGCGGCAAGCATCTGGTCTATCTGCCCGAACTGCGCTCGGAGAAGAAAGGCGGCGGCGTGCGCCGCTGGCAGTGCGGCAGCGACGACATCCCCCGCGCGGATCGGCCCTATAGCTGCCGTCACGAAGCCGGCGCCCTGGCGCGCTAGCCCTATTTCTGAGACCGGAACCCCCGCATGTCCAGCCTGATCGAGTCCATTCACCGCGCCGACGACGGCAACGACCTCACCCAAATGCTCGCCTTGTGCGAACAGGGGCTGCGCGAACAGCCCGCTTCCCCCGTCATGTGGGCCCTGCGTGCCCGCTACCACGACAAGCGCCAGGCACATGCGCAGCGGGACGCAGATCTCGCCCGTGCGCTGACCCTGGATCCGCAATGCAGCGACGCCATCCGCGTGCGCGCCACCGCGCTCTACGATGCGGGAAACCAGCAGGAAGCCTGGCGTGTCCTGCGCGACGCCCTGCAACGCGCGCCGTCGCACTTCGGACTGCTGATGTCCGAGGCCTATCTGCTGATCAATGACCGCCAACTGGACAGCGCCATTGCAAGCTGGACCCGCGCTTCGCAAATACGCCCTTCCGCCGCCGCGCCGCACTGCTATATCGGATCGAACTTGCACAACGCGGGCCGGTACCACGACGCCCTGCCCTACCATCAGCGTGCCGTGGCGCTGGCGCCCGGCAATGGCGGCTTCCTGTACGACGCCGGCAACAACTACCGCCGCCTGGGCGACCTGAACAACGCCATCGCAATGTTCGACCGCGCCCGCGCCATCCTGGGCGAGGAAAACGCCATCCAGCACAATCGGGCCTCGTGCCTGCAGGCGCTGGAGCGCCATGAAGACGCGGTGGAAGAATGGACCAGCCTGCTGCGCCGAGAGCCCGACTGGGACTGGCCCCTGGAAGGCAAGGCGCGCTCGCTGCACCGACTGGGCCGGGCGGACGAGGCCGCGCCCCTCTGGCGGCGTCTGGACGCGCTGTCGGACAATGGCTGGGAAGGCCGCAAGGAGCAGGCCCGCGAGTACGTGCGCAGCGGCGATCCCGAATTGGCGGAACAGGCTCTGCAAGGCCTGGACCCGCTGACCAGCGGCGACGCCCAGTTGCTGTTCGTGGCCGGCAACGCCCAGCGCGACCAGCGCAACTGGGAAGCGGCGTTGGCCTATTACCTGCGCGGCTATGAAATTGCGCCCAACGACGACTTCCTGCCCGGCAATGCCGCCGACATGCTGAACCGGCTGGAACGCTACGATGAAGCCCTGCCCTTGTCGGAAGTGGCTATCTCACTGGATCCGGACTGGCTCAAATGGCGGCGCGCCCGTATCGAGGCCCTGACGCGCCTGGGCCGTGGGGCGGAAGCCGTGGCCGACGCGGACCGGGCCATGGCGCGCTGGCCTGACAGCGGTCCCCTGCATGCCGAACGCGTCAACGCCCTGATCGCCGCCGGCCAGTACGACGCCGCGCTCTCGGCCTGCGACCGTCTCATCGCGCTGGATCCGGACTACCGTAGCTGGGCCTTGTTTTCGCGCGGAGAGATCTACGGGCACATGAAGCGCCATGCGGAATCGGCCATGGCCTTCCGCCAGGCATCGGCCTCGTACCAGCAGAACGGCAAGCCCCAGTTTCAGGAGCTATCCATGCAGAATGCGCTGGCGGCGGAAGAAGCCGCGGCCGCCCCGCGCGGATTCCTCAGCCGCCTGTTCGGCCGTAGATAGATGCAGCCAGACGGCCGGTTCGGCTGCAGATAGGCGCAGCCGAACGGCCTGACGGCCAGGCGCCACTCACGCGCCCTTCGTGCAATCCGCCTCGTGTCCCCTGTATACCGGGTAGCCAGTGAATTTCCCTGCGCCCAAAATGGTATAGTCACGCCCGCTGCCGGCTCCGCATGGGCCGCGCAACGCCCGAGTGGTGAAATTGGTAGACACAAGGGACTTAAACTAATTTGAGCCCTTTGAGGGAAACCTCAAAGGTGTAGCCCGTCAAACTCGGCGAAGGCCCTGGACCCGTTCCGCGCTAACACCGAGCCAAGCCCTGCTTGAAAAAGCGGGGAAGGTGTAGAGAGCAGACGGCGGGCACCTAAGGCCGGAAGGCTATGGTGAAGGCGTGCTCCAGACCACGAACAGCGCACCCCGCTGGCGGCGAAAGCCGAAGTGGTAAGAAAATCCCTCGGCCTCGCGGCCGTACCGGTTCGATTCCGGTCTCGGGCACCACCCTGTTTGAAGCGTTCAGCGAAATTAAAATAATAATAAATCGGCTGGACCTTTTCACGGCAATCGCTTGATCAAAGGTACCCACGAAGGCGGGCTGCGGATCCGTCCTCGGGAGCCAGCTGAGGCGACCCCGTTCATACCGGGTCTGATGCCAAACACGTCTGCATAGTCCGATCGTCGCAGTTGCCCTCGCCCCGGCTGTAGCCGTCCCACCCGTTGACGTCGCTCCGTATCCTAGCGCGCGGTACAGCCGAGGGTTCTCTTCCTCGCGTTGCGCATGCGTCATGCGATGACGTTCGTGCCCATGGCCTGCGGCTCTTCCTCAACGCAAACCACCCCACGCCCCGGGATGGCGGCGTCGCATCGCGTACGACTGGTCGGTGTTTCGGCAGCCCGTTAGATCTCCGCAGGAGGGGGCACAGATGTTCAGCGTCAGTAACAAGCAACAAATCTCCATGATCGTTTTCGGCTAGCAACCAATAAAAGTCAGGAGACACGACGTAATATTCGAAGTAACGGCATTCCTTGATGATTTGCGAAACCGCATGGATTGGAACATTAAAAATGAACTCCTCCTCGTTACATTCGTCCACCACAAACCACACATGCGTGACCGAGGGAGGAGCAAGTTTCGCAATACGTAGATATCCACTATCGCCCTCAAAACTTAAGACATTTGCATTTTTCAATCCGGTCCACCAAGCACGCGGATTTCCAACGACAAATTTCTTTTGAATTTTTTCCAGCAATGCCACGCTGTCGCTCGCCTGCTGATCTCCCAAACCGCAGTTCTTTAGCGCTGCGGATAGCTCAATTCTGAAATCGTCTGCACCCGGCTTCACCATTATTGGATATCTTCTAAAAATTTTCGATCCGGCCTATGTCGCGATCCCGCATAAGCAACGTTGCCGCGATGACAGCCCCCATTTTCCGAAGGTTTTCCATTAGACAAATCGGTTGCCATGACCTAGTCCTCCTCCTCGCGGGGTGCATCGAGAGCAGTTCTGCCCCCGCATCCTTGAACTCAACGAGCGCGCCCGAGACCGCATCCACTCCTGCCCAAGGCTATGGCAGTGATGTATGCCAATGCGTGACGGATCCGGCTCGCGCGGCGTCGTCCATAGCGCGTCGTGCTCGCTGTCATAGCCGCCCGCCGAGCCCTGCTGCTGATGCAGCAGCACCAGATTCTTGCTGATTCGCTTGCGCCCGCGATACTAAGCTACCCTGCTTGTACAGGAATGCGTGATCTGATGGCTGATCTGCAGCGCGCTCTTTGGATCATCCGACCATTGAGACGGGAAGCAGCCCCCTCCATGCATCCAACAACGCCTAACGACTTACCGGAATGGCGTAGATATTAATAATCTTCTCAGCACACGCGTCATCAAAAAATCTACTTTCGTAAAAATTGAAATTAAGAAAGACACCGGCGGCTGCGAAGTTATTTTTGATCATTTTCATCTCAGGCGATTCAATATCGTTATTGTTCTTTTCTATCAATTTTTGCAGAAACTCCTCCCCCTGACTTCCGGGGAATACAAAGATTCTTGGAGTCACAAATAGATTATCTGAATAATCATCAAAATCAGTAAATGAGATACCTAATAGGACATCCCGGCGCGGCACACGCTCTTTGGATGAAATAATAGCAACATTTAAAACAAAGCATGCCAATGATATTAAAATTCCAAACACCCCGCCCGGGCTAAGACTATTTTTAAGGTACTCTACCTTTTTATATCTTGAGACAATAGGGTATTCCTCATAGCTGTCGTAGTCACATTCGAATACACGCAGATCCTCATAAGGTTCTTCCTGTATTAATTTAATGTAAACATCTGATAGTTTCATTATTTCAAAGACTCCCAACCATGATCGCGCAACCACTCGATTGTTTTTCTGGAAAAAGTCACATCACCCCTTCCTTTATCGTGAATCGATCCATCGAGATTCAGCCCTGAGCCGCACTTACAATGGGCATGCCATTGGCTATTGGGAACACTTGCCTCGGGGCCATCGATACGCGTTATATCCGAAGGTGCCTGCCCTTTGGCTACCTTAGCCTGCGACTGCTTCGGCGTTCCCGAGGAATTTCCTTTTTTCCCAGCGAGGCCAAGTGGATCAATCCACTCCACAGGATTATCCGCATACTGATAGACATTCAACCCGCCCGCAAACCCGATCGGATCCTTCGCAATAAACCTTCCGATCTCCGGATCATAGTACCGGTGCCGGTTGTAATGCAGTCCGGTCTCATACCCGCCCGCAAACCCGATCGGATCCTTCGCAATAAACCTTCCGATCTCCGGATCATAGTACCGGTGCCGGTTGTAATGCAGTCCGGTCTCATAGTCCAGATATTGTCCCTGGTGTCGGATCGGATTACGTATTCCCGCGGACCGTGCCGCGCTTGAGATCGCCTCTTTCGCTACGCCCCATGCCTTGTACTGTGCGCTCCAGACGATCTCACCGTCGGCGTCGGTCAGTTCCTGCGGCGTCCCCAGGTGATCGCACTGGTACCACGCGAGCGCATCCACGGCATCCGGCTCGGGCGACGTCGTCCATAGCGGATCCTGGTCGATGTCATAGCCGCCCGCGTAAACCGGCTGCTGATGCAGCAGCACTGACTTCCTGCTGATCGCCTGCGCCAGGGGCACAAAGCTCCCCGGTTCGTACAGGTAGTGTGTTGTCTGGTCGTCGCGGCCTTCCCAGGCCAGGGTATCGCCGTCCCAGCCGTACAGCGTTGCCCCGCAGCCCAGAGCCCGATTCAGCCGGGCTTTCTCTTCCTGGCGCTGCGCGTGCGTCATGCCGGGACGTTCCTGCCAGTGGGCTTCCGATTGCTTCATCAGGCGGCGGCCGAGGGCGTCGTATTGATAGCTCACACGCAGCGTGTCGTTGCTATAGCCCGTCAGGCGGTTGAACAGATCCCACTCGAAGCGCGAGCGTTTGCCGTTGTGCAGCTTATCGATCAGGTTGCCGCGCGCGTCGTATTGGTAGTGCGTGCCCACGTACTCGCGCAACCGGCTGTCCAGGCGCGTCTAGCTGTGGCTCCGCACTCCGCCATAGGTGAATTGCATAAACAATGAAGGGCCGCGTAAACGGCTTTTCATTGCTACCACACTCGCATATTAGGAGAGCAAAATCCGCATGTGATATCCATCAGCTCCAAAATTCTGTCCTCGATGTCTTCACTTACACCAATTTTCATTGTGCCGAGCAACTTATACACTGATTCCGAACTAAAACCTTTCTCCTTGTATTTCACAAGAATTGATCGCTGCAAAGTGAAATCACGATTTATTCGTAATGCGTCACTCAATTCTCTATCTAGCTCGCTATCTAATTCGGTGTTCATTGCTTCACCCACTTGTCACGCGTTGAACCAAGGGCGGCTTGATAGTCGGGCAATGTCATGCTGATGCTTGGTTGAATCGTCCCGTGCGTGGCACCATCCTGCACATATTTAAGGGTCTTCGGAAGATTCGCAGTCTTTAGCACGCAGGCGCAGTCCTTTCCTGTCCCTCCTAAACTTTCTGGGCGCCTATGGGGCGGAAGATTGGCCGCCGAGCCCGGTGCAACTGAGATACCACCTGTGCCTGGGTGAACCATTCCATTAGAATCTACCGGAATATCTACCCCTGGACGAGCTCCAAGGCCACGTGCCGTGGGTTCAACAATCGGCAGACCGTCAACCCCTGTTTTCATCGCTCGGTAGACGTCTTCCCCAGTCAATCCTAATGGGTCAACCCACCCCACCGGATTATCCGCATACTGATAAACATTCAACCCGCCCGCAAACCCGATCGGATCCTTCGCGATAAACCTTCCGATCTCCGGATCATAGTACCGGTGCCGGTTGTAATGCAGTCCGGTCTCATGGTCCAGATACTCCGATCTCCGGATCATAGTACCGGTGCCGGTTGTAATGCAGTCCGGTCTCATGGTCCAGATACTGCCCCTGGAATCGGATCGGATTACGTATCCCCGCAGACAGTGCCGCACTTGAGATCGCCTCTTTCGCGACGCCCCATGCCTTGTACTGCGCGCTCCAGACGATCTCGCCGTCCGCGTCGGTCAGTTCCTGCGGCGTCCCCAGGTGATCGCACTGATACCACGCGAGCGCATCCACGCCATCCGGCTCGGGCGACGTCGTCCATAGCGGATCCTGGTCGATGTCATAGCCGCCCGCGTAAACCGGCTGCTGATGCAGCAGCACTGGCTTCCTGCTGATCGCCTGCGCCAGGGGCACAAAGCTCCCCGGTTCGTACAGGTAGTGTGTTGTCTGGTCGTCGCGGCCTTCCCAGGCCAGGGTATCGCCNGCATCCACGTCATCCGGCTCGGGCGAAGTCGTCCATAGCGGGTCCTGATCGACGTCATAGCCGCCCGCGTAAACCGGCTGCTGATGCAGCAGCACTGGCTTCCTGCTGATCGCCTGCGCCAGGGGCACAAAGCTCCCCGGTTCGTACAGGTAGTGTGTTGTCTGGTCGTCGCGGCCTTCCCAGGCCAGGGTATCGCCGTCCCAGCCGTACAGCGTTGCCCCGCAGCCGAGCGCGCGATTCAGGCGGGCTTTCTCTTCCTGGCGCTGTGCGTGCGTCATGCCGGGACGTTCCTGCCAGTGGGCTTCCGATTGCTTCATCAGGCGGCGGCCCAGGGCGTCGTATTGATAGCTCACACGCAGCGCGTCGTTGCTATAGCCCGTCAGGCGGTTGAACAGATCCCACTCGAAGCGCGAGCGTTTGCCGTTGTNCTCTTCCTGGCGCTGCGCGTGCGTCATGCCGGGACGTTCCTGCCAGTGGGCTTCCGATTGCTTCATCAGGCGGCGGCCCAGGGCGTCGTATTGATAGCTCACACGCAGCGCGTCGTTGCTATAGCCCGTCAGGCGGTTGAACAGATCCCACTCGAAGTGTGAGCGTTTGCCGTTGTGCAGCTTATCGATCAGGTTGCCGCGCGCGTCGTATTGGTAGTGCGTGCCTGCATACTCGCGCAGCAGGTTTTCCAGTCGTGCCGAGCGTTGGCGGTAGGTGTAGACGGGGCCCGCCATGCTCAACGTGCTCTCGGTCGCGCCGGCGCTCGTGGGATCGAGCAGGTTGCTGGCGGGATCGAACGCGAAGGTTTCGCGGCCCAGGCTGCTGGTGGCTTCGAGTAGTCGGCCGACGGGGTCATAGCGATAGGCCAAGGGGCCTCGTCGGCTGTCCTGGATCGCTTCCAACTGGCCGGCGGCGTCGTAGCGATAGCCCCGCTGCAGCAGGCGCTGCGGGCGTCCGGCATGGGCCGAGCCCGCCTCCATACCTGGGGTGCCTGGAGTGCCCGGCGTGCCTGGCAGTCCATGCCGCGAGCCATCAGCAGTGCCCGGCATGCGTCCCACGCTCTGTTCGCGTAGCCGGCCCATCGCATCCCACGATTGCGTCTGCACCAGTCGATTGCCCTGATGGCGCTCAACCTCCCGGTGCAGGTCGTCGCGTTCGAAGCTGGCGAGTTCGTGTTCGTCGAACATCATGCCGTGCACGTGACCCGAGCCGTAGGTCAGCCAACTGACGCGATGGCCGTCTGGGCGCAGCGTCGCGATGCGCTGGTTCAGTTCGTTGTATTCGTGCTTCCAGACGGCGGTGACGGGCGACGGCAGGTTTGAGTAGTGCTGATGCTCACGCATCAGGTTGCCGGCGGCGTCGTAGAACCATTGCAGGCGGCTGGCCGAGTTCTCCGCCARGATCAGGCGGCCGTTACCGTCATAGGCGTAGCGCTCGGTCTGCGATCCGGCCGCTTCGGCCTGCAGACTGGCTTTGGCAGGAACGTTCGCTTTGGCAAGCACTCCCGCGTTGGTAGGCACACCCGCTTTGGCAGGCGCACCGGTTTCGGCAGACACACCTGCTCCGACCNGCTTTGGCAGGAACGTTCGCTTTGGCAAGCACTCCCGCGTTGGTAGGCACACCCGCTTTGGCAGGCGCACCGGTTTCGGCAGACACACCTGCTCCGACCGGCGCGCCCGGGCGGGCGGCATAGGGTCGTGCATGACGCTGCGCCACGCGTCCCATCGCATCAAACTTCAGTTCGATGACGCGGTCGCCGTCTTGGGTAGACAGCAGCGTGCCGCTGGCCGGGTCATAGTGGTAGCGCGTGGCCTGATCGTCAAAGCCGCGCTGTTCCAGCAATCGGCCGACCGGGTCGTACACAAAGCGCGGCAGCGTGCCGCTGGCCGGGTCATAGTGGTAGCGCGTGGCCTGATCGTCAAAGCCGCGCTGTTCCAGCAATCGGCCGACCGGGTCGTACACAAAGCGCGCGTGCCGGTCATTCTCGTTGGCCAGCGCCGTCAGTTGACCGAGCTTGTCCCATTGATAGCGCAACGTCCGCCCTGCGGCGTCCTGGCGCTGGGCGATCAGGCCCGCCGCCGTGTAGCTCCACTGCGTGCGCCGGCCCAGCGCGTCGGTGTGGGCCAGCAGCCGGCCTTCCGCGTCGCGCTCGAAGTGTTCCTCGGTCTGATCGGGGTGCGTGATGCAGGCCAGTTGCCCCTCCGCGTAGGCGTAGCGCGTGGTGTTGCCCGCCGCGTCGGTGAACTCGGCTAGTTGCCCCAGCCCGTCATACGCCCAGACGCTCGTCTTGCCAGAGCAATCCGTGTACTGCGTGATCTGGCCCGCCGCGTTGTAGGCCAGTTGCTTCTGGCCACCCCGCGCATCCTGGATCGCGACGGGGTTGCCCGCGATGTCGCAGGCATATTCGGTCTTGTTGCCCAGCGGGTCGATGGTCTCGGTCAGGTAGCCGCGCGGGCTGTAGTCGCGTTGCCACAGGCCGCCCTCGGCGTCGCGGATCTTGAAGAGCTGATCGCGGTCGTCGTAGGCGTAGTGCACGCTCGTGCCGTCGGGGCGCGNTGTAGTCGCGTTGCCACAGGCCGCCCTCGGCGTCGCGGATCTTGAAGAGCTGATCGCGGTCGTCGTAGGCGTAGTGCACGCTCGTGCCGTCGGGGCGCGTGTGTTCCAGCAGATTGCCGCGCTCGTCGTAGGCGTAGCTGTCGGTGTTGCCGTCGGTGTGGATATGCGTGACGATATTCTTGGCGTCGTCCCGATAGAACCATTCCGACAAGCCGTCGGGATGCACGATNGCGTAGCTGTCGGTGTTGCCGTCGGTGTGGATATGCGTGACGATATTCTTGGCGTCGTCCCGATAGAACCATTCCGACAAGCCGTCGGGATGCACGATACGATAGGTGTAGCCCAGGATGTCGTAGTAATGCTCGGTGACCTGCCCCAAGGCGTCGGTGACGTAGGTCAGGCGAATCTCCGGGTGCCAGCGCAAACGCGTATCGAAACTGCCATCGTCCGCCCATTCCCGGATGGCGCGCGCCATGGGGCCGGTGCCGTTCCACTCCAGATTCATGCCACGGCCGGTGCGATCGGTGTAGCGGGTGATCAGATGGTGCTGGTACTGATAGTTCCACTGGCCCTGGTGTTCGTCGTGGGCTTGTACCTGGTCTCCCAGCTCGTCGTATTGGTAATGCGCCAACTGGCGTTGCAGTTCACCGCCGGCGATCAGCCAGAGCGCGGCGATTCGTCCGTGGGCGTCCAACTGCGTGCCCACGTGCGTATGGAGGTCCTCGTCCTGGTAGGTAATCAGATCCGACAAGACACTGCGAGCACCCACCCTATGTTGATAGTGCAAGGACACCCGCGCGCCGCCGCGCAAGGCCAGGCGAAAACGCCTTCCGTCCCGTTGATAGGTCGCGCGCCGCTCGTAGCCTTGGGCCAAGGTCAGCTCGGTCTCCGAGACGCGCACGAGCGTCAAGTTTTCAATCGGGTCATAGTGGAACTTGCCGATCTGCGGCAAGGGATACTCGTGGGTCCGTCCGTCGGCGGCGTGATAGCGCAGTGCCTCGCGGTCGGCGCCCGCCGTCTTGATATCGAAGCGTGTCGTGAACTCGTTGATCCAACGGGCGCCCATCACGCCTTTGTCGTAGGCCGCCAGGTTGGAACAGTAAGTGCGTGACCAGTGCAGCGGGAAGGGCCCGGGCAGCGAGAAGTCCGTGTGCGTGAAGCTCTCCGTGCCCATGGCGAAACTGATGCTGTTGCCGGTGGCCATGCACGCACAGTTCTTATCTCTGTTGGCATTCTGGCGCGCCCGGCGTTGCCGGCGGATGCGAGCCAGCCGCATCGAACGCGAGATCTGCCGCGCCCGGTTCGCCACGGCCGGACGAATGTTCGCGCCGATGGCATAGCCCTTGCGCTGGCGCCACAGCAGCACCGCCACCGACAACTGCGTCAGCAAGGTGGCGATGCTTGCCGTGTTGTTCTCGTCGCCTACCGACTGTATGCCCTGGTTGACCTCTGGCGCCAATGTGTTCAAGCGGCTGGCGCCGCCCAGCATCAGGCGCTTGGCCTCTGGCGGAATGAAACCCTTGGCGGCGTTTTTCGCCTTGGTTTTGCTGCCGCCCCAGAAACTGCACAAGGCCCCCCAGGCATCTTCGATTGCCGCGGTGGGGTCATCCAGGATCTTGCCTTGCGCCGACGCCCAGAGTTGATCGGCTTTGACAAAGGCGGCTTCGGCGTTTTCGGGCTTGGTCAGGCTTTCCAGGCCCTGTGCGATGGACTTGATGATCTCTTCGGCCTTGCCGCCCGCGCTCTTGAGCAGTTCCTGCAGGCGGGCCTGCGCGGCTTCGGCGAACTGCCCGATGTCGCCGGCAATGTTCTCGTTCAGGTGCGCCGCCAGCACGCTGATGATGGCGTCGCCCAGGCCTGCCTTGGCTTGCCGCGCAACTTCCTTTTGCACCAGGAACAAGGCCGGCCGCAGGCTCATGCGCGCCGCCGCGGTGCCAGGCGCGGGGATCACGCCGAACAGATTGATGCCCAAGCTGACCCAGTCCGTGAACTGGCGCTTCTGGCTATCGCTCAGTTTGATGATGTCGCCCACGGCATCCACCAGCGCCATGATGTTGCCCAGCACCGGCACCACGCCGGCGGCGGCTGTCAGGCGCGGCAAGGTGATGATGTCGTTGCTGTTCTTGCGCAACCAGGCGTCGAACGCATTGGCGCTCGCCTCCACATCTTCGACAGCGATCGTGTTGAGCGGCGCCACCACGCCCTGTGGACCGTCCAGGTCTTCGTCGCTCCATTCGACGCCGTCGTTCTCGGCTTCGGCCTCTGCATACTCGGCCTCGGTGTATTCCTCTTCCAACGCAGGCTTGTTCGA
>NZ_LMIU01000011.1 GCF_001428845.1 Achromobacter sp. Root83 | reverse complement strand
CGTAACGCTGTCTCGCCAATCCCCACAGAGGCGCAGACTTCGGGCACGCTGAAACCCTTGTCCTTGACCATCCGAACAGCTTCCAGCTTGAACTCGGCTGTAAACACGCGTCTTCTAATCTTGGTCATGACCCACCTCCTAGGTTCAACCTAACTGGGTGTCTACCAAAATTAGACCACTACACAATCGCAGCCCCGCACCCCCCAGGCCCCCGCCATACCAGGCGTCAAAAAAACTCCATCCCCCGCCAGCAATACCGCAGTAACGAACCAAAACACCAAAACACCAAAACTTCAAAACACTAAAACACCACGAACCAATCACCCCGCCCGACCCACCCCCTCCCGAGCCCCCAAATACTCCACCAACAGCTGCTCCACCAACGTCCCCACAGCCAAGATCTCCTGCGCGGCCCCCACTCCCTGCCCCGCGCTCCAAACATCCTTCCAAGCCTTCGGCCGCGAACTCTTGTCCATATTCGCCGGCGGCGCCTCGCCCCCTTTCGCCAGCACCAGAGGATCCAGCCCCGCCGCCCGGATACTGGCCGACAGATAGTTCGCCGGCACGCCCGAGAAATACGGCGTATAGGTCACATCCGCCGCCTGTGCCTCCAGCACCATCTCCCGATACGCCTCGTTCGCCAGCGACTCCTGCGTCGCGATAAAACGCGTGCCCATATACGCAAAATCGCAGCCCAGGATCTGCGCCGCCAGAATGTCCTTGCCGTGGCTGATGCAACCCGACAGCGCCAGCGGCCCGTCATAGAACGCGCGGATCTCATTCACCAGCGCGATCGGATTGACCTGCCCCGCATGGCCGCCCGCGCCAGCCGCCACCAGGATCAGCCCATCAACCCCCGCGTCCAGCGCCCGCTTCGCATGCCGCACGTTCGTCACATCGTGATAGACCAGACCTCCGTATGGATGCACCGCCTTCACCACCGCCTCCGGCGCCTGCAGCGAAGTAATGATGAGCGGCACGCGCCGCTCGGCGCAGATCGCCAGATCGCCCTGCCAGCGTTCATTGCTGGGATGGACGATCAGATTCACCCCGTACGGCGCCACCTTGGCGTCCGGATCGGCCTTGCGCTTCGCCGCCAGACCCTCCTCGATGCGGGTAATCCAGTCGTGCAGCCGCTCCTGCGGACGGGCATTGAGCGACGGAAACGTGCCGATGATCCCCGCCGCGCATTGCGCCACCACCAATTGCGGCCCCGAGACCAGGAACATAGGGGCGCCGATGACTGGCAATCGGGTCTGGGCGTGCAGCGCAAGCGGAGGATTCATCGTGGGGCTCCGGTGAGGATCAGTTGGCCTGAATGTTGGCGCTTTGGATCACGTCCGACCAAAGCGCATACTCGCGGTCGATGCGGCTTTGCAGGGCCGCGGAATCGCCGGTATTGATGGCGTACCCGCCCTCTGTCATCGCCTGGCGGAAAGCGGGGTCCTTCGACACCTCGCCCAGCGCGCGCGTCAGGCGCGCCGACACCGCATCGGGCAGCTTCTTCGGGCCCACCAGCGCATACCAGCCCACCACTTCATAGTCCTTCATGCCGGCTTCGATCATCGTCGGCACGTCCGGCAATTCAGGGTTGCGCGTCTTCGAGGTGACAGCCAGCGCGCGCGCCTTGCCGCTCTTGATGAAAGGGATGGCCGTGCTGGTGATGTCGAACATGAACGTCACCTTGCCGCTGATCACGTCCATCATGGCCGGCGAGTTGCCGCGATAGGGCACATGCAGCATCGCGGCTTCCGACTGCTTCTTCAGCAGCTCCGCGGACAGGTGATTGGATGCCCCGATGCCCGCCGACCCGAACGACACGGCGTCGGGATGCGAACGCGCATAACCGACCAGCTCCTCCACATTCTTGGCCGGAATCTGCGGACCGATCAGCAGCACATTGGCATAGTCCACCACTAGCCCGATCAATGAAAAATCCTTGCGCGGATCGAACAGCGTACTGCGCTGCACCAGCGGCGACATGGTCAGGGTCGGACTGGCCGCGAAGCCCAGCAAGTAACCGTCGGGCGCGGCCTTCGCGGTGGCGTCCGACGCAATCATGCCGCTGGCGCCCGCGCGGTTTTCCACCACCACCGTCTGGCCCAGCTTGTCGCCCAGATACTTGGCGAAGACGCGGGCCGTGGTGTCCACGGGGCCGCCCGGGGCATAGCCCACCAGCAGGCGGATGGGACGTTCCGGATAGCCTTCCGCCCACGCGCCGTGGGTGGTGGCCAGTGCGGCAACGGCGGTCGCCGCGGCAAACAGGTTCTTGATGTTCACGCTCTTGTCTCCTTGTGCATGAGTGGCGGGTCGTGGAGCGGAACGTCTGTCCGCGCCTACGCCAGCCTTTCTTTCAGGGGTTGCTTCAAGATCTTTCCGCTGACCGTGGTGGGGATCGTGTCGATGGGGACGATACGCGCCGGCCGCTTGTACGGCGCCAACTGCGCGCGCAGATGCAGCATCAGCAGGTTGATGTCGATCGTGGCGCCGGGCAGGGGCTCGACGAAAGCGATGACCTCTTCGTTCTGGTCGGCGGTGCCACGGCCCACCACCGCCGACAGGCGCACGCCCGGGAACGCGTTGATCACCGACTCGACCTCGATCGGATAGACGTTGAACCCAGAGCGGATGATCAGGTCCTTGGAACGTCCCGAGATGAACAGCGCGCCTCCGGCGTCGACAAAGCCGATATCGCCCGTGTCGAGCCAGCCGCCGGGCAGCAGCGCCTGCGCGGTTTGCTCGGGGCTGCGGTAGTAGCCAAGCATCACGCCGGGGCCCCGGATCAGGATGCCGCCGCGTTCGCCAGGCACGGGTACGCCGGCATCGGGGCTACCGATGCGTATTTCCACGCCGTCAACGGCATGGCCTGCGGAACAATCGTCGCGCGGCGCATCGATGTCGGTGACGAACATGGAGCCGGCGTACTCCGTGATGCCGTAGCCGTGATGCATCGGCACGCCGAAGTAGCGCTGCGCATCGCGCTTCAATGTCGGGTCGAGCGCCGCGCCGCCGGTGTAGAGATAGCGCAGGGCGGGCGCGCGCAGTTCCGCGCGCGGGGGGGCCACGGCCATCATGCGGCTGAACATGGTCGGCACGCCCTGCAGGATGCTGACGCCTGGATGCTCCAGCGCCTTGAAGGCGTCGGCCGCATCGAAACGGCTGCGCAGCACCAGGCTGGCGCCCGCGTGCAGCGTGGCCATCAGCACGGTCGCGATGCCAAAGATGTGCGACATGGGCAGCGCGGCATAGCCGATGTCATGCGGCGCCAGGCGCCGCGACTCCGCCGATACCCGCGCAAAATGCAGCAGACCCCGGTGCGGCACCATCACGCCCTTGGGCGCGCCCGTGGTGCCCGACGTATAGATCACGGTGGCCACTTCCGCCGCCAGTTCGCCGGCTTCCGCCTGCGTCGGCCGGGACGCGCGCACGGCCTGCACGCCAGGCCCCCAGACGGCCGGATCCGCGTCAGCAGCGCCGGCGGCGTCGGCATGGGCGGCCGCCGAGGGCGAGATGCCCGTGGTGTACAGCAGCAGTTCAGGCTGCGCATGCTGACGGATGGTGTCCGTCTCGCGCGCCGACAGGCGGGCGTTCACGCCCACGGGCCAAGCGCCCGCCAGGCTGCATCCGAACAGCGCCGCGATCATGGCCGAGCAGTTCTCGCCCACCATCATCACGCGGTGGCCGGGATGCACGCCCTGGTCCCGCAGCCAGCCGGCCACGTCCTGCACGCGCTGCCACAGTTGCGCGTAGCTCAGCGTGCCGCCGCCTTCTTCGTACAGGCAGATGGCGCCGGGCTGCCGGCGCGCCTGCGATGCGAGCACATCATGGATGCGGGTGTGGGATTCTGCGTGAGACATCGAAGTTGCCGTACGAATCAAAGCGTCGCCTGGGTGCCCAGGATTGCGGTGGATTGGCTGGACAGCGTGCCGCCGTTGCCATGCACGAGCGCGAGCTGCGCGCCGCCGACCTGGCGTGCGCCGCCTTCGCCGCGCAATTGGCGCACGGCTTCGATCATGATGAAAACGCCGTACATGCCTGGATGCACGCAGCACAGGCCGCCGCCATTGGTGTTGACGGGCAGCCTGCCGCCGGGGGCGATGGCGCCGTCCGCGATGAAATCCTTGCTTTCGCCCTTGGCGCAGAAACCCAGGTCCTCCAGGAAGAGCAGGGTGTTGATGGTGAAGGCGTCGTACAGCTCCACGACGTCGATGTCCTTGGGCGCCACGCCCGCCATGTCGAAGGCGCGGCGGCCGGATTCGGCGGCGGCGGTCACGGTCAGGTCTTCCATCGAGGAAATCTGCCGGTTCCACACCGCCGTGGCGTTGCCCAGCACATAGACGGGCGGCCGGGGCAGGTCGCGCGCGCGGTCCGCGCGCACCAGCACATAGGCGCCCGCGCCGTCGGTGACCAGGCAGCAGTCGCGCACGCTCAGGGGGTCGGACACCATGCGGGCGGACAGGATCTGATCCAGCGTGGCGGGTTCGCGCAGTTGCGCCTCGGGATTCAACTGCGCCCATTGGTTGGCTGCCAGCGCCACCTGCGCCAGATGTTCGCGGCGCGTCCCGTACTGATGCATGTGGCGGGCCGCCGCCAGCGCATAGGAAGACAGCGGGCTCAGCGGATCGTAGGGGGTTTCGTAAGGCTGGGGATCGAACTGCTTGCGCACACGCCCGACCTCGGCGCGGCTCAGCGTGGACGTGCGCTGGGTGCTGCCGTAGCAGACCAGCACCGCGTCGCATTGGCCCGAGGCCAGCGCATGCAGCGCGGGCAGCAGGTGCGCCACGAAGCTGGAACCGCCCAGCATGGTGCTGTCGATGAAGGTGGGGCGGATGCCCAGGTGTTCGATCACCGGCATGGCCCACATGGGCGCGGCGACGCTGGCCGTGCAGATGCCGTCGATGTCGCGCATCGTCAGGCCCGCGTCCGCCACGGCGCGTTGCGCCGCCTGCACCAGGATTTCCATATCGGTATAGCCCGTGGCCTGGCCCAGGCCGGCGTGGCCCACGCCGGCCACCGCCACGGCGCCGCGCAAATCGTTCAGCGTCATTGCGCCTCCTTGTTGGGTACGAACACCACCAGTCCTTGTCCGTTCTGCCGGGCCACCTGGGCGCGGACCGCCATGCCGATATGCACCGCACCGGGCGCGACGCCCTCCACGCGGCTCATGAGCCGGACACCTTCCTGCAGGTCGATCAGGGCCACGTTGTAGTCGCCGCCCGCGTCGGGCTTGCGCCGCACGACGGTGGTGGAATAGACGGTGCCGCGCCCGTCGGGCGCGGTCCATGCAAGCTTGTCCGCGCCGCAATGGGGGCAGATCATTCGGGGATAGAACACCGCGCGGTCGCAGCCGCCGCAATGCTGGATAAGGAACCTGCCGTCGTCGAGCGCCTGGCGGTACTGCGCCTCGACGCCCTGCGGCACGGATTCCTGCTGATCGGGAACAGTCATGATGCGATGGGATTCCAGTGAATGACGGATGCCAGGGCCTGTGGACAGGAACCTCGCATGGGTTGGCAGGCACTAGTGTCGGCAGTGTGGGCCGCTTCGGCCATTCTTCATTGCTGAAGCAGGCCTTTTGCGAACCTGTAGTGGTCCGCGCCCTACACGCTGCGCGAAGCCCGTCTTCGGAAGAGCCAGATTGTCCGGGCGTCCAGGCCGTGGCTAGATACCGGGCAAAGGAGGTAGACCATGAACCTGACCTGGACGCCGGAAGAGCGCCAATTCCGTGAAGAGGTGCGCGCCTTCGCCGCCGCCAAGCTGCCGGACGATATCCGCGCCAAGGTGCTGCGTCATCAGCGGCTGGAACGCGACGACTACGTGCGCTGGCACAACATCCTGACCGATCAGGGCTGGGGCGCGCCGAACTGGCCCGTCGAGCACGGCGGCACCGGATGGAATGCGCTGCAGCGCCTGATCTTCGAAGTGGAATGCTTCAAGGCGGGCGCGCCGCGCCTGCTGCCCTTCGGCCTGTCCATGATCGGCCCGGTGCTGATGAAGTACGGCAGCGCCGACCAGCAGGCCCGTCTGCTGCCGCGCATGCTGCGGGTGGAGGACTGGTGGTGCCAGGGCTATTCCGAGCCGGGTTCCGGGTCCGATCTGGCGTCGCTGAAAACGCGCGCCGTGCGCGATGGCGACGACTACGTGGTCAACGGCCAGAAGACCTGGACCACGCTGGCGCAATACGCCGACTGGATGTTCTGCCTGGCGCGCACCGATCCGGATGCGCGCGCGCAACGCGGCATCTCGATGCTGCTGCTGGACATGCGCTCCCCGGGCGTCACCGTGCGCCCAATCCGCACGCTGGACGGCGGCCACGATGTCAACGAGGTCTGGCTTGAAGACGTGCGCGTGCCGGCGGCCAATCTGGTGGGCGAAGAGAACCAGGGCTGGACCTACGCCAAGTATCTGCTCGGCCATGAACGCACCGGCATCGCCGGCCTGGGCCATTGCCACCGCGAGCTGGGCATCCTGAAGACCATGGCGGCGCGCGCGCAGTCGCATGGCAGGCCCCTGCTGGCGGACAGCCGCCTGCGCGACCGCATCTCGCGTATCGAGGTGGACATCATGGCGCTGGAGATGCTGCTGCTGCGCGTGGCGTCCAGCAACGATGGCGCACCGGGCCCGGAGGCCTCGGTGCTGAAGATCCGCGGGTCCGAGATCCAGCAGGACCTGGCCATGCTGCAGATGGAGATCGCCGGACCGGACGCCTGGCCCTACGACCCGGACTGGCTGCAGGCCGGCAACGATTTCCACGGACCCGGGCCCGAGATGGCGGCCGCCGCGGGCGCGGGCTACGCCGATATGCGCAAGACCTCGATCTACGGCGGCACGACCGAAGTGCAGAAGGGCATCATCGCCCGCCTGGTGCTGGGCCTGTAGGCCCGGTGTGCAACCCGACAGGAACACGACGCATGGATTTCCTCTATACCGAAGAACAGCGCATGCTGGCCGACAGCCTGCGCCGCCTGGTGGACCAGGCATGGACTTTCCCCCAGCGCCGCGCCCGTCAGGCCGCCGGCAGGCTCGACGCGCAAGCCTGGGGCGCGCTGGCTGAACTGGGCGTGCTCGGCCTGAACATTTCCCAGGATTTCGGCGGTTTCGGCGAAGTGCCGGCCAGCCTGCTGCCGGTGCACGCCGAACTGGGCCGCGGGCTCGTGTCCGAACCGGTCATCCCCAGCGCGGTCATGGGCGCGGCGCTGATCGACGCTTGCGGCGGCGCGGCGCGTGGCCTCTGGCTGCCGGCCATTGCGTCGGGCGAGGCCATCGTCAGCGTGGCCTACCAGGAACCCGGGCGCCGCTACGACACGGACCCGCTGGACTGCCGCGCCGCGCGGACCGCCGAGGGCTGGTGGCTCAGCGGCGCCAAGCATCTGGTCTGGCATGGCGCCGCCGCCACGGCCTGGCTGGTGAGCGCGCGCGGTCCTCAAGGGCAGACCGTGCTGCTGGCGGTGCCGGCGGACGCGGGCGGCGTGCGCGTCACGGACACGCCCACCTTGGATGGCGCGCGCTGCGCGCGGCTGGACATGGACGCGGTCGGCCTGCCGCCCGAGGCCTTGCTGGCCGAGGGCGAAGCCGCCGACCAGGCCCTGGCCCACGCTTTGCAGTGGGGCACGGCGGCACTGTGCGCGCATGCGGCGGGCGCCATGGAGCGCTTGCTGGAAATCACGGTGGAATACCTGAAGACGCGCAAGCAGTTCGGCCAGCCGCTGGCGTCCTTCCAGGCCTTGCAGCACCGCCTGGCCGAGATGCTGGTGGCCAAGGAGCTGGCGCTGTCGATGGCCTACGTGGCGGTGGCGGCCCTGACCGAACCCGACGCCGCGCAGCGCCGCCGCATGATCGCGTCGGCCAAGCTGGAGGCCGCGCGGGCCGGCCGGCTGGTGGCGCAGCTGGCGGTGCAACTGCACGGCGGCATGGGCATGACGGACGAATTGGAGGTGGGCGACTATTTCAAGCGCCTGACCGTGGTGGATCAGTTGCTGGGCGACACGGCCGAGCAGTTGGCCATACTGGAGGAGCTGGCATGAGCACCGGGAACCCCGAATTCACGCAGATCCGTTTCACGCTGGAGCGGGGCGTGGGCGTCATCACGCTCAACCGCCCTGAACGCATGAACAGTTTCACCGACGTCATGCACGCCGAGCTGGCGCGGGCGCTGGACCTGATGGAGGCCGACCCCGGTTTGCGCGGCCTGGTGATCACCGGCGCCGGACGCGGATTCTGCGCGGGACAGGATCTGGGCGAGCGCAAGCCTGCGGAGGACGGCTCGCGCCGCGACCTGAGCCTCATGCTGGAAAAGAACTACCGGCCCCTCATCAACCGCCTGCGTGCCTTGCCCGTGCCGGTGGTGTGCGTGATGAACGGCGTGGCCGCCGGGGCGGGCGCCAGCCTGGTGCTGGCGTGTGATGTCGTGTTCGCCGTGGAGTCCGCCCGCTTCGTGCAGGCGTTCAGCAAGATCGGCCTGCTGCCGGACGCGGGAGGAACCTGGTTCCTGCCGCGGCTGGTGGGGTCGGCGCGCGCGATGGGCGCCGCCCTGTTCGGCGAATCCGTCACGGCCGCGCAAGCGGAGTCCTGGGGGCTGATCTGGCG
This sequence comes from Achromobacter sp. Root83, assembly GCF_001428845.1. GTDB lineage: Bacteria > Pseudomonadota > Gammaproteobacteria > Burkholderiales > Burkholderiaceae_B > Achromobacter. Next base: position 39,310 of record NZ_LMIU01000011.1, on the reverse strand, counting down.
GGTGGTGCCCGACGCGGCGCTGGCGGACACCTTGGCCCAGGTGGCCGGCACGCTGGCGGCCGGGCCCACCCGGGCCTACGCGGCCACCAAGGCGGCGCTGCATGCGTCCAGCGGTAACACGCTGGCGCAGCAGTTCGACATGGAATGCCGGCTGCAGCGCGAACTGGGCTACACCGACGACTATCTGGAAGGCATGCGGGCGTTTGCCGAAAAGCGCGCGCCGGCGTTCACGGGGAAGTGACGCGCGGCCGCGGCCGGGCAGGCAGCTTTCTTGCCGCCGGCTGGCCGCGGATTCAAGGCGTGCGCGAGGACTGGATCTGTTCGATGAGGTCGCGCGCGCAGCCGGGCAGGGCGTCGACGTCGCGCACCAGCAGCTTGCGTTCGCGCACGACCCAGGGTTCGTCCAGCTCGACCACGCGCAGCTTGGTGTCGGCGCCATAACGGCGTGCCGCCGAATCGGGAATGACGCCGACGCCGACGCCCGCCTGCACCATGCGGCAGATCGAATCGAAGCTGTAGAGCTGGATTCGCTGCGGCAGGCGTTGGCCGACGCGCTCGAGCTGGTCGCGCAAGAAGGCCACCAGGGTGGAGCCTTCGTGCATGGTGATGAACGGATAGCGCACCGCATCCACCAGTTTGACCTTGTCCTGGTCCTGCAGCGGATGGCCGTTGGGCACGACCAGCACGAGCCGGTCGGTGCTGAAGTGGATGGTCTGCAGTTCGGGCGCATCGACCGGGCCGGCCACGATGCCCAGGTCGGTGGTGCCGTCCAGCACGCCGCGCACGATGTCGCGCGTCAGCCTTTCCTGCAGGTCCACCGTGACGCCGGGGTGGCCGGACAGAAACTGCGCCAGGATGTCCGGCATGAACTCCGTGACCGCCGTGGTGTTGGCGAAAATGCGGATGTGGCCGGTGTCGCCATCCGACTGTTCCTGGAAGTCATGCTTAAGGTGATCCACCTGCCGCATGATGACCCGCGCATGCTGCAGCAGCTTCTGGCCTGCGGGCGTGATCTCCACGCCGCGGCTGTCGCGGTAGAGCAGTCGGGAATTGAGCTGATTCTCCAGCGCCTTGATCCGGACGCTGACCGCGGCCAGGGACAGGTGCGCCCGCTTGGCCGCCTGGGTCAGGCTGGGGGATTCGGCGATGTGGATGAACAGTCGGAGGTCGGCGAGATCGAAGTGCATGGTCCGTATTTTACGGCGCGCGGCGCCGGAGGCGGGCGGGATGTCCGATTCAGGCGCCGCAAACCCCGCCTTGAGGAAAAACGAATTCACAACGGGGACGGCTTGCGGGCATGCTTCAGGCTGCAAAAACTCCACCAAAGGATATCGGCATGACTTCTACAGATCCGGCAGCATGGATCGGCAGTGGCGAACGCAAGGCGGACGCCATGGATCCCGGCCATGCCGCGCGCATCGCCGCCACCTTGGGTGGTCCCGTGCCTGCCCCGGGCGATCCCCTGCCGCCCCTGTGGCAGTGGGCTTTCTTCATCAGCACGGTGGGCATGGACGGCTTGGGGACGGATGGCCATCCGTCGCGCGGCGGCTTTCTGCCGCCCGCGCACGACCGCAACCGCATGTGGGCCGGCGGCCGCGTGGAGTTCCGCCAGCCGCTGAAGGTCGGCGTGCCGGCCGAACGGGTGTCCACCGTGGCCGAGGTCAAGGAAAAATCGGGCCGTACCGGCTCCCTGCTGTTCGTGACCGTGCGCCATGAATACCAGCAGTCCGGCGAAGTGGCCATCCTGGAAGAACAGGACATCGTCTATCGCCAGCCATCGCCGCCCAAGCTGACGGGCAGCGAGCCCGCGCCCCAGGCGCAATGGCGCGATGCCGTCGATCCGACCCCGGTGCTGTTGTTCCGCTATTCCGCGGTGACCTTCAACGGCCATCGCATCCACTACGACCATCCCTACGTGACCGGCGTCGAGGGCTACCCCGGGCTGGTGGTGCATGGCCCCCTCATTGCCACCGAGATGGTTGCCGCCTTCGTCCGCGCCCATCCCAAAGCCCGCCTTACGCATCTGTCCTACCGCGGCTTGCGCCCGCTGATTTCGCCCGCGCCCTTCCAGGTGGCCGGCCGCTTGACCGAGCCGGGCGTGGCCCAGCTCTGGGCCGAGCAGGACGGCACGCTGGCCCACCAAGCCGAATTGAGGTTCACCGAATGAGCACGCAGGACTCCCGCCCGCTGGACGGCATTACCGTCATCAGCCTGGAACACGCCATCGCCGCGCCTTTCTGCACCCGCCAACTGGCGGACATGGGTGCGCGCGTCATCAAGATAGAACGGCCGGGCGGCGGGGATTTCGCCCGCGGCTACGACGAACGCGTGCGCGGCCTGTCGTCGCACTTCGTCTGGACCAACCGTTCCAAGGAAAGCCTCACGCTGGACCTGAAGCGGGACGAGGCGGGCGGCATCATGGAGCGCCTGCTGGAAACCGCCGACGTGCTGGTGCAGAATCTGGCCCCCGGCGCCGCCGCGCGGCTGGGGCTGTCGTTCGAGGCGTTGCAGGAAAAGTATCCGCGCCTGATCGTCTGCGATATCTCGGGCTACGGCGAGGGCGGCCCCTACCAGGACAAGAAGGCCTACGACCTGCTGATCCAGAGCGAAAGCGGCTTTCTGTCGGTGACCGGCACGAAGGACGATCCGGTCAAGGCCGGCTGCTCGATCGCGGACATCGCCGCGGGCATGTACGCCTACTCGGCCATCCTGAACGCCTTGCTGCTGCGTCAGAAGACGGGGCGGGGCAGCCGCCTGGACGTTTCGATGCTGGAAAGCATGGTCGAGTGGATGGGGTTTCCCATGTACTACGCCTTCGACGGTTCGGCCCCGCCCGTGCGCGCCGGCGCCGCCCATGCCTCCATCTACCCCTATGGGCCATTCCCGGTGGGTGACGGCTCCACCATCATGCTGGGCCTGCAGAACGAGCGCGAATGGCGTGTCTTCTGCGCCCAGGTGCTGCGCCAGGCGGAATTGGCCGAAGACCCGCGCTTCATTTCCAATTCACTGCGCACCGCCAATCGAGACGCCTTGCGCGCGCTGATCGAGGCCGCCTTCGCCGGCCTGTCCATCGAACAGGTGACCGACCGCCTGGAGGACGCGCAGATCGCCAATGCGCGCGTCAACGACATGGCGGGCGTGTGGGCCCACCCGCAACTGCAGGCCCGCGCCCGCTGGAGCCAGGTGGACAGTCCCGCCGGCGTCCTGCCCGCGTTGCTGCCGCCCGCCAGCAGCAACGCCTTCTCGCCGCGCATGGGCGCGGTGCCCGCCGTGGGCCAAAATACCGATGCGGTGCTAGCATCGTTGGGATACGCGCCCGACCAGGTCGCGACATTCCATGCCTCGGAGGTTGTGTGATGCATCCCGTCGTTCGTAGCGCCCTGTTTGTGCCGGCCTCCCGGGCCGAGCGCATCCCCAAAGCGCTGGCCGCCGGCGCGGACGCGGTTATCGTCGACCTGGAGGACGCGGTCGAACACCTGGCCAAGGCTTCCGCCCGCGAAGCCCTGTGCGATTTCCTGGGCATGCATCCCCAGGCGCGGCTGTGGGTGCGCATCAACGACGCCTCGACCTCCTGGCACGACGACGACCTGAAGGCCTGCCGGGGCAAGCTCGGCGTCACCGGCATCCTGCTGCCCAAGGCAGAAAGCCTGGGGCAGGTGCGGCACGCCGCGCAGACGGGATTGCCCGTGATCCCCATTCTGGAAACGGCCCAGGGCATCCTGAGCGCCGCCGAAATCGCCGCGACGCCTGGCGTCGCGCGCCTGGCGTTTGGCAGCCTGGACTACGGCCTGGATCTGGGACTGACGCCCGACACGCCGGGCGCGGAAACCGTGCTGGACCACGCCCGGGTGCAGGTGTTGCTGCATACCCGGGCAGCCGGCCTGGCGCCCGCGCTGGACGGCGTCTTTCCCGGCGTGCAGGACCAGGCCGGGCTGGCCGCCGCGGCCGGCCGGGCGCAGCAGATGGGATTTGGCGGCATGCTGTGCATCCATCCCACGCAGGTGCCGGTCATCCATGCGGCCTTCGTGCCGGCGCGGCAGGAACTGGAATGGGCGCGGCGCGTCATCGCCGCGCATCGCGACACCGCCGCGGGCACCTTCATGCTGGAAGGCAAGATGGTCGACGCGCCCGTCATCGCACGCGCCCGCCTGGTGCTGGCCCAGGCGGGAGAATCCGCGGGTGCTTCGGCAGGCGCGTCACGCGCGTCAGGCGCCTGACGAACGCGAGCGATCGGCTCAATCTTTATAAGGCAGGCCCATGAGCGATGCGCTCTTCATCGGACACACCTACATCGACGTCACCGTGCTGGCCGACGAATGGCCCACGGGCGACCAGAAAAGCGTGGCGCGCGACTATGCCGTGTCCTTTGGCGGCAATGCGGTCACGGCCGCGTTCGCCTGCGCGCGGCTGGGCTCGCCGCCCGACCTGATCTGCTCGCTGGCGCCGGACTGGCTGGGCCACATGTACACCGACATGGCAGCCGCGCACGGGGTGTCGCTGCATGCGCGCAAGGTGCGCCGTTCGTCCCTGTCGTTCATCATGCCCAACCACGGCAAGCGCGCGATCCTGCGCGCGCGTGACGTGGAATATCTGAATGACTTCCCCAGGCTGGATATCGGCGGCTACCGGGTCCTGCACCTGGACGGCCATCAGCCGGACGCCGCCCTGCATTACGCCCGGGCCTGCCGGCAGGCCGGCGTGCTGACGTCGCTGGACGGCGGCGGCGTGCGCGAAAACACCGACGAACTGCTGCGCTACATCGACGTGGCCGTGTGCGCGGAACGCATGTGCGAACAGATGGGCCTGACGCCGGAAGGCCTGCTGGACCTGCTGAAGGCGCGCGGCTGCCGCATCGGCGCCGTCACCATGGGCGAGCGCGGCATGCTCTGGTACGACGAGACGGGGCGGGTCGACACGCTGCCTTCGCTGGACGTGCCCGGCGCGCGCATCGTCGATACCTCGGGGGCCGGAGACGTATTCCACGGCGCCTATGTCTGGTCCTGCCTGAACCGGCCCGATCTGCCCTGGGTAGAGCACTTCACCTTCGCGCGCGCCGCGTCGGCCCACAAGATCCAGCATCTGGGCAACGAGGCGGGTCTGCCCCGCGTCGAGGACGTCGAGCGCGCGGTGATGGCGTTCACGCCGAAGGCGTGATGGCCGGGCCGCGCGCACGCAGCGCACGGTCCATTTCTTCCTTGGGTTCCACGTCCGTGGTGCATTCGGCCGCGGCCAGTTCGTCCGCGCACTGTTCGTCCGCGGTCTATTCGCGCACGGCCTATTCGTCCACGTTCCAATCCGTGATTCGTTCGATCGCCTGATCCTGGATCGCTTCGATCCATTCGCCGATGGGCTTGCCCCCCAGCGCCAGCGTGGGGGCCAGATCCCGCAAGGGCAGCAGCACGAAGGCGCGCAGATGCATGCGGGGGTGGGGCAGGGTCAGCCGTTCGTGGTCCAGCCGCGCGTCGCCGTGCAGCAGCAGATCCAGATCCAGCGTGCGAGGGGCGTTCCGGTAGGGGCGCAGGCGGCCGTGCTGGTTTTCCAGCGCCTGCAGGACATCCAGCAGGGCCAGTGGCGGCAGGACGGTATCCAGCGCCGCAACCGCGTTGACGAAGTCCGGGCCCGTGGCGTCCACCGGCGCGCTGCGGTAGAAAGGCGACGCGGTCACCGCCGCCACGCCCGGGGTATCTTGCAGCTCGGCGAGGACGCGGCGCAGGGTGGCCGCGCTGTCGCCCAGATTGGCGCCCAGGCCGATGTAGGCGCGGATGGGCGGGCGGGACACGGGATTACTCGGAGCCGGGAGCGCTGCGCGGCGCGCTGCGGCGAGGCCGGCGGCGCTTGCGCGCGGCGGGGGCGGACGGGGCGTCGGCGGCGTCGCGCGGCAGGCGCGCGACTTCCTCGATCATGTCGGCGCGGGTGGTGTCGTCGGCATTGGCCAGGTCCATCCACCACTGGGCCAGCACGCTGTCGAATTCGCCGGCGGCGGCGCGCAACTGCAGGAAGTCGCAGGCGGCGCGAAAGCGCGGCTGCTCGATCATGCGGAAGATGGTCTTGCCCATGCGCCGTTCAAATCGCGGCTGCATGAACCAGATCTCGCGCATGTCCGACGAGAAGCGGCGCTGGATGGCGAGCTTTTCGGTCTGTTCTTCCAGCACCGAGTCCGCCGCCGCGGACAGCGCCGGGATCGTGTGCTCGCCTTGCGCGCGCAGTTGCTTCCAGCGCACGTCCACCTGCTGCCACAGCAGCGCGGCGAACAGGAAGCTGGGGCTGATGGTCTTGCCGGCGCGCACGCGCGCGTCGGTGCGTTCCAGCGCGAGCTCCACGAAATGTTCGCCACCGGGCTGTTCAAGCACCACGTCCAGCATGGGCAGCAGGCCGTTGTGCAGGCCATCGGCGCGCAGTTGGCGCAGGCAGTCCATGGCATGGCCGCAGGTCAGCAGCTTGAGCATTTCGTCGAACAGGCGCGAGGCCGGCACGTTCTCGATCAGTTCGGCCATGGTGCTGATCGGCTGGCGCGTGGCCGGGTCGATCGTGCCGTTCAGCTTGGCGGCGAATCGCACCGCGCGCAGCATGCGGACCGGGTCTTCGCGGTAGCGCTTGACGGGGTCGCCGATGATGCGGATCTGGCGCTTTTTCAGGTCGGCCACGCCATTGTGGTAGTCGATGACTTCCTCGTTGTGCGGGTCGTAGTACAGCGCATTCATGGTGAAGTCGCGGCGCTTGGCGTCTTCTTCCTGGGAACCGAAAACGTTGTCGCGCAGGATACGGCCGTGCTCGTCGGTTTCCTGGTCTTCCGAGGCCGGAGCGCGGAAGGTGGAGGTTTCGATGATCTCCTGGCCGAACACGACGTGGACAAGCTGGAAGCGGCGGCCAATGATGCGGGCGCGGCGGAACAGCGGGCGGATCTGTTCGGGCGTGGCGTTGGTGGCCACGTCGAAGTCCTTGGGTTCCAGCCCCACGATCAGGTCGCGTACCGCGCCGCCGACGATGTAGGCTTCGTAGCCATGCTGGCGCAGGACCTCGCATACCTTGATCGCGTGGCGCGAAACGTTGCGGCGGTCGATGCCGTGCTTGTCGCGCTCGATGCGCAACGGCCCCTTGGGTGCCGGCGCGAACAGTCGGCCGACGAATTTTTTTATGGTTTCAGTGATCATTTAGGACTTCGAATCTTCCATGTGGTCGAACAGGTCGATCACTTGCCAGCCGCGTTCCTGAGCGATATTGCGCAGGGCAGGGCTGGGGTTGGCGGCGATCGGACGGGTCACCTTTTCGAGCAGCGGCACATCATTGACCGAATCGCTATAGAAAAACGATTCGGAGAAATCCGCAAGCCCCAACCCCATGCCGGCGAGCCAATCGTTGACGCGCACCACCTTGCCTTCCTTGAAGCTGGGCGTGCCCAGGATCCGGCCGGTGTAGCGGCCGCGCAGATATTCCGCGTCGGTCGCGACCAGATGGGGCACGCCGAAGGCGCGGGCGATGGGGGCGGTGACAAAGCTGTTGGTGGCCGTGACGATGGCGCAGAGGTCGCCGGCTTCCAGGTGCGATTCCACGAGGTTGCGCGCGGCGGGGGTGATGGACGGGCGGATGACTTCGCCCATGAAGGCTTCGTGCCAGGAAGCCAGGTCGTGGGGCGGATGCGCGGCCAGCAGGCCGAGCATGAATTCGGCGGCCTGTTCGGCGGTCAGTTCGCCGCGGTTGTAGCGGTCCATCAGATCGTCGTTCAGGCGGCGGGCTTCAGCGGGATCGCCCGCCCGGCCCGTGCGCGCCAGATAGTCGGCCCATTGATAGTCGCTGTCCAGCGGCAACAGGGTGTGATCCAGGTCGAACAGGGCAAGACGTCGGGTGGTCATGAGCGTTGTGAATCAGGATCTGCGAGCATGGCCCGCAGCAGGGGCAGGGTGATGGGGCGGCCGGTGGCCAGGGAATAGCGGTCCAGCGCGTCTAGCAGCGCGGCCAGCTTGCGGATGTCGCGCTCGTGATGCGTGAGCATCCAGTTGATGATTTCGGGCGCCAGGTGCAAGCCTCGTTCGGCCGCCTGGGCCGAAAGCGCGGCCAGCTTGTCTGCATCGGACAGCGGATCCAGGCGGAACACCAGGTCCCAGCCCAGACGGGTGCGCAGGTCTTCGCGCAGCGGCATCGACAAGGGCGCGCGGTCGCCCGTGAGCGCCAGCGCGAACGCGCGGCCCGTGGCGGCGGATTCGCGCCAGCGGTTGTACAGCGCAAAGAGCGCGGCCTGGCGGCTGTCGTCCATGCGATGCACGTCGTCGACCGCCACGAACTTGGGCATGGGCGATTTGGAATCGGCCTCCGCCAGGCGGCGCAGCATGGTCTCGCCGTTGGCCGCATCGATGAACACCGCGTCGGGACGCGCCGTGAGCGCGCGCAGCAAATGGGTGCGGCCGCAGCCCGCGGCGCCCCAGATATACAGGGCGCGGCCCGGATCGAGCGCGCGCACGGCGGCCAGCGCTTCCCCGTTGGGGCCGGCGATATAGTTGTTCAGCGATGGCGCTGGCGCGGGAAGAACGTCGAGCAGCAGCTGGCGGTTCATGAGAGGTTATCAATCAGGCTTTTTCGGGACTTCCGAAAACCAACGCCGCGAACATTCGTAGCAGATTTCGTAGCGGATTTCCGCCGCTTATTTCCGCGGAACGACATGCCGGGCAGCGCTGCCGGGTGCCGGAAAAGCCAAGAAAATCGGTGATACAGGGGCTGGAAAAGCCCGTGGCTGGCCAAAACTGCCTTGCCTTGGGCTTTAACCGCCAGAAACTGGCAAAATCAATACCGGCCAACCCTACACTTTAAACCACCTGGGGGGATGGTGTCGCGTCCGAGCGCTTGGCCTGGCTTGGGTTTGCGCCCTTCCGCCCAGCTTGCGCCCGCGACATCGTAAAATGCAGGGCGTTCCACCAAAATCCCAGCAATTGTTACATACCCCACGGCATTTCTCATGACGAATCAACCTAAAGCCCCCCTGACCTACCGCGATGCCGGTGTCGATATCGACGCAGGCGACGCCCTGGTCGACCGTATCAAACCCCTCGCAGCGCGCACCATGCGCCCCGGGGTGCTGGCCGGTATCGGCGGTTTTGGCGGCCTGTTCGAAGTGCCGAAGTCCTACAAGGAACCCGTGCTGGTGTCGGGCACCGACGGCGTGGGCACCAAGCTGCGCCTGGCGTTCGACTGGAACCGCCATGACACCGTGGGCATCGACCTGGTCGCCATGAGCGTCAACGACATCCTGGTGCAGGGCGCGGAACCGCTGTTCTTCCTGGATTACTTCGGCTGCGGCAAGCTTTCGGTGGACACGGCGGCGTCGGTGGTGGGCGGCATTGCCAAAGGCTGCGAGCTGTCGGGCTGCGCGCTGATCGGCGGCGAAACCGCCGAAATGCCGGGCATGTATCCGGACGGCGAATACGACCTGGCCGGCTTCGCGGTGGGCGCGGTCGAAAAGTCCAAGATCATCGACGGCAAGTCGATCAAGACGGGCGACGTGGTGCTGGGCCTGGCGTCCAGCGGCGCGCATTCCAACGGCTATTCGCTGCTGCGCAAGATCCTGGAACGCGCCGACGCCAAGCCCGACGACGATTTCCACGGCCAGCCGCTGGTCGACGTCGTCATGGCGCCGACGCGCATCTACGTCAAGCAGGTTCTGGCCGCGCTGGCCAAGCACGGCACCGCCATCAAGGGCCTGGCCCACATCACGGGCGGCGGCCTGCTGGACAACGTGCCGCGCATCCTGCAGGACGGCCTGTCGGCCAAGCTGCACCGCGACGCCTGGGAAATGCCCAAGCTGTTCCAGTGGCTCCAGCAGCAGGGCGGCGTCGAGGACACCGAAATGTATCGCGTCTTCAACTGCGGCATCGGCATGGTGCTGGTGGTGGACCCGGCCCAGGCCGACGCCATCGCGGGCACGCTGCGCGAGCAGGGCGAGACCGTCAGCAAGCTGGGCGAGATCGTTCCCCAGGAAGAAGGCATGGCGCAGACCTTCGTGGTGTAAAGCCGCGCTGGCCATGCTGTAAAAAAAACCCGCCTTGGCGGGTTTTTTCATGTGGACGCCCGACGCGGCGGCTTCTGCATGGCGCCGCCTGCCCGCGAGGCATCCAGTGCGGGCGTCAGCCCTTCAGCGCCCCCGCCACGGCCTGGATCGTCCGGGCCACGGCATCCGCCGCCAGACAGTCCACGACGACGCGTTCTGGCTGCGCGCGCAGCCAGGTGATCTGCCGCTTGGCCAGTTGGCGGGTGGCGGCAATGCCCTGCTCGCGGGCGGTGTCCAGGTCGATTTCGCCGTCCAGGTGGGCCCACATCTGGCGGTAGCCCACACAGCGGACCGACGGCAGGCCGGGGTGCAGATCGGTTCTGGCGTGCAGGCCGCGCACCTCGTCCAGCAGGCCGCGGGCCAGCATGGCGTCAAAGCGCTGTTCGATGCGCGCGTGCAGCGCGGCGCGGTCGGAGGGTTCCAGGCTGAGGGTCAGGTACTGGTTGGGATCGTCGTCCGGCTTGCGCTGGCCGCGCTGCAGCAGCGCGGACATGGGCTGGCCGGACAACTGGCAGATTTCCAGCGCGCGCTGGATGCGCTGGCTGTCGTTGGGGGCCAGGCGCGCGGCGGTGACCGGGTCCAGCACTGCCAGCTCGGCATGCAGCGCGGGCCAGCCCTGCCGCGCGGCGCGCGCTTCCAGCTCGGCGCGCAGCGCCGGGTCGGCCTGCGGCAGGTCGTCCAGGCCGTCGCGCAGCGCCTTGTAGTACATCATGGTGCCGCCGGCCAGCAGCGGGATGCGTCCGCGCGCGCGGATTTCCCCGATCAGACGCAGCGCGTCCGCGCGGAACTCCGCGGCCGAATACGACTGCGCGGGGTCCAGGATGTCCAGCAGATGCTGGGGCACGCGCGCCTGTTCCTCGGGAGAGGGCTTGGCGGTGCCGATGTCCATGCCGCGATAGATGGTGGCCGAATCCACATTGACGATTTCCAGCGGCCAGCGTTCGGCCAGCGCCAGCGTGGATGCGCTCTTGCCGGCCGCGGTGGGACCGGCAAGACAGATGACCAGGGACGCAAGGGGGGGAAGGGAAGCCGACAAACCTATTGCCCGCGCAGAAAGAGCTTGTCCAGATCCGACACGGACCACTGCACCCAGGTGGGGCGGCCGTGATTGCACTGGTCGGCCCGCTCGGTGGCTTCCATCTGCCGCAGCAGGCCGTTCATCTCTTCGATGGTGAGCTTGCGGTTGGCGCGCACGGAACCGTGGCAGGCCATGGTGGATAGCAGTTCGTTGCGCTGTTCGGTCAACAGGCGCGAGACCCCCACGGCGCCCAGGTCGCGCAGCACGGCGCGCGCCAGGGTTTCGATGTCGCCACGGGCCAGGATGGCGGGCACGGAGCGCACGGCGATGGAGGTGGGACCGGACGGGCGCATCTCGAAGCCCAGACCGCTCAGTTGGTCCTCGAATTCCTCGACGATGGCGACGTCTTTCTCCTGCGCATGGAACACCACCGGAACGAGCAGATCCTGACGCGGCAGGCTGCGGGCGTCCAGCGCCTGCTTGAGCTGTTCGTAGACCACGCGTTCATGGGCGGCATGCATGTCCACGAGCACCATGCCACGGCGGTTCTGCGCCAGGATGTAGATGCCATGGAGTTGGGCCAGCGCCATGCCCAGAGGATGCTCTTCATCCGCGGGCAGCGCGGCGGCGGGGGCGGGCGCAGGTTCGCGCAGGGGCGCCGTCCTGGCGGCGCTGTCGTCGTTCAGCGGACGGTAGAGCGATTGCCAGTCGGCCGCCGGGATGCCCGCGGGTTCCGCGTGCAGGCGGAAGGGCACCTGGGTGTGTGCGCGCTGCGCGGCGGGCGACGGGCGCAGTCCATACGGCGCGCTGCCGGCGTTGCCGCCGTAACCGGGCCTCGGACCGTCCGGAGCGGGCTGCGGGGGCTGGGCGGGCTCGGTCGGCGCCGCGGCCTGCGGGCCGGACGCGGGGGGCGCCACGGTTTCGAATTCCGCGTCGTCGCCCTGGCCAGCGGGCGTGACCGCCGACGAGCCGCCGGTCTGCGCCAGCGTCTGGCTGACCGCGTGCGAGACGAAACGGTGCACGGCGCCGCTGTCGCGGAAGCGGACCTCGTGCTTGGCGGGATGCACGTTCACGTCCACGGCAGCCGGATCGATGTCCAGGAACAGCACATAGGCGGGCTGGCGGTCGCCATGCAGCACGTCGGCGTACGCGGCGCGCAGCGCGTGGCTGACGGTGCGGTCGCGCACATAGCGGCCGTTCACGTACAGATACTGGCGGTCCGCCCGGGCGCGCGCGGCGGTGGGGCGGGTGATCATGCCGGCCAGGCTGACGGCGCCCACCGAGTGGGACAGGAGCAAGCCGTGCTCGGCGAATTCCGCGCCCAGCACGTCGCGGATGCGCTGCGGCGGTTCGGCGGGCAGCCACTGGCGCTGCGCGCGATCGTGGTGGAACAGGCGGAATGCAATCTGCGGATGCGCCAGCGCTATGCGTTCCATCGCGTCGACGCAGTGGCCGAATTCGGTGGCCTCGGAGCGTAGGAACTTGCGGCGGGCGGGCACGGCGTCGAACAGCTGGCGGACGTCGACCGTGGTGCCCGGCGGGCCCGACGCGGGGCCGACCTGCATGCTGCCGGCGTCGATCTGCCAGGCGTGCTCGCCGTCACGGGTGCGGGAAATGATGGATACCTGGGCGACCGAGGCGATGGACGCCAGCGCTTCGCCCCGGAATCCCATGGATGCCACCGATTCCAGTTCGTTCAGCGACCGGATCTTGCTGGTGGCGTGCCGCGCCAGCGCCAGCGGCAGTTCGCCGGGCGGAATGCCGCCGCCATCGTCGGTGACGGCGATGCGCCGGATGCCGCCGCCCTCGAGGCGGACTTCGATGGCGCGCCCGCCCGCGTCGATGGCGTTTTCAAGGATTTCCTTGAGCACGGACGCGGGCCGTTCGATCACCTCGCCAGCGGCGATCTGGCTGATCAGCAGGTCGGGAAGCGCAAGAATGGAACGGCGTTCTGTCATGGGACTCGGGTCTGGTGTAGCTGTGTGGACGATTTTAGCGTCATGGTCCGGTGGGCTATAGTCGCTGACAAATTCCCCTTCCGATATCAGGGCTGCTTCAATGCTTGAGTTCTTCAATATGGTGCTCCACATCGACAAGACGCTGGGCGTCTGGGTCGCGCAATACGGCGTGTGGGTGTATCTGGTGCTGTTCTTGATTGTCTTCGCCGAGACCGGGCTGGTTGTGCTGCCCTTTCTGCCGGGGGACTCGCTGCTGTTCATTGCCGGCGCGTTCGGCGCGACGGGGCATATCGACCCGATCCTGATGTCCATACTGCTCATCATCGCGGCGGTGACGGGCAATACGCTGAACTATGCGATCGGGCGCTATATCGGTCCGCGGGTGTTTTCGATGAACCTGCGCTTTCTGGACCGGGGCGCCTTGATGCGCACGCACGCGTTCTACGAAAAGCACGGCGGCAAGACGATCGTGATGTCGCGCTTCATTCCGGTGGTCCGCACCTTCGCGCCGTTCGTGGCGGGCGTGGCCGACATGTCGCTGGCCCGGTTCCAGCTGTTCAACATCCTGGGCGCGCTCATCTGGGTGATCAGCCTGGTGGCGGCCGGCTACTTCTTCGGCAATATCCCGCTGGTCCGCGAACACCTGAACACCATCGTCCTTCTGGGCTTGGCCGCGGCCATCGTGCCGGTGGTGGGGGCCGCCGTCATCAAGCTGGTCCGGTCGCGCCGGGCCTGATGCGGGGCCAGCGGGCAGGTTGAACCCGCAAGGAAAAGGGCTGTGCGCCGCTATGGCGCACAGCCCTTTTTCGTGGTCCTGGACGGCTAGCTGACGTCGCCCAGGCGGGCCAGCGGCGGGTTGGCCGTGAAGTAGCGCTGGATGCCGGTCATCATGGCTTGCGCCAGCTTTTCCTGGTGCGAGTTGCTGCGCAGCAGCGCCTCTTCCTGGGGGTTGCTGATGAAGGCGGTTTCCACCAGCACGGAGGGGATGTCCGGCGCCTTCAGGACGGCAAAGCCGGCCTGTTCGACGCTGTTCTTGTGCAAGCGGTTGATCTTCTTGATTTCGTCCAGGAAGGCGTTGCCGACCTTCAGCGAATCGTTGATCTGCGCGGTGGTGGACAGGTCCAGCAGCACTTTGGCGACCTGGCGGTCGTGGCTGCCCAGGTTGACGCCGCCGATCAGGTCGGCCGCGTTTTCCTTGTCGGCCATCCAGCGCGCCTGGGCGCTGGTGGCGCCGCGCTGCGACAGGGCGAATACCGACGAACCGTTGGCCGAAGGCTTGACCCAGGCATCGGCGTGGATGGAGACGAACAGATCCGCATGCACGCGGCGGGCCTTCTGTACGCGCACATGCAGCGGCACGAAGTAATCGTCGTCGCGGGTCAGGTACGCGCGCATGTACGGCTGGCTGTCGATCAGCGCCTTCAGGCGCCGGGCAATGCGCAGCACCACGTCTTTTTCGCGCAGACCGCTCTTGCCGATGGCGCCGGGATCTTCGCCGCCGTGGCCGGGGTCCAGCGCAATGGTCAGCATGCGTTTCTTGCCGCGGCTGGCGGTGGCCGGCGGCGAGGCGGGCGCCGTCGGCAGGGCGGGGGCGGGCTGCTGGCCGCGCACGCGGGGAGGTTCCGGCGGATCGGCGCGCGTCACGGGATTGCGCTGGATGTCTTCCAGGATGCGCGCCAGCGGATCGTCCACGTCGGGGCCGCTCTGCTTGTTCAGGATCGCGATGAGCGGATCCTGGGCGATCTTCGGGTACAGATCGAGCACCAGCCGGTATTGATAGTCGGCTACCGGCTTGAGAGTGAAGACCTGGGGCGCCACGGGCTGCTTCAGGTCGAACACCAGCCGCACCACGTTGGGGCGGTTCTGCGCCACGCGCAGGCTCTGGATGTAGGGATCGTCGGGACGGACCTTGGACACCAGATCGTTCAGTGCCGCGCTGAGGGTCAGTCCCTCGATATCGACCACCAGGCGGTGGGGATTTTCCAGCGTGAATTGTTCTGCCTTGAGCTCGCTGTCGAGCTCCAGCGTGACCCGCGTGTATTCATCGGCCGGCCAGGTACGGACGGCCAGGATCGTTGCCGCCTGCGCCAGGCGGGGGATGACCGGCAGGACGAGCAGCGTGGCGGCGACGCTGATCAGGCGGCGCCGGGTGGCGCCTGCCGAGGGAAGGGCGCCGTCTTGGGCGGGGGGACAATCGCGTTCAACCATGTTTGTCCTCGAGCGGTGTGCGCGGTCAGGGTGGCGTCACGTCCATCGCCTGCATAGGCAAGGGAAATCAGCAGGTCGGGCGGGGGTAAAAGACCCTCTGCCCGCTCCGGCCATTCGATCAAAACGACCGCATCATCACGCAGTAAATCCCGGAATCCTGCGTCCAACCATTCACGTGCATCACTAAATCTATAAAAATCAAGATGATAGAAGTATAAGTTAGAAACTTTATAGGATTCAAGCAGTGCGTAGCTGGGACTCTTGATTCGGCCTGTGATGCCGCATTCACGCAACAATGCCCTGGTGAAGGCCGTCTTTCCTGCCCCCAGGTCCCCTTGAAGGTGGATACATGCGCCTGCCAGGCCGGTTTTGGCGCCGGACACCAACGGCGCTAGCTGCCGCGCCAGCGCTTCCGTGGCGGCTTCGTGGGGCAGGTGCAAGGTCAGGGTGCGAAGAGGGGCGGACATGGCGCGGAGCGAGTGGTAAAAAACGATGATCGGAGCACAGATTGGAGCAATTATAGGAATGCGGGTTTCTGCTAACCTATAAGTGATTGCTATTCTCAATAATGTCGTGACCCGGCGGCTTCCCGCCGCCCCTCGACTGACGCTGCCACGGAGTTGTACGCGCCATGAAGACCCGCATCGAAAAAGACACGTTTGGCCCCATCGAGGTCCCTCAAGACCACCTGTGGGGCGCACAGACCCAGCGCTCGCTGCATTTCTTCGCGATATCCACGGAAAAGATGCCCGAGCCCCTGGTCAATGCGATGGCGCGGCTCAAGCGCGCGGCGGCCAAGGTCAACGCCGATCTGGGCGAACTGGACCCGAAGGTCGCCGACGGCATCATGCGCGCCGCCGACGAGGTCATCGCCGGCAAATGGCCCGATGAATTCCCGCTGTCCGTGTGGCAGACCGGCTCGGGCACGCAAAGCAACATGAACATGAACGAGGTGCTGGCCAACCGCGCCTCGGAGCTGCTGGGCGGCGTGCGCGGCGAAGAGCGCAAGGTGCATCCGAACGACCACGTCAACCGCGGGCAGTCGTCGAACGACACCTTCCCGACCGCCATGCACGTGGCGGCCGCCGTCCAGGTGGAGCATCATCTGCTGCCGTCCTTGAAGGCGCTGCGCGCCACGCTGGCGGCCAAGAGCGCCAAGTTCTACGACATCGTCAAGATCGGCCGCACCCACCTGCAGGACGCGACGCCGCTGACCCTGGGTCAGGAGCTGTCGGGCTATGTGGCGCAGCTGGACCTGGCCGAACAGCAGATCCGCGCGACCTTGCCGGGCCTGCACCAATTGGCCATCGGCGGCACCGCCGTCGGCACGGGCCTGAACGCGCATCCGCAGTTCAGCGCCAAGGTGTCGGCCGAACTGGCCCACGCCACCGGCACGGCCTTCGTCTCCGCGCCCAACAAGTTCCAGGCACTGGCCTCGCACGAGGCGCTGCTGTTTGCCCACGGCGCGCTGAAGTCGCTGGCGGCGGGGCTGATGAAGATCGCCAACGACGTGCGCTGGCTGTCCAGCGGACCGCGCTCGGGCCTGGGCGAGATCAGCATCCCCGAGAACGAGCCGGGCAGTTCGATCATGCCGGGCAAGGTGAACCCGACGCAGTGCGAGGCCATCACGATGCTGGCCGCGCAGGTGCTGGGCAACGATGTGGCCATCAACATCGGGGGCGCCAGCGGCAACTTCGAGCTGAACGTCTACAAGCCCCTGGTGATCCACAACTTCCTGCAATCCGTGCGCCTGCTGACGGACGGCATGGCCAGCTTCGACCGGCACTGCGCGGCGGGCATCGAGCCCAACTGCGAGCGCATCGCCGAGCTGGTGGACCGTTCGCTGATGCTGGTGACCGCGCTGAACCCGCACATCGGCTACGACAAGGCCGCGCAGATCGCCAAGAAGGCGCACAAGGAAGGCCTGTCGCTGAAGGAATCGGCGCTGGCGCTGGGCTACGTGACCGAGGCGCAGTTCGCCGAATGGGTCGTGCCCGGTTCGATGACCAACGCGCACAATCCGTCCTGATCGGCGGCGCAAGCCGTGAAATGGCCGTCCCTGGGGCGGCCATTTTTTTTCGGGGTTCAGGCGTGACCGGCGAACAGCAGCCACATCGGAATCGTGACCGCCGAAAACAGGGTGCCCAGCGAGATCAGCACCGCCACCATCCGGCCGTCGCCGCCCATGCGCATCGCCAGCACGTAGGCGGCGGACGCGGTGGGCAGCGCCGCGAACAGCAGCAGCATCCGCGCTTCCAGGGGCGGCAGGCCCAGCAGGTGCGCCACCAGCAGGGCGACGGCGGGAAGCGCGACCAGCTTTACCGCCAGCATCCACGCGATCAGCGTCCCGTAGCCCTTACCTCCTTCCCAGGCCAGGCTGGCGCCGACGCAGATGACGCCAAGCGCGAGGGCCGCCGCGCCCAGCCGGGCCAGCACGGTGTCCACGGGACCGGGCAGGTGCAGCCCGGCCAGGTTGCAGGCCAGGCCCAGCAGCGTGGACACCACCAGCGGATTGCGCGCCAGCTCGCGCAGCAGATTGCCGCCGCTGTGGCGCGCCAGGCCATAGACCGCCGCCACGTTGGCCATGGGCACCGCGAACCCGACGATCAGTGCCATCGCTGTCTGGCCCTGTGAACCGGCCAGGCTGGCCGACAGCGCCAGGCCGATATAGGTGTTGAAGCGGTAGCCGCATTGCGCGGACGACGCCAGGCCCAGCGATGAGGGCCGCAGCACCAGTCCCGCCAGCCATGCCAGCGCCACACCGGCGGCCACGACAGCCGCCGTGGCCTGCAACAGCAAGACGGCGTTGCCTGCGGTGATGGGCGTGCGGAGGATGGACTGGAACAGCAGGGCGGGGAACAGCACGAAGTAGACCAGGCGCTCGGTGCCGGCAAAGAATTCGCGTGAGAAAGCCAGTTTGTGACGCAGCGCCCAACCCAGCGCGACCAGCATGAAATCAGGGAAAACCAGAAGAGCAACCGACATGGAAAAGGGGGCGTTCAGTGAGCATCAAACCGGGGATCGGTGCGCTATGCGGGTGTAAGCATTTGCTGCTATTCTCCGTCATTCCGGCGGGCGCGTGTACAACAAGCACCTATAAAAGCGGCGTCACCACGCTGCGCACCAGCATGGCGCCCCCACCGTTATCTGCTGACCCATCTACAGGCGGGTACAACACGCAACGGTCCGTTCACATACGGGCTCGCAATCCTGGAGGAAACACATCTATGACTAAAGTTCGCTCCCTGGCTATGGCCATCGCCCTGGCTACCGGCGCTGCCGGCACGCTCGGCGTGTCGATCGCCCACGCCGCCGACAAGTATCCCAGCAAGGCCATCCGCGTGATCGTTCCGTTCGCGCCTGGCGGTTCCACCGACATCATTGCGCGCCTCGTGACGCAGCGCATGAGCCAGGAACTCGGCCAACCGATGGTCGTTGAAAACAAGGGCGGCGCGGGCGGTGCCATCGGCGCTTCCGAAGCCGCGCGCGCCGATGCCGACGGCTACACGCTGTCCATCGCGACGGTGTCGACCATGGCCGTGAACCCGGCCTGCCGTCCGAAGGATCTGCCGTACGATCCGATCAAGGACTTCCAGCCCGTCACCAACTTCGCCAACACCGCCAACGTCGTGGCCGTGAATCCGAAGTTCCCGGCCAAGGACTTCAAGGGCTTCATCGAAGAGCTGAAGAAAAACCCGGGCAAGTATTCCTACGGCAGCTCGGGCACCTGCGGCGTGCTGCACCTGATGGGCGAATCGTTCAAGATGGCCACGGGCACCGACATCGTGCACGTGCCCTACAAGGGTTCGGGCCCGGCCCTGGCGGACGCCGTCGGCGGCCAGATCGAAATCCTGTTCGACAACCTGCCGTCGTCGATGCCGCAAATCCAGGCGGGCAAGCTCAATGCCATGGCCATCGCCTGGCCTGAGCAGATCGCCGCGGTCAAGGGCGTTCCGACCTTCAAGGAAGCGGGCTACCCCGTGCTGAACCAGCCGGTCTGGTACGGTCTGCTGGCGCCCAAGGGCACGCCGATGGAAATCGTGAACAAGCTGCGCGACGCCGCTGTCGTGGCCCTGAAGGACCCCAAGGTCATCAAGGCGCTGGACGAACAGGGTTCGGCACCGTCCGGCAACACGCCGGAAGAGTTCGCCAAGGAAATCAAGGAACAGTTCGACTGGGCGCAAGACGTCGTGAAAAAGCAGAACATCAAGCTGGACTGATGCTGCGCGGGGCGGGCCATGCCTGCCCCGGCCGACACCAAGACGGGCGCCCACGGGCGCCCGTCTTGCATTCGGCGCGCCGGGTTGGGCAGGCCGGATCTTTCGGGCCGATTGTTCAGCCCGATCGCTCAGGCCGGCGCATCCAATCCGGCCAGGCGCGCCTCGCAGGCAGCCCGCAGCCGTTCGATCAGGTCGCGATGCAGCGCCGACAGCGGGTCCTGGTTGCGCGCCATGATGCTGATCGGCACGCGCAGCGCGGGTTCCAGGCGGCGCAGGATCATGCCCGGGCGCAGCATCGCCAGCGCGGTGATGGCATCCACGATGGCGTCGCCGCAGCCCGCGTCCACCAGCGCGCACGCCACGTAATGCGTTTGCACCTGGATGGCCACCTGCGGGGTCAGCCCCTGCGCGTCCAGCGCCAGTTGGAGCAGCGCGCCGGAAGCGTCGCCGGCATCCAGCACGATCAGTGTGTCGCCCGGCCGGTCCGATAGTTCCGACAGGCGCATGGGACCGGTGGCGGGCTTGCGGCTCAGATGCACCAGTTCGGTCTGGCCCAGGCCCATGCGCGTCAGGCCCGGGTAGTCGTTCGTGTCGAACGTGATGGCCAGGTCCAGCTCCCGCGTCAGCAAGCCCTGGACCAGCTCGGCGCTATGGTGGGTGTGGATGTCGAAGGTGATGCCGGGCTGCGCCTCGCGGCTGTCGCGCACCACGCCCGGCAGCAGCCCCAGTCCCAGCGCGGGCGCGCACCCCAGGCGCAGATGGCCGTTGGGCCGATCGCGCAGGTTGGACGCCAGCCTGCGCACGCTGTTGAGGTCCTGGCTCAGGCGCGCGATCTCGGGCGTGAGGATGTCCGCCTCGCGCGTGGCGACCAGGCGGCCCTTCACACGGTCAAACAGCTTGAAGCCCAGTTGGGCTTCGGCATGGGCCAGCAGCTTGCTGGCGGCCGGTTGCGAAATGTGCAGGGCGGCGGCGGCTTCCGTCAGGGATCCGGTACGGCGGATCGCTTCGAATATCTCGATATGGCGCAGGCGCATGACGCGATGGTTTGGGAAGGTGGACCGAAACCGCGATTCTATGCCGGATGGGGTGGCGCGGCACCCGCGGCCGCCTGCGCGACAGCGGCGCGGGCCTTGACTATCATGAATGCCTGCCGGAAGACCGGCGCCACCCCGGAAGCTCTCATGCGCATACGCCGCCATGCCGTCCTGGCGCTCGCCGCCGCGACGGCCGCCATGTCCTTTCTGTCCACCGCCTGGGCGCGCACGCCGCAGGCAGCCGAAGACCTGAACCCGGAAGCCGCCAGCGGCGTCCAGGCGCGCCAGATCGTGCGCGCGCCGCATTTCATGATGGTGTCGGCCAACCCGCTGGCGACCATGGCGGGCGACGAGATGCTGCGGCGCGGCGGCAGCGCGGTGGACGCCGCCATCGCCACGCAACTGGTGCTGAACCTGGTCGAGCCGCAATCGTCCGGTATCGGCGGCGGCGCCTTCATGGTGCTTTACTCGGCCAAGGATGGCCGCATCCAGACCTACGACAGCCGAGAGACGGCGCCCGCCGCCGCGCGGCCCGACCGCTTCCTGGATGCCGAGGGCAAGCCGCTTCCGTTCGCGCAAGCCGTGAACAACGGCATGTCCGTGGGCGTGCCGGGCCTGTTGCGCGGCTTGGAGCTGGCGCACAAGGCGCACGGCGTCCTGCCCTGGGCCGATCTGTTCCAGCCCGCCATCCGGCTGGCGGAGCAGGGCTTTGCCGTGTCCCCGCGCCTGCATGCGCTGCTGGCGGGCAACAAGGCCTTGCCCGCTCAGGCCGCGGCGGCGGCGTATTTCTATGCCCCCGATGGCGCGGCCTGGCCCGTCGGCCATGTGCTGAAGAATCCCGAATTCGCCAGCACGCTGCGCGCGGTCGCGGCCCAGGGCGCGGATGCGTTCTATCAGGGCGACATCGCCCGCGATATCGTGGCCGCGGTGCATGGCCATGCCGTCCCCGGGGATCTGAGCCTGGCCGATCTGGCCGGCTACCGGGCACTGGCGCGAGATCCGGTCTGCGGCGCGTATCGCGGCTACCAGTTGTGCGGCATGGGCCCTCCCAGCAGCGGCCCCATCGCGGTCCTGCAGATGCTGGGCGCGCTAGAGCAATTTCCTATGGGCCGCTATGCGCCGGGCAGCGCGCAGGCGGTGCATTACTTTTCTGAAGCCGGCCGGCTGGCCTTCGCCGACCGCGATTTCTACGTCGCCGATCCCGGCTTCGTGCGCGTGCCGGTGCGCGCCATGCTGGATCCCGCCTATCTGCGCGCGCGCGGCGGCCTGATCCAGCCCGACCGCAGCATGAAGGTCGCCCTGCCCGGCGATCCGGAGGGCAAGCTGTTGTCCCTGGGCCGCGACAATGCACTGGAGCTGCCGTCCACCAGCCACCTGGTGGCGGTGGATGGCAGTGGCAACGCGCTCAGCATGACGACCACGATAGAAAGCGAGTTCGGCAGCAAGATCTTCGTGCGCGGTTTCCTGCTGAACAACGAGATGACGGATTTCTCGTCGTCGTTCAAGGACCCCGAAGGCCGGCTGGTGGCGAACCGCATCGAGCCGGGCAAGCGCCCGCGCAGCGCGATGGCGCCGATGATCGTGCTGCGCGACGGCAAGCCCTATCTGCTGGTGGGATCACCGGGCGGCAGCGCCATCATCAACTACGTGGCCAAGACGCTCGTCGGGGTGCTGGATTGGAACCTGGACATTCAGGCCGCCATCGCGCTGCCCAACATGGGCAGCCGCAACAAGGAAACCGAACTGGAGAAAGGCACGCCGCTGGAAGCGCTGGCGCCTGAGCTCGAACGCATGGGGCACCCGGTGCGCATCACCGACTTCCCCAGCGGCATCCATGGCATCGTGATCGACGGGTCCGGGCTGCAGGGCGGCGCGGACCCGCGGCGCGAGGGGCTGGCGGCGGGCGGCTGAGGCCGCGCGCTCAGTCCAGCGCGGAGGGGTCCAGCTCCATCCTGGATTCGCGGCGGCGCGCCAGATAGGTCACGCCCCACATCACGACGCCCAGCAGCAGCAGCCAGCCCGCCACCTGGTATTGGATGACGTCGCGGCCGGTAAGCGGCGTGACCAGGAACAGGCAGGCCGCCGCGCCCAGCCACGGGATGATGCGGTTGATCTTGAAGTGCTCGTGCTTGACCTTGTCGCGCCGCAAGACCAGCACCGCCACGTTGACGAAGGCAAACACGCCCAGCAGCAGCAGGGCGGTGGTGCCGCCCAGCGCGCGGATGGCCTGGGAGTCGGCCAGCGCCACCAGGATGATCAGGCCGAAGGCCAGCGCCGTGGTGAACAGGATGGCGGTCCAGGGCGTCTGGTTCTTGCGGTGGACCTGGGCCAGGAAGGCGGGCAGCACGCCCTGGCGCGACATGCCATACAGCAGCCGGCTGGCCATCATCATGTTGATGAGCGCGGAGTTCGCCACGGCGAACATCGAGATGATGGGCATGATGTATTCCACGGGCAGTCCGGGCGCGGCGCGCTTGACCACCAGCACCAGCGGCGTGCTGCTCTTGGCCAGTTCGCCCACCGGCACCAGCGCCACCGCGCAGATCGACACCAGCACATAGATCACCGCGGTGATTCCCAGCCCCGTCAGCATCACCTTGGGGAAGATGCGGCTGGGATCGTGCGTTTCCTCGGCCATGTTGACCGAGTCCTCGAAACCGACCATGGCGAAGAACGCCAGTGCCGTCGCCGAGGTCACCGCCAGGAACACGCTCTTGTCTTCGGGCGTATCGAACGCGATGACGCGCGAGAAATCCGCCTGTCCGCCCGAGATGGCGTAGAAGCCCAACACGATCACCATCAGCAGGCCCGAGAGCTCGATCAGGGTCAGCACCACGTTGGCCCTGACGCTTTCAGCCGCGCCGCGCAGGTTCACCAGCATCACCAGCAGCATGAAGCCCAGCGCGCCGAACGTGATCCAGCTCTTGTCGGCCTTGACGCCCAAGGCCACGAACAGGTTGGCGGCAAAGGCCTGCGAGGCGGTGGCGGCCGACGTCAGCCCCGAGCACATGACGGTGAAGCAGACGATGAACGTCAGGAAGTGCAGGCCGAACGCTTTGTGCACATAGAGCGCGGCGCCGGCCGCCCGGGGATACTTGGTGACCAGTTCAAGATACGACAGCGCGGTCAGCAAGGCCACCGCGAAGGCCACCAGGAACGGCAGCCAGGCCGCGCCCCCGACCTCGGCGGCGACTTGTCCGGTCAGGGCGTATACCCCCGTGCCCAGGATGTCGCCCACGATGAACAGCAGCAGCAGTTTGGCGCCCATTACCCGCTTGAGCGGAGCGTGGTCCTGCGGATCTTTCGTGGCCATGGTTCTTTTCCTCTCTTTGAATCCGGGGAGGGCGCGTGTAGGCAACGCGGCGTGTCGGAAAAGTCTAAGGCGGGCCAGCGGCCGCGTGGTGAAACGAAATGTCTAAGTTGTAGGCGGCTGTGAAAGATCCGCTCGGGCAAAGCCAGCGCGCAGAAAAAAAGACCCGGCATGAGCCGGGCCTCAAACGCGCCTTCCCTGTACTCCTGGCCGAAAGAGACTAGGTCAGCGCGGGCGGCAATCTGCGTAATGCGGCGGGCGTGCGCGACAGCTTGATCGGCGAACCCACGCCCTTGTAATCGCCCTGTTCCAGCACCATGCCGCGATGCCGGGTGTGCGGATGCGCCAGCGCCTGGTCCACCGTCTGCACGGCAGCGGCGGGCACGCCGGCGCGCAGCAGCCGGTCGGCCAGCGCGGCGGCATCCTGGCCGGCCAGCAACGCGGAGAGTTCGTCGCGCAGCGCCTGGCGGTTCCGCAAGCGGTCGGCGTTGGCGGCGTAGCGTGGATCCTCGGCCAGGCCGGGGGCCCCCAGCGTCTGCGCCAGCAGGGCGAACTGGCGGTTGTTGCCCACGGCCAGGAAGATCGGCCCGCTGGCGGTTGGCAGGGTCTCGTAGGGCGCGATGTTCGGATGCGCGTTGCCGCTGCGCTGGGGCACCTTGCCGCTGTAGAAGTAGTTGGGCGCATGCGGGTGCAGCAGCGACAAGGCGCAGTCGTACAGCGTGATGTCCAGGAACTGGCCCAGGCCGCTGCGGACGCGCTCATTGAGCGCCAGCAGGATGGCCACGGCCGCGTTCAGCCCCGTCACCATGTCCACCACCGGCAGGCCGACGCGGGTGGCGTCTCCGTCCGCGTCGCCGTTCACGCTCATCAGGCCGCACATGGCCTGCGCGCAGGCGTCATAGCCCGGCAGGCCGCCCAGCGGACCGTCCGATCCGAAGCCGCTGACGCGGCAATGGATCAGCGAAGGAAACGCCTGGCTCAAGGTGTCGTAGCCCAGGCCCCACTTCTCCAGCGTGCCGGGCTTGAAGTTCTCGACCAGCACGTCGGCATCGGCCAGCATATGCCGCAGCAGTTCCTGGCCCGCGGCTTGCGACAGGTCCAGCGTCATGCCGTCCTTGTTGCGGTTGACGCCGATGAAGTACGACGCCGTCTCGCCCAGGAAGGGCGGCCCCCAGCCGCGGGTCTCGTCGCCGCCGGGAGGTTCGATCTTCATCACGTCGGCGCCGTGGTCCGCCAGGATCTGCGTGCAATAGGGACCGCCCAGCACGCGGGACAGATCGATCACCTTGCAGCCCGCGAGGGCGCCTGCGTTGGGTAGGGTGGGGGCCATGTCTGCTCTGCTCAATCGATGGAAACGTTGGCGCTCTTGATGAGCTCGCGCCACTTGGGGACTTCCGTGGTGATGAATGCGGACAGGCCTTGCGGCGACTTGTCCTGCGCTTCGACGATGCCCTGCATGCGCAGCGTCTGTTCGATCGCGGGATCGGACAGCGCGGTCTTGAACGCCTTGTTCAAGGTGTCCACCACGTCGGCCGGCGTGCCCTTGGGCGCGACGATGCCGAAGAAGACGCTGACGTCATAGCCCGCGAGGCCCTGTTCGGACAGGGTGGGCAGGTCGGGCAGCGCATCGGAGCGCTGGGCGCTGGCCAGGCCGATGGCGCGCAGCTTGCCGGCCTTGATGTAGGGCAGCGCGGTCAGGATGTCGGTGAACGACATCGACACCTGCCCGCCCAGCAGGTCGTTCAGCGCGGGGCCCGTGCCCTTGTAGGGGATGTGCATGATCTTGGTGTCGGCCATGCGGTTGAACAGGATGCCGGCCAGATGCGACGACGCGCCATTGCCCGACGAGGCGTAGCTCAGCTTGTCCGGGTTCTTTCGGGCGTAGGCGATCAGCTCCTGCACGTTGTTGGCGGGCACCGACGGGTTCACCACCAGGATGTTGGGCAGGTGGCCGACGCGGATGATGGGCGCGAAGCTGGTTTCCGGGTTGTAGCCCTGCTTCTTGTACAGGCTGACATTGATGGCCAGCGGGCCGGAGGTGCCGAACAGGATGGTGTAGCCGTCGGGCTTGGCGTTGGCCACGTACTCGGAACCGATGTTGCCGCCGGCGCCGCTGCGGTTCTCGACGATGACGTTCTGCTTGAGCGGCTCTCTGAGTTTTTCGGCCAGGCGGCGCGCCAGGGCGTCGGTGGGGCCGCCCGGCGGAAAGGGCACGACCAGCGTGACGGGGCGAACGGAAGGGTAGGCGTCCGCAGCGAGCGCGGGAGCCGTGACGGCGGCGGCCGCGGCCGCCAGCAGCAGGGGGGCGAAGTAGCGTTTCATGCATGTCTCCAGTGGTGGGGCGCGCCGGCTGTGCCGCCGGCGTCGATTTACAGCGCGTACTGCAGGATGGCCTGGCAGGCCGCGCTTTCGTCGGGCGGGATGGCGTAGGGGTCGCGCGGCGCCAGGCGGTGCAGCAGCACCTGGTCGGCCAGCCGCGCGCGGCTTTCCAGGCCGGCGCCGGTGGCTTCCCAGCGTAGCGCGGCCATGGATACGGCGTGATAGAGCAGCGAGGCGGCCTGGCGGGCCAGCTCGGCGTGATCGCCTTGCGCGGCATGTTCCGCCAGCGCATAGGTCTGCTCCAGCGCGCGCGCCTGCGCATCGGCCAGGGAGGGCGGGCAGGGCGCGCCATCGGCCAGCAGCCGGTCGATGTGGCTGCGCAAGGCGGGCAGCGAGTTTTCTTTCTTGATGGCGCGCAGCACGTCCAGGGCGACGATGTTGCTGGTGCCCTCCCAGATGGAGCCTAGATGCGCGTCGCGGACCAGGCGGGGTTCCGTCCATTCCTCGATGTAGCCGCAGCCGCCACGCACTTCCATGGCGTCGCCGGTCACTTTGCGCGCGTCGCGGCAGGCGCGGAACTTGATCAGGGGCGTCAGGATACGGGCCAGGGCGGGATCGGCCGCGCCCTGATCGGCGTCGGCCAGCGCGCGCGCCGTCTGGAACATGACGCTGCGCGCCTGTTCGGCCCACACCGTCATCTTGACGAGCTGGCGCTGCATCAGCGGCATGTCGATCAGCCGCTTGCCGAAGGCGCGGCGGTGCTGGGACACGTAGACGGCTTCGGTCACCGCCCGGCGCATCAGGCCGGCGGCGCGCATGCCGTTGGACAGGCGCGAGTTGTTGATCATGTCGGCCATGTGCTTGAAGCCGCGCCCGCGTTCGCCCACCAGCCATGCCACCGCGCCTTCCAGGCGGATCTCGCCGCTGGCCATCGAGCGCGTGCCCAGCTTGTCCTTCAGGCGCAGGATGCGGTAGTGGTTGTGCGTGCCGTCGGCCAGGTCGCGCGGCAGCAGGAACAGCGACACGCCCTTCAGGCCGGCCTGCGGCTCGCTGCGCGCCAGCACCATGGCGTAGCCCGCGTCCGGGTTGGAGCAGAACCATTTGTCGCCATGGATGCGCCAGGTGCCGTCGTCCTGCGCTTCGGCCGTGACTTCGGTGGCGCTGACGTCCGACCCCGCGCCCTGTTCCGTCATGAACATGGCGCCCTGGCGCAGCGCGTCGAAATCCTGGGAGGTGACCTGTGGCAGCACGCGCTCGACCAGCGCGGGGTCGCCGAACTTGCGCAGGGTACGCGCCAGCGAGTCCGTCATGCTGACCGGGCAGCACAGGCCGAATTCGGCCTGCACGAACAGGTGGCTGAGCGCGTACTTGGCGGCGGCCGGCATGGGCTCGGGCCAGCCCAGCACGCCGCCCCGGTGCGACAGCGCGGCCAGGCCAAATTCGCTGTATGCCAGCCGCTCGAGCTCTACATAGGCCGGATGCTTGTCGACCCGGGACTCGTCGGCGCCGGCGCGGCTGCGCACGGACAGGGTGGGCGGATGCTTGTCCGCGGTGGAGGCCAGCTCGTCCATGACGCCGCCCGCCAGCTCGCCCAGCCGTTCCAGATGGGGCAGCAGGTGGGTGTGCAACGCGGCGGGCAGGTAGCGCTGGCTGAGCGCGGCCGCGTACGGGTCGGCGTTGAACAGGTTCAGGCCACGGGAATCCGGAACGGCGGTGGCGTTGGAGGCGACGGTCATGACGGGCGTGTCCATGGCGGGATCCTGGTCGGACGGAAAAAGATGCCCCGATGGTGCGCGGCTGGATTAATCTACGCAAATACTCTTTTGATGTAGAACAATCCAAAAAAAATATAGATCGTGTAGGAGCGACGATTGGACCTGGATCCGCGCCTGTTGCGCTACTTCATCGCGGTGGCGGAAGAGCGCCATTTCAGCCGGGCGGCGGCGCGCCTGCATATTTCGCAGCCGCCGCTCAGCTACGCCATCCGGCAACTGGAGGAAAACGTGGGCGCGCGCCTGCTGGCGCGCACCAGCCGCCACGTCCAGCTGACCGACGCCGGGCAGGTGCTGTACCGGGAAGCCCTGACCCTGCTGCGCCAGGCCGAAGAGGTGCGCACGCTGGTGCAGCGGGTGGACGCGGGCCTGCGCGGCAGGCTGCGCATCGGGTTTGTCGGGTCCATGCTGTACCGGGGCCTGCCGGCGCTGCTGAATGCCATGCGGGCCGAACTGCCGGATGTGGAGCATGTGCTGACGGAGCTGAACTCGCATGAGCAGATCGAGGCGGTGCGGCGCGGCGAGCAGGATCTGGGCTTCATCCACGCCAATCCGGTGCCGGACGAGGTCCAGGCGCGCGACCTGATGGCGGAACCCTTCGTCGCGTGCCTGCCGCAGGCGCATCCGCTGGCGGACCGGCGGACGCTGCGCTTGGCGGAACTGGCGGCGGACGACTTCGTGTTCTTCGCCCGCGCGGCTTCGCCCAGCTATTACGAAACCGTGCTGTCCATGTGCGTGGCGGCTGGCTTCCGGCCCGAGGTCCGTCACGAAGTGCGCCACTGGCTGAGCGTCGCGTCGCTGGTGTCGCAGGGGTTGGGGGTGTCGATCGTGCCGGCCTGCCTGTCGCGCAGCGGTTTGGCCGGCACGCGCTTTATCGCATTCGAGCACGAGGCCCGTTCCATCAGCCAGGCGATATGGCCGTCCGCGGCGCGTTCGCCGCTGCAGGAGAAAGCGGTGGCGCTGGTGCTGCGGCAGTTCCCGCGCCTGGATCCGCCCCAGGGCGGGTCAGCCGCGGCAACCTGAGGATCAGCGGAACACGACGGTCTTGTTGCGATTCAGCAGGATGCGGTGTTCGACGTGGCTGCGCACCGCGCGAGACAGCACCAGGGATTCGATGTCGCTGCCCACCTGGGTCAGGTCCTGGGCGGTCATGGTGTGGTCCACGCGCTCGATGTCCTGGTCGATGATGGGGCCTTCGTCCAGGTCGGACGTCACGTAGTGGGCGGTGGCGCCGATGATCTTCACGCCGCGCGCATGCGCCTGGTGATAGGGGCGCGCGCCCTTGAAACTGGGCAGGAAGCTGTGGTGGATGTTGATCGCGCGGCCGTTCAGCGCGCGGCACATGCCGGCCGACAGGATCTGCATGTAGCGGGCCAGCACCACCAGGTCGATGCCTTCCTTGTCCACGATGTCCAGCACCTGCTGCTCTTGTTCCAGCTTGGTGTCGGCCGTGACCGGCAGGTGATGGAACGGAATGCCGTAGGTCGCCGCAAGGCTGGCGTAATCGTTGTGATTGGACACGATGGCGGCGACTTCCGCGTGCAGATGTCCGCTATGCACGCGGAACAGCAGGTCGTTCAGGCAGTGGCCCTGCTTGCTGACCATGATCAGCAGGCGTTCCTTGCGGCGGGCATCGTGCAGCTTGAGTTCCATGCCGTATTCGGTGGACATGGCGTCCAGGCGGGCGCGCAGGTCGTCGGGCGGCACGCTGACGGGCAAGTCGAAATGCACGCGCAGGAAGAAGCGGCCCGTCTCGTCGTCGCCGAACTGCTGGGAATCCAGGATGTTGCAGCCCAATTCGAACAACAGGCCGCTCACGCGGTAGACGATGCCCGTGCGGTCGGGGCAGGACAGGGTCAGGATGTAGTCGTTGTGCTGCATGGCGGGGAATGGGCTGAAAAGGAAGTAGGGATGGGCGGGATCAGGCGGACAGGCGCGCCAGGGTTTCTTCCGCCAGGGCCAGGCTGGAGGTCAGCCCGGGCGATTCTATGCCGAACAGGTTCACCAGCCCCGGCACGCCATGCGTGGCCGGGCCGGCGATGACGAAATCGGCGGCGGGCTCGTGCGGCCCCGAGATCTTGGGCCGGATGCCGGTATAGCCCGGCGCCAGCGCATCGTCCGGCAGCGCCGGCCAATAGCTGCGGACCGCCGCGTAGAACACGTCGGCGCGGGCGGGATCCAGGGTGTAGTCTTCGGTGCCGACCCATTCGGTGTCGGGGCCGAACTTGGCCTGCCCGCCCATGTCCAGCGTCAGATGGACGCCCAGGCCGGCGTGCTGCGGGACCGGATAGATCAGGCGCGAAAAGGGCGCGCGGCCGGCCAGCGTGAAGTAGCTGCCCTTGCACAGATAGTCGGTCGGGATGCTGGCGGCGGGAACGCCGTCGATGCGGCGCGCCAGGGCGGGCGCCTGCAGGCCCGCGGAGTTGATCAGCACGTTGCAGGTGAGGCTCATGGCCTCGTCGCCGCCGAATTGCAGTTCGAAGCCGCCTTCGGGCCGGACCCGGCCGGACACGAGCGGCGTGTGGAACACGCATTGTGCGCCAGCGTTCTCGGCATCGCCCTGGAAGGCCAGCATCAGCGCGTGGCTGTCCACGATGCCGGTCGATGGCGACACCAGCGCCGCCGTGCATTGCAGCGCGGGTTCCAGGCGCATGGCCTCTTCGCCCGAAATGTATTGCAGGTCGTCGACGCCATTGGCGCGGGCGCGCTGCGCGATGCTCTCCAGTTGCGCAGCCTGCGCCGCGCTGGTGGCCACGATGAGCTTGCCCAGGCGCTTGTGCGGCACGCCGCGTTCGGCGCAATAGGCATAGAGCAGATGTTTGCCGCGCACGCAGAGGCGGGCCTTCAGGCTGCCCGCAGGGTAATAGATGCCGGCATGGATGACTTCGGAATTCCGCGAGCTGGTGCCGGTGCCGATGGCCTCGGTGGCTTCGGCCACCAGCACCTCGCGACCCGACTGGGCCAGCGCCCGGGCGACCGCCAGGCCCACCACGCCGGCGCCGATCACGACGCAATCGACGTCGGCGCTCATGGGGTGTTCCTTTCGGAGCGCGTCCCGGCCGGCGTCAGATCGAATCCGCCCGCATGGAAGACCAGGGGCGGTTCGCCGCTATGGCCGCAACGTTCCACCTCTCCGACCATGATGACGTGATCTCCCTCGACATAGCGGCTGCGGTTGCGGCATTCGAACCAGGCGGCGCAGTGGCCGTCCAGCATGGGCGTGCCGCCCGGCGCATGATGCACCGTCAGCCCGGCGTAGCGGTCCGGCGTCTTGCCGGTCGCGAAACGGCGGGCCAGCGCGATCTGTTCGGCGCTCAGCACGTTCACGACGTAGCGCTCGCATTGCTGGAACGCGGCCAGCGACGACGAGCCCAGCGACAGGCTCCACAGGATCAACGGCGGGTTCAGCGACACCGAGTTGAAAGAGCTGACCGTCAGCCCGATGGGCGCGCCATCGAGCCCGGCGGTCGTCACGACCGTTACGCCCGTGGCGTAGCGGCCCAGCGCGGTGCGGAAAAATGCGGCATCAAAATCAGGGGAGGAGTCGGGCATGCAATCGATATTCGGACGGGCGTGCAAGGCGCCCGGCATCAGGGGCGCCCGGCATCAGGGCGACAGGCGTTCGATCTTCCAGGCCGGACCGTCCGCGACATAGCGCAGGCGGTCATGCAGGCGCGACGGCCTGCCTTGCCAGAATTCAAAGGCGGTGGGCTTCAGGCGGTAACCGCCCCAATGCGGCGGGCGCGGCGGCTGCTCGCCGAAACGCTCGCGGAATTCCTGTTCGCGGGCTTCCAGCGCTTCGCGGGTGATCGGCCGGCTCTGGCACGAGGCCCAGGCGCCGATGCGCGAACCGGCGGGACGGCTGTGGTAGTAGGCGTCCGACTCTTCGGCAGCCACTTTTTCCACCACGCCCTCGATGCGGACCTGGCGTTCCAGAGGCTGCCAGAAGAACAGCAGGCAGGCTCGCGGTTCGGCCTGCAGGTCCAGGCCCTTGCGAGATTCGTAATTGGTGAAGAACGTGAAGCCCTGCGCGTCGAAACCCTTGATCAGGACGATGCGGGCGCTGGGCTGGCCGGCGGCATCCACGGTGGCCAGGGTCATGGCGTTGGGCTCGGGCACCTTGGAGGCCAGGGCCTCGTCGAACCAGCGGGTGAACTGCTCGAACGGAGACGCGGCTGCCTGGCTTTCCAGCAGCACGTGCTTTTCGTAGCTTTGACGCAGATCGGAGACGGACATGGGACGGGGGATTCAGCGTTGATAACAGGGAGTTTATACCGCTTGGCGCCCGGCTTCCCCATTGACCCCGCGCAGGCCCCAGGCAAGTTCGCCGCCGCTGGCCGGGGGGCGCCGCTCAGGCGCCTTCGGGCAGCGGGCGGCCGTCCTGTTCGAGCCGGCGGGCGATGGCGTCCAGGCGGGCGTCATGGATGCCCGCGGCGCGCAGGGCCTGAGC
This sequence comes from Achromobacter sp. Root83, assembly GCF_001428845.1. GTDB lineage: Bacteria > Pseudomonadota > Gammaproteobacteria > Burkholderiales > Burkholderiaceae_B > Achromobacter. Next base: position 6,985 of record NZ_LMIU01000011.1, on the reverse strand, counting down.
GGTCTGCACCACGTAGTCGGTGCAGGGGCCATAGCGTCCGGCGGCCCGGCGCACGATCTCCAGCAATTCCGCGTCGGGCAGGGCGCGGATATAGGCGGGATTGTCCCGGTTCATGATGAAGACCAGGGCCCGGACGGGACCGGTGTCGGTCGCGCAGTTGATCCAGCGGGGCAGATAGGCGCCGGTGGACATCTCGCGCTCCCAGAGGGCGGGAAAATAATGCGGGACCTGGTCGCCGGCCAGGCGGTAGACGACGCCTCGGCAGGAACCGCCGCGATCCAGCCCGAACACCAGTCCCGGGCATTCCGGCGTGCCCCGGTTGACCCGCGACCACAGGCACAGCGCGCGGTGGTGGCCGCGCAGGGTGGCGAGCCGGCGTTCCATGAAGTCGAAATCGGGGCGCCAGATCAGCGAGCCGTAGCCGTACACCCAGACATCCTCGCCCGACCGCCAGTGTTGCAGGGCATCGTCCAGCGAAGCCTGCCGTTCTTCCGGGGTCCAGAGGCGAAAGGGCAGGGTGGCGCCAGGGACGCCCGAAGCGGGAGGGGATGACTGCATGTTCACGACTACGTTTTATTCCGGTCAGGCTCGATCGGGGGGTTGCGATTGGCCCAGCCTCCGGCCATCAGGGCCACGGAGTAGGCCCAGAACAGGGGGGCAACGCCAATTACCGCACCCAGCGCGCCGAAGGTCAACGGCAGCGACACCTGCGAGCCGTTGATCAGCGCCATCCGCAGGCCGACGGCTTCAGCGGCCCGTCCTGGCGGCGAATGCTGATGCAGCAGGGCCAGCATGCTGGGCTGGCAGCATCCCAGGGCAAGGCCCAGGATAAAAGACAGCACGATCAGGACGGTAACGTCGGTGAACAGCGGATAAAGCATGAAATCGATGGCGGCGGTCGCCATGGCGACCCGCACCAGCGTCCAGGAGCGGACCCGGCGCTGGATCAAGGGCAGTACAAGGCGGATGACGAAGGTTGCCGCCGCGAAGGAAGCAAGAATCACACCGATGGTGGTGGCCGACAGGCCGATCGCCACGCCGAAGATGGGCACGACAAACAGGTGGGTGTCCCAGGCGCCGGACAGAATGGTGTTGACCATCAGGATGCGGCGCAGCGCCGGCACGGCCAGCAACTCGGTGACCCGGCGGCGCTGGGCCTCGCGCACCCCGGTCAACTGCGAATCCACGGCCTTCAATTGGTGGCGCATGGCGTACAGACCGCCCGCCGACAGCAGCGGGCCCAGCGCCAAAAGACCGAAGGCCGCCCGGGTGCCCAGGTGGTCGATCGCCAGCCCCGCGATAAGAGGGCCGGAGAAACCCGACCCCGCCAGCGCCAGCGACATGAACGAGAAGTTGCGCAGGCGCTGGGCGGGCTCGGCGTGTCCCAACAGGTCCTGCGTCGCGACCTGATGCAGCATGAATCCGATGCCGATGCAGCAGGACGCCACCAGCAGCGCAATCTGGGTTTGCGAGATGAAGGGCAAGGCCGTGCCCATGGCGACCAGTGTGGTGCCGATGGCCAGGGGGCGCACAATGCCGACGCGGTCGACCCAGCGTCCGGCGCGCACCGAGAACAGCATCGGCAGCACGGCGAACACCGCGACCAGCGTCCCCACCTTGAAGGTGGACAGTCCCATCTGCAATGCCGTCAGCGAGACAGTGATCCGTCCCCCCGTCAAGGCCAGATGGTTCATCATTGCCAGCAGGCACAACAGCGCCGCCCCGGAAAATTCCGGAGAACTGGAAGGAGAAGAGGGGGATCTGTGGGAGGTAGACACGGCTTAACTGCATTCATTCTGTTCGTAACATCCGCCTATGTCGAGGCGGTGATTTTTTGCACCGCCGGGGCTAGTGTCTAGTCACTGTGACGAGATAGCTGCCATAGCGGACAAGTCGGGTTGTTTACGGGGCAAGATGACTGCACGTTCGAGGCAGGTGCGGTAAAAGGGTCCTGATGGTGCGCCGCGGCCGTTGTATCGTTCACGCAACGGAACAATCGCGGGGCGCCTCGTTATTCCTGAGCATCAGCAGCGCCGGCCGCGTCTGCCGCGGCAGGGGCCGCTTCTCATTCCAATCACGTTCAATGAAAAAATCCCGCAGCAAATTCAAGCGCTACACCCTGATCGCCGCGCTCCTCCTGCTTGTCGGCCTGGGGGCGCGGGCCGCATTCTTTCCCGCGCCGCCGCCGCCCACCTTTGCCGTGGCCGAGGTCAGCCGGGCCAATCTTGAAGACAGCGTGCTGGCCAGCGGAACCATCGACGCGATCGAGCGCGTCAGCGTCGGCGCCCAGGCAACCGGCCAGTTGAAATCCCTGAAGGTGGCGCTGGGGGACCGGGTCAAGAAAGGGCAGCTCGTGGCCGAGATCGACGACCTGACCCAGCAGAACGACCTGCGCAACGCCGAAGCGGCCCTGCAGACCCGCCGCGCCGAGCGGGCCGCCAAGGTCGCCATGCTGAAACAGGCCGAACTCGCCTTCCGCCGCCAGCGCCAGATGCTGGCGGCCGACGCCAGCTCGCGCGAGGCCTACGAGACCGCCGAGGCCACGCTGGGCGTGACCCGCGCCGAGATCGCTTCGCTGGATGCGCAGATCGCCCAGGCCGAGATCCAGGTGGACACCGCCCGCGTCAACCTCGGCTACACACGCATCGTCTCGCCCATCGACGGCATGGTGGTGGCCGTGGTGACGAAGGAAGGGCAGACGGTCAACTCGATCCAGAGCGCGCCGACCATCATCAAGGTGGCCCAGGTGGACACCATGACGATCAAGGCGCAGATTTCCGAGGCCGACGTGACCCGGGTCACGACGGGCCTGCCGGTCTACTTCACCATCCTGGGCGAGCCCGACCAGCGCTATCACGCCAAGCTGCGCGCAGTGGAGCCCGCGCCGGACTCCATCCAGAAGGACGACGCGACCTCGTCGCTCACGGCTTCCACCGGCACCTCGACCAGCGCCGCCGTCTATTACAACGGACTGTTCGACGTGCCCAACCCCGACGAGAAGCTGCGCATCTCCATGACCGCGCAGGTCTTCATCGTGCTGGGCGAGGCCAAGGACGCCATCGTCGTGCCTGCCTCTGCCCTGGGCAAGCGCGGCGAGGACGGGCGCTACACGGTGCGCGTGGTCGGGAAGGACAACAGCACGCAGGCGCGCCAGGTCCGTGTCGGCATGAACAACAATGTGCAGGCGCAGGTGCTGGAAGGCCTGGAGGTGGGCGAACGCGTGGTGTCGGCGGATTCGGCGCCGGCCGCGGCGAAGCCGGGGGCCTGACATGGACGGGCCGCTTATTTCCCTGGCCGGAGTGCGCCGGGAGTTCCCCGCAGGCGAACAGACCATCGCCGTCCTGAAGGACATCGACCTCACGATCGAGGCCGGCGAAATGGTGGCCATCGTGGGCGCGTCCGGGTCGGGCAAGTCCACGCTGATGAACATCCTGGGATGCCTGGACCGTCCGACGCGCGGCGAGTACAAGGTCGGCGGCCGCAGCACCGGCGCGCTGGATCCGGACGAACTGGCCGAGTTGCGCCGCGAACACTTCGGGTTCATCTTCCAGCGCTACCACCTGCTGTCGGACCTGAGCGCGCAAGGCAACGTGGAAGTGCCGGCCGTCTACGCCGGCAAGCGCCGCGAGGCGCGCCTGGAACGCGCCACGGAGTTGCTGAAGCGGCTGGGGCTGGGCGACCGGTCCGGGCATCGGCCCGGCCAGTTGTCCGGCGGCCAGCAGCAGCGCGTGAGCATCGCGCGGGCGCTGATGAACGGCGGCGACATCATCCTGGCCGACGAACCCACCGGCGCCCTGGACACCCACACGGGCCAGGAGGTGCTGCGCATCCTGGAAGAGCTGAACGCGGCGGGCCACACCATCATCATCGTCACCCACGACATGAACGTGGCGCGGCATGCCCAGCGCATCATCGAGATCAGCGACGGGGAGATCGTCGCCGACAAGCGCAACCCGGACGCGCCGCGCCGCGAATCCAGGAAGGACGAGGCGCCGGCGCTGGCCCAGCGCCCCGCCTGGCAGGCCTACCTGGACCGTTGCGGCGAAGCCCTGCGCATGGCGCTGCTGGCCATGAATGCCCATCGGCTGCGCACGTCGCTGACGATGCTGGGCATCATCATCGGCATCGCGGCCGTGGTGTCGGTGGTGGCGCTGGGCGAAGGCTCGCGGCGCAAGATCCTGGAAGACATCAGCCAGATCGGCACCAACACGGTCGAGGTCTTTCCCGGAAAGGACTTCGGCGATGAAAAGGCGGTGAACATCCGCACGCTGGTCGCGGCCGACGCCGAGGCGCTGGCGCGCGAAGCCTATGTGGACAGCGTCACGCCGGAAGTCGCCACCAGCAACACGCTGCGCTTTCGCAACGTGTCGGTGAACGGCTCTATCCAGGGCGTGGGCGAACAGTACTTCCGCGTGCGCGCGATCAAGCTGGCGCAGGGCAAGTTCTTCGACGAAACCAGCGTGGCGCGCCGGGCGCAGGAGGTGGTGATCGACGAAAGCACGCGGCGCGCCCTGTTCGGAACGCACACCGAGGCCATCGGGCAGGTGGTCTTCCTGGGGGCCATGCCCGCCCGCGTGATCGGCGTGACGGAGAAGAAGGACACGGTATTCGGCAACAACGATTCCTTGAACGTGTGGATCCCGTACACGACGGCGCTGTCGCGCGTGCTGGGCCAGCAGCACCTCAAGAGCATCACGGTGCGCGTCAACGACGCGACCCCGCCGGCCGCCGCCGAGCAGGCCATCGTGCGCACGTTGACGCGCCGGCACGTGGTGAAGGATTTCTTCGTGTTCAACACCGATGCCATCCGCAAGACCATCGAACGCACCACGGCCACGATGACCTTGCTGGTGTCCCTGATCGCGCTGATTTCACTGATGGTGGGCGGCATCGGGGTGATGAACATCATGCTGGTGTCGGTCACCGAGCGCACCCGCGAGATCGGCGTGCGCATGGCGGTGGGCGCGCGGCGCAGCGACATCATGCAGCAGTTCCTGATCGAGGCGGTGCTGGTGTGCCTGATCGGCGGGGCGGTGGGCATCCTGCTGTCGCTGGGGCTGGGCGTGCTCGTGTCCAAGGCGACGGGCGGGTCGTTCCAGATGATCTATTCCACGGCATCGATGGTGGCGGCATTCACCTGCTCGACCCTGATCGGTGTGATTTTTGGCTATTTGCCGGCGCGCAATGCGGCGCGCCTGGATCCCGTCGAGGCGCTGGCCCGGGAATGAGGACAATGAAAGCGGTTTCCCTGATCTGCAAGCCCGCCGCCCTGGCTGCGATGTTGACGCTGGGTGGTTGCGGCAGCCTGCTGCGCACCGACTACGAGCCGCCGGCGGTCAGTACCCCAGCGGCCTGGACCCACGCGCCCTCGGAAGGCGCGAGCGGCGCGCAGGCCTCGCTGGCCGATGGCGGCGCCTGGTGGCGGAATTTCAACGACCCGGTGCTCAATGGCCTGGTCGACGCCGCGCTGGCGCGCAACAACGATCTGGCCGCCGCGGCGATCCGGGTGCGCCGCGCCCAGTACCAGGCGGGCCTGTCCGAAGACAAGCTCATCCCGCAGCTCGGCGGCGACGCCAACGTCACGCGGATCCGCAACCTCCATGGCGACCGCGCCATCTCGCGGGCAAATTCGGCCGAGCTGACCGTCAGCTACGAGGTAGACCTGTGGGGCAAGCTGTCGCGCCAGCGCGACGCGGCGCAGTGGGAAGCGCTGGCGACGGGGCAGGACCGCGAAAGCGCGGCCCTGTCGCTGGTGGGCACGACCGCCACGCTGTACTGGCAGACGGCCTTCATCAACCAGCGCATCGCCAGCAGCGAGGAGAGCATCGCCTACGCCCGCCGGACTCAGGACCTGGTGCGTGCGCAATATGCGGCGGGCGGGGCATCCGCGTTGGAGCTGGCCGAGGCCCAACAGACCGTGGCCAGCCAGCAGGCCGCGCACGCGCTGCTGGTGCAGCAGCGCGTGGAATTCACGAATGCGCTGACCATCCTGTTCGACGGCCCGCCGGACCGCAGCATGGCCAACCCGGAACGCCTGCCGTCCAACGCGCTGCCCGAGGCCCGCGCGGGGGTGCCGGCGGAACTGCTGGGCCGGCGTCCGGATCTGCGCGCGGCGGAACTCCGGCTGCGCGAGTCGCTGGCCACCGTTGACGCAACCCGCGCCAGCTTCTATCCGCCGCTGACGCTGACAGGCGCGCTGGGCAGCTCCAGCCCGACGCTTTCCAGCGTGCTGCAGAATCCCATCGCCACGCTGGGGGCGGGGCTGACACTGCCGTTCCTGCAATGGAATCAGATGCAGCTCAACATCAAGATTTCCAAGGCGGACTACGAGGAGCGTGTCGTCACCTTCCGGCAGTCGCTGTACCAGGCGATGGCGGATGTGGAAAACGCGCTGTCGAACCGGACGCAGTTGACGCTGCGCGCCGAACAGCTCGACGTATCCCTGCAGTCGGCCAGGGAGGCCGAGCGGCTGTACGAAGTGCGGTATCGGGCGGGCGCGGTGTCGTTGAAGGATTGGCTGGATGCGCAGGAGAAGCGCAGGACGGCGGAGATTGCCAGGGATGAGAATATGTTGAATCGGCTGGTGAATCAGGTGACGGTTTATCAGGCGCTGGGGGGGGATGATGTGGTGGCTGGGTCTTGAGGTGATTGCGTGGTCCATGGGCATGGATTCCGGTTCTTAAGACGCCTGGCGTGCCGGGGCCGTGGGGCGAGCGGGGCTGCGATTGTGTAGTGGTCTAATTTTGGTAGACACCCAGTTAGGTTGAACCTAGGAGGTGGGTCATGACCAAGATTAGAAGACGCGTGTTTACAGCCGAGTTCAAGCTGGAAGCTGTTCGGATGGTCAAGGACAAGGGTTTCAGCGTGCCCGAAGTCTGCGCCTCTGTGGGGATTGGCGAGACAGCGTTACGGCGCTGGCTGGTTCAATACGAGGCGGACCTACTGGGCAAGCGGGGACCAGGCAAGCCAATCACCCCTGAGCAAC
>NZ_LMIU01000010.1 GCF_001428845.1 Achromobacter sp. Root83 | reverse complement strand
CCCGCTGATCCTGGCGCTGGCCAACCCCACGCCCGAGATCCTGCCGGAAGTGGCGCACGGCGTGCGCGACGATGTCGTCATGGCCACGGGCCGTTCGGACTACCCGAACCAGGTCAACAACGTGCTGTGCTTTCCGTACATTTTCCGTGGCGCGCTGGACGTGGGCGCCACGACCATCACGCGCGAAATGGAAATGGCGGCGGTGCATGCCATTGCCCAGCTTGCGCAGGAAGAACAGAATGAAGTCGTGGCCGCGGCCTACGGCACGTTCGATATCTCGTTCGGCCCCGAATACCTGATCCCCAAGCCGTTCGACCCGCGCCTGATCGTGCGCATCGCGCCGGCGGTGGCCAAGGCGGCGATGGACGGCGGTGTGGCGACGCGCCCGCTGGCCGACCTGGAAGCCTACGAAGAGCAGCTTCAGCAGTTCGTGTACCACTCGGGCGCGTTCATGAAGCCGCTGTTTTCGGCGGCCAAGCGCATCGTGCGCGAAGGCGGCCCCGCCCGCATCGTCTTCGCGGAAGGCGAAGACGAGCGCGTGCTGCGCGCGGTGCAGGTGGTGGTGGACGAAGGCCTGGCCCGTCCCATCCTGGTGGGCCGTCCTTCGGTGCTGCTGACCCGCATCGAAAAACTGGGCCTGCGCCTGCGCCTGGGCGAGGACGTGGAAGTCACCAACCCGGAATACGACGAACGCTTCCACCAGTACTGGACGACGTACTGGGAACGCATGTGCCGCCGTGGTATCACCAAGGAAATGGCGCGTGTCGAAATGCGCCGCCGCATGACCCTGATCGGCGCGATGATGGTGCACCTGGGCGATGCCGACGGCATGGTCTGCGGCTCGGTCGGCGCCTACCACGACCACCTGCGCTTCGTGGACGAAGTGATCGGCCGCCGGCCCGGCCACAACGTGTATGCCGCCATGAACATCCTGCTGCTCAACGAGCGCACGGTGGTGCTGGTGGACACGCACGTCAACGACGAGCCCACGGCCGAGCAGATCGCGGAATTCACCGTGGCCGCCGCCCGCGAGATGCGCCGGATGTACCTGGCGCCCAAGGCGGCGCTGCTGTCGCGTTCGAACTTCGGCTCGGGCAGTTCGGCGTCGGGCGCCAAGATGCGCCGCGCGCTGGAACTGGTGCGCCAGATCGATCCTGAACTCGAGATCGACGGCGAGATGCACGGTGACTGCGCGCTGGACGAGGCGCTGCGCATGCGCATCCTGCCGTCGTCCACGCTCAAGGGCGAAGCCAACCTGCTGGTGTGCCCGAATGTGGACTCGGGCAACATCGCCTACAACCTGCTCAAGACGGCGGCCGGCGGCAACGTGGCGGTGGGTCCTTTCCTGCTGGGCTGCAATGCGCCGGTGCATATCCTGACCTCCAGTTCCACCGTGCGCCGCATCGTCAATATGACCGCGATGACGGTGGTCGATGTCAATACACCGCGTTGAAGTGACGCCGGCAGGCCGAGCCTGCCGACGTACGCCGACCGGCCTGGTCCTGACGGGCGGCGGCGCGCGTGCGGCCTACCAGGTTGGGGTGCTCAGCGCCATCATGGAGCTGCTGGACCCCGACTGGCATTCCCGTTTCCAGAACCCCTTCGACATCATTTGCGGCACGTCCGCCGGCGCGATCAACGCCGCCGCGCTGGCCTGCCGCGCCGACCGGCCCCATCTGGGCGTGCGGCGCATCCGCCGCCTGTGGTCGTCGCTGAATACCGACATGATCTACCGGGCCGACGCGCCCGGCCTGATCCGCACCGGCGTCCGGTGGCTGGGGCTGCTGTCCCTGGGCTGGATGTACTCGGGCCTGACGCGCAAACGGCCCCATTCCCTGCTGGACAACTCCCCCATGCAAGGGCTGCTGGAGCGGGTGCTGGATTTTCACAATCTGCGCGCGAACCTGGAAAGCGGCTCGCTGTCCGCGCTGGCGATCACGGCGTCGGGCTACACCAGCGGCGAGCACCTGACGTTCTATCAGGCGCACACGCCCATCGAACCCTGGCACCGCTACCTGCGGCTGGCGATTCCCACTCCCATCGGTATCGACCATCTGATGGCCTCGTCCGCCATCCCCTTTGTGTTTCCCGCCCGGCAGGTGCAGGTGCATGGCAAGGGCGAGTGGTGCGGCGACGGGTCGATGCGCCAGCTTGCGCCGATCAGCCCGGCCATCCATCTGGGAGCGCATCGCGTACTGGTGATCGGCACGGGCTTCCGCGACGACACCCACCCCGAGAACCGCGAGGATTCCCCGCCGTATCCGTCGCTGGCGCAGGTGGGCGGGCACGCGCTGTCCAGCATTTTCCTGGACGGCCTGTCGGTGGACGTCGAGCGCCTGGAGCGGATCAATTACCTGATGGACCAGGCCGGCCCGGACGGTGCCCACACCAGCGTGCGCCGCATCGACGTGCTGACGATCACGCCCAGCCAATCGCTGGATCTGATGGCGCTGGAACATCTGCGGGACATGCCCGCACAGGCGCGTGCCCTTTTTCGCGTGCTCGGTGTATCGTCCGATCCAGGCCGTCCGGGGGGAGGGGCCCTTATGTCCTACCTCTTGTTCGAAGCGAGCTACACCAAGCGATTGATTGAACTGGGTTATGCCGATACGATGCAGCGTAACGACGAAGTGATCGCCTTTTTCAAGGAGGCACAGGCATGACGCGCAATGGCCAATCTACTTTGCAGCGGCAACTCATGCGCGGCGGAGCGCTGGCTCATGAAGGGCTGGACAAGAAGGCCGTGGTGGATGCCGCGCATGAACTTGGCCTGTCGCTCTTCGTTGCCAATTGCGATCCGGCCCGCAGCCGCTCGGCGGTATTGCGCGCCATTGTCAAAGCGGTGGACTTCCCCGAATATTTCGGCGGCAACCTGGACGCCCTGTATGACTGCCTGTGCGATACCGTGCTGGACCACAAGGCCGGCGTCGTGCTGTGGCTGTACCGGCTGCACTCCGGAGACCCGGCGCTGGAAGAAGATGCGGCCCGCATCGAAACCGTCTGCTCGGACGCCGCGGATTTCGCGCATGAAAACGGCCGCGTCTTCGCGTATGTTATCGAGCACGCCGGCAAGCATCCCGACCCCGAACCCGGCGTGGCCGCGGCGCCTTACGGCGAAACCGGCTGATACGCCTGCCGGGGCAGCGCCCCGGCCCATCCGGCCTACCAGCCCATCAAGGCGCTGACGGCCGACAACAACGCCAGTCCGGCCGTCTCGGTGCGCAGCACCCGGGGCCCGAAGCGCACCGCCTGCACGCCCGCCTGGCGCGCCAAGTCCAATTCCTTGTCCGACCACCCGCCCTCGGGGCCGACCAGCAGGGTCAGCGCCGGCAAGCCGGGCGCCGCCCGGAGCACGCCGGCCAGGTCTTCGGCGGCCTCGGGATGGCATAGCAGGCGCAGGCCCTCGGCGGGCTCAGCCAGCCATTCGGCCAGCGTTTGCGGCGCATCCACCGCCATCAGGCGGTTGCGGCCGCATTGTTCAGCGGCCGATTGCGCGATGCGCTGCCAATGCGCCACCCGCTTTTCCAGCCGGGGGCCAGACAACTGCAGCACGCTGCGCTGCGCCGCGATGGGGCTGACGCGGGCCGCGCCCAGCTCTACGGCCTTTTCCACCACCCAGTCCATCTTGTCGCCGGAGGGCAGGCCTTGCACCAGCGTGATGCGCCCCGCCAGTTCGGCTTCGCGCGGGTCGAAATCGCCCAACTGGGCATAGCCGGCCTTGCCGTCGATTTCCAGCACCGCGGGGTACTCGCCGCCCTGGCCATTGAACAGCGCGATGGTTTCGCCGGCCCGCAGGCGCAGCACGCGCAGGGCGTGATGGGCCAAGGCGTCCGGCAGGGCGACGCGGGCGCCGGCGGTCAGGGGTACGTCGCAGTAGAAGCGGGGGGCGGGCATGGGTGTTGCGGGAGTCGGAAAAAGGCTGCGGCGGGCAGCGGCCGCCCGGTCGAACGCGTAGCCTACCACTGCCCGGGTTTTCACACGGAAACGCACGTTTACATAGGGCATCCGGCCGATGGCCTTGGGGAAATCCCCTGATGCTAAAATCACCTGCTTCGCAACCTACTCAACTGGCCCTATTTCTTCCGTAGGCGCGCCAGTTTCAAAGAGCCTTCCGAATGAGCAATCCGACCGCCCCTAAACTTGCCTTGGCGGATGCCATCCGCGCCCTCGCGATGGATGCCGTGCAACAAGCGAACTCCGGGCATCCGGGTGCTCCCATGGGCATGGCGGAAATCGCCCAAGCCTTGTGGGCCGGCAACCTGCGCCACAATCCCAAGGATCCCGCCTGGGCCAACCGCGACCGCTTCGTGCTGTCCAACGGCCACGGCTCGATGCTGATCTACGCCCTGCTGCACCTGACGGGCTACGATCTGCCGATCGAAGAACTCAAGAATTTCCGCCAGCTCCATTCCAAGACGCCGGGCCACCCCGAAGTGGGCATCACCCCGGGCGTGGAAACCACCACCGGCCCGCTGGGCCAGGGCCTGGGCAATGCCGTGGGCATGGCGCTGGCCGAGGCCCTGCTGGCCGCCGAATTCAACAAGCCCGGCCACACGATTGTCGACCACCACACCTACGCCTTCACGGGCGACGGCTGCCTGATGGAAGGCATCTCGCACGAAGTGTGTTCGCTGGCCGGCACGCTGAAGCTGTCCAAGCTGGTCGTGCTGTATGACGACAACGGCATCTCCATCGACGGCCACGTCGAACACTGGTTCGCCGACGACACCGCCAAGCGCTTCGAAGGCTACGGCTGGAACGTGATCCGTGGCGTTGACGGCCATGACGTCGCCGCCGTGGACGCCGCCATCAAGGCCGCGCGTTCACAATCGGAAAAGCCCACGCTGATCGTCTGCCGCACCGTGATCGGCAAGGGTTCGCCCAACATGGCCGGCACGCACAATGTGCACGGCGCCCCGCTGGGCAAGGACGAGATCGCCGCCACGCGCGCCGCGCTGGGCTGGTCGTCGGAACCGTTTCAGATCCCGCAAGACATCTACGACGGCTGGGATGGCCGCAAGAAGGGCGCCGCCGCTCAGGTCGAATGGCAGTCGGCGTTCGACGCCTACGCAGCCGAGTTCCCCGCGCAAGCCGCTGAATTCACGCGCCGCATGAAGGGCGAAATGCCCGCTGGCTACGCCGACCAGTTCAAGGCATTCCTGGATGCAACGCTGGAAAAGGCCGAAACCGTGGCCTCGCGCAAGGCATCGCAGTTCGCCATCACGGCGCTGGCCCCCTTGCTGCCGGAAATGCTGGGCGGCTCGGCCGACCTGACCGGCTCCAACTTCACCGACTGGAAGGGCGTCGCCGCCGTCCGCGCCGGCGACAAGGGTGTGCAGTTCGGCCGCCACATCAACTACGGCGTGCGCGAATTCGGCATGGCCGCCATCATGAACGGCGTGGCCCTGCATGGCGGCTACCTGCCTTTCGGCGGCACGTTCCTGACGTTCTCCGACTACTCGCGCAACGCCATCCGCATGGCCGCGCTGATGAAGCAGCGCGTCATCCACGTGTTCACCCACGATTCGATCGGCCTGGGCGAAGACGGCCCGACCCACCAATCCATCGAGCACGCGGCCAGCCTGCGCCTGATCCCCAACCTGTCGCTGTGGCGTCCTTGCGATACGGCCGAGACCGCCGTGGCCTGGAACGCCGCCGTGACGCGCCCGACCAGCATCGGCATGGACGTGCATGACGGCGGCCCGACTGCCCTGCTGCTGTCGCGCCAGAACCTGCCGTTCGTGCAGCGCGACGCGGCCACCGTGGACGCCATCGCCCGCGGCGGCTATGTGCTGCGCGACGCCGAAGGCGCCCGCGCCGTCATCATCGCCACCGGCTCTGAAGTCGCCATCGCGCTGGACGCGCAGGCGCTGCTGGCCAAGGAAGGCGTCGCCGTGCGCGTGGTCTCCATGCCCAGCACCGATGTGTTCGATAAGCAAGACACCGCCTGGAAGCAGTCCGTGCTGCCCAAGGGCCTGCCGCGCGTTGCCGTGGAAGCTGGCGTCACCGCCTTCTGGCACAAGTACGTGGGCCTGGAGGGCGCCGTGGTCGGCATCGACCGCTACGGCGAGTCCGCACCGGCCGGCGCACTGTTCAAGTTCTTCGGGCTGACCGCCGACAAGGTGGCCGAGACCGTCCGCCAAGTTTTGTAAAAAGGGAGCTTAGTCATGACCATTCGCGTCGCCATCAACGGTTACGGTCGCATCGGCCGCAACATCCTGCGTGCCCACTACGAAGGTGGCAAGAAGCACGATATCGAAATCGTCGCCATCAACGACCTGGGCGATCCCAAGACGAACGCGCACCTGACGCGCTACGACACCGCCCACGGCAAGTTCCCGGGCACCGTCGAAGTCGACGGCGAGTTCATGGTCGTCAACGGCGACAAGATCCGCGTGCTGGCCAACCGCAACCCGGCCGAACTGCCGTGGGGCGACCTGAAGGTCGACGTCGTGCTGGAATGCACCGGCTTCTTCACCACCAAGGAAAAGGCTGGCGCGCACATCAAGGGCGGCGCGAAGAAGGTCATCATCTCGGCCCCGGGCGGCAAGGATGTCGACGCCACCATCGTCTACGGCGTCAACCACGGCGTGCTGAAGTCGACGGACACCGTCATCTCGAACGCTTCGTGCACCACCAACTGCCTGGCCCCGCTGGTCAAGCCGCTGAACGACAAGCTGGGCCTGGAAAACGGCCTGATGACCACCGTTCACGCCTACACCAACGACCAGGTCCTGACCGACGTCTACCACGAAGACCTGCGCCGCGCGCGTTCGGCCACGATGAGCATGATCCCCACGAAGACCGGCGCCGCCGCCGCCGTGGGCCTGGTGCTGCCGGAACTGAACGGCAAGCTGGACGGCTACGCCATCCGCGTCCCGACCATCAACGTGTCGCTGGTCGACCTGTCGTTCGTGGCCAGCCGCGACACGACCGCCGAAGAAGTGAACGGCATCCTGAAGGCCGCCTCCGAAGGCGAGTTGAAGGGCATCCTGGACTACAACACCGAACCCCTGGTCTCGGTGGACTACAACCACAACCCGGCCTCCAGCACCGTTGACGCGTCGCTGACCAAGGTGTCGGGCCGCCTGGTCAAGGTTTCGTCCTGGTACGACAACGAGTGGGGCTTCTCGAACCGCATGCTCGACACCACCGTCGCGCTGATGTCGGCCAAGTAAGCCACACGGTCAGTCCAAAGGGGGACGGATTTGTTTTCCGCGATCGCGGAAAATGGGTTCGTCCCCTTTGTTCGCCTATCGTAGGAATCCAAATATGTCCAAGGTCAATACTTTGTCCGCGCTGGCCAAGGCCGGCGCCCTGTCCGGCAAGCGTGTGTTCATCCGCGCCGACTTGAACGTGCCGTTCGACGACGCGGGCCGCATCACGGAAGACACCCGCATCCGCGCCTCGGTGCCCGGCATCCGGCTGGCGCTGGACGCCGGCGCCGCCGTGATGGTCACTTCCCATCTGGGCCGCCCGAAAGAAGGCGTCCTGACCGATGCCGACTCGCTCGCCAAGGTTGGCCAGCGCCTGTCCGAGCTGCTGGGCATGCCCGTGCAACTGGTGCGCGACTGGGTCGATGGCGTCCAGGTCGACCACGGCCAGGTCGTGCTGCTGGAAAACTGCCGCGTGAACGTCGGCGAAAAGAAAGACGACGAAACGCTGGCCCGGAAGATGGCGGCGTTGTGCGACGTCTACGTCAACGACGCCTTCGGCACCGCTCACCGCGCCGAAGCCACCACGCACGGCATTGCGCGCTTCGCGCCCGTGGCTTGCGCCGGCCCGTTGCTGGAAGCCGAACTGGAAGCTCTGGGCCGCGCGCTGCACGAGCCCAAGCGTCCGCTGGTCGCCATCGTGGGCGGCTCCAAGGTGTCGACCAAGCTGTCGATCCTGCAATCGCTGGCCGACAAGGTTGACCAGCTGGTCGTGGGCGGCGGCATCGCCAACACCTTCCTGCTGGCCGCCGGCCTGCCCATCGGCAAGTCGCTGGCCGAGCCCGACCAGGTCGACCAGGCGCGCGCCGTCATCGACATCATGAAAAAGCGCGGCGCGGCCGTGCCGATTCCGGTGGACGTGGTGTGCGCCAAGTCTTTCGGCGCCAACGCCGAAGCCACCGTCAAGGCGGCGGCTGACGTGGCCGACGACGACATGATCCTGGACATCGGCCCGCAGACCGCGGCGCAGTTGGCCGAGATCCTGAAGAAGGCCGGCACCATCGTCTGGAACGGCCCGGTAGGGGTGTTCGAATTCGATCAGTTCGCCAACGGCACGGAAGTGGTGGCGCGCGCCATCGCCGACTCGGAAGGCTTCTCGATCGCCGGCGGCGGCGACACGCTGGCCGCCATCGCCAAGTACGGCATCGGCGAGCAGGTCGGCTACATCTCGACCGGCGGCGGCGCGTTCCTGGAATTCCTGGAAGGCAAGACCCTCCCGGCCGTTGCCGTGCTGGAAGCCCGCGCCGGGAAGTAAGCAAGACTGCGTCTGACAAGAAAGCCGCCCCTTGCTCGGGGCGGCTTTTTTTTCGCTGGGCAGGACCCTGCTTATTCCATCTTGGCGCCGGACATCTTCACGATGCCGGCGTAGCGGTCGATCTCTGCGCGTATGAAGGCGCCGAAGGCTTCCGGCGTCTGGCCCGCGGGCACCAGCGCGCCCATGCCTTCCATCCGCTTTTTCATTTCCGGATCGGACACCACAACATTGATTTCCTTGTTCAGGCGCTCTACCACCTCGGGCGGCGCGCCGGCCGGCGCGACGATGCCGTACCAGGCTGACGCGTACATCCTGGGCACGCCGGCTTCGTCGAAAGTGGGCACGTCGGGCAAGGCCGGCAGGCGGGTGCGCGATGCCACGGCCAGCGCCCGCAGCGCGCCGGCCTGCACCTGGGCGAGCGAGCCCGTGTCTAACATCATGTCCACCTGGCCGGCCAGCAGGTCCGATACGGCGGGGCCGCTGCCCTTGTACGGAATGTGCAGCACGTCCGCGCCGGTCAGGTGCTTGAACATCGACCCGGCCAGATGCTGCGACGAACCCACCCCGCCCGAGCCGTAATTGAGCTTGCCGGGCTCTGCCTTCGCGGCGGCGATCAGATCCGCCACCGACTGGAAGCGCGATTGCTTGGGCACTTCCAGGATGTTGGGGATCTCCGCGACAAAGGCCACGGGCGTGAAGTCCTTGGCCGGATCGAAGCCCAGGCGCGAATACAGATGCGGGTTGGCGGCGTTGGTGGAGCTGGTGGCCATGAGCAGCGTGTAGCCGTCCGGCTTTTCGCGCACGAAGGACGCGGTGCCGATGTTCCCGCCCGCGCCGGCCTTGTTGTCCACGATGACCGTCTGGCCCAGGCGTTCGGTCAGGCGCTGCGCCAGCATCCGGCCCAGCGCATCGGTTGCGCCACCCGGAGGCCAGGGCACGACCAGCTTGATGGGACGGTCGGGATAGGCCTGCGCGTGGGCGGCGGGGACGATGCCGGCGGCTAGCACGGCGAACACGAACGCGCCGCGGGCGCGTCGCAGGATGGCGAAGGACATGGAGTCTCCAGAAGTGCCGGCCCTTTGTCCCCGTCACGCGTATCGCTGCGGGCGGGCCGTGTCGGTCTAGCGGCGCGCCATTGCGCCGCGGTTCTCATGCCGGCGACTCTACGCAATCCCCATGTCGCGGAAAAGGGATAAAAATTGAATGAAGTCCATTCCTTGGGGGAATGAATCCGCGCTTGCTTGATCTTGGGCGGGTTGCGCGTCACGGGCTTGGTGTAGGCTAGGCGATGATCCCGCGCCGTGCGGGAATTTTTCCTTCGGTCCTTTCGCCGCGCCATGAATCTACGTTTTTTACCTGGCCTGAACAACTTCCGCGGCGTGACCCGGGAATCGGCGCGGCGCGATGTCACCGCCGGACTCAGCGTGGCCGCCGTGGCGCTGCCCGTCGGCCTGGCGTATTCCGCCATGATGGGCGTGCCGCCCGTGGCGGGGCTGTGGGCGGCCATCGCCGGAATGCTGGGCTATGCGCTGTTCGGCTCGTCGCGCACGCTGATCGTGGGGCCCGATACCGCCACCTGCACCCTGATCGCCGCCACCTTGACGGGCATGGCGCTCACCACGCCCGAAGAGCGGCTGGTGGGCGCGACCGCCATCGCGCTCACCGTGGGCGTGGGTTGCCTGATTGCGCGCGTGCTGCGCCTGGGCGTGCTGGCCAATCTGCTGTCGCGGCCCGTGCTGATCGGCTATATGGCGGGCGTGGCGATCACGCTGGCGATGTCGCAGCTCAGCGGCCTGACGGGCGTGGGGCTGCGCAATAGCGGCCTGGTGCATCCCTTCCTGGAGCTGTCGCACCGGCTGTCTGAAATCCAGATCCCCACCCTGTGCCTGGGGCTGGCGTCCTGCCTGCTGCTGGTTGCCGTCAAGCGCTGGCGTCCCACGTGGCCCGGCCCCATCCTGCTGGTGGCGGGCGCCTGTCTGGTTTCGTGGATATTCAATTTTCCGGCGTTGGGCATCGCGGTGGTGGGCGAGGTCCCCGCCGGTTTGCCCGGATTGAGCCTGCCGCTGCGTCTGGACAACGTGGATGGCATCCTGCTGGGCGCGGCGGGCGTGCTGGTGGTCAGCTTTTCAAGCGGCATCGTGACGGCGCGCAGCTTTGCCGCCCGCTCGGGCGAGCACGTGGACCCCAACCGCGAACTGGTGGGCTTCGGCGCGGCCAATGTGGCGGCGGGCCTGTTCCAGGGCTACGTGGTTACCGGCGCGGATTCGCGCACCGCCGTGGGGCTGGTGGCAGGCGGATCGTCGCCGCTGGTCAGTGTCAGCGCCGCCGCCGCGCTGGCGGTAGTGGTGGGCTTGCTGAGCGCGCCGTTGTACTGGCTGCCGCAAGCCGCGCTGTCGGCCATTCTGCTCCAGGCGGCGGCCAGTCTGTTCGACGGCCACGCCTTCTTGCGGCTGGCCCGGATTTCCAGGATCGAGCTGGCGTTCGGGATTCTGGCGGCGGTCGGCGTGGTGGGATTCGGCGTGCTGCAGGGCGTGGCCGTGTCCGTGGGCGCGACCCTGTTGTACGCCATGTATGTGTCGGGCAACCCGCGCGACGCGCTGCTGGGCCGCGTGCCCGGCGAGTCGGTGCTGGGAAAGCTGCACCTGAATCCGGAGGCCCAGCCGGTACCGGGCGCGGTGGTGTGGCTGTTCGAGTCGTCGGTGTGGTTCTTCAACGCCGATGCCTTCCGCCGGCGCGCCCGCGAAATCATCGAGCAGGCCGGAGACGTGCGCTGGTTCGTGCTGGACGCCGAGGCCATGACCCAGGCCGATGCCGATGCGGTCGAGGCGCTATACGAGCTCAAGCGCGAATTGGATGCGCGCGGCATCACGCTGCTGGTCGCGGGCGGACATGGCAAGTTCCGCACGGCGCTGGAACGTTCGGGCCTGATCAAGAAAATCGGCCGCGACAAGATCTTCGGCAGCCCGGAACAGGCGGTGGACGCCATCGAGCGCTGGCGTCAGGATGCCCCGGACACGCTGGCCTAGCGCTGGCGCCAAGAGGCGCCCGGCACGCTGCGTGGCGCCGGCGCTAGTCGATGATGTGATACCCGCCGTCGATGTATAGCGTCTGTCCGGTCATCAGGCGTGCGGCGTCCGTGGCGAGCCAGGCGGTGGCTTGGCCGACGTCCTCGATGGACACCAGGCTGCGCGCGGGCGCCTTGGCCTGGGCGCGGTCCAGCATCGAATCGAAGTCGGCGATGCCGGAGGCGGCGCGGGTCTTGAGCGGCCCGGGCGATATCGCATGCACCCGGATGCCCGAAGGACCCAGCTCCGCCGCCAGATAGCGCGTGGCGGATTCCAGCGCGGCCTTGACCGGCCCCATCATGTTGTAGTGTTCCACCACCATCTGCGAGCCGTAGTAGCTCATGCAGAAGAGGGTGCCGCCGTTCGCCATCAGGGGTTCGGCCAGCTTGGCCATGCGGATGAAGGACCAGCACGACACGTCCATCGCCTGCAGGAATCCGGCGCGCGAGCAGTCCGTGACGCGGCCGTGCAGATCGTCGCGCGGCGCGTAGGCGACGGAGTGCAGCACGAAGTCCAGGGCGCCCCATTCATCGGCGATGCGCGCGAACACGGACTCCAGCTCGCCCTCGTTCAGCAAGTTCATGGGCATCAGCAGCGGCGCGTCCACCTGGCGCGCCAGCGGCTCCACATGTGGCAGTGCCTTGTCGTTCAGGTAGGTCACGGCCAGTTCGGCGCCCATCGCGCGAAACGCCTGGGCGCAGCCCCAGGCGATGGAATCGGCGTTGGCGATGCCGGTGATCAGGCCGCGTTTGCCCGCCAGCGGAAGGGGCGCGTTCATTGTTGGCGCACCAGGGCCAGGGTGTGCTGCGCGATGATCAGCTCTTCGTTGGTGCGCACCACGTACACGCCGATGCGGCTGTCGTCGCTGGAGATGCGCGGTCCGTGCCGGGCATTGCGCTCGGGGTCCAGCTTGATGCCCAGCCAGCCCCAATGTTCGCTGATTGCCTGCCGGATCTCGGCGGAGTTCTCGCCCACGCCGGCGGTGAATACGATGCCGTCGATGCCGTTCATGGCGCAGCCCAGGCCGATCATGCCCTCGGCCACGCGCCAGGCGAAATACTTGAGCGCCAACTGGGCCGACGGCGCATCGCTGGCCAGCAGTTCGCGCATGTCGTTGCCGATGCCCGACAGCCCCTTCATGCCGCAGTCGTGATACAGCATGTGCTCGATCTCGTTGTGGCTCATGCCCTGTTCCATCATCCACAGCACCACCCCGGCATCCAGGCGGCCAGGGCGCGTGCCCATCGGCAGGCCTTCCAGCGCCGTGAACCCCATGGTGCTGTCCACGCTCTTGCCCTGGTGCATGGCGCAGGCGGATACGCCCGAGCCCAGATGGGCGGCGACGATCTTGCCCATGGCGATGTCCGGCAGCGCCTGCCGCAGGCGCTGCGCGATGTACTCGTACGACAGTCCATGGAAACCGTAGCGGCGCACGCCTTCCAGGTACAGGCGCTCGGGCAGCGCGTAGCGGTCCGCCACGTCGGAGTGGCTGCGGTGGAACGCGGTGTCGAAGCAGGCCACCTGGGGAATCCAGGGACGGCGTTCGCGGATGACGCGGATCGGCGCCAGGTTGTTGGGCTGGTGCAGCGGCGCGAGCGGCGTGAAGGTGTCCAGCCTGGCCAGGACGGCGTCGTCGATCAGCACCGGCTCGGACAGGTCCGGGCCGCCATGCACCACGCGATGCCCCACGGCCAGCGGCGCGCCGCCCAGGTGCCCGCTCAGCCAGGTGCCCACGACTTCCTGGGCATTGGGCACGTCGGGCGCGTGGCTGGGCGCGATGTCGCGTTCCAGCAGCGTCTGGCCCGCCGCGTCGCGCACGCGCAGCCTGGGATGAGTGGTGCCGATTCCCTCAAGCTGGCCGCCCAGGCGCGGGGCCAGCGCCTCCTGGCCCTCGATGTCGTACAGGTAGAACTTGATGCTGGAACTGCCGGCGTTGATGACGAGAATGGTATCGCTCATGGCGCTGTGATTCCCTGTTGAGACACTGAGGTTTCTGGCTCCGCCCCCAGGAGGGGGCCCGCGTCAGCGGGTAGGGGGTAGGCTGAGGTGGTGGGCGTAGATCGCCGCGACCGCGCACGAGGCCAGCCGCGAGCGCGGGCTGTCGGCGCGGCTGGTCAGGATGATGGGCACGCGCGCGCCCAGCACGATCCCGGCCGCTTCCGCATTGGCAAGAAAGGTCAGGTTCTTGGCCAGCATGTTGCCGGCTTCCAGGTCGGGCACGACCAACACTTGGGCCACGCCCGCCACGGGCGAACGGATGCCCTTGATGCGCGCGGCGTCCGGGCTGATGGCGTTGTCCAGCGCCAGCGGGCCGTCCAGCAGGCCGCCCGAGATCTGGCCGCGGTCCGCCATCTTGCACAAGGCGGCGGCCTCGATGGTGCTGGGGATGCTGGGCGTGACCTGCTCCACGGCCGACAGGATGGCCACGCGCGGCTCGCCCAGGCCCAGTCCGTGATGCAGGTCGATCACGTTGCGGATGATGTCGGCCTTGGTTTCCAGGTCGGGGAAGATGTTGATGGCCGCGTCGGTGATGAACAGCGGTTCGGTGTAGGTGGGCACTTCCATGATGAACACATGGCTGATGCGCCGGCCGCTGCGCAGTCCGGTCGTGCGCGCCACCACTTCATGCATCAGTTCGTCGGTGTGCAGGCTGCCCTTCATCAGCAGCGTGGCCTCGCCGCTGCGCACCAGCGCCACGGCCGTTTCGGCGGCGGCATGGCTGTGCGGCGCATCCACGATGCGGGCATCGCCCAGGTGCAGGCCGAACTGGGCGGCGGTGTCGCGGATCTTGCCCTCGGGACCGACCAGGATGGGCCGCAGCAGGCCCAGGTCGCGGGCCTCCAGCGCGGCCGACAGCGAGGGCTCGTCGCAAGGGTGGGCGATGGCGCACGCGGCCGGCTCCAGCGTCTGCGCGCGCGCGATGAGTCTGTCGTAGTGCTTGGACGTGGGCAGGCTCATGGGGTCTACGCCTTGGAAGGTTGACGGGACGAGGCGTTGCCGCGCGCGCGCTTGGCGGGCGCATCGACAGGGGCCTTGGCGGGGGCTTTGGCGGATGCCTGGGCGGGGGCCTTGCCGGCCTTGGCGGCGGGCTTGGGCGCAGCCTTGGAAGCAGCCTTGGATGCAGCCTTGAGCGCGGGCTTCGTTTCGGATCTCGCCGCGGAACTCCCGTTCGCCGCCTTGCGGGCGGCGGCGGGGTGGGGCTTGGCGGTCTTGGCGGGCACTTGGGCGGCGGCTTCGACCAGGTCCTGGACCGGATCGGCGGCCTTGGCGCGCGCGGGCCGCGCCGCGGCCGCGGGCGCCTGGCCCTGTTCGCGCTTCTGCGCGCGGCGCTCGGCCGATTCGAAGATGCGCTCCATCTCGGCCAGGCTTTCTTGCGCGGCGTCGCTCAGCGGTTCGGCCGCTTCGAGCACGCCCTTCATCGCATCCAGGGTGGTGCGGATTTCGGCCGCGGTCGAACCTTCGAGCAGGCGCGGCATGGCCTGGATCGCGGCGGTGGAGTCCAGGGTCATCATCAACGCCTGGTCGCGCGTCACGTCCTTGAACTGCTGCAGCGTCAGCGCGTTGTCGGCTTCGGCGCGCATCTTGCGTATCAGCGCGAAGCTGCGCTCGTCCAGGCCGCCCTCGGCGCCCGAGACATACAGCAGCATCCGTATCGCGGCCACGCGCAGGCCGCCTTCCTGTAGCAGCGAACGCAGTTCGGCGGCGCGCTCTTCCATGAAGCGGCGGTGTTCCGGCGAGACGCCGGGGTGTTTGCGCGGCGGGCCGGACTGCGCGCCCAGGCCGGCCAGATCCTGCACTACCGGCGAACCATACACGCCCATGAAGGTGCGTTCGTCGGCCGAGTCGCGCAGCTCCTGCCAGATGTTCAGGCTGGTCTCGATCATGTTCGAGAACATCTCTTGCGCCATCAGGAAAGGATTGGCGGGGGACGCCTGCTGGCGGCTTTCCCGCACGCGCTCCGCCACCTGGGCGATCGGCGCGATCATGGGATTGCGGTCGGAGATCAGTTCGTAGGGCAGGCGCAGCGGATGCAGCCGCTGCATCCACTCGGCCGATTGCGGCGTCACCAGGGCGCGCACCCAGGGCTGCACGAAGCTGCGGTACATGCCCAGATTGATGTCGGAGATGCGGGCGACGGCGGCAAAGCGGCGGTCGTCCTCTTCGTTGCGGTCCACGATGGCGCGCACGTCATCCAGGCTGCGCTGTTCGAAGGAGAGCACGTAATTGCCGAAGGCCAGGTCCGCGTTGGGCGTGTCCGGCGTCTTGTCGGCGATCTCCGCCTGATAGATGCCGGGCGGCAGCACGTCGATCATGTCGATGTTGGACGTGAATTCCTGGTGTTCCTTGCGGGCCACGCTGCCCGACACGAAGATGCCCAGATGGCCGATGCTTTCATGCACGGCGTAGACGATGGTCTGGCCGTGGGCCAGCACCTCGGCTTCATTCTGGTACAGGTCGGGAATCCAGCCCAGCGCCTGCGGCGGCGGGGTGATGTTGTCGCCCTTGGAGCAGAACACCACGATGGGCGAACGGATATTGCGCAGGTCGATGCGGATACCGTCGGACGTCACCAGGCCGGCGGTGGCCAGGCGGTTGCCCACGAAGAGGTTGTCGACGATGTACTGGATCTCGGGCCCGTTCAGGAACACGTGGCCGCCCCACCATTTTTCGAAGCTCAGGTAGCGGTCGGCCTCGGTGTCCACGTTGGAGTACAGGTTGTACTGCTTGGACCACAGGGTATTGGCCGGATTCAGGTTCTCGAAGTTCTGCACCAGCCAGGCGCCGTCGAACTTGCCGTTGCCCAGGTCGCTGGTCATCGCCGTGAGCCAGCTTCCGCCCAGCAGGCCGCCGGCATAGCGCATGGGATTCATGCCCCGCCAGCCGGCCCAGTACGACAGCGGAGCGCCGGCCACGATGATGGGGCCGAACAGCTCGGGGCGGACCGCGGCGGTCATCATGATCTGCCAGCCCGCCTGGCAGTTGGCCACGACGACAGGCTTGCCCTCCGCGTCGGGGTGCAGCGCAATGATCTCTTCCAGGAAGCGGGCCTCGGCCATCATCACGTCTTCGACGGTCTGGCTGGGCATGGGCTGGGGCAGGAACGTCGCGAAGTAGCAGGGGTGTCCCGCGCGCAGCGCGACGCCGATCTCGCTTTCCGGCTTGAAACCGCCGATGCCAGGACCGTGCCCGGCGCGCGGGTCCACCACCAGGAAGGGGCGCTTGATCGGGTCCGTTTCCACGCCCTCGGGCGGCGTGATGCGCAGGAGGCCGTAGTTGACCGGGCGCGGCAGCTTTCTGCCATCCAGCACCAGTTCGGAGTCCATGCTGAGCACATTGGGCGCCTGCTTGGCCATGTGGGCGTGGTATTGATTGCCGCGCTGACGCATCACGTCCGCGTAGAGCACGCCGCGCTGCCAGGCATCCACGGTGTATTCGTAGGCGGCGGTCCAGGGGTTGAAGGACTGGGCGAGTGCGTGATCGGTGCCGGATCCGGCCATGGCGATCTCCTGTAAGTGGCTGCTGGCGGCGGAAGGCCGCCGGGCCGATCCCAAGTGGAACCGGCTGAGTTGACCTCTCCATTACACCGCAATGGATGCTGCAGTGCAACATGGTGCAGATTGACCGGTCAAGCAGCGGATTCCCCTCCCCGACCTGCATAGCCGGCGCCGGGAAAGGGCGCCGAAAGGCGGCTAGGCTCGCGCGGCCGCGTTGTGCTCCAGCCATTTCTGGACGGAGGGCCGCTGCCATTGCGCGTCGGCATAGGCGCGCAGGGGATCGGGCAGATCGTCCAGGGACAGGCGCTTGAGCATGACCGCCAGATCTGTGTCGGCGATGCTCCAGGTGTCGAACAGGGCGGTCTGGTCCACGCCCACCAGCAGGCTGGCCACATGGATGAGCTTGGCGGCGGCGGCATGGGCGGCGTCGGACAGCGGCTGGCCGGCCTTGCCGTAGAAGACCGTTTCCGTGGGGCGTTCCTGGCGCAGCGCGCCCAGGTCGCTGCGCAGCCACGCCTGAATCTGGCGGGCGCGGGCGCGCTGGCGGGTGTCGGCCGGGTACAGGGCGGCATGCGCGGGCGCGGGGAACACTTCGTCCAGGTATTCGGCGATAACGCTGGATTCGGTCAGGTTGAAATCCGCATGCGTCAGGGCCGGCACCCGCGTTGTGAGCGCGCGGCACTGGAACGGCTGCATGCGCTGTTCGCCGGCCTCGAGGTCGACGGGGCGCACTTCGAATGGCAACTGCTTTTCGGTCAGCGCGACATACACCGACATGGCGTACGGGCTGAGGAACAGGGAATCGACGTATAGCGTAATCGGGGCGCCCAAAGCTAGTCTCCGGTCAGGCGGGGTAAGGAATGCGCGAGCCGCGCGGCCGCTGGAATTGCAAAGCGTAACGCAAGTGCAATCCGGGCGTGTCGCGCCGGCGCGTCAGTCCACGATGAAGAGCTTGGCGCCGGTGGCGGTGGACGAACGGTGCGGTTCGGCCTGGTCGGCGACCTGGTAGCTCATGCCGGGCGTCAGCACGAACTGGCGGCCGTCTTCCAGTTCGGTGTGCAGCTCGCCTTCCAGACAGAACAGGATGTGGCCCTTGCTGCACCAGTGGTCGGCCAGGTATCCGGCCGTGTATTCCACCATGCGCACCCGCAGGTCGCCGAAGTGCCGGGTCCGCCAATAGGCCAGGCCGGTGTCGCCCGCGTGTTCGGTGCGTTCCACATCGGACCAGTCCGTGGTGCCGAAGGGGATGTTGCTCATCTTCATCTTGAATCCTGCATCGTGTGACTGCGGCCTCTTGCACGGGGCCATTTGCGCCTTGCCCGGGGGCAAGGCCGGTAAACACATACTACGCCACTCAGGCGGCCAGCTTCTTCTGCCAGAACATGGCGCGGCCGGTGGCCTCGTCGAGCGCGTAGCCTTCGAAGCCCAGCTTGCGGTACAGCCCCTGGGCGACCGCGTTGCCCTCCAGCACCTCCAGCGTGATCTTGCAGCAGCCCAGCCGGCGCGCCCGGTCTTCCAGCGCGGACAGCAGATGCTTGCCCACGCCCCGGCCCTGGAATTTCGCGGCGACGCCCAGATCGTGCAGGTTGATCAGGGGACGGCAGGCAAAGGTCGAAAAGCCTTCAATGTAGATCGCCACGCCGGCGGGTTCGCCGTCGATGCGCGCCAGCAGGGCGTGCGCGGTGGGGCGGCGGGCCAGTTCGGCGATCAGGTTGGCTTGCGCAAAGGCGGGCAAGGGGGAATTGCCGCCCATGGGGCCGCTGGCGTACTCATTCAGCATGGCCAGCACCTGGCGGCCATGCTCGGGATTGTTGAAGTCGGCGTCGATGATTTCCAGCACGATCGTTTCCTGGTGGATCTGGGGTTGGCAACCCAACATTATGCGCGCCGCGGATGACATGACAAAGCGCATTGAAAAATCGGTCCATAACCCCTATCTTCTTGATATTCCAGGCCGAATCCGGTGCTGCCGGGCGCGGCCTCAACCCTCACGGTGAGCTGGAACATGGAGTTCAAGGACTACTACAGCATTCTCGGGGTGGAGCAGGGCGCATCGGACGACGATATCCGGCGCGCCTATCGCAAGCTTGCCCGGAAGTATCACCCCGACGTCAGCAAGGAAAGCGACGCCGAGGTCCGCATGCGCGACGTCAACGAAGCCTACGACGTGCTGCGCGATACCGAAAAACGCCAGGCGTACGACAATCTGGCCGCGGGCGTTTCGCCCGAAGGCGGCTTCCGGCCGCCGCCGGGCTGGGACGAGGGGTTCGAGTTCCATCGCGGCGCGGCGGCCGGCGAAGAAGCGCAGTTCAGCGATTTCTTCTCGTCGCTGTTCGGCGGCCGCGGCGAACGGCGCGGGGCGCGGCAACAGGAGTTCCGCGCGCGCGGCGAAGACCATCACGCCGCGATCGAGGTCGACCTCGAGGACGCGCTCGCGGGCGCCACGCGCGACATCAGCCTGCGGTCCATGCAGATGGACGACCAGGGCCATCCCCACATGCAGACCCGCACGCTCAGCGTCAAGATCCCGGCCGGGGTGCGGGAGGGCCAGTACATCCGGCTGACGGGGCAGGGCATGCCCGGCTATGGCGGCGCCGAAAACGGGGACCTGTATCTGGAGGTGCGCTTCAAGCCGCATCCGCGCTACCGCGCCGAAGGCCGCGACCTTTACATGACGCTGCCGGTGGCCCCCTGGGAGGCCGCGCTGGGCGCCAGCGTCAAGGCGCCCACGCCGGGCGGAACGGTCGAGGTGTCGGTCCCGCCCGGATCCGGCAACGGCCGCAAGCTGCGGTTGCGCGGGCGCGGCATTCCCGGCGATCCGCCGGGCGACCTGTACCTGGTGCTGGACCTGGTGCTTCCGCCCGCCGACAGCGAAGCCGCCAAGGCGGCCTACCGGAAGCTGCAGCAGGATCTGCCCTTCAACCCGCGGCGCCACCTGGGGGTCTGACCATGAAGAAAATCGTCATCACCAGCGCCACCGTCGTGGGCAAAGCGCAGCCGCTCAACGCGGATGACCTGGCCCGCGCGTGCGGCGCGGAAGTGGAATGGGTGGCGCGGCTGGTCGAGGTCGGCATCGTCAACGCCAGCGGGGGCGGCCCCGCGGAATGGCGCTTCCATAGCGTGGACCTGCAGCGCGCGCTGCATGCGCGCCGCCTGGAACACGACTTTGGCGCCGGCCTGGACGCCGTGGCGCTCATCCTGGACCTGAGCCAGGAAGTGCGCCGTCTGAAATCGCAGTTGCGGGCGCTGGGGGCCCTGGACCAGCCATAGCGTGGGCGAGGGTGGGTAAAATGGCCGCCCGGCGCAACACGACAAAGCGAAACGCACCTTGGCGACTCCTCCCGCCGCGCCCGCCCTTCCCGGCGGCGCGCGCATCGACGGCCTGAAATCCTGCCTGCCCGTGATGATCGGCTACTTTCCCGTGGCCGTGACCTTCGGCATTGCCGGCATCGCGGCCGGGTTGACCCCGCTGCAGGTCATTCTGATCTCCGTGCTGGTCTATGCCGGCGCCAGCCAATTCCTGCTGCTGGCGTCGATCAAGGCCGGCACGCCGTGGCTGTGGGTGGTGGCGCTGTGTTCGTTGCTCAACGCCCGCCATCTGCTCTATGGGCCGCTGCTGTCGCGCTTTCTGCCGGCCGCGCTGCACGACCGCTTGAAGGTGGCTTTCCTGCTGACCGACGAAGTCTTCGCCACCGCGTTCAACCGCCTGCAAAGCGTGGAGCCCGGCCGGCGGCAGGGTTGGATGATCGCCCTGGGTCTGGGCGCCTGGCTGACCTGGATCGCCGGGACCGCCGTGGGTGTGTATGCGGGCGACGGACTTGAACGCCATTACCCCGTGTTGTCGCAGGTGATGCGTTTTGCGCTGCCGGCGCTGTTCATGGCGCTGGTGTGCCAGAGCGCCAAGCGGGGCATGGGCCTGCCCATCGTGGCCGCCGTCGCGGGTGCGGGCGTGATCGCCGCGCTGGGCCACACCAGCCTGGCCATCCTGGCCGGCGCCATCATCGGCTGCGCCGCCTATCGCCTGAGGAGGCCGGCATGAACGCCGATGGACTGGGATTCTGGGGCGCGGTGATCGCCATGGCGGTCATCACCTATCTGACGCGCGCGCTCCCTTTCATGCTGTCCGAGCGCAGCCGCCTGCTGCGCCATCTTTCGCGCGAAGGGTCGGCGCTGGCCGCGCTGGGGCCGTCCCTGCTGGCGGGGATCGCGGCGGCGGTCATCGTGCCCGACCTGCTGGACGCGGGCGATCAGGCCGCCCGCATCGCGCCGTACGTGGGCGGGCTGGCGGTCACCGGCGTGGCGGCGCGCATGGTCGGCAATACGGGTGTCGCGGTGCTGATGGGCATGGCCGGATACGGGATATTGCTGGCCTTGGCGGCGTAGTGGCCCCAAGGCAAAATGGTCGAACCCCCAAGGAGGCCGACCATGCTTACGCTCTACCATGCGCCGCGCTCGCGGTCGTTCCGGATTCTCTGGCTGCTCGAGGAATTGGGCGTGCCTTACGACACCGAGATGGTGTCGATCCGCGGCAGCGACAGCACCGGCCATATGCCCTCGGACTACATCGACATTCACCCCCATCGCAAGGTGCCGGCGCTGGTGCATGATGGCGTGCCGGTATCCGAAACGCCCGCCATCGCGCTCTATCTCACGGACCTGTTTCCGCAGGCTGGCCTGGGGCCGCAGGTGGGGGACCGCCAGCGTGGCCCTTACCTGACCTGGCTGGCGTATTCCACGGGCGTGTTCGAACCCGCCATGGTCGAGCGCGCCTTCAAGACGCCGCACCAGGCGGCGCTGGGATGGGGGTCGGCGGACGAGGTCGAACAGGTCTTGAGCCGGGTGCTGCAGGCGCGCCCCTTTTTCCTGGGCGACCGCTTCTCCGCCGTGGATATCGTGCTGGGCGGATCGCTGCAGTACATGATGCAGGTAAAGGTCATACCGGAGACGCCCGTCTTCAGCGCCTACGTCGAGCGCCTGAGCGACCGTCCGGCCATGCACCGCGCCCTGCAGCGCGACGGCGACATCGAAGAGTCCTGAGCCTTCCCGTCCCGCCGCGGGCGGGCCGGCGTCAGGCCTGGCCCTGGATGCGTTCCCGCAGGTGGGCCTGCCATTGCTCGGGGCGGCCCAGGTAGCGGCTGGGTTCCAGCAGCGTGCAGATGCCGTCGCGCTCCAGGGCCAGCGTGGGAAATCCCGTGCCCCCGACCCGTGCCAGCAGCTTGCGGCTGTCGGCGATGTGCGCGGCGGTCGCGGCGCCTTCGGCTGCCGCATAGGCGGCGGCGTAGGCCTCGGCGTCCAGGCCGATTTCCGCGGCCAGCGTCTTGAGCACGGCGGGGTCCGCGATGCGCAGGCCCTGCACGTAGTGGGCCTGCTGCAGGCGGCGCAGCAGATCCAGGCCTCGGCCGGCCAGCGCTTGCGCCGCCAGGATGGCGGTGGTGGGCGGTTCCGAATCGAATACGGCGCCGCTGTCGCGCAGCAGGCCGTCGAAGTAGTCCGGGCCGAACACCTGGCCCGTCATGCCGGCGATGCGCTCATCATGCGGCATGACGTAGCGCCGCAGCGCATCGGTGACCGGCTGGCGGTTGCCGCCCGTCATCATGCCGCCGCCGTGGGGCATGACGGTCAGGCCCGGAATGCCCCGGGCGGCCTCCACCAGCGGCGCGGCGCCGTAGCACCAGCCGCAGAGCGGATCGAAAATGTAATGCAGGATGGGAGTGTGGGTAGCCATGGCGCCATCGTAGGCGCGGGCCGGTGCAAGAAACAGCCTGGCGCGGTAGCCAGAGTGTTGCATCGGCCGTGCGGATTGCCCGCACGGCCCCGAAAATCACCCGGCGATCTGCACGCCGATCCAGAACAGGCCGGCCGCCAGCAGCATCGAGGCGGGCAGCGTCAGCACCCACGCCAGCAGGATGTTGCGCACGGTGTTGCCTTGCAGTCCGGTCTTGTTGGCGATCATCGTTCCGGCCACGCCCGACGACAGCACATGCGTGGTGGACACCGGCAGGCTGAACACGTTGGCCAGGCCGATGGCGGCCACGGCGGTGACCTGCGCCGACATGCCCTGCGCGTAGGTCATGCCCTGCTTGCCGATCTTTTCGCCCACCGTCAGCACCACGCGGCGCCAGCCGACCATGGTGCCCGCGCCCAGCGCCAGCGCCACCGCCACGATCACCCAGAAGGGCGCGTATTCGGTGGTGGCGGTCAGGTCCGCGCGCAGCCGTTGCAGGTCGGCGCGTTCACGGGCGGGCAGCCCTTCCAGCCGCCCGACCCGCTTGGCGGTGTCGTCCAGGCACAGCAGATAGCGGCGCACGGCGACACGCTTTTCGGCGGACAGGTCGGCATAGTTGCTCACGCCGTGCAGGTCGGTCTGCAGCGCAATGATGGTCGGCACGGTCAGCGCGGGATCGCAGCGGAAATTGGCCGGCAGCTCTTCCTGGATATCGGTGCGCTTGAGCGCCAGGAAGTCCCCCAGCATCGCTTCGTTGCGTTGATAGAAAACCAGCAGGTGATTGGCCGCGTCGCGGGTGCGTTCGATCTGGTAGGTGGTGCTGGTGGTGTCCAGCACGAAATTCGCGGGAACGATGCCGATCAGCACCAGCATGATCAGGCCGATGCCTTTTTGGCCATCGTTGGAGCCGTGCACGAAGCTCACGCCCATGGCCGACAGCACCAGCACCAGGCGGTTCCAGAAGGGCGGGTGCTTCTTGTTGTCGATGGCGCGGCGCTGCTCGGGCGTCTTGTGCATCTTGGACAGCGGCAGCCACCGCTTGAGCGCCAGCAGCAGCCCGCCCGCGACCAGGAACCCGGCCACCGGCGAGGCCACCAGCGACAGGCCGATGTCGATGGCTTTGCCCCAGTTCACGCCTTCGCCCACCGGCAGGCCGGTGATCAGCGCGTTGGCCAGGCCCACGCCCAGGATCGAACCGATCAGGGTGTGCGAGCTGGACGCGGGGATGCCGAAATACCAGGTGCCGAGGTTCCAGGCGATGGCCGCGGCCAGCATGGCGAACACCATGGCCAGCCCGCGGCCCGTGTCCACATTGATCAGCAGTTCGACCGGCAGCAGATGGACGATGGCATAGGCCACCCCGACACCGCCCAGCAGCACGCCCAGGAAATTGAAAATACCGGACAGGACCACCGCCAGGTGCGGCGGCATGGCCTTGGTGTAGATGACCGTTGCCACGGCGTTTGCCGTGTCATGGAAGCCGTTGATGAATTCGAAGGCCAGGACGAATGTCAGGGCCAGCACAAGACTGAGGCCAACCCAGGGGTCTAGGCCGTGGAAGAGGTCGAACATGGAGGCGGGGGCGAGGTTCCGGCGAGAGGTGCCGATTATTACAGATTTGTGACCTGTCCCCGGTTGCGTCGGGCTACTAGAACTTCGAATACTGGAACTCGATCTCCATCGGCTTGCCCAGATTGGCGGACGTATCCGCCTGGATCAGCATGACGGCCAGCAGGCCCAGGTACAGCAGGCAGAGCCAAAGCGTTTTCTTCATGGGCGGAATATCTCGGCGATCTTCTGGTTCACGCGCAGCCAGCCCAGTTCACCCAGGTGCTGGACGTCGCGCAGCGTTCCGACTTCGAATGGCGCGCCGTACATGTCCATGCAGCGCATGGCGTACCGCTGGCACAGCGCCGCGACATGGCGCTGTATCGGCTGGAAACGGTCCAGGTCCTTGAACACCAGCGGATGCAGCGGTTGCAGGACAAACAGGGCATCGACGCCGTGCTGGCGCAACAGCGCCATCAGGGCGGTGAGTTCGCGCAGCTCGTCGCGCCCGGTCAGCGGCTGGGGCAAGTAGGCGGTCTTGCCGCCCTCGGGGATGGCGCGCAGGTATTTGTTGAAGAACTCGTCGCGTACGGCGTACCGGTTGCCGCTCATCAGCGTCTGCTCGGCCGTCTGCGCCTGGCTGGCCAGCGCATCCCAGTCCACCACCCGGGCGGCGGCGGGCGGGCCCTCGCGCTCAGGTTCGGGAGCGGGCGCGGCGTAGGCCGGCGTCCACAGGTCGACCAGGCGCTGGCGGAATACGTAGGCCTGTTCGGCGGCCATGGACCACATCACGCTGGCGTCGCCCTTGTCGTTCAGCCAGCGCATGACCTCTGCCCGGGCCTCGGGTTGCTTGAGCAGCCGGGGCAGCAGCGGGTTGGCGTGTTCCTTGAATTCGTCCGGCCCCAGCCCGCCATC
The DNA here is from genome assembly GCF_001428845.1 of Achromobacter sp. Root83. GTDB lineage: Bacteria > Pseudomonadota > Gammaproteobacteria > Burkholderiales > Burkholderiaceae_B > Achromobacter. The sequence goes on along the minus strand of NZ_LMIU01000010.1, from coordinate 27,780 downwards.
GCCGTCGAACCATCCCGGCGACAGCATGACCACCACGCGCGAGGCCGGCGACAGGTCGTCGGCCAGCGCCGCCAGCACAAACTGCATGCCCAGCGACTGGAAGCCCGAATGGCCATAGGCCAGCACGGGCATCTGCAATTCGTCGGCCAGATAACGGTAGGGCACGAAGCGCAGGTCGTTGCTGGTCAGCTCAGAGGAGCCCAGGATCACGAGGCGGTCTCCGGTGCGCAACGCCTGGCCGAGCCGCGAAAGATTGCGGGTCTGTTCCTGCAGCGTGTTACCCAGGTTGGGGATGTAGACGCCGGGCGCGGCGGCCGGCACCGGCCCGGTCTTCAGGGCCAGCGCGTGCAGGGCTCCCCAGCCGGCGGCGGCGGCGGCGGACAGCGCCAGCGCCGCGGCCAGGGCATGCTGCCGAAGGGTGCGTTTGAACATGGAAAACCCGAAAGAGTGCGCGGCATGCCCGGACGGAAGGCTGCGATTGTTAGCGGATGTTATCGGGCGTCCATGACGGGAACAAGCGCGGGAAACCCCACGCACGGGGCCGATTTGCTTTTTTGCCACACCGGACGGGCGGCGGACCGCGCGTCCTGCCGGCAAAGAATGCGATAGCATCGTTGTCGCGCGGTTCTTCTGGATTTCCATGATTGACCGCGGCGTCAGCCGCCCACGCGGCGTCCTTCCCTTCGAATTCCCGTCCCGCCGCCCATGACCGACCTCACCCGAATCGTCCGCAGCCACCCCGATGAACTGATCGTGGGCCTGGTGTCCGTCTCCGATCGCGCCTCGATCGGCACCTATCAGGACCAGGGGATCCCCGCGCTGCGCGAATGGCTGGGCCGCGCGCTGGCAACGCCCTGGCAGGCGGTGGAGCGGCTGATTCCCGACGAAGCCGGCCGCATTTCCGAGACCCTGGTCGAACTGGTCGACGGCTGCGGCTGCGACCTGGTCCTGACCACGGGCGGCACCGGGCCGGCCCGGCGCGACGTCACCCCCGAGGCGACGCTGGCGGTGGGCACCAAGGAAATGCCGGGCTTCGGCGAACAGATGCGGCAGATCAGCCTGCGTTTCGTGCCCACCGCCATCCTGTCCCGCCAGGTGGCGGTCATCCGTGAAACCGACGGCCATGCCGCACTGATCGTCAATCTTCCGGGCCAACCCAAGTCCATACGCGAGACCCTCGAAGGCCTGAAGGCCGAAGACGGCGTCGAACTGGTGCCCGGCATCTTCGCCGCCATTCCCTATTGCATCGACCTGATCGGCGGCCCGTATGCCGAAACGCGGCCGGAAGTCATTGCCGCTTTCCGGCCCAAATCCGCCCGCCGCGTCCCGCAAGCCTGAGTCCGGCCGCCGGGCCGCGCGATGCACGCGGGCGCTGCCGGCCCCGGCGATATGGCCAGGCCCCTGCGTTATAGTTGTCCGCCCCCAATAATCCCCATCTGCCTGAGAGTCCCAAAGTCATGAAGGTTCGTATCGTTCTGTCCCTTACCGTCCTGGCCGCCCTGTCGGCATGCGCCAACGTCAAAGACGTGCGCGATCGCGATCCCGTTTTCTACGGCGCCACCCAGCGCTCGGCCGAGGACTACACGCAGTGCGTGGCCGATGCCTGGAAGGCCCAGGGCGTCAACTTCAAGCAACGGGCGGTGCGCAACGGCTTTGAACTGGTCCAGGAAGACAGCCTGGGCGTGGAGGCCGTCCTGACGACCACGCACTGGAAGGGCAAGACGGAAACGCGCCTGTCCACGCGCATCGCGCGTCGCGACCAAAGCATCATCGAGCCGGCGAACCTGTGCCTGTGAACGTGATGCATCGACGCCGCGACGTACTGCGCCTGGGCGTGGCCGCGGCCGCCGTCTGTCTGGGCCTGCCCGCGCGCGCGCAGCAGGCAGGCTTCATCACCCGCAAGCTCAACGTGCCCGTGCCGGGCGGCGTGGCCGTCTTGAACCTGGGCGACGCCGACCGCGCGCCAGAGGTCTCCTTCCTGGGCCGGCGGGTGATGGTGGTGCGGGAAGAGGGCAAGCAGTGGATCGCGGTGCTGGGCATTCCGCTGAGCGTGAAGCCGGGCCAGCAGCAGGCTGAAGTCACGGACGCGAAGGGCCAGCGCAAGGTGGCCTTCACGGTCGGCGCCAAGGATTACGTGGCGCAGCACATCACCTTGAAGAACCCGCGCCAGGTCGACCCGAATCCCGACGACATGAAGCGCATCGAGCGTGAAATGGCCGAACAAAGCGCCGCCAACCGCGGCTACCGGGCCGGTGTCACGCCCAGCAATCTGCTGCTGGACCGCCCCGTCAATGGCGGCCGCCTGTCCAGTCCTTTCGGCTTGCGCCGCTTCTTCAATGGGCAGGAACGCAACCCCCATTCGGGCCTGGACTTTGCCGTGCCTGCGGGAACGCCGATCAAGGCGCCGGCCGCCGGCGTGGTGGTGCTGGTGGGGGATTACTTCTTCAATGGCAAGACCGTGTTCCTGGACCATGGCCAGGGCTTCGTCAGCATGTTCTGCCACATGTCGGCCATCGACGTGAAAGTCGGCGACGAGGTGCCGCGGGGAGGCGTGGTGGGGAAGGTCGGGGCGACCGGCCGCGCGACCGGCCCGCATCTGCATTGGAACGTGAGCCTGAACGACGCGCGCGTCGATCCCGCCATTTTCATCGGGGCGTTCAAGCCCTGAGGCGCCCGCCGGCAGGGGGCAGGGCGCGCTTTACGCCTGTGCGGCCTGCAACGCGATCCGGTTCAGCGTGAACTGGTGCATGCGCTCGGCGTACTCCATCTGTTGCCGGACGTGCAGATGCCCGGCTTCCTGGTCATCCAGGCAGTTGTCGTACTTGGTCTTGGCTTCGGAGTAGGTCAGGCCGGTATTGCGCAGGCTGTTGATGAACGCCTCGCGCGATTGGCGCAGCAGGCGCAGGCCTTCCTCGCCCTTCACGAATCTTCTTCGCGCCAGGGCAAGCTGGTCTGCGGCGGCTTGCAATTCTTCTTTCAGGTCCATCTTGCGTCATGCGTATCCGGCCAGGCGTCGCGCCAGGCAGGACGCCATTCTTTCATGAACGGGCGTTCCACGCATTACGGCATTTCGCGGTACGGGCTTAAGGCTCGCGCGAAGGGGGGCAGGGAGCCGGCGCCGGGCCGGCCCTGGATCCCAGACTTAACGGCGGTATTGCTGGGGACGATGCGGCGCGGGAGCGCGTTCGTCCTTGTGGCGGAAGTTGATGCGGCCCTTGGTCAGGTCGTAGGGCGACATTTCCAGGGTGACGCGATCGCCCGCCAGGATGCGGATGCGGTGCTTGCGGATACGGCCGGAGGCGTAGGCGCCGACTTCGATGCCGTTGTCCAGCTTTACACGGTAGCGGCTATCGGGCAGCACTTCGTCAACGATGCCATCCAATTCGATGAGTTCTTCTTTAGCCATTTTCTACTCCTTGATCAATACGCGCAGCCACGCCGGCGGCATGACGCGCCGCGCAAGGCGGCAAGCGCGTTGGACTCAGATAACCAGGTCCAGCGGTTTGAACGTAAAACGTCCGGGCAGGCGCGGGTGGGGGCCACGGCATCCCTAGCGGATGTCTGAAATGACGGGTACTCGCGCCGCGAGGGCAGTGAGCGCGCGATGCGCGGCTTGGTCGCGGCAGCGGCGTGATAAGCACATTGCCGGAAGAAGCGGGTTGGAGCGTCTGCTGCAATGCCGGGCGGCGCGATTATCGGTGTTGCCGCGCGTTTGGCAGTGACGGGGTTCGCCCAAAAAAACCGGAAGCAGCCTGGGTTGCTGGCAGGGTGGGTCAAAAGCCCCATCGCCGCTGGCGGTACAGGTTGGCACGCAGAGTGACCGAAGCCCGGTTTTTGCGGAAAAATCACGGACTTATGTTACTTCAAAGCGCGCCGATTAGCCAGTTTTTATCCTGGGCTTGGCCGCGATAGTTGCTGGTGAACGACTCTAGCGGCGCGGAATGCGGGCCTGGTATTCGGCTTCCCACGCTGCATTGGCGGACCAGAAGGGGCCCGGGTCGCGCCCGGCCAGCCTGGCGGCCAGGATATTCAGATGGGTGTGCCAGCCGCCGGCGACGTCGACCATGTCGTCCCGGCTGGCCAGCTTGCGGTGCGTGAGCACGAGCAGGGTGCCTTCGCCCTGGGGGGACAGTTCGAAGGACACCTCCGAGGGCGCGCCTTCCGATCCGCCCCAGGTGCAGGCCAGCAGGCGGGGCGGTTCGCAACGGGTGATCAGCCCCTGGGTGGTGAGGCCCTCTTCATAGGGCTTGTAGGCCTCGGGCGTGGGCTCGCGCACGGAAGACAGGTCGGCGTGCAGGAACCGCAGGGTGACGCCGCCGCCTTCAAGCAGCTCCATGTCGCCGGCCGCAAGCCAGCGCCCGCGCTTGTCCGAGTTGGTCAGCCAGGCCCAGACTTCCTGCACGCCGGCGGGCAGCACGCGCGTGAAACGCAGGGTGGCGGGGTCCAGTACGGCGCCGTAGTCGCTCATGATGATCTCCTGGGGCGTCCGGAGCCGGACGCCGGTTCATCTTCCGTGGGAAAAAGTCAGGGGGGCGATCTGCGGGCTGTGCTCCGGCGCGTCGTCCAGCGCGCCCGGATGCTGCGGCAAGCTGTCGGTGATGTCGAACCATGGCGCTTTGTCGGCCACATGGCAGTGCGCCTCGGGCTTGACCCCCGGATCGTCGTCGAGCGCGCCCAGGGGCAGGCCGTAGACGTCCGGCGTCTGGTCGAAGCGGCTGAGCAATGGGGTGCCGCAAGCCTCGCAGAAGCCCCGGTAATTGCCGGGCGACGAGGCATACCAGGTGACGTGGTTTTCCCCGAGAGTCCAGGCGAAATCCTTGACCTGGACGGTTGCGCGGCTGCGGAAGGCCGCGCCATGCGATTTGCGGCACATGACGCAGTGGCAATTGAGGGCGTTGGTAAGCGGACCGTTGATCTCGTACGCAATGCGGCCGCACAGGCAGGAACCTTTGATCATGATGAGCGCTAGGCGAGTGGGGGAACAGTTCCAATATACCCGCGGCGCCATGCGCGCGAACCGGCTTTTGTGACGGATGTCTTTCAGTCCGCTCCAATGTCCCTATTTTTCGCCAAATGTTTCGATCTTCAGGTCATCGCGCTGTCATGCCGCGAAAACAGAATGCGGCCATGAACACATCCAAGGGGATCCAACGATGACCTGCGCCATCGAAGTTCAAGGGCTCTGCAAGACTTTTCAAGGCGGCACGCGGGCGCTGGACGGCATCAACCTGCAAGTGGCCGACGGCGAGATGGTCGCCCTGCTGGGCGCTTCGGGATCGGGTAAATCCACTCTGTTGCGCCATCTGGCCGGCTTTGTCGCGGGCGACGCGGGAGCGGGCAGCGTGACGGTCAACGGCCAGCTTATCCAGCGCAATGGGCGTCTGAGCCGAAATGTGCGCGGCGCGCGCGCCGGCATCGGCTTCGTGTTCCAGCAGTTCAACCTGGTGGGCCGCCTGCCGGTCATCACCAACGTCCTGACCGGCATGCTGCCGCGCGTGCCGCTGTGGCGCAGCCTGACGCGCTGGTTCCTGCGCGACGAGGTGCGCCAGGGCCTGGACGCGCTTGCCCAGGTTGGTATAGACGACTACGCATTTCAGCGCGCATCCACCCTGTCCGGGGGCCAGCAGCAGCGCGCGGCGATTGCGCGCACCCTGGTGCAGAACGCCCGCGTCATCCTGGCCGACGAGCCGATTGCGTCGCTGGACCCCGAATCGTCGCGCCGCGTCATGGATACGCTGGCGCAGATCAACCGAAGCCGCAAGGTGGCGGTGGTGGTGTCGCTGCACCAGGTGGACGTGGCGCTGCGTTACTGCCCGCGCGTCGTGGCGCTGCGCCACGGCAAGGTGGTCTACGACGGCCCCTCCGCCCGTCTGACTCCGGCCATGCTCGGTGAGCTATATGGCTCCGACCTGGGCGAGCTGCTTCCCGAATACGCGCCCCAAGCGCCGGCCACGCCGGCCGTGGCGCCGCTGTCCCGACTGGCGCAAGCCGCCTGATTCCTGGCCTTTCCTTTCCCGGAGCCTTCCATGCTACGCAGAACCTTCGTCACCCTGATCGCCACGGCGGCCCTCTCCGCCCAGGCCTACGCGCAAGACGCCAAGACGTTGAACTTCGGCATCATCTCGACCGAGTCGTCCACCAATCTGAAGTCCGTCTGGCAGCCCGTCATCGACGACCTGAGCCGTTCGATCGGCGTGCCGGTCAAGCCCTTCTTCGCGTCCGACTACGCCGGCATCATCGAAGGCATGCGCTTCAACAAGGTGCAGATGGGCTGGTTCGGCAACAAGTCGGCGATCGAGGCCGTCGACCGCGCCAAGGGCGAGGTGTTCGCCTCGGTCATCGACAAGGACGGCAACCCCGGCTACTGGTCGCTCCTGATCGTCAACAAGGACAGCAACCTGAAGACCCTGGACGACGTGCTGAAGAACGGCGCCAAGCTGAGCTACGGCGCGGGCGACCCCAACTCCACGTCCGGCACCGCCGTGCCCGGCTACTACCTGTGGGCCGCCAACAAGATCGAACCCAAGACCTTCTTCAAGACCGTGCGCGCCAGCAACCACGAAGCGAATCTGCTGTCGGTCATCAACAAGCAGGTGGACGTGGCCGTCAACAATACCGAGGCGCTGGAGCGTTACCGCCTGAGCACCGGCCGCGACGCCAACGACAGCGTGCGCGTGCTGTGGAAGTCGCCGCTCATTCCTGCCGATCCGCTGGTCGTGCGCAGCGATCTTCCGGCCGACCTGAAGGCCAAGATCCGCGACTTCTTCCTGAACTACGGCAAGGGCAAGGACGCCGCGCGCGAAATGGCCAATCTGAAAGCGCTGACCTACCAGGGCTTCCGCGCGTCGGACAACCTGCAGCTCGTGCCCATCCGCCAGATCGAGCTGGCGCGCGAAAAGGCCAAGGTCGAGGCCGATTCCACGCTGGGCCAGGCCGAAAAGCAGAAGCTGCTGTCCGACCTGGACGGCCGGCTTGCCAGCCTGGGCCAGCCGGCGGTGGCCAGGCAGTAAGCCTGTCCGCATGACGCCAGCGCGCCGCCGGGCGCGCTGGCTCTTTTCCCAAGCAATCTCCCTAGCGGATCTTCATAGAAAATGAACCTCGCCACGCACTCCTCCCGCCTGCCCGCCGCGCCGCGCTCGTCGCTGCCCGTCCTTCTCGTGTGGGCCGTCGTGCTGGCAATGCTGGTCATGTCGTGGCAAGGCGCCGACATGCGTCCGATGGACCTGCTGCGGGACTCGGGCAACATGGCCCAGTTCGCGGCCGATTTCTTTCCGCCCAACTTCCGCGACTGGCGCATGTATCTGGACGAGATGATCGTCACGGTGCAGATCGCGGTGTGGGGCACCTTCCTGGCCATCGCGGTGGCGGTGCCCCTGGGCCTGCTGTGCTCGTCGAACATGGTGCCCGCCTGGGTCTACCAGCCCATGCGCCGCCTGATGGACGCCTGCCGCGCCATCAACGAAATGGTCTTCGCGATGCTGTTCATCGTGGCGGTGGGCCTTGGACCGTTCGCCGGCGTGCTGGCCCTGTGGGTACACACCACGGGCGTGCTGGCCAAGCTGTTTTCCGAGGCTGTCGAGGCGATCGACCCCCGGCCGGTGGAAGGCGTGCGGGCCGCGGGCGCGAATGCGCTGGAGGAAATCGTTTACGGCGTGATCCCGCAGGTGCTGCCGCTGTGGATTTCGTATTCGCTGTACCGGTTCGAATCGAACGTGCGGTCGGCGTCGGTGCTGGGCATCGTCGGGGCCGGCGGCATCGGGACCGTGCTGTGGGAGATCATCCGCAGCTTCCGCTACGCCGAGACCTGCGCGGTCATGATCATCATCGTAGCCTTCGTCGTGGTGATCGATATGATCTCGGCGCGCATCCGCAACGCGCTGATCTGACGGCCGGGGGCGGACCCCCGGGCGCCTCAGCGCGGCGGCTGGCGCAGCGACTGGAACGCGGGCAGCGCGAGCAGGCCCGCCAGGCGCGCGGCGTCCACGTCGGCGTCGGACACCACGGGGCGCGGCATCAGGAAGTTGATGGTGCCCAGGCAGACGTCTCCGTACACCACGGGCACGTTGATGACCGACCGCAGGCCCAGGTCGCGGATCGCATCGTGGTCGTTGAAGAATTCGCGAATGGCGTCCTCGCCTTCGCCCACGAATACCCGTTGTTCCAGCAGGACGTGGCGGCCCCACGGCGTACCGGTCTTGTCCTTGCTGCCGCCGGGCGGATAGGCCTCTGGATTCGAGCTGTACAGGCGCACGACGCGCATGGCCTGGGCATCGTACCGGTTGACCGTGCACAGGGTGTGCGCAAGCGTGGCGCGGGCGTAGGCATCGATGGCCTGGAAGGCCGCCGCCGCATCGGCGGCGGCATAGGCCAGGGCGATGGCCTGCACGCCGGCCAGCACCGGCTTCGGGGGCAGGGCGGCGCTGGGGACGGCCGTCATTCCGCGGTGATTCCCAGTTCTTTGATCAGCTTGCCGTACTTGTCGGCGTCGCGCGCCAGGATCTGGCCGAACTGTTCCGGCGTGGTCTCGGTCAGCAGCACGCCCATGTCGGCCATTTTCTTGATGACTTCGGGACGCTTGAGGATCAGGTTGATTTCGCGGTTCAGCCGGGCGGTCAGCTCGGGCGGCATGCCCGCCGGACCGAACGCGCCGTACCAGACCGACAGTTCATAGCCGGGCAGCGTTTCGCCGACGGTGGGCACGTCGGGCAGGAACGGCGAACGGGCTTCCTCGGTGACGGCCAGCAGCTTCAGCTTGTTCATCTGCACATGCGGCAGGGTCTGCGTGCCGGCGCTGAACAGCACCTGCGTGCGGCCGGCCACGGTGTCGAGCACCGCGGGCGCGCCGCCGCGGTAGGGGATGTGCATCATCTTCACGCCGGCCGCCTTTTCGAACAGGGCGGCGCTGAGATGGTTGGTCGAGCCCTGGCCCGCCGATGCGTATGCCACGGCGTCGGGATTGGCCTTCACGTAGGCAATGAATTCCTTCAGGTTGGAGGCCGGCACGGACGGGTGCGCCACCATGGTGTTGGTGACGAGCGCGAGTTCCGCGATGGGCGTGAAGTCCTTCACGCCGTCGAACGGCATGGTGGAATACAGCGCCTGGTTCATCGTGTGCGTGCTCATCGAGCCCACCAGCAGCGTGTAGCCGTCGGGCTTGGCGCGGGCGACGAAGGTGGTGCCGATGTTGCCGGACGCGCCCGAGCGGTTTTCCACGATGACGGGCTGGCCCAGCGATTGGGTCAGGCCTTCGGACAGCACGCGCGCCAGGATGTCGGTGGATCCGCCCGCGGCCCAGGGCACGATCAGCGTGATCGGCTTTTCGGGCCAGGCGGCGTGCGTAAGCGCGGGCGCTGCCAGGGCCAGGCCCAGCGCGAACGTGCGCAACAGTCGTTTGAATTGCAGCTTCATGGTGTTTACCCCTTGCGTAGTGTCCGGTCTGTGCGCCGGATGGATGAAAACAGGTTCAGCGGCCGACGGCATAGCCCTGCATGCCGCGCGGATTGGCGCCGGCACGCAGCAGCAGGCCGCCGCCGGCAGCCGGTTCGCGGGTGCAGGCGCTGATGCGGCCCTCGGACCAGTCCGGCCCGGCCTTGACGTCGTGGCCGGCGGCGCGCAACGCGTCCAGCGTGGCGGCGGGCATGCGGGACTCCACCGTCAGCCGGTTCAGCGTCAGCGAGCGCGGCCAGAACGAGCCCGGGAAGTGATCGATATGCCAGGAGGGTGCTTCGATCGCCTCCTGCAGATTCATGCCCATCGCGTGGCGCAGGAAGAACGCCACGGTCCATTGGTCCTGCTGGTCGCCACCCGGCGTGCCGAACGCCATGTAGGGCAGGCCGTCGCGCAACGCCAGGCCGGGCGACAGAGTGGTGCAGGGGCGCTTGCCGGGCTGTAGCTGGCCCGGCACGCCCTCGTCCAGCCAGGTCATCTGCAGGCGGGTGGTCAGCGGGAAGCCCAGCGCGGGCACGACGGGGCTGGACGACAGCCAGCCGCCAGACGGCGTGGCGGCCACCATGTTGCCGTCGCGGTCGATGACGTCGATCTGGCAGGTGTCGCCGACGAAGATCTCGCGCGCGGCCCATTCGGACACGGGCGGGAGGGCCGCGAAGGTCGGTTCGCCCACGCCGAAGCGGGTGTCGGACGCGGCCAGGGTGCGGGCCGCGGCGTCCAGGTCGGGCAGGCGGGGCGCCAGGCCCGCCGGGCTGCCGGGCTGCAGCGCGGTGGCGGCGCGGTCGCCAATGCCGGCCGCGCGCGACTTCGCGTAGGCGTCGCTCAGCAGTTCCGCGAGCGGCACCCGCACAAAATCGGGATCGCCGTACCAAGCGCTGCGGTCCGCGAACGCCAGTTTGGCGGCTTCGGCCACGCGATGCACGAACGGCGCAGACGTCGGATCCAATCCGTCGATGTCCAGGTGCCGCAGTATCGCCAATTGCTGCAGGTGGACCGGGCCCTGCGACCAGACGCCGCATTTGGCCACGGTATAGCGCCCGTACTGCACCGTGAGCGGCTCGTCGTACGTGGCCCGCCAGTCGGCCAGATCGGATTTGCGCAGCAGGCCGCGGTTGCGCTGCCCGGTGGTGTCGCGCACCGCCTCATGGGTGTAGTAGGCGTCGATCTCGTCGGCGACGAAGCCGCGGTACCAGACGTCCAGCGCGGCATCGATGCGGCCGCGGCGGTCGGTGCTGGCGCCGTGCGCTTCGTCAAGGATGCGCGTGTAGGTGGCGGCGATGGCGGGCGTGCGGAACAGGGCGTCCGGGGCCGGTACGCGGCCGTCGGGCAGCCACACGTCCCGCGAACTTGTCCATTCGTCGCGGAACAGCGCCTGCACGGCAAGGATGGCCTGCGAGATGCGCGGCACCAGGGGAAAGCCGTTGCGCGCGTAGTCGATGGCCGGGCGCAGCACGTCGGCCAGTTCCCAGGTGCCGTAATCGCGCAGCAGGGTCAGCCAGGCGCCGAACGCGCCCGGCACGGTGGCGGGCAGCAGGCCGATGCCGGGCACCAGGTCCAGGCCCAGGCAGCGGAAATGCGCGGGGGTGGCCAGCGCGGGCGCCGGACCCTGGCCGCACAGCGCGCGCATGCGCTGTTCGCGTTCGCTCCAGAACAGGATGGGCACTTCGCCGCCGGGTCCATTCAGGTGCGGTTCCACGATCTGCAGCGTGAAACCGCCCGCCACGGCCGCGTCGTAGGCATTGCCGCCGCGCTCCAGCACGCCCATGGCCACTTGCGAGGCCAGCCAGTGCGTGGACGAGACCACGCCGTGCGTGCCGCGTATTTCGGGGCGGGTGGTGAAGGATGCGCTCATGGGGCCATTCCGGGCAGCGGGGGAGATGTCGGAAGTATAGGATCGTGAAATAACTGGTTTTATCTTTGTTGGCATAATTTAATAACCAATTGGTTATGAGGAGAATGCCATGAGCTGGGACGCGGTCCGTCTCGCCAACCGTCTGAAGCACCGTCATCTGGCACTGCTGATCGATATTGCCCGGCACGGCTCGCTGACGCGCGTGGCGGCGGCCGCCGGCATCAGCCAGCCCGCGGTCACCAAGGCGCTGGCCGAACTCGAGGACATCTTCGGCGCGCCGCTGTTCACGCGCACCGGGCGCGGCCTGCAGCCTACGCCGCTGGGCAATCTGGCGCTGGTGCGCGCGCGGCACATGCTCAGCGACCTGGACCTGTGGGCCCGCGAGGTCGAAGCCTTGCACGCGGGACGGTCCGCGCATCTGCACGTGGGGGTGGTGCCGTACGTGTCCAGCGCCTTGCTGACCGCGGCCATCAGCCGCCTGCACCAGCGCCACGGCGTGACGCTGAGCCTGCACCGCGCCACCACCGACCACCTGGTGCCGATGTTGCGCCAGCACGAGCTGGACTGCATCATCAGCCGCGCCACGTCGACCGTCGCGCCCGACGACCTGATCCATCGCGTGCTGTATCGCCAGCGGCCGCGCCTGATCGCGCACGGCCGGCTCGCGCAGCGGCTGGCGCGGCGCAAGCCGGATTGGGCGGCGGTCGCTGAAATGGAATGGGTATTGCCGGCGGCCAACACGCCCACCCGGCAACTGATCGTGGAGCATTTCATCCGCGCCGAGCTGCGCCCGCCTTCGCCGGTGCTGGAGGCCTATTCAACGGATGTGATCGAAGGGATGCTGACGATGAACGACACCTTCGTCTCGGTCGTGCCCGAAGATATTGCGCGCGAGCTATGCCTGCGCGGCAAGCTGGGGATGGTGCCCTGGGATTTCGGCTGGGAACTGCCGCCGATCAACCTGATACGCCGCAAGCGCGACCAGCCGCTGGCCGCGGAAGAATGCTTCTCCGCCATCCTGCTGGACCTGTGCGGCGACACGGCCGCCCCTTGGCGGCAGGGCGAGGCCGATCCGCGCTGACTGGCCTTCAGAGTCCCAGCTTTGCGCGGGCGATATCCAGCAGGGCGCCGGCTGCCGTCTCCGGCGCCTCGTTGTTGCTGACCCGCAGCAGCCGGCAGCGCTCGGGCACCGGAAACGGCTGGGCGGCGCGCGACAGCCGCTCCGCTATCTGCGCGGCGCTTTCGCGTCCGCGGGACGCCAGGCGCCGGGCCAGCAGGCCAGGGTCCACCGACACCTCCACCGCGGTCAGCGACGGATAGCGCGCATGCGCCTGTTCCAGGTGCGCGCGCGATCCGTTGACGATGACCGCCGCGCCGCCAGCCAGCCAGGCGTCGATCTCGACCCCGATGCCGTAGTGCAGCCCGTGGCTGGCCCAGCGCAAGGCGAAGCAGCCCAGCGCGGCGCGGCGGGAGAATTCTTCGGGCGTGAGGCGCAGCGCGTCCTCGGTGCCGGCGCTGTCGCGGGTGATGTAGCGGTGCGCAACCAGCACGGGCTCTTCGCCGCGCAGGCCCGTGCGCAGGAGGCGCAGCAGTGTGTCCTTGCCGCTGCCCGACGGGCCCATCAGGTAGATCAGGCGGCCGCCGTCGGCGGGCGGCGGGACCGGCCGGGATCCGTTCATCGCGCGGCGGGGCCTTGCAGATAGTCCGCGCCGGCCGCGTCGGCGTGGCTGCCGTCGAAGCGGTAATGCCGCGCGGCGATGAAGTCTGCGCCGGATTCTGGCTGCACATAGACGCTGATGCCGGGCACGGGCATGGCCTGCCCGCGCAGGGGATCGGCGAAGGCGGCGATGCCGGCCCGCGCCTGCTCCAGCGCCGCGCCCGCCAGTTTGCCGGTCAAGGTGATGTGGAAGGTGTAGGTATCGAAGACATAGGGATAGCCCCAGCGTGCCAGCATGTCCTGTTGCGCGGGGCTGAGCGACCGCGGCTGGCGGCGGGCCGTTTCTTCCGGGGTGGGCGGGGCGCGCAGGGCGTCCAGGCCGCGCACCGCCGCATCGGCCAGGGCCTGGATACGGGCCTGTCCCTGCGTGTCGGCGTCCGCGATGCGCCAGGCCAGGAAGCCGCGCAACGTTTCACATTCCAGGGCGACCTCGAAGGGATGGAATCCGCGGACCAGTTCGCGGGCGGCGGCGTCCACCGCGTCCGGCGTGGCGCCGGCGCGCAGCCGGAAGGGCGGCTTCAAGGTGGCGTGCAGGCCATAGTGACGCGGAGCCTGTGTCCATTCGCGCGGGGTGTCGGCCTGGCCGGGCAGCGGCGCAAGCGCCTCGCCGGTGTCGGCGCAGCGTCCCAGCCAGCGGCTGCCGTGTTCGCGCCACGGGCCGGTGGGCGCCAGATAGAGGGCGTAACGATGGGCAAGCGGCATGGTCAGGCCGCCATCCGCTGGCCGAGGCCGTCGCCGAAGGCGCGCGTGGCGTAGCGCAGCTCGCCGCCCACGATGGCCGCGCAGACGCGGGGCAGGCCGGCCACCTGGTCGTCCACCACGATGGCGTCCGCGATCAGGCCCGGCGCGAGGGCGCCACGGTCCTTCAGGCCGGCGGCGCGGGCCGGATTCAGGGAAACGAGGTTCCAGGCCTGTTCCAGCGGCAGCACGCCGTCGTGGACCAGGCGCATGACGGCCGCCAGCGGCGCGGGGTAGTAGTAATCCGAGGTCAGGATGTCGCACAGTCCCGCGCGGATCATGTCGGTGGCCCCGGGCGCGCCGGTGTGGCTGCCGCCGCGCACCACGTTGGGCGCCCCGAAGACGACGGAATCGCCCAGGTCGCGCGCGACTCCGGCGGCCTCGCGCGTCAGGGGAAACTCGGCCACGCCGCAGCCCAGTTGATGGTAGTAGCGGCGCGTGGCGGCATCGGGATCGTCGTGCGAGGCCACCTTCAGGCCGGCCTGTTGCGCGCACAGCGTCAGCTCGCGCATGGCGTCCGCCACCGCGCCGGACGCCGACATGGCGGCGCGGATCCGATCCTGGAACACATCCAGGTCGCACTCGGCGCGGTTGGCGTATTGCATCAGGCGGCGCTCGTCGCCCAGTCGGCGCGCCATGCTGGGCAGGTGGTCGTTCAAGGCCAGGAAGCGGACGCGGCCATCGCGTATCCATTGCTGGGCGATGTCCAGGCCGCCCACGTGATGCGTTTCGAAGCGCAGATGCACGTAGTGCCGCGCGCCCAGGATGTGGCGCATGCTTTCCAGCGCGTCGAACATGCGTTCGGCGTAGGCCTCGCCGCGCAGTCCGCCTTCCCAAGACAGCGTGACGCCATGGAATTCGGTGGTGATGCCGTTGGCCAGCAACTGGCGGTCCACGTCGAACAGGGCGTTGTTGTAGGGAAAGGTCACGCTGGGCCGGGGCATGATGGCGCGCTCGAAGGCGTCGCCGTGCAGGTCCACGATGCCGGGCAGCACCAGCAGGTTGCCGGCGTCGAACCACGCGGCGCCTCGCGCGGGCGTGGCGCCCGCGTCATCGATCAGTCCGCCTTGAAACCGCAGGCTGGCCTGGGCGATGCCGCGAGGGGTCAGGATACGTTGGCCTGTGACACCGGCCAAGGGCGAGGGGGCGTGTGCGTGTGAGTTCATGATGAGACGTTATCGATCTTGCATTACAACCAGATGTCTAGATGTGTGTAGCGACTTTCGCGGCATTGCTTTCAGATACTTCCGTCCATGGCACGCCGCCGGCGTCCGGCCAGCGGCGTGCCCGCCGTCATGCGTCGTCCGCCACCATGAGCTGGACCAGGTCGCCGACGAAGCGGGTGATGCTGTACTGCAGCGGCGCGCCGTCCTGATCGACGTTCAGGGCTTCCACCTGCAGGATCGGCCGCGTCTTCGGCTGGCCCAGCAGGCGGGCGATCTCCGGGGTGGGCAGGGCGGCGGTGATGCGCGACCACTTGCGCGTGTAGTCGCCGATGCCGTAGTGCGCATACACCTTGGACACCGAGCGCAGCGCCGTGAGGCGTTCCGCGAAATCCGGGAAGCGCTTTTCGTCGAAGAAATGCTCGGAGGCGCTGATGGGCCGGTTCTCGGCCTTGCCCATGATCTGCACGCGCAACAGAGGCGCGCTGCGTGTGAGGCCCAGGTGCTTGGCGATGTCGGCCGCGCGCAGCGTCTGGCTGCCCAGGGCCTCCAGGTGGCCCAGCACGCCCTGGCTGCGCAGGTTTTCGGAAAAGCGCGTGCGCTTGCCGATGGCGTAATCGATGGCGTGCTCTTGCACGAAGGTGCCGCGCCCCTGCTCGATCCGGACCAGGCCGCCTTGTTCGAGTTCGCCCATGGCACGCCGGATGGTGTGGCGGTTTACCGAGAACTTGGCGGCCAGTTCCGGTTCCGACGGAAGCTGTTCGCCCGCCGCATAGAGTTTGTTGCGGATGTCGTCCGCAAGCGATTCGCCGATTTGCCGCCAGACGGCGATGCCGGAACCTCGTTCAACCATAGGGTGCGCTCGTGCTGTCACGTCAAGTTCATGAAGATTGGCTGTGATTGTGCATCATGTGGCTCCGCCCGGATAGGCAGTGGGGACAGACCGCAACTGTCATCAAAAATTCACGCCAGGCTGTTGAACTTCGGATTCCGAGCGATCATACTCCATCCAGTCGTCTAGACGTGTAGAGGAAATATGGATCACCCACAACAAGGGCAGGACGCGGCCAACGCACGGCGTGCCGCCTGGATGCGAGTGCTGGCGATGGCCGATCCGGCCGCGCTGGACGGGGCGTTTGGCGCGCTGGGCGGCGTGCCCGCGCATCGGACGCTGCGGCCGGCACAGACGGGCATGGCCATGGTGCGGGCGCGCAGCGGCGGCACCGGAACCCGGTTCAACCTGGGAGAAATCACCGTGACACGTTGCGCCATAACCCTGGATGACGGTGTGGTCGGCGTGTCCTACGTGCAGGGCCGTTCGCTGCGCCACGCCGAGCAGGCCGCGATCGCCGACGCGCTGCTGCAGTTGCCGGGCTGGCATGAAACCGTGCAGGCGCAACTGATCCAGCCGCTGGCGCGCCAGCACGCGGAACGGGTGGAACGCCAGGCGCGCGTGGCGGCACAGACCAAGGTGGAGTTCTTCACGATGGTGCGAGGCGAGGACTGACATGCAACAAGAAATGCTCTCTGCCGCGGCGGCCAGCCGGGCGCTGCTGCCCGGCTTCGCGGACCCGGGCCATGATGCGCAGGCTACGTTCCGCGCGGCGTTGAACGCGCTGGCCCACCCGGGCCGGGTGCACGACATCGTGGCCGCCAGCGGCGTGCCCGACGGCCTGTCGCCCGCCATGACGGCCTTGCTGCTGACGCTGGTGGACGTGGACACCCCGCTGTGGCTGCCGCAGTCCACCGGCGCGGACGTGCTTGCGTTCCTGCGCTTTCATTGCGCGTGCCCCATCGTGCCGTCGCCGTCGCTGGCCCGGTTCGCGGCCGTACCGGCGGGCTCGGACGCGCCCGCGCTGTCCGCCTGCCATCAGGGCGACCCGGCCTTTCCCGACCTGTCGACCACCTTGCTGATCGAGGTGGAATCACTGACGGACGGGGACGCCGCCATGCTGTCCGGCCCGGGCATCCAGACGCGGCAAACACTGCGCGCGGCGGGCCTGCCGGACGGCTTCTGGCGTGAATGGCGGCGCAATCATCAACGGTTCCCGCTGGGCGTCGACGTCTTCCTGACGCAGGGCCGGCGGATTTGCGGGCTGCCTCGCAGCACGCGCGTGGAGAGCTGATATGTATGTGGCCGTGAAGGGAGGCGAGCGCGCCATCCTGAATTCCTATCGCATGCTGGACGACTACCGGCGGGGCGACCGTAAGGTGCCCGAGCTCAGCCTGGAGCAGATACGCGGACAGATGCCGCTGGCGGTGTCGCGCGTCATGGCGGAAGGGTCGCTTTACGATCCGCAACTCGCGGCGCTGGCGATCAAGCAGGCGGCCGGGGACCTGATCGAAGCCGTGTTCCTGCTGCGTGCCTACCGCACCACCTTGTCCCGATACGGCTACACCCAGCCGATCGATACCGGCTGCATGCGCCTGCACCGCCGCATTTCGTCCACGTTCAAGGACGTGCCGGGCGGGCAGATCCTGGGCCCGACCTATGACTACACGCAGCGCCTGCTGGACTTCTCGCTGGAAGCGCAGCGCGAGGCCGACGCCTTGCCGCCGGGCGGCGAGGCGCTGAACAGCGCCATGCCGCGCGTGACGGACCTGCTGGCGCAAGACGAACTGATCGACGCGGAGCCCGTCCCGGAGGGCGACCCCGAACCCTTCGACCTGACGCGCCAGCCCCTGGACTTTCCCGCCACGCGGGCGGCCCGGCTGCAGAACCTGGCGCGCGCGGACGAAGGCTTCCTGCTGTCCATGGGCTACTCCACGCAGCGCGGTTACGGCAACACCCACCCGTTCGCCGCCGAGATCCGCTACGGCGCCCTGGAGGTGGAGATGCACATCGAAGAGCTGGGTTTCAGCGTGGCCGTGGGCGAGATCGAGGTCACCGAATGCCAGATGGTCAGCCAGTTCGCAGGCACCGCCGACGACGGGCCGAAGTTCACGCGCGGCTACGGGCTGACCTTCGGCTACGGCGAACGCAAGGCCATGTCGATGGCGCTGGTGGACCGCGCCCTGAAGGCGAGCGACCTGGGCGAGCGCGCCGACTCTCCGGCCAACGACCATGAGTTCGTGCTGTATCACAGCGACAACGTCGAGGCGTCGGGTTTCGTGCAGCACCTGAAGCTGCCGCACTACGTGGACTTCCAGTCCAACCTGGAACTGCTGCGCCGCTTGCGCGCGGAACGCGGCGCGCCGGATGCCGCGCACAACAAGCTGATGGACGAGGCCGTTTCCCCATGACGATACGCAACCCAACGGCCGACCGCGACGGCCACTACAACTTCGCGTATCTGGACGAGTCCACCAAGCGCATGCTGCGCCGCGCCCTGCTCAAGGCCGTGGCGATCCCCGGCTACCAGGTGCCCTTCGGTAGCCGCGAGATGCCGCTGCCCTACGGCTGGGGCACGGGCGGCATCCAGGTCACCGCGTCCATCATCGGCCGCGATGACGTGCTGAAGGTCATCGACCAGGGATCGGACGACACCACCAATGCCATCAGCATCCGCCGCTTCTTCGGCCGCGTGACCGGCGTGGCGACCACCGAATCCACGCCCGCGGCGACCATCGTGCAGACGCGCCACCGCATCCCCGAGACTCCGCTCGTCGAAGGGCAGGTCATGGTGTTTCAGGTGCCCGTGCCCGAGCCGCTGCGGTGGCTCGAGCCCAGCGAGGCCGAGACCCGCACCATGCACGCGCTGGCGGAATACGGCGGCATGCACGTCAAGCTGTACGAGGACATCGCGCAGCACGGGCACATCGCCACCACTTATGACTACCCGGTCATCGTGAACGACCGCTACATGATGCGGCCGTCGCCCATCCCGAAATTCGACAACCCCAAGCTGGACCGCAGCCCGGCGCTGATGCTGTTCGGCGCCGGCCGCGAAAAGCGGGTCTATGCGGTTCCGCCGTACACCCGCGTGAAGAGCCTGGACTTCGAGGACCATCCCTTCACGATAGAGAAATGGACCGAATGCTGCGACCTGTGCGGCTCGGGCGACAGCTACCTGGACGAGATCATCCTGGACGACGCCGGCACGCGCCGCTTCGTCTGCTCGGACACCGAATACTGCAACCACCGCCAGGCGCAAGCCGCCGCCAACGAGGCCGCCGCATGAACGCCCAACCTCTGCTTTCGGTGCGCAACATGACGCGCACCTGGGACGGCACCCACGGCTGCCGCAACGTCAGTTTCGATCTCTACCCCGGCGAAGTGCTGTGCGTGGTCGGCGAGTCAGGGTCGGGCAAGAGCACCTTGCTGTCCGCGGTGTCGTACCAGACGCAGCCGGACGCGGGCAGCGTCTGGTACGACACCCGCGATCAGGGCTTCATCGACCTGGCCGCGCTGCAAGGCGCGCGCCTGCGCCTGCTGTCCCGCACCGATTGGGGTTTCGTGCGCCAGAACGCCCGCGACGGCCTGCGCATGCAGGTCAGCGCCGGCGCCAACATTGCCGAGCGGCTGATGGCCGTGGGCGACCGGCACTACGGCGATCTGCGTCAGGCCGCGGGTAGCTGGCTGCAAAAGATGGAGATCGACGCCAGCCGCCTGGACGAGACGCCGGTGGCGTTTTCGGGCGGCATGCAGCAGCGCCTGCAGATCGCCCGCAACCTCGTGACGCACCCGCGGCTGGTGTTCATGGACGAACCCACCGCGTCGCTCGACGTCTCGGTGCAGGCGCGGCTGCTGGACCTGCTGCGCCAGCTTGTGACCGACCTGGGGCTGGCCGCCATCGTCGTCACGCACGACCTGGCCGTGGCGCGGCTATTGGCCCACCGCACGCTGGTCATGCGCGGCGGCGAAGTCGTCGAAAGCGGGCTGACCGACCAGATACTCGACGATCCGCAGCATCCCTACACCCAGTTGCTGGTGTCTTCCATCCTGCAGAGCTGAACATGAGCGCAACGAAATCCATGATCGAGGTGCGGGGCCTCGGAAAGATGTTCACCCTGCACAACCAGGGCGGCATGCGCCTGCCGGTGCTGGAGTCCGTCGACTTCGATGCGGACGCGGGCGACTGCCTGGTGCTGGCGGGGCCCTCGGGCACCGGCAAAAGCACCCTGCTGCGCTGCCTTTACGGCAACTATCTGGCGACCGAGGGCAGCATCCGTGTGCGCGCCGGGGGCCAATGGGTGGAACTGGTGGGCGCACCCGAACAGCGCATCCTGGCGCTGCGCCGCGACGTAATCGGCTATGTCAGCCAGTTCCTGCGCGTGATACCGCGCGTGTCGGCGCTGGAGGTGGTGGCCGAACCGCTGCGCATGGCCGGGGTGGACGGCGAAGAGGCCCGCGCCCGCGCCGCCGCCTTGCTGCAGCGCCTGAACGTGCCGTCCCGGCTGTGGGGCCTGGCTCCAGCCACTTTCTCCGGCGGCGAGCAGCAGCGGGTGAACATCGCGCGCGGCTTTATCGCCGGACATCCGATCCTGCTGCTGGACGAACCCACTGCTTCGCTGGACGCGGACAACCGGCGCGTGGTGATCGAACTGATCCACGAGGCCCTGGCCGGTGGACGCTGCCTGCTGGGCATCTTCCATGACGCCGAGGTGCGCGATGCCGTCGCCACCAAGACGATTGCCCTGCGCCCCGCGCAGCCCGCCCTGGCGGACACGGAGTAACCATGCAAAGCACCTACCTCACCCATGCCCGCGTGGTGTTGGCCGACCGGGTTCTGGAAAACAGCGCCGTGCTGATCGACGGCGGCCACATCGTCGCCATCGAACCGGATGGCGCGCAGGCCGACCGCGAGATCGACCTGCAGGGCCAGACCCTGATGCCGGGCTTGATCGACCTGCATTGCGACGCCATCGAAAAGGAAGCCGAGCCGCGCTCGCGCGTGCTGTTTCCGCTGGACTTCGCGGTGGCGCAAGTGGACCGCCGCAATGCCGCCGCGGGCATCACCACGCCCTATCACGCCCTGTCGTTCGCCAACAACGAATGGGGCGTGCGCAACAACCAGACCGCGGCGCAGGTGGTGCGCACGGTGCGCGCCTTCCGCCACCACAGCCTGGTGGACAACCGAGTCCATTGCCGTTACGAAGTCACCGATGAGACGTCCGTGGACGTGCTGCGTGCCTTGATGGACGAAGGCGCGGTCGACCTGCTGTCGGTCATGGACCATTCGCCGGGCCAGGGCCAGTTCAAGACGCTGGAATCCTATCTGCAATACATGATGGGCAACCATGCGATGAGCCGCGAGCAGGCCGAGGAGGCCGCGCAATCCAAGGCGCGCGCCAAGGACGGCGCCGTCGCGCGCGTGGAAGCGCTGCTGTCGCAGGCGCATGCGCTGGGCATCCCCACCGCCAGCCACGATGACGACTCCATCCAGCGAATCGCCACCATGCGCAACCTGGGCGTGGCGATGAGCGAGTTCCCCATCACCCTGGACACGGCGCGGGCGGCGGTGTCCTGCGGCCTGCCCACCATCCTGGGCGCGCCCAACGTGCTGCGCGGCCAGAGCCAGAGCGGATCCATGCGCGCCATCGACGCCATTCGCGCGGGCGTGGCGAGCTGCCTGTGCTCGGACTACCAGCCATCGACGCTGATCGCCGCCGCCTTCGCGGTGGCGGCACAGACGGACCTTGATTTGCCGCGGGCCATCGCGCTGGTCACGCTGAATCCGGCGGCGGCGTGCGGCCTGTCGGACCGCGGCCGTATCGCGGTGGGCTTGCGCGCGGACCTGGTGGCGGTCGCCCAGGTGGGCGCGCAGCCGCTGATCAGCCATACGTGGTCGGCCGGCCGGCTGGTATTCTCGACCCACTATCCGCCGGTGCGCGAGCACGAGGGCAGGGCGGGCGAGCCGCAGAGCCTAGCGGCCTGACGCGATTTCCGGAGACCCGCAATGAATCCTGTCGTGACAGCCGTGGCGCTCAGCCAGACGCATACCTTCACCAAGGCGGTGGTCCCCGCCATCCTGCTTCTGGCGGGCCTGGGCGTGGAAGGCGACGCGCACCTGGGGGTTACCGTCAAACACCGTTCCAGGGTCCGGGCCGATCCCACGCAGCCCAACCTGCGCCAGGTCCACCTGATCCACGGCGAGCTCCACGACGAACTCCAAGCAGCGGGTTTCAATGTGGCCGAGGGCACGATGGGCGAAAACATCACCACCCGCGGCATCGACCTGCTGGGCCTGCCGCGCGGTGCGCGGCTGCATCTGGGCGCGGACGCGATTGTCGAAATTACCGGCTTGCGCAACCCTTGCGTCCAGTTGGACCACTACCAGCAGGGCTTGACCGCCGCCGTGCTGGGCCGCCATGCCGACGGCAGCCTGATGCGCCGCGCCGGCGTCATGGGCATCGTGGTGGCGGGCGGCACGGTGGGCGCGGGCGATTCCATCCGCGTGACGCTGCCCAAGCCGCCCCATCTTCCGCTGGAACGGGTTTAAGACCGTCTTTCAGGGTGCGGCCGTGCTAGGCGCAAAAACATCGCCGGCAGCCACAGACGGGGGGGCTGGCATCTGGTTAAATGGCGGAAAGGCGTAACCGCCTAAGGCGACGCCGTATCTACCGCGGCTCGCCACCTCTCTTTCCGGAGCGCGCGATGGCACGATTCAATTTCACTCAAGACCCCGAAGAACCCGATCTCTGGGCGGCCGAGAACGTCGCCGCGGGCGAAGGCCGTCCGCCCATCCACGTCATGATCCAGACGGACGGCGAAGAGCCCGACGGCGCCGCGTCCAAGGTGGTCAAGGCCATCATCGACAATCTCGATGACCAGATTCTGGCCGCGGCCGAATTCCTGCTTGATAACTATTCGTACGAGCACTGCAAGAAGCTCGGCATCGAAGACGATCAACTGCTCAAGGAAGAAACCCCCGAAGCCATGGCCGACAAGGCCGTGCTGCGCGCCCTGTGGCTGTTCGACGAAGACGGCGACGGCTACGAACTGTGGTTCACGCTGCCCTGGGATCCGGTGCACACGTATGACGTCGAATTCGAAGACGGCACGCCCGTGTCCTGCTCGGTCAACGATTAAACCCGCCGCATCCCGGAGCCGGCCCTAAGGGGCCAGCTCGTATTTTGTCGCCAGGCTCTGCCCCAGCGATTCATCATAGTGGTAGCGCACTTTCAGGGGCTTGCCCTTGTGGATCGCGCGGGCCGCGACATCGTCCAGCACCACGTCGACCTCCCGGTTCACGAACGGGGTGCAATCGCTGTCGGCGCGCTCGCCGTCCGGAATGCCGGCGGCGCTGACCTTCAATCTGAACATCACCTGAGACAGCTCCGTGCCATCGGTCCGGAACTGCCGCAGGGTTGCGGGCAGGCTGGATACGGTGCCGGAAAGGTCGCAGGAAATGCGGGTCCAGGCATGCGCGGCGGGGGCGGTGGCCAGGGCGCACGCGGCAAGCGCGGGCAGCGCCAGGGCACGAAGAACGGGACGGGATTTCATGGCGTGCAAGGAAGGCGGGGCGCCCATGCGCGCCGCGCCGCAATGTGAAAAACGGGCCTCTATGTTGCGCCCGGCCCCTGCAGCCGGTCAAGCTTGCGGCGGCCAGAAAAATCGGGCCGTTGCGGCCCGATTTTCTTATGCGTTCTGGGTGGCGGGCGGACTGGCCGGCGCGCCTTCCGTTTCGGGGGCGGCGGACGGAGCCTCTTCCTTGCCCTCCAGCTTGGCGATGACGGCCGTGGCCAGGCTGTTGCCCACCACGTTGGTCGCGGTGCGGCCCATGTCGAAAAACTGGTCGATGCCCATGATCAGCAGCAGGCCGGCTTCCGGCAGGTGGAACATCGGCAGCGTCGCGGCCACCACGACCAGCGACGCGCGCGCCACGCCCGCCATGCCCTTGCTGGTCACCATCAGCACCAGCAGCAGGGTGAGCTGCTGCGCAAAGCTCATCTCGATGTTGTAGGCCTGCGCGATGAACAGCACCGCGAACGACTGGTACATCATCGAGCCGTCCAGGTTGAACGAGTAGCCCAGCGGCAGCACAAAGCCGGAAATGCGCTTGGACACGCCAAACCGTTCCAGGGCCTCGATCGTCTTGGGATAGGCGGATTCGCTGCTGGCGGTGGAGAAGGCCAGCAGGGTGGGTTCCTTGATCAGGCCGGCCAGGCGGCGCGTGGATCTGCCCAGGAACAGATAGCCCACACCGAACAGGATGGCCCACAGCAACGCCAGCCCCAGGTAGAACTCGCCGATCAGCTTGCCGTAGCTGACCAGCACGCCCAGGCCTTCCGTGGTGATGGCCGCGGCCATGGCGGCGAACACGCCCAGCGGCGCGAAGCGCATGACATAGTCGGTCACGCGGAACATGATCTTGGCCAGCTCATCGATCATGTTGTAGAGCGTGTTGTGGCCCTTGCCGCGGATGTACGACAGCGCCGCGCCGAAGAACAGCGAGAACACCAGGATCTGCAGGATCTCGTTGTTGGCCATGGCCTCCGCGATGCTCTTGGGGAACACGTGGGCGATGAAGGCCTTGAGCGTGAAGTCGCCGGTCTTCAGGCCGGACGTCAGGCCCGCGTCGGGCAGGGCCAGGTTCAGGTGCGCGCCGGGCTGAAAGATGTTCACCAGCGCCAGGCCCAGCAGCAGCGAGATCGCGGAGGCCGCGATGAACCAGATCATGGCGCGCATGCCGATGCGGCCGACGGCGCTGGCGTCGCTCATGCTGGCCAGGCCGGTCACCAGGGTAGCGAACACGAGCGGCGCGATGATCATCTTGATCATGCGCAGGAAGATGTCCGTAACCAGGCTGAAGTAGGAGGCAATCTGCGCCGCCTCCTGCTGGTTCTGCGCGTAGGTATTGCAGAAATAACCCACCACGATGCCCAGCACCATGGCGATGCCGATGTAACGCGTCAGCTTCTTAGTGTTCATGTTCAAACGGAAAACGGGGAGCCGCCGCTGCCCCAAGGGGCTGGCCCGCCGGCATGGGGCGGGGCAAGACGGTCCGGTGACGGACATGCCAGGGGCCCGGGAGGTGCTGCGGGTTAACCCTTGGGGCGCGATGTTAACGCCCGCCACCTGACAGTTAGTTGTCAGTTTGGGGACGGATGGAGCGGCGTTTTTACGCCTCCAAGGGTGTGCGCAGAATGCAATTTGTATCGGCCCGCAAGGTGGAACGAGCGGCGGCAGGCGTGCCAGAATGGGCGCCGGCCTTCATCGATGGGGCCGGACGCAAGCACAGGCCCCGCCGGGGGGCGACAAAGGAGACAAAGCAATGCCGAATCGCGAATTGTCCGTACTGGCGTCTGGATACACCTACCTTGAAGGGTTGCGCTGGCACGAGGACCGCCTGTGGGCGTCGGACTTCTATACAGGCCACGTCATCACCGTGACGGCGCAGGGCGCCGTGGACCGCGTCTGTCTGGTGCCGCAGCAGCCGTCGGGCCTGGGCTGGCTGCCCGATGGCCGCCTGCTGATCTCGTCCATGAAAGACCGCAAGGTGCTGCGCCGCGAGGCCGACGGCACGTTGTCGGTCCACGCCGACCTGTCCGCGCTGACGGGCGGGCACGTCAACGACATGGTGGTGGACGCGCAGGGCAGGGCCTATGTGGGCAACTTCGGCTTCGACATCATGAACGGCGCGCCAGTCCAGACCACGACCCTGGTGCGCGTCGATCCCGACGGCGTGGCGCAGGTGGTGGCGGACGGGCTGTGCTTCCCCAACGGCTCGTTCATCACGCCGGACGGCAAGACGCTGATCGTCAACGAAACCTTCGGCAACCGCATTTCCGAGTTCGACATCCAGGCCAACGGCGCGCTGGGGCCTCGCCGGGACTGGGCCAATTTCGGGGAATTGCCCGCCAGCGATGACCTGTCCGTGCTGATCGGCGCATCAGCCATCGCGCCGGACGGCGGCGCGCTGGATGCCGAAGGGGCGATCTGGGTGGGCGACGCCATCGGCAAGCGCATCGTGCGCGTCGAACGGGGCGGCAGGATCCTGGAGCAGATCGATACCGGCGAATTCGGCATCTTCGCCGCGGCCCTGGGGGGACCGGATGGCCGGACCCTGTTCATGGCGGCCGCGCCGGACTTCGTCGAAGCCAACCGCCGGGCCAGGCCAGAGGCCCGCATACTCGCGACCCGGGTGGACGTGCCGCACGCCGGCAGGCCGTAAGCATAGTGCGCGAGGCGTAAGCGTATCGCCGGCCCGTCCTGCATCGGGATGAGGGCGGCCGCTTGCGCCCGTCCGTTCGGCATCGCCTGAAGGGATAGGATACCGGCCGTTGCAAGACCTTTCTTCGATTCCCCCGTAAAATCACCCCATTCAGCAGGACTTCAACCATCTTTCAATAGACAGTACCTAAGGAGGACCACTCATGGCCCTAGTCTCCATGCGCCAGTTGCTCGACCACGCCGCCGAGCACGGCTACGGCATTCCGGCTTTCAACGTCAACAACCTGGAACAGGTCCAGGCCATCATGGAAGCCGCTGCGGAGACCGACAGCCCCGTGATCATGCAGGCCTCGGCCGGCGCGCGCAAGTACGCGGGCGAAGGCTTCCTGAAGTACCTGATCCAGGCCGCCGTTGAGTCCTATCCGCACATCCCCGTGGTCATGCACCAGGATCACGGCCAGTCGCCCAAGGTCTGCCAAGGCGCCATCGACCTGGGATTCTCCAGCGTCATGATGGACGGTTCGCTCAAGGAAGACGGCAAGACCATCGCCGACTACGACTACAACGTCGACGTCACCAAGAAGGTCGTGGACATCGCCCACAAGCTGGGCGTGACCGTCGAAGGCGAACTCGGCTGCCTGGGTTCGCTTGAAACCATGGAAGGCGACAAGGAAGACGGCCACGGCGCCGACGGCAAGCTGACCATGGATCAGCTGCTGACCGACCCGGAACAGGCCGCCGACTTCGTGCGCCGCACGCAACTGGACGCGCTGGCCATCGCCATCGGCACCAGCCACGGCGCCTACAAGTTCACGCGCAAGCCCACCGGCGACATCCTGTCGATCTCCCGCATCAAGGAAATCCACGCCCGCCTGCCCAACACCCACCTGGTGATGCACGGCAGCTCCAGCGTCCCGCAGGAACTGCTGGCCGAGATCCGTGAATTCGGCGGCAACATGAAGGAAACCTACGGCGTGCCCGTCGAGGAAATCCAGGAAGCCATCAAGTACGGCGTGCGCAAGATCAATATCGACACCGATATCCGTCTGGCCATGACCGGCGCGATCCGCCGCTTCTTCGCCGAGAACCCCGAAAAGTTCGACCCGCGCGAATACCTCAAGCCCGCCCGCGCCGCCGCCAAGGCCATCTGTGTGGCTCGCTACAACGAATTCGGCACCGCCGGCAACGCCAGCAAGATCAAGGCCCTGCCGCTGACCGAAATCGCCGCGCAATACGCGTCGGGCAAGCTGGCCCAGGTGGTTCAGTAAGCCTCCCGCGCCAACGCCCCTGAGGGGGCGGCGGCACAGGAAAAAGGGCTGATCCTTGCGGGTCAGCCCTTTTGTTTTTTGGCACTTAGGCCGGTCGAGGCAATGCCTTGTGCAGGTTCCAAAATCGCTCCGCAAGATAGAGCGGGCCAAATTTGACCCGACCGGGTCAAATTTGGCTCGCTCCGTTTCCTTAGTTATCAATGGCTTATAAAAAATCGGGTCAAATCTGGCCCGATTTTTCGTTGAAAATCGCTGGTTCTCGCCACGTGGTTGGATTTGGCAACTCCAAGCGCTCGGAGAATCCTCGTAAGTCATTGATTATTTATGGCTTATTTCTGGTTGCCCGAATCTGGCACGGGTTTTGCATATGACGTCGTAGCGCCTCCATCGGGAGGTTTAACGGCCCTCAGGGCCTTAACGACGACAACGGAGTTCCGTCATGCCTACCCCCGCCTACATCAGCATCACCGGCAAAACCCAGGGCAACATCACCCAGGGCGCCTTCACCGCCGACTCGGTCGGCAACGTCTACGTGGAAG
>NZ_LMIU01000009.1 GCF_001428845.1 Achromobacter sp. Root83 | reverse complement strand
GTCCAGGTCTTCGTCGCTCCATTCGACGCCGTCGTTCTCGGCTTCGGCCTCTGCATACTCGGCCTCGGTGTATTCCTCTTCCAACGCAGGCTTGTTCGAATGCGTACCGGTCGTCATCGTGGAGGCTCTTATCTTGATGGGATTTAAGTTTTTTTGCGGCGAATACGGGCCCCGCCTCTGGCGTTCTCAACAACCGAAACGCGACACGAGGCGTTCCGGCCGCAGACGAGCAGGAAGAGGCGCAGGCCGCCGGTCAGGGCGGCCCCACTGCCTTGCTTGAATCGATCTTGCGGGCCAAGCCGGAGCGGCTCAGCCTTCCAGCGGCTTGCGCCAGTCGTCCGAGGCTTCCGTGCCCGCGATCGCGTGTGTCCAGGTGATCTTGCGGTAGGCCATGGCCACCTTGATCAACTGGGTGTAGTCCGMCTTGCTGGGGTCTTGCGCGTGCGGCAGGACGCTGGTGATGTCCACGATCGTGGCGTCTTCGAGTTCGGTCGTGAAGAAGTGTTCCTGCTTGCCGTCGATGCGCTGGTGATGTCCACGATCGTGGCGTCTTCGAGTTCGGTCGTGAAGAAGTGTTCCTGCTTGCCGTCGATGGACGTGCGGTACCACTTCACTTCCACCCTGGGCAGCATTTCGCCGGCCGCCAGGGCCTGGTACATCAAGGGCGTGGCCTTGTTGAGCGCGCTGGTGAAGGTGAACGGCTTGTGCACGCGCTGGCCGGAGGGCTGGCCGCTTTGCGGGTCGGTCGGGGTGTTGACGCGGTGCTCGATCTCCTGGACCAGGATCTGGTCTTCGTGGCCTTCCACGTAGACGTTGCCGACCGAGTCGGCGGTGAAGGCGCCCTGGGTGATGTTGCCCTGGGTTTTGCCGGTGATGCTGATGTAGGCGGGGGTAGGCATGACGGAACTCCGTTGTCGTCGTTAAGGCCCGTTCAGGGCCGGAATATCCCGAAAGCAGGGATACGGCGACATATGCAAAGTCCGTGCCAGTTTAGGAATCCAAAATAAAAGCGATAAGAATCAATCGACTAGGAAAGAGTCGAGCCCACGGCCGCTTGTTTGATGGGGCCACCGCGCCAAAAAACCCGGTTTTCAACGAAAAACCGGGCCAACTTTGACCCGGTTTTTTATAAGCCATTGATAACTAAGGAAACGGAGCGGGCCAAATTTGGCCCGGTCGGGTCAAATCTGGCCCGGTCGGGTCAAATCTGGCCCCCTCTATTTTTCAGAACAATGTCCTGCCGTCCAGCAGAGGCCACCCCGCATGCTTCGTTAACAACGCGCTATGCCGATCAGCGAAGATTCGTGGCCGCCGAAAAGAAAAATCCCTGCAAAGCGCAGTGCGCCTTGCAGGGATCGGGCTGATCGCATTACCGACCAGAACGCTGAGCGGGCATCCTACTTTCGGGATGCCGCTGATTTCACAGCGCCTTCTCTATTTGTCTCACTCCACCTCCTCGGCAACGCGCCCGAAAGCGCATCGCCGATTCAGTCCTTACGGGTACAGGCCGCGCACCTGGCGCGCCTGCAGGATGCGCGTGCAAGCCACGATGAACGCGGCGGTGCGCAGCGTCACCTTGTGTTCCTTCGCCACCTGCGACACAGCCGCGTAGGCTTCGCGCATCAGGCGTTCCAGGCGCTGGTTGATTTCCTCTTCGCTCCAGAAGAAGCTGGAGAAGTCCTGCACCCATTCAAAGTAGCTGACCGTCACGCCGCCGGCGTTGGCCAGCACGTCGGGCACCACATAGACGCCGTTTTCAGCCAGGATGTCGTCCGCTTCGGGGGTGGTCGGGCCGTTGGCGCCTTCCACCACGATCTTCGCGCGAACCTTGGCGGCGTTGTGCACCGTGATCTGGCTTTCGAGGGCTGCCGGGATCAGGAATTCGGTCTCGAGCGTCCAGAACTCGTTCTTGTCCAGCGCCTGGCCACCCGAGAAACCGCCCACGCCGCCGGTCTGCGACACGTGCGACAGCAGCTTGTGGACGTCCAGGCCCGCGGCGTTGTGCACCGTGCCGGTGTGATCCTGCGCGGCGATGACCTTGGCGCCGGCTTCGTGGAACAGGCGGGCGGCCGTGCCGCCCACGTTGCCAAAGCCCTGCACAACGACGCGCGCACCCGCCACGTCGATGTTCTGGTCGCGCGCGGCTTCGCAAGCCACCACGAACACGCCGCGGCCGGTGGCCTCGACGCGGCCCAGGCTGCCGCCCAGCGCGATCGGCTTGCCGGTCACCACGCCGGTGGCGGTGGCGCCTTCGTTCATGGAATAGGTGTCCATCATCCAGGCCATGGTCTGGGCGTTGGTGTTCACGTCAGGCGCGGGAATGTCCTTGGACGGTCCGATGATGACGCCGATTTCGCTCGTGTAGCGGCGCGTCATGCGCTCGAGTTCGGAGGCCGACAGCTTGCGCGGATCGACGCGCACGCCGCCCTTGGCGCCGCCGTACGGCAGGTTGACCGCGGCGTTCTTGACCGACATCCAGGCTGCCAGCGCCATCACTTCGGACAGCGTGACGTCCTGGTGAAAACGCACCCCACCTTTGCCGGGGCCGCGGGACACGTTGTGCTGCACACGGTAGCCCTCGAAGTGGGCGATGGTGCCGTTGTCCAGTTCGATCGGCACGTCGACGATCAGCGCGCGCTTCGGACGCTTCAACGTCTCGACCCACCGGCTCAGGGAGCCGAGATACGGGGTGACCCGGTCGACTTGTTGCAGGTAATTACCCCAGGGGCCGAGGTCATCGGCATTCAGATAAGACGGCAAGGCGTGGTTGGGCGTTTGAGACATGAGCATGCTCTCCTGACAAAGTTGCGCCATTTTATCCACGAAAATAAAAGCGTCCCCATTTCAAGTTGAAATATTTTAAATGGGGACATATTCGTGTTGCGGATACCGAACGAGTCGCGGGCCGGCCTTGAAGCTGCCCCTATCCTAAGCCTCGAACCTGGGCCCGTCCAGCCCGCGGTGGCGCCGGAATGCGGCCGCGCGCAGGCCCTCCCCCGTGCACCGGAGTCCCCCCGGTGAAGAACGCCAGGCGGCCGAACAATAAAAAAGGCGGCCTCCGCAGAGGACCGCCTTCGTCCCACAACTGCCGGCAAGGACCGTCAGGCCGACATGAGTTGCCATGCCAGGCGGGCCGCCGCGCGCGCGCCATGGCCGTCCACGTCCAGGCTCGGGTTGTACTCCGCCATGTCGGCCAGCCGCAGCTTGCCGCTGGCCTTGACCCGCAGGACGATTTCCTCGACCACCGCCAGCGGCACCCCATAAGGCGCGGGCGCCGATACACCAGGCATCACCGCCGCCGGCAGCACGTCCAGATCTATCGTCAGGTAGACGTGCCGCGCCCGGGCCAGCAAAGCGTCGACATTGGCCAGCCGCGCGTCCAGATGGCGCTCCTGCATGTCGCGGTCTTCAACCCAGACCGCGCCGACTTCGGCGGCGCGCGCGTACAGGGCGGGCGTATTGGCCAGCCGCGACACGCCCAGGCAGGCGTACTGCAGGGCCTGGCCGCGCGCTTCGCAATGGCGGGCAATCTGATCGAACGGCGTGCCCGAGCTGCCTGGCCGTCCGGTGCGCAAATCAAAATGGGCATCCAGGTTCAGCACCAGCACGGGGCTGGAGTCGCCGCGCGCCTCCAGCCAGCGCGCCAGCCCCTGGAAGCTGCCCCAGGCGATCTCATGCCCGCCGCCCAGCACCAGCGGCCGCGCGCCCTGATCCAACAGTTCGGCCACGCGCAGGCCCAGGCGCTCCTGGGCGTCTTCCAGCTGGTCGCCATCGCACGTGACGTCGCCCGCGTCCAGCAGGCGTGTCAGGCCATGCGCGGGCAGGCCCGCCATGTACTTGCGGATGCCCGCCGGACCCGCCGCGGCGCCCACCCGGCCTTGATTGCGGGCCACGCCGGCATCGCAGGCGAAGCCCAGCAGCACGGCCTCGCCTTTTTTCACCTGCGCGGCGGCCGGCTCGACGATATGCGCCAGCCGGCGCGTGTCGCCCTGCTCGGCGCTGTCGTCGCGCGCCTTCCAGAGGCTCATATCCAGATGCGCCGCGTTCATGCCGCCGCCCCCTGCCCCGCATTCAGGACAGCCTGCAGGAATTCGCGGGTACGGGGCTCGCGCGGCTGGCTGAAGATCACTTCCGGCGGCCCGGATTCCAGGATCACGCCGCCGTCCATCACGGCGACCACGTCGGCCACGTCGCGGGCGAAGCCCATTTCGTGCGTCACCACCATCATGGTCATTCCCTCGCGGGCCAGCAGCTTCATGACCTGCAGCACTTCGCCCACCAGTTCGGGATCCAGCGCCGAGGTCGGCTCGTCGAACAGCATGACCTTGGGCTGCATGGCCAGCGCGCGGGCGATGGCCACGCGCTGCTTCTGCCCGCCCGACAGGCTGGCCGGCATGGCCGACATTTTCTGGGACAGGCCAACCTTCTTCAGCAGGTCCGCGGCCAGGGCGTTGGCTTCGTCGCGGCCCATGCCGCGCAGCGTGCGCGGCCCGACGGTCACGTTGTCCAGCACCGTCAGGTGCGGGAACAGGTTGAACCCCTGGAACACCATCCCCACCTGCATGCGCAGCTGGTTCAGTTCCGCTTCGGGCAACAGCTTGCCATGGTCCAGCAAGGTCTGGCCGCAGATATCCACGGTGCCGGCTTGCGCCACTTCCAGGCCATTGCAGCAACGCAGCAAAGTGCTTTTGCCCGAGCCGCTGGGCCCGATCACAACCACCACCTGCGAAGGCAGCACGTCGAAATCGATCCCGCGCAGGACGGCGTGGTCACCGAAGGACTTGTGCAGGCCGCGGATGCGGATCATTTCTTGCGGGTTGTCCGCGGCATTCATTGCAGCGCTCATTGCACCATTCCCCCGGCGCGCAGGCGTTGCTCCACCTGGCGCAAAATCAACATCGTGGCCGTGGTCAGGATCAGATAGATCAGCGCCACCACCAGATAGGTCTCCAGCGAGCGATACGACACGCTGATGATCTTCTGCCCTTCGTGCATCAGATCGTGGATGGTCAGCAGCGACACCAGCGCCGAGTTCTTGATCAGCGCGATGAACTCGTTGCCCAGCGGCGGAATCATGCGCACCACTGCCTGCGGCAGGATGATGATGCGCATGGCCTGGCCCGAGGACATGCCCAGCGAACGCGCCGCCTCCGTCTGGCCGCGGTCCACGGACTGGATGGCGCCTCGGACGATTTCCGACACGTAGGCGCCCGAGTACATGCCCAGGCCCAGAACCCCGCAGGCGAATGCCGGAAGGGTCACGCCAAAGTGGGGCAAGCCGAAGAACCAGATGAACAGTTGCACCAGCAAGGGCGTGCCGCGAAACAGCAGCAAATACGTGCTGCACAGACCGTAGACGACCTGCCGGCGCGGATTGAGCCGGCCCACGCCGACCAGGAGCCCGATGACGCACGCCAGCAGCAAGGCGCCGGCGGTCACCTCGATGGTGACCAGCGCGCCGCCCAACAGCGCGTCGAAGTCGGCGAAGACGGGAGAAAAGTCCAGGTTCATTTCTTGGGCGCCTCGAACCACTTGTTCACGATGGCCTGATAGCTGCCGTCGGCCTTCAGCTTTTGCAGCGCGGCGTTCAGATCGCGCGTCAGCTCGGGCTTGTTCTTGGGCACGGCGATGCCGTAGTCCTCGGTCGTCACCTGGTCGTTCAGCACGGTCAAGCCCGTGGTGTTCTGCGCAAACAGCTTGGCGGCGGGCTTGCCCGTCACCGCGGCGTCGGCGCGGCCGATCTGCACCAGGTTGAACATCTCCTGGTTCTTTTCAACCTCTACGCGCTGCACCGCCGGGAAGTGGTCCTTCAGGTAGTTCACCGACTTCGTGCCCACCTGCACCGAGACCTTGCGGCCGTCCAGGTCCTTCAGGGTCTTGATGGGACCATCCGCCTTGGTCAGCACCACCAGGCCACCCGCGTAGTAGGGGTCGGTGAAATCCACGACCTTGCTGCGCTCGGGCGTGATGTAGATGGCGGACACGGCGATGTCCGCGCGGCCGGCCTGCAAGGCGGGGATGAGTCCCTTGAAGTCGATGTCGATCCATTCGACCTTCTTGCCCATCGCGCCGGCCAGGGCTTCGACCAGTTCGATGTCGAATCCGGTGCGCTTGCCGTCCTTCACGAACTCCATCGGCGGGAAGGTGGCGTCGGTGACGGCGCGGATGGTTTCCTGGGCGTGCGCGGCGCCGGCGGCCCAGGCCAGGCTCAAGGTCAGGGCGGCGGTCAGCAGTGTGCGGCGAGTGGTCATGGTGAGTCCTATGGATGTGGATACGGCGATGAGTACGGCGATCGGTGCGGCTAGGAACGGGCTAAAAGGTGAAGCGTGCAATTCGGCAATTCGGTATGCGTCGGAACATGGCCGTCAGTGGGCTTTCAATCGGTCCGAGATGCGGCGGGCGGCCGCCACGGTCATCTCGATCAGCGCGTCCGGACGCTGCAAGGCCCGCGTGGACGGCGCCATCAGGGTGATCGACCCGACCGCCTGGTTGGCGCGCTGGAAGACGGGAACGCTGACTCCCCAGACGCCGGCATCGACTTCGCTGTCGGTCACGGCATATCCCTGGGCGCGGATGGCTTCCAGTTCGTCGGCCAGCCGCGCGCCGTCCACCCCCGCCTCGGCGGCCAGATAGGCCAGCGCGGCCTGCTGCCGGGCAAGCGGCATGAAGGCCAGCAGGGACTTGGCCGATGCGCCGCGCGCCAGGGGCAGTCCGCGGCCCTTGGTGAACGAACAACGCAGCGGGTGCTGGCTTTCCACCATGTCCAGACAGACCGCCTGATCCTTGACCGCCACGAGCAGGCCGATGGTTTCGCCGGAGGCCGCCGCCAGCGCCGCCATGTCGGGCTGCGCTTCGTGGATCAGGAAAGACGACTGGTCAAAGCCCCAGGCCAGTTGCACGCAGAGCGGCCCCGGCCCGTACTCACCTTCGTGTTCGGCGACGAAGCCCCAGCGCTTGAGCAGCGCGACCTGCCGGTACAGCGTGCTTTGCGCCAGGCCGGTCTTCTCGGCAAGCGCGGCAATGCTGAGCGGGCCGTCGTGCCGGGCCAAGGTGGCCAGCACATACAGGACACGATCCGCGCCCGCCCCTACCGACATATCGGACATAACAATTCAACTCCCGGCAATATGGCGGCAAGATTATCAATTTATGGTTTTGAGCCTTCAAAATTTTCCCACTCACTGAGAATTACAAGGGAAAACCCCGTAATCCAGGCGTAAAAAAACCCGCCAGTGGCGGGTTTCGAGCCGGGCGGAATCCGCCGCGAGCGGCAGGTTACGGCGCCGCGGGCTTGTCGTAATTGGACAGGCCCACACCCGACACGCCCTGCACGCCGGACTTGTCGGCCGGCGCCTTGGCCGCCGCACCCGACGCACCCTGGGGCTCGGCAGGCGCGGCGGGCACGGCCGCGGCCTTCTCCTGCACGCCCCCCTGCGCCGCCGCGCGGCGCTTGCGCTTGGCGTCCTCTTGCTGGGCAATCATGGTTTTCAGCTCCGCCGCCAGCGACTCGGATTTGCCGGTGGCCGCCCAATCCGATGCGTCCTGGCCCTTGGTGTCCTGGGTCGTCACATCGGCGCCCGACTTGATCAACAGGTCCACCATGGGCTGGCGGCCCGACAGGGCCGCCATCATCAAGGGCGTCTCGCCATTGGGCGCCGGCGCATTGACCATGGCCTTGTTCGCCAGCAACAGGCGGGCCATCTCCAGTTGGCCCTTGGACGCGGCATAGTGCAGCGGCGTCCAGCCCAGGCGATTGACCTTGGCGCCGCGCGCGATGAGCTTCTTGGCGCGTTCGGTCTGTCCGGCGATCGCCAGGTACATCAGCGGGGTTTCGCCCGCCGGGTTCTCGGCATTCACGTCGGTGCGCTTGTCCGCCGCCAGCACGTCGAACACCTTCCACGCGCCGTCCACCACGGCCCGCATGATGGCCGGCTGGCCGTTCTTGTACCGCACATTGGGATCGGAGCCCTGCGCCAGCAGGCTCTTGATGTCATTGGGGTAGTCGTTGGCGACGTAGACCCACCAGTCGGCGGAATTGGCGGCCTGGGCGGCCGGCGCGGCCAGCCCCAAGGCCAGCGCCAGCAGGCTCCCGCGGCAGCACGACAGGAAGGCGTTTTGGGCAGATGCGCGACGGTTGGCCATGGGAATCCTCGAAATATTTAATAAATCAGATTAATTTACTTCTTTATCTTATTGAAAAGATTGAAGAAATTATCGGTAGAGGCACGCGCAACCTCGGCGGCGGATATGCCCCGGAGTTCCGCGATCTTCTCGGCCACGTGGATCACCTTGGACGGATCGTTGAGCTTGCCGCGGTACGGCACGGGGGCCAGATAAGGCGAGTCGGTTTCGATCAGCAGGCGGTCCAGCGGCACCTTGGCGGCCACCTCGTGCACGATCTGCGCGTTCTTGAACGTCACGATGCCAGACAGCGAAATATAGAAATTCTGGTCCAGCGCGGCCTGCGCGACTTCCCAGGTTTCGGTGAAGCAGTGCATGACCCCGCCGGCCTCGGCCGCCTTCTCCTCGCGCAGCATGCGCACCGTGTCCTCGGCGGACGAACGCGTGTGGACGATGAGCGGCAGGCCGGCGTCGCGCGCCGCGCGGATATGGCGGCGAAAACGCTCGCGCTGCCAGTCCAACGGTTCGGACAAACGGTAGTAGTCCAGGCCGGTCTCGCCGATGGCGACGACTTTCGGGTGCTGGGCCAAACGCACCAGCTCTCCGGGCGTCGGATCCGGCGTGTCCTCGTAGTCGGGATGCACGCCCACCGAGGCCCAGAGCGTGGGCTGCGGCTCGACCAGCGACATCAGCCCCGGCCATTCCGGCATGTTGACGCTGACCACCAGCGCGTGGGTGACCTGATTGGCCGCCATGCGGTCAAGAATGGCAGGCAGATCGGCCGCCAGTTCCGGGAAATTCAAATGACAGTGGGAATCGACGTACATGGTGAGTCTGGGTGAGCTTACGCCTGGCAGGATAGCACCACGCGTTGCAGCGTGGCGTGGGCGAACAGCTTGGCGTTCAAGGGGTGCGTGGCCAGTGCGCGCTGGCGCGTCAGCCAGCGCGCGGCCTCTGCCACGCGGGCGGTGTTCATGCGGGCGGCCACCTGCGCCACGCCCGCCGAGAGCGCCGGAAAGTACCGCACGGGCGCGCCGGCGCTGGCCAGCATCAGATCCGTATACAGCCTTTGCAGCGCATCGATCCATTCGGCGGCGGCAACCTTTTCCAGGGACTCGGCCAGCGTGCCCACATCGGGCGCCTGGCCCTTGGCCAGGGGTCCGATCAATTGGGTCAGCCATGGCGGACAAGCGGTTTCGCCGGATTGCGCCAGACGCAGCGCGGCCAGCGGCGCGCCGCCGGCCGCGGCCAGCCATTCGCGCGCGGGCTCCACGTTCTGGTCGCGCAGCCACTGCAGCGCGGTATCCGCATCCGGGGCTGGCAGCGGCAGGCGGCGGCAGCGCGATACCAGGGTCGGCAACAGCCGGTCCGGCGCGTCCGCCACCAGCAGGAAAACCGTGTGGGGAGGCGGCTCCTCCAGCACCTTCAGCAAGGCGTTGGAAGACACCACATTCAGCGCATGGGCCGGATACAGCAGCGCCACGCGCCAGCCGCCGCGGTGCGTCGCGGTGTTGAACCACGACTCCAGCGAACGGATCTGATCGATGCGGATTTCCTTGGACGGCGCCCGCTTGGCGGTGCCGGACGCCGGCTCGGCGTCTTCGGCCTGTTCGGCCGCATCGGCGCCCTCTTCCACGGCCACGGCCTCGGGGCGGATGCGGCGCAGGTCGGGATGGTTGCCGCTGGCAAACCACGCACAGGCCGCGCAGTGGCCGCAGGCCAGGCCGTTTTCAGGCGTCTCGCACAGCAGGCTGGCCGCCGCGGCTATCGCGAAGTCCAGCTTGCCGATGCCGGCCAGCCCATGCACCAGCCAGGCATGCGCAAAGCGGTCGCGATTGCCCAGCCAGGCGTGCGCGGTCTCCATCTGCCAGGGCAGGAACTGGGGTGCGCTCATGCCGGAACAGCCAGCAACTCGCGCAGCCCGGCTTCGAGTTCGGTACGGATCTGGTCGATGGACCGCGTGGAATCCACGATATGGATGCGGCCCGGATCGGCCTTGGCACGGGCGTGATAGGCCTGGCGGGTGCGTTCGAAAAACGCCGCGCCTTCGCGCTCGAAGCGGTCCGGCTCGCGGGCATCGGCCAGACGCGCCCGCGCCACTTCCAGCGGCACATCGAACAGCCAGGTGCGGTCGGGACGCCCGGCGCGCATCCAGTCTTCCAGGACGGCCACGCGCTCGGCGCCCAATTCCCGTCCGCCGCCCTGATACGCGTAGGTGGCGTCGGTGTAGCGGTCGCAGACCACCCAGGCGCCGCGCTGGAGCGCGGGTTCGATCACCTGGCGGGCGTGTTCGCAGCGGGCCGCGAACATCAGCAGGGTCTCGGTGTCCAGGCCCATGGGGTCGGCCAACAGCAGCACTCGCAGCTTTTCGCCCAGCGGCGTGCCGCCGGGCTCGCGGGTTGAGACGACTTCAAGCCCTTGCGCGCGCAGAAAATCGGCGATCCAGGCGGTATGCGTGCTCTTGCCCGCGCCGTCCACGCCCTCGAGCGTGATGAAGCGTCCGCGTGCGGTCATTGATCTTGTCCTTGTGCTGGTTCGGGTTGCGGTTCCGGGGCCGGGTCCGGGATCGAGGCGGGGGGCCCAGCCGGCGCGGCCGGCGCCGGAGCTGGCGCCGGCGCCGTGGCGGGACTGGAACGCCCAAGGATATAGCGCGAAACGTTGCGATTGTGCTCGGACAGGTTGACCGAGAATTCACTGGTGCCGTTGCCGCGGGAGACGAAAAAGAGGTACTTGTGCTGCTCGGGCTGTACCGCCGCCAGTAGCGCGGCGCGGCCGGCGGCCGCGATCGGTGTGGGCGGCAGGCCCGGGCGCGTGTACGTATTCCACGGAGTGTCCGTCTGCAGATCGCGCTTGCGGATGCGGCCCTGGTAGGCATCGCCCATGCCGTAGATCACGGTGGGATCCGTCTGCAGCAGCATGCCGATCTTCAGCCGGTTGGCGAACACGCCCGAAACACGGCGGCGGTCCGGCCCATGGCCGGTTTCCTTTTCAATGATGGATGCCAGCACCAGCGCTTCATAGGGCGTGGCCACGGCCAGGTCGGACTGGCGCTTGGCCCAGGTGTCGTTGAGGATGCGCTGGCCCTCCTGGTAGGCGCGGCGCAGCAGGTCGTAATCGGTGCTGCCCGGCGTGAAGACATAGGTATCCGGAAAAAACAGCCCCTCGGGATGCTTGACGTCCGACCCCAGGCGCTCCATCAGGGCTTCATCGTCGATGTCGCCCAGCGTCTGCTTGACGTCGGGATTCTCGCGCAGCGCCTGGCGGATCTGGCGGAACGTCCAGCCCTCCAGAAAGGTGATCTGGCGCTGCGTCATGTCGCCGCGCGCCATCCGCTGCAGCAGCAGCCAGGGCGTATCGCCGTTGATCGCCTGATAGCCGCCCGCCTTCATCAGCTTGTCCTGCTCGGACAGGCGCGCCATCCAGACGAAACCCGGTTCCCAGATGGGCACCCCGGCCGCATTCAGCGCACGCGCGACCGTGCGCGGACTGCTGCCCGGGTCCACTACAAAGTCGATCTTGTCGGCCGGCAGTTGCAGGGGCCGGTGCATCCAGGTCCAGGCGGCGCCCACCGCGGCGGCGGCGGCCAGCACGATGAGCAGGAGAGGCCATAAAACGAAATATCGGAGTCGCTTCTTCATAAGTCCTGGAAGTTTAAT
The DNA here is from genome assembly GCF_001428845.1 of Achromobacter sp. Root83. Classification (GTDB taxonomy): domain Bacteria; phylum Pseudomonadota; class Gammaproteobacteria; order Burkholderiales; family Burkholderiaceae_B; genus Achromobacter. Next base: position 192,229 of record NZ_LMIU01000009.1, on the reverse strand, counting down.
GGATCGGGCGGCCTTCCCGGTCCACAACAGGGGCCGGAACGCGCGGCACGCCCCTTCGCGTGTCGGGGGCATGGTCTTTCCGGCGGAGGAACGCGGCTATCATCAACACTTTGATGACGCGATAACCCCGCCGCCATGCACGCCTTTTATTCTTCGATCCCCGTCCGCGCCGAAGGTTGCGCGCAATGCGCGCCGCTGGAAGATCTTCTGGTCTTCACCGCCGCCGGCGCCGATGCCCTGAGCTTTCTGCACGGCCAACTCACGCAGGACGTCACGGGCCTGACGCCCGATGCCGCCCGCCTGGCCGGCTACTGCACCGCCAAGGGCCGGCTGCTGGCCACGCTGGTGATGTGGCGCGGCGCCACCGCCGACGCCGACGACGCCCCGCAGTTCTACGGACTGGTCCGCCAGGACTTGTCCCAGGCCCTGCTCAAGCGCCTGTCGATGTTCGTGCTGCGCGCCAAGGTCAAGCTGGCCGCCGCGCCGCTCCATGTGGCCGGCGTTCAGGCCGCGCCGGAACAGGCCGCCGCGCTCGAAGCCCTGTCCGGCGCCCTGCCCCGCAGCCCATGGCAGCGCGTGGATCTGCCGTCCGGCACCTGGATCGCCGCGCCGTCGGCCGACACGCGCCTGCGCTGGTGGTGGATCGCGTCCGACGCGCAACTGGAACAATCCGCCGCCCTGGTCCCGGCGCTCGGCCTGGCGCCCGCCGAACACTGGCACGCGGCCGATCTGGCCGCGGGCATTCCCTGGATTTCCTCGGCCACGCAGGACGTCTTCATCCCGCAGACCGTCAATCTGGACCTGATCCAGGGCGTCAGCTTCACCAAGGGCTGCTATCCCGGCCAGGAAGTCGTGGCCCGCAGCCACTATCGCGGCACCGTCAAGCGGCGCATGGCGTTCGGCACGGTTGCCGGATCCAGCCTGCAGGACGCGGCGCTCGCCGGCGTGGATGTGTTCGACGCGGCGCAGCCTGGGGAGCCCATCGGCCGCGTGGTGCAGGCCGCCAGCGACCAGGGCATCGTGTCGGTGCTGTTCGAAACCACGCTGGCCGCGCTGCCGGACGGCGATCTGCGCCTTAGTTCCGCCGACGGCCCGCGCATCGCCGCCGCGCCGCTGCCCTACTCGATCACCCCGTAAGGCCAGGCGCCCGGTCCTAGACCGCCACACCGAACAGCGCGCCGACGCCCGCCGTCACCGCCATTGCGGCCGCCCCCAGCACCGTCACGCGTAGCGCGGCGGGCAGCTTGGGCGCGCCGCCGGCCTTCGCGGCCATCGCGCCCAAGGCCGCCAGGCAGATCACGGACCCGCCGATCACCCAGCCGATAAGTTGCGGCACGGGCGCCGTCGCCGCCACGGCCAGTGGCACCGCGGCGCCTCCGGCGAACGACGCGGCCGATGCCAGCGCCGCCTGCACAGGCTGGGCACGGTTGTGGATGGAGATGCCGAGTTCATCGCGCGCATGTGCGTCAAGCGCGTCGTGGCTCGTCAGTTGGCGCGCGACCTGCGCCGCCAGATCGCGCGTCAGCCCGCGGGCCACATAGATATCGATCAGCTCTGCCAGCTCTTCACGGGAATTGCGCTTGAGCGAGCGCTGCTCCAGCCGCAGATCGGCGGCTTCGGTGTCGGCCTGGGACCGCACCGATACGTATTCTCCGGCCGCCATCGACAGCGCGCCCGCCACCAGGCCCGCCACGCCGGACGTCAGGATGGCGCCGTGAGAGGCCTGGGCCGCCGCGACCCCGGTGATCAGGCTGGCCGTGGACACGATGCCGTCGTTTGCGCCCAGCACCGCGGCGCGCAGCCAGTTGCTGCGAAAAATTCGATGATGTTCTTTTGCAGGCATTGCCGGAAATCCATGCGACGCGCGAGAAGCGCGTGGCCCGCCCGGCCAGCCGGCCGGACGCGCCACGCGCGGAATTCATCGCGGCGTCACGCGCACCGCGGTAAGCAAGCCTATCACGCACAGCGTCGCCTGCTCGCCATCGTACGCATGCATCTCGACCTGACAGACCGACAGGCGCTTGCCCGGCTTGACCACGCGGCCGCTGGCGACGAAACGGTCGCCCTTGGCGGGCGCCAGGAAGTTCATCTTGAACTCCGAGGTCAACACGTCCTCGCCCGGCCCGAACAGCGTGAACGCGGCGTAGCCGCCCGCGCTGTCGGCGATCGTGGTGGAAATGCCTGCATGCAGGAATCCGTTCTGCTGGCACAGGTCTGCCCGGTACGGCAGGACGATGTCCACCCGGCCCGGCTCCACCACGTCCAGGTCCGCGCCCAGCAGGGCCATGATGCTCTGCTGGCCGAAACTGGCCCTGACCCGCCCGGCGGGGTCCGTGGACGGCTGGTGTTCCGCCATGTCAGTCCTGCTCGCGCTTGACCAGGTTGACGATGCTGGAGAAATCCAGCTTGCCGGATCCGCCCGAGCTGTGCAGCGAATACAGATTGCGCGCCAGTTCGCCCAGCGGAATCGACGCGCGCGCCGACAGGGCCGCCTCGGCCGCCAGGCCCAGGTCCTTGAGCATCAGGTCCACGCCGAAACCGCCCGCGTAGCCCTTGGAGGCCGGCGCATGGTCCATCACGCCCGGCCAGGGGTTGTAGAGTTCGGTGGCCCAGTTGCGCCCCGAGCTCTTGGCGATGATGTCCGACAGCACCTTGGGATCCAGGCCGTTGGCCACGCCCAGCGCCAGCGCCTCGGAGGTGCCCGCCATCAGGATGCCAAGCAGCATGTTGTTGCAGATCTTGGCCACCTGGCCGGCGCCCGCCGGACCCGCGTGGAAAATGTTCTTGCCCATCTTCTCCAGCACGGCGCGGGCGCGTTCCAGCGCGGGAGCCGTGCCACCCACGATGAAGGTCAGCGTTCCCGCTGCCGCCCCGCCGGTGCCGCCCGAGACGGGCGCGTCGATCATGGCGATGCCGCGCACCTCGGCAGCCTGGGCCACCTTGCGCGCCGAGTCCGGCGCGATGGTGCTGCATTCGATGACCAGCGCGCTGGACGGGATCTTGCCCAGCAGGTCTTGATCCAGGTACAGGCCTTCCACGTGCTTGCTGGCCGGCAGCATGGAAATCACCACCTCGGCGCCCTTGACCGCTTCGGCGGCGGACGCCGCCGCCGTGGCGCCGGCGTCGGTCAGTTGCTTGACGGCCGCGGGCACGAGGTCGAAGACCTTCAGGCTGTGGCCAGCCTTGACCAGATTCAATGCCATGGGCGCGCCCATGTTGCCCAAACCGATAAACGCGATGCTGCTCATGATGTCTTGTCTCCTGTTGCTATTGCTGTAGGTATGGATCCATCGTGACCTGCGTGGCGGGGAGCGGCTGGCCCGCGGGCCAGCCGGCCGGTCAGCGCCCTTCCTGGCCCAGGTCGGCCAGCGGATGCGGCTCGCCCTCTGGCCACGGTTCTTCAAAGAACTTCTGCACCCAGGCGTCCGTCGCCATGTCGATGACGGCGGGATTCCAGCGCGGCGTCTTGTCCTTGTCGATCAGCAGCGCGCGGATGCCCTCGGCGAAATCGCCGTGCGCCGTGCAGGCCAGCGCCGCAACGTATTCGGCGCGGAACACGTCGTCCAGCGAACGCAGGCGCGTGCGCTGCTGCAACGCGAAGGCCAGGCGCACCGAGCCAGGCGAACCCGCCAGCATCGTATTTGCCGCCCGCGCCAGCCAGGGATCTTCGTGGCCCTTCAACAGCGCCAGTTCCTCGAAGATCTCGTCCAGCCGGTTGCCGTTGCACAGATTGTTGATCAGGAACGAATGCTGGCGCAGCGGGCCCGGGTCCAGCGGCGTGCGCGGCTCCAGCGCCGTCAGCGCGCGGCGCAGCAGGCCGTCATTGATGGAGCGCGGAGGAATGGCGCCATCGGCCGCGCCCGTGGCCTGGCCGGCCCAGGGCTGCTCTTGCAGCGAGGCCAGCAGCGCCGGCCAGTCGGCATGGTTCAGGCGGAAGTCCGCCAGGCCCGCGAAGAATGCGTCGGCGGTGTTCAGTTGCGCGCCCGTCAGCGCCAGGAACACGCCGCTGCGGCCCGGCATGCGGTTCAGCAGCCAACTGCCCCCGACGTCCGGGAACAGGCCGATGGAGACTTCGGGCATGGCCAGGCGCGAACTTTCGCTGACGACGCGATGGCTGGCGCCCATCATCAATCCGATGCCGCCGCCCATGACGATGCCGTGGCCCCAGCACAGCACGGGCTTCGGATAGGTGTGGATGCGATAGTCCAGCCTGTATTCGTGCTCGAAGAAGCGGCGCGCGTAAGCGTTGCTCCAGCCGGGCCTGCCCGCGTTTTCGGTCATGCTGCGGTACAGGCCGTGCAGGTCGCCCCCCGCGCAGAACGCCTTTTCGCCGGCGCCCTGCAGCACCACCAGGGCAACGCCCGGGTCGCGGGCCCAGGCGTCCAGGCGGTCCGCCAACAGGTCCACCATTTCCAGCGACAGGCCGTTCAGGGTCTGCGGCGCGTTCAGCGTCGCGATCCCGAAGCGCATTCCATTGGCGGCGGATCTTTCTTCGAACAACACCGGTGCATTCATCTTATGTCGGCTCCTTTTTCCAACAATTGGCGGGCAATGATCACGCGCATGATCTCGTTGGTGCCCTCCAGAATCTGATGAACGCGAGTATCGCGCACCAGACGCTCCAAGGGATAGTCTTTCAGGTAACCGTAGCCGCCATGAATCTGTTGCGCATCCAGGCAGATCTGGAAGCCCATGTCGGTGGCGAAGCGTTTGGCCATCGCGCAGTAGGTCGCCGCATCCGCCGCGCCGGCATCCAGCTTGCATGCCGCCAGGCGGACCATCTGGCGTGCCGCGACCAGATGCGTGGCCATGTCCGCCAGCTTGAACTGCAGCGCCTGGAACTCCGCCAGCCGGCGGTTGAACTGGCGGCGTTCGTCCATGTAGCGGCGGGCGGCGTCCAGCGCGCCCTGCGCCGCGCCCACCGAGCAGGTGCCGATATTGATGCGGCCGCCGTCCAGGCCTTTCATGGCGATCTTGAATCCCTCGCCTTCCTCGCCCAGCCGGTTGGCGGCCGGCACGCGGACATTTTCGAAGGTGATGGGGCGTGTGGACTGGCTGTTCCAGCCCATCTTTTCTTCCTTGCGCCCGTACCCGATGCCCTCGCTGTCCGCGGGAATGGCGAACGCGCTGATGCCGCCCGCGCCTTCGCCGCCCGTGCGCGCCATGACCACCAGCAGGTCCGTGTCGCCGCCACCGGAGATGAAGGCCTTGGCGCCATTGACGACATACTCATCGCCCTGGCGCTGCGCCCGCGTGGACAGGGATGCGGCGTCGGAGCCCGCGCCCGGCTCCGTCAGGCAGTAGGACGCCAGCTTCTCGCCGCTGGCCAGCAATGGGCCCCAGGCATCGCGCAGTCCGGGCTGGCCCCACTTCCCGACCATCCAGGTGGCCATGTTGTGAATCGTCAGGAACGCCGTGGTGGACGGATCCACCGCCGCCATTTCCTCGAACACCAGCGTGGCGTCCAGGCGCGGCAGTCCCAGGCCGCCGATATCCTCGCTGGCGTAGATGGCGCAAAAGCCCATTTCGCCCGCCCGGGCGAACGCCTCGCGCGGAAAAATGCCCTCGGCGTCCCAGCGCGCGGCGTGGGGGGCCAGCTCGCCCTCGGCATAGTCGCGCGCGGCCTGCGCGAACGCGCGCTGCTCGTCGGTCAGTTCCAAGTCCACAGCCTGTCTCCTGTTGTATTGAGTATTGTCTGTTGGCGTTGCTGCCGTCTCGTGAACGCCAGCGCGTCGATTTTGACATGACGTTGACGTAAACGTAAGCGGGAACCCGGCTTTATGTTACGCCGGAAGCGGCGGCGCGCTTTGTCTTATTGATGACAATGTAGGGGGCTGGCCGGAGCGGCCCGCCGGGGGCCTGTGCGGCGTTCCCGAGACGGCCCGCGCGCCGTGCCGGCCGTCTTCGGGAACGGCCAGGCGCCTGTTCAGGCTACAGCAGGCCGGCGGGGCGCACCCTGCCGTTTCTGGCCGTCTTGGCGCGACGGTGCTCCGCGCGGCGGCGGCGCGATTCCTTGGGATCGAAGCTCAGGCCGCGGTAGATTTCCACGCGGTCGCCCTCGGCCAAGCGGGCGCCCGGGTCGGTGGCGCGGCCAAAGATGCCCACTCCCCGTTCCCAGGGCTGAACGACCGGGAAGGCCTTTGCAAAGCCGCTGGCCGCCAGCGCGTCCTGGACGGTGGCGCCGTCGGGCAAGCGCAGTTCGCGCAGCCACACGTGTCCAGGCAAGGCGTAGCAGACGATGACGCCGATCTGCCCCGCCCCGGACGGCTCATTCGCCATACTTGGCCTGCGCGCGCTTGGTGAAGGAATCGATGAAGCTGGTGGCGATGCGATTGAAGACCGGCCCCACCACCATTTCCAGCGCACGGTTGGAAAACGCGTATTCCATGGTGAACAGCACCTTGCAGGCGTCTTCGGCCAGGGGCTGGAACACCCAATGGCCCACCAGGCTGGAAAACGGGCCATCCACCAGTTCCAGGTCGATCCTGTCGGGATAGACGTGCGTATTGCGCGTGGTGAAGCGCTGCTTCATCCCCGCAAAACTGATCAGAATGGAAGCCTGCATGCCGTGTTCGTTGCGGGTCTGCACCTCGGCGCCGCCACACCACGGCATGAACTCGGGGTACTTCTCCACGTCGGCAACCAGGTCGAACATCTGGGCGGCGCTGTAAGGCACCAGGACGGATCGTTGTACTTTGTGCATCGACTATCGCAAATGGCTAGAATGGCAAGATTTTACCGGCACAGCACGGCCTGCACCTAACCGCAGGCAAAAGCATCGGATTCGAAGCCAAGTCTGGGAAAAGAAACCCGGAAGAAACCCGGAAGAAACCCGGAAGAAGCCGGGAAGAAGCCGGGAAGCCCCCGGGGAAGCCCCCTAGAAGAACTCCGCCCCGGATCCCTGCCAGGACGCCCAAGCAAAAAGGCTTTATGAGCATTATCGACAATCGCAAGGCCACGCACGACTATTTCATCGAAGACCGCTACGAGGCTGGCCTTGTCCTGCAAGGCTGGGAAGTCAAGGCGATCCGCGATGGCCGCGTGCAGCTCAAGGAAAGTTACGTCATCGTGCGCGATGGCGAACTGTACCTGTTGGGCATGCATGTCAGCCCCCTGCCCACGGCCTCCACCCATATCCACCCCGACGCCATGCGCACGCGCAAGCTGCTGCTCAAGGCCGAGGAAATCAGCAAGCTCATCGGCAAGGTCGAGCAGCGCGGCTACACGCTGGTGCCGCTCAACCTGCACTACAAGAACGGGCGCATCAAGCTCGACTTCGCGCTGGGCCGCGGCAAGAAGCTGTTCGACAAGCGCGACACCGCCCGCGAAAAGGACTGGGCGCGCGAAAAAGAACGCATCATGAAGCACGACACCCGCGCGCCCCGCAAGGACAAGGACGATTGATTCACGCGGCCACGGGCAACAGCGGGCGCTCGGCTTCCTGGCCAGGGCCCATCACGCGGTTGCGCCCGGCCGACTTGGCCGCGTACAGCTTGCGGTCGGCCCGCTCGAAGAACACCTGCAGATTCTCGCCGGGCACCCAGTCCTCCACCCCAGCGCTGAACGTATAAGAGATCGTGCTGCCGCCGTGCGCGCAAGGCGTGCGCCGCACCGAATCCAGCAGCCGGTCCGCCACTTCCAGCACCGCATCGCTGCGCATGTCGGCGAACAGCACGCCGAACTCCTCGCCCCCCACCCGCCCCACATGGTCGCCCGTGCGCAGGATCGCCGTGGCCAGCAGGCCGAAGTGGCGCAGCACCGCATCGCCGGCCGCATGGCCGTGCGTATCGTTGATGCGCTTGAAATGGTCGATGTCCAGCAGCAATAGCGTCAGCGGACGCCGCATGCGCAGCGCCTGGGCGCAATACTTCTCGGCCTGCATCCACCACGCCTTGCGCGACATCAGGCCCGTCAGGAAGTCGGTGTTGGCTTCCTGTTCCCGGTCGGCCAGCATGCGGTCATGGATGATCATGATGGTGCCGAGCGTCAGGCATGGCATGACCAGCACGCCCAGCGTCAGGAAGGTGACATTCCACGCCGTGGGTTCCAGGAAGGCCTGGGTGACGGCCAGGTCCATCATGTACACGCCCGCGCGGACCGCGCACACGACGGCCGACAGCATCGCCACTATCCACACGAACCGGTAGCTGTAGCGCGACCGGTGCGCGGGCATGTTGCGCTGGACCGTGACGGCCACGCTCAGCATGAAGCCCATCTGCAGCAGCGACATCGCCACGATGCGCGGCCCGACCCGCCAATCCAGATAGGTGTAGATCACCAGCGCCGACAGCGCCACCAGACAGCCCAGCACCATCAGATGGCGCGGCACGGCCAGGCCCAGCAGCCGGCGCACACCCGAGTAGTACGCGCACAGCGCCAGGGCGATGGCCGCGTTCGGCACCAGCACCGACAGCCACAGCGGCGCATGCGTGTTCTGCAGCGCAAAAGCGGAAAACGCCAACAGCGTGAGCAAGTTGGCGCGTATGGCTTCGCGTATCCCCGCCATCCCGCTGCGCGCCAGGGATCCCAGAACGCACAGGGAAAGCACCCCCGCCAGCGCTGCTATCAGAAGCAAATTAACGGGAGCGATCATGGGCTGGGGCGCCGTGGGGCGCGGTATCAGGTGTTGCGCGTGGACTTCACAATGGTCATGGCGGAGGCGATCATGCCGCCCACGTCGGCCAGGTTGGCCGGCAGGATCAGCGTGTTGCCTTCCTTGGCCACGTTGCCGAACGCCTCGACGTAGCGCTCCGCCACTTTCAGGTTCACCGCTTCCATGCCGCCCGGCTGGCGAACCGCGTCGGCCACCTGCGTGATGGCCTTGGCAGTGGCTTCGGCGATCGCCAGCACCGCGGCGGCCTCGCCCTGCGCCTGGTTGATCTGCGCCTGCTTCTCGCCTTCGGAACGGGCGATCGCGGCTTCGCGTTCGCCGGTGGCGATGTTGATCTGTTCCTGGCGGCGGCCTTCGGACGCGGCGATCAGCGCGCGCTTCTCGCGTTCAGCCGTGATCTGCGCCTGCATCGAACGCAGGATTTCGTTCGGCGGGGTCAAGTCCTTGATCTCGTAGCGCAGCACCTTCACGCCCCAGTTCAGCGCCGCCTCGTCCAGCGACGAGACGATGTTGCTGTTGATGGAGTCGCGCTCTTCGAAGGTGCGGTCCAGTTCCATCTTGCCGATGACCGAACGCAGGGTGGTCTGGGCAAGCTGGGTGATCGCGGAGATGTAGTTCGACGAACCGTAAGAGGCGCGCATCGGGTCCGTGACCTGGAAGTACAGCACGCCGTCCACCTGCAATTGCGTGTTGTCGCGCGTGATGCAGACCTGGCTGGGCACGTCCAGCGGAATTTCCTTGAGCGAGTGCTTATACGAGATGCGCTCGATGAAAGGAATGACGAACCCGGCGCCGGGCGACAGGACGCGGTCGAACTTGCCCAGCCGCTCGACCACCCAGGCATGCTGCTGGGGGACGATGGCGATCGCCCTGATGACGATCAGGATCGCCAGCGCAACGATGACGAGCAGGACGATAGTGGAAGTATCGATCATGATGTAAAGCCTCTTTTCGGATGAATGCGCTGGCGGTATCTGCCGTGCCGGCCAGGACGCCAACGGCTGCCCGCGCCTGGGCGCGAGCCGGTTCTGCTATGCCGAGCCGGACGGGCCCTTGGGGGCCAGCACCAGGATCGAGCCGCGCACTTCGGTAATGATGTGTTCGCCGGCCTGGGGCGGATGCCCCGCCGCCAGCTCGGCCTGCCAATGGGCGCCCCGGTACCAGACGCGCGCCGTGCCGCTTTCGGACCAGGCCTCGACCGGGACGGTCTGGCCGATGTCCAGGATGACGTCGGCGTTGCGGGCCGAATTGACCTCGCGCTTTTTCAGGACGCGGGTCTTGCGCAGCACCAGCAGCCCCAGCAGCAATACCACGCCGCAGGCCACCAGTTCCCATTGCAGGCCCGCGCTGAACCAGGCGGCGATGCCGCCCGCGGCCAATCCCAGGGCGACCAGCAGCAAATAGAAGGTTCCCGTCGTCAGTTCCCCGATGAGGGCCAGCGCGGCCAATCCCAGCCATATCCACATAGTGTTCAGATCGCCTGTAAGGATGAGTCTTTGAGCGGATTGTACGTATTTCCGGGACGGAACGGGTAAAGCCAATCGCATCATGAACAATGGCGCTGCATTATGATGTGCCTTGGCGCACGCGATCCGCTGGACCGCCGCGCCGTCTCTTCAACGCACACGCCCCCATGACCGCCGCAACTTCTTCTGCTCTTCCCGTCCTGATCCTGCACACCGGCGATCCGGACGACATGCTCAAAAGCCAGTTCGGCGGTTATGCCGAACAACTCGTGCAAGCGGCCGGGCTGCCCACGGATGACGTCGAAATCGTGTCCGTCCATGAAGGCCAGCGCCCGCAGGCGCCCGCCCGGTACCGCGCCGCCTTGATCACCGGTTCGCCCGCGATGGTCTCCGACAAGGAGCCGTGGAGCGAAAACACCGCCGCCTGGCTGCGCGAAGCCGCCGCCGCCGAGCTGCCCATGTTCGGCGTTTGCTATGGCCACCAGTTGCTGGCGCACGCGCTGGGCGGTACGGTCGGCTACAACCCGGCCGGACGCGAAGTGGGCACCCAGACCGTCGAATTGCTGCCGGCCGCCGCCGGCGACAAGATGCTGGCCGGCGTGCCACCCACCTTCCCCGCCCAGATGCTGCACGCGCAGACGGTGCTGCAGCCGCCGCCCGGCGCGGCGGTGCTGGCGCGCTCGGACCTGGACGAACACCAGATGATCCGGATCGGCCGCAATGTGTTCTCCACCCAATTCCATCCGGAATTCGGGCCGGACTTCATCCGCGCCCACCTGGAACGCTTTGGCCGCCGCTATGCCGCCGAAAACCTCGATATGCCCGGCCTGGCTGCGAACGTGCGCGCCACGCCGGTGGCGGGCGGTCTGCTGCGCCGCTTTCTAGAGGCCTACGCCCCGGGCGCCTGACACCCAACCCGACGCCCCGCGGTTGCGCGCCCGGTGCCGGACGCGGCGCAACAAGCGGAGTGCGGCACCAGCGAAACACTGAGACGATATGGCCAAGCGTATCCCATCACGCGCAAGTCAGGAGTCCTCTATGAATCCCGCCGCCGCCGCCCCCGTGAGCAATCAGCACGCAGCCGCCATCGAACGCGCCTGCCGCGCGCTCGAAGCCGAACAGCCGCCCGACCTGGCCACGCTGGCCGAACAGGCCGGCATGAGCCGCTTTCATTTCCACCGGGTCTTCAAGGCCGCCACGGGCATCACCCCAAAGGCCTACGCCAACGCCCTGCGCGCCAGCCGGGCGCGGCTACAGCTCAAGCAAAGCGCCAGCGTCACCGACGCCATGTACGACGCCGGTTTCAACTCCAGCGGACGCTTCTACGAAGCGGCGCCCGCCATCCTGGGCATGACGCCCACCGCCTTTCGCAAGAACGGCGAAGGCGTGGACATCCGCTTCGCGGTGGCCCAATGTTCCCTCGGCGCATTGCTGGTGGCCGCCAGCGAGACCGGCATCTGCGAGATCGCCCTGGACGAAGATCCGGACCAGCTCGTCAAGAACCTCCAGGACCGCTTCAAGGCCGCCCGCCTGATCGGCGCCGATCCCGGCTTCGAAAGCTGGGTGGCCGCCGTGGTCGGCTTCGTGGAAGATCCTTCCCGTGGCTTGGACCTGCCGCTGGACGTGCGCGGAACGGCCTTCCAGCGCAAAGTCTGGGAAGCGCTGTGCGAGATTCCCCTGGGCGCCACCGCCACCTATGCCGAAGTGGCCGAGCGCATCGGGTCGCCCAGGGCCGTGCGCGCCGTCGCCCGCGCCTGCGCCACCAACAACATCGCCCTGGCCATTCCCTGCCACCGCGTGGTGCGCACCGACGGCTCGCTGGCCGGATACCGCTGGGGCATCGACCGCAAGCGCGAGCTCATCGCCCGGGAAGCGCAGGCGGCGTGACGCCCTCGCCCTGATTCCGCCGGGAGCGGCACGCTCCCCTCCCGCATCGCCCTGCCACTGCGGGAGCTGGCGCCTTCACCGGAAGGCGGCGGGACAAAAAAAACCCCGCGCCTTCGCAGGCGCGGGGTTTTTCTGTCAGCCCGACTGTCAGTTCTTGGCCAGACGCTGCCAGGTATCGACAACGGTGTCCGGGTTCAGGGACATCGACAGGATGCCCTCGTCCTTCAACCATTGCGCGAAATCGGGGTGGTCGCTGGGGCCCTGGCCGCAGATGCCCACGTACTTGTTGGCGGCCAGGCAAGCCTTGATCGCGCGGCGCAGCATGAACTTCACGGCCTCGTCGCGTTCGTCGAAGTCGGCGGCCAGCAGTTCCATGCCGGAATCGCGGTCCAGGCCCAGCGTAAGCTGGGTCATGTCGTTGGAACCGATCGAGAAGCCGTCGAAGTACTGCAGGAACTCGTCGGCCAGGATGGCGTTGGACGGCACTTCGCACATCATGATCAGCTTCAGGCCGTTTTCGCCGCGCGCCAGGCCGTGCTTGGCCAGCAGGTTCACGACCTTCTCGGCCTGGCCCAGGGTGCGCACGAAAGGCACCATGATCTCGACGTTGGTCAGGCCCATTTCATCGCGCACCTTCTTCAGCGCTTCGCATTCCATGCGGAAGCACTCGGCGAAGTCTTCGGCGATGTAGCGCGACGCGCCGCGGAAGCCCAGCATGGGGTTCTCTTCCTCGGGCTCGTAGCGCGAACCACCGACCAGCTTGCGGTATTCGTTGGACTTGAAGTCCGACATGCGCACGATCACGGGCTTGGGATAGAAGGCGGCGGCGATCGTCGCCATGCCTTCGGCCATTTTCTCGACGAAGAACGCACGCGGGCTGGCATGGCCGCGCGCCGCCGATTCCACGGCCTTCTTCAGCTCGCCGTCCACATTCGGGTAGTCCAGGACCGCCTTCGGGTGGATGCCGATATTGTTGTTGATGATGAATTCCAGACGCGCCAGACCCACGCCCCCGTTGGGGATCTGGGCGAAGTCGAATGCCAGTTGCGGATTGCCCACGTTCATCATGATTTTCAGATCGATGGCGGGCATGTCGCCACGGCGCACTTCTTCCACTTCGGTTTCGATCAGGCCGTCATAGATGCGGCCTTCGTCGCCTTCGGCGCAAGACACGGTCACCGCCTGGCCTTCCTTCAGCAGGTCGGTGGCGTTGCCGCAACCCACCACGGCCGGAATGCCCAGTTCGCGCGCAATGATCGCCGCGTGGCAGGTGCGGCCACCGCGGTTCGTCACGATGGCGGCAGCGCGCTTCATGACGGGTTCCCAGTTGGGATCGGTCATATCCGTGACCAGCACGTCGCCGGGCTGGACCTTGTCCATGTCCGAGATGTCGCCGACCACGCGCACGGGGCCCGCACCGATCTTCTGGCCGATCGCGCGGCCGGTGATCAGGACCTGGCCGGTCGCCTTCAGGCGGTAGCGCTGCTGCACGTCGTTGACGCCCTGCTGCGACTTCACCGTTTCCGGGCGTGCCTGCAGGATGTAGATCTTGCCGTCGACGCCGTCGCGGCCCCACTCGATGTCCATGGGACGCTGGTAGTGCTTTTCGATGATGACGGCGTATCGGGCCAGTTCATTGACCTCGTCGTCGGTCAGCGAATAGCGGTTGCGTTCGGACACCGGCACGTCCACCGTGCGCACGGCGCGGCCTTCGGGACGCTCGGGGTCGAATTCCATCTTGATCAGCTTGGAGCCGATGCGGCGGCCAACGATCGGGAAGTGGCCTTGGGCCAGCGTGGGCTTGAAGACGTAGAACTCGTCGGGGTTGACGGCGCCCTGCACCACGGTTTCACCCAGGCCGTAGGACGAGGTGATGAACACCACGTCCTGGAAGCCCGATTCGGTGTCGATGGTGAACATCACGCCGGCGCTGCCCTTGTCGGAACGCACCATGCGCTGGATGCCGGCCGACAAGGCGACGTCGGCGTGGGCGTAGCCCTTGTGCACGCGATAGGAAATGGCGCGGTCGTTGTACAGCGACGCGAATACGTGGCGGATCTTGTCCAGCACGTCGTCGATGCCAACCACGTTCAGGAAGGTTTCCTGCTGGCCGGCGAACGAGGCGTCGGGCAGGTCTTCGGCCGTGGCGGACGAGCGCACGGCGAACGAACCCTTGCCGTCGGCGTCGAGCTTGGCGAAAGCTTCACGGATCTGGGCTTCGAATTCCTTCGAAAACGGCGCATCGACGATCCATTGGCGGATCTGCGCGCCGGCGGTGGCCAGCTCGCGTACGTCTTCGGGGTTCAGCGTGGTCAGGCGTTCAGCGATGCGCTTGTCCAGGCCCGAGGCCTTCAGGAAATCGCGAAAGGCGTCAGCGGTCGTGGCAAAGCCGCCCGGCACGCGGACTCCCGCGCCAGACAGCTGGCTGATCATTTCGCCTAGTGATGCGTTCTTGCCTCCTACCGAGTCCACATCCGTCATGCGGAGCTGCTCGAACAAAACAACATACGACATTGAAGTCACCTTTTACAATGGAATGAAAGCGAGTTTGGTCAATGCATGAAGAGCCTTGTTTTTCTTGCTCTTTCAGACGCTGACCAAACTGGCCTTGGACCGCCCTTGGGGTGACTTATAGGGGCCTGATTGTACTCGGTGGAGTACGTCCGGCCATCTGCCTGGTTGGAATTTTTTACACATGACATCTACCCCTATCGTACGCACGGTATACATCGTTTCCGACAGTACCGGCATCACCGCGGAAACCTTCAGCCAGTCGGTGCTTTCGCAGTTCGAGGAGGTCGATTTCAAGCCCGTCCGGCTGCCGTTTGTCGACACCCTGGAGAAGGCCGCAGAGGTCGCCATGCGTATCGACCGCAGCGCCCTGGATGCGGGCGTCCCGCCCATCGTTTTCAGCACCCTCGTCAATCCGGAAATCCTATCTCGTGTTCGCCAGGCGAACGGAATTTTCCTGGACCTGTTCGGCACCTTCGTCAGCCATATCGAGCAGGCGCTGGGCCTGAAGTCCAGCCACTCCATCGGCCGTTCGCACATGCAGGCGAATTCCGAAAAGTACCGGAACCGGATAGACGCCATCAACTTCAGCCTGGCGCATGACGACGGCCAGTTCGTGAACCAGCTAGACCAGGCCGACGTGATCCTGGTGGGCGTTTCCCGCTGCGGCAAGACCCCGACCAGCCTGTACCTGGCCATGCAGTATGCGATCAAGGCCGCCAATTTCCCGCTCACCCCCGACGATTTCGAGCGCGGCACCCTGCCTTCCACCATCGCCCCGCATCGCGGCAAGCTGTTTGGCCTGTCAATCCAGCCCGAACGCCTGGCCGAGGTGCGCAACGAGCGCCGCCCCAACAGCCGCTACTCGCAGCTTGAGCAGTGCCGCTACGAAGTCGCCGAGGCCGAACGCATGATGCGCCGCGAAGGCATCTCCTGGCTGTCCAGCACCACCAAATCGATCGAAGAGATCGCCACGACGGTGCTGCAGGAAGTGGGCCTGGACCGGGGCTGAAAACAACAAGGGCGCACCGTGGCGCGCCCTTGTTTCCTTGTCCTTTCCCGCTCAGCGGCGGAGTTTCACGCGCTCGCGCGATCCCGCGCCCCAGTACCTCAAGGGGCCCATTTCCTGCTGCGCGACCTCCTCGGATTCTTCGAGCCGCATGGACTGGTGCCCCACGCTCGACGAGTTGCCGCTCACGCCCTCGATGCTCAACCGCACATATCTCGTCTGCCCCGGCGCCAGCGTCAGCGACAGGGATTCGTCATCGCGCAGCGTATCCACCTCGTACTTGCCGGCCGGACGGTTCACGTAGAAGAAGCTGCCGGGCTTGGACCGCCCGACCTTCACGCCGTTCACCCGCAGGTACGGCTGGCTGGACACCGCGCCGATCGGCGCCGGCGGCTGGTAGAAATAGATGCGCCCCGTATCCGGCACCATGAAGGGAATCGAGCCCGCCACATCCTTATATCGAGGCCCGCCGCAGCCGGCCAGTAACACCGCGCCCAGCACGGCAACACTCAGTTTGACCCAGCTTTTCATGCTTCGCCCCTTATTGAAAACCGCGCGGCCCGGCCGTGTGCGGCAAGACGCCTTACGCAAAGGCGGCAGTATAAGGGGGGGACAGTCCCTTCAAAGGGGAGAAAAGCAGGGAGAAAAGCGGTGAAGAAAGGCGTACGGCGCCGATGTGGGATCAGCGCGTGCCGCCATGCAAGGCCTGACGGCGCTGCTCGAACAGGCATATCGCGGCGGCGGCGCCGACGTTGAGCGATTCCACGGCAGCCATGTCGTGCGGAATGCAGACCTTGAGGGAAGCGGCGGCCAACAGCGCGGCATCCACGCCCTGCCCTTCGTGGCCGAAAATCCAGGCGCACCGTTCGGGCAGGCGGCTGGCATACAGGTTCCGCGCGCCGTCCAGCGCGGTGGCCACCAGCGGCACCCGCAGCCTGGGCAGCAAGGCGGGAAGATCGACGTGCTCATGGATCGCCAGCGCGAAATGCGCGCCCTGGCCGCTGCGCAATACCTTGGGAGACCACGCCGCAGCCGTCCCCGTCGCCAGGAACACCCGCTTCACGCCGGCCGCCGCGCAGGTGCGCAACAGCGTGCCGACGTTGCCGGGATCCTGAATGCGGTCGAACAGCACGCAATTCTCGTCCACGTCGTCCGGCAGCGCCGGAACCGGCGGCGTGACCAGGAACGCCACGCCCTGCCCGCTTTCGACGGCAGCCAGGGAATGCATCAACCTGGCGTCCAGCGCCAGGCAGGCCCCGTCCGAGACGGAGGCCGCCAGCGCGGCAATATCGGGCTGTGAAAGGCGTTCGATATCGAAAATGGCCTGATCCGGCTCACCATGATGCTGCAGCCATGCCTGGCACAGATGCACACCGTCCAGCAGCACAGGCGCGCCGCGCTTGCCTGCCGTGCCCGCCAGCCGGGCCAGCGCCTTGACCGCGGGATTCTCGCGGGAACTGATGTGCTTCATGGCGCCAGGCCGAAGGCCTTGATGGGAGCGAAACTGCGCCGATGCTCCGCGCAGGGGCCGTGCTCGCGCAGCCGCTGCAGATGCAACGCCGTGCCGTAGCCCTTGTGCTGGTCGAACGCATACTGCGGATACAAGGCGTGCAGACGCAGCAGATCCGCGTCCCGGGCTGTCTTGGCCAGGATGGAGGCCGCCGAGATGGCAGGCACCAGGGCATCGCCCTTGATCACGGTCTGGACTGTGCAGCGCAACTTGGGCGCCTGGTTGCCATCCACCAGCGCAAGCTGCGGCACGGTAGCCAGGCCCTGCACCGCGCGCTGCATCGCCAACAGGGTGGCGCGCAGAATATTGAGGCTGTCGATTTCCGCGACGGTGGCGCTGGCAATGCACCAGGCCAGCGCCCGTTCCTTGATCTCCAGGGCCAGGACCTCGCGGCGCACCGCGGTCAACACCTTGGAATCGGCAAGCCCGTCAATGGGGCGGGCCGGATCCAGGATGACAGCCGCCGCGTAAACTTCGCCCGCCAGCGGGCCGCGGCCGGCCTCGTCGACGCCGGCGGTCA
Source organism: Achromobacter sp. Root83 (assembly GCF_001428845.1). Classification (GTDB taxonomy): domain Bacteria; phylum Pseudomonadota; class Gammaproteobacteria; order Burkholderiales; family Burkholderiaceae_B; genus Achromobacter. The sequence continues at coordinate 174,715 of NZ_LMIU01000009.1, read as the reverse complement.
GCATTGCGGGCTGCTCGGGGGCCGCGAACAGTTCAGGCTGCTCCACCGGCTACCTCCAGAATGGCCTGCGCGGCCAGCGCGGGCGTATCGCGCAGCAAATCCTGATGCATGGCGGTGAACCGCGACTCGACCCGCGCGATCAGCGCCTCGTCGGTCAGGGCCAGCCAGGTCGCGTCGGCCAGCTTGTCGGGCGTGGCGTCGTCCTGCAGCAGTTCCGGCACCACGAAATCCCGCAACAGCACGTTCGGCAAACCCACCCAGGGCAGATACGGCCGCTGCTGCCCCGACTTCCAGGACATGATACGGCGCATCCAGGGCGACAGCACATATGAAATCACCATGGGCCGCTTGAACAGCGCGGTCTCCAGCGTGGCGGTCCCGCTGGCCACCAGCACCGCATTGGCGGCCTCCATGACGGACCAGGCCACCGGCGCCTTGCGGTCGCCGCCTTCGCCGTGCAGGTCCTGCGCGGTGATGCAGCGCAGGCCGGGCACCGGATTCTGGGCCAGGATGTCCAGGAATTCGGCGCGCCGCTGGTCGTTGACCATGGGCACCACGCACTGCAGCGCCGGGTCCTTCTTCTGTAGCTTTTGCGCGGCCTGCAGGAAGCGCGGCGCGAGCAGCCGGATCTCGGATGAGCGGCTGCCGGGCAGGATCGCCAGCACGCGTGCATTCTGGTCGATACCCAGGCGTTCGCGCGCGGCGGCGCGATCGGGCTGCATGGGCACCGCGCCCGCCAGCGGGTGGCCCACATAGGTCACCGGGACGCCTTCCTTGCGATAGATTTCTTCCTCGAATGGGAAGAGCACCAGCATGTGCGACACCGATTCCCGGATCTTGTGGATGCGCTCGTAGCGCCATGCCCAGATCGACGGGCCGACGAAGTGCACCGTGGGCGTGCCGGCCTGGCGCAGTTGATGTTCCAGCCGCAGGTTGAAGTCAGGCGCGTCGATGCCGACAAAGACAGCGGGCGGCTCGGCCAGCCAGCGTTGCTTGACGTCCCGGTAGGTGCCAAGCAGGCTGGGCAGGCGTTTGAGCGCATCGACATAGCCAAACACCGTCAGCGCATGCATCGGATGCCAGGCCTCGAATTCCCGGGCCTGCATCTGCGGTCCGCCGATACCCTCGCAGCGGACAGCGGCGTCGCGCGCTTGCAGACCGGCAATGATGCGGCCGGCCAGCAGATCGCCCGAAGGCTCGCCGGCCACCATGCCGATCCGCGTGCTCATGGACGGATGATGCCGCGGGAGGCGACGTCCAGGAAATCGAGCAGCGTCTGCAGATGCTCGGCGGCTTCGGGAATGGCCTGCTGGCGCTCGCGCAGTTCGGCGCGGGCGGCGTCCAGCGGCAATCCGCGGCGATAGATGATCTTGTAGGCTTCGCGCAGCGCCGAAACGGCAACGGGCGAAAACCCGCGGCGCTTCAGGCCTTCAACGTTGACGCCGACCGGACGGCAGGGGTTGCCGGCGGCCAGCACGAATGGCGGCGTATCCTGCATGAGCGAGCTGTTGCCGCCCGTCATGGTGTGCGCGCCCACGCGCGAGAACTGGTGCACGCCGGTCAGGCCGCCGATGATGGCCCAATCGCCCACATGCACATGCCCGCCCAGTTGCACCGAGTTGGCCAGGATCGTATTGCTGCCGATATGGCAGTCGTGCGCCACGTGGACGTACGCCATGATCCAGTTGTCGTCGCCCAGCGTGGTGACGCCGCCATCCTGCGTCGTGCCCGTGTTGAGCGTGACGAATTCGCGGACCGTGTTGCGGTCGCCAATCGTCAGGCGCGTGGGTTCGCCCGCGTATTTCTTGTCCTGCGGCATGCCGCCGATGGAACAATACCGGTAGAAACGGTTGTCCCGCCCGATCGTGGTCACGCCATCGACCATGCAATAGGGCCCGATCTCGGTCCCGGCGCCGATGGTCACATCGGGTCCCACCACTGCGAACGGGCCGATGACCGCGGTCGGGTCGATTTTTGCCGCCGGATCGACGACAGCGGTGGGATGGATATTTCCGGCCATTACTCTTCCAGGCTGCGAATCGCGCACATCAGTTTGGCCGAAGCCACTTCCTGACCGTCGACCGTCGCGCGCGCTTGATACTTGCAGATGCTGCGGCTCAGGCGTTCCGCCTCGACTTCGATGCGAAGCTGGTCGCCCGGCACCACGGGGCGGCGGAAGCGCGCGCCATCGATGCCAACCAGATAGTAGGCCGTCTTCGAACCTTCGCACTTCAGTCCGCCGTTTTCGTCCGTGAACGAAAACAACGCCGAGGCCTGGGCCATGGCTTCGACGATGAGCACGCCCGGCATCACCGGATGGTGAGGAAAGTGACCGTTGAAGAACGGCTCGTTGATCGAGACGTTCTTGATGGCGACAATGGACTTGCCGGGCACCATTTCAACAACACGATCGATCAGCAGCATCGGGTAGCGATGCGGCAGCCTCTCCATGATCCCCTTGATGTCGAGTTCCATTTTTCTGTGATTTCCTGCGAAATGAAATAATCTGGCGGCGCGGACGCGCCAGGGGCGGCAACCGCGCGCCCTAGCCTTTTTCCAGCGTCCGCACGCGGCGGCGCATTTGCGCCAACTGTTGTATCACGGCGGCGTTGCGCTGCCATTCGCCATGTTCCGCATACGGGAAGACCCCGGTATAGCGGCCAGGCTTCGAAATATTGGACGTCACCGCGGTGCCGCCCGAAATGTGGACATCGTCGCCCAGGACCAGGTGGCCAGACAGCATCGCCGCGCCGCCGATGGTGCAGCGTTCGCCGATGGTCGTCGAACCCGCCACGCCCACGCATGCCGCCATGGCGGTATGCGCGCCGATGCGCGCGTTGTGCCCGATCATGATCTGGTTGTCCAGCTTCACGCCGTCGGCCAGCACGGTATCTTCGAGCGCGCCGCGGTCGACGGTCGTATTGGCCCCGATTTCGACATCGTCGCCAATGGACACCCCGCCAAACTGGGGAATCTTGCCCCAGGCACCCTTGCCCAGCGTGGGGTCCGGCGCAAAGCCAAAACCGTCCGCGCCCAGCACGGCGCCGCTATGGATGATGGCTCTGGCGCCGATCTTCACGCCTTCGTAAAGCGTGACGTTGGCGTGCAGCCGGCTGCCCGGGCCGATGGACGAGCCGGCGCCGATGACACAGCCCGGACCCACCACGGTATCGCGGCCAATCCGGACGCCCGCTTCCACTACGCAATTGGGGCCGATGCGCACGCCCGCTTCGATCACCGCATCCGGGGCCACCACGGTGGATGGATGCGTGTCGGCCGGCAAGACCGGCTGGCGGGCGGCGTCGAACCACTGCGCGACGCGGGCATACAGCAAATAGGGATGCTTACAGATGACCAGTGCGAAAGGCGGCCTGGCGCCGTCCTCGGCTTCCAGGGCTTCGGCCACCTCGGGAGAGACGATGACCGCCCCCGCCTGCGTGGCGCCAAGCTGGCTTTGGTATCGGGGGTTGGCCAGGAATGCGATTTCCTGGCGGCCGGCCGACGACAAGGTTCCGATGCCGCAGACCCTGAAAGGGTCCGCACCGGGAACCGCACTGATGCGCCAGTCCAATCCCTGGGTATTGGCGGCGCTCAACAGTGCATCGAGGGTCGGCGCGCGGGCAAGATCCAGTAAAACCGGCATGACTCAACAAGTACCGCTTACTTGCCCAGGCTCTGAATCACCTTGTCGGTGATGTCGATGCGCGGGTTGACCGTGACGGCGTCCTGGATGATCAGGTCGTAGCTTTCTTGCTCGGCGATGCGCTTGATGGCGTCGTTGGCCTTCGTCACGATGCCCGAGAATTCTTCATTGCGGCGGCGATTGAAGTCTTCCTGGAATTCGCGGCGCTTGCGCTGCAGGTCGGTATCCAGGTTGGACAGTTCACGCTGGCGCTTGACGCGGTCGGATTCCGACAGGACGGGCGCGTCCTTGTCGAACTTCTCGGCTTGCGAGCGCAGGCTGTTGTTCAGACGCTGGAGTTCGTCGTCGCGCTTCTTGAATTCGGCTTCGATTTTGCTTTGCGCAGTCTTGGCCGGACCCGATTCGCGAAGGATACGTTCGGTGTTCACGAAACCGATCTTGGTGCCTTGCGCTTGAGCGGGGATCGCGGCAGCCGAACCGAGAATGAGCGCACCCACCAGGGCAATCGAGCCGCCCAACTTGCCACGGCGCTTGGCGCGCGGCGTATTCGATGATTTAAGTGCGAAATCAGACATCATGAAAATCTCACCTTCCAGTAAGGCAAAGCCAAAGTGTGTATTGTGCCACTAAACAGCAAGGGAGCCGGGCCGAGGGGCCTCTCCCTTGTTTTCAAGCGTAACGCAGCGCTTAGAAACCGGTCCCGATCTGGAACTGGAAGCTCTGCTTGTCGTCGCCCGGCTTGGAATTGAGCGGACGGGCATACGACAACTGCAACGGTCCCATCGGCGACTGCCACGACAGGCCGACGCCCGCCGAGAAACGCCAGCCGCAAGGATCCTCGACCTCGGTGTTGTCGCGGCCGCCGGTGCAGCTCAGGCCGCTGCCCGAAGACACCTGACCGGCATCGCTGAAGATGAACCAGCGCAGCGTGCGATCCTTGGACGCGCCCGGGAACGGCAGGTACAACTGGGCATTTGCGACAATGCGCCGCGTGCCGCCCAGATAATCGCCGGTCTTGACGTCGCGCGCACCCAGCGACGAACCCTCGTAACCGCGAACGGTGCCGATACCGCCGGCATAGACGTTCTTGATGACGGGGTAATTCTTGTTGCCGTAGCTCTGGCCCCAATCCACCATGCCGTTCAAGGCCAGCGTGTACGAGCCGCCCAGCGGCACGAAGTACTGCTGCTGACCGGTCAGCATCGTGTATTGCAGGTCGACGGTCGAGACGTCGGCCTTCAGGCGGGTGTACGAACCCTTGGTCGGAGCCAGCGCGCTGTCGCGCGTGTCCTTGGACCAGCCGGCGCTGAAAATCACCGAATTCGTGGAATCGCCATACTGATCCACGAAGTCGTCATAGGCCTGCGGCGAGTTGTTGTACAGGTCGATCTGGTTGCGCTCGATGTTCGCGCCCAGGAAGATCCGGTCGTACTCGGAGATCGGAATACCGAAGTTCATGCCCAGGCCCAGGGCCTTGACGCGGTAGTCACCGTCGTTGTTGTTCCAGGGCTCGGTCACGCGGTAGTAGGCCGACGTGGTGCGGCTGATGCCGTCCTTGGTCCAGTACGGATCGGTATGCGACAGCACGATGGCGCGGTTCGTCTTGCTGGTGTTCAGTTGCAGCGTCAGGTTGGTGCCGCTGCCGAAGACGTTGTCTTCGCTGATACCGGCCGACAGAATGGCCTTTTCGGACGAGCCGTAGCCCACGCCCAGGTTGATCATGCCGGTGGGCTTTTCCTTCACGTCGACGTTGACGTCCACCTGGTCGGGCGAACCCGGAACCGGATCGGTCTTGACGTTGACATCGCTGAAGTAGCCCAGGCGGTCGACGCGGTCACGCGACGTCTTGATGTCCTTGGCGTCGTACCAGGCGGCTTCCTGCTGGCGCATTTCGCGGCGCACGACCTCGTCGCGGGTGCGGGTATTGCCGCCGATCTGGATGCGGCGCACATAGACGCGGCGGCTCGGATCGACGTAGAACGTGAGGTCGGCTTCGTGCTTGGCGCGGTCGAGCTGCGGATTCGGGTTCACGTTGGCGAACGCGTAGCCCAGTTCACCCAGGTAGTCGGTGATGGCCTTGGCCGAATCGTTGGTCTTGGCGGCCGAGAAGGTCTCGTCCGGCTTGACCTGCACCAGTTCGTTGATTTCCTTGTCCAGGCCCAGCAGATTGCCGGCCAGCTTGACGCTACGGACCTTGTAGGGCTCGCCTTCATGGACGGTGATCGTGATGCGGATATCCTGGCGATCAGGCGAAATCGTGACCTGGGGCGGCTCGACCGAGAATTCCAGGTAGCCCTGGTCAAGGTAGAACGAGCGCAGGCGTTCCAGGTCGCCTTCGAGCTTTTCGCGCGAATACTTGTCGGTATCGGTGTACCAGGTAAGCCAACCCGGCGTCGTCAGCTTGAACTCGTCAAGCAGGTCGCTTTCCGAAAATGCCTTGTTGCCGACGAAGCGGATTTCCTGAATGCGCGCGACCGAACCTTCGAACACGTCGAAGCTCACGCCGACGCGGTTGCGCGGCAGCGGCGTCACGGTGGAGGTCACTTCGACGCCGTACTTGCCCTTGGACAGGTACTGCTGCTTCAGTTCGTATTCCGCGCGTTCCAGCATGGAACGGTCGAAAATGCGGCCTTCGGCAAAACCCACCTGGCCCAGCGACGTGGTGATCGCCTTGGAGTCGAACTCGCGCATGCCGTTGAAGTTCACGGATGCGATGGTCGGACGTTCCTGCACCACCACGACCACGACATTATTGTCGGTCTGGATCTGCACGTCGGTGAAAAAACCCGTGCCGTACAGGCGGCGAATCGCTTCGGTGGCTTCTTCTTCAGTGAATTTCTCTCCGACCTTCACCGGAAGATAACCAAAGACGGTGCCGGCGTCGGTCCGTTGAATACCCTCTACGCGGATATCCCGCACGACAAAGGGGTCGAAGGCGTGGGCCATGGCCGGAAACAGCAGCGCGGCGATCAGACTTGGCACTACGCCAGGCAGTACACCCTTTTTGTGATGAAACATCCGGCGAAAAGACATCCTTGAGTATCCTCGGTCGTGCAAATGGCGGGGGATTTTATGCTAAATCGCGTTCAAGTGAATAAACGCGTGAAATCGTTAAACAGCGCAAGCCCCATTAGGCCTGCCAATAAACCGATGCCGGCGCGCTGTCCGATGTCGATCCACTTTGCTGGCGGCGGGCTACCCCGCACAATTTCGACGAGATAGTACAGCAGATGGCCGCCATCCAGCATAGGAATGGGAAGCAAATTTAATACACCCAGGCTGATACTGATCAACGCGATATAGGCGATATACGCAACAATGCCGATCCGGGCGGTCTGGCCGGCGTAATCGGCAATGGTGACCGGGCCGCTGACGTTGCGCCAGGAAACGTCGCCCGTCACCATGCGGCCCATCATGCGCAGCGAAAACCAGGCGGTATCCCAGGTGCGGACGGCGCCACGCCAAAGGCTTTCGAAAACGCCATACCGCACCGTCACCATCGGCACGTTGCCGCCGAGCTGAACGCCCAACCGTCCGATTTCCTGGCCGTTGACCGTTTCCGCGCGAGGCGTGACGTTAAGGGTGATGTTGGCGCCATCGCGCACCAGGGTCAGCGCCAGGGGCTTGCCCGCGCTTTCCTGGATCTGCTTGACCAGCGCGCCCGTATCCGGTGTGGGCTGCCCGTTCACGGCCACGACCAGGTCGCCCGTGCGCAGGCCGGCGGCCTGCCCTTCGCCACCGTCAATCACGGCACGCACGGCCGGCTTGGGCTGCGCCAGGCGGATGCCGGCGGCGGCCAGCGGGTCTCCGCCGGCCGGGTCCATCGTGTTGGAAGGAAGTTGCAGTTCGCGCTGCTGAACGGCGCCGGCGGGCGTGCTGACTTCAATCAGCGCCCGCCCGCCCGTGGACATCACGTCCATCAGGCGCCAACGGGCGTCCGACCAGGAAGCGACTTCGGCGCCATCGATCGCCAGGATGCGATCGCCTGGCAGAAGACCGGCGCGGGCCGCGGGCGTGTCGGCCGCGGGCTGGGCGATGACCGCCACCGGCTCTTCGGTGCCGGCCATGTTCAGACCGGCATACAGCAGGACGGCAAGGATCAGGTTGAAAATCGGGCCGGCGGCGACGATGGCGATGCGCTGGCCGACGGGTTTGCTGTTGAACGCGCCGGCAATTTCAGCGGGGCTGGCGCCGGCCGGGGGATCGTCCTGCATCTTGACGTAGCCCCCCAGTGGCAGGGCCGAAACCGCCCACTCGGTGCCGTGCCGGTCGGTGCGGCGCAAGATGACCTTGCCAAACCCCACCGAGAACCGCAGCACCTTCACACCGCACAGGCGCGCGACCCAATAGTGTCCCAGCTCATGGAAAATGATCAGTGAGCCAAGCGCAACGGCAAAGGCCAGCAGGGTGAAAAGCATGGGTCGGGGAGTCTAAGAAATCGAAGCTAGGAAACCGAATCTGGAAAATCGAGCCTGGAAAACCGAGTCTGGAAACCCGAGTCTGGAAACCCAGAAGAGGCGCGGCCGGCCATCAGGCTAGCCCCAGGCTACTCGCAAACGCGCGGGCGTCGGCGTCAAGCGCGAGTACGTCGTCAAGACTGTTGAGGGTAACAGATGCTTGCCGCCCGTGCCACTCCAGGGAGGCCTCGATCACCCGCGCGATCCAGGTATACGCCAGCCGTCCGTCCAGGAAGGCCTCGACCGCGACTTCATTGGCGGCGTTCAAGGTGACGCAGGCACCCTGCCCCGCGCGCAGCGCGGCAAAGGACAGCGCCAGGCAAGGAAACCGGGACAGGTCAGGCTTTTCGAAATCCAGGCGCCCCAGGCGTGTCAGATCCAGCGGGCCCACGCCGCTGGCAAGACGCTCCGGGAAACCCAGGCCATAGGCGATCGGGGTGCGCATGTCGGGCTGTCCCAACTGCGCGAGCACGGATCCGTCGTCGTACTCGACCATGGAATGCACCACGCTTTGCGGGTGCACCACGACTTCGATGCGGTCGGCTGGCATGGCAAACAGCCAATGCGCTTCGATCACCTCCAGCCCCTTGTTGAGCATGGTGGCCGAGTCCACTGAAATCTTGCGGCCCATGCTCCAGTTGGGATGGGCGCAGGCCTGGGCCGGGGTAACCTCGTGCAGGTCTTCGAGATCGCGGCCGCGGAAGGGGCCGCCGGAGGCGGTCAGCAGCAGGCGGCGCACGCCGCGCGCGGGCTTCTCGGGCGCCGCAGCGCTCCCGCCGTGCGGGAGGCATTGGAAAATGGCATTGTGTTCGCTGTCGATTGGCAGCAATTCCGCGCCGTTGTCGCGGATAGCCTGCATGAAGAGCGAACCGGCCGCGACCAGGGCCTCTTTGTTGGCCAGCAGCACGCGCTTGCCGGCTCGCGCGGCCGCCAGAGCGGCGGGCAGACCCGCAGCGCCCACGATGGCGGCCATGACCGAATCGCACTGCGGGTCGGCGGCGGTATCGGCCAGTGCCTGCGCGCCCACCCGGATCTCGGGCAGCGGCTTGGCGTCTGGCCAGGCATCCAGGAATTTCTGCCGCGCGGCGGCATCAGGCACCACCACGACCGCGGCGCGGCTGGCCAGCGCTTGCTCGGCCAGGCGCTTCATCTGGCTGTACGCCGATAGCGCATACACCGCCAGGCGCTCGGGATGGCGGGCAATCACATCCAGCGTGCTTTCACCGATCGAACCGGTCGATCCCAGCACGACGACGCGTTGAAAAGCCGTCAAAACAAGACTCCAGACAAAAGTAGCGCAAACGGCGCGACGGGAAGAATCGCGTCGATGCGGTCATAGACGCCGCCATGGCCGGGCAAGAGCGTGCTGGAATCCTTGCGGCCCGCACGGCGCTTGAGCAGCGATTCGAACAGGTCACCCACGATGGACAGCACGCCCAACAGCGCGGCAATCGGAAGCGCCAGCCAGAAGGTCCAGCGCTCTACCAGCGCGTGGCCGAACGTCCCCGCCCACAGGCTGGACAGGCCGATCCACACCACGGCGCCCAGGACACCGGCAATGGCGCCTTCGATGGTTTTCCCCGGACTGACTCGCGGAGCCAGTTTACGCTTGCCGAACGCCCGGCCGGCAAAATAAGCAGCGATATCGGCCACCCAGACCAGCGCCAGCAAGGACACGACGAACCCAGCGCCGTGGGCGAGGAACATCTGCGCCAGCACGGCCCAGGCCGCGAACGCGGCGGGCACCGAAAAGGCGGACCAGGCCAGGCTCGCGGGCGCCGCATCGGACCGGCCGCGCACCACGGCAGCCACGCCGCCGAACAGCCAGACGGCCGAGACGGCGGGCACCAGGTAGCGCAGCACCCAGGCCGGATCGCTCACCCCGCCCCGGTCGCCCGCCAGCCAGGCGGACGCCAGCGCCAGCATGCCGGCGAACAGCAGCACGGCGATGCCAACGGAAATCAGGGGGGACGGGGGCTGGGGCAGCGTCAGGCGCAGCCACTCCCAGTTGGCGCATGCGGCGGCCAGCGCCAGCAAGGCCACGAACCACCAGGGGTTCGCACTGACCATGGCGGCAGCCAGAATGGCCAACAAGACGGCGGCGGTAACGATACGCTGGCCCAACATATGACGGTCTCCTCGTGTGCAGCTTTGGAAAGACGCGCAGGTCGCCTTCAGCTTATTTCGTGCCGCTTTCGCTGACTTGTGCGCTGGTGCGGCCAAAACGGCGTTCGCGCGTGCGGTACCAATCGAAGGCTTCCAGGAGTTCCTTGGCGCCGAAGTCCGGCCAATAGCGATCCGTGAAGTAGAACTCCGCGTAGGCCATTTGCCAAATCAGGAAATTGGAAATGCGTTGTTCGCCGCCCGTGCGGATGAACAGGTCGGGTTCGGGCGCCCAGGCCATGGAGAGATGCCGGGCAAGGCGCTCCTCGTCGACCAGCTCGGGCTGGGCCGCCAGGGCCGGCTCCGCCGCCAGCATGGCGCGCGTCGCTTGAAGGATGTCCCAGCGTCCGCCATAGTTGGCGGCGACCGTCAGGTGCAGGCGGTCATTGTGCGCCGTGCGCGCCTGGGCGGCGGCGATGAGTTCCTGCAGGCGCGGCTCGAAGGCGCTCAGGTCGCCGATCACGTGCAGGCGCACGCCCTGCTCGTCAAGCTTGCCGATCTCGCGTTCCAGCGCCTGCACGAACAGGCGCATCAGCAGCGACACTTCCTCGGCGGGACGGCGCCAGTTCTCGGAACTGAATGCGAACAGCGTCAGGTAACGGACGCCGGCCCGGCCGCAGGCCTCGACAACGCGCCGTACCGCCTGCACGCCCTTGGCATGGCCCGCCGTGCGAGGCAGCAGCCGCCGCGTGGCCCACCGGCCGTTGCCATCCATGATGATAGCGACGTGCTCGGGGATATCGCGAGTATCGGGAACCGCCTGAGTCGAACTGGTTGCCATTAGTGTGGGACTGCGCGCGGTGAAACGGCGAAAAACAGGAATACTGGAAAAGCCTGCGCCGTCGTTTCCATCGCTACGTAGGCGTACCGCGAGGCAATGGACAGGACGGCGCGTGGGCAGGGAATCCCGACCGTGGGAGCTGGCGGCAACCGCCGGCGGCCCCTACGGCGTGGTGGGATTATACGGTCATGATTTCCGCTTCTTTCTGGACGACCATCTTGTCGATGTCGGCGACGGCCCGATCCGTCAGCTTCTGGACGTCGTCCTGGGAACGACGCTCGTCGTCCTCGGAGATTTCCTTGTCCTTGACCAGCTTCTTCAGCGCTTCGTTGGCCTCGCGGCGCAGGTTGCGCACGGCGATCTTGGCCTCTTCGCCTTCGCTGCGGACGACCTTGGTCAGGTCGCGGCGGCGCTCTTCCGTCAGGGCAGGCATCGGCACGCGGATGGTGTCGCCCATGGAGATGGGATTCAAGCCCAGGTCCGATTCGCGAATCGCCTTTTCAATCGGGCCGGCCATCTGCTTCTCGTACGGCTGCACGCTGATCGTGCGGGCGTCCACGAGGTTCACGTTGGCGACCTGGCCGACCGGCACGGGCGAGCCGTAGTAGTCGACCTGCACGTGATCCAGGATGCCCGTGTGGGCGCGGCCCGTGCGGATCTTGCCCAGGTTGATCTTGAGCGTATCAAGCGATTTGGCCATTCTGGCCTCGGCGGATTTGCGGATTTCTGCTGCGCTCATGGAATTTCCTTTTCTTTAGACGTGTACCAACGTGCCTTCGTCTTCGCCGCTGACGACTCGCTTGAGCGCGCCGGACTTATTGATCGAAAACACTTTGATCGGCAGTTTCTGGTCGCGGCACAGCGCGAAGGCCGTGGCGTCCATGACTTCCAGACGGCGGACGATCGCCTCGTCGAAGCTGATCCGCGCATAGCGCGTGGCGGTCGGATCCTTGTTGGGATCCGCGCTGTAGATGCCGTCCACCTTGGTGGCCTTCAACACGATCTCCGCGCCGATCTCGGCGCCGCGCAAGGCGGCCGCGGTGTCGGTGGTGAAGAAGGGGTTGCCCGTGCCCGCGGCGAAGATGACGACCTTGCCTTCTTCGAGGTAGCGCAGGGCCTTCGGGCGGATGTAGGGCTCGACGACCTGATCGATATTCAGGGCCGATTGTACCCGGGTGTCGATGCCCTTGTGCTTGAGCGCGTCTTGCAGCGCAAGCGCGTTCATGATGGTGGCCATCATGCCCATGTAGTCGGCGGTGGCGCGGTCCATGCCCTGCGCGCCCGGGGCGACGCCACGGAAGATGTTGCCTCCGCCGATGACGATGGCCAGTTCGACGCCAGTGGCGGCGACTTCGGCGATCTCATCGGTCATGCGGACGATGGTGGAACGATTGATGCCGAATGCATCGTCGCCCATCAGCGCCTCGCCGGAAAGTTTGAGAAGAACCCGTTTGTATGCTCTGCTGCTCATAGGTGATATCCCGAAGAACAATCCGACGAAAGTGTAAGACAAGAATGGGGAACCCCCCCACCGCCGCCCCGCTGCGCGGGTGGCTACCCCAGGGAAGTGTCACCTTGGGGAGCCCTTGCGGCGAAAAAGGCCGGACTAGAATTTAATCTAGCGCCGGCCTTTAAGCACTACCTTGAGATCAGGCGGCGCCGGCGGCGGCGGCTGCAACCTCAGCGGCGAAGTCGCTGGTCTTCTTCTCGATACCTTCGCCGACCACGAACAGCACGAACTTGCTGATCGAGGCGCCCTTTTCCTTCAGGTGCTGTTCGACCGTGTGCTTGTCGCTCTTGACGAAAGGCTGCGACAGCAACGTCACTTCCTTCAGGAACTTGGCAACCGAACCTTCGACCATCTTGGCGACGATGTCGGCGGGCTTGCCCGACTCGGCGGCCTTCTGCTCGGCGACCGAGCGCTCGGCGGCGATGTCGGCGGGGTTCACGCCGTCGGCGTTCAGCGCCTTGGGCTTGGTGGCGGCGATGTGCATCGCCAGATCCTTGCCCACTTCCTCGGCGCCCGTGTATTCCACGAGCACGCCGATCTTGCCGCCGTGCACGTAGCTGGCCAGTGCGTTCGGGGTCTGGATGCGCTCGAAGCGGCGGATCGAGATGTTCTCGCCGATCTTGCCGATCAGGGCGGTGCGGGTCGTTTCAACCGTGCCGTCGCCGTAGGGCAGCGCCGACAGAGCGGCCACGTCGGCCGGATTCTGCGTGGCGACCAGTTCGGCCAGCTTGTTCACGAAGCCCACGAAGTCGTCGTTCTTGGCGACGAAGTCGGTTTCGCAGTTGATTTCAATGACGGCGCCTTGCTTGGCGTCGGCGGAGATGAACAGGCCGATCAGGCCTTCGGCGGTGACGCGGGCAGCAGCCTTGCTGGCCTTGTTGCCCAGCTTGACGCGCAGGATTTCCTCGGCACGGACCAGGTCGCCTTCGGCTTCCGTCAGGGCCTTCTTGCATTCCATCATGGGCGCGTCGGTCTTTTCGCGCAGTTCCTTGACCAGGGCAGCGGTAATTTCAGCCATGTTTGCTCCAAATTTTGCTAAGACACGCCCCGGCGGGCCGGGGCAGTGGATTGATTCGATGGGACGCCCGCTGTGTGCGGGCTGGAAGATGGGAGCCCACCTTCGCAGTGCCGACGAGGCGGGAGCGGACCGTTTCGGCGCCGCTCCCAGACACTAACCGCCGGACATGACAGCAGGCTTAGGCCTGGTTGTCCTGCACTTCGACGAACTCTTCCTGACCTTCGCCCAGCTCTTCGACCAGACCGTTCATGTTCTGTTCGCGGCCTTCCAGCACGGCGTCGGCGATGCCCTTGGCGTACAGCGCGATGGCCTTGGCCGAGTCGTCGTTGCCGGGGATGACGTAGTCGATACCGTCGGGCGAGTGGTTGGTGTCAACCACGGCGACCACGGGGATGCCCAGCGTCTTGGCTTCGGCGATGGCAATCTTGTGGTAGCCGACGTCGATCACGAACATGGCATCGGGCAAGCCGTTCATGTCCTTGATACCGCCGATCGACTTGTTCAGCTTGTCCAGTTCGCGCTGGAACAGCAGGCCTTCCTTCTTGATCATGCGCTCGGCGCCGCCTTCGGCGACGACGACTTCCATGTCCTTCAGGCGCTTGACCGAGGTCTTGACCGTCTTGAAGTTGGTCAGCATGCCGCCGAGCCAGCGGGCGTCAACGAAGGGCATGCCGCAACGGGCGGCTTCGGAAGCGACCAGCTCGCGCGCAGCGCGCTTGGTGCCGACGAACAGGATGTTGCCGCCGCGAGCAGCCAGCTGCTTCACGAACTTGGTGGCTTCCTGGTACTTATCAACCGTCTTTTCCAGGTTGATGATGTGAATCTTGTTGCGGTGACCGAAGATGTACTGAGCCATCTTGGGGTTCCAGTAACGGGTCTGGTGACCAAAGTGGACACCCGCTTCCAGCATTTCGCGCATCAAAGACATGTAATTCTCCAAGGGTTGGTTTCTTGCGCCGCACCTGCATCAGCATCTGGCTGACACCCTGGGTGGTGTTGCGCGCGATTTCCCGCACATACGGGATGACAAAATTTTAACCGGGCCGGCCGATCACTGCCGCAATAACTACCTTACTACGCTGCCGCGATAAACCCAGACGGCCGCCACAACAAGCGCCTTGCACCGCGCACTTGCATCGCGCCTGTCGGACACTCCAGGAATTTCCTGGAAGTTTCTTCAAGGCGCACCCGGACTTGTTTTGTTGGCAGCGAAATCCAGCTCTTCACTTCCAAGCCTTTCAGCTTGGCCGCGCATCAGGCCGCCGGGGCATTTCTTCAGAAGACACAGCCTCTTTCAAGACTCCGCCTTCAAGAAATTAATTCAGCGCCCATACCGAACCTGCATCGCCGCTCTAAAACATGACCAGGCTTACAAGCACGCCGTGCCCAGCAGAAGAGGCTTTCAATGTCCAAACGCTTCCGGCCGGAACCTAGCCTGTCGCCCCACCCCCAGAACCCCACGACTTGCCCGAATTCGCTCCACAACCTTCGCTTGCGGTGAAACTTCAGGGCTTGCCGCCGACTCTAAGAATGATCCGCGCAAAACCAAGATAACTGCCGGGGCCGCTTGGAACCTTCAAGTCGCACCCGCCGGATTTGGCCAAGCCGCAAGCTTTCGCCGCGGCCTTTGCTGTAACCCGATTGCTCCCCAAATTTTTAGGGAAGCCTATAATTCTACTATTCTTTCAAGCAGACATTCAAGCGAGAGATCGCCAAGCTACTCCATGGGCACAATTTCCAATCCGGCCGACCTGGCCAAGATGCGCGCCGCCTGTCAGGACGCCGCCAAAATCCTCGACTTCATCACCCCCCACGTCAAGCCGGGCGTCACCACTGGCGAGCTGGACCGCCTCTGCCTGGAATACCTGACCGACGAGCTCAAGGTGAAGTCGGCCACCGTGGGCTACGCCCCGCCCGGCTACCCGCCCTTCCCCGGCGCCATCTGCACCTCGGTCAACCACCAGGTCTGCCATGGCATCCCGGGCGACAAGGTGCTGAAAAACGGGGACGCGCTGAACATCGACGTCACCATCATCAAGGACGGCTGGTTCGGCGACACCAGCCGCATGTACCCGGTGGGCGAGCAATCCATCCTGTCGCGCCGCCTGACCGACATCACCTTCGAGTGCATGTGGAAGGGCATCCAGCAGGTGAAGAACGGCGCCACCCTGGGCGACATCGGCAACGCCATCCAGAAGCACGCCGAAGCCAGCGGTTTCTCGGTGGTGCGCGAATTTTGCGGGCATGGCATCGGGCAGCGTTTTCACGAAGACCCGCAGGTCCTGCATTATGGCAAACCGGGGTCCGGCGTGAAACTGGTGACGGGCATGCTCTTCACGATCGAGCCCATGATCAATGCCGGCCGCCGCGAAATCCGCCAGTTGTCCGACGGATGGACGGTTGTGACGCGCGATCACAGCCTGTCCGCCCAGTGGGAGCATGCTGTATGTGTAACCGATACCGGTTATGAAGTACTGACCCTGTCGCCTGGCATGCCCCCGCCGCCGGCGTTCATCACCGAACCCATCGTCATTCCCGCCGTCTGAAGTGCCCGTGCTTGCCATGACCGCCGAAATCCTCACTACGCTGCGTGAACGCATCCAGGAATCCCGGCGGGCCGTGGTGGCCCAGTTCCGGGAACACGAACGCCCCGATACCCTGCTGTCCGAGCTGCGGCGCGTCGTGGACGCCGCCCTGCGGGACCTGGTCAAGCACTACCCCCTGCCCATCGGCGCCACCTTGGCGGCCGTGGGCGGTTATGGCCGCGGCGAACTCTACCCGCATTCCGACGTCGACCTGCTGATCCTGCTGCCGCACGCCCCCACGCCCGAAGACGAAACCGCCATCGAACAATTGGTGGCATCGCTCTGGGACCTGGGCCTCGAGCCCGGCCATAGCGTGCGCACCATCGAGGATTGCGAGCGCGAGGCCGACGCGGACATCACGGTCGAAACCTCGTTGCTGGAATCCCGCTGGCTGGCCGGCAGCCGGGTGCTGATGAGAAAATTTGACGCCGCGACCAAATCCCGGCTGGATCCCCGCGCCTTCTTCCTTGCCAAGCGCGTGGAAATGCAGCAACGGCACGCCCGCTACCACGACACGCCCTACGCGCTGGAGCCGAACTGCAAGGAATCGCCCGGCGGCCTGCGCGACCTGCAGGTCATCCTGTGGATGGCGCGGGCGGCGGGCTTTGGCAATAGCTGGCGCTCGGTGGCGCAAGCAGGCCTGCTTACCTCCTCCGAGGCGCGCGATCTGCGCAAGGCCGAACAGGCATTCAAGCGGCTGCGCATCGAACTGCATCTGCTGTCGAACCGGCGCGAGGACCGCGTCCTGTTCGACCTGCAACCCGCCCTGGCCGAGGTCTACGGCATCCACGCGACCGCGACCCGGCGCGGCAGCGAACTGCTGATGCAGCGCTATTACTGGGCGGCGCGCCTGGTGACGCAGCTCAATGGCATCCTGGTGCAGAACATCGAGGAACGGCTGTTTCCTCGTCCGGACAGCGACGCGCGCGACATCGACGACGATTTCCGCAATCTGCGCGACCGCCTGGACATCATTCGTGACGACGGCTTCGAGCGCAATCCGACGCTGCTGCTGCGCGCCTTTCTGGTCATGCAGCAGCGCCCGGAACTGACCGGCATGTCGGCCCGCACGCTGCGCGCCATCTGGCATTCCCGCCACCGCATCGATGCGCAGTTCCGCCGCAACCCGGTCAACCGCAGGCTGTTCCTGCAGATCCTGCAGCAGCCGCGCGGCATCGTGCATGAATTGCGCCGCATGACCATGCTGAACATCCTGCCGCGCTACCTGCCGGTTTTCCGCCGCATCGTGGGCCAGATGCAGCATGACTTGTTCCACGCCTACACGGTGGACCAGCACACGCTGGCGGTCGTGCGCAATCTGCGCCGCTTCACGATGCCCGAGCATGCCCAGGAGTATCCGCTGGCCAGCCAGTTGATCGCCGGCCTGGACCGGCATTGGCTGCTGTATGTGGCGGCGCTGTTCCATGACATCGCCAAGGGCCGCGGCGGCGATCACTCCGAACTCGGCGCGCGCGAGGTGCGCAAGTTCGCGCAAGAACACGGCATGGATCCGGAAGACGCCAGGCTGGTGGAATTTCTGGTGCGCCAGCACCTGCTGATGTCGGCCGTGGCGCAAAAGCGCGACCTGTCCGATCCGGCGGTCGTGCAGGACTTCGCCGCCACCGTGAAGGACGAGCGCCACCTGACCGCGCTCTACCTGTTGACCGTCGCCGACATCCGCGGCACCAGCCCCAAGGTCTGGAACGCCTGGAAAGGCAAGCTGCTGGAAGACCTGTACAAGCTGACCTTGGCCGCGCTGGGCGGCGCTCATGCCGACGCCCACACCGTGCTGACCGAACGCAAGGAAGAAGCCGCCCGCCTGACCCGCCTGGCGGGCCTGCGCGACGATGCCCGCGAGGCCTTCTGGAACCAGCTCGACGTCGCGTATTTCCTGCGCCACGATGCGTCCGACATCGCCTGGCATACCCGCCATCTGTATCACCAGGTCGCGCCCGCGCAGGCCGTGGTCAAGGCCCGTCCCACCGAACACGGGGAAGGCCTGCAGATCATGGTCTACACCCGCGATGCGCCCGACCTGTTCGTCGCAATCTGCGGATATTTCGATGCCAAGTCGCTGTCCATCCAGGACGCGCGCATCCACACCACGCGGCACGGCTGGGCGCTGGACAGCTTCATCGTCCTGCTGCCGGAAGGCGCGAGCGACCTGCGCGCCCAGGCCACGCTGGTGGAACACGAACTGGCCGAACGCCTGAAGGATCCGCATGCCGCGGCCCAGGCGCAACCCAGCCGTGGCGGCTACTACAGCCGTGGCCGCCAGTCGCGCGTGTCGCGCGTCTTTCCCGTCATGCCACAGGCCGAACTGCAGCCCGACGAACGCAGCACCTCCTGGCGCCTTTCCGTGACGGCCACCGACAGGCCCGGCCTGCTGCACGGGCTGGCGCGCGTATTCGCCCGCCACGACGTCAACCTGCTCATGGCCAAGATCATGACGCTGGGCGACCGGGTCGAAGACGTCTTCATCGTGGACGGATCCGCGCTGGCGCGCCCGCGCAGCCAGATGCAATTCGAACGCGACATCCTGGACGCGCTGGCGGGCGACGACGCCCAGCAGCGCGCGGCCTGATCCCCCACCGTCCAGACATGGCCAGACCCGTCCCGGAACGCATACAATCCGGGGTTTCGGCCAAGCGATGCTCGCTCTCATGCAGCTAAACGACTATCTGCGCGTTTTTGGTGGCAGCTTCTTCTTCGCGCTGGCCACGCTCTTGCCTTTCCTGAACCCGCCGGCGATCGCGCCGATCTTCCTGTCGCTGACGGAAGGCGCCTCGTCTTCCACGCGCATGGTGCTGGCCAAGCGGGTGGCGATCAACGTCTGCCTGATGCTGATCGTCGCGATGGTGGCCGGCAACGTCCTGCTGAGCTTCTTCGGCATCTCGCTGTCGATCGTACGGGTCGGAGGCGGCATGCTGGTGATCGCCAGCGCCTGGCGGCTGGTGAATTCGCCGGATGCGGACACCGAGCGCGTTGCCCGCATGGCCGAATCGTTCACGCCGGAAATGGCGAAGGCCCGGGCCTTCTATCCACTGACCTTCCCTATCAGTTGCGGGCCCGGCTCGATCGCCGCCGCCATCACGGTGGGGGTTTCGCTGCGCGACCAGAACCATGTGCTCAGCCTGGTGCGGCTGGGCGGCTCCATTCCCGGCATCATCGTCGTTTCCCTGACGCTGTACGTCTGCCTGCGCTTCGCCGCGCAGATGCTGCACCGGCTGGGCGACAACGGCACGGCCGTCTTCATGCGGCTGTCGGCCTTCATCATGCTGTGCCTGGGCGTGCAGATCTTCTGGGAAGGCGCGCGCGAACTGCTGCTGGGCGTACTGACCCAGGTGATGCAACCAATTCCGATTCCGAAGGCCTAAGCGTGACCGGGCAACGCGCCCCGACCTGACCAATCCATTCCACCGTATCCATGACCTCTCGCTCAGAACGCCTGCTCCGCCTGATCGCCCTCCTCTGCTTTGGCGCCGTGGGCGTGGCCCTCGTATCCCAGCATGTCTTCGACATGCCGCCCTGCGCCTGGTGCGTCATGCAGCGCCTGATCTATCTGGTGATCGGCGTGATCGCCCTGATTGGCGGTTTCGGCGGCGGACGCGCGCTGACCCGCCTCTGCGGCGCGCTGGCGGCGCTGCTGTCCCTATCCGGCGTCGTTGCCGCCTGGTATCAATACAGCGTGGCGGCCAATATGCTGTCTTGCGACCAAACCTTCGCCGACCGCTTCATGACCGGCATCGGCCTGGAAAGCGCCATACCCTCGCTGTTCGGCATCTTCGCCACCTGCATGGACGCCAAGGTGCCCGTGCTGGGCGTCGAGTACGCCCTGTGGAGCCTGGCGCTCTTCGTGATCCTGTTCTTCATGGCGCTCCCCGTCGCGTTCCGGCGCGGCAACGCCCGGTAATCGCCGTGCCAGCGCCGGACGGGGACCCACACGCCGCCACGCTGCGCGCCCTGGTCCTGGCGCATGCGCCCTTGATGCGCTGGCTGCGCGCCGCGCGCGGCCATGCGCCCGCCGATGGCTGCATCGGCGCGGGCGCGGTGCGTTCGCTGGTCTGGGATCATCTGCATGGCTTCCCGCCGGGCCGCCATGCGCCCACCGATGTGGACTTCGTATACTACGACCCGACGGACCTCTCGGCCGCGCACGAAACGCGCGTCACCCAGCGCCTGCGTGAAGCCGCGCCGGACGCCCCTTGGGAAATCGTGAATCAGGCGCGCGTCCACCTATGGCACCGGAACAGCCAGGGCGCGGCTCCGCCCCCGGCGCGTTCGCTTGCCGACGGCATCGCCCGCTGGCCGGAAACGGCCACCTGCGTGGGCGTGGCGCTGACCACTGACGATCAGCTACGCATCGTTGCCCCGTATGGGCTGACCGACCTGTTCGGGCTGGTGCTGCGGCCCAGTCCCGGCGCCGATCTCGACGCCTACGCCCAGCGGCTCGCGGCCAAGCGTCATCCTGAAACCTGGCCGCGCCTGACCGTCGCACCGCCCATCCATCGCTGATCGTGACTACCCTGAAATACCTGACCGGCTATCCCGAACCCCTCCTGGCGCAGACCCATAAGCTCCTGGACCAGGGCAAGCTGGGCGCGGCGCTGCTGTCCAAGTATCCGGACGGGGCGCACGGCGTGCGCACGGACAAGGCGCTGTACCAGTACGTGACGGAGCTGAAGAACGCCCACATGCGCAACGGCGATCAGATCAACAAGGTGGCCTTCGACAGCAAGATCCACGTGATCCAGCACGCGCTGGGCCAGCATACGTACATTTCGCGGGTGCAGGGCGGCAAGCTGAAGGCCAAGCACGAAATCCGCGTGGCGACGCTGTTCAAGAGCGTGCCTGCGGAATTCCTGAAGATGATCACGGTGCATGAGCTGGCGCACTTGAAGGAGAAGGACCATAACAAGGCCTTCTACAACATGTGCCTGCGCATGGAACCGCACTATCACCAGTATGAATTCGACTTGCGGCTGTATCTGACGCATCTGGAGGCGACACGGCAGGCGCTGTGGGATCCCCAGAGCGCCGCTTCGTGACGACGGGCCGTCTTGGCCGGCGATGCCATCGGGCATGACACGCCTACACGGGGGGAATCGAAACCGTCAGACCCCCTTGGACACCAGCAGCACCGCCACCGACGCCAGGAATCCAAGCAATACGCGGCGGAACGACGCTTCACTCAGGTACGCACGCATCCGCCGGCCAATGGCCATTCCCAAGGCCATGGGCGCGATGGCGAGCAACGACATCGACGTCTCGGTCAGTCCCAGGCGCCCGTAGTAGGCCAGGACCAGGTAAAGCGGGATCATTCCAAACAGGTAGATGATGCTGATGCTTCCCACGAACTCGTCGCGCGGCAGCTTGAGCGCAAGCAGGTAAGTGATGATGAAAGGGCCTGTCATGGACGACAGCCCACCCATCACGCCCGCCAGAATGCCGACCACGATTCCCAGCGGCAGTTCCCGGGCGGCGGGGATCGCGCCTTGCGGTTTGTACAGCATCAGCACGACCGCGCAGATCACGGAAGCCGCCACAAGCAAACTCAGCAGTTCCATCGGAAGCGCCAACGATAGCTTCACGGACACGACCGTGCTCACCAGCAGACTCAGCGACAGCCATCTGAACCGGGTGGCGTACTTCAACGGCTGGGCGGCCTGCGCGGCCTGCCACAGATTCGAGAAAAGCACGGGCACCACCAGCAGGCTGATGGCCGTCGGCGGCGGCAACACCAGCGACAACAGGGGGACCGCGAATAGCGGCAAGCCCACGCCCAGGGTCCCTTTCACGATGCCCGCGCCCAGGAACGCAAGCGCGGCAAACCCAAGCAGCGCGAACTCCGGTACTGCGGTAAACGTCCACGGCAACTGGGGCAGCAGATTCATCTTTGTCTCGTCCGTTGATTTGGGCGCATGCAACAGGCGCCATCCGGCCTTTCGGGCAGCAGGGACGAGAATATTAGAGATCTAACCTTGCAGCAAGAACTCTGTTGCTGCCGCGGCGCGCGCTTCGCCTTTACTCGGCCGACGCAATACGGCGGGACAGCTCTCGGGTCGAGGGAACCTTGCGTTCGGCGTTCTCGATGGCGGCTTCGTCATCCGCCAGGTTGGTGATGATCGCGAGCAGCACTTTGCGCGTTGTCTTTATTTCGACGTCGGTCAGGCCGCGCGTGCCGATCGCGTTGATCTCTTCAGCGAGCGGAACGAGTTTCTTCTTGAGGGCGCGGCCGTTACGCGTCAGGAAGACATGGATATTCTTGTTGTTTCCAGGCAGATGCTTGCGCTCGATGTAGCCCAGTGACTCCATCGCTTTCATGGCCGAATACGTCGTAGGCTCCATCACGCCCGCATGCTCGCTCAGTTCGCGCTGAGTCAGGCCATCCTGTTCCCAGAGGATGCGCAGGAACGCCCAGTGGCCAAAAGATACGTTGTGGTCCGCCAAACGTATCTGAAGGCCTCGGACAAGCGCTCGCGTGGCATCCTTGATAAGGTGCGCGAGTCTATCGTCTGGAACAGCCTCGCGCCAATGATCAAGTACGGTCCTGGTTTCTTTTGAGGTCATCGGCAATTGGGTGAGCGGGTACGTTGGTTCTCGAAAATGATACTCGAAAAGCCCTTGCCGCCTTCTGCGCCAGGTTCACGTTTCACCCCCCGCAGCCCCGGATAAAACGACATCCCGGGACGCGTTCGACGACTGGATCATGGCAAGACAGATCTCCAGTGTGCGTCGCGCCCATCTGCCGTCATGCAGGCACGGCGCGCCCGTCCTGACGGCGGCATGGAGTTCATCGATGACCTCGGCTCTGGGCACCTTGGGCGGCTCGATGTGGATGAAGTATTTTTCCTCGTCTTCATAAACGGAAATTCCGTTTGGAAGCGGCCTGAGATCCGCCTTTTCACACGACACAAGAACGGGGCCGAAGTGTTGATGCAGCGCGCCGCCCAATGATTCGGGCCCCGGCGGCTGGTAGGCGGATCCGCCGTAAGTGCCTGCGTTCTTCAACGCGGACTCCTCCTCGGGGTTCGCGATCGACTTCAGCCTTCGCCGGGCGTTGCCGTACGCCTCGGACGACTTGCGCTGTCCCATCTCACCGGTCCACCCCATCCATTCATCAGAGTCGAAATGCCCGTAGCCGTTGTAGTTGAACGACGCGTATGCGCCGTCGTGGAACCACATCAGGGCGCTATATGCCCCTTCCGTCGGCCTGCTGGGGTCCCAGTTTCCGAGCGCGCTGCGCACGCGTTCGGGCTCCTGGCAAGCCAACAGCCGTACGATGTCGACCTGGTGTGCCGCCTGGCTGAAGACCGCGCCACCACCCTGGCTGGTCTGCAGCTCTTCGGGCCGTCTGGGCCGGCACAGGTAGTCAGTGAAATTCAGCGCGTGAATCATGCGCACGGCGCCAAATCTTCCTGAACGCACCAGCTCTCGAGTCTTCAGATAGGGCGTGTCGAAACTGTGGCAATGGCCGATGAGCAGATGCACGCCGGCCTGGTCACAGTCGCCGATCATGGCGTCGCACTCGGCCAGGCTAAGCGCCATGGGCTTCTCCACCAGCACATGCTTTCGATGGCCGGCGGCGATCCGCGTGTGTTGCGCGTGGTACTGATGCGGGCTGGCGATGTAGACGACTTCCACGTCGCGATCCGCCGCCAGGGCCTCCACGCTGTCATAGGCCGGTCGAGAAAAATCCTTGGTGAACTGATCCCTGGCCGCGGCGCGCGGATCACATCCCGCCACCAGTTCTACCCGGGAGTCCGCAAGAAAAGTGGGAAGCATCAAGGTGAATGCTCTTCCCAGCCCGACCACGCCAATACGCAATTTCTGCTTGTCCATGATGCCGGCCGGTTCGATTACAGGTCCAGGACGAGCTTGCCGCACGTCGCCCGGGATACGCACACCATGATCTGCGAATCCTGCTCTTCGGGCAGCAATACCATGTCGCGGTGGTCTGCGCTTCCTTCAAGCATCACGGTACGGCAGGAGCCACAAGTGCCGCTCTCGCACGAATACCCCACCCGCACGCCGGCGCCAAGCAGTACCGACAGGATCGACTTGCCCACCGGCACGTCCAACGTCTGCCCTGATTTGGCAAGTTCGACGGCAAAAGGCTTGTCGTCCGGCTTTTTGCCTCCGCCTTCCAGGAAACTCTCGAAGTGGATACGGTTGGGCGACCAGTGCCCCGACATATCGCGGACCGCCTCCATCAGTCCTCTGGGTCCGCAGCAATAGACGTGACCGCGGTTGGGCTTTTCGAGGATGGGCCACAGGTCAAAGGAGGCGTCCGGATCGCCGTGATCGTGGTGGATCTTGACGTGCGGCTTGAACGCATCGGCGCCCAGTTCGTCAAGAAACGCGGTGGTCTCGGGCGCCTGGCTCAGGTAATACAGCTTCCAGGGGGCAGGCGGAAGCTCGCCGAATGAGCGGATCATCGACAGCATAGGGGTGATTCCAATGCCCCCTGCGATGAAGGTGAGCGTGCCGGGCTTGTCCACCAAGGGAAAGGCATTGTCGGGCGGCAGAACCATGACGGCGTCGCCCTGTCGGGCGTCATCGACCATGCTCACCGAGCCTCCCCTGCCCTGCGCCTCTCGCTTCACGGTAATCACGTACCGGTGGCGTTCAGCCGGATCATTGCACAGCGAATACTTCCTCCATTCGCCATTGGGAACCTGGATTTTTATATGGGAGCCGGCGGAAAACTCAGGCAACTCGGTTTCGTCCTCGCGCGCCAGTTCGAATGAGCGTATGCCCTGTGCGACCTGGCGGGCGGCGACGATCTTGAGCGGCAGAATCGCCGCGTGTTCCGTCTGGGGATCTGTCATGACTGCCTCCTGGCGCGGGGGGACAGGTCCGCCCCGCCCTTCTTTCATATCTTGTAGGACTCGTACGTGCTGGGATGGAACAGTTCCTGGACGGGAACGTGGCGGCACGAGAGCCCCTGGGCGTGGTGGAGCCTGGTAAAGGCGTCCAAGGTGGGCAAGCTTTTGTCGACCCCGTACGCCCAGTAATCCGCACCCAGCGTGTCGCGCGCGGCCTTCAACTGTTCTTCCACGAACGGCAGCGTCACCTTGGTGGCCGAGGTGTCCGAGAGCTTTTCCAGGGCAGCCGCCTTGGACTGTTCAAAGGCCTTCAACAGCGTGCCTGGTAACCAGGGGTGCTGCTCGACCAGCGTCTTACGCACGCCGACGACATGCATGATCGGGAAGATGCCCGTCCTGCGGTAGTAGTCTTTTGCGACCGCCGCCGGATCGTCGAACAACCAGCCGATGTTCGGGTTCAGGCGGGCGTTCCCCGACGGCGCGCGCGGCGCCATGAAGCCGTCGATCTCGCCGCGATCCAGCATGTCGGAGATGGTCACGTCGGAGGGGGCATCCACCATCTTCACGCTGTCGGGCAGCGTCAGCTTGATCTTCTCCGGCCGCCCCGGCTGGTCGATGCCACCGCGAACCCAGGTCACGTCGGACGGCTTGACGCCGTAATCTTCCTCGAGGATGGCGCGCGCCCAGACATTCGCGGTCAACTGATACTCGGGAATTCCGATCCGCTTTCCTTTGAGATCCTCGGGGCTGCGGATCCTGTCTTTGCGGACATAGATAGAGGTATGCCGGAATGCCCGGGACAGGAACACCGGAATCGCGATGTAGGGGCACTGCCCCGCCGCGTGCTTGACCAGGTAGCTCGAGAACGACAGCTCGCTCACGTCGAAATCCTGGAAGCGGAAAGCGCGAAAGAACATTTCCTCGGGGTTCAAGAGCGCGAACACGGGGTTCACGCCATCGATCTGTACTGCCCCGTCATACAGCGCGCGGTTGCGATCGTAGTCGCCCATCGCGATAGACAATTGAAGTTTCGACATCTTCGGCTCCAGCCTCAGGCAGTGGTTTCGTAGTTGCTTTCAAGTTGAGGACCGGATCCGCCGCCGTACACCGGCTTCGCTTCGTAATCCCGCCAGTCGATACTTTTCGGAACGATGGCCTGGAACGAGCAGACGGCGGTGGGAATGTGCTTGTCTCCCGTGCCGATGGCAGGTTCTCCGCGGGCAAATTCCTGGACCGCATCCAGCATCTGCCGGCGGAACTCGACGATGGCCAGGTCACTGGCGCCGAGGCGGTCATCGGTTCGGTTGGCGATCGGCCCCATCGTCACCCACATGGCGATGTCCTGGTTGGGAAAGCCCTTGATGCCCGTGAAGTTGCCGGCTTTCATCGCTTGGCGGTCCTGCCAGAAGCGGTTTTCGGCGTTACGCAACGGGCGGTACCGATCGTCCAGATCCGTGCCGATGCTGGTACCCAGGAACTTGCGCCACGTCTCGGTATCCGGCGTGGTGGCCCGATCGCCCCAAGCGATGAAATAGAAGACCGTATTCGTGTCGTCCATCGGGACGTTGACGTTTGCCACGTTGTACAGATTGTTGGGCGGAATCAGCACGGTTCCCGGCGCCACGAACACCGTGGACCGCACGTAATCGGTCTGCGCCGCATTCGTGATGGGCCTGCGAATCGCGGCGTAGCGAAAGCCGTATGGCGTGCGATGAACTTGCATCCGAGGCGCTTTGTCCGTTGACGGCCGCAACCAGTTCTTGTCGGTCGCCTCAGCCCCGCCTACGCGGGCTGGCACGAAATCCGAAGAATGCAGGCTCGAGCTGTGGGCGGAGTCTATGGCGCCCTCAAGAATCTGGGCCCAATTGCACGGAATCAAGACCTTCGCGATGCTGACCTTCGCGGACCGTTCAGGCGCCCATGGCGGAGGCACGAACGCGGGGATATCGGCCTGGTCTCCCATGAACGCCCAGATCACCCCGGCCCACTCCTCGACCTTGTAGGCCTTGTGCTTGACCTTCTGCGCCATGCTGCTGGCCGCCGGTTCTGAAACCATCTCCACGACGGTTCCTTCGACGTCCATCTTCCAGCCATGATAGAGGCAACGCAGTCCACAGTCTTCGTTGCGCCCATACACGAGCGAGACCCGCCGGTGCGGGCAATATTCGTCCATCACGCCCACCCGGCCTTCCGTGTCACGGAACACCACCAGGTCCTCGCCAAGTATCCGGGCGTGAACGGGATCACCGTCTGGTTCGCTTACCTCCTCGCTGAGACAGACGGGTACCCAGAACTTGCGCATCAACTGCCCCATCGACGCCTCGCCCTCCACGCGGCAGAGCAGTTCATTTTCCTCATTCGTCAACATACGTCCTCCTCATCCTTGGACTACGCCGCGACCGCACGGCCTGCCGATGAGTCAATTATATTAGAGATCTAAGCATTTATTCAATGGTGGATCTTTCGACGCTTCAGGGCATCTTCAATTTGCCTTGATACCCGCGTCCTTGATCGCGCTCTCGTAGCGCTTCCCTTCGGCCTCGATCGCACCCTGATAGGCTTCGGGCGTGCCGCCCACGGGCTCGATACCCAGGGTGTTGAACTGCTTGACGACCGCCGGATCCCTGACCGCCTTGGCAATCTCTTCGCTCATCCTTTTGACGGCGAAGGGAGGAATGCCCGATGCGCCCAAAGCGCCCACCGTCACCGCGAAGTCAAACCCGGGAACGATTTCGGCTATGGCAGGAATATCGGGCGCCAGGGCGGAACGCTTGCCGCTGTTGGTCGCGAGAATCTTCGCCTGCCCTTTTTCCGCGAACCCTGAAAGGGACGGCAAGGCCGCGAAAACCACATCCACCTGACCGCCGATCATCGCGGGTACGGATTGCCCCGAGCCGCGAAACGGCACGTGGGTGACCTTGGAGCTGAGCGCGACGTTCAGCGCCTCCATGGTGAGATGATGCGTGCTGCCCACCCCGGAGGATCCGTAGTTCATCTTTCCACCCTCGCGCTTGGCCCGGTCCACGAATTCCTGGAGCGAGTTGATATGGCTCTGGCTGTTGGAAGCCAGAAACAACGGAGACGTGGCGATCAGCGACACGGGAACGAAATCGCGCTTGGGATCGTAGGACAAGTCCTTGTAGAGCGCGGGGTTGATCGACATCATCGACCCGTCCGTCACCAGGTAGGTGTAGCCGTCGCGTGGGCTGCTCGTCAGTGTCTGCGCGGCGATCACGCCGTTCGCGCCCGGCTTGTTTTCCACCACCACGGCTTGTCCAAGATTCTGGCTGATGCGCTGCGCCACGACTCGCGCAACCGTGTCAGGCAATCCGCCGGCGGCGTACGGAACGATAAAGCGGATGGAATGCGAGGGAAACGTCGCGGCGTCATCGGCGACTGCAGTCGCAGGCACGGCGAGCGTGCAGAAGATGGCCGCGAGCGCGAGACCCAACCGGGCGTTCTGACAGGAAGAAATATTCTTCGGGCGATTCTTGAACATGATTGTCTCCATGGGATGTGCGCCTTCTGGTGAGGGATGGTGCCGATGATCTTTGCCATCTGGCATCTTCCGAACGCGCACCAAAAATAATATTAGAGACCTAAGTATTGTTCAATGAATTGACGCACCTTTTTGCGTTCACGTTTTCCCTGAAACGCAGGCGTACAGCCATTCTTCAGGCAAGCACCAGCGCCCCGCGACGCATCGCGGGGTATGGGGAAGCACTCTGCGTTTTCTACTTACTCCTGCTCCGTCCGACCTACAGCGTCCGGGCTATCCACCCGCTCGCGGTACCGGCCCAATACCGTATCCACGAAGTGCATGGACTGCCCGCAATAGTTGAGTGGGCTAAGCAAATGGGCCAGGCGCTCCGGCGAGACCACCTTGGTCACCGCGGTATCTTCGGACAGCACATCCAGCAGCGCGCGTTGCGAGACCACCGCCTGGCGAGACGCCTTCTCGATCAGCTCGTGCGCGGGCAGACGCCCGATGCATTTGCCCAACTCGAGCATGACCGCTTCCGCCTGAATCAGACCCTGCGTGGCGTTCAAGTTGCGCAGCATCCGATCCGAGTGCACTTCCAGCCCCGCCATGATGTCTGCCGTGGTGGCAACGGCTCCGCCTGTTATCACCGCAAGCTCCGGGAGGGCATCCCATTCCGCCTGCCAACCGCCCAGCGCCCTCTCATGCTCCTGAACCATGCAACTGAAAAGCGTGGCGACCAGATGCGGCGCCCGCAAGCCGGCGCTGAGCACGGATGCGCAACCCACCGGATTGCGTTTGTGCGGCATGGTCGAAGAACCTCCTTTTCCCTTGCCGCTTGCTTCAGCGACTTCACCGACCTCTGTTTGCGCCAGCAGGCTCATATCGCGCGCCATCTTCGCGCATGCGCCGGTCGCCATGCCCATCCACGCCGCGACCGAGACCAGTCTGTCGCGTTGCGTGTGCCAGGGGACATCGGGCAGTGCCAGGCCGAGCTGGCGCGCCAGGGCCCGGGAGACGGCGAACGCGTGCTCTCCCAGGCTTGCCAGCGTGCCGGCCGCCCCGCCGAACTGCAGCACGGCAACACTTTCCTGGTGCGCCGCAAGGGCGTCCTGCAAACGGCCCACGGTATCGAGATACTGCGCGAACTTCAGCCCGAACGTCATGGGCAGGGCCTGTTGCAGCCAAGTGCGGCCGACAGTCGGCGTTGCGCGATGCTCGCTGGCCAGCGCGGCCAGGCCACATGCCAGACGGTCCAACTGTTGCCGCAGGATGTCGAGCGCGGAACGCAGTTGCAACACCAGGCCCGTGTCGATGATGTCCTGGCTGGTCGCGCCCCAGTGCACATACCCGGCCGCTTTACTGTCAGTGCGCTTTACTTCCGCCGTGAGTTGCCGAACCAGCGGAATAGCCAGGTTTCCGCCCGCGGTGGCATCATTTTTCAGGCTGTCGATATCGAACAGCTCGACTCGGCACGCGGCAACGATCGGGGCGACGGCATCGAATGGAATGACGCCATGCTCGGCACAGCTTGTTGCCAGCGCCGCCTCGACATCGAGCATGGCCTGCAGCGTCCCGGCCTCGGACCAGACGGCATTCATGGCGGGATGGCCGCGTATCAAGTCTGTCAGCGTGCCCATCATCGCTCCATCAATAGTCGAAGAAGACCGTTTCGTCCGGTCCTTGCAGATGGATATCGAAGCGATACAGCTTCACCGAACTGTCAGGGTCGAGCTTCGCGATGAGCGTCCGTCGGCGTTCCGCGGGAACTCTGCCCAGGACGGCGTCACCTTCATTCGCCTCGGGCTCATCCTCGAAGTAAAGCCGCGTGAAGGCGTGCAGCAACATGCCGCGCATGTGGAGAATGATGTCGATGCAAGGTGCCGCGCCCGGCGCGACCGGGCCCGGCTTGAGGGTGCGGATCACGTAGGCGTTGCCCTGCTCGGTGCCTGTTCCCACGCGGCAGAATCCTGTGAATCCGCGGGCCGACGCTTCCTCCTGGCTGGCGACGTAATGGCCCGACGCGTCCGCCTGCAGCGACTCGACGATAGCGTCACCCACGGCGGCTCCGCTTCCGTCATACACCTTTCCCATGACGATGATGTGTTCGCCCGCGGCGTGGGGTTCGGCCGCATTCGCGGTGAACAGGCTTTTGAAGTCGAAGTTGTATTGCTCGGGGCAAAGACCGTATGCGAAGAACGGGCCTACCGTCTGGGAAGGGGTCTGCTTCAGTTCGCTCATGGTTACTCCGTGGGGGTCTGTCGGGCACCGCGCAACACGATGTCGAATTCATAGCCAAGCGCGACGCCTTCCTGAGTCGCTTCCAGGGAAAACCGCGCTACCAGGCGGTCGCGCGCATGTTCCGGTACGCCTTGGAAGATCGGGTCCAGCGCCAGTAACGGATCGCCCGGGAAGTACATCTGAGTCACCAGGCGCGAGCCGAAGTACTGCCCGAAAAGGGAGAAGTGAATGTGATTGGGACGCCAGGCATTGCTGTGGTTGCCCCAGGGGTAGGCGCCCGGTTTGATGGTGACAAAGCGGTATCGGCCCTGGTCATCGGTGATGCAGCGGCCCGCGCCCAGAAAATTGGGGTCAAGGGGCGCGTCATGCTGGTCGCCTTTATGTACGTACCGGCCCGCCGCGTTGGCCTGCCAGATTTCCACCAGCGTGTGACGGACTGGCCTGCCCGACTCATCGAGCACCCGGCCCGTCACGATGATGCGCTCACCGATGGGCGCGCCGTTTTTTGCGGCATTGCTTGTCAGGTCGTGATCCGAGGCCCCCAAGAGCTCGCTGCCATACACCGGCGCCAGACGGTTTCCCAGCGCGGCTTTGACAGGAACCAGGGGCAGCGACGGGCTGCGCAACACCGAGGATTTATAGGCAGGATGCTTATACGGCGGATTCCCCTGCCAATCGCGGGGAGTAAGAAGAAGGGTGTCGTGGTGGCTCAAGGCGGTCCCCATTCACTATTTGGATAGGACGACTTTAACCACGACCTAAAGTTATATATAGTGATCTTTCTTACAACAAGACGGCTCAAAAAGTTATGGATTTGGACCTCTACGGCAATCGGATCAAACTGCGGCATCTGCAGTGTTTCATCGCCGTCGCTCAGCTACGCAGCCTTCAAAGAGCGAGCGAAGCCTTGGCCATCACGCAACCCGCCGTCTCCAAAACGCTGGCCGAACTGGAAGCGGCGACAGGCAGCCGGCTATTCGATCGAGGGCGCAAAGGGGCGGAGCTGACCGATCATGGCCGCATGTTCGCCCCCTACGCCAACGCCTCGCTCTCCGCGCTCCAGGAAGGCGTGCAAAAGCTGCGAGGGGAGTTTCAGGGGGTTCCCGAGGTCGTGCGGATCGGCATACTGCCCACCCTCGCGCGCGTGCTGTGCCCCCCTGCCCTGGCGGCATTCAGGCGGTCCTCTGCCTTGGTGAGCGTTGAAGTCCAAACCGGACACAACCTGGAGTTGTTGCGGCGTCTCAAAGCGGCGGAGGTCGACTTCGTGGTCGGCCGCCTGGGCGAGCCTTCTTCCATGACGGGAATGAGCTTCGAGCACCTCTTTCGTGAACCGCTTACGGTCGTGGTGCGTGCGGGGCATCCCATCCTGCGAGGCCCCATCACCGCAAGCACGCTCGTCTCGTACGACCTGGTCCTGCCGCCCGCGGGCACCCTGATCCGGCAGTCGGCGGACAGCGTGTTGGCGGCCTTCGGAATGCCCGAACGGGCGGCGGTGATCAGCAGCCTTTCGGTTTCTCTGAATCTGGAACTGACACTGCGCAACGACGCGATCTGGTTCGTCCCCGCGAGCCTCGTCGAGAGCTACGTGGTCAGCGGCGAATTGATGCACGTTCCCATGCCCTTCGGCGGGACGGACGAACCCATCGGTTTGCTGCGGCGAACGGATGTCACGCTTTCATCGCACGGCATCGGGCTGTTCGACGCCTTCAAGGAGGCGGGCTTGACGCGCAACCGGTGACGGCAAGCGGCGCGCTTCGTCAACGCGCCGCTTCGGGACGTATCAGTCGATCACGGCGCCTGCAGTCCGCACCACCTTGCCGAGCCGGTCGTACTCTTCACTGGAGAACGCCCGCAGCCCCTCGCGGGAGGTCGGCGCGGCTTGTGCGCCACGGGCCTCCAATTGCGCGCGTACGGCGGGCTCGGCCAGCACCTTGTTCACGGCCGCATTCATGCGGTCGAGCACCGCTGCCGGCGTGCCCTTGGGCGCGTAGAGCGCATCCCAGGCAAAGAACGAATATCCCGGAACGCCGGCCTCGGCCACGGTAGGAATGTCCGGATTGGAAGCGACTCTTTCGCTGGTGGTGACCGCGAGCGCTCGCAGGCGCTGCGCATTGATCTGCGGCGCGACGTTCGGCATCACGTCGATCAGCAGGGACAGGCGGCCGCCCATCAGATCGGTCATGGCGGCGGCGCCGCCCTTGTAGGGCACATGGACGATGTTCACGCCCGCCATCTGCTTGAGCTGTTCGCAGGCCAGGTGCGAGGTGGTGCCGTTGCCGGCCGATCCACAGGTAAGCGCGCCCGGCTTCGCGCGCGCCGCGTCCAGCAGGTCCTTGAGCGAGCGGTAGGGATCGGCAGGATTGACCACGACCGCCGCGGCGATCGTGGTCAGGCGCGAGATCGGCTCGAAATCGTCGCGCGAGAAGCCCGTGGTCTTGTAAAGCCAGTGATTGATCGCCTGCGTGCCATTGGTGGCGTAGGCCAGCGTGTAGCCGTTGGGCTCCGCGCGCGACGCGGTGGCGGTGCCGATGTTGCCGCCGGCGCCGGGCTTGTTTTCGATCACGATGGTCTGGCCGAGTTCGCGCGCCAGCGGTTCGCTCACCAGGCGCGCCAGCGTGTCGCCGCCGCCGCCCGCGGGGAACGGCACGATCAGATTGATGGAGCGGCTGGGCCAGGTTTCCGCGCCCACGGCGCTACCGGCCGGTGCGATCAGGGCGATACTGGATGCGATGCTGGCCGCCCACAGGGCGCCCGTTGACTTGGCGAGGTTCATGTCGTTGTCTCCTTAGGTTTGCCGTAGGCCTTGTCCCGGCCTTCCGGTTTTGCAAAAAACGCCGGCGGAATCGCCGCCGGCTCTGATTCAGTAGACGCCCGCTGCGCCACTGTTGGCGGCGCGTCCATGCCGCGCCGCCAGATCCGTTGCCGCCCGCGCAAGCAGCGTGGCATCCACGCCCACCGCCGTGAACAGGCTGCCGCATTCGATATAACGCTCGGCCAGCTTCTGGTCGCTGACCAGGATGCCGGCCGCCTTGCCGTGGCGGCGGATGCGCGCCAGCGCCGCCTCGATGATCTGCTGCATCGCCGGATCGCCCGGCCGCCCCAGATATCCGTAATCGGCCGCGAGGTCCGCCGGGCCGATGAATACGCCGTCGACCCCGTCGACCGCGCAGATTTCATCCAGCGCCTCGATGCCGCGCCGGGTCTCGACCTGCACGAGCGTGCACATCGCCGCATTGGCCTCGTCCAGATAGGCAGGCAGGCGGTTCCAGCGCGACGCCCGCGCCAGCGCGCTGCCCACGCCCCGCATGCCGGACGGCGGATACCGCATCGCGGCCACCGCCGCGGCGGCTTCGTCGGCGCTCTGGATCATGGGCACCAGCAAGGTGCGCGCGCCCAGGTCGAGCAGGCGTTTGATCTCTACGGGATCGTTCCAGGCGGGCCGCACCACGGGCTCCAGCGGATAGGCGGCCAGCGTCTGCAGTTGCGCCAGGATGCTGTCCAGCGTGTTGGGCGCATGTTCGCCATCGATCAGCAGCCAGTCGAAGCCGGCGCCCGCCACCACTTCGGCGGCATAGCCATTGGCCAGGCCCAGCCACAGCCCGATCTGCGATTCGCCGCGCGCCAGCGCGGCCTTGAAGGTATTGCCCGGTGTTTTCATGATCATCACTCGAAGCGGCAGCTCACGGCGCCCAGCGGGCCGTAGTCGACATGGAAGACGTCGCCGCGTTCGGCGTAGACCGGACGCGTGAAGGAACCGCTCAGCACGATCTGATCGCGCTCCAGGGCCACGTCGTGTCCGGCAAGCCGGTTGGCCAGCCACACCACGCCGTTGGCGGGATGGTTCAGCACGCCGGCGGCCAGGCCGGTCTCCTCGATCACGGCGTTGCGCGACAGGATGGCGCCAACCCAGCGCAGGTCGAACTCGTTGACACGCACGGGGCGCCCGCCCATCACCACGCCGGCATTGGCGGCGTTGTCGGCGATGGTGTCGAACACCTTGCGCGGCCGGCGCGATTCGGGATCGATCTGGTGCGAACGCGCATCGATGATCTCCAGCGCCGGAATCACGTACCGCACGGAATCCAGCACATCGAACAGCGTGACGTTCGGACCGCGCAGCGGCTTGTCCAGAATGAAGGCCAGTTCGACCTCCAGCCGTGGCACGATGAAGCGATCGCGCGCGATCGCGGCGCCGTCGGCAAACAGCATGTCGTCGAGCAACGCGCCAAAATCGGGCTCGTCGATCTGTGACGACAACTGCATGGCGCGCGAGGTGAGCCCGATCTTGTGGCCGACCAGGCGGCGGCCCTCGGCCAGCTTGAGTTCGACCCAGCGGCGCTGGATGGCGTAGCCATCGGAGATATCCATCTCGGGATGATCGAGCGATACCTGGCGGATCTGGGTGCGGGAGCGTTCCGCCTCGTGCAGGCGGCGCGCGATGGCATCGATGGTGGTGGCGGCTAGAGCCATGAATGACCTCGTTCGGGAAAGGATTCGGATGTCAGCGCGCGTGCGCCTCGGGCGGCAGGTGGCGGTGGCTTGCCCTGCTGGCGAAGCGCCAGCCGGATTCGGTGTGCACGAGCTCGTCGGTGCAGGAACGGATCGCCACCAGACGCGGCGCGGCTTCCTGCGGTCCGCCATCGGTCCGGCTCTCGTAGGCCAGCAGATAGAATCGCACCCGGGCGCGGCCGGCATCGGTAAGCTCGGCCCGCAGGTTGGTGACGATGTGCGCGGTTTCTCGCGCGGGGTCGCGTTCCGCCAGCGCCGCGGCCACGTCGGCAGGACCGGTCAGCGCGCGGCCCTGCCGGTGCCATATGCCATCGCTTGCCATCAGTTGGGCGACGTCGTCGTGGCGCCGCTGGTCCAGCGCCGCGAAGAAGTTCAGCACCTGGGCAGCGGCGTCCTCGCAGCGCAGGGAAGTCTTGTCGTTCATGCCGTCAACTCCGAAGTCGGGACGGGCCCGGCGGCGGCCGGGGCATCACAGGATTGGTAGCCGGTGAATGGCGCTTGCGCGTCCTGCTCGACCGATTTGCGCGCGGCCCGGAAATCCCGGCCCGCATCGATTCCCACCGCAGCCACCACCACGCCGGCGGCGTCCACGCCAAGGTAAAGCCTGCCGCCCCCGGCCGTGGCGCGCCACAGCGTGCGTTGCGCCAGGCCCGGAAACCCGGCGATCTGGATCATGTGTTCATACTGCTCCGACCACAGCAGCGGCACCGGCGAGTAGGCGACTGCCTGCTCCAGCATGGCGCGGGCTGCCGCGACGCCCTGATCCTGGGCGTTCTGCCACGACTCCAGCCTCAACCCCTGCGGCGCGCGGGGATGCGTCAGCACCGCCACGTCGCCGGCCGCGTAGATGTACGGATCCGAGGTGCGGCAAGCGGCATCGACGCGCACGCCCCGTGCGCAATCCAGCCCGGCCTCGCGGGCCAGCGCGTCGTTGGGCTGCATGCCCACGCCCACCAGCACCAGATCGGCGATGATCGTGCTGCCGTCGTCAAGCCGCACCTCGGTGCCGTCGGCGTGATCGTCGAGCGCCGTCACGCCATGCGCCAGCCGCACGCTGACGCCGGCGGCCTCGTGGCGTTGAAGCAGCCATTCCGATACCGGCGCCATGAGGCTGCGGCCGCAGAGGCGCGGGCCAGCCTCGATCACCGTGACCGCACAGCCCAGCGTGCGCGCCGTGGCGGCCGTCTCCAGCCCGATCCAGCCGCCGCCGATGATGGTCACGCGCGGCGCTTCAGAGAATGCCCGGCGCAGCGCCAAGGCGTCGTCGAGCGTGCGCAGCGTGCGCACCCGCGGGCTGTCCAGCCCCGGCAAGGACGGGCGACAGGGACTCCCCCCGGTGGCCAGCAGTAGTTTGTCGTAGCCAAGTTCGCGCCCGTCGTTACAGCGCACGACGCGCCGCGCCGGGTCGATCTTCACGGCTTCCAGCGCTGGCAGGAACTCGATGGCGCGTTCCTGCATCTCGGCCAAGCCCAGAAGTTCGGCCTGCTCCGCGCTGCTGGCGCCGGTGATCAGCCCCTTGGACAAGGGCGGGCGCTCGTAGGGCGCGTGCCGCTCCGCGCCGCACAGCACGATGCGGCCGGTATGGCCGTGCTCGCGGAGCGTACGCGCGGCCCAGGCACCCGCCTGGCCCGCACCCACGATGAGCATGGTGCCGGGCGAGTTCATGCTGCCTCGGCGCGCAGGAACACGGTGCCGTCCTCGACCCGCACGTCGTAGCAACGCAGGTCCGTGGTCACGGGCGGGCATTGGTGCTTGCCGCTGGCGATGTCGAACACGCCCTGGTGCAGCGGGCACTCGACCGTGCCGTCCTCGACCCAGCCTTCGGCCAGGCTGGCGTTGCCGTGCGGACATCTGTCCTGCGTGGCGCAGACCTTGCCGTCCAGTTCATAGAGACAGACGGCCTCGCCCTCCAGCATCACGCGCAAGGTGTGCGTGTCGGGCGAAATGTCTTTCACCAGCGCCACCGGCTTCCACACTTCGGTATCGACCATGATCAGAACCCCATCGCCTGGCGGTAATACTGATAGAACGAGCGGATCAGCACTTCGGTCACCATGTAGTCGGCGGGTTCCGTGTCGCGCCCGCCCATCTCCACGATGCCGCGCGCATCCGGGTAGCCGGTGACGCCGATCTGCACCTGGTTCAGCATTTCGCTGTCGTCCATCGACACGAAACCGGCTGGTCCCAGCAGGTTGGCGTGCTTGAGGCGCAGCCGCGTCATTTCCTCGTCGTCGTCTTCGTAGCCGTAGTAGGTGAAGACCAGTTCGTGTTCGGTCGGGCTGCGCGGAATCACGTGCCGGGTCTTGAGCGAATTTGCCTGGATGCCGAATTGCGCCGCCGGGAACACCCATGCGCCCCCGACTCGCCCCCGGTTGAATTCCGCCCGGGGCGTCACGGTTTCCAGATCGAGCAACTCCAGATCGTTGCGGAAGCGGCTCATCTCGGAGGTGGCCTCCGTGACTTTCTTGCCTTCGTTGTGGGACACCATCACGCTGTGCGCGCCGCCGCCGGTGGGTATGCACTCGGATTTGGAATCGGCGCGCCACAGGCCGAAAGTGATGTAGAAGGTGTGCAGCAGGGTCGCGTGGTAGGGATCCTTGAGGTTCTCCAGGTACATCTTCCAGTTGCTGGGGATCAGTTGGCGGCTGTAGCCCAGCAGCTTGAGCTTCTTGCCGGGCAGCATGTGATCGATTTCCGCCAGCACCTCGGCGCCGCAGAATTCCTCGAAGCTGGGCGCTTCGTCGGAAAACGTGGCCCAGATCGACCCGCCGCGGTTGACGCTGCGCAGCTTGCGGATCCCGTTCTGCTTGGGATCGAAATCGCGCGGCATGCCGCCCTTGCCCATCGCGCCTCGGCGAAACGGCACGCCCTGCAGATTGCCGTTCAGGTCGTAGTTCCACTGGTGGTACGGGCAGGTGAAGTCGGTCACCTTGCCGGTGTTCTGCCAGCAGATCTGCGCGCCGCGATGCGCGCAGCGGTTTTCGAGCACGGCGATCTCGCCGCTTTCGGTGCGCACCATGACGACCGGGCTGGTGCCTATCCAGTTGCGCTTGTAGCAACCGACCTCCGGCACCTCGCATTCCAGGCCGATATAGTTCCAGGTCTTGCCGTTGAAGAAGATGTCCATCTCCTTCTGGAACACGGCCGGATCGGTGTAGACCCAGTTGGGTATGCGGGTATGGCCTTCCGCGGGCCAGCGGCGTTCGATATGGACAGGCTGCTCGGCGATGGCCGGCGCGTGCGAGGCACAGGCCTCGTGGGATTCGGTATGGGTGCAGGTCATGGCGGATTCCAGAGTCAGATGGGCACGATGAGCGAGGTGCGCACCCGGTAGTTGTCGTAGACGCAGTCGCGGCTGGCCAGGCGCCAGCCCGCGTCGGTCTGACGCCAGGTGTCGAGGTAACGTCCAACCATGTTCAGGCTGGGCTCGCGATCCGAGAGCGATTCCATGATCGCGAAGTTGGCCTGGGCGACGACCTGGTCGCCCAGGCGCTCGCGCACGGTCACGCCGCTGATGAAATGGCGCAGCGAGCGGGGTTCGAACATGGTCGTCTCGCGCAGCGCCGTGACCCGGTCTTTCAGCATGTTCTTGTTCATGCAGTAGATCAGGCCCAACGGCAGGCCGGCGTCATGGTTCTCGCGCGACAGCACGCGGTAGTGGCAATCTTCGGTGAAGAAACCGGGCCAGGCTTCGAGGTCACCCTCGTCCAGGCACACGGCGTAGTCTTCATAGAGATCACGCAGTTCGGCGCGCAGCGCGGCCGGGGAAAGATCATTAAGCTGGGACATAGGGGTACGGATCCTTGCGTTTGACGTCAGCGCGCCGCGGCGAGCTGGGCCCGGTTGCTTTCGAAGCCGCCTTGGCTCCCGAGCGCGAGTATGGGTTCCTGCATCCGCTCCTGCCAGATCAGTGATTCCATCGCGATCTGCAGTGGATGGTCCTGCACGGTGAGCGAAGACGTGGTGCTGTTCTTGGTGTGATGGGAATGCATGGCCCAGCCCGGTGCCGACAGGATCAGATCGCCGGCCTTCCAGTCGAGGCGCACGCCATTGACCTTGCTATAGCCTTCGCCGCGCAGGTAATAGTTGATGGCCGAAGAACTGTGGCGGTGCGGCACATGATGGTTGTCGGGCGGCGAGCTCGAGATGGTGGCGAAGAAGCTGTGGGTGGTGCCGATGCGCCGTTCGGTGGCCGGGTTGTAAAGCACGAACAGGCGGCGGCCGTTGTAGCCCTTGGCGATGTCCTCCACCGACGGCAAGTGCTCTGCCACGCTGGCATAGGGCCAGTGCAGCGCCTTGGACTCAAGCACGTCGATGTCGATCAGCCATTCATAGCCCAGCAGCCGCGCGCCATCGGCGCCCACAGGGGTGTTCAGCGCCAGGTCGCGGGCCCGGGCCGCGCCCGCCTGCGGCCCTTCGCGGCGCGTGGTGTTGGCATCGGATGGCGCAACCTCGCCTTCGAATTCCTCGACGAAATGCACTTCAAGCTTTTCGAGCAGCGGCGCGTTGGAGTAGGACAGCCGCACCCAGGGCGTCTTGCCGTCGTTTCGATAGCTGTGAACCTGCATCGACGGCGTGTTCCACACATCCCACTTGCCGATGGAAAAGGAACGGCCGCCGACCGTGGCCACCCCTTCCCCGCTGATACAGATCTCCAGCATGTTGGAGTTCTTGCGCAGGTTGAGCGTGCTTTCTCCCGGATTGACCACGTTGATCGTGACATCCGTGCCGGGCGCCAGGCCCAGACCCGGCGCGGTCGCCTCTGGGTGCACGATCAAACTGGCGCGGCGGCCGTTGGCCGGCCGCGGCGCGTCGATCAAACGCGCGATCTCAAGATCGATGTCTTCCTTCGCGATCACGATCGACGGCCACATATTCTGTTGGCGGGGCGCCGCCCCGCTCACGTCCACGAACATCTCGTTCTCCTCGTCTGTCGGCGGGACCGGCCCGCCGGATTGTTTTCGTGCCCCGCTTCAGCGCGCCAGCAGCAGGTTTTCGCGGGTCTGCGGCGCCAGGCGCTGACCCAGATCGCGTTCGCACGCGGCCTGATACACCACGCGGGCCAGGGCCAGATCGGAAAGCCCCATGCCCATGCCCTTGAACAGCGTCATGCGCGCGTCCGGCGGACGTTGCGAGCCCGCGCCGCGCGCCAACAGATCGCACAGCACCGACACGCCCTCCCAGGGCTCGACGCCAGCGCCATAGCGTTCGCGAAGTTCGCGGGAACCGCGGCGTGCGTTCTCGAGATCGTCGACGACCACCAGGTCGGCACGCTCGAAAACGTCTTGCGCGAACTCCGCCTTGGCCGGCAGGATCGCGCCCACGGCATTGAGATGGCGGCAATCGCGCAGCGCTGCCGCATCGACAAAGGGCTGCTCGGCGCGCGTGATCAGGGTCACGATTTCCGCGCCGGCCAGCGCCTGTTCCAGGCTGTCCGCCGCCTCGATGGAGAACGGGTAGCGGCCCTGCGCCTGGCGCACGAATTCCGCGCGCTTTTCCGGCGTGGGGCTATACACACGTACCGACTGCGGCTGGCGAACCGCGGCCAGCGCCGCGAGCTGGGTGACCGCCTGCGGTCCCGTACCAATCAGCGCCGCATGCCGTGGCGACGCCGGCGCCAATGTGCGCGTGGCCAGGCCCGTGATGGCCGCCGTGCGTAACATGCCGAGTGCACGCGCCTCTATCACGGCCAGCAAGGTTCCCCGGTCGGCGTCGAACAGCGTGAAGACCGAACCGCCGCCTTGACGGGTATGCACCCAGTTCTTGAAGCCGCAGACACCGCCCTCCCCGGTCACGACCGAACCCAGCGCATGCATGGAACTGCCGTCGCCCCAGGTGGCCAGCGCCTTGGGCACATTGCGGGCCTGGCCCTGGCCCTGCAGCGCCAGCGTGTCGGCCAGTGCATCGATCGCGCGTGGCATGTCCAGCACGCCAACCACATCGGCCTCGGACAGATATCGAATCGCTTGCGTCATTGCTCGGCCTTGTTCTGTTGCGGTTCGTCGATCACCGGATTCACCAGGCGGCCCACGCCGGGGATGTCCACTTCAAACACGTCGCCATCGCGCAAGAAACGCGGCGGCTGGCGCGTGGCGCCCACGCCTTCGGGCGTGCCGGTGGCGATCACGTCGCCGGCCGCAAGCGGGGTGAAGGTGCTGATGTACGCAATCAGCGTTGGAATGGAGAAGATCAGATCGGACAATGCGCCGTCCTGCATCAGCTCCCCGTTGAGATACGAGCGCACCCGCAGCTCGGCCGGATCGGGCAGCTCGTCAGCCGTGACCAGCCATGGACCCAGGGCGCCCGAGCGCTCGAAGTTCTTGCCCGGCGTAACCTGCGCGTTGTGTTTCTGAAAGTCGCGCACGGAGTTCTCGGCCATACAGGTATAGCCAGCCACATGCTCGAGAGCCCGCTCCGCGGGAATGTGGCGGCCGCCGCGGCCGATAACCACCGCCAATTCGGCTTCGAAATCTAGCTTTTCCGAAACGCGCGGCCGCCAGACCGGTTGCTCGTGACCCACCAGTGAATCGGCGTAGCGCGCAAAGACCGACGGATGCTTGGGAAGTTCGCGACCGGCCTCGATCACATGACGCCCATAGTTCAGTCCCACGCACAGGATCTTGTGCGGCGCCACCACCGGGGGCAACCATTGCAATCCGGCCGCCTCCAGTACCGCCCCGGGCTCGCGCGCTGCCCGCGCCAGGCGATCAGGCCCGGCGGCCAGCGCACTGCTCATATCGGGCCAGTGCGCCGTCATGAGCAGGACGTGTTCGTCTTGGCGTATGCCCCACGCCGGGGCTCCGCCGTGCAGGAAGCTCTGAAGCTTCATCTTGTCTCCTCCAATCAGGCCGGCGCCGTGTTTAAAAACATAGCCAGCGCGGCTTTGCATGCAATGACACCGAATTACCGCTCGCTCCGGCGCGTTTTTTGAAATATTGCATGCAATATTGATTTTTCGCAAGCTTTTTTGCTTTCAGGAATGCTCGATTGCATGCAATGCGCCGTACACTGTCAGCCCCTAATGGACTGGACCGACATGGCCGCACAAATCGACAAAGTCATCTCAGAACTGCGCGACATGATTCTCTCGGGCGAACTCGCGCCCGGAGAGCGGGTCGTCGAATTGCAGTTTTCGGCGCGCCTGGGGGTGTCGCGCACGCCGCTGCGCATCGCCATGACGGAGTTGGAGAAAGAAGGCCTGCTCGAGCGGCTGCCTTCGCGCGGGTTTCGCGTCCGCGCCTTCACTGTCGACGAAATCGGCGATGCGGTCGACGTCCGCGGCGTGCTTGAAGGCATGGCCGTACGCCTGCTCGCGGAGCGCGGCGTCTCACCGGAGGTACTGGCGCGCCTGACCGAGACGGTCGACGCGGGACGTCAGTTGCTGGCGCCCGCCGTGCGAGATCCCAACGCTGTGGTGAATGCCAGGGCCTGGGGCAGCATCAACCAGCAGTTTCACGAAATCCTGTGCGAGGCTGCCGGAAACCGCGCCCTGCTGTCGGCCCTGGAACACAACAACAAGACGCCGTTGGCGGGCCCCGCCGCGCTGACCCTGCCGTCCACGCCGTCCACGGTCGAGACGCCTTATGTGCTCCGCGCGCAGGCCGACCATGAAGACCTGCTGCGAGCCATCACCCGGCGCGAAGCCGTACGCGCCGAAAGCCTGATGCGCGAGCATGCCTATCGCAGCCGCGAGAACAAACGAGTGATGCTGGATTCCATCAAGACGGAGCGCCACAGCATGGCGTTGAGCGCCA
The DNA here is from genome assembly GCF_001428845.1 of Achromobacter sp. Root83. Taxonomy (GTDB): domain Bacteria; phylum Pseudomonadota; class Gammaproteobacteria; order Burkholderiales; family Burkholderiaceae_B; genus Achromobacter. The sequence goes on along the minus strand of NZ_LMIU01000009.1, from coordinate 131,745 downwards.
GTGCGGCGGAATCGCTGGCGCCGGAGCAAAGCCCCCTCGCCAAGCCGTTGGCGGACCAGTGAAAAAAAATGCCGTCCCAAGGGACGGCATTTTTTCGCAGGCCAACCGCGATGACGGTCAGGCGTCGCTGGCGGCGTAGCCCATGTTGAAGCGCAAACCGCTGGCGCCTTCTTCCTGGCCGGGCTCCGAGCGGGACTGGCCAAGGCGGGCCAGGTATTCCGGCGTGATGTCGCCGGTGATGTACTGGCCATCAAAGCAAGAGGCCTCGAAGCGCGACAGCTTGGGATTGAGGTCCCGGACCGATTGCTGCATGTCGTGCAGGTCCTGGTACACCAGGCTGTCGGCGCCGATCGCGCGGGCGATTTCCTCGTCAGTGCGGCCGGTGGCGATCAGCTCGCTCTGCGTGGGCATGTCGATGCCGTACACGTTCGGGAAGCGGACCGGAGGCGCGGCCGAGGCGAAGTACACCTTGTTGGCGCCGGCCGCCCGGGCCATGTCCACGATTTCGCGGCTGGTGGTGCCGCGCACAATGGAGTCATCGACCAGCAGCACGTTCTTGCCCTTGAACTCCATGCCGATGGCATTGAGCTTCTGGCGCACGGATTTGCGGCGCACGGCCTGGCCCGGCATGATGAACGTACGGCCCACGTAGCGGTTCTTGATGAGCCCTTCGCGGTAGTCCAGGTTCAGGCGCGCGGCCAACTGCATGGCGGCGGGACGCGAGGAATCCGGGATCGGCATGACGACATCGATATCGCCCAGGCGCATGTTGCGCGCCACCTTGTCGGCCAGGTATTCACCCATCCGCAGGCGCGCGTCGTACACGGACACGCCGTCGATCATCGAATCGGGGCGGGCAAAGTAGACGTATTCGAAAATGCACGGCACCAGTTGCGGATTGTCGGCGCATTGGCGCGCAACGAACCGGCCGTCCAGGTCGACGAACACCGCTTCGCCCGGCTCGACATCGCGCACGAAGGCGAAACCGCTGCCTTCCAGCGCCACGGATTCCGAGGCCACCATCCATTCCACGCCTTCTTCGGTCTCCTGGCGGCCAATGCACAGGGGCCGGATACCGTTGGGGTCGCGGAAGGCAAGCAGGCCATAGCCGGAAATCTGCGCCACGACGGCGTAGGCGCCGCGCACGCGCTTGTGCAGGGCCGACACCGCGCGGAACATGGCGTCGTCGTCGAGCGACACGCCGTTGGCCGACGATTGCAGCTCGTGCGCTAGCACGTTCAGCAGCACTTCCGAATCGGAATTCGTGTTGATGTGGCGGCGATCGACACGGTAGAGCGATTCGCGCAGTTCACGCCAGTTGGTCAGGTTGCCGTTGTGCGACAACATGATGCCGAACGGCGCGTTGACGTAGAACGGCTGGGCTTCTTCTTCGCTGGCGCTGGAGCCGGCGGTCGGATAGCGGACCTGGCCTACGCCCGAAGTTCCAGGCAAGGCGCGCATGTTGCGCGTGCGGAACACGTCGCGCACCAGGCCGTGCGCCTTGTACATATTGAATTGGTTGCCTTGCGACGTCGCGATGCCCGCGGCGTCCTGCCCGCGATGCTGCAACAGCAGCAAGCTGTCATAGAGCAGCTGGTTGACCGGCCCGCGCCCGATGACCCCTACGATTCCACACATGGTGAGATTTCCTGGTTGATTTGAAGCTAATCAATACGGCAGCCATGTCGCCAGGGATGGCGGCAACCACGTCTTGATATGTTTGATGGCCTCGATGGCCGAATGCGAAAACATGGCGTCCTTCCACCACGGCTCTTCCGGCAGCGGCGTATAACCTGCGGCGGCGACCAGCGCCAGCACGATCAGCAGGCCACGGGCCAGCCCGAACATACCGCCCAGGCCGTGATCGGCGGGACTCAGTCCGGTGCTGCGGATCAAGGCGGCAAGTGTCATATTGACCAAACCCACGCCGAGCAACACGATGATGAACACCACGGCATATGAAACCCCCATGCGCAGCAGCGTCGTTTCAATATAGGGCTCCAGCCAGGTATAGACCGTGGGCCCCCACCATATCGCGGCCACGAAGGCCAGCAGATAGGCGACCAGCGACAGCACCTCTTTGAGCAGGCCGCGCACCAGGCCCAGCACACCCGATACCGCCAGGATGGCCAGCACGACGAAGTCGAAACCGGTCACTATTGGGCGGCAATGAAACCATTGTCATAGCCCAGGGTGCGCAATCGCGCCTGGGCCGCCTGTGCCGCCTCGCGCGAGGGGAAAGGCCCCACCCGCAGACGGTACTGCTGCTTGCCTCCGACGGAGGCCTGTTCGACAAATGCGTTGGTCACGCCGGCCTGATGCAGCTTGCCGCGACGCGACTGGGCGTCTTCCGAGGTGGTGTAGGCGGCGATCTGCAGCACGAAATTGCCTTTGGTGGCGGCCGGCTTAGGCGCGGCCGGCTTGGGCGCGGCCGCGGACCGGCCTTCCAGCAGCGCCAGGGCGCGCGCGCCGTCGTCGGAACGTGTATCCGGCTTGGACGGCGTGGCCGGCTTGGGCTCGGGCTTGGGTTTAACTTCGGGCTTGGGCGGCGTGACGGCCGGCTGCGTGGCGGGCGGCGTGACCGGCGCGACGGCAACTGGCGGCGGCGTGGACGTCACGGCGGGCGGTGTGGGAACGGCGGCGGGGTCCGCGGGCGTGGCGCCCGTGGCGGGCGTGGCCGGGGGAGCGACCTGAGGTTCGGAGATCTGCGGCTGGAACGGCGTATTGCGTTCCGGCACCTTGATGGGAATGTTGTCGGCAACCGGCGCGGGTTGCGAGTCCAGCACCATGGGCAGGATGATGACGGCTGCCAGCACCAGCGCCACGGCGCCTGCCAGCCTGCGCCGCGCGCGGCCGCGCAGCTCCGCAGCCTGGACCTCGCTAGGCACTGCCGCCCGCTTGGCGGACTGCGCCTGGTCGGCAGGATCTTTGCGTTTGAAAAAACCCATGGAAGAGAATTCCTTGCGGCGCCTTGCGGCAATACGGCGGCGGGCCGCCACCACGCGATTGGCCCGATTTGCCTATGCCTTGCGACCCAGAGCCTGCAAAACCGAGGCTACGGTGAGAAACGACCCGAACACCACGATTCTATCATTCTCCCCTGCCCGTTCGCGCGCCGCGGCAAAGGCCTGGGCAGGATCCGCGTAGGCGGCGATGGAGGGGCTTTCGCCCCCCGCGGGCGAAGGCGGCAGCGCGGCGGCAACCTGGTCCGCGAGCGCCTGGCCGGGGGTGCCGCGCGGCCCGGGCAGGCCGGCGCAGTACCAGTGGTCCACGCGCGAACCCAGCTTGGCCACGACGCCGGCCAGGTCCTTGTCGTTCAGCATCCCGAACACCGCGTGGGTATAGGGATGAAACCCCATGTTGTCCAGGTTCTGCGCCAGCACGGCGGCGGCGTGCGGGTTGTGCGCCACGTCCAGGATCACCGTGGGCTGGCCCGGCAGGATCTGGAAACGGCCGGGCAGCGACGCCTGCAGCAGCCCCAGCCGCACGGCCTGTTGCTGCACCGGCAGGCGATCGCGCACGGACTCCAGGGCGGCCAGCGCGGCCGAGGCGTTCAGAAGCTGGTTGGCGCCGCGCAAGGCCGGATAGGCCAACGCGCTGCGGCGCTGTTCCCGTCCGCCGAAGGCCCATTGCTGGCGGTCGCCCGAATAGTTGTAGTCGCGCCCAAAGAGCCACAGGTCCGCGCCAATGGTTTCCACATAGTCCAGCAGCGATTGCGGCGGCACCGGATCGCTGCAAATGGCGGGCCGGCCGGCACGGTAGATATGCGCTTTCTCGAAACCGATTATCTCGCGCGTGTCGCCCAGCCAGTCGGTGTGGTCCAGGTCGACGCTGGTGACGATGGAGCAATCTGCATCGACGATGTTCACGGCATCCAGGCGGCCGCCCAGGCCCACCTCAAGGACGACGGCGTCAAGCCGGGTCTGCGAGAACAGGCGCAGAATGGCCAGGGTGGTGAATTCGAAGTAAGTGAGAGACACGTCGCCGCGGGCCGCCTCGACCGCCTGAAACTGGGCGATCAGTTCCTGGTCGGTGGCTATCTGGCCATTGACGCGCGCGCGCTCGTTGAAATCGATCAGGTGGGGGGAGGTATACAGGCCGACCTTGTAGCCCGCGGCCAGCAGGATGGCCTCGAGCATGGCACAGGTGGAGCCCTTGCCATTGGTGCCGCCCACGACGAATTTCACGCCGGACAGCTCCAGGCCCATGCGGCCGGCCACCTCGCGCACCCGATCCAGGCCCATGTCGATCGCCGTGGCGTGGATGGACTCCAGGTACTGCAGCCAATCGGACAGGGTGGCGGAAGCGTCGGGCGTGCGGGCAGAAGACATGGCGGGGGCGAGAGTAAGGTCAGCCTTGGATTTTAGCAGTGCGCGCACGGTGTTTTCCCTAATCCCCTAGAGCGCGGCACGGTATCCGCATCGAAAAATTGCTTGCCGATGTTTTTTTCATACGTGAAAATAAATTCATGTATGAAAAATTAAAGGAAGCGACATGACGCAGCGCAAGACCCCTGCATGGCTGGTCCGGGAGGCCGACGTGCCGGGCTACCACCCCGCGAACCACACCGGCACGCTCAACCGCCGGCTCATTGGCCCGGACACGGTGGGCGCCCGTGGCGTCGAAGTTCTGCTGGGCGTCATCGACAAGGGCAAAGGCGCCCTGCCGCATGCGCACCCCGGCATCGAACAGGTCTGCTATCTGATTTCGGGAACTGCCCGCGCCCAGGTCCAGGACGAATGGGCCGACATGGGGCCGGGCGACTGCTGTTACTTCCCGCCCGACATTCCCCACGTCTTCACCGTGACCAGCGAAGAGCCAGCCCGCCTGCTGGTCATCTACACGCCTCCGTATGAAGAATCCCCCGACCGCGTGATCCGCGACTTCCCGGCGCCACCCCCTGCCGCTTGATGCGGCGCTGTAACCGGCAGCGGCCGCAGAAGCCGCACCGAACCTTGAAAACACAGGAGACAAACCCATGCAACCTTCACGCCTGCTAGGCGCCGTGCTGGTCAGCGGCGCAGCCATGATGGCCGCCCCCGCCGCCCATGCCGCCGACTACCCCTCCAAGCCGATCACCCTGATCGTGCCCTTCCCCGCCGGTTCAGGAACGGACGCCGTAGGACGGATCTTCGGTTCCGAGCTGTCCGCCATCCTGGGCCAGCAGATCGTGGTGGAAAACAAGCCCGGCGCCAACGCGACCATCGCGGCCAACTACGTCGCGCGGGCCAAGCCCGATGGCTACACGCTGTTCGTCACGACCAACACCTCGCATTCGGCCGCTCCGTGGCTGATGAAGAACGTGCCGTACGATCCGGTCAAGGACTTCACCCCGATCGCCCGCGGCGGCAACCTGCCCTTCCTTCTGGTGGTGAATCCGAAGCGTCCCTGGAAAACCGTGGGCGACCTGGTGGCGGATGCAAAGAAGAATCCGGGCCGCATCACTTACGCCAGCGGCAACAGCACGGGCATCGTGGCTGGGGCCACCCTGGCCAACCGCGCCAAGATCGACATCCTGCACGTACCTTATAAAGGCACGCCCCAGAGCCTGACCGACGTGGTCGGGGGCCAGGTGGATTTCATGTTCACCGACCTGGCCTCGGGCCTGCCCTTCGTGCAGTCCGGCCAGTTGCGGGCGCTGGCCGTGTCCACGGCGGAGCGCAGCACCATCGTGCCGGACCTGCCTTCCATGGCTGAGTCGGGCGTGCCGGACTTCGATCTGAATTCGTGGAACGGCTATTTTGGCCCGGCGGGCATGCCGCCCGAGATCGTGGCCAAGCTGAACGCCGCCATCAACCAGGTGGTGGCCAAGCCCGACGTGAAAAAGCGCTTGGCTGGCCTGGGCTTCGACGCCTTCTCCAGCACCCCCGAAGCCTTCGCCCAGTTCGTCAGCGAACAGCGCGACCTGTGGGGCAAGCTGATCCGCGACGCGGGGATCGAACCGCAATGATGGACCAGCCCATCCCCGATACGCCTGTCGCCGGCCCGTTGAGCGGCGTGCGCATCCTGGATCTCAGTTCAGTCGTGATGGGGCCGTACGCCACCCAGGTGCTGGCCGACCTGGGCGCGGACGTGATCAAGGTGGAGTCGCCCGCCGGCGACAACATGCGGGCCGTCGGCCCCATGCGCAACCCTGGCATGGGGCACCTCTACCTGCATCTGAACCGCAACAAGCGGTCCATCGTGCTGGATCTGAAGACCCCGGAAGGCCTGGCGGCCTGCCTCAAGCTGGCCGAAAGCTGCGACGCGCTGCTCTACAACATCCGTCCGCAGGCGATGGCGCGTCTGGGCCTGTCCTATGACGCAGTAGCCGCCCGCAACCCACGCATCGTGTATGTGGGCGCCTATGGTTTTGGCGAGGCCGGCCCCTATGCCGGCCGCCCGGCCTACGACGACCTTATTCAAGGCCAGACCGGCATCGCCGCGCTGTCCGCCCAGCAAAGCGGCGACGTGCCCCGATACGCGCCGCTGACGCTGGCCGACCGCACGGTCGGGCTGCACGTGGGCATCGCGCTGGTGTCGGCGGTGCTCAGCGCCAGGACCCGCGGCCGCGGCCAGCAGGTGGAGATTCCCATGTTCGAAGGGATGGCCCACCTGGTCCTGGGCGACCATCTGGGCGGCGCCACCTTCGAGCCCCCACTGGGGCCGACGGGATACGCGCGCCTCCTGGCGCCGCATCGCCGGCCTTACGCGACGGCCGACGGCTACATCTGCCTGCTGATCTACAACGACAAGCATTGGCGCAATTTCTTCGGCCTGATCGGCCGGCCCGAACTGTCGCAAGACCCGCGCTTCTGCACGCACGGCGCGCGCGCCGCGAACATCGGCGAAGTCTATGCCTTCGTGGCCGATGTGATCGCCACGCGTCCCAGCCAGGATTGGCTGGACGATCTGGCGCGGGCGGACATTCCCGCCTCGCAGCTCTACACGGTCGACGGACTGCTCCAGGACGAACATCTGGCCGCCACCGGCTTCATCCAGGAAATGGACCACCCCTCGGAAGGCCGGATCCGCACCACCGCCCCGCTGGGCCGGTATGAAGGCACCCCGACATCCATACGCCGCCCCGCCCCAAGGCTGGGCCAGCACAGCCGCGAAGTGCTGGCCGAGGCCGGCTACCCGCCGGACCGCATCGACGCCATGGTCGCCCGCGGCATTACCCAAGACGGAAACGAAGATGGACTTTGAATTCACCCCCGATCAGTTGGCTTTGCGCGACGCCGTTTCCCGCATCTGCGACCGTTATCCCGACGAATACTGGCTGGAACGCGACCGCGAAGGCGGCTTTCCGGAACCGTTGCACGCCGACCTGGCCCGCGACGGCTGGCTGGGGATCGCCATGCCGCAGGAGTACGGCGGCGCGGGCCTGGGCATGACCGAGGCCGCGTTGATGATGCAGACCATTGCCGCGTCGGGCGCCGGTTTCACCGGAGCCTCCGCCGTCCACATGAACATCTTCGGCCTGAACCCCGTCGTGGTGTTCGGCAGCGACGAGCAGCGCGGCCGCTGGCTCGAGCCCCTGATCGCCGGCCGCGAGAAGGCCTGCTTCGCCGTCACCGAACCCGATGCCGGCCTGGATACGACCAAGCTCAGCACCCGCGCCGTGCGCCAGGGCGACGAGTACATCGTGCACGGACGGAAGATCTGGATATCCACCGCGCAGGTGGCCAGCAAGATGCTGCTGCTGGCGCGCACCACCCCGCTGTCCGAGGTGGACAAGCCCACGCAAGGCCTGTCGCTGTTCTACACCGACCTGGACCGCGAGAAGATCGAGGTGCGCGAGATCGAAAAAATGGGCCGTAAGGCGGTGGACTCGAACATGCTGTTCATCGACGGACTGCGCATTCCGGTCGCCGATCGCATCGGCGAGGAAGGCCGGGGGTTCGAATACATCCTGCACGGCCTGAACCCGGAGCGCATTTTGATCGCCGCGGAAGCGGTGGGCATCGGCCGCGCGGCGCTGGACCGGGCCGTCAAGTACGCCGGCGAGCGTACCGTGTTCGGCCGTCCCATCGGGCAGAACCAGGGCATCCAGCACCCGCTTGCGCAAGCGTGGATGCAACTGGAGGCCGCGGACCTGATGGTGTTCAAGGCCGCCAGCCTGTACGACGCCGGCAAGCCTTGCGGCCCTTACGCCAACTCGGCGAAGTATCTGGCCGCCGAAGCGGGCTACAACGCCTGCCAGACGGCCGTGATGACGCTGGGCGGCATGGGCTACGCCAAGGAATACCACGTGGAACGGCTGCTGCGCGAGAGCTTCATCCCGCGTATCGCGCCCGTCAGCCCCCAACTGATCATGTGCTTCATCGCGGAGAAGGTGCTCGGGCTGCCGAAGTCGTACTGAGCGCGCGACTCCCGCCCGCCAAGCGGCGGGGGTCAGGCCTGCTGTTCCAGCCCCGTGCAGGCGGCCCGCAGGATGCGGGCATAGGCTTCCTGTTGCGGCTCGATCCGGTAGATCGGACCGCCCACCGAAATGGCGTAGCGCTCTCCGGAGAGCGTGACCGGCCAGGCGATGGCCCCGACGTCGGCGATGGATTCCCCGCTGTTCATGAACCACCCGCGCCGGCGCGACAGTTCGATGTCCGCCAGCAAGGCGTCCCGCGTCACCAGCGTGCGGTCGTTGTAGCGTGTCATGGCGATGCCGGCCAGCAGGGTTTCGCGGGCTGGTTCATCCAGCGCCGATATCAGCGCCTTCCCCAGTGAATTTGCATGAACGTCCTTGAACTCGCCGGCTACAGGCGCGTATCGGATCGTATGCGGCGAATCCAGGACATCCAGGTAGACCACGCGGCCATCCTGGGCCAGCTTGGCGAAAACGATGGTTTCACGCGTGGCGTCCCTTAATTCGGTGAGACTGGGATACACGCGATCCAGGACCGGGTCGGCGCGCGCGATGCGCTGCGCCATGGCCAAGAGGCGCCCGGTGGGGTAGTAACCCTGCCGGCGCCCGGTTTCATAGAGATAACCCAAGCCGGTCAGGGTGCGGATCAGCGCCAGGCAACTGGAAACGGGGACATCCAGCAGGCGGGCCAGCTCCGACAGCGGCAGCGCGCGCTTCTCGCGGGCATAGGTTTCGATGATTTCGATAACTCGCAGCGCCGTCTTGACACTCATTGCCCGATCCGAACTCTTTAGCACGTGAACCATCCGCGGGCGCGGGGGCTAAAGTTCCCTGCGGGCGTGTCGTTATGGTAACTGAGAATTCCCTGAAAACAGCGCGTTCCTCCGAGACGCCTCCTCGCCGTTGGAGTGTTCATGGCCGTAACCCCGTTAGCCCCCGCATCGTTCGCGCCGTTATCGGTTTCGACCGTCCCCGTCGCGCCAGACCCTGCCGCCACCTCCACGCCGGCGGCCGCGAGCACGAAGAGCGGCACCTCCGACAGCGCGACCTCGGACCAGTCCAACGCGCAGAAGCTGCCCCTTGAAAAGGCGCTCGACGAAATCAACGACCAGATGAAGGCCTGGTCCACCCAGCTTCAGTTCGAAATAGACCCCAACGTCCACCAGGTGGTGGTGTCGGTGGTCGACGCGGAGTCCGGCGACGTAATTCGCACGATCCCCAGCGAAACCGTGCTGAAAATCGCCAAAATGATTGTGAACATGCAAGGCAATGGCATAAAGACTACGGCCTGATCCGGCACTTAAAACGGTGTTCGCCATCCGTTCGAACACCGTTCGGTAAGAAAACCGCCGAATTAGGCCCGCCTTATGCCCTTACCCGGCCGATCGCCGGCATCATATTTTTGACAGAATCGCATCGTTAGGAAGGAATTTCACATGGCCTCCATCACCAATCTGGGCTCGGTTTCCGGTCTGCCCCTGGAAGACATTCTCAAGGATCTTCAGGTAGCGGAACAGAAGAAGCTCGAGCTGTACACCAACCGCCAAACCAGCTTCGAAACCCGTGTTACGGCTTTCGGTCAGTTGAAGAGCGCGGTGGAAGCCGTGCAGAAAGCTGCCGCCCTGCTCGGCAAGCCCGAAACGATGGGCGCCGTCAAAGGCAGCGTGACCGGCGGCGACGCCCTGACCGCGACCGTGGCCGCCGAAGGCGCCGTGGCGGGTCAATACACGATCAACGTGACCAGCGTGGCCACCTCGCAAACCCTGCAATCGGGCAGCGTGGCCGACCGCAAAGCGTCCAATGGCGCCACCGGCAAGTTTGAAATCGAACTGTCCAACGGCACCAAGAAGACCGTCGACCTGAAGGACGACACCTCCCTCAACGGCATCGTCAAGGCGGTCAACGCCGACGATACCCTGGGTGTGCGCGCCACCGTCATCACCGATGGCGACGGCAAGAGCTACCTGATGCTGACCGCCAAGAACACCGGCGTGCAGGCATCGGTGAAGTCCATTACGGTGACGGGCGAAGATTCGCTGAAGAACGTCCTGAGCTACAGCAGCACCGATGCCGCCAACAGCAAGATGACGGCCACCGCCGCCGTCGACGCCGAAATCGATATCAACGGCATCACGGTCAAGAGCGGCACCAACAATATCTCGACCGCCATCGACGGCGTGACGCTGAACCTGAGCGCCAAGACGGAAGCCGGCAAGCCGATCACGCTGAAGCTGGAAAGCGATCCCTCGGTAGCCAGCAAGGCCATCCAGGGTTTCGTGACCGCCTACAACACGCTGCAGACCACGATCAAGAACCTGACGGCATTCGACGCCGACGCCGCGACCAACCAGCCCCTGACCGGCGACGGCACGACCCGCAGCATCCAGTCGTCGCTGACCAGCGCGCTGCAGTTCGTGACGGGGGAAGGCGCCTTGCGTTCGCTGGCCGACCTGGGCATCACGACCAATCCGACGACCCGCCAACTGACCCTGGACCAGACCAAGCTGGACAAGGCCCTGGCGTCCAATGGCGCGGACGTCAGCCGCATGTTGTCCGGCAAGGACGGCCTGGCCGCCAACTTCGAAAAGGCCACCAAGGACATCGTCGGCACCAATGGCTCGATCAAGACCAGGGAAGACGGCCTGGCCAAGTCGATCGCCAGCGTCAAGGATCAGTACACCCGCGCCAAGGCAGCCAGCGACGCCTCGCTTGAAATGATGCGTGCCCAGTTCGTCCAGCTGGACAAGTTCGTCTCGCAGCAACAGGGCACTGCCAACTATCTGACCCAGCAGTTCGCGGCCCTGAACAAGTCGACTGCTTAACCCAAGAAGATGCATTAATGACGTACGCCGCACGCCGCCCCTCAGGCTCATACTCTGCCCGCTCCTACGCCGATATCGGCCTGGAAACGCAAGTCATGAGCGCCACCCCGGAAAGGCTGATCACTCTGCTCTACCATGGTGCGCGGGCGGCGATCGGGCAGGCGCGCATCCACTTGCAGGAAGGCCGCGTGGCCGAACGGGGCGCGGCAATCACCAAGGCGATCAAGATCGTCGACGAAGGCCTGAAAATGGGCCTTAACATGGAGGCTGGCGGCGACATCGCCGCCAACCTCGGCCGCCTCTACGACTACATTGTCCGCACCCTTCTGATGGCAAACCTGAAGGCGGACATCGAACAGCTCGACATCGCGGACCGCCTGCTGGCGGACCTGGCCGAGGCCTGGCAGACCTCCATCGACCGACCCGCACCCGGCGCACAGCTTTGATGGCCCATACGACGAATTCAGCCAGCCATCGAACGCCCGAGATTTCTATGACGTCCCTTACCCAGTACTCCGCCATCCTGGAACAGTATCAGGATATCGCCATATCCACGGGCGAGATGTTGACGGCCGCCCAGGCCGGCGACTGGGATACCGCGCTCGCCCACGGCCAGCTCTATTGCGAACAGGTGGAGCGCCTGCGCCATGCCGAACGTTCCAGCCCCCTGGACGAAGCCGGCCGCAGCATGAAGTACGACCTGCTCGTGCGCATCCTGGAAAACGACGCGCTGACGCGGGACCTGGCGCTGCCGCAACTGGCGCGGCTGGGTGAACTGCTGGGACGCATGAAGCGCCAACAGACCCTGCTGTCCGCGTACGGCAACCAGGCGCCTGAAGAATGAGTATCGGTCCCGCCGCGCTTGGCAACGTCCTGGTGCAGCGGCTGGACGCCGTGCTTGGCACGACGATGTCCGCCGCGAACGCCAACCAGATTTCGGGCGCGCGAGCCGACGCCGTCAGCCAGCCCGGCAGCCCCGAAAGGCCCGGACCGTCGGACGGATCCACTCGCGATTCCCAGCAAGGCATACAGACTGGCGGCGCCCGAGGCGACCGCCAGAATACTGTTGTCGACCCCAAAGTCGCCGCGGCGCTGGCCCTGGCCGCCCGCGGCCTGGTCACCAGCAGCGACACGACGGCATCCGCCCCGACCACGCTGGGCACGACCGCCCGCACCATTCTTGCCTTGCTGGCCCAGTTTCCAGAAGCCGCGCCGCCCGTCCAGGGACGAGCACCGCTCTGGAACGCGGATTCTAGCGGCACCCCGCCCGGCGGCACGGCCAGCGGCCAGGCCGCGGCTGGCCAACCCGGCCCAACCGGGCAACCCGGGCAACCCGGACAACCCGGCCAAGCTGCCCTACCCGGCCAGCCCGCCTCGGCCCAGCCGGCCGGCACCCCGCCTCCGGCCCTGCCGACCGCCACGGCGGGCGCCGCCGACACGGCGGCCGCCAAGCCCGCCGCGCATGCCGCCGGCCTGGCCAATGGCGCCCACGGCGCCAAGGGGCCCGATGCCGCGTCCCATGCCGCATTGGCGGCGGGCGGCCCGTCGGCGCGGGCTTTGGGACAAGCCTTGCGGGTCGCGCTGCAAACCAGCGGGCTGTTCTACGAATCGCACCTGACCGACATGGTCTTTGGCCGAACCAATCCGTCCACCTTGCAGAATGAGCCGCAGGCCCATCTGGCCAAAGACGCCTCGCAAGCCAACACGCAGAACCGTGGCCGGGCCGAGTCGTCGGGCGCAAGCCGGTCCGGCGCCGGCGCGGACGCGCCGTCCGGTCCGGCGTCGTCGGGCTCGTCCACGCCCGGCGCACCCATTGCAGGCATACATCAGGATTTGACCGTGCTGGTGCGCCAGCAGCTCGATGTATTGGCCAACCAGACGCTGCACTGGCAAGGCGAAGCCTGGCCCGGCACACCCATGGAATGGGAAGTGGAACGCGACCCCTATGGCGCGGACCGCGAGTCGGCGGTTCCCACCTGGGCGACGCGCCTGAAACTGGATCTTCCGCGCCTGGGCCTCGTCGATGCCCGGCTGAATCTGGCCGGCGACCAGATCGTGCTGCAGCTTATCGCGCCGCACAGCGCCACCGAAATCAACGGTTCTTCGGACACGCTGCGTTCGCGCCTGCTTGCCGCCGGCCTCACCCTGAGCAATCTTTCGGTAAGCGTGGTCGAACCGCGCCCCGTCATCCCGGCCGATTACTGATGAGCATTACCCCCCCTACCGCGGACAATGGCCCCAATGCCAACCGCAACGCGGCGGTCGCGATCTCCTATGACGAAAAGGACGGCGCGCCGCGCGTCGTGGCCAAGGGCTACGGCCAACTGGCCGACACCATCGTGCGCGCCGCCGAAGAACACGGGCTGTACGTGCATGAATCCCGCGAATTGGTGGGTTTGCTCATGCAGGTCGACCTGGATGCACATATTCCACCCCAACTCTACGTGGCGGTGGCAGAATTGCTGGCTTGGCTCTATCGCCTGGAATCGCGCGAACTGCCCGGCGCCCCGCAGCCCGATCTCATTACCTAAGGATTATCAACGTGTTGGATGCCAGCGACCCGGAATTCCTGCTGACCCGGCCGGAAGACATGCGCTCAGCTCTGTTTGAACTGACGCACCCCGACAGCCACATCCTCGTGCGCGACGCGGCGGACCGCGAGATCGCCGTGCTGATCCTCGGCGCCGACAAGGAAACGCGCCAGTTTTTCTGGCGCCCGCGCGACTACGCCGGGGCGGACTTCGAACAGTCCGACTCCATGGGCCTGCTGAGCGGCACCACCTTCTATTTCAATGCCACCGCCTATGGCGGCGTGCAGATCCGTTTTCGCGTAGCGCGGCCCGAGGTGATCCACTTCGATGACGGCAGCGCCGCGCTGATGTCGCCCTTCCCGGACCGCCTGGCCCGTATCCAGCGCCGCAAGATGTTCCGCGCCTCGATGATCTCCAGCGCCAGCCGCTGCTTTGCCTCGTGGCAGCCCGCAGCCGCGGACAAGCCGGTCGGCTTCACGATCCGCGATATCTCGGTGGATGGCGTGGGGTTGCGCGTGGGCCTGCCGGTGGGCTTGCTGCCCGCAAGCGGCACCGTGATGGAAGACGTGCAACTGGATTTCGGCGACCTCGGCAAGCTCAACGCCGACCTGGAAGTTCGCAATGTGTACCCGGTTTCAGGCCAGCCCATGGCCGTCGCGGACAATCCGGACAGTCCAGACGACTCGGCGCCCAAGCACGTGTCGCTCACCGGCGAGCCGCCGGTCAGCCACCTGGGAGCACTGTTCCTGAATTTGAATGCGCGCCAGGAGAACTGGCTGCAGCAGGTGGTGTGGCGCCTGGAGAAAGGCGCGCAGCGCAACTGAACGGACGCGGGCCTTCCCCTGGGAAAGGCCCCGCGCCCGCCTGCGGGCTCAGACGGCCATCGAGGAGATTTCCTTATAGGCCGCAACCAGCTTGTTGCGCACCTGAACCGCCGTCTGGAAGCCGAGGCTGGCCTTCTGCATGTCGACCATGACGTCATTCAACGAAATATCCGGCGCGCCCAGCTCGAACGCCTTGGCCTGGTTGCTGGCGGCGTTTTGCGCGGACGTCACGCGGCGGATGGAGCGCTGCAGTTCCGCGGCGAAGCCGTCGGGCTGACCTGCGACTTCGCCCGCGGCAAAATTGCCGGTTTCCGCCTTGGTCACTACCGTGCGCATCTGCTGGAGCATGCTTTCGATGCCGGACAAGCCTGAGACAGCCATTACCTGATTCCTTGCTGGTGGGGGGATTACGCCAATGTGCATACAGAGCGTAACGCCGATCGGACGCGTCCATAGCCGACAAGAACCGCCAAAAAACCCGACATTTCCCCAAATGCAGCCCCCCTCGCCCCCTTACGTGGCGCGGCTTTGCGCATTGCCATCGACATAGGGGACAAGTAACGCCAAAAAACGGCTGTTTTCAACGATTGGGATTGCCGTCTCAGGGGCAATAATCCACGCTCTTCCCAGACCAGAAGCACGTTGCATGTGTAATCTGCCCTACCCAGACATGAAGTCCTCTTCCCTGCTCCGCGAAGCCAGCGGGAGCCGTCGATGAATCAGCAGGCTACCCTGAGCTCATCGCTACTGGCCAAGTTCCCCGTGCTGGAAAGGATTCGGGCGCTGCCCAAGCCCATCCTCCTCGGCGCCGCCGCCGCGGCGGTCGCGGTGATCGTCGCCGTGGCGATGTGGAGCAGCGAACCGAAGTACAAGGTCCTGTTCTCGAACCTGGACGATCGCGATGGCGGCGCCATCGTGACGGCGCTGGGTACGATGAACGTGCCCTACCGCTACAACGAGACCGGCACCGCGCTGCTCGTACCGGCCGACCGCGTGTACGACGCACGGCTGCAACTGGCTTCGCAAGGCTTGCCACGCGGCGGCTCCGTCGGCTTCGAGCTGATGGACAATGCCCGTTTTGGCGCCAGCCAGTTCGCGGAACAGATCAACTATCAGCGCGGTCTGGAAGGCGAGCTGGCCCGGTCGATCGAAGCCATGCATACCGTGCAGCACGCACGCGTCCACCTGGCCATGCCGCGCCAGTCGCTGTTCGTGCGTGAGCGCCAGGCGCCCACCGCGTCGGTACTGTTGAATGTATACCCTGGCCGCAGTCTGAGCGATTCCCAGGTTTCGGCCATCTCCTGGCTGATCGCCTCCAGCGTGCCCGAACTGACCGCCGAGAGCGTGTCCATCGTCGACCAGAACGGCCGCCTGCTGTCGGCGCCGGTGGGCGAAGGCCGCGGCATGGACGCGGACCAGTTGCGCTTCGTGCGCGAAACAGAACAACGCACCGTCGAACGCATCCTCACCATCCTGAATCCGCTGGTCGGGTCGGGCAACGTGCATGCGCAAGCCAGCGCCGACGTCGACTTCTCCCGCCGCGAGGAAACGTCCGAGGTTTACCGTCCCAATCAGGAACCGGGCCAGGCCGCCGTGCGCAGCCAGCAGACCAGCGATTCGACCCAGCGCGGCGTCAATCCGGCCCAGGGCGTGCCCGGCGCGCTGTCGAACCAGGCGCCGGCCAACGCGCAGGCGCCGATTGCCAACCCGCCGCAACCGCAGCCTCCCCGCCCCGGCCAGCCGCAGCAACCGGCCAACGCGCAGCAGCAACAGCAGCAACAGCAGCAAACCGGCACTCAGGCTCCTGCCACCAATCTGAATGAACGCCGCGACGCGACCACCAACTATGAAGTGGACCGCACCATCAGCCACATCAAGCAGCCGATGGGCAACCTGAAGCGCCTGTCGGTCGCCGTGGTGGTGAATTACATCCGCGACAAGGACGGCGAGCCCCAGGCCCTGCCGCCTGAAGAACTGAACAAGCTCACCAACCTGGTGCGCGAAGCCATGGGTTATTCCGAATCCCGCGGCGACTCGCTGAACCTGGTGAACAGCCAGTTCAACGACGGCCCGCCGCCGGTGCCGATGTGGCGCGATCCCGAAATGATCTCGCTGTTCAAGACGATTCTGGCGTGGCTGCTGGGTGGCGTGCTGGCACTGTGGCTGTATCGCAAGCTGCGCCGCACGGTGGGCGACTACCTGTACCCGCCGGTCGATCCGGAAATGGCTGAAGCCGAGCGCGTCGAAGCGGCGCGCGAGGCCCAGGACCTGGCCCGCGCCAAGGAAACGGACCGCTACCAGGACAACCTGGAGCGCGCCCGCACCATGGCCAACAAGGATCCGCGCGCTGTCGCAATGGTTCTGCGCACCTGGATGAGCAAAGATGAAAAATGATTCCCTACCCATGGACGGCATGACGCGCAGCGCCGTCCTGATGATGTCGCTGGGCGAGGACGCCGCAGCCGAGGTCTTCAAGTACCTCAGCGCCCGTGAAGTCCAGCAGGTCGGCGGCGCCATGGCCAGCCTGAAGCAGGTCACGCGCAACGACGTCGCCGTGGTGCTGGAAGAGTTCCGCCAGGAAGCCGACCAGTTCATGGCCGTCACGCTGGGTTCCGACGATTACATCCGCAGTGTGCTGACCAAGGCGCTGGGCAGCGACCGCGCCGCCGGCCTGATCGAAGACATCCTGGAAGCCGGCGACGGCGGCAGCGGCATCGACGCGCTGAACTGGCTGGACCCGAACACCGTGGCCGAACTGATCGGCGACGAGCATCCGCAGATCATCGCGACCATCCTGGTGCACCTGGAGCGCGACCGCGCCGCGGGCGTACTGGCGCTGCTGACCGAACGCCTGCGCAACGACGTCATGCTGCGCATCGCCACGTTCGGCGGCGTCCAGCCTGCCGCGCTGTCCGAACTGACCGAAGTGCTGAATTCGGTACTCGCCGGCCAGGGCGCCAAGCGCAGCAAGATGGGTGGCGTGCGCACCGCGGCCGAGATCCTGAACATGATGAACTCGACCCAGGAAGAGACGGTCGTCGCCAGCCTGCGCGAACGCGACAACGACCTGGCGCAGAAGATCATCGACGAGATGTTCGTCTTCGACAACCTGCTCGACGTCGAGGATCGCGCCATCCAGCTCATCCTCAAGGAAATCGACAACGACACGCTCATGGTCGCGCTCAAGGGCGCCCAGGAAGAGCTGCGCGCGAAGTTCCTGCGCAACATGTCCAGCCGTGCGGCCGAAATGCTGCGCGAGGACCTGGAAGCGCAAGGCCCGATCCGCATGTCCAAGGTCGAGACCGAACAGAAGAAGATCCTCCAGATCGCCCGCCGCCTGGCCGAAAGCGGCCAGATTGTCCTGGGCAACTCCGGAGACGACGCGTATGTCTGAAGCGGACCACGGCGCGACGACGCTCATCTCGCGCAGCGCCGCCTGGCGGCGCTGGCAGATGCTGTCGTTCGACGAGCCGGCGCCCGTCGAAGTCGAGCCCGAACCCGAACCCGATCCGGGCCCGGATCCCGCTGTGGTGATGGCGCAGTTGCGCGCTCAGGCCATTGCGGAAGGCCACGAAGAAGGAATGGCGCGCGGCCACGCCGCCGGTCACGAAGCGGGCCAGCAGGCCGGCCACGAAGCCGGCTTTGCCGCCGGACGCGAGGCGGGCTACGCCGAAGGCCTGGCCGAGGGCCGCGCGCAGGCCGCCACGGAAGCGCAGCGCCTGCACGCCCTGGTCGAAGCCTGCGCCCTGTCGCTCGGCGCGCTGGAAGAAAAGATGGGCCAGAGCCTGCTGACCCTGGCTCTGGATATTGCGCAGCAAGTCGTTCGCACCACCCTCGCCGAACAGCCCGACACCGTGGCCAGCGCCGTGCGCGATGTGCTGCACATCAATCCGACCGCGGGCGGCCAGATGCGTTTGTGGGCCAACCCGGACGACATCGAACTGATCCGCCTGCACCTGGCGGACGAACTGAAAGAAGGCCACTGGCGCGTCCTGGCCGATGAATCCATCACGCGCGGCGGCTGCCGCGCCGAAACGCCCTTCGGCGACATCGACGCCACGCTGCAGACCCGCTGGCGGCGCGTGGCGGCCTCGCTGGGTCGTAACGCATCCTGGGAGGAACCGGCGTGAACGGCGCTCCGGTCCCCGTGCAACCCGGCCAGGCCGCGGCGCTGCCGCCGGCCGCGCCGGCGTCGGCGGCTCCCGTCATCGACCGCTGGCAGACCCAGTTGCAGATCGGTTCGATCCGCGCCGCGTCGACCGACCCATGGCTGGTCAGCGGCAAGATCACGCGGGCCACCGGCCTGGTGCTGCACGCGACCGGCCTGCGTCTGCCGGTGGGCGCCGCCGCCCGCATCGAGATCGCGCGCGGCCACGACCATTGGGCCGATGCCGAAGTCGTCGGTTTCGACGGCCATACGCTGTACCTGATGCCCCAGGCCGATATCTCCGGCCTGCCCCCCGGCGCGCGTGTCGTGCCCGGCGAACCGCCTGTGCAGCGCCAGATCCCGCTGCCGCGCAAGGCTGAATTGAACGGCAATGCCAAGCCCCAGCTAGGCCGTCACCTGCCGGTGGGCAACGCGCTGCTGGGCCGCGTGCTCGATGGCGCGGGCCGCCCGCTGGACGGGCTGGGCCCGCTGACGGGCGCCGAACTGGCTCCCCTTTCCGCCCAGCCCATCAACCCGCTGTCGCGCGCGCCGATCGATACCGTGCTGGACACCGGCGTGCGCGCCATCAACGGCCTGCTGACCGTCGGCCGCGGCCAGCGCATGGGCCTGTTCGCGGGTTCCGGCGTGGGCAAGAGCGTGTTGCTGGGCATGATGGCCCGCTACACCAAGGCCGACGTCATCGTCGTGGGCCTGATCGGTGAACGGGGCCGCGAAGTCAAGGAATTCATCGAGCACAACCTGGGCCCCGAAGGCCTGGCGCGCTCGGTCGTGGTCGCTGCGCCCGCCGACGTCTCGGCGCTGCTGCGCCTGCAAGGCGCCGCCTACGCCACGCGCCTGGCCGAGCACTTCCGCGACCAGGGCCTGGACGTGCTGCTGATCATGGACTCGCTGACCCGCTACGCGATGGCGCAACGGGAAATCGCGCTGGCCATCGGCGAGCCGCCCGCCACCAAGGGCTATCCGCCGTCGGTGTTCGCCAAGCTGCCGATGCTGGTCGAACGCGCCGGCATGGGTGCGCCCGGTCCTTCCGGCAAGGCCGGTTCCATCACGGCGTTCTACACCGTGCTGGCCGAAGGCGATGACCAGCAGGATCCCATCGCCGATTCCGCGCGCGCCATCCTGGACGGCCACGTGGTGCTGTCGCGCCACCTGGCCGAAGCGGGCCACTACCCCGCCATCGATATCGAGGCGTCGATCTCGCGCGCCATGACTTCGCTGATCTCGACGCAGCAATTCGCCGTGGTGCGCCGGTTCAAGCAAAGCCTGTCGCGCTACCAGCGCAACCGCGACCTCATCGCCGTGGGCGCCTATGCCGCCGGCAATGACCCGCAGCTCGACGACGCCATTGCCCGCTATCCCCGTTTGGAAGCCTTCCTGCAACAGGACATCGGCGAGAACATCGGCTATGAAGATGCCGTCAACCAACTTCGAGCCAGTTTCGAGTCAAGGGACACCTATGCCTAGCCAATTGCCATTGGACATGCTGATCAACCTGGCCAAGGAAAGCACGGATGAAGCCGCGCGCCTGCTGGGCCGGCTCAGCGCCGAGCGCAGCAACGCCGAACGCCAGCTCTCCATGCTGCACGACTACCGCCAGGACTACCTGGAACGCCTGCAGCAGGCAATGACCAGCGGCATGGCGGCGAGCGACTGCCACAATTACCAGCGCTTCATCGGCACGCTCGACGACGCGATCGGCCAACAGCAAGGCGTGCTGCTCCAGGCGGACGAAAACCTGTCCAAGGGCCGCCTCTACTGGCAGCAGGAAAAACGCAAACTCAACTCCTACGACACCCTGGCGCAGCGCGAAATGCGCGCCCGGGCCGTCGTGGAGTCCCGCCGCGAACAGCGCGCCAACGACGAATACTCCGCCCGCCTGGTCCAGCGCCAAGCCGGCGGCATGCATTAAGCAATACCTCACAGGAAGCCCAAGATGACCGCTCCCCTGCCCTTGCCCTCGATCGCGCCCGTCCCTCAGACGTCGATCGCCGACACGCTTGGCGCCAAGTCCTCCTCCGCGAACAAGTCCGCGGACAAGAAAGGCCCCAGCTTCTCGGACGTGCTGGCCCAGCAGCGTCCGGCCCAGCAGCGCCCGAATCAGTCCGCCGACTCGCGTCCCGCGGGCAGCGGCTCCAAGCCTTCGGCCAGCGGCAAAGAAGCGAACGACGCAGCCAGCGCCGCTGAAGGCGCAGCCGCCGGCGCGATCGATGGCGCCTTGCAGACCGCCGCTCAGGCCGAGGCCGGCGCCCTGGCCGTCGCCGCGCAGCAACCCGCTGCCCCGGTGCTGCCGCAGCAGGCTTTGGAAATCGCCGCCCAGGCCGCCGAGCAAGTGCAATTGGCACGCGGCAACGCCGCGGCCGCCGCCACCGCGATGAGCAACGGCGCCGCCGTGCTGACCGCCGCGCTGAACGCCGCCGACACCGCCGCCCCGCAGACCCCGCAAGCCGCCCAGGTTCCCGTGGCGGCCA
The DNA here is from genome assembly GCF_001428845.1 of Achromobacter sp. Root83. Classification (GTDB taxonomy): domain Bacteria; phylum Pseudomonadota; class Gammaproteobacteria; order Burkholderiales; family Burkholderiaceae_B; genus Achromobacter. The sequence continues at coordinate 110,591 of NZ_LMIU01000009.1, read as the reverse complement.
CCGCTCCGCAGGCCGAAGCCGCCGCCGCGCTGGCCACCCGCGACGCGGCAGCCGCGCTGCCGGTCGTGACCGCCGCCGTCAAGCCGGGCAGCGCAACGGTTGCCGAAGCGCCCGTCAACACCAAGGTAGCCGCCAAGGCCGAGACGCCGCGCGTCGCGCCTGAAATCTCTCTGCCGCGGCCCGCGCGCGACACGCGCGCCGAAGCCGAGCCCGCCGCCACTCTGCCCGTGCACGCCAGCGACGAAGAGCAGGCCGCACTGCTGACCAGCACGGCCCAGCAATTCCAGGCGCCCCAGCACGGCGCTTCCGCCCAGGACACGCTCGCTCAGGCGCTCGCCGCCGCGACGCAACGCCAGGCGGCTCCGGCCGTCAATCAGGCTGCCGTCGCCGTGCCGGTCGTCCCGGTCGTCCTGCAGGTCGCCACCCCGGTCGGCGCCACCCATTGGGGCACCGAACTCGGCCAGCAGATGGTCATGATGAGCAGCAACGCACGCCAAGGCATGCAGACCGCGGAACTGCGTCTGGATCCCCCGGATCTCGGGCCGCTGCGCGTCAGCCTGAATCTGGCGGACGGCGTGGCCAGCGCTTCGTTCGTGTCCGCGCATGCCTCGGTGCGCCAGGCCATCGAAGTCGCGATTCCCCAACTGCAGCAGGCACTCGCTCAGGCAGGCATCTCGCTGGGTCAGACCAGCGTGGGAGAGCAGGCCGCGCAGCAGGAATTCGCGCAACAGAACGGTAATGGATCGCAGCGCCAGCAAGGTGGCGGATCCAACGGCGCGGATGGCGCGGCCGATGTCGCGCAGCCCGCGGTGACGGTGGCGCGCAACGCCAACGCGCTGGTCGACACCTTCGCGTGATGATGAACAGGCGCCCGCGGCCGGCAACGGATGCGGGCACTGCAGCAATAGCTTGAGATACGCGGCTTTCGCCCTGTTTTTCGCCTCCAAGCCGAGGCGGGATTTCGGGCAGAATGCTTTCATCCACTAAGAATCCGTTTTCACCGGCGGCACAACACGCATCGATACCCAGATGGCGACAATCAAACCAATTCCCGCACCGTCGCGCGGCGCGACGACCTCCGGCGGCATCGGCCGTATCCTTCGCCCGTTGCTGGCGATCCTGGTACTGCTCATCGTGGCTGCTGCCAGCGCGGGAGCAACCTGGTTCATCACCCAGCGCATGCAACCGCAGCAGAACGGCGCCACGGTGCAGCTTGGCGTCGGACAGACGCCCGCCGGCCAGCCCGGCCAGCCGGGTCAGCCCGCACAGGGTCCCCAGGCCACGCCGACGACCTTCGTCGCGCCGTCTGCCACGCCCATTGCCGTGCCCGCCCCGATCTTCGTTCCCATCGAAGCGTTCACCGTCACGCTGCAGAACGCCGAAACCGAGCGCATCATGCACGTGGGCCTGACGCTGCGCGTGAGCGATGAACAGACCCGCACGCGCCTGGAAAAGTACATGCCTGAAGTGCGAAGCCGCATCCTGATGGTGCTGTCGGCTCAATCGCCCACCGGCGTGCAGACGCAGCAAGGCAAGAACGACATGGTCACGGCCATCAAGCAAGCGGTCAACCGTCCCTTCTCGCCCCTGCCTGACGGCCAGTATGTCACCGACGTGCTGTTCACGGCGTTCGTGGTGCAATAAGCATGGCCTACGAGGCATTTCTTTCGCAGGACGAAGTCGATGCGCTGCTGGCGGGCGTCACCGGCGAGAGCGATAGTAAGAAGGAATCCGCTGGCCAGGCCGGGGGCGCGCGCGCCTACGACCTGAGCTCGCCCGAGCGTGTCGTGCGCCGCCGCATGCAGACGCTGGAGCTCATCAACGAGCGCTTTGCGCGCCACATGCGCAACGTGCTGCTGAACTTCATGCGGCGCAGCGCGGACATCACCGTCGGTACCATCAAGATCCAGAAGTACGCGGACTTCGAGCGCAACCTGCCGGTGCCGAGCAATCTGAACATGATTCAGATGAAGCCGCTGCGCGGCACGGCGCTCTTCACGTATGACCCGAACCTGGTGTTCCTGGTCATCGACAGCCTGTTCGGCGGCGATGGCCGCTACCACACGCGCGTCGAGGGCCGGGACTTCACCACCACCGAACAGCGCATCATCCGGCGCCTGCTCAACCTGACCCTGGAAAGCTACGGCAAGTCCTGGGACCCCGTCTATCCGATCGAGTTCGAGTACGTGCGCTCGGAGATGCACACCAAGTTCGCCAGCATCACCGGCAACAATGAAGTGGTGGTCGTCACCTCGTTCCACATCGAATTCGGCGCGACCGGCGGCGACCTGAACATCTGCCTGCCCTATTCCATGATCGAGCCTGTGCGCGATCTGCTGACGCGGCCGCTGCAGGAAACCACGCTCGAAGAAGTGGACCAGCGCTGGTCGCAGCAGCTTTCCCGCCAGGTGCGCAGCGCCGACATCGACGTCGTCGCCGAATTCGCGCGCATTCCGTCGTCGATCCGCGAGCTGATGAGCCTGAAGGCAGGCGACGTCCTTCCCGTGGACGTGCCGGAATCCATCATCGCTAGCGTCGATGGCGTGCCGCTGATGGAATGCGGCTACGGCGTCTTCAACGGCCAGTACGCCTTGCGCGTACAGAACATGTTTACCCACGATACAGAATCCAACGAGGCCTCTGACCATGACTGACAAGAACGAGCCCGGCACCGGCTCGTCCCCGGCCGACGACTGGGCCGACGCGCTCGCCGAACAATCCCGCGCCACGCCGCCCACGCAAGCCGACGGTCTGAAGCCGCAGGACGACTGGGCTGCCGCGATGGCTGAACAGACCGCCGCCGCGCCGCCCGCGGCGCCGGCTCCCGCCGCGCCGGCACCGGCACCGGCCGCCCCTGCCCCCGCCGCGCAATCGGCGGCGCAGTCGGTATTCAAGCCCCTGGCCGGCGCCGCCGCCGGCAATGGCAGCGACATCGACCTGATCATGGACGTGCCCGTCCAACTGACGGTTGAACTGGGACGTACCCGCCTGACCATCAAGAACCTGCTCCAGCTTGGCCAGGGTTCCGTGGTCGAGCTCGACGGCCTGGCGGGCGAGCCCATGGACATCTTCGTCAACGGCTACCTGATCGCCCAGGGCGAAGTCGTGGTCGTCGAAGAAAAGTACGGCATCCGCCTGACCGACATCATCACCCCGTCCGAGCGGATCAACCGCTTGAACAACCGTCGTTGACGCCTGGCGCCATGACCGAACCCGCCCTGCTGCGCGTCATCGTCGGCCTCGTGCTGGTGGTGGCCGCCATTCTGGTTTCGGCGTGGCTGGCCAAGCGCGCCGGACTGATGCAGCGCGGCGGCGGCAACCTGCTCCGCCAGGTCGCCAGCCTGCCGGTCGGCCCGCGCCAAAGCATCGTCGTCGTTGAAATCGAAGACACCTGGCTGGTGGTGGGCGTAGGCCCGAACCAGCTCACCACCCTGCATACCCTGCCCGCCGGCCAAATGCCGGAGGGTTCGCCTCTGCCCACTGCCGCCTTCGCCGCCAAGCTGGGCCAGGCACTCAAGCGCCGATAGGGCCTCCCGCCGCGGCGCGATTCAAGCGACACCCATGAGTTTGCTCACAAGCACGACATCCGCCAGCGCCCGCCAACGCGCGCTGCCCCTGCTGGCCGCCGCGGCGATCTTGGGCTTGGCATTCTTTCCGGCCGGTGTCGTTGCGCAGGCCACGCTGCCCGCGCTGACCGCCACGCCCGGGGCGGACGGTTCGCAAACGTATTCGCTCAGCATGCAGACCATGCTGCTGATGACGTCGCTGTCGTTCCTGCCGGCCGCGCTGCTGATGATGACGGGCTTCACGCGCATCATCATCGTGCTGGGCCTGCTGCGCAGCGCCATGGGCACTGCCATGTCGCCGCCCAATCACGTCCTGATCGGCCTGGCGCTGTTCCTGACCTTCTATACGATGTCGCCGGTGTTCGACAAGATCTACGCCGACGCCTACAAGCCCTTGTCCGAGGGAACGATCCAATTCGAAACGGCGGTGGAACGCGCCGCGGGGCCGCTGCGCACGTTCATGCTGCATCAGACCCGCGAGAACGACCTGTCGCTGTTCGCGAACCTGGCCAAGCAGCCCGCCCTGGAAGATCCATCGCAGGTGCCCATGCGCATCCTGGTGCCCGCCTTCATCACCAGCGAACTGAAGACGGCCTTCCAGATCGGCTTCACCATTTTCATCCCGTTCCTGATCATCGACCTGGTCGTCGCCAGCGTCCTGATGGCCCTGGGCATGATGATGGTGCCGCCCGTGACCGTGGCCCTGCCCTTCAAGCTGATGCTGTTCGTGCTGGCCGATGGCTGGAACCTGCTCATGGGCTCGCTGGCCCAGAGCTTCTACCAGTAACGCCTGAAGGAGAATCGCCATGACCGCGGAAACCGTCATGACCATGACCTACCAGGCGATGAAGATCGTCCTGGCGATGGCCGGCCCGCTCCTGCTCGTCACCCTGGTCGTCGGTCTGGTCATCAGCATTTTCCAGGCCGCCACGCAGATCAACGAAATGACGCTGTCGTTCATTCCGAAGCTGCTGGCCATGTGCGGCGTGCTGGTGCTGCTGGGTCCGTGGCTGATCGGCGTCATGGTGGACTACATCCGGCAGCTTATCAGCCAGATCCCCATGCTGGTGTCCTGAGCGGCGCCCGCCGCAGGACGCCCGGCCTCCCGCCATGATCGCCTTCACGCTCGAACAGCTCAATGGCTGGATAGGCCAGTTTCTCTGGCCGTTCGTGCGCATCCTGGCCCTGGTGGGCACCGCGCCCCTGTTCTCCGAATCGCTGATACCGATCAAGGTCAAGGTCGGCCTGTCGTTCGTCCTGGCCGTTGCCATCAGTCCCGCGCTGGACCCCATGCCGCCCATCTCGCCCGGTTCGTTCGCCGGACTTTGGATGGTGATGCAGCAAGTGCTGATCGGTATCGCGATGGGCTTCACCATGCGCATGGTGTTCGCCGCCGTGCAGACGGCGGGTGAGTTCGTCGGCTTGCAGATGGGCCTGTCGTTCGCCTCGTTCTTCGACCCCAGCGCCGGCGCCAACACGGCCGTGTTGTCGCGGCTGTTCAACATCGTCGCGATGCTGACCTTCCTGGCGCTGGACGGGCATCTGCTGGTCCTGGCCGCGCTGGTGCGCTCCTTCGACACCCTGCCCATCGCCATGATCCAGCTGCATCAGAATGGCTGGGGCGCGGTGGTGGAATGGGGCAAGACCATCTTTGTATCGGGCCTGCTGCTGGCGCTGCCGCTGATCTGCGCCCTGCTGACCATCAATCTGGCGATGGGCATCCTGAATCGCGCGGCCCAGCAGCTGTCAGTGTTTTCGGTCGGCTTCCCCGTGACGCTGATCATCGGGGTGGCCGTCCTGACCGTCGTGCTACCGCATGCCGGGCCGTTTCTGGAATCGCTGTTCGAATCGGGCCTGTCGGCCATGAGCCGCGTCGTGAACGCGCTTGCCGGCCGGTAGCTAGGACTGCCCGACCACGCGGAACACGCGGATGGTTTCCCGCAACGCGCCCGACTGGTTGCCCAATTGCTTCACCGCGCCGCCCAGCTCCTGCACCAGCGCCGTGTTCTGCACCGTCATCACGTCCATTTGCGACACGGCGGTATCCACTTGCTCGATACCGCTGGATTGCTCCTGTGAAGCCTGAGAGATCTCGCCGATGATGTCGGTGACCCGATGCACCGCCGCCACGATCTCCTGCATCGTCGCGCCCGCCTGCTCGGCTTGCGCGGAACCTTCCGTGACGCGCTGTACCGAATCCTCGATCAGGGTCTTGACCTCTTTGGCGGCCTGCGCGCTCTTCTGGGCCAGGCTGCGCACCTCGCCCGCCACCACGGCGAATCCCTTGCCCGACTCGCCCGCGCGCGCAGCCTCCACCGCGGCGTTCAATGCCAGGATGTTCGTCTGAAAGGCGATGCCTTCGATGATGGTGACGATGTCCGCGATCTTGCGCGAACTGTCGGAGATGCCGTGCATGGTATCGACGACCTGCCCGACCGCCACGCCGCCGCGCCGCGCAACGTCCATGCTGCTGGCCGCCAACTGGTTAGCCTGCCGCGCATTATCGGCATTCTGGCGCACCGTGGACGTAAGCTGTTCCATGCTGGCCGCGGTCTGCTGAAGCGAGGCGGCCTGCCCTTCCGTCCGGCCGGCCAGCTCCTGGTTGCCGCGCGCGATGTGCACGGCCGCATGCGTCGTGCCTTCGATGCCCCGGTAGACGTCCTGGGCGATGCCGATCAGGCTCTTGCGCATGACGTCGAGCGAGAACTTCAGGCTGCCCACTTCGTCGTCGGACTCCGCCACGATCTGCGTGGTCAGGTTGCCCGCGGCCACCTGCCGCGCCATGTTCGCGGCGTCCAGCATCGGCTCCAGCAGGGAACGCGACAGGCTCCATCCCATGTAGAAGATCGCCACGACGCCCACGGCAATCGCGCCGCAGCCCAGCGCGGCGCCCCACGTATCCAGGTTCGGCCAGTTGGCGTGCAAGCCATAGGCGCCGGCGGCGGCCACGATCCCGGCTGACAGCGACGCATGACGCAGCATGCGGCTGCGCACGCCGCGCCCGAAAGGAAACGCCAGCACGTCTACACTGCGGCGCCACCCTGCCCGCACAGGCCGCCCGCGCGAGATGCGCACGCCCTTGGCCCGGCCCTCGCGAATGCGCGCGTACAGCTCCTCGGCCATTTCGATCTGTTCTTCGGAGGGGCACACGCGTACCGAGGAATAGGCCACGACCTCGCCGTTCTCGATGATGGGCGTGGCGTTGGCCAGCACCCAGTAGTAACCGCCATCCTTGCGCCGGTTCTTGACCACGCCCAGCCACGACTCCCCGGCTTCCAGGGTCTCCCAGAGATCCGCGTACGCTTCGGCCGGCATGTCGGGATGGCGCACGATGTTGTGCGGCTTGCCGATGAGTTCGTCCCGCGAAAAGCCGCTGACCTCGATGAAAGCGGGGTTCGCATAAACGATGCGGCCCTTGCTGTCGGTGCGCGAAATCAGGTATTGATCTTCGCGCAGCTTGGTTTCCACATCAGTGGCGGGTAGGTTGACGCGCACGGCTTGTCTCCGGTTACAACATATACGACAGCGATTGAATAACGGCGCATAAACCTCCCGACGCCCCGCATCGTTCCGTCCGCCCGTTCCGTCTGGCTGGTCCCCGCGCTGACGCGCGCAGCCATCGAACACTGTTTATCGCCCAAAATCGGGCGCTATTATTATTAACGGTCATATTCACCGGAACTTAACGTGCTTATGACTTTTGATCCATCACTTATATCTGAAATGCATATAGAAAATGGCCGCGCTTTTGCACGGCCATTTTCTTCCTGAATGCAAAAGGCCGCGCCCGACTCCGCCAAGGCGGAATCGGGCGCGGCCCGGAGCGTGACGCTTAGTTCAGCGTGGGTGTGGAATAGCCGCCCAGTTGATGCGCGGGCACTTCGATCACTTCGCCCGCGTTGATCTTGAACACGGCCACCGCTTCGGCCAGGCGTTGCGCCTGGTCTTGCAGCGAACCGGCGGCGGCAGCCGCTTCTTCCACCAGTGCCGCGTTCTGCTGCGTCACTTCGTCCATCTGCGACACGGCACGATTCACCTGGTCGATACCGCTGGACTGCTCCTCGGACGCCGCCGAGATCTCGCCCATGATGTCCGTCACGCGCTTGACCGACGCCACGATCTCCTGCATCGTCGCGCCCGCGCGTTCGACCTGCTGCGAACCCGCGCCGACCTTCGTCACGGAGTCTTCGATCAGGCCCTTGATTTCCTTGGCCGCCTGCGCGCTCCGCTGCGCCAGCGAACGGACTTCGCCCGCCACCACCGCAAAGCCCTTGCCCTGCTCGCCCGCGCGCGCCGCTTCCACCGCCGCGTTCAGCGCCAGGATGTTCGTCTGGAACGCAATCCCGTCGATCACCGACACGATTTCCGAGATCTTGCGCGAGCTGGCCGAAATGCCCTGCATCGTGCTGACCACTTCCGACACCGCCGAGCCGCCCCGCTCCGCCACGTCCGACGCGCTGGCCGCCAACTGATTGGCCTGGCGTGCGTTGTCGGCGTTCTGCTTCACGGTGGAGGCNCGACACCGCCGAGCCGCCCCGCTCCGCCACGTCCGACGCGCTGGCCGCCAACTGATTGGCCTGGCGTGCGTTGTCGGCGTTCTGCTTCACGGTGGAGGCCAATTCCTCCATCGAGGCCGCGGTTTCCTCGAGCGAGGCCGCCTGCTCTTCGGTGCGGCTGGACAGGTCCGTGTTGCCCGCGGAGATTTCACGCGAACCCACGGTGATTTCGTCCACGCCGCGGCGCACCGTCGAGACGGTCCGGGTCAGGCTTTCCTGCATGCGCTTGAGGGCCGCGAACAGCTGGCCGATCTCGTTGTGCGAACGCACTTCCACGCGGCTGGTCAGGTCGCCCGCCGCAATCTTGTCGAAATGCTGCCCGGCTTCCACCAAGGGGCGGACGACCAGACGGCCAAACAGGATACGCGCAAGCACCATCAGCAGAAGCGCCAAACCGACCGCCCCGGCGACAGCCACCATGGCCAGGTTGAAGTTGGCTTCGGCCTGTTCGATCGTGGACTGCTGCTGATCGGCGATGTACTTGTCGAACTGGCCGATCGCCTCGATGAAGGCGGCACTGCGCGGCGTGCCGTATTCGTTGTTCACCATATAGAACGTCGAATAGTCTTCGCTGCGCAAGGCTTCGACCATGGTGTCCACGCCATCGTCGATATAGGAGCGATAGCGGCGCACCAGGTTCATGGAAAGCTGGCGGCCGGTGTCGTCCTGCAGCATGTTCTTCTGGAAGTCGGCGAAACGGCTGCGCACGCCAGTCAGCAGGTCCGTCGAACCCTTGAGCGCCGCGGCGGCGTCGCGAGCGGAATTCTCGCCACTGCCCCAGCCCGATTCCTGCAGGTGACGCGCGGCCACCATCAAGCCCACGCGCGCGCGCAGCATGTCGCTATTGATGATCTCGACCTGCTTGGCGCGTTCGGTCAGGGCATTGACCTCGCGTATCGACTCATAATTGCTTTGCAGGAAGTAGGCAGCCAAGCCTCCAACCGCCGCGATCAACAACGCAAAGAACGCCATGACCCACAGCAGCATCGTGCCGACGCGGGCATCGCGCAACCGCAGCTTGCGTTTGACCTTGGGTGCGCGCGCGGCTTTTTTCTTGCCGGCCTTGCCGGCCTTTGAACCGGATTCGAGACTCGCTTCCATGTATTTCCCCATCCCTCAGGAACTGCTCTGACCAAATGAAAAACCACCCTGTGGACACGCCCTGTTACACGGGGCATACACTCAGGGCGACGTACATTGCGGCTTGCGCCGCAATGCTCTCTACTGAACTGCAGGGCTATTTGCCCTGAGGCGCCAATCCGGCCGGTTCGCCCGGTCCGGGTATATAGATGGTTTGCACCTCGGGTTCCATCGCGGGCTTCGCCCAGTCCTGAGTCAACTCAGGCGCAGGCGCGGGTCCCAGCAATTTCTGGCGTTCCCAAGGTTCCAGCAGAATATTGGTGCTGTCGACCAGCCGCATCAGCCGGCCGTCGGGGCCGAACTGCAACAGGGCTTCCTTACGGCTGTACAGGCCGTCGGTGACAAAAGTGATCTTGAAAGACCAAAGCGCCAGCAAGGTGCCGTCGCTTTGTTTGAAAAATTTGGCGGGCGGGGCGGTCAGCGCCCGCGAGGCCTCTTCCAGCGTGGTCTGCCCGGGCGTCAGGGTCGACAGCTTGCCGGGGTCGAAATTGTGACCCGTTGCCGCGCAGCCGGCGAGAAAGACCGCAATCGCGGCCGTCGCCAGAAGATGTATATAGCCTCGCATACCCTCTACCCATTTGCCGGCGTCGCCGGCATCAGAAAGATTCCCAATCGTCGTCCGACGGCGCTTGCCTACGGCTGCTGGCCGCGGGCGCCGGCTTCGGATCGGCCTGAGCCGTCGCCGAAGGACGCGCTGCCGGACGGCGGGGCGGACGCGCCGCCGTCGCCCCGGCCGATGCTTCCGGCTTGGCGCGCGCAACGTGCGTCAGGCGCGCGGCGGGAGCCGCCCTCGGCGCCGCGGCGGCCGTTGCGGGCTCCGCCTGGGGCGCCGGCGCCACGACGCGCGGCGCGGGCCGGCGCTGCTGCGCCAACTGCCGTGCCGGCACTTCGATGACTTCGCCTGCATTGATCTTGAACACGGCCACCGCTTCGGCCAGGCGCTGCGCCTGGTCCTGGAGCGAACCGGCGGCGGCAGCCGCTTCTTCTACCAGTGCCGCATTCTGCTGCGTCACTTCGTCCATCTGCGACACGGCGCGATTCACCTGGTCGATACCGCTGGACTGCTCCTCGGACGCCGCCGAGATCTCGCCCATGATGTCCGTCACGCGCTTGACCGACGCCACGATCTCTTGCATCGTCGCGCCCGCGCGTTCGACCTGCTGCGAACCCGCGCCGACCTTCGTCACGGAGTCTTCGATCAGGCCCTTGATTTCCTTGGCCGCCTGCGCNTGCATCGTCGCGCCCGCGCGTTCGACCTGCTGCGAACCCGCGCCGACCTTCGTCACGGAGTCTTCGATCAGGCCCTTGATTTCCTTGGCCGCCTGCGCGCTCCGCTGCGCCAGCGAACGGACTTCGCCCGCCACCACCGCAAAGCCCTTGCCCTGCTCGCCTGCGCGCGCCGCTTCCACCGCCGCGTTCAGCGCCAGGATGTTCGTCTGGAAGGCGATTCCGTCGATCACCGACACGATTTCGGAGATCTTGCGCGAGCTGGCCGAAATGCCCTGCATCGTGCTGACCACTTCCGACACCGCCGAGCCGCCCCGCTCCGCCACGTCCGACGCGCTGGCCGCCAACTGATTGGCCTGGCGTGCGTTGTCGGCGTTCTGCTTCACGGTGGAGGCNCGACACCGCCGAGCCGCCCCGCTCCGCCACGTCCGACGCGCTGGCCGCCAACTGATTGGCCTGGCGTGCGTTGTCGGCGTTCTGCTTCACGGTGGAGGCAAGCTGTTCCATCGAGGCCGCGGTTTCCTCGAGCGAGGCCGCCTGCTCTTCGGTGCGGCTGGACAGGTCCGTGTTGCCCGCGGAGATCTCGCGCGAGCCCACATTGATTTCGTCCACGCCACGGCGCACCGTCGACACGGTACGGGCCAGGCTTTCCTGCATGCGCTTGACGGCGGCCATCAGGACGCCGATCTCATTGCTGGAATTCACTTCCACGCGCACGGTCAGGTCCCCGCCGGCGATCTTGTCGAAACTGTCGCTGACAGCGCGCAAGGGGCGCAGGACGACGCGGTTCATGAACAGGAAGGCGCCCAGCGAAACCGCCAGGATCAGCACCGCCAGTGCGATGTAGACGTAGGCCATCGTCGATGCCTGCGCACGCGACGACGACACCATCTCTTCGCTGTAGGTATTGATGTCGGCGGCGAATTCGCCAAGCTGCTTGAAGAAAAGCCCGCTTGCCGCGCCCGCCTTGGTGTTCTTCAGGGACAGATACGTCGCCGAATCGCCCTTGTCCAGCGCCGCCATCATGGATTGCAGGGCGTCGGCGAAACCGTTGAAGGAGGCAACGAGCTCGCCCTCGGAGGACTTGCCGAGCTCGGTGGTCTTCGGGATGGCCTTGAAGGTCTCCATCTTTTTCTTGGCGTCCGTGACCAGCTGCTGCACGGTGCGCGAGTTTTCGGCGGCGCCGTTCGTGTCGCCCGCCGCGCGTTGCGCGGCGGCGATGTCGGCGCGTATCGTGGCGCGCAGCATCTGCGTGTAGGAATCCTTGATCAGATTGCTCTGCTGCACGCTCAAGGCATCCAGTGCGTTGATCGCCCGGGCATTGGACTGCATGCTGTTCCAACCCAGGACAATGGCAACAAGCGCGGCCAGGGCGACGGCTAATTGGGCAAGCATCAAGCCCGTGCGCACCTTCAAATTGCTAAACATTTCCGTATATTCCGGTAGTCGTCCCGGCGACGCGCTTTTGGCCGCCGGACCGTAAAAGGGGTTTTTTCTACTGCCTGTTCAATGCACTGGCGGGATGCCCCGTCAGAAGGACTCCCAATCGTCATCCGAGGGCGGCGGCCGGCGAGCAGCCGGCGACGGCGTGGCCGGGACCGCGTTTGCCGTCTCGGCAGACCGCGCCGTGGCCGGCCGGCGCAGCGGGCGCGCCGCGGATGCGTTTGCGGGCTTGGGGCGGGCAACCTGCGTCAAGCGAGGCGCTTGTGGCGCCTTCGTCGCAGCCTGTTCCGGTTCGGCGACAGGAGCGGCCTGCGGCGCGGAAACGCGCGGAGCCGTACGTTGCTGCGCCAGTTGGCGAGCCGGCACTTCGATGACTTCGCCCGCGTTGATCTTGAACACCGACACTGCTTCGGCCAGGCGCTGCGCCTGTTCCTGCAGCGAACCCGCCGCGGCCGCCGCTTCTTCCACCAGCGCCGCGTTCTGCTGCGTCACTTCGTCCATTTGCGACACGGCCCGGTTCACCTGGTCGATACCGCTGGACTGCTCTTCGGACGCCGCCGAGATCTCGCCCATGATGTCCGTCACGCGCTTGACCGACGCCACGATCTCTTGCATCNTTCACCTGGTCGATACCGCTGGACTGCTCTTCGGACGCCGCCGAGATCTCGCCCATGATGTCCGTCACGCGCTTGACCGACGCCACGATCTCTTGCATCGTCGCGCCCGCGCGTTCAACCTGTTGCGAACCCGCGCCCACCTTCGTCACGGAGTCTTCGATCAGGCCCTTGATTTCCTTGGCCGCCTGCGCGCTGCGCTGTGCCAGCGAGCGCACTTCGCCCGCCACCACCGCGAAGCCCTTGCCCTGCTCGCCCGCGCGCGCCGCTTCCACCGCCGCGTTCAGCGCCAGGATGTTCGTCTGGAAGGCGATCCCGTCGATCACCGACACGATTTCGGAGATCTTGCGCGAGCTGCCGGAAATCTCTTGCATGGTGTTCACCACTTCAGAGACCGCCGAACCGCCCCGCTCCGCCACGTCCGACGCGCTGGCCGCCAACTGGTTGGCCTGGCGCGCTTGGCCTGGCGCGCGTTGTCGGCGTTCTGCTTCACGGTGGAGGCAAGCTGTTCCATCGAGGCCGCGGTTTCCTCGAGCGAGGCCGCCTGCTGTTCCGTGCGGCTGGACAGGTCCGTGTTGCCCGCGGAGATTTCACGCGAACCGACATTGATCTCGTCCACGCCGCGGCGCACCGATGCCACCGTGCGGGTCAGGCTTTCCTGCATGCGTTTGATCGCGCCAAACAAATGGCCGATTTCATTGGTGCTGCGGACCTCGATGCGGCCCGTGAAATCGCCGCCCGAAATCTTGTCGAAGTGATCGCCCGCCTCGTGCAGCGGACGCAGCACGGTGCGATTGATGAACAGCCAGCAGCCCACGGCCAGCATCAGCGCGATCGCCAGCAGCACGATGGTCACGGTGCGCGAGATGCGGTGGTCGGCCTCTGCCTGGACCACAAGTTCGTTGGTGCGTTCGTCCACGAACTGCAGCACGCCGTTGACGGCTTCGCGGAAGGCGGTGTTGGCCGCGCTGCCCGCGTCGTTCAGATCCAGGTACTGCTGAATGGCCATGGTCGACAGCGCGGCCGCCTGGCGTTTGTAGACGTCGTCGAACTGCCTGTAGGCGGCTTCCAGCTTTTCCACCAGCGCTTCAGAACCGGCCATGCGCGGCGCCTTGCGGAAGGCATCCAGCGACTTGCCGCCTTCCTGCATGAGGGCTTCGGCCCGCTTGGTCTGCGACGCGGCCTGTTCGGTCTTGCCCTGCTGCATGTCCATCAGCGACGTGGCAAGCAGCAGCCGGCCCCGCAGGAAGGCCATGTAGGCGCGATTGAGCTGCGTCGCCTGATTGGAGTAGGCGTCGTTCACACGCTCCAGCTTTTCATTGCTGGAGTTCAAACCCATCCACGCCACGCCATTGGATATGAACATGGCGCCCGTGAAGAGCAACAGCACCAGAACGATACAGGTGCGAACTTTCAAATTACCAAGCATGAAATATCCGAGCGAACGTTAAGCAGCGTGAAACAACACTTCCTACCCTACACGCAACCACGGACGCCCCGGCTTTTGCCAGCAGCGTCCGCAAATGCGCAACTTGCCGCGCCCCGTGGAACGCGGTCTTGAGGCCTACCGCATTACTTGCGGCTGAACAGACTGGACCCTTGAATGGTCATGAAAGCCGCCGAAGCCGCCTGCAATGCCACTTGGCGCAATGCGAGCTGGCTGGCGCCGGCGTAGTAGTCCAGGTCTTCGAGATCCGACAAGGACTTGGAATACGACAGGCCCTTTTGCGTACCGGTTGCGTCAAGCGCATCCAGTTCGTTCAGGCGCGCACCCACCGAAGCGGCCACCGTCAGGACGTTGTCGTAGTTGGACGACAGCTTCTTGTTCGCGGTGGCCAGTTCGTTGTTCAACTTGGCCAGTGCCTTTTCATCGCCGGCAATAGGCGAATCCAGGACCTTGATCAGGTTGTCGAGCGTGTTGAACATGTCCACGTCGGCGGACTGGATGCTCTCGACGTTGATCACGTCGCCGTTCTGGGGCGTACCCTTGATCACCACCGCGACGCCGCCGAAATCGATGCTGGAATCCGGGGTGTAGACCGTGGGGGTGGCGGGAGGCGCGGGTGTGATCACCGGCGGCACGGGCGGGGTCGCATTGGGGTCCGTCGTGATGACGCGATAGCCCATGTTGCCCGTGGCGGGATCCGATTCGAACTGCAGGCTGAAATTCTTGCCGATGTTGGGGCTGCCCGGCGTGACCGACACGGTGCTGAACTGGGCCGTACCCGTATTGCCGGGCGCGGCGGTGCTGACATACGCCTGCGAGCCCGGATTGGCGCGATTGAAGATGTCGCTGCCGAGGTCGCTGGTGGACAACTGGCGCGACTGGTCGACCTGCACCGTGCGTTCGCCGGTGGCGCCGCTGTAGACGATCTTGCCCGTGGCGTCCTGGGCGTAAGGCACCACGCCGCCTTGATAACCCGAGAATAGGTATTGGCCGTTGCCATCGGTGCTGTTCGCCAGGCCCAGCAGCGCATCGCGGGCGCTCTTGAGCGCGGTCGACAGGGCTTGGCGATCGCTGTCGGCGAAGGTGCCGTTACCGGCTTGAACCACGCGGGTACGCACGTCCTGCAAGGCGGTCGTGACCGAATCCAGGATGTTGCTTTCCTGGCCCAGATTGGTCTTTGCGGTATTCCGGTTCAGGCCATACGTGCTGTTCATGCTCTGCGTCTGCGCGACGCCGATCGACAGGGACGCCGACAGCGGATCATCCGCCGGGCTCAGAAACTTGCGTCCGCTACCGACCTGCTCGACCAGGCGATTCATGTCGGATTCCTGAGCAAGAACACCGCTCAGACCGTTCGTGTACATCATCGTGGTGCTCAGGCGCATGGTGCAACTCCGAAAATCTTTTTAGTAATCACAGTTCAACGAGCCGATCAGCCGCGCAGGCCCAACAGCGTGTCAAAAATCGTGCTGGCCACGTCGATGATGCGAGCGCTGGCCTGATATTGTTCCTGGTACAGCGACAGGCTGACGTACTCTTCGTTCAGGTTGACGCCCGACACCGCCTGCTGGGCCGCCGTGGTCTGCTTGATCAGGTTGACCTGCGCCGTGGCCGCCGTCTTGACCTGTTGCGTCTGCACACCCACCGTGTTCACCACCTGGGCGAACATGTCGTTGATGCTCATGGTGCCGTGCGCCAGAAGCTTGCCGTTCTGCAACTGCGCCAGCTTCAGGGCGTTCTTGCCGTTGGCGTCACCGCCCTCGGCATCGGCCGCCGCGACCTTTTCCGGATCGGTGATCAGGACGTTGATATCGCGCGCGGCATCGCGCGTGGGCGACAGCGACCACTTGTCGCCCGCCTGGGGCGGCGCGTTGATGGTCAACGTGACGCCCATCTCGCCTTCAAGGTTCAACGTGGCGGTAGGAGGCGTGCCGGTGGCCGGACCGTTGTAGATCTGCGCGCCTTCCGGCATGCGCAGCACCTGGTAGTTGGTGCCGTCGAACGAGATCTCGTAATCCTTGGCGTTGACGTTCGCCAGGTTCGTGAATTCGCCGGAGATCTGCGCGTTGCTCTTGTTCTGTGCGTTCGGAACGCCCTGCGGCGATCCGATGCTGAAGAAATCCGTGCCCGGGTTGCCGCTCTGGTCCAGGCCCAGCTTGTGCTGCTCGTTGAAGGACATCGCCAGCCCGACAGCCATCTGACCAAGCTGGTTCTGCAGCACGTCCAACGACGAGGCGCGGAACTGCAACAGACCGCCCAGCTTGCCGCCGGTGACTTCGCTGTCGCTCATTTCGACGGCGATGGTCTTGCCCGAGCCCGCCGGCAGCGTGTACGCCAGAACGGTGCGGCTGGTGTCCGCCGCCGAGGAAACGGCTTGCAGCGGATAGATGGTGGTGCCCGACAGCAGGGATTGGCCGCCCTTGGTCAGCGAGACGCTGATCTTGTCGCCCTGCTCGTAGGTGGTGACGCCGATCAACTGGTTCAGTTCCATCACGGCCTGATCGCGCTGGTCGAGCAGATCGTTGGGGGGGCTGCCGCCGGCCTTGCCGGAAGCCAGCGAGATCTGCTGGTTCAGGTCGTCGATGCGGGACAGGTAGCTGTTGACCTGGTCGACCGTGGTGGTGATCTGCGTATTCAGGCCTTCGCGCTGATTCTGCATTTCCTGGTAGGCCGAGCGGATCTGGGTAGTCAGGCTATTGGCTTGACCCAGCAGATCGGCGCGCGCGGCGGGATCGGCGGGCTTGCTGGCCACCGTGTTCATGCTGGTGAAGAAATTGGTCAGGCCCGGCGCGATGCCGACGGTGCGATCGGAGAACAGGTTGTTGATCTTCGAGACCTGGTCCAACTGCGCCTGCAACTGGGCGCCGCTGCCGTTCGCGCCGACAAGCTGCTTATACAGAAAGCTGTCGTAGCTGCGCTCGACCGTGTCGACCTGGACGCCGCGGCCGATGTAACCGTTGGTGGTGGCTTGCGCGCCCGCGGTCGAGGTCATCACGCGTTGGCGGTTGTAGCCCACAGTGGTGGCATTGTTGATGTTGTGGCCAGTGGTCGCCAGACCTGCCTGTGCCGCGTTCAACCCACCCAATGCCGTTTTGTACAAATTCATGCTGACAACCCCGTATGTAACCGCAGCTGATATCTCTGGATACTCCGTTTACGGCAGGAGCCCACCCAAATTTAGAGTCCTTCCAGCATCTGGCGAGAATTTTCCACGCTGGATGCCGCGCCGCGCAGCTGGCCCATGATGCCGATCAGTTTCTGCGCGTAGCGCGGGTCGGTCGCGTAGCCGGCGTCCTGGATCCGGCGCGCCGCGTCGATCTCGTTGCGGGCCTGCGTCACGCTTTCGTAGCGCGGGCTGTTACCGATCAGGCGGGCGTAGTCCGCGAACGATTCCTCGTACGAGGCATAGGCCCGGAAAGGTTGCGTCACCTTTTTAGCGACGCCGTCTTCGTATTCGGTGGTGAGCACGTTGACGACCTTGCCCTTCCAGCTGGAGCCCGCCTTGATGCCGAACAGGTTGTAGCTGGTACGGCCATCTTCGTGCTTGATCTCGCGCTGCCCCCAGCCCGACTCCAGCGCCGCCTGGCCCATGATCAGCCGCGCCGGCACGCCGCTCTGCTGCGAAGCCAGGTTCGCGGCGCGCGACATCCTGGATACGAAGCTGACCACGTGGTCCGGGGCTCCTTCGGCCGCCGCGAGCGCGCGGTCGCTGGGGCGGTTGTTGCGCATGACATTGAGCAGCGCCGAGACTTCGCGCGAGCCGCCCGGGCGGAAATCCAGGTCGCCGCCCTGCCCGATGCTCTTCACGGCGTCGGCGGAGACATCGCCGGGCTTGCCTTGCTGCATCTGCGCCAGGATGGATTGCGACAGCCCGATGCCCGGCGAGGCCAGATGCAGCGCAAGCTGCTCGTCGGCCATGGATTGCAGCATCTGGGTCTGCTGCGAGTCGAACAGCCCTTCCTTGGGCGTGGCCTCGCGCATGCGCTTGACCATCATCTGCAGGAACAGGGCCTCGAACTGCTTGGCCACCTGCTTCTGCTGTTCGGTGCCCGCGGGGTCTTTCTTGACGTCGCGCCTCAGGTCGGACAGGCGGCCCATGTCGAAGACCGAATCCTGCCGAGTGGCGCCGCGAGCCGCATCATTGGTGTAAGCCATGGCCGTCAGATGATTTCCAGTTCGGCGCGCAGGGCGCCCGCGGTCTTCATCGCCTGCAGGATAGCCAGCAGGTCCTGGGGTGTGGCGCCCAGCGCGTTCAGGCCCTTGACCACATCGGCCAGATTGGCGCTGGTATTCACGCGCTGCAGCGAGCCGTTGTCCTGGCGCACCTCGATCTGGGTATTCGGCACGACCACCGTCTGCCCTTGCGTGAACGGGGTATCCGGCTGGAAGACCTCGTTCTGGCGATTGATGATGACGGACAGATTGCCGTGCGCCACGGCGGCCTCTTCGATCATGACCGTGCGGTTCATGACGACCGACCCCGTGCGGGCGTTGATGATGACCTTGGCGACCGTGGGCGCGCGCGTCACCTGCAGGTCTTCGACCTGCGACAGGAAACGGGCCTGCGAGGCCAGTTCCATCGGCGTGCGCACCTGCACGACCCGGCCGTCCAGCGCCGTGGCCGTACCCTGGCCGAACTTGCGGTTCAACGCCGTCGCCACGTTCTGGGCGGTGCCAAAATCGGTATTGTTCAGCTCGACGTGGATATAGCCGTCGCGCGAAAACGTGGTCGGGACGCCGCGCTCGACGATGGCGCCCGAGCTGATGCGCCCGCCGTTGAGCTGGTTGATCTGAACGCTGGAGCCCCCCGAGGACGCGCCCGCGCCACCCACCAGGATGTTGCCCTGGGCGATGGCGTAGACCTGGCTGTCGGCGCCCTTGAGCGGCGTCATCAGCAAGGTGCCGCCCCGCAGGCTCTTGGCATTGCCCATGGACGACACCACTACATCCAGCGTCTGTCCGGGCCGGGCGAACGCGGGCAAGGTCGTGGTCACCATGACGGCCGCGACGTTCTTCAACTGCATGTTGCTGCCGGCGGGCACCGTGATGCCCAGCTGGGACAGCATGTTGGTCAGGCTTTGCTGCGTAAAGGGCGTCTGGCGCACCTGGTCGCCGCTGCCGTCCAGGCCCACGACCAGGCCGTAGCCGATCAACTGGTTGCCTCGGACGCCCTGGATGGAGGCCAGGTCCTTGAGGCGTTCAGCCTGCGCCGTACCGGCGCCAGCCGCCAGCCCGACGGCGACGCAGACGCGCGCCAACAGAGACAGCACGGCGGATATCGGAGTCGGTTGTTTCATGTCTTAGAACGGCGAGGCGATCAGGAAGAAGCGTTGCAGCCAGCCCATGGTCTGGACTTCGTCCATGACGCCCTTGCTGCGGTATTCGATGCGGGCGTCGGCCACCTGGGTGGACGACACGGTATTCGTGCCCGTGATGGAGCGGGGATCCACCACGCCCGCGAAGCGCACGTATTCGCTGCCGCGGTTGATGGCGATCTGCTTTTCACCGGCGACCTGGAGGTTGCCGTTGGACATCACGCCCACCACCGTCGTGGTGATGGTGCCAGTGAAGGCGTTGTTCGCCGTGCTGTCGCCCTTGCCCTGCGACACGTTGCCGCCCTTGGCGTCCGTGTTCAGGTTGGCGCCCGCCCAGCTATCCATGAAGGACGGCGCGGCGGCGATGCCCAGCGTGGTCGAACCCGTGCGGTTGGTGTTCGTCGCCACGTTCTTCGAGGCATTGGTGCGCTCGTTCAGGACGATGGTGACGATGTCGCCAACGTTGCGCGGGCGGCGGTCCTCGAACAACGGGTAATTGCCGTAAGTCGTGGGCTGGTATATGGAGCCCGTGGGCTGCGCCATGGGCATGGGCGGCGGCGGAGGCGCCGCCGTCGTCGGCCCGGTCACGATGGGTTCGGGCGGAATCATGGCGCAACCCGCCGCCAGCATAGCCAGGGCGGCAGCAAATACCAGACGCAGGACAGACATGGGCATCACAGTTGGGTCAGGCGGGCCAGCATTTCGTCCGAAGTCTTGACGGCCTTGCTGTTCATTTCGTAAGCGCGTTGCGTCGTGATCATGTTGACCAGTTCTTCGGCAACGTTCACGTTGGACGTCTCGACGTAGTTCTGCATGATCGAACCCGCGCCGTCCACGCCGGGCTGCAGCAGGTTGGCCGGACCGGAAGCGTCGGTTTCCAGGTACAGGTTTTCGCCGATGCTTTGCAGGCCGGTCGGGTTGATGAAGGTGGCGACCTGAAGCTGGCCGATCTGGACGTTGATCCCGGCGGCGCCAGGCTGCGTCACCGACACCATGCCGTCCTTGCCGATCGTGAGGGACAAGGCATTGTCCGGCACGTTGATCGGCGGCTGGATGACATAGCCGCTGACGGTGACCAATTGGCCGTTCTGGTCGCGCTGCAGGGCGCCGTCCCGGGTGTAGGCTTGCGTGCCGTCGGGCAGTTCGATCTGCAGGAAGCCGCGGCCGTCGATGGCGACGTCCATTTCGCCGCCGGTGTTGTTCAGGTTGCCCGAAGAATGGATGCGCTCGGTGGCGGCCACGCGGGCGCCGGTACCCAACTGCAGGCCGGACGGAAGCTGCGTGGCGTCGCCCACCTGGGCGCCGGGCTGGCGCAGCGTCTGGTACATCAGGTCCTGGAACACGGCACGGCCGCGCTTAAACCCGTTGGTGGAGACGTTGGCCAAGTTGTTGGAAATCACGTCCATGGAGGTCTGTTGACCTTCCAGGCCCGTCTTGGCAATCCACAACGAACGCATCATGATGAAGTACTCCTGGTGCCGCGGCCCGGCCGCGAGCGTATTGTTTATTTAAATCAGCTGACGGACAAAATGCCGTTGGCGCGTTCCGCGTTGCGGTCCGAATGCTGAATCACCTGCATCTGCTGCTCGAAGCGGCGGGCGTTTTCGATCATGCCTACCATCGACGCCATGGGATTGGTGTTGCTGCCTTCCAGTACGCCCGACAACAGGCGCAGGCCCGGGTCCGCGGGCACCGGCGGCGCCGGCTGGCCATTGACGGGCGCCATGCGGAAGACGCCGTCGTCGCCATGCACCAGTTGCGCGTTGTCCGGGTTGACCAGCTTGAGCCGGCCCAGGTTCAGGATGTTGTTAGGCGCATCGCCCGCGCCGATGGCGGTGATGGTGCCGTCCGACGTGATGGTCAGCGCGGCCTGGTCGGGCACGTCGATGGGGCCGCCCTGATCCGACAGGACGGGTTGCCCCAACGAGGTCTGCAGCAGGCCGTTGATGCCGACCTGCAGGCTGCCGGCGCGCGTGTAGGCCTCGCCTTGCGGCGTCTGCACCGCGATCCAGCCGTTTTCGCTGGACAGGGCCACGTCCAGGTCGCGGCCCGTGGTCTGCATGGTGCCCATCTGAAAGCTGTTGCCTGGCGTGGACGCCACCGTCGAAACGCGCGTAGGAAGGCTCACCCCGTCCGTCACCGGAACCGAGCGGTAAAGCGCGATCTGCTCGCGGAATCCCGCCGTGTTCACGTTGGCCATGTTGTTGGAGAGCGCGGCCTGATGCTCAGTGATCCGCGCTGCGCCATTCATGGCGGTGTAGATGATTCTATCCATTGCCTATTCCGTCGGTGTCGTCGCGTGCCTGCCCGGCATTACTTCAGGTTCATCAGGACTTGCATGATTTCGTCCTGGGTCTTGATGGTTTGCGAGTTGGCCTGGTACGTGCGCTGGGCAATGATCATGTTGACCAGTTCCTTGCTCATGTCGACGTTGGAGGCCTCGGTGGCTTGACCGACCACGTTCGACATGCCGTTGGAACCCGGCTGGCCCAGGATGGGCTGGCCGGAAGCCGCCGTTTCCTTCCAGGCGTTGTTGCCCACCGGCTGCAGGCCCTGCAGGTTGGCGAAGTCCGCCAGCACGATCGTGCCGACCACCTGGGTTTCGCCGTTGGTGTAGCTGGCGACCAGGCTGCCGTCGCCGCTGATGTTGATGCCGCTGAATTCGCCGGACGTGTAGCCGTCGGGCTTGGCAACCAGCTTGTAGTTGCTGCCGTACTGGGTGGTACCCGTGTAGTTGACGGCGATGCTGAGCGGGTCGGCAGGGGTAGCCGTGCCGCCGGGCTGGGCAAAACTCAGGGTCACGGTCGGTGCGCTGGTCATCGTGCCGGCGTTGTTGAACGTGAACTTCTGCGGGTTGCCCCACACGCCGCCCACTTCGGTCGTCGGCGCCATGGCCTGGCCGTCCATCGTGTAGTACACGTCGTAGACGCTGCCCGTGGCGTCGGCGGGACGCTTGACGAAGTACTGCATCACCTGGTGCGAGTTGCCCAGCGAGTCGAACACGGTCATGGGCGACGCGTTGGTGTAGCTGCCCGCGATCTTCGGATCGAAGGGCTTGGCCAATTCCGTCACGGCGGCCGTGTAGTTGGTGTAGCCGGGCACCTGCGTGATGTCGCCGGCGGTGATGGCGCCAGTGCCGTCCACGGTGATCAGGTTGGGCGCGGTGCCGTAAGTGCCCGCCGGCGGCGCGCCGAGCGCGGGCGCCGCCGTCTCCCAAACGATGTCGCCTGCGGGATTGCGAGTGAACGTATAGTTTCCGGTGACCGCAGGCGGAGCCGCAGCGGTCAGTGTCACCGAGCCGTTGACGGCCGGCGACGTCACCGTGTCGGTCAGGTAGATGACCTTGGCGTTGGCATCCAGGTTGGCCACGGTGGTGGCCGTGGACGTCGCCACCGGCGCCACGTTGGCGGTCGGGAGCTGCAGTTCCACCGGGTTCGCGCCAACGGCGCCGGGCGGGTAGCCGGTCATGCGGTAGCCCTGCGCGTTGACGATGAAGTTGTTCTTGTCGACCAGGAATTCGCCGTTGCGGGTATACATGACCGCGCCGCTCTGGTCCGTTACGCGGAACATGCCCTTGGCGCCGTCGATCGCGATGTCGTATTCGCCGCCACCGCCGTTCACCGTACCCACGGTGAAGCGCTGGCTGATGGCCGCGACCTTCACGCCCAGGCCCACGCGCGAACTGGCGTAGACGTCGGCGAACGACGTCGTGGACGACTTGAAGCCGACCGTGCCGGAGTTGGCGATGTTGTTGCCGATGACGTCCAGGTTCTGCGCAGCGGCGTTCAAGCCGCTCAATCCTTGTCCGAAGCCCATGTTTTCTCTCGCTAATCTTTAGTGGATGAGCCGCCGCCCGTGCGCCGGCACCTATTCAATTCCGCCCGGTTCAGGCGCCGATCACCTTGCGCACGTCCAGCATGCTGGTCTGGCCGTCAAGGCCCAGATCCAGACGCAGGCCGTTCGTGGAATACGCCACGCTCTTGACCATGCCGTAGCTCAGCACTTCCGAATTCACCTTCGTGCCCTCGGCGTCGGTGGCCAGCACGGACACGTTGTATGCGCCCGCCTCCAGCGCCACGCCGCTGTCGTTCTTGCCGTCCCATTCCAGGGTGTACACGCCGGTTTTCTGTTCGCCCAGTTCGATCGTGCGCACGACCGCGCCGTTCGCGTCCGAGATGCGCACTTGCACCTTGGCGGCGTCGCCTTGCAGGTCGAGGCCGTACGGGGTGACCACGCGGTCAGCCGGATTGTCGCTGTCCACGCCGACCTTGACCTTGGCGCCGGGAATCAGCACGCCCTTGCCGATCATCGCGACCGCGTTCATCGACTGGGACACGTCGATCTGCCCGCTGATGGCGAGCATGGTGTTCTTCAGGTTGGTGATGCCTTCCACCGTGGAGATCTGCGCGAGCTGGGAGGTCAGCTCGGCGTTTTGCATGGGGTTCAGCGGATCCTGGTTCTGGAGCTGCGTCACCAGCAGCTTCAGGAACTGGTCCTGCAGGCCCTGCGCCGTGCTGGCGCTGTTGGCGCCGGTCTGAGCCAGGCCCAGGCCGGTGGTGCTCGTGTTTTGGTCGACGGTGGTCATGGATTCACTCTGTCAGGAAATTAGGATTGACCGATGGTCAGCGTCTTCTGCATCAGCGCCTTGGCGGTGTTGAGCACCTCGACGTTGGCCTGGTACGACCGCGACGCCGCGATCATGTTGACCGTTTCGGCCACCGGGTCGACGTTGGGCATGCTGATGTAGCCCTGAGCGTCCGCCATGGGATGCTTGGGGTCGTAGACCTGCTTCAAGGGCGATTGGTCCTGGACGACACCGGCGACGCGCACGCCGCCGATTTCCTGGCCCAGGGCCTGCCCCGGGGCCGGATTGACCTGGAACACGACCTGGCGGGCGCGATAGGCCTGGCCATCGGGTCCGACGACGCTGTCGGCGTTGGCCATGTTGCTGGCCGCCACGTTCATGCGCTGCGATTGCGCGCTAAGCGCCGAACCGGCGATATCGAAAATGCTCAACAAGGACATTGCCTGTCGCTCCCTTTAAGGATCAATCCTGAATAGCGGTCTGCATGGTCCGGATGCGACCGGAGATCATTTGCATCGTGCTTTGATAGTGCAAGGTGTTATCGGCGAATTGCACGCGTTCGATGTCCATGTCCACCGTGTTGCCGTCCAGGCTGGGCTGGTACGGCAGGCGGTACAGGAGTTCGGTGGGGCCCTGCGACACGGCCTTGGCGGGGATGTGGCGCGCCGACGTCAGCGCAAGCGACGTGTCGGGCAGGCGCATGGTGCCTTCCATGGCGTTCTGCATCGCCGCCTTGAAATCGAAGTCGCGCGCCTTGTAGTTGGGCGTGTCGGCGTTGGCGATGTTCGACGACAGCACTTCCTGGCGCTGCGCGCGCAGTCCCAGGGATTGCTGGTAGAACTTGAAATCTTCGTTAAGCCTGTCGAGCATCGTGGCGCCTTCGTACGTTGCAATTCGGATGAAACCCGGGATGCCGGGCACACCGTTATCCCATTGGATGACGGCATGATAGGGGCCAGGGGCGGAACACAATCAGCCAAATAACCCGTCATTTCTCATCCAATTCACGTATTGCCGAACGCCATCCACTTCTACAATTCATCCATCATGAATATCTCCGCACGACACCTCCGCGCGCGCGCCGGCTGCCTCGCCGCCCTGCTGCTGGCCTCCACGGCCGCAGTTCAGGCGCAGGAAGCGGTTTTCCAAGCCCCCGAAGCGGTCGTCATCGTGGCGCAGACCTACCTGCAGGAACAATTGGCCGCCCTGCCCGGCCAGCCGGCCATCGCCATCGACCCGCCGCGCGTCGAACGCCTGGCGCCGTGCGATGCCATGTCCCCATTTATGCCGTCCGGAATGAAGCTGCGCTCCCGGATGACCGTCGGCGTGCGCTGCACCGCGCCCAAGCCCTGGACGGCCTACGTGCAGGCGACGGTCAGCGTGCCCGGCTCCTATTACGTGGCGTCGCGTATGATTGCCGCCGGGCAGGCCTTGAGCCCCGCCGACCTGGCCCCCCGGGACGGCGATCTGGTCACCCTGCCCCCGGGCGCCATCACCGACCCGCAGACCGTCGTGGGCATGACGGCGGCCTACCGCATCAACGCCGGCCAGCCGGTCCGGGGCTCCTCGTTGCGAAACGCCCAGTCGGTGACGCGGGGCACGAATGTCCGGATCAACGCCCGAGGCAATGGCTTCGTGGTCAGCAGCGAGGGCGAGGCCATGGACAATGCCGCGCCCGGCGCGATGGTCCAGGTCCGCACCGCGGGCGGCCAGGTGGTCAGCGGGGTTGTCCGGAACTCCACGCTGGTTGAAATACAACTGTAGTTAATGTTACATATCGCGTTGCGACGGCCGAGCACATACCCTAAAGTTCCTTCGGACCTTGTCGTTACTGAGACATGAGTAGGCGGATCCGTCGCAAACCGACCCAGGACGCCCTGCGGAGAAAACCTTGAAAATCAATTCGACCACCAACCGGCCCCTATCGGCCGACGCCATCGGTGCCCGCGCTGAATCCGCGGTCAGCCAGGCCTACGGCGCCGGCAGCGCCAGCGGCTCGAGCAGCTCGCAAGTGGCGCTGAGCTCCGCATCGCGCAAGATGCTCGCCCTGCAAGACGGCTCGAACGACGTCAATGTCGAACGCGTTGCCGCCATTCGCGCCGCCATCGCCTCGGGCCAGCTCAAGATCGACACCGGCCGCATCGCCGACAGCCTGATCGCCAGCGCCCGCGATCTGCTGAAGTAGCCTGCCCCCTTCACCCCGCACCTGAGCCGCATCACATGAGCCTCGTCGAATCCCTGCAATCCTGCATGAAGCAGGAAGATGTCCTGATCACCGCGTTCTCCGCCATCCTGGAAGAAGAAACCGAGGTGCTGGTCGGACAGGGCAACGTCGACGCGCTGCATGAGATCACCGAGCGCAAGCGCGGCGTCGCCCAGCAGCTGGTCGACCTGAGCCAGACGCGCGACGGCCTGCTCACCGAAATCGGCCTGCCCGCCGGGCACGCCGGCACCGAGCAGGCAGCCGTTCAATACCCTCAGCTTTCCGGCGTCTGGCAGGCGCTGCTGTCCAAATCGGCTTCGGCGAACGAAATCAACATGCGCAACGGCGCCCTGATAGACGTGCACCTGCGCTATACGCAGCAGTCGCTGGACGCCCTGCGCAACATCGGCGTGGGCAGCGCGTCGACCTACGACGCCCAAGGCCGCGGCGCCCGCGGGGCTCCTGGCCGCAAACCGATCGTTGCCGGCTGAAGAAATACCCGGGTAAAAAAAATGGCGGCGTGCATCACACGCCGCCTTTTTTATTTCACCGCGCATTGGGCACGAGCCTTGGCTGTCCGGGGCCCGAGTCCCCGCTTTACCGAGGTTCCGGCTGCGTTCGTCCGCGCCGATCTGCTCGATGCGTCACAGAATGGCGCGATAGGTAGTCAGCGCCTTGACGGTCTGAACCAGCCCCTGCCTCAACAGCGCATCCAGATAACGATCCACATCCATCGCCGGATTTTTGAGTTGCGCACGCTGACGCTGAGCGGCTGACACGACCGCGGCCTGATCCAGATCCAACAGATTCTCGATGAATTCATCCGGGTGCTGCACCTCGATGCCGAACGGGGCGAGCGCAGCGGCAGGGAAATCCTTCTGGTTGAACGTGACGATCACGCTGGCGCTGCAGCGGATCGCGGCGGCCAGGACATGGCAGTCATCGGGATCGGGCAAGTTCAGCCCATCAATGAGGCTTTCGTGCCCGGTCACCAGACCGTCGGGGATGGCCCGGTCCATCAACGCCGAAGTACGGTCCAGTTGCTCGGGCGCGAGATCCGGACGGTTTAGCAGCAGATTTCGTTTCCACTCATCGTGAATCTGTGCACTCCAGCGCGCACGGAAACGCCCGGACAGTCCGAGCCACATAAGGAAATCCCGCAACGGTGCGGGATATAGGACACAGGCGTCATAGATGGCGGTGAACGGCGAATGCCTCATTCGTATCCCATCGCCAACTCCTGCGCCTGCTTCGCCAGCTCTTCCAAGGCTTGCTCACTGGTGCGCTCGCGTTCGGTCTTGAACTTCATCAGGTCCGCGAAGCGCACGCGGCGGTGCTTGCCAGTGCGGTGGAACGGCAGCAGGCCCTCTTCCAGCAGCTTGACGATATGGGGCCGCGAAACGTTGAGCAGATCGGCTGCTTCCTGAGTCGTCAACTCGGCATGGATCGGGACAACCTGGACGGCATTGCCATCGGCCAGTTCGGCCAGGATATCCACGAGCAGACGCAACGCCGAGGTAGGCAATTCCACCTGATGGGCCTGGTTCTGCTCGTCGAAGATCTGAATGCTCTGGGTTTCGAATTTGGTCGCGAGATAGGCCGCCAAGGCACGCTGGCCGTGCACAGCCGCTTCCACCTCGCGCTCGACGGGAAGCGTCATTTTGGACAGGGCAGTCTGGGGCATGAGAGGCTCCGATAGTGCGGGAAACAATGCCCAGTTTAAACGAAATATTCGAAATTCGAAATAAACGAAACCCACTCAGGCCAGCATCCAGCGGGCCCCATCAAGCCCCGCCAGTCATCTCCAGCATGGCGAACATCTTCAGCAGGGCCACGGGCAACATCCGGCCGGACAGCTTGCGTTCCGATCCCACGATGGCCGACAAGGGGCCGCGCGCGACTTCCGCCGCCGCCGAATGCGCCAACTGCCAACATGCCGCGCCCAACTGGCCCGCCATCAGCGATTGCCGCGCCAGCGTGTGCGCGCCGTCCACGGCTGGCAGGGCCTGCCAGGCGTTGGCCATGTAGCGGAAGCCGGCCTTGGCTTCGTCCTGCAAGACCAGCCAGCGTGCGACGGTAGCGGCATCCGCCTGCGACGCGGAGAGATTCGTCGTGCCGAACAATTGTCCGGTGACTTCACCGCTGACCGTGTCGATCAGCCGGGCGCAGATCAGGCGCACGGCGGCGCCCTGCCCCTTGCCCGGCAGGACGATTTCGGTGCCCGACGCCCAAAGCGCCAGCGGCACGGCCTTGCCATCCTTGACGCTGCGCAATCCGGGCATATCGCCCGGCTGGCCCACGGGCAGGTAGCCTACGCTCTTGCCCACGGCGTTCAGATTGGTGGGGCATTCGTCCTGGATCACGCGCAAGCCGCCCGGGCAGCGGGCCACCCAGGAAACGTCCTGCTCGCTGAAGGTCTGCCACAATGCGACGGTGCCCGCCTCCAGCATGTGCACCAGAGGCAGAGCCGGCAGGCGCTCGCCCAGCCAGCGCACGCGCGCTTCCAATGCCAGGACGGGATCCGGCTGGGCAGGCGCGGCGGGCGCGAACGAGCTGAGCATGCCGTGCGGCAGCACCAGCTGCTGCGAGGGCGCGGCCAGCGCCGCGCCGCGGTCGCTCATCAGAAGCGAACCGAGCAAGGTGCCGCCGGGCAGAGCGTCGCCCTTCATGCTGGTCCTGCCGTGCATGACAAGCAGATTCCTGGCGCAGGCCGCGGAAAATTCGCGGCGCACCATTGCAAGCGGATCGTCGCCCAGCGCGGCAAGGCTGGAACCGGCGCCATCGCTGACGTATTCCCGCCAGGCGGCGCGCGCCTGCAGGCAGGCCGGATCATTGTCCAGCCAGGCGATGGTGTCATCGAGGTTCTGCGCAGCGGCGATCGAGGCCGACCCGCCTTGCGGACGCAGAATGGCCGACGCCAGCAACTGGCGGCGGCGCACGGGATCCACGGCCTCGGTTTCACGCGACGACGAAACCAGGGATGCCAGGTCTGCTTCGCTGGGCGTGTACAGGGCACGGGCACGCTCGACCATCGAAAAAGCCCGGTCGATCAGCGTGTCCGCCCGCGCCAGTTCCATGTGTTCTGGCACTTTCTGCCCGACCGACGTGTAGTGGATGGGCAACCGATGACGGATGGCCGTATCCAACGCCGCTCCCAGACGCGTGGCCTCATCCAGCTTGGTGATGATGCATCCGGCCACGTCCTCGCCCACGCCATTGCGGTAGGCGTGCGCGACTTCATCCAGCGTGTCGCCTTGGCTCGCGGCGTTCAGGACCAGCAGCCGGCGCACGGGCTTGCCCGCATTGCACAGCATCGCCGCCTGCTCCGCCACCAGGCGGTCGCGCTGGCTGATGCCGGTGGTGTCGATCAAGACAATCTTGCGATTGCCAAGCTCGGCCAGGATGCGTCGCAGCTCGCCGGCGTCGCGCACCGAATGCGCCGGCACGCCCATCAGCCGGCCGTAGATCTGCAGTTGTTCCAGCGCCCCGATCCGGAAAAGGTCGGTGGTCAGCATCGCGACCTGCTCCCGGCCTTCGCGGGCAACGCAGCGGGCGGCAAGCTTGGCGAGCGTCGTGGTCTTGCCCACGCCGGTCGGACCGACCAGCGCATACACCCCGCCGGCCAGGAATTCATCTTCGGAACGCACCACTGGCAGGTGCGTCACCAGTTCGTTGCGGGCCCAGCTCAGCGCGGCCTCGGGCGCGAGCCCTTGCGGCAGACGCTCGACCAGCGTGCGCACCAGCTTCGTGCTGAAGCCGGCATCCAGCAGGCTGCGGAACAGCGCGGCGCCCGCGGGTTCGCGGCCGGCCCCTTGACGCCCGCCCCAAAGCAGGCCGTCCATGCGGGTTTCAAGCGCGCCGCGCAAGGCGCTGATCGCGTCCTGCAATCCGGCCGCCGTATCGACGGGCAGCGCCGCCTGCGGCATGAGCGGCTGGCGCACGGGCGCGTCCGGCATGCGGGCCATGGACGGCGCGGCGGGTGCGGGAGCGGCTGCGGGCGCCGCTGGAGACGTATATGCAGAAGCCCTGGCCGGCACGTAGGCGTCGGGCGTGGCGAGGCCGGACGCGGGAGCGGCCGGCACGTGGAAAGCGGGCGCGGCGGCCGCCATCGAAGCGGCATGCGCACGCGTCGGTGCAGCGGCGGAACCACCTGCGTCCATTGGCCGGCGCGCAGGCGGCAAGGCCGGCAGCTCGACGCGTATGGGCGCGGCCGGCTTAGGCGCGGCCGGCTTAGGCGCGGCCGGCTGAGGCGCGGCCGGCTGAGGCGCGGATGGAGTAAACGCGGGCTGGGCAGGTGCGCCATGAGCCGACACGCCAGGAGCAAACGCGCCATGGGCAGACCCGGCCGGCACGTATGCCAAAGGATCAACCGTGCCTGGCGGAATTGCCGCCGCGTCTGCCGCGGCGGATGCCGGCGCCAAGGAGCCGGCCGGATCCGGCGAGTGCTCGGGCTCGGGCAGTGTCGAAGAGGCGTACGCGGACTGATAAGCGGCAATGGACCGCGCCGGGGCCATGTAGCTGGTCTGCGGCGGCGCCGAGTAGCCGGTCTGCGGCATGGCCACGGGCGGGACCGGCGGGCGCTCGGCCGGGGCCGGCGCGCCAAACGGGGAGCTGGACGGCGACGGCGCCCGCTCCTGCACGGACGGCGCGTGCGCCGCCGTTTCGCGCGGCGAAGCACCCGCATCGTCGTCGAATGCGCCATCGACGGTGGCCAGCACCTCGATGCCGCCATCGACACTGCGGTTCGACACGATCAGGGCGTCCGGCCCCAGGATCTGGCGCACCTGGCGCATCACATCCCTGCTGTTTGCCCCGAAGAAGCGGCTGATCTTCATTGCCCGTTGCTCCCGCCGATCAGCGCCGTCACGCGGACGATGCGCTCATCGGGTATTTCAGTGTTCGACAACACGCCCAACTGCGGCAGGTGGTGGCGCAGGAAACGCGACAGCGGCGCGCGCAGGACCGGCGACACCAGCAGCACCGGCGCATTGCCCTGCGATTCCTGCCGTTCGACCGCGGCCTGCGCTTCGCGCAGGAGCGTGTCGGCCAGGCCCGGCTCCAGGCCGCCACTGGTCGTCATGGCCTGCGACAGCACCCGCTCCAGCTTCACGTCCAGCCCGATGACGCGCAACTCGCCCTCGCCCGGGAACCACTGCTGCGTGATCGCGCGGCCCAGCGAACGGCGCGTCAACGCGATCAGTTCGTTGATATCGGGCTGGCCGCCCGAACCCGCGGCCTGCGCGGCCAGGCGCGGCCCGTGTTCCGACAGGGTGTCGATGATGGTGCGCATGTCGCGGATCGGCACTTCTTCGGACAGCAGGCCTTGCAGCACCTTTTGCAGCGCGGTGAGCGACAGCGTCTTGGGAACCAGGTCCTCGACCAGCTTGGGCGCGTCGCGGCCGATGCGGTCCAGCAACTGCTGGACTTCCTGGCGGCCCAGCAGATTGGAGCCGTGGCGATGCATCAGGTGGTTCAGGTGCGTGGCGACGACCGTGCCCGCGTCCACCACGGTATAACCGGCCACCTGGGCCTGGTCACGCAGCGAACCGTCGATCCACAGCGCGGGCAGGCCAAAGGCCGGGTCGGTGGTGGGCGTGCCCTTGATCTGCATCGTCACGCCGCCCGGGTCGATGGCCAGCCACTGGCCGGGCATCGCGACGCCGTTGCCCACTTCAACGCCGGACAACAGTATGCGGTAGTCGTTGGGCTTGAGTTCCAGATTGTCGCGGATGTGAACCACCGGCGGCAGGAAACCCACGTCCTGCGCGAACTTCTTGCGCAAGCTCCGGATGCGATGCAGCAGTTCGCCGTTCTGGGCGTGGTCCACCAGGGGAATCAGCCGGTAGCCCACCTCGAGGCCCAGCTGGTCCACCATGGAAACGTCTTCCCAGCTTGCCTCCGCGGCAGCAGCCTGCGCCTGGGTGATCGCCTGCG
Organism: Achromobacter sp. Root83; assembly: GCF_001428845.1. Classification (GTDB taxonomy): domain Bacteria; phylum Pseudomonadota; class Gammaproteobacteria; order Burkholderiales; family Burkholderiaceae_B; genus Achromobacter. Next base: position 78,561 of record NZ_LMIU01000009.1, on the reverse strand, counting down.
GCGGGACCTCCTCGGCGGCTACCGCCGCGGCCTGCCTGCGCTTGTGCAGCACCCAGCCGCCCCACCCCAGCGCGCCGGCCAGGGTCAGGAAGGCGACGTGCGGCATATTGGGGATCAGGCCCATGATGCCGATGATGCCGGCCGTCAGGAACAGAACCGCCGGGTTGGAGAAGAGCTGGCTGATGATCTGCTGGCCGATGTCCTGGTCGGTCGACACGCGCGACACGACCACGCCCGCCGCGGTGGAAATCACCAGGGCCGGAATCTGGGCGACCAGGCCGTCGCCGATGGTCAGCAGCGTGTACACGCGCGCCGAATCGCTCATGGACATATCGTGCTGGGCGACGCCCACGATCAGGCCGCCGATGATGTTGATCGCCATGATCAGCAGGCCGGCGATGGCGTCGCCGCGCACGAACTTGCTGGCGCCGTCCATCGAGCCGAAGAAGTCCGATTCCTGGGAAACCTCCGCGCGGCGCTTGCGCGCCTCGTCTTCGCCGATCAGGCCCGCGTTCAGGTCGGCGTCGATCGCCATCTGCTTGCCGGGCATGGCGTCCAGCGTGAACCGCGCGCCCACTTCCGCGATACGGCCGGCACCCTTGGTGATGACGATGAAGTTGATGATGGTCAGGATCACGAAGACGATGATCCCGACGGCGAAGTTCCCGCCCACCAGGAAGTGCCCGAAGGCCTCGATCACCTTACCCGCCGCATCGGGGCCGGTATGGCCATGGAGCAGCACCACCCGGGTGGAGGCGACGTTCAGCGACAGGCGCAGCAGCGTGGCGAACAGAAGCACGGCCGGAAACGCGGCAAAGTCCAGCGGCTTGCGCGTGAACATGGCCACCAGCAGGATCATCACGGACAACGCAATGTTGAAGGTGAACAGCAGGTCCAGCAGGAACGTGGGGAGGGGCAGCACCATCATGCCCAACACCATCACGATCAGGATCGGACCCGCCAGCAGGCGCGCGTGCGTGCCGCCGTTACTCTTCAACATGGTGAGCAAAGCGCTCATTCCTTAAACTCCTTGTGCTGCGGTTTTTGCCTGCGGGTCCAGTGCTTCTGGCACGTTCAGTTTGGTAGGGGCAGTCGGTTCGCCCCCCCATCCCGAGCGCCAGGAGCGCAGCTGGAAGACCCATGCCAGCACTTCCGCCACTGCGGTATACAGCTCGGCCGGGATTTCTTGTCCCAGGTCGACGTGTTGATGCAAGGCGCGCGCCAAGGGCGGCGCTTCCAATGTGGGTATGCGGTGCTCCGCCGCCAGCTCGCGGATCTTGGCCGCGATCAGGCCAGTGCCCTTGGCCAGCACGCGGGGGGCCCCGCCCTTCGATTCGTCGTACTTCAGCGCCACCGCGTAGTGCGTGGGGTTCGTCACCACCACGTCCGCTTTCGGCACATCGGACATCATGCGGCGCCGGGCTGCCTGGCGCTGCTGCTGGCGGATGCGCGCCTTGACATGCGGGTCGCCTTCGCTTTCCTTGTGTTCCTGGCGCACATCTTCCTTGGACATGCGCAGCTTCTTCAGATGGCTCCAGATCTGCCAGGGCACGTCCAGCATGACGATGATCAGCAACGACGCCACGATGAAGGCGCAGCACATCGCGACCAGCGTCAGGGCCTTGGTCAGCGCGGCCGACGGCGCCACGTTCATCAGGCTCAACATGTCGTCGTGATGGCGCCAGATGACCCAGACCGCCACGCCGCCCACCAGCAGGGCCTTGGCCAGCGCCTTGATCAGCTCCACCACGGTCTGCGACGAAAACATGCGCTTCAGGCCGGCGAACAGACTGAGCTTGGAGAACTTCGGCTGCAGGGGTTGGCCCGAAATGACGATACCGCCCAGCAACACGCTGGACAGCACCGCAACCACCGCCAGCAGGCCAAATATCGGCAAGACCACCATCAGGGCGTGGCCAAACCCGGAAACCGCCTGCTCGACCATCACGCCCGGGTCGATCGCGACGCGCTGATCGAACGCCAGGCCGTTGCGCAGCACCCCGGTCAGGCCCTGGTAGATCGTACCGCCGCCCGCCCAGATCGCCCCGACACCGGCGGCCAGCATCATGAACGTTCCCAATTCACGGGAACGCGCAATCTGCCCCTCCTCGCGCGCCTTTTCCAGGCGCCTGGGAGAGGCGGCTTCGGATTTTTCGAGGTCGCTTTCTTCGGACATGCTCTGCGGTGTCGTTGGGGCTCGCGGAATTTGAGTTTGCGAGCCGCCCGCCGAGATTCTAGGAGGCGCGGAGGTTTGGCGATATGCCAAGAAACGGGGGGAAAGCGGCGCTATTCGCGGATGCGCCCGCGGGCCGCCCCAAGCCCGCCTTCAATGCACGCCGCGCGGGCGGCGCGCCGGCCCCTTCAGCCCGCCACCGCGACGGTCCGGCGCCGCCCGCCGTCGGCCTCGACCGCGGCCTGGAAGCGCACATAATCCAGGCCAATCCGCACGGCTCCCCAGTGTTCTGCCCCCAAATAAATGGGGACGGAAATGTCGTTGACGATTTCGCCCGTATCGCGGGAATAGGTCTGGAACAGGATCGACCCGGTATTGGCCGCCAGCCGCGCGCCCACGGGATCGTCGAAGATGCGCTTGTGCCGGACCCGGGCGATGTCCTGCTTCGGATCGCCTGTCGGGGAATGCGAAAAGCGGCTGTTGTGCGCAGGGGCGTAGCCACGGCTGTCCACCAGGATGGTGTAGATTCCACCCGGCACCGCGTCCAGCACGCTGTCGAGCAATCGGGTCAGCGGCTGCTCGATACCGCGGTCATAGACGGTGTGATAGCGCGGCGGCTCACTGCCGGGAATGCGCTGATAGTGCCGGTCGAACACATCGGCGCCCCGCCCTCGGGCGTCTTCCAGCAAGTCCGCGGCGGCGTCGCGAAATGCCTCGACCGCCTCCGACAGGCTGTCGAAGGCGGTGGCGCCCGTGCGCATGTCCGCCAGGACTTCCTGCACGCTCTCGGTCTGGCGGCGGATACGGTCGATCTCGCCGGACATGCTGCCCACGCGCTCCAGCACGTCCGCGCTCAGCGCGGCGATCCGTCCCACCTCCTGGCTCATGCCGTGGTTGGTCGCGTCGACCTCGCCGATCGCCTGGACGACGTCGCCGACCTGCCGGTTCATGCCGCCGAAGTCCCGCACGAACTGCTCGAAGCCGGAGCACGTCCGGTTCAGCACCGCGCCGGAGGCGTCCACGTCTTCGCGCAGCGTGCCGGTCTGGCGCTGCGTGGTATCCACCAGGTCCAGCATCTCGGTGGTATGCCGGCCGATATCGCTGGTGGCCGAATTGACGCGTTCGGCCAGGCGCCCGACCTCGCTGGCCACGACCGCGAAACCCCGACCCGCGTCTCCCGCCCTGGCCGCCTCCACGCCGGCGTTCAGCGCCAGAAGCTGGGTTTGCAGCGCGATGTCCTTGATCAGCTTGCTGATGTCGCCGACCGAACGTGCCCGAATGGCCAACTGCCCCACGACTTCGGTAAAGGCCGCCATCTCGCGCGTCATGCGGTCGACGCGCTCCTTGACGTCGGACAGGTCGGCCAGCGCCCGCTGTGCGGCGTCCAGGTTGTTTCCGGAGATCTCGGCGATGCCGCGCGCCTGCGTGGACGTGGTCGCGGACAGGGCCGCGATCTGCGCGCCGCTCGACGCCAGCGCCTCGGCCGCGCGCGCCTGCTCCTGCGCGAGCAGCGAACATCGCCCCGCCTGGAACTGCGTGCGCGCCGCGTTGAGCGCGATTTCTATGCTGGACTGGCGGACGGTCATCACCCGCCGGCGGATCTGCCCGAGAAACCGGTACAGCGGCCACGCGGACGGGCTGAGCGACAGGGCGCGCTCCGACAGCATCGCGTCGCCCCGGTTGAGCCGCCGCAACAAGCCCCACATGCCGCCAAAACGGAATACGGATCTGGCCAAGATGAACCTCCTTGTGCTGGCCCGGATTGCCTTCTTTGGGCATCCGTTGCCTGGCGCGCAGGGCGCGCCTTGTCTCGTGCTGCGAGGCCCCGATTCTTATGGCAGGCAGTCTATCGGCCAGGCGGTGTTTCCGCCCTTAGGGAATACGTTCATGGCGCGGCCCGTCCCGCGCGTCGCGATGCGGGTGCGCCCCGCCGGCCGGACGCGGTCCGGCGGCGGGAGCCGGGGATCAGAAGCCCAGGCTGGCCAGCAGGTCGTCGACCTGGTCCTGGCTGGTGACCACGTCGGTCTTGCCCTGCGGGCTGATCTGCGGCCCGTTGAGCAGGCTGTTGGCTTCGTCGCGGCGCTCTTGCGGCACGTTGTCCAGCAGCACTTGCAGCAGTTCGCGTTCGATCGCGCCCACCACGTCCATCATGCGCATGATGACCTGGCCCGTCAGGTCCTGGAAATCCTGCGCCATGATGATTTCCATCAACTTGGACTGGGTCTGCTGCGTCTGCTTCGGCACGTCGCTGAGGAAAGCGCGCGTATCCTTTACCAGTTCGCGGGCCTCGGGCATTTCCAGGGGCTGGTCATACCACTGCTGCCAGCGGCTATCCAGCGCCTGCGCCGACCGGGCCATGCCGTCCTGGATCGGGCCGGCCTGCTCGGTCGCGTTCAGCACCCGGTTGGCGGCCTGCTCCGTCATCTGCGCCACGTAGCGCAGGCGGTCGCGGGCGTCGGGAATGGCGTTGGCTGCGTCCTTGATCGCCTGGTCCAGACCCAGCTCGCGCATACTGTCGCGCAACATCCGCGTCAGGGATGCGATCCGGTGGATCAGGTCAGGGGATTCCGCCGGGTCAACATTTTCCGTTGAGCTCATCACACACCTCAGCCGGCAATTTTCTCGAAGATCTTGACCAGCTTTTCTTCCAGCGTTGCCGCCGTGAAAGGCTTGACCACGTAACCGTTGGCGCCGGCCTGGGCCGCCGCAACGATGTTTTCCTTCTTGGCTTCCGCCGTCACCATCAGCACGGGCAACGAAGCCAGCGAGGCGTCGGCGCGGATCTGCTTGAGCATCTCCAGGCCGTCCAGGTTGGGCATGTTCCAGTCGGACACGACGAACTGGAAGCCGCCATTGCGCAGCTTCTCCAGGCCAATGGCGCCGTCCTCGGCCTCATCGACGTTCTCGAAACCCAGCTCTTTGAGCAGGTTGCGGATGATCCGCCGCATAGTGGGGAAGTCATCCACCACCAGAATCTTCAGGCCCTTGTCTACCATCTTTCACTCCAGAAAAAATTTGCTTGAGACCGATCGTGGTACGGGTCCGCGTCAGACGCGGTGTCCACGGTCGCCCAGGCGAGTCAGAATGCGTTCGCTCATCGCCGACAACGGCACTACTTCAGTCGCGGCCCCAATGGCGATGGCCTCGCGGGGCATGCCAAAGACCACGCAACTGGCTTCGTCCTGCGCAATCGTATGCGCGCCTGCCCGGTGCATCGCCAGCATGCCGGCGGCGCCGTCCTTGCCCATCCCCGTGAGAATGACGCCGATGGCGTTCTTGCCCGCGGCAACGGCGGCCGAGTTGAACAACACGTCCACCGACGGGCGGTGACGGTTGACGGGTTCGCTGGCTTCCAGCTCGATCACGTAGTTGGCGCCGCTGCGGCCCAGCCGCATGTGGGTGTCGCCGCCCGGGGCCAGATACACGTGGCCGGGCAGGACGCGGTCGCCATGCACGGCTTCGCGCACGGTCACGGCACACAGCGCGTCCAGGCGCTGCGCGAACGACCGCGTGAACCCGGCGGGCATATGCTGCGTGATCAGGATCGCGGGACTGTCCGGCGGCAGGGGCTGGAGCACTTCGCGGATGGCTTCGGTGCCGCCCGTGGAGGCGCCGACGATCACCAGCTTTTCCGAGCTGGACAGCGGCCGGCGCAACATGGGCACCGGTGCGGCCTGCTCCGCGTGCGGCGTCGGCGCGCGCAGCTTGGCGCGGGACGCGGCCCGGATCTTGTCGGCGATGATTTCAGTGTATTCAAGCAGTCCGTCGCGGATGCCGAGCTTGGGCTTGGTCACGAAGTCGATCGCGCCCAATTCCAGCGCGCGCAGCGTGATTTCCCCGCCGCGCTCGGTCAGCGACGACACCATCACCACCGGCATGGGCCGCAGGCGCATCAGCTTTTCCAGGAAATCCAGCCCGTCCATGCGGGGCATTTCCACGTCGAGCGTCAATACATCCGGGTTATGGCGTTTGATCAGGTCGCGCGCCACCAGCGGATCGGGCGCGGTCGCAACCACTTCCATATCCGGCTGGCTATTGATGATCTCGGTCATCAAGCCGCGCACAAGCGCGGAGTCATCCACACACAAAACGCTTATTTTTTTCATCTTTTGCTGCCCTGGCCCGTTCAGGCCTTATTTGCGCATTCGTAGACCGTCTGTCCGCGCAGACGAAAATCCCGGCTGATATAGGTGAAGTTTTCGGAGTGGCCCGCGAACAGCAGGCCGCCCGGCTTCATCAGCGGCACGAAGCGCTCCAGAATCTTCGCCTGTGTCGGCTTGTCGAAATAGATCATGATGTTGCGGCAGAAGATCACGTCGAACTTTTCGTTGATCCCCCATGAGGGCGACAGAAGGTTCAGCGTTTCGTAGCGCACCATTTCCGCGATCTCGGGACGCACCCTCACCTGCCCCTCGTTCGCGCCGCGGCCCTTGAGGAAGAAGCGCCGCAGGCGCTCGGCTTCCATCTTCGCGACGCGCTCGTTCGGATAGACGGCCGTCCGCGCCCGGTTCAGCACATTGGTGTCGATATCGGTCGCCAGGACGGTGGATCCGCCCGCGCGCGGGCCCAGCGCTTCCACCAGCGTCATGGCGATGGAATACGGTTCTTCACCCGTGGACGCCGCGCAGCACCACACCGATACCGGTCCGCCGCGCTTCTTCGCAAAGTCGGCCAGGATCGGGAAGTGATGCGACTCGCGGAAAAACGCCGTCAAGTTGGTCGTGAGGGCATTGATGAAATCTTCCCACTCCGCCGCATCCGGCTCATCTTCCAGCCGGTCCAGATAGCTGCCGAAGTCCTGCCCGCCCAGCGCGCGCAGACGGCGCGCGAGGCGGCTGTAGACCATCTCGCGCTTATGCGTGCCGAGCGAAATACCCGCGCGCGCGTGGATCATCTTGCGGACGCGGGAAAAGTCCGCGTCACGGAAATCAAACTGGCGGTCCACCGGAATGGACGGGGCCGTATTTGCCGAGGTTGCCACTAGAGTCCTCTAGCGTTCCAGCGCAAGCGCGTCATGCGCATGCAACCGGACATCGTCATCGGACGAATACACCGAAGACAGGCGATGCGCCGGCACTTCGATGACTTCGCCCGCGTTGATCTTGAACACGGCCACTGCTTCGGCCAGGCGCTGCGCCTGTTCCTGCAGCGAACCGGCCGCGGCCGCCGCTTCTTCCACCAACGCAGCGTTCTGCTGCGTCACTTCATCCATTTGCGACACCGCACGATTCACCTGGTCGATACCGCTGGACTGCTCTTCGGACGCCGCCGAGATCTCGCCCATGATGTCCGTCACGCGCTTGACCGACGCCACGATCTCTTGCATCGTCGCGCCCGCGCGTTCCACCTGCTGCGAACCCGCGCCCACCTTCGTCACGGAATCTTCGATCAGGCTCTTGATTTCCTTGGCCGCCNCTGGACTGCTCTTCGGACGCCGCCGAGATCTCGCCCATGATGTCCGTCACGCGCTTGACCGACGCCACGATCTCTTGCATCGTCGCGCCCGCGCGTTCCACCTGCTGCGAACCCGCGCCCACCTTCGTCACGGAATCTTCGATCAGGCTCTTGATTTCCTTGGCCGCCTGCGCGCTGCGCTGCGCCAGCGAACGGACTTCGCCCGCCACCACCGCGAAGCCCTTGCCCTGCTCGCCCGCGCGCGCCGCTTCCACCGCCGCGTTCAGCGCCAGGATGTTCGTCTGGAAGGCAATCCCGTCGATCACCGACACGATTTCGGAGATCTTGCGCGAGCTGGCCGAAATGCCGTGCATGGTGTTGACCACTTCCGACACCGCCGAGCCGCCCCGCTCCGCCACGTCCGACGCGCTGGCCGCCAACTGGTTGGCCTGGCGCGCGTTGTCGGCGTTCTGCTTCACGGTGGAGGCAAGCTGTTCCATCGAGGCCGCGGTTTCCTCGAGCGAGGCCGCCTGCTGTTCCGTGNCCGCCCCGCTCCGCCACGTCCGACGCGCTGGCCGCCAACTGGTTGGCCTGGCGCGCGTTGTCGGCGTTCTGCTTCACGGTGGAGGCAAGCTGTTCCATCGAGGCCGCGGTTTCCTCGAGCGAGGCCGCCTGCTGTTCCGTACGGCTGGACAGGTCCGTGTTGCCGGCCGCGATTTCGTGCGAACCGACATTGATCTCGTCCACGCCGCGGCGCACCGACGCCACCGTGCGGGTCAGGCTTTCCTGCATGCGCTTGAGGGCCGCGAACAACTGGCCGATCTCGTTGGTGTTATTGGCTTCCACGCGGGCGGTGAGATCCCCGCCGGCGATACGGTCGAAGTGGTGGCCAGCATCCTTCAGCGGCTGCAACACGCGGCGGCGCAGGAAGACATAGGTGGCAAAGACCAGCAGCGAAGCGATCACACCGCCGGCGCTGACCGCCATCAATACGAATTGGTAGCGCACCTGCGCGACTTCGTAGGCGTCCAGCATCTTGCTGGCGCGCCAGAAGTCAAAGCCTTCGACGGCGCGCGCGAAGCGGCCTTCCAGCGCATCCTGCACCTTCTGGATATGCGCCTGGTAGCCAGGCATGTCCGCCTTTTCCAGGGACGCCACCAACGGGCCCAGGCCTTGCTGCGAGAGCGCCGAATAGGAGTCTTCGATTTCCTTCAGCGATTCCGCCGCCTCGGCGGGCCGGGGCAAGGACTTGTAGTAGTCGAACTCGGCCTGGCCCTTGTTCATCGAGGCCTTGGCCCGATCCAGCAGGCCGGCGGCCTCGCTGGACAGCCCCTGCGCGAGCAAGGTGGGCTGGCCCACGCTGCGGACGATGTCCGAATAGTTGGCCGACGCCGAGCGGCCCAGGCCGTTCAAGGTGTCCTTGTAGCTCAGGACAATGCGATTGACCGCGTCATTCAGTTCCTGTGATTGCTTTATTTCGGCCAACGTCCCATTGCTGATTCGCAGAGACAGCACGCCAAGCGCCGCTCCGATCACCAACATGAATGAGAAGAACGCCAGCACCCACAAAAGGCTGCTGCGTATCGTCATGTTCGCGAAAAACTTGCGCATCACAAGAACCACCCCTTGACTGCAATCGTTAAAGGAAAGCGCCACATCGGAAACAATATGGCGCCTTTACCCCGCATTCAGGTCAAACTTCGATCAGGAAGCGACCTTCTCCACCAGCGCCATTTCATCGCTGGTCATCATTTTTTCGATGTCCACCAGGATCAGCATCCGTTCGTCCACGGTGCCCAGACCCGTCAGGTACTCGGTGGACAAGGTGGCGCCGAATTCGGGCGCCGGGCGGATCTGGCCGGAGTTCAGCATGAGCACATCCGACACGCCATCGACCACGATGCCCACGACACGGCGGTCGAGGTTCAGGATGATGACGACGGTCTGCTCGTTGTATTCGACGCGGCCCAGGTTGAACTTGATGCGCAGGTCGACGATCGGCACGATGATGCCGCGCAGGTTCGTCACGCCCTTGATGAACGGCGGGACATTTGCGATGCGCGTGACCGTATCGGCGTCGTAGCCGCGGATTTCCTGCACCTTCAGGATGTCGATGCCGTATTCCTCGTCGCCCAGCGTGAAGACCAGGAATTCGCTGCCGACATCTTCATTGCGCGCGGCTTGCGCTTGCGGTTTGGCTGCCATGATTTTTAGTGCTCCATCAATTCAGAATGGCTTCGGGCTGCGACCAACGCTCTCGGTTGGCGCGCGCAAGCGCAAATACGTCGACAATCAGGGCTACGCTGCCATCGCCAAGAATGGTGGCGGCGGAGATGCCCGGGACCTTGCGATAATTCGATTCGAGGTTCTTCACCACGACCTGGTGCTGGCCGATCAGGTGATCGACGAGCAACGCAAACCGGCGGTCTTCAGCCTGCATGATGACCGCGATGGCCTGAGTGGGATCGGTCTGGGCCTGGCCCACCGAGAACACGCGGTGCATCTCGACCAGCGGCAGGTACTCGCCGCGCACATGCATGACGCGCTCGTTGCCGGCCACGGAGTAGATCTGGTCGTTGGTGGGCTGCAGGGATTCCGTGACGTGGTTCAGCGGCAGGATGAAGGTCTCTTCGCCCACGCGCACCGACATACCGTCAAGGATCGCCAGCGTCAGCGGCAGCACGATGCGCGTCGTGGTGCCGTTGCCCGGCTCGCACGACAATTGCACGTGGCCGCCCATGTCCTGGATGTTCCGGCGGACGACGTCCATGCCGACGCCGCGGCCCGAAATGTCGGTGACTTTTTCGGCGGTGGAGAAGCCCGGCGCGAAAATGAGCTGCCAGATTTCGTCGTCGGGCGAATTTTCGTTGACGGCCAAGCCCTGCGCCATCGCCTTCTTCAGGATTTTCTCGCGGCTGAGGCCGCCGCCGTCGTCACTGACCTCGATCACGATGTTGCCGCCGTTATGCTGCGCGGACAGCACCAGCTGGCCAACCGGGTCCTTGCCGGCCGCGACACGCTTTTCGGGCGTCTCGATGCCGTGGTCCAGGCTGTTGCGGACCAGGTGGGTCAGCGGGTCGATGATGCGTTCGATGAGGCTCTTGTCGAGCTCGGTCGCGCGGCCGTAAGTCTGCAGTTCGATCTGCTTGCCCATCTTGCCGGCGATGTCGCGCACCAGGCGGGGAAAGCGGCTGAACACATAGTCCATCGGCATCATGCGGATCGACATGACCGCTTCCTGGAGGTCGCGGGCGTTGCGTTCGAGCTGCTCCATGCCGTTCAGCAGGCGGTCGTGCAGCACCGGGTCCAGCGTGGAAGCCGTCTGGGCCAGCATGGCCTGCGTGATGACCAGTTCGCCCACCAGGTTGATCACCTGGTCGACTTTTTCAACGCCGACGCGGATCGACGTGGATTCCTTGTCGGCATGCGCGGCGGTGGCGGGCCGAGCCGCCGCACGGGCGCCCGTCGTCACCACGTCGGCGGCAGCGGCCGATTCAGCCGCGGGGGCCTCCGGCGCCGCCGGCGCGGGCGCCGCTGCGGCTTCCGCGACCGGTGCGGCCTCGGCTGGCGCGGCGCTGCTCGCGGGTACGGCTTCGCGAGCGATGTTCAGTTGGTCGCCGTCGACGATGAAGCAGCACACGGCCTCGATATCGTCGGGCGTGCAAGTGCTTTCGACCCAGACAGTCAGCACGCCATTGGCGCGTTCGCTGGCCTTGACGGTGCCGAGGTTGCCCATTTCTTCGAGCAGCGATGCGGCGTCCTTGTCCGACACCTTCGTGATCCGGACGCGCAGCGGCAGGCCATCGGCACCGGCGGACGGCTCGGCGGGAGCGGGCTGGGGAGCCTGCTGCACCGGGACGGGGGCCGGGGCCGGGGCCGGGGCCGCAATGGGCGCCGGCGCGGCGGGCGCCGGAGCCGCGGCGGGATCCTTATGCTCCAGCGCAAGCTGCCTCAATACGGCGCAGATACGCTCAAACACGGCATCATCGGGCTCTTCGGAGGCCCGATAGGCATCCAGTTGGCTTTTGAGCACGTCTTTCGTTTCCAAGAAAATATCAATCATGTCCGTGCGCAGCGCCATTTCGCCGCGACGGATTGCGTCCAGAAGGTTTTCAAGCAAGTGGGTGGTGCCCGCCAGCTGCGTGAAACAGCCGAACGTGGCCGCACCGCCCTTGATCGAGTGAGCCGCGCGGAAGATGGCGTTGAGCTGCTCGATGTCGGGCGCGCCCACATCGAGCTCGAGCAAAAGCTGCTCCATTTGCGCAAGCAGCTCGTCCGCCTCGTCGAAAAAGGTCTCGTAAAACTGACTGAGATCCAAACCAGAACTCATGACCCGTACGCCTTCATAAATGAACCTGCTTACGCGCCGGACTGCTCATCGAGCAGTTCGGTCGCCAATTCGACCAGCACATCGGGATCCACCGGCTTGGAAAGCCAGCCGCATACGCCCAGATCCCGAGCCGCCATCTTGCTATCCACGTCGTCCTCGGTGGTCAGCACCAGCACCGGCACGTCCATGTACCTGTCCTCTTCGCGCAGACCCTGAATCAGCTCCAGGCCGCCCTTGACGGGCATGTTCCAGTCGCTGACCACCAGATCCACCGGGTGGACCTTGGCCATTTCCAGCGCTTCCTGGCCATTGCTGGCGGTCAAGACCTTCCAGCCCGCGCCAGTCAGCGTCGCCTGCACGATCATCCGCATCGTTGCAGAGTCGTCCGCCACGAGAATCGTTGCCGCCATTGCTATCGAACCCCTTCAGCAGGCGGGATGCTCTCCGCCTCGCCTTGCTTGGTTGCCGTTACGGCCTGTCCGGCGGCTTGCACCGCCTGCACGGCCGTTCCCACCTCGCGCGCATCCTTGGCGCTAACGTCCGCCGCGGCGGCGTTCTCGTTCTCGATGCGCCGCTGGGTGCTCTGATTGAGCACCACCAGGCTGATGCGTCTATTAACGGCCGCATACGGATCATCTTTAACCAGACTCATGCTGGAAGACAGACCCTGGATACGCATGACCTTGCTTTCGCTCATACCGCCCGCCACCAATTCCTGGCGCGAGGCGTTCGCCCGGTCGGCCGAGAGCTCCCAGTTGCTGTATGCCCGCTCGCCGCGCGCATACTGCGACGCGTCCGTATGGCCCGATATGCTGACCTTGTTGGGCAGTTCGTTGAGCACCGGCCCCAGCTCCCGCAGGATGTCGCGCATGTAGGGCTGCACTTCCGCGCGGCCCGTGGCGAACATCGGACGATTCTGGTTATCGATGATCTGGATGCGCAGGCCTTCCGTGGTCAGGTCGATCAGCAGCTGCGGCCGGAAGCTTTTCAGGACCGGGCTGGACTCGATGACGTTTTCAAGGCGTTTTTTCAGGTTTTCCAGGCGGTGCTGTTCGCGGCGCTCGGCGTCGCCCATGGGCTGGGACTCGACCCGGTTACCCTGGCCGCGGCGCACATCGCCTTCGCTACGCAGCGGGTCGCGCCCGCCGCCGGGCACCGCGCTGGTTTCCGCCGAACTGCTGGGGCCGCCCGTGATGGCCACGCGCAAAGGCATGCGGAAGTATTCCGCGATGCCCTTGAGTTCCTCGCGCGGCACGACACTGATCAGCCACATCACAAGGAAGAAGGCCATCATGGCCGTGATGAAGTCGGCGTATGCGATCTTCCAACTGCCCCCGTGGTGCCCGCCGCCCTTGACCTTCTTGCGGCGGACCACCACACGGTGATTGTTTACCGTGCTCATTGCCCGCTCCGTCAGGCCTTGCCGGTCGACTTGGTCTGCCGGACATGCTCTTCCAGCTCACCGAAGGTCGGACGCACGGACGAGAACAGCACCTTGCGGCCGAATTCCACCGCCAACTGGGGCGGGTAGCCGTTCATGCTGGCCAGCAGCGTCGTCTTGATGCACTCAAGCACTTTCACGGCTTCGTCGGTACGGCGCTCGATACGCGAGGCCAGCGGACCCACGAAGCCGTAGGCCAGCAGAATGCCCAGGAACGTGCCCACCATGGCCTTGGAGATCAGGTCGCCCAGGATGGCCGGAGGCTGGTCCACGGCGGCCAGCGCCTTGATCACGCCCAGCACCGCGGCGACGATACCGAAGGCCGGCAGGCCATCGGCCATCTGCTGCAGGGCGTGGGCCGGAACGTGCCGTTCATGGCGGTAGGTTTCGATTTCCTCGTCCATGAGGGTTTCGATTTCGAACGAGCTCATGTTGCCGCTGATCATGATGCGCAGGTAGTCCGTGATGAACTCCATGAGCTTCGCGTCTTTGGCGATGCGAGGGTATTCGCTGAAGATCGGGCTGGAGCCCGGGTCCTCGATATGCGATTCGATGGCCATCAGGCCTTCGCGGCGCGCCTTGTTCAGCAGGACGTACAGAAGCGCCATGAGCTCCATGTAGACGTCCTTGCCGTAGCGCGAGCTTTTCAGCGAATCGGGCAGCGCCTTCTTCACCAGCATCAGCGACTTCTTGCTGTTGCCTGCCAGGAAAGCCCCAAAAGCCGCGCCAAAGATCAGCGTCAGCTCAAAAGGCTGATAAAGCGCGCCCAAATGGCCGCCCAGCCCTATGAAACTGCCGACGACCGACACGATCACCACGAGAAAACCGATAACAATCAACACATCCGGCCCCTGCCAACGAAGTCTGAAAAACTGGCGTCAATGATCCCCTGTCCCCCCCGACCCAAAAAGGCGGGTTAGGGGGAGTTTTCCAGGGCTGTTGATGTATTTGGATACCGCCGGTCAGGACCGGACGGCTTCCGCGACGGGAGCGGACCGGCTGCCGGCGCGCGCCTTGGCCGCCGCGCGCGTCTTTCCGGCGCGAGGAGGCGGACGGCAGATCGCGCACACGAAATCCGATTGGGGATCATGGGCATGAGCGATGAAGTGGCCGCCGCACTGGCGGCAGGCGGAAAGCTGCAGCATGCCGCTGTCGAAGAAGCGAACCAGCATCCAGGCCCGGGTGAAGCTCAGGACGGGTTCGGCGGATTCCGAGGAATCCAGGCCGGCGTTTTCGAGATACAGGCGATAGGCGTCGATCGTGGCCCGGATGCCCTTGCTGCTGGTGCGTGCATTCAAAAATGAATACACGTTATAGAAGAGCGAGGAATGGATGTTCGGCAACCAGGTCATGAACCAGTCAACCGAGAATGGCAGCATGCCCTTGGGTGGCGAGCAACCGCGTATTTCTCTATACAGGCGGGCCAGGCGGTCGTGGCTAAGGCTGGTTTCAGCCTCAAGCACCTGCAGCCGGGCGCCCAAGGTGATCATGGAGCTGGCAAGCAGGATGTCGTCCGCTTCCTGGGAAACGCTCTTGGAGGCCATTACGTGTTTTTCCGGGAGGAATGCATCAGGCCGTCAGGCCAGTTCTTCAACAGGTTGCTTGGCCAGCAGGATGGTCGCGTGCGCTTGCTGCAGCGCCCCGCCGAGTACATCGTGAGTCAGCGCCGACAGCAGGCTGTAATCGTCGAAGCGGAACCGGCACAGCAACGAGCTGGAGCTTGCCAGCTTTACCAGTTGGGC
Source organism: Achromobacter sp. Root83 (assembly GCF_001428845.1). Taxonomy (GTDB): domain Bacteria; phylum Pseudomonadota; class Gammaproteobacteria; order Burkholderiales; family Burkholderiaceae_B; genus Achromobacter. The sequence continues at coordinate 63,481 of NZ_LMIU01000009.1, read as the reverse complement.
CGGCGAGAGGCGCATGAGGATGTCAGCGACTTCATTGCTGAACCCCAGGCGGAACATCGATGCGGCATAGTCATCGCGCAACATCCGCTGCGCAAGTAACAGATATGACAGATTCACTTCGCGAATGTCTGCCAGCAATGAATTTTCGACTTGTTGCACGCCGTACTCCCTATCCCTATCCCACCCAAGGGGCTCGATAAACAAGAGCGCAAACAACGTTTTGTTGCCTGCTGCCCAATCCATCCTGTTTTAATGCGAAATGTATCATTTGTTCGCAAATTAAGTAAAATTTACCACAGGTCATGTCATTTTCTATGACTTATATGACAAATCTTTGTTGATGTTGCGCAACGTGCTGTTTTCGATACACCTTGACATATAACTTAGTGACAAATTTGCGCCAATTTGCCAAACAAGCATTCAAAACGTTGCGTACTTCTTGGAATGAAAGGCCTCCCATTGCCGACAATGGCAACTTCCCGTACTAAGAATCGCCAGCTTCACCGCAGCCGCGCGTTTGTCGACAATGTCGTAAATTGACAACATTCGACAACGCCCCACGATGGACACCGCCCGACATTCCCGCAATGCCCCACGCAGATGACAGCTTGGTCGAATATGCGCCGCTAGTGCGGAAGCTGGCCCTGCAATTGCTCGCCCGGCTTCCCGCAAGCGTCGAACTCGACGACCTGATACAGGCCGGCATGATTGGCCTGCTCGACGCCGTACGCCGCTATCAGGAAACCGCCGACGCCCAATTCGAGACCTACGCCACGACCCGGATCCGCGGTGCGATGCTGGACGAACTGCGTGGCCAGGACTGGCTGCCGCGCAGCGTGCGCACCAAGGCGCGCAAGATCGACCAGGCCATACAGCAGCTCGAACAGCGTTTGATGCGCGCGCCCACCGAGGCAGAGATCGCGGCACAGCTCGACGTCCCGCTAAATGAATATCAAGCGCTCCTGCATGACGCCCAGGGCGTGCAGATCGTTCATTACGAAGATTTCACGACCGAGCCCGATTCGACCTCCAGCCAGGCCGATTGGTCGGCCACCCTGAACCACGGATCGGCCGGCGGCAATCCGCTGGACTCGCTGTTGGCAGGCGACTTCCGCCAGGCACTGATCCACGCCATCGACGCCCTGCCCGACCGCGAAAAGCTGCTGCTGTCGCTGTGCTACGAGCAAGGTCTGAATCTGAAGGAAATCGGCGCGATCATGAACGTGACCGAAGCGCGCGTGTGCCAACTGCGATCGCAGGCGACGGCCCGCATCCGGGCAAAGCTGAAAGACCAGGCGTGGCATGCGCTGCCCCAGGAGGGGCAGATCGCGCAGATCATCTGATTCCCGGAACCCGTCTCCGGGCGCCTCGGCGCTGTCGCGGAATCGGGGGGAATTCAGACCTTGTTCAAGCCTTCCGGCGCCCGAGCGGCCTGCTAGCCTTTCGAACCAGCCCACTAACTTGTGCGCGGCAATCCGCCCGAAGGCGGCGCGGCGCACCACGACCTTCCCGGAATTTCGCCATGAGCGCACCCGACCGCTTGACGCAGGCCATCTCTGACGCCTACGACGAAACCCCCTACATCTCCCTGCCCTTTTCCTATACGGCACCCGGCAGCCTGCGCGCGGTCGCCAGCCTGTATGGCCTGACAGCCCCCGCGCTTGATCGCGCCCGGGTATTGGAACTGGGTTGCGCCGCGGGCGGCAATCTGCTGCCGTTCGCGCTGGCCCATCCAGAGGCCCAGGCCGTCGGCATCGACCTGTCGCCCCAGCAAATCGAGGCCGGCCAACGCGTGGCTGAAGCCGCGGGCGTGCGCAATCTCGATCTGCGCGCAATGAGCCTGACCGATATCACCCCCGATTTCGGCACCTTCGACTACATCATTTGCCACGGCGTGTTCAGTTGGGTGCCGCCCGAGGTGCGCCACGCCATCTTCCGCATCTGCCGGACGAACCTTGCGCCCGAGGGCATTGCCTATATCAGTTACAACATCTACCCGGGCTGGAAGGCGTCGGACGTCATACGCGACGCCATGATGCTCAACAGTTTCGGCGCCGAGACCCCGCAGGAAAAACTGGCTCGCGCCAAGGACATGCTGGAACTGATCGAAGACGGCCTGTGGGACGAAAACCCATTGCAATCGGCGCTACGGCACACGGCGCACAAGCTGCGCAGCCAAACCGATCACTATCTGGTCCACGAGTACCTGGAAGCCATCAACACCCCCTGCTACTTTCTGGAATTCGCCGCCGCCGCGCAGCAGGCCGGCCTAGCCTACGTGACGGACGCCGAGCCCCAACTGACCTTCCCATCCACGTACGGCACGAAAGTGGCGCTGGGTTTGAACAAGCTGTCGGTGAACGCCGGGCGTGAAATGCGGGAACAGTATCTGGATTTCGCGGTGGGCCGTTCCTTCCGCAAAAGCCTGCTCGTGCATTCGGAGCGGGCCGCGTCCATACTGGACCAGCCTGAAGGCAGCGCCTTCACCGGCATGGTGCTTGCCGCCGATCTGCAAGCCCTGCCCGCCGCGACGGGCGCTCCGGCTCTGCAGCGCCAATATCGCAGCCCTCGCGGCGCCACCCTGACCTCACACGACCCGATCGCACACACCATCATGGACATGCTGGCCGAGGCATGGCCGAGGACAGTGCCTTTCCAGGCAATTCTGGAGGCTGCCCGTGTGCACGCTCCCGGCATGCAGGACGAAGACCTCACCAGCGCCATTCTGAGCCACATCATCGCCCTGGTGCAGTCCAACGCTCTGCAATACCGCCTGGAACCCGCCGCGTATCAGGCGCCGCAGTCCAAGCCGGCCCTGATCGCGGGTGCCCAGGAACTGCTGCGCGAAGTCAGCAAGGCCGGCTGCCAGGTCAGCATGCACAATCTCTGGAACCAGGGCGTGACCCCGCCTGCCGACGCCTTGAGTCGGCATATCCTGAGCCAGATCGACGGCGCCCGCAGCCTCACCGAGTTACGCAGCGCGGTCCGCGATGCGTTGACCTCCGGACGCCACCCCCACCCGAACGGTCAATCCTATAAGGGCGCCCGCAATCTGGAGCCCGTGGCACAGGAATTCCTGAACTCCCTGCTGACCGAACTGCGCCGTTCCGGCCTCTTGCTGAACTGACCTGCCCAGCTCCCGGCTGCCTCGCCGCCCAGGCGCCGCAGCCGGACATCAACTTTCGGCACCATATTTACGTCTACAGAAAAAAAAAGCCTAAAGATTGATTTACGACTGCCGTAATCCTGGCAACGGAGAAATTCGAAGACGCAAGAAAGCGAATTCTCCCGTTAACACGATGGGCGGCCCCGCTGCCCGGTTTGAAGAAGCCTTTCTCTCTTGGGAGCCTACACATGGCTGCAGTCATTAATACCAACTACTTGTCGCTCGTTGCTCAGAACAACCTGAACAAGTCGCAATCTTCCCTGGGCACCGCCATCGAGCGCCTGTCGTCGGGCCTGCGCATCAACAGCGCCAAGGACGACGCTGCCGGTATGGCCATTGCCAACCGCTTCACCGCGAACGTCAAGGGTCTGACCCAAGCCGCTCGTAACGCCAACGACGGTATCTCGCTGGCCCAGACGACGGAAGGCGCCGCCTCCGAAATCAACACCCACCTGCAACGCGTTCGCGAACTGTCGGTGCAAGCTTCGAACGGCAGCTACTCGCAAGAACAGCTTAACTCGATGCAAGACGAAATCAACCAGCGTCTGTCGGACATCGACCGTATCTCGGAACAAACCGATTTCAACGGCGTGAAGGTTCTGTCGAATTCGGCCAAGCCCCTGACGCTGCAAGTCGGCGCCAACGACGGCGAAACCATCACCCTGAACCTGTCGGAAATCAGCGTCAAGACGCTGGGTCTGGACGGCTTCAACGTCAACGGCTCGGGCGTGACCCAAAACCGTTCGGCCACCGTGTCCGATCTGCAAGCTGCTGGCGGCGCGGCCACCGGTAACGACTGGAAGGTTACGACGACGCACGCCGAAGCTACCGCTGACCAAACGTTCGCCAAGCTGGAAAACGGCAACACCGTGACCGTTGGCGGCTCCGCCGGCACCACCTACACGTACGACGCCACGAACAAGAACTTCACGTTCACCGACAAGTCGGCTTCGGACGCTGGCGCCATCACGGCGCTCGCCACCTCGCTGCGTCCGGCCACCGGCACGACCACCGCTACCTTCACGCACAACAGCGGCGGCTCCACCGAGTTCGAAGTTGACGCTACGGGCAAGGTCACCATCGGCGGCCAAGCCGCCTTCCTGGATGCCGCTGGCAACCTGACCACCAACAACGCCTCCGCAACGGCCGCCACGCTGAACACCGTGCTGACCGCCGCTGCCACCTCCGGCGCAGCTGGTTCGTCGTCGGTCGCCATCGGCGGCAAGACGTACTCCAGCACCGGCACCGCCAACGCTCTGTCGTTCACCAACACCATCGCTAGCGATGCTCTGCTGGCCAACGTCAAGGCCAACGCCACCGCCGGCGCCGTGGTTGTGAAGCTGGGTCAAGGCATCACCAGCGCCAACGTCACGTTCACCAGCGGCAAGTCGACCGACACCTGGGTTGACGACAAGGGCACGTTCACCACGACCAAGACGTACGACACGACCTACACCGTCGACCCCAACACGGGCAAGGCTACGGTCAAGAGCGGCACGGGCACGGGCGACTACGCCGCCAAGGTCGGCGCTGAAGCCAAGGTCAACAGCTCGGGCAAGCTGACCACGGAAGACACCAGCAAGGGCACCAAGACCACGGACCCGATGAAGACGCTGGACGCCGCCTTCACCAAGCTGGACAAGCTGACCGGCGAACTGGGCGCTGTGCAAAACCGCCTGGAATCGACGATCTCCAACCTGAACAACGTGGTCAACAACCTCTCCAACGCTCGTTCGCGCATTCAAGACGCCGACTACGCCACGGAAGTGTCGAACATGTCCAAGGCTCAGATCCTGCAACAAGCTGGTACCTCGGTTCTGGCTCAAGCCAACCAAGTGCCGCAAACCGTTCTGTCGCTGCTGCGTTAATTCTCAGCAACGGCTACGGTCGGCAGGGGAAACTCCGGTTTCCCCTGGCTGGCAGCCAGGTCCAAGCCTTCGCCCCGGACCTGGCCACCACGAAAACCCGCCTCACGGCGGGTTTTTTTTTGTCTTCCCGGATCAGGGCTTTGTCCAAACTGGACGGATATTCCGATGCTGATTCGACGAATGCGGAGACGCCACCCTTCGTAGAATTCCCGGATCAGACTCCCCTAGCTTTGACCAGCCCCACCGCTACATGTCCTATCCGGCCTTTTCCAGCAGACAAGCCATTGCAGATCCGGGACCGCTGTCGCCCAGCCACTCCCCGGTCAGGTTGCGAGCCACCGCGCATTTATATGGGGTCGAAACCCGCGCGCTCGAGCGCGCCCGCGTGCTGGCCGTCGGTTGCGGCACCGGGGAAGGACTGCTTCCTTTCGTCCTCGCCTACCCCGACGCGCAAGCGGTCGGGGTGGATGTATCGGAAGCCTTGATCGCGCAAGGCACGGAAACGGCGAAACGCATGGGCGCGGCCAACCTGGCCCTGTATGTGGGCCAGGCGACAGACCTGGGCAGCCAGCTCGGCGTTTTCGACTACATCATTGTTACGGGCGTGTACAGCTATCTGCCGGCGGACGCCGCGCAGGCGCTGCTGACGGCCTGCGCCGGCTTGTTGTCGCCCCAGGGCATCCTGTATCTCGACAGCCACGTCTATCCCGGTGCCAAGGCGCTGGACGTGGTGCGCGACGCCATCATGCTGCATGGCCATGCAGCTCAGACAAACGCCGAGTTGCGCCAAAGCGCCCTCGCCGCCCTGGCATTGTTCAAGGACGGCATATCCGCCGCTAACCCGCAAAACGCCACCTTGTCGACCGCTGCCGCGCAGTTCGAACGCGCGTTGAATGCGACCGCCGGCAACCCCGAAACGGGCGTCCAGCACTTGGCCTGCAATCCAAGTTACTTCGTAGAACTGGCGGGCCGGGCTGCAGAGGCGGGGCTTGCCTACGTGGGCGACACCCAGCCCTTAAGCGAAATCGCGCTCAACTTTGGCCAGGGCGTGTCCTTGAACCATAGTCTGTTGACAATGGGACAACCTGCAACGGTGCGTCAGCAGTACCTCGACTTCGCCACCGGCCGGGCGTTCCGGCAATGCATGTGGACCGCGCAGGACCGGGCTTCCGGCGTGCTCGGCAAGCCTGACTTCAGCCGCATGCAGAATCTGCGGTTTGCCTCCGGCCTGGTCCGCCTGGCGGCCAATGGCCAGGAACAGGGCGCCACGTATGTGAACCAGCTTGGCCGGGCCCTGGTGACGCACGATGCCGACATCGTCACGGTGACGGACATGCTGGCTCATGCCTGGCCGGCCTCCCTGCCCTACAGCACGCTGCTGGCGGTGCTGATGCAAAAAAACCAGACCGACGACGCCGTCAATCGCAAGATCCTCGATCGCGCATTCCAGACGCTCATGGAAAACGATCTGGTGCATTATTGCCTGGACAACGGCCCCTACGAATGCGAAGGCGATAACCTGCTGCGCCCGCTGCCGTGCATGAATGCTATGGATGGCGAAACCTGCGGCCAGGCCTCGCCGCGTTTCAACCTTTGGCACGAGCCGGTCAAACTCGTTCCATCGGACGCTCAGTCAACAATTATCGATAATATGGCTGCAGGTCGGCTACCCAACGATTCTGGAGCAGGCAGCGAACCGGTGCATCCATCGGATGTGGCCGAAACGCTCTCGTTACTGAAGCGCTACGCACTCATGCAGGGCAATATGCAAGCATGGGCCAACATGTTGCGCGACACCCTGACCGCGGCACAGGGCAACATGCCGCTGGCGGGTTTGTATATCAGCGCGCACGCCTATCTAAGCCTCAATGCGCGCATTCTGGTGGCCAGCGGTCATCAACCCAACCCTGGTCCCGCCATCGCCAGCCAAGCCGTTCGCCTGCATGAGCTGGTGACCCAGAAGGCCTTTGCCGAGGCCGAGCCGGTGGCACGCCGCCTGACGAAAACAGCGCCCAAATTCTGGGACGCCTGGGAAGCGCTGGCCATTGCGCTTTTCAGTATGGTGCGTGCGCCGGAAGCCATCTTGCCGGCTCTTACCATGCTCGATCTGGCGCCGGCCGACCCCCAAAGCTATGTGGTGCTTGCCGCCGTCCTGACGCAATTGGGGCGGACCTCGGAAGCCATTGGCGCAAGCCGCCGTGCCGTAGAGCTTGCGCCCCGCAGCGCCGAGACGCACTCCGCGCTGGCTGATGCGTTGTCCACGGAGCGGCGCTATAAGGAAGCCGAAGCCAGCAACTTGGCCGCGATTGCCTTGGACCCGACCCACCGGAAAGCGCGCATCAATCTGTGCAAGACCTACATCGATGCCGGGGATATTTCTCAGGCAGAGCGCGCCGCGCGCGAGGCCGTGGCCGCATTTCCCACCGAAACCATGGCGCGTAGCAACCTGCTCTTCGCGTTGAATTATTCCGTCGACAGAAACGCGCACGAGATTTTCGAAGCCTACCAAGCGTACGACCGGGACATATGCACACCGCTGCGTAAATCCTGGCGAGAGCACAAGAATTCACGTCAATTAGCCCGGCGCCTGAAGATCGGATATGTATCCCCCGACTTCCGCAAGCATTCCGGCAACAATTTTCTCGAACCGGTCCTGATTCACCACGATCGGACGGCATTTGAGCTAACAGCCTACGCGCAATTGGAAACAGAAGACGACGTCACGGCACGCTTCAAGCCCTACTTCGACAACTGGGTTCCGACGGCGAATATGACGGACGCGGATCTTTCGGAAAAGATCCGCCGGGATGAAATAGATATCCTCATTGACTTGGCCGGGCATACCCAAGGAAACAGGCTAAGCGTCTTCGCGCGAAAGCCCGCTCCCGTATCGGTGACGTGGATGGGCTATGGCTACACCACGGGTCTTTCAGCCATCGACTACATCGTGATGGATGACGTAATGGCGCCCCCCGGCTGCGAGGATCTGTTCTCGGAGAAAATCTGGCGGCTGCAAGGGGGCTGCCCCTACCGCCCCAATACCGCGATGGGCGACGTCAATGAGCTCCCGGCTCTTTCCAAGGAATGCATCACCTTCGGCACCTTGTCGCGCGCAATCCGAATAAATGACCGCACTGTCCGTACCTGGGCCGCCATCCTGCGAAAAATGCCCAACGCACGACTCGTTGTGAACAGTGGTAGTTATCGGGACGCGCCCATGTCCGCTGCGCTCGCGGCTCGATTCGAAGCGCTTGGCGTGAACCGCAACAGGCTCTCCATCGGCTACAGCAGCCCGCCATGGGACGTACTCCGGGGAATCGATATAGGCCTGGACTGCTTCCCGCACAATTCCGGCGTGACCCTCGTGGAGTTCATACATATGGGGGTGCCGTTCGTGTCTCTGGCCGACCGTCCGAGCGTGGGCCGTGTGGGCAGCTCGCTTCTGCACACCATCGGGCACCCCGAATGGATCTGCGCAACGGAAGAGGAATACGTCGATAAGGCGGTTGCGTTGGCAAGCGATTTGCCGGCGCTCGCCGGTATCCGAAAGAATCTTCGCCAGGACATGCGCGATAGCGCCTTCATGGACGAAGCGGGTTTCACTCGCAGATTCGAAGCAGATCTCAGAAAAATGTACACACAGTGGTGTGAGGCTCAAGCATGAAAGCAATCATCCTGGCCGGCGGGCTGGGCACCCGGATCTCGGAGGAAACCCAGGCTCGCCCCAAACCGATGATCGAAATCGGAGGCAGGCCCATCCTGTGGCACATCATGAAGACCTATTCCGCCCACGGCGTGAACGACTTCGTGATCTGCTGCGGTTACAAGGGCTACATGATCAAGGAGTACTTCGCGAACTACTTCCTGCACATGTCCGACGTGACATTCGACATGGCCGACAACCGCATGGAAGTGCATCAGCGCAAAGCTGAACCCTGGCGCGTGACGCTGGTGGACACGGGAGAGACCACGTTGACCGGCGGCCGCCTGAAGCGCGTGGCCGATTACGTGAAGGAAGAGGAGGCGTTCTGCTTCACTTATGGCGATGGCGTGTCCGACATCGACATCGGTCGCTTGATCGCGTTTCACCGTGGCCACGGCAAAGCGGCAACGGTGACCGCCGTGCAGCCCCCCGGCCGGTATGGGGCGTTGCGCCGCGAAGGCGACTCGGTCACCGGCTTTACTGAAAAGCCGCGCGGCGACGGCGGGCTGATCAACGGCGGCTTCTTCGTGCTCTCTCCCAGCGTCTTGTCCTTGATCGAAGGCGACGACACGTCCTGGGAAGGCGCGCCGCTGGAAACGCTGAGCCGGCAAGGCCAGTTGCAAGCATTCGAGCATCTGGGCTTCTGGCAGCCCATGGATACGTTGCGAGACAAGAACCAGCTCGAACAACTGTGGGCCCAAGGAAACCCGCCATGGAAAAAATGGGCGTGACACAGTTTGGCGGGGCCTATGAAGGAACCCGCGTCCTGGTCACTGGACACACAGGCTTCAAAGGAAGTTGGCTGGCCGCCTGGCTGGATCAACTGCGGGCGCGGGTCACGGGCCTGTCCCTGGATTCCGCCACGGAGCCGAACCATTGGGATCTGTTGCCGGTCGACGCCCTCGATCTTCGCGGCGACGTGCGCGACCGCCAGACGGTCCTGGATTCCATGGCTCAGGCCAGGCCGGAGATCGTCTTTCACCTGGCTGCCCAGACCCTGGTACGGGAATCCTACGGCGACCCGTTGACGAGCTGGTCCACGAACGTCATGGGCACCGCCAACGTGCTGGAGGCATGCCGCCTCACGCCGAGCGTGCGCGCGGTGGTGATCATTACCACTGACAAGGTCTATGCCAACCGCGAGTGGCACTGGGGATATCGAGAAAACGATGAGCTGGGAGGCCATGACCCTTACAGCGCATCCAAGGCAGCCTGCGAGATCCTCGTGGAAAGCTACCGCAAGTCGTTCTGGAGTTCAGACAAGCGCGTGCTGGTCGCTTCTGCACGTGCGGGCAACGTCGTAGGCGGCGGCGACTGGGCGCCTGACCGCCTGGTGCCGGACCTGGTCAGGGCGGTACGTGAGGGGCGCGCCCTGGAAGTGCGCTCGCCTGCCGCCACACGGCCGTGGCAACACGTGCTGGACTGTCTGTCGGGCTACCTGATGCTCGGCCAGCAGTTGTTGGCCGGGAACGCCCAATTTGCGGATAGCTGGAATTTCGGTCCAGCCGCGCAAGACAATCGCAGCGTGGCGGAGTTGCTTGAAATGCTGACTCGCCATTGGCCTGAGCTTGCGTGGAAGGCACAGCCGTCCAGTGGGCCGCACGAAGCCGGTCTGCTGCTGCTGGATTGCGCCAAGGCGCGCCAAGCGCTTGGATGGCATCCGGCGCTGCAGCTTGACGACGCGTTGGCTATGACGGCCCATTGGTATCGCCATCATCATCAATCCGGTCTGGCGCTCACGCAGGAGCAACTGCGCCAGTATGTCGACAAAGCCGCCAGTGCGGGCTGCGGGTGGGTAAAACCTTGAACGTGATCCAGACGGCCATTGCCGGCGTCGTTGTCGTCGAGACCCGGACGCACGCCGATCCGCGAGGCGCATTCACCCGCCTCTACTGCGCCCGCAGCCTGGCCGACATAATTGGTCCGCGCACTATCCTGCAGATCAACCATTCGCGGACGGCGCTTGCCGGTGCTGTACGCGGGATGCACTTCCAGCATCCGCCACACGCTGAAATGAAGCTTGTACGCTGCGTCAAGGGCCGCGTCTGGGATGTGGTCGTGGATCTGCGCGCCGGATCCCCGACATTCCTGAAATGGCATGCGCAGGGACTCGACATGGAATCGGCCCGGATGTTGGTTATTCCGGAAGGTTGTGCGCACGGCTTTCAGGCGCTTGAAGCCGATAGCGAACTGATCTATCTGCACACCGCGTTCTACACCCCTTCATCTGAAGCGGGCCTGCGCCACGATGACCCGAAGCTAGGCATCCGCTGGCCCCGGGAAGCCGTCGAGCTGTCTCCCCGGGACAGGTCCCACCCATTGCTCCCCGCTGATTACGCAGGAATTCAAGTATGAAGTGCCGCCATTGCGCCACGCCGTTGCAGCAGACGTTTGTCGACCTGGGCGCGGCTCCGCCATCGAACGCCTATTTGACCGCGCAGGAACTGACTCAGGCCGAAGCCTACTATCCGTTGAAGGTGCGCGTCTGCCACGCGTGCTGGCTTGTGCAGACCGAGGACTACACGCAGGCCTCCGAACTGTTCACCAAGGATTACGCCTATTTCTCGTCGACCTCGACTGGCTGGTTGGCCCATGCCGCGCGTTACAGCGACATGGTGATCCAGCGGCTGGGGCTGAACAGGCAAAGCCTGGTCATCGAGCTCGCGTCCAACGATGGCTATCTGCTGAAGAATTTTCTGGCCGCGGAAATACCTTGCCTGGGAATCGAACCCACAGCCAGCACCGCGGACGCCGCCGAGGCACAAGGCATTCCCGTCCTGCGGGAGTTCTTCGGCGAATCCCTCGGTAAACAACTGCGTGACAAGGGCCAACAGGCGGATCTGATCGTTGGCAACAACGTCTATGCGCACGTGCCTGACATCAACGACTTTACGCGCGGCCTGAAGGCTGCCTTGAAGCCGGGCGGAACCATCACCCTGGAGTTTCCTCATCTGCTACGTCTGGTCGAACACACCCAGTTCGACACCATCTATCACGAACATTATTCTTACCTGTCGCTGTATGCCGTAAGCCGGATATTTGCCTCGTGCGGGCTGCGGGTGACCGACGTCGAAGAACTCCCCACGCACGGGGGCAGCCTGCGCGTCTACGGATGCCATGCCCAGGATGGACGCGCCGATGATGGTTCGGTCGAGCGCATCTTGCAATCCGAACGGCAAAGCGGCCTGCAAGGGCCTGCCGCCTATCAGGCCTTCCAGGCGCGCGTCGACCAGATCAAAGACAATTTTGTGGATTTCCTGATCCAGCAAAAGCGCGCGGGCAAGACGATCGCCGCCTATGGTGCCGCCGCCAAAGGCAACACACTGCTGAACTACGCCGGCATCAAGCCGGACCTGTTGCCGCTGGTGTGCGACGCCGCGGCCTACAAGCAAGGCAAGTTCCTGCCGGGCAGCAGAATTCCGGTTTTTGCACCGGACAAGCTGAAAGAGGCGCGCCCCGACTATGTCGTGGTGTTCCCGTGGAACATCGTTGAAGAAGTGATCAGCCAGAATGAATACATCCGCAGTTGGGGCGGAAAGTTCGTGACCGCGGTTCCGACTCTGGAAATACGATGAGCGCTCGCATCCACTACACCAAACCCTCGATCACGGACCTTGAGGTCGAGTACGCCGCGGACGCCGCCCGCCATGGCTGGGGAGAGCGATGCTACGAGTACCTTGGCCGGTTCGAGCAGGGATTCAGGCAGCATATCGGCACCGAGTACGCCATCGCCACGTCCAGTTGTACGGGCGCGCTGCACATCGGCATGGCGGCGCTGGGCATCGGACCGGGCGACGAAGTGATCATGGCCGATACCAACTGGATCGCCAGCGCGGCGCCGATCGTCCATCTGGGTGCCAAGCCCGTCTTTGTGGATATCCAGCCGGACTCCTGGTGCGCAGACCCCGCTCACGTCGAAGCTGCGATCACCTCGCGGACCAAGGCCATTCTTGCCGTGCATCTCTACGGCAATCTTTGCGACATGGATCGCCTTCTTGCTATCGGCGATCGCCATGGCATTCCCGTCATCGAGGATGCCGCGGAAGCCATAGGTTCGTCGTATCGAGGCAAACGCGCGGGCAGCATGGGCACGTTTGGCGCGTTTTCGTTCCACGGGACGAAGACGCTGACCACGGGCGAAGGCGGGATGTTGGTCACCAACGACCCCAAGCTGTACGAAACGGCCATTACCCTGTCCAACCATGGCCGGCACGCCAAGCAGTCCAAGCAGTTCTGGCCGGACCTGCTGGGCTTCAAATACAAGATGTCGAACATCCAGGCCGCCATCGGGTGTGCGCAGCTGGAACGCATCGACGAGCTGATTGCGGGCAAGCGCCGGGTATTCGAGGAATACCGCTCTGCCCTGGGCGGGCTGGCGGGCGTGGCCCTGAACCCCGAGGCCGAGCATGTGCGCAATGGATACTGGATGCCGACAGCCGTCTTCGATCGTGACCTTGGTATCACGCGGGAAAGCCTTCAGGCAGCCCTGAATCCCGAAGGCATCGATGCGCGCGTCTTTTTCCATCCGCTGTCCAGCCTTTCCATGTTCGAACCCTGCCCGCGGAACGTGAACGCCTACGACATTCCCGAGCGCGCCATCAACCTGCCCAGTTACCACGATATGACCCAGGTTGACCTGGACCGGGTAACGGACGCCGTGCAACGTCTGTACGGAGCATCTTCCCATGCCCGATAGCCGGACAGGCCTCCCGCGCTGCGCCGTGATCTCCCAGCCCATGTACTTCCCTTGGGTGGGCATGCTTGAACAGATCAAGCATGCCGATGTCTTTGTGCACTACGACGACGTGCAGTTCGCGCGTGGCTTCTTTAATCGCGTGCAGATCAAGACACGGACGGGAACCAGCTGGCTGACCGTTCCGCTGGCAGGTCAAAAACGCGGGCAGTTGATCAACGAGGTGCAGATCGACAACCGGGCCGATTGGAAACGCAGCCATATTGACCAACTGAAGCAGGCGTATGAGGGCGCACCGTTCAAGAGGGAGATGCTTGACGTCGTTGACGCCGTCTTCTGCGCGCAACACCGGACGCTCGCCGACCTGGCGCAAACCTCCATGGGTGCGCTGGTTAATTACTTCGCGCCGATCGGGGCGGACAAGTCCTTCATGGCCTCATCGGCGCTGGGCATCCCTGGGTCTGGCACGCAGCGCCTGATAGACATTTGCATCGCATTACGCGCCACGTCGTACCTCACCGGACACGGCGCAAAGCACTACCTGGAACACCAGGCCTTTGAAGCCGAAGGCATCAGCGTGTCCTACATGGCCTACGGGTGCAAACCCTATACGCAGATGCATGGGGAGTTCACGCCCTATGTGAGCGCGCTGGACCTGATCGCCAACCGTGGCCGCGACGGGATCGCCGAAATCAATGGACGGCCCGAACCCTGGCGCGAATTCCTCCACAAGTCGACCCAAATAACGACCTCTCTATGAAGCAAGATCTGAACGCCGTCTCTTCCGAGTACCGCCCCAATGGTGCGACAGAGATAGAAAACAACTTGATGTTGAACTGGTACCCGCACCGGATCATCAACCGTTCCGGACACAGCGATTCGCTGCTGGAACTCGGTCTGGGCCACGGCTATACCTCGCGTATTTTCGCGCAAGCCTGCAACCGCCATGTCATCGTGGACGGCGCCAGCGTGGTCATCGAACAGTTTCGCCAGAATACGCCCGGGTTTGCGGGGGAAATCGTCGAGGCTTACTTTGAGGATTACGTTCCCGACCAGCAATTCGACATAATCGTGATGGGGTTCATCCTTGAGCATGTGGATGATCCCGATCTCATTTTGGATCGTTACCGCGGCTTTTTGAAGCCCGGCGGCAAAATGTACGTGGCCGTGCCAAATGCCAAATCGATGAACCGCCGCCTGGGGCTGGAGCTTGGTCTGATTGACGACATCTACAGCCTGAACGCCAATGACATCGCGTTGGGCCACCAACGGCAGTATTGCCGCGACACGTTGACGGCCGCGGTCCGCCGGGCTGGCTACCGGATCACCCACGAAGAGGGCATTTACCTCAAGCCACTGCCTTTGGCCGTGCTCAAGAGCCTGGACGACTTCGACGCGAACCTGCAGGCAATGCTGAAAGTTGGAGTGGATTTCCCGGACCTCTGCGTCGCCTTGCTGATGGAACTGGAAGAACTATGACCGAAGGCCACCGCGATGGCCGCCCCGTACCCGCCGGCTCGACCGGCGTGGTAACAGTCGCCGTCACCGGCGTAGGCGCCATTATTGGCCAGGGGATCATCAAAGGCCTGCGGGAATCCCGGTTTTCCGTGCGCGTCGTGGGAATCGACCGCAACAAGAATTCCCCCGGACCGCATCTTTGCGACGTCTTTGAACAGAAGCCTGACGTACCCGAGGATAGCCAGGCGTATCTGGACTACTGGGCACGCATTGTTGATACGCACGGCATCGACCTGATCCTGCCCGGCCTGGAACTGGACATGGCCTTCTTTGATCGCCATCGCCAGTTCTTTTCAGGACTGGGCGTGAAATTGGCGCTGAACACTCCGGAATTGATTGCTCAGACGGTCGACAAGTGGGAGTTTGGAAACGCGTTGAACGCCATTGGCTACCCCGCGATCCCGTCGGCCCGGCCCGCCACATGGGCTGAAGCGATCGCCGCGCTGGGCGCCCCCCCCTTGCTGCTCAAGCCGCTGCGAGGCAACGGATCACGCGGCATCGTCCTGCTGGAAGACGAGGATGACTTCAACTACTGGCGCCGCAAGAGCGCGTCGCCGTGGATGCTGCAGCGCGTTGTGGGAAGCGCCGATGAGGAATACACCGTGGGCGTTTTCGGATTGGGCGGCGGGCGGTGGCTGGGGCCGCTGATTTTCCGGCGCCGCTTGTCCAGCGCCGGCAATACCTTGGTGGCCGAGGTGTTGCACGATCACCCCATTATCGAAGCGGCCACGGAGTTCCTGTGCCTGCGCTTTCAGCCCTTGGGGCCGTCGAACTTCCAGTTCCGCGTCGAAGGCGACAAGGCATACCTGCTGGAAATCAATCCGCGCTTTTCGAGCAGCAACTCGCTTCGCACTGCTTTCGGTTTCAATGAGGCAGAGATGTCGATTCAGCTGTATCACGCTGGCGTGGAACCCGCCCAGCCACGCATTGGCGTCGGCAAGGCATGGCGCTATACCGAAGACTTTGTTATCCATGCTGGCCATTCTCTCTGATATCCACGGCAACTTGCCGGCGCTGCAAGCCGTCGTGGCAGACGCCAAGCAGCGTGGTTGCACGCGCTTCCTCTCGCTAGGCGACGTCGCGGGCTACCTTGCGCAACCCGGCGAATGCATCGACCTGCTACGCGAGCTTGAAGCGCCGAATGTGTTGGGTAACCATGACAGCTATATCACTCTGGATGAAAACTGCCCGCGTTCCAGGGTAGTGACCCAGATCATCAACTATCAAAAGAGCATACTCAGCACGGACCAGGTGGCCTGGCTGAAAGGTTCGCAGGAATCAATACGCGAAGGCGACTGCTTGTACGTGCATGGCGGACCGGAAGATCCTCGCGATCAATATCTCTACACGATATCGGCGGACAAGATTCCCGCAGACGTCAGGCTGCTGTTTTCCGGCCACACCCACGTGCAGGTGCTTGCGCATTTCGGCCCGCAACGCTACTGCAACCCGGGTTCCGTGGGACAGCCGCGAGACGGCGACCGCCGCGCCGCCTACGCCACTCTGCATAACGACCAGGTGCATCTGCATCGCGTCGCCTACGACATCGACCGTACCGTCCAAGCCATGAAGGCCGCGGGCTTCGAGCCGTTCTGCTACGAAAACCTCTATAAGGGCGCGCAAATCGGCGGACGCGTCGATAGCGTCAACATCATCCAAAACACCGAGAGCCAAGACCATGGACGCCATCAAACAATTCCAGAATGAAGTGCAGGACAACATCAAGCGCCTGGGCGCAGACAAGACCATGTCGGCCGACACGCTTGCATGGATGATCAAGGCAGGCACCATCGGCGCCTACACCTACAATTTCCAGTGGCTCGGACGCCCGATCATCCAGTATCCGCAAGACATCCATGCCATGCAGGAGATTATCTGGGCCACGCAGCCTGATGTGATTGTCGAAACGGGCATAGCGCATGGGGGCTCGCTCATCCTGAGCGCGTCTATGCTGGCGATGCTCGACTACTGCGACGCGCAGGCCAATAGAACGCCGTTGATGCCTGGCGTCTCGAATCGGCGCGTCATCGGGGTGGATATCGACATCCGCGCCCATAATCGGCAGGCGATCGAAGCCCATCCCCTGAGCCATCTGATCACGATGGTGCAAGGATCAAGCATCGCGGCGGATATCGTCCAACAGGTACGCGAACTGGTGGGCGACGCCAAGCGCGTGCTGGTGTGCCTGGACTCCAACCATACCCATGAGCATGTGCTGGCCGAACTGGAAGCCTATGCTCCGATGACGACCCCCGGCAGCTACTGCGTCGTTTTTGACACAGTCATTGAAGACATGCCGGCGGAACTCTGCGCGCACCGCCCGTGGGGCCAGGGCAATAGTCCAAAATCCGCCGTTCAGGCCTGGTTGCCGCAACATCCGGACTTCGAGCAGGACCTTGCCATGCAGCACAAACTTCAGATCACCGTGGCGCAAGACGGCTTCCTCAAGCGAGTCCGGTGAGCAGCTTCATTGCTGACTGGCATGTCCCCAGGTGCGGTGCCGCACGTTCGTCGCGGCCCCGCACCGACCAGACCGGCGACGCACCACACTTTTCGCCGGATCCCCATCCGTAATTCCGGGCAGCCAGCAACGGTGGGTTCTCCACCCAGCCCGTAGCCCATTGTCCAGGCCAAACGACGGCCTTCGACCGGGCGAATCCCATCCAAGCCCCCCTTTTCCCGTTCTATTCCCCCCTTGCGCCGCTGCGCACTTACTTCATAATTGCCGTCGCACGCTTTTGTATCCATATTTTTCACGACATGACCGCCACGCCCCCCGATCCACTCGCTACGCAGCACGACGGCACCCCGGATCCAGACACTCAGGCGCCGGTGGATGCGCAGACCATGCATCTGCGCGAAGAGAACCGCGCATTGCGCGAACTGCTGGCCGCACAGGTGCAGGCCGCGCTTCCTCAGCACCAGCCGGGTTGGCTTCGGCGGCTGTGCTGGTGGCTGATATCAGCGCCGGGCGCGGCGCTGGTGGGTTGGCGCAGCCTGCTGGGGCGCGACGAAGCCACGCCGATCACCCGCCGGCGCGTGGGCTATGCGACGCTGACCGTGCTGTACACCCTGGCCATCTACGGCGCCCTGGTGCTGCTGGTCGTCTCGTGGAATTCGCCGAATGCCGCGCGCTCCGGTGTCACGGCCGCCAGTCCGGTGCGCGTGCCGCTAGTGCCGCTGCCGCCCTTGCCCGCGGAAGCCGAGCCGGGTCAGGAACCCGCCGCCTCTCCCCCCGCCTCGCCCGCAACGTCCGCAACGTCCGCGACGGATAAACCCGAACCCGGCCTGGCAGATCAGCCCGCGCAGCCGCGCGCCGCTGCGCCCTCCGCTTCTCCCGCGCCCCTCGCTTCTCCGGCGGCGGCCGCGGCGGCACCGGCGGGCGAGCCGCCCGCCAGCGCGGCGGCGCCGCATTCCACGCTGCGCATCACCGAGATCCCGGCGCCGAATCCGCTGGCCTGGGTGGACGCGCTCAAGGGCGAACTGGCGCGTTGCGCCGAGTTGGGCTTTTTCGAGCGGCCCGATTGCGCGTGGGCGGCTCGCAAACAGTTCTGCGAGCCGAACCACGGATGGGGCACGGTCGCCGAATGTCCGAAAGAGCCATAGCGCGCGGCCGATGCATGTCACATGCCGGCCACGAACCGGGGCGACAATGCCTCAACGCCGCAATCGCGCCGGAATGTTTTGCATCAAATTGAAAACGTACGCCATAATGGCACCTGCTTCGGCCCGGACCCGGCCTTTCATCATTAGGACACCTTGACCATGGATGCTTCCGTCAACAACACCGTCAACTCCGCCCTGGCCCTGAGGGACGTCAACCTCATGCAAGAGGTGCAGGCCACCGTGATGAAGAAGGCGATCAACGCGCAGGCCGACTCGGTCGCGACGCTGATGCAGTCGCTGCCCGTGCTGGCCATCGACGGCACGCTGGGCTCGCGCGTCAACACGCACGCCTGAGCCTCGCCTGGCGCGGCAAGCCGCGCATCGGGCAAGATATCCAGGCCGCCCCGTTCGGGCGGCTTTTTCATGGCCGCCCGGGCGCTGAGCGCCAGTCAAAAAAACGCCGGCCCTATCAAAGGGACCGGCGTTTTTCATGCGGTGGCGGCAAGCCGCCGCGCATTACTTCTTCTTCATGGGCGGCAGGTCGGTGCAGACGCCTTCGGCGACTTCGGCCGCCATGCCCACCGATTCACCCAGGGTCGGGTGCGGGTGGATGGTCTTGGCGATGTCGACGACGTCGGCGCCCATTTCCACGGCCAGGGCCAGCTCGCTGATCAGGTCGCCAGCGTGGGTGCCCACGATGCTGCCGCCCAGGATGCGATGCGTTTCCGCGTCGAAAATCAGCTTGGTGAAGCCCTCGTCGCGGCCGTTGGCGATGGCGCGGCCGGAGGCGGCCCAGGGGAACACGCCCTTTTCGATCTTGATGCCTTGCTTCTTGGCTTCGTCTTCGGTCAGGCCCACCCACGCCACTTCCGGATCGGTGTAGGCCACCGACGGAATGACGCGCGCGTCGAAGAAGGACTTCTGGCCGGCCGCGGCTTCCGCCGCGACGTGGCCTTCGTGCACCGCCTTGTGGGCCAGCATGGGCTGGCCGACGATGTCGCCGATGGCGTAGATGTGCGGCACGTTGGTGCGCATCTGGCGATCGACCTCGATGAAGCCGCGGTCGGTCACGGCGATGCCGGCACGGTCGGCGCCGATCTTCTTGCCATTGGGGCTGCGGCCCACGGCCTGCAGGACCAGGTCGTAGCGCTGGGGCTCCTTGGGAGCGCCCTCGCCTTCGAAGGACACGTAGATGCCGTCCTTCCTGGCTTCGGCGCCCACGGTCTTGGTCTTCAACATGATGTTGTCGAAGCGGTAGGCGTTCTTCTTCTGCCAGACCTTGACCAGGTCGCGGTCCGCGCCCTGCATCAGGCCGTCCAGCATTTCCACGACGTCCAGGCGTGCGCCCAGCGTGGAGTACACCGTGCCCATTTCCAGGCCGATGATGCCGCCGCCGACGATGAGCATCTTCTTGGGGATTTCACGCAGCAGCAAGGCGCCGGTGGAATCGACGACGCGGTCGTCTTCGGGCATGAACGGCAGCTTCACCGATTGGCTGCCGGCGGCGATGATGGCCTGCTTGAAGCGCAGGGTCTGGGCCTTGCCGTCGGCGCCCTTGACCGTCAGGTGGTTGGCATCGGCGAATTCGCCCACGCCCGTCACCACGGTGACTTTGCGAGCTTTGGCCATGCCGGCCAGGCCGCCGGTCAGCTTGGCGACCACGCTGTCCTTGTAGCCGCGCAGCTTGTCCAGGTCGATCTTGGGCTCGCCGAAGCTGATGCCGTGGGAGGCCAGTTCGCGGGCTTCGTCGATGATGGCGGCGTTGTGCAGCAGCGCCTTGGACGGAATGCAGCCCACGTTCAGGCAGACTCCGCCCAGCGTGGCGTAGCGTTCCACCAGGACCACGGACAGGCCCAGGTCGGCAGCGCGGAAGGCGGCGGAGTAGCCGCCGGGGCCCGCGCCCAGCACCAGCATGTCGTATTCGGCATCGGCCGAACCGCTGTAGGTGGCGGCCGCGGGAGCTGCCGCCTTGGCGGCGGGAGCCGGCGCGGATCCGGCCTTGGCTTCGGTCTTGGCGTCGGCCTTCTTGGGGGCATCGGCGGCCTTGGCCGCGGGCGCGGCGTCAGCGCCTGAGCCGGCTTCCACTTCCAGCACGACCGCGCCTTCGGCGACCTTGTCGCCGACCTTGACGGCGATGGACTTCACCACGCCGCCCTGCGACGCGGGGATTTCCATCGAGGCCTTGTCGGATTCGACGGTGATCAGGCTTTGTTCCGCCTTGATCGTGTCGCCCACCGCCACCAGCACTTCGATGACTTCCACTTCCTTGAAGTCGCCGATGTCCGGCACTTTGATTTGAACGGTATTGCTCATGGGGCTCCCCGTTTACAGCGCGATGCGGCGGAAGTCGGCCAGCAAGGCGCCCAGATAGGCGTTGAAGCGTGCGGCCGAGGCGCCGTCGATGACGCGGTGGTCATAGGACAGCGACAGCGGCACGATCAGGCGCGGCACGAATTGCTTGCCGTCCCAGACGGGCTTGTGCGAGGAGCGCGACACGCCCAGGATGGCCACTTCAGGGGCGTTGATGATGGGCGTGAACGAGGTGCCGCCAATGCCGCCCAGGGACGAGATCGAGAAGCAGCCGCCCTGCATTTCGGCGGGCGAGATCTTGCCGTCGCGGGCCTTCTTGGACAGGTCGGTCATTTCCTGCGCGATCTGCAGGATGCCCTTCTTGTCGGCGTCGCGGATCACCGGCACCACCAGCCCGTTGGGCGTGTCGGCGGCGAAACCGATGTGGTAGTACTGCTTGAGCACCAGGTTGTCGCCGTCCAGCGAGGCGTTGAACTCGGGGAACTTCTTCAGGGCGGCGACCACGGCCTTGATCAGGAAGGCCAGCATCGTGACCTTGACGCCCGACTTCTCGTTTTCCTTGTTCAGCGTGACGCGCAGCGCTTCCAGGTCGGTGATGTCCGCTTCGTCGTTGTTGGTGACGTGCGGGATCATGACCCAGTTGCGGTGCAGGTTCGCGCCGGAGATCTTCTTGATGCGCGACAGGGGCTTGGCTTCGATCGGGCCGAACTTGGTGAAGTCGATCTTCGGCCACGGCAACAGGCCCAGCGCGGCGCCATCGGCCGAACCGCCGGCGGCGGCCGTCGGGGCGGCGGAAAGCGCCTGCTTGACGAAACCGCGCACGTCGTCGGCGGTGATGCGTTCTTTCGGACCCGAACCCTTGACCTTGCTCAGGTTCACGCCCAGCTCGCGCGCGAACTTGCGCACCGACGGCGAAGCGTGCGGGAGCTGGCCGGGCTTGAGGTTGGCGTCTTCCAGCGCGGCGGCGGGGGCCGGACGCGCAGCGGGAGCGGCCGGCGCGGCGGCGTCGGCCTTGGCTTCAGCCTTGGCGGCGGGCGCCGCGGCAGCCTCGGCCTTGGCGGCCGGCGCGGCGGCAGCGCTGCCTTCCTGCGCGGCGCCTTCGACCACGACGACGACCGAGCCCTTGGCGACCTTGTCACCAACCTTGACCTTCACTTCCTTGACCACGCCGCCTTGCGACGACGGGATCTCCATCGAGGCCTTGTCGGACTCGACAGTGATCAGGCTTTGCTCGGCCTTGATGGTGTCGCCCACGGCGACCATCACTTCGATGACTTCCACTTCCTTGAAGTCGCCGATGTCGGGCACTTCGATCTCGACCGGGCCGGTAGCGGCGGCCGGGGCCGACGCTTCAGCCTTGGGCGCGGCGGCGGCGGCCTGCTTGGGTTCTTCCTTGGCGGCCGGCTTGGCGTCGGCCTTGGACCCGGCCTTGGGGGCCTCTTCCTGGGCCGGGGCGGCATCGCCCCCTTCCACTTCCAGCACGACCGCGCCTTCGGCGACCTTGTCGCCGACCTTCACGGTGATGGACTTCACCACGCCGCCCTGCGACGCGGGGATTTCCATCGAGGCCTTGTCGGATTCGACGGTAATCAGGCTCTGTTCGGCCTTGATCGTGTCGCCCACGGCAACCAGCACTTCAATGACTTCCACTTCCTTGAAGTCGCCGATGTCGGGAACCTTGATTTGCACGATGTTGCTCATGTCTCTTTACCCTCAGGCGTATTGCGGGTTGGCTTTGTTCGGATTGATGCCGTACTTCTTGATGGCTTCGGCCACCTTGGCGACGGGCACCTTGCCTTCGTCGGCCAGCGCGCGCAGCGCGGCGACCACGACGAAGTGGCGGTCCACTTCGAAGTGCTCGCGCAGCTTCGAGCGGAAATCCGAGCGGCCGAAACCATCGGTGCCCAGCACCTTGTATTCGCGGCCCTTGGGCACGAACGGACGGATCTGGTCGGCAAAGAGCTTCATGTAGTCGGTCGACGCGATGATCGGGCCTTCCGACTTGGCGAGCTGTTCCGTGACGTAGGCCACCTGCGGCTTCTTTTCGTCGGGGTGCAGCATGTTGTGGCGCTCGGCGTCCAGGCCGTTGCGGCGCAGTTCGGTGAAGCTGGTGACGCTCCAGAGGTCGGAGGCGACGTCCCAGTCGGCGGCCAGCAGTTCCTGCGCGGCCATGACTTCGCGCAGGATCGTGCCCGAACCCATCAGCTGCACGCGGTTCTTGCCCTTGCCGTGCGACTTCAGCTTGTACATGCCCTTGATGATGCCTTCCTCGTCGCCCTTGGTCAGACCGGGCTGCGGGTAGTTTTCGTTCATCACCGTCAGGTAGTAATAGACGTTTTCCTGGTCTTCCACCATGCGCTTCAAGCCATGCTGGATGATCACGGCCAGCTCATGGCCGAACGTCGGGTCGTAGGACACGCAGTTCGGGATGGTGGACGCCAGGATGTGGCTGTGGCCGTCTTCGTGCTGCAGGCCTTCGCCGTTCAGCGTCGTGCGGCCGGCGGTGCCGCCCAGGAGGAAGCCGCGCGCCTGCATGTCACCCGCGGCCCAGGCCAGGTCGCCGATGCGCTGGAACCCGAACATCGAGTAGTAGATGAAGAACGGGATCATGATGCGGTTGTTCGAGGAGTACGACGTGGCCGCCGCAATCCACGAGCTCATTGCGCCCGCTTCGTTGATGCCTTCCTGCAGGAGCTGGCCGTCGGCCGATTCCTTGTAGTACATCACCTGGTCCTTGTCGACCGGGGTGTACTTCTGGCCTTCCGGCGCGTAGATGCCGATCTGGCGGAACAGGCCTTCCATGCCGAAGGTGCGCGATTCGTCGGCCAGGATCGGCACGACGCGCGGACCGAGGTCCTTGTCGCGCAGCACCTGGTTCAGGATGCGCACGAACGCCTGGGTGGTGGAGATTTCACGGCCTTCGGCGGTGGGCTCCAGCACGGCCTTGAACGCGTCCAGCGCGGGCGCCTTCAGTTGTTCGTCGGCCTTGGCGCGGCGGCGCGGCAGGTAGCCGCCCAGCGCGGCGCGGCGCTCGTGCAGGTACTTCATTTCGGGCGAGTCTTCGGCCGGCTTGAAGTACGGCAGGTCTTCCAGCTTGTCGTCCGGGATCGGGATGCCGAAGCGGTCGCGGAATTCGCGGATGGAGTCCAGTTCCAGCTTCTTTTGCTGGTGGGTGGGGTTCTTGGCCTGGCCAACATGGCCCATGCCGTAGCCCTTGATGGTCTTGGCCAGAATGACGGTGGGCTGGCCGGTGTGGGTGGTCGCGGCGTTGAACGCGGCGTACACCTTGTGGGGATCATGGCCGCCGCGGTTCAGGCGCCAGATGTCCTCGTCGCTCATGCGCGACACGGCTTCCAGCAGCTTCGGGTGCTTGCCGAAGAAGTGTTCGCGGACGAACTTGCCGTCATTGGCCTTGTACGCCTGGTACTCGCCGTCGACGGTCTCTTCCATGATCTGGCGCAGGATGCCTTCCTTGTCGTGCGCAAGCAGCGGATCCCAGTAGCCGCCCCAGATCAGCTTGATGACGTTCCAGCCGGAACCGCGGAAATCGCCTTCCAGTTCCTGGATGATCTTGCCGTTGCCGCGCACCGGCCCGTCCAGGCGCTGCAGGTTGCAGTTGACGACGAAGATCAGGTTGTCGAGCTTTTCACGGGCAGCCAGGGCGATGGCGCCCAGCGATTCGGGTTCGTCCATTTCGCCGTCGCCGCAGAATACCCAGACCTTGCGGTTGCTGGTGTCGGCGATGCCGCGGGCGTGCAGGTACTTCAGGAAGCGGGCCTGGTAGATGGCCATCAGCGGGCCCAGGCCCATCGACACCGTCGGGAACTGCCAGAATTCCGGCATCAGCTTGGGGTGCGGATAGGACGACAGGCCCTTGCCGTCGACTTCCTGGCGGAAGTGATTGAGCTGTTCTTCGGTCAGGCGGCCTTCGAGGTAGGCGCGGCCATACATGCCGGGCGAGGTGTGGCCCTGGAAGTAGACCAGGTCGCCGCCGTGGCCTTCGGCTTCGGCGTGCCAGAAGTGGTTCTGGCCGCAGCCGATCATGGTGGCCAGCGAGGCGAACGACGCGATGTGGCCGCCCAGGTCGCCGCCGTCCGGCGGGTTGTGCTTGTTGGCCTTGACCACCATGGCCATCGCGTTCCAGCGCACGTACGAACGGATGCGGACTTCCAGCTCCAGATTGCCCGGATGCGCCGGCTCGAGGCCGGGGGGAATCGTGTTGACGTAGGCGGTATTCGGCGAGAACGGGATGTGGGCGCCGGAGCGACGGGCTTCGTCGATCAGGCGTTCCAGCAGGTAGTGGGCGCGCTGCGGTCCTTCACGGTCAAGGACTGCCGCCAGGGCTTCGAGCCACTCCTGGGTTTCAAGGGTGTCTTCGTCGTTGGCAGCCTGCACGGCGCCAGCCTGGGCGAAAGAGGACATCGTGTGTCTCCTGTTGGGGTTCGTTCGTGACCACACCCGCTTATTCATCTACTCGCGGACATTGCATGGTAGCCGGGATCATCCGGGCTACCATGCAATGCATGGGTCGGGGTGTTTTTAAGGACCTGCTCGTCGGGCCTGTTCCCTATCAGCCGGCATTCTAAGAAAGAAGATTAACCGGTCGCAAGAAAAATTTCATGTTGCGGTACGGCATTTCATAATGTGGAAAATTGAACGGAAGCTGAATTCCTTATGGCTATACTTTTTAAGGTGTAGACCAAAAGGAGGGGTTGATTCCCGGTAATTCCCTTCCAACACGCACTAAAATGCGGCGGTCTATCCGGCCCGAATTCCATGTCCAGCGCGCCCAAGTCCAATATTCCTACGCCATTCCACGACCACGCCCGCACTCGCCGGCGCGGCGTGTACTGGGTCACGCCCGCGATGGTGCTGATCCTCTATATCTGTGTGATGGCGGTGTTCTTCTGGCTGCAGCGCATCCATGACGACAGCGTCATGTTTGTCACCATAGACCAGGAAATGCGCCAGCAGCGCCTGATCTGGGTGGTGCTGGCCCTGTCCTGCGTGATCGTCATCAGCCTGCTGATGCTCTGGCGCTATACGCGCTTCCGCTCGACCGCCGAGGCCGCCCTGATCGCCGAAACCGGATTTCGCCGCGCCATGGAGAACTCCATGTCCACCGGCATGCGGGTTTTGGACATGGAAGGCCGCATCGCCTATGTGAACCCCGCGTTCTGCCGCATGATCGGCTGGAACGAAGCCGATCTGATCGGGCGCAGCCCGCCCTTCCCTTATTGGGTGCCCGGCCGCCACGAACAGCACCAGCACACCCTGGACGTGCTGATGTCCGGCAAGACGCCCAGTAGCGGCCTGGAAGTCGAGGCGCAGCGCCGCGACGGCTCGCGCTTCACCGCCCGCATGTACGTGTCGCCCCTGCTGGACCCCAACGGCAACCAGATCGGCTGGATGACGTCCATGACGGACATCACCGAACCCAAGCGCATCCGCGAGGCCCTGACCGCCGCGCACGAGCGCTTCATGACCGTGCTGGAAGGCCTGGACGACGCCATTTCGGTCACCGCGGACACCCACGACGGCCTGGAACTGCTGTTCGCCAACCGCACCTACCGCCGCGTGTTCGGCGCGCAGACGGGCGGGCACGACGAATTGCTGGCCGGCCGGCGCGGACGCTTCACCGACGAATCCGTCGAAGTCTTCGCGCCGTCGGTGCAGCGCTGGTTCGAGGTCCATCACCGCATGCTGGCCTGGACCGACGGCCGCCGCGTCCGCATGCAGGTGGCGCGCGACATCACCGAGCGCCGCGGCCACGAAGAAGCGTCGCGCGTGCAGCAGGAAAAGATCCAGCTCACCAGCCGCCTGACCACCATGGGCGAAATGGCTTCGTCGCTGGCGCATGAGCTCAACCAGCCTCTGACGGCCATCGCCAACTACAGCATGGGTGCGGTCGCGCTGGTCAAGGCCGGCCACACCAGCCCCAACATGCTGCTGCCCGCGCTGGAAAAGGCCGCCTCGCAGGCCGAGCGCGCCGGCAAGATCATCAGCCGCATCCGCGAATTCGTGAAGCGCAGCGAGCCGCGCCGCCAGCGCGTGGCCATCGGCCGCATTGTCGACAATGCCATCGGCTTCGCCGAAATCGACGCCCGCAAGCGCCGCATCCGCATCGAGAGCTTCGTGCCGTCGAACGCGCCGGACGTGCTGGCCGATCCCATCCTGATCGAGCAGGTGCTGTTGAACCTGCTGAAGAACGGGCTGGAAGCCATGGAAAAGAGCGAATCCGACGAGCTTAAGGTTGCCGTAATTCTTCACGAGCAGCATATCGAGGTGTGCGTGGTGGACCGCGGCCACGGCCTGGCCGAACCCGAGCGCCTCTTCGAACCTTTCTTCAGCACCAAGACCCAGGGCCTGGGCATGGGGCTGAACATCTGCCGTACCATTATCGAGTCGCACCACGGCCGCCTGTGGGCGGATCCCAATCCCGCCGGCGGTACCATCTTCCGCTTTACCCTGCCCTGCGCTGCAACCCAGCCGCAGGCCCAGAACGATCAGTCCGAGGAGTTGCACGCATGAACACGCCCCACCTGTCGAGCACGGTATTCATTGTTGACGACGACGAAGCGGTCCGCGATTCGTTGCGCTGGCTGTTGGAAGCCAATGGATACCGCGTTCGCGCCTATGCCAGCGGCGAATCGTTCCTGGAGGATTACGACGCCAGCCAGATTGGCGTGCTGATCGCCGACGTGCGCATGCCGGGCATGAGCGGCCTGGAACTGCAGGAGCAACTGATCCTGCGCAACGCGCCGCTGCCCATCGTGTTCATCACGGGTCACGGCGACGTGCCCATGGCCGTGTCCACCATGAAGAAGGGCGCGGTCGACTTCCTGGAAAAACCCTTCAATGAATCCGACCTGCGCGAGATCGTCGCGCGCATGCTGGAGCAGGCCACGCAGCGCGTGAGCAAGCACCAGGCCCAGAAGGATCACGAAGCCATGCTGGCGCGCCTGACCGCGCGCGAGCAGCAGGTGCTGGAGCGCATCGTCGCCGGCCGCTTGAACAAGCAGATCGCCGACGACCTGGGCATCAGCATCAAGACCGTCGAGGCGCACCGCGCCAACATCATGGAAAAACTTGAAGTGACCACCGTTGCTGATTTGATGAAAGTGGCTTTGGCCAAACCCGAGGCTCATGCATGACAGCCAGGATTATTGACGGCGCGGCATTGTCGCTGCGCATCCGCGAAGAAGTCGCCCAACGCGTTTCGGCCCTGGCCGCCAAGGGCGCCCGCCCCGGCCTGGCCGTGGTGCTGGTGGGCGCGGACCCCGCGTCGCAGGTGTATGTGCGCAACAAGGTCGCGGCCTGCGAAAAGGCCGGCCTGCATTCCGTGAAAGAGCAGTACCCGGCCGAGATGACCGAGGCCGAATTGCTGGCCCGCATCGCCATCCTGAACCAGGACCCGTCCATCCACGGCATCCTGGTGCAGCTTCCGCTGCCCAAGCACATGGACTCGCACAAGGTCATCGAGGCCATCGCGGCCGAGAAGGACGTGGACGGGTTTCACATCAGCAATGCCGGCCTGCTCATGACCGGCCAGCCGCTGTTCCGTCCCTGCACGCCGTATGGCGTGATGAAGATGCTGGAATCCGAAGGCGTGACGCTGCGCGGCGCCGAAGCCGTGATCGTGGGCGCCAGCAACATCGTCGGCAAGCCCATGGCCATGCTGCTGCTGCAGGCAGGCGCCACCATCACGATCTGCAACTCCAAGACGCGCGACCTGGCGGCCCAGACTCGCCGGGCCGACGTGCTGGTGGTTGCCACGGGCAAGCCCGGCATGATCGACGGCTCGATGATCAAGCCCGGCGCCGTCGTCATTGACGTGGGCATCAACCGCGGCGCGGACGGCAAGCTGTGCGGCGACGTGGACTTCGCCTCGGCCAAGGAAATCGCGGGCGCCATCACGCCCGTGCCGGGCGGCGTGGGCCCCATGACCATCGCCATGCTGCTGGTCAATACCGTCGAAGCGGCGGAACGGGCCGCCGCCTGAGTTCGGCCGCGCCACGCGGGCCGCGCCCAGCGCCGGCCCAGCCGCGGGAGCGGCCCCGCCCGGACCCCGGTCCGAGGCACGGGCGCCTCCGCGGCGCGCTCTCCAAGCCCTGTCCTGCCCTTGCGTTTGGGCGGATCGCCCCTACCTGATCCTTATGTCCTTCGTCGGCGCGCTGTCCGCGCCGCCCGCCATTCTTCACGCCGGTAACACCATGACCCAGAACCCCCTGCTCGCTCCCGTCTCCGATCTGGTCGATTACGCGGCCGTCAAACCCGGACATATCGTGCCCGCCGTCCAGGAACTGCTGGGCATCGCCCGCCAGGCCGTCGACCACGCCGCCGACCCCGCGCTGGCGCCCACCTGGGAAGCCGTGGTGGAACCGCTGGATACCGCGTCCGAGCGCCTCTGGCGCGCCTGGTCGGTTGCCGGCCACCTGAACGCCGTCGTCAATACGCCTGAGCTGCGCGAGGCCTATAACGCTGCCCTGCCCCTGGTGACCGAGTTCTCGACCTGGGTCGGCCTGCATGAAGGCCTGTACGAGCAGTACCAGCGCCTGGCCGCCGCCCCCGATTTCGCGTCGTGGACGCCGGTGCGCCGCCGCATCGTGGAAATGGCCCTGCGCGACTTC
The DNA here is from genome assembly GCF_001428845.1 of Achromobacter sp. Root83. Lineage (GTDB taxonomy): Bacteria > Pseudomonadota > Gammaproteobacteria > Burkholderiales > Burkholderiaceae_B > Achromobacter. Next base: position 33,987 of record NZ_LMIU01000009.1, on the reverse strand, counting down.
CGTCTGAGCGGCGTCGAGCTGCAGGGCGCCGACCGCGAACGCTACGCCGAGATTTCCGACCGCGAGGCCCAGGCCTCGCAGAAGTTTTCGGAAAACGTGCTGGACTCCATCGACGCCTGGTCGCTGCTGGTGGAAGACGAAGCCCGCCTGGCCGGCATCCCGGCTGACGTGCAGGCCGCCGCGCGCGCCGCCGCCGAAGAGGACGGCAAGCCCGGCTGGAAGCTCACGCTGAAGATGCCGTGCTATCTGCCCGTCATGCAGTACGCGCAGGACCGTTCGCTGCGCGAGGCGCTGTACCGGGGCTATGGCACGGTGGCGTCCGAGCAGGGCGAGGCCAAGCTCGACAATTCGCCCCTCATCGAAGAGCTGCTGGCCTTGCGCGCCGAAGAATCGGGGCTGCTGGGCCTGGGCACCTTCGCCGCGCTGCGCCTGCAGACGCGCATGGCGCGCGACGCCCGCGAAGTCACCGTGTTCCTGCGCGACCTGGCGGCGCGCGCCAAGCCCTATGCCCAGCGCGACCTGGCCGAACTGAAGGACTATGCCGCCGCGGAACTGGGTTTGGACAGCCTGCAGCCCTGGGATGTGGCCTACGCCTCGGAACGCCTGCGCGAATCGCGCTACGCCTATTCGGAAGACGAGGTCAAACAGTACTTTACCGAACCCCGCGTGCTGGCGGGCCTGTTCGACGTCATCCAGACCTTGTTCGATGTGCGCCTGACCGAAACGCCGGTGTCTTCCTGGCATGCCGACGTGCGCGGCGTGCGCGTGGAAAGCCCCAGGGGCGAGCTTATCGGCTACCTGTACCTGGACTTGTACGCGCGGTCGGGCAAGCAGAACGGCGCCTGGGTCGACAGCGAGCGCACCCGCCGCGTCGTGGCCGGCCAGGTGCAGACGCCCGTCGCCTACCTGACCTGCAACTTCTCGCGCCCCAACGGCGAACGCGCCGCCGTGCTGACGCACGACGACGTCATCACCCTGTTCCATGAAACCGGCCACGCGCTGCACGCCCTGCTGTCCGAGGTCGACGAACCCGGCGCCGCCGCGTTCGCCAGCGTGGAATGGGACGCCATCGAACTGCCTTCGCAATTCATGGAGAACTTCTGCTGGGAGTGGGCCGTGGTGCAGAAGCTGTCCGCGCACGTGGACACGGGCGAACCGTTGCCGCGCGCGCTGTATGACCGCCTGGTCGCGGCCCGCAACTATCAAAGCGGCATGCAGACCGTGCGCCAGATCGAATTCGCGCTGTTCGACATGCTGATGCATGACCGCGCCAAGGGCGCCACGATTGCCGAGGTGCTGGCCCTGCTGCAGGAAGTGCGCGAGGAAGTGGCCGTGCTGTTCCCGCCGGCCTGGCATCGTCTGCCGCACGCCTTCTCGCACCTGTTCGCGGGCGGCTATGGCGCGGGCTATTACAGCTACAAGTGGGCGGAAGTGCTGTCCGCCGACGCATACGAGGCTTTCGAGGAAGCCGCCGCCAAGCAGGCAGGCAACGCCTTGGGCACGCTGGACCCGGAAACCGGCGCCCGTTTCCGCCGCGAAGTGCTGGCCGTGGGCGGATCGCGCCCGGCGGCGGAGTCGTTCGCGGCGTTCCGCGGCCGCGCTCCGCGCATCGATGCGCTGCTGCGCCACAGCGGCATGACGGCAGGCTGACCTTTTTAGGTCACGTCTGCCAGCGGCCCGCCTTCGCGCGGGCCGTTTTTTCGATGCGCCCTTGCGGCGGGACAAGACGCGGTTGGCGCGCCCTGCCCTTGCCCGCGCCAGCGGGTAGAATCGAAAGGTTTACCCCTTTCCGGCTATTGGACCCATGCGACACTTCATTTCCGGCCGCGCCTGGCGCGGGCTGCTGTTGGCCCTGTGCATGTTGGTTGCCGCCTGCGGCGACCGCAACGTCGATTGGACGCTCTACAACGTGAAGGGACACCTGCCGGACCTGAAGTTCTCGCTGCCGGGCGCGGGCGGCAAGACCGTGAGCAGTGAGGATCTGAAGGGAAAGACCGTGCTGCTGTTCTTCGGCTACGCCAGTTGCCCGGACATCTGCCCGACCACCATGGCGCAATTGACGGCCGTGCTGCAGAACCTGGGAGACAAGGCCGACAAGGTGCGCATCCTGTTCGTCAGCGTGGACCCGCACCGCGACACCCCCGACATCCTGCAGGCCTACGTCAACGCCTTCAACAACCAGGCCATCGGCGTGACCGGCGACGAAAAGCAGATCGCCGACCTGGCCCGCCGCTACCGCGTGGCCTACCAGATCGAGAAGCCCCGGCCGGGCGACGACGCCGACATGTACGAAGTGACGCACAGCCGCGGCGTGTACATTTTCGACAATGAAGGCCGCGCCCGCCTGCTGGCCTCGGACACCGACAGCATCGAAGCGCTGACCAAAGACGTGCGCCAGCTCATCGACATCACCTCCTGACCCCTGGGGCGCGGGCGCCGGGCGCCGGCCCGATCCGCACACCAGTTGTTACAGCCGGGCCCCGCGCGGCATGGGTATCATCAGTCCACACTGCCCTTTTACCCTCGCAAGGAGTACGCGCATGAGCATCATCATCATGATCATCGTCGGGTTCATCGTGGGCCTTATCGCCCGCGCCATCATGCCCGGGGACCAGAACATGGGGATCATCATGACCACCATTCTGGGCATCATCGGCGCGGTCGTGGCCGGATTCCTGGGCCAGTCCCTGGGCTGGTATGCCCCGGGCGAGCCCGCGGGCTGGATCGCATCCGTCGTAGGTGCGATCATCGTCCTGTTCATCGTGGGACTGGTCGCCAGGAAACGCACCTGACGTCCAGCCAGGCAAGAAAAAACGGGCCGATCTTCCGATCGGCCCGTTTTTTTTGGCTTGCGCCGCCCCCGCCGATCAGCCGGCGGGCGTGGCGGGCGCCGCCGCCGTGCGTTCGGTCCAGCCTCCGCCCAGCACCTTGTACAGGGTGACCAGATTGGAGAGGCGGGCCAGGCGCGTATCGACCAGCGCCTGCTGCGAGGTGTACAGCGAACGCTGGGAATCCAGCACGCTCAAGTAGTCGTCGATGCCCTGGCGGAAACGCTGTTCCGACGCGTCATAGGCGCGCTGGTTGGCGTCCACCAGCAGGCGCTGCGCCTCGATCTGCTCGTCGAGCGTGCCGCGGCCGGCCAGGGCGTCCGCGACTTCGCGGAAGCCCGTCTGGATGGACTTTTCGTATTGCGCGACCTGGATGTTCTTCTGCACCTTGGCCAGATCCAGGCCGGCAAGCAGCGAGCCGCCCGCGAAGATCGGCACGGTGATCTGGGGCACGAAGCTCCACGCCCCCGAACCGCCCTCGAACAGGCCGCCGAGGCTGGCGCTGGCGGTGCCGGCCGAACCCGTCAGGCTGATGGTCGGGAAGAAGGCCGCGCGCGCCGCGCCGATGTTGGCGTTGGCGCCCTTCAACTGATGCTCGGCCGCGCGGATGTCCGGCCGACGGGCCAGCAGGTCCGACGGCAGGCCGGCCGGCAACGTGGTCGGCAGCATGCCGTCGTCCAGCTTGACCGCGCTGTCCAGCGCGGCCGAGAGCTCGGGCGACAGGGGCTGGCCGACCAGCAGCACCAGCGCGTTGCGGTCCTGCGCGGCCTGGCGCGTGTATTGCGACAGGTTGCGCTGGGCGGTGCGCAGCGACACTTCCGCCTGGCTCAGGTCGAGCGCGGTGGACAGGCCCTGGTCATAGCTTTGCTGCGTGAGCTTGAAGGAGTCCTGCTGGCTCTTGAGGGTGTCGCGCGTCAGGCTCAGCAGTTCCTGGTCGGCGCGCAGCGTCAGATAGGCGTTGGCCACCTCGGCGATCAGCGTGAGCTGGGTCGCGGTGCGCGTCTCGTCCAGCGCCAGATAGGATTCCAGCGCCTGGTCGCTCAGGCTGCGGATGCGGCCGAACAGATCCAGTTCCCAGGCGGACATGGCGGCGCCGACCTGATAGCTGTGACTGGTGGTGGCCTGCCCGCTGGGCGACAGGTCGGCCGGCGTGCGTTGACCCGAATTCTGGCCCGCGACGCCCACGCTGGGGAGCAGGTCCGAGCGCTGGATGCGGTATTGCGCCCGCGCGGCCTCGACGTTCAGGGCCGCCACCCGCAAGTCGCGGTTGTTGACGAGCGACTGGCCGATCAACTGCTGCAGCAGCGGATCACCGAAGAAATCGCGCCAGCCGATATCCGCGGTGGACAGCCCGCCCGGCGCCCCCGTCTGGGCCGAGTTGTAGGCCGGGCCGGTGGGATAGGCGGTGTCGATCGGCGCGTCCGGCCGTTCGTACGTGGGGGCCAGCGAGCAGCCCGCGAGGGCCGCCGCCAGGGAAACAGACAGCAAGGTTCTCATCTGAAGTTTCATTACGGTTGTCCTTCCGCGGACACGTCCTGCGGACCCTTGGCGCTGGTGTCGTGCTTGTCGAGGTTTTCGCTCATGCGCTTGACCTTGAACACGCGCAGCATGATCACGAAGAAGGCCGGGACGAAGAAGATCGCCAGGAAGGTGCCGGTCAGCATGCCGCCGATGACGCCCGTGCCGATGGCGTTCTGGCTGCCCGAGCCCGCGCCGGACGAAATGGCCAGCGGGGTCACGCCCAGGATGAACGCCAGGGACGTCATCAGGATGGGACGCAGGCGCTGGCGGGCGGCGTGGATGGCCGATTCCGTCAGGCTGGCGCCCGACTCGTAATGCTCCTTGGCGAACTCCACGATCAGGATGGCGTTTTTGGCCGCCAGCCCGATAGTCGTGAGCAGACCCACCTGGAAGTACACGTCGTTGGACAGCCCCCGCATCAACGTCGCCAGCAGCGCCCCGATGATCCCCAGCGGCACCACCAGCATGACCGCGGACGGAATGGTCCAGCTTTCATACAGCGCCGCCAGGCACAGGAACACCACGATCAGCGAGATCGCGTACAGCGCGGGCGCCTGCGCGCCGGACAGGCGCTCTTCGAAGGACAGGCCTGTCCATTCAAAGCCCACGCCCACCGGCAGCTTGGCCGCCAGCCGTTCCATTTCTTCCATGGCCGCGCCCGAGCTGTAGCCCGGCGCCGCCTGGCCCTGGATGTTGTAGGACGGCACGCCGTTGTAGCGGTTCAGCTTTTGCGGGCCGAAGCTCCAGGTGGCCTTGGAGAACGCCGAGAACGGCACCATGTCGCCCGCGTTGTTGCGCACATACCATTTGTTCAGGTCTTCCGGCAGCATGCGCGACGATGCCTCGCCCTGCGCGAACACCTTCTTCACGCGGCCGCGGTCGATGAAGTCGTTGACGTACGACGAACCCCATGCCGTGGCCAGCGTGCTGTTGATGTCCGACACGGCCACGCCCAGGGCGCGCGCCTTTTCGCGGTCGATGTCCAGCTGGTACTGCGGCGCGTCTTCGATGCCGTTGGGACGCACGCCCACCAGGACCGGGCTCTTGCCAGCCTCGCCGAGCAGCTGGTTGCGCGCGGCAAGCAGCTTTTCGTGGCCCACGCCGGCGCGGTCCATCAACTGGAAGTCAAAGCCCGTGACGTTGCCCAGTTCCATCACGGACGGCGGCGGCACGACGAACAGTTTCGCGCGGCGCTCGGTCTTGCCGAAGTGCGCGTTGGCGCGTTCCGCCACGGCGCCGGCCTTCAGGCTGGCGTCGCCGCGCTCTTCCCAGTCGCGCAGCTTGATGAACAGGATGGACGCGTTCTGGCCGCGGCCGCCGAAGTTGAAGCCGTTGACGGCGAACACCGAGGTGACGGCGTCCTTTTCTTCGGTCAGCAGATACTTGGTGGCGTCGTCGATGACGGCCTTGGTGGCCTCGGCGGTGGCGCCGGCCGGCGTCTGGATCTGGGCGAACAGGATGCCCTGGTCTTCGGCTGGCAGGAAGGCCGTGGGGATGCGGGTGAACATCCAGCCCATGGCAATGACCAGGGCCAGGTAGACCACCATCAGGCGCTTGGTGCGGGTGAGGCCGCGCGCGACGGTATTGGCATAGCCGTTGCTGCTGCGCTCGAAGGTGCGGTTGAACCAGCCGAAAAAGCCGCGCTTGGCGCCGTGATGGCCCTTGGGGATGGGTTTCAGCAGCGTCGCGCACAGAGCAGGCGTGAACACGATGGCCACGATCACGGACAGCACCATGGACGACACGATGGTGATCGAGAACTGGCGGTAGATCACGCCGGTGGAACCGCCGAAGAACGCCATGGGAATGAACACGGCGGCCAGCACCATGGCGATGCCGATCAGCGCGCCGGTGATCTGGCTCATGGACTTGCGCGTGGCCTGCTTGGGCGTGAGGCCCTCTTCGGCCATCACCCGCTCGACGTTTTCCACCACCACGATGGCGTCGTCCACCAGCAGGCCGATGGCCAGCACCATCCCGAACATGGTCAGGGTGTTGATGGAGTACCCGAACGCCGCCAGCACGCCGAACGTGCCCAGCAGCACCACCGGCACGGCCAGCGTGGGAATGATGGTGGCGCGGAAGTTCTGCAGGAACAGGTACATCACCAGGAAGACCAGGATGATGGCCTCCACCAGCGTCTTGAACACTTCATGGATCGACAGGCTGACGAACGGCGTCGTGTCGTACGGATAGACGACGTCCATGCCCGGCGGGAAGTAAGGCTTCAGGTTGTTGATGGTGTCGCGCACCGCCTGCGCCGTATCCAGCGCGTTGGCGCCGGGGGCCAGCTTGACCGCCAGGCCCGATGCGGGCTTGCCGTTGTAGAAGCTGTCGATGGCGTAGGTCTGCCCGCCCAGTTCAATGCGCGAGACATCACCCAGGCGCACCTGCGAACCGTCGGGGTTGACCTTCAGCAGGATGTGGCCGAAGTCCTCGGCCGTCTGCAGGCGCGACGGCCCGATGATCGTGGCGTTGAGCTGCTGGCCGCGCACGGACGGCAGGCCGCCCAGTTGCCCGGACGACACCTGGACGTTCTGTTCCTTGATCGAGGTCGTGACGTCGACGGTGGTCAGCCCGTAGTTGACGAGCTTGGCCGGATCCAGCCAGATGCGCATCGCATACTGCGAACCGAAGAGCTGGAAGTCGCCCACGCCCTGCGTGCGGCTGATGGGATCCTGGACGTAGGACGCGACGTAGTCGGCCAGGTCGTCCTTGGTCATCGTGCCGTCGGTGGACACGAAGCCCGCCACGATCAGGAAGTTCTTGGTGGCCTTGGTGACGCGGATGCCCTGCTGCTGCACTTCCTGCGGCAACAGCGGCTGGGCCAGCGCCAGCTTGTTCTGGACCTGGACCTGCGCGGTATCGGGGTTGGTGCCCTGCTTGAAGGTCAGCGTGATGGACATGCTGCCGTCGGAATTGCTTTCCGACGAGATGTACTGCAAGCCGTCCAGGCCGTTCATTTGCTGTTCGATCACCTGCACCACGGTGTCCTGCACGGTCTGCGCGGACGCGCCCGGGTAGGTCACCGCGATGCCGATGGCCGGCGGCGCGATGTTGGGATACTGGGCGACCGGAAGCTGCAGGATGGACAGCGCGCCGGCCATCATCAGCACGATCGCGATCACCCAGGCGAAAACCGGCCTATCGATAAAAAACTTTGCCATGCATGGCTCCCTGATTACTGCTTGGCCGGGGCGTTGGCCGCCTGCGGCTGCTGCGCGTTGGCACCGGCTTCGGTGGCGACCACCTCGACGCCCGGACGCACCATCTGCAAGCCTTCCACGATCACCTTGTCGCCAGCGGCCAGGCCGTTGGTGACCAGCCACTTGTCGCCAATGGCGCGGTCGGTCTTCAGTTCACGCAGTTCCACCTGATTCTTGGCGTTGACGACCAGCGCCGTGGGCAGGCCGCGCTGATTGCGCGTCACGCCGCGTTGCGGCACCAGCAGGCCGTCGGCGGCAACGCCATCGGCCAGGCGGGCCCGCACGAACATGCCCGGCAGCAGCCGGCGGTCGGGGTTGGGGAACACGGCGCGCAAGGTGATCGAGCCCGTGCCCTGGTCCACCGTCACTTCCGAGAACTGGAGCTTGCCGGTCTGCTTGTATTGCGAGCCGTCTTCCAGTGTCAGCGTCACCAGCGCGGCCTGTTCGCCGTCGGCACGCTTGAGCTGTCCGCTGGCCAGCGCGTCCTGCAGGCGCAGAAGCTGGACGCTGGACTGGGTGACGTCGACATAGATGGGGTCGATCTGTTGCACCGCGGCCAACGCGTTGGTCTGGTTGGCGGTAACCAGCGCGCCTTCGGTCACCGACGAGCGGCCGATGATGCCCGCGATGGGCGACAGCACCTTGGTGTAGACGAGGTTGATGCGCGCCGTGTCCAGGGCCGCCTTGGCCGACAGCACGTCGGCGGCGGCCTGATCGCGCGAGGCGACGGCGTTGTCGTAGGTTTGCTGGCTGACGGCGCGGGTGGCCACCAGCGGCTTGTAGCGCTCGGCCAGCAGGGCGGCGGTCTTCTGCTGGGCCTGGGCGCGCGCCAGCGCGGCCTTCTGGCTGTCGACGCTGGCCTGGTAGAGCGCGGGATCGATCTGATAGAGCTGTTCGCCGGCCCTGACCTCGCCGCCTTCGGTGAACAGGCGCTTCTGGACGATGCCATTGACCTGGGGCCGCACTTCGGCCACGCGGAACGGCGATGTCCGGCCGGGCAACTCGGTGGTAAGGGAAACGGGCTGCGTAGTCAGGGTGACGACCGTGACTTGCGGCTTGCCCGCCTGGGGCGCTTCCTGTTTCTTGCCGCAAGCGGCCAAGGTGAGAGCCGATGCCGTCAACGCGACAACGGCCGCGCCGCGCCACATAGCGCTTTTCTTATTCATAGATTGCATTCCCGATTCCAAAAATAAAAAGCTCCGCGCCGCGCATGCGCCGCGTGCCTGCCGGCCACGAGGGGCCGTGTTGCCTTGGAGCGTCCCTGCAAAGCGCATCAGCCCGTCCGACCGTCTTGACGCGGTCCGCGTGGTTCGACTTGGGTGGTTTCGCGTGAGCACGCGGGCTGGGATTTACCGGAATGCTGCATTGCAGAACTTGCATTTTGAGTTATCCCGCCCGAGAAACAAAGGGGCGCATTAAGAAAACATCATTCCATTTATGGGACAATTATCGAATCTCCACTGTCACAAACACCTGTCATGAAACGACTACAGGGCATGGAACTTTTCGTTGAAGTCGCCAAGACGCACAGTTTTAGCCGCGCCGCGGCCACGCTGGGCGTGCCGAAATCGACCTTGTCTCGCCAGGTGGCCGAATTGGAGCGCTCCGTGGGCCTGCGGCTGCTCAGCCGCACCACGCGCAAGGTCGAACTGACCGACGCCGGCCGGCTGTATTTCGAGCGCTGCCAGCGCATCGTGGCCGAGGCGCAGATCGCCCATGAAGAATTGCAGAAGCTGGTGGACACGCCCGCCGGACCGCTGCGGGTGAACATGCCCGCGGATTTCGGCACGGACTTCCTGGCTGAATCGTTCATGGAGTTTTCCCGCCGATATCCCGATGTGACGTTTTTCCTGGACCTGGCCAATCCGGACCACGCTTCGCGCGTGTTCCAGACCTGCGATGTTTCGATCGAGATCGGCGACCTGCCGGACTCGACGCAGATTGCACGGCTGTTGGGCATGCTGCCCGCCCACCTGTATGCCTCGCGCGAATACCTGCAGAAGCACGGCGAACCGCGGCACCCCAGCGACCTGACCCGGCACGAGTGCATCGAGTTCCGCGCGGAAGGCGCCGGACGCGTGACGCGCTGGCCGCTGACCAATGGCGAACAGCACATCGAGTTCACGCCGGGCAACCGGTTTTCGGTCAATGGCGTCGCCATGGCGCGGCGCCTGGCCATGCTGGGCGCGGGCATCGCGGTGCTGGTGGGAGGTCAATTGGCCGAGCAGCAATCCGGCCAGTTGCAGCGCGTGCTGCCCGATTGGCAGCTAGGTCCGTTTCCCGTTCACGCGGTGACCGAGACCAGACTGTTGCCCGCCAAGACCCGGATCTTCATCGAATTCCTGATGGAGCGCCTGGGCAGCAACCGGCAAGCGAAGGATACGCCCGCTTTCATGAAATGACGGCGAGACGGAAACAGATTGAAAAATCTGATGGCCGCCGACATCACTTGTCGCGATGCGTGACCAATCAAGCAGCCAGGCGGTTCAGAAGGCTTCGTCGTCGCGCAGGTAGCGCCATTGGCCCAGCGGCAGGTCGCCCAGGGACACGCGGCCGATGCGCACGCGCTTCAGGCCCACCACTTTCAGGCCGACCATTTCGCACATGCGGCGGATCTGGCGCTTCTTGCCTTCGCGCAGCACGAAACGAAGCTGGTCGTGGTTCTGCCAGCGCACATGGGCCGGCTTGAGCGCCTTGCCGTCGAGCGACAACCCGTGGTTCAGCAGGGCCAGCCCGTTGTCCGGCAGGTCGCCCTGCACGCGCACCAGATATTCCTTGTCGACACTGGAGTCTTCGCCGATCAGGTGCTTGGCGATGCGGCCGTCCTGCGTCAGCACCAGCAGCCCCTGCGAATCGATGTCCAGCCGGCCGGCCACGGCCAGGCCTTCGAGATGCGCGCGCTCGAACCGCTGCGGCGCCCTGTCCCCGGCGAAGCGCGAACGCGCGTCGATCAGCGCCACGGCGGGCGTATAGCCTTTTTCGGCCTGGCCCGACACATAGCCCACGGGCTTGTTGATCAGGATGGTGACCCGCGAGGTCTGGCGCGCCTGCGCTGCGCGTTCCAGCGTAATGACCTGGTCGGGGTAGGCCCGGGCGCCCAATTCGGACACCACGACGCCGTCCACGCGGACCCAGCCGCGTTCGATGTAGCTGTCGGCCTCGCGGCGCGAGCAGAGTCCGCGCTCGGACATGAGCTTGGAGATACGTACTTTTTCCATGGGCGGTATTGTATGCGGACCGCCGGACGCGCCCGCCGGGGCCCGCCTGCGGCACTGCGACGCAGGGGGCCTGTCAGCCGGGCTTGGCATAATACGCAGCCATGACGACACCCGCAGCACATCGCCCTCCTCTCGCCGCGGGCTGGCTGGCCGAAGCGCCGCCCATCCTGCCCCCCGTCCAACGCCACTGGCTGTTCCGTCCCGGCGCCTTGACCGCCGGACTGCGGCAGGTAGGCCAGGTCCGCCTGCGGGTGCTGGCCGAATACGCCGACGGCGCGCCGCCGGACGAGGCCCGCGCCATGCGCATCGCGGCCGGCTCGCCCGTCTGGATCCGCGAAGTGCTGATGTCGGTCAACGGCGTGGACAGCGTGCCCGCGCGCAGCCTGACCCCGCTGACCGCCTCGCATGGCGCCTGGCAAGGCATGCGCCGCCTGCTGACCCGGCCGCTGGCCGACATGCTGTATCACGACAGCACCGTCATCCGGTCGCCCTTTGCCTGCCGCCGCCTGGCGTCGCCCGTGCCGTTTCATGCGACCGCGCGGAACGTGCTGCCCGCCGCAAGCCGGGATCGCGACGCCGCGCGCATCTGGGCGCGCCGGTCCGTGTTCTGGCGCCAGGGCCAGCCCTTGTTGGTGGCCGAATGCTTCTTGCCGGGATTCTGGGACGTGATTGCCGGCCAGCCCGTGCCGCCGCTGGTGCCGCACCAGCGCACGCCCCGCTGACGCGGACCGCGCCCTTGGGCGGGATCGAATCCCGCGCGGTTCAAGCGCGCGCAGTACAGGCCCGGTAGTTCAACCCGGGTGGTTCAACCCTCGTACTGGCGTCCCCGTGCCAGCAGTTCGGGCGTGCCGATCACCGCGTTCAGGCCGTCGAAGTCCAGCATCTTTTCCTTCCAGGGCGCGGTCGTGCCCTGCTGGCGCAGGCTGCCGTAATAGCCTTGCAGGGTATGCGCCACGGCGCGCGCGGTGCCGCCCGGGAAGACGACGATGCGGAATCCCAGCGCGGTCAATTCATCGGCGCTTTGCACCGGCGTCTTGCCGCCCTCCACCATGTTCGCCAGCAACGGCACGCGGGCCGCGAAGCGCGCGCAGGCCGCCCGCATCTGTTCCGGCGTGCGCAGCGCTTCGATGAAGAGCGCGTCGGCGCCCGCTTCCAGATAGGATTCCGCGCGGTCCAGCGCGGCTTCCAGGCCCTCGACCGCCACCGCGTCGGTGCGCGCCAGGATCAGCGTGGACGCGTGCGTCCGCGCATCAACGGCGGCGCGCAGCTTGCCGCGCATTTCGGGGGCGGGAATCACGGTCTTGCCGTCCAGGTGGCCGCAGCGCTTGGGAAAGGTCTGGTCTTCAAGCTGGATCATGGCCGCGCCCGCGCGCTCGAATCCTCGCACGGTGCGCTGCGTGTTCAGCGCATTGCCAAAGCCGGTGTCGGCATCCACGATGATGGGCGCCGATACCCGTTCGGCGATGCGCGCCAGCGTGTCTTCGACCTCGGTATAAGTGGTCAGGCCGATGTCCGAACGCCCCAGCCGCGTGTAGGCGATGGACGCGCCGGACAGATATAGCGCGCCAAAGCCCGCCTGTTCGGCCACCAGCGCCGACAGGGCGTCGTAGACGCCGGGGGCCAGCACGGCGCCGGCATCCAGTTGCATCTTCAGATTCTGTTTCTGCATCACTTCCCTTCCTGATCCAGGCTGCGCCCAAGCAGCGCCGCCGCGGTCGCCGCGGCGATATGGCCGCCCGCCACCGCACTGAGCAAGCCATTGCCGGACAGATAGCCCGACACGTCGTTGCCCGACACACCCCGGGCGGCTCCGCCCGCGGCAAGCAGATTGGGCAAGGCGCGGCCATCGCGGTCGAGGACGCGGCAATGCGCGTCGATGTCCAATCCGCCTTGCGTATGAAACAGCGCCCCCGTGACCTTGACCGCGTGGTACGGCGCCCGCAGGACGCGCTCGAAGCGGCGGCCCAGCGGATCCGCCGTGTCCGGGCCGACGGCGGCCAGGGTCTGGCGCAGCACTTGCGCATCGCACCCGATCAGGGCGGCCAGTTCGGGCAGCCCGGCGCAGCTTTTCAGCGCGTGGCCGGACTCGGCCGCGACGAAATCCGGAAAGCCGCGGGCCAGCGCCAAGCTGCGGTCGTCGAACACATTCCAGGCTACGGCGCCCGGCTGCGCGAGCACATGGACAGCCGCCTCGGAGTAGCCGTGGGTCTCGTCATGGAACCGCAGGCCGTCGCGGTTGATCTGCACGCCGCCGTCCATCATCACCGCCCAGGAGATCAGCGCGCCTTGCGGCGTGGCCCAGGAGCCGTGGCCCTGGTAGCCGCCCAGGTCGGCCAGCCGCGCGCCCATCTGCGTGCCCCATTCGATGGCGCTGCCGTCGTTGCCCGCGTGCCCGCCATAGATGGCATCGCGCATGGCGGGCAGGTATTGGCCAACCATCTCGGCATTGCCGCCAAAGCCGTTGCAGGCCAGGATCAGGGCATCGCAGCCGATCACGTCGACCGCGCCGCCGGGGCGCTCGCAGCCCACGGCGGTGACGCGGCCGTCTTCATCGGTCCAGATCTCGCGGGCCAGCGCGCGCGTCAGCAGGTAGGCGCCCGCCCCGGTTGCCGCCCGCTCCAGCGCCGCGACCAGCGCGGCGCCCGTGCGTTCGGGCAAGGTGTGCATGCGGCGGGCGGTATGGCCCGGATACAGAAAACCGTCCAGGACCTGGAACGCCAGCCCGTGCCGCGCCAGCGCATCCATGGCCGCCGCCGCCGCGCCCGTGTAGGCGCAAACCAGTTCCGGCGCGGCCGTGCCCCGGGCCTTGGCCTGGATGTCGGCAGCAAAGCGCCCCGCGTCGTCCTCGATGCCCGCGGCACGCTGCACCTTGGACCCGGCCGCCGGAATGAAGCCGGAAGACAGGGCCGACGACCCGCTGGGCGCGGCGTCGCGTTCGATCAGCACGGTCTCGATGCCGGCGCTGGCCAGCCTTAGCGCGGCGGTCAGGCCGCAGGCGCCGGCGCCGATGATCGCCACCGGCACGTGCATGGCATCCGCGCCGGGCGCGGCGCCCCGCTTGACGGCCGGCGCGCTCACGAGGCCAGCCTGTCCAGCAGGTCCTGGCACGACACGACGTCGGCCACGGTGCGCAGATCCGCCAGCGCCGCGTCGTGCATGGCGGGCGTGGGCGCGGCGCAGCCATCGGCCAGCACTGTCACGTGGTAGTCGCGCATGTGGGCGTCGCGCGCCGTGCTGGCCACGCCGCCGTTGGTGACGATGCCGGCCAGCACCACGCTGGAGATGCCGGCGCGGCGCAGCACCCAGTCGAGCTGGGTGTTGAAGAAGGCCGAATACGCCACCTTCCAGACCGACACGTCGACCAGGCCGTCCAGTTCGGCCACGTTGGCCTGTCCGGCCGAACCCGCGACGAAGTCGCCCTTCCTCAGGAAAGGACGCAGTTGCTTCAGATGCGGCGAGATCATGGGTTCGCCGTGCGCGTCCGGCCACAGCGTGAATTGGCTGGCGGCCACGAAGCCGCCGCGCTCCTTGAGCGCTCGGGCCACGGGCGCGACGCGGGCGGGCAAGGCGCGCGCCTGCGGGCTGACCGCGCCGCCGCGGTCATAGGCGCCGCCGGGCGCCAGGAAATCGTTCTGCAGGTCGATGATCAGCAGCGCGGTGGTGCGGGGGTCGAAGGGGTGCATGGCGCGTTCCTACGAGGCGGTCCGGGCGATCAGCAGATTGCCCAGGGGGTCGACGCGGCCGGCAAAGCCGGGTTCGATCCAGATGGTGGTGTCCGGCTGCTCCAGGATGGCGGGACCCGCCACCTCGGCGCCGACAGGCAGGTCCAGCCGCGCGAAGCGCACGGCGTCGCGCCACTGGCCCGCGTGAAAGACCGCCTGCGTGCCCAGCGCGGCCGGCATGTCCTGGCAGGTCGGGGCCAGCAGCGCCAGGTCGAACTTGGGACGCTGGCCGATGCGGGCGTAGCGCAGGTTCAGGATGCGGACCGCGATGCCGCTCAGGCTGCGGCCGAAGGCGGCGCGGTAGGCGCGGTCGAACGCGGCGGCGATGCCTTCCCGGTTCAGTTCGCCGCGGCGGGTTTCCACGCGCACGGTATGGCTTTGGCCCACGTACAGCATGTCCAGCTCGATGCTTTCGCGGATGCCTTCGAAGGCCACGCCAGCGGAATCCAGGCGTTCCTGGCAGGCCCGGGCCAACCCGTCGATGCGGGCCAGCAGGTCATCGGCATCCAGCGCGTCCAGCGCCACGTTCAGCGTCTGCACGCCGTCATGGCGCATGTCGGCCATGACGCAGCCCAGCGCCGACGTCACGCCCGGATAGCGCGGCACGATGCCGTGAGCCGCGTCCACCTCGTTCATCATGGCGCAGACATGCAGCGCGCCGCCGCCGCCGAACGGCATGTAGGCGAATTTGCGCGGATCGTGGCCGCGCTCGATGGATACGACCCGGATGGCGCCGGCCATCTTGGCGTTGGCCACCGTCAGGATCGCTTCGGCCGCGGCATGCACGTCCAGGCCCAGCGGTTTGGCCACGTGTTCGTCAATGGCGGCGCGGGCCAGCGCCACGTCCATGGTGGCCAGCAGCCCGCCGCCCAGCGGGCGTTCGGCCGCGATGCGGCCCAGCAGCACGTTAGCATCGGTGACCGTGGGACGCGTGTTGCCGCGTCCGTAGCAGGCCGGGCCGGGAATGCTGCCGGCGGATTCGGGGCCGACCTGCAGCAGGCCGCCCGCGTCCACGCTGGCGATGGATCCGCCGCCCGCGCCGATGGTTTCGATCTGAATCATCGGGGCGCGCACCACCATGCCGAAGTCGATGGCGGTCTGCGCCGACAGCGAGGCCTCGCCGCCCGCCACCAGCGACACGTCGAACGAGGTGCCGCCCATGTCGCCGGTGACCACGTTCGGAAAGCCCGCGGCGCGGGCGATGGCCGCGCAGGCGATCACCCCCGCGGCCGGGCCGGACAAGGCGGTGCGCACCGGCACGTCGCACGCCGTCTGGCGCGACATGACGCCGCCGTTGCTCTGCACCACCAGCAGTTCGCCGCCGAAGCCATGCTGTTGCAGGTCCGACTCCAGCCGGGTCAGGTAGCTGCCCACCACCGGCTGCAGCGCGGCGTTCAGCACCGCGGTCGAGCAGCGTTCGAATTCGCGGATCTCGGGCAGCACCTCGGTGGCGGCCGTGACGTTGCCGTTCGGCCAGATCGCCCGCACGCGGGCCGCGGCCTGGGCCTCGTTGGCCGGATTGGCATAGGCGTTGACGAAGAACACGCACACCGCCTCGCAGCCCTGCTCCAGCAGCGCGCGCGCCGCGGCTTCGACCTGGTCCAGGTCCACCGGCGTGTGCAGGGTGCCGTCGGCCAGCACGCGCTCACTGACTTCCAGGCGCAGGTCGCGCGGCACGACGGGCTCGTAGTTGCCGCGCAGGCCCCAGGTGCGGGGCCGGTCGCGCCGGCGCATTTCCAGCACGTCGCGAAAGCCCTCGGTGGTGATGATGCCGGTGCGCGCCACCTTGCGCTCCAGCAGCGCGTTGGTGCCCACCGTGGTGCCGTGCACGATGGTGGCGATGTCACCCGCCCCTTCGGCCACGCGCGCGATGCCGTTCATGAAGCCGCGCGCTTCCTCGCCGCGGGTGGACGGCACCTTGACGACGCGCGCACTGCCGCCCGCCTCGTCCAGCACGAAAAGATCCGTGAACGTGCCGCCCACGTCCACGCCTACCACCAAGCCTTGCGCCGCGCTCATGCCGACTGCTCCTTCAGAGTTTCGCTTACGTAGCCCATCTTGCGGTCATGCTCCCGCGCCTTGGGATCGCGCCGCGCGGGTTCGCCATAGCCGCCCCCGCCCGGCGTCTCCAGGCGCACGCGGTCGCCGCGCTGCAACTGGATGCCCAGCATCTTCGAGCTCATGGGCGGGGTTTGCCATTGGCCGTCCTGCTCATAGCGGAACACGTTCAGCGCGGCCTGGCCGCCGCCGGCGATGCCCTTGGGCGCGCTGCGGCCGCGTTCGCCGAAGATGAAGGCTTCGGCGCTGTCTTCGAGCAATTCGATTTCATAGATCGCGCCCAGGCCGCCGCGATGCGTACCGTCGCCCGCCGAATCGGGGCGCAGCGCCCATTGGGTGAAGCGCACGGGATACGCCGCTTCCAGGATTTCCAGCGGCGGGATGGTGGCGGTGGAGATCGGCGCGTTGCCGTGGCTCAGGCCGTCGCCGTCCGAGTGGCCGCCGTGGCCGCCCCCAAAGAAACTGAACATCACCCAGCGCTGGCCCTTGCGGGCGGCGTCGCTGCGGTAGCCGGCGATCGACAGGGCATTGATGGTGCCGTAGGCCTGCGCCATGGCGCGTTCCGGCGCGGCCTGGGCCATGGCGCAGAAGATCACGTCGATCATGCGCAGGATGGTCTCGGTGTAACCGCCCACCGGGCGCGGGCGGTCGGCCGAGATCACCAGGCCGTCGGGCAGTACCACGTCCACGGCGTCCAGCACGCCGGCATTGGCGGGCACGTCCGGGAACAGGTGCTTGAGCGCCACATAGCAGGCAGCGATCGCCGTCGCGCGGGAGATATTCACCGGGCCCGCGCAGGCGGGCGAAGTGCCGGTGAAGTCCAGCGCCAGGCGGTCCCCGGCGATCGTCAGCGTCAGCGCGATGCGCAGCGGTGTATCGCGCACGCCGTCGTTGTCCAGCATGTCCTCGAAGGCATAGACGCCGTCGGGCAGGCGCGAGATGTGATCGCGCATCAGGCGGCGCGCCCGTTCCCGCAAGGTGTCCAGGGACTCCAGCACCGTGGCGTCGCCATACTCGTCCAGCAGGCCGTCCAGCCGGCGCGCGCCCAGTTCCAGCGCGGCCAGTTGGCCGTTCAGGTCGCCCCACAGGCTGTCGGGCAGGCGGGTGTTGGCCTTCAGGATGGCCAGCACGTCCTCATCCAGCACACCGGCGCGCAGGATGCGCACGGGCGGAATCTGCACTGCCTCCTGCCAGCATTCGGTGGCGGCCGGGTTGTAGTTGCCGGGCACCGCGCCGCCCACGTCGTGCCAGTGCGCCGCCGACGCCAGGAAGCAGAACAGGTTGCCGCCCCGGAACACCGGCCGGACGAGCTTGAAGTCGTTGGCGTGCGTGCCGCCTTCGTAGGGATCGTTGAACAGCCAGACGTCGCCGTCCACCATGCCGCCGCGCTCGGCCGCGACCCTGGCCGCCGCCTTGACGGCGAACGCCATCGCGCCCACGAAGACAGGCAGACCCGACTTGCCCTGGATCAGGGTGGCGCCGGTGGCGGCGTCGTACATGCCGTGGCAGGCGTCATGGGCCTCGGCGATGATGGGGTTGAACGCGCTGCGGTACAGCGTGGCGTCCATTTCGTCGGCAATCTGTTCCAGGCGGCCCTTCAGGACCGCCAGGGTGACGGGATCAAGCATGTTGTTCTTCCTAAGAGGTTTGACGCTGTTTCAGCAGATTCAGCAGTCCGCCGGCCTGCACCATTTCCAGCAGAAAGCCGGGCACGGTCTCGCAGTGCAGTTCGGCCGGGACGGCGCCGGCGCGGCTGATGCGCCCCGCTGCCGGATCCAGTGCGATGCGTTCGCCTTCGGCCAGGATCTCGGCCTGTGCGCAGGTCAAGAGCAGCAGGCCCACGTTGAACGCGTTGCGGAAATACAGGCCATTGAAGGACGGCGCGATCACCGCGGCCACGCCCAGGCGTACCAGGGCGGCGGCAGCCTGTTCGCGCGACGAGCCGATGCCGAAGTTCGGCCCCGCCACCAGCACGTCGCCCGGCCGCACCTCGGCCGCGAACTCGGGGCGCACCCGCTGCAGGCAATGGCGCGCGATCTCGTCGATGCCGAACTTCATGTAGGCGCCGGGGGCCAGCGCGTCGGTGTCGATGTCCGCGCCCACCCGCCAGACGCGGTGGGTAGTGGTCTGAGCCGTCATGCCATGAACTCCCGGGGATCGGCGATGCGGCCGGCCACGGCCGATGCCGCGACCGTGTAGGGCGAAGCCAGATAGACCTGCGCCGTTTCGGAGCCCATGCGCCCCTTGAAGTTGCGCGCGGTGGTGGAGATGACGCTGGCGCCGTCCGGAATGGACCCGCCGTAACCCGCACAGGCGCCGCAGGACGTGGCCAGCACGTCCGCCCCGGCCTCGCGCAGCACCTGCATGACGCCTTCCTGCTCGGCCTGTTCCTGGTCGCGCCGGCTGGCCGGCGCGACCATCAGCCGCATGCCGTCCGCCAGCCGGCGCCCGCGCAGCACGCTGGCCGCGGCGCGCAGGTCTTCCAGCTTGGCGCCGGTGCAGGCGCCGATGTATGCCACCTGCACCGGCACATCCCGGTACTGCTCCACATCGCGCGCATTGGCGGGGCTGTGCGGCGCGGCCACCTGGGGCGCCAGCGCGGCGGCATCGAAGTCGTGCCATTCCGCCTCTGCGTCCGGGTCGCCTTGCCAACGCGCCAGGTCCAGATCCCCCGCCACGCCGGCGTCGCGCAGGTAGGCGGCGGTGGTCTCGTCCGGCGCGATCAGGCCCACCTGCGAGCCCAGTTCGGCGCTCATGTTCGACAGGGTCATGCGTTCCTGCATGGACAGCGCGCGCACGGCCTCGCCGCAGAATTCCACCGCCTGGTAGCGTCCGCCGTTCATGCCGTAGCGGCCGATCATGTGCAGCATCATGTCCTTGGCCGTGACGCCGTCGCCCAGGCGCCCGCTCCAGCGCATCATCAGCGTTTTGGGCACCTTGACCCAGATCTGGCCGGTGACCGCCACGCCCAGCATCTCGGTGCTGCCGATGCCGAACATATACGCGCCGAACGCGCCGCCCGTGGGCGAATGGGAATCCCCGCCCACGCAGAACATGCCGGGGCGGATATGGCCGTGCTGGGGCACGACCACATGGCAGATGCCCACGGAGTCATACACGTTGGGCAGTTGCTGCCCCGCCGCCCAGTCGCGCGCGATGCGCACGATGCGGCGCGATTCGTCGTCGGATTCCGGAACGTAGTGGTCGATGACCAGCACCACCTTGGAGCGGTCCCACAGCGTGGCGCCCAGTTCTTCCAGCATGGGCTGCAGGCGCCTCGGGCCGCTGGAATCGTGGAACATCGCCAGGTCCACCGCACAGGTCACGATGTCGCCCTCGGCCACCGCCGCGCGCCCGCAGGCGGCGGCGATCAGCTTCTGAGCCAGGGTTTGAGGTTGAACCATGGCTACATTCCCAGATAGGCGCGGCGCACGTCGTCGCTGGCCAGCAGGTCCGCGCAGGCGCCGCTGTAGCGCACCGCGCCGTTCTCCAGCACGTAGGCGCGCTGCCCCGTTTCCAGGGACTGGCCCACGTTCTGCTCCACCAGCAGGATCGCCAGCCCGTCGCCGTGCAGCCGCTGGATCAGGCCGAACAACTCCTCGACCATCAGCGGCGACAGGCCCAGCGAGGGTTCGTCCAGGATCAGCAGGCGCGGTTCGGCCATCAGGCCCCGGCCGATCGCCAGCATCTGCTGTTCGCCGCCGGACATGGTGCCCGCCACTTGCGCCAGCCGTTCGCGCAGCCTCGGGAAGATCCCGAGCACCTTGTCCAGGTTGGCGGCGCGGCGTTCGCGCGCCCGCGTGAACGAGCCCAGCTCCAGGTTTTCGCGCACGCTCAGGTTGGGGAAGACGCGGCGGCCTTCGGGCACCTGGATAAGGCCCGCCTGCACCACCTGGCGGTAATGGCGGCCGGTCAGATCGTGGCCCTCGAAGCGCACGGAGCCGCCCCACGGCCGGCACAGCCCGCACACCGTGTTGTTCAGCGTGGATTTGCCCGCGCCGTTGCTGCCCAGCAGCACGACGATCTCGCCCGCGCCCACGTCCAGATCCACGCCGCGCAGCACTTCCATGCGCCCGTAGCCCGCGCGCAGGCCCTTGACCTCCAGCAGCGCGCTCATGGCCGCGCTCCCTGGGCGGCGAGCCGGGCCGCCGCGCCGTGGCCCAGATAGGCCTCGACCACCTGGGCGTCGCGGGTGACCTCGCCGGGCGATCCCGACGCGATCAGCCGCCCCTGGGCCAGCACCCATACGTGCTCGGCCAGGCTCATCACCGCGCGCATCACGTGTTCGATCATCAGTACGGTGACACCGTCGTCCACCAGTTTCTTCACCACGGGAATCATCTCGTCGATCTCGCTGGGATTCAGCCCCGCCAGCACCTCGTCCAGCAGCAGCAGGCGCGGCCGGGTGGCCAGCGCGCGCGCCAGCTCCAGGCGTTTGCGCCCCGCCACGGTCAGGTCCGCCGCCGGCTTGTCCAGCGAGGCCTGCAGATTGACGCGGGCGGCCACGGCGTCGGCCGCGGCCAGCGCCTCTTCCCGGTCAGCCAGGCGCAGGTGCGCGCCCACGGCGATGTTCTGCCGCACCGTCTGCGCGCCGAACGGCTGCACGATCTGGAAGGTGCGGGTCAGACCGAGCCGAGCGGATTCATGCGGGGCGCGGCCGGTGATGTCCTGGCCCGCGAAATGCACGGAGCCGGCCCCGGGCTTGAGGAAACCGGACAGCAGGCCGAACAGCGTCGTCTTGCCTGCCCCGTTGGGGCCGACCAGCGCGGTCAGGGAGCCTTGCGGGACGTCCAGGCTCACGTCCTGGACGGCCTTCAGGCCGCCGAAGGTGATGGACAGATTGCGCGCTTGCAGCAGGACGTCAGACACGGGCGCGCTCCTTGAAACCAAACAGGCGGCCCAGCGACTGGCCGCAACCGGTGATGCCGCGCGGCAGGAACATGACGATCAGGATCAGCACCACGCCATAGATCACCATGCTGATGCCCGGCAGCTCGCCGAACAGGTTGCGGGTCAGGTCGGCCAGCGCATGCAGGGTCACCGCGCCCAGGAGCGGCCCCCACAAGGTGCCCATGCCGCCGACGATGGCGCCCACCAGGGCCTCCACCGAGACCGCCGAGCCGAACGCGATGCCGGGGTCGATGTACTGGAACACCTGCACGTAGAAGGCCCCGGCGGCGCTCATGAAGGCCGCGGACAGCGCGATGCCGCCCAGCTTCACGCGCAACGGATTCACGCCGATGGCGCGCGCCGCGTCTTCGTTGTCGCGCACCGCCTGCAGGTAGGCGCCAAAGCGCGAATGGCGCAGCCAGGCGGTGACCAGCAGGGCCAGCAGCACGAAGCCCAGCAGCAGGTAGATGTAGCCCCGGCGCGAACCGAACTGCATGTTGGCCACGCCCTCTTGCAAGGGCACCATCAGCCCCACCCCGCCGCCGGTGAAGGAGACGGACAGCGCCAGGATGCGGAACACCTCGGCAAAGGCCAGCGTGACCAATGCAAAGTACGAGCCCTTGAGCCCGTAGCGGAAGGTCAGCCCGCCCACCGCGGCGCCGACCAGCGCGCCCATGGCGATTGCCATGGGCAGCACCAGCCACGGGTTCAGGCCCAGGTTCAATTGGCCCAGCGCCTGCGCATAGGCTCCCACGCCAAAGAACAGCGCATGCCCGAAGGACAACTGGCCGCCGTAGCCGCCCAGGATGTTCCAGGCCTGCGACAGCAGGGCCGCGTACAGCGACATCATCACGAACGTCAGCAGCACGCCCGATTGGGCCAGCGCGCCAACGGCCGCCAGGGCCACGCCAAACAGCGCGATTGCGCAAAGATCCCGTTTCATGGTCAGCCCCTCGCCCCGAACAGCCCCTGCGGGCGAAACAGCAGCACCGCGATGAAGATCGCGAAGATGCCCATCTGGCCCAGCGAGTCGCCCAGGAACAGGCCCCCGATGGACTCCACCACGCCGATCAGCAGACCGCCCACCAGCGCCCCGACGAAACTGCCCATGCCGCCGAGCACCACGATGGTGAAGGCCACCAGCACGAAGCCGCTGCCCACCTGCGGATTGACGTAGTAGGCAGGCAGCAGGAAGCAGGCGGCCGCGCCCAGGCAGGCCATGCCGATGCCGAAGGACACCGCGTAGACCTTCTCGACGTCGATGCCCATCAGCTTGGCGCCCTGCTTCTCGCGCGCGACGGCCCGGATGGCGCGGCCCAGATCGGTGCTGCGGATGATCCAGAACAGCACCGCCGCCACCGCCAGCGCGCCGCAGAACGCGATGACCTTGGGCAGCGCGATCATGGCCGGCCCGATCTCGACGGTGGACAGGGTGTACGCGGTATCGATGCTGCGCGTGTCGGACTTGAACCAGACAAGCGCCAGGTTTTCCAGCACGATGGCCAGCCCCAGCGTCACCAGCAGGATGTTCTCGTCCTTGCCATGGCTGGCGCGGTTGATCACGAAGCGCTGCAGCGCATAGCCCAGCGCGAACATCCCCGCCACCACCAGCGGCAAGGCGGCGTAGGGGTCGATGCCGAGCCGGTCCTTGAGCAGGTAGACGGCGTAGAGCGCCACCATGAGCGCCGCGCCGTGGGCGAAATTGATGATGTGCAACACCCCGTAGATCAGGGTCAGGCCCAGGGCGATCAGCGCATACACGGCGCCGGTCGTCAGGCCGTTCAGCACAGAGGAAAAAAGGATGGCGGGATCCAGCATGCTCAGGTCTTCAGCGGGAAAACGGCGTCGGCCTGGCGGTAGTCGGCCGGGAAGATCACCTTGATGTCGCCGCCGATCACCTGCGTCAGCAAGGGCTGGGCGCCGGTGTTCTGGCCATTGACGAACTTCGTGGGGCCGTAGGGCATCAGGTTGTCCTGGAACGTGCTGGCGGCCAGCGCATCGATGATGGCGGCCCGGTCGGCGGACTTGGCGCGCTCCAGCGCATCGGCCAGCAGCAGCATCGCGGTGTAGGTCATGAAGACCTCGTAGCTGAAGTACGCGCCCTTCTCTTCGACGCGGGCCTTCAGCGGCGCCACGCGCGCATCCTTGGGGTTGAACCAGTGGTTGCAGTCGATGATGCCGTTGGCGATGTCCGGAAACTCCTTCAGGAATTTATAGCTGGACGCGGCGCCGCCCAGCACCGAATAGATGGCCTTGGGCTGCACCTTCTGCTGCTTCATGGCGCGCAGCAGCAAGGCATATTCGTTGTAGTAGTTGGCCGGGATCACGATGTCGGGATTGACCGACTTCATGCGCAGCACGATGTTGTTGAAGTCGCGGGTGGGGTTGGGGTGCTTGACCACTTCCTTGACCTCGAATCCGTGCTGCGGCAGCGACTTGGACAGCAGCGCCGCCGTGCCGGTGCCGAAGAGCGAATCCTCGTGCACGATCATCACGGTCTTGGCCGGCTTGCCGGCCGCGTCGTTCAGCGCCGCCAGATCCATGATGGCGCGTTCGCTACAGGCACGGTAGCCAGGACCGAAGCGGAAGGTGTTCTTCAGGCCGCGTTCGACGATCTGATCGGCCACGCCCACGTCCACCACATGCGGCAGGTTGTACTTGGCGGCCGTCTGCGTCGTGGCCAGGCAGATCGCCGACGCGTAGGCGCCCACGATGGCCGACACGCCGGCCTCGTTCATCTTTTCCACTTCGGCCGAACCCGCCTCGGGGCGCGACTGCGCGTCGCCCAGCACTGCCTGCAGCGGCGCGCCGCCCAGCGACTTGATGCCGCCCGCCTTGTTGATGTCCTCGATCGCCAGCAACGCGCCCAGGCGGCATTGCTGTCCGGAATAGGCCAGGGCCCCGGTCACCGGATGCAGCACGCCCACCTTGATGGGTGCCGCTCCCTGAGAGCGGGCCACCCACGGCGCGGATACGAGCGCGGCGGCGGCGGCGGATTGATAGAGGAAAGTACGGCGCGAATTCATGGGACGATCTCCGAAGGGTTCAATGGAATTGGGCCGACAGCTCTTCGCTGACCCAGACCTTGGCGTCGATGCTGCCGACGCGCGACAGCTGCAACTGGTATTGATAGCGATCGGGCCGGTACAGGCCCTGCAACAGTTGTACGGGCCGCTCGTTCACGTCGCGAACGACGCGTGTGACCGACAGCAGCGCCGACCCCACCGAAACATCGAGGTGCCGCGCCACCTGCGCATCGGCCAGGCGCGCGGAAATGGTCTGCGTGGCGCCGCCGAACTCCACCCCGGCCGCTTCCAGCAGCATCAGCAGCGGCTCGCGTTCAAGGTCTTCCCGCGTGAAATCGGCCACCGCCCGCGGCACGTAGGTCGTGATATGCGAGAGCGGCCCGGCCTCGGTGCTGCGCACCCGCAGGCTCTTGTGCACGGGTTCGCCCGGCGCAATGTGCAGGGCATCGGCCACCGCGGGCGGGGCCCACACGAGCGTGCTGTCCAGCACCTGCACCGAGGTGCGCAGCCCCATGTTGACGATGTTCTCGAGCAGGCCGGTCAGGTGCGCCTTCTGTTGCGCGTTCGCGGCCGGCAGGCTGTTGCGGCTGGAGGCGCCGCGCAGGGGCCAGGTTCCCAGGCCGGGCCGGCGCGACACCAGGCCGTCCGTCACCAGCATTTCCATGGCCTTGCGGATGGTGATGCGGGCCACGTCGAACTGGCCGGCCAGCGCATGTTCGCCGGGCACGCCGTCCTGATCGAACCGTCCTTCCTGCAATTGCTCGCGCAGGACGAGGTAGATCTGGTGGTACTTCGGAAGTGGCAATGAGGTTCCCATGACGGGAACTCTAGGGGTGTCCTAATGTACCGTCAATGGAACAAATGGCCTGGCGGGTTGTTCTATCGGGAAAACACCGACTCGATCCGATTGCGCCCGCGCTGTTTGGCGAAATACAGCGCGCGGTCGCTGCGGCTGAGCGCCAGTTCCGCGTCGGCGTCCATCGTGTGCATGGAGGCGATGCCGATGCTGACCGTCAGCGGAATGGGCCTGCCCTGCGCCGAGAACGGCGTGTCGGCGATGCGCCGCTGCACGTTCTTGGCGAAGATCTGCGCGCGTTCGATGTCGGTGTCCGGCAGCACGACGGCGAACTCCTCGCCGCCGATGCGCCCCACCAGATCGACCTCGCGCAACTGGGCACGCAGCATCTTCGCGAAGTGCTGCAGCACGCCGTCGCCGATCGCGTGCCCCCAGGTGTCGTTGATGTGCTTGAAGTGATCCAGGTCGCACATCAGCACCGCCGAGCAGCGGCTGCCGTGCCCCTTGATCCGCGCCAGCTCCGCGGCGATGCGCGACATGAAATGGCGGCGGTTGGGCAAGGTGGTCAGGGCGTCGGTGGCGGCCTGTTCGCGCAGTTCGAATTCCGCGCGCTTGCGGTCGGTGATGTCGGTGACGAAACCATGCCAGACCACGCCGCCATCCACGTCGCGCCGGGGGCTGGCATCGCCCTGGCGCCAGCGCACGCCCTGCAGCGGAAGGCAGACCCGGTATTCCAGATGCCAGGGCGTCTGCGCGGCCGCCGCGGCCTTCAGTGACGCGTGGTAGACGGCCAGATCGTCGGGATGGACCCGCCGCTCGATGGCGGTGGTGCTGGCGCGCACGTCGTCGGCCGTGAGCTCGAACATGTCCCAGATGCCCGCGCTGACATACGAGAACCACGCCCCGCCCTCGGGCACCGGCCGGCACTGGAAGACCAGGCCGGGCACCGCGTCCGTCAGGTTGACGACGAGATCCGCCGTGCGCCGCAGGCGTTCGGACATGGCGCGCACCGCGCTGATGTCGGTGGTGGTGCCCATCATGCGCAGCGCCTTGCCCGCGGCGTCGCGGCTGACGACCTTGCCGCGGCTGCATATCCATTTGTAGGTGCCGTCTTTGCAGCGGATCCGGTGTTCGACCTCGTAGCAGTCGGTCTTGCCGTCGACGTGGTCCTGCATGGCCGCGCGGACGTACTCCAGGTCATCGGGGTGCAATCGCCCATAGGCGTCTTCGAGACGGGTCGACAGTTCGGATTCGCCGTAGCCCAGCAAGGCCTTCCAGCCCGGCGAGTACGTGATCTCGCTTGTGACCACGTTGCGGTCCCACACGCCCGTGCCGCTGCCGGCGATGGCCATCGAGAGCTTGCGGGCCTCGTCGCGCCAGCCGTCTTCCTGCGCCCGGTCCGACGCCAGCGCCTGACGCTTTTCCACGGCCAGGGCGGCAAGGCAGGCCAGGTCCCGCAGGGCCAGGCGGTCTTCGTCGGTAAAGGCGCGCGGCTGGCCGTGCAGCAGGCGGAAGGTCCCCAGTTGGCGGCCGTCGGCGGCGCGCACGGGGCATTCGGCGGAAAAAGGAACGTCGGGGAGCGTGGGCGGCGTGCCGGCCCGGGCCTGCCACACGCCGTCGGCGTCGGTGCACGCCACCAGCGCCATGTCCACGCCGAACTGCCGCCGGGCCAGACGGGCCAGCTTGTCCAGCGGACCGTCCGGTTCAGGGTGCTTCCCGCCCGCGCCGTCGCCAGGCATTGGAGTAAGGGTCGCATCACCTGTAGCGGGCATTTCAGTACCTGATAGACACGAGATTCATCGGCACAGCCATGACTGGGGTGTGGATGACATTTTGTCACGTTCCGCACCAAAATTGCATCATTTCGGAAGATATGATCGCAGCCCTATGAGCCCTCCTACTTTTCTCGACTTGCTCTGGTTGCGGCGCTTCTGGCTGTTGGCGCTGGCCGGTTTTCTGGCCCTGCAGCCCGGCCTGGCCGGCGCCCAGGCTTTCGACCGCCAGGCGGAAAACCAGCGCTACCGGCAATGGCTGGGCGATTTCAAGCAGGACCTGCTGCGCCTGCGCCGGTCGCCCGATCCGAAGCAGGCGGACATCGACGCCCTGTTCGCCAACACCATCGTGCCCGGATCGCGCGCGACGGGGCTGGTCAAGGAACTGGCCGCGGCCAAGACGGGCAGCACCAGCGGCGAGATCCACTTCGCCGGCATCCAGCGCGTGTTCCTGGCCGCCTTGTCCGATGCCGTCGTGGCGGGCGACGGCGGCGTCTATCCGGACACGCAGGCGGCCTACCAAAAAGATGCATTGCGCGTGCGCTACATGCACGTGGACGGCGGCGGCCGGCTGGAACGCTACTTCGGCAACCCCGAGGTCTTCAAGCCCTATCGGCTGCCGGACCCCGGCGTGTTCGCGCGCGACGCCTACCCCTTCCTGCTGTTCGAGGTGCGCGACGGCAAGCTGCGGCTGGGCGGCGTATCCAAGGAATTCTGGGATCTGGTGAAGTTCATCGATGCGCTGCAATATGCTTGAGCGCCTGCCCTGCGTGGCGCTGCTGGCCGCCGCCCTGCACGCCGCCCCCGCGCTGTCCGCCTGCGGACCGGCCGACGCCGGCTTCGCCGCGCCCGGCACGCTCGCGGCCACGCCCGTCTCTGTCGATCTGAGCCACGAACGTGTCCTGCTGGGCCGCCATGGCGAACGCGTCCCCACGCGGCCCGCTCCGGTGTGGGCGGAGGACAAGGGCGACCTGCTGCCACGGACATGGATGGACAAGGTGGACTGGTCCGCATACCGGGTGGACGGCGGGGCGGATGGCGCGGTGAATGGCGCGGTGGCCGGTGGCGTGAACGGTGGCGTGAACGGCGGCGTGAACGGTGGCGTGAACCGTGGCGTGAACCGTGGCGCGGACGGCGGCCGCGCGGTCGCGCCCACCCGGCTGTACTTCGATCCGGAAGGCCACCTGTGCCGCATCGAACGCTACGACAGGCCCGCGCGCGGCGGCCCCGCGCCGCAGCAGCCCGCGGGCGGATTCGCGCTGGAGTACGACGCCAGGGGCGCGCTGCTGCGCGTCGCCGAATATGAGCAGGCGCCCGGCGCGACGTACGCGATGGTCGGCCAGACCTGCCTGAAGCGGGATGCGCAAGGCGCGCTGATCGAGTTCATCGCCGACCGCTGCGGCAACGCCCAAGACCCGGCGGGCAGCCGGCGTTTCGTGCGCGACGCGGCGGGCGCGCTGCTGCGCGTCATCGACACCACCGCCCTCGGCGAGCCCGTCGCCGTGCAAACCTACGACGGCAATGGCCGGCCGCGGCAACGCTATGTGCGCCAGTACTCTCCCTACGCGGCGGCAGGGGAAAGCAGCGCCTCCCTTCCCTATGCCGAGCCTGCCCCCCAACGGGACCGGCTCCACATCCTGGAACGGGAAGGACTGTCGCGCCTGTCCGCCGAGGTGCCGGGCAACGAGTGGCGTATCGTGCGCATCGCCGACGACGTGCCGCTGGACGATTCCGATCTGGAATCCTGGGATCCGCAGACCCAGACCGTGCTTGCCCAAGGCCTGACCGGCCCGCTGGGCCAGGCGCCGCTCAAACCCGATGAGCAGGAGCGAATCTGGAAGGCCATGCACGACAAGCCGGGCCGGATACTCTGGTACGTCGACCCAATGAGCCGGGTGCTGCTGGTGCCGGCGATGGCGCCGGCAGCGTGGCAGGCCTGCACGGATCCGGCGAACCTGACCGGGCAGGCCTGCCCCTGAACCGCGGCGCCGGATCGGATGCCCCCCGCTCCGATGCCGGCCAATCCGAAGCCGGCCAATCCGATGCCGGCCGGCCCGGCAGGCCGCTCAGCTCGTCCTGGGCCGCGTGTCCACGGCCAGGCACAGCACCGCCGTCAGCAGCGCCAATCCCACGTGCCCCAGGTACAGCGGCGAGAAATCGGCGTGGCTCACGGCGCCATGCCCCAGCAGCAGCACCGTGATCGCCACGCCCAGCACGCCGCCGATCTGGCGGGTCGCCTGATTGACGGCGCTGCCCACGGCGTAATGCTGGGCCGGCAGCCGGTTGACGGCGGCGCCGGACAAGGATGGCAACACCATGCCCACGCCGATTCCGCTGAGCAGCAAACCGGGCAGCCATGCGCTCAGGTAAGCCGGTTCGGCGCCGGGCACCAGCAGGAACCACAGCCCGCTGGCCGCATAGATCAGCGCGCCGCCCACGAGGAATGGCCGGTGCCCCATCCGCGCCGCCAGCCGGCCGGTGATGATCGCCGTGGGCATCACCAGCAACGGACCGGGCGTGACCGCCAGCCCCGCGCGCGGCAGGCTGTAATGCCACACGCCGGTCATGAAGAAGAAGAACGCGAAGAACATCATGGCGAACGCGATGCCGAAACTGAACGTGGCCAGGTTCACATAGCGATAGGTCCGATGCTTGAACAGCGCCAGGTCCACCAGCGGATGCGGCGTGGCGCGTGCCCACGCCACGAACGCGATCATCGAAATCACGCCCACGGCAGCCGCGACCGCCAATTCGCCGCGCTGCCAAGACGGCGATTCCGACTGCACGATCGCCAGGGCCAGCGCGCCCACGCCCACGACCAGCAACGCCATGCCCACCCCGTCCACCCGGCGGCGGGCGTCGGGCCGCACCGATTCCTTGAGCAGGCCGGCGCCGAACCACAGGGACAAGGCGCCCAGCGGCAGGTTGATATAGAACGCCCACGGCCAGCCCGCGACATCCACCACGAATGCCCCCAAACTGGGGCCAACCGCCGCCGCCAGGCCGCCCACCGCGCCCCACAGGCTGACCGCCACCGAGCGCTGCGACGCCGGGAACGCCGCCAGCACGATCGACAGGGACGCGGGCGTCAGCAGGGCCGCGCCGATAGCCTGCAA
This sequence comes from Achromobacter sp. Root83, assembly GCF_001428845.1. Classification (GTDB taxonomy): domain Bacteria; phylum Pseudomonadota; class Gammaproteobacteria; order Burkholderiales; family Burkholderiaceae_B; genus Achromobacter. Next base: position 3,834 of record NZ_LMIU01000009.1, on the reverse strand, counting down.
CACGCGCGCGGCGATCAGCCATCCCTCGGTGCCCGCCAGCCCGCACGCGGCCGACGCCGCCAGGAACAGCACCACGCCGCCCATGAACATGCGCTTGCGGCCATGGGTGTCGGCCAGTCCGCCCGACGGAATCAACATGGCGGCGAACACCACCGTGTAGGCGTTGAGCACCCACGACATGTCCGCGGCGGACGCTTCGGGAAAGCCGTCCCGCAGCGCGCCGAACGCGGCGTACAGCATGGTGCTGTCCAACGACACCAGGAACACGGCGATGCTGGAGACCCAGAACACGGGCCACGGCGACGAAGCCGCCGGTGGCGCCGGCGCGATGGCGGCAGGCGTGGCGGAGGAAGCACCGGCGGCGGACGCACCGACAGTAAAAGCTCCGGCGGCCGAACCGGCAGCGGCGGACGCGCCGTTGGAGGAAGCCGTTGCGTCGGGAGGCAATACTGCGGGAGGCGTCCCGGCGGACGTTGCGGTCGAGTGCATGATGGCGCGGTCCTCGGGCTTAGAGATAGACCGCCGGGCTGGCGGACAGGCCCTGCTTGACCTGGCGCGTCCGCTCATCGGCCAGCACCTCTTCTTCTCCCGCTTCCAGCGCATCCAGGGCCTGGCTCACGATCGCTTCCGGCGTGGACTTGGGCGCATCGATGCCCTTGGTCAGATCGGTATCCACGAAGCCCATATGCAGGCCCAGCACCTGGGTCTTCTGCTCGCGCAGTTCCTGGCGCAATCCATTCGTCAGCGCCCACGCGGCGGACTTGCTCATCGCGTACACGCCCAGCAGCGGACCATTGATCCAGCTTGCGATCGACAGCACATTCAGCACGGCGCCGCCACCGTTCGCGGCCAGCACCGGCGCGAACGCTTGCGCCACCAGCAGCGGACCGAACAGATTGGTGTCCAGATGGCGGCGCGCCGATTCAACGCTGCCCGGCGCCAGAAAGCCGCCCGTCTCCGCGATGCCGGCGTTATTGATGATCAGCGTCGCATCCTTGGCCAGCGCGGCGGCGGCCGCCACGTCGTCCGCGTTGGTCACGTCCAGCTTGACGGGTTGCACGCCCGCCAGCGTGATGCTGGCCGGGTCGCGCGCGGCGGCATACACCTTGCGGGCGCCACGGGCCAGCGCCTCGCGGGCAAAGGCCAGCCCCAGGCCACGATTGGCCCCGGTGATGAAAACAACGGCGTTCTTGAGTTCCATGATGGGTAATCCTTGGTCAGTCGGTGGTGTGGCGGATCCGCCAGGTTTCGATACTCACAAATATGATGATCATCATATTTACGTCCGGCAAAAAGGCCGCGCAAGACGGCCTGGGGAAAAACGTTCAATGGGCGGGGCTGGCGTCCTCGTGGTCGTACTGGTCCAGGATCGCCTGGCGGGCCGACGCCAGTACGGCGCGTCCCTGGGGCGTATCGCCCAGCGCCCGGGCCAGCTGCAAGGCGCCGACCAGCGTGCTGGTCACCGCCACCGCCGCATGCCCGCCCGCGCTGGCGGGCAGCACCTGCCCAAGGGCATCCAGCAAGCGTTGCACCCGGGTCGCGGCCACCTCTCGGACTTCGGGCGACTGGCGCGGAATCTCGGACGCCAGCGCGGACACCGGGCAACCGCCCTCGCAACCCGTCAGATGCGCCTCGCTAAGGTAGGTTTCCACCCAGGCCCGCAACGGGCTGGCGCCTTCGGCACGGCGGCGCGCCATGCCCTGCGACAGCCGGTCGGCGCCGTCCTGGCCGGCGCGATCCATCGCGGCCGCCAGCAAGGCGTCGCGCGAGGGAAAGTGCGCATAGAAGCCGCCATGGGTCAGGCCGGCTTCCTTCATGACTTCCGCGACGCCCACGCCCGAATACCCCTCGCGCCGGATCGCGCGCGATGCGGCATCGACGATGCGCTCGTGGGACAGTTCCTTACGTCGAGAAGCCATGATCGCGGCACCTAAAATATGATGATCGTCATATTAATACCGCGACTATCCGCAACGCAAGCCCCGGCCCCGATTACCGGCCCGCGTATCACCATTCAGCAAGAACAGGCCCTGCTAGCGCCAGGACTCCGGCTCGACGCTGACCTCGCCCTTTTCCGCCGAAAAGTACACGATGCCGTCCGAGATATTGGCGTTCAGCTGCATCGTGCGCTCGGCCAGCTTGGCCAGCGCCCGCGTCTGCTCCGACGGCAGGTTGACCACCTTCAGGTTGCGGGTGCGTTCCAGCTTGTTGCGCACCCCGTCCCACCAGATCTTGCTGGCGGAGCCGCCGTAGCAGTACACGATGACCTCATCGGCGCGCCCGCACGCACGCAAGATGCGGCGCTCTTCGGGCTGGCCCACCTCGATCCACAGCTTCACGGCGCCCGTCAGGTCCTTGACCCACAGGTCCGGCTCGTCCGTGTCGCTCAGCCCCTTGGTGAACGACAGTTCCTCTTGCGCATGCAACGCAAAAGCGACCAGGCGGACCATCATGCGTTCATCGGTTTCCGAGGGATGGCGGGCCACCGTCAGCGTATGGCTGCCGTAATAGTGGCGGTCCGTATCGGCGACGTTGAGATCGGCCTTGTAGATAGTGGCGCGCAGGGCCATGGCAAAAATCCGTTGAAAAAAGCGAATTGCGAGAAGGCCGCCATGATACCGCCTGCGGCGGCGCGGCCCTACCCGGGCAGCCCGGACGGCTTCACGGGCGGCTTGCCAAAGATGCCGGCAGGCGGCTGCAATCCCGCGCGGCCCGCGGACGCCGACCGCACCGGTTTCCTGGTTCTCTGGTTATCCAGCGCTCCGGGTCACCGGGACGGCGTTACACTTCCCGGGCGCCCGACGCCAACCCCCAATTCGCCGCCCGAAATGACGCCCACCGCCGCCCTGCTCGCCTTCACCCTGGCCGCCGCCATCCTGACCATCACTCCCGGCCTGGACAACGCTTTGGTGCTGCGCACCGCCGCCGTCGAAGGCGCGCGCCGCGCCCTCATGGCGGGCCTGGGCATCAGCGCTGGCTGCCTGCTCTGGGGCGCCATCGCCGCATTCGGCCTGGGTTCCCTGCTGGCGGTATCCACATTCGCCTACGACACGCTGCGCATCTGCGCCGCCATCTACCTGTTCTACCTGGGCATCAAGCTTCTGTGGAGCACCCTGCCAGGCCGCAAGGCCGCCGCAGACCCGGCCCGCCCCGTGACCGCCGCAACCGCAACCGCCGCCGCCCGCCACGGCACCACCGGCACCGGCTGGTTCCTGCGCGGCTGCCTGACCAACGCCCTGAACCCCAAGGTCGGCGTCTTCTACATCACCTTCCTGCCCCAGTTCATCCCCGCCGGCGCCGACGTCCTGCGCTTCAGCCTGCTGCTGGCAGTCGTCCACGCCATCGTCGGCATGCTCTGGTTCGTGCTGCTGGTCGCCGCCACCCGCCCCCTGGCCCGCTGGCTGTCCCGCCCCGCCGTCACGCGCGGCCTGGACCGCGTCACCGGCGCAGTATTCATCGCATTCGGATTAAGGCTCGCGCTGGAAAAGCGCTAAGCGCCATCGCCATCGCCACGACGCAAGACACCGCGAAGCCAAAGAAGGCCGCCCGCGCGGCCGGTTTTGGCGACCCCGCAAGATCCTCTTTCCCCCACCCCGAGCGCGGCAAGAACGCCAAGCACACCACCCGCCCCAGCAAACCCGGCCAGCCATTCCTGTAGCGGCTGGCGCCGGGGCGGGGGCGAGCGAGGGGAGTCGATAAGCCCGAGGGAATCTGAAGGCAGTCGCCGCAGGCGACAACGAAGATGACGAAGGGGCAGTCCGGAGCGAAGGCTCCGGACCGCAATGTGGTGGTCAAGTTTTAGTGGACACCTGCATAGGTAGTTTTGGCGCTTGG
>NZ_LMIU01000008.1 GCF_001428845.1 Achromobacter sp. Root83 | reverse complement strand
ACAACTCAGCGCGCGCCAACGCGGGTTCCACCACGGCCTGGTAGCGCGTTCTTCTGAAGCCGGTGTCGCCCTGCTCGAAGCTGGAAACCACGCCATGGATGTGTCGCACCGGTGCTTCGCCGCGCCAGATCGTGAACAGCGCCGGTTGATCCAGCATCGCGCCAAAGTCCACCGCCGGATCGAAACTCGATAACTCCACGCGCAGCACGAAGGTCTCGGACAAGGCTTCATCTAGCGTGAATTCAAGCACCTCGAAGTCCACGCCCGCGGCGGACGGGGAAAAGGTAAACCGCACATCGGGTAATCGAGGCATACCGAAGTCCTGAATAATCGGAACACCTGAAAAATGTCTTGCCGCAGAATATGAATAATCGACGGCCATGACTAATGATGTTCATCGGCGGCAAGTATCTGCCAATGGCCATATTTGCGATTTAAGATTTATTCGAAAATTCGATTTAAGGGCCAATGCTTGGCTGGTCCTTTCTACGGATGAGAAATTATTATCACGCTGCAGCCATAAAAAACCAGAATTCCGACATTCATACTTTGAATGAATGGATTGCCAAACGTTGAATTAGTATTCAAAAACACTGCCACTCTCTTTGAATACCCATGATTCAACTCATCCGTTACGCGGCAATCACGCTGTCGTTGCTGGCGCTGCCGGCATGGGCGGCGGACCTTCTGCCCCCGCCCGTCAACGGCATCACCTTCGATGAATGGGCGGCCGGAAATGCCCGCTTGGCCGACAATCAATCGCTGGCCAGTGTGCTCGGTACGCTGGAGGTAAGCGAAGTGAAATGGAACCAAGCAAACGAGGCTTTCACCAAGGTGCTCGGGGAAGGCGATCCCGGCTCCCACCTCTTCCAGCGATATGGCAAGGTATTTGCCAATCCCGCGGCCGGTCGCTACGCGGCCACGGCAGACCAGCCCCGCGTGCTGGGCAAGCTGGCAACCTTCGAGGACTACGCCAGTCTGCAGGCGCACCTTGAGGTCGCGGCCGAAGCCGGCCTGGACGCCGTGGACGTCCTGAAAGAACATGGCCTGAGCGTCTACGAGTTTTCCCAGGAGGCCCGCCCCTGGGTAGAGAAAATGGCGCGCGCCGCGGGCGGCGACGGCGGCTTTGAACGGATGACCCTCATCCGGGAACGCTACGATGCGCAGTATCGCCAGCGTTACGGGCTGACCGCGAGGGCGGCGCAATGAACGGCGGCGCGCGGCACGTTGCCGCATCCCGGAATGAAGACGCGCGGCGCCGGCCTCCCTTGCGGGATCTGGCGCGCGGCACGCTCGATGCCATGACGGGCGTGCTGCTGTTTTCGGCGATGGTATTTTTCGCCGTCTATCCGTTTGCGTGACCCATTACCCGCCCATGGCGTAGCCTAGGCGGCCGGCGCCGGCGCGTCAGACCGGCATGTCCGGCGGCTTGGCGCCCGCCATGCGCATCAGTTTTTCGGGGCTGATGTCGGACAGCCGGTTCAGTCCCAGCATGCCCATGTTGCGGTGGACTTCACTGGCCAGCAGGTCGATGGCGTGCCGCACGCCGGGCTCTCCGGCAATCGCCGCCGCATAGTTGAACGGGCGGCCGATGAACACGAACGCGGCGCCCAGGGCCAGGGCCTTGAGGACATCCGTGCCGCGCCTGAAGCCGCTGTCTATCATCACGGGCATGGCGCCGACCGCGGCGACGATGCCTGGCAGCACGCGCAAAGGCGACACCGTGGTGTCGAGCTGCCGGCCCCCATGGTTGGAGACCACGATGCCATCCGCGCCGGCGTCGCGGGCCAGCAGCGCGTCCTGTGCGCACATCACGCCCTTTACGATCAGCCGGCCTGGCCATTGCTGGCGCACCTGGCGCACGTGCGCCCAGGTCAGATGGTCGCGGCCGCCGAAATCGCGGGCCACGTTGCGCGCCAGGATCGGGGCGCCGCGCTGCGCGTAGTTGTTTTCAAAATGGGGCATGCCATGGCGCAACAGCGTGCGCAAGGCCGTGCCGACCAACCACCGGGGATGCGAGACGCCCTCCCAGCACAGTCTCAGGGACGGGCGCAGCGGCGTTGAAAATCCCGCGCGGATGTTGTGCTCGCGGTTGGCGAGGATTTGCGAATCCACGGTGACGACCAGCGTCTTGAAGCCGGACGCGGCGACGCGGGATATCAACGCCGCCATGCGCGCGGGCTCGCCGGGCAGGTAGGCTTGAAACCAGGTGTCCGGGCATCGCGCGGCAACCTCTTCCATCCGGATCAGCGACGATCCGCTCATGATCATCGGGACGTTCGCCGCGCTGGCCGCGCTGGCCTGCACCAGGTCCCCCCGGTAAGCCGACAGCGCGCTGATCCCCATCGGCGCAATGCCGAACGGCGCGGCGTACTCGTGTCCAAACAGGCTCAATGCGGTGCTGCGTTGCGATACGTCCGTGACGTTGCGGGGGATGAAGCCGATTTCGTCGAAGACGCCGCGGTTTTCCCGCAGGGTCGCGCCGTTTTCGACCGCACCGGCGATATAGCCGAATATCGGCTTCGGCAGATGCCGCCGCGCGGCATGCTCGAAGTCGTCCAGCGACAGGACATGGCGCAGCTTGCGGCTCACGATGCTTGGGCGGGCAGGACGTTGCGGGCGCGCAGCGAGGCGTCGATCCAGGTTTCGTCGTACGTGCCGTTCGCGATGGCCGCGAACGTAGCCGCCTCGGCGGCCATTTTCTTGCGCGACGCGTCGGCCAGCGCGGACGCGTCTTCCGGCCTGACGAATACCACGCCGTCGTCGTCGCCGATGACGATGTCGCCCGGATGCACGACGACGCCGCTGATCGACACGGGAACGTTGATTTCGCCCGGCCCTTCCTTGAACGGCCCGCGATGGCATACGCCGCGTGCATAGCAGGGGAAGTCGTCGTTGCGGTAGGCGGCGATGTCGCGAACGGCGCCGTCGATGACCAGCCCGGCGAACTGGCGCTTCTGCGCCACGCGCTTCATGATTTCGCCGACCAGTCCGCGGTCGAGGCAGCCGTCGCCATCGATGACCAGCACGTCGCCGGGCCTGCCGATCTGCAGGGCTTTATGGATCATCAGGTTGTCGCCGCTGCGCACCCTTACGGTCAGCGCCGGGCCAAGCAAGGATACGTTCGGGCGATGGTACGGGTGCAGTCCCCAGGTGCCGGTGACCCGGTTCATGTTGTCGCTGACGATGGACGCGGGGATGTCCTTGAACAGGGCGATCAGCGCCGGATCGGTGCTGACGTGCGGAAGAATGCGGAACCCGGGCTGCATGGTGAATCTCCTGGCGGCGAGGCATATCGAGGGCCTCACTTTAGGGGCTGGCCGGGCATCGCGAAAGTGATATATTGCGCTGATTATTGATCGCTAAAAGCGATGAAATGACCTTCAAACAGATCGAAGCGTTTTACTGGGCCGCGACGCTGGCCAGTTTTTCGTTGGCGGCCGAGCGGCTTCATTTGTCGCAGTCGTCCCTATCGAAACGCCTGGCCGAGCTTGAAGCGCAGCTTGGCAAACCCTTGTTCGACCGTTCCGGCCATCGCGCCAGCCTGACCACCGCTGGCCAGACCTTTCTGCCGTTGGCCCGCAAGCTGTTGTGCACCGTGGACGAGGTCAGGGAGTCGATGGCCGATACCCCCGTCGTCAAAGGGGTGTGCCGCTTTGGAATGGGGGAGTTGGCGGCGCTTAGCTGGCTGCCGCAATTCGTCGCCCGCGCGCGCCAGCTGTATCCGGAGCTGGTGCTGGAGCCGCGTATCGATATGGGGCGAGTGCTGGAAGAAAAGGTGGAAAGCGGCGAACTGGATTTCGCCGTGGTAGCGGGCACGTCCCGGCGCGGCGCCATCACCAGCCATGCGATCCGGGACGTGAATTTTCTGTGGGGCGCGGCGCCCGTGCTGGTGGGTTCCCGCCGCGAGATCACTTCCGAACTGCTGGTTCAGGTGGCGGTGATCACCATGCCCAGCGATGCGGGTTCCGCGCGCGAATTCGACGACTGGCTGGTCAAGACCGAACGCGTGGTGGACCGTCGGCTGGAATGCAATAACCTGGCGGCGATCGCCGGCATGGTGGTCGCCGGCGTCGGGATCAGCTTCCTGCCGGAAGCGTGGGTCAGGCAGTTGGCCGCGCGTGGCGACGTTGTCGTCATGGAGTGCCGGCCGCCCTTGCCGCCCTTGTCGTATTCGTTCCAGGCAAGGCGCGATGATATCCGGCCGCTGGTGCGCCAGATGCGGCAGCTGGTCAGCGAGGTTGCCGACTTCGGCCTGCCCAACCGGATGCTCTAGGACGCTGGCCGGTCCGCCGCGCCGGACAGTTCGGCCACCAGTCCGCCAAGCGCGCACCAGTCCAGGTCGCCGTCTTCGCGATTGCACAGAATGTCCAGCAGCTGGGCGGCCGTGGCCGCCACCGGCATGAAGACGCCGCCTTCGCGTCCGCTATCGAGCGCCAGTCTCAGGTCCTTGCGCATCAGCGTGGCGCGAAAGCCGGGCTGAAAGTCGCCTTCGATGATTCTCGGGCCATGCTTTTCCAGGGAGAAGCTGCGCGCCGCGCCGCCCAGGAGCGCCTCTCGGACCTGGGCCGGATCGACACCTTGGCGTACCGCCAATGCCAGGGCTTCGGCAACGCCCAGCAACGCGGCCGAGACGGCGATCTGATTGCAGGACTTGGTGACCTGGCCCGTGCCCGAGGCGCCCATGTGTATGGCGCGCGACGTGAATGCCGCAAAGACGCTGGCGCAGGCCTGGAAGGCCTGGAAGTCGCCACCGACCATGCAGCTGAGCGCGCCGTCGGCGGCGCCTTGCTGCCCGCCGCTGACGGGGGCGTCGAGAAAGGCGATGCCCTGTTCGCCAAGGCGCTTGGCGATGCGCCGCGTGGCGTCGGCGGAGATGGTGCTGGTGTCGATCACGCAGGCGCCTGCCGGCAGGGTCGAAGCCAGTCCCGCGGCGCCAAAGAGCACGTCGTCGACCGCGGCGGTATCGGGCAGGCTCAGCACCACGACGCGGCTGCGTTCGCCCACCTGGGCCAGCGTGCCGGCGTATGCCCCCGCCTGGCACAGCGCCGTGGTCCGTTCAGGATGCAGGTTGTGCACGCTTAGCGGAAACCCTTTGCGCAGCAGGCAGCCGGCCATGCCCAGCCCCATCACGCCCAATCCGACAAAGCCCACCGGCGTGCGCGCATCCGCCGTCGCGATTGCTTGCTGGTTCATGGTTGAATCGCCTTCTTGATCGCTTCGAAGCTGTCGTTGATCTCGCGTTGGAATGCCGGCCCGTCCGCATACGAGATGTTCAGGCCGGAAGACTTCGCGTACTGCAGGAACTCAGGCGATTGCATCGCCTCGTGGAAGGTCTGGAACAGCCATTGGTAGGCGTTGTCGGGCAGTCCCTTCGGCGCCAGCAATCCCTTCATGTTGTCCACCGCGACCGGATAGCCCAGTTCCGTCATCGTGGGGACGTCCGGATAGGCATCGACCCGCGAGTTCGAGAAAATCGCGATTGGGCGCAATCGTCCGCCGGCCACGAGCCCCTGCACCTCTTCCGGCGCGCCGAAGGCCATGTCGATCTGGCCGCCCGCCAGCGCCGCCATCGATTCCGCCGCGCCTTTGTACGGCACGTGCAGGAGTTTGATGCCGCTGATCTTCTCCAGTATCAGGGCGGTGGAATGGAAGATGCCGCCATGGCCCGTCGAGCCATAGGAAAGCGTCTCGGGCGCGGCCTTGGCCGCGGCGAGCAAGGCGCGCATGTCGCGGTAGGGGGAGTCCGCGCGCACGACCAGGACGCTGGGCAGGCGGGCGACCTTGATGATGGCCCGAAAGGAACTGCGCGGGTCGTAGCTCAGCGGCTGGTGATTGCCGAGCGACGTGGTCTCGCTGCCGCCGCCCACGAACAGCGTATAGCCGTCAGGCGCGGTCTGCGCGACGATCTGGGCGGCCACCGCGCCGGCGGCGCCGGGCTTGTTCATCACCACCACGGGCACGGGCGATTTGTGCCTGGCCGCCGACGCCAGATTGCGGGCAATCTGGTCGGCGGAGCCGCCCGCGGCAAAACCGACCAGGATCGTGATCGGCTTGTCCGGGACCCAGACGGCTTGCGCCGCGGCCGCCGCTCGGACGGCGGCGGGAGAAATGGCCAGGCCCACCAATGCGCCCAGTCCTTGCAGGGCGCGCCGCCTGCCGGCAATACGATCATCCTGCGGTGATTCGATTCCGCCCATTTTTCTTGTCTCCTTGGTGCCGTCTGTTCGCTTTGGTGGCGCTGGCCAGGATGCAGGCGCCTAGGGATATTGCGGCGATGTGGGGCGAATGTACGCGGGCGCGCGGTCAATTCAAAGCGATAAAAAGTGGGTCGTGTGTATCGCTTTTTTAGATGGAGACGGCGGGCTCCCATCGCCCGCAATCCGGGCGCGGTGCGGCGCGTGAGCCGTTCACCCAGACCTGCTCTTCATCCAGCCCCCGCGCGGTGGCGCGGTCGACGTCGAAAGCGATCCCGAGCGCCTGCGCGACGCAGGCCTCTTCGATGGGAAGCTCCCAGGTCAGGAATAGCTGCGTGAGATCCTGCCCGGCCGCGAAGTCGGCTTCCTGAAAGCCGCTGCCGTCGCGTCGAATGACGGCATGAGGCTGGCAGGTATCGAAGACCATGGCGGTGCCACGGGTTAGCGGGATCCGATGGCCCGTGCCCGGGAAATGCACGTCCAGTCCCTTGTCCTCGCTCAGGAAAAGGTTGCAGAAGGCGGCGCCGCCATACTGGCCGCCGTCGTGGTGATACCTTGCGCCGCGGCAGGCCATCAACGCGATATCGCTCGTGGCAAGCACCTCTTGCATGCCGAGCGAGCGTGTCCAGCCGTGCATGGCCCGCAGGCACAGGTCAAAGTCCGGCCAGCGCATGCGCGTCCGCGCCAGGGGCATCTGCTCTACGTCGCCGGGTTCCAGCAGCAGGCGCGTCCTGATTTCCCGGTCCCAGTCGCCAAGCAGGCGGGCGGGCGGCGCCGGCACGTCGATGTGGCTTGTCAGCACGATGCCGCTCACGCTGCGGCTGCGGATGGCGTCGCCGCTCCAGAAGTAGGACGTCAGGCGGTCGTGGAAAGCGCGGTTCATGTCGAGTGGTGGTCGTAGCCCGGTAATGTTAGCCCCCGCGCCCCTCGTAGGCCCCTTCGCTGCCTTCCTCGTCTTCCATCGCGGCGCGGGCCCGTTCCAGCAGATACGTTTTCAGGCCGGCAAGCGCGTCGGGGGACCAGTCGCGCACGTCGGTCACGGCAATCCAGGCGTCCACATAGTGTTGAGGCGCATACACGTGGCCATAGCCCAAGGGGGTGTTGGTGCCCACGGCCATGTCCAGCGCAAGCTGCAACATGGTGACCACGGGGTACCAGCGCAACTCGGGCGACACGTCCGGTCCCATGGGCGCGTTCATCCAGGCCGGGCGGCGGTACAGGTCGCGGTAATCGAAGAAGGTGACGGGGTCGCTCGCATACTGCAGGTAGATGACGCGCATCGGCCCCCACGGCGCGTCCGCCGGCACCGGCGACCCGTGCTGGTTCATGAAGCGCACGAAGGCGCCATCGCGCAGCTCCGGCAGCCAGGCGGGCGAGCCCGGGTTGCGGGCGTCGGTGATCGTGCGCCAGACGCGGCTTTCGAAGGGCGGGCCGCTCCAGAGCGCGCCCTGGATGGGGTCGCCGATCATTTCGAAGAGTTCGGCCGATCCGGCGGAGTTCATCGCACCCAGGCTCAGGCCGTGCAGGTACAGCTTCGGCCGCCGGTCCTTGGGCAGGGCCGTCCAGTATTCGTAGACCGCCAGGAAGAGGGCGCGCGCCGCTTCGGCGCCATATTCCGGCTGGGCCAGGAGCGACAGCGGACTGGACAGGTAGGAATACTGCATCGCGACGCTGGCGACATCGCCATGCTGCAGGTATTCCAGCGAATCCATGGCGGCGGGGTCTATCCAGCCCGTGCCCGTGGGGGTGACCACCACGAGGACGGAGCGCTCGAAGGCGCCCACGCGCTTCATCTCTTCCAGGGCCAGCCGGGCCCGGGCTTGCGGCGTGGCGGCTCCGCGCAGTCCGACGTACACCCGGATGGGTTCCATCGCGTCGCGCCCCGACTGGGCCTGGATCTCGCTGGCATTTGGACCCGATGCAATGAACTCCCGGCCGGCCCGGCCAAGTTCGTTCCAGTGGATCAGGGATTGCGGGCCGCCGGTCTTCAGCGCGGCGGTGGGCTGCGGGCGTTCGGGTTCGAGCAGCGCGTCGAATTCGCGGAACGAGGCGTCCAGCACATGCAGCGCTCCGCGGAAGAACACGTCGGTGGCCAGCAGCCAGAAGATCAGGATCGCGATCGCCGCGCCGGTCACGTTGGCCACGCGCCTGGGCACGACGCGGCGCACCTGCGCGGCAAGAAACCGCGCAACCAGCTTGAACAGCCGGGCCAGCGCAAGCAGCGCGATGAAGGTCAGCAGGGCGATCGCGCTGACCTTGAAGGGGTGCGCGCTGGTCACGGGCGGCATTTCCATCAAGGCCCGGATGGTGTTCTGCCATTCCGCCGTGCGCCACAGGAACAGGATGGCCACCGACAGGCACAGCACGCCGATGACGCCCTTGACGATCCGCCCCGCGCGCGCCCTGGGCTCCGGCAGTTCCATATAGGCCCACAGCCAGTGCCACAGCACGCCCAATCCATAGCCCGCCGCAAAGCAGGTTCCGGCGAGCACGCCCTGGGTGATGTGGGTGCGGGGAATGAGGGTGGGAGTCAGTGCCGCGGCGAAGAACAGCGTGCCGAGCATGAGGCCGACACCAGAGAGGGAATCCAGGTGCGACCGGAAGAAGGAGGGCAGGTGTCGATGCAGGGTTTGCGGCACTGGGAGCATCCTGATCCGAAGGGGGTGATGTGGATTCTCGCATGTGAAAGGAATAAAGTGCAGGGCTGCCCCGTGGCGCTTGGCCGCGGGGCACGCAAACACAATGGAGACGAGATGGATACGGTAAGCAAGGAAGCCACCAGCGTGCGCGACCGGGTCGGCACAATGGAATGGCAGGTCCGTACGGATCTGGCCGCGCTATACCGGCTGGTGGCGCTGTTTGGCTGGGATGACCTGATCTTCACGCATATCACGGCCAAGGTGCCGGGCACCGAGCATTTCCTGATCAATCCCTACGGCATGATGTTCGACGAAATCACTGCCTCCAGCCTGGTCAAGATCGATCTGGACGGGAACAAGGTCATGGAGTCCGAATACGACATCAATCCCGCGGGCTTCACCATCCATAGCTGTATCCATGCGGCCCGCAAGGACGCGATGTGCGTGCTGCACACGCACTCCATCAATGGGGTGGCGGTTTCGGCGCAGAAGGCGGGCCTGTTGCCGCTGTCGCAGTTTGCATTCATTGCACTGCGTTCGCTCAGCTATCACGATTACGAAGGCCTGGCGCTCAACCCCGAAGAACAGCCGCGGCTGGTGCGCGACCTGGGCAGCAACAACTACCTGATCCTGCGCAACCACGGCCTGCTGACCGTGGGCCAGACCATGGCCGAGGCCTTCCAGGCCATGCACCGGCTGGAGGCTGCCTGCATGGTGCAGGTGCGGGCGCAGGCGGGCGGCGAGCTCACCTACATACCGCCCGATATCCTGGCGCGCGCGGCGGTGGAGTCGCCCGCCGACCGGGCGCACAAGGCCTCGCTGGCCTGGCCGGGCTTGCTGCGCCGGCTGGACCGCCGCAATCCGGGATACGCGGACTAGGCAGGCCGCCCGGCCGCGCCGGGCGTGGTCCACGCGAAAAAATGCGCGCCGGCCACGCTTTGCGTGGAACCTCGGCGGCCTCTCCGGTTACCTACAGGGCGGACACCCCCTTATTCCGCCCCGAAGGAGCCGCGCATGCCCATATCCGAAACGTTTACCGAGTTGCTCAATGCGTTCGCCACGGTGATCGGGCAGACGGAAATTCCGGTCGACGAACGCGGAATCTGCAGTTTCATGGTCGATGGCTCGGTCGCCGTGAACCTGGCCCTGGACGCAGGCCTGGACGGCATGGTGATTTTCTCGCCGCTGGGCGCACCGCCCGCCGCACACCTTGCAAGCTGGCAAGTCCGCATGCTGCGCGCGAACGGCGCCGGAGGCGGCGCCTATGTCTTCGGCATGGCGCCGGCTTCGGATACGGCGATCCTGTCGTCGCACAGGCCGCTTGCGTCCCTTAGCGGCGCCCTGCTGGCTAGCTGGGTGGGCGAATTCGTCGACGTGGCCAGGCATTGGCGCGACGCCTTTGCCCAGGGGGCGGAGCCCGACGCGCCGGCCGCCCCGGCCGCCGACGCATGGCTGCAAGTCTAGGAGGCCCCCATGACTATCGGCCTCGGCTCCTTCGCCAGTTTTGCCCGCGCCAACCCTGACGCGGACCGCGTCGTGATCGACGGCAATACGCTGAAAAACGACAGCCAAAACACCGTCAAGGGCGCGCTTACCTGGTTCTTCAGCGGAAGCATCGCGCAATCCGCGGCAAAACAGGTTGAAGACGACAATCGCGATGCCGTCCAGGCCTTTCAAGACGCCCTGGCTTCAAGGTACGGAAATACCGGCCGGGACGCGGGCGCCGGCCTGGATCAAACGGAAGCGCTGAGCGCGAGCCGGATCACGCGGATCGTCAACGACGCGGGCGCCGACACCCGGGCGGCGGCCCGCGATGCGGCCAAGCTGGCTCCTGACATTCCGGTATCCGACAAGGCCCTCAACGCCGTGATGGACGCCGTGAAGCTGCCGCCGGGGCCGCATGCCAGGCTGGTGGCGCTGGAACTGAGACAGTCGCTGCAACAACTGCACAATCCCTTGGCAAGATTTGACGCAACGCCGGACGCCAGCCTGCTGCCCGCCCTGGGAGGCCAGCTTGGCGAGCGGCTGGAAGAGTGCGTGACCCGCGCGCTGACCGGCCTTATGTTGCGCGGCGTGGTGCAGGGCCGCGACGATCCTTTGATCGGCGTATCGGTAAACCCGGTTCTGAATGGTTACCCCAATGGCCTGGAAGACCTTTGCGCTGCGGTGCCGGGCCTGCGCGCGCAGCTTGACGCCGAGAAGACCGCCTTCAACCGCAATGTGACGACGCTGCTGGGCCGGCTGGACCGGGACGTGAACGCGGTTGCGGGCCGGTTTTTCGGCGGCGCGGACGTCCGTGCGGGGCTGCAGGGCATGACCATCACCAGCAGCGATCCCCACAAGGGCGGCAACCGTGTCGTCATCCTGGATTTTGGCGACGACCGGAAGGCCGTCTACAAGCCTCGCGACGTCAGGATCGACGAGGCCCTGTCCGGCGCCGCCTTGTCCAGTGGCCACCCCAGCATGATGGAGATCGCCGGGGCCGACGCGCTGACCTACAGGTTCCTGCCCCTCCAGGATGCCGGGCATGCGCCGCTGCCCGGTCACGATGCGTGGCCGGCCGACGCGACCGAGAGCGGCCATTATGGCTATGTGGAATTCCTGCCCAATGGCGAGCCCGGGCAGTGCGTGGCCACCGATGCGCAGGCCAAGGAATACTACGGCCTGCTGGGGCGCGGCGTGGCCGCAATGATGCTGGCGGGCGCGGCGGACCTGCACCACGAGAACATCATGGTGAGCGGACAGAAGCCGTACTTCAGCGATCTGGAATTCGCGCTGACGCCGTCGGTACATACCAAGCTGGCTGGCTTGATGGAAGAGACCGACACCGCCGCCATCAAGGACCAGTTCGCTTTGCTGATGGGCAACATGGCCCTGCACGAGGGCATGACGAAGGCCACCGATTCAAATGGTCTGAAGCCGGAATACTCCATCGACGCGGCCGGGGCTTTTCAGCGGACACGCCGGCTGGACGACGTGACCGAGAGCCTGCTGGTGGTGAAGGACAATGGCCGGCTGCTGGATACGCATGGCGCGTTGAAGGGCCCCGAACTGACGCGCACGGACAGCGACGGCAGCGTCGTGAAGTACCGGCAGACGCTCAACATGCGCTATTCCGCTCAGTTCGCGCAGGGGCTGGAACAAGGGCTGATCGCGGCCGGTGGCCGCCTGGCCGACTACCGCACGTTTCTTGCCGATGCTTCCCACCTGCACGTGCGCATACACCCGATCAACACGACCCTTCAACGCTCGTTTCTTTCCAACTTTTTCGAAGATGCCTACACGGCAGCGTCGGAAGACGCGGCTAGGACCGCCGCGCAAGGCGTGGCTCTGCGCCAGGGCATCAAGCAACAACTGGGGTTGGCCAGCACGGCACATATGGCCCCGCTCGATGAAAGGGAAAGGACGCAGCGCGCGGACGCCATGATGGACACGATGCTGGCGGCCTACCGCGATCACGATGTGCCGTATTTCAGCCGGCGCATGGACGACACCCGCCTGTTCTTCAACGGGGACAGCCCGGTAAGCTGGGGCGACGGCGCACCGCAAACCGCGTTTTTCGGGTTGTCCGATGCGGAGCGCGTGGCGGTGCTGGACAAGCTGGAGGCATTGGGCGCCGACGGCATCGAGCTGCTGGGCGCGCGCCTGGGCGGCGCGGCAAAGACATGGCTTGAAGCCGAAACGCCCATCGATGGCGGTAGCCTGGGCCGGGTGGTGGCCGAACCCAAGACCGTGCGGATGCTTGAAACGCTGGGCGCGAAGCCGTCCGACTTTGTCCAGATGGACGAACCCTACTGAAGCCGCGGGCGGCATCACCGGATGCCGCCAGCCTGTGGTTCCCGCGCGGGATTCGCCGCTACCCGCGCGGGGATGCCTCCAGGAATTCGGCGCAGTCCGGCAGCGTCGAAGCGGGTTCGTAAACCCCGCCCGCGGCCTGCCATTGGTAGGTCACCGTGTAGCTGCACTGCTTGTCGGCCTGGGGCGCGAGCTGCTCCTTGGTCAAGGCGGGCATGATGCTCGAGTCGGCGTTGCGGCTGACGCCGGCGGGGAACCGCGTAGCGTGCGTGGTGACCTGCAGGGCCGGATAGTCGTCCTTGCCCGGCAAGGGCTTCAGCGCCGCCTTGAAACTGTAGACGTCGCTGCAATGGCCGGCGCGTTTTTTCTCGTCGGCGTCATTGAAGCAAGCCCGTATCGAGGTGTCGGCCGTGTACGGCATGATGAACACGAGATTGCCGCTGCTCTGGTCGCCCAGGTTCACGTCGAACAGATACAGGTCCCTGCGGGTGAAGCCGCCGCCGGAAAAGGGGGTTTCGGCCTTGAAGTCGGGCTGCTCGGGGCCGATCACGCCCACCAGCGCGCGTTCCTCGCTCAGGCGGATCAGTTCCGGCCATACCGAAAACTGTTTGAAATCGGGGATTTCCGGCGAGTCCCAGAGCCTTCTGTCGGCGCGCAGCGTGCGGCTGGTGGCGAAGGGGCCGTTGGTCTCCAAAGTGCCGTCCGTCTTGATGCCGACGCACCAGTCGGTCTGCTTGTTGCAGAAAAGCTGGTTGTTCGCGTTGAGCGCCAGCGGCTCGACGGCGGGTTGCGCAAGCGCCGCGACGGGCAAGACAGCAGAGATCAGCAGAGCAAGCACTTTTGCCACGGTCATTCCTTTGTTTGGCGAGCAGCCGGCGAGTAATGGGTAGTTCAGGCGTTTATGGTGCCGGACCGCATTTTGAAGGCTGCTGACGCGCTGCGGCAAGATACATGGTGTCAAGATATGAAGAAACGTGTCGGTTTAGCCGACTCTACCCGTGAGTTTCCTGGCGGCATCCAGGACAGACGCCAGGTGGCCGGGGTTGTACCGGTGTATCGGGGCGGTCAAGGTCACTGCGGCCGCGATGCCTCCGGAAAGCAGAAAAACCGGCGCGGAGATCCCGGCCACTTCATTGAGCCGGTCTCCCACGGCGGCAAAGTAGCCGTCGGCCCGAATCCGGGAGTACAGCGATTGATCGGGGCCTCCCGCCCTGCCCAGAACGTCGTCGTACGCCATCAGAATGCGGCCGCCGCTGCCGCGTTCGAGCGGCAGCAGGTCGCCCGCGCGGATGTGGTCGCGCACCGGGTGCGGCGAGTCCACGCGATACAGGCATAGCCGGGCGTCACCCTGCCGCACGTGGTAGGCCGCGCTCTCGCCTGTCGCCACCACCAGATCGCGCAGCACGGGCATGACCACGCGTTCCAGCGAAAACGAGGACGCGTAAATGCTGTGCAGACGCGCGACCTCGGATCCCAGCGCATAACGCCCGTCATCCAGGCGTTGAATCCATTGTGCATGCTCGAGCGATGCCAGCAGGCGCAAGACCGTGCTTTTGTACAGGCGGGTGCGCTCGGCCAACTCTCCCAGGGTGAGGGCCGTGTCGTCCTGCGTGAATACCGACATGAGGCTCATGGCGCGGTCAACGGCCGCGACGCCACCCTCGGCCGCATCGGCATCCGCGACGGACTGCGTGATGGCCTTACGCGGCATATCCAGCCTTGCCGCCGCGTTCAACAACTAGGGGCATGTTCCATCCTTTAGAACGATTCGAGGCCATTGTAGGCATATCGCCAACACGGCCCCATTTCTTAGCCTCGCCGCCCACGCAAAACGCGCTTGACAGCGAAAACGCCTATAAATTAAATTCTATTATAAAGAACGACGTTCTATAAGATAGAACCTTAGGAGACGGAATCTTGGCGGCTGACACCTCAACCCATGCGGACATCCTGATCAGCGAAGTCGGGCCGCGCGACGGTCTGCAATCGGTCAAGGCCATCATGCCGACGCCGGACAAGTTCCGATGGATCGATGCCCTGGTCGCCGCAGGCGTGCGCGAGATCGAAGTGGCTTCGTTTGTGCCGGCCCGGCTGCTGCCCCAAATGGCCGACGCGGCGGAGGTGGTGCGGTATGCGATCCGCCACCCCGGCGTCACCGTGATGGCGCTTGTGCCGAATTTGCGAGGCGCCGAGGCCGCGCTGCGCGCTGGCGCCCAAAAGCTGACCCTGCCGGTTTCCGCCAGCCGCGAGCATTCGCTGGCCAATGTGCGCAAAACATCGGAGGACATGGTTGAAGAAGTGCGCGCAATCGCGAAGCTGCGCGACGAGCTGGCGCCTGGCGTCAGGCTCGAGGCGGGAATTTCGACGGCGTTTGGCTGCACGCTTCAGGGCGTGGTCCCGGAAGACGACGTCATCCGGCTGGCTGCGATGTGCGTGGCCGCGGGCGCCGACGAATCGGGCTTGTCGGATACGGTGGGATATGCAAATCCGGCACAGGTGCGCCGCTTGTTCCGGCGGCTTCGCGCCGAGGTGGGACAGCATGCGGGCGCCGCGCATATGCACAACACCCGGGGGCTGGGGCTGGCCAATTGCCTAGCGGCCTGGGAAGAGGGCGTGCGCACGTTCGACAGTTCGCTGGGCGGGCTGGGCGGATGTCCTTATGCACCCGGGGCCTCGGGCAATGTCGTAACTGAAGACCTGGTCTTCATGTTCGAGGCGATGGGCGTGCGCACCGGCATCGACCTGGAAAAAATCATGGCGGCGCGCGTGCCGCTGTCCGCCGGCCTGCCGGGCGAGCCCCTGTATGGCATGACGCCCGATGCAGGGCTGCCCAAGGGCTACACGCAACGCTAAGCAAGCAACCTCGCCGATCACCGCGCTGACACGGCGTGGCGTCTGCCGTCGGGGCGGCGCCACGCATGAATCCCGCGGGGGGGGCCTTCCGATCTTCAATACAGGTACCTCTCATGCCAAGCAGCATTCCATCCGGCCTTCCTTACGAAGGCATTCGCGTCGTCGAGTTCACTCACATGGTGATGGGACCCACCTGCGGCATGTTGCTGGCGGACCTGGGGGCCGAGGTGATCAAGGTTGAACCCGTGGGCGGCGATAGCACCCGCCGTCTATTGGGTTCCGGCGCCGGCTTCTTTCCCATGTTCAACCGCAACAAGAAGAGCATCGCGCTGGACCTCAAGCAGCCCGAGGGAGTCGAAGCCGCCTTGCGGCTGCTCGACTCGGCCGACATCGTGAGCGAGAACTTCAAGGCCGGTGTCATGGAGAAACTGGGCTTGGATTACGCCACGCTCAAGGCGCGCAATCCCCGCCTGATCTACGTCAGCCACAAGGGCTTTTTGCCGGGGCCGTATGAACACCGTACTGCCCTGGACGAGGTGGTCCAGATGATGGGTGGTCTGGCCTACATGACGGGTCGCCCTGGCGACCCGCTGCGCGCCGGCGCCAGCGTCAATGACATCATGGGCGGCATGTTTGGTGCGATCGGCGCCATGGCGGCGCTGGCGCAGCGCGAGAAAACCGGTGTGGGCATGGAAGTGCAGGCCTCGCTGTTCGAGAACAATGTTTTCCTGGTCGGCCAGCACATGATGCAGCACGCCGTGACGGGGCAGCCTCCCGCTCCGATGCCCAGCCGGATTTCGGCATGGGCCGTCTACGACGTGTTCACCGTGAAGAACGGCGAACAGATTTTCCTTGCTGTCGTGAGCGACAAGCAATGGGACATTTTCTGCCGCGCGTTCGGCGTGGCGGAATGGCTGGCCGACCCCAGGTTGAAGACCAACAACGACCGCGTGCGGGCGCGCGAATGGCTCATGCCCCAGCTGCGCTCGCATCTGGCCAGCTTCCCGGCGGCGGAACTGGCCGCGGTGTTCGAGCGCGAGGGCTTGCCGTTCGCGCCGATCACCCGTCCCGAACAGCTCTTCGACGACCCCCATCTGAAGGCCACGGGCGGGCTCTCGCCCGTCACGCTGGCCGACGGCCGCACATCGTACGTGCCGCTGGCGCCGTTCACGCTGGACGGAATCCAACCCCCCATCCGTCTGCAGCCGCCGGCCGTGGGCGAGCACACCGACGAGCTGTTGCGTGCGGTCGGCTACCGCGACGAAGAAATCGCGGCGCTGAAAACAAGACTCATCACCCAAGGAGACAAAACATCATGATCGTCCTGAATCGACGCGCTTTCCTGGGCGCCGCGCTCTGCGCGGCAGCCATGCCGCTGCGGGCTCAGTCCGCCTCCAGCTATCCCAACGGGCGGCCGGTGCGGCTTATCGTTCCCTACACGCCGGGCGGCGGAACGGATTCGGTGGCGCGCGCGATCGCGGCCAAGATCACGGGGGACACCGGCTGGTCCGTGGTCGTGGAGAACCGCCCCGGCGCGGGGGGAAACATCGGCATGGACTTCGTTGCAAAGGCCAAGCCGGACGGTTTCATGCTGGGCTTGGGGCAGACCGCCAATCTGGCCATCAATCCCGCCCTGATGGCGAAGATGCCCTTCGACCCCGAGAAGGATTTCGAGGCGGTCGCCCTGATTGCCTCCCTGCCCGTGGTGCTGGTCGTCAAGGCCAGCGCGCGATGGAAGACCTTGGGCGACCTGGTCAAGGACGCGCGCGCCGAACCCGGGGCCATCAAGCAGGCGCTGGCGGGTTCCGGCACCGTGGGGCATCTGGCCGGAGAGCTGCTTGCGTACCAGGCCCGCTTCGAGGTGTTGAATGTGCCGTACCGCGGCGCAGCCCCCGCGCTCAATGATCTGCTGGGCGAGAGCACGGACTACATGTTCGCGACGCCGCAGGCGGCCCAGGAAATGCTGAAAGGCAAAGTGCTGCGCCCCTTGGCCGTGACCTCGCGGACGCGGCTGTCCATCCTGCCCGATGTGCCGACCGTCGCCGAATCCGGCTTCGAGGGCTTCGAGGCGGTCGATTGGAAGGCGCTGGTCGCCCCGGCGGGCACGCCATCCGAGGTCGTGAACGCCATTAACGGCGTGGTGGAAAAGGTGCTGGCCGATCCGGCCACCGTGGCCATGTTCAAGGCCGAAGGCAGCACGCCGATGGGCGGCTCGCCGGCGGCCGCGCAGCGGTACATCCAGCAAGAACAACAGAAGTGGGCCCGCCTGATCCGCGAAGCCAACATCAAGACCGCCAACTGAAGCGGCGAATACGAATAACCACGGAGACAACATCATGAGACCGCCTTTTTTCCGCGGCGCTGCCCTGTGCCGCATCCTGTTCGCCACCCTGATCGGCGCCAGTTACGCCCCGTCCCGCGCCGCCGACGCGGCTGCCGCCTGGCCCGATAAGCCGGTGCGCCTTGTCGTGCCGTATTCGCCTGGCGGGACAACCGACTATGCCGCGCGTCAAGTTGCCCAAAAGCTGTCCGAGACGACAGGCAAGACATTCATCGTTGATAACAAGACCGGCGCTTCCGGCACGATTGCCACGCAGGAAGTCGTGCGCTCGGCGCCGGACGGCAGCACCTTTCTGGTGACCGACACCACCTATGCGATGCTTCCGCTGCTGTTCTCGAAGCTCCCGTGGGATTATCGGAACGACCTCGTCCATGTGAGCGAGATCATCGAGACGCCGCTGGTGCTGCTGGTGCCGGAGAAGTCGCCGTTCAAGACCATGGGCGACCTTATCGCGCACGCGCGCGCCAATCCGGGCAAGCTCAATTTCGGTTCTGGCGGCCAGGCCAGCTCGACTCACCTGGCTGCCGAAATGTTCAAGAGCGACGCCGGCGTCACGCTGACCCACATTCCGTACCGGGGCGCCGGCGCGGCGCTGGCGGACGTGATGGCGGGCCAGATCGACATGCTGATCACGGCGGCGCCAACCGCGATTCCTCCTGTGCAGGGCGCGCGCGTCCGGGCGTTGGCCGTGACCGGCGACGTACGGCTGCAGACACTCCCCGACGTACCCACTTTTGCGCAGGCAGGGCTTGCGTCCTACCAGGTGGTGAACTGGTTTGGCCTGGCGGCGCCGAAGGGAACGCCGGCGCCCATCGTCGATCGGATGAATCGCCTGGTGGCGCAGGTCATGCAAGAGCCAGGCATGCGGGAGACGATGGCCCGGCAGGGTGCGCAATACCGGCCGATGTCGGTGGCGCAGTTTGGCGATTACGTCCGGCAGCAGGAAAGCCTGTGGGCGGACGTGGGCAAGCGCGTCGGGATCAAGCCAGAGTAATCGGGCGCGACGCCACGGCAGCGACAACAAAGAGGGTAACGTCTATGTGGAACATGAGCTTCACGCCGCCGATCGTCATCGAGGCACGCGTCATTGCAACCATGCCGGACCGCCTGCGCCGGCGCGAGCGCAGTGCATGGGGCGACGCAAACAAGGCGGGCACTATCGTCGACTGCTTTCTTGAAGGCCCGGTCTTCGACGCGTCCGGCGCGCTTTACGTGACGGACATCCCGCATGGGCGCATCTTGCGGGTCGACGGCGCCCACGACTGGCATGTGGTGGCGCAGACCGGCGGCTGGCCCAACGGGCTGGCCCTGCACCCCGACGGCAGCCTGTGGGTGGCCGACTACCGGCACGGAATTCTGCGGTGCGACGCCGGCAGCGGCCGGGTGGACACCATGCTGGGCCATCGCAACAGCGAGTCGTTCAAGGGCGTGAACGATCTGGTCTTCGACGGCGCCGGGCGGCTCTACTTTACCGATCAGGGGCAAACAGGCCTGCATGATCCGCAGGGGCGTGTCTACCGGTATGACCGGGATGGCGGGCGGCTTGACCTGTTGCTGTCGAATGCGCCCAGTCCCAATGGCATCGCGCTCGACGCCGAGGGAAAAGTGCTGTTTGTCGCGGTTACGCGGGGAAACCAGGTCTGGCGGTCGCCGTTGATGGACGATGGATCGATCAGCAAGATGGGGGCGTTCCGGACATTCTTTGGAACGAGCGGACCGGATGGCTTGGCGGCGGCGCCCGGCGGCCGGTTGCTGGTGGCGCATGCCAGCCTAGGGGGGGTGTTCGTGCTGAACACGCGTGGCGAAGTCACGCACTTCATTGCCAGTCCCATTGAAGGCAGCACCGTAACCAATGTCGCGGTGCGCCCGGACGGCGCTACCGTCGTGATGACGGAAGCCGCGACGGGCGCAATCCTGGAGGCCGTGCTTCCGCACTGACGCCGCGCGCGTCATTCGGGCGTGTCGGTCTCGACCAGCCTTGCCAGCTGCAGCAGCGATTCCTGCCAGCCCAGGTAGCACATCTCGGTGGGAATGACCTCTGGAATGCCCTCCTGCACGATTACCAGCTCGGTACCGCAGGAGACCTCGCGCAGGGAAATGGTGGTCGTCATCTGGCCCGGCAGATTGGGGTCGTTGAATTGATCGGTGTACCGGATCTTCTCGAACGGGACGAGCTCCAGGTACTCCCCGCCAAACGGCTCCTCGTGGCCCGTGGCGAAGTTGCGAAAAGACATCTTGTGGCTGCCGCCGACCTTGGCGTCCAGGAGGTGGACCTGGCAGGTGTATCCATAGGGGGGGAGCCACTTGGCGATCGCGTCGGCTTCCAGGAAGGCGCGATAGACGCGCTCGGGAGTCGTGCGCAGGACGCGTAGGTGTTGAACGGTTCCGGTGGTCATGGTGTGTCCGCCTTTGTTGAGGGTGGGTGTATGACTACGACGAATCGAGCGCACCGGAATCGACAGGATTTTCCTAGGGATTACCCTTGCTGGATGCGGTTCCGGCCTGATTCGAGCGCAACAGGTCGATATAGGCCGACAGGGTCTCGGCATGGCGCTGCCCGGCCCGCAGGCCGACATGGCCGTCGGCGCGGATCACCAGCAGCACGGCATCGCCGATGCCGAGCCGGTCGGCCATGGCGGGTTCCAGGTAGGCGTCCACGTCCGACACCCCGGCATTCGCCGTGATGGCGACGACGGCTTCGATGATGGCGCCATCGGACAGCGACTCCATGTCGCGCCGTAGCTCCGCCAGCGCCTGCGGCGGCGTGGCCGGGCCGCCGATCAGCAGCGCCGTATGGCCTGGCCGCTTGGCGTAGTCGTGCAGCTTGCCCGCGCCGCCCGCCGCGAACTGGATATCGATATGGTCCGGCAGCCGTTGCCCCGGCCAGAGGGCGTCATGCGGGTCGCCCATGACGATGGGCGAGCCGGCATAGTCGATATCGAGTTCGGCTTCCGAGACGGCCTCGCGGTGCCGGGATTCGGCATTGCCGAAGGCGGCGCGGATCGCCAGGTCGCGTTCGCGCCGTTCCATCGGCCCCTTCACCATCTGGGCGCTCTCGGCGGCGTCGCCCGAGGCCATCACCATGTCCGCCACGGGCCGGCGCTCGGCGTGGTAGCTGTCGAGCAGGGAGGCCGAGCAATGTCCATGGCATACCAGGGCGAGCTTCCAGCCCAGGTTGAAGGCGTCCTGAAGCCCGGTGTTCATTCCGTGGCCCTGCGCCGGGCTGCACGTATGCGCGGCGTCGCCAGCCAGCAGCACGCGGCCGGAACGGAATCGTTGGGCGATCTTCGTGTGGCAATCGAACCGGGCGGGATGCGAGACGTCTTCAAAGCCGGCGTCGGGCAGATAGCGTTGCAGCGTGGACAAGGCGTCCACGACCAGGTCGGACTCCGCCGAACTGGGCCGCAGATAGACGCGCCAGCGCTCGCCGGGCAGCGCCGTCAGGATGACGGGTATCTGGTCCAGGTAGGCGTAATTGGCTTCGAACGAATGCGGCCAGTCCGTGATGCCGGCGTCGAACACCGCCCAGGGCTGGTTGATGTCGTGGCCGTCCTGCTCGATGCCCGTGAGCATCCGGACGGTGCTGTGGTGGCCGTCGCACCCGATCACCCACTGGGCCAGGACGTGGGACTGGACGCCATCGTGTTCCAGGGTGGCGAGCACGCCGTCGTCCTGTTCCCGCAGGCCGACAAGCTTGGTGGCGCGGGTGACCGTGCCGCCCAGCCGTTCCAGGTGCTCGGCCAGCACGGTTTCGGTGACCTCTTCCGATATCCCGATGTTGTACGGGTAGCGGCTGCCGCTCAGCGCCAGGTCGATGACGCCAAGGACGCCGCCGCCAGCGTGGATGCGGGCCCCGCGCTGCTTGACGCCCGCGGCCAGCAAGGGCTCGAGAATGCCCAGCGAATCCAGGATTTCGAGTGAGCGCGGATGCACGACGGTGGCACGGTCCCAATCCAGCGGACGCTCGTGCGCGTCGATGAGCAGGCATTCCACGCCGCGGCGCTGGAGTTCAGCGGCGGTCAGCAGGCCGGCGGGGCCGGCCCCCACCACCAGGACGGTTATAGGGGTCACCATTTCTTGCCCTCAGCAAACGTGGCCATCGTGTCCCGCCGCATGGGGGATGCTGGGAAATTAATTCAGCGCCGTGCCGTCGTCAACGGTGCCGCGGCGCCGGACGCGGCAGGGCGCGCCGGGGCGTGGTGTGCGAAGGGTGGGCATGGGTGCGCAGGGCCTCGTCCAGGAGGATGAGGCCGCCGCGCCGGGCCTCAGTAGGCGCCCATGTAGTCGCGCTTGCCGACTTCGATGCCGTTGTGGCGCAGGATGGCGTAGGACGTGGTGACGTGGAAGAAGAACTGCGGCAGGCCGTAGTGCAGCAGATAGGCGTTGCCGGACAGCTTCTTTTCTTTCGGGGTGCCGGGGCGCAGCACGATCTCGCGCGCCTCGCTTTGCTCGAACTGTTCCGGCGTGAAGGAATCGACATGCGCCAGGGTCTTGGCGATCAGCGCCTGCAGATCGGCGAACGTCGTTTCCGTGTTTTCCCAGGACGGAACGTCCGCGCCCGCCAGGCGCGACACGATGCCCTTGGCGAAATCCGACGCGATCTGCACCTGGCGCGTCAGGGGGAACATGTCGGGAAACAGGCGGGCGCCCAGATAGGCGTTGGGATCGATGCCTTTCGCGGTGGCGTGGTCTTCGGCCTTCTTGAGCACGTCGGACAGGGCGGACAGCATCTGCTTGAGGACGGGTACGGAGGCGCTGTACATGGAGCTGGTCATGGTGGTTTTCGCTTGATCGTTTAAAGATGCGTGGGTAATGCCACGCGCGTGGGGCAAGACTAACAGCAAACGGCGAAGAACTTTTTCAACCCTCGCGCCCGATGCGGCGGCCGCCGCCTTCGCGGGATGCCGGGATGCCTGGGGTCAGGCCGCCGCCAGATAGGACTCCAGGAATTCCACGAATACGCGCACCTTGGCCGATGAGTTCAGGCGCGAGGGATAGACGGCCCAGATGTTGGCCTCCTGGCGGTATTGCGCAAGCACCTGAACCAGCTTGCCTTCGGCGATCAGCGGCCCGACATCCCAGGCGGAACGCAGGATGATGCCGCGGCCGTCGACCGCCCACTGCACCACCATCTCGCCGTTGTTGGCCGACAGCGGTCCCAGCACCTTGACGGTGTGCTCCTGGTGCCCGCGCCGCATGCGCCAGACACCGAAGGGATGGTCGCGCTCTTTGATGACCAGGCAGTCGTGCGTGGCCAGTTCCGCCAGCGTGCGGGGCGTGCCGCGCGCTTCCAGGTAGGAAGGGGCGGCGCACAGCACGCGGTGGTTGCTGGCGATCTTGCGCGCGATCACGTGCGGCGCGATGTCGTCGCCCACGCGCACATCCAGGTCAAAGCCCTCGGCCGCCACGTCGACCAGCCGGTCGAAGACTTCAAAGCGCACCTGCACGGCCGGGTACTTGGCGGCGAAGGCGGACAGCGCGGGCGCCACGACGCGCCGCCCGAAGCCGAAACTGCTGCATATGCGCAGCAGGCCGCGCGGCTCGCGCCGCGTGACGCCGACCTCTTCGACCAGATGGTCCACGTCGTCCAGGATGCGCTGGGCCCAATGGTAGGCCCGCTCTCCGGCCTCGCTGACGACGACACGCCGCGTCGTGCGGTGAAACAGCGGGGTGCCCAGATGTTCTTCGAGTATCCGGATGCGCTTGGTGACGTAGGCGGGCGACATGCCCAGGCCCTCGGCGGCTTTGGAAAAGCTGGAGGCGCGCACCACGGCGCAGAACACCCGCAGGTCGGCGGGGGGAATGTCATTATTCATGATTCGTGCATATTCAATTCACGGTGTGGCTCATTGTAGATGGGGCGGTGTGGCGCATACCATCGGTCCCACCCTGTTTTTAATCACCGGTGACCCACTCATGTCTCACGTTTTCAAGATCGCGGCCATTGCCGGCGACGGTATCGGCAACGAAGTCCTGCCCGAAGGGCTGCGCGCCGTGAACGCGGCCGCCAAGCGGTTTGGGCTGACCCTGCAGATCGACACCTTTCCCTGGGCCAATTGCGAGTACTACGCGCGCCATGGCGACATGATGCCGCCCGACTGGAAGGCCCAGCTTCAAGGCTATGACGCCATTTTCTTCGGCGCGGTGGGCTGGCCGGCCACGGTGCCGGACCATGTGTCGCTGTGGGGCTCGCTGCTGAAGTTCCGCCGCGAATTCGATCAATACATCAATCTGCGCCACGTGCGGCTGTTCGACGGCGTTCCGTGCCCGCTGGCCGGCCGCCGCGCGGGCGATATCGATTTCTTCATCGTGCGCGAGAACACCGAAGGCGAATACACCAACCTGGGCGGGCGGCTGTTTGCCGACACCGACCGCGAGATCGTCATCCAGGAATCGGTGTTCACGCGCCACGGCACCGACCGCGTCATGCGCTACGCGTTCGAACTGGCCAACCGCCGCGAGCGCAAGGCGTTGACCGTGGCGACCAAGAGCAACGGCATCGCCATCAGCATGCCCTGGTGGGACGAGCGCGCGGACGCCATGGCGCGCCACTACCCCGACGTCAAGACGGACAAGCAGCACATCGACATCCTGGCGGCGCGCTTCGTGCTGCAGCCGCAGCGCTTTGACGTGGTGGTGGCGTCCAACCTGTTCGGCGACATCCTGTCGGATCTGGGGCCGGCATGCGCGGGCACGATCGGCATCGCGCCGTCGGCCAACCTGAATCCCGAGCGCGCCTTTCCGTCCTTGTTCGAGCCGGTGCACGGTTCGGCGCCCGACATCTACGGGCAGGGCATCGCCAACCCGATCGCCATGATCTGGTCGGGGGCGCTGATGCTGCAGTTCCTGGGCAGCCAGGAGGCCCATGACGCCATCCTGCGCGCCATCGAGCACTGCCTGAAGGACGGCCCGCGCACCCCCGACCTGGGCGGCAAGGCCAGGACGGAAGACATCGGCCGCGCCATCGCCGACCATATCGCGGCGCACGCCTAGTCCGCGCTACCGGGCGGCGCTGGCTTCCGCCGTCTCCGCCGCGCGCTGCGGCGCGGCGTCGTCATGCTGGGCCGCCCGCAGCTCCACGCGGGCGGTGAGCAGGGTGCTCCCCGGCGAGGAACTCACCTTGAGTGTTCCGCCTGCCCGGGCGATGCGGGCGTGCATGCTGCGCATGCCGACGCTGACGCCGGCCTGCTGCACCGCCGCCACGTCGAAGCCCACGCCGTCGTCCTCGATGTCCAGTTCCAGAACGTCCGGGCCGGGCTGCCGCAGCTCGACCCGGATCCGCCGCGCGCGGCTGTGCTTGACCACGTTCGTCAGCGATTCCTCCACCAGCCGGGTCAGCGCCAGGCACTGCAGGGCGCTGGGGGCGGGGCTCCAGTGCGGCGGAAAGCGCCAGCCGGAGGCGATGTCCAGTTCGTCGAACAACTGCACGAATCGATGGCGCAGCGGCGCGATCCATTCCTGGGGCGTGGCCGGGACCTTGACGCCCGCGCTGGATCCGCTGTCGATGGTCTGGCGCAGGTCGTCGCGCAGCAGCTTGAGCATGGAAAGGAACTGGCGGCTTTGCAGCGGCACGCTGGACTGCTCCACCACGGCCATCATGCGCACCAGCGAGCCGCCCAGTCCGTCGTGCAGGTCGTGGGCGATCTGCAGCCGGTCGTGCAGCCGCGTGTTGGCCATCGCCAGCGCGTGCTCGCGTTCCAGCGTCGTGGCCAGCTCGGTGCGGGCCTGCGAGATGCCGTCGGCCAGCTCATGGTTGAAGCGCTCGATGCGCTTGACGTTGCGCGCATGCCGCAGCCCCAGGATGGCGGACATGCACAGGGTCACGACCAGGCTGCTGAATGGGGTGTATGCGTAGCCGGTGTCGATGAGCTTCAGGACCCGCAGCAGGTCGTGGGCGCTGACGAACAGAAAGATCAGCAGGCAGACGGCAAACATGCCGTGCTCGGGGCGGCGCGTGCGCATCGCGTGCAGCGGAAACTGCAGGCAATTGGCGAAGAATACGGCGGCGGCGGTCAGGGTGATGACGAGCTGCGACCAATGCAGGCTTGCATCGGGCGTGAAGGCGGCCAGGGCCAGCAGGGCGGCAGACAGCATCCACAGCGCTTTTTCAAGACGCGGCAATGCCTGCCCGCCAAAGCGCCAGGTGAAGATGCAGAAGCAGGCCACGTACAGCACCAGCACCATGACGTTGGCGCGAGCCGCCATCAGCGTGTTCGGAAACGGCCAGGGGCTGGTCATCAGCACGTTGGCGACGAACAGCACCCAGAACAGGGCCGTCAGGGCGTACCAGCCATAGGTGCGCTGTTCGCGGCGCACGACCCAGATGCAGAAGAACAGGCCGCCCAGCACCGCGGAGACGATCAGATTGAGCTGGAACAGGGTGCGGTTGTTCCACTTCAACGCTTCGTAGTGCCGCAGGAGCGCGCTGGGCTCGCCGATCCGGACCGGGCCCAGGCCCGGCGTCTGGCCCGCCACGCCCACCACCCGGATCCACATCGTGTTGACGCCCTCACGTATCAAGGCGTCGGGGATGAGCCAGTAGCGGGGCATGTTCCAGCTACGCGTCAGCGGCTCGGTCAGTTGCGGGTCGCGCCAGATCATCGCGTCGTTGACGAAGACTTCGCCTGCCATGACCACGGACTCCAGCGTCAGCGCGACCGGTCCGGGCTGCGCGTCCGGACAAAGCCGGCGCCAGTCGATCCGGTACCAGGCGGAGCCGCCGTAGCCGGGCCAGCGGCGGCTCCAGTCGTCGGGCAGGGTGGCCGGTTGCCACGCGTCGGCGGCGGGCCGGGCGCCATCGCTGGCGGCCTGGGCCACGCCAATGGAAAGTACTTGTGCCGCGCAGGCCGCGGGTTCGGATGCCGGCTGCTGGGCCCAGGCCGGCAGGAAGATCAGCGCCAGCCACAGGCCGGCCAGCCACTTCAGTCGAGCAAACCCCGTGATCGCGCCGTGTGGATCGCCCGCGTGCGCGAGGATACGGCGAGTTTGCGGTAGATGTGCTTGATGTGGCATTCGACGGTATAGCGCGACAGGTGGAGTTGCTCGGCGATTTCGCGGTTGCCCAGGCCTTCGGCCACCAGGCGAAGTATCTGGCTTTCGCGGGGGCTCAGTATCTCATCCGTCGCCGGGCCGGCCGGGTCGGCTTGTTCGGCGGGCCGGGGGCGCAGCTCTTCGATGATGCGGCGGGCGACAAAGGGATCGATGGGCGCGCCGCCGCGCAGCACGCTGCGGATCGACAGCGCGACCTCTATGTCGTCGCGTTCCTTGAGCACATAGCCGGTGGCGCCCGCGCGCAGCGCCGAGAGTATCGCGTCCTCGGTACACCAGGCGGAAATGACCAGGATGGCCAGGCTCGGGTCGGCCGCGTGCATCTCGGCGATCAGGTCGACGCCGCTGCCGTCCGGCAGGCCCAGGTCCACCAGCGCCAGCGCGACCGGCTGGCCGGCCAGACAGGCGCGCGCCTGCGCCAGCGACGACGCGAAAACCAGCGCGTCGGACTGGTATCCCAATTGCAGGAGCAGTCCCTCAAGCCGCCGGCAGACCAGCGGTTCGTCCTCCACCAGGAGTACCGGGGCGGGCAGGGTGAGCTCGGAAGTCAGCATAGGGGAAGAGGGCATGGGGTCGAGGCGGGAGGCAGGGCGGCGGCCCCGGCGCGATTCTGCCGGCGCCAGGCAAGGCTGAACATCCCTGAAATTGGGTATTTTCCGCTGTGAACGCGCAAGCCGCTGATTCTAAAGCACCGAGGCCACGCGCCGCGGCTTGCGTCCACGGCGGGCTAATTCGTGGAAGATCCTGGTATCAAGCCCAAGTCCTGGAATATGGCGTGTACCAGTTTCATGCGCGCGGCGGCGTCCTGGCTGTTCCTGATGTCGATATTCAGGGCGAAATAGAAGACATCGCCTTGCCGTTCCAGGTAACCCACGAGCCAACCCGTCTGCGGCGCCCCTTCCTCCCCCAGCCCCGCCCAGCCGCTCTTGCCGCTCAGGCGGTAGCGCGGCGTGTCCTCCAGCACGAGCATGTCCTTGGTCATCCGCACGGTCCGTTCGGACAAGCCGAGCTGATTGACATAGAAACGGCGCAGGAAGTCCACCTGCTCGTTGGCGGAAATCCGAAGCCCGCCAGTCAGCCAGAACTGGTCGATGCCGCCAGAGATGTCGCGGTTTCCGTAGTCGAAGCGGTCGACATACGCCTGCATGCGTTCGGCGCCCACGCGCCGGGCGATCTCCTGGTAATACCAGACGGTCGAGTTTTTCAGCGCCGATTCCAGCGTATGGTCTTGCGCCCACGCCGCCGGCCACCAAGGCTGGCGCGGGTTGCGTTTGCTGTCCCACTCAAGCTTGAAATCCTTGCCCTGCGCGACGCCGGTTTCCAGGGCGATAAGCGAATTGGGAATCTTGTAGGTGGACGCCGGCAGGTATCGCCGCGCGGCCCTTTCCTCGTCGTGGCGCCGGTACGCGCCGGTCTGTCCATCAAGCAGAACGAAGGTGCCCGTCACCTGCTCCTCTCGAAACCTGGCGGCGATGTCGGCCTGCGGAAGTTCGGCGTGCACGCTTGCCGATCCCAGTAATGCGATCAGCGGCAGGGCGGTGTTTGCGAACAGACGAAATAGCGGTCTCATGGTGTCTCCGTGGTGGCATGCGGCTTGCATGCGGCCGCAAGAATATGCCCGCCTCATGCGAGCGCCAATCGAGCGCCCGTAACCGCTGTAACATCGCGAGATGCCCGGAAAAACCCAGATCGATCTAGACCATCCGCTTCTCGTCGACGGCCAGAAAGCGCGTTTTCAATCGGTGTGGCTGCTGCTGAGAATCTGGCACGCGCAGCGAGAGGGTGAGGGGCCGGTCTCGGGATCGGCCGTGCAGGCCCGGTACCCGGGCAACGCCAATCTCCGCATGCTTGTTTCGCGGGCGTTCCGCGATTTCACCGCCTGGGGCATCGAGGTGGGGTGGGGCAACGCCGTGGACGTGCCGGTTGCGCTGCTCAACCCTGCCCGGCGCAGCCAGGGACCCTTCTGGATGACGAAGGCCCAGGCGGACGAGTTGTCGTTTCGACTGAAGGGCAAGCCCGCGGATCGTGACCTCGTGGCCGGTTTTCTCGGCCTGAACGAGCAAGCGGTGGCGCACGCCGATCCTCTGCAATACGTGACGCAGGACGGCACGTACTGGAATCACCTGACCCAGGCCATGCGGCTGGCGCTGGATGGCATGGCAATGACCGCGGGCGTGAGCGGGGCCGCGAGCTTTCGCGCCGCCGAGCGATCGGCGCTGGACGACTTCCAGCGGGCGCTGGCCATACTCAAGGAGAGTCTGGCCTGGCGCCGCCACGGCAATGTCAGGCGCAGCGAGGAAGCGCTGGCGAGACTGGCGAAAATTCTCCAGTCCCCGGCCGTCGGCACGTCCTTGCCCACCTTGTCCGCGATGGCTTCGGTGGCCCGCGCCTGGAACTGCTATGCGCGCGGCGATGTCAGGCAATCGCATGCCGGGCTGGACCGTCTGGCATCGGACCAGCATCTGGGGCCGGTGATCCGCTACAACCCCCGCGTGCGTTTCGAGTATCTGAACTTGCGGGCGTTGCTGCACAAAGATGGCGCCCTCGAGGACGAAAACACGGATCTGGCCTGGAAAATGAACCAGGCCGAGAAAGCGATTTCGTCGCTGTCGGAGGCACTGCAGGCCGCTTACGAAGCCGACTCGGTCGAGGCCGCCCAGGACGTGGCGGCCAACATCGGATGGACCTTGTGGCTATGCTGGCGGCAACGGCTGCTTGCCGCGTTCAACGGCCACGAAGTCCGCACGATGCAAGGGCTGTCGTTGCGCTGGATCGGACTGTCGGAATGGATATGCGACCGCTTTGGGGTCGGTGGCGGCTCGGCGTGGAATACCGTGTTCGTGCTGCGCATCGCTCGCGGAAATTGCGACGACAGAAGCGGCGACCTGAAGCGCTTTCAAGCGCAGACGCCGCTTCCGGTTGGCGAAATGCTGGAGGCGGCAAAACCCTTCCATGCCGCGTTTTCGCGTGCCAAGGGATACGAAGACTGGTCGGCTGTCGCCGCCTTCACGCTGGAGGAGCATGATGCAGGCCGTGTTTCCTATGGGGCGCTGCAATTGGCCAACCTGCTGTTCGAATTCGTTTGGTTCAGCGCGAACCAGCGGGGGCTGAGCCGCGAAGCTTTCACGGCGGTGGAACGGCTGGGGCTTGTCGTGCGCGGGCTGCCCTGGGGGCAACGGCGCTTCTTCAGGGAAATCCTCAAAACCCTGCCCGCGCCGCTCCAGATGGCCGCGAAGGAGGCCGCCGCCAGGCGCGAGGCCTAGCGCCAGGTCAGCGCGGCGACATTCCGTTGCTTTCTGAGTGCGTGATGGCGCGCGAGCTCCATTACTATCCTGTCATGAGCCAGCGGAAGACGACCCCCAAAAGAAGTCCCGACGCCTGCATCCGCGTCCGGGGCGCGCGCGAACACAACCTGAAGAATGTGGACGTCAGCATTCCACGCGATGCGCTGGTGGTGTTTTCCGGGGTGTCCGGCTCGGGAAAATCGTCCCTGGCGTTTGGCACGCTGTATGCCGAGGCGCAGCGCCGGTATCTCGAATCCCTGTCGCCCTACGCCCGGCGCCTGATCGATCAGGTCGGCGTGCCCGACGTGGACGCCATCGACGGCCTGCCGCCGGCCGTGGCGCTGCAGCAGCAGCGCGGCACGCCGAACGTGCGGTCCACGGTGGGCAGCGTGACCACACTGTCCAGCATGTTGCGCATGCTGTATTCACGCGCCGGCTCCTATCCCGCGCGCCAGCCCATGCTGTACGCGGAGGACTTCTCGCCCAATACGCCGCAGGGCGCCTGCCCGAACTGCCATGGCCTGGGCCATGTGTACGACGTGACCGAGCAGTCCATGGTGCCGGACCCGTCGCTCAGCATCCGCGAGCGCGCCATCGCGTCGTGGCCTCCGGCGTGGCACGGACAGAACCTGCGCGACATCCTGGTGACGCTGGGCTATGACGTGGACAAGCCCTGGCGCGACCTGCCAAAGAAGGACCGCGACTGGATCCTGTACACGGACGAGCAGCCGACCGCGCCCGTCTATGCCGGTTTCACGCCCGCCGAGACCCGCGCCGCCTTGCGCCGCAAGCTGGAACCCAGCTACATGGGCACCTACACCGGCGCGCGCCGCTACGTGATGCATACCTTTGCCACCACGCAGAGCGCCATGATGAAAAAACGCGTGGCGCGCTTCATGACCGGCGCGCCGTGCCCCGAGTGCGGCGGCCGCAGGCTCAAGCGCGAGGCCTTGTCCGTGACCTTCGCCGGCCTGGATATCGGCACCCTGTCGCAATTGCCGCTGAGCCGGATCGCCGAGGTGCTGGCCCCCGCCGCCGCGGGCCGCTTCGATGACGCCCCGGGCGCCGCGGCGGGCGCCACGCGCAGCAAGGCGGCGGGCTTGAAGGACAACGCCAGGCGCGTGGCCGCCGGCGGCCTGGCGCACACCGGCAGTTCGGACGTCCGGCGCACGCCGGATTCGTCTCCGGAAAAACGCATCGCGGCGCAACGCATCGCGCATGACCTGGTCGAGCGCATCGGCACCTTGCAGGCGCTGGGACTGGGGTATCTGGCGATGGACCGGTCCACGCCGACCTTGTCGCCGGGCGAACTGCAACGTTTGCGGCTGGCGACCCAGATCCGCTCCAATCTCTTCGGCGTGGTGTATGTGCTGGACGAGCCGTCCGCGGGCCTGCACCCGGCGGACGGACAGGCCCTGCACCAGGCGCTGGATCAGCTCAAGGCGGCGGGCAACACGCTGTTCGTCGTCGAACATGACCTGGATACCTTGCGGCGGGCCGATTGGCTGGTGGACGTGGGCCCCGGCGCGGGCCAGCACGGCGGGCAGGTGCTCTACAGCGGCCCGCCCGAGGGCCTGCGCAAAGTGAAGGAATCGCTCACCGGGCAATATCTGTTCGACGCCCGCGCCGCCGATCGTCGGCCGCCGCGCGAACCGGCGGGGTGGCTGGCGCTGCGCGGCGTCCATCGTAACAATCTGCACGGCGTCGACGCGCGCTTTCCGCTGGGTGCGTTCACGGCGGTCACGGGGGTGTCGGGTTCGGGGAAATCCAGCCTGGTCAGCCAGGCGCTGGTGGAACTGATGAGCGAACACCTCGGGCAGGAACCGGCCGTCGAGGAAACCGAGGGGGACCTGCCTCAGCCCGGCAGCCTGCCGCGCACGAGCGGCCGCATCCACACCGGGGCGGATGCGATCAAGCGGCTGGTCAATGTGGACCAGAAGCCGATCGGACGCACGCCGCGGTCCAATCTGGCTACTTATACGGGGCTGTTCGACCACGTCCGCAAGCTCTTTGCCGATACCAAGGCGGCCAAGACTCGGCGCTACGGCGCCGGCCGCTTCTCGTTCAATGTGGCCCAGGGCCGCTGCGAGACCTGCGAGGGCGAGGGCTTCGTCCACGTGGAGCTGCTGTTCATGCCCAGCGTGTACGCGCCTTGCCCCACCTGCCAGGGCAGCCGCTACAACGCCAAGACGCTGGAAATCGAGTGGAACGGCCGCAATATCGCCCAGGTTCTGGCCATGACCGTCGACGAGGCGCGGGCCTTCTTCAAGGACGAACCCGTGGTGCAGCGCCCCTTGGCGCTGCTGCATGAAATCGGCCTGGGCTATCTGCGGCTGGGGCAGCCGGCCACCGAACTATCCGGCGGCGAAGCGCAGCGCATCAAGCTGGCCACCGAACTGCAGCGCAGCCAGCGCGGCAATACGCTGTACGTGCTGGACGAGCCCACCACGGGCCTGCACGCGGCGGACGTGGACAAGCTGATGGCGCAGCTTCATGGCCTGGTCGATGCCGGCAATACCGTGGTCGTGGTCGAGCATGATCTGCGCGTGGTGGCCGGCAGCGACTGGATGATCGACGTCGGCCCCGGGGCGGGCGAAGAGGGCGGCGCCATCGTGGCCGCCGGCACGCCGGAACAGGTCAGC
The DNA here is from genome assembly GCF_001428845.1 of Achromobacter sp. Root83. Taxonomy (GTDB): domain Bacteria; phylum Pseudomonadota; class Gammaproteobacteria; order Burkholderiales; family Burkholderiaceae_B; genus Achromobacter. The sequence continues at coordinate 211,199 of NZ_LMIU01000008.1, read as the reverse complement.
CGCGGCAAGGCGGGCGTCACCGCGCCGTTCCTGCGGCGCCTGTTTGCATGAGGACTCGCGCCTTTCATTCATAGGGCCGCGCGCCCGGGACGGGCCGGCCCGCTACGGCTTCATTTCCTGTGCCAGGGTCGCCTGCATGCGCTCCATGCTTTCCTGGCCGACCTGGATCAGTCCGCTGCCGGGCTGGTCGATGTCCAGGATGAAGGTCAGCACCAGTGCGATGAGCGCGGCGAACATGCCGGTCGATATCGTGCGCCGCCGCCCGTTCAGCGCGGTGCCATAGGCGAGGTAGGCCATGGAACCCGCGGCCACGATGAACAGCAGGTAGTACACCGGTTCGGGAACGTGATTTTCCAGCGCGACGCGGCGCTTTTCGTTGATCTGCGCCATCTCGTTGATGGCCTGGATGAACATGATGGTGGAGATCGAGGGCGGGTTTTCCGCCCTGGCGGCGACCGCCGACCGGATCTGGCGCTCGATGCGCCGGGCGGTGGCGTTGGCGGCATTGAAGCGCGGCGAGTCCTGATCGGCCAGATGGTAGTCCAGGGATGCCGAGGTGTACTCGTGCAGCATGCCCGCGACCATGGGGCGGTGTTCGGCGGGAATCAGTTGCGAACGCCAATAGGCGTTGCCGATGGCGTTGGCTTCTTCAAGCACCAGGTTCTTCCGAGTCTCGAAGCGCGTGACCGACATGGCGAAGGTAAAGCCCAGCAAAAGCGCCAGGAGGCCGAGCAGGGCGGTCTGCAGCGCGAAAATGTGGGTCTTGGCGGCTTCGTCGGCCGGCTTGCGCAGCCTGCGTCCCAGCCGGTAGCTCAGCTCGATGACGGCGAGGAAGATGATGAGCACGACGAAAAACAGATAGACCTCGTCAAGTTCCCTGAGCATGCGGTATCCCTCGATTGATTTTTGCGATCCAGCGTATGCCGTTTGGGCGGCGCGGGCAAGCACGCCTATCCGGCGGGCGCCGGACGGTCCGTGTACGGACTGTCAGCGAAAAGCCAAGATCTTGGAGTAAGGTGTTGCCTCCCTTCCAAGAGATTCCGCACGGAGCAGAACTTGAAATACCGCAAACTCGGCCGCACCGACCTGGATGTCAGCCTGATCGGGCTGGGCACCATGACCTGGGGCGAGCAGAACACCGAAGCCGAAGCGCACCAGCAACTGGACTACGCGCTGGAGCGGGGCATCAACCTGGTCGATGTGGCCGAGATGTACCCCGTGCCGCCCAAGCCGGAAACGCAGGGCCTGACCGAAACCTATATCGGCACGTGGCTGGCCAAGAGCCGCCGCCGCCAGGACATCGTGCTGGCCAGCAAGGTGGCGGGCCCCGTGCGCGATCCCAAGCGTCCCGGCCACATCCGCGACGGCAAGACCTTCCTGGACCGCAAGAACCTGACCGAGGCGCTGGACGCCAGCCTGAAACGCCTGCAGACGGACTACCTGGATCTGTACCAGCTCCATTGGCCGGACCGCACCACGGCTACTTTCGGCCAGTTGAACTATCCCTGGGTCGAGGACGAGCACACCGTCCCGATCGAGGAAACGCTGTCCGTGCTGCAGGATTTCGTGCGCGCCGGCAAGGTCCGCCACATCGGCGTGTCCAACGAGACGCCTTGGGGCGTCAGCCAGTTCCTGCGCCACGCCGAAAACCAGGACCTGCCGCGCATCGCGTCCATCCAGAATGCGTACAGCCTGCTGAACCGCGTGTTCGAGATCGGCCTGTCGGAATTCACGCACCATGAGGGCGTGGGACTGCTGGCGTATTCGCCCCTGGCGATGGGCATGCTCTGCGGCAAGTACCTGGACGGCGCCCGGCCGGCCGGCGCCCGTCTGACGGTGTATTCCCGCTTCACGCGCTACTCCAACGCCCAGGCCGAGGCCGCCACGCGCGAGTACGTGGCGCTGGCGCGCGTGCAGGGCATTTCGCCCACGCATCTGGCCCTGGCCTGGGTGAACCAGCGTCCGTTCGTCACCAGCAACCTGATTGGCGCGACGTCGCTTGCACAGCTCAAAGAGAACATCGACAGCGTGGACGTGACCTTGGCGCCGGAGATCCTGGACGCCATCAACCAGATCCACACGCGCCACCCGAACCCGGCGCCCTGAGCCCGGCGCCCTGAGCTCGGCGCCCTGAGCTCGGCGCCCTGAGCTCGGTTGCATCGCGGCCAGCAAGGAAAAGCCCGTGGCGCTTGTCAGCGCCACGGGCTGTTGTCTATCCGGCAAGCGGCGCGATCAGGCCGAGCGATCAGGCCGAGCGATCGCTCGCGCGATCAGGCCGCGTCGGCCGCCAGATCCCATAGCCTGCCGGGCGCGAAATCGGCTTGTTCCCCTTTTTTGGCATAGCCCAGCGGGTTGGCGATGACGCGGCAGCCGTTCTGTACATAGTCTTGGGCGCAGTGCAGATGGCCGTGTATCCAATAATCGGCCAGGGGCAGCAGGCCGTCCAGCGCGTTGCAGAAACCCGCCGTGCCGGCCGTGACGCCGTAGCGCGGATCGGCGCTGGCCAGCGTGGGGGCGAAATGGGTGATCGCCACGGTCGGGCCATCGAAGGGGGCGCGCAAGGCGGCGTCCAGCCATTGCTGGCACGCCAGGCCCTGCTCGCGCATCTGCTCGGCCATGAAAGGCGCGCCATGGCGGCGCATCTCGGCCTTTTCCAAATAGAAGTCGGCGGCGCGGAAGGCCTTGGCGCGCTTCTTCAAGACCTCGCCGATCGTGTCGCCGGGAGCGGCCAACGCGTCGAAATCCGTCCACAGGGTCGTGCCCACGAAGCGCACGCCGCCGATGACGCGGGTTTCCCGTTCCAGCCATAGGATGTCCAGCGCGTCGCACAGTTCACGCAGCCGCGCGTGCGTGTCGTCGAAATCCAGGTTGTCGTATTCGTGGTTGCCGGGCACGTACACCACGGGCGTGGGCCAGCCGTTGCGGGGCGAATAGCTGCCCAGACCGAAGTCCGTTCCGTTCAGCCTGGAGCCTTGGCGATACGAGCCGATGTCTCCCGCCAGCACCAGCAGGTCGGCGCCGGGCGCCGGTTCGGCCAGAAAGGTGGGATCGGTCTCTAGGTGCAGGTCGGAAAGCAGTTGGATCTTCATGGCCACTATCTTAGGCGACGCGCGCTGGCGCCGTCCGCTGCGCGGCGGACCCATCCATGCGACACTTTCCATCAGGACCGGACCACCCGAAGATTGGAGGAACTTTCATGCGTATTGCCATCGCCGCGGCCGCCGCGCTCTTGCTGGCATCGGGCGCCCAGGCGCAAGGGCTCGATTGCAGCAAGGCGTCCACCCAGACGGACATGAGCCTGTGCGCCGATCAGGCCTACCGCAAGTCCGACGCGGCGCTGAACGCCGCCTACAAGGAAGTGATGGCGCGCCTGAAGGACAACCGGGATGCCACGACGCAACTGCAGGCGGCACAGAAGGCCTGGCTGTTCTTCCGTGATGCGGAATGCGCCTTTTCGTCGGGCGGCACGCCGGGGGGCAGCGCCTACCCCATGGTGCTGAGCATATGCCTGGACAAGCTGACCCAGGCGCGCACCAAAACGTTGCGCGCTTACCTTGAGTGCAAAGAGGGCGATATGAGCTGCCCCGTCCCCGGCAAGCAATGACCGCCGTCCAGCAAGCAGGCGGCGGCGTGGCGGAAACGGATTCTGGCCTGATCCTGGATGGACAGGGGGTCCCGCGCTGTTTCTGGCAGCCGGCCATGCCCCACTATCACGATCACGAATGGGGGCGGCCCGTCTCGGACGACCGCCGCCTTTACGAAAAGATCTGTCTGGAGGGCTTTCAGGCAGGCATGGCCTGGATCACCATCCTGCGCAAGCGCGAGGCATTCCGCGAAGCCTTCGACGATTTCGATTTTGCCAGGGTGGCCCGCTACACCGACCGCGATGTGGAACGCCTGATGGGAAACGCCGGCATCGTGCGCAACCGCGCCAAGATCGTGTCCGCCATCAACAATGCCCGGTGCGCGCTGGCGTTGGCCGACGAGGCAGGTTCCCTGTCCGGCTGGCTCTGGAAGCACGAACCGTCCGCGCAGGAACGCCCCGCCACGGTGGACCGGCACTACTGGGACAACCATCCCACGTCGGCGGCGTCGACAACGCTTTCGCGCGCCTTGAAGCGGCGCGGCTGGACGTTCGTGGGGCCGACGACGATCCATGCGTTCATGCAGGCGGTGGGCATGGTCAACGAGCACATGAACGGTTGCGTCTGCCACCAGGAGATCGAAGCCGCGCGCGGGGCCTTCAAGCGGCCCGGATAGCGGGGATTGCACGCCGGATATTGAGTTAGTTGCGGTTCGCAAGTATATTGGTTGCGAACCGCAACTTAGGGCGTCCGCCATGGATCTCATCGATTTTCCGTCCCGGTCCCGGGAAAAGACCATCCAGGACTTGCGCGAGTTTTCCCGCAAGCTGGTGCGTGAACTGGGCTTCATGCGCACGTCGCTGGCCGGCAGCGACCTGGCGCCGTCGGCGGTGCACGCCATCATCGAGATCGGCCTGCAGCCGGGCATCCAGGCGCGCGATCTGGCGGCCATGCTCAGGCTGGACAAATCCAACACCAGCCGGCAGGTGGCCAAGCTTGAAGCGGGCGGATTGCTGGCGCGCGAGACCGACGCCGGCGACGCGCGCTCGTCCAAGCTCTACCTGACCGATGCGGGAAATGCGCTGCGCGCGCGGATCGATCAGTTCGCCACGGACCAGGTGTCGCATGCGCTGCGGCGCCTGTCGCCGGCCGACCAGGAATCGCTGATCCGCTTCCTGTCGCTGTACGCCGACGCGCTGTCCAAGGAAAACCCCAACGTTACGCCCGCGAGCGCGGCCGGCGCCATCGAGGACCAGATCCATCAGGGCTATCTGCCCGGGTGCATAGGCGATATCGCCAGCCTGCATGCCCGCTACTACGCGCAGGCCTCGGGCTTCGGGGTGTACTTCGAGCGCAAGGTCGCGACGGAGCTCTCCGATTTTGCGGAATGCCTGCCCGCGGCGGGCAAGAGCATGTGGCTGTACGTGGACGGCGGCAGGACGCTGGCATCCGTCGTCATCGATGGCGACGCGGCAGCCCGGCAGGCGCATTTGCGCTGGTTCATCGTGGACGAGTCGCTGCGCGGGATGGGCGTGGGCCGGGCCCTGCTGGCGCGCGCCATGGCGTTCGTGGACACGCAGTACGACGAAACCTATCTGTGGACCTTCAAGGGACTGGATGCCGCCAGGCATCTGTACGAGGCGGCGGGCTTCACGCTGACCCACGCGTCCGAAGGCAGGCAGTGGGGCAGCGTGGTGGTCGAACAGCGGTTCAGCCGCCCTAGACCACGCTGATGCGCAGCTCGGCCAGCAGCGCCGCCGCCTGGGTCTTGGAAATGGTGGCGCCCGCCAGCCGCGCCGCGGCGGTCAGGTCGATGCCGCTGAGATCCACCTCGCGCAGGTCCGCGCCTTCGAAGCGGACGTTCTTCAGCGTGGCGTTGCGCAGGCTGCCGCCCTGGAAGACGGTGTCGCGGAAATCGCTGCCGGACAGGTCCGCGTCCGAGAAGTCCAGTTGAACGATGTCCGACTTGCGGAACGACACGCCGCGCAGCAAGGCGCCGACCAGCAGGCATTCTTCCAGCGACCAGCCCAGGTAGGCGATGCCGTCGAAGTCGGAGCCGGTCAGCTTGCAACCCTGGAACCGCGCCGAGGCGAGCCGCGCGCGGCGCCAGTTGGCGTTGTTGAGATCGCAGTTCTGGAACACGGCGTCGCTCGCGTCCGCCGAGGCGAAGCTGGCTTGCCCGCCGCGGCAGCGCAGCCACTGGGAATCGGCCAGATTGGCGCCCTGAAACGAGGCGTCCGCGATGGCGCAGGCGATGAATTGAAAGCCGCGCAGGTCCAGGCGGGAAAAGTCCGCGTTTTGAAAGTCGCAGTCCTGGAACGACAGGGGGGTGCCCGCGGCCTGTTCGATCAGGGCCTGCATGACGTTTCGGTCTACGTCCCGGCCCGTCAGGGGCTCGATGGTGTGTTGTGTCATGGCGCTATTGGAACATGCCATTTTCCACGCAGAACACCACCAGCTCCTGGTCGGTCCGCACGTTCAGCTTGCGCATGGCCGCGATCTTCTGGCCGCTGACGGTCTTGACGCTGCGCCGGAGCGTGCCAGCCACCTGCATCATCGATTCGCCGCGGATGAAATGGCGCAGCACTTCGAATTCCTTGGGTGACAGGCTGTTGATGCGGTCGCCGATGAATTCGCTGCGCGAGGCCATCCGGTCGCTGCGCTGAAAACCCGGGGGATGATATCTGCGTCCCGCCCACAGCGTGTGCAGCGCCGTGACGATTTCAGCCAGGTCGTCGCGCTTGAGCACCACCGCGGCAACGCCCGCGTCATAAAGGGCCGAAATGATCATGGGGTTGGACATCATGGTCAGCACGACGACCTGCGTGCGCGGAAAGTGCCGGGTCAGATATTCGATCAGGCGCATCCCGTCGCCATAGCGTTCGTCGCCGGGCATGGAGTAGTCGGTGACGACCACATGCGGCGGTTCGCTGGCCAGCTGTTCGACCAGCGCCGTGGGGCTGGCCACCGCCGCGACGACCTCGAAGGCCAGATTCTTTTCGAGCAGGTCGCGCATGCCCATGAGCACGAGCGGGTGGTCATCGGCCAGGACAATTCGAAGTCTTTCCATGCGGTTGCGCTGTCGGATGAGCAGGAGGCATCGGTGGATTTTGCACCAGGCTTCTGGCTTGAACCAGAGGTGCCCGGTGTCCGCATTGAGCGTCCTGTCATTGGCAAGCTCCTTCAGCTTCCGGGGCCCTTCACCGATTGCAGGTTCTGCCGCAGCACCGTCAGCGGCAAGGGCTTGATCAGCAGGGCGTTCATGCCCGCGTCCAGTCCGCGCTGCAGTTCGTCCGGAAAGGCGTTTGCCGTGACGCCAAGAACCGTTTTTCGATAACCGCGCGCCCGCAGCCTGCGCGTGAACTCGTAGCCATCGACCAGTGGCATGTTCAGGTCGGTCAGCACGGCGTCGAAGCTCAACAGGTCCGGCAGGGCCAGGGCCTCCTGGCCGTTTCCCGCCAATGCCACCGAACAGCCCAGGAGTTCGAGTTGCTCTTGGAGGACGAGCTGGCTGATGGGGTGGTCTTCGGCGACCAGGATGCGCAAGGCCAGCGGTTCGGGCCTGGCGCCGGGGCCGGAAGGCGGGGCCAGCGTGGCGCCGCCGCGCGCCAATTGCACGGCATGGGCGATGCTTGCCAGGTTGTAGGCGCTGGCAAACCAATGGCGGGGGCCGTCGTCGACGCGGGGCCGCTGGCCTGGAGGATGCACGATCACGCGAGGCCCGCCCCATTGGGCGGTTTCCTGGCCAGCGGGCCAGGCTTGCAGCAGGACCGCGGGCCGGGCGGCCGGCGAGCCGGCGGGCGCGTCGCCGGGCGGCGGATACGGCAGCGCCACGGCTCCCCAGCGTTCGAGCCAGCCGCACAGATTGGCGACGATTTCCGGTACGGCGCCCAGGACATACACGGCGGTGTTGTCGAGCGGAAGCGGGGAAGCCTGGGACGAATCCGGGGCCAACGGAAGGCGGACGTCGAACGTGATGCTGGTGCCCAGGCCGGGTTCGCTGACCGCGTTGAGCTTGCCGTTCATCATGTCCGACAGGCGGCGGCAGATGGCCAGCCCCAGGCCGGTACCGGGCGAATGCGGCCGGGTGTCGCCGTCCACCTGATAGTAGGGTTCGAACAGGCGGGCCTGATGTTCCGGCGCGATGCCCAGGCCCGTGTCGGCGACCTGGAAGCTCAGGTCGGCGAAATCGGCGTCAAGGCCGGCCAGCTTCAGCCGCAGGACAATCTGCCCGGAACCGGTGAACTTGACGGCATTGCTGACCAGGTTGTCCAGGATTTGCCGGATGCGGGCAGCGTCGCCCACCACGGCATCGGGCGTGTCGGGAGCGGCCACCGCGTAGCTGCGCAGCCCCTTGGCTTGCGCGCGGGCGGCAAAGCTGGCGACGACGTCGTTCATCAGCCTTGCGGGCGAGAACGGCGCGGGTTCCAGGACGGCGTGGCCAGCCTCGATGCGGGACAGGTCCAGCGTCTCGTTGATGGTGTGCAGCAGCGTCGCGGAGGACTGCTGGATGGTTTCGAGATACTGCGCCTGCTGGCCGCTGACGGGCGTCAGTGCAAAGAGCTCGAGCGTGCCGAGGATGCCGTAGAGCGGCGTGCGGATCTCGTGGCTCATGGTGGTCAGGAAGACCGTCTTGGCCTGGCTGGCGGCCTCCGCGTCGCGTTTGGCCTGCAGCAGCGAATGCTCGACCTTCTTCAGCGCCGAGATATCGCTGATGCCGCAAAGCACCACGGCTTCGCCGCGATACGTGGTGGGGGCGAAGGTGAGATAGGCGCTGCGGCCATCCGAGAGCTCATGTTCCTGGACGGCGCCGTCGCCCAGGCCGGAGAGGATCTGTTCGCGCCACTGCGGCGCACCCTGGAACCAGCGCCGCGCCATGTCGTTGGACAGCACGACCTCGCCGTTGGCGCGGCGCAGCAGGCAGAGCCCCACGGGCGCCACTTCGATCAGCTTGCGGTTCAGGGCCTCGGTGTCCCGCAGGGCCTCGTACTGGCGTCGCGCTGGCAGCACCAGCCGGCGGCGGATGTAGCGGGTCAGCAGGAGGACGGTGGCGGACAGCAGTAGCGACAGGGCGCCAGCCCATCGCAGCGCGGACAGGTTTTCTTCCAGCACGCGCCGGATAGGCGTGTCGTAGACCAGCCGCCAGCCGTCCTCGCCGACCGACTTGCTCAGCACCAGGCGTTCCGGCAGCCAGCCCTTTCCGTGCAGGCTGAAGGAATCCATCGTGAGGGCGCGGCCGAACGCGACGTCCGCGACATCCGCGCCCGGACTGTGCAGCATGGGCCGGCCCTTTTCGTCGAAAAGCACGTAGCTGCCGCCGGTGGCGCGCGAGACGTCCACCGCGGCGTCCACGCCGGTGACGTCCAGGCCGATCCAGCCGGCCCCCGGGTCGGCGAGGTCGAGCGGGGTATAGAGAAAGAGCTGCTGCGCGGCAGCGTGCCTGGGCGCGTGCAGCCAGACGATGGGCGCCAGACCGTCCGGCTGGTGGCGGGCTTCGATGCCGGACAGCGCGTCGGCCAGCCATTGCTGAGTCTGCGGATCAATGGGCGGCGGCGCCGGCTGACCGTGCGCGGCCTGGCGCAGCGTGCGCGAGTGGCGCGCCGAGCTGTAGACGAGCCCGGCTTCGGCCAGGGCGATATCGCGCAGGTCGCGGCGCGTCAGGATCAGGGCCCAGTCGAACGCGCCGGGTTCCTCTTCAAGCGGCAGGACTTCGACCTGCCGGGTGGTGCCCAGATAGACGGAGGTTTGGCCGATGGGCTCGCCCCGGGTGTTGCGCACCGCCGAGGCCGAGATGGACCGCAGCAGGGCTTCGCGGCGATCGAAGAATAGCTGCGCCTGGTAGGCCGCGGCGTTCATCTGGCGGCGGTAGGCGGAGACGGCCTTGTTGAAGGTCCAGGAAAGATAGATGGTGGCGCCCGCCGCGATGCAGACGATCAGGGCCGCCGCAAGAAAATGCAGAAGCAGGGAGGCCGTGCGGGGCGCGGCCTGGGGGTCAAGGGCGAGGGCGCCATGGTCGTCTACCAGCATCCGATGCATGGTAGGAACCCGCATCCGCCGGGAGAATAAGAAGAATCTCAAAAGCGCCGGGGGGCGCGCGGGGGGATGCGGCGCGGCGGCGGCCCGCCTTGGGCCGTCTCGCGCCTGGCTGGCCGTGCCTGACCGGCCGCGCCTGACCGACAGTACCTGACCGGCCGTACCTAACCGGCCGTACCCGGCCACACTGTACCTAACCGGCCGTACCCGGCCACACCGTACTTAACCGGCCGTTTCCGATTGCAGGCGGCCCAGGATGAAGCCGTCCACCGCGCTGGTGCGTCCGCGCCACAGCGTGGGCTGTCCGGCGATGGGCGTGCCGTCCGCCGTGAAGAACAGGGCATCCGCAAGGTGGATGTAGTTCGGCAGCGGATCGACCGGCTGGGGCAGACGGAACACGTCGCCCAGTTCCGCCAGCGACGCGTGCACGGTCTTGCGGGTATCCGCGTCCAGCGTCTCCAGCGAACTCGTGAATTTGACGGCGAAACTGTCGAAGTATTCCGCGCCCGATATGATCGATCCGGACACCAGCATGCCGCCCATCTGCAACGTCACGCCGATGCTTTCGATCTGGCTGCCGTTGTTCACCAGGTTGACCAGGAACTGCAGGAAGGCGTCCGCGCCGGGGACGGCGCCCGCGGGCTGGCCGGGGGTGGGTTCAATGCTCATGAAGGAATCTCTGGAATGTTTGCAAGAGCCACAAGATACTCGAACGGCGTGAAAAATACCTGCCCCGCAATAGCGGAATAAGCGGCCGGTTCGGGTGTCTGTCCAGGTCTTCCCGCGCCGCGCCGGCAAGTTAACTTGGCACCCTGAGGGTCAATCCCGTGACGGGCCGCCGCCAGCGCCGCGCTGCCGGCCGGGCGCCACGCACTGAATTCTTTGGGGCATCCATGAGCATCGTAAATTCCCTGGGCATCACCTCCGGATCCGAACCGTCCATGGCCGCGTCCCGGTCCGGTTCGGGCGTGGGCGATTTTCGCGCGGCCTTCGCCAGCGCCACCGAGCGCAGCCGCTCCGCCATGGCGGGCGGTGTCTCGGGCGCCGCGCAGGCTGCGCCTTCGCAGGCCGAACAGGAATTCCTGGACTACGCATCGATGTCCCTGGAAGACAAGATGCTCTATGCGGCCCTGGCCAGCCTGGGCATCTCCAAGCAGGAATACGACGCCATGTCGGCGGCCGAACGCCTGGAAATCGCCGAGAAGGTGTCGCTGGTCATGCAGCAACTGGCCAAGGCCGAAAACACCCAGGAAGTGCTCTAAGGCCTTCCTGGCGTGAAGCGGCCCAGGCGCCCGCGGATCACCAGCCCCAGCAGGTGCCGGCCGCGGGCTTGCCGCAAGTGCGGTAGTTGACGGCGAACCACAGTTTTCCCGCGTTGCGCGGGCTGGAGTCGGACGTCTTGATGTCGTCGCGCGGAAGCTCTTCCAGCGTGTCGCGCGCCTTCTTGGTGGGCGTGCCGCTGGCGGCGTCGGGAACCAGGGCGATGCGGCCCAGGCTGGCCGCGTCGCGGTCGTCGAAGACGATGTCGGTGCCGTTCAGCGTATTCATCTTCAGCGACGCATCGCGCACGGCGGCGGCATAGCTGTCGTTCGAGCCGGTGGCGATCAGGTCCTTGTTCAGCGTGCTGACGGCGAGAATCTGCGCGGCGGCGGCCGGCGGCCGCATCTTGTACTGGTCCAGCGCGGGCAGCCCACCGCCGGCAACCTGGCGGCGCAGCCAGTCGCCCCACAGGAACTCGGCGAATTCGGGCAGATCGCCGTTGCTGTAGGCGATGTCCCGCGTGAAATACACCAGTGAGCGGTAGCGGTCTTCCTGCATGCCGCCGGCCTCGTGCACACTGGGCAGCCCCAGGCGGTTGGGCAGTTGATCCACGGTGATGGGCTGGTTCTGGCCATCGCGCAGCCAGACGCGGCGCTCGTCGACCATGCGCTGCCAGAAGGCGGCGGCCGTGGTCAGGCCGCTGTAGTTGGCGTCGACCTTGACCCAGACGGGCAGCTTGGGGCCGCCATCGAAGATCTCGCGCAGCGACGAAAAGGTGTGATGGCCGTCGGTCAGGTAGAGGTTGCCGTCCCAGCCGACGACGACGGACTTCAGGTTGGCGGCGTTCGTGCCCGGCGCGTCCAGGCAGGCGAAGGTGGCGGGCTGGTCCAGCCGCGCCGCCCGCGCCTCGGCGATGCTCTGGAATGCCTGCTTGCGCTCGCCGCCTCCCATGTCCTCGCAGTAGTCATCGAATTTCTTGCCTACCGTGCGGTCCAGGTAGTCAAGTTGTTTGGCGGGATCGGCCGCCCACGTCGCGCGGTCGAAGTCGCCCTGCCAGCGGCCCAGCTTGTAGTAGATCTGGTCGTAGCCGATGGCGGTCTGGGTGGGGCGCAGTTCTTCGATGCGCACCTGGATGACGTCCCCCGGCTTGGCTGCCAGATAGGCCGGATTGCGCGCCGGGGTTTCGGAGACGGGCGGGGCCGGAGTTGGGGCCGGCGTCGGAGAAGGGATGGGGGCCTCGGCGTCGTCGTTGGCGCCGCCGTTGCAGGCGGCCAGGGCCAGCGGCAGCAAGACCATGGCGAAGGCGCGCAGCAGGGGGCGGGGGCGCGCGTGCGCGGACAAGGGTTGCTTGCGAAAAGTCAGGGGCATGGAATTCTTGGGGCTGCGATCAAAGAGAGGGACCGATCATGCCGGATGCGTGTTTCCCGCGCATTGCACTGCACGGCCATTCAACCACGTTTATGCCCCGTGCAGCAGCGACCGCAGGGAGAGGATGACGTCGCGGACCTGGGCCTGCGTGGCGGGCGTCAGGCCAGTGGTGCGCAAGGCGTGTTCGAGCGTGTCGGCGTGGCTGTCCGGCCGGGGAATCTGCAGGGACAGAAAGGCGCCCCGGATGCGGTGCAGGGTGAGCGCCGCGTCGATGGCATCGCGCCGATGCAGCGCCTGTTCCAGCGCGGCCAGGTCCTGGTTCATCGTGTCGATGAACAATCGGCGATAACGCAGGGGCAGCGCGCCAAGGGGGCTGGATTCGGCGGCTGGCGGCGGGTGTGCGGGCACGGAGGGGGGCGGCTTAGCCATGACGCCTGTCCAAGCCTGTGCGTGTGCTGTCGGGCATGGAACGATGTTAGGTAGCGCCGGGATCCAGCGCTATAGGATCAGACTGACATCGTTCGGCCGCGGCCTGCGGGGGCAGGGCCGGCGCCGCGCGGCGGGCCGGCCCCCAGCGCGTTTAGAACTGGTGGCGGATGCCCACGCCCGCGGCGGTGCTCTTCAGACCGTCGATGAACGCGTAGTCCGTGCCGTACGAGCCATAGGCGTACAGGTTGGTGCGCTTGGACAGGTCGTACGTGTAGCCCACGCTGTAGACGTTCATGTTGGCGTCATCGCCCGTCAGCTTGTCGTTGGACGGGGCCACGTGCTGCCACGAGGCGAACAGGCTGCTCGCGCCGCTGACCGGCAGGGTCGCGCCCACCATGTACGAATTGGCCTTGAAGCCGTCCACGAAACGGTTGGTGCCGAATTCGTCGCTGAACGGCGTGCCCGCGGGCAGATCCTGGCCGACGAACCAGCCGTCGGTGGTGCGGCCGTAGGCAGCGGCGAGCTTGACCACTTCCAGGTCGTACGACACGCCCAGCGCGTACTGGCGCGGCGTGGCGCCGTTGTCGATGGAGCTGCGGTTGGCGCCGTTCAATTGGTCGTAGGTCAGCGCCACGTTCAGCGGGCCTTGCACGTAGCGCAGGCCGGCGGTGATGCCGCGCGTGTTGTCGGCGGTGCCGAAACCGGTCTGGTCCGCGGTGGTGTCGTCCGCATTGAACGAGTAACCCACGCCCAGCTCAAACCCGTTCACTGAGGGGGTGCGGTACATGACCATGTTGTCCCAGCGCATGGTGTTGGCCGCGCTGAGACCCAGGCCCAGGTTGGATTGGGTGTAGCTGGTGTAGAAAGGATCGATGTCGGCCAGGTAGTTGGAGCCAACCGTGGCCTGGCGGCCGAATTCAAGCGAACCCCAGGCGTCGTTGGCCAGGCCGATGGTGGCTTGGCGGCCGAACAGGCGGCCCGATTGTCCGCGCTGGCCGTTGGCGGAATCAAAGCCGCTTTCCAGCTTGAAGACCGCGCTCAGGCCGTCGCCCAGATCTTCGGATCCGCGCACGCCCCAGCGGGAGCCGGCCTGGATGCCGTTGATCATGCCAAGCTTGGATCCGTTGTATCCATCGCCCTTGATTTTGTTGTAGCCAATGCCGGTGTCGATGACACCATAGAGAGTGACTGACGGTTCTGCCTGAGCAATGCCTGCGAAAGAAGCCAGCATTGCAGCGGCGAGCAGCGTCTTTTTCATCCGGGGAACTCCTGGGATATGGGTTGGAAAAAACAAAGGGAACACCACGCCAGACGTCATGCCTGGCGGGATGTTCCCGGGCTGCATTGTAGACTACTCGGCAGTATGTTCAGCGAACATGCCGGAATTTCCGGCTATTCGCGCCGATTTTCGACCGCGCCGAAGAGGGGCTCCGCCGGTCAGGCCTGGTGGCGCGCGCGCTTTTCCTCGCGCACGAAGACCGCCACGCCGACGAGCACCATCAATGCCAGCGCGTACCAGGTGATGGCATAGACCAGGTGGTTGTTCGGGAAGGTCAGCACCGTCAAGCCGCCGACGGGTTCGCGGGCGGGGTCGCGGCCGGCGCTGGTGGCGGCGTCGGCGTCGATGAAGTAGGGCGCCACGTCAGTCAGGCCGCGGGCGGCGGCGATGGCCTGCAGGTCGCGCGAGTACCAGAGGTTGGACGCGGGGTCGTTGTTGCGCAGGAAGCCGCTGCCGGGTTCGCCCATGCGCAGCAGGCCCGTGACCCGCGCCTGCGCGGGGGGTTGGGGGGTGTTCACCTGGCTCTTGCGCCATTCGGGCAGCACGAAGCCGCGGTTCACCAGCACCGTGCCGCCATCGGCCAATTGCAGGGGCGTCATGACCCAGTAGCCGCTGCCCAGTTCGGTCGCGGCCTGTACCAGTGTCTGGCGGTCGAACTGGAAGGTTCCCGAGGCGGCGACGTGGCGGTATTCGGCGTTGGCGGATGTGAGCCTGGGCCATTCGCGCTGCGCGGGGGCGGGCACGGTGGGGGCATGGGCGCGCTGGTCTACTTGCGCGATCAGCGCCTGTTTCCAGGCCAGGCGGTGTACTTGCCAGGTGCCGAGGGCGCACAGGCCGGCGAACACGGCGGCAGCAACCAGCCCCAGGATGACCAGGGTGGTTTTGCTGCGCGGATTGCGGGAGGTGTCGCGTGAAGAAATGTCTTTTACTGCTGCCATCAGGGAATTTTCCGCATGTCGTGTGTGGACATGGGCATCATATTGGCGTTCAAGTGATACATGATCCAGATTGACCCGCTGAGCGTGATTACGACCAGCACCAGCGTGAATATTAACGCCAACATATTCCAGCCGCTCTCGGACTTGGTGTCCATGTGCAGGAAATAGATGATGTGGACCACGATCTGCACGACAGCGAAAGCGAGGATCACCAGCCCGGTGGCGCGCGAGCTGTCGATCACGCGGCCCATCACCAGCCAGAAGGGGATGGCGGTCAGGATGGCGGCCAGCACGAAGCCGGTCAGGTAGCTCTTGAGCGTGCCGTGGCCGGCGCCATCGTCATCGTCGTGGCCGTCGTGGCCCCCGTGGCCCCCGTGATCGTCATGCCCGCCGTGGCCGCGGTCGGCCAGGTTTTCCATGTGCGAGCTCATGGCAGCACTCCCATCAGGTAGACGAAGGTGAATACGCCCACCCAGATCAGGTCAAGGAAGTGCCAGAACATCGACAGGCACATCAGGCGGCGGCGGTTTTCGGGAATCAGGCCATGCATCCGCACCTGGAGCATCATCGTGATCAGCCAGACGATGCCGAAGGTGACGTGCAGGCCGTGCGTGCCGACCAGCGCGAAGAAGGCTGTCAGGAAGCCGCTGCGCTGCGGGCCGGCGCCCTGGTGGATCAGATGCGTGAACTCGTACAGTTCAAGGGACAGGAATCCCAGGCCCAGGATGCCGGTCACGGCAAGCCACATCTGGGTCGCCCCGATGCGGTTGCGGCGCATCTCCAGCATGGCGAATCCGTAGGTGATCGACGACAGCAGCAGCAGCGCTGTGTTCACCGCCACCAGTTGCAGGTCGAACAGGTCGGCGCCGGACGGGCCGGCGGCGAAGTTGCGCCCCAGCACGCCGTACGCCGCGAACAGGCAGGCGAAGATGAGGCAGTCGCTCATCAGGTAGATCCAGAACCCGAGCAGCGTACCGTTCTTGGGGTGGTGTTCGCCGGGAACGTAGAACACGGGTTCCGGGGACGGCGCCGCGCCGCCGGGCAGGGGTGGGGCCAGGGTCTCAGACATGGTTCGCCAATAACCGGGTACGCGCGTCTTCGGTGGTCACGACCTCGTCGGCCGGCACGTAGTAGTCGCGCTTGTAGTTGAAGGTATGGATGATCGCCACCAGGATCAGCGCCGCGAACGACAGCACGGCCAGCGGCCACATGTGCCAGATCAGGGCAAAACCCATCACCACGCTGATCCCCGCCAGCACGATGCCCGCCCAGGTGTTGCTGGGCATGTGGATCGGGATGAAGCCCAGCCGCGGCCGCTCGTAGCCGTGCTGCTTCATCTGCCACCAGGCGTCCAGGTCATGCACCCGGGGCGTGAACGCGAAGTTGTAGTTGGGCGGGGGCGACGAAGTGGACCATTCCAGCGTGCGGCCGTCCCAGGGGTCGCCCGTGTCGTCGCGCAACTGGTCGCGGCGGCGGTAGCTGACCACGAGCTGGATGATGAAGCTGGCGATGCCGCAGGCGATCAGCAGCGCGCCAAAGGCCGCCACCTGGAACCAGATCTGCAGCGACATGTCCTCGAAGTGGTTCACGCGGCGCGTCACGCCCATCAGCCCCAGCACATACAGCGGCATGAAGGCCACGTAGAAACCGACCAGCCAGAACCAAAATGAGCACTTGCCCCAGAACGGATCCAGCTTGTAGCCGAATGCCTTGGGGAACCAGTACGTGATGCCGGCCATCAGCCCGAACAGCACGCCGCCGATGATCACGTTATGAAAGTGCGCGATCAGGAACAGGCTGTTGTGCAGCGCGAAGTCGGCGGGCGGAACGGCCAGCAGCACGCCCGTCATGCCGCCGATCACGAAGGTCACCATGAAGCCCAGGGTCCAGAGCATGGGGACTTCGAAGCGGATGCGTCCGCGGTACATGGTGAAGAGCCAGTTGAAGATCTTGGCGCCGGTCGGGATCGAGATGATCATGGTCGTGATGCCGAAGAACGAATTCACGCTGGCGCCGGACCCCATGGTGAAGAAGTGATGCAGCCAGACCAGGTACGACAGCACCGTGATGACGACGGTGGCGTACACCATGGACGCATAGCCGAACAGGCGCTTGCGGCAGAAGGTGGCCACCACTTCCGAGAAGATGCCGAAGGCCGGCAGAATCAGGATGTAGACCTCGGGGTGGCCCCAGATCCAGATCAGGTTCACGTACATCATGGCGTTGCCGCCGAAGTCCGCGGTGAAGAAATTGGTGCCCAGGTAGCGGTCCAGGGTCAGCATCGCCAGCACGGCGGTCAGGACGGGGAAGGCGGCGACGATCAGCACATTGGTGCACAGCGCCGTCCAGGTGAAGATGGGCATGCGCATCATGGTCATGCCCGGCGCGCGCATCTTCACGATGGTGACCAGCAGGTTGACGCCGGATAGCAGGGTTCCCACCCCCGCTATCTGCAAGGCCCAGATGTAGTAGTCGACCCCCACGTCGGGACTCTGCGCGATGCCCGATAAGGGTGGATACGCCAGCCAGCCGGTGCGCGCGAATTCGCCCACGAAGAGCGACATCATCACCAGGATGACGCCGCCGGTCGTCATCCAGAAGCTGAAGTTGTTCAGGAAAGGAAAGGCGACGTCGCGCGCGCCGATCTGCAGCGGCACGATGTAGTTCATCAGCCCCGTGACGAGCGGCATGGCCACGAAGAAGATCATGATCACGCCGTGCGCCGTGAAGATCTGGTCGTAGTGGTGGGGCGGCAGGTAGCCGGCGGAATCGCCGAAGGCCACCGCCTGCTGCAGCCGCATCATGATGGCGTCCGCGAAGCCGCGCAGCAACATCACGATGCCCAGGACGACGTACATGATGCCGATCTTCTTGTGGTCGATGCTGGTGAACCATTCGTGCCACAGGTAGCCCCACTTCTTGTAGTAAGTGATGGAGCCCAGCACCACGATGCCGCCGGCCGCCACCATGAAGAAGGTGGCCAGCAGGATAGGTTCGTGGAAAGGAATGGCTTCCCAGGTCAGGCGACCGAAGATCAGCTTGGTGAGGTCTGGTTGATCAGGCATCTCGATTCCAGCGAAAAGACCGCGATTTCATGAAGCCCTTGCGTCATCCTGCGCGGACGGCCCAGGGCCGGCCGCTACAGCACCAGGCCTTCGGTGGACGTGCACATGGCCCCCACGAACTTGCGCGGCGGCGTTGCTGTCAGCCCCAGGCGCTCGCGCGTCTGCGGGTCCATCGTGGTGACGTTGCGCGCGCCCGGGATGCCCATGCCGCCCTGGGCATCGATGGCCATCGCGTCGCGCATGCACATGCGGCCGGGCTCCACGCAGCGGTTCACGATGGCCTCGAACAGGCCGGGCGCGACCGACGCGTAGCGCTGGACCGGGTTGCGTTCGCTGGGCTGCTCGAGCTTCAGGTAGATGTCGCGGCTGAGGGCATCGGTGGACTTGCGGGCGTCGGCGACCCATTTGTCGAAACCTTGCTGGTCCAGGCCATGGAACTTGAAGCGCATGCCGGAGAAGCCCGAGCCGCTGTAGTTGGCGGACAGGCCTTCGTATTCGCCGGGGTGGTTGATCACCGCATGCAGCGTGGTCTGCATGCCGGGCATGGCGTAGATCTGGCCGGCCAGCGCCGGCACGAAGAAGGAGTTCATCACCGTCGACGAGGTGATCTTGAACTGGATGGGGCGATCGACGGGAGCGGCCATTTCGTTCACGGCGGCGATGCCTTGCTCGGGATAGAGGAACAGCCATTTCCAGTCGAGGGCGACGACCTCCACGACCAGCGGCTTGGTGCCCGCGGGCACCTCGCGGCCTTCGGACAGGCGCGCCAGGGGGCGGTAGGGATCGAGCTGATGCGTGCTGACCCACGTAAGCGCGCCCAGAGCAATGATGATCAGCAGCGGCGCGGCCCAGATCAGGAGCTCCAGCATGGTGGAGTGGTTCCAGTCGGGATCGTAGGGCGCTTCCTTGTTGCTGGCGCGATAGCGCCATGCGAAGAGCAGCGTCAGGATGATCACCGGCACGATGATGATGAGCATCAAGCCGGTGGAAATGATGATCAGGTTGCGTTGCTGCAGGGCCACGTCGCCCGAGGGCGAGAGCAGCACCGCATTGCACCCGGCGAGCAACGGCAGGGCGGCAAACAGGATCAATCCGCGGAGCCTTGGGAAGGACGGCATGGCCATACCCCGAAACGTAACCGTGGGAAGTAAACGCAACACTACGCTGGAAGCCGCGAAAAATCTAGGGTAAAAAGAGCAAAAGTATGCACGGCAACGCGTGCGGGGCAGTCCTGGACACTTCGGTGCTTGCGGCTTGCGGCGTGATGAGCGTACCGTGGCAAGGGTGTGTTGCAAGATCGTAGACAAGGCGTATTCAAACCCTCCTTTTGCGAGCAAACCCATGTCGACCACCACGCGATATCCCGGTCATCCCTCTCCTGTTCCGGGGCCGGGTGCAATCAGCGGCGGGGCCAGCCACGCCAAGGTGGCTCCCGGTGAAATCGCCGTGGGCGTGGTGGTGGGACGCGCCTCCGAATACTTCGACTTCTTCGTCTTCGGCATCGCGTGCGTGCTGGTTTTTCCGAAGGTGTTCTTTCCCTTCGAAGAACCCCTGGAAGGCACGCTCTGGGCCTTCGTCATTTTCTCGTTCGCCTTCATCATGCGGCCGATCGGCACGGCGCTTTCCATGGCGATTCAACGACGCTGGGGCCGCGCGACCAAGCTGACCGTCGCCTTGTTCCTGCTGGGCACGGCAACCGTGGGCATGGCATTCCTGCCGGGCTACAACGCCATCGGCGTGCATGCCATCACCTTGCTTGCGCTGTTCCGCTGCGTGCAGGGCCTGGCGTTCGGCGGTTCCTGGGACGGCCTGCCGTCGCTGCTGGCCCTGAACGCGCCGCCCAATCGGCGGGGCTGGTACTCGATGATGGGCCAACTGGGCGCGCCGGTGGGCTTCATGGTCGCAAGCGCGCTGTTCCTGTATCTGCACGTCACGCTGACGCAGGCCGACTTCCTTGAATGGGGCTGGCGCTATCCCTTCTTCGTGGCGTTCGCGATCAACGTGGTGGCGCTGTTCGCGCGGCTGCGGCTGGTGGTCACCGAGGAATACACGCAGCTGCTCGAAGAAGGCGAACTCGAACCCATCAGCATCTCTGAAATCGTCAGCAAGCAGGGCTACAACCTGTTCATTGGCGCCTTTGCCGCGCTGGCCAGCTATGCGCTGTTCCACCTGGTCACGGTGTTTCCGCTGTCGTGGATCGTCGTCAGCGGCACGCAGCAGATTTCCGACGTGCTGATCGTGCAGATCATCGGCGCGGTGCTGGGCATCCTGGGCACGATCGCCTCGGGCTGGCTGGCCGACCGTATCGGCCGGCGCACCACGCTGGGCCTGCTGGCCATGCTGATCGGTGTGTTTGCGGTGCTGGCGCCCTGGCTGCTGGGCGGCGGACCCACCGCGCAGGATGCATTCATCCTGATCGGCTTCGCGTTGCTGGGGCTGTCGTACGGCCAGGCGTCCGGCACGGTCACCGCCAACTTCACGCGCCGCTTCCGTTATACCGGGGCGGCGTTGACGTCCGATATGGCGTGGCTCGTCGGCGCGGCCTTCGCGCCGCTGGTGGCCTTGGGGCTATCGGCGCGCTTCGGGCTGGTGGCTGTCAGCGTCTACCTGTTGTCGGGCGTTGCCTGCACGCTGTTGGCACTGCGCATCAACAAGGTGCTGGAAACCCGCGACTGAACAGCGCGGCGCTCAGCCGCCATAGCCTTCCAGCACGTTCGCCACGTTGATGCCGACGTCCGCGACGGCGTAGCCGCCTTCCATCGTGAAGACGGCAGGCAGGCGCAGCTCGCCCAGCAGGCGTCCGACGTGCAGGTAGTCGGCGCTCTTGAGCTTGAATTTCGAAATCGGGTCTCCCTCGTATGTGTCCACGCCCAGGGCGACGACCACGGCGTCCGCCTTGAATGCGCGCACCGCCGCCAGGCCTTGTTCCAACGCCTGCGTCCAGGTGGCGAAATCGGTGCCGGCGGGCAGCGGCAGATTCAGGTTGCCGCCCTGGCCCGCGCCCTGGCCGCGTTCGTCGGCATAGCCCAGGAAGAACGGATACTCGGTGGTCGGGTCGCCATGCACCGACACGGTCAGCACGTCGCCGCGCTCGTAGAAGATGCTCTGCGTGCCGTTGCCGTGGTGGTAGTCCACGTCCAGGATGGCGACGCGCGCCGCGCCCGCATCGCGCAGGGCCTGGGCCGCCAGCGCGGCGTTGTTCAGGAAGCAGTAGCCGCCGAAAAAATCCGCGCCGGCATGGTGGCCCGGCGGGCGCGTCAGCGCCATGGCGGTGCGTGGCCCGGCGCCCGAGGACACGGCCCGGGCCGCCTCGATCGCGCAGGCGGCGCCGGCGGTGGCCGCTTCCCAGGTGCCCGAGGTCAGCGGGCAGCCGCTGTCGAACGAGAACAGGCCGACCCGGGCGGCGAAGTTGGTGGGCTCTACATCGTGGCGGAAACCGCGCACGGGCCAGATCGAGGGCAGCACGTCCAGTTCGGCATTGGCCGGGTCCAGCGCGATCCATTCCCGCCATGCGCTCTCCAGGAAGTCCACATAGCGCGGGGTGTGCACGCGCTTGATGAGATCCATGTCCGGCGCCGAGGGCGCGCGCAGCTCGCCGATGCCGCGCTGGCGCAGCGCATCCAGCACATATTCCAGGCGTGCCGGCGTTTCGTGGCAGGGCACCAGCTTGCCGCGGAACATTTCGTGGCGGCCGCGATGTTTGTCATGGACGGGATTGTGGAAGATCAGCACGATGAAGAGGTCCTGTGATGTCTTTGCTGGGGTGTGGATGCGCCGCTACAGCGGCCGGAAAATATACAGCGCCATCGCGGGCAGTTCGCGGAAGACGGAATAGATATCGCGCAGCTCGAAGTAGCGCGGATAGCCGCCGCCGACGTCGGCCACGCCCTGGCGTTTCAAGGCAAGCATGGCGCGGGGCACATGGAAATACTGCGTGACGGCCAGGGCGCGCGTGTAGCCATGTTCGCGCATGTAGGCGCTGGCGTGGCGGGCCGTGGCCCACGTGTCGATGCCCGCGCTATCGGTGACGATGCGGTCGGCGGGCACGCCGCGCCGCTGCAGATAGCCGCGCATCGCGGCGGCTTCGTCGGCGCCCGCCGGATCCACGCCGCCGCTGACGAACAGAACGCGGCATTGCGATGCGGCGTAGCAGTCGTAGGCGCGGTCCAGCCGCGCGGCCAGGCGCGGCGAGGGATCGCCGTTGGGCTGCACGGTGTTGCCCAGCACAATGGCGACGTCGGCCTCGCGGGCGCCGGCCATGAGGCCGGTGGCGGCCAGCGCCGCGGCCGCCAGCAACACGGCCGCCGCCAGGACGGCCAGCGCGCGGACCGCCCATTTTCCTGCAGTTGTCGCCATGAAGTGCGCCATTCGGGTTCGAGGGCAAGAGCTTAAGGCAAAACCGCGCTCGCGCATTTGCCGTAATGAGAATCATGATTGATAATGCCGGCCTTCTCCCCGCGATTGCCTCACTGCCGTTCCATGTCCCGCCATCCGCCATCCGAAAAAGGCTGGCTCGCGCATTACCGCGAGCTGATCGGGACGTGGACGCGGCGCAGCGCCAGCCGGCAGGACGCGGAAGACGCCGCGCACGATGTGGTGGCGAACATGCTGCGCAATGGCGAGGCCGCCGTGCTGGATCCGAAGGCCTATCTCTACGGCGCCAGCCAGAATCGCCTGAATGGCGAATTCCGGCGCCAGTCCCGGCGCGAGCTGATCAGTCTTGAAGGGCTGCCTGACGCCGAACATCCCGCGCAGGCCGATCCGGAGTCCGCGATCCGGGCCGCGCAATTGGCCGATGCGCTAAAGTCTGCGCTGGCCGAACTGCCGCTGAAATGCCAGCAGGTGTTCCTGTGGAACAAGCTCGAGGGCTACACACAGGCCGAGATTGCGCAGAAACTCGGATTGACGCAAAGCACGGTCGAAAAGCACATGAAGCGCGCGTTGACCCACATCCATGACCGGTTGCAAGATCATGCCCCGCACTGATTCCCGCCCGGACGCTTCCACGGCGCCCCGCGACGAGGCCGCCCGCTGGTTCGCGCGCGAGCGTCTGGGCGCGCTGGATGCAAAAGAGCGCCAGGCGCGCGACGTCTGGCTGGCCGCCCACCCCGAAAACTTGCGCCAGTACCGTGCGATGCAGGCCCTGTGGCGCGTGGCGGATGGCCTGCCCGAACACGAAATGCGCGCCATCCTGGCGCAGCCCGGTGACGCGTCCGCGCATCCACGCCGCCGCCGGTTCGTCATGGGGTTGACGGCCGCCTGTGCCCTGACGCTTGCCGTTGGCGTGATCGGCCCCCGGCTGTGGTCGCCCGCTCCCGAATTCACCCAGTCGCTGGCCACGGCCCGAGGCGAACGCAAGCGCGTCACCTTGCCCGACGGCTCGCTGCTGGAACTGAACACGGACACGCAGGTCCGCGTCGCGCTGTATGCCGACCGCCGCCTGGTGGAACTGCTGGCGGGCGAGGCCCTGTTCACCGTCAGCCCCGACGCCGCGCGGCCTTTCACGGTGGATGCGGGAGACGCGCAAGTCCTGGTGACGGGCACGCGGTTCAATGTCCGGCGCGACGGCGCCGCGGTGGCGCTGGCGGTGGACGAGGGCAGCGTGGCGTTTTCCGCCGGCTCGTGGTGGAACAGGACGACCCGCCATCTGACGGCGGGCTATGTCGCGGGCTACACGCCCGGCACTCCGCTGGCGGCGCCGCACCAGGAAAACGTGGCGGCCGTCATGGCTTGGCAGCGCGGCCGGCTGGTTTTCCGCGATACGCCGCTGGCGCAAGTGGTGGCGGAGCTGAACCGCTACCTGCGAAATCCGCTGAGGATCGACGACAGCAAGCTTGCGCGCTTGCGCGTGGCGGGCACCCTGTCCATCGACGAGCCCGAATCCGTCTTGAACGTGCTGCCGCAGATCGCGCCCGTGATCGTGCTTTATCCCGCCGACGGCAGCGCCGTGCTGGCGCCGCGCTAAGCGCGGCATTTCCGCATCCCCGCGCGCCCAACCAGGGCGTCATGACGCGGCATGGCCGAATCATTTTGTTTCAAATTATCTATCGAGAATCATTCCGGTTTTTTTGCGATGCCGGCGTCTAGACGTTGAAGGGGACGCGCTCGCAAGCCGATCTCGGCCCTGGAAGCAACCTTTGGCCAAGGGTGTCGGGCGCGGAATGCGCGGGCAGTTGTACTGGAATTTTTCTACCCATGATGGACAAGCAAGTGAAGCAGCGCGCGGCGGCGCGCAAGACAGCAAAGCGCGGCGCGCACGGCGCATGCGGCGCCCTGGCGATTTCCCTGGTGCTGGCGTGGACCGCCATGCCGCGCGATGCCGTGGCGCAGACGGCGCCCGTCCAGGTCAGCATCACGGCGCAGCCGCTGGGCGATGCGCTGATCCAGTTGGGCGAGCAGGCATCTCTGGTGATCTTCTATCTGCCCGAGACCGTGCGCGGCCGCAACGCGCCCGCGGTGTCGGGCCGCCTGACGCCCGATGACGCGTTGCGCCGGCTGTTGGCGGGCACTGGCATCAACTTTCAGCGCGATGGGCGCAATGTCTCGCTGACCGCGCCCTCCGCGGCCTCGACGCAGCTCGAGCCCGTGACGGTGCGCGGGGTGGCGGTGGGAACGGCGGACAGCTACGTCGCGCTGTCCAGCCGGAGCGGCAAGCTCGATGTGCCGCTGATCGAAACCCCGCGTTCGGTGTCGATCGTGACGCAGGAACAGATCAAGGTGCAGGCGCCGCGCAATCTGGAGGGCGCGCTGGCCTACACGCCCGGCGTGCAGACGGAAGTGTCGGGTTCCAGCGATGCGCGCATGACCGGAGCGGTGATCCGGGGCTTCAGCGATGGGAGCGCCTATTTCAAGGACGGCTTGAAGCAGTTGTCGACGGGCACCTATGCATCCTGGAACGACAACCTGGACGAGCTCGACAGCATCGAGGTGTTGAAGGGGCCGGCCTCCGTCCTGTTCGGCCAGGGGCGCCCGGGCGGCGTCATCAACGTGGTCTCCAAGCGCCCCTCGGCGGACCATGTCAACAGCGTGGGCGCAAGCTACGGCACGTACAACCGCCGCCAGCTCACGGCGGACCTGGGCGGCGCGTTCGACGCCGACCAGAAGGTGCTGTATCGCCTGAATGTGATGGGCCGCGACAGCGACGGACGCACAGATGGTTCCCGCGACGACCGGATTTCCGTGGCGCCGTCGATCCTGTGGAACATCACGAACCAGACGCGCCTGACCGTGCTGGGCACGTACTCCAAGGAACGCGCCACCCCGAAGAGCTGGTGGCCGAACCTGTACACCTATCCCGAGATCGGGGACCTGCCGCTCAGCCGCACCGCCGGCGATCCGGATTTCGACCGCTTCGACCGCGATACCAAATCCATCGGCTACGCCTTCGAGCACGACACCGACGGCGGCTGGCGCCTGCGCCAGAACCTGCGCTATTCGGAGATCGATATCGACTACCGGCACATCTACGGGATGGATCTGCTGGAAGACAAGCGCACGGTCACGCGGGGCAGCCTGGCCCAGCGCACCAACGGTAAGACCCTGGCCGTGGACAGCCGCGCGTCGCGCGACTTCGCGTGGGGCGGCCTGCAACACACGTTCGCGGTGGGCGTGGACTATCTGCGCTACAAGGAAAACGATGCGCTGGGCTTCGGGTGGGATGTGCCCAACCTGGACATCTACGCGCCGGTGTACGGCCAGCAGATCGACTATCCCGAACTGGATCCGTCGCGCACCGACCTGAAGCAGACCGGCATCTACACGCTGAACCAGCTCAAGTGGAATCAATGGGTCGGCAACGTGAGCCTGCGGCGGGACTTCGTGCGCACCAACCAGAGCAGCACCACGCAGCCCAGGATCAGCGACGCGGCCACCACGGGCAGCGTGGGCCTGCTCTATCTGTTCGACAACGGCGTCGCGCCTTACGTGAGCTATTCCACGGCGTTCGACCCCATCACGGGAAAGCAGTTCGACGGTACCGCGTTCAAGCCGCGCGAGGGCAAGCAGTACGAGGTCGGGCTGAAATATCAGCCGCCAGGCACCGACGCGCTCTTCACGGCCGCGGTGTTCGACATCCGCCAGACCAATGTGACCACGCAGGATCCCGACCATCCACGCTTCAGCGTGCAGACCGGCGAGGTGCGCTCCACGGGTGTGGAGCTGGAGGCCAAGTTTCCGCTCACGCGTGAACTCAGCGTGATGGCCGGCTATAGCTACATCGATCCGCGCACGACGAAGAGCAACCGGCTGCAGGATGTGGGCCAGCAGCTCTCGCAGACCGCGCGCCAGACGGCCAGCCTGTGGCTGGACTACCGTCCGCATCAAGTCCAGGGCCTGATGCTCGGGGGCGGCGTGCGCTATCGCGGCAAGGCGCCGCTGAACACCGCGGCCGACGGCAGCACGCCGTACAACCCGGCGTTCACGCTGGCGGACGTGGCGGTCGCCTACGAGACGCCGCGCTACCGCATCGCGCTGAACATCAATAACGTTTTCGACAAGCGCTACTACACCTACACGTTCCGCGGCATGGAGCGCGAAGCGATGCTCAGCCTGAACTACTACTGGTAGCGCCTATTCCAGCTTCGGGAACGGGAAGTCGAACTCGACCTGGTTCGAGTAAAGCGGTTCCCGAAGATTGCCAGGATCGGTCACGACGGCAGTCATGCGGTAGCGGCCCGCGGCCAGGTCGGGAACGGCCTGCACATAACCAGCTTCGTTTTCGCGGATCATGTAGCTGGCCCTGCCGCCATTGCCTTCGTCGTGGCGCCACAGCACCGGCGCATCGACCAGCCCGATGGCGCTGTCCGGCGCCGGCGAGCCCGCCGGTCCCAGCGCGACGGCGTCGGCCTGGAGCAAGGGATGCACGATGCGGTCGCCCTGCGCGTTGATCAGCAGCAGCCAGACACGGGGCAGGGATAGCGCGGCCGGCGCGGCGCCATGATTGTCCAGCCGCAGCGTGAGGCGGCCGCCCGATTCCTCGTCGTTCCAGGCGTCCAGGTAATTGAACAGGGTCAGCGCCAGCCCGCTTTCATCGGGCGGCGCGGGCGTGTAGCCGTGCTTGTCCACGCGCAGGTCGCCGTAGCGCACCCATTTCAGGACCTCGCCGCCGGATTGGCGGGCGTAGCGCACTTGCAGCCAGCCGAGCGGACGCAGCGCCACCACGTCCAGCCGCTCGCCTTGGGCGGCCGTTATGGCCGGACGGGCGTTGACGTCGGGCGCGTCGTACAGGTCCAGCCTGCCGACCGGCACCACGCCGCCTTCCAGCGGCGAGCCTTCGCCGTCGATGTCGATGCCGGCGACGGAGCCGTCGTCGCGGAAGCGATAGGTCAGTTCCGCCTGGGCGGTCTCAAGTCCGAACAGCGCCTGGGTGGTCCACGAGGTGGCGTGCGCCGTGCCGTCCGGCCGCAACACGTAGTCTTCGGAGCCGTTGCTGGCCGCGCCATAGCGGCAGGCCACGCTGAAGGCAGGCAGGCCGGGCTTGAAGAACGGATTGACGAAACCGTGGCAGGGACTGGCCTCGCCGCCGGGATACGCTATTTCCTGGAAGCCGCCGTCGTCGGGGCGGTAGAGGAACAGGCGCGAGATGACCTGCGAGCTGCCGCCGCTTTGGCCAAGGACCAGGTCGCGGTACCCGTCCTGGTTGATGTCCACGGATTCCATCTGGTCGATTTCTTCGTCGAACTCGCCCAGCTCGTAAGCGGGTCCGTCGCCCACGCGCACCGTGGCGCGCTCCTGCGCGCCGCCGGTGGTCGTCACGGTGGCGGGCAGTCCGGCTTTGATGGGGTACGGAAACTCGCGCGCGCACGCGCCTTGTGCCGCCGTGGCAAGCATGGCCGCAAGCAGAATGCCTTTCACCTGTTCGTCCCTCGATTCGGTTCCGCCGGGCATTATGCCCCAGCGGTGTGCGGGTAAACGATCGGTGGGCGCGGCGGTGCGGATGCGCATCCTGGGTAGAATCCAGTGTTAGGCTGGGCCCGCGCCGCCCGGCCCCGCTTATCCGTCCGCCATGAACCCTTCATTTCCGATCCGCCAAGAATGCCCCCCGGGCGCCTGTGTGTGCGACCGGGAACGGCTGCTGGCCGATCCGGCGTCGGACGTGCGCGTATTGCGATTGACCAAGGAAGAGGAAAAGCGGCTGGTGGCGCGGCTGGAGAACATCGCCAGCCTGGATGATCTGCGGGCGATGCAGGGGCGCATTCACGCGCAACTGGGGATCGTGATCCGCATCACGCCCAGCGACAACGAGGTCCGCACGTCTCGGGGCATATCCATCCAGTTGGAAGATCTGCCGGGCCTGTGCCGCAAGACGCGCGCGTCGCTGCCCGCCGCGATCCGGCGCGGTTTCGATAACCGGCCGGAAATCGTCTATGCGCTGCTCAACGAGCGCGACCTGCTGAGCGGGACCTGAGCCCGTTCAGGATTTTTTGGCGCCGGCCTCGGTCTGGCAGGGCTTGAGGGGAACCACATCGGCGGGCGCTCGCCCCGCTTCCGGCCGGCTGGCATCCCGGTTCTTGGCCGCGCGGGCGGGATAGATCAGCAGCACCGCGCTGCCCGCTTCCAGGCTGGGGCCTTGCTGCGTGCCGTAAGCCACCGTCCAGCCGCGCACCGCCAGGGGGGCCAGCGTGTACTGCCGCGCCGATCCGGGCGACACATGCGCGACCTTGCCCGCGTACAGCTCCTGCTGCGGGACTTCCACGCCATTGACGGTTTGATACGTCGCCACGCTGACGAGCGCGGCAGATTCCCCGTGGCGCGCAAGCACCGCCGTCTTGAATTTTCCGGGAGGGACGTCGGCGAGGCTGACGTTGATGTTGCCGCTGCCCTGGCCGCTGGCGTTCAGGGTCACGCCGACGACGTCGGCGCGCGTGAGCGGCGCGGTGCCGGTGTTGCGCACCCGTACGCTATATTGACCCGACGTGCCTTCCAGCGTGCAGACGTCCACCCCGTGCGCCGCGGCCGGGGCCGAGGCCTGCGCGGCGCCCATCGCGGCGCCGGCAAGCAGCGCTGCGATGGGAAGGAATAGGGCACGGGGGGATCGAGAGGACACGGCACGCTCCTGGTGAGGGCAGCGTGCCGGGCGGCGCGTTGCCTGCCCCTTATTACACCACTTGACGGCCCGGGGCCGCGTCCTGCCCGCGCTTGCCGGCCAGCCAGTGCAGGATCAGCGCCAGGACCAGCAGGGCGGCCATGATGAAGCCCCAGCAGATCCAGCCCAGCACCGAGATGAGCGTGCCCAGGCTGCCCGCGAAGGGCAGGACCTGGTTCAGGCCCTGAGCGGCCCAGACCAGCCCGCCCTGCAGCGATTGCAGCCACGCGGGGTCGACCCAGGCGGCCGCCCAGGCTGGCGCGACCCATTGCGAGGTGTCGATCGCGGCGCCCGGCACCTGGGCCGTGGCGATGGTCGCGAGGACCCAGTCGGTCAATTGCAAGGTCAGCGCCACCAGCCCGGTCCAGAGTGCGGCAAGCACGGCAAAAGCGAGCCAGATGATTTTTTTCATTGAAGTGGTACTCCGATAATTCAAAAGAGGGTCCACGATAAAGGCGATTCTATTTCTGAAAAACCAGAATGGATGTGACAAACATTAAGATAAAACCGAAGTTTTCGCACTCGCCAGGATGGCCTGGACCAGCGGGTGATGCTGGCCGCGCCGGTTGCGGATGGCGTAGATCTCTTCGTGGACGTCATCGCAGCGGGCCAGCGGGCGCAAGCCGCGCAGCAGGGCGATGTCGTCTCCGCCCAGGCGGCTCAGGGGAAAAACGCCCAGGCCGCGGGCGGCGAACACCGACATCAGGGCGCTGTCCTCGAATTCGCCCACCACATTGGGATAGACGCCTTGCTCGCCGAACCAGCGGTCCAGGGTCTGGCGCAGCACAGAATGGCCCGTGGGCAGCAGCACGGGCAGGCGTTCCAGGCAGCGGGGAAAGTCCAGCGTATCCGATTTGCGCACCAGCTTGGCGGGGCCATACCAGTCGACCGGGGACGACACCAGGCGGTCGCTGGTGAGCCGCAGGTTGGGGTTGGCGGGGGCGCCCTGGCCGGCCAGGACCAGGTCCAGGTGGTGCCGGGCCAGTTCTCCGAGCAGTTCCTCGACCTCGCCCTCGTGGCAGGTCAGGTGCAGGTCGGGGGTATGCAGCACCGGCCCCAGCAAGGCGTGCGCGGCCAGCTTGGAGATGCCGTCGGACAGCCCCACGGACAGGCGCACGACGGGCTTGGTGGCCGCCGCGCGCACCTCCTGCGGCAGCACCTGGCCGATCTGGAAAATCTCTTCGGCACGCGCGAAGGCGGCCTGGCCCGCGTCGGTCAGCGCCACGCCCCGCCCGGCCGGTTTGAGCAATTGATGGCCCAGGTTCTTTTCAAGCTCCCGCACCTGGGCGCTGATGGTCTGGATGGCCATGTCGAGCCGTTCGGCGGCACGGGAAAAGCCGCCTTCCTTGGCGACCATCCAGAAGTAATACAGGTGGCGGTAATTCAGCATCGGTGTGGTCTCACTTCGGTTTTTTCGAACCTTAACTCACTTTCAGGCTGATTTCTCCATCCGTACCAGATCCGGATCATGGGGGCCTTCGAACCAAGCGGGGCATTCATGGACACTTTGATCACCTTCTTCAACGCCGATTTCCTCGGCACGCCAACCTGGAGCTGGCTGCTGTTCATCGGCATCGTCGTCAGTCTCCTGGTCTTCGACCTGGGCGTGCTGCACAAGGAAGACCGCGAGATCGGCGTGCGTGAAAGCCTGCTGCTGTCGGCCGGCTACATCACCGCGGCGCTGCTGTTCGGCGGCTGGGTCTGGTGGCAACTGGGCGCGGCCAGCGGCATGGCCTATTACACGGGCTTCATGATCGAGAAGTCGCTGTCCATGGACAACGTCTTCGTGATCGCGTTGATCTTCAGCTTCTTTGCGATCCCGCGCCAATACCAGCATCGCGTGCTGTTCTGGGGCATCCTGGGCGTGATCGTCCTGCGCGCCATCATGATCGGCCTGGGCGCCGCGCTGGTCAGCAACTTTGGCTGGCTGCTCTATCTGTTCGGCGCGTTCCTGGTGTTCACGGGCATCAAGATGTGGATGATCGCGGACCAGACCCCGGACATCGCCACCAACCCGATCCTCAAGTTCCTGAAGCGCCACATGCGCGTGACGGAAGGGCTGCGCGGCAACGCCTTCATGGTGACCGAAACCGATCCCGCGACGTCCAAGAAGGTGCGCTTCGCCACGCCGCTGTTGCTGGCGCTGGTGCTGATCGAATTCGTCGACCTGGTGTTCGCGGTGGATTCCGTGCCGGCCATCTTCGCCATCACGACCGATCCGTTCATCGTCTACACCAGCAACATCTTCGCCATCCTGGGCCTGCGTGCGCTGTACTTTGCCCTGGCGGCGATGATCCATCGCTTCCACTATCTGAAGTACGCGTTGGCTCTGGTCCTGGTGTTCATCGGCACGAAGATCTTCCTGGTCGGCTTCATCGGCAAGGTGCCGGCGGCCATTTCGCTGGGCGTGACCTTCAGCCTGATCCTGGGCGGCGTGCTGTTCTCGCTGTGGAAAACCCGCTCGGATGAATTGAAGCCGCAGTAATTCCCCAGGCTTGCAGTGCCTGCCCGCCCGCCGGTTGCCACCGGCGGGCGGGCAAATCATTTCAGCCTGGCCATATTCTTTGAATATGGCGGCGGCAGGAATTATGAATTTGTCATATGAGGGGGCCGGGCGTACAGTCGGCGCTACACCGTCCTCACGCAAGGAACGAATCATGAATAGCTGGTCCGCCAAGCAGTATTCCGCCTTTGAGAATGAGCGCACCCGTCCGGTACGGGATCTGGTCGCCGCCTTGCCGAACCAGGACGTCACGCGCGCGGTGGACCTGGGCTGCGGACCCGGCAACTCCACCGAGGTGCTGGCCAGCCGCTATCCGGATGCCGAGGTCACCGGCATGGACAGCTCGGAAGACATGGTCGAGGCCGCGCGCAAGCGCCTGCCGGGGATGTCGTTCGAACTGGCCGACATCGCCGCGTGGAATCCCCCGCAAACCTACGACGTGATACTGGCCAACGCCGCGCTGCAATGGGTGCCCAACCATGAAACGCTGTACCCGGCGCTGGTGGCCAGGCTGGCGCCCGGCGGCAGCCTGGCGGTGCAGACGCCGGACAACCTGGAAGAGCCCGCGCATCGCCTGGCGCGGCAGGTCGCCGGGGAAGCTCCCTGGGCGGCCAAGACCGGCGATGTCAAGCATCCGCCGCGCCATAGCGCCGCCTGGTATTACGAACTGCTCAAGCCGCATTGCGGCACACTGGATGTGTGGCGCACCACCTACCACCATCCGCTGGCGGGCGCCGCGGCGGTGGTTGAGTGGTTCAAGGGCACGGCGTTGCGGCCCTATCTGGACCGGCTGGATGCGGACGAGCAGACCAGCTTTTTGGCGCGCTACCTGTCGCTGATCGAAGCGGCCTATCCCGCGCTGGCGGACGGCACGGTGCTGCTGCCGTTCCCGAGGCTGTTCATCGTGGCGGGAGCGCGGCGCGGGTAGTCCGCGCGGCAGGGCTAGGGCGCGGGAAGCTGCCCGTCCGCCTTGTCCGCGAAATACCGGGCGGGCGTCTTGCCCAGCGTCTTCTTGAACATGGTGATGAAGGCGCTGACCGACTCATACCCGAGGTCCTCCGCGGTGCGCTGCACGGACACCCCCGCGGACAAGCGCTGCAGCGCCAGGATGAGGTGCAATTGCTGCCGCCAGCGGCCGAAGCTCATGCCGACTTCCTGCTGCACCAGCCGCGCCAGGGTACGCTCGCTCATGGCGACGCGCCTGCCCCACTGCGCCACGGTGCTGCGGTCGGCCGGATCCGCATTGAGCGCGCCGGCGATCGCGCGCAGCCTGGGGTGGTCGGAGATCGGCAGGTGCAGATGCTCGGTGGGCATGTGCGCCAGCTGCTCGAGCAGCACGTCGGCCAGCCTGCGGTTGGCGGCGGTGGCGGTGTCGGCCGGGGACAGGCCGGCCAGATGCACCACCAGTTCGCGCACCAGCGGGGTGATCGCCAGGGTGCAGCAGGCGGTGGGCAGGCGCGGCGCGTCGGCCGGGACGAACAGGAAGCAGACGCGTCCGTTGGCCGTGACGCGATTGCTGTGCGGCACGCCGCCCGGAATCCAGACGCCGCATTGCGGCGGAACCATCCACAGCCCTTGCGGCACCGAGCAGGTCACGCCGCCGCGCAGCGCCAGCACGAGCTGGCCCATGTGGTGGCGATGCGTGGGCGATTCGTTGTCCTGATCGGCGGCATGCACGGGCATGGCGAATGTCCACTGCGCGGCGGAATCGGTATCGAAGGGAGCGGGCGGCGTGTGAGGCGTATGCATGCGGGGGCGCGGAATCGGCGTCGCGGCCGGCGGGTTGGCCGGATTCAAGGATAGTTTGTCATTGTCTCGAAACTCGGTAAAGGCCGGCATGGGTAAGCTTGTCGGCGACAGAATGCGGCTCGCGCGCATTCCCCATTGATCTTGCAGGTCGCCTCATGCCGCACGTTTCTTCGCCTTACCCCTCTCGCAGCCGCCCGGCGCTGCTGATCGCGGGCATCCTGTGCATCGCCATGGCCCTGCGCGCGCCGTTCACCGGCGTGCCGCCGCTGATCGGCATGATCCGCGAACAGCTTGGGCTGTCGTCGACGGCCGCGGGGATGCTGATCACCCTGCCGCTTCTGGCCTTCGCAGTGGTATCGCTGTTCGCGGCGGGGCTGGCCCGCCGTTTTGGGCTGGAACGCACGCTGTTCGCGGCGATGCTGCTGATTGCGGCGGGCATGGTCGTGCGCACGCAAGGCGCCGCCGCGGGTCTGTATGCGGGCACGGCCATCATCGGCGCGGGCATCGCCTTGGGCAATGTGCTGCTGCCCAGCCTGCTCAAGCGCGATTTTCCCCAGCGGGTAGCGGGCCTGACCTCCGCCTATGTGCTGACCATGGGCCTGGCGGCGGGCCTGGCGTCCGCCATCGCGATTCCGCTGGCCAGCCTGCCCGATGGCGGCTGGCGGTTTTCGACGCTGTGCCTGTTGGCGCTGCCCCTGATCAGTCTGTTGCTGTGGCTGCCGCAGCTTGCCAACCATACACCGCCGGCGTCGACCACCGCGCACGCGCCGCATGGCGTGCGCCTGTGGCGTTCCCCGCTGGCCTGGCAGGTCACGCTGTACCTGGGCATCAATTCCTTTGTGTTCTATGTGGGCGTGAGCTGGCTGCCCGCGATCCTGCGCGACGCCGGCTTTACGGCCGAGCGCGCGGGATCGCTGCACGGGCTGATGCAGTTGACGTCCGCGGCGCCCGCCCTGTTTCTGGCGCCCATACTGCGCCGCCTGAAGGACCAGCGCGGTGCGGCCTTCTGCGCGGCGGTGGCTTCCTTCGTTGCGTACGCGGGCCTGATCGCCGCGCCGGCGTGGGGCACGTTATGGATCGTGCTGCTGGGCCTGGGCACCGGCGGAGGGATCATCCTGGGCCTGGCGTTCGTGGGCCTGCGGGCCAGCCACGCGCAGCAGGCCGCGGCGCTGTCCGGCATGGCGCAGTGCGTCGGCTATCTTTTCGCCGCGTCCGGTCCGGCGCTGACGGGCGCGCTGCATGACCGGCTGGGCGGATGGGGCGCGGCGCTTGGCGTGTGCGCCGCGCTGTGCCTGGCGATGGCGGTGGCCGGGCTGTATGCCGGGCGCGCTATCCAGATTGGCCGGCCTGGCTCTTCCACAAGCGGACCAGCGTATCCGGCGCATCCGCCTCGGGCACGTCAAAACTGATCCGCGCCGTGTCCGCGCCTTCGAACACCACCTCGACGTGGAAGTAGCGCTGGTCGCCGCCGGCCGGTGCGCAAGCGGGCACGGCCTTCGGCGCCGCGTGCTGCAGGGCGTCGCAGACCTCTTGCCGCACGCCCGGCGGGCAGGTGGCCAGATCGATGTGGCGGGGCTGCGCCAGGCCGGGAAGATAGGCCAGACCGCCCTCGCGGGTCAGGCTGACGAGCTGGACCAGGTCGAGAGAAGGCAGTTCTATCATGGCAGCACTCCTACGTCCTTCCACGCCTGCTCGACGGCGCGGCGCACGGCAGCATCGTGCTTTGCGCCCGCCACGTCCAGGGTCAGGCTGGCGAAATCCTTGAACTCGGCGTCGTGGCGCAGGCGCTTGTCGCAGAGCGTGTCGTACCAGACGCGCCCCGCGCCATTCCAGGCATTGCCGTCCAGAGCGGTGGCGGCCAGGTAGAAGGCGCGGTTGGGGATGCCCGAGTTGATGTGCACGCCGCCATTGTCCCGTGGCGTGTCGACGTAGGCGCTCATGTGCGCGGGCTGGGGGTCCTTGCCCAGCACGGGGTCGTCGTAGGCGGTGCCCGGCTCGGCCATCGAGCGCAACGCGCGGGCCTTTACCTTGGGCGTGAACAGGCCCTGGCCGACCAGCCAGTCCGCCTGCCGGGCGGTCTGGCCCAGCGAATACTGCTTGACCAGCGCGCCGAAGACGTCGCACAGCGATTCGTTCAGCGCGCCGGACTGGCCTTGGTAAAGCAAGGCGGCCTCGGTGTCGATCACGCCATGCGTCAGTTCGTGGCCGATGATGTCGACCGCGACGGTGAAGCGGTTGAACACCTGGCCGTCGCCATCGCCGAACACCATCTGCGCGCCGTTCCAGAAGGCGTTTTCGTAGTCTTCGCCGTAATGCACGGTGCCGACCAGTGGCAATCCGTGGGCGTCGATGGAATGGCGCTTGTAGACGTTCCAGAACAGTTTGTAGGTCGCGCCCAGATGGGCATAGGCCTCGTCCACCGCGGCGTCGCCGCTTGCGCGCGCGCCCTCGGCGCGCACCAGCTTGCCGGGTAGCGTGGTGCTGTTGGCCGCGTCATGCACGGCGCGTTCCGGCGTCCCCGGCGCGGCGGGCTGCCGGGCCGGCGCGAGCGCGGCGCGAGGCGGCTGGTCCGTGGTCTCGCGCAGGCTGCGTTGCTGCTGATCGATGATCAACGTCTTGACGGCCGGCATGCTGACGCTCGCATCGGCGTGTTGCGCCAGGCGATCCAGCATGTACGGCGGGACCACTCCGATCAGGGGAGCGGACTCGGAAGGACGTGGCATGGTCGGGTCTCCGTCGTGGGCGCCCGGAGCTGGGGCGCGAGGCGCTCCGGCGCGGGGCTGGGCTGGATTACGGTAGCAGATGGGCATGGCCCACGGACGTAACAGGATGCGGCTTGGAGCGAGCCCCGAGCGGCCGGGGAACGCGCCCGTTTTTGCGGCTCGATTCTCCCGGTTTTGGCCGTTGAGACATGTTCAGATACGTCTGAACACATTCCGTTCGCATGAGTCCACGCCGGCCTGATGCGTGCGGGATAGAATCCCGTCCTTCTTTCCCGGGGGGGGACGCTCGATGCGGTATTTCCTGATCTTGGTGGGGGCAGCGGTGGTCGCCTACCTGCTGGCGCGCGGTATCGCGGCTGTGCTCTCGGACCGTAAACGTACAAGAACAGACAGGGAATCGAAGTGAAGCCGACAGACATCCAGATGGTCAAGACGATCGGCGCGGTCAAGCCGCGCAGTCTCAAGGTCGCGATCGGCACGGGAATATTGTTCCTGCTGATCCTGTTCATCGCTTTCGGTTCGTGGTTCCAGGTGGACCAGGGCGAGCGCGGCGTGGTGCTGCGCAACGGCAAGCTGGTGCGCGTGTCCGAGCCGGGCCTGGACTTCAAGACGCCGTTCATCGACAACGTGATGACGGTGTCCGTGCGCGACCACACCTTCGTGTTCGAAAAGCTCGAGGCCTACAGCTATGACCAGCAGCCGGCGACGCTGCGCGTGTCGGTGTCGTACCGTGTGCCGCCGGAGCACGTGGCCGAGCTGTACTCCGAATACGGCACCATCTCCAATCTGCAGATGCGCGTGCTGGAGCGCAAGACGCCGGACGCGGTGAAGAACGTGTTTGGCCAGTACACCGCCGTGCGCGCCATCCAGGAACGCCAGAAGCTGGGCCTGGACGTGAACAACGCGGTGCTGAAAACGATGGAGGGCGCGCCCGTGCAGGTGGTGGGCGTGCAGATCGAGGAAGTGGGCTTCTCGCAAGCGTACGAGCATTCCATCGAGCAGCGCATGCTGGCCCAGGTGCAGATCGAAACCACGCGCCAGCAGAAGGAAACGGCGATGATCAACGCCGAGATCCAGGTGGTCAAGGCCAAGGCCCAGGCCGACGCGCAGCGTCAGCAGTTCACGGCCGAAGCCGACGGCATCCGCATGCGCGGCGAGGCGGAAGCGGCATCCATCCGCGCCAAGGCCGAGGCGCTGGCCGCCAACACCAATCTGGTGAGCCTGAACGCCGTGGAAAAATGGGATGGCGTGCTGCCGTCCACGCAGGTGCCCGGCGCGGCGCTGCCTTTCATCGGCATCAAGTAGCCGCGGCCTGGGATGGGGGCGCCGGCACGGCGGGCATCGCCTGCCGCCGGCGCGCGAAGTCCATCACGTGTTCGCCGGACATGGCCTTGCTGTAGTACCAGCCCTGCACGATGATTTCGGCGCTGGATGCCAGCGCCGAAAGCTGGGCGTCGGTCTCGACGCCTTCGACGATGATCTGCAGATTCAGCGCCTCGCAGAATCGCAGCAGCCCGCTCATCACGAGCGCGCCCCGGTCGTGGCCCTGCGCCTGCACGAAGCTGCGGTCGATCTTGACGGCGTCGATCTGGAATTGATGCAGGTAGCTCAGCGCCGAGTATCCCGTGCCGAAATCGTCGATGTACACCCGCGCACCGATGCCGTGCAGGCGGCCGAAGGCGGTGTGCAATGCCTGGGCGTCCTCGACCAGCGCGTCTTCCGTGAGCTCCACGGAAACCTGCCCCTCTGCCTGTTCCAGCACCTTGATCAGCTTGTCCAGGAAGGTTGCCGACGTCAGCGTGCCGCCGGTGACGTTGATGGTCATGGGCAGGGTGAAACCCTGCGCGCGCCATGCCAGGCATTGCCGCACGGCCTGCCGCGCAACCCAAAGATCCACCTCGCGCATCAGGTCGGCCTGCGCCAGCCAACGCAGGAACTCCAGGGGCGCCTGCTGCGTGCCTTCGGGGCCGGTCGCGCGCAGCAGTGCTTCGCAGCCGGTGCACAGGCCGGTGCGCAACGATACCTGCGGCTGGAATTCCAGATAGAAGTCGTATTCGCTGATGGCGCGGATGCGCGAGATCTCGGCGCTGCGCCGCGCGCGATTGGCATGCGTGGTGACGACGGGGTCGTTCGCGTAGAGCAGCGATTCCTCCTGGAGCCGCGGGAAGGTGGTGTCCAGCGACCGGAAATACACGGTAGCGTCGGCCTTGCGCTGGCGCTCGAGCGCAATCACGCAGGGGGCGTAGAGGCAGGCGCCCAGCATCACCAGCAGCAACTGCAAGACGACCCCGCCCAGGTGCTCGCCGGCGCCCACGTAGGCATTGAACAGCACGGGCGAGGTAAACGGCAGCGCGACGGTGGCCGCCGGCAGCCAACCCCATTGCACGACGGCCAGCGCAACGATGACGTTGGCCACCGGCGCGAGGATGAACGGAACCAGCAGCCGGGGATTCAGAATGAGCGGCAGGCCGAACAGCAGGATTTCGTTCACGTTCAACAGGGATACGGGAACGCTGGCGAGCGCGAGCATGCGTAGCGATTCGCTGCGCGAAAAGACCAGGATGGCCACCGCCAGCGACAGCGTCGCGCCGGATCCGCCGATGAAGACGAAGGCGCCCAGCAGGGTGCTGTTCAGCGCATAGACGCTCTCGTATCCCGCCGCGGCGGTGGTCGCGTTGAGCCGGGTCGCCTGGTCCAGGACGTCCATGATGGGCGCCATGGCGTGAAAACCGTGGATGCCGAAGAACCACAGCAGGGAGTTCACCGCGGCGATCGCGGCGCCGGCGGTGTAGGGACTGTCCAGCGAGGCCACGCTCAGCGGGATGTCGAATTGCGCCACGGCCGGGATGCGCAGGGCGGCGGACAGCAGCGCCATGACCAGGCAGGCCGTCAGCAGCCCCGGCACCACCATGTTGAGAGTGTCGCGGACGTTTTCGCTGATCAGCCCGTCGGGCGCCAGCCGCGTCCAGCGGCGGCGGTGCAGCCATGCCATCAGCGGCACGGTCGCCAGCGGCGAGACGATGGCGATGAAGAGCATCAGGGTGGAGGACGCGCGCGGATAGGGCGCAAGCAGGGCTTCGGCGATGACCACGTACGACAGGCAGAGCAGGGCAGTGGGCAGGTGCGCGAGGCGGTGGCGGATCGAGAGCATGTAGCCGATGGACGCGCCGGCCAGCAGCGGCATGACGGCGGACAGCCTGCGGTACACGCTGGCCAGAAAATCCGAGATGCCTTCGGACAGCCCCAGTTGCCGGGCGCAGACCGACAGGATGAGGAACAGGGCCGAGACCAGCAGGCAAGGCATGGTCCAGAGCAGGCCCTCGCGGATGGCGCGCAGGGCATTGGCGCTGGCCAGGGCGGCCAGCCGATCTTTTGGATATCGCGGGAAGACCGCTTTCGGCATGACCGTTGCTCCCCCGGGTTACCTGAGCGTTACGCTCCGCCGCCGGGTGTTGTAAGAATCCGTTGCCGCATCCTAGCGCCTGTATTCATGCTTTAGCAATCGGATTGCCGGGGGCTCCTAGGGATTCCCCTCTGTCAAGAATCGAAAAATCGGACTGGTCGTGCCGGGACAACCGCGGCAGGACGCTATACGATCAGTTGTAAATGCGTCCGTTGGCGGACGGCACGCTGTTACGCATAAGCTTCACCAAGAAGGAGACATGCATGTCTCAGTTGGATTGGACGCCGGGCGATACCGCGCCGGATCGTCAGGGCTATTACGAAACGCGGCTCGACACGGGCTACACCGCGATTTCGCTATACAGCGTATTGGGCTGGATGCCGGTAAAGACGCCGGGCAACATGGTGAGCTGGCGCGCGTTGCCGCCCGCCATCGAAAAGGAAGAAGCCGAGCGGCACCTGCAGGAAATCAGGGCCGCGCAAAGCCATGTCCCGATGGACTATTGACGGCTCTGGCTGAAAAGACCCACCGCATGCCCCACCTGGAGGGCGGGCCGCTGCCGCGTGCCGGCGCATGGCGCCGGCCGGCTTCTTGCAAAGACAAAAACCGCAACTATAATTGCGAATCATTTTCATTTTGTCTTGTACTCTGGCGGCGACGCCGGGCCGGACCGCCATGCCATCCTCTTCATTCGCCCCTCGCGCAGAGGTGCAATCCGTCTATCTGGCCCATCACCAATGGCTGCGAGGCGTGCTGCAGCGCAAGCTGGGCAATGCGTCCGACGCGGCGGACCTGGCGCACGACACGTTCGAGCGGCTGATCCGGGCGAACGTGCGTGAACCGTTGCACGAGCCCCGCGCCTACCTGCGCACCATCGCCACGCGCCTGCTGATCGGGCGGGCGCGGCGCGCGGCGCTGGAAGCCGCGTATGCCGAGACGCTGGCGTTGCAGCCGACCGCCGTCGAGCCTTCCGTAGAAGCCCGCGCCCTGATCATCGAGGCGTTGGAGCAGGTCTGCGAACTGCTGGACGCCTTGCCGATGAGCAGCCGCCGGATCTTTCTGATGGCGCAGATAGACGGCCTGTCCTATGCCGAGATCGGCGAGCAACTGGGCCTGACGCCCAATGCCGTGCAGAAGTCGCTGGCGCGTGCCCTGGTGCATTGCTACACCGCCGTCTACGGTTGAGCCGGAGGATCATGGACAGCGCCAAACTGCTGCGCCCGCACGCGCCCGAAGCGGGCGCCCTCGATCCCAAGGTGATCCGGCAGGCCGCGGACTGGTGGACGCGGCTGCGCGAAAACGCCAGCCCCGTCGACCGCGAGCGTTTCGACCGCTGGCTGCGGGAGCAGCCCGCGCACGAACTCGCCTGGCAGCGGATCGGCGCACTGACGCGCGACGTCACGGCGGGCGTGGCGCAGGCGGGGCCGGCGGTGGCATCGCGCACCTTGCTGCAGGCGCCCCTGATCCAGTCGCGGCGCACCGCGATCCGCCTGATGGCGGCGGCGGTCGGCCTGGGGCTGGGCGCCTGGGCGGTGGGCGAGCGCGACACGATCCGGCGGCTGTCCGCCGATCTGCGCACGGGCACCGGCGAGCGCCGGACGCTGACGCTGCCCGATGGCACGCAGGTGGAATTGAACGCCGGCAGCGCGGTGGACCTGCGCTACACCGCGAGCCAGCGCGAGGTGGTGTTGCTGCAAGGCGAGATCCTGATCGCGACAGCCCGTGACCCCGCGGGACGGCCGTTCTCGGTACGCACTCGCGGCGGGGTGCTGACGCCGGTGGGCACGCGCTTTCTCGTGCGCGACCTGGAGGCGGGCCGCATGCGCGTGGCGGTGCTGGAAGGGGCGGTGGACGTGCGGGGCCTGGCGCCGGACGATCCGCCACGGCGCGTGCGGGCCGGCCAGCAGGCCGAGTTTTCCGCCGCCGGCCGCTTCGCGGCGGGGCCGCTGGAGCCGGGCGTGTCCGCCTGGCTGGACGGCATGCTGATCGCCAATGAAATGCCGTTGTCGGACTTTCTGGCCGAACTGGGACGCTACCGTCCCGGCCTGCTGAATTGTTCCGGCGCGGCGGCCGGCCTGCGCGTGGTGGGCGCGTTTCCGGTAGCCGACACCGACAAGGTGCTGGCCATGCTGCAGGAGATCCTGCCTGTGCGGGTGCGCCGCTACACCCGCTACTGGGTGACCGTGGGACTGGCCTGATCCCCGCGAGAGGCTTGCCGCCGGCCTTTTTGTAACAGCAACGGCGGATATCCCGATCTCGCGCTTCATGTAAGGAAAGCAGCCCGGCTTCGAGGCTGCGCCGATCCTTCTTGAGCCACGGAACCAGTCATGTCTTCTCGTCCTGTCCGCGCCGCGCGTACCGCGCTGCTTGCCCGCCTACCCCTGCAGCGCACGGCGCTGAGCGCGGCCCTGCGCCATGCCATCCCCGCCGTCATGGCCGTGGCCTTGTGGCCCGCGGCGGTGCATGCCCAGGCGCAGGCGCCGAGCGCCGTCGCCTTCAACATTCCCGCCGGCCCGCTGGGCGCGGCGCTGGGGGCGTTTGGCGTGCAGGCGGGCGTCATGGTGGCGTCCGATCCCGCGCTGACGGCGGGCGCCACGACCGAGGGCGTGGCGGGCACCTATCCCGTCGGCGCGGCGCTCGACCGCCTGCTCGCGGGCACGGGCCTTCAAGCGGTGGCGCGCGCGGAGGGCGGATACCGCCTGCGGCTAGCCGCGCCGGCCCAGGCCACGACGCTGGCGCCGGTCACGGTGACGGGCACCTACAACACCACGACGGAAGGAACGGGTTCGTATACCTCGGCCGCGGTCACCATCGGCAAGACGCCGCAGGCGCTGAAGGACATCCCGCAATCCATCACGGTGCTGACACGGCAGCGCATGGACGACCAGGACATGACCAGTCTGCCGGACGCAGTCAACAACACCGCCGGCATGGTGGGCGTGCAGGGCGTAGGGGCGGGGGTGGCGATCAACTCGCGCGGCTTCCCGGTGGATCTGCTGCAATACGACGGCGTGTCCTTGCTGCGCAACAGCTACAGCCTGGGCAACTGGGAACAGGATTCGCTGGTCTTCTACGATCGCGTGGAAATCCTGCGCGGCGCGGCGGGCCTCCTGCAAGGCGCGGGCAGCCCGGGCGGCGCGATCAACCTGGTGCGCAAGCGGGGCGGGGCCGAACCGTCGGTGGTGGTGACCGGCAAGGTCGGCTCCTGGGACCACTATGGCCTGACGCTGGACGCGGGCGGTCCCCTGAACGAAGCGGGCACGCTGCGCGGCCGCGTGGTGCTGGATGAGGACCGGAGCCATTCGTTCATCGACTCCGTGTGGGACAACACCCGCAACCTGTACGCGGCGCTGGACTTCGACATCACCGAGAAGACCACGGTGGGCCTGGGCGTCAGCAACCGCTACAGC
The DNA here is from genome assembly GCF_001428845.1 of Achromobacter sp. Root83. Taxonomy (GTDB): domain Bacteria; phylum Pseudomonadota; class Gammaproteobacteria; order Burkholderiales; family Burkholderiaceae_B; genus Achromobacter. Next base: position 168,372 of record NZ_LMIU01000008.1, on the reverse strand, counting down.
CGGTCGCGGCCGATGTTCGTGGGCTATCCGCGCTTTGAAGACGGCGGCGACATCGACCTGCCGCGCTCGACCTTCACCGGCTCTACGTGGAACCGCGCGAAGAACGACCAGACCATTCTGAACGCGGACGTGACGCATCGCTTCAACGAGGCCTGGCGCTTCAGGCTGGCCGGCGTCGCCATGAACGAAGACAACACGACCGTGCACCAGCGCGTCACGGGGCCGGTGCAGCGGGACGGCAGCGGGCTGTCGTACGGCAACTTCGGCGTGGACTTCAAGAGCAAGCAGCGCGGGGTGGACATGTCGGTGGCCGGCAACTTCACCGGCTGGGGCATGGAGCAGGAAGTGGTGGTGGGCGCCAACTATTCCAAGCTGACCACCAACGACCGGTTCACGCGGGCCTGGGAAGACGGCGGCAATATCTACGATATCGACCATCATCGCCCGTGGCAGGACATCGACTCCATCGCCGAGGCCAGCGGCTACGATGCGCGCAGCGCCTATGACATCCGGCAGAAGGGCATCTACGGCACGTGGCGCGTCAAGCCCACCGAATCCTTGGCGCTCATCGGCGGCGGCCGGCTCGGCTGGTTCGACTACAGCTACAGCGGCGATGGCAGCACCACGACCGCCACCACGACGGGCCGCTTCATCCCCTACGCCGGCATCGTGTACTCGCTGACCGACAACTGGTCGGTCTACACCAGCTACACCACGGTGTTCGAACCGCAGACCGAACGCACCGTATCGGGCAGCCTGCTCAAGCCCATCGAGGGCAACAATTACGAGGTCGGCATCAAGGGCGAACTGGCCGACGGCCGCGTCAACACGTCGCTCGCGGTGTTCCGCTACGACCACAAGAACCGCGCCGTCAACGACTACGACTCGGGGTTTGCATGCGGCGGCTGGTATTGCTCGCGCGCGGCCGGCGAGGTGCGCAGCCAGGGCGTGGAAGCCGAGATTTCCGGCGAGGTGGTCAAGGGCCTGGAGCTGTATGCCGGCTACACCTACAACACCACCAAATTCCTGCAGGATCCGGACAACCAGGGGGCGGTCTTCAACACCTGGACGCCCAAGCACATGCTGCGCGTGTGGGCCAACTACAAGCTGCCGGGCGCCTGGAACCGCCTGAGCGTGGGCGCCGGCGTCAATGCGCAGACGCAGACCATCAGTTCGGACCGCGAGTTCACGCTGGCGGGCTTCACGATCTGGAACGCGCGCGTGGGCTATCAGGCCACGCCGGAACTGAGCTTCGCGCTGAACGTGAGCAACGTGTTCGACAAGAAGTACTACGTGCCGTCCTACAACACGCTGTCCAGCAACAACTACTACGGCGAACCGCGCAACGTGATGCTGACCCTGCGCTACGCGCCCAAGCTGTAGGGGCGCATTTTCAGAGGCAGGCGAGCAGGCGGCGGGGCGCCTGCGGGCCGGTCATGCGGACGGCGGGGCGGGGATCATATAAAATAAAAACAATTCCCATTTACAACACCGTTAGAGGTGCGCCCTGCCTCCGCCCGACTCCCCGCCGATCGACACCGTCACCCGGCTCTATCGTGACCACCATGGCTGGCTGTCGGTATGGCTGCGCAGGAAGCTGGGCAATTCCTTCGATGCCGCGGACCTGGCCCACGACACCTTTGTGCGGCTGATGTCCGGCCGGCGCAGGGAGGCGCCCGGCGCCGAGCCGCGCGCGCTGCTGACGCATATCGCCAAGGGCCTGGTGGTTGACCATTGGCGGCGCCGCGCGCTGGAAGATGCGTACGCGGAGGTCCTGGCGCAGTTGCCCGCGCCCGAGGCGCCCTCGCCGGAAGCCCGGGCGCTGATTCTTGAAACGCTCCATGCCATCGATGCCGCCTTGCGGTCCTTGCCCGCCAGAACCCGCGAGATCTTCCTGCTGTCGCAGTTCGACGGCATGGGCTATGCGGAGATCGCGCAAGACCGGCGCGTGTCGCTGTCGACCGTCAAGCGCCATATGCAGACGGCATTGACCGCCTGCCTGATCGCCTACCAGGCCGATGCTCCATGAGCGCCGCCATCGATCCCGCCATCCTGAAGGAAGCGGCCGGCTGGGTGGTCCGATTCCAGTCCGAGACGCTGTCGGCAGCGGATCGCGCGGCATTCGACCGCTGGCGCGGACGCAGCGCCGCGCACGCCGCCGCCTGGTTGCGGGCAGAGGACATGCTGCGCGGATTTGGGCAGGTGCCCCCGCGGATCGGCCGCGACATCCTGCGCCGGGCGGACCGCCCCGGCCGCCGGCAGGCGCTGCGCGCGCTTGCCGGGCTGCTGGTGCTGGGGCCCGCCGCCTGGATGGGCGGGCGCGCGCTGCCATGGCGGGAATGGAGCGCCGACCTGCGCACGGCAACGGGGGAACAGCGCCGCATGGCGCTGGCCGACGGCACGCAACTGGTGCTGAACACGGCCAGCGCCGTCGATATCGACTACACCGCCCAGCGGCGCGTGGTGTGGCTGCGGGCCGGTGAAATCCTGCTGACGACGGGCCGCGATCCCGCGCCTGTCCATCGGCCCTTCATCGTGCAGACCGGGCAGGGCTCGATACGCGCGCTGGGCACGCGCTTCATGGTGCGCGACGAAGGCGGCAGCGTGCGCGTCGCGGTGTTCGAGGGCGCAGTCGAGATCCAGCCGATGGCGGCGGGCTCCGTGGCGGTGGTGCTGCAAGCCTGGCAGCAGACCGTCTTCAACGCGCGGCAGGTCGAGCCCGCGGCGGCGGCCGATGCGTCGTCGGCGTCCTGGTCGGACGGAATGCTGGCCGCCCGGAACTGGCGGCTGGCCGATCTGGTGGACGAGCTGGGCAGGTACCGGCGCGGCGTGCTGCGATGCGATCCCGCCGTGGCCGGGCTGCGGGTGTCGGGCGCCTTCCCGTTGAACGACATCGACGCCAGCCTGCGCCTGCTGGAGAAGACCCTGCCGGTCAGGGTAAGCCGGGTGACGCCGTTCTGGACCACCGTGGCCCCGCGCGCCGACGTTACAAATTAATCGGCGATAGGCCGACACTTTTTTCCGCTTCGTCCGGTGTGCCGGGTGAACCGTCGCGACATGCGAGCGTCACCCAGACCCCAACGAAGGATCGTTTCATGGTTTCCCGAAATTTCCGTTTGCTGCGTCCGTCCCGTGGAAGAGCCGCGTTGCTGCCGATGGCGGCGATGATCCGCGCCGCCGCCATGGGGATACCGCTGCTGGCCGTTGCGGCGGCGCCGACGCAGGCGGCGGCCGCCGACGTGGCCGCGAGCGCGGCGCGCAAGTCCTACGCCATCGCGGGCGGCCCGCTGGGCGACGTGCTGGCCCAGTTTGCCGCCGCCGCCGGCGTGCCGCTGTCGTTCGACCCGGCCATGGTGGCGGGCCGCCACAGCGACGGGCTGGACGGGGCCTACACAGTGCGCGAAGGCTTTGCCCGCCTGCTGGCCGGTTCGGGTTATGCCCTGTCGGAGCAGGGCGGCGGCGCGTATTCGCTGCGCAAGCTGCCGTCTGCCACGGGCGATTCCGCGACCGTGCTGCCGGCGGTCACGGTGGACGGCGCGGGCGTGTCCCCGTCCGCCCTGCCGCCCGTGTTCGCGGGCGGCCAGGTCGCCCGCGGCGCGCGCCTGGGGCTGCTGGGCAACCGCGACGTGATGGATACGCCGTTCAACGTCACGAGCTACACGTCCGAGCTGCTGGAGAACCGCCAGGCGGTGACCCTGGCCGACGCGCTGAATGCCGAACCCTCGGTGCGCTTCACCGGCCAGATCGGCGGCGTGACCGATTCGTTCTACATCCGCGGCTTTCCCATCGGCGAAGGCAACCTGGGCGAGATCGCCTTCGACGGCGTTTATGGCGTGGCGCCCAATTACCACGTGTTCACCGACTACATCGAACGGGTCGAAGTGCTGAAAGGGCCGGCCGCGCTGCTCTACGGCATGTCGCCTAACAGCGGCGTGGGCGGGGTCATCAACATGGTGCCCAAGCGGTCGCTGCCCGAAGACCTGACCCGCCTGTCGGCGGACTATGTGGGCGACTCGCAGTTCGGCGGCCGGGTGGATCTGAGCCGGCGCTTCGGCAACGAAGGCGAATGGGGCGTGCGGGTCAACGGCATGCACCGGCAGGGCGATACGCCGCTGGACAACATGACCTCGCGCACGGATATCGGCGCCTTGTCGCTGGATTACCAGGGCGAACGGCTGCGCGCGTCGCTGGACCTGCTGACCCAGCACGAGAAGATCGACGCGCCGACGCGGCCGTTCCTGGTGGCGGCGGGCATAGACGTGCCCCGCGCCGCGGACGGCCGGCGCAACGCCACGCAGCCCTGGGGTTGGTGGAAGTCCGACGGGCAGTCGGCCCTGCTGCGCGTGGAGTACGACATCAGCGATCGCCTGACAGTGTTCGCCGATGCGGGCGGGTCCGACACTACGGTCTCGCGCCTGTCGGACCAGACGCCCACCATCGTCAACGAGGCCGGCGACACGCTCGTGACGCCTAACAATTTCAGGTTCGAGGTCAATCGCAGCACCTATAACGCAGGGCTGCGCGCCAAGCTGGACACGGGCCCGGTGCGCCATGCCGTGAGCTTCATGGGCAGCCTCTACAGCGACCGCAATCTGCAGGCCAGCGTATCGGGCACGCCGCTGACGTCAAATATCTATCGGCCGGTCACGCGTCCGGAACAGCATATCCCGGCGCCCGCCAACGTGCCCAAGGTGTCGTCGTCCGACCTCTCCGGGCTGGCGCTGGCCGACACGTTGAGCATCCTGGACGAACGCGCGCAGCTTACGCTGGGCCTGCGCCATCAGCGCATCGAGTCGCGCAACTTCAATGGCGCGACGGGCGTGCGCACCGTCAGCTACGACGAAAGCGCGACCACGCCGCTGGCGGGCCTGGTGATCAAGCCCTGGAGCAATGTTTCCTTCTACGCCAACTACATCGAAGGCCTGAGCAAGGGCGATGTGGCGCCGGCCACCGCGTCCAACGCGGGCGAGGTGTTCAAGCCCTACAAGGCCCGGCAGAAGGAAGTGGGCGTGAAGGTGGAGCTGGACAGCGCCATGGTGACGCTGAGCGCGTTCGAGATCACCAAGCCCAGCGGCCAGCTCACCAACGGCGTGTACGGCGCCGACAGCGAACAGCGCAATCGCGGGCTGGAACTGAACGTGTCCGGTGAGCCGCTGCGCGGCCTGCGCCTGCTGGGCGGCGTGACCTTCCTGGACGCCGAACTGACGCGCACCAACAGCCGCGCCACGCTGGGCAACCAGCCGGTGGGCGTGCCCAAGGTGTCGGTCAACCTGGGCGCCGAGTGGGACACGCCCTGGGTGGCGGGGCTGACGCTGACGGGCGCGATGATCCATACCGGCAGCGAATACATCAACCAGGCCAACACGCAGTCCGTGCCGTCGTGGACCACCTTCGACCTGGGCGCGCGCTACGCCGTGAGAGTCCAGGGCAAGGACGTCATGCTGCGCGCGAATGTGGTCAACGTATTCAACCGCGCCTACTGGTCGGGTGTGGCGTCTTACGGCACGATCTCGCAAGGCGTGCCGCGCACGCTGATGCTGTCGGCGTCGATGGACTTCTGAGTCCGCGGGCGCGGCTGCTACGGCGCCTCGTGCAGCATCAGTTCCAGTTCGAAGCGTTCGCCGCCGCGCACCCGGCTGATCGCCTGGCGGGCGGTGACGCGGTAGATGCCTTGGGCGCCCTGGACGGGACGGTGCGACACGGCGATCACCGCCGCGTCGCCCATTTGCAGGGGCAGGACCATCGGGCGCGACTGCATGCGCGGGCGCTGCTCGGTCATCACGATTTCGCCGCCCGTGTAGTCCCGGCCAGGTTCCGAGAGCAGGGCGATCAGCCGCAGCGGAAAGACGCATGCGCCCTCGGCATGCTGCAACAGGGGCTGGTAGCCGTCCACGCCCAGGCGCTGGATAGCGGACAGGCTGCGCAGTTGCCCGGCCAGGCGGTTCTGTTGCGTGTACGCCGCCAGTTCGTCGGGATAGGAGGTGTCCTGGCCAAGCGCCGACGCCCAGGCGCGGGCGTGCGGAAGCAGGCGGCGGTACAGGCCGGCGCGCAGCGTCGGCAGCGGCGGGGGCAGGGGATCGGGCAGCGGATACCGGGCGCCGTGGCCCGCCGGGGCGGGAACGGGCCGGCCGGCGTGGACGGCTGCCCGCGCCAGGTTGCGCGCGTCGTCGGGCGCGAAGAGCGCGGGGAGCAGCGCCCAGCCCTGCGCGTCCAGCTCTTGGGCGATGCGCAGCCAGTCGTAGTTGTCCAGCGGCTGGAAGGATAGGGACGGCATGATCGTTACCCGGTGGCGAACGAAGGAGGATGGGCGCACAGCCTAGCCGCCGCGGCGGCTCCTGGCACTCCGCCGCTTGCTGTCGGGCCGCCGCGCAGGGCGGGCGGCGGTGGGGCTTGAAGTATGCTTACCCGCTTCATGGACCTTTCCGGTGCTGCCCGCAATGACTGATTTTCCCTTTGACGCCGTGCTTTTCGATTGCGACGGCGTCCTGGTCGACTCCGAACCCATCACCAGCCGAGTGCTGACCGAGATGCTCAACGAACTGGGTTGGGGCATCACGCATGCGGAGACGATGGATATTTTTACCGGAAAGGCGGTCAAGGACGAACTGCCGCTGATCCAGGCGCGCACCGGCGCCACGATCACGCCGGATTGGTTCGACCAGTTCCGCCAGCGCCGCAACGAGGCGCTGGACCGCGATCTGCGAGAGATCCCAGGCGCGCCCGATGCCGTGCGCGCGCTGCACGCCTCGCTGGACGGCCGCATCGCCGTGGCGTCGGGCGCCGACCGGCGCAAGGTGGAACTGCAACTGACCAAGGTGGGCATCGCGGACTGCTTCGACGGACGCGTCTTCAGCGGCCACGAAATGCCGCGCAGCAAGCCGTTCCCGGATGTCTACCTGGCCGCCGCGAAGGCGCTCGGCGTGGACCCGAAGCGTTGCGCCATCGTCGAAGACACGGTGACCGGTGCGACGGCGGGCGTGGCCGCGGGCGCCACGGTGTTCGGCTACAGCCCGGATGCCAACGGCCACAGCGGCGCGCAGGCGCTGCGCAGCGTGGGCGTGTCCCAGGTGTTCACCGACATGCGGCAACTGCCATCGCTGCTGGCGGACTGGCGGCCGGCCGCCAGCTAAGGCCCGCCAGCCACGGCAAGCCTCAGCGCCCGTGGCTGGCGTATTGTTCGCCGCCGTCCAGGTCGATCACGGTGCCGCTCAGGTAGCCCGCGCGCGGGGATGCGCCGAACACGACCATGCTGGCGACCTCCTCGGGTTCCATCAGCCGCCCGAAGGGCAGGTCGGACAGCGTTTCCTGCCAGCGCGATTCGTCGCCCCAGCGGGCCTGGGCGCGCTGCCGCGCCAGCGTCAGCACGCGGTCCGTGCGGGTGCGCGAAGGGTTGACGCCGAAGACCCGGACGCCGTTGCGCGGCGATTCCCCGCCCAATGCGCGGGTGAAGGCGATGAGCGAGGCATTGGCCGCCGCCCCGCAGATGTAGTCCGCGCGCGGCGCCGACCCCGCCATGCCGATGATGTTGGCGATGACGCCCGTGCCTGCCTCGCGCATCTTCGGGTAGTAGTGGCGCGCCAGGCTGATGTAGCCGTGCACCTTCAATTCCCAGCCCGCGCGCCAGCGCTCGTCCTGCACCTGATCCAGCGCGCCGCCCGGCACCGCGCCGGCGTTGTTCACCAGGATGTCGATGGGGCCGGCTTCCTTGCAGAGGCGTTCCGCCGCGCCGGCCTGCGCCAGGTCCAGCGTCACGGCGCTGGCCTGTCTGCCGGTCTGCTCGCGGATCGCCGTCGTGGCCGCGTGCAAAGCGGCATCGTCGCGCGCCACCAGTACCGGGTCCGCGCCTTCGCGCGCGAAGGCCACCGCGCACGCCAGGCCTATGCCCTTCGAAGCGCCCGTGATGAGCACGCGTTTACCCGCCAATTGCAAGTCCATGTAGCGCTCCTGTCGATGCGCGCCCGCAGGCGCGGGCTTTCACAGGTTGTAAACCAGATGGACGATTATGTGGGGCGATTCTTTTTTTGGCGTCCGCGCACCGCCTGCTATGCTGGCTGCACCTCGGCCTTCAGGAAGCGGCGATGTCGGAAATCTGGCTCGAAATCTGGTCCACGGCGCGTAGCGAATTCGCCGACATCCCCGATGTCGGGGAGTTGACGCGCATCGTGCTGCGCTTGGGAATGGCCGTCATCCTGGGCGGTCTGCTGGGGTATGAACGCGAACGCAGCGGCAAGGCGGCCGGCCTGCGCACCCATATGCTGGTGGCGCTGGGCGCGGCCATCTTCGTGCTGGTTCCGCTGCAGGGCGGCATGCAGGTCGGCGACCTGAGCCGCGTGTTGCAGGGGGTGATCGCCGGCATCGGCTTTCTGGGCGCCGGCGCCATCATCAAACTCAGCGACGAACGCGAGATCCACGGGCTGACGACCTCGGCCAGCATCTGGATGACGGCAGCCATCGGCGTGGCCGCCGGCATGGGGCGCGAGGCCACCGCCGTGGTCAGCACGCTGATGGCGCTGTTCGTGCTGGCCGTGCTGCGCAGCGTCGAAGCGAAGATATCGTCCAAACAGGAAAAGCGCGTGATCTCATCCGACGAAAAATAGCCGGACCGGGCTTAGCTGCCGCCCGAGACCTCGATGAACGAACCGCTGGTGTAGCCGGCTTCTTCCGAGAACAGCCACATCACGGCGCCGGCGACTTCCTCCACGGTGCCGCCTCGGCGCAGCGGGATCGCGCTTTTCAGCCGGTCGACGCGGCCGGGTTCGCCGCCGCTGGCGTGCATGTCGGTGTAGATCGTGCCGGGGCGCACGCCGTTGACGCGGATGCCCTCGGGCGCGACTTCCTTGGACAGACCGATGGTCAGCGTGTCCAGCGCGCCCTTGGAGGCCGCGTAGTCGACGTATTCATTGGGCGAACCCAGCCGGGCGGCGGCGGATGACACGTTGACGATGGCGCCGCCCTGGCCGCCATGGCGCGGGGCCATCCGGCGCACCGCTTCGCGCGCGCACAAAAAGGCGCCCACGACATTGGTGGACAGCACGCGCAGCAGCCGCTCGGCGTTCATGTCTTCCACGCGCATCTGCTTTTCCAGAATGCCTGCGTTATTGACCAGCGCGTCGATGCGGCCCAGGCGTTCGTCCAGCGTGCGGAACATCCGCAAGACCTGGTCTTCCTGGGAAACGTCGGCCTGGATGGCAATGGCGCTGCCGCCGCCGCGCTCGATTTCCGCCACGACCGCCTGGGCGGCGTCGGCCCGGGCGTGATAGTTGATGCCCACCGCGTATCCGCGGCGGGCGGCCAGCTTGGCGACGGCGGCGCCGATGCCGCGGCTGCCGCCCGTGATCAACATGACTTTCGACATGGTTTCCTCCTGGTGGGATTTCACATTAGCAGAAAGGGGCGGGCTCAGATCCAGACGTCGTTGGGCGCGCGGCGTTCGCCGCCCTGGTCGCCGGTGTTCGCCACGCCGCGCGGCTCGATCAGCATCAGGTGGACCTCTTCGGGCGCACAGGGCTTGTGCTCCACGCCCTTCGGGATCACCGTCATTTCTCCGGGCCCCAGGTCGATGTGGCCGTCGCGAAGTTCGATGCGCAGGCGGCCCTGGATGACGATGAAGGTCTCGTCCGTGTCGGGGTGCGCGTGCCAGAGGAACTCGCCTTTCAGCTTGGCCAGCTTGAACTGGTAGTCGTTCATCTCGGCGACGACCTTGGGCATCCAGTGTTCGTGGATCAAGGCCAGCTTGGCGGCAAGATTGATGGATGGGGTGGCGGGCATGGCGGCACCTGCGGAAACGATGGAGCACCTACGATACGCGGCCCGCGCGCGGGCGTCTTGTACGATCGAGCAGCTTTTCTCCGGGGGCGGCGCGCCAGCCTGGCGGCTGGCGCCGGGCGGTGAACCGGTTCAGTCCTGCGTGGAAGCTGGCACTTGCAGCATCCGCCGCCAGCGGTGGGGCGTCATGCCGTAGGTCTGGACGTGGCGCCGCGTCAGGTGGCTTTGATCGGTAAAGCCCGCCTCGGCCGCGGCGTGCGCCAGGGGACTGCCGGTGGCGATCAGGCGCCGGGCCTGGTCCAGGCGGCGCAGCATCGCATAGCGATAGGGACTGGTGCCGAACAGCGCGCGGAAATCGCGCGACAGGCTCCAGCGGTCGGTGCCCGCCGCGCGCGCCAGTTCGTCCAGCGTGATCACCTGGCCGAGCGATGCATGGATGTAGTGCCGGGCGCGCTCCGCGGCGGCGTAGTCGGGGGATCGGCGGCCCCGCTGGCCGCCGGCGGCGGCGCAGAGCGCGTGGGCCAGTTCATACAGGGCGTCGTCTTCCTGCAGGGGATCGACGGGGCGCGCGGTGCTCTGCAACAGCGCGTCGCTGGCGGCGAACAGCCTGGGGTCCGCCGAGATCCCGTCGCGGATGAACGGGAGCGGGCGTCCGCCCAGGATCTGCTGGATGAGGGCCGGGTCCACATAGATCATGCGGTAGCGGAAGCCCGCCTCGGTGCCCGCCTGGCCGTCGTGCGCTTCGTCGGGATGCAGCACGATGGTGCCGCCGGGCAGGCTGTGCCGAAAGCCGCGACGGTAATGGAAGCTCTGTACGCCCGACAGGGTGCGCCCGATCGCGTAGGTGTCATGCCGGTGCATGTCGTAGCCGCGGCCGCTGAAGTAGGCCTCGATGCGCTCTACATGGCCGGAAGGCGCGGCGCGCCTGATCCAGTCCTGCAGCGGCTTGGTCGCGGTCATGGTGGCGTCTGCGACCGGGGCCGCTACGCCGGGGTCTTCACCTGGACCAGCACGAACTCGTTGCCGTACAGGTCGATGAAGTGGGCATAGACAGTGGTGTCGTCCTGCACGGGCTCCTTGGTGAAGCGCACGCCCTTGGCGACGAAGTGGCCGTGGTCGCGCAGCACGTCGTCGGTGTAGAACACGCCCACCGGCTGGCCGCCGGTCTGGTCGCCGACCCGGTCGCGCTGCGCCTGCGTCAGGGCCTGCAGCAGCCATACGCCGACCGAGGGTTGCTCGGGCAAGCGCAGGTGGACGTACCGCTGCTGGCCAACGGGCATGTCGACAGACATCTCCATGCCCAGCTTGTCCTGGTAGAAGGAAATGGCGGTGTCGTAGTCGTTCACGAGAAGGACGAGACGGCCCAGCGAATGCATGTCAGGACTCTCTTTTAGATGAAATGTGCGGCCATGCTAACCCGCCGCGGCGTCTTTTTCTTTAATCCCCTTCCCGCAACAGGCGCAGGCCCACCAGCGGGTAGCGCGTTTCCTGGGTATTCCAGTTGCGGTAGGACGACCGCGTGTACAGCGCCCACGTATGCCAGGAGCCGCCCCGCCTGACCCGCACGTTGCCGCTGGCGGGGCCCTGGGGGTCTTCGGCGGGCGAGTGCGCGTAGTAGTCCTCGCCGTACCAGTCCGCCACCCATTCCCAGGCGTTGCCGTGCATGTCGTACAGGCCGAAGGCATTGGGCGCGTAGCTGGCAACGGGCGCGGTAAAGGCGCTGCCATCCCGGCGGGCCGAGGCGTAGGCCTGCCATTTTGGCCACAACGGCTGGGCGTCGGCGTCAAAGCCGTTGCCGATGTCGGGCATGGCGGCGGGGTCGTCGCCATTTTGGTAGCGGCTGCGCGTGCCGGCCCGGCAGGCGTATTCCCATTCGGCCTCGGTGGGCAGCCGGTACACCCGGCCTTCCTTCTGGGTCAGCCATCGCGCCATGGCCATGGCGTCGTTCCAGCTGATGTTCACGACCGGATGGTCGTCGCCCTGGGCGAAGCCCGGGTTGCGCCAGGAATAACGGCGGTCGCGGCCCTCGAAGGCGTCGCCATGCTCGGATTTGTCGGGATCGTAGGCAGCGTTGTAGCCGTAGCCGCCGGTGCCGTCGGCCTCGGATTCCGGGACATAGCCGGACGCTTCGATGAATCGCCGGAATTGCCCGACGGTGACCTCGGTGCGTTCAAGGTAGAACGGCCGGGTGATGCGGACGGTGTGTACCGGCGCTTCGTCGAAAAGCTGGGTGAAACGGTCCGCCGGATACTGGGGATAGGCGGCGGCCAGCGCCTCCGGCGCTTCGTCGCTGCCCATCTGGAACGTGCCGGCGGGCACGTGGACGAAGGTCATGCCCAGCGAATTCTCGAACAGGGCGGGCGGTTCGGCGGCCAGGACGGACGCGGGGAGCAGGGAGCAGAGCAGGGCCAGGGCAGTGCGTGTACGCATGGGGGCTGAGCGGGCGAGGCGTGGAGGTGCGCAATAGTAGGGCCGCCCGGTCCGGGCCGCCAGACGCGGGGAACCCTCATGCGGGATGGGCGGCGCGGTCAGGATGTTGCGTCCTGGCGGTCCAGCCATTGCCTCGGCGATGCGCCCATTTTCTGGCTGAACACGCGCGACAGGGCCGAGGCGTTCGCATAGCCCAGCTCCGCGGCAATCGTCTTGACGGCAAGGCCTTCCTGCAGGCGCGCCTGGGCCAGCGTCAGGCGCCAGTCCGCCAGGTAGTCGGCCGGCGGCTGGCCCACCACGTCCTTGAAGGCGGCGGCGAATGCGCTGCGCGACATGCCCGCCCGCGCCGCCAGCGCGGCAAGCGTCCAGGGCTCTCCGGGCGCCTCGTGCATGGCGGTCAGCGCGCGCGCCAGGCGAGGTTCCGACAAGCCCGTCATCACGCCGACCTGGACGCCGGCCTCGTCGGCGTGATCGATCAGCCAGCGCAGCAGTTGGATCAGCACGACTTCGAACAAGCGGTCCGCCAGCAGGCGCTGCCCGCAACGCACCTGTTCCGTTTCGGCGAACAGCAGCGCCAGGGCCTGTTCCAGGCCGTCGACGCGCGCCAGCGGCAGCGCGATCAGGGGCGGCAGCGCACGCACCAGCGGATGGCGGTTGCCGCCATCGAAGTGCAGCGTCGCGCAGGTGAAGTCCGAGCCGTCCTGTGGCGGATTGTGGAACTCATGGTGCACCGCGCGCGGGTAGAAGAGCAGGGTGGGTTCGGCGATGCGCAGCCGCCGGGGCAGCCCGCTGCCAGGACGGTGCGCGACCTCCATTTCGCCACGGCGCAGCACGTGCAGAAAGCCGCGCCCGGGTTCGGGGGAAAAACGGTTCAGCCCGCACAGCGGCCCCGCATGGAACAACTGCGCGCGCACGCGAAACCGCTCCAGCAGGGCGGACAGGCGATCGATGGGACTCGTCATGGCGATATGGACGAATAGGTATGAATAGTGGACGTAAGGTAGCCAATATACCTCCAGCCGCGGACATACTGGCGCAAAGGCAGACGGCAACCGCCCAGTCCCTTTCCCTACTCTCTTAAAGGAAACATCATGTCCCGCATACCCCTTATCGACACCTCCTCCGCCCCGGCCGCCAGCAAGGGCGTGCTCGACCAGATCCATGGCGCCTTCGGCGCGACGCCCAATATGTTCCGCGCCGTGGCGAATTCGCCGGCCGCCCTGAAGAGCATGTGGGGCGCGTTCGGCGCCCTGGGCGGCGGCGTACTGCCGGCCGCCCTGACCGAGAAGATCGCGGTGGCCGTGGCCGACAGCAACCGTTGCGAATACTGCCTGGCCGCGCACACGGCGCTGGGCAGGAAGGCCGGCGCCAGCGCCGAGCAGATGGCCGCGGCGCAGGCTGGCCGGGCCGACGATCCGCAAACCGCCGCCGCGCTGGACTTTGCGCTGAAGCTGGTGCGCCAGCATGGCCAGGTGGGCGATGCCGACGTGGCGGCGCTGCGCTCGGCGGGATTCAACGATGAGCAGACCGTCGAGATCCTGGCGCATGTGGCGTTGAATCTCTTCACGAACTACGTGAACGTGGCGTTCGACGTGCCGGTCGATTTTCCCCGCGTGCAACTTCGCGCCGTGTGAGCGGACGCGGGCCGGGCGCGCTGGCCCGCAACGCAAGGCGGGCGCTCAGCCCGCCTTGCGCAGCGTGAAATTGATGCGCTGGCTGCCCAGCCTCGGATGCGGCAGGTCCTTCAAGGGCATTACGCCGTGATAGCGCAGCCGGTCCACGCCGCCCCAGACGACCACGTCGCCGTGAAAGACCGGCACCCGCGCGGCCTTGTCCGCGCGGTTGTCGCCGCCGAACAGGAAGATGGCCGGCATCCCCAGCGATACGGACACGATGGGCGCGTTGTAATCGCGCTCGTTCTTGTCCTGATGCAGCGACAGGCGCGAACCCGGTTCGTAGCGGTTGACCAGGCAGGCGTCCGGCGAAAATCCGGGAAAGCCGGCGGCGGCCGCGGCGTCCCGCGCTAACTGGCCGAAGGCCTCTGGCATGGCCGGCCAGGGCCGGTCCGACAGCGGATCGATGCGGCTGTAGCGATAGCCCCGCGCATCGGTCGTCCAGCCCAGCTCGCCGCAATTCGTCAACGCCACCGACATGGTGTAGCCCCCGGGCGTGTCCATGTGGCGGAAGGGCGCCTGCGCGGTCACGGCGTCCACACCGGCCAGCAGGTCGGCGACCATGGGCAGCGCGTAGCCGCGCAGCACCACGGACTGCGCGCCCAGCACCAGGCGGCCTTGCTGCGGGGGGGCGTCGCCGCCGAAGAGATCCAGGTTCGGGGCCATGTCAGAGCGCGTCATGGAAGATGATGCCCAGCGTATGGCGGCAGCCCGTGCGCAATTCGCTGACCCCGTGCCGCATGGCCGCCTTGCGCCAGCCGCGCACGCCGGGCACGGGGCGCTGGTGGACGGTGAAAACCAGTGCATCGCCCTGCTGCAAGGGCAGCACGTCGGCGCGCTGTTCGCGGCTGCCGGTCTCCGTCATGACGAATTCGCCGCCGGTGAAATCCACGCCGGGCCGCGACAGCAGCACCGCCACCTGCAGGGGAAACACGTGTTCGCCATAAAGGTCCTGATGCAGGCAGTTGTAGTCGCCGGGTCCGTACTGGAGGATCAGCGGCGTGGGCCGCTGCTGGCCGGCCGCGTGGCAGCGGGCCAGGAAGGCGGCGTGATCCTCGGGGTAGCTGACCGCGATGCCCATCTGCCGGTTCCAGCGGTTGGCGATCGGCGCCAGATGCGGATACAGCGCGCCGCGCAGGCGCTGCAACAGGCTGGGCAGGGGGTAGCAAAAATACTTGTATTCGCCCCGGCCAAAGCCGTGACGGGCCATCACCACCCGGCTGCGGTAGCGGCCGTCGGCCATGTAGGCGCCGGCGAAGGCCGCGCATTCGGGGGGGGACAGCAGTCCGGGCAGGACGGCGTTGCCGTGCGCGTCGAGCGCGGCGGCCGTGTCGGTCCAGTTCCGCTGGCTCAGCGCGGCGTCGATGGGCGGGAGATTCATGGTCGCAAGGGGCAAGGGGGAAGGCGTAATGTCCAGTCTACGCCCGGCGCGCGGGTCCGCCACTCCGCTTGTTGCGCCTGGCCTATAGCAGCGGTTCCAGCGGCAGCAGCGATACGAACCACACCGACAGCCGCTGCCACAAGCTGGCGCCGGGCTCCGTGTCGTGGCGGATGGTCTTGCCGTCGCGCTCTTCCAGCCAGTAGAGCCGGCCCATGTCGTCCAGGCGGACCCGGTAGGCCGTTCTGGGCATCTCCTGCTCGAACGCGTCCGCGATATGCCGCGCCAGGGCGGGGCTGTCGATCACGAAGCCCAGTTCGGTGTTCAGCCTGGCCGAGCGTGGATCGAAGTTGAACGAGCCCACGAAGACGCGCTGGCCGTCCACCGCGAAGGTCTTGGCGTGCAGGCTGGAGCCCGAGCTGCCGAAGGGGCCCATGCTCTTGTTGCGTTCGGCGCGATGCGCCATGCGCTTCATCTCGAACAGATCCACGCCCGCGGCCAGCAAGTCCTTGCGGCGTTTTGCATAGCCGGAATGCACCGCCGCCACGTCGGTGGCTTCCAGGGCGTTGGTCAGCACGCTAACCTTGACGCCGTTTCGCGCCATCTTCGCGAACGCTTGCGTGCCGGCCGAGGTGGGCACGAAGTAGGGCGAGACCAGCGCCAGGTCGGCCGCGGGCACGCCCAGAATTTCGTGGAGCTGATGCGGCACCATCGCTTCGCGCGGGGCCGTGCCCAGCGTTTTGCGCGGATCGTCGCTGACCATGCGCGTCCGCGCCCATTCCAGGGTCAGCTCGCCGCGCAGCAGTTGCTGGATGAAGGGCAGCTTGCGCAGGGCTTCGGCATAGGCGGCGGCTTCGGGCGACCGTTCCACATTGGCGGCGTCGATTTCCAGTTCGTCGAGTTCGTTGGGCGCGGTTTTCTTGAGCAGCCGGTCCACCGGATAGGCGGAATCGCTGGCCCAGTAGCGGTCGAAATCCGCGGATACGTCGTTGACCGCCGCGCCGATGGCCAGCACATCCAGGTCCGTGAAGAGCACGCCGCTGGCCGCGCCGAAGTACTCGTCGCCGATGTTGCGGCCGCCGATGATGGTGGCCTGGTTGTCCGCGGTGAAGGACTTGTTGTGCATGCGGTGGTTCAGGCGGCTGAAGTCCGTCACGTAGCCCAGCGGTTTGGGCCAGCGCAGCACGAAGGGGTTGTACAGGCGCACCTCTATGTTCGGATGCCCGTTCAGCGCGGACAGGACCTGGTCCAGCCCGGCGGTGCCATTGTCATCCAGCAGCAGGCGGATGCGCACTCCGCGGTCGGCCGCCTCGTGCAGCGCCTCCAGCAGCATGGTGCCTGTCATGTCGCCATGCCAGATGTAGTACTGCACATCCAGGCTGCGTTCGGCCGCGCGCGCCAGCATCATGCGCGCGGCGAAAGCGTCGTAGGGGTCGGACAGCGCGTGGATGCCGGATTCGCCAGGGTGGGCCGCCGCCAGCGGGGCGATGGCCTGGCCCAGCGGCGTGGCGAGCGATTCTTCGGGAGTCAGCGCATGAGACACGCTGCGCCCGTCCAGCGCGGGCAGGGAACAGCCAGTCAGAAATGCGCAGAGGGTGGTCATGAATAGGGGCTTGGCCATTTGCATGACCCGTATTGTGCCGAATCCGGGGCGGATGACGGGGTGCGTTTTGGTTGCCGCCTGTATCGGGTATCGGGAGGCTACGCGCATTGATAGAATTTCAAATATGAGATAAATTCCCTTATATGGAAACCATCCCAGCACCCGATCCCGACCTGGACCGCCGCATCGCCGCCCGGCTCAAGACCCTGCGCCAGGACCGCGGCTGGTCGCTGGACGATCTGGCCGGCCGCGCCGGCGTCAGCCGCGCGACGCTGTCGCGCCTGGAAAATGCCGAGGTCAGCCCCACCGCCAGCGTGCTGGGCAAGTTGTGCGCCGCCCATGGGCTGACCATGTCGCGCCTGATGCTCATGGTGGAGGACGACTTCGCCGCCTGGGTGCCCGAACGCGCCCAGGCCGTCTGGGTGGACGACAGCGTGGGCTTCCGGCGCCGCTCGGTGTCGCCGCCGGCTCAACGGCTGGCGGGCGAGGTGCTGGCCTGCGAACTGGCCGCAAACGCCAGCATCGCGTACGACCAGCCGCCGCGCCCCGGGCTGGAACACCATCTGTTGATGCTGGAGGGCGAACTGTCCATCACCGTGGACGGCCACGCCTACGGCCTGCTTCCGGGCGACTGCCTGCGCTACCAATTGTTTGGCGCCAGCGCCTTCGTCACCCCGCCGCACAGCGGCGCCCGTTATCTGCTTTTCATCGTCTGAGTCCACCATGTCGCCCGCAAACCTTGAATTGACGCTTCTGTCGGCGGACACCGCCGCGTCCCGCCTGCCCGAACTGGGCCGCTTGCTGCACGCGTGCGTGCACGGGGGCGCCAGCGTCAGCTTTGTCCTGCCGTACTCGCAAGAGGACGCGCAAGCCTACTGGCGGGGCAAGGTATTGCCAGCGGTGGCTGGCGGTACGCTGCATCTGTGGGTGGCTTGCCACGAAGGGCGGATCGCCGGTTCGGTGCAGCTCGACACCGACACGCCGCCCAATCAGCCCCATCGGGCCGAGGTGCGCAAGCTGCTGGTGCATCCGGACTTGCGCCGCCGGGGCATCGCCCGCCGGCTGCTGCTAGAAGCGCACGCCATGGCGGCGCGGCTGGGCCGCAGCCTGATCACGCTGGATACGCGCACGGGCGATAGCGCCGAACCCCTGTACACGTCGCTGGGCTACCGGACGGTGGGAGTGATCCCGGGGTTCAGC
Organism: Achromobacter sp. Root83; assembly: GCF_001428845.1. GTDB lineage: Bacteria > Pseudomonadota > Gammaproteobacteria > Burkholderiales > Burkholderiaceae_B > Achromobacter. The sequence continues at coordinate 150,323 of NZ_LMIU01000008.1, read as the reverse complement.
CGCGATCCGTTCGACGCGGCCAAGCTGGACGGAACGACGATCATGTACAAGGCGCTGTGACCGCCGGGTCCCGGCGTGCGGCTTGAGAGGCCGCCGCAGGGGCTCAGGCGTGCGGCTTGAGAGGCCGCCGCGCGGGCTCAGGCAAGCGGCTTGATGCCCACGCTGTAGGGCGGGGCGTTGCCGCGGGCGGCGGCCTTGATCTTCAGCATCGAGCCGCCCGGGGTGAACTCGAAGTCCTGGTAGGGCACTTCGAACCACTGGTGAAAACTCGTGCGCGAGAATTCCGGCACCCACACCTTGGGGCGCTTGGCGTCGCAGTGGAATTCCACCAGCGTGCGGTCGATTCCCAGGGGCCGGGTATTGCCGATGCGGTAGCTGACGCGCAATTCAGCGCTTTCGGTCGAGCCGGGTCGCCAGGTCAGGCCGATGGATTCCATGAATTGTTCGATCGCCTGAATACCGCGATACATAGCTGACTCCGAATGCAGTCGGGCGCGGCGCGCCCGCAAAAATCCGCCGCGCGTGGCGGCGGGAAACAGACGGATTATCCGCCATTCCGGGCGGGTCTGCCGGCGGCGGCGCCGTGGAGGCTCCGGGCGGCGGCGCGCTTGCGCGGTCCCGGGCGGAAATCATCCGGCCGCATCGACGGAGAAATAGGCAGGTTTCACGCAAGATCGAGCCTGTACGCGCTGGCGCACGATTCTTACTATCCTTTCCAGGGTCGGGACCGGGGGCTGCTTGATGAGGCCGCCAGCGCCGGCCGGGCCGCCTGGCGTCTTGCCGGCAGCCGCGAGCAAGGGAAGGGAATCGCATGAATACCGAAAAAATCTGGTTGGTGACGGGCGCGTCGACGGGGCTGGGCCTGGTGCTGGTAAAGATGCTGCTGGAACAGGGGCACAAGGTGGCGGCCACCGCCCGCGACGGCGATGCCTTGCTGGAGGCCGTGGGCGCCAAGCTGGAGGGCCAGTTCCTGCCCTTGACCGTCAATCTGGCCGACGAGCGCAACGTGCGCCGCGCCGTGGACGCCACGGTGGCGGCCTTCGGCGGCGTCGACGTGCTGGTGAATGGCGCGGGCCAAGGGCTGCAAGGGGCGTTGGACAGCCTGTCCGACGCGGACTTGCGTGGCAGTTTCGACACCCATGTGTTCGGCGTGCTGAACGTGATCCGCGCGGTGATGCCGCGCATGCGGGCGCAGCGCAGCGGGCATGTGTTCAATATCTCGTCGATCCTGGGCTTTGACGGCGGTTGCGCCGAATGGGGCGCCTACAGCGCGGCCAAGTTTGCGGTCAGCGGCTTGACCGAAACCCTGGCCGCCGAGGCCGCGCCGCTCGGGATCCGCGTGTCGCTGGTGTATCCGGGGGCGATGCATGCCGGCGTGCCGGCGGGCGTATGCCCGGAGCTCGCCGCGCGCCATCCGCAGGGGCAGGAGCGGGGCGGCGACCCGGCCAAGGCGGCGCAGACCCTGATCAACGCGGCCGAGGCGCAGTACGCGCCCCTGCATCTGTTTCTGGGCCGCGATTCCTTCGATCAGGCGCGCAGCAAGATCCAGGCGGTTCAGCAGGAATTGGCGCGCTGGCGCGAGATGTCCGTGTCGATCGGCTTTGTGGACGAGCGGCGCCTGGCGGCATAAGCGCCGCATCCATCCCGCGTGTTCAGCCGGTCAGGCCGCGCGCCGCCTGATACGCGCCCAGCAAGGCCAGGCTGACCATGAAGCACAGCTTGAACGTGCGCGCCGACAGCTTGCCACGCAGCCACTGCCCGAGGGCCATGCCGGCCAACGCGGGCAGCAGCATCAGGACGGACACGCCCGCGGCGCCGGCGGTGTACTCGCCATTGAGCCAAAGCCCCGCCGCCAACGCCACCGTAGACACCGTGAAGGAAATGCCCATGGCCTGGATGAGCCGGTCCCGGTCCAGGTTCAGCGCCTGCAGGTACGGCACGGCGGGAATGACGAAGACGCCGGTGGCCGCGGTGATCAGGCCGGTGATCGCGCCGACCGCGGCGCCCAGCACGCCCTCGTGCCGCGTCGGCACGCTGGGCGGCGACCCGAACAGGCCCCATGCGGCATAGGCCACCAGCGCGAGTCCCAGGCAGACGCCAGCCCATTGGCCGGATGGCGCGCCCAGCCACAAGGCGCCGACGACCGTGCCCGCGCAGATGCCCGCCTGCATGCCGCCGATGCGGCGCAATACCGGCAGCAGCGTCGGCCACGGCCGCGCCTGCCACAGGTTGGTGATCAAAGACGGCACGATCAGCAGCGCCGCGGCCTGTGCCGGCGCCATGAACACCGCCAGCATGGCCATGGAAATAGTGGGCAGCCCCAGGCCCACCACGCCCTTCACCAGGCCGGCCAGGACGAAGACGGCGACGGTGGCAGCCAGCAGCGCGGGCGTGCCGCCGGGCAGCAGGTCCGGAAGATTCATGAGGGCTCGCAATGGGCGGTAAGGGCATCCCTGGGGCGGCCGAACAAGGCATGGGCGACGTCTTCGCCCTGGCCCTTGTTCTGGCGCGCGGCGCGCAACAGCCACTGCCGCCCTTCGCACAGGTCGGCGCGCTGGGCCGGCCCGTACAGGGCGGGTCCGCCGATCAGCACCACGCCCAGCATGCGCTGCGCGGGGACGTGCCCTGCGTGCGCGGCGGCGCGCAGCCAGGTCAGCATCGCGGCGTAGTCGCCCTGGGTCTGGGCTTCCAGCGCCAATGCGTATTGCTGGGCCGGCGTGGCGTAGCCGCCAAACCCGGCGTTCGCTTCGGCCGTGCCTGAGGCGTACACCGCCAGCGCAATCAGAGCCAGGGCAGGCCATCGCCCGGCATGGCGCCATCTCGTGGTTTTCATGGGGTTTCCCTCGTCTTGGTAGGTATGGCGTCATTCTGCCGCGAGGCGGGCCGGAACCCGCATCGGGATCTTGCATACCCCGCCTATGGATGAGCCTGAGGCTGGCGTGCTACGCTTTTTTCATGCGATTCGACCTGACCGACCTGCGGCTCTTTCTGAACGTGCATGAAAGCGGCTCCATCACGGCGGGCGCCAGACGTTCCCATATGACGCTGGCGTCGGCCAGCGAGCGCATCCGCGGTATGGAGGACACGCTGGGGGTGGCGTTGCTGCTGCGCGAGCCCCGCGGCGTGGCGCCCACTCCCGCGGGCCGCACGCTGGCGCATCACGCCCGGGTGGTGCTGGGGCAGATGGACCGCATGCGCGGAGAGCTGGACCACTACGGGCAAGGGCTGAAAGGGCATGTGCGGGTGCTGTGCAACACCACCGCCCTCAGCGAATACCTGCCGGCGGTGCTGGGCGCTTTCCTCAAGGACCACCCGCGCATCTCCGTGGACCTGGAAGAACGCCTCAGCCACGAAATCGCCGATGCGTTGCGCGCGGGGGCGTGCGACATCGGCGTGCTGGCCGACTCCGCCGACCTGCATGGGCTGCGCACCCGCATCTTCCGCCACGATCCGCTGACCGTGATCGTGCCGCGAGGCCATCCGTTGGCGGACCTTCCGTCCGTCATGCTGGCCGACGCGGCCGGGTACGAATTCGTGGGGCTGGTGGAAGGCAGCGCGCTGCAGGAGCACATCGCGCACCACGCGCGCCGGGGCGGCAAGGCGCTGTCTTACCGGGTGCGCCTGCGCAGCTTCGATGCCGTCTGCCGGATGGTGGGGCAGGGGGTGGGCATCGCCATCGTGCCGCGCGTGGCGGCGGTGCGCTACGGACGGGCAGCCGGTGTGTGCCGCGTGCCGCTGGCGGACGATTGGGCCGCGCGCGATCTGGTGCTGTGCGTGCGCGATGCGCTGCCGGCGTATGCGGCCGAGCTGGTCGAATTCGCCTTGCGCGACGCGCCCGCGGATGCCTCCATGGACGCATCCGTCCCTAGCGCGCGAACAGCCGGCGTCCGGGAAGATACCCGGGTCCGAACCACGAGCCCGAGGCCACGGCGATCAGGATGACCAGGCCATACACGCACATCGCCACGGCCGCGACCGCGAAAAACACGGTCAGCGACCCCGTCAGCCGCAGCGCGGCGCCGCCCGCGCCGATACCGATCAGCAGGCGCAGAAAGCCCGCCATCAAGGGCCACTTGAGGCGCCCCGCGCCCTGCGAGGCGAAGTACATCGAAAAGCCCAGCGCGAAGAATCCATAGACGGGGCCGACCGTGCGCAGATAGCTGGCGCCGGCCTCAAGCATGTGGTCTTCGGCGCCGAACAGGCGCAGCCACGCTTCCGGAAAGACCGCCGCCGTCAGGCCGATGGCGCTGGCCAGCACGAAGGCCATCGCGCCGCCGGTCAGGGCGATCCGCAATGCGCGTTCTGGCTGGCCCGCGCCGATGTTGGACCCCACCATCGCGACCATGGGCGCGCCCAGCCCGAAGGCAATGGGCATGAGCAGGTATTCGAGCCGCACGGCGATGCCGTAGCCGGCCACCGCTGCCTCGCCCGCGTACGCGCCCACCAGCGCGACGGTCAGGGCCACCAGCGCATTGGTCATCAGCGGATTGATGGTGGCCAGCGCGCCGACGCTCAGGATGCTGCGCATCAGACCCGCGTGCAGGCGGCTGGACACCAGGCGCGCGGCATTGCGCCCGCTTGCGCAGTAGGCGCCCAGGATCAGCGCGCCCGCGCCGTAGTAGATCACCAGCGCCCAGCCGCCTCCCGCCACGCCCAGCGCGGGAAACGGCCCCCAGCCGAAGATCAGGCAGGGCGACAGCGGAATCAGCAGCACCGCGCCGCCGCAGATGACGGCGCCCGGCACCAGCATGTTGCCGGTGCCGCGGATGACGCTGGCGAAGGCGTTCATCAGCCACATCAGGACGATGCCGCCGAAGATGACGTTGGAATACGCCAGCGCCGCATCCAGCGCGGCGCCCTCGGCGCCCAGCGCGCGATACAGCGCCGGGCCGAAGGCCAGCAGCAGCGCGCAGAAAAGCAGGCCCAGCAAGGCGTTGAGCACCACGGCATGCAGCACGAGCTGGTCCGCTTCGCGCTGCCTGCCGCCGCCCAGGGCGCGCGCGACCGCGGCGGAAATGCCGCCGCCCATCGCGCCCTGCGACATGTTCTGCATCAGCATCAGCACCGGCACCACCAGCGCCACGCCCGCCAGCACGGGCGTACCCAGGCGCGCCAGAAACCAGGTCTCGATCAGCCCGGTGGAGGACTGCGCAAGCATCATCAGGATGTTCGGCCAGGCCAGCCGCGCCAGCGTGGGCGCGATGGGCGCGTGCAGCATGGCGTTCAGGCGCGCATTGGCGGGGCGTGGCGAGGGCGTCGCTGGCATGGAAAGGGCCGCAGGATAGGGATGATAAAATTTACGTGCATATGCCAATATCTGTCAACAATGGGCTGGACGCGGCCTTGCCCCGGCAGTAGCGTTATGTCCTTGCCCCTCCATTTCTTTCTCCGTTCCGCCCGCCATGTCCGACGCCCCGCTTTTCGCCCCAGCCGCCACGCAGGACCCGCTCGTCTGCAACGGCGCCGCCCTGCGCAAGGCGACGCGGCGCGTGTCGCAGCTCTATGACACGGTGCTGGCGCCCTGCGGCCTGAAGGTGTCGCAGCATTCCATCCTGGTCCATATCGCGCGCGCCGGCACGCCGTCCATGACCGACCTGGCGCGGGCCATGGTGCTGGACCGGTCCGCGCTGGCCCACAATCTCAAGCCGTTGCAGCGCGATGGCTATGTGCGGATGACGCGCGACCCGCTGGACGGCCGCAGCCGCCGGGTGGAGCTCACCGAGACGGGGCGCGCCAAGCTGGTGGAATCCAGGCGCCTGTGGAAGGACGCGCAAAGCCGCTTCGAAGCCGCCTATGGCGCCCAGCGCGCCGCCGACCTGCGCCGATCGCTGGCTGACATCTTCTCCGACGAGTTCGCGCTGGCGTTCAGCCGAGGCTAGGGCGCGCCAGGCGGCTTGTTTCAGGGGGCCTTTGCCCGTTCGCGCCCGGCCCAGCCCAGCATGGCGACGGCGCCGATCACGCAGGCCATGCCGGCCAGTTGGGCCCCGGCCAGCGGCTCGCCCAGCAGGCCGGCCGCCAGGATCACCGCCGACACCGGCGCAAGCGCCGTGAACAGCGCGGCGTCCGACCCGCGCACCCGTGCCGCGCCCGCATACCAGAGCAGGAAGCCGCCGACCGTCGGCACCAGCGCGTAGTACCCCACCGCGGCGACGGCGGTGGCGGGCAAGGGCAGCGTCCACGGCGCCTCCGCGATGCAGGCCAGGGCCGAGAACGCCAGGCCGAAGCCCGCCATGATGGTCGATAGCGCGAGCGGGGCCACCGGCACATGCAGGCGCTTGTTGAGCAGGATGAAGAGGCCTTCGCATACCACCGCGCCCAGGATCAGCGCGTTGCCGGCCAGGGACGCGGCGCCGCCCGCCGCCGCCGTCTGGCTCGACATCAGCCAGACGCCAAAGGCCGCGACGCCGATGGCGGCCAGCGCGGCCTTGCCCGGCCGTTCCCCCAGCGCCAGTACGGCGATGGCGGCCGCGGCCAGCGGCAGCGTGCCGAGGATGACGCCGCCGTCCACCGCCGACGTGCGTTGCAGCCCGGCGATCAGCAGGGTGGTGTAGCCCACGCTGCCGGCGACGGCCTGCGCCACCAGCAAGAGCCAGTCGCGCCTGCCCAGCCGGGGAATGCGCGCGCCGGTCAGCGCCATCAGCAGCGCGAAGCACGGCAGCGCGATAGCGAAGCGCAGCGCGGTCGCGGTGAAGGGCGGCAGGCCTGCCCCGATGATCTTGCTGGCCACCACCGTGCTGCCCACCAGCGCCATGGCCGCGGCCAGATAGGCATAGCCCCGCATCCGCTCGTTCTTGTTCATTGCCGCACCCGCTCAGGAAAAGCGCAGCGTAGGACCGCGGGCGGCGCTGCGTCTTGAACGGAATTGCAGCGGCGGCGCGTCAGGCGCCGCCGGCCGCCAGCGCGTAGCGCCCCGGCGACACGCCATACGCGCGCACGAACAGCCGCGTCATATGGCTTTGGTCGGAAAATCCGCCCAAGACCGCCGCATCCGCCAGTGGCAGGCCCTGGCGGATCAACTGGCGGGCCAGCAGCAGACGGCGCTGCATTTGATAGGCGTGCGGCGTAAGACCCGTGGCGCGGGCAAAGGCGCGCAGCACCTGGTAGCGGCTCAGGCCGCTGGCGGCGGCCAGGTCCGCCAGCGATAGCGCGGCGGCCGGGTCATCGTCAATCAGGCCGCGCGCGTGGCGGATGGCGCCAGGCGCGCCCCGGCAAGTTTCCGGCCCCGGCCGGCCGCCATGGGGGCCCCCCGCCTGCACCAGAACGCGCCGCAACAGCGTGTCGCAGGCCAGCGGCGCGGCGCCGGCCACGGCATGCGCGTACAGGGCCAGCACGTCGCGCGCCAGTCCCGGCTGGTCCCGCGCCGGCAACTCGAACTCGTAATGCAGGCGCCCGCCGCCCTCCAGGTCGGACGCCGCATCGGCGACCACGTCCGGGTTCAGGTACAGCATCTGCCAGGCGCGCACGCCGCCGCCGATGGGCGCGCCATCATGGACTTCGCCCGGGTTGACGGTGATGACGTATCCCGGGCCGGCCTGCACCTGGCCGCGTCCGCTGTGCGAGACCTGCGCGCCCTGGCGCATGACGCCTATGCCGTATTGATCGTGCGTATGCCGCGCGAAAGCGTGCCGGCTGCACGCGGCGACGGCCTGCACGCCGTCGATCGAACTGCGTTGAATGATGAATTGGCTGGCTGGCATGGAGGTGGAGGCCGGTGTAGTGGGATTCGGAAATCAGGACGCGGGGCGTTGCGCCAGCACGGGCCGGGCGCGCCGCGCGCGCCACGTGCGCAGAATCAGCTTTTCGAGTTCGATGATGCAAAAGATCCCCGCGGCCGCGACCAGCGTCAGCGTCCAGTACTCCGGCGGCAACGGCACGGTGCCGAACACCCGGTTCATCCAGGGCAGATAGATCACGGCGCATTGCAGCAGCCCCAGCGCGATGGTGACGAGCCACAGCGCCTTGTTGCGGAACATGCTGAGCGTGAGCGAGAACCGGTCCTGCAACCGGCAGTTCAACAGGTAGGTCCACTGCGCGGTCACCAGTGTCTGCAGGATGACCGTGCGGATGAAGTCCGGTTCCCGGCCGGCGGCGATCAGGCTTCTCTCGATGACGAACGCCGTGGCGGTGAACAGAACCCCCACAAAGGCGATGCGCCAGATGGCGAAGCCGTCCAGGATGGATTTGCCCGGGGCGCGCGGCGGCCGGTGCATCATGCCGGGTTCGGCGGGTTCGAACGCCAGGCCGAACGACAGCGTGGTGGATGTCGCCATGTTCATCCACAGGATCTGCAGCGGCGACAGCGGCGCCAGCGCGCCGCCCAGGATCGCCGCGATGACGAGCAGCGCCTGCGCCAGGTTGGTGGGCAGGATGAAGAGTATGGTCTTTTTCAGGTTGTCGTAGACGCGCCGGCCCTCGCGCACGGCATAGGCGATAGAGGCGAAGTTGTCGTCGGCCAGCACCATGTCGGCGGCTTCCTTGGTGACCTCCGTGCCCTTGATGCCCATGGCCACGCCGACGTCGGCCTGCTTGAGCGCGGGGGCGTCGTTGACGCCGTCCCCCGTCATGCCGACGACTTCGCCCAAACTTTGCAGCGCGCGCACCAGGCGCAGCTTGTGTTCTGGGCTGGTGCGGGCAAAGATGTCGTGGTCGCGCGCGAGCCGGGCCAGTTCCTCGTCGCCGATGTGCTGGAGCTGTGCGCCGGTGATCGCATCGCTCGTGTGGGTCATGCCCAGCATGGCCCCGATCGCCATCGCGGTTTCCGGATGGTCTCCGGTGATCATCTTTACGCGGATGCCCGCCTGATTGCAGTGGGCGATGGCGACGATGGCCTCGGGGCGCGGCGGGTCCATGATGCCGGCCACGCCCAGCAATATCAGGCCTTCCTGGAAATCCGCATGATCCAGCGCGGTCGCGCCCGCCGCGCCTGGTTTGTAGGCGGCGGCCAGGGTGCGCAGCCCCTGGTGCGCGAAGGCTTCCAGGCCCTTTTCCCAGTAGTCCAGGCGCAGCGCCCGCGGCCCCTGTTCGCCCTGTTCCCGCGCGCACAGGCGGAACAGCACATCGGGCGCGCCCGTCACGTAGATCAGGTTCTGGCCGTGGTCGTCGCAACGGCGCGCCATGTACTTGTAGGTGGAGTCGAACGGCACCTTGCCGTGTTTGTCCACGCCGTCCAGGCCCTGCCCGGCCTTGGCGGCCAGCACCATCATGGCGCCTTCGGTGGGCGCGCCCACGATGCGCCACTGGCCGTCGGCGTCCTCGTGGAGCTGGCTGTCGTTGCAGATGGCCGACGCGCGCACGAAGCGCGTCAGTGCGTCTTCGCGCTGCCAGTCCACGGGCAGGCCGTCGGATTCCCGGGTGATCTCGCCCACGGGCGGGGTGTTGTCTCCGGCCACGCGGTAGGTCCCTTCCGCAAGCAGCACGTTCCTGGCCGTCATCTCGTTCATGGTCAGGGTGCCGGTCTTGTCCGAGCAGATCACCGTCATCGCGCCCAGCGTCTCCACGGTGGGGAGCTTGCGGATGATGGCGCGGTTGCGCGCCATCCGCTGTACGCCCAGCGACAGAATGATGGAGATGATGGCGGGCAGGCCCTCGGGCACGGCCGCCACCGCGATGCTGATCAGCGACAGGAGCAGATCGGCCAGGGGCATGTCGAGCAGATAGCGGCCGATCAGGAACAGGGCCGCCACCATGACCAGCACCACCTGGAAAATGCGCTTGCCCAACTGTTCCATCTGCCGCAGCAGCGGCGTCTGCAGCGTCCGCACATCGCTCATCATGCGGTTGATGTGGCCGATCTCGGTGTCGCTGCCTGTCGTGACAACGATGCCGCGCGCGTTGCCCGCGCTGACATGGGTGCCGGAAAACCCCAGGTTCAGGCGGTCGCCCAGCGGGGCGTCGCCCGCCAGCGGCGCATCGTGCTTTTCGACGATGGTGGACTCGCCGGTCAGCATCGATTCCTCGACGCGGAAGTGATGCGTATCGAACAGCCGGACGTCGGCGGGGATCTTGTCCCCCGGGCGCAGGATCACGATGTCGCCGGGGACCAGATCGCGGGCGTCGATATCTTCCTTCTGGCCGTCGCGCACCACGCGGGCGTGGTTCGACAGCATGCCGCGGATGCCGTCCAGGGAGCGTTCGGCCTTGCTTTCCTGCACATAGCCGATGACGGCGTTGATGATCGCGACCGCCAGGATCACGGCGGTGTCCAGCCAATGCCCCATCAAGGACGTGACCGCCGCCGCGCCCAGCAGGATGTAGATCAGCACATCGTTGAAATGGCCCAGAAACCGCAGCCACGCGCTGCGGCGCACCGGCGGGGGCAGGGCGTTCAAACCGAAGGTCTCCTGCCTGCGCCGGATCTGGTCCTGCGACAGGCCGGACGGGCTGGTGACCTGGCTGCTGAACGTCTGGTCGACGGAAAGCTGGTGCCAGGGCTGAGGAGCGTGCGGGGCCTGCGTGTTCGCCTGCGTCATCTACGGCCTCCCGGGGGAACTGGCGCCGTGACCGGGCCGCAAGCCGCGGGCCGCACAGGTCAGTCCGGCTTTCATGATACCCGCCCTTGGGCGCGCGGCCGGCGCTACATGGGCGGGCGCGCGCCCTTGGTGTAGACCTCGCGCAAGGCCGACGCGAACAAGGCGTCCACGTTGCGCCGCAGTCCGTCGGCGCGGGTGAACAGCGAGATCGGGGGCAGGGTCCAGTCAAAGGAGTAAGGCACGATGGCCGCGCCGGCGATGCGCACCAGTTCGTCGGCGATATCGGCGGGCAGAATCGACACGGCGCGGTCGCTGGCCACGATCATTTCCCCGATCAGCTTGGAGGAGTCGCTTTGCACGGAAGGGGGCGGCGGCGCCAGTCCGGCGCGCAGGAAAATGTCGGCCACCTGTTCGCGGATCGGACTGCCGGGCGTGCCCAGGATCCAGTCCAGGTCGGCCAGCCGGTTCCATTCCAGCCGCGAACGGCCCAGCCGGGCGGCCAGCCGGCGGCTGGCGATCAGGCGCGGCTGCTGGTGGTAGAGCACCTCGAAATCGATATTGCTCAGGTCCACCGAGGGCGTGGCCCAGCCCACGACGATGTCCAGCGTGTGGTCGCGCAGTTGCCGCAGCAGGGCGGGCCCCTGGCCTTCGTGGATGGTGGCGGTGATCCGGCGGCCTTGCGGCAAGGTGCGGCCGATGGCCGCCGATAGCATCTGGCCGGAGACGAAGGGAATGACGCCGATATGCAGGTGGGCGGCATGGCCGGCGGCCACGGCTTCCATTTCCTGCACCAGATGCCCCAGGTCGTGGACGAGGCCCCGGGCCCGGGCCAGCACCACCGCGCCCAGCGGCGTGGGCGTCATGCCCCGAACGGAGCGGTCGAAGAGGGGCACGTCGAACATGCTTTCCAGTTCGGCCAGGGCGTTCGTCACGGCGGGCTGGCTAGTGGCCATGTGTTCCGCCACCCGGGTCAGCGACCCATGCTGCTCGATTTGCAGCAGCAGCATGAGGTGGCGCATCTTCAGGCGCGAGGTCAATTTCCGGATAACGGCATCCGGATCAAAGGCCGTCATAGAGAGGTCATAAGGTAAAGGTAATGGAACAATATTAAATCCGAATGATCGCCTTATGTCTGGAAGCCTAGAATTTTTGCATATTCAAGACAGCGAGGCTAAAGCCCATGAACACGCAATCAGACCGCCAGGCGGCGTTGGACTATCACGAGTACCCCACTCCCGGAAAGATCTCAGTCGTGGCCTCCAAGCCGTTGGTGAACCAGCGCGACCTGGCGCTGGCGTAYTCGCCCGGCGTGGCGGCGGCCTGTGAGGAAATCGTGGCGGATCCCGCCAACGTGTTTCGYTACACCGCCCGCGGCAACCTGGTCGGCGTGATCACCAACGGCACCGCGGTGCTGGGCCTGGGCAACATCGGCGCGCTGGCCTCCAAGCCGGTCATGGAAGGCANTACACCGCCCGCGGCAACCTGGTCGGCGTGATCACCAACGGCACCGCGGTGCTGGGCCTGGGCAACATCGGCGCGCTGGCCTCCAAGCCGGTCATGGAAGGCAAGGCGGTGCTGTTCAAGAAGTTTGCCGGCCTGGATGTGTTCGACATCGAGATCRACGAAACCGACCCGGACAAGCTGGTCGAGATCATCGCCGGCCTGGARGCCACCTTCGGCGGCATCAACCTCGAAGACATCAAGGCGCCCGAGTGCTTCACCGTCGAGCGCAAGCTCCGTGAACGCATGAAGATCCCCGTCTTCCACGACGACCAGCACGGCACGGCCATCACCGTGTCGGCCGCCTTCATCAACGGCCTGAAGGTCGTGGGCAAGGACATCAAGACGGTCAAGGTGGTGACCTCGGGCGCGGGCGCGGCGGCGCTCGCCTGCCTGGACCTGATGGTGGACCTGGGCCTGCCGCTGGAAAATGTCTGGGTCACCGACATCGAAGGCGTGGTCTWYGAGGGCCGCACCGTGCTGATGGAYCCGGACAAGGCGCGCTTTGCGCAAAAGACCGACGCGCGCAAGCTGGCCGAGGTGATYCAGGRCGCGGACGTGTTCCTGGGCCTGTCGGCCGGCGGCGTGCTCAAGCCCGACATGGTGGCGGCCATGGGCCCGCGCCCGCTGATCCTGGCGCTGGCCAACCCCACGCCCGAGATCCTGCCGGAAGTGGCGCACGGCGTGCGCGACGATGTCGTCATGGCCACGGGCCGTTCGGAYTACCCGAACCAGGTCAACAACGTGCTGTGCTTTCCGTACATTTTCCGTGGCGCGCTGGACGTGGGCGCCACGACCATCACGCGCGAAATGGAAATGGCGGCGGTGCATGCCATNCAACAACGTGCTGTGCTTTCCGTACATTTTCCGTGGCGCGCTGGACGTGGGCGCCACGACCATCACGCGCGAAATGGAAATGGCGGCGGTGCATGCCATCGCCCAGTTGGCCGAAGAGGAACAGAATGAAGTGGTCGCGGCCGCCTATGGCACCTACGACATTTCGTTCGGCCCTGAATACCTGATTCCCAAGCCGTTCGACCCGCGCCTGATCGTGCGCATCGCGCCGGCGGTGGCCAAGGCGGCGATGGACGGCGGCGTGGCGACGCGTCCGCTGGCCGACCTGGAAGCCTACGAAGAGCAGCTCCAGCAGTTCGTGTACCACTCGGGCGCGTTCATGAAGCCGCTGTTCTCGGCGGCCAAGCGCATCGTGCGCGGCGGCGGCAAATCGCGCATCGTCTTCACCGAGGGCGAAGACGAACGCGTGTTGCGCGCCGTGCAGGTGATCGTGGACGAAGGCCTGGCCCGTCCCATTCTGGTGGGCCGTCCCGCCGTGCTGCTGTCGCGCATCGAGAAATTCGGCCTGCGCCTGCGCCTGGGCGAGGACGTGGAAGTCACCAACCCGGAATACGACGAACGCTTCCACCAGTACTGGACGACGTACTGGGAACTGATGTGCCGCCGCGGCATCACCAAGGAAATGGCGCGCGTCGAAATGCGCCGCCGCCTGACCCTGATCGGCGCGATGATGGTGCACCTGGGCGATGCCGACGGACTGGTCTGCGGCACGGTCGGCGCCTATCACGACCACCTGCGTTTCGTGGACGAAGTCATCGGCCGCCGTCCGGGCCACAACGTGTACGCCGCCATGAACATCCTGCTGCTCAACGAGCGCACGGTGGTGCTGGTGGACACGCATGTCAACGACGAGCCCACGGCCGAGCAGATCGCGGAATTCACCGTGATGGCGGCGCAGGAAATGGCGCGCATGAACCTGGCGCCCAAGGTCGCGCTGCTGTCGCGCTCGAACTTCGGTTCGGGCAGTTCGGCGTCGGGCGCCAAGATGCGCCGCGCGCTGGAACTAGTGCGCCAGATCGATCCGGAACTGGAGATCGACGGCGAGATGCACGGTGACTGCGCGCTGGACGAGGCGCTGCGCATGCGCATCCTGCCGTCGTCCTCGCTCAAGGGCGAAGCCAACCTGCTGGTGTGCCCGAACGTGGACTCGGGCAACATCGCCTACAACCTGCTCAAGACGGCGGCCGGCGGCAACGTGGCGGTGGGTCCGTTCCTGCTGGGCGCAAATGCGCCGGTGCATATCCTGACCTCCAGCTCCACCGTGCGCCGCATCATCAACATGGCTGCCATGACGGTGCTGGACGCCAACCGGGTGGAAGCTCCTTAAGCCGTCCGTACCTGGCTGTTCCTGCCGCGCCGCGCGTCCCGCGCGGCCGGTTCAGCCAATGCCGCATTCGCGGGCAAGAAAATGCGCGCCGCTCCTTCCGGAGCCGGCGCGCATTTTTCATGGGTGGGCGTCACGCCCCCTGCACGGGATCAGTTGCTGCTGGCCTTCCAGGTGCCGTCCGGCTGCTTGCAGAACCAGAACTGCCATTTTTCCGTGGTGGTGGTACGGGCAAATTCGCCGACCAGGAAGCGGCAGACGCGGTCGTTCTTGGCCTTCGTGGTCTGGGTGGGCGTCAGTTGCACCGTGATCGGCGCGGCCTTTTTGCGCTGGACGGTGCTGGTCCATTCGGTGCGCTGGCCATCGGCCGACTGATTCAGCGATTGCGCCACCGCTTCGTGGAACGATGCGCGGTCGGCCTTGGAGATCTGCGTGATGAGGGCGTCGTTCAGCATTACCGGTGGCGCGGCGACGGCTGCCGCCGTCAGCCCGCAAGACATAAGCAACGCAGCGAGAACGCGGGTATATCTCAAGATTTGCTCCCTGATCGGTAGAGTCGATATTGCGGCACGTGGGCCTGAACCGTGAATCTGAGCCGATAGTACGCCAAAAAAGGCCGCCCAACCGGGGCGGCCAAGGTACAACAAGGGGAGGGTAAATCGGTGGGGCGGCTTAGTTGCTGCCGTGATACACGCCCTGGAAGGGCACGTTGTTCGGTTCGACGCTGGAATCGCGGCCGGCGGCCTTGTCAGCGGCCTTGGCGGCGGCCAGTTCGGTCTGCACCTCGGCGCGGGTCTTGCCGGTGTGGGGCGTGCCAAACACGCCCTGGAAGGGCACGTTGTTCGGTTCGACGCTGGAATCGCGGCCCGCGGCCTTGTCGGCGGCCTTGGCGGCGGCCAGTTCGGCCTGCACCTGGGCGCGGGTGGGGCCTTCGTAGGGGGTGCCGTAAACGCCCTGGAAGGGAACGTTGTTGGGTTCGATGTTGGGCGAGGCGGCGTAGGCGCCGGCGCTCAGTGCAGATAGCGAGAACATCAAAGCGGTAGCAAGGGTCTTCATGGTAAACCTCCGATTTCAAGAGCTTGGGAGCGAATCCGGCGGCCTATCCGTCGTCCTTCGTTGCTGTTTCCCGATGACTCAATGTTGCGCCGTTTCTAGGTAGGGATAAACCCGTATATCCGTAAAAGATAATTCCATTCATGGAGGTAATAAGCATTGTTTTGCTTAGATGCCCCATTTATGGGATAGGCGCTGGCGCACGACTGACGGGGCCAGCATGGAAAAGATCCATCTCACGCGTGAAAAGGCGACGCTCCTCATCACGCTTTACGCCAAGGCGCAGGAAAGCCGCCTGCCGGGCTCCTTGCTGAGGGACCACCACGCGGCGGCGGCCGTCGCCCGTATCGACCACGATTTTTCCCGGCTGCGCATGCGCCGCGACGAAATGATCGGCCTGGCGACGCGGGCCCATACGCTGGACGGGTGGGCCCGCGAGTTCATTGCCGCGCATGGCGACGCCACGGTGCTGCACCTTGGGTGCGGACTGGACACCCGGGTGTTCAGGGTGGACCCGCCGTTCGGGGTCGATTGGTTCGAGGTCGACTATCCCGAGGTCATCGAGCTGCGGCGCAAGCTGTATCCCGTCAGGCCGGGCTGCAGTTTGCTGGGTTCGCCGGTCACCGATCTGGCGTGGCTGGGGCGGATTCCCGCCGGTAAGCCCACGCTGATCGTCGCGGAAGGCCTGTTCTTGTATCTGCCCGAGGATGCGCTGCTGCGCTTGCTGCGGGCGGTCACCACGCGATTTCCCGCGGGCGAGATCGTCTTCGATGCCTACAACCGGTTGGGATTGACCTGGGTGGCGCACAATCGCATGATCCGCTCAACCGGGGCCGTCACGCGATGGAGCCTGGGCCGTCCGAGGAAACTGGAGGCGCTGGTGCCGGGCCTGAGGTTGCGCACCGAGCACGGGGGCTACGAGTCGGAAGACCTCAGTCAGCGCACGCGGTATTCCTGGCCGGCGCAGACGGCGCTGTGGCTGATGCGCAGGGTTCAGCCCTTGGGAGGCATGACGAGGCTGCTGCGCTACCGCTATTAGCGCGCGTCAGTAGTGCGCGTCAGTAGTGCGGCGGCAGTTCGTCGCGCAGGCTGCGGAAGGGGGCGGCGCCCTCGGGCGCCTGCTGGCGCAGGTCGGCGACCTCGCGCAATAGCCGGTCTATCTGCTGTTGCTGGCGGACGATGATCTGGTTCAGTTGCTCCAGAAGATCGTCGGCGAAGCTGGCCTTCACCTCCAGATCCAGCAGGCGGCGTTCGATGTCTTGCGAATTATCCATGGCGGGTATTAGAACCGATTCCCGCCCACAGCTACAGGAGAGCGGTTTGGCGCAGCGGCGATGGCGGGGCGATGGGGCATGGCGGCGCGCGGCGGGCGCGGTCCTCGCGTTCGCGCCGGCCGGGGCCACCCTGGCGCAGGCGCAGGCGCCGACGCTGGCCCCGGTCGTCGTGACCGGTACTCGCCTGGGCACGGCGGTGCTGGACACGCCGGCTTCGGTCGACGTGGTGGAGGGCGCGGCCACGCGGCGCGGGCAGCCGGGTATCAACCTGTCGGAAGGCCTGGCCGGAGTGCCGGGCCTGCAGATCCAGAATCGCCAGAACTACGCGCAGGACCTGCAGATTTCCAGCCGCGGCTTTGGCGCGCGGTCCACCTTCGGGGTGCGCGGCGTGCGCTTGTACGTGGACGGCATTCCGGCCACGATGCCCGACGGGCAGGGGCAGACCTCGAACATCGACATCGGCTCCATCGCGCGTGTCGAGGTGCTGCGCGGGCCGTTCTCGGCAATCTACGGCAACTCCTCGGGCGGCGTGATCCAGGTGTTCACGGAAGACGGCGCGTCCCCGCCCTCGCTGTCGGCCAGCGGTTGGGGCGGCAGCTACGGCACCTGGCGCTATGGCACCCGCGCAAGCGGAATCACGGGCACGGGTGCCGGCGAACTGGACTATGTGGTGGATCTGACGCGGTTCACCACCGACGGCTACCGCGACCACAGCGCCGCCCGCAAGAACCTGGGCAATGCAAAGCTGGGCCTGCAACTGGACGACGCCAGCCGCTTAACCGTGGTGGTCAACAGCGTGGACCTGACGGCGCAGGACCCGTTGGGCCTCACGTATCAGCAGTTTCAGGACGATCCGCGCAGCGCGCCGCTGGCCGAGCAATACAACACCCGCAAGACGGTAAAGCAGACGCAAGGCGGGCTGCTCTACGAACATCAGGTGAATGGACGCAATGCATTGCGCCTGATGGTGTATTACGGCCAGCGCGACACCACGCAATACCAGTCGATCCCGCCCGCGGCGCAGCTTGCGCCCACGCAGGCCGGTGGCGTCATTGATCTGAAACGTCAGTATGGGGGCGCGGATCTGCGCTGGACGTCCGAGCTGGACGTGGCGGGCAGGCCGCTGACCCTGATCGGAGGTTTTTCCTACGACTCGATGCGCGAAGACCGCAAGGGGTACCAGAACTTCACCGGCGCGGGGGCTGGCCAGCAACTCGGCGTGCGCGGCGCGCTGCGGCGCGACGAGACCAACACCGTGTACAACGCGGATCCCTATCTGCAGGCTTCGTGGGATTTCGCCGAGCGTTGGACCCTGGACGCCGGGCTGCGCTGGAGCACGGTCCGCTTCGACTCCGACGACCACTACATCGCGCCGGGCAACGCCGACGACAGCGGCGGCGCGCGCTACCGCAAGGCCCTGCCGGTGGCGGCGCTGCGCTACGCCGTGAACGCCGACGTGAGCGTCTACGCCTCTTATGGACGCGGCTTCGAGACCCCGACGCTGAACGAGATTTCGTATCGGCCCGATGGCCTGCCCGGCCTCAACTTCGGCCTGATGCCCGCGCTCAGCACCAATCTGGAAGCGGGCGTGAAATCGCGCATGGCCGGCGGGCTGCTGACGGCGGCGGTATTCCACACCCGCACCAACGACGAGATCGTGTCCGCGGGCAGTTCCGGCGGGCGCAGCAGCTATCAGAACGCCGGCCGCACGCGGCGTGACGGCGTCGAGCTGGGCTGGTCGGGTGAAATGGCCCGGCATTGGCGTACCCAGTTCGCCTACACCTGGTTGAATGCCCGCTATTCGGACGACAGCGCTGGCGCCATCCGCGCCGGCAACAAGATTCCGGGCATTGCGCGCCAGGCGGTGTTTGCGTCCCTGGCCTGGGCGCCGCCGCAAGGCTGGCAGGCCTCGGTCGAAGGGCGCTACCTGAGCAAGATCTACGTCAACGATGCCAACGACGGAGACGCGCCAGGCTACTTCGTGGCCGCGGCCAGCGTGGGCTATGTGAAGATCCTGGGCGCCTGGGAATTGAATGCCTATGCGCGCGTGGACAACCTGTTCGACCGGCACTACGCGGGGTCGGTGATCGTCAACGAAAGCAATGGGCGCTACTACGAGCCGGCGGCGGGGCGCAGCGCGGGGCTGGGGATCGGGGCGACCTACCGGTTCTGAGGCGGGCGCCCCGGTCAATCGACCAGCCAGCCCCCTTCACCCTCGATCAGCACGCCGCCGTGGCTGGTCTTGTCCCCCAACCGTGCGACCGCCCGGCCTTCAACCGTCGCAGCCGGCGATCCCGTCTGGATCACCGCCCCGCAGCTTATCGTGTCGCCGACACGGGCGATCGGGCGGCCATCCACCTGGGCGTGCGCGGCGCCGCTGACCACGGTTCCCTCTCCATGGGTGGGGCAGCTGTGACGATGGCCTACAAGAACAAGCGGTTGCATCGAGGGCTCCTGAATGGATAAGCCAAGACTGGGTTCATCGCTCGGCTGGCGACCGGTCGGAAGAGCCCGGTGACGTCTTCCCGGCCTCTTCAATGACCCGTGGGAATCTGGGTTCATAGCACAGCAGCAGTGACAGCCAATGGCCGATGGCGTGAATCAGAATGGCTGGCAGTATCAGGATGTTGATCAGCACGAATATCCACAATGCGCTGTGACGCAGGAACTGGGTATCCAGGCGCCAGGCGACCTTGAGCGACAGCCAGGGCCAGGGAAACTTGTTGATGAGTTTCTTGGGTGCGGGGGCAGCGGCGGGGCCTTCTTCCATGTAGCGGCGGATGTATTCCCAGAAGGCCAGCAGTTCGCTGGCGTTGCGGGTGGGCTTGCCGACGAAGGCCAACTCGATGTTGTCGGTGGGGTTGCCCTCCAGGTCCACCCCGTCGGCCCTGTCCCAGGCCAGCAGGACGAAGCCGCCTGTGCCCTCCAGTTCGGTCATGTTCTTGTCGATGACAGCTTGTGTCTTTTCCCAGTCCAAAATTCGAATGCCCCCCAGATTTTGGGGGCGTAGCAGATATACCTTACGAGTGATGCGGTTGAAACGGACGATCAGGCGTCGGGCCGTGAAACTCTCCAACCGTAGATATGGGAATGCATACTTGAAATATATGAAGATTGCCCCTACGCAGATTAGGGGAATAAATATCAGAAAAAAGTAGTCTGAAGTGGCGAGGGGTTCCCCGTTGTTACGGTGCCCCGTGAAAATTTTCTCGATCGAGAGGCCTCCTATTGCAAACAACATATAAAAAAGAAAAGCGCCAATCCATCCTAAGAATATCGTTATCACGCCTCGCTTCTCATCGTTGATCGTCCTTACGTCCAAGTAGATGTCATTGCGGGCATATACGGAGTCATTGTCGTAGACGGATGTTGAAACTGATTCGCCCACGCCTTCGGGTGCATTGAGTGCAGGTTGTCCAGGTTTGCGCTGCTGTTTCTTGACGGCTTCGTCGCACTCCTCGTAGGACATCTCTTGTTTCGATATTTGAAACGCCCATTCAATCAAGTACATCAGAGTGCACTCCCTATCGCGCGTTGCATGATTTCAACCTCTTTCTCTTCAGATTCGGTTATCCCATTGCTACGATTCTTGCGAAAAGTGCTGTGGTCCAGATAGCGCTCAAGGGCATTAGGTAGGAAGAATATTTCGATAACCATGAGTGCAAGAAAAACCATATTGAGCCCAAAAAAAATACGAAGCATGGGAATCATACGGAGTGCCAGCGATGAAGATATTTTGGCGGAGTACGTCAGAGCGTGGCCGAAACGGCCATTGGAACCGTGTTTCTCGATTAGGTATTCAAGGTAGAACCCGGCAGACGCAAGGCCGACCGCAATTGAGAGACCTGCCGCTCCCGTTTGGGCAAGCGCTCGCAATACGTATAGTGCGGAAATGGAAAACTTTTCTGCTTTGAAGTTCTCTATTGCGTCCTGAAGGTCATACCAAGCCCCCACCGCCGCAGCCCCGCCCGCCAGCGTCCCCGCCGTCAGCCTCAATCCACCCCTGAACACCTTGGCGCCTTGCTGAACTGCTGCATTGCCGCTTCGTTCCGCAAAGCCCGCCGCCGCGGCGCCCATCTCCAGACCCGCTGCGGTCAGCCCCACCATCGCCGCGGCGATTTCCGCGTACTCCCTGCTGTGCTTGTCGACCGCATCGAGGCGATTGGTCAGGTTCCAAAGCTCCAGCACCACCAGCAATCCGCCCACGCGCACTTCGGCCATGGGTCCTTTTGTGCCAGCGCGCAGGGCGTCGTCGAAGCTGCTGGCGGCGGAACGGTCCATGCGTCTCACCGTGCCCTGGCTCAACGCCTTGCCGCCGCGCGTTTCCAGGCGGAAGTGCTGGGCATAGTGGCCCAGCCGCGCATGCAGCACGTTCGCCAACAACCAGTTGGAGGGTTTGTCGACCGCTGCGGCAAGCTTGTTCTGGAATAGCGTATTGCCCAGCGTATTGACGACGACGGCCGAGCCGACCAGATAGCTGGCGGGCGGGCCAGCCGTCGTGCTCTGCGCCAATTCATCGACCAATGCGTGGGCCTTGTCGAAGAGATCGGCCAGCTTCTTGATCCGATCCTGTTGCGCTTGCGTATCGCGCTGCGCGAGCATGCTGCGCTCGGCGTACAGTTTGTCGATCTCGTCCTCGGCGGATTCCTGGTTTTGCGCCAGCGACCGCCAGAACAGGTTCTCTCGTGAAATGCCCGCCTCGCGCCAACGCTCTAGCAGTGCGTGGCCAACGGCGGTGGCGTTCATGCCGGCGATGGCGCGGCCTATCTGGTCTTCGAACAGCATTCCCTGTTCGGTATCGTCGCGGTCGAAGGCGTCCAGCGCGTTGAGGAATGGCTCGCTCTCAAGCCAACGCAGATGGTCCGCGGCCCTGGCATCCTTGGCCTTGTCCGTCTCATCGACAATGCGGTGATAGTCGGCCAGGAACGCCTGGCGCATGTCTTCGTTGATATACGGCGCGTACTTGTCCCAGCTTTCCCGGCGCCGCTGGCCCGCGATACGCTCCTGCACCTGCCGCTGGTGCTCTGGGTTGCGGTAGTTTTTGTAGTTGCCCGCCGATTGGACAACGGCATGGCGATTGCTCATTTCGTATTCGCGGTCGGTATAGCGCACGCCGGTATTCTGTTCTTCCTTGTAGTAGTCGCGCTCGGCGGTTTCAGCCAGCGTCTTCTTGATGTTCTCGATGGCGAAAGCGATGGTGAACTTGCGATGGTTGGTGAGCTTTTCTCCATCCTCGGTTTTCATGAAGGCTTCCACGGGCTCGGTGCTTGCGTTGCGCCAGGCATTGAGCTCCTGAGTGATGCCGATCGCGTCGTCGACGACAATCGCCGCGCCACGGTATTCCTTGCGGCTGCCAGCGGGCATCATCTCGGCACGCGCGGCCATATAAGGCGGAGGAAAGGAAGGAAATGCCTGGGTCTTGAGCAGATCGCGAAGCGCGGGCCGACTGTTCGCGGCAAAGTCCGCCACGGCCTCAAGCTGGTGCTGAGGCAGCACGTTGTCCATCTCGGGCGGAGCGGCCGACGCGAGCTTGGCCACATCGATGGAGGCCAGCGTGTCCCGATACGACGCCAGGACGCGATACTTGCGCAGTACGTCCTTGGTCAAGGGAGCTGGACTGAAGAGCAGACGCAGGTCGCCGATATCGTCCAGGTCGTTGATCTTGAGCATCCATGTCATTCCCTGGATGCCGTCCCTGCCGGCGCTGATCGGCGCGGGGGGCGCCCAGGGATTTTCGGCATCGATGTAGTCGAGCGTGCCGAGTTCCGAGACGCGATATTGACTATGCCACGCGTAAGAGCCGATGCTCTTGCGTTTGAGCAGGACATAGAGAAAGCCCGCTCGCATGGGCCGGAGCGCGTAACTCGATTCCGCCAGGTCGCTCGCCTGTCTGGGTTTGTCCAGATGCTTGGGCAGCGACGGCAACAACTGGCGCTGGGCGGCGGTCCCGCCGACGGCGCCATAGCGCAGCGGCAGGATGGTGAACGTGCGCGTGCAGGTCACTTCCGCGCCGGGATTCAGCATGGTATCGAGCAGTGAGCGGTTGTCTTCGCATCGGTCGAAAGTGTCTTTCCAGCCATACATGGCGGTTCTTCCTCTATAGGTTTGGGAACGCGCGCACCTTCAGCGCCTGTGCGAGGGGCTGGCCGTCATTGCGTGCTTCCGCCAGCGCCTCCTGCCATGCGGCGATGCCGCGCAGCTTGCGCCCGTGCAGGGCAAGCAGGGTGACGTAGTCGGCCAGGTCGCCCGGCCGCGTCAATCCTCCCGCTCGCGCCTCGCGCAGTAGCGATCCCACCAATCCAAGCCGCGTTCCATGACAGTTTTCCTCCATTCCCGCAGCGGTGAGCGGCTCACGGAGTTGTTCGGCCAGGCGATAACTGAGCGGGTCGCCCGCCAAGGCGTCCCAACACGCCTGATCGAGCTCAATGAGCGGGACGCCGGCATGCCGGGGCTGGTCGTAACCCGGGTAGTGCCGCCAGGCTTTGCGCTCGGGATGAGGTTCGGTTACCCACCAGGATTGGACGGGGGCCAGCAAGTGGCCGATACCCGGCAGATCGTGCCGCGCATGAAGCACGGGAAACGCCAGCTCGGTATGGAAGCGCAGCATGTACGTGTGGCCGTCGGGTCCTCGGGCGGTCGTGGCTTGGGCAAGGTGCGCGGCGAGTCCGGCTGGCGGCAAGGCGCTGATCAACCAGCCGCATAGGGCGTCTCCGGCTTTATCGGTCAAGGTGCGATGAAAGTCGTATTGGCGTTGAAGATCGGCATCCGGCTCCGCTGCGAACAGCCACGGGCCCATCTCGCGAAGATTGGAGAAACACGGTTGATTCAGTAGCGGCCACGCGGTGTGCGCATGTCCGTCCAGCAAGGTCTGACGCGCAGGCACTGGCAAGCGCGCCATTTCCACGATGGCGGTCAGGCGATGTGACGGCGACTTGCGCAACGGGTTGATCAGATCCTGTGAAAACGATGTGGTCATGCGCCCGCTCCTTCCAACCGGACGAGGCTGCGCCCTTCCGCGATGGCCTTCAGCAGGCAGCCCACGCACACGGGTTCTCCCATGTCCGGGACGCCGCTGTGGGCAATCGAATTGGCGTGGCCTTGAGCGGAGGTCGACAACGGACCTTTGATCTGTATCGCAATGCCATCCAGCGTGATGCCGGCGCCATCGATGCGCAACGTCCCTCCCGGCGCCCTGATGGTCAGGCTATTCGCGGCGAGAATCTCGTAGTCCTGGGTGCGATGCGTGATGCGCTGGCCAACTTGAATGTCGGCATGGCCTTGGATCTTTTGTTCAAGGTGACCGCCGATTTCCACCCAGTGGTTTGCGGTCGTCCTGTCCTGGCGGTTGTTGCCGACCGCTTCGATACGGTCTTTGGCGATGGTGATGCCGTGGTTGCGTCCGATGCTGAGCAGGTCGTCGCGGCCTATGTCCTGCTGCCGGTCCTGCCCCACGGTGACCTGCTCGTCATTGCCCACCGTCTTCTTGCGGTCATGCCCGATGACGATGCGCTCGTCGTGTTCGACCTGTTCGCCGCGATCGTGGCCGATGAAGGTGGATTCGTCATGGTTGACGTGGATGTTCTGGTCCTTCTGCGCATGGATGTAGATCTCTTCCTGATCGAGCTCGTCGTCAAAGCGCAATTCGTTGAACCCATCGCCTTTGTGGGACTTGCTCTTGATCGTCATCCGCGTCTTGTGCTGCGGCAAGGCGTAAGGCGGCAGGTTCGTTGCCCGGTACGTTCTTCCGGAAATGATCGCCGATGCGCGGGATCGCCATATGGCCCCAGGCCGCGCCCGCCCAGTTCTGCGACACGCGGATCCAGCACGAGCTGTGTTCGTCGTGCTTGCCCAGGCGATCCCAGGGAAACTGCACCTTTACTCGCCCGTACTCGTCGCAATAGATCTCTTCGTTGGCCGGACCCACGACTGAAGCTATCTGCGGGCCGTCGATGCGCGGCTTGACGGCGGGTTCAGGCTTCCAGTCCACGCGGTCGGGCACGATGTCGGCGGTGTAGCGGTACTGCGTGCCCTGCGACGCTTCGGCCCCTTCCTCCTGCTGGCTCGTGTGCTGCACGCCGTGGTGCCGCATGCGCACCGGGCGCCAGCCGTGGTTCCAGTCCTCGCGGGGGTGGCCGGTCAGGTCGAAGGCCACGCCGGGAACGAGGCGTGCGTCGTCGCCCTCCACTCGCGCCATGCGGGCGTCGCGGCGCAGTCCCAGCAAACGGCTCTGCGTAAAGGGCTTGCCTGCCTCGTCGCGCTTGTAGCGGCCGGGGTAGTCGTAGCGTTCGTATCGCGGGTCCTGACGATCCAGGTCGGCGGCGACCGGCGAATGCTCCTGGTCGTACTGGGGATGCGTGTAGGTGTAGTCACGCTGCGTCTGGCGCGCCGTGCGCACGTGTTCTGCGTAGGTAAAGCGCCGCAGCGCGGGCGCCGGCTGGTCGCCTCCGGCTGCCGAGTTGTACTCCACCGGCCCGCCTTCGATCCCGCCGTGCACATAGATCCGGTCGCCGTGGATCAAGCGATGTCCCTTGTCCGTGTGCGCAAAGCGGTAGAAAAATCCCTCTTCCGCGGCCAGGCGGGCGAGGAAGGCCTGGTCGGTTTCTCCGGCCTGCACGCAGTACTCGCGCGGCAGGTGCGGGTTGGTGGTGACCTGTTCGTAGTCCGTGATGCCGTGCGACTTGATGATCTGCTCAAGGATGTCGGGCACCGACTGCTGCTGGAAGATGCGCCAGTCGGAGCACAACTCAGCGCGCGCCAACGCGGGTTCCACCACGGCGCGGTAGCGCGTCCTTCTGAAGCCGGTGTCGCCCTGCTCGAAGCTGGAGACCACGCCATGGACGTGTCGCACGGGCATATCCCCGCGCCAGATCGTGAACAGCGCCGGTTGATCCAGCATCGCGCCAAAGTCCACCGCCGGATCGAAGCTCGACAACTCCACGCGCAGAAGGAAGGTCTCGGACAAGGCTTCATCGAGCGTGAATTCGAGCACCTCGAAGTCCACGCCTGTGGCGGACGGGGAGAACGTAAAACGCACATCGGATAAACGGGGCATATCGACATCCTGAGCAACCGGAACGATGGAAACAATCGTTCCGGCTGCGTAAGAACAAAAACAGGACGGAGTCACCGCTTGCGGCGGACTCCCGGGCCCTGCTTGAACAAGCGGGCTTGTCGAGCCAATCTCTCATCTGAGCCCAGCTCAGCTCACCCTGGACCAGCTCAGCTCAGCCCGGCCCGGCTCAGCCTTCCAGCGGCTTGCGCCAGTCGTCCGAGGCTTCCGTGCCCGCGATCGCGTGCGTCCAGGTGATCTTGCGGTAGGCCATGGCCACCTTGATCAGCTGCGTGTAGTCCGACTTGCTGGGGTCCTGCGCGTGCGGCAGCACGCTGGTGATGTCCACGATCGTGGCGTCTTCGAGTTCGGTCGTGAAGAAGTGTTCCTGTTTGCCGTCGATGGACGTGCGGTACCACTTCACTTCCACCTTGGGCAGCATTTCGCCGGCGGCCAGGGCCTGGTACATCAAGGGCGTGGCCTTGTTGAGCGCGCTGGTGAAGGTGAAGGGCTTGTGCACGCGCTGGCCGGAGGGTTGGCCGCTTTGCGGGTCGGTCGGGGTGTTGACGCGGTGCTCGATCTCTTGGACCAGGATCTGGTCTTCGTGGCCTTCCACGTAGACGTTGCCGACCGAGTCGGCGGTGAAGGCGCCCTGGGTGATGTTGCCCTGGGTTTTGCCGGTGATGCTGATGTAGGCGGGGGTAGGCATGACGGAACTCCGTTGTCGTCGTTAAGGCCCGTTCAGGGCCGGAATATCCCGAAGCAGGGATACCGGCGACATATGCAAAGTCCGTGCCAGTTTCAGGAATTCAAAATAAACCCATAAGAATCAATGAAGTAGGGGCGGTTCCGACCCATGGATGCTTGTTCTAGGGGGCCACGGCGCCAAAAAACCAGGTTTTCAACGAAAAACCGGGCCAAGTTTGACCCGGCGTTTTATAAGCCATTGATAACTAAGGAAAGGGATCGGGCCAAATTTGACCCGGTCGGGTCAAATTTGGCCCGATCCGTGTTAGCAACGAGTTTCTGGCTGAGCGATCAATGCACTCCTTGCCATCGCCGTTCAACATTCCTCGCCAGCAATGTTGGAAAGCGCTGGCCGGCGAATGCCGCCGTTCGGTCGCGCAGTCCCGAACCGCCCTTCGGATACCCGGGAGGCGCGTGGCCCAGCAAGGCGAGAGCAAACCGCCGGGCGGGTATCATCGGCATCCTTTTCCTTCGCATCACTTCACCGACGCATGCCGCGCATCTTCCGCCCCGCAGTTTCCCGTTCGTTCGGCGCCGTCGCGCTGGCGCTGGCCGGCCTGGCGGCGGCGCCGCCGCCCGCCCAGGCCTACGATATCGGCGCCGTCATCGAATCGATGCGCCTGTCCCGATACCCGTTGCGGGAACCGGAGCGGCGCGCGTGGGGCACCGAGAACGTCAAGGATGCGGTGCTGGTCGGTCAGATGGAAAACCGCCTTTATCTGTATCGCTATATCAGGGAGGACGGCAAGGCGTTCCGGCTGGACTTCCGGTCCCAACCGCTTGTGATCGACCCCGC
Organism: Achromobacter sp. Root83; assembly: GCF_001428845.1. Lineage (GTDB taxonomy): Bacteria > Pseudomonadota > Gammaproteobacteria > Burkholderiales > Burkholderiaceae_B > Achromobacter. Next base: position 123,256 of record NZ_LMIU01000008.1, on the reverse strand, counting down.
GCGGTGGAATGCGTCGCGCGAGGAAAACGTGAGCGTCCGGCCGCCGCGCGGCGCGGAGACGTTCTACTGGGTGGGCTACCGCCACGACGGCGCGGGCGACGCCGAGGCCAATGGCTACCTGGTGGATGAAACCGGCGAGGCCGCCACGGTATCCGCCGACGCCCGGCTGGCGGTCATCACCAGCAGCCGTCCCTGGGACGAGGCGCGCCGCGCGCAGGCGCTGGCGTCGTTGCGGCCGGCGCTGACGGACTATCCCGGGCGCATGAAGACGTTTCCCGCGGAGGTGCGTTTTGAACATCGCACCCCGCTCGACGTGACGGCCACCTTCCGCACCCTGCATCAAGTGGCGCGCGCGATCCCGCGCGCGAAGACGGCCGAGTTCAGCCGCGCGCTGGCGGACCTGCGCCGTTTCGTCATGGAGCAGGACTACCGCGAGATCGACCCCGGCGGCAAGGACGCGGACATGCTGACGGCCCTGAACGACTACGGCTTCTGGCTGGCCGAATCCGGCGACGCGGCGCAGGCGGACCGGATTCTCGGCGATGTGCTGCGGCGCGATCCCGCGCGCACGGCGGCCTATCTGAACCGCGGCGACGCCCGCTGGGCGCAGCGCGGAAAAGCCAGCGACAAGCGCGGCTACTTCGAAGCCCTGGCGCGCGAGGACTACCGGCTGTATTGCTCGCGGCGCCTGGCGGCCAAGGAGCCCATCCCCGCCAATATTGCCAGCCGCATCGGCGCCGCCCTGGATGAGAAGTCGCTGACCCGTGATGCCTGCCGGCCGCGGCTGGCGATCTTCAAGGCGATCTCCGCGGATGACCTGGATGCGGTGCGCGCCGAGCTGGCGGGCGGGCAGGACCCCGACGGCGTGAACGAAAACGGCACGTCCGCTTTGGCGGGGGCCGTGTCGCGCAAGCAGATGCAGATCGCGCGGGCCTTGCTGGACGCGGGCGCAAAGGCCGATGGCCCCAACAATGGCTTTCCGCTGCTGGCCAGCGCGCTGCCCGACGCCAAGGACACGCGTCCGGCGGCGGAGCGCTATGCGCTGGCGGACATGCTGATCGCGGCGGGCGCGACCGTGGACGCGGTCGACTCGAACGGCACGCCTTTGCTGATGCGGCGCATCTCCTACTACAGCGAAGACCAGGACAATCTGGCGTATCTGCTGGACAAGGGCGCCAACCCGAACGCGCGCGAGAAGAACGGGCGCACGCTGCTGCACGCCGCGCTGCAAAGCCCCAAGAAATTCTGGTTCGCCGAGAAGCTGCTGGCCAAGGGGGCGGACATCAACGCCGCCTATATCCGCATGTACTACGGCAATCGCGCCATGTGGGAAACGCCGCTGCTCGAAGCGCTGCGCGAATCCTCCACGGGCGAACTCACGCCCACGGCCGTGTATCCGGTTCCCGAACGCGTGACCTACGTGCTGGACCATGGCGCGGATCCGGCGGCGGGCGGCTACGGCAGCGGCAAGACGCCCGAGCGCAATGGTCTGAACGAGGCGCTGAGCATCGCCGTCCGCTACCTGCAGCCCGCGCTGGTGGACCGGCTGGCCCAGGCCGCCGCGAAGCCGCAAGCGCCTTTGACGCCGGAGGCGCTGTCCAGCCTGTTGAGCGTCTGGAACCAGGTCGAAATCCGTGCATCCGTCAATCGGAACAGCGAGGCCTGGGATGCCCAGCGCGCCAAGCTGCGCGCCGTCGCGGAGCGCCTGCTGGCGGCCGGCGTGCCTCTGTCCAGGACGGATGACGCGACGGGCATGAACAGCAACGGCATTGCGCCAGCCAGCCTGCCGTGGCTGCCCGACGATCTCTATCTGAACTGGCTGGAGCGGGGCGCGGATGCTTCCGACCGGACGGACCCGGGCATCCGCATCGAAGGCGTTGCCGACGCCGATGCGCTGCCGCTGGTGACGATGCTGCGCCTGGGCAAGGACGCCAAGGTCAACATGCTGCTGGAGCACGATGCCGGCCTCTACCGCACGCCGTGGCGCTGCGGCATGGCGGTGGCGGACATGCTGGCCTGGCAACTGGACAACAGCGGTCCGGTCGGCCCGATGGGCGCGCGCGCCGTGCGGCAGGTGCTGGACGGCGCCGCGGGCGCGGCCGCCTGCGACCTTAACCAGCAGTCGCGCGTGCAACCCTTTGTTGGCGTGACGGCGGCCGAACTTGCGCGGCGCGCGAACGTGGCGTTGACCGTGAAGGCGCCCGGGTAGCCGGGGATCGCAAGGAAGCAAGGGGCGGATTCAATGCCCCTTCCGGCCAAAAAAAACAGGCGCCCGGGGGCGCCTGTTTTTTTGCTTCAACGGCGGACCGTCATTACATGGCGTGACCCATGTTGACGTTCATGTTGTACAGCACCCAGGCCGAACCGCCGACGATGATGGCGATGATCATCACGGTGAAGACAAAGGCTGCCAGGTTGTCGCGGGCCGATTTCGATGCGCCCATGTGCAGGAAGTACACCAGTTGCACCAGCAACTGGAGCACGCACAGCGCCACCACGCCGATGATGGTGGCGGTATGGGACAACGCGCCGTACATCACCAGGCCGAACGAGCCGAAGGTGAGAAGCAGCGAGAGCACGAAACCGATGATGTAGGACTTCAGGCTGCCGTGGTCGGCGGCGTGATCGTCGTGGCCGTGTGCGGCCGCAGCGGAGTGCGACATCAGAGGGCTCCCAGAAGGTAGACAAAGGTGAAGACGCAGATCCAGACGATGTCCAGGAAGTGCCAGAACAGGCTCAGGCACGCCAGACGGCGCTTGTTGGTCGAGTCCAGGCCATGGCGGCGGATCATGTCCAGCAGGACGATGATCCAGATCAGGCCGAACGTGACGTGCAGGCCGTGCGTGCCGATCAGCGTGAAGAACGCCGACAGGTAGGCGCTGCGGCCCGGACCGGCGCCGATGCTGATCAGGTGATGGAATTCATAGATTTCCATCGCGATGAAGCCCGCGCCAAACAGGAACGTCACCATCAACCAGCCCATTGCGCGGGCCTTGTTGTTGGCGTGGACGTTCAGGTTGGCCATGCCGAAGGTGAAGCTGGAGAACAGCAGCAACAGCGTTTCGACCAGCACGAACTTCAGGTCGAACAGTTCCTTGCCGGTGGGGCCGCCCGCGGTGGCGTTGGACAGCACCGCGAACGTGGCGAACAGCACCGAAAAGATCAGCAAGTCGCTCATCAGATAGACCCAGAAACCGAAAACGGTCTTGGATCCATCGTCGTGATGCGCGTGATCGTCGTGACCCGCGTGGGGGTGGGTGGCTACGGCTTGAATCATGGCTCAGGCGGCCTTCTGCATTTTGTCAAAGTGAGCGTTTTCGATACGTTCGACTTCCGCGGCCGGGACCCAGTAGTCGATGTCGCGGTCATAGGCGCGAACAATGAACGAACCGATCATGCCGACGAAGCCGACGATGGACAGCCACCAGATGTGCCAGATCAGGGCAAAGCACATGACCAGGCCAAAGGCGCCGATGAACACGCCGATGGCGGTGTTGCGCGGCATGTGGATGTCTTCGTACTTGGCGGGGCGCTTGTAGGCCTTGCCGCTTTGCTTGTCTTCCCAGAACTGGTCCAGTTCATCGACGTGAGGAACGTGGGCGAAGTTGTAGAAAGGAGCCGGCGAGGAAATCGCCCATTCCAGGGTGCGGCCATCCCAGGGATCGCCGGTGACGTCCTGGTTCTGCTTGCGCTGGCGCACCGACACGAACACTTGCTGCAGCAGGAACCAGATGCCCAGCATGATCAGCGCGGCACCGGCCAGCGCGACCAGCAGGTAGGGCTGCCATTCGGGGTTGTCGTAATGGTTCAGGCGGCGCGTCATGCCCTTGAAGCCCAGGATGTACAGGGGCATGAAGGCCATGAAGAAACCGACGAACCAGCAGTAGAACGAATAGCGGCCCAGACGCTCGTTCAGCGTGAAGCCGAACGCCTTCGGGAACCAGTAGGTCATGCCGGCGATGCAGCCGAACACCACGCCACCGATGATGGTGTTGTGGAAGTGGGCGATCAGGAACAGGCTGTTGTGCAGCACGAACGACACGCCGGGGATGGCCAGCATCACGCCGGTCATGCCGCCGATGACGAACACGATCATGAAGCCCAGCGTCCACAGCACCGGCGTCGTGATGCGCAGGCGGCCGCGGTAGATGGTGAACAGCCAGTTGAAGATCTTGGCCCCGGTCGGGATCGAGATGATCATTGTCGCGATGCCGAAGAAGGCATTGACGTTGGCCCCCGCTCCCATGGTGAAGAAGTGGTGCAGCCAGACCAGGAACGACAGCACGCCGATGGCGGCCGTGGCGTAGACCATGGACTTGTAGCCGAACAGCGTCTTGCGGGCGAAGGTGGCAACCACTTCCGAATACACGCCGAACGCCGGGAGCACCAGGATGTAGACCTCGGGGTGGCCCCAGATCCAGATCAGGTTCACGTACATCATGACGTTGCCGCCCATGTCGTTCGTGAAGAAGTGCGTGCCCAGGTAGCGGTCCATCGTCAGCAGCGCCAGGGTCGCGGCCAGCACGGGGAAGGCGGCGACGATCAGGACGTTGGTGACCAGCGAGGTCCACGTGAAGATCGGCATCTTCATCAGGCTCATGCCCGGCGCGCGCATGCGCAGGATGGTCACGATGAAGTTGATGCCGCTAAGCGTGGTGCCCAGCCCGGATATCTGCAGGGCCCAGATGTAGTAATCCACCCCCACGCTCGGGCTGTAGTCCAGCCCGGACAGCGGCGGATAAGCGAGCCAGCCGGTCGCGGCGAATTCGCCCACGAACAGCGAGATCATCATCAGCGCGACGCCGGCGCCGAACAGCCAGAAGCTCAGCGAGTTCAGGAACGGGTAGGCCACGTCGCGGGCGCCGATCTGCAGCGGCACCACGATGTTCATCAGCCCGGTGATGAAAGGCATCGCCATGAAGAAAATCATGATGACGCCGTGGGCGGTGAAGATCTGGTCGTAGTGGTGCGGTGGCAGGAATCCCGCCGAGTCGGCGGAGGCGACCGCCAGCTGGGTGCGCATCATGATGGCGTCGGCAAAGCCGCGCAGCAGCATGATCAGCGCGACGATGATGTACATCACGCCGATGCGCTTGTGGTCGACGGACGTGAGCCATTCCGTCCAGAGGTACTTCCACTTGCCGAAGTAGGTGACGGCGCCGAAGACCGCTAGGCCTCCCAGGCACACGGCGGCCAGCGTAACCATGACGATAGGTTCATGGTACGGAATGGCCTCGAGGGTGAGTTTCCCGAGCATTGTTAGTTGATTCCTGCGATCAGATTATTCGACGTGGAGGTGCACGTGGCGGAGTCCACGCCGGCCATCTTGGTCATCGTGCTGCCCAGGATGAAATCGAACATGGCGGGCGGCGCCGACGAGTACTTCACGACCGGGTTGCGCTCGCTGCGCTTGGTCAGTTCCGCGTAGACCTCGGGGGTCAGGGCGGAGGGGGAAGCCTTGGCTTCCTTGACCCAGTTGTCGAACCCTTCCTGCGACATGGCGTGGGCATTGAAGCGCATGCCGGAGAAACCGGCGCCGCTGTAGTTGGCCGAGATACCGGCGTAGGTGCCGGCTTCACGCGCGTTCAGGTGCAGCTTGGTCTCCATGCCGGCCATCGAGTAGATCTGGCTGCCGAGCTGGGGAATGAAGAACGAGTTCATGACCGATGCCGACGTGATCCGGAAGTTGACCGGAACGTCCACGGGGAACGCGATCTCGTTGACCGTGGCGATGTCGTACTCGGGGTAGATGAACAGCCACTTCCAATCCAGCGAAACCACCTCGATGGTCACCGGCTTGTGTTCGGAAACGAGCGGCTTGTAGGGATCCAGCGCGTGCGTGGAGCGCCAGGTGATCACGGCAAGAATCGCCACGATGATACAAGGGACGGTCCAGACCACGACTTCGATCGCCGTGGAGTGGGCCCACTTGGGCTGGTAGTCAGCTTTGGTGTTGGATGCGCGGTATTTCCAGGCAAAAGCCACGATCATGAAGAGGACTGGAATCACGACGAGGAGCATGAGCCCGGTCGCGGTCAGCAGCAACGTCTTTTCCTGGATGCCAATATCTCCCTTGGGGGAGAGGATTTCCATGTTGCAGCCGCCAAGCAGCATGACCGCGCCGACGCCGAAAATGCGCGTAAGGGTCGCAAGGAGGGGGTGTTTCACGTACAGCCTTGGATGGAAGGTGGGAAATGCTGCAGGGCAGCAGACTGGAATGCTGCCAAGCAGCAACGTCCATCCTATCGGTTTGATCTGGGTCAAGCGTGCGACGAATGGTCGCATTGCCTGGGAGGAATCTGGCCACTAGGCGGCAGATTCAGGGTTTTCCTAGGGGAGCAGACGCCCCGGAGGAAGCGCAGGGGTGCGACGATATGTCGCACCTGCACAGAGCGGTGTGGCGGATATGTGTCGCACCCGCACAAATCAGTCCGCTACGACTTCACGTTCCGGCCCCGGTTTTTTTGCCAGCTTGCGCTGCAAGGAGCGCCGGTGCATGCCCAGGAGACGCGCCGCCGCGGAAACATTGCCGCCGGTTTCGTGCAGGGCCTGGTGAATGTGCTCCCATTCTAGGCGGTGCAACGGCGTCATGGTCGTTTCGATGGTAACTGTTTCCGGCTTCACCAGGCCCAGGGTGCGCAGGATCATCGGCGCCGTGGCCGGCTTGGGCAGGTAGTCGTCCGCGCCGCGCTTGATGGCTTCGACGGCGGTGGCCACGCTGGCGTAGCCGGTGACCAGCAGGATCCGCATGTCCTCGCGCAGGGCGCGCAGCGGACGGATCAGGGTCAGGCCGGAATCTTCGCCCAGGCGCAGGTCTACCAGGGCGAAGGCGGGGCGGATTTCCTCGGCCACGCGCAGGGCTTCGGCGATGCCGGTGGCCGTTCTGGTTTCCAGCCCGCGGCGCGACAGGCTGCGCTGCAGGGTGCGCACATAGAGCTCGTCGTCGTCGATCAGCAGGCCAAGATCGTTTGCATTCATCACATTCAGGTCCCGGGGTTGCCGAGGGGCAGGTAGAAGCGGATGCGGGTGCCGCCGCCATCGGCAGCGGTCATGGTCATTTCGCCGCCCATCTGTTCGACGGTGGCATGCGACAGCGCCAGGCCCACGCCCAGCCCTCCCGGCTTGCCGCTGTTGAACAGGCTGGTCGCGGGCAGCAGGGTCTGGTCGGGATCGAAACCCCGTCCGTAGTCCCGGACTTCACCGCGTAGCGCGCCATAACCGTATTCCAGATGCAGGTGCACGCGAGGGGCTTCGGCGGCTTCGCCGGCGTCCGCCGCGTTATTCAACAGGGCCTGGAGCAGATGGGCGATGGCCGGATCCACCCGCAGGCTGGTGGGCAGGGTGCCCGAGCGCTGCAGGTCGATGGTGGGCCGGATCAGGCGCCATTGCCCCACCACGCGGACCAGGTCCACGGCAGTTGGGACCGCCAGGTTGCGGATGCGTTCCCGGCACAGGGCCAGCAATTGGCCCAGGGTGGCGACGTCCGCCCGCAGGTCCTCGTCATGGACCTCGGCGGCGATCTCGTCGGTCAGCAGGGTCATGGTGGCCAGGGGCGTGTTGAGTTCATGCGCCATCGCGGCGGCGTGCGTCGCCAGGGCGACGATGCCTTCGTTGCGGGTGAAGCGTTCGCGCAGGCGCGCAAGTTCGCGTTCGCGCGCGCGCAGGTCCGACGCCAGGCGGGTCGAGAACACCAGCACCACCACCACCGAAATCAGGAAATTGGCGCCCAGGCCCCACAGCAGCAGGTTGTGCGTATCGACGTCGCCGCGCAGGGGCTGACCGAAAATGGCGGCGGCGGCATAGCCCAGCACGCCGGCCAGGGCCGCCGCCAACGCCCAGTTGCGAGGCAGCGCCAGGGCCGCCAGCGCGGTCAGGATCAGGAACATCGTCCCGAACGGGTTGCTGATGCCGCCGCTCCAGCCCACCATCCAGGCCAGCACCGCCATGTCGACGAACAAATGGCCGAAGGCCGTGGCATGGGACAGGTCGCGGGGATGGCGCAGGCGCAGGCTGGCGTAGACGTTGAAGCCGATCAGCACGCCCACGCCGACCCACAGCGGTTCCAGCGGCAGGTCCAGGCCCAGCACGCTGCTGGCCAGCAGGATGGTGGCGGCCTGGCCCGCGATGGCGAGCCAGCGCAGGCTGCAGAGGGTACGCAGGAATGAAAAGGCGGAACTACCGGGCATATCCAGACACAAGGGCGCCGGCCAACCAGCCGGCAGTTACGGGCGCCCGGCTGCGCGGAACGCTGGCATCCGGCGCGCGGCGGGAGGGGCCGGCTGCCGCCTGGCCGTGGAAGGCGCGGGCGGGGGATGTGCTGGCATTGTATGGTGAATCAGGGGGAGACGCTGGCCAGGGCCGGCGCCATTTGTCCCTGATTTTTACGGCAAGGGCGGTCCGGCGCAAGCGTCCCGCTGGCCCATCGATCAATGGCCGTGGCCGGCGGCGGGCGCGGCCGGGGCGTTCAATGGCCGCGCCACCGCGTCCACGGGCACGCGCCGCTGCTGACGCGCCGCGTCCTCCACGACCAGCGTCAGTTGGACGTGATCGCCCGGCGTGATCTGTCTGGCCAGATCGATCAGCATGACGTGGTAGCCGCCGGGCTTGAGTTCGACGGCCTGACCGGCGGGCAGGTCTATGCCGGGCACCTGGCGCATCTTCATGACGTTGTCCTGCATCGCCATCTCATGCACTTCGACATGCTTGGCCGCCTGGGATTCCACGGCGACCAGCCGCCCTTGCGCGGCGGACGTCAGGCGCATGAACACACCGGTCGCGTGCTGATTGGGGACCGTGGCGCGCACCCAGGCGTCTTCCACCGACAGGGCGGCGTCCTGAGCCAGGGCGGCGTGACCGAATCCGGCCAGCGCGCAGAAGGCGAAGAGGGCGGCCAGGGGCTTGAGCGAGATTTTCTTCATGATGGTTTCCTTTGCGGGGGTCAGAGCACGGTGCGCAGGTCTTGCGCGCATTCCTGCGCGCTTTGCTGATGGCGCAGGGCCAGGCGCAGCTTGCCCTGGGCGTCGATGATGTAGGTCAGCGCGGTGTGGTCCATGGTGTAGGACGAACCGGTGGGGACCTTCTGATAGAAGACTTTGAAGGACTGGGCGGCGGCGCGGGTCTGTTCGGCCGTGCCGCGCAGGCCGACAAAGCCCGGGTCGAAGGCCTGCGTGTACGCGCGCAGGATCTCGGGCGTGTCGCGCTCGGGATCGACGGTGATGAACAGGATCCGCAGCTTGTCGGCGTCCGCGCCCAGCAGGCCCTTGATCTCGACGGCGCGGGTCAACGCCGTCGGGCAGATGTCCGGGCATTGCGTGAAACCGAAGAACAGCATGACGGGATGGCCGCGGTAGTCGGCCAGCCGGCGCTCCTGGCCATCGGTGTCCTGCAACTGGAAGTCTCCCGCCGGCATGCCGGACAGGTCCATCCCGTTGAGCGGCGGGGCGTCGGGGCCGCAGCCGGTCAGGGCCAGCAGGGCAAGGGAAGACAGCAGCAGGCGCCGTCGCGGATCGGGGGCGGCGGCGCGCATCGCGCCAGCACGCGCGTGCGGAAAGAGGGAATGCATGTATACCTCTGGGTGACGTGTCGGCAGGGCGCGGCAAAGCCGCGCGGTGGCGCCTGTCCGCACCGAAAAGGTGTCTATCGGTATGGGCAGGCCCGGAACGGCGTCAGGCCAGAAGCGGTGGGGCTCGGGAACCCAGCGGCGGGCCCTGTGCGGGCTGTGCGGGAACGGCGCGATGCGGGGGAGCAACCGGCGGCTCTGCGGCCGCCGTCGGCAGGATGGGCGTCAGCGCGGACGAGGGGGCGGGCGCGACGTGCGCGAGCAGGCCGAAGGGACATTGCGCGCCGGTGCCGGCGGCATCGTGGCCCGCCTTGCCGGCCTTGTCCGGGGACAACGCGACGCTGAGCACGGACAGGTTGCCGGCGGCCGAGCAGAACGTGACCTCCAGCCGGCCGTCGTGCAGCGCGCGGGCATCGGGCATGTAGCCGGACGGAACCAGGGCGCGCAGCGCCAGGGCCAAAAGCGCCAGCCACAGCACGCCCTGGGCGCGCAGGGCGCGCATCGTGCGCAAGAGGCTGGTCGGATATGGCATGCAGGCATTCTATGCCAAGCGTTCCCAATTTCTTGGTACCCTTGAGCGCACTTAGTTCCGACACGCCACCCAGTGCCCCAGGTTTCTGCGCTTTCCTTGCCCGTTTCGAACTTGCGAGTCTCGACCTTGACCTTTTCCGCCGCGCCCGCCGGTTCCCGCCGCGCGGGACCCTGCACCCGCCTGTGGCTGGGCGCGCTGATGGCGGCGATGCTGGTGCTGCTGTCCGCTTGCGGCACCACCAAGGTCCAGCCGGGCTACTACCGGGTCCAGTCGGGCGACACGCTGTACCAGATCGCGCGCAAGGAAGGGGTGAGCGTGGGCGACCTGGTCCGATGGAACAAGCTGTCCAATTCCAATTCGATCGAGGTCGGCCAGGTGCTGCGGGTCGATCCGCCCGCCGGACAGGCGCGCGCGTCCACCCCCAGCAAGGCCCGCAGCAAGCCGCAGCCGTCCAAGCAGCCGACCGCGACGGCGGGCAAGCGGCGCACCGCTCCGCCGGGCGCGATCTCGCTGGTCTGGCCCGCGCAGGGCAAGGTCACGCGCGGGTATGACGGCGCGCATTCGAACGGCATCGTGATCAGCAATACGTCGGGCACGCCGGTCGTGGCCGCGGCGCCGGGCACGGTGGCCTACTCCGGCAGCGGCCTGCGCGGCTACGGCCACCTGGTGATCGTCAAGCACAACGCCAGCTTCCTGAGCATCTACGCCCACAACAGCAAACTCCTGGTCAAGGAAGGGCAGCGCGTCACCCAGGGGCAGAAGATCGCCGAAATGGGCAACAGCGACAGCAAGCAGGTGGGGCTGTACTTCGAACTGCGCTACGACGGCCAGGCGGTCGATCCGGCCGGGTCCCTGCCGTCGAAATAGCGGCTACTGCAGCCCCGATTCCTGTGTCAGCGTCGAGATGAAGGCGGCGGTGCGGGGGTCCGCGGGCCGCGTGAACACCGTGCGGGAATCGCCGGATTCGACCACGCGGCCGTCCAGCAGGAACACCACTTCGCGCGATACGCTGGCGGCCAGGCGCAGGTCATGCGTGGCCATCAGCATGGTCATGCCTTCGGCGGCAAGCTGGCGCAGCACGTCCACCACTTCGGCCGCCAGGCCGGGATCCAGCGCCGAGGTGGGTTCGTCGCAGAGCAGCACGCGCGGTGCGGGGGCCAGCGCGCGGGCGATCGCCACGCGCTGTTGCTGTCCGCCCGACAGATTGGCGGGCCAGGCGTCCGCCTTTTCCTGCATGCCGACCTTGCGCAGCAGTTCTTCCGCCCGCGCGCGGGCGCGGGCGGCCGGCCACTTCTGCACCGTCAGCAGGCCTTCCATGACATTGCCGATCACGGTCTGGTGCGGGAACAACTGAAAGTTCTGGAACACCATGCCGGTCTGCTTGCGCACGCGCTGGACCTGTTCGCGGGCCAGCTTGCGGCCGGGCTGGAAGTCGACCGTCTCCGGTCCGATTTCCAGCGTGCCGCGGTCGGGCACTTCCAGCAGGTTCACGCAGCGCAGCAGGGTGCTCTTGCCGCTGCCGGAGGGGCCGATCAGGGCGGTCACGCTGCCTTCGGCGATCCGCACATCCACCTGCTTGAGCACGGGATTGCCGCCGAATGCCTTTTCGATTTTTTCCAGGCGGATCATCGGGTCTTCTCGGTAAACACCGCATGCTGGCCGAAGCGGCGCTCCAGGCGCACCTGGGCCGCCGACAGGACGGAACTGAACGCCAGGTAGATCAGCGCGGCTTCGGTGTAGAGGATCAGCGGTTCATAGGTGACGGCGGCGATGCGCTGCGCGGCCTGGAAGATCTCGGGCACGGTCAGCACCGCTGCCAGCGAGGTGTCCTTGACCAGCGCGATGAAGGAATTCGACAGCGGCGGCACGGCCACGCGGGCCGCCTGCGGAAGAATGGTGCGGCGCAGGGCCTGGCCGCGCGTCATGCTCAACGAGTACGCCGCTTCCCATTGGCCCTTGGTGATGGATTCGATGGCGCCGCGGATCACCTCGGAGTTGTAGGCGCCCACATTCAGCGTGAAGCCGATCAGCGCGGCGGGCAGCGGATCCAGCACGATGCCCAGGCTGGGCAGGCCGTAGAAGATCACGAAAAGCTGCACCAGCAGCGGCGTGCCGCGGATGAGCCAGACATAGAAACGCACCACCGCCACCAGCGGGGCGGGGCCGAACAGCCGGATCAGCGCCACCAGGAAGGCCAGCGCCAGGCCCAGCGCAAAGGACATCAGCGTGAGCGGCACCGTGAACACCAGCCCGGCGTGCAGCAGGGGCCAGAACGAGTCCGCCATGAGCTGCACCCAGGCCGGCACCGACCATTCGCCAATCTTCGCCAGCAGCCAGTCGGGCAGGACGGTGTGCAGCCAGGTGGGCAGCGTCATGTGCGCTCCAGTGTCTTACTGCGCCGACAGGTCCGTGCCGAAGTATTTGACCGATATGGTCTTGTAGGTGCCGTCCGCCTTGATGTCGGCCAGCGCCTTGTTGATGGCGGCCTGCAGCTCGGGATTGCCCTTGCGGATCAGCACGCCGGAATTGCTGAACTCCGCCGTCTTGTCGGTGGCGGCGATCTTCACGCGGGCGTTGGGCTTCTGCTTCTTGAAATCCAGGAACGACAGGTTGTCGTTCACCGTGGCTTCGACCCGGCCGGAGGTCAGCAGGTCGATGGCTTCATTGAAGCCCTGCACCGCGATCACTTCCGCGCCATGGCTTTGCGCCAGCTTGCCGAAATTGCTGGTCAGCGTATTGGCGGATTTCTTGCCCTTCAGGTCCGCGAACGACTTGATGCTGGTGTTGTCGTCGCGCACGATCAGCACGGCGGCCGACGAGATGTAGGGGTCGGAAAAATCGTACTTCGCGCGGCGCGCGTCGGTGATGCCGACCTGATTGATGACGGCGTCGTAGCGCTTGGCATCCAGGCCGGCGATCAGGCCGTCCCACTTGCCTTCGACGAACTGGGCCTTCACGCCCAGGCGTTCGGCGATGGCGCGGCCGATTTCCACGTCAAAGCCGGTAAGCTGGCCGGAGGCATCGTGGAACGTGAAGGGCGCGTAGGTGCCTTCGGTGCCGATCTTGAACGCGCCGGCGGATTTGATCTGGTCCAGACCCGACTGCGCATGTGCGGCGGACAGGGCGGCCACTTGCACTAGGCCGGCGATGACAAGCGTACGGAAGAGTTTCATGGCAATGCTCCACGGATAGGCGATATCGCTGTGGAGAGCATGTGGGCCTGCGATGCCCTCCGGCGTAGCGGCACTCTAACAACCGGCCTATTTTTCCACAAAGCATAAGGAATAGTAAAAATATAGCCGCAGGTAATAAGTCGCCGCGCCGTCGCGGGGGACTGACCCGCGTCTGTCACACAAGGCCGCCATGATGGAGCACGCTGGCGCGTGGCCGGCGCGGGAGCGCGTATGCAGGAAGGCGAACGATTCAACGGCGTGACGCATCTGGCCGGCCTGGCGCTGGCGGTGCTGGCGTCGGGTGCATTGATCACGCGCGCGGCCGAATTGCAGGTGGATACGCGGCAGATCGTTGCCTGCGCGGTGTTCGCGGCATCGATGATTGCCGTGTATGCGTCGTCGGCGCTGTTCCATTGTTCCCAGGGCCGCAGGAAAGCCATGTGGGCCAAGGCGGACCACTGCGCCATCTATCTGCTGATCGCCGGCACCTACACGCCGCTGGCGTTCGGGCCGGTGGACCATGCCTGGGGCGCCGCCATGGGCGTGACGATCTGGCTGCTGGCCTTCGCCGGTATCGGCCGCGAGCTGTGGTGGGCGCGCGGGGCCGCGCCCGCCTTGCCGCTGTACCTGGCCATGGGCTGGCTGGGCGTGCTGTTCGCCGCCCCGATCGCGGGCGCCCTGTCCTCGGCCGGGCTCAGCTGGCTGCTGGCGGGGGCCGCCATCTATACCGCCGGCACCCTGTTCTACGTGAACGACAAGCGCTGGCGCCACGCGCACGGCATCTGGCATCTGTTCGTCATGGCCGGCACGGCCTGCCACTTCGTGACGGTGTTCGGCTTCCTGCGCCACGGCGCGGCCTGACCCGCCCGCGTCCGCCCGCGCCCGGCGCGCACGGACTTCAGCGCCAGCTTGCCAGCGGCAGCATGCCGTCCCGGTTCTTCACTTTGCGCATGACGATGTGCGAGCACAGGTCGCGCACGCCCGGGATCTTGCTGAGCTTGTCTTCGACGAACTGCGAGAACGCCGTCAGGTTCCGCGTGCGCACGGTCAGGATGTAGTTGGACGCGCCGGTCACGATGCTGGCTTCGGTGATCTCGTCGTGCAGGGCGATGCCGGCCAGGAATGCCTCGTGCCAGCCGATGCGGGACTGGTCCAGCGACACGTGGACGATGGCCTCCAGTTCGAAGCCCAGTTTCTCGGCATCCAGCACCGCGCGGTAGTTCCGGATGAAGCCGCCTTCTTCCAGGGCGCGCACGCGCCGCAGGCAGGACGAGGGCGACAGCGCCACCTGCTCGGCCAGGTCCTGATTGCTCAGGTGGCCGTTTTCCTGCAGGCGGCACAAAATGCGCTGGTCTATGGCATCGATCTGCATATTGCAATCCAATTCTAAAAATCTGGCAGATGTGCAATTTAATGCGGAAAACCTAGGTGTGTCACCGTGGGTTTTGCAATTTTTGAGCCTGGGTGCGCTGATAGTATGTAGCCAGGACATTGCTCGAAGGAAGTGACCATGAACACCCGCGAAGCCTGCGTGCGCGCCGATGGCCAGGACCCCCTGGCGTCCCTGAAAGACCGGTTCGAGCTGCCGCCCGGCGTGCTCTACATGGACGGCAATTCGCTGGGCGTGATGCCCAAGACCGCCGCCGCCCGCGCCGCGGGCGTGATCACCCAGGAATGGGGCACCGGCCTGATCCGCAGCTGGAACACGGCGGGCTGGTTCGAACTGCCGGCCCGCCTGGGCGACAAGCTGGGCAGCCTGCTGGGCGCGCGCGAGGGCGAACTGGTCATCACCGACACGACCTCCCTGAATATCTTCAAGTCGCTGGCCGCCGCGCTGCGCATCCAGCAGCAAGCGCGCCCCGGGCGGCGCGTCATCCTGTCCGAGCGCGACAACTTTCCCACGGACCTGTACATGATCCAGGGCATGATCGACCTGCTGCAACAGGGCTACGAGATGCGCCTGATCGATGACGACCTGCCGCTGGATCAGGCGCTGGACGATTCCGTCGCCGTGATGCTGCTGTCGCACGTGAACTACCGCAGCGGCCAGATGCACGACATGGCCGCGGTGACGGCGCTGGCGCACGAGCGCGGCGCGCTGGCCATCTGGGACCTGGCGCATGCGGCGGGGGCGGTGCCGGTGGACCTGAACGGCGCCGACGCCGACTTCGCGGTGGGCTGCACCTACAAGTACCTGAATGGCGGCCCGGGCTCGCCCGCCTTCATCTGGGTGGCGCCGCGCCACACCAAGGACTTCTGGCAACCGCTGTCGGGCTGGTGGGGCCACACGCGGCCCTTCGACATGGCCGTGGCCTACGAGCCCGCGGGCGGCATCCGCCGCTATCTGTGCGGCACGCAGCCGATCGTGTCGCTGTCGCTGGTCGAGTGCGGCCTGGACGTGGCGCATGCCGCCGGCATGGACGATGTGCGCAGGAAGTCGCTGGCGCTGGGCGACCTGTTCATCGCGCTGGTCGAATCGCGCTGCGCGGACCATCCACTGACGCTCGTCACGCCGCGCAAGCACGCGGAACGCGGCAGCCACGTGAGCTTTCGCCACCCCAATGGCTTCGAGGTGATGCAGGCCCTGATCGCGCGCGGCGTGATCGGCGACTACCGCGAACCCGAGGTGCTGCGCTTTGGCCTGACGCCGCTGTACTTCGGCTACGCCGATGTCTGGGACGCCGTCGATATCCTGAAGGACGTGCTGGACAGCCGCGCCTGGGACAAGCCGGAGTTCAAGCAGCGGTCCGCCGTGACCTGAGCGAGGGTAGGACTGGCTGATCGGGCAGGGTGCTTGCGGCGTACTACGGTCAGACGGCGGCGGGCGCCATCGCCGGCGCGAAGACGCGCAGGCGATGGCCGTCGGGGTCCAGTGCGACGAAGGTGTGTCCGAAGTCCATGCCGGTGGGCGCCTGCAGGATGGGCAGGCCGCGCAGGCTCCAGTCCACATGGCGCTGGTTGACGGCGTCGGCGTCGGCCACGGTGAAGGCCAGTTCGGAGGCGCCGCCGCGTCCGGCCGCGGCGGGTTCCACGGCGTAGCGCGACCACAGGCCCAGCATCAGCCCGGAGTCGAGCGCGAACATCGCGAAAGTGGGCGAGCTTTGAAGCGGCGGGCGCTGTAGCAGGGCGCTGTAGAACGCGGCGCTGGCTTCGGGCTTTTCTACGTAGAAGATGACGAAATTGGTGTCTGACATGACGCGCTCCTGGTGGTTGATGCGTGCATGGTAGAGAGGGGTGCTGTCAGTTTTTGGCAGTAGTGTTCGTCAGCACTTTTTCTGCTCATGGTTGAGCGCGCGCCACTCCTTCAGCAGCGCGTGCCGGCGCCGGGGATAGCGGCCCCCGGGGGCCAGGGTGGCGATGCGATCCGTGCGGAAATGGCGGAAGTCGCCACGCAATTCGCACCAGGCCATGACGATGCGCACGCTGTCGAAGAAGCCCAGCGCGAACGGCCAGATCACGCGGGCCGAATCCGAGCCCTTGTCGTCGCGGTACG
Organism: Achromobacter sp. Root83; assembly: GCF_001428845.1. GTDB lineage: Bacteria > Pseudomonadota > Gammaproteobacteria > Burkholderiales > Burkholderiaceae_B > Achromobacter. The sequence goes on along the minus strand of NZ_LMIU01000008.1, from coordinate 106,499 downwards.
TGATTTCCAGCTTTTGCTCGGCGCGGATGGCCTGGCGGATCAGCGCGACGTCGATGCGGTCGACGACCGCCTCCGAGCTGGGGCCGACCAGCAGCGGGATGGCATCCAGCTCGTCGCGCAGTTCCTGCGGCAGCACCGCGCCGATCTTGGCCAGCGCATTGCGCGCGGCCAGTCCCAGGTGCTCGTCCGAGCGCCCCGCCACCCAGCGCGTGCCCAGCACCAGCGCCTCGATCTCCTCGGTGCTGAACATCAGCGGCGGCAGCAGGAAGCCGGGGCGCAGCACATAGCCCACGCCCGGCTCGCCCTCGATCTCGGCGCCCTGGCATTGCAGGGTCGCGATATCGCGGTACAGCGTGCGCAGGCTGATGCCCATTTCGGCGGCCAGCCGGTGGCCGCTGACGGGCAGCCGGTGGCGGCGCAGGGTCTGCAGCAGGTCCAGAAGCCGTTCGGTGCGGGACATGGGACGGCCTTTTCCCGCTATCCCATGAAGATGACGGCCACGATGGCGATGCCCAGCAGCAGGTTGACGCCCACCCAGCGGCGGATGCCGGCCATCGCCTGGCCGCCCGCTGGCCAGGCCGATGCGGCGACGGCAGCGGCAAGCCGCGTGTAGAGGACGAACCGGATATAGCCGTAGATGGCCGTCATCACGATGCCGCCCGCGGCCATGAGGGTCCAGCTAGGGGGCATGAAGAACGCGCCGCCGGTCTGCGCCGCCTGGCTGGCTTCCTGCCCGATCATCGCGGCGCCGGTCAGCAGGATCAGCACGATGGCCGCCAGCACGGCATTCAGGAACGGTCCCAGCACCGAGGCCATCAGCCGCAGCCGGACCGGCGGTTCCAGCTGCGCGGCCGCCGGCCGCAGGAAACAGTGCGCGAACAGCATGCCGCCCACCCAGAGGATCACGGCCATGACGTGGACGAATTTGATGGCGGCATAGAGCATGGAGTCAGCCTGTGGAAAGCAGGGCCGCGGGAGGCGGCCGGATCTGTGCGCATGATATCCCCGCAAAGCTTCTGGCGCGGACTTGACCTAAATCATGGTTTTCCATTTAGAATGAGATTGATTGCTATTTGTAATTGAGTCCAGGGAGCCATCCGTGCCGAATCCCGTGCTCGCCTCAGGCGACACCGTTCATCTTCTGTACCGAACCCATCACGGGTGGCTGCATGGCTGGCTGCGCGCCAAGCTGGGCAACAGCTTCGATGCCGCCGATCTGGCCCAGGACACGTTCGTCCGGGTGCTGCGCCATCGCCACGAGCTGGACGCCTTGCGCGAACCGCGCGCCTACCTGACCACGATCGCCAAGCGCCTGCTGTTGAATCATCATCGCCGCCGTTCGGTGGAACTGGCGTATCTGGAAGCGCTTGCGCTGATGCCCGAGGCGCTCGCCCCGTCGGCGGAACAGCGCCTGATCATCCTGGAAACGCTGCAGGAGATCGACGAGATGCTGGCGGGCCTGCCGCTGCCCGCCCGCCAGGCCTTCCTGATGGCGCAGCTTGAAGGCCTGAGCCACGCGGAGATCGCCGAACGGCTGAAGGTATCGCTGCGCACCGTACACCGCTACATCGCAAAAGGGCTTGAGCAATGCATCATGGCGGTGATCTGAGCGCGCACGCGGAGGGCGCGGGCGAATTGCCGCCCGTCGAGCGCAACGTCGCGCGCGAAGCGGCGCGCTGGCTGTTGCGCCTGAGCTCGGACCGGGCCACCGACGCCGACGTGCGCGCGTGCGCCCAATGGCGCGCCAGCAAGGCCGAGCACGAACACGCCTGGCAGCGCGCGCAGCGCGTGAATGCGCGCTTCGGGCTGATTCCCTCGGCGCTGGGCATGGCCACCTTGAACCGGCCCGCGTTCAAGAGCCGCCGCGCCGCCCTGAAGACGCTGGTGGCGCTGGTGGTGGCCGGACCGGCCGGCTGGGCGGCGTGGCGCGCCGGCCCCATGGACTGGCGCGCCGACTACCGCAGCGCGGCCGGCGAGCGGCGCGACGTGACGCTGGCCGACGGCTCGACCTTGCATCTGAATACCGCCAGCGCCGTCGACGTGCTGTTCGATGACTCGACGCGCCTGCTGCGTCTGCGGTCCGGCGAGATCGCCGTGCATGCGGTGGCGGATCCGGCCACGCATCCGCGACCCTTCGTGGTGCGCACGCGCCAGGGCGATATCGAGGCGCACGCGTCGCGCTTCTGCGTGCGCCAGGAGGGCGCGCGTTGCCAGGTCAGCGTGCAAGAGGGGCGGGTGCGGGTCAGCACCGCCGCGCAGCCGGGCCGCTTTGTCAGCCTGGCGGCCGGCGAGCAGAGCAGCCTGACGCCGGAAGGCGTTTCGCCGCCGGCGCCCGCCGACCCGCATGCCGGGGATTGGATGCGCGGCGTGCTGTACGCCAGCCAATTGCGGCTGGACGCCTTTGCTGCCGAACTGGCGCGGTACCGGCAGGGCATCGTGCGCTGCGATCCCGAGATCGCGCACCTGCGCATCTCGGGCGCTTTTCAATTGCACGACACCGATGCGGTGCTGGCCGCCTTGCCGGCGACCTTGCCCGTGCAGGTGCGTTACCGCACGCCGTACTGGGTGACGATCGCGCCGCGCGCACCGTTGGGCGCCTGAACTTTTACAAATTATCGGAGGCAGCGCTGTCCGGTCTGGTTTTCACGAGGGTCATGGTCTGTATAGGCAAACAAATGCCGATACCTGTTGGATCGAAAGGACGACCATGGCTTATTTCCCTGCCGGCCGCGCAAGCGGCTCCCGACCAGCCCAAGGCGAGCAATGCCGGCTGACCCGATTTGCCGCCGCGATGCAGGCCGCGCTGGCCGTGGCCGCCGCGTGCGCCGCGGTGCTGCCTTCGGCCGGCGCGCAGGCGCAGACCGTCGCGCAGGCCGATGCGCGCGGGTATCGCATTCCGGCGGGGGCGCTGGCCGATGCGTTGCCGCGTTTCGCGGACAGCGCGGGCGTGACGGTGCTGTTCGACGCCGCGCTGGTGGGGCAGCGCCGCACGGCCGGGCTGGATGGGGTGTACTCCGTGCATGAAGGCTTCTCGCGCCTGCTGGCGGGCAGCGGCCTGGGCGTGTCCGAACGCAGCGCCGGCGTGTTCGTGCTGCAGTCGCAGCCGCAGGGCGGCGTGACGCAGTTGGCGCCGGTCCAGGTCGACGGAGAGGGCGCGGCCGTCACGCCGGCCTGGGATACCAGCACCGACCGCAGGCGCATGGACGACCTGCAGATCAGGAACTGGAGCGACCTGGGCAAGCGCGCCGAGCCGGGCGTGAGCTTCAATCGCCAGAACAACAGCATCAACATCCGGGGCCTGGACCAGGACCGCGTGCTGACCCGGGTGGACGGCATCCGCCTTCCATGGCTGGACGACGGCGCGCGCGGCGTGAAGGGCGGCCTTGAGGCAGTGGACTTCAACAGCCTGTCGCGCCTGGATATCGTGCGCGGCGCGGACGCCAGCGGCGGCGGGTCCGGCGCGATTTCCGGCATTGCCGACCTGCATACGCTGAACCCGTCGGACCTGCTGACGGACGGCAAGACCTTCGGCGCGCTGGCCAAGACCGACTACGATTCCGCCGACCGCAGTTGGGGCGCCAACGCCGCGCTGGCCGGCCAGATCCACAGCAACACGTTCTGGCTGGTGCAGGCCGGCGTGCGCAATGGCCATGAACTGGACAACCGTGGCGACGTGGGCGGGTATGGCCCGGCGCGCAGCAAGCCCAGCCCGGAAGACTACGATCAGCGCAGCTTCCTCTTGAAGCTGCAGCAGCGGGTCGAAGGCGGCCACCGCTTCGGTCTGACGGGCGAATACTTCAAGCGCGACGCCGACATCGACAGCATGTTCGAACAGGGCGCGGGCACCAGCTATCTGCCGGGTGAGAACAGCACCAGCAAAGAGACCGAGCGCGAGCGCGTGTCGCTGGACTACGCCTACGCCGCGCCCGGCGCCGGCAGCCTGATCGACACGGCCACCGCGGTCGTCTACTGGCAGCGCCTGCGGCTGGATAACTCGCAAAACGGCATACGCGGCGTCGATTCGCGCGCCCGCATCATTCCCGGCGATCCTTTCCGGTACGGTTTCCCCAACGGTCCCTATGGCCGCAGCAATTCCATCCAGCAGACGCTGTTCGGCGTGAACGGCGAACTGACCAAGCGGCTGGCGGGCGCGACCGTGTCGCAGCTATGGACGGTGGGCGGCGAGTGGTACGGCAACAAGACCGAACAGAACTCCAGCGGCTACGACAACTGCCCGACGATCCGTCCGGGCCTGCCGGCGCCGTTCGGCCCGCGTTCGTGCGACATGCTGCATACCAACCAGGCCGACGTCCCGCAGTCCAAGGGCAACCAGTGGGCCTTGTGGGTGCAGGACGAGTTCAGCTTCGCCGACGGCCGCTACACCGTCATGCCGGCCCTGCGCTACGACCACTACGAGCAGCGGCCGCAGTCCAGCGCCAGCTACGAGAGCAATCCCAACGCGGGCGCGCTGCCGCCGTCCAACAGCGGCAGCCGCTTCTCGCCGAAGCTGCTGGCCACCTGGAAGGCGATGGACGAGCTGAGCCTTTATGCGCAATACGCCTACGGATTCAAGGCGCCCAGCGCCACGCAGCTCTACACCAACTATGGCGGCCCGGGCACCTACCTGCGCGTGGGCAACCCCTATCTGAAGCCCGAAACCAGCAAGGGCTGGGAACTGGGCGCCAAGATCGGTTCCGACGACCTGGGCGGTGCGGTATCGTTGTTTGATAATCGTTATCAGAACTTTATCGATGGCGATGTGCCGCTGAACGCAGGCTCGCCGCAGTGGCAGCCGGGCTGGGCCGGGCAGTACCCGCTGGGCGTGACCGGCAACGTGAATCGCGCAAAGGTCCGGATCTACGGCGCCGAAGCCAGCGCCCACTGGAAGTTCGCGCCCGGCTGGCGCACCTGGGGCTCGCTGGCCTGGGCCGTGGGCAAGGACGAGGGCACGGGCCAGTACCTGAATTCCGTGGCACCGCTGAAGGCGGTGCTGGGCCTGGGCTACGGCCGCGACGTGTGGGGCGTGGACGCGCTGCTGACCACCGCGCTGCAACGCAACAAGGTCGAGTATCCCGACGCCGCGGCCGACGCGCCCAATCCCGACTTCAAGGCGCCGGGCTACGGGGTGGTGGATTTGATGGGGTATTGGCGCCCGGCCGCGGTGAAGGGTTTGCAGGTGCAGGCTGGCGTGTTCAACCTGTTCGACAAGAAGTACTGGGAGGCCATCAACGTGCCGACCGCGGGCGCCAACACGATTCCGCGCCCGGTGGATTGGTACACGGAACCGGGGCGCAGCGTGCGCGTCTCATTGACTTACCAGTATTGAGTTCGGCCCGCCGCCATCCGGCGCGACCGGACTCGGCGGCGGCTTTTCAGCAATGTTTGGCACCGGCCGGAGGGCCTACGATGACGAATACCGATTTCACGACACGCGCCGAGGAACTGCGCGCCCGCAACGAGACACTGGCCGCGGCGCAGCCCGGGCTGCGCGCCCGCAATCTTGCCCAGGCGCTGGGCGTGTCCGAGGCCGAATGGGTGGCCGCGGGCTGTGGCGGCGTGAGGGCGACTGCGCTGCACGGCGTGCCGCAAGCGATTTTCCGCGAACTGGGCACGCTGGGCGAAGTCATGGCGCTGACCCGCAACGACTGGTGCGTGCATGAACGCCATGGCGCGTATCTGGACATTCAGGCCGAAGGTCCGGTGGGCCTGGTGCTGGGACCGGATATCGACCTGCGGGTGTTCTTCACCGCCTGGAAGTCCGCCTGGGCGGTCGAGCAGGACGGGCGCCACAGCCTGCAGTTCTTTGACGGCGCGGGCGTGGCGGTGCACAAGGTCTACCGCACCGACGCCACCGACGCGGCCGCCTACGATGCGCTGGTCGCCCGGTTCGCGGGGGAATCGCAATGGCCCGTGGCCGAATCCTATGCCCCCGTCACCGACGCCGAACAGGTCGAGGATGCACAGGCCTGGCGCGCAGCCTGGCTGGGCATGAAGGACACCCACGAATTCTTTCCGCTGCTGCGCAAGTTCAAGGTATCGCGGCTGGCGGCCCTGACGGCGGCCGGCGAAGACCTGGCCCAGCCGGTGCCGGCCGACGCCGTGGAACGCATGCTGCAGTCGGCCGCGGAATCCGGCCTGCCCATCATGTGTTTCGTGGGCAACCGCGGCATGATCCAGATCCATTCGGGCCCGGTGCAGGCGCTGCGCCGCACCGGCCCCTGGTTCAACGTACTGGACCCGAAGTTCAATCTGCACCTGGATACGACCGCGATCGCGTCGGCCTGGGTGGTCAACAAGCCCACCTCCGACGGCTGGGTGACCTCGCTGGAGGTATATGCATCCACGGGCGACCTGATCGTGCAGTTCTTCGGCGAGCGCAAGCCGGGCAAGCCGGAACTCACGGGCTGGCGCGAACTGATGGTCGGCCTGTGCAGCGCGCCGCTGGCCGCTTGAGCATCCAAGGAAGCTGCGATGAACAAATGGTGGGCAGTGGCGGCGGGCTGGTTGCTGGTGGCGGGCGCGCAGGCCGCGCCGCCCGCCCGCGTGGTGACGCTGGGCGGCAGCGTGACAGAGATCGTGTACCAGTTGGGGCAGGGCGGCAGGCTGGTGGGAGACGATCTTTCCAGCCTGTACCCGGAGGCCGCGACCAAGCTGCCGCGCGTCGGCTATTACCGCGCGGTGCCGGTGGAAGGCGTGCTGGCGCTCAAGCCCGACCTGGTGCTGGCGTCCGAACAGGCGGGGCCGCCCGACGCCCTCAAGCGGTTGGGCGACGTCGGCGTGCGCATCGTGACCGTGCCGGATACGCCGTCCGTCGATTCGCTGAAGGCGCGCATCCGCGACATCGCCCAGGCGCTGGACGTGGCGCCCGCCGGCGAGACCATGGTGGCGGGCATTGCGCGCGACCTCGCGGCGGTGGACGCGATTCCCGTCACCAATGCGCGGGCGGTCCTGCTGCTTAACCGCACCGGCGCGCTGCAGGGCGCCGGGGGCGGCACCGCCGCCAACGAGGTCATGGCGATGGCCGGGCTGGTGAACGTGCTGAAAGACCAGCAGGGCTACAAGCCGGTGTCGGCCGAGGCGATCAGCGCGCTCGCGCCCGACGTGATCGTCATCACGAGCACGTCCATTGACGCCTCGGGCGGCGTGGAAAAGCTGCTGCGCCTGCCCGGCATCGCCTCCACGCCCGCTGCCGCCCACAAGCGCGTGATCGTCATGGACGACCTGCTGCTGCTGGGCATGGGGCCGCGCCTGCCGCTGGCGCTGACCGAGCTCAAGCGGGAGGCTGCCGGTGTCATGGGGCGCTAGCGCGGGGCGCGCGTCCACACGCATCTCGGCGCCCATGGCGCTGGCGCTGCTGGGGGCGGCCGTGGCCGTGGCCGCCCTGGCCGCCAGCAGCAGCGGCGCGGTGCAGATTCCTCTGCGCGACATGCCCCGGCTGCTGTGGGCGGCCGCGCCGGACGACGCGCTGTGGCGCAACGTGTTGATCGACATCCGCCTGCCCCGCGTGCTGTTCGCCCTGGTGGCCGGCGCCGCGCTGGCCATTTCCGGCGCGGCCATGCAGGCGCTGTTCCGCAATCCGCTGGCCGAACCGGGCCTGATCGGCATTTCGGCGGGCGGTTCCCTGGGCGCGGTGGCCGCCATCGTGCTGACCTCGGGCGGCTTCTGGATACTGGCGCCGGCGGCCTTCGCCGGCAGCCTGATCGCCACCTTCTGCGCCTACACACTGGGTCGGCGCGTGCCCGGAATGGCGGGGCTGCTGCTGGCGGGCATCGCGATCAACGCGGTGGCGGGGGCGATGATCGGGCTGTTCACCTTCGTGGCGAATGACGCCCAACTGCGCGACCTGACGTTCTGGACCATGGGCAGCCTGGCCGGCGCCAACTGGCCGCTGCTGGCATTCCTGGGGCCGTGGGTGCTGCTGTTGTCGTGGTGGCTGATGCGCCAGTGGCGGGTCATGAATGCCCTGCTGCTGGGCGAGCGCGAGGCCCAGCATCTGGGCTATGCGCTCAAGCGCGTGCGCGCGCAGCTCGTGCTGGCGTGCGCGCTGATCGTGGGCCCGCTGGTGGCCGCCACGGGCGGCATCGGCTTCGTCGGCCTGGTGGTGCCGCATCTGGTGCGCATGACGCTGGGCGCCAACCACCGCTGGCTGCTGCCGGCCTGCGTGCTGGGCGGCGCCTTGGCGCTGACGTTGGCCGATTGGCTGGCGCGCGTGGCCGTGGTGCCGGCGGAATTGCCGATCGGGCTGGTGACCAGCCTGGTCGGAGGACCCTTTTTCTTGTGGCTGCTGGCGCGTGGCCGGAGGCACGGATGATGCTGGCGGCCGACAACCTTATCCTGACGCGCGGCGGCAATCGCATCCTGGACCAGGTGTCCCTGGCGGTGCGTCCCGGCGAAGTGGTGGGACTGCTGGGCGCCAACGGCGCGGGCAAGTCCACCCTGCTGGGCGCGATGTCGGCCGAACTGGCGCCCGATTCGGGATCGGTGCGCCTGGGCGACGCGGACCTGCGCGGGCTGGCGCACCGGCGGCAGGCCCGCCTGCGCGCGGTGCTGCCGCAAAAGCCGGGGCTGAGCTTCGATCTGGACGTGCGCGAAGTGGTCGCCATGGGTGCCTATCCGTTTCCGGAACTGTCCCCCGGGCAAGTGGATGCGCTGGTGGACCTGGCGCTGGGCTGGGCCGACGTGTCGCATCTGGGGGCGCGCCGCTATCCCGAGCTCTCGGGCGGGGAACAGCAGCGCGTGCAGTTCGCCCGGGTGCTGGTGCAGTGCAAGGCGGCGCGCGCCGACGGCGAGCCGCGCTACCTGCTGCTGGACGAACCCACCGCCAGCCTGGATCCCAAGCATCAGGGCGATCTGCTGCGCGTGGCCGCCGGCCTGGCGCACGCCGGCGATACGGGGGTACTGGTGATCCTGCACGACATGAACCTGGCCGCGCGCTGGTGCGACCGCCTGCTGCTGCTCTGCGCGGGGCGCGGCATCGCGGCCGGCACGCCGGCGCAGGTGCTGACGCCGGCGAATCTGTATCTGGCGTATGGAATCGAGGCGCATGTCATGCCGCATCCGCTGCAATCGGAGCGCCTGTTGGTGGTGACGACGTGACGCCGGACGCGGGACCGCTAAAATGGCGGGTGTAAGCACTTCCATCACTCACCCACAGGACCCGTGTCATGCCTACTTTTGACGTCGTCTCCGAAGTCGACAAACACGAACTCAGCAACGCCATCGATCAGGCGAACCGCGAACTGGCCACCCGCTTCGACTTCAAGGGCACCGAAGCCAAGTTCGAACTGGACGGCTTCGTCGTGACCCAGGTCGCCTCCAGCGCGTTCCAGCTCAAGCAGATGCTGGACATCCTGCGCGGCCGCCTGTCGGCCCGCGGCATCGACGTGCGCTGCCTGGACGTGGCCGATCCCCTGGAAAACCTGGGGGGCGCCCGCCAGAAGGTCACCATCAAGCAAGGCATCGAGCAGCCGGTGGCCAAGAAGCTCATCGCCGCCATCAAGAATGCCAAGCTCAAGGTGGAATCCCAGATCAACGGCGACAAGCTGCGCATCACCGGCAAGAAGCGCGATGACCTGCAGACCGCCATTGCCCTGCTGAAGAAGACGGACGTCGACCTGCCGCTGCAGTTCGAAAACTTCCGCGATTGAGGCGCTGGGCCCATACCCATGGGACATTCCAGTGAATTGCAGCTAGTGGTTGAGCTCGCGCGCGCTGGCGGTATGTCGGCGGCCGCGCGAGAGCTCGACGTCACGCCCGCCGCGGTCAGCAAGCGGCTGGCGCAGATCGAGGCGCGGCTGGGCGTGCGGCTGTTCAACCGCAGCACCCGCCGCCTGAGCCTGACCGCCGAAGGCGAGGTCTACCTGGAAAGCGCCCGCCGCATCCTGGACGAGATCGACGACCTGGACGAGCAGATCGCCAGCCGTCAGGCCAGTCCGCGCGGACTGCTCAAGGTCAACGCGCCGCTGGGCTTCGGCCGCAGCTACATCGCGCCGGCCATCGCCGAGTTCGCGCAGAAGTACCCGGAGGTCGCGCTGCAACTGCAGCTCACCGACCGGCCGGCCGACTTCGTGCGCGACGCGTTCGACGTCGCCGTGCGTTTCGGCGACCTGCCGGATACCAGCCTGATCGCGCGCAAGATCGCGCCCAATCGCCGCCTGGTGTGCGCCTCCCCCGGCTACCTGAAGCTGCACGGCGTGCCCGCCACCCCGCATGACCTCGCGCGCCATCAATGCATCGTGCTGCGCCAGAACGACGCCACCTACGGGATGTGGCGTTTTACCAAGGGCCGGCGCAGCGAGACCGTGAAGGTGCGCGGCAACCTCAGCAGCAACGATGGCGAGGTGACGCTGACCTGGGGGCTGGCCGGCCTGGGCATCCTGCAGCGCGCCGAATGGGATCTGGCGCGCTATCTGCGCAGCGGCCGGCTGGTTCAGGTGCTGGAAGACTATGCGCTGCCGCAGGCGGATATCTACGCCGTCTTCCCGGAACGGCACCACCTGTCCGCCAAGGTGCGGGCCTTCGTGGATTTTCTGGTGGGCTATTTCCAGGAAGGCACGGACGCCCAGTGGTAAGGCTTCGGGCGCGCGGCCGCGCCCATCCCGCCGACAGGTGCCGCGCTCACGCCGCCCACAGGTGCTGCGCCGCATAGGCGCGCCACGGCCGCCAGGGCTCGGACCGGGCCAGCAACTGCGCCGGGTTGTAGGGGCGGGATTCCAGCCGTTCCAGTGCGCGTATCAAGCCGATGTCCGCATTCGGAAACGCGTCTGGCTCGCGCAACTGGCGCAGGGCGATGTACTGCGCCGTCCATTCCCCCACGCCGCGGATCGTGCGCAAGCGCCGCACGGCCTCTTCCAGGCCGCCGGCGGCGTTAAAGAGATGCTTGTCCGCCACGGCCGCCGCGGCGACCGCCGACAGCGTCGCCGCGCGGCTGCGCGGCATGCCCAAAGACGCCAGTTCCGCGGCGGCCACGGCCTCCGGCAGCGGGAACACATGCGTCAGCGCGCCTTCCGGCCGGGCCATCGGCGCGCCATGCGCGGCCACCAGCTTGCCGGCCAGGCGGATGGCGGCAAGCACCGTGATCTGCTGGCCCAGCACGGCGCGCATGGCGAGCTCGAATCCGTCCCAGGCGCCCGGCACGCGCAGGCCCGGCCTGGCCTGGATCAGCCCGGTCATGACGGGATCCTGCGAGAACTGCGCCGCGATGGCGACGGGGTCGCTCGCCAGGTCGAAGACGCGGCGCAGGCGCGCGATGATGGCGGGCAGCGCCTGCAGCCGGGGAAAGCGCACCGTTGCCTGCAGCGCATTGCCGGTGCCCGGCCGCACCGTGACCGTGCCCTGGCCGCCGTCCAGGCAGATGGTGCGCGCATAGGTGTCGTCCGTGACCTGTTCGATGCCGGGAATGGCGCGCAGCCGCAGGAAGTCCAGCATGGCGTCCCAGTCGTAGGGCGGCCGATAGCGCAGCAGCAGCTTGATCTCGCCATGCTGCCCCGCGGACACCTCGGGCTTTTCCGAGCGCCGCAAGGCGCCCGGCGCGCGCCCGAACAGGTCCAGGAATATCTCGTTGAAGCGGCGGATGCTGCCAAAGCCCGCTGCGAAGGCGATCTCGGCCATCGGCAGATGCGTTTCGTGGATGAGCTGCTTGGCCAGCAGTACGCGCCGGGTCTGGGCGACCGCCACGGGCGATGCGCCCAGATGCTGGCGGAACTGGCGCCGTAGCTGCCGTTCCCCCATGCCCAGGCGCTGGGCCAGCGCGTCCACGCCGTCTTCGTCCAGCGCGCCCAGTTCGATCAGTTGCAGCGCGCGCGCAACGCCGGCCGGCAGTTCGTGCCCGGGGCCGAGCTCGGGCGCCGTTTCGGGACGGCAGCGCAGGCACGGGTGGAAGCCGGCCTCCTGCGCGGCCGCGGCGGTGGCGTAGAACGCGACGTTCTTCGATAGGGGAGTGCGCGCCGGGCAGACCGGGCGGCAATAGATGCGCGTGGTCTTGACGGCCGTGAAGAAGCGGCCGTCGTAGCGGGCGTCGCGCACTTGGATGGCGCTGTAGCAGGCGTCGTGGTTCAGGTCCATGCGCCGATACTAACGCCGGCTGCCGGGCGGGATCTAGCGGTTTTCGGACATCAATGCGACATGCACAACCTTGTCCGAAAAGCGCCAGCGCGGGCCGCCCAAGCGCGTCTATAGTGGCGCGGATCCCTACCACCAGGAGCAGGCGCCATGCCGGTTCAATCCTTCGCGCTTGAACGCGTGCCCACCCCCATCGGGCTGATGCTCGTTCTGACCGATGCGCAGCAACGCCTGCGCGCCGTGGATTGGCAGGACTTCGAGGCGCGCATGCATACGCTGCTGCGCCGCCAGTACGGCAGGGACGCCGTGGCGCTGCGGGACGCGGTCCAGCCTTCCACGGCGCGCCGCCGTTTGGAGGCCTATTTCGACGGCGACGTCGCGGCCATCGCGGACCTGCCCGTCGCGCTGGGCGGCACGGATTTCCAGCGTCAGGTCTGGCAGGCGCTGCGAGGCATTGAAAGCGGCAGCACCGTCAGCTACGGCGCCCTGGCCGCGCGCATCTCGCGGCCCACGGCCGTGCGCGCGGTCGGCCTGGCCAACGGCGCGAACCCCGTGGGCATCGTGGTCCCGTGCCATCGGGTGATCGGCGCCAACGCCTCGCTGACCGGCTACGGCGGCGGCCTGCACCGCAAACGCTGGCTGCTGGAGCACGAAGCCACGTGGCAAACGGCCCAGACCGCCGGACTTTCAACTAGAAGTTGAAGATGTTGTGAATTTTCGGGCGGGCGCGGGCCCGGCCGCTGGGTACAGTGCCAGCAGACCTCAATCAGCAAGGAGCGCTGGCCGCCATGAAAACCTATCGCATCGCAACCATACCCGGCGACGGCATCGGCAAGGAAGTGATTCCGGCCGGGCAGCGCGTCATGCAAGAGCTTGCCAAGCAGGGCGGCCTGCGCTTCGAATTCCAGAATTTCGATTGGGGCGGCGACTACTACCGCCAGCATGGCGCGATGATGCCGGCCGATGGCCTGGACGCGCTGCGCGACAAGGATGCCATCCTGTTCGGCTCGGCGGGCGACCCCGACATTCCCGATCACATCACGCTGTGGGGCCTGCGGCTGAAGATCTGCCAAGGTTTCGACCAGTACGCCAACGTGCGTCCCACCCGCATCCTGCCCGGCATCGACGCGCCCCTCAAGCGCTGCACGCCCGAACAGCTTGACTGGGTGATCGTGCGCGAGAACTCCGAGGGCGAGTACTCGGGCGTGGGCGGGCGCGTGCATCAGGGCCATCCCATCGAAGCCGCGACCGACGTGTCCATCATGACCCGCGCCGGCGTCGAGCGCATTCTGCGCTTCGCATTCAAGCTTGCGCAGTCCCGGCCGCGCAAGCTGCTGACGGTGGTGACCAAGTCCAACGCGCAGCGCCACGCCATGGTGATGTGGGACGAGATCGCGGTGCAGGTCAGCCGCGAATTTCCCGACGTGACCTGGGACAAGGAACTGGTCGACGCGGCCACGGCGCGCATGGTCAACCGGCCCGCGACGCTGGATACCATCGTGGCCACCAATCTGCACGCCGACATCCTAAGCGACCTGGCCGCGGCGCTGGCGGGCAGCCTGGGCATCGCGCCCACCGGCAACATCGATCCCGAGCGCCGCTATCCGTCCATGTTCGAGCCGATCCACGGGTCCGCCTTCGACATCATGGGTAAGGGCCTGGCGAATCCGGTGGGTACGTTCTGGTCGGTGGTCATGCTGCTGGAGCACCTGGGCGAAACGCAAGCCGCCGCCCGTCTCATGCAAGCCATCGAAAGCGTGACCGCCGATCCCTCCCTGCACACGGGCGACCTCGGCGGCAGCGCGAACACCGAACAGGTCACCGCCGCGGTCTGCGCCAGGCTGGCGTCATTGGCGCAGGCCAAGGCCGCCTAGGCGCGGCGCGCGCAGGGACGCCAGACGCCCCTGCGCGCAGCCAGGCGGCGCACACCGGAACCAGGCACAGGGGCGTCAGACCCCGGGCTGGTTCCGGGCAACAGAAGAAGAAGCGAAGTCCATTCGTATACCGGAGACAAACCATGCACAAGAAAGCGATTACCGCGCGCGCCCTGGCGTTCGCCTGCCTGCTCGGACTGCCCTTCGCGGGGGGCGGCGCGCTGGCGCAGTCCTACCCCGCGCGGCCGATCAACCTGGTCGTGCCGTTTCCGGCCGGCGGCACCACGGATGTGCTGGCGCGGGCGTTGGGGCAGGAACTGTCCAAAAGCCTGGGCCAGCCCGTGGTGGTGGAGAACAAGCCGGGCGCGGGATCCACGCTGGGCGCGGACTACGTGGCCAAGGCGGCGCCGGACGGTTATACGCTGCTGATGGGCGCGGTGCATCACACCATCGCCACCAGCGTCTACAAGAACCTGCACTACGACTTCCAGAAGGACTTCGCGCCGGTGACCACGGTGGCGCTGGTGCCCAACGTGCTGGTGGTCAACCCCAGGCTGGACGCCAAGGACGTGAAGTCGCTGCTGAAGCTGGCGCAGGCAGCGCCGGGCAAGCTGACTTATGGCTCCAACGGCATGGGCACGGGCCAGCACCTGATCGGCGCGCAGTTCGAGCGCGCCGGGCATGTCCAACTGCTGCACGTGCCCTACAAGGGCAGCGGCCCGCTGACGACCGACTTGTTGGGCGGGCAGATCGACATGTCCTTCGACACCATCACGCCGGTGCTTGCGCACATCCAGAGCGGCAAGCTGCGGGCGCTGGCCGTCACCACCAACCAGCGTTCGGCCGCGCTGCCGGACGTGCCCACGATGGAAGAAGCCGGCCTGAAGCCCTTCAACATGGGCACCTGGTTCGGCGTGCTCGCGCCGGCGGCGGCGCCCAAGGACGTGGTGGACCGGCTGAACGCCGAGATGGTGAAGATCATCCGGTCGCCGGACTTCTCGCGGCGCATGGCGGAGATCGGCGCCGTGCCCATCGGCGATTCGCCTGCCGAAATGCAGGCGCGCATCGGCGCGGATACCGAGAACTACGCCAAGCTGGTCAAGGAAGCAAAGGTCGCGATCAACTGAGCGCGGCGCGGCCGGCAGACTCGGCGCAACGTCGGCACAGGCTCGGCGCAACCCCGGCACGACCCGCGCTAACGGTTCACGCGCGGATCCATCCGCGCGCGATAGGCAGGGCCAGCGCCTTGCGGTACAGGCCCTGCGCCGCCGTGGTCAGCGGCTGGCCCGCGCGGCGCCATGGCGGAATGGTCAATGCGGCGGCCAGGGGCGCCAGCGCCAGTCCGCCCAGGATGTCCAGCGGGAAGTGCACGCCCAGGTAGACGCGCGCCGTGCCGGCCACGGCCGCCCCTGCAAACGCCAGCCAGCCCCAGCCCGCCCAGCGCCGGTCCAGCACCAGCGCGAATGCGAACGTGGCGATGATGATGGTGTGGTTGCTGGGGAACGAGGACGTCGCCTTGTGCGGGAAAAAGGCGTGCCCCAGCCCGATGGCGAATGGCCGCGGATGCGGCCACAGCGCGCCGATCAGATAGCTGGCGGCAAGCGCCACCGCAATGCTGGCCAGCGCCTTGAGCATCAGGCTGCGTTGCGGTTCGCCGCCCCACAGCCACACGCCGGCCAGCACGCCCGGCACCAGCAGGATCAGCTTGTTGGCCGCCAGCAGGGCGCCATGGATCCGCCATGCCGGCGTGGCGGAGTCGGCGTTGATCAGCAGAAACAGGGAATGGTTGCAGCTTTCCAGAAAATCCATGACATGTCATCGCGTAGCAGTAATTCACTGCCGCGATGGTAGCGGGCGTACCCGTCAGTTACCTTGCAAAGCGCGCAGTTTCCTGCCCAGCCGCCGCCAGCCGATCACGACACCCGTCAGGCTCAGCGCCGCGCCGCCCAGGCTCAGGAAGATCAGCAGGGCGTCCCACAGCGGCCGCCGAGTCAGCAGGGCGGTCCAGTCCCAGCTATGCAGGAACGCGAACAGCCAGCGGCCGGCGCGGGTGCTGCGGTCCTGGCGGTCCAGAATCTGGCCGGTCTTGGGATCCAGATAGACCCAGGTCGCCTGCGGGTTGTCGTAGACCAGGCGCCAGACTGGCAAGGGCTTTTCGACGTGCCCCATCATCGCGTGTTCGTCGCGGGCGTAATAGTAGATGTCGTAGTCGCGCAGAACCTGCGTTTGCGTGAGGTGCGCGCCGGGCACCAGCGCGGCCGCCGCGCCGCGCAGCACGCCCTCGTCCAGGACCTCGGGCCGAGCCGCCGTCGCGGACAGCACATGCGTCGCGCCCGATGCGCCGCGCGCCCGCACCAGCTCCTGGCCCGCCGCCCGCGCCCAGCGCAATTCCATGGGAGGCGACGGCAGGGCGGCGATCAAGGCCCGGGGAGGCGCCAGGGGATCGGCGCCCGCCGGCCCGGCGTAGGCGGACCGGGCCAGCGGGGCGGCGGAGCTGGTGAAGAGTTTCCAGGGATTCATCGACATCAGCCCGCTGAAGATCCAGGTGATGGTGATTGCCGCGAACAGCAGGCCGCTGATGTGATGCCAGCGCATCATGCTGTCGCGGTAAGGCGAGCGGCTGCCGCTGGCGTACGGCCGCGGGAAGCGCCAGCGCAGGATGCCAACGATCGTGCCCGTCAACGCCACCACCACACCGGCGATGGACAGCCATACGACGATGTCGTGCCACCAGGGATCCAGCGCGGTTCCCCGGAACGGATACAACCAGTGGATCCACGCGCCCGCGTAGTTCCAGGCGCGCTCGGCGCGGGTGGCGTCCAGCACCACCGCGCCGGTGGAGGATGAAATATAGAGGCGGGTATGCGCGGGGTCACCCATGTCCACGCGATGCAGAGGGCGGTGCGCGTCCAGCGCGCGGGAATGCGTGTAGACATCCTCGATCACGGTGCTTCGATAGCGCGAGGCGTACTGTCCGCCGAACCACGCGTCGCCGGTGGCCTGCGCGACGGCCGCGTCGGCGGCGGGCAGTAACGCGCCGGTGACGGCGTCCACGACCTTGGGCGCCTGGCCGTGGGCGGCCGGCACCTCGTACACCGGGGCGCCGCCGCGCGTGGCGGCCAGGACCAGGTCCGGCGAGCCGTCCACCCCCGCGGCCGCCAGCGCCTGGGCGGGCGTGACGGCGATGCGGGCGGCGTCCAGCGGCGCCAGGTGCGACAGGCGCTCGTGGGCCGTGAGCTTCGGATAGCCCACGTACATCATCACCACGCCCGAGATGAACCACATGGCGAAGAACAGGCACAGCACGACGCCCGCCCAGCGGTGGGTCAGGTAGAGCCAGCGCTTGGCGCGCGCGGCGAGCGGCGGCCGGGAGGGCGGGACGGATGAACGACGGGCGGCGGGGATAGGCATGGGCATTCGGGTCTGACGTGGCGGCGCAGGACAGCGCGCGCGGGGCGCGCGGGCGATGCGTGGCGATCGGAAGGCGGCGGCGGGCGCGCGGGTGGCGCCCGGCCGCGCGGGGCGGCGTCAGACCGTTGGAGGGGCACGCGGCTGGGCCGCGCTCCAGGCGTGCAGGGGCTGGCCCGCGCTGAAGAACAGCGGCGGATAGCCGATGGCGCGGGCCGCGGGGGCCGGCAGCACGGGCACGGAGGCGGGAAGGATGCCGACGCCGGTTTGCGGATTGCGGCACAGCGGGCAGTGGTGGCCGTCCTCGTGGGAACCTGCATGCCCGCCGCCGCGATCGTCCTGGCGGACGTCCAGCGTCAGCGTGGATTCCCCCGCGCTTGCGCAATAGTCGACGCTGATGCGCTGGAGGTGATCGCCCTGGGGATTCAGGCTCAGGGCCTGTGCAAGCGACGGCGCCAGCGATGCCCACAGGATCGCGGCAAGCGCGAGCCACAAGCAGGGGCGGGTCAGGAAGGACGCGGGGCACATGGCCGCCGATTATATCGGAGCAGGCTGGCGCCGCCGCATCGGCAGCAGCGGCCGGACGCGTGCGCGCTACACCGACAGGTGCCGGCGCACGTCCTCGCCTTCGATGGCGTCGCGTCCGCCGCTGGCCACGACTTCGCCGCGCGACAGCACCACGAACTGGTCCGCCAGTTCGCGCGCGAAATCGAAGTACTGCTCGCACAGCAGGATGGCGATGTCGCCGCGTTCGCGCAGCATGTGGATGACGCGCGCGATGTCCTTGATGATGGACGGCTGGATGCCTTCGGTGGGTTCGTCCAGGATGATGAGCTTGGGCTCGGCCACCAGCGCCCGCGCAATCGCCAACTGCTGTTGCTGCCCGCCGGACAGGTCGCCGCCGCGGCGCGACAGCATGCTCTTCAACACGGGGAACAGCTCGAAGACCTCTTCCTTGATGCGGCGCGCGCGGGCCGCGGGCTTGGTGGCCATGCCCATCAGGATGTTCTCTTCCACCGTCAGCCGTGCGAAGATGTCGCGGCCCTGGGGCACATAGGCCATGCCGCGCGCGGCGCGCTGGTGCGGCGCCAGGCGCGTGATGTCCGCGCCGTCGAAGGCGATGCCGCCGCGCGCCACGGGCAGCACGCCCATCACGCACTTGAGCAGCGTGGTCTTGCCCACGCCGTTGCGGCCCAGCAGTGCCAGGCATTCGCCCTGCCTGACGGACAGCGACACGCCGCGCAGGGTGTGGCTGCCGCCGTAGTATTGGTCGATCGTGCTTACGTCCAGCATGTCAGCGTCCCAGATAGACTTCGATCACGCGCGGGTCGGCCTGGACCTTGCTCATCGGTCCTTCGGCCAGCACCGAGCCCTCGTGCAGCACGGTGACCTTGCCGTCGCCCGCGATCTGGTTGACGAAGTCCATGTCGTGCTCCACCACCATCAGGGAATGGCGTCCGCGCAATTCGTTCAGCAGTTCGCCGGTGCGTTCGGTCTCGGCGTCGGTCATGCCGGCGACGGGCTCGTCCAGCAGCAATAACCGCGGCTCCTGCATCAGCAGCATGCCGATCTCCAGCCACTGCTTCTGGCCGTGCGATAGCAGCCCGGCGGGCCGCCAAACCTCGGGCCGCAGGCGGATCAGGTCCAGCGTTTCGCCGATCCGGTCGGCCTGTTCGCCGGTCAGGCGCGAGAACAGCGTGGGCCGCACCCGCTTGTCCGTCTTCATCGCCAGCTCCAGGTTTTCGAACACGGTGTGCTGTTCGAATACCGTGGGCCGCTGGAACTTGCGGCCGATGCCGGCGTGCGCGATCTGGGCCTCGTTCAGCGTCGTCAGGTCGATGCTCTGGCCGAAGTAGGCCGTGCCCGCCGTGGGCCGCGTCTTGCCCGTGATCACGTCCATCATCGTGGTCTTGCCCGCGCCGTTGGGGCCGATGACGCAGCGCAGCTCTCCCACGCCGATGTCCAGCGTCAGGTCATTGAGCGCCTTGAACCCGTCGAAGCTGACCGTGATGCCTTCCAGGTACAGGATGGCGCCGTGGCTGGTGTCCAGGCCCTGGGGGCTGACGCGGCCGTAGCCGGCGTCGCCGCTCGGGCCGCCGTCCAGCATGGCGGATTCGGTATGCGTGGTCGTCATGCCTTTTTCTCCTGGATGCGGGCCGCGATGCGGCGGGCCAGGCCGACGATGCCCGTGGGCAGGAACAGGGTCACCAGCACGAAGATCAGGCCCAGCGCATACAGCCAGAACTCCGGAAGCACGCTGGTGAACCAGGTCTTCAGGCCGTTCACCGCGCCCGCGCCGATGATGGGGCCGACCAGCGTGCCGCGTCCGCCCGTGGCCACCCAGATCACCATTTCGATCGAGGTCTCGGTGGACATCTCGCTGGGGTTGATGATGCCCACCTGCGGCACGTACAGCGCGCCCGCGATGCCGCACAGCACGGCCGACAGGGTCCACACGAACAGCTTGAATCCCAGCGGGTCGTAGCCGATGAAGCGCAGGCGGCTCTCGGCGTCGCGCACGGCGGTCAGCACGCGGCCCAGCTTGCTTTGCGTGACCATGCGCGCCAGGATCAGCGCACCGGCCAGCGCGGCCAGCGTGACCCAGTACAGCGTGGCGCGCGTGCCCGGCGCGGTGATGTCGAACCCCAGGATGCGCTTGAAATCGGTGAAGCCGTTATTGCCGCCAAAGCCCGTGTCGTTGCGAAAAAACAGCAGCATGGCGGCGAACGTCAGCGCCTGTGTGATGATCGAAAAATACACGCCCTTGATACGCGAGCGGAAGGCGAAGTAGCCGAACACGAAAGCCAGCACGCCCGGCACCAGCACCACCAGCAGCATGGCGTACCAGAAGTGCTCGGTGTAGGACCAGTACCAGGGGTAGCTTTTCCAGTCCAGGAACACCATGAAGTCCGGCAGGTCGCTCTGGTAGACGCCGTCGCGGCCGATGGCGCGCATCAGGTACATGCCGTGGGCATAGCCGCCCAGCGCGAAGAAGAGCCCGTGGCCCAGCGACAGGATGCCGGCGTAGCCCCACACCAGGTCGAGCGCCAGCGCCGCCATGGCGTAGCACATGAACTTGCCCAGCAGGGCTACCGCGTAGGCCGACACATGCAGGGCATGGCCGGGCGGAAACACCAGGTTCAGCAGCGGCAGCAAGGCCAGCAGGGCGACGGCCACGGCCAGCCCCGTCCACACCCGGCCCGAGAACAGGGGGCGGCGGGCCAGCAGGTTCAGATCGGTCAGCGCGGTCTGTTTCATTCGACGCTCCGGCCGCGGGGGGCGAACAGGCCTTGCGGCCGCTTTTGGACGAACAGCACGATGAGCACCAGGATGGTGATCTTGGCCATGACGGCTCCCGCGTAAGGCTCCAGGAATTTATTGACGCCGCCCAGGCCCAGCGCGGCGATGACGGTGCCGGCCAACTGGCCCACGCCGCCCAGCACCACCACCATGAACGAATCCACGATGTAGCCGCGGCCCAGGTCGGGGCCCACGTTGCCAAGCTGGGACAGCGCCACGCCCGCCAGCCCGGCGATGCCGGACCCCAGCCCGAAGGCCAGCATGTCGACGCGGCCGGTAGGCACGCCCACACAGTCGGCCATGCGGCGGTTCTGCGTGATGGCGCGCACGAACAGGCCCAGCCGCGTGTGGTTCAGCAGCGCCCACACCAGGAACACCACGAAGAACGCGAAGCCGATGATGACAAGGCGGTTGTAAGTCAGCACCAGCCCGCCCAGCACGGTGACGCCGCCCGACATCCAGCTTGGGTTGCCCACTTCCACGTTCTGCGCGCCGAACAGCGTGCGCACCCCCTGCATCAGCATCAGGCTGATGCCCCAGGTGGCCAGCAGCGTCTCCAATGGACGGCCATAGAGCCAGCGGATGACGGTGCGTTCCAGCGCCATGCCCACCAGCGCGGTCACCACGAAGGCCAGGGGCAGGGCGGCCACCACGTACCAGTCCAGCCAGCCCGGCAGCCAGGAACGGAACAGCGTCTGCACCACATAGGTCACGTAGGCGCCGATCATCAGCAGTTCGCCGTGCGCCATGTTGATGACGCCCATCAGGCCGAAGGTGATGGCCAGGCCCAGCGCCGCCAGCAGCAGCACGCTGCCCAGGCTGACGCCGTAAAAGAGATTGCCGGCCCATTCGATCGTGGCCAGATGCCGGTCGATCTGCTTGAGCGCACGGGCGGCGGCGTCGCGCACGCCGGCGTCGGGTTCGGCGTAGACACCATCGCGTTCCTGCGTCAACGCGGCCAGCGTGGGGCGGAATGCGGCATTGCTTGTGGCGCCCAGCAGCTCCACCGCGTGGAGCCGCTTGGCGGGGTCGGTGCTTTTCAATTCCAGATTGGCCTGCGCGATCAGCAGCGCGTCGCGCACGGCCTCGTTCTTTTCGGATGCCAGCGCTTTTTCCAGCATTGGCAGGCGCGCGGGGTCGCCTGTCTGCTGCAGCCGCCGCGCGGCGTCCAGGCGCTCGCCGGGCTTGTCGGAGAACAGGCGCGAGCCCGCCAGCGCGGCCTCGATGGCGCGGCGCAGGCGGTTGTTGATGGAGACGGTGCCCGCACCGGCGGGCAGGTCCACGGTGGCCCCGGTCGCGGGGTCGGTGGCGCGCGCGCCGCCGTCTCCAATCAGCAGGCGGCCATCGTCGGTTGCGTAGAGCTGGTCGTTGCCCAGCGCCTGCAGCACCGCGGCCGCGCCCGGATCGGGAAGCTGGCCCAGCGCGGCAATCGCTTGCAGCTTGGCGCCCGTGTCGTCGCCGGCCAGCGGCGCAAGCAGGGATGGGTCCACGCCGGCCGCCGCCGCGGGGGCGGACAGCATCGGCATGGCCACCAGCCACGCAAGAAGAAGACGACACAGGAAGTGTGCGATTGCCGCGATGCGCATGGCTGCCCTTTCCTTTAGAGGCCTTGCTTGCCTTCGTTACCCGGGATGTACGGGCTCCAGGGCTGGGCGCGGATCGGGCCCTTGCTCTTCCACACCACGTTGAACTGGCCGTCCGCCTTGATCTCGCCGATGTAGACGGGCTTGTGCAGGTGGTGGTTGGTCTTGTCCATTTCGATGGTGTAGCCGTCGGGCGCGCTGAACTTCTGGCCGCCCATGTTCGCGATCACCTTGTCCACGTCCGTGGTCTTGGCCTGTTCCACGGCCTGCTTCCACATGTGGATGCCGATGTAGGTGGCTTCCATCGGATCGTTCGTCACGACCGTGTTGGCGTTGGGCAGGTTCTTGGCCTTGGCGTAGGCCTTCCACTTCGCGATGAACGCTTCGTTGACGGGGTTCTTGACGGACTGGAAGTAGTTCCAGGCCGCCAGGTGGCCCACCAGCGGCTTCGTGTCCACGCCCCGCAGTTCCTCTTCGCCCACCGAGAACGCCACGACCGGCACGTCCGTGGCCTTCAGGCCCGCATTGCCCAGTTCCTTGTAGAAGGGCACGTTGGAGTCGCCGTTGATGGTGGAGATGACGGCCGTCTTGCCGCCCGTGGCGAACTTCTTGATGTTGGCCACGATGGTCTGGTAGTCGGAATGGCCGAACGGCGTGTAGACCTCGTCGATGTCACTGTCCTTCACGCCCTTGGAATGCAGGAAGGCGCGCAGGATCTTGTTGGTGGTGCGGGGGTAGACGTAGTCGGTGCCCAGCAGCACGAAGCGCTTGGCCCCGCCGCCGTCTTCGCTCATCAGGTATTCCACCGCGGGAATGGCTTGCTGGTTGGGCGCGGCGCCCGTGTAGAACACGTTTTTCTCAAGCTCTTCGCCTTCGTATTGCACGGGGTAGAAGAGCAGGCCGTTCAGTTCCTTGAACACCGGCAGCACGGACTTGCGCGATACCGACGTCCAGCAGCCGAAGACCACCGCCACCTTGTCCTGCGACAGGAGCTGGCGCGACTTCTCCGCAAACAGCGGCCAGTTCGACGCGGGATCCACGATCACGGCCTCGAGCTTCTTGCCCATCACGCCGCCATTGGCGTTGATCTCTTCAATGGTCATCAGCGCAACGTCCTTGAGCGACGTTTCCGAGATGGCCATGGTGCCCGACAGGGAATGCAGGATGCCGACCTTGATGGTGTCGTCGGCGGCGTACACCTGCGGCATCCAGCCGGACATGGCCAACAGGCTCATGGCGGTCAGTTGCTTAAGGGCTAGTCTGCGTTTCATGGTGACTCCTGGATGGAATGTGCCGGTTTGGCCGGCGAGAACGGTCTGAACAACACCCGACAACATGGACGTCAAAGCAAAAGGCGTGCCAAGTTGTGCGCAGCGCGGGGCCGCCGTATGAAGAGGGGGTGTTTACGCGAATGCGCATGGGCGCGGCGATGCGGCGCGGGGTGGATCGAAACGGTGCCGCATGCACAAAACAGGTGCGCGATGCGCCCGCTTGCGGTGCGGGATGCGAAGCGCCCATGAGCGGGGAAACGCTGTTTGCCCCGGTTTTGCGGCGGCGGCAGAGGGAAGACACCGCGGGCGTCCAACATGGCACGCCGATTGCTTGGGTATCCGTACTTGTATACAAGAAAGGATTCCAGCATGAATGCCGCAGCAACGCAGAAGAGCCCCACGGGTTGGACGATCGCGCAGTGGCAGGCCGCCTACCGCGACGGGGCGCAGCCCGAGGCGCTGTTGGCCGGCTTCGCCGCCGCGCCGGCGAGCCCCGCTGACAACGCCTGGATACGGCGCGTCGACCGCGCCGGGCTGGACGAGCAGCTCGACGGCCTGCGCCTGCTGCTGGCCGCCGCCGGCGGCGACCTCTCGCGCCTGCCGCTGTATGGCGTGCCCTTCGCCATCAAGGACAACATCGACGCGGCCGGCTGGCCCACCACCGCCGCCTGCCCCGAGTTTGCCTACACTCCGGACGAGGACGCGACGGTCGTGCGGCGCCTGCGCGCAGCCGGCGCCATCCTGGTCGGCAAGACCAATCTGGATCAGTTCGCCACCGGCCTCGTGGGCACGCGCTCGCCGCACGGCGCGGTGGCCAACACGTTCAATCCCGCGTATGTCAGCGGCGGCTCCAGTTCCGGATCCGCATCGGTGGTTGCGCGCGGCATGGCGGCGTTTTCGCTGGGCACGGATACCGCGGGTTCGGGCCGCGTGCCCGCGGGCTTCAACAACATCGTGGGCCTGAAGCCCACCAAGGGCTGGCTCAGCACGGCGGGCGTGGTGCCCGCGTGCCGCACGTTGGACTGCGTGTCGATCTTCGCGCTGACCGTGGACGATGCCGAACGGGTAGCCCTGGTTGCCAGCAGCTTCGACGAACGCGATCCCTATTCGCGGCCGATGCCCCCGGGGGCCTGCTTGCCGTGGCCCAAGGCGCCCCGGCTGGCCATACCCGCCTCGCTGGAATTCTTCGGCGATGCGCAAGCCGCCGCCGTGTTCGACGACGCCGTGCGCGCGCTGCGGGCGGACGGCGCGCGGGTCGAGGCCATCGACTTCGCGCCGTTCAATGAGTTGGCCGCGTTGCTGTACCAGGGGCCGTGGGTGGCCGAACGCTTTGCCGCCGTGGAAGCCTTGTGGAAGGAACAACCGGACGCCATCAACCCCGTGGTGCGCGGCATTGTGGAGCAGGCCGCCAACTACAGCGCGCTGGACGCATTCAAGGCCGAATACCGCCGCGCCGAGCTGACCCGCCGGATTCATCAGGCGCTTGAGGGCTTCGACGCACTGGTCGTGCCGACCTCGCCTTCCATCTACACCATCGCCCAGTTGCAAGCCGATCCCGTCACGCTGAATTCACGTCTGGGCGTGTACACCAACTTTGCCAATCTGGCTGACCTGTCCGCGCTGGCGGTGCCTGCCGGCATGCGTGCCGACGGCCTGCCCTCGGGCATCACGCTGATCGGGCTGGCATGGCAGGACCGCGCGCTGGCCCAGTTCGGCAAGCGCTGGCAGGCGCGCCGAGGTTTGCCGCTGGGCGCCACGGGCGAGCCGCTGCCGCCGGTGGCCGCCGATAACGCGCCCCCCGCAGACACCGTGCGCGTGGCGGTCGTGGGCGCGCACCTGACGGGCATGCCGCTGAACCATCAACTGACCTCGCGCTACGCGGCGTTCGTGGAAAAGACGTCGACCGCCGGCGACTACCGGCTCTACGCCCTGGCCAACACCACGCCGCCCAAGCCCGGCCTGGTGAAGTCGGACAGCGGCGCGCCCATCGAGGTCGAACTGTGGGACGTGCCGGTCACGGCCTTCGGCGCCTTCGTGGCCGAGATCCCGGCGCCGCTGGGAATCGGCACGCTCGAGCTGGCGGACGGCCGCCTCGTCAAGGGTTTCATCTGCGAGCCGCGGGGCCTGGAAGGCGCGCGGGACATCACCGCCTTCGGCGGCTGGCGCGCCTATCTGGCCAGCCTGAACGCCACCCCCCGATAACCCCGACAGACACCAGGGAGTCGCATCGTGTTCGATACCGTTCTGATTGCAAACCGCGGCGAAATCGCTGTCCGCGCCATCCGCACCCTCAAGCGCCTGGGCATCCGCAGCGTGGCCGTCTATTCCGACCCGGACCGCAACGCCGCGCATGTGCGCGAGGCCGACGCGGCCGTCGCCCTGGGCGGCGAGAAGGCGGCCGACAGCTACCTGCGCATGGACCTGCTGCTGGCCGCCGCCCGCGAACACGGCGCGCAGGCGATCTATCCCGGCTACGGCTTCCTGTCCGAGAGCGCGGAGTTCGCCGACGCCTGCGAAGCCGCGGGCATCGCCTTCGTCGGCCCCACGCCCTTGCAGATCCGCGAGTTCGGCCTGAAGCACCGCTCGCGCGAGCTTGCCGCCGAGGCCGGCGTGCCGATGACGCCGGGCACCGGGCTGCTGTCCAGCCTGGGAGAGGCGCTTTCGCAGGCCGAGCGCATCGGCTATCCGGTGATGTTGAAGAGCACGGCGGGCGGCGGCGGCATCGGCCTGTCACGCTGCGACAGCGAGGCCGAGTTGACGGTGGCGTTCGACAGCGTGCAGCGCATGGGCGAACACTTCTTCCGCGATGGCGGCGCATTCATCGAACGCTATGTGGATAACGCGCGGCACGTCGAGGTGCAGATCTTCGGCGATGGCGCGGGACGCGTGCTGGCGCTGGGCGAACGCGATTGCTCGGTGCAGCGGCGCAACCAGAAGGTCATCGAAGAAACCCCGGCGCCCTTGCTGCCGGCCGCCACGCGCGCCGCGCTGCTCGACGCCGCCGTCAAGCTGGGCGAGTCCGTGAACTACCGGTCGGCTGGCACGGTGGAATTCATCTACGACCCGGCGCGCGACAGCTTCTACTTCCTGGAGGTCAACACGCGCCTGCAGGTCGAGCATCCCGTGACCGAAGCCGTGACCGGCCTGGACCTGGTGGAATGCATGCTGCGCGTGGCCGCGGGCGAACCGCTGGACTATGCGGCCATGTCGCGCGCCCCGCAAGGCGCGTCGATCGAGGTGCGGCTGTATGCCGAGGACCCGCTGCGCCAGTTCCAGCCCTCGCCGGGCGTGCTGACCGAGGTGTCGTTTCCGGATGGCGTGCGGGTGGACGGCTGGGTGGCGACGGGCACGGACGTGCCCGCGTTCTATGACCCGATGCTGGCCAAGCTGATCGTGCACGCGGATACGCGTGAGGCCGCGCTGGACAAGCTGGCCGACGCCCTGGACCGCACGCGGCTGCACGGCATCGCCACCAACCTGGACTACCTGCGCCAGATCGTCGCCGACGAGCGCTTTCGCGCCGGCCAGCTTTCCACGCGTTTCCTGGACAGCTTCCAATACCGCCCCGCCGCGATCGAGGTGCTGGAAGCCGGCACCTACACCAGCGTGCAGGACTATCCCGGGCGCACTGGGTATTGGGACATCGGCGTGCCGCCTTCCGGCCCGATGGACGATTACGCCTTCCGCATCGCCAACCGCATCGTGGGCAACGCGCCGGATGCCGCCGGCATCGAGGCCACGCTGGTCGGCCCCACGCTGCGCTTTCACGGCGATGCCATTGTCGCGCTGACTGGCGCGGCCTGCGCGGCCACGCTGGACGGCGAGCCGGTGCCGATGTGGCAGCCGGTTCCGGTGCGCTCGGGCCAGGTGCTGGCCACCGGCCGCGCGCTGTCGGGGTGCCGCAGCTATCTGGCCGTGCGCAATGGACTGGACGTGCCGGTCTACCTGGGCAGCCGTTCCACCTTTGCGCTGGGCCAGTTCGGCGGCCACGCCGGCCGCACCCTGCGCGTGGGCGACATGCTGCCCGTGGTGCGCCCGGAACTGGCGGACAACGCGGCGGCGCAGCCCTTGACGCAACCGCAGGCCGCGCCCGCCGAGTTGATTCCCGAATACGGCAGCGCCTGGCAGATCGGCGTGCTGTACGGCCCACACGGCGCGCCGGACTTCTTCCAGCCCGAAGCCATCGACGCCTTCTTCGCGGCGGACTGGGAAGTCCACTACAACTCGAACCGCCTGGGCGTGCGCCTGATCGGCCCCAAGCCCACCTGGGCGCGCGAGAACGGCGGCGAGGCGGGCCTGCATCCGTCCAACATCCACGACTGCGAATACGCCATCGGCAGCATCAACTTCACGGGCGACAGCCCGGTGATCCTGACGCGCGACGGTCCCAGTCTTGGCGGATTCGTGTGCCCCGTCACCATCGCCGGCGCGGAATTGTGGAAGGTGGGGCAGGTCAAGCCCGGCGACCGCATCCGCTTCGTGCGCATCGATTATCCGAAGGCCGTGGCGCTGGAAGCCGCGCAGGACCGCAGCGTGGCCGATCTGTCGGCGGCGGCACCGGCCGCGACCGCCCCAGCTCCCGTGCCCGCCACCTTGTCCGAAACCATCGTCGCGGCGCTGCCGCCCGAGGGCGCGCGGCCGTCGGTGTCCTACCGGCAGGCGGGCGACGGCTACCTGCTGCTGGAATATGGCGACAACGTGCTGGACCTGGCGCTGCGCATGCGCATCCACCTGCTGATGGAAGCGCTGAACGCCGACCCGATAGCCGGGGTCCAGGAGCTGTCGCCGGGGGTGCGCTCGCTGCAGATTCGCTACGACAGCCGCATCATCCTGCAAGGCGCGCTGATCGCGCGCCTGCTGGAGATCGAAGCGGGTCTCGCCGACGTGGCCACGCTCAAGGTGCCGACCCGCGTCGTGTACCTGCCCATGGCCTTCGAGGACTCCGCCACGCTGGGCGCGGTGCAGCGCTATCAGGAAACCGTGCGCGCCAGCGCGCCGTGGCTGCCGAACAATGTGGACTTCATCCAGCGCATCAACGGGCTGGACGAGCGCGGCGACGTCAGCCGCATCGTGTTCGACGCCAGCTATCTCATCATGGGCCTGGGCGACGTCTACCTGGGCGCGCCTTGCGCGGTGCCGATCGATCCGCGCCATCGCCTGCTGACCTCCAAGTACAACCCCGCGCGCACCTACACGGCCGAAGGCACGGTGGGCATCGGCGGCGTGTACATGTGCATCTACGGCATGGACTCGCCCGGCGGCTACCAGCTCGTGGGCCGCACGCTGCCCATCTGGAACAAGTTCCTGAAGAACCCCGTGTTCCAGGACGGCAAGCCCTGGCTGCTGCGCTTTTTCGACCAGGTGCGTTTCTATCCCGTCTCGGAAGCCGAACTGGACGTGCTGCGTGAGGACTTCCGCGAAGGCCGGGCCACGGTGCGCATCGAAGAGGAAGTGTTCGACTTCGCGGCCCACGGGCGCTTTCTGGCCGAGCAGGCGGACAGTATCGCGGCGTTCCAGGCGCGCCAGAAGACGGCCTTCGACGCCGAGGTGGCGCTGTGGAAGACCGAGGACGTGGTGGTGGAGCCGCCCCAGGCTGAGCCCGAGGCCGAGACCGCGTTGCGCGAAGGCGAGCGCCTGGTCAGCGCCGACATGTGCGGCAATGTCTGGAAGATTCCGGTCCAGGTGGGGCAGAGCGTGTCGGCCGGCGACACGCTGGTGGTGGTGGAGGCCATGAAGATGGAGCTGTCCGTCATCGCCCCGGCGGCGGGCACGGTGACTGCGATCCGCTGCGTGCCGGGCAAGCCGGTGAACGCGGGCGATCCGCTGGTTGTGATGGCCGAAGACGCCACCTGCGCCGTGACCGGATGATGCGGCTGGAATCCGTGCAGGCCGGTCCAGCGCTGCGCCCTGCGCCGGCGCTGGCCGGCTCGCTGGCCGATCAGGTCTACCAGCGCATCAAGGAAGACCTGTTCGACTTCCGCATGCTACCCGGCGACCGCTTCACCGAGGCCGACCTGGTGGCGCGGCTGGGCGTGAGCCGCACGCCGGTGCGGCTGGGTCTGGCGCGGCTGGAGCGCGAAGGTTTCGTGCTGGCGCGGCCGCGCAGCGGCTGGCAGGTGCGGCCCTTCGATTTCGAGCGCTTTGAAGCGCTGTACGACGTGCGGGTGGTGTTGGAGCAGGCGGCGGTGGACAAGCTGTGCGCCCGCGAGCGCATGGATCAGACCGGCATACTTGGCGCGCTGACCGACGTGTGGCTGGTGCCGCCGCCGCAGCGCATCCTGGACGGCCGTTTGGTGGCGCAGCTTGACGAGGCCTTCCATTGTTCGCTGGTGGCGGCCGCCGGCAATCCGGAGATGACGCAGATCCACCGCGACGTGACCGAAAAGATACGCATCGTGCGGCGGCTGGATTTCACCAAGGACTTCCGCGTGGACGCCACCTACGACGAGCACGCGGCCATTCTGCGCGCGGTGCTGGCGCGGCGCGCCGACGAGGCGGCGCGCATGCTGCGGTCCCATATTGAAATGAGCAAGGCCGAGGTGCGCAAGATCACCCTGCACATGCTGCACGAAGCGCGCGCAAGCGCCGGTTGATCACGGTATCTGGGCGCTAGCCCTGCAGTTGCCGATAGACCTCTTGCGACACCCGCTGCAGTTCATCGCGGCTGACGGCGCCCGACAGCGCGTAGCCGAACTGCCCCTCGACCCAATAGAACACGCGCACCGGGCCCTCCTGCGTGAACTGGAAGGCGTTTTGCCCGCCGGCGGCTTCGCGGGTGACGTACAGGGTCAGACGCTGGCCGTCGGCCGCGCCGTACATGAACTGCGCGACCGGCCCCGCGCCGCCCGGCAGCAGGCGTCCGCCCATCAGCTCGTAACCCGCTTGCGACAGCGACGGCGCGCGCACGGGCGCGCCCATGCGCTTGGTCAGCCACGTCACCAGCGCTTTCTCGTTGTCGCCGCTGACCTCCACGGGGCGGCCCATGTCGGGTGCATAGACCGCGTGGGCGATGGCGGCGCGCTGGGCGTAGCCGCCCGCGGCGCGGTCCGGGCTGGCGGTGGCCAGCACGGATTGCAGATGGCGCGCGTCCATGGCGCCGCGCGCGACCCAGGCCGCGCTGGCGCTGACCACGGCCACCGCCACGCTGGCGGCCAGCGCGCGCCATGGCCATGGCCGCGCGGGCGCCTTGAGCGGCAGGCGCAGCGGCAAAGGCTCGTCCAGCACCGGGTCCAGCAACGCGTGCAGCGCCCGCCGTTGTTCCTTCCAGTCGTCCACGCGGGTCTGGTCCTGCGGATGGGCGGCAAGAAAGGCCGCGACCTCGGCATGGCGCGCGGCCGGCAACTGGCCGTCCGCGTAGCCATGCAGATCGGCTTCGGTGATGGGGGTGCCGGCGGTGGGAACCGGAGTCAGGCGTTTGTCGTTCATGGCATTTCACGCGGGGTGGGAACAGGCCTTAGCCGTCTGGCCGTGTCGCGGCCCTGCATCAGCGCACCAAGTTTTTCGCGGGCGCGCGACAGGCGCGACATGACGGTGCCGATGGGCACCGACAATATCCGGGCGGTCTCCTGGTAGGTCAGGTCTTCCACGCATATCAGCAGCAGGATCTCGCGCTGTTCGGCAGGCAGGGCCTGCAGGCAGCGGTCCAGGTCGCGGACTTCGAGCTGGTCGGTCTGGGTGGCGCGCACCGGGACGTCGGGCAGGTCGCCCGGAGCCGTCTGGTCGGTCCGCCGGCTGGCGGCGCGCACGCCGTCGATGAAATGGTTGTGCATGATGCCGAACATCCAGGCCCGCAGCTCACCGCGCCGTTGCCAGCGGGAGTAGCGGGTCCATGCGCGCTCCAGGGTGTCCTGGACCAGGTCGTCGGCCCGGTGCGGGTCGCCCGTCAGCCCGCGGGCGTAACGCCGCAGGCTGGGGATGCAGGCCAGGATCAGGGCTTCGTCTTCGGCGCGCATGGTCTGAACGGGAGCCGTCCGTATCAGGGCTTGACGACGTGCCAGATTTCCTTGAAGTTGTCGCCGGTCTTGTCGCCCGGCTTGGTGTCCTTGGTGAACAGATAGAGCGGCTTGCCCTTGTAAGCCCATTGCTTGGAGCCGTCGTCGCGAGTGATGACCGTCAGGTCGCCCATGGGCTTGGCATCGGCGGCGGCCATGACGGGCGGCCAGGCCTTGGCGCACTGGTCGACGCAGACGCTCTTGCCCGCGGAGTCCTTGTCGAAGGTGTACAGGGTCATGCCGGCGCTGTTGACCAGGATGCCGTCCTGGGTCTTGACGGCCTGGGCGTGGGCGCCGGCCGAGAACAGGGCGGCGCAGGCGAGAGCCAGGGCCGCGGCGGTGTGTTTGCGCATGTTTTGCCTCGTAGGTGGGAAAGGGGGGACTGCCCTCTACGGACGCTTGCCGGCACCGCGTTATTCCCGCGGCGCCGAAATAAATCGCAGAGGCTCAGCCAGCCGGCCGGACGGCGCCGGGCTCGTAACGCATTTCATGCTCCAGCTCGGTCTCCTTGACAGGGGTGAAGCCCAGCGCCTCATACAGCCGCCGGGCGGGGTTGCCTTTGAGCACGTTCAGCGTGACCGGCGCGCCTTCCGCGTCCGCCTGATCCAGCACGCCGGCCAGCAGCCGGCGGCCCAGCCCCTGGCCCTGGAAGCCGGGGTCGATCTGGATCTGGACGATACGCCAGCCGGCCGCGTCGCGGTAATGCTTGAACAGCCCGGCCGGCCTGCCGTTCAGCCAGACGATCTGCGCGTCGTCGAAATGGTGGTGGATGCGGGCAAGATGATGCTCGTCATCCAGCGGCGCGCCCGCGCGCCGCAGATGCTCGGTCATGGTGGACTTGCGCAAGGACAGCAGGAACGGCAGGTCGTCTTCGGTGGCGGGCTGCAACGCCAGTTCGGGAGAGAGGCTCATGTTGCGTAGGGAGAGGAAAGGGGGAAATACTTGCTCGGCCGCGTTGCGGGCCTGATGCATAGGGTTATAGATCGGTTGCGAGGGCCTGGGCTAGTGGCACGCCCGTAAAAACGGGGCGCCACCTGCGATCAAGAAATGCGCCACTGACCGGAATTCACGAATTACATGAGCGGTTTACTTCTCAAATTGTTCGTTTAACGGTAAATTGACACGTAGACTTCACTTTTAATGGCTGGAAATGGACTCCCTTTCCAAGGATCCCCTGATCGAGGCGCTAATCAAGGCGCGTCGTGAGCGCAAGTTCACGCAGGCCCACCTCGCGGAACTGGCGGGGATCAGCCGCCGCGCACTCGTGGCGATCGAAGGGGGCGGCGACTGCAATCTGTCGACCCTGCGTCGCCTTCTTCGAGCCTTGGACCTGGAGATGAAACTGATCCCGGCGGAGTACTCCCCTCCCACGCTGGAAGACGTTCTTGCCGAGAACGAAATGGCGTATCAGCGCCCGCCGGGAAGGAATAAGCCATGACGCTGGATGTTTACGTGCAAGGACAGCGGGGCGGGGTATTGGACCAGACCGGAATCACGTCCTTTGTCTTCACCTACTTGCCAGATACGGCAAAGGAGCTGGCGGTCTCGCTATTGATGCCGCCGCGCACGGAAAGCTGGACCAGCCCGTTTCTTTTTCCTGTGTTCCAGGTCTCTTTGCCGGAAGGGGCGCTGCGACTAACACTCGAACGGTTCTTCGCGAAGACTGGTGTACGAGGGCGGCAAGATTCCAACGTTGGCGCCCGTGTACGACATGCTGACGATGGCGATCTATGCGCCCCGCGACAACCACGGCGACGCGAACGATGGCATGGCGCTCACCCTGGGAGGGACGAAGCGCTGGCCCACGGCCGATGCCTTGCGACGACTAGGGCAAGTATGCGACGTTGCACCGGCCAAACAGAAGCAATGGCGAAAGCGTCTTGGAAAAGCGCTACTGAAGACCGCCGGGATCGTGCTCGAATTTCAGCTATCCAACGAGCCACATGGATTTGGACCCGATGCCGCCAGGATGCTCGAACTATGGTCGCATGGCATGAAGCCCGTCGATGAGGCGATCGCGAAAAAACTGATGGACTGCGCCAGATCCGTTGCGCCTAAGCCGGCGCGCTGACGGGGTCAGGCGCCAGAATTTCCAGCGGCTCCGGCCCGAAATGCCGGAGATTCGGAAACACCATCCGCAGATCGTCGCGGCTGGCTCCGAACCACGTCCCCAGCGAGGCCCCCAGCTGGTCCACCGCCGTGGTGGGCAGCAGGCGGCCGTTGTCGACGAAGCCCGGGCCGTTCGGCGCAATCTCGGGATGGGTGCCGTAGCAGCGTCCGCCCTGGACCGCCCCGCCCAGCACGAAATGATGCGAGCCCCAGCCGTGGTCCGAGCCGTTGCCGTTGGACCCCAGGGTCCGGCCGAATTCCGACGCCGTGAACGTGGTGACCTGCTCGGCCACGCCCATTGCCGACAGGGCTTGCTGGAACGACGCCAGCGCCTGTCCCAATTCCCGCAGCAGTGCCGGGTGCGTGTCATTCAGGCCGGTATGGTTGTCGTAGCCGTTCTGCGATACGAAGAACACCTGGCGGCGCGCGCCCAGCGCTTGGCGGGCGCCGATGATGCGGGCCACGATCTTGAGCTGCTGGGCCAGCGGCGAAGCGAAGTCCCCGGGTACGGCCACGCCCGCCAGCGCGGCGCGCAGCCGCACGTCGGCGTCGATGGACTGCGCGGCGATGCGCGACATCTCGCGCTCCATCAGATGCTCGCGCGGCTGCGTGATCAGCTCGCGCAGCAGGGCGGTGCAGGCGCTGGATCCGTACATGTCGCGATGCAGCATGTCGATCTGCGTTGACCCATTGATGCCCACGCGGTAGCCCGCCACCTTGCGGCCCGCCAGCAGCACGGTGCTGCCGCCGGCCGTGATGCCGGTGAAGGTGCGCTGCGCGTTGGCGCCCGCGAACAGATCCGTCAGCCGGCCGGCCCAGCCGGACGACGCGCCCTCCGGCGCCAGCGCCTGCCAGTACGATTGCTGGTCGTTGTGCGAAAACAGCTTGGGCGGCAGCGGCACGCGGGCGCCGATGTATTCCGCCTTGGTCGTGGGAACGACCAGCGGCCCTACGTTCAGCAGCGCGGCCATGTCGCCGCGCTCGTAGAGCGGGGCCAGCGGCGCCAGCGCGGGCGCCAGCGCGAATTGCATTCCGCCCGGTGCGTCCGCCTTGCCGCGCAATGCCGTGGCGCGCAGCGCGTCGCGGGGCAGGGCGATGTCGCCGCGCGCCGCGGCATAGGCCCGGTATGAGGACGGGTCGTAAGGCACCAGCGTGTTGTAGGGATCGTTGCCGCCATACAGAAAGACGCAGACCAGCGCCTTGTACGACGGCGGGGCGGACTGCGCCGCGGCGGCGCCGATGGCGGCCAGATTCAGCGCCAGCGGCGTGGCCGCGCCGGTCGCGCCCAGCGCGCAGGCGCGCAACAGGAAGGCGCGGCGGTCGATACCGCGGCGGTCGACACCGCGGCGGTCGAAACCGCGGGCCTCCATATCGCGGCAATCGACACCGAAGAGGCCGGGATCGCAAGGGTCGGGGTCGTAGCGGCGGCTCATTTCTGCACCAGGTATTCGGGGGTGGCCGCCACCAGCATGATGGCGGCGCGCACTCGGTCGCGCGGCCGGTCCGGCGGCAGCGTGGCCACGGCGTTGGCGATGGCGGCGGCCGTCCGCTGGCTGAAGGCGTCGCCCGCCAGCAGCAGGGCCACGCGCGCCACCAGCGCCTCGGGATCCTTGGCCAGCGCGATCTCGGGCGCATAGGAGGTCTGCAGGTCCTCCCAGCCCCGGTCCGCGTAGATCGCCAGGAAGTTCAGATAGCCCGCGACGCTGGTCTCGTCCGTGATCTGCAGCTCGGGCGCCACCAGATGCTGCCGGGCCAGCTCGGTCACGGGCGGGGCAAAGCGGGGCCGGAAGAAGTTGAAGACCGTGGCGGACCGCATCGGGCTTTGCGCCAGCCGGATGGTGTTGTCCGTGGTGTCCGGCATCGCCCACGCGCCGTTGGTGGACTGGGCGCCGAAGGCCCGCGCCCATCCCGAGAAGCGCAGGATGGGTTCGCGGACCTTGCCCCAGTGGGGCGCGTCCAGATCGGGATCGCGGGCCTCGGGATCGAGCAGGATGGCGCGCACGACGGCTTTCAGGTTGCCGCGCGCGCCCTTGCCGTCGTCGTTGAACACGGCGGCCACGCGGCCGACGTAGGCGGGACTGGGATTGCTGGTCACCATCCGCTGGATGAGCTGCATGCCGATGAACGGCGCCACGTTTGGGTGCGCGCAGATGACGTCCATGGCGCGCTTGAGCGACAGGTGGCCGTCGGTGCCGGCAGGAATGACGGCGCCCAGGAAGCGCTTCTCGGACATCGAATGCAGCGCATTGTTCAGCGCCATGGGCCGCCTGTGGAATTCCACGTCCGTCTCCGGACCGTTGATGTCCCAGCCCGTGAACACCTTGGCCAGGCCCTGCACGTCCGCGTTGGTATAGGTCTCCACCGGCGCGCCCTTGACCATCCTGACGGTGCCGTCCTGCTCCAGCTCCAAGAGGCCGATGCTGAATAGCTGCATCACCTCGCGGGCATAGTTTTCGTCGGGATGGCGGCCCGTCTTCGGGTCTTCCTTGCGGTTGCCGCGATAGGTCAGCATGCAGCCCATGGACAGGTTGCGGGTCACGGCGGTCAGCAGGCTCTGATAATTGCCGAGCGCATGCTCGGCCAGCAGGTCCATGAAGCCGGCGGCGCCGAACAGCGGCCAGGAAGCCGTGATGGACGACACCCCGACGACAAAGATCTCGGACAGCGAAAACGCCACTCGCGTGCGGACCTGGTCGGGCGCGCTGATGAACTTGCGCCACAGCGTGGACTCCAGCGGCGCGTTGATGCCGTTGCCCTTGAAGGCCTCGGTGTTCTTCTGCTTCTGCAGCAGCCAGTCGAAATGGGTCTGGGACGGCGGCATCGCCAGCTGCGCGTCCAGCCAGGCGGCATAGCCGCCGCGCGCGACCGTGTCGATGTCGGCGGGCGTGGGGCCGAACGTGGCCTGCGCCAGAAAGCGCGAGGCCTGGCCGGGGGTGGGGAGTGCGGAGTCGGGAGTAGCGGGCTGCCGCGCAGCCGCTGACGGCGTAGCGGCCATGCGCAGGCACCTCGTCGAATGCGAATACCAACGGTACTAAAGGCCCGGCGGGGGCTTCAATACCGTCATTCGGATGAGGGGATTAAGCCAAAAGCATCAGATTCACACGGAACGCGTGATGCCGCCGTCGATCCGGATGTTCTGTCCCGTGATATAGGACGACGCATCGGAGGCCAGGAAGGCGATCAGGTCCGCGACCTCTTCGGCGGTGCCGTACCGGCCCATGGGAATGCGCGCGCGGCGGTCTTCCTTTTCGGGCAGGCTGTCGATAAAGCCCGGCAGCACGTTGTTCATCCGCACGCCATGCGGCGCGTATTCGTCCGAGAACACCTTGGTGAAGGCGGCCAGGCCGGCGCGGAACACGCCCGACGTGGGGAACAGCGCTTCCGGCTCGAACGTGGCGTAGGTGGAAATATTGACGATGGCGCCCGACTTCTGCTGCTTCATGACGGGGGCGACCAGGCGCGCGATGCGCACGACATTCAGCAGGTAGAACTCCATGCCCAGATGCCAGTCGTCGTCGCTGATTTCCAGCAGCGGCCCCTTGGGGCCGTGGCCGGCGCTGTTGACCACCGCATCGACGCGGCCCCACTTCTGCAGGGCGGCATCCACCAGCCGCGCCAGGTCTTCGGTTGACCGGTTCGACCCGGTGACGCCCAGCCCGCCCAGTTCGCGCGCCAGGGTCTCGCCCTTGCCCGACGAAGACAGGATGGCGACGCGGTATCCGTCGGCCGCCAGTTTGCGCGCCGCCGCCGCGCCCATGCCGCTGCCGCCAGCGGTGACGATCGCTACCTTTTCCGTGCTCATGCTCGCTCCTGTGTCGAATGGGGGGAGCGGCCATTGTAGGGGCGGCGCCAGGGCGGCGGGCGCCTTGCCCGCCGTGCCAGCGCTCGTGGGGCCGGGGCAGGATTGCCCCGGGACCATCAGGGCTCGGCGCTGACGCGCCAGATCACGTTGCCCACGTCGTCGGCCACCAGCAAGGCGCCCTGGCCGTCGATGGTTACGCCGACCGGCCGGCCCTGCGCCTGCCCGCGCTCATCGAGAAACCCGGTCAGCACGTCTCGCGCGGGTCCGCTGGGTTTGTCCTGGCCGAAGGGCACGAAGATCACCTTGTAGCCGCTGCGCGGATCGCGGTTCCAGGAGCCGTGCTGGCCGACGAACATGCCGCTGACGTAGGGCTCGGGCAGCTTCGCGCCGCCCGACCACGCCAGGCCCAGCGACGCGGTGTGCGGACCCAGTGCATAGTCGGGCACGATGGCCCGCGCGACCAGTTCGGGCTTCTGAGGCTCGACGCGGGTGTCGACGTGCTGGCCGAAATAGCTGTACGGCCAGCCATAGAAGCCGCCGTCGCGCACCGAGGTCATGTAATCGGGAACCAGGTCGCTGCCCAGCTCGTCGCGTTCGTTGACCGCCGTCCATAGCGTCTTGCCGTCGGGCGCCCAGGCCATGCCGACCGGATTGCGCAGGCCCGTGGCGTACAGGCGCTTGGCGCCGCTGGCCACGTCCAGCTCCCAGATGGCAGCGCGGCCTTCCTCGATCTCCATGCCGTTTTCGGCCACGTTGCTGTTGGAGCCGACGGACACGTACAACCGGGCGCCATCGGCGCTGGCCAGCAGGTTCTTGGTCCAGTGGTGGTTGATGCCGGCCGGCAGGTCGGTGACCTTGGTTCCGGGCGCGGTGATGTGGGTCTGGCCCGTCTCGTACGGAAACCGCATGACCGCGTCGGCGTTGGCCACGTATAGCTGGTTGCCGATGAGCGCCATGCCGAAGGGGGAATTCAGCCCTTCCAGCAGCACGCTGCGCGTTTCGGCCACGCCGTCCTGGTCGGCGTCGCGCAACAGGGTGATGCGGTTTGCGCTGGGGGTCTTGGCGCCGGCCCGCTTCATTGCCATGCCGGTCGCCCATTCCTTGATGCCGCCGGGCGCTTCTTCCGGCTTGGGTGGGGCATTGGTCTCGGCCACCAGCACATCGCCGTTGGGCAGCACGTACAGCCAGCGCGGATGGTCCAGGCCGCTGGCGTAGGCGGCCACCGCCAGGCCGCTGGCGGCCACCGGATGGGCGCCCGGCGGCCAGCCCACCGCCTTGGCGGTGTTCACGGTGGGGATGAGGGTGGTATTGGGGGGCGGCAACTGGGGACTTGGTCCCATGCCGGCTTCGACGGGCAGCGTGGCGACTTCGCCGCAGGCGCTGAGCGCCGCCAGCGCCAGGCTGGCCGCCAGCGGGATACGCAGGATGTGCATGATGCGACTCCAGGGCAGACTGTCATCCCATCATACTCACGCAGGCCGTCTGGCGCCCACGGGGGCGCGGCCTTGCTTCACCACGGGCGTGGCCTTACTTCACCAGCGTGACCGGCGCCTGCGCCATCTGCACCACCTGATTGGCCACCGAGCCGATCAGGATGTTGGCCAGCGTGCCGTTGCCACGCGTGCCCATGACGATGCGGGCGCAGCCATGGTCTTGCGCGTAGCCGGCGATTTCCGTGGCCGCATGTCCGAAGACCACGTGGCTGACGTAATCGACGCCGGCCGAATCAAGCATCTTGCGCGCGGCTTCGGTGGCCTCGCGGCCCTCGCGGGCGTAGAAATCGTTGATCATCTCTTGCGTGATCAGCCGCGACACGCCGGCGCGTCCGCGCGGCGGCGTCTGGACGTTGATCAGATGGATGCGCGCGTTCTCGGCCCCCTGGGCCAGGCGGCGGGCGTACACGACGGCGCGGTCGGCGTTTTCGGAGCCGTCTACGGGAACGAGGATGTTCAGCATGGATGCTCCTTTGCCTTACTTGACCAGCGTGACGGGCAGTTCCGTCAGGTGCAGGACGGCCGTCGCGACGGACCCCAGGAACAGGGCCGACACCGAGCCCAGGCCGCGCGTGCCCATGTAGATCTCGTTGGCGCCGGTTTCACTGGCCACGCGCGCGATGGTTTCGGCAGCGGCGCCCGTTTCGATGTGGGTCTCGAACGGCACGCCCGCGTTCGACAGCAGGGCGCTGGCGGCCTGCAAGTCGGCCTGGCCTTCCTGTGCGTGGTAGGCGTCGATATCGGCCTGCGACAGGCCGCGCCCGAACGAGCCCGACGACAGCGGCGTCTGGACGGTCAGCAGGTCCACGCGTTCGACGGGATCGTAGCGGCGGGCATCGAGCAGCGCCTTGACCGCATTGAGCGCGGTTTCCGAACCGTCGACGGGTATCAGGATGCGTTTCATGGTCGTCTCCTTTGTGCGGGCCGCAAGGGGGCGGGCATTCCACTGTATCCCACATCCGCCGGATCGCGCCGCAGGCGGTATGCGCAAGATCAAGCCGCGGCCGTTCCACGCCACCGGGCCGGCAGCGTGTGTGCGTCTAGCGGCTGCCCCAAGAGGCGGCTGGCCAGCGGCGCAAGCGAGTCCGCCTCGCCCGTGGTCTCCAGCCGCAGCGTGCCCGCGCCCTGCTCGCGCAACAGGCCGCGCGCCTGCAATTGGTGCCGCAGCCACCGCGCCACCGGCGCGCCGGTCTCCAGCAGCGGCACGCCGGGGCCCGCGGCGGCCTGGATCAGATCGCGCAGGAACGGAAAGTGCGTGCAGCCCAGCACCAGCACGTCCGCGCCGGCCTGGCGCAGTTCGGCCACGGGCGCCTGCACCGCGGCCTCGGCCTCGGGGCCGGACAGCACGCCTTGCTCGACCAGCCGCACCCACTGCGGGCAGGGCTTGAGCAGGATGCGCACCTCGGGCGCTTCGCGCTGCACCAGCGCGGCGAACTTGGGGCTGGCCAGCGTCCCGGTCGTGGCGAAGACGCCCACCACGCCGGTGTGCGTCAGGTGCGCGGCGGGTTTGATGGCGGGTTCCACGCCGACGATGATCAGGCCGGGATGGCGCCGGCGCAGCAGCGCGATGGCGGCGGCGGTGGCCGTGTTGCACGCCACCACCATGGCGCGGGCCTGGCGCGACACGAAGTAGTCCGCGATGGCGCAGGCGCGCTGTTCGACGAAGTCCTGCGTCTTGTCGCCGTAGGGCACGTGGGCGGAGTCGGCCACGTACAGCAGGGACTCGTGGGGCAGGGCATCGCGAATGGCGCGCAGCACGCTCAGGCCGCCGACGCCGGAGTCGTACACACCGATGGGGGATTCGGAAAGCATGGCTGGATGAAGAATGCGGAATGCGGAATGCGAAATGCGGGATGCGAATTCGAAATTCAGAACGCGGAACACGGTTCCCGGTTCGCGGCAAGTGTAGCGCCCGGAAGCGGCGTCGCTGGGCCGCCCGACGGTATCACGCGGTGTCGCGCGCGTGGACTTCTTCCCGGTGCTGCCTGGCTTCGTCGATCAGCTTGCGGGTGGCGCCGGACATGGGCGCATCGCGCCAGATCAGG
Organism: Achromobacter sp. Root83; assembly: GCF_001428845.1. GTDB lineage: Bacteria > Pseudomonadota > Gammaproteobacteria > Burkholderiales > Burkholderiaceae_B > Achromobacter. The sequence continues at coordinate 65,563 of NZ_LMIU01000008.1, read as the reverse complement.
TTCAGCGGGGCGCGTAGTTCGGCGGGGTGGTTCACGCTGACGTACACCACGCCTTCGATGTTCACGCGGCGCAGCGACGCGGGCACGAGCGACACGCCCAGACCCGCGGCGACGAGGCTCAGCGTGGACAGGATGCGCGGCGCTTCCTGCACGATGCGCGGGCTGAAGCCCGCGGCGCTGCAGGCGGCGATGATGGCGTCGTACAGGCCGGGCCCGCTGTGGCGGCGGTAGAGAATGAGCGATTCGTCGGCCAGTTCCGCCAGCGCGATGCGCTTGCGCGTGCGGCCTTTTACGGCGGGGTGGTCCGCGGGAAACGCGGCCAGCATGGGCTCTTCAAGCACGGTTTCCACCACCACGCCCCGGTCGGGACCGTACGCGCCCCGGATGAAGGCCACATCCACGCGCCCCTCCGCCACGGCCTCCCTCAGTTCGCCGGTGCTGCTCTCCTCCAGGACCAGGCGCACCTGCGGCGCGCTTTCGCGAAAGCGCCGGATGACGGACGGCACGAAGGGATGGAAGGCGGCGGATCCCGTGAAACCGACGGTCAGCCGGCCGGCCTCGCCCAGCGACACGCGGCGCACGCCGTCCACGGCCTGATCCACCAGCGCGATGATGTTGCGGGCGTCGGCGAGCAGCGCGCGCCCGCTTTCCGTGAGTTCCATGCCCCGGGGCAGACGATGGAACAGCGTGACGCCCAGCTCCTGTTCCAGCACGCGGATCTGCTGGCTGAGCGGAGGCTGGCGGATGCCGAGCCGGGCCGCGGCCTTGGTCAGATGGGACTCCTCGGCCACCGCCAGGAAGTAGCGCAGCAGGCGCAGATCTACGGATGCCATATTCCACCGATATGATTCATTAACTAGTCATATATTAGACATTATCTTGTGCGAAGAGTAGGCTGCAATACGTTGTTCACCCCTGGCGCGGCTCCGCGCCACAGCCCCCGCTTACCGGCCCCGGCCGGCGATAAAAAAGATGAATGCAGCACTCTCCACCCCCGAGGCCGGCCCGCGGCCTCCCCCCACTTGCGGCCAGTTGTTTTACGGTTTTCTCATGCTGGGCCTGACCGCCTTCGGAGGCGCCTTGCCCCTGGCGCGCCGCATGGTCGTCGAAAAACACCGGTGGCTCAGCGGGGCGGAATTCACCGAACTGCTCGGCCTGTGCCAGTTCCTGCCGGGCGGCAACATCATCAACCTGTCCGTCGCGCTGGGCATGAAATTCCGCGGGCCGCGCGGCGCCTTCGCCGCGCTGATGGGCCTGATCCTGGCGCCGTCGATCATCGTCGTCATGCTCGGCATGGTGTACGACCGCTTCCAGAACGACCCGAACATCCAGCACCTCTTCGCCGGCCTGGCCGCCGCCGCCGCGGGGCTGCTGATCTCGATGGCGGTAAAGGTCGGCATGCCGGTCATCAAGCGCCGCGATTGGCTGGCCGGCGTCGTGGCCACCGCCTGCTTCATCGCCATCGCCGTGCTGCGCATTCCGCTGCTTCCGACCATGGCGGTGCTGACGCCGCTGAGCATCCTGATGGTCTGGAGGCAACGCCGATGATCCATACCCTGATCGCCCTGGTCCTGATCTTTTCCGAACTGTCGGTGCTGGCCTTTGGCGGCGGCAACACCATCCTGCCCGAGATGCAGCGGCAGGTCGTGGAAGTCCATGGCTGGATGACGGCGGCGGATTTTTCCGCGCTGTTCGCCCTGGGCCAGGCGGCCCCGGGCCCCAACCTGATGGTCGTCACGCTGGTCGGCTGGCACGTGGCCGGCTGGGCCGGCATGCTGGCCACCACCATCGCCAAGTTCGGCCCGTCCTCGATCATTACCGTCCTTGCGCTGGGGCTGTGGGAACGCTTTAAAGACCGCCCGTGGCGCGGCGTGATCCAGGCAGGCATCTTTCCGATGACGGTGGGGCTGGTCGCGGCCAGCGCGGCGCTGATCACCGAGGCCTCGGTGCATACCTGGCTGCTGGGCGCCATCACCGCCGTCGTGGCGACCCTGGGCAGTGTCACCCGCATTCATCCGCTGTGGCTGCTCTTTGGCGGCGCGCTGGCCGGTTTGCTCGGTATCGGTTAGCGTTAGGGCCTGTTCAAGGCGCCCGGATGCGGAATGGAAAAGGGCGCCCGCCGCAGACAGGAGCCCGCCATGCAGCCGCCCAAGGACGAAGCAACCCGGTCCGGACCGTCCTCCGCCGACCGCCTGCCTTTTCTTTACGCCCACCGGCGTCTGATGCTGTGCGCGGTCCTGCTGTTGGCAGTCAGCGGCGTCCTCTACGCCCTGGGCCTCTCGCCCAGCCTGGCGCTGCTGCTGGGCTTTGATGCCGGGGCGCTCGTGTTCCTGGTGCTCACCGCCCGCATATTCGGCAAGACCAGCCCCGCCTCTATGCGCCTGCATGCGCGCCAGCAGGACGTGGGCCGCACGGGCGTGCTCTGGAGCAGTGTCGCGCTGTCCTGCATGGTGCTGGTCGCCTTATGGGTGGAACTGCGCGCCCAGAGCAGCGCGGGCGCCATCGTCGACATGCTGGCCGCCGCCGCCACCATTGTCCTGTCGTGGCTCTACATGAACATGATCTTCGCCCTGCATTACGCGCATGGGTATTACGGCCACCGCAACGCCATGCACAAGGGCCTTGATTTTCCGGGCACGGACGAGCCGGATTACTGGGACTTCGCGTATTTCTCGCTGGTGCTCGGCATGACGTTCCAGGTGTCGGACGTGCAGATCGTCAACCGGCGGGTACGGCGCATGGCGATGACGCATGGCGCCATCGCGTTCTTCTTCAACGTGTTCATCATCGCCATCAGCGTGAACGTGGCGGCGGGCAGGGCCTAGGCGCGCGCGATCATCGGCTTTTTGAAATCACGCCGCTCATGTATTTATTCAAATCGCGAAAATCCTGAACCGTCCAGGAATGCGGGGCCATCTTCACGCCATTCTCTCGCAGAGTTCTTGGAATCAAGTCTCCGTTCGGACGAAGTATCACCGACGAAACAATGACCCCCGGATAATCATCGAGCCGTTTCCTGAAAGCAGCGGTTGTCAGATCGGGCGTGGGAGGGTTGCTTTTCTTGGCCAACGGCCCCGTCCCCTTGATATCTGCGCCGTGGCACACGGCGCATCGCTGCGTGTAGAGATTTTTCCCGTTGAGGTTTTGCGCCAAGGATGGCGATGATTGAGTCAGCACCAAGACCCCTAACGTAGCGATGAATAATGCCCTGGCTTTCATTTGGCCTTGTCGTACAAATCAGATCGTCGTCGAAAGAAAATCCGGAAAGCGCCGCTGCGGCGCATTCCGAAGTGCCTGGCACGGCGAGCGGGCCGCGGATCATTGCCGGCCGCCGCGCGCGGCGCATTATTGCAGAAGGCACTGCTCCGCTGGTTCGCCAGCAGGGCCTAGGGCCAAGTTCGAGGAGGTGAGCGCTTGACACGAAACCGACCAACTAGTAGATTGGCCGCTAATCCAGATGCAACGGCAGTGTGCCTGCGGCTCTTCCGCGCGTGCCTGACCGCTTCATGGCGCGCACCGAGGTCCGCGTTTTTTTATCGACCCATAACCGATCAACTAGTTGGTTGTTTTTGATGTTCCGAGGCCGACTGGCCCGCGCCCAAACCGCCGGTATCGCCGCCAACACCCGTGCAGACGCCGCAAACAAGGACTCATCCATGCCGCATCCCATTTCCACCCTCGGGGCCGCACACACCCTGATCAGCCTCATCCCCGCCGTGGCGGGGCTGTACAGCTTCGTGCGATACCGCCGGATCGAGCCCGCCTCGCGCGCCGGCAGGATTTATCTTGGTGGACTGCTGTTGGCCGTGTTCACGTCATTCGGGCTGTCCAGCAGCGGCGGCTTCAACGCGGGCCATGCGCTTGGCATCATGGCCTTGCTGGCGATAGCCGGCGCGTTGTCCGTGCCGCGTATGCCCGCGCTGGCGCGCGTGCACCCCTACCTCTCGCAGCTAGGTTTCACATTCAGCTTCTTTCTGTTGTGGGTGCCGGGGATCAACGAAACCCTCACGCGCCTGCCCGTCGCGCATCCCTTTGCCGAAGGCCCGCAATCACCGGCCGTGCGCGGCGCCTTGGCCGCGTGGCTCGCCATCTTCGTGGTGGGCGCGGTGCTGCAGGCAGGTTGGCTGCGTGTGCAACGCCGGCGCGTGCGTTTGTCAGACAGCATCGGCCGGAGCAGGACAGCCCATTGGGGCTGAACGCGAGACGGCGCCGCGCGGTGGAAGGCGGCGCCGGGGCGCTCGTCAGGCCGCGCCCAATCTCCACAAGGACGTCACTTCCTTGGACCGCGCCGCAAACAAGGGATCATTTGCATCCTTCGCCTTCCCATGCACGGGCCGCGTATCCAGCTTCTCGATGACCCGAAGCCCGGCGGTCTCGATCATTTCGAGCAATTGCTCGCGTGTGCGCAGCCCCAGATGCTCGGCCAGATCCGACAGGATCAGCCACCCTTCGCCGTTGGCTGTCAGATGGTCCTTCAGGCCATTCAAGAACCCGCGCAGCATCTTGCTGTCCGGGTCATAGACCGCGTGCTCCAGCGGTGAGCTGGGGCGGGCGGGCAGCCAGGGCGGATTGCAGACGATCAAGGACACCCGGCCTTCGGGAAACAAATCCGTCTGCTCGACGTCCACCTGCCCGGACAGCCCCAGCCGTTCCAGGTTTTCACGCGCGCACGCCAGCGCGCGCGGGTCCAGGTCGGTGGCAATGACACGCTTGCCGCCGCGGCGGGCGATGACAGCGGCCAGGACGCCGGTGCCGGTGCCGATATCGAAGGCCACGCTGCCGCGCGGCATGGGGGTGTTGGCGACCAGGTCCACATATTCGCCGCGCACGGGCGAGAACACGCCGTAATGCGGATGGATGCGGTTGTTCAGGGCGGGAATCTCCACGCCCTTCTTGCGCCATTCGTAGGCGCCGATCAGGCCCAGCAGTTCGCGCAGCGACCCGACGTAGGGCTCATTGGCGGGGCCGTGGGCTTCTTCGCAGGCCAGATGGGCGTCGGGCGCGCGGCGCAGCGGAATGCTGTGGCCGGCGTCGAAGGGAATGAGCAGCATGCCCAGGATGCGTGCGCGCTGCGATTGGGTCTGCCGATGCTGGTTGAAGGCCTCCAGCATGGTGTCCACCGGCTTGCGGGGGCGCTTGTCGACGCGCCGGGTGACGGCCAGCAGGAGTTGGCGCGCGTTCTGGAAGTCTCCGCGCCACAGCAGGCCCACGCCTTCGCAGGCGTAGCGATAGGCCGTGTCGGCGGTCAGGGTGTCGTCGGCCACGACCACGCGCTTGGGCGGCGTTGCGCCGGTTTCGGAGCGCCAGCGGGCGGAACGGGGGACGCCGTTTTCTTCCCAGTGCAGTTCGGGGGCGGTCAAGATGTCGCTCCGGCGGGGAAGGGGGGAAGGGGCAGGATCATGGGAAGACACATAAAAGAAAGGGCGCGGGCTGCCAATGTAGCAGCTTCGCGCCCTGGGGCCGGCGCGCGGCGCGCCGGGCGCCGCGGCATGGCGGGTCAGTGGAACAGGACGACCGCCTTCTGCAGCGTGATCCAGATGCCCCAGGCCAGCGGGATGCCCACGCAAGCCCAGGCGAACAGGATCAGCGCCGGCGGGGTGCGGAAGGTCGAGGTGCCGACGCCATGGGTTTCGGTGGCAACCGCGCGTTCATGCGCCAGCGCCTTCTCCTGGGCCAGTTCCTCGTCGGTCATGAAGTACTTGGGGTTCACCGGGCGGATCGCCAGATTGCACAGGAAACCGACGATCAGCATGCCCGCCAGGATATACATCGTGATGTCGTACACCTGCGCGCGCGGCACGCCGATGGACAGCTGGTACTCGCGGATGTAATTGACCAGCACCGGCCCGAAAATGCCCGCGGCGGACCACGCCGTGAGCAGGCGGCCGTGGATGGCCCCGACCATCTGGGTGCCGAACAGGTCGGCCAGGTAGGCCGGCACCGTGGAGAAGCCGCCGCCGTACATCGACAGGATCACGCAGAAGGCCGCCACGAACAGCGCCAGCGCGCCGATGTGCGCCGTCCAGGGAATCGATGCGTACAGCACGAAGCCCAGCACGAAGAACACCAGGTAGGTCAGCTTGCGGCCCAGCTTGTCCGACAGGCTGGCCCAGAAGAAGCGGCCGCCGATGTTGAACAGGCTGAGCAGGCCGGTGAAGCCGGCCGCGATGGCCGCGATGGCGGCAAGCTGCTCTTTGCCGAGCTGCGCGTAGCCAAGCTCGGGCATGTCGATCAGGCGGCCGCCGAACACTTCCTGCAGCAGCGGCGAGGCCATGCCCAGGATACCGATGCCCGCCGTGACGTTCAGGCACAGCGCCCACCAGACCAGCCAGAATTGCGGCACGCCCCAGACGCGCTTCACGTGGACGTGGCCCTTCGTGATCATGGCGTTGTTGGCATGCTTGGCGGGAGCGGTCCAGCCCGCCGGCTTCCAGCCGGTGGGCGGCACGCGGTAGCCCAGCGCGCCCGACATCATGAAGATGAAATACACCGCCGCCATGGTCAGGAAGGTCTGCCACACGCCCGGGGACGTCGGCGTGGCGAAATGGCGCATCAGCAGGTCAGCCAGCGGCGCGCCGATCATGGCGCCGCCGCCGAAACCCATGATGGCCATGCCCGTCGCCATGCCGCGGCGGTCCGGAAACCACTTGATCAGCGTGCTGACCGGCGAGATATAGCCCAGCCCCAGGCCGATGCCGCCGATGACGCCCGACCCCAGCCACAGCATCCACATCTGGTGCAGGTACACGCCGAAGGCCGAGATGACCAGGCCGCCGCACCAGCACAAGGCCGACACCACGCCCGCCTTGCGCGGACCGGCGCGTTCCAGCCAGCCGCCCCACAGCGCGGCCGAGCACCCCAGCAGCACAAAGAACAGGGTGTACATCCACCCCATGGTCGAGATCTTCCAGTCGCAGCTCGTGGTGAACAGCTCCGCCACGAGGCTCATGTCGGCGGGACAAGCCAGCGGCTTGGCCCCGCCCACCATCTTGGACAGCGGCAGCCAGAATACGGAAAACCCGTAGGCCATGCCGATGCAAAGGTGGATGGCCAGGGCGGCCGGCGGCACGAGCCAGCGCGAGAAGCCCGGGCCGGCGATGGTGCGTTCTTTGTCGAAGAAACCCGGCCTTGAGCCGGGCAGGTCCAGGGTGGCGCTACTTTCCATGATGTCTCCTCAGGGGTGCGGCTTTATAGCGTGCGTGGGCTGGAAAGATTCCGGTCCCGCCGTCTCTTTTATGAATCTGTCGTTGTCTTGCTGCTGCGTTATCTTGCTGTCATGCCGCCGTGGCGCTGGCCGCGGCGCGGTTCGCCCGCCGCGCTACGCCACGCGGGCAAGCGGCGTCAGGCGCTGGCGATGCTGTGTCACGGCCGCAAGCACCAGCGGGTGCAGGCGTTCTTCTCCAGCGTCTCCGTCGGGAGAACGCGCCAGGAAGTCCAGCAGCTCATTGCGCATGCGCGGTTCCCAGAACTTGTGGATATGGTTGGCCACGCCTTCCAGCGCCTCGGCGCGGTCGGGCATGGCGTCGAAGAACTGGCCGATGCGGTTGGCCATGCGGATCAGGTTGACGATTTCCATTGCTTTGCGTGTATCCGGTTCAGGGGGTGATGCGTTCCGGGTGGGAATACAGCGCGGCGTCGCCGTCGCGCAGGAATCCCAGCAGGGTGACGTTGGCGTCGGTGGCCAGGCGGATGGCCAGCGCGGTCGGGGCCGACACGGCGGCCAGCACCGCGACGCCGGCCGTGGCGGTCTTCTGCACCATTTCGAAACTGGCGCGGCTGGACACCAGCACCATGCCGCCGCCGGCATGCATGGCCTGGCGGGCCAGCGCGCCCACCAGCTTGTCCAGCGCGTTGTGCCGGCCCACGTCTTCGCGGACCAGGGCCAGGGCGCCGTCGGCGCCCGCCCAGCCCGCCGCGTGCGTGGCGCCGGTGATGTCGTGCAGCGCCTGGCGCGCGCGCATGTCGCGCATGGCGCCCAGCACCGCCTGGATGCGCACCGGCGCCCCGTTCGTGACCGGCGCCACCGGGCGCAGCACTTCCGGCAGCGTTTCCACGCCGCACAGCCCGCAGCCGGTGCGGCCGGCCATGGCGCGGCGCCGCGATTTCAGGCGGACCTCACAGGCGGTGGAGATTTCCAGTTGCACCACGATGCCGCCGCACTGCGGCAGGATGTCGATGCCGCGCACGTCGCCGACGCTGTCGATGATGCCCTCGGACAGTGAGAACCCAACGGCGAAGTCCTCCAGGTCGGCCGGTGTCGCCAGCATGGTGGCGTGGCTGATGCCGTTGAATTCCAGCGCCACCGGCGTTTCCTCGGCCACGTAATCGGCCTCGGAACCGGAGGCGATGGCGCCTGCCCGCACGCGGGTGACCTGGGTCTGCGTGCAGTCGGGGCGGGCGGTTGTCGGCGTAGGCATGGGATCCCTGGCGGTGGGCGGTCGGTTACTTCCCGGTCAGCGCCGCCTCGTTCTCGCGCGAGCGTTCGCGCAAGAGCTTTTGCTGGATATCCGCGAAGCGCGACCACTGGCGCTGCCATTCCGACGGCTGGGACACGCGCGTGACCTGCACCGCGGTGACCTTGTATTCAGGGCAGTTGGTCGCCCAGTCGGAACTGTCGGTGGTGACGACGTTGGCGCCGGACTCGGGAAAGTGGAACGTGGTGTATACCACGCCCGGCTGCACCCGGTCGGTCAGGGTGGCGCGCAGCACGGTGTCGCCCGAGCGGCTCTGGATGCCCACCCAGTCGCCCTCGGCCACGCCCCGGTCCTCGGCGTCCTGGGGATGCAGTTCCAGCACGTCCTCGCCATGCCACATCACGTTGGGCGTGCGGCGGGTCTGCGCGCCCACGTTGTACTGCGACAGGATGCGGCCCGTTGTCAGCAGCAGCGGGAAGCGGCGCGTGCTGCGTTCGTCGGTGGGCACGTACTTGGTGATCATGAACCTGCCCTTGCCGCGCACGAACTCGTCGATGTGCATGATGGGCGTGCCTTCCGGCGCGTCGTCGTTGCACGGCCACTGCAGGCTGCCCAGCTTGTCCAGCTTTTCGTAGGTGACGCCAGCGAACGTGGGCGTCAGCCGGGCGATCTCTTCCATGATCTCGCGCGGGTGCTTGTAGTTCATGGCATAGCCCAGCGCATTGGACAGCGCCACCGTCACTTCCCAGTCGGACTTGCCGTTCTTGGGTTCCATCACCTTGCGCACGCGCGAGATGCGGCGTTCGGCATTGGTGAAGGTGCCGTCCTTTTCCAGGAAGGACGAGCCCGGCAGGAACACATGCGCGTACTTGGCCGTTTCGTTCAGGAACAGGTCCTGCACCACGATGCACTCCATGGCCGCCAGGGACGCGGCCACGTGCTGCGTGTTGGGATCCGACTGCACGATGTCCTCGCCCTGGCAGTACAGGCCCTTGAACGATCCGCCCAGCGCGGCTTCGAACATGTTGGGGATGCGCAGGCCCGGTTCGGGCTGCAGCGTGACGCCCCAGTCCTTTTCGAATTGCGCGCGCACGGCGTTGTCGGAGATGTGGCGGTAGCCCGGCAGTTCATGCGGGAACGAACCCATGTCGCACGAACCCTGCACGTTGTTCTGTCCGCGCAGCGGATTCACGCCCACGCCTTCGCGGCCGATGTTGCCGGTGGCCATGGCCAGGTTGGCGATGGCCATGACGGTGGTCGAGCCCTGGCTGTGTTCGGTGACGCCCAGGCCGTAATAGATGGAGCCGTTGCCGCCGGTGGCGAACAGGCGCGCCGCGCCGCGAACGGCCTGCGCCGGCACGCCGGTGATCTCTTCCATGGCCTCCGGGGAATTCTCGGGCAGCGAGACGAAGTCGCGCCATTCCTTGAAGGCCTTGGCCTCGCAACGTTCGGCGACGAAGTCTTCGGCGATCAGGCCCTCGGTGGCGATCACGTGCGCCAGCGACGACAGCAGCGCCGTATTGGTGCCGGGCCGCACCTGCAAGTGGAAGTCGGCCTTGATATGCGGCGAACTCACGAGTTCGATCCGGCGCGGGTCGATGACGATAAGGCGGGCGCCTTCGCGCAGCCGGCGCTTCAGGCGCGAGGCGAACACGGGGTGGCCGCTGCTGGGGTTGGCGCCCATCACGATGACCACGTCGGTGTGCATGACGGAATCGAAGGTCTGCGTGCCCGCCGATTCGCCCAGCGTCTGCTTCAGGCCATAACCGGTGGGCGAATGGCAGACGCGCGCGCAGGTGTCGACGTTGTTGGTGCCGAAGGCGGCGCGCACCAGCTTCTGCACCAGCCAGGTTTCTTCGTTGGTGCAGCGCGACGACGTGATGCCGCCGACCGCGTCGCGGCCGTACTGATCCTGGATGCGGCGGAACTCGGATGCCGCGTAATTGATCGCCTCGTCCCAGGACACTTCCTTCCAGGAGTCGGTGATGTGCTTGCGGATCATGGGCTTGAGCACGCGTTCCTTGTGCGTGGCGTAGCCCCAGGCAAAGCGCCCCTTCACGCAGGAATGGCCGCGGTTGGCCTGCCCGTCCTTCCAGGGCACCATGCGCACGACTTCCTGGCCCTTCATCTCGGCCTTGAATCCGCAGCCCACGCCGCAGTAGGCGCAGGTGGTCACGACCGAATGTTCGGCCTGGCCCATCATGATGACGGTCTTTTCCTGCAGGGTGGACGTGGGACAGGCCTGCACGCAGGCGCCGCAGGACACGCATTCGCTGTCCAGGAACGGCTGGTCCTGCCCGGGCGACACGCGGGAATCGAAGCCCTTGCCGGAGATCGTCAGCGCGAAGGTGCCCTGCGTTTCCTCGCAGGCGCGCACGCAGCGGTTGCAGACGATGCACTTGGAGGCGTCGAAGGTGAAGTACGGGTTGGATTCGTCCTTTTCGGCCTTGAGGTGGTTGGCGCCGTCGTAGCCGTAGCGCACGTTGCGCAGGCCCACGACCCCGGCCATGTCCTGCAGTTCGCAGTCGCCGTTGGCCGGACAGGTCAGGCAGTCCAGCGGATGGTCCGAGATGTACAGCTCCATCACGCCGCGCCGAAGGTCGTGCAGCTTGGGCGTTTCGGTGTAGACCACCATGCCGTTCTCGGCCGGCGTGGTGCAGGACGCGGGATAGCCGCGGCGGCCTTCGATCTGCACCAGGCACAGCCGGCACGAGCCGAAGGGTTCCAGGCTGTCGGTGGCGCAGAGCTTGGGGATGTTGATGCCGGCGTCCGCGGCCGCGCGCATCAGCGACGTGCCCTCGGGCACGGTGATTTCCTGGCCATCGATGGTCAGGGTGACGGTCTGCTCGGACACGCGGGCCGGCGTGCCCATGTCGCGGTCGCGTTTGATGACGGTTTCTAGCATGGCGGTCTCGGGTTCAGGCCGCGTGCGCGGCAGACTGGGAGGACTCGATGCCGAAGTCCTGCGGGAAATGGTTCAGCGCGGACAGCACCGGATAGGGCGCCATGCCCCCCAGCGCGCACAGCGAACCGCCCAGCATCGTGTCGCACAGGTCGCGCAGCAGATGCACCTGTTGTTCTCGCTGCTCGCGGCTCTGGCCGCCCGCGGCGATCTTGGCGATGGTTTCCATGCCGCGCGTGGATCCGATGCGGCAGGGCGTGCATTTGCCACAGGATTCGATGGCGCAGAACTCCATCGCGTAGTGCGCCATGCGGGCCATGTCGACGGTGTCGTCGAACGCCACCAGTCCGCCGTGGCCGATCATGGCCGAGATCTGGATATAGGCCTCGTAGTCGAGCGGCACGTCCCATTGCGATTCGGGCAGATAGGCGCCCAGCGGGCCGCCCACCTGCACCGCGCGCAACGGACGCCCGGAGGCGCTGCCGCCGCCAAAGCCGTAGAGCAGGTCGCGCAGGCTCAGGCCGAACGCCGTTTCCACCAGCCCGCCGTGCTTGAGGTTGCCGGCGAGCTGGAACGGCAGTGTGCCGTGCGAGCGGCCCACGCCGTAGTCGCGGTAGTACGCCGCGCCCTTGGCCAGGATGATGGGCACGGTGGCCAGCGAGATCACGTTGTTGATGACGGTGGGCTTGCCGAACAGGCCCGATATCGCGGGCAGCGGCGGCTTGGCGCGGACCACGCCGCGCTTGCCTTCCAGGCTTTCCAGCAGGGACGTTTCTTCGCCGCAGATGTAGGCGCCGGCGCCCTTGCGCACTTCCAGGTCGAAGCGGCGGCCGCTGCCGTGGACATCGTTGCCCAGCCAGCCCACGCTGCGCGCTCGCGCGATGGCGGCTTCCAGGGTGGCGATGGCGTGCGGGTATTCGGAGCGCACGTAGATGTAGCCGTAGGCCGCGCCCACCGCCAGGCCCGCGATGGTCATGCCTTCGATCAGGACGTAGGGGTCGCCTTCCATCAGCAGGCGGTCGGCGAAGGTGCCGGAGTCGCCTTCGTCGGCGTTGCAGACGATGTATTTGGTGTCGCCCGGCGTGCCCGCCACCGTCTTCCATTTGATGCCGGTGGGAAACGCCGCGCCGCCGCGGCCGCGCAGGCCGGATTCCACCATTTCGTCGACGATCTGGCCGGGCTGCATGGCAAGCGCGCGCTTCAGGCCCTGCAGGCCGCCGTGCGCGGCGTAGTCCTGCAAGGACAGCGGATCGATCACGCCGACGCGGGCGAAGGTCAGGCGTTCCTGGCGCTTCAGATAGGGAATGTCTTCGGTCGGGCCCAGGTGCAGCGCGTGGGCGCCGCCTGAAAGCCAGCCGGCGTCGAACAGCGCGGGCACGTCTTCGGGCTGCACCGGGCCGTAGGCGATGCGGCCTTGCGGCGTGGCGATTTCGACCAGGGGTTCGAGCCAGAGCAGGCCGCGCGAGCCGTTGCGCACCACTTGCACGGACAGGCCGCGCTCGTCGGCGATGCGTTCGATATCGCGCGCCACCGTGTCCGCGTCCATGGCCAGCGCCGCGGCGTCGCGCGGTACGTAGATGACGATGGGGGCGCTCATGATGAGGTCTCCCGGGTGCGGGTCAGAAGGCGGTCGAGTTTGTCGGGCGTGACGCGGGCGTGGGGCTGGCCGTCGATCATCACCGCCGGCGACTGGGCGCACAGGCCCAGGCAATACACCGGCTCCAGCGAGAAATCGCCGTCTTTCGTGCTGGCGTGGAAATCGCAACCCAGCGCGGTGCGCGCGTGGGCGGCCAGGCGTTCGCCGCCCATGGACTGGCAGGCTTCGGCGCGGCAGACTTCCAGCGTGTGGCGCGCGGCCGGCTCGCTGCGGAAGTGCGGGTAGAAGGTGATGACGCCGTGGACTTCAGCGCGGGAGAGGTTCAGGGCCTCGGCGATGGTTTGCACCGCCTCGGCCGGAATACAGCCCAGTTCATGCTGGACCGCATGCAGCACCGGAAGGAGCGGGCCGGGCTGGTCTTTCAGCCGGGCCAGAATGCGGGCCGTGGCCGCGATGGCCGGGGTGTGGGACGCCTGGGCCGCGTCCAGGGCCATCTGGCCGCCCCGGGCCCCGCCGCTGGATGCCAGATCGGACTTTGCCTCGCGCTGATGCACGGTGGTCTCCTCCTGTGTTGCATGACCCCGTTCAGGGGCTGTTGTGCCGGGTGGGAAGCGTGGTGTTTTATATGTTCAAAAAAACATATAAAACGCCCGCCCAGCCCGTTATTTGTGTACTCTAACGGGGTACTTGATCGCCTTCAATAAGAAATAAATGACATATAAGTTCCGTATCGGCCTGAGGCCGCAGTGGACATTGGGCGGAGACGACGATCTGGCGCCCGTGCCGCTGCAGGACATGCTTGCGCTGCTGGCGGCCATAGACGCCACGGGCAATATCACGGGCGCCTGCCGTGCCTGCGGGCTGTCGTACCGCCACGGCTGGGGCGTGCTGCGCCGCTTCGAAGCCATCTTCGGCACGCAGCTTCTCATCACCAACCGCCGTCAGGGCACGCAGCTCTCGCCCTTCGCGCAGCGCCTGTTGTGGGCCAACCGCCGCATCGAGGCGCGGCTGATGCCTACCCTGGACAGCATGGCCTCGGAACTGCAGGAAGAACTGGAGCGCCTGTTGCCGGAATCCGGCCCGCACTTGCGCCTGCACGCCAGCCACGGTTTCGCGGTGGAATCGCTGATGCAGCACATGGGCAACCGCAAGCCCGGGCTGGAACTGCGCTACCGCACCGCGATCGAGGCGCTGGCCTCGCTGGAGCGCCACGAGTGCGATCTGGCGGGTTTCCAGGTGCCACTGGGGGACTTCGAAGCCCCCATCATGGAACGTTACGCGCAGTGGCTGCACGCCGACGAATACATGCTGATCCACCTGGCCGTGCGCAACACCGGCCTGTTCGTCACCGCCGGCAATCCCAAGCAGATCCGGGGCATGGCGGACCTGGCGCGGTCCGATGTGCGCTTCGTCAACCGCCAGATCGGCTCCAGCACCCGCTATCTGGTGAGCCTGATGCTGCAGCGTGCCGGCGTGTCCATCAGCGAAGTCCAGGGCTACGAAACCAACGAGTTCACTCACATGGCCATCGCCGCGCACATCGCCAGCGGCATGGCCGACACCGGCGTGGGCGTGGAGACGGCCGCCTGCCGCTTCGGGCTGGACTTCATTCCGCTGGTCCGGGAACGCTATTTCTTCGCCATCCGCAAATCCGCGCTGGAAACCCCGGCCATGCACGACCTGCTGTCCATCATGCGCAGCCCGGACTATGTAGGTTATGTGGGGCAACTGGTCGGCTACGACGCCCAGGACACCGGGCGCCTGCAGTCGCTGGAAGAGGCATTTCCGTGAGCCCACGGCGCGACCCGCCGGGATATGATGTCCCCATGAGCAAAGTGATTTTCCTTGCCGATCGCCGGACCGACCGTCCGGCCTCCCTGACGCCTGGGGAACTGCCGCCGCAGGGGCAGCCCGCGCTGGACCAGCGCGCTCGGCCGCTGCGCGATCTGCGCATTTCCGTCACCGACCGCTGCAACTTCCGCTGCACCTATTGCATGCCGCGTGAAGTCTTCGACAGCAGCTACACCTTCATGCCGCATTCGGCGCTGCTTTCCTTCGAAGAGATCAGCCGGCTGGCCGGCATCTTCACACAGCTCGGCGTGGAAAAGATCCGCCTGACGGGCGGTGAACCGCTGCTGCGCAAGCACATCGAAAACCTCGTCGAAATGCTGGCGGCCTTGCGCACGCCGCAGGGCCGTCCGCTGGATTTGACGCTGACCACCAATGGCAGCGTCCTGGCGCGCAAGGCCGCCGCGCTGAAAAGCGCCGGACTCACGCGCGTCACGGTCAGCCTGGACGCGCTGGATGCCGCCATGTTCCAGGGCATGAGCGACAGCGGCTTCACGCCGGACGACGTGCTGCGCGGCATCGACGCGGCCGCCGACGCGGGCCTGGCGCCCGTGAAGGTCAACATGGTGGTGCGGCGCGGGCTGAACGACGGCCAGATCCTGCCCATGGCCGAACGCTTCCGCCACAGCGGCCACGTCCTGCGCTTCATCGAATACATGGACGTCGGCAACACCAACGGCTGGAACCTCGCCGAAGTGGTGCCCAGCCAGGAAGTGCTGGACCGCATCGGCGCGGTCCACCCCCTGGTGCCCGTGGAGTCTGGCGAGATGGGCCGGGTGGCCGAACGCTGGCGCTACGCGGATGGCGGCGGCGAGATCGGCGTCATCTCCAGCGTCACACAGGCGTTCTGCGGCGGCTGTACGCGGGCGCGCCTGTCGCCGGAAGGCAAGCTCTTCATGTGCCTGTTCGCGCACGAAGGCCACGACCTGCGCGCACCCTTGCGCGACGGCGCCACCGACCATGAAATGGCGCGCATCCTGGCGGGCATCTGGTCGGCGCGCAACGACAACTATTCGGAACTCCGCGGCCGCAACATGGCGGACCCGTCGCGCAAGATCGAAATGAGCTACATCGGTGGCTGAACCCTCGCGCAATGGTGTGGCCGGCCTGATCCTGGCCGGCGGGCAGGGCTCCCGCATGAACGGGCAGGACAAGGGGCTGGTCGCGCTTCGCGGCGAGCCCATGGTGGCGCACGTCGCGCGCCGCCTGGCGCCGCAAGTGGGGCGGCTGATCATCAGCGCCAATCGCCACGCGGAACGCTATGCGCAATATGGTCAGGTCGTGCCCGATGGCGAAGCGCAATTGGGCGCCTGGCAGGGGCCGCTGCTGGGCATCGCGGCGGCGCTGGCCGCCGCGCCCGGTGAAGAATGGCTGGTGGTCGCGCCCTGCGATACGCCGTTCCTGCCCTCGGACATGGCCGCGCGCCTGATCGGCGCGGCGCAGGCGGCGCAGGCGCCGCTGGCCTACGCGGCGGCGGGCGGACAGCGGCATTCCGCCTGCATGGCGCTGCGCACGTCGCTTCTGCCCGGCTTGCTGGCGTATCTGCAAGGGGGCGACCGCAAGGTGGGGTTATGGCAGGCCAGGGCGGGCGCCGTCGAAACCCGTTTCGACGACGCGCCGCCGCATGCCTTCATGAACGTCAATACGCCAGAAGAGCTGGCGCTGGCCGAACGCTACGCCAGCCAGTGATGCAGGTCGTAGTAGGCGACCCGGTCCTTGTCCTGCACCAGCACGTCCGCGGGCAGGCGGGCCAGGCCCGTGGACCAGGGCAATGAACTGATCACGCCCGAACCCTGATGGCCGTAGGGCACCAGTTCGCCGGTGCCATCTTCGGACACGCGGCGCTGGACCCGCAGGAACTCCTCGCGGCCGTCCTGGCGGGGATGTTCGGTGCGCAGCGGTAGCCGGCTCACGGGCGGGAAGATATCCGCGCGGCCCTGCATGCGGCGGATCAGCGGCGTTACCAGCATGGCGTACACGGCATAGGCCGACACCGGATTGCCCGGCAGGCTGACCACGGGCTTGCCTTCGATCTGCGCCAGCGCCACCGGCTTGCCCGGCTTCATGCGCACCTTCCACAGCGACAGTTCACCGCCCAGGGCAGCCAGCGCCGGCTTGACCAGATCGCGCTCGCCCACCGACACGCCGCCCACGCTCAGCACCAGGTCGCAGTCGGCCAGCAAGGTCTTGAAGGCGGCCAGCAGGTCGGCCTCGGTGTCGCGGGCGTGCAGCACATGGACGGGCAGGGCGCCCATGCCACGCGCCATCGCGGCCAGCATCGGCCCGTTGGAGTTGTAGATCTGTTCGGTGGCGCGCGGCTGGCCGGGCAGGACGAGTTCGTCGCCGGTGGTCAGGATGCCCACGCGCAACTGGCCGTAGACCGGCACGGCGGCCAGCCCCTGCGAGGCAAGCAGCGCCACATGCGCGGCGTGCAGCAGCGTGCCCGCGGGCAGCAGCGGCGCGCCGGCCATCGTGTCTTCGCCGCGGCGGCGGATGTGCTGGCCGGGCCGGGGTTCGCGGGATATCTGGACCTGGTTGTCGGCTTCGACGGTGTCTTCCTGCATGACCACTACGTCCGCGCCGGCGGGGATCACGCTGCCCGTGAACAGGCGGATGGCATGGCCGGGCTTGAGCGGCTCGGGCACGTCGCCGGCATAGCAGCGCTGCTGAATCGGCAGGCGGGCGTCGGCGCTCCAGTCGGCCAGCCGCAAGGCGTATCCGTCCATGGCGCTGTTGTCGGCAGGGGGGATGTCCACCGTGGCGGTCAGGCTCTCGGCCAGGACGCGGCCGGCGGCTTGCGCCAGGCTGGCTTGTTCGGTGCGCTGCAGGGGGCCGGCGGCGTTGGCCAGCAAGGTCTGGGCTTGATCGAAATCCAGCATGGCTCAGTTTTCTTCTACGCGGGTTTTGAATTGCGCCGCGAAATT
Organism: Achromobacter sp. Root83; assembly: GCF_001428845.1. GTDB lineage: Bacteria > Pseudomonadota > Gammaproteobacteria > Burkholderiales > Burkholderiaceae_B > Achromobacter. Next base: position 47,878 of record NZ_LMIU01000008.1, on the reverse strand, counting down.
GCACGGGCCGTGGGTGCTGTCGAGCTGTTCGCGCAGGATCCGCGTCCACGCCGTCTCGCACGCGTTGTTGGAACCCGGCAGGCAGAAGATCAGCGTCTGGTTGGCCGAGCCGGCGAAGGCGCGCGACTGGACGGTGGAGCTGCCGATCTCGGTGTAGGAGATCTGGCGGAAGAGTTCGCCAAAGCCCGGGATCTCACGATCCAGCAGCGGCAGGATGGCTTCCGGCGTGTGATCGCGATGCGAGAAGCCCGTGCCGCCCGTCGTCAGGATGATCTGCACTTCGGGGTCGGCGATCCAGTCGCTGATGATGCGCCGGATCTGATAGATATCGTCGCGGACGATATCGCGCCGCGCGCATTGGTGGCCCGCCTGTGCGAGGCTGTGCGCAAGCAGATTGCCAGAGGTGTCGTCGCCCGCGCTGCGGGTGTCGCTGACCGTCAGTACGGCGCAGGCCAGCGAGACCTGGATTGCTTCGCTCATGGGTTCTCCTTTTTGTTGGCGGTGTCTTCATCCCAGGACTCGGTGCGGTCCTGGTCGGATTGGCGCTGTTCCACCCAGAAGCTGCTGCCGCCCGACAGGGTCTCGCGCTTCCAGAAGGGCGCGCGGGTCTTCAGCGCGTCGATGATGTATTCGCAGCCGCGGAAGGCGTCGCCGCGATGGGCGCTGGCCGCCGCCACGAAGACGATCTGCGCATTGCGCGAAAGCGCGCCCACCCGGTGCACGATGACCGTGCCGTCCAGGTTCCAGCGCGCGCGGGCCGTGGCCGCGATGTCTTCAAGTTCGCGTTCGCACATGCCCGGGTAGTGTTCAAGATAAAGCGTGTCGGTGGGCGTGTCGGGCGCATAGTCGCGCACATAGCCCACGAACGTGACGATGCCGCCTACCCCGGCGCCCGCGCTTGCGCGCAGCGCGGCCGTGAGCGCGGCGCCGTCGAAGTCGGCTTCCTGGACGCTGATCATGGCGTTCAACCTCCGGTGACGGGTTCGAACACCGCGACCTCGTCGCCCGCGCGGATCGGGGCCGACGGCTTGGAGTGGGTCTGGTTGATGGCCAGCTTCAGGCGCGCGGCGGGCTCGAGCTGGGGATAGCGTTCGCCCAGCGCGGCCAGCAGTTGCGCGCCGGTGGACTCGCCATCGACGGGCCAGGCTTCGGCGCGCTTGCCGACCAGTTCGGCCACGCGCGCGAAGTACAGAAGATTAATCGTTGCGCCATTCACCGCTTTTGCCTCCCGCCTTGTACTTAAGGCGAACTTGTTCGATCACGATGCCCTTGTCGGCAGCCTTGCACATATCGTAGATGGTCAACGCGGCGACGCTGCAAGCCATCATGGCCTCCATTTCCACGCCCGTCTTGTAGCTGGTGCGGCAGGTGGCCAGGACGTCGATGCGATGTTCGGCGTCGTCCAGCGAGAACTCGACGCCCACGAATGCCAGCGGCAGACTGTGGCACAGCGGGATCATGTCGGCGCATCGCTTGGCGGCCAGAATGGCGGCCACGCGGGCGGTGTTGAGCACTTCTCCCTTGCCCTGGCCCGGTTGGGTCAGGAGGCCGTAGGCCACGGCGTTCATGCGTACGCTGGCGGTCGCGATCGCCACGCGTTCGGTATCGGTCTTGGCGATGACGTCGACCATGCGGACCTGGCCGGCTTCATCCAGGTGACTCAAGGTGGGGGTGGACGTGGACATGGGAATCGGGATCAGGAATTGTTAATGTTTGAAAAGAGCGGCCCCGGCTGGCCGGGCGCGGCCCCTGTTACGCCTATGATAGACGAGCAGTGAAAGGGGGCGCGATAATCGCGCCTGTAGTCAGTGGAAGGACGGAAAAATGGCCTTCATCAGTTATCAGGAGACCCGCGATGCCCGTGCGCATGCCCAAGCTTCGGTTCACCCGGCGCGCCGGCAAGATTCTTCTGGGCATCCTCGCGTTCTTGCTGATACTGTGCGGCGTCGCCGCCTGGCAGGTCCCGAAAGTCCTGCATGACGTCCTGACCCAGGACGTCTCCAAAATGATCGGCCGCGACGTCTCCGTCGGCAAGATCACGTTCAATCCCTTCACGCTGACCGTCCGCGCGCGCGACCTGGCCGTGGCCCAGCCTGGCTCTCCGACGCCGCTGATGACGCTGGCGGAACTGGATGCCAGCGCGGCATGGACCTCGCTGTTCTGGTTCGCGCCCGTGGTCGATCGACTGACCCTGCGCCAGCCTAACATCGCCATCGTCCGCGAAGACGTCACGCGCTTCAATTTCTCTGATATTGAGCAACGCGTGGCCGAATTGACGGCCGCCAAACCCGAAGAACCGCCCAAGCCGGACGAAGGGCTGCCGCGCTTCTCGCTCAACAACATGGTGATCGACGGCGGCACCATTACGCTGGATGACAAGGTCACCGGCCGCAAACAGGTGGTCGATGAGCTGGGCGTGGGCGTGCCGTTCATCTCCACGTTCGGGTACGCCACCGATATCGACGTCCAGCCCCGCCTGCATCTGCGCATCAACGGCAGCCCCTTCGACCTGACCGGCGTGGCGCGTCCGTTCGACGTGGTGCCGTCGTCCACGCTGCGCGTGGCGTTCGATGGGCTGCAGCTTGAAAAATGGGCAGACGTCTGGCCCATGCCCCTGCCGTTCAAGGTCGAAAGCGCGCTGCTGGATTCCAACCTGCAGATCGTGTTCGAGCAGCCCAAGGACGCGCCGCCCAAGATCCGCGTCGTGGGCGATATGGGCCTGCGGCGGCTGGATCTGCGCGACGCCTCAGGCCAGAGCCTGGCCGCCTGGAGCGCGCTGACCGTCAGCCGCCTGGAATTGGAGCCCATCGCCCGTCAGGTCTATATCGGGGAAGTGGGCCTGTGGGCCCCGCAGATCCATGTGCGGCGCCACGCCAACGAACACCTGAACTGGCAGGACGTGGTTGCCGGCCTGAAGGCGCTGGGCGGCGTAGCGCCCACCGCCACGCCCCTGGCCGACAAAATGAGGAAGGCCAGCGGCATCCAGCCCGCCGCTCCCGCAGCGGCCGCAGCGGCGGCATCTCCGGCAGCCACGCCCGCGGCGGCGGCATCTTCGGCCGGCTCGCCCGCGGCGACGGCATCTCCGGCGGCCGTGCCTGCGGCAGCCCCCGCCGCGCCCGGCGAATGGAAGGTCACGCTGGACGCCTTCAACCTGCACGAAGGCGAGGTCTACGTCACGGACGCCATCAGCAAGCTGGACTACGCGATGACCGGCCTGGCCGCCACGGTCGAGGGCGTGGCGCTGCCGCAGACGCCCGACCAGCCCATCAACCTGTGGCTGACCATGGACAACAGCACCGACGGTGGCTGGCTGCGCGCCAAGGGGCCGCTGGTGATCAAACCGCTATCGCTCGAACTGGGTGTGCGGCTGGGCAACGTGGCCCTGGCGCCGCTGGCGCCGGCCGTGCGCAGCGCCGCGCCGATCAGCCTGCTGGACGGACGGCTGAGCGCAAGCGCGCAGGTCCATGTGCGGGAAAAAGGCGGCGCGGTCGATGCGTCCGCCACCGCCGTGCAGGCCGACCTGACGCAGTTCAAGGCGCGCGATGAATCCCTCAAGCCCGCGCTCGACATCGTCTTGCAGACCCTGCACCTCACCGCCGACCGCCTGGCCATGGGCCCCGGCCAAAGCAACTTCACGCTGGCCGCCGCCGGCATCCAGGGCAACGGCAAGCTCAACCTGCAGGGCGCATTCACCCCGCAGCCGCTCACCGTCAAGACCGCCGTGGACCTGTCCGGACTGAACGTCGCGCCGTTCGCGCCCTATGCCGCCTCCCGCCTGAACGCCACCGTGCGCGCCATCACGCTGGGCGCGAAGGGCAACGCCGAGTTCACCGCGGCCGCTGGCAACGCGCCCATGAAGGCGGGCTGGAAGGGCGGCGTTGAAATTACCGATCTCGACCTGCAGGACCGGGTCAACAAGGACGACTTCCTGAACTGGAAGCGGCTCGGTTTTTCCGGCATGGACATCTCGGTGGCGGGCGACAAGATCGGCGCCAGGCTGGGCGACATCGCCCTGGAAGACTTCTACGGCCGCATATTGCTCAACGCCCAGGGCCGGTTGAACGTCATGGACCTGGTGGCGGCGCCCGGACAGGCCGGCGGCTCCATCACCCAGGATACGCAGACGCCCGGGCGTGGCGCGCCGCCGCCCGCTCCGGCCGCCCCGGCCAGCCAGGGCAGCGGGGCAATGCCGGACATCTCGGTCAACAGCGTGACCCTCCACCGTGGCCGCATGACCTTCACCGACCGCTTCGTCAAGCCCAACTACGTAGCCGAACTCTCCAGCATCGAGGGCGGCATCACCGCGGTTTCGTCCACCAACCCCCAGCCCGCCAACGTCAAGGTCACCGGCCGCGTCTACACCACCGCGCCCCTGTCCATCAGCGGCATCGTGCAGCCCTTCGCCAAATTCCTGACGCTGGACCTTAAAGCCTCAGCCAAAGGCGTGGACCTGCCGCGCTTCAACACCTATTCCGCCAAATACGTGGGCTATCCCATCAAGCGCGGCAAGCTGTCGGTGGACCTGCAATACAAAATCAAGGACCGCGCCTTGCAGGCCTCCAACCACGTCGTGCTCAACCAGCTCACCTTCGGCGACAAGACCAACAGCCCCGACGCCACCAAGCTGCCCGTGCTGCTGGCAGTCGCCTTGCTCAAAGACTCGCGCGGCAACATCGATATCAACCTGCCGATCTCCGGCTCGCTCGACGATCCCGAATTTTCCGTCGGCGGCATCGTCGTGCGCGTCCTGATGAACCTGGTGGTCAAGGCCGTCACCTCGCCCTTCAGCCTGCTGGCTTCGGCCTTCGGGGGCGGCGAAGAACTGTCCTATGTGGAGTTCGCGCCCGGCAGCGCCGTGCTGACCGAAGACACGACGCAGCGCATCGATACCTTGATCAAGGCCCTGGCCGACCGCCCCGCGCTGAAGATGGATATCAGCGGCCGCGCCGACCCCAAGACCGACATCGAAGGCCTGCGCCAGGCCTGGGTGGACGGCAAGATCCGCGCCGCCAAGGCCGCCGCCGCCACGCCGCGCGGAAAGAAGCCCAATCCGGCCGGAATCGAGGTCACCGGCGCGGAACGCGCCAAATACCTCGAAGAGGTCTATGACGACACCGACATCAAGAACAAACCGCGCAATCTCATCGGGATGGCCAAATCCATCCCCGCCGCGCAAATGGAAGAAATGCTGCGCGGCGTAGCTCCGGTCGGCGAGGACCAGTTGCGCCAATTGGCGGATGCCCGCGCGCAGGCGGTCTATGAGAAGTTGCAAGCCCAGGAAGGACTCGCGGACCGTGTGTTCATCATCGCGCCGCAACTGGACGCCGACGGCATCAAGGACGAGGGACAGCCCTCACGCGTGGACTTCTCCCTGAAATAAACCCGGCAGGGGAAAGGAACACCGGCGGGCCCCCGGGCCCGTCTTATTCCAGGAACCCCGAAGACCGCCGTCACGCCGCGATTCCGTCACGCAAGCCCGAAGGGTCCCCATCCCGACCCAATCCCATCGCGTAAGCCCCCAAAGGCCGCCCGGGCGGCCGGCCGGGGGCCGGCGCGCCAGGCGTCTCAAGAACCCAAATTCAGCTCCCCAAATTCAGCACGCCGACACGCTACCGCGCCCTCTCCCCCGGCAGTCCATCACTAACCTCCGCCAACGCCCCCTTCATCTCCTCATACCCCATCACCCGCTCGTTCTGAAAACTCCCCAGCACCCCCCGGCACCCATCCACCCCCGACCGCTTCATCTCGTCCATCATCGTCTTCCCCTCCGCCAGCCCCTGCTGGTACAGCCCGTCGTACCCCTTCGCTGAAAATTCGTACTCCTGGGCGTACTGCAGCAGATTCTTGCGTGCGTTGGCCTGGTGCTGGGCCAGATCGGGTTCGGAAGCGCCGCAGGCGCGCGCGGCGCCATTGGATGCGCCCGAGGCCACGACGAAGGAATCGAATTGGGCCTGTTCCGCGGCATCCGGAGCCGCCCAGGCCGGGGCGGTGGCGGCCAGCGCCCAGGCCAGCCCGGTCAAGATGATCTTGCGCATCGAAAAGCCTCCCTGTGAAGCCCGCGGCCCGCTGCCGGGGGCAGCCGCGGCGGGCGATGGTTACCACGGAATTATGGCAAGCACCCGTTTCCGCCCCGTGTAGCGACAGTGTGTAGTCGTTTCAGACTGTTCATCTTTTTTTCCCAATCCGCCGAAGGCAGCAAGCCGGCCCCGCACGAACTATGATGGTGCCTGTGAGGCGCTCCCGCCTCAGTGCATTGCCCCCTATCCCTGGAGATCTACCCATGACGATCAAAGTCGGCGACCGCGTGCCCGATGGCACCCTGACCGAATTCATCGAAACCGAAACCGCCGGTTGCTCGCTCGGCCCCAACGCGTTCCAGGTCGCCGACCTGACACGCGGCAAGACCATCGCGCTGTTCGCCGTCCCGGGCGCCTTCACCCCCACCTGCTCCGCCAAGCACCTGCCGGGCTACGTCGAACAGGCCGCGGCGCTGAAGGCCAAGGGCATCGATGAAATCTGGTGCGTGTCCGTCAACGACGCCTTCGTCATGGGCGCCTGGGGCCGTGAACAGAAGACCGACGGCAAAGTCCGCATGCTGGCCGACGGCTCCGCGCTGTGGACCAAGGAACTCGGCCTGGAGCTGGACCTGATCGCCCGCGGCATGGGCGTTCGCTCGCAACGCTACTCGGCGCTCATCGTCGACGGCGTGGTCAAGCACCTGAACGTGGAAGCCGCCGGCAAGTTCGAAGTCAGCGACGCCGCCACGATGCTCTCGCAGGCCTGATCCCCGCAGTTACTGTTTTACCGCTCAACGCGCGGGCCGCCCCGGCGGCCCGCCGCGCTACCGCAAGCCGCGGTTGCCCACGCCATGCTCTCCACGATCTCATCCTTTTCGTCGCTCTATTTCGCGACCTTGCTGATGCTCATCGGCACAGGTCTGTTCAACACCTACATGGGCCTGAGGCTGACCGCGCAGTCTGTCAGCGAAGTGTGGATCGGCGCCCTGATCGCCGGCTACTACCTCGGCCTGGTGTGCGGCGCGCGGCTTGGGCACAAGCTCATCATCCGCGTCGGCCATATCCGCGCATTCGTCGCCTGCGCAGCCATCGCCACCAGCATGATCCTGGCGCAGACGCTGGTCGATTCCATGCCGATGTGGCTGGTGTTCCGCATCATCTCCGGCATCGTCATGGTGACGGAATTCATGGTCATCGAAAGCTGGCTGAACGAGCAGACCGAAAACCACCAGCGCGGCCGGGTGTTCTCCGTCTACATGGTCGTGTCCGGCCTGGGCACGGTGCTGGGGCAGCTCGCGCTGACCGCCTACGCCACGCTGGACCTGCGGCCCCTCACCCTGGTGGCCATGTGCCTCGTGCTGTGCCTTGTGCCGCTTGCCGTCACCGCCCGTTCGCACCCGCCCACGCCGCTGCCGGCGCCGCTCGACATCCGCTTCTTCATGCGCCGCGTGCCCCTGTCCATGACGGTGCTGTTCGTGGCGGGAAATCTGTCCGGCGCCTTCTATGGCCTGGCGGCCGTCTATGGCGCCAAGCATGGCCTGTCGACCTCGCAGGCCGCCATCTTCGTGGCCGCGGCGGTCACGGCCGGCCTGTTGTCCCAATGGCCCATGGGATGGCTGTCCGACCGCATCAACCGCGCCGGCCTGATCCGGTTCAACGCCTTGCTGCTGGTGGTGCTGCCGACGGTCATGTGGGGCTGGATCACGCTGCCCTATTGGGCGCTGGTCGCCATGTCCTGCGTCTTCGGCATATTGCAGTTCACGCTCTATCCGCTGGGCGCGGCATTCGCCAACGATCACGTTGAATCCGAGCGGCGCGTCAGCCTGTCGGCCGTGCTGCTCATGACCTACGGCGTGGGCGCCTGTATCGGCCCCATGGTCGCGGGGCTGATGATGTCCCTGGCCGGCCCCAGCATGTACTACGTCTTCATCTCGGCCTGCGCCGTGATCCTCGTCTGGCACGTCCGACCCACGCGCGTTACCGGCGCGCACCAGGTGGACGAAGCGCCGACACATTTCGTGCCCATGCCCGACACCCTGCAGAGTTCGCCCGCGTCGGCGGTGCTGGATCCCCGGGTGGATCCCGAGAACGACATCGCCATGGAAATGGTGCAGCCGGACGCGTCCACGGCGCCGGCGCCGCCTGAACCCGCGGCCGAGCCGGACCCCGCCCGCGCCGAGGCCGCGGTGCCCGACGGGGCGCAGCCCGGCTCCGGCGAATCCGAGGAACCCGAGCGCCAGGCCCGCACCGGCACCTGACGACGCGCGCCTACCAGGGCGCCATCAGCACGATGGACGACAGGGCCAGCGCGATGCCCGCAATGTTCAGGCGCGTGAGGGGCTCGCGAAAGGCCAGCGCGCCTACCAGCGTGCCCAGCGTGATGACGCCCATGTTCATCGACGCGAACACGAGCGCGGGGTGCTCGGGCAAGGACTGGTGCGCCCGGACATAGGTCAGGATGTTGCCGAAGTTGGCCAGCCCCAGCACCACGCCGGCCGCCAGATGCCGGGCCTGCCAGCGCACCCGGCGCCAGAGCAGATAGGCCAGCATCAATAGGCCGGACAGCACGAAGGCCAGCAGCAGCCCGCCCGCGAAAGCCGTGCCGGTGCGCGCCACCTGCTTGAACAAAATGTCGATCACGCCGTAGCCGGCCCATACGGCCAGCGGCCACACCCACATCGCCCGGCTGTCCTCGGGTCTACCGGCGCCAGACGCTTGCGCGCGCGGCGGCTGCCGAAGCAGGCAGAACAGCGCGCTGAACGCCAGCACGATCGCCGCCAGCTTGCGGCCGCCTACCGGTTCGCCGAACAGGACGAACGCGGCCAGCAGCGGAATGAAAAGAGACAGGCGCTGCGCGGCGTCGCTGCGCACGATGCCGGCGTGCCGCAGCGCCGCCGCCATCGCCAGGAAAACGCTGGGCAGCAGCACGCCCAGCGCCGCCAGCACCAGCCAAGGCGTCTGCGGCGCCAGCAGGCGCGCCGGATCGGGCCGCAGCACCGCCCAGCACAGCAGGGCGGCCACGGCGTAGTTCATGGCGATCGCCTGCCGCACATCCACCTGGTAGCGCCGCGCCAGCTTCAGCAGCACGGCCACGGTGACGCTGCAAAGGACGCTGGCGGACAGGTACAGCAGGCCGGGCGTCAACGGCACGGGGCGGTCTCGTGATGGACGTGCGGGGCCGCGTCGATCCGCATGCCCAGGCGTTCCAGCAGGCGCTGGTCGGCTTCCATCTGCGGATTCGCCGTTGTCAGCAGCGCATCGCCGTAGAACATGGAATTGGCGCCGGCCATGAAGCACAGCGCTTGCAGCGCGTCGTCCATGGCCTCGCGGCCGGCCGACAGGCGCACCGCCGCGCGCGGCATGGTGATGCGCGCGACAGCGATGGTGCGGACGAATTCGAACGGGTCCAGCGCCTCCACGCCCGACAGCGGCGTGCCTTCCACCTGCACCAGGTTGTTGATCGGCACGGACTCGGGATAGGGCTCCATGCTGGCCAGTTGCGCGATCAGCCCGGCGCGCTCGCGCCGCGATTCGCCCATGCCCACGATGCCGCCGCAGCACACGTTGATGCCGGCGTCCCGGACCCGCTCCAGCGTGTCCAGGCGGTCCTGGTAGGTGCGCGTGGAAATGATCTTGCCGTAGAACTCGGGCGAGGTGTCCAGGTTGTGGTTGTAGTAGTCCAGTCCGGCGTCCTTCAACTGCTCGGCCTGGCCTTCGCGCAGCATGCCGAGCGTCACGCAGGTTTCCAGGCCCAGCGCCTTCACCGCGCCCACCATCTCGGCCACCGCGTCCAGGTGGTGAGGCTTGGGGCTGCGCCACGCGGCGCCCATGCAGAAGCGCTGCGCGCCGCCCGCCTGGGCCGCGCGGGCAGCGGCGACCACTTCTTCCAGCGGCATCAGCTTGTCGGCGTCCAGGCCGGTGTCGTAGTGCGAGGACTGCGGGCAATAGGCGCAATCCTCGGGACAGCCACCCGTCTTGATCGACAGCAGGCTGGAAAGCTGGATGGCGTTCGGATCGAAGTGGGCGCGGTGGGTCTGCTGCGCGCGGTGCACCAGGTCCATGAAGGGCAGCGCATAGAGCGCCATGATGTCGGCGGTGCTCCAGGCGGGGGCGGGCATGCGCTTGGGCGCCGTCGGGACGGGGATGTAGGCGGTCTGCATGGATAGGCTCCTGTTCGATCTTGCGGGACTCGTGCCGCTTGGCCATCGGAGGCAAAGGGCAGGATCGGCGGATCGTAAGAACCTGTGCGGGGTTTAGGCAATGCGGGCAGAACGCGCTGCTTTAGAGGGGTGTTGCAACCGATTTGAATGAAAATGGCCGCTTTTGGGCGGCCGTGATCGTTAACGCGGCGTCATCGTCGGCGACGCGGGCGGGGCGGATATTTTGATTCAAATTGTAAATATGAGGCGGGTGATCAGGTCTTGGGCTGTTTGTCCCGGGCGCGGGCGTGTTCATGGCCCGTGATGCCACGGTCGCGCGCCCAGACGATGGCGGCGCTGCGGCGGTGGACGCCGATCTTGCTGTAGATCGTGGCCACGTGGTTGCGCACGGTGTTACGCGACAGCTTGAGCGTCTTGGCGATGCCGTCGTCGTCGTGGCCCTGGCACAGCAGGCCCAGTACCTCGCGTTCGCGTGAGGTGAGTTGCGCCAGTTCCGCGACATCGCGGGTGGCGGGGGCGGGCGCGCGTAGCTGCGCCAGCTTTTCTATGATGCCCCGGCTGAACCACGAGGTGTCCTGCATGACGGCTTCGATGGCCGTCAGCAGTTCGGTTTCCGAGCGCTTTCGTTCGGTGATGTCCTGCGCGACCAGCAGCACGCGCCGCTGGCCGCCGATCATGACGGGTTCGGCCGATACCAGGCAGTCGAGTTGCCCGCCGTCCTGCGCCGTCAGGGTGGCTTCGCGGTTGCGGGCGCTTTCGCCGCGTTTGAGGCTGGCGATCATGCCTTCGTAGGGCTGCAGGCCCAGTTCCGCAAGCTCCTGGTCCGCGCCGTCTTCAAGCTCGGCGCCGGTGACCGCCGCGAAGGCCTCGTTGATGTCCAGCACATTCAGCGTGACGCCATCGCATACGGCCATGGGCACGGGCGCCAGGCGGAAGGCCTTGGAGAAGCGTTCTTCGCTTTCCCGCAGCGCCATTTCGGTGCGCTTGCGAGCTTCCAGGTCGATGAACGTGAACAGCATGCAAGGTTCGTCATGCATGTCGATGGGCTGGCCGGCAACGATCACGAACTTGGCGCCGCCGTCGGCCAGCTTCACCAGGCCTTCACGCTGCACGATGGTTTCGCCTTCGTTGAGCTTGGCGACGGCCGCCTCCTTGTCCTCTCCTCCGTCCAGCACGTCCAGCTCGTAGGCGGACTTGCCCAGCACGGCGTCGCGGGTGTAGCCGGTCATTTCCAGGAAACCCTGGTTGACCTTCACATAGCGCAGATCGGACAGGCGGCAGATGAGCGCGGGTGCGGGATTGGCGGAAAAGGCGCGCTCGAAGCGCTCTTCGGCGTTGATCTGTCCGGTCTGGTCATGCAGGATCAGCACGCGGTAAGGGAGGCCGCCGCCATCGTCCAGGTCCAGGCCGCGCGCGAGCACATGGCGCAGGAATTCCTTGTCGTCCTTGCGGCCAAGATCGAGCAGCAGCTCTTCGAAGGTCTCGGCCGCCGCCAGGCGGTCCAGCGGATACTGGCGCGCGGGCACGCGATGGTGATTGCGGTACGTCAGTGTGTAGCGCTTGCGATAGCCGGCGGGTGTATCGCCCAGGTCGTCGAGTTCTTCGGCGCCGTGCAGGCTGAGCGCGCTGGTGTTGGCCCAGGCGATCGAGCCGTCTGCCTCGAGCAGGATGATGCCCTCGTTCAGGCCCTCGATGATGCGCTGCAGGTGCAGGCGTTGCGCGTGGGGTACGGCGGCGTCATTGGGGGTCACGTAGGCCTCTTTCTTTCGCATGGCGTGTACGCACAGGATGAAGGCGCGCAGCGCCTGTGTCCAGAGGCAAAACGGACGAGTCTGAGGGAAGGGGAGGTTGGTAGAGAACAAGAATACCGCAAGCGCGGCGGCACGCGCACAAATGCAAAAAAGCTCCGGAATCCGGAGCTTTCGATGTGTGGCGCAGAAGTCTGCTGATGAAGAGCGCAGCTTGAAAAGTGCAGATCAAGACGGCGACTGGCGCAGGGCACAAAGTGCTTGGCGGAGCGGACGGGGCTCGAACCCGCGACCCCCGGCGTGACAGGCCGGTATTCTAACCAACTGAACTACCGCTCCGCAGCGGCTTGATTGAACTTCATTACTACACTGCGGTGTCAAGGCAGCTTGGTGCTACATGCCAGATGAAGCTGGCGTCCCCTAGGGGATTCGAACCCCTGTACTCACCGTGAAAGGGTGATGTCCTAGGCCTCTAGACGAAGGGGACTTGAACGAACAACTTTACTACCGTACTGCGTACTGGTGGAGGTAAGCGGGATCGAACCGCTGACCTCTTGCATGCCATGCAAGCGCTCTCCCAGCTGAGCTATACCCCCAGGAAGTCCCGCTGCCCCAAACTTCAGACAACAAGGTCTCACACTCTATAAAAGCAAAAAGCCCCGAAAACGGAGCTCTTGAAAGACTCTGAGCGAGAGAGCTTTTGGCGGAGCGGACGGGGCTCGAACCCGCGACCCCCGGCGTGACAGGCCGGTATTCTAACCAACTGAACTACCGCTCCGCAGCGGCTTACTCAACTACTTTGTCACTTCAACTGCATCTATTTACTGCGCACTGCATTTACTTCCTACTGCTGCCAGCGAACTGGCGTCCCCTAGGGGATTCGAACCCCTGTACTCACCGTGAAAGGGTGATGTCCTAGGCCTCTAGACGAAGGGGACTCAGGACTGCATTACTGATACTGCGTTCTTCGCTGTTGACTGGTGGAGGTAAGCGGGATCGAACCGCTGACCTCTTGCATGCCATGCAAGCGCTCTCCCAGCTGAGCTATACCCCCGTTTCTCTAATCAACCCGTTCAACGTTTTACGAATTTGAACTCACGTTTTATGGTGCGTTTTTCGTAGTTCGTTGCCGGTTTTGTTTAGTGCCGTTGGCGAAGAAACGAGATTATGCACGAACTAAATAGGGTGTGCAAGTCGCTTCCCGGCAAAAAGCAAAAAAGACGCGAAAAAAGAGGGTTGGATGGCGTTTTTGAGTGGTTTTCGAGCGTGCCGCCGCGCTTGGAATCCTGTGCTGGTGGAGGTGGAATCCAACAAAATCAAAGGCTTGTGCGGACGCCATCGGGAACGGAAAAAAATTTATGCGCGCGCGGTCCCGGCATGTGGTTTTTTTCGTGTGTGAAACCTGATCGCGGACCTTGATCGCACCCGCCGATCCCGCGTCCAGCGGGATCAGCGAAACAGCCGAATCAGCGGCGGCGCGTCTTGCGGCCGCTGCCCACCGCCGCAATGAGCGCCAGTCCGATCAGGGCCAGGGCGGTCTTGTCGCCGAAGCGCGCATAGGGGGTCAACCCCGTCATGCCCTGCACCGACACTGGCAGCACGCCCGCCTGCAGAGGCGCCAGCTGAGCGGCCACGCGGCCCTTGGCATCGATGGCGGCGGTGATGCCGGTGTTGGTTGCCGTCAGCATGGGACGTGCGGTTTCGATGGTGCGCAGGCGGCCGATCTGCAAATGCTGGCGCAAGGCCCAGGTATCGCCGAACCAGCCCAGATTGCTGACGTTCACCAGGATGCTGGCGCCGGGTTCGCCGTTGGGGCCGGGTTGGAGCGCGGGCAGCAGGTCCGGGCCGAACAGATCCTCGTAGCAGATGTTGAACGCAATATGCTGGCCGCCCACGGCGAAGGGCGTCTGGCGCTCGGCGCCGCGGTCGAAGTCCCCCAGCGGGATGTTCAGCATGTTCACGAACCAGTGGAACCCGGGCGGCACATATTCGCCCCAAGGCACCAGATGGCGTTTGTCGTAGCGCATGGCGGGGTTGCCGGCCACGAGCTGTTCGACCGGTGTTCCGCCGTCGAACCCGATCACGCTGTTGGTGTAGCGGTCGCGGCCGTTCTGGCGGTCATGTAGCGGCACGCCCATTGCGATGACCGTATTGCGTTGCCCGGCCAGGTTGCGCCAGGTTTCCCAGATGCGCGGATCGAGCTGGTCCTGGAAGATGGGCAGCACCGTCTCGGGCAGGATCACCAGTTGCGGCGCGGGCACGCCGGGCGCTGGCGGCATGGCCGTCAAGTCCAGGTGCCGCGTCAGGCTTTGCTGGAGCAGCGTGGGGTCGAACTTTTGGGATTGGCCGATGTTGCCCTGGATCAGGCGCACGTTCAGCGGATCGCCGACAGGCTCGGACCAATCGATGCGGGACAGCGGCCAGCCCGCGGCCGCAAGCGCCACCGCGACGCCGGCGGCCAGCGCATGGCGCGAACCGGGACCGGTCTTTCTGGAGGGCTGCCATAGGCTGGCCATGGCGGCCGCCACGAACGCGGCCAGGAACGCCATGCCATGCACGCCCAGCAGCGGCGCCCAGCCGGCAATGGGGCTGTCCACCTGCGCGTAGCCGATGTTGAGCCAGGGGAAGCCCGTGAGCAGCACGGCGCGCAGCCATTCGAACGCGGCCCACATCGCGGCCCAGGCCAGCGTGGCGGACAGGATGCGAGAGGGCGGGGAGTCGGCGTCCAGGGGCGCATAGCGCCGCGCCAGCGCATTGGCGGTGGCGGGAAACAGGGCAAGAAAGGCCGATAGCGCCAGCACGGCGGCCACGGCCAGCGGCGCGGCCAGGTCGCCGTAGCGGTGCAGGCTGATGAAGATCCAGTACAGGCCCAGCGCATAGCTGGCGAAACCGAACAGCCAGCCGCGGATCCATGCCTGCCGGGCGCTGGGCGCATACAGGGTGACGCGGGCAAGAACGGCCAGCGCAAGGATCTGCACGGCCGCCAGCGCCCAACCCGGCAAGGGGCCGGGGGCAAAGGTCAGGGCATGGACGGCGCCCGCCAGCACCAGGCCGGCGGCGCCGCGCAGGAGTCGGCCTCGGGGCGTGAGGCTCATGCGTCGGCGGACGGAGCGGATTGGGTGGCCGCGTTGCGCTTGACGCGCAGCCAGATGGCGCGGCGGGCATCGCCGCGCGCCACTTCCAGACGCAAGCCTTCGAATTCGGCATGGTCGCCGCGGCGCGGGATGCGGCCGAGCTGACCGCCCAGCCATCCGCCGACGCTGTCGTATTCGTCGTCCGGCAGATGGCAGCCGAACACCTCGTTGAAGTGCGAGATATCGGTGGCCGCCAGGACGCGCCACTGGTTTTCGCCTTCGGGGAAGATGGAGTCTTCCTCGGTTTCGTCGAATTCGTCTTCGATGTCGCCGACGATCTGTTCCAGCACGTCTTCCATCGTGACCAGGCCGGAAATCCCGCCATGCTCGTCGATGACGATGGCCTGGTGGTTGCGGCTGGCGCGGAACTCATGCAGCAGCACGTTCAGGCGCTTGGATTCCGGGATGAACACGGCGGGGCGGACCAGCGTGCGCAGTTCGATGCCGGGTTCCAGCATGCAGCGCAGCAGATCCTTGGCCAGCAGGATGCCGATAATGTTGTCGCGGTCGCCTTCGTAGACGGGAAACCGCGAATGCGCGGTCTCGATCACCGAGGCCACCAGGTAGGGGATGGGCTGCGTGACATCCAGCAGGTCCATCCGCGAGCGGGGGACCATGATGTCGCCGACGGTGCCTTCGGACACGGCGAGCGCGCCCTTGATCATCTTGTAGGACTCCGCGTCGAGCAGCTTGCGTTCGTGCGCGGCTTCCAGAATGGCCTTGATGCCTTCGCGGTCCTCGGGCTCTCGGCGCACAAGGGAAAGCAGGCGGTCTAGAAGGGATTTGGTGGCGGGTTTGGCTGAGCGAGCAGGGGTCGCTTCGGGAGCAGGGTAAGGGTCAGACATCGTCCGGGAGGACAAGTTGTGGAGGGTCCAGCATAACCGAAACTGGCTTCCAATTTGTAACGCGCTTCCGGAAAATGGGTGCAACCGACGCGATCTGCGCCTTGCTGCACGCCATTTTCTGGCAATTTCTCAGGGTAGACCCGAGGGCGCGTTTCAGGCCGCCACGTAGGGATCGGCGATGCCGATGCGGGCGAGCGTGGCCGTTTCCAGCGCTTCCATGCGCTTGGCATCGCGAGCCTTGATGTGGTCGTATCCCAGCGCGTGCAGGACGCCGTGGATGGTCAGGTGGGCGGCATGGTCCAGCAGGGCCTTGCGCTGCTCGCGGGCCTCGCGGACCAGCACCGGCACGCACATCACGATGTCGCCGCGCGCGACACCCACGGGGTCGACGCCGTATTCGAACGTCAGCACGTTGGTGGCGTAGTCGCGGTCGCGGAAGTCCCGGTTCAGGCGGCGGCCTTCGGCCGTGCCCACCAGGCGCAGGCTGAGTTCGGCGGCGGAAAAGCCGACCAGGCCGTCTTCGGCGGCGCCCGCCAGCGCGCGCTCGGCCCAGCGGCGCAGGCGCCAGCGCGGCAGGCGGGGTTCTTCCACCCCGTACTGGACCGACAGGGACAGGTCAGGCTTCATTTTCGGAGGCGCGGTCGTAGGCGTCGACGATGCGGGCAACCAGGGGATGGCGCACGACGTCGCGGCTGGTGAAGCGCGTGGTGGCGATGCCCTGCACATCGTGCAGCACCTTGACGGCATGCGCCAGGCCGCTGTCCTGGCCGCGCGGCAGGTCCACCTGGGACGGGTCGCCGGTGATGACGGCCTTGCTGCCGAAGCCGATCCGCGTCAGGAACATCTTCATCTGTTCCGGCGTGGTGTTCTGCGCTTCGTCCAGGATGACGAAGGCGTGGTTCAGCGTGCGGCCGCGCATATAGGCCAGCGGCGCGATCTCGATGGTCTGTTTTTCGAACAGGCGCTGCACTTTTTCGAAGCCCATCAGGTCGTACAGGGCGTCATACAGCGGGCGCAGGTAGGGGTCGACCTTTTGCGCCAGGTCGCCGGGCAGGAAGCCCAGCCGTTCGCCCGCTTCGACCGCCGGGCGGGTCAGCACCAGGCGCTGCACCGTGTCGCGCTCCATGGCGTCGATCGCGCAGGCCACGGCCAGCCAGGTCTTGCCGGTGCCGGCGGGGCCGACGCCGAAGGTGATGTCGTGTTTGAGGATGTTGTTCAGGTAGTCGCGCTGGCGCGGCGTGCGCGGACGCAGGTCGCTGCGCTTGGTGCGCAGGGCGATGCTGTCGCTTTCGTCGTCCAGGGCGGGCAGCGGGTCCGCTTCCTGGGCCTGCTCTTCCTTCAGCTTTTCTTCCTGCCGGCCCACGCCGATCTCGACGAGGCCCAACTGGATGTCGTCGATCGACAGGGAGCGATGCACGGCCTGTTCGTGGAACCGGCGCAGCACCCGGCCGGCCAGCTCGGCCAGTTCGCCTTCGATGGTGACCCGGCTGCCGCGGCGTGACAGCTTGACGTTCATGCCGTCGGCAAGCTGCCGCAGATTTTCGTCGAGCGGCCCGCAGAGATTGGCCAGGTGGGTGTTATCGCCGTCCAGGGTGACGACGGCGGGCATGCTGCGACGCGCGCGGGGGCGGGAAGTGGTCATTCAGCCTCTTGGGGAGTGCGGTCCACATCGGCCACGCGGGCGCGCAGCGAATTCGTGTGCGCCTCGGTGATGACGACGTCGACCATTTGTCCGATGAGCCGCGCGGGGGCGGGGAAATTCACGATGCGGTTGTTTTCGGTGCGGCCCATCAGTTCGTTCGGGTCGCGGCGCGAAGGGCCTTCCACCAGCAGCCGCTGGCGCGTGCCGACCATGTTGCGCGCGATGGTCGCCGCCTGCTCGTTGATCAGCGCCTGCAGGCGCTGCAGGCGGCGCAGCTTCACATCCTGCGGGGTATCGTCGGCCAGGTCGGCGGCGGGCGTGCCCGGGCGGCGCGAATATACGAACGAGAAAGAGGTGTCGAAGCCGACGTCCTCGATCAGCTTCATCGTCTTTTCGAAGTCTTCCTCGGTTTCGCCGGGAAAGCCCACGATGAAGTCCGACGAGAGCGTCAGGTCGGGACGCGCGGCGCGCAGGCGGCGCACCACGGACTTGAATTCCAGGGTGGTGTAGCCGCGCTTCATGCCGGCCAGCACGCGGTCGCTGCCGGCCTGCACCGGCAGATGCAGGAACGACACCAGCTTGGGCAGGCGGGCGTAGGCGTCCACCATGCGCTGGGTCATTTCCTTGGGGTGCGACGTCGTGTAGCGGATGCGTTCGATGCCGGGAATCTCGTGAACATATTCGAGCAGCATCGCGAAATCGGCGATCTCGTCCGAGTCCGTCATGCGGCCGCGATAGGCGTTCACGTTCTGGCCCAGCAGCGTCACTTCCTTCACGCCCTGGTCCGCCAGGTCGGCCACTTCGATCAGCACGTCGTCGAACGGGCGCGAGACTTCCTCGCCGCGCGTATAGGGCACGACGCAGAAGCTGCAGTACTTGCTACAGCCTTCCATGATGGAGACGAACGCGGTCGCGCCATCCACGCGCGGCGGCGGCATGTTGTCGAACTTTTCGATTTCGGGGAAGCTGATGTCCACCTGCGAGCGGCCTTCGTCGCGGCGGCGCTTGATCAGGTCCGGCAGGCGATGCAGCGTCTGCGGGCCGAACACCACGTCCACATAGGGCGCGCGCTTGACGATGGCCGCGCCTTCCTGGCTGGCCACGCAGCCGCCCACGCCGATCACCAGGTTCGGGTTGGTCTTTTTCAGGTGTTGCACGCGGCCCAGGTCCGAGAAGACCTTTTCTTGGGCCTTCTCGCGCACCGAACAGGTGTTGAACAGGATGACGTCCGCCTCTTCGGGATTGTCGGTCAGTTCCAGCCCCTGGTCGCCGCGCAGCACGTCGGCCATCTTGTCCGAGTCGTACTCGTTCATCTGGCAGCCGAAGGTCCGGATGTACAGTTTGCGGGGGGAGCCGGCGCCGGTGTCGGCGGAGGGCAGGGCGGCGTTGCCGCCGTCGCGAGGGATGTCCACGCGCTTGAGGGAGGTTTCTTGCATGACGGTCGCCGTGACGGGTGTAGATCCCGGGGGCTGAAAGGTAGGAAAGAGCGAATTTTAACCGTTGCGAGAAAATTGTTTCTTGGAGGGGCGCGCGCTGGCCGTTACGATAGCGGGCCGGCTGATTTTCAGGCCGACGTAATATTTCTCATTTCTTCGAGCGGTACCGATGAATTCCAATCCCCTGACGCCTCCGGTAGCCGCTCCCGCAAGCGATGCCGTGCCGAGTGCGCCGGCTCCTGACGAATTCCGCAATCCCTATTCGGCGACGGTCTGGGTGCTGTTGGGCTGCGCGCTGGCCCTGGCGGCCGCCGCCTCCGCGCTGTGGGTGGACCTGCCCCTGGCCATCTGGATCCAGCAATCGGTGTCGGCCGGAGTCGACCAGTCCTTCGAATGGGTGGGCGAACTTGGCGAAAGCGGCCCTTATATCGGCGTGGCGCTGGCTTTCTATGTGATCGGCCTGGTCGGGCTGTCGCGCGGCTGGCGCAATCCGATGCGCATGAGCTACGCGGCGATGGCGCGCGGCAGCCTGCTGATGCTGTCCACGATGGCGGTCGGCGGGCTTGTCGTGCTGGTGCTGAAGCGCTCGGTGGCGCGGGCGCGCCCCGAACTGTTCTTCGAACAAGGCATCTACGGCCTGGGCGAATCCTTTTCGCGCGTCCAGCATTTCAATTCATTTCCCTCCAGCCATACCTACGCGGCCTTCGCCGTGGCCGTCGTGCTGGGCATTCTGGCGCCGCGCGGGCGATGGGTGTTCCTGCTGCTGGCCGTGCTGGTGGCGGCAAGCCGGCTGGTGAACCTGGACCATTACCTGTCCGACGTGATGACGGCCGCCGGCATCGCCGTGCTGGTCGGCCACGTGCTGGCGCCGCGCGTGCTGGGCCGCAAGTATCAATGGCCATTGCGGGCGCCTTGGCGCTGGCTGAAGAAGGCTTGAGCCTTCCCGCCGGACAAGAGCAGGGCCGCGAACGCGGCCCTTTTTTACGCCTGGCGTTCCAGCGCCCGAGGGTCCCAGCGCTCCAGTGCCGCGGTGCGCCAGTGCGCCAGTGCGCCAGCGCCACAGCGCACCAACCGAGGCGGCCGAGCCGACCGAACTGAACGCATTGACCGCACTGACCCAACCGATCCCGATCAAGCCAGGGTTTTGAGGCCGTCCGGGGTGTCGATGTGCGCCGTGAGGCGGGGCGGGCCGCTGCCCTGCTCGATGTCGATCAGGGTGTCCGTGCCCATCCAGGCCAGCCCCTGCCGCAGCAGCGCGGCCTGGGGGTGGCGGCCGGCCAGCCGCTTGAGGGTCAGGGCCTGGCGCGGCAGGCTGACGCCCGGATAGTCCTCCACGTCCCATTGGATCAACGTGGGCAGCAAGCCGCCGCCGGCCTCGTGGCCCGCTTCGCGCCAGGCGGGCAGGCTGCCGTCGTCTGGCACCGTCAGCCGCCAGCGCAGGTCACCGCGCGTCATGGGAACGACGGGCGCGATGCGGTCAGGGTGTTCGGCCTGCATGCGCGTCAGGTCCAGGGGCGCTTCGACCCGGGCCGCCCAATGGGCCAGGAAAGGGCCTTGCTCGAGGCGGGCGCGCACATCGCCCTGATCCAGTCCGAACCAGCGGGGGCGGGCCGGCGCGGGCGCATCGGGATCGATGGCGATGACTTCCAGGTAGACGCCGTCCGCCATGCCCAGCACCCGGTTGTGGGTGCCCATGCGCGGATGCGCGCCGCCGCCCTGGGGCGCGATGCCCAGGATGCCGGCAACATATTCCGTACCGCTGGCAAGGTCTGCCGCGGCGATGACGATGTGGTCGATGGTGAGTTTCATGGTGGCGCCATGGTAACGAATGCGCGGACGCTTGTACTCGCGCACCAGGAAAAGCGCTGACGGGCTTGGTGACGTCAAGCGGTGACGGTGATGCCGGTTGTGTCGGATTGCCGCGCCTTGCGTACCCGGATTTCCACATGCTGGTTAAGGGCGACCAGCGCCTGCATCAGCCTTTCCAGTGAAATGTTCAGAAGCTTGTAGCGGCGTATCTGGGATACCTTCGATTGCGTCATGCCTGTCAGCGCGGCCACGTCGGTCTGGATCAAGCCCCGTTGGTCGATCAGGTCGTTGAGCTTGATGGCCAGTTGGACTTTTGCGGTCAGTTCGGCCGCGTCTTCGAAACCAAGGTCGTAAAGAACGTTCGTGGTGCCGGGGGGGATGTTGCGTGTCATGGAGGACTCCTGTTCAGGCGGTAACGAGCCAATACCCGCTTCAGCCGGCTCACTGGACGGTATGCAGGCTCATGCCCATGCTTTTCTGCACGGGCAGGGGGAATGCCTTGAAGTCCTTTCTGGATGAACCTTCCCAATGAAGCGTCTTCGGATTGCCCTTGTGCATGAATATACCTGTTCGGATATATAAATCAACCGGCCACTCGGCGATAGTGGTCACGGTATCCGCGTGTAGGGCGATGGGCTATTCGTAGGGACCGCCGCCAAGGCGCTGGCGGATGGCTTCCAAGCGACGGGCCAAAAGAAAAAACCCGTCGCGAGCGACGGGTTTTGCATTGCGGGGTTGCAAGGGTCAGGCGGCTTCGCCTTCCTCGCCTTCCTTCTTGACCGGCTTGATCAGGTCTTCGCGCTTGACGCCCATCCACATGGCCAGCGCCGCGGCGACGAACACCGACGAGTAAATGCCGAACCAGATGCCGATGGTCAGCGCCATGGCGAAGTAGTGCAGGGTGGGGCCGCCGAAGAACAGCATGGCCAGCACCATCATCTGCGTCGAACCGTGGGTGATGATGGTCCGCGAGATGGTCTGCGTGATGGCGCTGTTGATGACTTCATGCACGTCCGCCTTGCGGTACTTGCGGAAGTTTTCACGGATCCGGTCCATGATGACCACGGATTCGTTCACGGAGTAGCCCAGCACCGCGAGCACGCCCGCCAGCACCGAGAGCGAGAATTCCCACTGGAAGAAGGCAAAGAAGCCCAGGATGATCACCACGTCGTGCAGGTTGGCGATCACGCCGGCGACGGCGAACTTCCATTCGAAGCGGAAGCCCAGGTAGGCCATGATGCCGATGACCACGACAAGGAGCGCCATCAGGCCATTGTGCAGAAGCTCCTGGCCCACCTGCGGACCCACGAACTCGACACGGCGCAGCTCCACGCCGGAGTCGGCCGTCTTCAGCGCAGCCATGACGGTGTCGCTTTGGGTGGCCGAGGTCTGGCCTTCCTGCAGGGGCAGGCGGATCATGACGTCGTGCGAGGTGCCGAAGTTCTGCACCTGGAAGTCGGTGTAGCCCAGCTTGGAGACCACGCCGCGCACGTTTTCAAGCTGCGCCGTCTGGGCGTAGTTGACTTCCATGACCGTGCCGCCGGTGAATTCGATCGACAGGTGAAAGCCGCGCGTGACGATGAAGAACACCGCCAGGATGAACGTGACGAGACTGATGATGTTCAGCACCAACGCATGGCGCATGAACGGGATGGTGCGGTGAATCCGGAAAAATTCCATTTTTCGCCTTCGGTTCTTTTCTGTGGCGGGCGGCTCGCGCCGCCCGCCCTATTTCAGTTTGCCTTCGGTTTCCAGACTTCGCCGATGGAGATCGAGGTGAGCTTCTTCTTGCGGCCGTAGTACAGATTGGCCAGCGCGCGCACGCCCACCACCGACGAGAACATCGAGGTCAGGATGCCCAGGCAGTGAACCACCGCGAAGCCCCGGATCGGGCCCGAACCGAAGGCCAGCAGTGCCAGGCCCACGATCAGCGTGGTGAGGTTCGAGTCAAGAATGGTGCCCCAGGCGCGTTCGAAGCCGTGATGGATGGCTTGCTGCGGCGAGGCGCCTGCCCGCAGTTCTTCCCGTATGCGTTCGTTGATCAGCACGTTCGAGTCGATGGCCATGCCCAGCGTCAGCGCGATGGCCGCGATGCCGGGAAGGGTCAGCGTGGCCTGCAGCATGGACAGCAGGGCCAGCAGCAGCAGGACGTTGAGCGTCAGGCCGATCGTGGAGAACACGCCGAACAGGCGGTAGTACAGGATGATGAACACGGCGATGGCCAGGAAGCCGTACAGCGTCGAATAGAAGCCCTTCGAGATGTTGTCGGCGCCCAGGCTCGGGCCGATGGTGCGTTCTTCGATGATGGACATCGGCGCGGCCAGCGCGCCCGCGCGCAGCAGCAGGGCGGTATCGGCGGCTTCCTCGGAGCTCATGCTGCCCGAGATCTGCACCTGGCCGCCCGCGATTTCACCGCGGATGACCGGCGCCGTGACCACTTCGCCCTTGCCGTTTTCGAACAGCAGGATGGCCATGCGCTTGTTGATGTTGTCGCGGGTGACGTCGCGGAAGATGCGCGCGCCCTTGGAGTCCAGCGTCAGGTGGACGGCGGCCTGCTGGGTCTGCGAATCACGGCCGGGCTGGGCGTCCTGCAGGTTTTCACCGGTCAGGACGACCTGGCGGCGGACCAGGATGGGACGGCCGTCGCGGTCGTTGTAGCGCTCGAGGCCGAAGGGCACGCTGCCGCCCAGCAACGCGGCTTGCGCGGTGGGGGAGTCGTCGACCATGCGGATTTCCAGCGTGGCAGTGCGGCCCAGCAGTTCCTTGGCCTTGGCCACGTCCTGCACGCCGGGCAACTGCACCACGATGCGGTCCGCGCCTTGCTGCTGGATGACCGGTTCGGCCACGCCCAGTTCATTGATGCGGTTGTGCAGGGTGTTGATGTTCTGCTTCAGCGCGGAATCCTGCACGCGTGTGACGGCGGCGGGATTCAGGGCGCCCAGCAGCAGTTGCTTGCCGTTTTCTTCGCGTTCGGTGAATTCCAGGTCGGGCAGGCGGGTGCGCAGGGTGGAGATGGCGCGGTCGCGGTCGTCCGTGTTGGCGAAGGTCGCGGCGATGCCCATGCCCGAGCGCTCGACGCCGGTCACATTGATTTTCTGGTCGCGCAGCACCGAGCGCACGTCGGCGGACAGCGAGTCATAGCGGGCGGTCAGGGCGCCCTGCATGTCGACTTGCAGCAGGAAGTGCACGCCGCCGCGCAAGTCCAGGCCCAGGTACATGGGCTTGGGGGCGAACCAGCCCAGCGCGCGCATCCACGGAGGCGAGGCCGGCAGCAGGTTCAGCGCCACGGTGTACTGGGGATCGCCGGGAACGGTGTTGAGGGATCTTTCGATCAGGTCGCGGGCCTGAAGCTGCACGTCGGTCGACGGGAAACGGGCGCGCACGGTACCGAGCGTGCCGTTCAATTCGAAATAGGCCCCTTCGTGGGGGATCTTGGCATCGGCCAGGATCTGCTCCACGCGGCTCAGCATGGCCGGGTCGACCTTGACGGTGGCCTTGGCGCTGGAAACCTGGACGGCGGGGGACTCGCCGTAGAAATTGGGAAGCGTGTACAGCAGGCCAATGATGACCGCGACCAGGACCGTAATGTACTTCCAGAGGGGATAGCGGTTCATTGCCGGCTACTTCATGTAAAAGAGATGAAAGGGCCGCCCGGGCGGCGAGCGCGGCGGGCGGCGGTAGGCGCCATCAAGACAAAGAGCCCCTTTGGGGGCTCTCGTAGGACGCTTACAGGGCCTTGATGGTTCCCTTGGGCAGCACGGTCGAAACCGACGACTTCTGCATGATGACTTCGACGGGCTTGTCGGCCAGTTCCGAGACTTCGACGGTGACGTAGCTGTCGTTGACCTTGGTGACCTTGCCGAGCATGCCGCCGGCGGTGACGACTTCGTCGCCCTTGGCCAGGGCGGCGATCAGATTGCGGTGTTCCTTCTGGCGCTTCATCTGCGGACGGATCATCAGGAAGTAGAGGATCACGAACATCAGGACGATGGGCAGCATGCCCATCAGCGCATTGCCTTCGGGGGCGGCGGCCTGGGCCACGACGAGGCTGGCGGTATCGATAACGGACATTGAATTCTCCTGCGTTTGAGTCTGTTTGGGTTTATCGCTATGTTTTTAATGCGCCCATCCCCGCGCGAGCCATGGATAGGGCAAGCCGACTATTGTATATAGGTTATAGCCAGCCTTTAACTAGGGTGTCTTCCCAGGCGCCGGACGGCTGCCTCATCAATAGATGGCCTGTCGGGTCAAATGGGGGCAAAACGCCAGGGGAAAAGCCCCCTGGGGGTGTTTTTCCGCTTCCGGCAGCAAAAAGGCCAGGCTACTCGATGCCTCGGGCGCGATCCGCCGCGAACTGGGCCCGCCAGGCGTTAAAGCGCCCCTCGGCGATGGCCTCGCGCATTTCCTTCATGATAGTCAGATAGAAGTGCAGGTTGTGCAGCGTATTCAGGCGCGCCCCGGTGATTTCATTGGCGCGCTGCAGGTGATGCAGGTAGGCGCGCGAGAAATTGCCACAGGTGTGGCAGCCGCAGCTCGGGTCCAGCGGGCGGGTGTCGTCGCGGTACTTGGCGTTGCGGATCTTGACGTCGCCGAACCGGGTGAACAGCCAGCCGTTGCGGGCATTGCGCGTGGGCATGACGCAGTCGAACATGTCCACGCCGCGGCTCACGCCCTCGACCAGGTCTTCCGGCGTGCCCACGCCCATCAGGTAGCGGGGGGCCTGCGCCGGCAGCTTGGGCGTCACGTGCGCCAGGATGCGCATCATGTCTTCCTTGGGCTCGCCGACCGACAGGCCGCCGATGGCGTAGCCGTGGAAGCCGATGTCCTGCAGCCCGGCCAGGGATTCGTCGCGCAGCGCCTCGTACATGCCGCCCTGGACGATGCCGAAGAGGGCGTTGGGGTTGCCCAGGCGGTCGAATTCCTCGCGCGAGCGGCGCGCCCAGCGCAGCGACATCCGCATCGAACGCGCCGCTTCCTCGGTGGTGGCGGGCCGGCCGTCGATCTCATAGGGGGTGCATTCGTCGAACACCATGACGATGTCGGAATTGAGCGAGCGCTGGATGCGCATGGACTCTTCCGGCGTCAGGAACAGGCGCGCGCCGTCGATCGGGGAGGCGAACTTCACGCCTTCCTCGGTGATCTTGCGCATGCCCTGCAGGCTGAACACCTGGAAACCGCCGGAGTCGGTCAGGATGGGCTTGTCCCACTGCATGAAGCCGTGGAGCCCGCCGTGCTTTTCCATGATTTCCGTGCCCGGGCGCAGCCACAGGTGGAAGGTGTTGCCCAGCACGATCTGCGAGCCGATTTCCTTCAGCTCGTGCGGCATCATCGCCTTGACGCTGCCGTAGGTGCCCACGGGCATGAAGATGGGGGTTTCGACCACGCCATGGTTCAGCGTGATGCGGCCGCGGCGGGCGCCGCCATCGGTGGCGAGCAGTTCGAAGTTCAGTCCGGTCATGGGGCGGGGCTTTCGATAAACATGGCGTCGCCATAGCTGAAGAAGCGGTAGCGCTGGGCAACCGCGTGGGCGTAGGCGCGGCGGATCGGCTCGATGCCGGCAAGCGCCGACACCAGCATCAGCAGGGTCGACTGGGGCAAATGGAAATTGGTGACCAGGGCGTCCACGACGCGGTACTGGTAGCCGGGCGTGATGAACAGGCGGGTGTCGCCCTGGGCGGCGGCCAGCGGCAGGCCGGCGGCCGTGCGGCCCTCGGACTGGGCGGCCGCGGACTCCAGCGCGCGCACGCTGGTGGTGCCCACGGCGATCACGCGGCCTCCCTGTGCGCGGGCGGCGGCGATGGCGTCCACGGTGGCCTGGGGCACCGTGAACCATTCCGCGTGCATGACGTGGTCGGCCAGATTGTCCACGCGCACCGGCTGGAAGGTGCCTGCGCCCACGTGCAGGGTGACGAAGGCGCGCGCCACGCCCAGCTCGGCCAGGCGCTCCAGCGTGGGCTGGTCGAAGTGCAGGCCGGCGGTGGGGGCCGCGACCGCGCCGGGCTCGCGGGCGTAGACCGTCTGGTAGCGGTCGTCGTCGCCGGCGTCGGCCGCATGCGTGATGTAGGGCGGCAGCGGGGTGGCGCCGTGCGCGTCCAGCAGTTCCAGCACGGGGCCGGGAAAGCGGATGTCGAAGAGTTCGCCTTCGCGGCCCAGCACCGTGGCCTCGAAGGCGTCGGCCAGGCGCAGCACCATGCCGGCCCCGGGCGACTTGCTGGCGCGCACATGGGCCAGGACGCGGTCGGTTTCGGTGATGCGTTCGACCAGCACCTCTATCTTGCCGCCGGTGATCTTGTGGCCGGCCAGGCGCGCCTTGATGACGCGCGTGTCGTTGAACACCAGCAGATCGTGGGGACGTAGCAGCGCGGCCAGGTCGGCGAACCGCCGGTCATGCAACTGGCTGGCGCCGTCCAGGTGCAGCAGGCGGCTGCCCGTGCGCTCGGCGGCCGGCGTCTGCGCGATGAGCTCGGGCGGCAGGTCGTAATTGAAATCGGAAACGGTGAAGGACTGGGTCACGCGGATATCTGGATCAGAGGGAACAGGCCGTGTAAAGGCGGCCGGGCCGGGCCGGCCGCGCTTGGGGCAACCCGCCATTGTAAAGGGACCGTTAATAGGGGCGGAACCGTGGGCGGAACAAGGGGCGGAACAAGGGGCGGAACAAGGGTAGAGCCAGCCGCGCCATCGTCCCGCTTTTTTCCTGCCGCACGGGACGGTTTCCGCCGTATAACCGTGTTCTGTGCCGTAGCGGATCGGCGCTATCTATAACGATATCCGCCCAGAAAAGGAGACTTCGCATGACCCCACGTTGTTCTCTTACGGCCGCCGTCCTGGCGGGCCTGCTGGCCGTGGCCACCGCGCCCGCGCTGGCCCAGGTGAAGATTGGCGCCACCCTGTCCACGACCGGGCCCCAAGCGTCGCTGGGCATTCCCGAACGCAACACCATCAGCCTGCTGCCGTCCGAGATCGGCGGGGTGAAGGTGGAATATGTGGTGCTGGACGACGCGTCGGACACGACGCGGGCCGTCAGCAACTCGCACAAGCTGATTTCCGAGAACAAGGTGGACCTGATCGTCGGGTCTTCCACCACGCCCAACACCATGGCCATGCTGGACACGGTGGCCACGGGCGCGACCCCCGTGATCACGCTGGCGTCGTCGGCCCGGCTGATCGAGCCGGTGGACGACAAGCGCCGCTGGATATTCAAGACGCCGCACTCGGATTCGCTGATGGCCGAGGGCATCGCACGCCACGCCGCCGCCAACGGCGTGAAAAAGCTGGCCTTCATCGGCTTCAACAATGCGTTGGGCGAAACCTTCTGGGTGGAAATCGAGAAGGCGGCCAAGAAGCACGGCATCGAGGTGGTCGGCAAAGAGAGCTTCGCGCCCACCGACACCTCGGCCGTCGCCCAGACGCTCAAGATCGTGGGGGCGGCGCCCGATGCGGTGGTAGTCGGCGCGTCGGGCACGCCCGCCGCCATGCCGGCCCGGGCGCTGCGCGAGCGCGGCTTCCAGGGCAAGATCTATTTCAACCACGGCGTGGCCAACAACGACTTCCTGCGCGTTTGCGGCACGTCCTGCGAAGGCGCCTGGGTGCCGGTGGGGCCGGTGATGGTGGCGGACCTGCTACCCGACGGCCACCCCGCGAAGGCCACCGCGCAGGCCTTCATCAAGAAGTACGAGTCCGCCAACGGTCCGGGCAGCGTGTCGCTCTTCGGCGCTTACACCTGGGACGTGGGCCTGTTGCTGCAACAGGCGATTCCCGTTGCGCTGAAGTCGGCCAAGCCGGGCACGCCGGAATTCCGCGCCGCGCTGCGCGACGCGCTGGAAAACGTCAAGAACCTGCCCACGGCGACGGGCGTGGTCAACATGAGCCCGACCGATCACAACGGGTTGGACGAACGCGCGCTGGTCATGGCCACGGTCGCATCCGGCAAATGGCGGCTGCAGAAATAAAAGCGGCGGGATGGCGGTCCGGGCGGCCTGGCGCCGCCCGTAACCGTCCCAGGTTTTGTATGCTCTCGGTTTTGCTGGACGAGCAACCGGGTGAACGTGGCATGACGGGACAGGCGATTAAGCGTGTGGGCGGACTGAGGCAATGGCTGGCCGGCGGACTGCTGGCCCTGGCCGCGGGCGCCGCGGTGGCGCAGGTCCCGGGCCTGCCGCCCAATGTGATCAATGCGTGGAAAGCCAGCAAGCTGCCCGACAGCGCGTTGTCCCTGGTGGTTCAGGAAGTGGGCGGTCCGCGCCTGGTGACGCTGAACGCCAAAGAGGCCCGCAATCCCGCATCGGTGATGAAACTGGTCACGACCTGGGCGGCGCTTTCCGAGCTGGGCCCCAATTACGTCTGGCGCACCGAGTTCATGACGGCGCCGGGCGCCAAGCCAGACGCCAAGGGGGCGCTGACCGGTCCGTTGTACCTGCGGGCTGGCGGCGACCCGCAGTTCCTGATGCAGGACCTGTGGGCGCTGCTGCGCGAATTGCGCCTGCGCGGCGTCAAGCAGATCAACGATCTGGTGATCGACCGCAGCATTTTCGGCCAGGTGGCGACAGATCCCGGCGCGTTCGACGGCGCGCCCGACCGGGCCTACAACGCCAGCCCGGATGCCCTGATGGTGGGTTTTGGCGCCTTGCGCCTGCTGTTCACGCCGGATCCCGTCGCCAACAAATGGGTGCCGCTGATCGATCCGCCGCTGCCCGGCCTGAAGATCGAAGGCCGGGTGGAATGGAGCGACGTCCGCTGCCCCGGCCCCCCCGTAGTCACGACCGATCCGCTCATCACGCAGCAGGGCGTCACCATCCGGGTGAACGGCAAGGTGGCCGGCTCCTGCGGCGAATTCAGCCTGTACCGCCTGGCGCTGTCCCAGCCCGAGTACGCCACCGAGGTGTTCCGCATGCTCTGGAAGGAGCTGGGCGGCACGTTCAAGGGGCAGGTCCGTTCCGGCATGGTGCCGCCCGACGCGGTGGTGCTGGCCTCGCATGACTCGCCCACGCTGGCCGAGGCGATCCGCCAGATCAACAAGCGCAGCAACAACGTCATGGCGCGGACCCTGCTGCTCACGCTGGGTGCGGAGCGCGGCCGCCGCCCGGCCACCGTCGGCAGCAGCGAGGCGGTGGCCAAGGATCTGCTGGCCAAGCAGGGGCTGGACATGCCCGAGCTGGTCATCGACAACGGCGCCGGCCTGTCGCGGGACGCCCGGGTGTCCGCCGACAGCCTGGCGTCGATGCTGACCGTGGCCTGGAATTCGCCGGTGATGCCGGAATACATTTCATCCTTCGCGATCGCCGGCGTGGACGGCACCGTGCGCCGCCGCCTGAAGGGCAACGGCACGCTCGGCATGGCCCACCTGAAGACGGGCTCCCTGCGCGACGTGCGCTCGATCGCCGGTTACGTGCTGGGCGCCAGCGGCAAGCGCTACGTGGTCGTCAGCATCGTCAACCACGAACAGGCGGGCGCCGTGCGCGCCTTTGACGACGCCTTGATCTCCTGGCTAACCGAACTATGAAGGTGAGCCCCCACGCCGCGCGCACGTTGTGCGCTTGCTGCCCCCCAAGGGGGCGACCCCGCCTTGGGGCGGCCCGGCGGCGGGGTGGCAATTCTTGCGGGCGCGCAGTGCGTGAACGCCCCTAAACCGATTACGATCCTCTGGTGGCTCGCAAGCGGGCGGCGCATGCGCGCCGCGCCGTTCCGGTTCCACCCGAGGCGCAAACCCTGACCCTCAAATATTCTGGAGTGTTACGCACATGCCCGTGCATGAAATCCGCCATCCGCTGATCCGCCACAAGCTCGGGATCATGCGCCGCGCCGACCTCAGTACCAAGAGCTTCCGTGAACTCTCGCAGGAAGTGGGCGCGCTGCTGACGTATGAAGCGTCCAAGGATCTGCCGCTGGCCCCCGCTACCGTCGAAGGCTGGTGCGGCTCGGTCCAGGTGGAGAAGATCGCCGGCAAGAAGGTCACCGTGGTGCCCATCCTGCGCGCCGGCATCGGCATGCTGGACGGCGTGCTCAGCCTGATCCCGGGCGCCAAGGTCAGCGTGGTGGGCGTGGCCCGCAACGAAGAGACGCTGGAAGCGCATACCTACCTGGAACGCCTGGTCGGGGAACTGGACCAGCGCCTGGCGCTGATCGTCGACCCGATGCTGGCCACCGGCGGCTCGATGGTCGCGGCCATCGATCTGCTCAAGCGCGCCGGCTGCAAGGAAATCCGCGCGCTGGTGCTGGTGGCCGCGCCGGTCGGCATCGATGCCGTGCTGGCCAAGCACCCGGACGTGCACATCTACACGGCGTCCATCGACGACGGCTTGAACGAGCACGGCTACATCATGCCGGGCCTGGGCGACGCCGGCGACCGCATCTTCGGCACCACGCAGAAGACGGAATAGTCCCCTGCCAGCCCGCGGCGCGGACCCTTTTCGCAAGGGCCGGCGCTACGCGGCCAGCGGCTGGCGCCGGCCATCCAGATGCTGGCCGAACCAATGCAATTGCGGCGCCAGCCCGGCGACCTCGCCCACGATCAACAGGGCGGGGGAGCGGATGTCATGCGCCTGGGCCAGTTCGGGCAGGCGCTCGAGCGCGCCCGACAGCACCCGCTGTTCCGGCCGGCTGCCGTTTTCGATCAGCGCGAACGGCGTCTGGGGCGAACGGCCATGGCGCAGCAGGCGCGCCGTCAGCAGGTCGAGCTGCCCGACGCCCATGTAGAACGCCAGCGTCTGTTTTTCGCGGGCCAGCGCGGGCCAGTCGAGGTTGTCCTCGTCGTCGCGGCAATGCGCCGTGACCAGCCGCAGCGACTGCGCATGTTCGCGGTGCGTCAGCGGAATGCCGGCATAGGCCGCACAGGCGAGCGCCGCGGTGATGCCGGGCACCACCTCATAGCGCACGCCATGGGCGCGCAGAAATTCCAGTTCTTCGCCGCCGCGGCCAAAGATGAAGGCGTCGCCGCCCTTCAGCCGGACGACGCGGCGGCCGGCGTGTGCATGCTCCACCAGCAGCGCATGGATGCGCGCCTGGGTCGCGTGATGGTTTTCGCCGGGCAGCTTGCCCACCGGCACGCGTTCCGCGTCGCGGCGCGCCAGCGACATGACCTCGTCGCTGACCAGGCGGTCGTACAGGATGACGTCGGCTTCGTTCAGGGCGCGCAAGGCCTTCAGGGTCAGCAGGCCGGGGTCGCCGGGGCCGGCGCCCACCAGCACCACGCTGCCCGTCGCGGGGGCGATCGGCGCGTCCAGGGCGGCGGTCAGCGCGGCTTCGGCCTGCGCCGGCTGCTGCTGGCGCAGGAATCCGGCCACCGGGCCGTCCAGCAGCCAGTCATAGAAGCGGCGGCGCGCACCCAGGTCCGGGTGACTGGACCGGATGCGCTTGCGGTAGGTGGCGGCCAGGCCAGCCAACTGTCCTAGCGTGTGGTCGAACAGCGATTCGATGCGTTCGCGGATGCGGCGGGCCAGCACGGGCGCCACGCCGGACGAGGAAATGGCGACGATGACGGGGGACCGGTCCACGATGGACGGCACCTGGAAGGACGACAGTTCCGGGTCGTCCACCACATTGCTGAAGATGCGGCGCGCCTGGGCGGCCTGGGACACCGCGGCGTTGGTGGCGCGGTCATCGGTGGCGGCCACGACCAGCCAGACGGCTTCCAGCCAGGCAGGATCGAACCGCCCCGGCAGGTGGCGGATGCGGCCTTCGGCCGCCAGCGCGGCCAGGGCGGGCGTCAGCGCGGGAGCGCCCACGACCACGTCGGCACAGGCCTCCAGCAGGGCGAGCGTCTTGCGTTCGGCGACGGCGCCGCCGCCCACCACCAGTACCAGCCGATCCTTCAGATCGGCAAAAATCGGGAAAAGCTTCATGAATGCCAGCCTCGGGCGTACCCGGCTCAATGTGGGTCGATCATAGGGACGGGCTTTCATCCCCACAACTTTTGATTTCTTTATTCCTTATAGCCATAACTTATTTGGCATGGCGCCTAGGCGCTGCCCAGCCACTGGCTCATCTCGACGACCTCGCGGGCGACTTCGCCCAGCCGCTTCTGGCTTTGCATGGCGCGTTCGCGCAGCAGCCGGTGGGCCTCGTCCTCGGCAATGCCGCGCGCTTTCATGAGGATACCCTTGGCCTTCTCCACCCATTGGCGGTCGGCCAAACGCAGTTGGGCCTCGCGCAGTGCTTCGCGGCGCGATTTTTCCATGGCGAACCGCTCGATCGCCACCGTCAGCAGCGGCTCGATGCGGGCGGCCGGCACATCGCCCACCACGTAAGCGGCCACGCCGGCGCGCAAGGCGGTGCGTATGGTTTCGCGGTTGCCGTTGTCGGTGAACATCACGACGGGGCGGTCGCTGTGCTCACTGGCCACACAGACGTTTTCCAGCGTGTCACGCCCGGGGGCGTCGCTGTCGATCAGCACCACGTCCGGCGCGGCCTGGGCGATGCTGGCGGCCAGGTCCATGCCGGGCGCCACTTCCGCCACGACATGCACGCCCGCCGCGGCAAGCGTCAGCCGCAGCGACGCCGCGCGTCCTTCGCCATCGTTCAGCAGCATGACCTTCAGCATGAGATTCCCCCTGATGCATGGACGATGCAAGTTCCGTGCCATCGCGCTTGCGCGCGGCGGCTGGGGCGCGCGCACGGCGGCGGGGCACGCCCCGCACGCGGATGGTGCGCCGCCGCAACAGGCGCGCACCACTTTGGTTCGCACCCCGTTTCGGCGGCGCCGCGCGCAGCCCGCCGGCCCGCGCGCAACGCCAGTATCCGCGCGCCTCGCGGCCCGATCCGGCCGGCACGCGGCAGACCTGGCACAGGGATTGCTTGAGTAAAACCGGGGCGGCCAACGGCGGTCGCCCGACGCAACGCGCCGCAACACGCGGCAAGGGACAACGACGTTCCGCAGCGCCATCGGATGGTTTCCGTGGCGCGCGGGACGTTTTTTTTTGCCGCTTTCTTCCAGGAGCCCTGCATGACGCCAGTGAACCGTAGCCCCTCGACCCACGCCGCCAGCGGCGACATGGCCGCCAACGCCGGACGCCGCAAATGGCTGAGCGGGACGGCGCGCGCGGTGGCCGGCGCCAGCCTGCTGTCGCTGGTTGACCCGCTGGTGCGCGCCGGCGCCTGGGCCGCCGGCACCGACGCGCCGGAAAAGACCGAGGTAAAGATCGGCTTCATCCCGCTGACCGACTGCGCGTCGGTGGTGATGGCGTCGGTGCTGGGCATAGACAAGAAGTACGGCGTGAAGATCACGCCGTCGAAGGAAGCGTCCTGGGCCGCCGTGCGGGACAAGCTCATGAATGGCGAACTGGACATGGCGCACGTCCTGTATGGCCTGGTCTACGGCGTACACCTGGGCGTCGGCGGGCCGAAAAAGGACATGGCGGTGCTGATGAGCCTTAACCAGAATGGCCAGGCGATCACGCTGTCGAACAAGCTGCTGGAAGCGGGCGCGCGCGACGGCGAATCGCTGGCCAAACTGATGGCGTCGGACAAGCGCGAATACACCTTCGCCCAGACGTTTCCCACCGGCACGCACGCGATGTGGCTGTACTACTGGCTGGCGGCCTATGGAATCAACCCCATGAAGGACGCCAAGGTCATCACCGTGCCGCCGCCCCAGATGGTGGCGAACATGCGCGTGGGCAACATGGACGGCTATTGCGTGGGCGAGCCCTGGGGCGCGCGCGCCATCATGGACAAGATAGGCTTCACCACGGTCACATCCCAAGGCATCTGGACCGACCACCCCGAGAAGGTGCTGGGGACCAGCGCCGACTTCGTGTCGCGCAATCCGAACACGGCGCGCGCGGTCACCGCCGCGATTCTCGAGGCCGGCAAATGGATCGACGCGTCTCCGGAAAACCGCCGCAAGACGGCCGAGACCATTGCCGCCAAGTCCTACGTCAATACGGACGCCAGCGGCATCGTGGACCGCATGCTGGGCCACTACGACGACGGCCTGGGCAAGAAGTGGACGGACGAGCACGCCATGCGCTTCTACGCCGACGGCTCCGCCAACTTCCCCTACCTGAGCGACGGCATGTGGTTCCTGACGCAGCACAAGCGCTGGGGCCTGTTGAAGGAGCATCCCGATTATCTGGCCATGGCCACGCAGATCAATCGCATCGATGTCTACAAGCAGGCCGCGCAGGCCGCCGGCGTGGCGCTGCCCGCCAGCGACATGCGTGCATCGAAACTCATCGACGGCGTGGTCTGGGATGGCAGCAATCCCGCGGCCTATGCCGACGGATTCAAGGTCAAGGCCTGAGCGCCGATACGAAAAGGGGACTCGCAATGTCTACCGTAACGACGATAAGCCGCGGCGACGAGCTGGCCGCGCTGTGGCGGGAACGCCTGGAATCCGCGCTGAAGGCGGTGGTGGGGCCTGTGGCCGGATTTGCGCTGCTGGTGCTGGTCTGGCAGGCGGTGGCGATGCGGATACCGGAAATCCCCACGCCCGGCGTCACCTGGCACGCGGCGGCGGAGCTGTTTTCGGACCCCTTCTATGACAACGGCCCGAACGACAAAGGCATCGGCTGGAACCTGCTGGCCTCGTTGCAGCGCGTGGGAGCCGGGTTCGGCCTGGCGGCGCTGGTCGGCATTCCGGTGGGTTTCGCCATCGGGCGATACGCGGCCGTGCGCGCCATGTTCTCGCCCATCGTCAGCCTGCTGCGGCCGGTGTCGCCGCTGGCCTGGCTGCCGCTGGGGCTGCTTCTGTTCAAGGCGGCCGATCCCGCCGCGATCTGGGCCATTTTCATCTGTTCCATCTGGCCCATGATCATCAATACCGCCGTGGGCGTGTCGCGCGTGCCGCAGGACTATCTGAACGTGGCGCGCGTGCTGAACCTGTCGGAATGGAAGGTCACGACGAAGGTGCTGCTGCCCGCCGTGCTGCCCTACATGCTGACCGGCGTGCGGCTGTCGATCGGCACCGCGTGGCTGGTGATCGTGGCGGCGGAAATGCTGACCGGCGGCACGGGCATCGGATTCTGGCTGTGGGACGAGTGGAACAACATGAAGGTGGAGCACATCGTCATCGCCATCTTCGTGATCGGCGTCGTGGGACTGTTGCTGGAAACCCTGCTGGTCGCGCTGGCCCGCCATTTCACCTATACCGAGGAATAGCGCCATGAAGAAATTCGTACGTATCGAACGCGTGGGACAGACGTTCAACACCCGCAAGGGCGCCTTCGTGGCGCTGCGCGATATCGACCTGACGGTCGAGCAGGGCGAGTTCATCACGCTGATCGGCCATTCCGGTTGCGGCAAGTCCACCCTGCTGAACCTGATCGCCGGCCTGACCCGGCCGACCAGCGGCGTGCTGCTGTGCGCCGAACGCGAGATCACGGGCCCCGGCCCGGATCGGGCGGTGGTGTTCCAGAACCATTCGCTGCTGCCGTGGCTGAACTGTTTCCAGAACGTGCACCTGGCGGTCGAACGCGTGTTCGGGGCCAGGGAGAAGCCTGCGCAGCTTGCCGAGCGCACGCGCGCGGCGCTGGATCTGGTGGGCCTGTTGCCCGCGCAGAACAAGCTGCCGCGGGAAATATCGGGCGGCATGAAGCAGCGGGTGGGCATCGCGCGCGCGCTGGCGATCGAGCCGGGCGTGCTGCTGATGGACGAGCCCTTTGGCGCGCTGGATGCGCTGACCCGCGCGCATCTGCAGGACGAGCTGCTGAAGATCGTGGCCAAGACACGCACGACCACCATCATGGTGACGCACGACGTGGACGAGGCCGTGCTGCTGTCCGACCGCATCGTCATGCTGACCAACGGCCCGGCGGCGACCATCGGCGAAATCCTGCCCGTGCCCTTGTCCCGGCCGCGCGACCGGGTGCGGCTGGCCAACGATGCGGTCTACCTGGCGTGCCGCGCCTCGGTCGTCGATTTCCTGCATCGCCGCCACGGCAACCCCGAGCGCTCGCAGGCCGTAGCGCAGGTGAATGCGGTCCTGGCCGCGGCCCCCGCCCCGCTGGAGGAAGCGGGCGCCTCGCGCGCCGCCGCATAGAGGCCGCCATGGACGCGAAGCAGAAGCTGGTGGTGGTGGGCAACGGCATGGCGGGCATACGCACGGTCGAAGAGCTGCTCAAACTGGCGCCGGACCTCTACGACATCACGGTGTTCGGCGCCGAGCCCTACACCAACTACAACCGCATCCTGCTGTCGCCCGTGCTGACCGGCGAGCAGACCTTGCAGGACATCGTGCTCAATGACGAGGACTGGTACGCCCGCCACGGCATCCGCCTGCTGCTCAACCGCAAGGTGGTGGGCATCGACCGGGCGCGGCGCACGGTGCTGGCCGATGACGGCACGCGCACCCCGTACGACCGGCTGCTGCTGGCCACCGGGTCCAATCCCTTCATCCTGCCCGTGCCGGGTCATGACCTGGAAGGCGTGATCGCCTTTCGCGACATCCGCGACGTCAATCTGATGATCGCGGCATCCTCGCGCTACCGGCACGCGGTGGTGATCGGCGGCGGCCTGCTGGGCCTGGAGGCCGCCAACGGCCTGGCGGCGCGCGGCATGAACGTGTCTGTCGTGCATCTGGGCGCCGCGCTGCTGGACCGGCAACTGGACGGAGAGGCGGCGGCGCTGTTGCGCCAAAGCCTGGAGGCCCGCGGGCTGACGTTCCTGCTGCAGCGCCAGACCCAGGCGATCCTGGGCGGGGACGACGGGCGCGTGCGCGCGCTGCGCTTCGCGGATGGGCACGAGATACCCGCGGACTTGGTGGTGATGGCCGTGGGCGTACGGCCGAACACCGAATTGGCGCAACGCTGCGGGCTGCACGTGGAGCGCGGCGTGGTGGTCAGCGATACGCTGCAGACCTACGACCCGCGCATCTATGCGGTGGGCGAATGTGTCAGCCATCGCGGCACCGCCTATGGCCTGGTCGCGCCCTTGTTCGAACAGGCTAAGGTGGCGGCCAACCATCTGGCGCTGCACGGCATCGGCCGCTACGAAGGCAGCGTCACGTCGACCAAGCTGAAAGTCACCGGCATCGACCTGTTCTCCGCCGGCGATTTCACGGGCGGCGCGCAGACGGAATCGATCACGCTGGCCGATACGCCCGGCGGCGTCTACAAGAAACTGGTGATCCGCGACGGCAGGCTGGTGGGCGCCTGCCTTTACGGGGACACGGCGGATAGCGCCTGGTATGTGCGCCTGATCCGCGAGGGCGCGGGCATCGCGGCCTTGCGCGACCGGCTCATGTGCGGCGAAGGCGCGGCGGGCGAATAAGGGATGGACATGCCGTTGACACGCCGGATTGAAACGAAGGACGCGGACGTCCGGGAGGTCGCATCGGTCTGCTGCTATTGCGGCACCGGCTGCGGCGTGCGCGTGCAGGCGCGCGGCAACGCCGTGCTGAGCGTGTGCGGCGATGAACAGCACCCGGCCAATCGGGGCAAGCTGTGCAGCAAGGGGCTGGCCTTGGCCGATACGGTGCGGCGCGATGGCGCGCGTGTGCTGTCGGCGCAGTGGCGCGAGGCGCGCGGCCTGCCCTTGCGGGACATCGGGCTGGAGCAGGCCCTGGAGGTGGCGGCCGGAAAACTGGCCGACACGATCGTCCGGCACGGCCCGGATGCGGTGGGCTTTTACCTGTCCGGCCAGTTGCTGACCGAGGACTACGCAGTCTTCAACAAGCTGGCGCGGGCGCTGGCGGGCACCAACAACATCGACACCAATTCCCGGCTGTGCATGTCCAGCGCGGTGTCGGGCTACAAGCGCACGCTGGGCGCCGATGCCCCGCCCGCGTGCTACGACGACCTGGAACTGGCGGACACGGTGCTGATCGCCGGGTCCAATATGGCGTACGCCCACCCCGTGCTGTTCCGCCGGCTGGAGGCGGCGCGCGCGAACCGGCCCGGCATGAAGGTGATCGCGATCGATCCCCGGCGCACCGATACCGCAGCCTTCGCGGACCTGCACCTGCCGCTGGCGCCCGGTTCGGACGTGGCGCTGTTCAACGCCATGCTGAACGTCATGCTGCGAGAGGGGCTGGTCGACCACGGCTACATCCAGCGCCACACCGAAGGCTTCGACGCGATCCGGGCGCGGGTGGAGGCGTACACGCCCGCCATGGCGGGGCGGATCTGCGGCCTTGCGGCGCAAGACATCGTGCAGGCGGCACGCTGGTTTGGCCAGGCCGGCGCGGCGCTGTCGCTCTACACGATGGGCCTGAACCAGTCGGCCAGCGGCACCGACAAGAACGCCGCGCTGATTCATCTGCACCTGGCGACGGGCCAGATCGGGCGTCCGGGTGCGGGGCCGCTGTCGCTGACCGGCCAGCCCAATGCCATGGGCGGCCGCGAGGCCGGCGGCATGGCGACCTTGCTGCCGGGCCACCGCGACCCGGCGTCGGCGGCGGACCGCGCCGAGGTGGCGCGGCTGTGGGGCGTGGATCGCCTGCCCGACACGCCCGGGGCGACGGCGCTGGACATGTTCGACGCGGCGCTCGACGGGCGCATCAAGGTGCTGTGGATCGCGGCAACCAATCCCGCCCAGTCGCTGCCGGACCAGGCGCGGGTGCGCGCCGCCCTGGAACGCGCCGAGTTCGTGATCGTGCAGGAGGCGTTTTCCGGCACCGAGACGCTGGCCTATGCCGACCTGGTGCTGCCGGCGGCGACCTGGCCGGAGAAGTCCGGCACCGTGACCAATTCCGAACGGCGCATCAGCCGGGTCCGCGCGGCGATCGCGCCGCCCGGCGATGCGCAGCCCGACTGGCGGCTGGCGCAGGCGGTCGCCCGGCGGCTCGCCGCCCGCATCACGCCGGGCAAGGCCGCGCTGTTCGACTACCGCGATGAAAGCGAGGTCTATGCCGAGCACGTCCGCCTGACCGCCGGCCGGGACCTGGACTACAGCGGGCTGGACTACGAAATCCTGCAACGGCAAGGGCCGCAGCAATGGCCGTACCGCGAGGGGCAGGGGACGGCGCGCCTGTATGCCGATGGCGTGTACCCCACCGCCAGCGGCCGCGCCCGCTTTTGCGACGTGGCATGGCGCCCCACCGCCGAGCTCGTGTCCGCGGAGTTTCCCCTGCAGCTCACCACGGGCCGGCTGCGCGACCACTGGCACACGATGGCGCGCACCTCGCTGGCGCGCGCGCTGACCCAGCATGTCGAAGAGCCCTGGGTGTCCCTGCATCCCGACGACATGCGCCGGCTGAAGCTGGATGCGGGCACCCTGACGCGGCTGCGGTCCAGCCGGGGCAGCGTGGTGCTGCCCGCGCAGGCGGACGACGCGGTGCAGCCCGGCCATGCCTTCGTGCCGATGCATTGGGGCAGCGCCTACATGGCGGGCCTGGGCGTGAACGCGCTGACCAGTCCCGCCGCCGATCCGGTCTCGCGCCAGCCGGAACTCAAGTTCAGCGCCGTGTCCGCCGAGCCCGCCGGCCTGGCGTGGCAGGCGGCGGCATGGCTGCAAGGCGACGGCCCGGCGCTGCGCGCGCGGCTGGCGCCGTGGCTGCGCCGCTTCGACTATGCCGTCGTGGTGCCGGCCGGGGCGGGCGGTGTGCGGCTCAGGCTGGCGGCGTGCGCCGCCCCGGCGGCCGCGCTGCTGGATGAGCTGGCCGATGCGCTGGCGTTGCGCCGGGCCGAGGTGGCCTACGACGATCCGTCGCGCGGCTTCATGCGCCGGGTCGCGCTGGAACAGGGCGCGTTGCGCGCCTTTCTGCTGGCCGGCGACCTGCGCGCCCAGGATGCGCTGCTGGCCTGGGCGGCGGGAGGGGACGCGCCCGCCAGCGTCGCCGCCTTATTGATGGGACGCATCGCGGGGGCGGCGCGCTCGCGCACCATCTGCGTCTGCAACGGCGTCAGCGAGGCGGCAATCCTGGGCGGCATCGGCCGGGGCTGCGACCTGGCGGCGTTGAAGGCCACGCTGGGCTGCGGCACCGGCTGCGGTTCATGCGTGCCGGAGATTCAGTCCCTGATCGCGCGCAGGCCCGCCGCGCAAGCGCTTGCGTAGCCCTCGCATGGCCTGAAACACGCGGCCCGAAGGCAGGCCGCGCCCGACACGTTCCGACATACGCCGGGCGCGGCAACCGGTGTAGTATCAAGCCAGCCGCCGCGCCAGTGCGGGCGGCGTTTTCTGATTTCTGGAGTGGCTTGTGACGATGCGAAAAATGGCATCCCTGGTTTTTGCGGCCGGCGCGCTCGGCGCGGCCGCGACGGCGCAGGCCGGCGTGTGCGATGCGCAATTCATGCATGACGGCGGCGCGGTCCAATTGACCGGCTCGGGCAACCTGGCGCTGGGCGCCGACCTGACCTTCGCCGAGGTTACAAAAAGCAATGGCGACAATTGCCGCGCGCGCGTGCAGGGCGTGGCCCGGTTCAGCTATGCGGGCCTGCCGCCCGGCAAATCCAAACTCGACTACCTGATGACGGTCAAGGGCGGCCAGGCCACCTTCCTGCGCTACGCCAGCGCCGGCGAAGCTCCCCAACCCTCCGAAGGCCAGTTCGACCTGCGCATGCTGGGTCTCTTTGCCTACGACGGAAAACTCAACCCGGGCCAGAAGCTGCCCGGCTCGTCGTTCCGCCTGAAGATCGGCAAGGAAGCGCCCGTCGGCGGCCAGCCCAGCACCACGGTGCGCATCGGCGAAAAAACGGTGGGCAGCAAGACGGCGGTGGATACCGCCTTGGGCAAGCAGTCCTGCCATCCGATCACCTACACGCGCAACTCCGATCCCACCATGGCCACCTTCCAGGGCCTGACCATTCCGATCCCCGGCATGAACACCACGGTCACTGATTGGTACTGCCCCGCCGTGAATCTGGTGATGAAGCAGGATATCGATCAGGGGGGCGTGAAGTCCGCCGTTGAGATTACGCAGATCAAGTAGCACCCGGTAGCAAGCGCGCCATGTTCATCCCATGGCGGCTGGTATGATGGTTTCGTCATGGACACACAACAGGAGCTCAAGAAATGGCAACGAGAAAATCCGAAGACGTCGCAAAAGAAAAACTCATCGACAGTGTCAAGACCAGCCTGAATGATGCCGAAAGCCTGCTGCGCGAAGCCGCCAGCAGCACCGGCGACAAGGCCAACGAACTGCGCGACCGCGCCATGACGTCGCTCAAGCGCACGCGCGAAGCCTTGTACGAAGCTCAGGACGCCGTGCTCGAGCGTGGCCGCAAGGCCGCCCGCGCGACGGACGACTACGTGCATGACAATCCTTGGCAAGCCATCGGTGTTGCAGGCGTGACCGGCCTGCTGCTCGGCTTGCTGATCAGCCGCCGCTGATAAGGCAGGACGTCCGGGCGGGCGGCGCAGGCGTATTGCCGCGTCTCCCGCCCGTCGTCCTTTACGTCATGGGTCTACGAAAATCTGTTTTTGGCGTCGCGTCCAGCCTGGTCGGGCTGCTGCGCACGCGTCTGGAGCTGCTGGCTCTGGAAGCGGCGGATGAAAAGGCGCGCCTGCTGAAGCTGCTGGGCATGGCCTTCGCGGCCTTGCTCTTTCTGACGCTGGCCGTGCTGGTGGCTACCATCAGCGTCGCCGTGGCGTTCTGGCCCACCGAAGACCGCTACCTGGCCCTGGGCCTGCTGGCGGCGTTCTACGGCATTGTCGGCGTGGTGCTGTTGCTGGTGGTGCGGCATGGACTGGTCTACGGGCCGGCGCCATTCTCGGCCACCCTCGAAGAGCTTGGGCGCGACGCGGAACTGCTGGAACGGGTGCGCGATGCGCAAGGCG
The DNA here is from genome assembly GCF_001428845.1 of Achromobacter sp. Root83. GTDB lineage: Bacteria > Pseudomonadota > Gammaproteobacteria > Burkholderiales > Burkholderiaceae_B > Achromobacter. Next base: position 5,439 of record NZ_LMIU01000008.1, on the reverse strand, counting down.
ATGACGATTCGGCCGCGCGCCGGCGCGAGGAGGCCTGAACCATGCGGAAAAGATCTCCCACCATCGACCGCGCGGTCCGCATCGAACTGTTGCGCGCCCGCGCCGCCATCGAACGCGAATCGCTGGCGCAAAGCATCGTGTCCACCGGACGCAAGCTTGAGCCGGCGGCGCTGATCCGCGGCATGCTGCCGGGCCTGGCTTCCGGCGGCGCGTCCCGCTGGGCCTTGCAGGCGATCAGCCTGGCGCGGCGCTACCCCATCGTCAGTTCGTCCTTGTCCGCCATGTTCATGCGCGGGGGCAAGCGGTCCAAGCTCTTGAAGATCGCCGGCGGCGCTTTTGTCGGCTGGCAGTTGTTCAAGACCTGGCAGGGCATGCGCCAGGACCGGGACGGGGCCCCGCGCTAGCGGCGCCCCGGGCCTTTCCCCTTGGGAACGGCCCGGCAAAAAAACCCCGCCTTCGTGGCGGGGTTTTTTTACAGGCCCAGTTGCCCCCACAAGTCATCCACGCGCTTTTTGACATCGGCGTCCATCGTGATGGGAGTGCCCCATTCGCGTTGGGTTTCGCCGGGCCATTTGTTGGTGGCGTCCATGCCCATCTTGCCGCCCAGTCCCGACACCGGCGAGGCGAAGTCGAGGTAGTCGATCGGGGTGTTCTCGACCAGCAGCGTGTCGCGCACCGGGTCCATGCGGGTGGTCATCGCCCACACCACTTCCTTCCAATCGCGCGGGTTGATGTCTTCGTCCACCACCACGATGAACTTGGTATACATGAACTGGCGCAGGATGCTCCACAGGCCGAACATGACCCGTTTGGCGTGGCCCGCGTACTGCTTGCGGATCGACACCACGGCCAGACGGTAGCTGCAGCCTTCGGGGGGCAGGTAGAAGTCCACGATTTCCGGGAGCTGGCGCCGCAGCAGGGGCACGAAGACCTCGTTGAGCGCGACGCCCAGCACGGCAGGTTCGTCGGGCGGCTTGCCCGTATAGGTGGAGTGATAGATGGGGTTGCGCCGCATCGTGATGCGTTCGACCGTGAAGACGGGGAACCAGTCCTGCTCGTTGTAGTAGCCGGTGTGGTCGCCGTAAGGGCCTTCCAGCGCCATCTCGTAGTCGGAATTGGGCGGCGGGTTCGCGCCTTCGGGCACGACAGGCTTGATGGCGCGCGGGTCGGAGGACGGCAGCAGATGGCCTTCCAGCACGATCTCGGCCCAGGCCGGCACGGAAAGGTCGCTGCCCAGCGCCTGCGCGACCTCGGTGCGCGAGCCGCGCAGCAGGCCGGCGAACTGGTATTCGGACAGGCTGTCCGGCACGGGCGTGACGGCGCCCAGCGTGGTGGCCGGGTCGGCGCCCAGCGCGACCGCGATGGGGAAGGGCGTGCCGGGGTGCGCGATGGCGTGGTCGCGGAAATCCAGCGCGCCGCCGCGATGCGACAGCCAGCGCATGATGAGCTTGTTGGGCCCCAGCAGCTGCTGGCGATAGATGCCCAGGTTTTGGCGCTTCGCGTTGGGGCCGCGTGTGATCACCAGCCCCCAGGTCAGGAGGGGCGCCACGTCCCCGGGCCAGCAGGTCTGGATCGGCAGGCGGGTCAGGTCCACGTCCTTGCCCTCCCAGACGATTTCCTGGCAGGCGGGGCCCTTGACGTTCTTGGGGCTCATGTCCCAAAGCGCGGCCTTCAGCATGGACACCTTGGCCAGCGCATCGCGCAGGCCTTTCGGGGCCTCGGGTTCGCGCAGCGAGGCCAGCAGCTCGCCGATGTCGCGCAGGGCGCTGACGCTGTCGGCGCCCATGCCGCGGGCTACCCGCGAAGGCGTGCCGAACAGATTCGTCAGCACCGGCATCTGCGCCGCGGCGCCGTCGTGCCGGGCGTTTTCAAACAGCAGGGCGGGGCCCTCGGCGCGCAGCACGCGGTCGGAAATTTCGGTCATTTCCAGCCGGGTCGAGACCGGCGCGGCGATGCGTTTCAGGTCGCCCATCCGTTCAAGTTGGGCGAGGAAGTCTCTAAGGTCGCGGTATTTCACTACAGATCCCAGCGATTTGGTTACATTTCAGGTTCAAAGAGAGGTTAACATTGACTCCCTCTTTTTCACGCAGGAGGTTTTATGCCCGATGCGTCAGTGGCCAGCCTATTCAGGAACATGGCCCAAGGAGTGCACCAATATCTTGCCGAGTCCCTGCGCATCTGCTCCGTTTATCTGGGCATTGCGGTCATTGTGACGGTAAGCATGGGATTCGCCCTGCCTGGTTTGCGCGACCAGGCGTTGCATGTGCACAAAGCCTTGTTGACCGCCCTAGCGCCTTCATCCATGCAAACCGGCTCTGAAACCGACGCCGGTTCCGAACTGGGTTCCGACTCCGCGTCGGCAATTGCCATGGCCGTTCCTTCCACTCCCGCCAGCAATGCCACAGGCATGCTGGGGCCAGCCCGCGTTGCGCCTCCGGCGCCCAAGAAGCCTGCTTCGGTGGCGACGGGTCCGCAGGCGGAAGCCCTGCGCAACTATATCTCGCGCAAGTACAAGGTCGCCTATGACGCGACCGGCCCGCTCTTGAACACCGTCTACAAGGTCAGCCGCGAAAAGCAGCTCGACCCCTTGCTGGTCCTGGCCGTGATCGCCATCGAGTCCCGTTACAACCCGCTGGCGGAAAGCCACGTGGGCGCCCAGGGCCTGATGCAGGTGATGACCAGCGTGCACCAGGAGAAATTCGACGCGGTCGGCAAGACGGCGCTGGACCCGTCCGCCAACATCGGCGTCGGCGCCACGATCCTGCGCGACTGCATCAACCGCCGGGGTTCGGTGGATGGCGGACTGGCCTGCTATGTGGGTTCCACCGGGCCGGACGACAACGGCTACGGCGCCAAGGTGCAGGCGGAACGCCGGCGCCTGGCGCTGGCATCGGGCATCGCCTTGGCCCGCGACTGACATCCGGCGTTTTTGCGTCAGCGTCCCAGCAGTTTGCCCATCCGCGCCACGGCCTGTTCCAAGCGGTCCAGTCCTGTGGCGTAGGAAAAGCGCATGGTGTGGCGGCCATGGGCCGGTCCGAAGTCCAGCCCCGGCACGGCGGCCACGCCGGCTTCCAGCAGCAGGCGCTGCGAAAACGTGGCGCTGTCCATGCCCAGGCTGCTGATGTCGGCATAGATATAGAACGCGCCGTCCGGCTTGACCGGCACGTCGATGCCCAGGCGTTCGAATTCCGGCAGCAGGTAATCGCGGCGCTGCCTGAAGGCTTCGCGGCGATGCTCGAAGATCTTCAGCGCGGCGGGCGTGAAGCACGCCAGCGCCGCGTGCTGGGCCAGCGTGGGCGCACAGATCGCCAGGCTGGACGCGATTTTCTCCACGGGGGCCACCATGGACTGGGGCACGATCATCCAGCCCAGGCGCCAGCCCGTCATATGGAAGTACTTGGAAAAGCTGTTAATGACGATGATGTCGTCGTCCAGCGTCAGCGCCGATTGCGGCTGGCCGTCATAGGACAGGCCCAGGTAGATCTCGTCCACGATCGCGAAGCCGTCGCGCGCGCGCACTTGCGCCAGCAGTTCGGCCAGTTCGCCGTGGTCGATGGACGTGCCGGTGGGATTGCTGGGCGAGGCCACCAGCACGCCCTGCGTGGCGGGCGTCCAGTGCCGGGCCACGTCCTGGGCGGAAAGCTGGAAGCGCTTTTCGGCCGAGCTGGGGATAAGCCGGGGCACGCCGCCCGCGGCCAGCACGAAATTGCTGTTGGCCGGATAGGACGGGTCGGGCATCAGCACTTCGCCGCCGGTATTCACGAGCGCCGCGCAGGCCAGCGTCAGGGCGCCGGAGGCGCCTGCCGTGACGATCACGCGGGACGGGTCGATCGTGGCGCCGAACTGGTCCTGGTAGAACTGGGCGATGGCCTCGCGCAGCGGCATCAGGCCCGCGCCCGGGCTGTAGCCGCTGAGCCCGGCGTGCGCGGCGCGTTCCAGCGCTTCCACGACCTGGGGGGGCGCGGTAAAGTCCGGTTCGCCGATGCCCAGGCTGATAATGTCCTTGCCCGCCGCCTGCAGCGCCTGCGCCTGCTTGAAGAGTTCCATTACCTGGAATGTCAGAAAATCATGGGTGCGAGTGGCAAGGCGGGGCATCGGATTCTCGAAAGCGTCTTGTAGCGAATAAAAGGAATTGTAGTCATGCAGCCCTCCCGGCGTGCTTTCCTCCTTGGCCGTCGGCCAGCCCAGACGCCCTGGGCGGCCTTTGTGCAACGCCTGACACTGCTGTGCCAGGGCCAGGTGCGCGATCTGGGCGAGGGCGGCGAGGGCGGCACTGCCGCCATTCTCACTCCCACCCGGGACGCGGACGTCGCGCAAGCGCGCGCGCTCTGCGCCGAATACCGGGTGGTGCTGGAATTGCAGGGCGCGGCGGGGCCCTTCGCGCCGGCCGCGCATCCGCGCCTGCGGGTCGATCCTGCCCTGATGACCGGCCTGTCGCGGCTGGCCGCGGACACGCCCACGTGGCGCGCCCAGCCCGGCGTGCCCCTGGCGGCGCTGGCCGCGGCCGGCCTCACGCAATTCGCCGGATTGCCCGGCGCCATGACGCTGGCCGAATGGCTGTCGGCGCCGGCGCCGTGGCCGGCCGGCCGCTGCGCCGCATCGGGCGTGCTGGCGGCGGACGTGCTGCTGGCCGACGGTGTCGAGGAGACGCTGGGCCCCTTCGGCGAAGCCGACCTTCAGCCGCTGCGCTCGGCCACCGTGCAGCGGCTGGTGCCCGCGCTGTTCCAGCTTGCCTCCGGGGGCGACGCCTTTGCGACGAACGACGGCCTTCACTGGCTGGGCCGCTACCGGCTGGACGCGCTCAAGCCGGAGGCGCCGGCCACCGTCAACCTGGCGCATCTGCTGCTGGGGCACGGCGGCACGCTTGCCTGGCTGCAAGGCGCGGTGCTGACCGACGCGCCGGCTTGGACGGCGGGCGGACCGGAACCGGAGACGCCCGGTCTGGCCACGTTCCGGCTCGATGACCGGGTGAAGGCGCTGTTCGATCCCGACGGCCGCTTCCCCCACTTCATGCCGCGTGAAACCTGACAATTTTCAGCTTGCTGTAAGATTTCGTCGCTCGTCTTTGAAGAGGGTGAGCGTCGCGGACGTATCGCGACGCCGATCATGGGAATAGAATTCCCCCCTCTTTCCGTGTCACACACTCTAGCCAGTAGCCGCCCATATGGATGCCAACCTTCGCAAAGCCGCCCTTGAATACCACGAGCACGGGCGCCCCGGCAAAATCTCGGTCACGCCGACCAAGCAGTTGACGAACCAGCGCGATCTGGCGCTGGCGTACTCGCCCGGCGTGGCGGCGGCCTGTGAGGAAATCGTGGCGGATCCCGCCAACGTGTTTCGTTACACCGCCCGCGGCAACCTGGTCGGCGTGATCACCAACGGCACCGCGGTGCTGGGCCTGGGCAACATCGGCGCGCTGGCCTCCAAGCCGGTCATGGA
>NZ_LMIU01000007.1 GCF_001428845.1 Achromobacter sp. Root83 | reverse complement strand
CCAGCCCGAGGAAGGCAAGTACGACGCCGTCATCCTGGCGGTGGCGCACAACCAGTTCAAGGCCTTGGGCGCGGAGGGCATCCGCAAGCTCGGCAAGGCGCAACACATCCTGTACGACCTGAAGTACGTGCTGTCGCCCGCCGAATCGGACCTGCGTCTCTGAGCCGCGCCGGTCGAGCATGATAGAAATCCATTCCGCCGGGATCGCCCGCATTCCCTTCCTGGAAGCCTTGCTGGGCGCGCCGGTCGAGCGCGGCAACGGGCTTCGGGGCAGGGGCGGGCGGCGCCCGGACGCCGTGGCCGGCTGGGGGCTGCGGCCCTCGGCCGACACCGCGCGTCAACGGGCCGCCCAGCTGGGCGTGCCCTACCTGGCGCTGGAGGACGGCTTCCTGCGCTCTTTCGGCACGGGCAGCGGCGTTCCGACCATTTCGATGGTGGTGGACCCGGTGGGCATCTATTACGATTCGACCCGCGAATCCGCCCTGGAACGCATGCTGTCCTCGGACGAGGACCTGCTGGCCGGCATCGAAGAAGATGTGGCCGAGGCGATGGGCCTGATCCGGGAACATCGCCTGTCCAAATACAACCACGTCCGCAACGCGGACCCGGTGCTGGCGGGCGCCCGGGGCAGAAAGCGCATCCTGATCGTGGACCAGACGGTCGGCGACATGAGCGTCGCGCTGGGCGGCGCCACGGCCGATACGTTCCGCCAGATGGTCGAGGCCGCGCGCAGCGAGCATCCCGGCGCGTTGTGCATCGTGAAGACGCACCCGGAAGTCAGCGCGGGCCAGAAGCAGGGCTATCTGACCGGCATGGCCGACGACGCGGACACGCTGGTGCTGCGCGACGAGGTGAACCCGCTGGCCCTGCTGGAGCAGGTCGATCACGTGTATGTGGTCAGCTCGCAGATGGGGTTCGAAGCCCTGATGCTGGGCCGGCCCGTGACGTGCTTCGGTATGCCGTGGTACGCGGGCTGGGGGCTCACCCAGGACCGCCAGGCCTGCCCGCGCCGGTCGCGCGCGCACAGCCTGGAAACCCTGTTCGCCGCGGCGTATTTCCATTACACCCGCTATCTCGACCCGGTCAGCCACCGGCAGGGCAGCATCTTCGATGCGATCGGCTGGCTGCTGCGGCAGCGGACCATGGCGGAGCGTCTGCCTCGCAGGATCGTGGGCGTGGGATTCCGACGCTGGAAGGCGGCTAACATCCGGCCGATGCTGTCGCTGCAGACGGATCGCGTGCTGTTCGTGCCGGACGCCCGCCGCGCGAAAGCGCTGGATCTGGGCCCCGGCGATGCGCTCGTCCATTGGAGCGCGGAGGCGCCGGACGGGCTGGTCCAGCTTGCCCGGCGCACCGGCTGCGCGGTGCTGCGGGTCGAGGACGGTTTCGTGCGTTCGGTGGGGCTGGGATCGGACCTGATCCGGCCGCTGAGCCTGGCCCTGGACGGGCAGGGCATGTATTTCGACCCGACCCGTCCCAGCGACCTGGAGCAGGAGCTGAACCAGGTTCGCTTCAGCCCCGGCGAGCTGGCCACGGCGCGGCGCGTGCGCGCATTCATGGTGGCCCATGGCATCACCAAGTACAACCTGGAGCCGACCCGCGCCGTGCGGTGGCCGGTACGGGGCAAGGAGGTGGTGCTGGTACCGGGCCAGGTCGAGGACGACGTTTCCGTGCGCCTGGGCTGCGACGGCGTGGACACCAATCTGGAACTGTTGCGGCAGGCGCGGCGCAGCCATCCCGACGCCTACATCGTGTACAAGCCGCATCCCGACGTCGCCTCCGGCAACCGGCGCGGCGCGGTGGCGCCGGCGGCCCTGCTGGCGCTGGCGGACCACGTCGAGACCGAGTCCTCGGTGGTTGCCTGCATCGATGCCTGCGATGTCGTGCACACGATGACTTCGCTGTCGGGGTTCGATGCCTTGCTGCGGGGCAAGCGGGTGGTGACGCACGGGCGTCCCTTCTATGCGGGCTGGGGCCTCACCGAGGACCGCCTGCCCATCGCGCGGCGGGATCGCCCGCTGAGCCTGGACGAGCTCGTGGCCGGCGTGCTGCTTCGCTATCCGCTGTATTGGGACTGGGAGCTGAAGGGCTACACCACCTGCGAGGCCGTGCTGAACCGGATCGTGGAAACGCGCGACGAACTGGCGCGCGAGGGCAAGCTGGCCCGGCTGCGGGTGGGCTACGCGCGCCGCCAGTGGCGCAAGCTGGATACCTTGCTGCGGGCGCGGTTCGCGCCATGAGCCGTTCGTATCTATTTCTGCAGGGCGTTTGTTCGCCGTTCTTCGAGCGCCTGGCCGGTGTGCTGGCGGATCGCGGCCATGCCGTCGGCAAGGTGAACTTCACGGTGGGCGATTCCGCCTACTGGCGGCGCGGCCGGACATGGTCCTTCAGGGGCCGTCCGGACGGCCTGGACGCATTTTACGAAGACGCGCTGCAGGCCTCTGGCGCGACGGACATCGTGCTGTTCGGCGATTGCCGGCCAGTCCATCGTCCCGCCGTCGCGCTGGCGCGCGGCCGGGGCCTGCGGACACACGTGTTTGAAGAAGGCTATTTCCGCCCGCATTGGGTGACGCTGGAGCGCGGCGGGGTGAACGCCAATTCGGCGCTGCCCCGCGAGCCGGGCTGGTATCGCGAAGCGGGCCGGCGGCTGGCGTCCGCGCCGGTGCCCCAGCCGTTCCGCGCTCCATTCTGGAACCGGGCGGCCCACGACGTGGCCTATCACGTGTGCGGCGCGCTCAACCCCGTCTGCTATCCACGCTACCGCACCCATGCGCCGTACGGCGCCGCCAGGGAGTACGGCGCGTATGTGCGCCGCGCGGTCAAGCTGCGCCTGCGCGGCCGCGCCGACGCCGCGGCGGTGGCGCGGGTGGCCGCCGGGCCAAACCCCTACTATCTGTTCCCGCTGCAGCTCGACGGCGACGCGCAGATCCTGCATCACTCGCCTTTCCGGAGCATGCGGCAGGTGGCCGCGCTGGTGCTGGCCTCGTTCGCGGCCCACGCGCCGGCGCAAAGCCTGCTGGTGGTGAAGAACCATCCGCTGGACCCCGGCGTGGCGCGCCATGAAAGCGGCGTGCGGGATCTGGCGCGCATGTTCGGCGTGGCCGACAGGGTGATCTACCTGGAAGCCGGGCATCTGCCCAGTCTGCTGGCGCGGGCGGCGGGCGTCGTCACCGTGAACAGCACCGTGGGCGCGGCCGCGCTGGAGGCAGGCTGCCCGACGCTCGCCCTGAGCGCGGCCGTCTACCACCTGGAGGGGCTGACCTTCCAGGGGCAGCTCGACGACTTCTGGCAAGGCGCGGCGCCGCCCGACCCGGTATTCTTCAGGCAGTTCAAGGCGGCGGTGGTGCATGCCACGCAGATCAACGGCGGCTTCTACAGCGCCGAGGGGATCGCGCTGGCCACGCGCCACGCCGCGGACCGGATGGAGCGCGACCGCTCCGTGCTGGAGGAATACGCATGACGCGCGCACCCGAATCCGTTCTGATCACCGGCGCCACGGGCGCCATCGGCCAGGCGCTGGCGCTGGAATATGCCCGGCCCGGCGCCAGCCTGACGCTGCAGGGCCGCCGCGAGCCGGTCCTGCGCGAACTCGCTGGGCGCTGCGAGGCGCGCGGCGCGCGCGTGCGCGCCAAGGTGCTGGACCTGCGGGACCGCCCGGCGCTGGACGGCTGGCTGCGCGAACTGGCCGGCGATGGGCTGCCCGACCTCGCGGTCGTCAATGCGGGCGTCAATATCTCGGCGCCCGCGCCCGGACAGGGCGAGTCCTGGCAGGACATGGAAACGCTCATCGAGGTCAACCTGCGCGCGGCCCTGGCGGTCACGCACGCGCTGGCCGAAGGCATGCGGCGGCGGGGGTCGGGGCAGATTGCGCTGATGAGCTCGCAAGCCGCGTGGCGCGGGCTGCCGGCCACCCCAAGCTACAGCGCCAGCAAGGCCGCCTTGAAGGCCTACGGCGAGGCCCTGCGCGACGGGCTGCGGGTGCATGGGGTACGGGTCAGCGTGGTGATGCCCGGCTACGTGACCTCGCCGATGTGCGCGGCCATGCCCGGGCCCAAGCCCTTTGAACTGAGCGCGGAGCGCGCCGCCGGCCGCATACGGCTGGGCTTGGCGGCGGATCGTGCCCGCATCAGCTTTCCCTTCCCGCTGAGCCTGGGCTGCTGGCTGCTGGCCGGACTGCCGCCCGCGTGCTCGGGGTGGATACTGCGCAGGCTGGGCTACGGTGCCTGACGCGGTCTGGAGCGCTGTCGCCGCGCCGCTGGCCGGCGGCCTGCTGGCGACGTGGCTGCTGGAGGCGGGACTGGCGCCGCGCCCGCGCGCGCCATGGCGCCGGCCGTTGGCCGCGCTGGCGCTGCATGCGGGCGCATGGATCTTTGCCTTTGCCTGCGCATGGGCCATCGTGGGGCGGCCTTATTTCGCCGCCGCCATCCTGCTGGCGGCGTTCGGCCTGATCGTCGCGGTGAACAACGCGAAATACCAGGCGCTGCGCGAACCCTTCGTATGGGCGGACTTCGAGTACTTCACCGATGCGATCCGCCATCCACGGCTGTACCTGCCGTTCCTGGGCATCGCGCGCGCGCTCGCGGTGGCCGCCGGCGTGGCGGCGGCGGTGGCGGCCGGATGGCTGCTGGAAAGCGCCGTGCGCGCGTGGACGCTGGCGGCGGCGCTGGGCGCGGCCGGCGCGGTGCTGGCGGCATGGGGGAATTCAAGAAACGTGCCGGTGTCGTTCGAGGCGCGCAAGGACCTGCGCAGGCTCGGGCTGGCGATGTCGCTGTGGCGCTACGCGCAGGCCGAACGCCGGTTCATCGACCCGCCGCTCACGCCGTTCTCGCAAGCCGCGCCGGCGGTGGCCGGGCCATTGCCCGACCTGGTGGCCGTGCAGAGCGAGTCCTTCTTCGATCCGCGCCCGCTGTATCCGCAACTGCGTGCCGGCATGCTGCACGGATTCGATCGATTGCGCGCGCAGGCGTGCGCGCACGGCCAGCTTCGCGTGGCGTCGTGGGGCGCCAATACCGTGCGTACCGAGTTCGCCTTTCTGTCGGGACTGGGTCCGCGCGAGCAGGGCGTGCACCGCTACCAGCCGTACCGGCGGCTGGCCCGCGCCGGGTTGGACACGATGGCGAGCTATCTGCGCAAACAGGGCTATCGCACGGTCTGCGTGCATCCCTATCACGGCAGCTTCTACGGCAGGGACCGCGTGCTTCCGCTGCTGGGTTTCGATGAATTCATCGATATCGCCGCGTTTGCGGGGCCGCTGGACGGCGCGCCCTATGTGGGCGATCGCGCCGTGGCGGAGCATGTCGCGTCCGTGCTGCGGCGTGAACGCACGCAGCCGCTGTACGTGCATGTGATCACCATGGAAAACCACGGCCCGCTGCATCTGGAGCGCGTGGCGCCCGGCGACGAAGACGCCGTTTGCGCGCAGGCGCTGCCACCGGGTTGCGCCGACCTGGTCGCGTACTGCCGCCATCTGTGCAATGCGGACGCGATGTTCACGTCGCTGGCCCACACGCTGTCGGACCTGCCACGGCCGGCCGGCCTGTGCATCTATGGAGACCACGTCCCCATCATGCCGCAGGTCTACCGCCAGCTTGGCGCGCCGGACGGCGCGACGGACTATCTGGTGTGGCGGCCGGGCCATGCCGGCCGGCCGGACGCCGAGGCGGTCGCCGCCACGGATCTTGCCGGCATTTTCCTGCGCCACATGGGATTGATGTCCGGCGCCTGAGGCGGCGCCGGCCGCCTACAGGCGCGCCAGTTCCCGCGCCAGCGTGGCGACAGCCAGGGCGATGTCCGCCTCGCTGTGCTCGCTGCACAGGAAGAACCGCAGCCGCGCCGACTTCTCGGGCACGGCCGGATACAGGATGGGCTGCGCGTTGATGCCCTGGCCAAACAGCGCGGACGACAGCTTGGCGGCCCTGAGCGATGTGCCCACGATGGCCGGAACGATGGCCAGGCCCGTGCTGGTGCCGGTGTCGACGCCGGCCGCGCGCGCCTGCGCCAGGAAGCTGGCGCCGCGCGCCTGCAGGGCCGCCACGCGGTCGGGCAGCGCGTGCAGGCGTCCAAGCGCCGCCAGGCTGGCGGCCGCGACCGGCGGCGGCATGCCCACGCTGTACAGAAACCCGGGGGCCAGGCACTTCAGATGGTCGACGAGCGCGCGCTCGCCGGCGATATAGCCGCCGCAGCCCGCTAGGGTCTTGCTCAACGTGCCCATCCAGATGTCGACGTCGCCGCCGCGCAGGCCGAAATGTTCGCGGATGCCATGGCCGCGCTTGCCCATCACGCCCAGGGAATGCGCCTCGTCCACCATCAGGAACACGCGGTGGCGATGCTTGATCTCGACGAAGCGGGGCAGGTCGGGGTAGTCGCCGTCCATGCTGTAGATCCCTTCCAGCACGATCAGGACGCGCTCGAACTGGCGGCGGTTGTCCGCGAGCAGGGCGTCCAGGGCGTCGGCGTCGTTATGGGGAAACGACAGCCGGCGCGCGCCCGAAAGCTGGATGCCTTGCAGGACGCTGTTGTGGATCAGGTCGTCGTGCACGATCAGGTCGTTGGGGCCGAACAGAAAGCCCAGCGTCGAAACGTTGGTTGCGTGGCCGCTGACGAAGGTGACGGCGTCGTCCACGTCATAGAGGTCCGCCAGCGCCTGTTCCAGTTCCCGGTGCAGGGGCCGCTCGCCCGACACCAGCCGGCTGGCGGACACGGACGTGCCGTAATGATCGATCGCCGCCTTGGCCGCGGCCGCCACCACCGGATCGCCGGACAGGCCCAGGTAGTTGTAGCTGGCGAAGTTCAGGTAGGGCTGGCCCGAGATCCGGGTGGACGCGCCGGCATTGCCTTCATGCACCTTGAAGAAGGGACTGCTGACGCCCAGGGTGGCCGCGCCTTCGCTGAGGATACGCAGTTGCTGGTATCCCGGATGCAGCGCAAAGCGGTAGTGCTGCTCGGGCACCTCGGCATGGCTGCCCGTGGCCTGCGCCGCGGGCGCCTGGCGTCCGGCGCCGCGCAGCTTGCGCTGCAGCGATTCCTGGATCAGACGTTGTTTGATGCTGGCGGCCAGCCCTGGCCGGCCGCCCGCGGGGCCTCTGTCCTGCGTCATTGGGTCATTCCTTGTCCGGCTTCCGCCTGGCCCGAGCGGACGCGTTTCGCAATCGCGTCCAGATGCTCGGGGTCGACCTGCGCCGCATGTTGGGAAGCCACCATTTCGATCTGGGCGGCGATATCGTCGCCGGTTTCCTGGCGGCTGTCGCCTCGCAGGGCGGCGATCAGGCGGGCGCTCAGCTTGTCCAGCGTCGGGCTCTCGCTTAGCGCCATGACCGGCAGCCGGATGCCGAAGCGGGCCTCCAGCGCCACCACCAGCTCGACGCCCATCAGCGAATCCAGGCCGATGTCGTAGAGCGAGCGGGAGGCCTCGATCTTGTCCTTGGGCACGCGCAGGATCTCGCTGACTTCCTGCTTCAGCATCTCGATCACGCGCGGGCCCAGCTCGGCATCGTCAAGCTGGTCCAGTTGCGCCAGCAGGTCGTCGGAGTCGCCGGCGGCGTCGGACGATTCGCCGGCATGGCGGGCGATGTCCGCAAAACGGGGCGCGGCTGCGCCGGGCAGGTGCCGGGCCAGCGCGTGCCAGTCCAGTTCCAGGACGCCCAGGCCGCTGGCGCCGGCCAGCAGCATGTCTTCCAGCGCGTCCAGCGCGCCGGATGCGTTGAGGGCAGCCCCGCCCATGCGATGCTGCAAGGCCTGCCTGATGGCCTCGTTGCGGGCCAGGTAGCCCGCGTCGCCGATCGCGCCCCAGCGCGCGCAGGTCACGGGCAGGCCAAGCGCGCGCCGCTCGCGCGCCAGCGACTCCATCCAGGCGTTGGCGGCCACATAGGCGCTTTGCCCGGGGTTGCCGAAGAGCGTGGTGGCCGACGAGAACAGGACAAAGTGGTCCAGCGGGTCGTCCTGCGTCAGCGCGTGCAGCACGGCCGCGCCCTGCATCTTGGGCCGCAGCACCCGCTCGATGCGGTCTTCGCTGGCGCCGGCCGCCAGGCCGTCCTCGATCACGGCGGCGGCGTGGACCACGCCCCGGATGGGCGGAAAGGCCGCTCTTGCAAGGGACAGCATGGCGCCCACGGCCTCGGCGTCGGCGATGTCGCACGCCTGCGCCATGACCTGCACGCCGCGCGCGCGCAGCGCTTCGACCGTGGTGCGGGCCTCGTCCGACGTCAAGCCGCTGCGGCCCGCAAGCACCAGGTGCCGCGCACCCTTGTCGGCCAGCCACAAGGCGGTGCGCAAACCGAAGCCGGACAGGCCTCCGCTCACGACATAGCATCCGTCGGCCGTCAGCGACAGCGTCTGGCGGGCGGGCGGCGCCGCGTCGGACGGCAGGCCGTTGCGGTAAGTCACGACGATCTTGCCGATCTGGCGCGACTGCTGCATGTAGCGGAACGCATCGACGACATCGCGCGCCTCGAAGCAGCGCTGCGGCAGCGGATGCAGCGCGCCGTCGCGGAACAGCTCCATCATCTTCGCGTACAGGGGCCGCGCCAGCTCGGGCCGCGCCGCCAGAAGCTGATCGGCGTCGATGCCGAAATAGCTGATGTTGTTGCGGAACGGGCGCAGGCCGATGCGGGTGTCTTCGTAGAAGTCGCGCTTGCCCAGTTCCAGGAAGCGGCCGAAGGGCGCCAGCACGTCCAGGTTGCGGCGGATCGCTTCGCCGGACAGCGAGTTCAGGACGACGTCCACGCCACGCCCGCCCGTCAATGCGCGGATCTCGTCCGCGTACGACAGCGAGCGGGAATCGAACACATGCGCCACGCCCATCATCCGCAGGAAATCGCGCTTTTCGTCGGAGCCGGCCGTGGCGTAGATCTCGGCGCCCAGCCATTGGGCGTATTGGACCGCTGCAATGCCGACGCCGCCCGCGGCGCCATGGATCAGGACCTTTTCGCCCGGTTCCAGGCGTGCCAGATGGTGCAGCGCGTAGTACACGGTGAAGAAGGTGCTGGGGATGGTGGCGGCGGCCTCGAAGCTCATGCCTTCCGGCAGGGCGGCGACGGCGGTCGTCGTGGTCAGCACGCGGTCCGAGAAGCTGGCCGGACCGAAGCCCAGCACGGCGTCGCCCGGGGCAAAATCGGTGACCCCGGCGCCGGTCCGCAGGACGATGCCCGCGAACTCCAGGCCCAGGCTGGCGCCGGCATAGCCGTTTTCCAGCGCCTCGTCGGCCAGCAGGCCCAAGGTGTACATGACATCGCGGAAGTTCAGGCCCGTGGCGTGCACCTGGATTTCAAGTTCGCCGTCCGCGGGCGGCCGCGCCGGGTGGCTCTCCCAGCGCAGGTTGCGAAGCTGCCCGGGCAGTTCGAAGCCCAGCCGGCGCACCATCGGAGCGAGCGGCGCCGGGCCTGGCGCGACGGGGCGGGGCACGACGCGCAGCCGTGGCGCGTAGCGCGCGCCCTGCGCATCCAGCACCACCTCCAGCTCGGCGTCCGGATCGGTCAGCTCGCGCAGCAAGGCGGCGATGGGCGCGGCGTCGGGCGCGGACGGCATGTCCAGCAGGCGCACGGCGGTGTCCGCCGATTCATTCATGATGCTGCGGCCATAGCCGCTCAGCGCCGCGTCGGCAAGGCCGCGCAGGGTCGTGGCGGGACGGCCGTCCGGGGTGCGCGCGCCGGCGGTCAACAGCCACAGCGTGGCGGGCCGCCCATGTTTTTCGCAGGCGCGCAGCGCGGCGGCGGCCAAAGCGCAGCGGCGCGCCTGCGCGTGGCAGGCGGACTGCGCATCGGCGCCCGCGCCGTACAGGCCCGCCAGGTGCACGACGTGGTCGTAGTGCTCGCCCTGCGCAATGGCGGGCAGCGTATCGGACGGCGAGGCCGCCTCCAGCGCCAAATGGGTCACCGCGAGGCCATCTTCACGCAGCTTGCGCGCGAGCGTGGCCGCCAGCGCGGCGCCGGGCCCCTGGTCGTCGGCAAGCAACAGCCAGCGTCCCGGCGCGGGCACGGGCGCATCCGCGTCGGCGGTGGCCGCTTCCGTCAATTCGCCTGCCCGCGCGTGCAGCAGATACGCGCCAGCGGCGGCACCAGGATTCAATTCCAAGGGCGGCTCGCAGGCGCAGCCCAGCGCCTGCAGTTCATGGCGCCAGAAATCGGGCGCCTGCTGCATGGAAACCCGGCCGCCGTCGCCAGCTTCCGACCACCACGATTCGCGCACGCCGAACACGAAGTCGGCCCAGTGCGCGGGGTGGTGTCCCACGATGATCAGGGAGCCGCCCGGCGCCAGGCGGGAGCGGGCGTCGTGCAGCGCGGCGCGGGTCTGCGCGAGCGAGTCGAAATTGCATTGCACGACCGCTAGGTCCACCCCGGCGCCGGTCATGGATCCCGCATCCGCCAAGTCGCCGATCAGGCGCAACATGGCGTCGGGATAGGCCGCGAGCCGGGCGGCGGCCGCGTCCAGGCCGGTTTCGGTGGCGGTGGCATAGCAATAATCCGCGCGCGTGAAGTCCAGCGACGCGCAGCAGTCGGCGCCCAGCAGCGGGGTTTGCGCGCCCATTTCCAGGACGCGCAGGCGCTTGCCGGCGGCAAGCCGGGTCTGCGCGTCCGACAGGATGGCGCAGAGCGATTGTGCAAGCTGCTGGCGGGCGGGCGCCGCCAGCAGATGATTGCCAAGGTCGGCCGGGTCAAACAGCGGCGAGGCGACCGTCTCCGGCAGCGACACGCCCTGGAGCAAGGCGGCCAGATGCAGGCCGACGCGGCCGGCGGCGAGCGCCGGCGCGAAGTGGGCGGGATAGTCGCGCGCGAGTGCATTCCAGATGTCGGCGGCGGCGGTTTCGCCCGGCTGGTCCATCGTCAGCGACCAGCCTGTGGCGTTGCGCTCGGCCACGCCGGCGGTCTGGGCGCGTTCCAGCAGCATATCCAGCATCGGCGCCATGCCGGCCGTGCGCGTTCGCAGCTCGCGCAAGGCCGCATCGGCGATGTCGCCTTGGGGATCCGCGAGCGCGCGCAAGGCCTGCAGGCCGTACTGGTCGCACAGCGCGTCCAGCAGCGGTTCGGCTTCGTCGGCGTAGCAGGCGTAAGCCGGGTCCTTTGCCGCGTCGGCCAGCGCGTCCGACAGGGCCTGGCGCAGCGTGGGCAGCGGCGCGGCGGCGGCGCCGTCGGGCCTGGGGCGCGGCGTGAGCGCTTCGTCGATGAAGCTCAGGCGGTCCTCGGTCTGTTTGACGAGGCGGATGCCGCGCAGGCTCACTTCGGACAGCGCGGCCAATTGCGTGCCGTCCTCGCCGTACAACGCAATTTCGACGGTCAAGGCATGGGGCGTGCGCCGCGTCACGCGCAAGCGCACGTAGCGGGGTTGGCCCGCGCCGGTGCGCAGGGCGATCCGGCCGATCCGGGCGGGCACGAACGCCATGCCGAGACCCATCGACGATTGCCCTTCGAGCAGATGCACGGCCATTTGAAAGGCGCTGTCCAGGCGGGCGGGTTCCAGGTGGCCGGGCTGTTCATGCCCGTCAACCCGCAAACACGCCAGCAAGGTGGCCGGATCGAGGCGCCAGCCATGTTCGATCAGGGCATAAGCGGGTCCGTAGTGCAGGCCGAACGCCGCCGTCAGCGCCGCATGGTCTTCGGCCTGGAAGTCGGGCTGGCGTTCGGGCAGCGCCGGCATGGGGGTGGTCAGGAGCGCCGCGCCCGGTTCAGGCCGGATACGCGCCGACACGTGGCGGGTCCACGCGTCGTCGCTGCCCAGTTCGCGCGCCTGGATGCGCAGGCGCCCATCCTCGGATTCGATGGCGCAGCGCAGCAGCTTGGATGGCGCGGCCGCCAGCAGCAGCGGCGTGTGGATTTCCAGGTTTTCGAGTTCGGCATAGGCGCCGGGCCGGCGTTCCAGCGCGGCGGCCAGGGCGATTTCGACAAAGCCCGCGCCCGGGAACACCGTGGCCTCGCCGACCACGTGGTCGGCCAGTTCCGGGTGCGAATGCGTGTCGAGCTGGTTCTCCCAGGTCAGTTCCTGCTGAGCCAGCCGGTATCCAAGCAGCGGGTGCACGCGATGGCGGTGAAGCAGTCCCAGCGATTGCGGCGTTTCGGCGTACCAATGGCGCTCGCGTTGCCACGGATAGGCGGGCAGGGCGTGGGGAAGTCCCGGGGTGGGGAATGACGCGTTCCAGTCCACGTTCGCGCCGCTCAGGATGAGCTGCGCGGCCGCGTTGGCGACCTTGCGGGGCTCGTCCTCGCCGCGCGTGACGGTGGCCACCACGCGGCCGGGCCGTTCGGCCCGTTTCAAGGCGTCGCTGACGTAACCGCGCAAAACGGCATGCGGGCCGATTTCCACAAACACGCTGTGGCCATCCCCCACGCATTGGGTCAATGCCTGTTCGAACCGCACCGGCTGGCGGATGTTGCGCCACCAGTAGTCGGCGTCCAGTGTATCGGCGGCGAGCGGGCCGCCCGTCACGGCGGAATAGAAATCGCAGGACGGGGCGCGCGGGTCCAGCGCGCTCAGCGCCGCGTGCAGTTCGGGCGCAAGGCCGTCCATCGCGGGGCTGTGGAATGCGTAGTCCAGGTCCAGCCGTTTGCTGGCCACGCCGCGCTGCTGAAGGGCCGCTTCGAGGCGGGCCAGCGCCAGCGGCTCGCCGGCGATGGTCGCGCCACGGGAACTGTTGTAGCCGGCCACGACCAGCGCGTTCGCCAGGCCCAGCTCGGTCAGCAAGGCCTGCGCGCTGCCGCCGTCCACGCCTATCGCGGTCATCTTGCCGCTGCCGCGGGTCTCGCCCTGCAGCCTGCTGCGATGATGGATCACCTGAACCGCGTCCGGCAGGGACAGGGCGCCGCAGGCCCAGGCCGCCGCGACCTCGCCCACGCTGTGGCCCACGACCGCGCGCGGCGTCACGCCTAGCTGGGCGAGCATGCGGGTCACGCCCACTTGCAGGGCGAACAGCGCGGGCTGTGCGAACTCCGTGTGCGCGTAGCGCGAACCGTCCAACTGGCCGGCCAGTTCGTCCGCAAGGCGGTAGCCCGCGAGCGGGGCGAACAGGGCGTCCACCTCGTCGATGGCAGCGCGGAACACGGGGCTGTCGAGCAATCGGCTGCCCATGCCCGCCCACTGCGATCCGTTGCCCGAGTACACGAAGACCGGACCTTGCGGATCGGGCAGGCCTTCGGCGGTCTGCACCGCAAAAGCCTCTTCATCGTCCGCATAGCGCTGCAGCAGGTCCGCCGCCTCGCCGCGGTCCGAGCACCAGGCCAATGCCCGGTGCTCATGCCGTTCGCGCTTCAGCGCGGCCTGATAGGCGATGTCATAGAGCGTCGAGCCGGGCGACGCCTGCAGGTGCCGCGCCATGTCGCGCGCGGCTGCCTTCAGCGCCTGCGGCGTGCGCGCCGACACGATCAGCGGCACGGCGGGCGAGGGCGCCGTCGCGGCCGGGATGGCGGCTGGGATGTTGGCCGGGTGGGAGGTCGGGATGGTGGCCGGGATGGTGGCCGGGATGGTGGCCTGCGCGGCGGGCGTAGCGTCCGGCGTCTGCAGGATCACGTGCGCGTTGGCGCCGCCGAACCCAAACGAGTTCACGCCGATGACCAGGCGGCCCGTGGCGGGCAGCGCATGCGTGCGCGTGACGATATCCAGGTTCCATTCTTCGGCGCGGATGGCGGGATTCAGTTCACGCACGCCGATGGTGGGGGGCACGGTCCGATGCTGCAGGCTGTAAACCGCCTTCACCAAACCGGCCACGCCGGAGGCCGCTTCCAGGTGGCCCATGTTGCTCTTGATGGAGCCGATGGGCAGGGGTTTGCCCGCGGGACGCCGCTGTCCCAGCGCCATGCCGATGGCGCGGGTCTCGATGGGATCGCCGACCGGCGTGCCGGTGCCGTGCGCCTCCAGGTAGTCCACGTCTTCCGGCAGGATGCCGGCGCGATCGTAGGCCTGGCGCAGCAAGGCCGCCTGGGCCTCGGCGCTGGGCACGGTCAGGCCGGATTTGCGGCCGTCGGTATTGACGCCGGTGCCGGCAACGACCGCCAGGATGCGGTCGCCGTCGGCGATCGCGCGGTCATGCTCCTTCAGCATGAACAGGCCGCCGCCTTCCGAGCGGACGTAACCGTCGCCGGCGGCGTCGAACACATTGCAGCGCCCAAGGCGCGAGAGCATCGACGCCTTGGAGAAAATCAGGAAGCCATAGGGATGCAGGTGCAGGCTGATGCCGCCTGCGAGCGCCTGGGAGATGTCGCCCGACTCGATGGCGCGGCAGGCCTGGTGGAACGCGACGAGCGACGACGAACACGCGGTGTCCACCGCCATGCTCGGTCCGCGCAGGTCGTAGACGTAGGACAGGCGGTTCGCGGCGATGCTGTTGGTGTTGCCCGTGGCGAACGCGGCGTCGATCACGCCCAGGTCTTCGGCCATGCGGTAGGAATAGTCGGCGCTGGCGATGCCCACATAGACGCCGCAGTCGCTGCCGCGCAGCGAAGAAGGCTTGATCCCGGCGCTCTCGATTGCCTCCCAGGCCATCTCCAGCAGCATCCGCTGCTGCGGGTCCATCAGGGCGGCTTCGCGCGGCGAAATGCCGAAGAAGGCGGCATCGAATCCGGAGACATCGCCCAGCGATCCCGCCGCGCGTGTATACGCCGTGCCGGGATGCTCGCGCAAGGGGTGGTGATAGGTGTCGGTGGCCCAGCGGTCCGGGTCGACCTCAGTGACGAGGTCGCGGCCCTGTAAAAGATCGGGCCAGTAACGCAGGGAGTCAGTGCTGGGAAATCGGAACGAGAGTCCAATGAGGGCAACACGCTTTGCCATTCAAGATCCTTCTAGCAAGAGCTGGTTGACAGCGTTGTTATTAAGGCCTCTGCTGCAAGAGGCAGTCCGGCTCCAAGGCCGGACCGGGGCGGGCCGCGCGGCCCGCAAGCAGGCGGGTCAGGCAGGCGGCAACGCTGGAGACCGGGGGATTCTAGAAGGCATGCGACCCCCAAATATTTCAAGTCCCGACATTCTTAATGCCAACGTTGCGCGCCATTTGGCGCCCAACGGCCGTGGCAAGGACGAAGGCGCTCTGCCTGCCTCTCGGGCTGGAACGGCTTCTTACATGGGTGTCAGGGTGTTTACACGTCATGAACGGCGCGCGGGGCCGCGGGACGTGCCGTTTCAGGTCTGCTGCGACAGCGGCCGGATCGGAATGGGGGAAATGCGCTCCGGCGGCGGCGAGACGCGCCAGGATGCCCGGCGGCGCAGCGCGCCCAGCAGCTTCAGGCCCTGGGGCCAGTCGCCCAGGCCGCTATCGGCATTGATGTGTCCGGCCCCGGTCATCACGATGACGCGGCTGCCCCAGTCCGACGCGAACGCGCGCGCGCGTTCCAGCGCGCAATAGGGGTCGTCGTCGCTGGTGACCACCACGCTCTGGAACGGCAGGGGCTGGCGCGGAACCGGCGCGAATCCGCGCAGGCACTCGGGCGCGTCCGGCCGTTCGACGTCGGCCGGCGCCACCAGCAGCGCGCCGGCGACCTTGGCGCGCAGGGGCACGGGCAGGGCGGCGCTGATCAGGCATCCCAGGCTGTGGGCGATGAGGAGGACCGGACTGCGGGCCTCGTCCACATCGGCGGCCAGCCGGGCGATCCAATCCGCCGCGCGGGGATTCTCCCAGTCGCGCTGCTCGACACGCTGGGCGTGCGGCAGCAACGCCTGCCAGTGCGATTGCCAGTGTTCGGGGCCGGAGTTTTTCCAGCCCGGGACGATTATCGGTTGGAGTCTCATGAGGCGCATGATGCCGCGCGGCTTTAGTAACTCAAACGAATAAATCGTCTTTTGCATATACGGTGTTTGGAATAAGGCCGGTGGTGATCCGGATGCCGCACTGCAATAGAAAACGGCGCCAAAAACGGGCCGCGCAGTCCCCGGAAACGGCAATATTTCAGTGTATGCTTGCCCTGCAAATGCACCGTGACAGGGCGGGCATATAAGGGTTTCCGGCGTCTGCCCCGTCAACGTACCAACGATTAAAAGCCATTCGAGGAGTCCACTCATGAAGCCAGTATTTCGTCTGACCCCGGTCATCGCAGCGCTGGGGGTCGCCGCTGGTTTGACGTTTGGCGCGGCCGCCCACGCGCAAACCATTAAGATCGGCGTCGTAGGCCCCACCACCGGCGCGGTCACTCAGTATGGCGACATGGTCCGTGAAGGGGTTGATACGGCCGTGGAACGCATCAACGCCGCCGGCGGCATCAACGGCAAGAAGCTTGAAACCGTCGTGATCGACGACGGCTGCGAACCCAAGCAAGGGCCGGTCGCCGCCAACCGTGTCGTCAACAGCAAGATCGGTTTCGTCGTGGGCCATGTGTGCTCGGGCGCCACCATCGCCGCCGCCGACATCTACAACAACGAAGGCGTCGTCATGGTCACGCCTTCGGCCACGTCGCCGGCGCTGACCGACGGCAAGAATTACGAGTTCATCTTCCGCACCATCGGCCGCGACGACCAGCAAGGCCCGGCCGCCGCCAAGTTCATCCTGGAAAAGATCAAGCCGAAGAAGGTCGCCGTGCTGCACGACAAGCAGTCGTACGGCCAGGGCATCGCCACGGCGGTCAAGAACGACCTCGAAAAGGGCGGCGTGGCCGTCGCGATCTTCGAAGGCATCAACGCCGGCGACAGCGACTACTCGGCCGTCATCACCAAGCTCAAGGCCCAAGGCGTCGACTTCGTGTACTACGGCGGCTACCACCCTGAAATGGGCCTGCTGCTGCGCCAGGCCGCCGAGCAGGGCGTGAAGGCCAAGTGGATGGGTCCGGAAGGCACGGGCAACCCCGACATCAACGCCATCGCCGGCGACGCCGTCGAAGGCATGCTGCTGACGCTGCCGGCCGACTTCACCCAGAACGCCGCCAACGCCGACATCGTGAAGGCATTCGAAGCCAAGAAGCGCAACGCCAGCGGCGCGTTCCAGATGACCGCCTACGCGGCCACCCAGGTCATCGCCGACGGCATCAAGGGCGCGGGCAGCGACGACCCCACCAAGGTCGCCAAGTACCTGCATGCCAACGCCTTCGAGACGCCCATCGGCAAGGTGTCGTGGAACAAGCAGGGCGACCTGACGAACTTCCAGTTCGACGTCTTCACCTGGCACAAGGACGGTTCCAAGACCGTCTACAAGTAAAGCGGCGGATCGCCGGGCGGGCCGCGCGCGCGGCGCCGCCCGCGCCGGAAATGGAACCGGCCCGGAAGCGACAAGGCTTCCGGGCCGGTTTTTTTGCGCGGCGGCCGCGCGTGGCGGATGCGGCCTACAGGCCCTGCACGCGGCGGCCGGTGTCGGCCTCGAACCAGTGCAGCGGATGACGGCCGTCCGGGCCGACATTGACGCGGTCGCCGACCTTGGCCGAGGACTCGGACAGCTGGCGCGTCGTGCAGCGCACGACCAGCGTGCTCTTGCCGCAGCGGCAGTGGACAAGCTGCTCGGAACCCAGCGTCTCGACCATTTCCACTTCAGCCGGGACGCCCTGCGTGTTCAGCAGCATGTGTTCCGGGCGCAGGCCCATGATGACCTTGCGGCCGCGCACCTGCGACGGCACCTGCAGCGGCGAGATATCCAGGTGATTGCGGTCGGTGGTCTGGACCGTGCCGTCGCCGGCCACGTCCACTTCCATCAGGTTCATCGGCGGCGAGCCGATGAAACCGGCCACGAACGTGGAGGCGGGCTTTTCGAACACCTCCATCGGGGTGCCGATCTGCTCGGGCACGCCCTGGTACATGACGATCATGCGGTGCGCCAGCGTCATGGCCTCGACCTGATCGTGCGTCACGTACAGGCTGGTGGTGCCAAGGCGGCGGTGCAGCTTCATGATTTCCAGGCGCATCGCCACGCGCAGCTTGGCGTCCAGGTTCGACAGGGGTTCGTCGAACAGGAACACCTTGGGTTCGCGCACGATGGCGCGGCCCATGGCGACGCGCTGGCGCTGGCCGCCCGACAGGGCGCGCGGACGGCGGTCGAGCAGGTGGCCGAGTTCCAGGATCTGCGCGGCGATGTCCACGCGCTTCTTGATCTCGTCCTTGGAGAACTTGCGGATCTTCAAGCCGTAGGCCATGTTTTCAAACACGGTCATGTGCGGGTAGAGCGCGTAGTTCTGGAACACCATCGCGATGTCGCGTTCGGCGGGCTCGAGGGTGTTGACGACCTTGTCGTCGATCACGATGTCGCCGCTGGTGACGGTTTCCAGGCCCGCGACCATGCGCATCAGCGTGGATTTGCCGCAGCCGGACGGGCCGACGATGACGATGAATTCGCCGTCCTTGACGTCCATGTCGATGCCATGGATGACAGGCACGTTGCCGGCGTAGGTTTTCTTGACGTTACGGAAGCTGAGAGTAGCCATGTTTATTCGTGTTCGGAGTCGTGTTCGGGTGGGCGAGGGCGGGCAAGCGTCACTTTTCAGTGTCGACCAGACCCTTGACGAACCATTTCTGCATCAGGATGACGACCAGCGCCGGTGGGATCATCGCGAGCATGGCGGTGGCCATGGTGATGTTCCATTCGGTCACGCTGTCGCCGCCGCTGATCATCCGCTTGATGCCGATGACGACGGGGTACATGTCTTCCTGCGTGGTCACCAGCAGCGGCCACAGGTATTGGTTCCAGCCATAGATGAACTGGATCACGAAGAGCGCGGCGATGCTGGTCTTCGACAGCGGCAGCAGCACGTCGCGGAAGAAGCGCACGGGGCCGGCGCCGTCGATGCGCGCGGCTTCGATCAGCTCGTCCGGCACCGTCAGGAAGAACTGGCGGAACAGGAAGGTGGCCGTGGCCGATGCGATCAGCGGCAAGGTCAGGCCGGCATAGCTGTTGAGCAGCCCCAGGTCGGCAACCACCTTGTAGGTGGGCGCGATCCGGACTTCGACGGGCAGCATGAGCGTGACGAAGATCATCCAGAAAAAGAACATGCGGCCGGGGAAGCGGAAGTACACCACCGCGAACGCCGACAGCAGCGAGATCGCGATCTTGCCGATGGAAATCGCCAGCGCCATGATCAGGCTGACGTACATCATGCGGCCCACGGGCGCGCCCGAGGAGCCGCCCGACGAGCCGCCGAACAGGGCCTGCATGTAGTTGTCCACGAAGTGCGGACCGGGAATCAGCGACATGGGCGCCTGCGCCACTTCCTGTGCGGTCTGGGTGGACGCAACGAAAGTGACGTAAAGCGGAAATGCCACCAGCGCCACCCCGCAGAGCAGAATGACGTGGGCCAGAATATCCAGCCAGGGACGGCGTTCAACCATTGTTATGAGCCTCGAACAAAATCAATACTGCACTTTGCGGTCGACGTAGCGGAATTGCACGACCGTCAAGGCAACCACAATGAACATCAGCACCACGGATTGGGCGGCGGACGAACCGAGGTCCAGGCCGCGGAAGCCGTCGCTGTACACCTTGTAGACGAGGATCGCGGTGGCCGTGCCGGGGCCGCCCTGCGTGGTCGTATCGATCACGGCGAAGGTGTCGAAGAAGGCGTAGATGATGTTGACCACGAGCAGGAAGAACGTGGTGGGCGACAGCAGCGGGAACACGATCGTCCAGAAGCGGCGGGCGGGGCTGGCGCCGTCGATCGCGGCGGCTTCGATGAGCGAGCGCGGAATCGATTGCAGGCCCGCCAGGAAGAACAGGAAGTTGTACGACACCTGCTTCCAGACGGCCGCGATGATCACCAGGGTCATGGCCTGGCCGCCGTCCAGGCGCGGATTCCAGTCCACGCCCGATTTGCGCAGGGCCACGGCCAGGATGCCGACGGAAGGCGAGAACAGGAACAGCCACAGCACGCCGACGACGGCGGGCGCCACGGCATACGGCCAGATGAGCAGCGTCTTGTACAAGCCTGCGCCGCGGATGACGCGGTCGGCCATGACGGCCAGCACCAGCGAAACGCCCAGGCCGATGCCCGCCACCATGACCGAGAAGAACGCGGTGACGCGGAAGGAATCCAGATAGGCCTGTTGCGAGAACAGTTCGATGAAGTTGTCCAGCCCGACGAACTGGGAGGACAGACCGAAGGGATCTTCAAGGCGCATGGACTGCCACATGGCTTGTCCGGCGGGAAGGAAGAAGAACACCACGGTAATGATCAGCTGCGGCAGGAGCAGCAGATAGGGCAAGGTCTTGTGCCCGAATACAACGCGTTTTTCCATAGGGGGAACCCAAGGTACAGAAAAGCGGCGGTTGGAGTAACCGCCGCCTGAAACCGCCTTCGCCAGCATCGCGCGAGGCGCCCGGAACCCGAAAGCTCCGGCACTCATAAAAACACGATAGGCTTAAAGCCCTAAAAAAACCAGGGCTTTAAGCCTCGTAGTCAAGCCTTGCGCTCAAACCCCCAAGTCCTTGTCACGACATGGAAAATGCCGATTGACAGGATGACGGGATCGTCGCGCGAAAGGGCGCTACTTTACACTCTTCTCGAACTTTTCCAGCAGTTCATTGCCGCGCTTGACGATGTTCTCGGCGCCGTCCTTGGCTGCAACCTTGCCGGAGACGATACGTTCGATTTCGGCGTCTTCGATTTCGCGGATCTGCGGCAGGAAGCCCAGGCGCAGGCCGCGCGACTGCGCGGTGGTCTCGACGTTGAGCTGTTTCACGCCCACTTCGGTGCCGGGGTTCTTCTCATAGAAGCCGTCCTTCTTGGTCAGCTCGTACGCGGCCTTGGTGACGGGCACGTAGCCGGTCTGCTGGTGCCAGCGGGCGGCGATTTCCGGGCTGGCCAGGAACTTGAAGAACGCGGTCACGCCCTTGTAGGTTTCCGGCTTCTTGTTGGCGAAGACCCACAGCGAAGCGCCGCCGATGATGGTGTTCTGCGGTGCGCCCTTGACGTCGGCGTAGTAGGGCAGCGTGGACGTGCCGAACTCGAACTTGGCGTTCTTGGCGATGTTGGCGCGCAGGCCGGACGAGCCGGTGATCATGGCGCACTTGCCGCTGATGAACAGCGAATTCGGTTCGTCGCCACGGCCGCCGTACATGAAGATGCCTTCCTTGCCCAGCTTCGCCAGGTTTTCCAGGTGGCGCACGTGCAGCGGGGTGTTGATGGCGATGCGCGCGTCCAGGCCGCCGAAACCGTTGTCCTTGGTGGCGTACGGCACGTTATGCCAGGCCGAGAAGGTTTCGAGCTGGGTCCAGGACGGCCAGGACGTGGTGTAACCGCATTCCTGGCCCGCGGCCTTCAGCTTCTGGCCGGCGGCGGCCAGCTCTTCCCAGGTCTTGGGAGGATTGTCGGCGTCCAGGCCCGCCTTCTTGAAGGCGTCCTTGTTGTAGTAGAAGACCACGGTCGAGCTATTGAAGGGCATCGACACCAGCTTGCCTTCGGGCGACGAGTAGTAGCCGGCCACGGCGCCGATGAATTCCTTCGGATCGATCGGGTTGCCCGCTTCTTCGGACATCTGCTGCACCGGCTTGATGGCGCCCTTGGCGTACATCATGGTGGCGGTGCCGACTTCGAAGACCTGGAGGATGTCCGGGGCGTTGCCGGCGCGGAACGCGGCGATGCCGGCGTTCATGGACTCACCATAGTTGCCCTTGTAGACAGCCTTCACCTGGTAGTCGGGGTTCTTCTTGTTGAATTCTTCGACCAGGCCGTTCACGCGGTCGCCCAGGGCGCCTTCCATCGAGTGCCAGAACTGGATCTCGGTGGCGGCATGCGCGGAAGCGCCCGCGAAAGCCGTCATGATGGCGGCAAAGGTCAAGGCAATACGGTGGGATCGCATAGTGAGGTTCCTCCAGTTGGGCGTGTTGCGGCCGGGTTGTCCGGGCGCATGAAACACGACACCTTATGAATTGTTTGTGACAAAACCGTGACTTTCACATCAGACCAAACGCCTGTCAAATTGCGCGTTTCAGGCGCGAACGAACATTTCCTTTTTTTTCTCCAAGGAACTTGACCGTTTACAATCGCGGCCTATGAAAAACGAACTTTCGATTGCGTTCATTGGCGGGGGCAACATGGCGGCTGCCCTGGCGTCCGGACTGGCCGGCAAAGTATGCGCCGCCGGGAACATCCATGTCATTGACATAAACGAGGATGCGCACGCCGCCTGGCAGGCCCGCGGCATGACCACGGCGACGGCCCCCGGCGATGCCCTGGCGCGGTGCCGGGTGTGGGTGTTCGCGGTCAAGCCACAGAACATGAAAGACGTTGTGGCTTCTACGCGTCAGTGGCTGCAAGACGACACCTTGGTGGTAAGCGTGGCCGCCGGCATCCGCGCCGACACGCTGGCCGCGTGGCTGGGCACGCCCGAGGCGCCCTTTGGCCGCCTGGTGCGCTGCATGCCCAATACGCCCGCCCTGGTGGGCGAGGGCATGACCGGACTGGCGGCGCTGGATGGCGTGGACCAGGCCGACCGCGATCTGGCCGCCCGCCTGCTGTCCAGCGTGGGCCAGGTGGTGTGGGTGGACGACGACGCCGCGCTCGATGCGGTGACGGCCTTGTCGGGCAGCGGGCCGGCCTATGTATTCCTGTTCCTGGAAGCCCTGGTGGCGGGCGGCGTGAAGGTGGGCCTGACGGCCGACCAGGCCAGGCAGCTTGCCCTGGGCACCCTGGCCGGGGCCACCCGGCTTGCCGCGGAATCGCCCGAGCCGCTGTCCGTGCTGCGCGAACGCGTCACCTCCAAGGGCGGCACCACGGCCGCCGCGCTGGACGCTTTCGGGGCGGCGGGCTTTACCCGCATCGTCGAGGACGCCATGGCGGCCGCGGCCAGCCGGTCGCGCGCGCTGGCCGAGGAGTTCGGGAAATGATCGCCACGGCTTCGCGCTTTCCGGCCATGACGCGTTTGCAGTTCGGCATTGCCGTGCTGTGCATGCTGGTCGTAGTGGTGGGCTCGAACATTCTGGTCCAGGTGCCGCTGAACGACTGGCTCACCTGGGGCGGGCTGTCTTATCCGGTGGCCTTCCTGGTGACCGACGTCCTGAACCGGCGCTTTGGCCCGGCGGCGGCCCGGCGCGTCGTCTGGTTCGGTTTCGCCGCCGCGCTGGCCGTGTCGGTATGGGTGGCTTCGCCCCGTATCGCGTTGGCCTCGGGCCTGGCGTATCTCTGCGCGCAGCTCGTGGACATCCGGGTGTTCGACCGCCTGCGCGACCAGCGCTGGTGGCGCGCGCCGCTGGCGTCCGGCGTGCTGGGAGCCGGGCTGGACACCGTGGTGTTCTTCAGCGTGGCCTTCGCCGCGACCGGTGCGCCGTGGGTCACGTGGATGCTGGGCGACCTGGCCATCAAGCTGGCGGTCAATGTCAGCATGCTGGCGCCGTTCCGGGCGCTGATGTGGAATCTGGCCAAGCCGGCCAACGCATAGCGCCGGTTTTTAATAGGCCATTATTAATACGGCTGGCATTATCTGTAAGACCTGCGTAAGTACTGTATTCAAATGCGTGCTTAAACAGCGTATTAATGAATTTTCATCGAAACGGCCAAGCATATTTGGCCGCGCGGCGCCAGTTTCCGATTAAGGCGCTTTTGAGATTTATCCAGTGAATTCACCGGCTTGCGGCACCGATGTGTCACGATTAATCGGTTCTCCGTAAATATTGGGGATTACACGCAGTGACAGTATGGCGGCTTGCTTCCAGAATACCGCCCACACCGTGTTTTTGCCCAAGAAGCCGGCGACGGGCAATGCGGATCAAGGGGCACTCTCCCGATAAACCGCATTGAACAGAGCCGCTCAAAACCTCGCTGGAGAACTCCGCATGAAGTTTCTGAATCGCCTTACCCCGGTAGCCATGGCGCTTGGGGCACTTGCCTTGGCTGGCGCCGCGCACGCCGCCGACACGATCAAGATTGGCATTCCCCAGCCCATGACCGGTCCCAACACGCAGTACGGCGACCAGATCCAGGCCGGCGCGCTGACCGCCATCGAAACGATCAACGCCAAGGGCGGCGTCAAGGGCAAGAAGCTCGAACCCATCCTGATCGACGACGGCTGCGAACCCAAGCAGGCCGTTCCCGCCGCCAACCGCGTGGTCAACTCCGGCGCCAAGTTCGCCGTGGCCCATGCCTGCTCGGGCGTGACGGTCGCCGCCGTAAAGGTCTACGAGGAAGAGGGCATTGTCGGCATCACCCCGGGCGCCACGTCGCCCCTGGTCACCGACACCATCAAGCCGCATTTCTTCTTCCGCACCATCGGCCGCGACGACCAGCAAGGCCCGTACGCCGCCGGCTATATCGCCAAGACCCTGAAGCCCAAGAAGGTCGCCGTCCTGCACGACAAGCAGACCTACGGCTCCGGCGTGGCCACCCAGGTCAGGGACGCCCTGGCCAAGGAAAAGGTCAACGTCGCGCTGTTCGAAGGCATCAACGTTGGCGACAGCGACTACTCGGCCATCATCACCAAGCTGAAGTCGGCGGGCGTGGACCTGGTCTATTTCGGCGGCTATCACCCCGAACTGGGCCTGTTGCTGCGCCAGGCGCGTGAACAGGGCCTGAAGGTCCAGTTCATGGGTCCGGAAGGCACCGCCAACCAGGATCTGGTGGCCATCGCCGGCCCGGCCATCGACGGCCTGCTGGTCACGCTGCCGGCGGACTTCACCAAGCTCCCGGGCAACGAGAGCATCGTCAAGGCCTTCAAGGACGCCAAGCGCGATCCGGACGGCGCCTTCCAGATGCCGGCCTACGCCGCGGTCCAGATCCTGGCCGACAGCATCAACGCCGTGGGCGAAGATCCCGCCAAGGTGGCCGACTACATGCACAAGACCACGTTCAACACCGGTATCGGCAAGGTTGAGTACGATGCCAAGGGCGATTTGAAAGACTTCGAATTCGCCGTCTATAAGTGGGACAAGGACGGAAAGAAGACCCAGCTGTAAACTCGCGATCCCGCCGGCATGCCGCCGGCGTGTAGGGCCTGTCGTCTTCGTTGTGCCGTAATCCGCGTAGCGATGCGCCAAAAGCGCTGTGCGGCCGGCAGGCGGTGGCCACAGGCCCTTATAAAATACGCCCAGGTTTCCGGCTCCGGGTCTCTCTACCGGAGCCGGAACTATTTGGAGCAAGAGAAACAATGTCCGACCTCATACCCCAACTTACCCAGCAATTCTTCAACGGATTGTCTCTGGGCGCGATCTATGCGTTGATCGCCATCGGCTACACAATGGTCTACGGCATCATCGGTATGATCAACTTCGCCCACGGCGAAATCTATATGATCGGCGCCTACGTCGGCCTGGTCACGCTCACTTCCATCGGCACCAACAGTGGTCTGCCGATGCCGTTCATCATCGCTTCCATGCTGCTCGTGGCCATCGCGGTCACCGGCGTCTACGGCTTTTCCGTCGAGCGCGTGGCCTACCGGCCGGTGCGCAGCAGCCCCCGGCTGGTGGCGCTGATCTCGGCCATCGGTATGTCCATCTTCCTGCAGAACTGGGTGGCCCTGGGCCAGGGCGCGCGCGACATGGCCGTGCCCTCGCTGGTGTCGGGCGCCGTGCAGTTCCACATGGGATCCGACTTCGACGTCACGATTCCGTACTCGCGCATCATGATCATCGTGGTCACGGTGGTGCTGATGGTCGCCCTGACGCTGTTCATCAAGTATTCCCGCATGGGCCGCGCCTCGCGCGCCTGCTCGCAGGACATGCACATGGCCAACCTGCTGGGCATTGACACCAACCGCGTGATCTCGTTCACGTTCGTGATGGGCGCGATCCTGGCGGCGGTGGGCGGCGTGCTGATCGCCATCACCATCGGCAAGTTGAATCCCTTCATCGGCTTTCTCGCTGGCATCAAGGCCTTCACGGCGGCGGTGCTGGGCGGTATCGGCAGCATCCCCGGCGCCATGCTGGGCGGCGTGCTGCTGGGCCTGGCCGAGACCTTCGCGGCTGCCTATATATCGTCGCAGTACAAGGACATCGTGGCGTTTTCGCTGCTGGTCCTGATTCTGCTGTTCCGTCCCACCGGGCTGCTGGGCAAACCTGAGGTGGAAAAAGTCTGATGTCGAAAAACAATCTGAAAAACGCCACGATGGCGGCCGTGCTGACGGCGGTCATCGTCACCCCGGTGTTCGGCCTGCAACTGATCCGGCAGGGCGCGCGCACGTCGATGGAGTCGAACTGGTCGCTGGTGGCGCTGGCCGCGGCGGTGGTGTTCGCGTTCCAGATGCTGCGGCCCTGGATCGCGATTCCTTTCCGCAAGCTCAAGACGAGCCTGCCGGTCCTGCCTTCGGCGCCCGCCAAGAACAACAAGGCGCTGCTGCTGCTGATTCTGGCCATCGCCGTGGTCTGGCCGTTCTTCGCGGGCCGCAGCTCGGTGGACATCGCCACGCTGGTGCTGATCTACGTGATGCTGGGCCTGGGCCTGAACATCGTGGTCGGTTTCGCGGGGCTGCTGGACCTGGGCTTCGTGGGCTTTTACGCGGTGGGCGCCTACACCTACGCCTTGCTGTACCACTGGGGCGGCTGGAGCTTCTGGGAAGCGCTGCCGTTCTCGGGCGCGATGGCCGCGCTGTTCGGCTTCGTGCTGGGCTTTCCGGTGCTGCGGCTGCGGGGCGACTACCTGGCCATCGTGACGCTCGGTTTCGGTGAAATGATCCGCCTGCTGCTGATCAACCTGAACACCCTGACCGGCGGTCCGGACGGCATCTCGGGCATACCCAAGCCCACGGTCTTCGGCCTGGAAATGACACGCCGGCCCAGCGCGGAAGGCGGCACGACGTTCCATGAGTTCTTCGGGCTGACGTTCCAGAACCAGGACATGGTGATCTATCTGTACATGATGGCGCTGCTGCTGGCGCTGGCCACGCTGTTCGTTTCGACGCGCCTGATCCGCATGCCGGTCGGCCGCGCCTGGGAAGCGCTGCGCGAGGACGAGATCGCTTGCCGTTCCCTGGGGCTGAATCCCACGCGCATCAAGTTGTCCGCCTTCACGCTGGGCGCGATGTTCGCGGGCTTCGGCGGCGCCTTCTTCGCGGCGCGCCAGGGCATGGTGAACCCGGAATCCTTCACCTTCATCGAATCCGCGCTGATCCTCGCCATCGTGGTGCTGGGCGGCATGGGCTCGCAGGTGGGCGTGATACTCGCGGCCATCCTGCTGACGGTCCTGCCGGAGCTTGCGCGCGAATTCGCCGAGTACCGGATGCTGATGTTTGGCCTGGTGATGGTATTGATGATGATGTGGCGTCCGCAGGGATTGTTGCCCATGAAGCGTCCCCACGTGGAGCTGTCTAAATGAGCGAGGCATTGCTGAAAGTATCCGGACTCACCATGCGGTTCGGGGGCCTGCTGGCCGTCGACAGCGTGGCGTTTGAAGTCAAGTCCGACGAGGTGTTCGCCATCATCGGCCCCAACGGGGCGGGCAAGACCACGGTCTTCAACTGCGTGGGCGGGTTCTATGCGCCGACCGCGGGCGACATCGTCATGGACGGCAAGTCGATCACCGGCCTGCCCAGCCACAAGGTGGCGCGCCACGGCCTGGTGCGCACCTTCCAGAACGTGCGGCTGTTCAAGCAGTTGACCGTGCTGGAGAACCTGCTGGTGGCGCAGCATACGCAGGTGGAAGCGCGGCTGCTGCCCGGCCTGCTGAAACTGAAGAGCTACCGCCAGTCCGAAGCCGACGCGCTGTCGCGCGCCGCGCAATGGCTGGACTTCATGGGTCTGCGTGAATTCGCCAACCGCGAAGCCGGCAACCTGGCCTACGGCCACCAGCGCCGCCTTGAGATCGCGCGCTGCATGATCACCAAGCCGCGGCTGCTGATGCTGGACGAACCGGCGGCGGGCCTGAATCCCCAGGAAAAGCGCGACCTGCAATCGCTGATCGACCAGCTTCGGCGCGAGTTCGGTGTCGCCGTGCTGCTGATCGAGCACGACATGAGCCTGATCATGGGCATTTCGGACCGCATCCTCGTCATGGAACACGGCAAGCCCATCACGACCGGCACCCCCGAGCAGGTGCGCAACGACGAACGCGTCATCAAAGCGTACCTGGGGGAGGAATGATGCTTAAGCTGGAAAACATACACACGTACTACGGCGCCATCCAGGCGTTGAACGGCGTGTCGGTGGAAGTCAATCAGGGCGAGATCGTCACGCTGATCGGCGCCAACGGCGCGGGCAAGACGACGCTGCTGATGACGGTCTGCGGCAATCCCAGGGCGCGCGAAGGCAAGATCACGTTCGAGGGCGAGGACATCACCCAGAAGGAAACGCACCACATCATGCGCAGTGGCATCGCCATTTCGCCCGAGGGGCGGCGCGTGTTCAAGGACCTGACCGTGGCCGAGAACCTGATGATGGGCGGGTTCTTTTCGAAGCGCGAAGAGATCCAGGCCGGCATCGACCATGTCTACGGCCTGTTCCCGCGCCTGAAGGAACGCGCGGCGCAGCGCGCCGGCCTGATGTCGGGCGGCGAGCAGCAGATGCTGGCGATCGGCCGCGCGCTGATGACGCGTCCGCGCCTCTTGCTGCTGGACGAACCGACGCTGGGGCTGGCGCCGCTGGTGATCGCCCAGATCTTCGACATCATCCGCGAGATCCGCGAACAGGGCGTGACCGTGTTCCTGGTGGAGCAGAACGCGAACAAGGCGCTGGGCGTCGCGGACCGCGGCTACGTGCTGGAAAACGGCCGTGTCGTGCTGCAGGACACGGGCGCGAACCTGCTGGTCAACGACAAGGTGCGCAAGGCCTACCTGGGCGGTTGAGATATTCCCCGCGAAGGGAACGGGCGCATCGCAAGGTGCGCCTTTTTTTTGGCAAGCACGCAGCGTGGGGGCCCGCCCCGCCGCCGGGCCGCCCCAAGGCGGGGCAGCCCCCTTGGGGGGCAGCAAGCACACGAAGTGTGCGCAGCGTGGGGGCCCGCCCCGCCGCCGGGCCGCCCCAAGGCGGGGCAGCCCCCTCGGGGGGCAGCAAGCACACGAAGTGTGCGCAGCGTGGGGGCCTACTTCAAGCCGCGATCAATTGTTCGGGCTGGTTGGCCTGGTAGTGCGCGATGGCTGCGCGGGCGAGGGCGTCGATGGAGTCCGTCAGCGTCACGCCCAGGCTGGGACGCAGGGCGTGCGGCACGGCCAGGGGCAGTTCCGTGCAGCCCAGCACCACGGCGTCGGCGCCGCGCGCCTTCAGGCGGGCGATGCATTCGGCGGCGGGCGCGAAAGCGTCTTCGAGCCGGTTGCCCTTCACGGCGCGGATCGAACCCATGCAGTAGCGTTCGACTTCGTCGTCGTCGGGCACGATGCACTCGTAGCCCTGGGCTTCCAGGTGCCGCTGGTAGAGGCCCAGCTTGAGCGTGGCGGCGGTGCCCATCAGGCCGATCCGGCCGCTGGGCAGGCCCAGGCGGCGCAGGTCTTCGATGACGGCCTCGATGATGTGCAGCACGGGCAGCGGCGTGGACGCCGCGATCTCGTCAAACCACAGATGGGCGGTATTGCAGGGAATGGCGATGATGCGCGCGCCCGCCTGTTCCAGGAAGCGCACGCCTTCCACCATGTAGGGCAGGGGGTTCTCGCCGCCGGACATATAGGCGCTGGACCGGTCGGGAATGCGGGGATCATTGCGCAGCAGCGTGGGGATGTGATGCTGGTCGATCGCGGCGGGCGTCAGCGCCGCCAGGCGGAGGGCAAAGGCCGCGCCGGCCATGGGACCCATCCCGCCCAATACACCCAGGTAGCAGTCCTGGGAAAACGTCTTCACTTTATGGACTCCGAAAATGCATCACCGGGCGTCAGCACCTGGCCCGGGCGTTCGGCGCCGGTTCGTTCCCCGTCCCAGACCCGCTTGCCATTGACCCACACCGCGTGGATACCCTGGCTTGCCTGAATGGGAGCTGAAAAAGTGGCCACGTCTGTCACGGTGGCGGGATCGAACAGCACCAGGTCAGCATGATACCCCTCGCGCAGCAGTCCGCGCTCTGTCACGCCGTACTGGCTGGCCGCCAGCCCGGTCATTTTGTGGACGGCGGCTTCGAGCGACAGCAGGTTCTGTTCGCGCACCATCGTGCGCAGCACATTGGTGAAGGTGCCCCATTGGCGCGGGTGTGGATGCGGGTCGAAGGGCAGTCCGTCCGATCCCACCATGGTCAGCGGGTGCGCGAAGATCCGGTTGACGTCCGCCGGATCCATGAGGAAGTAGATGGCGCCCGCCGGCGCCAGGCGCGCAACGGCGGCCTCGTCGTCCAGGCCCAGTTCGGCCATGACGTCGCTGAAATCGCGGCCCGTGGCTTCCGGATAGCCTTTGGACCAGGTGATCATGGTGCGGCTGGCGAGGCGCGCGCGGTCCAGCCGCAGCATGGTCGACGTGGCGGGGTAGGGATGGCAGTCCAGGCAGACGGGCTGAGCAGCCGCGGCGCGGCTGATGATGTCCAGCGTTTCGCGGGTGCGGCCGTGGTTGCGTTCGCCCGCCAGCTTGTGGTGCGAGAACACCACCCGGCAATCGAGTTCGCGGCCGATGTGCAGCGCCTCTTCCATGGCCGGCACGATGTGGTCGGCTTCGTCGCGCAGATGGGTGGCGTAGATGCCGGACCGGCCTTGCAGCGGCATGCACACGTCGATGATCTCATCGGTGGGCGCCGCGCTGGCCGGCGGGTAGAAGGTGCCGGTGGACACGCCGAACGCGCCGGCGTCCAGCGCTTCCTGCATCAGGGCGCGCATGGCGGCGCGTTCCGGGCCGTCGGCGGGCCGGGACGTGTCGTCCATGACGGCCACGCGCAAGGTCGTGTGGCCCACCAGCGGAATCACGTTGACCGCGGCCGGCGTGGCGCGCAAGGCGTCCATCCAGGCGCGGAAGGTGCCGAAGCGGAACAGTTCCGCCGGACCCAGCAGGTCCAGCGGCTGCGGAATGTCCGTCCGCGACAGCGGCGCCAGGCTGATCCCGCAGTTGCCGGTGACCACCGTGGTGATGCCTTGGGACACCTTGGGCAGCATGTCGGGATGCGCCAGCAGGTAGCCGTCATCGTGGGTATGCGAGTCGATGAAGCCCGGCGCCAGCACCTGGCCGCCGCCATCGATGACGGGCACGCCCGCGGGATGGGCAAAGCTGCCCACCGCCGCGATGCGTCCGCCGCGCACGGCCAGGTCGCCCTGGCGGGCGGGCCCGCCCGAGCCGTCGATAAGCATGGCGCCCGCCACGATGAAGTCAGCCTGCAAGGTGTCTGCCGTCATGGATATGCCTAGTCGAGCTTTTCGATGCCGGCGTTGTCGATGATCTGCTGCCACTTGGCGGTTTCACGATCGATCAGTTGCTTGAACTCGGCGGGCGAGCCGGTGGCGGGTTCGGCGCCCAGCATGGCGAGGCCGGTGCGCACTTCCGGCGCCTGCAGCGCTTTCTGGATGGCGGCATTCAGCGTGGCCACGACGTCCGGCGGCGTGCCCTTGGGAGCGACGACGCCGCCCCACGCTACGGTTTCATAGCCCTTCAAGCCGGCTTCGTCCAGGGTGGGCACGTCGGGCATCAGCGGCAGGCGCTTCAGGCTGCTTACGCCGATGGCGCGGACCTTGCCGCTTTTGACCAGCGGGGTGGCTTCCGAGGTGTTGACGAACAAGTAGTCCAGGCGGCCGCCCAGCAAGTCCTGGATGGCGGCAGGGCCGCCGTTGTAGGGGATGAACATGACGTCCAGCTTGGCCATGCTCTTGAACAGTTCGCCGCCCATGTGGCCGGTGGTGCCCACGCCGGAGGCGCCGTAGGACAGGCGGCCGGGCTCCTTGCGGGCGCGGTCGATCAGGTCCTGCACGCTTTTGACGGGGGAGTCGGCCGGCACGATCAGCGCGTTGTACAGGTCGAACATATGGGCGACCGGGGTCAGGTCCTG
This sequence comes from Achromobacter sp. Root83, assembly GCF_001428845.1. Taxonomy (GTDB): domain Bacteria; phylum Pseudomonadota; class Gammaproteobacteria; order Burkholderiales; family Burkholderiaceae_B; genus Achromobacter. Next base: position 96,838 of record NZ_LMIU01000007.1, on the reverse strand, counting down.
GTCGACGTCGTACGGCAGGCGCTTGAACAGCGAGCGGTTGACGGCCAGCGTGTTGATGTTGCCGTAGCCCACGGTGTAGCCGTCGGCCGCGGCGCGCTTGATCAGCGCGATGCCGATGTTGCCGGCGGCGCCGGGGCGGTTCTCGATGACCACGGTGGCGCCGGTGTCGCGGGCGATCTGCGTCGTGATCAGGCGCGACAGCACGTCGGGCGATCCGCCCGCGGCGGACGGCACCACGAAGGTGATGGGCTTGTCCGGATAGCCGGCGGCCGCGGCCGTGCCGGCCAGGGCGACGCTTAGCGCCGCGACGGAAAGACGGTGTAAGAGCTTGCTGCGCATGGTGGATTTCCCCTGTTTTGTTGTGTTGAGCGGGCAGGTTACACCCGTGTTTGCGGCACCGCGTCATCGAAAAATGTCTAAAACCTATAATCCGCCGTTATCGATCGAGGGGAAGAAAATGGATGCGGATGTATATGCCGACGAGGCCGGACCCACCGGCGGACGGCCCTTGAACCTGCGCCAGATCGAGGTGTTCCGCGCCATCATGATGGCCGGTTCGATCAGCGGCGCGGGGCGCGTGCTGCATGTGTCGCAGCCGGCGGTGAGCCGGGTGCTGGCGCTGACGGAAAGCCGGCTGGGCTATCGGCTGTTCGAAAGGGTCAAGAGCCGGCTGTCTCCCACGGCCGAAGCGCGGCGCCTGTACGCTGAGGTCGAGCAGGTGTATGGCGGCATCCAGCGGGTCAACGACCTGGCCGCCAGCCTGGGGCAGTCGGGCGCGGGGATGCTGAAGATCGTGGCCAGCGCCAGCTTCGGCCAGCGCCTGATTCCGATGGCGCTGGAGCGTTTTCGCGCCCGCCATGCCGACGCGCGGGTGGACTACCGCAGCGTGACGTTCGATGAGCTGGCGGCGTACTTTCTGTCCGGACAGGCGGACATCGGCATTTCCATGCAACCGCCCGACCATCCCAACCTGACCTCGGTCAGGCTGGCGCGGGTGCCCGTGATCTGTGTCCTGCCCCCCGGGCATCCGCTGGCCAGCCACGACGTGGTGCTGCCCGAGGATTTCTCGTCGGCGGCGTGGATCGGCTATCCCCGCGACACGCCGCTGGGGCGGGCGCTTGCCCCCTTCTTCGGCGAGGGGCCGCGCTGCGCGGCGGCGGTGGAAGTGCATTCCCCCGTGACCGCCTGTTCGTTCGTGCAGCAGGGCCTGGGACCGGCGCTGGTGGACGCCTGGTGCGTCACGCCCGATCAGGCCGCGCACATGGCGCTGCGGCCCATCGCGCCCGAGGCCAGCGTGGACATCTGGGCCACGCATTCGAATCTGAGCGCGCCGCCCCTGTTGGCGCGGCGCTTTCTGGCTGCCGTGAAAAAGACGCTTGAAGGCCAGGCGCTGCCAGGGACGGGGCCGGGATCGGCCGGATAGGGCGCGGCGCCGGATTGCGGGCGGCGCGCCGCAAGCCGGATGGTCCTACAGCCCTACAGCCCCACGACCCCACAGCCCTACAGCCCTTCGGCCTTCAGGGCGGCCTGCACGCCGGCGTCTGCTTCCATGCGCTTGAAGAAGTCAGACAGATTGTCCAGGCCGGACAGGTCCACTTCCTTGGCGTGGGCCCAGCGCAGCACGACGTACAGGTAGGCGTCGGCGACCGACGCGGCGCTGCCGGCCAGATAGGGCTTGGCGGCCAGTTGCGTGTCCAGTTGGGCAAACAGCTTGGTCAACAGCTTGGAAGCGGAAGCGGCCAGTTGCTTCTGCGCGTCTTCTTCCGCCACGAAGCGTTGCGCGCCAAAGAGCATCGAGAACGTCTTGTGGATGTCGGAGTTGATGAAGCCCAGCCAGCGGCGCACTTCGGCGCGCGAGCGCCCGGTGCCGTCGCCAAGCAACGGGCTTTGCGGGGCCTGTTCGGCCAGGAATTCGAGAATGGCGATGTTCTGGGTGATGGTCCAGCCGCCGTCTGTCAGCGCGGGCACGGCGCCCAGCGGGTTGATCTGCAGAAACTCCGGACCCTTGAGTTCGTCACGGCTGAGCTTGTGCGTTTCGTAGGGCTTGCCGATCCACTCCAGGACGATGTGGGATGCGAGCGAGCACGCGCCGGGCATGTAGTACAGTTTCATGTGATGGAGTCTCCTGAGAGGAAGGACGGGAGACCACCCGTCCCAGGGCGCTATGGTACGCCAACCATGGGACTCATCCCGTCTCCCTGGCATGCCTTCGCGCCCGTCATCCAACCTGTCGCCGCCGGAGATGTCCATGCAGTCACGCACCGCCGCGAGCACGCGCGCGCTACTCCCCCCGCTGTTGTCCCTGACCCTGCTGGCCGTTGCGGCCGTCGCAGCGTCTCCGATGGCGCGCGCCGCGCAGGAACCGCCTTCGGTGGCCGCCCGGGTCACGGCGGTGGTGGGCGGGCTGGATCATCCCTGGTCCATGGCCTTTCTGCCCGACGGCGGCGTGCTGATCACTGAGCGCCCCGGCAAGCTGCGTCTGCTGCGCACGCCTGGCGGCCTGTCCAAACCGCTGTCCGGCGTGCCCAAGGTGGCGGCGCGGGGGCAGGGCGGCCTGCTGGACGTGGCGCTGTCGCCGGACTTCGCGACGGACCGCTACGTGTACCTGTCCTACGCGGAGTCGGACGGGTCGAACAGCGGTACCGTGGTCGGCCGAGGCCGCCTGTCCGACGACGCCAGCGGCCTGCTGGACTTTCGCGTGCTGTTCCGCCAAGAGCCCAAGCTGTCGTCCGGACTGCACTTTGGATCGCGCCTGGTGTTCGACGGCAAGGGATATCTGTTCATCGCGCTGGGCGAAAACAACCAGCGGCCCACCGCGCAGGACCTGGACAAGCTGCAAGGCAAGGTGGTACGGCTCAAGACCGACGGCACGGTGCCGGCGGACAATCCCTTTGTGGGCAAGACGGGCGCCCGGCCTGAAATCTGGTCGTATGGCCATCGCAATCCGCAAGGCATGGCGCTGAACCCGTGGTCGGGCGAACTCTGGGAAAACGAGCACGGTCCCCGCGGCGGCGACGAGATCAACCTGGTGCAGCCGGGCAAGAACTATGGCTGGCCGCTGGCCACGCACGGCATCAACTACTCGGGCCTGGCGATTCCCGAGGCCAAGGGCGAAAGCCTGCCCGGCATGGAGCCCCCTCTGTATTGGTGGCCCAAGTCTCCGGCCATCAGCGGCATGGCCTTCTACGACGCGGACCGTTTCCCGGCCTGGCGCCAATCGGTGTTCATCGGCGCGCTGGCCAACCAGAACCTGATCCGCCTGACATTGGACGGCAACCGCGTGGTCGCCCAGGAGCGGCTGCTGGTTGACCGCAAGAGCCGGATACGCGACGTGCGGCAGGGGCCGGACGGTTATGTGTATGTGCTGACGGATGCTTCGCCGGGCGAACTGCTACGGCTGGCCCCCGCGGAATCGGGAGGGTGATTGCCATGAAATCCTACGAGCTGATCGGGTCCGCGGGCTGCGGCTCCGCCATCGTCGAGATGGCGCTTGTGCTGGCCAACGTGCCGCATACGCTGACCGACGTGCCGTACCTGAAACCCGGTCCGGATCGCGACCGCCTGCTGCGGCTGAACCCGCTGGGCCAGGTGCCCACGCTGGTCACTCCCGACGGCGACGTCATGACCGAGAGCGCGGCCATGATCCTGCACCTTAACGATGTGGCGCCCCAGGCCGGTCTGGCGCCCGGGCCCGACAAGCCGGAGCGGGTGCGGTTCCTGAATCTGCTGGTGCGCCTGGTGGCGGCGGTGTACCCCACCTTCACCTACGGCGACGATCCGCCCCAATGGACCACCGCGGGGCCGCCGGCCGATCTGCTGCGCGAGCGCGTGCATATGCGCCGGGCCGATCTTTGGCAGGAACTGGAACGCCAGGCCGGCACGCCGCACATGCTGGGGCGGCGCTTCTCGGCGCTGGATCTTTATGTGACGGTCATGACGCACTGGCGCCCGGGGCCGTCCTGGTTCGGCACGGTATGTCCGGCCTTGACGGCGGTGGCGCGCGAAGCGGCGCTGGAACCCAACGTGGGGCGCGTGCTGCTGCGGCACTTTCCGCCGCCCAGCGAATAATGCGATCGATGGACGGCCGGGCTCAGGCCTCGACCCGGCGGCGCGACTTGGCCCGCGCTTCGCGCACGGCGATGTAGACGCCGCTGCCCGCGATGAACACCGCGCCCAGGTAGGCATAGGCGTCCGGCGCCTCGCGCCAGAATATCCAGCCCAGTATCGTGGCCCAGATCAGGCCGGTGTAGTCGAACGGCGCAACCACCGATGCGGGGCCGATGCGGAATCCCTGCGTGATCAGCGCCAGCCCCAGCGTGCTGAAGAGCGCCACCGCGCCGAAGTACGGCAGGTCTGCCATGGCGGGCTCCCGCCAGACCCAGGGCAGACCGACGGCGCTGCACACCAATTGGCCCAGCACGATATAGAACGTGGTGGTCAGCATGCCTTCGGCGCGGCTGATGCCGCGCGCCGTGATCATCATGACCGCGTAGAGCAGGGCGGTCGTCAGCGGCAGCAGGGTGGCCGCCTGGAACGCTTGCGTGCCGGGGCGCACCACGATCAGCACGCCGGCAAAGCCCGCCAGCACCGCCACCCAGCGCTTGCCGTCGACGCGTTCCTTCAGGATCAGCACGGAGAGCGCCGTGACGAACAGCGGCGCGGCGAACGCGATCGCGGTGGCCTCGGCCAGGGGCAGCGCGCGCAGGCCCAGGTAGAAGCAACAGGCGGACACCACGTTGATGGCCCCGCGCGTCAGGTGCAGGCCGGGATGGGTGGTGCGCAGCACGCGGCGTCCGCCCAGGCCGACCGCCAGCGCCGTCACGAAGGGCAGCGCGATCAGCGCGCGCAGGAAAAGGATCTGCAGCGGGTTGTAATGCGCGCCCAGCCATTTGGCATTGGCGTCGCTCAGCGTCAGGAAGAAAATGCCGCCCACCACGCAGGCGATGCCTGCGGCGGCGGAGCGTTCACGGGCGGCGGGTAGTACGGTCGAGGTGGACATCTGAAACTCTGAAACCTGCGGATTCGGCGGTTCCTGCCGCCGGGGAGGGGAAGGCGGAAGCGCTACCCTTGGGCGCGATAGGCCGCCAGCGCCACCATGGCCCACGCCGCCAGGAAGGCCGCGCCGCCGAATGGCGTGACGGCGCCCAGCCAGTGCGTGCCGGTCAGCGACAACACATAGAGGCTGCCGGAAAACAGCACGATGCCGACGAACATGACCAGGCCGGCCGCGGACAGTAGCGGCGATCCGAAACGAGCGCCCAGCAGCGCGATCACGAACAGGCCCAGCGCGTGGATCAGGTGGTACATCACGCCAGTCTGCCAGACGGCCAGCAGTTCCGGCGTCAGCATGCGCTTGAGCCCATGCGCGCCGAAGGCGCCCGCGCCAACCGCCACCATCAGGTTCAGTGCCGCGAGTATCGTGAGCTGCCGGTCCGTCATTGCCAGTCCTTGTGAGTGTGCCGAGAGGTTTTGTAACCGCCTATGATAGGCCCAAATCCGGTGCCGCTTGCGGGGCAGCCTACGGGGCGCCGGGCCCGTTCGTCGCGGGCGGGAGCCTTGCGGATGGATTTCCAAATGGGATATTATAAATTCACTTTGGAAATATCGGCTGCCTTCGGCGCGTGCCGGGGCGGCCCCAGGAGTCAGGCCATGACCATCGCCCTTGCCGACAAATCCCCTTCCAAGCCCGGCGCAAGCGCCAAGCGGCCGCCGCGCCATGCCGCGGCGCGGGCCAAGCAGTTGTTTCGCGGGCTGATCGACAGCCCCTTGACGGACATGGCGCGCGATGTGCGCCGGGGCCTGCCCGCCCAGATGGTGGACGCCGCGGCCGACTACCTGCAGGTGTCCAAGTCGGAAATCATGGCCATCACCGAGGTCAAGGCCGCGTCCCTGTCGCGCTGGACCCGAGAGGGGCAGATGCTGCCGCTGGGCGAGTCCGACCGCCTCGCGCGCGTGGCCCGGGTGGCGCGCGTGGCCCGCCAGGTTCTGGGCAGCGACGAAGAGGCGGTGCTGTGGCTGAACACGCCCGTGCCCGCGCTGGGCAACGTCAAGCCCCTGTCGCTGCTGACTTCCGACGCCAGCAGCCGCATCGTCGAAGACACCCTGGCCCGCGCCGCGGCCGGCGTCTACGCATGACGGATTTCGTCTCGTTGTGGCGCATCGGCACAACGGCGGGCAAGTACCGGGCGGACGACCTGAGCGGAGCGGGCGCCGCGGCGGTGGGCGGGCGCTACAACAGCCCCGGCACGCCCGTGGTCTATGCCTCGTCCAGCGTGGCGCTGGCGGTGCTGGAAACCGTGGTGCATTTTGCCGCGCGCGCATCGCAACAGGCCAACCGCTACCTGATCGAGCTGGCCGTGCCCAGCTCGGTGCACGAGGCCCGGCAGGTCCTGACCTTGACCCATCTGCAGGACAACTATCCCTTCTGGGAAGCCGTGCCTTTCGCCGAGGCCTCGCAGGCGGTGGGCGACAACTGGGTGGAATCGGGCGTGTCGGCGCTGTTGGAACTGCCCAGCGCCATCGTGCCGTATCGCGGCGTGCCGGACTGCAACTTCCTGATCAATCCGGCGCATCCGGACGCGGAACATATCGTCGTGGTCCGGCGCGAACGGTTTGTCTACGATCCCCGGCTTGGGCCGGGGTAAGGGCGCTAGTCCGCCGTCAGCACCGCGCGGCCCACGACCTTGCCGGCCCTGAGCGATGCGAGCACGCTGTCGGCCTCGGCCAAGGCATGCCGATGCACCGGCATCGGCGGCACCTTGCCCGCCCGCACCAGTTCCATCAGTTCCTGCAATTCGGCCAGGTTGCCGACGTAGCTGCCGATGATGGACATCGCCTTCATCGGGATCAGCGCGATCGGCCATGACGACGCGCCGCCGAACAGGCCCACGATGATCAGTTTGCCGCCCTTGGTCAGGAAGTCGAACGCCAGCGAGGTGGTGGCGGGCGCACCGACCAGGTCGATCGCGGCCTGCACCGGCTTGCCGCCCGCGGCCTTGATGATCTGCTGCGCGGCGTCGGGCGCCGCACCGTCGATGGCGGCCAGCGCCCCGGCGTCCATCGCCGCCTGGCGCTTGGCCGGATCGATGTCGACCACGATCGCGCCCGCGCCGCCCAGGGCCTTGATCAAGGTCAGGCTCATCAGCCCGAGGCCGCCCGCGCCGAAGATCACGACGGGATGTTCTCGATAGATGTCGGCGCCGATCTTCTTCAGCGCCGAATAGGTGGTGAGCCCCGAACAAGCGTAGGGCGCGATCTGCGCCGGATCCAGGTCGCCGATGTCGATGAGGTAGCGCGGGTGCGGCACCAGGATGTGATCGGCATAGCCGCCCGCGCGATGCACGCCCAGGCAGGCGGGCGCGGTGCAGTGGTTTTCCATGCCCGATGCGCAGGACGCGCATTTGCCGCAGCCGATCCACGGATAGACCAGATAATTGCTGGCTGAAGAGAGCCCCTGGGCGTCGGGGCCCGCCGAGATCACCGCACCCACGGTTTCATGGCCCATGGTCAGCGGCAGCGACACGCCGCGGTCTTTCAGCGCCAGCGTGCGTCCCTGGCCGAGGTCGTAGCCGCCTTCCCACAAGTGGATATCGCTGTGGCATACGCCGGCCGCGCGGACCTTCAGCAGCACCTGCGACCCTTGCGGCGTGGGCGTGGGCTGGTCCATTTCCTGGAGGGGTTCGCGGAAATTGACGACGCAATAGCACTTCATGGGATGTCTCCTTGGATTGTTCTATCCGCCGCGCCGCCGGGCGCGGCGCGCGGCATTCACTTCTTGACCAGCGGGCATTCGCTGTCGGCCAGGGATACGAATACCTTTTCGCCCGGCACCGTGGACAGGATGCGGTAGAAGTCGCCCGGGTATTTGGATTCGGCGGGCTTTTTCACTTCAACCAGGTACAGGTCCATGATGACGCGGCCATCTTCGGGACGCACCCGGGCATTCTTGATCAATTTGGTCGTGATGGGCAATTCGCGCATCTTCTGGTTGACCGCCGCGCCTTCGAAGGTGCCGGCCGCCTGCGCGGCCTGCAGATAGTGCGTGGTGGACACGTAGCTCAGCGCCTGCACGATCGACGGCGCGCGCGTCACGCCCATCTTTTTCTGCCAGCGTTGGGTCCAGGCGCGCGTGTCCTCGTCGGCGTCCCAATAGAAGCCGGTGGGGAAGGCCAGGCCCTGGGCGACGGGCAGGCCCATCGCCTGCACGTCGTTGATGAAGGTCAGGAAGGTCAGCATGCGCTGCTTGCCGCCGGCCAGCCCGAACTCCTGCGCCTGCTTGATCAGGTTGACCAGGTCGCCGCCGGCGCTGGCCAGGCCCACGACATCGGCCTTGGACGATTGCGCCTGCACCAGGAAAGAGGCGAAGTCCAGGGCGCCGAGCGGATGGCGCGTGCTGCCTATGACCTGGCCGCCGGCGCTTTGCACGAAGCGCGTGGCGTTGCTTTCCAGAGACTTGCCGAAGACGTAATCGGTGGTGATGAAATACCAGGATTTGCCGCCGCCTTCCACCACGCTCTTGACGACCGCGTTGGCCAGGGCGTAGGTGTCGGGCGCCCATTGCGTGCTCAGGGGGCTGCATTGCTTGCCGCTGAAATCGCCGGCAAAGCCGCCGCTGATCAGGGCGGTGCCGCCTTTTTCGCGCGCCACGCCCTGCGCGGCCAGGCCGGCCGAGCTGGCGCCGCCGTCCACCACCGCCACCAGCCCCTGTGTGTCGAACCAGCGGCGCACCAGCGCTGAGGCGACGTCGGCCTTGTTCTGGTTGTCGGCGCCGATGACCTCGACGGTCTTGCCGGCCACCTTGCCGCCAAAGTCCTCGACAGCCATGCGCACGGCCATTTCGGATCCCATTCCGCCCAGGTCCGAATAGATGCCGGACCTGTCGTTCGACACCCCCAGGCGCACCACGTCGGACTGGGCATGGGCCGCGGTGGCGGCCAGGGCGGCGGCCAACGCCGCCAACACGGGTTTGATACGCATCTGTCTGTCTCCCAGCCCGTTCGCGGGCCGATTATTGAATGTTGTCGATGACGCGGAACCTCGGGCTGGGGCGCCGGTTCTCCAGCCGGCTGAAATCTATTTCTTATTGGTGAATGTAAATTCCTGTGCAAGAATTTATGTACCGGGGCTGGAAAAGTCAACATAGTGGATGACCTAGGCCGACAGCAGGACTGGCCGGGAACGCCGGAAAGGATCGCCGCCATGGAAGTGAAACTCGTCGTCCGCACGCTGGAACTGATCGAGCTGTTTGCGCAGACGCGGCGGCCGATGCCCCTGACGGAACTGGCGCAGGGTCTGCGCGCGCCCATGTCCAGTTGCCTGGCGCTGGTGCGAACGCTGGTGGCGCGGGGCTATCTGTACGAGGTGCGGCGCCGGGGCGGCTACTACCCGACAGCCAAGCTGCACGGCCTGAGCACGCAGATCCTGGCGGGCGATCCCTGGCTGCAGCAGGTGCGTCCACGGCTTGCGGCCTTGCGCGACGCGGCCAATGAAACGGTGATGCTGGGCAAGATCCAGGACGGCGGCGTGCTGTTCCTGGATGTGGTGGAGTCCACGCAACCCGTGCACTATGCCGCGCGGCCTGGCGAACGCCGGCCCCTGCACACCAGTTCGGTGGCCAAGGCCATCCTGGCGCGTTTGCCGCCCGCCGCCCGCGAACACGTGCTGGCCGCCGCGCAATACATCCGTTATACGGACAACACCCTGGTCACGCGCGATGCGCTGCTGGCCGATGTGGAGCGCGCGGCGGGCCAGGGCTGGGCCTCGAACGTAGGAGAAAGCGTGGCTGACCTGACGGGGCTGGCGGTGGCGCTGGACCTGGGGGGCGAATGGTATGCGCTATGCATGGCCGGACCGACGCCGCGTGTCTGGGAACGCCGGGAAGAAAACCTGCATCACCTGCGCCAGGCCGCCGACGCGATCCGGCGGGACCGCGAGGGTTTCAGCTAGGCGCCGCGGCGCACCAGCGTGGATTTGCCGAACAGGCTTTCGATCAGGTCCACCGCCAGTTCCGCGGTCTTGTTGCGCACGTCGAAGGCGGGATTCAGTTCCACCACGTCCAGCGAACGCATGAGGCCGGTGTCGGCGATCATCTCCATGCAGAGCTGGGCCTCGCGATAGGTGGGGCCGCCGCGCACCGTCGTGCCCACGCCCGGAGCGATCTCGGGATCCAGAAAGTCCACGTCGAAGCTGACGTGCAGGTGGGTGCCCGCGTCCAGATCCGCCAGCGCGGCCTCCATCGTGGCGCGCATGCCCATCTCGTCCAGGTAGCGCATGTCGAAGACTTCCAGCCCGGCCTCGTGCACCAGGCGTTTTTCGCCCGGATCCACGCTGCGGATGCCGATCTGGCGGATGCAGGCCGGATCGATGTCGGGCGTCTGGCCCGACATGCCCGTGATCGGCGCGGGCCCGTAGCCGCACAGGCAGGCCACCGGCATGCCGTGGATGTTGCCGGTGGGGGTCAGCGCATTGGTATTGAAGTCGGCGTGGGCGTCCAGCCACAGCACGCGCAGCTTCTTGCCGGCCGCGCGGCAGTGGCGCGCCACGGCGCTGATCGAGCCGATGCCCAGGCAGTGGTCGCCGCCCAGCAGCACGGGCAGGCGGCCCAACGCCAGCTCGTCGTGCACGGCGTCGTGCACCGCCTGGTTCCACGCGGCTACTTCCTCCAGGTGGCGATAGCCATCCACCGGAGGCAGCCAGGGATTGGCGGGGCCGGGCAGGTTGCCCAGATCCGTTACGTGAAAACCCAGGGCTTCGATGACCGGGCCCAGGCCCGCCACGCGCAAGGCTTCCGGTCCCATCGATGCGCCTCGGGCGCCTGCACCGATATCCGTGGGCGCGCCGATCAGGGTGATCTGGGCGGGCAGCATGGCTTTGTTCTGCAAGTGATACTCCGAAAGGGGCAAACGCCCGTGCGTGGGCGCAGGGGCTTTAGTGGGCGGACAGTACCGCGGACAGCTGGTCGCAGGCCCAGTCGACCTGCTCGCGCGTCACGATCAGCGGCGGCGACAGCCGCAGCGTGTGGCCGTGCGTGTCCTTGACCAGCATGCCCCGTGCCAGCAGGCGTTCGGACCACAGGCGCGCACCGCCCGCGTCGGGTTCCAGTTCGACCGCCAACATCAGTCCGCGCCCGCGCGCTTCGCGGACGGGGCCCGGCAACGCGCGCAGGCGTTCCAGGAAATAGGCGCCGACCTGCGCCGCGTTATCGATCATGCCTTCCTCGGTCAGCACGCGCAGCGCCGCGCGAGCGATGGCGCAGGCCAGTGGATTGCCGCCGAAGGTGCTGCCGTGCTGCCCGGGCTGGAACACGCCCAGCACGTCGGCGTTGGAGAGCACCGCGGATACGGGATAGAAGCCGCCCGAGAGCGCCTTGCCGATGAGGGTGACGTCCGCTTCGATGCCCTCGTGCTCTTCGGCCAGCAGCTTGCCCGTGCGTCCCAGGCCGGTCTGGATTTCGTCCAGGATCAAGGTGATGCCCTGTTCGGTGCAGCGCTGCCGGACCTTGGTGAAATAGCCCGCGGGCGGTATCACGACGCCGGCTTCGCCCTGTATGGGTTCGACCAGGAAGGCGACGGTGTTGGGGGTGATGGCGGCGTCGAAGGCGGCGTAGTCGCCAAACGGAACCACCTTGAATCCGGGCGCGAACGGGCCATAGCTGCCATAGGCGTCGGGGTCGGTGGAAAAGCCGACGATACCCAGCGTGCGTCCATGGAAGTTGTTGGCGCAGACGATGACCTCGGCCTGGCCCTCGGGCACGCCGCGGACCTCGTAACCCCATTTGCGCACGGCCTTGATGGCGGTTTCCACCGCCTCGGCGCCGCTGTTCATCGGCAGGATCTTGTGCGCGCCGGTCAGGCGGGCCAGGTCTTCGTAGAAGCCCGCCATCTGGTCATGGCGAAACGCGCGCGACGTCAGCGTCAGTTTTTGCGCCTGTTCGGTCATCGCGGCCAGGATGCGCGGATGGCAGTGGCCCTGGTTGACCGCCGAATAGGCCGCCAGGCAATCCAGGTATTTGCGGCCTTCCACGTCATACAGCCAGACGCCGCTTCCGCGCGCGATCACGACATCCAGCGGATGGTAGTTGTGCGCGCCAAGCTGGTCTTCGACCTGGTCGCGGTGGCGGGCAGCGGACCGCGCGCCGGGCAGGGTGGTCAGAACCGCGCTCATGAGCATCTCCCTAGGGCGTGATGCAGCCATCTTAGCGCCGCTGGCGCGGCCATGGCATTGCCATTGCGTGACAAAGGCTTTTCGGCGGGGCGGCGCCGGGCTGCTGCACAATAGCGCCTGTGCCGGCCGTCGTCCGGCGTTCCGTTATCCCTGGATGGCCTACATGCTTTTGCACCGACTACTTTTGACACTGACGCGCGGCGCGGCCGTGGCCGCGCTGGGGCTGGCCGCTGGCGCGACCGCGATGGCGCAGGAAAAGCCCCTGCGGATCGGCGTGATTCCCAGCGTGGCCAACGAAGCCACCGAGCAGGCGATCGCCCAGGCCAGGAATGAGGGGCTGGAGGTCAAGCTGGTGGAGTTCAACGATTGGGTGCTGCCCAACATCGCCGTCGCCGACGGCTCGGTGGACGCGAACTTCTTCCAGCACGAGCCCTTTCTGCAACTGTTCAACCAGCGGCGCGGCGCCAACCTGACCCCGATCGCCTATGGGTATTCCACCACGATCGGCCTGTTCTCCAAGAAGCTGAAGAAGGGCGAAGCGGTGCCCGACGGCGCCACCATCGCGGTGCCGAACGACCCGGTCAACACGGGCCGAGCCTTGCTGCTGCTGGAATCGATCGGGCTGATCAAGCTCAAGCCGGGCGTGGCGCATCAGGCGACCCTGCAGGACGTGGTGTCGAATCCCAGGAACCTGAAGTTTGTCCAGATCGAAGGTTCGCAGTCGGCGCGCACGTTCGACGACGTGACGGCCTCGGTAACCTACACCACCTTCGCCAAGCAAGCGGGACTGAATGAAAAGGACGGCCTGGCGTTCGACAACACCGACCCGGACAGCATCCGCCGCTACGCCATCCGCTGGGTGACCACGCCGGAAAAGGCTCAGGATCCGCGCTTGCTGAAGTTCATCGCCATCTACCAGAACTCCCCGGAAGTGAAGCGCACGCTGAAGCGGCTTTACGGGGACCTGATCACCTTCCCCTGGTAAGCCCGGGATCGGGCTGGCGCCCGCCCGGTGCCCGTTCAGGCGCCGGGGCAAACCCAACGCCGCGGCGCTGGGCGTGGCCGAGGCGCGTGGGTCAAACGTTTTCAATCATATGGGCACGAGCGCCCCGCCGTGGGGGGCTCCGTCGCGGCGTCCAACGGTTTTATTGGAATAAAATAAGGGTTAACGCTGATCGCCCCTTATCCCATAAAAGTTCGAATGCCGTTCGGCAGCATGTGATTCCAATGTCAGACCTAGACGACCGCGACCGAAAATTATTGACGCTGCTGGCGGATGACGCCTCTCCCAGTTACGCGGAACTGGGCAAGGTGTTGAACCTGTCGGCCCCCGCCGTGCATGAACGGGTCAAGCGCCTCAAGCGCGATGGGCTGATCAAGGGCATCGCCGCCAAGCTGGACGGCGCGAAGATCGGCCGGCCGCTGCTCGCCTTCGTGCATGTCGATACGAACAACTGGACCATCACGCAGCAGGTCCTGGGGCTGGCCGAGCTGACCGAGGTGGAAGAGATCCACACCATCACGGGCAAGAGCGCCATGCTGCTCAAGGTGCGCGTGCGCGACACGCAGGCGCTGGAGCTGTTGCTGGCGCGCATTCACCAGATCGAGGGCATCACCAACACGACCAGCGACATCGCCCTGACCAGCTATCTGGAGCGCGGACCGCTGCCCGACGAGGCCTGAATCCGCGCCGGCCGCGCCGCAAGCGGCGGCGGGCGGAGCCGAGGCCGGATCAGCAGGCGGCGCAGAGCCGGGATCAGCGGGCGGGTGCGGCGCGCAGGCGCAGGCGGGTGATCTCGGAAGGCGCGCCCAGCCGCTTGGGCGGGCCCCAGTAGCCGGTGCCGCGGCTGGTATAGATCCACATCTTGCCCATCCGGTGCAAGCCCGCCGTGTAGGGCTGCTGGAAGCGCACGAAGAACCCCCACGGGAAGAACTGCCCGCCATGCGTATGGCCCGATAGCTGCAGCGTGTAGCCCAGCGGCTCGGCGGCCGCCGCGCTGCGGGGCTGGTGCGCCAGCAGGATCTTGGGCATCGCGTCGGCAGGGGCGCCCGCCAGCGCGGCCTTGGGGCTGCTGCGCTGCTGCGGGTCGAAAGAACCGGCGCTGTAGTCGGTGACGCCGGCCACCACCACGGGCAGGCCCGAGGGATGAATGACCGCGTGCTCGTTCAGCAGCACCCGCAGGCCCAGGCGGCGGAACTCGGCAATCCAGGGGGCGGCGCCTGAATAATATTCATGGTTGCCGGTGACCAGATAGACGCCGTATGGAGCGCGCAATTCCCCGAGCGGACTGGCCTGGGAGGCAAGGTGTTCAACGCTGCCGTCGACCACGTCGCCGGTGACGGCGATCATGTCCGGGAGCTGTTCGTTAACGGCGTCGACGATGGCTTGCACGTAGCGCTTCTTGATCGTGGGCCCGACGTGGATGTCGCTGATCTGCACGATGGTGAAGCCGTCCAGGTCTTGCGGCAGGCCCGTGATGGGCACGTCCACGTTCACCACGCGCGCGCGGCGGCGGGCGTTGTACAACCCCGCCAGCGTACCCGCCAAGGCCAGTCCCGCCACGGCCCATGCGCTTGCGCGGCGCCATGCCGTCCAGGGCAGGCTGGCGCCTATCGGCAGATTGGCCAGCCATGCCACCAGCAGCAGCGCGTCGCGCAGCACGGTCAGCACGAACAAGGAAGAAAACAGACCCATCGCCAACAGGCCGACCCACGCGATGCGGTCGCCCCATGGCGGATGGACGGAAGAGCGTCCCAGCATGCCCAGGGGTATCAGGACGCAGGACAGCGCCAGCGCAAGAATGGCGGCGGCGGAACCTTCGCCGCCCAGCAGGGCATCGGGAATCAGGCGGGCGCCCACGTAGACGTGGGCCAATGCGCCCAGGGTCAGAAAGCGCAGGAAAAACGAGGATTGGCGTAGGGACACTGGGCGCGGGGTTGCGCCTGGCCGATCGGCCGGCGCGTGGATAGCAAGGGAATCGCCATTCTATGCCCGCGCGGCCGCCGCGCAGCGCCGGGATCGCTTCAGCCCGGCTGCGCGCCTTCGGGGCAGAGGAAGCTGGCGTCCATCTCGCGGACGCGGTTGATGCCCAGCATCGCCATGTTGCGGTCCACTTCGGCACGCAGCAGGCCGATCGCGTGCTCCACGCCCGCCTGGCCGCCCACGGCCGCCGCGTAATTGAACGGGCGTCCGACGAATACGCAGCGCGCGCCCAGCGCCAGCGCCTTCAGTACGTCGCTGCCGCGCCGCACGCCGCTGTCCATCATCACCGTCATCGAGCCGGCCTGGGCGACGACGCCCGGCAAGGCGCGCAGGGGCGAGACCGCGCCGTCGAGCTGGCGCCCTCCATGGTTGGACACGATGATGCCGTCCACCCCATGCCGGCGGGCCAGCGCCGCGTCCCGCGGATGCAGGATGCCCTTGATGATCAACGTGCCGGGCCATTGCCGGCGTATCCGCGCCACATGATCCCAACTGAGGTGATCGCGGGCGGTGAAGTCGCGCAACACCGACGCCGACACGATGGGCGCGCCGCGCGTGGCAAAGGAGTTCTCGAAGTGCGGCATGCCGTGGGCCAGCAAGGTGCGCAGAAACGTCCCGGCCAGCCAGCGCGGGCGGGTCAGCCCGTCCCAGGCCAGCCGCAGGCTGGGTTTCAGCGGCGTGGAAAAGCCGGTGCGGACATTGTTCTCGCGGTTGGCGGACACGGGAATATCCACGGTCAGCACCAGCGTTTCGTAGCCCGCGCGGCGCGCGCGCTCCACCAGCGCGTCGATCTTCGCCGGGTCGCCGGGAAGATATGCCTGGAACCAGGTGCCGGGCGCCTCGCGGATGACGTCTTCAAGCGGAATCAGTGACGTGCCGCTGAGGATGGCCGGAACGTTCTGCTCGCGCGCGGCGCGAGCCAGGACGATATCGCCGCGATAGGCCGACAGCGCGCTGATGCCCATGGGCGCGATACCGAATGGCGACGCGTAGGCGCGGCCGAAGAGCTCGGTCTGCTGCGTGCGCCGGGACACATCCACCAGCACGCGCGGCGTGAACGCGTAGTGGGCGAAGGCCTGGCGGTTGCCCTGCAGGGACTGGTTGTCCTCCGCCGCGCCCGCGACGTAGCCGAAGATCGGACGCGGCAGCCGCCGCCTGGCCAGGCCTTCGAAATCGTCCAGGGACAGCATGCGGCCAAGCGCCCGCGGCAAGGGGCGTGCGCTTGCGCGGGAGGGAGCGGCGGGAAGGGCAGTGGAAGTCATGGCGGGCCGGCAAAAGCCCGTAATCTAGCAACGCCGTTTCATCGCATAAAGCGAATAAATACGGAAAGGCTTTTTCGCTTCTGGCGAAATAGCGGCAGGCGGGAGAACGAGGCCCGGCGCACGGCGACCGTGCGCTGCGTCCTGCGCAAGCCTGGCCCACACGGTGGCAGGCCGCGTCCTGCGCAAGCCCGGCTCACGCGTGTGGCAAGCCGCGTCCCGCAGAACCCCGGTTCAGGCGTGGGCAGGCAGCGCCAGCAATTCGCCCATGCGCACGGGGCCAAGCACCGAGGGCGTGTCCGCCCAGCGGATCTTGTCCGGGCCGAACAGCACGATGGCGGTGGAGCCAAGCTTGAAGCGGCCCATCTCGGCGCCTTTTTCAAGGTGGATGGGCGCGCGGGCGGTGGCGTCGTAGCGGGTGGACTTCACGCGGCGCTTGTGGGGCGTGACCAGCCCCGCCCAGACCGTTTCGATCGAGGCCACGATCATGGCGCCGACCAGCACGACGGCCATCGGGCCGTGTTCGGTATCGAAGATGCAGACGACGCGCTCGTTGCGCGCGAACAGGCGCGGCACGTTGCGGGCGGTCAGGGGGTTCACCGAGAACAGGCGGCCCGGCACATGCACCATTTCGCGCAGCGTGCCGGCGGCGGGCATGTGGACGCGGTGATAGTCCTTGGGCGACAGATAGACGGTGGCAAACTGGCCGCCCTGGAACGGCGCGGCGCGTTCGGCGTCGCCGCCCAGCAGGTCGGTCAGGCCGTAGCTGTGGCCCTTGGCCTGAAAGATGCGGCCCTGTTCGATCGCGCCCATCTGGCTGATGGCGCCGTCGGCCGGACAGAGCACCGAGCCGGGCTCGTCGTCCAGCGGCCGCGCATCGGCCTTCAGTTCGCGGGTGAAGAAGTCATTGAAGCAGTCATAGGCCAATGCGTCTTCCTGCAAGGCCTCGCTCATGTCCACGCCGTACTTGCGGACGAAGCGCGAGATCATCCAGTTCTTGACCGCGGGCTCGCGGCAGTCGGATGCGTATCCAAAGAACCGCGACACCAGGTGGTGGGGCGCAAGATACTGGCTGGCAAGAAATAGTTGGTCTTTGATCGGCATCTAAGAGCGCTAAAAAACGCGTCCCGCGTACAGCGGGACGTGGTTGGAGGCTGCCGCGCAGGCCTGATGATGACGGACGCGCGTAATGCGCGGGATTGTAACGCGTCCGGCCCCGCCTGCGTGCCAGATCCGATCAGGCGGCCTTGGCGGCCAGCTTGGTCTTGTAGAGCCAGTCCTTGTAGTCGTCCAGGTCGCCATCAAACGGGCTGACGTTGCCGTCGGCGACGATGATGAACTGGTCGGTGGTCGCGCGCAGCAGGTGGCGGTCGTGCGATACCAGCACCAGCGTGCCTTCGAACTGCGCCAGCGCGGTCGTCAGCGCTTCTCGCGTTTCCAGGTCCAGGTGGTTGGTGGGTTCGTCCAGCAGCAGCAGGTTGGGGCGTTGCCAGACGATGAGCGCCAGCGCCAGGCGGGCCTTTTCACCGCCCGAGAACGGGGCGATCGAACTGGTGGCCATGTTGCCGTTGAAGTTGAAGCTGCCCAGGAAATTGCGCAGCTCCTGTTCGCGCACGGTGGGCGCGAGCTTGGCCATGTGCCACAGCGGCGATTCGTCGTGCCGCAGCATCTCGACCTGATGCTGGGCGAAGTAGCCGATGGACAGGCCCTTGTTGAACTGCGTGTCGCCGGCCAGCGTGTCCAGTTCGCCCGCGATCGTCTTGATGAACGTGGACTTGCCCGCGCCATTGATCCCCAGCAAGCCGATGCGCTGGCCTGCCTGCAGGGAAAAGTTGATGCCCGACACGATGATCTTGTCGGAAACGGCCTGGGTCTCTTCGTCCTCGATGCGATACCCGGCGCTGACGGTATCCATGGTCAGCAAGGGATTCGGCGCGCGCAGCGGCTCGCGGAATTCGAACGAGAATTCGGCGGCGGCGCGCAGGGGCGCCATCTCTTCCATGCGGGCCAGGGCCTTGATCCGGCTCTGGGCCTGGCGGGCCTTGCTGGCCTGCGCCTTGAAGCGGTCGATGAAGGATTGCAGGTGCGTGCGTTGGCGCATCTGCTTTTCCATCATGCCTTGCGCCAGTTCCAGTTGCGCGGCGCGCTGGCGTTCAAAGGACGAATAGTTGCCCGAATAGCGCTTGAGCTTGCGCTCGTCGATGTGGACGATGACGTTGACCACGCCGTCCAGGAAGTCGCGGTCGTGCGAGATGACGATCAGCGTGCCGGGATAGCGCTTGAGCCAATCTTCCAGCCAGATGATCGCGTCCAGGTCCAAGTGGTTGGTGGGCTCGTCCAGCAGCAGCAGGTCGGACGGGCACATCAGCGCCTGCGCCAGGTTCAGGCGCATGCGCCAGCCGCCGGAGAAGCTGGTCAGCGGCAGGTGCATCTGCGCCTGGGTGAAGCCCAGGCCAGTCAGGAGTTGTTCGGCGCGCGAGTGCACCGTGTAGGCGTCGGCATCGGCCAGCGCGGCGTAGATATCGCCCATCCGCAGGCCATTCTCGGCACTCTCGGGCTCGGCTTCGAGCGCGGCCAGTTCCGCTTCGAGGCGTCGCAACGTCACGTCGCCGTCGATGGCGTATTCGATGGCGGGCCGGTCCAGCGCGGGGGTCTCCTGCGCGACATAGGCCATGCGCCAGCTCGCGGGGTAGTCGAGGTCGCCCTGGTCGGCGTGCAGCGTGCCGCGCAGCAGCCCGAAAAGGCTGGACTTGCCGGCGCCATTGGCGCCGATCAGACCGATCTTGTCGCCGGGGTTCAGCAGCAGGTCGACCTTGTCGAGCAAGGGCTTGACGCCACGCATGAGTGAAACTTGTTGGAAGCGGATCATGAATCTAGGGGCAGGGGGGGCGCGGCAGGCGCGCGGCAAGGCTCCCGCCACAAGAGGCGGCGCGAAAAAAGGGAACCGGGGCGGGATCGCGCGCGAGTGAAAAGACGCCAGGCGCGAAGGGCTGAACGGGCGGGCAAGCCGACCGCTCGTGGGCCGTATTGTACCGGGCCGGGCGCGGCTGCGCAGCGGTAGCCCGGATCGGGGGCAGGATGCCGCGCGAAACCGCGTTATTGCTCGCCGATGGCGGCAGCCAGCGCCAGCACGCGTTCGGCCTCTTGCGCGTGCAGGTTCTCGACCAGCGCGCCGTCAACCACGGCCACGCCCATGCCCGCGGCCTGCGCGGCCCGCCAGGCATCCAGGCGCCTGCGCGCGCTGGCCAGTTCGTCGGCGCTTGGGGCGAACGCGGCGTTGGCCGCCGCGATCTGGCTGGGGTGGATCAGCGTCTTGCCATCGAAGCCCTGGTCGCGCCCCTGCTGGCAGGCGGCGGCCAGGCCGGCGCCGTCGTTCAGGTCCAGGTGCACGCCATCCAGCGCGGCAAGTCCATGCGCGCGCGCCGCCATCACGGCCAGCGAGCGGGCCAGCAGCGTTTCCTCGCGCGACGGCGTGTGGCGTGCGTGCAGGTCCTTCACCAGGTCCGAGGTGCCGACGACGATGGCCGCCAGCCGGGGATGGCCGCCGGCGATGGCATCCAGTCGCAGAAAGCCCAAGGGCGTCTCGGCCATGGCCCACAGCGGCAGGTCCGGCGGGGCGCCCGCCGCGTCCAGGGCTTGCGCCAGCTCGGCCAGCTGCGCGGCCGACTGCACCTTCGGCAGCAGCACGGCGTGGGCGCCGGCGCGCGCAATGGCGCGCACGTCTTCCAGGCCCCAGCCGGTGTCCAGCGCGTTGATGCGGACGATGCACTCGCGGCGGCCGTAGCCGCCTTCGCGCAGGGCCGCGGCGACCTGGACGCGGGCCTGTTGCTTGGCGTCGGGCGCGACGGCGTCTTCCAGGTCCAGGATCAGGGCGTCTGCGTCCAAGCTGCGGGCCTTGTCCAGCGCGCGCGCGTTGGCGCCGGGCATGTACAGGACGGAACGGCGGGGGCGGATGGGAGCGTTCATGGGGACGTTTCTTTCAGGGCTTGGGAAGACCGCCGACGATGGTCACGGGTGTGGTGCAGACATAGCCTACGCCGTACACGGTGCGTATGCCCATGTCGCCGCCCGCCTGCGCCCGCAATTTGCGGCGCAGCCGGTGCATGTGCGCGTCCAGCCGGTGGGTGTCGTAGGCTTCGGCGCTGGCGCCCAGCGCCTCGACCAGGCGGCCTCGCGACAAGGGCAGCGGCGCGGCCTGGATCAGCGCGCCGATGAGGCGGCTTTCGGTGTCGGTGATGTCCACGCAGACCTGCTTCGGGGACACGAGGGTGCGGCGCGCGGGGTCGAAGCGCCACGCGTCGGACTCCTCGTCTTCGGTGTCCGCCGGAGGCACGACGCGCAGGCGGCGCGATAGCGACACCAGCGTGGCGCCCAGCTCGGCCAGGTTCACGGGCTTGGTCAGGTAGTGGTCCGCGCCGAGGCTCAGGCCGGATACCTTGTCCTCGCTCAGCAAGCGGCCGGTGAGCATGATGATGCCCATCGAGGGATAGGTCGTGCGCAGATGAGAGACGCGGGCCAGGCCGTCGCCGTCCGGCAGCATCGCGTCAAGAACGAGGATGCCCGGCGTCACGGTCAGCAAAAGCTGGTCCAGCTCGGCCAGCGACCCGGCGGTGAGTATGGCTTTGTCCAGGCCGAGATCGTGGATGTATTCGGCAATGGTGTCGCGCCAATCCCCGTGGTCATCGACGACGATGATCGTCACGGCGCCACGTGCGCCCGCGGTTCCGCGGGAGGCGCTCCAAGGACAATCATGCTTTCCGCTCTAATCATGCTACGGCTTCTTCTAGGAGGAAACTCTGCCCGCGCGGTGCGCACGGCAGGTTGGGGGCGCGCGATGTGTCGTGTCGTCGGCGCCAGCGCAGAATATCATCATCACCGATGCGGCGGCGCGGCATGAATCCGGGATGCCATCCGCGCAGGGACACAGACAGGGATGGTCAAAAATTGAGCAGGCCGTCCGGCGTCGCCCGAAAGGCCATCAGCCGTGCGTTTGGCTTTTTCTTATCCACAGAAATTGTGGATAAGAAAAAGCCTGTGGATACTGTCCGTTTTATGTAGGCAGCAGTTCCACGGGCACGCCCTGGGGCACTTTGCGCATGCGGTCGCGTTCTATGCGTGCCGGCGCGAAGCGCGTCTTGCGCGCAGCAGCATTCTGCAGCAGCACCGACAGCACCGACCCCTTGTCCTGAATCCAGTGGGTCTTGCCGCGCAACAGCTTCATGGCGTTCTCCGCGGTGCCCAGGCGATAGGACATGGCGTTGATTTCCACGGAGTTCTTGCCGTTGAATGCGGCCTCGTCGTGCTCGGTGATCGCGGCCGCGTCAAGGTTGCTGCTTTCGTGGTCGATGCGGTAGATGAACTTGACGCTGCTGAACGGATCCTGCACGACGATGAGTTTCTCGGAGCCGGAGACATCCGACATCATGCCGAGCACCAGCGATTCGACCATCTGGTTGCCGCGCTGTTCTTCTGTGTAGATAAAAATGCTGTGGCGGGCGCTGGAGAAGGAAGCCGGCGCGGCCGGGACGGTGCGAGAACGATCCATACCTGACTGGGAAAATGCGGAAAGGGCGCGGGGCCCGGGGGACTGCGTAAAGAACAAACCGCGCCGGTCTATCGGGGATGGCGCATGCGCGCCAGCAGGCGCGCCTTCACCGTCGGCCAGTCCTCGTCGAGGATGGCGAAATAGACCATGTCGCGGGTGCGTCCCGATTGCGCGATGAGGTGCTTGCGAAAGACACCTTCTTCGACGCCGCCGATCCGGAGTATCGCTTGCCGCGATTGCGTATTGCTCAACTCCGTCTTGAACACGACCCGCATGATACCAATTGTTTCAAAAGCGTGCTGTAACAGCAGAAATTTGGCTTCCGTGTTCGCCCCGGACCGCTGGCTGGCCGGCGTCAGCCAGGTGGCGCCGATTTCGAGCCGTCGGTGGGCAAGCGCGATATCCATGTAGCGCGTGGCGCCAATGATCTGTCCCGTGCTTTGCTGCACGATGACAAAGGGCAGGCAGGTGCCGGATCGCTGGTCCGCCAGCGCGCGGTCCACATAGCGCTGCATGTCTTCGAGGGTGGCGACGGGTTCCGGCTGCAGGCGCCAGAGATCCGGATGCAGGCCGATGCGCGCGAGCGCCTCGGCGTGGTGCGCGGCCAGCGGCTCGAGCCGCACGATGTCGCCAGTGAGCGTGACGGGCTGCGGAGCGGGCAAGGTCATGGCGGAATCCTCGGACGGCGGAAGCGAAGAATTCTACGCTTCGGCGGCCTTGCCGAACATCGGCGCCGGGCGCAGAATGCGGCGCATGAAAACCGATGTGGTGGTCCTTGGCGCGGGCATCGTGGGCGTGAGCACAGCCCTGCATCTACAGGCCCGAGGCCGCTCCGTGATTTTGCTCGACCGGCGCGGACCGGGCGAGGAAACCAGCTATGGCAATGCCGGGCTGATCGAGCGGGCAAGCGTCATTCCCTACGCCTTTCCGCGCGAGTGGCGCAAGCTCTGGCGGTATGCGCGCAACAACACGCCGGACGTCAGCTATCACCCG
Source organism: Achromobacter sp. Root83 (assembly GCF_001428845.1). Taxonomy (GTDB): domain Bacteria; phylum Pseudomonadota; class Gammaproteobacteria; order Burkholderiales; family Burkholderiaceae_B; genus Achromobacter. The sequence goes on along the minus strand of NZ_LMIU01000007.1, from coordinate 73,896 downwards.
CGTTTTCTGCCGCGGGTCGCGCCGTGGCTGCTGCGCTATTGGTGGCATTCGTCGCCAGAGCGCCTGGCGCGAGCGGCCGCGGCGATGCTGCCCCTGATCGAACGCAGCGTGGCCGAGCACGACGCCTTGAAGGACGATGCCGGGATCTCCCACCTGTTCCGCCGCGATGGCTGGATCGACGGCGCGCGCACCGAGGCCGGCCTGGCGCGCGTGATCGCCCACGCCGAGGCGCTCGCGCCCTACGGCTTGAACCACCAGGTGCTGGACCGCCGGGCGCTGGCCGCCCTGGAACCGTCGTTGAGTTCCGTGATGGCGGGCGCCGTGCATTGGCGGGATCCGGTCAGCGTGTCGGACCCGGGCGCGGTGACGCGGGGCTATGCCGCCTTGTTCCAGCGGCGCGGCGGGCAGTTGGCGCGCGGCGACGCGCGCAGCCTGCAGGCCGCGGGCAAGGGCTGGCGGGTGCAGGGCGTACTGGGCCTGATCGAGGCGAGCGACGTGGTCGTGGCGCTGGGGCCGTGGTCGCCGGACGTCTTGCGTCCGCTGGGTTACCGCATCCCCATGGCCGTCAAGCGCGGCTATCACCAGCACTTTGCGCTGGAGGGCGGGGCAAGCCTGTCGCGTCCCGTGGCGGATATCGAAAGCGGTTTCGTGGTGACGCCCATGACGCTGGGCGTGCGGCTGACGACGGGCGCGGAATTCGCGCCCAGGGATGCGCCGCCGTCGCCCGTTCAGATCCAGCGCACCCGCGCTCTGGCGGGCCAGTTGCTGCCGCTGGGCCAGGCGGTGGAACGCGAGCCGTGGATGGGGTGCCGTCCCTGCATGCCGGATATGCGGCCCGTGATCGGCGCCGCGCCCAACCATCCGGGCTTGTGGATGGCGTTCGGGCACGCGCACCACGGCTTTACGCTGGGGCCGGTGACCGGCAAGCTGCTGGCGGCCCTGATGACGGGACAGGCGCCGGAATTCGATCCGGCGCCGTACGGGCTTCGGCGCTGACCGGCGCGCGGCCGGGATCAGTTCCCGGCTTTTTTTTCGCGGCGCTGGCGCACCGCAAGCGCCAGGGCGGCAAGCACCGGCTCGGTCTGGCTCCAGCCCAGGCAGGCGTCGGTGATGGACACGCCGTGGCGCAGGGGTTGGCCCGGCTTCAGGTCCTGGCGGCCTTCTTCCAGGTGGCTTTCTATCATCACGCCCGTGATGCGCGTGTCGCCCTGGGCGAGCTGGGCGGCGATGTCGTTGGCTACGTCGACCTGGCGCAGGTGCGACTTGTTGGAATTGGCGTGCGAGCAGTCGATCATGACCTGTTCACGCTGGCCGGCGGCGCGCAGCGCGGCGCAACAGGCGTCCACGCTGGCGGCGTCGTAGTTCGGGCCTTGCTTGCCGCCGCGCAGGATGACGTGGGTGTCCTGGTTGCCGCGGGTTTCGAAGATGGCGGCCATGCCCATCTTGGTCATGCCCATGAAGGCGTGGCTGGCGCTGGCCGCCACCATGGCGTCGGCGGCGATCTGCACGCCGCCGTCGGTGCCGTTCTTGAAGCCAAGCGGGCAGCTCAGGCCCGAGCTGAGCTGGCGGTGGCTGGGGCTTTCGGTGGTGCGCGCGCCGATGGCGCCCCAGGCGATCAGGTCCGCGATGTACTGCGGGCTGAGCAGATCCAGGAACTCCGTGGCGATGGGCAGGCCCAGGCCGCTGATGTCCAGCAGCAACTCACGCGCGCGGCGCAAGCCCTCGTTGATGCGGAAGCTGCCGTCCAGGCGCGGATCGTTGATATAGCCCTTCCAGCCGACGGTGGTGCGGGGCTTTTCAAAGTACACGCGCATGACGATCAGCAGTTCTTTCTTGTGCTGTTCGGCGGCGTCGCGCAAGCGCCGCGCGTATTCCATGGCCTGGCCATGGTCGTGGATGGAGCAGGGGCCAACCACCAGCACCAGGCGGTCGTCGCGGCCGTGCAGCACGTCGGCGATGCCGGCGCGGCTTTGCTCGACCAGCGTCTGGATGGCGGCGGAAACCGGCAGCTCGTCCTGCAGCAGCGCGGGTGAAATCAGCGGACGCACCGCGCTGATGCGGGTGTCGTCGGTGCGCGTGTTGTCCTGGGTGGCGTCGGCCGCGCCGACCTCGCGGTCGTGCAGGGGGTCGTCAATGCGGGTCAAGGGAAGCTCCGTGCCTAGATGCGGGAAAGTCCATCATTATCGCACCGGCGCCAAACGGGCGTGACCGAGGGCTGCGTCCGTCCGTCGGATCAAGGCCCGCCTACGCCTATCGGAGATGAAATTGCATTAACCCGTTAGCAATCAAGACACGTTCCGCGCGGATGCCGTAGCATTGATCCACGTTATCCAAGCGGTCGCCTGCAAAGGCCCGCCCTATGCAGATTAGGACGGTCAGCAATGCCAAAATCCGATGCTGGAGCGACCCGACGGATTCTTCTCGTCGAAGACCACCCCGTCGAGCGCGCTTACCTGCAGAACATGCTGCTGGCGTTGGGGTTTCGCCGCGTGGCGGGGTTGGGCAGCAGCATCGAAGCGGTCAGCGCGCTGACACGCCAATACTATGACGTGCTGATCAGCGACATCGTGATGGGCGAGGGCGACGGCACGCGCCTGCCCAACGATCTGCGCCGGCTGGTGGATGCGGGGCGGCTGAAAAGCATGCCCCCGATCATCTGGATCAGCAGCCTGAGCGACGAGCTGCTCCAATCCCATGTGCGCCTGGCCTTGCAGGCGGGCTGCCCCTCTGCCCAGGCGCTGTCCAAGCCGGTGGGGCGCAGCGCCATGCAGCAGGCCATCAAGACAGCGCTGCACAGCATCGACGACGGCGATCCGGCCTCGCCGCATCGGCAGAAGTCGGTGCGGCGCGACGTGATGGAAGCGGCGCTCGGGCAGGCGCTGGTGTCCGGCGCGGGCATGAGCGTGGTGCTGCAGCCGCAGATGAGCCTGTCCACCGGCCGCGTGGTGGCCGCCGAGGCCTTGTCGCGCTGGGTCCACCCGGAACTCGGCGTGATTTCAGCGGCCGACTTCGTGCCCGCCGCGCACCGGCTGGGCCTGGACCGCATGCTGTTCGGCCGCGTCACCGACCGGGTTCTTGAAGTGCTGCGCCAGATGCATGACGAGGACATCGCCGTGCCCATCTCCATCAATGCATCCGCGTCCACGCTGTGCTCTCGCGACCTGCCAGGCCTGCTGGAGCAGCGCGTCGGGCAGGCGGGGCTGCCGGCCCGGCTGATCAAGGTGGAGCTGACCGAAGACGAGCCCGTGACCGACTGGCTGGCGCTGTCGTCCAGCCTGAACCTGCTGCGGGTACGCGGCTTCGAGCTGGCGATGGACGACTTCGGCGCGGGCATCGCGTCGATGCGGCTGTTTTCGGCGATGCCTTTCACCGAATTGAAGATAGACCGCGACTTCATCGTGCACATGCACAGCGAGCCGGCCTCGCGCGCGGTGGTGGCGGCGGCCATCGAAATGGGGCGGGTGCTGGGCCGGCGCGTGGTGGCCGAGGGCGTCGAACAGGAGCGCGACGTGCAACTGCTGCGCGAACTGGGTTGCGACGTGGCCCAGGGCTATGGCATTTCGGTGCCGTTGGAACCCGAGGCCTTCGTCGAGTTCTGCCGGCGGCAATGAAAGCTGCGGAAAGCGCGCAATGCCGCCGCGCGATGCCGGCGCGGCGGGCGTGCTGCCTCAGATGCCGGATACGTCGATATCGCCCGGATAGTCGACCGAGAACTTCAGCACCGTGTCACGCGACTTGCCCGGTTCCAGTTCCCAGTCCCACACCAGCTTGCCGTCGTCTTCGCGCTTGATGTCCCGATCGGCGGGCGAAAGCAGCTTGACCACGATCTTCTCGTTGCGCGAGATGGGCAGGCGGTCTTTGAAAGACACCTGTTCCTTGGTGGCCTTGTTGTTCTTCACGGTGATCTTGTATTCATAGGTCACGCGCTTGCCGCTGCCCGAAAAACCCGTGCTTTCCGTGTACCGGTTGACGAGCTGGCGCTTGATGGAGATGCCGTCGTCGGCGCCCAGCGCCAGTTCGAGCTTCTCGCCGGGCATCACTGCCTTCATGGCGCTGGACGCGACGAACGCGTCGTCCAGGAACGTATTCAGCGGACCGGCCAGGAAGGGAATGTCGGTGGTGTTGCTGGCCTGCGCCGTCAGGAAGACGGCTTCGCGCAGCGCGGGCGTGGACTGATACTGCAGCGTGGCGGGCAGCGTGGACGAGGCGATCGCGACGCGCTGCGTGGAGTTGTCGGACGGCAGGGTTGCCGGGCTCTTGATCTGGAACGATGCGCTGGTCGGGGCGTTCTGGACCTGGGCCGCGGACACGTCCATGGCTTCCATATCGGGTTCCGGCATGGGGGCCGCGGCGTCTTCCATGGCCTTGCCGCGCGGCGCGCGCTTGGCCTGCATTTCCATCGCCGCCATCGGCGGGGCGGGCGCGATAAGGGCTGCGGGACGGGGAGGCGGCGGCGGGGCTGCCACATCGATGATCCACGGCTGCAGGGTCGGCGCGCCGCCGCCCAGTGACGGCCTGGCGGTGGACAGGGTCAGCTTGACGTTGTTCCAGTCTTCGCCCGTGTTCTGGCGGATGACGCCAAAGTAGCCCAGGTCCACGTTACGGTCCGCGGGACGCAGGCGCGCGTCATACGACGGCGTCCAGCGCGCGCCCGCGACGGCATAGGAAACGGCCAGGTCCAGCTTGCCCGCCTGCGCCAGGTTGACGCGCAACGTGACGGTCTTGCTGCGCCGGCCGAGTTCGCCGCGCTCCTGGGCGAGCTGGCTGCGCAGCGCGGCCAGCTCGCGGTCCAGCGCATCCTTCTGTTCGGCGACGCGGCGCAGGCCCGCCAGCGTCCTGGCAAGCGAGTCCGCGCTCAGCGTCTGTATCGCCTTCAGTTCGTCCAGCGTGAGGCGCGCGCCGTCCTTGGCCGGTTCCGTCGCGCCGCGCTGCATCATCAGCACCAGCTCGCGCTGGTTGTCCAGCACCGCGGCTTCGTCGTCCAGCGCGGCCTGCTGCGTTTCGAGCTTGCGGATCTGCTCGTCCAGCTTCCTGACGCGCTCGTTGGCCGCATCGGCCTGATAGGCGTCCCGCACCTTCACGTCCAGCAAGGTGGCCTGGCCGGTGCTCTTTGCCGACACCTGCAGCGAATTCTCCTGCAGCGAGGCAGGCAGCTTTTCCAGCACCAGCTCGTGTTCGCCGGCGGGCAGTTGGCTGCTGGCCGCTCGGGTCACGACGGCGCGGTCTTGATAGACGGTCACCGCGCCGATGGAGGACGCCAATCCGGCGGCGGCGCCAAGGCCGGGAAGCGTTGCAATGGCCAGGGCCAGGAGGGTACGTCGCAAGGGGACACCTCTAAAAGGTTGATCGCGGCCGGATGCCGCCCTGGGTGGGGGACGCATCGGCGACAGCGCGAGAATTTAACGTGCGGCCGCGCGCCGAGGTTTACAGAAGATGACAAACGCGACAGGGCGATACCGGTCGGCCTTGCTCGGGGTCTATGCGAGTTCCGGGTGCGCCAGACGGCGCAGCATGGCGACGGCATTTTCCGCCGCGATCGAGCGGTCGTGGCGCCGATAGGCGATGTCGAGCAGGGCGTGCGGCGCGTCGCCCTTGATGGGACGGTATTCGATGCCCTGCGCGCCCATGTGGCGCATGGCGGCGGGCACGATGGAGATGCCCACGCCGGCCGCCACCAGGCTCACGATGGACGCCATCTGCGGGGCTTCCTGGATGACGCGCGGCGCAAAGCCGGCGCGCAGGCAGGCAGACTGGATCGCGTCGTACAGGCCGGCGCCGATGGGGCGTGGATACAGCACGAAGTCCTCGTTGGCCAGCGCCGCGATGGGAACGCCGCGCTTGCGGCTGAGGGGGTGGTCGGGCGGCAGGGCGACCAGCATGGGCTCATCGAGGACGCGTTCGGATTCGAACTCCGCGTCCAGCACATACGGCGGGCGCACGAACGCCACGTCCACGTCACCTGACCGCAGTCCGCGCAGCAGCGTCACGGTGTTGCTCTCGGTCAACGTGACGCGCACGTCCGGATAGCGGTCCCGGTACGCGCGGATGGCGCGCGGCAGGTAGGGATGGAACACGGCCGATGCCGTAAAGCCCACGGTGATCGCGCCGCGTTCGCCGCGCCCCAGGCGGCGGGCCAGGTCGACGGCGCGGTCGGCGCTGGCCAGGATGGCGCGGGCGTCCTCCAGAAACTGGGCGCCTGCTTCGGTCAAGGCGATGCCCCGGGGCAGGCGCAGGAAAAGCGGCGTGCCGATCTCGCGTTCCAGCTGCTGGATCTGCTGGCTCAGGGGCGGCTGGCCGATGCCCAGGCGCGCCGCCGCCCGCGTGAAATGCAGTTCTTCGGCCACGGCGGTGAAGTAACGCAGGTGACGCAGTTCCATCTTTTTTAAATATGAACGGGGTTGGTTTCATATATTGGACATATGAAGATGAAAAGTCTACCTTGTCTTCACGGGCTCGCGGCCCGTTGTCATTCGAGAATCACGATGTCTACCCCCTCTGCAAGCTCCTCACCCGAACCCGATGCCGCCCCGGCGTCGGCATCCGGCTACCTGACCCGAGGCATGCCCGGACTGCGCCGGGCGCAATGGGCCTTGTTCGCCGCCGGGTTTTCCACGTTTTCACTGCTGTATTGCGTGCAGCCGTTGATGCCGCTGTTCACCAGCGCCTTCAATGTGTCGCCCGCCCAGAGCAGCCTGGCGCTGTCGCTGTGCACGGGCCTGCTGGCGATCGCGATTTTCTTCGTGGGCCTGTTTTCGCAGGCCCTGCCGCGCAAGCGCATCATGGCCCTGTCGCTGTTCGCCTCGGCCGTCCTGGGCACGATTGCCGCCGTGGCGCCCGATTGGCACAGCCTGCTGGCGCTGCGCGCGCTGCAAGGGGTGGCCATGGGCGGCGTGCCGGCCGTCGCCATGGCCTATCTGGCCGAAGAGGTCGAACCCGGCACGCTGGGTTTCGCGATGGGCCTGTACATCAGCGGCAGCGCCTTCGGCGGGCTGTCTGGCCGTGTCATCACCGGCCTGGTCTCCGACCATTTCGGATGGCGGGCGGCCATGGGCACGCTGGGGCTGTTGGGCATCCTGGCCGCCGTGGCCTTCATGTGGCTGCTGCCGGCGTCGCGCCGATTCGCGCCCCGGCGCGGGCAGGGGTGGTCGGGCGTGCTGGGCGATGTCCGGGCCGGCGCGGGCGCGCACCTGAAGAATGGCCCCTTGTGCGGGCTGTTCGCGATGGGCGGCCTGCTCATGGGCGCCTTCGTCGCGGTCTACAACTACGTGGGTTTCCGCCTGCTGCTGCCGCCGTTTTCGCTGAGCCAGACCTTCATCGGCTTCATCTTTCTGGTCTACCTGGTCGGAATCTTCGCGTCCACGTACTTCGGCCGCCTGGCCGACCGCCACGGCCGCGGCATGATGCTGTCGGCCTCGACCGGCCTGGCGCTGGCGGGGCTGCTGCTGACCCTGTCGGACGCGCTGCCCATCCTGATCGCGGGCATCGTCGTGTTCACCTTTGGCTTTTTCGCGGCCCACGCCGTGGCCAGCGGCTGGGTCGGGCAGATGGCGCGCGGCTACAAGGCGCTGGCCGCCTCGCTGTACCTGCTGGTGTACTACGTGGGCTCCAGCGTGCTGGGGTCGCTGGGCGGTCATTTCTGGACGGTCGGCCAATGGCAGGGCGTGGCGGCGATGGCGGGCGGATCGTTGGCGCTGGCGCTGGTGATCAGCACGGGCCTGGCCTGGCGCACGAGCGGATCGCGCCGCGCGCAGGCGCCGGTGGCCCACGCGCGAGGGAATACGGCGGTGCGGGGCGGCTAGGCGTAGCCCGCCGCCGGCGGGCCAAGCAGTGCGCGCGCATGGCTGCCGGGATGAAACGTAGCGTCGCGTTACCTAGGGTTTCGGCTTGTGCGCACCCCCCGCAATACATTCTGTATTGGAATAGGGGAAGCCATGCTGACCAAGCACGACCGCGTGTCCCTGCCATGGACCGACACGCTAGCCCGTCTGGAAGACGAACGCATCATGCTGGAGCGGATCGCCGCCGGCGTGCCCTTGCCACAGGTGCTGCAACATATGCTGCACGCCATCGAGGCCCAATCCAGCGTCCCGCTGCGTGCATCCATCGCGCTGGTCGACGACACCGGAACGCTGCTGCTGCACGGCACGGCGCCGAGCCTGCCGGACGTCTTCAACGCCGCGGTCGACCGTGCGCCGATTGGTCCGTTGGTGGGGTCGTGGGGCGCCGCGGCGCATTCGGGCAACGCGGTCTATGCGGAAGACATCGCCACGCATCCGGCCTGGGCGCCCTGGCGCGACCTGGCCCTGGCGCACGGCCTCAGAGCCTGCTGGTCCACGCCGATCAAGGCGCCGGACGGGCGCCTGCTGGGCGTGTTCTCTAACTACTACGGCACGGCGCGCCTGCCCTCGGCACACGATATCGACGCGATCGCGCTGGTCACGCGCAGCGCGGCGCTGGCGATAGAGCGGCATTTGCTCGACGCCGCGCTGCGGCGCAGCGGCGAGCGCTGGCGGGCGATGTTCGATGGCATGCAAGAGGCCTTCTTTCTGGCCGAGGCCCTGCGCGACGACGACGAACGCATCATCGATTTCCGCTTTCTGGAAGTCAATCCCGCGTTCGAACGGCAGAGCGGCATGAAGGAAGGCGACACACTGGGGCACACCCTGCGCGAAATGATCCCCGGCGTGCCGGGCCAGATCATGGACACCTTCGTCCAGGTCGTCGAAACCGGCGAGTCCACGCAATTCGAGTTCGCCGTTCCCGCGCCCAGGGACGCCTGGTACGAAGCGCGGGCGCGCAAGGACGGCACCGACCGGTTGATGGCGATGTTTCTCGACGTCACGGCGCGCAAGGCCGCCGAGACCGAACTGTGGGAAGGCCAGCATCGCAAGAACTTCCTGCTGGCGTTGGGCGACCGGATGCGCGAGCTGCATCATCAGACGGTCATCGAGCAGACCGCCTGCGAAGGCCTGGGCCAGCATCTGGCGCTGGGAATGGTCGCGGTGCTGGATTGGGCCGGCGAAGGCGCCACGCCCGTGGTGTCGACCTGCTGGCGCTCCGAGGCGGACCGCGCCGGTCTTGCCGCGCTGGAGCCGGCGCAGTTCGGCGAAGAGTTCTACGCCGCGCTGCGCAAGGGCCGCACGGCGTACCTGCAACCCTTGCTGGCGGAAGCGGACGGCGACATCCGTCCGTCGGCGATCGTGGTGCCGATGCGCCGCTGGGCCCGGCAGGGCGGGGCGCTTATCGTCAGGCCCTTGTCCAGCAGCCGGCTCAAGGCCGGCGACCTGGCCTTCATCGAGGAAGTCGCCGAACGGATGTGCGATGCCGTCGAGCGTTCGCAGTATTCCCGCATGCTGGAGCAGCGCGTTGAAAACGCCATCGCCGAACGCGACCGCATCTGGCGCCTTTCTCCCGAACTGCTGGCCGTGATCGACGCGCAAGGGCGCTTTGTCAGCGTGAATCCGGCGGTGCGGACGATCCTGGGCTGGACGCCGGACCAGTTCCTGTCGATGGGAATGACCGAGCTGATCCATCCCGACGACCACGCAAAAACGCGCGCCGCGTGGTCGCCCGCCTTGCAGATGGGCGCGGCGCAGCCGGTCAGGCATCTGGAGACCCGCGTGCTCAAGCGCGAAGGCGGCTATAGCTGGATCACCTGGAGCATGTCGTGGTCGCAAGACAATCTGTACGTAGCGGGGCGCGACGACACGGACCTGAAGGCCCAGAGCGAAGTGCTGCTCGAGACCGAAAACGCGCTGCGCCAATCGCAGAAAATGGAGGCCGTGGGCCGGCTGACCGGCGGCATCGCGCATGACTTCAACAACATGCTGCAGGGCATCACGGGCGCGCTCTATCTGATCCAGCGCAAGGTGGCGGGCGGCAAGCCGGAACAGGCGGAGCGTTTCGTCAATGTCGCCATGGATTCCGCGAACCGGGCGGCGCATCTGACGCAGCGCCTGCTGACCTTTTCGCGCCGCCAGCCCATCGATCCCAAGCCGTTCGGCGTCCAGTCCGCGCTGCAATCCATGGCGTCGCTGTTCCATCGCTATACCGGCGAGCGGGTCACGCTGGTGTTCGACCTGGAGCCGGACCTGTGGACGGTAAGGTGCGACAAGAACCAGTTCGAGAACGCCATGCTCAACCTGGTGATCAATGCCTGCGACTCGATGCCCAGCGGCGGCGTGCTCACCGTCGCCGCGCTGAATGCGCGGCTGGATGCTTCTTCGCTGCGCCAGATTCCCGGCGTGAGCCCTGGGGATTTTGTCGAGGTTTCCGTCTCGGATGTGGGCTGCGGCATGACGCCCGATGTGCTCGCGCATGCGTTCGATCCCTTCTTTACGACCAAGCCGCTGGGCGAGGGGACCGGCCTGGGGCTGTCGATGATCTACGGCTTCGCCAAGCAGGCGGGCGGCGCCGCGACGCTGGAGAGCGCGGTGGGGGTGGGCACGTCGGTCAGGCTGCATCTGCCCCGGTACGATGGCGCGCCCCACCCGGCGCAAGAGCGGATGCCGATAGCCGGGCCGGAAGCGGGCGTGGCCACCCAGGCGGTCGTGGTCGTGGTGGAAGACGACACCAACGTGCGCGAAATGGTGCGCGAATGCCTGGACGAATTGGGCATGCGCGTCCTGACGGCGGCCAACGGCGAGGCCGGGCTGGACCTGGTGATGTCCACGTCCGACATGAATCTGCTGGTGACCGACGTAGGCCTGCCCGGCTTGAACGGACGCCAACTGGCGGATGCCGCGCGCGCCGCGCACCCCGGGCTGCGTGTTCTGATGATGACCGGCTACGCCGAAAGCGCCGCCATCGACCAGGGTTTCGTGAAGGACGGCATGGAATTGATTGTGAAGCCCTTTTCGCTGGAGGTGCTGGGCGAACGCGTCAAGCGCATGGTGGAGGCGAGCGTGGGGCCCCCTCGCGCCGCTTAGGGTCAGGTGTTGCAATGGCAGGTAAAAAATACCCCCAGGGCAATGCCTGGGCCGCCAGGCTTAGGACTTCCGGGCGGGCACGGGGCTTGCGACATGGCTATTGCTTTCCAACCAAGGAGCTTAGCCATGAAATATCGTTCCCTCACATGCGCGGTTGCACTGCTGGCCGGACTGGCTTCGGCTGGCGGGGCGATGGCACAGTCGTCCGGGCGCGCCGCGCCTGCCTCGTCGCCATCGACCACGCCGAACGACGGCACCGCCGTGCCGCCTAACACGCCCGTGCCGCCGGGGCAGATTCCGCCCGCGCCCAACGCGGCGCCGAATACGCACAGCACGCCTCCGAACGTCAACCATAACAACTCGATGAAGTCGGACAAGCGTTCGTCCGATATGCCGAACCGTGCTCGCGAGGCCAACGATAATGTGCCGCGTACGCCGGCCAGCGGCGCCACCCCGCCTCCGGGGTATCCCAACACCGGCGGCAGCAAGTAAATGAAAAGGCTTCCCCAGGGAAGCCTTTTTTACATACCCCTCGCGAAAATCCGGCGGGGGGCTAGTGCTGCCTGCGCAATTCCGCGGGCGGTACCCGTAGCTGGCCGCGGTACTTGGACACCGTGCGGCGGGCCAGCAGGATGCCGTTCGAAGCCAGGTGCTGCGTCAGCGCCACATCGGACAGCGGCATCGCCGGATCCTCGGCATCCACCATTTCCTTGATCAGCGCACGCACCGCGGCGGCCGAGCAGGACCCGCCGGATTCGGTCGCCAGTTCGCGCGAAAAGAAATGGCGGAACTCGAATACGCCCCGGGGGGTGGTCATGTACTTGCTGACGGTGGCGCGCGACACGGTGGACTCGTGCATGTTCAGGTCGTCCGCCACTTCGCGCAGCATGAGCGGGCGCAGCGCCACTTCGCCGTATTCGAAGAAGGTCTGCTGGCGCTTGACGATCGCCTCGGCTACGCGCTGGATGGTGGTGTAGCGCTGCTCCACGTTGCGCACCAGCCACCGCGCCTCTTGAAGCTCTTGCGCCATGGGACTGCGGTCGTCCAGGCGCGCGCGCCGGAAAAGATCCGCATAGGTGCTGTGCAGGCGGGCGCGGGGCATGGCGCTGCGATTCGGCAGCACGCGCCAGCGTCCGTGCCATTTGTCCACGAACACATCGGGCACGACGTAGACCGGCGCGTCGCCGCTGTAGCGGCTGCCCGGCTTGGGATCCAGGGTGCGGATGAGTGCGCAGGCCTCGCGCAGCGCGTCGTCGGAGCAGTCCAGCAGGCGGCGCAGTCCCGTGCAGTCGTTTTTGGCCAGCCGGTCCAGATGTTCCTGCACGATGCGCAGCGCCAGGACGCGGGTCTGCTCGTCGGCATCATGCGCGGCCGCCAGCTGCAAGCTCAGGCATTCCCGCAGGTCGCGCGCGGCCAGGCCCGGCGCGTCCAACTGCTGCACCAGGCGCAGCGCGGCCATCCATTCGCTTTCTTCGGGGGCCGGGGCGAAGTCGGGATGCGCGGCGCTGCACAGGCCCGCCAGCGGCACCCGAAGATAGCCGTCGTCGTCGAGCGCATCGATGATGAACTCCGCCATCAGGCGGTCGCGCGGTTCCAGGTGATAGTTGCCCAGGTCCGCCGACAGGCGCTCGCGCATCGATACGCTGGCGCACGCCCATTGGCCCAGGTCGCTTTCGCCGCCGCTGGAGGAATGGGTCGGGTAGTCGCCGGAATAGGCCGGCGCGTCGGGCGGCGTGTCTTCGGCGCCGGCGCCCTCGGGCACGGCCACCGGCTCGGGCGCAGGCTCGCCGTCGTCAGTCGGCGCCTCGTTGCGAACCCCCGGCGCGGCGGGCGCCGCTTCCGGTTCCTGTTCGTCGGCGTCTTCCAGAAAGGGATTCGTGGCGAGTGCGTGTTCCACTGCCGTGGTGAACTCCAGCGCGGACATCTGCAGCAGCTTGACGGATTGCTGCAGGCGAGGCGCCAGCGTCATTTGCTGACGCAGGCGCAGTTCTTGCATGGGATGGCCCAATTGAGTCTCCTGGAGGCCGGCCGCCGAAAGGCGACGCATCCAGTAGGTACATGCAAAGATCGTGCCAGGTTTGCGAGCGGGCCAAACAGGCCCTGGGCATGGCGCGTGCTGACGCAGGATTACAAGATGGCGGTAAGAACTGCTCAGGCCGCCGTGCCCGGCTCGTTCTTTTCGTAAACTTCCAGCCGGTTGTACAGGGTCTTCAGGCTGACGCCCAGCGTTTCAGCGGCAAGGCGCTTGTCGCCGGCATGGTGCGCCAGCGTGGCCAGGATGAACTCGCGCTGCGCCCGCCCCAGCGGCATACCCACCGGAAAATTCAAGGCGCCATCGCGAACCTCGGCGTGGTGCGCGCCCCGGGCGCGGATCAGCAGATCGGCGTCTACCTGAACGTCCGACAGGATGTACGCCCGTTGAACCACATTGCGCAGCTCGCGCACATTGCCTGGCCAGTCATGCCGCGCCATGGCGTCCAGCATATGGGCGGAAAATGTCTTCTGGGTGCCGTGCTGGGCGTTGAGGGTGTCCAGGAACTGGTGCGCCAGCAAGAGCACGTCATCGCCGCGCTCGCGCAGGGGCGGCACACGCAGCGGTATCACGAGCAGGCGATGCAGGAAATCCTGGCGCAGGCGTCCGTCGGCCACCGACGCGGCCGGGTCGCGATTGCTGGCGCAGATGATGCGCACGTTGGCGCGCAGCAGGTCTGAGCCGCCCACCCGTTGATACGTGCCGGCTTCGAGCACGCGCAGGAAGTGGACCTGCATGTCCGGCGGCATTTCGGTGACTTCGTCCAGGAACAGCGTGCCGCCGCTGGCGTATTCGAAGTACCCGGCGTTCTGCGATACGGCGCCCGTGAAGCTGCCTTTTTCGTGGCCGAATAGCTCGGCATGCGCAAGCGTGCCGCTGATGGCGCCGCAGTTCACCGCCACGAAGGGCTGCCCGCGGCGTTCGCTGCCGTCATGGATGGCGCGCGCGACGATTTCCTTGCCCGAGCCGCTTTCGCCGATGATGAACACGCTGGCGTCGGTGGCCGCGGCCAGGCTGATCTGGGCGCCCAGCTTACGCATTTGCGGGGACACGCCGTTGCCATCGGTGAATCCGGCGGGGGACGGCGGGGCGCCCTCGCGGCCGGCGGTGTTGCGATTGGCCATGCTGATTCCTTGGCCCGGGAGGGGGCCGATGAGCCCATGGTAGATGCCCGGCGGCATACGGACTGCGACCAGTTGAAAGCAATCGAAAACTTTCGTGGAATCCGTCGAATATTTGCACCGGATGCGGCCAGAGTGACTATTCTGAGTGCTGAGACGGGATACCGGAGAAAGCATGCCCCACCTGTTAATCGTCGACGACGATGACGCGATTCGCGAAACGCTGGCGGAAATTGGACGCGAAAGCGGTTTTTCCGTGGCGTTGGCCGCAAGCGTCAGGGACGCGTTGATTCAGCTTGAACGCCAGGCGCCAGATCTGGTGCTGACGGACGTGCGTTTGCCTGGCGGCAGCGGCATGGATATTTTCAAGAACGTGGCGATCAGCAGCGCCGAGGTCGTGGTGATGACCGGCCACGGCTCGGTCGACAGCGCGGTTCAGGCCCTGCGGCTGGGCGCGACCGACTACCTGGTCAAGCCCATCTGCATGGAGCGCCTGAACGAGATCCTGGGGCGCATCCTGACGGCCGCCGGCGGCGACGCGCCCGGCACGCCCTTCGAAGAACCGGGGCGCTTCGGCAAGCTGTACGGCAAATCCGAGCGCATGCTGGAACTGTACCGCCAGATCGGGCGCGTGGCGCCGACCAACGTCACCACCTTGCTGATCGGCGAAAGCGGCACCGGCAAGGAACTGGCCGCGCACGCCATCCACGAACTCAGTCCGCGCCGGCAGCGGCCATTCATCGCCGTCAATTGCGGGGCGATTTCCCCCAACCTGATCGAAAGCGAGATGTTCGGCCACGAACGCGGCAGCTTCACTGGCGCCGACCGCCAGCACAAGGGCTACTTCGAACGGGCAGACGGCGGCACGCTGTTCCTGGACGAAGTCACGGAAATGCCGCTGGATCTGCAGGTCAAGCTGCTGCGCGTGCTGGAAACGGGGCAGTTCATGCGCGTCGGCACCAACCGCGAGATTGCCTGCGACATACGCATCGTCGCCGCGACCAACCGCAATCCGGAACAGGCGGTCCAGGACGGCAAGCTGCGCGAGGATCTGTATTACCGGCTGAGCGTCTTTCCGGTCGAACTTCCGCCGTTGCGTGAGCGAGGCAGCGACATTTTGTTCCTGGCGCAGCGGTTCCTGCAGGCGCTCAACCAGGAGTCGGGCAAGACCAAGGACTTTTCGCCCGAAGCGGGCGCGGCGCTGGCCCAGTACGAATGGCCCGGCAACGTGCGGGAACTGAAGAACTTCGTCCGGCGCGCGTTCATCATGGCCGACGGCGACACCCTGGACCTCGACATGCTTGCGCCGCATGTGTCGCCGAGCGGCGAGGCGGCGAGCGGGCAGGTGAGCGTGCCCGTCGGCGAAACGCTGGCCGAAGCGGACCGGCGCCTGATCCTCGCGACCCTGGAACGTTGCAATGGCGTGAAGAAACAGACCGCTGCGGTGCTGGGCATCAGTCCCAAGACGCTATACAACCGCCTCGAGGAATATGCCGCGGCGGGATATGTGCTGCCGGGCGAGGATCCCCAGGCCGAAAACGCCTCCCGGGGATCCGCCTGAAGTCGCTGCTTATTTACCGTAGCGGGTCTTCAGGTTCGCCATGCAGGCGTCCTTGGCATTTCCAGACATGCCGTCGCACTTTTCCTTGCCGACCTTGTAGTCGGCCTCATTGCGCGCCTTGGCCGCGTCGTGCGAGCTTTCAGCCTTTTCCTTGCCTGCCTTGGCATCCGCCCGGGCCTTGTCGCGGGTAGCCTCGGCCTGCTCTTGGCAGACGTCCTTGGCGTTGCCCTTCATGCCGTCGCACTGCTTCTTGTCCATCTTGTATTGATTGTCGATCTGGTCGTCGCTGCGCACGGCGCCGGTGCCGACCTGAGCGGATGCCTGAAACGCCAGGGCGGACAGGCACAGGGCAAAAGCGGGGCAAATCGTTCTGGACAGCTTCATGACTGACTCCTTTGGGTAGTGGTCCGATATAGGGCGGACCCGAAGAAGCCTAAGCAAGCGCTGTTCCCGGCCTCCCCGGGAACGGGGCTTGCGCGGGCAAAGCGGGACTATTCAACGGGAGACCACCATGAGCACGCAACGCGATCACAAACCGGCAGAACCCAAGGCCAATGTGCCCAAGGATGACGCGCAGGCCGCCCGTCAAAGCGGGCAGTTTGGCGCTGACAAGCCGGATGCCGGCGAGCAGGCGCCCCGGCGCGAGTCGGACAAGACGCCTAACCGCAAGGGGGCCGAATTTGAAGAGGGTGGCCAGTACCCGGGCAAGCAGCCCGGCGGCAAATAGCCGCGTGGCGCTGTCAGTCGGGCTCTTGGCCCAGGCGGAACAGCAGCACCACGCAGTACAGCGCGGCGAGCCCGATGAGGCCGTAGGCGGCCCGGGCCACCGCATAAGGCAGCATTCTGGCGAAGACGTCCAGGTTGACGGCGGCGATCAGGCCGCAGTTCAGCCCTCCGGCCACCACGGCGATGAGCGCCGCCCAGTCCAGGGTGGAAAGTCCGCGCGCGGCGGGCGGCGCGGCGAGGTCCGGCGCGTCTTCCTCCGCCACGGGGAAACCGTCTTCGCCGCCGCTGATGTCCATCTCCAGAACCCGTTGCCCTGGGACTGCCACCGGCACGGGGCCGCCGTAATCCGGCGCGGCCATCCGCGGGTCATCCGCCATTTCGCACCGGGTCGGGGGCATCGCGGGAAAGGCCGGCGTCGTCGGCATCCGTGACGCGATCCGGCGCGATATCCGCACCGTCGTCGTCGCGCTCGTCACGATCCACGCTCTCGCGTTCGCCGGTGGCTTGGGAATCGCTGTCGGTGTGCGCCCGGCCCGGGGGCAGGTCGCTGGCGGAATCCGACGAGTCGCTGGGCCCCAGGTCGGGGCGGCCGCTGTTGTCTTCATCGGGAAAATCGGGGTTCATAGGGCGGGGCATAACGGTCTCCTGGGAGGACTTCGCGGCGCGCTCGGGGAACGCGGCTACGCATCGGTGCCGCTGCGGCCGATACAGCAAGCGCCGTGCCGCAGCCGCCGGGTATGGAAGTTGCTGCCGAGTCGGCCGTTCATCAACCAGGAGACCGCCATGTCCTTGATAGTCGCAGCACGGTTCCAGACGTTCGATCAGGCCGCTCTGGCGGCGCAGAAGCTGTTTGCCGAGGGCTACACCGAGGACGACATCCATACGTTCTACGTCAGCCCGGCGGGGGAACACGCGCGTTACCCGCTGGGCGGAGACCGTCTGGCGGATCCCGACGCCAAGGGCGGGCATGTCGGGGCGGTGGCGGGCGCGTCGCTCCTGGGGCTGGTGTTTGCGTTGCTGGGCGGGCTGATCGCCGCGCGCCTCGGCGCGCCGGTGCTGATCATCGTTGCGGCGGCGGGCGTGGGCGCGTATCTGGGCGCGCTGGCCGGCGCCCTGTGGGTGGTGGGCCGGGGCAAGCGCAGGAGCCGGGCGGTGCCGGACGACCGGACCGAGCATCCTGCGGTGAGGCCGGCGGGCGTCATGCTGGCGTTGCATGTCGAACCGCAGCGCGAGTCGCTCGCCAGGCAGGTGCTGCGCGAGGCCGGCGGCAGCGATATCGAACGCGCCCAGGGGCGGTGGCTGGAGGGCAGGTGGCAGGATTTCGATCCCCTGACCCCGCCCAGGCATGTCGAGGCGCCCACGACGCCCAACTGAGGCCGTTCCGGCTCACGCAAGGAGACAGGACAATGAAGAAGATACGCAATCCCATGCTCGCGGTGCTGGCCGCCATGTCCATGCTGCTAGGTGCGCAGGCAGCCTCTTACGCCGCCGACCTGGCCGAGTCCGATGCCCGCTTCCTGCAGGCCGCCGCCAGTGCGGGCATGTTCGAGGTGAAGGCGGCCGAACTGGCCGGAAAGCGGGCGGAAAATACCGAGGTCAAAGCCTTCGCGGCGAAGATGCTGGAGCAGCACCGTGCGCTGAATGCGGAGCTGAAAACCCTGGCGGCCACCAAGAAGGTGGCGCTGCCCGCCGAGCCCGACGAACCGGACCGCGCGACCCTCGAAGCCCTGCAAGGCAAGACCGGCGCCGCGTTCGACCAGCTGTATGTGGACAAGGCGGCGCTCGATGCGCATGCGATGGCCAATCGCCTGTTCGGGACCGCCGCCAAGGAGTCCGAGGATCCGCAGATCCGCGAGTTCGCCGCGCGCGCCTTGCCCATGCTGGCGGATCATTACTCGATGAGCCGCGCGCTCAAGCGCGAGCCGGCCGCCAACGGCGAAAAGATCCAGCCCGCCGTGAAGGGCGAGGCGCCCGCCGTGTCGCCGGCATCGCGCGAGGCGCCGGCGTCGATCGTGCCGGCCAAGTAGCGCGGACGCCGGGGCAGGGCGTTCAGTCCCCCGCGCTGCCCGTGATGGGCAGCACGATGCCCGTGATGTAGCTTGCGCACGCCGGCGATGCCAGGAACACGTAGGCGGGCGATATTTCCTCGGGCTGGGCGGGGCGGCCCAGATCGGTATGCTTGCCGAAGGCCTTGATGGCCTCGGCGCTCTGGTCGGCGGGATTGAGCGGTGTCCATACCGGGCCCGGCGCCACGGCGTTGACCCGGATGCCTTGTTCGGCCAGATTGGCGGCGAGTGATCGCGTGAAGGCATGGATGGCGCCCTTGGTCGATGAATAGTCCAGCAGCTTGGCGCTGCCACGCAGGCCGGTCACCGACCCGGTATTGATGATGGATGCACCGGCTTTCAGATGTGGCAGCGATGCGCGCGCCATGTAGAAGTAGGCGGTGATGTTGGTGCGCAGGGTCTTGTCCCACTTTTCGTCGGTGATCTCGGGCAAGGTGTCCGTATGCTGCTGGTAGGCGGCGTTATTGACCAGCACGTCCAGCTTTCCAAAATGCTTCACCGCCTGCGCCACGGCTTCTTTGCAGAATGCGGCATCCTGCACGTCGCCCGGGATCAGCAGGCATTGCCGTCCCTCGGCCTGCACGGCGCGGCTGGTTTCCTTTGCGTCTTCATGTTCGTTCAGATAGACGATCGCCACGTCCGCGCCTTCGCGCGCGAACAGCACGCTGACGGCCCGGCCAATGCCGGAGTCTCCGCCGGTAACGATGGCGACCATATCCCGCAGCTTGCCGCTGCCTTGATAGCCCGGCGCGGAATACTGGGGCTTCTGCACCATGTCGGCCTCGTTGCCCGGCTTTTCCAGATGCTGGCCGGGCATGGGTGGCGTGGGGTGGGGACGGTCGCCGGTCTGGGCGCTCTTGGGTTTGCTCATGCGAATCTCCCGTGGGACGGCGCGGGGTGCGCCTTTGCGTCAGGATCAAGCAAACGCCGTTCCCGGCGGTGGGGTGCCCGCGCAGGGCGGGCACGATGTTTGCTGCAGAGCCCGGCCGCGCCCAGGCGGCGCGCGCGATCCATCAACGCACGGTAAGGGAGAAAGCCATGAACAAGGACCAGGTGAAGGGCAGGGTCAACGAAGCCGCCGGAAAGGTGAAGGAAGTGGCCGGCAAGGCGACGGGCAGCGCGTCCACCGAAGTGAAGGGGACGGCGCAGAAGGTCGCCGGCAAAACGCAGGCGGCTTACGGCGACGCGAAAGACAAGGCGCAAAAGCCGGGCTGACGCCCGGCGCTTGACGCCCCGGCGCGGCTACTGGCGTCCAACAATGACGCCAAGCAGAAAGGCCGCGCCGGCCACCAGACCTACCGCCTGCCATGGGCGGGCATGAATGTACTCCTCGGTGCAGTCCAGCGTTTCGCGCATCAGATCACTGGCGTTGTCGGACGCATCTCTTAGGCTTTGCCGCGTGGCCTGCAACTGATCCGACAAGCGCGCCTTCAAGGCTTCCAGATCCGTTGCGCCGGTGTCGCTCAGCGTGGCTTCCAGTTCGTCGATCCAGCTCTCGGGGTGACGCGAGCGCCGGTAGGCGCCACGATTGTCGGGGCCGTTCTCGGGAAAATCGGAAGGCATAGGGGTATTCGTCGTGGCCATCGAAAGCTCCTGAACTTCGGGCGAAAAATGCGCCAACGCGGACCGGCCCGGACGGCCGCGAGGCGGGCCGGGGCGTCAGGCCTCGACCATGTCCCTGCATGCCAGCGTGCAGCCCAGACAGGCCGCCGCGCAACTCTGGCAGTGCTCGGCTTCATGCGCGGAGCACAGGCGCGCGCAAGCGTCGCAGACCAGCGCGCACAAGGTGCATAACGCGTTGGAAAACTCACCATCGCGCGCCAGCATCGCGGCGCACAGGCGGCAGACCGCCGCGCAATCCGTGCACAGGCTGATGCAGCCCTTCATGCGCGTCGCGTTTTCCTCCAGGCAAGCGGCAGCGCACAGATCGCATGCGACCGCGCATTCATAGCAGGCTTGCACACATTGCTCGAAGTTTGGGTCTCGCATTGCATCTCCTTGTGAGTAGCCTATGCCGATCGGCAACGCGCGCGCGAGGCGGCCACAGGCACATCCGCTTGCAATTTGAAGGTCTTGACGGTTTTTCCGGTGGCCTGGAGGCCGTAGGATGAAGGCTTGAACCGTGGCAGGAGA
This sequence comes from Achromobacter sp. Root83, assembly GCF_001428845.1. Lineage (GTDB taxonomy): Bacteria > Pseudomonadota > Gammaproteobacteria > Burkholderiales > Burkholderiaceae_B > Achromobacter. The sequence goes on along the minus strand of NZ_LMIU01000007.1, from coordinate 53,329 downwards.
TACCAATGAAATCCCCATCCGCACCGAAGCCCGTCGTGTCCGGGCATTCCGGCAAGCAATCGCCGGACAACGCTAAGATACTGCCGCCCAGCGGTCCCGTCGACGTGCCCGCGCTACCGGATAAACCCGATGCCGGGACACCCGATGAGGCAAAGCGCGACAAGCGCGCCGTGGCCGACACCAAGACCGAGTCCAATTGGGCCGACGGCTCCGCGCCCCAGCCGCGCGCGAAGAACGCGCGCTCATCAATTCTTTGAGTCCGTCGCGGGCGCCGCCTGCTGATGCAGGAACGCCAATAGGCGCCGTTCGTCGGCATTCAGGCCGCGCGGACCGGCGGGCGCCGCGCCGCGCGGCGGCAGTGTTCCCGCGAAGTAGGCGTCCAGGATGGCGGGATGCACATAGCACGCCCGGCAGACCGCCGGCGTGTTCGCCAGCCGCAGCGCCACCTGCTTGATCACGTCGGCCGCCTCTTGCTTGGTCTGGCGTTCATCCGCATGGGACCGCGCCTGGAGCGCGGCATAGGCCAGCACCGAACCGGCCCAGGTCCGGTAGTGCTTGGCGGTGAAGTCTCCGCCGCCCGCCTCGCGCAGATAGGCGTTCACCGCGCCAGAATCCACGCCATGCTTGCCGCCGTCTTCATCCAGGTACTGGAAGAGCTGCTGCCCCGGAATGTCCAGGCAGCGCCGGATGATGCGCGCAACGCGGCGGTCGGTGACGGTCACATCGTGGGGCACGCCGCTCTTGCCCTGGAACCGGAAGCGCAACCGGCTGCCGGCCACGGTGGTGTGGCGCCGCTTGAGCGTGGTCAGGCCATAGGATTTGTTGGCGCGGGCGTACTCGCGCGCGCCAATCCGGATCAGCGTGATCTCCAGCAGACGCACCAGGACTGCGATCACCTTGTCCTGCGTCAGTCCGGACGTCTTCATGTCGCGTTCCACCCGCCGCCGGATACGGGGCAGCGCCAGCCCGAACGTCAGCAGGTTCTGGTATTTGCCGGCGTCGCGCACGGCCGTCCAGGCGGCATGGTATCGATACTGCTTGCGCCCGCGCGCGTCGCGGCCGGTGGCCTGCAGGTGCCCCTGGGCCAGGGCGCAGATCCACACGCTCTCGTAAGCCGGGGGAATGGCCAGCGCATCGATGCGCTGGATTTCCGCTTCATCGCTGATGCGCTTGCCCTGGGCGTCCAGGTAATGAAAGGTGCTGCCGTTGACCCGCACCCGGGCGTACCCAGGCTGCGAGTCCTCGACATAGACCAGCGTGGCGTCCCCCAAGGCAGGCGACGCCGGTTCTCTGTGCGTTCGGGTGTCCATCGGGTCTCCAAGTGCGCTTGCGGCCGGGCGCGCACAGCATGCGGCGTGCCCGGACCCGCGCCACGCCAGGCGCCTTGCGGTCCGGGAACGCGGCTTGCTGGTGCCCCTGCCAGCAACAAACGTTGTCGAACTGATCGTTGCGGGCCGGTTTCACCGGCCTGGCCAGGATCTTAAGAGGAGAGTGCAATGCAAACCGTCCTGCAACTACACGTGCCGCCCAAGCCGGACCCCATACCGCCCGGCTCGCCGCCCGGAGATTTGCCGGTGGATCCGGATACGGACGAGCCGGACGTGGACCTGCCGCCGTTGTCGCCGCCTGTAAAGGAAATCGTGCCGCCCGAGCATTGATGGATGTTTGCCGCCGAATAATTCATACCAATAAAGACTAGGAGTCACCATGTCGACCATCCTGCTGATCATTCTGATCCTGTTGCTCATCGGCGCCGTGCCGGCCTGGCCCCACAGCAAGGGCTGGGGCTATTACCCCAGCGGCCTGCTGGGCATCGTCGTCATTGTTCTCATCGTGCTGCTGCTGATGGGACGCCTATAGCGGTCCGCCGGCTGCCCGGTGGCCACGCGGCCGCCGGGCAGCCGGCCGTTCCGGCCGTTCCGGCCGTTCCGGGCGATCGGGGTGATCCGGTGATCCGGTGATCGGCCCATGGCCGCGGCGGTGGTGCGTCGCCGCGCTCAGGCGTAAGATTTGCGGGTTTTTTCGTAGCCAATCCTAAAAAAAACCCCCAGCCCGACATGAGCATTCCCTTACTGATTCTGATCGACAGCGTTCAGGACTATCTGCCCGCCATCGAAGACCGAGGCTTTCGCACGGTTTTCGCGCCCACCGACGAAGCGCGGGCCCAAGCCATACAAGACCATGCCAGCGAGATCCGCGTCGTGCTCACGCGCGGCGCCACCGGCCTGCGCGCCGATGAAATCGCCGCGCTGCCGCGGCTGGAATTGATCTGTTCGCTGGGCGTGGGGTACGAGAACATCGATCTGGCGGCCGCCGCCGCGCGCGGCATCGTGGTGACCAACGGGCCTGGCGCCAACGCCGTTTCGGTCGCGGACCACGCCATGGCATTGCTGCTGGGCGCGGCGCGCCGGCTGCCCCAGGCCGACGCGTGGGTGCGCCAGGGACATTGGAGCGGGTTCATGGGGCCGCAGGTCAGCGGCAAGCGCCTGGGCATCCTGGGCCTGGGCACGATAGGCATGGAGATTGCCCGCCGCGGCGCGAACGGTTTCGGCATGAGCGTCGGCTACTACAACCGGCGCGAGCGTCCCGAGTCCGGCTACGCCTATTTCGATACCCCGCGCGCGCTGGCCGCCGCGTCCGATTTCCTGGTGGTGGCCACGCCCGGCGGCGCCGCCACTCGCCACCTGGTGGATGCGGGCGTGCTGGACGCCCTGGGCCCCGACGGCTATCTGGTGAATATCGCGCGCGGCAGCGTGGTCGACACGCAGGCCCTGATCGCCGCGCTGGCGCAACGCCGGATCGCCGGGGCCGCCCTGGACGTGGTCGACGGCGAGCCCTGCATTCCGGACGCCCTCATCGCGCTGGACAACGTGGTGCTTACCCCGCACAGCGCCGGCCGTTCGCCCGAAGCCGTGGCCGCGACGGTCGCGCTGTTCCTGGACAACGCCACGGCGCATTTTTCCGGCAATCCGGTGCTGACGCCGGTGCGGGACGCGCACGCCGTGGCGGCCTGAGGCCGCACGGCGCAGCCGCCTCAGTGCGAGAACATGATCGGTACGGTCATGCTCTTGAGGATGGACGCGGTCGCGCCGCCCATGGCCCATTCGCGGAACTTGCTGTGGCCGTAGGCGCCCATGACGATCAGGTCGGCGCTGTGGTCGGCGGCCGCGTTGAGGATGGTGCTGCCCACTCCCACGCCCTTGATGTCGCGGCGCACGTGGTCCGGCGCGGGCATGCCATGCGCGACGCAGTACGTGACCAGATCTTCGAAGGGTATCGCTTCGACGTTGCGGGTGGCTGCGCCTTCGTCCATGGTCAGCACGACCAGGTGGGAGGCGCCGCGCAACAGCGGCGCCGCATCGGCCAGCGCGCGGGCGGCCTCTCGGCTGCCGTCCCAGCACAGCATGACGCGCTCGCCCACGGCGGGGAAGTGCCCACTGGACGGCAGCACCATGACCGGGCGGCCGGCGGATAGCAGGGTTTGCTCGACGAACTCGTTTTCATGGGCGGCTTCGACGTCGTCGCGGTTCTGCTGGCTGACGATGATCATGTCGCTGGCGCGGCCATACAGCGCGACGGTGGCGCTGGGCGAGGACTCGCCGGCGCGGACGATCGCCGGCACATCGGCGGCGGCCGCGGCATCCAGGAAAGCGTTCTGGACCGCCCCGCGATTCTGCGCCTGCAAATCCTTCATGACGCTGAGCGTGCGGGACATCATCACCGATTCGCCGTAGTAGTACTGCGGCGGGGCGGAACTGGCGTAGATGCCGACCAGTTCGGCCTTGTGGCGCTTGGCCAGCCCCAGGGCCAGCTCGGTGCGGCGCTTGCAGTCGAACCCGTGGTCCAGGTGTACGGAAATACGGCGGTACATAGCGGCTCCTTGTGTGTAAGCGTCCTGAGCCCTATGGTTGCGCATTACGGGGGCCGGGCCATTGATGCGTGTCAAACCGGCCCCAGTTTGGCCGGGATCGCGCAAGCAGGCCGCTATTGCGCCGGCTGTTCCCGCTGCACGCGCTCGCGGAGCTGCCTGATCTGGCGAGCCTGCAGCGCGATGCGGTCCAGCGGGGCGGCCAGCGCGGGATCCGCCGCGCTGACGGCAGGGGGGACGCCAAGCGCGCGCGTGCTCTGCGCGGGTTCGGAAGCCCGCGGGTGCAGCGCCTGGGCCAAGACCGTGCCGTATTCCCGCAGCGCGGGCGCGGCCGCCGATCCGGGGGGCAGCGCCGCCTGTATCTCCAGCACGGTGCCGGCGGCGGTGATGCGGCGCAGGGCGTTGAGCAGGTTCACGGCGGTGTCCACATTGCGTTCGCGATGCACCGGGTTCTGCTGCAGCCGCTGCAGCGAGGCCTCGGCGTTGTCCGCGGACAGGCAGGCCAGGCGGCGCAGGCCCACGATGTCCTGGTGCGCGCCGTCGCCGCCGCTTTTCTCCCGAACCAGCGCCAGCGCGTAGTCGGCGTGGCGCTCCAGCGCCCGCGTCAGCGCGCCGGCCAGTTGCCGGGGTTCCTTCTCGGGCCAGACCAGAAACCCCACCAGCAGCGCAAGAATGCCGCCCAGCACGCTGTTGAAGGCGCGCAGCGCGGCCAGCATGGGCTCGTAGATCTCGGGCTGCTGGATATGGCTGACCAGCACGAACTGCGAGGTCAGAAAGAAGGTGAACAGCGCGTAGTGGATGGTGCGGGCCGCGAAGGTGCCCAGCGCGATGGGCAGCACCGCCAGGGCCACCGACAAGGGGCTGCTCAGAAGCAGGCCCAGCAAGGAGGCGCCGATGGCGCCCGCCACGCTGCCGGCCACGCGTTCCACGGTGCGCTGCCAGGTCGTCGCGAAATACGGCTGAAGGATGAACACCAGCGTCAGCGACATCCAGTATCCGTGGTTCACAGCGAAGGTCTTGGACAGCGCGACGGCGATGGTCGCGCCCACGCCCACCCGCAGCGCATGGCGGAACGCGTCGGATTCGAAGCGCAGGTTCTGGCGCAGGGTGCGCCAGGCCTGCCGCGCGCGGCCCGGACCGCGCGGGCGCTGCGCGGGCGCGGCGGGGGTGACGGCCTCGTCGAACAGGGACTGCATGACGGCCTGGGCGGTATGCAGCAGGCGGTCCAGCACCGGCACCACGGTGGCGAGATCGGGCGCGTAGGCCGTCGCCCCGCCGCGCAGGTCGTGCAGGCCCGCGGCGTAGTGCGTCAGCCGCTCACGCAGGCATAGCGCCTGCTTGGCATCGCTGACGTCGGACGTGCTGGCGATGGCGTTGCATACGCTGGCGTAACGGTGCATCGCGTGCGACAGGTGCGCGCCGGCGCTGCGGCCAAGCCAGCGAGGCGCATTCGATTCCAGCAGGTCGGCGACGGCCACCAGGGCGATGAAGCTGTCTTCGGCGCTATCCAGCAGATACAGCAACTGATGCGCGCGGGCGCGGCGCGACGGGCGCGCGTCCTGGACCTCGCGGATCCGGCCTCGGGCCGCCTCCAGCGCGGCGCGCAGCGCGCCGCGTTGAGACCGGCTGACGGCGCTCCAGGCCTGCGGGCCGCCGGCGGCCGTCAGGCCTGAATACAGGCCGGACAACGCGTCGGCAAAGTCCGCCAGGCCGCGATAGCAGTGCGCGACGGCATGCGTCGCGTCCTTCCAGGGGCGGCGGCGCCACACCAGCGCCGTCATGAGGATGGCCCACCCGGCGCCCGCCAGGAAGAACAGCGTGTACGACAGGCTTTCCCGCCAGGTGGGGGCGGGCAGTTCGGCCGCCACGACAAAGCCGGCCGACAGCAGGGTGCCCACAATGGCCGCGGCGGGCCCCAGCACGCGCAGCAGCCCGCCGAAGGTGCAGCAGACGAAGGTCAATGGCAGCAGCAGCCACAGGTACGCGGCGCTGGCGCTGGCCAGGAAGCAGAAGAGGGCGCCGATCAGGCCCAGCGCAAGCATGGAACCCGCGCGCTGTCGCAAGGGGCCGCCAGGATCGCCGAAGCAGGCCCAGAATGCGGCGATGGCCGTCCACCCCAGACGGGGTTCGTGCGCAAGCACGGCCAGTATCACGGGAGCCGCGCTGATGGCGGCGGCTTGCAGGGCGTCTAGCCACAGCACATTGCGCACTGAGGCGCGCCAGCGGGAAAGCAGAGTCGTCACGCGGGGAAGGGTGGGCAGGGGGTTGCGCCCCATGGGGGGCGAAAGACGCAAACCCTACCATGTCGACAAGGCGTTCTTGCCGTCACGGGGGCGGGCGTCCACGGGGTGCGTACACATGTTTTTCCGCACCTTAATACCGATGGTTACATATGTGTGACTTTACGGCATCGAGGGCGCAGAATGGCGAATCGAAGCGCCTTTACTATGGCCGGACCGCGCGGGCCATAACCAGAGGCGCCACAGGAGCGCAGACATGACGCCGAACACACAGCTAGGCCCGGACCCGGTGGTGAACGACGCGGAAATCGCCGCCATGGTCACGGGCAGGGATGGCCTGCGCGTGCTGCTGCAGCCACAGGTGGACCTGCTTACCGGCAGAATCGTGTCTGCCGAGGCACTGGCCCGATGGCAACATCCGCGCCTGGGGACCATCATGCCCGCGGCGTTCATTCCGGCGGTCAACCGCCTCGGACTCGACAAGGCGCTTTTTGAACGCGTCTGCCTGCGAGTCATCGACGCGCTGCTGACGATGCGGCGCGCGGGCGTCGCGGTGCCGGTGGCGATCAACGCGCCGGCCACCACGCTGTCGGACCAGCGCTCGGTGGAATTCCTGCTCGATCGCGTCTACGCCGCCGAACTGCCGCCGTCGCTGGTGCGCGTGGAGCTGACCGAAGACCAGCCGATCCGCGATCTGGACGTGCTGCGGGCGTCGCTGCTGCGGCTGGAAGACGCGGGTTGCGAAGTCAGCCTGGACGATTTCGGCACGGGCTATGCGTCGCTGAAGCTGCTGTCGGCGATTCCGCTGTCGGAAGTCAAAATCGACCAATATTTCGTGACGCGGATGCGCCGCAGCGCGGTGGCCTTCGAAGTCCTGCGCAGCGCCGCGGAACTGGCGACCCGCCTGGGATGGCGCGTGGTGGCGGAAGGGGTCGAGAACGTGGCGGATATCCCCGCGCTGCGGGCGGCCGGGTGCCGCTATGGACAGGGTTTCTCGCTGGGCCGCCCCATGCCGCTGGACGAACTGATGGTCCGCCTGCGCACGCAGCGCGATGGCGGCGAGCCCCTGTCTGCGCCCGCCAGCTATGCATCGTCATGGATCGAGGCGTTCGACGGCGGCACGAAGGACGCCGAGCCGGGGCAGGCCGGGCGCCGGATGGCGACGCTGTAGCGCGGGCCGCGCATGTGCAGTTTTTACCGATGAAGCGGGATTTGCCAAGTCCGGGTCGGACCCCCTGAACCCTTGATTGCCGGGCGCGCCGCGGGCTTGCCGGGCACGCCAGTTGCTCTATAGGGTTCAGCGGAATGTTTCCGCCTACTAGGAGACTTGTAATGGCCAATCAGAACCAACCCGACCAGCAAAAGCAGCCGCAAAAGCAGCAGTCCCAGGAAAACCCGAAGGACCGCAACCAGCCGGGACAACAGCAGCCCGGTCAATCCGGCCAGCAAATGGATAAGGACCGGAATCAGCCGGGCCAAAGCCCTGCCGATCAAAACAAGGCCCAGCGCTAACCGCGCTTCTTGAGCTGGCCGCGCGGCCCCCCCGCATGGCCGGCGCGTAGTACACGATGGCCCCCTCCGTGCTCCCTCCGTGGCGCGGAGGGGGCCGTTTCATGTCAGGCGGGCCTTGCGGCTACACTGACAGACACAGCCCCGCGGGACCGTCGCGCAGCACCTCGGCAAGCGGCAGCAGGCCGTTGGCGGCGGCGCGCAGGCGCCGTCCCGTAAGCGCGTCATGCAGCGCCAGGCCCGTGCTGCCCTCGGGCAGCCTCAGCGCCGTGGCGGCCCAGAATTCGCGGCCGGCCTCGCTGCCACCGCTGGCATAACCGGCCAACTGCAACGCGCACCCCCGGGACGAGACGATCAGTGCATTCTGCCCGTCGTGACGGCGCAGGAAGGCGAGCACATGCATCGCCTGCGCGCCCTCGGCATGAACGCGCACCAGGTCACCGCTGGCGAACGGCCCCGGCAGCCGCTGACGGGCGGCCAGCAGGCGGTGGATCAAGGCCTGCTTCACCGCGCCCGACCGCCATGCCTGCGCCGACAGGTCCATGGCGACATCCCCCGACGACTGCGCAAGCAGGGACGCGCGCAACGCGTAGTCGACGGGACGGCGGTTGTCGGGATCGACCAGGCTGAAGTCCCACAGCTCGGTGCCCTGGTACAGATCGGGCACGCCAGGCAAGGTGTTGCGCAGCAGCGTCTGCGTGAAGCTATTGACCATGCCTGCGGGCGCGATGTGCAAGGCGAACGCGGCGATATCGGCGAGCAGCTCGCGGCCACGGCCGTCGTCCACCAGGAAGGCCAGGGCTTCCTGCGCGGCGGCTTCATACGCCGGGTCGGGATCGGTCCAGCTCGTGTGCAGCTTGGCCTCTCGCAGGGCCTTCTCCTGCCACTGGCCAATGCGGGCGGTCCACGCGCGCAGCGCGTCGGGGTCGCGCTCGATCACGCCCACGTCCCACTCGGGCGGCCACGCGCCGACCAAAGTCTGGAGCAGCATGTAGCGGTCGGCGCGGGACGGGCCGGGGGGCAGCGCATCGATCCAGCCGCTGGCGGCCTGCGTCCAGCGCTCCGGCATTTCGGTCAGGACGGCCAGCCGCGCCCGGGTGTCCTCGCCGCGCTTGTGATCGTGCGTGGCCGTGGCCAGCATGGCTCGCGGATGCGTGCGGGCGCGGCTTGCGCTCACGGCGTGGAAGCCGTCGGCCGACAAAGAGAAACCGTCCGGCGACGCGCCGACCTCATTGCGCGACAGCAGCGGCCCGTAACGGTAGAACAGCGTGTCTTCAAGCGCCTTCGCGGCCAGCGGCGGCGTCAACTGCTGAAACCGGCGCAGGGCGGCCTGATGGCCGGCGGCGGGGGATGCGCCGTCCAGCCATTGGCCGATCCGGGCCAGCAGCGAGGCGTCGGCGGTGTCCTCGCGCGCGTTCAGCGTTGCGGCGGCCTCGCGGGCGGCCAGTTCGCGCCAATGCGCGTCGGCGGCGGTGCCCGCATCGTCCTCGGCATAGGTGCGATAGACGGGAAACGCGGCCAGCCAGGCAGTCAGGACCCGGTCGATCGCGGTGGCGCTCCAGTCGCGCGTGCGTTCGTCCTGCGCGGCAATGGCCTCGAGGCTGCGCACCAGCGCCTGCCGTTCGGCCGGAAAATGCCGGGCCAGCATCCGTTCGCGCGCGGCCCGCAGTTGTTCCCGGGGCGCTCGCGCGTCGCCGGCCAACGTTTCCCAGAACGCGCGCAACGGCGCTTCGCCTTGCGGCGCGTGCAGCAACGCGCCCACCTGATCCATGAAGTCGTAGCCGGTCGTGCCGTCCGTCAGCCAGCGCGGATCCAGCGTTTCATCCTGCGCCAGGATCTTCTCGACCACCAAATACGGCTGCTCCTGCCGGCAAGCCTCTGGACGGCTGGCGCCGGCGTCGGCCAGGCAGCGGGACAGGCGCCGCAGGTAGGCGCCCGGCGACGCCAGCCCGTCGATATGATCCACCCGCAGCCCGTCCAGGACGCCCTGCGCATACAAACGCAGGACCATCGCGTGGACGTCGTCGAACACCGCGTCGTCCTCGACGCGAACCCCCACGAGCTCGCTGATCTCGAAGAACCGCCGCCAGTTGATGAGGTCCGGCGCCGTGCGCCACCACGCCAGGCGGTAGTGCTGGCGTTCCAGCAGTTCATGCAGGCGCTGGCGGCCTGCGGGATGCGCGGGGTCGTGCTCGCGCAGCCAGGCGGCCGTGTCGGCGCGCGGCGCCGATGCGACGGCTAGCGGATAGCGCTGCCCCGACACGTCCAGTTCCACTTCGCCGCCGGCGCCGCCGCGCAGCGTGATCGCGCCGCGCTCCAGCGACACGCCGTAGGGGTCGGCCAGCACCGGCAACAGCACCTTGCCCTTGAGCGTGGGCGCTGGCGGATCCCAGTCGATGTCGAAATGCCGCGACCAGGCGCTGGCCGGGCCGTGGGCCAGCACATCGCGCCACCACGCATTGGAGGGGTGCGCGGCCATGTGGTTGGGCACGATGTCCGCGATCAGGCCCAGCCCGCGCGCCCTGGCAGCCCGCGCCAGGCGGAGCAGGGCGGATTCACCGCCCAGTTCGGGATTGACGCAGGCATGGTCGATGACGTCGTAACCATGCGTGGACCCGGCCCGCGCGCGGGTGATGGGCGACAAGTACAGATGGCTGACGCCCAGGTCGGCGTAATAGTCCACCTGGGCGCACGCGTCGTCCAGCGTGAAACCCGCGTGCAACTGCAGACGGGCGGTGGCTTGCGGCGCGCTCACGGGCGGCTCCTTCCGGTGCGCGCGGCATCCAGGCGTTGCTGCGCGGCGGGGTCGGCGAAGGTGGCGCGGATGCTCAGCGGCAAGCGCTGGCGCCAGTTCGGATGGGTATCGATGGTGCCCGGCAGGTTGGGCTGGTCCAGCAGGCCGGCCACGTCCTCCATGGGCACGAGCAGCAGCGGACACTGGCTGGAGGACACGAAGCGCAGCAGCGCTGGAAGCGGGGCTTCGGCGGGCGCGGTTCCGGCGGGCGATGCTTTGGCGGGTGATGTTATGGCGGCTGATGCCTCGGCGGCTGATGCCCCAGCGCCTGATGCCTTGGCGGCCGCCGACGCGGCGGCTGATGCTCCAGCGGCTGGCGCTCCGGTTGCGGCATCCAGCGCCCGCGCAAGCAACTCGCGGTCGATGGCGCGGCCGCGCCGCAGTGTGGCTTCGTCGTCGTCCGCGCCCAGCAGGTTCAGCTTCACGCGCCAGTCGATATCGCGCTCCTTCCACCAGCCGCGCAGGGTGGGGAGGTCGTGCGTGGTGGTCATCGCGGCGGCATCGGGCGGCCATTGCGCGGGGTCCGTGAAGCCCGCCGGCGCATCCGGTCCCGGCGCGGCGTCCGGCGCTTGCCGCATGAACCAGAGCACGTTCATGCCCAGCAGCCCGTTGTCTTTGAGGCGCTGGTCGAAGCCCTCGGGCACGGTGCCCAGGTTTTCGCCGATCGCGAAGGCCCGGTGCCGCCAGGCTTCCAGCGCCGTCAGCGCCAGCAGGGTGTCCAGCGGATAGCGCAGATAGGCGCCTTCGCCGGGCGTGGCGCCGTCGGGCACCAGCCATAGCCGCGCCATGCCCAGGATGTGGTCGATGCGCACGCCGCCGGTGTGCGCCAGGCTGGCGCGCAGCATATCGATGAATGCCGCGTAACCATTGGCGTGCAGCGCGCGCGGGGAAAACGCGGTCAAGCCCCAATTCTGCCCAAGGGGGTTGTAGATGTCGGGCGGCGCGCCGATCGACATGCGCGGCATCAGGTCGGCCTGCCGGCTCCACGCATGGCTGCCGTCGGGGCTGTCGCCCACGGCAAGGTCGGCAAGCAGGCCGAGCCGCATTCCGGCCTCGCGGCCGGCCGCCTGCGCCGCCGCGAGATTTTCGGCGGCCAGCCACTGCGCGAACTGATGGAAGTCCACCTCCATCGGATGATCTTGCGCAAAGCGCCTGACCTCGGCCGATGCCGGATCGCGCAGCCCCGCGGGCCATAGCCGCCACGGCAGCACCGCGCCGTCCGGGGCCCGTCGCGTCGCATGCAACGACTCGAACACCGCATGGTCGCGCAGGGCTTGCCCGCCCGCCGCACAGAATTGCGCATAGCGCTGACGCGGCCCCGCCGGCCCGCTGCTTGCGAACTGGCCGTGCAGCGCGCGCAGCAAATGCAGGCGTTGCGCGGCGGCGGCGGGCCAGTCGATCAGGTCCAGCCCGTCCAGTGCGCTCAGATCTGCGGGCTCGGTCCCGGCCAGCGCGCGGGCCAGCGCATCCTGGCCCAGCACCCCGGCGGGCGCGGCATACAGGACATTCAGGAAGAGGCGGCTGGAGGGCGAGTAGGGGCTGCAGCGCTCGGGCTGCGCGGCAAACATGGCATGCACCGGGCTGATGGCCAGCACATCGGCGCCTTGCTCGGCGGCGGCCACGGCCAGCTCGCGCAGCGCGCCGAAGTCCCCGAAGCCATGGGTGCGCGGCAACGCCGCGCATGCGTCCTGCCGCAGGCTGTAGACCTGTGCGCTGATTCCCCAGCAGCGCGGGTTGCCGACGCCGGTCAGGTCGGCCAGGCCGGGCGCCTGCCGGGGCGCGACGGCCAGGGTCGCGTCGCCCGACGCCAGCGACAGCCGATGGTATCCGGGCTCGTCCGGGGCAGACAGACAAGGCTGGCCGTCGCGGTCGATGCGGATCTCGCCTTCCACGATGCGCCCCGACTCGCAGACGATCCGGTAAGGGCCGCGCGCGGCGCGCGGCAACGGCGCCGTCTCATCGATGCGGGTCACGATCACGGGCGGCAAGGCGTCCGCGGCTTGCGCCGCCACGCGTTGGCGGCTGTCGCGGATGGCTTGCGGGCTGTCGGCGGGCAAGTCCAGCGCGTCCAGCAGGGCGCGCAGCGTGGCGGGCGCGACGCGGCGGGACCGCTGGCGGGCGTCCGTCCAGTGCTCGAAGATGCCCGCCGCGGCGGCCAGGGCGGACAGTTCGCCATCCGGGGCTTCGTCGGCGGTCATGCGGGCTCCTCGAGCAACCAGACCGTACTGTCCGGGCAAAGCTCGCCGCGGGCGAGCGCATCCCGGCCGCCGGCCAGCGATTCGAACAGCAGGGTGGCATACACGTCCGGACCGGGCATCAGCGGGGCGGGCACGGCTTGATGCGCGGGCCCCAGATTCGTGTAGACGGTCAGGCGCGCGCCATCGGCCAGTTCCCAGCGGGCGAACACGCTGCGTTCGCCAATGCCGCTGGCGCCCAGGCTGACCGCGCCCGCGAGCCGGGGCGAGATCAGGCGGGCCCGTAACTGAAGCAAGGCGGCGTAATCCCGCATCCATTCGCCGGCGTCTTCGCCGTCCGTCCACGGACTGCTGGCGTGGTAGCTCGCCGGATCGTTCGGGTCGGGCAATTGCGCCGTGGGCGCATCGCCCGCGAACTCGGGGAAGGCCGCGAATTCGCGCCGCCTGCCATCGCGCACGGCCTGCGCGAGCAGGGGGTCCGTGTGGCTTGTGAAATACAGAAACGGCGCGCGGGCGCCGCGTTCCTCACCCATGAAAATCAAGGGTATCTGCGGCGCCAGCAACTGCAGCGCCACTGCCGCGCGCAGGCGCTGACCGCTGTCCACCAGGCTGATCAGCCGCTCGCCGCGCGCGCGGTTGCCCGTCTGGTCGTGGTTTTGCAGGAACAGCACGAAGGCCGAAGGGGGCAAGGCGGCGCTGGGTTCGCCGCGCGGCTGTCCGCCGCGGTAGGGGGAGGGCTGCCCCTGGTAGAGCCAGCCTTCCGCCAGGCACCGCGCCAGCGCCTGCGCGGGCGCGTCGCAGTAGTCGGCGTAATAGCCCCGGGTCTCGCCTGTCAGCAGATGATGCAGCACGTGGTGCGCGTCATCGTTCCATTGCGCATCGAAATCGCCCTGAAGCAGGCTGGCGCGGTTGTCGTCGTTTTCCACCACCAGATGCACGTTGCGCTCGGCCGACACGCCTTCCCGCACAAACTGCGCCAGTTCGTGCAGCCATTCATGCCCGGCGATCGCATGCACGGCGTCGAGGCGCAGCCCGTCGAAGCGGTATTCGGTCAGCCAATACAGGGCGTTCTCCTTGAAGAACTGGCTGACGGCGGCTTCGCGGAAGTCGATCGCGTCGCCCCACGGCGTATCGATGTCGGACCTGAAAAAGGGCGCCGCGTAACCGGACAGATAGTTGCCGTCCGGCCCGAAATGGTTGTAGACCACATCCAGCATCACGCTCATGCCAAGCCCGTGCGCACCGTCGACCAAGCGCTTCAGCGCGTCGGGCGTGCCATAGGCGGTGTCGGGCGCATAGGGCAGCACGCCGTCGTAGCCCCAATTGCGCTCGCCGGGAAAATCCGCGATGGGCATGAGCTCCAGCATGGTGATGCCCATGGCGGCCAGTTCGGGAAGGCGGGCAAGCAGCCCCGCGTAGCCGCCCGCCAGGCCGGCGTGGACTTCGTACAGCACGGTCTCTTCCCAGGGACGGCCGGACCATTCGGGATGGCGCCATTCGTAGCCGCCGGGCGCGACGACGATGCTGTCGCCATGCACGTCGCCATCCTGCAGGCGGGAGGCCGGATCGGGGACGATGGTGTCCGCGTCCAGCCGGTAGTGGTAGCGGGCCCCGGGGGGGCAATCGACGTCGGCTTGCGCGTAACCGTCGGCGCCCGGGCGCAGGGCGATGGGCGGATGGCCCTCCACCTCCAGCGCCAGGCCTTCCGGTGCGCTGGGCGCCCATAGCCGGAATCGCGTCACGCCGCTTTCCAGCGGGATGGCGCCGAAGGAGAACGGAGGTGTCATGGGGTGTCTCCCGGTTTGCGCGCCGCCGTCAGCAGGACGATGCTGTGCGGCGCCACCGTCACCTCGGCGCCGTCCAGGGGCGCGGACGGCGCCTGCGTGGCGGAGTCCAGCTCCAGGGTCCAGGCCATGGCGGGTTCGGCCAGGCCGAACGGCACGGGATCCGCCGTGGGATTCATCAGCAGCAGGGTCACATCCACGCCGCCATCCTCCAGCATGGCGGCGCGCCGCAAGCCCATCACGCGTTCCTGCGTGTTTTCCCAGGCAGGTCCGTCCAGGGGCGCGCCGGCGGCGTCGAACCAAGAGATGGCGGCCACCCCCGGCGACAGTTCCTGGCCGGCATCGCCATAGCGGGCGCTACGCACGCTGGGATGGGCCCGGCGCAAGGCAATCAGCCGCGCCACGTAGCGGCTCAACTCGCGCCCCGTGTCGCTCTGCGCCTGCGTCCAATCCAGCCACGACACGGCGTTGTCCTGGCAGTAGGCGTTGTTGTTGCCGTCCTGGCTGTTGCCGAATTCATCGCCCGCCAGGATCATCGGCGTGCCGTCCGAAAGCAGCACGCTCGCCAACTGCGCGCGCTGGACCCGCCCGCGGGTCTCCAGGATTTCCGCGTCCTCGGTCGGGCCTTCCTCGCCCCAGTTATGGCTGTAGTTTTCGGAATGGCCGTCGTTGCCGCCTTCGCCGTTGGCCTCGTTGTGGCTGCCGTCGTAGCTGACGATGTCCGCCAGGGTGAAGCCATCGTGCGACGCCACGTAGTTGACGCTGGACCAGGGCCGCCGGTGGCGGCGGTCGAAGAGATCGCGCGAACCGCACAGCCGCGCGGCCATGTCGCCCCGCATGCCTTCGTCGCCGCGCCAGAACCGGCGGGTCGTATCGCGGAACTTGTCGTTCCATTCCGCGAACCCGGGCGGATGGTTGCCAAGCTGGTAGCCGTCGGGCCCGATGTCCCAGGGTTCGGAAATCAGCTTCAGCCGGGACAGCACCGGATCCTGCAGGATCACGTCGAAGAATCCCGCGCCCGGGTCGTAGCCGTTGCCCTCGCGTCCCAGCGTCACGCCCAGGTCGAAGCGGAACCCGTCCACGCCATACGAGGTAGCCCAATAGCGCAATGAGTCCGTCACCATCTGCAGCACGCGGGGATGCGACATGTTCACCGTGTTGCCGCAACCGGTATCGTTGATGTAGCGGCGTTCCTCGCCGGGCACCAGTCGGTAATAGCTGGCGTTGTCCAGCCCGCGCCACGACAGCGTCGGCCCCATTTCGTTGCCCTCGCAGGTGTGGTTGTAGACCACGTCGAGGATGACCTCGATGCCGGCCGCGTGCAGGCGGCGCACCGCCTGACGCAGGTCGTTGGGATCCTGCATCAGATACGAGGGTTCTGGCGCGAAGTAGGACAGCGTGCTGTAGCCCCAGTAGTTGCGCAGCCCGCGTTCCGTCAGGAAATGGTCCTGCAGGAACGCGTACACCGGCAGCAGCTCCACGGCGGTCACGCCCAGCCGCTGCAGGTGTTCGATGAATCGTGGATCGGCCAGCGCGGCGCAGGTGCCGCGCAGGGGCTGGCGCAGGTCTTCGCGCTGCATCGACACGCCGCGCACATGGACCTCGTAGAGGGTGGTGTCGTTCCAGGCCGTGGCCGGCGCCTTGCTGTTGCCCCAGTTGAACGGGGCTTCGTCGGCAACGATGGCCTTGGGCATGGCCGGTGCGCTATCCCGGCGGTCGAAACTCAGGTCCTCGCGCGAATGGTTCATGCGATAGCCGAACAGCGCGTTGCTCCAATGCACGGGGCCGGTCAGCTGGCGGGCGTAGGGATCCAGCAGCAGCTTGTGCGGATTGAAGCGATGGCCGTTCTGCGGGTCGTATGGGCCGTGCGCCCGATAGCCATAGACCAGGCCGGGCTGCGCGTCCGGCAGATAGCCATGCCAGACCTCGTCCGTGCACTCCGGCAGGTCGAAGCGGCGAAGCTCCTTGCGGCCCCGCATGTCGAACAGGCACAGTTCGATGCGTGTGGCGTTCGCGGAAAAGACCGCGAAATTCACGCCCAGCCCATCGCTGGTGGCGCCCAGCGGATGGGGCTGCCCACCGCTGATTCGTGTCAATTGGGACGGATCCATGGATTCAGCCTTCGTGTAGCAGATAGAGGGTGGACAGCGGGGGCAGCGTCAGCGACAGGGCCTGAGGCTGCCCGTGGGCCGCCATGTCGCCAGTGCTGGCTCCGCCTTGGTTGCCCTGGCCGGAGCCGCCGTAGTGCGAAGCGTCGGTGTTAAGCATTTCGATCCACCTGCCGGCGCGCGGAACGCCGACGCGGTAGCCGTGGCGGGTCACGGGTGTGAAGTTCGACACCGCCAGCATGTGCCCCTGGCCGTCGCTGCGGACAAACGCCACCACGCTGTTGTCCTGGTCGTCCAGGATCGTCCAGGCAAAGCCCGCGGGATCCGCATCCAGCGCGTGCAGCGCGGGCTGCCGGCAATACAGCCGGTTCAGGTCGGCGACCAGGCGCTGCATGCCCTGGTGGCCCGGATGGTCCAGCAGATTCCAGTCCAGCGTGCCGTCGTGGTTCCATTCCGCGGGCTGGGCCAGCTCGCCGCCCATGAACAGCAGCTTCTTGCCGGGATGCGCCCACATGAACCCCAGGTAGGCGCGCAGGTTGGCCAGACGGGCGGCCCCGTCACCGGGCATCTTGCCCAGCAGCGAGCCCTTGCCGTGCACGACCTCGTCGTGGGACAGCGGCAGGATGAAACGCTCGCTGTACGCATACACCATGCTGAACGTGATGTCGTGATGATGGTGGCGGCGGTGGATGGGATCCTGCTCCAGGTAGCGCAGGGTGTCGTGCATCCAGCCCATGTTCCATTTGTAGTGGAAGCCCAGTCCGTTTTCCGTCACCGGGGCCGTCACGCCCGGCCAGGCGGTCGATTCCTCGGCCACCATGATGGTGTCCGGGAACTCCGCGCGTACTGTGCCGTTGAGCTCCTGCAGGAACTGAACGGCTTCCAGGTTTTCGCGGCCGCCGTATCGGTTCGGTATCCATTCGCCGGGCTGGCGGCTGTAGTCGCGGTACAGCATCGACGCCACCGCGTCCACGCGCAGGCCGTCGATATGAAAGCGCCGCAGCCAGTGGATGGCGCTGGCGATCATGAAGGCCTTGACTTCGTTGCGGCCCAGGTTGTAGACCATGGTGTGCCAGTCGGGGTGATAGCCCTCGCGCGGGTCGTCGTACTCGTAGAGGGACGTGCCGTCGAAGCGGACCAGCCCATGCGCGTCGTCGGGAAAGTGCGCCGGCACCCAGTCCAGGATGACGCCGACGCCGGCCTCGTGGCAGCGGTCGACAAATCGCGCGAAGGCGGCGGGCGGGCCATAGCGGGCCGTGGGCGCGAACATGCCCAAGGGCTGGTAGCCCCACGAACCGCCGAACGGGTGCTCCATGATGGGCATCAGCTCCAGATGCGTGAATCCCATGGCGCGCGCGTAGGCCGGCAACTTGTCCGCAAGCTGGTCCCACGCGCAGGGGCCCTGGTCCAGCCTGGCCCACGACCCGACATGCACTTCATAGATCGACAGCGGCGCGGCGGGGGATTGGCGGCCTGCGCGCTCCTGCATCCATGCCGCGTCGTTCCAAGCGTAGGGCGCGGGGTCGTCCACGACGGACGCGGTGGCCGGCGCTTCTTCGCAGCGGCGCGCCATGGGATCGGCCTTCGGGATCTGGACGCCGGCTTGATCGGTGATGGAAAATTTGTAGCGTTCACCCGGCCGCACGCCAGGGATGAAGATCTCCCAGACGCCCGCGGCATGCCGCAGGCGCATGCCGTGCCGCCGCCCGTCCCAGCCATTGAAATCGCCGATCACGGCGACGCGTCTTGCATTGGGCGCCCAGACCGCGCACCGCAATCCCGCCACGCCGTCCACTTCCATCAGGCACGCGCCCAGGGCATCGGCCGCGTCGCGCCATGAACCCTGCGCCAACCGGCGCAGCGTGGCTTCGTCCAGCAAGGCGCCGAAGGCATAGGGATCCGCGGTGATCTGCTCGGCGCCGGGCCATTGAATGGCCAGCCGGTACGAGGCGCCGTCGCCGGGCCGCACCCCGGCCGCCTGGCCGATATACAGCCCTTGCCCCTGCTCGCGCAGCGGGGTGCGCTCGCCGTCCTGGTCCAGCACGTCGACGGCCAGGGCCCCAGGCACGAATACCCGCAGCCAGCCGTGATGCGGTCCCAGGACCGCGAAGGGATTGTCATGCAGGCCGCAAGCCAGGGCCGTCAGCTCCATGGCGTCGATACGGCCGCCGTCCGCGGCGGCCGGGGCGTGGGGGGTGAACACTTCGGTCATGGCGCTTTTCCTTCGGCGTCTATCGCCGCCGACAGCAGGACGTTTCGCGCCAATTCGGTCAACGCGCATAGGGGAATCGAGATCCAGTCGGGGCGGTGGGCCGCCTCGTAGCCGACTTCATAGGCTGCCTTTTCAAGCTGGGCGAGCGACAGCAGCGTGCCTTCTTCGCCGCCCGCTGGCGTCAATGCCTCGCCTCGGGCGCCGCGATAGCCTCGCAGGAAGGCGTCAGAGGCCTGGTGCCTGAAGCGCGTCAGCAGCGCGTCGCGTTGTTCGGCGGGCGCGACGGACGCGGCCGGGCTGTCGTCCGCGCCGGCATTGGCGTCCATGTGCGCGCCGCCCATCAGGTCGGTCCGCGCGATGGAGGCGGCCGCATAGTCGAACGACCGGAGCATGCCGGCCACGTCCTTGTAGGGCGAGGCCAGGGCCCGGCGCGCTTGCAGGCTGCTGATGGGTTCACCTTCGAAGTCGATCAGGTAGGCGTCAGTCTGCGCCACCAGAACCTGTCCCAGATGGAAGTCGCCATGCACGCGCAGGCACGTTGTGCCGATTTCGGCCTGCGCCATGGTGGCGACCCGGTCCGACAGGCGGGCATGATGGTCGAAGAACCATTCGGCGCACGCCCGCGACGGCGCTTCAAGCTTGTCGAACTGGGCGCGCAAAGCTTGTTCCGCGCGGTCCAGCAGCCCGCGGATATGCTCCGCGCGCGCATCGGAATCCGCCTGGCTGGCGAGCCGCGGCTGGAAGTCCGGATCGTCCGTGGGCGCGGCCAGCAGCGCGTGCATCTGCGCCAGGCGCTCGCCGATGGTGGCGGCCATGACGGCGTAGCCCTGCAGGCTCTCCTCGAATTCCTCGGGGCTGTTGCCCACCAGCAGCGCGTTGGCCAGCGTGCGCTTCAGATAGTCCAGCGTCCAGCTCCAGGCGTCGCCCTCGTTGACGACATAGCGGTGGGCGACGGCCAGCGTGTGGATCACGCCTTCCGCGTCCACGCGCTGCACCTCGCCCAACAGGGCGGGAATATTGGTGTAGCCGGCGCGCGTCAGATAGCGCGTCATCTCGGCTTCGGGCGAAACGCCAGGCTGCACGCTGCGGATCAGCTTCAATATCAGCTGGCCGTCAACGATGACCGAGCTGTTCGACTGCTCGGCCGTCAGCCATTGCAGTTCGGGGTTGTCGGCCAGCGCCATTTCGACCAGGCCCGCTTCCGGAATGAAGCGGATGATGCCCGGCTTGTCGCCGGGCTTGCCGGCGCTGCGGCCGTCCAGTTCGGCGCCGGCCTGCATGGCCTTCAGGGTGCCCGTGACGAAGCCCGGCTGCAGGAAGGCGTCGGCCAGGATGCCGACCTCCGGGCCGCGCCGCACCCGGGCGATGGCGTATTGGATGACGGCGGTTTCATCCCAGACCAGCACGAACGGCGCTTGCGCCCGCATGCCCTCCACGCCGTCCTGCGGTTCGACCTCGGCCCAGTAGTATTCGCCGTCCGCCGACGCGAACGGCGTGGCATAGGCCAGCCGCGCGCGCGAGGGCGGCTCGGTGCCCGGATACCAGCGCTGACGGGCCAGGTACTGGGGCAGGATTTCGTTTTCCAGTGTGGCGCGCGAGCCATCCGTCAGGGCGGCGCCGCCGCGCGACCTGAGCACCAGCGTGACCAGCTCGGGCATCTGCGCGGGGGCCGTGGCATGCCATCCCGGCGGCGCGGCGTCCACGCTCAGGTCCATCCAGTAGAACGCGTAGGGCGGCAGCGTCAGCAGATAGGGCAGTTCGCCGATGGCGGGGAAGGGCGTGCCCCCCAGCATCTCCACCGGCACCCGGCCGGCGAACTCCTGCATGTGCAGTTCCACCGGCTGCGCGGCATTGGACAGGTTGGCGACGCACAGGATGGTCGTGTCCTGCCATTGGCGCAGATACGCCAGGATCTTGCGGTTGCCGGTAAAGATGAAGCGCAGCGTGCCGCGCCCGAAGGCATGGCTTTGACGGCGCTGGGCCAGCAGGCGGCGGGTCCAGTTCAACAGCGAATGCGGATCGCGCTGCTGCGCTTCGACGTTCACCGCCTCATAGCCGTACAGCGGGCCCATCAGCACCGGCAGCGGCAGCCGCTCGGGATCGGCGCGCGAGAATCCGCCGTTGCGGTCCGGCGACCATTGCATCGGCGTGCGCACGCCGTCGCGGTCGCCCAGGTGGACGTTGTCACCCATGCCGAGTTCGTCGCCGTAGTACAGCACCGGCGTGCCTGGCATGGACAGCAGCAGGCTGTTCATCAGTTCGACACGGCGGCGGTCGCGTTCGAGCAGCGGCGCCAGCCGGCGGCGGATGCCCAGGTTGATGCGGGCGCGCGGCTCGGCCGCGTACACATTCCAGAGGTAGTCGCGCTCGCGGCTGGTCACCATCTCCAGCGTAAGTTCGTCATGGTTGCGCAGGAAGATGGCCCACTGGCAGGTGGCGGGAATATCCGGCGTCTGCCGGATGATGTCGGTGATCGGGAAGCGGTCTTCCTGGGCGATCGCCATGTACATGCGCGGCATCAGCGGGAAGTGAAACGACATATGGCATTCGTCGCCCGCGCCAAAATATTCCTGCGCGTCTTCGGGCCATTGGTTGGCCTCGGCCAGGAGCAGGCGGCCGGGATACTCGGCCTCGATCACGGCGCGGATCTCCTTGAGCACCTGGTGCGTCTCGGGCAGGTTCTCGTTGTTGGTGCCTTCGCGCTCGACCAGATAGGGCACAGCGTCCAGTCTCAGGCCATCCACGCCCATGTCCAGCCAGTAGCGCATCACGGACAGCACTTCCTTCAGGACTTGCGGATTGTCGTAATTCAGGTCGGGCTGGTGCGAATAGAAGCGGTGCCAGAAGTACGCGTTCGCGACCGGATCCCAGGTCCAGTTCGATTTCTCGGTGTCGCAAAAGATGATGCGCGTGCCCGCGTAGGCCTTGTCGTTGTCCGACCACACGTAGAAATTGCGGGCGGCGGACCCGGGTTTGGCGGCGCGCGCCCGCTGGAACCACGGGTGCTGGTCCGACGTATGGTTCACGACCAGTTCCGTGATGACGCGCAGTCCGCGGGCATGCGCCGAGCGGATCAGCTTGCGCACGTCGGCAATCGTGCCGTAGTCGGAATGCACGCCGCGATAGTCCGCGATGTCGTAGCCGTCGTCCCGCCGGGGAGAGGGGTAGAAGGGCAGCAGCCAGATGGTGTTGACGCCCAGGCTGGCGATGTAGTCCAGCTTGGAGATCAGGCCTGGCAGGTCGCCGACGCCATCCCCGTTCGAGTCGAAGAACGACTTCACATGCAACTGGTAGATGACGGCATCCTTGTACCAGAGCGCATCGTCTTGAATGGTTTGGATTTCACTGATCATGGCAAGGGGCGTGGGCGTCATCCATGCAGCGACAGGCGCCACACGCGATAGGGTTGATCGGGCGACAGCGTCAGCGCGCGGGTCTTCGTATGCCAGGTCTCGCGGCTTTCGGTCAGGAGGTCTTCGGCGGCCAGTTGTCCACTATCGGCCTCGCCAAACAGCCAGAAGGGCGCTTCGATGCGGGCGGACTGGGGCAGGAACGGGTCCAGGCTGATGGCCACCAGCACCACATTGCCGTGGCCCGGCGTGGACTTGTAGAACGCCAGCACGCGGTCGTTGCCGCTGGCCGCAAGCGTCAGCCCCGCGTGGGTCTGCAGCGCGGGATTGGCGCGGCGGATCTGGTTCAGGCGGGTGATCTCGGCGCGGATGTTGCCGGGGCGATGCCAGTCGCGTTGCCGCAGTTCGTACTTCTCGGAGTCCAGGTATTCCTCCTTGCCCGGCAAGGCGGCGCCCTCGCACAGCTCGAAGCCGCTGTAGACGCCCCACAATCCGGACCCCAACGCCGCCAGCGCGGCGCGTATCAGGAAACCGGGGCGGCCCGATGTCTGCAGGAAGAAGGGGTTGATGTCGGGCGTGTTCACGAAGAAATGCGGCCGGAAGAAGTCGGCCGCGGGCGGCGACGATATTTCTTCCAGGTAGGCCGCAAGCTCCGCTTTTTCGTTGCGCCAGGTGAAGTAGGTATACGACTGCGTGAAGCCGATCTTCGCCAGGCGGTACATCATTTTTGGCCGCGTGAACGCCTCGGACAGGAATATCACGTCGGGATGCTGCGCATGCACTTCCCCGATCATCCACTGCCAGAAGGGCAGCGGCTTGGTATGCGGGTTGTCCACGCGAAAGATGCGCACGCCGTGCCCGACCCAGAACAGCACGATGTCGCGCAGCGCCCGCCACAGGCCCAGCTTGCGCGCGCGCCGCGCCGGCGCGCCGTAGAAGGCGACGTTGACGATGTCCTCATACTTCTTGGGCGGATTCTCGGCGTATCGCAGCGAGCCGTCGGGCCGCCACGAGAACCAGTCGGGATGCTGCGCCAGCCACGGATGGTCGGGCGAACACTGGATGGCGAAGTCCAGCGCGATCTCCATGCCCTGCCGGGCCGCGGCGTCCACCAGCCGCAGGAAATCGGGCAGGGTGCCAAGCTGGGGTTCGATGGCGTCATGGCCGCCGCTGGCCGCGCCGATGGCGTAGGGGCTGCCGACATCGTCCGGCTCGGCACGCAGGCTGTTGTTGCGCCCCTTGCGGTTGCGCTGGCCGATCGGATGGATGGGGGGCAGGTACAGCACGTCGAAGCCCATCTCGCGCACGTCCGGCAGCCGGGCGATCACATCGTCGAAGGTGCCGTGCCGGCCCGGCTCGGCGGCCTGGGATCGCGGGAACAGTTCATACCAGCTTGAATGGCAGGCCTGGCTGCGGTCCACCCAGACGGGATAGGCCAGGGGGCTGACGGCTTCGAACGGATGATCGTCCAGGTCACGCATGGCGCGCGCCAGTTCCGGATCCAGCAGCGCGACCACCTGTTCGAGCGTGGGCGGGGCCGGCCGCGCCAGGTCGGCGTCCGCGAAAGCGTCCAGAGCACGCTGCACGGGCGCGGCGTCACCCGGCGATCCGGCTTGCGCGCGCGCCAGGGCGTCGCGCAACAGCGCCAGGCCCTCGTGCACCTCCAGGCTCAGGTCGCGGCCGGCCTGATGCTTCAACTCGATGTCGTGGCGAAAGGTGTGCCAGGCGTCGAACCAGGCGGCGACGGCGAATTCGTGCGCGCCCACGCGCCGCGGCCGAAACGCGGCCTCCCAGCGGTCGTTCAGGCCGCGCTCCATCGGCACCGTGCGCCAGCGGGGCTCGTCCTTGGCCCGCCAGCGCAGCTCGGCGGCAAGCTGGTCGTGGCCGTCCATGAAGATGTCCGCCTGCACGGCGATGCTCGCATGCGGAATGCTCTTGACCGGGAAGGCGCCTCCATCGACCGCGGGGCTGACGTTTTCCAGCGCGATACGCAGGTTCGCCGCGTCGTCGGCGCGAGTCCTCTGGTGGCGCGCGACATCGCGCACCGGTTCCGTGGGGGCCAGCATCAGCAGAGCGCATTCGCCCGGCGCCAGCGCATTGCCGTCCGCCTGCAGCCCCTCGGGCGGCGTGTGCGGCACCAGGTCGGCGGGGGGCAGCAGGGGCGCAAGCGCATCCCAGTCCAGGTCCGCCTCGCGGGCATCCGACGGATTGATGGCCAGCGCGGCTGACGCGCCATCCTCCGTGCCGCGCAACAGCACGCTGCAGCCGCCATCGCGGCCGCCCAGCAGGCGCAACGGGCCCTGCAGGCGGGTGTCGGCGAACCAGCGGTTCACCATGGCGACACCGGGCAGCAGGCGTTCGTCATCGTCGTTGAACATCAAGCCGTCGCCCGATACGGCCGCGCTCCACAGCGCGCGCTTGCCATCGACCTTGGGCCGCGCCGCGCCGACTTGGGGCGGCGATGCGATCACGCCGCCCATGGCCCGCAGCCTGGCGTCTTCGTCGGCCAGCCAGGCGGACTTGAAATCCCACCAGGGCAGGGAAGAGAAAGAGGCGTCAAAGCCCGCGTCGCGCAAGGCCGCCAGGCTCTCGGGCGCGAGACCCGGGGTCCATGCCAGCAGCCGCACGTCGGGGCGCTGCCGGCGCAATGCCGCGAACAGATCGCGCCAGGCCGAAGCGGGCAGGCGATGCGGCGCCTGGAAGACCACGCCGTCGACGCCATGGCTGAGCCAGCGTGACAGCCTTTCGGTCCACGCCGCCAGAAAGCCGGGCGGCAAGGGCCCGTCTTGCAAATGCAGTACGCTGCGCGCCTCGGCGGACAGACGGGGATCGCGCGCCGGATCGTCATGGCGCGACTGGTACCAGCCCGGCGCCGCGGTGGCCGCGACCGCATCGCGGGCGCAGCGGTCCAGGATCACATCCACGTACAGACCTAGCCGGTGCGCGGATAGCTGCCTGGCCGCCTGCGCGTACCAGTGGGTAAGGGGAACCTCCACGCCATCCATCACGGCGGTGTCGGCATCCAGTGGGGCGCCGGAACCGCCGTCGGGAGACACGAGCCATGGGGCGGGAATCATGACGGCATTGAACCCGCGCTGCTCCAGCCTGGCATACAGGCCTGGCGCGCCGCCCGCGGGGCCGGCGTCCAGGCCATGGCGGGCGTGGTACAGGCGCAAAGGCGTGCGGGGGTGCGGAACGGCGCTGGGTGTAGGCACCGGGCGTTCTCCTTAGATGGTCGCCGGCATGGCGCCGCCGGAACGGGGAAGGCGGGCGACGGCGCCGCGCCCGACCTGTTGACCGGCGGGCGCAGCGGGCGCGTTGGCGGATTCCGGCTCGACCAGCGAGCGGTACAGGCTCGCATAGAGTCCGACCGCAGACCGCCAGCCGAAGTCGGCTGTCATGGCGTTGCGCTGCATGATCCGCCACAACAAGTGGTGCCCACGCAGATTCACCGCCCGTTCGATGGCGGCGCTCATGGCTTGCGGAGCGTCGCCATCGAACAGCAGCCCGTTGGCCGATGCCATCGCGGACAGCGGCGCGCGCGGACCGGGATCTTCGATCGTGTCGGCCATGCCGCCCACGCGCGAACCGATCGGCAACGCGCCATAACGCATGGCATAGAGCGGGGTCAGGCCAAAGGGCTCGAAGCGGCTGGCGTGCAGCAGGATGTCCGCGCCCGCGTGCAGCCGGTGGGCGATACCCTCGTCGTAGCCAATGTGGGCCGCGCAACGACCCGGATACCGGTCGACAATCTCCAGCAGGGCCTGTTCCAGACGGTGGTCGCCCTGGCCCAGGATCGCGATCTGCAGCCCGGGATGCCGGTCCAGCGCCTCGGGCAGCGCCTGCACGGCCACATCCACCATTTTCTGCTCGGTCAGGCGGTTGCCCATGGCCATCAGGGTGGCGCCCAGATCCGGACGCAGCCCGAATTCACGCTGCAGGGCCGCCTTGCAATAGGCCTTGTTCGCCAGGTCGCGGACCGAGTAGCGGTGGCTGCGCAGATAGGGATCCCGCGCGGGATTCCAGAGCACGTCGTCGATGCCGTTCGGAATCGGCAGCAGATCGCCCGCGCGGCTTCTCAGCAATTCATCCAGCCCGCAGCCGAAGGCGGGCGTCATGATCTCGCGGGAATAGGTGTGGCTGACTGTCGTGACGCGGTCCGCGTAGCGGATGCCGGCCTTCAGGAAGTTCAG
This sequence comes from Achromobacter sp. Root83, assembly GCF_001428845.1. Taxonomy (GTDB): domain Bacteria; phylum Pseudomonadota; class Gammaproteobacteria; order Burkholderiales; family Burkholderiaceae_B; genus Achromobacter. The sequence continues at coordinate 27,076 of NZ_LMIU01000007.1, read as the reverse complement.
CTTGCCCCAAGCCTGGGCGCCGTCGTCGTTGCGCGCCCAATCGGGCACGCCGTACAGGTCCGCGCATTCCATGGGGAACAAGCCCTGGAATGCCAGGTTGTGTATGGTCATCACGCTCTTCACGTCATGCAGGCGGGCCGCGCGCAGCAGTAGCGGCACCAGTCCGGCGTGCCAGTCGTGGGCGTGCACCAGCGTGGGGCGGAGTACGCCGGGCAGGCCGGCCGCCACGCGCACCGCCGCATGCGCCAGGGCCGCGTAGCGCGTACCGTTGTCGGGATGCTCGGCGCCGCTTTCGTCGGCATAGATGCCCGCGCGGTCGTACAGGGCATCGTTCTGCACCAGCAGATAGTCCAGTCCGGATTGCGGACATGTGCCGGCCAGAAGCGAGGCGTCGCCGCCCGGCATGTCCGTCAGCGTCGCGACGGTGTGGACGCGCTTGAGTTTGGCGGTTACGCCCCGGTACGCCGGCAGCATCACGGTCAGTGGCACCCGCGCCTCGCTCAATGCGCGAGCCATGCCCGTGATGGCATCGCCCAGGCCGCCCGTTTTGGCCAGGGGGAACGCTTCCCCCGCCACGATCAGGGTTCTCGTCTTCGCCATGCTTGCTCCAGGTGGGTGGCAGGCCACGGACATGAACCGCGATCCCGCCGAAGCCTGCGTATACGCAAGCGGTGTGCCCAAACCCGAGCGCGGCCAAGAAAATGCCGCAGTGCAGCAGAAAATCCGCCCGCGCTTTCCTCCGAAAGACGGCTAGGACGGAAGGTGTAGGCGCCGCCCGGCGCCCGCTTTGTAATTTTTGTGCCCCGCATGCGCCCGATTTCCCTTTGCGGGCAGGAACGGCGATTGCTGCCTGCACTTGCTTTCAGTGACGAACGCGGGAGAAACGTATGGAATCAGTGTCCGACTTCGTGTTGAAGCGGCTGTCGCAATGGGGTGTCAGACGGGTCTTTGGCTACCCTGGCGACGGGATAAACGGGTTGATCGGCGCCTTCGGCCGCACGCAGGAGCCGCTGGAATTCATTCAGGCCCGGCACGAGGAAAGCGCGGCGTTCATGGCCTGCGCCCACGCCAAATTCACCGGCCAGGTGGGTGTATGCCTGGCCACGTCCGGCCCCGGCGCCATCCACTTGCTCAATGGCTTGTATGACGCCAAGCTGGACCACCAGCCCGTGGTCGCGCTGGTGGGGCAGCAGGCCCGCAGCGCGCTGGGCGGCGATTACCAGCAAGAGGTTGACCTCGTCAGCCTGTTCAAGGACGTGGCGCACGATTTCGTGCATATGGCCACTACCGCCGAGCAGGCGCGCCACATGGTGGACCGCGCCGTGCGCATCGCCATGGAACGCCGCAGCGTCACCTGCCTGATATTTCCCAACGATGTGCAGGATCTGCCCGCGGTGGAGGTTCCGCCGCGCGAGCACGGCACGGTTCATACCGGCATCGGGCTGACCTCGCACGCCAGCGTGCCCGGCGCGGATGCGCTGCGAAATGCCGCCGACATCCTGAACCGGGGAGAGCGGGTCGCGATGCTGGTGGGCGCGGGCGCGCTGGAGGCGGGCCCGGAGGTCAGCCAGGTCGCCGAACTGTTGGGCGCCGGGGTGGCCAAGGCGCTGCTGGGCAAGGCCGTCCTGCCCGACAGCCTGCCGTATGTCACCGGCGCCATCGGGCTGCTGGGCACCCAGCCCAGTTGGGAAATGATGAACGAGTGCGACACGCTGCTGATGGTGGGAACCTCGTTTCCCTACGCCGAATTCCTGCCCAAGGAAGGGCAGGCGCGCGGGGTGCAGATCGACCGCGACGGGCGCAAGCTCAGCCTGCGCTACCCCGTCGAGGTGGGCCTGGTCGGAGACAGCAGGCTGACCCTGCAGGCCCTGATCCCGCTGCTGGAGCACAAGAAAGCGCGGCGCTGGCGCGAGCGTATCGAAAAGCAGGTGGCCAACTGGCGCGACACGGTGCATGCGCGCGCCATGGTGGACGCCAAGCCGCTGAACCCGCAGCGGCCGTTTCTTGAACTGTCCAGGCGCCTGCCACCGCAAACCATCATCGCCTGCGATTCCGGGTCCGCCGCGAACTGGTACGCGCGCGACATCGACTTGCGGGAAGGAATGATGGGCTCGGTGTCGGGCGGGCTGGCCACCATGGGTTGCGGCGTGCCTTATGCCTTGGCGGCCAAGCTGGCCTATCCCGACCGCCCCGTGATCGCGCTGGTGGGCGATGGCGCCATGCAGATGCTGGGCATCAACGAACTGATCACCATCGCCCATCGCTGGAAAGACTGGGCAAATCCCACGCTGGTCGTGATGGTGCTCAATAACGGCGACCTGAACCTGGTCACCTGGGAGCAGCGCGTGATGGGCGGCGACCCGCGCTTCGCGGACTCGCAATGGTTGCCGGAGTTCTCGTATGCCGACTACGGCCGGCTGTTGGGGCTGGAAGGCATCCGCGTCGACAGCCCGGAAGCGGTGGGCCCCGCGTGGGATCGCGCGCTATCGGCGACGCGTCCCGTGGTCCTTGAAATGGTGACCGACCCGGAGATGCCGCCATTACCCCCGCATATCCCCGCCAAGCAGATCGGCGCGTACTTTCAGGCCCTGCGCAAGGAAAACGGCGAGGCGGGCGGCGCGGCCCTCCGCGCCACGATCAAACAGTGGTGGGCTTGACCGCCGCCGCCGGATTTCACGATGTCAGGAGCACAACATGAGCAATGCAGGCGCAACCAATTCCCCCAAGCCCGGGCAGGGCGGGCGCCCCGCGCCCGAACAGGCGCCCGCCGAACAACCCAAGCCGGATTCGTCCGGCCATGAGAAGGACGAGAAGGGGCGGTGGCCGCCCGACAGCATTCCCAACCCCATGCCGGGCGTAGACCCGCAACAGACGCCCGGCATCGACCGGCTGGGCGGACGGCATGCCGCTTGCGGCTGAGTCCGTCCAGGCCATGCCGCAAGCATGATCCCCACTTACCAAGGAGAGCACATGAACAAGCAAGAGAGGCTGCGCAATATGTTTCAACCGTCGGACAGTTCAACGCGCACCGTGCGCGACCTGATAACCGGCACGGAGGACCTGCTGCGCAGCACCGCCAGCTATAGCGGGTCCGAGATCGAAGCCGCGCGCGACAAGCTCAAGCATCAGTTGGACGCGGCGCGGGAGCAGGCCAAGGGCTGGGAGCGCGCCGCGTGGGACCGGGCCCGGGAGGTCTCGCACGCCACCGACGAATATGTGCATGAGAACGCCTGGAAGAGCGTGGCGGGCGCCGCGTTGATCGGCGTGCTGGCCGGCATCTGCATGATGTCGGACCATCGCCGGCGTTGATGCCGTGCGCACCACGCACGCCGGCGGGGCCGGGCCTAGCAGCACGCGGGGCCGGTCCCGGCTTTATCGGCCTTGCGTGTAAAAAATGCCGCCCTCGGCCGGCTTTCCGTGCTCGCGGCCCCGGCTAAGCCGTGCGGCACATCGCTTGCGTAGGGAAGGCCGCGGGGCGAACCGTTAGCCTCGCGGCACATTCCATCCATGGAGAAAACGATGAACCAACCATTGACAGGCGCCGGACAGGCGCAAAGCCAGACCAACATCGTGGGCGGGCCAAAAAGCGACCCCAGCGGACCCGGTCCGCAAGTGATGGCGGCGGGCACGCTGGAAGGCAACGACGTCTACAACCCCGCGGGCGAATCGCTGGGCAGCATCCAGGACATCATGCTGGATGTGCCCCACGGCCGTATCGCCTACGCGGTGCTGTCGCGCGGCGGCATCCTGGGTATCGGCGACAAGCTGTATGCCATTCCCTGGGGCGCGCTGACGCTGGATACCGATCGCAAGTGCTTCGTCCTGAACGTGGACAAGGACACGCTCAAGAATGCCGAAGGCTTCGATAAGGACAATTGGCCGAGCATGGCGGACGAGACCTGGGCGCGCGGCATTCACCAGTACTACAACCAGCCGCCGTACTGGTAGCCCCGGAGAGGACGGTATGCTGGCCGAAGGCAGACTGATTGCGATCTCCCCGTACTTCAACGACGCCGTCGTCAGTTGCGGGAGCTTGCTCGCGGGACGCCCGGACAGCACCGTCCTCACCGTTTTTTCCGGCATGCCGCTCGGCGCGGGCCAACTGAGCGACAGGGACCGCCGCAGCGGCTTCAAGGACGGCAGGCAGGCGGTCCTGGTCCGGCACGCGCAAAGCGATCGGGCGCTGGCCCTGCTGGGCGTGCAAGGCGTACAGATGGACCTGCTGGACGAACAATATCTGGACGTCGGCGAAGAGGGGCGCCTGACCGGCGCGCTGGCCGCCGCGCTCTCCACCCTGCGTCCCCGCATCATCCTCATGCCCTTGGGGCTGTTCCATTCGGCCCATGTGCGGGTCTGCGACGCGGCGCTGACGATCCGCGGCCTGTTTCGCCGAGTGAGCTGGGTGGCCTACGAGGAAGCCTCGGACCGAGGCCGCCCGGGGGCCGTGCAGGAGCGGCTTGCCTTCCTGCTGCATCAGCATATCGTCGCGACCCCGATCCGCCTCGCGGAAGGCGACGCCGATGGCGCCAGGCAGCGCGCGGCGGCTGCCCATGCCAGCCTGGCCGGGGCCGAGGGCTCCGGATATGGCTCGCCCTTCGAGGACGAGCAGATGGAGCGCTATTGGCGCCTGTCCTGGAAGCGCGACAGGTTCCGTTGACGCGCGTCCTCCGGCTGGGCACGCCGCTTGCTTGCCGCGCTGGCGCAAGCCTCGTTCGTGAGTGGCCTCATCCTTTTTGACCATTGATGAACGATTGCGCATCCAGGACGATGCTCGGGTTGCACAGGGCGCCGCGCCTCGCTATGGTGAAAGGAATGCGGCGCGCAAGGCGCCATCGCCACTCCAGACTTCGGGAAACACAATGAGCTTGAACGCAGACGCCCGGCGAGGCCGGTCGGGCTGGGGCAACGTCCTGGCCATCCTGCTTCTGATCGCGGCGATCGCCGGCGTGCTTGCGCTGGCGGCCACCCGCATCGCCGAACAGCGCATCGCAAGCATGCTGGGGCCGCGCAGCCAGGTGGGCAACGTGCAGGTCGGGTTCAGGCAGGTGGTCCTGACCGACGTCGCCGTGCCCGGCGCCTCGGGTCAGCCAGGCGCGCGGGCGCGCCGCATCGTGCTCGAACCGGAATGGTCCGCCTTCCTGCGGCACGAGGCCGTCTTCAAGCGCATCACGATCGAAGATTTCGATTTCGCCGTCGTCCGGGGCGCGGACGGCGCCATGCAGATATCGCCGGCCGTGCAAGCCGCGCTGCGGGCCGGCGACGGCGGCGACGGCAAGTCTCGTCGAAACGAGCCCATCCGCGTCGCGGACCTGGTGCTGCGCGATGGCCGCCTGCAATATTTGGATGGCGAGGTGGCGAAGCCGCCGCACCGGATTCCGTTCACCGACGTCCAGGCGCGCCTGCATCCCGTGATGATCCCGGGCGACGGCACCGCCAGCGACATGGAATTCAGCGGCAAGGTCGAAGAAAACCGTAATGGCGAATCGACGGTGCGGGCGCAAGGCAAGGTGGTCGTCGGCGGCACGGACGCCGACATGACGGTCGCCGTGCGCAACATGGACATCCGCTATGCGGCGCCGTATCTATCGGACAATGGCGCGGGCTCGCTGACGGCAGGGTCTATGGACCTCGACATGAAAACCGCCATCAAGGGCCGGGAATTGCGCGCCTCCGGCGCCGTGGCGCTGCACGGCCTGAAGTTCGGCGGAGACGGCAACCTGTTCTCGCTGCCGCGCAAGGCCGTGCTGGCCGCGCTGAAGGACAAGAGCGGCACGATCCGCTTTGATTTCGCGCTGGCTGGCCGGCTGGACAATCCCAAATTTTCCGTGACGCGCGGCTTCTCGGCCCAGGTGGCGCAAGGCTTTGGTCACGCCATCGGTGTCGGCGCGGAAGGTGCCGCCGAGGGCGTCTCCGGCGCGGTCAAGGAACTGGGCAACGCGCTGTCGGATCTGCTCAGCCCCGGCAAGCCCTGAGGCCGATCACGGCGCGGGCCGGGCCCGGCCGATCCGCGCGCCCATGACCATCTCCGTGACCCAATTCACCAGGATCGACGTATAGGCCTGCTGCGAGGCCTTGTCGCTCAGCCCGTGGTCCGCCCCGTCGAGGATGCGGTGCGTCAGCGAATGCGAACGCCGGAATGCCGAGCGGTAGCTCATGATGGTGGAGTGCGGAATATAAAGGTCGTGCTCGGCTTCGACGATCAGCACGTCGCCCGGAAATTCCGCGCACGCGGACAGGGCCCGGTTGCTTTCGGGTTCCACATGGCTGTTGCGGTAGGCGCGCAGCGTGTCGCGATTGAGCTGGTTCTTGGGCAGCATCCACTCGTCGTCCCGGTACAGGGCGGGCACGTGCAGCGCCAGCCACCGCACCCGCCGCAGCCCGCTCAGGATGGCGGCCAGGTAGCCGCCGTAGCTGCTGCCCACGACCGCGACCGAACCGCTGTCCAGCGACGGATGGGACGCCAGCCGGTCATACGCGGCCATCACGTCGCGCAGATTGTCGTCGCGCGACACCTGCATCTGCTGCGCCTGCGTGGCCGCATGCCCGCGCAGATCGAAGGTCAGGCAGACGCAGCCCAGCGCCGCAATCCCCTTGGCGCGCGCCAGGTCGAACGCCTGGTCGCCGCCCCAGCCGTGGATGAAGAGGACCCCGGGCACCTTGTTCTCGGGGGTGAGGAAGGTGCCCGCCAGGCGCTGGTCCGCCACCTCGATGTCGATGGGATCGCTAAACGCCGCCATTGTCCTCCTCCAGAATGCCACCCGACTTGGTAATCATACCCACGGCGGAATCCTCGCCCCGGTAGACGCAGCGCTGCGGCGTCGGCAGGGGTTCGTCGTGGCCATAGCGTTCGCGGGTGGCGGCAAGCACCGTCTTCAACGAGGGCGACAGCAGGAATGCCTGCAGCGCCGCAAGCTCGGCAATGCTCGCGCCGCCCGCGCGCCAGGACTGTTCCAGCACGCCGGATCGCGGTTCGCCCGCCGCCGTGCGCCCGATGGCGACGTCGTAGTTGCGGCGCGAAGCAAAGAAATCAGGGTAGGCGGTGGACACCGCCGTGTCGTAGCGGCAGGCCATATCGACGGCGAGCCGCTCTTCGTCGGACAGGTCCAGCGCCCGCAACTCGTCGAAGCCGCCCCGGGCAAAGCAGAGCGTCGAACCGCCATAGACCGACACCCCGTCGTTGTCCGGCGTCAGGCGCTGCGTGCCCACATACGAGGTTTCCAGCTTGCCCACGCGGGTCCAGCCCACGCTGTAGGTGGAGATTTCCGCCAGGTCTTCCTCCAGCACCAGCCCCAGCCGGCGCACGGACGCGGCATGCTGCAGGGCTAGCCCCTTGCGCAGTTCTTCCGGCGTGCGTACGACTATCTGCCCACGGCCCGCATTGGCGTCCGCCGGCTTGATGCGCAGTGCTCCATCGCGCAGCATGCGTTCTCCGGCGCGCTGCGCGTCCTCCAGCGTAAAGGCGGAATATCCCTTGAGCACCACCTCGCGCAGCTCCTCGGCCAGGTTGCGCACCCAGCCCTCGGGCGCCTTGGCCCGCGCATCGAACACACCATGGGTGATGGACTTCGACGCGACGAAGGCGTGCGGCGTCACGCCGCCGTACAGATCCGCCGCCCGCGAGATGCCCAGTTTGGCGGCGCGCGCCAGACTGGTAATGCTGCGGTCGGGCACGTAGTAGGGTGGAGGTTCGCCGCGGTGGCGGCTGGGCCGGAACCCGGGCACGAATCGCAGCCCCAGCAGGGCGGCCAGCCGTAGCGCCAGCGCTTCCTGCGAAGCGATTTCATGTTCGGACGCGCCCGCGCGCCGTGGATAGGCGGCGACGGTGTGGGGTGCAAGGGGACGGTTCATGGGCGGCCTTACAGCAAGCGGCGTGCCGCGCCACCAGGCGGGGCGGGCGGCGCGGGCGTTTTGCGGCGGCGCAGTCCCAGCCGAAGTTCGATCAGGGGAAAGGCCGCCAGCGCCAGGCAAAGGGGCGCCAGGGCGTAGAGCGCGCGGTAGGCGAGCGCCGCGCCCAGGACTTCGGCGGCCGGGATCTGCGGCGCCAGCGCGGCCACGAAAATAGCCTCGGTCGTACCCAGCCCGCCCGGCACGCGGGTGATGACCGCCGCGAAACTGGTGCAGAGCAGGATGCCCAGCACCGCGGGGTAGTCCGCCTTGCCTTGCAGCAATACATAGATGATGCCGCCCATGATCGCCCAGGACAGCGCGGCCACGGCGCTCTGGGCCAAGGCCATGCCCGCGCCGGGCAGGGTCACGCGCTGCCCCATCCAGGTCCAATTGCGCCGGCGGGATTTCGCGCAGGTCAGCACATAAGCGCCAGCCAGCGCGAGCAGTCCCACGCCCAGCAAGCGCAGCATGCCCGAACCGATTTCCCACCCGGCGGGCACGGGCACGACGCCCCACACGAACAGCGCGCCCGCCAGCCAGCCGTAGCCGATCCAGTTCGACGCCGCGGAAAACAGGGCTACGCGCGTCGCGACGGACTTGCGGCACCCCAGCCGCGTATACAGCCGCAGCCGTGCGCCCAGGCCGCCCACCAGCACGCCCAGGTTCAGATTCAACGCGTAGCTGACGATGGCGACGCCCAGGGCCTTGGGGGCCGCCAGGGTATGGTGCGTATACCGTTTTCCCAACAGATCCAGGCTGCCGTAAGCCAGATAGCCCGCCAGCACCAATCCCGCCGCCACCGCGATCCGCTCGGCGGGAATCTTGCGCATGGCGATCCAGACCTGGGGCCAGTCCACCGAGCGGCCGAAGTAATACAGCAGCCCGCCCACCACCAGCAGGACGAGGATGGGCAGAATGCGCTTGATGCGGGGCCAGCGGTGCCGCACGGCCCGCATCCACGAAGTGCGGAAGATTCTCATGCGGTGTCCCCGCCAGGTTCGGCAGCCACGGAGTGCAGCCGGGGCTTGTGCGCGGGCAGGCTGCCGGCCCAGGCCGGGAAGCGCCGCAGGAAGTGAAACACCACCACCCCGATCCACAAGCGGCGCAGGCGGCGCTTGGAGTTCTTGGGCAGTTCCACCGGGCGGCAATCCTGCGCGATCAGTCGGTCCAGGCTGCGCCGCAGCGCCGCATTCAGCGATGCGTCCCGTGCCACCACGTTGGCCTCCAGGTTCAGCGCCAGGCTCAGCGGGTCCAGATTGCTGGAGCCTATCGTCGACCAGTCGTCATCAAAGCAGGCCACCTTGCCGTGCAGCGGCCGCTTGCAGTATTCGTGGATCTCCACCCCGGCGTCGATCAGGTAGTCATACAGCATGGTGGCGGCCAGGCGGGCCACCAGCACATCCGGCTCGCCCTGCAGCAACAACCTGACGCGCACCCCGCGGCGCGCCGCGTTGGCCAGGTCGCGCAGCAGGTGGTAGCCGGGAAAGAAGTAGGCGTTGGCGATCAGCACGTCCTGGCGGGCCGAGCGCACGCCCGCCCGGTAATAGCGTTCGATGTCATTCTGGTGGCCGACGTTGTCGCGCACCACCAGGCGGCCGCCGCCGTCGCCGTCCGGCAAGGGGTCCAGGCGGGCAGGGCGCCGGCGCTGCCGCCGCGGCCCGCCGCCGTTCAACGCGGCCCGAGCAAAATCCGCAATGTCCTCGGCCAGCGGCCCCTCCAGCACCACGGCGTAGTCCTGCTTGGCCTCGGGGCCGAACTCGGGCAGGTGGTCCGCGGAAAAATTGATGCCGCCGACGAACGCGAGCTTCCGGTCCACCGCCACGATCTTGCGGTGCATGCGCCGGAACACATTGGTGCGCACGCCCAACAGGCGGGGACGGGGGTCGAACACGTGGAAGCGGATGCCGCTTTCCGTCATGGCTCCCACGAAGGCGTCTCCCAGCTCGTCGGATCCGTAGCCGTCCACCGTCAGATCCACGCTGACGCCACGCCGCGCCGCCGCGATCAGGGCGCGTTGTATGTCCTGGCCCACCGCGTCGTCAAAAAGAATGAAGGTCTCCACCAGCACTTCGCTCTGCGCGGCCTCGATGGCCTTGATCACGGCGGGAAAGTATTCCGTGCCGTTTTCAAGCAGCGTGTACCGGTTGTGTTCGCGCCAGCCCAGGTTCATAGCGCGATCTCCGCGCAGATCGGCACGTGGTCGGACAGCCGTGACCACACCCGCGAGGCGAGGGGCACAGGCTGCCAGTCGCGCACGCTGCGCACATAGATGCGATCCAGGCGCAGCAAGGGCCAGCGCGCGGGAAAGGTCCTGGCGGGCCGGCCCAGGCGCGACGTGAATACCTCGCGCGTCCCGCAACGGCTCATCAGGCGCTCGGCGCGCAGGCGCCAATCGTTGAAGTCGCCCGCGATCAGCAGCGGCTCGTCCGGGGGCACCTCGTGCGCCACCAGGTCGCACAAGCGGCGCAGTTGCTGGCTGCGGTGGCGCTCCAGCAGCCCCAGATGCACGCAGATCGCATGGACCGGGGCGCGCAGGGAAGGCGGGCGCAGCACGCAGTGCAGCAGGCCGCGGCCCTCATGGCCGTCGACGCTGACATCATGGTTATCGTGCCGTTCGATCGGATAGCGCGACAGGATCGCGTTGCCGTGGTGGCCTTCGGGATAGACGGCGTTGCGGCCATAGGCAAAGTCCGTCCACAGGGTGTCCGCCAGGAATTCGTACTGGGATTGGGCCGGCCACGATTCGTGGCGTCCGGCGTGGGCCTGATGCTCGCCCAGCACTTCTTGTAGAAAAACCACGTCGGGGGCCGCCGTGCGCAGCGCTTCCCGCAATTCGTGCAACATGAACCGGCGGTTGAAACTGGTGAAGCCCTTGTGGGTATTCACGGTCAACACCGTCAGCGTCGTGGCGTCGATATAGTGCGAGGGCATGAAAGCTCCGGTATGGATGGCCTGTCCGCCCAAGCAAGCGCCGTTCCCGCGGCGTAACAAAACGTCAGTCCACGGGAGCGGCGCGGGTCCTGCGATTTCTAGAAGCGGTAGTTGGCGCTCAGCTCCACGCGCCGGCCTTCGCCCAGCAGCCATTGCGTCTGGTTGTAGTAGGCGGTTTCCGCATACTGCCGGTCGAACACATTGAAAGCGCGCAGCGCCAGGCTCAGATCGCGGCGCGCCTCCCATTGCAGGGCCAGGTTGGTGGTCGTGTAGCCCGCCATCTCGATCCGGTTGGCGGAATCCGCATAGCGTTTGCCCACATAGCGCACGCCCGCGCTGGCGGTCCACTGCGGCGCGAACTTCCAGCTTACCCAGGCGTTGGCCACGCGTTCCGGCACGTCCGACGGCACGTTGCCGTTGCGCGACACGCTGACGCCGTTGACCGATTCGTTGAAGTCGTCATAGCGCGCGCGCAGCGCCACGGCGTTCAGGTCCACGCGCCACGCGGGCGTCAGTTCCACGCTCAGGGTGGCCTCCACGCCGCGCGAGGACTGCTCGCCCACCTGGATGCGCAGCGCCGGGTCGTTCGGATCGCGCGTCACCAGATTGTCCTTCTGGATGTGATACGCCGCGAGCGTCCACTGGCCCTTGTTATCCCAGAAGGTCTGTTTCACGCCCACCTCGATCTGCTTGCCCTTGGACAGGTCGAAGTTCTTGTTGGCCGGGGACAGCAGGAGCAGGCTGGCGACCGGGTCCGCGGCTTCGGCGTACTGCCCATAGACGGACAGGGTCGGCAGCACGTCGTAAACCGTGCCGACGCGCCAGCCCACGTTGTTGAACGTGGTCCGGTAGGCGGTCTGGCCGGCCACCAGGTCACGCCGCGTCAAGTCGATATGGTCGTAGCGCAGGCCGCCCAGCAGGGACCAGCGCGACGTCAGCATCAGGCGGTCTTCGGCGAACAGCGCGTACTGGCTGGCCGTGTTGCGGTAGCGCGGCGTGGTGCCGGCCACGTTGATGAAGCGTCCGTGATCCGGCTCCCAGGGATCGACCAGCGAGGTCCCGGAGTAGGGGGAATTGTTGGTGTGCTTGAGCGAGGAGCGGTTCACCTCGAAGCCCACCGCCACCTTGTTTGCCAGGCCCAGCAGGCGGCCATCGAACGTGGCGTCCGTGATCATGCCGGTCTGTTCCTGGTCGTGGCGGATGTCGGTGTAGCCGGTGCGTTCGATCATCGCCGCGGGCGTCCACGCGTAATTTTCGGCGTTGCGATAGTCGCGGTCACTGCCCAGGTAGTACACGCGGCTTCTCACCAGCGTGGCGGCATTGGGCGACCACTCGGCTTTCAGCTCGCTGCGGCTGTCGCGGTAGATGATCTTGCTGTCGGCCACGTTGTAGTTCTGGTGGCGCAGGCCGTAGTCCATCGTCCCGTCGCGCAGCGGCGTGCCGAAGTAGCGTGTGGGTTCCTGCCAGGCCAGGGCTTGCGTCAGGGTGAAGTTCAGCTCGGGCGACACGTCCAGCCGCAGCGCCGCGGTGATGGCGGCGTCGCGCGAATCGCCCAGGCTGATGCCCGAATCGGTATGGTTGCCGCTGACGTCCAGGCGGTACGACCATTTTTCATCCAGCGCGCCGCCGCTGCCAATGCCCAGGCGTTGGGTATCGTGCGTGCCCACCGTGGCCTGGATCTCGTTTTCAATCGGTCCGCGCGTGGGTTTTTTGGGGATCACGTTGACCACGCCGCCGATGGCGCCTTCGCCATACAGCACCGAAGCGGGCCCGCGCAGCACTTCGATGCGGTCCACGGCCCAGGGGTCATAGATAAAAGTCTGGCCGACGCCGCCGTACTGGCGCACACCGTCGTAGAGCTGTGCGATGGAATTGGAATCGGTGAAGCCGCGCGCCGACAGCGACGAGCCGCCGTTGCCGGGGTGGCGCATGGCGGTGATGCCGGCCGCCTGGATGATGGCGTCGGTGACGGTCACGGCGCCCCGTTCGCGCAATTGCTCGTTGCTGATGATCTCGATGCTGGCCGGCGTTTCGAAGGGCGTCAGTCCCAGCAGGGTGCCGGTGGCGGCGGTTTCCAGCAGCGTAAGGGGCGGCGTGTCGCCGGACACGGAAATGCTGGGCAGGGTGGCGACAGGCGCCGGTTGCGCATACAGCGCGGGCGTGAAGGCGAGCGCGGTCCAGATGGCCGCGCGCCGCTTCAGGACGCGATGCGTCCTGGCGGAAATGGAAGACATGGGTACTCTCGGTAAGCTAAGAATTGCCGCACGGCGGCGGCGCGATGGTTAGCGAAATACCGAGTAGGCAGGCGGGGCGCGGGCGCCCAGCGGCGCCCCGGAAACCGAGCCGTTGGCGGCGCGGGGCGGCGCCCGGGCCGCCAGCGGATGCGCCATGACGGACGCGGCCACGGCCACCAGGACGGGCGAAGGTGGCAGCGGCACCGAAGCGAACGCCGCGCCCATCGGGCAGCTCGCGGCCTGCGCCGCGTGCCGCTGGTCAGGTGCGTCGTCGGACTTGGCGGGGCCCGCCACCCAGATGGGGCCGGCCGCCGAGCACAATTGGATCAGGGTGCCGCTTTGCTGCGTGGCGGGCATGAAGCCCTGCGGCACCATCGCCTTCAGCACGAACAGAACCAGCACCAGCCAAAGGCTCGCGGCGTTGCGGGGCAGGGAAGGCGGACTGCGCATGGTCGGCGCCCATTCTATAAGGTTTGCGGTGATGCGTCCCCCTGCGCGATGCGCCCATTTGCGCTGCGTCATCGCGGGTACGCCCCAATCGACCGTCCGCCAGTTTCAGGTATTATTCAGTTTCCAGTAAGAAAGAGAGCACGGCGGACCCTCCGACCCATGCTGCCCCGCGCAGCCGGAGCCTTCCGCCAACTATGACCGAAGACCCACCCTCTAGCAGGGCGCCGCAACCTCGCCGGCGCCCGATGCCCCCTCCCAGTATTGCCGTGGCAGAGGCCTTGCGCCTGCCCGCCACTTCCCTCAGCGCCATCGCGGCCACGCCGCGCCTGGGCTGCCGCGCTCCGCCGCCGGCCGCCCGGCTGCACCGCGCGCCTCCGCAATGCCTTGCCGGCGCGCCCCACGCATTCCCTTCCCACCTATGCGGCGCCCGCGCGCGCCCGCTCACGCTTTCCGTGGAAACCTGATGATTTTCGATTGGATGTCCGACCCCACCGCCTGGCTTGGCCTGGCGACCCTGGTTGTGCTCGAGATTGTGCTGGGTATCGACAACCTGGTGTTCATCGCCATCCTGGCGGACAAACTGCCGCCCGACCAGCGCAACCGCGCGCGCCTGATCGGCCTGACGCTCGCGCTGGTGATGCGGCTGGGCCTGCTGGCCAGCATCGCCTGGGTGGTGACCCTGACCGCGCCCCTGTTCACCGTGCTGGGCGCGGAGATTTCAGGACGGGACCTCATCCTGATCCTGGGCGGCATGTTCCTGCTCTTCAAGGGCACGATGGAACTGCATGAGCGCGTGGAAGGCAGCGCCAGCCACGACCAGGGCCAGAAGCCGCAGCATGCGGTGTTCTGGCAGGTGATCCTGCAGATCGTGGTGCTCGACGCCGTGTTCTCGCTGGACTCCGTCATCACCGCCGTGGGCATGGTGCAGGACCTGAGCATCATGATGATCGCCGTGGTGCTGGCAATGGCCGTCATGATGCTGGCCAGCCGTCCGCTGATGGCTTTCGTGGGCCGCCACCCCACGGTCGTGATCCTGTGCCTGGGCCTGTTGCTGATGATCGGCTTCAGCCTGGTGGCCGAAGGCCTGGGCTTCCATGTGCCCAAGGGCTACCTGTACGCCGCCATCGGCTTCTCGATCCTGATCGAGCTCTGCAACCAGCTTGCCCGCCGCAACCGCGCGCGCGGCACCCATGCCCTGGGGCGCCGCCAGCGCACGGCGCAGGCGGTGCTGCGGCTGCTGCGCGGCGGCCGCGCCGGCCAGCCGGGGCAGCAGGTGGACGACGTGGTGGCGCTGGTCGACGGCGCGGGCGACGAACCCGCCTTCGCGCCCGAGGAAAGCTCCATGATCGAGCGCGTACTGTCCATCGGCGGCCGCGACGTGCGGTCCATCATGGTGCCTCGCGGCGACATGACCTGGCTGGACGTGGCCGACACGCCGGACGCCATCGTCCGCAAGTTCGCCACCGGCCACTCGCGCCTGCCGCTTTGCGCGGGTGATCCGGCCAACGTGCTGGGCGTGCTGCACTTCAAGGATGTGCTGCCGCTGTTGCAAAACCCCGGTCCCATCGACCTCGTGGAGCTTGCCCGCGAGCCGCGCTATGTCCTGGAAACCACGCCGGTGCTCAAGGTGCTGGAGGAACTCCGTGCCTCGCGCGACCACATGCTGATCGTCGTGGACGAGCACGGCGTGTGCGAAGGCCTGGTGACGCCGCTCGACGTGCTGACGGCGGTGGGCGGCGATCTGCCCGAACACCGCGAAGACCAGCCCGAGGCGCTGCAGCTTTCAGACGGTTCCTGGCTGCTGGAAGGCCGCCTGTCCGTCGACGAAGCGGCGCGTCTGCTGGACGCGCCGGCCCTGGCCGACGACTACCCCGACGCCACGCTGGCCGGCTGCCTGCTGCGCGCCGGCGGCCGCATTCCCGACACCGGCGACACCGTCCTGCTGCGCGACTGGGGGTTCGAAGTCACCCGCCGCGACGGGCTGCGGATCGACCAGGTGCATGCGCGCCCGATCGGGCAGGCGTCGCCCCAGCCCGGTTGACGGGCGGCCTGCGCTCAGCTGCAGATCCGGCGCCAGGGCGCTATGCCATGGGGTGAACAGTATCCGGGGCAGGGCGTGGCGATGGACATGCCGCTCTGGCAGCGAAGCTCGGGCGCCCGCTTGCCATACGGCACGGAACCCTTGCAGTCGCAGCTTGCGAGCCCGGCACCCGAGGGCAGGCCCGGCGCCGGCTCGGGCTCGGGCGGAGCAACGGCCTTGGGTTTGCCCTTGGCCGGGGTTTGCGCCGGGGCTTGCGGCGGCGTTTGGGACGGAGTTTGGGGCGAGGATTGCGGCGGGTTCTGCGTCGCGGCCTGCGGCTTGGATGGCTCGGCGCCGGCGTCTCCGGCCGCTTCCCGCACCTTGGCGGCCGGCATGTTGCAGGACTTGGCGATCGATTTGATCGACCGTCCCTCCTTTGCCATGGCGACGATCTTCTTTTCGCTGCATGCCGCGTCGGCATTGGACGTGGACAGGCTGATGACGACAAAAACAGCGGCGGCGAACACGCCTGGTCTATGCAGTGTCATTACACGCCTCCGGCACCAGGATGCGGATCGGAAAATACTCCGTTTGTGTGACAGGTCTGGTTTGCGGGCTAGCGTAGTGCCCTGCATTCCGCGGTGTCAATGCGGTCCGGATAATTGAAAAACGGGCGCGCCGCGCCCGTGTTCCAAGACTGGTGTTGGCGGCTCGGTGCGTTCGAACCGTTCGCGGGGCGGGGCTGGTAACCCCGCAACGTTCCAAACACATCAAGCGGGATCGGACTGCCGGCTCAGGCCAGCGCGGGCTCCTTGCGCGCGAACCCGGTAAAGACATGCGCCGCGATCTGCGCCTCGGCGCGGGCCCGCGCCGCTTCCAGCGCCTCTGCGCCCCGCGCCGTTCCCTGCACCGAAAAGAAATTCACGTCGTGCAGTCCGATCGTTCCCAACAGGTAGCCCAGATACGGCGTCAGAAAGTCGGACTGCCGCGCGGCCTCGCCCGAGAACTCTCCGCCCGATGAGATCGCCACGTAGACCGGACGGTCCGCCAGCGTCCCCACCTTGCCTTGGGGCGTGATCTCGAACGTGCTGCGCACCCGCACCACATGATCGATCCAGACCTTCAGCGACGAGGGCACCGTGAAGTTGTGCATGGGTGTCGCAATGATGATGTGGCTGGCGTTGCGCAGGCTTTCGATGAGCTCCGTCGACTGGCGCAGCGCGCCACGGCCAAGCGTGTCGCCGTCCGGGTCGACCCGCGCGCTCAGGGCGGCAGCGTAATCGTCGTCCACGTGGGGCAGGGCGGTGGCGTCGACCTCGGTGATGCGGGGTTCCGGCACACCGGCCGCCCGGGCCAGGCGGTCGACCAGCCGTTGCGACAGGCGGTAGCTTTCGGATGCGCGGCCCCTCGGGCTGCAATTGATACGCAGAATATTCATGCCTGGATGTCTCCCGGGGCCTTGCAGAAACGGATGGCGCTGGTCAGCAGGCCAAACCTGAAATAGAAACGTTGAGCCAGCGCGTTGGACAGGCCGGTATCCAGCACCAGCCGCTTGCAACCGGCGGCGTGGGCAGCGCCGTCCAGATATTCCAGCAGCTTTGCCCCCCAGCGCTCGCCGCGGCGCCCATCGGCCACCACCAGATCGTCCACATAAATGAAGCGCCCGTAGATCAGGTTCTCCTGGTAGCGGTAGCCCGCCAGGGCGACCGCCTCGTCGCCGTGCATCGCGGCAAGGAGGCGATAGCGTTCATGCCGCATGCGGGCGATGCGCTCGAGGAAGTCGTCTTCCTGGTCCAGGTGGGGACGAAGCTGGCGCATCAGCGGCAGGCAGGCGCGCAGTTCTTCCGTCGTCTCTAGGTGGCGCAAAGCCGTTTCTGTCATGGTTGTGTCCATTCGGTCAGTATCTGAAAGCGGGGCGGCCGCGAATGTTCCGCTCCTACGTCAGTACGCATCTTAGAAAGCACATGCCATAATTTGAAGGACCAAGAATGCTGTTCCGGACTATGCCATGATTCCTGCCCGCCCCGATGGCCTGCTGACCCTTTCCGACGCCAGTGGCGAACCGCTATACCGGCAGGTGTACGAACGGTTCCGTGGCGCCATCGCCGAGGGCACCCTGAAGCCCGGCGACCGCATCCCGTCCGCGCGCGCGCTCGCCAAGGACATCGGCGTGGCGCGGGGCACCATCGAGGTCGCCTATTCGCTGCTGGCCGCCGAAGGCTACATACTCGCGCGCGGGCAGGCCGGCACCATCGTCGCCCCGAACCTGCAACCGCAGTCCCTGGGCGCTCGCGCGTCCGCGCCCAAAGCCGTCGAGAAACCGGACGACACCTGGCTGCGTCCGCCCGCGCCGCTGCCTTTCCAGATGGGGCTGCCCGCGCTCGACGCCTTCCCGCGCAAGATCTGGGCGCGCTTGGGCGCGCGCCACCTGCGCGGGATGCACCCGCCGGACCTGGCCTATCCCGACCCCGCCGGCCTGCTATCGCTGCGGACCGCCACCGCGGCCTACCTGCAGGTGGCGCGCGGCATCCAATGCACCGCATCTCAGGTGTTCATTACGTCGGGCTACAACAACACGATGCAACTCGTCCTGCATGCGCTGTTCAAGCCGGGAGACTCGGTATGGGTGGAGGACCCCGGCTATCCGCCCACGCGCGCGCTGCTGGCGCAAGCGGGCATGCAGGCCGTGCCCGTGCGCGTGGACGAAGAGGGGATGGTGGTGGACGCGGGCCTTGCCGCCGAACCGCGCGCCCGCGCGGCCGTGGTCACGCCCGCGCATCAGAGCCCGCTCTGCCTGTCGCTGTCGCTGCCGCGCCGGCAGGCGCTGCTGGACTGGGCCGAGCGCAGCAACGCCTGGATCGTCGAAGATGACTACGACGGCGAATACCGCTACGTCGGCAGGCCGCTGCCCGCCTTGAAGAGCCTGGATCGGCAGGGGCGGGTGCTGTATGCCGGCACGTTCAGCAAGGTGCTGTTTCCCGGCATGCGGCTGGCTTACCTGGTGGTGCCGGAAGAACAGGCATCCCGTTTCCGCCGCCTGTGCATGCTGCTCGCGGGCGGCGCGCCCGCGCTGACGCAGGGCATCTTGGCGTCCTTCATCAACGAGGGGCATTTCGGCCGCCACATCCAGCGCATGCGCCGCCTCTACAGCGTCCGCCGCGACGCGACGGCGGCCGGCCTGAGCGCCGTGCTGGGCGCGCGCCTGCGCATCGAGCCACAGCCCGGCGGCATGCATCTGGTGGCGCGCATGGAGGGCTACCAGACCGATCGGGCGGTGGCGGCGCGCATGTTCGAAGACGGCCTGTACGCGCACGCCTTGTCGCATTGGTCGGACGCGCCGGACGCGCAATCCGGCCTCTTGATGAGCTTCACGAACATCGCATCCGCCGAACAGGCCGAGCAATACGCCCACCGGATCCTGCGGATGATGTGACGCCCCGGCGGGGCGGCGGGACAAGCGGACTCAGTTCAGGCCGGCCTTGTCCAGCCCATAGGCCTGGTCGGCCGAACCCGGCACGGTGCGAAACGCCACGTTGAGCCGATTCCAGCCATTGATGCCGACAACGAGAAAGGTCAGGTCGGAGATCTCGCTTTCCGACAGTTCCGCGCGCACGGATTCATACACCGCATCGGACACGCCCTGCGGCGACAGGGTGGTCAGCGCCTCGGTCCATTCCAGCGCGGCGCGTTCGCGCGGCGAGAATAAGGGAGATTCGCGCCAGATGGCGACGTGGTGCAGGCGCAGCGCGCGTTCGCCATGGATGGTTGCCTCTTTGACGTGCATGTCCAGGCAGAAGCCGCAACCGTTGATCTGCGACGCGCGGATGTCGACCAGATGGCCGAATTCCTGGACCACGGGGGACCGCTTCACCGCCATGCTGTAGTCGAGGTACTTCTTGGACAGGGCTTCGGAGACCTGGAAATAATTCAAACGCTGGCTCATGGATTTGCCTTTCTAAGGGTTGCGGTTTCGGGTAAGTCACGAGTACGAAGCATGCGGCCTATTGGCTCACACCAAAAGTGCCATGGATGTCATTTTGGTATGGGCCATGATTTGGGTGCCAACCTGCGGCGCGAAGACCGGTTTTTGTCGTTAATCCGATTGAATCGCCAGCGCGGCCCGGCTATAAGCTTGGTGCAAGGGCCTGAAATCCCGCGCCCCGCCGCCACGAAGCTGAAACCCATGCCGCACCCTTCACCGCATGACGAACACGTCGCCAGCACTCCCGCCGCCGATGCGCGCGCGCAGGCCGGACGGGGGTCCTGGCTGGAAGTGTTCCTGGTTTTCCTGCGCCTGGGCCTGACGTCGTTCGGCGGTCCGGTCGCGCATCTGGCGTATTTCCGCACCGAATTCGTGGACCGCCGCCGCTGGCTGGACGACTACGCCTATTCGGATCTGGTCGCGATGTGCCAATTCCTGCCCGGACCGGCCAGCAGCCAGGTGGGCATGGCGATCGGCCTGCAGCGCGCGGGGTGGGCCGGCATGCTGGCCGCCTGGGTGGCATTCACCCTTCCTTCCGCGCTTGTGCTGATCGGCTTCGCGCTGGGCTTGGCCCATTTCGGGTGGCTGGCGGGGTCCGCGGCCATCCACGGTCTGAAAGTGGCCGCCGTCGCCATCGTCGCGCAAGCGGTCTGGGGCATGGGGCGGTCGCTCTGTCCGGATCGGCCCCGCGCCGCGCTGGCGGTCGCCGCGGCCCTGATCACGGTGGTCCTGCCCACCGCGCTTGCCCAACTGGGGGCCGTCCTGCTGGGCGCCATGGTGGGCGCGGCCCTCCTGCAGGTGCCTGCGCGGCCGGTACTGGCCAATTCCCCATCGCGTGTCCCCAGCGCCGTCGGCCTGATCAGCCTGGGCATCTTCGTCGCGCTGATGGCGGGGCTGCCTGCCTGGGCCCTGGTCTCGGATAGCGCGCTGGCGGGCCAGATCGCCGGGTTCTACCGCGCGGGCGCCCTGGTGTTCGGCGGCGGGCACGTGGTGCTGCCCCTGCTCGAAACGGCATCGGTATCGTCCGGCATGGTGTCCAGCACCGACTTCCTGGCGGGTTACGGCGCCGCGCAGGCCATGCCAGGGCCTTTGTTCGCCTTCGCGGCGTTCCTGGGCGCGCTGTCCTCCGGGCCGGTGTCGGGCTGGGCGGGCGGCCTGACGCTGCTCGCCGCCATCTTCCTGCCGGGCGCCTTGCTGGTGGTGGCGGCGCTGCCTTTCTGGGAAAACCTGCGCCGCCGGCCCGGCGTGCGCAACCTGGTCGCCGGCGTCAACGCCAGCGTCGTCGGCATCCTGCTCGCCGCCCTGTATGACCCCGTCTGGACCAGCGCCATCCTCAGCAAGGCCGATTTCGGCCTGGCCCTGCTGCTGTTCGCGCTGCTGGTCTATGCGCGCTGGTCGCCCGTCTGGGTGGTATTGCTGGCGGCGGCGGGCGGGTGGACGCTGGGCTGGCTCGTCTAGAACACTGGGCAAAGGTGTTCGCCGCAGGGCGGATCACGCGCTGCGCCTCATGCCCTGCGGATCACGCGCTGCGGCCAAGACCCCGCGCGATGGCCGGCGACAGGCACATCAGCGGCGCCACGATGACCGCGCCGATCAACGCCATCGCCGCCTGCGGCGCCATGCCGCTGTCCAGCAGCAGGGTCGCGACAACGGCCGAACCGCTCATCTGGAACAGGCCGTAAACCGCGGCGGCGGTGCCGGCGCGCTCGGCGAAGGGTTCCAGCGCCAGGCTCAACCCCGACCCCAGCGCCAGCGAAAACCCCACGGTCAGCACGGCCACCGGCAGCATGAAGATCCAGGCCGACAAGGGCGCCCACAGCCAGGCGCAGACATGCATGGCAGACGCCAGCAGCAGCGCCGCCATGCCGACGCGCACCATCGTGTGGCGGCCAAAGCGCGAAATGAAGGCGGGCGCAAGAAAGAAGGCCGCGATGTTGATCGCGGCATTGCCGCCGAACCACGCGGAGAATCCCAGTTCGGAATACCCGAGCTGCTGCACCAGCACCACGGGCGCGGCGGACACGAACACCAGGATCATGGCCATGCCCGCCATGCCGAACATCGCGAAATAAAGAAAGCGCCCGCTCGCGACGATGGGCGCATAGCGGCGCAGGCTGTAAAGAGCGCCATGGGGCTGCGTAGGCCTGGCCCGCGTTTCTTCGAAGCGGGCCGCCAGCAGCGCGGCAAGCGCCAGCGAAAACACTGCCATGAATACAAAGGTGCTGCGCCAGCCCGCCTGCAGCGCCAGCACGCCGCCCAGCATTGGCGCCAACGCCGGCACCGTGCAAAGCGCGCCGTTCAGGTAGCTGTACACGCGAGCGCCGACGGCCGGGCTGAAGCAATCCCGCACCGCGGCAAACGCCACCAGCGACGCGGAGCATGCGCCCAATCCCTGGACAATGCGCGCCACGTAGAACGCTTCAAGCGACGAGGCGGCCGCGCCCAGCGCCGATCCCACCAGATAGGCCAGGACGCCGCACAGCGCGACCGGCCGGCGGCCATAGCGGTCGGCCAGCGGACCGATCAGCATCTGGCCCACGCCAACCGCGAAGATGAACAGCGTGATGCTGGCTTGCAGCGCGCTGACGGGCTCGCCAAAGCCATGGGCCATGGCGGGCAGGGAAGGCAGATAGATGTCGATGGCCATCGGCGTAAGCGTGACCAGCCCCATCAAGAGACCGATCAGCCAGCGCTGGCCCCGGGGAGTTAAAGCAGACTTCATGGGCAGGCTCGGGGCTCATTGCGAGCCCGGGAAAACCCGACATTATCCATGATCGACCGGCTTCGGGCTGGCGTAGAATATTTTCCCCATGAACCCGCCCGCCTTGCGTCCTCGTATCGTCATTCTCTATTGCACCCAGTGCCAGTGGCTGCTGCGCGCCGGCTGGATGGCCCAGGAACTGCTGTCCACTTTTTCAACCGACCTCGGCGAAGTGGTGCTCCAGCCGGGCACCGGCGGCATTTTTCAGATCACCTATAACGGCGACCTGATCTGGGACCGCAAGCGCGACGGCGGATTCCCCGAGGCCAAGGTCCTCAAGCAGCGCGTGCGCGACCGCCTGGACCCGGGCAGGCCGCTGGGGCATATCGACGGCCATTCGGTCGGACCAGGGACCGCGCCGGATCTCTGACGCCGTCTGGCCCGGACGAAAAAAAGGCCGGTCCCGAGAGACCGGCCAAAGCAGCACTACCCCGATACGGATTGCCCGGCTACGCCGCGGATTCCGAGTGGCGCAGGGCTTCCCGCGCCTTGCGCTGCCGCAGCGCCGACACCGCCAGCAGCGCGATCAGCGCCACGCATGCCAGGATGAAACCCAGGCTGATGGGCCGCGACACAAAGATCGACAGCTCGCCTCGCGACAGCAGCAGGGCGCGGCGGAAGTTCTCTTCCACCATGGGCCCCAGCACAAAGCCGAGCAACAGCGGCGCGGGCTCGAAGCGCAGGCGGATCAGCGCATAGCCCGCGGCGCCGAACAAGGTCACCATCCCCACGTCGAACAGGTTGTTGTTGGTGCTGTAGACGCCAACGCACACAAAGAACAGCGCCGCCGGGAACAGGTAGCGGAACGGCACGGTGAGCATGCGCACCCACATGCCGATCAACGGCAGGTTCAGCAGCAACAGCAGCACGTTGCCCACCCAGAAGCTGGCAATCAGCCCCCAGAACATGTCGGCGTGTTCGATCATCATCTGCGGCCCCGGCTGGATGCCGTGGATGATCAGCGCGCCCAGCATCAGCGCCATCACCGGATCTCCCGGGATGCCCAGGCTCATGGTCGGGATGAAGCTGGTCTGCGTCGACGCGCTGGTCGCCGCCTCCGGCCCCGCGATGCCTTCGATGGCGCCGCGTCCGAAGCGGCGCGGTTCGCGCGCGACCTTCTTTTCCACGGCATACGAAATGAACGACGCGATCGTCGGACCCGTGCCCGGCAGGATGCCGAACGCCGCGCCGATCGCCGTGCCGCGCACGAGCGCGCCGCGCGACTGCTTGATGTCGCCCGCTTCCGGACGCATCGACTTCATGCTGACCTTCGCGGTGGTGACCTTGCTGTCGCCGCCGATGCGGTTGATGTTCTTCAGGAAGTCCGCCACGCCGAACAGGCCCATCGCCAGCGCCACGATCTGCAGCCCGTCAGAGAGCTCCAGGATGCCGAAGTGAAAGCGCATCGTGCCGGTGTTGACGTCGGTGCCCACCACGCCGAGCAGCAGGCCGACCACCACCATCGCCACGCCCTTGATCGCGGAACCCTTGGCCAGCGTCGCCCCAGCCAGCAGGCCCAGCATCATCATCGAGAAATACTCGGCCGGCCCGAACTTGAAGGCCACGTCCACCAGCAGCGGCGAAAACAGGATCATCGCCAGAATGCCCACGGATGCGCCGCAGAACGACGAGAACATCAGCATGAACAACGCGGAACCGGCCTTGCCGTTGCGGGCCAGCGGATTGCCGTCCAGGCACGCCACCGCGTGCGACGCGGTCCCGGGCAGATTCAGCATGATCGACGTAATGCCGCCGCCATACTGCGAACCGTAGTAGATGCCGGACAGCATCACCAGCGCCGCCGTGGGCGTCATGGTGTAGGTCAGCGGCAGCAGAATGGAAATGGCGGCCAGCACGCCCATGCCCGGCAGCACGCCGATCAGGTTGCCCATGAACACGCCGAACACGGCCCACATCAGATTGTCCAGCGCGAAGGCGACAGAGAATCCGTGCATCAGGTTATTGAAGATTTCCATGGATCAGCCCCAGCGGAACAGCGGAAACTGCAACTGCAGCGCCCAGGAGAAAACGGCCACGCCCAGGATCGTTACGCCCACCGCCAGCAAGGCCGCGGTGCGCCACGTGTGCTGGCGGTCGCCCATGGCGGAGATGAAGACCAGCACGAAGGTGGCGGGCACCAGGCCGCCGAACTTGCCGACCAGGATGAACGCCAGCAGCCCGCCGATGATGCAGCCCCAGCCGCGCCATTCGGGCGGCGCCACCTCTTCGGCGTCTTCCTCGGCCACGGCGGGCGAAGCCGCCATCTTCGCGATGACCAGGCCCAGCATGACCAGCAGCGCGCCAAGGATCGCCGGAAACATGCCCGGCCCCATGCGCGCCAGGCTGCCCAAGGTGTATGTGGATGCCTGCGCGATGGCGCCCAGGCCCAGCACGATCATCGTGCCCGCGGCCCACGCCTCGCGTCTGGCGGCACTGCGTTTTGATTGCATGGTCTTGTCCTCCCGTTGTTGTGCTTTCATCTGACTGGCGTCTGAAAAAAAGCTGACATTGCAATGAATGCGGGAGTCTAAAAATCCAAACTTCCGTTCACCTTTCAAGGCAAGCGGAAATTGCGCAAGGCTGCGTTTTTAATGCCTAAACCGGGGGAAATCCCTAGGGAATTTTGATCAATGCGCCAGGCAAACGACAGCTCATCGGGCTTAGGCGGCTGATGGTCAGTACTGACGCTCAAGGGTTCGAAATCTTGGGTGGGTTTGGTGCGCATGCCCCACGGCAGCTCTTTGCGAAGCCATCGAGCATCTTATGGACGAGCCTCGCCCATCGCCGCCAGATTTTGCCGTCGAAAATTCCGCAAAACTGGCTATTGGAACAAACAACGCCTTCATGGCAAGGCTCCCGCTCTTGTTCTGCTTGACCTGATGCAGGCCGCGGATTGTGCCATCCAGCGCTTCAGAATTTCTCTTGCCGCTCCGCGGTGAACGGCACGCCTTTACGCTTTCGTACTCGGACGTAAAAGATACCTCCACTGCCTGTTGATTTAAATCCCGTCGTCGCGGGTATGCATTCAACCTATACCGTCATTCCATATTCGACCTATGGAAGTGAAAAAGTTCTGAATACACTCGCCTGGAAATTAAGAAGAGCGCGGCCGACAGACTAAAGATAATCACACCTTCAAATCTGATTTTTCGAATAAATATTAAATCGAAAGCGGCAGCGTTAGCAGATACTTGCCGCCGCGAAACGTCATTCGCCGTGGCCGCTTGTCTTTCCCATGCAGCCGAAACGCCTTCTTCCGTTGTTCCGGTTGTTCAGGATGTGGATATGCCCCGTTTATCCGATGTGCGGTTTACCTTTGTGCCGTCCGCCGCGGGCGCGGACTTCGAGGTGCTNTTCCGTTGTTCCGGTTGTTCAGGATGTGGATATGCCCCGTTTATCCGATGTGCGGTTTACCTTTGTGCCGTCCGCCGCGGGCGCGGACTTCGAGGTGCTTGAGTTCACGCTCGATGAAGCCTTGTCCGAGACCTTCGTCCTGCGCGTGGAATTATCGAGCTTCGATCCGGCGGTGGATTTTGGTGCGATGCTGGATCAACCGGCGCTGTTCACGATCTGGCGCGGGGATATGCCCGTGCGACATGTCCATGGCGTTGTCTCCAGCTTCGAGCAGGGCGACACAGGCTTCAGAAGAACGCGCTACCGGGCCGTGGTGGAACCCGCGTTGGCACGCGCTGAATTGTGCTCGGATTGGCGCATCTTCCAGCAGCAATCGGTTCCCGAGATCCTTGAGCAGATCATCAAGTCGCACGGCATCACGGATTACGAACAGGTCACGACCAACCCGCACCTGCCGCGCGAGTACTGCGTGCAGGCTGGAGAAACCGATCTCGCGTTTCTGGCCCGCCTGGCCGCCGAAGAGGGATTCTTCCACCGCTTTGCGCACACGGAGAAGGGACATCGCTTGATCCACGGCGACCGGATATATGTCCACGGCGCGATCGAAGGCGGGCCGGTTGAATACAACCCGTCGCCCGGCGGCGACCAGCCGGCGCCCGCGCTGCGTCGGTTCACCTACGCAGAACAGGTCCGCACGGCGCGCCAGACGCAGCGCGACTACACCTATACACACCCGCAATACGACCAGGAGCATTCACCGGTCGCGACAGACCTGGATCATCAGAACCCGCGATACGAGCGCTATGACTACCCCGGCCGCTACAAGCGCGACGAGGCGGGCAAACCATTCACGCAGAGCCGTTTGCTGGGACTGCGCCGCGACGCTCGCATGGCGCGAGTCGAAGGCGACGATGCGCGCCTCGTTCCCGGCGTAGCCTTCGACCTGACGGGCCATCCCCGCGAGGACTGGAACCACGGCTGGCGCCCTGTGCGCATGCGGCACCATGGCGTGCAGCACACGAGTCAGCAAGAGGAAGCGGCCGATGCCTCGCAGGGCACGCAATACCGCTACACCGCCGACATCGTGCCCGACCGCGTGGACTGGAAGCCCGAACCCGCCGCCAAGCCGCGCATCGACGGCCCGCAGATCGCTTCAGTGGTGGGCCCGNCACGCAATACCGCTACACCGCCGACATCGTGCCCGACCGCGTGGACTGGAAGCCCGAACCCGCCGCCAAGCCGCGCATCGACGGCCCGCAGATCGCTTCAGTGGTGGGCCCGGCCAACGAAGAGATCTATTGCGACGATTACGGACGCGTAAAGGTCCAGTTTCCCTGGGACCGGCTGGGCCAGCACGACGAACACAGCTCGTGCTGGATCCGCGTGTCGCAGAACTGGGCGGGCGCGGCCTGGGGCCACATGGCGATCCCGCGCATCGGGCAGGAAGTGATCGTCAA
>NZ_LMIU01000006.1 GCF_001428845.1 Achromobacter sp. Root83 | reverse complement strand
CTGCACTCCAAGCTGGGCTATCGGGCACCGGCTGCGTATGAACGCAGCCAAGCGCCAAAACTACCTATGCAGGTGTCCACTAAAACTTGACCACCACATAGCGGTCGGGCGGACGGTAAGGGCGTCCCGGCGGGCTTGCGTAACAAGGCGTCCCCGGCGGGCTTGCAAAAAAGGGGCGTCCCCGCGGGCTTGCAAAAAAGGGCGTCCCCGCGGGCGCGTGGAAGGGCGTTTCTGGCGGTGCTGCCTATAATTACGGCGATTCCCGCTTTTTCTGACGGCATTCCTGCCGTGCCCAATGTCCACCTTGCCTTTACGCGTGCTGTCCGTCATCCCCCCGATGACGCAGCTGAACACCCCTTATCCGTCCACCGCCTACCTGACCGGCTTTTTGCGGTCGCGCGGCGTCACCTCGTTCCAGGAGGATCTGGCGCTGGCGCTGGTGCTGCGGCTGCTGTCCGCCGACGGCCTGCGGGCGGTGTCGGAAAGGGTGGCCGCGCTGCCGCTGGAAAAACACACGCCCGCGATCCAGGCATTCGTGGCCATGCAGCCGCGCTACCTGGCCACGATCGACCCGGCGATCGCCTTCCTGCAAGGCCGCGATCCGACCCTGGCCCACCGTATCGTGGGCCGCAATTTCCTGCCCGAAGGACCCCGTTTCAGCACGCTGGACGTGTACATGGACGAGGACGGGGGCGATCCCCTGGGGTGGGCGTTCGGCGCGCTGGGCCTGCATGACCGCGCCAAGCACCTGGCCACCCTGTATCTGAATGATCTGGCCGATGTGCTGCGGGACGCCGTCGATTCGCGTTTCGAGTTCGTGCGCTATGCCGAATCGCTGGCCGGCAGCCAGCCCACCTTCGATCCCTTGGCGCAGGCGCTGGCGGCGCCGCTGAACTTGGTAGACGAGACGCTGCGCGAGCTGACGGCGCAAGCGCTGGCCCGCCACGCGCCGACGATGGTGCTGCTGTCGGTGCCGTTTCCCGGAGCGGTCTACGCGGCGTTCCGGATCGCGCAGGCGATCAAGGCGCACGACCCGGGCATCGTCACCGTGCTGGGCGGCGGCTTCGTCAATACCGAACTGCGCGAACTGAAAGACCCGCGCGTGTTCGATTACTTCGACTATGTCACCCTGGATGCCGGCGAGCGCCCCTTGCAGGCTCTGCTGGAACATGTGGAAGGCAAGCGTTCGCGCCAGCGCCTGGTGCGCACGTTCCTGCGGGACGGCGAGACCGGGGCGGTGCGTTACGTGAACATGGTCGAGCCGGACGTCGCGTTCGCGGAAGTGGGCACCCCCACCTGGGACGGCCTGCCGCTGGATCGCTACCTGTCGCTGCTGGACATGCTGAACCCGATGCACCGCCTGTGGAGCGACGGGCGCTGGAACAAGCTGACCGTGGCGCATGGCTGCTACTGGAAGAAATGCAGTTTCTGCGATGTCAGCCTGGACTACATCGGCCGCTACGAGGGCGCATCGGCCGCCGTGCTGGCCGACCGCATCGAAGCCATCGTGCGCGAAACAGGGCAGACCGGCTTTCATTTCGTGGACGAGGCCGCGCCGCCCAAATCGCTGAAGGCGCTGGCGGCCGAGCTGATCGAACGCAACGCCGGCATTTCGTGGTGGGGCAACATCCGTTTTGAAAAGACCTTCACCCCGGACCTGTGCGAGCTGTTGGCCGATAGCGGCTGCATCGCCGTGTCGGGCGGCCTGGAGGTGGCGTCGGACCGCCTGCTGAACCTGATGAAGAAGGGCGTCTCGATCGATCAGGTGGCGCGGGTGACGCGCGCCTTCACCGATGCCGGCGTGCTGGTGCATGCGTATCTGATGTACGGTTTTCCCACGCAGACCGTGCAGGACACCGTGGACGCGCTGGAGTACGTTCGCCAGTTGTTTGAAAACGACTGCATCCAGAGCGGTTTCTTCCACCGTTTCGCCTGTACGGTGCATTCGCCGGTGGGGAAGAACCCCGAGGAATACGGGGTGACGCTGCAGCCCTTGCCGCCCGTCACCTTCGCCAAGAACGACATCGGTTTTCATGACCCCACCGGGGTGGACCATGATGCGCTGGGCAAGGGGCTGAAAAAGGCTATCTACAACTACATGCACGGCATCGGCCTGGACGAGGACGTGCGGAGCTGGTTTCCCTTCAAAGTGCCGCGCACCACGGTGGCGCGCCATCGCATCAGCCGAGCGCTGACCCAGCGCGGCTAACCGGGGGCGGGGCGCAGGCACGCCGCCAGCAAGCGGCATGCCCGTTCCCTGAACGTTGCTCGCGGCCGCGTGGACCGCCGGGGAAGACCTGATCTGGACCGCATGGGCCCTTTGGGAATGCGGATTGCTGGCCGCGTTGCGGATCGCCAGAGGGTCCGGGCGACATTCAAGGGAGTCCCTGCTTTGGAACAATCCTCAGATTCCACGATTTCCGGGCGCGGCACGGGTCAACCCATGCCGGCCACGGTGACGCTGCGCGTGAACGGCGCCGCCCACACTCTGGCTCTGGACATGCGCACGACCCTGCTGGACGCGCTGCGCGAACACCTGCACCTGACCGGCACGAAAAAGGGCTGCGACCACGGGCAATGCGGCGCCTGTACGGTGATGCTGGACGGCAGGCGCGTCAACGCCTGTCT
The DNA here is from genome assembly GCF_001428845.1 of Achromobacter sp. Root83. GTDB lineage: Bacteria > Pseudomonadota > Gammaproteobacteria > Burkholderiales > Burkholderiaceae_B > Achromobacter. The sequence continues at coordinate 215,014 of NZ_LMIU01000006.1, read as the reverse complement.
TGCGCTGGCGGTGATGCACGATGGCGCCGAGATCACCACGGTGGAAGGCCTGGGCACGCCGGAGGCGCTTCATCCCCTGCAGGCGGCGTTCGTCAGGCACGACGGATATCAATGCGGCTACTGCACGCCGGGGCAGATCTGTTCCGCCGTGGGGATGCTGGAAGAGGTGTCGCGGGGCGTCCCCAGCCACGTCACCGCCGATCTGGCCGAGCGTCCGCTCTTGACGCTGGACGAGATCCGCGAACGGATGAGCGGCAACATCTGCCGCTGCGGCGCTTACGCGAACATCGTCGACGCCATCGTGGACGTCGCGGAGGGCCAGGCATGAAATCCTTCACCTACGAGCGCGCCCGCACGCCGGAAGCGGCCGCCGCCAGCGCGGGCCGCGCGCCGCATGCCCGCTTTATCGCGGGCGGTACCAATCTGGTCGACCTGATGAAGATCGAGGTCGAAACACCGGCCCACCTGATCGACGTGAACGGATTGGGCCTGGACCGGATCGAACCCGCCGCCGACGGTGGCCTGCGGATCGGCGCGCTGGTGCGCAACACCGATCTGGCGTCCGACGAGCGCGTCCGGCGCGACTACGCGGTGCTGTCGCGGGCGATTCTTGCCGGCGCATCGGGGCAGATCCGCAACCGCGCCACGACCGCCGGCAATCTGCTTCAGCGCACGCGCTGTCCCTACTACTACGACACCAATCAGCCCTGCAACAAGCGGGCGCCGGGCAGCGGCTGTTCGGCAATCGGGGGCGTCACGCGCCAGCTCGCCGTGATCGGCGGCAGCGACACCTGCATTGCAACGCATCCCAGCGACATGGCGGTGGCCATGCGGCTGCTGGACGCCAAGGTGGAAACGCTGCGGGCGGACAGCACGACCCGCGTCATTCCCATTGCGGATTTCTACCGCTTGCCTGGCAATTCCCCGCATATCGACACCAACCTGGAACCGGGTGAACTCATCACCGGCGTGACCCTGCCCAAGCCCATCGGCGGCAGGCACTTCTACCGCAAGGTCCGCGACCGGGCGTCCTTCGCCTTCGCCCTGGTGTCGGTCGGCGCCATTGTGCAGCCGGACGGCGGCGGACGGGTCGCCTTGGGCGGCGTGGCGCACCAGCCGTGGCGGATCGAGGCGGCCGAAGCGGAAATGGCGGCGGGCGCCGCGCGCGTCACCGACCGGCTTCTGGCCGATGCGCGGCCGACGGCCGAGAACGCGTTCAAGCTGACGCTGGCGCAGCGCATCCTCAGTTCAATCCTGGCGCAGGCGAGGGCATGACGCGATGAAATTCGATACTCCGGCAAGCGAAAATCCCATCGATCGGCTCACGGTCGTCGGCAAGGCGCTCGATCGCATCGACGGCCCCCTGAAGACCACGGGCAGGGCGGTATACGCGTATGAGCATCACGATGAGGCGCCCGACGCCGCCGTGGGCTACGTGCTGGGAGCGGCCATCGCCAAGGGAAAGATCAGCGCGATGGACGTGGACGCCGCCCGCAACGCGCCCGGCGTGCTGGCGGTCGTTACCGCGCAGAACGCCGGCAAGCTCGGCAAGGGCAAGATGAACACCGCCACGCTGCTGGGCGGGCCGCACGTCGAGCATTACCACCAGGCGATCGCGGTGGTGGTGGCGCAGACGTTCGAGCAGGCGCGTGCCGCGTCGGCGCTGATCCGCGTGACGTACAAGGGAGAAAAGGGCGCTTTCGATCTGGCGGCGGCGCGCAAGGCGTCGCCGGGAAAGCACATACCCAAAACGTCGGTGGGCGATTTCGAGGACGCGTTCGCGTCCGCGCCCGTGAAGACGGACCGCACCTACACCACGCCCGACCAATCGCACGCCATGATGGAGCCGCACGCGTCCACGGCGGTCTGGAAGGGAGATGAACTGACGCTCTGGACGTCCAGCCAGATGGTCGCCTGGGGCCGAAGCGAGGTCGCCAGGACGCTGGGCATTCCCAAGGAAAAGGTGCGCTTGATCTCGCCGTACGTGGGCGGGGGCTTCGGCGCGAAGCTGTTTGTGCGCGCGGATGCGCTGTTGGCGGCGCTGGGCGCGCGCGCGGCCGGGCGCCCCGTCAAGGTGGCGCTGCCGCGTCCCTTGGTGATCAACAACACCACGCACCGTCCCGCCACCATTCAGCGGATACGCCTGGGCGCGCAGCGGGACGGAAAACTGACCGCCATCGGGCACGAGAGCTGGTCGGGCGACCTGCCGGGCGGCCAGCCCGAAGAGGCGGTTCAACAGACGCAGTTCCTTTATGCCGGCGCCAACCGCATGTCGGCGTTGAATCTGATGACGCTGGACCTGCCGGAGGGCAACGCGATGCGTGCGCCCGGAGAGGCGCCGGGCATGATGGCGCTGGAGATCGCCATGGACGAGATGGCCGAGGCGCTGGGCATGGATCCCGTCGAATTCCGGGTGTGCAACGACACGCCGGTGGATCCTTCCGCGCCGCATCGCCCCTTTTCCCAGCGGCGGCTGGTCGAATGCCTGCGCACTGGCGCGCAACGGTTCGGCTGGGCGGATCGCCACGCCAAACCGGGCGGGCGCAGGGAAGGGCAATGGCTGGTCGGCATGGGCATGGCTTGCGCCTACCGCAACAACCTGGTGATGAAGTCCGCGGCGCGGGTGCGGCTGGACACAGACGGCGGGATCATCGTCGAGACGGACATGACCGACATCGGCACCGGCAGCTACACCATCATCGCGCAGACCGCCGCCGAGATGCTGGGGGTGCCGCTGGCCAAGGTGGCCGTCCGCCTGGGGGATTCGTCCTTTCCGGTGTCCGCCGGCTCGGGTGGCCAGTGGGGAGCCAACAGCGCGACGGCGGGCGTCTACGCCGCCTGCATGAAGCTGCGCGCCGCCGTTCTGGAAAAGCTGGGCTACGCCGCGCAAGGCGCGGTGTTCGCCGATGGCGCGGTGACGGACGCCGAAGGGCGCTCCGCGCCACTGGCGCAGGCCGCCGAACACGGTGAACTGGTGGCGGAGGATGTGCTTGAATTCGGCGATCTGGACAAGAAGTTCCAGCAGTCGACCTTCGGTGCGCATTTCGTGGAGGTCGGCGTGGATGCGGCGACGGGCGAGACCCGGATACGCCGCATGCTGGCGGTGTGCGCCGCCGGACGCATCCTGAATCCCAAGACCGCCCGCAGCCAGGTCATCGGCGCGATGACGATGGGGGTTGGCGCGGCGTTGATGGAGGAACTGGCGGTGGACCTGCGCGCCGGGTTCTTCGTCAATCACGATCTGGCGGGCTACGAGGTCCCCGTGCATGCCGACATCCCGCGCCAGGAGGTGATCTTCCTGGACGAAGAAGATCCGGTGTCGTCGCCCATGAAAGCCAAAGGCGTGGGTGAACTGGGCCTGTGCGGTGTCGGCGCCGCCATCGCCAACGCGATCTACAACGCAACCGGCGCGCGCGTGCGCGACTATCCCATCACGCTGGACAAGCTGCTGGGCTACCTGCCCGAAGACCCCTGATCCTTCCGCCGCGCGCGGTACTTTTTCATAGCGCATATGCGCTGGATCAATGCGCCGCCGCGTCGCGGTTCCCAATCCTTGACACTGATGTAATAATATTGCCACTCATTATCATTTACATTTCCGGGGTGGGGAATTGTCTAAGGAACGGGGTTTTTCGAGGGATGCTCGAACGCTGCGGCTTGCGCCCAGCATTTTGCTGGGCGTATTGATGCCGCTGCCGGCTGCCTGGGCGCAGGACGCGGCGACGACGACCACGCTGCAGCCGGTGACGGTCACCGCGGGATCGCTGGGCGGCAATGAACTTCCCCCGCCTTACGCGGGCGGGCAGGTGGCGGAGGGCGCCCGGCTGGGCCTGATGGGCAATCAGAGCGTGATGGACACGCCATTCAACGTCACCAGCTACACGTCCGAACTCATACAGAACCAGCAGGCGCGCACGCTTGCCGACGTGATGGCCAACGACCCGTCCGTCCGGTTCACGACGTCCAGCGGGCATGCCTACGAAAACTTCCGCATCCGCGGTTTCGATGTCAACCAGAACGACGTGGCCATCAATGGCATGTTCGGCCTGGCGCCCATGGGCCGCACGCCGGTGGAGTTCGTCGAGCGGGTCGAGGTGCTGAAAGGGCCGAATGCCTTGTTCAGCGGCATGGCGCCCAGCGGCGCGGTGGGGGGCACGGTCAATCTGGTGCCCAAGCGCGCGGGCGATGAGCCCACCGCCACCTACGGGGTGAATTGGCAGTCCGACGGGCAACTGGGCACGACGATAGACGCCGGCCGGCGCTTTGGCGCCGCCAACGAATGGGGCGCGCGCGTCAATGGATCGTTCAGCGATGGCGCCACCACGCTGGACGGCCAATCCCGGAAGCGCGAGTTCTTTTCGGCCGGGCTGGATTACCGCGGCAGCGCGCTGACAGCGTCCATTGACGCGTATCACAGCCAGGAGTCTTTCACGGGAGGCACCCCGGCCATGTTCTGGTTCGCCGGGCCGGTTGTTCCCGTGGCACCCGATCCCCGCATCAATCAGTTCAGCACGGGGTACGGCAGCATCCAAAGCAATGCCGTGGTGGGACGGGCCGAATACCGGTTCAACGACAGCGTGTCGGCGTTCGCGGGCGTGGGCAGGCGCGACAGCCACCAGTCCGGGCTGATCAACGGGACGCACGCAAGACAGATCGACGCCAACGGCAACTTCACGGGATCGATCATCGGCCAGCGCGCCTATACCGACGCGACCTCTGCCGAGGCCGGCCTGCGTTCGCGCTTCAAGACCGGCAGCGTCGGGCACGAGCTGGTGCTGCAGGCGTCCATCCTGGAACTGGAGGACGGGTCGGCCACGGGCACGGCGTCGACCTTCAGGTCGAACATCTACAACCCCATCACGCCGGTCATGCCGGCGGTGCCGGGCAGCGCGCCCAAGACCAGCGAGAACACGCTGTCCAGCCTGGCCCTGGTCGACACCATGTCGTTCCTGGATGACAGGCTGCTGCTGACCGGCGGGCTGCGCAACCAGCGCGTGAAGACCAGCAACTTCGACAAGACGGGCAAGACGACGTCGCGCTACGACGAAGACGCGGTGACGCCCGCGGTGGCCCTGGTGATCAAGCCGTGGGGGCCGGACCTGTCGTTCTACGCCAACTATGTGGAAGGGCTGAGCAAGGGCGACAGCGTCACCGACACCACCGCGACCAACTTCGGCCAGGTCTTCGCGCCGTACAAGACCAAGCAGAAGGAGCTGGGCGTGAAGTGGAACGCCGGCACTTTCACCAACACGCTGGCGCTCTTCGAGATCGACAAACCCATGCTGGTCACCGAAGGCGCGGCGGCCCGTCCGACCTACGCGGACGGCGGCGAAAAGCGCGTGCGCGGCGTGGAATGGAATACGTTCGGCGAACTCGCGCGCGGCGTGCGCGTGCTGGGCGGCGTGACCTATACGCAAGGCACGCAGGTCAAGACCTCGTTTGGCCGCTACGACGGCAATACCGCCGTCGGCGCGCCGCGCTGGCAGGTCAACACCGGGCTGGAATGGGATACCCCCTGGGTGCCCGGCCTGACCCTCAGCGGCCGCGTGCAGGCAACGTCCAGCCAGTACGCGGACTCGGCCAACAACATCGAGATCCCGGGCTGGGGCCAGCTTGACCTGGGCGCGCGCTATGCCATGCAGATCAATGGCAAGGACGTGGTGCTGCGCCTGAACGTCAACAACGTGTTCGACAAGCACTACTACGCCGGCATTTTCAGCGACACCACCCCGATCGCAACGCTGGGGCCGGCCCGCAGCGTCATGGCGTCCGCCACGATCACCTTCTGACCGACGGTTCACATTCCGTCCGCTTCATGCCGGGATAGCCGATCCAGGCGTGAGGCGGGCCGGGATGCTTCCAACTTTGAACAACACTGACGGATGTCCATGCAAGTCCTGATCCTTGGCAGCCTGATCGCCCTGTTCGCGGGCTGCTTCTGCCTGTATCGCGCTTCTCCCAACCAGCGTTGGGGCAGCGCGCCCTGGCCGGCCGAGCCGGCCCGCATCGCGGGCGCGGCGCTGCTGGCGCTGGGCGGCTGGGGCTGCCTGCACGGATTCACGGCGGTGGCGGCCGTGTTCGTGTTCTGTACGGCGCTGATGCTGTTCTTCTGCCTCATCCCGTACCTCGGCGTGCTCGTGGGGCCGCGCGGGGGAGATGCCAATGAAGCCCGCTAAGCCCGCCAAGCCCGCGCCCATCCGGCGCGACTGGGTCTCCAAGAGCCTGGCGGGTGCCTTGCTGGGGTTCGCCATTGCGCTGGGATGCAGCGCGCTGCTGGCGGCGGCGACGTCCGGCGTGCCGTTGGCCACGCGTTCGCAGCTTGCCATGTGGCTGATCCCGCCCGTGTGGCTGGGCATCCTTTCCACCGTGTATTTCTTCGGCAGCGGCTGGCGCGCCTGGGGCTGGCTGGGCGGCGTGTGCCTGGCGCTCTACGGCGGCCTGTACGCCGCCGGCGCGCTTTAAGCAGGAGGGCCGCGACCATGCGAGCCGACGTCATACGCATCTACAAATCGGTCCACACCTGGACCGGCATCCTGACCGGCATGGCGCTCTTCATCGCCTTTTACGCAGGCGCGCTGACGGTGTTCAAGGAGCCGATCGCCCGCTGGGCCTCGCCGGGGCCGGCCGTGGCGCTGGCGCCGCTGGAAACCGCGCCCCATCTGATCGCCCGGACCCTGGCGGCGCGGCCGGAGGTGGCCAAGGGATTCAGCATCCCTCTGCAGGACACCGAGAATGTTCCGGCCCGCATGGGCTGGGAAGTCCGCGACCCGCAGGCCGACGATCATGACGAGTCGTCGGTGCGGCACTACCTGGCGCGCCTGGATGCCGAGGGAGCGTTGCGGATCGAGCAGGCCGACCCCAGCGGCCTGGCCGCCTTCATCGACGTGCTGCATCGCGTGGTGGGCCTGCCCGCGGACAGCGACCCCAACCGCTGGTTCATGGGCGTGGTCGCATCGCTGTACGCCATCGCGCTGGTGTCCGGGGTCATCGTGCTGCTGCCATCGCTGGTCAAGGACTTCTTCGCGCTGCGCGTCGGCAAGAACCTCAAGCGCATGTGGCTGGACGCGCACAACGTGGTGGGCATTGTTTCGCTGCCGTTCCACATCGTCATGGCGCTCAGTTCGGTCGTCTTTGCCTTTCACGACGGGATCTACGACCTGCAGGACAGGCTGATGTACGGCGGCAAGCTGGAATCGGTGTTCCAGCGGTCCGGGGGCGCGCCGCCGGATGCCGCGCCGCGCGATCCCTCGGCCATGCTGGCGCCGGACGAACTGCTGGCGCGCGTGCGGGACCTGTCGCCTGATTTCGCGCCGTCGGCGTTGCAATACACGCAGGTGACCAGCCCGCGCGCCATGGTGCGCGTCTGGGGCAAGGATGCAGCGGCGGTGTCGCCGCGCGCGCGCGGCGGCTTCGTGGCGATCGATCCGTACACGGGCAAGGTCCCGAACAGCGATTACATGCCGGGCAGGCAGGACGCGGCCAATCTGTGGGTCAGCAGCTTCTTCGCCCTGCACATGGCGTCCTTTGGCGGCGTGGCGGTGCAGTGGCTTTACTTCCTGCTGGGGCTGGCCGGGGCCTGGCTGTTCTACAGCGGCAACCTGCTCTGGATCGAAACGCGGCGCAAGCGCGCGGACCGGCGCACCGGCGAGGCGCCGGCGCAACGGCTGGATACGCGGCTGATGGCGTCGGCGACCGTCGGCGTGTGCCTGGGATCCGTGTGCGGCATTTCATTGATGATGATCGGCGCCAAGTGGCTGAACGGCCGCGTCGGCGATCTGGACGCCTGGCTGCAGGGGCTGTATTACCTGGCGTTTTTCGCCAGCATCGCATGTGCGTTCCTGCGCGGCGGCGCGGCGGCCGGGGTGCATCTGCTTTGGCTGGCGGCGGCCGTGACGCTGGCGATTCCCGCGACATCGCTGCTGGGCGCGCTGATCCCCGCAACCGGACTGTGGGCCCACACGTCGCCCGCCACGCTGGGCGTGGATGCGACCGCGCTGGCGGCCGGCCTGGCCTTCGCCTGGATGGCCAGCGCGACCCGCCGCAGGCTGGCACGCGGGGCCCCGGATAGCGCCTGGGCCCGGCGGACGCTCGCGCCCGGGGCCTGAGCCCCGGGTTCAGAAGCGGTACGCTCGCGCCTCGGGCCCGAACCCCGGGTTCAGAACCGACACGATCGCGCCACGGGCCCGAACCCAAGGTTCAGAACCGGTAGCGCACATCCAGCGTCCCGGCGTTCTGGCGGTTGCCCTGGCCGAACTGGCCGCCGTAGATCACGCCCACCGTGGTGCGTTTGCTGACCTCGATGCCGACGCCCAGTTCGATCACCGCCGCGTCGCGCGCGATCGGCGCGCCGGTGGCCGTGAATGACTCGCTGCCCTGGACGAAGGACAGGGTGCTTGCCGGGTTCAGGTCGCCGAAGGCATGGCGCCAGCCCAGCGTGCCGTGCACATGGCCACGCGCGCCGGCGCTTTCGAAGGTGGTCAGCGCGTGCAGGCCCAGCGTGGTAGTGGTGACGCTGTTGCTGCCGCTTTCGCCGCGCAATGCCGCGTCGCCGCCCGTCTCGGAGAAACCGCGCGTGCGCAGGTCGCTGTAGTTCGCGCCGATGAAGGGTTCCAGCGTGACGCGGTCGTTCAGCGGCACCGCATAGCCAAGTTCGGTGAACACCTGGCCGGTGCTGGCGCCATAGCTGGCTTTCAGCGTCTGATCGAGTCCCGCGGCGGCCGTGCTGCGTTGAGTGTCCAGATCGTGCCAGGTATAGGCCGCGCCCAGGCTCAGGTTGATCTTGCCGGCGCCGGCCTCGAAGGCCTTGCCGCCATAGACCGTCACGCTGTAGTTGTCCGCTTCGGAACTGGACGCGCGGTCGCTGGTGCGGCTGCGGCTGTTGGTGTAGCCCACGGCGCCGCCCAGGCGCCACCCGCCGCCGATGGCCTGGTCCCCGCCGATGGTGACGCCGGCGTCCGACTGGGTCGTCTTGGCGGTGTTGCTGTCGCCGCCCAGGGTGGTCCAGTTGCCGAAGACCTGCGTCCAGAGCGGTTGCGCCGCCGAGCGGGGCAGGGCGGCGGCATCGCCGAGGCCCAATTGGGCGGTCGGCACGCCAGGCATCCAGCCCGCATTGAGATTGGCGCGCAGCCGCGTCATGGGCGCCTGGGTGAAGGTGTTGGATACGCTTTGGAGGCCGGACACGGCGCTGGCGTGGGACTCGCCGGACAGCGCGTTGAAGGCCGCGGCCGGCGCGTCGTTGGGCAGGTTAAGCACGTGCCGGTAGAGCGCGCTGTTGGTGGGCAGGCTTTGCAGCGCCCGGGCGACGGCGCGCTGGTTGCCGGTGTAGGCCGCGTCGGCGAATTCGATGGGCCGCGTGCCGCCGCCATTGCCATTGTCGACGTCTTTCAGGTTGACCACCAGGTCGACCTTATTGGTGCCGTAGGACAGCGAGGGCGTCAGGAACGCGAGATTGCTGGAGACGGCGTCGAAACGCCCTTGCACGCCATTGTCCGCCGTCAGGATGCCGTACGTGGTCGAGGGGGCGTAATTGCCGTTCTGACCCAGTTGTACGACGGTGCCGGCCAGATTGGCCGTGCCGGCGACGTGCACGCTGCTGTGCTGGCCGTCCGCGGCGGTCGCGACGCGGTAGATGGCGCCCGGCTTGAAGTTCAGGTCGCCCAGCAGGCGCATCTGGCCAAAGGGCGAGGCCGCATTGCCCGGCGCCAGCGTGGCGCCCGCAGCGATGGTCGCGCTATTCAGCGTGCCGGTGCCGGTCAGCGTCGTGCCGGCCTCGGCCAGAACCTGGCCGCCGAGCTGGCCGTCCACCTGCAGCGTGCCGCCCGACAGTTGCATAGCGCCGGTGTAGGCGCTGCTGTCGCCCGTGAATGCCAGCGAGCCCGCGCCCAGCTTGGTCGTCGCGCCCGCGCCTGTAAGGGCGCCAGCGTAGTTGGCATCGTCCGAGCGGTTGAAGACGAGACTGGTGTTGTTGACGATGTTGCCCGAGATGGCGCCCGATGTTCCGCCGTCGCCGACCTGCAGCGTGCCGGAATCAATGGTCGTGACGCCGGTAAACGTGCTCTGGCCAGTCAGCACCAGCGTGCCCGTGCCGGACTGGCGCAATGCGCCCGCGCCGCTCACGTCGCCGCCGAAGACCACGCGGTCGCTGCGCTTGAAGGCCAGCGTGCCGCCGCTGTCGATGGCGACGTTGCCGGCGATGCTGCCGGAAAGGGCGCCATCGCCCACCTGCAGCGTGCCGGCCCGGACGGCGGTGCCCCCCGCGTAAGTGTTGCTGCCGGTCAGCACGAGCGTGCCCGTGCCCAGCTTGGCCAGGCTGCCGCCGCCGGACAGCGACTGCGCGACGGTGAAGGTGTTGCCGGCATCTGCGATGTCGAATCCGCCGCCGGCGGTGCCCAGGCTGATGCTCCGCGCGGTACTCTGGAAGCCCGTGCCGGTCACCCGCAGCGTGCCGCCCTGGAAGTCCAGCGCGGCAAGAGGAGTTCCCAGGCTGGCGTCGCTGGATACGGACAGCGTGCCCGCGCTCAGGCGTGTGGCCTGGGTGTGGACATTCGCGCCCGTCAGCACCAGCGTGCCCAGCCCCGTCTTATTGATGCCCGCGCCCGTAAGCACGTTGTCGATGGTCGCGGTCCACGATGCGGAGGCCAGGCTGCCGTCGCCCACGCGCACTTCGCCCAGCAAGCCCGGCGTGGTTCCCGCCACTTCCAGCGGGTCGCCCGTCAGATGGTAGCCGTCGCTGGCGAATTGGATGCCTTTGGCCGTGATCGCGCCCGCGGTCGCGTCCACGTCGACCGTGCCGGCGGCGCCGCCGAAGAGGGCGAAAGCATCGGCGGGCTGGCGCGACGCCGTCAGGCTGCCCGTGGCATCGGTCCAGTTGGCGTTGGTGCGCGACCAAGTGCCTGACCCGCCGCCCAGCTGGGTCGGGGTGGCGAGGCCGTTAGCGTTCCAGATATTGAGTTCCAGGCTTGCCGTATTGATCAGGTTGACCTGTTTGGACAGGGACAAGACCTGGATTGTCTGGCCCATGGCGGGCACGATGCCGCCGTTCAAAAGGGACAGCGTTCCCGTGTAGTCGAACAGCCGGTACAAGCCCACCCCGTAGCCGCCCGCGTCGGCGCTGTTCAATACCGCGCCGCTCAAAATGACGTTGCCGTTGACCGTCACGCTATGGCCCGCCCCGGCGGTATTGCCAGCCCCGGGCGTGCCGAAAGCAAAGTCGGCCCGGCTGTTCTGCTCCATGGTCAGGTTGCCGTTGATGGTGAATACGCCGCCGGGATCGCCTGGAGCAAGGCTGCCGTCCGCCTGGATGGTGACATTGCCGTTGACTTGGCCAAAGCCGCCCAGCGACGCCGTGCTGCCCACGATGATCTCGCTGCTGCTGACGCTGGCCGCCGAATGGGAGGCGTCGCCCCCGATGCGCAACGCGCCCGCCGCTACCAGGGTGATGCCGGTATAGGTATTGGCGCCATTGAGCGTCAGCGTGCCGGCGCCGGACTTGCTGATGCCGCCCGTGCCTGCGACCACACCCGCATAGGTGCCGCTGCCGACGCCCAGAACACGGTTGCTGAGTTCGACCCTACCGCCGCTGCCGCTCAGCGATCCCAGCGCCATGGCCGGGGCTGCGGACACGTCGAACGTGCCGCCGGTATTGACGGTGACCGCCGAGTTCGCCGCCAGGCTGCCGGTCGAGCCCAGGGCCAGCGTGCCGCCGTTGACCGTGAGGCCGCCCGTGAACGTGTTGGCGCCGTTCAGGATCTGCGTTTCGGCACCCGCCTTGACAAGGCCACCCACCCCGGAAATGACGCCGGAATAGGTGCCGGCCGTGGTGCCGTTCAAGGTCAGCGGATTCACGCCCAATCGAACGTTGCCGCCCGTGCCACCCAGCGCGCGCAGCGTCTGGCTGCTGGCAGCCGTCAGGTCCAGCGTGGCGCCGGATGCCACGCTCACCAGGCTCACCGGCAGGCTGCCCGCCGCCCCGAGCGCGAGGGTGCCCGCCGAGACGTTGGTGGCGCCGGCATAGATGTTGACGCCGGTCAGGGTCACGGTGCCCGTTCCGTTCAGCGTCAGGCCGCCCGTACCGGACATCGTGCCGGCAAGCGTGACGGGGCTGTTGCCCGTCACCGTGAGGCCTCCGGCGCCGAGCACCCACGCGTTGCTGAGCGTCATGCCGCTGGCCACGGAGAGGGCGCCGCCATTGGCTTTGATCTGCCCCGTGCCGATCACGGCGCTGTTGCCCAGGTTCACCAGGCCGCCATTCAACTCGACAGTGCCGTTATTGGCCACCCGGGCGCCCGTCAGGTCCCACGTGCCGCTGTTGATGCGCAGGTTCTGGAAGTTGATGTAGGTATCGCCCGAGACTGCGGTGCTCGTGCCGCTGGTGCCGCTGCCCGTGCCCTGCGAGGGCAGGACATTCTGCAGCACCAGCGTGTTGTTGCCGCCCAGGCCGCCGTCCACCTTCCCGGGCGGGGCAAAGCTTATCCTCGGCATTCCAGTGACTTCCAGGTCCTGCGTCGCGTAATGGTTGCCCGCGCGGAACAGGGACCCGGACACGGCGGTAAAGGTGTTATCGCCGCCTTTGCCCAGGGAAACGCCGCCCGTGATGGTTCCCGCATTGACGAAACTGTGTCCCGTCCCGGCCGTGCCCGAGGCCTCGAACGCGATACGGCCGGTGATCAGGCCGCCGGCTTCATTGACGAACTCCGCGCGGCCGCCGCCTGTCACGGCGATAACGGGAATGTCCGGCTGCTGGACCGAGACGTCCGCGATCGGCTGGCTCATGATCGTGCCTGCATTGGTCAGAAGGCTGACTCCCCCGGTTCCGTTCTGTACGGCCAGGGCCATGCCTTGCAGGTTGGGCAGGATGCCACCGGAACCCGTGGTTCCGCCCAGCCGGCCCGTTGCCGTGTTGACGAAGGAAATGCTCTGGGAGGCGGCATTGCCGATGTGCGCGCCGCCCGAAACATAAGTGGGGACGCCGCCCGCGCCGGCGTCGATGATGCCGCTATTGGTAAGCTGCACATTGCTGCCGTCAAGGGACATCGCCCAGCCCGGACCGTTCTCCGGCGCCCCTACGATAGCGTTCTGTTCCACCCGGACGAGGAGATCGTCGGCGGGATTGGAATAGTCAGGCTGAAGCGGGTCCAGCCCTCCGGTGCATGTCACCAGCACGCCCGTCTGGGTGCATGCGGCATGAACCGCCGAACTCAGCACCGACAGGCCGATCGTCAGCGCCAGGCAGAGCGCCTGGCGAGGCGCTTTCGCGGCCGCGCCGCCTGGCGCGCTTGAGCGTCCGCCCCGCGATTGCGAGGCCAATTCCGACGCGGCCTGCCAGACGCGCAGTTTGCGGTTCCATACCAGGCGATAGACATGATTCAAGACGAACTCCTCTCGGGGGCGGCCGCGCCGGGCATTCCTGGAATGGACCCGGCCGCGCCAGCGGCTCGCTCAGCGCCGACCGCCATGAGTAGCGGGTCGGGGAGAGCCGGTGTGTATTGATTGGTGAGACGTGACTCGGCGTGAGTAACCGAACGCCCGGAAAAGTTCAGGCGCCGGAACCCGCAGTCAGCCCGGGTAGTGGGCGGATGTGGGTCGAATTGCGGGCCAATCGAAGAAATTGGCGTGCAAAGACTCCGTGTTGGCACGCGTAAGCGGCGTTTTGTTTTCCATTGATTTTGCGCCGCGAGCCAAACCGCCATCGCGTCTGGATGACGGTATCCGCATCGAGAAAGCCGGAAGAAGGCGCCCGCGCGGCGCCCCGTTCTTCACTTCACGACGTAGTTCTTGGCCTCGGCTTCGCCCGCCCATTTACGCAGGGCGCCGATGAATTCAGGACACACATTGCCGTCGACGCTGGTGTCGACGATGACGCTGTCCTGCATGCGCATCAGCACCTTGCACTCGTAGACCCTGCTGCGGTTGGCGTAGTGGCCGGTGGTGTTCGTCTGGAACACCGGGGTGGCGGCCGTGGTGTTGGTGGCGGCGATCATGCCCACGACCTGCTGGCTGCTGCCGTCGACCACCCATTCCGTGTAGGGGGCGCTCTGGAAGTCCGACCATTCCAGCTCCATCGTGTTGCCGATGGGGCGCTTCTTGGACGGTTCGCCCAACGCCGCGATGGCGTCGTTGATGGAGCGGCCTTCCATGTTCTTGGCCACGTTCACGCTGGGGGAAAACGACAGGCCAGACTTGAATAGCTGGCCCAGCGACGGCATGGTGGAACTGCCGCCAGTGGGCATGGGCGCGCAGCCGGCCAGGCCGGCGGTGACAAGGATCAGGCAAGCCGGGCGCAGGAATGGCTTGAAAAGGCGGGGTTTTTGCTGTGGCGACTGCATTGCGCGATCCATGCTCCGTGGCGGGCCGGACCGGGGCAGCCCGTGAAGGGCAAGCCTGAAGATCCGAACGCTATTGTGTCTTTTCGTGACGGTAGAGTTGCGGGATGTGAGGGGATGTTCTGGCTACACCGCGCTTCCCGCTTACGTCATGCTTAAGAAAGTCCGACATTTTTACCGGAAATCGGGGCCAGCTTGCATCTGCGGCTTGTGAAATTTGTTACTCAATATGCCTGGGCGGTCTGGGCATAGAGGGACAGAGCCGGGACGCGGTTTGCTAAGATCGTCCCCGCTAAATCCACTCGATCCGGTAACCGACGATGATGCCTGCCCGTTTTCTTCCCCTGATTCGCGCCGCATTTGCCGCGCTGGCCCTGATGTCCGGGCTGACGGCTCCGGCTGCGCATGCCGCCGAACAACTCTTTGGGGGCATCGCCACCGACGGCAAGCATTCAAAGATCTATTGGGCGTTGCCCGAGACCGATGGAAAAGAAGCCGAGGCCGCGGCCGTGGCCGAATGCCGCAAAGCCGGCGGCAAGGATTGCAAGAAGCTGAGCTGGTTCTCCGACAGTTGCATGGTCTATGCGCGCAACTCGGTGCAGGATCTGTTCCCGGGCAACAGCGTGTCGCCCGAGATGGCGGCCAAGAAGGCCATCCGCCGCTGCACGGCCGCCAGCCCCGACGGCAAATGCCGCCTGACCACCATGCCGCTGTGCGTGGGCCCGGGCTACAGCGCCGCGGACATGCAGGCGCCGGCGCGCGCCAAGCCCGCCGAACTGGAAGCCCTGTCCGCCAAGCTGAACCAGCGCGAGTACTGGGGCGCCATCGCCGAAAAGGACACGGGCGACCTGGTGTATTCGGACGGCTATCCCAACGAAAAAGACGCGCTGTCGCAACTGCTGGAATGGGACGACTGCAAGGGCTGCAAGAAGGTCCTGACCTACACCGACAGTTGCGTCGGCCTGGCCTGGGCCAAGGGCACGAAGGGCCGCGGCACCAGCTTCACGGCGCTCAACCCCGACCCGAAGACGGCACGCGACGAATCCCGCGCCGCCTGCACAGCCAAGACCGGCAATCCGGCCTGCGTGGCCATGGTGCGCTGCTCGGGCCGTGCCTACATGGATGGCTATGCGGGCGAGGACGAAAAGCCGAACTAGGATCGCGCAACGGTCGCCAGCAAAAACGGGCCCTCGGGCCCGTTTTTGCGTTACTGGTCCAGCCTTGCTGGTCCAGTCTTATTTGTCCAGCCAGGGCGCGTCTTTCCACAACTGCTGGAATTCCTTTTCGCCGGCCGCCAGCTCCTTGGCGTAGTCCGCCGGCGGCAGGTAGCGCAGCGGCGCGAACATCTCCTTGGCCTTGGCCTGGAACGCCGGATCGTCCACCGTGCGCTTCACGGCGTCCACCAGCTTCACGCGCACGTCGTCCGGCAGCCCCTTGGGCGCGGCCAGGCCGCGCAGCGACGCCAGTTCAAAGTCGAATCCCTGTTCCTTGAACGTGGGCACGTCCGGCAGCGACGCCGAGCGCGTCTTGCCCATCTGACCCAGGAAGCGCAGCGGCGTGCCGCCTTTCTGGTACTGCAGCGCTTCGCCCACGTTGATGGCGCCGATGGTGATCTCGCCACCCGCGAGCGCGCCGCGGACCTCGCCCGCGCCCTTGTACGGGATGTGGCTGAGCTTGGTGCCCGACGCCCGCTCGAAACGCAGCATGGCCAGGTGGTCGTCGGATCCGGTGCCGGTGGTGCCCACGGTGACCTTGCCGGGGTTCTGCTTGGCGTAGGCGGACAGGTCGGCCAGGGTTTTCAGCTTGTTGTCGTTCAGCACGGTGAACGCGCCGGGATCGTCGATCAGGTTGCCCAGCAGGTCGTAGCTCTGCCACGTGAAGTTGGACTTGCGTTCGATGGGGATGGTCAGCAGGTTGGGGGTGTTGATGAAGCCGATGGTGTAGCCGTCGGGTTGCGCGCGGGCCAGCTCGGTGAAGCCGATGGCGCCGCCCGCGCCAGGACGGTTCAGCACCACGATGCGCGCGTCGCCGCCCAGGTATTTCTGCAGGAAGGGCGCCATCATCCGGGCCACCAGGTCGGTGCCGCCGCCGGGTCCGTAGGACACGATCAGGTTGATGGGGCGTTCCGGATAGCCGGCCGCCTGGGCGGCGCCGCCGTAAAGCGCGGCGCCGGTCAGCAGGACGGCCAGGGTGCGCAGCGTGCGGCGCTTGAATTGTTGTTGCATGGGTTGTCTCCGTTGGGGGGATCGGCGGCTTGGTGCCGCGCTGTTATTTCAGGGTGGCGATGCGTGCGGCGGCGACAGGCCAGACCTCGGGGTTGACGAGCTGCGGCGGCCGTTCGCCGCGCAGCATCGCGATCAGTTGCGTGGCCGACGAGCGGGCGACATTGCGCCGCGCTTCATGGGTGACGCCCGCCGTGTGAAACGTGGCGACCACATTGGCCAGGCCCAGCAGCGGGGCATCGCGCGGGGGCGGCTCCTGTTGCCAGACGTCCAGGCCGGCGCCGCGCAGATGACCGCCGCGCAAAGCCTCGTACAGCGCGGCTTCGTCATGGATGCCGCCGCGCGCGGTCGAAATGAATACCGCGCCCGGCTTCATGGCCGCAAAGGCGCGCGCGCCGAACAGGCCGCGCGTGGAGGCGTCCAGCGGGCAATGCAGCGACACGACATCGGATTGCGCCAGCAGCTCGTCGAGCGTCACGGGTTCCGCCCCGCGGGCGCGGATGGCCTCGGCGTCCAGCAGCGGGTCATGCGCGATGACGCGCAGGCCGAAGCCTTGCGCGATGCGGGCGACGCGCGTGCCGATCTGGCCGATGCCCACCAGCCCGATGACGCCGCCATGGATCTCATGGCCCATCAGGTCTTCGCGGGTGAATCCCGTGTCGTGGCGCAGGCGGTTGTGCGATTCGACCACGCGGCGCTGCACGGCCAGCAGCAGCGCATAGGTATGTTCCGCCACCGACGCGGCATTGCCGCCGGCCTGGTTCACGACCGCGATGCCGGCCGCCGTGCAGGCGGCCACGTCGACCGTGTCGTAGCCCGCGCCGCCGGACGACACGCACACCAGCTCCGGGCATTGCGCAATCAGGTCGGCGTTCACGAACCACTGGCGGGGAAGCTCGTCCTTGGCGGCGGACACGTGATAGGCGTGCGCCGTTTTCAGGCCGGCAAGCGTGCGGGCGTCGTCGCCGCGCGCGGGCAGCACCGACAGCGCGATGCCGGGCGCAGCGCCGATCATCTCGTCGAACACGGGGTTCAGCCACAGGTCCAGCCGGCACAGCCTGGCCGTTGTGTCCTTCTCCTGCGCCATCACAGCACCCCCTTGGCCTTGAGCGCGGCGTCGACCCAGGCGCGGTCCAGCGTGCCGCGCTCGATCTCCTGCAACACCTTCGCCTCGGATTCGGCGATGGCGCGCACGCGGGCCGCGATGCCCGGCGCTTCGTCCGGGCGGATGGCCAACAGGCCGTCGGCGTCGCCCACCAGCAGATCGCCGGGCAGCACGACCATGCCGTCCACGGTCACGGGCACATTGATGGCGCCGGGGCCGTCCTTGTAGGGGCCGCGGTGCGCGACGCCACGCGCGTACACGGGGAAGTCGCCTGCGGCCAGCGTTTCGCTGTCGCGGATGGCGCCGTCGATCACGAACCCGGCCAGTCCGCGCTTGGCGGCCCAGCCGACCATGATCTCGCCGATGATGGCATTGCTCATGTCGCCGCCCGCGTCCACGACGATGACGTCGCCGGGCTGGGCGGCGTCGATGGCCTTGTGCACCATCAGGTTGTCGCCGGGGCGGGTGCGCACCGTGTAGGCGCGTCCCAGGATGCGGCGGGTGCGGTGCATGGGGCGCAGCGCGGACGTGCCGGTGGTCCGGCTCATCGCGTCGCTGATATTGGCCACGGCCAGGTTGCGGTAGGCGTCGAGGGTGGCGCGGTCGGGACCGGCGGGGCAGTCCTGCAGGGTGAAACCAGAATCCGGCATGTGCTTCGTCTCCGTGGGTGTGCTTTGGAGGCGACTCTACCCGTGGCTAAATTGGAGATAAAGCGAATAATTTTCGGTCGGATAAATCGCTTTTGAGAAACTGTGTGGGGGGCCGCCGCTGCTTGCCGGCGTCAGACCAGGAAGGTCGGCGCGTGGAAGTCCAGGCAGTCTTCGGCCAGCGCGCGCAGGCTGTCCAGCATGGGCCGGGTATCGTCGCGGCGCCATTGGAAGGTGTAGGGCAGGGGGCGCAGCGGCGCAAAGCCCGGCAGCGGCTGCACGTCGCCGCGCGCGATCAGGATGCGGGCCCACGCGCTTGGCAGAAACCCCAGGCCCAGGCCCAGCCGGAGCATGCCGGCGATCCCGCCCCAGCTATTGCAACACTGGTTGCGGCCGGGTGACACATGCTGTTCGGTCAGCCAGTCGTCCAGGATGCGGATCGCGCCCGAGCTTTGCGGCAAGGTGATGAGCGTCAGGCCCGGCAGGTCGGCCGGCGTGAGCGTGGCCGGGTCGCCCACGGCGCGGGCCGACGCCACCCATTCGAATTCCGCACTGCCGATCAGGCGCGACGCGATGGACGCGCGCGACGACGGGCCGGCGATCACCGCGAAGTCCAGCTCGCCTTCCTCCAGGCCGCGTTCCACCAGTTCGCCCACCCCCACGAAGGGATCGACCAGCAGGTTCGGGTGGGCCTGCTGGATGGTTTCGATCAGGCGCGGCATCCAGGTCAGGGACGTGAGCTCGCCCGCGCCGAAGCGGCAGCGGCCGGAAAAAGTAAGGTTGTTGCTGGCCTGCTGCATGAACTGGTCGGCATTGCGCAGCAGGTCCTTGGCGTGCGGCACCAGCTGCTCGCCCAGCGCCGTCAGCGTGGCGCTGCGGGCGCTGCGGCTGAACAGGTCGGCGCCGATGGAGGCCTCCAGTTCGCCGATGCGCTTGGACAGCGATGACACCGAGATATTCAGCCGGTTCGCCGCGATGGCGAAATTCCTGCAGGTGGCGGCCCAGTAAAAGGCTTCGAGTTGCTTGAGGGTCATGGCGGAAGGCGGCAGAGATCGAATCAGGTTCAGGGCGAATAAAAGTGTAATGACCGAGGTCGATAAAGTCACTTTATTCAAACAGGCGCCGCGCCTATAGTCATCGGTCACCGACGACAACAGGGCGGGGGCCCCGCCGTGGGCCGAACGCCAGGAGCACCAGCATGTCCGACCCTCTGCGCCACCTGCTCAGCCTGCACGATTTCGAAGCGGCCGCCAGGAAGCGCCTGCCCAAGCCGATCTACGCCTACATATCCGGCGCGGTGGAAGACGGCGAGTCCGAACGCGGCAACCGCCATGCCTTCGCCGCGTACGGCTTCCGGCCCAAGGTGCTGGTGGACGTGTCGGGCCGCAGCACCCGGATCACGGTGCTGGGGCGCGACTACGCGGCGCCCGTGGGCGTGGCGCCCATGGGCATCTCGGCGCTGTCGGCCTATCGCGGCGATATCGTGTTGGCGCGCGCGGCCCACGAGGCCGGCGTGCCCTGCATCATGAGCGGATCGTCCCTGATCCGCCTGGAGGCCGTGATGGAGGCCGCGCCCGGCACCTGGTTCCAGGCCTATCTGCCGGGCGACGACGCGCAGATCGGCGCGCTGATCGACCGCGTGGCCGCGGCCGGCGTGTCGACACTGGTGCTGACGGTGGACACGCCGGTGGCCGCCAACCGCGAGAACAATGTGCGCGCGGGTTTTTCCACGCCGCTGCGCCCCAGCCCGGCGCTGGCCTGGCAGGGGCTGACGCATCCGCGCTGGCTGTTCGGCACCTTTCTGCGCACGCTGGCGCGCCACGGCATGCCGCACTTCGAGAACAACTACGCGACGCGCGGCGCGCCCATTCTTTCCGCCAGCGTGCTGCGGGACTTCTCCGATCGCGGCCATCTGAACTGGCAGCATGTGGCGGCCATTCGCCGCCGATGGAAAGGGCAGATGGTGATCAAGGGCATTCTGCATCCGGACGATGCACGCACCGCGCGCGCCCAAGGCATGGACGCCGTCATCGTTTCCAACCACGGCGGCCGGCAGCTGGACGGCAGCATCTCGCCGCTGCAGGCCTTGCCCGCCATCATGGACGCCGCGGGCGGCATGGAAGTGATGCTCGACAGCGGCGTGCGGCGCGGGTCGGATGTGCTGAAGGCAATGGCGCTGGGCGCGCGCTGCGTGTTTGTCGGCCGGCCTTTCAACTATGCGGCGGCCGTGGCCGGGCAGCGGGGCGTGGCGCATGCCGTCGCGCTGATCGTCGAAGAGGTCCGGCGCAACATGGGCCTGCTGGGCGTGGTGGAGCTCAGCGAGCTCGATGCGGACTGCCTGCTGCGCGTATCCGACGTCTAGGGCATGGCGGCAGGCCTAGGCAGCCGATGGCTTAGAATGCGCGGTCTTCATGTACGCGGCATCGTCCGCCATCCTCGTCTTGCGATTCCTGCCGCACACCTTCTTCCCCTGCGGGCAAGCCGCGCTGGCATGCGCCGGCACCGCACTGGCCTTGACGTTGCTGATGCCCGGCGTCGCCGCGGCGCAACCCGCCCAACCCGCCCAACCCGCGCCAGCCTTGGCCGGCGGCAAAGTCAGCGTGAGCCTCGGCGCGTTCGAGATCGTGGGCGATGCAGGTTCCCGCCTGCGCCAGATCAAATACCGCGGCCAGACCTACCGGCCCCTGAACGCGTACGAGTTCGTCGACGTCAAGGCGCTGGGCCCGACGATCGGCGGCCAGCCCGTGCTGCTGGCGGTCTCGAACGATTTCATGGGCGTGGGCACGATACTGATCGCGGTGCAGAACGACACGCCGCTGGCCCGGGTGCTGAGCCCCACCGTGGATACGCGGGACCCGGATCTGGGCCTGGCGCAGCCGGGGCGGCAGGACCTGCTGCTGTTCATCGCCGGCTCGCGGGCGCTGGCGACGTCCACGGGGCAGGTGCTTTGGTTCGAGCATCGGCTGCCCCAGGAATACCTGCCCTCGGAACCCACGCTGGTGTCGGTGTCGCCGGACAATCGTAGCGGCGCCTTGCTGCTGGACAACGAGATCCGGCTGAGCGCGGCGGACAACGGGCCCTATGCGCGCGTACCGTTCACCCGGGCGATGCAAGGCACAGCCTTCCAGCCGTTGTGGGACCAGAGTTCAACGATGGCCAAAGCGGCGCTCGATGCAGGCAAGCGCATCGACCAGCGCCGGCTCTACAACAATTTGAAGGCCGAATGGATCAATCGGAATTTTCGCTGGCAGGAAGGCAAGGACGGCTGGCTATTCAACGGCCAGGGCCTGAAGTCCGCGCCGCTGGCCGTCCCGGCCAGGAAGGAACCGTGACATGACGCGGACGCCGGCTTTCCTCCTTGCACGCCTCTTTCCTCTTGCCTTCGCCGCATTGCTGGCGGGTTGCGCCGGCCGCGCGGACGTCTACGAAAAACACCTCCGCAGCGAAGACGCGAATCCGGCGGATGCCGTTCTGACGCTGGATGTGGCGTTTGCGCGGGCGCCCGACCACGATCCGAAGTCGATGGTCTACGGCAGCGCCACGCCGCGTGTCGAATTCTCGGGCTACCCCAGCATCGACGTGCCGTTCTACCAGAAGGGCCTGGGTTTCGAACTGGGCGTGCTGGGTGATCCACGGGCGCTGCTGGCCTTGCCGTATCCGTCGCCCAAGACCGATTCGTCCACCGCCAAGCTCAAGATCTTCGGCCAGCGCCTGGACGCGCGGCACTATCGCTTTCTGGTCCTGCCCAGGCCCGGATGGAATAGCCTGGACAGCTTCCAGGTGGCGTTTGCCATCAATGGCCGGCGCGAGGGCATGACGTTCGCCTACAGCACCAAGGCGGTGTGCGACAGCAGCTTCGACGTGACGACGCCCACCTATGGGTTCGCGATGTCGGTGTCCGCGAGTTTCCCCGGCGGCAAGCCGGGCTGCCTGAAAGCGTGCGACGCGCGGCCGGGCTACCCCGGACATTGCGCGTTCTTCACGGGATTCACCACGGTGCCCGGCTTGTAGCGGCAGTCGGTGGCAGGCCCGGCGCATGCGCGTTTCCGGTGGCAACGCGCGCGCAGCCGGCTATTTTCACATTGCGTATCGGTATTTGTTGGGCTTGCGCGCCGCACCTATTCTGTTTTTACACAACAGCGATAGGAGCAGCACATGACCACACTCGAACGCACGCGCCTGGACATCCGGCCGCTTTCCGTCTTCACCGGCGCGGAGATCCACGGCGTGGATCTGACGCAGGCCCTGACCGCCTCGGAGGTCGATCAGATCAAGGCCGCGCTGCTGCGCTGGAAGGTCGTGTTCTTTCGCGACCAGCACATCGACCACGTCCAGCATCTGGCATTCGCGCAGCATTTCGGCAGGCCGACTTCGGCGCATCCGTATGACGCCAACCCGCCCGAAGGCTATCCGCAGATCCGCACCATTTCGTCCAAGTCCACCACCGGCCGCCGTGGCGAGCGCTGGCACACCGACGTGACCGGCGTGGTCAATCCGCCCGCCGGGTCCATCCTGCGCGCCGGCCGCCAGGTGCCCGCTTATGGCGGCGACACCGTGTTCACCAACCTGGTGGCGGCCTACGAGCACCTGTCTCCGGCGGTGCGCGCGTTGGCCGACATGCTGTGGGCGCGGCACCAGTTCGGCGGCTACAACGGCGACTTCGACAATCAGACCGTCTATGCGCAGCGCGTGCAGGCCAGTCCGCTGGTGTCCGAACATCCCGTGGTGCGGGTGATCCCAGAGACCGGCGAGCGTGCCTTGTTCGTCAACCCCGGCTTCACGCGCCGCATCAAGGACGTGAACGAGGAGGAAAGCCGCCATCTGCTCAACCTGTTCTTCGAGGAGATCACGCGGCCGGAATACACCGCGCGCTTTCGCTGGCAGCCCGGCAGCATCGCCTTCTGGGACAACCGGGCAACGGCGCACCAGGGGCCGGGCGACTTCGCGTATCTGGACGATGAGCGGGTGCTGTACCGCATCACGCTGGAGGGCGATGTGCCCGTCGGCGTGGATGGCCGGCATTCGAACGCCGTGCTGGGCAAGCCCTTCGGCGCCTTTGGCGTGGCCGGAGCAGCGGCATGAGCATTGGCACGAGCATCAAGCGCAAATCCGCCATCCGCGCCAGCCTGGGAGTGATCGCGGGCGTGGTACTGGGGGCGGGACTATTGAGCAACTTCGCGGGCTCGGCGCCCGTGCCCGGCGAAGACGCCAACCGGTATCCGAACCGGCCTGTCAAGATCGTCGTGCCCGTGTCGGCGGGCGGCAGCGCCGACAAGCTGGCGCGCACCGTGGCGCAGAAGCTCGGCGACAAATGGCGGCAAAGCGTGGTGGTCGAAAACCAGCCCGGCGCCAGCAGCGCCATCGGTAATGCCGCCGTGGCGCATGCGCGCGGCGACGGCTACACCTTGCTGCTGGGCGGCGACTCGCTGTCGCTCAATGCCTTGCAGCCCGGCAAGCTCTCCTATGACCCGACGCGGGACCTGCGGGGCGTAACCAAGGCGGTCGTCAATCCGCAACTGCTGGTGGTGCGGCCCGGCCTGGGCATCAAGACCTTCCAGGAGTTCGTGGCGCTGGTCAGGCAGCGGCCCGGCGAGATCTCGATGGCCTTGCCCGGCGGCACCGGCAGCCTGCAGCACCTGGCGGTGGAACTGCTGAACGAACGCATCGGCGCCAAGACCAACCAGATACCGTATCCAGGCGGCGGGCCCGCCACGCTGGACGTGCTGGGCGGCCATGTGGATGCCATGCTGATCACCCTGGCCGCCGCGACCGAGAACGTGCGCAACGGCAAGCTGGTCGCGCTGGCCGTCACCACGCCGTACCGCTCCAAGGCCTTGCCGGACGTGCCGACCATCCAGGAGGCCGGCCTGCCGGATTATGTGGTGGAAAGCTGGCAGGGTTTCTCGGTGCCCGCATCCACGCCCAGCGCCATCGTGGACCGCATCAACCGCGACGTGGTGGCGGTGCTGCGCGAGCCCGAGACAGCCGCCTTGCTGGAGAACCTGGGCTTCACCATCGCCGCCACGCCGCCCGAGGCCGTGGACCAGACGGTGCGCGACGACATCGCCACCTACCGGAAGGTCATCGCGTCGGCGGACGTGAAGCTGAAGTAGCGGCGCCCCGCATATTCATATCTGAAAGTCTTCTTTGTCTTGCCGCCGCGCGGCACGCAGTATGGCTTTCCGTTCAACGCTCATCAATCACGATATGGCTATCCGCAACACACCGGGTTTGGCCCGGACCGCAATCACCCTGGCGCTGGCGCTTGCCGCCGGCGCAGCCCAGGCCGACGCAACGCTGGACAAGGTCAAGGAGCGCGGCACCATCACCATCGGCGTGCTGGTCAACGGCGGCGTGTTCGGTTCGCTGGACCCTGCCACCCAGCAACTGGTGGGCTGGAACCCCGAACTGGCGCGTGAACTGGCCAAGGGCCTGGGCGTGAAGGCCGAGCTGGTGCAGGTGCAGACCGCCACCCGCACGCAGTTCCTGATCTCGGGCAAGGTGGACCTGCTGATCGCGTCCATGGAATTGAACCCCGAGCGCGCCGAGATCCTGGGCTATGCGCCCACGCCGTTCTTCCGCGTGGGCGGCGCCGCCGCCACGCTGAAGACCAGCGGCATCGCCAAGTGGGAAGACCTGCGCGGCAAGCCCGTATGCGTGTCCCAGGGCAGCAGCTTCGCGCGCCCGCTGTCGGCCGATTACGGGGCCGTGGTCAAGGGCTTCAAGAGCTCTTCGGACTCCTTGCTGGCGCTGCGCGGCGGCCAATGCGTGGCGGCCGTGCATGACGCCACGCTGATCCATCCTCTGTTGCGCAACAACCCGGAATGGGCCGGCTACCACGCGCCCATTGCCGCCGAGGTGCTGCCCGCCAACTCCGTCGTCTGGACCCGCAAGGGCGAGTCCGACACCATCGCCGCCGTGGACAAGGTGGTGCGGGACTGGCATCGCACCGGATGGCTGATCGCCACCGAGAAGCGCCTGGGCATCGAGCCGCCGCAGCCGCTGCTGCAGGAACTGAATGCCAGGTACAAGCAGGGCGGCTGAGCGCTCGCCCACCTAGACGGATAGACAACATGATGAAGCAAGATTGGGTGAAAGCCGCCGCCGCCCTGGCGCTGGCGGCGTTGGGCATCGGCGCCGCGCATGCCGACGCGACGCTGGACAGGGTCAAGCAGCGCGGCAAGATCGTGGTGGGTGTGGATGGCGCCAGCCCGCCGTTCGGTCTGTTGGATCCCGCCACCGGCAAGGTGGGGGGCTTTCAGACCGAACTGGGCGCGGATATCGCGCGCCGGCTGGGCGTCACCCTGGAAACCGTGCCGGTCACCGCATCGACCCGCGTGCAGTTCCTGCAGGCGGGCAAGGTGGACCTGTTGATCGCCAACATTCAGTGGACGCAGGAACGCAGCGAAATCCTCAGCTACGCGCCCACGCCATACAACCTGGTCGGCGGCGCCGCCATGGTGTCGAAGAAAAGCGGCATCAAGCGTTGGGAAGACCTGAAGGGCAAGGTGGCCTGCGTGTCGCAAGGCAGCAACTTCGCCAAGCCGCTGCAGGACACGTACGGCGCGGTGGTGAAGGGGCTGCGCAATATTCCCGAGTCGCTGCTGGCGCTGAAGGGCGGCAGTTGCGACGCGTCGGTGCATATCCAGCCAGCGCTGTACGAAACGTTGAACGGCCCGAATGGCCGGGAATGGAGCGACTTCGAGCTGGCCACCCCGGACCAGCTGATTCCGTCGCCCACCGTGATCTGGACGCGCCGCAACGAGGCGGACACGCGCGCTTTCGTGGACGGCGTGATCCGAGATTGGCACCAGAGCGGATTGCTGGTGAAGCAGGCCGAGCGCTACGGCGTGCCGGCCGATTACCTGAAGCAGGCCAGCATCCAGGCGCAAGCCGGCAAGTTCGAAAACGCGCCGCCCGAGGCGCCGGCGACCCCCTGAACCTGATGAATCCTGGAAAGGTCCTGTCATGACTGCATCCCTGTTTCCCGGCGTGTTGTCGCGCCGTGCCCGCGGCGCCGAGCTGTCGCCCATTGCCGCCGCCGGGGCCCGCGCGGCGGGCCTGGCGGCGCAAGGCCGCTCGATCATCGTGCTGACGTCGGGCGAACCCGATTTCGATACCCCGGCGGCCATCAAGGCCGCGGCCAGCGCCGCGCTGGAAGCGGGCAAGACCAAATACACGCCCACGGCGGGCACCGCGGCGCTGCGCCGCGCGGTGGCGCAAGGCCAAGGCCAGCGCCTCGGCCTGGACGTGGACGCGTCCAACGTCATCATCTCCAACGGCGGCAAGCAGGTGATCTACCTGGCGCTGAACGCAACCCTGGACGACGGCGACGAGGTCATCGTGCCCGCGCCGTACTGGCCCACCTTCCCGGATGCCGTGCGCATCAACGGCGGCGTGCCCGTCGTGCCGCGGACGGCCGCCGAAGACGGCTTCAAGCTGACGCCCGGGGCATTGCGTGATGCGATCACGCCGCGCACCAAATGGCTGATCCTGAACTCGCCGGGCAACCCCTCCGGGGCGGTCTACCGCAGCGAGGAACTGCAGGCGCTGGCCGAGGTGCTGCGTGGCGCGCCGCAAGTGCTGGTGCTGTGGGACGAGATGTACGAAGAGATCTGGTTCGGCCAGCCGCCCGCGCACCTGCTGCGCGTGGCGCCGGACCTGGCCGGCCGCGTGCTGGTCGTCAATGGCGTATCCAAGACCTACGCGATGACGGGCTGGCGCATCGGCTGGGGCACGGGCCCGCGGGCGCTCATCCATGCGCTGGAGGCGGTGCAGTCGCAGGTGTCGTCCGGCCCCAGTTCGCTGGGACAGGCCGCCGCGCTGGCCGCGCTGCAAGGCGCGGCGGACGGGTTCGTGGAAACCGCCAGGCAGGCCTATGCGCGACGTGCGCAGCGGGTGGTGGATGGGCTGGGCGCCGTGCCCGGCCTGCAAGTGCATGCGCCGCAAGGGTCGTTCTTTGCGTGGATCGGCGTGGCCGGCCTGATCGGCGCGCTGCGTCCGGACGGCAGGCCGATCGAACACGACGGCGACGTGGCGGACTGGCTGCTGGATGCCGAGGGGGTGGCGGTGGTGCGCGGCGCGGCCTATGGGCTGTCGCCTTACCTGCGGCTGTCGTTCGCGGCGTCCGACGCGAACATCGACGCCGCCATCGAGCGCATCGGGAGGGCGGTGGCGGCGCTGTCGCCGGCCCGGGCGCTGGAGGCGGCGGCATGATCGATCCGGTATTGCCGGCCTGGGTGGGTTTTTTCAAGCCGCTGGGCCTGAACTACAGCTTTGTGCAGGATCCGGGCGAATTGTCGGCCTTCGGCCACGGCTTGCTGGTCACCTTGCAGCTTTGCGCCTGGACCATACCCGTCAGCCTGCTGTTCGGCGTGCTGATCGCGGCGGGACTGACCAGCGGCCGCGCCTGGCTGGCGCGGCCCTTGCAGGCCTTCGTGGAAGTCACCCGCAACACGCCCACGCTGGTGCAGCTGTATTGCGCCTTTCTGGTGCTGAACATGCTGATCACGCAGAAGCTGGGCGGCGGCAACCCGATTACGCCGTTTGCCTGGGTGGTGATCGTGGTGGCGCTACACAAGGGCGTCTTCCACGCCGAGGCGCTGCGCGCCGGCATCGAGGCCGTGCCGTCCGTGACCATGGAGGCCGCGCGGTCGCTGGCGTTCTCGCGGCGGCAGATCCTCACGCAGGTGCAGTTGCCGCTGGCGGTGCGCTTTGCCTTGCCTGCGCTGGTCAACAACCTGGTGGACCTGGTGAAGATGACCGCGATCGCCTCGGCCATCGCGGTGGGCGACGTGACCTACGAGTCCATCATGATCTGGTCGCACCGCGACAACGTGCTGGAACTGCTGCTGCTCATCCTGCTGTACTTCGGGCTGCTGACCTGGCTGGTCAGCGTGGGCGGGCGCTGGCTGGAAGACCGTTTGAGGATGCCCGGTTATGGCCAATGAACTGGCGTTGAAGGGTGCGCCGGCGCATCCGCCCGGCCGTGTCCTGGCCGTGCTGCTGCGCGATCCGTGGTTCGTGCTGCTGCTGGCGCTGATTGCGCTGGGCGCCGCCTGGGCGGCGACGGGAACCACGCCGCCGGCGGTGAAGTCGCTGTGGCATTGGTCGCCGGCCTTGCTGCGCGGCCTGGGCATGAACATCCAGATCAGCGTGCTGGCCATGGCGCTGGGGACGGCGGCAGGGCTGGTCGTGGGCGCGTTGTCGCTGTCGCCGTCGCCGCTGCTGCGGCGGCTCGCGCGCGGCTACGTGCTGCTGTTTCGCAACGCGCCGATCCTGGTGCTCGTGTACTTCACGACCTATGTGTTTCCGTTCGAACTGAACCTGGGCTCGTGGAACCTGCCGTTTCCCGACTGGATCAAGGTGGTCATCGGCCTGGGACTGCCCGCCAGCGCCAACGTGGCGGAGATCTTCCGCGGCGCGATCCAGTCGATTCCCAGCGCCCAATGGGAGGCCGCGCAGTCCCTGGCTTTCCGGCGCACGCAGATTTTCCGCATGATCGTGCTGCCGCAGTGCGTGCGGCGCATGCTGCCGTCGTGGATGAACCTGTACGCGAGCATCACGATGAGCACGTCGCTCGCCTCGCTGGTGGGCGTGCACGACCTGGTCGACACGGCCACCGTGGCCAGCAATACCGTCGCCCGCAGCGATTTCACCATTCTTGTCTATTTCACGCTATTGGCGCTTTTCTTCGCCTATTGCTATCCCATCGCGCGTTGGACGCGATACCTGGAGCGCCGCCATGAGCATCATTGACATCGGGGCGCGCGCCGCCCCATCCGCGCCGCTGGTCAGCCTGCGGGACGTGCACCTGGCCTTTGGCGAGACCGAGGTCCTGAAGGGCATCGACGTCGAGGTCAGGCAGGGGCAGGCGGTGTCCATCATCGGTCCGTCGGGTTCGGGCAAGTCGACCATCCTGCGCTGCATCACCGGCCTGCTGCGTCCGCAGCGCGGGACCATCGAGGTGGACGGCGTGCGCGTGGACGGCCTGAAGACCGAGGCCGAGCTGATCGGCCTGCGCAAGCGGGTCGGCTTCGTGTTCCAGCAGTACAACCTGTTCCCCCACCTGAGCGTGCTCCAGAACCTGGTGATATCTCCCATCAAGGTGGGCGGCCAGCCCAAAGTCCGCGCCGAGGCGCGGGCGCGCGAACTGCTGGCGAAGGTGCGCATGGACCACAAGGAAAACGCCTATCCCGGCGAGCTGTCCGGCGGCCAGCAGCAGCGCGTGGCGATCGCCCGCGCGCTGGCGCTGCGGCCCGAACTGATCCTGTTCGACGAGGTGACCTCGGCGCTGGACCCGGAGATGGTGGGCGAGGTGCTTACCGTCATCCGCGATCTGGTGCAGGACGGCCTGACCTGCATGCTGGTCACGCACGAGATGCGCTTCGCGCAGGAGGTGAGCGACACCGTGTACTTCACCGAGGCCGGGCGCATCGTGGAGTCCGGTCCGCCGCCGCGGATTTTCAACTCGCCGCAAAGCGAGCGCACGCGCGCGTTTCTGCAGCGCTCCGCGGGCGCCCCCATACGTACCGGCCAGCCCGATCCGATCGCGGATTACCTGACCTTCGATCCGCTGCGCCTGGCGGTGTGAACCTTTTGGAGCCAACCATGACCACCCAACCCGCGCTTGCCGCTGAACGTTGCCCGCAGGTGCGCGCATGAGCCTCGGCCAAGCCCATGTGCAGACCCGCCTGGTGCATGCCGGATCGCCCGAACCGAAGGGCGGATCGGGTCCGGTAAACGTGCCGGTGGTGCGCACCAGCACGGTCCGCTTTGCCGATACCGCCACCCACGCCGCGCTGAACCGGCAACGCGCCGCGGGCGAGCGCGTTGCCACGTATGGCCGCCACGGCCTGGACACGCACCAGGCGCTGGAAGCGGCCGTGGCGTCGCTGGAGGGCGGCTACCGCAGCGTGCTGGCGCCCTCGGGCCTGTCGGCCATTGTGCTGGTGCTGCTGGCCACGCTGGCGCCCGGCGATCACGCGCTGGTGTCCGACAGCGTCTATTCGCCCGTGCGCAAGGTCGACAAGTCGCTGCTGCAGCGCTATGGCATCGAAGTGGAATATTTTTCGCCCGCGCGGGACGATCTCGAATCGCGCATCCGTCCGAACACACGGCTGCTATACCTGGAATCACCCAGCTCGCTGTTGTATGAAGTGCTGGACCTGCCGGCGCTGGCGGCCGTGGCCAGGCGCCACGGCGTGCTGGTGGCGGCCGACAACACCTGGAGCGGCGGCCTGTACTACCAGCCGCTGGCGTTGGGCGCGCATATCTCGATCCAGGCCGCCACCAAATATCTGGCGGGCCATTCCGACGTGATGATGGGCGTGGTGACGGTGGACAGCGCGGAACTGTCCCGGCGCATCGGTGTGGCCTATGACGCGCTGGGCCTGTCGGTGGGCGCGGACGACGCCTACCTGACGCTGCGCGGCCTGCGCACGCTGGACGTGCGGCTGGCGCGCCATCATCAGAACGCGCTGACCGTGGCCGACTACCTGGCGCGCCACGCGGACGTGGAACAGGTCTACTATCCGGCGCTGCCGGGAGACGCCGGCCATGCGCTGTGGCAGCGCGACTTCAGCGGCGCGAGCGGCCTGGTGTCGTTCGCGTTCAAGCATCCCGAGGCCGCGGCTGCGGCGCGGTTCATCGATGCGCTCACGTACTTTTCCATCGGCGCGTCCTGGGGCGGCTACGAGAGCCTGGCACTGGAGGCCGCGCCCGAGCGCCTGGCCGAACACAGCGCGTGGCGGGACGCGGGCAAGGGCGGTTCGGTCGTGCGCCTGCACATCGGGCTGGAGAATTCCCAGGACCTGATCGACGACCTGGAGCGCGCCTTTGGCGCCACCCGCGACGCCTTGCGCCGCACGGCTTGAGGCATATGCAAATGAGCCGTTCTCTTTAGGGTTTCTGGCTATGTAGAAGCAATTACAACCTCTTTGTCCGGTTGTACCTCCGGGTACTAGAATTTGCCCTGTTCCACGGCTGGCGGCAGGGCATGACTTCTATCCTCTCGATCGAATCGGTACAGCTTCCGTTCCTGTCGCATCGGCAGGATGCGGTCCGCGACTTCTATCTGCGCGTCATCGGCCTGGACGAAGTGGCCAGCGCCGGCGACGGCCGCCTGCGCTTCGCGCTGGGCGAGGCGACCCTGTCGCTGTCTCCAGTAGCGGAGGTGAACCGCGCGGTCAGGCCGGACTACCTGGCCATCAAGGCCCGCGCCTACGACGACATCCTGGCCCGCCTGCGCCTGGCGGGCCATCATCCGGTCTGTTCGCTGCCCGACGCCGAGCCGCGCGTCATGTACGTGAAAGATCCTTCCGGCAATCAATTGGCCATCCTTGGCTGAGGCGCGCGATGAATTTTCAGCAACTCCGTTCCGTACGCGAAGCCGTGCGCCAGGACTTCAACCTGACCGACGTCTCCGAAAGCCTCCATACGTCGCAACCCGGCGTCAGCCGGCAGATACGCGAACTGGAGGAAGAAGTGGGCGTGGACATCTTCGTGCGTTCGGGCAAACGCCTGATCGGCCTGACCCCGCCCGGCGAGCTGATCCTGCCGCTGGTCGAGCAGATCCTGCAATGCGCCGACAACATCCGCCATGCGGGCGCGGAGTACGCCGACAGCCGCAAGGGCGTCCTGTCCATCGCCGCCACGCACTCGCAGGCGCGCTATGCCTTGCCGCCCGTCATCAAGGAATTCCGCCAGCGCTATCCCGACGTGGTGCTGCACCTGCATCAGGGCTCGCCCAAGCAGGTGTCCGAGATGCTGCTGGAAGGCGAGGCCGACATCGGCGTGGCCACCGAGGCCGTGGCCGACTATCCCGGGCTGGTGAACCTGCCGTGCTATCGCTGGAGCCACAGCATCATCGTGCCCCGGGGCCATCCGCTGGAACGCCAGCAGGACGGCGTCAGCCTGTCGCAATTGTCGCGCTATCCCATCATCACCTATGGCCGCGGATACACGGGCCGGGCGCATATCGACGAGGCCTTCGCGCGGGCCGGCATCACGCCGGACATCGTCATGACGGCCATGGATGCCGACGTCATCAAGACCTACGTAGAGCTGGAGCTGGGCGTGGGCATCGTGGCGGCCGTGGCCTGGGACGCCGAGCGCGACTCGCGCCTGTGCGCCATCGATGCCCGCCACCTGTTCCAGATCAACCTGACGCGGCTGGCCATCCGCCGGGGGGCCTGGCTGCGCGGCTACGCCTTTCATTTCGTCGAGATGTTCGTGCCCACGCTGACGCGCGAGGTCGTGGAGCGCGAACTGAAAGCCGACGCCTGAATCTCCACGCGTCCAACGCCTGCCGCATATTCATAGACGCATTTCTACGTTGTCCGGCTGGCGGCGCGCGACGTAGGCTGACCCATTCTTCATCCACGGATACCCGGGTCACCTCATGAGCACCACCGCACCAACCCCCGCCCACAGCAAGCACACCGAACGCGCGCAGGCCGTGCGCGGCTTCATCGCCGACGCGAGACGGCTGGCGCCCGACGCGGCCAATGCCACGCGCGCGCAATTGCAGGAGGTCGCGCAGCGGCTGCAGGCGCTGGGCCTGCGCCGCGACCTGTTTCCGGCCGCCGCCTTTCCGCTGACGCCGGGCCGGCCCTCCACGATCTACCGGCTGGCCGAGGACGCCAACGGCGCCTACGCGCTCTATCTGTCGCTGGGCGAACCGGGCAAAGCCCAGCCTCCGCACGACCACACCACCTGGGCCATCATCGCCGGCGTGTCGGGCGATGAGCGCAACGAGGTCTATGCGCGGACAAAGAGCGCGGATCCCTTGCGCGACACGCTGACCCACACGCAGCGGGTGGACGTGGGGCCGGGCGGCTCGATCGTGCTGGGTCCGGACGACGTCCACACCATCGAGCTGATCGGAGACCAGCCTGGCGCGCATCTCCATTTTTACGGTCTGGCGCTGGACCGCCTGCACGGCAGGGTGGTGTTCGAGAGCACCGAGGGCGGCACCTACCGCCGGTTTTCGCCGCCCGCCGCCATCTACCATGCGCGCCTGTCCGCCCAGGAATTGCAGGACGCGTTGCGCGGCGAGGGCGAGATCGCCGTGCTGGATGTGCGTGAGGCGGGCCGCTATGCCCGCAGGCACCTGCTGCATGCCGCGCCCGCGCCCCTGTGGCGCCTGGAGCTGCTGGCCGACCGGCTGGTGCCGCGCCGCGGCACGCGCATCGTGCTGGTGGACGACGACGAGAGCCTGGCGCATCAAGCCGCGGCCAAGCTGGCCCGGCTGGGCTGGACTGACGTCTCGGTGCTGGCGGGCGGAACGGACGGGTGGGAGCGCGAAGGGCGCGAGCTGTTCTCGGGCACCAACGTGCCCAGCAAGGCGTTCGGCGAAATCATCGAACACGAGAAGCACACACCCTGGATCGACGTGGAGGAATTGCACGAGCGCGTGACGCGCGGCGACGACATCGTGGTGGTCGACAGCCGCACGCCCGAGGAATTCCACCATTTCACGCTGCCGTTCTCGCACAGCCTGCCGGGCGCGGAGCTGGTCTACCGCATCCGCGAGCTGGCGCCCGACCCCAAGACCTTCGTGGTGGTGAACTGCGCCGGCCGTACGCGCAGCATCGTGGGCGCGCAGACGCTTATCGACGCCGGGATTCCCAACCGGGTCGCCTCGTTGCGCAACGGCACCATGGAGTGGCTGTTGTCGGGCAGGGAACTGGCCTACGGCCGCCACGCCGCCTTGCCGGAACCCGATGCGCAAACGCTGGACGCCGCCCGCAAGCTGGCGCGCGACGTGGCGCAGCGCGCCGGCATCGGCTACATCGACGCGGCCACGCTGCGGGCGTTCGACGCGGAACAAAGTCAGCGGACCCTTTACCGGTTCGACGTGCGCACCCGCGAAGAGTACGAGACGGGACACCTGGAAGGTTGGCGCTGGGCGCCCGGCGGCCAGCTCGTGCAAGCCACCGACGAATACCTGGCCACGCGCCGT
Organism: Achromobacter sp. Root83; assembly: GCF_001428845.1. Taxonomy (GTDB): domain Bacteria; phylum Pseudomonadota; class Gammaproteobacteria; order Burkholderiales; family Burkholderiaceae_B; genus Achromobacter. Next base: position 180,755 of record NZ_LMIU01000006.1, on the reverse strand, counting down.
GCCCGGGTGGTGCTGGCGGACTGGGACGGCGTGCGCGCCCTGACGACCGGCGCCTGGCTGGCGCAATTGGGCGCGGTCGAGGTCTACCTGTACCGGCCGCCGGCGCTTGCGCCGCTGCAAAGCGGCGTCGAACCGCGGCGCGTGCTGCGCCACCGTCCCGATGCCGCCGGCCTGCGTGCATCCGCGTTGCGCGCCGCGCTGGACGCGGACCAGGCCGTCGTGTTCGAGGTGGAGTCGCGCGCCGCCTACGAACGCGGCCACGTGCCGGGCGCGCGCTTCGCCACCCCCGACCGCCTGGCGGAATTCCTGCCGGCGGACGACGGGCGAGCGGTCGTGCTGGTGTCCTCGGATGGCGTGCTGGCCAGCGTGGTGGCCGCCGAGCTGGCCTGGCGCGGCGAGCGTCCGGTGCAGTATCTGTTGGGCGGCACCCAGGCCTGGAAGGCGCAGGGGCTGGAACTGGCGACGGGTGCGGCAGGGGTGCTGACCGGCGACGACGATCAAAGCATCAGCCCCTATCTGTTCGAAGACCTGTCCGCGCGCGACCAGGGCTTTCGCGAGTATCTGGACTGGGAACTGGGGCTGGTGGCGCAGCTTGAGCGCGACGGCAGCGCGGGCATCCGCCTGATCCCGGCCGGCCAGGGCTAGCGCCAGCGTCGTTGGGGCAGGGCAAGAAAAAAGGAAGGCGGACATCGCCTTCCTTTCTGCTTTCCCGGGCGTTCAGCCCTTGATGAAGGCGAGGAGATCCGCGTTGAGCACGTCCGCGTGGGTCGTGAGCATGCCGTGGGGAAAGCCCGGGTACACCTTCAGCGTACCGTTCTTCAGCAGCTTCACGGACAGGCGCGAGGCGTCGTCGATCGGCACGATCTGGTCGTCGTCGCCATGCATCACCAGCGTCGGCACGGTGATGGCTTTCAGGTCGTCGGTCTGGTCGGTTTCGGAGAAGGCCTTGATGCCCTCGTAATGGGCCTTGGCACTGCCGATCATGCCCTGGCGCCACCAGTTGTCGATCACGCCTTGCGAGACCTTGGCGCCGTCCCGGTTGAAGCCGTAGAACGGGCCCGCGGCCACGTCCAGGAAGAACTGGGCGCGGTTATCGGCGAGCGCCTTGCGGAAGCCGTCGAACACCTCGATGGGCGTGCCGCCGGGGTTGGCGTCGGTCTTGACCATGAGGGGCGGGACGGCGCTGACCAGGATCGCCTTGGCGACGCGGCCTTGGGGTTCGCCATGCTGGGCAACGTAGCGGGCGACTTCGCCGCCGCCCGTCGAGTGGCCGATGTGCACGGCGTTGCGCAGGTCCAGGTGATTGGCCACGGCGGCGGCATCGGCCGCGTAGTGGTCCATGTCGTGGCCGTCGCTGACCTGGCTCGAGCGGCCATGGCCGCGCCGGTCGTGGGCGATGACGCGAAAGCCCTGGGCGACGAAGAACAGCATCTGAGCGTCCCAGTCGTCGCTGGATAGCGGCCAGCCATGGTGGAAAACGATGGGCTGGGCCGTCTTGGGGCCCCAGTCCTTGTAGTAGATGTCAACGCCGTCGGGGGTGGTGATGGTGCTCATTGTCAGTTTCTCCGGGGTTAGGGGGACCGCAGTAATAGACTAGGGCTTTGTGCGCCACGGGGACATCGTACGCTGGGCTTGGCGCGTCATACAAAGGTATAGGCGGTTCGCCATGGCGGATGTGTCCAATGCGCTCCATCCGCGCCCTGGCGTTGGCCGCTTGTCACAGGCGCGATTTAAGTTCAGCCGCATCCTGCCGTTACATATTCGACAAGAACAGGGGGCTTGGCCGGGCAATCCCTGCCCACGGCCCCCCGGAGGATGAACGACATGACATCCGTTGCCCCGTTCGGCGCCGTCAGCACGGTAGCGCCGACGCTACCCGCATCCGGCGTTAACCGCGCGGTTGCCGCCCCTGACGTGGCGCTTGCGTCGTCCACCTCGGTGACGCTGAGGCAGGGCGCCGACACCCCATTGACCTACACGGCGCAGCCGGCCTCGTCGCTTGCCGCCGGGGGCCTGGTCTGGGAACGTGAGGCCTTGGATCCGGTGTCCACCGTGATCGCAAGCACGATCTCGGCCCGTACGCTGGCAGGCCGCCTCGAAGGCGTTGCGTCCGCGCTGCTCGCCCGGTTCAAGACGGATGGCGGCAATTTCTCTCAATCCGCGATGCTGGCCCGCAGCGCCGAGCAGCTCGACGGGCTGACGGGCACCACGCAGGCCAGTTCGCCCGCGCAGGCCAACGACGCCTACACGCTGCGCATCACCACCGCCAGCGGCGTGAAGGTTGCCGTCACGCTGGACAATCGCGCCGAGGGCCTGGCGGTCCAGATCGAAGTGACCGAAGGCGAACTGACCGAAACCGAACGCAACGCCATCGCCGGCCTGTCCAAGGCATTCCAGGACACGGTCGACGGGCTGAGCGCCGTGCCTCCGCGCATGGCGTTCGCGGGCCTGGCCAAGTTCAGCACGGGCGTGCTGTCGTCGGTGTCGCTGCAAACCACCACCAGCGCCAATGGCGTGATCTCGCAGACGGTCGATTTCGTGGCCGACAGCAAGCAACGGTCGCTGTCGATCAAGAGCGCGGCCGGCGTGGTGAAAGTCGACATCGACATCAGCAAGCCCCTGGTGTACGGCAACGCGCAGCAGCGGGCCGCGGCGGTCAGCGTTTACCTGCAGCAGTTCGACAGCGCGCAAAGCCGCGGCCGCGGCGACAAGGACCTGATGGCGCTGTTCAAGGACGCCTTCACCGAATTGCACCAAAGCTACGACCCCGGCGCCGCGCCGTCGAGCCAGGTGCCCCGGCGCGTGGCGGCCGGCTACACGTATCGCAGCCTGCTGTCGGGCATGGCCGATTTCTCGGCGTCGGTCTCGCAGACCATGCAGATCAGCAATCCGTACAAGACCAGCGAAATCGACCAGTTCACCTATCAGGTTTCGCAGAGCAGCAGCGTGAGCGGCCGGCCCTTGTTCGACCTGGCTGTCAAACAGGAACAGCGCGCGAGCCTGTCCGCCAGCTACCACACCGCGCTCACGCCCAAGATGCAGCTTGACCTGACCAAGGACAAGGACACGCAGAACTACCGCTACTTCCAGATCAACGACCAGACCAGCAGCCAGACCGACCTCCGCTACGAAGAAGGCGCGCTGGCGTCGGCAACCCTCACCAACACCCGCAAGCTGTCCATGCGGATGCAGGCGTACGTGAAGGGCGAACTGATCGAAGACAACACCACGCCGGTGTCGGACACGAAGACGCGCAATCTGATGTCGCTGGTACATGCCGCGGACCTGGAGCCGCGCGAGGAAGACCTGCTGCAGCGCCGCGATCCGGCGCAGGCGGATGCGCTGCTGCTAAGCAAGCATCTGTTGCTTGCGCGTTCGGTGGCGCGGGAGCGCCAGGTCTGAACATGAACGGCGCGCTCAGGCGCGCCGTTTTTTTTCGCGGGCAGCAGTAGGCGTTTTTGAATTGCTGGCCCGCGCGCGTGCGGGCGGTGTCTGCGGTGCACATGCCGCTGAGCATGCCGCTGCGCATGCCGCCAAGCGTGTCGCTCAGCAGTCCGCCAGGTATTCCGTCACGCGTTCCGCTCCGCTCGCTTCCGTGGCAATCTCCGCCGCCGAGATTCAAGATCTCCAGCGCTTGCCCTGCGGCTCCGCGGGGAAATGATCCCCTTCAGAAAACGCGAAAATTTCCCAGCAATGCCGCCGCCGGTAGCCGCCCGCGTGCGCCTGCATTGGATTCGTTCAGATTTTGCGCGGCATTATCCATCGCGCGATTTTGAGTGTTATTGCTCAATACGCCGGCGACGCGGCCACCTAGCATAACCACGCTAACGAGAGCGTCCATAGGCCTCGGTATCCCACTGAATAAAGCAGCGCGCGATTCCATTGATTCGCGCCGCGTGGGTCCGCGGGCGTCTATATCGCTGAATTTATGTAAGGTGGCTACGTGCGATCCAAATGCGATTTTCGGGGTAAATCGAAAACACCGGCGACGGTGTTTTTTCTTGCCGGACTGATGATATTCCTGCCCGCCATGGCGCTGGGCGACATTATCGGAAACAGCGGCACGGCCGGACTGGGCGGCGCGCCCGGCATGGCCGGTGGAGACGGCGGCGATGGCGAGGTCGCCGTTGTCGTGTGGGACACCACGCCGTTTGTGAATACGGAACGCCTGAGCGGCGGGGCGGGCGGTGGCGGTGGCGGCGGTGGTGGTGGGGGCGGCGGTAATGGCTTGCGTGGCAGTGGCACCAATGTGTTCGACGGATACGGCGGGCTGGGAGGAAACGGCGGTCAAGGTGGACATGGTGTCAGCCTGCAGGCGGACGGCGCGGTGCTGACGAACCTGGGGCTTCTGCAAGGCGGCGCGGGCGGAGGCGGTGGAGGAGGAGGGGGCAGCGCGTTCAGCCTAGACGCTGCACCGGGGGGGCGTGGCGGCGATGGAGTCGGCGGCGCCGGGGGCGGGGGCGGTGGAGGCGGCGATATCGACCACTGCTACAGTGGCATCACTACTATTTCATGCACTGCCACTACGCCCACACGAACCCCAATGCCGGCAGGCGATGGAGGCATGGGTGGACAAGCCGGTGAGAACGGCAGCTCTACTCCCTTCATCTATTCGTACGGGGGCGGGGCGGGGGGAGCTGGTGGGAGCAATGATCCCTTTGGTTGCACTGCCGGAACGGGTGCCGATAATGGCTGCGGAGGCGGGGCCGGCCAAGGAGGAGGAACCAGTGCCGGGGCCCAGGCAGGGCGGGTCGGCGCATCTGGCAATTTGAATGGCGCAGACGCTGACTCTACGGAGGTGTACGCCACTGGCGGCGGCGGAGGCGGTGGAGGCGCGCCGGGGGGATCGGGCGGCAAGGGCGGGGAAGCCCGTGGAGGTCCTGCCATGGGCGCGGGCGGCACCTCCATCGGCGGCTATGGCGTGCACGTCCTCGGCGCCTATACCCAGATCACCAACGCGGGAAAAATCGCGCCCGGCGTCGGCACCGCGCAGGCCGTGGCCATCATGTACGCGGAAACCGCCCATCACTCGCTCCTGCGCCTGCAGGCAGGCAGCGAAATCGTGGGCGCGGTGGATGCCACCCGTTCCAGCAACAACAAGCTGGCGCTGGACGGGCCTGGCCCGCTCAATGCCGCCACGGGCGCGAGAATCGCATTCGACGTTTCCAAGTTGGGAGCCATCGGAACCAGCGTGGCAACCACGGATTTCTATCAGGGCTTCACGTCATTCGAAAAAACCTCCGATGGCACCTGGGAATTGGTGAATACGCCGACGCAGGTAAGCACCCCGTGGACCATCAAGGGTGGCGCGCTCGCGATACGCAGCGACCAGAGCCTGGGGCGCGTGGAAGATGCGTTGATGCTGGACGGCGGGATACTGCACGTCCTGGATAATGCGGCCATTCTTCGGAACATGGTGGTGGCCAGCACGGGCGGGGTACGCGTCGACGCAGACGCGCAATCGACAATCCGCGGGGCCGTGGAGGGTGCGGGTGGTGTGTTCAGGAAGGCCGGTGCGGGGCTGCTGACTATCTTGAGCGATAACGGCTTCCAGGGTGTCACGGTGGTGGACGAAGGCACGCTGCAGCTTGGCGATGGCGGCGTCAACGGCGCGATGGGGCCCGGGGCCTTCATCAACAACGGCGTGCTGGCGTTCAATCGCGCCGACGACCTCGTGATAGCAAACGCGATCAACGGGACGGGCGATCTTCGGCTGGAGGGGCCTGGCCGGACCACGCTGACGGGAGCGCTGGGCTATACGGGAACGACCTATCTGAACGGCGGTTCCCTCGTCATCGACGGCACCTCGCTGGGCGCCAGGTCCACGGGGGGCGCGGCGGTCATCGTGCGCAGCCGCAATGAAAGCCTGGATCTGCGCAATGCGCAGTTGCATGGCTGGATAAGCAGCGAAGGCAGCGTGCGCGTGGACTCATCCAGCACCTGGAGCGTGATGACGGATGCCAGGAATCCTTCGGTTGGGAATAACGTCAGCAGCGTCGGTCCGCTGACGCTTGCCGGCCGCATCAATTTCGTGGAACCCGACGTGGGCCGTGGGGAGGCCATCGGCAGAAGCATCACGGCCGATAGTCTCGTGGGCGAAGGCGGCGCGGTGACCTTGTTCGTCATTCCGACCTACGACGGGGTCAGCGATCACCTGGTGCTGAAGCAGGGCGCGACGGGCACGACCACACTGGCGCTGCGCATGGACACGTCCGTGGGAGGAGATCCTTCGAAGGGCGACGGCCTGCTGGTGGTCCAGGCGGGCGACCTGACCGACAATGCCTTTGTCCAGGAACAGTCGTCGTCCGGCAATCGACGAGGCCCGTTTCTCTACGCATTGCAGCATGGCGGCCGCGTCGTCGGAGGCGTTCAGCAAAACCCCAATAACTGGTATCTGCGCAGCGAGGCGCGCCCGGAAGTGTCCATCTATTCGCAGTTGGGCAATCAGGCTTCGCGCTACGGCGAATTGAGCGCCGGCTCGCTGAACGACCGGATGGGCGCCACCGAAGCACTGGAGCGCAAGGTCTATCCCTACGCCTGGGCGCGCACGCTGACGGAGCTTGGCCGCAACCGCGGGCACGATATGGGCCTGCTGGAAGAAGACATCGCTACGAAGACCAAGCTCGGCGGTATTCAGCTTGGATCGGATGTATACGTGAACTTCAAGGGACTGTCGCGCCGCAGCGCGGGGGTGTTCGCGTCCGCCGCGACGATGTCCTCCGATGTGGACCACTATTCGGAAAGCGCGAAAACCACCCGCTTCGCGGGCCGCGCCCGGCAGCAGGCGTATAGCGTCGGCGGCTATTACACGGTGCTGGACGGAAAGGGCGGCTATCTGGATCTGGTAACCCAGGCCAGCCGCTATGACGCCAAGACCAGCGCCGCCACGGCCGACCTGTCGTTGAAGACCTCGGGTTGGGGCGGATTGGCGTCGGCGGAAGCCGGCAAGGCGTTCGCCGTGGGCGATGATGCAAGCCATCTGCGGATCGAGCCGCAGGCGCAACTGATCTATCAGCGCATCAAGTATTCCGATAGCCACGACGCGGTGAGCTCGGTGAAGCTGCCCGCGGTGAACAGCGTGACCGGCAGACTGGGCGTACGGCTTTCCAAGACCTGGGAGCCCGACACCGCGCAGGCCAGCACGGCATGGGCGACGGTGAACCTTCTGGCCACCGCAGGCAATTCATCCAGCATCTACCCGACGGCCACGCAGGGAGACGTGACGTACGACAACAAACTCGCGGGCCCGCGCGTCGGCCTGAAACTCGGGTACGACAGGTTTGTCGCGAAGAACACCTACGTCAATATCCAGAGCGGCGTGGAACAGGGCATCGGCAGCACCAAGACCAGCAGCTACAACATCAATGCCGGCATCAAGGTGCTGTTCTAGGCCACGGCCGGCGCCCGCGATGCGCGCGCCGGCCGCCGCTCGCGCGTGATTTACTTGAACAGCGCGGCGTTCTCTTCCAGCACGGCATCGGCGCACTGGGCGTCCAGGTTGCCGCCGGGCGCGCCCGCCACGCCGATGGCGCCGATCACGCTGTTGCCCGCCTTGACGGGCACCCCGCCGCCCAGCAGCAGGAAACCGGGGATGTCGGTCAGGTTGGCCGCGCCCGGATTCTTTTGCGAGTTTTCCATCATGGCAAGCGTGGGCGTCTTGGCCGACACGGCGGTGAACGCCTTGGCGCGGCTGGCTTCGATGGTGTGCGGGCCGGCATTGTCGGCCCGCGCGAAGGCCTTGAGCAGGCCGGCGCGGTCCACGACCGATGCGCTGACGTTGTAGCCCTTGGCCTGGCAGGCGGCGACGGTGGCGGTGGCGAGCTTTTGCGCGTCGGCCATCGACAGATTGCTTTCGCTCAGCACGGCGGCGTGGGCGGCGCTGGCGAAGGCCAGCGTGGACATCAGGGCGGCGAGCGTGATCTTGTTCATGTTCAGCATCCTTGTTGAGATGGTGCGATAGGAATAGACAGTGTGGCCGAAGGGCCGGCCGCGCGGTATACGCCCGACTACGCGCGCGCCTCCGTAGCGTTACGGAGGCCGGTTCAGTCCAGCAGGGTCGCGTATTGGCGGATGAGCTGCGCCAGCGACTCGGCTTCCAGTTTGGCGAACACATTCGCCCGATAGGTTTCGACGGTGCGCGGAGACAGATCGAATTCGCGCGCGATCTCCTTGTTGCTCATGCCCTGGACGATACGTTCCAGGACCTCGTGCTCGCGTCCGGACAGGCGCGCCAGGCGGTCGGCCGCCGCCTGCGTGACGGCCAGCCGTTCGCGGCTGGCGATGTGCGTGCGCACCGCGGCCTGCACCGCATCCAGGAACACATCGTCGTCCACCGGCTTTTGCAGGAATTCCATGGCGCCGCCCTTGAACGCGCGGCGGCAGAGGTCGACGTTGGCGTGGCCGGTCAGCATCACGACCGGCAGGTCGGACTGTTCGGCCAGCGTGGCCAGCACGTCCAGTCCGCTGATGCCGGGCATGCGGATGTCCAGCACCACGCAGCCGATCGAGGGTTGCGCCAGCGCCGCCAGGAACGCCATGGGATCGCCAAAGCCCGTGCTGCGCAGGCCGACGCTGCGCAGCAGCAGCGCCAGGCCGTCGCGGACCGCGTCGTCGTCGTCCACCAGGTAGACCAGCGGGGAATGATCGTTCGCGTTCATGCGGCGGCGCCGGCGCGGGGCAGGCTTACGGTGAAGCAGGCGCCCGCCGGGCTGAGATTGCGCGCCGCGATGCGGCCGTCCATGGACCCGGCCAGCGTGTCGCACAGCGCCAGGCCCAGGCCCATGCCCTGGGCGCGCGTGGTGTAGAAGGGCGCGAACAGGCGCGGCATGGCATCGGCGGGAATGCCCGGTCCGGTGTCGCTGACGCTGAACAGGTAGTTGCCGTCGACCGCCCGGCCTTCCAGCGAAATGTGGCGGTTCCCGCCTGCGCCGGCCAGCGCGTCCGCCGCGTTCTGCACCAGGTTGTGCAGGATCTGTTCCAGCGCGACGCGGTCGCCCAGCGGGCGCGCGCCGGGACTGGCGTTGTGCCAGGACAGGCGTATGCCTTGCCGCGCCAGTTCGGGTTCGCGCAGGAAGCGCAGCGACGCCACCAGCGCGTCGGGGTCCAGGGCCTCGCGCAGCGCGGGCGAGCTGGGTTGGACCAGCGCCCGCATGCGGCTGATGATGTCGGCGGCGCGCTTGGCCTGTTCGGCGCTGGCCAGCAGCGCATGGCGCACCGCGGGCCGCTCTTCGTCGTCGTCCAGCAGCCGTTCGGCGGCGCGGGTGTGGGCCAGGATGGCGGTAAGGGGCTGATTGAGCTCATGGGCGATACCGGCGGCCATTTCGCCCAGGGTGCTCAGCCGCGCCATGGCCGCCAGGCGGACCTGCTCCTGCTGGCGGCGCGCTTCGGCGCGCGAGCGCTGCCAGGCGGCGGCGCCCGCCACCAGCAGGGCGCTGGCCGCCGCCCATGCCAGCCACGCCATCCATGGCCAGGCGTCCGGCGTCAGCTTGCGGGTGCTGCGCATTTGAAATGGCTGGCTTGCCGCGCCCAGCGGCTTTTGCAGCGCCAGCGTCCAACCGGGCACGGCGTCGCCGGGCTGCTTTTCCAGCAGCGTCAGGGGCGACCGGTCCACCGTCAGGGTCAGATTCGCCAGCCCCGGCGGAAAGTCCGCGGCCGGCACCAATTGGCGGGCATCCAGCAGCAGGCTCCAGCCGGACGGCGCGACCAGCCAGTAGTGCGCGGCGTCCAGGGGCAGGGTCACGGGCCGGCCAAGCTGGCGCGCGCGCTCGACGGCAGCTGTCAGGCCTTGCGGTTCAGCCACGTTGCCGGCCCAGACGCCGCCGGGCAGATGGCCCAGCCCAAGCAGTTGCGGCATCGCCGGCTGAAGACTGGGGAACAGGCGTTCGGGCGAAGGGGGGTGGGACAGGGCGGCCAATGTGGCCAGCACGGCTTCGTGCTGCACCGTCTTCTGGCTCAGCATGCGCTGCGCCACGCTGGTGCTTTGGAAGAAGCGCTCGTGCTGGTCCACGTATTCCTGCCGGCCGATCCAGACGGCGCCAAGCAAGAACAGGACCAGCCAGCAGAATAGGGCGCGCGTGCGCGATAGGGGATTCACGCCTGAAATTATGCCTTGCGGCAAGCGCGCGCCGGAATCCGTAAGGCTACGGAGGCTCAGGCGGCCAGCTTGTGCGGATGGGCGCCGCCCGCGGGCTGCGAATTGGCCGATACCGCCATCTGGTACAGGGCCGCCACCAGGTCGGATTGCGTCACCAGGCCGTGCAGGTTGCGGGCCTCGTCCAGCACCGGCACGCAATGCAGGCTGTCCGACATGGGGCGCGCCAATTCGATGACGGGCAAGCCCGGCGTGGCGAAGGGCACCTCGCTGCGCATGCAGTCGCCCACCAGCAGGTCCGGCGCGGGCTCGCCGCCGGCCGCCACCGGCGTCAGCCGGCTTTTGCGCGCCAGCACGTCGCCCTGGGCCAACATGCCGGCATAGCGGCCGGCCGAATCCAGCACGGGCAGCGCCTGCAGCCGGTGCTTGTCGAAGAGCCGGACCGCATAGTCCAGCGGATCCATTTCCATGACCGAGACCACGTCGCGCGACATGATGTCGGCGCAGCGCACGTCGCCAAAGCGGCGCACGCTGGCGCGCAGCTCGGCGTCCAGCACGATGGCTTCCAGGTCTTCCTTGCTGATGTCCAGCAGCTCGCCGCGCTGGCTCAGGGCGTCGTCCAGGTCGGCGCGGGAAAAGCCCAGCCGGGCGCTGGGAACGGGGTCGCGCGTGCTGTGGCCGGCTGCCGGTTCGGCGTGCCGGCGCGGGTAATTGCGCTTGAGCGCGCCGTTGAACACCACGGCGATGCACAGCAGGATGAGGGAGTTCAGGGCCACCGGCCACAGCGCGAAGCCGTAGCCCAGGCTGGCGACGGACGGGCCGCCCAGCACCGCCGTCAGCGCGACCGCGCCGCTGGGCGGATGCAGGCAGCGCAACGAAAACATGGCGCCGATCGCCAGCGACACGGCCACGGCCGCGGCAACGCCGGGCACGGGAATGAACTGGGCGCAGAAAACGCCGATCAGCGCGGAGACGATGTTGCCCGCCATCAGCGACCAGGGCTGGGCGAGCGGACTGGCCGGCGCGGCGAACAGCAGCACGGCGGACGCGCCCATCGGCGCGACGAACCAGGGATTGGCGCTTCCCAGCGCATGGCGGCCGACCCACTCGGTGCAGAAGAGCCCGACCAGCGCGCCCAGCACGCCGTAGATTTTTTCGCGTCCGTTGACGCCCACCGGCGCTGGCGCGAACGACCCCAGCCAGCGCTTTATTGCAACACCCAAAACGGTCTCCTCGCGCTTCTGAAATATGTCGCGGGACGACAATTTATCACGAGGCTTATTGCTTTGAGGTATGAGCTTATGCCATAGCGCGAAGGTCAGGCCTCGCCGGCGTGGCCATCCGTGGCGCCAGGGTCAGACCCCGTCAGCGTCGCCGTCCAGGCGCGTCAACAGGCGCGTCAACAACGGACGCATCGCGTGCAGTTCCTCAAGGTGCGAGGCGGACAGGTCTTCCAGCATGCGTTCGGCCTTGGGCGTCAACACGACTTCCACCCGGCGTCTGTCTTCGGGATCGGGCTCGCGGCTGACGAGGTCCAGCCGCGCAAGACGGCCGACCAGTTCCGCGGCGGTGTGCGGGCGCAGCAGCAGGCGCTCGGCGATTTCGCCCACATACAGGCCGCGCCGTCCGGGCGTGAATTTGCGGGTGCCCTTGATCGCCAGCAAGACCTGATGCTGCTGCGGCATCAGGTCCAGTTCGGCGGCCGCGCTTTCGCTGAACACCGCGAACTTGCGCAGTGCGTAGCGGAAGTCGGCAAGCAGTTCGTAGTCGGCGGAAGACAGGCGGGCAGGGGAGCGGGGCGGATTCACCCGGCTGATTCTAATATATGTCGTGCTACGATATATATGACATTTCGCAAACTTCTTGCGCCTAGTCCCACCTTTTCGTCGAACATGCCTCCTACTTCTTCCTCCGCCCGCGCCGTCAACCGGCTGGGCGACTTCACCACAGACCGCCGCGTCGTCCTGCTGATGGCGCTGGCCATACCCGTTGGACTGGCCAGCGTGGCGGCCGCATGGATGCTGCTGCGCCTGATCGCGCTGTGCACCAACCTGGCCTACCACGGCCTGTTTTCCTTTGCGGACCTGCCGATCACGACCGGACGCCTGGGCCTTGGGTCCGTAGCCATCCCCGTTGTGGGCTGCCTCATCATCGGGTTGATGGCCCGCTACGGCTCGGAAAAAATTCGCGGCCACGGCATCCCCGAAGCCATGGAAGCCATCCTGATCGGCAAAAGCCGCATCCAGCCCAAGGTGGCGATCCTCAAGCCGGTGTCTTCGGCCGTGTCGATCGGCACCGGCGGCCCCTTTGGCGCGGAAGGACCCATCATCATGACGGGCGGCGCGATCGGATCCCTGCTGGCCCAGACCATTCACCTGGACGACAACGAACGCAAGACGTTGTTGGTGGCGGGCGCCGCCGCCGGCATGACCGCGATCTTCGGCACGCCGCTGGCGGCGGTGCTGCTGGCGGTGGAGCTGTTGCTGTTCGAATGGAAGCCGCGCAGTTTTCTGCCGGTGGCGATGGCGGCTCTGGTGGCCGCCGCCACGCGCGCCTACGTGCTGGAGCCGGGCCCCATTTTTGCGTACTCGGGCGCGCTGGCCTTCACGCCGTGGCACTTGCTGGCGTGCGCCGCGATCGGCGTGCTGGCGGGACTGGGGTCGGGGGTGCTGACCTCGTTGGTGTATGCCGCCGAGGATCTGTTCGAGAAGCTGCCCATCCATTGGATGTGGTGGCCGGCCTTCGGCGGTCTGGCCATCGGCATCGGCGGGCTGATCGAACCCGCCGCGCTGGGCGTGGGCTATGACAACATCCGGCATCTGCTGGCGGGCGACATGGCCTTCCAGGCGGTGCTGGTGCTGTTGGTGGTCAAGGTGGCCATCTGGTCGATCGCGCTGGGTTCGGGCACGTCGGGCGGCGTGCTGGCGCCCTTGCTGATCTTCGGCGGCGCCCTGGGCGCGCTGGCCTCGCCCTGGCTGCCGCAGGCGGATCCGGGCTTCTGGGCCCTGTTGGGCATGGCCGCGATGATGGGGGGCACGATGCGGGCGCCGCTGACCGCGACCCTGTTCGCGGTGGAGCTGACGGGCAATATCGGCGCGCTGCTGCCGGTGCTGTCGGCCTGCGTGTTTGCCTACGGCGTCACGGTGCTGCTTCTGAAACGGTCGATCCTGACCGAAAAGATCGCGCGGCGCGGCCACCATATCAGCCGCGAGTACCGGGTGGACCCCTTCGATCTGCTGCGCGTGGCCGACGTGATGACCACACCCGTGCAGACCTTGCCCGCCACGCTGACGGTGGCGCAGGCCATCGAGCACTTCACCACCGCGCAACCTGTCCACACCAGCTATCCCGTGCTGGACGAGCAGGGCGCCGTGGTGGGCGAAGTGACGCGCGCCGACAGCCTGGCGTGGGCGCTGGAAAGCGAAAACGACGACCGGACGCTAGCCGAAGCGCTGGCCGGGCGCGAGCTGGTGCAGGGCTATCCCGAGGAACTGGCCAGCCAGATCGCCGACCGTATGGCCTTGTCCGGTGCGGGCCGGGTGCCGATCGTGGACCGCGCCACCGGCCGCCTGCTGGGCATCGTGGGCCGCAAAGACCTGTTCCGGTCCCGCGCCCGGCGGCTGCGCGAAGAAAGCCAGCGCACCGCGTTCTTCCGCCGCGCGTCGTCTACGCGCGCTTGACACTTGAAAGCGGGCTGCGGCTGGAACGCGGTGCAGGACTGGCCGCGGGTTCCGTGCAACGTGGCGTGCATTTAAGGCGCGGCGGCGCGTCCGGCGCCCGCCGCCCGCAGTTCCCACAAGACGTCCAGCACGTGCTGGGTGGCGCGTTCCACCTGCCCGGCGCGGTGCGCGATGCCCAGCGGACGCCATAGCGCGGGCCGCACCGGCCGCATGGCGATGCGCGGGTCGGGCTGGGGCGCGGTGGCCTCGTGCGGCAGCAAGGTGGCGCCATAGCCCGCTGCCACCAGGCTCTTGATCGCATCGTTGTAGTTGAGCTGGATGCGGGCGCGCGGGTTCAGCCCGGCGGCCGCGAACCATTCGCCCGTCAGGCGTGACAGGCGCGTGCTGGCGTCGTTCAGGATCAGCGCCCGGCCGGCGAGCCAGGCGGGGGTGACGCGGGCGGGCGCCTGCCAGCCGGCGGGCAGGAAGGCCATCACGGGATCCCGGCGCCAGGGGCGCAGCACAAGGCCATCGAGCGGGGGCTGCGGCAAGGCCACCAGGCCCACGTCCAGCGATCCGTCCGCCAGCCGCAGCAGGGTTTCCTGGGACGTCAGCACCGCCACCTGCACGTCGATGCCGGGGTGGTCGCGGCCCAGGGTTTCGAGCGCTTGCGGCAGCAGATGCGCGATCGCGCCGGTCGACGCGCCCAAGCGCACCCGGCCCGCCAGCCCCTGCACCTGGCGCTGCACATCGTCCAGGGCCTGATCGGCTTCGGCAAGCAGCCGGCGGGCGCGTTCCAGCAGGGTGTCTCCGATGGCGGTGGGCCGGACCTGGCCGCGCTTGCGCATCAGCAAGGGCGCGCCCACGCGGGACTCCAGATCCGCCACGTGCAGGCTGACGGTGGGCGGCGCCAGATGCAGGGCGCGCGCGGCATCCGCGAACGATCCCAGGTCGGCGATGGCCACCAGGGTGCGCAGCCGGTCCAGACTGATTTCTCGCATGGGTGTTCTCGAGTGGGCTCGCGCCGCGCGGCAGGCACGCGGGCGCGCCTTGCCTGCCGGAGTTGTCATTCAGGAAATCTGAATTGATCGGTCATGATATTCGACTTTTCTTATCTGATGAGCCGATCGATGATGAAGGCCTCTCCTGAAAGACCAGGAAACTCCCCACCTAGGCGGACAGCGTCATGACCCAACCCCTTGTATTTATCGACGGCGACCAGGGCACCACCGGCCTGCAGATCCATGAACGGCTCAACGGCCGCGGCGACTTGCGGCTGCTTACGCTGCCCGAGGCCGACCGCAAGCATCCGCAGCGCCGCGCCGAGGCCATCAATGCCTGCGACGTCGCGATCCTGTGCCTGCCGGACGAGCCGGCGCGGCAGGCGGCGGCCTCCGTCGTGAATCCCAAGGTCCGCATCGTCGACGCCAGTTCCGCCCACCGCACGGACGCGGGCTGGGTGTACGGTTTTCCCGAGATGAGCGCCGGTCAGGCCGAACGGATCGCCCAGGCGCTGCGCGTGAGCAATCCTGGTTGCTATCCCACCGGCGCGATCGCCTTGCTCCGGCCCCTGATCCAGGCGGGTCTTGTTCCCGCGGACTATCCTGCGGTCGTGCACGCCGTGTCCGGCTACTCGGGCGGCGGCCGCGCCAGCGTGGATGCCTACGAAGGCCCGGAAGGCGCCAAGGGGCCGGCATTCCAGCTATATGGACTGGGCCTGGCGCACAAGCACACGCCAGAGATCGAACGGCACGCCGGCCTGACGCAGCGCCCCGTCTTCGTGCCCGCGTATGGCGCGTTCCGCCAGGGCATCGTCCTGACCGTGCCCTTGCACCTGCGCCTGCTGCCGGCGGGCGTGGACAGCCAGCAACTGCATGACTGCCTGGCCGGGCACTACGCCGGCGCGGCGCATGTGCGGGTGGTGGCGCGCGACGAGGCGGCGGCGCAGACGCATCTGGATCCGCAGGCGCTCAACGGAACCAACGATTTGCGTTTGGGCGTGCACGGCAACGAACAGCACGGCCAGGTGCTGCTGACGGCGGTGTTCGACAACCTGGGCAAGGGCGCGTCCGGCGCGGCGGTGCAGAACCTGGACCTGATGCTGGCCGCGATGGCCTGAGGACGGCAGCGATGACCTGAGGGCGGCCGCGCGGTCCGCTAATCCGGGTCTTTCTCCGTCCGGATGGCAACCGGGCGCCGGGAATCCCGATCCTGGGCCGTCCGGATGGCCTCCAGGCGCTGGGCCAGCGTGGCCGTGGACAATTCGCCCACGCGCAGGTCGGTCAGACGTCCGCCGGCGTCCAGGAACAGGGTGGCGGGCAGGCCCCGGTTGCTCATCTTGCGCGAGGCCTCGCTGGCGGGGTCGCGCAGGACATTGCGCAGGGCTGGCGCGTGCTGGTCCAGATACTGGCGGATTTCCGGGGCGGTTTCGCCCTGGTTCAGGAAGACAAAATTCACATCCGGGTTCGCGGCCTGCGCGCTGGCGAAAGCGGGCATCTCGCGGCGGCAGGGCGGGCACCAGCTTGCCCACAGGTTGATCACCGTGGGCTTGCCGTGAAAGGCCGCCAGCGTGGACGGTGTTCCGTCCAGAGACTCCAGCGCCAGCGTGGCCAGCGCCGGGGGCGGCACGCTGGCGGGCGCCGTCAAACGCCCGCCGCCGAACCAGGCCAGGCTGGCCAGGAGCAGGGCGCCCAGCACCGCGGGCCGGGGCGCGGCGCGCCGGATCATCGCGCCCGCGCCGTAGATCCAGGCGGCGGCCAGGCCCGGCAGGCCCGACCAGCCCCCGTCGCGCAGGTCAAGGATCTGAAGCGGATCCTGCATGTAAAGGTCCCGGTACTGCCAGACAAAGCCCAGGCGCGCGACCAGCAGGCCCGCGATCAGGGAGCGCCACAGCACGGCCGACACGTCGGCGGGACGGTTCGGCCGGGGCCTGCGGTCCAGCAGGCGGCCGGCCAGCAGCCCGATCGCGGCGGCGGCGATCAGCACCGCGAGCTCTGCGGGGAATACAAGCGGACCAAGACGGATGGCGGGGCTCATGCGGAATCCACGGGGACGGGGGGGCAAGCCTAGCATGCCGCGCCTGTGCGCCCCGGTATGCGCCGTCCGGTCCGCCGGTCCCGGGCGCGCGATCCGCCCGGTCCCTGCCGCGCCGGGGCGCCGCCGCCGGCACTTCGCGGCGGGGACGCTAAAATAGCGGCTCGCGGCTTGTTGCCGAGCCTTCCCGGCATTCTTCATTCCTGCGCCAGGCGCACCCATAACGATGAAAAAACTGACTGCTGTTCTTCTTGTGTCCGCAACCACGCTGCTCACGGCTTGCGGTCCCAGCGACAACGCGCCCGCCGCGGGCGCCCAGGCGCCGGCCGCCGCCAAGAAGGTCGTCGTCGGCCTGGACGATAATTTCCCGCCCATGGGCTTTCGCGACGCCAGCAACCAGATCGTCGGTTTCGACATCGACATGGCCAAGGAAGCCAGCAAGCGTCTGGGCATCGAGGTGGAATTCAAGCCGATCGACTGGAGCGCCAAGGAAGCCGAACTCAACGGCAAGCGCGTCGACGTGCTGTGGAATGGCCTGACGATCACCGAAGAGCGCAAGAAGAACATCAGCTTCACCGCGCCTTACATGGCCAACCACCAGATCATCATCGTGGGCAATGCGTCGCCCGTGAAGGTCAAGAACGACCTGGCCGGCAAGGTCATCGGCGCGCAGGACGGCAGCAGCGCCACCGACGCCATCGCCAAGGACCCGGTCGCCGCCCAGATCAAGGAAGTGAAGAAGTTCGGCGACAACGTCACGGCCCTGATGGACCTGGCCGCGGGCCGCCTGGACGCCATCGTCGTCGACGAAGTGGTCGGCCGCTACCTGATCAGCAAGCGCGCGGGCGAATACCGCGTGCTGGAAGAGAACTTCGGCACCGAAGACTACGGCGTGGGCGTGCGCAAGGACGACACCGAACTGCTGGGCAAGCTCGACAAGACGCTGGATTCGATGAAGCAGGACGGCACCGCCGGCCGTATCGCCACCCAGTGGTTCGGCGCCAACATCATCAAGTAATCGGTCAGGCGCCCGCGGCCCGCCAGCCGGGGCGCGCGCCCGTTGCAGTCCCGCAGCCCGCCGCGGCGCCGCAAGGCCAGGCGGGCTTGCCCATGATTCCCTCTTGCCCGCGCGGCGCGAACCCACTGCATGGACTACGTACTCTCCCTTCTGGGGCCATTGGCGCAAGGCGCGAAAGTGACCTTGACGCTGTTCTTCATCACGCTGGCGCTGGCCGTGCCGCTGGGCCTCGTGCTGGCCCTTGCGCGGATCTCGAAGTGGCCGCTGCTGAGCCGGCTGGTCAATGGCTATATCTGGCTGATGCGCGGCACCCCGCTCATGCTCCAGATGCTGTTCATCTACTTCGCGCTGCCATTCGTGCCGGTGATCGGCATCCGGCTGCCTGATTTCCCGGCCGCGGTGGTGGCTTTCGCGCTGAACTACGCGGCGTACTTCGCCGAGATCTTCCGCGCCGGCATCCAGTCGGTGGACCGCGGCCAGTACGAAGGCAGCAAGGTGCTGGGCATGACCTATCTGCAGACGCTGCGCCGCATCGTGCTGCCGCAGATGGTGCAACGCGTGCTGCCGCCCATGAGCAACGAGACCATCACGCTGGTCAAGGACACCTCGCTCATCTACGTGCTGGCGCTCAACGATATCCTGCGCACGGCGCGGGGCATCGTGCAGCGCGACTTCACGACCACGCCGTTCCTCGTCGCCGCCGCCTTCTACCTGTTGATGACGCTGCTGCTGACGTGGTTCTTCCAGCACATGGAAAAGCGCTATGCCAAATATGACCAGTAATCCCCCGACCGGCCAGCCCGGGCAGGCCGGCCGCCCCGTGATGATCCAGGCCCGCAACATCGTCAAGTCCTTCGGCGCGAACCGCGTGCTGGACAATGTGTCGCTGACCTTGGGGCAGGGTGAAGTGGTGGCGGTGATCGGTCCGTCCGGCTCGGGTAAAAGCACCTTCCTGCGCTGCCTGAACCACCTGGAGACCATCGACGAAGGCAGCATCGAGATCGAAGGCGAGGTCATGGCCGCCGCCGTCTCCGGCGGACGCAGCCAGTACGCCAGCGACGCCGACGTGCGGCGCATCTGCCGCAAGATGGGCATGGTGTTCCAGTCGTTCAATCTGTTCCCGCACATGACGGTGCTGCAGAACATTATCGAAGCGCCCATCACCGTCAAGGGCATGTCGCGCGCCGCGATCATTCCGAAGGCGGAATCGCTGCTGCGCAAGGTTGGCCTGCTGAACAAGCGTGACAACTATCCCACGCGCCTGTCCGGCGGCCAGAAGCAGCGCGTGGCGATTGCCCGCGCGCTGGCCATGGAGCCGGACATCATGCTGTTCGACGAACCGACCTCGGCGCTGGACCCGGAACTGACCGGCGAAGTCCTGCGCACCATGAAGCAGTTGGCCGACGAACGCATGACCATGCTGGTGGTCACCCACGAAATGGGCTTCGCGCGCGAAGTGGCCCACCGGGTCATCTTCATGGACGACGGCCGCATCGTCGAGGAAGCGCCGTCGGCCGACTTCTTCAGCGCGCCCCGGCACGTGCGCAGCCGGGAATTCCTGGCGCACATGCTCTGATTCCGGGGCAGGATCCCAAGGACGGCCCGTCTTGCGGCGGGCTGCTCTCTGGATGGACAGCCCGCCTTGCCGCGGGCTTTTCTATATGATCTGCCCCATGTCTCCCGCGCCAGTTCCCCTTCCAGCTTCCACCGACGCGCCCCTGCTCAGGCTGCGGGGCCTGTACAGCCAGCGCCTGGCGCCCGTCAGCCTGGATCTTGCCGCGGGCGAGTGCGCGGCCGTCGTCGGCGCGTCGGGGTCGGGCAAATCCCTGCTGCTGCGCCAGATCGCCGACCTGGATCCCGGCCATGGCGAAGCCGAACTGGACGGGCGCAGGCGTTCGGCCATGCGCGGTTTCGAATGGCGCCGCCGCGTCGTCTACTGCCAGGCCGAGGCCGGCTGGTGGGACGACCATGTGTCCGCGCACTACACGGACCGCGCCGCGGCGCTGGACATCATGGGCCGCCTGGGCCTGGCCGAATCCAAGCTGGATGCCCTGGTGCATGAACTGTCCACCGGCGAGCGCCAGCGCATGGGGCTGGCGCGCGCCTTGCTGCAGGCGCCGCGGGTGCTGCTGCTGGACGAGCCCACCGCCGCCCTGGACAAGGCGGCGACCGGACTCGTGGAGCAGGAGCTGATGCGCGTCCTGGCCACCGGCGCGGCCATTCTGCTGGTCACCCATAGCGCCGAACAGGCCGCCCGGCTGGCGCGCAGAACGTGGCGCATGGAGCACGGTCACCTGGAGCCGCTATGGACGTGATCAGGCTGCAGGCGCTGGATCTGGTGATCGCGTCGTTGCTGGTGCTGCTGAGCGCGGGGATTTCCTTCGCGTTGCGCCTGAACCTGCAGCGGCAGGTACTGTGGGCGGCGGTGCGCACCGTGGTGCAATTGCTGCTGGTCGGCCAGATCCTGCGCGTCGTTTTCGCGCATGCCGCGCCCTGGCTGACGGCGCTGGTGGTGGCCGTGATGATGGCGCTGGCGGCGCGCGAAGTCGCTGCACGGCCCAAGGCGCGGCTGACCGGGCATGGCAACGGCTGGGTCGGCACGTTGGCCGTGGCGTCCACCACCCTGGTCACGGCGCTGTTTGTCCTGAACACGGCGCTGCGCCCGGATCCCTGGTACGACCCGCGCTACACGGTCGCGCTGGTCGGCATCGTGCTGGGCAGCGTGCTGAACGCGGCCAGCCTGGCGCTGGACGGCATGCTGGCCGGCGTCCGGCGGGAAAAGCTGGCGATCGAGGCCCGGCTGGCGCTGGGCGCGACCGTCCATCAGGCGTTTTCGTCCCTGCTGCGCGAGTCCGTGCGGCGCGGCATCGTGCCCAGCATCAACCAGATGTCGGCGGCCGGCATCATCACCTTGCCCGGCATCATGACCGGCCAGATCATCGCGGGCATGGACCCGGTGGACGCCGCCAAATACCAGATCCTGCTGATGTTCCTGCTGTGCGGGGCCAGCGGCATGGCGGCGATGGGCGCGGCCTACGGCGCCATGCGCCGGCTGACCGACGAGCGCGGAAGGCTGCGGCTCGACCGCTTGAAGCCGGGGACCGCCGCGAACCGGAACTGATGCGTCAGAGAAGGGCTTGCAAGCCCTTGTCCGCAAGAATGTTCAGCAGCTTGAGCGCCGGCCCGGTGGGGTGGGTGTCGCCTTGCTCCCATTTTCTGATGGTAGATGGCGTCGTGTGTAAATGCAGGGCGAAGACCGGCTGGCTGAATCGTAATCCTTCACGTAGCCGCTTGATGTCAGCGGGACTGAATTCCCGCACCGGGGGCGGACAGATGGCGTCGAACGCGCGCATCGTGATCTTGTCTATCGATCCGGCTTTGTGTAGCGCGGCGAGATCGCCGCGCAAGGATTCAATGATCTTGCTCACAGTGCACCTCCAGTAACACGCCTGCCTGCAAAGCGTTGGACAGGGCTCGTTATGCAGGCTCACGAAAATAGGTGGTCCAGCGTACCGTCGCCTAATGGGCTTGCGGTGTGGTGCGGGTATGTCCCTTCGTCTGATTCAAACAAAAAGCCGGCAACCCCGAAGGGCTGCCGGCTTTTTTGAATGGCCAGCTTTCGCCAGCCAACAGGGCAGGGGCTTAGCCGATGGAGGCCAGCACCTTGTTCAGCGTGGCGCTGGGGCGCATGGCCTGGCTGGCGCGGGCTTCGTTCGGCTGGTAGTAGCCGCCGATGTCGACCGGCTTGCCCTGGGCGGCCTTCAGTTCGTCCAGGATCTTGCCTTCGCCTTCCGAGAACGCGCCCGCCGCGGCCGCGAACTGGGTAGCCAGCGCGCGGTCATCGGTCTGGGCGGCCAGGGCCTGGGCCCAGTACATGGCCAGGTAGAAGTGGCTGCCACGGTTGTCCAGGCCGCCGACCTTGCGCTCGGGCGACTTGTTTTCGTCCAGGAACTTGGCGGTCGCCTGATCCAGCGTCTTGGCCAAGATCTGAGCGGTCGGGTTCTTGTACGTGCGGCCCAGATGGTCCAGCGATTCCGCCAGCGCCATGAATTCACCCAGCGAATCCCAGCGCAGGAAGCCTTCTTCCAGGAACTGCTGCACGTGCTTGGGGGCCGAACCGCCGGCGCCCGTTTCGAACAGGCCGCCGCCGGCGACCAGCGGCACGATCGACAGCATCTTGGCGCTGGTGCCCAGTTCCATGATGGGGAACAGGTCGGTCAGGTAGTCGCGCAGCACGTTGCCGGTCACCGAGATGGTGTCCAGGCCTTCGCGGATGCGCTTGACCGAGAACTTGGTGGCCTCGACCGGATTCAGGATGCGCAGATCCAGACCGCTGGTGTCGTGGTCGTTCAGGTACTGCTTGACCTTGGCGATGACCTGGGCGTCGTGGGCGCGCTTTTCGTCCAGCCAGAAGACGGCGGGCGTCTTCGAAGCGCGGGCGCGCGAGACGGCCAGCTTGACCCAGTCCTGGATCGCGGCGTCCTTGGTCTGGCACATGCGCCAGAGGTCGCCGGCTTCGACGGCTTGCTCCAGCAGCACGCGGCCCGAAGCATCGGTAACGCGCACCGTGCCGGCCGCCGGGATGACGAAGGTCTTGTTGTGCGAACCGTATTCTTCGGCGGCCTGCGCCATCAGGCCGACGTTGGGCACGCTGCCCATCGTGACCGGATTGAAGGCGCCGTTGCGCTTGCAGTCGTCGATGACGGCCTGGTAGACGCCCGCGTAGCTGCGGTCCGGGATGACGGCCTTGGTGTCCTGCAGCTTGCCTTCGGCGTTCCACATCTTGCCGGAGTCGCGGATCATGGCGGGCATCGACGCGTCGACGATGACGTCGCTGGGCACGTGCAGGTTGGTGATGCCCTTGTCGGAGTTCACCATGGCCAGGGGCGGCAGCGTCTTGTAGGCGGCGTCGATGTCGGCCGTGATCGCGGCCTGCTGGTCGGCGGGCAGCGACTGGATCTTGGCATACAGGTCGCCAATGCCGTTGTTGGGGTCGAAACCGGCTTGCTTGAGCGCGTCGGCGTGCTTGGCCAGCACGTCCTTGTAGAACACGGACACCACATGGCCGAAGATGACGGGGTCGGAGACCTTCATCATCGTGGCCTTCAGGTGCACCGAGAACAGCACGCCGGTGGCGCGGGCGTCGTCGATCTGCGCCTGCAGGAAGGACTTCAGCTTGGCGGTCGACAGCACGGCGGCGTCGATGATCTCGCCAGCCTTGACCGGGGTCTTTTCCTTCAGCACGGTCTTCGTGCCGTCGGCGGCGGTCAGTTCGATCTTGACGTCGCCGGCGTCCGAAATCAGGGCCGACTTTTCGGTGCCGTAGAAGTCGCCTTCGCTCATGTGCGAAACGTGCGACTTCGAATCGGCGGACCAGGCGCCCATCTTGTGCGGGTGCTTGCGCGCGTAGTTCTTGACCGACAGCGGGGCGCGGCGGTCGGAGTTGCCTTCACGCAGAACCGGGTTCACGGCGCTGCCCTTGACCTTGTCGTAGCGCGCCTTGACGTCGCGTTCGGTGTCGTTGGCGGGCGCGTCCGGATAGTCCGGCAGCTTGTAGCCCTGATCCTGCAGTTCCTTGATGGCCGCCTTCAGTTGGGGCATCGAGGCGCTGATGTTGGGCAGCTTGATGATGTTGGCGTCGGGCTGGACGGCCAGGGCGCCCAGCTCAGCCAGGGCGTCGGACAGCTTCTGGCTGTCTTCGAGGTAGTCCGGGAACAGGGCGATGATGCGGCCTGCCAGCGAAATGTCGCGGGTCTCGACCGTGATGCCTGCGGGTTTGGCGAATGCCTGGACGATGGGCAGCAGCGAACGGGTTGCAAGCGCCGGAGCTTCGTCGGTGAGGGTATAGATAATCTTCGGAGTAAGAGACATGATCCTTGAATCTGTTCGGCTCAGGCGCTTAACGCGCAAACCCGAACATGCTATGCGGCGTAAGCCGGTAGATGTTGTCGAGAGTGGGTTCGTATGGGTGGACGCGAGAGGCCGAGCATCCGCCCAACATGACCGCCGCCGGCCCTATTTTTTGGCTGGACCGCGACATGTCCGGATGACCGGCCAAATCGGGTTCGCCTTGGGAAGTGCGGCTGCCACGAACCTTCCATTGTAATACCGTGCTACGCGTTGCGCGGCGAAACGGGTCGTATTTGGTTTCCAGGCCGGTGGATTTTCCATTATTTATATGGGGACGCATAACTGCGCCCAAGCCGTCGACCAATTCCCTCGTCCCGGGTACTGGCATTTTCCGGCGCCTATCGAATAGCATTTCCCCTCCCCGGGGCCGTTGGGCCCTTCGACCACCAGGGTTGGCGTGACGATGGACCTTGTCGGACGCCCTCGGCCAGGAGAGCAGATGCGGTTTGGCGACTTGATATTCGACGCACGGTTTCGTTACGCCTCTGACGGCCGGGCCAGGTCGATCACGTTCACGCCGGCGGAATCCGCCGCGCTCGAACTCCTGATAGGGCACGCGGGCAGGATTCTGCCGCGTCAGCGCCTGCTGGACGTCACCCAGCGAGGCGACGCGGATGCCCTGGAACGCAGCGTGGATCTGCTGATCAACCGCCTGCGGGCCAAGCTTGGCGATGCCGCCCGGGCGCCGCGCTACATCGCCACCAGCTACGGCGAAGGCTATAGCTGGATCGCCGCTGCCGCGCCCGACCTGCCCGAATCCCTCTACGTGGCCATCGGCCCGGTGGCCGGCCCCGAGCGCCTGCGCGCAGACCCGTCCATCCATGCCTTCCTGACCGCGCTGGCCGACGCCTTGCGAGAGCGCTTGCCCAGCGAGCGGGGCGTCAGCCTGCATCCGGGCGCGCAAGCCGGCGCGGCCGCGCCGTTCCGGGTGGAGATCGGCCTGCGCCAGGACGACGCGGGCGTGCATTGCGCCGTAGCGCTGCGCCAAGCCGCCGGCGGCCACACGCTGCGCGCCGACCGTCTGGTGATCCGCCCCGGCGAAGCGCCGGACCTGGTGCGCGCCGCGGCCGCCTGCGCGGAATCTATCAAGAGCGAGATCTGGCGCAGCCAGACGCGCGCCCGGGGCGAACACGCGGGCCCGACCGACGAGCCTTTCGAATTGCGCATGCACCGCGCCGCGCTGCTGCTGTCGCGCTCGCCGCAAAGCTGGCTGGAATCCGCCGAAGAACTGGACAAGCTGCGGGCCGAACACCCCGACGATCCGCAGACCGCGCTGATGTCGGCCTCGCATCTGTACGCGCGGCTGGTGCTGGATCTGGACAGCCAGCCCGCCGAGCTGGAACCGCGGATCGAGGCCCAGGTATTCCAGGCGCTGCCGCACATCCGCGACAACCCCATGCTGATGCTGGCGGCCGCCAAGCTGCTGTGCTTTGTCGGCCGGGGCCACCTGGACCTGGCCGAAGCGCTGGCCGAAGAGGCGTTCGCGCAGGGCACGGCCTACGCGTCTGCCTTCGCGGTGCTGGGGCAGCTCAAGCTGAACCGCGGCAGGCTGGCCGAGGCCGTGTCGGACTTCGACCAGGGCATCGAACTGGCCGAACCGGGCTCCGAGTTCCAGGTGTTCCTGCAGGTGCTCAAATGCACGACGCTGGTGGCGACAGGCGACCGCGCCGCATCAGAGCAGGCCAACCGCGATCTCTACCAGACCAAGCCGCTCACGCGCATGCAGCTTGGCCTGTTCCTCACGCACCCGGACGAGGATCTGCCGGATGACCTGCGCCAGTTGCTGCTTGGCCTGGACGCCGCGTTGCTGCGGCGCATGCTGGCGCACTACGACTATCTGTTCGTGCGGCGCGTGCCGGATGCGTCCGGGCGCGAGCGCATGTTTCGCGGCATCGTGACCCAGATGGCCCGGCACCGCGCCGGTGACGGGCTGCCGCCCGAAGTGGCGGCGTCCGCGCCTGGGCTGGCGGACAACGGCCGCACGGACGCGGTTTGACAAAGCGGCGCGCCAGGAGCAAGCTACGCCCCATGAATTTCCGCGCCGTCCGCATTTCGCTGATTATTACCATCATTCCCAGAATGGTGGGTTAGCGCGCGACCGCAACAGTCACAGCCACCCGCCCCAAGAGGCGGGTTTTTTGTGGCCGCCTCTGCCGGGCAAGCCTACCCAAGCAGAGAACCCCATGTCCGACACACCGTCCACCGCCACTTCGGAATTCCAGGCCGGCAACGCCTCGCCGATGGAATACCTGAGGCAGATCCTGACCGCCCGGGTCTACGACATCGCCCGCGAAACCGAACTGGACCCCGCTCGGGGCCTGTCGGCGCGGCTGAAGAACACCGTCCATCTGAAGCGGGAAGACAACCAGCCGGTGTTTTCCTTCAAGGTGCGCGGCGCCTACAACAAGATGCGCAACACGCCGCAGGCCGCGCGCGACCGCGGCGTGATCACCGCCTCGGCCGGCAACCATGCGCAGGGCGTCGCGATCTCGGCGGCCAAGCTGGGCGTGCGCGCCATCATCGTGGTGCCGCAGACGGCGCCCCAGGTCAAGGTGGATGCCGTGCGCGCCCATGGCGGCCCTACCGTTACCGTGATCCAGGCCGGGGATTCCTACACCGACGCCTTCGCCCATGCGCAGACGCTGGCGCAACAGCAGGACCTGACTTTCATTCCTGCATTCGATGACCCCTACGTGATCGCGGGCCAGGGCACGGTTGGCATGGAGATCCTGCGCCAGCATCCCGAGCCCCTGCACGCCATCTTCGTGCCTATTGGCGGGGGTAGCCTGGCGGCGGGTGTGTGCGCGTACGTGAAGGCGGTGAATCCCGGCGTGAAGGTCATCGGCGTCCAGACCGAGGACTCCTGCGCGATGGCGCAGTCGCTGCGGGTGGGCGAACGCGTCATCCTGGCCGAGGTCGGCCTGTTCTCGGACGGCACCGCAGTCAAGCTGGTGGGCGAGGAAACCTTCCGCCTGTGTCGCGAGTATCTGGACGAGGTGATCCTGGTGGACACCGACGCCGTGTGCGCGGCCATCAAGGACGTGTTCCTGGACACCCGCAGCGTGCTGGAGCCGGCGGGCGCGCTGGCGGTGGCGGGATTGAAAAAATACGTCGAACGCGAAGGCGCCGAAGGCCAGTCGCTGGTGGCCATCACGTCGGGCGCCAACATGAACTTCGACCGCATGCGCTTCGTGGCCGACCGGGCCGAGGTGGGCGAGGCGCGCGAGGCCGTGTTCGCGGTGACCATACCGGAAGAGCGCGGCAGCTTCCGGCGCTTTTGCCGGGTCGTCGGGCAACGCAGCGTGACGGAATTCAATTACCGCATCGCCGATGCCCGGACGGCCCGCATCTTCGTCAGCGTGCAGATCGCGCGGCGCGGTGAAGCGGCCGAGATCCTGACGGCGCTTCAGGAG
This sequence comes from Achromobacter sp. Root83, assembly GCF_001428845.1. GTDB lineage: Bacteria > Pseudomonadota > Gammaproteobacteria > Burkholderiales > Burkholderiaceae_B > Achromobacter. Next base: position 153,632 of record NZ_LMIU01000006.1, on the reverse strand, counting down.
CAGGGCTTTCCCGCCGCCGACCTGACGCACAACGAGGTATCCAAGCAGCACATCCGCTACATGGTGGGCGGGCGTTCGCCGCTGGCGGGCGGCGAACGCCTGTTCCGCTTCGAGTTTCCCGAACGTCCGGGCGCGCTGATGAAGTTCCTGTCCGCGATGGCGCCCAACTGGAACATCAGCCTGTTCCACTACCGCAACCAGGGCGCGGACTTCAGTTCCGCGCTGGTGGGCATCCAGGCGCCGCTGGCCGACGACGCGGCGCTGGACGCGTTCCTGCGGCAACTGGGGTATGTGCATTTCGAGGAAACCGGCAACGAGGCCTATCGCCAGTTCCTGATCTGAACGCCGCGCGCGGCAAGCCGGGCGCAGAACCCGGCCATCAGCCTGGTGTGCAACCCGGCTTGCGCGGCAGCGCCACGCCCGGCTGCAGGCGCAGCGTGGCGCGGCCCTGCGCCTGCTCGAACCGCAAGGCGCCGGCGCGCCAGCCGGGCACCTTGTCGAATGGAATGTCCGTCTTGGCCGAGGACGGGTGCAGCGGGTCCGGCCTGTCGAATTCCAGCGCGGGCAGGCGCAAGCAGGTGTCCTTGAAATCCAGCCGCGCCAGTTCGCGGCCGTCGCTCATGCGGACGGCGCGAAACGCCAGGGGGGCATCCACGAATTTGGTCACCTCCGGCACGAACTGCAGATAGCCGTGCGCGTCCTTGACGCGGGTAGCGGGCTGGACCACGACCACGTCGCGTCCGGGCGGAACGGCCAGGTAGGCCACGCCGTCCGCCACGTCCAGCAGTTTTCCCGCGCCCAGGTTCAGCGCCTTCAGCGGCGCATGGCGGATCATCACCGTTTCGTTCCAGGCCGTATCGACCCGGGTCCAGCCGGGCAGCCGCGCGTCCTGGAACAACGTGCCGTTGATCCGGTTGCGGCCGGGCGTGTCCGACAGCGCCAGCGGGTTCACGCGCAGCGCGCCGTCGACGACCTGCAAGTGGGTCAGCACCGCCGGGGCGCTGGAACTATTGAAGAACGCCAGCACCGCGTCGGTTTCCAGCGCCTTTGCGGGCCCCGCGCAATAGAACGCGCGCGCTGCGGCGTCGTTGGCGGGATGGAGCAGGGCGCCGACGCCGGGGCCGCACAGCGCCTCGCCCCGGAACGCGATGGTGGTCGCGCGGGTGTTCTGGCGCTGGCCCGTGTTCCAGTCGCTGCGGCTGGCGGTGGCTACTTCGACCACCAGGCCGTGATTGTCATAAATCACCGCGGCGCCCGCGGGTGTGGCAAGCATGCCGAGGGCCAGCGCCACGTTGCGGCCTTTGATCAGGTTCATGCGCGGGACGTATCGAAGGCCAGCAGATTGCGCTTGACGAGCCCCAGCATGTCGGCCAGTTGATGGCGTTGCCCTGCATCGAGCCCCTGCAGGATGGCCTCGCTCATGGCGTCGCTCTTGACGCGCATGCGCTCGATCATGGCGCGGCCTTCGGCCGTCAGCAGCACGAGCTTGGTCCGGCGGTCCTGGTCGTCCGCGCCGCGGCGCACGAAACCTAGCGCTTCCAGGCGGTCGACCAGCCCGCCCAGCGCCGCGCGACCCAGGTCCAGCACATCGGCCAGGTCGCTTTGCGACATGCCGTCATGGCGCGACAGATGCGCCATCACCCACCATTGCGAACGCGTGATGCCCTCGGGCTTCATGACTTCGTCAAAGACCTTGCGGCGCAGCCGCGATACGTCGTGCATCAGAAAGCCCAGGCGCTGGTCCCAGTTTTCCTGCCCCGCGTTTTCTGCAACCTTCGTGGCCATTCAAGCATCCTCCAGCCGGATCAGGCGTTTGCCCATGTTCTTGCCCTGATACAGATCGGCGATCGATCCCGGCGCGGCTTCGATGCCGTCCAGGATCTCTTCGCGGTAGCGCAACCGCCCTTGGCGCACCAGCGGGGCGAGCACCGCAATGGCTTCCTCGTAGCGGTGCTCGTAGTCCCACACCAGAAAGCCCTGCATGCGCGCCGCCTTGTTCAGCAGGTGCCGCTCGACACGGGGGCCGCTGGGCCAGGGCTCCCAACTGCTCACGGACGCGGTGCCGCAGATCACGATGCGGGCGTGGCGGTTGATCAGCGGGATCACGGTGTCGCTGATGTGTCCGGCGGTATTGTCGAAGTAGACGTCCACGCCGTCCGGGCAGGCCTGCGCCAGCGCTTGCGCCATGTCGGGCCCATGGTAGTCCAACGCGGCGTCGAAGCCGAACTCCTCGACGCAAAGGCGCGCCTTGTCCGCGCCGCCCGCGATGCCGACGGCTCGGCAGCCCAGATGGCGCGCGAGCTGGCCCACGACCGAACCGACGGCGCCGGCCGCGGTGGACACCACCACGGTCTCGCCGGCCTTGGGCTCGCCGCAGGCGTTCAGCGCGAAATAGGCGGTGACGCCGTTCAGGCCCAGGACGCCCAATGACAGCGACAGCGGCAGGTCGGCTTCGAGCACCTGGCGGCGGATGGCCTTGCCGTCCGTGACCGCGTAGTCCTGCCATCCCAGCAGGCCCATGACCAGGCTGCCCTCGGGGTAGCGCGGGTTGCGGGACGCAATGACCCGTCCGGCCGCGAAGGCGCGCATGACCTCGCCAATGGCGACCGGATCTGAATAGTTGGCGGCCGCGTTCACCCAGCCGCGCATCGCCGGATCCACGGACAGGTACAGATTGCGGACCAGCACTTCGCCATCGTTCAGTTCCGGGACGGGCGCGGTGCGTATCTCGAAGTGCTCGGCCTGGGGAATGCCCTGCGGCCGCGCCTTCAGTACGACCTGCCGGTTTGTCAGGTTGCCGACGTGCATGGGGTGTCTCCTCGGGTTGTTCCCAATATGGTATGGATGCATACAGTATGTTAGCGTTCAGTTTAGCGCAACCGGCATGGATGTCCATGGCCAGACGGGAAGAGGGTATCCCGCAAGCGCAACAGGAGACGACGATGGCTGGGTTGTATTTCGAGCAATTCCAAGTCGGACAACGCTTCACGCACGACGTGCGGCGCACGGTCACCGAGACCGACAACGTGCTGTTCACCACCATGACTCTAAATCCCGCCGCGATCCACCTGGACGCGGAATACGCCAAGACCACCGAGTTCGGCCGCCCGCTGGTCAACAGCGCGTTCACGCTTGGGCTGATGGTGGGCATATCGGTCGGCGACACCACGCTGGGCACCACGGTCGGCAACCTGGGCTGGGACGAGGTGCGCTTTCCGGGCCCGGTGTTCACGGGCGACACCTTGCGGGTCGAATCCGAAGTGCTGGAACTGCGCGACAGCCGTTCGCGGCCGGAAAACGGCATCGTAGTGTTCGGCCACCGTGCCTATAACCAGCGGGACGAACTGGTGGCGACGTGCCGCCGGGTCGCGCTGATGCTGCGGCAACCCGCGGCGCAGGCCGCCTGAGCCATCTCGCTTGCGTAGGGCTTTGCTGATTTTCCCATTTGAGGTTGCCCATGGATTTCGCGCTGACCGAAGAACAGGACGCCATCCGCCGCGCCGTGCAGGATCTGTGCGCCGGGTTTGACGACGACTATTGGACCCGCAAGGACAAAGAGGGCGGCTTTCCCCAGGACTTCTATGCCTCCATGGCGGGCGCCGGCTGGCTGGGCGTGGCGATGCCGGCTGAGTACGGCGGCGCGGGACTTGGCATCCAGGAAGCGGCACTGATGATGGAAACCGTGGCCGCGTCCGGCGCCGGCATGGCAGGCGCCTCGTCCATACACATGAACGTGTTTGGCCTGCACCCCGTGGTGGTGCATGGCAGCGATGCGCAGCGCGCGCGCTGGCTGCCCCCCATCATCAGCGGCGAACAGAAAGCCTGCTTTGGTGTCACGGAACCCAATACCGGCCTGAATACGCTGAAGCTGCGCACGCTGGCGGTACGCCGGGGCGACCGCTACGTCGTCAACGGCCAGAAAATCTGGATTTCCACGGCGCAGGTGGCGGGCAAGATCCTGCTGTTGGCCCGAACCACTCCGCTGGATCAGGTCACGGCGCCCACGCAGGGACTGAGCCTGTTCTATACCGACCTGGACCGCAGCCGCATCAGCGTGCGCGAGATCGAAAAGCTCGGGCGCAAGGCGGTGGACTCCAACGAGCTGTTCATCGACGGGCTGGAGGTGCCGGTCGAAGACCGCATCGGCGAGGAAGGCAATGGCTTTTCCTACATCCTGCATGGCTTGAATCCCGAGCGCGTCCTGCTGGCGGCCGAAGCCACCGGCCTGGGGCGGGCGGCCTTGCGGCGGGCCGCCGCGTATGCGGGCGAGCGGGTGGTGTTCGATCGCCCCATCGGCCAGAACCAGGGCGTGCAACATCCGCTGGCCGAACGGTGGGTGGAACTGGAAGCGGCCGAATTGCTGTACCGCCGCGCCGCGTGGATGTATGACCAGGGGCAGCCGTGCGGCGCCGAGGCCAACGCGGCGAAGTTCTTTTGCGCGGAGGCGGGCTTTCGCGCCTGCGAAACCGCCGTCCTGACTCACGGCGGCATGGGCTACGCGAAGGAATATCACGTGGAGCGCTATTTCCGCGAGGCCATGCTGCCACGCATCGCGCCCGTGTCGCCGCAGCTCATTCTTTGCTACATCGCCGAGAAGGTGCTGGGCCTGCCCAAATCGTATTGATCGAAAGACGCGCCCGCCAGCAGGCGCGCCGCCAGAATCCAGAAGGAGACAAGCATGCGCAAATCCCCGAAGGTCATCATCACCTGCGCCGTCACGGGCTCGATCCACACGCCGTCGATGTCGCCATACCTGCCGATCACGCCCCGGCAGATCGCGGATGATGCGGTGGCCGCCGCCGAGGCCGGCGCCGCGATGCTGCACCTGCATGCGCGTGACCCCGAAACCGGCCGGCCGGACCAGGATCCCAAGCTGTTCGCGCAATTCCTGCCCGAGATCAAGGCTCGCAGCAATGCCATCCTGAACATCACCACGGGGGGCGGCCTGGGCATGTCCCTGGACCAGCGGCTGGCGCCGGCCAAATGGGCGCAGCCCGAGGTCGCGTCGATGAACATGGGATCCCTGAATTTCAACATCGCGGGCGCGGGCGAGCGCATCAGCGAGTTCAGGTTCGATTGGGAAAAGCCCTATCTCGAAATGACGCGCGACTTCATCCTGTCGAACACCTTTGCGCAGATCGAGCGTGGCTTGCACGAATTGTCGGACCTGGGCACGCGATTCGAGTTCGAGTGCTACGACGTCGGCCATCTGTACAACCTGGCGCATTTCGTCGACCGGGGCCTGGCCAAGCCGCCGTTCTTTCTGCAGTGCATTTTCGGCATCCTGGGCGGCATCGGCGCCGATCACGACAACCTGTTGCACATGCGCACCATCGCCGATCGCCTGTTCGGCGATGACTACTACCTGTCGGTACTGGCGGCTGGCCGCCACCAGATGCCGTTCGTCACCTCCAGTGCGCTGCTGGGGGGGAACGTCCGGGTCGGGTTGGAAGACAGCCTGTATGCGGGACGCGGCAAGCTGGCGGCCTCCAATGCCGAGCAGGTCGCGAAGATCCGCCGCATCCTGGAAGAGCTTTCGCTCGAGATCGCCACGCCCGACGAGGCCCGGGCCATGATTCAAACCAAGGGCGGCGCCAACGTTGCATTCTGAGCAACATGGAGCATGCGCATACAGGAGATGGTTGCGATGGATGCCTTGCAAGGACTGCGGGTGGTGGATTTTTCCAAGGTGCTGGCCGGGCCGTTGTGCACGCAGTATCTGGGTGACATGGGAGCGGAAGTCATCAAGGTCGAGCCGCTCCAGGGAGACGACACGCGCCGATGGCCGCCGTTCCGCAATGATGACGGCACGGTGTTCCTGAGCGTGAACCGGAACAAGCGCAGCGTGGCGCTGGATCTGAAATCGCCCGAAGGGCGGGAGGCGGCGCAACGCCTGATCGCCACGGCGGACATCGTGGTGGAAAGCTTCGGCCCCGGGGTGGCGGCCCGGCTGGGCATCGACTATGCCAGCGCGGCCGCGCTGCGCCCCGACGTGGTCTATTGCAGCATCTCGGGCTTCGGCAGCAAGGGGCCGTTGAACCGGGGCAAGGGCTACGACGTCATCCTGCAGGCCTTCTGCGGCATGATGTCCATCACCGGCGAAGAGGACGGACCCGCGATCCGCAGTCCGATCTCTCCCATCGACCAGGCGACAGGCATGCACGCCGCCACCGGCATCCTGGCCGCCGTGGTGCGCAGGCTGCGCACCGGCAAGGGTTGCCAGGTCGAGGCGTCGCTGTTCGACACCTCGGTCGGCTTCATGGGCTATGTGATGCAGAGCTACTGGGAACGGGGCAGCGAGCCGCGCCGCTGGGGGTCGGCCCACGAATCCCTGTGCCCCTACCAGGTGTTCGACGCCAGCGACCGTCCCGTGCTGCTGGGCGTGGCCAACGATACGCTGTGGCGCACCTTCTGCAACGAGGTTGGCCGGCCCGGCCTGGCAGACGACCCGCGCTATGCGACCAATGCCGACCGCGTGCGCAACCGGGCGGATGTGCTGGCCCTGGTGGCCGACATCATGCGCGCGGACAGCCGCGATGCCTGGATCGAGCGCCTGGGGCGCGCGGGCATTCCCTGCGCGCCGATCCAGAGCGTGGGCGAGGTCCTGGCGCATCCGCACATGGCCGCCAGCGAAATGGTCTATCGCTTCGACGATTCCGCGCACGGCGCGTTGAACGTGGTGTCCCAGCCCTTGCGTTTCGACGGCGAGCGGCCGGAACCTTCGTTGCCGCCACCCAAAGTGGGCGAGCACACGCGGCAGGTCCTGGCCGAGCTGGGATACGGCGAGGCCGCCATCCGGCGGTATCTGGATGCGCTGGCGCCGCGCCCGGCGTCCACGGCGGGGGAAGCAGCCTGACATGTCCATCGACTTTGACGAACAGGACGGCGTGGCGGTGATCACGATCAACCGCCCCCAAAAAAGCAACGCGCTGGACCACGCGCACTACGACGCCTTGTCCCAGGCCTGGCGCCGCGTCAGGGACGACGACGGCATCCGCGTGGCCGTGATCACCGGGGCGGGCGAGCGGGCCTTCTGCGCCGGCGCGGACCTGAAGTCGTTCGTCGGCGCGCCGCCCAGCCTGGCGGCGCTGATGAACACGCAGCAGGGCCAATTGTTGAACCGCGGGCTGGAAGTCTGGAAGCCCGTCGTCGCCGCCGTCAACGGCCATTGCCTGGGCGGCGGCATGACGCTGCTGCTGGCCACCGACCTGCGCGTATGCGTGCCCACGGCCACCTTCGGCCTGACGGAAGTGCAGCGCGGCGTATTCCCGGCCAACGGCGGCACGCAGCGCGTGGCGCAGCAGTTGCCGCACGCCATCGCCATGGAGATGCTGCTGCTGGGCGACGCCTTCGATGCGGACGCCGCCAGCCGTTGGGGGTTGGTGAACCGGGTGGTGCCGCGAGAGGAACTATTGCCGGCGGCCATGTCGTATGCGCGCAGGCTTGCCGCGAATGCGCCGCTTGCCGTTCAGGCGGCCAAGGAACTGGCATTGCGCAGCCGGGACGCCGACCTGGCAACCGGTCTGCGGCTGGAACAGTTGTTCCTGCGGCTGTTGCAGGATTCGGCCGATGTCGCGGAAGGCACGCAGGCGTTCGCGGAACGGCGGGCACCCAAATTTCAAGGACAGTGAGGAGCAGGAAGATGGCATTGAGATCGATGTTGTTTGTTCCCGGGGACAGCGAGCGCAAGCTGGCCAAGGCCCCGTCCAGCGGCGCCGACGCGCTGATCCTGGATCTGGAAGACGCTGTGGACGCCACGCGGCTGCCGGCGGCGCGCGGCATGGTGCGGGAGTATCTGGCGGCGCGTCCCGCCACGGGCCCGCAGCTATGGGTACGCATCAATCCGCTGGATTCGGGCCTGGCGCTGGACGATCTGGCGGCGGTGGTCCGGGCCGGGCCGGACGCCATCCTGTTGCCGAAAGGCCAAGGCGCGCGGGACATCGTTGTGCTGGACCACTATCTGACCGCGCTGGAGGCGCGGGATGGACTGGACCCGGGCGCCATCGGGATCATGCCCGTCGCGACCGAAACCGCAGGCGCCATGTTCAATCTGGGCAGCTATGCCGGCTGCAGTCCGCGGCTGCGTGGATTGACCTGGGGCGCGGAGGACCTGGCCGCGGTGCTGGGCGCGGCCAGCAACCGTCGCGAGGACGGCGAATACGACTTCACCTATCAATTGGCGCGTTCGTTGTGCCTGCTGGGCGCCAATACGGCCGGCGTGCCCGCCATCGACACGATCTGGGGGAATTTCCGCGATGGGGAAGGGCTGCTGAAGGATTCGGCGCGGGCGCGCCGCGCGGGCTTCACCGGAAAGATAGCGATCCATCCCGATCAGGTGGCGCCCATCAATCAGGCGTTCACGCCGGATCCCGCCGACGTGGCGCGCGCGCGGCGCATCGTCCAGGCCTTCGAGCAGGCGCCCGGCGTGGGCACGTTGCAGTTGGACGGCGAAATGCTGGACCGCCCGCACCTGAAGCAGGCCATGCGCATTCTTGCCAGCGTGCCAGCCAGCGGCTGAATGCCGGCGGGCGCAAGCGACGACAGGCCCCAGCGGCCTTCCCAACGACCGTCCGGCACAAAGGCGGCGTCTCACCAAGGAGATAGACATGATGCGTTCAGTACTGAAGCCGTTCTGCGCGGCCGCGTGGCTCGCGCTAAGCCTGGCCGGACCCGCCGCGCAGGCGGCGGATTATCCGTCCCAGCCCGTGAAGCTGATCACCGCCTTTGGCGCGGGCAGCGCCAGCGACATCGTCGCCCGTCTGATCGCCGAGCGGCTGCAGGCCGCGCTGGGGCAACCGGTGATCGTCGAGAATCGCCCCGGCGCCTCCGGCCAGGTCGCCACCGATCTTGTCGCGCGCGCGCAGCCGGATGGCTACACCATCATGCTGGCCACGAACACCACCCATTCGTCCAACCCCCACCTGTTCAAAAGCTTGCGCTACAACCCGATCAAGGATTTCACGCCCTTGGTGCAGGTGTGCAATTTTCCCTTCGTGCTGGCGGTCAGCGCCAAGCTGCCCATCGGCAGCGTCGATGAGCTGCTGCGCTACGGCAAGGCCAATCCCGCCAGCCTGAACTACGCCTACGGCAACAGCACCGGCCAGATTTCGGCGGCGTCTTTCGACAAGATGACCGGACTGGGCGCGGCGGCCATTCCCTACAAGAGCACGCCACAGGCGATGACCGACATCATTGGCGGGCGCGCCACCTTCATGTTCGTGGACCTGGCATCGGCGGCCGCGCACATCCAGGCCGGCACGTTGAAGGCATTGGCGGTGTCCACCGAGAAGCGCAGTTCGCTGGCCCCGAACCTGCCCAGCGTGTCCGAGGCGCTTGGGCAGCCGGGCTTCGACCTGGCCGCCTGGGTCGGAATCTTCGGGCCGGCCAAGCTGCCGCCGGCGGTGGCGCAACGCCTGGGAGACGAACTCTACAAGGTCGTGTCGTCCGAGGACATGAAGAAGAAGCTGACGCAGATGGGGGCGGAGCCCACGCCAGCGCCCGCTTCGGTGTTCGGGCCGTTCGTGGCGCAGCAGGAGAAGGTCTGGGGAGACAAGGTCAAGCAGGCCGGGATACAGCCGGAATAAGCGACAGTAACCGCGCGTGGATGGGCCGTCTTGAGAGACGGCCCTTTTTCCGTGCAGGCGCGGCCTGCGGGGCGTGCCGGAACGGGAACGCGCGAAAGGAATGCGATGCGCTGTCTTGGATTGGTAATGTTATTACATTACAATCCGCAGTCTTTTTGGCCGTCGCGCTTCGCACGGAGCGTGCCAGCCGGCTATCCACCCCTGCATCCCTACATGGCTTCCCCGATTCCGCTTTCCCCCGCCGCCGGCCACACGCGCCTGCGCTCCATCGACGCCTTGCGCGGTCTGGTCATCGTCATCATGTTGCTCGACCATGTGCGCGAAACCTTCTTTCTTCACCATCAGGTCGGCGATCCGATGGATGTGTCGGCAACCTCGCCGGACCTGTTCTTCTCGCGCCTGCTGGCGCATCTGTGCGCGCCGGTGTTTGTGTTCCTGACGGGCCTGTCGGCCTGGCTCTACGGGGCAAAATCCGGCAGCCGCGCCGCCACGGCGGCGTTTCTGGCCAAACGCGGCGCCTTCCTGATCGCGCTGGAAATCCTGGTGGTGAACTTTGCCTGGACGTTCCAGTTTCCCCCGTCCGTCGTGTACCTGCAGGTGATCTGGGTGATCGGCCTTTCCATGCTGGCGCTGGCCGCGCTGCTGTGGCTGCCGCGCGCGGCACTGGCCGCCGTCGGGGTGGCGCTGGTGGCTGGCCACAATATGCTGGACGGCCTGCATTTCGCGGCGGGCGAGGCCATGCACGTGCCCTGGGCGGTGCTGCATGACCGCGGCTGGATCGTGCTGAGCGACACGCTGCGCCTGCGCACCTCGTATCCCTTGCTGCCGTGGATCGGCGTGATCGCGCTGGGCTTTGCGGCCGGGCCCTGGTTCCAGGCCGGCATGCCGGCCGCCGGGCGCCAGCGCCGGCTGTGGACGGCGGGTCTTGCCGCCGTGACGGGCTTTGTGGCGCTGCGCGCGTTGAATGGTTATGGACAGGCCCAGCAGTGGGCCGTGCAGGACGATGCGCTGCATACGGTGATGAGCTTCGTGAACATCACCAAATATCCGCCCTCGCTGATGTTTCTGCTGTTGACGCTGGGCGTGGGCCTGTGCCTGCTCGTGCTGATCGAGCGCGCGCAATCCGCCGGCTGGGTGCGCGTGCTGTGCGTCTTCGGCGCCGCGCCGATGTTCTTCTACCTGTTGCACCTGTATGTGCTGAAGGCGTTGTACCTGGCGGGCGAGGGCATCTGGGGCCTGAACCAGGGCAAATACCTTGGCGTCGATAACGTGTCCTCGGTGTGGCTGATTGCGCTGCTGCTGGCGGTGGCGCTGTACTGGCCCGTGCGCTGGTTCGGGCGGCTGAAGGCGCAGCGCCGCGATATCGCCTGGCTCAAGTACCTGTGAGTCCCGCGATGCGGCTTCGCAAGACGGCGCTGTGCTTCGCCGCCCTGATAACCCCCGGGGCGGCGGCCGCGCAGCAAGGCCCGGTCACGTTGTATGGCGTCGTGGATCTGAGCCTGGCGGGTTTTTCGACACAGGACCGGGGCACGGCGCTGAACATGCAGTCGGGCGTGCAGTCCGGGTCGCGCTGGGGCCTGCGCGGCAGCGAGGACCTGGGCAATGGCATGCGCGCCAACTTCCAGCTTGAAAGCGGCTTCCTGGCCAACAATGGCAAGTCGGCGCAGGGCGGCCGCCTGTTCGGCCGCGCTGCCTGGGCCGGGGTGTCGGGCGGGTTCGGGGATCTGCGGCTGGGCCGCCAGACTTCGGTGTCGTCCGCCACGCTGGCCGACTACGACGCGTTCCTGGCGTCTTACCTGATCACGGGCGCGCAAACCGCGCTGCTGCCGTACAACGCGAATCGCGCCGACAATACCGTCGCTTACTGGAGTCCGTCCGCGGGCGGACTGCGCGCGGGCGTGGACGCCAGCCTGGACTACGACGGCGGCGGGGGGTTCCAGACCGGGTCCACCAGCAAGCTCTACAGCGCCGCCCTGATCTATGAACAGCCGGGCTACTCGGTCACGGCCACCTACGAAGGGGCGCGCTGGGCGGACGGCACGGTCCAGTCGGCCGCCATGGCGCGGGCCGGCAGCGCGCGGCAGCCGCAAGCCTACACCTTGGCGGGACGCGCCATGGTGGACGCGTTCACGCTGTACGCGGCGTGGTCCGTGATGCGTAATGGCTCGACCATTCCGGCCGTGCCGTCGCCTGGCCAGCGCGCCTATTTTCCGGGCAGCACGGTGCACGGCGTGATGGCGGGCGCGGCGTGGCGCTCGGGCGCCAGCACCGTGATGGCGTCCTGGCAGGGCAGCCTGCCGGGCGGCGGCGTGCTGGATCGCGAAGGCGCCACGCACAGCCAGCAGATCTACTCGGCGGGTTATGTGCACGACCTGTCCAAGCGCACCAACCTGTACGCCATCTACGGCTATATGCGGGGCGCCTGGGACGATCCGTCCTGGCATCAGTCGCAGTACGCGGTGGGGATCCGCCACCGGTACTGAGGCCAGGCGACCGCGATGCCTGCGGACCGGGGCGGCATCCAGCGCGGCGGGCTCGAAAAAAAACCGCCCTCAACGGGCGGCTTTGGACTCAGTGCAGGATCTGGCTCAGGAACAGCTGGGTCCGTTCGTTTTGCGGATGGTCGAAGAACTCGTCGGGACTGTTCTCTTCGATGACCTCGCCTCGGTCCATGAAGATCACGCGGTTGGCGACCTTGCGCGCAAAGCCCATTTCGTGGGTCACGCAGATCATCGTCATGCCGCTTTCCTGGGCCAGCGTCACCATCACGTCCAGCACTTCCTTGACCATTTCGGGATCCAGCGCCGAGGTCGGTTCGTCAAACAGCATGACCTTGGGGTTCATGCACAAAGAACGCGCAATCGCCACCCGCTGCTGCTGGCCGCCCGACAACTGGCCGGGAAACTTGCCGGCCTGATCCGGGATGCGGACCCGTTCCAGGTATTGCATGGCCGCGGCTTCGGCCTGCGCGCGTGACTGCTTCAACACCCACATGGGCCCCAGCGTCAGGTTTTCCAGCACCGTCAGGTGCGGGAACAGGTTGAAATGCTGGAACACCATGCCGACCTCGCGGCGGATCGTTTCGATCTGCTTGAGGTCGTTGGTCAGTTCGGTGCCGTCGACGATGATCTGGCCCTGCTGATGTTCTTCCAGCCGGTTGATGCACCGGATCATCGTGGACTTGCCCGAGCCCGAGGGCCCGCACACCACGATGCGTTCGCCTGGCGCGACGTCCAGGTTGATGTTGCGCAAGACGTGGAACTGGCCGTACCACTTGTTCACGCCCTGCAAACGAATGATGGCATCCGACATGCCTGATCTCCTTCAGATTTACCGGGCGTGCCCGGTGGCCAGCCGCGTTTCGAGCGCCTGGCTGTATTTGGACATGGAATAGCAAAAGACGAAGTAGATCAGCGAGATGAAGAGATATGCCTCCACCCCGAAGCCTCGCCATGCCGCGTCGGACAGGGCCGCCTTGGCCGCCAGCGTCAGATCGAAGATGCCGATGATCACGACCAGCGACGTATCCTTGAACAGTGCGATGAAGATGCCGACCAGCGGCGGAATCACGATCTTCAGCGCCTGCGGCAGGATGATCTTGCGCATCTGCTGCCAGTAGGTCAGGCCCAGCGAATCGGCGCCTTCGTACTGCCCCTTCGGGATGGCCTGCAGACCGCCGCGCACGGTTTCGGCGATGTACGCCGCCGCGAACATGATGATCGCGATCTGCGCGCGCAGCAGCTTGTCGATGGTGAAGCCTTCCGGCAGGAACAGGGGCAGCATCACCGACGACATGAACAGCAGGCTGATCAGCGGAACACCCCGGATCAGCTCGATGTACACGACGCACAAGGCCTTGATGGCGGGCATCTTCGAGCGCCGGCCCAAGGCCAGCAGCACGCCGACCGGGAACGCGAAGGCGATGCCGAAGGTGGCCAGGATCAGCGTCAGCGGCAGTCCGCCCCAGCGCGAATTCTCCACATAGCTCAGGCCGAACACGCCGCCCCACATCAACAGCGCCACGGCCGTCAGGCCCAGCGTCCAGATCAGTGCAAGCTTGCCGTTCCAGAAGCGGCGCATGCCGCTGGCCACGATGACCGCGATCAGGATCAGCGTCGCGATCAGCGGGCGCCATTGCTCGTCGAAAGGGTAGGTGCCGAACAGGATCAGCCGGTGCTTTTCGATGATAAACGCCCAGCAGGCGCCGCCCGTGGCGCGGCATTCCTGGGCATTGGCCGCATCGAAATTGGCCTTGATGAAGGCCCATTCCGCCAGCGCGGGCACCGCCAGCAGCAGGCACCATGCCAGCAGCACCGTGATCAGGATGTTCAGCGGCGACGATAACAGGCGGGCGCGGACCCACGCCCAGGCGCCTGTCTGGCCCCGGGGCGGAGGAAGCTGGGCGGCCAGGGTTTGCGTAGTGCTGCTCATCTCAACGCTCCACCAGCGCGATGCGCTTGTTGTACCAATTCATGAATATCGAGATCGACAGGCTGACGGTGAGGTACGCGCCCATGATGATGAGGATGCCCTCGATGGCCTGGCCCGTCTGGTTCAGCGTGGTGTTCACCACCGACACGATGTCGGGATAGCCGATCGCCACCGCCAGCGAACTGTTCTTCAGCAGATTCAGATACTGGCTGGTCATGGGCGGAATGATCACGCGCAGCGCCTGCGGCAGGATCACCAGGCGCAGCACCTGCCGGCGCGGCAGGCCCAGCGAGCCGGCGGCTTCCCATTGGCCGTTGCTGACCGCCTGAATACCGGAACGCACCACTTCGGCGATAAAGGCCGAGGTATAGACCGTCAGCCCCAGCAGCAGGGCCGCGAACTCCGGCGTCAGCGTCAGGCCGCCCACGAAGTTGAAGCCCTTCAGCTCAGGCATATCCAGCGTCAGCGACGCACCGCTGGCCAGCCAGCCGATGACGGGCAGTCCGGCAAGCAGGCCGATCGCGGCGCGCCCCAGCGGGAACACGCGGCCCGTGGCCTCCTGCTGGCGCTTGCCCCAATGGCCCAGCAGGATGATGGCCGCGATGGCCAGCCCCAGCGCGGTCAGCATCCAGTCCAGCGATGCGCCCTCCAGCCCGGGCACCTTCAAGCCCCGGTTGGAGATGAACACACCCGGCATGGGGTTGTGCGCCTGACGCGGACCCGGCATGTTTTCGGTGATCAGCGCATACCAGAAGAAGAGCTGCAGCAGGAGCGGCACGTTGCGCATCACCTCGACGTACACCGAGGTGATCCTGGCCACCAGCCAGTTCTTGGACAGCCTGCCCACGCCGATGATCACGCCCAGGACGGTCGCGGCCACCAGGGCGATCAGGCCGACGCGCAAGGTGTTCAGCACGCCGACGGCAATGGCGCGGCCGTACGTATCGGCTGGGCCATAGGCGATCACGGATTCGCCGATGGCGAAGCCGGCTTCCCGGTTGAGGAAGCCGAAGCCGGTGGCGATGTTGCGCAGCGACAGGTTGTGCAGCGTGTTGTGCACCAGGAACCAGATGCCGGCGCCGACGACGGTCAACGCCAGGATCTGGTAGACCAGCGCGCGGGTGGCCGGGTCATTCCATGAGAACCGGTGCGGCGGCCGCCGCACCGGGGATTGAACGCTGTGCTGGGCCACGGTTCAGCCCGCCATCAGGGCGCGCACGGCCACGGCCAGCCGGTCCATGCCTTGCTCGATGACCTCGGTGGACGTGGCGAACGAGAAACGCACATAGGGCGACAGGCCATAGGAGCCGCCGTCGATGACCGCCACGCCGGCTTCGCGCAGGAAGAACAGGCTGACGTCCAGGTCGGTCTTGAGTTCGCCGTCGGGGCCGGTGCGGCCGATCAGGCCCTGCACGTTGGCGTATACGTAAAAGGCGCCGTCGGGCATGGCGCACGAAATGCCCGGGATCTCGTTCAAGCGGCGCACGATCAGGTCGCGGCGCGCCTTGAAGATATCAACCATGCTTGCGACGCTGGACTGGTCGCCCTCCAGGGCGGCCTGCGCGGCTACCTGCGAAATGGCGCTGGGGCACGACGTGCTTTGCGACATCACGGTGCTCATCGCCTTGATCAGGTCGGCCGGGCCGGCGCCGTAGCCCACGCGCCAGCCGGTCATGGCATAGGACTTGGACATGCCATTGACAATCAGGGTGCGCGCGATCAACTGGGGCTCGACCTGCACGGGCGACGCGTGCGCCTGGCCGCTGTAGCAGAAGGGCGCGTAGATCTCGTCGCTGAGAATCCAGACATGGGGGTGGCGCAGCAGCACGTCGGTCAGCGCGCGCAGCTCGGCGCTGCTGTAGACAGCGCCGCTGGGGTTGCTGGGGGAATTCAGGATCAGCCAGCGCGTGCGGGGCGTAATGGCCGCTTCCAGCGTGGCGGCATCCAGTTTGAAGCCTTGCGATTCGGGCCCGGTCACGACCACGGGCTTGCCATCGTTGAGCAGCACCATGTCAGGGTAGGAGACCCAGTAGGGCGCGCATACGATGACCTCGTCGCCTGGCTCCAGGCTGGCGGTGAGCGCGGCGCCGATGATCTGCTTGGCGCCCGCGCCCACGGTGATCTGGTCCATGCCGTAGCGCACGCCCAGGCCCAGTTCCAGGCTGTTGGCGATGGCGCGGCGCAGGCCGACGGTGCCGTTGGGGCTGGTGTAGCGGATGTCTCCGCCAGCAATGGCGTCCTGGCCGGCGCGCGCGATGTGAGCGGGCGTGGCCATGTCGGGTTCGCCCAGCGTGAAGTCGGCGATCTCGCGGCCCTGGCGGCGCAGTTCGTCCACGACGATCTTGGCGGCCATGCTGGGCGAGGGTTTGATCTGTTTGAGGCGGGCGTTGACGATGCTGTTCATGGTTGCTGCGTAAAGAGGCAAAGGCAGGCCCGGCGGTCGGCCGGACATGCGGGGTAAAGAGAAAAGCGGCTCCGTCGCCGGGACGGAGCCGCGCACGGGCGGCTGCGCGGGTTCAGCGCACCGGCCAGCCGTACATCAGGCCGCCCTGCGTCCACAGCTTGTTCAGGCCGCGTTCCAGCTTCAGCGGGCTTTCCTTGCCCATGGCGCGGTCATAGCTTTCGCCGTAATTGCCGACCTGCTTGATGATGTTGTAGGCCCACTTGTCGTCCAGGCCCAGGTTCTTGCCCATGCCCGGCGTCACGCCCAGGATGCGCTGCACGTTGGGGTTGGTGCTCTTGAGCATCTCGTCCACGTTCTTCGACGTGATGCCGTATTCCTCGGCTTCGAGCATGGCGTTGAGGGACCAGCGCACGATGTTGAACCACTGTTCGTCGCCCTGGCGCACCATGGGGCCGAGGGGTTCCTTGGACAGGTTTTCGGTCAGGATTTCCCAATCGTCCGGCTTGGCCAGGCGCGTGCGCATGTTGGCGGCGGTGTTGGACTTGTCGTTCGTGTAGGCGTCGCAGCGGCCGGATTCCAGCAGGCGGAAGTTCTCGTCGTAGTTCTCGACCAGCACCGGCTTGAACGTCAGGCCGCGGCTGCGGAAGTAGTCCGCCAGGTTCAGTTCGGTGGTGGTGCCGGGCTGCACGCAGATCGTGGCGCCGTCCAGTTCCTTCACGCTCTTCACGTTCATGGCCTTCTTGACGATCAGCCCTTGCGCGTCATAGAAGTTCACGCCGACGCCAATCAGGCCCAGGGTGGTGTCACGGGTCAGCGTCTGCGTGGTGTTGCGCGACAGCATGTCGATCTCGCCGGACTGCAGGGCCGTGAACTTGGCCTGCGCCGTCAGGACGTTGCCTTTGACCTTGGCGGCGTCACCGAACATGGCGGCGGCCACGGCGCGGCACATGTCCACGTCCAGCCCCGTCCATTCGCCTTTGCTGTCCAGCACGGAGAATCCGGGAATGCCGGCGAAGCCGCATTGCAGGAAACCCTTCTTCTTGACGGCGTCGAAGGTGACGCCGGCCTGTGCGCCAGACGCGACGCACAGCAAAGTGGCCGCGACGGCGGCGCTCAGAAACTTACGCATGGAGATTTCTCCTGGGGTCGGAAAGTGGTTGAAACAGCGGAGGGTGGGGAACGGCCAAGCGTGCGGGGGCCGCCCCGGTCATGCCGGAGAGGGCGCGTCGCGCGTTCGGACGGATTAAGAAAGAGGTGGGTGACAGGCCGCCGAGGGGCGGTCAGGCGGGGCGCCGATGGATGCGCGTGGCGTAGCGGTGGAACTTGCTGCGGAGGGAAAGAATTGGGCTCATCGGCGGTACGGAGGCGACGTTATGCTACGGCCGCGGGGCCAGTCTTCAAGACCCGCGAATCTTGCTATCTAGTACGACGTATGATGGCAGCCATCATACAAGTAAACAAGTAAGGGGATTCCCGTAATCCGCACCACGGGAAGAGTGTGCCTAGGGGCTTATTCCGCCGGCGCGTGGGACAGCAGCTTGCGGTAGCGCGCGATGCTGTCGCCCAGGTGGCGGGCCATGGCGGCCCGCGCGGCGCCCGGGTCGCGGCGCATGATGGCGGTCAGAATGGCTTCGTGCTCGCGCACGTTGCGTGTCTCGTAGGTTTCGAGTTCCTGGGGCGTCTTGCCGCCGTGCTTGATGTTCAGATCCAGCATCACATCCCGCACCGCGGCTTTCAGCAAGGCGGGGAAATGCGGGTTGTTCGACGCGCGGGCGATCGCCAGGTGGAATTCATAGTCGGCCTTGACGGCGGCTTCCATGTCGCGCGTGGCGCGGTTGAAGGCATCGAAGGCTTCGACGATGCCGCTCAGGTCCGCAGCGCTGCGGCGTTCCGCCGCCAGCCCACAGGCCTCGACCTCAAGCCCCGCGCGCAATTCCATGATGTGCAGCGCCCAGCGCGGGTCCGCGGCGGGTTCGATCACGAAATCGATGGGCTTTTCGCGGTCTTCGGTGACGAAGACGCCGATGCCCGGCTTGCTGACCAGGCGGCCGCTCAGGCGCATGGAGGCCACGGCTTCGCGGATGACGGTGCGGCTGACGTCGAACTCGTCGCACAGGGCGTGTTCGGAGGGCAGCTTGTCGCCCGCGCGGTACAGGCGGGCGTCCAGGCGCTTGGTCAGTTCTTCGATGACGACGTCGGTCAGGCGCGAGCGGGGGGGCCGGGCGGGAGTTTGCATTGTCTCTCTTATAGGGAAATTGCCGCATGCGCGGGCGGGCAGCCCGCGCATGCAGCCGCAAGTGTACGCGGGTGTGCCTGCTTGATTCGCCGCCTCAGGGTGTCCGGCCCGGACGGCATAGCGTGCAAAAACGCGGGTTCGCTGGGAAATCCTTAGCCGTATGACAACATACAGCGCCGATTCCGCCAACTTTTCTTTGCACCAAAAAGAAAACGCCCTCGGGCGGGAGGGCGTTGCAACGGCGTGCGCGGGGCTTACTGCGCGCCGGATTTCTTGATCAGGGCGTTGAGCATCTCGAGCTCTTCACCGGTCAGGTCGGTGAGCGGCGCGCGCACGGGACCGGCGTCGTGGCCGACCAGCTTGGCGCCGGCCTTGACGATGCTGACGGCGTAACCGGCCTTGCGGTTGCGGATTTCAAGGTAGGGCAGGAAGAAATCGTCCAGCAGGCGGTTGGTGGTGGCGCTGTCGTTGGCGGCGATGGCACGGTAGAACTCCATGGCCATCTTGGGCACGAAGTTGAACACCGCCGACGAGTACACCGGCACGCCAAGCGCGCGGTACGCGGCTGCGTAGACCTCGGCCGTGGGCAGGCCGCCCAGGTACGAGAAGCGGTCGCCCAGCTTGCGGCGGATGCTGACCATGGACTCGATGTCGCCGATGCCATCCTTGAAGCCGACCAGGTTCGGGCAGCGGTCCGCCAGGCGGGCCAGGCTGTCGGCCGACAGGCGGGATTGCGCGCGGTTGTAGACGATGACGCCGATGTTGATCGACTTGCAGACCTGCNGGGCAGCGGTCCGCCAGGCGGGCCAGGCTGTCGGCCGACAGGCGGGATTGCGCGCGGTTGTAGACGATGACGCCGATGTTGATCGACTTGCAGACCTGCTCGACGTGCGCGGCGATGCCGTCCTGCGAGGCTTCGGTCAGGTAGTGCGGCAGCAGCAGCACGCCCTTGGCGCCCTGGCGTTCGGCTTCCTGGGCATAGGCGATGGCGGTACGCGTCGGGCCGCCGGTGCCGGCCAGGATCGGCACCTTGCCGGCGCAGGTCTGGACGGCGGTGCGGATGACATCCGAGTATTCCTGCGGAGCCAGGGAGAAGAACTCGCCGGTGCCGCCTGCCGCGAACAGGGCGGTGGCGCCATAGGGGGCCAGCCATTCCAGGCGGGCCGCATAGCTCTTGGCGTTGAAATCGCCGTTCTGGTCAAAGTCGGTCACCGGGAAGGAGAGCAGTCCTTCCGACACGATTTCTTTAAGTTCCTGGGGAGTCGTCATGCCAGTCATCCAATCAAGAGAAGGGTAGTGAAAAGCCGGGCCAGATAGGCCTGTGCCTGGATCTGAATCAGTAGATGTATGTCATCGTACAACATACAAGATAAGCAGGCAATGCCCTCCGGGATTTATTGTTGTCGTACGACACAACACGGAAATAGAACGAATACCGTAATTTCCCTAGATTGAAAGGCGAGGATCCGGGAAGTATTCTTCCATGCAAATAGTCGTACGACAACGTACAAGATGATCCGGCTATTCCATAACGTCTAGGAGACAAGATTGAAGGCATTTCCCCTGCTGCGCCGTATGTCCGCCGTTTTTGCTGTTGCCGCCTTTGGCGCCAGCGCCGCGCATGCCGCCGACGATTGGCCGCGCGCCAAGGCCATCACACTGGTGGTGCCATTTGCCGCCGGCGGCACGTCCGACATCCTGGGCCGCCTGATCGCGCAGGAACTGGGCACGACGCTCAGCCAGACCGTGGTCGTCGAGAACAAGGGCGGCGCGGGCGGCGTGCTGGGCGCGGATGCCGTGGCGCGGGCCAAGCCCGATGGTTACACCTTGCTGTTGGGCACGATCGCCACGCACGCCATCAATCCTTCCCTGCTGCCCAGCATCAACTACAACGCCGCCAAGGACTTCGCGCCCGTGATCCTGCTGGGCAGCATTTCGAATGTGCTGCTGGTGGGCGCGAACCAGCCCTACAAGACGGTGCAGGAAGTGGTGGCGGCCGCCAAGGCCAACCCCGATACCATCGCCTTCGGGTCGGCCGGGCAGGGCACGTCGCAACATCTGTCGGGCGAAGTCTTCAAGCAGTTGACGGGCGCCCACCTGACCCACGTGCCGTACCGCGGCAGCGCGCCGGCCATCCAGGACCTGATCGGCGGCCAGATTCCCAGTTCCTTCGAAACCGCGCTGGTGGCGCTGCCCTATGTGCAAAGCGGCAAGGTGCGCGCCCTGGCGGTCACGTCCGCCAAGCGGACCGCGGTGCTGCCGGATGTGCCGACCATGCAGGAAGCCGGCGTGTCCGGCTTTGACGTCAGCAGCTGGCAGGCCATCTATGTGCCGGCCAATACGCCGCCCGCGGTGGTCGACAAACTGAACAAGGCGATCGCCGGCATCGTGGCCAAGCCCGAGGTCAGCGCCAAGATGCAGGGCCTGGGCCTGGCCTACACGCCGAATTCGCCGGCCGAGTTCGCCTCGTTCCAGGCGGGCGAACAGGCCAAGTGGGCCAAGATCGTCGCCGATGGGAAGCTGAAGACGCAATAAGCGCTGCATGCAGGGCTCGGCGGCAGCCGAGTCCCCTGAGCGCCGCCAAAGAAAACGCCGCGCCGCAACCCTCGCAAGGGTCGCGGCGCGGCGTTTTGCGCGCTGGCTCAGGCAGCCGACAGGGTGCCGTCGACCATGCGGGTCAGGCCCAGGGGATTGGCGCGCTTGACGCCGTCGGGCAGCAGGGCGTCGGGCAGGTCCTGGTAGCAGACCGGGCGCAGGAAGCGGCGGATCGCGGTTGCGCCCACCGACGTCGATGCCGGATTGGACGTGGCCGGGAACGGTCCGCCATGCACCATGGCATGGCTGACTTCCACCCCGGTCGGGTAGCCGTTGGCCAGGATGCGGCCGGCCTTGCGTTCCAGCACCGGCAGCAGCGCCTGCGCTTGCGCCACGTCGGCGTCGTCGACGAACAGGGTGGCGGTGAGCTGTCCTTCCAGATGCTCGGCCACTTCCTTCATCTGCGCCGCGTCCTTGCACGCCACCACCAGGGATGCCGGGCCGAAGACTTCGGCTTCCAGTTCGCGAGAGGCCAGGAACCGATCGGCGCTGGCGCCGAACACCACGGCGCCGGCGGCGTTGCAGGCAGGGTTGGAGGGTTCGCCGCGTCCCACGGTGGACACGCTGGCATGGCTGGCCAAGGCGCCCGCGCCTTGTTCATAGGCCGAGAAAATGCCCGGGGTCAGCATGGTGGCCGCGCCCTTGGCCTTGACGGCTTCGGCGGCTGCCTGGCGGAACCGCTCCAGTGCCGGACCTTCGATGCCGATCACCAGGCCGGGGTTGGTGCAGAACTGGCCCACGCCCATCGCCAGCGAATCCACGAAGCCGCGCGCGATGCTCTCGGCGCGGGCTTCCAGTGCGGCGGGCATCAGGAACACGGGGTTGATGCTGGACATTTCGGCGTACACGGGAATCGGCACCGGGCGGGCATTGGCGGCGGCGACAAGCGCCAGGCCGCCACGGCGCGATCCCGTGAAACCGACGGCCGTGATGGCCGGATGGGTGGCCAGCGCCGTGCCGATTTCATTGCCCGCGCCGAACAGCAGCGAGAACGTGCCTTCGGGAAGGCCGTGCTTGGCGACGGCCTGCTGGATCGCGCGGCCGACCATTTCGGAGGTACCGGGATGGGCGTTGTGGGCCTTCACGACGACGGGGCAGCCGGCGGCCAGCGCCGATGCGGTGTCGCCGCCGGCCACCGAAAAGGCCAACGGGAAGTTGCTGGCGCCGAACACGGCGACGGGGCCCAGCGGCACGTTGGCCAGGCGCAGGTCCGCGCGCGGCAGGGGCTGACGCTCGGGCAGCGCCGGGTCGATGGTGGCGTCCAGGAAGTAACCGTCGCGCACCACGCGGGCGAACAGGCGCAACTGGCCCACGGTTCGGCCGCGCTCGCCCTGCAGACGCGCCAGCGGCAAACCGGTTTCCTGGTGCGCGCGCTCGATCAGCGCGTCGCCCAAGGCCAGGATGCCCTCGGCAATGCTTTCCAGGAATTGCGCGCGCGTTTCCAGCGGCGTTGCGCGGTAGGGGTCGAAAGCGGCACGGGCCAGTTCGGCGGCGCGCGCCACGTCGTCGGACGAGCCGGCGGGATAGCCGGGGTCCAGGCGCTCGCCGGTGGCGGGATTGATGGCGTGCTGGGCAGCGCCCGCGCCAAGGACGGCGGTCGAGCCGATCAACATTTGGCCGGTCAGGTTCATGGTCATCTCCAAAAAATGCGCTCCCCGATCCAACAAGAGGGCGTTTTTGTCCCGGGATGGCCCGGGGACAAAAATGCCCCCGGATCGGGGGCAGGCGGGCGTTATCGGCGCGGGGCTTACTGCGCGCCGGACTTCTTGATCAGGGCGTTGAGCATCTCGAGCTCTTCGCCGGTCAGGTCGGTAAGCGGGGCGCGCACGGGACCGGCGTCGTGGCCGACCAGCTTGGCGCCGGCCTTGACGATGCTGACGGCATAACCGGCCTTGCGGTTGCGGATTTCAAGGTAGGGCAGGAAGAAATCGTCCAGCAGGCGGTTGGTGGTGGCGCTGTCGTTGGCGGCGATGGCGCGGTAGAACTCCATGGCCATCTTGGGCACGAAGTTGAACACCGCCGACGAGTACACCGGCACGCCAAGCGCGCGGTAAGCGGCTGCGTAGACCTCGGCCGTGGGCAGACCGCCCAGGTACGAGAAGCGGTCGCCCAGCTTGCGGCGGATGCGCACCATGGATTCGATGTCGCCGACGCCATCCTTGAAGCCGACCAGGTTCGGGCAGCGGTCCGCCAGGCGGGCCAGGCTGTCGGCCGACAGGCGGGATTGCGCGCGGTTGTAGACGATGACGCCNGCCATCCTTGAAGCCGACCAGGTTCGGGCAGCGGTCCGCCAGGCGGGCCAGGCTGTCGGCCGACAGGCGGGATTGCGCGCGGTTGTAGACGATGACGCCGATGTTGATCGACTTGCAGACCTGTTCGACGTGCGCGGCGATGCCGTCCTGCGAGGCTTCGGTCAGGTAGTGCGGCAGCAGCAGCACGCCCTTGGCGCCCTGGCGTTCGGCTTCCTGGGCGTAGGCGATGGCGGTACGCGTCGGGCCGCCGGTGCCGGCCAGGATTGGCACCTTGCCGGCGCAGGTCTGGACGGCGGTGCGGATGACGTCCGAATATTCCTGCGGAGCCAGGGAGAAGAACTCGCCCGTGCCGCCCGCCGCGAACAGGGCGGTGGCGCCGTAGGGGGCCAGCCATTCCAGGCGGGCCGCATAGCTCTTGGCGTTGAAATCGCCGTTCTGGTCGAAGTCGGTCACGGGGAAGGACAGCAAGCCTTCCGAAACAATGGCCTTGAGTTCCTGCGGAGTCGTCATGTTGCGCTCATCCCTAGGTTGCCGTCGCAGGCGGAGGAAAGGTGCCGCGGACGGGATGCGGTGATAAAAGGTGAGTCATCGTACAACATGAATTCCGGCGATTCAAGATGTCTTTCCCTATGATGCGCCATGTTTACAAGGGGAAACCCGAAATTTATTTCTGATGCCTTTCGGCGATATTCTTCTAGTTGTACGATAACGTATCGGATGCCCGCAGCGCGGCATCCATCGGCAAAAGGATTTTTCATGCAGGTTGCGGCAGAGCAGGCGCCAGTGCTTATCAAGATTCATCCCCAGGACAACGTGGCCATCGTCGCCAACGAGGGCGGGCTGCCCGCGGGCACGGTGCTGCCCGATGGCCTGCAACTCGTGGATACGGTGCCCCAGGGGCACAAGGTCGCGCTCGCGGACCTGGCCGAAGGCGATGCGGTCGTGCGCTACAACGTGGTGGTCGGTTTCGCGGCCAAGGCACTGCCGCGTGGAAGCTGGATCAACGAGCGCGTGACCACCATGCCCGCGGCGCGCACCTTGCAGGACCTGCCCGTGTCTACGCGCATCGTGCCGCTGCCGCCGCTCGAGGGCTACACATTCGAGGGCTACCGCAATGCCGACGGTACGGTGGGCACCCGCAACATACTGGCCATCAGCACCACGGTGCAGTGCGTGCAGGGCGTGGTCGAGCACGCGGTCGCGCGCATCCGCCAGGAACTCCTGCCGCGCTACCCCAACGTGGACGACGTCGTGGGGCTGGAACACACCTACGGCTGCGGCGTCGCGATCGACGCGCCCGGCGCGGCCATTCCGATCCGCACGCTGCACAACATCGGCCGCAACCCGAATTTCGGCGGCACCTCCATGGTGGTCAGCCTGGGCTGCGAGAAACTGCAGCCTGAACGCCTGCTGGCTCCCAACGCCATTCCGATCCGGGCTGGCGAGGGCATGGGCACAGACGGCGTGGACACCATCGTGCTCCAGGACGAAGAGAACATCGGCTTTGAATCGATGATCGCGCTGATCATGCGCACCGCCGAACGCCACTTGCAAAAACTGAACGCGCGCCGGCGCGAAACCTGCCCCGTGTCCGACCTGACCGTGGGGGTGCAGTGCGGCGGCAGCGACGCGTTTTCCGGCGTGACCGCCAATCCGGCGGTGGGTTTCGCCACCGATCTGCTGGTGCGCGCGGGCGGCACGGTGATGTTCTCCGAGAACACTGAAGTGCGGGACGGCATAGACCAGCTCACCGCCCGCGCCGCCACGCCCGACGTGGCCGATGCGCTTATCCGGGAAATGGCCTGGTACGACGAATACCTGCAGCGCGGCATGGCCGACCGCAGCGCCAACACCAGCCCCGGCAACAAGAAAGGCGGCTTGTCGAACATCGTGGAAAAGGCCATGGGCTCGATCGTGAAGTCGGGATCGTCGCCCATCCATGGGGTGCTGTCGCCCGGCGACCGCCTGACCCGCAAGGGCCTGATCTTCGCGGCCACGCCGGCCAGCGACTTCATCTGCGGCACGCTGCAACTGGCCGCGGGCATGAACCTGCACATCTTCACCACCGGCCGCGGCACGCCCTACGGGCTGGCCCAGGTGCCGGTCATCAAGGTCGCCACGCGCTCCAGTCTTGCGCGCCGCTGGCACGACCTGATGGATGTGGATGCGGGCGTGATCGCCACCGGCCAGGCCTCGATCGAGGACGTGGGCTGGGAACTGTTCCGCCTGATGCTGGACGTGGCCAGCGGCAAGCAGCAGACCTGTGCGGAAAAGCTCAAGCTGCACAACGCCCTGGCGCTGTTCAATCCCGGCCCCGTGACCTGAGGGCCGCCTGCGTCATCCCGTAGCGCCATCGAAAAAAAACCAAAGAGGAGACAGCCGATGGATATAGACCCCAAGGTCCAGGCCGGCCGGCGCCGGCTGCTGGGCGCCGCGCTCGCAGTGGGGCCCGCCAGCCTCGTTCAGGCGCAATCCTTCAACTTCACGCCGCAGCAGCGCTATCCGGATCCGTCGGTGCGGATCCTCGATCCGGAGTTTTCCAAGTACCGCATCTACAGCAGCAGCGTGGAACAACTGGCCACGGGTTTCCGCTGGCTGGAAGGTCCTGTCTGGTTCGGCGACGGCCGCTACCTGCTGGTGTCGGACATTCCCAATGACCGCATCCTGCGCTGGGACGAAACCACCGGTGCGATCAGCGTCTTCCGGCACCCCGCCAATTTCAGCAATGGGCTGGCGCGCGACCGCCAGGGGCGGCTGTTGACCTGCGAGCATCTGACGCGGCGCGTCACGCGCACGGAGTACGACGGCAGCATTACCGTGCTGGCCGACCGCTACGACGGCAAGCGCTTCAATTCGCCGAACGACATCGTCTGCCAGCGCAACGGCGCGGTCTGGTTCACCGACCCGCCGTTCGGTATCGGCGGGCACTGGGAAGGCGACAAGGCCGCGCCCGAGCTGCCGCATTCCGTGTATCGCATCGATCCGGCCGGCGGCCGCGTGACGCTGGCACTCAGCGACCTGGCCGGTCCCAATGGTCTTTGCTTTTCGCCCGACGAAAAGGTGCTTTACATCGTCGAGTCGCGCCATCAACCCTACCGCGTGGTCTGGGCCTACGACGTGGGCAGCGACGGCGCCTTGTCCGGCAAGCGCCTGCACATCGATGCGCAGGGCGCCGGCGCCATCGACGGCATCAAGTGCGACGAGGCCGGCAACCTGTGGTGCGGGTGGGGCAGCAACGGATCGCCGGACGCCAAGTCCGAAGAGCTCGACGGCGTGATGGTTTTCAACCCGGCGGGCAAGCCCATCGGCCACATCAGGCTGCCGGAACGCTGCGCCAATCTGTGCTTCGGCGGGGCCAAGCGCAATCGCCTTTTCATGGCCAGCAGCCATTCGCTCTATGCCTTGTACGTGGAGACGCGCGGCGCGGCATAGGGCCCCAACCGCGGCCGGGGCATGGCCGCGGGCAATTCAACAAACGCATCAAACAGCGTGGAGACAGCATGAACCCGAGCAAGAGACAGTTCCTGGGCAGCGCCGCGGCGCTTTGCCTGACGCCCCTGGTGCCGGCATGGGCGCAATCGTCGGATTGGCCGACGCGGCCCGTACGCATCGTTGTGCCTTACCCGCCCGGCGGCTCGTCGGACATCATTGCCCGGATCCTGGCCCCCCGGCTCGCCGAGGTGCTCAAGCAGACCGTCGTGGTCGAGAACAAGCCCGGCGCCAACGGCAACGTGGGCGCCGGCCTGGTGGTGCAGTCGGCGCAGGAAGGCCATACCGTGCTGCTGTGCGACGTCGGCGCGCTGGCGATCAGCCCGTCCGTGTACACCAAGCTGACCTTCGATCCGTCCAAGGACCTGCGCGCCGTCGGCATGCTGGCCTATTCGCCGCACGTGCTGGCGGTGCATCCCGATGTGCCGGCCAAGACGGTCGAGGAGCTGGTCGCGTTGTCCAAGAAGCAGCGCCTGAACTTCGCGGTCACCGCGATCGGCAGCGCGCCGCACCTGGCCGCCGTGGCCGTGCAGCAGGCCACGGGCGCCCAGTGGGAATATGTGCCCTACAAGGGCGGCTCGCAGGCGGTGACCGATACGATCGGCGGACAGACGCAGATCATCATGAACGGCCTGTTGGCGACGTTGCCGCACATCAAGTCCGGCAAGTTGCGGCCGATCGCGATCTCCAAGAAAGAGCGCATGCAGCTCGTGCCGAACATTCCGACGATTTCGGAACAAGGCGTGCCGGGCTTCGAGTCGGGTACCTGGCAGGGCGTGATGGCGCCCGTCACCATGTCCGACCCGGTGGCGGCCCGCCTGTCCACGCTGATGGCGCAGATCGTCAGCCAGCCCGAGGTCGCGGCGCAACTGAACGAGCAGGGCGCCGAGATCGTCACCCGGAATCCGGCCGAACTCTCGCAGTTCTTCAACAGCGAGCGCGAGCGCTGGGCCAAGGTGGTGAAAAGCGCCGATATCCGCCTGGATTGAGGCAGGCGCCACGGCCAGTCCCCGCCTTGCGAGGGGCGGGGGATGGGCGCACACTGGGCAGACACAGTCCCGGTGGAGCGTAGCGATGAAATCATTGATCGCCGTGGCGGCATTGGCTGCATTGGCGGGGTTGAGCACCGCGCCGGCGTACGCGCGGGACGCGCTGCCCACCGTGCCGCGGCCGCCGCAATCCGCGCGTACCCTGCCGGACACCTGCCTGGGCACGTCGTGTCCGAAAAAGGTCGACCCGGGAAAGATCGACCGGGATTGCTTGGGCACGTCATGTCCCGGCTCACGCTACCCGCCAGCGGGCGCGTCTTCTTCCCAGCCGCAGGGCCAATCCGGCCTGAAAGGGCCGGCCCAGCCCAGGCTCCCTCCGATTCCGCCCCGTCCCGGCCAGCCGCCCGTGGGCCCGCTGACCCCGGCACTGCCGCGTTAGGCTGGCAAGGAGCGCGTGCGGGGAGCGCGCACGCAAAGTGACGCGCAGCGGTCCACATGAAACTGAAACCAGCAAATAAACCGGCAAATAAACCGGCAAATAAATCCGAGGATTCAGTCGGAAATCCAATAAAAGTGCATTGTTATCAATGCCTTGATCGAAGCCTTGTTCGGTTGATAAACCGGCAAAAATAGACAATTCAGCTCAGCAGCTCCTACCGTGGCGGGCTGCCGGCGACATACGTTAGCCGTACCGCGAACGCGTATAAACCGCTGTTGACCCGGCGGCTCAACTGGGATGCCAAGCGTGTCCTGTCTCGCTCAGCGTTCGGCATAGCCGTCGATCTGGTCAACGGCGGCGGTATGATCAACCCCTCCGCCGGCAGCGCGCCGTTCCTGGCGATTCACTATGGAAACGCAACGCATGAATGATCGTCTGCAGCAGACGCTGCGCCTTTTTGACCAATACAACGGCGCGGACCCCAACTTGTTCACCTGGGAAGGCCAGACCTGTCCGCAGGAGCTGTTTCTGGCCGAGAAGCTGCACGACTGGGTGCTGAAGCTGGCGCCCGATGCGTCCGAGCCGCTGCTGCTGGCGTCGAAAAGCCAGCATATCGGACGGTGGGAGATCGCGCGCCACAGCTACCCGGAGGGGCGCATCGGCTATCTGTCGTGGCGCAAGGCGCTGATGCGGCATCATGCCCGCATCGCTGAAGACATCATCAAGGGCGCGGGCTACCCGGACAGCGTCGCGGACCGCGTAACGGCGATCCTGATGAAACAGGGCATCAAGCAGGACGCGGACGTGCAGGTGATGGAAAACGCGTTGTGCCTGGTGTTCCTGCAATACCAGTACGAGGCCTTCCACCCCGCCCACGGCGACAAGATCGTCGAAATCCTCAGGAAGTCGCTGCTGAAGATGGATAGCGCCGGCCATGAGCGTGCGTTGTCCCTGTCGTATACCCCCGCGGGACTGGAACACCTGAAACAGGCGCTGGCGGCGCTCGAGAGAGGCCGCTAAGCGCTGGGCACAACGGTTCAGGCTTGCGGCGGCACGGATAGGTATCCCGTGCCGCCGCAAGCCTGTCGTGCCGCCGGTCCGGACGCGGACTTAAGCGGGCTTGTCCGTTGCTGGATCTGCCGGGTCAGCGGCTGCGGGGGCGTCGGTGGCCTCAACGGCCGCCGCAGGCGTCGCCGTGGCATCGGCAGCGTCGGCAGCCGCCGCAGGCGTCGTCGTGGCATCGGCACCCTCGACAGCCGCCGCCGGCGTCGTCGGCATATCGATACCCTCGGCAGCCGTTGCGGGTGTCACGGGCGCGTCGACCGCCTCTGCGGGCACCGCGGACGCGTCGATCGCCGTGGCGGGCGCCGCCGCGGCTTTCTTCTCGGCCTTCGCGCGAGCGGCATTCCGGGAGGCGTTGCGCGACGCCATGCGCTTGGCATGGCGGGCTTCGTTGGCCGTCACGGCGCCGACGGGTTCGCCGTTCAAGTCCACGCGCGGGGCCGCTTCGACCATGCAGGTCCAGTAGCGGCGGCCATCGCACCAGGTCTTGACGGCTTCCTTGATCTGTTCCTCGTCGAGCTGCAAGGCCTGGGCGTGTTGCACCAGGTCAGCCAGCACGCCCAGCTTCAGCGGAAGCTTGGGAGCGGGATTCTTGGGAAACGCCTTCGGAAAGTGGCGCTGCAGCCGCGAGATGGCGACCACGACGGGATCCACCGGCGTCTCGCGGCGCTCGGCGCGCTGGGGGCGCTGGCCCTTGTCGCTGCCTTGCGCGCGCTGGCCCTTGTCGCCGCCTTGCGGACGCGGTCCTTTGCCGGCGCCTTGCGGACGACGCGGCTTGTCCGCGCCCTGCGGACGCGATTCTTTCTTGGGAGCCGCCTTTTCAGGCGCCTGCTTGATCAGCAATTCCCGGATCGCGGCTAATTGTTCTAGTCCCATTTGCTACACAAAAAAAAGGTTTGAGCCGCGAGCGTGACCGCTACGCCGCCATCTGTCGGCCATACAGCACCGTTTGCATGCGCTTTCTTGCTGCTTTTTCGGCCCGGCGAACGGCTGTCCGGACATCGCGGCAAGCAGGGCCAACGACTGAAAAATACCGAATGCGGCCAGGGCAAACGGCAGTAGTAGAACATACACGCTGCGTTCCTGCCCCGGCAATGCGTCAGCCCGGCTTTTGTCGAGATGCCGGATACCCGCGGCAGCGCGGCGGCGGCAGCGACGCCAGGCCGGATTTGTACCAATGATAGCTGGGTTGGCGGGAGGCTGACAGGGCAGGAGCCCGGTCGTCTTGCCCCAAGCCTGCGGGGGATGCAAGACAAAGCGCCGCACGCCTTGGCGCGCGGCGCTTTTTTTTTTACTGATTGGCGCCGCGGATGTTGCCGGCAATACCGCCGGCAGCACCGCCGATGGCCGCGCCGGTCCATGCGCTACCGCCCGCGATGGCGGCAATGCCGGCGCCGGCTGCGGCGCCCATCAGCCCGCCCGTCACGGTGCCTTGCTGTTCCTTGGTCATGTTCGTGCAGGCGGCCAGCGATGCCATCGCGATGGCCAGGGCTATCGTACGGATGATTTTCATGGCGGCTCCTAGGGGGTGCGCTTGGTCTTCGTGGCAGGCACGACGATCTCGAACCAGATGGTCTCCACGACGGGACGATCCAATTGGGTCGGGTTCGCGGCATACCAGCGATCCACGCTGTCGCGCACGGAGTCCAGCGTCTGATTCTGGAGTCCCCTGGAGAATTTTGGAACCAGGGTCTGGGTGTCCGGGACGGCCCGGCGTTGCTGATACGCCTGTTCGACTTGCAGGACGTTCGCCATGCCCAGGAGGTAAGCCTTCTTCAGATTGGCGTCTGATTCCGTCCAGTGCTTTCCGGTGATGATGGGCGCCGCTTCGGGTTCGGCGGCCATCGAGGGTGGGGCGAACAGCAGTGACAGGGCTACGGTTGCTGGGCCTAGCAGGTGTTTTACTCGCATCGCATCGCTCCTTTGGGGAACAAAAGACAGAAAACAACCTTCGCGCGCGATTCGCAGCGGTAGATATTGAATGCCGGTCGAAAAGCGGTATCAACCAATTTATGCCTGAAAGCCCGGCCATGCAAGACTAGATTGCAGGCCGGGTCCGTCGCCATCGGCCACGCTCAGTAGGCCGCCGAAGCGGGCCGCGTGGCGGGTTCGGTGTCCGCTGACAGGAAGCTGGCCGCCAGACGGCGCGCGCTATTGGCATAGAGCAGCACGTCCACGCCGGTCGCCACGAAGGTGCAGCCCAGGTCCAGGTAGCGACGCGCCAGCGCCGGGTCGGACGTCAACGTGCCGGCGGCCTTGCCGCTGTCGATGATCACGCGCATCGCGCGTTCGATGGCAGCCTGCACCTCGGGCGAGCCGGGCCGGCCGCGATAACCCATCGAGGCGGCAAGGTCCGCAGGGCCGATGAATACGCCGTCCACGCCGGGCACCGCGCAGATCGCTTCCAGGTTCGCCAGGGCGGTTGCCGTTTCGGCCTGCACCAGCAGGCAGACCTCGTCATCGGCAATATCCAGGTAGTCGGCGCGCTCGCTCCAGCGCGACGCGCGGCCCACGGCGCTGCCCACGCCGCGCACGCCTTCGGGCGGATAGCGTGTCGCGGCGACGAGGGCGCGGGCCTGTTCGGCGGTATCCACCATGGGCACCAGCAGGTTCTTCGCGCCGATGTCCAGCAGTTGCTTGATGCGCGCTGTTTCGCCCGCCACCACGCGCACGACGGGCTGGGAGCGGTAGGGCGCCACGGACTGCAGAGCGGCCAGGGTGCTGCGCAGATCGTTCGGCGCGTGCTCGCCGTCGATCAGCAGCCAGTCGAAGCCCGCGGTGGCCGAGACCTCGGCCATGTAGGGATCGGCCATGGACAGCCACAGGCCCACCTGGGCCTGTCGCGCGGCAAGCGCGGATTTGAAGGGATTGTGTGCCGGCATGGGTGTGTGCGCTCGTGAAAGGGGATAGGGCAGGGGCTCAGCCAAGCTGGCCCTGGCACAGGTACTTGGTGTGCAGATAGTCGTCCAATCCATAGGACGAGCCTTCGCGCCCGTAGCCGGATTCCTTCACGCCTCCGAAGGGTGCGGCTTCGGACGCGACGGCGCCTTCGTTGATGCCGACGATGCCGGTTTCCAGTGCTTGGGCCACGCGCCAGATCCGCCGGGTATCGCTGGAATAGAAGTACGCCGCCAGGCCGAAGGGCGTGTCGTTTGCATGGCCGATGACTTCTTCCTCGGACGTAAATCGGAAAACCGGTGCGACCGGGCCGAAGGTCTCCTCGCATGACAGCGCCATGGCGGGCGTGGCGCCGGACAGCACCGTCGGTGCGTAGTAGTTGGGGCCGTCGGCGCCGCGCACGCGCTGCCCTCCGGTTTCGATGCGGGCGCCTTGCGCGACCGCGTCCCGGACATGGCGGTCGATCTTATCGACCGCGCGCGCGTTGATCATGGGGCCGATCTGCGCGCCGTCCTCGGTGGCCGGGCCAACCCGCAGCGCCGCCACCCGCCGGACCAGCCGGGCGACGAATTCATCGTGCACGCCGGCCTGCACATAGATACGGTTCGGGCAGACGCAGGTCTGTCCGCCATTGCGGAACTTCGAGGCCATCAGGCCGTCGACGGCGGCATCCAGGTCCGCGTCGTCGAACACGATGAAGGGCGCGTTGCCGCCCAGTTCCAGCGACAGCTTCTTCAACGTATCCGCGGATTCCCGAGCCAGATGCTTGCCCACGGGCGTGGAGCCGGTGAAGGTGATCTTGCGCACGCGGCAGTCGGCCAGCCAGGCATCCACGACGGCGGGCGTGTTCCGCCGCGATGCCGTCACCAGGTTCAGCACGCCGTCGGGCAGACCAGCCTGTTCCGCCAGATAGGCCAGGGCCAGCGCGGTCAGCGGGGTGTCTTCGGCGGGCTTGCCCACCACGGTGCAGCCGGCGGCCAAGGCCGGCGCGATCTTGCGCGCGATCATCGCCAGCGGGAAATTCCACGGCGTGATCGCGGCCACCACGCCCACCGGTTCCTTCAATACCATCATGCGCCGTCCGGGCACGGCGGCGTTGAGGATGTCGCCCTGGATGCGGTTGGCCTCTTCGGCGAACCATTCCACATAGGACGCGCCATACAGCACCTCGCCCCGGCTCTCGGCTAGCGGCTTGCCCTGTTCGGCGGAGATCAAGCGCGCCAGGTCTTCCTGGTGGAGCAGGATCTGGGCATGCCAGCGCTTGAGGAAGCGTGCGCGTTCCTGCGCGGGGCGGCAGCTCCAGTCGGGAAAGGCCGCGTGGGCCGCGTCGGCGGCGGCGCGCGCGTCCGCCGCGCCACTGTCGGGCACATGCGCGAAGACCGCGTCGTGCGCGGGATTGCTCACGGGCAGGCGCGCCTCGGACTGCGCCGGGCGCCATTGCGCGCCGATGAGGTTCTGGTCGCGCAGCAGCGCGGGGTGGGCTAGCGTGGAATGCATGGGATACGGAATCCGTAGGTGTGGTGTCAACTGACAATGCCCAGATGCCAGGGCACGAACTCGTGGTTGCCCAGCCCCAGCGCTTCGCTCTTGGTGGGCTCGCCGGAGGCCGCGCGCAGGATGTGCTCGAAGATCCGCTGGCCCATCTGCGCGATGTCCAGTTCCCCGTCCAGCACCGCGCCGCAATTGATGTCCATGTCTTCCTCGAGGCGGGCGTACATGGCGCTGTTGCTGGCGAGCTTGAGCGTGGGCGCGGGCTTGGATCCGAACATCGAGCCGCGGCCGGTGGTGAAGCAGATCAGATTGGCGCCGCTGGCGATCTGCCCGGTGACGGCCACCGGGTCATAGCCTGGCGAATCCATGAAGACCAGTCCGGCACGGTCGATCGGTTCGGCGTATTCGTACACGGCCTGCAGCGGCGTGGTGCCACCCTTCATGGCGGAGCCCAGCGATTTTTCAAATATGTTGGCCAGGCCGCCTTGCTGGTTGCCGTGGCCGACCACGCCATTGAATTGCGCGTTGTGGCCCGCCGTGTATTTTTCCCACCATGCCAGGCGGTCCAGCAGCTTCTGGCCGACCTCCGGGCTGACGGCGCGGCGGGTCAGCATGTATTCGACGCCGTGGATCTCGGGAGTTTCCGACAGGATCGCGGTGCCGCCGTGGCGCACCAGGATGTCCATGGCCGCCCCCAGCGCCGGATTGGCGGTAATGGCTGAAAACCCGTCCGACCCACCGCATTCCAGGCCAATCTTGAGATGGCTGGCCGGCACGGCGGTGCGCCGCGCGGCGTTGGCCTGCGGCAGCATTTCCTCGATGGCGCGTATGCCCGCGGCAATGGTCGCCCGCGTACCGCCGCTATCCTGCATGACCAGCGTGTGCACCCGCGGGTCCAGCGACAGGTCCTGGGACTCGACCAGCGACGCGACCTGATTGCGTTCGCAGCCCAGGCCCACGATCAGCACGCCCGCCAGGTTCGGATGCCGCGCATAGCCCGCCAGCGTGCGCCGCAGCACGTCGAAATGCTCGCTGGGCGACGACATCCCGCAGCCGCTCGTCTGCGCGAACGCGGCGACGCCGTCCACATTGGGATAGGCGGCAAGGCGTTCCGGCGTGAAGTGCTCGGCGATGTGATGGATGACCGTCGCGGAACAGTTCACCGACGCCAGAATGCCGATGAAATTACGGGTGCCCACCCGGCCATCGGGACGCAGATACCCCTGGAAGGTGGCCCGCTCGGCCTGCGGCAGCAACGCCACGGGCCGAGCGTCCCGACAGAACGCCGGGTCGCGTTCGAAATCGACCAGTTCCAGGTTGTGCGCGTGTACATGGTCGCCGGCCTCGATATCGCGGGCGGCCACGCCGATGATGGCGTCATATTTGCGTACCGGCGTGCCCGCCGGAATACGGCAGGCGGCGATCTTGTGGCCGCCCGGCACCTGCGCGCGCACGCGTAGTCCCAACGCCGGGATGGTCATGCCGAGCGCCAGGGCCTGCCTGGCGATCAGCACGTTGTCGTTGGCGTGAAGCCGGATCAAGGGGTTGGGGTTCACCGTGGAATCAGCCTTTCTGTAGCAGTTCTTTCAGTTTCAGACGCGCGATCAGCCCGGTTTCCTGCGCGTAGACGGACGCGACATACGCTTTGTAGTCCGGGCCGTCCAGGTACATCACCGGCGCATCGATGCGATCGGCAACCTGCTTGAACGCGGCGCTGTTGACGGCGGTGCGGAAGGCGTCGCGCAGCTTGCGCTCGACGGCGGGGTCCAGCCCCTTCGGCGCCCCGATGCCGTTCGGCGCCTCGACCACGACGTCGTAACCGAGTTCCTTCAGGGTGGGCGCGTCCTTGAAGCGGGTTGCGCGCGATTCGCCCCACGTGGCCAGCAGCCGCAGCTTGCCGGATTCGACGTGCGGCGCCCAGGAACTGGAATCCGCCAGCAGGTCGATCTGGCCGCCCAGCACATCCTGCAGCGCGGCCGAGCCTCCCTTGTAGGCAATCGCATTGAATTGCGCCCCGGCCGCCAGCGCGAATTCCTCCATGCCCACGTGCGTCGCGCCGCCGATGCCGGCGTGGCCGTAGGTCACCTGGCCAGGATGGGCCTTGGCGTGCGCGACCACATCCTTCAGGGTTTTGAACGGCGAGCTTGCCAGCACGGCGATGCCGAAGGTCTGGCCCGAGGTGCGGGCAAGATAGGTCAGTTCGTTGCGGGGATCGAGCTGCAGCATTCCAAGCTGGGAAAAGCGCGCCACCGAAATTGGAATCTGCCCGATGGTGTAGCCGTCGGGCTGGGCCTGCGACAGGGCCTTGGTGCCGATCATGCCGGAGGCGCCCGCGCGGTTTTCGACCACGATGGACTGCCCGAGCACCTCGGACGCGACCTGGCAAAGCGCTCGCATGGATTGATCCGCCGTGCCGCCGACCGGCCAGGGGCAGATGAACGTGATGGGCCGCGACGGATAGTCGGCGGCGCGCGCGGTGTACGGAGCCAGCAAGGCGGCGGCGCCGGCACAGGCCACGCCGGCCAGCAGCCTGCGCCGCTGCGGATCAGGGGTAGGGGTGTGCTTCATGGGTTTGTCTCCGGATATCGTTTTTTTAGGATTCGCCGGATAGGCTACTGGCGAACCGTGCTTATTCTCATGGGCTTATACATAACAATCTAATAGAATTGACTCATGGATTGATAACGTATTTGGTATGTATAGACCCTGGCATGGCACACTTGGACCGCGTTTTCCGCTCGAACCTGAAGCTTCGGCACCTGCAATTGGTGGTCGCGCTGGATGAGTTCCGCCACCTTGGCCGCACGGCGGAATTCCTGGCGGTCAGCCAGCCCGCCGTGTCGCGCATGCTGTCCGAACTCGAATCCATGCTGGGATTCACGCTGTTCGACCGGTCCGTGCGCGGCACGGAACCCACGGGCGCGGGCGAGTCGGTCGTGCGCTTCGCCCGCGGCGTGCTGGCGCAGTACGAACGCACGCGGGACGAAATCGACGCGGCGGCGAGCGGCGCGGCAGGCAAGACGCGGGTGGGCTCCATGGCGGTCGCCATGCCCGTGCTGCTTGCGCGTGCGGTCCAGGCGCTGAAGGCGCGCTCGGCACGGGCGACCGTGCAGATCGAGGAAGGGGACCTGACCCACCTGCTGCCCAAGTTGCGTCTGGGCGAACTGGATCTTTTCGTCGGCCGGCTGGAGCCCGGCTATGCCGCGCCGGATCTATCGACCGAGGCCTTGTTCGAAGAACCCATGGTGGTCGTCGCTCACCCGGCGAGCCCCGTGGCAGGCATGGCCGCGCCGGATTGGGCCGATCTGGCGGGGCTGCCTTGCGTCATGCCGCCGCCTTGGGCGTCACTGCGCGTAAAACTCGAACAGCAGTTCCACCGGCACGGGCAGCAGCCTTCCGCCGATCTGATGGAAACCTCATCCTATCTGGCCACGCTGACCTTCATCGGCGAGCGTGGCGCGGTGGGATTTCTGGCGCGATCAGCGGCGCGGCGCTTTCAGCGCCAGGGCCTGTGCAAGATATTGAACGTGCCGCTGTCGCTGGACTTGCCGCCCGTCGGCATCATCACGATGCGCGGCGGGGGGCTGTCGGCCAGCAGCGTGCAGTTGATCGAGTGCCTGAGGGAAGCGGCGTCGGCCCAGGCGGCCGATAGCGGCGTGTAGCCGGGCGGCATGGCGCCGCGCCGCGCGGCATGTATCAGTTCGGCCGGGATGCGGCGGCGGGCGCCAGGGCCTCGAGCAGCTGTTGCGCGTTGGCCTGAAGTTCGGCGACCGGATCGGCGCCATCGGTGGCCAGCACGATCACGCGGGCGCCCCCGGCCTCGATAGCCTGCCGCAGCGCCGGGGTGGGTTCGCGATGCAGCAGGGCGGCGGCGGCGCCGTTTTCCTTCAGCTTGCCCGTCAATCCGGCCAGCGCTTCCGGCGTCCAGGCGGTATCGTCGCGCGCGTCGGTCTCGATCAGGTCAAGATTGAACTCCGCGATCAGGTAGGGCAGGCGTTCGGACAGGCTGATCACCGCCACGTTTTCGGCCTGGGCCAGCCCGGCCTGGCTCTTGGCATTCAGTTCCACCAGGCTGCGCTTGATCTCGGCCAGGTTCACGCCGATGCGCTGCGCATCCGCCGGGGACAGGC
This sequence comes from Achromobacter sp. Root83, assembly GCF_001428845.1. Taxonomy (GTDB): domain Bacteria; phylum Pseudomonadota; class Gammaproteobacteria; order Burkholderiales; family Burkholderiaceae_B; genus Achromobacter. The sequence continues at coordinate 115,632 of NZ_LMIU01000006.1, read as the reverse complement.
GCCCCAGATCGGCCGCGACGATGTCGGCCATGCGCCCCAGGTTGACGATGCTGAGCCAGGGATAGGCGGCGAACTGGCCGCCGGGCCGCGCATCGCTTTGCAGGGCGATGCCGTTGAGCGCGCCATCCAGCGGGCGCGCGGCGTCGATTTCGACGATGCGGATATTGGTTCTGCGTGCCACCGCATAAAGCGGGTCATCGGGCCAGATCGAGCGCAGGCCCACGGCGGCGTCGGCCGAGGCCGCCGCCTTTTGCAGCGCCGCGCCGCCTCGCCCGTTGAAATACGACATAAGGCGAGTCGGCGGCAGATTGGCGGGGGCGGCCCGTTCGACGCGCACGCCGGTGCCCTGGGCCAGGCTGCTGGTCAGCGCGTAGACCACCGGGTGCGCGGCCAGGACGGTCGCGGCGGCCGGTGTGGCCGGCGGCGCCTCGGCCTGCGCCGCGCGGGCGGCGCGGCCGGATTTCGCGGGCTCTTGCGCCTGCGCCGCGACGCCGGCGCCCAGAGCGGCCATGCACGCCAGCGCCAGCGCGGCGTGGCGCATCGTATACCGCAACTTCACGTACCGCGACTTCAGACTCATGCTGCATTTCCTTTCAGACCGGGCACCAGGCTGCGCGCCAGGGCCGCGATCGCGAACAATATTCCCGCGACCAGAATGATGGCCGCGCCCGAGGGCACCGGCAGTTCAAGCTCGATTGGCAACATGATGCCTGCCAGCGTGCTGATCATGGCCAGCAACACCGAGATCGCGAAGAAGCCTTTGAGCGATTGCGCCAGCATCCGCGCCGCGGCCGCCGGTATCACCAGCAGCGCCCCCACCAGGATGGCGCCGATGACCTTGACCGAGGCCACGGTGACTAGCGTCACCAGGATCACGAACAGGTAATCCATGGCCTTGACGGGCACCCCGCGCACGGCGGCGAGTTGGGGATTGAAACTGGCCAGCATCAGCCGGTTGTAGTTGGGCAAGGCCAGCGCCAGCGCCAGCAGCGCCACGCAGGTCAGGACCGACAGGTCATTGCTGGTGACGGTCAGCACGGAGCCGAACAGCACGTTTTCCAGGATATGGATGTTGATGCGGCCGGACAGCACGAGCAGCAGGCTGGCGCCCAGCGCCAGCGACACCGACAGAAACACGCCGATCAGCGTGTCCGGCGTGAGCCGCGTGCGGTTGCTCAGGAAATTCAGCAGGATGCCGAAGATCAGGCAGTAGCTGAACAGGCTGCCGTACGGGCCGGTGTAGGGCTCGCCAAGAAGGATGCCGATGGCGACGCCGGTCAGCGCCGCGTGGCCGACGGCCTCCGAGAAAAACGCGAAGCGCTTGACCACCACCAGCGTCCCCAGCCCGCCAAGCACCGGCCCGATGATCAGTCCGGCCAGCAGGGCATTGACGACAAACCCGTAGGCCAGCGATTCGGGCAGCACGCCGGATTCGGCGCCGCGTTGCACCAGCGCGCGCAAGCTATCAAAAAAAGCGTTCATGCTGCCTGCTCCTGCGGCATGCGTTCGACGCGGGGCCGGGTGGAGAACAAGGCCAGCAGGCGGTCGGGCGTCAGCACCTGGGCAGGCGGACCGTCGCACAGCACCTGGCGGTTCAGGCCGGTGACGCGGTCGGCCAGACGGCCGACGGCCTCCAGGTCATGTTCGATCCACAACACGGTCACGCGCTGCGCGCGCCAGCCGTCCAGCAGGTCTTCGAACACGCGCACGCCGGCTTCGTCGAGGGCGGACATGGGCTCGTCCAGCACGACCAGCGCGGGACTCGGCACCAGCCCCTGGGCCAGCAGCACGCGCTGGCGTTCGCCGCCGGACAGCGCGCCCATGCGGCGGTTGCGCTTGTCCTGCATGCCGACACGCGCCAGCGCTTCGCCGATATCGCCCGAGCGCGCGCGGGACAGGCCCAGGAACGCGGGCTTGCGCTGGCACATCGCGGCCATGAAATCGTTGACGGTCATGGGCAGGCCGCGGTCGAACTCCAGCGCCTGCGGGATGTACCCGATGACGCCGGGCCGTTCGCCCGGCCAGGACACGCTGAGCTTGCCCCGATGCGGCATCTGTCCGAGCAGGGTCTTGACCAGCGAACTCTTGCCGCCGCCGTTCGGCCCCACCAGCGCATGCACGCTGCCGGGCGCGACGGTAAAGCCGACGCCGGTCAGGATGTCGGTGCGGCCCAGGGTCAGGGAAATGTTCTCGAAGGCCAGCGTCGGCCCGAGCGCGCCCGCCAGATGGGCCGTCACGCGCCGGCCTCCTCGATGGCGCGCACGACCGTGGCCAGATTCTGCTTCATTTCCTTTTCGAACTGCTCGGCGCTGTACTCGCCATACGAAATATGCGACAGCGCGTACAGCTTCACGCCGGTCTCGCGCTGGATGGTCTCGACATAGGCGGACGGGAAGTTCAATTCCGAAAAGATCACCTTGACGTTCGCCGCGCGCAGTTGCTCGATCGTGCCCTTGAGCTGCGCGGGGCTGGGTTCGATGCCGTGCGCGGGCTCCACCACCGCGGTCACCTCCAGGCCGAATTCGCGCAGCAGGTAGTCGTAGGCGCCGTGGATGGTGGCCACGCGCAGGTCCGCGTTGGGGGCCGCAACCAGTTCGCCCAGCGCGTCGGCGCGCAGCTTGCGCAGGCGTTGGCCGTAGGCGCGCGCATTGGCGGTGTAGGCCTGCGCATTGGCCGGGTCGATGCGGCCCATTTCGCGGGCGATGGTGTTGATCTGGGCGATGGACGCGGTGATGGACAGGAACGTGTGCGGATTGACCACCTTGCCCGAGTCGCCGCCGCGCGCGGCCATGCCCACGGCCGCCAGCAGCGGCACCTGGGCGTTGGCTTCGATCACCGGGATCTTGGGTTTTTCGCTGGCCGCGATCATGCGGTCGGCGAAGTCATCGTGGCCGATGCCGTTGAGCACCACGACGTCCAGCGTGCCAATGCGCTTGATGTCCTCGGCGCGCGGCTCGTAGGCATGCGGGTTGAATCCCACCGGGATGAGCGGCACCACGTCGGCCTTGTCGCCGACGATGTTGGCGACATAGCTGTAATAGGGATGCAGCGTCACGCCGATGCGCAGGCGCTTGGCCTCCTGGGCGTGGGCCGGCGCGAGCAGGGCGCAGGCCAGCAGCGCCAGCGCGGCCAGGGCGCAACGGCGCAGGAACGGCGGGAAAGACGAAAATACGGGCATGGATCTCGAGGCTCGGTATCGGGAATCGGCAGGAAGCGGGGCGGGGGCGGCGTATCAGGGCTTGCGCTGGCGGGTCACGCCGCTGTCGAACTGGGCGACGATCTGCCGCCAGCCCGCGGCGGCCAGGGCGGCGTCATCGGCAGGGTCGGGCACGCGGGCGCCGGCGTCGCGGCTGATCCAGACATCCGCCTGTCCGCCCGCGGGGGCGGCATGGGCGTGCCCGTGGGCATCCTTTGCGCCGCCGGCGTCGATGCGCAGCAGGAACGAGCCGGCCAAGGCCGGGTCGGCGGTCTGGCCCACGTACAGGGCGTGGCCCGGCTGACGCTCGACGCGCCAGGCATGGCCGCCACGCACCGCGGTGCTGTTGTCGGCCACGAACGGAGGCAGGCCCTGGGCGGCGAGGTCGGCTTCGGAAGGCAGCGCTTCACCGGCCTGGATGGCGAAACCGATCTCGTCGAAGGCAACGCGCAGGTCCGCATAGATGCCCTGTTCGGCGGGCGTCAGATCGCGCCGCGCATCGATCTGGCTGGCGGAGATGGCGGCGGCTTCGGGCGGCGCGGGGCGCAGGCCGATGTACCCGGCGGCGGCCGCGACGATGACCAGGCAGGCGCCCAGCACGGCAAGCGTTTCATGGCCGGCGCCCGCGGGGCGGATGACTTGTGTGTGCATATCCTATTGGATGTCCACGTGATCGATCTCCACGACGTGTCCGGGGCCGGCGTCGAAGAGCACGTAGAACTCGCCGTTCGGGCGCTTGAACGTGAGCTTGGAATCGTTGTCCAGCTTGCCCGGCACGAGGATCTGCTCGTCGTAGGAGATCACATCCATCGTCACGCCGGCGGCGCCGCTGCCGTCGGAAAACCCGCCGGTGCATTGGATCTGCTCGTTACCGGCCGGCTTGCATTCGGCCATGGGATTGTGGGCCAGGGCACCGGCGCTGGCGCCCATCAGGGCGCCCAGCAACGCCGCGCGCGCGGCATTCATGGAAAAGGAATTCATTGGGTAGCTCCTTGTTTCTTCAGCCACTCGGCGGTGGCGGGCGAGGCCGTCGCGATGGGCCACGCGACTTGATGCACGCTGCCGTCCCAGCCTTCCGCGGTGATCCACAGGTCGGCGTCGGGCGCGGTGCGTGGCGGGATGGGCACGGTGGCGAACGCCCGGTGTGGGCTGCCGAAGAATATCGAGCCCGCGGCGCGCAGGCTGCGCGGCTTGCCCACGCGCACATAGACCGCGCGGATCTGATCCTTGCACTGGTCGCACTGGGCCATGGTGAAGGTCTTGACCATGCCGGCCGGGTCGGATTTGGGCGCGCCGACTTCCCATTCCGCAAGCTCGAGCTTCCAGGGCCCGGCCTGCACATGGCCGGCGGAACGCTGGCCCAGGCCCATCAGGCCGCGCGACAGCGCCAGGTCGTCGAAATACTTGGGCACGTAGATGATGGGCAGGATCAGGGCCAGCGCGCTCAGGTGAAAGCGCCAGCGGCGCCAGAAACTGGCCTTGGGCGCGGCGGCGTTCAGGGTTGCGGTCTTGCTCATTCGGTCACCTCGCGTGCGGCGGTACGGTCGGCGCGCGCCGGGCGCAGCGCCTTGGCGGTGGCCTGGGCGGTGCGCTTGGTCCAGATCAGCAGGCCGCTGAGCGACATCATCGTCAGCAGCAGGCCAAACAGGAACCACACCAGCTTGAGCCAGAAACCGCCGAAGTCTCCCGTATGCAGCGGCCGCATCGATTCGGTGAAGAACTCCAGGCCGTTGCGGTCGGACAGGCGGCGCACTTCTTCGACGTGCCCGTTGTAGGGATTGATCTTGGCGAATTGGAACATCAGGGGATAGGCGCCGCGGCCCGCGATCGTGAGCGGGTCATAGGCGTTGCCGGGGAAAAACACGTGTTGGGTTTCCAGGCCGGGTAGTTCGCGCTCGGCGATGGCGACCAGCTCGTCCAGCGGCAGCCGCTTGACCGATCCGCCCTGGGTAACGGTGGGCACCTGGTCGCGCGCGACGATGGCGGGTACGCCCTGCGTGGAAATGGTGGTGGCGGTATCGGCCAGCACCGCCTGCACCAGGAACCAGATCGCGCTGACGGAGATCAGCAGGATGAACCAGACGGACCACAGCCCCGACAGGCGGTGGAAGTCACCCCAGAAAATGCGCGGCCCCTGGCCGACCCGCAGGCGCGGCTTCTGGAAATAGGCCCGCCAGAAGCGCTTGTAGACGACCAGCCCGGTCACCAGCGAGGCCAGCATCGGCAAGGCCAGGATCGATACCAGGTACCAGCCCCAGCTATAGCCATTATTGAAGGGAATCAGCAGCCAGCCGTGCAGCGCCCGCATGAATTGGCGCAGGTCGAAGTTCAATGCCGGCCCCTGTACCTCGCCGGTATAGGGATTGACATAGATCGACGTGAACTTGGCGCCCGGATAGCTGACCGACGCGGTCAGCGCAAACTGGGATTCCTCGGGCCACGACAGCCGCTGCACCGAAGCCTCGGGCTCCTGCCTGGCAATGGAATCCATCAAGTCCTGGTATCCCATGCGCGGGGTATCGGCGTCGGGCGCCTGGGCGCGGACGGCCGGATTGATGAGCCAGACGATTTCCTGGCTGATGACGGCGATGGTGCCGGTTGCGCAGACAAAGAAGACGAATATCCAGATTGGCAGGGCAAGCCAACTGTGAACGAGGAACCAAAGTTTGGAGCGCGATGGCTTGGCCATTCAAAAACTATCCCGAGAGCGAGGCATGTGGTCCCATTTAAGGGATGTGTCAGGCGGAATTCTAGCAATAATAATTCTCAGTTGTCTTACTGGACGCCGCCGCGCGTCGGCGCGGCGCGTAGAATGCGCATTGGCGCCGGCATCGGCCGCCGCCAGGAAAGAGCGCATGCCCACCGGATTGTCCTGTCCATCCCCTCGCTTCGCCTGTGCCGCCACTCTGGGGCGGCTGTTGCTGCTGCTTTTGCTGATGGCGCGCGCCTGGGTGCCCGCGGGATACATGCCCGACACGGACGCCTTGAAGCAAGGCCGCCTGGCCCTGGGGTTCTGCGCGGCCGGCGGCGCGTCGTTCATGGGCCTGCGCGCATTGGCCGACCAGCAGGCGCAGGCCGATCCACATCACGGGCACCACGAACATGGCGGCCATCCCGCGGAAAGCGGAGCCGGCCAGGAGTGTCCCTTTGGGCTGAGCGCGCATCAGGTGCTGCACCTGCCGCCCGTTCTGGCGCTGGCTCCCGTGCTGTTGCGCGGGTTCGCCCAGCCGCCGCCGATGGTGGCCAGCCCGCGTCCGCCGCTGCCGGCCGCGGGGCCGCCGCTGGGTCAGCGCGCCCCCCCTCGAATTCTCGGATGACCTTCCGTCGCCGTGCGCGCCCCGCGCGCACGAATGCCGCCCGTTCCTGGCGGCGTCCGTCGTTCTCGAGACCCTCATGTCCACTCAAACCCTGGATACCCCCGCCGCGGCAACGCGTGCGCGGCCGGTTAGCGGCAGCGCGCTGCTGGCGCTGATCACCCGGCTGCATTTCTACATCGGACTGTTTGTCGGTCCCTTCATCCTTGTGGCGGCGGTCACCGGCACCCTGTTCGTGCTGACCCCGCAGATCGAAAACCTGCTCTATGCCGACCAGTTGCGTACGGCTTCCACCGGGCCATTCCAGCCGCTGGCCAGTCAGGTCGAGGCCGCCCAGGCACGCATCGGGCCCGGTCCGCGCCTGTTCGCGGTGCGCCCCGCGCCCGCGCCGGGCGACACTACCCGCGTGATGTTCTCGCAACCCGGCCTGGGCGATTCCGAAAGCCGAGCGCTGTTCGTGGACCCCGTCACCCTGGAGATCAAGGGCGACATGATCGTCTATGGCACCAGCGGCACGCTGCCTTTCCGCACCACGCTGGACTATCTGCATCGCAACCTGATGCTGGGCGAGCTGGGCCGCAACTACAGCGAACTGGCCGCCTCCTGGCTGTGGCTGGCGGCGGTGGGCGGACTGGTGCTGTGGTTCGCCCGGCGCGGCCGCAACCCCGCGGACGCCGCGCGCAGCCCGCGCCTGCGCGCCCGGCGCTGGCATGGGTTGCTGGGTTTGTGGGTGGGCATTGGACTGCTGTTCCTGTCCGCCACCGGACTCACCTGGTCCAACTGGGCTGGCGCGCGCGTCGACCAGCTACGGGCCCAACTGGGCTGGATCACGCCATCGGTATCCACGAAGCTTCCCGGGGCCGCCGGCGCCGGGATGGCGGCCGCGGGCGAACACGCCCATCACCATGGCGCCATGCACGATCCCGCCGCGATGGCGCCGGCCCCCGCGAGCGTGGCGCCCGGTTTCGACCGCGTGCTTGAAGCCGCCCGGCTGGGCGGCATCGACAGCACGCAGCTGGAGATCCGGCCGCCGCGCGCGGCCGGCCAAGCGTGGCTGGTGCGCGAAGTGGACCGGTCATGGCCCACGCAGGTCGATACCATCGCCGTCGACCCGGCCACGTTCGCCATCACGAGCCGGGCGGATTTCGACACCTTTCCGCTCATCGCCAAGCTGATCCGGTGGGGCGTGGACATGCACATGGGCATCCTGTTCGGCTGGCCCAACCAATTGCTGATGGCCGCCATCGGCATCGCGCTGTCGGCCATGATCGTCCTGGGCTACCGGATGTGGTGGCTGCGCAGGCCGGGCCCGGGCACCGGCCCGCGCACGCTCACGCACGCATGGCGGGACCTGTCGTGGCCCGCGCGCATCCTGGCCTTGGGCGCGGCCGTGGCATTGGGTTGGTGCCTGCCGGTGATGGGAGCAAGCCTCTTGGCGTTCGTGGCGGTGGACGTGTTGCGCTGGCGCCTGGCCCGGCCGGCGGGCAGCCGCCGTTGATCTGCATCAACCGGCAGCGCAGATAGATGGGGCAGGGCGGCAGGCTGGCCCCATTTTCGCCATTTTCGCCCGGCCCGGGTGATACCATCTGCGCCGTCAAGGGGATACCGATGCACACATGCGGCACTGCAGGGAGACGATGGTTCGCGCTGTTCGCGGCGGCCCTTTTCGTCTTCCAGGCATTGATCGCATCCTCCGCCGTGGCGGCGCCTCGTGCTGTTTCCGGCAACGCGGGCGCCACTACCATCATCTGCACGGCTAGCGGCCCGCGCGTCGTCACGCTGGACGTTGACAGCGCAAAGCAGGGCGCGGCACAACACAGCGGCGCCTTGCCGCACTGCTGTGCCGCCGGCTGCGCCATGCTGGGCGGCGCCACGCTCCCCGCGCTCTGGCTGTTCGCCTGGCTGCTTCCCGCGCCGGTGCAACCCGGCGCCACGGCGCCCGCCACCACCCCCCATTTCTCCAGCGCGCTCGCGCGATTGCTGCAGCGATCGCGCGCTCCGCCGTTCTTCGCCTGACGTTGTCTTCCTAAGCGTCACCGGTTCGCGTCGCGCGCCGCCTTTCCTGGCGGGCACGGTGCCGTCCGCCAACGAAATCCTCCTCACCGCGCTCGACAAGGCCCCGTTCACGGGCGTCTTGCGCGGGCGCGCGCCTGCGCGCCGGCGGTTTTCGCGGGACACCGGATGACCCAGTCCAACGATCCAAGACGGTCGAGATCCCGATATGAGCAAGAAGCACGAATTCCTCCGCATGACCTGCCTGGCCGCTGCGATGGCCGCCTCGTTTCCCGCCTGGGCGCAAGCCGCCGATGGCGTTTCCACGCTGGACCCGGTCGTGATCGTGGGCGTGGCGCCCAGCGCCCCGCTGACGTTCACCACGGACCCGAAGCTGCCGCGCCAACCGCTGCCCGCCAGCGATGGCACGGACTACCTCAAGACCATTCCCGGCTTTTCGGCGATCCGCAACGGCGGCACCAATGGCGATCCGGTGCTGCGCGGCATGTTCGGCTCGCGCCTGAACATCCTGACCAATGGCACCTCGATGCCCGGCGCGTGCCCGGCGCGCATGGACGCGCCCAGCTCCTACATTTCTCCGGAGAACTTCGACGAGCTTACGGTCATCAAGGGGCCGCAGACCGTGCTGTGGGGCCCGGGCGCGTCCGCCGGCACGATCCGGTTCGATCGCGACACGCCCCGGTTCACCGGTGACGGCGTGCGCTTCGACGGCAGCCTGGTGGGTGGATCGTTCGGCCGCAACGACCAGACGGCGGACCTGACCGTCGGCAACGAAAAGGTCTACACCCGCGTCACGGCCAACCATTCCCATTCCCAGGACTACAAGGACGGCAATGGTGACACCGTGCCGTCGCGTTGGGATAAATGGAACGCCGACGTCACGCTGGGTTTCACGCCGGACGCCGACACGTTGTACGAATTGACCGCCGGCACGGGCGACGGAGAGGCGCGCTACGCTGGACGCAGCATGGACGGGTCGCGGTTCAAGCGCGAGAGCTTTGGCGTGCGCTTTGAGAAGCGCAACATCGGCACGGTGCTGAACAAGGTGCAGGCGCAGCTCTACTACAACTACGCCGACCATGTGATGGACAACTACACTCTGCGCGCGCCGGACCCGATGAGCGCGATGCCGATGGCGATGGCCGCCGACGTGGACCGCGCCACCTGGGGCGGCCGGTTTGCCAGCACCTGGGATCTGTCCCAGGACGTCAGCCTGGACGCCGGGCTGGACTTCCAGCAGAGCCGCCACCGCTCGCGCAGCGGCACGGACAGCATGCCGTATCGCAGCCAGGCCTGGGTCAAGGACGCCGATTTCTCCAATACCGGCCTGTTTGGCGAGATCACCTGGCGCGCCGCGCCGGACAGCCGCGTCATCGGCGGCGCGCGGGTGGACTGGTCATCCGCCAAAGACTTCCGTCAGACCGCCGGTGGCATGATGATGCCCATGCCCAACCCCACGGCCGGCGAGCGCCGCCGCGATACGCTGCCCAGCGGCTTCCTGCGCTACGAGAAGGACCTGGCGGCGCTGCCCGCCACGGTCTACATCGGCCTGGGTCACGTCGAGCGCTTTCCGGATTACTGGGAGCTGTTCTCCCCGGACAGCGGCCCCGCGGGCTCCGTCAACGCGTTCGAGGGCGTCAAACCCGAAAAGACCACGCAACTGGACTTCGGCGCCCAGTACAAGACCGAGACCCTGGACGCGTGGTTCTCTGGCTACGCGGGCTACGTCGATGACTTCATCCTGTTCAACTACCAGTCTGGCGGAATGATGGGGCCGTCGTCGCAGGCGACCAACGTGGACGCCAGGATCTTCGGCGGTGAGCTCGGCGCGTCCTACGCCGTGACGCCGGAATGGAAGCTGGGCGCCACGCTTGCCTATGCCTGGGGGCAGAACCGCTCGGATGGCCGGGCTCTGCCGCAGATGCCGCCGCTGGAAGCCAAGCTCAGCGCGACCTATGACGACGGCACGTGGTCCGCGGGCGCGCTGTGGCGCATCGTGGCGCCGCAAAAGCGCTATGCCCTGAATGAAGGCAACGTGGTGGGCAAGGATTTCGGTCCCAGCGCGGGGTTTGGCGTGTTTTCCATCAACGGGGGCTATGCGGTCAACAAACAGGTACGGCTGTCGCTGGGTGTCGACAACCTGTTCAACAAGACCTATAGCGAACACCTGAATTTGGCGGGCAACGCCGGCTTTGGCTATGCGGCCAATACGGGGGTGAATGAGCCGGGCCGCAGCGTGTGGGCCCGCGTCAGCGTCAGATACTGAGGCCAGCCCGAGCCGGTGGCACGATACTTGCTCATTACGTTCCGTAGCGCCTTTCATTTTTTCCTGGAGCAGCGTCATGAACGAGTTCAATTACACGGCCACCTCTCCCTCCGCCCCGCTCTTGAGCAGCGGCGAACGCTGCGCACTGCGCACGCTTGCCGCGGCGGAACAACTGCTCCATCCCGACACGCCGTCATCGGTGTCCATGTCCTCCGTGGAGGCCGAACTGGCGAGGTACGTGAAGGAAGCCTACCGGCCCCGCGCCGCCTGGTAGACGGCAAATGGACGCACGCTCATCGGCGGGGTCGATGCCCCCGAAAAAGCACGCCAAGTCCCAGGGCGCGGAGGGCCGTTTGGCGGATCACATCTCGCCCACGGCCACGCGATCAAATCCGCTAGCCCGCTTTTTCGACCATTTCGCGGCGCATGTCACGAAGTGGGCGGGATCGTCGGCGGCATTTGGGCTGGCGCTGGTCACGGTGCTGGTCTGGGCGGCATCCGGTCCGGCCTTCGGCTACTCCGAGACCTGGCAGCTCGTGATCAACACCGGCACAACCATCGTCACCTTCCTGATGGTGTTCCTCATTCAACAGAGCCAGAACAAGGATGCCCGGGCACTGCATCTGAAACTGGACGACCTGCTGATCGCCCTGAACGGCGCCGACGAGGGGCTGGTCGATGCCGAGCGGCTGGACGAGGACAAGCTACTGGCGCTGGCCGCTGCCTGCACCGCGATGGCCAAAAAGCGCACCCGGACCCGGGGGGCGGGCAAGCAAGCACAGGCGCGGGGCGCTACGGGACGGGTCAGGCCGAAGTTGCCCGCGACCGTGCGGGTGCCCCGGCGCGCGGGGGGCGGGCGGCGGCAACTGTCCACCCGCGGCGTCACTCGATCGGCGCCCTCATGACCAGGGCGGTGACCGTGTGCTTCTTCCAGAACACCTGGTGTATCCGTGGCAGCAGCGCCTGCAGCTCGGGTTCGGTCGCCGAGTTGAACGTGACCAGCACCGCGGGGCGCCCGCCCTCGCTGGGCACGCGCTGAACGCGGTCCAGCGACGGAAAGCCGTACTTCAATAGAAATGTCCGGATGTCATCGTCGGACGTGCTGTCGTCCACGTGATTGATCAACAGGGCAGCCATGAGGGATTCTCCGCGGGTCAGAACTTTTCCGGCACGAACCTGAAGGGGTGGTCGGGCTCGATATAGCCTTTGGCTTTTTGTCTTTTTGGCAACTTTATCTTTTCCCTGGGCGTCGCCGTGTAGGGAATGTGCGCGAGCAGGTGGCTGATGATGTTCAGGCGCACGCGCCTCTTGTCGTCGGACCGCCCGACGAACCAGGGCGACGCCGAGGTGTCCGAAGCCCTGAACATGTCATCGCGCGCGCGGGAGTAGTCGTACCAGCGGCTGTACGAATCCAGATCCATTTTTGACAGTTTCCAGATCTTGCGCTCGTCTTTGATGCGCGCTTGCAGACGGCGGGTCTGCTCTTCCTCGCTCACTTCCAGCCAGTACTTGAACAGCAGGATTCCGGAATCGATCATTATCCGCTCGAGCAGCGGCACCCCTTTCAGGAAGGATTCCGCCTGCTCCTGCGTGCAGAAACCCATGACCCGTTCCACGCCCGCCCGGTTGTACCAGCTACGGTCGAAGATCACGACTTCGCCGGCCGCCGGAAAATGCGGGATGTAGCGCTGTATATACATCTGGCTTTTTTCGCGCGCCGTGGGTGTCGGCAGCGCCACCACACGGAAGATGCGCGGGCTGACCCGCTCGGTGATGGCCTTGATCGTTCCGCCCTTACCGGCGCCGTCCCGGCCTTCGAACACGATGCAGACCTTGGCGCCAGTGTGTACGACCCACTCCTGCAGCTTGACCAGCTCCACATGCAGGCGAGCCAGTTCCTTGTCGTACTCTTTGCGGGACAAACCGGTCTGCGCGGGCAGGCCGGCTTCGTCCTTTTCCTGTTTCTTGTCGGCCATCATCGCACTCCGGTAGTTCGGTGCCACGAGCGAAGGCGCCATCAGCGGCCGCCAGATGCCTCTGAATATATTGCCGATCCGCCCGGCAATGTGGGCACGTTACAAATTGAATTACGTTGCTCGGCAGCGTCGTTGCATGGGCGGCGGCGGGCCGGGGCCACCCGCCCGGGTATGGAAATTGCTGTTGGCTTCGGCGGCCACCATCCTGCTGGCCACAGCGAATTCAGGGGTGACGAAAATGACTCCAGCAACTCCCATTCGGCCGGAAACCCCAACCGTGGATTCCGGACCCGGGGCCGCCAAGCCGGCGATCGCCCCGGAACAGTCCCGCCCGGGCCAAGGGGGGAAAGCGCCCGTCGAGCCCTCCAATGCCAGTGAAAACGCCCAAGGCAACGAGGTCCGCGAGGAAGATATTGAACTGACGGACGCCGACGCATCGGATGAACCACCGGCCGGCGGGAAGGCGGATTCCCGAGGTCATCAAGGAGATCAGCCATGATGGAAAAGACCGCAACACTGGGATGGGCCGTCTTGCTGGGCGTGATGTCGAACGTAGCGACGGTGTCGGCCCAGGGCGCGCCGCAGTCGGTGACCGAGGTGCGCGTGGATGTCGCCAAGGTCGAAGCCGGCTACCGCGCCTCGAAAATCAACGGGGCTACCGTCTACAACAGCAAGAAGGAAAAGATCGGCACGATCGATGACCTGATCCTGGGGCCGCCCGACTGGGCGCCGTACGCCGTGCTGTCGGTGGGCGGCCTGCTTGGCGTGGGCAACCATCTTGTCACGGTCCCCCTGGCCAACATGCAGGTGGCGGGTGACCAGTTTCAATTGCCCGACGCAACCAAAGAGACGTTAAAAGCGTTGCCCGAGTTCAAGTACTCGAAATAGCCGCCAGGCACCCGTGCCTGCCGCCGCGCAAGGATAAATATCACCGACACTGGAGCTTCCATGCAGACAGATACCACTGCCGATCTTCCCTATTCCGACTCGCGGTCCGCGTCCCGGACGCGATCCGGGTCCCGGTCGCTGGCAAGCCGGTTGAAGGAAATCGACGATGCCCGTCCGGACTTTCCGGGCGAGCATCTGATCGTATTCGGTGTGGGCGTGCTGCTCATGCTGGCCGGGATGCGAAGCCGCACCGTCCTGCGCCGCGCGGTAATCACGGCGGCGGGGACCGCGTTGGTGGGCCGCGCTGCCAGCGGTACGGGCGGAATCGCGAAAGTCGCCCGCGTGGTCAAGCGGCTGGGCTGATCGATCCGCGCAACGGAGGCTGTCATGGCGTCAAGAACAATTTGGAAAGGGGCGATTTCCTTTGGCCTGGTCCACATACCAGTGGGGCTGCATACCGCCACGACAGAGTCGGGCGTTGACTTCGACTGGCTGGACAAACGCTCGATGGATCCCGTCGGCTACAAGCGCATCAACAAGCGCACCGGCAAAGAGATCGACAAGGACAATATCGTCAAGGGCGTGGAATATGAAGACGGGCAGTACGTCATCGTGTCGCCCGAAGAGATTGCCGATGCCTACCCGCGGACGACGCAGACCATCGAGATCCAGCAGTTCGTGGATGCGGCGGGCGTGCCGTTCGTCTATCTTGAGCGGCCGTACTACGTGGCTCCCATCAACAAAGGCCATAAGGTGTACGCCTTGCTTCGCGACACGTTGGCCAAGACCGGCAAGATCGGCATCGCGCGGGTGGTGATCCAGACCAAGCAGCATCTGGCGGCGCTCATTCCATCCGGCGACGCGCTGGTGCTCAACCTGATGCGCTGGGGAGACGAGGTCAGGCCGGCGGACGGCCTGGATCTGCCCAAGGCCGGCGCCAAGGGCATGAGTCCCAGCGCCAGTGAATTGAAGATGGCCAAGATGCTGGTGGATGACATGTCCGGCGACTGGGATCCCGAACAGTACAAGGACGAATTCAAGGCCGCGGTGATGGAACTGGTGGAAAAGAAGGCGCGGGCGGGCAAAACCGAGACCGTCATCGCTCCCCAGGAAGACGCTCCGGCCTATGCCGACAACGTCATTGACCTCACCGAATTGCTGCAGCGCAGCCTGAAGGGGGGCAAGGCGGCCGGGAAGGCCGCTCCCGCAAGCGCCCCGGCCGACGCCGGCAGCGCGAAAAAGGCCGCTCCACGCAAGACGGCCGCCAAAAAGGCTCCTGCCAAGGGCGCCGCCAAGAGCCCCGCCAAGAGCGCTAAAGCCACCAAGGCCACCAAGGCCACCAACGCGTCGGGCAAGACGCGCAAGGCGGCGTGACAATGGCGGACTCCCTCAAGAAATACCGCGAAAAACGCAATTTCGGGCTGACCTCCGAACCCGAGAGCGGCGGCGAGGCGAACGAGGCCGCGCGCGCCTTCGTGATCCAGAAGCACTGGGCCAGCCGGCTGCACTACGACTTCCGGCTGGAACTGGACGGCGCCATGAAAAGCTGGGCGGTGCCCAAGGGCCCGTGCTACGACCCGGCGGTCAAGCGCATGGCCGTCCAGGTCGAGGATCACCCCATCGCCTACAACCAGTTCGAAGGCCAGATCCCCAAAGGGCAATACGGCGCCGGCAAGGTGATCATCTGGGACGAAGGGAAATGGGCGCCCGTCGGCGATCCGCGCAAGGGATATCGGGAAGGGCACCTGAAATTCGACCTGCAAGGCGTCAAGATGCAGGGCCGATGGGCGCTGGTCCGCCTGAAGGGAAAAGAGACCGAAAAGCAGCCGCCTTGGCTACTGATCAAGGACAGGGACGACTACGCGCGCGCGGAGCGCGAATTCAGCGTCGTGGACGAGATGCCCGACAGTGTGGTGCCGCTGCGAGGCGCGGCGGCTGGCGCGAACAAGGCCCGAGGCGGGCAGGTGCCCGAGGCGCCCGAGGCGTCCGAGGCGCAGCCCCAGGCGCACGTGTTGCCCGGCGAGGCGGCCGAACTGCCCAAGCTGCTCAAGCCGCAATTGGCCACCTTGGTGGATGGCGTGCCGCGCCACGCCGAAGACTGGCTGTATGAAATGAAGTTCGACGGCTATCGGCTGATGGTCCGCATCGACGGCGACGACGTGCGCCTCTACACCCGCAATGGCCATGACTGGAGCGCGAAGCTGCCGCATCTGGTCGAAGCTTTCCGCGGGCTGCCTGCCAAGTGGGCCTGGGTCGATGGGGAAATCGTCATTCTGGACAATGGCGGCGTACCCAGCTTCCAGGCCCTGCAGAACGCGTTCGATGGCGAACGGACCCAGGCCATCATCTTCTACGCCTTCGATCTGCCTTTCATCGGCGGACGGGATCTGCGGGGGGAACCGTTGCGCGTGCGCCGGGCGCTGCTGGCGCAATTGATGGAAACCGCCGAGGGCGACCCGCGCCTTCGGTTCAGCGAGGCCTTCGACGTGCCGCCGGCCGATCTGGTGGCGTCCGCCTGCAAGATGGGCCTGGAAGGCATCATGGCCAAGCGCCAGTCCGCGCCCTATGTATCGCGCCGCACGGATAGCTGGGTCAAGGTCAAGTGCGCAAAGCGCCAGGAATTCGCGATCGTCGGGTATACGGCGCCCAAGGGCGCCCGCGTGGGGCTGGGCGCGCTGCTGCTGGCCGTGCACGAGGCCGATGGCAAACTGCGCTACGCCGGCAAGGTCGGCACCGGATTCGACGACAAGGGGCTGGCCGACCTGCAAAAACGGCTTGCACGCCTTGAAACCGGCGAGAAACCCGTGACGGGCGGCGCCGCTGGCAGGGATGTGCACTGGGTAAAGCCCGAACTGATCGCCGAAGTCTCATTCGGCGACTGGACAAGCTCGGGCCATATCCGCCATTCCGTGTTTCGCGGGCTGCGTCAGGATAAGCCGGTGCGGGCGATCTCGCGCGAGCGGGCGGTTCCCGTCGAGAAGGTCGAGGCGGCGCGGCCGGATCCTGCGCCTGCCGCCAAGGCCGCCGCACGCGCATCGCGTCCGGCGGCGTCCGGGCGTCCAAAGACCGGCAAGCTCACCAACCCGGACCGGGTGATCGACCCCTCCACCAAGCTCACCAAGCTGGATCTTGCCCGGTACTACGGGCTGATAGCGCCCCTGCTGCTCGAACATCTGAAAGGACGGCCGGTGTCGTTCTTGCGCGCGCCCGGCGGGATCCAGGGGGAGTTCTTCTTCCAGAAGCATCTGGAAGCGGCCATGCCCGGAGTCAAGGCGCTGCCGCCCAAGCTGGATCCCGACCACCCGCCCTTGCTCGAGGTGCCCACCCAGGAAGCCATCATGTCCGCCGTCCAGATGAACGTCGTGGAATTCCACACCTGGAATGCCGTCAAGACCTCCATCGGCAAGCCGGACCGGATGCTGTTCGACCTGGACCCGGGAGAGGGCGTGGAATGGGCCTCGATACAGCAGGCCGCGAACCTCGTGCGTGTGCTGCTCCAGGAAATCGGCTTGCAGGCCTGGCTGAAGACCAGCGGCGGCAAGGGGTTGCACGTGGTGGTGCCGCTGCGCAAACAATACGATTGGGACGCCATCAAGGGCTTTTCCCATGCGATCGTCGTGCATCTTTCAAAGACGCTGCCACAACTGTTCGTGGCGAAGAGCGGCCCGAAGAACCGCGTGGGCAAGATCTTTGCGGACTATCTGCGCAATGGCTTTGGCGCCACTACCGTGGCGGCCTGGTCCGCCCGCGCCCGGCCCGGCCTGGGGGTCTCCGTCCCCGTGGCTTGGGACGAATTGGAAAAACTGACCGGGGGCGCGCACTGGACGATCAGCAATATCCACACTCGCCTTGATGCTGGCAACGCACCCTGGGCCGGGTATGCGCCGCAAGCGGCGGGCCGCGCAATGGCGGCGATCGGATTCGAGCCATAGCCATGGCGGGCGCGAGGCCACCCGATGCGCGAAGAGGCGCCATCATGGACCGCCCGGATGGCTACGGGGCCGTCAGCCGCGCCCTGCATTGGATCATGGCGGTGATCCTGGCCTGGCAGTTCACCAGCGCTGCGGTCCGCCAACTTCTGCCCGACACGCCGGTTGAAGACTTCTTCTGGTTCCCGCATACGTCGCTGGGCCTGCTGCTGTTCGTGCTGGTGCTGGCGCGAGGGGCGTGGGCCCTGGCCAACGCGCGCCGTCGGCCTCGGACCGGTCTGGCTGCGCGCATGGGGCATGTGGTCCTGTACCTCCTGATGATCGCCATTCCTACGCTTGGGTTGCTGCGCGCCTACGGCCGGGGGCGCGGATATTCCCCGTTCGGCATCGAAATCTTCAGCCGCAGAGACCAGGAGATCGAAAGCCTGGTCGAGCTCGCCAATGACTGGCATGGACTGCTGGGCTGGACGTTGATCGGCCTGGTGGCCGGCCATGTCCTCATGGCGTTCCTGCACCGCAAGCCGGACGGCTCGCCCGTCCTGACGTATATGACCAAAGGGAAATGAGCAAGGGCCTGCGGCAAGCCGTATAGCTGCACTAGCGCACCTGCGCGTTGCCGCCGTGTGGATATCCGTGCTTACATCGGCAGATTCGCCATGGCGCGGGAAAAGGCTCGGGTCAAATCAGGGAGGTCATCATGGCGCTTAGCGATATGCGCGGCAATCCCGTATCCACGGATGAGCAGTCCTCCCTGGAGGCCTACGAGCAGGCCCAATCCCTGTTCCACGGATACTACGGCGATCCGGTAGGGCTGATCGACCAGGCGCTGGCCGACAACCCCATGTTTGTCATGGGCCACGTCCTCCGCGCCGGCATGTTGATCACGGCCAGCGACCGCTGCGTCGAGCCCATGCTGCGCGAAAGCGTCGAGGCGGCCGAGGCGCTGCACGACATCGCCAATGAACGTGAACGCCGCCACACCGCCGCGGCCCGCGCCTGGCTGAACGGCGAATTCTCGAATGCCCTGCGCCGCTACGCCGACATTCTCATCGAGCACCCGCACGATACGCTGGCCCTGCAGGTCGGCCATATCGGCGACTTTCTGCTCGGCCGCTCGGCGATGCTGCGCGACCGCGTGGCCGGTATTCTGCCGGTCTGGAACAGCCAGATGCCCGCCTACGGCTATGTGCTGGGCATGCATGCCTTCGGACTGGAGGAAACCAATTTCTATGCCCAGGCCGAGGCCCAGGGCAGGCGCGCGCTTGAGTTGAACGCCCGCGATCCCTGGGCTGTCCACGCCGTGGCCCACGTCATGGAAATGCAGGGGCGGGTCGAAGAAGGCATCGAATGGCTGAATGGGCGCCGCGACGACTGGTCCGCGGACAATATGCTGTCCATCCACAACTGGTGGCACCTGGCCCTGTTTCACCTGGACCGCGAGGAGACGGCCGAGGTCCTTGCGCTCTATGACGGCCGGCTGCGGGAATCGTCCACCGGCCAGGTGCTGGATCTGGTCGACGCTTCCGCCATGCTGTGGCGCCTGCTGCTGCGGGGCGTGGACGTGGGGGCGCGCTGGAGCGACCTGGCGCAGGTGTGGCGGGACCGTGGCGGTACGGGCTATTACGCGTTCAACGATGTGCATGCGCTGATGGCGTACCTGGGCGCGGGCGATGGCGCCGCCGCGCAGCAACTGATCGAGGCCATGGAAGCCGCGGCGCAAGACAGCGGCACCAACGCGATGATGACACGCGACGTCGGGCTGCCCGTGGCGCACGCGCTGATCGCCTTCGTGCGCGAAGACTATTCGCTGACCGTGGACCTGCTGCGCGACACGCGCCTCATCGCGCATCGTTTCGGCGGCAGCCATGCGCAGCGCGACGTCCTGGCCCTGACCCTGGTGGAAGCGGCCTTGCGCGGCGGTTTCCGGGCAATGGCCAAGGTCCTGACCGCGGAACGCATGGCCTTGAAGCCCGCCAGCGAAGGCAACCGCAAACTGGCCTCGCGCGCGGCGGCACTGTAGCCCCACTTCCCGTAGCCTCCTCAAACACTTACGATACCGGCAGGCGCTTGGCAGTTTTTGCCGCGCTCGCCCGAATCGACTGGAACGTGACGGCCGCATTTCTACCACGGAGCACCCATGAACGATTACCCAGATACCCTTTTACTGATCGACAATGAATGGCGCGAAGCCCGGGGCGGCGCGCGTATTGACGTAGTAAACCCGGCAACCGGCCTCAAGATCGGCCAGGTCGCCAGTGCCAGCCGCGACGACCTCGATCTTGCGCTGGCGGCGGCGCAGCGTGGCTTCGAGACCTGGCGCGACACCTCCGCCCATGAACGTTGCGCCGTCATGCGCAAGGCGGCCGCGCTGCTGCGCGAGCGCGCGGACTCCGTCGCGCGCCTGCTGACGCAGGAACAGGGCAAGCCGCTGGCGGAAGCGCGCGGAGAGGTCCTGGCCGGCGCCGACATCATCGATTGGTTCGGCAACGAAGCACTGCGTGTCTATGGCCGCATCGTGCCATCGCGCAATCCGGCGGCGCAGCAACTGGTCATCAAGGAACCCGTCGGCCCCGTCGCCGCGTTCACCCCCTGGAACTTCCCGGTCAACCAGATCGTCCGCAAGCTGGGCGCCGCGCTCGCGACGGGCTGCTCGTTCTTGGTGAAGGCGCCGGAAGAGACGCCGGCGTCTCCCGCAGCCCTCCTCAATTGCTTTGTGGACGCCGGCATACCCAAGGGCGTGGTCGGACTGGTATTCGGTTCGCCGTCCGAGATTTCCAGCTACCTGATTCCGCATCCGGTCATCCGCAAGGTCACCTTCACCGGCTCCACGCCGGTGGGCAAGGAACTGGCCGCGCTGGCGGGCCGCCACATGAAGCGCGTCACGATGGAGCTTGGCGGCCACGCCCCGGTCATCATCGCCGAGGACGCCGACGTGGAACTGGCCGTGAAATGCTCCGGCGGCGCCAAGTTCCGTAACGCGGGCCAGGTCTGCATTTCGCCGACGCGCTTCCTGGTGCACAAGAACGTCAAGGCGGCGTTCGAGCAGGCATTCGTCGCGCACGCCGAAAAGCTCAAGCTCGGCGACGGTCTGACCGAAGGCACCACGCTCGGTCCGCTGGCCAATGACCGCCGCCTGGCGGCCATGGACAAGATCGTCAAGAACGCCAGCGAAAAGGGCGCTCGCCTCGCCACCGGCGGTAAGCGGGTGGGCGGCGCCGGCAACTTCTTCGCGCCCACCATCCTTACCGATGTGCCGCTCGAAGCCGACATCTTCAACGAGGAACCCTTCGGCCCGATCGCCGCGATCCGCAGCTTCGAAACCCTGGACGAGGCAATTCGTGAAGCGAATCGCCTGCCTTTCGGGCTGGCCGCCTATGGCTTCACGCGGTCGATCAAAACCGTGCACGAGCTTTCGCGCCGCCTCGAAGTCGGCATGCTGTGGGTAAACCAGCCCGCCACGCCGTCGGCCGAACTGCCGTTCGGCGGCGTCAAGGATTCCGGCTATGGGTCCGAAGGCGGACCGGAAGCGCTGGAGGCCTATCTCGTCACGAAGGCGGTTTCCGTCGTCGGCGTCTGAGACTGGCGGACGCGCGGGATTCGCCGGGCAATGTGGGGCAGGGGACTTGCAACGCAAGCTGTCTGCGTCGATTGCCCCCGGCGGCTCTCATCGGCACCGGCCGGCGCTATGCAAAATGGGGCCGCGAGGCTACCCGAGGCCCGGGCACGGGCCTCTCCATTTGATAAGGGTGCTTACGCACCGTTGCCGGCGTGAGCCGCCTGGCCCAGGTAACTTCTCTTTGAGAATGTCGATTCCGGAGATAGAAGCACCAATGCATTCCACGCCGTCTTACAAAACCGGTGCCCAGCACAAATCCGTGCCCACCTCGCCGATGACTTGGCTGCAAGAGCGCAAGCAGTTCGTCAGGGCGCTCCTGTCCAATCCCGCGGCGATAGGCGCGGTAGCCCCCTCTGGCGCGGCGCTGGCAGCCGCCATTACCGCGTCAATCCAGCCCAAAGCGGGCAAAGTCCTTGAACTCGGCTGCGGGACGGGCGTCTTCACGCGCGAGATGCTGCGTAAAGGCGTGGCGCCTTCCAGCCTGGTCCTGGTCGAGCAGGATTCTGAGATGAGTTCAAGCCTGCGCACGCAATTCCCCGAAGCCGCAGTGCTTCAGGTGTCGGCGCAGGACCTCTCACGGCACAGCCACCCGGAGCTGAATGGAATAGGCGCGGCCATTTGCGGACTTCCTTTGCGCAACATGAGCGGGGCGCTCCACCATAAACTGCTGACCGCGGTGTTCGAGGCCATGCATCCTGGCGGGTCCATGCATTTCTTCACCTATGGGGTGCGCTGTCCGATTTCATCCAGTGTGCTCGACGATTGCGGCTTGCTTGCCCGGCGCGAGCGGTTTGTTCCGCTTAATCTGCCGCCCGCATCCGTATATCGGCTGCACAGGCGCGCTTGAACCGGCGCGCCCGAACCCGAATCCCTGCTGCAAACCGGGCGGTCCGCTCTCGATATTCAGGGCGCGGGATTAGCACGCTATAGTTTCTTGGCATAAAGGTCATAATCGGTTGCGCGGCCCTCCATGGCCAGTTGATACTAGAGCATCGATAAACTGGAGGGTGCGGCAATGCTGGCGGCTATCCAAGAAGAGGGCGCTGCGGCAGCAAGCCAGGGCCTGAGCATTCTGGACTGCCCCTATCTCCGAAGAAACGGGCTGTCCAGCTATACGGGCGCAATAACCCGTGACTGGAGCCTGTGGGTGCAGTCCTGGGAAGATGGCTGGAAAAACGAGCAGCGGCGCCAAATAGAACGGCGGGTATCCGAACTTGAGGGCTACGCGCGCAAACAGGCTGAAAGGGTGCGGCAATTGGATGACCGATTGCGGGAATTGAGCGAACAGAAAGCACGGCTACGCATTCATGGGCTGCAATCGGAAGCAGACTTCCAGCATAACGCCGACCTCGATGTCCAGATAAATGCGGTGTCGGACATGCATTTTGCGGCGTACAACAAGCTTCAGCACTATGGCCAAAGAATGTACCAGGCCATGGAAATGGCGGCCGACCTGAAGCGGAAAATTCTGAATATCTCGATCAATAACGTCTAGAGGCTGGCATGGCAGTACAGTGTCGGCCGCTGGGCTGTGGGTCGCGGGCTGTTATCCGCGGGCTGGGGGGCGCGGACCTGCGGCGCGCCCAACCCTTACTGCGCCGCCAGTTTGCCACTTAGCGTAAGAAAGTCGAATCCCGCTAACATGCAGTGCTTCCGGAATAGGACACAATCGTCATTCATGGACCGCAGGATGGCTTGAACCTCCGACGTCTGCGTGAAATTCCCAAGATGATCGAAGCGTTCGATGACATCGTTCATCAGGGCATCCTGCATGCGCGCATTGGATTGAATCTGCGCCATCTGATGCAGGTATTCCGAACCGGCCAAGCTGTATTCAGCCTGTTTGCGGATGAAATGCATGACCTCCTGAGCGCACGCGCCGATCGTGTTCAGCACTCGTCTAATGCGGCCCAGCTTGAATGGAATGCAGGCTTCGCTTTCATCGCGGCGGGTGAACGGAATGCCGGGCATCGGCGTGCGAGGCAAGGCGATTTCTTCTCCGATGCGTTCGGTCAACGTACGCGTGAAGGCAAGATGCATGCCTGAAATCGGCAGCATTTCTTCCAGTTGAGGACTGAGCAGACGTGCACCGTTGTCGGCAATAATGGGCTCTTCGTTGCCGATCTTTCCTTCCCAGGACTCCAGCAGCAATGTGGCGACGTGAATCTGGTAGATGGTGCTGCCGAGCTTGTGCTGCCGACCACCATTTTCAGCGCCACTTTCCAGTAAATACATCAGGAATACTGAATTTATACTGATTTCATGCCTTATGTTGGCAATGCTCTCCGCATAGATTTCGGTGGCCATGTCATGGTTTAGAGTGGGTTGCGACGGTGGGCAGGCGCGAGTGCGCAAGCAGGGATGTCAAGCGGGTTTGTTGGCCTGGATCTTCTGCCAAATGGGGTCCGCCATCAGTTTGGATAGCCATTGGTCGCGAATTTTCAGCATGTCCTCGGTCATGGGGGACCCCAAACCATGAACAAGATTGCCTTCGATGGCGCCGGACATGGAATCCACGAATGCGGCCTGAAGTTCGGGCGTGTCATGCAAAACCGTACTGAGTCCGATCACGACGGTTCTCAATGCCTCGATTTCGACGTAGGTTTTCATCAGGGTTTCAGCCAGCTTTTCGACTGTCTGGGCCAATGTCAACATTAATTCTTGTTCATTGCTTTCCAACGGACTTGCTCCCAAAGGGGTGGATCGTGAATGCAGCAGGGCGCCTGGAGCGGAAGCGTCCAGGGCGGAGAATTCAGGCGCCTTCATTGCTGCAGGACTGGCCCTTCGATGTGGTTGAATAAGCCCACCAGCTTGCGCAGATGCGACGCCTGTTCGCGCATGGCAATGGCAAGGTCCGTTGCGTCGTCGGCAAGCTTGGCGTTTTCGCGAGTATTGCGGTCCAGCCCGCCGATGACCTCATTCACGCCGGCGATGCGCGTGCTTTGTTCTCCGCTGGTCACGGCGATTTCGCCCATGATCGCCGACACCTCTTTCACGCTGGCGACGACCTCTTTCATCGTCGCGCCGGCATGATCCGCCAAGGAGCGCCCGGCCTGGGCGTTCTCTACGGCGGCGGTGATCAAGACCTTGATTTCCTTGGCGGCGGATGCCGAGCGCTGGGCGAGCGAGCGCACCTCGGCGGCCACGACCGCAAACCCGCGTCCTTGTTCGCCCGCGCGCGCGGCCTCTACGGCGGCGTTCAAGGCCAGGATGTTTGTCTGAAATGCGATGCTGTCGATGACGCCGATGATTTCAGAGACGCGCTGGGACGAGTCGTCAATCTTGCTCATGGTCAGAACGACTTCGGCCACGACGGAACCGCCTCTTACCGCCACTTCCGACGCGGAGGCCACCAGGCGCGTGGCCTGAGTCACATTGCTTTCGTTCGTATCCAGAATCGCCGTCAGCTCACCCATGTAGGACGTGGTCTGCATGAGCGAGGCTGCCTGGGTCTCGGTTCTTGCACTGAGGTCTCGGTTGCCGGCCACGAGCGCCGCAGCGTCGTTGGCGATGAGGTCGGTGCCGCGCCGGACGTCCGAGACGATGCTTACCAGGCTGTCCCGCATGTTCGAGATGGAACGGATCACGCCACCGGAATGCGCGCGCCGGGTGTCTATGCCGACCAGCAGATTGCCTCGCGCAATATTAGAGGCGATCGCGCTGAGTTCATTGGGCTCGGCGCCCAGCGCGCGCCGCAGCGAACGGATGATCAATCCGGCGATCAATATGCCCAGGGCGGCGCTGAGCAGGGTGATGCCTATCATGAACGTTTGAAAGCCGGCGGCGACGCTCCGTGCGGTGGACGACTCGGCCTGATTCATGCGTTCCTGCAGGTCGATGAACTGATTTATCCTGGCCAGCCATTCAATGAATGCGGGCCGGGCTTGCTGCAGCATCAGAGTGACAGCCGCCTCTTGCGCGCCGGCCTTTCTAAGGTCGATAACGCGCTGGATCAGCGGCAGCGTGCGTGATTCGGTGTCCTTGATACTGGCTAGGATCTGTTTTTCTTCTTCTGTGATATCGGTGCGCTCGGCGAACATCCTGTCCAGCAGTTGCGCGGACGCGGCATAGGCGGCCGCCAGGCTTGCGATGTCTTTTACATGGGAATCCGTGCTGTCCGGCGCAGCCAGCACCACGTCCCGAAGGCTGATCGCCCGGTCATGGACGCTGCCACGGAAATTGATCGCGTAGCGTTGTTTGACGCTGTTTACGTCGCCGATGGTGGCCAGTGAATTGGATATGGCATTGACACGGGTAATCCCGATTGCCGTCAAAACGCACATCATCAAAAGGACAAGCGCGAACCCAAGAATAATGCGCGATTTCAGGGTAAGCTTGGAAATGTGGCGAAATGACATATCAAAATAATAGATGGTGAATTGCTGGCTGGAGATTTTTCATTATTGGAAGAAATGTCCCCATGGGATGTCCGCAAAATAGCGGCTGCATTTTTTTGGGATAATATGGCGTTTCTATCGGTAAAAATAATTCAAATAGCGAATCCAGCTATATCGGATTTTGATATCAGCACATACTTGCAGATGGCGCGTCAGCGTCTTCCCCGCATCGCATGCCACCGCGCCACGGCGTGAATCCGCGCCTTCAGTGATTCATCAGCGACAAAGATGCCGCCGTAGGAAATGGGGCGTCTTCACGCTCGACAGCCTGAGTCACTTTCTTCAGGCATTCCAGCAACAGGCTCAGTGAGGGTTCGCGCTTGCGGTGCGCGGCAAAGAAGCAGCCCACCTGGCCGTAGGCAAGATCCTCGCCCACGTCGACCTCCTTGATCATCCCGCTCTGCACGAAATGCCCCGCGACGGCGGCCGGCAGCAACGAGAGCGTCTGGTTGTCCTGCATCAGGGCGATATTCGTGAGGATGGAGGCGGACTCGATGAAGTCGGTGGGCGGTGTCATTCCGGCCTTGGCGAATACATTCTCGGCGCAGTTGCGAAACACGGATTCCCGAGGCGGCAGGATCCAGGGATAGGCATGCATGAGGTCCCAGGGCCGGGTCTCCAGGGCGTGCAGCGGGTGCTTGGCCCCGGCCACCACCGACAGCCTTTCCTGGTACAAGGGCACGACCGTAAGATCGCCAACATTGGCGCGCCAACCCCAATCGTCGGGGATGCGTCCGACGACCATATCAAGTTCTCCTACTTGCAGCACGGACAGCAACTGGTTCATCTGCCCCACGCGCAACGATATGAGCAGGCTTGGGGCCCGCTGCCTGACCAGATGCAGCGCCTGCGGAATGGCCGACATGGACGCGGATGTCAGGGAGCCCACCAGCATGTAGCCCGAGGTGCCACGGCGATAGGCTTCGACGTCGTCGTTCAGCGCGCGCAGGTCCGCGAGCATGGAACGGGCGCGGCGCGATATGAGTTCACCCAGTTCGGTCGCGGTGACACCGCGGTTTCCGCGCACCAGCAGGGGGGCTTGAAAAAAATACTCAAGCTCTTGAACGATTTTCGTGAGAGAAGGCTGAGTGATATTCAAGGCGCCGGCGGCCTTGACCAGAGAACCACTCGCGACGATTTGGTCGAAAACAACCAGTTGATAGAACTTCACCTTCCGGGCGAGCGAAACGGTCGAGTGTTTCATGACGTAGAAGTCCAGAAAATCGAATACAGAAAATAACGCTCGTTATATTGCTTCCGGGAACTGCGAGACCTGATCGGGGGTATGGGACGCCAGCATTTATTCAAATGGGTATCGACGGCTAGGTTTCTGATCATGGCTGATTGCATGCCGTTCTCTTTGTTATGGGATGTTGGGGAAAACGCCGTTGGGTCGATATTCAGAAAGCTCGAACCGGCTGCGATGTTTGTTGTGCCTGAATATTTCAAGATGCTGCCAATTACGCTAATTTTCTTCTGTCCAGAAAATTCTAGGTTTTACGGCTCATTGCCACTAATTGATAAAATGCATATCTCTATTCCCTATAAGAATATTTGGGGCGGCGTTGGGCTTGAAATTGCCCCGTCAAAAAAATAAAACTGGAAAATACGCGATGGACTACCGCGGAAATCGTGCAATGACGAGATGCGGGCACCGCCGACCAATCCCGCATTCCGAGGCGGATTTTCTGCGTAGGTACGCGTTGAGTGGATGGAATACCCCCAACGTACGCGCGCATCCCGCCAATCAGGCGAAATAGGACCGAGTCAGGGGTTGTGGGGGATAGCGAGTGCCGCAGGGGCGGCAAGCCAGAGAACCTGTGCGACTTGCGAGATTCGGCAAGCAGGCCGGGCTATGGATGAGGCTTTTTGCCCTCGTTGAGTATCACCCGATTGCGTCCATACGCTTTGGCCGAATATAAGAGCTGGTCCGCCTTGCCAAAGAGAATGCTGGTATTGCATTCTTCGTGTATGCGCGAAACAGCAACACCGAAGCTCGCCGTGATCTGGAACGAGCTTCCGGGTTTGTAAATAATCTGCCGGTTCTGGATATTCAGCCGCAGCCTATGCGCGATTCCGTCCGCCTCGGTGGTGCTGCCGACGAAGCAGACCACACAGAACTCCTCACCGCCGACGCGCGCCATGATGTCGATCTTGCGGCAGCTTTCCCGGCATATTTCTCCTATGGCGGCCAGGGCACTGTCGCCCGCCATGTGGCCATAGCTGTCATTGACCTCTTTGAAATGGTCGATATCAAAAAGTATGAATGCGAGCAGCTTGCTGGAGTCGCGCCAGCCGTCAATGAATTCCGCGACGCATTTTTCGAATGCCCGTCTGTTCAACAGGCCGGTGAGATGATCGGTTTCAGACAGTTTGATTAAATTTTCAATCAATTCGTCTCGGCGGGTTTCCAGGTCTCGTTTGAAGTCTATGTGCTCCTTCAGCGAGGACAATGTACTGAACAACTCTCGGGTGACGCCGTTATAGTTGGTGGGGGAAGGCATCTGGATGCCCGCGTCTTCCCGAATAAATCCGCGGATGATCTTGTTCGCAACCCGAAATGGATGCACGATCCTGTTCCAGAAGCTGATCAATCCGCAGATCAGGCATACCGAAAGCGCAACGGCCGCCACGACGGCAAGGATGAATTGGGTTTCCAGCAGCGTTGCGTGCTGATCCACCTTTATCAAGGTATCTCTAAGCAGGCCGTTCCGGAGAGTGGCCAGGGCCCCGATAGTAGTGGCGTACTGGCGGTTCATCTCGACGATAGTGGCATCGCCCGGCGGGGATTGTGTCAGGCTTTCCAGCAGACCCGCCATATATGCCTGGCCCTGGACATAGGCGCGCGATTGGATCGAGGCATCCGCCAGCGTCTGCAGGTCCGGGCGGTGCTGCACGGCCGCCCCGATGATGGCCACGAGTTTTTGGGTGCGGGCCAGCGCGCGGTGGGCGTGGACCAATTCGCTTTCGGATAAATGCCTGCGCCCCATCAGTGCGGGCATGAGACTGGATCTGAGTTGTTCCGCGCGTTCGTACAGTTCGCCTAGGTAGGCAAGCAGTGCCAGTTCTTCGCTGATGTCGATGGGCGCGCTCCAGGCTGCGCTGATCTGGTTGGCCACAATGGTCATGATGGGAGGCTGGACCGACGTAATTGCCTGCATGAGCGAATCGATGTTTCGGCCGCCTTCTGGGCGGGCGCTCATGCTCAGATACTCGTCCGCATGCAGCCGGAAGGCGGCCAGCGCGGATGCCAATTCGATCATCCTTGCCTTGCCGGTTCTGCACCACACGCACTGCGCTGACGTCAGCAGTTCTTCCAGATGGGTAATCGCGGTATCGGTCTCGAAGCGCGCCAGGCCCAACCCGAGCGGTTCCCGGGCTTCGATTTCCCATGCCTCCAAGGTCAATGTGGCCTCGCGCGTGAGCTCTTCCATGGTTTGCAAGCCGGCCCCGACGACGCGCAGGCTACGGCGGGTTTGTTCCTTGTCGACGTACGACAGCCAGGTCGCGTTTATTCCAAAATATACGATGGCCAACAGCGAAACCAGGACAACCGCGGCGTACGCGATGTAAGTCCGGGTTAATGACCGGAAGGAGCCGGCATCGCCGGGCGGGCCTGTAGCGATTTCGAGAGTAGGGTGTGTACGACTGTCCTTTGCCGGTCTCATTTCAAGCTGCCGCGGCGGGGTCGAGCGTGGGCGCCACGGCCTTGCGGGACAGGACCAGACGGATCAGCCTGTCCAGGGGCAGGGGTTTCGAGAACAGATACCCTTGCCCATAGTCGCAGCCCTGGGAGCGCAGATATTCAAGCTGCGCCTGGTCTTCCACGCCTTCGGCCACGACGGGAATGTTCATGCTGTTCGCAAGCAGAAGGTAGCCCTTGACGATGGCCTGGTGCTTGGCATCATTGATGACTTCAGCAATGAAACCGCGATCGATCTTCAGCTTGTTGAACGACAGTTCAAGCAGCGTTCTCGGAGACGAGTATCCAATTCCGAAATCGTCGATCGAAACCAGCACGCCGCGGCCCTGCAGGGTCGAAATGTGATTCCTGGCCTTGGCGAGGTCGTCGAAGGCGACCGTCTCGGTGACTTCGAGTTCCAGCCTGTTGGGCGGAATTGAAGCATTCTTGATCGCGCCGATCACGATATCGGCGAAGTTCTCGCGCATGAATGAACTGGCGCTTATGTTCACGGCGACCGGCACGTCCAGCACGCCGGCGTCAATGAGCGCTTTGTTGTCGGCGCAGGCGCGGTGCAGCACCCAGTCGTTGATCATGCGCATGAGCCCCGAACGCTCAGCCAATGGAATGAATACGTCCGGAGATATCATGCCGTTATCGCCGTCATGCCATCGCAGCAAGGCCTCCATGCCCGTGATGCGCTCGGTCGTGAGCGATACCTGCACCTGATAATGAAGCTCGAACGAGCCGTCCTGTACCGCCTTGCGCAGGTTTTCCAGCAGGGACTGCTCCCGCTGGAGCGTTTCGCGCATCGTGGGGTGAAAGACCTGCGCGCTGCCCTCGTTGCCGCTCGACTGGAACATCGCCACCGTGGCGTCGCTGATGATTTCGTCGGGAGTCGGCGTGCGATTCAAGCTGGCGCAACCCTGCACGCTCAATCCGATGTTGGCCTTGACGTGAAATTCGGCCCCGTTCAGCAGCACGGGTTCGGCGAGGCGTTTGGCCAACTGCCGGGCCAGCACCTTCGGGCGAAGATTATTGGTGGGATGGACGGATAGATAGACGAACTCGGCGCCGCTGATCCTTGCCACGATGTCCCCACCGTGCGCGTGGCGCTTGAGCCGGTCGGCGAGTTCGCAAAGGACTTTGTCGCCTATGCTGTGTCCGATCGCTACGTTGACCTCTTTCATGCCTTCCAGGTAGATCAGCACGGCCACCAACTGCCGGCCGGTTGCCGTCAGTTCCTTGAGGCTTCTTGCGATGTGCGCGTGCAGATAGGTCCGGTTTGCGCAGCCCGTCAAAGCGTCGTAGCTCGACAGAAAGCGTATCCGTTCAATCGCGCGGTAGCCTTCGGTGGTGTCGTGGCAGATCCCCATGAGCAGGCTCTGGTTCCGCACGGTGAACTCGCCGATGCTCATGTGCAGGGGGAATTCGCAATCGCCCTTGTTCCTGCCGGTGAGTTCTCGGCTTTTGCCCACGACATGCCGTGCGCTGCGCGCCGGCCTGTTTCGCTTGAACTCCTGCGCTTTCAGGACGGCGTGATCCGGAATCAGAAACGATATGTGCTTTCCCGAGAGCTCTTGGGATTCATAACCGAAGAGTTTTTCTCCGGCGGGATTCAGGGCGATTATCTGCCCGTCGATGGTCATGATGATAATGCCGGCAGGCGCGCTTTCGAACACAAAATCCGGAATATCAAAGCGGTCCAGATTGCGGGATTCGATGCGGACGGACGAGCTGCTCATGATGGGTGCCTCAAGGTAGGGGCGGCTCTTCCCGGGGTTGTTGTTCTTTTTGATCCAGGTTCAGCTTGCGTTCTTATGCTAGTAATAACCGCAGCGCGTGAACAATTCATAAACGGAATGATGCTATCCGCCCGTTGAATATCCTTGGTTTTCAAGGGCCGAGCAGATGTTTTCCTGGTTTCTTAGCCTGTTCCGAAGCAGGTTATTCCGTCAGTCAATATTGATATTCTTTTTTCGAATCCTTCACGCCGTGGTAAGTCAATCCGATTGGGCTACAGTTTCTTGCCAGGTACGCCAACCGAATACTTGAATGTGGAGACACAATGCGAGTCGCGGAGCACTACATCAATGGCAGATGGATAGACGGATTGGATGGCAAGCGTGCCTACGGCCTGGCTCATGATCCGGCCTCGTCGGAACCATTTTCAAAGTACGCGAAGGCCGAGCATGCGGAAATCGAAGCCGCCATCGATGCCGCGAGCCACGCCTTTTTCGATACCGAGTGGGCCCACTGCAGCGCCATGCGCGCTGACGTCCTGATGGAGTTCTCCGCCTGTCTAGGCCGGCGCAGGCATCAAATCGCGGATTGCATGGTGTCGCTCAGCGGTTGCCTCAGACGCGAGGCGCTTGCCGAGATCCAAACAGCAGAATCCGATCTGAAGTATTACGCGGGTCTGGCGCGGAACATTTTCGGGCGCACCATCGACACCGCACAGGGATATCGCAGCGTCTTGACCTTTCAGCCGATAGGCGTCGTTGCCGCAATCCTGCCCTGGAACGCGCCGATTGCCGCATTGGCCAATGTGCTGGGACAGGCGCTTGCTAGCGGTTGCGCCGTTGTTGTCTCGCCCCATTGCCAAACCGCCTTGGCCCATAATCTGGCGCTGGAATGCCTGACGATCGACCCTCGTCTGCCGGAGGGCATCGTCAATTCGGTGATCGAATCCGGCGCCTCTTTTTCGGATGCCTTTTGCAGATCCGCGAATGTAGACTTGGTCTGGTTTACGGGCGGCGCGACATCAGGCAGAAATCTGGCAAGCAGCGCAGCGGCCAATTTCAAACCCTTTGCGCTTAACCTGGATAAAAAGGCGCTCGCCATTGTGTTCCAGGACCAAGCCACCCAAGCCACGGTCAGCGCGGTCACGGCCGCGAGTCTGACCAGCGCGGGACAAAGTGGACAATTGCGCAGCGCCATCGGTCACGTACTGATAGAAGAGGGCGCTTACGACGCTTTTGTCTCGCTGTTGGGCGATGCCTTCCGAGCGGTGCGTGTGGGTCCGGGGCAGGACCCTCGGTCGCAAATGGGGTGCATGATCGGTAAAGACCAGCGTGACCGGATCGCGGCGCATGTCGAAAGCCTGCGCGCGTCTAGCCGGGTCTTTATCCAGGGACGAATCCCGGAAGGCCCCCTGTCCGTGGGGGCTTACATCGAACCCAGCCTGGTTGAGGTCAGGGCGGCGGTTCCGGCTGACCCTCAGATGGAACCCTGCGGTCCGGTGCTGTATGTCGAGAGCTTTCGGGGAGAAGACCAGGTGCTGGGCCGCGCCAACGCGTTGCGTGACGCGGGAGGTGTCAGTATCTGGTCGGCGGATTCCAAGCGCAACGAGCGCCTGGGTAGCCGGCTGAGATTCGCGACGGTCAGGGCCAATATTTCCAACCCCTCTATCGAAGCCGCCGCCCGGATTGGCGGCGGACTCGGCATGTTCGGCGGGGCCGCCTGCATGGACGGCTTACAGGCTTTTCTGGACGGCAGAAGCTATCACACGGAAACGGAAGCGTAGATCACCGCCGTTTCGGCGCCCGCCCGTCATCGCGAGCGTTGTTGCGGTCTAGAAGGATTCCCAATCGTCGCTTCCGGTGGATGGGGTGGCTGCTGTCAGCCTTGCGGCGGGTCCGGGCGTCATCGTGCTTCGCGTGTGCCTGCCGCTGCCTGCAGCGGCGTCCCGATTGATCGGCAGGCTTGGCCGCGCCAGGGCCTTTTCCTGGGAGCCCCCGGGCTGCACGACGCGAAGGTCTTTGGCGGCCACATCGATGATTTCGCTGGAATGCGTCTTGAAGACGTCCATGGCGCCGGCCAGGGCCCTGGCTTGTTCTTCCAGGGAACTGGCCGCTGCCGCCGCCTGCTCAACCAAGGCCGCGTTCTTTTGCGTCATCTGGTCCATCTGGGTGACGGCGCGATTGACCTGGTCAATGCCCAGGGACTGCTCTTGCGAGGCAGCCGAGATCTCACCCATGATGTCGGTCACTCGGGACACGGAGGTCACGATTTCGGTCATGGTGACGCCCGCAAGTTCCACATGGCGCGATCCGCCGTCCACGGCGGTGACGGACTCCAGAATCAGGGTCTTGATTTCTTTCGCCGCCTGCGCGCTGCGTTGCGCAAGGCTGCGGACTTCTCCGGCCACCACCGCGAATCCCTTGCCCTGGTCTCCCGCGCGCGCGGCCTCCACGGCGGCGTTCAGCGCCAGGATGTTGGTTTGAAACGCGATGCCATCGATGACAGAAACGATCTCCGCGATGCGATGCGAACTGGCGGAAATGTTCTGCATCGTGCTGACGACCTCGGAGACAACGGTTGCGCCGCGTTCCGCGACCGACGCCGCGCTGGAGGCCAGTTGATTGGCCTGCCGGGCGTTGTCTGCGTTCTGCTTGACGGTCACCGACAGTTGCTCCATTGATGCGGCAGTCTGCTCCAGCGACGCGGCCTGTTGTTCGGTGCGGCCCGAAAGATCCATGTTGCCGGCTGCGATTTCGCGCACGCTGGTGTTGATTTCGTCGACGCCGTGGCGTACCGACGATACCGTGCGCGTGAGGCTCTCTTGCATCTGGCGGATGGCGACAAAGAGGTGGCCGATTTCATTTTGGGTCTTGTTTTCGATGCGTCCCGTGAAGTCGCCTTCGGAAATCCGGTCGAAATGGTGCCCGGCTTCCACGAGGGGACGCAGGACGATGCGGTTCACAAATATCCAGCCGGCGAATGCCAGGGCCAGGCCCAACACAAGGGTTGCGATGGTGACGATGCGCGCGTTGGCGTGCTCGCGCGATGCGGTTGCGGCCATATGCTCGGTGCGCTGGTCGATGATTTCCAGCACTTCGGCGTTATGCGCGCTGAATACCTGCCCGCGCTTGCGGGACGTTTCGTCCAGCGCAAGGTAGCGGTCGGTGTCCTTGGCCTTCAAGGCGTTCATCTGCAAAGCGACCGCGTCGATATAGGCGTGGTACGCTTTTTCGAGTTGCGCGATCTGAGGGGACGTCGCCGAGGCGTTCTTGCGCGCGTTCTTCATGAACGCGCTGAAGTTCTGTTCCAGTAACTGAAGTGCGCTCTCGCTGGCCTGGATGCCGGCGGCAACCTGGCCTTCCTTGCCCGCCAGAAGGTCATTGAAGGCGCTGGCCAGATTGACGCGGGCCCGAAGCAACTGGAGGTACGCGGCGCTCAGTTCGGCCGACTGTCCCTTGTATGCCTCTTTGACTTCGGCAAGGTTTTCGTTGCTTGTGTCGAGACTTCTCCAGGCGACGGCGTTTGATACGACCATTGCGCCTGCCAGCAGGCACAACAGCAATGCCGCGAACGTGCGGACGCTTAGTTTATTGAACATATTATTTATACCTATCAGCCTTGATTATGTTGCCGCGTATTATTTGTGGCGAAGCGTTGGAGAAGAGGGTGGGGTGTTCAGGTGCGCGGTTGCATTTTTTTTCCGGCGTCCACGGGCATGAGTACCGACAGCCATTCGTTTCTGAGCCGCTGCATTTCCGGGGAATAGCCGATTTCATCGCTACGTTTTGCGTCGTCCTGCATCGACAGCTCAAAATGCCTGTTCAGGGGTTCGCGCAGAGCCGGTGAACTGGAAACCGTGCATGTGATTCCGATTATTGCGGTTCTAAGGGCTTCAACCTTGAGGTGCTGCTTGATAATCAAGTCGGCAAGGACGCCGACCGTCTCGGTCATTGTCAGCAGAATATTTCTTTCCATCATTTGTCCATAATTGAGGGCCCCCTGGAGTTGGGGTTTGCTGCTTGCCTCCTGCCTGTCTTGAGGATCGGCGTTTTATTATCTATGCTTGTGCCGAGAGACGCTGATCACTATAGACAAGCGGCCTGTCTCTGATAAATCGAATTACGGAATTTCGGTATAGTCGATTAGAATAGTTGGGAGCGATTCCCCGTGGAATAATGGCAATCCATTGATTTTGGTGTGGCCTTCTGAGGGGCACTGGCCCCGCGGCCTTAGCCGGCCATCCGCCGCGCCAGCGCCCGCGCATAAAAATGTCAGACGACATGAAGTCCTACGCGGGTGATTTATTAAATGAACGGGTAATTGCTTTGGAATCGAACATGAATCACACGAGCTGGGCGTCGGATCGTCCCTCCAGCTCCATGGGCCGCAGGCAAGCGCAAAGCTATACGCCGCCTGGCAGCAAGCGGACAATGTCCGCTCGCCGCAACGGCATGCCGCATTGGCTTGTCGCATTCTCCGTGGCTGGACAACGCGATATCGTGAATGTATTGACCTACGCGCGTGACGAGCGCGGCGCCGTAAACGCCGCCGTGACTGCATTGGTCGGCACGGACCATACCCTTCTATGGGCATTCGAAACGCTCGACCGGGACAAGGTGCAGGATCTGCTGACGGCAGCCATGATGCGCGAAAGAAATGCCGGAATGGGCAGGGATCCCGCCGACGAGGCGCGGGCCCGCGCTGACATCGCGCGTTTTCGGCGCGAGCTGACCGTCCTGGAGCAGTCCAGATTTGTCTGAATGGGATTATCGGCGCGGCGCTATGTTGCGCTGCGCCGCTTCATGGTTTTGCCGAAGCGACGGTTTTGGCCGTCAATTTTTCATATTCAGGTAGCCACGGCTTGCGCTGTCCTTCAGGCACTGCATGAATACGGTCAAACCACGGGCAGGCTCGCGGTTCGCGGCAAGAAAGTATCCGATTTCACCGTAATCCAGCACTTCGCCCGCGTCGATGATCCTCAACATGCCAGCGCGTATGAATGGATCGATGATGCCTTTTACCGTCAATGCCAGGGTGCTGTTGTTTTGAAGCAGCCCAATATTGGCCAACAAGGAAGTCGATTCCATCATGCTCGTGGGCAAGGGCATGCCAACGCGCGAAAACAAGCTCTCGGCAAGCTGCCGAAGCGGGGTGTCCGGCGGCGGAAGCAGCCACGGAAATTCGTGCATTTGCGGCCATGTATGCGGGCCGCCCCTTGCAAGCGGATGGTTCACGCCCGCCACGACGCAGAACATTTCCCGATAAAGCGGCGCCGCGAGAAGCTCCGTTGCGTCCGGATGCCATTGCCAGTTTTCCGGAATTCGGCCAACGATGATATCGAGCTCTCCGGCCTTCAGTTGCGACGACAGTTGCGCCATCTGGCCCCGGCGGACCGAGACAACCAACTTGGGAGCCCGTTCCCGTAGCAAATCCAATGCGCAGGGAATGATCGAAGCGGATTCCGAATTCAGCGACCCCACGGTAATGCGGCCCAACGTGCCGCCATGATAGGCATCGATGTCGTCATGCAGCCTGCGCACGCCGGCAAGAACCGGGCGCAGGCGGCGCGAGACCAAACCGCCCAGTTCGGTGACGCTCACCCCTCGACGGCTGCGGATCAGCAAAGGGGCCTTGAAATAGTATTCAAGCTCTTGAACGATTTTCGTGACCGACGACTGGGACAGGTTCAGGCTCGCTGCCGCTTTGACCAAGGAGCCCGTTTCGACAATTTGGCCAAACACGGCCAATTGATAGAACTTCACTTTGCGCGAGAGAGAGACGTCGGAGCGATTCATGGAATCTGCGCGGGCGCGTCCTGGCGGAGTTGCGCGCATTCGAAAACGTACGAACCACTAGCCTGAACGCAATCGCCCACTACCGATATAGGAGGATTATTAAAGTTCCTCGCGCGTGGCGCGTGCCCTCATCGCCCTGGCGCTTGCGTCATGCCAGGTGTCCCGCCGCGGGCTCCATCCGCCCGCGCGGGCCTCCATCCTCGAATGCAATCATCCTGGACGCGTCGACACGGCTTGCACTTTTGTTCAGGCATTCAAGAAATGCCTGAAGGGCAGGGCCTTGTTCCCTGCCTGAGCAAAAGAAGCAGCCGATCTCGCCGTAATCCAGGACCTCGCCGACATCGATAGCCCGCAGCATGCCACCCCGAATGAATGGGTCGGCTACGCCCTTGACCATCAGGGCGAGCGTACGGTTGTTCTGCAGAAGGCTGATGTCGGTAAGCAGGGACGTCGACTCCGTCACGACGGCCGGCGGGGCCATGCCAACGCGGGTGAACAGGCTTTCCGCGACATGTCGGAATGACGAGCCGCGCGGCGGGAGCATCCAGGGGAATTCGTGCATCCGCGCCCAGGCGGTGGCACCCGTTTCCGCAAAAACGTGTTTGGCGCCGGCCACTACACAGAACGCATCTCGGTAGAGCCGCGTCACGGCGAGCTCGCCCGCATCGGCATGCCAATCCCAGCCGTCGGGGATGCGTCCGATCACCAGGTCCAACTCGCCCGTCCTCAGCAGCGGCAGCAACTGGTTCAGCGATCCTTGGCGTACAGAGACGATGACCCCGGGCGCGGCTTCGCGAAGTAGATCGAGCGCGCCGGGGATGACGGATACGGACGCGGAGTTCAATGTGCCAACCAGGACATAGCCCGACGTGCCGCGATGATAGGCGTCGACGTCATCGTTCAGCCTGCGCAGGTCGGCAAGAATCGAACGCAGGTGACGCGACACCAGTTCGCCGATTTCGGTGACGGTAACGCCACGCGGCCCGCGGATAAGCAGCGGCGCCTTGAAATGGTGTTCAAGTTCCTGGACGATTTTCGTCACCGACGGCTGAGTGAGATTCAGCGCTGCGGCAGCCTTGATCAACGAGCCGCTCGTGACGATCTGATCGAATACGACCAACTGATAGAACTTCACTTTGCGAGTAAGGGAGACGACCGATTGCTTCATTAGGGAATGACCCGCAAGCGGTACGTTGCGGCGGTGAGTGGATTTGAACTCCCCTTTATAGGCAACTAGTCTGAAGAACACCTTAAAGGGGAACGACCCCTCTGGCCGGGAGGCGGAAACAGCGCCATCGCCGGTGACACATTCTTGCATTGGGGCGGCGCCGCGCGCTTTCATTGCGTTTCTTCCGGGCGAGACTTAAATTTCTAAACGGACTCTGTCCGCCGCCAGTGCGCGCGTTTGTTTTTTGTCTCTAGCTGGTCAATCCGTTTCGGAGAGCATCGTGAAGAGAAGAACATTCCTGACCACGGGTGCGACTGCCGTCGCCACGTTATCCACTCAACCGGTTTTCTCGCAGTCCCCGCCCGTACCCGGGCAGCCTCTGGCGCCCGTCGATCTGGCTTCCGCGGCGGCGCGCGTGCGCGCGCAGTTCCTCAAGGATTTCGATCCCGCGTACATCGAGAACGTTATTATTCCGCACTTCCTCGTCAGCGTTTATCAGGGCGAGCGGCCAGTACTGCCCATGATCGACGTCACGCTGACCAAGGAAAACGCCTTGCCCAATGACCTGTGGGGATTGCTCAGCAAGACTTGGCGTCCCGCGCCGCAGGATGGCGTCACCGTGTTTCTTCAGGGTCTGGAAAAGCGGGGGCCCGACAATCTGCGCAAGCGGATCTATATGTCCGCCGTAACGCCCGACCTGTACCGAAGCCAGTACGGCGATAAGATCACGGCGTTCTTCGACAAGTTGCTGAGTCCAGCCAATGCCGGAAAGCCCTTGATGCGGCCGTATCTTGAAGGGTATTGGGACCTGTACTGGGACCTGCACCTGGGTGTGAAGAACGAAGGCATTCCGCAGCGGGTGCGCCAGATCGGTGAGGCCTTCAATACGGTGCTGGCTTACCGCGACCCGACCCAGCGTATCGTGTACGAGAACTACATGACGGTGCGCGCGCATCTGGATTTCCTGAAATCCTGGATCGATGAGAAGCTGGCCGACATTTCATCGGGCAAGATCCCGAATCCCGAAAAGACCTTTGCCTGGTACTGGATGAAGAACGGCGAGGAGAGCGAGCATTTCAGCCACAAGGACGTGGTCTTCGAGTGCTTCCATAATTTCGTCGCGTTCAGCCAGTGGGGAAATACGCTTTACAACGTCATGTTGAAGCTGGCGCGCGACACGGGCGACGGCGACACGAAGGCATGGTTCAAAAAGACCATGGAAGGGAATTACGACGATGCCCAAGGGACCACCTTTCCGCCCCTGGAGCGATTCGTGATGGAGCTTTTCCGCACGATTTCGCCCAATGGCGGAAGCATCTCGGCCCTGGAGGAAACCCGGCCGCCCCGTTTTGAACGTCACGGCTATATCGTCAGCCCGCACACCAGCACCAGCAAGGATCCGGTGCAGTGGAAGAACCCCGAAGCGTTCGATCCCTCACGCTACGAAACGGCGCCCACCAGCAAGGATGTCAATCAGGCGCATATCGAAAAGATGGGTCTGGCGGGCTGTCCGTTTCAGCCGGCGTCCTTCGCCGTGAAGGACGGGCGCAAGGCCGAAATGCAGAATAGCGCGTTCGGCACGGTGTTCGGCGTGGCTGACGGCAAGGCGATGCCGGTGTGCGATTTCGCCGGGTTCGCGCCATTCGGCTTTGGCTACCGGCGTTGCCCAGGCGAGCAGCTCACCATCCACGCGATCGAAGATTTTCTGCGCAAGGTTTGGAAAGAGAAGATCGAGTTCGTGAAATTGGACATCGTCAATCCGGAACCGCTGCCTATCGGTCCAACCACGGTGATCGGCGATAACGTCGGCTTTGTCAGGGGAACCTGACCCTTGCAGCGCGCCGCGGCGCACGGCCTGTCTTGGGGGAGGGCCGATGCGCCGCCGTGCGGCTGGATTCAAGGCAGTACGCGGACCGATTCGGCCTCGATTTCGGGAGGGCGGCGCAGTCCGGTATCGACCTCACCGACAACTTCGATCTTGTCTTTCTCGGTGATGGGCTGCTTGGGGAAATCGTCGTCGTCGATCTCCATCACGATTTCGCCAGTGCCGTCGGAGAACATATAGGTTTCCGATCTGATCTTGCTTAGCAGATGGCCCTGCACTCGAACCATCTGACCATCGACCGGTTTGGCCAGGATTTCGGCCACGGTTGGCGTGAGCACCTGAGCGCCCTGGCCGGTGAACTGCGCCCAAGAGGGTGCTGCGACAGCCGAGATGAGAATCGCCATGGCGCAATGCCAAGGCCGGACCCGTATGCTTACAGTCATGGAGACCTCCAGAATCAGAACGAGCGCGTCAAACCGGCAGGGCTGAAACCTGCCGGGTCCAATACCGCCGGCTTTCAGCCGCCAGCGGTCAGGTCAGGAACGTGAGCATGCCGTTGCTCAGGTCGTACATCGATCCGACGATCTTGATTTTTCCTTCCTTTTCCAGGCCGGCCAGGATAGGGCTGTTCTTGCGTATGGCGTCGACGGTATGTTGAACATTCGTCTTCGCGACGGCGTCGACAAATGCCGCATTCTTGCCGTTGCGTTCGCCCGAGAACTTGGTTGCCTCGACCGCGGGCTTGATCACCTTGAG
Source organism: Achromobacter sp. Root83 (assembly GCF_001428845.1). GTDB lineage: Bacteria > Pseudomonadota > Gammaproteobacteria > Burkholderiales > Burkholderiaceae_B > Achromobacter. Next base: position 75,068 of record NZ_LMIU01000006.1, on the reverse strand, counting down.
CAGGCCCGTCAGGTGGCCCAGCTCTACGTTGTCGATGGCGCCAGCGACCGCACCGCATGCGGTATGTCCCATGACCAGCACGACCTTGGCGCCGGCCGCCGCGCATGCGAATTCCATGCTGCCCAGCAAATCGTTATTTGAAATGTTGCCCGCGATCCGCCCGTTGAATGTGTCGCCGATGCCTGTGTCCAGGATGATCTCGGCGGGGGCCCGGGAGTCGATACAGCTGAGGATTACCGCCGCGGGGAATTGTCCCGAGGCACTGGACCGCTTCTGGGCCAGGTAGTCGTGCTGTTGAGGCTTGCCGGCGCGAAAGCGCTCGTTGCCCTGCTTCATCATATCGATGACCTGATCCGGGGTCATTGCATCGCGCTGCGCCTGAGTAAGCGACGCCGCGTCGGCCCCGCGCGGCACCAGCGATACCGCGGCTATCGCCGCTGCCGTTCCGGCGCCTATGCCTGCCTTCAACAAGGTGCGGCGTCCGGGGTCCTGAGGGTGTCTTGCCATGCAACAATCTTTGATCGCTTCCATGAACTATCCCCTATATGCAGCCCGCAAGAGATAGACCGCAAGCCGCGGCTATTCATTCAAGGGCCGGCCATACGTCACCATGATTTATGGCGTGTACATTCTGGACCGCTTTTTCGCGAGGTACAACGGTTTTGCATGTTGTAACCCGGGGCGGAACAGGGCGCGCCGGCGTGCCCGGCGATCAGGGGATTACAAATGCGCACCACAGGTGGCCCTATTTTTTGTTGTTTTCCGGCCGAATGAATGGCATAGTTTTTTCGCACGACAAGCCCCAGCTGGCTTAAGGCCGATTTAGCCAACCAATACGAAAGGTGAATCATGCGATACCTTTACATCGTATTAATAGTGTTGCTAACTGCAATCGTACTTTCGTTCAAAATCCAGAATTTCGACGCGGTCACATTGTCGCTCTGGTCTTCCACCGTCACGTTGCCCGCCTCGGTACTGGTCATCGGCGTGTATATCCTGGGAATGTTCACTGGCGGCTTTCTACTGAGCCTGCTGCGTTCCGCATTCCGTGGCGCTACCAACCGCACCCCCTCATGAAGCTGGTTCCAGCAAGTCGACGCCCGCTGGCTGCTTGAGTGCCGGCGGGAACGCTTATCAAGGAGCGATTCCGATGAAAAGGCTATTCCTGGTTGTCTCCACATGCCTGATTGCGGGTTGCGCGTCCTCCGTCGCGACTCAGAACGACCTGGCCAAGTATGGGACTCCTCCCAGCGAAGACGATCTGTACCAGTACATGTCGACGCTGCGCGATTCCATGCCGCCCACGCGCTACGTCAGCTATCGCGACAAGGGGTACGCGGACTCGGTCAAGAAGGGGACCTACACCGGCGAAGATGGCAAGCCCGTGGCGGGCTGGCAGTATGACTTTGAGGTCGCCGGCTACGACCAGGTCGGACCCAACCAGCTGCAATGGACCGCGCGGCGGGTCGTGTTCTTCAATGGCCGCCCGATCGGCGGCTTCGACGCGAACGGGAATTTCATGCGCAGCGGCGCGCAGCCGCCGGCCCCGCAGGCGCCCGCGCCCGCGGCAGCGCCCGCACAACCGCGATGAGCCCGCATCCATCCTTCATTGCGTCATACCGGAGAACGCATCATGCAAGAGCATCAGCAGGCAATTGAGCGGGGCCCCCTGAGCGTGATCGCCGTGGCGGCCATTCTTGGCCTGGCCGCCATGCTGGGAGGCTGCGCCAATCCTTCGGCCTCATCGCGCGTCTATACCTTCGATCAGGCCCAGCGCGCCCAGACGGTGACATTGGGATATGTCATCGGGGTGCGCCCCGTGACCATCCAGGCGGCGCAGACGTCAGGCCTGGGCGTCATTGCCGGCGGCGCGCTGGGCGCCGTGGCGGGCAACGCGGTGGGCGGGGGATCGGGACGGCGGATCACGACCGTTGGCGGCGCGGTCGGCGGGGCAATGGCCGGCAATGCGGTCGAAAACGCCAGCGCGCGCCGGCAGGGCCTTGAAATCACCATACGCCTGGACAGCGGCGATACGCGCGTCATCACGCAGGAAGCGGATGTGCCTATCTCCACGGGTCAGCGAGTGCAGGTCGTCACGCAGGGCGGGATAAGCCGCGTTGTCGGCATCTGATCGCCGATCCGGTGCGCTGCGGGTTGCGGTGTTTGCGCGCCTCTTTCACCGCAATACCTGCGGGCAATATCTTGCGTGAGCGGTGGACATCGGCACGCTGACGCCCATGGACCGCCACGCCGAAGGCGTGGTCGACATGATCCTGGACGCCACCGCCAACTGCGATCCTCCCGTCACGCGCGGCCGCCTGTTCGGATGGCACGCCGCGCTGTTTCCGACCGGCTATTCCGGCCTGTCCAGAATCAACGCGGGCGCCTGGCGCGACGATGCCGACGGTCCGATGCCAGTGGTGTCCGGGGGGATCGGCCGACAGTGGGTCCGTTTCGAAGCGCCTCCGGCGGCACGCCTGGAAGCCGACGTCGCAGCGTTCCTGGCATGGCTGAATGCCACGCAGGACAGCGCCGGCGCGCGCGCCATGCCGCCGCTGATCAAGGCGGGCCTGGCCCATTTATGGTTCGTCTCGCTGCATCCCTTCGACGACGGCAATGGCAGAATCGCGCGGTGGATCAGGCCCACCTGCTGCTGGACGGGGTGCTCGTCAGGATGCGCTATTGGCAGCGCTGGGCGACTTAGCCCCTTAACGACCGGCAGGCCAGGATGCTCAATAAGCTGCTGGACGGCCTCGAAGGCAAACTGACCACCAGCATTGGGCGGCCATCGCCAGGTGTTCGCCCGTTTTCACGATGGTCACGGTGAGGAATAGGCGGCAACGATGCGATCAGCTTTGGTTCTACTAACGGCGTTGCTGCTGCCTGGGGCCGCCTGGCCACAGCCAACCCCATCCCGCGACACGAGCGATGGCGGGTTCGACGCGAGCGAATTCCTGCTGGAACACAGAGGCGTTCTGCCAGTACCCGTCATCATTACCGAGCCTGCCGTAGGCTACGGCGGGGGCCTGATGCTGCTGTATTTTTCTGAGTCCAGGGGCGATTCCGGCGGGGAGGGTCAAGCCTCTGGGGAGCGCAAAGCTCCGCCCAATATCACCGGTATCGGCGGATTGGCAACGGAGAACGGGACACGCGGAGGCGCGCTTTTCCATTTTCATAGCTGGGCTGGGGATCGCTACCGGTATCTGGGCGCCTTGGCCCAGGGACGGGCGAATCTTGATTATTACGGCGCGTTCAATCACGGCCGCAGCTATGAGGTGAAGGGTACCTTTCTGCTTCAGCAAGCGCTGGCGAAACTTGGCGACAGTCCATGGTACCTTGGGCCGCGATATACCTATTTCCGATCCAATACGCGATTTACCGGAGCGACGGCTAGCGAGCTGTCGGCGGCACAGATGTCCGGTCATATCGGCAAGGCCGGGTTGGTGCTGGATTACGACACCCGGGACAACATTTTTTATCCCAACCGCGGATCCTATGCGCGGTTGCAAGCCGAGTTCGCGCGTAGTTGGCTGGGAAGCGACCAGTCGTTCGAAGCCTATGGCACGCGCGGTTACTCATGGGTACCGTTGGCGCCCAGGTGGACCCTGGGCTTGCGCGCCGATGGGCAGTTCACCCGCGGCACGGTGCCGTTCTACGCCCAACCCTACGTGGACCTGCGTGGGGTGTCGCGCGGGCGCTACCAGGACCGCGATGCAGTTGCGGTAGAGACGGAATTGCGTTGGAACCTCACGCCACGCTGGTCCTTGCTGGGTTTCACCGGAGCGGGAAAGGCCTATGGAAACTGGCGTTCGTTCTCGGAGGCGACCACCGTCGTCAGCGTCGGCGCCGGCTTCCGATATCTGATCGCCAGCAAGCTGGGCCTGGCGGTGGGCGTAGACGTGGCGCACAGCAAAGACCAGAATGCCTTCTATATCCAGATAGGATCGGCGTGGCGATGAAGGCCCGTCGCAGTAGCGGCGCAGGGAAATCTCCGACATGCTTAATTTCTTTCGCCAGTCATGGCTAGTCCAAGGGTAATCGAATGAACTATTCCCTCGTTCTTGTGAGCATTGCCTTGGTATTCTTCGTGCTGCTGCTGGCGGCCATGCAGATCGGGCGATGGCTGGGCCGCGGATCCGATGAAAAAAGCGGCTCGGGCTCCGCCGTCATTGAAGGTTCGGTATTTGCATTGCTGGGGCTGCTGGTCGCCTTCACCTTCTCGGGCGCCGCACAGCGTATGGCCGACCGCCGCGATCTGCTGGTGCAGGAGGTCAACGCAATCGGGACGGCGTGGCTGCGCATCGACATGCTCGACGCCGGCCACCAGCCCGTGCTGCGCGCCCAGTTCCGGCGTTATGTGGATGAACGCATCAACTATTACCGCAACGTTGCAGACCTGGCGCACCGCGACGCGATTGCGGCAAAAGTGGGGGATCTGCAGAAAGAGATCTGGGCCACGTCGATGCGGGCCGCGCGTGACAGCGTTCCGCCATTTGCAGTGTCCTATGCCGGCGCGGTCAACGACATGTTCGACGTCGCGTCAGCGCAAACCGTGGCGCAGAAGGTCCATCCGCCCATTGCGACATACGTATTCCTGGGCTTTCTCGCCTTGGTCGCCGCCTGCTTGGTAGGCCTGAACCTCGCGGCGGCGCCGCGCAAGACGCTGCTGCATCAAGTGGTCTACGCGATGGTAATGACGGTCGCGCTGTACATCATCATTGACTTCGAGTTTCCACGCATCGGCACCATCCGCATCGATCAGAGCGACGCCTTGCTGGCTGCGCAAAGAGAAGCGATGGTGGATCCTGTGGGCGGGGGCAGGTAGGAGATAGGCGTGGACCCAGCGAACAGACCGTGGGCGCGGCGGTGAGTTCCTGACCCTGGGGTCGATTCAGGCCGTCCCGCTTCCCTGCACGAGAGGTCCCATCGCCCGCGTTTCCGACGGCGGCTCTCCGAAGAGGGCGCGATACCTCGCCAGCGCGTACGCCGAGTACGGATAGCCGCCCCGTTCGAAAAGGTCGGCAATCGTTGCCGCGCTTTCACGAGAATCGAGCAGGGCGGCGCGAATCGCATGGAGCTGCCTCAGGTGCAGATATTGCATGGGCCCCAGCCCAAAACAGTGATGGAAGAAGCTGTTGAGGGATCTTGCGCCGACTTGCGGGCAGTCCAATTGGTACGACTGCTGCGCCGCGGCGTCCCACGCGCGAAAACGTTTCAGCATGGTGTCGGTCAATTCGTGGGGAGAGGCGCGAGGCCGTCCCACCACGCGCCTCGGCCGCCATTCGCGCGATCCCAGCAACGCCAACAGGGCGTGTTCTATCAGCGTCCGGCCGATGGCAGGCGGCGTGCGCGGGTCGGTTGCAATGAGCGCCGCGTTTCTCAAACCCTCGATCGCACGGGGCGGTGCGGTCTGCATGGCCGTCGCCCGGCACCAACGGCGCAACACCTGGCCCGCCATATCATCCGCGAGAAACAGTGGAAACGACGTGGGCACCGCAATGGTGATCCATGTGTTGGGGCCGACGGCGCGGAAAACGAATCCCCGTCCCGGCGCGATGATGCCGATCTTGTCGCGCGCGAAGGGAACGCCATTCAGCCATGTGGGGCCGGGACGGCCCTCGGATATCAGGAACATGAGATGCGAGGGCCAGCCCGCAGCCTCGCACAGATTTGGTACGGTTTCGATGCCCCGCTGGACGGTTATGCCGTCCACGTCAAGGTTGCCGAGCTGCCATTTCCCGTCGTGCGGACCAAGAAGGCGGACACTCAGGTCAGCGTTGACCACTGCATTCTGGAATTCCTCGAACGACTCGAATCGCTGCAATTCCATGAGATCTCTCTGTAACCGGCGAGGGAGTTTTTGCCAAAATTAGCATGGACTTCGGCGCAGGTCACTAGTGAGAATAGGGGGGACGCTCAGTTCAAGATGCCCATGCCTCAGGATTCATTACCCGCCAACCGTGACAAGCCCTTTCTACTGGTCGACGGCGACGGCCTTTCGCGTCTTCAATGCCAGATCGGCCTGATTCCGGCAAGGGGAGCGGGGCTCAAGCGGCGCGCCTTGGTCTATGCGCTGGTAGCGTGGCTGCCCCTGGCCATCGCGTCTTGGCTGGCCGGCAGTCCCGCCGTGCACGACGGCAGCATGACCGAGACGCTGCTGGGCCATTACGGGATACACATCCGCTGCCTCGTGGCCATTCCGTTACTGGTTCTGGCCGAAGGCATAGCGCAGAAGAATCTTGCACTCTGCCTGCTCGAATTCAAACGGTCCGGGCTGGTGGATGAGGCCCTGGCTCCGCGCTTCGATGCAGTCATCGACGGCGTCGTCCGGCTCAAGAAGCGTGCATATCCTTGGGTCATCATCGGAACGCTGGCCGCCGCCTGGACGGCGGTTTTTCTGATTTCGCCAAACCCGGACGAGGTTCAATGGGCGGGGCCCCGCAGCGGCGGCTTGGGATTTGGCGCATGGTGGTTCCTGCTGGTAAGCCGGCCTATCTTTGCCGTCCTATTGCTGGCTTGGGTCTGGCGGCTGGCGCTCGTGGGCGTGCTGTTGCTGCGCATTGCGCGCCTGCCGCTCAAGCTCGTGGTGATGCACCCCGACCGAATGGGCGGATTGGGCTTTCTGGATCGGCTGCCGATGGTGTATGCGCCGTTCCTGTTTTCGGTGTCGGCCGTGGTCGCCGGGGCATGGGCCCATACCGTGTTCTATCACGGCGTTACCGTGCCCTCGCTTTACCTGCAGGTCGCCACCTTGCTGCTTTTGCTGATACTGACCGGGATGGCTCCGTTGCTGGTGTTTTCGGGAATGATGGCGGGCGCCAAGCGGCAGGCGCTGCTGGATTACGGCGTCTTGCTTGCCGAACACGGAAGGCTGGTGGACGCCCGGTGGATCCGTAAAGAACAGATCGCTGAAAATCCGATGCTCGATGCGCCAGAGCTTGGTCCGGTCGCCGACATTCAGGCGATGTATCAGGCCGTGGCCGCGATGCGCCCCGCCGTGATCAGCAAGTCCATTCTGTTCAAGATCGCACTGCCAGCGGCGTTGCCCTTGTTGGTACTGGTTGCCACGCAATGGCCAGTGAAAAGCACATTGTCCAAACTTCTCTTCACGCTGTTGTAGCGGCCACGGCATCGCCAACGCGGGGCCAAGCGAAGCGGGTTCATAGCGCGTGTGCAATCCATGAATGAAGTTCCAGGAGAGGTGGATGAAAACCCAGGACGTCGTGATCACAGCATGTCTATGCTTTGCCGGGCTGACCGCACTGCGGCCTGCCTTCGGCCAGGCCGAGGCCGACGCCGCGGCCCAGGCGAATAACCCGCTGGCCAATATGACGGCCTTCAACATGCAGAACTACTACATCGGCCGCCAGACCGAGACCGGCAGAAGTGCCAACCAGTTCTGGCTGCGCTACGCCCAGCCTTTCTCCATTTCCAAAAGCAACTGGCTGATGCGCGCGTCGTTGCCCGTCAATTCCTTCCCGGTCGAAGGCCATCACACGACCGGCATCGGCGATCTCAATGTGTTCGCCGCCTACCTGATGGACACGGGCAACCCGGCTGTCAGCTTTGGTTTCGGTCCACAGATCACGGCGCCGACGGCCACGGACAAATCGGTCGGCAGCGAAAAGTGGTCCGCCGGATTGGTGAACGTCCTGTTCAACGCCAGCTCGCCGAAGTTCCAGTACGGTTATCTGCTTTCGTGGCAAAGCAGTTTCGCCGGTTCAAGCCGGCGCGAGGACGCCGACCTGGTGGCGCTTCAGCCCTTCGCCATGTACCAGTTGGGGGGAGGCACCTATCTACGGTCAACGCCCATCTGGACCTACAACCTGTCGAACGATGGCTACAGCGTGCCGTTGGGCCTGGGCATAGGGCAGGTGATCAAGCACAACAGGACCGTATATAACTTTTTCATTGAACCGCAGTTCTCGGTCGCCAGCCGCGGCTCCGGCCAACCCGATTGGCAAATCTACATGGGATTGAATCTGCAGTTTCCAAATTGACATTGCGCGCCCCGTCCGGTCATGCGTTGTCGCAAGGGCGGAACATACGAACCAACCCGAGGAGTTTAGATATGAAGACCAGCAAAACACTCTTGGCATCGTTTTTCAGCGGAGCGCTCTTTGCCGTGTCCGCACAGGCCTTGGCGGGAAAAATGGAAACCGTGGATTCGGCGATCGGAAAGCTGGAGTTCGACGGCGGCTATCCCACCGAAAAAACCATGTCCCATCTGCTGGACGAAATGGATTTCATGCGCGCAACGCAGGCGTACATGTGGGGTATCCCCGCCGCCGGCATGATCGAATGGAAGAACGCCCAGGACAAGGTATTCAAGTCCGCGAATGGCCAGCTGGTGTCGTTTGTCACCCAGAAACAGAAACAGGGCATCCTGACGCCCAATTACACAACCCCCTACATCGCGGCCGTTGCCGATATTTCGAAGACGGGCCCGCTGGTCCTGACCCTGCCCAAGGGGTTGATGGCGGGCATGGTGATGGACGTCCACCAGCGCGTGCTGTCGGACTTGGGCGTGGTCGGACCCGACAAGGGCGAAGGCGCAAAATATCTGATTCTGCCTCCCGGCCACGAAAAGATCGCGCCCGAAGGCTACTTCGTCGTGCAGTCGCCATCGAACAACGTCTTTTTCGGCGTGCGCCTGCTGGGTGCGGACAAGGCGGAAGCGGTCAAGACACTGGTGCCGCAGATCAGCACATCACTCTATAACGACGGCAAGGGTGGCACCCCCTGGAAGGTCATGCCCGCCGCGGAAGAAGCATGGAGCCAAACCCCCCGCGAAGGCATGGCGTATTGGCAAACCATCAACCAGTTGGTGCAGGAAGAAGCCGTCAACGACCGTGACCGGTTCATGCTGGAACATCTGCGCTTCCTGGGCATCGAAAAAGGCAAGCCGTTCAAGCCGACAGCGCAGCAGAAAGCCGTTCTTGAAAAGGGCGCGGTCGTCGGCCAGGCCATGGCCAAGGCCAACAACTACGCGAAGCGTTTCGAACCCGCGTTCTGGAACGACACCCATTGGAAGCACGCCATCACGGTGAGCGTGGACCAGCGCGCCGACAACTGGGACCAGTTCGACGAGCGCGCCTCGTGGTTCTACGAAGCCGTTTCCATTTCCAAGGCCATGCTGACCCAGACGCCTGGGGTGGGGCAGCGCTATATCGTGACGTACCAGGACAAGGACGGAAAATGGCTGACGGGTGAACACACCTACAAGCTGCACGTTCCCGCCAATGTCCCCGCCAAACAGTTCTGGTCCTCGACGGTCTACGACGAGAAAGAGCGTCAGATGATCGTCAACGATGAGAAATCGCCGGACCTGTCGTCCACCAAGCAAGGGCTGAAGGCGAATGCGGACGGGTCCGTGGATATCTACTACGGACCCAAGCCTGTCAAGGGCTTCGAGCAGAACTGGGTGCAGACCAATCCTGGCGAAGGCTGGTTCACGTATTTCCGCTTCTATGCCCCCACCGAGGCGTTCTTCGACAAATCGTGGGCGCTGGGCGATATCGAGCGGGTTGAGTAGCCACGACATCCAGACCAGGCGGGAACAGCCGAAAATGGACATTCATTCCGAGATACTGTCTTTGGAATCGCGGATGTGCCGCTCCATCATCGGACAGGAACGGGTCGTGCGCAGCATCATTATCTGCCTGCTGTGCGACTCGAACCTGCTGCTGGAGGGGATGCCGGGGCTGGCCAAGACACGCGCCATACGCAGTCTTGCCGCGAACCTGGATGCGACCTTCAAGCGCATCCAGTTCACCCCGGACCTGTTGCCCGCCGACATCACCGGGTCGGAAATCTATGTGCCTGATTCCGGTTCAGCACAAGACGCCTTTCAGTTCCGCCAGGGCCCGGTGTTTGGCAACCTGGTCCTGGTGGACGAAATAAACCGCGCCCCGGCCAAGGTCCAGTCGGCGTTGCTCGAAGCCATGGAAGAGCGGCAGATCACCGTCTCGGGCAAGACCTACGCACTGCCCAGGCTGTTCATGGCGCTGGCGACGCAGAATCCGGTGGAGCAGGAGGGCACGTACAACCTGCCGGAGGCCCAGCTCGACCGATTCCTGATGAAGGTGCTGGTCGATTACCCATCGGCGGAAAGCGAAAAGGGAATTCTTGATCTCGTTCGCAGAGAACACCGGCAAAAGTACGCCGACCGCAAAAGCGCGGAAAAACCGGCGGAGGAAGAGCGCGTCAAGCTGGACAAGGAAGCGATCTATCGCGCCTGGGAGGCCATCGCCGATATCCATGTCAGCGAACAGATCAAGGATTACATCGTCGCCGTCGTCCAGGCCAGCCGCTACCCCGGCCGCCATGACGCGCAGTTGGCCGAATGGCTTGCCGCGGGCGGCAGCCCGCGCGCGACCCTGGGCATCGAGCGCGCCGGACGTGCCCACGCCTGGCTCAATGGCCGTGATTACGTCGATGCGTCAGACGTCCAGGCGGTCGCGCACGATGTGCTGCGCCATCGGCTCGTGCTCTCGTTCCAGGCCGCCGCCTCGGGGGTCACGGTCGAAAAGGTGATCGACAGGATCCTGAGCCTGGTCATAGCAGGTTGATGCCCATGCCTGCCCAGGAAGGAGTCTACGTCGACCTGAGTGAGCTGGTTTCGTATGAAGCCCTGGCGCGGCAGATCGCGGTCAGCTTCCCCCGTGTGACTTCGAACCTGCTGCAAGGAAACCGGCCATCGCGCGTCAATGGCCGCGGCGGCGCGTTCGACCAGATCCGGCCGTATTTCCACGGCGACGACGTGCGAGACATCGACTGGAATGTCACCGCGCGCATGGGCGGCGCGCCGTTCGTCCGGATGTACCACGAAGAACGGCAGCGGCCCTTGCTCCTGCTGGTTGACCAGACCAAGGACATGTTCTTCGGCACCCGGACGCAACTGAAGTCGGTGCTGGCCGCCAGGCTCGCCGCGCTGCTGTTATGGATGGCCCATCACCGCAAGCAGCCTTACGGCCTGGTGATCGTCGAGGAAGACCGGGTGGTGTCCTGCCCCCCGCGCCATCACAAGGGCCACTTGATTCATGCCTTCACTTGCCTGGCGCGCGCCAATCAGGCGCTGTCGGCCGACCGCCAGCAAACCCGCGCCGTCGAACGGTTGCCGCAAGGGCTGCGCCGCCTGCTCGCCCTGATCACGCGCGATACGCTGGCCGTGCTGGTCAGCGACTTCCACAATCTGCGGGAAGACGCCTGGCATCTGATCGGCGAAGTGGCCATGAAGACACAGACGCTGGCCATCCCGGTCTACGACGGGATCATGGACAACTGGCCGCAGCGGGGGCAGTTCCTGGCCACCTATGGGGCCATCGAAGCGGAACTGACGTTCCCTTCGACGCCTCGGCGCCAGGGGGTCGAAGGGCGCGCCCGGCAGAACCTCGCGGCCCTGCAGGACCGCCTCGCCAAAGCGGGGGTGGGCGCAACCCCGTTTTCGACCTACCTGCCGGCGCATGAGCAATTGTGCAAGGCCCTGAATATTGCCGGAGGCAGCCCATGAGCGCACCGGTGCGCAGCAGCGTTCCCGGTATGGATATGCCGGTGCTGTCGGAGCTGGACCTGCCGGCGCGGGTAAGCATGTTTCCCCAAACCTTGGCATGGAAACTCCTGCTGGCGGCCGCGCTGCTCGCACTGGCGGTGCTGGTGCTGCTGAAGTATCGCAAGTATGTGCGCGAGCGTTGGCGTCGACAGGCAATGGCGCTGGCGGCGGATGCGAAGGAGGGCGCGCGCAGCGGCGCGTGGTTCGAACTGATCAAGCGGGTTTCCCTGGTGCACACGGCCAGGGAACGGCTGGCGGCGCTGGACGATCGTAGCTTGCTCGAACAATTGGCCGCTTTGGACGAGCCCGCCCGCAAGGCAATGTTGGACGGACATCATCGGCGCCAGGACAAGTTGCCGGAAGGGGTGAACGACGCCGTGGCCCGCGCCTTCGCGCAATGGCTCGAGGGGCTTCCCGATGTTAGATAGCATGTTGCCCTGGCTGCACAGGATCGAGTTCCAATGGGCCTGGCTCTGGCTGGTGCTGCCGTTGCCGCTTGCCGCGCGCCTGTTGCCGCCGCCAAGGCTCGCGCATCGCCAGAGTGTCCACGTTCCCAATCTGCCGAACCTGTTGCCTGATGCCCAACCGGCCGCGCGCACGCCGGGCCGGGGCAAGATCAGGGCGATCGTGTTCGGCGCGAGCTGGTTCTGCCTGGTCCTGGCCGCCGCCCGGCCGCAGTTGACCATGCCGCCCAGCTACCAGGAGGTGTCCGTGCGCGACCTGGTATTGGTCCTGGACGTATCGGCCTCGATGGCCACGGAAGACATGCGGGACGGCCAGGGTGAAAGCGTCAGCCGCCTGTCGGCCATGCAGGAGGCAGTCAGGTCCTTCATCCGGGCGCGGGACGAAGACAATATCGGTCTCATCGTATTCGGCAGCCAGGCTTATCCCTTTGCGCCATTGAGCCGCGACCACCAGGTGCTGATGGCGCGCATCGACGAGCTGGCGCCCGCCATGGCCGGGCCGCAGACCAGTATCGGCGATGCGCTGGGCAGCACCATCAAGATGTTGCAGGGCATGGCGCCATCCTCGGTGCCGGGCACTCAACAGGAGCGCATGGTCGTGCTGCTGACGGACGGCAGGGATACCTCTTCGACGCTGCCGCCCGAAACCGCGCTGCGGCTTGCAAAAGATGAGCACATGACCCTGCACACCATCGCCATGGGCGGGACGAATGAAGACATCGATCTGGATCTGCTGAAGAAAATGGCCGCGCAGACGGGCGGCACCTTCCATGCCGCAACGCAAGGCACGGCGTCATTGCAGGGCATCTACGACACCATCGACCGCTTGACGCCGCGCAACGTCACCCGCCTGGGTTGGTCGTACCGACTGCCGCTCTATCCCTACCCATTGGCGGCTGCCCTGTTCGGCCTGTTCATCCTGTTATTGAGTCTTACCGGACGGCGGGGCGGGCATGGCTGAACTGCATTTCCTGAGACCCTGGTGGCTGCTGGGCGCCGTGCTGTGCTTTGTCATGGCCGTGGCACTTCGCAGGCGCGCTTCCGGGCGCACTGCCTGGCGCCAGGTAATAGACCCCAAGCTTGCCCCTGCGCTGATCCGCCAACACGCGGGTCGAGGTTCATGGGGCGCCATCGAGACCATTGGACTGATGCTGGCGATCGGCATGCTGGCCTTGTCTGGCCCATCCTGGAACAAGCAACTGCCAGACGAGCTGAAGGACGAGGCAGCGGTCATCGTGATACTGGCCAACGGCAACTCGATGTACGCGGGCGACATCGCCCCCAATCGGAACCGGGCCGCCAAGGAGAAGATCCAGGCCCTGCGGCGGCTGATGCCGCAGTCTTCGTTCGGTGTGATCGCCTATGCGGACACCGCCCACCTGGTCATCCCGCTGACGCGCGACGACGGTTTCTTCGATCTTTTCCTGCCGCCGCTCGAACCTGACATCATGCCGCGGAGCGCCTTGGGCCGCAGCGGGTTGGAGCAGGCGCTGGATCTGGCCCAACAGACCGCCGCCACCGCCAGCGTGCCGGTAAACGTCATCGTGATGACCGACAGTCTGTCCGAGCAGGATCCGCTGGACCTGATCCGCTTCCGGGAGCAGCGCCCCGCGTTGGAAGTGCTGGTGGTGGGCTCCGGGAACGAGGGCGGGTTGCGCTTCGCACCCGCCGGCGTCAGCCCGGAGACCACCCAGGTGCCGGTGGACGAGTTCGTATCGCTGAAAAATGAGGGCGTGCCTGTCATCACGATCACCCCCGACGGCCAGGATCTCGCCTGGCTGGCGCAACACGTGCGCGGCACATTGGTCCAGGCGCAGAAGGAAGACCCACGGTGGCAGTGGCGGGACTCGGGCTACTGGCTGGTGCTGGCGATGCTGCCCCTGGGGTTTTTGCTGTACCGGCAAGTGACCGCGTTGAGCATTCTGGCGCCGTTGATGCTGCTGCTTGCCGGCGCATACTCGCCCGACGCTCACGCGGGCTGGCAAGACCTGTGGTGGACGCCCGACCAGCTTGGGCAGCAGGCGCTGGAGGAGGGCGACTACAAAAGGGCGGCCACGCTGTTTTCCGACGGCTACCGCAAGGGGCGCGCCTACTATCTGGATGGAAACTACGCCGCGGCCACGGCGGCCTTCCGGCAGGTTCACAGCGCGGAAGGGTACTTCTACCTGGCCAACAGCCTTGCGCGGCAGCAACAGTTCCAGTCCGCGCTGAAGTATTACGAACTAGCCTTGCAGGCCGAACCCGGCCTTGAGCAAGCCAGCGCCAACGCCAAGAAGGTGAAGGCGGTGCTGGATGAGCTTGCCAGGAAGCCTGGCACGCGCGAGAAACAGGACGGCGACAACAACGACTACAGCTCGATCCGGATCGAGCTGGACGCCAACCGGAGCAAGGAAGAGGGCGGGCCCGCGGGACAGCAGGCCATGAGCGCGGAGGAACTGAAGCACTGGATGTCCAACGTGCGGACGTCGCCCAAGGATATGCTCCGGGCGCTCTTTCTCTTGCAGGCCCAGGCGCGTCAACAACAGGAGCAAGAGTGAACGCCCGGAGCCTTCTGGCTGCCTGCGCGCTGTGGCTGCCATGCGCCGTGGCCGGCCAGGCCGATGACTGGCAGGCCAGCCTGGAGCTCAGGCCTGCCGGTGATGCAGCGGCGCCGCCGCCGGCTGTGCTGGTGCCGAAACAGAGCCTGGTGATGAAGGTCACCGTCTGGATGCCGGAGCAGGTCAATTGGAATCCCCGATACCCGCAATGGGACATGCCTGGCGCCACCATCCTGCCGTTGCTGATGCTGACGCCAACCGTGCAGCGGGACGGAGGGCAGTCCACGCAGCGTGGCGCCACCCAGAACTATCTGCTGACCCCGCTGGCGGAAGGCGAACTGCGCCTGAGTCCGGAAGCGATCAAGGTCTATCCCGATGCGGCGGATTCGCCCGTGTTGCCGATCATGCCTGTCACGCTGCGCGTGGCATTGCCGGCCGGCGCCCTCCCCCTGTCCGGGTTTCTACCGGCATCTGGACTCGAAGCCGAACAACACTTCTACCTGGTGTCCGGCGATCGGCCGCCGCAGGAAGTGGCGCGCGAGGCGCTGAGCCAACTGCGGCTGCAGACCGGGCAGATGCTCGAGCGCAGAATCTCCATCCAGGCCCTGGGCTTGCCGGCAAGCCAGATCCCGGCCGTGCAACCGCGGCAAGACGCAGCGATCCAGCGCGAATCCCAGGCCGCCGACCTGAACGACTACGGCGACTTTACGGGAGGAAAAAGGACCGAGCGCTGGTTCTATGCGCCGGGGGACCAGGAAACGCAGTCACTGGGCGACGTGTCGATCCGCTGGTATGACCTGGGTTCGAGGGAATTCAGGACGGCCAACCTGGAAGGGGGCCAGATTCACGCGGTCGTGGACAAGCGTGCGGCAGGGGAAATCCCGTTGTCCTGGCACGAACGGCTGCGGCTGCTATCGGCAAGGCAATGGCTGACCGGCCTGGCGGGCGCGGTCCTGCTGCTGGCGGTGGCGATCGTCCTGTGCCGCGGCGGGGGCCGTTTACTGTGGCGTACGGCGCGCAAGTGGCGGCAACGCATCGCCACGGCCGAACGTTTTCTGTTCCTGGCGGCATACAGTCAGATTGCCTTGTGGGGGACGGGAAGCCCTAGAGCGTGGCGCGCCTGCCAAAGGTGGATGATGCGCACGGGTGCGGCGGGTATGGTTGACCCCGCGGGTGTTCTGCGCGAATGGGGCAAGGCAAAGTACGGACCTTCACGTGAATCTGGCATGCCAGGGCGTTGGCGCGTGCAGAACGAATTCGTGAGGTTGAGAGCAGTCTTCAAGAAGACAGCAACGACCGGTAGGCGACGTCATGGGCTCCCGAATTTGTCTGGCCTGCAGGGTGACTGAGGCTCGGCCGAAGGGTTGGCTGACATGGAGCATCCATGAGGAACGTGGGGACAGTCGCCAACACCATCGGAATTACGCATAATGTGTATTATGTAAAGTAGGTTATGGACGAAGCTGAGCGGAACGCAGGACGCAACCTGCTAAATAGTTCGACAATCGTTGTAAGATCGAACCATGGATGAAGATCAAGCTGTTCTTGCCCTCGGCGCCCTTGCCCACGCCCAACGTTTACGCGTATTTCGCGCGCTCGTGGTCGCTGGCCTGAAAGGTCTGACGCCCAGCGTCTTGGCCGAGCAGCTCGGCGTCGCCCGCAACACCTTGTCCTTCCATCTGAAGGAGTTGTCGCACGCCGGCCTGGTCAGCATCGAGCAGCACGGCCGGAATCTGATCTACCGGGCCGACTACTCGCGGATGAATGGGCTGCTCGGCTATCTCACTGAATACTGCTGCCAAGGTTCCCGCTGCGATGGTTCAGACGCCGGGCCCTGCACTGCGCGCTGATCGGGAGCCGTTCATGAAACACTTTCCCGTTCCTCGGCAACCTGTCGGGGCTATCCGGTGACAGGGGCACCCGTCAGGGTTGTGGGTACCCTGGGCACGGCTCAAACGCTGGCCTGGGCTTCGTCCTACTACCTGCCGGCCATGTTGGCAACGCCGATGGCCGATGAACTGGGTGTACCGGCGCCGACGGTCTACGCGGCCTTTTCCGGCGCAATGGTGATATCGGCCCTGGTGGGTCCCTGGGCAGGGCAAGCGATCGACCGTCACGGCGGACGTGTCGTCCTGGTCATCACCAGCCTGGTTTTCGCGCTTGGACTGGCCCTGCTTGGCCTGGCCCAGGGTCTTCCTTCGATGGTCGCCGCGTGGCTTATCATCGGCGTGGCGATGGGCGCAGGCCTGTACGAAGCTGCCTTTTCCAGCCTGGTCCGCCTGTATGGACACCACGCGCGTGGCGCCATCACGGGCATTACCCTGATTGCGGGTTTTGCCAGCACCGTCGGCTGGCCGCTGTCGGCCTGGATGGAAACCCAGTTCGGCTGGCGCAGCGCATGCTTCGGCTGGGCTGGCTTGCATCTGTTGATTGGCTTGCCGCTGAATGCCTGGCTTCCGAAGCCGCTGACTCAGACGAAAGTCGACGAGCGAGCCCTGGCGGAGCCAACCAAGGCAGTTTCTGCGCCATCCCCTGCTTCCACGCCTGAACGCCCGGGGTTCGCAACCGCCCTCCTCGCCTTCGTTTTTGCGGCGACTTGGTTCATCAGCACGGCCATGGCAACGCATTTGCCGCGGATGCTGGAGGCCGCGGGGGCCACGCTCGCGGCGGCAGTCGCGGTAGGCGCGCTTATTGGTCCCGCGCAGGTGGCCGGCCGCGTGCTCGAGTTCGGGTTTCTGCGACGCGTCCATCCCTTGCTGTCGGCACGCCTGGCCGCGTTGGCGCACCCCGCGGGCGTGGTGGTTCTGCTGATGGCAGGTCCGGCCATGGCACCGGTATTTGCGATCCTGCATGGCACGGGCAACGGCATCCTGACTATCGCGAAGGGCACCTTGCCGCTGGTGCTGTTTGGCGCCCAGGGGTATGGGGCGCGCCAGGGGTGGCTGATGATGCCCGCGCGGATCGCGCAGGCTCTGGCCCCGCTCCTTTTCGGGCTTGCGCTGGACGCGTGGGGAGCCAACGCTTTATGGCTGTCCGGAGCCATTGGCCTGACCGCCTTTGCCGCGCTGATGCTGCTGCGCGCCCAGTCACACGGACAATGACGTTTCAATTTTGCACCTAGAGAGGTATTCCATGAGTTCCATCATCATTTATCACAACCCGGCCTGCGGCACGTCGCGCAATGTGCTCGGCCTGATCCGCAATACCGGCGAAGAGCCGACGATCATCGAGTACCTGAAGACCCCGCCGGATGCCGCAACGCTGAAGTCGCTGATTGCCGCCATGGGGATACCGGTGCGGGATGTGCTTCGGCAGAAAGGCACGCCGTATGACGAGCTGGAGCTGTCGGACCCGAAGTGGACGGATGAGCAGCTGATCGGCTTCATCGTGGAGCACCCTATTCTGATGAATCGGCCCATCGTCGTCACCCCGGTGGGCACTCGTCTTTGCCGCCCGTCCGAAGTGGTCCTGGACATCCTGCCCCGGCCTCAACTCGATGCCTACGCCAAGGAGGACGGCGCGCCGGTCATCGATGCGGAAGGCCATCGTGTCTAAGCCCCTGGCAGACGTCCCCAACATTGATCCTTCATTGTTGGAACAGCCGTCCGCAGCGGAGTTGTTCTCACCCCAACGGGCAACCCACCCGCCGCGTTTCCTGGTGCTGTACGGGTCGTTGCGGGAGCGTTCCTACAGCCGCCTGGTGGCCGAGGAAGCGGCGAGGTTGCTCCAGGCCCTGGGTGGCGAGACCCGCATATTCAACCCGTCCGGGCTGCCGCTGGTCGACGACGCCGGCGACGACCACCCCAAAGTCCGCGAACTGCACGAGCTGGTTCAATGGTCGGAAGGCATGGTCTGGAGCTCGCCGGAGCGCCACGGCGCCATGACCGGGGTCATGAAGACGCAGATCGACTGGATTCCCCTGTCCGTGGGGGCTGTGCGCCCGACCCAGGGCAAGACGCTGGCCGTCATGCAGGTGTCGGGCGGCTCGCAGTCCTTCAACGCCGTGAACCAGATGCGGGTGCTGGGCCGCTGGATGCGTATGCTGACGATACCCAACCAATCGTCGGTGGCCAAGGCTTACCAGGAGTTCGACGATACTGGCCGGATGACGCCCTCGCCCTACTATGACCGCGTCGTCGATGTCGTCGAAGAGCTGATGAAGTTCACCTTGCTCACTCGGGATGTCGCGCCCTACCTCGTGGACCGCTACAGCGAGCGCAGGGAAACCGCCATTGCCTTAGCGAACCGGATGAAGCAAGCCTCCATCTAGGTCCAACTCGCCAACCGGAATGGATCAGACGCTTGCCGCCGCCCGGCTCAAGCGCGCGCCTGGTCCATTCAGGCTTCCGATGGCTACTTCATCTTTACCAGATCGTCCGGCTTCCACGTCTGATCGTAGAACGCGTCTTCAGTACCGTACAGGCGCACGGTGGCCAGGAAGTTGCGCGCCGGGATGGTCTGGATGAAGGCTGCGTCGGCCACGCCGTCGGGCTTCTCCGGCCCGAACCAGATTTCCAGCGAGCCATCCGGCTGCTTGGGAATGTCGTAGTAGCCGTTGGTCGACGGCAGCAATTGCTTGGTTTCTGGCATGGTGCCGTCGGTGATGTTGTAGGCGGTGACGGCCCAGAACAGGCTTGCCGGCGGATCTGGCGGCAGACGCAGCTTGTACGTATGGCTGCCGTCCAGGAAGTTGCCGTCCTTGTCCCGCGCGGTGAAGGGGTACTTCGAGCCTGCGCCGGTCGTATGCATGACCATGGCGGGCGCGGATGAATACGCAATCTGGAAGAAGCTCGCGCGCTGGTTGACGTCCAGGTAGCTGTCCTGCATCCACTCCGCAGTGCCACCGGCCCAGGTGTTTTCGTACTGGCGATCTTCGTAGTAGAGGTTCCGGCGGTCTTCCCTGCCCAGTTGGCGCGTCGCCATAATCATCCTTGGCGCGGTTTCCACGGCCTTTTTCAGCAGTTCCTCTTGGCGGGCCGTTGGTTTGAAGGGTTGCCCCTTGACGATGCCGATCGACGCCAGCACCCCGCGCAGCTCGGGGTCGATGGCCGCTATCGGCTCGTAGTCGACGAATGTCTTGAGCTTGGTCCAGTAGGTGTTGTCGGTGGGATACATCATGTTCAGGCGCTTGCCGCTGGCGTCCGGGAATTCCATCGGCTTGGTTTCCTTTTCCGTGGCCCACAGGGGAAAGACGCGGGTGCGCTCGGCATTCTTCACGGCGGGCGCCGGATCAGGTTTGCCGGCGCCCTTGGCCATCACCGTGCGGAAGAACAGGAATACGTTGTATGTGGGCGATTTGAAGGCGAAGTAGCCACCGGGAATCTGGCCTTCGTAGTCCGGCGGCAGCAGCAGATACAGGCCGCCCCGGGCGCGGTCGGGTCCGACCGCGCCGACATCGGTGATCGTGCGCTGGAAAAAATCGGTGAACATGCCGATGACATTGGCCGGCGCGTTGACGACAAGCGGACCTGTCTTCTTCAGGTCCAGGTAGCTCATGGAATAGATTACGTCGGCGTTTGGCGTGGGGACCATCGTGCGCGAGTCCATTCTCGCTTTCCACATTGGCAACACGTTGTAGCCCGCTCCGAACGTCTGCTCCGATCCGTCGCGCATGCCGATGACATTGAGCGCCGGCAGCATCGTCATGTAGGCGTGGACGGCCCGCTGATAGTAGAGCTCGTCGCGCAGGCTTTCGGCCTCTTGGGGGGCCAGCCAGTTGCCATTATTGATCTGCTGGACCAGCGGCGATGCGGCGGCCTTCTCCTGCGCGCCCGCGGGCCCCCACGCCAGAAGTGTGACCAGCGACATGGCGGCCAATGAAACTCTCGATGCTTCGGACATGAATCACCTCGTGGTGTGGAAAATCGCAGCGCTGACTGGCAGGCACAGCGAGGTATTCTGACCAGTGACCCTTTAGGAAGTCCATGATAATTTTGGCAAAAATTCATCCGCCATCCGGGTTCTCCAAACGGAATTGCTCCGTTTTGGATCATTCGATGCGTACGAGGCAACCGTCTGAAGTGGACGGATGAGCAACCGGCCGGCTTCTTCGTGAAGCACCGCTGCTCCGAGGAGTCGAGGCGGCGTTGGGCATCCTCCCTCGCGCCCGCGCGCCGAGCGCGTTATCGTTTCCACTAATTATCGTAATCCCTAGCTTTTACCCTCGTTCTTACGCCTCCATAATTTGCGGAAACGTTTCCATAAGGAGGAAAAATTGAACGCGCAATTGCAGGCGGCACGAGTCAAGACCGTTGTTGACCACATGGCGTTGGAATGCGTCCAGGAGTGGGACAAGGTCATCGAGACTTTCGAACATCCCCGATACGAAATGCACTCCAGTGGCGCCGTCTTCGACGGCGAAAGCGAAGTCATGGGCTACTTCCTTTCCTCGCGTGCCTCTTTCCCCGATCTCAAGAACGAGATCATCGCGGTGGCCGCCGCCGAGGGGACCGATACCGTACTCGTGGAATTCTGGCTTTCGGGCACCCACGCCGGACCCTTCACCGTCGACGGCAAGACCTACGAACCGACCGGTCGCACGTTTCGCGTCCGCATGGCCGCCACGTTCGAGTTCGCGCCGGATTCGGACAAAGTGATCTGCGAGCGCCCCTATACCTGTCAGAACGCCAAGCTGCGTTCCCTCGGGTTGCTGTAGCAGTACCGGCCTTCCCGTTTCAGGAGGCGGGAACCGCAAGGCACAAGGTTGTTCAGTACAAAAAATCCAGGGCGGATCTCGAAAGGACTGCACCGGGAATCCAACTTGAGGAGACAACAATGATGAAGCTGTCCGTTGCAGCGGCTGCGCTGTTTGCCGTGCTTGGCGTGGGTAGCGCCCACGCCGACGACTACCCCAGCCGCCCGATTCGCATGTTATTGCCGTTCTCGGCAGGCGGTGGCGGCGACACACTGGGCCGCATCCTGGCGGAGCGTTTTGCGGTCGAACTGAAGCAACCGGTGATCGTGGAAAACACACCTGGCGCCGGCGGCACCATCGGAATTGCCGCGGTGGCGCGTTCCGCGCCCGATGGCTACACGATAACGATCGGCGGCATGACAACGCACATCCTGTCCCCGTCGGTCTACAAGGATCTGCAGTACGACCCGATCAAAAGCTTCACGTCGCTGGGCGCCATCGGCAACTCGGCGATCATGATCGTGGCGAACAACGACTTTCCCGCGAATGACCTCGAGCAGCTCAAGAAGCTCGCGGCCACTCGTAAGGACCCGGTGCAGTATGCGAGCTGGGGAATTGGCTCCACGGGCCACTTCTGTGGCGAGGTCCTGGTGCAGAAGGGCAACCTCAAGATGCAGCATGTGCCCTATAAGGGAACGACCCAGATCATGACTGACATCATGGGCGGGCACGTTGATATTGGATTCGTCGACATGGCAACCGCGACCCCGCTGGTGACCCAAAAGAAGGTCAAGGGAATCGCGGTCTGCACCAAGCGTTCACCCAGCGTTCCCGACATTCAGAGCTACAAGGAACAAGGCATCGACTTCGATCGGGATCTGAACTGGGCGATGTACGTTCCCGCGGGCACGCCCAAGCCTATCGTGGAGCGGTTGTCCGGCACCCTGGAAAAGGTGCTCAAGGAGCAGGAGGTCGCGACGAAGCTGCTGGGGCTGGGAATCACGGCTCAATACGTGTCTGGCCCGGCCCATGAAAAAGCCAATGTCGCGGACATCGAAGCATGGCGCACTGTTGCGCGTGACGCTGGCATCAAGCCCCAATGAGCATGAAACTGCTCCAGGACCGCGTCGCCGTAATCTCGGGGGCCGCCCATCCCAAAGGCATTGGGAAAGCGACCGCCCGGCTCTTTCTCGAGCACGGCGCGCGCGTGGCCATCGTCGATCTCGACGAGACGCGCTTGCTCGACAGTGCCGCGGACCTTGGCGCCACGCCCGCCCAACTTCTTGCGCTTCCCTGTGATGTCGGGAGCGATCAGCAATGCCGCGCGACGGTCGATAGGATTGCCGCATGGTCGGGTGGCGTGGTGGACGTGCTGGTGAACAACGCCGCCATTACGCAAAAAGCCACCTTCCGCGACATCACGCCAGCGGATTTCGACCGAATCCTGCGCGTGAATCTGACCGGCGTGTTCAACCTGAGCCAAGCTGTCGTCCCGCTCATGATCCCGCGCGAGCGGGGCAGCATCATCTCGATTTCCTCGCTTTCCGCGCAGAACGGCGGCGGCATTTTCGGCGGCGCCCACTACTGCGCGGCGAAGGCGGGAGTGCAAGGTATCACCCGCGCGATGGCCAAGGAATTTGGCGAGCACGGGATCCGCGCCAACGTGATCTCACCGGGCCTGATCACGACTGACTTCTCGCGCACCGGGCGCTCGGACGAAAGCAAGGATGAAGCCGCCCAGGGCTGGCCGCTGCGGCGCGCCGGGCGCCCTCATGAAATCGCTGGCGGCTGCCTGTTCCTGGCAAGCGATCTCTCGAGCTATATCACTGGCACGACGTTGGATATCAACGGCGGCGCATACATGAACTGAGGAAGCACTATGAGCAGGATTTTTGGTGGGGCCCGGCAAGTCGGCTACGTCGTTCGTGACATCGAGAAGGCCATGAGGCACTGGTCCGAGGTGCTGGGCGTGGGACCGTGGTTCTACAAAGAAGAGGTGGGCACAACGGAATTCCGGTACCAAGGTCAGGTATCCCGCCCTCCTCGCCTCTCCATTGCGTTGGCCAACTCGGGGGCCTTGCAGATCGAATTGATCCAACAACGCGATGATGCGCCTTCGTTGTATCTGGATTCTCTACGCGCGGGTGGCGAGTGCGCCCAGCATGTGGCCTTCTGGACGCTCGACAACTTCGACGAGTTCTGCGGCCACCTGGTCAGCCGCGGCTACGTGGAGGGACACGGCGGCCGGATGGGGCTGCGCGGCCGCTTTGCTTACTTTGTGCATCCCGATCTGCCGAGCGGCATGATCGAAGTTTCGGAAATGAAAGGGGGAAAAGGCGAGTATTTCGAGGAGATCAGAAAAGCCGGCGAATCGTGGGATGGATCGGCGCCGATCCGCCCGCGGACCTAACCTTCCGTGTGCCAAAGACGGTGTATGTTAGCCCCTTTCGGCACGGACAAAACCTCGATCATGAAAGACCGAATCACCATTCGCGATGTGGCCAAGAAAGCCGGCGTTTCCCTGGGAACGGCATCGCGCGCGCTCAATCGTACCGGACGGGTCAGCGAGGCCGCCATCGCGGCGGTCGAGCAGGCAGTCCGCAGTCTCGATTACCGCCCGGACGCCGTCGCAAGAAGCCTGCGAACGAAGTCCTCGGGCGTGATCGGGCTGCTGGTATCCGACCTGGCAAACCCGCTATACGCACGCATCATCACCGCGACAGAGACGGCGCTGCAGGCCGAAGGCTACTCGCTGCTGGTGGCAAGCACCCACAATGAGCGGCGGCGCGAAGCGTCGCTGGTCGATATCTTTCGTGGCCGGCGGGTCGATGCGCTGATTCTGGGCCCCTGCGAAAAAGAATCGGCGGAGCTCATCGACGAGCTGTCCCAGGAGCTGCCCGTCGTGGCCCTCGACAGGGAATTCGGCGCATCGTCCGTTGGCATCCATGTCGATCACGCGGCGGGAGCATTCCAGGCGACCCAGTATCTGCTGAACCTGGGCCACAGGCGGATCGCATTGCTCACACCAGGCACGGACCTGAGGACGGGTAAAGAGCGTATCGCCGGCTTTCGCCAGGCCTTTGAAGAACGCGGAATCTCGCCTGACCCCGCCTTGATCCGGGCCGAACAGTCGGCGATGCAGTTTGCGTTCGCCGAAGCCATGTCACTTCTGTCGCAGGGCAACCGGCCCACGGCGTTCGTATGCCTGGGAACAAGAATCCTGTCCGGCGTGCTTCAAGCCCTTCGGCATACCGGAGACTCGGTTCCGAACGATATCAGCGTGATCAGCATCGGCGATACCGATCTATCCCGACTTTTCAGCCCCTCGATCACTTCGCTGAGTTGGGATCTGGAGGCGATGGGAACCTGCGCGGCACAACAGGTCCTGAAGCAACTTGATCGCCAGGCTGCCTCGGAGCATGGCGATCGCATTGTCATCAAAACGCAGCTGATATTGCGCGAGTCGTGCGCTCCCGCAGTTCCCAGTTGACCACTAACCCAAGGAACGCCCCATGACCCTACCGTACACCGTTACCCACCAAGATCGTCTGCTGACCGTCAACATCGAAGACGGCGTGCAGCTTCCCGGCGCCGCGCCAGGGTCCTCGATCATTCCGCTGTTCCTTGATCGAGAGAACGGCGTCTGGGTTCTGTACGGGAAGTTCGCCCCGGGAACCCGTCTTCCCACCCACTTCCATACGGGCGTCGTCCACTTCTACACGACGAAGGGCCAGTGGAACTATCTGGAGTATCCGGACGACCCGCAAACGGCGGGCAGCTACCTCTATGAGCCGGGCGGATCCGTGCACACGTTCTCGGTCCCGGAGGACGCAACCGAGCCGGCGGAAGGCTTCATGGTGGTGTTCGGCGCCAATATCAACTTCATTGACGGCGAGTTCGCGAACATCCGGGACGCGGGCGCAATCGAAGACTCGATTATCGAAGCCGCCAAGAAAGCCGGCCTGCCCTTGCCCCGCTACATCCGCCCGAAGGGCGGGGCCGAGTTCACCCGCGACTGAATCGGGAGCTAGCCAGCCATGAGATTGAAATCCAAAGTCGCCCTGGTTGCAGGCGCCGGCACATTGAGAAACTCGTTCTCGTCGATGGATTTGGTAGGCAACGGTGCCGCCTGTGCGATCCGGTTCGCTCGTGAAGGAGCAACCGTCATATGCACGGACCGGTCATTGCCGGCAGCCCGGGAAACGGTCGAAAGGATCCGCGCGGAAGGTGGCAGCGCAGAGGCCCTGGAGCTCGACGTGACGAATTCGGCGCAGATCGACCTGGCCTCGGAGGACGTTGCGCGCCGCCACGGAGGAATCGACATTCTGCACAACAACGTCGGCATCGAGATTCAGGGGGATTTGCTCGCCGTGCAGGATGACGACTGGGACCGCGTGATGACCATCAACGTACGGGGATCCATGGCGATGGCTCGCGCCTTCCTGCCGCACATGAAATCCCGTGGCGGCGGCTCCATCATCAACGTCTCGTCGACGGCCAGCCTGAAATGGAGCCCGATGCAGTTTCTTTCGTACAGCACCGCCAAAGCGGCGGTCAATCATATGACGCGAGTCATCGCGCGGCAGTACGCCGCCGAGCAGGTCCGATGCAATTGCATCATCCCGGGCATGATCCGGACGCCCCACGCGGACGCGCTCTATGCCTCTGAGGAAGCGGCCGCGGAAGGACACAAGGCGCGGGACGCGCGCTGCCCGATGGGGCGTCAAGGCAGCCCCTGGGACATCGCAAACGCGGCGCTCTTCCTGGCGTCCGACGAGGCGGCCTATGTGACGGGGTGCCTGATGGTGGTCGACGGAGGCTCAAGCCTGTGATTCGGGACCGTCCGTAAATGGGCCCGCCGCCTCGCTGCCCTCCTGGAGAATCCGCGCGAAGGCCAAGGCGGTCGGGCTGGTGACGTCCGGCCGGCGGGCGCAGTACAGATCGACGTCGAATGCCGGGTCCATGCCCGACAACTGACGGTAGGCCACGCCGCTTTCGCGCAGTCCCGCCGCGGATTCGGGCACCAGCGCCAGACCCATGCCCGCCTCCACCAGCGCCAGCAGCGTGGGCAGCACGCTTTCATAGACGATGCGGGGCCGCACATGATGTTCGCGGAACAACCGGGTCTGCGTCGCGTGGAAGTAGGAAGAGCCCTCGGGATGGAACCCCACGAAGGGTTGCCCGTCCAGTTTGGCAATCGGAACGCGGTCGCGGCGGCTGAAGGGATGGGACGCCGGAATGGCCAGAACCATCTGTTCACGATGCACCCGCTCGAAGACCAGCTCCGGTTCGACCGCGCGCGGCAGCCGGCGGAAGATCGCCAGATCGATGCTGCCATCCAGCAGCTTTTCCGTGAGGACACCGGTCAGTTCCTCGCAGAGCGTCAGTTCCACTTCGGGATAGGCTTCCCGGTAGCGCGCCAGCGCACGCGGCAGCACCCGGTAGGCCGCGGTGCTGACGAAGCCCAGCGCCAGTTTGCCCACGTCGCCGCTGCCGGCCCGGCGCGCGGCGCGTAGCGCGGCGTCGTTGTCCTCGGCCATGCGGCGCGCGCGCTGCAACAGCACTTCGCCCGCGTGCGTCAGCCGCACCGAACGCGTGGTGCGCACGAACAGATCCGTGCCGACGCGAGCCTCGAACTGCCGGATCAACTGGCTGAGCGGCGGCTGGCTGATGTTCAGCCGCGCGGCCGCCCTGCCGAAATGCAGTTCCTCGGCCACCACCATGAATGCACGCATTGCACGCGAGAGCAAAGCCATCGTTTTCCCGGATTATTAGGTGGATATTTGTCTAAATAAATCCCTTATATTGTATTAGACATATCAATGGGCGATCCATAAAGTACGGTCAGTCAAGCACCCGGGAACGGGCGCGCCACTTACCCGGGACTTTATGTGAAACCGTTGAACCATCTCAGTGCCTGGCAGGTCCACGACGCGATCGAGCGCGGCGAAGCCACCCCCACGGCCGTCGTGCGCGCCTGTCTGGATCGAATCGAAGAACGCAACGCGGACGTGCGCGCGTTCACGGCCTGCGATCCGGCAAAGGCGCTTGCCGCCGCATCGCTTGCCGAGACCGCCCCGCCCTCCCCGTTGCGCGGCGTGCCGTTCGCGGTCAAGGACATCTTCGACACCGTCGACTATCCGACCGAGTACGGGTCGCCCATCTACCGCGGCCATCGTCCCGCGGTCGACGCCGGCTGCGTGGCCATTGCGCGCCACCGCGGCGGCGTGCTGCTGGGCAAGGTCGCCACCGGCGAATTCGCCACCCAGACCCCAAGCGCCGCCGTCAATCCGCTGCGTGTCACGCACACGCCCGGCGGATCATCCAGCGGTTCCGCCGCGGCGGTGGCCGATTTCATGACGCCCGTGGCGTTCGCCACGCAGACGACGGGATCCATCGTGCGGCCAGCAATCTATTGCGGCGTGGTGGGCTACAAGCCCAGTTTCGGGCTGATCGCCTCGGCGGGAATGAAGGCCCTGAGCCCGTCGCAAGATACCGTGGGCATCATTGTCCGGGACGTGGCGGACGCCGCCTTTTTCACGATGGGGCTGCACGGTGCGCAGAACGTCATGCGGGCGCAGGGACTGCGCCCGCGCATCGGCTTATGCCTGTCGCGCCAATGGGACTACGCCCATCCCGCGACGGTGGCGGCGATCGAGCGCGCCGCGGCGGCTTTGGCGCAGGCCGGCGCCCGGGTGGACCGCTTTTGGCTACCGACGGAATTCGAAGCCCTGGAGGCGATGCAACTGCGCCTGTTCGCCTTCGAGGCGCGCCAGACGCTGGCGCAGGAGCGTCTGTCCAACGAGTCGGCGCTGAGTCCACGCCTGCAGGCGCGGCTGCGCGCGGGCGCGGATGTGGGCCTGGACGAGTACACCGCCGCGCTCCAGCATGCCGCCCGGATGCGCGCCCG
The DNA here is from genome assembly GCF_001428845.1 of Achromobacter sp. Root83. Classification (GTDB taxonomy): domain Bacteria; phylum Pseudomonadota; class Gammaproteobacteria; order Burkholderiales; family Burkholderiaceae_B; genus Achromobacter. Next base: position 46,972 of record NZ_LMIU01000006.1, on the reverse strand, counting down.
AGCGTGCGCCTGGTTCAAGGATTACGACGTGCTGCTCTATCCCGCGGCCGAAGGCGAGGCCGAGACCGGGCATGCCTATTCCGGCTCTCCCCGCTTCGGTTCGATCTGGACGCTGCTGCATCTGCCCTGCCTGTCGTTTCCGACCGAATTGGGCCCGGGCGGCCTGCCGCTGGGCGCGCAACTGATCGGCGCGTATGGCCAGGACACCCGTTTGCTGGCGGCGGCCCAGTTCGCCGCGTCCGTGCTTGAACCGCCAGGACCGCGGCATCCGCCAGTTTGATTTATCCGTGGCGCAGCCATGGCGCAGTTCCAAAAACTCAAGGGGAAGTCTATGTCTGGAATCCGTATGACCAAACTGCTGGGCACACTGCTGTTCGCGGGCGTGGCGGCCAGTTCCGTGCTGCCGGCGCAAGCCCAGGAAACGTTGAAGATCGGCGGCATCGGGCCGCTGTCGGGCGGCGGCACCGCCTGGGGCCTGGCCGTGCAGCGGGGTGTGGAAATGGCCATCGACGAGGTCAACGCCCAAGGAGGCCTGAAGATCGGCGACAAGACGTACAAGCCGGAACTCGTCATGTACGACGACAAGTACACGGCGACAGGCGGGCGCACGGCCGCCGAGCGGCTGGTCAATTTCGACAAGGTCCAGTTCATCGTCGGGCCTATCGGCACGCCGTCCGCGATGGCGGCCGCTCCCATCACCAATCAGGCGCGGGCCATCATGCTGTCCAACGGCTATGCCCCGGAGATCCTCAAGAACGGCGGCAAGGAGGCCTACAACTTCCGCGCCATGAACAGCAACGTGGAGTTCGGCCCGGCGATGGTGAAGTGGCTCAAGCAGAACCATCCCGCGGTCAAGAAGGTGGCTCTCATCGTGCCCAACGACGCCACCGGCCAGGTGGTCATGCCCACGCTGGGACAAACCTACAAGGAAAACGGTTACGACGTCTGGTCCGAAAAGTATGAGCGGGGATCCAAGGAGTTCACGCCGCTGCTGACCCGGATGATGGCGCAAGGCGTGGACCTGCTGGACCTGAACCTGAACGCGCCGGGCGAAGCCGGTCTGCTGGTAAAGCAGGCGCGCCAGATCGGCTTCAAGGGCTTGATCTGGCAGGTGGGCGGCCCGGCCATCGACGAAATCAACGATATCGCCGGACCGAACGCCGAAGGATTCCTCTCCTACGACGTATTCGATTTTCGCGACCCCCATGCCCAGAAGTTCGTGGACAGCTACAAGAAGCGCTGGAGCGGCGTGATCAACGCCCAGACGCCCGGCTGGTACAACGCCACCCGGATCCTGTTCAAGGCCATGCAGAACGCCGGTACCGCGACGGATACGGACAAGGTCCGCGCCGCGCTCCAGGATCTTGAGGGATACGACGCGGGCATCTATGGCCCGGTGGTATGGGGCGGCGAGAAAGCCTATGGCGTCAATCGCCAGTTGCTCAACCGCTTCTGGATCACGCAGATCAAGGGCGGCAAGCCCCAGACCGTCACCTCGTTGACGCCGGCCAAGGAGTAAGGGCTCATGTTTTCAGCACCGGTCCTGACCCAGGTGCTGGTCAACGGCTTGAGCCTGAGCGCGATCTATGTCTTGATCGCGCTCGGCTTCACGCTGTTGTTCGGCATCATGAAGGTCGTCAACTTCGCCCATGGGGGCTTCGCCATGCTGGGCGGCTACGCCCTGCACTATTACTTCGGCGAATTCCACCTGCCGTATGTCATCGCCATCGTGCTCGCCGGGGTGACGGTCGCCACGCTGGGGCTGGTCCTGGAATGGCTGGTGTTCCGCCGTTTCTACCAGAAGATGTTCCAAAGCATGATCGGCCTGCTTGGGCTGGACATCGTCATCGTCTATACGAGCGTGCTGGTGTGGGACGTATACGAACGCTCCATTCCGTCCGTCATGGACAGCATGGTCCAGATCGGCACGGTCTCCATTCCCGCCGACAAGCTGATGGTCATCGGTATCGCGATCGGCGTCCTGCTGGCCTTCTGGGCATTCATCAGCCTGAGCCGCTACGGGCTGGCCATGCGCGCCGCGGCGGAAGATCTGGATATCGCCGAAGCCCAGGGCGTCAACACGCGCCGCGTCTATCAGTTGGCGTTCTTCCTGGCCGTATTCATGACCGCCATCGCCGGGGCCATCTACGCCCAGACCTACGCGCTGTCACCCTTCATGGGCGAGCGGCCGCTGATGGTGGCCTTCGTCGTGGTCATCCTGGGCGGCATGGGCAGTATTCCCGGCGCCGCATTGGGCGGCGTCATCTTTGGATTCGGCGAGAGCTTTCTGTCGACGTTCTACGGCTCCGCCACGTCGACCTTCGTGTCGTTTGGCATCGTCATCGCCCTGCTGGTCCTGAGGCCGTGGGGTTTGCTTGGAAAACCGGAACGCTGAGGCCAAATGTCGAACGCTCATACCCCTGTTCTTGCCGCGCGCCGCGGCCGTGACGGCGCGCGCCCCGGGCTGCGGCTTGCCTGCGTGGCGGCCGTCGCCGCCCTGCCCTTGCTGGCCCTGCCCTATCTGTCGGGCAACACCTTTCTGCTTACCATCGGCACGCTGATCCTGCTCAATATCATCGGTGCGCTGAGCTTGCATCTGATCATCCGCTGCGGCCATATTTCGCTGGCGCACGCGGGTTTCATGGGAGTTGGCGCGTACGCCTGCGTGCTTTCCGTCATGCGCCTGGGGCTGCCGCCATTTCTGGGGCTGCTGGCTGGCGCGCTGGCGGCCGGCGCGCTGGCGCTGGCCGTCGGTCCGATCCTGCTGCGGCTGACCGGCAAGTATTTTGTCCTGGTGACTTTCCTGCTGGGGGAAATCATCCGCCTGGTGCTGGTCGAATGGGAGGGAGTCACGGGCGGATCCAGCGGCTTGTCCAACCTGCCGCAATTGCACCCGGGCCTGGATACGGCCGCCGCGCAGTATTACGTGGCGCTGGCCGCGGCGGCGCTGTGCGGCGCCTTTTGCATCCGCCTGCTGCGCTCCGAGACGGGGCGCGCCATCGACGCCGTGCGCGAGGCGGAACGCCTGACCGAATGCACGGGCGTTCCCGTGCTGCGCCTGAAGGTCGGGATCTTCGTCCTGGGTTGCGCCATGGCGGGCCTGGCGGGCGGCCTGCTCGCGTTCTTCATGCGCTACATCGACCCGACCACGTTCGGCATGGCCGACTCGTTGAATCTGGTGGTGATGAACGTGCTGGGCGGCATGTACCACGTGGCCGGCCCCATCGTCGGCGCGGTCGTCCTGGTTGCATTGCCCGAACTGCTGCGCGGGTATGTCGAAGTGCAGCGCATCGTCTTCGGGCTGGCGCTGATCGTGATCATGGCCTCGTTCCCCGGAGGGCTGGCCGGCATCGTACAGATGGCTCGCGCCGCGCTGCGTGCTCGCAAGGAGGCGCGTCGATGAAGCAACTATTGATCGTTCAAGGCCTGGGCCGCAGCTTCGGCGGACTGAAAGCCGTCAATGACGTGAGCTTCGATGTGCTTCCCGGGGAAATCCTGGGGGTGATCGGACCCAACGGCGCGGGCAAGACCACGCTGGTCAACCTGATCAGCGGCGTCATCCGGCCGACCAGCGGCTCGGTCGTGTTCAAGGGCGACGCCGTGACCGGCATGGCGCCATCGCATCTGACCCGCAAGGGACTGGTGCGGACCTTCCAGTCGACGGCGGTCTACGCCGCCCGCAGCGTGCGGGAGAACGTCGTCCGGGGCTCGTACCTGAAGCGCTATCCCGGTTTTTTGGCCTCGCTGATGGACACACCCGACGCCCGGCGCCGGCGGGCATCTTCAGACCAGTTGGTCGATGAGCTGCTGGCGCGCCTGGGACTGGCCGGCGTCGCGGACACCGCGGCGGGCAGCCTGCCCTACGGCGTGCAGAAGATCCTGGGGATCGCCATCGCGCTGGCGGCGCGTCCGCAACTGCTGATGTTGGACGAACCCGTCGCGGGGCTGAGCGCCGAAGAAACGGACCAGGTGCGCGACGTCATTCTGCGCGTACGGGAGTCCGGCGTGACGGTCATGGTCATCGACCACAACATGCGGTTCATCGCCGGTCTGTGCGACCGTCTGCTGGTTGTCGCCGCCGGCGAGGAGCTGACCCGGGGAAAGCCGGATGAAGTCCTGCGCGATCAGCGCGTTGTCGAGGCCTATTTGGGGACGAGAAATGTCACTGCTGGAATTGCGTGATCTGTGCGTGAGCTATGGCCGGGTCGCGGGCACGCGCCGATTGAACCTGACCATCCAGGAAGCGGACACCGTGGCGCTTATCGGCGCGAACGGCGCGGGCAAGAGCAGCGCGCTCAAGGCCATCACCGGCCTGGTGCGCGGCTACGGGGGCGACGTGCTGTGGCGCGGCCAAAGCATCAAGGGCGCCGCCGCCTCCGACATCGTGAAACTGGGCATTGGCTTCTCTCCGGAGGGGCGGCGTGTTTTTCCATCCTTGACCGTTCAGGAAAACCTGAGGATGGGGGCCTTCGCCCGGGGCCGCGACCAGCAGGATGAGCGCCGCGAACAGATATTCGGCTACTTTCCGCGCCTGAAGGAACGCGCGCGGCAGGCGGCCGGCAGCCTCTCCGGCGGCGAACAGCAGATGCTCGCCATCGGCCGCGCGTTGATGAGCAAGCCGGACCTGTTCCTGCTCGACGAGCCCTCGCTGGGCCTGGCGCCCATCGTCGTGGAGCGCATCGGCGACATCCTGCTGGAGATCCAGGCGCGTGAAGGGCTGGCCTTCGTGCTGGCCGAGCAGAACGCCAACTGGGCAATGCGCGTCGCGCGCCGCACCACTATCCTGGAGCTCGGCGAAAAAGTTTTTGACGATGCCTCCGAATCCCTGCTCGAAGACCCCAAAGTACAAACCGCCTTTCTGGGTGTGTAACCGTTCCCCTTTCCATGGATCCTGCCTCATGCTGCTTCCCTACCATGACCGTTATCCCTACAGCCCCATCGCCGCGCGTCCGGACTACAGTTGGCCCCAGGGCAAGCGACTGGCCGTCTACCTGGGCCTGAACATCGAGCATTTTGCCTTCGGGGCCGGACGCGGGCACAGCCTGGGCACGGAACTGCCCCAACCCGACGTCCGCGGCTTCGCCTGGCGCGACTACGGCAACCGCGTCGGCGTCTGGCGCCTGCTGGATCTGTTTGACGAACTGCAGTTGCCCGCGGCCCACCTGATGAACACGGTCATCTTCGACTATTGCCCGCAGGTTCTGGAGCCCATCCTCAAGCGCGGCGATGAAATCATCGGCCATGGCCGCACCAACGCCGAGGCCCAGGGCCATTTGTGGCCCGCCGACGAGGCCCGCTTGCTGACCGAGGTGCGTGAGGCCATTCTCGAGCACACCGGGCAGACCGTGCGCGGCTGGATGGGTCCCTGGATGTCGCAAAGCCACCAGACCCCCGAGCTGCTGGTCGAAACCGGCTACAAGTTCGTCATGGACTGGCCGGCGGACGATCAACCCCTCTGGATGCGGACCGAGGCCGGGCCCCTGATGTCGGTTCCGTACCCGCTTGAAATCAATGATTCGCCGCAGATGCTCGTACGCCGCCATACCGCGCAAGACTTCGAGCAGATGATCATCGAGCAGTTCGAGGAAATGCTTGCGCAATCCGAACAGCAACCGCTGGTCTGCGGCATCGCGCTGCACACCATGATCGTGGGCCAGCCGTACCGCCTGCGCGCCTTGCGCCGCGCGCTCAAGTACATGGCCGAGCACCCGCAGCGCCACAAGGTATGGTTCACCCGCCCGGGCGAGATCTACAACCATTGCGCATCGCTCGGCTCGAACGTCCTGGCACGGCCCATGTAGTACTTGTAGAGGTATTTCACGCGGCCGGGCAGCGTTTAGCGGTTGACACCCTCATCGAGAGCCCGTTTCCGCTGCCCCCTTTATTGGAAACCCCGGCCAAAGGCAGTAGTGCCCCGCTGCCCTGTGGTGCAATGGCGGCTTCCAGATCAAACCGCCGGACGGTCCCATGGCCACAGCGCGATTCAGCGCACAGTTGACGCCGATTCCAGTATTCCTTTGTGTGTATGCCCTGGCCTGGCTCAAATGGTCGGTGCCAGGCCTGGTTGGAATGGCCTATCTGGCGCTAAGCGTCCTGACGTTTGCGGCCTACGCCTTCGACAAGGCGGCGGCAAGGGCCGGGCGCAGACGGATTTCGGAGAGAGCGCTGCATCTGCTGTCGCTGGCCGGAGGCTGGCCCGGGGCGCTGCTGGGCCAGCAATGGCTTCGGCACAAGTCCGTGAAGGCGGACTTCCGGGCCGTATTCTGGTTGACGGTCCTGTTGAACATCGCGGGCTTCGTGCTGCTCTGCACACCGGCCGTGCGCACGCTGGCGGCGTTATAACGGAGGGGCCTGGGCAAGGGGCTGCATTCGACAGACGGATGGACACGTGCCGGGCCGGCCGGGCAAGGTAGCCGCTTGCCGCCAAAGGAGATCCCATGTGGGAACCGAGCGAGTCCTATCCCGATCCCGCCATCGAGGTGCTGGATCCCCGCTTCCTGAAATACCGGATCGGCAACGCCGGCGTGGAACGCCTGGCTACCGGCATCCGATATGGCGAAGGCCCGGTCTGGTTCGGCGATGGCCGATGCCTGCTCTGGAGCGACATCCCCAATAACCGCATCATGCGGTGGGACGAGGAAAGCGGCGCGGTGTCCGTCTATCGCAAGCCGTCGGGGTTCGCCAACGGGAACACCAGGGACCGTCAGGGCCGGCTGGTCAGTTGCGAACACGGAGAGCGCCGGGTGGTTCGGACGGAGTACGACGGAACCTTGACCGTGCTGGCGGACCAGTTCGAGGGCAAGCGCTTGAACTCGCCCAATGACGTCGTCGTGAAGAGCGACGATTCAATCTGGTTCTCGGATCCGGTTTTTGGCATTCTCAATGACTACGAAGGCTTCAAGACGCCGCCCGAATTGCCGACCCACGTCTACCGGCTCGACCCGGCCAACGGGCGGATGGAGGCGGTTGTGCAGGACGTCCCGAACCCGAATGGGCTGTGCTTTTCACCCGATGAGCGCCTGCTGTATGTCGTTGACAACGGCTCCAGGCCGAACCGCATCCTGGTGTATGACGTCGCCGAAGGCGGAACGCTGACCCATGGGCGCGTCTTCGTCGACGCCGGCGACCAGGGCCTTCCCGATGGCATACGCTGCGATACTGACGGCAATGTCTGGGCCGGCTGGGGTTCGGGCCCTACCCTGAACGGGGTGATGGTGTTCGCGCCTGACGGGGTGGCCATCGGGCGCGTCGCGTTGCCCGACCGATGCGCCAATCTGTGTTTTGGGGGCGCGCGGCGCAACCGCTTGTTCATGGTCACGGGACAGTGCCTCTTTGCGCTGTATGTGGATGCCCAGGGCGCGGCGCCGCCCTGACGTTTACAAGAATCCGATCCAGCGCCCCGCTACCAGGCAGCCAAGCCATAGCAGCAGCGACGCCGCCGCGTGAAGGCGTAGCGCGCCGGTTGGGGGGGCTCCCTGAACCACGTCGTTCCATGCCTTGCTCCGGCGCACCAACCCGGCGTTGAGCGCGCCCGCCCCCAACAGGGCCATCTTTATCGCGAATGCGGGGTTTTGCAGGTATTCCTGTGGCCGCACCGAAAACAGCAAGGCGCCGGTCAACGCGGCCAGTCCCAATCCGATCGCGGCCGTACGCGCGAGCACGGGTGCCAGGATTTCCAGGGGGCCGGGCCTGATCACGGCGAGCAGCCGCAGATCCAGCGGCACGATGGAACCGATCAGCAGGCCGATGGCGCCGATGTGGGCGGCGTTGACCAAGAGGTACAGCGTGCCGGAATGGCGCAGCCACACCGATGGCGGCAAGGCTTCGATCTGTTCTAGGAAGACCCGCAACAGGTCGGGCATCGACGGGGGCTGGCGCGCGGCTCAGGGCTTCTTGATGCGGCTCGGATAGATGTCGTAGGTCTTGCCGCCCACCTTGATCTGGACAGCCTTCATGTGTTTTTTGGCGGCGTCCTGATCGCGGTTGCCGATGGCCGTGATGGCATCGCCGGGCTTGGCGGAGCCCTCGACGAATCCGGCCTCTTTCGTTTGGGTGGGATTGCCCAGGTCCACGAGCCACACGCCATCCGCGGCCCGCACCTTGAGGGTGGGATGCGGCGGCGCGATCTGCACCTGTTCGACCGTGCCTTGCAAGGTCATCTGCTCGGATTCGGCCCAAGACCACCCGTGATGCGCCATGGCCGCGGGGGCGACGGCTGCCAGCGCGGATAGCGCCATTCCTGCGTGTAACGCGCGTTTGGATAGCTTCATGTCGATGCTCCTGAAGTTGCGATTGGCCTCTTGCCGGCGCCCGTGAAGAAAGCATAGCAGTCCGAGACTCGCGAAATACCAAGTTTCAGTGATACCAAAGGAGGCGTCCGCGCTATCTAATGCGGCGACGAGTTTCACGATGTAGGGAAATGGCTACGCTTTCGAATGATCACGCTCGCGCATTGCCACGGCGCGGCGCGGAGCAGGCAGGGACCGAGGTGCAGCTCCGCGATCTGGTGCAGCGGCATTCCGGCCAGTTGGAGCGGCTGCTGAAAGAAGAAATGCAAAGCAAGGCGCCCGCGATCGCGCAGGCTTTTGGCGGATGCGCGCAGGCCCATCGCGCTCTCGGACTGGCAACCGTTGCGCCTTGGCTCTATGGCGTCGCCTTGCGACTGCTGCGCGACGCCCTGGGCGCGGGGGATCCAGATCAGCTCGCCAGCCGGTTTCTGAGGGCGTTTCCGCGTGAGTTGGCGCATCCCATGCTGATCCTGGCGCTGTCCGGCGACTGCTATGTCGCCTGCTGCCTGTACCTATGCAAACCGGCTGACGCGGCGGCCCGCGATATATCGCTGTCCGGGGCCTCCGCGGATTGGGTGCGCCAGCACTTGCACTGACAGCGTCGGCGGACGCGCAGATGGATGAGGACGGACACCAGCCGGGGGATATTCTTCCGCCGAATGGAAGCCGCGTGGATCTCCGGATGCACAATTTAGTTAATGTTCTACTTTAGATAAAACACTTTAAGTGTTGGAACATATTCGATTAATAACAATAAGATAGGCTATATTAATCAGGGGCTACATTAGGTAAATTCCTATCGAAAATCGGCTGGCTGGGTCGACATCCTCGGCATGCGCTATTGCGCCCCCAGGAAAACCCTGCGGAACTTTCTCCATTGCGAATGGGTCGTTTTATGTTCAGGCATTTGTAAGCATATGCCTGCATTTCGCCGCCACGCGGCATCCGGGCGCCCAACCAGGAGAATGGCATGACACTGCTCTGCTCGCGTTCCCACGCGGATTCGAACCCTGTCCTGAATGCCCCGCGATGAGCAGCGTTCCCGACGCCGTCATCGAACGCGCGCCCCCGGGCCTGTCGGTCATGGACGCGACCATGGTCCTGGTCGGCGTGGTCATCGGCATCGGCATCTTCGGCTTCCCTCCCCTGGTGGCGCAGCATGCCGCCACGGAAGCGATGTACATCGCCCTTTGGTGCGCGGGCGGGCTGGTCATGCTGGTGGGCGCGCTTTGCTATGCGGAACTGGGCTCCGCCTATCCGGGCGCCGGCGGCGAATACCTGTACCTGACCCGGGCGTGGGGCCCGCGCGTGGGGCTGATGTTCGCCTGGGCCCGTTGCTCGGTCATCCAGACCGGCGCGATCGCCGTGGTCGCCTTCATCTATGGGGATTATGCGCAGCGCCTGATGCCTCTGGGAGATCAAGGACCGGCGGTGCATGCAGCCATCTCGATCGTGGTATTGACGGGCTTGAACATGGTGGGCACGCGCTATTCCAAGCGCCTGCAATGGGTCTTCACGATACTGACCTTGATTGCGCTGGCCGCGGTGCTGATAGCCTGCCTGTCCGCATCGGGGAACCCTTTGCAGCACGCCGCCGAACCCGCGCCGCTATCGGGCAACGCCGCGGGTCTGATGGGCATGGGCATGGTGTTCGTCCTGCTGACGTATGGCGGCTGGAACGAAGCCGCCTATCTGAGCGGTGAATTGCGGAATCCGGCGCGCAACATGAGCCGGGTGCTGCTGATCGGCACGGCGGTGGTGACCGGGGCCTACGTGCTGACCAATATCGCATTGCTGGAGATCTTCGGCTTGCAAGGGCTGCGCGATACGCCCGCGCTGGGCGCCGAGGTCATGCGGCTGGCCGCGGGCCCCTATGCGGCGGCGTTGCTCAGCCTGACCATCTGCGCCACCGCCCTCAGCACCATCAACGGGACCATCATCACGGGCGCGCGGGTGTATTACGCGCTGGGCCGGGACGTGCCCCGGCTGCGCGCGCTGTCGGGATGGAGCGCGCGCAACGAAACGCCCGTCAGCGCCCTGCTGGCGCAGGGCGTGATCACGCTGGCGCTGGTGGCGCTGGGCGCATTCAGCCAGAACAGCGTGCAGACCATGGTCGCCTATACCGCACCGGTCTTCTGGCTATTCATGCTGCTGGTGGCGGCGTCGGTGTGGCGGCTGCGGCGCCTGGACCCCGAGCGGCCGCGGCCTTTCCGAGTCCCGCTGTATCCCCTTCCCCCGCTGCTGCTCGTCCTCACCTGCGCCGGGCTCGTCGTCTCCAGCGCCCTCTATGCCGGGGCCGGCGCCCTGATCGGATTGGCGGTGCTGGGGGCCGGTATCCCCTTGCTGCGCTTGCTCAAGCCGGCCCAGGCGGCTGGCTAGCACGGTCTCTCTTCCACGTGTTCCCCCACCCAAGGAATCTTCACCATGCGACGCTCTACCCTATCTTCCCCCCGCGCTCGCCTGCCCCTGTCCTTGCGCCCGATCCGGGCCGCGATGCTGGCTTCGGCGATGGCGGTGACGCTGTTTCATGCGGCCGGCGCCATGGCCCAGGCCGCGCCCGCGGCTGCCGCGCAGGCGAGCCAGCAGAAAGGCTATGTGCCGGACGTCGGGCAGGACGGCAAGGACGTCATCTGGGTGCCGACGCCTCAGAGCCTGGTGGACAAGATGCTGGACATGGCGAAGGTCACGCCCAAGGACCGGCTGATGGACCTCGGGTCGGGCGATGGCCGCACGGTCATCACCGCTGCCCAGCGCGGCCTGACCGCGCAGGGCATCGAATACAACCCCGATCTGGTCGAACTGTCGCGCCAGAATGCCAAGCGCGCCGGCGTGGCGGACCGCGCCACGTTCGTCGCGGCGGATCTGTTCACCACCGATCTGTCCCAGGCCGATGTGATCACGATGTTCCTGCTGTCGACGATCAACGAAAAATTGCGGCCCCGGATCCTGAGCCTGCCTGCGGGCACCCGCGTCGTGTCGAACACGTTTCGCATGGGCGACTGGGAGCCGGATGCGTCCGAGACCGTCACCCAGAACTGCCAGACCTATTGCACCGCCCTGCTGTGGATCGTGCCGGCCAAGGTCGAGGGCAAGTGGGACATGGGTGGACAGACCCTGCAGCTGGAACAGCGGTATCAGATGCTGTCAGGCAAGCTGGGTTCCACGCCGATCTCGGATGCGCGTATGGATGGCGCGGCCATTGCGTTTACGGCGGACGGCGTGCGCTACGCGGGCCTGGTCAATGGGCGAAGCATGAGCGGCACCGCGTCCGGCAAGGGCGACTGGTCGGCCAAGCGCAACTAGCAGGCCCCACGTTGACCGGCGGCGCATTCATGCAATAGCATCTGTTGCATGAGAAGAGACAGCAAGCTTTCCGGCGTCCTCCACGTGCTGCTGCACATGGCGGAGCACGCCGGCCCCATGACCTCCGACGACCTGGGCAAGGTAATGCAGACCAACCCCGTGGTCATCCGCCGCATCATGGCGGGCCTGCGGGAACAGGGCCTCGTCCGGTCGGGCAAAGGCCACGGCGGCGGATGGTCGATTTCGTGCGACTTCGACACCGTCACGCTGCGCGATATCTACGATGCCCTGGGATCACCCGAGATCTTTGCCATGGCGAACCGCAGCGAAGCGCCGGGATGCCTGGTGGAAGAAGCCGTGAATGCGTCGCTGAACGGCGCCTTCGAAGAGGCCCAGGCGCTGCTGTTGGAGCGGTTCGGCAAGGTTACGCTGGCGGAGCTGAGTCGTGACTTCCATGCGCGCATGCTCAAGCGCGGGCAGGCTTTCGACCTGGACGCCGTGCATCAGGCTTGAACGGCGGACGATGCCCCAGGCTGTCGCCACGCTATCAACGCCGTTTCGACATGGGCGATCTCGTCCGGCGCCATGCCCGCCGCCTGGTAGAAGCGCTGACGCTCACCCACCACGGCCAGGACCCGCTCAAGAATGGACTGGGCGGCCGCCTCGGAACGCAAGCCAAATCGTCGGTACTCGGTCAGGCAGTTGGCGAATGAGCTTTCGCGACCCTCGGCGCCGATGTGCAGGTAGTGCTTGGCGGACCCCTCCTGCGTGACCACGTCGAAAAGCGGCGACAGGCGGTAGGTCTGCGCGTCGTCGTCCTTCAGGAATCCGACGTTCTTCAGATGGTCGTCGGTGTTGTGGACGGCCACGTTCAGGATCATGCGCGCATAGAGCTCCAGCAGATCCTGCACGGGATTCGACGACACCCGGCGAGTGACGTCCGCCAGCCGCGCATAGGAATAGGTGGCCTTGCCGCGCGGACCGTCGAGTTCCCGCTTGCCGATCTGCACGGAGGGGCTGATCAGCGAGGCCCCGCTCAGGAAATGGCGCCGCGCGATGACGGGATCCGCACCGCGCTCGACGGGCAGCAGGTCGCGGTCGAAACGGTGCGTCAGCAGGACGGCGCCCAGATGCGTTTCGGCAAGGCGGATGTCGGGGACGGTCAGGCCGATGGCCTTCGCCATCTGCAGGTTGGCGAATTCAACGCGCTGCCGGTCGTAGGAGTCGCCCTTGCGCGGAAACTTGGCGATCCACATTTCGCCCTGTTCGTCGCGCACGATCGTCTTGGGGCGCGCCCCGCCGATGTCCCAGGAACTGCCCAGGATGTCGCGATACAGGCCCTTGGGCTTGACGCCCTGATCGATGTCCGTCAGCAGGTCGGCCAGGGATTCCAGTTCGCTGACTTCCGGCAGCCGGTAGGTCTTGCGCATGTTCGGCGTCAACTGGCGCGCGCTGAAGAACAGCGCTCCCACGCCCATTCCCCTGCCCCTGAGCAGGACTTCGTTTTCCGTCACGCGCGCCCCCGCATTGTCGACCCGCATGACATTGCGGCCCCAGGCGTCGGGCGCGGCATCGAATATGGCGCCCAGCGTTTGATAGCGGCTTTCGGTCCGGAAGGTCGTTTTCGAGTCAGCCAGCGGCAGGTTGAGCGGATCCAGCGCGAAGGCGCGCGGGTCGTTCACATAGGATTGCACGTAGGTGAATTCGGCGAAGAAGTGGTTTTCGTCCGAATCGTCCAGGGTCAACACGCCGGCCAGGACGGCTTCTCCCCGGATGTCCACATAGACGAAGAGCTCGCTTTCCACCGACTTGTGTTTCTTGGATTGCACGGTTTTGGCCGCCCGGCGTTAGAGTCTGGAGGGATCGGCGCGATGGGAGCTAGGGGCCTTGCCGCTGCCCCGGCTGGGGCGGCGCACGGCGTCCAGGCGTTTGCCCACGCCGTCGGCATCGGGATCCCCCAGGGCGAACACCTGGTCCGCAAAGCCGTACTGCAGCAGCGCTTCCAGCGCGAGGGCCAGCGAAACGCCGCCATCGCCCCGTTCAAGCCGTGCGATGGTGGCCCTGGACACGCCCATGCGGCTGGCCAACGCGGCCTCGGGCTCGCTGCGGCGCAACCGGGCGGTGCGGATGTTGGCGCCCAGCCGAGCCAGCGCTTCGGCGGCATCGAAGCTGGGTTCGATTTTCTTTTTCATGACTCAATAATAGTGCTTGCAGGGCAATAATGCACTATTAATGACGCAACTTGAAGTGCCTTAAGTGTATATTTATGGTGCTTTACGGGGCGTTATGCCTCATTAATGAGGCATTTTTGGTGATTCAGCTAGGGCTAGGCCGTGGTGATCGGCTGGTCCAGCCGCAATGCGCCCCGCCCGGTGTCCAGCGTCACCCGCGCGCCGAGCGGCAAGGTCAGGTTGGGATCTCCGTGCCCGCTGGGCCAGTTGGCCAACACGGGAATGCCACGGGCGCCAAATTGCTCAAGCACCAGCGGGTACAGCAGGCCTTGGGCCTCGTCGTCTTCCATGTGCGTGCCAAGGATGCGGGTGAAGCTGCCCACCACTACCCCTTTCACGCCATCGAACTTGCCGGCGGCGGCAAGCTGGCTCAACAGGCGGTCCACTCGGGGCAAGGCCTCGTTCACGTCCTCGAAGAACAGGATGGCGTCGCGCGTGTCGATTTCATAGGGGGAGCCGGTCAGCGCGGCGATCAGCGCAAGGTTGCCGCCAACCAGACGGCCGCTTGCGCCGCCCGGCACCAGCTCCACCGGCCGGGCGCCAAAGGGCGGTTCGATCCAGGCGCCCTGTCCGAACTGTCCGCCGATCATGGCCAGCAGGTGCGACTCGGTGGGTTCGCGCTTGCCGGCCAGCAAGTCCTGCGCCAGCATGGGTCCGTGGAACGTCACGAAGCCCGCCTGCCGCTGCATGGCCAGATGCAGCGCGGTGATGTCGCTGTAGCCGATGAAGGGTTTGGGATGCTGGCGCAGCAGCCCGAAATCCAGCTTGTCCAACAGCCGCCAGGAACCGAAACCGCCTTGCAGGCACCACACCGCGCCAACGTCCGGCGAGGCGAACGCCGTGTGCAGATCGTCCAGCCGCTGAGCGTCGGTACCCGCCAGATAGTCATAGGGAGGCTCGAGCCGGGTGCGAGAGGCCGGCATGACCTGCGCCACGAAACCGCGCGCCTCCAGCCATTGCGCTGCGCGGTCGCTGGCATCGGGCGCGGCGGATGCCGGGGCCACGATGGCGATGCGAGCCCCGGCCTTGAGCGCGGGCACGGGCGCCGCCGCCGGTTGGGCATGGGCCGACGGGGGCATCGGCTTCGAGGCCGGCACGGCTCTGCGGGAGTCCACCCCACGGGTGGCGCAACCGCTCAGGGCAAGGCCGGACAGGCACAAGGCGCCTGCGTTCAGCAGCAAGCGCCGGCGCCCCGCATTCGTATCCGGTTGACTAGAAACGCTCATATTCCAGCCGATAACGCCATTGCCCCACCGCAAGGCCGGCCATGGGCAGGCGGCCGATGCGCAGGCGCCGCAGGGCCTGCAGCCTCAGCCCCGCCGCATCGCAGACGTACTCGATGAACCCGGGTGCAGGCGTCTTCAGCGCGAAGCGCAGATGTGTTTCGTTCTGCCAGCTCACCTTCATCGGCGTGGCGGCGCGGCCCTCGTACGCCATGCCGCGCTGCAGGCGCGCCAGATCGCCTTCGCTCAACTGGCCGTGCACCTGGGCGATGTACTCCTGCTCGACATGGCGGCCTTCTTCCACCAGCTTGCGGGACACGGGGTACTCCTGCGTGTAGACGACCAGCCCGCTGGCCGCGCGTTCCAGCGGCGTCACGAGTTTCAGGCCATTGAACATGCGCTTCAGGTAGCGTTGCCCCGACCGGTCGCCTTGCATCAGGTTTTCGGGCAGGATCAGGTCCCGCGCCGAACCGGGCTGGTCATCGGCATAGGTGCCGGCTGGCTTGTGGATCAGGACGGTCACGGGGCGCATGTCTTCCAGGCGGGCGCCGGGCAACAGGCTGACCGTTTGCGCCGGCCGCACGCGGAAGCCCGGTTCTTCAACCGGCTTGCCATCGACGGCGACCCAGCCGCCTTCTATATAGCGTTCGGCATCCCCGCGCGAACAGGACTGTTCCGTGGCCAGCCGTTTGGCCAAGCGTTCGCTGTCGCTCATCGCGCCTCCGGCTGGCGCGCGGGTGAGCCCGGATGGGGAGAAGGATGGGGCGTGCTGATTGCCAGCACTAGCGGGTGCATCGTCATGGGTGTTGCCGGGGGTGTTGCAAAAAAGCGGACCCGCGGGTCCGCGCCGTGAGGCAGATGTTACGCCCTTTTCCTTTGCGGCCCGGGGGGCGCGTTCAGACGCGGGGCGCCTCGATCGGGTCGGCCGTAACCGGGGGCGGCACCTCGTCGATCCATGCCTTGAGCAGCGTCGTCGTGACCGCCAGGATCACCGGGCCGATGAACAGGCCGACGATGCCGAATGCGAACATGCCGCCCAGCACGCCCGACAGGATCAGCAGCATCGACAGATTCACGCCGCGCTTGATCAGCATGGGCCGCAGCAGGTTGTCCAGCATGGCGACCACGATCGCCCAGCCCAGCAGCACCGCCGCAGCCAGCTTCATGTCGTTCTGAAAAAGCCAAACGACGCCGCCCAGCATGGGCAGGAACGGCCCAAGCTGGGCCAGGCACAGCATCACCATTAGTGCGGTCAGAATACCGGCCGCCGGCACGCCGGCGATCCACAGGCCCACCCCGCCCAGCGCGGACTGCACCACCGCGGTGACGACGATGCCCAGCGCCACGGCGCGGATGGCGGATCCGGCCAGCCTGATCGCGGCCACGCCGCGCTGGCCGGCAAGCCGGTTCGAAAACCGCCTGACGAAGTCGGCCGCCAAATCGCCCTGGCTATAAAGAATGCCGGCGATGATGACGGTGATCAGCATGTGCATCGCAAATACGCCAACGATGGCGGCGTGGCTCAGCAGCCAATGGGCCGCGGTGGTCAGATAGGGTTCCAGCCGCGCCAGCAGGCCGCCCGCCCCGGCGTCGGACAGGGTCTGCCATTCCTGGGCGATCCGGGGGCCGGCCAGCGGAATGTTCCTTATCCATGCAGGCGGCGCCAGCAAGGCGTAATCGGGCAGGCTTTTGACGGCGGCCATGATGGCGCCGCCGTGCAGCGCCAGGGTGGAAATCGCCTGGTACAGCGGCAGCACGATCACGAACAGCAGGATGAGCAGCATGGCGACGGTGGCAATCCAGCGCCGGCCGCCGCAACGCCGTTGGATCGCCAGCAGGACGGGCCAGGTCGCGACCACAATGGTCGTCGCCCAGATCAGGCCGGGCAGAAAGGGCCGAAGAATGTAAAGGCTGCCTATCATCAACGCCGAAAGCATCACGATGACGAGCAGAACCCGGGCTATATCGACTGTCTGGCGTGGAATCAACCCGATGCTCCTGAGGGGGCGGCCGCCCCGGATGGCGCGCATGGCGCCCACAGGCGGATTACCTGAGCGCTGCGCGATGCGTTCCCGACGAATTTATCCGATATTTCCCTGGACCGGTGCGGGCACTTCAGCACCGGTATCCGCCGCCTGGGAGCAGGCCGGAGCCGGGGCGCCCATGCGCGGACGCCGGCCCGGGGTGAACGCCAGCGCTCAGGACGCGCCCAGCCATGAGCGGATCTTGCTGCGTATCGCGCCCGCATAGGCCCAGCACCAAACCGCCAGTGCCAGCATGGCGACGGTGAAATAGGCCCGTGCGGTTTCGGGCACCGGATTGAGCTTGGACATCGAGACAAAGGGCTCGAAGGACAGGAAATCGGTGGCGGCCAGGGTGCTGAATACCAGCGCCAGCACCGGGCCGGTGAACTGCGGGCGGTCGCCGCGGGAGCCGGCGTCCGCGATAAACGACCAATGGAGGAAACGCAGCAGCTGGATAGCCACGGCAAACAGCGGAATGGCGAGCGCAAGCTGCAGGACCAGCAGGGCGACGATGACTTGAGTGGGAAGCATGGGCGCGATTTTAATCGGATCCGCGCTACCTCCCTGCCGCGCGCCGCCTCACGGGCGTGGGTAGCGCCGCCCCGGGCGCTACGCGCCCATCTGGAACGTCCGCCAATCGGTCTCCAGGCCCGTCAGCCATTGCTGGATGTACTCCAGGCTCAGGGCGGTGGACAGTACGTCGCCTTGAAAAAGCACGTCGGGCTGTAACCGCAGCCAATTGAAGTCCTCGATACTCTTGATATCGCTGGCCAGCACCCGGAGGCCCTTACGGGAAGCCTGCCCCAGCAGGCTGAAGAAGCGGTCCTGCAACTTGTGGTTCTGGTAGACGCCCGCCGGTATGCCGACGCGTATCCCGACGGCCCGGATCAGGCCGAACGGCGCGGGCGCGCCCTCGCCGCTGCAGGGCAGCAGGCGTATGCGCAACGCGGGACGAAACTCGTGGTACGGACGAAACAGATCGGCGCCATCCACCAGCCGGCTGCTCAGCGGAACGTTGTAGATGACCATGGCGCTTGGGTAGACGGAAAGATTTCCGCCTCGATGCGGAGACGCGGCCGGCAGCAGATCCTTCGCCACCGTGGCGATCTTCAGGTCCAGGCACAGCTGCTCGGCCAGGGGCATCTCGGAGCAGACGTCGAGCGGATGGTCCAGGGTCAGGGGCACCAGGCAGCCGCTGGCCCGGAATGCTGCTCCCGCCTTGCGCAATGCCATGGCCGACGCATCTCGGGAAAAGCCGTTCGCATCCCCGCCCTCTTCCCCTGCGACAAGCGCCATCTCGCAGATGACGCCGCCTGCATCCATGACGGGCTGGACCTTGAGCGTTTCGCTCAAGCAAGAGGCCGCTTGCTGCGAGCAGGAGGGTGTTTCCCCCAGGCTCGAGGCTGTTTCCTCCAAAATTGTGACGTTCATACGTGAGTTCTGTGAGGGGCCCGCGCGTATCCTCAGCGCACGGCGAGAAAATTCAGCGGAACCAGGGAGGGGGCGGCGTTTGATTTGGCCACCGAGTATATGGACCGCCACACGCCCGTCCCATAGTAAAAATCTGATTTTCGGCGCCAAAGACTCGAGCAGGCTTGGAAACCGGCTTTGACAAGCCTGACGGGCTTCACTTTCAAATTCTTCTTATATCCAGGGCATGGGCTCCTTCTTAGGATGGGGCCCATGTTTGTCCAGGACTCTCAATCTCTCTCGAAAGATGCAGGCGCCCCCCCTCGGGCGCCCACATTGCTGCTGCATTTGTTTGCGGCGGCGCTGATGGCCTGCATCGTCGCGGGCGCCGCTTTCGTCCTGTATCTGTCTTTCAACAATACCGTTTCCGCGTATCGCCGGGAGATGAATGCGGCCGCCTACAACGCGCAGCTCTTCT
The DNA here is from genome assembly GCF_001428845.1 of Achromobacter sp. Root83. Taxonomy (GTDB): domain Bacteria; phylum Pseudomonadota; class Gammaproteobacteria; order Burkholderiales; family Burkholderiaceae_B; genus Achromobacter. The sequence continues at coordinate 28,015 of NZ_LMIU01000006.1, read as the reverse complement.
TTGACCAGCGAGAGATCCTGCTGCGTTCGCTGTCGTCCTCCGCTATCCGCAATTCGGACAGCGCGCCCATTTCCGAGACCCCGAGCTATTTTGGCAACACCCGGCAGATCCAGGTGTTCCCGCTGCGCGAGGACGCCAACTCCTACGACTGGGCATTGATCCTGACCCCGCGCGATCTGAACGACATCGCCCTTGCCCGCACCAGGCTGCTGTTCAGCTCGATACGCAAGGGCCAGACGTCGGTCATCGTTCCCGCGCCACCCGCCAATGCGGTCGGCATGGGGGCCGTCAAGCAGGCGTGGGTCGCCCGCGCCCTGGCGGGGGCCGATTCGAACGTGCTGCCCGGCGGCCATCCCCCCATCGTGTGGCTCAAGCCTCCGATGGACCCGGCCAATCAGCTTTACCTCTACACGCCCGCGGATCCGGCCATGCCGCGGGCCGGCTGGATCGGTCTGGAAGTGGGTAGTGTCGATGCGGCCATCGACCTGTCCTCCCTGCGCGGAGGAAGCTACGTGCTGTATGACCAGCACGACACGGCCGTCCTGCACAGCCCGGCCGCCGCCCCGTTCCTGGCGGAACTCGGCCGGCGCGCGGGCCGGGAGGACTCCTTCGGTTGGTGGGGCGCGGGACTGCTGCCGCGCTACATCGTGCTGAGCAAGTCCGTGGGGGAAGATGGCTGGAGGCTGGTCTACTACACCCCGATAAGCCGGATCATCGACGATGCCGCCTATGCCATCCAGGCGGTGTTCGCCGGCGCGGTGCTGCTGTTCGCGGCCGTGATCTTCGGCATACGCCACATCAAGATGAAACTGGTCGCGCCCGCCGTCCGGCAATATGAGGCGCTGGCCGACAGCGTGGCCCTGAACCGCAAGCTTGTCGAAGTCGCGCCGGTGGGGTTGTGCCTGCTGCGGCGCGCCGATGGCATGCCGCTGCTATCGAACGAGCTTGCCCGGCAATGGCTGCTTGGCGATGCGGATCTCCTGTCCAGGCTGCTTGCGTCGAACGACTTCGTGTCGGGGCGGGAATACGTCATGAAGAACGGCCGCTGCGTGTATCTCACGTTCGCCCCGATCCTGTATCACGGCGAGGACGTGGTGCTTTGCGGCATCAACGACATCACGGCCTTCAAGCGGGTCGAGCGGTCCATTACGCAGGCCAAGCTGGACGCCGACGCGGCCAATCACGCCAAGACGGTATTCCTGACCACCATGAGCCACGAGATCCGGACGCCCTTGTTCGGCATTCTGGGCACGCTGGAGATGCTGGGCCTGACGGCCATGGACAGCCAGCAGCAGCAATACCTGGAAACCATGCAGCAATCGTCGGCGACCCTGCTGCGGACCATCAACGACACACTGGACCTGTCCCGCATCGAAGCGGGCTATCTGAAGCTGGAATCGTCGGAATTCTGTCCGGCGGAAATGCTGGACGCCGTGGTCAGCAGCTACGCGGCGCGCGCGGAAGCCAAAGGACTGCACATCTATGCCCTGGCCGACGTCAATTCGCCCCCCGCGGTGGTCGGCGATGTCACGCGCATGCGCCAGATCCTGAACAACCTGGTCAGCAATGCCATCAAGTTCACGAGCTCCGGCCAGATCGTGCTGCGCCTGCAGACCATGCATCTCGACGCGGAGTCCGCCACCATGAAGTTCCAGGTGGCCGACACGGGCGTGGGCATCTCCGCGGAGCATCACGCGCAGCTTTTCGAGCCCTACTTCCGCGCCGAGAACGGCCAGCATCAGGCCGTTCCGGGCACCGGGCTCGGGCTGGCCATCTGTCAGCGCCTGTCCGAGATGATGGGTGGAACGCTGACGGCCGTCAGCGAACCTGGCCTGGGCACCAGCCTGTCGCTGGAGCTGACGCTGCCTGTGGCCAGCGGAATGCATTCGGAGCTGGGGATCCGGCTGGACCCAAAGCCGGTTTTCGTGCGCGGCGCCGTGAACGATGTCGTCAATAACCTGTGCCAATGGCTGCGCCATTGGGGCGCGGTGGCGATGCCTTACAAGACGGCGCACCATGGCCGGCTCGAGGGCGGCGTGCTGGTTGAAGCGTGGCCGCGCGACGCGACGGTGGCGGTCTGGACGGGTGCCCGGGTGGTCGCGCAGCCGCCGGGTGTCCGCGCCCGCCTTGAAGGGACTCGCAATAGCTGGATGGCCAACGCCCACAGCCTGGCGAGCATCGCCGCCGCGGTCCGCCTCGCGCAGGACGGCGTCGCCGCCAAGGTATCCCTGGAACTCAAGACCTCGCGGGACGCGCTCGATATGCATGTACTGGTTGTGGAGGACAACCCGGTCAGCCAGCAGATCCTGCGTGAACAACTGGAGCACCTGGGCTGTACGGCTGTGCTGGCATCCAACGGCAGGGAGGCGTTGGCACGCCCCGACATACTGGCCTTCGACACCATTCTGACCGATCTGCAGATGCCCGAGATAGACGGCTACGACCTCACCCGCGCATTGCGCGCCCAAGGTTACACGCGCCCTATCGTGGGTATCACCGCCAGCGCGTTCACGGACGATCTGCGGCGCAGCAGCGTAGCCGGCATGACGACGGTACTGCTCAAGCCGTTGCCCATATCCGCGTTGCGCCAGGCCCTAATCGCCCTTAAGGAAGTTATATGATGAAGCACCTGTCCGACTACAGAATCCTGATCGTGGACGACCACCCTTTCCAATGCGTCCACTTGGCGGATCTGCTGGAGTCGGCGGGGTTTGCCGAAGCGGATGTGGCCACGTCCGCCGAGGCCGCGCTGGATAAAATGGGCCTGCAGCCCTACCATCTGGTGCTGATGGACCTGAACATGGCCGGCATGGATGGCGTACAGTTCATCGACAGGCTGGCCAGGCTGCACCACAATCCGATGCTGGCGATCGTCTCGGCATGTCCCCGGCGAATCATGAACAGCGTCGCTCTGATGGCCAAGGAAAAGGGGCTTGCGGTGCTTGGCACGTTCTCTAAGCCGCTGACATCCGATCACGCCCGGCAATTGGCCAGCCAGCTTCGGCAACGCCGTGCGGAAACCTCCAAACCCCTGCTCCCTGCCGAGGTCGATACCGTATTCGACCGTGGCGTGCTGGAACATGCCCTGGAACAAGGACAGCTGCGCGCCTGGTTCCAGCCCAAGAAAGCCCTGGCAAGCGGGCGGATCGTCAGCGCCGAGGCGCTGGTGCGCTGGCAGCACCCCGATTTTGGATTCATGCTGCCGGGGTCGTTCCTGTCGGCGGTGCGCCGGCATGGACTGGACCGCTCCTTGCTGTTGCGGATGCTGGAAGACGCCCTGGACGCGCATCTGCGCTGGCGCCAGCAAGGGTACCGCATGCCGGTTTCGGTTAACCTTCCTACCCAGCTCCTGGATGATCCCGACCTCCCCGACGAGCTTGAACGCGTGGTGATGGCCAAGGGCGTGGCGGCGCAGGAAATCTCCTTTGAATTGCTGGAAGACGAGACAACGACCATACAAGGCCAATACTATATGGGCGCCAGCCGGCTGCGGCTAAAGGGCTTCGGCCTGGCGCAGGATGACTTTGGTAGGGGTTATAGCTCCATGTACAGCCTGATATCCACGCCTTTTACCGAGCTGAAGATCGACCGCGCATTCGTCAGCGGCGCCGCCAACGACGAAGGCCGGGCCGCCGCGCTTGTGTCGTCGGTGCAGCTTGGACGGCAACTCGGACTTCAAGTGACCGCCGAGGGTGTCGAAACCAGCAAGGACCTTGAATTCCTGCGGCGTATCGGCTGCGACTGCGCGCAGGGTTTTTTGATTTCAGCCGCCGTCGATACCGACGCGTTCAGCCATTTGCTTGCCATGGAGCGGCATGCCATGGATCCCTCTCTGCTGTAGAGAAGCCGCAATGCGCCAGCAGGATACGCCCTTTGCCAGGATCACGCGCACCTCACGCTGGCTGAATTTCGCCCTGTTCGGGATTCTGCCCTTGGCCCTGGTCTTGATCGGCGCGCTTTACTGGGGCTTGAACCGCATCGTCGAGCAGGAACGCGACCGCCTGAAACTCGATTTCTCGATCCTGGTCGGTTATATCCACGCGCAAGAGCAGTTCCTGGGCAAGCTGCGTTCGCACAACGCGTCCCTGCCCTCCGAAAACATCTCTTCCTCGATCACCCTGCGTTCATCCGACGTGCAGGAACGCTTTGGGATGCAGCTCTTCGAGGGGCAGAACACCAATGCCGAGATGGCCTTTTCGCTGGCGTGCGAAGACCCCTCGGACTGTCCGACGGCGGGCCGCCGGCTGGCGAATCTGGGCGGCTACCTGGCCGATTTCTATTCGACCTTCTGGGCGACGTCCTACTATCCTGCCTCCACGATCTTCCTGGTCAATCAGGCCGACAGCATCAGCCTCAGCGTCCCCGCGGTGGGCGCCCATTCCGGCTACGAGCTGCTGAGCCCGCAGGCTTTTCTGGCCGTCACGGATTCCGTGCGGGCGGAACTGCGCCGCCTGCAAGAGGTGCGCAAGCGGCTGATCGACCAGGACTTTCCGGTCGGGACTGAACTGACCGGCTCCAAACGCGTGCATTGGTTCAGGGCCGATGGCCTGCCCGGCAGCATGCTGGGCCTGATCTATGCGGACATGCCGCAAGCCGTGTGGAGCAGCGCGCCCGCCACGGCGTCCGCCGTCTATGCCGCCGTGCAGTTCAATCATCAGCGGATCAACATCTTCGAAAAGACCATGCGCAGGCCGATTCATGGCGGATTCTGGCTATCGCACCGTGACGAAGGCGTGCTGCTGGGCGAAGGCCCCCGCCCTGCCCTGGCCAGCGACGGCCTGCGCTACACCGCCGATGGCATGGTGCTGCGCATTACGGATCTCTCGGGCGAATGGACGGGCGTGTACCGGGTGAGCTACGGCGCCTTCTTCCAGGACAACCTTTGGCTGCCGGTCATTGCGGGCCTGCTGTTGCTGCTGAGCCTGGGCGGGGGAATTGTCTCCATGCGGTGGTACAGCCGCCGCGTGATCGCGCCCGCCCTGGACGCGCAACGCGACATCGTCGAAAAAGAGGAATTCAGCCGCACCCTGATCGAGACCGCGCCGGTGGCGCTGTGCGTGCTGGCCCGGCCGGTCGGCGAGGTGGTCTTTGGAAACAGCCTGGCCCTGCAATGGCTGGGAGCGGAAGCCGGCCGCCAACTGGAGAACTCGCCGGAAGCCAATCTGTTTCTGCGCCAGGTGCTGAGCGCGACGGGGCCCGGCACGATCGCGAATTTCCATGCCACCGATGGCCGTCCGCTCTACGTCGCCTACGCGCCGACGCGGTACAACAATCAGGATGTGGTGCTGTGCGCCTTTTCCGACATCAGCGCCCGCGCGATCATCGAGCACACGCTGGCCGAGGCCAAGCGCGAAGCGGACAAGGCCAGCGAAGCCAAGTCGACCTTCCTGGCGACGATGAGCCACGAGATCCGCACACCGCTCTACGGCGTGCTGGGCACGCTGGAGCTGATGAGCCTGACCAAACTGGATAACGAACAGCGCCAGCATCTTGAACGCATGCAGAGTTCATCCGCGATCCTGCTGCAGTTGATCAGCGACATCCTGGACATCACCAAGATCGAAACCGGCCAGCTCGTGCTGGAATCCACCGAGTTCAACCCGCGTGAACTGGCGCAAAGCTGCACCAGCGCCTACGCCGCGATGGCGGAACAGAAGGGGTTGCTGCTGTTTTGCTGCGTGGACGTCGCCGTGCCGGAATGGATGACGGGCGATGCCGCGCGGATCCGGCAAATCCTCAGCAACCTTCTGAGCAATGCCATCAAGTTCAGCGACTCCGGGCATGTGATCGTGCGCTTGACGGTGTCGAAGGCCCTTGCCGACAAGACGCACCTCATGCTTCAGGTGGTCGATACGGGCATTGGCATCGGAAAGCAGGAGCAGACCCAGCTCTTCGTTCCCTTCTACCAGATCAACAGCAGCTCCCATACGGTGCGGGGCACCGGCATCGGCCTGTCCATTTGCGCGCGCCTGGCCACGCTGATGGACAGCGAGATACGCGTGACCAGTGAACTCGGGCTGGGCAGCAGCTTTTCATTGGAGCTGCCGCTGCAGGTGGTGCCCGGACAGGCCGTGAACGTGCCCGACCTGAGCAATATCTGCGTCTTTGTCCGCAGCCCCCATCACGAGCTTACCGAGAACATCTGTCTCTGGCTCAGGCGCTGGGGCGCGCAGGCGGGCCCGGCGCAAAGTCCCCTGCCCGTGGGCACGGCGGATGAAGTCCTGCTGGACGTGCTCTACAACGGCAATCTCGATGCGCTGGATTGGGCTGGCCACCATGTGCTGGCCAGCGCCGCGGCCAAACCGCCGTCCGCCCGCACCATCAAGGTCAATCCCACCGTGGAGCATATCGCGGCCGGCATACTGAGCGCGGTCCGAGGCGAACTGACGGTGACGCCGCCGGCCGAGATCAGCGCGTTCGCGCCGTTGGGTCTGTCGATCCTGGTGGCGGAAGACAATCCGATCAACCAGGCCACGTTGCTGCACCAGCTCGAGCAGCTGGGCTGCGAGGTCACCCTGTCCTCGGATGGCGCGGAGGCCCTTATGTTCTGGGGGCTGTCGTCTTATGACGTGGTGCTGACCGACGTCAACATGCCGCGCATGAATGGCTACGAACTCGCGCGCGAATTGCGCGCCATGGGGGCGACTATCCCGATCATCGGGGTTACGGCCAACGCCATGCGCGAAGAAGAGGAGCGTTGCCTGGCCGCTGGCATGACGTCATGGCTGGTCAAGCCCATCGGCCTGAGCACGCTGCGGCGCCATCTTCAGGGCCGGAGCGCGCGCGCCTCCGGTCTTGCGGCCGCGCCGGTCCGCGCGCCGGTGGAACGGGCGCCTGCGCCCGCGCCTGCCGTACCCGCCAAGTACCGCGCCTTGTTCCTGACCACGATGGAGGCCGATCTGGCCGAGATGGAACAAGCCTTGGACAAGGGCGATCAGCGCCTGCTGGCCAAGACCCTGCACCGGATGCGCGGCGCCCTCGGGGTCATGCAGATGGCGGCGTTGACCCAGCGTCTGGGCGCCCTGGAGGCCAGGCTGCGCAGCGATGGACTCGACGCCGAAGCGCGTATCGAAGGCGCTGCGCTGGCGCTGTCATTGCGCGGCATGCTGGCGGATATCTGACTAGCCCCCCATCGCTCCATGGCCCCCGGCGGGCGCCGGGTGTAACTTCATTTATCGAAATCTTTCTATTCTTTGGTTTTCCCGTTGAAGTTAGATTCAACGGTTGGCCTGCGCCCATCGAGGAGCGGAACGGCGCTCATCGGCCGGATACACCGCACTGTCTTCCCAGTCTTTCCAGTAGAATTTGGACATAAAATGAACAATACAGGAGGTATCGAGAATCCTGGCGCCCCCGGCCTGGTGGGGTTGACCACAAGCTTAGCCCCCCAGACAGCTCCGATTGACGAGCATCAGGAACCCCCAGGCTCGATTGATTGCATATTGGATGCCCGATCCATGAGCAAGCCCCCGTCTGATCAGGATGTGCGGATTATCGTCGCCGATGATCACCCCGTCGTATCCCTTGCGCTTGCCGATTCGCTCAACGAGATACCAGGATTCAGCGTGGTCGCCACGGCCCGGTCCGGGCTCGAGCTCATTACGGCAATCCAGAAACACCCCTGCCACCTTATCGTGACCGACTTCTCGATGCAGTCCGAGTCCGCGGACGAGGACGGGTTACGGCTCATCGAGCGTTTGCAGCGCATGTTTCCGCAGATCCCGATCGTCGTGTTCACCATGCTCACGAACAGCGGGATCCTCAACCAGCTACGGCAGGTGGGTGTGGCGGGCATCGTCAGCAAGGAAGAACCCATCGACGATCTCGTCGCCATCTGCGTCCGCGCGCTGACCGAAAAGGGGCCTATCCTGTCGACCAGCATTGGCAAGCGCCTCAGCCACAATGATGTGACGATGGGCGGGAGCAACCGGACGAAAGGACTGTCTCCGAAAGAGCTTGAAGTGGTGCGGCTGTTTGCACTGGGCCTCTCCGTGACCGAGATCGCGCGCCGCCTGCACCGCTCGGTTGCCACCATCGGAACGCAGAAGCAATCGGCGATGCGCAAGCTCAACATCGAGACCAACGCCGAATTGCTCAGGTATGCGGACGAGCAAGGCTTCTCTTGAGCGGTTTTCGCGGCGTCCTACCAGCGGTAGGTCACGTTCAGCATGCCGCCGTACCCGCGCTGATTGCCGCTGCCCATCTGGCCGGACACCTGGCCAGTGATGTACAAGGACTCCCCCACCCTGCCTTCGGCGCCGAGTTTCAGTTCGGCCGCATTGCGCAGCGGCTCGGCGCCAAAGGTGGCCGAGCCTATGTCGACCTGGGGATTGCCGGTGCCATGCAGCCAGTTGGCCTCAAGAAAGGGATGCACCGCGGGTTCCGCCCCGGCCTTCCCCAGCGGATAGAGGCGCGCGCCCACCCGCGTATGCACTGAACCCGCGTTGCCGCTTTCCAGTTTCATGCTGGGCAGGACCGCGTCCTTGGCGCCGTATTGGCTGTAGGCCAGTTGAACCTGGGGTTCCACCACCATGGCGGCCAAAGCCGAATCGGACGCGAACGGCTGGAAGGCGTATCCCGTTTCCACGGAAGCCGTCCAGGTGTTGGAGCGGTAGCGGGCGGATCCTAGCTCGCTGTCGATGTCGTTGGAGTAGCGGCCAACCTGCAGCCAGGTGTCCGCGTAGGCACCCAGCCGGGTCGCGTCATTGGCGTACGCCGACGCGTACACACCCGCCGCATAGCCGGTCACCTTGCCCCGGGCATCCGCGCTGACCTTGCGGGCCGGCAGCGTCAAGCGCGAGGTGGAACGCACGCGGGCATCGCCGTACCCAGCCATCACGCCGGCAACGACAAGCCCGTCTTCACCCAGCGGCGCCTGCAGCACGTCGCCGCCGATCTGGACGACGCTGCCGTCCGTGTCGACCTCGACCTTGCCTTCGGTCATGCGCAGGTCATTGTTTCGTCCGCCTTGGGCGCGCATCCACAGCGCCGTGCCCGGTCCGACCTTGGCGCCGGCGCCAGAAGGAACCCGGGCCGCCGTGCGGTCACGCAGGCCATGCATGAACATCCGTTCCGCCGCCAGCCGGTTGCCGACGTAGGCGCCGCTCTCCGGCGAGACGTTGGTGATGGTGGAGCCGCCCGGCTCCGGGGATTTCGGCAATTCGGGTCCCGGTTCGCCTTCGCCGCCGGGCGTATACGTGGACGTCAGATACCAATCCGAGGCCGCGCCGCCAGCGCCGCCACGCGCCAGACTGTAGTCATAGCCATTCAGCGCGACCGTATCGGAACTGGCGCGGTACCCGGTCGATCCCGGGTCCAGGCGAAAGGCGTCGGGTGCGGTCGTGCCGCCGTTGATCGCCTCCACCAGGCGGATGCCCCGCGTGGTCTGACCGCCGGACCCGCCCGCGTTCACGACGCGCATGCCGGTCGAGCCCGAGGCGGATCCCCCGTCGATCACCAGTTTGTCGCTAGGCGAAGCGTCGTCGCCGAGCTGGGTGTTCATGACCAGCGTGCCGCCGCCCACATAGTCCTTGACCGTCAACGTCTTGAAGCCCGAATGCGCATTCGGCGCAACGAACCGCACCGTGCCGGCATTATTCAGCGTGTCGAGCGTGGAATCGGCCCGCACATTCCAGATGCTGGCGCTGTCGGTCGACAAGCTATCGATGTTGCCGGCGCGCGAGACCAGCGCGCCGGTCAGCACGCTTGCGTTCCTGAGGCGGATATCCACCGTGCCGCTATCGGCCACGACATCGCCCGTCATGGTCGAGCCGCTTGCGTCCACCTGCACCTGGCCGGTCTGGATCACCGTGGTGACGCCACCGCTGGTGACGTTGACCGCGCGGGTCTGGAGGAACACGCCGGCGCTGTCGTCGCCGCCCGTGCGCGTCATCGCCTGAGTGTCCGACAGCGTGAAATTATGGTCCCCCCCGCTGGCGAGCAGCCCGACACCGTCCTGGGTGTCGATGCGGGTTCCGTTGGTCAGCAGCAGATTGTTGGTGATGCCGGTGGCGGTCACGTAGCTCCAGACCCCATGGGCGCGGTTTCCTTGAGTCTTCAGCAGCGTGCTGTCGAGCGTGACCGACGTGCGATTGCTCATGGCCAGGCCGGACGCGTCGGCGCCCAGGGTATTGATGGCCGAGCCCGTCGCCGTGAGTTCCGTGCTGGTCCCGCTGGCAAAGAGGCCGTAGGCGGTCGCGCCGGCGGTATCCACCGTGGCGTTGGTCAGCGAGAGGCTGGCGCCCGACATGCGGACCAGTGCGCCCACGGAACCGGCGCCCGCGGTCTTGATCCGGGTGCCGGTGGCGGCCACGGTTGCGGTGGTGCCGTACTCGCGGGACACATAGAGCCCGTGCGCGTTGGCGCCACGTGTTTCGACCGACCCGCCCTGCATCGAGACCTGCCCCGCCCGGTTGTCGATGCCCACGCTCCAGGAATCTATATCGACATTCCTGGCGACGAGCGAGGTGCCGACGGAAGGAAGCCACACGCCTGTCCCCCAGCTTCCCAAGGCGGATATGGACACATTTTCCAGCGTGGCCGAAGAGCCCTGCGCATTGATGTTGACGCCATAGCCGTTTGCGGCGCTGAGCCTTGCATCGCGGATGACGGCGGAGCTGCCGAGGGAACCGGTCGAGGTCGCCAGCAGGACGGCGTCACCGGCCGAAGCGATGGAACCTCCCTGCATGGTCATCGCCGCGCTGTCCACGCGTACGCCTATGCCGCCGCTGGAGGTCACGTCGGTGTCCTTGAGCGACAGCGTCGAACCGGCGCCGCCCACGGTCATGGCGTTGCCGGTTGAGGTCGCTGCGTTCACGTCGATCAGTTCGGCGCGGGCGCCACCGTAGACATTGACCGCATAGCTGTTGTTGCCCAGCGCGTTGATATCAAGCGATTTGGCGGTAATAAGGGAATTTGCGCCCGACGCGTAGAGGCCGGAGCTGATGATCCCGTTGACGGCGACGCTGCCGCCTTCGAGGGCGACCTTGCCTCCGTCGAGCACGTAGACGCCGTGGGAGGCCGAGCCTCGCGTGGAGATATCGGTATCGACGGCGGATATGGCGCTGCCGGCGCCCGACGCGTACAGGGCGTGAGCGCCCTGCCCCGCGCCCAGGGTGCTGACGCTGCTGTTGGTCAGGTCCACGGCGCCGCCCAGGCTGGCCCTGACGGCCACGGTGTTGGGGGCCGTCGCGCCGCCCGCGGTAATGCGGATGCTGTCTCCCTGGACCCCGTTGCCCACGCTTGAGACGTTGACGGCGGTCCCGGATCCCGCATGCGTGACGGTAGATCCGCTGTCCAGGGTCAGCGTGGTCTTGACCACGGGATCCGAAACGTTGATCTGGCCGAGCTCGGCGGCCAGGGCGGCGGCGGGAAACCAGGGAACGGCCGCAGCCAGTACGCCGACCATGATCGGAGTGAGATGCAAATGCATGGCGAAATCCTTGACCCTTGAATCAGGCCCGCCAACGCAACTCGCAAATCACCGGCAGTAACGCACAGCCTTACGTGAACCGCAGCCCTGGCATGACACATATGAAAGAGAGGTCTCATTCTGGTCAGGGCGCAAGAGCGGCAACATCATAGGATTACTAATCGGGCGAACCCCCGACAAATATCAAATCCCCGGCGAGCGCGGCCGTGGCAAGGGCCTGCATCGGAGTATTCAAATGCGGGCACTTGATGCGGCCACACAAACGCGAGTACTCAAACGCGGGAGTTCAAATGGGGATAGGCGGCGAAACAGGAGCGGCTATGGCGCGGTGTCTTCCGGCGCCTTGGGCGCCTCCTGGATCGCGATCAGGCGGCGGGCCAGGTCGCTGAACTGCTGGTCCCGGGATGTGATCTGTCCGAACAGATCGTCGGCTCGCGTCTGGGCGGCGGCCAGACGTTGCGCCAGATCCGCTTCACTGCGCCGGCTGGCCTGCAAGGCTTCCTGGGCGGCCGCGGCCTCGGCTTGCCGTTGGCGCGCGTCCGCCAGCGCCTGTTGGCGTTGGGCCTGGGCGTCCTGCTCGGCCGCGCGTTGTTGCTCCTGGGCGGAGGCCAGGGCCTGGCGCAATTCGTCGGCCTGCTGCAGGCCCGCGGCCTGCAATGCATCCAGCCGCGCCTGCAGGCGCTTGACCGCGCCGCGCTCGGCATCCAGCTCGTTGAGCCACCGGCGTTCATGGGCGGCGTGGCGGGAATCCAGCGCGGCAAGCGCCTGCGCGTGCTTGTCCCGGGCCTGGTCGGCCTCGGCCAACAGAGTCTGGATGGCGCCCTGGGCGTCGGCCAGATTTTCGCGCGCGGCGGTCAGTGCCTTGTCACGCTGGCGCAACTGGGCTTCGGCGGCCTGCAGGCGTTCTTCGGTTGCCGCAAGTTGCGCGGTGGCGACCTTCAGCCCTTCCTGCAGATCGCGCTCTCTGTTCAGCAGTTGCGCCTCGCGTTGCTGCAATTGTTCCGCCTGAGCGGCAAAACGTTCGCTTTCCTTGGCTAACTCTTCCCAGCGCTGCTGGTAGGCCTGCGCCTGCTCGGCCCGGGCGGCCGTCAGGGCGGCTTCCCAGAAATGCGCCGCCGCCTGGGCGATGGGATCGGGAATCTCTGGTGGCGCGGCGAAGGCGCGGGGGTCTTTGATGCGGGCGCCCAGGGCCCGGAACCAGGTCTCGAGGTGCGGACTGACCGTATTGGGAGAGCCCCGGCCGATCTTCTGGCGCACGCGTTCGATGGTGGGCCGGGCCCCTTCGAGCAACAAGGCGTCGGCGGCGGCCCAGACGTCGGTTTCGGTGATTCCGGTGGCCATGGCGTGGATTCCTTCTACGATCCGCGATAATTAGTGACGATAATGGAATCTTATCGTTATTAAACCTGCATGTATGTTCTATATCATACAGCATACGTAATAAATAATACATTCTGAATAAAGGGACCGCACCGTTGGCCCTAGAATCCAGTTATCCGATATGAGCCGTCCACCCAGAATGCAGTTGAAATTGCTGGCTTCCCTTCCCTTGCTGGATCCGCGCATGCTGGACACGCAGGCCGACGCCGCGGTCCGGGGACTGCTGCGCGAAGGCAGTTCCGCCAACACGGCGGCCAGCTACCGCGCCGCCATCCGGTACTGGACCGCCTGGTTCGAACTGCGCTACGGCCAGGCCTTTGCCCTGCCCCTGCCCGAGGCCGCGGTGATCCAATTCATCGTGGACCATGCGCAGCGGTCCACGGAGCACGGCCTGAAATGGGAGCTGCCCCTGGCGCTGGACCAGGAACTGGTGCGCCTGAAGGCCAAGGGCAAGCTCGGCGCGCCCAGCCTGAATACCCTGCAGCAGCGCCTGTCGGTGCTATCCAAGGCGCATGAATTGCTGGGACATCCCAACCCCTGCCGCGGCGCCGCGGTTCGAGAGCTGCTGGCCCGGACCCGCCGCGCCTATGCCCGGCGCGGCGTCGCGCCCGCCAAGAAAGAGGCGCTGACCCGAGAGCCGTTGCAAGCCATTCTTGAGACCTGCGACGATACCCTGCGCGGCCGGCGCGACCGCGCGCTGCTGATGTTTGCCTGGGCCAGCGGCGGGCGCCGGCGGTCGGAAGTCGTGCGGGCCACCATCGAAAACACGCAGCGCACCGCCGAGGGCTTTCTGTATTCGATGGCGCATTCGAAGACCAACCAGACGGGCGCGAGCCGCGCCGATGACCAGAAGCCGATCGTCGGCGCCGCGGCGCAAGCGCTGGAGGCCTGGCTGGCCGCCAGCGGGATCCGGCAAGGCCCGATCTTTCGGCGTGTGCGCCGGGGAGACGTTATCGGTGAACCGCTGGCCGCGGCCGCGGTGCGGCGCATCGTGCTGGAACGCTGCCAACAGGCGGGACTGGACGGCGAGTTCTCGGCGCATAGCCTGCGTTCCGGATTTGTAACCGAAGCGGGCCGGCGCAACGTGCCGCTGGGCGACACCATGGCAATGACCGGCCATGCCAGCGTAGCGACCGTCATGGGCTATTTCCGGGCCGGCGCCGCCGCGCGGTCCCCTGCCGCGCGCCTGCTGGACGAGCCGGGCGAGCCGGGGCTATAGGAACGCGCCTGTCCTGCCGTAATGGTGGCAGCGACATTACAATCATCGCGCTCCGTCACTATGCCTTTCCTGCGTTTTTCTGGATTTTCCGCTGTCCGGCTCGCGCGCCGGTCCCACTCCTGTCCGCCCTGATCCCATGCGAATCCATCTACGCGGGCTAGTGCTTGCGCTTACCGTTTTCAGCGCCATCGCCGCCACCGCGAACGCGCTGTACGCCAGCTATCGGGTACAGCGCGAGCAATTGATCGCCAACACCCTTGAGGCGAACCGGGTCTATGCCGCCAAGCTGGCGGAAAGTACGAACAGCTTCCTGAAGTCGGCGCAGCAGCAATTGGGCTATAGCGCCCGCCATATGCCGGAGATGATCGGATCCCCCGAGCGGCTTACCGCCGAAGTGATGCGGGTGCAGCAACAGACGGACAGCTTCAACTCGGTGGGAGTCGTGCGCGCCGATGGCACGATCCTGGCCACCACGCAGAATTTCCGCAACTTTCTGGGCACCCAGGTCGACACGCCAGGCAGCCGCGCTGCGCTGCAGACCAGGCAGCCGACGATTACCAAGCCCTACGTCTCCATCGCCGGCAATTTGCTGATCAATCTATCGCACCCGATTTTCTCCAACGATGGCACCTACCTCGGGTATGTCGCGGGAACGATCTATCTGCGCAACGAAAGCGGCCTGCAGGATCTGCTGGGCAAGCACCACTACCACGACGGCTCTTACCTGTACGTGGTGGATAGCGATGGCCGGCTGATTTACCACACCGATCCTCGCCGGATCGGTGAAATGGTGCTCGCCAATCCGGTGGTGGCCGCGGTGACCAAGGGGGTCGCGGGCGCCCTGCGCGTGATCAACACCCAGGGCGTGGACATGCTGGCGGGCTATGCGGCGGTGCCGATCAGCGGCTGGGGCGTGGTGGCGCAGCGTTCGGCCACGGTCACGCTGGAACCCATACGCGATCTGATCTGGGCGCTGCTGGGCTACGCGGCGCCGCTGGCCCTGGCGTTTCTGCTGGCCATCTGGTGGTGTGCCCGCATGATCTCCCTGCCCTTGTCGCAACTGGCCACCAACGTCGAACACCAGGACGTGGCCGTCGCCATGCAGCGGGTGCAGTCCGTGAAAGCCTGGTACTTCGAGGCGGAACGCCTGAAGCGCGCGGTGATCCGAAGCTTCACGAGCCTGCAGGAGAAGATCGGCAAACTGAATCTGGCCAGCATCACGGATCCGCTGACTGGCTTGCGCAACCGGCGCGGCACGCAGGACGCGGTGGATCAGATGCAGGCGTCGGGAATGCCCTTTTCGGTGGTCGCGCTGGATATCGACCATTTCAAACGCGTCAACGATACCTACGGGCACACCGTGGGCGACGAAGTGATCCAGGCGATGGCGCAGGTCATGCGCGAATGTTCTCGTCCGTCGGACGTTCTGGGCCGCACCGGCGGCGAGGAATTCCTGATCCTGTTGCCCGGCGTGGGGGCGCAAGAGGCCACCAACGTGGCCGAGCGCTTGCGCGCGCATGTGGCGAAGCGCCCATTGCGCGGCGCCAACCATGTCACGGTGTCCGCCGGCGTGGCGCAGTGGCCCTCGAGCGGGCCAAATGTCGATGAGGCGTTCCGGGCCGCCGACGCCGCGCTGTACGCCGCCAAACAGCAGGGACGCAATTGCGTCGTGACGCACCAGGCATGAGTTCGCGCGCCCGATAAAAGCGCAATTCTTTGCCGCGGACTGCAATGAACCGTATTGCAGCGACATAGTCGTGCCTTGCTTTGCTGCAATTCGAAGAATGCCGGGAATGCAGGGCCCAGCGCCCCTGTAATTACAGTATTCTGCGCAGCCGAGACCCCGCATGGACCTGCTTGCCGAGTATGTTGCGCCCCGCCGCCGCGCCGAAATCCCTCGAACGCCATTTCATGACGCTTGCCGCTGGGGTACTGTTGCTGGTGGCGGTGCTTGCGGGCATTCTGCTGTTCCAGAGCTGGCGGTCCCACGGCGCCGCGTCCGAGGCCGGGCAGGCATTTGGATCGGTGCGCGCGACCGTTCGGGTCATGGAACTGGCGTCGGCGGAACGTGGACCCATGAACGCGGCGTTCGGCTCGGCGTTGCCCGTGCCGGAAGACATTCTTGCCTCATTGCGCGCGGCCCGTGCCCGCACGGACGCCCGGATCGACGAACTGCTGGCGTTGCACTCTGCGCCTGTTGGCCCCGATCAGGATAGCGAGCGTTCGGAGATCCAGCGCATCCGCCTGGCGCTGACCGCCGCGCGCCAGCACGCCGACCTGCGCATCGCCACGCCTCGAGACCAGCTATCCGGGCAGATGCTGTGGCAATCCGTCGCCGGCATGGTGAGCATCATCCCGCGCTTGCAGGCAAGCATGGCCGCCAATGCGGGGCTCGTCATGCGCAGCGAGGCCAATGCGCCCAGCCTGTTGTCCCTGGCCCTGCTGGCAAGCGAACTGCGCGAGCAGGCGGGCTTGCTGGGGTCGACCTACACCCCCGCGCTGACACGCCGCCGCAAGCTGACGCTGGAAGAGCAATTCCGGATCGAGCGCGTGCTGGGACGCATCGACGAACTGCGGACGCTGATCGACGCCCGCATGGCGACGCGTCCCGACGTGCGCGCCTCAGGCGCATATGCGCGCTTGGAGCAGCGCTACTTCGGCGAGGGCCTGGATTATTTGTCGCGGGTGCGCGATCAGACGTCGCGGCAATCCGCCGAGGCGCCGGTTTCCACGCAGGCGCTGGCCGCCGCCTATGTGCCGCTCATGGACTCGATCACCCAGTTCCGCGATGTGCTGCTCGACGAGATGGAGCGGCATATCGAGGGCCACAGGATCACCGCCGCGCGGCTGCTGGCGATCACCTTGGGAGCGACTGCCCTGCTGGTGGCAGCCCTGGCGTTGGCGCTGGTGCAATTCCGCAAGCGGGTGATCCAGCCCTTCGCCCTGGCCACGCGCATCATCGGGTCGATCGCCAGCGGCGCCGCGCCGGCGCGGATTCCGCCAGGCCGCTATCACGGCGAGGTCGATGGAATATTCAAGGCGCTGCGGGTACTGAAAGAGAATTCGGCGGTGAAGAATCGGCTGGAGGCCGAGCGCGACCGCCTGATCGCGGACCTGGCGCGCACGGCGGAAACCGATTTCCTGACGGGCCTGCTCAACCGGCGGGCGTTCGAAAGCCGGTTCGAGGCGGCGCGCGCCGATTGGGACGAGGCGCAGCCGATGCTGGCATTCATCCTGTTCGATATCGATCACTTCAAGATCATCAACGACACCCACGGGCATGCCAGCGGCGACCTGGCGCTGAAGGCCGTGGCGGAGCTTTGCCGCAACACCTGGCGTCAAGCGGACGTGGTGGCGCGCGTAGGGGGCGAAGAATTTGCCGTGCTGTGCCGCACGCGCAATGCAAAGCAGGCGATCGACATGGCCGAACGCCTGCGTACCCGTATTTGCGCGGCGTCCGTCACCGCCGAGAATGGCGCCGCATTCACCTTGACCGCGAGCTTCGGGGTGGCCTGCGTGTCGTGGAGCCACGCCGAATCCGCGGGAGCGATGTTCCGCGCCGCGGACGAACTGCTCTATCTGGCGAAGATGAATGGGCGCAACCAGGTGCAGCAGCGCACCTTGGGTTGAACGAGCCTTATGCCTTCAGGCGGGAGGCTTCTGCCTTCTTGGAAGAATTGGCATCCGCGGGGGCGGTGTCGCGATCGGATTTCTTGTCCGCGTCGGGCGCCTTCCAGTTCAGCGGGGGGATCTCGAAGCTTCCCTTCTTGGCAGCCAATTGATGAGACATGAGCGTGTTCCTATTCAGGGCGCATGGCTTCCCCCGCCCAGACACCGCGCACAGGATTCAAGCGTGCCATGAATACTGTGGATGCGGGGGAGCATTCATACGGCGGCAACGCCAGGACAAGGTTTTCATCAGCAGGTTTTTGGTATTAGTTTTAATATTATTTTGCTGATAATTGAACGATTTTAGCATAATTTTGCTAGAAATAGCCAGCATGGATAGAAGTTGTGCTATAGGCCCCGCCCGTAGCCCCTATCCGTGGCCGTCGGCCGGGCGCAGGAAGCAGGTGCGGAGTGCGCAAGCCTCTCTTATAATTAATATCCATTCTCATTCAGTCCACCGCCCCGTCTTCCGCCGACACGCCATGATCGAATCCCCTCCCCCTCCGCCAGCGGATTCGATGACGGCGATGTACACCAGCCACCATGGCTGGTTGCTCGGCTGGCTGCGCAAGCGGCTGGGCAGCGCGGCGGACGCCGCCGACCTGGCGCACGACACCTTTCTGCGCGTGCTGCTGCAGGCGCGCGGCGACATCCGCGAACCGCGTGCCTTCCTGTCCACGGTGGCCAACGGCATCCTGGCCAACTTCTATCGCCGCCGCGATGTCGAGCAGGCATTTCTGCGCAGCCTGGCCAACCTGCCCGAGGCGCAAGCGCCTTCGCCCGAGACACGGGCGATCGTGCTGGAGACGCTGGTGGAGATCGATCGGCGCCTGGACGGGCTGCCCGCGCCCGTGCGCCGCGCGTTTCTGCTGGCCCAGGTGGACGGCATGAAGCAATCCGAGATCGCCCTGGCGCTGGGCGTGTCCTTGCCCACCGTGCAGCGCTATGTGGCGCGGGCCTTGCTGCAGTGTTTCTTCTGATGGCGGCCCCGGGAGTGTTGCCATGAACGCCGCCGAACCGTCGCGTTTTGCCCCCGCCACGCCGATCCCGGAGGCGGTCGCGCGCCAGGCCGTGGACTGGTTCGTCCGCCTGCGCGCGGACAAGGTCAGCCCGGACGTGCGGCATGGCTGGAGCGCCTGGATGCAGGCGGACCCCGAGCACGCCCGCGCCTGGAGCCATCTGCAGCATTGCGCGGGCGATGTGGCCGGATTGTCCTCGCCCTTGGCGCACGCCGCGTTGTCCCGGCCGGCCGTGAGCGGCCGCCGCCGCTTCATGACGTCCGCTGCCTGGCTGGCGGCCGGCGCCGGCGCGGCCTGGTGGGGCGCGCGCACCGAGCCCTGGCAGCCGCTGCTTGCCGATGCGAGCACGGGCGTGGGCGAACAGCGGCGCATTACCCTGCCGGACGGCTCGCGGGTGCTGCTGAACACCGATAGCGCCATCGACATAGCGGCGGGCGGCGAACGCCGCATCCGCCTGGCGCGCGGCGAAATCATGGTGGATGCCGTGCGCGCGGAGAGCGCGTCCGCGCAGCCGCTGCCGTTTGTCGTTCAGACCCGGCACGGTGAAGTGGCAACGCCTGGATCGCGTTTGGCGCTGCGGCTGGAGACGGCACGCAGCGTCGCCCATGCCCTGACCGGCCCGTTGCTGCTGACGCCCACGGACGCGCCGGGCAAGCGGCGCGAACTGGCCGCCGGCCAGCGTGCCGCGTTTACCGCTGCCCTGGTCGATCTGCCCATGCCCGGCTCGGCCAGCGATCAGAGCTGGATCGACGGCGTGCTGGCAGCGCATGACATGCGCCTGGACCAATTCCTGATGGAGTTGGCGCGCTACCGCCAGGGCGTTATCCGCTGCGATCCGCGCGTGGCCAACCTGAGGGTGTCGGGCGTGTACCCGCTGGGCGACACGGACAAGGTATTGGACACGCTGGCGCTGACGCTGCCGGTCCGCCTGCGTTCGATCACGCGTTACTGGATCGCTTTCGGGCCGCGCGAGGGCGTGGCGTGAGCCTGCCTTCGGATTTTTTTGATTTTTGGCATTCCGGGTGATGGGTTTTTCGATCTCGCGTGGCATAGGAGCTGAAGTCCTATCGCCACTCCCAACGAAACCGAGAACCCGATGAACCATTCCTACCCCACGAGCCGGCACGCGCGGCGTCCGGCACTGCGTGCCCTGGCCCTGGCGCTGAGCCTTGCCGGCACGATGCCTGCCGCCCTGCTGTTTCCCGTCGCCGGCCACGCGCAAGCCGCTGTGGCCACTTACCGGATTCCGGCGGGTTCGCTGGCCGATGCCTTGGAGCGCTTCGGCCGCGAGTCGGGGCTGATGCTTTCCTACGCCGCGGAGGATGTCGAAGGCAGGCAAAGCCCTGGCATCAGCGGCGCGTACCGGCCCGATGAGGCGCTGGCCTTGCTGCTGTCCGGCACCGGCCTGGCCGCGCAGCGGCTGCCCAATGGCAGTTATGCCTTGCGGCCCGCGGCACCCGGCGCGGTGTCCACCCTGGCGCCGATCGAAGTGGCTGGAAACGCCCTGTCCAGCCGCGCGTGGGGCCCGGTGGATGGCTTCGTGGCGAACTACAGCATGACCGGCACCAAGACGGACACGCCGTTGATCGAAACGCCGCAATCGATCTCGGTGGTGACGCGTGACCAGATGACGTGGCAGGCCGTGCAGAAGACCGAGCAGGCGCTGCGGTACGAGGCCGGCGTGCGCGCGGAGACCGCGGACGATCTGCGGCACCAGAACATTTCCGTGCGGGGCTTCAGCGTGGCCGCGTCGAACCAGGGCATCTATCTGGACGGGCTGGCGCTGGCCACGCGCTATTACGGCTCGTATGACGTCAATCCCTATGCTCTGGAGCGCGTCGAGGTCTTGCGCGGGCCCGCCTCGCTGCTCTACGGGCAGAACCAGCCCGGCGGCATCGTCAATCAGGTCAGCAAGCGGCCGACGGAAGCGCCGTTGCGCGAAGTCGAGTTCACGACGGGCGACCCGGGCCGCGCGCAGGTCGGCTTTGATTTCAGCGGACCGGCCACCGAAGACGGGCAATGGCTGTACCGCCTGACCGGCCAAGGCCGGAATGCCGATACGGAAGTGGACACCGTGCGCGACAAGCGCGCCTTCATCGCGCCGTCGTTCACCTGGCAGCCCAGCGCCGCCACGCATTTCACGGTGTTGACGAACTTCCAGCGCATCCGTGCCGGGTCCACGGACCAATGGCTGCCGTCGGTGGGCACCCTCACCCCCACGCCGTATGGCCGGATTTCGCGCAGCTTCTTCTCGGGCGAGCCCGATTTTGACCGCTACGACAAGGACCAGTCGATGCTGGGCTATCTGTTCGAGCACAAGTTCAACGATAGCTGGACCCTGCGCCAGAATGCCCGCTACAACCAGAACCGCACGCACTACCGCGCGCTGATCTCGGAGCTGGGCTGGGGCACGCTGCCCGACGGCGAGCCGGACTACCAATCCTTGCAGCGCTACGCCTTCAGCTCCGAAGAAAAGGCGCGCACGCTGGCGCTGGACACGCAACTGCAGTACCAGGCCAGGACGGGCGCGTTTGCCCACACCGTGCTGATGGGGCTGGACTACCAGCAGTCCAGCTTCGACACCCAGCTTGGATTCGGCATGGACGGCGTGCCGCCCATCAATCCGTTCGATCCCGTCTACGGCTACAAGATCGACGAACCTCCCATCTACAACGACACCTTTCAGCGCATGCGCCAGTTGGGCTTGTACGCGCAGGACCAGGTGAAGATCCTGGACAAGGTCGTGGTGACAGCCGGCGGCCGCATGGACTGGTCGGAAGCGAGCACCCGCAACAACCTGACCGGCACCCGCACGCAGCAGAACGACAATGCGTTCACCGGCCGCATCGGCATGGTGTACCTGGCCGACAGCGGATTGGCGCCTTACGTCAGCTACGCCACGTCCTTCCGTCCGCAAGCGGGAACGACCTTCGCGGGAACACCGTTCCGGCCGACCAAGGGCGAGCAGTACGAAGCGGGCGTGAAGTTCCAGCCCAAGGGCCAGGACAGCTTCGTCACCGCATCGGTGTTCCAGATCGAGCAGCGCAACGTGCTCACGCGCGATCCGGACCACCTGAATTCGCAGGTGCAGACCGGCGTCGTGCGCTCGGAGGGCTTCGAGCTGCAAGGCAAGGCGTCCCTGGCGCGCAACCTGGACATCGTGGCCGCCTACACCTACACCGACATCAAGACCGTTTCCAGCAACTATCCGGAGCAGGTCGGCAAGGTGCCTTTCGCCGGCGTGCCCAAGCACATGGCATCGCTGTGGGTGGACTACACCATCGACACGGGCGCGCTGGCCGGGCTGGGATTCGGCGCGGGCGCGCGCTACCTGGGCACGACGTTCAGCGACCTGGACAATGCCGTCAAGGTGCCGGCCGTGACGCTGGCCGATGCCGCGATCCGCTATGACCTGGAGCGGGCCAGCCCGTCCATGAAGGGCGCGAGCCTGAGCCTTAACGCGTCGAACCTGTTCGACAAGCAATACGTGGCCTCGTGCAACAACGTGAACCTGTGCTTCTACGGGCCGGGACGGGTGGTGCTCGCCACGCTGCGCTACAACTGGTGATCGCCGGCGCTTGACGTGGAAGAATGGTCGTTCTACCATCTGCGCATTGCAGATAGAACGATCATTCTCCATGTCCGATTCCCCGCCTGTCTCCCCCGCGGCCTCCCCGTCCGCCACGCAGGAAAAACTGCTGCGCGCCACCGAGCATCTGATCTACAGCGGCGGCATCAATGCCACCGGCATGGATCTCATCGTCAAGACCTCGGGCGTGGCGCGCAAGAGCCTCTACAAGCACTACCCGACCAAGGAAGCCCTGGTGGCCGCGGCCTTGCAGGCGCGGGACGAGCGCTGGATGCGGTGGTTCGTCGACGCCACCTCCGCCGCGCCCACGCCGCGCGGACGCCTGATGTCGATCTTCGACGCGCTGCGGGAATGGTTTGCTTCCGAGGGATTCCGCGGTTGCGCCTTCATCAACGCCGCGGGCGAGATCGGCGACGCGGATAGCCCGATACGGCAGGTTGCGCGGCTGCACAAGGAACGCCTGCTGGCCCATGTGCTGGCGCTGACACAGGCCGCGGGCCTGCCCCAGCCGCACGAACGCGCGCGCCAGTTGCTGGTGTTGATCGACGGCGCCATTGCCGTGGCGATGGTGTCCGGCGATGCATCCATCACCGACAGTGCCGAACGCGCGGCCGCTACGCTGATCGCCGGCGGCCCCTGACCGGAATACGCCCCTGGACACTTCCCCTGTCTTTCCCTCCCGCCAGTAAACGAGACCCCGCCATGACATCGACGACTGAAGTCCGCCCGCCCCTCCCTCCCTTCACGCACAAGAGCGCCGTGCAGAAGGTCCGCCTGGCCGAAGATGGCTGGAACAGCCGCGACCCCGACAAGGTGGCGTTGGCCTATAGCGTGGATACCCATTGGCGCAACCGCGCGGAGTTCGTGAAGAACCGCGACGAGGCGCGCGCCTTCCTGGCCCGCAAATGGGCGCGTGAACTGGATTACCGGTTGATCAAGGAACTATGGGCGTTCACCGATAACCGCATCGCGGTGCGCTATGCCTATGAATGGCATGACGATTCCGGAAACTGGTTCCGGTCGTACGGCAACGAGAACTGGGAGTTCGGCGAAGACGGCCTGATGATCAACCGCTACGCCTGCATCAACGACCTGCCCATCAAAGAGACGGACCGCAAGTTCCGCTGGCCGCTGGGCCGCCGTCCGGACGATCATCCCGGCCTGTCGGACCTGGGGCTGTAGCGCGACGCGGCCACGAGTTGCTGGGCCTCTCGCAAGCCCTGCTCATACGTCAACAGTACGTTCCTGCCGCTCGTGCAGTCGAGATTCGTGGCCGCCACGGGCACAAGGGGTTGTATGTAAACGGCTCCTTCATGCGCGAATACCTGAGGCAATCCAGGTTTGTGACGGGTGAGCAACACCAGCGCGCGGAGCCCGCCTGCCTGGCAAGGCGGGCGCGGGACGCTGTCGTAGAACCCCCCATCAAGAGCAGGCGAGCCCGCGATCCGATATGCCGGCGTAACCGGCACGGCGGCGGCCGATGCGAGCAGCCAGGAGCGGGCATCGCTCACGTTGCTGCAGGCTGCCAAGTCGAAGTACTGCGCCCGGAATCCAAGGCAATGCGGCAGCCTTGCGTGAAACCCTCTGAGCCAGAATTTTTCGCTCACGTACAAAAGCAGCGCCAACGAGGCAGAGGCGGCCAATGGCAAGAGCGGGATGGGACGGGTTATGCCGACCTCTACTTGCAGCCGGTTCCGCCGAATACAGTCCAGGCTTCCCGCATCCAGGAAACTATCGATCCATCTCGAATAAATGCCCGGCAGGACGAAGGGGCGCCTGACGGATAGAAGATGGCGCCATTCCACATTGCGCGGTGTGGCATCGAATTGGGCGACGGCGTCCCGCAACGCATCTTCGATACGGCCACACGCATATGCCGTCGCGATGGCGGCGCCCGCGCTGACGCCGATGAATCGTCGCGGAAGCCAGCCCATACCCTGGCAAAGGGCGCCGACCAGACCTGCCTGCCACCAGCAACGGTTACCGCCTCCTGCGAAAACCAGCGTTTCGAAATTGCGCGTGCCCAATTCGCGGGGATCCAGTGGGGTAATGCGTGCGCGATTCATCAATACGCCTGTGGAGGAGTCCATCGCTCCGTCGATGTATCGTTCGCGGGCCGGTATATGCTCCACGCCGGCGATGGGCTTGTAGTTCCCCACCAATTTGCTGGCCTTGCTGGGAAGCACGCCGTTCCGAGGACCTGCGCCATGGAGTCCTTGGGAACGAGCATCACTGCTTTTTGACCGAATCTGACAGATCCAATGCGGGCCCGTCAGCAATAAATGCATCAAGCGCCCTGCGATCCGCCTCGGCTTGCTCGCTGGAAATTTTTGGTGGAGCGATTGCTTTCGTTGGCGGCAATGTCAAAGCAACTGGACGTACTCGTACGCTTGACACGACGGCGTCCCATATTTCAAAAAATTCTGCCTCGGTGGGGGTGTTTTGATCACCTTTATGTGTGGAAAACGCTCCCAAAGGTGAAGGCTTTTCTAGGGTTTGAAACGTTGTACCCATATTCAATTCAATGCTCGGCATTGGAGATGGGAACCCGCGCCCAGGGAATTCCCAAAGCCCTCCAACATTGGTTTCAAATATGCCGCCGTTAATTCCCTGCGTGCCCCCCATAACGAACTCTTCGCCGGGAAGGAGATCGCCCGTCCGCAGCGCTGCACGGTATTTCCGGTTGCCGGCAACAACCCCCGGTTCCGAGAGCAATTTTGCGACATAGCCTGCGATTTCTCGCGCGGATTGGTTGCGCCGCTCGAGCATTGATTTACGTGCGCTCCACACCTTCGAATGCTGGATGACTAATCCCAGATTGCGTGGAAGTTGGAATCCCCAGGTGATTTCTTCTCGTTCGGTGGGGTCGTAATACCCAGCAATGAAAGCCCCATCCACACACAAACCGGGTTCGTTCGGGATTTGGTCTGCCTCTCTTGCACGCATCCGCGCCATCAATTCGACTATTTCTTCTTGGCTGTCTAATTGCGGGCCAATCGTTATCATGGTGCCGGAAAGCCAAATTGCACCCTCTGTTTCATAAGAAATCCGGTTCGCCCATATGCCATGAACATCAGGTGAGTTTGACTGCCGAAAGTCGTAGGCGAAAACAATGCTATCCGCAGCGGGCCTAAAACTGTGGGGTGCTTGAGGTATGGCTACACTGTGCAGAATTTTCAACGCCAGTATTTCTGCCCAACGTCGCTCCACACGTGCAGCGTATTCATCGCGGGAAACTCCCGTCGTGACAGAGAATGACAGATCGCCAACCCTCCCGCCATTAGTTTTGGATTTCCATACGGACCCGTCGGGCAAGTCAATAAGTATACGACCTACACATTGAGTGCGCATATGCTGCGTCAGTGAAGACATAGGATTTGTTCGGTTTGGATGTGCGAGGAGCCAGCGCGAGTGTCCGTAAAATCCGGCACTGGTAGCAACTATCAATAGGAAGGCAATACTTAGATGACGACGATTCATTGGTGTGCCGTAGGCGGACGGGATCTATCAACACTGCAATTTTTGCGCTGTAGCGCCGATGCGCAACAGCGCGTAAAGCGTTACTTCTTTCACTCTCTCGTCTTTGAATGAATCTTGATGTCCGTAACCCTTCATTTTGACCGCAAAGCGCGCTTTATCTGTCCCATGTTGGGCGGAATGCAGCGGCACGGTGCTGTCCCCTGCCTGATCTGCGACCTGCAGATCGGCCATATGCCGATCATTGAAAGTGTCATGTTCTACATCGATGCCATACTGCTTGATTCTTGATATCCGACTATGGCTATTTATCATCATCACACGGCCTTCGTAATTTTCTGATGTCAGGCGCAGGCTTAATGCCTCCACTCCGCTTAACTGGGGGCCTGCCGTCGCGCGTCGCCCAGCAATACTAGAAGGTGCAATGTTCTGGGTGAAGCACCAAGTTATTGTATTGAACGCTCGTTTGCCCTCATCGCCGCCGTATGTGGCATAAGTATTGGGATGATAATAATCTCCGAGCTTGTCATGAAAGCTCTCAGCATCCTCCACTTTTTTCTTGTAGTTCTTCCAAGCAAGGGCGACCGAAGGACCAGGGGTTCCTCGAGGGGGATCCTCATCCGCGGGATCAATCCAGAGCGGGTCCATAAGCCTCCACCATGCTTGCGTCTCAAGATAGATTTCGCTGTAAGGATTCGCGGCGGGTAATTGGAAGAGAGAGTCGCCATGGTTTGATTCCGCGCGTAGCCAGCCAGCACCGTAACGCCGATTCGGCAGCAATTCCAACGGACCCGCAGCATTTGCGAAGATTGGCATAATTTTCTTGCCCGTGCCGCCCAGTCCAAGTGCACCAAGGAAATCCTCCCACCCAGCCCTTACTCGTCGGTATGCGGTCGCCGCTCCCACAGATGGCTGCACACTGTGAACAATGCCCTGAACTAGTTCCGGATACTGTTGAGCAAAACGGCGCGCCACCAACCCGCCCATTGAATGTGTCAGCAGGATCACTCCATAATCACAGGCCAGACTGAGGCTCTCTTTACAGTAAGACAGGATGGCATTGATACGGTCATATAGATGATCAGCCGAACTTTCGCTCGAGCGCAGCCAGTTGTAACCCACAGCAAAAACCGGATATCTGAACTTGGCGGCAGCCTGCAGAGCTTCTTTATCCAGCGGTACGTATGCCCCTTGAAAATCCCCCCAGTGTGAACTGTCGACTGGAACGACCCGATCGGTGGTCGCCGGCATCGGTTCGCCCTGCGGTGTGACGATGGCCGATAGTCTGACCTCAAGAAATTTCAATATTTCACCGTAGGAATCCAGCGAGACTGAACCCCAACCTCTTCGAAAGGCTTCTTCCAAGGGAATGGAACCTCGCACAAACTTCTCCACTGTTCCTCGGTGTGCTTCGTCTGTAATCTCGAGGGGGCGTGTTTCATTGGGATTCAGCAGCCGCTTACGCTGGGCGGGGCTTAACGAACTGTAGCTCGACCATTTGGTAATGCCAGCCACCCACCCTGAAGGGTCATCCGGAAACCAAGCCCATATGTTCTTATCGTCGATAAGGCTCGCGGCGCCGCCAGTGGCTATTAACGGACTGCCCATGATTCCCGGCAAGAATATGATCGGAATGGCCTGATCCGGCGGTGCTTCCACATGACAACGCATCAGATTTGAAGTTGGACTCATCGTCACATGCGCGACTGGGTTGCCATCGCGGCCGACGTGGGTCTCAACCTGTCGTGTCTGTTCGTTCATTTCATGCCCTCTTTATTCGCCGCGAAATCCAGCGATTTATTTTTTGGATGATTCTTCGAGTTCAGGTATTCGGACCAAGCAAATGAAACGAGTAGCCCGCCACGGTCAACCCGCGTTGCAACTCCGCCCACCCGTCTCCGTCCGTGACGCCTTCGATTCGTGCGCCGTCGGCATGGACAATGGCATAGCGATAGTTCGGCACGGGCTCGCCATTCCGTACCACACGTACCCGTTCGTCGAAGTCGGAATGCGACCAGCTGTTGGCCTCGACCGAAGCGTAAGAAGGCCCCTCGAGGTTGTGCGAACCTGCCTTGACGGTGAACTTCCCAGGCATACCCAACTCGATGTTGCCGCCTGCTATCTTGATATAGGCCCCGCCACACAGCAGCGTGATGTGCTTGTCGGCCGAGACCAGCACGTGCTCATTGCTGGCGCTCAGTTCGACGCTCCGGTCGGCCTGCAGGCGGATG
>NZ_LMIU01000005.1 GCF_001428845.1 Achromobacter sp. Root83 | reverse complement strand
ACCGCTCAACCAGTTACGCCTGACGACCATAGCAAGGTGGTACCACTCCTTCCCATCCCGAACAGGACAGTGAAACGCCTTCGCGCCGATGATAGTGGACGGACGTCTGTGAAAGTAGGTCATCGTCAGGCTTTTATTCCGCAAAACCCCACAGGTATCCCCTGTGGGGTTTTGTCTTTGTAAACCCCTCGCAGCTGACGCCGCGAGGGGTTTTTGTTCGTCTGGCTACTTGGATTCGCTAGAACGAAGGCGGGGCAAGGACACCGATATATTGCTGGCGATCGATGCCGTGGCGCTGCAGTTTGTCGTAGAAAGTCTTGCGCGGGATGCCCAGCGCCAACAGAGTGGCTTTGATGTCGCCTCGATGCGTGGCCAGCGCGTCGCGAATGAGTTGAGCTTCAAACTGTTCCATGCGTTCCGGCAGCGTTTGTCCGCTGCTTGGAACCGGGGCGGAGTGTGCCGCGTGTTCGTTGAGCACGCCCAGCACGACGCGTTCCGCGAAATGAGCCAGCTCGCGCACATTGCCGGGCCATTCATGTGTCATGAGATGCTGCTTGATCGAACCAGCCATCTCGGGGATGTCGCGCTGGAAGCGGCGCGAGGCATGTCCAAGATAATGGGCGAACAGCAGCGGGATGTCTTCGCGGCGTTCCCGCAGGGGCGGGATGCGGATCGTGACCACGTTCAGACGGTAGAACAGGTCTTCGCGGAACTTGGCGCGTATGGCGGGGCTGCCCAGGTCTTCCTTGGTGGCGGCCACCACGCGCAAATCCAGATTACGCACTTCGTTGCTGCCTAGCGGCGTGATCTGTCGAGATTCAAGCACACGCAGCAGCTTTACCTGTACCGCCAGCGGCATGCTTTCGATCTCGTCCAGGAACAGCGTGCCGCCGCTGGCGTGCTCGATGCGTCCTATGCGTTTCTTTTGGGCGCCCGTGAACGCGCCGGCTTCATGGCCGAAAAGTTCGCTTTCGATGACGCTTTCTGGCAAGGCGCCGCAGTTGATCGCGACCAGCGCGCGATGCCTGCGGCGGCTGAGGCGATGCAGGGCGGTGGCGACGACTTCCTTGCCGGTGCCCGTCTCCCCCTCCACCAGCACATCGACATCGGCGTTTGCAATGTGGCGCAAGGTCTGTTTGATGCGCTGCATGGCGGGAGTGGTACCGATGAAGGGCACTTCATCCGCCTCGAAGGCGAAGGCCGCTTCACGCAGACGGCGGTTTTCAAGCACCAGATGGCGCTTTTCCGCGGCATGGGCAATGGCCGCGATCAGCCGGTCGGCAGGATAGGGCTTGGATAGGAAGTCATAGGCCCCGTCCTGCATGCATTGCACCGCGGTAGCGATGTCGCCATGGCCGGTGATGAGAATGACGGGGATATCGGGATCGACGTCGCGCAGGCGCCGAAAGAGCTGCAGCCCGTCCATGTCCGGCATGCGGATATCGGTCACGACCACGCCGTCGAACTCCCGGCTCAGCGCCGGGAGCGCTGCGCGGGCGCTGGCGTAGGCATCCACAGAAATGCCGTGGAGCTTCAGGGTCTGGATGGTGGCGCGGCGCAGTTCATCGTCGTCGTCAATGAAGACGGCATGCGGCACAAGCGGCCTGCGCATGGGGTCGTCCGCCGATGTGGCGGGCGGCGCGTTGGAGTCAGTGGCGCGGGGCATGGGGTGAGCTCGAAATGTTGGGCTGACCCGGCGCTTTGCGCAGGGTCAGAATGAACATGGCGCCGCGGGCGGGCGCTTGTTCGTAAGAAGGATCCCGATCGGCGGGTTGCGCGGCGCGCAGTTCTCCGCCAAATTCAAGGACGATATCGCGGCTGATGACCAGGCCCAGCCCCAGTCCGTCGGGCTTGGTCGTGTGAAAGGGCGTGAACAGGCGGGCCCGGGCCGCTTCGGACAGGCCGGGGCCGTTGTCGTGGACGCGCAGTTGCACGGTGGCGCCGAGATCCTGCAGCGCCACCATGATCCTGCCGTCCGGCAAGCCTTCCAATGCTTCAAGGCCGTTTTGAAGCAGATTGACGAGCACCTGTTCCAGCCGGACGCGATTGGCCTGAACCAGGCAATCCTCATTCTCCGCGGGACGTTGCATGGCAACGCCTTGGCGCCGTGCGCGCGGCCCCACGAGCAACAGGGCGCCTTCCAGGGCTTCCATCAGGCTGGTGGGGCCGACCGTGGCGCCGGCCTTGCGTGAGAAGGCGCGGAGTTCGCCGGTGATATGCCCGATGCGTTCGGTGAGCGTCGCGATCGTGCCGAGGTTTTCCTGAGCCGCGCCGCTGTCGCGGCGCCGCAGAAATTCGGCGGCGTTGTCGGCATAGGTGCGTATGGCGGCCACGGGCTGATTGATTTCATGCGCCACACCGGCGGCAACCTGCCCCAGCAGCGCCAGCTTGGTGGCCTGCACCAGCTCGTCCTGCATGGAGTGCAACCGGGATTCGGCGCGCTGGCGTTCATCCATCTCGTCCAGCAGATGTTCATTCACGTCGCGCAATTGGGCGGTGCGTTCATCGACCAACGCCGCGAGTTGTTCGCGGATAGCCGTCTGCTGGTTTGCGCGTTCGCGATTACGATGGCGGCGATAGAGCACAACGCCGATCAGTGCCGCCAGCGCGCTCTGCGCGAGCAGGGCGCCTAGCTGGGCGTTGGCGGTCGCCTGGTTCATGGCCGCCTGCACGGGGGAAAGCTGGTGCAGCGTCCAGCCCGGAGATTCGATCACGGGGAGGGTGGTGTGCAGGAGCGGGGCGCCGGCGGCGGCTTGCGGCAGGGACTGGTCCGTGCGCACGAGCTGGCCGGTGCTGACGGGATGCAGCGGCGGGCTGATGGGCAGCGGCTGGAATCGGGCGTCGCCAAACTGGAGGCTGGTGCGCAGGGTCTGTGCCAGGGCGGGAGGCAACGGCGCCAGCACCCGGAACCGCCAATTAGGGATATTGCCGAGCAGCACCACGCCGTGTTCGTCGGTCACGAAGATAGGCGCGCTGGATTGCCGCCAGTCGGCTTCGAGATCCCGGAAATCCACTTTCAGAACGACCACGCCCAGCAACGCGCCATGGGCGTCATCCACGCGCCGCGCCAGATACAGCCCGGCTTCGTGGCTGACCGTACCCAGGGCGAAATGCTCGGCCGTGCCGTGAGCGACGGAACCCTGGAAGTACGGCCGGAACTGGTAGTCCACGCCGACGAAGGTGGCGGGTTCCCGCCAATTGCTGGCGGCGATGGCAAGACCCTTTTTATTCAGCACGTAGATGGCCGAGGCGCCGACGCCGCGACTGAGCGCGTCGAGTTTCTCGTCCAGCGATTCGATCTGCGCCCCGCTGGCGCCCTGCAGCGCGGCGCGCAAGTCGACGTCCTGGGTCAGCACGAAGGGCAGCGCCCGGAATTTGTCCAGATTGTTGCGCAGCAGGGCGGCGTTGATCTGGCCGGTGCTGCGGGCCTGCACCCCGGCGTCCGCCACGGCCCGGTCCCGGGCCCACAGCGTCGCGTAATGCAGGACGCCGAACACGATTGCGACCGCCAACAGCACCGCGGCCGCACGCCACGGCCACGCCCATCCGGCGGTGTGCGAGGGGGCACGCTCCGGTGGCGAGGGGGAAGGAGGGGGGACAGACGTCATGTTGTGCGGTTTTTCGCACATTCTATATCGTTTCTGTGCGAATTTTCGCCCTGAATGCGGCGATGCACTCCAGCGAAAATAAAAAAATAACTTATCGATCAATGGCTTGCGCTTGCATGCCAGCACCGTGCGTTCTGGCATGGCTTTTGCATATACATCTGCAAGCCGCGCGGTATCCACCGGGCGGTGAAATCGGCGTGCCGCGCAAGCGCACGGCCATAAAACAGATAACGCCCCGTCGCCCGCTGCGCTAAACCCGCCGGAGCAAGGGGCACTGGTGGGGACAATCCCAATGATCGACGTGGATCAAAGCGCGCCCGCGCGCAAGCTCAAGTTCTATCAAATCCTGTATGTGCAGGTGATTTTCGCCATCGTGGTCGGCGTGCTGCTGGGCGCGTTCAAGCCCGAACTCGGCCAACAGATGCAACCGTTGGGCGATGCATTCATCAAGCTGGTGAAGATGATCATTGCACCGGTCATCTTCCTGACCGTCGCTACGGGTATCGCCGCCATGAGCGACCTGAAGAAGGTGGGCCGGGTCGCGGGCAAGGCCATGCTTTACTTCCTGGTCTTCTCCACCCTTGCCCTGATCGTGGGCATGATCGTCAGCCATATCGTCCAGCCCGGCGCTGGCATGCATATCGACCCCGCGACGCTGGACCAGAAGGCGGTCTCCAGCTACGTCGCCAAGGCGCACGACTCCACCATCACCGGCTTCCTGATGAACGTGATTCCCACGACCATCTTCAGCCCGTTCGTGGGCGGCGATATTCTTCAGGTCCTGTTCGTGGCGGTGCTGTTCGGCATCTCGCTGGCCATGGTGGGCGAGCGGGGCAAGCCCATCCTGACGTTCATGACCGCGCTGGCGCAGCCGATCTTCAAGATGGTCGCGATCCTGATGAAGGCGGCACCCATCGGCGCCTTCGGCGCGATGGCGTTCACCATCGGCAAGTACGGCATCAAGTCCGTCATCAACCTGGCGATGCTGGTGGGCACGTTCTATGCGACGTCCGTATTGTTCGTTGTCGTGGTGCTGGGCCTGGTCGCCCGCTACAACGGCTTTTCGATCTTGAAGCTGGTCCGCTATATCCGCGAGGAACTGCTGCTGGTGCTGGGCACGAGTTCCTCGGAAGCCGCCTTGCCCACGCTGATGCAAAAGATGGAGCGCGCAGGGTGTTCGAAGTCGGTGGTGGGTTTGGTGGTGCCCACCGGCTACTCGTTCAACCTGGATGGCACCAACATCTATATGACGATGGCGGCGCTGTTCATTGCGCAGGCCTGCGACATTCCGCTGTCGCTGGGCGATCAGATTTTGCTGCTGCTGGTGGCGATGCTGAGTTCCAAGGGCGCCGCGGGTGTGACGGGCGCGGGCTTCATCACGCTGGCAGCCACGCTGTCGGTGGTGCCGTCGGTGCCCGTTGCCGGGATGGCGCTGATCCTCGGCGTGGACCGCTTCATGTCGGAATGCCGCGCACTGACCAATCTGGTTGGCAACGCCACCGCTACCGTGGTCGTGGCGCGTTGGGAGGGCGAACTGGACCAGGAACAACTGCACGCCGCGCTGGATAGCGCGGGCGCGCCGGCCGCCTCCGCCGCGCCTCAGGGCACGCTGCCCGAGCCGGCTCGGCAAAGCTGATAACTATTCGGCAAGAAAAACCCCCGCGGCCGCAATGCCGCGGGGGTTTTTTATGGAAGAGGCCGGTTCAGGGAACCTGGATGCCCGCCGCGCGCAGCAGGTTTGCCGTTTCAAACAGCGGCAGGCCCATCACGCCCGTATAGCTGCCGGCGATGTGCGAGATGAAGGTGCCGGCCACGCCCTGGATGCCGTAGGCGCCGGCCTTGCCGAAGGGTTCGCCGCTATCGCAGTAGCGCGCGATTTCCGCGGCGTTCAGGTCGCGCATGCGGACCTCGGTGACCGAGACGGCTTCCAGCAGTTCATCGCCCGTCCAGACGGCAACGGCGGTGTGCACTTCATGCGCGGAACCGGAGAGGGCGCGCAGGATGCGCATGGCATCGTCGCGGTCGGCGGGCTTGCCGAGCACGTTCCCCGCCAGGATGACCGTGGTGTCGGCCGCCAGCAAGGGCAGGCGAGCCAGCCCTTGCGAGCGCATCCAGTCTCGCCCGCGCAAGGCTTTGTCCCTTGCCGTCCGCCGCACGTAGTCGGCCGCGCTTTCACCGGCGTGCTGCGGTTCGTCTTCGCCCGGCGGGGCGGGCACGAGCAGGACCTCGTGGGCCAGGCCGATCTGCGTCAGCAATTCACGGCGCCGCGGGCTGGCCGAGGCAAGGTAAAGACGCGCGGGGGGCAAGGGGATATCGGCGGTGTCGGTCATGCGGAGCAAAGTGGGCGCCGGCCCGGCCGGGAGTCAGGCGCGATGGTAGGGGTGATTGGTCATGATGGCCCAGGCCCGGTAGAGCTGTTCGGCCAGCACGACACGCACCATGGGGTGCGGCAAGGTCAGCGACGACAGGCGCAGCTGGCCGCTTGCCGACGCCTTCAGGTCTGGATCCAGGCCATCCGGACCGCCGACCAGGAAAGCGATGTCCTGGCCGCCCGCCCGCCATTGTTCGAGCTTTTGCGACAACGCCATGGTGGTGAGGTCGCGGCCCCGCTCGTCCAGCGCCAGGCGCAGCGCGCCGGCAGGCAGGGCGGCTTCGATCCGCTTGGCTTCAGCCGCCATCATCTGGGCGGGCGTCTTGCCGGTGGTGCGGGGTTCGGGTTTGATCTCGCGCAGTTCCAGCGCGCAGTCGGCCGGCAGGCGTTTGGCGTAGTCGTCCCAGGCGGTCTGCACCCAGTCCGGCATCCGCGTGCCCACGGCGGCGACGATCAACTTCACGGCGTGCTCAGTATTCGGAGTCGTCGTCGTCGCCGTGGCTGGCGACCGGAGCGGGACGGGAGGATTCGGGCAGAAGTTTCACCCGCACCGGCTTGCCGCCCCAGATCTCTTCCAGGTTGTAGTACTGGCGGATGGCGGGTTGCATGACATGGACGACGACGTCGCCCAGGTCGACGACAACCCATTCGCCCGTATCTTCGCCTTCGATGGTGATGCCCGTGAGAGACAGGGATCGGCCGCGGTCCGCCACACTGGACGCGAGGGCGCGGGTCTGGCGATTGGAGGTGGCGCTTGCAATCACGACGCGATCGAACAGGCTCGTCAGATGCGTGGTGTTGAAGACCTTGATGTCTTGCGCCTTGACGTCTTCGAGGGCATCGATGATGGCGCGTTGGAGTTTCTGTATATCCATAGCTGCAAATATAACCCGCGCAAGGACAGCGGATGCTGGCCCGGTGGCGCTTTCAGCGCCCGGCGGGTGAGGGTTTATCGGTAAAGATGGTGCGCCGCAATATACGCGGCCACGGGTGCGGCAAGCAGCCCGTCGGTGGATTCGCCTTGCGCCAGGCGCTGGCGGATATCGGATGCCGACACCGGCATGGGGGCAAAAGGAAGCTGATGCAGCTCGCGGCCCTGGTCCCGCAGCCATGCGGCGAGCTCCGGCGGCGCATCGAGCGCCGTGCCGGGACGGGTGGCCACGGCCAGATCCGCCATTTGGGCGATTTCCTGCCAGTCTCGCCAGGTGCAGAAGTTGGCCAACTGGTCGGCGCCAAGCAGCCAGGCGTAGCGGGCGTCGCGGGGCAGGGCGCGCAGCGTGTCGATCGTGTAGGTGGCGCCGCCGCGTTCGAGTTCGATCGGGTTGACGACCAGGCCGGCCTGCCCGGCGACCGCCAGCTGCAGCATGTCGCGGCGTTGTTCCGCCGTGGCGCGCAACGCGGCCCGTTGCCAGGGATTGGCGGCGGGGATGAGCTGCACTTCGGCAAGCGCCAGCGCCTGCAAGGCGTTTTGCGCCAATGCGATGTGCGCGACGTGGACGGGGTCGAAACTGCCGCCCAGGAGCCCGATGCGTTTCAAACCCAGTCCCGCGGCTTCAGGTAGGCGGCCAATTCGGCTTCGGGCGTGCCGGCTTGCGGCTGCCAGTCGTAGCGCCATTGGGCAAGCGGCGGCATGGACAGCAGGATCGATTCGGTGCGCCCGCCGGATTGCAGCCCGAACAGCGTGCCGCGATCGAAGACCAGGTTGAATTCGACATAGCGGCCGCGGCGGTAGGCTTGAAAATCGCGTTCGCGTTCCGTGTAGGCCACGGCGCGGCGCTTTTCGACGATGGGCAGGTAACTGGCCAGGAAGGCGTCGCCGACCGAACGGGTCAGCGCGAAGGACGCGTCGAAGCCGGGTGCGTTCAAGTCGTCGAAGAAAATGCCCCCGATGCCGCGCGTTTCATTGCGGTGCT
Organism: Achromobacter sp. Root83; assembly: GCF_001428845.1. GTDB lineage: Bacteria > Pseudomonadota > Gammaproteobacteria > Burkholderiales > Burkholderiaceae_B > Achromobacter. The sequence goes on along the minus strand of NZ_LMIU01000005.1, from coordinate 129,136 downwards.
TCAGGAAGAAGTATTCGTCGCACCAGCGCTTGTAGCGCGGATAGTAATCGGCGCCATGGCCAGCCAGCGCATCCCGGCACACCGAGTGGAAGTGGCGCGCATCTTCCTCGAACGGATAGTAGGGAGTCAGGTCGATGCCGCCGCCAAACCAGAAGACGTTGGCCTCGTCGTGGCCGGGCCGGGCGGCCGCGACGAACATGCGCACGTTCATGTGCGTGGTGGGCACGTAAGGGTTGCGCGGGTGCAGCACCATGGACACGCCCATGGCTTCCCAGGAGCGGCCGGCCAGCTCCGGGCGATGCGCGCTGGCCGAGGGCGGCAGCTTGGTCCCCTGGACGTGGCTGAACAGCACGCCGGCCCGCTCGAACAGCGAACCGCCCTCCAGCAGTCGCGACAGCCCGCCGCCGCCTTCCGGCCGTACCCACTCGTCGGCACGGAAAGGGCCGCCTTCGGCCTCTTCCAGTGCGCCGACGATACGGGCTTGCAGACCGGTCAGGTAGTCTCGGACAGCGGCGACGGGCAGTGCGTTCATTGGGGCTTCCGTTACGCGTTGGACTTGGGCTTTTGCTGCGAGGGCTTCAGCGCCCGCCAGCCGATGTCGCTGCGGTATTGGCGGCCGTCGAAGTGGATGCCGTCGATCGCTTCGTACACGCGGTCGCGCGCCATCTTGACGGAGTCGCCCAGCGCCGTGACGCAAAGCACACGGCCGCCGGTGGTCTTGGTTCCTTCGCCATCGAGCTGGGTGGCGGCGTGAAAGACCATGCAGTCCTCGGCGTCGGCGGGCAGGCCGCGGATGACGTCGCCGGTGCGGGGCGCGTTCGGATAGTTGTGCGCGGCCAGCACGGCGCCCAGCGCCGTGCGGCGGTCCCAGACGATGTCGGCCTGGTTGAGCGTGCCGTCCACGGCATGTTCCAGCGCGTCCAGCAGGTCGCTCTTGACGCGCATCATGATGGGCTGGGTTTCGGGATCGCCCATGCGGCAATTGAATTCCAGCGTCTTGATTTCGCGGTCGGGATCGTCGCCAGGCGCGATCATCAGGCCGGCGTACAGGAAACCCGTGTACGGAATGCCGTCGCGCGTCATGCCCTGCACGGTCGGCAGGATGATTTCGCGCATGATGCGATGGTGCAGTTCCGGGGTGACAATGGGCGCGGGCGAATACGCGCCCATGCCGCCCGTGTTGGGGCCCATGTCGCCATCCTGCAGGCGCTTGTGGTCCTGGCTGGTGGCCAGCGCCAGCACATTGCGGCCATCGCACATGACGATGAAGCTGGCTTCTTCGCCCACCAGGCATTCTTCGATGACGACGCGCGCGCCGGCTTCGCCCATGGAGCCGTCGCCCAGCATCGCGTCCACCGCGGCGTGCGCCTCTTCCAGGGTGGCCGCGACCACGACGCCCTTGCCGGCGGCCAGGCCGTCAGCCTTGACCACGATGGGCGCGCCTTCCTGGTCTATGTAGGCATGGGCCTTCGCGGGATCGGTGAAGGTTCCATAGCGCGCGGTCGGGATGTTGTGCCGGACCATGAAGGCCTTGGCATAGTCCTTCGAGCTTTCGAGCTGCGCGGCGGCCTTGGTGGGGCCGAAGATCTTCAGGCCACGGCTGCGGAACACGTCGACCACGCCCGCGGCCAGCGGCGCTTCCGGTCCGACGACGGTCAGGGCGATACCCTCGCGCTGGACGAAATCGGCCAATTCCTCGGCATTGGTGAGCGGGATGTTCTCCATCTGCTCGGCCCGTTGCGTGCCGCCGTTACCCGGCGCGACGTACACCTTGTGCACGCGCGGGGAGCGGGCCAGCCGCCAGGCGAGGGCATGTTCGCGGCCGCCCGAGCCAATTACCAGGAGTTTCATGTTGCGTGAGTCTGAATGGTTGCCACTCTAGCCCGTGGGGAAGGCAACGGATCCGGGACAGCCCAGATCCGATTTACGGCCTGGCGCGCAGGCGGCCGTGGCCGCCGCGCGCCGGGTAAGGGGATTTACTGCGCTTCGTCGAAAATGACGGTGGTATAGACTTCCTGCACATCGTCCAGGCTTTCCAGGGCGTCGAGCAGTTTCTGCATCTTGATGGCGTCGTCGCCGGCCAGTTCGGTCTCGTTCAGGGCCTTCATGACGATTCCGTCGACTTCGGCCTTCAGGCCTGCGTCGTCGAACGCGCGGCGCACGGCGGCGTAGTCGGGCGGAGCGCACACGACTTCAATCACGCCTTCCTCGTCGGTGGTCACGTCTTCGGCGCCGGCCTCGAGGGCGGCTTCCATGACCTTGTCTTCCGGGGTGCCGGGCGCGAACACGAATTGGCCGCAGTGCTTGAACATGAAGGCCACCGAGCCTTCCTGGCCCAGGTTGCCGCCGTTCTTGGCGAAGGCGTGGCGGACTTCGGCCACGGTGCGGGTGCGGTTGTCGGTCATGCAGTCGACGATCACCGCCGCGCCGCCGATGCCATAACCTTCATAGCGGACTTCCTCGTAGGCGACGCCGTCGGCGCCGCCCGCTCCGCGCTGGATGGCGCGCTGGATGTTGTCCTTGGGCATGTTGGCGTCGGTGGCCTTGTCCCAGGCCATGCGCAAACGCGGGTTGCTGTCCGGGTCGGGGCCGCCGGCGCGCGCCGCCACGGTGATTTCACGAATGATCTTGGTCCAGAGCTTGCCGCGCTTGGCGTCTTGGCGCCCTTTGCGGTGCTGAATATTGGCCCATTTGCTGTGTCCGGCCATGGCTTCCCAGGATAAATTGTCTGCAAAGACGGCATTTTACCGTGCCGGCGGCCCTCGCGCCCGGCGGGAGGGCCGCATGTGTCCTTATAGCCACGCGCACAAGGCGCGCGGCACGCTCTACACTTGGGCATCCATCTGATCCCTGGTCCGGAGAGCCGCCCATGCCCAACCCCATTGTCATCGCCAAGAATGCGCAGACCGAGTTGGCGCTGCTGCCGGCCTTGGCCAACCGGCACGGCTGCATCACGGGGGCCACGGGTACCGGCAAGACCGTCACCCTGCAAGTGCTGGCCGAATCCTTTTCCCGTATCGGCACGCCGGTGTTCATGGCGGACGTGAAGGGCGACCTGACCGGTATTTCCCAGGCTGGAGCGGCAAGCGCCAAGCTGCAGGAACGCCTGAAGGGGCTGGGCCTGCCCGAACCGGCCTGGGGAGCCAGCCCGGTCACGCTGTGGGACGTTTTTGGCCAGCAAGGGCTGCCGGTCCGGGCCACCATCACCGACATGGGACCGCTGCTGCTGTCCCGCATCCTGGAGTTGAACGACACGCAGGAAGGGGTGCTGACCCTGGTTTTCAAGGTGGCGGACGACGAAGGGCAACTGCTGCTGGACCTGAAGGACCTGCGGGCGATGCTCCAGAACGTGGCCGACCGCTCGGCCGACCTCAAGACGCGTTACGGCAACGTGTCATCGGCCAGCGTCGGCGCCATTCAGCGCGGCCTGCTCGCGCTGGAGTCGCAGGGCGCCGAGAAGTTCTTCGGCGAACCCATGCTGGACGTCTCCGACCTGATGCGCACGGATGCGCAGGGCCGGGGCATGGTCAACGTGCTTGCGGCCGACAAGCTGATGCAGGCGCCGCGCCTGTATGCCATCTTCCTGCTCTGGCTGCTGGCCGACCTGTATGAAAAGCTGCCTGAAGTAGGCGACATGGACCAGCCCAAGCTGGTCTTCTTTTTCGACGAAGCCCACCTGCTGTTCAATGACGCGCCGCCGGCCTTGTTGAACCAGATCGAACAGGTGGTGCGCCTGGTCCGGTCCAAGGGGGTGGGCGTCTACTTCGTGACGCAGAATCCCCTGGATATTCCCGATACCGTGCTGGGCCAGCTGGGCAACCGCGTCCAGCACGCCTTGCGGGCCTTCACGCCCCGGGACCAAAAGGCCGTCAAGACGGCCGCGCAGACCATGCGTCCCAATCCGGGCCTGGATATCGAGGCCGCCATCACCGAACTGGGCGTGGGAGAGGCGCTGGTGTCGCTGCTGGATGCCAAGGGCCGGCCGATGCCGACCGAGCGCGCGTACGTCATGCCGCCCGCCAGCCGGATCGGCCCGGCGACGGATGCCGAACGGCAAGCGCTGCGACAGGGCAGCGCGCTGGCGGCCAAGTATGAAAAGGCCGTCGATCGCGAATCGGCGTACGAAATCCTGGCGCGCCGGGCGGCGGTGCCGGCGGACCAGGCGGATGCGAAGGGGGCTGCGAAGGGGGCTGCGACGCCACCGCCCGAGCGGACCCCGGCCGAGGACGCGGGGGGCGGCTTGATGGACAGCCTGAAGGATGTGCTGTTCGGATCGACAGGCCCCCGGGGCGGCAAGCGCGATGGTGTGGTGCAGACCATGGCCAAGAGTTCGGCTCGTTCCATCGCCCGCGAACTCACTCGCGGAATATTGGGGTCGCTGCTGGGATCGAAAGGCCGCCGCTGAGCCTCGGCGGGCGTAACTGGCGCGTCTACACACCGGCCGTTTTGTAACGGGGGGTGTTGCATTGCCGTCTTTTATGCCTATGATTCCGGGCGGTGAAACAGAGAGAACCAAAGGATAAACGGTGGCTAAGAAACACAAGATTGCGGTGCTTCCGGGAGACGGGATCGGCAAGGAGGTCGTGCCGGAAGGGTTGAAGGTGCTGGATGCCGTGGCAACGCGCTTCGGTATCGAATTCCAATGGGATCATTTCGACTGGAGCTGCGATTATTTCGCCAAGCACGGCAAGATGATGCCCGACGACTGGAAGGCGCAGATCGGCCAGCATGAAGCCATTTTCTTCGGTTCGATCGGCTGGCCCGCCACGGTGCCCGATCATGAAGCCCTGTGGGGTTCGCTGTTCAAGTTCCGCCGCGAATTCGACCAATACATCAATCTGCGCCCCGTGCGCCTGATGCCCGGCGTGCCGTCTCCGCTGGCTGGCCGCAAGCCCGGCGAGATCGATTTCTTCATCGTGCGCGAGAACACCGAAGGCGAATATTCCAACAGCGGCGGCCGCCTGTTCGAGGGTACCCAGCGCGAAGTGGTCATCCAGGAAAGCGTGTTCACCCGCATCGGCGCCGAGCGCGTGCTGAAGTTCGCATTCGAACTGGCGCAAAAGCGCGGCAAACACCTGACCGCGGCGACCAAGTCCAACGGCATCTCCATTTCGATGCCCTGGTGGGATGAGCGCGTGGCCGAGATGGCCGGGAACTATCCGGAAGTGCGCTGGGACAAATATCACATCGATATCCTGTGCGCGCATTTTGTGCAGCATCCCGACTGGTTCGACGTCGTGGTGGCCTCCAACCTGTTCGGCGACATTCTTTCCGATCTGGGGCCGGCCTGCACGGGCACCATCGGCATCGCGCCGTCGGCGAACCTGAATCCCGAACGCAAGTTCCCGTCGCTGTTCGAGCCGGTTCACGGTTCGGCGCCGGATATTTATGGCCAAGGCATCGCCAACCCGATTGGTCAGATCTGGAGCGGTGCGTTGATGCTTGATTTCTTGGGGTATCCCGAGGCTTCGGCCGCCGTCGTGACGGCGATCGAGACCGTGCTGGCGGAGGGTCCGCGCACGCGGGATATGAAGGGCAATGCTTCCACCGTCGATGTCGGCAACGCAATCGCGTCGCTGATCCAGACCGGTTAAGCGCTTCTGGCGGGCAAGGCCTGTCTGGCTGGTAGATGAACGAGACCATTTTCTCTCCCCCCTCCGACCATGTGGGCGGCGGACGGGCCGACCGTTTTGTGCGCAAGCTTTTCCGCGTGCTGCGTTCGCGCACCCAAAGGCACAATCAGCACCTTTGGCCTTTCGTCCGAATCTGGCGGGACAGAGAGGGGGCCATCTGCGGCTTTCGCGCATTTGGCCGCTCGCTGCCGGTTACGCCCTTGGCGCAGGGTTACGACCCCGCGGACGAATCGGTGCATCTGATCCTGAGCGGCCCGTCCGTCGCTCAGATCCCCTATGACCGGCTCAATATCGGCGTGGCGATGGGCGTCAACGGCGCGATCGCGCTGGCGCGCAAGTTTAATCTGCAGTTCAAGTACTACTGCATCATCGACCAGAATTTCGTGCGCGACCGCATCGATCTGGTTCGCGAGATCGTGGCGCGGGACCTCACCCTGTACGTATTCCCCGAGGTGCTGCGCTACATCATGCAAGGCATCCCGCAAGAGCAGATCCGCTGCCGCATCTGCATCATCGAGCTGATATCCCGCCGTGCCTACCAGCGCACCGTCGCGCCGGCCGTGCTCAAGCGCATTGCGGCGGCAACGCCCGATGTGCAGTTGCTGGATGCGAAGCAGGGGCTGGGCTACAGTTTCGATGTGTCGCTGGGGGTGTTCGACGCCGACACGGTGGCCTACGCCGCGCTGCAGGTGCTGGTGTCGAGTGGAGCGCGCCAGGTGTATGTCCATGGCCTGGACCTGACGGTGCAGAGCGGCCTGCGCTTCTATGACGAGGGCGGGCGCCCGCAGACCAGCCGGCTCACGCGCAATTTTTCGCGCCTGATCGAACCCTCGTTCAGGTTTGCCTCGTCGCACTGGCGCGAGCGGGGCGTGTCGGTGTTCAACCTGTCGCCGATCAGCGCGCTCTCCCCCGACATCCTCGAACGCAAGGATTGGCAAACCCTGCTGAAGGAATGACGCATCGAACGCGAAAAAAGGGGCGCCTCTGAGGCGCCCTTTTTGCGGTTGCTGCCCGGTGCGCGTCAGTGCGCGCCGGCCGCCGCTTCCGCCGCGCCGCCGGCCGCTGCCTTGGCGGAACGGGGCCGCGCGAACCACACCAACCCCGTCAGCATCAGGAAGATGATGGCCGAGGCATAGAACACGTCCACCGCCGACATGGTGAAAGCCTGTGCGTTGATCAGCCCATCGACCATGCTCAGCGCTTGCTGGTGCGACACGCCCAACCCGTTCTGCAGGGCGCCCATGGTCTGGTCGAACGCCTGCTGGCCGGGCTTGGCGATCTCGGTCAGTTGCGAATGGTGCATGGTGGCGCGGTTCTCCCAAAGCGTCGTGGCAATGGACGTGCCGAACGCGCCCGCCGTGAGCCTAAGGAAATTCGACAGCCCGGAGGCTGCCGGGATGCGCCACGGCTCGATGCTGGACAGCGTGATGGATGTCAGCGGGACGAAGAACGCCGCCATCGCCGCGCCCTGGATGATGGTCGGAAGCATCAGCGTGCGCACATCCGTCTGCGTGTTGAAGCCCGCCCGCATGAAGCACACCAGCGCGAAGATCAGGAACGCCACCGTGACGATCTGCCGCGGGTCGCGGGTGGCCAGCATCTTGCCCACGATGGGCGTCAGCAGGATCGCCAGAAGGCCGACGGGGGCGGTCACCAGGCCCGCGTAGGTCGCGGTGAAGCCCATATTGCTCTGCAGCCACAAGGGCAGCAGCACGACGTTGCCGAAGAAGACGCCATAGGCCACCGCCAGCGTCAGCGCGCCGACCGTGAAATTGCGGATCTTGAACAGCCGCAGGTCGACCACGGGGTGCGCGTCGGTCAGTTCCCAGATCAGGAAGAAGACGAACGCCACGAATGCAGTCGCCGCCAGGGCAATGATCGTGGGGCTGGCAAACCAGTCCAGTTCCTTGCCCTTGTCCAGCATGATCTGCAGGGCGCCCACCCAGACCACCAGCAGCACCAGGCCCAGTTTGTCGATGGGCAGCTTGCGCGTCACGGACTCGCGCTTGCCGTAGATCCGCCAGCTTATCCAGGCGGCCAACAGGCCGACGGGCACGTTGATATAGAAAATCCACGGCCAGGTGTAGTTGTCGGAGATCCACCCGCCCAGCAGCGGGCCCGCGACCGGCGCGACCAGCGTGGTCATGGACCAGACCGCCAGCGCCATGCCCGCCTTCGACTTTGGAAAGCTGGCCAGCATCAGGGTCTGGGAAAGGGGGATCATCGGACCTGCCACCGCCCCTTGCAGCACGCGGAAGGCGATCAGCGCCTCGAGGGATGGCGAGAAGCCGCAGAGCCAGGATGCCAGCACGAACAGCAGCGTGGAGATCAGGAACAGGCGCACCTGCCCGAAGCGCTGCGTAAGCCATCCGGTGAGCGGCACCGTGATGGCGTTGGCGACGGCGAAAGAGGTGATCACCCACGTGCCCTGGCTGGAACTCACGCCCAGGTCGCCGGAAATGGTGGGAATGGACACGTTCGCGATCGAGGTGTCCAGCACGTTCATGAAGACGGCCGTGGACAGCGCGATGGACCCGATGATGCGGGTTGCGCCCTCCAGCGGCGGATGGGCGACCGGCGGGCGGGCGGCTTGCGCGGGCGCGCCTGCGCCAGCGGGCTGGGCGGTCGTGCTCATGATGCGAGGTTGGCCTCGATGATCTTGCTGATCATGGTGTCGACTTCATCGTGCGCGGGTTCGAAGGCGCGGGTCGACCACGCGGGTTCCTTGCGCGCGGCTTGCGTCAGCGGCTCGCCCTCCTGCTTGCCCACGTCGACTTCGACGTCCATGGACAGGCCAACGCGCAGGGGATGTTTCTTCAGGTCTTCGGGATCCAGCAGGATGCGCACGGGCACGCGCTGCACCACCTTGATCCAGTTGCCGGTGGCGTTCTGGGCCGGCAGCAGCGCGAAGGCGCTGCCCGTGCCGGCATCCAGGCCGGCGACCGTGCCGTGGTAGGTCACCGAACTGCCGTACAGGTCGGCCACCATCTGGACCGGCTGGCCAATGCGCATCTTGCGAAGCTGGCCTTCCTTGAAGTTGGCTTCAACCCAGACCTGGTCCAGCGGAACCACGGTCATCAGGGCGGCGCCGGGGGCGACGCGCTGGCCCACCTGAACGCTGCGGCGCGCGATGACGCCGCCGACCGGGGCGGGCAGCACGGTGCGCGACTGTGCAAGCCAGGCGTTGCGCAGACCGGCTGCCGCCTGGCGCACGTCGGGATGGTTGGCAACCGAGGTGCCTTGCGTCAAGGCCTGGTTGGTCGCCAGCTTGGCCCGCGAGGCGGCGAGGGCGGCCTTGGCCTGAGCCAGGCCGGATTGAGCGGACTTCAAGGCCGCTTCGGCGTGCAGGATCTCTTCGCCGCTGACGCCGCCCGATTTGGCCAGTTGCTGGCGCCGGTTGACGTCGCTTTGCGCGCGGGTCAGTTCCGCCTGCGCGCGCAGGATGTCGGCGTTGCGCAGGTCGACATCGGCGGCCAGCGCATCGTTCTGCACGTAGTAGGTCCGCACCTGGCGCACCATTTGCGCCAGCTTGGCCTCTGCCTGCTGCAGGGCGATGTCGGTGTCGGCGGGATCCAGCCTGACCAGGGGCTGGCCGGCGGCGACGGTCTCGGTGTCATCGGCTTCGATCGCCACGACGGTCCCGGGGACCTGAGGGGTGATCTGCACCAGATTCCCGTGCACATAGGCGTCGTCGGTGCTTTCGAAATGGGCGCCGAACAGCGCCCACCAGATGCCGTAGGCGATCGCGGCAACAATGAATACCCCGGATGCCGTGAGCAGCAGGCGTTTCCGGGCGGGGTGGGTCTTGGGGGTGGCAGCGTTCATGACGTCTGAATCCGGGGATCGTTCAATGAATGGGGTTCGGGGCGGGCTCGGCGCGGGGGGCGTAACCGCCGCCCAGCGCCGTGGCCAGATTGGCGTCGAGCTGATAGGCGCGGATGCGCAGGTCGGTGTCCAGGCGGGCCTGGGTCAGCACGCCCGTCTGCGCGATCAGCACGGTGATGTAGTTGCCCATGCCGGCCTTGTAGCGCTTGACGGCCAGGTCGTACGCCGCCTCGATGGCTTCGCGCGCCTGGCGTTGCTGCGCCTTTTCCTGGTCGAGCAGGCGCAGGCCGTCCAGCGCATCGGCAACCTGATGCACCGCGTCGATCACGGTCTGGTTGTAGTCGGACACGGCCAGGTCGGCGTCGGCGCGGCGGCCCGCCAGGTTGGCATTGAGCTCTCCGCCGTGGAAGATCGGCAGGGTCACGGCGGGGCCGAAACCGGCCATGCGGGCATCGGCGCCCAGCAGGTTGCCCGTGCCCAGGGCCTGGAAGCCGACGAACGCGGCCAGGTTCACATTGGGATAGAACTCGGCCTTGGCGCTGTCGATCGCGTGACGCGCCGACTCGGCGCGCCAGCGGGCGGCGGTGACGTCGGGGCGATGGCCCAGCAGATCCAGCGGGATGCTGGCCGGCACGCCGCCGGCGGGGACGGTCAGCGCCACGGCGGTCAGGGCTTGGCCGCGCTGCGGACCTGCACCGGCCAGCGCCGCGACCTGGTTGCGCAACTGCGCCAGCGTGGTCTCGGTCTGCGTCAATTCCACCTTGCCGGCGGCGAGCGACGATTCGGCCTGCTTGACCTCTACCTGGGTATCGAGTCCGGCCGAATACCGGCCCTGCGTCAGCGACAGCACCTCGGCGCGTTGCGCGAGCACACGGTTGAGCACGTCGCGTTGGGCAAACGCATTCTGCAGGTTGAGGTAGGCGCGCACGGTTGCGCTGGCCAGCATGTTGCGCGCCGCCTGCGCGTCGGCGGCGGCGGCTTCCTGCTGCGATACCGCGGACTGCAGGCGCGAACGGTTCTTGCCCCAGAAATCCAGCTCGTAGCTGAAGTCCAGCGCGAGCCGGTTGTTGCTGACCACCGAACCGCCCAGCGGGGCGGGATAGATGTAATCCTTGGACAGATGCTCACGGGTCAGCGCATAGTTCGCGTCCACGCTTGGCAGCAGGGGAGCCTGGGCGGTACCGACCGCGGCGTTGGCCCTGGCCAGGCGGGCTTGCGCCGCGCTCATCGACGGGCTGTTGGCCAGCGCGTCGGTCAGCAGCGCGTTCAGTTGCGGGTCGCCATAGCGTTCCCACCATTGCGTGGCGGGCCATTCGGCGGCCTGGCCGGTCAATCCCAGCTTGGCCGCATCCAGCGCCGCCACGGGCGGGGGGCCGGCGTCCATCAGAGCGCAACCGCTCAGGGCCAGCACCAATACGGTAGAAAGAAAGCGTTTCATCCTGACTGTTTGCTGAAAGTAATTGATTAATCTGTATTTGACTAGGCAGTTATTATGCCAAAATAATGCCCGGCTCTGCAGGAGCGGGCGTCTACGGCCGTGCCGGTCAGCGTTCGGGCGGAGAGGCGGGCCCAGACCCGTTGGCGATCATTCTGCGCAGAAAATGCATGAGCTGGGCGACTTCGCCGGTTGAAAAACCCCGCAGATGGTGATTGAGCGCGCGCGCGATATTGGGGGGGATGTCGCGGGCCTTGGCCTCGCCCAGCTCGGTCAGTTCGATCTTGACCACCCGCCGGTCTTCCTGGCTGCGGTTGCGGCGGAGCAGGCCCTTGGCCTCCAGGCGGTCCAGCGCGCGCGTCATTGCGCCGGTGTCCATATCGTTCAGGCGGGCCAGTTCGGCCGGCGTGTCGGCGCGGCCCAAAAACACCATGGCCAGGGGCCGCCATTGCATGGCGGTGAGGTCCAGCGGGGCCATCTCCTGGTCCAGCATCCGGGTCAGGGAATGGTAAGCCAGCTTGATCAGGAAGCCGGCGTTGTCTTCCGCCATGCACCGCGTGTCATTGCGGTAGTGGACGGGCGTATCGGCGGATTCGGGCGTGGATGGGGGCGGGGCGGCAGTCATGCGCCAAATTTAGCTGCCTAGTCAGTTATTGTCAAGGCTGTGTCTGGGAGGCGGTTGCGGAGTCCGCCGCGGCGGGAGGCTGCTTGCGCAATCCGGACCAGACGATGGCGGCAACGATGAGGGCGGCGCCGGCCATCATGCGAGGGGTGGGCTCCTGGCTGAACAGCATCCAGGCAAAGGCGATGGCGTAGACAGGTTCCAGGGCGATCACGAGGCCCGCGCTGCGCGCATTCAGCCGGGTCAGGCTGGACACGAACAGATAGTGCGACAGCCCGGTGCAGAAGACGCCCAGCAGCGCCAGCCACAACCAGTCCACGGCGGGCAAGGCGGGCAACTGGCCGACGGCGAAGGGCACCATCACCAGCGCGACCACCAGATTCTGCCAGCATGCCACCTGCATCGGATCCATGCCGGACGCCGAGCGGCGATTGCTCAAGGCGAGCAGCGCGAAGCTGAGGCCCGACAGCAGGCCCCAGGCCAGGCCGATGGTGCCCTGGTCCGCCAGGTCGAACGAAGGCGTGACCAGCACCAGGCCAGCGGTCACGAGGCCAAGCAGCAGCCATTCCGCCATGCGGACGCGTTCGCGGAATATCAGGCCCTCGAATAGCGTGATGAAGGCCGGGAAGCTGGCGAAGCCCAGTGTCGCGATGGCGATGCCGCCCACCTTCACGGAAATGAAGAAGGTCACCCAGTGCGCCGCCAGCAACACGCCGGCGATCACCAGCACGAACAGTTGCGCGGGCGTCAGCGCGCCCAGCAGCGGCTTGCGCCGCATGCGCGCAAAGATTCCCAGCGAGATGACCGCGAACACGGCCCGTCCCAGGGTGATGACGGCGGCGCTGGCCTGGATCAGTTCCCCGAAAACGCCGGTCAGGCCGAATAGCACGGCGGCAATATGGATATAAGTCAGAGCGCGATGTCGGGTCATGCGTGGAGGGAGCTTGGGGAAATATGGCCAAAAAGCGGGCGAGAAGCGTGCAATTATTTTTGCGCTGAACTTAAAATCATCGCATGAATCGTATTGCCAAGCTTACGCCGGTCCTGCGGCCTTCCGGCCGCGCCGCCGGGATAGCCATGGCGATGCTTGGCGCGGTCCTCTTTTCCGCCAAGGCCATCGTCGTCAAGTTCACCTACCGCTATGGTATCGACGCAGTCACCCTGATCGCCTTTCGCATGCTGTTCGCCATGCCGTTCTTCGCGGCGGTGGCGTGGCATCAGTCGCGCCTTGCGGCACGCGGCGAGATCGTTGCCCTGACGGCCAAGGAACGCCTGCAGGTGTGCGTCCTGGGGCTGCTGGGCTATTACCTGTCGAGCTTCCTGGACTTCCTGGGGCTGCGATACATCACCGCCAGCCTGGAGCGGCTGATCCTGTTTTTGTCGCCGTCGCTGGTTGTGCTGCTGTCGGCATTCTGGTTCAAGCGGCCGATCGAGCGCAGGCAATGGATGGCCATGGTGCTGTCTTACGCCGGCGTGGTGCTGGTGTTCGCGCATGATCTGTCGTTCGGCGGCGGCAGCGAGGTGCTGTTAGGGTCTTTGTTCGTTTTCGGTTCGGCGGCAAGCTATTCTGTGTACCTGATCTGTTCCGGAGAACTGATCAAGCGTATCGGCCCCACGCGCCTGGTGGCGTACGCCATGCTGGTGTCGTGCGTGGCCTGCATCATCCAGTTCTTTCTGGTGCATCCCGCGTCGATGCTGATCCAGCCCATCGGGGTCTACGGTTATTCGATCATTCACGCCACGCTGAATACGGTGGTGCCGGTATTCATGCTGATGTGGGCGGTGTCGCTGATTGGCGCCCCGACCGCGTCGCTGCTGGGGATGGTGGGGCCGGTGTCGGTCCTGTTCCTGGCGTCGTGGTTCCTGGACGAACCCATCACTGTCTGGCAGATGGCGGGAACCGCATTGGTGCTGGCGGGGGTGTTCGCGCTGATGGGGGGCTGCGCCGGCGGGCGCGGGTCCGCCGCGCAAGGCGGCGCGCCGCCGCCGCGTTGAAGTCTGGTTTTCTCGTTGTGTCGCATTATTTCCCATAAAAGGAGGCCAGCATGGCCAGCAATCTCGTCAAGGCAATTCGTATCGAGCAGCACGGTGGTCCCGAAGTCCTGAAGCTGGTCGAGGTCGAAGTGCCTCCGCCCGCCGCCAATGAAGTCACGATCGAGCAGCACGCCGCGGGTCTGAACTTCATCGATATCTATTTCCGCACGGGCTTGTATCCGCATCCGCTGCCGCACGGCCTCGGCTTCGAGGGCGCGGGCGTCGTGACCGCCGTGGGCGCCGACGTCAAGCACCTGAAGAAGGGCGACCGCGTCGCCTACGGCCAGAGCCCCATCGGCGCCTACGCCAAGGCGCGCAATGTGCCCGCCGTCCAGGTCGTCAAAGTGCCGAAGGGCATCGGCTTCGACGAGGCCGCCGCGCTGATGCTCAAGGGCCTGACGGTTCAGTATCTGTTCCGCCAGACCTACCGCCTGCAGGGCGGCGAAACCATTCTGTTCCATGCCGCCGCCGGCGGCGTCGGCCTGATCGCATGCCAATGGGCCAAGGCCCTGGGCGTGAAGCTGATCGGCACGGTCTCCAGCCCCGAAAAGGCCGAACTGGCCCGCGCCAACGGCGCCTGGGAAACCATCGACTACTCGCGCGAAAACGTGGCCGAGCGCGTGCTGGAACTGACCGGCGGCAAGAAGGTGCCGGTGGTGTACGACGGCGTGGGCAAGGACACCTGGGAAACGTCGCTGGACTGCATCGAGCCGCGCGGCCTGATGGTCAGCTTCGGCAATGCTTCCGGCCCGGTGGCCGGCGTCAACCTGGCTACGCTGAACCAGAAGGGCAGCCTGTACGTCACCCGCCCGTCGCTGGGCGTCCATGTGAATACGCTGGCCAAGCTGCAGGCCGCATCCGAAGAGCTGTTCGACCTGGTCCTGAAGAAGAAGATCAAGGTTCGCATCGACCAGCGCTATCCGCTGGAGCAGGTGGGCGAAGCGCAGACCGCGCTGGCCTCGCGCAAGACGACCGGCGCGACCGTGCTGATGCTGGATTGATCGCTGCTTGCCATCCGCGCGTCCGGTCTCCGGGCGCCGCGCAAGGCCCGGCAGGACGCGCGCGCCGCGGTCCGCCGGGCTTTTTTCTTATTGGCCGGCTTTGCGGCCAGGCGCCTAGAGGAGTTCCTCGTTGATGAGGTCTTCCTTGCCGTAGAACTTGACGCCGATGTGGATGCGTTCGCGGCCCTGCGAGCGGCGATGGCGGTTGGTGTCGCGCAGCGAATAGACGCAGCCGCAGTATTCCTGCTGGTAGAAGTTCTCGCGCTTGCTGATTTCGATCATGCGGGCCGAGCCGCCACCCTTGCGCCAGTTGTAGGTCCAGTAGATCAGGTCGTCGTAACGCGCGGCGGCGCGTTCGCCGCAGCCGTTGATCTGATTCATGTCCTTCCAGCGCGAAATGCCCAGCGAACTGGTGATGGTGTCGAAGCCGTGCTCGTGGGCGTAGAGCGCCGTGCGCTCGAAACGCATGTCGAAGCAGGCCGTGCAGCGTTCACCGCGCTCGGGCGCGTTTTCCATGCCTTTGACGCGGTCGAACCAGTTGTCCATGTCGTAGTCGGCATCGATGAACTCGATGCCGTGCTGCTCGGCGAAGCGGATGTTCTCCTGCTTGCGGATTTCGTATTCTTTGACCGGATGGATGTTCGGGTTGTAGAAGTAGATCGCGTAGTCGATGCCGGATGCCGTCATGGCTTCCATCACTTCGCCGGAACAGGGGGCGCAGCATGAATGCATCAGCACCTTGCCGCGGCCGGGGGGCAGGTCGAGTTTGGGGCGCACGAGTTCGGACATGGGCTTGCAGCTAAGAAGGCGGAAAACCCCTTATTTTACGATGAGTTGCCGCAAAGAGGGCGGGCGCGGCGCCATGGCTTTGCCCGGCCCTGTCCCCCTTGGCTTTCGCGTGGCCGGCGGTCAGCCCAGCACGGCCGCCCAGAGTTCCCTGACGGCTGTCCGCTCTTCCTGCAGTTGCTCGGGCCCCACGCGCGCCTTTTCCACCCCTTGCATGCGCAATTGATGCTGGACCCGGCGTAGCGTGCGGTAGGCGTCGCCCGCGCGGGAGGCCAGATCCGGGGGGATCAGCCCGGCTTCGCCCGCCAGGCGCAATAGCGCGATGTTGCCCAGGTTGCGCACCAGCAGCGGATGCGTTCCGGCGTAGCAGAGCACCAGATATTGCGTGACGAACTCCACATCGACCATGCCGCCACGGTCGTGTTTGAGGTCGAACCGGTCGCTGGTGTTCGGATGGCCGGCGTTGATTTTCTCGCGCATCGTCAGGACTTCCTGGCGCAGCGTAGCGGGATCGCGCGGCAACACCAGGATATCTTCGCGGATTTTTTCGAATCGGGCGCCCACGTCCGCGTCCCCGGCGGCATGGCGCGCCCGCGTCAGCGCCTGGTGTTCCCAGGCCCAGGCGTGTTTGCGCTGATACTGCTCGAAGGCTTCCATGGATACGGCGAGCAGCCCCGCGTCGCCATCCGGCCGCAGCCTCAGGTCCACTTCGTAAAGCCGCCCGGAAGAGGTCATGGTCGACAGCCAGGACGACATGCGCCGGCCCAGCTTGGCATAGACTTCCGCGGCGTCCTCGCGCGGGTCGTCGAACAGGAAGACCAGATCCAGGTCGGAGGCGTAGCCCAGTTCCTTTCCGCCCAGCTTGCCGTAGGCGATGACGGCGAAGCGCGGCACGGCGCCTTCCGCTTTGTTCACCAGCGGCCAGGCGCGGCGGATGGTCTCGGTCAGCAGCAGGTCGGCCAGCGCCGACAACTGATCGGCCAGCTTTTCCACCGTGAGCTCGCCTTCCAGGTCTTGCGCCAGCAATTGGAAACTGGCCTGGCGCTGCACGTCGCGCATCAGGTTCATCTGGCGCTCGACGTCCGGGGCGCCGTCCGGCAGACGGCAGGCATCCAGGTCCGCCGTCAGTTGCCGGGCGATCTGGGCAAAGTCCAGCGGCTCGAAAAGGGTGCGCCAATCGATCAGGCTGTCGAGCAGCAGGGGGTGTTGCGTGAGGTACTGCGCGGCCCAGGGGCTGGCGGCAACCATGCGCGCCACGCGCGCAAGCGTGTCCGGATACTCGGCCAGCAGCGCCAGGTAGGCGCTGCGTTGAGCGATCTTCTCGATCAGGTCGAACAGGCGGATGGCGGCCTCACGCGGCGCGGGAGTCTGCAAGGCCGCGCGCAGGGCCGCGGGAAGCAGGATTTCCATGCGGCGGCGGCTGCTTTCGGGCAGGCTTCGCACGCGGTGGCTGCCCGACAGGGTCTCGGCCCGGCGCAGCAGGTCTTGCGCGTCGTCGCCAAACGCCTGGCGGATCTGGTCGGCCAGCTCGCTTTCGCTGTCGGGTTCGTCTTGGCCCGTGCCGGTGTCGGCGGCGCTTGCCGGGGGGGCCTGCTCTTCTTCGCCCATGCCCACCATGCGGAACACGTTGCGGAAGGTCTGCGAGACGAAGGTGCGGTGTTCGGCCAGCGTGCGTTCAAAGTCCTCGGGGCTCATGCCCAGTGCGGCGGCAAGGGCGGCGCGCAGGGAGGGGTCGCCCGGCAGCAGGTGAGTCTGCTCGTCTTCGCGGTATTGCAGGGCATGCTCGGTGCGGCGCAGGAAGCGGTAGGCGTCTTCCAGGCGCCGCGCGTCTTCTTCGGGCACCAGGCCGGCCAGGCGTTCGGCATGAAGCGCCTCCAGCAAACCGCGCTTCTGCAGGGCCGGCATGCGGCCGCCCCGGATGAGCTGGGCAAGCTGCACCACGAATTCGATCTCACGGATGCCGCCATCGCCCAGCTTGATATTGTTTGCGCTGTCGATGCCGTTGCGCGCGCTTGCGCGCCTCTGCCAATCCTGGCGGATGCGTTCGCGCAAGGCGCGCAGCGCGGCCAGCGCGTCGAAGTCGAAATACTTGCGATAGACGAAGGGCACCCGCAGACTTTCCAGTTGCCGCGCTTGCGCGGCGCAATCGCTGCCTTCGAATGCCTGGGCGGGCATCAGCCGCGCCTTGAGCCAGGCATAGCGCTCCCATTCGCGGCCCTGGCCGATCAGATAATGCTCCAGGGCATCGAGGCTCCAGGCCAGCGGGCCGGCGTCGCCATCGGGGCGCAGGCGCAGGTCGGTCCGGAACACCTGGCCATTGGCGTCCACTTCGGACAGCACCGGCATCATCCGGCGCGTCAGGCGGCCGTAGAATTCGTGGTGGCTGATGCGGCGCGGGCCGTCGGTTTCCCCTTCCTCGCCGTACAGCATGATCAGGTCGATGTCGGACGACACGTTCAATTCGCAACCGCCCAGCTTGCCCATGCCCACGATGAGCATCTCTTGCGGCTTGCCCGTGGCGGGGTCGCGGGGCACGCCATGGACGGCAGCGAGGTCGGCGGCCACGCTGCGATAGGCGGCAGCCACCGCGATGTCGGCCAGCGCAGTCATGGCGCCGACGACTTCTTCAAGCTCCGCCTGGCCAGTCAAGTCGCGCACGATGAGCACGCTGAAGACGCGCTCGCGCAATTTGCGCAGCACCATGCGGCAGGCGTCTATCGGCAGCACGCCGGGCGCGCCGGCGCCGGCCAACTCGGATTGCCATTGCGCCATCAACGCGGGCGTGACCGGATTGCGCACGGCTTGCGCCAGCCAGGCGGCCAGATCCGGGTGGGCATCCAGGCGCCGGCGCAGATGGCCGGACCAGGCGAGGGCGGGGGCAAGCAGGGACGGATTGGACATGGCTAAAGGGCGGCAGACGGATGGACGCGTTTCAGGTATAAGTGGGGACGATACCGCAAGACATATTCTCCTGCCCACTGATCCGTGTCTGTTTCAAAAAAAGTGCTCCGCTGCCTGTTCTGGGCTGCGCTGACCGTATATGGCGTCGTTGCCGTCGGGTTTCTGGGCGTGCGCTATTGGGTCCTTCCGCGAGTGGACCAATGGCGCCCTCAGATTGAAGCCTACGCCAGCCAGGCGTTGGGCGCCCGAGTTACGATCGGCGCGATCCGCGCCAACTGGCAAGGGCTGAATCCCAGGCTCGATCTTGCCTCCGTCCAGGTCTACGACGACGAGGCTGGTCCAGTGCTGTCGCTGCCATCCGTATCCGCCGTGCTCGCATGGCGCAGCATACTGGCTCTGTCTCCCACGCTGGTGCGCCTGCAGCTCGAAAAGCCGGAACTGATGTTGCGCCGGGATCCGGCCAACCACCTGTGGGTGGCCGGACAGGAAATCGACCTGAATGCCAGCGATCACAAGTCCGACCTGGATCATCCCGGATTGCGCTGGCTGGCGGCGCAGCGCGAATTGCGGGTCCGCGGCGCCACGCTGCGCTGGCAGGACGAATTGCGCCAGGCGCCCGAACTGAAGCTGGAAGACGTCGATTTCCTGGCGCGCAATGGCAAGCTGTCCCACCGCTTCGTCTTGCGCGCGTCGGCCGGTGCCGCGCTTGCCCGCAAGATCGAGCTGCGCGGTGAGTTCAACCGCAGCCTGTTCGCCGCGGACGCGAAGAACCCCGCGAACTGGAGCGGGCAGCTCTATGCGCAAGTCGATGACCTGGAACCGCTTGCGTGGTCGGCATGGGTCAAGGTGCCCGCGATTGCCGGGCGCATCGCCGGCCGGGCCTGGTGGCAGCTCGAACGCGGCCAGCTCTCGCAATTGACAAGCGACGTCGCGGTGCGCGGCGTGGCTTGGGCGCCCGCCCCGGAGGGTCCTTCGGTGCACGGCGGCTCGGCGCAGTTCCGCATTTCCGCGATGCCCGGCGACTTCCTGCAGGTCGACGGCCTGCCGATGGCGCGCAGCGAGGGAGCAACCGACCTGGCGGTGAAGGGCGCCTTGCATCAATTGCGCGTGACCCTGCCCGGCGTATTCGAAACCCCCACGCTCGAGGCGCGCGACATAGAACTGGATGCCGAGGTCAAGGGGCCGGACGCCAAGGACTGGTTCGTGGACATTGCCCAGTTGCATGTGGTCAACGACGACCTGGATGTGCGCTTGCAGGGGCAATGGCAACGGGAGGGCAAGACCGCGGCGGGCAGCGCCGATGTGCGCGGCACGATGGCGCGCGGCGCCATGTCGGCCATTCATCGCTACCTGCCGCTGGAAGTCAACGCGGACGCCCGCGAATGGCTGGCCACGGGGCTGCCTGCGGGCGAAATGCGTTCCGCCGCCATTACGCTCAAGGGCGACCTGGACGACTTTCCCTTCGGCGCGCCTGGCGTCGCGGGCGAATTCGTCATCGCGGGCGCGTATGCCGGCGCCAAGGTCGACTACGCGCCGGCCCGGCCGCACAGCAAGGGTTGGCCAATGCTGGAAAACCTGTCGGGCAACTTCCGCATCGACAAGGTGAGCCTGGCGCTCGATAGCGCGGGCGGCGCCGTGGCGCACACCGGACCGGGACACACCGTCACGCTGGGCGCCGTGACCGCCTCCATTCCCGATATGGAGCACGCTTCCGAATTGCTCGTCTCGGGAGAGACGTCGGGGCCCGTCCCTGCCTATCTGGCGATGGCGGCGAATTCCCCGCTTGGCGAACTGCTTGACGGCGCGCTGGACGAGGCGCGCGGCACGGGCGACTGGCGCATGCCGCTCAAGCTGAAAGTGCCGCTGCTCAACGCCGACGATACGCAGGTGCAGGGCCATATCCTCTTTGCCGACAACACCTTCACGTTCATGCCGGAGATGCCGCTGCTCAGCCAGTTGCACGGCGATCTCGAATTCTCTGAAAAAGGCGTGCAGACCAAGGAAATCCGGGCGCAGTTCCTTGACGGACCGGTCAAGATCTTCGGCGCCCTGGCGCAAAGCTCCGACGTCTTGCGCTTCGACGGCACGCTGGCGGGATCGGCGTTGTCGCAACTGAGCAATACGCCGTCCATGTCGCGCTTTTCGGGCAAGGCCGCCTACAAGGGCAGACTGGGGTATCAACGGGGCGGCGCGATCGATGTCGCGGTCGAGTCCGATCTGGTCGGCATGGCGATCGACATGCCTGCGCCCGCGGGCAAGCCAGCGCAGTCCGCACTGCCGCTAAAGCTGCAATGGGGACCGGCGCAGGACCGCGGTTCGAAGGGCCGGCGCTGGCTCACGGCCAGCCTGGGCGAAGGCGTCAACGCGCTTTTCGAACGGGACCCCAATGACCCCGCGCCGTCGTATTTCGCGCGCGGCGCCCTCGGTATCGGGCGGCCGGCCAGCCTGCCCGAACGGGGGCTGAGCCTGAATGCCAGTCTGCCGGAACTGGACGTGGACGGCTGGGAGGCGGTCGCCGACGGCTTCAGCGCGCCGGCCGGCAAGGGCAAGCGCGCGCCCAAGCCCGTCCTGCCGCAACCCGAGCGCGTCAGCCTGGCGGCCGGCATCCTGCGAACCAGCGGCTATACCTTCAACGACCTGACGCTGTACGCGACGCGCCCGGGGCCGGCGCAATGGCGCGTCGATATGCAGTCCCGGCAGGCCACGGGTACGCTGGAATGGCGTGAAGCCTCCGGCGCGATCGCCGGGCAGATCACCGCCCGCCTGAAGCACCTGTCGTTTGGCGGAGAAGACGATGCCAATGAGGCCGACAAAGCGCTGGCTTCCGGGAACGAGCTGTCGGATATTCCCGCGATCGACCTGCAGGCCAAGCAGTTCCTGCTTTACGGCAAGAATCTGGGCGAGCTCCAGGTGAACGGCACCAACCTCGAACGCGGACGGCAGTGGCGTCTGGACAAGCTGTCCATCGTCAACGAGTCGGCCGCGCTGAACGCCGCCGGCAACTGGCGGCTCGAGGGGCCGGACCGCGGCCTGACCGTCGACGCCACCGTGAAGTTCGAGAATGTCGGCGACTTCATGAATCGGATCGGTTTCGAGAATGTGGTGTCTGGCGGCAAGGGCACCGTCCAGGGCAAGGCAACCTGGCGCAACCTGCCCTGGGCCCACAACATCGCCGACGTGGCGGGCGATGTGGTCGTCAGCCTGGACAACGGCCGCTTCATGCATGTGAACTCCCGCACGGCCCGGCTTCTGGAATTGTTGTCGCTGCAATCGCTGCAGCGGCTGGCGCGGCTGGATGTGAATCCCACCAACCTGTTGCGCGACGGATTTCCGTTCGACACCATCCGCGGCAATCTGAAGGTGGCCAACGGGATGGTGTCCACGGAAGGCTACAAGATCAATGGGCCGGTGGCCGCCATCGTGCTGGCTGGGGGCGTGGATCTCATCAAGGAACGCTGGGACCTGAAGGCGGTGGTCATCCCCAACCTGGACGCCAGTGGCGCCGCGATGGTGACCGCGCTGGCCGTCAACCCGCTGATCGGCCTAGGCGCCTTTGTCACGCAGTGGCTGCTGAAACAACCTCTGGCGCGCGCCATGACCATGCAATACGCCGTGACGGGCAGTTGGGACGATCCGCGGATCGAACCGATCGATGGGTCGGGCAAGCAACCTGACAAGCAGACGCCCCGGCCGGCGGATTCGACGCCGCGCCGAATACCCGAATTCATCGAGCATTGATTCACCTCCCGGCTTGAAGCCCGCCCGCTGGCCTTGGGGGCGGTGGCCGCAGCGGGTTCTTGCCTTCGGCATGGCGCAAAAAAAAACCGCTCGGCAGAGCGGTTTTTTTGGCGAGCGCGGGACTCGTTTACTTCTTCTTCATCATGTCGAAGAATTCGGCATTGGTCTTGGTGGCGCGCATCTTGTCCAGGATGAACTCCATGGACTGGACTTCGTCCATGTCGTGGATGAACTTGCGCAGCACCCAGACCTTCTGGAGCAGGTCGGGGGCGATCAGCAGCTCTTCGCGGCGGGTGCCGGACTTGTTCAGGTTGATCGACGGGTAGACGCGCTTTTCGGCCAGGCGGCGCTCAAGGTGGACTTCGGAGTTGCCCGTGCCCTTGAATTCTTCATAGATGACTTCATCCATGCGGCTGCCGGTTTCGATCAGCGCGGTGCCCAGGATGGTCAGCGAACCGCCTTCTTCCAGGTTGCGGGCCGCGCCGAAGAAGCGCTTGGGACGCTGCAGGGCGTTGGCGTCGACACCGCCGGTCAGCACCTTGCCGGAGGCCGGCACCACGGTGTTGTAGGCGCGGGCCAGACGGGTGATCGAGTCCAGCAGGATCACGACGTCTTTCTTCATTTCGACCAGGCGCTTGGCCTTTTCGATGACCATTTCGGCCACTTGCACGTGGCGGGTCGCGGGTTCGTCGAAGGTCGACGCCACCACTTCGCCGCGCACGGTGCGCTGCATTTCGGTCACTTCCTCGGGGCGCTCGTCGACCAGCAGGACGATCATGACCGCGTCGGGGTAGTTCGTGGTGATGGCGTGCGCAATGTGCTGCATCATCACCGTCTTGCCGGACTTGGGGCTGGCGACGATCAGGCCGCGCTGGCCCATGCCGATGGGAGCGAAGACGTCAAGAATGCGGCCCGTGAGGTTTTCTTCGCTCTTGATGTCGCGTTCCAGGCGCATGGTCCGGTTCGGGTGCAGCGGCGTCAGGTTTTCGAACATGATGCGGTGCTTGATCGCTTCGGGCGCCACGCCGTTGACCTTGTCCACCTTCACCAGGGCGAAATAGCGTTCGCCATCCTTGGGCGTGCGGACTTCGCCTTCGATCGAGTCGCCAGTGTGCAAATTGAAGCGGCGGATCTGCGACGGCGAGATATAGATGTCGTCCGTGCTGGCCAGGTACGAGGTCTCGGGCGAGCGCAGGAAACCAAACCCGTCGGGCAGGACTTCCAGAACGCCGTCGCCGAAGATCTGCTCGCCTTGCTTGGCGCGCCGTTTCATGATGGCGAACATCAATTCCTGCTTGCGCAGGCGGTTGGCGTTCTCGATTTCCAGGCCAGCGGCCATTTCGAGCAGCTGCGAGACGTGCAGCGCCTTCAGTTCGTTGAGGTGCATCGCGGTGAGTGTTGGGGGAAAAGTAGAGGAGGGCTCTGGCGGCGCGCCACGGACGGGCTCGCGCGGTACTGAATGAGCGCCGCCTCCGCGGCGGCGCCTTCGTTCACAGCACGCAGTTTACAACGCGCCGTCCAGGAATGCGGTGAGTTGCGACTTCGACAGCGCGCCAACTTTGGTGGCGGCGGCTTGGCCGTCTTTAAAGAGCATAAGGGTGGGAATGCCACGGATGCCGTACTTGGCGGCCGTGCCCTGGTTTTCGTCCACGTTCAGCTTCGCGATCGTCAGGCGACCCGCGTACTCGGTGGCGACTTCTTCCAGAATCGGGGCAATCATCTTGCAGGGGCCACACCAGGCAGCCCAGTAGTCCACCAGCACCGGCTGGCCGGATTTCAACACATCGGCATCGAAGCTCGCGTCACTGACGTTCTTGATTTGGTCGCTCATGATGGTGATTCTCGGTTCGGCAGCAAAAGGCGCGTGGAAGACGCGCCTTGCCGTTGTTCTTGTTTGTGGAATGGACTAAAGCATACCACTGTCAATAACAACAGGCATACCACTGTTAATAACAACAGGGTTTGCAGGATTTGTGTAGGATGTTGCGGCGCAGTTGTCGCGATCCGGGACGTCCAACCCGAAAGCGCTGGCTGTGACTGTCATCATCCTACCGAATTCGGAGCTGGTCAGGTCGTGCGCATCCCACCCGGAGCCGCGCAGAATCTAGGCTTATCCGTAAAATGTCGGTTTTTTTCCACAGATGTTGGGGATAACTTGGCCACTCCACGTTACACCGAGGCGTCCATTCGCGTCCTGAAGGGTCTGGAGCCCGTGCGCCAGCGCCCGGGCATGTACACCCGCACCGAAAACCCTCTGCACGTCGTGCAGGAGGTCATTGATAACGCCGCAGACGAGGCCTTGGCCGGCTACGGCAAACAGATCCAGGTCACGCTGCATATCGACGGCAGCGTGTCCGTCGAGGACGATGGCCGGGGTATTCCCGTCGGCCTGCATCCTGAAGAACACGCCCCCGTCGTGGAGCTGGTGTTCACCCGCCTGCACGCGGGCGGCAAGTTCGACAAGGCCGGCGGCGGCGCCTATGCCTTTTCCGGCGGCCTGCACGGCGTCGGCGTGTCGGTCACCAATGCGTTGGCCACCCGTCTGGAAGTCGTCGTCTGGCGCGATGGGGCGGTAAATCGTCTGGTCTTCAAGGGCGGCGACGTTGCCGAGCCCTTGGCGCCCTACGAGCAGGGCGGCCGCAAGAAGTCCGGCACGCGAGTCCGCGTATGGCCCGACGCCAAGTATTTCGACAGCCCCAATATCCCCTTGGGCGAGCTGACCCACCTGATGCGCAGCAAGGCGGTGTTGCTGCCCGGCGTGAAGGTGTCGCTCGTCAATGAAAAAACCGGGGACACCAAAACCTGGCAATACCAGGACGGCCTGCGCGGCTATCTGTCCGAGGCGCTGGCCGGGGCCGAGCTCATGGTGCCGTTCTTCGAAGGCGAGCAGTATGCCGGCGCCGACCACGAGAACTTCGCCGAAGGCGAGGGCGCCCAATGGGTGGTGGCCTGGACCGAAGACGGCAACGCGGTGCGCGAGTCCTACGTCAATCTCATCCCGACGCCGGCCGGCGGGACGCATGAATCCGGTCTGCGCGAAGGCCTGTTCGGCGCGGTCAAGGGCTTTGCCGAACTGCACAGCCTCTTGCCCAAGGGCGTGAAGCTGCTGCCCGAAGACGTGTTCGCCCGCGCCAGCTTCGTGCTGTCGGCCAAGGTGCTGGATCCCCAATTCCAGGGCCAGATCAAGGAACGCCTGAACAGCCGCGACGCCGTGCGCCTGGTCGGCGGGTTCGCCAAGAGCGCCCTGGACCTCTGGCTGCACAGCAACGTCGAATACGGCAAGAAGCTGGCCGAACTGGCCATACGGCAGGCGCAGGCGCGCCAGCGGTCGGCCCAGAAGGTCGAAAAGCGCAAGAGTTCCGGCGTGGCCGTGCTGCCCGGCAAGCTGACCGACTGTGAATCGAGCGATGCGTCGCGCACCGAAGTGTTCCTGGTCGAGGGCGACTCGGCCGGCGGCTCCGCCAAGATGGGCCGCGACAAGGAATTCCAGGCCATCCTGCCGCTGCGCGGCAAGGTGCTCAATTCCTGGGAAGTGGATCGCGACCGGCTCTTCGCCAACAACGAAATCCACGACATTTCGGTTGCCATCGGCGTGGATCCCCACGGCCCCGGCGATACGCCGGACCTGTCGGGACTGCGCTATGGCCGCATCTGCATCCTGTCCGACGCGGACGTCGACGGATCGCACATCCAGGTGCTGCTGCTGACGCTGTTCTACAAGCATTTCCCCAAGCTGGTCGAGGCAGGAAACGTCTACGTGGCCAAGCCGCCGCTGTTCCGTCTGGACGTGCCGGCCCAGGGCAAGCGTCCGGCCCGCAAGATCTACTGCCTGGACGAAGGCGAACTCGAGGCCGCGCAGGACAAGCTGCGCAAGGAAGGCGTGCGTGAAGGCGCCTGGGCCGTCAGCCGGTTCAAGGGCCTGGGCGAAATGAACCCCGAACAGTTGTGGGAGACCACCATGAATCCGGATACGCGCCGTCTGCTGCCCGTGGGCTACGGCGACCAGACCCCCGCCGACACCACCCGCATGTTCGACATGCTGATGGGCAAGGGCGAGTCCTCGCAACGCCGCGCGTGGATCGAAGAGAAGGGCAACCTGGCGGAGCTCGACATCTGATGACGCCATCCGAGCCAGGTCAAGCCAGCATGACCGTCGACCTGACGGCCGACGACTACGCCGACTTCGCCGCCTATGTGTACAAACGGCCGGAGCTGCGGCGCCGCCGCTACCGGTCCCACCTGCGCTTCGCCGTCCTGATGGTCGTGGCGCTGCTGGCCTACCTGATCTGGCAGACCTGGGACGGCAAGGGGCCGGACTGGGGCCGGCTGCTGCCCGTGTACTTCGAGGGGCTGGCCGTGGGCCTGGGCATCCTGGCCGTGCTGGCGCTCGCCTATGAATACGTGCTGCCCGCGCTGGTGAAAATGAACACGCGGCGCATGCTCGCCAAGCAGCCGGATACGCTGTACCTGGGCCGGCATCGGCTGGACTTCGGCCCCGACGGCGTGTCGGACTCCACCGCGACGGCCTCCGGCCGCATGGATTGGGCCGATGTGCGGCGGGTCGAGGAAACCCCCGAACACCTCTACGTCATTCTTGGCACCCTGCAGGGCGTGATCATCCCCAAGCGCGGGCAGGACGCCGCCACGCTGGAGGCGGTGCGCGCCCAGTTGCGCGCCCACGTCGCCGACACGCAGCTCGCTGCGTCCGCGCAGGCGCATTGACGCCGTTTCGATGAAATTGTCTACCTGAATACATCATGACCGACAGCAATCAACCCGGCTTGTTCGACTCCAACTCTCCCGATGGCGATGGTGATGGCGACGGTAACGCCGCCATCACGCTGGCGCGCTACGCGGAGCAGGCCTATCTGGACTATGCGGTGTCCGTGGTGCGCGGCCGCGCCCTGCCCGACGTGGGCGATGGGCAGAAGCCCGTGCAGCGCCGCATCCTGTTCGCCATGCAGGCGATGGGCCTGGCCGCCGGCGCGAAGCCCGTCAAATCCGCGCGCGTCGTGGGCGACGTTCTGGGCAAGTACCATCCGCATGGCGACCAGGCGGCCTACGACGCC
Source organism: Achromobacter sp. Root83 (assembly GCF_001428845.1). Classification (GTDB taxonomy): domain Bacteria; phylum Pseudomonadota; class Gammaproteobacteria; order Burkholderiales; family Burkholderiaceae_B; genus Achromobacter. The sequence continues at coordinate 102,092 of NZ_LMIU01000005.1, read as the reverse complement.
ATGGTGCGCATGGCGCAGGACTTCTCGCTGCGCTATCCGCTGATCGACGGCCAGGGCAACTTCGGCTCGCGCGACGGCGACAACGCCGCCGCCATGCGATACACGGAAGCCCGCCTGACGCCCATCGCCAAGCTCTTGCTGGACGAGCTGGACGAAGGCACCGTGGATTTCGTGCCCAACTACGACGGCAGCCAGCAAGAGCCGCAGATGCTGCCGGCGCGGCTGCCGGTGATGCTGCTCAACGGCGCCTCGGGCATCGCGGTCGGCATGGCCACCGAGATCCCGTCGCACAACCTGCGGGAAGTGGCTCAGGCCTGCGTGGCGTTGATCAAGCAGCCGCAATTACCCGACGACGAACTGCACGCGATGATTCCCGGACCGGACTTCGCCGGCGGTGGCCAGATCATCACGCCGGCGGCCGACATCGCCCAGATCTACCGCGGGGGCCGCGGCTCGCTGAAAGTGCGCGCGCGCTGGCAGTTCGAGGAAATGGCGCGCGGCCAGTGGCAGTTGGTGGTGACCGAACTGCCGCCCGGCACGTCCGGCCAGAAGGTGCTGGAAGAGATCGAGGAAATCACCAATCCCAAGGTCAAGACCGGCAAGAAGAGCCTGACGCCCGAGCAAACGCAGGCCAAGGCCGTGATGCTGAATCTGCTGGACGCCGTCCGCGACGAATCGGGCAAGGACGCGGCGGTGCGCCTGGTCTTCGAACCGAAGACCTCGCGGGTGGACCGCGACGAGTTCGTCAATACGCTGCTGGCGCAGACCAGCATGGAAAGCAGTTCATCCATCAACCTGGTGTGCATCGGCACCGATGGCCGTCCGCGCCAGAAGGGCCTGCGCGACATCCTGGTGGAGTGGGTGGCGTTCCGCACGAACACCGTGGTCCGCCGCACGCGCTTCCGCCTGGACAAGGTCACGGACCGCATCCATGTGCTGGAAGGCCGCATGCTGGTGTACCTGAACGTGGACGAGGTCATCCAGACCATCCGCGAATCCGACGAGCCGCGCGCCGCGCTGATGGAACGCTTCAGTTTGTCCGAAAGACAGGCCGAAGACATCCTGGAAATGCGCCTGCGCCAGTTGGCCCGCCTGGAAGGCTTCAAGATCGAGCAGGAACTGGCCGACAAGCGCCGCGACCAGATCAGCCTGCAAGAATTGCTGGACAACCCCACGACGCTCAAGCGCCTGCTGATCAAGGAAATCGAGGCCGATGCCAAGCAGTATGGCGACGACCGCCGCACGCTGATTGAAACGGCCGAGCGCGCCGTGCTGGAAACCAAGGTGCTGGACGAACCCGTCACCGTGGTGGTGTCGCAAAAGGGTTGGCTGCGCGCCCGCCAGGGCCACGGCCATGACGCCGCGCAATTCGGCTTCAAGCAGGGCGACGACCTGTACGGCGCCTTCGAGTGCCGCACCACCGACACGCTGATCGCGCTTGGCGACAACGGCCGCGTCTATTCCGTGCCGGTGGCCGGGCTGCCGTCGGCGCGCGGCGATGGCCAGCCGGTCACCACCATGATCGATCTGGAGTCGGGCACGCGCATCGTCCACACCATCGCGGCGGCGGCGGACAGCCGCTGGCTGCTGGCCACGCGCGGCGGCTACGGCTTCGCCGCCAAGCTTTCCGACATGATCAGCCGCCAGCGCGCGGGCAAGCAGTTCATCACCCTGGAAGAGGGCGACGAATTGCTGCGTCCGGTGCCGCTGTTCGACGGCGCCACGCAACTGGCGCTGCTGTCGCAAAAGGGCAAGTTCCTGGTCTTCGGCCTGGACGAGGTCAAATCGCTCTCCGGCGGCGGGCGCGGCACGATCCTGATGGGGCTGGACGGTACGGACAAGCTGGACCAGACCGTGCCGATCGGCGCGGGCGGCCTGCGCGCCACGGGCATCTACCGCAACAAGCTCACCGAAGACATCCTGGCGGGCGCGGCGCTGGGACCCTACGTGGGCAAGCGGGCGCGCAAGGGACGCGCGCTGGACGTGCGGCCCAAGCAGCCGCTGCTGTCGCCGGTGCTGGGTTAAGGCCTGGGGCCGGGCATGGCCATCGCAACCGACACCCGCGCGCGGCTCGCGCAGGTGGATGCGTTGCGCGGTTTCGCGCTGTTCGGCATCCTGGTGGTCAACATCGGGGTGTTCGCGTCTCCGTTCTATGGCGCGAGCACGCCGGACCCGGCGTACTCGCGGCCGCTCGATCTGACCGTCGGCTGGCTGGTCGCCTGGCTGTTCGAGACCAAGTTCTACCTGCTGTTCTCTTTCCTTTTTGGATACAGCTTCACCCTGCAGATGGCGGCCGCCGAACGCAGCCAGGCTGCCTTCGCGCCGCGCTTCCTGCGCCGGCTAGCCGGGCTGGCCATCTTGGGCCTGGCGCACGCGGTGCTGTTCTATCAGGGCGACATCCTGGTGACCTACGCATTGCTGGGCCTGGCGCTGCTGCTTTGCCGGCGCATGGACCCGGGGCGGGCGCTGCGCGGCGCGCTCTGGCTGATCGTGCTGGCGGCGATGGCCTGGGCGATCCTGGGGGCGCTGAGCTTCCTGGATCCGGTACAGACCGGCTATGCGGCGCAATACAAGGCCGACGCGCTGGCTTCGATCGAAGCCTACCGGGGCACCATCGGGTCCACCATTGAACAGCACATCAAGGAACTGATCGAAACCATCTGGTTCACGGTGCTGTTCGTGCAGGGGCCGTTTGTGTTTGCCATGTTCCTGCTTGGTTACGCGCTGGGCCGGCGCAACGCGCTGGCGGACCCTTGGCGCGCCCCGCGCGCGCTCTGGCTGCTGTGCGCGCTGGGGCTGTTGCCGGGGCTTGCGGGCGCGGCGGTCTATGCAACCACCGCATTGCCGTGGATAGGCGTTGCCTGGGAATTGCCCGGTCTGGCGGTGGGGCTGCTGACCGCGCCGTTGTTAAGTATGTCCTACGCCGCGGCGTTCCTGCTGGCCCTGCGCACCCGGCCGGGCCGGCGCGCGGGCGTCTGGCTGGCGCCGGCGGGGCGGATGGCGCTGACCAACTACCTGATGCAATCCGTGGTCTGCGCCTTCCTGTTCACCGCCTGGGGGCTGCGGCTGTTCGCCTCCGTATCGCCGCTGGCGGCGTTCGGCATCGCCGTCGTCATCTTCGCGGCGCAAATGCCGCTGTCGGCCTGGTGGTTGCGCCGCCATGCGTATGGCCCGGTAGAGTGGTTCCTGCGCGCGCTGACCATCGGCGCCTGGCCGCCCTGGCGGCGCGCGCAGGCGGACTGACCTACGCGGCGCTGGCGCGCAGCCGGCTGGCGGGGGCGCCGCCGTCGCGCCGGCCCTGCCGCACCCACATGCCCGCCAGAAGCAATAGCGCGGGCACGTACACCCAGAAGTCCGACCAGCGCCGCGGATTGAGCGCCTTCACGTTCACCACGTCCCAGCCTTGCTCCCAGCCCGCGCGCTGCGCGCGGCTGCCAAAGCGCACGCCGCCAATCTGCGTCTGGTCGCCCAGGCTCATCAACGTCAGCCCGGCTTCGGCGAGCCGTTTGCGGCCCGCGTCGGGAGCGGTCGCTCCCGTTTCCAGCGCGGGCAGGGCGACCGCCACCGTCTTGGTCAGTTCATCGCCCTCCAGATTGATGCCTCGCAGCACCACGGTCAGCCGGCCGTTGTGCGGCAGCGCCGCCGCGGTGGCGACCATCTCGGATGCCGGACGGTCTTCATGGCTGGGCGCGAAATGGTCCATGAACCAGTCGGGCCGGAACAGCATGAACGTCACCAGCAGCAGCACCACGACCTCGGCCAGCGTGCAGCGCACCCGGAACCATTTCATCGTGGCCGCGGCGAAGGTCAGCGAAGCGAGCGTGGCGCCCGTCACCACCAGAGCCAGTTCCCAGCCGTAGTCCACGTCGATCAGCAGCAGCATCGGATTGAATACGAACATGAACGGCAGGATCGCCGTGCGCGCCGCGTAGGTGACGCCCTGGATGCCGGTCTTGATCGGATCCTCGCCGGATATCGCCGCCGCCGCGAAGGTGGCCAGGCCCACCGGCGGCGTGATGTCGGCCATGATGCCGTAATAGAACACGAACATATGGACGGCGATCAGCGGGATCACCAGGCCGTTCTGCGCGCCCAGCTCCACGACGACGGGCGCCATCAGCGTGGCCATCAGGATGTAGTTGGCGGTCGTCGGCATGCCGAGTCCGAGGATCAGGCACACCACCGCCGTGAAGATCAGCATCAGCAGCACGTTGCCCATCGACACGAGCTCGACGAAGGCGGTCATGCGCAGCCCCAGCCCCGTCAGGGTGATGGCGCCGACGATCAGCCCCGCCGTGCCGCAGGCGATGGCGATGCCGATCATGTTCCGAGCGCCGTCCTGCAGGCCGCCGATGGCGTCGCGCCATCCCTGGCGCCACGCCGGCGACGCTGGCTGCTTGCGGAACCACGCGATGAGCGGGCGCTGCGTCACCATCTGGAACAGCATGGCCATCGCGGCCCAGAACGCCGACAGGCCGGCTGAAAGCTCCTCTACGCTCAGGCACCAGACCAGGATGCCGATCGGGATAAGAAAGTACAGGCCGGCGCGGACCGTGGGCCAGGGCAGGGGGCGCACGGGATGGTTGATGTCGATGTCCTGCGGCAGATCAGGGTGGCGGGCCGCCACGCGCAGCAGCCACAGATACAGGACCGCCAGGATGGCCAGCAGCACCCAGGTCGCCGCCGGCCCGGCCAGCGCCTGGACACCGGTGCCGATCCAGTACACGGCGCCCATCACGAGCAGCGTGCCGCTGATGCCCATGCCCCAGCCAGCCAGCTTCTGCAGCGGCGTGCGCGCGGGGCCGGAGGCCATCATGGGCTGGATGCCCAGCTTCAGGGCTTCCAGATGGACGATATAGAAGAGCGCAATGTAGGAGATGGCAGCAGGCAGGATCGCGTGGCGGATGATGTCGGTGTAGGGGATGCCCACATACTCGATCATCAGGAACGCCGCGGCGCCCATGACGGGCGGCATGATCTGCCCGTTGACCGAGGACGCCGTTTCGATCGCGCCCGCGCGCACCCCGCCATAGCCCGCCTTCTTCATCAGCGGAATCGTGAAAATGCCGCCTGTCACCACGTTGGCCACCGACGACGCCGACACCAGGCCATTGACGGCCGATGACACGACGGCCACTTTCGCCGGCCCGCCGCGCAGGTGGCCCAGCAGCGCAAAGGACACCTGCATCATGTAGTTGCCCGCGCCGCACTTGTCCAGCAAGGATCCCAGCAGCACGAAGATGAAGATGTACGACACCGATACTCCCAGCGCGACCCCGTACACGCCCTCGGTGGTCAGCCACATGTGCGACATCAGCCGCTCCAGCGACGCGCCCCGGTGAGCCAGCACATCGGGCAGCCAGGGGCCGGCCAGCGCGTAGGCGACGAACACCAGGCCCAGCACGGTCATGGGCAGGCCGAGCGCGCGCCGCGTCACCTCCAGCAGCAGCGCCAGGCCGGCGACCGCGGTCCACACGTCCATCGGCGTGGGCTGGCCGGGCCGCCCGGCCAGCTCGTTGTAGAAGAGATAAAGGTAACTGCCACAAAAGCCCGCCGTCAGCGCCAGCGCCCAGTCGTACCAAGGCATGCGGTCGCGCGCCGACCGCTTGCTGGCCGGATAGGCCAGGTAGCCGAGGAACATGGCGATGCCCAGGTGCAGTGCCCGCGCCTCGGTGTCGTTGAAGATGCCCCAGTTCAGCGCGAAGGGTATCGGCGATGCGTACCAGAGTTGGAAGAAGGACCAGATCAGCGCGCCGGCCGCCAGCGTGGCGCCGGCGACGCCGCCGACGGCGCGGCCGCCGCGGTCAGCGTCGGCGACGAGCTGTTCCAGGTCCGGAGTCGGCGCATGCGGCTGTTGTGTCATGAAATTCCCCTGCGTATCGTGGCGCGGGCCGGCCCAGCGGCGCGCGATGAGTCCTTGCGCGCATGAAACGCGCAAGGGGCGGCAGCCGTCCGGGGCAAGCGGCGCAAGCCCGCTCGCCCGGACGGGCCGATCCAGCGGGCCTTAGAGCAGGCCCTTTTCCTTGAAGTACTTTTCGGCGCCCGGATGCAGCGGCGCCGACAGGCCGTTCTTCGTCATGTCGGCCGCCTTCAGATTGGCGAAGGCGGGATGCAGCTTCTTGAAGTCGTCGAAGTTGTCAAACACCGCCTTGACCACCGTATAGACCGTGGCGTCGGGCACGTCCGCGGAGGTGACGAAGGTGGCGGTGACGCCGTAGGTCTTGGTTTCCGCCGGGTTGCCCGGATACAGCCCCGCAGGAATCGTGGCGTGGGCGTAGTAGGGGTATTTCGCGACCAGCTTATCCACGGCAGGGCCGGTCAGCGGCACGAGCTTAGCGCCGCAACTGGTGGTCGGGTCCTGGATGTTGGCAGACGGGTGGCCGACGCCATAGAAGAATCCGTCGATCTTGCCGTCGCACAGCGCCGATCCGTGCTCGTCGGGACGCAGCTCCGACGCCAGCGAGAAGTCCTTCAGCGTCCATCCCATCGTGGCCAGCAGCTCTTCCATCGAGGCGCGCGTGCCGGAACCGGGGTTGCCGACGTTGAACCGCTTGCCCTTGAGGTCTTCGAAGCCCTTGATGTTGGATTCCTTGCGCGCCACCACGGTGAACGGCTCGGGATGGATCGAGAAGACCGAGCGCAGCTTGGGATAGGGGCCGGCCTGCTTGAACTGGCCCTCGCCATTGAAGGCATTGAAGCCGACGTCGGATTGCACGACGCCCAGGTCCAGTTCGCCGGCCTTGATGGTGTTGGCGTTAAAGACCGAGCCGCCGGTCGATTCGACCGAGCAGCGGATGCCATGGTTCGCGCGGTCCTTGTTGACCAGGCGGCAGATCGCGCCGCCGGCGGCATAGTAGACGCCGGTGACGCCGCCCGTGCCGATACTGACGAACTTCTGTTGAGCGGCGGCCGGACCCGGCGCCGTGGACAGCAATGCCGTGGCCAGGCCCGCCGCGGCGAGCGTCCAGGCATTGCGATGGCCCAAGGTGTGTTTGACGGACGTGGTCATGCAAACTCCTTTTGGGGGTTTTCCCCGTGATATTGCCGGTCTGTGCCGGCGGTTGGCAGCCCCGCGAGCCGCGGGTCGCCCTGTGCTGAATCATCACGTGCCCGCTGTCGGCGGGCGGTGCCCCGGCGCCCGACGCGCGGCGCCCGACGGATCCCCCCGCCGTGCGCCGGGGCGGCGGCTAGCCGCCCGACTGGGCGATGCCGGCGTCGATGGCGCCGGCCAGCCGCTCTGTCAATTGGTCCAGTTCGTCGTCGGAGATGATGAAGGGCGGCGCGAGCAGTACGTGGTCGCCCTGGCGGCCGTCGAGGGCGCCGCCCATGGGATAGACCATCAGGCCCCGCGCCATGGCTTCGCGCTTGATTCGCGCATGCAGCGCAAGGCTGGGGTCGAAGGTCTGCTTGGTCGCCCGGTCACGCACCAGTTCCACCCCCATGAAGAGACCGCGCCCACGGATGTCACCCACCCGCGGATGGTTGCCCAGCGCCTGTTCCAGGCGCTGCCGCAGGCCGGCGCCCTGGGCGCGCACCCGCTCCAGCAGCTTGTCGCGGCGGATCACGTCTTGCACGGCCAGCGACGCCGCGCAGGCGATGGCGTGGCCCAGATAGGTGTGGCCGTGCTGGAAAAAGCCGCTGCCCTGCTGCATGGCGTCCACGATGCGCTGCTGGACCATCACCGCGCCGATGGGCTGGTAGCCGCCGCCGAGTCCCTTCGCGATGGTGATCAGGTCAGGCACCACGTCTTCTTGCTCTACGGCATACAGGGTGCCGGTGCGGCCCATGCCGCACATGACCTCGTCGGCGATGAGCAGGACGCCGTGGCGGTCGCAGACCTCGCGGATGCGGCGGAAATAGCCCGGCACCGCCGTGACGGCGCCCGACGTGGCGCCCACGACCGGCTCGGCCACGAAGGCCATCACGGTGCCGGATCCCAGCCGTTCGAAGGTCTGCTCAAGCTCTTGCGCCAGGCGTTCGCCGTACTGCTCGGCCGTCTCGTCTTCGCGCTGGTCGCGATAGGCGTAGCAGGGCGAGACGTGCTCAACCTCGATCAGCAGCGGCGCGAACTGGGCGCGCCGCCAGGCGTTGCCGCCCACGGCCAGCGCGCCCAGCGTGTTGCCGTGATAGCTCTGCCTGCGCGCCACGATGTGACGGCGCTGAGGCTGGCCGATTTCCACGAAGTACTGCCGAGCCATCTTCAAGGCGGCCTCCACCGCTTCCGAGCCGCCGGAAACGAAGTAGGCGTGCGATGTGCCCGCCGGCGCATCGGCTACCAGCCGGGCGGCCAACTGTTCGGCGACCTCGGTGGTGAAGAAGCTGGTGTGGGCGTAGGCCAGCGCATCGATCTGCCGATGCATGGCGGCCTGGATTTCCGGATGGTTGTGGCCCAGGCAGGACACCGCGGCGCCGCCCGATCCATCGAGGTAGGCGCGGCCGGCGCTGTCGTGTATCCACACCCCCTGGCCGCGTACGGCGACGGGGGGCGTCTGGCGTAGAGAACGATGCAGGACGTGAGTCTGGCTCATGCTGGCGTTTCCGTGAGGCAAGGGTTAAGGACGAACGGCGGGGCGGGCGGGGCTCAGCCCGGCCGGCGCGGGGGAGCGCCGCTCCAATAGACGTTGTCGGCGTTCAGGCGCTGTTCCACCTCGGTCAGGCGGTTCAGGACCTCGTCGCCGCCGCGCGCGGTCAAGCGCGCGATCAGATGTTCGGCCAGACCCAGCAGGCCGGCGGTGGTGTGAAAGAACGACCCCGGCCCCTGGCGCGCGGGCCTGGCCCGCACGCCGTCGCGATCGGGCGGCGCAAAGCGCAGCGTGTGGCGAGCCTCGATGGCCAGCGGCGACAGCGGGTCGTCGGTCAGCGCGACCAGCGCCACGCCCCGATGCGCGGCCTGGCGAGCCAGTTGCACGGTGGCGGTCGGGTACGGGGCCTGCGAAATGACGATCAGCGCGTCGCCCGCCCCGAGGTTGTCCGCCTGTTCGGCGGGGGCGCCGCCCATGCCGTCGATCAGGACGCTGTTGCGGCGCACGAGCTGGTATGCATAGCGCATCTGGAATGCGATGCCGAAGGCCGAACGCGTACCCAGGAAGCCGACCTGTCGGGCTTCCAGCAGGCTCTGCACCGCCTCGTCGAACGCCGAAGGCGGATTGAGCGCGCACACGGAGGCCATGGCCTGGATCTGATAGTCGGTCAGCACGTCGTGGCCAGGAGCGGCGGCTTCGCCTGCGGCGGCCTGCAGGGCCGCGGCGCGGTCGCGCAGCCCGGGGCTCTGTCCGGCCAGCGCCTGCTGGAAGGGCTGGCGGAAATCCTCATAGCTGGCGTAGCCGACCGCCCGCGCCAACCGCAGCATGGTGGCGGGCGCGACCCCCAGTGCCTGCGCCTGCCGCCGCATCGACCACAGTCCCACTTCGGCGGGATGCGCCACGACCCAGTGCGCCGCGCGCTGCAATTCGGGCGGCAGCTGCTCCAGCTTTTCCTGCAGGGTCAGGAGGAGAGAGGACGGCAAGGACATGGCGGGCAAGAAGACCTATAAAAAACATATGATAAGTAAATGTGAAAATAAAAAACATGTGTTTTTTATAGGGATTTCCCCAAACGGATGCCGGCTGACCATCGGGGCGCGCTTCTTGTGTAAACGTCAAGTCCGGTCATAGTGCAGTCATCCTCGGCAAATCTGCGTTCATTTATTTACATCGATGCGGGTCTTTTTATTTGACTCGAATTAGTTGGGCGCATATGATTTGTGTAGAAATGAATTTGAATCAACCCACCTCAACCATGACTGACGCCGCGAAAACCGATCCTTCACAGCAGTACGACCTGCGCATATTGCGAGCCCTGCGCCGCATTACGCGTTCGATCGCGCTGCATTCGCGCCAGTTGTCCGCGGTCAGCCACATCACCGCGCCGCAGTTGATGTGCTTGCGTGCGGTGATCGCCAGCGGGCCCATGACGGCCACGGCCATCAGCCGCGAGATGCACGTCAGCCCCAGCACGGTGGTCGGCATCCTGGATCGCCTGGAAGACAAGGGTTTGATCCGCCGCGAGCGCGGCCGCGAAGACCGCCGCATCGTATTTGTCACCGCCACGGATGCCGGGCGGGAGTTGGCGCAAGGCGCGCCGTCGCCGCTTCAGAAGCACCTGGCCGACGCGCTCAATGCCTTGCCGGAATTGGAACAGGCCACCATCACCCTGTCCCTGGAGCGCATCGTGACGCTCATGGAACAGGACGGGCAGGCCGCTGTCGACACGCATGGAGACGTGTCGTCGCCCATCCTTGAAGTGCCCACGGGCGGGGCACCCCCAGAATCAGGAATCGTCGCATGAAGAAAAACGAACTGGATACCCCAATACTCTCAAGTGCCGTGGCGCCGGCGGTCAGCGCGCAGACCCATACCATGCGTCTGCCCGACCGCAAAGACGGCGCCGCCATCCACCGCCTCATTTCCGAGTGCCCGCCGCTCGACCTGAATTCCCTCTACGCGTACCTGCTCCTGTGCGAGCACTTTCGCGACACCTGCGTCCTGGCCGAAAGCGCCGGAGGACGTATCAACGGATTTATCTCCGCTTATGTGGACCCGTCCCGCCCCGACGTGCTTTTCGTCTGGCAGGTCGCGGTGCACGCCCGCGCACGCGGCCAACGCCTTGGCCGCGCCATGCTTCGGGAACTCTTGCAGCGCAAGGGCCTGGCGCATGTCCGCTATCTTGAAACCACGGTGGGGCCTGACAACCAGGCTTCGCGCCGCACCTTCGCTGGCCTGGCCGGCGAGGCAGGCGCCCACGTTTCCGAACAGCCGTTCTTCGACCGGCAACTCTTCGGCGGCGCGGACCATGACGACGAGATGTTGTTGAGGATAGGCCCGCTGGCCTCACCGTCCCCTTAAGGGCGGCGCAGGCCTGAAGGACTTATCGAATTACCGGGATGGTCTCACCGATCCGGATGCGCCTGGCGCACCCGGAGGGGATCTGGCCGTCCGTCAATTTATGAGATGAAAAGGGAGGATTAATCATGGACTTGAAGATCTTTGACCGTATGGAGTCGGAAGTGCGGGGCTACATCCGGTCGTTTCCCGTGATATTCAATCAGGCCCGGGGCTCGACGCTGATCGATGAAGAAGGCACCGAGTACATCGATTTCTTCAGCGGCGCAGGCACGCTGAACTATGGACACAACAATCCTGTTCTCAAGGAAAAGCTGCTGGAGTATGTACAGTCGGACGGCGTCGTCCATGGACTGGACATGGCGACCAGCGCGAAGAAGCGTTTCCTGGAGACGGTGGATCGCGTGCTGCTCAAGCCGCGCAACTGGCAATACACCCTGCAGTTCACCGGCCCGACCGGCACCAACGCCGTGGAAGCCGCGCTGAAGATCGCGCGGCAGGTCAAGGGACGCTCCAATGTCATTTCCTTCACCCACGGCTTCCATGGCGTGAGCGGGGGATCCCTGGCGGCGACGGCCAACATGAAGTTCCGCGACGCAGCCGGCTATGCGCTGGGCAACACCACGTTCATGCCTTATGACGGCTACTTCGGCCCGGACGTGGACACCATGGCCTATCTGGAGCGCATGCTGGAAGATCCCAGCAGCGGCATGGACAAGCCCGCCGCCGTGATCGTTGAAACGGTGCAGGGCGAGGGTGGCGTCAACGTGGCGACGCTGCGCTGGCTGAAGGAACTGGACAAGCTGTGCAAGCGCCACGACATGCTGCTGATCGTGGACGACATTCAGGTCGGCTGCGGCCGCACGGGCACGTTCTTCAGTTTCGAGGCCGCGGGCATCCGGCCGGACATCATCACGCTGTCGAAGTCGCTGTCCGGTTTCGGCCTGCCCATGTCGCTGGTGCTGATGAAGCCCGAACTGGACATCTGGAAGCCCGGCGCCCACAGCGGCACCTTCCGTGGCAACAACCTGGCTTTCGTCACCGCGACCCAGGCGCTGGAAACCTACTGGACCAACACGGCGTTCACCGCCGAGATCCAGCGCAAGGAGCGCCTGGTGGGCGATTGGCTCGAAAACCTGGTGCACAGCTATCCCAACGCCGGCCTGTCGGCGCGCGGCCGCGGCCTGATCCAGGGCCTGGTGGCCAACACGACGCCGGCGCTGGCGAATCGGATCTCCCAGTGCGCCTTCAAGAAGGGCGTCGTGATCGAAACCTCGGGCGCGCACGATGAAGTGCTGAAGCTATTGCCCGCGCTGACGATCGAGGAAGACCTGCTGGCCAAGGGCCTGGATCTGATCGAGGCCAGCGTGGCCGAGGCGCTGGCCGACGAAGGTCAGTCCGCGCGCATTCTGAAATTTGGAGGAAAACGTCAATGATCGTACGCAATGTCAAAGATGTGATCGGCACCGCCGACGAAGTCCGCACCGACACCTGGGTCAGCCGCCGCGTGCTGCTGAAGAAGGACGGCATGGGCTTTTCATTCCACGAGACCACCATTTTTCCGGGCGGCCGCACGCACATCCACTACAAGAACCATCTTGAAGCGGTGTGGTGCATCGAAGGCGACGGTTCCATCGAAACCATCGCTGACGGCAAGAAGTACGACCTGGGTCCGGGCGTGGTCTACGCACTGAACGAAAACGACGAGCACTGGCTGTGCGGCGGCAAGGAGCCGCTGCGCGTCATCTGCGTCTTCAACCCGCCGCTGACCGGCCAGGAAGTGCATGACAAGGAAGGCGTCTACGCCTTGCCCGAAGCCGTCGCGGCCTGAACCAAGGAGATTCGTATGATTTCACCTGCACAGGATCCGTACGCCTCGCGCACGGATCGAAGCTCCGCCATCATCTCCCGTCAGGATCCGGTGGTTTACGAGGATGGCAAGTACGCCAACGCCTTGAGCGGCGAGCAAGTCGGCCAATATGAGCGCGATGGTTTTCTGCTGCTGGAAAACCTGTTCTCGGAAGACGAGATCCGCGCGCTGTCGGCCGAAGTCGAGCGCATGACGCGCGATCCGTCCATCGTCCGGCGCGAAGAGTCCATCACCGAGCCCGGCAGCAATGCCGTGCGGTCCATTTTCATGGTGCATGTGCTCAATCCCATGCTGTCGCGCCTGGTGCGCGATCCCCGGCTGGTCAACGTGGCGCGCCAGATCCTCGGGTCCGAGGTCTATATCCATCAGTCTCGTGCCAACATGAAGCCGGGCTTCAAGGGCAAGGAGTTCTACTGGCACTCCGACTTCGAGACGTGGCACGTCGAGGACGGCATGCCTTCGATGCGCGCGCTCAGTTGCTCGGTGCTGCTGACCGACAACAATGACTGCAATGGCCCGCTGATGCTGGTTCCCGGATCGCACCGGCAGTTCATTTCGTGCGTGGGCGAGACCCCGAACGAGCACTACAAGCAGTCGCTGAAGAAGCAGGAATACGGCGTGCCGGATCCCGTCAGCCTGCAGCTGCTGGTGGAGCAGGGCGGCATCCGCTCGATGACGGCCAAGGCCGGCTCGGTGGTGTTTTTCGACTGCAACACCATGCATGGTTCGAACAGCAATATATCGCCGTGGCCGCGCGCCAATGTCTTCATGGTCTACAACAGCATGGAGAACACACTGAACCCGCCCAAGTACGGGCTGACGCCGCGTCCCGAACATATCGCGACGCGCAAGGGGTTCAAGGCGGCCACGCCGCTGGACACCTTGAAGCTGGTGGGAAGCTGATACGGACGTACGTCCTGCAAACCCGGGTCACAGGCCCGGGTTTTTTTATCCAGCCGCCCAGGTCCGCGGCCATGCATGCACCGTGGCGCGTGACGGCCGCCGGGGTGGTGCCGTGGCAGGCGCATTTCTTGTATTCTCTGCGGCATTCCCAACGTTGAGTCCACGCCGCCATGTCCGCCCGCATCCTCAGCCTGCACATCTATCCGATCAAATCCTGCGCAGGCATCGACCTGGGTGAATCCCCCATCGACCGCGCCGGCCTGGCCCAGGACCGGCGCTGGATGCTGATCGGCGCCGACGGGAAGTTCATGACGCAGCGCCAATGGCCGTCCATGGCGCTGATACGTACCGCCCTCGACGCCGAAGCGCTGCGCGTGTCGGCGCCCGGCATGCCGGACCTGGACGTCGCCCTGGACGGATCCGGCCTGGAGCCGGGGGCGGAAACCGTGGACGTATGGAGCGACACCATTTCCGCCCGACGCGAAAGCGCGGCGGCAGGGCAGTGGTTCACGGATTTCCTCAAGACGCCCTGCCGGCTGCTCAAGGTCGACGTCCAGGCGCAGCGGACCGCCAAGCCCGACTGGGTGTCGCGCTGGGCGGACGCGCATCCCGACCTGGCCGACGCATTCGCCGGGAGCCATCACTTTGGCTTTGCCGACGGATTTCCGCTGCTGGTGGCCAACCAGGCGTCGCTGGATGACCTGAACGCCCGGCTGCGCGCCAAGGGCGAGCCGCCGGTTCCGATGGACCGTTTCCGGCCCAACATCGTGGTCGAGGGCGAATGGGAAGCCTACGACGAAGACCACACCGCCATGATCACCGTGGCGGACGTGCGGATGGCGTTCGTCAAGCCCTGCACCCGGTGCTCGATTCCCGATATCGACCAGCGCACGGCGCGGCAGCACGACGAGCCGGGCCGCACGCTCGCGGGCTACCGTAATCTGGATATCGGGGTGGTGTTCGGCCAGAATGCCATTCTGGACGCGCCGGCGGGGGCGCGGCTGAAGGTGGGCGACGCGGTCGAGATCGAACTGGATTTCTGACCCGCCGCCCGGCCCGGGCCTCAGGGCGAAGACAGCTTCAGCCCAACCAGGCCCAGCACGATCAGGGCGACGCTGGCGATGCGCAGCCAGCTCGTCGATTCCCCGAACAGCACGATGCCCGCCACGAAGGCGCCGACCGTGCCGATACCTACCCACACGGCGTAGGCGGTGCCCAGGGGCAGGGTTTTCATGGCAAGGGCAAGCAGCCAGAAACTGATGGCCATGCCGCCCGCGGTAATCAGGGACGGCCAAAGACGGGTGAACCCGTGGGTGTATTTCAGGCCGACGGCCCAGACGATTTCGAACAGGCCTGCCAGTACCAGGATGATCCAGGTCATGCGCGACTCCCTTGCTTGCGGTGCCGGCAGGGCGCCGGCACATACAGGGGTCGTCCCCGGAAAAAGCGCCAGCCGTTTGACTGTGCGCAGCAGCGGGCCGTCCCGTTGCGGCAAAAATTATAGAATACCGGCTTTCGGCGGCAAAACCGGGTGCCGCGTATCAACTCTTGCAACACTTCGCGTTCCGGGCCGCGAAACCAGGATATTTTTTATGCAACGCATCATGCTGCGGGCAAAGCTGCACCGCGTCACGGTCACCGAAGCCGACCTCCACTACGAGGGTTCTTGCGGCATCGACGAAGACCTGCTGGACGCTGCCGGCATGCGCGAGTTCGAACGCATCGAACTCTATAACGTCACCAATGGCGAACGTTTCGACACCTACATCATCAAGGCTGCCCGCGGCAGCGGCGCCATTTCGTTGAACGGCGCGGCCGCGCGCCGGGCCCAGGTGGGCGATCTGCTGATCATCTGCACCTATGGCCCGATGTCGGAAGCCGATTCGGCCACGCACAAGCCGCAAGTCGTGCTGGTGGACGATGCGAACCGCGTCAAGGAAATCCGCAAGTTCCCGGCTTGACGCCGGGCCGGGCGGAGCGCCATTCCGGCCATGCCGGCAGGCGCTTCGTCGACTCTGAACCGTTTCATCATGAGCTTCCAGGTCATCATCCAACCCAGCAAGCATCAATTTCCGGTCGAGCCCGGCCAGACCGTGCTCGACGCCGCGCTGGCGGCAGGCATTGTGCTGCCCTATAGCTGTCGCAACGGCGCGTGCTCCACGTGCAAGGGCAAAGTGGTGTCCGGAGACTACGACGCCGGCCAGTATCCCGCGCAGATACTCTCGCCCGAAGAACTGGCCGACGGCTATACGCTGTTTTGCCAGGCGCGGCCCGAGTCCGATCTGGTGGTCGAATCCACCGAGGTCCGGCTGGCCAGCGATATCCAGATCCGCAAGCTGCCGTCGCGCGTGCAGACGCTGGAACGCGTGGCGCCCGATGTCACGGTGCTCAAACTGCAGTTGCCGGCGTCCGAGCAGTTCCGCTACTACGCGGGGCAGTATGTGGAAGTCATCCTGAAGGACGGCCGCCGCCGCAGCTACTCGATGGCAGGCGCGCCGCACACCGGCAGCCCCCTGGAGCTGCACATCCGCCACATGCCCGGCGGCCTGTTCACCGACCACGTCTTCGGCGCAGGCGACACGCAGATGAAAGAGCGCGAGATCCTGCGCCTCGAAGGGCCGTTCGGTTCGTTCTTCCTGCGTGAAGACAGCGACAAGCCCATCGTGCTGCTTGCCAGCGGCACCGGTTTCGCGCCGGTCAAGGCGATCGTGGAACACATGATCCACGAGAACATTGCCCGCCCGGTCACGCTCTACTGGGGCGGCCGCCGTCCCCAAGACCTCTACATGCACGCGCTGGCGCAATCCTGGTCCGGGCTGCTGCCGAACTTCAGCTACGTGCCCGTCGTTTCCAATGCCTTGCAGGAAGACGGCTGGACCGGCCGCACCGGATTTGTCCACGAAGCCGTCATGGCCGATATCCCCGATCTGTCGGGCCATCAGGTCTATGCCTGCGGCACGCCGTTGATGGTGGATGCGGCGCGGCGCGAGTTCAGCGTGCAGAATGCCCTGCCGCCGGAAGAGTTCTACGCGGACGCCTTCACGTCCGAAGCCGACCTGGCGAAAGCCGCGTCGTAAGTAACATGAGATAAGCGGAAGGGGCGGAACGCATGAACCTGAAAAGGTCTGTGACTTCCGCCCCTTTTTATTACTTAGGCGGCGGCAAAGCGGCGGGGTAAACTGCTTTGGCGGCGGCTTGCCAGGGGGCGCGGACATCGGGTCCACGAACGGAACTGGCGTGCAAGGAGCAATGCGGGCATGAAAGTAGCGGTATTGGGTAGCGGCATTATCGGCATCTCCAGCGCCTGGTGGCTAAGCCAGGCGGGCCACGACGTCGTGGTCATAGATCGCTGCACCGGTCCCGCACAGGAAACCAGCCTGGCCAATGGCGCGCAGATTTCCGTGTCCTATGCCGAGCCCTGGGCCAACCCGCAGGCGCCGCTCAAGCTGCTCAAATGGATGTTCCGGGACGACGCGCCCCTGCTGTTCCGGCCCCAACTGGACTGGCGGCAATGGATGTGGGGCCTGGCGTTCCTGCGCGAATGCCTGCCCGGCCGCCTAGCTCCGAACATCCGCGCCATGGTCCGCATGGCGGAATACAGCCGCGCCACCTTGCGCGGCATGCGCGCGGATCTGGGCATCCAATATGACCACCTCGAACGCGGCATCCTCAATTTCTACCGCGATCCCCACGAATTCGAAAACTCGCAGCGCGCCGCTGGCCTGATGCGCGATTTCGGCGTCGAGCGCCGCGTCGTCTCCGCCGACGAAGTCGTTGCGATCGAGCCCGCGCTGGCGCCGCATCGCCGAACCATCGTCGGGGGCGACTACACGCCCGAGGACGAAAGCGGGGACGTGCATCTGTTCACTGTGGCGCTGGCCGAACGCTGCGCGCGCGCGGGTGTCGAGTTCCGCTACAGCACGCGCGCGACGCGGCTCCTGACCACCGGGGGCACCGTGACGGGCGTGGAACTCATCGAGCCCGACGGGCAGTACGCCACGCTGGCGGCCGATGCCTATGTGGTGGCGATGGGCAGCTTCAGCCCCGCATTGCTGCGTCCCCTGGGCATCCCCTGCAACGTCTATCCGGCCAAGGGATATTCGGCGACGTTCCCGGTCCTGAATCCCGCCGCCACGCCGACGGTCAGCCTCACGGACAGCAGCCACAAGGTCGTCTTCTCGCGACTGGGCGACAGGCTGCGCATGGCGGGCACCGCGGAACTTTCCGGCTATTCCCGCGGCCTCAATACGGGCCGTTGCGAAGCCATGACGCGCCTGGCGCGTGAACTCTTTCCCGACGCGCTCGATTTCGGGCGTGTCAGCTATTGGGCGGGCTTGCGCCCGTCCACCCCCTCGAACGTGCCCATCATCGGCCGTAGCCGTATCCCCAATTTGTATATCAATACAGGACACGGTACGCTTGGCTGGACGATGGGTGTTGGCTCGGGCCGGGCATTGGCCGATCTGCTCAGTGGACGGC
Organism: Achromobacter sp. Root83; assembly: GCF_001428845.1. Lineage (GTDB taxonomy): Bacteria > Pseudomonadota > Gammaproteobacteria > Burkholderiales > Burkholderiaceae_B > Achromobacter. Next base: position 83,960 of record NZ_LMIU01000005.1, on the reverse strand, counting down.
GGCCAGAACCGGAATTCCCTTTTCTTGGTCTGTGAACCTATGAAGAAACTGCAATTGGCGGGCGTTGCCCGCGCGATGTTCGCCAGCCGGCGCGCATGGGTATTTGGCGCCGCCATGGCGATGGCCGGCGCGGCGCATGCCGCGCCCGTCGAGATCCAGGTCTGGCACACACTGTCCGACGCTAACAAGGCAGAGTTTGAAAAGCTCGCCAAGCAATACAACAAGGAACAGGACGACGTCCGCGTCACGCTGCGCGGCTTTGCGTCGCCCAACGCCCTCCAACAGGAGGCCGTGTCCGCGGTCAAGGCCAAGAAGGGCCCGAACCTGCTGCAGTTGAACGACAACCACTCGCCCGAAGTCGTGGCCCAGCACAAGGCGGTGCTTCCGCTGTACGAATTGCTGGCCAAGTACCCGATCAAGGACCTGAACTGGTTCATCCCCGCCACCAGCAGCTTCACCCGCGACAGCAAGGGTCGCCTGCTGGCCTTCCCCTGGATGGCCGAAGTGCCGGTGATGTTCTACAACACCGCCGCCTACAAGAAGGCCGGCCTGGATCCCAACAAGCCGGCCCGCACCTGGACCGGCCTGCAGGCCGAATTGCTCAAGCTGCGCGACGTGGCTGATATCGATTGCCCCTACGCTTCCAGCGATCAGGTCGCGGTCCACCTCGAGAACCTGGCGCCGGTCAACAATCAGCAGTTCACCAGCAATAACAATGGCCTTGACGCCGTCAGCAAGAAGTCTGCCGCGCCCGCCATGCAGTTCGACACGCTCTACATGCGCCACATCTCGATGATGGTGAGCTGGAAGCGTTCGCTGCTGTTCATGGCGTACTCCGGCGACAACGCCAGCGACAAGCTGTTCGCCAAGGGCGAATGTGCGGTGCTGACGGCCAACTCGGGCGCGTTCGGTCAGTTCCTTGCCACCAAGTCGCTGTCGTTCGGCGTGGCGCCCCTGCCTTACTACGACCAGGCCACCAAGGAAGGCGGCAAGCCGTTCGTGAGCGGTTCGGCATTGTGGGCGCTCGACGGCCACCCCAAGGACCAGGAAAAAGCCACCGCTCAGTTCCTGGCCTGGCTCTCCAAGCCGGTTGTCGCCGCCGAATGGCACCAGCGCACCGGTTATCTGCCGCTGACCGAAGCCGCTTTCCGTGCGTCCGATGTTTCGTTCTACAGCCGCATCCCGGGCGCCCAGACGCTGATCGCTTCCATGAGCGCCAAGCCGGTGGCCAACAGCCGCGGGTTCCGCATGGCCAACTACGAACGCATCGAGCCCGTGCTGAACAAGGAGCTCACCGATGCCTTCGAAGGCAAGGTGCCCCCGGTCGCGGCCTTGAACAACGCCGCCTCGCAGGCGCGCAGCATCGCGGCGCAACCGCAACGCTGATCGCCACGGCGCGCCGCTGACGCGCCACGCGTTTTCCGCGAAAGCCCGGTCTCTGGACCGGGCTTTTTTTTCGTCGGCCGATCCCTTGCCGGCGGCATGGATCAATCCATCCATGCGTACATGCCAGTCTGGCGGCAGCGCAAGCTCTCACCCACCATGCCTCTCATGCGTGTCGCTCCCGATGCGCCCTTTGTTTGCGGTGAGGCATGGTACGAATCTTCTTCCTGGCGGCCGGGCTGTCCTGCCTGGGCGCATGCACGTGGTCCGGGCCAGGCGCGGGCGGGCCGCCGTGGGCCGCCAGTCCGCCCGCGCAAGGCTTCCGCTTCGACTGGCAACTGTCCGGTGATCCCGCCGTCGCGCCCTTGCAGGTGTTCGACGACGGCCGCGAAACCTGGCTGCAGTTCGTGCCGGGCCAGCCCCTGCCCGCGATCTTCGGCGTGGGCAGCGACGGCGAGCGCGCCTTGCCCTATGTGCGCCGCGATCCCTACGTGGTGGTCGCAGGCGCCTGGAAAGGCCTGTCCTTTCGAGGCGGGCGGCTGACGGCCAAAGCGCAGCGGGCACAGTCCGCCGAACCGGGTCCGGCGCAAGAGGCAGAATCGGAACGCCGCGCCGGCGACACCACCGCCGGCAGGCAAGATGCCGCCCCTGGCATGGCGCCGAATCCGGCATCGTCCGGGGCGCCGGGGCATGAATCCCCAGGCCGCCTTCCCGCCGATGCCGTCATCGCGGGCGGCTCCCCCGCGCGCACGCCGCCCACGGACGCCGTTCCGGCCGCGTCCGCCGCCGCGCCTGTCGCGCCATTCCGCGCAGCGCCGCCGGACGCTACGCTGCGGGCCGTGCTGGCGCGTTGGGCCGACACGGCGGGCTGGACATTCCAGCCTCAGCATTGGGCCGTGGATGTGGACATCCCCCTGTCCGCCACCGCCGAATTCTCCGGCGACTTCAAATCCGCGGTGCGCGGGCTGCTGGGGGCCACCGAATTGGCGGACAGGCCGCTGCAACCGTGCTTCTACGGCAACCGCGTGCTGCGCGTCGTTCCCCTGGCCCAATCCTGCTCACGGGCAGCGGCGTCGCAAGGGGCCGCGGCATGAATCCCAGACTGCTTGTCTCCGCCGCGATGTCCTGCGTCCTGGGCGGCTGCGCGGTGTCGCAGCAGGTATCCGAGCTGCGCCGCACGGCCATCGGCAGACATGCCGATGTGGCCGCCCGTCATCAGGCCTTCGCCGACGGCCTGTCGGACCGCCAGGCGCGTCTTGACGCGCAAGAGGTGGCGGCTCCCTGGCTGGCGGGCAAGCCGCAGCCGCTCGCGCGCGAGGTCCTGCTGCCGCCCGCGCTTCGGGAAAATGTGCAAACCACGCTCATGCTCGCGGACGACGCCGACCTTCCCACGCTGGCCCAGCGCCTGACCGCCGCCACCGGCATCGCGGTGCGGGTTCGTCCGGATGCGCTGCTGCCTCAGGATCTGTTCCTGCCGCGCCTGGCCATCAGCGGGTCCTTGGCGCTTTCCGCTCCTGTCCGTATCGAGGTGCGCGCGGATCCGCAGCCGCTTGCCGATCTGCTGGACGCGTTGGCCGCGCGCTTTTCGGTCCATTGGCGCTACGAACACAACGCGCTGGAGTTCTACCGCACCGATACGCGCGTGTTTGACCTTCGGGCGCTGTCGCTGGCCAGCAAGGTCGACGTCAGGCTGGGCCGTTCAGGCAGCGCGGAAGGAGAGGGCTTCGAAAGCACTTCCAATACCTCCCTCTCTGCGGGTGAGCACAACGCGATGGCCATTCTGCGCGCCAGCATCCTGCCCTTCCTGACCCGGTCCGGCGTGATCGGAGATCCGGTGGATGGCGCCACCACGCTCGTCGTGACCGATACGCCAGAGGCCCTGGACCGGGTTGCCCGCTACCTCGAGCGCGAGAACAAGGCGCTCACCCGCCGCGTGCGCCTGGTATTCGAGGAAATAACCCTGATTGCCAACAGCGAGGCCTCGGGCGGCATCGACTGGAACGTCCTCTATGCCGCGGCGGGCGCTACCGCAAGGCTTGCCGTGCCCGGCGCATCGGGCACGGGCGCGGGGTTGTTTCAGGCGGCGGCCGGCAGGGGGGCGTTTCAGGGTTCGCAAGGCATCGTCTCCGCGCTCAGCACCATGGGCGCGGTCGTGCGGCACAGCAAGATTCCGGTCCTGACCTTGAACCGCCGGCCCGTCACGCATGCCGTCAGAACCACTTTCTCCTATATCGACCGCGTGCAAAGCACCGCGGTCCCAGGCATGACGTCCAGCGGCGCCAACGGGTCGCTGCCCGCCGTGTCCATCAGCCAGAAGGAAGAGACGGTCGGTTCGTTCCTGACGCTGTTGCCGGACATACAGGAAGACGGCCAGATCCTCTTGTCCATCGCCTATGACAATGCGGTTGCACAGCCCCTGAAGACCATCACCTTCGGAGAAAGCGCCAACCAGGTTCAGGTTCAGCAGATCACCATCGACGGCAGCGGCACCGTGCAGCAGATCGAACTGCGCCCCGGGCAGCCCGTCATCGTTTCCGGCTTCGACCGCAATCAGGATCAGCATGATCGCCAGCGGTTGGCGCCAGGGATGCCGCTGCTTGCCGGGGGCCTGGATAGCGCCGCGTCCGAACGCCTGACCACGCTGGTGCTCGTGACGGCCCAGGTCGAAGAAGGATACTGAGCGTGAACCGGGCCCCGCAGTTCTTCCTGCTTGAATGTCCGGGTTCGGGACGGATGCTGGCGTTCGGTCTGCGCTGGTTCGCGCTGATCGGATCCAACGTCCCCGCGCTGGCGCGTGCGCGCGGCCGGCGCTTGCGGGCGACGCATTACGTGGTGGGCGGCGTGCCCGCCACGGTGGCCGGCTATGGCCGGGCGCGTTTGGGATGGCGGTACCGCCGCCACGTCCCAGCTGGACGTCGGGCAGGCGCGGCCCCTCTGCAGGCGGCCGCGCAGTTGTTCGCGCTGTTGTATCCGGATGGCGGCCATAGCCTGGTGCATCTGCCAGACGGGCGGCATTGGCTCGTGGCGGCTCATGGCGGCGCGGTGATATCGCAGACGGATAGGGTATTTGGCTCGCTTGAGGCGGCGCAGCATGAACAGCGGGCCTTGCTTGCCCTGCGCCCGGCCTTGAAAGAGCACGCTTCGGACCAGGTATGGGCGGCTTTGCAGCAGGCGGCCGAGCCCGCTGCCCGGCTGACGGCGCTTCCTTCGCGCTGGGCCGAGCTGCCGTTGGCGTTGCGCTTGTTTCTGGCGTGCATGGTCTGCGCCGCCGTGGTTCCCCCCTTGTGGAACGGCACGGTCAGTCCGCTGCTCAGGAAACAACCCCCGACGCCCCAGCCGTCTCCAGTCCGTGATCCCGTCGCCGACGCCTACCAGGCCATGCTGCGCGGCACCGCCGCGCACGAGCCGGCCGCGTTGGGGCGCTTGCTGGCCGCCATGGGCAGGCTGCCCATACAGGTCAGGGGCTGGGCATTGCGCCGGGCGCAGTGCGACGCCGGCGCGCGGGAATGGAACTGTTCGGCAATCTACGCCAGGGCCCATCCGCTGGCTAACAATCATAGTCTGCACGCCTTGTTGCCAGCCGGCTGGCAAGTGTCGTTCAAACCGCTCGAAGAGGCCACGCTGGCTTGGCGCGTGGCATCGGGAACGTTACCGCTGGCCGACATCGCGCTGCCCTCCGCGCTGCACGTCGACACTCAGGTGGCGGGGGGATTGCAGGGCCTGCGCCCGGCTTTCGCATCGGTGGTGCTGTCGCCGCCGATTCCGCTGCTGCCGCGCATGGCCGCGCCCGCGCAAGCGGATGTTCCGCAGGCGGGCGCGGTGCGCATGGACCTGCCCGTCCTCAGGCGGCGGGCCTTGACCTTGCACGGGCCGCTGCGTTCGATGGCGCTCATGCCTGGGCCCGTTCCCGCCGCCCGGTGGTCCCGTCTGGTCGTGGACGTTCAGCCCCAGTTGCGGCCCAGCCTGACCGCCAGCGCGCTCGTTGCCGAATTGCAAGGAGATATCTATGAACAGGAATAGCCGTGGCATTTCCAGCCGGTCGGCCCTCGGACGGCTTTTGCTCGGTATCGCGTTGGCCGCTGGCGCAGCGGCCTGCCGGGCCCACGCCGCTTCGCCCCAGACACCGGAACCGCAGCCCTGGCCGGAAACCGAGACCGTGCTCACCTTGCTGCGGGCGGATGCCGCTGCCGCCCTTGCGGATTGCAGGGTGCCCGGCATTTGCGCACCCGGACGCGAATTCACCGCATCGGCTGCGCCGTCGGCGCGAACGCGGGACGACATCCGGGTCGCTGCGATATTCGGCACGGCCAGGAGCCTGAACGCCGACGTCGTCGTCAACGGCGCGTTGCTGCGTTATCGCGCGGGCCGCGCCGATCCCGTCGCGGGCTCGGCCACGATGGACGCCTATCGCCTGTTGTCCATTGATGGGGCCTGCGTGCGCCTGCACCGCGAGGGCCGCGACCATACCGCCTGCCTCGACGCAGGAGGCACCCGGCCATGATCTCGTCCTCCTTGAGTGCGGAGCCGGCCGTGCGCCCGCCCGAACTTCAATCACCGGAAGACATCGCGCGTCTGGATCCGGCGTTCGTTCGCGCGCTGGGCCGCGAATTCGATCTGGCCTCGCTGGCCGGCCGGCTGTGCCCGGTACTGCTGGAAGGGGGCGTAGCCGCGATCTTCACCGTGAGGGAGTACACGGTGGGCGACCAGATCGATGAAGTCGAACGCATGGTGAAGGCAGCTGGCCACCGCATGGCGCAACCCTCCCGCTATGTGCTCTCCGCGCCGCTCCTGCTGATGATCGCCCGCGGCCAGTTCCAGGCTCCGGGCCCGGGGCGCTGGACCAGAACGAGACAGGCGGAACGCGTCTCGGCGCTGGCCGCGCTGTTCCTTGACATCGTGCGCTGGGGAGTGGCCCAAGGCGCCAGCGACGTACACATCAATGTGAACCAGCGGCGCGACGCCGGCCACGTCCGTTACACGATCCACGGCGAGTACATCGGCACGGAGCGGTTCACGGGCCTGTCCAGTTCCACGCTGCTGGAGGTGCTGGCCGTGGCCTGGATGGACGTGCGCGGCGGCAACGGCGCGGTGTTCGATCCCGCGCTGGAACAGCAGGGGCGCATTGCGCTTGACGTGGACGCCGTTCCCATCGTGCTGCGCTGGGCATCGCTGGCCGCCGATGCGGGGCCTTCCGTGTGCCTGCGCATCCTGCGGCTGGACGCGGCCGTCGACGGCGACCTGCTTGCGCTGGGCTACCTGCCGGGGCAGGCCGAGACCTTGCTCAGGGCGCGCGAGCGCGACGGCGGCGCCATCGTGCTGGCTGGCGTCGTCGGTTCGGGCAAGTCCACCACCATCGCCGCGTTGATGCGCGGCATCGCGCCCACCCGCAAGGTCATCACGCTGGAAGACCCGGTGGAATACCACATTGGCAATGCCCTGCAGAATACGCTGGCGGGTGCCTTGGCGGATTCCGCGTGGCCCGCCCTGGATGCCAAGCTCAAGACCATCAAGCGATCGGCGATGAACGATCTGCTGATCGGCGAGATCCGGGATACCCATACCGGCCGCGCCTTCATGGATCTCGCCAGCTCGGGCGTCAGCCTGTATGCCACCACCCATTCAGGTTCGGCGGCCATGATTCCGGAGCGGCTGGCGTCGGATGCGATCGGCGTGTCGCGCGACTTCCTGGCGTCGCCCGGCATCCTGAAGCTGCTCGTCTACCAGACCTTGCTGCCACGGCTCTGCAATCGCTGCGCGCTGCCGGTGGACAGCCTTTGGAGCCAGGCCCAGAGGCATCGGTCGTCGGGCGCCACGCAGGACTGGCGGACGTGGGTGCGGGAAATGCAAAGGGCTTTCGAGCTCGATACCGATACGCTACGGGTCAGGAACGCAGCGGGATGCCCCGAATGCCGGCGTGCGCAATTGCCCGAGCTGAACGGCACGGTGGGCCGCTGCGTCGCCGCCGAAATGATCGAACCCGAACGCGCGCACGGATTTCTTGATTCGGTACGCAGGCGGGACAACCTGGGCTTGAAGAAGCAGGCCCAGGCGGCCGGCCCTGTAGCCTGGCGCGACGCGGCCACGGGCAGCGCGCGGGCGCTGGATTGCGCGCTGTACAAGGTCAGCCGCGGCGAAATCGATCCCCGGGCGCTCTTGCGCAGGTTCGACCTGCCCACGGCGCCGCCCGCCGGGGGCGTGGAACCGGCAGGGGGCGTGCATGGCTGATCCCACGCTGCGCCCATTCCCCTGGTCCCGCATCGTCGGCGCGGTTCCTCGTTCGCGGTTGGACGCGCTGCGCTTTCGCTCGCGCCGCGCGGACTACTACGAATATCTGGCCGACGTCGTCGAAGGCACGCAAGGGCGCAAGAGCCTGCGCGACATCTTCGACGACGACGCGCGCCGATACGGGCCGGATACCGTGCGCGGCCGCCTGTGCGGGCACTGGGCGTCGGCTTATCTCACTGCCGGCGGCGACTTGGGTGTTGCCTGGTCCGACACGCTGCCGTCCAGCGAATGCCAATTGCTCAGCTGCGTTCAGGAAGAGGGCGGGGACCTGGCCGCGGCACTGCGGGATCTGGCGCGCGCGGTCAGGCTGGCATCCGGCGCATGGAAGGCGCTGGTGTCGGCCGCCGCGACGGGCGTGGTGGCGGCAATGGTGGCTTTCGCGTTGCTTTGCGCCATTCCTTTTTTCACCGTGCCGCGGCTGCAGCAGGTGTTTCAGGCGGTGCCCGCGGATGACTACGCGCCCCTGACGCGCGCGCTGTTCGCGCTGGCAAACGGCTTGCGGCAATGGCTCGCGCTATGGGTGGTCCTGCTTTTCGGTGCGGCCCTGCTGAGTCTGTGGTCCTTGGCGAACCTCACCGGAGACATCAGGGCGGTTCTGGATCGCTGGCTGCTTTGGCGGTTGTACCGGGATTTTCAGGCGATCCGCTTTCTTTCGTTGCTGGCCGTGCTCATCCGGCAGCACGGAGCGGCCGACACCCGCTTGCGGTACGCGCTGTCCGTGCAGGCCCGCGATGCGCAGCCCTGGCTGCATGCGCACCTGCAGGCCATGCTGAGCCGTATCGACGCCGGCGCGAGCGGTCCCGAGATATTCGGCACGGGGCTGCTGGACCCCGAAACGTGGTGGTACATGGCCGACATGATGGATGCGCTAGGCGTGGAAACCGGCTTGGCTCGCGTGCGCCAGCGGGTCGAACTCCGGTTGCTGGATCGAGTGCGGCGGCAGGCGCTCGTGTTGCGCTGGTCGTTGCTGATCCTGTCCCTGGGAACCGTGCTGGGAATCACGCTCTGGCACTACGCGGTCATCGACGAGCTTCGTCAGGCACTGACCAACTTCTATGCCAGCCAATAGCCGGCCGGCCATCACGGCGCAGCCGCGCTGCGCCTTCATTCAAAAGAGGTAGCCATGCAAGGTCTTGATAGGTTCCGGTCCGGCGCGATGCGCCAACGGGGATTCTCGTTGATGGAGGTATCCATCGTCACCGCCATTGTCTTGTTGATCGCGATTGTCGGCATCCCGGCGATCGGCTCGTACGTCATTGAAAACAAGGTGCCCAAGGTGGGGGAAGAACTGCAGCGCTTCGTTGCCAGCATGAAAATCAATGCCCAGGGCGGCGGGGTCACGCCCTATACGGGGCTCGATACCGGCGCCCTGGCCAATGCGCTGCGCGATTCCACCGTGCTGGCCGTGCAGGGCTCGGGCACGACGGCCAGCGTTGCCCATGGCTTGGGTGGCAGTGGAACGGGCGGCAGCGGCACTGTCGGGGTCGAGCCTGTCGCCGTCGACGGCGCTGGCATGGGATCCGCGTTTACGCTCACGCTGACCAGCGTCAGCCACGCGGCCTGCCCCGCGCTCGCCTCGGTCCTGCAGCGGGTATCGGAGATCATTTCCATCACGGGAACCAGCGGCGCCAAGGTCGTCAAGGACACGATAGCCAAGCCCGGCGTGCCCTACCGCGCGGCGCAGGCGCAGGCCCAATGCAGCCAGGGCGACGTGAATACTTTCGTGTTCACCGCAAGATGAGCCGGCCTGACTGCGTGCCGGGCCGTCCCTTCCGCGCGGCCGCCGGCCAACGGCGGCAGGCGGGCTTCTCGTTGGCCGCCATGGCGCTGGCGCTGGCCATTGCCACCGCGGTCGCCATCTGGGCATCCAACGACGTGGTGCACCACATCGAGGCCGCCGCGGCCCGGTCGGCGGGCGTCTGGATGACCCAGGTCCGGGTGGCGGTAGCGGGCGTGCTGACGCGGCATTTCGACGTCATGGCCAAGGGCGAGGGGCCCGTCAACAGCCAAGGGCTTCCCTTGTTCGTGAACGCATTCCTGCCCACCCTGGCCGAATTGCGCAGCAACGGATACCTGCCCGGCGACTTTCCCAACCAGTCGGCCTTGGGCTTCGGCGCGGACATCAGGATTCTGCGGGCAACGGCGTGTCCCGGCGAGCCTTGCCGCATCGACGGCGTGGTCTATGCCGACAAGCCATTGCTTAAAAAAGGGACGCAGTTTACCGATCACATTGCCATGGCGTCCGTCATCGAGGCCGCGGGCGGCTACGGCGGCGCGGTATGGCCCGAGGCGCCTGCGTTACTGCGCGGAGCCGCGTACAGCTTTCCCAATCCCCTGGGTGCCGGCGCGCCGACGTATGCGGCGGGAACCCTGGCGCTGTGGGCTGGCGCGGGGGCGGGTAGCGGCCAGCCGGATATGAATCGCTACGTGAAAATGCGGGACACACGGGACCCCGACCTCCAGGGTTCGCTCTCGGTCGCCGGCAACGTGCACGCGGGCGGCTATGTGACGGTAGGCGCCCGAGAGACGCCGGGCCATTACTGCGGCGTCACATCGGGCGCGCTGGCCAGTTCCGCCCAGGGCGAGCTGCTGGCTTGCCAATCGGGGGTCTGGGCTCAGGCAAGCGGCGGGTTTGGCGGCGCGTACAGCATGAATTACCCGCTGGGCTGTTCCCATTTCACGGGCGTTTCCACCGCGAACCCGCGCACCGGCCAGTGTTCCTGCCCCGACGGGTACGCCAGTGTCATCGTGTCCGCAGGGGGCAAATGGACAGAAACCGAGGGGTGGACCACCGGTTACGTCTGCGTGCGGTAGCCCCCGGGGCAGTTCCGGGGCGGCGCCCCTTTTCCGCGGTTTTCCGCCAACCCTCTATAATCAACGATTCGCCTAAATTCTGCTTCATCCACGATGAAATCCTCCGAGATTCGCCAGCAGTTTCTGCAATTCTTCAAGTCCAAGGGACACACCATTGTTCCTTCGTCCTCGCTCGTCCCGGGCAACGACCCGACCTTGCTTTTCACCAATTCGGGCATGGTCCAGTTCAAGGACGTCTTCACGGGCAAGGAGTCGCGGTCGTATACGCGTGCCACCTCGTCGCAGCGCAGCGTGCGCGCCGGGGGCAAGCACAATGACCTGGAGAACGTGGGCTACACCGCCCGCCACCATACGTTCTTTGAAATGCTGGGCAATTTCAGCTTTGGCGACTACTTCAAGCGCGACGCCATCCAGTACGCCTGGGAATTGCTGACGCAGGTCTACAAGCTGCCCGCCGAAAAGCTCTGGGTCACCGTGTACCAGGAAGACGACGAGGCCTATGACATCTGGGCCAAGGAAGTCGGCGTGCCGGCCGAGCGCATCATCCGCATCGGCGACAACAAGGGCGCGCGCTACGCCTCCGACAACTTCTGGCAGATGGCCGACACCGGGCCTTGCGGTCCGTGCTCGGAAATCTTCTTCGACCACGGCCCCGAGATCTGGGGCGGCCCCCCGGGCTCGCCCGAAGAAGACGGCGACCGTTACATCGAGATCTGGAATCTGGTGTTCATGCAGTTCGAACGCGATGCGGCCGGCAACATGCCGCGCCTTCCGCGTCCCTGTGTGGATACCGGCATGGGCCTGGAACGCATCGCCGCCGTCCTGCAGGGCGTGCACTCCAATTACGAAATCGATCTCTTCCAGCACCTGATCACCGCCGCCGCGCGCGAAACGGGCATCAAGGACCTGGAAGACAACTCGCTCAAGGTCATCGCGGACCACATCCGCGCCTGCTCCTTCCTGATCGTCGACGGCGTGATCCCCAGCAACGAAGGCCGCGGCTATGTGCTGCGCCGTATCGTGCGCCGCGCGCTGCGCCATGGCTACAAGCTGGGCCAGACCAAGCCGTTCTTCCATCGCCTGGTGCCGGACCTCGTCGCCGAAATGGGCGAAGCCTATCCGGAACTGGCCGCCACGGCCGACCGCGTGGCCCAGGTGCTCAAGCAGGAAGAAGAGCGCTTCGGCGAAACCCTCGAGCACGGCATGCGCATCCTGGACACGGCCCTGGCCAATGTGCCCAAGGGCGGCGTGCTGGACGGCACCACGCTGTTCACCCTGTACGACACCTACGGTTTCCCCGTGGATCTCACCGCCGACATCTGCCGCGAGCGCGAAGTTGAAGTCGATATGGCTGGCTTCGAGGTCGCCATGGAGCGCCAACGCGACCAGGCCCGCGCCGCCGGCAAGTTCAAGATGGCCGAAGGCCTGAGCTACGAAGGCGCCGACACGCGCTTCGAAGGCTACGAAAAGCTGGAGCTGGACAACGTCAAGGTCACGGCGCTGTACGTCGACGGCACCCAGGTCCAGGAAGTGAAGGCCGGCCAGAGCGCCGTGGTCGTGCTGGATGCCACCCCGTTCTACGCGGAATCGGGCGGCCAGGTGGGTGATACCGGCCTGCTGGAAGCCGACGGCGTGCGCTTTGCCGTCGCCGACACCCTGAAGATCCAGGCCGGCGTGTTCGGCCACCACGGCGTCCTCGAATCCGGTTCGCTGTCGGTCGGCGACACCCTGCTGGCCCGCGTGGACGCGGTCCGCCGCGCCCGCACGGTCCGCAACCACTCCGCCACTCACCTGATGCACAAGGCGCTGCGCCAGGTGCTGGGCGCGCATGTGCAGCAGCGCGGTTCGCTGGTGGACCCCGACAAGACCCGTTTCGACTTCGCGCAGGACGCGCCGCTGACCGCGGAGCAGATCGCCCGCGTCGAGGCCATCGTCAACGCCGAGGTGCTGGCCAATCACCCCACGGTGGCCCAGGTCATGGCCTACGATGACGCCGTCAAGGGCGGCGCCATGGCGCTGTTCGGTGAAAAATACGGCGATACGGTGCGCGTGCTGGACATCGGTTTCTCGCGCGAACTCTGCGGCGGCACGCACGTCAGCCGCACGGGCGATATCGGCCTGTTCAAGATCGTTTCCGAGGGCGGCGTGGCCGCGGGTGTCCGCCGCATCGAAGCCATCACCGGCGACAACGCGCTGGCCTGGGTGCAGAACCAGAACGCCTTGCTGACCCAGGTCGCGGGCATGCTGCGCAGCACGCCGGCGGATTTGCCCGTCCGCATCGCGCAGGTCCAGGATCAGGTCAAGGCGCTCGAGAAAGAACTGGAACAATCGCGCAACAAGCTGGCTGCCAGCGCCGGCAATGATCTGGCTTCCAGCGCCGCCGTTGAGGTCAAGGGCATCAAGGTCCTGGCCGCCAGCATCGTCGACGTGGATCCCAAGGCGCTGCGCGGCATGGTCGACAACCTGAAGGACCGCCTGAAGCCGGCCGTGGTGCTGTTGGCTACCGGCTCCGCCGACGGCAAGATCAGCGTGGTGGGCGGCGTGACCGCCGACCTGACCGACCGCATCAAGGCCGGCGATCTGGTCGGCTTTGTCGCCAGCCAGGTAGGAGGCAAGGGGGGCGGCCGCCCTGATATGGCCATGGGCGGCGGCACGGACCTCGCGGCATTGCCCGCGGCGATCGCCGGCGTGCAGAAATGGGTGGACGAGCGTCTCTGATGAGCGGCGTGGATGCCAACCTGGATGCCGGCGCCCAGGCGCCGGCCTTCGAGCATCAGGTCGATGCCACTGGGCTGACCTGTCCCTTGCCTATCCTGCGGGCCAAGAAGGCACTGGCGCAGATGGAAAGCGGTCAGGTGTTGCGCGTCATCACCACCGACCGCACCGCCATCCGCGACTTCCAGGCCTTCGCGCGCCAAACCGGCAACGTGTTGGTCGCGCAGCAGGAGGCCGAAGGCCATTGCGTGCATTTCCTGCGCCGCCGCTAAGTCTGCTGCAGTCCGACTCAGGCAAAAAGGCCCGCGCACAGCGGGCCTTTTTTTCGTAAACCGCCGATGTTTACCGGTGAATGGCCGCCGCAACCGCCTGCGTGATCGTGAAGTCCACCAGATCGCCTTCCTTCAGTTGCTGCAGCTTCTCGCGCAGCGCGGGGTCCCGAACCTGGATGGTGCGCCTGCCGCCTTGCGGACCCTTCAGTATCACCAGGTTCGCGCTTCTGTTGATGTGCCAGATCTCGGCGGTGATCGTGGTTTGACGGCCAACGGCTCCTCCGGGCCGGGCTCCCTTGGCGCTGCGGGTGGCCGCGGTTTCAGTCACGACTTCGGGCGCGCCCGAGCCGGCGGGGCGCACATCCACCGCGACCGACTCGTAATAGTCGAGCGTCAGCGTATCGCCGGGCTTGATCTGCTGAAAGTTGCGGATGTCCGGCCCCGCGACGACGTCCATCGAGTTGCCATTCGGGCCTCGCAGCGTGATCGTGCGGGTGGCCTGGTCCACCGCCGTGACCTGGCCCGAAGCGGTCGTCAGTGCCGCGCCGATCACTCGCGCGGACGCGGCCATCGGCATCGCCAGTGTTCCCGCCAGCACTCCAGCCAAAGCCAGGCGTGCGACGGGAGCGAAGACTGATTTTTGTTTCTTCATGGTGATGCACCCTCCAGGTAGAGGAAGTTTTGGGGGAAAACGCGGGAAAAGAAGGGCCGAGGCCTCGGGCCACACGGGCGCCGGGACGGGACGACTTGAAGAAAAGGCGATGCCGGCGCCGCTGGGGCGCATGCTGGCGGGGTAAGGCGTGGAGTTATTGCGTAGAACGACATAAAACCGATCTCTCCAATCGGGCTGTTCTTCAGACGCACCAACCGCTCAAACGCATTAAAAGTAGCGATTACGCAGCCGCAAGTGCCGCTAGGCGGCTACACTTCGGGCTGCGGCGGGCCATGGCCCGTGTTTGTAGAATACCCGGATGCGGGTGTTTTAGGATACAAATCGCGCCGCCTCACACATTTCAGCACTCTCATTTGCCAGCAGGCTTGTTTAAGTGCTAGAATTTCCCGTTTTTCACAACTAATTCAAGGGATTACCTATGGTGGTGATTCGCCTGGCCCGCGGTGGGTCCAAGAAGCGTCCGTTTTACAACCTGGTGGCCACCGATTCGCGTAACCGTCGCGACGGCCGCTTCATCGAGCGCGTGGGTTTCTACAACCCCGTAGCTAGCGAAGGCACGGAAAACCTGCGCATTGCGCTGGACCGCGTGCAATACTGGACTGGCACCGGCGCGCAACTGTCGCCCGCTGTCGAGCGTCTGGTCAAAGACTACTCGGCCAAGGTTTCCGCCGCGGCTTGATTGCCCGCGTCGCAAAGCCTGAGCTGCTAGTTTTTCTACGCTTAAAAGCTGCCGTTCATTGCTTTATAGCTACCAAGAACACTAACAAGAGCACGATACATGTCTGATGCCGCAACCTCCAACGCGGCGCCTACGGATTTGATCGAGCTGGGCCGCATCACTGCAGCCTACGGTGTGAAAGGCTGGGTTAAGGTGCAGCCACATTCGGCCAATGCCGAAGTGCTGCTCTCAGCGTCTCAATGGTGGTTGACTCGCCCTGTGCCTGAATTGGCGCGGGGCGCTGTCGCGTCTGCGCCTGTCGCATTCAAGATCGTGCAAGTCCGTTCGCAGGGCGCCACCGTGGTGGCGCAACTGAAGGGCATTGCGGATCGCGACCAGGCCGAAGCGCTGCGCGGTTATTCCGTGCAGGCGCCGCGCGGTTCTTTTCCCGCGCCCCAGGAAGACGAATACTACTGGGTCGATCTTATCGGTTGTGCGCTGTACACCAGCGCCAACGGAGAACCCGCGCTGATAGGCGTGGTTGGCGAAGTCCTCGATAACGGCGCTCACGCCGTCTTGAAGATTTTGTGCCAGAAGGCGGGGGACCAAGGTCCCGAGCCCATCCTGGACGCCAAAGGCCGACCCGCCGAAATGCTCGTTCCGTTCGTACGCGCGCACATCCACGCCGTCGATTTGGCTGCCCGCCGCATCGACAGCGACTGGCCCGCGGATCTCTGATGCGATTTGACGTCGTTACGCTCTTTCCCGAGATGTTCGGGGTAGTGCGCGACCTGGGCGTCACCGGCCGGGCTCATGCCCAGGGCCGGTGGTCCCTGCACGCCTGGAATCCCCGCGATTTCACGCAGGACGTGCATCGCACGGTGGACGACCGTCCCTACGGCGGCGGCCCCGGAATGGTGATGATGGCGGCCCCCCTCGAGGCCGCCGTCAATGCCGCCCAGGCAGCGCGTGCCGCGCAAGGGCTGGGCCGCGCACCCGTGGCGCTGCTGGCCCCCGTAGGCCAGCGCTACGACCAGGCCGGCGCTGAAACGCTGGCCGCGAGCGAGGGCATCATCCTCATTTGCGGCCGTTACGAAGGCGTGGACCAGCGCTTCATCGAGCGCTGCGTCACGCATGAAATCTCGCTGGGCGACTTCGTGCTGTCCGGCGGAGAAATCGCTGCGCTGGCGGTAATCGATGCCGCCGTGCGCCTGTTGCCCGGCGTGCTCAACGACGGCGATTCCGCCTTGCAGGATTCGTTCAACGAGACCTTGTCCGGCCTGTTGGACAGTCCGCACTACACCCGCCCAGAGGTGTACGAAGGTGCGTCCGTGCCCGCGCCCTTGCTGAGCGGACATCACGCCAATATCGCCCGCTGGCGGCGCGAGCGTTCGCTGGCGCTGACCGCCACGCGGCGGCCCGAACTGATCGAAGCCGCCCGCGCCCAGGGTTGGCTGAGCAAACTGGACGAACGTTACCTGGCGGAATTGACTGGCATCGACGTGCCGGGGACCAAGACGCCTTCACATCGCCGAAAGCCCCGGAAAACGGTTTCCGGCGACGTGCCCCCGGTCGCGCCCGGCACGCCCGAGACATCCGATCCGTCCTGACGCGCCCCGCGTGTCTACGCCCATCCGTCACGATATTCACGCCCGCAACCGCTAGGGATGTTCCTAGGTTGTGGGCGATTTTGCGGCTCCTTAGTATTGAAAATTACATGAAAATGAAATTTTCACATGAGCCAATCCGCCGCCGAACGCCGTGCCAGCTTGCCTCCGACAACCCTGCCCGGGCGTCCCGAGTCCGCGGTTGATCTCTGGCTGGGCCAGCAACTGCGCCAGTTGCGCAAGCAGCATGGTCGGTCGCTTGCCGACGTGGCCCGCGCCTGCGGCATGTCGCTGGGCCTGCTTAGCCAGATCGAGCGCGGCCTGAGCTCCGCCTCCGTGAAAGTGCTGCAGCTGCTGGCCCGTGAATTCGGCGTTTCGGTCAATTCGCTGCTGCGCAATGCCGAACACACCGAGGGCGAGGACGACGGACGCGTGGCCCGCGCGGGAACGCACCGGCACATCGACTTGCAGGAAAAGGGCATCCGCAAAGAGATGTACACGCCGCCTGCGTGCCGCAGCATGGATCTGTGCCGGGCCTCCATCGAACCCGGCGGTTCAACCGGCAACGAGCTGTTCGTCACGGGGCAAGGCGAGCAGATCGGCTTGGTGCTCAAGGGTTCGCTGGAGCTTTGGGTGGGCGATCGCGTCATCCTCCTCAAGGAAGGCGACAGTTTTTGTTATGCCAGCAGCACACCGCGCCGCTGGCGCAATCCCGGATCTCAGACGACAGAGGTCATCTGGGCCATCTCGAATATCAATCAAGCCTTGGGGGACGACTCGCAACAAGCGCCATGAGCGCGCAGCACCTAATGCGGCGGATTGACGCTGGGGATCATTCCGCCACCGGACGCGCGCAGCGCCGCCCGGATTTCCTTGCCACGATGAGGATATGTCATGAAATTCAAGACTCTTGTTGTCTCTGTATTCGCAGCATTGTCCATGGCCGCGGGCGCGCAAGCCCAGACGGTGCTCAAGGTGGGATCGACGCCCACCGGCAGTCCGTTCACGTTTCTCGACACCAAGACCAACAGCATCGAAGGGGTGATGGTCGACATCGTGAAGGCGGTCGGCAAAGAGGCCGGGTTCGCGGTGCAGATCGAGCCCATGGCGTTTTCGGCGCTCATCGGCTCGTTGACGTCCAAGCGCATCGACATCGTGTCGGCAGCCATGTTCATCACCCCGCAACGCCAGCAGGTCGTGAGCTTTTCCGAGCCGGTCTACCGCTACGGTGAAGGGTTGATGGTGCTGAAAACCGACAACAAGGAATACAAGTCGTTTGCGGACATGAAAGGCATGACGGTCGGCGTGCAGGTCGGCACCGCGTTCGTCGAGCCGATTCAGAAAAGCGGCGTCTTCAAGGAAGTGAAGCTCTACGACAATCCCCCCGACATGATGCGAGACGCCAACGCCGGCCGCATCCAGGGCGGCTTCATGGACTTTCCCATCGCCACCTACATCCTGACGCAGGGAAACTACCCCAACCTGAAGATGGCGCAGGCCTATCAGCCCACCATCATGGGCAGCCTGGGTCTGGCTACGCGGAAGGAAGACACGGAATTGCTGGAACGCATCAACAAGGCGCTGGCCAAGCTGAAGGCCGATGGCGCCATCGATGCCATTCTGAAGAAGTGGGGCCTGGGCGGCGCATGACGCCCGCCTGACCGCGCATTAACCAAGCCATTGCACAGGCTCCGCCGGCGTGTTCGCGCACGCCGGCGGACGGGGCGCATCGCGCGCTCCCGCAGGCTGTCTAGTCGGGGTGGGTCGAGTCATGATGGAATTCTTCAAAGACGCGGCAGAGTTCATGCCGATCCTGCTGGAAGGCGCAAAGCTCACGATCCTGGTCACGCTGGGTTCGCTCGCGCTGTCCACGGTATTGGGGCTCGTGTGGGCGCTGATGCGGGTCTCGGGCAACAAATACCTGTCCAGTTTCAGCGGCGGCGTGATCAACCTGCTGCGCGGCATACCCATCATCGTGCTGCTGTTCTACATCTACTTCGTGATGCCTGACATGGGGGTGTCGCTGAGCGCGGTGCAGGCCGCGATCATCGGCCTGGGGGTGGCATATTCCGCCTATCAGGCCGAAAATTTCCGTGCAGGCATACAGGCCATCGACCGCGGGCAGATCGAAGCCGCCCTGGCGATGGGCATGAGCTGGAGCCTCACCATGCGGCGCGTGGTGCTGCCGCAGGCGGTGAAGATCGTGCTGCCGCCGTACGGCAACATCATGATCATGATGCTCAAGGATTCCTCGCAGGCCTCCACGATCACGGTGGCGGAGCTGGCGTTGCAGGGCAAGCTGATTGCCGTCTCCACGTTCAAGAACGCCACCGTATTTTCGCTGGTGGCGCTGATGTACCTGGTGATGTGCGTGCCGCTGATTCTGCTGGTCCGGCATCTGGAAAAAAGGAGTGCCACCAAATGATCGAACTGCGTGGAGTCCGCAAGAGTTTCGGTCCGCTCGAGGTGCTCAAGGGCATCGACGCCGAGGTCGCCCAGGGCGAAGTGGTCTGCGTGGTCGGCCCGTCCGGGTCGGGCAAGTCAACCATCCTGCGGTGCATCAATGGATTGGAGCGCTACAACGCCGGCCGCATTACCGTGGACGGACAACTCGTGGATTGCGATGCGCCCTCCATCGTGTCGATCCGCACGCAGGTTGCGATGGTGTTCCAGCGCTTCAATCTGTTTCCGCACCGTACGGCGCTGGAGAACGTCATCGAAGGGCCGATCTTCGTGAAAAAGGAACCGCGCACCCAGGCGCTGGAGCGCGGCCGCGAGCTCCTGGCCAGCGTGGGCCTTGCTGACAAGGAGGACGCCCATCCGAACCAGTTGTCGGGCGGCCAGCAGCAGCGCGTGGCCATTGCGCGCGCGCTGGCGATGCAGCCCAAGGCCATTTTGTTCGACGAGCCGACGTCCGCGCTGGATCCGGAGCTGGTCGGCGATGTGCTGGGCGTCATGCGCAAGCTGGCCGAGGCCGGCATGACGATGGTCGTCGTGACGCACGAAATGAGTTTCGCGCGCGAGGTCGCGGACCGTGTCATGTTCTTCGATGGCGGCGTCATGGTGGAGCAGGGCGGCGCCCGTGAAGTGCTGAATCATCCGCAGCATCCCCGTACGCAGGATTTCCTGCGCCGCGTGCTGCATCCCATGTAAGGAATCATCATGCCGCAAGCGCCGTTTCCCCTTTCCCCGTCCTTGTGGGCAGCGACCGCCGCGGCGCCACCGCCCACGGAACCCCTGGCCGCCTCCAGTCAGGCGGACGTGCTGGTGATTGGCGGAGGCTATGCCGGCCTGAGCACTGCGCTGCATCTTGCCGAACAGGGCGTGAAGGCGGTGTTGCTGGAAGCGCGCGAGATCGGATTCGGCGGATCGGGGCGCAATGGCGGACAGGTCATTCCTGGCCTGAAGTATGACCCCGATGCGTTGATCTCCATGTTCGGTCCCGAACGCGGCGAGAGGCTGCTGCGGTTCGCCGGCGCCACGGCGGATTCGGTGTTCGACCTGATCGAGCGGCACGCCATGGACGTGCCGCGTGTGCGCAATGGCTGGATCCAGGGGGCGCACAATCCCGAAGCCCTGCGCGTGGCGCACGAGCGCGCCGCGCAGTGGGCGCGGCATGGCGCGGATGCCCAGCCTTTAGACCGTGCGCAGGTGTCCCATCTGATCGGCGCGGACAAATACCTGGGCGGCTGGCTCGACAAGCGGGCGGGCGCCGTACAGCCGCTGAGCTATGCGCGCGGCCTGGCGCGCGCCGCGTTGAACGCGGGCGCCTTTCTTCATACGGACACCCCCGTCACCGGCCTCAAGCGAGAGGGCGGCAAATGGACGGCTTCCACTGCCCGGGGGCCCACCATCACGGCCGACCGCGTCGTGATGTGCACCAATGCCTACGGAGGCGATCTGTGGCCGGGCTTGAAGCCGTCGATCATCGACGCCAATACGTTCCAGGTCGCGACCACGCCATTGCCCGAAAACATCAGGGCCGGCATATTTCCAGAGGGGCATGTCTCGTCCGACACCCGCAACCTGCTGCTGTACTTCCGCCTGGACCACCAGGGCAGGCTGTTGATGGGCGGACGCGGTCCTTTCCGCGAGCCCAGGGGGGCCGGGGATTGGGCGCACCTCGAGCGCGTGATGCTGAAGATGTTCCCGCAGGTGGCGGGGACGCCGTTCGAATTCCGTTGGTGCGGCCGCGTCGCCATCACGCGCGACTATCTGCCGCATTTGCACGAGCCGGAACCGGGGTTGCTGGTGGACATTGGCTGCCAGGGGCGTGGCGTGGGCCTGCAGACCAGCATGGGCCGCGCCCTGGCAGAGTACGTGGCGACGGGCGATGCCAATGCGCTGCCGGTTCCTTTGTCGCCCGTGGTGCCGTTTCCGCTTTACGGCCTGCGGCGGCTCTACGTCAATGCCGTGGTGACGTGGTATCGGATGACCGACGGCGGCGTCTGAGCGCTGCCGTGTTGCCGTAAAAAAACCCCGGAAACCATCTCCGGGGTTGTCCTTTCAGCGTGTTGACGCCGCGGTTCAGTCGCCCAGCTTGGCGCGCTGCTCCTGCACCTTTTGCAGCGTCTCGCCGAACTGCGCCATGCGCGCCTTCTCTTGCTCGACCACGGCCGCCGGGGCGCGTTCCACGAAGCTGGCGTTGGACAGCTTGCCGTTGGCCTTGGCGATCTCGCCGGCAAGGCGCGCGATTTCCTTGTCCAGACGCACGCGTTCCGCCGCCACGTCGATTTCGACGTGCAGCATCAGGCGGCTGGAACCGACGACCTGGACCGGGGCGCCCGCGTCCGGCAGGGCGTCCAGCACCTCGACCTGGCTCAGCTTGGCCAGCGCGGCCAGGTAGGGCGCATTGCGGGTCAGCTTCGGCGCATCGCCCTGGGCGCACAGCGGCACCTTCAGGGCGGGCGACAAGCTCATTTCCCCGCGCAGCGCGCGCACCGCTTCAATCTGCGCTTTCAGTTCGGCCACGTCGGCTTCGGCCGCGGTGTCCACGGCTGCCGGATTCGCCTGCGGGAAGGGCTGGACGCTGACGCTGTCCGCAACCCCTTCCTTGCGCTTGCCGGCCACCACCGAGACCTTCTGCCAGAGTTCTTCCGTGATGAACGGAATGATGGGATGCGCCAGGCGCAACACGCATTCCAGGACGCGGATCAGCGTGCGGCGGGTGCCCAATTGCTGGGCCGGCGTGCCGGTCTGGATCTGCACCTTGGCGAGTTCCAGGTACCAGTCGCAGTATTCATCCCACACGTAGCGGTAGAGCGCGTTGGCGATGTTGTCGAAGCGGTAATCGGCAAAGCCGCGCGCGACGTCGGCTTCCAGTGTCTGCATCTGGCTGACGATCCAGCGGTCCACGAAGGATAGTTCGCCGGCGTCCGAACCGGTCAGATCGTGGCCTTCGGTGTTCATCAGTACGAAGCGCGTGGCATTCCACAGCTTGTTGCAGAAATTGCGGTAGCCCTCGCAACGCTTCAGGTCGAAATTGATGTTGCGGCCAAGCGTGGCGTAGGCGGCCATCGTGAAGCGCAGCGCGTCGGTGCCGAACGCGGGGATGCCATCCGGATACTGGCGGCGGGTGGCCTTTTCGATCGCGCCGGCCTGCTTCGGGTTCATGAGGCCGTACGTGCGCTTGACGACCAGCCCGTCCAGGTCGATGCCGTCGATCAGGTCCACCGGGTCCAGCGTATTGCCTTTGGACTTGCTCATCTTCTGGCCGTCCGCGTCGCGGATGAGACCGTGCACATAGACGTGCTTGAACGGGATCTGGCCGGTCAGGTGGGTGGTCAGCATGACCATGCGCGCCACCCAGAAGAAGATGATGTCAAAGCCCGTCACCAGCACGCTCGAAGGCAGGTAGCGCTGCAGGTCCGGCGTGTTCTCCGGCCAGCCCAGCGTCGTGAAGGGCACCAGACCCGACGAGAACCAGGTGTCCAGCACGTCCGGGTCGCGCTTCAGTTCGCCCGTGACGCCGGCGGCGCGCGCCTGCTCGATGGCGCCCGCTTCGTCGTGCGCCACGAAGACCTGGCCGTCTTCCGAATACCAGGCCGGGATCTGGTGGCCCCACCAGAGCTGGCGCGAGATGCACCAGTCCTGGATGTTGTTCAGCCACTGGTTGTAGATGGTGGTCCAGTTGTCGGGATAGAACTGGATGCGGCCGTCGGCCACCACTTCCAGGGCCACCTCGGTGATGCTCTTGCCGGGGTTCAGCGTGCCTTCCGGAGCGGGCTTGCTCATGGCCACGAACCACTGGTCGGTCAGCATGGGCTCCAGGACGACGCCGGTGCGGTCGCCCTTGGGCTGCATCATTTTGTGCGGTTCGATCTTGACCAGATAGCCTTCGGCTTCCAGTTGCGCGACGACCGCCTTGCGGGCCACGTAGCGTTCCATGCCCTGGAATTGCTCGGGACCGTTTTCGTTGATGTGCGCGTCCAGCGTGAAGATCACGATCAGGGGCAGATCGTGGCGCATGGCGCAGGCATAGTCGTTGAAATCGTGCGCGCCGGTGATTTTCACGCAGCCGGTGCCGAATTCAGGATCGACGAAGTCGTCGGCGATGATGGGAATGTTGCGGTCGCACAGCGGCAGTTCCACTTGCTTGCCGACCAGGTGCTTGTAGCGGGGGTCGTCCGGGTGGACGCACAGCGCGCCGTCGGCCAGCATGGTTTCCGGGCGCGTGGTGGCGATGGTCATGCCGCGCAGCGTGACACTCTGGCCATCCTTGTCGACGATGGTCTGGGGTCCGTCGACGAAGGGGTAGAGGATGTGCCACATGTGGCCATCGGTCTCTTCGGACTGGACTTCCAGGTCGGAAACCGCCGTCAGCAGCTTGGGATCCCAGTTGACCAGGCGCTTTCCGCGATAGATCAGTCCCTGTTTATGCAGGCGCACGAAGGTCTCCACCACGCCCCGCGACATGCGGTCGTCCATGGTGAAGTATTCGCGCGGCCAGTCGGCCGACGCGCCCAGGCGGCGGACCTGCCCGGTGATGGCGCTGCCGGACTTTTCCTTCCATTCCCACACCTTTTCCACGAATTTCTCGCGGCCCAGGTCATGGCGGGTGATCTTTTCGGCGTCCAGTTGCCGTTCAACGACGATCTGCGTGGCGATGCCGGCGTGGTCGGTGCCCGGGATGAAGACGGTGTCGTCGCCCGACATCCGGTGGTAGCGCACCAGGCCGTCCATGATGGTCTGGTTGAACGCATGACCCATGTGCAGCGTGCCCGTCACGTTGGGCGGCGGGAACTGGATCACATAGGGCTGGCTTTCCGTCCCCTTTTTTACGTGCTGGCCTGCCGTGAAGTACCCGCGCTGTTCCCATTCGGTATACCAGCGGGATTCCAGCTCGGAAGGTTCGAAGCTCTTGGAGAGTTCCTGGGTGTCGCTCGCGGCATTCGCGGCGTTCGGGGGAGCAGCTTGAGTCATTACAGGGTTCCGGCAGACAGGGGCGCCCGGACTAGGGTTACGGGCAGCAAACCGCTCATTTTAAGATGTATTGCGGTCTTCTCAGCGTGTTAGAATACCGGGTTACTGTAAACCTTTTAGAAGTCCCTGAATTCATTGAGGATTCCTCAGGAAATGCGCGCGATCAGCCCGCTTTTCGGAAACCCGTGGAACCTTGGGGCGCGTCCGACAGGTGGGCAGTGCCGAATCCCTGCCTTGGCCATGTGGTTCAGGACGGCCCGAGACATCCATTCGTTTCGGACCGCCTGTGCGCCAACAGCGCGATGACGCTTCAAGGGTGACACCAAAAAGCGCAGAGCCACGCCAGGCAATTAATCAGAAACCAGTCAGAAACCAGTTTTTGGAGTCCTTATGTCCATTCAACGCACCCTCTCGATCATCAAGCCCGACGCCGTCGCCAAGAACGTGATCGGCCAGATCGTCGGCCGTTTCGAGCAAGCCGGCCTGAAGGTCATCGCCGCCCGCCTGGCCCAACTGTCGCGCGCCGACGCCGAGCGCTTCTACGCCGTGCACAAGGAACGTCCCTTCTTCAAGGACCTGGTCGATTTCATGATCTCGGGCCCGGTCTTCGTGCAAGTGCTGGAAGGTGAAGACGCCATCCTGAAGAACCGCGACCTGATGGGCGCCACGGACCCGAAGAAGGCTGCTGCCGGCACCATCCGCGCCGACTTCGCCGACAGCATCGACGCCAACGCCGTCCACGGCTCCGACGCTCCGGAAACGGCCGCTGTCGAAATCGCGTTCTTCTTCCCCGAAATCAACATTCACAGCCGTTGATTTTCGCGGAACAATTGTTCAAAGCTTTTTAGTTTTACCCAGGTCATGGAATCCGTCGAACGAATCAATCTGCTGGGGCTGGACGGCTCCGCCCTGTCCGAACTTGTCGGGCAGTGGGGCGGCAAGCCGTTTCGCGCTCGTCAGTTGCAGCGCTGGATGCACCAGCGCGGCGCCGATTCGTTCGACGCCATGACCGACCTGGCCCGCGAATTCCGCGGCCAGCTCGCGACGCACTGCCGCATCGAGGCTTTGCCCGTCAATATCGAGCAGCGCTCGACCGACGGCACCCGCAAGTGGCTGTTCGACGTGGGGCAGGGCAATGCCATCGAGACCGTCTTCATCCCCGAAGACGACCGCGGCACGCTGTGCATTTCCAGCCAGGCCGGATGCGTGGTGAACTGCCGCTTCTGCTCGACCGGGCACCAGGGCTTCAACCGCAATCTGAAGACCAGCGAGATCATCGGCCAGCTATGGTGGGCCAAGCGCGTGCTGGAGGCCGATATCGGCACCGCCCGCCTGGCAAGCGCCCGCGCCACCGAAGATACGCGCGTCATCAGCAACGTCGTCATGATGGGCATGGGCGAACCCCTGCTCAACTACGACCAGGTCCTGCCGGCCTTGCGCCTGATGCTGGACGACAATGCCTACGGCTTGTCGCGCCGCCGCGTGACGGTGTCAACGTCTGGGGTGGTGCCCATGATGGACCGCCTGTCGCAAGACTGTCCCGTGGCGCTAGCCGTATCGCTGCACGCGCCGAACGACGCGCTGCGCGACGATCTGGTGCCGCTGAACAAGAAATACCCGCTGAAGGAGTTGCTGGCCGCTTGCGAACGCTATCTGGCGTTCGCGCCTCGCGACTTCATCACATTTGAATACTGCATGCTGGACGGCATCAACGATACCGACCAGCACGCCAAGGAACTGATCCAAATTGCACGCCAGCTACGCTGCAAGCTCAATCTGATCCCGTTCAATCCCTTCCCCGAGTCCGGCCTGAAGCGCTCGAACTCGGCGCGCGTGAAAGTGTTTGCCCAGCGTCTGATGGACGCCGGCATCATCACGACCGTCCGCAAGACCCGGGGTGACGATATCGATGCGGCTTGTGGCCAACTGGCCGGAGAGGTGCGGGATCGTACTCGGATCACCGAGCGCAATGCCGCACAGCGCCAGACCATACCAATTAAACAGGTGCATGCATGACGCAGGATTTCGCTTCTGCAGTTTCCGACACGTCCGCAGGCGCTGCGGGCAGCGTGGGCTCGGCATTGCGCGCGTTGCGCCAGTCCAAGGGCTGGTCGCTCGACGAAGTGTCCAGCCGCATCAAGTTTTCCACGAAGCAGATCGAAGCCCTTGAAAACGAACAGTGGGCGGACCTGCCCACCGGCGTTTCGCTGCGCGGCCTGGTCCGCAACTACGCGCGGCTGCTGGGCGCGGATTCGCAGGCCATCGTCGATTCGCTGGATCCCAAGGCTCGCGTCACCGGCCCGGTCAAGCTCAGTCCGGGCGCGCTGCATTCGGCGCATTCCATCCCGCAATCCAGCGCGGACGACGAGCGTTCGTCTTCCACGTCCTGGGGCTGGCTCATCGCCATCGTGCTGGTGCTGGCCGCCGGCGTGGCGTATGCCTTCTGGCAAGGCTGGTTGCCGCAACAATGGCTGCCGTCCGACTGGCTGCCGAAGCCGACCAAGTAACCCGGTTCCACCCGATGGAAGATTCTTCTCTGCCTTGCCAGGATGCGCCGCCTCCCTCCGTGGGAGCTGCGGCCCGCCGCGCTACGCGTTCGGTTGCGGTGAAGTGGGGCGATCGCGTCGTGACGGTGGGCGGAGATGCGCCGGTCGTGGTCCAGTCCATGACCAACACCGACACCGCGGACGCCATCGCCACCGCGATCCAGGTCAAGGAGCTGGCGCAGGCCGGCTCCGAACTCGTGCGGATCACGGTGAACACGCCCGAGGCGGCTCGCGAAGTTGTCGCCATCCGCGAACAGCTCGACCGCATGGGCGTCAACGTGCCGCTGGTGGGAGACTTCCACTACAACGGCCACAAGCTCCTGACGCAGTTTCCCGAGTGCGCGCAGGCCCTGTCCAAGTACCGGATCAATCCGGGCAACATGGGCGGCGGCAAGCGGCGCGACGACAATTTCGCGCAGATGATCGACGTGGCTTGCCGCTACGACAAGCCGGTGCGCATCGGCGTGAACTGGGGCAGCCTGGATCACGAACTGATGGCGCGCAAGATGGACGAAAACAGCCGCCGCGCCGACCCCTGGGAGGCCCAGGCCGTCATGCGCGACGCGCTGGTGGTGTCTGCCATCACGAACGCCCAGCGCGCCGAGGAACTCGGCCTGCGGCGCGACGCCATCATCCTGTCGTGCAAGGTCAGTCACGTGCAGGACTTGATCGCCGTCTACCAGGATCTGTCCGCCCGTTGCGACTATCCCCTGCACCTCGGGCTCACCGAAGCCGGCATGGGCAGCAAGGGCATCGTGGCGTCCACCGCCGCGCTGGCCGTGCTGCTGCAGAAGGGTATCGGCGACACCATCCGTATTTCGCTCACCCCGGAACCGGGCGGCGACCGCAGCCGCGAAGCGATCGTCGCGCAGGAAATCCTGCAGACGATGGGCCTGCGCGCATTCACGCCCATGGTCGTGGCCTGCCCTGGCTGCGGACGCACCAGCAGCACGTTCTTCCAGGAACTGGCCGATAGCATCCAGTCCTATCTGCGCCGGCAGATGCCCGTCTGGCGGGCGCAGTATCCCGGCGTGGAAAGCATGAACGTCGCCGTCATGGGCTGTGTGGTCAATGGGCCGGGCGAAAGCCGTCATGCCGACATCGGCATCAGCCTGCCGGGCACCGGCGAAGTGCCGGCCGCTCCGGTGTTCGTCGACGGCGAACGCACGGTGACGCTCAAGGGCGATCACATCGCCGAAGAGTTCCAGGCCATCGTTGAAGATTACGTTGCGCGCCGTTATGGCGCGTCGGCCTCTCATTAAAGTAAGGGTGTAGCCGCTCGCGCGCCGGCGTGCGACGCGGCATGATCAACATGACTCAAGCTTTCCAGAAAGTCGCCGCGATACGCGGCATGAATGATCTGTTGCCGGGGGCGAGCGCCCGCTGGGAGCAATTCGAGGAAATCGTGCGTGGCTGGCTGCGCGGGTACGGCTACCGCAACGTGCGTACGCCGGTGCTTGAGCATACGCGCCTGTTCGCGCGCGGCATCGGCGAAGTGACCGACATCGTCGAGAAAGAGATGTACACCTTCACCGACGCGCTCAACGGCGAATCGCTGACGATGCGGCCCGAAATGACCGCCGGCATCGTGCGCGCCTCCATCGAGCACAACCTGCTCTATGACCGCCCGCAACGCGTCTACTCGATCGGTCCGGTGTTCCGCCACGAACGTCCGCAACGCGGCCGCTACCGCCAGTTCCATCAGATCGACGTCGAAGCCCTGGGCTTTGCCGGGCCCGACGTGGATGCCGAGCTGATCGTCATGCTGGCCCGCCTCTGGAAGCTGCTGGGCCTGAAGGACGTGCGCCTGGAGTTGAACTCGCTGGGCCAGCCCGCCGAGCGCGCCGCGCACCGTGCCGCCCTGATCGAACACCTGGAAAAGCACCGCGATATCCTGGATGAAGACGGCCAGCGCCGCATGTACTCCAACCCCTTGCGCGTGTTGGACACCAAGAATCCAGCCATGCAGGAAATGGCCGACAGCGCCCCGCGTCTGTTCGACTTCCTGGGCGATGAGTCTCGCGCGCACTTTGACGGCGTCTGCCAGCGCCTTGCCGATGCTGGGATCGAATACCGCTTGAACCCGCGCCTGGTCCGCGGGCTGGACTACTACAACCTGACCGTGTTCGAGTGGGTCACGGACCGCCTGGGTTCCCAGGGCACCGTTTGCGGCGGCGGCCGCTACGACGGGCTGGTCGAACTGCTGGGCGGCAAGCATGCGCCCGCGGTGGGCTTTGCCATCGGCATGGAGCGCCTGCTGGACCTGTGGGAGCAAAGCGTCGAAGTCGATGCTCCGGCGGAATGCGACGTCTATGTCGTGCACCAGGGCGAAGACGCGCAGCGCCTGGCCGCCCGGGTGGGCGAAGACCTGCGCGACGCAGGCCTGTCTGTCATCGTGCATGCGGGTTCGGCGGGTTTCAAATCCCAATTCAAGCGCGCGGATGCCAGCGGCGCTCGCGTTGCGGTTATTCTTGGCGCCGATGAAGTGGCCTCGCAGAGCGCCAGCGTCAAATTCCTGCGCGCCGGCGAGCAGGGCGAAGCCGCGCAGCAGCAGGTTCCATTGGCTCAACTGGCCGACGCATTGAATAACAAGGGTTAAGGCATGGCATACGATCTGGAAGAACAGGAAAAACTCGACGCGATCAAGGCGTGGTGGGCTCGTTACGGCACCCTGGTGTTCACGCTGGTGGCGGTCGTGGCCCTGGCTTGGGGCGGCTGGTGGGGCTGGAAGGCGTATGAATCGCATCGCGCCAATCAGGCAATGGGTTATTTCGAAGCGCTGGAAGATGCGGCGCGCCTCGGCGGCGCCGATTCATCGGTGCGCATCAAGACCGCCGCCGCGACCCTGCGCGAGAAGTATCCGGCCACGGGCTACGCCACGCGCGGCGCGCTGGTGGCCGCCCAGGCGCTGCAAGCCCAGAAGGATGAGGCCGGCGCCCGCGAACAGCTCGAATGGCTGGCCGCGCAGGGCAAGAACCCCTCGATGCAGGCCGTGGCGCGGCTGCGCCTGGCGGGCATGCTGCTGGATCAAAAGCAATACGATGCCGCGCTGGCGCAATTGAACAACCCGCCGGCCGCCTTCGCCGCCTTGTTTGCCGACCGCCGTGGCGATGTCCTCGCCTCGCAGGGCAAGCGCGAGGAAGCGCGTGCGGCATGGCAAAGCGCCATTGATGGCCTGGGTACGGCAAATCCGTTGACCCAGGTTGTGCAACTGAAATTGGATGCCTTGAGCGGAGCGTGACTGTAATGCGTAAATTTGCACCTGGCCGTACGTGGCGCGGCGCCGTTTGCCTGGCAAGCCTGCTTGCACTGGGCGGATGCGGCATGTTCTCCCATGACGACGGCCGCTACGACCCCGCGCCCCTGACCGAATACAAGGCTGGCATGTCGGTGCGCCAGGTCTGGTCCACGTCGATCGGCAGCGGTTCCGGCCTGGGCTTCGCGCCCACGGTGCTGGGCGATGCGATCTACGCGGCCACGCCCGACGGTTCGGTGGGCAAGTTCGACCTGCAAAGCGGCCGCGCCATCTGGAAGGCCGACACCGACGGCAAGCTGTCCGCCGGCGCTGGTAGCGATGGCACCACCACCGCCGTTGCTTCGCCCGACGGCGAAGTGATCGCCTTCGACGACACCGGCAAGGTGAAGTGGAAGGTTCGCGCCACCAGCGACGTCAACGTTCCGCCCGTCGTGGGCTACGGCATTGTCGTGGTCCGCAGCGGCGACTACCGGATCCAGGCATTTGACGCCAACAACGGCGAACGGGTCTGGAACGTGCAGCGTCCCGGCCCGTCGCTGGCGCTACGCAGCGTGTCGCAGATGGTCCTGGCTGAAGGCCTGGTCATTTCCGGCCTGCCCGGCGGCAAGCTTTTGGCCATTGCTTCCAACAGTGGTAATGTCCAGTGGGAAGGCACCGTGGCCACGCCGCGAGGCGCCAGCGACCTTGAACGCCTGACCGATGTGGTCGGTGCGCCCCGCATCGCGGGCAACCTGCTCTGCGCGGTGGCCTATCAAGGACGTATTGTCTGCTTCGATGTCACCGCTGGTGGCCGTCCGATCTGGACCAAGGATTTTTCGAGCGTCAGCGGCATGACCCTGGGCGACCGTTTTGCCTATTCCGCGGACCAGAACAGCGTCGTGAACGCGTTTGCGCTTGATAATGGCGGCAATGTCTGGAAGCAGGCGGCACTGAAGAACCGTCAGCTCACCGCTCCGGCTATGCTGGGGGGCGCGCTGGCCGTGGGCGACCTTGACGGTTACGTGCACTTCCTTTCGCGCAGTGACGGCAGCCTGATGGCGCGGCTGTCCGTGGGCGGAGGAGCAGTCGTCTCGCCGCCGCAAACGACTCCCCAAGGAGTGCTGGTCCAGACGGGCAATGGCAATCTCGTCATGATCGGCACCAACTAAAACCTATAGAACAAAGCCTTACACCGTGTCTTTCAAGCCTGTCGTTGCCCTGGTCGGTCGCCCCAATGTGGGGAAGTCGACCCTTTTCAATCGCCTGACGCGATCGCGCGCCGCGCTGGTGGCCGATTATTCCGGCCTGACCCGCGATCGCCATTACGGCGAGGGCAGGGTAGGCGAGATCCCCTTCATCGCTATCGATACCGGCGGTTTCGAGCCCGTTGCCAAGGACGGCATCCTGCTTGAGATGGCGCGCCAGACGCGGCAGGCCATCGCCGAAGCCGACGTCGTGGTGTTCCTGGTGGATGCCCGCGCGGGGATCAACGCGCACGATCACGAGATCGCCCAGCTCCTGCGCAAGTCGGGCCAGCAGCGCGTACTGCTGGCCGTGAACAAGGCGGAAGGCATGGGCCTGGGGCCCGCCATCTCCGAATTCCACGAACTGGGTCTGGGTCAGCCGTATCCGATTTCGGCGGCGCACGGCGACGGCATCGTCGACCTGATCGAGCTTGCGCTCAAGGATCTGGCCGAACCGCCTGCCGAGGAAGACGCCGCCGAAGAGGGCGACCACGATCACCGCATCAAACTGGCGATCGTGGGCCGTCCCAACGTGGGCAAGTCCACGCTGATCAATACCTTCATGGGTGAAGAACGCGTGATCGCGTTCGACATGCCTGGCACGACCCGCGACGCCATCGAGATCGATTTCGAGCGCGACGGCCGGCGCTACACCCTGATCGACACGGCCGGCCTGCGCAAGCGCGGCAAGGTGTTCGAGGCCGTCGAGAAGTTTTCCGTCATCAAGACGCTGCAGGCCATCGAGGCCAGCAATGTCGTGCTGCTGATGCTGGACGCCCAGACCGAGATCTCCGAACAGGACGCCCACATCGCTGGCTTCGTTCTGGAAACGGGCCGCGCGGTGGTGGTCGCCATCAACAAATGGGATGGCCTGGACGGCGAGGAAAAAGAGCGCATCGAGCGCGAATTCCAGCGCAAGCTGCGCTTCCTGTCGTTCGCGCGCATGCACACGATTTCCGCGTTGCGCGCGCAGGGTATCAAGCCTTTGCTCAAGTCCATCAATGCCGCGCATGCCGCCGCGTTTGCCAAGCTGTCCACGCCCAAGCTGACGCGCGAACTGCAAGCCGCCGTCGAGCAGCAGCCGCCTCCGCGCAAGGGTATTTTCCGTCCCAAGATGCGCTACGCGCACCAAGGCGGACAGAACCCGCCGCTGGTCGTCATCCACGGCAACGCGCTCGACGCCATCCCCGATTCGTATCGCCGTTACCTGGAAACGCGTTTCCGCAATGCGTTCGATCTGGCCGGCACGCCGTTGCGCATCGAATTCAAGTCCTCGCACAACCCCTACGCGCAGGAAAGCTGATCCATGAGCCGTTTCTGGAGTCCCGTGGTCGGGACGCTCCATCCGTATGTTCCGGGCGAGCAGCCCAAGCTTCAGAATCTGGTCAAACTGAATACCAACGAGCATCCATACGGGCCATCGCCCAAGGTGCTCGATGCGATCCGCGCGGCCTGCGACGATTCGCTCAAGCTCTATCCCGACCCTTCGTCCGACCGTCTGCGCCAGGCTATCGCCTCGGCGGCAGGCGTGCAGCCGGGCCAGGTGTTCGTGGGTAATGGTTCGGATGAAGTGCTTGCGCACGCGTTTCTGGCGCTGCTCAAGCATGACCGGCCCCTGCATTTTCCGGACATCACCTACAGCTTCTATCCGGTCTATTGCGGCCTGTATGGCATCAGCTACAAGACCATCCCGCTCACGGCCGATTTCCGCATTGACGCAGAGGACTACCTGCCCGAGCGCAATGGCCAGGCTGGCGCCATCATCTTCCCGAATCCCAATGCTCCCACCGGATGTGCGCTCAGCGCCGCCGAAGTCGAACGCATCGTGGCCGGAAATCCCGACACGGTCGTCGTGGTGGATGAGGCCTATGTGGATTTTGGCGGAGAATCGGTCATTCCGCTGGTCGCCCGTTACGACAACCTGCTCGTGGTGCAGACCCTCTCGAAATCCCGTTCGCTGGCGGGCCTGCGCGTCGGCTTCGCCGTGGGCAGCGCCGCGCTCATCGATGGGCTCGAGCGCGTAAAGAACAGTTTCAACTCCTACCCCATCGATCGTCTGGCATCCGCCGGCGCAGTGGCGGCATTGGAAGATACAGAGTACTTTGAGAAGACTCGCCAAGCCGTGATCGAAACCCGGTCGCGAATGACGGCGGGGCTGGAGTCCTTGGGTTTCGAGGTCCTGCCTTCGAGCGCGAATTTCGTGTTCGCCCGGCACCCCTCGCAAGATGCCTCTGGCCTGGCCGCGGCCTTGCGCGAGCGCAGCATCATCGTGCGCCATTTCCGCAATGAACGCATCGATCAGTTCTTACGCATTACCGTGGGTACCGAAGCGCAGTGCGAACTGCTTCTGAAGGCGCTTGCGGAGGTTCTGTCAGGGTGACTTTCAGACGTATTTAAGCTGGAAAACTCTGGTCTCATTTTTGCTTCCCGGTCAAGTAGCACGGGCCGGGAAAACCCTGTAGAGTACGTGTTTCGGCGTACACCACCAGTACAAAAAGTACGCCACCACTCAATAACAAACAATGGAGCCTGGCCAATGAGCAATAAAGGGCAAACTCTGCAAGATCCGTTCCTGAACACGCTGCGCAAGGATCATGTGCCCGTGTCGATTTACTTGGTGAACGGTATCAAGCTTCAAGGGCAAATCGAATCCTTCGACCAATACGTGGTACTGCTGCGCAATACGGTCACCCAAATGGTCTACAAGCACGCCATTTCCACCGTAGTTCCCGCGCGCGCCGTGAATTTTCAGGTGGAAGTCCCTGCTGAGTAATCTCGCTCCAGCTTTACCTTTTATTGCCCGCCAGACGGTACACGTCGGCGGGCATTTTCGCTTTGGCTCGACTATGGTGCATGTATGCGCGCTCTGATTATCAGCGTGGATCTGGGTGATCCGGACTTTGCCGCCCACGCCGAGGAATTCGCCATGCTGGCGAAGGGCGCGGGCGCGGATATCGTGGGTACCTTGACGGCGCGGCGCGACCGCCCCGACGCTAAATTCTTCATTGGTTCGGGCAAGGCCGACGAGGGCGTGGCCATGGCAGAAGCGTTGCTGGCCGATATCGTCCTGTTCGATCAGCCTCTGTCCCCCGCCCAGCAACGCAATCTGGAACGCGCGTTCAATTTACGCGTGGTGGACCGGGTCGCGCTCATCCTGGATATTTTTGCGCTGCGCGCAAAAAGCCACGAGGGCAAGCTGCAGGTCGAACTGGCCCAGTTGCAGCATCTGGCCACGCGCCTGACGCGCATGTGGAGTCACTTGGAACGTCAGCGCGGCGGCATCGGGATGCGCGGCCCCGGCGAATCCCAGCTTGAAATGGACCGCCGCATGATCGGCGCCAAGGTCAAGACTTTGCGTGAGCGGCTGGACCGGGTGGAGCGCCAGCGCGTGACTCAGCGTCGCGCCCGCGCCCGCGGGGGCGCGTTATCGGTGTCGCTGGTGGGTTACACCAACGCCGGCAAGTCCACCCTGTTCAACGCCTTGACCCGGGCCGACGCCTACGCCGCCGATCAACTGTTCGCGACGCTGGATACGACCACCCGCCGCATCTGGATCGAAGGGGCGGGGGCGGTGGTGGTGTCCGATACGGTCGGCTTCATCCGCGACCTGCCTCATGGCCTGATCGCGGCATTCCGGGCCACCCTGGAAGAAACGGTGCACGCGGACTTGCTGCTGCACGTCGTGGACGCCGCAAGCCCGCAACGGGATGAACAGATTTTTGAGGTCAACAAGGTTCTCGCTGAAATAGGCGCTGCCGCGATTCCAACCATTCTGGTATACAACAAGATAGACCGGGCTGGATTGGAACCCCGGGTGGAGCGCGATGCACATGGTACGATTGCGCGAGTATTTGTAAGCGCCACCGAGCGCGCCGGTCTGGATGCGTTGCGCGGGGCAATTGCGGAGACCGGACAGATTGTGGGAAACAATGCCGCGAATTATCAAACTCTTCAATCTGAATGATCCCGGTTGGGGTCGTGGGAACAACAATGGCTCCGAGCCGCCGCCCAAGCGGCCTCAAGGCAGTGGAGACGGCCCTCCCGATCTGGACGAGGTCTGGCGCGATTTCAATAATCGCATCGGATCGCTGTTCGGACGCAAGGGCGGGGGCGGCAACAACCGCCCTGGCAACCGCGGCGGCATGACGCCGCCATCGCCGCGTGGCGCGCGCATCGGACTGGGCGTCATCGCCCTGGTTGCCGCGGGCATCTGGCTGGCAAGCGGCTTCTACATCGTGCAAGAAGGCCAGGTCGCGGTCGTGACCCAGTTCGGCAAGTACAAGAGCACGTCGCAGGCTGGTTTCCAGTGGCGTATGCCTTATCCCATTCAAAGCCACGAAATCGTCAACGTGTCGCAGTTGCGTACGTTCGAAGTCGGTTTCCGTGGCGGTTCGCGCAACAAGGTGCTGCCGGAAGCGCTGATGCTCACGACGGACGAGAACATCGTCGATATGCAGTTCGTCGTCCAGTATCGCCTGCGCGCCGATGGCGCGCCGGACTACCTCTTCATGACGCGCGATCCGGACGAATCCGTCCGTCAGGCCTCTGAAACCGCCATGCGCGAAGTCGTGGGCAAGCAGTCCATGGATTTCGTGCTCTACGAAGGGCGCACCACGGTCGCCTCCCAGGTTCAGGCCCTGATGCAGCAGATTCTGGACCGCTACCAGACTGGTGTGCAGGTCAGCACCGTCGCCATCCAGAACGTGCAGCCGCCCGAGCAGGTGCAGGCTGCGTTCGACGACGCCGTCAAGGCGGGTCAGGACCGCGAGCGCCAGATCAACGAAGGCCAGGCATATGCCAACCAGGTCGTGCCGCTGGCCAGTGGCCAGGCGTCGCGCATGACGGAGCAGGCCGAAGGCTACAAGGCCAAGGTCGTGGGTGATGCCCAGGGTAATACCTCGCGCTTCACCAGCATTCTCGGCGAGTACGAGAAATCGCCTTTGGTCATGCGCCAGCGCATGTACCTGGAAAGCATGCAGGACATCTTCACACGCGCAAGCAAGGTCATGGTCGACACCAAGAGCAATAACAACATGTTGTACCTGCCCTTGGACAAGATCATGCATCTGGCCGCGCAAGATGGAGGCAAGTCCAGTGTCGGCAACCCTGGTTCACCCGCTCTGATCAGCCCGCCCGTCCAGCCGCCGTTGCGTGGCAACGCCGCGCCGGCGCCTCAGCCTTCCGGCAGCAGCAATAGCAACACGCTGCCCCGCGACCGTACGTCGCGCTAACCCGGAGGAGTCCTGATCATGAACCGTCTTATGCCTATCCTGGTCGGCCTGCTCATTGTGCTTGCCGTCCTTTCCTCCAGCGTCTTCGTCGTCCGAGAGCGCGATTACGCCCTGGTGTTCTCGCTCGGTGAAGTACGCAAGGTCATCAGCGAACCGGGCCTGTATTTCAAGGCCCCGCCGCCGTTCCAGAATGTCGTGACGCTCGACAAGCGCATTCTGACCATCGAAACCAACGAAGCCGAACGCATCCAGACTTCCGAAAAGAAGAACCTGCTGATCGACTCCTACGTCAAGTGGCGCATCGCGGACCCGCGCTTGTTCTACGTGACGTTCGGCGGCAATGAGCGCGCGGCGCAAGAACGGCTGCAAGCCCAGATCCGCGACGCGCTGAACGCCTCGGTCAACGTGCGCACGGTGCGCGACGTGGTATCGACCGAACGCGACAAGATCATGGCCGAGATCCTGACCAACGTCGCCAAGCGTGCCGAGCCCCTGGGTGTGCAGATCGTCGACGTCCGTCTGCGCCGGATCGAGTTCGCGCCGGAAATTTCGGAATCGGTGTACCGCCGCATGGAAGCGGAGCGTACGCGCGTCGCCAACGAGCTGCGTTCCATCGGCGCCGCCGAAGGCGAAAAGATCCGCGCCGAAGCCGATCGCCAACGTGAAGTCATTGTGGCCCAGGCTTACGCCAAGGCCCAGGGCATCATGGGTGAAGGCGATGCCGCCGCGGCGGCTATCTATGCCCAGGCCTACGGCAAGAACCCGGATTTCTACACGTACTACAAGAGCCTGGAAGCCTATCGCGCTTCGTTCTCGAAGCCGGGCGACGTGCTGGTGGTCGACCCCAGCTCCAGCTTCTTCCAGTTCATGAAGGATCCGGCCGGCGCCGCCTTGGCTCCGGTCACCGTGCCGGCCAAGTGATGCGGCTGCGGTAAGCAGGCAAGACAAGCCCCTTGGTCGCCCAAGGGGCTTTGTCTTATGGTGCGTCCGGATTGCCCTGGGATCGTATTGGGGACGGGTTCGCTTGGCGGGAGCGCGGGGTGGCGCTGGCCGCTGAACCATGTACAATACCCCGTAAGCTAGAAAACATTCCGCAGCGGCTGAGCGGGCTTACGCCCCCTCAGCCGCTTTTTCGTTTGGGCGACGCCCACGCATCACTTGGCGTTATTCAGGTAAACATTCATGGGTAACTGGTTGCTGCCCGAGAGCCTTGCCGACGTACTTCCGGCAGAGGCCCGGCGCATCGAGGAATTGCGCCGCGAACTTCTCGATTTGTACCGTACTTACGGCTTCGAGCTGGTCGCGCCGCCCCTGGTCGAGTACATCGATTCATTGCTGTCCGGTACCGGTAGCGATCTGGATCTGCGCACTTGCAAGCTGATCGACCAGCTTTCGGGCCGCACGCTGGGCGTGCGCGCGGACATGACGCCGCAGGTCACGCGTATCGATGCGCACTTGTTGAATCGCGCTGGCGTTACTCGCCTGTGCTACTGCGGCAATGTGCTGCACGCCCGCCCGGCGGACTTGCTGTCCAGCCGCGAGCTGTTGCAGATCGGCGCCGAGATTTACGGTCATGCCGGTTTCGAAGCCGATCTGGAAATTATCCAGCTCGTGCTGGAAACCGTCGCGATCGCCGGCGTGCGCAATCCCCGGCTGGACTTATGCCACCCGGGCGTGCTGCGCGCCATCCTGGAATCGGATCCGGCGGCCGCGGTGCTGTCGCAGGATGTCATCCGCCTGATGCGCGACAAGGACGTGCCCGGGTTGGGCGAGCTGGCTGCGCGGGCGCCCGGCATGCGTCAAGAAACGCTGAAGGCGCTGCAGTTGCTGCCTAATCTGTACGGCGGCCAGGAAGTGCTGGAAGAGGCGCGGCGGGATCTGCCTTCGTTGCCGGGTGTCGTCGCTGCGCTGGATGCGCTGCAGGTCGTGGTGGATGCGATGCCGAATGTGTCGTTCAGCGTCGATCTGGCCGATGTGGCCGGCTATGGGTACCATTCCGGCGTGAAGTTCGCGCTGTATGCGGAAGGCTGGCGCGATGCGCTGGTCAGCGGCGGCCGCTATGACGATGTCAGCCGTGCCTTTGGCCGGGCGCGTCCGGCCACTGGCTTCAGTCTTGATTTACGCAAACTGGCGGCGGGTTTGCCGCCAGCGGAAAGGGCGCGAGCGGTTCGCGCGCCCTGGGGGCAGGCCCCCGCTTTGACCGAGGCGGTTCGCCGCCTTCGCCGGTCAGGGGAAATTGTCGTTCAGGTATTGCCCGGTCACGAGCAGGATCAGGACGAATTCGTTTGCGATCGCGAGCTGGCGCTGCAGGATGGCGCCTGGACGGTCAGAACGCTGTGACTAACTCCCTCTCGGAAACGAGAGGGCCGCGGGGAGATTTCCGGATTTCCCGAGAAACTCGATATTGATTCGTAACATGAGCAAGAACGTAGTCGTAATCGGCACCCAGTGGGGTGACGAGGGCAAGGGCAAGATCGTCGACTGGCTGGCGGAATCCGTCCAGGGCGTGGTCCGCTTCCAAGGCGGTCACAATGCCGGCCATACGCTGTGGATCAACGGCAAGAAGACGATTCTTCGCCTGATCCCGTCGGGCATCATGCATCCCGGTGTCACCTGCTTCATCGGCAATGGCGTCGTGCTGTCCCCGGAAGCCCTGCTCAAGGAAATCGAAGAGCTTGAGGCCGCCGGCCTGGACGTGCGTTCGCGTCTGCAGATTTCCGAAATCTGCCCGCTGATCCTTCCGTACCACGTCGCCATCGACAAGGCGCGCGAAGCGCGCAAGGGCGAGGGCAAGATCGGCACGACCGGTCGCGGCATCGGCCCGGCGTACGAAGACAAGGTGGCTCGCCGCGCGCTGCGCGTGCAGGACCTGTTCAATCCCGCGCTGTTCGACGAAAAGCTCGCCGAAGTGCTGGATTATCACAACTTCGTGCTGACCAAGTACCTGGGCGCCGAAGCGGTCTCCGCCAATGAAGTGCGCGATCAGGCCATGGCTTTGGCTCCCGCCATCGCCCCGATGGTCAAGGATGTATCCAGCAACCTGTACGCCATGCAACAGGAAGGCAAACGCCTGCTGTTCGAAGGCGCGCAAGGCGCATTGCTGGATGTCGATCACGGCACGTACCCCTTCGTGACCAGCAGCAATTGCGTTGCTGGCGCGGCGTCGGCGGGCGCTGGCGTGGGTCCGCAGCAGCTTGATTACGTCCTGGGCATCACCAAGGCCTACACCACCCGCGTCGGTTCCGGCCCGTTCCCCACCGAATTGGTCGACGAGATCGGCACGCGCCTGGCCACGATCGGCAAGGAGTTTGGTTCGGTCACCGGCCGTCCGCGCCGCTGCGGCTGGTTCGATGGCGCCGCGCTGAAGCGTTCGGTCCGCCTGAACGGCATTTCCGGCCTGTGCATCACCAAGCTGGACGTGCTCGACGGTCTGGAAACCATCCAGCTTGGCGTCGGCTACCGTGTGAACGGCGAATTCCGCGACGTGCTGCCCTATGGCGCGCACGCCGTGGCCCAGGCGCAGCCGGTGCTGGAAGAGCTGCCGGGCTGGTCGGAATCGACCGTCGGCATCACCGAGTACGACAAGCTGCCCCAGGCCGCCCGCCGTTACCTGGAACGTGTCGCCGAGGTTTGCGGCGTGCCGGTGGACCTCGTGTCGACCGGTCCGGACCGCAACGAAACCATTGTCCTGCGTCATCCCCTGAAAGGCTGACATCGGGTTATCATTCCAAAGGCCGCCGCCGGTCTCATACCGGCGGCGGCCTTTTCGTATCTTTAAGCAGGAGATGCTTGCCTATGAGCACGCCGACCAATGATGACAGCCATCTGTGGGTGACGTGGGACGATTACAACCGCTTGATCGAACGCCTTACCTTGCAGGTGCATCAATCGGGGTGGAAGTTCGACAAGATTCTGTGCCTTGCGCGTGGCGGTATGCGCGTCGGCGACGTGATGTCCCGTATTTTCGACGTGCCGCTGGGAATTCTGGCCACGAGCAGCTATCGCGAGGCGGCCGGCACGAAGCAGGGTGATATGGATATCGCCCAGTTCATCACCATCACGCGTGGCACGCTGTCGGGCCGGGTGTTGCTGGTGGACGACATGGTCGATACCGGCAAGACCTTCAACAAGGTCTACGATCACCTGAAGCGGCAGTTTGCCGATATTACGGAACTGCGTAGCGCCGTGCTGTGGTGGAAGGGGCATTCCCAGGCAACCCCCGACTACTATGTCGACAAACTGCCCACGAATCCCTGGATTCACCAGCCGTTCGAAGACTACGACAGCCTGCGCCCGCATCAACTTGAAGCTTGGATCCGCAAGGGTTCCCAAAGCTGAGCGCACGCGCCGCGAGGGAAGGGCCATCTGTCACCGGGTTGCCCTTCCAGTAGTCAAAATGGCTGCGGCCATGCTAGAATCGCTGGTTATCGCTAAACCGAACTTGGCTTGTTACTCTTTGGGTAGTCTTTGGGTAACGGAAACAGCCAGCTCAAGCCTGAGAGCACCTACGCTCGGGTTGCGCTTTCAAGGTTCCTAGTTCGCGGTACTTGCCTCTGATTGGTATGTGCGCCGTAGTATGGGTGTCGTGCCGCCGAGGGTCGTCTTCGCGTACCTGGATCCGCGCAGCGTTGCTGGTAAAGCAAGCCAGGTTTGTCATCAACTTTTGTTACCCTACAAGCAGGCCAATCACTTTATGCCTATCGTTCGACTGAAGGAAAACGAACCGTTTGAAGCCGCTCTGCGCCGCTTCAAGCGCACCATCGAAAAGACCGGTTTGCTCACCGAGCTGCGTTCGCGCGAGTTCTATGAGAAGCCCACGGCCGAGCGCAAGCGCAAGCATGCTGCCGCCGTGAAGCGTCACTACAAGCGCATCCGTAGCCAACAACTGCCCCCGCGCCTGTATTGATTTTTGATTCCCGAATCTATTGATTCCAGAATCATTCATCCAGGATCTACTCGCCCGAGTCGACGTCGTCGATATAGTCGGGCGATATGTGCAGTTGCGAAAGGGTGGGGCCAACTTGCTTGGCCTGTGCCCCTTTCATAACGAAAAAAGTCCGTCGTTCACTGTCAGTCCCACCAAGCAGTTCTATCACTGCTTCGGCTGCGGAGCACATGGCAGCGCCATCACATTTCTGATGGAACACACGGGTACCAGTTTCCCCGAAGCCGTGCGCACGCTCGCGGCTTCGGCGGGAATGACGGTTCCCGAAGAAAACCGCAGTCCACGCCAACAGCAGGAATCCGCGCGCCGCAAAGCCGAGGAATCCCGCCACACGCAGGTGCTGGATGCCGCCCAGGCGCATTACCTGAAGCAACTGCGCGCATCGCCCGCGGCGGTTCGCTATTTGAAGCAGCGCGGCCTGACCGGCGAAATCGCGGCGCATTTTGGCTTGGGCTGGTCGGGCACCGACCGCCACGGCCTGTCGCAAGTATTCCCCAATTACGAAGACCCCACGTTGGTCGAGTCCGGACTGGTCATCGAGTCCGAGGACGGGCGTCGCTACGACCGCTTTCGCGAGCGTGTCATGTTCCCCATCCGCAACGTTCGCGGCAGCCTGATCGGGTTTGGCGGGCGAATTATCGGCAAGGGCGAGCCCAAGTACCTGAATTCGCCCGAGACGCCCTTGTTCTCGAAGGGCCAGGAACTCTACGGCCTCTGGGAAGCGCGGCAGGCCATTCGTCAGGAAGGCCAAGTCATCGTGGTCGAAGGCTACATGGACGTGGTCGGGCTGGCGCAGCAAGGCATCGCCAATGCTGTCGCGACGCTCGGTACGGCCACCACGCCGGACCACGTGAAGAAGCTTTTGCGCACAAGCGACAAGGTGATCTTCAGCTTTGACGGAGACAAAGCCGGGCGGCGCGCCGCCTGGCGCGCGTTGCAGGCTTGCCTGCCGGTGCTCCGGGACGACATCGCGATTCGTTTCCTGTTCCTGCCGGCCGAGCACGATCCGGACTCCTATGTCCGCGAACTGGGGGCCGAGGCGTTCCGCACTTGCCTCGGCGACGCGGTCGCCTTGTCGCGATTCCTTCTCGATGAGCTGGGATCGCGGCACAACATGACCGAGGCGGAAGGCCGGGCCAGTTGTCTGCACGAAGCCAAGCCGCTGTTGGCGGCGATTCCCGAATGCGCGCTGCGCGTGCAAATCGAGCGGGAAATGGCCAAGCTGGTGCAGTTGACGCCAGAAGAAATGGCGCAAGTGCTGGCGCAGCAGCCCGCCAAGCCGTTCGCGCCCGCGCCCAAGTCCGCGCCGGCTGGCGGCGGCGAGACGGCGGCGGTTTCCGGGGCGCCGCAGGGCCATGACGGCGGGTATCCCGACGCGGGTTACGACTTCGCCGGGCACGATTTCCACGACATTCCCGCCGAAGAGGCCGATTTCACCGATTACGGCCATTTTCCATCGCAAGGCGGCGAACCGCCCGGCGCGGACGGCGGAAGGCAGTACGGCGGAAAGCAGGAATGGAAGGGCAAGAGCGACTGGAAAGGAAAGGGCGACTGGAAGGGCGGCAAGGGTAACTGGAAGGGGCGGCGCGACAACGACGTAGGCGGGTTCGAGGGGCGCCGCACCATGCCGTCCCTGGCGAAACGGCTGCTGGGATTGCTGCTGGCGCATCCCGAACTGGTGGACTCCATGGGGGACCAGCAGCTTGAAGTTATCGATCACGGCCCCCATCTAGGTCTGGTCAGGGATCTGATCATGCTGGCGCAGTCCAGCGGAGCACGCCATGTCGGCGCGTTGCTGGAGGCTGCCGAACCGGATTCGGACCTGGCGACCGTGCTGAAAGGCTTGCGGGCGGACATCCTGTCGCAAGAGGATCTGCCGGATCCGCAGACCGAATGGGACGATGCGCTGCGTCGCATCGAGTTCGATTCGGCGAAGGCAGAAATGGCCAAACTGGCGGCCACGGGTCTGGTGACTGACGATGCGCGCAAGCGCTACCTGGAGCTGTCCAGCCGCATGACCGTGCTGAAAGGTGCCGGCATACGCTAAATGCGCTAAAATCAAAGGTTGTCCGCTGGCAGAGCGTTCTTCCAGGTGGGCAGGCAGCGAGCCTTTAGAAAAATTGTAGTGCGGCAGGCGGAATCTATTCCGGCTGCCGGAATCTAACTGTTGTATGGGTTTGACGTGAGGGTTTGGCTGGGCGCCGGGAGGTTTGGCGCCAGAGGGCTAAACGACTAAATGGTCGGCAGAACGGTCGGCGAAACGGTCGGCAAAACGGTCGGCCAGGCGCAGTGGGGCGGCAACGCACCTGCCTGGCGCATTACCCGGGAAAGTACGTATTCCGGATAGCGGTCAGCCGCGTCAAGTTTGTTACATAGTTAATTAATATAGCTGAGCGGTGAATTATGCAGTTCGGCGGCGGTATTTCCGTGTGGCGTTAGTGGTTTGGGTGCTGTGTACTCATAGCTGCTTTGGGCAACGACCCGATAAGCAAGCAAAGCCTATTTATAGGCAGGCAGCCCCCCCGATGTCCGGAATCCGTCGAAGAATGAGGTCATGCACGCCAAGCGCCAGGACGGTATTGCACCGCGGCGGCGCCAAGCGGGCTCGCAAGAGCTGGCGCTGCGAACAACGCAGCCGCGTGACCTCCGCCGATTCACCAGTTTTACCCGTATGCTATGCCGCGTTGGACTTCCGTCCAAGGCGGTTTTATGCGGTGCAACATGCCCAAACGGGTTGCGACGACCACGGAAGCGACTATGACCAAATCCACCGGCAAATCCTCCTCTGCAATTGATGCGGCCGATACCAAGGCCCTGACGGCCAAGCGCGCCGTCAGCATGGCGGCGGAAAAAGCGCCCGCCAAGACGGCGGTGAAGGTCGCCAAGCCCGCAGCCAAGACGGCTGCC
This sequence comes from Achromobacter sp. Root83, assembly GCF_001428845.1. Taxonomy (GTDB): domain Bacteria; phylum Pseudomonadota; class Gammaproteobacteria; order Burkholderiales; family Burkholderiaceae_B; genus Achromobacter. Next base: position 40,023 of record NZ_LMIU01000005.1, on the reverse strand, counting down.
AAAAAGGCCGCGAAGCCGGCTGCCGCGGCTGACAAGCCTGAAAAGGTGACGAAGGCGCGCGCCAAGAAGGCCGAAGACAAGCTTGCCGACCTGGTCGGCAGCGCGCGTCCCGTGCCGAGCGGCCGCCGCCCGGGCCGCCCCGCCAAGAATGCCAACAACGATTCCGATGGTTTCGACGATACGATGGACGGTGAAGGCGAAGTCCTGCCCGATCTGAAGCCGCCCAAGCGCGGCGGCAAGCGCGGCAAGGCGGATCCCAAGGATCTGATTGCCCGCGGCCCCGTGACGCCCGAAGAATACGAAGCCCGTCGCAACCGCCTGAAGCAGCTGATCAAGCTGGGCAAGGACCGCGGCTACCTGACGTATGGCGAAATCAACGATCATCTGCCGGATGACCTGGTCGACGCCGAAGCCATCGATGGCATCATCAGCACCTTCAGCGACATGGGTATCGCGGTCTACGACCAGGCACCCGACGCCGAAACGCTGCTGATGAGCGAAAACGCCCCGGTTGCGTCCAACGACGACGACGTCGAGGATGAAGCCGAGGCCGCGCTGACCACCGTGGATTCCGACTTCGGCCGCACCACGGATCCCGTGCGCATGTACATGCGCGAAATGGGTTCCGTCGAGCTGCTGACGCGCGAAGGCGAAATCGAAATCGCCAAGCGCATCGAAGACGGCTTGAAGCACATGGTCATGGCCATCTCCGCCTGCCCGACCACGATCAACGAAATCCTGGCCCACATCCTGCGCGTGCGCGAAGGTCAGGCGCAGATCGACGAAGTCGTCGACGGCCTCGTTGATCCGGAAGACGGTGAAGAATACGCCGGCGCCGGCGTGACCGCCGACGAAGACGAAAGCGATGACGGCCCCGCCGGCGGCATGTCCAGCAAGCAGCTGGAAGACCTGCGCGTGAAGGCCCTGGCCAAGTTCGACGAGGTCGGCAAGCAGTTCGACAAGATGCGCCTGTCGTACGAGAAGGACGGCTACAAGTCGGACATCTACGTGCGCGCCCAGGAATCCATCCAGAACGAACTGATGGGCATCCGCTTCACCGCCAAGATGGTCGAGAAGCTGGCCGACACCCTGCGCAACCAGGTCGAGGAAGTGCGCCAGCTCGAGCGCGCCGTTCTGCACACGTGTGTGGACCGTGCCGGCATGCCGCGCCTGCACTTCATCAAGGTGTTCCCGGGCAACGAAACGAACCTGCAATGGGTTGTCGAGGAAGTCGCCGCCGGCCATCCGTACGCCGAAACGCTCGAGCGCCAGATCCCCGCCGTGCAGGAACTGCAGCAAAAGCTGATCGACCTGCAAACGCGCGTCGTTCTGCCGCTGAAGGACCTGAAAGACGTCAACAAGCGCATGGCCACTGGTGAAGCCAAGGCCCGCAAGGCCAAGCGCGAAATGACCGAGGCCAACCTGCGCCTGGTGATCTCGATCGCCAAGAAATACACGAACCGCGGCCTGCAGTTCCTGGATCTGATCCAGGAAGGCAACATCGGCCTGATGAAGGCCGTGGACAAGTTCGAATATCGTCGCGGCTACAAGTTCTCGACCTACGCCACCTGGTGGATCCGTCAGGCCATCACGCGTTCCATCGCCGACCAGGCGCGTACCATCCGTATTCCGGTTCACATGATCGAAACGATCAACAAGATGAACCGGATCAGCCGTCAGATCCTGCAGGAAACCGGCGCCGAGCCGGATCCCGCGACGCTGGCGCAGAAGATGGACATGCCCGAGGACAAGATCCGCAAGATCCTGAAGATCGCCAAGGAACCGATCTCCATGGAGACGCCGATCGGCGACGACGACGATTCCCACCTGGGCGACTTCATCGAGGATACCTCGACGCTGGCCCCTTCCGACGCGGCGCTGCATGGTTCCATGCGCGACGTGGTCAAGGAAGTGCTAGACTCTCTCACCCCGCGTGAAGCCAAGGTTCTGCGTATGCGTTTCGGTATCGAAATGAGCACCGACCAGACCCTGGAAGAAGTGGGCAAGCAATTCGACGTCACGCGTGAGCGCATCCGCCAAATAGAGGCTAAAGCGCTGCGCAAGCTGCGTCACCCGAGCCGGGCCGATAAGCTGAAGAGCTTCCTGGAAGGGCAGTAAGTTTTCCTGGGCCTCTAGCTCATGCCTGGTTAGAGCAGCGGACTCATAATCCGTTGGTGCCGAGTTCGACTCTCGGGGGGCCTACCAAAGAAATCCTGAGCAATCAGGTACCTACAGCCGCCAGCAATGGCGGCTGTTTCGTTTTCGGCGCGGACATTGACGTAATCTTGACGTTCTCGGCGTGGTAGGCGAGGTGGGTGGGAGCGAGGTGCGCGTACTTCTGCACCATCTCGATCCGTTCCCCCCCGCCCAATTCTTTCAAGACCATCAAGGGCGTCCCGGCCTGCACGTGCCACGAAGCCCAGGTGTGGCGAAAGTCGTGAAAGCGAAACCCGGTGATGCCCACCTGTTTGCCGGCGCTGGCCAGGATTGACGAGTCGATCTGGCTGATCTGGGCGCACTCGCACATCGGGCTCGACGAATTTGCGGAGCTTTGGCGCGCGGCTCAACCAACCCCATTCGACGCTTAGCGACATCACCCCCTGGATGGTCGCAAGGTATCGGTTCTTCGCCGCAGCTGTGAGAGAACGCCGAGCTTTATCGGCAGCAGGATGATAAGAAAGCCAATGGGTGGCGGCGACACGGCACGGCGGGTCCGGAAAATGTCGATCAGCGCAACGCAGTGCTCTGCCGCCCAAGTCGCATCAAACATTGCCATGCCGATGCCTAGGTCGCCGGCGCTTGGCGACAATAGAAACAATTGAATTTCTACGCCGGCAGGCAGGACGGGAGCACGGAAAATGTGGCCCGGAAACAGGCTGAATCGCCCCGAAATCGGCTGAAATCGCCTTGCGCAAAACACGCGCATCCCCCCGTTGGAATAGTCGCCTATGGTGGTTGCCACGCCGCACAACAACGCGGCGATGACGACATCGGCCTTCATGCCATAGGAACAAAATGAAACTCACATCCATATTGTCTTTCGTCGTGCTTTCCGTGTTCGCAGCCTCGGCCGCCCAGGCGGAAAGATGCACGTCCAATCTGTCGGGTGGGCAAGATTGCACCTATGGCGACGGCACCACCTCTCGGAGTACGTCCAATCTGAGTGGAGGCTACGACACGGTCTACAGCGATGGGCGGACTTCGCGCAGCACATCCAACTTGAGCGGTGGCTTAGACACGAGCTACGGCGACGGAACCACCTCCCGGAGCACGTCCAACCTGAGTGGCGGTTACGACACGACTTACAGCGATGGGCGAAACTCGCGCAGTACCTCCAACTTGAGCGGTGGCTACGACACGAGCTACAGCGATGGCACCACCTCCCGAAGTACTTCCAACCTAAGCGGCGGCCACGACACGACGACCATCAACCGTGGAAACAGTAAAGCCGATACTCGCCATCCGGCCGGCGCCCGCTGAATTTAAAAGAACGGGCGGGGTGATCTCGTCGAAAGCTGCAGGCCGCGTGCATGGCGGTTTGGTGAGAGCTTGACGTAATCTTGACGTAAACCAGTCGAATTTCTGGTGAAAAGGTACTAGTTCGACTCTCGGGGGGGCTACCAAAATCCTGAGCAATCAGGTACCTACAGCCGCCAGCAATGGCGGCTGTTTCGTTCTAGGAAGTCGCCCCAAAAGGGCCCGCCAGCGAAAGCCGAGCGGGCCTTTTGACTACCGCGCTAGGCGTTAAGCCCGGAAGTGGGTGTTTGCACCACCGTGCCATCAGGGAGCTGATATTGACCGTATCCCAACCAGCCGACGGATTGGCCATCCGGGAGGCAGCAATAGAAGAAGGCGCTTACGCCTTTGTCCCCTGGCAGGGCGCGGGCCCGCCGCTCTATACGGTATCTTGTACCGTCGTCCGCGATCGCTACGACAGCAATGGGGCGCTTGACTTGGTTTGCCGGCATTTTGCATCTCCTATTTTGTTTTACTAGGATTAGCCTATGATTTTCGCGTCCGGCGGCCGGTTCTGTACATCCGTCGTTTGGCTACATCCTCAGCAAGGATCTCTAACTGACTCGCTGACCCGGGGCTCAGGCGTAGACGCCTTCATCGGGCGCGGAAAGACCGGCCGTGCGTGCTATGCGTAGCGCCTGTCGCCAGGAACGAAATCCGAGCTTGTTATAAAGACAGCTACAGCATCTTTGTAAAGCGAGGAAAATGTCCGTTCAAATGTTGAGCCGTTGCGGTATTGCATTGCTTCTTTTCGTCCTGGGTTCCGGGTGCTCTTGGGTCGGTCTAGGGGGTTCGAGCCGCTCGGATGAGTGCAAGTGGAGCCGCAGCAGTTGCCTGTACGAAGGGGGGTACGAGGCAGGGGAAGAGGACTATGCCGAGGAAGAAGCAAAACGCCTGAACAAGGCGTCGTCCGATAAGCTACGCCGCAGCTCGGGCAACTGACCCGAATCGGCCGCGGCGCCTGAGCCCTGCTTCACGCTGATCACAGGGCCATTTGATGTCGGCTATTCGCTGACGTGATGGATCTTCAGCGAGTCAGGATCAATCCCGCCGTGGCGAAGCCGAGCGTCCAGGGCTTCGGTCTCGGAGGAACTAGATCCCGCGGCGGGGAGGTCAAGCTTGTTGGCCAATTCTCTCTTGGCCTGCAGGATGCTGGATGCGTCGCCATCCAACAGGGCGACTCCATCGGAGCCATTGGTCTTCTTGAAACTGATCTGGGTCTTCATCTTGCCTCCTGTTGCGCGGGGCGTCCCGCCTAGTGGGTGTCTGCCTGAGGATTCCCCGCCAATCCCCTGAGCACCTGTCCAAGCTCCGTGGGAAACGGGAACACAATGGTCGAGTTGTTCTGCGTGCCTATCATGGCGAGCGTGCTCAGATAGCGCAACTGCATCGCCTCCGGTTGCTGGGCAAGCGTGCGCGCGGCGTTCAGCAACATTTGGGCCGCCTGTTCTTCCCCTTCGGCATGGATGATCTTGGCGCGCCTTTCGCGTTCGGCTTCGGCCTGCCGGGCGATGACGCGGACCATGCTCTCATTGAGGTCGATGTGCTTGATCTCCACGTTCGCCACCTTGATGCCCCAGGCATCGGTCTGCGAGTCGAGAATTTCCTGCACGTCATTGTTCAGCTTGTCGCGCTCGGAGAGCATTTCGTCCAGATCGTGCTTTCCCAACACGGAGCGCAGTGTCGTCTGCGCCAGTTCGCTGGTGGCTTGCCGGAAGTTCTCAACCTGGATCACCGAGCGCTCCGGATCGATCACGCGAAAGTAGATGACGGCGTTCACCTTCACGGACACGTTGTCTCGCGATATGACGTCCTGGCTGGGGACGTCGAATACGCTCATGCGCTGGTCTACCCGCACCATTTGCTGGACAACCGGGATCAGCAGGATCAGCCCCGGGCCCTTGACGCCCGTGAAGCGGCCCAACGTGAAAATCACGCCACGTTCGTATTCGCGCAAGATACGAACCGACAGTGCGAACAAGCCGGCAATCAAGACAAGAATGGGACCGTAGAAGGCTAGTTGCATCAACATGGCGAGCTCCGGAAGTAAGGTGCGGCGTTTGGGGGGCAGGCTTCACCGATCCCGGGAGGGACCTGGCGGAGCATGGCTGGTGTCAGCCAGGACGTGCAGGGTCACGCCCTGGACGGCTGCGATCACGACCGTGTCGCCGGGCCTCAGGCCATCCGGGCCGACGGCACGCCAGCGCTCGCCTGCCGCGGATACGTGGCCATGCGCTCCTTCCCAGCTCAGAACCTTGATGTGCTGGCCGATCAGCGCCTCGGCCCCGCTGACGATGGGCACGCGGCGCGACCGCAGGGCCAGCCGGCCGATGAGGAAAGTCATTGCCAGGCTGACTATCGCCACCCCCGCCACGAGTGGAAGCGATACTTCATACACTGGCACATCCGTGTCGATGAGCAGGATGGAACCGAGGACGAAGGAGATTGCGCCTCCTATCCCCAGGATTCCGATCGAGGGCGTGAATATCTCCGCCACCATCAGCACCGCGCCAAGCAAGACCAGGGCGAGCCCGGCATAGGTCACCGGCAGCGCGGACAGGGCATACAGGCCGACCAGCAGACAGATGGCGCCGATGACGCCAGGAAAAACGGCGCCGGGGCTCATGAACTCGAAGATCAGTCCGTACACGCCCACCATCAGAAGCATGAGGGCCAGGTTGGGGTTCGTGATGACGCTCAGAACCCGCGTGCGCCAATCGGGTTCTCTGTGCTGCAGTTGCAGCCCTTTGCTATGCACCTGCACATCGCTGTTGCCGACTCTGACTATTCGCCCGTCCGCCTTTGCCAGAAGATCCGGTATGTCGTCGGCGATCAGATCAATCACGTTCTGCGCACGCGCTTCGCCCGCTGACAGGCTGGCCGCGGAACGGACGGCCTGTTCCGCCCAGTCGGCGTTGCGGGCGCGCAGGGCGGCCAATGCGCGGATATACGCGACCGCGTCGTTGATCGCTTTGGATTCGCTTGCGTCTTTGGGGGCTGCGGGACGCGGCTTGCGGTCGGATGGCGCGTCCGATTGGTCGCCGGGTTTCTCCGCGGAGCCAGGCTCCTTGTCCGCGGGCTGCGGAAATCCGCCGCCAAGCGCGACCGGCGTCGCGGCCCCCAGATTCGTCGCGGGCGCCATTGCCGCGATATGGCTGGCATAGAGGATGTAGGTGCCTGCGCTGGCGGCACGGGACCCGTTGGGGCTTACGTACGAGACCACGGGAACCGGCGAGGCGAGGATCGCGCGGATGATGTCGCGCATCGAGGCGTCGAGTCCGCCGGGTGTGTCAATGCGCACCACGACCAGCGCCGCATTCTGTTCGTGCGCGGCAGCCAGGCCACGGATCAGGTAATCCGCCGTGGCGGGGCCCACGATGCCGTCCAGGGACAGCACGACGGCAGATCGCTGAGCGCCGGACGCCGGAGTGGTTTCGCCCCAGGCGCTAACCAGCGTCAATGCCCACAACAACGCGATGCCGCATGCCATACGGCACGCCGAACGCGTTCCGGCGCCCGCACATCGGGTTCTGAGGATGACCATGAGCATGGGTCCCTCCGGAGGCATGTAAGGGCAGCGGCGCGTCCTCCCTGACCTCTGCACACCGCTTGTCTAACGGTAGTTCAACCGGCGTCAAAAAAATATAGGGCGGTAACAACCTCGGCCACGGCCGAGCTTTGAGGGGCCGCTTTGCGCGGCAGCGCAAGCCGCGCTCCGGGCGGGGCCGCCGCGCCTGTCTTTCTTCTGTTCCGGCCCGGCGCTATGATGAAGTCACATTGGCAGGAGGGTGCTATGTGGACCTGTACACAATGTGGCTGCAAAGTTGACCAGCAGGACGCGCCGATCGAGACCGACGCGCACGAGGGCTGCTATTTCGAGTGTCCTGCGTGCAAGGCGCACAATGCCCTGCTGAGCGTGGGCGGCAATGGACCGGACGATGCAATAGAACTGGTCCAGCCCCCCTCGGCGGCTCGGGAGAAGGGGCCTTGATTCAGCGGCTGGCGTGCGCGATAACGCGCCGCCGTTATGCGATTACGAGGTAAATCCCGTCGGCAGTTCCCCGCCGTTGACTTCAAACGCAAAGGCCACATCCGAGGTGGGGAACCAATACGTCCGTGTCTCCGCGCCCTGCGCGGCCGCCTGGCTCGAGGGGGCAGGAACACGGACGACTCGCGCATGAAAGCCGGACAAATCCAACGCAGTGCAATAGAGCGCTACGCGGCTTCCCGCTTTTGCGTCGTGATCATCGCCAAAGATGACTTCGGTTTCGCAGCCCTTTCTCAAGACAACGACATACTTTATCGATTCGGTCATGGTGAACCCGCCTCCATGCGGGTGAGAGGATCGCGCAATGACCTCATTCTAAGGGCCTGCGTTTTGAACCTGGAAATGCGGGATGATGTATAACGCTTTCGGCCGTCCCCTCTTCATCCGCAAAGGAATTCCGTGCCGACAAAGCTCCCTGCAAGCCGCCTTGTGACACTGACGGCAAGCGCCATCCGGCAGCATGGCAGGGTCATGATGACCGCCGCGCCTTGGTCACTAGCCCTGTTCGTCCTGTCGCTGCCGTTCGTGCTGCTGACGCCCAAGTTGATTCAGTTGGTGCAACCAGGATTCGTGGCCGTCATCTGCGCGGGAAATCTGTTGACGCTGGTGCACGTGTCGCTGGCGTGGCATAGGCGTATCGCGGCACATGACGCCGCCGAGGGCCCGCGCGGTGCGGGGTGGAAGTACCTGTTGTTGATCGTCCTGTTCAGTGCCTTGGCGGTGGCGCTGGTGTCCGCGAATGATGTGATGCCATTCCTTGTGTATATCGCGTTGAACAATCGTGGCGGCGACGTGCTGTTCTTCGCCTGCGTGTTTGCCGCCTGGGCGGTGATGTGGGGCGGCTTGCCTTATCTGATCGGCACTTTCGCGCTAAGCCTGCCAAGCGTGGCGGTGTCGGGGAAGTACGACTTTCGGCGGCTACGCGGGGCGCTTCGGACCAGCGTGTGGCCGATGGTGGGGATGCAACTGATGCTGATTGGCTCGGCCGTCCTGACCCGCGTTGCGCTGAGCCGCCTGCTGTGGGAAAGGTCTGGCGCATCGCTGGCGCAGAGCGTGCTGGGTATCGTTTTTTGCGTGGTCTCGGTCATGGTGGCAACGGCCATGTGTGCCGTGGCGTATCGGGAACTGAGGGCGGACGCTGGCGATAGGGCAGCGTGAGATCGCGTGAGGCGGACACCCGGGCAGCGAGCAGGAGGTCGGCGTAGGGTGCCCCGGCTATCGCCGCCGACGGCAAAAGGTTGGGACTCCTGGCTGGAATTTCACGGCCGTAATTTCAGGGCCGGAATGGAAGAGCGCCCCAGCTCAAGGTGAGTCTGAGGCGCTCCTGCCCGGCTTCGCACGCGATGGGTGTCAGACAGCCCGGCAACTCAAATCTACTGCTGGTCCAGAGGGCCGGCAATAGGGGAAACCCTCAGCCAAAAATGGGGCTGGTTCGCCCTGTCTGTACCGCTACGCGCTATCTATTGTCCTGGCCGGTCTGGCCCGGCATCGCCCTTTTTCTCTCCCCTGCAGGAATGCCTACGCCCCGTCAATGCGGCGGCATCGATTTGTCCGCCTCGGCATCCACGAATTGCCGGTCAATCGCACGATGGCGACACTGAGCTCCACATTCACTGCATCGGAGAGCAGACATGATGGGGCATCGAAAGCGTCAATTGGGACAAGGCATGACGGAGTACATCGTGGTCGTGGCCCTGGTGGCCGTTGCCGCGATCGCCGTGTATCAGTACTTTGGCCAAGTCGTGCGTTCGCAGACCGCGGCCATGGCGCGCGAGCTCGCCGGCGAGGATGGCGGCACGCAAACACGCGCCGCGCAGCAGGCCGCGCAAAAGGCGGCGGCGCAGACCAAGGCGCGTTCGCTCAAGTCCTTCACCGGCAACGCCGCGGACGCAAATTGACTGCGCCCCGGTTCCTGGCGGCCAACCATCAGCAAGGCCAGGCGCTGGTCCTGGGCATGCTGATGGTGGCAGTCGCCGCGACTTCCCTTGTCGTTCTGTACAACCTGGGCCAGACCGTGGAGGCGCGCGGCCGCCTGACCCACGCGGCGGACGCAGCCGCGTACAGCGGCGCACTTGAGCAGGCGCGCGCACTCAATGCCATCGCGTACATCAACCGCAGTCAGATCGCTCATCAGGTCGCAATGGCGCATCTGGTCACGCTGGGCGCGTCCGCGCAGTACCTTCGTGCCTTGCAGTCGCAACGCAGCCGCGGCAACCCGCCGGCCGGCCTGATCGCCATGCTGTTCGGCCCGGATATGGGCCTTGCCTATCAGGCCGCTCAGGCGCCGTCTGACGCCGAGGCTCGGCTGGCTCGTGCTTTCGATCAGCATGACCGGATCGTGCATCAAGTCCTGGAGGCCGCGGCGCGCGAGGCGGTCGCGGACCTGACCGCGTCTCGAGAACGCATCATGCGCAAGGTGCTGGCAGCCAATTTCCCGTCCAGCGGGCGAGTGGGCGAGGGCATCAGGGCGGGGTCCTCGCCCGTGACGCTGCGCCTGCTGACGGACGGGTGGCCGGGCTACGTGGAGCGCAGCGTTTCCACGCGCAAGGCAGGCTTGCGGCCCGCCACGGAACAGGCGGTTGCGCGTTACGGATTTCTGGACAGCCGCAGCCATACCCGCCGCAATGCCTGGATGGTCAGTCCGCGCTGTCCGTTGCACCGCCATGAATTGCGGCGGCGAGGCTCCACATGGTTGGGGCCCGATGGGCGCTGGGGGGCGTTGGACACCCAGTCCTATCATGCGCTGCGGTCAAACCGTTGGGTGGGCTGCTATTTTCGCGAATATGCCATGGGCTGGGGAACCGCCCAGGGCGAGAAGAGCAAGGCACCCGGCGATCTGGAATATGTGGACGAACCCCCGGCGGACTTCTCGCAGGAAGATTTCTGGAGATGGGTCGAACATTCCACGTCATGGGACATTTTCAGCGGGGCCACCAATCCCATGGCGAATTCCTATGCGATGGCATCGGCGCAACGTTGGCCGGGCGGCGGTCTGCCCGCCTATCGCGAAGTGGCGCTGACGCGTGCTCGCGATCCCTTGCGCTTCGCGGTGGCTGTCAGCCTGGATGCGGCGGCGCTCAAGACCACGGATGCGGACAGCGCGGTGGCGGCGCCCGTCGGATTGTTCCGCTATGCCGCGTTGGGCAAAACCGGCGCCGTCACCGTCAGCAGCGCCGCTGAAACCTATTTTTCCCGCCCCGAGCGCCGCGCCGATGGCCGCGCTGAAACCGCGACGCTTTTCCGCCCGTACTGGCAAGCCCGTCTGTCGGCGGTGACACCGCAAGAGGCCATGCGGGCAAGGATGACGCCATGATCAGGTTCGCAAGCCGCCAGCAGGGGCAGGCAGTGATCGAGTCGCTGTTGATGCTGCCCCTCATGGCTTTGCTGTTGTGGGCGGTGACAGGGATCGGCAACCTGCAATTTTCGGCGCAGCAGACGGCGCAGGCCAGCCGCAAGGCCGTGATGTCGGGAGCGCTGGGGCAGTCCCTGGAGGCGCTGCGCGCACCGGCGGGCATGCAATTGTCGAGCGATGCCGCCGCATTGGCCGACGTGGCGCGGCCGCCTGTCTCTGCATTGCAGGACGAATGGTTCGGCACAGGTTTGCGGATGCTGTCCGTGGAAGTTCGAACGCAGCCGCGAACTCGCGATCCGTCGACGTGGTTGCCAATTGCGCGCCGCATCAGCGTGGCCAGCGGGGCGGGTCATGCGCATGGCGATGCCGACGCGCAACGCCGTGTCGGGGGCGCCCGCACAGGCTGGCGACAGGCCGGCCAGGGTTCGCTGTCGGAGGCGAGCCGCTTGGCGCGTTCCATTGAACGGGTGGACGGACCTTGGGGCCGCCCGAAGCTGTCGCTGGATTGGTTATCGACGTGGGCGGATGTGGTGCCTGCGGACCGGCTGGGAAATCATGGGGGGCAAAACAGATGAGTGCGTGCATTTTCTTGCAGAAACCCAAGTGGGATTCCTGCCGCGCGGCAGCGCGTGCATCCCGCGCGGCGCTATGTAGCGTCCTGATCGTCATGGCTTCGGGTGCTAGCGCATCTGCTGGCGCCAATGCCCTGGGGCGTTTGCGTTTTCCCGCCGGCGCCACGCACGAACTATTGGCGGATCGGCTGTGGCTTCATGGCTTGCCGGCGCAGGTGCTGGTGTTTGACGTGCCGCAAAGTCCACGGGAGCTTGCTCGCGCACTGTCCCGCCAGCAGCCCGGCCTGGCTGACCTGCATGTGCTGCCGGGGCAACTCATCCTGTCGGGGCATGTCGGCGACGACCGCTGGGTAGCCCGGATGGAGGCCGCGGGCAGGGAGCGCACGATAGGCAGCATTTCGTCGGTCAGCGCAAGGGCGGTCCCCGCGAATCCGCAGCCGGCCTGGCTGCCGGAGGGCGCGCGCGTCAGGTTGGACGTCGCCACCACGGAGCGTGGCGTTCGGGTGTCGGAACGCATCTGGGAGTACGCGCTGCCTCCCGCGAAAATGGCGCCTCTGATCGAGGCGGGCTTGCGGCGAGACGGATGGGCGCCCGACCGGAAAGCGGGTGCCGTGCAGGCGTGGGCGCGTGAACGCGAACGTATGGAGTTGTTGCTGGTTCCGCTGGATGCGGGCAGCGGACTCAGAGTCAACGGGTGGGCGCCATGAAAGCCTGGATCACGCATGGCGCCGCGCGCCTGCGCCGTACTGGCGTCTATGCCCTGGCCTTGCTTGCCGGCCTGGTTTCCGCCTGGGCGGTGCGAGAGCACGTTCAACAACGGGTCCAGGCGCTGGAAGCCGAAGCGCGGACGCCCCTGGTCAGCCGCCTCGTAGCGGCCTATGACCTGCCCGCAGGGACGCTGCTGGAAGAGGTGCACGTGGCCGTGCGCGAAATCCCCCAGCCGTGGGCGCCCAGCGCCAGCCTGGACCCGCTTGAGCTGGGCAGCCTGCTTGGCGCCACGCTCATCGCCGACGTCGCACACGGCGAACCGCTGCTGCGGGGATATCTGAGTTTCAATGCCCCGGCCCCCGCGTTGGCAACCCGTCTGCAGGCCGGACAGCGCGCGCTTACCGTGGCCGGAACCGACCTGGGCGGACTGGCGGACATGCTGCGCGCGGGGGATGCCATCGACATCTATGTGAGCTTCTCGCACCGGCAGCGCGATCTCACCGTCCCCGTGCTCCAGGGGATGCGCGTATTGACCGTGGGCAGCGGCGCCGACGGGCCCGGCAATATCACGCTGGCGGCCACGCCGGACGAAGCGATGCGATTTATCGCGGCACGGCAGGCCGGCGCCCTGACCGCCATGTTGCGGCATCGCGATGATGGGGCGGCGGTCGGCATGTCCACGCAGAGCGATCTGGCGTCGCTGATCGGATTGGAATCCGACCCCAAGCCCGCGCCCGGCGTGGCAATCCTCTATGGCGACCGCCTCGATGCTCAGGCCGGCCTTGGCCCGGAGCGGCCATGATCCGGATTCTTCGCGTACTGGCTGCGTTGTGCCTGTGTCTGGCGGCCGGGCCGGCTTGGCCCGCGACCGAGTCGTTGGAGCTGCAAGTGGGCGAAACACGCGTCTTGCCGCATCCCGGCGTTCGGCGAGTGGCGATCGGCAACAGCCAGGTGTTGAGCGCCGTGGCGGCCGAAGGGCGCGAGGTCGTGCTCTTTGCGCGCGCGGAAGGCGTGTCTTCGGTGCACGTCTGGACCGGCCGCGACCGGATCACCGCCTATGAGCTGCGGGTGGTTCCGGCGGGTACGCCGCGCTTGCGCGGCGAAGTCCAGAGCTTGCTGTCGCGTATTCCGGGGGCGCGCAGCACGAGCGTGGGCGGGCGCATTCTGATTGAAGGCGATGACCTGTCGGACGATGATCGCGCTCGCATCGCCGCCCTGGCCGACCGCTATCCCGATGTGCTGGATTTCACGGGGCAGGTGGGCTGGGATCGCATGGTGCTGCTCGATGTCCAGGTGGTCGAGATCCCCACTTCCAGATTAAGGGAATTCGGGGTGCGCTGGGACGGTGTGACTCAGGGCGGAGTCAATGCCGGCCTGGCGTGGGATGCCGGATCCCGTGGCCGAACGACCCGGCCCGGAGAACAGGTAATCGAGACCGCGGGCCCGGCATCGCCGGCCGCGGGCTACTTTGGCGTAAATGCCTTGCTGTCAGCCCGCATCGCGGCCCTGGCCCAGACGGGCGAGGCCGTCATGCTGGCGCAGCCGCAATTGCTTGCCCGCAGTGGCGCCAGCGCAACCTTCCTGGCGGGAGGGGAAGTGCCCTATCAGTCCACCGACTCTCGCGGCAATCCCACGACGCTGTTCAAGCCCTATGGCGTTTCGCTGAACATCACGCCCCGGATAGACCGAAACGGGGTCATCCGGTCACTGATCGAGGTGGAAGCCAGTTCGGTGGATACCTCGTTGAGCCTGCCGGGAGGACCGGCGTTGCGTACGCGTCGTGCATCCACCGAGTTCAACGTGCGTTCTGGAAACACGCTGGTCATCGGCGGATTCCTCTCGCGGGAGCAGGGCAGCGAAGTCAATGGCCTGCCCTGGCTGCAGGAAATCCCCATTCTGGGCGCGCTGTTTTCGTCGCGCCGCTATCAGCGGCGCGAGACCGAACTGGCCATTTTCGTGACGCCGAAGATCGTGTCACAGGGAGAGCCCGCCATGGCGGACCGCGTGCGGCGCGGCCGCGAAACCCTGGAGGCGGCCTTTCCCGAGCCGCCACGGCTGGGCACGTCGGTGCCCGCCGACCCGGGCGGCTGGGATCCCTATTCAGGCGCGGGTTCCCAATGGCGTGTTCAACCCGATGGCGCCGGCCTGTCTTTGCGGGAGTGACCGGATGCTCAGAATAGAAATGACCTTCGAAGACGCCGGCACGCGCAGCATGGACGTTCCGGCGCCCGTGTTGATCGGGCGGGGGGCGCATTGCGGTTTGCGCATCGTCACCTGGCGGGTTGGCCGCCAGCACGCTCGTCTGTCGTGCGAAGAGGCCGCCATCGTGCTTGAAGATCTGGGTACGCTGGCCGGCACGATGGTGAACGGCCTAAGGGTGGTGCGCCACGCGCCCGTGCTGCCCGATGATGAGATTCTGATCGGGCCCTGCCGGCTGCGGGTGTCGTGGGCGCAGCAGGAAGCCGCGTCGAAAGAAGATGCCAGCGTTGAAAGTCCGTCGGCGGCCAGGGTAGCGGATCGGCCGGACGAAGCCGCCGCCGCCTTGCCGCCGCCGGTTCCCCAACCGGCGGCGTCCCAGCATCGCCTGCATGATCGCCGCCGCTTGCACACCGCCTTGCTGAACGCGTTGGACTTGCGCCGACGCGATGTGGCGGGCATGAGCGACGGCATGCTTCGTGCCGAAGCAGAGCGCTTGTTGACGCATATCGTGGCGACGGATGCGGATCTGCCCGCGGACGCGGACAGGGCGGCGCTGTGCCGGGAGGTGCTGGATGAAGCGGTGGGCCTGGGGCCGCTGGAACCGTTGCTGTCGGCCAGCGACATCACCGAAATCATGGTCAACCGCTACGACGAGATCTATGTGGAACGCGGGGGGCGCCTGTGGCGCCATCAAGCGGCGTTCACCAGCGAGCAATCCGTGCGCTGGGTGATAGAACGCATCGTGACGCCGCTGGGCCGGCGCATAGACGAAAGCTCGCCCATGGTGGATGCGCGCCTGCCGGACGGGTCGCGCGTACACGCCATCATCCCGCCGGTCGCGATGAAGGGCGCCAGCCTGACCATCCGCAAGTTCCCGCAGCGGCGTCCGCAGATGCCCGACCTGATCGCCCTGGGCGCCCTGAGCAACGCCATGGCGCAGTTTCTGGCGTTGTGCGTCGGAATGCGCAAGAACCTGGTGGTCTCGGGGGGGACGGGGTCGGGCAAGACGACGCTGCTGAACATTCTGTCCAATGAGATTCCGGACGGAGAGCGTGTCGTGACGATTGAGGACGCCGCGGAGTTGCGGCTGAATCACGACCATCTGGTGGCGCTGGAGGCGCGCCCGGCCAACCAGGAGGGCAGGGGGCGCATCGATATCCGCGAACTGGTGCGCAATGCCTTGCGCATGCGGCCGGACAGAATCGTGGTGGGAGAGTGCCGTGGACCGGAAGCCTTCGACATGCTGACGGCGATGAACACGGGCCACGAAGGTTCACTTACGACGCTGCACGCCAACTCGCCCCGCGATGCCCTGGCGCGGCTCGAGGCGATGATCTTGATGGCGGGCCTGGACTTGCCGTTGCCGGCCGTACGCGAGCATATCGCCGCCAGCGTGGACATTGTCGTGCAGCAGGCCCGGTTGGCGGATGGGCGGCGCATCGTGACATCGATCGTCGAAGTCGCCGGGATGGAAAGCGGCCGCATCCAGTTGCAGGACTTGTTCCGGTACGACCGGATCCAGGGGTTCCTGGGTTGCGGCGGCCTGCCCAGCTTCGCACGGGAGTGGGCGGAAGCGGGGGCGGCCTTCGAGGCCGCCTGGTTCTCCGACGCGGCGGGCGGCGGGCCGGACGCCGGCGGCTTTCCTCAAGGTTTGCCATGATCTGGCTTGCGGCGGCGGCGGCCATGCTTTGCGCGGTATTGCTGACCTGGCGTGTCCAGAACTGGTTCGCGCCTGCGCTGCGGCGCTATCGGGAAGTCTATACCCAGGATGCCGGCGTGCGGCTGAGCGAAGTGTTCCTGTTCATCGATCCGGCGCAGTTATGGGTGGGCGCGCTGGGTTGCGCGGCGGTGGCGGCAGTGCTGGCATTCTCGGCCACCGGCAGCGGCCTGCTTGCCGCGCTGATTGCGGCGATGGCGTCGCGCGCGCCTCGAATGGCGGTGGACGGACTGCGGCGACGGCGCGCGCGCCGCTTTGAAGAGCAGCTGCCCATGGCCCTGCTGATGCTGGCGTCCTCGTTGCGGGCGGGGGTGGCATTGACGACCGGCCTGCGCCATGTGGTTGACCAAAGTGGCGCGCCCCTGGCTCAGGAGTTTGGTCTGATGCTGCGCGAGCAGCGCCTGGGCGTGACCTGGGATGCCGCGCTGGACAACCTGCATGGCAGGATGCCGGCCGACTCGACCTCGCTGGTCGTGGCGGCCATGCGCATCGCCGCGCAGACCGGGGGCAACCTTGCGGAGGCGCTGGAGAGCATTGCGCAGACCTTGAGGGCCAGGCTGCAACTGCAAGCCAAGCTGTTGGCGCTGACGTCCCAGGGACGGCTGCAGGCCTGGATCGTTGGCGCCTTGCCTTTGCTCCTGTTGGCGGTGCTGGACCGGCTGGAGCCGGAGATCATGGGGTTGCTGTGGCACACCCCGATGGGATGGGGCGTGTTGACGATCGTGGCGGTGCTGGAAACCGCAGGGGTATTGCTGATCCGGCGCATCATCCGGATCGATATCTGAAGGGAGGTCGCGATGTGGTTGTATCTGGGCATGCTCACAACGGCGGCAGGGGCCGCGTGGCTTGCATGGATCGTGTTGAGGCCGCTGCTTTGGGAGGACCAGGAGGCGTCCTCCGCCCTGCCATGGTGGTGGCGGGCGGCCTGGCCATGGATATCGGCCGTGGCGCCCTTGGCGGGGCCGCTGTGCTCTTGGCGCTGGCGCATCCGGCTGACCCGGGCGATCGAACAGGCGGCCTTGCCAGCGGGCGTAGGCTATGCGCACCTGGCGGCGTTATCCGCGAGTGCCGCGATGGCCGCGGGCGGGCTGACAGGGGCCGTGGCGATCACGGCCGCATCATCGAACTTTCTGGCGTGGGCGCCGTGGTCGGTTTCGGCGGCGCTTGCGGCCGGGATTGCCCCCATCCTGTGGCTGCACCGGCTGGGTGCCAGGCGGCGCCGGGACATCGAGCGGGATCTGCCGTTCGTGTTCGACATGATGACGCTGTGCGTGGAGGCGGGCCTGAGCGTGCAGGGGGCCCTGCAACTGGCTGCCCAGAGCGGACCGCGCGGTGTATTGCGGGATGCGCTGACGGATGCCCTGGCCGAGATGCGGGCGGGCGTTTCAAGAATCGCCGCAATCAAGGCGTTGGCCGAGCGCAGCAATAGCCCGCTTGCACGCAATTGGGCGGCTGCCCTGGCGCAGGCGGAGGCCCTGGGCGCCAGCCTGGGGCCGGTGCTGCGCGCGCAGGCCGCGCAATGCCGCAGCGACCGCCATGTGCGCGCCGAACAATTGGCGATGCAGGCGCCCGTGAAGATGCTGCTGCCCTTGATCGGCTGCATCTTTCCCTGCACGTTCATCGTGCTGGCCTTTCCGATCGCGGTTCAACTGCTGCAGAGCGTGCAATGAAGCGGCCCGGGCCTTTGCCGGCTGACCGCCTACGCTTGCTGAGGATCGGGACGTGGCAGAGCCGGATGCGCGGCTTGCTGGGTCGCGGCCCTCCCGGACCCAGATCGGGCATCCTGCTGAGTCGGTGCGCGGCGGTGCACACCTTTGGCATGCGCTACGCCATCGATGTGGCGTTCGTTGCGCGGGACGGGCGGGTTGTGGGGCTGCGCAGGGCGCTAGCGCCCTGCCGCGTGGCGCTATGCCTGGGCGCCGTTGCCGTCGTCGAGTTGCGCGCCGGCGTTATTGATGCCGAACACGGAGGTGTAGGCCGGATAGAAGCTGCAATACAGTACGCCACCCGCCGCGATGTTGAACGGGATTTGCAGCGTACCGGCGAGCTGGGGAGAAAGACCGATGGCGACCAATAGGCCGGCGCAGAGGTCGATGAACAGAAACACCAGGATCCAGGTGGCGCCATACACAAGAAAAGGCAGCTTGTTGCGCCAGCAGGCGATGCCGGAGAAGAACAGGGCCTGCATCAAGCGCAGTCCGTGCCAGGCCACCAGGACCGGCGCATGCCAGAACAGCGCCGCGATCACCATGTAAACGACCGCGAACAGGGTCAGCGGCACGGCCATGGCCGAGAGGATGGGCTCCATGCTTTTTTCGACGGACGCAATGCGCATGCCCTCCATCATCGCGTCGGTGAACGGCAGGAAGATGACCAGGCCGGTCACCATGCAGAGCGCCGCATAGAGCAGGCCCATCAGGAACAGCTTTCTGAAAACGCCAGGCTGCTTGAGCGGCTTGCCCCACATGGAAGGCAGCATGACACGGTCGGCCTCTACATGCTTGCAGGCCGACAGCGTCATCAGGGTGATGATGGGCATCAGGGCCACGACCAGGATCGGGCCTACCGGCGGGGTGGCCGTGGCGAAGATGACCAGCAGGCTGATGGCCATGGCCCAGGTGAACATGGCCAGGGGTTGCTTGCGGAACAGACGGAATCCGTCTCGGACCCAAAGCCAGCCGGACGTCGCGGGAAGAAATGCTGCTTGCATGGCTCTCTGAAGGAGTGATCTCTCGAAAGGGACGCGCTATTCCCATTATGGGGGGCGTAACGGTTACGGCAATATTGGCAGGGTCGAGCGGTGGCGCGCTTGCAACACTCTTTCGAAGTGGCGAGGGTCGTGCGGCTTGAGGGTCTGGGCCGGCCGGGGCAGGAAAAAGTCGTACAGGCGGGAAACCCAGAACCGCAGGGCGGCCGCGCGCAGCATCAGGGGCCAGACTTCGCGTTCGGCGTCGGTGAAGGGCCGAACGCCCGCGTAGGCGCTCAGCCAGGACTGGACCAATTCAGGGATGAATTCGCCGGAGTCGCGGTCGATGCACCAATCATTGACGCTGACCGCCACGTCGAACAGCCAGGTATCGCAGCCCGCGAAATAGAAGTCGATGATGCCGCCCATGAGCGGATTCTCGAAGGTGCCCGCGAACAGGACGTTGTCACGGAACAGGTCGCAGTGGGCCGGACCCGACTGCAGCGCCTGCCACGCGGGCGTGGCGGTGGCGGCTTGTTGGGCGGCCAACTCCGAAGCAAGAAGGCCGGCTTGGGCCGTATCCAGGAAAGGCATGACCTTCGGGGCCGTTTCCAGCCACCAGGACAGCCCGCGCAGGTTGGGCTGGCGGATAGGGAAGTCCTGGGCGGCCAGGTGTGCGCGGGCCAGCGTGGCGCCGGCCAGGGCGCAGTGAGCCGCGCCAGGCGCGGGCTCATAGCCGCCGGGCAGGCGCGACACGATCGCGCAGGGCTTGCCGTGCAGGGTGGTCAGGCGGGTGCCGTCACGCAGGTTCTGGGGCTGAGGCACCGGTATGCCACGTTCCGCCAAGTGGTACATCAGCTCGATGTAGAACGGCAATTGGGCGTGGGTCAGCACTTCGAACAGCGTCAGGACGTATTCACCCCGCGTCGTGTGCAGGAAATAGTTGGTATTCTCGATACCCGCCGTAATCC
Source organism: Achromobacter sp. Root83 (assembly GCF_001428845.1). Classification (GTDB taxonomy): domain Bacteria; phylum Pseudomonadota; class Gammaproteobacteria; order Burkholderiales; family Burkholderiaceae_B; genus Achromobacter. The sequence continues at coordinate 20,254 of NZ_LMIU01000005.1, read as the reverse complement.
CTCGGAGCGAGACGAACTCGCCCAAGTCGAAATGCGCCAGAAGGGCGCGCGCGTCGTCGTCGGTTACGGGAGTGAATACGGCCATTGATGTGCGGGTGTAAGGGGGTTAACGGACGCTCGGACATGCCTGAACGGCGGCGGCGGCGCAATTTTAGACCACATGGCGGGCTGGTCCTGGCGGCTGTTCGGAAGGCGGACGAATCAGGACGCCGGGCATAATGCCGCCAAGCACCGTAAAATACCGCATCCCCTTGTTTTGTAGAGTGATTCTTGGACTCCCCCGATTGGCGGCTATGCGTCGCCCCGATGATCGACGTTACCGACCGCCACTGCCGCTTTTTTCACCGGCTGCTGGCCCCTCGCGCACGCCTGTACACGGAAATGATCACCACCGGCGCGCTGGTGCACGGCAATGTCGCGCGTCACCTGGACTTTGACGAGGCCGAGCACCCCGTCGCGCTGCAGCTTGGGGGCAGCGAGCCCGAAGCCCTGGCGCATGCCGCCAGGCTGGGCCGGCAATGGGGTTACGACGAGATCAACTTGAACTGCGGCTGCCCCTCAGAGCGGGTGCAAAAGGGCGCGTTTGGCGCCTGTCTGATGGCGGAGCCGGCGCTGGTGGCGGATTGCATGAAAGCCATGCAGGACGCCGTCGACATTCCGGTCACCGTGAAGCACCGCCTGGGCCTGGATTACGAAGAATCTTACGATTTTGTCCGCGATTTCGTCGGCAAGATCTACGACACGGGCTGCCGGGTATTCATTGCGCATGCCCGCAATGCGGTGCTTAAAGGCCTGTCCCCCAAGGACAACCGCGAAATTCCTCCGCTGCGCTACGACGTGGTCACGCAGCTCAAGCGCGATTTTCCGGATTGCATCTTCGTGCTCAATGGCGGGTTGGCGGATGCGGGACAGTCCGTGCGCGCCTCGGAGGATTTTGACGGCGTGATGCTGGGCCGTGCCGCCTGGCACACCCCGCGCGTGCTGTCCGAGGTTTCCTTGCAGTTGTGGCCGTCCGTGCGTCTGCCCAGCGACGCGCAGGTCGTGGATGCCATGACCGAATACGCCGCGCGGCAGGTCGCCAGGGGCGTGCCGCTGCGCGTGATGACGCGTCCGATGCTGGGATTGGTGAACGGCCAGTCCGGCGCGCGCCGCTGGAGGCGGATGCTGTCGGATCCGGCCTTGCTGGCGGCCAACAATCCCGAGCTTATCTATGACGCCTGGCGCAGCCAGCGGCAATCGTCGGATACACGCGGCGCCGCGTTCGAGGCGGCGCCGGTAGGGGTGTGAGTCCGCGGCGGGCGCGGCGGGCGCTTCAGCTTCAGGATTTGGCGGGTTCGGGGCTTTCCGTGGGCCAGTCCCGGATGTAGGCCTTCAACATGTTGTTTTCGAACTGTTGGGCCGCGACGATGGCCTGAGCCATGTCGTAGAAGGAAATGACGCCCATCAGCGTCGGGCCGTCCATGACAGGGATGTAGCGCGCGTGCTTTTCAAGCATGAGGCGCTGCACTTCGTCGGCGCTGGTGTTGGGGGACACGCTGACCGGGGCGTCGTCCATGATGGAACGGATGGTCGTTTCGCCGGCGCCGCCATGGGCATGCATGTGCCGGATGATTTCTCGGAACGTGAGCATGCCGGTCAAGGTGCCGAACTCCATGATCACCAGCGAGCCTATGTCCTGTTCGCTCATGGTTTGCACTGCCTGGGACACAGGCATGTCCGGCGACGCCGTATAGAGCGTGTCGCCCTTGACGCGCAAAATCTCGCTGACCTTCAACATCGGTTCCTCCTGGGCGGACTACGCCCGAATGCTTTGCTATTTCTTGTTCGCTTCCAATTGCAGTACGGGAGCGATTCCATTTTGGGTATTTTGCGCTTCTCCGCAGAGTTCTTCCAGCGTCGGCGCATTTTGCTGAGAAATCACGGAGGATGCGACTCGCAGAATTTCCGGGTCATTGCGGACCCGAGGCTGGCTGCGGTCCAGCAGAAAACGGTCCACCACGGGCGCCATCGACGTTTCCCTGGCGTCGCAGGTGAGCATCCAGTTGTCTTCGGGGCTGCGGGTGGCCAGTCCCATGGCGCTCAGGGATTCCAGCACTTCATTCAGTTCGTCCTGATGGAGCCGCAACTGCGAGGCCAGCGCGTTGGCGGACAGACCCGACGGCCTGGTGGCCTGGGCCTTGCGCAGGGCGCGCAAAGCGTCCAGCGCGTCGACGAACGAGGCGCCGGGGTAGCGATTGATCTCCCAGCGCCCCAGCCTGATCAGCGGCGCGCTGGATGCGAGGGTGGCGCCCAGCAGCACCGCCAGCCAGGATAGATAGATCCAGAGAAGGAAGATGGGAAGGGTTGCGAAGGCGCCGTAGATGACCGTGTACGTGGGAAACCGCGTCAGGTAATACGCGAACCCCGACTTCATGATTTCCAGCACGACTGCGGTGACGCCGCCACCGACCAGGGCGTCGCGCCACAGCACGTCGCGGTTCGGCACGACGACAAACAGCGCCGCGAAACCCAGCCCGGTCAGTACCAGCGGGATGAACGACACGGCAACACTGACGGCCTCGGGCACATCCTGGACCAATCCCAGCGACTCGCGGGCGACAAACGAGGTCGCCCAAAGGCTGGCGCCGGCCAGAACCGGCCCCAGCGTGATGAGAGCCCAGTAAACCAGTGCCCGCTGGGGCAGGGGCCGCTGGCGCGAGACGCGCCAGATGTCGTTGAACGCCTGGTCGATCGTCATGATCAGCAGCAGCGAGGTGACCAGCAGAAAAGCGCCGCCAATGGCCGTCAGGCGGGAGGCCTGGCGCGCGAACTGGTTCAGATATTCCATGATGTTGTCCGAGACGGACGGCGGCATCAGGCTGTGGGTCAGGAAGTCTTCGAGGGCGACCCTGAACTCCTGGAATACGGGAAAGGCCGTAAATAGCGACAGCACCACCGCCAGCATTGGAACGATCGCCAGGACCGTCGTGAAAGTCAGGCTGGATGCGACCTGAAGCAGCTTTTCTTCGTTGGCGCGTTGAGCAACAAAACGAAAGACGCGTCCGGCCCTTGCGACCCATGAAGAGCGCAAGGTCGATGGCTCGGTGGCCGCCGGCGTGGTGGCGGCGGGCTCGGCGGGGCGATTCATCAGGCGATAATAGCAGCATGAACCCTGAACTCAACCCCCGCTTGCGCCTGCTGGCGTCGGTATCACTGTTTGCGCTGATCGTGCTTTGCGTCGCCTGGGAAACGGTGGTGGCGCCGTTGCGGCCGGGAGGTTCGTGGATGCTGCTGAAGGCCTTGCCGCTGGCGGTTCCGCTGCGCGGCATCGTACGCGGCAATATCTACACGTACCAATGGGCGGCCATGCTGTCGCTTTTGTACCTGATGGAAGGGGTGGTGCGCGCCATGTCGGATCCGGCGCCCCTGTCCGTGTTGATGGCGTGGGGCGAAATCCTCCTGTCGGCAACCTTCTTCCTCAGCGCCATTTTCTATGTGCGGCCCGCCAAGCGCGCCGCCAGGAGTCAACGCGCATGAACGCCCTGTCCCTGACCGAACTGCAAGCCGTCAATTCGTTTGCGGCCCTGCCCGCGGCCTTTTATACCCGCCTGGAGCCCCAGGGGCTGAACAACCCGCGTCTGCTGCATGCGAATGCGGACGCGGCCGCCCTGATCGGGCTGGCGCCCGATGCCCTATCTACGCCCGAATTTCTGAGCGTATTTTCCGGTGCCCAGCCGCTGCCGGGTGGCGACACCCTGGCCGCCGTCTACAGCGGTCACCAGTTTGGCATCTGGGCGGGCCAGCTTGGCGACGGGCGCGCCCACCTTCTGGGCGAAGTCCAAGGTCCTCAGGGGGGATGGGAACTGCAGCTCAAGGGCTCGGGCATGACGCCTTATTCCCGCATGGGCGACGGCCGCGCCGTACTGCGCTCGTCGGTGCGCGAATACCTGGCCAGCGAGGCCATGCATGGGCTGGGCGTGCCGACGACGCGTGCGCTGGCGCTGGTGGTGTCGGATGACCCGGTCATGCGCGAGACCGTCGAGACGGCCGCCATCGTGACGCGCATGTCACCCAGTTTTGTGCGTTTTGGCTCGTTCGAGCACTGGTCGTCGCGGCGCCAGCCCGACATGCTCAAGACACTGGCCGATTATGTGATCGACCGATACTACCCGGAATGCCGCGAAACGGCTGTTGGCGAATCCGGGAATGAAACCGCGCCATATATAAATCTCCTGCGGGCGGTTACCCGGCGCACGGCGCTATTGATGGCGGATTGGCAGGCAGTGGGGTTTTGCCATGGCGTGATGAATACGGACAATATGTCCATCCTGGGGCTGACGCTGGATTATGGCCCTTATGGATTCATGGATGGTTTCCGGCTGGGGCACGTCTGCAACCATTCGGATTCCGAAGGGCGCTATTCGTGGAATCGGCAGCCCTCGGTGGCGCTTTGGAATCTTTACCGGCTTGGCGGCAGCCTGCACATGCTGGTGCAGGACGTAGAGGCCCTGCGCGCCGTGCTGGACGAATTCGAGGCGGTTTTCACGCGGGCCTTCCATGACAAAATGGGCGCGAAGCTGGGTTTGGCGGCCTGGCAGCCCGCGGACGAAGCGCTGCTGGACGATCTGCTCAAGCTGATGGACGCCAATGGGGCCGATTTCACGCTGACCTGGCGGCGGCTCGCGAACGCGCTGCAAGGACAGCGCCGGACGTTCGAGGATCTTTTCATCGACCGGACGGCCGCGGCGGACTGGTTGGACAGGCTACTGGCCCGTCAGGCTCAGGATGGCCGGCCCGCGCCGGAAGTGATCGCAGGCATGAATGCGGTCAATCCGGTTTACGTGCTGCGCAACCATTTGGCGGAAGAGGCGATCCGCGCGGCCAAAACGGGCGACGCCGGCGAAATAGATACGCTGATGAAACTGCTGCGGAATCCCTACGTCGAGCAGGACGGATACGAACGCTATGCGGCGCTGCCGCCGGATTGGGCGGGCGGAATCGAAGTGAGCTGTTCATCCTGATGGCGGTTCACCGGCATCTGCGGATGGATAATCGACGGTGGCGGACGGATTACGAAAAAAAGCGCGCAAAAATGTGAAATATCGCGGTTTTTTTCGCTGCAATCATTCGTTTCCATTGTAAAAGTCGTAAGATTGCCGGCTGCGGGGCCTTTTATTGCAATGGGCCTCCAGGGGTATTTGTCGACAATTTCAATATAAAGCACTCTGAATATGCCTGGCGCAGATGGTTTGCTATGTATCGGCCTGCTTGAGGATGATGCCGACTTCCGGGAGGAGTTGGCGTTAGGCCTGGGCGGCTACGGTTTTCGCGTGGCGTTTGCCTGTGACAATGCAGTGGCGTTTTACCGCCGATTGCAGGAGCAGCCCTGCGACATCGTCATATTGGATGCTCATCTTCCCGGCGAGGATGGTTTTTCCGTCGCAACCCGCCTGCGTGCCTTGAGCCCGGTGGGCATTGTGATGCTGACGGGCCGCAGCGCCCTGGAAGATCGGGTGCGCGGGCTGGAGGGCGGCGCCGATGTCTATATGACCAAGCCCGTGGATCTACTTGAACTCAGCTCGGTCATTCGCAGCCTGGCCCGCCGGATGCGTCTGGCGAAAGCGCCTCGGCCGGCCGACGCCGAAACGCGCGCGTCCGCGGACACCAACTGGTCCTTGCAGGATGGCGGGTGGATCCTGGTTGCGCCCGATGGCGCTTCGCTGCACCTCAGCGCCCAGGAGCGGACGTTCCTGGTTGCCTTGATGGATGCCGCTGGCAATGCGGTCAGCCGCCAGGCCCTGGCGGAACTGTTTCTGCCCGACAGCCCGGGCGGTTTCGAACTGCGCCGCATCGATGTGCTGGTGAGCCGTCTGCGCGCCAAGGCGCAGAGCGCGGGTCTGAAACTGCCGGTTCTGTCAGTGCGCGGACAGGGATACGTGTTCGCGGCCTGAGGCCGGCTGCCCCCGTCGCCGGGGTAGGGGTCACACCGCCGGGGCGGTGGCGGGCAACGTGACGACAAAACGCGTGCCGACGCCCACCTTGCTTTGCATGGTCAGCGAGCCACCCTGGTTTTGGCAGATTCGCCGGGCCAGGTACAGACCTATCCCCATGCCCTGGGTTTCCCGATGCGCGGAACGCCGGAAGCGCGGCTCGAAGATTCGGGCCTGCTCTTCTTCGCCGATGCCGGCCCCGCGATCAATGACCGCCAGCCAGGTCATCGGCATGTCGCCAACGCGGGTGTGTCCCGTTTCAATCCGGACCGGCTCATTGGCGGGTGAATACTTGATTGCGTTGTGGATCAGATTACGCACCACCACGCTGGTCAGGGGACGATCGCAGTACACGGGCAAGGTTCCGTCCGCTTGCAGCATCAGCGCATGGGCGGTGTCCGGTTGCATGGCGGTGACGACATCGCGCGCCAGTTCCGCCATGTCTGCCTGTTCGCCGCGCGGGTTCCATGCCTGTTCGTCCAGCCTGTCCTGGTTCAGCAATTGGTCCATCAGCTCGGTCATGCGGGTGACCGAGCGATGGATGCGCGCCAGGCGGTTATCGACGGTTTCGCCGCTGTCGGAAAGAATCATGTCCAACGACTGGGCTGCCGCGCTGATGGTGGCCAGCGGCGCGCGCAGTTCGTGCGAAATCAGCGCGTTCATCTGGCGCTGCGTATCCAGGGCGCCCGCAAGCTCCGCGAGCCGCAGTTCTCCCTGGGCGAGATGCTCGGCGTCGGTAGGGTCGATGGCATTGGGGGGCGAAGCGGCCTGCGCCCGAGCGGGCGTGCTCAGCGCCAGCCAGGCCAGGGCGCCCGATACCAGCATCAGCCGCAGCAGTTCGGCAGCCATACCAGCGGTGTCGGCGCCGTCCGCGTGCCAGGCGTCGTGCCACAGCATCCAGGCCGAAAAACCGTAGGCGAATGCCAGCGCCAGGGACGAGGCGCGGCCCTGTGACTGCCGTGCCGCCCGCGCCAGAAACCACGCCGCCAATGGCAGGCTGATGACGGCACAGACGGCGGCGATTGCCGTGGGCAGGATGCCGTTTTCGGTTTCGTAGACGAAGATCAGCGCCAATGCCGCAATGCCGGCCAGCGCGATGCTGGTCCAGCGGCATGCTGCCGCGAGCATGGCGGCTATGCGCGAACCCTGCAACAGCGGGATCGTCAGCGCCAGCAGGGCCGCGTATGACCCTGCCTGTAGCGCGCCCGGGGGCATCAGCGTGGGCAGCGAGCGGAACAAACCTTCAATGAGCATGAAGGCGAGGCCTGCCGCGTACATGGTGTTCCGGGTATGAGCCCAGGCGATGCCGCACGCCAGGCCGCAAGCGATCGCGACGCCCGCGGTCAGGCCGGACTGGATGTTCTCGTAGTCGCCATTCAGGCCATAGGCCATGGCGTAGCCGGGCCAGAACAGGACGCAGAACAGCAGCCCCATTCGCGACCAGGAGTATTGCGAAGTGGCGTCCGTGGAGCAGGCGCGGCGGTGGCGGAAATGCCAGCGGGTGCGAAGAAACAATCCTTCCGTCAACTAGGAACCCATTGGTGATCAAGCGCGAGATCGTGCGCGTGGGCGAAGTTTACGACAGCCCCGCGTATCGCGCGGACGCCTATTTCTTCCAGAACGAATTGCGTGGCCGTGTCGGGGACGTCCGCGGCGTAGACCGCCATGTCGAGGGTCATGGCGGTGGCGACCACGGTGGCCGCAAGATGCTGGCTGCCGGGGCTGTGCAGCAGTCCGGCGATGAAGCTGCCGCATAGCGTCAGGTACGACACGGGAAATTCGTGCAGGTGTTCCATGGCGCCGAATTGCTGTGACAGCCGCGACAGGCCGACACGGGCGCCCGCGCTGGTGACGATGTCGCAGAGCTGGCGCACGTCGGCCCCGTGTTCCACCAGGCCCACGGCATCGACCTCGATGATCAGGCGCAACGTCAGCGCCGGGCGGTCGGCCAGCATGCGCTCGAGTCTGAGCAGAAAGGACCCCTGTGCCAGCGACGCCAGCGAGACGGGCACTGTCAGCGCGCCGTCATGGGTGAACAGCCAGTCCAGCCCCAGCCTGATCGCCTGGATGTCGCAATCGGCCGACAGGCCGAGGCGTACCGCGGGCGGCATGAAGATGGAGGCCGGCACGGGATCGGTGCCGGAAAGGTCGTGCAGAGTCAGTCTGGCTTCGTGATGCAGCAGCGCGCCGGACAGGTCATGCAGCGGCTGGGCCGAAAGCGAGAACCGGTGCTGCTCCAGGGCCGTGATCAGGGCGTCGTGCCAGCTGTATTCGCCGATGCGGGTGCTGTCGGCCGCCTGGCTGGCCGGCGTGATCTGATCGTCATCGGCGCTTTCGGCGCACATCAGCGCGTGATCCAGCCGCGCCAGCGTATCGCTCATGTTGTCGCCCGGCGCGAAGGCCGCCATGGCCAGCGCCCAGCGGCACCATCCGTATTTATCCATTGGCACACGCAGCGAACGCAGTTCGCGCCGCACGCGTTCGGCAAGCAGGCTGGCCTGCGGCGCGGAGGTGCGCGGCAGCAGTAGCGCGAAGTCCGATCCGCTGATGCGGGCGACCTGCGAGGCCGGTCCGCCGAATTCCGCCACCAGCTTGCGCAGCCGGTCCGACGACGAACGCAGCCACTGGTCCGTGAAGGCGCGCGACAGATGCCGGTTGATCTGGGCCAGGTCGCGCTGGCGGAACATCAACAGATGCCCCCCCGCGTCGTGGGTCTTGTCGGCCAGCGCCTGCCGGAACTGGTCGACGAAATACTTCCGGTTGGACAGGCGGGTGATGGGATCCCGATAGATCTCGCTTTGCAGGGATTCGATCCTGGCGTTCTGTTCCTGTACCGTGGCCGCCACTCTGCGCTGCGCGTCCACCAGTGCCTGATCCACCCCGACGAGTTCGCACGATCCCGTCAATGGTGTTTCGTTGCCCGGGGCAAGGGCGCGTACGCGCTCGCAGATGTCGCGCGAGGTTCGCGCTTCTATCCAGCGGACGAGGTTGACGGCGAAGAGCGCCCAGAAGACGCCAGCGGCCAGCACCAGGCCAAGCACTCTCATGCCGCCTTGCCATAGGGTATCGCGCGCCAGCCGGGCGTCCGATTGCACCGTTATGGTGCCTTTTGTCCCACCGTCCGCGGCAGTGAACGGCCGGGACACCACGGGCGCTTCCATATTGAGCCACGCGCCGCGCCAGTCCCGCTCGCGGCTAGAGCCGTCCGGATGCAGGCGCCGTTCCGCGCTGACTGCATTCCCTTCGTTCGTGATACGCACCAGGGAGTACAGGCCTTGTCCGAACAGTTCGTCTGCCAGTTTCGCCTGTTCGGCGCCAGTCGCCTCGCCATGCGACAGCGCCCACGCCAACGCGTTGACGCCCGCTTCACTTTGCTGCGCCAGTTGGGCATTCAGATAGCGGTGCGCCGCCAGCATGCCCAAGGCCTGGGCGCCAAGCAGGATGAACCCGATCAGCAGGGCGGAACATAAAAGTAGCCGGCGTAGGGTAGGCATGTACTTGAGGGTCCCTTCCTGAACTGCGCGGTTGCCTGCGTCGTGGGGCGCTCGGTTGGCCTTCAAAGGGAGGCAGCACGCAGCGAGGGCCCTGGCAGGGGAAAAAAACCTGGATAAGAAACGTGACACACGTTACCAATAGCTCGGTGACGGCGCTTACACTGTAATTCGGCATGTCACAGAACGCACAGAATATTACGAAATCTGGTTCGATTTCAGACAACCTGTGCAATTATTTCGCTCGTGATAATTGCCTCACTGAGAACTATTGAGACACAGCGTATTAATTTTTGGGGTTCGGCTGTCGTAGAAAGGGCAAGGCATGGCGAAAAGGACCGGCCAGCGACCGCTAACCAGGACCCGTCATGTGCCGCCAAGAGCAGACACAGATCCGAAGGAATTCAGTAAAAAGGGGTGCGTTGCCTCTGAAATGTGGCGTCTTTTTGCGAAAACAATGCATAATTTAAAGAATGTTACAGCCCTTGGGCCCGTGTGCGGGCCGCAACGTCAGGGGCGTATAGATAGGGGGCTCCGTGCGTGAGAGTTACCTGCTCGCACTGTGCCTGACCCTCGGGGGCGCACTTGCAGCGATAAGTCTGTTGTTCGTTCGCCGGGAACGCGCGTTGCGCCGCCGCCTGACGCGCGACGAATTGACTGGCCTCCTTAGCCAACAGGAGCTGCATCGTCGCGCGCGCGCGTGGCTTGGCAAACCTCAAGGGGCCGCCCGCCAGGGTGCCTTCTTCCTGATCAGTTTTGAACACTACGCCCAGATCAGCGCCATGCTTCGCGCCGGTGAAGACCAGGCGCTGCTGGTGCTGGTGGCGGACCGGCTCAGCCTCATTACCCGTACCTTGGGCGGCATGGCTGCGCGCACCGGCACCGACGCGTTCACCGTCTGTGTGCCGGAGGTGGACGAACAGGGCGCGGCGCAGGTGTCGGCCAAACTGCTGGAAGATCTGAGCGCACCCTACGATCTCGGGGGGCGTCCTCTCATTGCCGTTTTTCGGATCGGAGCCGCGCTGTATCCCGAGCACGGCCGCAGCGTCGAGGAATTGCAGCGCTGCGTGCAGGTGGCCCTGGTTCCGCTCAAAGAGCGCGGCGGCCCGGGCTGGAACCTGTTCGATTTCCGGCTGCTCGCTCGCCAGCGGGACCAGCAGGGGCTGGAAAACGACCTGAGACTGGCGCTGACCACCCCGGCCATGGAACAGTTTGAACTGTATTACCAGCCGGTCTGCGACAGCGGCACCGGCGTCGTGCAGGGCTGCGAGGCGCTGCTGCGCTGGCACCACCCCGAACTGGGCAGCGTCTCTCCCGCCGTGACCATAGAACTGGCTGAGCGCAGCGGCCTGATCGTGCCGCTGGGCGCGTGGATCCTGGAGCGCGCATGTTCGCAAGCGGCGCTTTGGCCGTCCGCCTGGCGCGTGCATGTGAACCTGTCGGTCAAGCAGATGAACGAGGACGGCCTGGTCCAGCTCGTTACCGACGTATTGGCCTCGACCCGTCTGGCGCCGCGCAAGCTGGTGCTGGAAATCACCGAATCCATCTTCATCCTGCACTACGAACGGCACGTGAAAATCCTGAACACCTTGCGTGACAAGGGGATCGGCGTGGCGCTGGACGACTTCGGTTGCGGCTACTCCAGCCTGAATCACCTGCGGCACCTGCCTATCGATTGGGTCAAGATCGATCGCAGTTTCATCTCGGCGCTGGAATCCGATGCGGGCAGCCGCGAGGTCGTTTCCGCGCTGTTCGGCCTGTGCCAGGCGATGCATTTGCCCGTGGTGGCCGAAGGCGTCGAGACCGAAGGCCAGCGTGAAATCCTGAAGTCCCTGGGCTGCCGGGTGATGCAGGGCTTCCTGCTGGGCCGGCCCGCGCCGGCGTCCGAAATCCAGGCTTTGGCCTCGGCGGTGTCATAATCGGGGTTGCTTGCAAACCCGACCCTGTTGACTCCCTATGCCCGGCAATACCCTAGGTACCCTCTTTACCGTCACGAATTTCGGCGAATCCCACGGGCCGGCCATCGGTTGTGTCGTCGACGGCTGTCCTCCGGGATTGGCCCTGGACGCCTCCGACATCCAGCTTGAATTGGACCGGCGCCGTCCGGGCACCTCGCGCCACGTCACGCAGCGCCAGGAAGCGGACCAGGTAGAGATCCTGTCGGGCGTATACGAAGGGGTCACCACCGGCACGCCGATCGGCCTCCTGATTCGCAATACCGATGCGCGCAGCAAGGACTACTCCAACATTGCCGACACCTTCCGGCCCGGGCATGCCGACTACGCCTACTGGCGCAAGTTTGGCGTGCGCGACCCGCGCGGCGGAGGACGTTCGTCGGCGCGGTTGACGGCGCCCACCGTGGCGGCGGGCGCGATTGCCAAGAAGTGGCTGTCCGAGCAGTACGGCGTGAAGGTGCGCGGCTACATGAGCCAGCTTGGCCCCGTTGCGATTCCTTTCGTGTCCTGGGACGAAGTGCCCAACAATCCGTTCTACGCGCCCAACGCCGAGGTCGTCCCAGAACTCGAAGCCTACATGGACCAGTTGCGCCGCGACGGGGATTCCGTCGGCGCGCGCATCGAAGTCGTGGCCGAAAACTTGCCCGCGGGCTGGGGCGAACCTATCTACGACCGCCTCGATGCCGACATCGCGCACGTGATGATGGGCCTGAATGCGGTAAAGGGCGTGTCCATCGGCGCGGGTTTTGACTGCATCGCGCAACGCGGCTCGGAGCACGGCGACGAGATCACCCCCGATGGCTTCCTGACCAACCATGCGGGCGGGGTATTGGGGGGCATTTCCACCGGCCAGCCGATCACCGTGTCGCTGGCGATCAAGCCCACATCCAGCATCCGGGTCGAGCGTCGCTCGGTCAACCGCGCCAATGAGCCCGTGCTGGTGCAGACCTTGGGTCGCCATGATCCGTGCGTTGGCATCCGGGCCACCCCCATTGCCGAAGCCATGCTGGCGCTCGTGCTCATCGACCACGCCCTGCGGCATCGCGGGCAATGCGGCGAGCCGGTCTGATACGCTGTCGCTGTTGAAATGGCTTGGAGGCCGACATGAACCAGAAGCGTCACTTTCTGCGCTATGCCGGAGCCGTGCTGTCGCTGGCCGCATTGGCAGGTTGCACGGGCATGAATACCACGCAGTCCGGCGCCGTGGGCGTCGACCGAACCCAGTACATGTCCAGCATGGTGCCTTCGCAGGCGCTCGAGCAAGAGGCAACCCAGCAGTACGCCGACATCCTGAAAGAGGCAAAGTCCAAAGGCCTGCTGGATCGCGACGCCCAGCAGCTGGCACGCGTGCAGGCCATTTCCCAGCGCCTGATCGGTCAGGCGGGTGTGTTCCGCCCCGACGCGGCCAACTGGAAATGGGAAGTGCATGTGCTGTCCAGCGACGAGATCAATGCCTGGTGCATGCCCGGCGGCAAGATTGCCGTCTATACGGGGCTGATCGCGAAGATCAAGCCTTCCGACGATGAGCTGGCCGCGGTGCTGGGCCACGAGATCGCGCACGCGCTGCGCGAGCACGCGCGTGAACGGGTGTCCCAGCAGATGGCGACCAATCTCGGCCTGTCGGTGCTGTCCATCGCCATGGGCTCGTCCGCGGCCACGGACCTGGGCGAGCAGCTGACCAGCGTGATGTTCACGCTGCCCAACAGCCGCACGCACGAGACGGAGGCCGACAGGATGGGGGTGGAATTGGCGGCACGGGCGGGCTATGACCCGCGCGCCGCCGTGTCGCTCTGGCAGAAAATGGGTGCGGCCGAGCAGGGCAATGCGCCACCCGAGATCCTTTCGACCCACCCTTCGGCCGCCTCGCGGATCGGTGATCTGCAAGCGGCGGCGCAGAAGGTGATGCCGTTGTACGAGCAGTCGAAAGGCAACGCCGCCCGTTGAGCGGGCGCGGCCTCGGGGCGAGGCCGCTTTCTTACGCCGCGCTCGCGGTCTTGACGCCCTGACCCCGCATGATGCCGATGCCAAGGCCGGCAAGAATGCGCTGCGTTTCGGCGTCCGGCACATCTTCCGCGTAAACCGCGATATTCAGGGCCCGCGCCGTTTCCAGCACGGAAGCCGTCAACTGCTGGCTGCCCGGGCTTTGCGACATTCCGCCCACGAAACCGCCGCCCAGCTTCACGTAGGACAAGGGCAGCGTGTGCAGTTGCGCAATGGCGCCGAACTGCTGCGCCAGCCTTCGCACGCCGAGGTGCGCCCCGAACTCCGAGACGACACGCGCCAGGGCGGCGATCTGCTCGTGGCATTCCACCAGGCCGTGCGCATCGATCTCAAGGAACAGGCGGCGCGCCAAGGGCCGGCGCTCGGTCAGCAGCAGAGCCAGTTGGCGCAGGAATTTCTGTCCCCGCAACGAAGGCAGGGCAACGCGGACCGCCAGTTCGCCTTCGTGGGCGGCCAGCCAGTCCAGGCCCAGGCGGACCGATTCCAGATCGCAGTCGGCCACCAGGTCCAGACGCACGGCGGGCGGGATGAAGAGCGTGGCCGGGATCGGCACCTGATCGGGGGCGGTGCGCAGCATCAGCATCGCCTCGTTCCGGACGGTATGTCCGTCCAGGGCCACCAGGTGTTCGGTTTCCAGTTCGAAACGATGGTCTTCCAACGCGGACTGGATGGCATCCTTCCAGGCGCGCTCGCCCGATTCCGACGGCGATTGCATGTCGGTAGCGCCCGCGATCACGACTTGATCGTTGCCGGCGCTTTCGGCGCGCATCAGGCCGAAATCCAGCCGGGCGAGCACCGGGCCGGCCTGGTTGCCGTGCCCATAGTCGGTCATGGCCTGAGCCCAGCGGCACAAATGGCCTTCGCCGACCGGAATACGCGAGGCGTGCAGATCCGCGCGCAGTTGTTCGGCGACCATCATGGCCTGGGGCGCCGCGCAACCGGGCAGCAGCAATGCGAAATCCGATCCATTCAGGCGGGCCAGCATGGGCGCCGCCACATGCATGCTTTTCAACGTGCCCAGGATGCGTTCGCATGCCGAGCGCAGCCATTGATCGATGAACTCGCGGGGCATATAGCGGTTCAGATCGGCCAGGTCGCGTTGACGGAACACCAGCACATGGCCGCCGTCGATCCCGTGCGGCGTCCGGGCGGGCTTTGCTTCCAGCGCGCGCCGGAACTCGTTGACGAAGTACTTGCGGTTTGGCAAGCCGGTCACGGGGTCCTGGTTCAGTTCGAGCTCCAGCGATTCGATCTTGGCGTTTTGCTCTTCGACGCTGGCGTGCACGCGCTCGCGCGTCTGATTCAAGGCCTGGACGACGCCGGACAGCTCGGGAACGCGCGCCTCGACCTGCTCGGCCGGCGAATCCTGGCCGATGCTGCGGACGTGGTCACTGATTTCGCGCAGCAGGCGGTTCTTGATCCAGCCGACCAGCACAAAGGCGAACACCGCCCACAGGATGCCCGCGCCCACCACCAGGGCAATCATCTTCAGGCTGCTGCGCCACAGGGCCTCCCAGGCATAAGCGTCGTTGGCGATCAGCGTGACCTCGCCGATCTGCCGCCATCCGTCGCTGACCGCATGCGTGGCCGGCTGCGTATCCAGCGGCGCCAGGGCCTGGAACCAGGCCGGCACGGCGGCCGCGGTGGTCGTGGCTTGGCGTTCGATCAGGACCTTGCCGTCCGGGTCGGTCAGGCGCACCAGCGAAAAATGCCCGCCGTCGTACAGCGCCGACACCAACAGTTCCTGGACGACCGGGTCGTTGTTCGCGGGCTGCGACAGGGACAGCGCCAGGGACACGGCGGCGTCGGTGCTCTGCACCTGGAGCTGGCCCGACAGGTATTCGCGCGCGGAGTTGACGCTGAGCGCCAGAGTGCCCAGCAAGATGACGCTGATGGCAAGGGTCACGCTGAGCAGTAGCTGACGAAGTATGGACATAGTCTTGTTTCCGGACATCAGGGGCGGATGCCTTCCCGTTCCATGCGTTGAAGAAGATCGCGCCAGCGGCTGAGACGGTCCACGGGCGCGGCTGCCTTGCCGTCCACGTAGACGCCGTCGGCGTTGAAACTGAATACCGGCGTCAGGTCGCGCCGCTGCGTCGCCGGCAGAATGGTTGAGATCAGGCTGTCCAGCACCAGCGGGACGGCGTTCGGGGTTTCGTAATAGCCCAGCACCATGTGGGCCACCTGGCTGCTGCTGGCGGGGCCGCCGATGCGGGCGCGGACATAGATGAAACGCAGCTTGTTGGCCGGGACGCCCTGCGCCAGCAGGGTGAAATACTTGCCGATGACGTAGTCTTCGCAATCGCCCGCGCCTTTGCCCAGCGATTCCAGGGGCGTGGCCCAATAGTCGGCCTGCTTCCAGATGTTCACGTCTTCGCCGGAAAGCAGGGCGCGGTTCCAGAAATCGTTGGCCAGCGTCAGCCTGTCTTTGTCCAGCGCAGGCGCAGGGGTGCGCAATAGCTGCAGCCAGTTTGAGACCGATTTGGAGCCTTTCGCACCATAGCGATTGACCGACAGGCTTTGCAGCCGATCGGAATTCACTTCAAGGGCAGAGCTGCCGCCCCAGCCGCAGGCCAGGCATAGCAGAGCCACTCGGCATAGAGTGAGCGTGCTGTTGTAGCGGCGAGGCGATGACATGAAACGGATTTTCACATTTTTCGGGGATCTTGGAGGTGCCCTTGGAAAAAATGTGCGGCGTTAAACGGGGAGAGCGCCGTCGGCTCTCCCCGCGCTGCAGGTTAGTTGTTGTGGTCGACGTGCAGCTTCCCCTTCGTCAGCAGGTCATTGATGATGGCATGGTCGGTTGCAAGCCTGCCGCCGTCCGTCAGGTCGACGTTCTCCAGCACGATCTTCTGGTCCGCACCCTGGCCGATCTTGCCCGTGGTGCTGATTTCGATGATCGTGTTGGCGCTGTTCGCCGGATCCTTCGAGAAGTGGAGATACTGGCTCAACGTGCCATCCGTCTCCTGCTGCAGCAGGTCCTTCAGATCCAGTACGTCTCCGCCGGCGGAAACCGCGGCGTTCGAGAAATCCTTGATGACGTCCACCGCCGGCTGCGCCGTGGTGCCCTGGTCGCCCAGTTCCCACTTGAAGGTATCGCTGCCGCCATTGCCGTACAGGATGTCGTCGCCCTTGCCGCCGATCAGCACATCGTTGCCAGCGCCGCCATGCAGCGTGTCCTTGCCGGCGCCGCCATACAGGATGTCGTTGCCGTCATCGCCGTAGAGTATGTCGTCGCCGCCTTGGCCGTACAGGATGTCGTTGCCCGCACCGCCATGCAATTCGTCGTTGCCGCCGCGCGTGTCGCCCGCCACGTCAAAGAGACCGTGGTTGTCGGATATGTACTTATGCAGATCGGCGTCCGTGGGCTGCGTGCCGTTCTTCATGAGTAAGAACAGCTTGAGCGCATCCAGGCCGGAGCCTTCTGGCAAGTCCGCGGGTTTGGCGGGGTTGCCGCCAGTTCCCCACGGCAAATGATCCGAATTGATCGTGTCGCCAAACAGGATGTCCGACCCTTCGCCGCCGAAAAGCTTGTCGTTGCCGACCGGGGCAAGTTCATCGGTCGTGCTGCCGCCGACCAGCGCGGTTTCCAGATCCGAAGGGTCTCGCACGACTTGGGACTCGCCAATGCGGCCGGACGTGTATGACCGGATGTCGTCTATGTCGACGCGGAAACGATCTCCGTTGTTGCTATTGTCGTTCACCGCGAATTCGAAGCGGTATTCGCCGGGGCCATGGATACCCGTCATGGTATCGGCCTGGGTACCGCGTTCGACAACCTTCCACTCCGAGCCGACCTTCATCAGCAAGCGCCACTCGAAAGTGTCGGCCGCGGCCTTGTTGCCCATCGTCGCGCTGAACCCGAACGAGGCGCCGGATGCCGCAGTGATGATCATCTTCTGCGATTCCGGCATGGTGACGGTGAAAGCCTGGCCGTTCGGATTCGAATCGGTGATGCGCAGCTTGTAGTCGCTGGACCACCAGTTGCCTGCGTCATACCTGGTCAGTTCGCCAGTGCCGGTCTTCACCCAGTTGGTGGGGTTGTTCAGTCCTTGAGTATTCTCGAAATTCGCATAGACGGAACCGCCAGTCGTGTAATTGCCGCCCGTGTTGTCGTACTTGTCCAAGGTGGACACGGATACACCATCGCCGATGCCGATACCGTGCACCTGGCTCACGCCGGCCAAGTTGGTGAACGCCTGGTCGCGGGACCACGAGGAATCAGTGGGTTCGCCATCTGTCAGGAAGAACGTCAGGTTCTCGTAGGGCTTGCCATAAGCGTCCACCTTGGGCTGGTCGTCAAACCAATCGGTCGCTTCGTTGAACGCCGCACCATAGGGCGTGTTGCCGCTTGCGCTCAGGCCCAGGATCTTATTGACGATCTGATCGATGTTGCTATCGTCCAGACCGGAAATGGAAGTTTGCAGCGTGCTGGAGGTGCCCTTGAACGTGATCAACGAGATGTTGATCGTGCCCTCGTGGTCCACCAGATCTTCCAGCAGTGAGCGCAATGCCTTCTTTGCAGTCGCCAGTCGCGTCTCCTTGCTGGAACCGCTGCCCCACGAGTCGTTCATCGAGTCGGACAGGTCGAGCACCAGGGCGATGTTGTAGCTGGTGCCCGGGGTCACGTTCTTCAGCATGCCGCCTTGGTCGCCCAGCAGCACGTCGTTGCCCGAACCGCCCTTGACGGTGTCGTTGCCGTTGCCGGCGCCCACGAACTGATCCACGTGGATTTCGAAAGTCTGCGGGCTGGAGCTGTCCTGGCCGCCGTTGGCGGTACCGCCAGAGTCCTTGACGTGGAACTGGAAGGATGAGCCTGCGTTTTCGCCGACGTTGGATGCGTCGGGCTTAAAGACCAGTTTGCCGCCTTCGATGTCGGCTGCCCTGATCTCCTGCCCTTGAAGGACCGGACGGCCGTCGATATACAGCGTGCCGCCGGACGGCAGGGAGTCGATCGTCACCGAGACCAGTGAGTGGCCTTCCACCGGATCGGAAAATGCAAAATCGTCCGTCCCGAAGGTGTAGGTCTTGCCTTCCGCCACGTTGGCCGAGCCATCTTCGGAACTAGGTGCGTCGTTGACGGGCAGAACATCGATGTTCAGACTGGATGAGGTGGTGGTCTCGCCGTCAGTCACGCTGTAGGTGATCTGCGGAACTTCCCCATTCCAGTTCGCCGCGGGGTTGAAGGTGTAGCTGCCATTGGCGTTGATAACGATCGTGCCGACATCCGTGATGGTCGTGGAGGTACCAGCGGTGTACGTTCTTCCGTTGATCGTGTACTCCGTGACGGTCAGCGTGTCGTGATCGGCATCCGTGGCGCCAGTCAGTACGTTGCCGGACGCGGTTTGATCTTCCAGAATTTCGTTGGTATGGGGCACCAGAACCGGAGCCGCATTCGTGCCGGTGATGGTGACAGTCAGGGTGGCCGTGCTGGTGCCGCCTTGGCCGTCGGAGACGGTGTAGGTGATCGAGCTGGTGGCGGTCTCGCCGGCGGGCAGGCTGTTGAAAGTCGACCCGGGGTTGAAGCTGTAGGAGCCGTCGGCGTTCAGCGTGAAGGTGCCGCCGCCCACGCCGGCAACGGCCGTGCCCACNGGGCAGGCTGTTGAAAGTCGACCCGGGGTTGAAGCTGTAGGAGCCGTCGGCGTTCAGCGTGAAGGTGCCGCCGCCCACGCCGGCAACGGCCGTGCCCACGTTGCCCGCCTGGCCATTGACCAGCGAGACGTGCAGGGCATCGCCATCCGGATCGGTGTCATTGGCCAGCACGCCGTCCTTGGCGGTGACGCTGAGCGTCGTGCCTTGGTCGGTGTCGCCGCTGTCGGCGACGGCGGTCGGCGCCGGGTTCTTGACGTCCCACGAGAAGTCTTGCGAGACCGATGCGCCGCTCTTGTCGGTGGCGGTGATGGTGACGGCATAGACGCCATGCTCGCCGCCTTGTGAGGCGGACTTGTCCAGGGTGCCGGAGATGATGCCGGTATCCGGATCGATGGTCAGGCCCGGGGNGACCGATGCGCCGCTCTTGTCGGTGGCGGTGATGGTGACGGCATAGACGCCATGCTCGCCGCCTTGTGAGGCGGACTTGTCCAGGGTGCCGGAGATGATGCCGGTATCCGGATCGATCGTCAGGCCCGGGGGCAGGCCGGTGGCCGAGTAGGTCAGCTCGTCGCCGGTATCGGCATCGGTGAACTGTTCGGAGATGTCGACGGGGGTGATGCGTTGGCCGTCGTTGTTGGCCTGGTCGTCCAGCGTCACGCCCGGGGTGAGGGCGGGGTTGTCGTTGGTGCCGGTGACGGTGACAGTCAGGGTGGCCGTGCTGGCGCCGCCTTGGCCGTCCGAGACGGTGTAGGTGATCGAGCTGGTGGCGGTCTCGCCGGCGGGCAGGCTGTTGAAAGTCGACCCGGGGTTGAAGCTGTAGGAGCCGTCGGCGTTCAGNCCGGCAACGGCCGTGCCCACATTGCCCGCCTGGCCATTGACCTGCGAGACATGGAGGGCGTCGCCGTCCGGATCGGTGTCATTGGCCAGCACGCCGTTTTCGGCGTCCACGTTCAGGGCGTTGTCTTCGTCGGTCGCGCCATTGTCGGCGACGGCGGTGGGCGCCGGGTTGGCGACGTCCCACGAGAAGTCTTGCGAGACCGACGCGCCGCTCTTGTCGGTGGCGGTGATGGTGACGGCGTAGACGCCGTGCTCGCCGCCTTGCGAGGCGGACTTGTCCAGGGTGCCGGAGATGATGCCGGTGTCCGGGTCGATGGTCAGGCCCGGGGGCAGGCCGGTGGCCGAGTAGGTCAGCTCGTCGCCGGTGTCGGCATCGGTGAACTGTTCGGAGATGTCGACGGGGGTGATG
>NZ_LMIU01000004.1 GCF_001428845.1 Achromobacter sp. Root83 | reverse complement strand
GGCCGGGCGGTGGCGATCGGGCGGCCCATCTGGAACACGGTGTGCCGGGTGTTGGACGCGGACCTGAACGCGGCGCCGCAGGGCGTGGCGGGCGAGCTGTATCTGGGCGGCGCGGGCCTTGCCCGGGGCTACCTGCACCGGTCGGCGTTGAGCGCGGAGCGCTTCGTGGCCGACCCGTTTACCGAGGGTCAGCGGCTGTACCGCACCGGGGATCTGGTGCGCTGGCGCGAGGATGGGGCGCTGGAGTACCTGGGGCGGCTGGACCATCAGGTCAAGATCCGAGGTCTGCGCATCGAGCTGGGCGAGATCGAGGCGCGGCTGCTGGCCGAGCCGGGGGTGGAGCAGGCGGTGGTGGTGGCCGCGGCGCAGCCTTCGGGCGGCCAGCGGCTGGTGGCCTACGTGGCGCCGCTGGGCGTCCAGGCGCCGGCGCTGCGCGAGGCGCTGGGGCGGAGCCTGCCGGACTACATGGTGCCGGCGGTGATCCAGCCGCTGGCGGCGCTGCCGCTGAACGCCAACGGCAAGATCGACCGCAAGGCGCTGCCGGCGGTGCAGGCCGAGGCCTCGCAGGTGTATGCAGCGCCGCAAGGCGAGATCGAGCAGGCGTTGGCGCGCATCTGGGCGGTGGTGCTGGGCGCGGAGCGTGTGGGGCGGCACGACAACTTCTTTGARCTGGGCGGGGACTCGATCCTGAGCCTGCAGATCGTGTCGCGGCTTCGGGCGGCAGGRTGGCGCATCACGCCGCGCCAGATGTTCGAACGCCAGACGGTGTCGCAACTGGCGGCCGAGGCGGTGGCCGAGAGCGGCCAGGCGGCTGCCTCGCAGACCGAGGGCGAGGTGCCGTTGCTGCCGATCCAGGCGGACTTCTTCGCGCAGCCGCTCGCGCGGCCGCAGCATTGGAACCAGGCGGTGCTGCTGGAGCCGGGCGCGGCACTGGATGCGACGGCGCTGACACGGGCGCTACRGGCGGTGCTGGCGCAGCACGACGCGTTGCGCCTGCGCTTCGAGGTCGATGCCGAGGGCGGCGTGCGCCAGGTCTATGGACCGGCGCCGCGCGCCGAGGGCCTCGCAGACCGAGGGCGAGGTGCCGTTGCTGCCGATCCAGGCGGACTTCTTCGCGCAGCCGCTCGCGCGGCCGCAGCATTGGAACCAGGCGGTGCTGCTGGAGCCGGGCGCGGCACTGGATGCGACGGCGCTGACACGGGCGCTGCAGGCGGTGCTGGCGCAGCACGACGCGTTGCGCCTGCGCTTCGAGGTCGATGCCGAGGGCGGCGTGCGCCAGGTCTATGGGCCGGCGCCGCGCGCCGAGGAGATCCTGTGGCGCCGGGATGCCGCCGACGCCACGGCGTTGACGGCGCTGTGCGAGGCGGCGCAGGCCAGCCTGGACCTGAGCCAGGGGCCGCTGCTGCGCGTGCTGCTGGCGGATCTGGCCGATGGCTCGCAGCGGTTGCTGCTGGCGATCCACCACCTGGTGGTGGATGGGGTGTCGTGGCGGGTGCTGCTTGAAGACCTGCAGTCGGCCTACGATCAGGCGCTGGCGGGGCAGGTCATTACGTTGCCGCCCAAGACGGCCAGCTACAAGGACTGGGCCCTGGCGCTGGCGCGGCACGCTACGCGCCTTGACGGCGCACGGGCCACCACGGGCGATGCGCCGGACGTTCCGGACGCCTTGCCCTGCGCCCGTCCCCAGGGCGCCAACACCATCGCATACGCGGCGACCGAACGCATGTCGTTAGACGCCGCGCAGACGGAGGCGCTGCTCAAGGCAGCGCCGGCCGCCTACCGAACCCAGGTCAATGACCTGCTGTTGACGGCGCTGGCGCGCGCACTGAGCGCCTGGAGCGGCCAGGATCGCGTAGCTATCCAGCTTGAGGGCCATGGGCGGGAAGACATATTCCCGGACCTGGACGTGTCGCGCACCGTGGGCTGGTTCACCACCCTTTATTCGGTGGTGGTGGATGCCGGCGGCTCGCCTGAAGCCGCCCTCAAACGTGTCAAGGAGACGCTACGCGAAGTGCCTGACCACGGCCTTGCCCACGGCCTGCTGCGCCATCTGGACAGGGTGGAGCGGCGCGGTTCGTTGGCGTCGTCGCCACAGGTGCTGTTCAATTACCTCGGACAGCTCGATGGCAGCTTCGACGGCGCGGCCGCTTGGCGGCCTGCGCGGGAATCGGCGGGTGCGAGCCAGGACGCGGAATCGCCGCTGGGCGCCGAGTTCGCCGTCAATGCCCAAGTGCTGGACGGCCGGCTCAGCGTTGCCGTGACGTACAGTGCCGCGCGCCACGATGCGCTGGCGGTGCGCGGTTGGGTCGCTGGGTTGCGCGAGGAACTGCTCGCCCTGGTGGCCCACTGCACGAGCGGCGCCCGTGGCGTCACGCCCAGCGACTTCCCGTTGGCGGGCCTGGACCAGGCGCAGCTTGACCGCCTGCCATTGGCGCCGGAGGTCGTACAGGATCTGTATCCCTTGTCTCCCATGCAGCACGGCATGTTGTTCCATAGCCAGTACGACACCGGCAGCGCGACCTACGTGAACCAGCTGCGCATCGATATCGGCGGGCTCGATCCGACGCGTTTCGAGCAGGCCTGGCGTGAGGCGGTGGCGTGCCACGAGGTGCTGCGCACGGGATTCCTGCAGGGTGAGCCGCCACTGCAATGGGTGGCTCGAAGCCTGCCGCTACCCATCAGCCGGCATGACTGGCGTGGGCGCGGCGACGCGGGGCAGGCGCTGGACGCGCTGGTCGGCGACGATCGCGCGCGGGGCTTTGACCTTGCCAGCCCGCCGCTGATGCGCCTCAGCCTTGTCGAGCTGGACGGCGCGCGTCATCATTTCATCTGGACCCATCATCACCTGCTGCTCGATGGCTGGAGCGTGTCGTTGCTATTGGGCGACGTGCTGCGCCGATACCGCGGTGAAACCGGCGGACCCGCGGCAGGGCGCTATCGCGATCACATCGCCTGGCTCACCGGGCGCCCGATGGAGCAGACCCGCCGCTATTGGCAAGACCTGCTGGCCGATGTCGATGCGTCGGCGCGGCTCGCGACGGCCAGGAGCAGTCCGGCGCAAGCCGAATCGGGAACAGGCCGACTGCGGCTGACGCTGGACGAAACACAGACCGCCATGCTGATGCTGGCCGCCAAACGCATGCGCGTGACGCCCAACACGTTGGTGCAGGGGGCATGGGCGGTGTGGCTGGCGATGCAATCGGGCCAATCGCGCGCGCTGTTCGGCGCTACGGTGGCTGGCAGGCCCGACAGCCAGCCAGGCACGCAGGCCATGCTGGGACTGTTCATCAACACCTTGCCGGTATGCGTTCCCGTCGTGCCGGATCAGCGCATCGACGAATGGCTGCGTGCGCTGCAGGCGCAAAACCTCGCGTCGCGCGAGCACGACCATGCTCCCCTGTACGAAATCCAGAAATGGGCGGGCCAGGCCGGGCGTGATTTGTTCGACAGCGTGCTGGTGTTCGAGAACTATCCGATCGATCAGGCCCTGCGGGAGCAGGCGGACGACGGGCTCACATTCACGCAGCCCGAGGTCCGCGAAGAGGTGAACTATCCCCTGATGCTGAGCGTGTCGGGAACCGCGAGCCTGACGCTGGACCTGGTTCATGATCGCGCCCATTTCGGCGTTGCCGATGCAGAGGCGTGCGCGGCGCGCATGCGCCACCTGCTGTTGGCGTTGTGCGATGCCGGCGCCGTGCGCTTGGGCGATCTGCCGCTGGTCACGGCGCGCGAACACGAGGCCATGGCGCGGTGGGAGATCAATTCGACGCACGATGCGGCGGCTCTTCCATTGCCGCGCCAGATCGAGGCCATGGCGCGACAGCGTCCGGATGCCATCGCGGTGTCCGGAGACGGCGTGCGTCTGTCGTATGGCGAGCTCGAGACGCGCGCCAATCGTCTGGCGCACAAGCTGATCGAACTGGGCGTCACCCCGGGATCGCGGGTGGCGCTGGCGGTGACGCGCGGCGGGGCCATGCTGGTGAGCCTGCTGGCGATCCTGAAAACGGGCGCCGCCTATGTGCCCATCGATCCGGATTATCCCGCCCAGCGCATCCACGACACCCTTGAGGACTGCCAGGCGCGCCTGATCCTGACCCAGGTGGCCGTGGCGCAGCGGCTGCCCCGGGTGCCCCGGCTGCGGCAGCTGGATCTCGATAGCCTGGACCTTGCCGGCATGCCCGGCACGCCCGTCCGCGTGCCGTTGCATGCGCATGATCTGGCCTACCTGATCTACACCTCCGGTTCGACGGGCAAGCCCAAGGGAGTCATGATCGCGCACGCGGCGCTGACGAATTTCCTGGGCGCCATGCGCGGCGTGACGGGCCTGGGCGCCCAGGACACGATCGTCGCGGCCACCTCGCTGTCCTTCGACATTGCCGCGCTCGAACTCTATCTGCCCTTGGTCACGGGAGGCCACTGCGTCGTGGCGGACCAGACCGTTGCGCGAGACGGGGCGGCGCTGGCTGCGCTGCTGCGCGACAGCGGCGCGACCGCGTTCCAGGCCACGCCGGCGGGCTGGCGCGCCATACTCGCGGGCGGCTGGCGCGCACCCCATGCCGGGTTCAAGGGGTATTGCGGCGGAGAGGCGCTGCCGCTGGATCTGGCCCGCGCATTGACAGAGGGCGGCGTGGCGCTTTGCAACCTCTACGGCCCAACCGAGACCACGATATGGTCGGCTTGCGCGGCGGTGGACCCCTTGGCGCCCGAACTGGGCACGCCCGTGGATGCGACCTCGCTGCGGGTGCTTGATGCCGGCTTGCGGCCGGTGTGGCCGGGAGCCGTGGGCGAGCTCTACATTGGCGGCGCGGGCCTGGCGCGTGGCTATTGGCGGCGTGCGGGACAGACGGCCGAACGTTTCGTGGCCGATCCCTTCGTACCGGGTGCCCGCTTGTACCGTACCGGAGACCTCGTGCGCCGTCGCGCCATGGGCCAATTGGACTACCTGGGCCGCGCCGACCAGCAGCTGAAGATCCGGGGCTACCGGATCGAAGCCGGAGAGGTCGAAGCCGCGCTCGCCGATCTGCCGGGCGTCGCCGAGTCGGTGGTGGTGGCGCGCGGAGAAGGTGGGGATCAACGGCTGATAGGCTATCTGGTCGCGGAGGGCGGCGCGACGCTGGATCCTGAAGCCATGCGGCTGGCGCTCGCGCGGCGGCTGCCCGCGCAGATGGTGCCCAACGTGCTGACGGTGCTGCCCCGCCTGCCGCTCACCCCCAATGGCAAGATCGATCGAAAGGCCCTGCCCGCTCCGGAGACACGCCGCCATGCCGACGAGCCGCCCGAGGGCGAACGCGAAGTGGACCTGGCCCGGATCTGGTGCGAGGTGCTCGGGCTGGACGCAGTCGGCCGGCACGACAACTTTTTTGAGCTGGGCGGACATTCGCTTGGCGCGATGCGCGTGCTGGCGCTGGCGCGCGAACGGCTGGGCGCGGGCCTCGGCCTGAGCCTGCAGGACCTGATGCACACGCCGACGCTGGCGGCGTTGGCGGCGCGGAGCCGTTCGCCGCTGGTGCCGCTGAACCGCCCGGTGCCCGGGCCGGCGCTATACGTCCTGCACGCGGGCATGGGGACGGTCATGGACTATCTCCCTCTCGCGCGGCAACTGAGCGGCGGGGTGGCCGTGAAGGGGCTGGTCTGCCGCGGCCTGCAGGATGGCGCGCACCTCGACCACAGCCTGGCGCAGATGGCCGACGACTATGCCACGCTGATCCGCGCGGACCAGCCGCGGGGGCCGTATCTGCTGGGCGGCTGGTCGCTGGGCGGCGCGTTGGCCGGCCTGATCGCGCACCGGCTGGAGGCGGGCGGCGACGCCGTCGCGCTGCTGGGCATGATCGACCCCGCGATTCCCGGCGACGACCTTGTCGACGTGCGCCCGTGGAACCAGGCCTTTGAAGAGGCCCTGGGGCTGTTGTTCCCGGGCGAGCGCCACACCGGGACCTTGCCGGCCGAAACCGGGGATCCCCGGCGGGACGTAGCAGCCGTGCGCGTTGCGCTGGAGCCGCTATACGCGCGCGCCGCGGGCAGGAGGACGTCTCGCTATGGCCAGGCTGGCATGGACGAAGTAGCGCGCATGTTCATCACCGGCCGCATGCTGGCGCGCGCCAGTCATGGACCGCAGGAAGCGCTGCCGTGCTCCCTCGCGGCGCCGATGCACTGCTGGTGGACGGCAACGCGGCCGGAAACCGAGCGCGCCGCGTTGAGGGCGCAGATGGGGCCTTGCCGCCCCATCGAGCATGAGATCGACGCCTTGCATGCGGACATCGTCCACGATCCGATTCTGGTCGATGCGCTGGCGGACGCGGTGCTGCGGGCGGCGCGGCAGGCCCAGGCAGGCAACCCGGAACAGGGAGGAGCGATGGCCGCGGCAGTGCCGTAAGCGGCCGGCGTAGTGTCAGGGGCGGGTCGCGCGGCGGCCCGCCAGCGCCCGGGACTGATGCTTTTTCCACCAGATCACGATGCCGGTGATACTGAGGAGCGCCGTCACCAAGCCCAGCGCGCAGACCACGATGCGGCCCGCCAGCCCGCCGATCTGGCCGCTGTGCAGAGGAAACTGCAGTTGGGTGAAGACGTCGGCGGGCGTGCCCTGGCCGGGGACGGTGGCGCCGACCAGCGCGCCGCTCTGGGCGTCGTAGTACAGCAGGGGCGCACCCAGGCCCAGGCCCCGATCGTGGTGCGAGGGCCACAGCAACGCCAGATATAGGCCCAGTGAGCGAAAGTGGCTGATGCCGCTGACACGCTCGTCCCAGCCCTGCGACCGGGCGTGGTCGTCCGCGCGCTTGCGGATGGCGTCGAAACCCAATGCGGCGGCCGGATCGCGCGCTGGCTCCGGCGTGGCCGCCGCGGGAATCGGAGTGAGCGTGGAGACGGCAGACAGCGCCGGCCGGAACAGTTCTTCGCGCAGATTGAGATAGGCGCTGCTCAGCGCCAGCAGAATCAGCGCGACCCACAGCCACAGGCCGAATGCGCGATGGAGGTCCAGATTGAGCCGATAAGCACCCGCGCCGCGCTTGATCATCCAGGCGGGTTTCCATTTTGAAATTCGCGGTGCGCTTCGGGGAAGGGTGAGGTAGAAACCCACGAAGCTGTCGAGCAGCCAGATCAGCGCGATGCCTCCCATGAACCACCAGCCCCACAGGCCCGGCAGGAACAGGCTGTGATGCACCTGCAGCATGAAGGGCACGAAGTTCTCCGGCTGCAGGCAACAGGCCACGCGCGAGCGCCTGCCTTGCACCTCGCCCGTGCCGGGATCCACATACACCTGGTCATAGGCGAGCGGGGAATGGCCTGGCCGCGCGGATACAAAGGCGAAGGCGGTGTGGCCAGGCACCCCGTCAGAAGTCAGATAGTCGACCTGCAGGGCCGGGTCGGACTGCTCCAGGCTTCGGGCGAGCGCATCGTAGCCCAGCGGCGGCAGCTCGGAACGCGCCTGGTAGAACCGGGGGTTCAGCCAGGCGTCGATGTCATGTCCAAAGGCAAGTATGCTGCCGGTCAGCCCCGCCACCGTCAGGAAGATTGCGGTGAGCAGACCGGCGTAGCGATGCACCCAGACCCATGTCTGGCGGTCGGCCAGCCCACGATGGAGACGGGGGCCGGCCCGGCTCATCAGAAGTCGATGCTGGCCGACAGCATGTAGGTGCGCGGCGCCGCGTACGTGACGGTCTGGTACGCCGGCGACGAATCCCAGTAGCGGCGGTTGAACACGTTCTCGACCGCGGCGCGGAACACGACCGGATGGTTGGAGATTTTGGTGGCGTAGCGCGCGCCCAGATCGAAACGCGTCCATGAGGGCACGGTTTCGGTGTTGGTGGCGTTGAACGGGATCGACGAGGTATAGATCATGCGCGCGGTGGCCGTCAGACCCGGAACCTGCGGAATGTCCAGTTCGGCGCCCAGTTTTACCGACCAGGTCGGGATACCCGCCGCCTTGGCGCCGTTGAATTGGCCTCCGGGGGTGTCGGTCAGGATGGCGCGCGTCCAGGCAGCGCCGCCCAGCAAACGAAAGCCGCGCATCGCTTCGCCAAACACCTGCAGCTCCAAGCCGCGATTGCGCTGTTCGCCGGCGACACGATAGACGTTGTCGGCGCCCAGGAATCCGCTGGGGCGCTTGATCTGGAACGCGCTGAGGGTGGTCGAGAAAGTACCCATGTCGACCTTGGCGCCGATCTCCATCTGCTTGGAGACGAAGGGCTGGAACACCTCATTGGCATTGACCGCCGTGGTGGGCGCCACCGGGCCTTGCGAGAGCGCCTCGACGTAGTTGGCGTAGAGCGAGAGCTTGTCGATCGGCTTGACCACCAGCCCGACCGCCGGCGTGTTGGCGCTTTGCTTGTAGTTGGACTCGAACGCGCCGGTATCCCACGCGTAGGCGTTGACATCGATCTTCTGGTGGCGCATGCCCAGGGTCAGCAGCACGCGTTCATCAAGCGCCGACAGGGTGTCGGTGATGGCATAGCTGCGCAGATGCATCGAGGACAGCGGCGTGAGCGGTCGGTCGAAGTCCAGGCCCGTCGGCTCGGGCAGGTCGGCCGGATCGTAAAGGTTGCTCTCGGCGGACCAGCTCGTCTGCGGCTGGTAGTTCGAGATCTTGGAATCGTAGTCGGTGACTGCCAGCACCGTGGTGTGCTTGATCGGGCCGGTATCGAAGCGCAGCCGCATGTTCAGCTCGCCGCTGCGTGTCTTGTTCTTTTCCTCGAGCGCGCTCGGGAAGAAGTTGACGTCGCCATCGGTGTTGGACAGCACGCCGAACGGCGTATTCATCTTGCGGCGGGTCTCGGCTGCCCCGAAAGCTCCGCCTATGCTCAGGTAGTTGGTCACGTCATATTCGGCGCGCGCCATGCCGAACACGTAGTCCTTGTCCTGGTAAGACCAGGTCGGCCACAGATTGGTGTCGCCGCGGGGCGCCTCGGGCAGTTCCGGGGCCGCCACGAAGAAGTTGCTTTTGGCGCCCGTGATCTTCTGGTTGCTGGCTCCCATGTCGGCGCTGGCACGCAGGCGTTCGCCACGATAGTCCAGGCCCAGGGTGACGTTGGAGGCGCGCTGCTTTTCGTGGTCGACCGCGGAATTGCCGTCGCGGTAGGCGGCGTTCAGGCGCACCCCGAAGGCGTTGTCCTGTCCAAAGCGGCGCCCGATATCGACGTTGGCGCCCAGATTGCTGTCGCTCATGTAGTTGGTGCTGAGGCGAGTCAGCGGCGTGTCTTCGGCGCGCTTGGGCACGAGGTTGATCGAGCCGCCGGCCGTGCCGCGGGGCGAGCTGCCGTTGATCAGCGTGCTCGGACCCTTGAGGATTTCGACCCGCTCGATGCCTTCGAGCTGCACGCCTTCGGAGCTGGCGATGCCGTACAGGCCGTTGAAGCCGATTTCCGCCCGGTTGACCTCGAAGCCGCGGATATAGAAGTTGTCGAAATACCACGGACCGCCAACCGCCACGCCGGGATCGTTGGCAATCAAATCGCTCAGACTGCGCGCCTGCTGGTTCCGGATGAGTTCGGAAGTGAAAGACATGACGCTGAACGGCGTGTTCATCATGTCGACATTACCCATCAGGCCGAGGCGGGCGCCGCGGCTGACCTGGCCTCCCGCATACACCGGCGGCGTGTCGTCCGGCCTGGCTTCGGCCGCACCCGTGACGGTGATCGACGGCAATTGCTGAACCTGCGCGCCGCCGGTGGCGTCTTGGGCAAACCCGCTGGGCGCCCATGCGGCGGCGGGCAGGCCCGCAGCCGCAGACAAAGCAAGCACGAGCCTGCGTTTGCAAGAGGGGAAAAGCATAAAGTGCTCCGATGTCATGGATGGAAAATGCCGACTGTCCAGAGAGGAAAGTCCTCAAGAAAACCCGTCAATCACACTCGCTGTCAGGACCGTCCGAAAGCCCGGTCCGTGATCCCCCAGGCAAGCGCAATGCCCACGCCGCGCGCTTCGCAGCGCGGTACAGGCCATTTCCATACATACACGAGCACTTCATTGTTCTTGTTTGCCGCCGGGCCGCGTGCAGAGGGCCCGGCAGGACGATGCCGCGGGCACCGTCCCAGGTACTTGCCACGTTCACGACAGAGCGCAACAGTACGTATCAGGGTAAGTATAACTAAGAATCAGTATCAATCAAGAATTTCAATGTGGAAACCAAGCCGGCGGTTCGGCCTCCGTCTCGCGGGGACGAATGCCGGGATTGCGGTCTGTCACCCCAGTTCCAGGGACAGCGAGGCATCGAGGATCGCCGCCACGCGGTCGATCTCATTGGCGGTGATGATGAGCGGCGGCAGGAGGCGCAGCACGCTGGAATGCCGTCCGCCGAGCTCCAGGATCAGACCGCGCCGCAGGCAGGCCTGCTGCACGCGCGCGGCGGCCTCGCGCGCCGCGGGGCGATGGCCCAGGTGACTGGAAGGACCGGCGGGATCAATCAGCTCTATCCCGGCCATCAGTCCGCGTCCGCGCACATCGCCTATCACCGGATGGCGCAGTTGCAGCTGCCGCAGTTGATCGCGCAGGCGCCGGCCCATCGCCGCTGCGTGCTCCACCAGCCCTTCGGCCTCTATGTGGCGCAGCGTGGCCGTGCCTGCGGCCATGGCGAGCTGATTGCCGCGAAAAGTGCCCGCGTGCGCGCCGGGCTGCCACAGGTCGAGATCATTCTTGTAGACCACCACCGACAGCGGCAGGCCGCCGCCGATTGCCTTGGACAGCACAAGCACATCCGGCACGACGCCGGCATGTTCAAAGGCGAACATCTTGCCGGTGCGGCCGAAGCCGGTCTGGACTTCGTCCACGATGAACGGCACGCCGCTGCGCTCGGTCAGGGCGCGGACGCCGCGCACCCATTCATCCGCCGCGGGAATGACACCGCCTTCGCCTTGCACGATCTCCGCGATCAATGCCGCGGCGGCGGGCACACCGCCTTCGGGATCGGTCATGACGCTTTCGAGGAGATTCAGGCTGTGGGCGACCGTTGTCGCCGGGTCCGCGCCGAACGGGCTGCGATATTCGTAGGGGTAGGGCAAGAACTGCACGCCGGCGTTGTTGCCGCCCAGGGCGCTCTTGGCGCCGAGATTGCCCATCAGGTCCAGGGTGGTCTGTGTCATGCCGTGGTAGGCGCCCTGGAACGCCAGCACCATGCGCCGCCCGGTGGCGATGCGCGTGAGTTTCAGCGCCGCTTCCACCGCGTCGGCGCCGGTCGGCCCGCAGAACTGCACCCTGGCCTTGCCCGCGAGGGCCGGCGGCAGCAGTCCAAAAAGCGTTTCGACGAACGTGTCCTTGACGGGCGTGGTCAGGTCCAGCGTGTGCAGCGGCAGGCCATCGCGCAGCACCGCCTGGATTGCCTCGATCGCCACCGGGTGATTGTGGCCCAGCGCCAGCGTGCCGGCGCCCGCCAGACAATCGATGAACACGCGGCCTTCCACGTCTTCCACATAGATGCCATGTCCACGGCGTAGCGCAATCGGCAGGCGTCGCGGGTAGCTGCGTGCATTCGATTCGCGCGCGCTTTGCCGCTCGAGCAGCGGATTGCTTCGCAACTCATAGGGGTGCAGCAGGGGATCGCGACCCTGGGCCCACGGAAACCGGGCGGTGAATGGGGCAGACGATGGCGGCGCGGACAGACCGATGGCAGACATGGAATTCTCCCTGAGGGTTGGAGCCGGGCAAGGGGGCGGTATAAGCCGCGACACGGCCGGGCGCATGAGCGCCGCGGCATCACGGGCGTTCCCAAGCTAGACGGGGCGGGCCCGGCTTTGTTTAGCCCGCCCCGCCTGGGCGCAAGGCCGGGTACTAAACAAATGGCGCGTCTGGCCGTCTATCAGCAATACGCACCGCACCATGCGGAAGGCAAACCATGCGCGAGGCGGGATGAACGGTTCGAGATGGGGGGACGCCGCCATACGCGCGGTGGCGGCGATTCTGGCTGCCATGGCCGGCGTGGCGCCGGGCAAGGCCGCCACGCCAGTGGAATTGCGCCGCACCGGGGACGGCACGCCGCATATCAGGGCGGCCGATATGCGGGGCGCGGGGCTGGGAGCGGGATATGCCCAGGCCGAAGACGCGCTGTGTACGCTCGCGGACGCCTATGTCACCTTTTCGGGGTGGCGCGCCTACACGTTCGGCGCCGAGGACCGGCCCGCCTACAACGCCACCTACACCGGCGCCAACAATCTGGAGCTCGACGTTTTTTTCCGCGTGTTCCTGGGGCCGGAGCCGCTGGCGCGCTTCAAGGCCGCGCAACCCGCGCCCATCCGGCAGCTGGCCGAAGGTTACGCGCAAGGCTACAACCGCTACCTCGCGCGGGCCCGCGCCGCGCCGCATGCCGCCAATGAGCCCGCCTGCCTGCGCCAGCCGTGGGTGCGGCCCATCGATGCCGACGACGTCTATCGCCGCATCCAGGCCGCCTCGCTGGCCGCGGGCTACGCGCGCTTCATCCCGGAGATCGTCAACGCGGCGCCGCCCGGACGCGCCGCACCCCTGGCCTGGGGAAGCACGCCCGCCGGCGCCGTGGCGCCGGCCGACGCCTGGCACGTTGGCGGCGTGGCCGGACTCGGCAGCAATGTCCTTGCGTTTGGCGCGGACGCGGGCATGGCATCCGGGGCGCGCGCAAGTGCGGTCCTGTTCGGCAATCCGCACTGGTTCTGGGGCGGACCCGACCGCTTCTATCAGATGCATATCACCGTTCCCGGCGAACTCGATGTAGCTGGCGCCGGCTTTCTGGGCGTGCCGCTGCCGATGATCGGGTATACCGGCAACGTAGCGTGGTCGCACACGGTGTCGGCGGCGCGGCGCTTCGGCCTGTTTGCGCTGCGCCTGCAGCCCGGCGATCCGCTGCGCTATCGGGTGGACGGGCGGACCGAACCCATCCGGGCCCGGCGGGTCGACGTGCCGCTGCGCGGTCCCAGGGGCGAACCACGGCAGGTGCGCCGAACGGTCTACGAGAGCGGGCTGGGCACGATCGTCGACCTTGCCGGCAAGGCGCCGCAGCTCGGATGGACGGCCCAAAGCGCGATCGCGCTGCGCGATATCAACCGAGACAACCATCACGTTTTCGCCACCTATCTGGCCTGGGCCCAGGCCCGCTCGCTCGACGAGTTCGTGGCGATTGCCCGCCGCGACCTGGCCATGCCTTGGGTCAACACCGCCGCGATAGGGCGGGACGATCCGCGCGCCTGGTATGGCGACATGGGCGCCGTCCCCAATGTGCCGGACGCATTGCGCGTGGCTTGCGCCACGGCGTTCTCCCCGCTGGTGGCGCAGTGGGACCCGGCGATTCCGATGCTCGACGGCAGCCGTTCGACCTGCGGCTGGCCGATAGACCCCGCCACGCCGCTGCCCGGCCAGATGCCGGCCGACAGGTTGCCGGCGCGCTTTCGCGCCGACTATGTCGCCAACATGAACGACAGCTACTGGCTTGCCAGCGCCGCTCAACCCCTTGAAGGCTACGACGCGGTCCTGGGCGGCGAGCGGCAGCCGCTGTCGCTGCGGGCGCGCCATGGGCACGCCATCGCGCGCCAGGCGCGCGAAGAGGCGCGGGGCGACCCCGGCCGTCTGGCCCGCTTTCTGGAGACCGAGACGCTGGCGGCGCGCGATTATGCGGCCATCGAGTTCAAGCCGGCGCTGCTGGAGGCGGCTTGCGCCAGCCCCCCGTATGCCTCGCTGGCCGAGGCCTGCGCGATTCTTTCCCGGTGGCGCGCGACGGCGGGCGCGGGCGATCGAGGCGCCTGGCTCTGGAGCGCCTTCTGGCAGGCGGTAGAGGCGTCTCCCGCGGGCAAGGCGGGCACCCTGTACGCGCGGCCGTTCGACGCCGCCGACCCCCTGAATACGCCGGCCGGCATCCGGCTAGGGCCCGGGCAGGCGCGCGCGGCGCTGGCCGCGGCGGTGCGCAACTTGCATGAGCAGGGGATCGCCCTGGATGCGCCGGTGGGCGCCTACCTGAAGGTACCCTCGCCCGCAGGCCCGATCCCACTCTATGGCGGATGCGGCAGCGGCTACTTCACCATTGCCTGCCCCGCGGAGCCCGGTGGCGGCATGGATGGGCGGGCACACGCCAACACCTACCTGCAGATCGTGCGGTTCGGC
The DNA here is from genome assembly GCF_001428845.1 of Achromobacter sp. Root83. Lineage (GTDB taxonomy): Bacteria > Pseudomonadota > Gammaproteobacteria > Burkholderiales > Burkholderiaceae_B > Achromobacter. The sequence goes on along the minus strand of NZ_LMIU01000004.1, from coordinate 141,763 downwards.
GCCGATGGCGTGCAGGCGCGTACGCTGCTGGCCAGTGGAGAACGCGAGACGGCCTGGAGCGGCGGTCCGGGCAGCGAGGTTATCCGGCGCTACGCAGAGCGCCAGTGGACGCCGGCGCCCTGGCGCGCCGAAGAGATCGAAGCCGCGCAGATTTCGCTGCGATTGCTGGCACCGCCTTGATGCGGCGTGGTGCAACCCCGCCCTCTGGCGCGGATGTGGCCCGCTAAACATCCGCGGCCTTTAACCGTCTTATTCGAAGACACTCACCGGCTCGGGGCCCCTACATGCTTTTTTACCTGATCAAGCAGTCGCGCGGTTTGGTGGTGACGGCGGCATTCGCCAGCATCCTGGCCGGCCTGAGTTCGGTCTGGCTGGTTACGCTGATCAACACGGCCATTACCGTCGACCCCGCGGGGCGCGCCGCCTTGGCTTGGCGCTTCGCGCTGGTGGTCGTCGCCGTACTGGTCTTCACCATTACCGCCAACATCCTGTTCCAGGTCCTGCGGCAGAAGGCGGCCGCCGACTTGCGCGCAAAGGTCGCCGAGCGCGTGATGGACGCGCCCATCCGGCATCTCGAGCGGCTCGGGGCCGGCAAGGTGCAGTCGGCGCTCGCCGACCATGCGATCCATGTCGCGCAGTTTTTCGTCAGCCTGCCCGGCGTGCTGACCAACGGCGTCATCGTCATCGGATGCATGGTCTACCTGGCGACACTGTCCGGGTATGTGTTTTTGGCGGGCGGCGCCGTGATCCTGTGCGGCTCCATCGGCTATTGCTACGCATACACCAAGGCCATTCACCATCTGCACCGCGCCTCCGAAATGCAGGATCGCCTGTTTGGCCACTTCCGGTCCCTGACCGACGGCGCGAAAGAACTGCGCCAGAACCGCCGCAGGCGCGAACGCTTTGCCGCGGACGTGCTCGGCCGTTCGATCGCGCAGGTCAGCCGCGAGCGCGTGATCGGCATGTCGATCTTCGAGGCCGCCGTGGGGTGGGGAAACTTTCTGATCTACGGCTTCATCGGTCTGGTGCTGTTCGTGCTGGCGGCCGACGTGCCGAACCAGACCCGCGTGATCACCGGCTTTGCACTGATTTTCGTGTACATGGTCTCGCCGTTGCAGGCGCTGCTCAATTCATTGCCCGAGGCCAATATCGCGCGCGTGGCATCCCGACGCATCGACGAACTGACCGCCGGCATGGTCGGCAGCGAAAATCTCGCCGGCATCGAGGCCCCCAAGGCATTCACCCGCATCGACCTGCGCGGGCTCAAGCACCGCTACTTCCACGAGCAGAGCGACGAATTCTTCGAGCTGGGCCCGATCGACCTGAATCTGCTGCCGGGCGAGATCGTGTTTTTGGTGGGCGGCAACGGCAGCGGCAAGACAACCCTGGCCAAGCTTCTGGTCGGCCTGTATCCGCAGGATGACGGTGAGCTGCTGCTCGACGGCGAGCCCGTGACCGACGCGAATCGCGATACCTACCGCCAGTTGTTCTCGACGATCTTCTCGGATTTTCACCTGTTCGATCAGTTGCTGGAAACGCCCGGGCAGGCGCACGATGAGACCGGCAACCGCCATCTCGAAAAGCTGCACCTGCACCATAAGGTCAGGATACGCGACGGCGCCTTCAGCACCCGCGAGTTGTCGCAGGGGCAGCGCAAGCGCCTGGCGCTGGTCGCCTCCTATCTGGAGGACCGTCCGATCCTGGTGTTCGACGAATGGGCGGCCGACCAGGATCCGGTGTTCAAGCGCTTTTTCTATCGCGAGGTACTGCCCGAGTTACGCGCTCAAGGCAAGACCGTCCTGGTCATCTCGCACGACGATCGCTACTTCAGCGTGGGGGACCGCGTCGTGCGCCTGGAAGAAGGCAGGATCGTGTCACAGGATGTCTCGCCGCTGCGCGGGACACACCGGCCACGCGCCGCCCCGGATGCCGCCGCCGCGGAAGGACTGTCTTCCGATAATTCGGATGCGCCGGAAAACGCTCCGTCCGACGCACGGATACAGCCCGCCAGCACGGCCGCCTGAGCCTCTGCATGCCAGCCACGGGTCATCGTCAGCCGGCGTTGATCGCTCTGGATTTGCGCGGCAGATTCTCCGGCGCGAGCGGGCAGGCTCCGCAATAGCGCGGTTCACCAAGCTTGTAGTAGAGACAGCAGGCCCGATGGACCTGGACGGTGCGCGATGGCGTGCCGGGCGTGGCGGGCAGAAGCACTTCACGCGGCGGTTGGAACAGGGGGTTGGAGCCGCCGCCGGGTGGTCCGGCCGGATCAAGGCGCGTCCAGGTCGGATCCTCCAGCAGGGCGCGCCGGTCCTCGGTGGAGACGCGGGCGAACGCCGGCTGCTCCTGGCCGCCGTCGAACACGGCCTGCACGTGCCGTGCGACGTTTACCCACGCAATGCGGCGCGACAGCCCGGTCAAACCGTTCAAGGCTTCCGTCAGCGGATCGAGATGCCGAAAAACCAGCGCCTCGTAGCGTACCTGCGCAGCCGCTTCGGGCGCTTCGCGTCCGGGACCTGTCACATAGAAACGCACCGGCTGCCCGTCCGGATCCACGTCAAGCCACATCTCCGCCGGCAGCGTGGGCAATGCATGGCGAAACAGCGTAAGCGCTGCCATCGAGTAGGGCAGGAGCGTCCAGAGATATCGCATATGCCACATCGAGGCCGAGGCCCTGAGATCGGTTCCGGCCGCCTTGAGAAAGGCGTGATTGCGGACCAGGATGCCGTGCAGCAGAAGGGGTTCGGCCAGCAGGCGTGCGACGGACACGGCGTCGGGCGGCGGTTCGGCTTCCACGAGCGTTCCGGCGCTGTCGGCCAGCGGGCCGGTGAACAATGGCGCGAGTCTCTCGACAATGGAGACTGCCGGATGGGCGGTCGCTGACACGGGTCAATGCGCGCATTCAGCGGTGGCGGCCCCGTCCCGGCGGCCCCCGTGTGCGCCGGGCTTGAGCAGCTGGCTCAACAGCCAAAGCCGCCGCGCATGCATGAACATCTGAAAATGAAGCGGATCCTTGCTCAACCAGTCGGCCAAGGGGGCGGGCAGCGGCCAATCGTTGCGGTAATCCGGTCCCAGGCGGTTGAACACCCAATCCATTGCACAGGCGGAAATGCGATCGCAAGGCTCATTTTGCATGCCGGGCTCCCTGGACAAGGCATACATTTACAGACGCGTTGACGCCGGCTTTGTTTAGTTCGACTTTGAACGGCCCTGGTCAAAGGGGGGGTGGCGCCCTGTTCAGCATGGCGAATGTTCCCTGCACGCATTCAGCCATCCGCCGGGCAAGGGCACTGGTTGGAAAATGATCCGAAGTCACGGCGTAGCTATGAAATTCGACCCTCTCCGAAAAGGGAATTTCGCGCAGGTCCGGGACGGACAGGGCCCGCGACACGACGGGGTTGACGATGGACACGCCGAGCCCTTTGCTGACCAGGGTGCATATCGTCGTGGCGTAGGGCGCCTCGATCGACGTGATTCTTGAGTCATTCGGAAAGTGGCGGTCAATCGCCGCCCGATTGAAGCTCCCGGCCGGCAAAGAAATAAAGTTCTCGTCATTGAAGTCTGAAGGCTTCAGGACCTTTTTCGCGGCAAGCCTGTGGGAGGTGTTCACGATGCCGACGCCATGGGCGGTGTTGAGACGCTGATAACGCAAGCCGGGAACGTCCGTCTGAATCGAGCAGAATCCGATGTCGCAGAAGCCGGTGGCCATCCACTTCGCCACGACGTCGGAGCCTCCGGTGCTGACCACCACGGGTATATCCGAGGCCTCCTGCCGGAACAGGCGGATGGCGTCCGGCAAGACGCATTGCGTGATCGATCCCACCGCGGCCACCCTGAGCAGGCCCGTTCCCCTGCGGCGGATGGAGCTGGCGCTGTCGTTCAGCGACTCCAGACCGATGAATGCCCGCTCCACATCGGCATAGAACGCCTCTGCCTCGGGCGTGGGAACCAGCCGCGTGCCGACGCGTTGGAACAGGATGAAGCCCAGCGTCGTCTCCAGCAGCGCTATCCAGCGGCTGACATTCGGCTGCGATGTGTGGAGCAGGCCGGCCGCCGTGGTCATGGACCGCGTCATCATCACGGCGCGAAAGGCCTCGATCTGTTTGAAGTTCATTGGTGGTTCCAAAACGTCTCGGTCAGATCATATCAATTTTGTATTCCTAGCCGTAAATATCTGATTTGACGTATGAATTGGCGCGGCAGGAGACTACGGTCTCACTGTTCTTACGCGATAAAAAAATGGAATCCAAAGTCAGCAGCCGCCTGAAGCAACCCCTCGCGCAAGAGGTGCTCACCCACATTTTTCTTCCGCGCCTGAATCGGGAGTTCCACTCCAACTTCGAGATGCTCACCCAGATCAATCTGGCGCACTTGCTGATGCTGCGCGAGCAGGGGATTCTTGACGAGGGCGCCTCGGCCGGCCTTGCGGCGGCGCTGCTCAAGATGCAGGCGGAAGGACCGGACGCCGTGGAATTGGACCCGGCGCGGGAAGAGGCCTACTTCAATTACGAGGCGCATCTCATCAAACTGGTGGGCCAGGAACTAGGTGGCCGCCTGCACACCGCCAGAAGCCGCAATGACATTGGGGCCACCATCGACCGTATCCGCGCGCGGGACTTCGCGGCGAGGATCGGGCATGCGCTGATCGCTGTCGCACAAGCCGCGCTGGAGCGGGCCGAGACGTTCGCGCACTGCGTGATGCCTGGATACACCCATATGCAGGCGGCGCAGCCAATTACTTACGGCTATTACCTTTCCGCGGTGGCGGACGCCTGGTCGCGGGATATTGGCAGGCTTCTGCATGCGATGGATACCGCGGATGCCTCCCCCTTGGGCGCCTGCGCGCTGGCTGGCACATCGTTTCCGATCGATCGCGCCGTCACCAGCGCGATGCTGGGCTTTTCTCAGCCGCTCGCGAACGCGCTGGATGGCGTGGCGTCGCGGGACTTCGCTCTTGAACTGAGCGCCACGCTGTCGATCATGATGATCACCTGCAGCCGCCTGGTGCAGGACTTCTACATCTGGTCGACGCCCGAGTTCGGCTACCTGTCCTTTCCCGACAGTATCGCAAGCACTTCCAGCATCATGCCGCAGAAGAAGAATCCGGCGGTACTGGAGTATCTGCGCGGAAAGACGGGCCACGTGATTGGCCTGACCACCGCCGCCCTGACGACAGTGAAGTCCACGCATTTCACGCATTCCGGCGACAGCAGCCGCGAAAGCACCAGGACCTGCTGGGAAGCATGCGAAGAAGCGCTGAAATCCCTCGAACTGATGAAGCTGCTGGTTGAGCAAGTCGAGCCCAACACCTCGCGCATGGCCTCCCGCGCCTCCGAGGACTTTTCCACTGTGACGGATCTGGCGGACCTGCTGGTCCGAAGCGCCAATACGTCATTTCGCGACGCCCATCACATCATTGGCGCGGTGGTCAGGCGAGCGCTTGATCAGGGGATGACGGCCAGGCAAATAACCCCGGCAATGATCAGCGCGGCGGCGGTCGAGGAACTGGGGCGCGAGATATTGCTGGACGCGGAGGATATCGGCGCCTGCCTGGACCCGGTGCGCAACGTGGCCGCGCGTCAATCGCTCGGGGGACCGGCGCCACGGCTGGTCCGGAAACATATCGAGGAACAGAGAGCCCTGCTTGGCAGGCAGCGCGATCTTATCGATGCGACGGTCACGCGGGCCGCCGATGCCCGGCAAGCGTTGCAGCGGCGAAGTCAATTGCTTGTTTCATCCGACACCGGCGTACCTTCGCGCCAGGGCGCCTGATCAATCCAACAAGGGAGTTCAATGATGCTGAAATTTTTCATCGCGCTGGTGGCTGCAATGGGAATTTGCCAGGGCGCCCATGCCCAGACGTATCCTGGCAGGCCTCTTACGCTGATCGTGCCTTTCGCCCCGGGCGGCACCGTGAATCTGATGGGACGCCTGCTGGCCAATCGCATGTCCGAGGTGCTGGGCCAGCCAGTCATCGTTGAGAACAAGCCTGGGGGCGGGGGAAGCATCGGCGCCAATTTCGTCGCGAAGGCGCCCGCGGATGGATACACGCTTCTGCTGGCGACGATGGGGCAGCAGTCGATTCAGCCGCTATTGACCAAGAACCTGCCCTACGACGCTTCCAAGGACTTTGCGCCCGTCGCGCTGTTCTCCACGGTGCCGAACGTGCTGGCGGTGTCCGCCGATACGCCGGCCAGAAGCGTCGCCGAGCTCGTGGAGTACGCAAAGCAGAATCCCGGGAAGCTGAACATGGCCTCGGCGGGCGTCGGCTCGGTCAATCATCTGACTGGCGAGCTGTTCATGTTCAGATCGGGCGCCAGATTCGAGCATGTGCCCTACCGGGGCGCGGGCCCGGCGACGGCCGAGTTGCTGTCGGGGCAGGTGCAAGTCATGTTCGCCAACCTGCCGAACGTGCTGGCTTACATCAAACCCGGAAAGCTTCGCGTGCTGGCGGTCGCCAGCGACAAGCGCAGCGCTGCGATTCCCGATGTGCCAACGCTCGCGGAGGCGGGTGTAAAGGACGCCGTGGTCGAGTCCTGGTACGGCGTCATGGCGCCAGCGGGAACCGATGCGAAGGTGATTCGCAAGCTGCAGGAAACCGTCATCGGCATTGCAAACGAAAAGGCGATGATCGCGCAGCTGGCGGAACAAGGCGCGGTGCCGTTTCCTGGCACCAGCGCCGACCTGGAAAAGCTCTCCAACGAGGAGACCGCCCGTTGGAAACAGATTATCGAGAGCGCAAGGATCCAGACGAACTGAGCGGAATCAGTCCATCTGAATGTTTGCAGTCTCGATGACAGGCGTCCACAGCTTCAACTCATCCGCCATGATCTTGGCGGATTCTTCAAGGTTGCTGGCAAACGGCACGGCGCCTTGTCGTGCCAGAGCCGCCACGAACTCCGGTTCCTTGGTGACCGCCATCACGCTGTCCTGAATTTTCTCCAGCACCGCGCGGGGCGTGCCGGCCGGCGCCATGATGCCGTACCAGGAATCCAGCACCACATCCTTGACGCCGCCTTCCGCGAAGGTCGGCACATCCGGAATGACAGAAACTCTCTTGTCTGACGCCACGCCCAGAAGGCGGACCCTGCCTGCGTTGACCAACGGCAGCACATTGGGCAGGTTCACGAACAGCGCGTTGACCTGGCCGGCCTGCAAATCGGTGGTGGCGGGCGCCGCGCCTTTATAAGGAATATGCGTGAGCTGGACATTCGCGCGATCCTGGAAAATCTGACCCAGAAGGTGATTGATCGATCCGATCCCGGCCGATCCCATGTTGAGCGCGCCAGGATTGGCTTTCGCGTAGGCAACGAACTCAGCCATCGTGGCCGCCGGCGTGTTCTGCGAGACCGCGAGCACGTTGGGTACCGATGCAAAGGTCGCTGCCGTCACCAGATCCTTATTGCTGTCGAACGTCAGCTTTTTGTACAGCAAGGGCTGCATGACCTGCCCCTGCGTACCCACCAGCAAGGTGTAGCCATCAGCGGGCGCCTTGGCGGCATAACCCGTGCCGACGACGCCGCCGGCTCCGGCCCGGTTCTCGACGATGACCTGCTTGCCAAGGTGAACGCTCAAGCGCTCTGCGATCAGACGGCCCATGACATCGACCGTGCCGCCTGGCGCGAACGGCACCACCAGGGTGACAGGTTTGCTGGGGTAGGCCTCGGCATGGGCCGTCATGCAGACGCTCAGTGCGACGGCGGTCAGGGCGATTTTTTTGAACATGGGGATGCTCCTTGGCGGTGAACGGAGGAAATATCTGGTGAGGCACATTCGGCTGGGCGGGCGGTCCTAGCGTGACCACTGCTCGACGGCCCGTGCTCGGGCCGCCGTGGCGGCGGCGAGCTTGTCCGTGCGCACCTGGAGCCACGCCTGTTGTTCGGCGACGGCAGCGATTGCGGATTGCGTAAGCTCGTTGATCCGTGGGGCGGCCGTGGCGCCCGTGGAGGTGCGTGTCTGCACGAATGCGCGGGCGTCCAGGCAGCCGCGAACTGCATCGGTCGACAGCCCCGGAGGGGGAAGATCCAAGGCAGCGGCCGCATGGCGCAACAATTCGGCGGTGACGCCACCCACTGGAATGCCCTGATCCACGCATTCGCGTACCAGACGCGCCACCAGGCTGTGGGCCTCCCGAAACGATAAATTGCCCTCGCGCACGATGCGATCGGCCAGGTTGGTGGCGGTGGACCAATTCTCATTGGCGGCCTGCGCCATCCGGGCTTCGTTTACCGTCAGGGTCGCCACCATGGCCGTCATCAGCTGCAGGCTGCCCTGGGTGGACGTGAATGCCGAGTCAAGAATGGGCACCTCGCGCATCACCACGTCGCCCGTCCCTTCTGCGCGGAACGTGGCCAGCGCGGTCGCAAGCCACGTCGTGGATCCGCCCGCCGCAAACTTCACGGCCTCCAGTCCCGCGGGATTCTTCTTTTGAGGAAAGATCGAACTCGTGCCGCAGAACTCATCCGCCGTTTGCACAAAGCCGAACTCATGGCTGGACCACACATGCAGATCCGTTGCCAGGTCGTTGAGCGTCGACATCACAAACGACAGCGCGCCGGCGATCTCGGCGGCGTAATAGGCCTCGCGCGCCAGCTTTGAATTCACGACCAATCCGTCAAACCCCAGCAATTCCCGCGTGCGTTCACGATTGATCGGCCAGGCCGTACCGGCCAGCCCGGCGGATCCCAGCGGGCTCAGGTTGACCCTGGCATAAGTCTCGCGCAGTCGATCGAAGTCGTCGGCCAGCTTGCTGCTGAACGACAGCAGATAGTGGCCGAACGTGGTGGGATGGGCGTGCTGCAAGCACGTATACCCCGGCATCAGCGTGTCGTCATGAAGAGCCGCCAGCCCGAGAATCGACTCCTGCAATGCAATGACGCCGTTCATCACCTCAACTAGATGGCGTCGCTTGTACAGCCTGCGCACCGTCGGTCCCTGGTCCAGGCGGCTGCGGCCAGTATGCATGCGGCCGCCAATCGATTCCCCCACCCGATCGAACAGGAACGCCTCGACCTGCAGTAGAAAACTGCCCTTCGCCGGATCCATCGGGAAGCGGCTGGCGCCCAGGGCCGCGATCTCTTGCAAGGCTTGCAGGATCTCTCGCGCGTGGGCAGCGGCAAGAATCCCCTGCTCCGCCAGCATGATCGTGTGAGCAATATCGACCTGAAGATACTCATCGAACTGACGGACTTCTCGCTCGAGATGAGGCTTCTCGTAGAACTCCACCATCAGCCGGGATGGCGGGGCCTGGAGCCGTGCTTCAACCAGGGTCCGGCTGGATACGGTAGTGGGGGTGCTGTTCATCAAACTCTCTCGGCTACTGTCGGCAAATGAAGGGGCATATCTCAGTACGCCCGTTGCGTTGACGCCAATATAGGTAGCCGTGCCTCATCCGTCCAATTGATTTGAATGCTACGATCCGATAAGGAATATTGATGGGGGTTGACGTGGAGTTGCGGCAGATTGAAGCCTTCGTATCGATCGCGACGTTGCGCAGCTTTCGTGCGGCCGCGAACCGCCTGTACATCACCCAGCCGGCCATCTCCATGCGGCTCGTGGCGCTGGAACGCGAGGTAGGCGCTCAGCTCATTGATCGCAGCGGCGGCGACGTCCAACTGACGGCGAAGGGCATGCAGCTCCTGCAGTTGGCCGAACAGATGTTGGAGACCTCGACCCGCTTCAAGCAACTGGCGGACGGACAGCAGAGCCAAATGCAAAAGGTCCGGATCGGCGCCACGGGCACCATCGTCAGTGCGTGGATCGTTGACCTGTTTTCAGAAATCGCCCGGGACCTGCCCCATCTGACCGCCGAACTGATCGTCGACACCTCGCCCCGTCTGCGCGAATTGTTGGAAAAGGGAGAACTGGACCTGGCGATCATCATGGGCAATACGCTGAGCGCAGGGGTGCGTAACCTGCCGCTGGTGCGGTATCAAAACCAATGGATCGCCAGCCGGTCCCTGCGTCTGCCGAAAACCATGTCGCTGCGGGAATTGGCCGAATACCGGATCATGACCTACGCCCGGGACTCGGCGACATACGGATCCGTCGAGGAACTGTTCCGCAACAACGGTCTGTGGCCGGTGAAGCTCAGTTCAACCAACTCGACCGAGGCGTTGCTCCGCATCACCGAGGCGGGCTGGGGCATCGGTGTGATCAGTGAAGCGTGCATGACGGGGGCGCGGCACGCGAAGTCGCTTCAGGTGATCACATGCCCCGTGCAGTTGCCGGAATATGAGTACGTGGCGTCCTACCACATGGATTCCGCCGGGCGCGTGGGCATGATGGTGGCGGAGCTTGCGCGGCGGGTATGTTTGCGATTGCGGGAAGAAAAAAACTGAGCTTTGGGGGGCGGGCCCGCGACTTGCCAGGCCCGCCCGCGTCAGGGTGCCGCCGTATCAATTGGCCGTGATCTTGCCGACTTCGATTACCTTTTTCCAGCGCGCGTATTCCTCGGCCTGGAACTTCGTGAATTCGGCCGGCGTGTTGCCCACCACCTCGAAGCCCAACTCCAGCAACTGGGCTTGACCGTGGGATCGTTCAGGCTTGCGACGACCGCGTCGCGCAGCTTGTCGCGGATGTCGGCCGGCAAACCTTTGGGCGCGGCAAAGGCCAGGCCGCGCGCATTTTGTTGGCGCGGTTGCGGGGCGAAGCGGTGCCCGATCGAGTCATAGACGTCGGCTACCAGATCATTGAACGGGCATCCACCAACGGTCGTTGATCTGCGTGAGGCGGGTTTCCCCCTTCAATGAAGGGGGACGTTTAAAAACGTCCCCCCCAGCATTGCCCGCCGACCCGCCTCAGTACTGATACCGCAGCGTCAGCATCACGCTGCGCGGCTGGCCGTAGTAGTTCTGCCGCGAGGCGCCGCCGAGCTTTTCGTAGTACTTGCGGTCGAAAAGGTTGTCGACCGTGAGCGTGCCTTCGACATGGCGGTTGTAGCGATAGCCGATCTGGGCCGATACGAGGGCATAGCTGCCCTGTTCCCAACGCACCTTGCCGCTTTGCAGATAGTTGCCGCTGTTCCAGCGCACGCCCGTGCCCACGCTGAAACCCTGCAGCGCCGGCTGGGTAAAGCGGTAACGGGTCCAGAGGTTGATGGCGTGACGCGGGGTAATGGTGCTGTACGAGAGTCCTTCCGTGCCTTGGGCCGCCTCGAGGTACTTGGTCTGTGTGTAGGCGTAGCCCGCCACGACGTCCCAGTTTGGCAGCACCAAACCGCTGATCTCGGTCTCGAAGCCCTGGCTGCGCACCTTGCCCGCCGCCACCGAATACATCGGATTGTTCAGGTCGTTCATCGCCCGGTTGCGGTCCACGATCTGGAACAGCGCGGCATGCGCGTTGAGCGTGCCGTCCATGAACGCGCCCTTCAGGCCGGTTTCGATCTGTCGCCCCACGCGCGGCGACAGCGTATTGCCTTGCGCGTCGATCTCGGTCTGCGGCTGGAAGATATTGGTGTAGCTTGCATAGGCGGACACCTGCGGCGTCAGGTCGTATACCAATCCGGCATAGGGCGACGGGCGCGCGTCGATGCGGGTTGTCGTCTGGCTGAAGTCACCGAAGTACTGGTTGGCGTTGCGCGCGTCGTTCTTCCACCAGGACAGGCGCGCGCCCGCGATGACCTTCAAATGGTCGGTCGCCTGGATATTCGCCCGCGTATACAGGCCGAACTCGCTCGTGCGCCCGTCATTGCCGTTGACCTGATCCATCTCGGGCACAGGCATGTCGATGACCGGCTCGTACACATTGGTCGGGAACAGCGTGCCGCCACCGTAATTGAATTGCTTGCGCGTGTAGCTGTAATCGGCGCCCACCAGCAGGCTGTGCTCGCGGCCGAAGGCTTCGATGGGCAGATTCAGGTGGGCGTCCGCGCCCGTGGTCTTCCAGTGATTGCGGTAAGACCACGCGATAAGGTTGGTATTGCCGGTAAGCGGATCCACGGCTCGGTTGGGCCAGGTGGTCAGGCGCGTCGGCGTATCGGTATCGCGATGGAACACGCTTGCCTTCGCAGCGCCGCCGCCGTCGAGCCGGTGTTCCAGATCGGCAAAGACCTCGGTGGTCTCTTCTTCGATGCGGTTCCATTGCGCGCTGAGATTGGTGCCGCGACGGACGTCGAGCAGCGAGCCATCGGCATAAGCCGGCAGGCCGAACGCCGGTGTAATCCGGGAGCGTTGATGCGTAATGCCGGCCGCCAGCGTGGTGCGCGGCGTAAGATCGGCTTCGATGATGCCGTAGAGCGTGGGCCGCTCCGAATCCACCCGGTCCACAAAAGAGCCGCGGTCTTCGTACGCCGCGATGAAGCGTCCCCGGACCTTGCCATCGCTATCGAAAGGCGTGCTCAGGTCGGCCACCGCCCGGTAGTAATCCCACGATCCCACGCTGGCCTGCGCGCCGAAGGCGAATTCCTGCAGCGGGCGCTTGCGCACGAGATTCACGCTGCCGCCGGGCTCGCCGGTCCCCTGATAAAGGCCGGACGGGCCACGCAGCACTTCGATGCGGTCATAAATGGCCAGGTCGAAGCCCGCCGACAGGTTGCCCGCCCCGGCCGGCGCGCGCATGCCGTCCACCTGGATCGAGTCCAGCGTATAGCCCCGGGAAATGAATCCGGACATGTTGCCACCGCTCGAGAGCGTCTCGACGGTGATGCCGGTCACATTGCGCATCGCGTCCGACAGGCTGTTGAGGTTCTGGTCATCGAGCTGCTGGCGCGTCACCACCGATACCGACTGCGGAATCTCCTTGAGCGTCTGCGTGCCCTTGCCCAGCGTGACCGCATTGCTGGCGTACGAGCCCGTACCTTCGCTGGTGGCGCGTTCTGCCGCCCCCGTGACGGTTACGGCCTCCAACTGCGTGACGCCGCCCTGCGGCGCGGCCTGCAAGGCGTAGGTCCCGGCCGCGCTGGGTACGGCGCGATAGCCGGTGCCCGCAAGCAGGCGGTCGAAGCCTTGCTGCACGCTCATCTCGCCCGAGAGGCCCGGGCTCTGGCGGCCTGCGAGCCAAGCAGGGTCGTAGACGATCTGTACGCCCGCCGCGGCAGCGTAGCGCGCCAGCACGGTATCGAGCGAGCCCGCGCCGATCTCCACGCGGCGCACCTGCGAGGCCGGCGCCGTGCCGGTAGGCGCCGCGGACTGCGCGCCCGCCGTCGCGCTTGCGATGGCCGTGCACCAGAGCGCCGACCAGATCATTGCCTTGCGGGATCCTCTGCCCCGCGCTGCGCGTACACGTGCCATCACTCTTTCATCCTTTCATCGTCAAGCAAGAAGCGCCCGCATCCCCTTGATGCGGTCTTACTTCCTATTCCGCACGACAACGAAAAAGTGATCACCTCGACGCAAAATATTTCTTTTGCCGCCGCTCAGGCGCCTGCCGGTCCGACCGACACCCAGTAACGCGTGACGCGTTGCACGGCGATCGGCAGGCGTTCTGCCAAGGCGTGCAGGGCCGCATCCGTATCGCGCAGCGACAGCGCGCCCGACACCCGCAGGTCGGCGACCTCGGGCGAGCAGCGCAGGAAGCCCGGGCGATGGCGCGCCAGCTCCGCCACCACATCGGCCAGGCGCTGGTCGCGCACGACCAGCATCCCTTGCTCCCAGAGCGCCGCGCTGTCGTCCACCGGCGCGAGCCCGCCGGCCTGGCCGAGCGTGAAGCCGCCACGCTGCCCCGCGTCGATGCGCAAGGGAGCGGCGTGCGCCGGCTGCGCCAGCACCGCATGCTCGAACACCATGACCTCGGTGCGGTCGTCGACCAGACGCACCGAGAAGCGCGTGCCCAATGCCTGTACCTCGCCCTGCGGGGTCTGCACCACGAACGGCCGATACCTGTGCTGCGTCTCCTGTCCAGTGGTCACCAGCACCTCGCCCGCCATCAGCACCAGACGGCGCTCGGCGGTTCCGTAGCGCAGGTCGACCGCGCTGCCACTGTTCAATACCAGCCGCGTGCCATCGTCGAGCATGCGAGTCAGTTGTTCGCCCGCGGCGGTGCGCAGATCCGCGCGCCAGGCGGGCGCCTCGCGCCACGCGATCCAGCCGGCCGGCGCCATTACGCCCAGTCCCAGCGCCGCCCGTAGCACGGCGCGGCGGCCCTGCCGCTTGCGGGTAGCGCGCAGTACGCTATGGCCGATCGGCGCGGGCAGTCCTTCGAACGCGCCCAGCACCTGCTCGGCACGTGCCCAGGCCTGCGCATGGGCCTCGCCCTGCGCGAGCCAGCGCTCGAACGCCCGCCGTGTGGTCGCATCGGCGGGCTCGTAGCGCAGCCGGATCACCCAGTCGGCCGCCTCCTCGAGCAACCCGTCGTCCGGCACGGACGTCATGGCGTGGATACTCATGCTGCGACGGCCATGCAGGCCAGCAAGGCCTTGCGCAGATGGCGCCGCACCGTGATCACGGGTTTGCCGGTCTGCCCGGAAATCTCCTGCAGCGTGAGCCCGTCGAGCTGCGCGAGCAGGAACATGTCGCGCGTGGCCGTGGGCAGGCGCTGCAACATGGCGTCGATCGCCACCAGCGTCTGCACGATCATGAGGCCCGTTTCCGGTGGCGGCACCTGCGGCGCGGGCAGGTGCGCGATCGCGTCCAGATAGGCCTGCTGTACCGCGCGACGGCGCCAATGGTCGACCAGCAGCCCCTTGGCAATATGCGTGATCAGCGCGCGCGGTTCCTCGCGCAACACGGGAGGCCGGCGCGCGGCCATCAGCCGCACGAACGTGTCCTGCGCCAGATCGGCCGCGTCGCCGCTGTCGCCCAGCTTGCGATGGAGCCAGCCTTGCAGCCAGCCATGGTGATGGCGATAAAGCTGCTCGACCGCGGGGAGGGAAAGAGAGTCGGAAGATTGCAAGATGCCCAGCAGTCTACCGAATGCGAATAAGAAATACTATTAATTAGAATTGGCGTAGGGCGGCGGCGAGGCTAGCGCGCAACAGACAGGGACGTAGCGGGCTGGCGCGAGCAACGTGCCATTGCGCATGGCTACGCCGCCGCTGCCTTTCTCCGCATGGCGAAACCCAGGGCGACGACCGACAGCACCAGGGGAATGAACGACACCCACAGCACCGTGTTCCAGCCGTAGGCGGACAACAAGCCGCCCGACGAGAAGGATCCGATCGCCATCAGGCCGAAGACGATGAAGTCATTGAGCGACTGGACGCGGGTCCTTTCCTCCGGCCGATGGCATTCCAGGACCAGCGCGGAGGCGCCCAGAAACCCGAAGTTCCATCCCATGCCCAGCAAAATCAGCGACCACCAGAAATGCGCGACGTCGATGCCGCCCAGGCCGATCGCGGCCGACAGGCCGATCAGGATCAGCCCCGCGGTCGCCACCCGGCCTGCGCCGAAACGGACGATCAGGCTGCCGGTGAAGAAGCTGGGCGCATACATGGCGATGACATGCCACTGCAATCCCAAATTGGCGGATTCCTGGGAGTGGCCGCATATATGCATCGCCAGCGGCGCCGCGGTCATGAGGAAATTCATCAGCATGTACGAAACCGCCCCGGCGATCACCGCCGCGATGAAGCGGGGCTGCAGCGCAATGTCGGAGAGCGGTCGGCCGCCCGCCATCTCCGCGGACGTCGGTGCGGGCAATCTGACGCCCAGAAGGATGAACGCGGAAATCGCCGCGACAGCCGCCTGCGCCGCAAACGTGGCCGCAAACATATGCGGGGGCCAAAGGTTCATCGTCCAGGTGACCAGTTGCGGTCCGACGATGCCGGCGGCGACGCCTCCGGCCATGACGAGGGACAGCGCGCGTGCCCGCCGTTTCGGCTCCACGCCGTCCGCGGCGGCGAAGCGGAAGGATAGGACCACCGCGGCGTAGACGCCGCCGAAGAAAGTGGCCAGGCAGAAAAGCCAGAAGCCTTCCATCATGACCGCCAGCATGGCCAACAGGCCGGTGAGCACACCAGCGCTGGTGCCCAGCAGGAATGCAGCGCGCCGGCCGTGGCGTCTCGCGATCGCGCCCATCGGCAGCGTGCATGTCGCCATGCCCACCACGAAAATGGAAATCGGCAAGGTTGCCAGCATGGGCGTCGGGGCCAGCATATTGCCCACGATGGAGCCGGTGGCGTAGACGACTACCGAATTCGCGCCGGCCAGGGCTTGAGCGGTGGTCAGTCGCCAGATGTTGCCCTGTTGAACGTTCTCGGGCAGGACTGAGGAACGTTCGTGCCCCAGAGAGGCGCTGCTGTGTGTCATTTCTTTGGAACGGAGTGGGTGGTGAAACGCGAAGTTGGCGAGCGACGCATTCGTAGGCATGCCAACCCAGGCAGAGGGGGCGTCTGGCGATGCGGCGCTCGGTCTTCCCCAGGACTTCCGGCATTACACCGCAATAGACGTTTTTGATCTATAGATAAAACGCCAAGTTATATAGAATCGGCGACACGGGAACGCACTCATGCAACCCTGCCGTTCGAGACAGTGCGCGGCTCACCAGTTCTTTCCCCAGGTGGCAGACGCACCGTTGGGTCTTGCCGATGGGTAGATCGCCGACTCGCAGGCTTCTTGCGTGCCCTATGCCTCGGGCGTGCGCGCGCTCATCCACCGCCAGAGCGTTGACCGGCTCACGCCCAGCCGGCATGCCGCCTGCAGCCGGTTTCCTCCGCAGGCGTGGAGCGCCTGTAAAGCCCGTTCGCGTTGGGTAGTGGCCGGGTGCGGATCGGGGGAGGGCGCGTGCGGGTCGAAGAGTTCGGGGCAGTCATGCCGTAGCGCGTCGTGATCCACGTCTTCAGCGCGCGCATATTGCAGCAGGAAGGCGGCGATGCGTTCGCAGATGTTCTCCAGTTCTCGCACATTGCCGGGCCAAGCGTAGCGCGTCAGGCGCGGCAGCCAGGGCACGAGCAGGGGGCCTGGGTCCATGCGGATGTCCAGGCGCTTCATGCAGCGCGACAACAGCGTTTCCAGCAGGGGCGGGATGTCGGCCGGACGCTCGCGCAGGGATGGAATGGCCAGGCGCAGGGTGTTGATGCGGTAGTAGAGATCCTGGCGGAAGCGCCGTTGCGCGACCATGTCGTCCAGCGGCTGATGAGTGGCAGCGATGATGCGCACGTCCACCGGAATGGCGGCCGTGGCGCCCAGTCTTGTGACTTCGCGTTCCTGGAGCACGCGCAGCAAGCGGCTCTGGAGCGGTAGCGGCATATCGCCGATCTCGTCAAGAAAGAGCGTGCCGGTATGGGCGGCCTCGAACAGTCCGCGCTTGCCGCCGCGGCGCGAGCCGGTGAAGGCGCCTTCCTCATGGCCGAAGAGTTCGCTTTCGAGCAAGGATTCGGGCAGCGAGGCGCAATTGATGGCCACAAAGGGCCGGTCAGCGCGCTGGCTGTCATTGTGGATGGCCTGGGCGAACAATTCCTTGCCAACGCCGCTTTCGCCGGCGATCAGCACGGTGAGATCGGTGCGGGCATAACGCCGCGCGGTGGTGATCGCACGCTGCAGCTCGGCGCTGTGGCCAATGAGTTCGGAGAAGTGATATCGGGCGGTGTTCTGACGCCGGCGCTGCTGCACGCGCAAGCGGGTATCGGCCTCTTGAATACGCCCGGCATCGGAAAGCGCCAGTGCCGCGCCCACGATGCGGCCGTGTTCCCGGATGGCCGTACGGTTGGCCACCCAGTCGCGCCCGCCCAGACGCAGCGGACTGCCGCTTTCCGGTTCGCCGCTGTCCAGCGTGGACGCCAGGCTCAACTCCGGCCGCAACTGGTCCAGGCGTTGGCCTATCAGCGCCGCGGTGTCACGCTCGAGCAAGCTCTGCATGGGCGGGTTGACCGCGATGATGCGGCCTCCGCGATCGACCGCCAGCACGGCATCCTGCAGGCTGTGCAGCACGCCATTAAGCTGGTCATAGCGTCCGGCTTCCATGCGCGCAAGCCGCGCCAGCTCGATGGCATCTTCGAAACCCTTGCGCACGCTGGCCAGCGAATAGGCCAGCAGGCCGTGCAGCCCGGCCTGTTCCGCCAGCTCCACCACCAGGCTGGATCCCACGATCACACGGAAGTTCTCGCGCCACAACTGCTCGAACTGCTGGCGCGCATGTTCGGGCGTCAAGTACGCGTGCTGAGCGATCTCGATGTTGAGCAAGTCCTTGATGGCGTCGAGTTCTGGAATGGTCTGCCCGTACATGACCACGCCTACGCGGTCGTCAATACGGCGCGCCTGGATCAGCACCTGCAACAAGTCAAATCCGGTCAGCTGAATCGTCGCCACGGGAGCCTGCAGCCCCGCGCGCAGGATGCTTGCGTTGGACCCGGCGCTGACGAAGGCATCCACCGCGCCCCGTTCCAGCATGTCCCTGGCGATGGCCAAGGCGCCGCCAAAGGTGCCATCGACCACTTCGATATGCGCGCGGCCGGTGAACTCGGCCACGACCGGCATGGCGAACTCGCGGATTTGGCGATAGCTCAGGAAGCAGAGGCGCGGAAGGGCAGTGCCGGGGGGTGAGGTCGGATAGACCATGCCGCGATCCAATGAAACGTTATGAACGTTTCATGAATGTCTCATGAAACATCGCGATTCGCCAGCGCTGGGTTTTAGTCCCTACATTCAATGGCTTAGGAAGATGCTCCGGGTTGGCACGCCGTTTGCATAAGGGGATTATCAGGAAACGTCGGAGCTTTCATCTTGGCACTCGAACACATCACGGTCTTGGACCTGACCCATATGCTTTCCGGTCCGTACGGAACCATGCTGTTGGCGGACCTGGGGGCCCGCACCATCAAGGTCGAACCCCCCGGAACGGGCGAGGGAACCCGTCGTCTGCTGGAGCGCGACCCGGATTACTCGCGGGAGGGCATGGGCGCCTACTACCTCACGCTGAACCGCAACAAGCACAGCGTCTGCATCGACCTGAAGCAGCCCGCGGGGCTCGCGGTGTTCATGGATCTGGTGCGCCAGGCGGATGTCGTGTTCGACAACTTCGGCGTCGGAGTCACTGCGCGCCTCGGCATCGACCACGCCGCGCTCTCGGCGGTCAACCCCCGCATCGTCACTTGCTCGGTCACCGGATTCGGTAGCACGGGGCCGGACACGCAGCGTCCTGCCTTCGACCTGGTGGTGCAGGCCATGGGCGGAGGAATGTCGATATCCGGCACACCGGAACAGGGCCCGACGCGCAGCGGCATACCTATCGGAGATCTGGGCGGCGGCATGTTCGGCGCCATGGGAGTGCTGGCGGCGTTGGCCGAGCGCGAACGCACCGGGCGCGGCCAGCATGTGGACGTGTCCATGCTGGATGCGCAGATTTCGCTGCTGAACTACATGGCGACGATGCACCTGATGTCGGGCATCGTGCCGCAAGGCATCGGCAACAGCCATTTCGTGCATGTGCCGTACAACAATTACCCCACGGCCGACGGCCATATCATCGTGGCTTGCATAGGCGATGCCTTCTGGGAGCGCTTCCTGGAATGCATGGACCTGCCCGGGCTGCGCAAGTCCGACTACGCGCGGCAACCGGGGCGATATGCGGCCAAGGCCGACATCGACGCGGTCGTGGCCGCCGAGCTGCGCACGCAGCCCACGGCCTATTGGCTGGAGCGGTTGTCGGCGGCGCGCATTCCGTGCGGTCCGGTCAACAACTTCGGGCAGGCCCTGGACGATGCGCAGGTGCGGGCGCGCGACATGGTGGTCGACGTGCGCCTGAAGTCGGGCGCGATGGTCCAGATGCCTGGCAATCCCATCAAGCTGTCGGCGGCGCAAGCAGAGGAATTCGGCCGGCCGCCCGAGCTCGGCGAACATACGGATAGCGTGCTGGGCATGCTGTCCGGATACGACGGTGAACGGCTGGCGGCGCTGCGCTCGTCCGGCGCCATCGGCTAGGGAACGCCATGTCCATCATCATCACCGATGTCGCCCCGCGCGATGGCTTGCAGAACCAGTCCGTGACCGTATCCGCCGAAGCCAAGGTCGAGTTGATCCGGCTCCTGCATGAGGCCGGCGTGGCAAGCGTGGAGGCGACCAGCTTCGTATCGCCCAAGGCCGTGCCGCATATGGCCGACGCCGAACAGGTCGTCGCCGCCGTGAACGCCTCGATGCCCGGATTGAGGACCTCGGTGTTGGTTCCCAACATGAAAGGCTTGGAGCGCGCCCATGCCGCCGGCGCGCGCGAGGTGGCAGTCGTGCTGTCGGCCACGGAGACCATGAATCTGAAGAACATCAACATGAGCCTGGCACGCGCCACCGAGGTGTGCGCGCAGACCCTGGACGCGGCGCGCCGCCTGCGGTTGCGCACGCGGGCGTACGTGGCGGTGGCGTTCGACTGTCCTTTCGAGGGGCCCACGCCGCCGTCGGTCGTGCGCCAACTGGCGCAGCGCATGGCGCAGGCCGGCGCCGATGAGATCGTGATCGCCGACACCATCGGCTCGGCCGGGCCGGGCGCCGTCAAGACCTTGTTCGAGGCGCTGGCGCCGGAGCTGCCTGTCGAGCGGCTGGCCGCGCATTTTCATGATACGCGCGGGTTGGCCTCGGCCAATGTCTGGGCGGCGCTGGAGGCAGGAGTGCGGCGTTTCGACGCTAGCGTGGGCGGTATAGGAGGATGTCCCTTTGCACCCGGCGCGGCGGGCAACGCCGCCACCGAGGATCTGGTGCTGATGGCGGAGCGCAGTGGTTTGCGCACAGGTATTTCACTGTCCGGGCTGGTTCGGGCGGTGGCTTATGCGGAAGGCGTACTCGGCCGCCCGCTGGGCGGACGCAGCATGGCTTGGCTGCGGCGCCATCACGCTGCAAGAGGCGATACCGCATCGGCTTGAGGACAAAGGGAGCTGGATTCGATCGCCTTATAACAATCAAACAGGAGACAAAACCATGGAAAAAATATCGCGGCGCGGGCACGCCATATTGGGGCTGGGGCTTTGCGCCATGGCATTGGCCGCGGCGCCGTCCCATTCCGAACCGGGGGATTATCCGACGCGCCCCATCCGTCTTATCGTGCCCTTCGCGCCGGGCGGTGTCACCGACACCGGCGCGCGTCTGGTCGCCGACCGGCTGGGCCAGCGCCTAGGGCAGCAGGTGATCGTCGACAACAAACCGGGGGCGTCGGGCAACATCGGCACGCAGATGGCGGCCCGGGCCGAACCCGATGGCTATACCCTGGTGGTAGGCTTTGACGGCACGCTGGTCATCAACCCGCATGTGTATCGCACCACGGGCTTCGATACGCTCAAGGATCTGGCGCCCGTGAGCAAGATCGGGGACGCCGCGCTCATTATCGTGGCGAATCCTTCGTTGCCGGTTCGCAACCTGAAAAACGTGATCGACTATTCGCAGGCCCAGGCCAACGGCCTTTCCTATGGCAGCGCGGGCGTGGGAAGCACACCGCACCTGGCTGGCGAGCTTCTGCGCCAGCGCACGGGGGCCAAGCTGGTGCATATCCCCTATAAAGGCGGAGGCCAGGCCATGGCTGACGTCGTGGGCGGGACGCTGCCGCTGCTCTATACCGCGGTCGCCGGGGCCTATCCCTATATACAGCGCCAGCAGCTCACGGCCATCGCTGTAAGCAGCGCAACCCGGCTGGCGTCCCTGCCTGACGTGCCCACCGTGGCGGAGTCCGGCGTAGCAGGATTCGAGTCGGTTTCGTGGATCGGTATTCTGGCGCCGGCCGGCACCCCCAGTGCTGTCATCGCCAGGCTGCAGAAGGAAATCCACGCCGTCGTTCAGTCGTCCGACATCAAGGAGCGGCTCATCGGCCTGGGCATCACGGCCTCGGGCAACACACCAGAGGAATTCCGCAAGCAAATCGCAAGCGATCTCGATAAATACGCCACGATCGTGAAAGCGGCGAACATCCGGGCGGAGTGAACGCCGAGGCGATGCCGCGGGCCTTGCGACGTCACGAGATCGAACGGCATGCCGCCTTCGCGATAGCCCTGGCATTGGTTAGCCGGGCCCGATAGCGCCTGGATGCGCGCCGGGTCCTCGCCAGGGCTTGATGGCTCGGACCCGGCAAACGCGAGCCTGCTGTTTAGTCGATGCGCGCGCCGGAGATCTTGACGGCCTCGGCCCACTTCGCGATTTCCTTTTGCACGAAAGCCTGGAACTGTTCTGGCGTGGACGGCGTGAACTCGCTGCCGGCGGCGATCATCTTTTCTTTCGCTTTCGGGTCGGACATGACGTCGCGCATATCCGCCGAAATCTTTTCCACCAGCGGTTTGGGCGTGCCCTTGGGGGCGAAGAAGCCGGACCAGGGCGGGGCTGCAAAGCCCGGGAAGCCCTGTTCGGCGACCGTGGGATAGTCGGGCGCGCTGGCAAAGCGATCCGCCGTCGTCAGCGCGACGATCTTCAGCTTGCCGCTCTTCGCGTAGGCTTGCACGGCGGGCAGGCCCGTGATGCCTACCTGGATCTGGCCGCCCAGCAGGTCGGTCACCATCGGGGAGCTGCCGCGGTACGGAATGTGCGCGAGCTCGAACTTGCCCTGGTTCTTGATCAGTTCCATGCCCAGGTGCGACGCCGTGCCGTTGCCGTCGGAACCGTACGAATAGTGGCCATCAGGCTTCTTCAGCAGGGCGATGAGTTCCTGCAGGTTGTTGGCCGGCACGTCGTTGTTGACGATGATGGCGTTGGGATAGAGCGTGGCTTGCGTGATGGCCTCGAAGTCCTTGATCGGGTCATAGCGCATGTTCTTGTAGAGCGAGGTATTGATACCGTGCGAGCCCGTCACACCCAGTACCAGGGTGTAGCCGTCGGGCGCGGCACGCGCCACGTATTCAGAACCGACGTTGCCGCCCGCGCCTGGCTTGTTCTCGACGACGACCGCCTGGCCCCATTTCTTGGACAGGCCCTCGGCCACCAGGCGCGCAGTGATGTCGGTGGCGCCGCCCGCCGGGAACGGCACCACGATGGTGACGGGACGCGTGGGGAAGTTGTCCGTGCCCTGCGCGAAGGCGGGCGCGGCGGCCAGTCCGACGGCGCCGGCAAGCATGGCCAGGGCGCCGAGGATTTTGCGGCGCGGCCAGCCCGCGTGCGTTGCGGAGGAAATCGGGTGTGTCATGTTTCAAGGCCCTTGTTATGTGGTGTAAGCACTGTGTGAAGAAACGGGCCGCGCTATTGCGCGGTGTACCCGCCGTCGGCACGAATGTCCGTGCCCGTGATGAACGAGGCTGCCTCGCTCAACAGGAAAACAACCGTCCGCGCGACTTCATCCGCGCTGCCGAGACGTCCGGCGGGATACTTGGCGGCCAGCGCGGCGCAGGCGGCCTGCGCGCTGCCGTAGCGGTCGACCAGCCTGCTGGTCAACACCGCGCCGGGAGACAGGCTCAACGAACGGATGCCGTCCGGTGCGTGGTCCACGGCGATGGCACGCGCCAACGCGATCAGGCCCGCCTTGCTGGCGCCATAAGCGCCGCGGCCAGGCGCGGCCACGCTGCCCAGTTGCGAGGCGATATTGAGCACCACGCCACCGCCGGCGCGAACCATGTGCGGAATGGCCCATTTGCTCATCAGCCACGCCCCTGTCAGGTTCACATCCAGGGCCTGCCGCCATTGCGCAGGCGTCAGATCGGCGACCTTGGCGCTCGGCGTGACTGTGGCGGCGTTGTTCACCAGC
The DNA here is from genome assembly GCF_001428845.1 of Achromobacter sp. Root83. Classification (GTDB taxonomy): domain Bacteria; phylum Pseudomonadota; class Gammaproteobacteria; order Burkholderiales; family Burkholderiaceae_B; genus Achromobacter. Next base: position 118,252 of record NZ_LMIU01000004.1, on the reverse strand, counting down.
GCGTCGATCGCGCCCCAGTGGGCAGCCACCTGATCCACGGCGGCCCGGGTGGCGTCGGCGTCCGTCACGTCGCAGCTCAACGCCAGGACGCGGGATTGCACCGTGGACAGCGCCGGGTGGCACTGCGCCAGCAGGTCCGCATCCCGATCCAGCCGGGCCACGCGGGCGCCCGCGTCCAGGCAGCGCGCGACGATTGCCTGCCCCAGTCCCCCCGCGGCGCCGGTCACGATCACGGTCTTTCCTTTCAGGACGAGCCCGTCCGCGGTCGTCATGGCGTCATCGCTCCCAGCGAGGCGCCGCCGCACACGTAGAGCGTCTGCCCCGTGATGGCCCCTGCCTCTGCACTCAGGAAGAAGGCGATGGTGGCGGCGACTTCGCCCGCATTGATCAGGCGGCCCAGCGGCAGGTCCACCCGCGCGGCGGCACCGCGCTTCGGATCGTTCAGCATGGGAGTGTCGACCGCGCCCGGCGCGATCACGTTGACCGTGATACCGCGCCCGACGAGCTCTGCGGCCAGGCTGCGCGCCAGGCCGATCTGCGCCGATTTGGTGGCGGCATAGGCCAGGCGGTGCGCCCGGCCCAGTACGGCCCGGCTGGACACGAGCACGATGCGGCCGCTGCCGTCGGGCAGTTGCGGCGCCAATGCCTGGACCAGCGCCATCGGCGCGGCGCCATGCAGCCGCCACAGCAGTTCCGTGTCTTCCGGGCGCGTATCCAGCGCACCGCCGGTGCGCACCACGCCCGCGCAATGCACCAGCGCGGTCGGGCCGCAGCCGGCCAGGCCAGCGCACAAGACGCGCAGCGCGTCGGCGTCGGCCAGATCGCAAACCACGTGACGGTATTGCTCGGGGTGCTGGATGGCGGCGGGCGCGATGTCGACGCCCGTCACGCGCCAGCCGGCGGACAGCAGCCGTTCGGCCAGTGCCAGTCCGATACCAGAGGCCGCGCCTGTCAGGACGCAATGCGCCGGCGCGTTACGCTCGATCATGGCTGTACTCAGGCGTCCAGCGTCGTCAGGCGCTTTTCCATCGCGCGCATTTGCTCGTAGCCCATCAGTTGCATGATGTCTTCGATGCCCACCAGAAGGTCGGGGCGGTCGGCGGGCTCGCCGCTGGCGATCACGCCCTGCATGACTTGCAGCGCCTGGCGCATGCCATGGATGGCGGCTGCGGGCAGCATGCGCGGCAGGCTGATGCGCTTGACGCCGATCTCCTTCAGGCGCGGCAGGGGAATCAGCGGGGTGGTGGGACGGTTGCGGATGCCAAACCCCATATTGATGCTGACGGGGATGCCCGCCGCGTCCACCAGGCGCTTGATGTCGTCTTCCGTGCGCACGGCGTCGGGGAACAGCATGTCCGCGCCGGCGCGGGCATACGCGCGCGCACGCTTGACCGCGCCTTCAATGCCTTCCAGGGCAAGGGAGTCGGTGCGGGCGATGATGACGAAGTCGTCGTCGCGCCGTGCCAGGCAGGCCGCTTCGATCTTCTTGACCATCTCGGCCTCGCTGACAACGTCCTTGCCGGGCATGTGGCCGCAGCGCTTGGGACTGACCTGGTCTTCCAGGTTGATGCCGGCGACGCCGGCTTCCTCGAACATCTGCACCGTGTGGTAGACATTGACCGGATTGCCATAGCCGGTGTCCGCGTCGGCCGTGAGCGGTATGGAGACGGATCTTGCCAGATGACGGCAGTGGGTGACGTTTTCGGACAAGCCCATCACGCCGATGTCGGCGATGCCCAATAGCGCGTTCGATACGGCCGCGCCGCTGGTGCAAGCGGTCTTGAAACCGGCGGCTTCAACCAGGCGGATGCTGTATCCATCGTAGACACCGGGCGACACGATGAAGGGTTCGTTCTTCAGCAGTTGCCGAAACTGGTTGCGCGGGTTGTTCATGTGATGCTGCTCCAAAGGGCGTTATGCGGCCGAGACGGGCTGCCCGGCGATGCCGGACGCCCCTTCCGCCAGATGTTCAAACAGGTGATGCGCCGCGCGTTCGATGTGCGAGCGCATGAGCGATTCCGCCAGTTCGGCATCGCGCGCGCGGATGGCGCGCAGGATCTGCCAGTGTTCGGCGTAGGCGTCGTCCTTGCGTTCAAGCACGGTGCCGGAATGCCGGCGGTAGACGCGCAACAGGTGATAAAGGTCGCCGCACAGGGCGTTGATGATGCGGGTGTTGCCGCTGGCCAGCACGATGCGTTCGTGGAAGTCGAAGACCCGGGGGGCCGGTGCGCCGCCATTGGCGGCCTCCAGGCGGCGCTGGCGGTCCTGCTCCAGTTCGACCAGCAACTGCGCGATCTCGTCGTCGCGCATGCGGCGGGTGGCGAGGTTGCACGCCACGCCTTCCAGCGCCATGCGCATTTGAAAGAGCTCCAGGGCGGACTCCGCCGACAGCGTCACGACGCGCGCCTTGATGTAGGGCTCGCGCGTGACCAGCTGGATGCCCTGCAGGCGGCGTACGGCCTCTCGCACCGGGCCGCGGCTGACGCCGAACTCTTGCGCCAGCGCCACTTCGTTGATGACGCTGCCCGGTGCGAGCCGGCCCTGGTAGATCGCGTCCAGCACCTGGTCGAACACCACGTCGGCCAGCGGGCCGGAGGCGTCTTCCTTGGTGGCGATGGAGGGCGTGGAAATGTTCATAGTGTTAACAGCCTATCAAATGGATCTTTAAAGTGTCAACTCTTTTGGCCGGTTCCCCATTTTGATCCTGGGGTGGCGCCGAATGAGTTTTCCGTCGTGTGACAAGCATATTTCGTATGTTTTCCTAGGGGTTACCCCTAGGAGATAAGACTTTGTATCTATCTACACTTCAAGAAGGTGCCTGCGAAACTGTATGCGACCGTAGTCGTGTTCTTTGCTCTTATGGCGATAGTGTTGACACTATTGTTTTGTAGGTCGTAAGATGACCGCAGTTTAGATTCTCCCGATTACCGCTGCCATGATCCAGTCTTTCCCCTGTCGAGGCGCAGCGCTGCGCTACGCGGACCTGTCCGCCGCCGCCCAGGCCGAAGGCCGCGACATCCAGGCGTATCCCTATGTCATCCGCGTGCTGCTGGAGAATCTCCTGCGGCACCGCGCCTGGGGCGCTGCCATTTCCGAAGCCGAAATCGGCAGGTTGTGGGATTGGCGGCAGCACCCCGGCGCCGATCTTTCGCTGCACGTGGCGCGGGTGATCCTGCCCGATTCCAGTGGTCTGCCGGTGCTGCAGGACCTCGCGGCCCTGCGCGATGCCGTGGCTCAGGCGGGCGGCGACCCCGCGCGCGTCGATACGCGCATTCCCGTGGACCTGATCGTGGATCATTCCCTGCAGGTCGATTATTGGGGCGACACGGGCGCCGTGCAGCGCAACCTGCGCCGCGAATTCGAGCGCAACGACGAACGCTACCGATTCCTGAAATGGGCGCAGCAGGCCTACAAGGGCTTGCGCGTCATCACCCCGGGCATCGGGATCATTCATCAGGTCAACCTGGAATACCTGGCGCCGGTGGTAGTGCGGCATGCCAGGGCGGACGGCGACTGGGCCTATCCCGATTTCGTGATCGGTGGCGATTCCCATACGCCGATGGTCAACGCACTGGGTGTGCTGGGCTGGGGGGTGGGCGGCATCGACGCCGAAGCGGCGCTGCTGGGCCACGCCTATACGTTCCCGATTCCGGAGGTCGTGGGCGTGCGGCTCCATGGGGCCATTGAAGCGCCGGCCCTGACCACGGACGCCGCGCTGCTGGTCACGCAGCAGTTGCGTGCCGCGGGCGTGGTGGGCAGCATGGTCGAATTCTTCGGCCCGGCGGTGGAGGCGCTCAGCGTGCCGGAACGCGCGACCATCGCCAATATGGCCCCTGAGTACGGCGCCACCTGCGGCTTTTTCCCGATCGACGCGCGCACGCTGGACTACGCCCGCGTGACCGGCCGCGATGACGGGCAACTGGCGCTGATTGAAGCCTATGCGCGCGCCAACGCCTTGTGGCGCGATGCGCGCCAAGCCGACCCCGTCTATAGCCGGGTGATCGATATCGATCTGTCGGCGGCGCGGCCCAGCGTGGCTGGTCCGCGCCGGCCGCAAGACCGGATGGATGCGTCCGATGTGGCCGCGGATTTCCGCCGCCGCCTGGGCGCGCCGCTTTCGGAAGGGGGCTTCGCCGTGGACGCGGCAGCCGCGGCCGCGCATCCGGCGGGGCGCGAGGCCATCGGCCATGGCTCCGTGGCGTTGGCAGCCATTACTTCCTGCACCAATACGTCCAACCCCAGCGTGATGATGGCCGCCGGCCTGATCGCGCGCAAGGCGCTGGCGCGCGGCCTGACGCCGCCGGCCTGGGTCAAGCGTTCGCTGGCGCCGGGATCGCGCGCCGTGACTCGGTACCTGGAGTCCGCGGGGCTGCTGGCTGCCCTGCAAGCGCAAGGGTTTCACGTGATCGGCTACGGCTGCACGACCTGCGGCGGCAAATCAGGCCCCCTCGATTCCGCGGTGGCCGATGCCATCGCCGAAGATGGCCTGGTGGCGGCGGCGGTACTGTCGGGCAACCGGAATTTTGAAGGGCGCATCCATAAGCTGCTGCGCGCCAACTACATCGGATCGCCCGCGATGGTGGTGCTGTATGCGCTGGCGGGCCGCATCGATGTGGATTTCGAGCGCGAGCCGCTGGGGCCCGACGCCAATGGCGAGCCCGTCTACCTGCGCGACATCTGGCCCAGCCAGGACGAAATCGATGCCTTGCTGCCGCTGGCGTCGGACCCTGCGCTGTTTGCCGAAGTCTATGACCCCGCCAGCCTGGACAGCTCGATCTGGCGAGACCTGGCCGCGCCTTCCGGCCTGCGCTTTCCCTGGGACCCCGAATCGCAATACCTGGTTGAACCGCCGTTCTTCAAGGCCGAACCGGGGCGCGACGCGCTGGCGGACCTGGCGGCAGGCCTGACGCGCGGGCGCGTGCTGGCGGCGTTCGGCGACTCGCTGACCACTGACCATATTTCGCCCAGCGGCGAAATCCCTGCGGATACGCCGGCGGGCCAGTATCTGATCGACAAGGGCGTGGCGCCGCGCGACTTCAACACCTACGTCGCGCGCCGCTGCAATCATCATGTCATGACGCGTGCCACGTTTGCCAACATCCGCATCAAGAATGCCATGACGCCGGGCGTGGAGGGCGGCGTGACCCGCCATCATCCCAGCGGCAAGCTCATGCCGGTGGTCGAGGCCGCGGCAGCCTACCGCGAAGCGGGCGAGGCCAGCGTCATCCTGGGCGGCCAGGACTACGGCATGGGCAGCAGCCGCGACTGGGCGGCGAAGGGCTCGGCGCTACTGGGCGTGCGCGCGGTGATCGCGGAATCCTTCGAACGCATCCACCGCGCGAATCTGGTGGGCATGGGTGTGCTGCCGCTGGCGTTCGCGCCCGGCCAGGGCTGGCGCCAGCTAGGCCTGACCGGCGCCGAGACGCTGTGCTTCGAGAACGTGGCCAATGGCGTGCTCAAGGGTGAACCCATCGACGTGACCGCTGAAGACGGCGAACGCCGCATCCGATTCCAGGCCTATGCCCAGGTGCTCACGCACGCAGAACGCAAACTCATGGCGGAGGGCGGGATTCCCGCCAGCGTCCTCAATGCATTCTTGACCGACACGGCGGCCGCGGACACGGCCCATTGCTGACAACGCGCATCAATCAGGAAACACGACATCATGCTGGATCTCCTACTGACCAATGCAAGGCTGCTGCTGCCGCAGCAGGGGCTCACCGAGGGAGTGCTGGGCGTCATCGACGGCCGCATCGCCATCATCGCCGAGCCCGGCACGCCGCTCGAAGCCCGCGAAACCATCGACTGCCAGGGGCTATGGGTGCTGCCTGGCCTGATCGATCCCCACGTGCACTTCGGCTTTGGTTCGCCGGAGACCGACTTCGAGACCGAATCGCGCTTTGCCGCGCTGGGCGGCACCACCACGGTGCTGTCGTTCCACCGGTCCGCGGACATCCGGGAATCCTTTGAAAAGGTGCGCGACCGGGCGCTGTCGCAAAGCTGCGTGGACTTCGGCTTCCATTTCGGCATCACCAGCAACCTGCATGTGGAGACGCTCGATGAGATATCGCGCCGTTTCGGCGTGTCCTCGTACAAGCTCTACATGATGTACAAGGGCGCGGCGGGCCTGTCGAAAGGTTTCACCGACATCGACGACGGTTTGCTGTATTCGGCCCTGCGCGCCACCGCCGCCATTCCCGGCGCGATCATGGGCGTGCACTGCGAGAACGTCGAAGTCATCCCGGTGCTCAGGGATCCCTTGCGCGCCGCCGGCCGCGACGATCTGAAGGCCTGGAACGAGCAGAGTCCGGACTTCCTGGAGGCCGAGAACGTGCATCGCGTGTGCTACTTCGCGGCGAAGACCGGCGCCGCCGTCAACATCGTCCACCTGAGCAGCCGCGAAGCGCTGGACGAGGCGCGGCGCCACCGGCGCACGCCCAACGCGCCGCCCATCTACGTCGAGACCTGCCCGCACTACTTGTTCCTGAACGACGAGTCGCCCGCCGGCACCTACGCCAAGGTCAACCCCCCGGTGCGCGGGCAGGGCGATGTGGACGCCATGTGGGAAGGCGTGCTGGATGGATCCATCACCACCATCGGCACAGACCATGTGCCGCGCAAGCGTGCCACCAAGGATACGGACATCTGGGCCGCCAGCAACGGCTTCCCCGGCACCGGCCTGATGCTGCCGATCCTGCTGCACGAAGGCTATCACCGTCGCGGCGTGCCGCTGGAAACCCTGATGAAGGTCAGCGCCGGGAACTCCGCCCGCATCTATCGCATGCCCGGCAAGGGCAGCATCGAAATCGGCAAGGACGCGGACCTGGTGCTGGTGGACCCAGACCTGGAACGCACGGTCGATCCCGCGACCCTGGAATCGAACTCCGACTACTCGCCGTACGAGGGCATGACCCTGAAGGGCTGGCCCGTGCGCACCCTGGTGCGCGGGCGCACCGTGGCGCAGGACGGCCGCATCACCGATGCGGCCCGCGCCACCCCGGGCGGCCGTTATCTCAAGCGTCTTTGAACTGAATCCATCTTTTATCTGGCGGACAACACTATGAGCGACACCAAGCGAATCTGGGACGACTTCCTCACCGAACGCGACAAGCAAGTACTGGCCCAGGCCGGCTACGGCAAGCGCGGCGGCTTCGGCAAGCGTCCCGCGCTCTTCATCATCGACGTGCAGTACAACTTCTGCGGCGATACGCCCCAGGACATCCTGGAAGGCCTCAAGCAATACCGGACCCATTGCGGCCGCGAGGCCTGGGAAGCGGTTGCGCATATCGTGCCGCTGCTGGAATTGGCGCGGGACAAGAACATTCCTGTCTTCTATACCGAAAGCGGCCGGCGCGCGGACTTGCTGGACAGCGGGGTGCAGGTGGGCAAGAACCATCGCGGCGGCGAAAAGACCGTACTTGCCGACACGCATGCCACGCAGACCGTGGAGCCGCTGGCCCCGCGGCCGCAGGATATCCGCATCACCAAGCAAAAGCCCTCCTGCTTCTTCGGCACCATCTTCATGAGCCACCTGAATTTCCTGGACGTGGACACGCTGATCCTGGTGGGCTGCACCTCATCGGGATGCCTGCGCGCCACGACGGTGGACGCCTATTCGTACAATTTCAAGGTCATCATTCCCGAAGAGGCGGCGTTCGACCGCTTCCAGGCCAGCCACGCAATGAGCCTGTTCGACCTCAATTGCAAGTACGCCGATGTGATCCCGTCGCGCGAAGTGCAGGACTACCTGCGCGAATTGCCTGCGCCCGCCAGTAAGGCCCAGGGCTGACCCAGGGCGGATGCCAAAACCATGTCCCTGACAGCCGGACCGATTCCCGTCTACCTCTTGACCGGCTTTCTGGGCAGCGGCAAGACCACGCTGTTGTCGCGCCTGGTGCGCAGTCCGCAATTTGCCGACACGGCGGTGATCATCAACGAGTTCGGCGAGATCGGCCTGGATCACATGCTGGTGGGCAAGGCCGACGACACCGACGTGGTGCTGCTGGACTCTGGATGCCTGTGCTGCGCAGCCACCAGTTCGCTGCAGGATACGCTGGAGTCGCTGTACTACCGGCGCCAGCGCAAAGAGATCCCCGCCTTTACGCGGGTGGTGGTGGAAACCTCCGGACTGGCTGATCCGTGCCCCGTCATCAACACGCTGGCGGCCGATCCGCTGATCGCCCGTCATTACCGCTTTGGCGGCGTGGTGGCCACAGTGGACGCGCTGCATGGAATGGCCACGCTGCACGCCTATCGCGAAGCCAGCACCCAGATTGCGATCGCCGACCGCATCGCGCTGACCAAGACCGATCTGGCCGAGGTCAGCAGCATCGAGGCGCTGCGAACCACTCTGCAAGAGTACAACGCCAGTGCGCCGGTCCGCGCGGTATCGCCCGATACGGTTGACGAGGACGCACCGGCACTGTTCCACGGATTGAAACCGGAGCATCTGAACGCGGCGGTTTTGGCTGCCGCGCGGCCAATCGCTGCCAGCCCGCTGGCGCACGTCTTGCGGTACGGCATCGTTTCGTATGCGTTCCGGCAGGAAACGCCGGTGAGCTGGGAGGCCTATGCACACTGGACCCGGCATATGCAGCGCCACGTCGGCGAACGCCTGTTGCGGGCCAAGGGCGTCCTGGCGTGGTCGGACGGGACTGTGCGCGCAGTGCATGGCGTGCGGCATGTGTTCAGCACGCCGGAAATCGTGGCGCTACCAGACGGCGCGGATAGGTCGGGCGCGATGATCCTGATCGTGCAGGATATGTCCGCGCAAGAGATAGACGAGGTGGTGCGGCCGCTGTTGCTGGACCGCACGGGGCGGTGACGCGCGGGGTGATCCGCCCAGGATCCTGACGCCGCAAGAAGACGCGCCGCGATCGCTGGCGCCGCTTTGCTGGCCGGTCATGGAACTGTTTTCGGGCGCCGGTTACTCAAGGGCGTACCAACCCCTTTCCAAGGCCCGCTTCGTCATGCCTACCCGGCCCACCCCACACAATCGCCCGCAAGTGCCGGCGCAACTGGCGCGCCTGCGCCTGACGCCCTTGCACCTCGCGCTGGTTTGCGCCCTGTCTGGCGCGCTTGCGGCCGCGCCCGCCCAGGCGGACAGCTTTCTCATCGGCAGCGGGGGCAACGGCGGGGCGGCCGACAATGTCAACGGCACAGGCATAGGGGCCGGTGGCGGGGGTGGCGGCATCGGCGGCGGTGGGGCGGCCGGCCTCTCGCCCTATGGCGGCGGCGCGGGCGGCGGTGTGGAAATGGGCGGGTATTTCGACCCCCTGGGCGGCTATGGCGGCAGCAATACCGGCCCAGACGGTGGCCTGGGCGCGTACCACATCTCGCCCATCAGCGGCGGCTACAGCATCGGCGGCGGCGCTGGCGTGGGCGGCGGGGGTGGCGGCGCCCAGCACCCGATGGGCTCGAACATGGGGGGCGGCGGCGCCGGACTGGGCGGCGCGGGTGGCGCGTCGCTGACGCCTGGGGAGTCCGGCGAAAGCGGCGGCCCGGTTCGTGATGCCTTGGACAATCTCGCTTCCGCCAGCCTGCCTGGCCAAGGCGTCCAGGTTTACAGCAATGCGCTGGTGTGGGGCCCAAAAACTTACGATTATGTCGGCGTGGGCGGCGGCGGCGGCGGCGCCTCGGACGCTGGCGCCGGTGGCAGTGGTACCCATGGCGAGCTGACCTACGACACGACGCGCCTGACCGTGAACCGCTCGATCCTGATCGGCGGCGGCGGCGGGGGCGGAGCAAGCATCAACGCCGGCGGGCGCGGCGGCAACGGTGTCGTGACGCTGATCAACGGCGCGGAGCTGGTGGTCGCCGAGCACCTGCTGATCGGCGGCGCCAACGGCGGCGGGAGCGCCGCCATGACGAACGGCGGCCAGGGCGGCGACGGCCGTCTCACGGTGAATAACGGCACCGTTATTGTCGGATCCGGCGGCCGCCTGCGCTTGGGGGCGGGCGCACAGGGCGGGTCGGGCGAACTGTTGCTCGGACCGGGCCTGCTCCAATTCGATAGCGGCGCCACGTTCGTCATCAACAACAACGGCGTTCTCCTGGTGGGTGGCCGGCCGGGATCCAGCATGCAGGCCGGCAGCATCGAGGGCCTGAGCACCCTGCGCAACGACGGCAGCATCGAGTTCAACCAGACCGGCGCCGCCCGGCTGAACACCGCGATTACCGGCACGGGGCAACTGCACACCAATAACGGCACCACCTCGCTAACCGGCAGCAATACCTACACCGGCGGCACCTGGGTCGGATCCGGATCGACGCTCAATATCGGCGCGAACGGCGCCAGCGGAGACCTGGCTGGCCCGGTCGCGGTCAGCGGCACGCTGGTTTTCCAGCGTAGCGACGCCAGCACCTTCAGCGGCGCCCTGAGCGGGGCTGGACACGTGAGCAAGTCGGGCGCCGGCACGCTCACCTTGGCGGGGGCGCACTCCTTCAGCGGACAGGTCTCGGTCGACGCTGGCGTGTTGGACGTGGCGGGCTCGGCGCCGAACGCCGCCTTCGTGGCGAATGCCGGCGGCACCCTCAGCGGCACGGGGCGGTTGGGAGGCACAGTCATCCAGTCTGGCGGCGTGCACGCACCCGGCAATCCGCTTGGCACGCAAACCGTGGCCGGCGGCTACAAGAACAGCGGCACGCTGCGCATCGCCGCCACGCCCACGGCCAGCGCCAGCCTCACGGCGCTTGGCGCGGTCGAGCTCGACAACACCACCTTGGCGCTGGCCTTCAGCCCGAACGACGCGGCCTCCTGGGCGCCTTCCGCCGCGCCGGTGGTCATCCTGGACAAACAAAGCGCGGGCGCCATTGCCGGCGGCATCGGGCGGATCGAGAATCCCTTGCTGTTCCTCGATGCCAAAGTCAGCACGAGCGGCGGCGATGGCAACGACCTGACCTTCCAGCTTGTACCCAAAGGGGCGGAAGAACCCGGGGTCGGTCCCGGAATCGACCCGGGAATCGACCCCGGGGTTGAACCCGGCAGCGGCGCGAAGGAGTTCGCCAGTCTTGCGGCCACCGCCAACCAGCGTGCCGTGGCCAGGGCGGCGCAAGCCCTGCCCGCCACCAGCGAGGTATGGCGCGCACTGGCGCTCTCGACCGACGTGGGCGACTACAGGCAGGCGCTGCAAGCCTTGTCGGGCGACACGCACGCCAACGTGAATTCGGCGCTGGTGAGCGCGGGCACTCCGGCCCTGCAACGCGGCCTGGACGGCCTGCGCGGCAATCTCGCCGCGGGCCGGCTGCCAGGCGCGCCCACGGCCCAGGCCGGCACGAGCGACGCGCCGCCCGCGGCCAGCGCGCTGCCACGCTCAACCGCGCAACCGGTGTGGGCGCAGATCGAGGGCGATTGGCGCCGCCTGGGCAGCGACGGCAATGCGCCGGCGCTCACCCAGCAAACCACGACGCTGGCGCTCGGCGGCGACGCGGAAGTGGGCCGCGGGTGGCGCCTGGGTGCGGCCCTCGGCTACGCCGACGCCAAGCTCAAGACGGGCAGCCGGGCCGCCACCGCCGATACGCAGAGCTATACGGCCACGCTGTATGGCGGCAAGGCCTACGCGCTGGGCGCGGGTTCCCTGAACCTGCTGGCCGGCACGGCCTACTCGTGGCATGACATCGCCACGCGGCGCCAGATCGACTACGGCAGCCTTTCGCAGACCCTCAAGGCCGATTATCACGCGTCGACCACCCAGCTTTTCGCTGAAGTGGGCTACGCAGTGCCGATCACGCCGGACACCACGATCGAACCGTTCGCCGGACTGTCGTGGAGCGACTTGCGCACGCGGGCCTTCTCGGAATCAGGCGGGTCCGCCGCGCTGTCCGGAAAAAGCCAGAGCCAGACCCTGGCATCTACCTTGGCGGGCTTGCGCGCGCGCTGGCAGGTGCCTGACTCGGCCATTGCACTGCGCGGCATGTTGGGGTGGCGCCATGCCTACGGCAATGTGCAGCCCAGCACCACGCTGGCCTTCGATGGCGGCGTGAGCTTTTCGGTGGCCGGCGCGCCCATCGCCCGCGATGCGGCGCGCGTGGAGGTGGGTGCCGACCTGGTCACGATCCGCAACCTGACGATCGGCCTGGCTTATGCCGGCGAATTCGGCGGCGGCAATCGCCAGCAAGCCGGTACGGTGGACATGCGCTGGCGCTTCTAGGCTCGGCGGCGGGGTATTCACTCCGCTTCGCGCGCCACTTGCAGCAACGCCTGCTCGAAGGTTTCGACCGGCTGCGCCCCTGACAGCAGATATTGACTGTTGATGATGATGGACGGCACCGACGAGATCCCCGCGGCTTGCCATTTCTGCTCTTCCGCGCGTACCTCATCGGCAAAGCGGCCGGATGCCAGCACTTCACGCGCGGCCTCGGCATCGAGGCCTGCCTGCGCCACGGCCTGCAGCAGCACGTCGGCCTGGCTGGTGTCGAGGTTGTCGTGATGGTAGGTCTTCAGCAGCGCGCGCTTGAGCGCGATCTGCGCATCTTGTCCTTGCTCGCCGGCCCAATGCAGCAGGCGGTGTGCATCGAAGGTGTTGTACGACTTGTCGGCCTCGGTCATGCGCATGGGCATGCCGACGGCGGCGGCCCGTTCGCTGATGACGGCACGGTTGGCGGTGATCTGCTCGCGGCTGTAGCCATACTTCTTCTCAAGCCGTTCCAGCGTGTTCTGGCCGCCGGCAGGCATGTCTGGATTCAGCTCGAAGGGCCGCATGCGCAGTTCGACCGATACCGAATCCTTGACACGGTCAATGGCGGCCAGCAGGTTGCCCAGGCCGACCGCGCACCAGGGGCAGGCGACGTCGGACACGAAGTCGAGGATGATCTTGCCGGGGGTGGCTTGGCTCATGGCGGGGGGTTCCGATAGGGGGGGGTGCACCATCATCGCGCAAATTCCGGCGAGAGGCGAACGGCCGCTTGCAGGACGGACGATTCGGGCCTGCCACCCGAGGATGGCAGGCCTGATATCAGGCGGGGTGGCGGCCAGTCGTGGCGCGCCGCGCGGTCACGGGCCGGGTTTCGCGTGCGTGAGCGATATGTGCCTGCGCCACCGGGCGGGGAGCTCCATCTTCCGCAAGGCGGAACACGCTGACCAGCTGCACCAGTGTCGCGGCCTGCTCGTTGAGGCTGTGGGCGGCGGCGGCCGACTCTTCGACCAGCGCGGCGTTCTGCTGCGTGGTCTGGTCGAGCTGGTTGATGGCGTCGCCAACTTGCGAGATGCCTTGTCCCTGCTCGTGTGCCGCGGCGCCGATTTCGGCGATCAGGTCGGCAACGCGACGCACCTGCGTCACGATGTCGTTCATGGTGCCGCCCGCCTCGCCGACCAGGTTGGAACCCGCTTCGACGTTGCCGACGCTGTCGCTGATCAGTTGCTTGATTTCCTTGGCGGCGCTGGCGCTGCGCTGGGCGAGGGCGCGCACTTCGCTCGCCACGACGGCAAAGCCGCGGCCTTGTTCGCCCGCGCGGGCCGCTTCGACAGCCGCGTTCAGGGCGAGGATGTTGGTCTGGAAGGCGATGGAGTCGATGACGGCGATGATGTCGACGATCTTGCGCGAGCTGGCGGAGATGGCGTCCATCGTGTTGACCACATTGCCGACGACTTCGCCGCCGCGCGCGGCGGCTTCACGGGCGGATCCGGCCAGCGAAGCCGCCATCTGCACGGATTCGAGGTTCTGCTTCACCGCCGCGTTCATCTCTTCCATCGAGGCGGCGGTCTCTTCGACGTTGGCGGCCTGTTCTTCGGTGCGCTGGCTGAGGTCGGCGTTGCCGGAGGAGATCTGGGTGGCGCCCGTGGCGATCGACTCGCTCGACTGGCGCACCTGGCTCACCAGCTTCGCGAGGTTGGCGCGCATGGCGTCCATGTTGGCCAGCACGCTGGTCTCGTCGCCATCGCGGCGCTGCACGCGCACGGCCAGATTGCCCTTGGCGACTTCCTGGGCGATCCGGGCGGCGTATGCCGGCTCGCCGCCCAGGCGGCGCATGACGGAACGCACGAGGACAAGGCCAAGGACGATGCCGATCAGGGCGCACAGCACGATAAGCGCGGTAAGCGTCCAGAAGGTGCGTTCCACGGCCGCGGCGGCGTCTTCGGTGTCGAGCCGGGCCAGTTCTTCCTGGCGCTTGGCGGCGTCCATCAGGATGTTGCGCGCCGCGACATGCAGCTCGGCCGAGTCCTTGTGCAGCACGGCCATCGCGGTGGGGTCGTTGCGATCGGCCAGGCTCTTCACGTTGTTCACGGCCGCCTTGTAGCGGGTCCAGGTGTCGGCCAGTTTGCCGCCCAGTTCGCGCAGCGCGGGATCCTGCTCTTGCTGCAGACGGTCACGTGCCTGCAGCACCGATTTCTCGGAATCTTCGTTCAGGCGCAGTTCGTTCTGGCGGCCTTGAGGATCGGTATTCCAGATATAGACGTACATGCGCCTGAAGTGCGTGGCGCCTTGCCGCGCGGCGTCTACGACGACGCGCAACGGCATCACGGTTTCCGTGTACATGGCGCGCTGTTTCTGGCTGATGCTCCAGAGCTGCTGCATGGCAATGACGCCAACGGCGAGCAGCGTCACGATGAAGAAGAGCACCAGCGCGATCAGGCTGCTCCGGAGAGAGAGATTTCTGAGTTTGGACATGTTGGGCACGCGACGGGGCGCGGAATGCACCCGCTACCCGTGCACTACAGCACATCATGCGGCGGTGCAATATGGCGAACTACGGGGGAAAAATCCGAGTCGATCCCCACGGGTGGGCTGCTGTTCCAATATGCGGGACGGCCCGGGTGCCGTCACGTCGAAACGCTGGTTCACCGCTTTCACCGGCACGGCTGTGGATCCGCACCGTCGGCGCGTGCGAACCCGGCCGTCAGCGCAAGGCAGGCAAAGCCGATCACGGCGTGATTGGCCGTCAACCGGTCCATGAGCAGGCCGAAGCCCGAGGCTCCCGCGGCCTGGCCAACAGCCAGCGCCAGAAACGCGATCATCACGCCGGTGGCGGGCCGACAGGGTAGTGCCGACACCCCCCACAGCAGATAGATACCCGTAAGCACGATGTAGGAGGCGCCGAATAGCGCGCCGCCGCATAGCGTCAGGGCTGTCGAGGTGCCGTCGGCCCCGATCAGCAGTATGCCTGCTGCCATCCCCGCAAGAAATACCCGGTGCACCGCGTCGATTCCGAATCGCGCGATCAAATGGCCGGCGCCCGCCCCCGCGATGCCGGCCGAGCCGATGGCGATCCAGAGCAGCCCGGCGCCGGTGCCGCTCCAGTCGAGTCGAAGTGCGACAAGTTGCCCGCCAAAGGACCAGACAGCGGTGCTGGCCGCGCCGGTCAGAAAAGCCGCCGAGGCCAAGCGCCGAAGGGCGCCGTCGATCGGCGGCATGCCACGCGTGCCAGTTGCCGTTCCGGGTGTGTTTCGCGGCAGGGCCAACGCCACGGCGTATGCCAGGCCGACCGCGGCGGCGGCAAACCCCGCGAAGGCGAGGCGCCATTGACCGCCCATCAGCAGCGCCACGGGGCCAGACAATGCCACGCCCGCCCCGGTGCCCGCGTTGATGATCGTGTTGGTCGCGTTCTGCCGGTCTGGCCTGACCGCCGCGGCCACCGCCGCCGCCAAGGGCGGCGAGGCCAGCCCCGTGCTTGATCCGGCCAGCATCACCGCGCCCGCTAGCCAGGGGGCCGAGGGCGCGGCCGCGATACCCGCCATGCCCGCCGCCGCGATCAGCGCGGCGGCGATGGCCACGTGGCGGGCGCCGATGCGTTCGGTCAGCCAGGCCGATAGCGTGACCGCGACGCAGTAAGTCAAGAATGCCCCGCCCGAAACCAGCCCGCTCAGGGTCGGCGACAAGGAAATTTCCGCATCGATCGCGGGCAGAAACAGTCCGAAGGCGAAGCGGGCAAAGCCGTAGCAGACGGCGATCAGCGCGAAACCCGTGGCGCCCAGATACAGACTCGGGTTCATGACCGAGCCCGCGCGATGGCCGGGCCGAGCGCTCGCGTCACAGGGTGTCCAGCGAGACGATCCGGCCGCCTTCCGCCTGCAAGCGCAAGAGATACGAGCCGTGATCGACAACCTGGTACGGGAAATACAAGCCCGCCGGGGTGGGAGCATTGCCGTCCAGCCCGGCCAGCCGCTCAAGAATCATGCTGACGCCCAGCGCGGTCAGGTGGGCCGCGCCGCGCGGGTGGAACACCGCGTGGCGTGTGCGCAGCGCAAGACCGTCATGGCCCTTGCCTGCCAGTTCGATGAGGATCTCGGTGGACTTGGGTTCGCCACGGCGCCGTGACGAACTGATTCCGGTGGCGATGTTGAACTGCACGTTGGGTGCACCGGTTGCAGCCGCCAAGCCGGCCACATCGATGGACGAGAAGCCAGCTGCTTGCATCGTGGCGCCATCGATCGCACGGAATTCGGTTTTTGCGTCGTCCTTGCCGCGCCAGACATAGCGGCCATCTTGCCGCGTCAGCGCGGCCGGCATCATCCGGTTCAGCCGTTCGAAGTCTTCGGCTACGGCGGGGCCGCCGCCGTCCTGCTCATCGACAAGCGCGCCGATCTTGATGTCGTGGATTTGCGCAAAGGCTTGCGCGCAGGCGAAGGTGGCGATGGTCGTGGCGCCCACGAGCCACTCATAGCCCAGCACGATTGCCGCGGCGCTGGGCGCATGCATGTAGGCCGCGACTTCGGGGGCGATTTCGAAGACGCCCGAAGAAATGCCCAGGTGCGCCGCGCCGCGGCGTTGCGCGTAGCGCAAACCGGCCAGTCGGTCGTCAGCGTAAAAGACCGCCACAGCCGCGACCGGACGGTCACCCAGGCCAAGATCGTCCACGCGAGGGTCTATCACCACCCCTTCGGCATTCCCCAGATCGTCAGCCGCTTCAGCGCTTTTGGCGGCATTGCGCCCGCCGATCAGCAACGGCACATCGGGGTGCGCGGCGCGCAGTGCCCGGGCGCTCAGGCGGCCGATGGCGCCGGTGCCGCCCATTAATAAAATTGGAGTCGACGTCAATTCAAGGTACCTCCGCACGTGGGTCCGGGCGCGGGCGGTTCCGCCTTATCGCGCGTGAAAGGGATGACCAGGCGCATCGTCAACCATACCGATTTCGGCGACCGGGTCATCCTCCCGCACGGTCAGTCTGCCGCGGCGGGGACCGGCGTGTTCAGCAACTGCTGTTCCCACAGGTAGGCGATGCCGCTGCCCGCGGCATGCTGAACGAGTATGTCGGTCAGCGCCGGGGCGGTGTCGGTGCGCGCCCAGTCCCGTTGCCACTCGGCGGCCACCGCCAGCCACGTCATCAGATTCACGCCGGCGGCCGCCATGCGCTGGAGGGCGACTTCGTGCGCTTCGACCGAAACGCCACCCGACGCGTCGGTGATGACCGTCACATCCCACCCTTCGCCCGCGGCCTGGATCGCCGGCATCGCGACGCAGATTTCGGTCCACAGACCGGCGATGACCAACTGCTTGCGGCCCGTGGCCTTGGCCGCGTCGACCACCTTTTTGTCTTCCCAGGTATTGATGAGCGTGCGGTCAATGACTTCCTGGCCGGGGAACACATCGGTGATCTGGGAAAAGATGCGGCCGCCTCGGGCAGCGATCACGCTCGTCAGGATCGTGGGTACGCCAAAGACCTTTGCGGCCTTCGCCAACGCCGTCGAATTGTTGACCACCGCATGCGGATCGTGGCTGTTCAGGTTGGTCAGTTGGTAAGGCTGGTGGTCGATCAGAACGAGTACCGAATCTTCAGGACGGAGAAGCGAATCGAGGCCGTTGCGAAAAGTCATTGGTGATTCCTGGTTGGCTTGGTTTGCGGAAATTGCATTGCGAGTCGCGTTGCAAATTGCTTCCCGGAAGGCGTGCGCTTGTGGCGACGCTATCCGGATCCGCCATTATGTTTTCGTCAATCTGGATGCGGTAGTTCCGTTCCGAGGCGAACTGTGTCGCGCGATCAGGAACACCATCGTCTCGCCCGGCACGCCGATTCGGCGCTTGCGGCGGTAGTGCTATCCTGGGGCGAACCGCGACGCGGAAAGGGGAGCAACGCCAAATTGGATCTCGAAGAACTTCAAACATTCGTCGAAGTTGCCGATGCGGGCGGCGTGTCGCCCGCCGCGCTCAGACTGGGGGTGTCCAAGTCGATCGTCAGCCGCCGGTTGCTGCGGCTGGAAAAGGAACTGGGCGTGCAGTTGCTTGCACGCACCACACGCGGGGCAGCGCTTACCGAAGCCGGGGCGATTTTCCGGGACCATGCGGCCAGAGCCAGCGCCGAGATCGACATGGCCCGGGAAACGATCGTGCCCGCCGGTGATCTGCGGGGCCGCTTGCGTGTTGCCGTGCCGGTGTCGTTCGGCCTGACGCATTTCGCGCCGGTGGTCGCGGAATTGGCGCGGCGCCACCCCAAGCTTCAGGTCCAGACCTGCTATAGCGATCGCTTTGTCGATCTCATCGCAGAGGGTTATGACTGTGCGATACGGGTGGGCTATCTGCAGGACTCCAACCTGATCGCACGGCGCGTAGGCCCCATCCACGGCAAGCTGCTCGCCAGCCCGGGCTACATCCAGGCGCATGGGGCGCCCGAAGCGCCCGAGCAACTTGTCGCGCATGAGGCACTCATGCAGGGCACCGAGACCTGGCAGTTCATGGATGGCGACAAGATCATCGCGGTTCGTCCGCAAGGGCGCTTCAAGGCCGACAACGGCGCGGCCTTGGTCGCCGCCGCGACGGCCGGACTGGGGATCGCTTATCTGCCCGATTGCCTCACCCACGACCATGTAGCCGCAGGCGCCCTCGTGCCCATCATGACCCGCTATCCCCCACCGCCGGCCGGAGCCTACGTTATCCGCCCGCCCGGCCAGCATCCCGCACGGAAGATACGGGTGCTGACGGAGCTATTGATCGAGCATTTTGGGCAATCGCCGCATTTCGCGGGGGCCGGCGCGGGGTGACGGCGGCTTGAGCGCCGGGCAAACCTGTGCGGTCAGACGGGCACGCCCTTCGCCCGCAGAATCGAATCAAACCGCTCCGGGTCGGACGTTCCCGAACGGTTCTCCTCGCGTATCCTGGCCTCTTTCTCCAGATGGCGGCGGGTCCGCTCCAGGATGTCCCTGGCCTGGATGGCTGGAACGGCTATCACGCCGTCTGCATCGCCGACGATTACGTCGCCCGGCGCGACCTGCAAACCCGCGCAAGCGATCGGAATATTGATTTCTCCGGGGCCATCCTTGGTCGGGCCGCGATGGGTGTGGCCCCTGGCAAAGAGGGGCATGCCGTCCGCGGCCCACTCGACCACATCGCGGACCGCGCCGTCGATGACGAGTCCGGCCAGACCGCGCGCGACGCAGGTGGTGCGCATCAGCCCGCCCACCAGCGCCTGGGTGAGATCGCCGCCGCCGTCGATGACGAGCACGTCGCCAGGCCGCACCATGGTGAGCGCCTTGTGGATCATCAGGTTGTCACCCGGCCGGACACGTACGGTAAAGGCAGTGCCGCAGAGCACGGTGGTCAGGTCATCGTGATACTGGCGCAATCCGATCGCGCCAATGTGCCGGCTCATCGCGTCGCCGATCGCGGCGACCGGCAGCGAGCGAAAGGCGTCGATGGTTTCGGCGTCCGCGCCCTGCTGGCGCGGGTTGATGCAATAACCCGCGGGCCACGGGATGGCGGGGGAGGGAGCGTTCATGGTCGGTGGGTTCCTGGCGTGTAAGGGGCGGATTTTCAGAGTTGAATGTCCGCCTGTTTGACGAGATCGCCCCACTTGGCGCGGTCCGCCTTCAGGAATGCCGCGAACTCCTCCGGCGTGCTTCCCACCGCTTCGATGCCGTCACGCTGGAAGCGATCGCGGATCTCGGGGTCGGCCAGGGCCTGCGCGGTGGCCTTCTGCAGCGTTTTGACCGCCTCGGGAGGAATGCCGGGGCCCGCGCACAGTCCGGTCCAGGGCGTGGGATTGAAATCCTTCAAGCCGGATTCGCTGGTCGTGGGAAGGTTCGGCAGGCCGGCCAGGCGGTGATCGTTCGCCACGGCCAGGGCCTTCAGGGCACCGGACTGGATGTAGGGCAGCGAGCTGACTGCCTGATCGAACATCAGCGACACGCGCCCGCTGTTGAGGTCAACCATGGCTTGGCCCGCGCCCTTGTAGGGCACGTGAACGATGTCGATCTTGGCCAGGGCGCGAAGCATCTCGCCCGCAAGGTGCGCGGTGGTGCCGTTGCCGGAGGAGGCGAAGTTGACCTTGCCGGGATTCGCGCGCGCATAGGTCAAGAATTCGCCGACCGTCGAGACGGGCAGATCCTTGCTTACCAGCATCAGATAGGGCGTATTGCCAATCTGCGTGATCGGCGTGATCGTCTCGACGTCGAAGGGCATGCGCAGCGGCAGAAAGGGCTGGATGGAAAGCGTGCCCGTCGTGCACATGAATACCGTGTGCCCGTCGACGGCCTTGATGGCCGCGTCCGCGGCGATGTTGCCCGCGGCGCCGGGACGATTCTCGACGACGACCGACTGCTTCAATGCCGCTTCCAGCTTGGGAGCCAGCAGCCGGGCGATGATGTCGTTGGATCCGCCGGGCGCGAAACCGACGATCAGGCGCACGGGCTTGCTCGGATAGTCGGCGGCCTGTGCGAGCGGCGCGCAGGCGATCAACGCGGCCGACAGGGCCGTCGCAAGAATGGGCTTCAAGAAATATTGTTGTTGCATGGTTTTCCCCTTGATTTGTGTGAGTGCGGCAGGTCAGGCCAATTGAGCTCGAGCCCGCGCGATACGGCGGCAACCTTCTTCCAGTACGGCATCGCTGGCGGCAAAGGAAATGCGGAAATGGCTATCCACGCCGTAGGCCGACCCTTGTAGCACCGCCAGATTCTGTGCGTTCAACAGATGCAGCACCCATTGCTCGCTGGTTTGCAGCCGGCTGCCGTCCGGCAATGCCGAACCGAACAGGTCCGAACACTTCGGGAAGACGTAAAACGCGCCCTCCGGGCTGGCGCACTGTATTCCATCGATCGCGTTCAGCGCATGGACGATACGGTCGCGCCGCGCCTGGAAGCGCTGGCGGCTCTGCGACACGAAGTCCTGCGGGCCTGTCAGTGCGGCCAATGCCGCCGCCTGGCTCACCGAACTGGGATTGGAGGTGCTTTGCGATTGCAGCTTGGTCATCGCTTTGATCAACGCCGCCGGCGCGCCGGCATAGCCGATACGCCATCCTGTCATGGCATAGGCCTTGGATACGCCGTTCAGCGTCAGGGTGCGGTCCTTCAGCGCCGGCGCCACTTGTGCCAGGGTGTAGAACTTCCGGTCGTCATAAAGCAGGTGTTCGTAGATGTCGTCCGTCAAGATCCAGACTTGCGGATGCCTGAGCAAGACCTCGGCCAATGCTTGCAGGTCGGCTTTTGTGAAATTGGCGCCGCTGGGGTTGTTCGGGCCATTCAGAATCAACCAGCGGGTCCTGGGCGTGATCGCACGCTCAAGTTCTTCGGCCTGCAGGCGGAATCCGTTCGCCGCGAGCGTATTGACGATCACGGGCGTGCCGTTGGCCAGCAAGGTGATGTCGGGATAGGAAACCCAATACGGCGCGGGCACGATCACCTCATCGCCGGTGTCGACGGTGGCCATGATGGCATTGAAAATGATCTGCTTGGCGCCGGTGCTGACGATGATTTCATCAAGCCCATAGTCGAGTTCGTTTTCGTTCGCGAACTTTGCCCGGATGGCTTCCCGCAGCGGGGCCGTTCCGCCGACATCGGTATAGCGGGTATGGCCTTCGTTCATGGCGCGATAGGCCGCCTCGCGGATGTGCTCGGGCGTATCGAAATCCGGCTCGCCAGACGTGAGGCTGACGATGTCCCGGCCCTGCGCGCGCAGCATGCGGGCGTGCTGGCCGGCCATCGAGCTGGGAGAAGGCTTGATACGCTGAAGTCGTGCAGCGGTCTGCATTGGCGATCCTGAAGGCTATTGAACAGTGGGCCAATTATGGATACGATCAGTTTCCGGCGGGTAGCGAGTTATCGGCATACCTGGCCATTCCATACTGGCATGGGCTTGCAGAACGTTGCGGGCCGCGCCGTCCGTCGCAATGAATCCAACCTTCAAACAACTAGAGGCGTTCTACTACAGCGCCACGCTAGGCAGCTTGAGCTCCGCCGCCACGGCGTTGCACGCGACGCAATCCGCGATCTCCAAACGCGTGAGTGACCTGGAAGCCGAATTGGGCCGGCGCCTGCTCCATCGTGGT
Organism: Achromobacter sp. Root83; assembly: GCF_001428845.1. Taxonomy (GTDB): domain Bacteria; phylum Pseudomonadota; class Gammaproteobacteria; order Burkholderiales; family Burkholderiaceae_B; genus Achromobacter. Next base: position 96,064 of record NZ_LMIU01000004.1, on the reverse strand, counting down.
GCGGCCGGCATCGCACTGACCCCCGACGGCGAGCGGCTGTTGCCCTTGGCCGAAGAGGCGCTGCGCCTGCGTCTGCGCATGGCGGAAGGGGTTGGCGGCGCGGTGCGCCTCGAAGGCAGAGTCCGTATCGGCGTCACCGAACTGACCGCGCTTAGCTGGCTGGGGATGCTGATCAGCACCCTGGCCAAGGAGAGCCCCGGGCTGACGTTGGAGCCCAGTGTGGCGCCGGGCCTGCAACTGATAGACCAACTGCGCCAGCACGAGTTGGATCTGGCGATCGTGCCGGGAAATTACTGGGGCGACGAGTTCCGGCTGCTGCGGGTCGGCGTGGTCGAGAACGTCTGGATGGCCAGTCCCTCGGCCGGCGTGCCGGAAGGCCCCCTGAAACCGGCGGATTTCGCGCAGTACCCCTTTCTTGAACAATCGCATGATTCCAGCAAGAGTCTGTTCTATCGGCCGTGGCTGGAAGAGCATGGGTTCCGCTTCAACCGGGTGTTCGCGAGCAACAGCCTGGCGGTGCTTGGGGAATTGACCGTGGACGGCTTCGGCATCAGCCAGCTATGCCCCGCGTATTTCCGTCCCGAACTCGACGCGGGCCTGCTGAAGATCATCCGTAGCGATCCCATGCCTCCGCCCATGATCTACAACGCGGTCTTTCACCAGGGCACGCTGGATGCGCGCAACGAGCACATCGCTCGGCGGGCCGCCGAACTCTGTGATTTTTCGCGCCGCCGCAACCATCCTGTCGGCGGCGTGGTTCGTTGATCCGCCGTCGGCGCGCCGTTCAGATCGCGGGGCTGCGTCTTGCCGGCCGGCAGCCCATTCGTTGCAGGCGCCTAGGGGAACGACAGCAGCCCCTGGTCGTGGCCGCACACCTGTTCCACCAGGTCCACCCGGTCGGGCGCCATCTGTTTGACCAGGCGCACGAACAGGCTCGCAAACTCGCGCGCCTGTTCCGATGGCGCGTAAGAGCTGGGCAGTAGAAAGCCATACGGAATGCTGAGCCGCGGCTCGAAATCGCGCAGCACGATACCTGGCACGTTGGCCGCCAGGATGGGATCGGCCAGCGCGACACCCACCCCAAGCGCCGCGAGTTGGCAGGCGGACTGACCTGACGATGTCTCCATGACGATGCGCAGCGGCAACCGCTGTTTGGCCATCAGGTCGTCGATGCGCTGGCGCAGCAGCGTGAAGGGGCGTAGCGCTATGAACGGTTCGTCCTTGATGTCGTCGGCGGTGACGACATTCTTGGCCGCCAGGCGGTGGCCTTCCGGCATGGCGATCACCAGCCGCACATCGGCAAACGTGCGCGAGCGGATTCCGGGAAAGTCGATGGGCAGGGCGGCGACGCCCAGGTCGAATTGCTGGCCGGACATCCACAGCCCCACGTCGACCCGGGACCGGACTTCCAGCGAGACCCGCATTTGCGGATGGCTGCGCGCGAATTCGGCGATGGCGGCGGGGGTGACGCTGTAGGCAAAATACGGTTGGGTCAGGATGCGCAGCCATGCATCTTGCTGGTTGCGGATGGAATCAGCGATGCGCGAAACCTCTTCAAACCCTGCCAGAATATGGCGCGTGCCTTCGTAGAAACGCAGGCATTCCTGCGTGGGTATCAACCCGCGCCCCTGGCGCAGGAACAGGGAAAACCCGACCTCTTCCTCCAGCGCCGAAATCAACCGGCTGATCTGGGGTTGCGTGCGGTGGATACGCCGCGAGGCTTCGGTGACGCTGCCGGTTTCCATCACGGCGCGCAGGGCTTGCAGGCGGTTCAGACGCATAGGGAGAAACCCGAGCAGTGGAGGGGAGTGTGGAGGCAGGCAAAACCGATGCCGGGGGCCGCCCCATAGGGCGGGAAGGCAAGGCGGGCGTCATCCATTACAAAAGCGCATGAATCGATACTCCAAACGAAATTGACGCATGGATTCCCGGAATCTTAGGATCATCCCACGTTCAATGAAAGAGGCGCGGCGTGAATATCCTAGAAAACGCGGTATCCGTGGGTGGACCCGCGGCACTGTTTCCCGATGACCGCAATGGCATCGAACATCTGGATTGGAGCAACATCGGGCAGGCGTTCCCGATCAAGCAGCGGCGGGCGTACCTGAACAACGCCTCGATCGGCGCGCTGAGTCAGCCGGTCGTGGCGGCCGTCAACCGGTTCATGGAGGACGTGCGCGACAACGGGCGCAACGCCTATCCGGAATGGTGCCGTTATGCGGAAGAAACCATCAAGGCGCGCATCGGCCGGCTGATCGGCGCGCATCGTGACGAGATCGCCTACGTCAAGAACACCACCGAAGGGTTGGTCAACGTCGCCAATGGCTTTCCGTGGCGCGATGGGGACAACCTGATCCTGCCGGATATCGAGTACCCGTCCAACGTCTATTGCTGGATGAAGCTGGCGGCGCGCGGCGTTACGATCCGCTGGGTGAAGAACCGCAATGGCCGCATCCTGGTCGACGACATCCGCCGATTGATGGACGACCGCACCCGGCTTGTATCGCTGAGCGCGGTGCAGTTTTCCAACGGATTCCGGCAAGACCTGGAAGCCACCTCCAACCTGTGCCACGAACGCGGCGTGTACCTGAACCTGGACGCCATCCAGTGGGCCGGTTCGCTGGAACTGGATGTCGAAAAGCTGGGCATCCACTTCCTGTCGGTGGGTGGGCACAAATGGATGCTGGCGCCCATCGGGACAGGGTTTTTCTACTGCCGCAAGAGCGTGCTGGGACTGCTGGACCCGCCCAGCGTGGGTTATCACAGCGTGGACAGCACGGAAGACCACATGCACTACATGCTGGAATACCGGCCCACCGCCGCCCGCTTTGAAGAGGCGCTGGCCAACTTCACCGGTATCTGGGGCTTGGACGCGGCCGTGCGTATCCAGCTGGCGCTGACGCCGGCCCGCATCGAATCCCATATCCTGACGCTGACTGACTACGCCTGCGAGGCCTTGTTGCGCAAGGGGTATCAGATCGTCAGCTCGCGGAACCCGGGCGAGGCCTCCGGTAACTTGTCGTTCAAGCATTCTGGACACGACGCCCAGGAACTGTCGCAGCGCTTGCGTGACGCGGGCGTGGACCTGGCGGTGCGCGGTGGCAATCTGCGTATTTCGCCGACCTATTACAACGATTCCGATGAAATCGACCGTCTGATCGAAGCGCTGCCGTCCTGAGGGCTGCGCGCTTCTAACGGGCCGATCAACATGCAAGGGGAAAACATGACGATGCAACACACATGGCGCCGCCTGGCGCTGGGATTGGGCGCCTGCGCGCTGGCGGCGTTTGCGTCGGGGGCCCAGTCCGCCGACACGCCGAAGAAGGGTGGCACCTTGCGTTATGGCACGGTGTCCGAAATCGTGTCGCTGGACCCGCACGTGTATGGCGGCAGCGCGTGGAAGGTATTGATCGAATCGCTCTATAGTCCGCTGGCGGGCTATGACAAGACCGGGGCGGTGGTGCCGCGTCTGGCCCAACGATGGGAACAGCCGGATGCCCGCAGCATCGTGTTCCACCTGCGTCCGGACGTGAAGTTCCAGGACGGCACGCCGGTCACGGCGGACGACGTCAAGTTCTCGCTGGACCGTATCCTGGACCCGGCGACCGGCGCCACGCTGCGATCCAACCTGTTGGGCGCCACGGTGACGGTCATCGACCCGACAACGGTCAAAGTGGAAAAGCCATCGCCCGACGCCACGCTGCTGGGGGTGCTGGCCCTGCCTGAAGCCGCCATCGTGTCGCGCAAATGGGTGCAGGGCGGCGCCAATCTGAAGCTGAGCGCCAATGGCACGGGCCCCTTCCAGTTGAAGAGCTACGAGCCGGCGGTGCGCGCCAGTCTGGCGCGTAATCCCAGCTACTTCATCGCGGGCCAGCCGTATCTGGACGCGGTGGATTTCCGCATGATCAAGAGCGACGACGCTCGCGTGAATGCGCTGCGCAGCCAGTCCTTGGACATGATCGACTTCGTGCCGTGGAAGGACATCGACGTGCTGCGCCGCAATGCCGGCATGAAGATCGACATGGCGGGCGGCGCATTCATGAGCGTCTGGTTCAACACCAGCAAAAAGCCCTTTGACGATGTGCGCGTGCGCCGCGCCGTGTCGTACGCCATCGACCGCGAGGCCGTCTCGAAGGCCGCTTTCTTTGGACATGGCCAGCCCATTTATGGCGCGCCCACGCCGCCAGATTCGCCGTACTACAACAAGGCGCTGGACGGCACCTTCAAGCGCGACGTGAAGCAGGCCCGCGCCTTGCTGGCCGAGGCGGGTTACGCGAACGGCATCGACGCATCGATGGTGGTGTTTCAGGGCCTGGGCATCTACACGACGATGGCGCAAGTGGTGCAGGCCAACCTGAAGGAAGCCGGCATCAACCTGAAACTCGAACCGGTGGAATGGGCAACGCTGGTGGAACGCAAGAACCGCGGCGACTACGAGTCCATGATCTACGGGGTGTCGGTCAAGCTGCCGGACCCCGATGCCTATGCCTATTACCTGGGCGGCGATTCCAGCTACTGGGCCAAGCCGATCGGCTATCGCGATCCCGAACTGGAAAAGCTGCTGGCCGACGGGCGTGCATTGACGGATCCCAAGGCGCGCCAGCCCATCTACGCGCAGGCGGAGAAGCGCATCCTGGACACCAGCCCCTGGGTGTTCGTGAATTGGCGCGAACAGGCGCAGGGGTATCTGCGCAAGGTGCACGGGTACACGCAGTTGGGCGGGGCGCTTAGCGAGAGCAGCCCGGGCATATCGCTGCCCACCATGTGGCTGAACTGAGCACGCTGGCATGCTGCCATTTCTGCTGAGACGCCTGACGTCAGCCATCGTTACCTTGGCGCTGGCGACGGGCGTGGTGTTCATCGCCATCCATCTGCTGCCCGGCGACCCCGTGGCCATCATGCTGGGTGACCAGGCCGGCAGCGACCCCGTCGCCGTGGCGCGCGTGCGGGCGCAGCTGGGTCTGGACTTGCCGCTGGCGACGCAGTTCACGCACTGGGCGGGAGCCCTGGCCCACGGCGATCTGGGCGTGTCGCTGCGCACGGGCGAACCGGTCGCGCACGAGCTGGCGCGGCGCATTCCCCGCAGCCTGGAGCTGATTGGCGCGGGCTTGCTGATTGCGGTGCTGTTCGGGGTGCCCCTGGGCGTGATCGCGGCGCGTGCGCGCGGCCGGCTGGCGGGACTGGCGGCCTCCGTGCTGGCGATCGCGGGGTTTTCGGCGCCGGTATTTGTGTTGGGGATTCTGCTGGTGCTGGTGTTCAGCCTGGGGCTGGGCTGGTTGCCGTCGTCCGGCTTTGTGCCGTTCACCGACGACCCCGTCCAGCATTGCCTGTCGTTGATACTGCCGGCCTTGACGATCGGCCTGAACTTCATGGGCGTCATCGCCCGTATGACGCGGGCCAGCCTGGCCGATGTCATGGGGCGCGACTACGTCAAGCTGGCGCGGGCCAAGGGACTGCCGCGCAACCAGGCGATCTTTCGTCATGCGTTGCCCAACGCCCTGGTGCCGGTGATCGCCATCGTCGGCATCCGCGCCGGCAATCTGCTGGGCGGCACGGTCATCATCGAAGCGCTGTTCGACTGGCCGGGGCTGAGTTCCCTGCTGGTGAGCGCGGCGTTCTCGCGTGACTATCCCGTGATTCAAGGGTCCTTGCTGGCCATCTTTGCCATCTTCATCCTGATCAGCCTGGTCATCGACCTGGCCCAGGGCCTTGTCGACCCTCGCATCCGCAGGCCGTCCGCATGATCACATTCCTACGCAACCACACAGGCGGGCTGTCCGTGCGGATCGCCCTGGGTTTCCTGACCCTGCTGGTGCTGGCCGCCGCTTTCGGGCCGGTGCTGGGGCTGGCCGATCCGTATCAGATCGACGCCGCCAATTTATTGTCGTCACCGACCTGGCAGCACTGGCTGGGCACCGACGAACTGGGGCGCGATCTGTTGTCGCGTTCCGTGTACGGCGCCCGCGTGTCACTGACGGTCGCCGCGGCGGCGGTGATCCTGGCCGGCGTGCTGGGCGTGGCCATCGGCGTCAGCGTGGCCTTTCTGGGGCCGCGCGCGGAAGCCGCTGCCATCCGGGTGGTGGACGTGTTTGTGTCGCTGCCCGAGATCTTCGTCGCGCTGGTCGTATTGGCCTTCATCGGCGGCAATCTGCCGACGCTGATCGCCACCATCGGCATTCTGTACGCCCCGCAGTTCGCGCGGGTGACGTGGGGGGTGGCACGGGGCATCCGGGCCCGTGAACACGTGTTGGCCGCCAGTTCGCTGGGGGCGGGAAATGGCTGGATCATCTGGCACGAAGTGTTGCCCAACATGCGGTCCATCATCGCCGTGCAAGCGTCGTTCACCTTCTCTTTCGCGATGCTGCTGGAAGCGGGCCTGAGCTTCCTGGGCCTGGGCGTGCGGCCGCCCGTCCCCTCATGGGGGCAGATGGTGGGATCGCTGAAGGACTATCTGTTCACCAATCCGTGGCCCGTGCTGGTGCCCGCGCTGGCGCTGTTCTTTACCGTGCTGGCCGTCAATGTGCTGGGTGACTGGCTGCAAGATGCGCTGAATCCGGAGCTGCAACAATGAGCCGCGACCCCGATACCCTGCTGACCGTCAGAAACCTGGCCGTCAGTTTCGACACCCGCCAAGGCCTTGTCGCCGCCGTCAAGGGCGTGGACCTGACGGTGCGGCGAGGCGAGGTGGTTTGCCTGGTTGGGGAGTCCGGCTCTGGCAAATCCGTCACGGGCTTTTCCTTGATGGGCCTGGTGGATCCGCCAGGCCGGGTGACCGCTGATGAGCTATGGTTCGATGGCCGTGACCTGATGCGCGCCTCGGACCGCGAGAAGGACGCGCTGCGCGGCAAGGACATCTCCATGGTGTTCCAGGAGCCCATGACCGCCTTGAATCCCGGACGCACCGTTGGCAGCCAGATCGCCGAGGTGATCCGCATCCACGAACGGACCGGCCGTGAACAGGCCTGGAACCGGGCGGTGGATCTGCTGCAGCGGGTCGGTATCCGCGAACCCGCGCAGCGCGCCAAGGCCTATCCGCACGAACTTTCCGGCGGCATGCGCCAGCGGGTGATGATCGCCATTGCCTGCGCGTTGACGCCCAAGCTGATCATCGCCGACGAGCCCACCACGGCGCTGGACGTGACGGTGCAGGCGCAAGTGCTGGAGCTGCTGTTTGCGCTGCAGGCGGAAACCGGCGCGGCCGTGCTGTTCATCACCCATGACTTGGGAGTGGTCGCCGAGATTGCCGACCGCGTCGTCGTGATGCAGGCGGGCAGGGTGGTCGAAGAAGGCGGCGTGCGGCAGATATTCGAACAGCCCCGCCAGGCCTATACCCAAGCCTTGCTGGCAGCCGTTCCAGACGTCGATGCGCCGCGTGACCGCGCGCGCCGCCTGTCGCGGCAGCCTGTTCTCAGTGCCGGAGGAACCCCGTAATGACCGATTTCATGTTGCGGGCCGAAGCCGTGACCAAGGACTATGTCGTGGGCCGCAGCCTGCTGGGCAAGCCGTCGCGCGTGGTGCAGGCCGTGCGGGGCGTCAGCCTGTCGGTCGCGCCCGGCAGCACGCTGGCGCTGGTGGGCGAGTCGGGCTCGGGAAAAAGCACGTTGGGCCGCTGCATCGCGGGATTGGTCCGTCCGTCTTCGGGCCGTATCCACCTGGCGGGCCATAATGTGCTGCAACTGGCCGGCGCGTCGCTGATGTCGTTCCGCCGGCAGGTGCAGACCATCTTCCAGGATCCGTATTCCAGCTTGAATCCGCGGCGCACGGTCGGCGACGCCATCATGGATGGCATGGTCATCCACAAGCTTTATGGCGCCGAAGAACGGCGCGCCCGCATGCAAGCCTTGCTGGCGCGGGTGGGACTGCACCCGGATCATGCCAAGCGGTTTCCGCACCAGTTTTCGGGCGGCCAGCGCCAACGCATTGCGATTGCGCGCGCGCTGGCCCTGGAACCTCGTTTCATCGTGGCGGATGAAGCCGTGTCCGCGTTGGATGTGTCGGTCAAGGCGCAAGTACTGGATCTGCTGGCGGATTTGCAGGCAGAACATGGGCTGACGTACTTGTTCATTTCTCACGATCTGGGCGTGGTGAGGCATTTCGCGGATCGCGTGGCGATCATGTCCGCCGGAGAGCTGGTCGAGGAAGGCGAGTGCGATCAGATATTCCAGGCCCCGCGGCACGACTACACGCGCAAGCTTATCGCCGCGGTGCCCAGGCCGGATCCCGCCCGGAGGCGCTTGAGAAGGGCGCCTGAATAGGATTGGCGTGGTTCATGCGGGCGCCCGGCGGCCGCCGGCCGCGCTTGGGACAAACCCGCGTACCCGTGCCATTCTTGGCGGAATTTCCCAGTATCAAAGGTTTTTCCTATAGGCCCATCGCAATCCCATATTTGAGCCGGTGACGCGCGCCGCCTACCATTTCTCCACATGCCCAGAACGGGCAGAAGGGCGCGTTCAGTCGCCGAATCAGGGGAAATCATATGCAGTGGGAACGTCGTTTTCTTGGCGCCTTGTGCGGCGCGGCGATGCTGTGGAGCGCGCAAGCCGGTGCGGCAGACGCATTTCCTGACCGTCCGGTCAGATTGATCGTGCCGCAATCCGCGGGGTCGGGCGGCGACGTGGTCGCCCGGTTGCTGGGAGAGAAGATCGGCGCGTCGCTGGGACAACCCGTTGTGATCGAAAACCGTCCGGGCGCCAACGGCATCATCGCCGCCAGCTTTGTCGCGAAGGCGCCCGCCGACGGCTATACCCTGATGCTCGCCGGGGTATCGCAGATGAGCTTCAACCCGCGGCTGTACAAGTCTCTGGCGTATCAGGCAGACAAGGACTTCACCTATATCTCGCCGGTGGTGGACACCCCCTTTCTTCTGGTCGCCAGCAAGTCCAGCGGCATCAAGTCGCTGAAGGAACTGCAGACGGCGGCCAAGGCCAAGCCCGGCACGCTGAGCTTTGCCAGCGCGGGCGCGGGCAACTCCACCCATCTGTCTACGGAGATGATTGCCGAGGCGGCGGGCATCAAGCTGATGCATGTGCCGTTCAAGGGCTCGGGGCCGGCGCTGAACGCCGTGCTGGGCGGGCAGGTGGACCTGATGACCAGTGTGCTGGGCGCCGCGTTGCCTCAGGTGGCGGCGGGCAATCTGGTGCCCTTGGCGGTGTTGGCCGACAGCCGCGCGCCCGACTTGCCCGATGTGCCTACCCTGCGCGAAGCGGGACTGCAGGCGCCGGTGATGCCCGGCTGGTTCGCGGTGGTGGGGCCGGCCGCAATGGACGGGGGCGTGGTGTCGCGGCTGAATGCGGCGGTGCAGGCGTCATTGGCCGATAAGGCGATACAGGAACGCTTGCGGGCGCTTTACCTGGTGCCCATTCCGGGCACGGCGCAAGGCATTGCGCAGCGTGCAGCCACGGACGCCGAAGTCTGGGGCGCCTTCATCCAGCGTGCCGGCGTCCAGGCCGAATAGCGCGATCAGTTCCCTCTCTCGTTCAAGGAATGGCATGAAGACGTCTCTATTCGCCTTTGGTCTGAGCATGGTCGTGGCGGCTGGCGGACTGCCGGCCGCGCACGCGGAGCCGGCCTGGCCGAGCAAACCCATCCGCCTCATCGTTCCTTTCGCGGCCGGCGGGTCCACCGACATCGTGGCGCGCAAGGTGGGCCAGAAACTGGGCGAAAAAGTGGGCCAGCCCGTCGTGGTGGAAAACAAGCCCGGCGCGGGCGGTACGATCGGCGCCGCCTATGCGCGCGGCCAGCCCGCGGACGGCTACACCCTGTTCCTGGGCACGGTCAGCACGCAATCCGTCGCGCCCTTCCTGTATAAGTCCCTGACCTACGATCCGGTGACGGACTTCACGGCGCTGGCGATGATCGCCACCGTGCCCAATGTGGTCGTGGTCAACAAGTCGCTGGGCATCTCGACCCTGGCAGACCTTGTGAAGCAGGGCCGGTCCAGGCAAGGCGGGATCAGCTATGGCTCCAGCGGCCAGGGGTCTTCGAATCATCTGGCCACAGAAGGGCTGCGCGCCAGCCTGAACGTGCCGTTCACCCATGTGCCGTACCGCGGTTCGGGCCCGGCGCTGACCGATACCATGGCCGGCCACGTCGACTTCATGCTGGACGTGGTGATGACGTCGTTGCCTTATATCCAGCGAGGCGACCTGAAAGCGGTGGCGGTGACGTCGAAGGAGCGGGTAGGCGTCCTGCCTGACGTGCCCACCGTGGCCGAACAGGGCTATCCGGAATTCGAAGCCATCGGCTGGTTCGGCCTGTTTGCGCCGAAGGGCATGCCGGCGCCGCTGGTCGACCAGATCACGAACTCCCTCAAGGAAGTGCTGAACGAGGACGACATGAAGCAGTACTTCCTGGCGCAAGGCGCGGTGCCTGGCGGCGTGACGGGCAAGGCGTTCGAAGCGGTGGTGGCCAAGGACCGGGAGCACTGGGGGAAGGTGGCGAAGTCCGCCGGCATCAATCCGGAATAACGGGCGTGGCGCTATGCGCCAAGCCACGTGACCCCTTGCCAGCGTTTGCTGGCCACCAGGTCGCGCGCCGTCTCGATGACCAGATCGTGTATCGCCATGCAGCCCAGGCTGGTCTGCGCCTGGGCTGACAGGCACAGCGAGGCGCGCCGATGGAAGTTCGGATCGTTGATGGGAATGGCCGTCACGGATGCGCCGGGCGCTTCGCTGCCGGCCAGCGCCGAGGTCGGCAGGATTGTCCAGCCCCGCTTCGCGCGCACGGCGGCCAGCAGGATCGACACCGCGCTGGTTTCCGCGACGAGCGTGTACTGAAGCCCGGCCTCGGCGAACGCCCGCTCGATCAGCACACGGATGGAATTGGGAAAGCTGGGCAGCAGCAGCGGCAGTCCGGCCACCTCTTGCAGCGAGACGGCTTTGACGCCGCCGGGCAGGCGCGATCCGACCAGCATCAGCTCTTCGTCCAGCAAGGGCGTGACCTGCATGCGGGGCTGCTGCTGCACATCCATGGCGATCGCCACGTCCATGCGCTGGCGGGCCACGGCTTCGCCCAGGTCGGCGCTGCTGCCTTCGATCAGTTCCAGCGTCACTTCGGGCATGCGCGCCGACACGGCTTCGATCAGCAGGTCGGCCAGCACGCGCGACGTGCTGGTGGGCAAACCCAGCGTGACGTGGCCCGCCGGCGTATCGCGCCCGCGCTCGACCGCGACGCGCGCCTCTTCCACCTGCCTCAACACCATCTTCGCGTGCCGGTACAGCACGCGGCCGATGTCGGTCGTGCTGACGCCCATGGGGCTGCGCACCAGCAGCCGCGTGTTGAATTCGGCTTCCAGATTGGCAACATGCTGGCTGAGCGAGGGCTGCGCGATGTGCAGCGCTTCAGCCGCGGCGGTGATGCTCTCGAGTTCGACGATACGGGTGAAGTAGCGCAGTTGCCTCAGGTCCATAAGCGATACCTATTGCTTGATTGTGGCCGCTATCAGAACATGTGTTTCAAGGTGATGATTCCTGGTGGATACCCTAGGTTTTCAGGGTGGTGCAGCCAGATATCCCCGCATATAGGTTTGCCCTATGCGTACATAGAAAAGCCGTATTGGATTCCCCATTCCGCGCTTTCTAAGATGCCAGCATTGCCGATGATCAGGACCGCCATGCATTCCACCCACAGCCAATCCGCCGCCTGGAAAGTCACACCCGCCGCCTATGCGCAGTCGCGTCCCGAGACGCACGCGATTCCCGAACCCGTCTCGCGCTATCTGGCAATGCGCGACGGGTGCCGCCTTGCCATCGATGTGTACGTGCCGCGGTCCATTGGCGAACCCCGCGAACCCCGCGAACCCGGCGACGGCGGCGGCCGCTATCCCACGATCACCTTGTTTACGCCCTACTACCGACGCTTCAAGATGGATCCGAGCGCCGAGGGCGAGCGCGCGCCCAACATCGCGAAGTTCCGCGATTATCTGGTGCCGCGCGGCTACGCGCTGGTGGTGATCGACGTGCGGGGCACGGGCGCAAGCTTCGGGACCCGCGACAGCTTCCGGTCGCCGCGCGAGCGCGAGGACAGCGTCGAGGTCGTGGACTGGATCATCGCGCAGCCGTGGTCCGACGGCGTGGTGGGCGCCACGGGCATTTCCTATCTGGGGGCGGCGTCGGACTTCCTGGCCAGCACGGGCCATCCCGCCGTACGCGCGATCGCGCCGCTGTTCTCGGTGTGGGACACCTATGCCGACAACTACTTTCCCGGCGGCATCGCCTTGAAGGCCTTGACGCAAAGCTACGACGATCTGATGGTGGCGATGGATCACGATCAGCGCCATATGTTGTCGCGCGTGGTGTATTACTCCAATCCCGCCTATCAGGGGCCGCAGCCGGTGGACGACGATCCTTCGGGGGCGCTGGTGGCGCAGGCCATCCAGGAACATTTGGCGAACTTCCGGCAAACGGAGTTCATGCCCGAGTTCCGCTATCGCGAAGATCCCTTGCCCTACGATCCGGCGTTCAGCTCCGCATCCTTCAGCCCGTACAGCGTCTCGTCGGGCATCGGCAAGGAGGTCGCGGTGCTGTCGGTGTCGGGCTGGATGGACGGCGCGGGCTACATGAACGGCGCCATCTCGCGATTCCTTACCTTGGCGGACAACCCCCGGCATTTGCTGCTGGGGCCATGGGATCACGGCGCCCGCATCGATGTGTCGCCATGGCGCGGCACGCAGATGGCCGATTTTCCGTGGCTGGCGGAAGTGTTGCGGTTCTTCGACCATTACCTGTTGGGCCTGCCCACCGGCCTGGACGCGGAAGACCCGGTGCATTACTGCGCCCTGCATGCCGAGCAATGGCGCAGCGCGTCGCAATGGCCGCCGTTGCCCGCGGCCGACGAGACCGTGCTGTTTCTGCAGGCGGGCGCGAAGCTGGCGGACCGTCCGGACGCCGACGCGGGCGCCAGCCGCCATCAGGTCGATTTTTCCATCGGCACCGGGCAGGGAACGCGCTACGAGCGCATCGCCGCCATCAACAGCACGGAATACTATCCGGATTGGCAGGGCCGCACCGACCGCATGGCAAGCTTTACGTCCGAGCCGCTGGCGCGTGACGCCGAGCTGGCGGGCCATGCGGTGGCGGATATCTGGTTGTCCAGCAACGAACCCGACGGCGCCTTGTTTGTATACCTGACCGAGGTCGAGGCCGACGGGACCGAACGTTATGTCACGGAAGGCCTGCTGCGTTTGCTGCATCGGAAGGAAGCGCCTTGCCCCGACGCGTATCGCACGACATGGCCGTTTCGTACGTTCAGCAAGGCCGATGCCGCGCCCATGACGCCGGGACGGCAGGAACGCATTCGGCTCGGGTTGCTGCCGACCGCATGGCGGTTTTCAAAGGGCAGCCGGATACGCGTATCGCTTGCCGGCGCCGACCGGGATCATTGCGGGCAGGTTCCTCACGGCAGGCCGCCATTATGGGAGGTCGGCCACGGCGCGGCGCAGGCGTCGCGCATCAGCTTGCCGCTTGGATTCCACAAGGAAAGCACATGACGAAACACGGTACGGAAAATGGGCTTGGACGGCCGGCGGGCCTGTCGTGGGCGGAGCTGGAAGCCCTTGCAAACGCCGTGGCCGCGCCTGAGCCGCACGCCTTGCTGGCTTGCCTGGACCGCTTGCTGGACCGGCATGTCGGGCACAAGTTGTTCACGGCTTTGCAATATCGCCACGCAGAGGGTCTGGCCGTCCGGCTGTACAGCAGCCGGCCCGACGTCTATCCGGCTTCCGGCTCCAAGCAGATCGGCGGCGCCCCGGCGTTGACGCGCATGTTCGAGACCGGGCGGGCGCAGTTGGCGCCCGATGCCGCCGCCGTGCGAGCCGACTTTCTGGATGCGTCCAGCATCCTTGCGCTGGGGTGTGAAAGCGTGCTCAACGTGCCGGTCATGCATCGCGGTCAGTTGCTGGGTCAGATCAATCTGTTGCATGACGCTCACCATTTTCAGGCGTATCACGTCGATGTCGCTTCCACGCTGGCGCAGATGGCGGCGGTTGCCTTTCGTTGACCGCGAAATTCTCTGCGGTCAAAGCCTGCTTTGCGGGGCTGTCGATCAGCGTGGGCCGGCTCGACTTGATAAGCAGAATCTCTCAATCCGTGGGGCATTTTTGATTACTTGCCGCGAATAGGCACATGCTACTTTTTCCTTGCATTTCAAAGACCAATCCATAAAGCAAGGGAACAAAGAATCATGAATGCGATGCTGAAGAAGCGCCTCGCGGCGGCGCCGGGTTGCGCCACGCGCAGAAGTCTTTTGGCCATGGCGGCGGCGCTTTGCGCGGGCCTGTTGACGGGCGGCCCGGCGTGGGCGGCCTCGGATTATCCGGCGGGCAAGCCGATCAATCTGGTCGTGCCCTTTCCCGCGGGCGGCGGCACGGACTTCATCGGCCGGCTGCTGGCGGCCGAGCTGGGCAAGATTCTGCAGACCACGGTCGTGGTCGAGAACAAGGGCGGCGCCAACAGCAACATCGGTACCGCCTACGTGACGCAGGCCAAGCCGGATGGCTACACGCTGCTGTTGTCGGGCGTGGGCATGGCCACCAATCAGTCGCTATACAGCCGCTTGCCGTACCGCTTGGATCAGTTGGATCAGGTGGCCATTCTGGCCTATGGCGTGGATGTGCTGGTGACGTCGCCTGCGTTCCCCGCCAAGACCTACGCGGAGTTCGTGAAGATGGTGAAGGACGAGCCCGGCAAGTATTCCTATGCGTCGTCCGGCAACGGCACGTCCGGCCATCTGGGCATGGAGATGCTGAAGATGCGAAGCCAACTGGACATGATGCATGTGCCCTACAACGGCGGGTCGGCGGCCATCAACGATGTGCTGGCGGGTCGTGTCGATACCTTGTTCCTGAATCAGGACACCGTGCTGCCGCACGTGCGGGCGGGCAAGCTGCGCGCGCTGGCCATCGGCAGCGCGGAACGCAACCCGGTGTACCCGGATACGCCCACGCTGGCCGAAAGCGGGCAGCCGGAATTTTCGTCGGAGTACTGGTTTGGATTGAGCGCTCCCGCGGGCCTGCCGGATGACGTATTCCAGAAGCTATTCGAGGCGACACGCACGGCGATGCAATCGCCGCAGATCCAGGAAAAGCTCGGCACGGTGGGTCTGGTGATTCCCACGCTGACCGACAGGAACCAGTATGCGAACCTGGTCAACCGTGAAGTCGAAAAATGGGGAGAGGTGGTGCGCGCCTCGGGCGCCAGAATCGACTGAGGCAGACACCTGCCAAGGGGCCGCCACATCGGCGGCCCCTTGGCTTTACTGGTGGTCCGGGGTTGGCGTCAGGAAGTTCAGGCGCGTCAATGTGTCCCGCGTGATGTCCACGATGGAATCGATGTGCGCGCCGTGCGCGGCCGTCAGGTAGGAAATATAAAAGCGCGCGGGCGGGATGGGCGGATCGCTGGGCAGCGCCTGCAGCACCCCCATGGCCAGCATGTCGTGCAGCAAGGGCACGGGCAGGATGCCGATGGCGTGTCCGGCCCCGATCAGGCGCGAAATCAGGGCGAGCGAATTGGTGGTGCTGAGTCCCGCCATGTCCACGCCGCCCGACGCCAGCCAGTTTTCCACCACGGTATAGAGCGTGGACGGCGGCGAGTGCGTGGCGATGTGGTGGCCGCGAGCGTGTTCGGGACGAAAGGGATCGGCGGAAATTCGCAGCGAGGGCGAGGCCACCCAATGAAAGGGCATCCAGCCGATGAAGACATCGCTGACCGCTTCGCTGGTGGCGGGGTTGGTCAGCAGCGCCATGTCCAGTTCGCCCGCGTTGAGCATGCGGTTCAGCACCGAACCCACATCCACCGTCATTTCCAGCGCCAGCGTGGGGTAGTGCGCCTTCAGTTGCGCGATGACGGCCGTCAGCCCGACGTTGGCCGAGCATTCGTCCGCGCCCAGCCGCAGCTTGCCGCCCAGCTTGCGGTCCTTGCCGAAGTGTTCCAACTGCCGGCTGCTGTGCAGCGCGGTTTCGGCATGGCGCAGCGCTGACTGGCCGGTGTCGGTCAGGGTGATGCGCTGGCGCGAGCGGTCAAAGAGCTGCACGTCCAGCGTGCTTTCGAGTTCGCGGATGCGCGACGAGACGGCGGGCTGGGTGACGTGCAGGTGGCGCGCGGCGGCGTGGATGCTGCCCAGCTTGGCGGCCCAGTAGAAGGCTTCAAGCTGGCTAAGGGTTATCCGCATGATAAGGAATACTTTTCAAAGTGCGCCGGAATATTGATTATTTGGGCCGAATAGCCCCGTGCTACCTTTTTATTCACCGGGTTTTAGCCCTTTTCATTGTAGTGAAACCACACGATGTATCTGATCAATTCTTTGCCCGCGCAACTGCCGCCCGAGGATCTGGCAATGCTGCAACAGGCCGAGCCCGCCACCATCGGCCACTTCCAGACCACGGGTTTTATGCGCGCCGACATTCGGGCGCACAGCCAGGATGTGCGCGTGGCGGGCACGGCGGTGACGGTGCGCATGCCAGGCATGGACGGCGGCATCCTGCACTATGCGATGGGCTGCGCGCGGCCGGGCGATGTGCTGGTGATTGACCGCTGCGGCGAGGCCGTGACGGCTGCGCTGGGCGGCGCGATGGCCTATGCCGCGCGCCAGGCGGGCGTGGCGGCGATCATCGTGGATGGGCTGGTGACGGATCTGGGTGAACTGCGCCAGCATGGCGTGCCGGTGTGGTCCAAGGGGCCATCGCCCGTGACGACGCGGGTGCTGGGCCACGAGGGCGAATTCTGCGGCGCGATAAGCTGCGGCGGCGTGCAAGTGCTGCCGGGCGACGCGGTGCTGGCCGACGAAAATGGCGTGCTGATTCTGCGTCCGCAAGACCTTCGCGCCGCCGCGCAGCGCGCCATTGATTTTCAGATGCAGGAACAGACGACGCTGGCGCGCCTGCGCGGCGGCGAGAAGTTTCCGGACGTCGTGGGGTCGCGCGCCATCATCGACCGCGCCATTGCCGCGGCGCGCCGCCACGCGGATACCGGAGCACAGTGATGAGCATCGATCTGGACCTGGCCGGACTGGCCGATTCGATCCGCCGCCGCGAAATCACCGTGGAATCCGTCATCAACGGCTATCTGTCGCGCATCGACGCGCTGGACGGCTGGCTGCATGCCTATGTGGACGTGTACGCCGACGAGGCGCGGGCGACGGCGCGCGCCGCCGACCTGCAACTGCGGGCGGGCGTTGATCTGGGACCTTTGCACGGCGTGCCCATTGCGTTGAAGGACATCATCGACATCGCCGGGCGCCCCACGACCATCGGCTCGCCGATCCACGCCGAGCGCATTGCACAGAGTTCCGCGCGGCTGGTTCGTCAACTGCAACAGGCGGGCGCCATCATCCTGGGCAAGACCCATATGGTGCAGTTCGCGATGGGCGCCTGGGGCACCAACGAACACATGGGCACGCCGCGCAATCCGTGGGACGACGCCGTGCATCGCATCCCGGGCGGGTCCAGCAGCGGCTCGGCCGTCGCGGTGGCCGCGCGCCTTGCGCCGGTCGCCATAGGCACGGATACGGGCGGTTCGGTCCGGGTGCCAGCCAGCTATTGCGGCATCACGGGCTTCAAGCCCACGGTGGGGCGCATCGCGACCGATGGGGTGGCGACGCTGAGCCATACGCTGGATAGCGTGGGCGTGTTTGCCCACACCGCCGCCGATGCGCGTAGGGTTTTCGATGCGCTGGCGCCCGCGCAACCCGGCGAATGGGCCGAGGCGTTCGACTCGCCCCGCTTTGATGTGTGCGGCATGACGCTAGGCCGCCTGCCCGACGCCTTCCTGCCGGATGTGCAGCCCGGTGTGCGCCAGGCCTACGAGGACGCGCTGGTGGCGTTCCACGCCCTGGGCGCGTCCATCGTCACGGTAACGCCGCCCGCCAGCCTGTCGCATTTCAAGGCGGTGACGGGCGACATCATGATGACCGAGGGCGCGTTTTCGTTCGAACGCGAGATCACGGACCGGAGCCTGCCGGTGGACGATTCGGTGCGGCCGCGCCTGCTTGTCGGATTGGATGTGCCTGCCGTCCGTTATCTGGCCGCGCTGCGTGAACGCGACCGCCTGCAGGCCGACATGCAACAGCGCCTGCAGGGGGTGGCCGCGCTGCTCACCCCGACCACCCTGACCAGCGCGCTGCCGCTGTCGCGGGTGGACCACGCCAATGCGCCGGTCCATTACACGCGGCTCGGCAACCTGCTGCAGATGTGCGGAGTGTCCATTCCCAACGGCCAGGATGCCGAGGGTCTTCCTACCGGGTTGCAGATCTTGTGCCCCGGTGGCGAGGACCGTCTGGCGCTGTTCCTGGCGGAGGTCTATCAACGCCATACGGATTGGCACCGGTTACGCGCGGAGCCGTGCGCGGAGGGCGGGCGCGCCTGATTTCGCTCGGCCAATAATCAAGGGGAAAACATGAAACGTAGAAGCATGGCGGCGCTGCTGGCGGCCGTCGCGATGACGGCCGTCCCGGCGGCGGTCCTTTCCGATACGCTGCCCAAGACGCATTTCCAGGTCGTGGGCGGCGGGAGCCACAACTACACCTACTCCGCCGTCGAAAAGCCGTTCTGGGAAAAGACGCTGCCCGAGGCGTCGGACGGCCGGGTGACCGCCGAACTGGCGGGTCTGTCCGAGACCGGCTTGAAGGGGCCCGAGATCATGCGGTTGATGCGCGGCAACGCGATCGACATAGGCATGGGGGTATTCGCCTTCGTCAGCGGCGACGACGCGATGCTGGAAGGGGTGGACCTGCCGGGCATGGCGCCCGACATCGCCACCGCGCGCAAGATAGTGCGGTCATACCGGCCTACGCTGGCTGCCCGCCTGCGCGACCATCACGGCGTGCATCTGCTGGCCACGGTGCCCTACACCGCCCAGGTGTTCTTCTGCCGGGAGCCGGTGCAGCGCCTGGAAGACCTGAAGGGCCGCAAGATCCGCACCCGCGGCCGCAACATGGCGGACTTCATCAGCGCCCTGGGCGCGTCGCCCGTGACTATCTCGTTCGCCGAGGTGATTCCCGCCTTGCAGACCGGCGTGGTCGATTGCGCGGTGTCGGGCATCGGTTCGGGCAACTCGGCCAAGTGGTACGACGTGGCCAAGTATCTCTACAACCTGCCGACCGACTGGTCCATCGGTTTCTACGCGATGGGAGAACAGCGTTGGCAGCGCCTGGATCCCGCCGTGCAGCAGTTCCTGCAGCAGCGGGCCGCGGTGCTGGAGGACAGGCTATGGGAAGAGACCGCGCGCGAGAACGGCTATGCGCTGGCCTGCAACACGGGGCAGGGTGAATGCCGCATTCACAAGCCGGCCGATATGCAGGCCACGGAGCCAACCGCCGCCGAACGCGAACAACTGCGCGCGGTGGCCTCTCGGGTGGCCGGCCAGTGGGGCAAGCGCTGCGGCGCGGCGTGCGCCCGGGCCTGGTCCGATTCGGTAGGGAAAGCGCTGGGCGTAACGCTGCCCTGACTACACGCGAACAAGGAGCTTTCATGTCATCTGCATCCCCCATTGCCGTGCGCGGCCTGGAACGCATTGCGCGCATTGGCGCCTGGATAGGCGGCCTGGGCCTGCTGGCTGCGTCCTGGCTGATCGTCATCGATCTGGCGGCGCGCAAGCTTGCTGGTATTTCACTGGGCGGCGCCGACGAGATCGCCGGCTATGTGCTGGCGGTGTCCAGCGCCTGGGCGTTTCCCATCACCTTGCTGCGCCGGTCGCACATCCGAGTCGATGTGCTCTATACGCATTTTTCGTCCAAGACGCGGGTGGCGCTGGATTGCTTCGCCCTGGCCTGCCTGAGCGTTTTCGTCGGCTTGCTGACGTTTCATGCCTGGGGCGTGCTGGCCGACTCGATCCGCTTTCATTCCGTGTCCAACACACCCTTGCAGGTGCCGCAGTGGATTCCGCAATCGTTGTGGTTCGCGGGCTACGCCTTCTTCTTGCTGACGATAGTCGTGCTGGGTGCGTGCGCGCTGGCGCGCCTGATGGCCGGACGCTGGCAGGCCGTGAACGAGCTTATTGGCATCCATACGCTCGACGAGGAGATCCAGGCGGAAACGCAGTCGGCGGATCTTCGTCCTCGTTCGCAACCCCAACGCTAGGAACGCAACATGCTTACCTTGACCATTTCCATGCTGCTTGGCCTGTTGGCGCTGAGCGTGACCGCGGCGGCCACGGTCGGCCTGCTGGGCGTGACATTGGCTGAAGCCTATTCCCCGCTGTCGCTGGTGAACGCCATGGGCGAGCTGGCGTGGGGCTCCAGCTCCGAATTCCTGCTGGTCGCCATTCCGCTGTATGTGTTGATGGGCGAACTGCTGGTCAGCTCGGGCGTGGCTGGCCAGATGTATGGCGCGGTGTCCAAGTGGGTGTCGTGGCTGCCGGGCGGATTGATGAACGCCAACATCGGGGCGTCGGCCCTGTTCTCGGCCACCAGCGGCTCCAGCGTGGCCACGGCGGCCACGATTTCAACGCTGGCCCTGCCCGAGCAGCGCAAGGCGGGCTACAACGCGCCGCTGTTCCTGGGGTCCATCGCGGCGGGCGGCACGCTGGGCATTCTGATCCCGCCGTCCATCAACATGATTGTCTACGCGCTGATCGCCAACGTGTCCGTGCCCAAGCTCTACCTGGCGGCCACGCTCCCGGGCCTGCTGATGGTGGTGATGTTCATCCTGCTGATCGTGGGGCTGTGCTTGTGGCGGCCAGGACTGGCGGGCAACCGGCCGTCGGTAAGCTGGGCCGAACGCGTCGCCGCCTTGCCGCACCTGCTGCCGCCGCTGGCGATCTTTGCGCTGGTCATCGGCGTGATCTACGGCGGTGTCGCCACAGCAAGCGAATCCGCCGCGCTAGGCGTGGTGGCGGCCATGCTGCTGTGCCTGGCCAAGGGCGCGCTCAGCTGGGACATGCTGGGCCGCGCCTTCGAGGCGACGCTGCGCACGACGGGCATGATTATCTTCATCACGCTGGCCGCGTTTTTCCTGAACTTCGTGCTGTCGTCGATCGGTCTGACGACGATGCTGGTGGACGCCGTCGCGGGATTGGACCTGCCGCCGTTGGGGATGATGCTGGCCATCATCGCGTTCTACATTCTGTTGGGCTGCTTCATGGACACGCTGGCCATGCTGGTGACCACGGCGCCGCTCACCGTGCCCATCGTGGTGGCGCTGGGCTACGACCCGGTGTGGTTCGGCATCCTGCTGATCGTGTTGTGCGAAATGGGGCAGCTCACGCCGCCTTTCGGCATGAACCTGTTCGTCGTCCATAGCGTGCGGGGCGAGGGCAAGTTCATGGATGTCGTGGTAGGGGTGCTGCCCTTTCTGGCGGTGTTGCTGTTGATGATCGCGCTGTTGCTGGCGGCGCCGCAACTGGCGCTGTGGCTGCCGGGAGCCTTGTCCACACGGTGAAGCAAGCGAGGAAGCGCCGGGGCGATTCGCCCCGGCGGCGCGGACGCCGGGCGTATCAGCCGCCGAACCAGCGGGCGGGAACGATCACCAGCGCGGGGAAGACCACCATCAGGAACAGGATCAGGAACTCCGCCGCCATGAACGGCACGACGCCTCGGGTGACGTCGTCCATCTTCATCTTGCCCACGCCCGCCACCACGTTGAGGACGGCGCCGACGGGCGGGGTGACCAGGCCGATCGAGTTGTTGATGATGAACAGCACGCCGAAATACACCGGATCGATGCCGGCCGCGCGCACCAGCGGCATCAGCACGGGCGTCAGGATCAGGATGGTGGGCGTCATATCCATGGCGGTGCCGACGACCATGACCAGCACCATGATGGCGGCCATCAGCAGGATCTTGTTGCCCATGAACGGCTGCAGCAAGTCCACGATCTTGGCGGGCAGGTCGGCCACCGTGATCAGCCAGGCGCTGACCATCGCGGCGGCGATCAGGAACATGACGATGGCGCTGGTCTTGGCGGCCGAGACGAACACGGCGTAAAGCTGGTTGAGCTTCAGTTCACGGTAGACCAGGGTCGACACGAACAAGGCGTATGCGGCGGCGACCACGGCCGCCTCGGTGGGCGTGAAGACGCCCATGCGCAGGCCCACCAGGATGATCACCGGCAGCATCAAGGCCCACAAGGCCTTGCGAAACGCCGTGCCGATTTCCTGCGCCGATTTGCGCGGCGGCGGCACGATCTTTTCGCGGCGGACCAGCCAGGCCCAGGTCAGCCACAGGGCGCCGCCGATCATCAGGCCGGGAACGATGGCCGCCATGAACAGCTTGGAGATGGAGACATTGGCCGCCACGCCAAAAATGACCAGGCCGATGCTGGGCGGAATCACGGGGCCGATCACGCCGGTGGCCGCGATCAGCCCGCCCGCCGTGGCTTTCTTGTGGCCGGCGCTGACCATCATGGGCAGCAGAAGCGCGGTCAGCGCGGCGGCGTCCGCCACGGCGGAACCCGACAGGGCCGACAGCAGGCAGCCCGCCATGATGGTGACGTAGCCCAGCCCGCCCTTGACGTGGCCGACCAGCGCCAGCGCCAGGTCGACGATGCGGCGCGACAGTCCGCCGACGTTCATGATCTCGCCGGCCAGCATGAAGAACGGCACGGCCAGCAGCGGAAAACTGTCGGCGCCGCCGATGACGTTCTGGGCCAGGATCTGCGCGTCGAAGATGTCCAGGTGCCACATGAGCGCGACGCCGCTGGCCAGCAGCGCGAAGGCGATCGGCACGCCCAACGCCATGACGCCCAGCAGCGATCCGATGAAAACGGCGATGGTCATGCGCTTCTCCCGGGAGCGCCGTGTTGGGCGTCGTCCAGAATCTGCTTGAGCTGCACCGCTTCTTCGGATTCCTGCACCATGATCAGGTCCTGTTCCTTCAGCTTTCCGGCCAGGACGCGGTAGAGGTCGACCGCGATGATCAGGCCGGCCATGGCCGAGAACACCAATCCGGACGCATAGACGATGGCCATCGGCAGGCCGCTGACCGGCGCGCTGACATCGGCGTTGATCACGGCCTGGGCCCAACTGCCCTGGAACATCAGGCCGACGATGTACAGCATGATGATCTGTCCCGTCACCAGGCAGATCTTCTTGCCCGCGGTCGGAAGCTTGGCCACCACCATGTCCATGCCGAGGTGCCCCCGTTCCTTGAGGGCGATGACGGCGCCCAGGAACGTCAGCCAGATGAACATCCAGCGCGAGATCTCTTCGGACAGCGTGATGCCCGAGTTGAAGCCATAGCGCGCGACGACGTTGCCGAAGACCAGCACCACCATCGCCGCCAGCAGCAGGGCGATGGCCAGTTCGAGCACGCGGCAGATACCTCCAATGAATCTGTCTATGTAGACCATGCCGCGGCCCCTCTTAGAATCGGATGAAGGCGCCGCCGCGTCATGCCTGGGCTTCCCGGACGATATCGACGAGGCCCCGCAGCGCCGTCAGGTAGGAGTGCGGCCCCAGCCCTTGCACCGTGCCGCGCACCGCGGGCGAGATGATCGAATGCGCGCGCCACGTTTCGCGCGCCGCGATGTTCGACATATGCACTTCCAGGGTGGGGAAGGGCATGGCCTTGATCGCGTCGTGCAGCGGCACGCCGTGCTGGGTCAGGCCGGCCGGATTGACCAGGGCGCCGCGCGCGGTATCGATGTTCTCGTGCAGGAAATCGATGAGCGCGCCCTCGTGGTTGGATTGCACGGTTGCAAGCTCCACGCCGAGTTCGCCGGCCAGCGCAGCCAGGCGCTGGTTGATTTCCGCCAGCGTGGTGGTGCCATAGATGTGCGGCTCGCGGCGGCCGAACAGGTTGAGGTTGGGGCCGTGCAGAACAAGAATCTTCATGATGGATAGGCCGGTGCGTTTACTTGCGGATGCGGGCGAGTTCGTCGTTGTAGAGCTTGACGATCGCGGGGTCGTAGCTGCCGGTGAAATGCCCGATGACCGGCTTGACGACCTCCTGCATCCGGACCTTTTCACCCGGTTCGATCGTGTTGTATTGGATGCCCTTGGCCTGCAGGGCGGCCACGGCCTTCTGCGCGGCTTCGCGGCTGACCTTGCGCTGGTAGACGCGGGCCTCGTCGGCGGCCTCCTGCATGATGCGCTGCTCGGCGGGCGACAGCTTGTCCCAGAACTTCTTGCTGACCAGCACGATGTTCGCCGCGTAGACATGGTTGGTCGCGCTGACGTATTTCTGCACTTCGTAGAACTTGTTCGACAGGATCACCGAGTACGGATTTTCCTGGCCGTCCACCGCCTTGGATTCCAGCGCGCCGTACAGCTCGGCGAACGGCATGGGCACCGGGTTGGCCTTGAATGCCTTGAACGTGTCCAGGAACACCGGGTTGGGAATGACGCGGATCTTCAGGCCCGCCAGGTCTTCCGGCTTGGTGATGGCGTGCTTGGAGTTGGTGACGTTGCGGAAACCCAGGTCCCAGAAGCCCAGCGCGACCAGGCCTTTTTCCGGCAGCTTCGCGGTGAGCGCCTTGCCCAGCGGACCGTCCAGCAAGGCGTCCGCCTGGCCGAAGTCGGTGACGGAGAATGGCAGGTCGATCAACCCGAATTCCTTGACGATGCCCGCCAGCGACGTCGAGGCGGGCGCCGCCATTTCCTGCACGCCGCCCTGCAATCCCGACTGCTGCTGCATTTCATTGCCAAGCTGCGAGGCCGGGAATTCCTTGACCTTGAGCTTTCCGCCGCTCTTGGCGGCCACCAGCTCGGCGAACTTCTGCACACCGGCGCTGACGGGGTGGTCGGTGTTGTTCAGGTGGCCGAAGCGGATCGTGCGTTCCTGGATGTCCTGGGCCGTCGCCGGCATGGCGGCGACGGATAGGGCGCCAATCAACGCCAGGCGGATTATGCTGGTCTTCATCGTTGTCTCCTTCCGGGTTTTTCTGGAATGTTGTCGATGTCTTGCAAGACTCGGTAGTGGAATGTAATTCCGAGTGGAATAGTTTTCCAGTTAGGGTTATCATCCATCACCCTCTACTTGTAGAAATGCCATGGCCGGAATCCTCGAACGCGCGCTCGCCGTCATGGAACACCTCTCTTCCAGACCAGAAGGTGTTCCGCTTGCATCCCTTGCCCAGCAACTGGATATTCCGCAAAGCGCGGCGCACCGCCTGTTGACCGACCTGTGCCGTTGCGGCTACGTGCGGCAGATCCGCGACCATGGCGACTACGCGCTGACCGCCCGCGTGGCGTCCATCGGCCTGAGCTATCTGGCCGCGACCGGCATCGTCGACATCGCCCAGCCGCTGGTGGATCGCCTGGCGGATATTTCGGGTGAACTGGTGCGGTTGGCGATCGTCGACAACGAGCGCCTGACCTGGGTCGCCAAGGCGCAAGGCGCGCGTCACGGCCTGCGCTATGACCCGGAAATGGGTTCGGACGCCAGGCTGTCGTGCAGCGCGTCGGGACATGCGTGGATGCTGACCATGTCCGACGAGCGGGCGCTGGATCTGGTCTCGCGGCAGGGCTTCGGCACGCCCGAGGAATACGGCCCCAATGCGCCGACCACCATCGCCGCCCTGACCAAGATATTGCACGCCGGCCGCAAGCGCGGCTACGCGATGATCAATGAAGTGTTCGCGCCGGGCATGACCGCCATGGCGGCGCCGGTGCAGCGCAAAGGCGAAGACGCCATCGGCGTGCTGAGTATCGCGGGCCCCGCCATGCGCCTGACCGAAGCGCGCATGCTGGAACTGGGCCCGGAATTGCTCGCGGCGGCCGGGGAACTGGCGCTGGCCAGCCTGGCGTCGCCCATGTTCCGCACGCGGTTTCCGATGCAGGGCCGCAATGCCGGCGACGAGACGCCGCTGGACAAGTAACGCGTACCGGTCCGGGCGCTATGGCGCCGGGCCGCCGCCCGGACCTGCCTCCACCGGGCCGTTGCCCCATGTCCCCACCCGGGCCGACCGCAGCAACGGCGACGCGTCTCCCGCCTGCGCCAGCTCGCTGGCGGCGCGCAACAGGGCAGGCCCGAATTTCTCCATTGCCTTCAGCGTCAGGCGCTGCGATGGACCGGCCACCACCAGGATGCCGGTGCTCTGGTGGCCGGGGCGCCGCACGGGCGCGGCCATCGCGCTCATGCCGGCCGCGTAGACGTCTTGCAGGATGCTGTATCCGCGCCTGCGGTGGCCGTCCAGGCTGCTCAACAGGGCACGGATCGATGTGGGCGCGTTTGGCCCGAAGTCGCGCGGTTTGCCGAGTCCCTGCCCGGTGACATACGCAATTGCCTGATCCTCGGGCAGGGTCATCAGCCACGCATGGCCCGCCGCGCTGCATGACAGACGCAGGTCGATGCCCATGTCGGGATCGTAGAGCAGGCCCGACTTCGCACCCTGAGCCTTGGCTACCAGCGTCAGCCGCTTGCCGTCAACGATTGCCAGCCGCACCAGTTCGCCGGTGGCCAGCGCGAAACGGTCGATGACCGGCTGGGCAATGTCGACCACGCCGGACCGGCTCAGAAAGCTCAGCCCCATCGACGCCAGCTTGGTCGTCAGCGCGTATTCGCCCCGGACCGGTGTCTGCCGCACGTAGCCGTACTTCATCAGTTCATGCAGCGTGCGATGGCATCCGCTGCGCAACTGGTTCAGGTCGTCGGCGATGGTGGCCAGGGCCACCCCGTCGGGATGGTTGGCCAGGTATTCCAGCAGCGCCAGTGTCTTTTCGATTGCCCCGCTCATGGCCGTCTCCCGAAGATCGCAGCGCCAATTGTTCAAATTTTGAATTCGCTCAAATTTTGAACGGTATTCAAGATTATGTCCTATGCTCGCAGCCGAATATTCAACGATAAGGTCTGCAACGGCTGTCGATGGATGCGGACCGCTTGCCACCATCAATTGGAAAAGGGGTTGGAGATGAAGACGAAGAAATCACCCGTTCGCCTTGCCGCGGCGGCAGCCGCATCCCTCTTGGCATGCCTGGCCTTGACGGCCACGGCGGCCGCGCAGGACATCAAGGCGCGGACCTTGAAGTTCGCCTTCAGCCTGGCTCAGGACCATCCGCTGGGTCAGGGCGCGCAGAAATTCGCCGATCTCGTCGCCGAGAAAAGCGGCGGCAAGATGAAAGTGTCGATCTACGCGAACGCGGTGCTGGGCGGAGACCCCCAGAACCTATCGGCGGTGCGCGGCGGCACGCTGGACTTCACTTCCATGGCGACGGGGCTGCTGGCCGGCATCGACAAGCGGTTCATGGTGTTCGACCTGCCGTTCCTGTTCAACGATGCGCAAGAGGCCTACGCGGTTTCGGATGGCGCCGTCGGCCAGCGGCTGCTGGACGGATTGGCCGACCATGGCCTGATCGGCCTGGGCATCTGGGACCTGGGCTTTCGCAACATGACCAACAGCAAGCGTCCGATATCAACGGTGCAGGATTTTCAGGGCCTGAAGATCCGGGTGATCGCGGCGCCGGTCTATATCGATATGTTCAAGAGCCTGGGCGCCAACCCGGTTCCCATGACCTTTGGCGAAGTCTACGGCGCGCTGGAATCCAGGGCGATCGATGGGCAGGACAATCCCGTGGGCGTCATCCAGTCCGCCAAGTTCGCCGAGGTGCAGAAGTACCTGTCATTGACGCGCCATATCTACACGGGCATGCCGTTCCTGATGAGCAAGAAGACCTGGGACGGCATGACGCAAACCGAGCGCCAGATCATCCTGGATGCGGCGGCCGAGGCCAAGGTTCAGGAACGCAAGATCTCGCAGGCCAGGGAAGCCGTGGCCATCGACGAGCTGCGCAAGGTGATGCAGGTCAATAAGCCGACCCCGGAAGAAATCGGGCGGCTGCGCGACGCCGTCAAACCCGTGGTGGACAAGTTCGCGGGAGAGATCGGTCCGGATGTGATGCAGCAGGCGGCGAGCGAACTTTCCACGTTGCGGGCAAAGCACTGACCATGGCGCTCCGTGGCAAGGCCGCCATCGCAATGTGGTGGGACATCGCGCCCGCCTGGCGCGCGCAGTTCGAAGACTGGCACTCGCACGAGCACTTCCCGGAACGCATGGGCGTGCCGGGATTCCTGCGCGGGTCGCGCTGGATCAGCGCACGGGGATCGGAGGGCTTCTTCGTCATGTACGAGCTTGACGCCTACGAGACGCTGAGTTCGGCCGCCTACCTGGCCAGGCTCAATCGTCCCACGCCCTGGTCCACCACGCTGATGCCGCAGCATCGCAACATGATCCGAAGCCAGTGCCATGTGCTTGAAAGCGCCGGTGGCGGCCTGGCAAGGTATGCGCTGACGATCCGCCTTTCACCCCGGCGGGGGGCGGAAGCGGAGATGCGCGCGTATCTGAAAGCCCACGCGGCTTCGATCTCGATGCAAGCCGGCACCTGCGGCGGTCACCTGCTGATGACACAGACGCCAGCGATCGCGTCCACGACGGAGCAGAAGATACGCGGGGGAAAGGACAGGGCGGCCGACTGGATCTACGTTGTCAACGGCTATGAGATCGGGGCAGTGGCTGCGTGCGACGGCGACGTCATGAATGCGCGTGAACTGCGCGCCTACGGCGAACCAGACGCGCCGTGGTCGGACATCTATTGCCTGTCGCATACGCTGGAATCCGCCTGAGCGGACCCCGGCCGGCAAGCCGGCGGCCTACAACCCCAGCACCAGCAGCATCAGGAACGTGCCGAAAAGGATGAAGTGCGTCATCCCCTCGATGGCGTTGGTCTGGCCGTCGTTCAGGTTGATGGCCGCCGCCAGCAGGGTGACGAGCATCATCACTGTCTGCACCGGCGTCAAGGCCATGTCGATGCGCTGGCCGGTGTAGAGCGCCAGCGCCTCCATGGCAGGCACGGTCAGGATCACCGTGGATAGCGACGCGCCCAGGGCGATGTTGACGACCGATTGCATGCGGTCGGCCAGGGCGGCCCGCAGGGCAGTCAGCATCTCGGGCGCGGCCGAGATGCCGGCGACGATCAGCGCCAGCAGGCCAGGGGGGACGGCCACGCCTTCGAGGCCCCGGTTCAGCGCATGCGACATCAATTCGGCCAAGGCGCCCACCGCGACGATCCCGATGACCATGACCGCAATCGATTGCCGCCGATTGGGGTAGCCCGGCGCGGGAGACGGTCGGCGAGCTTGCTTGTCCGGGTAGCTGTAGCTGAAAAAGTAGCTGTGCGGTCCCGTCTGCATGCGCAGGAAAACGCTGTAGAGCAGCAGCATCGCCACGATGGTAAAGCCGCTGTAGGCGCGCCAATGGGGCAGCGGGACGAACTCTGGGATGACCATCGATACCGCCACGGCGGTAAGGATCATCACGCTGTAGGTCCGCGCGGAATCGTCGTTGTAGGACTGCTCGCCGTGCTTGAAGCCGCCAATCAGGGCGGCGACACCCAGGATGCCGTTGATATCCAGCATGACGGCCGAATAGATGCTGTCGCGCACCAGCGTGGGCGAACCTGCCTTGGCCGACACGATGGCCAGAACGATCACCTCGACGAGCACCGCCGACAGCGTCAGGATCATGCTGCCGTAAGGGTCGCCCAGCTTCTGCGCGATGCGTTCGGCATGCCGCGCCACGCTCAGCGATGCGGCCAGGATGGCGCCGATCAGCACGGCCGATTCCAGCAGGCTCACGAGCTGCCCGTAGGCTTCCAGCCGGACGTCGGCCACGTAGCCCGCGACGGCGAGCGCGCAGGCCAGGAACAGGAATTTCTCGGATAGCAGGATCGCTTTCATCTGGGTCGACAGCGCTCCGGTTCCTCCGCGCGGCGCTGTCGACGCCATCGCGGTCCTTACAGCATGTCTTCCCGCGATTGCTCCGCACGGGAAGCGCCAATGGCGGTCTCTACCTTCTTCACCTCTTCCGGCGGCGGCAGCACCGCGGGAAAGCCCAAGGCTTCGATCCACAGTTCGCGCGTCCAGCCCATGGTGTGATACAGGTGGTGGTCTTCATCCTTCTCGACCGCGTCATGCGCCTTCTTCAGGATCTGCGCTTCCTTGCCGGTCTTCTTTTCGGCCACCAGGCCGATGAGTTCCCAGTTCTGATGGTCCTTGGTCTCGGCAAGGACTACGCATTCGGCAGCCACGATCTGCGCGGCGGCGGGGTCGCCCGCTGCCTTGGCCATGGAAATCGCCGCGACCAATGATTCGCCATGGTGCCGGACCACGGCGCGGCTGGGTACTTCCAGCTCGGGGTCCAGGCCTAGTTCTTCAAAAACGGTGAGCAGTACTTGGCGGTGGGTGGTGGTTTCGTCCAGATAGCCCTTCCATTCCTTGGCCAGATCCTTGTTGGTTGCACAGGAGAGCGCCGCGGTGTAGACGTTGATCCCTCCCATTTCGGTTTCCAGCGCCTGATACAGCAGGTCGTGGATGATGTCCGTGTTGCCTTGTTTCTTGGTAGCCATTCCGATCTCCCAGGTGTAGTTGCTATGCGGCGTTCAGCAATATTCGTTCCCGCCCGTCGTCTGGGGCGGGAGGGCGGCTTCTGGCGTAATCCGAATGGGCACGCGGTTTGCTGAGTGCTGCGGCTACGGCAGACAGACCGTCGCCGGCAACCAGGCTGTTTCAGGAGACCCGCATGAACAAGATCAACACGATACTTTTCAAGGCCGCGCTTGGCGCCGCCACCGTCCTGAGCATAGGAAGTGTTGCGCTCGCCCAGACGCCAACCGCGCCGGCACCCGCGGCCACCAACAAGCTGGACAGCGAGGCCAGGGGCTTCCTGAGCGAGGCCGCGGAGTCCGGCCACCTGGAGATCGCCGGCAGCAAGCTGGCGCTTCAGAAGTCACAGAATTCGCAGGTCAAGGCATTCGCCCAGAAAATGGTCGACGACCATGCCAAGGTCGGCCAGAAGCTGGACGCGCTGGCCAAAAGCAAGGGGTTCGAACCCCCGACCGAACCCTCTTTGGTTCAGAAGGCAAAACTGAAGGCTCTCGACCTGCGCGACGACAGCTTCGACAAAGCGTATGCGGACGAAATCGGCGTGGCCGCCCATGAAGACGCAGTGAAACTGTTCGAGAAGGCATCCAAGGACGTCAAGGATCCCGACGTCAAGCAGTTCGCGACGGAGACGCTTCCCAGCTTGAACCAGCACTTGCAGGAGGCCAAGGCCCTGCAGCAGAGCGTAGCGGCGAAGGCAAAATGATTGCCGGGTCCGCCCATCGCGCCCGCCCCTGCGGCTGAAGGGGCGGCGGGTAGCTTGCCGGGAAGCCGGAGACTTCGGGGATGCGTATGAACTCCATAGAACGCGTTGCACGGTTCATGCAGGAAAAGGGCCTTACGCTCGTGACCGCTGAGTCCTGCACGGCGGGCCTCATTTCGGCCACGCTTGCGGACATTCCGGGCGCCGGCAGTTTATTGGACTGCGCCTTCGTGGTGTATTCCGTGGACGCCAAGATGCGCTGCCTGGGCGTTCCGCAGTCGACGCTTGCCAGTCACAACCTCACCAGCGAGGCGGTGGCGCGCGACATGGCGTTGGGCGCCGCCCGCAAGAGCCCCGCCAATGTGGCGGTGTCGAACACGGGCGTCACCGATGCCACGGACGATCGCATTCCCAGCGGAACACAGTGCTACGCCTGGGTGTTCAAGCGAGGGCAGGCCGACTCGAATCCCGTGGTCTATACCGAAACGAAGGCGTTTTCGGGCGATCGCAACGCGATACGCAGGGCCAGCGCCGAGCACGCGTTGCTGGGTATCCTGGAGCACTATCACCGCCATCATCCGGCATAGCGGATTCGCCGCGGTTCTGTACAAGCTTGGAGTCGAAACATGGAAAATCACCTGCAATCAGGCGATGCGCAACGCGAAATCGCGCGCGCGCTGGGCGTGACGCCGGGGTTCGATGCGGCGTCAGAGTTGGAAAAGAGGATCGCCTTCCTGGCCGACTATCTGCTGCGAACCCGGAAGGCCGGATACGTCCTGGGTGTCAGCGGGGGAGTCGATTCCACGGTGGCGGCGCGGATCGCGCAACTTGCGGTGGAGCGCGTTCGAGCCAACGGCAATTCAGCAACCTTCATTGCCGTGCGATTGCCCTATGGCGAGCAGCGGGACGAGCACGATGCGGCCGAAGCGATGGACTTCATCGCGCCGGATCAGCGCATGCGCGTGGATATCAAGCCCCCTGTCGACGCGCAGCGCAGCGCCTTGGAAGCGGCGGGACTGGCCTATGTGGACAAGGCTGCAGAGGATTTCTCCGCCGGCAACATCAAGGCCCGTCAACGCATGGTGACGCAGTACGCAATCGCCGGTGCGCTCGATTGCCTGGTCATCGGCACCGACCAGGCCGCCGAGGCCTTGATGGGTTTCTTCACCAAGCACGGCGATGGCGCCGCGGACCTTGTCCCCCTACAGGGCCTGACCAAGCGCCGCGTGCGGGCGCTGGCCGCTCTGCTGAATGCCCCGGAAAGGCTGGTGATGAAGGTGCCGACGGCCGATCTGGAATCGCTGCAGCCGCTGCGTCCCGATGAAGACGCCTTTGGCGTGCCGTACTCCGTGATCGACGGGTTTCTCGAAGGCGAGGCTGTCTCGGATGAGCACGCCGCCTTGCTCCAAAAGCAGTACCAGGCCACCGGACACAAGCGCGCCTTGCCGGCCGGCCCGGCGGAGTAGCCCGCTGCACGCCGTCCGGCGCGGTTGAAGCTACCCGCATAGGCGCGTAGCCACCGTCGTCACCAGGGTGCCGTCGGGCAACTCGTAGTGGCCGTCCCCGCGCCACGAAACGAGCTGCCCGTCCTGGAGGCAGCAAAAGAAGTGCGGCTCGGCCTCCCGGTCTGGTTCGGACCGGCAGTATCTGTCGATACGGTATGTCGACCCGTCCTCCGCGGCCGCCAGCACTTCCATGACCCGTTTGGTTTGTGCGTTCGCCATGCGCGCCTCCTTGATGTGGTCCGCGCGTCCATTGGGTCACGCGCGCCGGGGGCGGTCAATACGCGTCGCAGCATTGCTTCGCGGCTGTCGGCCTGCCATGCATCGTTCAAATGGTGCAAGGGTTTCCCCCTATTTGCATACGTATGCAAGGCTTCGAAAGTGTCTCCACCTTATCGAACCACCAACGTTTGCAGGGCCTACAGACCATGATCCGATATCTGAAGCGCGGCCGGACCGCCGCGGTAAAGACCGACGATGACGCCAAGGTGCGCGCTACCGTCGAAGACATCATCCGCGACATCGAAACCCGAGGCGACGAAGCCGTGCGGGACTACAGCCGCAAGTTCGACAACTGGGACCCGGCGGACTTCCGCCTGTCGCGCGCCGAGATCGAGGCGGCCCGCGCGCAGTTGTCGCCGCGCGAGATCGAAGACATCGCGTTCGCGCAGAGCCAGGTCCGCAACTTTGCGCAGATCCAGCGCGATTCCATGCGCGACGTGGAAGTGGAGACCTATCCCGGCGTGGTGCTGGGGCACAAGCATGTGCCGATGAACGCGGTGGGCTGTTACATCCCTGGCGGGAAGTATCCCTTGCTCGCGTCGGCGCACATGAGCGTGTTGACGGCCAAGGTGGCGGGCGTGAAGCGCATCGTGTCGACGGCGCCGCCGTATCAGGGCAAGCCGCATCCGGCCATCGTGACCGCCATGGACATGGCGGGCGCGGACGAGATCCTGGTGCTGGGCGGCGTGCAGGCCGTGGTGGCGATGGCGGTGGGCACGCCCAGCGTGGCGCCCGTGGACATGCTGGTGGGGCCGGGCAACATGTTCGTGGCCGAGGCGAAGCGGCAGTTGTATGGCCGGGTGGGCATCGACCTGTTCGCCGGTCCCACCGAGACGCTGGTGATCGCCGACGATAGCGTGGACGGCGAGTTGTGCGCCGTCGATCTGCTGGGGCAGGCCGAACACGGCCCGACGTCGCCCGCGGTGCTGCTGACCAACAGCGAGCAGCTTGCGCGCGACACGCTGGCCGAAGTCGAACGCCAACTGGCCATCCTGCCCACCGCGGGCATCGCGGCCAAGGCGTGGGCCGACTGCGGCGAAGTCATCGTGTGCGACACCTATGAGGAAATGCTGCAGGTTGCCGACGACTTGGCGTTCGAGCACGTGCAGGTCATGACCCGCGATCCGGACTACTTCCTGAACAAGATGACCAACTACGGCGCGCTGTTCCTGGGCCCGCGCACCAACGTCAGCTTTGGCGACAAGGTGATCGGCACCAACCATACGCTGCCGACCAACCGGAATGCGCGCTATACGGGCGGCTTGTGGGTGGGCAAATTCCTCAAGACCTGCACCTATCAGCGCGTGCTGACGGACGCCGCCAGCGCGACGATGGGCGAGTATTGCTCGCGCCTGTGCCACATGGAGAACTTCGCCGGCCACGGCGAGCAGGCCAATATCCGCGTGCGCCGCTATGGCAACCGGCCCGACCTGCCCTGGTACCGGCCCGTTGAGGCGCAGGCATGATTGCGCTGCCCGAAGGACCGGATTTCCGGCTGGATGGGCGCCGCGCCCTGGTGACCGGCGGCAGCGGCGGCATCGGCCTGGCGGCCGCGGCGGCGCTGGGCCGGGCCGGCGCGCACGTCACCGTGGCGGCGCGACGCGCAGCGGAGCTGGCGCAGGTGTGCGAGGCCTTGCGGGCCGAGGCCATCGACTGCGCGCCGCTGGTCCTGGACGTGACGGACTCCGCCGCGGTCGATCAGGCCGCGATGCGCGGCGAGCCCTTCGACATCCTGGTCAACAATGCCGGCATGAACCGTCCCAAGCCGCTGCTGGAGCAGTCGGACGACGACATCGACGCCGTGCTGGACCTGAACGTGAAGGCGGCCTTCTATACCAGCCGGGCCGTGGCGCGCCGCCTCGTGCAAGAGCGCCTGGGCGGCTCGATCATCAACGTGTCGTCGCAGATGGGGCACGTGGGCAGTCCAAGGCGCACGCTGTACTGCGCCAGCAAGCACGCGCTGGAAGGCATGACGCGCGCGCTGGCATGGGAACTGGGCGCGGCGGGCATCCGCGTGAATACCGTCTGCCCGACCTTCATCGAAACGCCCATGACCGCCGGGATGCTGGAGCAGCCGGGTTTTCGCGAATGGGTCTGCGCGCGCAATGCGCTGGGCCGGGTCGGACGCCTGAGCGAGGTCATGGGCGCGATCGTGTTCCTGGCCAGCGGCGCGTCCAGCCTGATGACCGGCAGCGCGCTGATGCTGGATGCAGGATGGACGGCGGCATGAAGACCGCGCCCCGTGCTCAGGATGTGGCTGACCTGGCGCAGGTGTCGCAGTCGGCCGTCAGCCGCACGTTCACGCCGGGAGCCAGCGTGTCCGAAGAAACGCGCCGCAAGGTGCTGGCGGCCGCGCAGAAGCTGGGCTATCGGCCCAATGCGCTGGCGCGCAGCCTGATCACCCGCCGCAGCCGCATCGTGGCGCTGGTGATGAGCTATCTGGAAAACCAGTTCTATCCGCTGGTCATCGAGCGCCTGTCGCAGAAGCTGCAGAAAGAGGGCTACCACGTACTGATGTTCATCGCGGAGGTGGACGAGGCGGCCGACGGGGTACTGGCCGAGATCCTGCAATACCAGGTGGACGGCATCGTCATGGCGTCCGCCATGCTGTCGTCCAACGTGGCGCGCAGTTGCGCCGAGGTGGGCGTGCCGGTGGTGCAGTTCAACCGCGTGTCCATCCTGGGCGGACTGGCGCGCCATGCCAGCAGCTCGGTCACGTCCGACAACTACGCGGGCGGACAGTGGGTGGCGCGGCTGCTGGTGGAACGCGGCTACCGGCGCTTTGGCTATCTGGCGGGCCTGGAGGATTCTTCCACCAGCATCGAGCGCGAGCGCGGCTACCGCGATGCCTTGCGCGAACTGGGCCACGACGTGCACCGCCGCGAGGTAGGCCACTACGACTTCGACCTTGCGCAAGCGGCGGTGCGGCGCATGTTCTCGGGCGGCGCGCCGGACGCGCTGTTCGCGGGCAACGATCACATGGCGATCGCGGCGCTGGACGTGTTGCGCCAGGAGCTGGGCGCGCGCGTGCCGGAGGACGTGGCCGTGGTGGGATTCGACGACGTGCCGCAGGCCGCCTGGGGCGCGTATCGCCTGACGACGGTGCGCCAGCAGGTCGAACCCATGGTCGACGCGACGGTGGACCTGCTGCGCGAACAGATGCAGGCCGAACTGCGGCCGCGCGACATCGTGGTGCCCTGCGCCCTGGTGGAACGCGCGACCGTCAGGGCGGCCACTTGATCATTTCTTACCGGCACTACCGTAAAGCGCGCACAGACCGCGCTCATCATCAACTTCAGGAGACAAACGCATGCGCAGCATTTTTGTACGCACCCTGACCGCCGTCGCGGCGGTGGGGCTGACCGCCACCCTGGCCCACGCCCAAGGCGGCGCGCCGGCCTGGCCGGCCAAGACCATCCGATACGTCGTGCCGTTTTCGCCGGGCGGTGTGTCGGACGGCGTGGCGCGCCTGATGGCCGAACAGCTGAGCGCCCGGCTGGGGCAGTCGGTCATCGTCGAGAACCGGCCGGGCGTGTCCGGCCTCGTGGGCACGCAACTGGTCGCCCGCGCCGAACCCGATGGCTACACCATCATGGGCGGCACCATCACCACGCACGCCGTCAACCCATTTTTCATCAAGTCGCTGGGCTATGACCCGGTCAAGGACTTCACGCCCATCGCCCTGGTGGGCATGGTCAGCAATGCGCTGGTCGTGCGCGCCGACAGCCCCTTCAATACCGTGCAGCAGGTGATCGACGCCGCTCGCGCAAAGCCGGACAGCCTGACCTACGGCACGGCCGGCGCGGGGACGTCGCAGCATCTGTCGGGCCAGCTCTTCCAGTCCATTTCGGACACGAAGCTGCGCCAGATCGTCTACAAGGGCGGCTCGCAATCCATGGTCGACCTGATCGGCGGGCAGATCGACATGGTCTTCGAAACCGTGGCGGCGGCGCGGCCCATGATCGATTCCAAGCGCGTCAAGGTGCTGGGCGTGACGGCCGCGGCGCCGCTGGCGGACCTGCCCGGCGTCAAACCCTTGGCGGAGCTGGGCTTGCCCGGGTTTGAAATGCAGTCCTGGCAGGGGATCTTCGCGCCCGCCGGCACGCCCGCGCCGGTGGTGGACCGCCTGGGGCGCGAGGTGGCGGCGATCGTCAACAGTCCGGACGTGCGCGCCAAGCTGCTGATGCTGGGCGTGGCGCCGGACGGCCGCGGGTCGGCGGCGTTCTCGCAATTCCAGCGCAGCGAAATCGATAAATGGGGCAAAGTGATCAAGGACGCCGGCATCCAGGCCGATTGATCCCGCGATCCCACCCAGGAGACTTGTATGACGGAACCCCGTTTTCCATTGGACGGCCGCCTGCCGGGCATGCTGCGTGGCGGAAAGCCGCTGCGCGGCGTGTTCAATGGCTTGCCCAGCCCGGCCATCGTAGAGATGTGCGCGTATGCCGGTTTTGATTTCATCATTCTCGATAACGAGCACGGCAGCGCGGATCTGGGCATGACCGAGCACATGCTGCGCGCGGCGCGGGCGGCCGGCATCGCGCCGGTGGTGCGCTGCTTCGAACACGACCTGCCGCGCATCCTGGACATGGGCGCCAGTGCCGTGCAGGTGCCCATGGTCGAAAGCGCGGCGCAGGCACAACGGCTGGCCAGCATGATCCACTACCCGCCGCTGGGGCGCCGCGGCAGCGCCTTCAGCACGCGCGCCGCCGGCTACGGCGCGTTTGGCGGGGCGGGCCACACGCAGCGCAGCAACGACGGCATCGGCTTCATCGCCATGATCGAAACCCCCGAGGCCATCGCGGCGGCGGCGGAGATCGCGGCGGTGGACGGCGTGGACGCCGTGTTCATCGGTCCCAATGACCTGGCGCACGCGATGGGCCACGGCAGCGACTGGAACGCCGCGCCCGTGCAGCGCGCCATCGACCTGGGGCTGAAGGCGATCGCCGGGGCGGGCAAGTGCCCCGGCATTATCGCGTTGACGCCGGAAGACGAGGAAAAGTATGGCGCGCTAGGCGCGCGTTACTTCGCCAATGTGTCGACCAGCATCATCACGCGCGCGCTGGCGCAGGCGGCTTCGGCGGGAAGGGACGCGCAATTGCGGTATTGAAGCGGCGGTTGCGCTGTGTGCGCAGGCGGCAGATCAGGCGCTTTCGCGCGTAACGATGCGAAATCCGATTTCCACCACGGGTTGCGCCGGCCGCTGGTGGTTGGCGCATAGCGCGATCATCTCGGCGGCCTGGGCGCCGATGGCCGCTCCGTCCACGTGCACCGAGGTGATCGACGGCGCCATGGACGCCGCGATATCCATATCTCCGAAGCCCATGACCGCCAGTTGTCCCGGAACGGCCAGGCCTTGCGCGGTGGCTTCGGTCAGCACGCCCGCCGCCATCAGGTCGGAGCTGCAGAACACCGCATCGATCCCTTGTCCCGCGCGTTGCAGGGCACGCAGGCCTTCGCGTCCTTGGGCGTGGGTGGTGGGGGCCGGCATGTAGTGCACCACCGGCTCGGGCAGGCCCAGTTCGACGGCGGTGCGCTGCAGGCTTTGGGCGCGCAGCCGCGCGCGCTCGTCATCGCCGCTGAGCACTGCCTGCCGGACCTTGCCCGCGGCGTGCAGGTATTGGCTGACGGCCGCGCCGATGGCGTCGTGCGACAGGCTTAGCAGCATGTCGATGGGCGTGTCCGTGGTGTCCCAGGTTTCAACGATGGGGATGCCGGAGGCCTTCAGCAGTTGCCGGCCTTGCGGCGAGTGCATGACCCCGGTCAGCACGATGCCGTCCGGGCGGCGGCCAATGATGGCGCGCAGCAGCGCGTCTTCGCGCGGAGAGTCATAGC
Organism: Achromobacter sp. Root83; assembly: GCF_001428845.1. Taxonomy (GTDB): domain Bacteria; phylum Pseudomonadota; class Gammaproteobacteria; order Burkholderiales; family Burkholderiaceae_B; genus Achromobacter. The sequence continues at coordinate 57,442 of NZ_LMIU01000004.1, read as the reverse complement.
CGCTCTGGCCCACCATCAGTTGATAGCCCTTGGCTTCGAGCGAACGGGTCAGTTCCGTCAGCATGCCGCCGAAGAGCGAGCCGGTGACCGACGGCACCAGCACCATGACCAGATTGCTGCGCGACAAGCGCAGGCTGCCGGCCATCAGATTCGGCACGTATCCCAATGCCGCGATCGCGGCATTGACCTTGTCCAGCGTGGCGGGGGAGACCTGTTGCGGGGTGTTGATCGCGCGCGACACCGTAATCATGGAAACACCGGCCGCCTGGGCCACTTCACGCACGGTGACGCTGGACCGTTCGGCGGATCGGGAAGGGGTATCGGTGGACGAAAGCTGGGACGCGCGCATGCTGGGTTCTGGGTAAAGGGGGCGGGGGGACAGGCATCAAGCCTACCCGCTCCGCCGGGCCTTGCGGGCGGGAGCGGCTACGGGTTTCCCCGGATGGCGGGTCAGGCAAATGCCGAAATACTCTATCGAATCCCAGATGTTAACGTTACCAATAAAATTGTTAACGTTAACAAATAAATAAAACCCAAGACGGAGACAGAGATGAATCGCAACGCGCGCAAGTGGATAGCAGGGCTCAGCTTGATGGCGGCGGCCGGCGCGGCCCACGCCTGGCCGGACAAACCCGTCACGATCGTGGTTCCGTTCCCGCCCGGCGGCGCGACGGATTCCGTTGCCCGTTCGGTGGCGAACAAGCTGGGTGAACAGCTCAAGCAGTCGTTTGTCGTCGAGAACAAGGCCGGCGCCACCGGCACTATTGGCGCGTCCCAGGTGGCCCGCGCCGCGCCCGATGGCTACACGCTGATGGTGACCTCGCTGGCTCCGCTGGTGGTGGCGCCCCACCTGATGAAGGGCATCACCTACGATCCGGCCAAGGACTTCACGTATCTGACCGTCGCGGTGCAGACGCCCAACGTGCTGGTCGTGAGCCCCAAGCTGGCGCCGCAGGTCAACAGCGTCCAGGACGTGCTGGCCCTGCTGAAAGCCAAGCCCGGCAGCATCAGCTTTGCGACGTCGGGCGCGGGTTCTTCCGATCACCTGACGGCCGAACTGTTCTGGCAGAAGACGGGCACCAAGGGCCTGCATGTTCCGTACAAGGGCGGTGCGCCCGCGATCTCGGACCTGCTTGGCAATCAGGTCGACATGTCGTTTCAGAACGTGAACGCGGTGCTGCCGCACATCAAGGCCGGCAAGCTCAAGGCCATTGCGGTCACCGGCGCCAAGCGGTCGCCCGTGCTGCCCGATGTGCCCACCTTCGCCGAGGCCTCCGTGCCGGGCGTGAACGTCTACGCGTGGCAGGCCGTCGTGGCGCCGAAGAATCTGCCCGCGGACGTGCGCGACAAGCTGTCCGCGGCGCTGGTCACCGCATTGAAGGACCCGGGCGTCAGCAAGCCCTTCACCGATGTCGGTCTTGAAATCGTGGCGAATTCACCCGAAGAGTTCACCCGCTTTCAGCAGCAGGAAAGCGCGCGCTGGAAGGAAGTCATCGAGACCGGCGGCATTTCCGTGCAATAACGCAACCCGCCCGGCCCTCGCGGCCGGGGCATTTCAGAAGCAATCATGACCCTTCACGCTACGCAACCCTCCCGCCACACGACGCCGACCATCACCGAGATGCGGGTTGTGCCCGTCGCCGGGCAGGACTCCATGCTGCTCAACCTGAGCGGCGCCCACGCGCCATACTTCACGCGCAACATCGTGATCCTGAGCGACAGCGCGGGCAATACCGGCGTGGGGGAGGTGCCCGGGGGCGAGAAGATCCGCGCCACGCTGGAAGACGCGCGCTCGCTCATCGTGGGCAGTTCCATCGGCAATTACCAGCACACCTTGAACCAGATGCGGACGGCTTTCGCCAGCCGCGACAGCGCCGGCCGCGGTTCGCAAACGTTCGATCTGCGCGTGGCCATCCACGCGGTGACCGCGGCGGAAGCCGCGCTGCTCGATCTGCTGGGCCAGCATCTGGGTGTTCCGGTGGCGGCGCTGCTGGGCGAAGGCGTGCAGCGTACGTCGGTGCAGATGCTGGGCTACTTGTTCTATGTGGGCGACCGCGAGCGCACCACGCTGCCGTATCAATCCATGCCCGACGGCGACGGCTGGCTGCGCTTGCGCCATGAAAAGGCGCTGACGCCGGAGGCCATCGTGAAGCTGGCCGAAGCGGCTTACGAACGTTACGGTTTCGAAGACTTCAAGCTCAAGGGCGGCGTCTTGCGCGGCGAAGAAGAGGTCGAGGCGATCCGCGCGCTGCACGAACGCTTTCCCGAAGCCCGCATCACGCTCGACCCCAACGGCGGCTGGCTGCTGAACGATGCGATCCGTCTGTGCCGCGACCTGCATGGGGTGATGGCCTATGCCGAAGACCCGTGCGGCGCCGAAGGCGTGTTTTCGGGCCGCGAGGTCATGGCCGAGTTCCGCCGTGCCACGGGGCTGCCCACCGCCACCAACATGGTCGCCACCGACTGGCGCGAAATGGCGCACGCGCTGTCGCTGCAGTCGGTGGACATTCCTTTGGCCGATCCCCACTTCTGGACCATGCAGGGATCGGTGCGCGTGGCGCAGACGTGCCAGGCCTTCGGCTTGACCTGGGGTTCGCACTCCAACAACCATTTCGATATTTCGCTGGCGATGTTCACGCATGTGGGCGCGGCCGCGCCGGGCAAGGTCACCGCGATCGACACCCACTGGATATGGCAGGACGGCCAGCATCTGACGCGTCAGCCGCTGCAGATCCGCAACGGTTATATCGACCTGCCGCAAAGCGGCGGGCTGGGCATAGAGCTGGATATGGACGCGGTCGAACGTGCGCATAAGCTGTACCAGCAGCACGGACTGGGCGCGCGCGACGACGCCGCCGCCATGCAATTCCTGGTGCCAGGGTGGACGTTCGATAACAAGCGGCCCTGCCTGGTGCGCTGACAACGGCCATGGTGCGGCCCGGGGCGTGATCGCCGTGTCACGTCCTGGGCCGCCTGTTCAATGCGTGGGAGTTCGGGATTCGGGGCGGGCGCGCCTTTTGAGCACGCTGATGTCGCCGTCCGATTCCATGTACGCCCGGTGGACCTCACCGACGTCTTCGATTCCCTTTCGGCGCAGTTCGCTCATGAGCTCTTCCACGGTTATGTACTCTCGGCGCAGGTTGCGCCGGGCGATGACGCCGTCATGGACGAGGCAGACGCGGCTGGGCGAAATCAGCCGGCCCACCGGCTCGAAAAAATAGCCCACGCGGTCCACCACGACGGTCCACCCGACGATGGTCGATACCAACACCAGGCCGTCTACGATTGATTTGTACTCGCCGGCCATGGCATTCTGCGCGGCGTCCGCGATCAGCACGAGCACGAGCATATCGGCCATTCCAAACGAACCCACATCGCGCCTGCCCGCGACCCGCAGCAGGACAAAGATGAACCAGTACACGATGGTGCCGCGGACGATGATCTCGACCGGCGACATCGAGAATGTGAACATGCCGGGCCAATCGGGGCTCATCTCGCTGTCTCCTGCAAACGGGGCGGGGTCCCTGACCGACATTGTGGATGTACGGTGATGGCGCGGCGCGCCCACGGCCAGGAACGGCCAGGAACGGCCCATAACCGGGCCTCGCCAGGGGGCGGCAGCAACTGCCGTGCCCAGGCGCGGGCTCCGCAAGCCGCGGCGGCTAGCAGTGGAGGCGGGGCCGGTAGAATTTACCGGCGCGTGTCGCGGGGCGCTGACGCCACCCTGCACCGGCGCGCCGCAGAGCGCTCGTCGCAGGAGTTCGGGGGCGCGGCCGGTGGCGGCTTGCATGGCGCGGATGCGCGGGAACGGCAGTTGCGCAGCATGCCACGCACCACTTTCCGCGCACGCCTTGCCGTTGCAACGCGTGCACCTGCCTTGTCGAGGAGCACACCATGGTCAACGAAAAGCCGGCGCCCGCGCCGAATCCCCCGCCTTCCCCCCATACGGACCGCGCCGCGACCGGCGGCACGGGCCAGCCCGCCGCCGAGGGCCCGCCCACTGGCGACGTCAATCCTGATCCCTCCACCAATTCCGGATATCCCGCGGGCGGTTCCCAGGCGCCCGCGGGCAAGGATCCCTTTGGGCGTGACAAGAAGCCGGATTCCGACACCTGACCCCTTCCGCCTTCGCCGCCTGTGTCGTCGCCCGTGAAGCAGGCGACGCCCATAAAGCAGGGGTCGCCCCTACAACAGCAGGCGACACCCGTGCACAGGCGGCCCCGCCCGGCTCCAGCGGCCGGCGGGGCGCGGCTCAGGGCGTCAATACCACTTTGATGCACCCGTCCGCCTTGTCGCGGAATGTCTTGTACAGGTCGGGCCCCGCCTGCAACCTGGCGCGGTGGGTGATCACGAAGGACGGGTCGATCCGCTTGTCCGCGATCATCTGCAGCAGCTCGTCCGTCCAGCGCCGGACGTGGGTTTGGCCCATGCGCCAGGTCAGGCCCTTGTTCATGGCCGCGCCGAACGGGATCTTGTCGATCAGTCCTCCGTACACCCCGGGCACCGACAGGACGCCGGCGGGGCGGCAGACGTAGATCATTTCGCGCAGGACGTGAGGCCTGTCGGTCTCGGCGCCGACGGCCTGTTTGACGCGGTCATACAGCGAGTCCATGGAACGGCTTGCATGCGATTCCATGCCCACCGCATCGATGCACTTCTCGGGACCCTTTCCGTGCGTCAATTCCTGCAGGCGTTCGACGACATCGTCCTCATCGAAATTGATCGGCACCGCGCCGCCGTCGCGCGCCATGGCCAGCCGTTCGGGAACGCGGTCGATGCAGATCACTTGTTTGGCGCCCAGCAGGACCGCGCTGCGGATGGCCATCTGGCCCACGGGGCCCCCGCCCCAGATGGCGACCGTGTCGGTAGGCTCGATGTCGCACTGGACGGCAGCCTGCCAGCCCGTGGGGAAAATATCTCCCAGAAAGAGCACCTGCTCGTCCGTCAGATCGTCCTGCACGGGTATGTGAGTGGAGTCCGCGTACGGCACCCGGACATACTCGGCCTGGCCGCCGGCGTAGCCGCCAGTAAGGTGGCTATATCCGAATAGCCCAGCCGTGGTGTGGCCGAACATCTTGGCCGCCTTGTCCGCATTGCGGTTCGTGCGCTCGCACACCGAGAAGTTGCCCTTGAGGCATTGATCGCAGGCGCCGCAGGTAATGGTGAAAGGGATCACCACGCGATCGCCCACCTTCAGGTTCTGCGTTTCGGCGCCTACCTCCACGACTTCGCCCATGAATTCGTGGCCCAGGACGTCGCCGGATTTCATTTCCGGCATGAACCCGTCGAAGAGATGAAGGTCCGAACCGCAAATGGCGCAGGCGGTGACCTTGATGATTGCGTCGCGCGGATGTTCCAGGATGGGATCGGGAACGGTGTCGTACCGCACGTCGTGTTTGCCGTGCCAGCATAGTGCTTTCATGAATATCCCCTTGGACGCCAACCGCGTTGTTGCGATTGCGCGCCAAGGGGAGCAACTTTCGTGCCGCGTTACTGCATCGTGCTGGTATTGGCGGTGGCCGCGCGCGAGGCCTGGTTCGGCATGCGTTCGATGGTCAGGGCGCCGGGTGCATTCGAAGAGGGGCGCACCACCACGGCGTTGCTCGTGTTGTCGGCGCCCAGGTTGGGCAGGTCCGCCGGCCGCGCGGCCACGGACGCGAACGGGCCGCCGCCGCCGGCGGGGACGCCGTCCAGGGTCAGGCTGCCGGCCCAGCCGCCATTCAGGCGCGACAGCACCTGGTAGCGTTGCGGCCGGCCGGCGGTGCGCGCGACGATATAAAGCGTGCCGTCTATCAGGCTGATCGCGGGGGGCGAGGCGGCTTGCGCGTCCAGCCGGGTCGGTACGCCATGCTCGACGAGCCAAAGCGGCCCGCCCGCGCGCTCCAGGATCGCCAGCAGCACGTTGCCGCTTGCGTCCGCGCTGATGGCGGGGCGTCCGATGTAGGGCACGCCCATATCGGCCGGAACGCTCCACTCCATGTCCATGTCGGTGGTGTCGCCGGCTTCCACCAGCCGGGTCAGATGGTTGCTGCCGCGCTGGCGGTAATAGAGTTCGATGCGGTTTTCATGGTTGCGTATCGCCGCCAGGCCGCCGGCCGCCTTCGGCGCCGAGACGGGACGCCAGCCTTGCCATTCGGAGCGCTGGCCTCGGCTGGCCGGCAGTTGGCGGGTATAGAACAGTTCGCCCGCGCCCGTGACGGCGAAGATGACGTAGCGCCCGTCGGCGCCGCGCGCGGCGGCGGGGGCGCCGGTGGCGCCTTCCAGCAGCGGCAGGTCTTGCCAGGTGCTCCAGCTTCCGTCGATGCCGGACGGCGCGATCCAGTGGAGCAGGCCGTCGTAGCCCAGGGCCACGGCGGCGGCTTCGCCGCGCGGCGCCACGGCCGGAATCTGGGCCACGCGCAAGCCGCCCAGGGCCTGCCAGCCCTGCCACGTTCCATCGTGGCGCTGCTTGTTCGCCCAGACGCCGCCCAGCGGGTCGCGGGCCATCAGGCCCGCCGTGCCGTCGGCATGCGCGAACGAGACCACCGGCCCGCTGGTGCGCCCGCCCAGGCTTTGCCAGCGGCGTTCGCCGGAATCCCAGCGGTTGACGGCGGCGTTGGTTTCGCCAGCGGCGAACACCACGAGACCGCCGCGTCCGTCCGGGTACAGCTGTGGCGCCATGTCCTGGCGGGATACGTAATAGGCGCGCTGCACCCAGGCGGCGGCCGGCCCCGCGGGCTCCTTGCAGCCCGTCGGGCCCGCGCAATAGTGGTAGTCGTTCCAGGCATAGTGCTGGAAGATCACGGATTTGCTGGCGATTTCGGCGGCGGTCAGGTTGCTGGCGCGCTCCTGGCTTGGGTAGTCGATATAGCCTGTCTCGGCGTAATTGCCGGGCGCGCGCAGCATGGCTTCGCGCACCAGCCGCGCGCTGGCGATGTGGTCCGGATGCCCGTGGCCGGCGCAGCGCCAGCACAGTTGCGTATAGGGCACGCTGATCGTGTCGTCCAGATGGCGCACCGTGGTCGGGCCGTACTGGCGGATCAGTTCGGCCAGGACGTCGATCAGTTGTTCGCGCGTGTAGACCTCCGGATGCGCACCCAGCGTTTCGACGTTCTGGCCGGGTTCGGATTCGGTGCGGCTCAGCGGCGTCAGGCTGCCCCAGCCCTTGCCCAGCCAGGGATCCTTCAGGCGCATGTGCCACAGCTGGACGCGCGGGTTGTCCTGCAAGGTAAAGCGCGCGATGTTGCGCCCGCTGACGGTGCCCGCGTCGGTTTTCCACTGATCGGGCTTGTGCGCCATGTAGGCGTAGGCGGCGCGCACGCCGCGCTCGCGGCCCAGCATATAGGCTTCGCCTTCACCGGCATCGCTGGCGGTCAGGTAGACCACCCGCACGCAGCCGCCCGCCTCGATGTTGGACGCGATGTCCGGGTTCATGAACAGCAGGTCGTCATCCAGGTGGGCGACGAAAGCCAGATCCTTGATGCCATGGCATTGCGCCAGCGTCGGAGGGGCGGCGTACGCTTGGGCGCAGACCAGCGCGGCGGCGCAGCATAGCGCCAGGCGCAGCAAAGACATCAGAGCGGGCATAAAAAAAGCGCTGCATGAATAGGGTGCAGCGCGTGTGGAGTTTCAGTGCGGAAAGTATAGCGGCCGGGGGAAATGGGGACGCCGGCTTGCCGCCCGGGCGGCCCAATAAACAGGGACGCCCTGGACGGATACGCCGCGTTCAGCGCGCCGATTCGGTGCTCACCACCAGCTTGGCCGCGCGCGCGGTGCGGCCGCGGCGCTCCAGCATCACGGCCCACAGCCACAGTGGCATGCTGCCGATGGCGAGCAGGCTGCCCACCCAGCCGGTCGAGGTCCAGCCGAAGCCCGCGGCGATGGCCAGGCCGCCCAGAAGAGGACCCAGCGCGTTGGCGGTGTTGAAGGCGGAGTGGTTCAGCGCCGCGGCCAGGCCCTGGGCGTCGCCAGAGACGTCCATCAAGCGGGTCTGCAGCACGGTGCCCAGCGCGCCGCCCACGCCCACCAGGAACACGTTCAGCGTGATGAGCCAGATGTTGTGCGCCATCAGCGGAAACAGGGCCAGCACCACAGCCGACCACAGCAGCAACAGGCCGGCGGTGCGCATGACCGCGCGGTCGGCAAAGACCGGCACGACCATGTTGCCCACCGTCAGGCCCACGCCGAACGCGCTGAGCACGAACGGCACGGTGGCGGGCGAGACTTGCGTGACGGCGGTCAGCGTGTCGGCCAGATAGGTGTAGACCGAGAACAGGCCGCCAAAGCCGACCGCGCCGATCGCCAGCGTGATCCAGACCTGTCCGCGTCCCAGCGCGCTCAGTTCACGCAGCGGGCTGGCGTGCGGATCGGCCGGGGTGTCGGGCGCGTAGACGCGCACGCTGATCATCGTGAGCGTCGCAAGCAGCGCCACCAGGCCGAAGCTCCAGCGCCAGCCGATCACCTGGCCCAGCCAGTTGGCCAGCGGCACGCCCACGATGGTGGCGACGGTAAGGCCAAGGAAGACGCGGCCCACGGCGACGGTGCGGCGGTTGGCCGGCACCAGCGAACTGGCCACCAGCGACGCGATGCCGAAGTACGCGCCATGCGGCAGGCCGCTCAGGAAGCGGAAGAACAGCATCCAGTGATAGTCGGGCGCGATCGCGCTCAGGCCATTGCCGATGGCGAAGAGCCCCATCAGCATGATCAACAGCCTGCGGCGCGGCATTTTCGAGCCCAGCACGGCGAGGATGGGGGCGCCCACCACCACGCCCAGCGCGTAAGCGCTGATCACGTGGCCCGCCGTGGGCGCGTCGATACCGAGCGACTGGGAAAAATACGGCAGCAGGCTCATCGTGGCGAACTCGGTGGTTCCGATGGCGAAGCTGCCCACGGCAAGCGCAAGCAGCACCAGCGCGGGCCGGTGCGGCAAGGAGGAGGAAGGAGACATGTGGCTACAAAGGGGGGGGGGAAAGCAGGATGTTGCGACGCAACAGCGTGATTGTAAGCACCCCAAGCTGTCATTCGCATGACGAATTCCACGAGTGCCCGCGAGAACCGCGCCCGCAAAGACGGCGGGCGCGCGTTCAGGCTTGCGGCCGCCGCGCTTGATAGTTGGCGGAGATCAAGCGGGAGGCCGCTTGCAGATCGTCCAGATGGTTGCGCAGAATGGATCCCACGTTGGTCACACGCGCGAGCCAGATCAGGTTCAAGCAACCCAGCACGGCGGCGCCGTCCAGGATGGGTACGGCGATCGCGGCCAGGCCATCGTCGTATTCGCGTTTGGACTGGCTGAAGTGTCCGCCCCACGACGCTTCGCGCACCGCGTAGCCTTGGGCCCGGGTCTGGCTGAGCATGCGCTGTATCGCCTGCGCGCCGTTCATGTGCAGATATCCCGGATCGTTGGCCAGGCGCAGTTCGTTCAGCAGGCTCTCGCATTCGGCGGGCGGACAGAACGCCAGATACGCGCGTCCGGGCGCCGATAGAAGGGTGTTGACGCGAAACCCCAGGACGACGCGGTCCAGCGTGAAATAAGACCGCTGGCGGCTGGTCTCGCAGACGGCCATCCATGTGCCCTGGCGCACCGACATGTCCGAGGGCCATTGCACCTTCGAGACCAGTTGATCCAGGATCGGTCCAGCGGCTTCGACAAGCCTGTCATGGGGCGACGGCGTCTCGCCCAACCGGTGGAGCAACTGGCCCGCGCGGTAGCGTCCGTCGCTCAGGCCCCGCCATACAAAGCCGTTGGCTTCGAGCGTGCGCAACAGCCGCAGCAAGGTGGCCTTGGGCAGGTCCAGGCCTTCATGCAGTTCATGCAGCGTCACGCCACCTTGTTCCCGAAGGTAGTTCAACACCTGCAAGCCGCGCTCCAGCGCGCGGATGGACTTGACGGGATCAGGAGTCATCGCGGGCAACCAGGGTTTCACTGCGTGGAATTCTCGCAGAAAGCGCTTGTCGCTGCATGCGCGGCTTCCTACGATCAGTCACGTTTCGGACCGATCCGGCGCGGCGCGGGACCACTACGCTGGCCGCCGTGCCGCCCACAGAAAGAGCTAAAAAAATGACGCATGCGCGGAATGCCCTGTTCATCATGTGCGACCAGCTTCGGTGGGATTATCTGTCCTGCTACGGACACCCGACCATCCGCACGCCGAACATCGACGCCCTGGCGCGGCGCGGCGTGCGTTTCACGAATGCGTACGTCCAGTCCGCTTCCTGCGGACCGTCCCGGATGTCCTATTACACCGGCCGCTATGTCACGAGCCATCGTTCGTTCGGCAATTTCGTGCCGCTGCCGGCCGACGAAATGACGATGGGCGACTACATACGCCCGCATGGCGCGCGCGTCGCGGTCGCCGGCAAGACCCATGTGGAACCGAACCTGTCCGCCTTGCGGCTGCGCGGAATCGACCCGTCTTCCGAACGCGGACGGCTCCTGCTTGAAGGCGGGTTCGAACCTTTCGACCGCCACGATGGCGTGCTTTCCGATCCCGACGACGACGAAGCCCGGGGCAATAAATACACCGCCTATCTACGGCGCCACGGATATCTGGCAAAGAACCCGTGGCTGGAATTCGCGAATTCGGCTCAGGGGCCGGCCGGCCAACTGCGTACGGGCTGGAACATGCGGTATGCGGACCTTCCCGCACGCGTTGCCGAACGGCACTCCGAAACGGCCTACACCACGGATCGCGCCCTGGCTTTCATCGCCGAGCAAGGCGACGCGCCCTGGTGCCTGCATCTTTCGTACATCAAGCCGCATTGGCCCTATGTCGCGCCGGACCCGTACCACCGGCTCTACGGCGCGCAGGACGTGGTGCCCGCCATCAAGAGCGCCGCCGAGCTCCACGCGCCGCATCCCTTGTACGCGTCCTATTTGCGCCACTCCGCCAGCGCGTCGTTCGCATTGGAAGCCACGCGGCGCCGCGTCATTCCGACCTACATGGGTTTGATCAGCCAGGTCGACGACCACCTTGGGCGGTTGTTCGACGCGCTTGAAAAGGCGGGACGTTTCGACGACACCCTGATTGTGTTCTGCAGCGACCACGGGGATTATCTTGGCGATCACCACCTGGGAGAAAAAGAGCTTTGGCACGATGCCGCGATCAAGACGCCGCTGATCGTCCATGACCCCTCATCCCAGGCCGACATGACACGCGCAGGCACCTGCGACGCGCTGGTCGAGGCCGTGGATGTGCTGCCATCGATCCTGGATGCGTTGGGCATAGACCCGCCTGCCCATGTGCTTGAAGGCAAGTCGCTGTTGCCGTGGCTGCGCGGCAAGACGCCTGCCGCATGGCGCGACGTCGCGGTATCTGAATTCGATTATTCGTTCCGCACCCAGACCCGCCTGGAACTCGGCCGCGCCGTGAAGGCCTGCCGAACGATCGCCCTGCGCGACCACCAATGGAAATACGTGCATTGCCAGGGCATGCGCCCCGTGCTGTTCAACCTGCAAAGCGATCCGGACGAACTGAACGACCTGGGCGAGGACGCCTCCAGCAAGGGCGTTCTTGCCCGGTACGGCCAGCGGCTGGGCGACTGGCTGGCCGCGCGAAAAACCATGACGAGCGTGCCGGACGGGTTCGTCGAGAACTGGCTGGACCTCAAGCGTTTCAACACGATGCAGATCGGCCAATGGTGATTTCCGGATAAGCCACGGCCCGCGCGGGTCTTCCGCGCACTTCCATCCAAGGCCGGAGACAAAAGGGGATGTCGATGTTCAGGATAGTCAAGGTGGGGTGCGTGACGCTTGCCTGCGCCACGTTCGCGGCATTCGGCTCCAGCGCCCATGCCCAGCAAGCCCAGAAGATACGCATAGGCTGGCAGAAGGCCGTGTTCAACCAGGCCATCGCCAAGGCGCAAGGCAACCTCGAGCGCAACCTGAAGGCGAAGGGAGTCCAGGTGGAATGGGTGGAGTTCCAGGTCGGGCCGCCCATGATGGAAGCGCTGAATGTCGGCAGCCTGGATCTTGCCGCCACGGCCAATACGCCGCCCGTGTTCGCGCAGGTGGCGGGGGCCGACTTCGTGTACATCGCAGCCGAAGCCCCAACCCCCGGCGACTTGAAAATCCTGGTGGCCAAGTCGTCGTCCATCTACTCGGCCGCCGACCTCAAGGGCAAGAAAATGGCCATCCCCAAAGGCTCCATGGCGCATTTCATGGCCGTGAGGTTCCTGGAATCCAACGGGTTGCAGTTCGGCGATATCCAGCCGGTCTACCTCAGCCCCGCCGATGGGCGCGCGGCCTTGGAAAGCGGGGCGGTCGACGCGTGGTCGGCGTTCGACCCGCTGATGGCCGGCGCCGAGGCCGGCGGCAACGTGCGGACACTGGCGGATGGCTTCCAGGCGGGCGCGTACAACCGGCAGATGTACTTCGCGCGGCGTGAATTCGCGAAAACAAACGGCCCGCTGGTCGCGGCGGTGCTGGCTGAAATCGAAATGACCTCGCGCTACATCCACGACAACGTCGAAGAGGTTGCCCAGAAGTACGCCGCGGGGATGGGCCTGGATCCCGTCACGTTCGCACGGGTGCTTGAACGCAACCGGGTGAACCACATCGTTTCGCCCATCGATGCGGGAATCATCGCGGAGCAGCAGGCGCTTGCGGACACCTTCCACCGGCTCAAGCTCATTCCCCGGAAGGTGGACATCAGTCAGGCCGCCTGGAAGGCAAGCCCTTGATCCGCGCCGCGCGCCTGCTTTCCCACCTTCACGCCTTCACGCTACGGAGATCCTGATGCACTCACGATTTTCTCTACATCCAGCCTTGCCCTGGCTGCTGCCGGCCGCCATTCTTGCGGTCTGGCAGATCAGCGCATCGGCGGGCCTGCTGTCCGGCCGCATCCTGCCCGCGCCCACCGCCGTCGCAAGCGCCGCCGGGCACCTCATCGCCACCGGCGAGCTTTGGGGGCATCTTGCCGCCAGTTTCAGGCGCGCGGCGGCGGGGTTCGCCGTTGGCGGCGCGGTGGGCTTCGGCCTGGGCCTGCTGACGGGCGCGTCCCGCGTGGCGGCCCGGTTCCTGGATTCCACGATTCAGATGGTCCGCAATATTCCCCATCTGGCGCTGATTCCGCTGGTGATCATCTGGTTCGGCGTGGGCGAGGCCGGAAAACTGTTCCTGGTGTCGCTGGGCGTTATGTTCCCGATCTACATCAATACGTTCCATGGCATGCGTTCGGTGGACGCGGGCCTGATCGAGATGGGGCGGGTGTACGGCCTGAGCCGCTGGAAGATCTTCAAGTACATCATGCTGCCGGGCGCCATGTCGTCGATCCTGGTCGGCGTGCGGTTCGCGCTGGGCTTCATGTGGCTCACGCTGATCGTGGCCGAAACCATTGCCGCCGATTCGGGTATTGGAAAGATGGCCATGGATGCCCGCGAGTTCATGCAGACGGACATCGTCGTGGTGGCCATTCTTCTCTACGCATTGTTGGGCAAGCTGGCCGATGTGGCGGCCAGCTTGCTGGAGCGCCGCTGGTTGGACTGGAACCAGGAGGGGCAGTCATGACGCTAGCCGAATTGGCTTCTCCCGCCGCCGCGCCCGCCCACGCCGCGCCGCACACGGGCCTGTCCATCAGCATGCGCGCCGCGGGCAAGCGCTACGGCGGCAAGCAGGTGCTGCGGACGATCGATCTGGACGTCGCGCCGGGGGAATTCCTGGCCGTGGTGGGCCGCAGCGGATGCGGCAAGAGCACCCTGTTGCGCCTGCTCTGCGGGCTGGATGCCCCCAGCTCGGGCATGCTGCGTATCGCTGGCGGGCAGGTCAAGGGCATCCATGAAGCGGCGCGGATCATGTTCCAGGAGCACCGGCTGTTGCCGTGGTGCACGGTGCTGCAGAACGTGGGCCTGGGCATGCGCGGCGATTGGCAGTCCAAGGCGCGCGAAGCGCTGCACCAGGTGGGGCTGGATACGCGCGCGCCGGATTGGCCGTCCACGCTTTCCGGCGGCCAGCGGCAACGGGTGGCGCTGGCCCGTGCGCTGGTACGCGCGCCGCGCCTGCTCCTGCTTGATGAACCCCTGGGCGCGCTTGACGCCCTGACCCGCATCGAAATGCAGCGGCTCATCGAGCGCCTTTGGCTCAGCAAGGGATTCACGGTGGTGCTGATCACCCACGATGTCGACGAGGCGGTCGCGCTGGCCGACCGTGTCGTGCTGCTGGAAGACGGGCAGATCGGCCTGGACATCCGCGTGGATCTGCCGCGCCCGCGCCAGCGTGGCTGTGCGAATTTCGGCGGCCTGGCCGAAAGGGTTCTGAATCACATCCTGCAGCAGGACGCAGGCCCCCCGGTCCGTGCCAGGACGGGTACGTAGCGGGTCAATCGGTCGTTCATCGGAGTCTGGAACATGAAATCTGGAATATGGGATGCGGGCGGAGCAGATGCGGTTTCCGCCACGAAGATGCTGGACATGTCTGAACCGGGAGGCGGCGCATGAGCACGATGCACGTGGGACATATCGCCGTCGAGGTGGACGGCGAAGGAGACCCGATCCTTTGCCTACACGGATTGGGGGGATCTTCCAATACCTGGACGCCAGTGATGAGCGCGTTTGGTGGCCACCGGGTGATCCGGCCGGATCTGCCGGGCAGCGCGCGTTCTGGCCTGCCGGACGCGGCGCTATCGATCGCGCGGTACGTCGATTCGATGGTGGACTTGCTGGCGGCGCTTGGCGCGGCCCGTGTGCACGTCGTCGCGCATTCGATGGGCACGATCGTCGCGCAGCATCTGGCGGTCGAGCATCCTGGTCTGGTGCGCAGTCTGGCGCTGTTTGGGCCGCTGCTGGCGCCGCCGGATCAGGGGCGGGCCGGGATCCAGGCCCGGGCCCGGCTGGCGCGCGAACGCGGCATTGCGGGCATGCAGGAGATCGCGGATGCCATCGTCACGGGGGCCACCAGCGCAAAGACAAAGGAACGGCACACCGCGGTGTTGGCATTGGTCAGGGAAAGCGTGATGCGCCAAACACCAGAGGGATACGCGCAAAGCTGCGAGGCGCTTGCCAAGGCGCAGCCCGCGGACCTCGAAAAGATAACCGCACCGGCCTTGCTGGTGACAGGCGACGAGGACGGCGTGGGCACGCCGGCACAGGCGCGAAGCATGGCGGCGCGGCTGGCAACGGCATCGGTGCATGTGCTTGAAGACTGCGGTCATTGGACACCCTGCGAACAGGCGGGGCAGTGCGCCGGGCTGCTCACGAAATTCCATGCGTCGCTGGCCTGAACCGGCTTCTTGAAAGGAAGAGACAATGAAAAACACCATCATCACCAACGTCCGGATCTTCGACGGCACGGGCTCGGACCCCTTTCCCGGAGACGTCCTGATCGAGGGCAGGCGAATCAAGCGCATCTGGGCGGCGGGCCAGCCCCGCGACATCGTCGAAGCGCATCGGATCGATGGCCGTGGCAGGTTCCTGATGCCCGGGATGACCGACGCGCACACGCATTTTTCCTGGAACGATCAGCCTTCCCTGGCGGCCATTCAATTCATGCCCCCCGAAGAGCACATCCTGTGGTGCGTCGGCGTGGCAAAGCGGTACCTGGACATGGGGTTCACGTCCGCGCTGGGCGCCGCCGCCGCAAAGCCGCGTCTGGACGTGGTCCTGCGCAATGCGATCGATGCCGGGAATTTTCCGGGCCCGCGTTATCTTGCGGGCAGCCAGGAGATCACGACGCTGGGCGGCCTGGGCGACAACACCTTGCCTCATATGCCCTTCAGGGAATTGAACTTCGGCGAGGTCGTCAGCGGCCCCGAGGACGTGCGCCGCGCGGCCCGCATGTTCATCAAGTACGGCGTGGACCACCTGAAGATCAACCTGTCCGGGGAGTACATCGCGGGGATTCCGGCCGAGGCCTCGCCGTTCTCCGAAGAAGAGATCGCCATGCTCGCGGCGGAGGCGCGGCGGGCCGGCAAGCGCGTGGCCGCCCATGCGCGCTCAAGCGTATCGGTCAAACAATGCGTACGCCATGGCTTTGAACTCGTCTTTCATGCCAGCTTCGCGGACGATGAAGCGCTGGACATGCTGGAGGCCAACAAGGACAAGCACTTCGTCGCGCCCGGGCTGGGGTGGCTGGTCAGCACGCTCTACCATGCGGAACAGTGGGGCATCACGCAGCAGGCCGCCACCGACATGGGCTATGCCCGAGAGCTCGAGGTCGCCAGCGATACGCTTCAGAAGATGCACAAGCGCGGGATACGCATTCTGCCCGGAGGCGACTATGGCTTTGCGTGGATGCCGCATGGCACCAACGCCAAGGACCTTGAATACCTGATGCGGTACGTCGGGATGAGCGCCAAGGAAGCGCTGTTGAGCGCGACCCGGCTGGGCGGAGAAATCATGATGCTTCCCGAGGATATCGGGCAGATCCGGCCGGGGTTCCTGGCGGATCTGATCCTGGTCGACGGCGATCCGCTGACCGACATCACGCTACTGCAGGACCCCGAGAAAATAGCGATGGTCTGGAAGGACGGGAACGTCGTCAAGGACAGGCTCCGAGTCACCGAGCCCATCCTTGTCTGACGCGGGGCCAGGCGCCTCGTCCTTCGGCTTCGAACCGAATGGGTCCGAACCCGAAGGACTTAGGTATTTGATGTGTCTATAGCTGTATTCGGTATCAGAATTTCGAGAACGTAGCGGGTGCTGAATATAGTGGCCAAGGGACACGCCTGAGCAGGGCGCAAGCTCGCGCAGGCGTGCTTATCCACTCGCGAGAGAGGTCACGAACATGCTCGTAAGCTATCGAATCTCGCAGGAAGACTACGTCAACGCCATGCGCCTGCACGACAGACTCATGCCGCGGCCCGCGCTCATCGTGGTGGCGGTGGTCGCTGGCATGGCGATCGTCGCGACCTACGGACCGGTCTGGCTGCAGCCGGCCAGCGTGGGCGCGCTATGTGGTCTGCTGGTTGTGATGCTATTCAACTGGGGCGCGTCTCCGCTGATCGCACGGCGACGCTACCGCCTGTACAAGGCGATACACGAAGAGTTCGGCATCCTGCTGCGCGACCACGACTTTCTGCTGTGGACATCGCGCACCGAGGTCACGGTGTCGTGGGCGAAGGTGCGCGGCTGGCGCGAAAACAGCGATTACGTGTTGGTGTATGTAATGCCCCGCCTTTTCTATATCGTTCCCAAGTCGCTGCGCAAGAAGGGTTTCGACATTGAAACGCTGACGCGGCGCTTGAGGGAACACGTCGGCGCTCCGGCCTGATCCCAGCCGTCGCGGCGTGGGCCGCCCCGGCATGGGCCATCCCGGCACCGGCCGCCCCGTCAGACCGTGACGACATTCAACCCGCCGTTGGCCAGGCTTTCCGGGTTGGTGCCCGACACAAACAGCCGGAAGTCGTTGTGCGCGAAATTGCCGATGATCTTGGCCTGTACGGCGATCAGCGCGCCGGCGTCGCCGTTGGTCAACAGGCTGTTGCCGGTCAGGGCCGCGTCGAACGCGGGAAAGTGGCTGTAAGCATCCAGGGTATTGTCGGCGGCGCGCAGGCTGCGCCATGCCGCGAAGTCGCCGCCGGTCTGCATCGTGGTCAACATGGCGCGCAGCGACTCGGCGCCCAGCCGCATGCTTGAAAATTCATTGCATTGCAGTGTCAACGCGCCTTCGCCGGCCGGGATCAGCTTGCCCGTGCGGATGCCCACGCTTAGAAGCTTGAGCTGGTCGGCCGTCAGCTCCGGAAATTCACCCGACTCGGCGAACAGGGAAATGCCGCCGCGCAGCCGGTTGTCGCGCAACGTGGTGTCGGCATCGTTGTCCAGCAGCGCCAGCGCGCACGATAGCGGATCGGCCAGCACGGCGGCGGCTAGCAAGCCGACCGCGGCGCGCAGCCGGCTTTGCGCTGGCGCTTCCCGGCCGAGCTGCGCGGCAAGAGACCGCAGCGCCGCCTGGATGCGCGGGTCCGTCAGCGCATTGCCGGCCGCGCCCGCGCGCAGCAGGCTGGCGATTTCGGTCGCCATCGCCTTGCGCGCGTCCATGGGCATGCGCGCCAGCCCCAGCGCCGCGCGATCGTCGTCATCGTCGAGCATGGCTTCCGGCGATAGCGCTTCTTTCAGGATTGCCAGGGTGGGGGCGCGGCCGAGCAGAAGGTCGCGGCGCTCGGCGTTGCCACGGCCGCCGGCAAGCAAGCGGCAGTTTTCGATCTGCACGCGACGGCTGCCTTCGATGCGGACGAGGCTGGCGCCGGGGCCGGCCGGCCCCGCGCAATCGACACGCGATAGCCGCACGTCCGCGCATTGGGCAAAGACCAGGGGGCGAGGCTGGCCGCGCCGCGCGATGGTCAGGTCGGCAATGGAAACGGAAGCGAAACCGTTGAGGCTGAAGTCGCGCTCTTCAAGGATCAGGCGGCTGGCCGGGCCGCATCCATGCAGCATCAGGCGCACGCGCGGTCCCTTGGCGGCGAGGTCGTCGTCCAGCTTGTGCTCGCCGGGTGTCAGGCACAGGCAGATATCGAGCCGGTCCTGGCCGATCAGCGTGTGCAGCGCCTTGTCCAGCGTCGGGAAGTCGCCGCCGGGGCCGACGGTGATGCAGCAGCCCCCGCCGTGCGTGCGCCGGCACAAGGCGTCCAGCGCCTGCTGCACGGTGTACGCCTGTTCGGCCAGCAGATCGGCGCAGCCGCTGGGGTCGTAGCCGACTTCGGCGGCCAGGGCGAGTTGCGCGTTGAACTGCAAGGGCAGGTAGCGGTCCACCGCCGGCTGGCCGGCCACGAGCAGTTGGGCAGACGCGTGCTGCACCGGGCGGGCGGGGTCGCAGGCAATCGACCAGGCGATCGAGGCCACGCCATCGGCGCCGGTCTGGACGTCCTGCGTTGCCGTGCCATTGGGCAGCCGGCCGGCGTCGACGCTGAAGCGCACGGTGGCGTTGGCCACGGGGTAGCCGCCGTTGGCGACGCCCGCGCGCAATTCGGACGGCAATGCCACCACATCGGGTGTCATGGCGGGATTGGGCCTGACACTTTGGCCGTCGCCGCCCACGTAGTAAAGCTGTGTCAGTTCGGTCAGCGCCGGAAACAGGGGCCGGCAGTCGCTCATCAACGTCCAGGCGCCGGCCTGCCAGCGCAGCAGGGCCAGGCGCGCGTAGGCCCGCAGGATGCCCGCGGCGGCGGTGAAAGCGGGCTTGCCGTCCGGCATCCGCGGCCATTCGATCGAGGCCGTGGCGGTGCGCGCGGGGATCAGCCAGTAGTCGCCTACCCGCAGGCGGCCGGGCGAGAACTTGATCTCGATGCCGTCCTGCTCCAGTTCCACCCACCCGGCGTTCGCGCTGGCGATGGGGGCGGGGGTGATCTCGGCCACGCCGTCCCAACGCCGCACCCGGGGATTGGCCGGAAAACGCGGCGCGTCCAGCGGATGTCCGATCAGGCTGGCCGGGTCTATCGTGACCGTGTTGCCGTCGGTGCGGACGACCTGGGCCAGCGGGCCGGGCTGGCCCAGCAGTTCGTGCGTGTCGTCCAGGAATTCGACCCAGCAGCCGGCGGTGATGGCCAGAACGTCGTCCCGGCCGATGCTGGCGACTTCGAACTCGTTGGCCACCGGGTCGCCCAGCCAGCGCACCACCCGGCTCAGGATGCTGCCGTTCTCGCGCGACCATTTGTAGCGGGCCTTGCCGGCGCCTGCGCCGTCCTGGTGGATTTCGATGCGGTAGAGATGGTTTTCCAGCAGCCGGTAGCCCGCGTCGGGCGGAAGCTGGCAGGGCGTCTTGGGCGGCACGCTGGCTTCGGCGCGCGCGGACATCCGTGCGTCCGGCAGCGCCGTCAAGGCATCCCAGGCGGGCAGCGCGGACAGGCAGGTGAGGGCGTCGCCGGGAGCGCCCACCTGCATCAGCTTGACCTGCCAGACCGTTTTTTCGCGGGTCGCGGTGTCCGGGCCGCCCAGTGCGACTTCGCGCATGCTGTAGTCGTCAGGCGCGAGATCGAGCGCGCAGAGGTGGCG
The DNA here is from genome assembly GCF_001428845.1 of Achromobacter sp. Root83. Classification (GTDB taxonomy): domain Bacteria; phylum Pseudomonadota; class Gammaproteobacteria; order Burkholderiales; family Burkholderiaceae_B; genus Achromobacter. The sequence continues at coordinate 37,546 of NZ_LMIU01000004.1, read as the reverse complement.
CTGCCAGGCTTCAAGATAGGCCAGGTACATGCCTTCGGGCGGCGGCGCGGGCTGGCCGCCGGCGCCGAACACAACGACGCCGTCGATGTCCGCGGGCGTGATGCCGGGCGGCGGCAGCGGCAGCGCCGACGCGCCGGCGGGCAGGACGGGCGACGCGGTCGCGGGCAGGTCGGGCTGCCGAGCGACGGTGGCCGCCTCCGGGTTTTCGCAGAGCAGGCCGTCGAGGTACAGGCGTCCGGCCGTGACCGCCAGGTCCTTGCCCGCGGGACTCAAGGCGAAGCCCGCCGCCGCCAGCGGAACGCCCACCGCGCCGACGGTGTCCGCCGTTTCGGTTTCGATGCGGCGGTTCAGAATGTCCTGCTGCTCGTTCCAGTCGGTGTCCATCTGCACGCGGCCCTGCTGCATGCGGACGGCCCGGTAGCGCCGGGCGGGATCGAAGGTGAGGCGGCTGAGATCGGCTTTCATGGTGTTGTTCCCGAAGACAGGGGGGGCTCAGTTCACGGGGATCAATCCCGCTTCGAGGCCGAAGCGCAGATACTCGTCCAGCGCCAGCCTGAGGTTGGCTTCGCGCTGGGCTTGCAGCAAGGGGTTCCAGGCGCCGATCTCGGCGCCGTTGTCCGCGCCTTCGCGGATCTCCGGCGCGCAGCCGCGCGCAAGCTGCCCATAGGCGGGCGACGCAAAATCCGTCGAGGTGAAGGCGGGCGCGACGCGGGCGGCGGCGCGCCTGGCGGCCGCGGCACCCAGGTCCTGTACCGCCAGGTCCGGCTGGCAGCGATAGCGCCGCGGGGTCACCGAGGGCGCGGGCACATGGCAGTAGCGTACGCAGCCCTCCTGCCGGCGGTTGATGGCGACCGGCGCGCCGAACAGGGTGTTGGTGGCATCGAGCCGGCCGGCGGCCACGCGTCCAAACAGCGTGCTGGCCGCGACGCGCAGCGCGCTGTCATCCACGTCCACGGCGGCGGCGGCCACGTCCTGCGCATCGATCAGGCAGCCGTCCATGCCGACGGAGGCCAGCGCGGAGGCGCTGCGCACCGGGCCGCAGATGCAGCGGTACAGCGACAGCTCCAGTTCGGGCGCCGTCCCGGCATGGCGCAGTCCGCCGCGCGCGGGCACCAGGGTGCAGTGGCGCAGCGAGACGGCGCGCAGCGCGCCGTCGAGCCGCAGCCGGCCGTCGAGCAGCAGGCCGTCCAGTGTCAGGCGGGTGCTGGCGTTGCCGCGCAGCCGCCAGTCGCCCTGGAACACTGGGCGCCGGAGCGGGCCGGCTTCGATCGCCAGGTGGGTGTCGGGCAGGTCGAGGTCCGGGGTGGCGGGCTCGGTGCCGTCGTGATCGACGACGATGCGCACGCGCTGGCCCGCCTGCACGGCGGCCAGCGCCGCGACCAGCGTCGGCGTACCGGCCGAGGGCACGCGCAATTGAACGTCGAAGGTCTCTTGGGACGTGGGCGGCGCGCCGGGGGCCACGGTTTGCGCCGCATTCCTGTCATAGGGGCCAGCGCCGATATCGCCGGGAAATCCGTACGCATAACGGACCTGGACCTGCTGCGCCGTGACGCCGGCCGGCAGTGCGATACGCCCGCGGCGGGGGTCCAGCCCGACCAGCAGGCCGCCCGGGCCGGGAAAGACGCGATCCGGCCGGCCGGGATTGCGGGATTTGACCAGCAGCGTCGGGTCGGGACGGCGCCAGTCTTCGGGCGACACGCCGGGAATGGGCGCCAGATCGCAGATCACCAGGTGTTCCGCGGGCACGGGCTGGCCGTCTACCCATACCTGCAGGACGGGGCCGGGCCCGCCGTCGGCAAACCAGCCCTGCGGCGGCGCGTCGCCGTCCGTCAGGGCCTGCCTGCGCGCCTCCAGTTCCTGATGCAGGTCACGCCACGACAAGGGCTCGGGCACATTGATGGGCTCGGCCAGATGCTCGATGTCCGTCTCGGTGCGCGGGCGGTTGAACAGGGGCTGATCCCGGCCCAGCGGATCGAAGGTGTAGAAGCCCGCCTGCGTAGTGGCGGGGGCGGCGTCGCCGCGCTGCACGGTGCAGGATTGCAGCCGCCATAGAAAGAGCGCGACGTTGGGCAGGTTGTAGCGGCCGGCGGGCAGCGCGCGCACGTCGGCGGTGTGCAGTTCGGCGCCGAATGGGCCGCCGGTACGTTCCATGGCGCGCGCGCGGCGCAGGTCGGGCGTGCGCAGCGCGTGCGGGCGGGGGTGATTCACATGCTGCGTTGTGGAGACGCGCTCGAAGCATTCCGAGACGCGGGCGCGCCAGCCGGTGGCGTCGGCCGCCAGTTCCTCCAGCACCAGCGCCGTGCCCTTGCGCCGGCGCAGCCGCAGCGTGTTGGCGACCAATGCGCGCGGCGAAAACGCGGCGCCCACGGGGTACAGCGCGCGCACGCCCAGCAGGTCGCCCACATAGGGAACGACCCAGTCGTCGCAGGTCTCGATGAACCAGTTGTCGTAGAGCCGGTCCAGGTCGGCGTCCAGCAGAGCGCCCTGGCGCGCCAGCACGTCGAGCAGCGCGCGCAGCGGGCCGGTGTCTCGTTCCCCGTAAAAGGCGGGCAGCAGCGCGAGCAGCGCGTCGGCGGTCAGGCGGTTGGTCATGTGCGCTCCGTCAGCAGCAGGCCGGCCGGGTCCGGGCGCAGCAGTTCGGCGGGCTGCAGGCTGTTTCGCTGCCAGCGGGCGGTGCGGGCCGGCAGGCTGGCGTCGGGTCCGTTGCCGCGCCGCGCCGCCGCGCCGTCCGGGCCCGCGTCGAGCACCAGCGCGTCCAGATCCACCCAGAGCACGCCCGCGACGCTTTGCAGGACGGCAAGCACTTCGGCCCCGTGCACCGGCTGGCCGAACGCGCGCGCGGCGAAGCCGAAGGCGTCGAGCAGCCGTGCGCGCGCCGCTTGCAGGACCTTGGCCGCCTCGTACCGGGGATCGATGCCCAATCCGGCGCGCAGTCCGAAATCCAGATAGCGGCAGGGCGCCACCCGCAGCGGCTGATACGGCGGGCGCGCGGCGTCGATGGCGGCCAGCAGATTCCGGTAGAGCGCGCCGGCCGGATCCAGGCCCGCGCCGTCTTCGCCGGCCACCGTCAGATGCACCAGCCGCTGTTCGCCGTCCCACAACCACACCGCCTGGGCCTTGCCGATACCGGTGAACGCGGCGGCGTAGTCCTCGAAGTCGCGCAGCGAGACGATGCGGTCCAGCGTACGCACGCGCAGCGGCGCGTTGCGGCGCGCGGCGTCGCCGGCTTCCGGGTCGGCGCCGCCGGTCGCGGGCAGCGGATTGACCACCGCCTTGACGCCCGGCGCGCGCGTGAGCAGCACGCTGACCTGCCCGCGCCCCACGTTGCCGTCCCGGCCCAGCCCGACGCGGTAGCGGGCCTGCACATTGCCCGCGCCGGAAGGCAGGCGCGCGCCGTGCACGCCGTCGCCAAACTGCACCGTGGCGCCGCCGCTGTCGTCCAGGCGCAGCACATAGGCGCGCTCGTCCGCGGCCAGCGCGGTGATGCGCTCGGCCTGGGCCCACAACAGGCCATCCACCCGCACTTCCAGGCTGCTGGCCGCGCCGCTGGCCGTGGCGGCCGGCACGTAGGTCAAGGGCCGCTGCTGTAGCGCGAAGCGCTGGAACGCCCGGTTGCCCGCGCCGCTGCCCAGCGTTTCGGGCTGAATGCGCATCTGCCGGCTGTCGCCATGGCTGGCGGGCGCGACGTTGGCGTTGATGCGCACCGTGCCGGGCAGATAGGCATGCGCAAGGTCCGCATCGAGCAGCAGCGAGGTGCGCCCGCCCGCGCTGTCATTGCGCTGGATGCGCACGACGTCGCAGGCTTCGGCGAGGCTGACGGTGCAGCGCATGAAGTCCTCGAATTCCAGATCCGCGCTGGCGCGGTCGCGCGCCACGCGCACGCTGGCCAGGGGATCGCCGCGCAAGAGCCGCGCGCGCGGCGTGACGTTGGCGGCGTCGCCGTCGTCCAGCGTCAGGCCCGATACCGCCAGCACGCGGCCCTCCGGCAGGCCGGGCTCATACGCGGCCAGCACCAGGGCATGGCCCTGCGTCAATCCGGAGGCGGGCCGGGTGCCCCAGTCCAGCGGCTCCGACTCGCCGTAGGCCGTGGTCTCGCGCAGCGCATGGTTGAACTGTTCGCGCACGCGTTCGCCGCGCAGGGTCAGGCGGGTGGTCGGACCCGCCAGCGCGAAGTCGGCGCGCGCGTCGGGCGTGGCGTCGGCGATGCGGTAGAGCTCTTCGTAATTGGGCATCGACAGGACGGCCCACCCCCCGGCCACCCATTTCGGGTAGCTGGCGTCCAGATGCACGCCGTGCGCGTCACCGGGATAGAGGCGCGCGGCGGGAATCACCTGGCGCGGCAGGCCGGGCCCGGACCAGGCCAGCGAAATGGTGGCGTCGCCGCCGGCCTCGTAGTATTCGATGCGGATGTCATGCTTGCGTCCGGCCGTCAGGCGCGCGCTGCCGCTGTATTCGGTAGGCGATTGCTCATGCCACTGGTCGATGAGCAGCGCCCCGTCCACCCAGAGCCGTACCCCGTCGTCGGCCGTGACATGAAAGGCATGGCTGCCGCTTTCGGACGCGAGCACCCAGCCCGTCCAGCGCACGCAGAAGCCATCCGCGGGCACGCCGTCGCCCGGTCCGCCCGCGGCCCAGTGAAAATCGATTTGCGCATCGGTGCGGGACATCAGGCGTTCGCGGAATGCCTTGCCGCGGTAATACTCGCCGTAGAGGCCGGTGCCGTCGGCGCGGGTCTGCGGCGGATCGGAGAGGTCGGCCAAGGTGTAGCCCGGCCATTGCGGGAACTCGTCGATCCGGGGCCTGGCGCTATCTTCCATGCCCAGATAGGACGCGCGCAGCGTAGCGGGCATGGCGCGCCAGTCGGGCGCGTTGTACCCGAACAGATGCGCCTGGGCGCGCAGGGCATGGCAGCGCGGGTTGCGGCGCGCCGGCTGCACGTGCAGCGCCGCGCTGCCCAGGCCCCGTTCAAGCGAGACAAGGGTGTATGCCGGCGCGCCGTCCTCGCCCGGGCCGGGCACGATCTCGCGCACTTGCGTCAAGCGGCGGAAGTCCCAGTTTTCGTTGCCGGAGTCGCGCGCGCGCTCGTCTCCCACGATCAGCACGGCGTCGCCCGCCTTCAGGCGGGTGGCCACGCCCGCCAGGCACAGCGTGCGCGCGCCAAAGACAGGCGGCACGGTCTCGCGCCAGGCCAGCTCCAGCGCGTTCCAGGCCGCGCGGGCTTCCAGCGGCTCCAGCGTTTCGAAGGTCTGGGCCTGTTCGTCCTGGCCGGGGATGCTCTGGGCCCGTGTCCAGGGTTCGACGCGCGCGCGCGGCGGCGCGCCCGGCGCGGTTTCCATCGAGAACGCCAGCCAGGCCGTGGCGGCCACGCCGGGCCGAAGCTCGTAGCCGATGGCGCGCGCCAGCGACTGCACGGACCGGCGTTCGGTTGCGGTGCGCAGATAGCCTTCGTTGCCGATGCGCTCCTGATAGAACGTCAGCACGTCCAAGACCGCCGCCCAGGCGTCGAACAGCGCCAGCACCGGATCGTCCCCGTCCCGCGTGGTCAGCGCCGCCAGTTCGGGCGAACGCGCCAGGTCGGCGGTCAGGCTGGCCAGGAAGCGTCCGTGGGTGCCCACGCGCAGGCGCAGCGCGGGCTGGCCCGGCGGGTTGGACTGGTCCGAGGGCGTGAGGGCAGGCTGGCCCTCGCAGCAGCCGCAGTCGTCGGGTGAGGTCATGATCCGCCCTCCACGATGAAGTCGATGCGGCCGTTTTCCGGGAAGTTGGGATCGCCGTCGGCGCGCAGCACTTCCAGCGGCGCGGCCAGGAGGCGTCCGGTGTCCAGTTCGCCCGCCGGCTCGCGGCCCCAGCGCTGGAAGCGTTCTGCTTGCGCCGACGCCACGCCGGGCACGGCCATGGCGGCGCTCATCAGCGCGGACAACGCCAGCGGCGTGCCGAAGGTGTAGCGGTCGGGATGAAAGAAACCGGGGCGGCCCGTGCGGTCCTGGCCCGCCGTGAATGCCTCGCGCAGCGCGGCCTTGACGTCGGCCGCGAAGTGACCCGGCGCGGCGCAGACGCGCAGCAGGATGTCCAGCGGCACGTGGACCGGGTCGGAGAACTCGATGTCCTGGTCGGCCAGACGGAAGCGTTCCATGAAGGCGCGCATCGCGGTTCGAAACGATGCGTCCACGTCCAGGCCGCCGCGCCGGTCCACGGTCAGGAAGACGGTATGCCAGCTTCCCGTCCAGCGCAGGCGGGCCGCCGCGCGCTGCACCTGGGGATGGCGCTCGGCCAGGCGCGCGTAATCGTCGGCCGTGACCGCGCGCTCCTGGACGCGGAAGGCTTCGGGGGCGTTCAGCCGGATCGCGTCGGCGGGCTCGGGGGCCGCGCCGCCCCGCGCGGGCAGGGGATTGCGCACGCGCGACACGCCCAGCATCAGGTCCGGGTCGTCGGTGACCAGCGCGCCGATGGCGTTCGCGCCCACATTGCCGCCGGGCCCGCCGCCCAGCCGGTATTGGGCCAGCAGGCGTTCGCCGGGGACGGGCGCGGCGCCGTAGCGGTTGTCGCCAAAGCGCAGCCAGGCGCTGCCGTCGTTTTCGGTCTCGACCACGAACTCACGCGCGTCGCGGGCGCTGGAGAGCAGGCTGCGCTGCGGCGACCAGGTGGCGCCGGCGGGCGCGGGGGCATCGCCGGGCTGGCTGGCATCGTCGGCCGCCAGCCGCATGCCGCAGGGCAGGGCGCGGCGCGGATCCTGCGCCAGCGCCACGCCGGCCGGCAAGGGCACAGACACGGCCTGGTCATGGCGGTAGGGTTCGGCATAGGCCAGGCCGGTATCGGGAAGACGCGGCCGGTACGGGCGGGAGGCGGGCGCGTCGCGCGCGGTCGCGGTGTCGGGCACCAGGGGGACCCAGTCCCGGCGCAGGCCGTGGTCGGCCAGGACCACGTTGCCCAGGGCGACGGAAACCGGCTGCTTGACCAGCGCGCCGCCCTGGTCGAATTCCCGGCTCACGCACAGCGGAAAGGGCAGCGCGTCGTCGGGGTGCCAGGCCACCAGCAGCAGGTCCGTGCCGGTCAGGTCGTCGCGGCCGGCGCGGGTTTCGGTCAGGCGCACCGCATGGCGATGCGCGGGGTCGGCGTCGGCCGCGCGCCCGGTAAGCGGGCCGATGGCCTCCTCGAACACCAGCAGGTCGCCGCGCGCCAGCGCCAGTGGCGGGTCGTTGACCAGCGCGGCCTGCGTCTGGCCGCGCGGCAGGCAGTAATCGGGATCGGCGAAATCGTGCAAGGCGATGCGGCTGTGCGCGGCGTGCAGCGTCAGGTCGTGCAGGGTCTCGAAGACTTCGACGCCGGGCATCGGCAGCCGGTCCAGCGCATCGCGGCGGCGCACCGGCGCCGTCAGCGCCGTTTCGGGCGCACTGGTCAGCATGGGTGTGCCGGCGGGCACCACGTGTCCTTCGCCCAACGCATTGACCTCGAAGGCGACGAAGACGCGGGCGTTGCAGCCATCGTGCAGCGGGTAGTCCAAGAGGCGCGCATGGCGCCGCAGCGAAGTGCGGCGGCGCGCGGTGTCCAGATAGGCTTCGGTCGCGACCGCGTCCTGCGCATAGGAAAGATGGTCGGCCGCGTAGGCCAGCGTTTCGACCAGCGCCACGGTGAAATCGGCGGGATTGCGCTCGGTGAAATCCGCCATGCTTTGCGACAGCCTGTCCAGCATCAGCCGCCGGAAACTCTCGTAGTCCTTGGCCAGGTAGTCGAGCAAGGGTTCTGGCGGCGCGGGCGGGTCGCAGGCGCGCGTATCGGCGCAATCGAATTCCGACGGGCAGCCGGCCTTGAAGTTGATCTCGATGGTGGACAGGCACAGGTCAAAGCCCGGCGCGGGGGCGTCCGGATCGGCCGGGTTGACCAGGGCCAGCGTGTACCAGGAGAAGTCGCCGGCGCGGTCGACGGTCAGCCGGATCTCGTTGCCCGACAGCACCGGCTCGGCGGCCAGCGCAATGCCCCGGATGCGCACGCCGCCTTCGATACGCACGTGGGCGCGGCCGATGCCCGCCACGGGATGCGCGCAGACCACGCGCAGCGTGCGCTGGTCGGCCGCGTCGATCTCCACGTAGGCGATGCCGTTATCGCCGGGAGGCTGCTGGGCGCGCAACAATTGCAGGCGGCGCGGATTGGCGCTGCGGAATTGGCGGTTCATGGCAGGTCCCGCGTGAAGCGCGCCAGGCGGCGCTGCTGGCCCTGGCGCATCACATACTGCACCTCGACCTCCAGCGTCGAGTCACGGTGCGACACGTTGACGGCCTCCACGGCGATCCGTTCGCCCAGCCATTGCTGCAGCGCGCCTTGCACGCTCATCTGCACCGCGGCGGCCAGCGTGTCGCTGTTGGGCGCGAACACGAGCTGCAGAAGGCCGCAGCCGAAGTCGGGGCGGTTGACGCGTTCGCCCGGCACGGTGAACAGCACCTGTTCAATCATGTCGCGCACATGCGTGGCATCGTCGGCGGTGCGGCTGCGGCCGCGGGCATCGGGTTCGAAGGGAAAGCGCAGGTAGGCCATGGCGCGGATCCCTACATGCCCAGGACGCGCGTCTGCGTCAGCGTGGCCATCATCGGCGTGCCCGTCGGCGCGCAGATCGAGGCGCCGGTCTGCAACGCGGCCGGCTGTCCGGCGATCTGCACGCGCGCGGCGCCGGTCAGCCATTGCCCGGTGACGCAGGGGCCGTTGCCGGAAGGGGGCGGCGGCAGGGCGCAACCCGCGATGGAATAGGGCGAGGCGATGGTCACCGCGGGCTGGCCCGACAGCAGCACGCGCGGATTCGGCGACAGCGGGACGGCCTGGCCGCCGTGCGCGCACAGCACGGTGGCGCCGACATGCAGTAAGGGTCCGGGCATGGTTGCGCCTCCTCAGGTCACCGTCAGGGCGCCCTGGTTGATGTTGACGACCGGGCCGGCAAGCATCACGGTGGCGCCTTGTCCGTTGGACAGGGTGATGCCCACGTCGCTGATGGAGATCATCGCGCCCGTCTTGGTCTTGAGCAGGATGCCGCCGGTGGGGCCGGGCAGGTCGGAGATCATCAGGGTGTTCTGGCCTCCGGTCTGCAGCACGATGCTGGGCGACACCGGCAGGCCCGCCAGCGCCAGCGCGGGGACCTCGGCAGCCGATCCCCAGAAGCCGCCGACCCAGATGGGATAGTCGGGCTTGCCCTGTTCGAACTCGATCCACACGCCCGCGCCGATCTGCGGCAGCACGAACGCGCCGCTCTGCTGGCCCGCGAAAGGCACGCAGGGCATGGCCCAGCTTGAGATGCCCAGGCCCAGCACGTCGGGCACCTGCACCTGCAGGCGGCCCATCTGCATGGGATCGATGTTGCCGATCACCACGCCGCGGAATTTGCCGTAATGGCGTTGGCTGTCTGTCATGGGGGCACCAGGGGCAAGGTCGAGATCAGGCCGTTGCGGGCCAGCGAGAACTGCTGCTTGAATTCGCCCGCCTTCAGCGAGCTGTCCACGCGCTTGACGTAGTACAGGCCGTCGAAGGCCAGGCCGGCGCCGCGCACGCCCACGAGCTGGCGCGACTTGAGCACGTGGCCGTAGCGCAGCACGTTGAGCGAACCGTCCGCGGTGACCGCATCGGCGGACGTGCCGGCGGCCACGGCTAGCCCGCGTCCCAGCGCGGCGGCGGGAGACAGTTTCGCCGTGCCTTTCAGCAGGCTCAGCCCCTTGGCCATCGGCGGCAACAGGCCCAGCGGCGGGCTGGCCAGGCTGATGTCGGGGACGGGCAGGGGGATCGGGAACTTGGTCAGCGGGTTCTGGATGAAGATGACCGGCAGGGTGGCGTCCGATTGGTTCACCGCGAACGACAGCGATTCGACATTGGTGTGCACGTCCATGCCCAGGTTTAGCGCGGGCTGTACCGGGCCCAGGCGGATCTCGGGCCCCCAATACGCCAGGTTGGCGCCGGGCAGCGGCCCGGGCTCGATGTAGAAAACGTGGCCGACTTCCGATGCAAGCTGGCGCACGTAAGCCAGGTCGGTGCCTTCGTGGGTGGGGATGCGTTCGACCGGGATGGGCACGTCGGTAAAGGGTGACGGCACGATCAGCGGCAGCATCCCGTATAGCGCGTAGCGTCCGACGATGGCCGCGACGCGGGCGGGCGGCGGCATGGCCGGGTAGGGCAGGCCGCTCATGTCCTGCTTGTCCATCGCAACCGTCAGGTCCTCGCCGGTGACGGTCAGGCGCGACTGGCCGGGCTCGTTGCCGTCCGTGAGTTCCTGGCGCGTGACCAGCCCGTCCATCAATACGATGGGCAATCCGTTCAATGTCGCCACCAGGATGACCCGCAGCCAGGGAACCTGGCCGCCCGCGATCACCAGCAGCGTGTGCAGCGGCGAACGGTTGCTGATTGCGAAGGTAAGCTGGAATCCACCGGGGCCGTCGGCGGATGACGACACCTCGGCGCTCTCCAGCCCGTCCATCAGCGGCCGGGGCGCGGGCACGGGCAGCCCCGGTCCGACCAGCAGCGTCAGATGCACGCCGCTAAGCATCGCCGCCTCCTGCAGGCGGTCCGCCCAGTCCGGCCGGCAGCGTCACGCGCAGGCTGCGTCCCGGCTCCTCCAGCGCCGAAGGGCGCGGCGCATCGTTGCCGTCCGCCAGGCGCCAGAATTGCAACGGGTCGCCCAGCGCGGTCGCGGCCAGGCGGTCCAGCCGGTCGCCGGGCGCCACGCTCATTTCGCCCACCGGGGTCAGCGCGGCCGGATCCGGCAGGAAGCGGCGGCGCAGATAGACCAGCGGCCGGCCGTCGGCGCCGGCCAGTTCGGCGGTCGCCACGCCGTGATAGCGGCTGGTGGCGGGAAAGCGTTGCACGCTCATGGCAGGGACTCCAGTCCGACGGAACCCAGGCCGCCCAGCCCGGCCAGCGCCGCGAGCCGTTCCTTGCGCTGCTGGTAGACCAGGTAGAGATGGCCGCCCTTGTCGCCGAAGCCCAGGTCGCCCACATGCAGCACGCGCATGCCCAGCGACACCTTGGCGCGGATGGGATTCAGACGCGCGTCGAAGGCTTCTTCGGTGATCGAGAAATCGGTCACGCGCACCGGCACCACGCGCTCGCGGCTCCAGACGAACAGGCTCAGCGGCGCGACGGTGGGCGCGATCTCCAGCGTGCCAAGGTTGGCCATCTGGTTGTTGCGGATGAGCGCCGCGCTGTCGGGATAGACGATGGTCTCGAGCGCCGCGAGCTGGGCGTGAATGCCGGTGTCGCGCGCCTGGGGATGGTCGTCGGGAAATTCGAGCTGATCGGTGGCGTCGAGTTCGGCGTCCAGCTTGATCGTCTCGGCCGGCGGACCCTTCAGGCGCAACGGCTCGGACACCGCGCCTCCGCCATCAGCCGCCTGCGGTTGCAGCGTGCGGGTCAGCGTCTCGGGGTTGTACTGCAGCGAGATGACGCGCTGCACGGCGCCGCTGGCCGGATCGATGAGGATGATGCCGCCGCGCAGCAGGCGGGGTCCGAGGGGGCCGCTCATGGATAGGCCTGCGGTTCGGCGGCGTTGCGCACGGCGGTCACCTTCTGCGCGCCGACCAGCGATTCCGGCCAGTCGCGCCCGGCGCTGAACAGTTCGGGCCGATAGTCGAATTCCAGGACATAGCGCGACACCGGCATCCGCGCGGCGCAGTCCAGTTCCACGGCGCGCAGCTTGCCGGGCGGCTCGTCGACCATGGTGACGTCGGCATAGCGCGTCTGGCACAGCGCGAGCACTTCTCCAACGGTCTTTCCTATCCAGTCTTCCATGGCGGTTCCTAGATCAGACTCATGTTCTTGGGGACGGCGCTGGCCTCGTCCGGGCGGCACGAGCGGTAGTAGCAGATGCCGCAGCCGTCGACCGAGGCCCGCACGGCGGTCTCGACCTTGGCCTGGAAGGTCCCGGTCGCGGCGGCGAACGCATCGTTCCAGCGCGTCTTGAAATCGACATTGCGCTTGCGGCAGTCGTACACGGCTTCATAGTCCTGGATGCTCAGCGCGTAGTGGCAGCTTCCGGCGCCGACGTACTTGACCCAGCCCTGGTTGCCGGCCATGAAGTTGGCCACGTCGCCGCCGGAAAAGCTCACGCCCAGCTTGGACTTTTCAGACTTGCTGTAGGGATGGGTATGGAAGGTGCCCAGCGTGTAGTCGCCCTTCTGCTCGGCGGGCAGGCTGATGCTGCCGCCGCCGCCCGAGCCGGTGCGGATGACGCGCTTGGCGTCCTTGTCGGACACGATGCGTCCGCCGTGTTCGGTGACGGTGTCCTCGCCGTGGCCCGATTTGGACCACGCCTCGTTCACCGCCGCGTACACGTCGTCCGCCATGGTGTGGGTGCCCGGGCATTTGCGCGCCTCGGCCTCGGCCACGCGGAGATCGCCCATGCCGGCGCGCTGCACGGTCTGCGCGGCCGCGCCGCGCGAGGCCGCGGGCGCGGCCAGGGAGTCCGCCGCGCGGTCGGCCTCGGCTTCCAGGGGCGAGTGCGCGGGTCCGAGTTCTAGCGGCAGGTCCGGCCGGTAGCGCGCCTGCTGCTGCACGACATGCGCCAGTTCGTGCGCCAGCAGGGCGCGGCCGTGGCGCGTGCCCGGCGCATACCGGCCCGCGCCGAAAGCTACATGCGGCCCGACGGTGTAGGCCTGCGCGTGCAGGGCGCGCGCCGTGGCGGCCGCGCGCGCGTCCGCGTGGATACGCACGCGGCTGAAGTCGTGGCCGTAGCGATGCTCGAAATCCGCGCGGTCGGCGGCGGCCAGCGGCTCGCCCGCGCTGCGCAGCACGTCCTCGACCTGTTCCGGCACGTCCTGCCCGCCGCGGCGCGCGCGGCCGGACAGCGGCGACGCGGCGCAGGAGGTCTTGCCGCCGCAGCCGCAGGCGCAGCGGCGCTGCAGCAGGCGCGAGCGCGGCGGCGCGGATTCGGGCCGTGGCGCAAACAGGGTAGCGGAGGTTCCCATGGCGATATCCGGAGGGCGCGAGGGCGATCAGGTCTTGCCGCGAATTACGCCGGCCATGGCGCGCCCGGCCTGTGTGCCGGCATCGACCGGCGTGCCGCCGCCAGCCACGGCGCGCACCTCCCCGGCGTTCACATCGTCGGCGAGGGCGTTTTGCGCCGCCGCGCGCCGGATCAATTCCTGCACCATGGCGGCAAGAAAGGCGTTGCGTTCGGCCGCGTCGTGGCTCGGCAGGCTCAGTGCGCGGATATGCAGGTGTATTGCGGGTTTCATGGCCATCCCCTGGTTTCGGCGTCGGCCAGCGGCCGTTCGCGCTTGGCGGCTTCGGCGTGCGCGGCTTGCAGCACGAGCGCCATGGTGACTTCGGTGCCGGCATCGGCGGCCAGGAAGGCCGCGTTCAGCGCGACGTTGCGTATGCTGCCGCCCGTCAGATTCAGGCGCGCCAATTGGTGCGCGTCCAGCTCACGGGTCGGTGTGGCGGCCGGGAAGACACCGCGCCAGATGCGCGCGCGCTGATCCAGGTCGGGGAACGGAAACTGGACGACAAAGCGCAGCCGCCGCAGGAATGCGCTGTCCAGGTTGGACTTCAGGTTGGTGGTCAGCACCGCCAGCCCGCGATAGGATTCCATCCGCTGCAGCAGGTAGCTGATTTCGATGTTGGCGTAGCGGTCATGGCTGTCCTTGACCTCCGTGCGCTTGCCGAACAGCGCGTCCGCTTCGTCGAACAGCAGGATGGCGCCGCCATCCTCGGCGGCCTCGAACAGCCGGCGCAGGTTCTTTTCGGTTTCGCCGATGTACTTGCTGACGACCGCCGACAGGTCGATGCGGTACAGGTCCAGCCCCGTCTCGCGCGCCAGCACCTCGGCGGCCATGGTCTTGCCCGTGCCGCTTTCGCCGGTGAAGAGCGTGGCCAGGCCCAGGCCGCGGGATTGCGCCGCGGCGAAACCCCAGTCCTGATGGACCCGGTAGCGCTGGCGCAGATGCGCGGCGATCTGCCGCAGCACGGCGAGCTGGGGGCCGGGCAGCACCAGATCGTCCCAGCCTGCGGCGGGCGTCAGGCGCTGGGCCAGGCCGTCAAGGCGGCGCCGGCTGGCCTGGGCGCAACCCTGCCAGAGCAATGTGGCGGGATCGGCCGAGGCGTCCTGCAGCGCGGGCTTGAGCGAGGAGGCAGTGAGCTGCAAGGTGCGAGAGTCCAGCCCGAACTGGCTTGCCGCCTGCTCCAGCCCCGCGCCGGCCCGGGCCGTGGCCTGCGGCCCCAGCGCGTCGCGCCAGAGGGTCCGGCGATCGGCCTCCTGCGGGCGGGAAATCGCGCAATGCCGTGTAGCCGCGCGCAGCGTGACCGGTTCGCTGACCGCCAGGAAGCACAGCGCGCCCGCCTGTTCGGCCAGATGGCGCGCCGCGGGCGGCAGGGTGTCGGAGGCGTCGATGTACAGCGCCGCGCTCAACAGAACGGCTTCGCGCTGCCACAGGGTGCGCAGCGCCTCGCGTTCGGTCGCGGCGTCCGGGACGTCCTCGGCCTGCAGCACCAGGCAGGCCAGCCCGGCCGCCCGCGCCGCGCGCGCGGCCACATCTTCCTGCGCGCCGGGGTCGTTGCCCTCCAGGACGAACACAGGCAGGGGCGCGTCGCTGTCGGCGGCGATCCATTCGGAGATCCGTCGCGCCGCCGCTTCGTGCGCGGGCGCGGCATGGGGCAGGGCCGCCGCGGGCCGCAGCAGGGGACGAAGGCGCGCGTCCAGTTCGTTCAGTCCGGCCAGGAAGTGCAGCACCCGTTCGTCGATGCGCAGGCGCGCCGTGCTCAGGTCGGCCGCTTCGTCCACCTCCAGCAGCCGCCAGCGGCGCAGCGGGTGCTGCGGCGACAGCGCGCTCCAGTGCGCGCCTTCCAGCGCGCCCAGCGCCAGGGAAAAGCTGGCGTGGCGCATTCCGCCGCCACGGCCCTGCGCGGCGGCGCACAGCTCGGCCAGGCGGGCATCCATTTCGACGCCGGCGCACAGCAGCAGCAGGTCGCGTTCGAACGCCGACAAGCCGAACGCCGCGCTCAATTGATCGATCGCCCCTTCGCCGTCGAGCGCGGCGCGGGCCTGCGCCAGCCGTTGCGGACCCTGGCGCGGCGCGCGGCCGCCCGGCTTGTCCAGGCGCGCGCGCAGCCGGGCGAATTCCGTGGCCAGCAACTGCTGGTTGGCGTCGGTCCAGCTCAGGGGCGTGCGCGCGTTCATGGCAGCTCGATCTGGCGGTTCAGGTATCGGACCGGGACGGCCTCGCGGTCGACGAGCGGGCTGTCGATGCCCTCCACCCGCAGGCGTGCCAGAAACTGCGTTCCCGCTGGCGGCGCATCGCGCCACACGAAGGCCAGCTGGCTGGCCGGCGCGGTGTAGGGTTCGGCGGGCAGGTCGTGGTCGCCCAGCAGCAGGCTGGCCGATTGCCCCGCCTGCAGCGGCGGCGCCACCGCCAGTTCAATGCGCACGGCGCTGCCATTGCGCGTGGCCGACGCCGGCGGCAGTACGGGTTCGGGCGCGAGCACCAGGGCCAGCTGATTGCTGTCGCGCCGCAGTCCCGTATCGGCGGCCTGCACCGTGGCATGGATGCGATACACGCCCACGGGCAGGTCCGCCGGCATGGTCAGGCGCAGCCACGTATCCGTGCCTGCGTCGACGGGCACGAGGCGTTCGGTCTGCAACGTGGAGTGGCGCAGCAGCACCAGCCGCGCCAGGCCGTCCAGGTGGTGGCCCAGCAAGGTGACCGTTCCGCCCGCCACCGCCACCGGCTGCCTGCCCGCTGGCTGCACGGACAGCAGCGTGGGCAGCGGCGGGGTCAGGCTGGGGAACACCTGCACCCCGCGGTCGCGCGGACTGCCAGGCAGACGCTCGCCGCGCGTCAGGACGGGCAGCGCGCCGCGCGCCGGCCGGCGCGATTCGATCAGCACCACCGACACCTGGAAGGCGGCGGTCGGACGATAGTGGGCATGCAGCGCGGACCACAGACGCGACATCTCTTCGGCGCCGAGCGCCGACGGCGTGATCTTCAGCAGTTCGACCTGGCTGGCGAGGTCCGCGCCGCGCAGGCTCTGGTAGACCGTGGGCAGGATGGCGCCGTCCACCACGTCCGGGTCCAGCGCGCGGCGCACGGCCTCGCGCGGCAGCACGGGGGATTCATGCAGCAGTTGCAGCGCATAGCCCAGCAGAACCTCGGCCTGCAGCTCAGCGCGCCCGTAGGCGGTCAGCAGGTAATGCAGGTCCAGCGCCAGCGGCGGATTGGCGATGCGCTCGCCCGCCGGGTCGCGTGACGGCAGGGCGGCGTTGCGCCAGGCGGCGTTGGGCGAGACCTGGTGCAGAAAAAGGTTGAGCTGGGGATCTTCCTGGTTGTCCAGCGACACGGCATCCGGCGCAAGCGCCGATACCTTGACGCCGGCGCCCAGCGTATCCGTCACGGCGTGGTCGATCAGGCCCGAATCCAGCAGGTCCTTGAGGACGGCCGTGACCGCCGCGATGGCCAGGGCATTGCTCATGGTTGTCCCGATCGCCTGGTGGAAAGATAGGCGCGCAGGGATAGCGCGGCCGATCGCGCGGGGGGCGCCGCGCGCGGAAGCGGCGCGGGCGGGGCGACCTCCAGGCGGTCGATGGTGATGTGGACATCGGGGGCGGGCCGGCGGTCCGGTCCATGGGTGCGCGCGGGCAGGGCGCGCGTGTCCGGCTGCATCCACGCCGGTGTTCCCGGCCTGGATGCCGCGCGGGCATCGGCGGCATCGTTTGCCGCGCGCACGTCGCCCGGCGTGTCGGCGCGCGCCGCGTCCACGCGTGTCACGGAAGGCGGGATCCGCCGCTCAGCGTCCAGCGTTGCGGCCTGCTCCCGCATGGCCGCGAGGCTCGCATCCCGGCGCGGCGGCGCGGACGAAAATGGCGCCGCCGAGGTCCGCTCGGCCGCCGGTTGGAACGCAGCCGGCGCGCTCTCGGTGGCATGGATGCCCGCTGCGGCGGGCGCGGGATCGGTCCTCCGGTGCGGACCCGTATGCGCGGGCGCTGTGCCGGATCCCTGTTGGGGCGCCAAGCGCGCTTGCGCCCGTGCCCAGGTGTCCATGGCCATCAGGCCTGATGCGGATTCCGGAGTCTCCAGGGCGGCGGAATGTGCCGCCCCACTGGCGGGGACCGTGTCCGGCCAGGCTTCGTCCTGTGCGCCAGCGTTACGCGGGGACATCAGCGGCGACGCCGGCGCGCTGCGCATCCGCGGGGCCAAGCCCAGGCTGCGCCGCGCAAGCTGGTGCAGGAATCCGCTCATGAGATGGTCTCCCTGTCCGCCAGGTCCAGGTAGGCGGCGCGGCGGCCGGGGCCCAGCGCCAGCACCTGCGTTTCGGTCCAGCCGTAGGCGCGCGCCAGCCGATGCACGTCCAGCATCAGGCCGAGGGCGGTCGCGCTGATGTCGTCCCACAGGCAGGCGTCGGCGTCCAGCGCGACCAGCCATTCGTGCGCGCAATCGGCGCAGCGCAGCGACAGCTCGATGTTGGCGGCGGGGTCCAGCGCTTCCATGCGCATCTCGATCTCTTCCAGCGCCGCGCCACGCGGCAGCAGCGCGTCGTCCGGAACGCCCAGGCGGCACGCCCGCAGCAGCAGGGTCAGGGCTTCGCCGCTATCGGCCGCGTGGGCGGCCCGCGCCTGATCATGGCTGCTGGGAAGACGCCAGGCCGCGCCGTGAGCGTCGAAGACCGGCCGCGCGGACGCGTCCTCGGGTGGCGCGGACAGCGTCTCCAGCAGCGCCGCGATATCGACGTCGAAGGCCATGGCCGATCCGCAGGCGGGGCAGTCCGCGCATGCCGCCAGCCGCCGCCCGAACGTGGCGCTGCGCAGGCGCAGCAGCGCCAGCGTGCGCCATCCGACGGGACGCGATGCGATATCGCGCGGCGCCTCGCCGGGCATCGCCACGGCCAGCGCGCGCAGGCCGCGGTCTATCGGGTGGCTGTCACGGCCCGCTTCCCACAGAGCAAGAATCTGCGATTCGATCAGGGCGTCCATGGCGGCGCTCCATCAGGCCGGCTCGACGAAGCTCGGCTCGGAAGGTTCGGCGACCTCGTAGTCGCGCTCCCATCCTTCGTTCTCGAGCTTGATGTTCTGGATCGCGACCGCATTGGCATTGGCGTCCAGGTCGGGCACCGCCTGGTACTCCGACACCCAGCAGCGGAACACCTTATAGGCCAGCACGAGTTGGCCGGCTTCGTTGTAGACCTCGATGATGATGTCCTTGCGGAAATCCCTCAGCGAGACCTCGCTGCCCAGGCCCGATCCGAAGTTCCACACCTTGTTGGCCCATTGCTCGAATTCGCGGTCGTGCGTGACGCCGCGCTCCAGTGTGACGGCTTCGTACTTGTTGCGGCCCGGCGATTTTCGCCCGCTGGAGGGATCGCCGCCTTCGCGGTGTTCCACCACTTCGGTGCTGCGCTTGAGCGCGGAAACCTTGCTGACGCCGGCCACGTAGCGGCCATCCCATTTCACGCGGAATTTGAAATTCTTGTACGGATCGAAACGTTGCGGGTTGACGGTGAACTGCGCCATGGCGATCTCCTGGTAACCGTGGTCGGCGCGGCGCGGACCGCATGCGGTCCGCGTCCGGCGCCGGGCTCAAGCCTGTATCTGGCCGGCCAGTTGCTGGATGCTGATGACGACGAACTCGGCGGGCTTGAGGGGCGCAAATCCCACCAGGATGTTGACCACGCCCCGGTTGATATCGTCCTGCGTGGTGGTCTCCCGGTCGCACTTGACCAGATAGGCCTCGCGCGGCGAACTGCCCTGGAACGCGCCCTGCCGGAACAGGGTGTTCATGAACGCGCCGATGTTCAGCCGTATCTGCGCCCAGAGCGGTTCGTCGTTGGGCTCGAACACCACCCATTGCGTGCCGCGGTACAGCGATTCTTCCAGGTAGAGCGCAAGCCGGCGCACCGGGACATACTTGTATTCCGATGTGAGCTGGTCGGCTCCCCGCAGCGTCCGGGCGCCCCAGCTCACCGCTCCGTAGACCGGGAATGTGCGCAGGCAATTGACGCCCAGCGGGTTCAGGCTGCCGTTCTCGCCATCGGTGAGCGTGGCGGCCAGCGATACGACGCCGGTCAGGTTGGCATCGGTGCCGGCCGGCGCCTTCCACACGCCGCGATTGCCGTCGATGCGCGCATACAGGCCCGCGACCGTGCCGCAAGGCGGCGCCAGGCGCGGCTTGCCGTTCTTGAGCGGATCGGACACGTGCATCCACGGGTAGTACACCGCCGCGTGATCGGACTTGGGCAGCGCCGTGCCCGTGGCCACGGCCACCATCGTCGCGGGATCGACGGCCGTGGGCGGCGCGTCGACGATCATGAAGGCGCGCCGCTCTTCGCAATAGGACACCGCATCGGCCAGCACGCCGCTGTGCGTGATGGCCGGCAGGCACAGCAGATTGAAGAGATCCGCGTCTTCCAGCGCATACAGGCCCTGGCGCTGCGCGCGGTTGCCGATGAACGCGGCATAGACGTCGTCCGGCCCGTAGGCGGTTTCCGTGCCGCCTTCGAGCACGGCGTCGACCGGCGGCGGCGACGCCACGGCGCCCGCCAGCAGATGCAGCGAACCGGCCAGGTCATTGGCCGGCGCCGCCGCCACGGCGATCGTGGAGCCCTGGCCGCGCGTGCCGCTTGCCAACACCAGATTGCTGCCTTGCGCGCGGGCGGTGAAGTCGCGATAAGCCGGCGTGCCGGGCCGCAGCGCCCGCACGGCGGCCTGCAGGCGCGCCGCCACGTCCTCGAGCTTGGCGGCGGGCGAGCCGCCGGCAGCCACCGCATCGCCCAAGCCGACCAGGTCCGGACCCAGCCCGTCCAGCGTGATGCGCAGGCTGGTGTGCGTCGCATCCGGCAGCGCGTCCAGGTCGGTTGCGCCGAATGCATCGCTGGTCAGCGTGGCGGAGTCGGGCGTCGGCGCGGGGCGGATGATGGCCGCCCCGTCGGTCTCGATGCCGCCCGCCAGCGATCCCAGCAGCAGCACGCCGGCCGCGTTGTTGCGCGCGCCGGGCAGCACGCGCACGCTGGCGCTTTCGCCGCCCGTGCCCGACGTGAGCACGATGGTGTTGCCATTGCGCGCCGCCGTGAAGTTGGCCAGCGCGGGCCGGCCCGTGGCCTGCGCCCGAACCTTGGCCTGGATCGCGGCGCTCAGGGACGTCAGCCGCTGCGTCGGCGTGCCGCCCGAGATGTCGGCGGGCAGCGCGATGCTGACGCCGACGGGATCCAGCCCGTTGACGGCCACGCGAAAGTCGGTGTGCGTGGCATCCAGCAGCGTCTGCACATCGCCCAGCGTTCCGCTGACGCTGGTGCCGGCGGGCAGCGCATCCAGCGCGCCCTGCGACAGTGGCCGTTCCAGCTTCACCAGTTGCGAGACGCCCTGCGTCAGGCCCAGGAGGTAACGCGCGTCCTTGGCGTTCATCGACACATTGGTGTAGCTCTCGGCCCGCCCGTCGCTGGCGCGGATGAACTGGATATTGAAGGTGCTGGACGGCACGGCGGTCGCGTGATCCACGCGGACCTGGATGCTGTTGCCCGACACGCCGGGGTCCAGCGCCGTGACCGTCAGCACGTCCACGGCCGTTGCGCTGCGCAATGTGCGCTGCGCGGGGGAGGCTTCCTTGACCACCCGCACGACCCAGGCGTCGGTGCCGCCGTTCATGAAGAACTGGCGCACCGCGTAGCCAAGTTCGGAGTCGTCGGACAGTCCGCCGAAAGCGCGCTCGTAATCGGAAAAGCTGAAGATCCGGACCGCCTTGTTGACGGGGCCGCGGGGGGCCGCTCCCAGGAACGCCGCGACTGAGGTCGAGACGCCGGCGATGGTGCGCACGCCGCTGGGAACTTCCTGGATATAAACCCCGGGATGGGACAGGGTAAGGGCCATGAGCTGCTCCTTTACACGACTTCTTGATGAAGTGTTCTTGCCGTAGGAGAGTCTTAGAGAGCCGCCAGAGCGCCGCGGGCCTGGGCCGGGGCAACTGGCGAAACGCGCGAGGCTGCGCGATGTGTGGCGGGCGTTGCGCCGCTTCTAGTTGGATTGCAGCGGAAAGGCAATCGGGCAAAAGCAGCAGCCCTGGTGAGAAGAAGTTATAGAAGGTCTGCAAAAAGCGATCAATAGCTTTTCCGCCGCGTTAACGTTCTGTTTCTTATTCAGGCTGAGGTCAGCTTAAGGCGTCCCAACGATTGAACAGTCCGCCGGGCTGGCGTATAACCCCTAGCGACGCTGCCTCGGAATCCTCCGGATGGCGGATCGCTGCGGCTTGCTGGTTGAGGCCATGGCCCTGTAGCCCCCAAGGAGTGTGAAATGGTTTGCCTGTACCGATTGCGGCGTTTGCATGCCTGGTCTTCCAGCTTCCCAGCCTGTGCGGGTGCTCCCGGGCGCCGCACGCGCCTGGCGCGCGCCGTGGCCGGGCTGGCTGCCGGCACCAGCCTAGCGCTGGCCGGCGCGCTGGCGCATGCTCAGGCCCAGAACCAGAACCAGCCCTCCGCGCAAACCGCGATGGCCACGCAGGACCAGGCCGGGGATCCCCAGGCCGACGCCGCGCGCGCGCTGCAATGGCCCCGCAGCTTCAACGCGCCGGACGGCACGCGCGTGGAGCTCTACCAGCCGCAGATCGACACCTGGACGGCGGATCGCATCACCGGCCGCATGGCGGTGGCGGTCGGTCCGGCCAAGGGCAGCCCCACCTACGGCGTGGCGGATTTTTCCGCCCGGGCCGAGGTCAACAAACCGGCCGGGCTGGTGCATCTGTCGGACATCCGGGTCGAACGCGTGCAGGTGCCCACGGCGCCGCAAGAGGCCGCCAAGCTGCGCGGCCTGCTGGAAGCCCGCCTGCCCGCCACGGGCATGGTCACGCGGCTTGATGCGCTGCAACTCAGCTATACGCTGTCCCAGGATCATCTCGCCACGAAGGCCGTGGCCGTGAACAATACGCCGCCACGCATCGTCTACCGGACCGTGCCGACCGTTCTGGTGCTGGTGGATGGACCGCCTGCCTGGGCCGAGCTGCCCGAGGCCCGGGGCTGGCGCCGCGTGGTCAATACGCGCGCGCTGATACTGGGCGACACCGGCGGGCGCCACTACCTGCAGGCGGCGGGCCATTGGTACGAGGCGGGTGGCGTGGAAGGGCCGTGGAAATTTCTTGCGCAGCCTTCGTCCGCGCTGCTTGCCGCAGCCGACGCCGCGCGCCGCCAGGCCGCGCCCGATCCCTTGATGCCGCATGGCGCCAAGCCGCCGCAGCGCGCGCCGGCCATCGAAGTGTCCACCGTTCCGGCCGAACTGTTGATCACCGTCGGCCAGGCCGAGCTGCGGCCGGTGCCGGGTACCGCGCTGCTGTCGGTGTCCAACGCCGATCACGCCGTGTTCATGAACCCGGGCGACAACCGCTACTACCTGCTGGTGTCCGGCCGCTGGTTCCGCGGCGCCAGCCTCGAAGGCCCCTGGTCGTATGTGTCCGGCAAGGCGCTGCCGCGTGACTTCTCGCGCATTTCGCCCCAGGATCCGCAGGCGGGGGTGCTGGTGTCGGTGCCCGGCACGCCGCAGGCCAAAGAGGCGGTCATCGCCTCGACGATTCCGCAGACCGCGACGGTGTCGCGCGCGGGCGCGGCACTGAAGGTCGAATACGCTGGCGGCTCGCCGATGCTGCGGCCCATCGAAGGCACGGCGCTGCACTACGCGGCCAATTCGCAGGTGCCCGTGATTCAGGCCGAGGGCCGCTACTACGCCCTGTCGCGGGCCGTCTGGTTCGTATCCGACTCGCCGACCGGCCCCTGGCGCGTGGCGGACCACGTGCCCACCGCCATCTACACCATTCCCGCCAACTCGCCATTGCATTACGTGACCTACGTGCAGGTCTATGGCTCAACCCCGCAGAGCGTCGTGTTCGGCTATTCCCCCGGATACATGGGCGTGGTGGTGGCGCCGGACGGCACCGTCGTCTACGGCACGGGCTACGCCTATCCGCCGGTGATCGTGCAGGATGCCTGGGTCGGCTATCCGCCCAGCTATGGCTACGACGCTGCCTTCAATTCCGCGGCCGGCTTCGCCTTCGGGTTCGCCGCGGCGGAAACCTGGGGCGGCGCGGCGCCTTACTGGGGGCCTTATAGGGGCGCGCCCTACTGGGGCGGCGTCGACGTGAACCATGTGGACGTCTATGGCGCCTGGGGCGGGTCCGGCGTGGTCACGCATGCGGCCGGGTGGAACGGCTGGACGGGCACCGAATGGCGGGGTGCCCACGCCGAGGGCTACAACCCCCAGACGGGCGCGGCATTCGAGGGCACGCGCGGCGCGGCCTACAACGAATACACGGGCAACGCCGCCGCCGGTCGGCGGGACGCCTACACGAACCCGGTCACGGGCGCGTCGGGCGCGGACCGCGCGGGCGCCGTCGAAAACAACGACGGCCAATGGGCCGCGGGCCGGCAGGACGTGCGCACGAATCCGAATACGGGAAGAACCACCATGTCTTCCGCCACGGCGACCGGCACGGCGGGGCAGGGCGCGGACAGCGTGGACCGGCGCGGCGCCACCTACAACCGCAACACGGATAGCGGCATGGCCTGGAACAACGGCAACGTGTATGCCGACCACAACGGCAATGTCTACGAACACAACGATAGCGGCTGGCAGCAGCACACTTCCTCGGGCTGGCAATCGGTTCAGTCCGGCGCGCATTCTAACGGTAACTACCTGAACTCCCAGCGTCAGGCGCGCGATTATTCGGCGCAGCGCACGGGCGGTTGGGACGGCGGCGGCTGGCAGGATCGCGGCATGGGCGAGGCGGAGCGCGGCGGCTGGCAGGATCGTGGCATGGGCGAGGGTGGCGGCTGGCAAGATCGGGGCATGGGCGGCCGCAGCTTTGGCGGCGGCGGCTTTGGCGGATTTCGGGGCGGTGGTTTCCGCCGTTGATCGGCCCGCCGGCCGACGGCAGCCGGCACCACGCCGGCTGCGGCCATCCGGACGAGCCGGCGCCCCACAGCACGCTGCGCCATCGACTGGCCGGACTCGGTAGTGGCTCGCGACCGCCTCTATTTGATTTGGATTTCCAGGGACCGTCCCAGGTCTCCGTACAGCCCCACTTGGGCCTGCACGAAGGCGGCCGTGGCCTTGGGTTCCACGATGTGAGGCACTGAACCGAGTGTTTCCACAGCGGTGCGCCACTGCGTATTCTGATTTACCTGGCGCAGCAGGCCCGCCCATTTTTCCACCAGGTCCTTGTTCATGCCGGGCGGACCCAGCAGCGCGCTCCAGCCGCTGACCGCCTCCAGTTTTGGATGGCCGAGTTCGCTTGCGGTGGGCGCATCCGGCAGGTCCTTCAGCCGTGTGGGAGACGTGGTCACCAGCACGCGCAGCTTGTCGCCCTTGATATGGCCCAACAGCGAAGTGAGGTTGTTGCAGGTGAAATCCACTTCGCCCGACAACACGGCGGTCGTCGCTTCGCTCCCCCCTTTATAGGCGACCGGCACGGCGGCGGTCTTGGGCAGACGGGCCGATGCCAACAGGGCCTGGCTGGCCAGATTGAGCACGGTCGCCGGCCCCGAGGTGCTGTAGTTGAGTTCACCCGGATTGGCCTTGATGGCGGCGAGCAGATCGTCCAGTTTGCGGTACGGCGACTTTGCATTGACGACGCAGACCATGGGGTTGAGTTCAAGAACACCGATGAAGGTGAAGTCATCCCATTTGTACGAGAGGTCCGCGTACAGCGCGGGCAGAATCGCCTGCGATCCCACTCGCCCAAGCAGCAGGGTATAGCCGTCGGGCGCCGCGTCGCGCACGAACTTCGAACCGATGGCGCCGTTCGCGCCGGACTTGTTCGCCACGACCAGCGCCGCGTCCAGGTCCCCGCGCATGCTTGCCGCCAGGTTTCTCGCGGCCAGATCGGCGTCGCCGCCCGCGCTGAACGGCACGATCAGCGTGATCGGGCGATCCGGATATTTGTCGGCGGCATGCGCGCCGGCACTCCAACAGGCGGCCGCCGCCACCAATGCGGCGCAGCCGGCGCGCGCGGCGATCCATGCGATGCCATCGCGTCGAATCTTCTTATTCGTCATGGCGATACTCCCCCGGGACAAGGCCGGCTCAGTTTGCCTTCAGGTGGCGGCGCGCCACGACCTTGGACCAAGTTTCCGACTCCGTCACGATGGCCTCGGTCAATTGCGCGGACGTGGTCACCGTGGCGCTCATGCCCTGCGCGCTCAGGACGGCCTTGGTCTGCTCATCGGCCAGCGCCAGCGCGACATCGTTGTGCATCTTGCTGATCAACTGAGGCGGCACGCCCGCGGGCGCCATCAACGCGAACCATCCGACCATCTCGAATCCCGGCATGCCGGATTCGCTGCTGGTGGGGACGTCCGGCAGCATGGGCGATCGGTGCCCGCTTGTCACGGCCAGCGCCCGCACCTTGCCGTTCGCGATCAGCGGTGTCACGCCCGCGATGTTGCCCACCGCCAGTTGCACGTGGCCGGCCATCAGGTCCGCGTAGGCCAGGGCCTCGCCTTTGTAGGGAACATGCACGAGCTCGATTCCGGCCTTGTCGGCCAGCGCCTCGCCCGCCATGTGCACCTGGCTGCCGATGCCCGCCGAACCGAAGTTGAGCTGGTTGGGGTGGGTTTTTGCATAGGCGATCAGCTCGGCCATGTCGTGCGCGGGCACGCTGGGATTGACCACGACGACCATCGGACCGGTCGCCACTTTGGTGATCATGCTGAAGTCCTTGGCGCCGTAGGAGAGGTTCTTGTAGATGTGCGGGTTGACCGTGAACATGCTGCCGGAAGCCATCAGCAGCGTGTAGCCATCGGCCGGGGACTTGGCCACGATCTCCGCGCCCACCATGCCGCCCGCGCCGGTGCGATTCTCCACCACGACGGCCTGCTTCCAGAGCGTGCCCAGACGCTGACCCAGCGCGCGCGCAATGACATCGGTCGCGCCTCCCGCCGCGAACGGGACCACGATGCGCACCGGCCTGTCGGGCCAATCGGCCGCGGCGCGGGCGGTCCCTGCGGCCGTACAGAACGCAAGCGCCGCCAGTGCTGACGCGGCGGTGCGCGGCCAATGATGCTTGCCAGCGAATAACCCCATTTCTGTCTCCTTTCGTGGATACAACTGGGTGTCGTCTCTATGGACAACATCGATGCCGCCTGGAGCGCTGACGCATGCTCGCGCAGGCGACGATCAACACGCGCATGACATGGCGTCACGCAGGTCGCCACACAGTATTGGCGATTGAATGGGAGATAGAAAGCTAGTAATTTTCGCGTGAGGATAAAGATTTTCTTTATCAAATAGCCGAGTCCGCGATGCCATCGATCCGCACGTTGAAGACCTTTCTCGCTGTCTCGCGCTATGGCACCTTCGCGGCCGCGGCCAAGCACATCGGGTTGACCCCGGCGGCGGTCGGCCTGCAGATACGCAGCCTCGAAGAGGATCTGCGATGTAGCCTCATAGAGCGCGGCGCGCGCTCGGCGACGCTGAGCCCCACGGGGCGCAGCATGCTGCCGGAAATAGAGGAAATCGTGGGCCGCTACGAGGCCTTGCCCGCCGCAGCGGAACTTCCCGGCCTGCATGGCACGGTGGTCATGGGGGCGCTGGTGTCGGCGCTGATGGGCGGATTCTCGGACGCCCTGTGGACCATCAAGCAGCAGCATCCACGGCTGGACGTTCGCCTGCTGGCCGGACTCTCCAGCGATTTCACGCATCGCGTCGAAACCGGAGAGCTGGACGCCGCCGCCATCGCCCAGCCGCCCCGCGCCGTCCCGAGCGGTCTGGTCTGGACGCCCTTGTACAGCGAGCCCATGGTGCTCATCGTGCCCCAGCGTCCGCACTTCGTGCTGGCGTCCGGCTCCGACCCCATTCACATCCTGCGGACTGCGCCCTTCCTGCGCTTCGATCACAATGCGTGGACGGGCCTGCTGGTCGAGGAAGTCATCCGGCGCAGCGGCGTGCGCACGCAAGAGAGCATGGAATTGAACTCGGTGGAAACGATTATTGAACTGGTCCGGCAGGGCCTGGGTGTATCCATCGTGCCGAAACTGGCCAACGTGGCCTGGGAACACGACCAGTCGCTGCGCGTGCTGGACTTCAAGAACATCGATGTCGCGCGCCGAGTCGGCTTGATGGAACGCAGGCAGCATCGGCGCATGCGCTTCACGGAAGCCATCAAGCACTACTTCGCGCAAGGCGGGCGGCGGGACAGCGCCGAGGCGTGACGCCATTGGACGGCCGACGCGCGCACAGTCACGTTCTTTATATTCAAATAAATTGAAGAAAATAAAGATTGATTCAAATCAGAAGAATAAATAAACTTTCGTCGAAGGGCAGGGAGACCCGCCAGGGATTTCATTGGCCGCCTCAGGGCGGCGCGCCAGGCAAGAGCCAGGACAGGAGAAGACATGTCAGGAGCAGCGCTAGTCACGCAATCACTGGTCAATGCCGGCGTAAAGACCATCTTCAGCCTTTCCGGCAATCAGATCATGCCGATCTACGACGCATGCATCGACGCCGGCATCCGCATCATTCACGTGCGCCACGAGGCCGCCGCGGTACACATGGCCGATGCCTGGGCGCAGATCACGGGGCAGGTTGGCGTGGCGCTTCTGACCGCGGCGCCGGGCCTGACAAATGGCTTGGCCCCGCTGTATTCGGCGCGGATGGCGGAAAGCCCCGTGCTGCTGCTGTCCGGCGATTCGCCATTGAAGGCCGACGGCATGGGGGCCTTTCAGGAGCTGGCGCAAACACAGATCACCCAGGCGCTCGTCAAGCACGCCAGGCGCACGGCGGCCGCGGGCGAGCTGGGACGGGACGTCGCGTGGGCCATCTCGGAAGCGCTGTCTGGCCGCCCTGGTCCCGTGCACCTGGCGTTGCCATTCGATCTGCTGACGCAAAACGTCGAACCGGACTCGCCGGGCGCCGCGTGCGCCGAACGCCGCCGCGCCAAGCCTGACGCCAAGAGCGTCGATCGGATCGGCAGCCTGCTCGCCGCGTCCGCCCGGCCGCTGGTGCTGGTGGGCCCGGCCAACAACCGGAGCCGCGCGTTCTCGCTGCTGGAGCGCTTCACCCGATCCACCGGCGCGCCGGTCGTTCCGATGGAAAGTCCCCGTGGCCTGCGCGATCCCTCGTTGGGAGCGTTTGCCGAAAGCCTGGGGAAGGCGGACCTGATCTTCTTGGCCGGCAAGATCATCGACTTCACGCTGGACTTTGGCCGGCAGCCCTCCTGGCATCCGGATGCGAAGGTCGTGGTTGTCGATCCGGATCCGGCCATGCTTGAACGCGCGCAACGATTGCTGGGCGCGCGCATCGCGGCCGCCGTGTGCGCCGACGCCGATGAAACCTTGCAAGCGCTTGCCGCCGGGCAATGGAACACCCCTCGAGAAGATTGGAACGCCGCCGTTGAACAGAGCTGTGCGTTGCGTGGTCCACCCGAAGCTGAATCGGAAAAAATCAGCCCCCGCCTGCTGTGCGACGCGGTCCAACGCGTGCTGGACCTGGCGGAAGACCCCATTCTCGTTTGCGACGGCGGTGAATTCGGCCAGTGGGCGCAAGCGTATTGCACGGCCCGCACGCGCGTCATCAACGGCATGTCGGGGGCCATAGGCGGCGGCATCTGCCACGCAATCGCCGCGAAGATCGCGCGCCCCAATGCAACGGTCGTCCTGCTGATGGGCGATGGCACCGCGGGGTTCCATTTCACCGAGTTCGATACCGCGGTCCGGGAGAACGCTCCGTTCCTTGCCGTGATCGGCAACGACTACCGCTGGAACGCCGAACACGTCATCCAGATGCGCGAGTACGGGCCGGACCGCCTGATTGGCTGCACGCTGAGCCCCAGCGCCCGCTATGACGCGGCCGCCCAGGCCTTCGGGGCTTTCGGTGCGCAGGTCCTTCGGGCGGTGGACCTCGACCCCGCCTTGTCAGGCGCGGTCCAGAGCAAGCGGCCCGCGTGCATCAACGTCGAACTGGATGGCCGCCCGGCTCCGCTCTTCAGCACGGACGGAACCCCCGGCGCGTCCTCCCATTGATGCCCGGCTCACCACGCAATCAGCAGAGGCAGCCATGCAAGCAGATCAAAGCACCCTGACCGTCAGGATCTTCCGGGGCGGAGCATCAGGAGAATACGTCACCTACACGGTGCCGGCGCGCGAGAACCAGACCGTGCTTGACGTCGTCACAGAAATCCAGCGCCGCCTGGAACCCACGCTGGCCTACCGCTTTTCATGCCGGGTCGGCGTTTGCGGTTCCTGTGCGATGACCGTCAACGGCAAGCCGCGCTGGACTTGCCGCACGCACGTCAGCCGCGTCGCGAAGGACGGCGTCATTGTCATCGAGCCCATGAGGAACATGCCGCGCGTCAAGGACCTGGTGGTCGACATGACCGAGTTCTTTCAGAAGTGGGACAAGGCGGGCGGCCGCTATGTCGGCACCGCCACGCGCGCCGATGCGCCCGCGCGGGTGGATCCCGCCAGCCGCAAGCGCAAGCAGGCGGATGCCGCCATCGAGTGCATCAATTGCGGCGTGTGCTACGCCGCATGCGATGTCGTCGAATGGGACAAGAACTATCTTGGGCCGGCCGCGTTGAACCGCGCCTGGACGCTGGTGAACGACGAGCGCCATGCCAATATCGCCGACGTCATCCGCAAAGCCACCGCGGACGGCGGCTGCAACTCCTGCCATACGCAAGGCAGTTGCATGACGCACTGTCCCGTCGGCCTGAGCCCGACAGGCAGCATCGCCGGCCTGAAACGCCGCGCGGTCCTGCAGGTGTTGAAGGGGGGGTAGGCCATGGACAGAACTCTGTTCGCGCTGCAGCGCCTTACCGCGATGTTCATGGCGCCATTCGTGCTGGTGCATCTGGGGCTGATTCTCTATGCCGTGCGCGGCGGCCTGACGGCTTCCGACATTCTGGGCCGCACGCAGGGGAACTGGATGTGGATCCTGTTCTACATGGCCTTTGTCGCGTGCGTGGCGATACACGCGCCGATAGGCGTGCGCAACATCCTGATCGAGTGGTGCCGCGCCAGCCGCCGCGCGGCCAATGGCATCAGCCTGGTGTTCGCGCTGGTGGTGCTGGTCCTGGGCGTGCGCGCCGTCATTGCCGTGGGAGGACTTGCGTCGTGATGAAAGCCGTCAGAAACCATAAAGGCTATTGGGCGTTCATTGGCCACCGCGTCTCGGGCTTGCTGCTTGCCCTGTTCCTGCCGTTCCACTTTCTGGCGCTGGGCCTGGCGCTGGAGGGCAGCGCCAAGCTGGACGGATTTCTCAAGTTCGCCGAACTTCCGCTCGTGAAGTTCGCCGAATGGGGGCTGGTCCTGCTGCTCAGCGTGCATTTCTGCTTCGGCATCCGGTTGCTGGTGCTGGAGTTTCTTCCCTGGCCTTCGTTGCGCGATGCGCGGTTGGGATGGATCAGTTGGGGCGCGGCGATCTCCGTCGTCGTCGGGGCTGTGTTTCTGACAGGAGTGGTCTGAACCATGCAGATCGAGCGGATAAAAACCGACATCCTCATCCTGGGTTCGGGCGGCGCAGGCCTGTTCGCGGCGCTGCACGCCAAGCAGGCCGATCCCTCGCTTGAAGTCATGGTCACCGTGAAGGGGCTGATGGGAAAAAGCGGCTGCACGCGCATGGTCCAGGGCGGCTACAACGTGGCGCTGTCGGCCGGCGACTCGGTCGAGCGGCACTTCATGGACACGATCGCCGGGGGTAAATGGCTGCCGCGCCAGGACCTGGCGTGGCGCCTGGTCGAGGGCGCCATCGAGCGCGTCCAGGAACTGGAAAATGAACTGGGCTGCTTCTTCGACCGCAATCCCGATGGCACCTTGCACCAGAAGGCGTTCGCCGGGCAGAGCTTTGACCGCACGGTCCACAAATCGGACCTGACCGGCATCGAGATCATCAACCGCCTGATGGAGCAGGTGCGCGGCGCGGGCGCGCGCGCCATGGAAGACCACCGGGCGATCGAGCTGGTGCCCGCCCGCGATGGCTCGGGCATAGCTGGCGTGCTGTTCATCGATATCCGCACCGGAGCCTACCGGTTCGTGCAGGCCAAGGCCGTGCTGCTGGCCACGGGCGCCGGACCCACCATGTTTCTCTATCACACGCCGTCCGGCGAAAAGACCTGTGACGGCCTGGCGATGGCCTTGCGCTACGGATTGAAGCTGCGCGACATGGAAATGGTGCAATTCCACCCCACGGGCCTGCTGGGCGGTCCCGATACGCGCATGACCGGCACGGTGCTCGAAGAAGGCCTGCGCGGCGCCGGCGGCTATCTGCTCAACGGCGCGGGCGACCGCTTCATGCTGAATTACGACGCGCACGGCGAACGCGCCACGCGCGACGTGGTCAGCCGCGGCATCTATGCCGAGATGCGCGCGGGACGGACCAGCCCGATGGGCGGCGTGTACATCCAGATGAACCATCTGGGGCCCGAGAAGGTCCGCAAGTCCTTCCCGGGCATGGTGAACCGTTGCGCCGATTGCGGCTTTGATCTGGCCGGCGGCCGCGTCGAGGTCGTGCCCACGGCGCATTATCTGATGGGCGGCGTGGAGTTCGAGGTGGATTGCTCGACGGCCTCGCCAGGCTTGTTCGCGGCGGGCGAGGACTGCGGCGGCGTGCATGGCGCGAATCGCCTGGGCGGCAACGGCGTGGCCAATTCCACCGTTTTCGGCGGCATCGCCGGCGATTCCATGGTGGCCTACATCCGGCGTGGCGATGGCGTCTGGCGCGACCCGGACGAGCGCGTGATCGACGCGGGCGTGGCGCGGGCCGAATTTCCATTCTCGCGCCCCAGCGGAATATTGCTGGATCAGCGCGAAGCCCTTTCAAAGACGATGTGGAACGATGTGGGCGTGCTGCGCACGCGCGCGGGCATCGAACGCGGCCTGGACACGCTGGCAGCGCATCGCGCCGAGCTGGACGCCACCGGCGTGCAGGACGGGCAACGGGGCTTCAACCTGAGCTGGCATGACTGGCTGAACCTGGACAGCCTCACCACCATCTCACGCGTCATCGCCACGGCCGCCCTGGCGCGCGAGGACAGCCGAGGCGCGCACTTTCGCGAGGATTTCCCCCAGACCAGCGATCTGCACGCCAGTTGCTACACGCAGGTCCGGGCCGGGGACGACAGCGGCGCGCTGCATCTGGAGATGATTCCGGTGTCGTTCGATATCGTGCGGCCCGGGCAATCGCTGATCGCCGATGAGGCGGGCGCCCCGCCCATGGCCACCGCTTGAAAAGGAGCCGTCGATGACAATCGCCATCAATCGCATCGAAGAAGCCGCGCTGGAAATCATGACGCGCGCGGCCATCGAGATTCCCGAGGACTACCGCAGCGGTATCCAGAACCTGCAGAAAACGGAAACCGGCCAGTTGCCGCGCTTTGTGCTGCATGCCATGGTGGACAACTGGGAGGCAGCCGACGCCGACCGCCGCCCGATGTGCGCCGACACCGGACTGCCGCGCTACTACGTAAAGGTGGGCAACAACGCCAGCGTCGAAACCGGCTTTGTCGGCCTTGAGCGCGCGCTGCGCGCCGCCACGGCGCAGGCGACCATCGACGTGCCGCTGCGGCCGAACCGCGTCCATCCGCTATGGCGCACCGACAACAACAACAATGTCGGCATCAACGCGCCCGAAGTCGAATGGACCTTCGAGCCGGATGCCGACTGGATCGACGTCACCACCGTCCACAAGGGCGGCCTGTTCGGCACCGACTACCGCATGCTGTTTCCGGGCGACGGGATCGACGGCATCAAGCGCTTTGTCCTGGATACCTTGATCGCCTTCGGCAAACGCGGCCTGGCCTGCCAGCCGGCCATCGTGGGCATCGGTATTGGCGGGTCCAAGGACACCTGCATGCAGCTCGGCAAGCAGGCGGCCTGTTTGCGTACGGTGGGCGACCGCAATCCCGATCCGAAGATCGCGGAACTGGAACTCGAACTGAAAAAGCTGGGTAACTCGATCGGCATGGGCGCGATGGGATTCGTCGGCACGTCGATGGTGGTCGATTGCCACATCGAGGTGGGGCATACGCACACGGGCGGCATGCCAGTCAGCATGCATACGTTCTGCCTTTCCTCACGCCGCGCCACCGCGCGGATCCATGCCGACGGGTCTATCGAATACCGTACCGACCCGCAGTGGTTCACCCCCTACACGCGCCGGGAGACAGTCGAATGGTAGACGAACCGAATGACCTGAAGATTTTTCACCTGAATCTGCCGGCGACGCCCGAAGACATCGCCAGGCTGGAAATCGGCGCCATCGTGTACCTGACGGGCATGGTCTATACCGCTCGCGAAGGCGTCTACCAGAAGGTGCTGGGCGAAGGGCTGCCGCTGCCCGTGGACCTGCGCAGCCTCAGCAATGTCAATTTCCATTGTTCGCCGGCCGCCGCGCCCGATGCGGCGGGCGGCTACAACGTCGGCGCCGTCACCGCCACGGCCAGTTTCCGGTTCTCCAAGTGGATGCCGGACTGGTTCCGGATGAGCGGCACCCGCATCGTCATAGGCAAGGGCGGCATGCCCGCTGAAGACTACGCCAAGGTGTTCGTGCCCGCGGGCGCCGTCTACCTGACGACAGTAGGCTATGGCACCGGCGCGTTGCTCGGTCGCGGCATCAAGCGCGTGCACGACGTGTTCTGGCTTGAAGAGCTGGGCATCGCCCAAGCCATGTGGATGTTCGACGTCGAGAACTTCGGCCCATTCATCGTCGAAAGCGATTTGCAGGGGAACTCGCTTTTCGCCCGGCACGGCGAGCAGATCAATGCCGGAATCGAAGCGCTTTACGCTGGCCTCAAACCGCCCGCGCTGCATCGCTATGGCGAAACCGACAACAGGAAAAAAGAGGTGATGTAG
Organism: Achromobacter sp. Root83; assembly: GCF_001428845.1. Taxonomy (GTDB): domain Bacteria; phylum Pseudomonadota; class Gammaproteobacteria; order Burkholderiales; family Burkholderiaceae_B; genus Achromobacter. Next base: position 3,778 of record NZ_LMIU01000004.1, on the reverse strand, counting down.
CCGGCCGTGCCGGCCGCATCGCCATTCCGCCCTCGAGGAGCTATCCGCAATGACCGTGATCGATTTCAGGCTGAGACCGCCCGTGGGGGGCTTTCTCGATACGTTGATGTATTCCGCCGGGGAACGGCGCGACGGCTTTACCCGGTCGGTCGGATTCGAACCGTCCGCCGCCGCGCAGGGGCAGTCCATGGCGCTGCTGCTAAGCGAAATGGACGAAGCCGGGGTGGATCAGGGCGTGGTGGTCGGCCGCCTGGCTGGCACGCTGGGCAGTGTGCCGAACGCCGATGTGCTCGCCTTGGTCAATGACCACGGCAAACGCTTCATCGGCGCGGCGTCCATCGACCCGACCTCTCGCCGCCAGGCCTGCGACACGATCGACGCCGCCCTGGCGCAGGGGTTCAAGCTCATCAACATCGAGCCGGGTTCCTATCCGATTCCGCTCTATGCCGACGATCGCCGGCTGTATCCGATCTATGCGCACTGCGAAGATCGCGGTGTTCCGATCATTCTCATGGTGGGCGGCACGGCCGGCCCCGATCTGAGCTACTCCGACCCCATCCGCACGGACCGGGTGCTGGCGGACTTTCCCAGACTGAACGTCGTGGTCGCGCATGGCGGCTGGCCCTGGGTCACCGAGATTCTGCATATCGCCTTTCGCCGTCCCAATCTGTACCTGTCGCCCGATATGTACTTCTCGCGGATGCCCGGTTGGGAGGAATACGTCAAGGCCGCCGACGGCTTCCTGGCGGACCGGATGCTCTATGCCAGTTCCTTCCCATTCTGCCCGGTCAAGGAATACAAGCGGTGGTTTGAATCGCTGCCGATCCGCCCCGACAACCTGCGCAAGATCATGGGCGGGAACGCCCGGCGCCTGCTCGGGCTGTAACGCACGCGCCCGGGCTGCGGCTTGACTAAAATAGCCTTCAAATGCCAGGCAGGGGCGCGGTCGCGCGTCAGCCGCAGCCTGACTACTCGAAGGACGACAATGGATGTAAAGACGCTCTACACCCTGGTGGCGGTCGCCGACCGCGGCAGTTTCGGGGAAGCCGGCAAGGTGATTGGCTTGTCGCTCTCCGCGGTCAGCATGCAGATGGCCGCGCTGGAAGAAGAGCTGGGCATCGTCCTGTTCGACCGCAGCCGCCGTCCGCCCGTCTTGACGGCCAGCGGCCTGAGCCTGATACACCGCGCGCGAGATCTCATCGCGCATTGGGAGAGCCTGAGCGAATCCCTCAAACGGGAAGCCGCCGGCGGCGTCCTGAAACTGGGCGCCGTGCACACCTCGGTCTCCGGACTGTTGCCATTGGCCCTTAAACGGCTTCAGCAGCAGGGGCAGGGCATCGAGATCCGCCTGACGGTGGGCCTGACCCACGAATTGGAGATGGCGGTCTATCACCGCCAGATCGATGTCGCGCTGGTGACCGAACCGGAAATCTGTCGCGGCGAGCTTGAATTCACGCCGTTCTTCGACGAACCCTTCGTGGTGATCGCACACAGGTCCGCGGCCGGCGATACCGACCAGGAGATCCTCGAAAACAACCCCTACGTGCGGTTCAACCGGCTTGCGCGTGTGGCGCGCATCATCAACGACGAGATCGACCGCCGCGGCCTGCGGGTGGAATCCACGATGGAAATCGACTCACTGGATGGTGTCGTGGCCATGGTGGCCAACGGACTCGGCGTATCGGTTGTGCCCGCCCGCGGCGTCACGAACGAGTTTCCCGCATCGATCCGCATGATCCCCTTCGGCGATCCTCCCCTGACGCGCCGCCTCGGCATCCTGGTCCCCCGCGACAACCCCCGCACGCATTTTTCGCAGGCGCTGCTGGACGCGCTGAGAGAGGTGTCCAACCCGTCGAAGGCGCTGCCGGTGAAGGCTAGAGGGAAGGTGCAGGCGGGCAGGGTGCGACGGCTTGATGGCTTGCAGCAAAGGTTTCCGTCGTGAGGGGAAGTGGAATTGGGTGCCCTTCCTTGGTCGCGCAAGCGGCTACACGGTTCGCGGCTGCCATGGAGTACGTCTTACGCCTCCGTCCGCTATCCATCTAACACGCTTGGTTGGTGTGCAGGGCGATATCCAGGCGGAATTGATCCAACAGAGTTTTTGATGAGGCTGCCAGCGGCATTCAATATTCTTTTGGCATAGTCTGCCATACGAATCGGTGATAACAACGTCGCCTCAATGCCCGCCCTTTGGTATCGCTGCGGTTGAAATCATGCGTACTCAACGTTTATACGTTTGCGGCGGTGGAATCGCGAATACGCGGTTTTTAGCTCTCCATTGGTGAGTTATTGCCCAAGAAAGCCGTATTCATAATCCAGCCAACCTTCGTTGAATTTGGACTCTAGAAAACCTATCACCACATCCAAATTTTTTCCAGACGGAATGTTTACTGAATAGAAATTATCACTAAATTCCTCCCACTCACATCCGAGTGAGGTGATCTCTTTCTTTATATTTACATTCGACTCAGAATCTTTTTTTAGAGAGATTACTCTTATCGTGCTATTGCCGCTGTGTTTCACGACACGGTCAAACACTAACTCGCCGTCCTCTCCGCAATTCGCGTCTATCTCATCGTCAAAGCTCACTTCTTTGGTATAAAAAGGAATGTTCTTAATCCGATAGGTTCCGGAGGGTAACCTTTTGACCCAAACGCTCTCTACCGAGACCGGTGGATATCCGTCCACAACAGAAAGGGGGAAGAAGACCTTTTGCATAGTGTTTTTCGTCAAGAGTGCTCCTTACTTGTTTCCTTTCCCTAAATTGCAGGGTCGGCACAGAACTTGTCCGTTCTCCGGCGTTCCAGATCCGTTTTTCGATTTGGCCTGAATGTGATCCACGTGAGCCTCATTGCTTGGTGGGGTGACGCCACTACGATGCTGGGTAGCATTCATTACCTCGGTATTGCAATTCTCGCAGATCATCAGTCCGTTATTTTTGGAAGCGTTCTCAGCCTTTACCTCCGCTTTCCCTGCCCTAGTAAAATCTCTCCCTGGACGGCTTCCGGGAGGGCTTTTCTTTGCAAGTCCCAGCGGATCAACCCACTCCACCGGGTTATCCGCATACTGATAAACATTCAACCCGCCCGCAAACCCGATCGGGTCCTTCGCGATAAACCTTCCGATCTCCGGATCATAGTACCGGTGCCGGTTGTAATGCAGTCCGGTCTCATGGTCCAGATACTGCCCCTGGAATCGGATCGGATTACGTATCCCCGCGNCCGATCTCCGGATCATAGTACCGGTGCCGGTTGTAATGCAGTCCGGTCTCATGGTCCAGATACTGCCCCTGGAATCGGATCGGATTACGTATCCCCGCGGAGCGTGCCGCGCTTGAGATCGCCTCTTTCGCTACGCCCCATGCCTTGTACTGTGCGCTCCAGACGATCTCACCGTCCGCATCGGTCAGTTCCTGCGGCGTGCCCAGGTGATCGCACTGGTACCACGCGAGCGCATCCACGCCATCCGGCTCGGGCGAAGTCGTCCATAGCGGGTCCTGATCGACGTCATAGCCGCCCGCGTAAACCGGCTGCTGATGCAGCAGCACTGGCTTCCTGCTGATCGCCTGCGCCAGGGGCACAAAGCTCCCCGGTTCGTACAAGTAGTGCGTCGTCTGGTCATCGCGGCCTTCCCAGGCCAGGGTATCGCCGTCCCAGCCGTACAGCGTTGCCCCGCAGCCCAGAGCCCGATTCAGCCGGGCTTTCTCTTCCTGGCGCTGCGCGTGCGTCATGCCGGGACGTTCCTGCCAGTGGGCTTCCGATTGCTTCATCAGGCGGCGGCC
>NZ_LMIU01000003.1 GCF_001428845.1 Achromobacter sp. Root83 | reverse complement strand
CCCCATCACTGCACTCGCATCAAGCGCCCACACTTATCGGTTGTTTAATTGTTAAAGAGCGGTACTGCAAATTCGGTACTACTAACCATCTGCCCTCAACTTCGGCTAACTTCGCTTTCGCGTCGTCGCTGTCGTTGCAGCAGAGAAAYGAGATTATGAAGAAGTTTTTATCGCTTGTCAAGTCAGCGTCGTTTTAGCAACTTCGCTTTCTTGCGGCGACCTCTTCAGRTCTCGCCAGGGTGTGCCGGAAGTTTCCTTCTGGCGCCGCCCTGTTTTAGCAGCTATCGAAACATCAGGGTTATCCCTAATCTTGCGGTAACTGCCAAGCCCAAGACTATAGCACAATTTTTGCAGATCGTGCAACCGGCTTCTGCCTGATTTGCACCAATCCTTGCAATAACCGCCGCGCTTTCATTTCTGATCGCTTGGACGGCAGACCTGCTGGGAAACCCGTCAGACCTGTTGCACCTGCTTGGCTCCGTGGTTCGAAAAANAAGCCCAAGACTATAGCACAATTTTTGCAGATCGTGCAACCGGCTTCTGCCTGATTTGCACCAATCCTTGCAATAACCGCCGCGCTTTCATTTCTGATCACTTGGGCGGCAGACCTGCTGGGAAACCCGTCAGACCTGTTGCACCTGCTTGGCTCCGTGGCTCGAAAAACTGTTTGAACCGCGAAGGAGCGAGACTATAGCACAGAATTTTGAGCTGTCATGCGGAGGAAGCAATTGACCCTTTTAAATCTCGGTGCGGACCCGCTCAAGCGGAGATTCCGCACCTCGGCAGGTGCTTCCCTCTATAACCCGAGCAGATGCCTCCCTCTATATATAGAAGCGCTTCCTTGGCCGCACGCTCCTCTTCGAAACGGGGGCTCGCCCCTCTTTATATTGAAGTGAAGATCCAGTCGAAACGGAGAAAGCAGCAGGTTACCAACGTAGGTAGTCCGCACTACGCAGGCGCGCGAGGTCGCGCTGCAGGGAGCATTCGTTGATCAACCAGCTGGGTGCGCCTACGTCCGCCAACATATGCGGATCCATTTCCTTTGCCAGGTTGCGCAACCGGACTTCGTTGCGCCGCTTGCAGAAGGCGAGCCAGATCCTAGCAAGCAGGCTTTGATCAGGGGCTTGGGCCAACTCCAGGGCGGAGGGCTGCGGGGTGAGCGCGGTGTCTTGGACGTCAGTTAATGACGAGTGGGGTTTGGCGTCCAACCGGCCAAAGGGGGGTGCAGGCGAGGTGCAGATTTGGGCGGACATGGCGGACTCCTTTGATTGATCCGATTTGGTAAGCGTAGTCGCCCAATATCCCGGTGAAAATCGAATTGTTTTCGCCAATTCGGTAAGCTAAGATGACCAATTGGTGCCACCCCGGGGCTTTAACCATGCGTTTACCTCTCAATACCCTCCCCGCCTTCCGCGTCGTCGCCGAGTTGCAGAACCTGCGCGCCGCGGCCGAACGCCTGCACCTGACGCACAGCGCAGTCAGCCAGCAGATCAAGGTGCTGGAAGAGCAAGTCGGTTTTCCGCTGTTTGAACGTACCGGCAGGGGTATCGTCCTGAACTCCGCGGGCGCCGCCTTGCTGTGCAGCGTGCAGGGAGCAATGGCGCTGCTGGACGAAGGGCTGCAGGCCGCCGCTGCCGCCGCGACCGGCAGCGAACAGCGCCTGCGCGTGTCGGTGCTGCCGTCTTTCGCGCAGCGGTGGCTGTTGCCGCGCATGTCACGTTGGCGTGTCCGGCATCCCGATCTGGCGCTGGAGATCGAAACCTCGCAGCAGGTCGTCGATCTGCTGCGGGATGGTTTTCATGCCGCGCTGCGTTTTGGCCGCGGTCCGTGGGCCGGAGTGGAATCGGAGCCGCTCTTCGATATGCCTATGCCGCTGATCGCGCTGGCATCGCCCGAAACGGCGGCGGCCCTGGCGGACAACTCGCCCGAAACGCTGTCGCGCCAGCCGCTGCTGGGCGACCGGGAGCTCTGGCAGCACTGGTTCAATGCGGCTGGCCTGCGCACGCCCGTTACGCCCGTGGCTTCCTTCAATGACGCGGGAATGATGCTGCAGGCGGCCGAACAAGGGCTGGGCATCACGCTGGGACGCGAGCTGCTGGCAGCGGACGCGCTATGCGCAGGCAGATTGGTGCAGGTGTCGCCCGTGAGCGTCCCCTACGAGATGGCGCAGACCTATCACCTGGTCTATCGGCCGAGTCTGCGGGATTGGGCACCGCTGGTCGCGTTGAAGCAATGGCTGCGCGACGAGCAGGAAATGTCCCGCCGGAACCTGCACCGCAACGAAGTTACGCCGCCGCCCGACGGCGGCAGGACGTAAAGCCGACAAATCCGCACGGGATGGCCGGCATGGGGATGCCGCGCAGCGGCCGCCCCCTGTGGCGCCGGACTCAGGCCGCCTTGCGCGCGGACGGCACGGCCGCCCGCATGGAATCCGTTTCATTGAAACGCTGGTGCCAGGAAAACGCCTCTTCGATCAGATGAGGCGTCTGGCCGCCACGGACGCATGCCCGGTCGAAATAGTCCTGCAGGGCGTCCCGATACGACGGATGCACGCAATTCTGGATGACCGCCCGCGCGCGCTCGCGCGGGGCCAGGCCGCGAAGGTCCGCCAGGCCGCATTCGGTAACCAGCACATCCACGTCATGTTCGGTGTGGTCCACGTGGGACACCATCGGCACCACGCTGGAAATGTCCCCGCCCTTCGCCATGGATTTGGATACGAAGATCGCCAGGTGGGCGTTGCGGGCGAAATCGCCGGAACCGCCAATGCCGTTCATCATGTGCGTGCCGCCCACATGCGTGGAGTTCACGTTGCCGTAGAGGTCGAATTCCAGGGCAGTATTGATGGCGATGATGCCCAGACGGCGCACGATCTCGGGCGCGTTGCTGATCTCTTGTGGGCGCAGCACGATGCGTTCGCGGTAATGCTCGATGTTGGCCAGGATCTTCTCGTACACGGGCTCGGACACCGTGATGGAAGACGCCGAGGCGAACGCCAGCTTGCCTTGGTCCAGCAATTCGATCGCGCTGTCCTGCAGCACTTCCGAATACATGGTCAGGTCCGCGAAGTCCGACGATTCGAAGCCGTGCAGCACCGCATTGGCGATGGTCCCGATACCGGCCTGCAAGGGCAGCAAGGCGTTGGTCAGTCGGCCCGCGTCGACTTCGCCGCGCAGGAAATCATTGATATGCCCCGCGATGGCGTTGGTCTCATCGTCGGGCGGCAGCGCGTTGGAAGGGCTATCGGGTTCATGCGTGATGACAATGGCGGCAATCTTGCCGGGGTCCACCTCGATGAAGGGCTGGCCGATGCGCTGGTCCACCGACACCAGGCCGATCGGCTGGCGTGCCGGGCGCTCACCCGGAACATAGACGTCGTGCAGGCCTTCGATGGCAGCCGGCACGCTCATATTCAGTTCAATGATGATCTTGTCGGCCTGCTGCGCGAACGAAGCGGAATTGCCCACCGACATCGTCGGCACGATCGCGCCAGTTTCCGTAATGGCGGCGGCCTCGATGATGGCGACATTGATCGGGCCGATATGCCCGGCGCGCAATTGCTCGACGGTTTCGGACAAGTGCTGGTCGATGAAGGCAATCTGGCCCTGGTTGATCTTGCGGCGCAGGGTCGTGTCCACCTGGAACGGCATGCGACGCGCCAGGACGTTAGCTTGCGCCAGCAACTTGTCGGTGTCGTGGCCCAGCGATGCGCCGGTGATCAGCGTGATGGCGAGCGGCTCGCGCTCGGCCCGCGCCGCGATCGCGGCGGGCACGGACTTACAGTCCCCGGCCCGCGTGAAACCGCTCATTCCGACGGTCATGCCGTCCTGGACCAGCATGGCCGCCTGATCGGCGGACGTGATCTTGGCGCGCAGCCCAAGGTGGCGGATACGGTCGAGATGCATGGTGTCTCCAAATTTAAGGGCCTACGGCTTGCGGCCGGGCGCGGCGGGGCCGCCTTCAGCGCCCAGGCACCGTCTGACGCGGCGTTTCCCGAGGTCCCATTGCCCGCACAGGCCGGCAACGTGACGAATTTGGGGCAGTATAGGAAGGCCGGCAAAAATCTCGTAATGACTTAAAATCATCAAAATAAGTCGGCTTTTTCATGGTTTGAGTATTTGGCGCGCATCGCGCGAGGGGGGCTGGCGGGTCATGGACGTGCGCGCATTGCGGTATTTCGTGGAAACCGTCAGGCACGCGAGCTTCACGCAGGCGGCCAAGACGCTGTTCGTCACGCAATCCACCGTCAGCAAGATGATCCGCCAGCTCGAGGAAGAAGCGGGCACGCCGCTGCTGATCCGCGACGGGCATACCGCCCGCCCCACCGACACCGGTCAGGTCATGTACCAGCGGGGCTTGCAGGTGCTGGAGACCATGCGGCAGCTTTCGGTGGAACTGCGCCAGACCGCCGAACTGGACCGCGGAGCCCTGGAAGTCGGCATTCCGCCGATGATCAACCTGCTGTTCACCCCTGTGGTGAAGCGATTCCGCGAACTGCATCCCGGCATACACCTGACCTTGCGCGAGGGCACGGGCCAAGCCGTGGAAGGGCTGGTCGCCAGCGGCGAGCTGGAAGTGGGCGCCACCGTCCTGCCCATCGCCCCCACGGGCGGTCTTGCCGCGCGCGCGTTCGGCAGCTATCCGATCTGGGTAATCGGACCGCCCGACGCGCAATGGGCGGGCAAAACCTCGCTGCCGCTGAGCGCATTGCGCGACGCGCGGCTGCTGATTCCCACAGACGATTTCGCGGTGACGCGCCGCTTGCGCCAGGCGTTCGCCGACGCGGGTTTTCAGCCCGGCATCGCCGCGCAAAGCGCGCATTGGGACTTCCTGGTGGCGATGGCCTCGGCCGGCCTGGGCGTGGCCCTGCTGCCCGAACCGCTGATGCAGCGCATGAAGACCCGCGGACTCAGCACGGCGAAGCTGGCCAAATCCGGCATGCAATGGGAAGTCGGCCATATCTGGCAGCAGTCCGGCTATCTGTCCTTTGCCGCGCGCGCGTGGCTGGATGTGTGCGACAGCGTGCTGGGCAAACCGAAAAAGCCATCCGCACCCGGGCCGAAAAGCCAGACGAGTTGAATCCAAACGTTGGCCTCGTAAACTTGGGTTGCGGGCGAAGGGGGATTTGACCGGCCATGGACTCCTGAAAAACAGGGACGCCATACCAATTTTTGTTGCAACCGATGGGACCACGGCTTGTTATGCTGCCGCCTCGACGCGAGCAACTCGCCCAGGAACATGAACCCGACCACGCCTTCCCTGCTTTCCCGCGCCCCCCGCGGCCGCGCGCCACATTTCGTGGCACTGTTGGCGGCATGGCTGCTGGTGTTTTGCCTCATGCCCGCGTTCGCGGCGCCGCCGCCCGCGCCCCCCGACACGGAAACGGTGCTCGCCACCGCGCGCAAGCAGATCGACGATATCCGCAAGCGGATCGCCGACGAAACGGATGACGGCAACCTGGTCAAGCAACGCGGGGATGCCCTGGACATCCAGTCCAAGGCGGACGCCGCCACCGAAGCCCTTACCCCCCAACTGGCCAGCGTGACAGCGCGGCTGAGCGAACTGGGCACGCCCCCCGAAGGCGCGAAGGAAGCACCCGATGTGGCGGCTCAGCGCGCGCAGCTCGAAAAGACCAGCCGCACGCTGGACGCTCAGCTCAAGCTGGCAAGGCTGCTGTCGGTGGACGCGGGCCAGACCGCCGAACAGATATCGGCGCAACGGCGCACCCAGTTTCAGGTGCGCCTGGGCGAACGCCGGGATTCCTTCCTTTCGGGCCAGTTCTGGACGGAGTTTCGCGAAGAATTCCCGCGCGACCTGACGCGCCTCCAAGCCTTGCGCGACGACCTGGCGACCGCCGTCGGGCAGACGCCAAAATTGGGCTGGCTGATGCTGGCGGCCGCGGCCGCCCTGGCCATCGCACTGCGCGTGTGGGTCGGCCGGTACCTGCTGCAACTGACTGCTACGCGCGTGCCGCCGGGGCGCTTGCGCCGCTCGTTCCTGGCGGTCACGCTGGTGGTCCTGTCGGTGGCCACGCCTGGCGTGATCGCGCTCTTGATTCATATCGGACTGGACTGGAAGTCGCAGTTGTCGGACAGCACGACCTCGCTGCTGGCGAATCTGGTAGCGACGGTCTGTTTCGGGGGTTACGTGTCCGGGCTGGGCTACGCGTTGCTGTCCACCAACCGCCCTTCCTGGCGCCTGCCACCCGTGAGCGACATCGTCGCGAACCGGTTGCGTTGGCTGCCCGGCGTGATGGGCGTGCTGGTGGTGATGATCTGGCTGGCCGAGCGTCTGCCGGTTCTGCTCAACGCCAGCCTGACCACGACGATCACGCTGACGGGCATCGTTGCCGTGCTCAGCATGGCGATGCTGGGCGCTGTGCTGGCTATCAGCCGCAGACTGCGCCGGCAGGCCATGCAGGAAAGCGAAACCCCTATCCCGCTCTGGGTATCCCTGTTGCTGGCCGCGGTCTGGACCGTGCTGATCCTGAGCCTGGCCAGCCTGTTGGCAGGCTATGTGGCGTTTGGCAGTTTCCTGGTCAAACAAGCGTTGTGGGTGCTGATCGTGCTCGCCTCCGCCTACTTGGCGTCGACCCTGATCGAAGACGGATTCAGCACCTTGCTGGGCACGTCCCACCGCGACAGCAGCGAAAACGAAGGGCCCGGCATGCGCGACCAGGCCGCGGTGCTGCTGTCCGGCATGGGGCGCGTGGCGATCGCCCTGCTTGCCATCACCCTTCTGCTGGCGCCCTTCGGCGAAGCGCCGATGGACCTGCTGCAGCGCTTCGATCAGTTGCGCAAGGGTCTGGCGATTGGCGAGGCGCAGATCCGGCCCGGCGCGGTCCTGCAGGCGCTGCTGGTGCTGGCCCTGTCGCTGCTCGGCGTGAAGATGCTCAAGCGCTGGCTGTCGAACCGCTACCTGCCCACCACGGAACTCGACCCCGGCATGCAGCTGTCCGCGGCCACGTTGTTTGGGTACGGGGGCGTCGTGGTGGCCGTTGCGCTGTCGCTGTCCGCCGCCGGCATCGGCCTGGAACGCGTTGCGTGGATCGCCAGCGCGCTGTCCGTGGGTATCGGTTTTGGGCTGCAGGCGGTGGTGCAGAACTTCGTGTCGGGCCTGATCCTGCTGGCCGAACGTCCCGTCAAGGTCGGCGACTGGGTATCCCTGGGCGGCGTCGAAGGCGACATCCTGCGCATCAATGTGCGCGCGACAGAAATCCAGATGGGCGACCGCTCCACCGTGATCGTTCCGAATTCGGAATTCGTGACGAAGACCGTGCGCAACGTCACGCGGTCCAACCCGCTGGGTCTGGTGCAGATCAAGCTGCCCATGCCCTTGTCCATCGATGCGGAGCAGGTGCGCGAGTTGATTCTTCAGGCATTCGCGGACCATGAGGACGTGCTCGACGCGCCGGCACCCGACGTCTTCCTGGATGGCATCGACGCGGGGCACCTGATTTTCAACGCGAAGGGATACGTCTCCTCGCCCCGCACCGCCTACGGCGTGCGCAGCGCCCTGCTGTTCACCGTACTCAAGCGGCTGCACGACGCCGGGCTGGAAGTGTCGTCTCCTCCCACGATGCTTCTGGCCTCGGCGCCGGAACCGGCGCAGGCGGCCGCGCCCGTCGCCGTCCCGCCTCCCGTCTCAACCTAGCAGCCGCTGGCGGCCCGCGCCGCCAGGCCCCGGCTCAACCAGGCGTATAGAAGTCGGCGAACTGCTGCCGCTCCATCCGCGGGTTCCGCAGCGGCGGCGAGGTCAGCGAGGCGCTACGGGCGGATTGCACGGGATACCCCTGCGCGGCCGGCGCCTGAGGCTGCGGGGGCGCCAGGCGCACCGTCTGGACGGGCGTCGGCGCCGCGACCTGGGCGACCGCCCCGCTGTCAAAGCGGTGGTCGGCAGTCGTCAAGGCCGGATTGGTGCATAGCCCCTGGGCGACCAGGGCTGCCTTGGTGCGGTCATCGGTCTGGCACAGGATATCGATGGCCGCCGTTTCGAGACGGCGGGAGCGGTCGGCGTCCTTCGTGGAGGCCGCTGCCTGCATCGTGCGTTCGAAGTTGCGGCGCAGGCTGCATTTCTGATCCTCGATCGGAATCGCGACGTTCATTCCGAAGCCCACCACGGAGCCGCCGCCGCCCGCGGACACCATGCAGCTATCCGACGAGAATGAACCGTAGAAGCTCTGACCGCCGACCGGCGGCGCGCTGTGTATGGTGCTGGTCCCGCTGTTGTTGGAATTCAGCGTGATGCCCTGGTTGTTGCCCGCATTGGTCGACCCGGACGATGCCGACGTCGTGGAACTGGAGGTACTGGTCTGTGCCCCGGCCGAAAACGCCGCAAGCGACAAGGAAATGGCAAGAACAATGGTCTTCATGATGTCCCCTCGCCCGGACGGCCGAAGCCGTCCGGATAATTGGGTCAGTGATTGAACCCAACGACATGGCCAACCGAGCCGATGCCGTGTATCGCCCCAAAACCGCCGACGTTCGCCGCGTGGAAGGTTCCCGTGGCCGACGCGCTGGTTTCCGTCTGGCCGAACGTCGCGCCGCCATTGGCGATACTGTCGCCCACCATGATCGGCGCATTGCCCGTGACCTGGCCGTAGGACTCGCTATTGGCGTACTGGCGCGTGCTGGTGACCACTTGCGTGCCGTCGCGGCCGAACGTTCCGCCGACTTCCGCGATGCCGCCCGTGCTGCCGAACGACGTCTGGCTGGACGAGCCGTAGCCATTGACCTGGGTGGCCACCACCGAACTGCCGGTGGAGATGGATGACGCGGTGCCGTGCACGGTGCCTGCGTGGCCCGTCACCGAGCCCCCGACCTGGCCGGGGCCAGTGGCGTAGGCCGACGCGGCGAACAATGACAATGCGGCTGCTGCTGCGAGCTTTTTCATTTGAGCTCCTCCTGATCCGTTTGCGCGGATGCACAGATGCCGGAAGCCGACCGGCTCGGACCCCTACTTCCCATGGACTGCATTCCGGCTAGGGATGGCAGCGTGAGACTTTCGTATGGGTACGGAATGATTGCGCCGTCCTACGCATGTCGGTATCGGTTAAACGGACGACCGCGTCTTTGTGGATGAGGATCCGGCGTATTGCAAAGGCCGAAATATGCGGACGGGCGCAAGCCGGCCCATGCGTATGGGCGACAGGAAAAGCGCGGGAAGCAGCGCCGGCGATACCGGCTCGGCTTTAAGGATGGGACGATGCGGGTTCAGCTCACGCAAGATCCCTAGCGCGCACGATGGTGCGCGAGGCGGCGGATCTGCGCGGCTTCCCTGCGTGCCAACAGCAGGTCCACGGCCACCAGCATCAACAGGACACCGGATTCCGCGAGATCCTGATCCGCCAGCGCGTGGTAGCTGGCCAGCAGCACGATGCCGGTGACGCCGGCCAGATAGCCGGGCCAGGCCGGCGGCAACGGCGGCCCGCCGGCTTCGGCGCGGTAGGCAAGGCACAGCCAGGCCATGAGCGGCATGCCCAGCATCGACAGCGGTATATAGATGGCGATGGCCGACAGCAGCACGGCGACGCCGAATTGGGTGTGCAGGAAGAAGGCCACCAGAGCGAGGGCGCCGACGCCGACGTACCAAAGCAGGCGAACGGCAATGAGGCGAGTCAAGGTGACGGCTCGGTGATTCATCGGACACGCAAAAATGGAATTTTCAGCCATACTACTCCGGCCCGCCGGGCCCTGCCCGGCCCCAATTCACTCGGAGACTCAGCCATGATTCAGGAGATTGCCAGCATTCTTGTCCGCGAAGGACAGGAAGCGTTGTTCGAAGCAGGCGTTGCCCAGGCGAAGCCGCTTTTCCTGCGCGCCCGCGGATGCCATGCCATGGAGCTGTATCGCAGCATCGAACAGCCGCAACGCTATACGCTGGTCGTGGATTGGGAAACCGTGGAAAACCACATGGTCGATTTTCGCGAGTCCACCGATTTCCAGGAATGGCGCAAACTCGTGGCGGGGTTCTTTGTCGAACCGCCCCAGGTGCACCACGAACAGAAGGTCCTTTGACGCCTAGCCTTCCGGCGGATCGTTGTACTTGCGCGCGCTGCGCCTGAAACGATCGGCCGGATACTTCCCCGCGTTCTTGATCATCTTGCCGGCGACAGCGCCGGCAATATCCACCCCAAGCTGATCGGCCAGGGCGACCAGATACATCTGCACATCCGCGATCTCGTCGGCGGCTTCCGACAGCCGTTCGGCGGACAGATTGCGGGACTGGTCCTCGCTCAGCCACTGGAACAGCGACACCAGCTCGCCGGCTTCGCCCGCCAGGGCCATCGACAGGTTCTTGGGCGAATGGAACTGCTGCCATTCACGCTCCGCCGTGAACTGGCGTACGGCGGTTTTGATCTGTTCCAGGTCGGACATCGGAATTCCCAGATAAGCGGCGTGCTAGCGCCGCGTCATGCCACGGCCAGACGCGAACTGGCGGCCAGCGCCACGGCGACCGTGGTCCGCACGTCGGCCAAGGCGCGGTGAGTCGGCTGCGATGCGCCGACGTGGCGCGCCAGGATGTCCAGCTTGTGCGAGGGCAGCTCGGGCCAGGCGCGCCGCGCCAGCGCCAGCGTGCAATGGGTCGCATTCGGAAATGGCAGCCCGGTCTGATCCGCTGCCGCACCCAAGAACCGCCGGTCGAAAGACGCATTGTGAAAAAACACGGGCAGGTCTTCGACGAACGCCAGGAACGAGGAAAACGCCTGCACGACCGGCACGCCATGGCGGTCGACCTCTGCCTGCGTTATGCCGGTGAGCCGCGAGATGAACGGCGGCACCGGACCGCGCGTGCGCACGACCTGCGTGTACTCCCGTTCCAGCGCGCCGGCCGGGCCTATCCGGACCGCCGCGAATTCCAGGATCTCGCAGCTTGCCGTGGACAGGCCGGTGGTTTCCAGGTCGGCCACGATGAAGGGACCGCGCAGCGCATGCAGCGCTTCCGATAAGGCGGCCTGGGCGCGTGCCGCGGGCCGGGCGGTTGCCGTGCCGCTGGCGCGCGGGCGCCGATTGAAGAATGTCACGGCGCTACTCCGCCGCGGGCAAGGGAGCGAAGCGGGGCGAGCCATCGGCAAGCTGGCCGAAGAATAGCGTCGCCGGGCGCACCCACAGGCCGCGCTGATGCGGCCACAGATGTTCGTACACCACCATGGACTCCTCCGTTTCGGAGTGGCGGGCGGTTCCCACATAGCGGTACAGGCCGCCCTTGTAGTGGCGGTGCGAGGCAAGAGCCAAGGCTTCGGATTCGGTCATGGACGGATTGCCGCAAATGGCGCGGCCCGGCAGGGATGCTTCCTGCCCGGGCCAGGGGGTTCAGACAATTCCGTCTTTATAGCGCACTACGGCCGGCGCCCGCCTGCGCCCGGCTTCCGGCCTTCAATCGTGCGCGTAGGCCAGCGCCGGTTTGGGCAGCATGGCCGCGCGGGAGGCCGGCCGGGTGCGAATGGCGGGCGCGGCAGGCTTGGACGCCGCCGCCTCCGCGGTCATCTGGGTGATGTCCTCGGTGACCTCGCCCAGTGTGGCCGATTGCGCCAACGAAACCTCCACGACTTGCGCCATGATCTCGGTAACGCGCCGCGAGGACGTCACGATGCCGTCCATCGTGGCGCCCGCCGATTGGACCTGCGCGGCCCCGGTCTCGATCTGTTCCACCGAGGCGGTGATGAGCCCCTTGATCTCTTTGGCCGCGGCGGCGCTGTTCTGCGCAAGGCTGCGGACCTCGGCCGCGACGACGGCAAAGCCCTTGCCCTGCACGCCGGCACGCGCCGCCTCCACCGCGGCGTTGAGCGCAAGGATGTTGGTCTGGAAAGCGATGCTGTCCATCACGCCAATGATGTCGGAAATGCGGCGCGAGCTCTGGGTAATGGCCTCCATGGTGGTGACCACGCCCTGCACCGTCTTGCCGCCCGTCTCCGCGATACTGCTCGCATCCCGCGCCAGGGCGTTGGCCTGGCTGGCGCGTTCGGCGTTTTCGGTCAGCCCCTGGACGGCCACCCGCAGCGTTTGGGCTGCGGTGAAACGCCGGGTGATGTCCGTGGCGTATTTCACGACCTTGAACGGCCGCCCCTGCGCGTCGAAGATCGGGTTGTAGCTGGCTTCGATCCAGACCTGGCGGCCATCTCTTCCAAGCCGCGGATACTGGCCCGTGGCGTGTTCGCCGCTGCGCAGTTTCCGCCAGAATTCCTTGTACGCCGCGCCCCGGGCCTCTTCGGGCGACACGAACATGCTGTGATGCCGGCCCAGCACTTCGTCGGCTCGGTAGCCGACGGCATTCAGGAACAGGTCGTTGGCGCGGATGATGGTGCCGTCGAGCTCGAATTCGATAATGGCCTGCACCTTGGAAATGGCCGCCAACTGGCCCTCGGAGTCCGCCTGCCGATGCTGCTGGCTGGTAATGTCCGTGGCGTACTTGACCACCTTGAGCGGCCGCCCGTGCTTATCGAAGATGGGATTGTAGGAAGCCTGCAGCCAGACCTCGGCCCCATTCTTGCGGATCCGCCGATAGCGGCCCGCGTCATGCGCGCCCTGCCCCAGCTTTTGCCAGAACGCCGCGTAGGCCACCGAATCGCGCTCGGCGGGGCTCATGAACATGCGGTGATGGCAGCCCAGAATTTCATCCAGGGAATAACCCATGGCATCCAGGAAATTCTGGTTGGCCATCAGGATATGGCCATCAAGGTCGAATTCGATGACCGCCTGCGACTTATGGATGGCCGCGATCTGACCATGCAGATCGGCCTTTCGCAATGCGCGGTCTGCGCCGAACAGACGGCTTAGGGTGAACCAATGCATGACGAGCTCCTGCCTAGGATGGGACGAGACTGCTGGCAACCGCCGCGAACCCCAGCCTGCGCGGCCCGTCATCGATGGGGCAGCTTCAGGTGTCGACCAGAACAAGCCCAAGGATATGTATCAATACGAAACTATTTAATCCTAAAAATGATCTCACCTCAATATATTCCCGCCAGGCCTGACCAAAATACGCCGGACCGTCGCGCCCCCGCACACCCGGGTAAGCCCGAGGTTCAAGCGGCGTCCAGTTCGCGGTATTGGCGGAAAATATCCTCACCAAACGGAAGCCGTCTGCCGCTTGCAAAGTAAGCCTGCAGCGCCGGAAGCTCCGTCACGCGTTTATGCAGCGCAAAGACGTTGGGATAATGCGCCGCGACAGTGCCCATGCGCTTGGGGAAGGCATAAAGCAAGCCATCGGTCAGATGAAACAAGGACAGGTCCACATAGGTCCAATCCTTGCCGCCGGCCAGCCAGGCATCCGGCCCGCCCAGGACCCGTTCAAAATAGTCCAGGAACTTTGGAATGCGCTCTTCGCGGAACACGCGGGCGCGGCGCGCGGCCTCTTCCATCTGGTCTTCGTAGTATTCGTTGGCGGAAATCGGGTGATGGGTGTCGTGCGCCTCGGCCACCATGTCGGCGATCGTGAGCTGAAGCTGGTTCACCCACAGGCGCCCTTCGAGCGATTCCGGCGCAAGGCCATGCTTTTCGCCCAGGAACAGCAGGATGTTGGCCGTTTGCCCCAGTGTCATCTCTCCCGCCACCAGATAGGGCGGAGCGAAAGGCGGATGCCGGCGCGCGGATTGCATGTCCCCGATCAGCGTGGTTTCATCGGCGCCAGGTTCGCGCGCGCGCTCCCGATACGGAATACCGCCCGCTTCCAGCGCCAAGCGCACGAACTCACCGCGCCCGGGAATGCCATTCCAATACCAAAGGTCGTAGGTCATGAGGTCTCCTTCGTGTCAGGCAAGCGTAGGCTCCCAGTCTGAAGGCACAGTCCCGCGCAAGCAAGACGCCATTACGCTTGCGCGGCGTCTTCCAGGATCATTTCAGCGCCGCGCTCGGCCACCATCATGACGGCCGCCTGGGTATTGCCGGACACCATCTTCGGCATGACGGACGCGTCCACCACGCGCAAACCGGACACGCCGTTCACACGCAGCCGCACATCGGTGACGGCAAAGGCGTCCGACCCCATGCGGCAGGTGCCGATCGGGTGGTAGATGGTCTGCCCGTTGCGCCGCGCAAAATCCAGCCATTCGGCTGGGCTGTCCACGGCAGAGCCGGGACTGACCTCGGACTCCACATAGCGCTGCATGGCGGGCTGCCCCACGATGCGGCGCGCTGCCTGCATGCCCCCCACCAGGCTGTCGCGGTCCAATTGGGCGGACAGGAAATTGGGCCTGATCGACGGGGCGGCCAGCGGATCGGCTGATTTGATATGAATGGTGCCGACGGACTCGGGCCGCAGTTGCGCCACGCCTATCGTCATGCCCGGATGCCTGTCCAGGATGCGTTCGGCGGCATTGGCGTAACTGGCATGGACGAAGAAGAACTGCACGTCGGGTGTGGGCAGGTCCGGCGCGCTCTTCACGAATCCATGCACCAGCCCCGTGCCCAGCGTCAGGATGCCCTTGTGGCGCAGGTAGTAGCGCGCCACCTGCCGTGCAAGCCGCCAGCCGCGCGACATCTCGTTCAGGGTCACCGTGTCCTTCACGCGCCAGTTCATGCGCGTGGCGAAGTGGTCGATGTAGTTCTCGCCCACCTGCGGCTGCGCATGCACCAGAGCAATGCCGAAGGACTGCAGCAAGGCCGGATTGCCCACGCCGGACAGCTCCAGCAGTTGCGGCGACTGCACAGCGCCCATGCACAGCAGCGTTTCGCGCCTTGCGCGCACCGTGTATTCCTGCCCGTTCTTGCGATAGGCCACGCCCACGCAGCGCTTGCCCTCGAACACCAGACGCGTCACGTGAGCGCCACATTCCACGCTGAGGTTCTTGCGGCCGGCGGCAGGCTTCATGTAGCCGTCCACCACGCTCCAGCGCCTGCCGCGATGCTGCAGAACCTGGTAGTAGCCCACGCCCTCCTGGCTGCCGCTGTTGTAGTCAGGGTTGAAGGGCTGGCCGTCTTCCCGGGCGGCCTGCAGGAAGGCGTCCGACAGCGGAAACCGTTCGGCCACTTCTTCCAGGTGCATGGGGCCGCTCGTGCCGCGGCCGTCGCCGCCGGGCGCGTAATTTTCGATCTTGCGGAAGATGCGCTCCGCCTGGGCATGGCCCCAACCGACCGCGCCGGCGGCCTCCCAGCCGTCGTAATCCTGCGGCTGGCCCCGGACGTAGATCATGCCGTTGATCAGCGTCGATCCCCCTACGCCCTTGCCGCGCGGCACGGCGATGGTCCGGCCATACACGTTGTCTTCCGGCTCGGTCGCAAAGCGCCAGTTGTAGTCGGGATTCACCAGCAGCTTGGAGAAGCCCGCAGGAATGGGAATCCACATGCTGCGGGCCTCTTGCCCGGCCTCGAGCATCAGCACGCGATACTTGCCGTCGGCGCTGAGCCGGTTGGCCAGGATGCATCCGGCCGTGCCGCCGCCCGCGATGATGAAATCGTAGTCGCCCATCGTTATCCACCGAATTCCGAATATGGCTGCATGGGCTTACCGGGCAGGCGCCACGCCCAGCATTTCCACCATCAGTTCAATCTGGCAGGCCAGCATGGGCGCGCCATAATGAACCTTGCAGCCGCGCGCTTGCGCGGCCTGCAGCAACGCCGTGTCGCGGGGCTGCATGATGACTTCGCACACCAGTTGGTCCGGCGTCAGGCGGCTTGCATCCAGCGGCAGCGGATCCCCTTCCTTCATGCCCAGCGATGTGCCATTGACGACCAGGTCATGGCCGGACGGATCGGACGTGCCCACCTCGATCCGCGCACCGGGATGCAGCGACAGGATGCGGGCCTTCAGGTCCTCTGCCTTGGCCGGTGTACGGTTGGCGATGGTCAGCCGCGAAACACCTGCCTGGACCAGCGCGAAACCGATCGCGTTGGCCGCGCCGCCCGCGCCGGCCAGGTACACGGTTTTGCCTTCAAGGGATACGCCGCAGCTTTGCAGCCCACGCACGAAGCCCTCGCCATCCAGCATGTGGGCCACCAGCCGGCCGTCGGCCTCGCGGCGCAGCACGTTGGCCGCTCCGATCTTGCGCGCGACGGGCGTGGCCTCGTCGGCCAGTTCCAGGATGGCTGTCTTGTGGGGAACGGTGACGATCACGCCGCCCAGGTTCTCCAGGTGGCGCAGTCCTTCGACCACCGCGGCCAGATTGTCGGGCCGCGCATGAAACGGCACGCACACGCCGTCGAATCCGATCTTGGCGAAGTGCTCGTTCATGCGCTGCGGCGTCTTCACATGGTGGATCGGGTCGGCCAGGATGCCGAACAGACGGGTGTTTCCGCTGATTTCCTTCATTGTCTTCTCCGGGATCAAGTCTTGATGAACTGGCGCGCGACGTCGCCGATGCCCAGGGCATCGAGCTTGTAATGGGCATACAGGGTGGTGGGCGGCGCGATGAGGCTGTATTCATCATAAATGCCGTGGCGGCGCAGGCGCGTGCCGGTGCCGGCATCGGCCAGCACCTCGGCCACGGCCGAGCCCAGCCCGCCCAGCACGTTGTGTTCTTCCACCGTCATCAGCAGGCGGGCGCGGCTGGCGGCGGCCAGCACGGCTTCGCGGTCCAGCGGCTTGATGGTGGGCATGTCGATCACGCCCACGGACAGGCCTTCCTGGCGCAGTTGTTCGGCGGCGGCCAATGCGGCATGCAGCGTGATGCCGCAGGCGACGATGTTCAGATCGCTGCCGGTGGAATGCACGATGGCGCGGCCGAACTCGAACGGCGCGCCGTCTTCATAGACCTGCGGATCGCGGCCACGTCCGATGCGGAAATAGATGGGTTCGGGCCAGTCCACCGACGCCTTGATGGCGGACGCCAGTTGTGGGCCGTCGGCGGGCGAAACCACCGTCAGGCCGGCCAGGGCGCGCATGGTGGAGATGTCTTCGGTGGCATGGTGCGAAGTGCCATAGAAGCCCAGGCTGATGCCGGTGTGGTGCCCGATGAGGCGGACCGGGAGCTTGGTGTAGGCCACATCCATGCGGATCTGTTCGCAGCACAAAAGGCCCAGGAAGGACGCGAAGGTGGCCACGAAGGGCATCACGCCCGTGGTCGCCAGACCCGCCGCGGCGGACACCATGTTCTGCTCGGAAATACCGAACTGGATATAGCGGTCGGGATAAGCCTGCGCAAAGCGGTTCAGTCCGTTGGAATACTGCAGATCGGCCGAACCGGCGACGACGGGATGCCCGGCCTGGGCCAGCTCGATCAGCGCGTCGGAAAGATAGGACAGCCCGGGGTTCACCGCGTTGAGCGCGCGGTACTGCCAGGAATCGGGGGAACGTACTTGTGCCTGTGCCATTCAGATCTCGCGGGAGAGGATTTCGTCGACGGCGCTTCGCGCGTCTTGCGGCGCCAGATAGCCCAGGTGCCAACCCGGTTCGGTTTCCATGTAGGACACGCCCTTGCCCTTGATCGTGCTGGCGATCACGCACGCCGGCCTGGCGCGCGCGCCGTCCGCGCGCAGGCGGCGCAGCAAGCCGGTCAGCGCGGCCAGATCGTGGCCATCGACCTCATGGACTTCCCATCCGAACGCCAGCCACTTTTCCTTCAGCGACTCCACGCCCATCACGTCGTCCACCTTGCCGTCCAACTGATAGCCGTTGCGGTCGATGATGGCCACCAGACGCGACAGGCGGTTGTGCGCAGCGAAGAGCGCCGCCTCCCAGACCTGTCCTTCCTGCATCTCGCCGTCGCCCAGCATCACGAAAACGTTGAAGTCACGCTGGCTCATGCGGCCGCCCACCGCCATGCCCACGCCATTGGACAGCGCGTGGCCGATGGACCCCGAGCTGAAGTCGATGCCGGGCACTTTGCTCATGTCGGGGTGATCGCCCAGCGGGCTGCCCAGCCGGGTATAGCCGTCCAGCAGCTCGCGTTCGATGAAACCGTGGTCGGCCAGCACCGGGAACAACCCCACCGCCGCGTGGCCCTTGCCCATCAGAAATCGGTCGCGGTCGGGCCAATGCGGTTCGCCTGGCCGCAGACGCATCACGTCGTAGTACAGCGCGGCGAAGATTTCCGCGCATGAAAAGACAGAGCTGTAGTGCCCGACCTTGGCGATCTCGATCAGGCGGATGGTCTCAAGCCGGATGTGGCGGGCCTTTTCCCGCAGCCTCGCGATTTCTTCGCCGGTCGGGGTGTCCTGATCCTTGCGCATCGCGCCTCCTCTCTCGTTTAGAATATATGATATATAATATACCCATTGCGTTCGAATTGGCTACGGCGGGCTAGAATTCATCCTGGAATCACCGCTACCCACATACAGCAAGCCAGACACGTCATGCCCAGCCTCAAACCAATAAAAAAAGAGAACCTCTCCGTCAGGGTCTACAACGAAATCCGCAATGCCCTGATCAATGGGCAGTACGAACCCGGCGAGCGCCTGATCATTGGGGAATTGGCCCAGGAAATGGGCGTGTCCATCACGCCCGTACGCGAGGCGATCTTCCGTCTCATCAGCGAACAGGGGCTGGAAATGCAGGCGGCCACGGCTGTCTACGTGCCCTACGTCAATTCGGAAAAACTGCGTGAAATCCAGCAGATCCGATTCCATCTGGAAGGGATGGGCGCGGCCGAAGCGGCCCAGAACATCACGCGCAAGCAACTGGACAATCTGATCGCCCTGCAGCGGGACTTCATTTCCTGCACATCCACCGACCCCAAGCGCGCCAGCTACCTGAACCGCAAGTTCCACTTCGCCATCCTTGAAGCCAGCAACAAGCCCATCCTGCGCAGCACGGTGGAATCGTTCTGGGTCATTACCGGCCCCATCCTCAAAGTGTTCCACGTCAAGACGGCGGGGTTGGACTACTCCACGGACGAACACCGCCACGAAGCCGTCATCGAAGCCCTTGAAGCGCGCGACTCCGAACGCGCCCGCAAGGCCATCCAGGCCGATCTGGTCTGGGGCGGCAAGATCATGATCGACTGGCTGGTCGAACGCGAAAAAGAACTCGACTACCGCCCCCCCGGGGCCCGCAAATAGGAAGACCCCATGCTGAAGGTTTTTGGAGCCCCCGGCCGCTACATTCAGGGCGCGAACGCCCTGGACACCCTGGGCAAGTACGCGGCCTTGTTCGGCCGCCACGCGGCGCTCGTCATCGACAGCTACGTCCACGGCGTGCTGGGTCCAAGAATCGAAGCCTTGTGTGCCGCGCACGGCGTGGCGCTTGCGCCCTTGATCGTCGAGGGCGATCTGACCCCGGAGGTCATCGCGGGCCTGCGCGCGCAGGCGTCCGCGGTGGGCGCCGACATGGTGATCGCCGTTGGCGGCGGCAAGTCGCTGGACGCGGGCAAGGCGGTGGCCAAGTCCTCGCACTGCCACTTGATCACCGTGCCCACGGTGGCGTCCAATGACGCCCCCACCAGCAAGAATTACGTCCTGTACGACGCGCATCACAACCTCCTGGCGGTGGAGCACATGCTGTTCAACCCCACGATCGTGCTGGTGGACACCGCCATCATCGCGACCGCCCCCGTGCATTTCTTCCGCGCGGGCCTGGGCGACGCAATCTCCAAGAAATTCGAAGCCGAGCAATGCCGGAACAACGGCGGCATGAACATGTATGACGCGGCGCCTCTGTTGACCGCCCAGTTTATTGCCGACGGCTGCCTGCGCACCCTGCTGGCCGACGGCGCAGATGCCGTGGCCGTGGCTGGAACCGGCCAGCCCACGCCGGCCTTTGAGCGCGTGGTGGAAGCAATGATCCTCATGAGCGGTCTGGGCTTTGAGAGCGGCGGCCTGTCCATCGCCCACGCCCTGACGCGCGGGCTGCCCAAGATCAACGGCGTAGCCACGGCGCTGCACGGATTGCAGGTTGCCGTGGGCCTGCTGGTGCAGCTCGATCTGGAAGACCGCGCCGATGGCATGCTGGCAGACCTGACGCAGTGGTATGCCCAGGTGGGCCTGCCGACCACGCTGCGCGAGCTGGGCGCGGCGGGCACGCCGTCCGATGCGGAGCTGACGCTGGCGGCCGACCTGAGCCTGAAGGCCCGCCACGCGGCCAACTTTGATCGTGTGCTGGATGTGAACATGCTGGCTGAGGCCCTGCGGCGCCGCGCCTGACGCCGAGGCGGCCGGCTCCATGCCGGACGCCCCGGACAAGCCGCGCTGACCGGCCGCAGCCGGCGCGCGCCCTTTCGTCAGAATGCGACGTTGTCCTTGCCCTTCAAGCCCAGTTTGGCGCGCGCCTCGTCCGGCGTGGCGATATCGAGGTTCAGCGCTTCGAGGATGCCGCGGATGCGCTCGACCTGGACGCGGTTGGATTCCGCCAACTGGCCCGGACCGATCCACAGGGAATCCTCCAGCCCCACCCGCACATTGGACCCCATGGCCGCGCCGATGGTCGCAAGCTGCATCTGGCTGCGGCCCGCGCCCAGGATCGACCATTCATAGTCGTTGCCGAACAGGCGGTCGGCCGTGCGCTTCATGTGCATCAGGTCTTCGGGGTGCGGGCCGATGCCGCCCAGGATGCCGAATACAGACTGGATGAACGGCGGGGACTTCACCAGGCCGCGGTCCACGAAGTGCGCCAGGTTGTAGAGATGGCTGATGTCATAGCATTCGAACTCGAAGCGCGTGCCATTGGCATTGCCGAGCGTCAGGATGGATTCGATGTCCTGGTAGGTGTTGCGAAAGACCAGCGACCGGCTGTTCTCCAGGTGCTCGCGTTCCCACTCGTGTTTGAAGTCCTTGAAGCGGTCCAGCATCGGGAACAGGCCGAAGTTCATGGAGCCCATGTTCAGCGAAGCCAGTTCCGGCTGGAAGGTGGTGGCCGGGCGCATGCGCTCTTCCACCGTCATGTGGGGGCTGCCGCCGGTGGTGATGTTGATGATGGCGTCCGTCTCGCGCTTGATGCGCTCCAGGAAGGGCTTGAACAGCGCCGGATCCTGCGACGGCTTGCCCGTCCGCGGATCGCGCGCGTGCAGATGCAGCACCGCTGCGCCGGCCTTGGCGGCGCCGATGGCGGCTTCCGCGATCTCGTCGGCGGTGACCGGCAGGTGCTGCGACATGCTGGGCGTGTGGATGGCGCCCGTCACGGCGCAGGTGATGACGACTTTGGGTTTGGGTTTAGCCATGGTTGTCTCCGTTGCTTTGCTTGTGGCGCATCAGGCGCATCAGTTTTTCGTCGCGCCAGAAGCGGCGCCTGGGAAGATCTTCGTGTGGCAGCAGGCTGCGCCGCTCGTTGGACAGGGCGTCGACGAGCGCTCCTTGCCAGGCCACGCATTCGCCCTGCGTGGCCCCGATGGATTGATAGAGGCCGCCATAGCGCTCGCAATAGTCCGCAATGCCGCCCGGGGCGTTCAGATCGATGGTTTCGAACGGCCCCATGAAGGACCAGCGCAGGCCCAGGCCATCCTTGACTGTCGTGTCGATGTCTTCAGCGCTGGCGATGCCCTCGCTGGCCAGCCGGAAGGCCTCTTGCAGCAAGGCGCCTTGCAGGCGGTTCAGGATGAAACCTTCGATCTCTTTGCGGACCAGCACCGGTTTCTGGCCGATGGCGGTCATCACCTCGCGCGCGCCGTCCAGCGCCTCTGCGCTGGTCCAGGGCGCGGGACACAGTTCCACGACCGGTATCAGGTAAGGCGGATTGACCGGATGCGCTACCAGGCAGCGGTGCCGGCCTGCCAGATGCTCGGTGAACAGGCTGGCGGGGATGCTGGAAGTGGAGCTGGCGATCACCGCGTGCGGTTCCGCCAGCGCGTCCAGTTCCGAGAACAGCGCGCGCTTGATCTCCACCTTTTCGGGGGAGTTTTCCTGGATGTAGCAGGCGCCCTGCAAGGCGTCCCGCAGGCTGCCGGCCGTCTGGACGCGTTCGACGATGGCGTCGGCGTCGTCCAGGAGGCTCTGGACTTCCAGTTCGCGCAACTGTTGCAGGATCAGCGAGCGGGCCTCGGCCAGCATGGCGGCGTTGACGTCGTAGAGCCGTACGTCCCAGCCCATGCGTGCGAACACGATGGCCCAGCCCTGGCCGATCAGGCCGGTCCCGATGATGGCGGCGCGGCGCGCCGGGGAGCCGGCGCCCATCAGTAGAGCTTCTGCGTGAAACCGTCCACCACGATCGCCTGGCCGGTGACGCTGCGCGCGGCTTCGCTGGCGTTGAACAGCACCATGTTGGCGATGTCGCGCGCGGTCACCATGCGGCCCAGCACGGCTTGGTCTTCATACTGGCTGGCGATCTCTTGCACCGGACGGCCCAGGGTGCCGGCCTTGGCCGCGATGACGGCACGGATCCGCGGCCCTTCGACCGCGCCGGGCAGGATGGCATTGACCCGGATGCCATGGCCCCCGAGTTCGATGGCCAGCGACTTGGTAAAGCCGATCACCGCCCACTTGGACGCCGAGTAGACCGAGCGCCCCGCGAATCCCAGATGGCCGGCGGCCGAGGACAAATTGATCATCACGCCCGCGCTGGACTCCTTGAGGAGCGGAATCGCCTTCCTTGCGCACAGGAACTGGCCGGTGATGTTCACGGCCAGGGTGCGGTCCCAGTCGGCTTTGGACAGGGTTTCCACGTAGCCCGTGGGGCCCGCCACGCCGGCGTTGTTGACCAGGATGTCCAGGCCGCCCAGTTTCTGTTCGACGGCGGCAAAGAGCGCTTCCACGCTGTCTTCGTCCGAAACGTCCGCCCGCGCCGCATGCACGCCGGGCAGTTCGGCCGGCAGCGCGGCCAGGCGTTCTTCATTCACGTCGCACACGAACACCTTGGCGCCCGCGTGGCGGAACACCTTGGCCATTTCCAGGCCCAGCCCGTCGGCGCCGGCGGTGATCAGCACCTTTTTGCCGGCGAAATCAACTTCCTCGAACATGTTTCCGTCTCCTAGGAACATTCTTAAAAGCGTATTTCATGATATACGATATATGATGAAAACAGCTATTGTCTGGCGCGTAGAACGGCGATTTCGGTGGCACGGAGGTGCAGTTCGCCTGACGGAATTATGCGCGCATTTAGGCTCAATATTGGCCGCTGGGGCTTTATTCATGCGGTTTCAGGGAATTCCCTGATTCGGCTTGCGGGCTCCGACACTAGAATCCAAGGCGAGGGTCATTCGCCCTGCCGGCTCATATATCATATATAGAAAAAGACGGATATCACTCAGACCAGTCCGCATCCCATACCAACAAAGGAGCGTAGACAGTGTTCACATTCAACAAAATTGCGTTGGCGCTGGGCGTTTGCGGCGCGCTGGCAAGCGGCACCGCGGCAGCGGACATCAAGGTAGGCGCCCTCTTCCCTTTCAGCGGCGCGCTCGCGCTCCTTGGACAAGAGAGCTATCGCGGCCTGGAACTGGCCGTCAATGAGATCAACGCCGCGGGGGGAGTCAACGGCGAGAAGATCCAGATCGTCAAGGCCGACGCCGTGGACCCGACGCAGGCCGTGTCGGAAACCAAGCGCCTGATCTCTTCCGATGTGGTGGGCGTGTTCGGCAGCTATGCGTCCGGCATCTCGTATGCGGCCTCGCCCGTCACCGAACTGGCCGGGGTGCCGTACTTCGAACTGGGCGCCACGGCGCACAAGATCACCACCCGCGGCTACAAGTACCTGTTCCGCAGCAACCCCAACACCGCGCTGTATGGCGTGTCGGTCGTGAACGCGCTGCATGACACCATTGCCCCGGGCATGGGCCTGAACCCCAAGGAAATCAAGATCGGCATCATCCACGAAGACGGCCCCTATGGCACGGACGTGGCGGCGACCGAAAAGAAACGCGCGCAGGAATTGGGCTACAACGTGGTCGAAGTCCTGCCGTACTCGGCCAAGACGGTGGATCTGTCGTCCCTGATCCTGCGCCTGAAGGGCGCGAAGGTCGACGTGGTGCTGCAGACGGCCTACCAGAACGACGCCATTCTTTTCTTCAGCCAGGCGCGCGCGGCGGCCTTCAAGCCCAAGGTCGTGATCGGGGCGGGCGGCGGCTATTCGCTGGCGGACACCGCCAAGGCCGTGGGCGCCGACATGAACGGCGTGTTCGACCTGGACTTTCCCCAGGCGTCCATCAATCCGGCCGGCGCGCCCGGCCTGGACAAATTCCTGGATGCCTACAAGACCACCTACAAGAGCGATCCGCAATCCGGCCACAGCCTGACCAACTACGTCGGCGCCAAGGCCTTCTTTGAAGCCATCGGCAACGCCAAGTCCACCGACAAGGACAAGATCCGCGCCGCGGTCCTGGCGTACAAGAAGCCCGCCGGCCAGACCGCCAACGGCTGGGCCTTCGACTTCGGTGAAGACGGACAGAACAATGCATCCACGTTCTATGTGATGCAGTGGCAGGACGGCAAGCTTGTCACCATCGCGCCCGGCAACCTCGCACTCGGCAAGCCCGTCTTCAAGAAATAAGCGCCACGCCTGCGGTCGGCGCTAGGGCCTGACCTATCCGGGACCGGCGCTCCCCGTTCTTGCCCGCTGCATGGCAAGAACGGGAGCGCTTCCCGCACTTAGAGGTTGCACCATGGAATTATTCATTCAACTGGTCATCAATGGCCTGTTGCTCGGCGGCGCGTACACCATCATCAGCCTGGGGCTGACGCTGATTTTCGGCGTCGTCCGCGTCGTGAACTTCGCGCATGGCGAATTCCTGATGATAGGCATGTACATGGTCTATCTGATCGCGGCGCAGTTCGGCGTGCATCCGTACGCGGGCCTGATCCCGGTCGCCGTCATCCTGTTCGCGCTGGGCGCGCTGACGCAGAAGGGCATCATCCAGCCGCTGCTCAATGCCGACCAGCACATCCAGATCTTCGCCACGGTGGGCGTGTCCACCATTCTGTTGAACCTTGCGCTGGTGATCTTCGGCGCCAATGTCTACCGCGCGCCGGTTGAGCTGGGCACGAACGCCATCAGCATCGGTCCGTTCTCGATGGTGACCGGCCAGCTTGTCACCTTTGTGATCGGCCTGAGCCTGGCCGTGCTGCTGCACCTGTTCATGCACCGCACCTACCTGGGCCGCGCGTTGAGGGCCGTGGCCCAACACCGCTACGCGGCCACCTTGATGGGCGTGAACGTCAATAACGTATACGCCATCGCCTTCGGCCTGGGGACGGCCTTCGTGGGCATCGCCGCCGGCCTGCTGGCGCCGCAGTATCCGGTGTTTCCCACGGTCGGCACGTATTTCGTGCTGACCGCCTTCGTCATCGTCGTGCTGGGCGGGCTGGGAAGCCTTTACGGGGCGGTCGCCGGATCCATGATCATCGGCATCGTCGATACCCTGGCCGGCTTCTACATCGCTCCCGACCTGAAAGAGGTCGTGTATTTCGGGATCTTCCTCTTGATCCTTGTCCTGAAACCGAACGGCCTGTTCGGCGTCGGTACAGAGTGACCAGAACACCAAGGAGCGAGACGTGTTTCCCGACTTTCGACATCCCAAAACCTACGTCAGCGTCATCTTGCTGATCGTCATGTTCCTCGTGCCCGTCGTCATGGGCACTCCCTTCTGGACCAACCTGTTCGTCCTGCTGTTCGTTTTCTCCGCCCTGTCGGTCGCCTGGAACATCGTGGGCGGCTATGCAGGCCAGCTGTCGCTGGGCCACGCGGTGTTCTATGGCATCGGCGGCTACACCGCCACCCTGCTCACGCAGAACTTCGGCATCTCGCCGTGGTTCGGCATGTTCGCGGGCGCGGCCATTTCGGCGGCGGTGGCCATCCTGATCAGCTATCCCACGCTG
Organism: Achromobacter sp. Root83; assembly: GCF_001428845.1. Classification (GTDB taxonomy): domain Bacteria; phylum Pseudomonadota; class Gammaproteobacteria; order Burkholderiales; family Burkholderiaceae_B; genus Achromobacter. The sequence goes on along the minus strand of NZ_LMIU01000003.1, from coordinate 143,527 downwards.
CGCCTGCGCGGCCCCTTCTTCGCGCTGGCCACCATCGCCATCCTGGAAGTGGTGCGCCTGCTCGTCATCCACGAGGAAAGCTGGACGGGCGGCTCCAGCGGCATCAGCCTTCCGCTGAATATCGGCTGGGCTTGGATCGTGTTCCGCGAGAAGGTCAACTACGTCATCATCGCGTTCGGATTGTTCCTGTTCGTGACCTGGGTGTCGTGGTTCATCCGCAAGTCGCGCATCGGGCACTACCTGATCGCCATCCGCGAACGCGAGGATGCGGCGCTTGCCGTCGGCATCCACACCGTGCGCGTGAAGATCATCGCGTCGGTGGTGTCCGCCATGCTGACCAGCATCATCGGCACCTTCCACATCACCTACCTGACCTTCGTCGATCCCAGCTCGGCGTTCTCGCTGGAACTGTCCATCCAGGTGGCCATGTTCGCCCTCATTGGCGGCCTGGGCACCGTGTCCGGCCCGATCGCGGGCACGTTCCTGGTGCTGCCCATCGCCGAGCTGGCGCGCGGCTGGCTGAGCAGCGTGGGCAACGGCATGCACGGGCTGATCTACGGCCTGATCCTGGTGGCGGTGGTGCTGACGATTCCGCGCGGCCTGGCCGGCGCATTCGGCCCGTTCGTCGAGCGCCTGCTTGCCCGCCTGCCTTACCTGGGCAAGCCCCGCCCGAAGCTGAAGCTGGCCGACGAGATGCGCCTGCGCGGCGCCACGCGCACCGACCAGCCCGTACTGAAGGCGGACAAGCTGTTCAAGAGCTTCGGCGGGCTGCGCGCCACCAACGACGTGTCGCTGACGCTGAACCAGAACGAGATCCTGGGCATGATCGGTCCCAACGGCGCCGGCAAGACCACGGTCTTCAACCTGCTGTCGGGCTTCCTGTCGCCGGACAAGGGCGATATCTCGATGCTGGACGCCGACGGCAACTGGGTGACCTGCAAGACCCCCGACGCGTTTGCGCACAAGGGGCTGGGCCGCACGTTCCAGATCGCCAAGCCGTTCACGGGGCTGACGGTGCTAGAGAACATCATGCTGGGCGCGTTCATCCGTACATCGAACCGCGACGAGGCCGAACAGATCGCGCTGAAGGTGGCCGAGCAGACCGACCTGGTCAAGCACCTGAACATCGAGGCCCGCAGCCTCACCGTGGGCGGGATGAAGCGTCTGGAGATAGCCCGCGCGCTGGCGATCAGGCCGCGCATCCTGTTGCTGGACGAGGTGATGGCGGGGCTCAACCCCACCGACATCGAGAAGTCCATCCAGATGATCCGGCGCATCCGCGATTCGGGTGTGTCGGTGCTGCTGATCGAGCACATGATGCAGGCGACGATGGCGTTGTCCGACCGCATCATCGTCCTGAACGAGGGCGGCGTGCTGGTCAGCGGGGCGCCGAAGGACGTGGTGGAGAACCCCGCCGTCATCGAAGCCTATTTGGGCAAGGAGTACCAGGATGCTTAAGGTTTCGAATCTGTCGTCGGGCTATGGCAAGAGCCAGGTGCTCAATGGCCTGAACTTCGAGGTCAACGCGGGCGAGATCGTGACCCTGATCGGCGCCAACGGCGCGGGCAAGACCACCACGCTCAAGACCCTGTGCGGCGTGATCGGCGCCACGCAGGGCAAGGTGGAGTTCGAGGGCCAGGACCTGACCAACCGCCACCCCTACGACATCGTGGACGCGGGGATCACCATGATCCCCGAAGGCCGCCAGCTCTTCCCGCACTTCACCGTGCGCGACAACCTGCTGATGGGATCCTACAAGCGCGCGGCGCGGCCCATCGTGCAGCGCAAGCTGGACGAAGTCCTGCGCATCTTCCCGCGTGTGAAGGAACGCCTGGGCCAATACGCCGGCTCGTTATCCGGCGGCGAACAACAGATGGTGGCCATCGCGCGCGGCATGATGGCCGACCCCAAGCTGCTGGTGTTCGACGAGCCGTCGCTGGGCCTGTCCCCGCTGCTGGTGCAGCAGATGTTCGACATCATCCGCGACGTCACCTCGCACGGCGTGACGGTGCTGCTGGTGGAGCAGAACGTATTCCGCACCTTGCGGCTGGCGGACCGTGGCTATGTGCTGGAGAACGGCGCCATCGTGCGCACCGGCACGGGCCCCGAGCTGCTCAGCGATCCGCATGTCAAGAAAGCCTATCTGGGCCATTGAATCCAAGGACCATCGTCTTATGTCTTTACGCTGCACATTCATCGATCACGGCAAGGGCGGCGCGCCCGACTGCATGCGCGTCGCGCAACGCGACATGGAGCCGCCCGAGGGGCGGCAGGTACTGATCGAGGTCGCCTATGCGGGCGTCAACCGTCCCGACGTGCTGCAACGCTCGGGCTCTTACCCGCCGCCACTCGGCGCCTCGCCCTACCTGGGCCTGGAAGTGTCGGGCACCGTCGTGGCCGTCGGCCCCGAGGTCCGTGCCTGGAAGGCCGGCGACCAGGTCTGCGCGCTGACGCCGGGCGGCGGTTACGCTCAGTACTGCCTGGCCGACGAACGCCACTGCCTGCCGGTGCCGCGCGGCCTGGACCTGCTGTCCGCCGCCGCCATACCCGAGAACTACTTCACCGTCTGGACCAACGTATTCGACCGCGCGCGTCTGTCCGCCGGCGAGAAATTCCTGGTCCACGGCGGCTCCAGCGGCATCGGCCTGACCGCCATCCAGCTCGCGCGCGCCTTCGGCGCCGAGGTCTGGACCACCGTCGGCAACCAGCAGAAGGCGGACGCCTGCCTGAAGGCCGGCGCGCACCACGCCGTGCTGTACCGCGACAAGGATTTTGAATCCGAGGTGCGCGACGCCACCGGCGGCGCCGGGATCGACGTGATCCTGGACATGGTGGGCGGCGCCTACATCAACAAGAACCTGCGGCTGCTGGCGCTCAATGGGCGGCTGGTGCAGATCGCCTTCCTGGAAGGCAGCAAGGCAGAGATCGACGCCCTGCCCATCATGATCAAGCGCCTGCAGTTCACGGGATCCACGCTGCGCCCCCGTTCGGACGACGACAAGGGCGCCATCGCCCAGGCGCTGGCCGCCAAGGTCGTGCCGCTGGTGGAAAAAGGCCAGTGCCTGCCGCTGATACACGAGGTGTTCCCGCTGGCCGAAGCGGCGCGCGCGCACGCGCTGATGGAGAGCAGCAAGCACATTGGCAAGATCATGTTGAAGGTGCGGCAATGAGCCCGCGCTTCCAGGATCAGGTCGCCATCGTCACGGGCGCGGTCGGCGGCATCGGCTCGGCGATCGTCGAAGGGTTCCTGGCTGAAGGCGGACGCGTCGGCCTCATCGACTTCAACTCGCAAGCCGGCCAGGCCTATGAGAAAGAGCTCAGGAAACGCGGCCACGATGTCTGCTTCGTCCACGCGGACGTCTCGCATTTTGACCAATGCCAGGCTGCCTACGACCGCATCACGGCCGAACTGGGCGCCGCGACCATCCTGGTCAACAACGTCGGCATCTCGCCCAAGACGAATGGCCGCGCGCTGAAGGTCTGGGAAATGTCTCCCGCCGAGTGGAACAACGTGGTCTCGGTGAATCTGAACAGCGTGTTCTACATGACGCATCTGGCCACGCCGCACATGGTGCAGGCACGCCAGGGGCGCGTGATCAACATGTCGTCGGTGGCGGGCAAGGCGTATTGCGACATCGTGGCGGCGCACTATGCGGCAACCAAGGCCGGGCTGATCGGCCTTACCCGCCACTGGGCCGCCGAACTGGGCGAACACCAGGTCACCGTGAACGGCCTGGCCCCGGGGCGGATCAGCACGCCGTTGCTCAAGAGCGTGCCCCAGGAAATCAATGACGCCGTCGCCGCCGTGACCGCGATGCGGCGGCTGGGCACGCCCGAGGAAGTGGCGGACGCCTGCCTGTTCCTGGCCTCGGATCAGGCGCGCTTCGTGACCGGGCAGGTGCTGGATGTGGCCGGCGGCTGGTTGATGACATAGCAAAAGGCCCGTCCGAATCCGAACGGGCCTTTATTTCGCGGGAACCGAAGTCAGCGTTGGACGCCCAGGCGGTAGACCACCGTGTCCAGCCGGCTCACGCCCGCGCCCTGGAACTTGGGCTCTTTATCCAGGATGTCCCGCCGGTCGATGATCGTCGCGGGCGATACGCCGGTGAAGATCGCCTGCACCTCGGCATCCACCACCGAAAACGGCGGCCCGGCCATCTCTTCCTGGGGATAGTCCAGGGTGATGAGCAGGCCCCGGTAAGCCGGTGACAACTGCCCAAAGACGTGGCGCACGTAGTCGGCGCGCATGCCGTCGGGCAGCGCCACCAGTGCCGCGCGGTCGTACACGCCGACGCAATGCGACAGCACCTGCGCATCCAGCTTGAAGATGTCGCCGCAGACGATCTCGATGTTGCCCGCCACGTAGTGCTTGCCATAAGGGGATTCGTGCGTGACGGGCCGCAGCTCGTTCTCGGCGAAAAACTGCTCCACCGCCAGCTGCGACAGCTCGGCGCCCAGCACCGGATGGCCCTGCGCCGCCAGCCAGACCATGTCCAGCGACTTGCCGCACAGCGGCACCAGCACCTTGCCGCCCGCCGGCACGGCCAGCGTCGGCCAATACTTCTGCAAGAGCGGCGTCACCCGCGTTTGATGAAAATGCGTGCGCCCGTCGCGCCACCGTTCCAACCAGAATTCCGCGTCCATGTCTTGTCTGCTCCTCCTATGAATCGTGTCGCATCTTCATCGCGGCGATTCGCACCCATACCGGGGCCGCCGCCTTCGCGCCCCCAGCGTAGCCGGGGCGGCTCCCACGATGCTTGATCGCGCTCAAAGCCGGTTCGGGGCATTGTAGTGCCCGCCCGCGGATGACGCCCGGGCGCCGCGCCGGGCCCTGTTATCCACGAAGGTTCCGGTATCGTAGAGGCCCGCAATGCCCTGGCCCGCCAACATGCTCGCAACACTTCGAACCCGCCTGTCTTTCTTGCTGCTGGCGGCCGCCCTGGCAGGTCCGGCGGCGCACGCGCAGGACGCCGCGCAACTGGACCACGCCTATCAGGCGGCGCTGCAGGCGGAAAGCGACGCACTGCGCACGCGTATCCAGAAATGGCCTCCCGCCATGCAGGCGCTGAACTCGCAAGTGTCGGCGGCACTGCGCGCCGGTAACCGCGACGAAGCGCGGCGCCTGGCCGAAAACATGGCAAGACAGGAACCCGGCAATGCCGACGTCAAGCTGTTCCTGGGCAAGCTTCAAGGCCAGCAGGGCAATATGGCCGCCGCGCTCGATCTGTTCGGCCAGTCCATCGCGCTGGATCCCGGCAACAAATGGGCGTACATCAACAAGGCGGGCGCCCAGGCCGAGCGGTCCGACATGCCCAACGCGCTGGCGACCACGCGAGCGCTGACGGCCAGATTTCCCGACTGGAGCATCGGCTACAACCTGCAGGCTTCCTAGCTGGACGCGATGGACCGCGAAGCCGAAGCGCTGGACGCTTATGCAAAGGCGGTGCGCGCCAAGCCGGCCAGCGCGCTCATCCTGACGAATCTGGGCAATCTGCAACGCCGGCTCGGACGATTGGACGACGCCCGCCTATCCTACGAGGCCGCCCTCCGCGTGCAGCCCGGATACGCCTACACCGAAACCCAGTTGGCAAGCATGCCGCGATAAGGCCTGTGCGCCCGGAGCCCCCTTGATACGCCGAACCCTGTTATTGACCCTTGGCAGCCTTGTCGCCTTGCCATGGCGCGCCCTGGCGGCGCCTGGCCGCGACGCCATCATCCGCCGGGTGTTCGCGGCCCCGCAAGATGGCCTGCCGTACGGCGCGCAACACGCGGCCCTGGTGCGCCTGTTGCGCGTGCAGTGGATGCCGGTCGAGTCCGGCGCGCCCGCCGTCGACTTCGAGCAGCCGCTGCTGGGCGGAGCCGATACCCTGGCCGTCGTGCGCGGCGCCTTGAAGACCGCCGACGACACGCTGGCCGTCCGGCGGCTGGCCGAAGTATGCCGCCTGATCCCGCGCTATGTGCAGACCCTCGGCAGGTTGCCGCCCGGTCGCTATGCCGTGCCGCCGGAAATGAAAGAGGCGTTCGACTTTCCGGAAAGCGGCGTGGATGCGCAGGGCATGTTCAACCTGCGCAAGGAACACCTGATCCTGTTGCGCGCAGCCATCTGGCGCGAAGTGGATGAACATGCGCTGCAGGCCGTTCTACGTGAAGGCGAACGCTTCTGGCCCATGCCGTACATCGACGGAAAGCGCCCCTACGGCAACGCCAGCTATTACCAGATCGACATGGCGCGGCTGCTTGGGGAATCCTACCCGCTGGATGCCAAGGGCTACGCCATCACCGATCCCGCTAAGGACGCCCGCCTGGAGCGGCTGCACTACGAAACGCTGGCGGCGCTGCAGGTTTTCCTGGGCCGCTCCACGGCCGCCAAGCTCAAACGGCCGGCGAGCTAGGCGCGTTGCATGAAGCTGCGAATATCGTCCGCGATCGGCACCGCGGCAAGCAGCATCAGCAGCAGCGCAAGCGGCCAGGTCGATCCAAAACCGAAGTTGAAGAACGAGTAGGCGCCCGTCACGCCGCCCACGAAGAACAAGCTGACCATCACGCTCAGCACGATCAGCTTGCCGCGGTCGGCCAGCACGGGCGGCATGGCCTGGGCTTCGCCCTTGGCCAGGTTCCAGTAGAAAAGTTTGCCGAATTCGATGCCGATATCGGTCACCATGCCCGTCACGTGGGTCGTGCGGATCTCGGACCGGGAAACCTTGGTGATCATCGCGTTCTGCAGGCCCATGATGTAGCACAGCAGCATGACGGTGCCGGGCACGTAGAACCAGCGCAGCGTTTCCAGGTTGGCGCCCAGAAGGCCAAAGCCCAGCAGGAGCACCGCCTCCAGCAGGAGCGGCAAGGCGTACTCGCTGGCCAGCCGGGACCGGCGCCCGAAATTGATCAGGAAGGCCGAACTGGCCGCGCCCGCCATGAAGGACAGCAGCGCGGCCAGGCCCTGCAGCACCACCACCACCCCGCCCAGCGCCATGTGGTCGGCCATCATCGACACGATGCCCGACATGTGCGAGGTGTACTGCTGGACAGCCAGGAAGCCGCCGGCGTTGACCGCGCCGGCGGTGAAGGTCAGAAGGTAGGCAAGATGCCGGTTGGCTTGCGGGCTGCGGCTGACGGCGGTCAGCCTGCGCAGATACGGAATGGCCACGCTTGTCCTTTCAAAACAAGACCGTACTCATTGCGATGCAAGTGCCATTCTAGCCGCGGCCTACCCGGGTCGATCAAGGCTTGGCAACGGGAAAGTACGCACCGACCAAGCCCCCGTTGAGCCCGCAATACGGCCGTCCGGCGCTGTTCGCGGCCCCGGACGGCGGGCTTTCGGACAGTTCCACGCCTGCCCCCTTGCGGACCAGCGTCAGGATCCAGCCTTCGGCGTCCGAGGTCTGGACCACCAGCGTATCGCCCTTGACGGTGCCGATGCCCTGGACATCGCACACCCAACGTCCGTTCTGCGGGTGCGCGGCGGACCCGTCGAACACCAGGCTGCCGTCGGCCTGCTTCTTGACCGAGAACCCGCCAGCCAGGTTTTCCCAGACCCCTTCGAAGCCCTGCCGCGGCTTGAGCGCCAGGGACGCCAGGAAGGCATCCCGGTACTTCAGGCGGTCGGCCAGTTCCTTGCCCGGCGTCCCGCCATCGGAGGCGGCGGCATAGGCGTCATCCCTCACCTGCACGAAATAGCGCTGGTCCTGCGTCAGCGCCTTGGCCGTCGCCGCATCGAACGCCTTTCGTGCCTTGCCGAAATTCTTGGCGATGCTGGCGTCCTGTGCGGCCAACGCGCCGTCCGCGCAGATCGCCTTTTCGACATTCGTCCGGGCCCGGGCGCAGTCGAACGAGGGCTTGCCGGCCGCCAGGGCCGCCGAACCGCACAACGCAAACAGCAGCGCCGACGCGAAGGTAATAGGTCTCACAGTGAAAACTCCCGCAGGTTGAAAACTCTTTCAGCCAGGCCGTCCGCGCCAAGGTAGTGGCTCAGCTTGCCCGCGCGCACGCGCCGCAGGTCTTCCTGGTAACTGCCGGCCATCGAATCCCGAACTTCCGCGTACGCCTCGGCGATACCGTCGCCGCATGCTTGGGCCACCAGGCGCGCGGCTTCCGGCGAACCGCAGGCGGCGCAGCGCGCCACGCCCAGCGCATCGCCGACCGCGCCCCGTTCCAGCAGCCGCTGAACCAGTTCCGGCGAGGGCTTGCGGTCGAACCGGTGGATCGCCGTGGCGCTGACCGGCGCGCCGGCGTCCAGCAGAGCCTCGGCCGCGGCATAGGCGTGCTGCATCAGAGCGATCTCCACGGGCTGGGCGCTGCCGCGCAGCGCAACGTCAAAGCGCACGCCCTGCGCCGCCAGCAGGCGGACCAGCGCGGCATCGTCCTTGGCCAGCGCATGTTGCAGCGCCAGGCCAGCCAGGCGGGGCGAATCGGCCAGCGTCCCGGCCTCCAGCGGGCCGCGCCAATCCACCAGGGCGCGCCGATAGAACGCGGCTAGCCTGTCCGCCAGGGCTTGTGGCATGCCGTGATCCGACACGCGTTCGTCCAGATACTCCAGCACGCGCACGCCCGGGCTGTCCTCGTCTTCGTTGGGGTCGGTCTCCAGGGAGAGCGCCGCGAATGCGCTGTAGAGGTCCGGCGCGATGGTCGCGATGCCGTCCTGCTGCAAGGCGTGCGTCCAGCCCGGCAGGCCTTGCTTCCACGCGACGACGCTGCCGGCGCGCGGGCCTGGTTCCATCGCCACATAGATGCGGTCGCAGTATTCGAAGCCGCCTATCGGCAGGTAGCGCAGCTTGCCGTTCCAGACGCCGCCGTCTTCGGCGGCCGCCTCTTGCGCGCACTCCTGCTCGTGTTCGATCCAGCCTTGCAGGTCGCGATATTGATCGCTGCCGTCGTAGAAGAGCTCGGTCCAGCTCAGGGCTTCTTCGTTGCCGTCCATCCGCGCGCGCAGGTCATACGCCAGCTCGCCGCCCGCGGTCAGGCGCCACAGGTCGAGCAAGGCTTGCGGCAAAGGGCCCTCGCAAGCCGCTTCGATCTCGGCGATGCGGGCATCGGACAAGGGGGGCTGCACGCTGATCAGCACGCGGTCCGCGAACAGGGCAATGCCATGCTCACGCAGGGCGCCCAGTTCGCCGGGGGTAAAGCCTAGGCTCATGTGGAATCTTCAAGGTTGGGGCTGCTGCGATTCTACTAGCGGGCGGGCCGGACCACCGCGATAAGATGGCCGACTAAGATGGCCGATGCCCGCCGCCGAGGATCGCGGCAGGGCTAGACCGCCCCGGACCCGCTCAGTTGCTGGCGCCGGTACTCGCCCTGGCGCTCATGCATCCAGCCCGGATATTCCGGCGGGAGCGCGCTGACCTGGTCGAGCGCCGCCAGCTCGTCCTGCGTCAGCTTGATGCTTGTAGCGGCCAGGTTGTCGTCAAGCTGGTCCACGCGCTTCGCGCCGATGATGACGCTGGTCACCACCCGCTGGTGCAGCAGCCAGGCCAGCGCCACCTGCGCCACCGACACGCCGCGCGCGTCCGCCACCAGCCTCAAGGCGTCGATGCTGTCGTAGGCGCGGTCCCGGTCCACCGGCGGGAAGTCGAACGCGGCGCGGCGGCTGCCGGCCTCGGCCTGGCCGTCGCGGCCGTACTTGCCGCTGAGCAGGCCGCCTGCCAGGGGGCTCCAGACCATCAGCCCGACGCCCTCGCTTTGCAGCATGGGCACCAGTTCCCGCTCCAGGTCCCGGCCCGCGATCGTGTAGTACGCCTGCAGCGACTCGAAGCGCGCCAGCCCCAGCCGTTCAGCGATGCCAAGCGCCTTCATGATCTGCCAGGCCGCCCAGTTGGACACGCCCACATAGCGCACGTGGCCATGCTGCACCAGGTTATCCAGCGCCCGCACCGTTTCCTCCACGGGTGTCGCCGGGTCGAAGCCGTGGATCTGATAGAGGTCGATATGATCGAGCTGCAAGCGCGACAGGCTCTTCTTGACGCTGTCGATGATGTGAAAGCGCGAGTTGCCCCGGGCGTTCGCGCCGGGGCCGGTCTGGCCGAATACCTTGGTCGCGACGACCACCTCGTCCCGTGCGATCTTCAGGTCGCGCAGCGCCTGGCCCGTGATGACTTCCGAACGGCCTTCGGAATACACGTCCGCCGTGTCGATGAAATTGACCCCGGCGTCCAGGGCCCTTCCGACCAGCCGGTTGGCGTCTTCCTGCTGGAGATTGCCGATCTTGCTCCAGAGTTCGCCTTCGCCGCCGAAGGTCATGGTGCCCAGGCACAGCTCCGAGACGAACAGACCGGTGCTTCCGAATTTCTTGTATCGCATGATTGCACTCCTTCAAGGGCTTGGCGGGCGCGCTGGGTCCCCGGAGTGGGACGCCGCTGCGGCAGCCCGCCGGCGTGGACACAGTATGCGTCCGGGGCCCGGCGCGCGCGCTGCTCGATCCTGCCCTTTTTTTGCCTGATTCTCTGGCGCGGGCGCCAATCCGCGGGCGCGAGCTCAATCCTCCGGATTTTCTGCCCATTCCTCCACACCTGGGTTTCGCCCTGCAAGACGGCTGCTTCCAGGGATACACTGGCAACCACCTAATCCTCCGCTGCCCCCACGGCTACCCGCCCGCGAGGCGGCGCGCCACCGGGAACCCCGATGCCCCTGACACGTGCCCATTCCGGCAATGACACGAGCGCCGTTCCGGACACCGCGTACGAGCCCGCGCGGCAAGAACTGCTGTGCACGCTGGAACGGATGACCGGAACCCTCGAGGGTTCGCTGGACACGCCCATCGAAGGCCTGTTCCTGCATCGCCTGTCGCAGCCTACCGGCGCGAAGCCGGGCTTGCAGAAAGCCGCGCTGGCCGTCATTGCCCAAGGATCGAAGCGCCTGTTCATCGGCGACGAGACGTACGAGTACGACCCCTTCCACTACCTGATCTCGTCGGTGGATCTGCCGGTGGTGGCCAAGGTGTCGGTCGCCAGCCCGACCCTGCCCTATCTGGGCCTGCGGCTGGACCTGAACGTGGAAGAGATCACCGAGCTGATCAGCGACGAGAACCTGCCGCCGCTGCTGCCCGCGGAAGCGTCGCGCGCACTGTGCGTGAATCCGCTGGGAGGCACGCTGCTGGATGTGGTGCTGCGCCTGTTGCGGTTGCTGGACACGCCGCGCGACATTCCCATCCTGGCGCCGATGATCCGGCGCGAACTCCTGTACCGCCTACTGATGAACGGCCAGGGCGTCGTGCTGCGGCAGACGGTCTTGCAGGACAGCCAGCTCAACCGCGTGGCCAAGGCCATCCGCATCCTGCGCGACAACTACGCGCAACCCTTGCGCGTGGAAGAGATCGCCCGCGACGTGCACATGAGCGTGTCGTCGTTGCACCATCATTTCAAGCAGGCCACGGCCATGAGCCCCCTGCAGTACCAGAAGCATCTGCGCCTGCAGGAAGCGCGCCGGCTCATGCTTACCGACGACGCCGGCGTAGCGCTTGCGGCGCACGCCGTCGGCTATGAAAGCTCGTCGCAGTTCAGCCGCGAGTACAGCCGGCTGTTCGGCGCGCCGCCCCTGCGCGACAAGCAGCGATGGAAAGACGAAACCGCGTTGGCGGCCTGACGCGCCTGTCGCAAAGACGCGATACGCGCGCTGCCGTTCAGTCTTCGAACGCGATCCGCAGGCCGGGCAAGCCGATGCCGTCCAGCGCGGTGCTCCAGGTCTGGCCCGCATGCACGGGGTAGGCGCGCGTCAGGGTGCCCGTGGTGACCAGTTCCCCCGCTTGAAACGCTTCGTCGGCGGGCCGGTCCGCCAGCACGCCCAGCAAGTGCGCCATGGCTGCCAGCGGGCTGCCCAGCACATTGGCGCCCCCGCCTGTCTCGCGGCGGACGCCGTCGCAAGACAGTTCGATGCGGAAGCGCTCCAGCTTGTCCTGCAGGTCTGGCCCCAGCCGGGCGGGATCCTCGAACGGACCCACGAACAGCGCGCCGTGCAACGCCCCGTCGGCCACGGTATCGGCGGCCTGGAACTGCCACGCCGGGAAATGGGATTGCACCAGTTCGAAGCCATGCGCGATGCCGTCCACGCAGGCCAGGATCTTTGCCAGGTCGCTGGTCGCTGGCGGCACGGCGTGAAATCGCAGCACGATTTCGGGCTCGATGCGCGGCTCCATGTAGCCGCCCAGGCTGCAGCGGGCTTCGCCCTCAGCCACATGGACGACCGTGTGCGCATACATGGAGCCCCATACCGGAAAATCCACGCCCAGCGCGGCCCACATCGCGGCATTGGTAAAGCCGATCTTGCGCCCCGCGAGCACGGCCCCGGCGCCGGCGCGCGTCCGGCGGACGCGCGCGGCCACGTCATAAGCCGCCTCCAGGCTGAAGCCCGGATATCGAGCGGTGAACGGCGTGAGCGGGTGGACGCCGTCCTGGGCGGCCAGCACCTGGCGGGCGAGGGATTCCGGGTCGAATGCGGACATGTCTGCGTCTCCGTAACGCGTGGACTCGATGCGCACGACTGTAGAGGAAAAAGCGCGTGCCCGGGCCCGCGCGCGTTATATCCTCCTCGCAACAAGCCTATTGACGCAAGCACGGACGGTCCATGCACGACTTGAATGATCTCTACTACTTTGTCCAGGTGGTCAAAAGCGGCGGCTTCGCACCCGCCGGCCGGGCACTGGACATCCCCAAATCGCGGCTCAGCCGGCGCATCGCATTGCTGGAAGAGCGCCTGGGCGTGCGCCTGATACAGCGCTCCACGCGCACGTTCGCCGTGACCGAACTGGGCCAGGAATATTTCGATCAATGCCTGGCGATGCTGGCGGGCGCGGAAGCGGCGCAAGAGGTCATCGACCGTACGCACGCCGAGCCGCAGGGCACGATCCGCATTGCGGCCCCGCCCGCGCTGATCTATTACTTTCTGGGCGATGTGGTGGCGCGCTTCATGGAGAAGTGCCCCAAGGTGAACGTCTACCTGAAGAGTTACAGCCGTCCGGTGGACGTGCTGCGCGAAGGGTTCGATCTGGCGGTACGGGTGCGGTTTGGCCCGATCGAAAGCAGCGACCTGGTCATGAAGCACCTGGGCATGAGCTGCCAGGCCCTGGTCGCCAGCCCCGCGCTGGCGCGATCCCTCTCCGATCCCGCCGATCTGCAGCGTATCGCCCAGCAGCCTACGCTGGCGCTGGGCACGGAACAGCGCGAATGCCAATGGCGGCTGCATGGGCCCGGCAACGCCCGCCAGGTCGTGCCCTTCGCGCCCAGGCTGGTGACCGACGACATGCTGGCGCTCAAGCAGGCGGCCCTGCGAGGCGTGGGCATCGTCGCCCTGCCCCTGCTGATGATCCGCGACGAACTGGACGCCGGCTCGCTATCGACGGTGGGAGCCCCTTGGCAACCGGAACCGGGCAGCGTGCATGCCGTGTTCCCTTCCCGCCGCGGCCTCTTGCCCGCCGTCAGAGAACTTCTGGATTTCATGAGCGCGGCGTATCGTGAAAACGCCCGGCGCGAAGCCGATACCCAGACGCGCCATGGCATCCCCACGTTGCTGCCAGCCCATGCATTGTCCGATTTATAGAACGCTGAAGCTCATATTGCCCGTCTAGCGCTGAAATCACCTTGAATTTAGGATTTCTGTCTACGCAATCAGCGTGTACTCAGTGCCGCCCTGCCCGGTGCGACCCAACAAGGAACTAGTCATGACCAAGCCCTACGTAAAGCTCGACAAGACCCAAGCCGCCGTTCTGCTGGTGGATCACCAGGCCGGCCTGCTGTCCCTGGTGCGCGACTTTCAACCCGACCAGTTCAAGAACAACGTGCTGGCCCTGGCCGACCTGGCGGAATACTTCAAGCTGCCCACCATCCTGACCACCAGTTTCGAAGACGGTCCTAATGGCCCCCTGGTCCAGGAACTGAAAGACAAGTTCCCGCAGGCTCCTTACATCGCCCGCCCCGGCAACATCAATGCCTGGGACAACGAAGACTTCGTCAAAGCCGTCAAGGCCACCGGCAAGAAGCAATTGATCATCGCCGGCGTGGTGACCGAAGTCTGCGTCGCCTTCCCGGCGCTGTCGGCCCTGGAAGAGGGATTTGATGTGTTCGTCGTGACGGATGCGTCGGGCACGTTCAATGAGGTGACCCGGAATGCGGCCTGGAGCCGCATGGAGCAGGCCGGCGCGCAGCTCATGTCGTGGTTCGGCGTGGCGTGCGAACTGCACCGCGACTGGCGCAACGATGTGGAAGGCCTGGGCACCCTGTTCGCCAATCACATCCCGGACTACCGCAACCTGATGGCGTCGTACTCGACGGTCAAGGGTTCCAGGTAAGCGTTGCACGCACGGGTTTGCAAGTGACCGTTATGGCCCAGGCGCTTGCCTGGGCCGTAACGTCTACGACTTCCTGCGGAAGGGATACGCCTGCTGCGCCAGGAAGGTACCGGGCATGTCGTTGTCCAGAATGCCGTAGTTCTCCGGCAGGCGCTTGCCGACCCCGAGCACGGCGGTGCCGAAGAGGTAGTCGATGAACGAGAAGTGCGCCGCGTAGTTCCGGTCGATGGCCTCGGTGTCCGACGAGTGATGCCAGTGATGAAAGTCCGGCGTCACGATGATGTAGCGCAGCCAGCCCCAGGGCAGCTTCACGTTGGAGTGGATCAGCACCGCCTGGAATCCCACGATGATGATGTAGGCGTCCAGCACCGACTTGGAAAACCCCAGGACGAACAGCACGCCCAGCACCGCCACGCGGGTGATCAGCAGTTCGACGATGTGCAGGCGCGAACCCGCCAGCCAGTCCAGCGTGCGCGTGCTGTGATGCACGGCGTGGAAGCGCCACATGAACGGCACCTCGTGATAGATCCGATGGGCCGCGTACTGCGCCAGGTCGGCCACCAGCACCGCCACGAACAGCTCGAGCAGATAAGGCATCGACTGGATGGCCGCCTGCAGCGGCTCATAGGCCGCCCAGGAAAACAGGCGGTGGATGAAGAAGTTGATGCACAGCAGCACCGCACCCACCGACAGGTGGTTGAACAGAAAGTGCTTCATGTCGACCTGCCATTCGCCGCGGAACACCGGCTGCCCGGGATACAACGGCGTCAGCTTCTCGAAAATGATGAAGACCGTGCTGGACGCCAGCAGGTCCAGGATGAACCAGTCCAGGCCCAGATAGGGATGGCTGCCCGCGTTGGATGGGGTCACCGCGATCTGGCTGCCACCGGCGGCCACCGCGCAGCAGACCAGCAAGAAGGCCGATATATTGAGCCACCGCTGACGGCCCAGCACCGTGTTGGCCAACGCAATGGTGCCTGACACCAGCAGCGCGCCGAACAGCAGGCTGCGCATCGCGTCCACGGAATAGAACGCGCGCAGCTCGGGCGTGGTCAGATAGGCGGGAAAGTGAAACGCCAGGACTCCCAGCACCGCCAGGATGGCCAGGAACAGCGCAATCACGCCGCTCATCATGCCGGTGCCCGGATGAATACGGCCGTCCTGCCTGAAAAGGTCGAAAACCTGCCGATAGATGGGCGCGCGCTGTTTCATTTCACTTTGATGGCTATCCACGGGGAAGCGAGTGTATCGCTGGGGACGGAACACCCTGTAAAGAAACGTGAGCATGCGCGACAGAATGACTCTTTCGCGGCGGCCTTTGCGCGCGGTCAATCGGGTATCCGCGACGGCGGCCCGCAAGGTTGACAAGGCGCGGGGGTTGGCGTGTCATGGAATCGACGCTGATGAAGCGTCTTGCATGGCGCATCATCGGTCCCGTCAACCGGTTCCTAAAGAGGCCCCTATGTTCCCTGAATACCGTCAACTCATTACCCAGCTCAAATCCGAAAACGCCCATTTTTCGGCACTGTTCCAGCGGCACAACGACCTGGACCAGGAGATCAAGAACATGGAAGACGGCATCGTGCCGTCCTCGGGCACCAACATCGAAGTGCTGAAAAAAGAAAAGCTGCAGCTCAAGGACAAGCTGTATGGGCTGCTGCGGGCGGCCGACCAGAACGGCAGCTGACGCGCCCGGGCCGGGCTACATCAGTTCCAGCCCCGCGCCTTTGACGACGGCCGCGTACTTCGCCATTTCAGAACGGAAGTACGCCACCGTCTGCGAATTTCGTAGACCGCCAGCCCCTGTTCGCGCAGCGTCGGCCCCACGCCCTTGTACGGGATGTGCCTGGCCCTCACTCCCGCCTGCTGCACGTACATTTCGTGCTGCTGGAACATCTGGTGGCGGCGGGCGAGGCCGCTTGACCGTTGCGCGCTACCGGACGGTCTTCGCGTCCTTTTCTCCGGCGGAGGCGTTCATGTATTCCTTCACCGTGAGATTCTTGTTGTAGACCACGGTAAGCGTGCGCTGATCCTGCACCGCCCCGAATTCGCTGTTATTGAAGTAGAACCAGGTCGCGGTCCGCAGGCCCTGCGAATTGACGTGCTGGGACCGTGGCGGCCCGAAGTCCCGGACCATCTCGTCAAAGGTGGTGGCATTGATCTTGATGCCTTCAACCTTGGCCTGGGTGATCAAGTCCCCAGAGTTGGTGGCGGCGCAGCCGGTGACGATGGCGGCCACGAAAAGCAATGACATTCTCATTCAACTACCCCGATCTTGTAAGCCGCGGTCCGCCTCCCGGAACGCGAGCGACCATAGAATACCCCGCCGTCACCCGAATTTTGCGGTCATCTACAATGCGTCGACGTGCCGGGCGAGCAGATGCGCCGGCCTGCAACACATAGGCAGCATGACGCGCGCGAAGAAATCAGCCCCCAGAAAGAGAACCCCGGTAAGCAGGAACAAGGCCACCCGAAGTGGCCGCATTTATCGATTCCTGCGTACGTTCGCCCTTACCTCGCTTGCCAGCTTTGGCGCGGCCACCTACGCGCTGAATCCCCAATGGCGGGTTCACTTCTCGCCGGAAGACATCCTGGCGCGGCTGGGTTGGCCGGCCCAGGAGCAGCAGTTCGCGCCCGCGCCGGCGCCGGCCGGCGGCTTCGCTCACACCCGATTCGCGGATTGTCCTCAGTTCTTTCCGCGCGAAAGCCCGCCGGTCGTTCCCGCCAGCCAGGCGCTGCGGGAACTGTGCTTTTCATCGTTCGCCATCTTGCACAACGGCCAGACGAAGACGCCGGTTTTCGTCGCGGAGCGGCTGAACCGGAAAACGCTGGCGCAGGCCCAGGGGATGCAGCGAGCGGACCGGTTCTACGCCGAGGCGCGCATCCCGCGCGCCGAACGGGCAGAACTGCCTGACTATCGGGGTTCGGGCTACTCGCGCGGCCACATGGCCCCGGCAGGGGACATGTCCACCCCGGACGCCATGGCGCAGAGCTTCTCGCTGGCCAATATGGTGCCCCAGGACCAGACCCAGAACGCCGGCGCCTGGAGCCGCATCGAACAGGACACCCGGAAGTACGTGATGCGCGCCGCAGGCGACGTCTACGTCTTCACGGGGCCGTTCTATGCGGAAAAGCCGAAAGAGATCGGGTCGGGTGTGGCCGTGCCCAGCCACATCTACAAGGTCGTGTACGACGCGGCCACGGGCCGCTCGTGGGTCCATTGGCAGGCAAACAGCGCCAGCACGACGGTGGGAGCGCCCATCGGCTACGAGGAATTCGTGCGGCGGACAGGCATGAAGCTGCTGCCGCCGTCCGCGCCTTGACCGCGGCCTACTTCGGCCGGGGCGAGCGCACGCCGTCTGCACCCGGCGCCCACCGACCGGCCCGCAGCAGCGGCACGCAATGGGCGACCGCCTTGGCCACGTTGCGCACCTCTTCCTGCACCGCCTGATCCTGATCCAGCTCGGCGTGGCTGGTGGCATAAGGCTCGTAGTAGCCAATATAGCGATCCAGCCGGGACGATGCGCCCGCGTCGACCAGCCCCATCCAGTCCAGCCAGTCGCCCAGGGCGCGCCGGTGATCCTCGATGCCCGCCACGTCGCCATGTACCACCAGGCCATAGGCCCGGCCCGCCAGGTGCTTCGGGTAGGGCCAGCCTGCCATCTCGATCTGCTTGGCCTTCATCGCATCCTTGCCCGCGGTCGACGTCGGATCGGGGTTGCCGCCATCGGCGCACACCAGCCTGTCTATCATCAGCTTCAAGCCGCTCGGCGATTGGTACCAATAGGTTGGCGCCACCAGCACCACGCCGTGCGCGGAAACCCATTGCTCGTAGATGTCGTTCATCGCGTCGTTGTCCTGCCCCAGCGAATGATTGGGATAGCAACTGCACGGCCAATGGCAAAGCGGCATCGCCGTGGACACGCAACCCTTGCAAGGATGGATCTGGTATTGGTATTCGGAAGTCAAACGGCTCAGGTCCAGCATGTCGGCCAGCATGCCCGCCGACTCCAGCTCGTGCCGCACGATCTGCGCAAGCCGCCAGCTCTTGGAGACTTCCCCCGGACAGGTGCCATCGTTGCGCGCCGCGGCGATGACCACCAGCACCCGCGAGCGCGTCTCCGGCTGGCTCTGGATCTCCGCCGCGCGCGCCAGGCGGTCGTGCGCTTCTTTCCACTCCACCGACAGGTCGTACTCGGGATCCGCATACCCCGGTCCGGCTTTCACCGTGATGGGCGCTTTGCGGCTTCCTTCGTAGGCATCCCACGCGATGGCTTCCAGCCGGTCCAGCGCATCGCCCTCGGCCTGGAAGGCAGGATCGTAGAAGCGGCGCATGAAGCGCACCCGGAAAACGTCCCGCGCCAGCGGACCGGTGTACTGTCCGGTGCGAACGTCGAGCTTCGGTTTGGTCATGGCAACCTGCCTGCGGACTGGGGCCCAGGCCGTCAGCAAATGCCGTGCCCGTCCTTGCGGAACGCCAGGACGGCATTGTTGCCACCCATGCCAAACGAATTGCTGAGCGCCAGCGTCAGCGCCGGCAGCGCGCGCGCCGTCCCAGGCACGTAGTCCAGGTCGCATTGGGCATCGCCGGATTCAAAGAACAGCGTGGGCGGCACGATCCCGCGCGATACCGCCATGGCGGTCACGGCGGCTTCGATGGCGCCGGCGGCGCCGATCGTATGCCCGATCGCCCCCTTGATGCTGCTGACCGGCAAGCTGCGCGCGTGCTCGCCGAACACCCGCTTGATGGCGGCGGTCTCGATGCGATCGCCCACCAGCGTGCCGGTCGCGTGCGCGTTGACATAGTCCACCTGCGCAGGCGACAGGCCCGCATCGGCCAGGCAGCGCGACATGGCCAGGGACTGGCCATCGGAGTCGGGACGCAGGGGATGCGTGCCATCGTTGCTGACGCCATAGCCGCAGAGCTCCGCGATGGGCGCGGCACCCCGGGCAGCGGCGTGGTCGGCCGACTCCAGCATCAGCATCGCGGCTCCCTCCGCCAGGGCGAATCCCGTGCGCCGATGGCTGAAAGGCCGGCAGCTCCCCGCGTCGCCATTTTCCGGGTCCGCGCAGAGCACATGCAGCTGGGTCCACGCCGCCACGATCGTCGGGGTCAGCATGGCCTCCACGCCGCCAGCCAGGGCGATATCCAGGTAGCCGTCGCGAATGCGGCGGAACGCTTCGCCGATGGCAACGGCGCCCGCCGAGCATGCGGTGGTGTAGGTCTGCGCTTCCGCCAGGGACTTGAGCTGCTGCGCGATATGCGCGGCCGGCGCGTTCGGCATGGTGGCAGGCACCACCAGCAGGGGCCGCTTCGGGACGATGCCATGGTAGGCCTCGACCGCCTCGCACAAGGTCGACACACCGCCGATACCCGTGCCCACGAAGACGCCGCAATTGGCCCTTTGTGCCTCGTCCAGATCCGCCTGCGCCATCGCCTGGCCGGCCGCGCACTGCGCCATCAGCGTGACGCGGTCCATCATGCGCACCTGCGCCGGGTGAACGCCAGCGGCGATATCGGCGCGCACATAGCCCACGCGCCGCCCGATGCCGCTGTCGCGATGGACATCCACGCCGCACTTCCCCGCCACCAGGGCGTCGAAAGTCTGCGTGGCGTTGCCGCCCACCGGGGTGACCATGCCGATGGCGGTGATGACGACTTTCCTGCGCTGCATCATGAGCCGTCCCCGCTTCAGTCCTTGCGCCGAGCGGCCGCGAGCGCCATGCGCGCCGCCGCGCTGCCCTCGGCGGGGCCCGCCGCGACCCGCTCGACGACTACGTGCATATAGGCGATCAAGGCCGAGAGATTGGTGGGAAAGATGCTTGTGATTTCCTGAGCGCCGACCGCGTGGTCGGTGGGCAGCATGTCGTCGGTCTGGATATGAAATTCCGTTTCGATCTCGAGAAGGATCTCAAGAATCGCCAACGAGTCGAACTGCGTGATGACGGCGGCGAACTCCTGGTCTTCAAGCAGCGGTCCAGGTTCGCATCGGCACACATTGGCGATGATGGCGGCGAGCTTTTCGCGCAGGATCCCGGGGGCCGGAAGAACCGGCGTGGTCTGCTGGGTTTGCATGATCGAATTCCCAAAAAATAGAACTATCTATGGGGGCAGCGACGAATGAACCCTCTGGGCACCGAACCAAACCACTATAAGGCATCGGGCGCAAAATGGTCCAAGCGCGGCGCCGGCCCGTCAGCTATAGGACAGCGTCAGCGTCGCCGTGGCGCGCACCACCCCGGCGGTGGGAGCCGGCGCCACCTGCAGGTAGCTCGCTCCCAAGCGGTACGACCACGTCGTCGTCGGCACGGCGCCGACCGCCGAACCCAGGTTCTTCTCGGCCACCCCCATTTCCGGCAGCCGGAAGCTCCCGGTCACGGGATCGTGCACCCACAGCCTCACGCCCACCCCCTTGGCTCCGGCTGACGTCGTGTCCTGATTGGCCAGCGTCGACGGATAGCCGGTGACCGTCGTTCCAGAAATCGACAGGGTGGGCGCCGCCGTGCTCGTGGCGGCGCATGTCACCTGAAGCGTGGTCGCCGTCACGTCGGCGGCGCTCCCGCCCTTCAGGGCGGCAAGCGTTGCATCCGGCAGCGTCAGATTCAGCGCGCTCGGGTTGGACACCGTGCAGGTGGGCCGCGTGATCTGCACGTTGCCCTGCAGGGCAACCCGGTACAGGCCGGCGGGCGGTATCGTCCCTCCCGTGCCGCTTATCCAGGTCTGCGCGTAGATGGTGCCGGCATTCAGGGTGCCGGTGCCGATGGGCTCTCCCGTGGCGACGATCTCGATCCGGGTTCTGGTGTTCGCGCCAAAACTCGGGTTATCGAACGGGAACACCAGCACGCCCTTTGCGTAATTGTTGGTGTAGACCGCCGGGGCGGTCTGGCTGCTCTGGCTATTCCGGTAATAGAACACCCGGTAGCCGATCCCCGCGATGTTGGTGCGGTAGATGTCGCCGCTTCCAGGCACCAGCGTTCCATTGCCGGAGAAATACTCCATCGCCCCCGGCGGACAGTTGTACAAGGGAGCCACCCTGCCCTGCTGGCCCGCGGCAAACGCGGGAAGATACCGTTCCACGGCAAAGAGCACCTCGCCTCTGGCCGCCTGGGCGGGCGCGGCAAAGGAGCTCCTGCCCGACGGCAGCGCGAACTGATACGAGGAAAAGGGTTCATAGCGCATGCCGCTCGGCCCGTTGCCGCCCGACGTGTTGACGGAGCATTTGACCGCCCGGGAATCCAGCGGCCCCGCAAGCGCCGCCTGCGGGGCGGCCACGGCGCCCAGAAGCGCGAGGCAAAGTCCGGCGAATCTCCGGCTTGGCGAGCCGAGACCGGCGAGCGCCCAAAGAATGGGCTTGGCGCTTAGGCGCATGTCAGTTCCTTCATGGTTTCCGCAACGCCGGATTGGGCCGCCGAAACATCGATATCAAATGTGCAGTGCTGTGCTTGCTCGCCTCCCCACTTCACGGTGTAGCGGCTGGCCCCCTGCAGCCCGGTCAGCCATGCCCGTCCGACGGGCCCAACGACACCGCGCTGCTCGCCGTCGGAAGCGTAGATCGACGCCCCGAAAGGCAATTCCGCGCCGGACGCGTTCTTGAGCACGACCAGTAGCGTGCGGCCCAGTTCCGTCTCGAATTTCGCGACCACGATCGCGCCGCGCGTCGGGACGACGGTGGCGACGTTCTCCGCAAGCGTCGCATTTGGATCGTCGTAATCGGGCGACAACGAAATGCGGTTTTCGCGATAGGGCGTCGCATAGGGCACCAGTGCCCGGCCCGACCCGTCGGTGCGAACGCCCGGATAGGAATCCACCTTCACGCCAGCGGCGCCCGGCGCCTCCACGATGACCGCCGTCTCTCCGATGGACTGTCCGAACAGCGCGCCCTTGCGATCCACCACCACGGCGCCGCTAAGGTCTATGTTCGTGTTGGAAGCCCCCGAATTGGACGCATGGCTCAGATTGGCAAGCCCCACCGGCGACGCGTACCCCATCGAGGCATAGCCTCGCCGGCTGTTGCCGGCCTGAGAACCATTCGTCACGCCTCCCTGGACGGCATACGTCAGGGAGTAGTCATCGGTCAGCGCACCGCTGACGTTCGCGTCGTGGCTCGTGCCCTGACCCTGGGTGCGGCTCATCGTATAGCTGGCGGTGTGCCTGCTACCCAGCGGTATGCTCAGCGTCAGCATGACGGTCGACTCGCGGTCCTGCCAGGGACTCCGGTTCACGCCATAGTTCAGCGCATAGCCCACCCGGCCGATCGCGCTGGAATACGAAACCTGCAGGAACGAGGCATTGCGCGGCGCGTTCCGATAGGCAATGCCGTAATAGTTGAAGGACAGCGAACCCATATCCGCGATCCGCTGCGATAGCCAGAGCTGATACTCGTGCTGCCGCTCGTAACCCGGGTACGAGTCGCGCCGCGAGCGGTCGCGCATGGCGTCGTTCAGACTGCGATAGCCATCGGAGTTGTACCGGTACCCCGCCAGCGTCAGATCGGTGCCCATCCCTGGAAAGGTCTTGGCGTATTGAACCCTGGCGGCCGCCCCGACCAGCTTTTCGCCGGCGGCGCCTTGTGAACGCGAACTCGTCACGTCGACGGACACCGCGCCCATCCGGCGCAGGTTGAGGGCCATGCCCGCGGCGCCCGCATGATAGGCGCCCTCGGCGCTCGTCCATCCGCCATAGGCCGTGATGCCCCAAGGCAGGCCATGCGCGAACGTCAGTTGAGCCATCAGCGGACGCTCGTCCAGATAGGCCGGGCGATGCTCGCCCGCCGCCAGGCTGTAGTTCCAGGTGCCCTCGCGCAACATCGTCGGCAGGGCCGAAAACGGCTGAACGGAGCGTGTCGTCCGGCCGCCGAGTTCCTCGACGATGACTTCCAGATCCCCGCCGCCCGGCGTGGAATAGAGATCGTCGATAACGAACGGGCCCGCGGGCACGAACGTCGTATAGATCGCATGGCCGTTCTGGCGCACGGTCACTTTGGCGCTGGAAGGCGCGATGCCTCGAACCACCGGCGCGTAACCGCGCAGGCTATCCGGCAGCATCCCGTCATCCGATTGCAGCAGCGCTCCGCGGAAACGGGAGGCATTGAATATATTGCCCGGCGTCGAACTGTCTCCCAGTCGCAGCCAGCCGCGCCACGGCGCGACATCGCGCTCGGCGTAGAGATCGCTCCAGTCCCAATCCGATCGTTCCGCGCTGTCGTAATAGCTGCCATTCGCCCGCAGGCGCCACGCGCCCAGGTTCAAACCATTGCGAAAATTGGCGAATGTAGTGCTGGCCGTGCCGCCGCCCTGCCCGCCAGGCGCGCGAACGGCATTGTGCGTAAGCCGGTACGACGACCACAATGCGGTCGTGCCGTTATCCCACAGCGCCGGCGCGACCGTGCCCCGGGCCTTGCGGTCCAGCGCCGCCTGCGGGATGGACACGTCCAGCACGTTCCTGTCCTGATCGAAGCGCGTCCCGGCCGACGGCAGCGCCTTCAATGCGTCCTGGCAGTTGGCGGAATCCAGCGCCTGCAGGGCGGGAAAGGCATCGACCTTCACGCCCATCTCTTTCAGCACGGAAACGGGAAGGCAGGGCTGCCCGTCGTCCATTCCCTCGACGGCGACGAACTCGATTTCGCGCATGCCGAACGCCTGCCGGTTCAAATTAATCAAGACCGATTTTTTGCCCGGCAATGTCCGATTCGAATAGGCGAACACCGACAAGTCCACGTCGGTGCCCGGCTTGCTCCGATGCAGAAAGCTGCTGTCGAAGGTGGCCGCGTCCAGGCCCGGCTCGCCGGCAAAGCTGCATGCGGGAAAGACAAGAATCGCGGCCGCCATCAGGCTGACCGTCGCGCGATTCCCTATTCCTTTCACCTGCGGCTCCCCTCCGGGCCGCCGGCCTCGGGTTGCACGGAAACCTCGGCCCACGTTTCAACCACGCCGTAATCGTTGACGACGTGCGCCTTCGCACGGACCTCGCCGCTTGGGCACTTGCCAAGCGGCACCTGGGTCGTGGCCAGCGGCTTGGCAACGATCGTGCGCCCAAAGCCGGCGGCCTCGCCGGGAATGTCGATGGCCGCGAAATTGACGGTGAACGCCGAGGCATTCTTGATGGCAAGCTGGCATTGCTTGCCGTCCTTCCCCCAGGACCACTGCACCAGATCGGCGCCGCGCGGCATCTTCTGGATCGCTTCCGGCCGATAGAACAGCTTGATGCGCGTGCGCGTGGCAAGGGTCAGGCTGTTGTCGCCGCCCGCCTTCTTCTGCGGAATCTCCAGCACGTTCAACCAGAAATAGCTTTCCCGATCGCCAGGCAGGCCCGCGCCCACCCGAGTGATATTGAGACTGCGCTCGGCATTGCCGTCGAACCGGCTCAAGGGCGGCGTGACGAAGAATGGCGTTTCCATTTCTTCGGAGTCGCCATCGATCCAGGCTTGAACGACGAAGGGATCGGCGCCATGATTCTTGGCAAAAACCGAAACGTTCTTGTCCTTCTCGTTGATGATGACGCGGGTGGTGGAGAGCTGCACGGCGGCTTCGGCGGCATTGCCCGCCAATACGCCGATCGCGGCAACCACGGGGAGTAAGCGTTTGATAATGCTGTTCATGGGGCTAACCTGCGGTTCGCTACCAGCGATCCGGCTTAAGAGTGAAAGTGAAAGGCATGGCCGGTTCGCTGGCGCATTGCCCGAAGGGGGCCGGACCTGAATCAGGAATACGACAGCGTTATCGTCGCGGTGGCGTTGGCCGTTCCCGATCTGATTTGCGCCGCGCCCGGCGCGCTGATGTAGTAGCTCGTGAACTGGAACGTGTTCTGCGCCGAATTCACGTTGAAGGCGTACGACTGGCTACCGTCCATTCGCACCTTGACGCCGGAGCCATGCGTCGTGTCGCTGGTCTGCACCTGCACGCCGAATCCGGTCGCGTTGTCCGAGCCGGGTGTCAGCGCAAGAATGCTGGCGTCTCCGAACGCCGTCGTGCCGTTGAAGCGAAGGCTGGCGGCTTGAAGGGTCGACATCTCGCAGCTCTGCAAAGAGACCGTGAAATTCTTCCAGTACTTCTGATCCGGCGTGTTCGATCCGCTGAATTCCGAAATGGGCACATCGCCCATGGAAACCGAGCCGACCGAAATGGTGCACGGGGTGCTCGTGATTCTTCCCTGTATGTTTAAGGTGGCCGTCTGGCCATACGCCGCGCAAGCCGCGGCAAGGAGAACCGTGGCGACGGCGACATTTCCAGTGTTGAGATTCATATCGTCATCCGGTGCCCCCGCTTTGCTCCCGTTCGCGGCAAGCGGCAACCGCCGCGAAGGGGGGAGGCGGAGCGGCGCATGGCGCCGCTCCGTGCTGCTGCGGTTTACTGCTGGGCTCGGCGCTTGCCTGGCCCGTCTTCCACAGGCAGGCGGGCAATTTACGAGTAGGTGACTTCGAATACCGCGCGGCCGTTGGCCGGACCCGCGGTAACGGTTGCCGCGGTGGATTCGTAGAACGCCTTGAAATTGAAGTTGTTGGTGCCGTCGATCAGCGCGTAGCTGGTCGCCGCGCCGCCAATAACCACGGCATTGCCGGCTTCGTCGATCAGGCCGATGGCAACACCTTGCGCGCCGCTGCCGTTTTCCAGTCCAAGCAGGCGGCTGCTGACGACACTGCCCGCGCCGGCGCGGAAAGAGATCGCAGCCGATTGCGCGACCGCCGTGTCGCAGTTCAGCAGCGAGATGGTGAAAGGCGCTTCCGGGCTTTTGTCGCCAATGGCCCTGAAGTTATTGGTGGAGATGCTGCCCAGCGGAACCACCATGTCGGTGCCCTGCTGGCCACCGCCAATCGAACACGGCGACGTGGTGATCTCGCCTTGGAAGGAGATGTTGCCCGTATCCGCGGCGGCGGTGCCGGCGATCGCGGCAAAGCTGGCGGCGACCAGGGCATTCAAGAGGTGTTTTTTCATGTCTTTCAAACCTATCTATGTTGAGGAAAAAAATACTGACGATGGCGGTCCGACGGACAGCCGGTAATCTGGCGTCCGCATTCGGCATGACGGAGCGCCAACCTGCATTCGAGCAAAGCGCGCAAGACTGCCCAGGAGCCAGTTTCCCGGCCAGAACAGCCCGCGCCGCACGATGCGGCCTGGCAGGTGAGGCTGCGCGCTGACGCCGATTTCGTACTTCAAATCGGCGACCATCCATCGAACCACCACCGCAAGGCCCGCGGCCAAAGGCGGATACTTGCGCATCAGCCGCAGACACGGAATCGCCCAGACGCGATACCCCAGGTAGCTCGTCGGCGAGAACGTCTTTGCGCAATGGCTCGCGTCGTAGACCCAATCCCGAAAAGACAGGAGGTTCTGCCGGCGCAATTCGTTGCACACGATCTTCATTTCAAAATCGGCCCAGATGCCTAGCTTGCTCATACGGGTCACCCAATCAGTTGATCCGCGCAGAGGCGGTTTGTGTTTGCCCGCTCTACACGGGGCAATCCGCGACGCCCCCGCAGCGCATGGCCGATCCACAGAAGCGCCATGAACGGAAGGCCAATGCGCAATGTCAGGGAGAAGGACTCGATCACCCACGTCGACGCCGCTATCGTCGCTACCACCAGCGCGCCCGCCACCGCCGCCGCCGAGTCCAGATGCCCTGCCGGATGGAACTTCGCCGTTGCGGCCTGCCCGCGGCGATATCCGATATAGGTCAGGAATATCGCCAGCCAGACGAACAGCAGGCCGGCTGTCGCGATCGAGGTTGCAACCGCATAGGTCTGGCCGGGAAACCACGCGCCGGCAAGGACCACCAGGAGCGCCAGCACGGCGGTCGCAAGAACGGCCGGCGCGGGACCGCGCGGCGACGCTCGGCCGAACGCCGACGGGGCCTGCCCCGCGCGCGCCAGGCTGAACAGCATTCGCGACGCGCAATACATCTGGCTGTTGAGCACCGAAAGCACGGTGACGAGCAGCAATGCGCCAAACAGCGTTTTCGGCCACGGCAAACCCGCCACGCCAAGCAAAGCGCTGAAGGGAATCTCGAACAGGGACACCGTGCCGCTGAACACCAGGGCGGCGGACGCCGTCACGGCCAGAATGGTCAGCGCCACGACCGCCAGGGACGTGACCCGCATCCTGCGCCGCAGCGCCTGCGCGGACGCGTTGGTCTCGCCCGCCACGATGGCCAGTGACTCGATACCGACGTAGCCCAGCACAGCAAGAACAAAGGCTTGCCAGACGCCGGGCAAGGGCGCGGCCCGAATGGCGGCCACGACATCAAACTGCGCCTGCGCCCGCGATGGCGTGCCAAACGCCGCGTAGTAGCACGCCATGGCGATGAGCCCCGCCAGGGCCAGGATCTTCAGCGCCGACAGCACAACTTCGCTACGCGCGAAAGTTCTGGCTCCGTGCAGGTTCACCAGGGCGAGCCCCACGAATACGGCGACAAGCAGCGGACCGGTGTGAACATTCGGCAACCAGGCATTCAGCACGGGCACGAGCAGCGTCACTTCCGTGCCCATGATCAGCACGAGCGAAACGAAGTACGCCGCGCGGACCATGAACCCCGCGGTGGCGCCCAGATAGCCTTCGGCAAGGGAGCCAAAAGCGCCGGGCGTCGGATGAGCGCTGGCGATACGGCTCAGGCAGGCCATCAGCGATATCGCTATCAGCGCCGCGGCCAGATAGGCCAGCACCGCGGCGGGACCAGCCGCCAGCAGCGGGAAGGCGCTACCGGAGACGAGTCCGTAGCTGATGACGGTGCCGAAGGCGACCATCGACATCTGCCTTCCGCTAAGAACCGCGGGCAGCCCGGATTCTCTGCGCACGATGTGACTCAGTGTGTTCATATAGATTTTTGCTTTGCCGAAGTCGGTACCGGCGCGGCAAACGCAAGCCGTTGCCAACCGCGGCCCAAAGCCGCAACTTCATTCCAGGCGAGACTCTAACGTTGGGGTTTTCGTACGTATTTAGAAGAATTACGAAAACCCCGCCCTCCTGGAGCAGGCGCAAAAAAACCGGCCCTGGGCCGGTTGCTGATCCGCGTAATCGCTTGCTAGGTACGCGCCAGCCAGCGTCTGTAAGCGGATTCCATGCCTTCCGCCATTCCGGTGATCTTGAATTTCTTTTCCCCGCGAACGTAGGCCTCCCCAGCCCTGCCCATGCGTTCTCGCAGCGCCTTGTCCGCCACCAACGCGGCCAGGGCGCCGCGTAGCGCCTCGACATCGCCATACGGGACCAGCAGGCCGGTCTCTGCGTGCTTGACGATCTCGGGCACGCCTCCCACCGCCGTGCCTACGATGGGTAGGCCGCAGGCAGCGGCTTCGATAAAGGACGTGCCGAGCGCCTCGAACTCGGTAGCAAGCGCGAAGACGTCGCAGCCGGACAGGACATTTTCGATATCGTTCCGGCGTCCCAGGAAGTGAACCCGCCCCTCGCATCCGAGGCTGCGTGCCTGCGCCTGCAGACTATCGAGCTGCGACCCTTCGCCCGCAACGACCAGATGCAGGTCGGGTCCACGATTCAGCAGCGGCGCGGCCGCGGCCAGCAACAGGCCATGCCCCTTCTGAGGCCGCAAATGTCCGACGCATCCGATCACCACGGCATCGTGGCCGATGCCCAGTTCGTCGCGCAAGGTCGACCGGGCCGCGCGCGCCAGGGGCTGGACCGCGTCAAACACCGTATCAACGTCGCCGGGTTTCACGCCACGGTCGAGAAGTTGCCGCGCGACGTACTCGCTGACGGCAATCACCTTGTGCGGAAGGCCGGTGTAGCTCCAGAGCGAGCCCGGCGGCTTTGCCAGATGCCGGCTGCGCACGATCAGCGGCACGCCAGCCAGGCGCGCCGCCACCGCGGCGATGACGGTATCGCGGCGGCTATGCGTATTGAGCACATCGTACCGGCCGCGGGCCAGAAGCCGCCGGATGCGATGAATCGCCCGAAGATAATTTGCCGCCCCGTCCATCGGCATCGTGTGCACGGCAAATCCTTCGTCCGTCAGCCGCAGCGCCAGCCCGCTGCCGGGTTGGCAAATGGCTTCCATGACATGGCCGCGATCCCGCATGCCCCGCATTTCTTTCAGGATGCGATGCTCCTGCCCGCCAAAGCTGGTAGCGGCTTCCGAGTGGATGACGCGCAGCGGGCGCCGGGTTTCGCCGGTCATTCATGCACCTCATCGCCGGTGACGACCGCCACATATCCATCCAGATATCGGACATCCGCTTCCGTGATGCATCCGGATGCGACCTGCACGCCAGGCCGTATGGTCAGATGGTCGGCGCCCTTGCTGATCAGCAGTTGTCCCATGCGGTCGCTGCCGAACGACCAGCCGGCGCCGTGCAAGGCGGTGAGCACGTCGCTCGGCTGCAACCGTTCAAACGAATAGGGCGGGCGGCAGGCCTTGATGTGGTCCGGAATGGCGTCGGCCAGACCCGCGGCCACCAGCGCGGGAGTCTGACGCATCGGCGGGGAAAACAAATACCTATATATTTCTGGAAGGGGTGGACGGAGCGCCTGCATTGGTATCGGAGAATAATTGCGGAATACCCCAATGTTACCAATGTATTGAAATGTCAGTTTTTGATACGCCCCACGGGTGGACTAGGGACGTCCCGCCGCCGTGATCACGATTTCCACGCGCCGGTTCTTCGCCCTGCCCTCGGGGGTCGAATTGTTGGCCACGGGTCGGGCCTCGCCAAACCCCTGCGCCGAGATCGAATTGGCCGGCACGCCCTTGGCAGTCAGGTAGCGCGCCACATCGTCCGCCCGGGCCGATGACAGCTCGAGATTGGAGGGGAATTGCGCCCTCAACGCCGGTCCGATGGGCTCATTGTCGGTAAACCCTTGGACGACGACCTGCTTGCCCGGCAGATTCGAAAGCGTGGGAGCGATCTTGGCCAGCGTCTGCTCGCCTTTCGGACTGAGCCTCCACCCGCCCTCGGGGAACAGGATCTCGTTCACCATCGTCACTTTCAATTCGTTCTGGAGTTGCGTGATCTGCGCACGGTCGCCGCTCAGTTCAGCCGAGAGCTTTTTATTGAGGGCGGCATATTCAGCCTCCAGCTGTGCCTCTTTATCGTAGGTCTGCTTTGTCACACACCCCGAGACCGCCAGCACCGCGCACAGCACCAATGCAATTTTGTGTAGCCTCATGTCCGTTCTCCGCCAGGTTGTAGCCCGAAAGGACGAGACCTCGCCCCGTTCAGGCCTGTGTAATATCCCAAGGCACGTCATATCTCACTCTGCCGGGCGCCAGCGCCAGCAGATTCTCGCAACTACAGGCGCAGAATAGACACAAGTGAACACGGCCACCACTCATATGACGCCATTGCCGGGACGGGCGGAAAGAAATTTCGGCGTGCAGGGTCCGCCGGTGAAATCGGTCATGGTGTTGGCCGGGGTGTCCGGAATGGTGCGGGATGCTTTTGGGGACAGAATCCTGCGGCAGGCCAAGCAGGCGGTGATGCTGGACATCGAAATGATCGAGCACCGGGAGTGCTTCATCCCCCAGCTCGTCGTGACCGACTATCTTTGGGAAATCGAAAGGCGCGCAAAGGACGCCAATCTGGGTTTGCTGGCCGCCCCTCATCTTTCACTGGCGAACTATGGCCGTTGGGGCAAGTATGTCCTCGCCGCTGACAGCCTGGGCGAGGCGCTTGCCCGAGCCGCGTCGTCCCTGAGCTACCACAGCACAGGCGACAGCATGCAGATGACGCTCGACGGGCACGTCGCGAAAATCAGCTTCATCCATGCCACGCGGGGCCGGCGAGGCTATTTGCACGTCGCCACCGGCACGGTGGCCGTCGTGCTCAGCGTCTTGCGCGCATACCTGGGCGCCGGCTTTCTTCCCTTCCGGATTGAAATAGACGTTCCCCGTCCGCCTACCGGCACGCCATTCGAGGACGCGTTTCTCTGCCCCGTCGTCTTCGACGCGCCAGCCGTATCGGTATGCATCGAAGCTGGCCTGCTGAAGCGTGCGGTCCGCGCTCCCGCCCGGCCCACGCTCATCACGATCGAAGACGTCGCTCGGGCGCAGGCCGACCCGCTGGGCATGGGCAGCTACCTGGGCGTCGTCGCCTCGTATATCCGCTCCCAGGTCGAGGCCGGGGTCGTGTCCATCGACAGCACCGCCAGGGCCATGGGCACCAGCGTGCGCACGCTGCAGCGAGTGCTGCGACGCGACAACGGCGTCGATTTTCGTGAGCTTGCGAACGCGGTCCGGTTAAGACGGGCCGAAGAACTGCTGCGCGGAACCAGCGTTTCCATCACGCAGATCGCCACGGATTTCGGCTATTCATCGCCCGCCAATTTTGCGCGTGCGTTCAGAAAGGCCTGCGGGCTGGCCCCGAATGAATACCGGCAAAAACTGCTTGAAAAGTAAGCTTGCCGGCGTGGCCGCTTCGGCCCCGGGCCGGTCCGGATCACTAGAAGCGTATCGTCAGGCCGGCCATGGGCCCTTGCAGCACCGCGTCGAACTTGAAACCCCCACGGTCGTAGTCCACGCCCACCGCGCGATACCCGATTGCCGCGGAGATGCTTTTGCTGAAGTTGTAGCCCAGGCCTAGCCCGACGTCCCAGTCCGCCTCGGCCCCGCCGGCGCCGACCAGCCCCCAGCCGGTAAGGTAGACCTTCTGGCTCAGGTTGTAGTTGCCGCGCACGCCCACCAGCGCATCGACCCACGTCGCGCTATCGCTGCGCTTGCGGCCTTCCAGGAACCCGCCCTTCAGCGTCACGTCCGTATCCACCGACCAGACCCGCAATCCCGCCACGACGTCCAACTGGTGCGGCGAATTCTCCAGCACGGAGTAGCCCACGCCCAGCAGCCCCGCGAAGGTGGACGTCTTCACGTCCGCGCTGGTGGCAAGGATGTCCCGCGGGGTGTCGCCCTGCGAGCCGATCTTCGTGTAGATCAGGTCCCCGAAGATGCTATAGCGCCCCTTGCGCGCGTCGCCAATCAGCATGGCGCCGAAGTCCAGATTATCGAACAGCTTGTCGAAGTCCGCGTGGATGTCGATGGCCGGCAAACGAGGCTGCGAGACCTTGCCGGACAGTCCCGCCGCCCAGAAATACGGCGTTACCGAGAACGCCCATTCGTCCTGCACGGGCGCGGACGCGGCCAACGCCGGCCCGCCGGAGATGGCGCCTGCCACGGCCCCATCCCCTTCGGCCGCCACGCCGGGCATCGCATAAGCCAGCCCGCAGATCAGGCAGCTCACGATCTTCTTTTTCATGTGCACTCGTCCGATACGCAGGCATGGCGGGCGTCATGCGCCGTGTCCGCAGGATACAAGCCGGCGGCCTTCGCGGCAGTCCGTCGTTTGAATCAGGAGATACGTCTGACCGGCGGGATGAGCCATGAGCCATTGATGATCGACGGATCGCTCTCGTTGGGCCAGTACAGCCGCATCATCAGGACGAACTTGCCCTTGGGCGCCGGCAGCCAGTTCGACTCCAGGTCAGGGCCCGGCGACTCGTTCTGTATGAGCAGGTCGATCGACCCGTCCGCCTTCGCCTTCAGCGGCTGGCGGGGGCTGATGGAGTAGCGGTTCAGCGGGTTGTCGACAAAGAAATAATCCCCGTCATACATCGTCAGCGACCAGAATCCGGAAACGGGCGGCGTCAGCCCCTTGCGGAACGTCAGCACGTATTTCTCAGAACCGTCGTACGCGCGCTTGACCGGCCCGTTGTCGGACCTGAGCGAGGTCGGGTAGATCGCGTCCTGCGGGCGGTTGGCGCCCAGCCCGATAGCGGTGACCAGGGCGCGCTGGATGTAGTTGGTGCCGTAGATTCCCGTCTTGGTAGTGAAGCCCCAGCCGTCGATTTCCTGGATATCGCCGTTGCTATCCTTGAAATGGCCCATGATCCGCCCGAACGCGGCCGGCGGCACGCGCCTGGCAAGGTCGGGGTCGAATTTGCGCCTGTCGAAGTCCCTGCCAGGCACGATGCCGATCGACGCAAGCCGCTCCAGCATGGGCGCATCCGCAGCCGGCGGCGGATTGCGCTTGAGCAACTCGGAAAACAGCGTGAAGTACTCAACCGCGTCCATCCGGTTGACCTGCTCGCGCACGGACGCCTTCATGTCGATTGCGGGGTCCACTTTGCCCTTGGGCGGCTGCCAGTCCTTGCCCCAAGCGCTAAGCGGGCAGAGCTTTACTTCATCCTGAAGCTTGTGGACCTTGGCGTAATCTTCCGGCGTGCCCGCGCAGTAGATACGGCCCAGCAGCCAGACGATGCTGGTCGGTGATCTGTACTGCACCATGCCCTGCGGAACCGTGCCTTCCCAACGCGGACCGGTCACGACGAAGGTCTGCGCGCCCGTGCCGGTGGTGCGCTTGCCGGGCACGTCGAACACCGTGGTCCACCCGTCCAGCATCGGAAACAGCGCATAGCGGTCCTGCATGTCCGGCAGGCTCACCACCCACGGCTCGTCGCCCACGTCGAAGAACGCGGTGGTGTACAGGGTGTCGGCGTTCGGCGCGGTCACGTCGCGGAATTTGGCGTCCGGATAGTGCCGCAATTTGATCAGAGTTCCCATGGGCGCCCGGGTGCCTTTCGGCGCCTCGACGTTGGTGATGACCCTCCTGGTCATCTCCATCGTGACAAGAGGGTAGGCGTAGACGTAGGCATCGATCGCGGTCGTGTACTGGTCACCTGCCTCGGGAAAATCCGTCACGAGACCGTCGGCACGTGCCGAAGCGGGCAGCGAGCCCACCGTCAGTAAAGCGACCCCCGCGGTGTTGAACTTTCGACGTGATAGCTTCATTCGAATGCTCCGACAATTAAGGTGGTAAAGCCAATTTGGAGAAGCGTCAGGGAGTATTGCCAAGCTACTGATTCGAATCGATCGATCCACCACCCATTCGATGCGAAGCCAAAGCGCTTCGCACGAGCTGTCCCGCCCGTTCTTCTGGGTTCATGTCGGCGCCACGCATCGCGATGCGGGCCGAGGTGCAATCGCTTGGAGAAGAGACTAATGACGACTGAAACGCGCCGCCACTCATTTTGCGCCATGACGGTGGAAATCACGACTGGGACCGGGCGGCGCAAGTGGATCAGATCTGCACGTCCGATGGCCCGACGGGTTCGGCCCGAGAGGTGTTGACGTTTTCCCCAACGGGATCTGGCGTGAAATGAGTGGCGCCGCCGCCAGGCCTCTCGCTACGCTTGCCTTGGCAGTCGAGCCGCTGGGCTTATCGCTGACATCTTTGATCGAACTTCCCGGTTTCCCTGAACAAAGGATGAACACCATGCGTATCAAAAAGCTGTTGGTGTCGGCGATGGTGCTGTGCGGCGTCGGCCTGTCGGCCGCGGGAGCGAGCTTCGCCCAGAACGCCATGACATCGCCAGTTGCCAAGCAGATCGGCGTCGGCAAGCCCCGGATCGAACCCGCACTCATCGTGCTCAACTCACGCGGCGCCCAATTGGCAGACGGAAAACTCGTACTCTCGGGCGTTTCGGCGAATTCCATCATGTTCGCGGACAGACCCGTGCGAGCGGCCGGCCATGTACTGACAGCGCACTTGCTCGAAGAATGGGCTGACGGAGCGAACAGCTTCGCCATTGACCCGCCCAACGCTACCGTTTCCGTCCTGAGCAAGAACGGGTCGGCGGTGCTCGATGCGGTCGTCACGTTGAAGTCGCCCAAGCTCGAAGGCGATAACCTCGTTTTTGCGGTGGACGTGCTGGAAGGCGACCTGACAGGCGCGGACGGCCCCGCGTCGATCTTCATCGACATCATCGGCATGCCGTTTACGCCTTTATCGTTTGCCGGGGCGGCCCGGCGCACGGCCTACCGCAGCGCATGGTACGCAGGGGCTGCGCACGCCGCGGCGCCCTACTATGCGCGCCCACGCTGTGGGTATTACCCCCTGCCCCCCTGCTATTGAGCTTCCGGCCAACGAGGCGGGTCCGACCTGGACGCCTCCACCGCCGCACTCAAGTATTCCGGGCCAGTTCTCTCTGCTGCCGCCAAAAACAAAAGGGTTAGCTCATTAATGAGCTAACCCTTTGATTTTATTGGTCGGGGCGGTGGGATTCGAACTCACGACCCTCTGCTCCCAAAGCAGATGCGCTACCAGGCTGCGCTACGCCCCGAAGGGTGGCAACTATACCAGAATCCCGCCCGCCCGGCCCGCTCCCGAATGGGCGAAGCGTCACGCCGTCCGGTATTCCCAATCAATTTGTTGACACCTATATAGTTCAAGCCTAAATTAAATACGGTTTTTGCGCAGTGATGAATAGCCGCTGGAGGGCCGACGGCCTTGCCCGTTTGCCTGTAAACAACACTCATCGGGAAAAACATGGCAAACGCCTCCTCTCCGTCCGCCTGGGCCACGCCCGCGCGCACCACCTATACCGTGCTGTTCGTCTGCTGGCTGGCCATCCTCTTCGAAGGCTATGACGTCGGCGTCATGGGCGCCGTCCTGCCGGCGCTGGCCGACGACAAGAACTGGAACCTGTCGTCGATAGAACTTGGCGTGCTGGGCAGCTACGCGCTGGGGGGCATGTTCGTGGGCTCCTTCGTCGTGGGCACATTGAGCGACCTGTTCGGGCGGCGGCGCATGCTGCTGGGCTGCGTGACCCTGTTTTCGGTCACGATGATCGGCGCGGCGTGGGCGCCCACGCCCGCCTGGTTCGGCGCGTTCCGCTTCATCGGCGGCCTGGGACTGGGCGGGCTGATTCCCGTGGCGGCGGCGTTGACCATCGAATATTCTCCGCCGGCCAAGCGCGGCTTCAACTACGGCGTGATGTACTCGGGCTATTCGTTGGGCATCCTGTGCTCCGCGGCCGTGGCCATGGTTCTGCTCAGCCAACTGGGGTGGCGCTCGGTGATCGCGGTGGGCGCGCTGCCCTTGCTGCTGGTGCCGTTGCTGGCGCGGTTGCTGCCCGAGTCGCTGGAGTACCTGCTGTCCAAGGGCGACGAGGCCGGCGCGCGGGCGCAGGCTCAGCGCCTGGGCATCGCCTCGCTGGAGTCCTTCCGGCCGCGCGAGGTTGCCGGAGAAAAAGCGACCTGGCGCGACGTGATGACGGCGGTGTTCGCGCCCCGCCACCTGCGCGCCACCCTGTGCTTCTGGGGCGCGCTGTTCCTGGGCCTGATGCTGGTGTATGGCCTGAGCACCTGGCTGCCGCAGATCATGCGCAAAAATGGCCATGACCTGGGCTCAAGCCTTTCCTTCCTGCTGGTGTTCAGCCTGGCATCCGCCATCGGCGGACTGGTGTTGGGCCGGTTCGCCGACAAGACCGAGCCGCGCAGGATCGTGGCGGTGTTCTTCCTGGCGGGCGGAGCGGGTATCTATTGCCTGACCTTCAATAACCCGCTGGCGGTGAACTATCTTTGGGTGGCGCTGGCCGGCGTGGGCAGCATCTCGACGTCGCTGATACTCACGGGCTACCTGACCGGCTATTACCCGGCGCATGCGCGCGGCGCCGCGGCCGGCTGGGCGCTGTCGTTCGCCCGTATCGGCGCGATGAGCGGCCCCATCGTCGGCGGTTACCTGGCCAGCCTGAAACTGCCGCTGGCGTGGAACTTCATTGCGTTTTCGTGCGCGGCGCTGCTGGCGGCGGTCTTTGTCATGCTGATCCCGGGCCGCTACGCGGGCAATCCGCGGACGGCGCGCGAGCCTGACGCCAAACCCGCCCTGCAGCGGTCCTGACGAAAAAACGGCGCGCCATCGAGGCGCGCCGTTCTTGAAATCCGCGAAAAATCAGGCTGCGGTCAGCCGAAGCGGCCGGTGATGTAGTCTTCGGTTTCCTTGCGCGAGGGCTTCACGAAGATCTGGTCGGTCTGGCCGAATTCCATGAGTTCGCCCAGGTACATGTAGGCGGTGTAGTCCGAGCAGCGCGCGGCCTGTTGCATGTTGTGCGTCACGATCACGACGGTGTAGTCGTTCTTCAGTTCGGCGATCAGTTCTTCGATCTTGGCGGTGGAAATCGGGTCCAGCGCCGAGCAGGGCTCGTCCAGCAGCAGCACTTCCGGCTTGATGGCCACGCCGCGCGCGATGCACAGGCGCTGTTGCTGCCCGCCCGACAGGCTGTTGCCGCTCTGGTGCAGTTTGTCCTTCACTTCGTTCCAGAGCGCCGCCTTGCTCAGCGCCCATTCCACGCGCTCGTCCATCTCGCCCTTGGACAGGCGTTCGAACAGGCGCACGCCGAAGGCGATGTTGTCGTAGATGCTCATGGGGAACGGCGTGGGCTTCTGGAACACCATGCCGACCTTGGCGCGGATCAGCGATATGTCGGTCTTGGCCGTCAACAGGTTCTCGCCGTCCAGGATGATCTCGCCCTCGGCGCGTTGGCCGGGATACAGCTCGAACATGCGGTTGAACGTGCGCAGCAGCGTCGACTTGCCGCAGCCCGACGGGCCGATGAAGGCGGTGACCTTCTTCTCCTGGATCGACATGTTCACATTGCGGATCGCATGGAACTTGCCGTAGTAGAAGTTCAGGTTCTTGACCTCGATCTTGTTCTTGACGGCGGTAGCGGTATTTTCCATTTGGTTTCCCTTGGCTCCGGCGCGCCCAGCGCGCCGGCAAAGCGATCTTTACTTGCGGAACATGTTGCGGGCAATGATGTTGATGCCCAGCACAAGCAGCGTAATCAGCGTGGCACCGGCCCAGGCCAGGTTGTTCCAGTCCTTGAACGGGCTGGCGGCGTATTGGTAGATCACGACCGGCAGGTTGGCCATCGGGCCATTCATGTTCCACGACATGAACTGGTTGGACAGTGCGGTGAACAGCAGCGGCGCGGTTTCACCGGAGATCCGGGCGATGGCCAGCAGCACGCCGGTGATGATGCCGGACTTGGCGGCGCGATAGCACACCAGGGTGATCATGCGCCACTTGGGGCATCCCAGCGCCGCCGTGGCTTCGCGCAGGCTGTTGGGCACCAGCAGCAGCATGTTGTCGGTCGTGCGCACCACCACCGGGATCACCAGGATGGACAGCGCGATGGCGCCCGCCCAGCCCGAGTAATGCCCCACCTGCGCCACGTACACGGCGTAGATGAAGAGGCCGATGATGATGGAGGGGGCCGACAGCAGCACATCGTTCAGGAAGCGCGTGGCGGGCGCCAGCCATCCCCGGTGGCCGTATTCGGCCAGGTAGGTGCCGGCCAGGATGCCGACCGGCGTGCCGATCAGCGTGCCCACGCCCGCCATCATCACGCTGCCGATGATGGCGTTGATCAGGCCTCCGCCCTGCCCCGGCGGCGGGGTGATTTCGGTGAAAAGCGTGTACGACAGCGCGGGCGCGCCCCTCAGCAACAGCGTGAGGATGATCCAGAACAGCCAGAACAGGCCGAACACCAGCGTTCCCATCGACACGGCGAGCATGACGCGGTTGACCGCGCGGCGCCGGCGATAGATGCCGTTCTGCATGTTGAGGACGGATTCAGCCATGGTTATTTCCTTGTGCTCCGGGCGCGTCAGGTTTTCTTGCCTTCGCCGGCGGACAGGCGAACCAGTAGTGTCTTGGCCAGGGCCAGCACGATCGTCGTGATCAGGAACAGGATCAGGCCCAGCTCCAGCAACGCCGCCTTCTGTATGCCGCCTGCCTCATTGAATTCGTTGGCGAGCGCCGAGGCGATCGAGTTGCCCGGCGAGAACAGCGAGCCGGACCACTTGAACGCATTGCCGATCACGAAGGTCACGGCCATGGTTTCGCCCAGGGCGCGCCCCAGGCCGAGCATGATGCCGCCGATGACGCCCGACTTGGTGAAGGGCAGCACCACGCGCCACATCACTTCCCAGGTCGTGCTGCCCAGGCCGTAGGCCGATTCCTTCAGCATCGCCGGCACCAGTTCGAACACATCGCGCATGACGGCCGCGATGAACGGGATGATCATGATCGACAGGATCAGGCCGGCGGTGAAGATGCCGATGCCGAACGGCGGCCCCGCGAAGAGCCCGCCGATGATGGGCACGTTGCCCAGCGTGGCGATCAGGAAAGGCTGCACGTATTGCTGGAACACGGGAACGAAGACGAACAGGCCCCACATGCCGTAGATGATGGACGGGATGGCCGCCAGCATTTCGATCGCGGTGCCCAGCGGGCGGCGCAGCCAGGTCGGCGACAGCTCGGTCAGGAATATGGCGATGCCGAACGACACCGGCACGGCGATGATCAGCGCGATCGCCGACGTCAGCAGCGTGCCGATGATCGGCACGACGGCGCCGTAATTCGAATTGACGGGGTCCCAATCGTTGAGCCACAGGAACGACAGGCCATATTTGGCCAGCGATTCGCGGCTGCCGTAGATCAGGGAGATAAGGATCGCCGCCAGCAAAATGAACACCAGGAAGGCGAACAGGCGGGTCAGATTCTTGAACAGCGCATCCATCAGCGCGTTTTTGTTTTGCTTCATAGGCGAAGGCGTGCCGGTAGTCACGGAATCCGCCCCGCTGGACGGAAGCGGCACACTATTATCCATTACCGCGCTCATGGATGGACTTTCCTTAGGAAATCTGGGGGGAAGACAGGAGGATCATGTTGCAGGCGGCCCCGTCAGCCTGAGATCGGGCGTCGGGGGCAGCCAGTCTTATGGGTTGCGCGCTGGGCGGTCGGCGATGCCTACGCCAGCGCGCCATGCCCGCCTTACTTCCAGACGGCCTTGCCGTCCGCGGACTTCACTTCACCCCAGGCAGCACGGATCTCCTTGGTCACGGCTTCCGGCAGCGGCACGTAGTCCAGGGCTTCGGCCGACTTGGCGCCGTTCTTGAACGTCCAGTCGAAGAAGTCCAGAACTGCCTTGCCTTGATCCGGCTTGTCTTGCGACTTGTGGACCAGGATGAAGGTGGCGGCGGTGACGGGCCAGGAGTCGGCGCCCGGTTCGTCGGTCAGGACCACGCCCATGCCAGGCGCGCTCTTCCAGTCGGCGTTGGCGGCCGCGGCGGCGAATGCCTTCTGCTCGGGCTGGACGAACTTGCCGTCCTTGTTCTGCAACTGCGTCCAGGCCAGCTTGTTCTGCTTGGCGTAGGCGTATTCGACGTAGCCGATCGAGTTCTTCAACTGGCCGACGTAGGCGGCGACGCCTTCGTTGCCCTTGCCGCCTTGGCCGGTGGGCCACTTGACGGCCTTGCCTTCGCCAACTTGCGACTTCCAGTCAGGCGAGACCTTGGACAGGTAGTTGGTCCAGCCGAAGGTGGTGCCCGAGCCGTCCGAACGGTGCACGACGATGATGTCGGCCGAGGGCAGCTTGACGTCGGGGTTCAGCGCCTTGATGGCGGCGTCGTCCCACTTCTTGATCTTGCCCAGGAAGATGTCGCCCAGGACCTTGCCCGAGAGCTTCAGCTTGCCCGGCTCGACGCCGTCGATGTTCACGACGGCCACGGTGCCGCCGATCACGGCGGGGAACTGCAGCAGGCCGTGCTTTTCCAGGTCGGCTGCCTTCATCGGATCATCCGAGGCGCCAAAGTCGACGGTCTTGGCAATGATCTGCTGTTGGCCGCCGCCCGAACCGATGGACTGGTAGTTGACCGCGTTGTTGGTGGCGGCCTTGTAGTCGGATGCCCACTTGGCGTAGATGGGGTACGGGAACGATGCGCCGGCGCCGGTGACATTGGCGGCCTGGACGGCAAACACGGCGGCGCTCAGCGCGACGCCCACGGAAACTTGCTTGAAGACACGTTTGAACATCTGGGTTCCTTCTGTGCTCGTTAAGAGGAGTCTTGGCAGGCTTTGGTTACTGCCTGTCTTTCAGCGACCCTCGCATCTTAGAAGCCCAACGTGACAGGATAGTGACAGTCATATTCCCCCCCCGAAGCGCTACGCGCTTCCCCCCCAGGGGGCGCCGGTGGCGGACCGGCGGAGCCGGATCCGCGCGGCCTGGATTGGGAGGGGGTGCCTCGAATGGCGTTGGTGGTGGGGTGGGGGATAAGTCCGTGCGGCCCTCGTTGGGGAGGGGATGTCCCGAATGCGTTAGTGGCGGGTCGGGGGACGGATCTGCGACCCGCCTGGGGATGAACGCCTCGAATGGCGTCGGTGGCGGGTCGGGGGGACAGATCGGTGCGGCCGTGGCTTGTGGGGTTACACGCCCAGCTTTTGCATCAGGAACTGGTGCAGGTTGAAGGGCTCGCGGCGGCTTTTTACTCGGGCGTAGTCGCCGTCCTGCTGCTGTTGCCAGGCCAGTTGGTTGTCGCGCAACGCGTAGGTGAAGGCCTCGTCTATGACGCGCTTCTTGAGCGTCTTGTCGTAGATGGGGAAGGAGATTTCCACGCGGCGGAAGAAATTGCGGTCCATCCAGTCGGCGGACGACAAATAAACCGTCTCTTCGCCATCCGCATAGAAATAGAAGACCCGGGAATGCTCCAGGAAGCGGCCGACGATGGAGCGCACGCGGATGTTCTCGGACAGGCCGGGAACTCCCGCGCGGAGCGCGCAGACGCCTCGCACGATAAGGTCGATCTTCACCCCCGCCTGCCCGGCCTTGTACAGCTCTTCGATGATCTGCTCTTCCAGCAGGGAGTTCATCTTGGCCATGATGCGCGAACGCTTGCCCGCCTTGGCGGCGCGCGCTTCGGCGCGGATCAGCGCCACCATGCCGTCGTGCATGGTGAACGGAGACTGCATCAAGGCCTTGAGGGAACGGCGAGCGCCCAGCCCGGTCAGTTGCGCGAACACCTTGTCCATGTCCTCGCACAGCTTCGGATCCGCCGTCAGAAGCCCGAAATCCGTGTAGAGACGCGCCGTGCGCGGATGGTAATTGCCCGTGCCAAGGTGGGCGTAACGGCGCAAGCGCCCTTTTTCGCGGCGCAATACCACCGCCATCTTGGCGTGCGTCTTGTGCGCCACCACCCCGTAGACGACGTGCGCGCCCACTTCCTCGAGCTTGGAGGCCCAGTTGATGTTGGTCTGCTCGTCGAAGCGCGCCATCAGTTCCACCACCACCGTCACTTCCTTGCCGGCGCGCGCGGCGGCCAGCAGGATCTTCATCAGCTCGGAGTCCTCGCCGGTGCGGTAGATGGTCTGCTTGATGGCCATCACGTCGGGATCGAGCGCCGCGGCGGTCAGGAAGTCGATGACCGGCTGGAACGACTGATAAGGGTGGTGCAGCAGGCGGTCCTGTTCGGCGACGGCCTCGAACAGGTCGGCCGGCTTGTCTCCGACGCGGTCGAACGGCGCCGGCACGGGCGCGCGGTAGT
Source organism: Achromobacter sp. Root83 (assembly GCF_001428845.1). Classification (GTDB taxonomy): domain Bacteria; phylum Pseudomonadota; class Gammaproteobacteria; order Burkholderiales; family Burkholderiaceae_B; genus Achromobacter. Next base: position 101,162 of record NZ_LMIU01000003.1, on the reverse strand, counting down.
TGGAGAACAGCAGGTCCGGGCGCGCGGCCGAATCGCATAGCTGCATCAGGCGCGACAGATTGACCGGCCCGGGCACCCGGTAGGTGTCGTCCGGCTTGAGCGAGAACTCGCGCTGCAGGAAGGTTTCCAGTTCGACGGGTGTCAGCTTGTCGATCTCGAGGCGCACGGCGGCGCCGAAATTGCGCTGAGACAGTTCGCCTTGCAGCGCGTGGCGCAGGTTGGTGACTTCTTCCTCGTCCACGAACAGGTCGCTGTTGCGCGTCACCCGCCACTGGTAGCAGCCCAGCATCTCCAGGCCCGGGAACAGCTCGCCCACGAAGGCGCGCAGCAAGGACGTCAGCAGGATGTAGCCTTCCGGCTGGCCGGAGAGCTCCGACGGCATCTTGATCAGGCGCGGCAAGGCCCGGGGGGCCTGCACGATGGCGATGGACGCCTGGCGGCCGAACGCGTCGGCCCCCGACAGCGAGACGATGAAGTTCAGGCTTTTGTTGTAGACGCGGGGGAACGGGTGCGCCGGATCCAGCCCGATCGGGGTCAGCAGCGGCATCACATCGCGGTGGAACACGTCGCGCGCCCACTCCTGCTGCTGTGGGTTCCATTCGGACGCGTGATGCAGCGTGATGCCTTCGGCGTGCATGGCCGGCAGGATTTCGTCATTGAGCAGGTTGTACTGGCGTCCGACCAGCTCATGCACGGCCTGCTGGACGCTTTCAAACGCCTGGTCCGGCGTCAGGCCATCGGGCCCGACCAGGTTGGGCGACTGGCGCTGCTGCTCTTTCAGGCTGGATATCCGGATCTCGAAGAATTCGTCCAGATTGGAACTGACAATGCACACATAGCGTAAACGCTCCAGCAAGGGCGTCTTCGGATTCTCCGCCATCGCCAGCACGCGTTCGTTGAATTTGAGCAGCGACAACTCGCGATTCAGGAGCAAGGGCTCGCCAGGCGGGCGTGTGGTCATACCGGATTCCATACGAAGGGAGAGCGTGGAGTTTTACTGCAAAATAGTGACGGTTCTATGACAACGCCAAAACCGTAGCGTACGCCAAAGAAGGGACATGCAGCATATCGCCGTGATTCGCCCAAGCCCCTGTTCCATAAGCGAAAACCCGAAGTCTGGGGCGTTGTCATATGGGGTATCTATAATCAGGGCACCTCTCAGCCAATATCACGAGCCGCATGGATCAACTTCTGGCCGCGGTGGACCTCGGGTCCAACAGCTTCCGCCTCTCCATCGGACGCATCGTTCAACAGGACGGTACGCCACAGATCTATCAGATCGACCGCCTCAAGGAAACCGTCCGGCTCGCCGCCGGCCTGGACGCAGAAAAACGGCTTGGCGATGACGCCATCGACCGGGCCATCGCGGTGCTGGAGCGATTCGGCGACCGCCTGCGCAGCTTCCATCCCAACCGGGTCCGGGCGGTCGCAACCAATACGTTCCGCGTTGCCCGCAACACCCGCGACTTCCTGCCCCGGGCCGAAGCCGCGCTGGGCTTTCCCATCGAAGTCATCGCCGGCCGCGAAGAAGCCCGTCTGATTTTCTCGGGCGTGGTCCACACCCTGCCCCCGTCTCCCAACAAGCGGCTGGTGATCGACATTGGCGGCGGGTCCACCGAGGTCATCATCGGCAAGGGCCATGAACCTGGCCTGATGTCATCGCTTTACATGGGTTGCGTCAGCTACAGCCGCCAGTTCTTCTCGGACGGCGTGGTGGATGCCCACCAGATGAAGCAGGCCGAACTGGCCGCCCGCCGCGAAATCGAAGTCATTGCCAAGCAGTACCGCAAGATGGGCTGGAAAGAAGCCTACGGATCTTCCGGCACCGCCAAGGCGCTGTTCGCCATCCTGACCGAGGGCGGCTATTCCGACCGGGGCATCACACGCGCGGGCCTGTCCAAGCTGAAAGACCGCATCGTGCGCTCCGGCCGCGTCATTCCGTCCGAGCTGCCCGGCATCAAGGTCGAACGTTCCGACGTGCTGCCTGGCGGCCTGGCCATCATGAGCGCGCTCTTCGACGAGCTGGGCATCGACGTCATGCACACCGGCGACGGCGCCCTGCGCCTGGGCGTGCTGTATGACCTGCTTGGCCGCGACGACGAACATGACAAGCGCGACGAATCCGTGCGCCAGTTCATGAAGCGTTACCACGTCGATCCCAACCAGGCCCGCCGCGTGCGCCACGCCGCGCTGAGTCTGTTCGACGCCATGATCGCGGACGGTCCGGAACGCGCCGAACTTCGGCCCGCAGTGGGCTGGGCAGCCGATCTGCACGAAGTGGGCCTGTCCATCGCCCACAACGCGTATCACAAGCACACTGCCTACGTGCTGGAAAACGCCGACATGCCGGGTTTTTCGCGCGCGGATCAGCAATTGCTGGCGCTGCTGGCGCTGGGGCATCAGGGCAAGCTGAGCAAGCTGGAACCCTTGACCCGCAGCCGTGCGCAATGGAAAGCCATTTTGAGCCTGCGCCTGGCCGTGCTGCTGTTCCGCCGCCGCGGCGAAATCGAACCGCTGCCGCTGACCGCCTCGGTGCGCGAGAACTCCATCGTGGTGCGCGTCAACCGCGAATGGCTGGCCGAGCACCCCCTGAGCGACTTCACGCTGCGCGCCGAAGAAGCGGAATGGAACAAGGTGGGCTTTTCGTTCGAACTGCTGGAGTTCTGACGAAACAAGGCAGGCAAAGGGCTTGCCCCTTGCCTGCCTGCGAATTAAAACGGCGACAGATCGGTTTCGCGCTCGAGCTGCCTGAGCTCCATGCGCAAAGGCCTTGTAGCCCGCCGTATCAGTCTGATTGTCATCCGGCGGAACAGGCGGCGCATGATGTTCAGCGCTGGCCGGTGACGGCGGCGGGCTGATCCAGGCCGAAATGGCGGCGATAGCGCTCATCCATGCGGTCCATCTTGAGCAGCACCGGGAAATCGGCGGCGTTGAAATCAGGGTCCCATGCGGGTTCGCCACAGACTTTCGCGCCCAGCTTCAGATAGCCCTTGATCAGCGGCGGAACCCGCGCCGGCAAGGCGCTGTTGAGCTTTTCGACCGGATAGCGGTGCAGCGGCGCAACGTGGGGCTCACCGGCCCGGGGCAATTGCTTCGAGATGGTGCGCCACACTTCGGCGGCGGTGACACCGTCGTCGCGCAGGCTCACGCTGGCGCAACCCAGCACATATTCATAGCCGCCCCGGCGCAGATACTCGGCCAGGCCGGACCACAGCAGCATGATGACGGCGCCGCCGCGGTAGTCGGCGTGCGTGCAGGAGCGGCCGACTTCCACGAGTTCGTCGCGGATGGCGCCCAGGCCGGACAGGTCGAATTCGGACTGCGAGTAGTACCCGCCCGCCTCCCGCGCTTTCTCCGGGGTCAGGATCCGGTAGGTTCCGACCACGCGGTCCGTGTCGATCTCGCGGACCATGAGGTGTTCGCAGAACGGGTCGAAGCGATCGTGGTCGACGCCGTCCTGGGCGTCGGGAAAGACCACGCCCATGTCTTCCGTGAAGACGTCGTAACGGAGGCGTTGGATCTGCTCGATTTCTTCGGCCGTGCGCGCCAGGCCTACCGCCAGCACCTTCGGGGCAGCGCCCGTCCAAGGTTCTGTGGGAGTACGGCTCGGGTTGATGCGTGCTAGTTCCAGCATTGCGCGAAGCTCCTAGAGAGTCCAGCCAGTGTGGACGCCCTGTATGTCAAAGACTTGACCAATATGTTACGTGACTATGAAGTTTAGATCGGGGCGGATCGATTCACTTTCCGCCAATATCGACAAAACCTTACAGACCAATACCATCCATGCAAAACGAAGGCCACGCATCGATACCCGACGCGTGGCCTTCATATTAAATCGAAAACCCAGGGTTTACCCCAGGCTTGCCGCAAGCTTTTCAGCAGAACTTGTCGCCAGGGCCTCATCTTCGGCCTCAACCATCAGCCGCAGCTTGGGTTCGGTGCCGGAGGCCCGGATGAGAATCCGGCCGCGGCCGTCCAGTTCGGCCTCGACCGCCTGGCGCGCGGCGGTCAGCCCGGCGTGCGTCTTCCAGTCCTGGCCGGGCGTCAGCGGCACATTGATCATCGTCTGCGGATACATGCGCAGGTCGCTTACCCAATCGGCCAGCGGCACCGAATTGCGGCGTAGCGCGGTCAAGACCTGCAAGGCCGCCACGATGCCGTCTCCGGTCGAATGGCAGTCCAGGCAGAGCAGATGGCCGGAGCTCTCGCCGCCGTACAGCCAGCCGCGCGACTGCATCTGCTCCAGCACATAGCGGTCGCCCACGTTGGCGCGCTCGAACCCCACGCCCAGACGCTTCATTTCGCGCTCGAAGCCGAAATTGGTCATCAGCGTGCCCACCACGCCATTGACCTTGCCGCGCTGCATGCGTTCGCGCACGATGGCGTACATGAGTTCGTCGCCGTTGTAGATACGGCCGTCCCCGTCCACCATCTGCAGGCGGTCGGCGTCGCCGTCCAGCGCCACGCCCAACTGCGCGCCGCGGGCCTTCACTTCCTTGGCCAGCAGTTCGGGATGCAGCGCACCCACGCCCTTGTTGATGTTGAAGCCGTCCGGGTGCACGCCGATCGCGTGGACCTCGGCGCCCAGCTCGCGGAACACATGCGGCGCGATGTTGTAGGCGGCGCCGTGAGCAGCGTCCACCACGATCTTCATGCCGTTCAGGTCCAGATCGTTGGGGAACGTACTTTTGCAGAATTCGATATAACGGCCCTGGGCATCGCTCATGCGGCGCGCGCGGCCCAGCCCTTCCGAGCTGACGCAACCCAGCGGCTCGTCCAGCGCGGCTTCGATGTCGGCCTCGATGTCGTCAGGCAGCTTCATGCCCTGCGCCGAGAAGAACTTGATGCCGTTGTCCTGGTAGGGATTGTGCGACGCGCTGATCACGATGCCGGCCACCAGGCGCAGGGCACGGGTCAGGTAGGCCACGGCCGGCGTGGGAATCGGGCCGGCCAGCAGCACGTCGATGCCCGCGGCCGACAGGCCGGCTTCCAAGGCGGACTCCAGCATATAGCCCGAGATCCGGGTGTCTTTGCCGATCACCACCTGCGGACGGCTTGCGCCGCGCACGGCGTGCTCGCGCGCCAGCACGCGGCCCGCCGCATAACCCAGGCGCAAGGCGAATTCGGCGTTGATCACCGGACCGCCTACTTCACCACGCACCCCATCGGTACCGAAATACTTGCGTCGAATCATGAACTGATAACTCCTTGTTCAGCCGCCTGCCATACCTTAAGCGCATCCACCGTGGCGGCAACATCGTGCACTCGCACGATGGAGGCGCCACGCGCTACGCAGGCAAGGGCGGCGGCAATGCTGCCGGGCAGCCTGTCGCCGACGGGCCGGCCGGTGGCCTGACCGATCATGTTTTTGCGCGACAAGCCGATCAGCAATGGATAACCGGTGCTGCGCAGGCTGGACAGCCGGCGCAGCAATTGAAAGTTCTGGTCGCCGGTCTTGCCAAAGCCAAAGCCCGGGTCAAGCACGATACGGCGAGGATCGATCCAGGCCGCGCGCAGCTTCTGCGCGCGCGCCCCCAGGAATAGTCCGATTTCACCGATCAGGTCGGTGTATTCGGGTGGTGCAGCCTGCATGGTGCGGGGCTCGCCCTTCATATGCATGACACACAGGCCGCAACGCGATTGGGCTACGGCCTCGATCGCGCCCGGCTGCCTGAAGCCGTAGACATCGTTGATCATGTCGGCGCCGGCGTCCAGCGTGGCGCGCATGACTTCCGGCTTGAAGGTATCGATGGACAGCGGCACGCCGCAATCGCGCAACGCCTCCACCACGGGCAACAGCCGGGCAAGTTCGTCCGCCACGGATACGGGGTCGGCCCCCGGGCGCGTGGACTCGCCGCCCAGATCCAGGATCTTGGCCCCTTCCTGGATCAATTGGCGCGCATGCGCCACCGCGGAATCGGTATCGCCGTGCAGGCCGCCGTCGGAAAAGGAATCCGGCGTGACATTGACGATGCCCATGACAAGCGGGCGCTCGAGATCAAACTCGAAGCGCCCGCAAAGAAAGTTATTTGCCATAAACCAGAACGAAGAACCTCAGACCGCGGCTGCCGTGCTGCCACCCGTGGCCAGGCCGGTCGGCGGCGTATCGGACGTATCCGACGGGCCTTGAGGCGTCTTCGGGGGACGCGGGGGGCGGCCCTCGATGATGTCGTTGATCTGGTCGGCGTCGATGGTTTCCCATTCCAGCAGCGCGGCGGTCATGACTTCGACCTTGTCGCGGTTGTCTTCCAGGATCTTGCGCGCAACGCCGTACTGCTCGTCGATGATGCGGCGGATCTCGGTGTCCACCTTCTGCATGGTGGCTTCGGACATGTGCGTCGTCTTGGTGACGCTGCGGCCCAGGAAGACCTCGCCTTCGTTTTCGGCGTAAACCATGGGGCCCAGCTCGTCGGTCATGCCGTAGCGGGTGACGATGTCACGGGCGATGGCGGTGGCGCGTTCGAAGTCATTCGAGGCGCCCGTCGTCATCTGGTCCATGAACAGTTCTTCGGCGATGCGGCCGCCAAACAGCACGGCGATGGTGGACAGCAGACGGCCCTTGTCCATGCTGTAGCGGTCGGTTTCGGGAAGCTGCATCGTCACGCCCAGCGCACGGCCGCGCGGGATGATGGTGACCTTGTGGACAGGGTCGGTCTTGGGCAGCAGGCGGGCAACGATCGCGTGGCCGGATTCGTGGTACGCGGTGTTCTTGCGTTCCTCTTCGGGCATCACGATGGAACGGCGCTCGGCGCCCATGATGATCTTGTCCTTGGCCTTTTCAAAGTCGGACATATCCACGGTGCGGCCATTGCGGCGGGCGGCGAACAGCGCGGCTTCGTTGACCAGGTTGGCCAGGTCGGCGCCCGAAAAGCCGGGGCAGCCACGCGCAAGAATGGTCGCGTCGACGTTGGGCGACAGCGGAACCTTGCGCATGTGGACCTTCAGGATCTGCTCGCGGCCGCGGATATCGGGCAGCGGCACAACGACCTGCCGGTCGAAACGGCCCGGACGCAGCAGCGCCGGATCCAGCACGTCGGGACGGTTGGTCGCGGCGATGACGATCACGCCCTGGCCGGATTCGAAGCCGTCCATTTCCACCAGCATCTGGTTCAGGGTCTGTTCGCGTTCGTCGTTACCGCCGCCCAGGCCGGCGCCGCGCTGGCGGCCCACCGCATCGATTTCGTCGATGAAGATGATGCAGGGAGCGTGCTTTTTGGCGTTTTCGAACATGTCGCGGACACGGGCCGCGCCCACGCCGACGAACATTTCAACGAAGTCCGAACCCGAGATGCTGAAGAACGGCACCTTGGCTTCGCCGGCGATTGCCTTGGCCAGCAGCGTCTTGCCGGTACCGGGCGAGCCGACCATCAGCACGCCGCGCGGGATACGGCCGCCCAGCTTCTGGAACTTGCTGGGGTCGCGCAGGAAATCGACCAGTTCCTGGACGTCTTCCTTGGCTTCGTCGCAGCCGGCAACATCGGCGAACGTGATCTGGTTGGTGTTTTCGTCGAGCATCCGGGCGCGCGATTTGCCGAAGCTGAACGCGCCGCCTTTGCCCCCGCCCTGCATCTGGCGCATGAAGAACACCCAGACGCCGATCAGCAGCAGCATGGGGAACCACGACACGAAGATGCTCATCAGCAGCGACTGCTCTTCGCGCGGCTTGCCCGACACCTGCACGCCGAACTTCAGCAGATCGGAAACCATCCAGAGGTCGCCGGGAGAAGTCAGCGTATAGGCGCGGCCCGCGTCAGGGGTGACGTACAGCACGTCACCTTGAACGTCGACCTTGCGGATACGTCCCGCCTTGGCGTCGTCCATGAACTGCGTGTAGGTCACGCCGTCCTGGGTTTGAGCGCGTCCGTCGAACTGTTTGAAAACGGTGAACAGCACAAGGGCTATCACCATCCAGACAGCGACTTTGGAAAATGAATTATTCAAGGTCGATCTCCTGCTTTCGATTCCGACCGGCGACTGCGCACCCGCGTATGGCACAGTCACAAGTATGTCAATAGCCCATTCTACCCTGTCGGACCGTTTGCGTCCTGGCAGCCGTGGGGCCCATTTAATTACATTTGATTCTTTAGTTTTCTGGTCGTTGTCTCGGCAGGCGATGGTTTTTCCGGGCCCCGGGCAACATGCCCTGGGCCAGGGTTACTTCAGATCGCGCGCCACCAGAAAGGTTTCAGAGGATTTATCCCTGGATGCCTTTGGCTTGCGCTCGACCACCCGCTTGAAGCGCTGTTTGAAGGACTGCACGATCTGCGAGAAACCGCTGCCGTGGAAGGCCTTGACGATCAGCGCCCCGTTGGGCTTCAGATGGGCGCAGGAAAATTCCATTGCCAGCTCGCACACATGCTGGATGCGCGCGGAATCGGCAATACCCACGCCTGACAAGTTGGGGGCCATGTCGGAAATAACAAGGTCCACCGCGCGCTCGCCGACCATGTCTTCCAATTGTTGCAGAACATCATCGTCGCGGAAGTCGCCCTGGATGAACTCGACGCCCGCGACGGGTTCCATTGGAAGCAGGTCCAGCGCGATAATGCGTCCATCCACGACCCCGCCAGGCCCGGCCAGGCGCTCGCGCGCCACTTGGGACCAACTGCCGGGCGCCGAACCCAGGTCAATGACCAGGTCTCCCCGGCGCATCAGCTTTTCGGTGTCCAGGATCTCGATCAGCTTGAAAGCGGCGCGGGCGCGATAGCCCTTCTGTTGCGCCAGCTTCACATAGGGATCGTTGATGTGCTGGTGAATCCAGTCTTTAGAGAATTTATTCTTGGCCATTACCGTACAATTCCACGCATGCCTATATTAGAACTTACCTCTCGTGAGCGCAGCGACCTTCGGTCCGCCGCTCACCCTCTGCGCCCCGTCGTCCTGATTGGCGACAATGGCCTCACTGAAGCCGTGCTCAAGGAAATCGACCTTGCACTGTCTTCGCACGGCCTCATCAAGGTCCGTGCCGGCGGCGACGACCGCGAAGCCCGCGATGCCATGCTGTCCAGCATCTGCGACACGCTATCCTGCGCGCCCGTCCACCACCTGGGCAAGACCCTGATTCTTTTCCGCCCGCTGGCCGGCAACATCAAGCCCGCCGCACTGGCCGCCATAGAGCCCGAGCGCCCCGCAAAGCGCCGCACCTCGGAGCCCTACACGCCCAAAAAGCTGGCCGCCGAAGGCAAGTCGCTGTCGAAGCGTCCGCGCCGCAGCGAATCCGAAGAGCCCAAGCCGGCAAAGACGCGCTACGTGCCCCAGGACGAGCTCAACAAGAACGGCAAGCCCATGCGTCCCAGCAACAAGCGCGCAACCTCGGGCGGCCATGGCATTCCCCGCCGCGCGGGCAGTGCGCTCAGCTTGCGGGCCGGAGCACGCAGCGGCACCAGCCGCAAGTCGTCGAAAAGGTAAGGCCAGGCACAAAAACGGGCGCCTTACGCGCCCGGCCCACCATAGCGATCCGCAATGTACCGCGGAATTCAGACGAACGCAGGGTTCGGGCTATGGTGTTTTGATAGTTTTACCGCTTGAGACGTTTGCGTCAGATGTAACGCACGCCCAGGACTTCATATTCGCGAACGCCAGCCGGGGCCTTGACCTCGACGACATCGCCTTCGCTCTTGCCGATCAATGCGCGCGCCACGGGGCTGGACACGGAGATCAGATTCGACTTGATGTCGGCTTCGACGTCGCCGACGATTTGATAAGTGACGCGATCGCCCGAATCCAGGTCCTCGATGTCGACGGTGGCGCCAAACACGGCGCGGCCTTCGGCTTCCAGGGAGGAAGGGTCGATCAGGTGGGCATTGGAAAGCGTGCCTTCAAGTTCGGCAATCCGGCCCTCGATAAAGCCTTGGCGCTCGCGAGCAGCGTCGTATTCGGCGTTTTCCGACAGATCACCCTGCGCGCGCGCCTCAGCGATGGCGTTAATCACGGCAGGACGTTCCACGGTTTTCAGCCGCTGGAGCTCTTCTTGCAAGCGCTCGGCCCCGCGCACGGTCAAAGGAATGGCAGACATGTCGTTTCCCAAACAAAAGTAGAAAAACGCCCCGAAGGAGCGTTCTCGGTGAAGGTCGCAGCACTGGCGCGCTTGCCGTCGGATGCTTGCAGGCGACGGGCGGCGCGGACGACCAAAACAAAACCCCGGCTCGGGTCGGAACCGGGGCAATCAAGGTCATATTGTGGTCAAAGTCGACGGGAATTGCAAGCCACCGGAGAAAACGTCGTTTTCGGCGCATTTCGCCTCTGTAACCCGCTAAAACCGGTCATTTGACGTTATGTGCGCGGCGGCATCATGGATTTCCGCCGGGTCCGGCCAAGGCGTGCCGCGCGCCCCGGCCGGATTGCGCCCTTATTTTCTGCGGCGCAGCAAGGCATACAGGATGATGGCCCCGAACGTGGCGGTGCCGATGCCGCCCAGTTGGAAGTTGCCGAGCTTGACGGTGAAGTCGCCCGCCCCCAGCACCAGGGTGACGGCGGCCACGATGAGATTGCGGTTGTCGCTGAAATCCACCTGGTTGACCACCCAGATGCGGGCCCCGGCGATGGCGATCAATCCAAACACCACCACCGACATGCCGCCCAGCACAGGCGCGGGAATCGTCTGAATCAGCGCGCCGAACTTGGGCGAAAAGCCCAGGACGATTGCGATCAGCGCGGCCACGACAAAAACCAGCGTCGAGTAAATGCGGGTGACCGCCATCACGCCGATGTTTTCGGCATAGGTCGTAACGCCCGTGCCGCCCACGGCGCCGGACACCATTGTGGCGACCCCGTCGCCCACGAAGGCGCGGCCCAGGTAGCGGTCCAGATCCTGGCCGGTCATGGCGCTGACGGCCTTCACGTGGCCCAGGTTTTCGGCCACCAGGATGATGGCGACCGGAACGATCAGGCCCATGGCTTCCGCCTTGAAGACGGGGGCGGCGAATTGCGGCAGGCCGATCCAGGCGGCCGCCGAGACGGCCGAGAAATCGATGGGTTTACCGAGGCCCATGCCGTTGGCCAGCACCGCGTACACCACGCAGGCCAGGATCAGCCCCACCAGGATCAGCAGGCGCTGCACCATCCCGCGGGTGTACACGGCGATGCCGCCCACGCACACGATGGTGACCATGGCCATGACGCTGTCGAAGCCCGAGGCGCCCATTGCGCCCTTGGCCGCGATGGGCGCCAGATTCAGGCCGATCACTGCGACCACCGCGCCCGTCACGACGGGCGGCATCAGGGCATCGATCCAGTTTGCGCCGCCGCCGGCGCGCGCGTTGACGATCCAGACGATCGCGCCGATCAGGGTGTAAGCCAGGCCGCAGGCAATGATGGCGCCCAGCGCCACGCCGATATTGGCATTGGCGCCCGCGCCCGCATAGCCGGTCACCGCGATCACCCCGCCGATGAAAGCGAAGCTGGATCCCAGATAACTGGGCACCCGCCCGCCCACGAACAGAAAGAAGATCAGCGTGCCGATGCCTGACATCAGGATGGCGACATTCGGGTCGAAGCCCATCAGCAGCGGGGCCAGGACGGTCGAGCCGAACATTGCCACCACATGCTGGGCGCCCATGGCCACGTTCTTGGGCCAGGACAGCCTTTCGTCGGGCGCGATGATGACGCCAGGCTCGGCGTCGTCCGCCAGGCGCCAGCGCGGAAAATAGGAATTGGACATGGATTCCCCGGGGAATGTGATACGAACGGAGGTTTCAGACTGCGAGCGGGCGCCAGTGTAAAGGGGGCCATGAACAGGCGGCAATGTTTAAGTTTCCCGATGAACCTGCCGTATTAGTGGAAACCCCGAAATCCACCGAGGACCCAGGAGCATCCCATGGCGATCAATTCCATCAGCGGCACCTCCCGGATCGGCAGCCTTGCCGACCTCTGGGCAGAGAAGATCCAAGCCAACAAGGAAGCCCGGAATGCCTCGGGCCAGGAGGCGGTCTCGGTGTCCGCCGACGGCAAAGTCCGCATCAACAATCCGGCCGGCATGAAAGTCGCCAGCGCCGAAGCCCCCGAAGCGTCGGACAACGACGACGAATACACCCGCCAGATCAAGGAATTGCAGAAGCAGCTCAAGCGGATCATGGACCAGATCGCCAAGGTCAAGGCCAGCGGCATGTCGGCCGAAATGAAGGCGCAGCAAGTGATGGCGCTCAATGCCCAGGCGGTGCAGATCCAGGGGCAGATCGCGCAGGTGTTGGCGCAGCAGGCCCGCGCGGCGCAGGGCGGCGTGTCCGCCACCGCGTAAACCGCGCGCACGGACGCCCCGTTCGCGGCGTCCGCGCTGATGGCGCGCATCAAAATTTCTGATTGGACGCCTAGCGGACCACCCGGTACTGTCTCCAGACAAATCTAATACCACGGAGACAAACCATGCACGCAATGCGCACAGCCCTTGCCGGGGCGCTGCTGGCCGTCTGCACGGCGCCCGCCCTGGCCGGCACCGTCACGGTGATCACGTCGTTCCCCAAGGACCTGACCCAGGCTTACAAGACCGCGTTTGAAAAGGCCAACCCCGGCATCACGCTGGAGATCCTGAACAAGAACACGGTGTCCGGCATTGCCTTCGTGCGCGAGACGCCGGCGGGCCAGCGACCCGAAGTGTTCTGGGCCAGCGCGCCCGACGCCTTCGAGGTGCTGGGCCGCGACAAGCTGCTGGCCAAGTCGTCCGACGTGGCGAACAAGAACGTGCCCGACAAGATCGGCAACTACCCCATCAACGATCCCGGCGGCATGTACCTGGGCCAGGCGCTCGCCGGCTACGGCATCATCTACAACACGCGCTACATCGCGGCGCACAAGATTCCCGCGCCGGTGGAATGGAAGGATCTGCTGTCGCCCAAGTGGTTCGGCCACGTGGGCATCACCTCGCCGTCGCGTTCGGGCACGATGCACCTGACGGTCGAGACCATCCTGCAGGGCGAAGGCTGGGACGAAGGCTGGCGCACGCTGCTGCGCATGTCGGGCAACAGCAGCGCCGTCACCGAACGCTCCTTCGGCGTGCCGGACGGCGTGAACAACGGGCAGTTCGGCGCCGGTCCGGTCATCGACTTCTTCGGCCTGTCCAGCAAGTACTCCAAGTTCCCGGTCGAATTTGTCTACCCGTCCGAAACCGCCATCGTGCCGGCCAACATCGCGCTGATCGAAGGCGCGAAGAACACCGAGGAAGGCAAGAAGTTCATCGCCTTCACGCTGAGCCAGGCAGGCCAGGAACTGCTGCTGGAACCCAAGATCTCGCGTCTGCCGGTACTACCCTACTCTGCCCTGGCCGGGAAGATCCCGCCCGGCTATCCCGACCCGGCCGAAATCGCCAAGCGCAGCAAGGTCCAGTTCGACGCCGACCTGTCCCAGACGCGCTATTACGTCGTGCAGTCGCTGTATGACCAGACCGTCACGTTCCGCCTGAAGGAACTGCAGGCCGCCACCAAGGCCATCTACGACGCCGAAGCCAAGCTGGGCGACAAGGCCAAGAGCGGTCCCGCCGCGGAACTGCTGGACCGTGCCCGCACGCTGGCCTGGGCTCCGCTGGTCGACGGCAAGAAGGCGGCGGACCCGGCCTTCCTGGCGATCTTCGCCGGCAACAAGAAGGACGCCGCCGTGAACCAGCAGATCACTCAGCTCGAGGGCGAGTGGAATGGCCGCGCCCGCGCCAACTACGAAGAAGCTGTAAAGCTGGCCAAACAGGCCTCGGCGCTCTAAACGGCAAGACTCGCGGACGGCGGCGGGCGGCAAGCCCCGCCCGCCGCCGTCCCCGCCTGTCTCCTGGCAACGATTTCGGGAATCTCGATGAATTATTCGGGCCATTCACGCCTGCCCGCCGGACCCGTATTGACGGCGCTTCTGGTGTTCGGCTTTCTGCTGCTCTTTCTGGCCGTGCCGGTCGGCACCGTGTTCCACACCGCCTTCGTCAATGCGGACGGCAGTTTCACGATGGGCCACTTCGGCGCTTTCTTCAACCAGCCGCTGATGCGCGAGGCGTTCTTCAACAGCCTGTATGTCGCGGGCTGGTCGGCGCTGCTGGCCTCGGTGATCGCGGTGCCGCTGGCGTACTTCACGGTGCGCTTCGACTTTCGCGGCGCGCTCCTGATCCAGACGCTTGGCGTCCTGCCGCTGATCATGCCGCCCTTCGTGGGCGCGGTGGCCATGCAGCTCATCTTCGGCCGCTCGGGCAGCGTCAACCTGCTGCTCAACGACTGGTTCGGCTTCACGATCCCCTTCATGGAAGGATTGAACGGCGTGATCTTCGTGGAGACGATCCACTATTTCCCATTCATTCTGATGAACCTGGTCGTGGCGCTGCGCAACATAGACGGCGCCATGGAGGAAGCCGCCTTCAATCTGGGGTCGCGCGGGATCCGGCTGTTCCGCCGGGTGATCTTCCCGCTGGCGCTGCCCGGTTATGTGGCCGGCGCCTCGCTGGTGTTCGTGAAGGTCTTCGACGACCTGGGCACGCCGCTGGTGCTGGGCACGACCAACATGCTGGCGCCGCAGGCCTACCTGCGCATCACGCAGGTGGGCCTGGAGGATCCGCTGGGCTACGTGATCAGCGTGATCATGGTGGTCTTTTCGATCCTGGCGCTGTGGCTGTCCGCGCGCGTGCTGAAGGGGCGCGACTATTCCACCCTGCAGAAGGGCGGCAATTCCATCCAGAAGCGCAAGCTGCGTCCCACCGAGAGCGTGCTGGCCTACGGCTGGATCATCCTGGTGCTGTTGCTGGTGCTGTCGCCGCACATCGGCGTGCTGCTGCTGTCCCTGGCCAGCGTATGGAGCTACGCGCCGCTGCCCGACGGCTACACGCTGGCGCACTACGCCGCGGTGTTTTCCGAGTCGCAGGGCATGATCGCCAACACCCTGCTCTATTGCGGCCTGGCCGCGGGGATCGACGTGATACTGGGCACGGCCATTGCCTACCTGATGCTGCGCACCCGGCTGCCGGCGCGGCAATGGCTGGACTTCCTGGCATCGGCGGCGCTGGCGATTCCGGGCATCGTGCTGGCCATCGGGTTCCTGCGCACCTTCCGGGGCATCGAGCTGCCTGGCACCGGCACCCTGCTGACCTCGTCGTGGATCATCATCATGCTGGCGTACTCGGTGCGCAGGCTGCCGTATGCGCTGCGGTCGTGCGTGGCGGCGCTGCAGCAGATCCACGTATCGCTGGAGGAAGCGGCCCAATCGCTGGGCGCCACCCGTCTCTCCACGATACGCCGGGTCGTGGTGCCGCTGATGGCGGGAGGCATGCTGGCCGGGTTCGTGACCAGTTTCGTGACGGCCGCGGTCGAGCTGTCCGCCACCATCATGCTGGTCACCAAGGACAGCCAGGCGCCCATGAGCTACGGCATTTATCTGTACATGCAGAGCGCCGCGGGCCGAGGCCCGGGCGCGGCGCTTGGCGTCCTGGCGGTTGTCGCCGTGGCCATCGGCACGTATGTATCGCACCTGCTGGTGGAGCGCGCGTCGACGCGCCAGCAGCCGGCTCGCAACGAAGGGGAATCCGCATGAAAAAGGTCAGCGTCGAATGCCGCAACATCCGGCTGTCTTATGGCAAGACCGAGGTGCTCAAGGACGTCAACATCAGCATCGAGCCCGGCGAATTCTTCGCCCTGCTCGGCCCTTCCGGATCGGGCAAGTCCACGCTGTTGCGGCTGATCGCCGGATTCAACCGGCACAGCGCGGGGCAACTGCTGGTCGATGGCAAGGACATCAGCGGCACGCCGCCCTGGAACCGCAACATCGGCATGGTGTTCCAGAACTATGCGCTGTGGCCCCACATGACGGTGTGGGACAACGTCGCCTTCGGACTGGTCGAGCGCAAGCTGCCGCGCGCCGAGATCCGCGCCAAGGTTGAGGCCGCGCTCGACCTGGTGGGCCTGTCCCAGTATGCCAAGCGCCGCCCCAACCAGCTCTCGGGCGGGCAGCAGCAACGTGTGGCGCTGGCCCGCACCATCGTGATCGAGCCGCAGGTGCTGCTGCTGGACGAGCCGCTGTCCAACCTGGACAAGAAGCTGCGCGTGCAGATGCGCCAGGACCTGCTGAGCCTGCAGCGCCGCCTGGGCATCACGACCATCTTCGTCACGCACGACCAGGAAGAGGCCATGACCACGGCCGACCGGATGGCGGTGCTGGACCACGGCATGGTCCAGCAGATCGGCGCGCCCAGCACGCTGTTCGACTACCCCGTGAACCGGTTTGTCGCGAACTTCGTGGGGACGATGAACGTGCTGGAAGGCAACGTGCGCGAACGCACCAGCAGCAGCGTGGTGCTGGCCGTGGACGGCGTGGGCGACCTGCGCCTGCCCCTGACCGGCGAAGCGCCGGCCGCCTCGCGGCTGGCCGCGAGCTTCCGCCCCCACACCGTGCTGATCGAAATGGCGGACGGCCTGGGCGATGCGCGCTATGTCTGGCTGCCGGGCATCGTGGAAAGCAGCGAATTCCTGGGCGAGTTCACGCGCTATCAGGTGCAGGTGGGCGAACAGCGGCTGACGGCGGACCAGTCGCACCTGGCCGGACTGTCGCCGTTCCCGGTGGGGGCCCCGGTGTCGGTTGGACTGGAGCCTACGCAAGTGCGTCTGCTGGCGGCATAGGGCCTACACTCGCCGCCATGGAAATCTATCAGATCCGCGCCTTCGTCACGGTCGCCCGCCTGGGCAATCTGACGAAGGCGGCCGACGCGCTGTCGCTGACCCAGCCCGCCGTGACGGCGCAGATCAAGGCGCTCGAGCAGAGCCTGGGCGTGGCGCTGTTCGACCGCAGCGGCGGCCGGCTGGCCTTGGCCAAGGCCGGCGAAGTGCTGCTGCCGACCGCGGAATCGCTGCTGGTGCTGGGCGCGCAATTCAAATCCGAGGCCCAGCAGTTGCAGGGCAGCCTGCACGGGGTGGTCGAACTGGGCGTGCCCAGCGAAAAGCCCGATTTTCTGCGCCTCGGAGAGCTCGCGGCGGCCGTCACGCAGCGCTTGCCGCTGGTGGAACTCAAGACCCAGACCCAACCCGCCGCGGCGCTGGCCGAGCAGGTCAGCACCGGCCGCCTGCCGGCCGCCCTGACCATCGCCGCCAACGCGCCGCGCGGCGTGCTGTGGCTGCCGTTGCGCAGCGTGCGCTACCGGATCGCCCTGCCCAAGGAGCATGCGGCGGTGCTCAAGCGCGGCGGCTGGCGCGAGGTCGCGCAATTGCCGTGGCTGGACGGCCCCGCCGGCAGCCACACCCACCTGCTGCTGCGCGACATGTTCGAGCGGCACGGCCTGTCACCGCGCATCGTGATGCAACACGACGACCAGGCCAACCTGGACGCGCTGGTGCGCGCGGGCGCCGGCTGCGCGCTGCTGCGCGAGGAGACCGCACTGGCGGGCGCGGCGTCCAACGACTTCATCGTATGGGGCCAGGCGCGCGTCGACGCCGTGCTGGGTTTCATCCTGCCGTACGAGCGTGCTAGCGAGCCCGCGCTGGTCGCGTTAAGCTCGATCATTCAAACCATCTGGAAACCGCGCGTTCCCATCGCGCCCGCCCAGCTCGAAGCCTCAATTCCCGCATCAAGATTGCAATGACTGAAATCTGGTTCATCCGCCATGGCGAAACCGACTGGAACCGCCAGCGGCGCCTGCAAGGCTGGCAAGACATCCCCCTGAACGAATTCGGCATCAACCAGGCCAGCCTGTTGGCCGCGCGCCTGCGCGAAGAATCCAAGCACACGCCCATACACGCGATCTACAGCAGCGACCTGCAGCGCGCGCACGCCACCGCCGTGCCCGTGTCCGAGCAGCTTGGTCTGCGCGTGCGCGTCGAGCCTGGCATCCGTGAACGCGGCTTCGGCGTGCTGGAAGGCCTGGACCACGACCGCATCGACGAGCAGGCGCCCGAGGCCGCGGCCGCCTGGAAAAGCCGCGACCCGCTGCGACCCCTGGATGGGGGCGAAACGCTGGGCCAGTTCCAGTCCCGCGTCGTGTCGACGGTGGACGATGTCGCCAGCCGCCACGATGGCGAACGCATCCTCATGTTCACGCACGGGGGCGTGCTGGACATCATCTGGCGCCGCGCTTCGGGGGTGCCCTTGAACGCGCCGCGCGACGCTGCGCTGCTCAATGTCAGCATCAACCGCGTGGGGGTGCAGGGCCGCGAATGGCAGGTGCTGGACTGGGGCGACGTGGGCCACGTGGCCGCCGAGGTCGGCGACGACGTGGTGCCTTGACGCATAGGGTCCAGGGCGCTGCTCCGGGCGGCGCCCTTGGCCTCAGGCGGCCTTGCGAGGCTTGCGTGGCGCGTTGCGCGCGAGCCGGTCATAGACCGCGTTGGGCAGCAGCCGCATCAGCTTGGCGACCACGCCCATTTGCCACGGAATGACCGTATAGCTGGTGCCCCGGCCGATTGCCGCCTGCGCGCGCAGCGCGAAGGCGTCCGCTTCCATCAGGAACGGCATCGAGTACGGATTGTGGGCCGTCATGGCGGTTTTGATGTAGCCCGGCGCAATCGTCACGACCCGGATGCCTTGGGCGGCCAGTTCCAGCCGCAGGCTTTCGCAGTAGGTCACCACCGCCGACTTGGACGCGCTGTAGGCGCCCGCCCCCGGCAACCCTCTGACTCCCGCCACGCTGGCGATGCCCACCAGGCGCCCCGAGCCCGCCGCGCGCATCGGCGCGATGAAGGGTTCGAACGTGGAAACGGTGGCCAGCAGATTGGTGTCGACGATGGCCTTGAAGACGTCGTAGTCCTCGCCATGGTCGGTCAGCGTGCCGGCGCTGATGCCGGCGCTGGCAATGACGACGTCCACCCGCCCCTGACAGAACGCGATGAAGTCCTGCGCCGCGGCATGCAAGGCCGGGCGGTCGCGCACGTCCACGGCATAGCAGCGGTGCTCTCCGGGCAGGCTGGCGGCCAGTTCGCGCAGCGCGTCTTCGCGGCGGCCGAGCAGGCCCAGGGTGGCGCCCGAGGCGGCGTACCGCTGTGCCAGCGCGCGGCCCAGCCCGCTGCTGGCGCCGGTGATGAATACTCTGTCCATGGTCGTCTGAAGCCTGTTGTCGCGTTGCAAAGAATTAGGGCACGCTCTCGCGTGCCCTAACGTTTACTGCCGGCTTACTTCTGCAGGGAAGCGTGAAGCTCTTGCAGCGGGTACACCTGCAGGCCCAGGCCTTGACGCAGATACTGCATGCCTTCGACCGCGGCGCGGGCGCCGGCGATGGTCGTGAAGAAGGTCACGCGGGCGGCCAGCGCCTGGGTGCGGATGGTGCGCGAGTCGGCGATGGCGTTGCGGCGCTCTTCGACGGTGTTGATGACCAGCGAGATCTCGCCGTTCTTCACCATGTCGACGATATGCGGACGGCCTTCGGTGACTTTGTTCACGAGCTGCACCGGAATGCCGGCGGCCTCGATCTCGGCCGCGGTGCCGCGCGTGGCGACCAGCTTGAAGCCCAGTGCATGCAGGCCGCGCGCCACTTCCACGGCGCGGGGCTTGTCCTGGTTCTTCACGCTGATGAACACCGTGCCGGATTCCGGCAGGCGCACGCTGGCAGCCAGCTGCGACTTCACGAAGGCTTCGCCGAAGCTCATGCCCACGCCCATCACTTCGCCGGTCGACTTCATTTCCGGACCCAGGATGGTGTCAACGCCCGGGAACTTCACGAACGGGAAGACGGCTTCCTTGACCGAGAAGTAAGGCGGCACGACTTCCTTGGTGACGCCCTGGGCGGCCAGGCTCTGGCCGGCCATGGCGCGCGCGGCGATCTTGGCCAGCTGCAGGCCGGTGGCCTTGGACACGTAAGGCACCGTGCGCGAGGCGCGCGGGTTCACTTCCAGCACGTAGACGTCGCCGCCCTGGATCGCGAACTGCACGTTCATCAGGCCGCTGACGTTGAGCGCCTTGGCCATCATCGTGGTCTGGCGCTTGATCTCGGCGATGACCTCTGCCGACAGAGAGTAAGGCGGCAGGCTGCAAGCCGAGTCGCCCGAGTGCACGCCGGCCTGCTCGATGTGTTCCATGACGCCGCCGATGAAGACGGTTTCGCCGTCGGACAGGCAGTCGACGTCAACTTCGGTGGCGTTGTTCAGGAAGCGGTCCAGCAGCACGGGCGAGTCATTGCTGACCTTCACGGCCTCGCGCATGTAGCGCTCGAGGTCTTGCTGCTCGTGCACGATTTCCATGGCGCGGCCGCCCAGCACGTAGCTGGGGCGCACGACCAGCGGATAGCCGATCTCGGTGGCGTGGGCCAGGGCCTCGCCTTCGGTGCGCGCGGTGCGGTTGGGCGGCTGGCGCAGGCCGAGCTTGTTCAACAGCTTCTGGAAACGTTCGCGGTCTTCGGCGACGTCGATGGATTCCGGGCTGGTGCCGATGATGGGCACGCCGTTGGCTTCCAGGGCACGCGCCAGTTTCAGCGGCGTCTGGCCGCCGTACTGGACGATCATGCCGACAGGGTTTTCCTTGTGGACGATTTCCAGCACGTCTTCCAGGGTCAGCGGCTCGAAATACAGGCGGTCCGAGGTGTCGTAGTCGGTCGACACGGTTTCCGGGTTGCAGTTGACCATGATGGTCTCGTACCCGTCTTCGCGCAGCGCCAGCGCGGCATGCACGCAGCAGTAGTCGAATTCGATGCCCTGGCCGATACGGTTCGGGCCGCCGCCCAGCACCACGATCTTCTTGCGATCGGTGGGCGCGGCTTCGCACTCTTCTTCGTACGTGGAGTACATGTAAGCGGTGCGGGTGGCGAATTCGGCGGCGCACGTGTCGACGCGCTTGTAGACCGGACGCACGTTCAACTGGTGGCGCAGCTTGCGGACTTCGGATTCCGAGGAGTCCAGCAGGAAGGCCAGGCGGCGGTCGGAGAAACCGCGGCGCTTGAGTTCCCACAGGGTCGCGTAGTCCAGGTCGGCCAGCGTCTTTTGTTCCAGCGCCAGTTCGATGTCGACGATTTCCTTGATCTGCGACAGGAACCACGGGTCGATGTGCGTGATGTTGTGCACTTCGTCCAGCGTAAAGCCCTGCGCGAAGGCGTCGCCCACGTACCAGATACGTTCCGGACCGGGTTCGCCCAATTCGATCTGCAGCTTTTCGCGGTCGGTGGTTTTCTGGTTCAGGCCGTCGACGCCGACTTCCAGGCCCCGCAGCGCCTTCTGGAACGATTCCTGGAAGGTGCGGCCGATGGCCATGACTTCACCGACGGACTTCATCTGGGTGGTCAGGCGCGCGTCGGCGGTGGGGAATTTTTCGAAGGCGAAACGCGGCACCTTGGTGACGACGTAGTCGATCGACGGTTCGAACGAGGCGGGCGTGGCGCCGCCGGTGATTTCGTTCTTGAGCTCGTCCAGCGTGTAGCCCACGGCCAGGCGCGCGGCGACCTTGGCGATGGGAAAGCCCGTGGCCTTGGATGCCAGCGCCGACGAACGCGACACGCGCGGATTCATCTCGATGACGATCATGCGGCCGTTCTTGGGATTGACGGCGAACTGCACGTTCGAGCCGCCCGTATCCACGCCGATCTCGCGCAATACCGCGATCGATGCGTTACGCATGATCTGGTATTCCTTGTCGGTCAGCGTTTGCGCCGGCGCCACGGTGATCGAGTCGCCGGTGTGGACTCCCATCGGATCCAGGTTTTCGATGGAGCAGACGATGATGCAGTTGTCCGCCTTGTCGCGGACCACTTCCATCTCGAATTCCTTCCAGCCCAGCAGCGATTCTTCGATCAGGAGTTCGCTGGTGGGCGAGGCTTCCAGGCCGCGGCGGCAGATGGTTTCGAATTCTTCGGCGTTGTAGGCGATACCGCCGCCCGAGCCGCCCATCGTGAAGCTGGGGCGGATCACGGCGGGGAAACCGGACGTGCCGACTTCCGCGGCGATGCGGCGCTGCACTTCCCAGGCTTCGTCCATGCTGTGGGCGACGCCCGACTTGGCCGATTCCAGGCCGATGTCGGTCATGGCCAGCTTGAACTTCTGGCGGTCTTCGGCCTTTTCGATGGCGTGCTCGTTGGCGCCGATCAGTTCCACGTTGTGCTTTTTCAGCACGCCGTGGTGGGCCAGGTCCAGTGCGCAGTTCAGCGCGGTCTGGCCGCCCATGGTGGGCAGCAGCGCATCGGGCTTTTCACGCTCGATGATCTTTTCGACGGCTTGCCAGGTGATGGGCTCGATGTAGGTGACGTCGGCCGTTTCCGGGTCCGTCATGATCGTGGCCGGGTTGCTGTTCACCAGGATGGTGCGGTAGCCCTCGGCCTTGAGGGCCTTGCACGCCTGCGCGCCGGAGTAGTCGAATTCGCAGGCCTGCCCGATGATGATGGGGCCGGCGCCGATGATGAGTATGCTTTTTAGGTCTGTACGCTTTGGCATGATGCAATCTTTACTTTTGGCCGGACATCAGGCTGATGAACTTGTCGAACAGTTCCAGGATGTCATGCGGACCCGGGCTGGCTTCGGGGTGACCCTGGAAGCAGAAGGCCGGGCGGTCGGTGAGCTCGAAGCCCTGCAGCGTGCCGTCAAACAGCGAGACGTGCGTCACGCGCGTATTGGCGGGCAGGCTGGCCGCATCGACCGCGAAGCCGTGGTTCTGGCTGGTGATGAACACGCGCTTGGACTGGAGGTCCTGCACGGGATGGTTGGCGCCGTGATGGCCGGTCTTCATCTTGACGGTCTTGCCGCCCACCGCCAGGCCCATGATCTGGTGGCCCAGGCAGATACCGAACACCGGCAGCTTCTTGTCCAGGAAGGCGCGCGTGGCGTCGATGGCGTAATCGCAGGGCTCGGGGTCGCCCGGGCCGTTGGACAGGAACACGCCGTCGGGGTCGAGCTTGAAGACGTCTTCGGCGGTGGTCTGCGCCGGCACCAGCGTGATGCGGCAGCCGCGGTCGGCCAGCAGGCGCAGGATGTTGCTCTTCACGCCGTAGTCGTAGGCGACCACATGGAACTTGGACTGCTCGGGCGACGTATAGCCTTCTTCAAGGTCCCAGGTGCCTTGGGTCCAGTTGGTGCTGGACTTGGTGGACACCACCTTGGCGAGATCCTGGCCGGTCATGCCGGGAAAGCCGCGGGCCAGTTCGACGGCGCGCTCGGCGTCGGTGCCCACGAAGATGCATGCCCCCTGAGCGCCCTTCTCGCGCAGAATGCGCGTGAGCTTGCGGGTGTCGATGCCGGAAATGGCAACGATGCCCTGCTCGGACAGATACTCGGGCAAGGATTGCGTGGAACGGAAGTTCGACACGCGGGCGGGACAGTCACGGACCACCAGGCCAGCGGCATAGACGCGATTGGCTTCCACGTCTTCGGCGTTGATGCCGGTATTGCCGATGTGCGGATAGGTCAGCGTGACGATCTGGCCGCTATAGCTGGGATCGGTGAGAATTTCCTGGTACCCGGTCATCGCGGTGTTGAACACCACTTCGGCAACGGTATGGCCAGGCGCACCGATCGACACGCCTCGAAAAATGGTACCGTCCGCCAGAGCCAGAATTGCAGGAGGGAAGCGGTTGATCCCCTCGGGAAAAAGTTGCGGCAGCACAGTAAACCCCGGTTTTAGAATCGATAATCAAACCTTCGGATTATACCTTGAGCGGCCGTTTTTCCCGGCGAACCGCGCCAAATAAGGCCGAAATCGATGGTTGCGGCCGTTTTTCGGCGCCATGGCGGGCTCCCCGCCATGGCGGGCTCCCGCCCGAGCCCTCTCGCTCGTCCGGCCGACGGCGGGCACGCGAGGTCGGTGATACGCTAGGAACACCTTCCACCCTAGCGAGCTGCGAGCCGTATACGCCCATGTCCAGCCAACTTGACGCCCTGCGTGATCACACCACCGTTGTCGCCGATACCGGGGATTTCGAAGCCATGAAGGCGCTGCGTCCCACGGACGCCACCACAAACCCGTCCCTTATTCTGAAGGCCGTCCAGCAGGACGCTTACCGGCCGCTGCTGGAAAAGACCGCGCGCGAACACCGCGGCGCGTCCACCCCCGAACTCGTGGATCGCCTGCTTGTGGCCTTTGGCCGCGCCATCCTGGATATCGTGCCTGGCCGCGTGTCGACCGAAGTGGACGCGCGCCTGTCGTTCGACACCCGCGCCACCATCGAACGCGCCCGAGGGCTGATCGCCCTGTACGAGGCCGCGGGAATTCCGCGCGAACGCGTGCTGGTCAAGATCGCGTCGACCTGGGAGGGCATCCAGGCCGCCCGCGCGCTGCAGTCCGAAGGCATACGCTGCAACCTGACGCTGCTGTTCTCGCTGCCCCAGGCCGTGGCCTGCGCGGATGCGCACGTGCAACTGATCTCGCCCTTTGTCGGCCGCATCTACGACTGGCACAAGAAATCGGCCGGGGCCTCCTGGGTGGAAGCCGACAACACCGGCGCCCGCGACCCGGGCGTGCTGTCCGTCACCGGGATCTACCGCTACTACAAGCATTTCGGCATCCCCACCGAAATCATGGGCGCGAGCTTCCGCAATGTGGGCCAGATCCTGGCCTTGTCGGGCTGCGATCTGCTGACGATCAGCCCGGACTTGCTGAACAAGCTGGCCGCCACCGAGGGCGATGCGCCGGCGCAACTGCGCGCAGGTGCGGAAACGGGCGGCATCGCCCGCATCGGCGCCGACGAAGTCACGTTCCGCACGCTGCTCAACGACGATGCGATGACCAGCGAAAAGCTGTCCGAGGGCATCCGCCTGTTCGTGGCAGACGCCGTCAAGCTGGACGCGCTGATCGAGGCCCAGCGCGCCTGAGGCGCGGCGCCCCGGATTGCCCGCGCGCGCCTCAGGGGCGCGCGCGGCCTCAACGATGGTCGTGCGAATGCACCTGCAGCGCTTCCAGGAAGCGCGACACCATGTTGTAGGCCGCGACCGTAGCGGTCAGTTCGACGGTCAGCTTTTCCGACCCCAAGGCCGCCCTTGCCGCCTGGAACACGGCTTCGGGCACCTGCACGTGGCGCGTCATCGCATCGGTATAGGCCAGCACGGCCCTTTCGCGCTCGTTGAACAGGCTTGAGCCTTCCCAGGCGTCCAGCGCGTCCAGCTGGGCCTGCGACACGCCCTCTTTCAGGGCGATCGGGGCGTGCTGATCGGCCTCGTAGGGCGCGCCGTTGATCGCGGCCACCCGCATGATCACCAATTCCCGCAGGTCTCCCGGCAGCGTGCTCAATTGGCGGATGGACGTCAGGTAGTTCAGCCAGCCCCCCGCCACGGCCGGGCTGTGGAGCAGCATCTGGTACAGGTGCAGCACGCTGCCGCGTTCGGCGACGATACGGTCGACCAGGGGCCGTGCATCGGGATGAGTCAGATCAGCGTAGGGTAGACGGGCCATGGGAACTCCAGAAAGGTGAAAAGGCTGCAAACGCACACATTCGCACAATATCTTTGACATAATGACAACACAACTGCGCGCCGCCGGGTACCTACACGAATGAATGCGCCTACCCAATCCCATCCGCCGGTCACGCTCGCGAACTGCGATAGCGAACCGATCCACGTGCCGGGCGCCATCCAGCCCCTGGGCGTGCTGCTCGCCTTCGGCGCGGACGGAACGCTGCGGTATGCCAGCGAAAATGCGGCCCAGGCGCTGAATGCCCCCCTTGCGCTCGGCGCGCCCTGCCTGCCCGGGGCGCTGCCCGCGGTCCTGGCGGATTACCTTTCCACCTGGCTGGATAACTCCGACCCCATTTTCGACCCGCTGACCATGGCGCTGGGCGCCATCACCTATGACGTGATCGGCCACCGCAACGCCAACGGCCTGACCATCATCGAGCTGGAACAGCGCGCCGACAGCACCGGCATCGCGGAGCCCGAGCGCATCTATCGCAGCATAGAGCGGGTCCGCAGGCAGCGCGACATCCAGGGCCTGCTGGACAGCATGGTCCGCGAAGTGCAGCGCGCCACGGGCTTCGACCGGGTGATGGCCTACCGCTTCCATCCCGACGACAGCGGCGAGATCGTCGCCGAACAGCACCGGGACTCGCTGGATGACTGGGTGGGCCGCCGCTATCCCGCCGGGGACATTCCCGCGCAGGCGCGCCGCTTGTATACGGTGAACACGCTGCGCCAGATCGCCGACGCCAACTACCAGCCGGTCCGGGTGCTGGCCGCGCCGTCCTCCGATCCGCACCCGCTCGACATGAGCTTCTGCGTGCTGCGCAGCGTATCGCCCATCCATCTGGAATACATGGCGAACATGGGCGTGCGGGCATCGATGAGCCTGTCGCTGGTGATCGGCGGCCGGCTCTGGGGAATGATCGCCTGCCATCACCACACGCCCCGGCCCATCCCCTACCCCGTCCGCCTGGCATGCGAGGCGCTGGCGCAGGTGCTGTCCGCCGCCCTGGCCAATATCGAAGGCAGCGAACGCGCCGAACAGGCCCGCCAGAGCGCCGGGCTGGTCAGCCAGCTGGCCGAGCGCGTGTCCGCCTCGGAAAACGTGCCTCAGGCGCTGTCCCTCGGACAAGAGACCCCTGCGTCGCTGATCCCCAGCGATGCCGCGCTTTGCCTCTGGGGCAACAGCGTGACGGTGTTCGGCGGCATCGCGCCGCGCGGTGAACTGGCCGGCATTCTTTGCGCCCTGGACCAGAGCGGCCAGCGCCTGGTCCACACCACCAACATCGCTCGCGACTATCCAGAACTGCAAACCGATCTGGTGCCGTACGCGGGCCTGCTGGCGTGCAAGTTCGACCCCATGAACAACGGCTGGCTGATCTGGCTGCGCAAGGAGCAGATCGAAACCGTCGTATGGGGCGGCAAGCCTGAAAAACAGTATGCCGTGGGCAGCCTGGGGCCGCGGCTGACGCCTCGGGGTTCGTTCGAGGCCTGGCAGGAAGTCGTGCGGGGTATCTGCACGCCTTGGCTGCCCGCCGAACTGGAAGCCGCCGACAACCTGCGCGACGAACTGTCCCACATCGCCACCAGCCGCGCCGTCGACGTGGATCGGGCGCGCACCGCCCTGCTGGCGATGCTGGGCCACGATCTGCGCGACCCGCTGCAGTCCATCTCGATGGCCGCCACCCTGCTGTCCCAGACAGACTCGGGCGCCCGCATGGGCGAACGCATCCGCTACTCCAGCGGCCGGATGCAGCGGCTGATTTCGCAAGTGCTGGACCTGTCCCGCCTGCAAGGGGGGCTCGGGCTGGGCATCGAAAAGCGGCTGTGCGACCTGTCCGGGCTGATCAACAGCCTGATCGAGGAAAAGCGCCAGGCCTATCCGGGCCTGCGCATCGAGCCCGACGTGCCCCCCGGCCTGACCCTGATGGCCGACACCGACCGCATGGCGCAAGTCATCACCAACCTGATGAGCAACGCGCGCCAGCATGGCGCGCCGCGCCAGCCTATCATCGTCAGGGCCGCGCAGGCGGACGACACCATCGAACTGCGCGTCGTCAATCACGGCGGGCCCATCGCCGAAGACCTGCTGGCGCATCTTTTTTCGCCCTTCAAGCCGGAATCGATGGGGCAGCCGCGTAACCGCAACGGCCTGGGACTGGGCCTGTACATCGCCGAGCAGGTCGTGCGCGACCACGGCGGCCAGATCGCGGTCGACTGCCGCGATGGACTTGTCATCTTCACGGTGACGCTGCCGCGCGGCATGCATGAGCCTCGGCCTTCTTGAACCTCCGGAGACATAAATTGATCGGCGTGCGCGCGAGTCGGGTCCTGCTGGTCGACGACAACGAAATGGGATCGGAACTGCTGGCGGAATTCCTGTCGCTTTCCGGCCTGGAAACACGCTGCGCCGCCACGGCCGGGCAGGCGCTGGAACTGGCGAAGACCTTCGCGCCCGATGCCGTGCTGCTGGACATCCTGCTGCCCGACATGGATGGCTATGAACTGGCGGCCCGCCTGCGCGACTGCGCGATGCCGCCGCGTATCTACGCCTTGAGCGGGCTGGCGCGGCACGACCGGCGGGATGGCACCGACAGCATGTTCACCGGCTGGATCGAAAAGCCGGCCGACCCCGACGCGCTGGTCGCCATCCTGTGCCAGGCAGGCTGATCGCGTGCCCATGACGATTCCCGATCCCTTCATCGCACTGGCGGTAAAAGGCGTGCAGTTCAAGGTTCTGGGGCAGATTTTTCCCGTGCTGCGCCACGAGATCCTGGGTCCGCTGTCCAACGCCTCGCTGGCCGCCGCGATGCTGCGGCAGCCACCCGAAGGCGCCGACGCCGACGCCGCGCAGCAACGCTGCCAGCGGCTGGCCGGCGACCTGACCGGCATGCTGGAAGACAGCGTCGGCGTCGTCCGGGACCTGGACCAGTGGATGAGCGATAGCGGTGGCACCGCCATGGCGGACGACCTGTTTCAGGAGTGCCGCCTGCTGATGTTCTCGCACCTGCTGCTGTCGCGGCACAGCGTGCGCTGGCCGGAATATATCGCCCCCGCCGAACTGCCTCGGTTCGATTCGCGCTATCTGATGCTGGCCTGGCTGCTGTGCCTGCTGCCCATGCTTCCCGCTGACGCGGAGCTGGTGCTGGACACCTCGGAACCCGGCGTCTGGCGCGCGCGTTTCCCCGATGGCGCCGCTGCCGCCGACGCGCCGGCGCCGGTGTTCGAACCGCGGGAGATCGAGCTTCTTGCGGCCTCCGCGGGCTGGCGCCTGGAACGGCAGGACCAGTGCTGGTCGCTCCACCTGCCCGATTCCCGGCCCTCTGGAGAGCTGCCCGCATGATCTCGCGGATTCATCAGGCGCTGCGCAACGGCACGCGGGAACGTCACGAAACCTTGGACCAGGGCCTGGCACTGAGCGGCGGCGACATCGACCGCGCCAGCTACCTGAACTATCTGCGCGCCCTGCTGGGTTGGCTCGAACCGCTGGAACATCGGCTATGGCGGCTGGATTGGCCGGACAGCCTGCAGGCCCCCGCGCGCGCCGGCAAGAGCGCCTGGCTGCGCGAGGACCTGGCCGACGCCCGCGACACCGCGCCCGTGCCTCGCTGCGCGGAAATCCCCATGTTGATATCCCCTGACGCCTATGCGCTGGGCGTGGCCTACGTGGTGGAAGGCTCGCAACTGGGTGGCCGCTTTCTGGCCAAACGGCTGCAGGACGCCACCCCCGCGCTGCCCTTGCGCTATTTGCGGGGCTATGGCGAACAGGTGGGGCCGCTCTGGAAGGAATTTTTGCTGCACCTGGACAGCGAGGCCGGTGCGAAGGGCCGCGAGGCGCATGCCCTGCAAGGCGCGCTCGACGCCTTCGACAGCCTGACCGCCTGGCTGCGCAGCCGGGACGCGCTACGGGCCTGATGCTCGCGGCGCGCCCCCGGGCTGGCTACAGCTTTTCGGTTTCGCCCGATTTGGGTTGCCACTTCATCAGGCGCTTTTCGCCGACCCCGACGATGATGTCCAGGACCAGCGCAAAGGCGGTCAGGACAATGATGCCCGCGAACACGGTGTTGACGTCGAACGTGCCTTCGGCCTGCAGGATCAAGTAGCCCACCCCGCTTGCGGACCCCAGGTATTCGCCCACCACCGCGCCGACGAAGGCCAGGCCGACCGACGTGTGCAGACTGGAGAATACCCAACTGGTGGCCGACGGCAGATAGACGTGGCGCAGCAGTTGGCGCTGGCGCGCGCCCAGCATGCGGGCGTTGTCCAGCAAGGTCGGGCTGACTTCCCGCACGCCCTGATAGACGTTGAAGAACACGATGAAGAACACCAGCGTCACGGCCAGCGCCACCTTGGACCAGATGCCCAGGCCGAACCACATGCCGAAGATGGGCGCCAGAATCACGCGCGGCATCGAGTTGGCCGCCTTGATGTAGGGATCCAGGATCGAGCTTGCGCGCGGCGACAGCCCCAGCCACAGCCCGAAGGCCAGTCCGGCGATGGTGCCGATGAAGAAGGCAAGGACGGTCTCGGTCAGGGTGACGACCAGATGGTTGTAGATGTCCGCGTTGGTGACAAACCACGCCCAGATCCGCCCCCATACCTTCAGGGGTTCACCGAAGAAGAATGCCACTTTGGGATCGCGCGAGGCGAAGTGCCAGACGGCAAGAATGACGACAAGCAGCAGCAATTGCCAGAAGCGCAGGCTGGCGTTGCCGGGTTTGATCAATTTCGGCATGGGTCAGGCTCGCTTCTGTTGGGCATAGCCCTTAAGCACTTCTTCGCGCAGCACGCCCCAGATCGCGGCATGCAGCTCGACAAAACGCGGATCGGTGCGGACCTCGGCCACGTCGCGCGGACGCGGCAGGTCGATCGCGAATTCGCCGATGGGATGCGTGCCCGGTCCCGCCGACAGCACCACGACGCGGTCGCTCATGGCGATGGCTTCGTCCAGGTCGTGCGTGATGAACAGCACGGCCTTGCGCTTGGCCATCCACAGGTCCAGGACCTCGTTTTCCATGAGCTGACGCGTCTGGATGTCGAGCGCGGAAAAGGGCTCGTCCATCAGGATGATGTCGGGGTCGCGGATCAGGGTCTGGGCCAGCATGGCGCGCTTGCGCATGCCGCCCGACATCTGGTGCGGATAGCGGCCTTCGAACCCGCCCAGGCCGACGCGGCGCATCCATTCCCGGCCTTGCTCAAGCGCTTGCACGCGGGGCACGCCGGCGAAGTCCAGGCCCGCCACCACGTTGTCGAGCGCGCTGCGCCAGGGCAGCAGGGCCTCGCCCTGGAACATATAGCCTGCGCGGGCGTTGATGCCGGACAGAGGCTGTCCGAACACCTTCACCTGCCCCGTCGACGGCGCCAGCAATCCGGCGCCGACGTTGAGCAGGGTGGACTTGCCGCAGCCCGTCGGGCCCACCACCGACACGAACTCCCCTGGCGCGATGGCCAGGGTCGTGTAGCTGACGGCGGTGTAGCGCTGCGAACGGTCGTCACGCGAGACAAAGGTGCAACTTATGTTTTCCAGCGACAGCGCGGCTTCAGCCATTGGCATACTTCTCGTTGGCGCGGCGCGCGAAATCGTTGGTCCAGACTTTGGACGGATCGATCTTCGCGCCGTCAAAGTCCTTCTGGTAAGCGGCCAGGGCCTTCAGCGCGGTGGCCGCGCCGTCTTCCGGAATCATGCCGTCGGGCGACAGGCCTTCCATGCTCTTGGCAAGCGCGGCCTTGTACACGGCCGGATCGCCCAGCAGATAGGCTTCCGGCACGACCTTGGCGATTTCGTCGGGCCCGGCCTTCTGGATCCACTTGTTGGCGCGCACCAGTGCGTTGGTCAGCGCCTGGGTGGTGTTGGGGTTGGCGTCGATGAACGCTTGCGGCGCATACAGGCAGCCGGCCGGCATGTTGCCGCCGAAGATTTCCTGGGTGTCCTTGAGCGTGCGCGTGTCGACGATGATCTGAATCTCGCCAGGCATTTCCAGCATCGACACCACGGGGTCGGTGTTGGAAATGGCGTCGATCTGGCCGCTGCGCACCGCGGTCACCGCGCCGGCGCCCGCGCCCACGCCGATGAAGGAGACGTCGGACGCCTTAAGACCATGCTTGGCCAGGAAGAAGCTGACCACCATGTTGGTGGACGAACCGGGCGCGGTCACGCCGATCTTCTTGCCCTTCAGGTCGGCCGGGCCCTTGTAGTCGGGCATGTTTTTCTTGGACACGCCCACGCCGATCATCGGCGCGCGGCCCTGCAGCACGAAGGCGCGATAGGCCTGGCCCTTGGACTGCATGGACAGCGTGTGTTCGAAGGCGCCCGACACGACGTCGGCGCTTCCGCCCACCACGGCCTGCAGGGCCTTGGAGCCGCCCGCGAAGTCGGCGATGCTGACTTCCAGCTTTTCGTCCTTGAAGTAGCCGCGCGCTTCGGCGATGGTGAGCGGAAGGTAATAGATCAGCGGCTTGCCACCGACTGCGATCTGGACCTTGGTCTTTTCGAGCTTCTGCGCGCGCACGATGGCGGGGGCCATGCCCATGACGCCGGCGGCGCCGGCCATCTTGAGCAGTTCACGGCGGGTGACTGACATTGGTTTGTCTCCTAGTTGTCGGGTTTACCGATAGCGCCGGTCTTTGCCAGCTCGTCGATAGCCGCTGAATCATACCCTAGCGATTTCAGGACTTCCTCGGTATGTTCCCCTAATTTCGGGCCCACCCAGCGCGTCTGGCCAGGGGTTTCCGACAGCTTGGGAACCACCGCGGGCAGCTTGACCGGACTGCCGTCGGCCAGGCGATGCTGCTCGATCATGCCTCGCGCCAGGAACTGCGGATCGCTGAACATGTCGGCCACGCTGTAGATCTTGCCCACGGGCACATCGGCGCTCTTGAGCACGTCCAGCGCCGCTTCAATACCGCGCCCCGCGCACCATTGCTGGATGGCGCCGTCGATCTCGTCGACGCGGCGCGCGCGGCCATCGTTGCGCACCAGATCCGGATCTTCGGCGAGGTCGTCGCGGCCGATCGCGCGCATCAGGCGATGGAAGATCGCGTCGCCGTTGCCGGCGATCACGATGTTCTGCCCATCGCGGGTGGTGTAGGTGTTGGAGGGCACGATGCCGGGCAGCGCGCCGCCGGTGCGTTCGCGCACCACGCCGGCCACGTCGTACTCGGGGACCAGGCTTTCCATCATGTTGAACACGGCTTCGTAGAGCGCCACGTCCACCATCTGGCCCTGCCCCGCCCGGGATTCCTCGCCGGCCTTGCCATTCCAGCGTCCGCCGGTGGCGTCGCGATGGCGCAGCGCCATCATGGCGCCCATCACGCCGTGCAGCGCCGCGATGGAATCGCCGATCGATATGCCGACCCGCAGCGGCGGACGGTCGGGGTGGCCCGACACGTAGCGCAGCCCGCCCATGGATTCGCCGATGGCGCCGAAGCCGGGCTGGTCCTTCATCGGACCGGTCTGTCCATAGCCCGACAGGCGCACCATGATGAGCGCGGGATTGACGGCGCGCAGCGCCTCATAGCCCAAGCCCCACTTCTCGAGCACGCCGGGGCGGTAGTTCTCGACCACGACGTCGGCGTCCAGCGCCAGCTTGCGGGCGATCTCCTGCGCGCGCGGGTCTTTCAGATTGAGCGCGATGGATTGCTTGTTGCGGGCCTGCACCGTCCACCACAGGGAATTGCCCTCGTGCAGATGGCGCCAACTGCGGATGGGATCGCCGCCGCCGGTGCCGTCCGGCCCGTGCGGCGTTTCCACCTTGATGACGTCGGCGCCGAATTCGCCGAAGATGCGCGCGGCGAAGGGGCCGGCGATGAGCGTGCCGAGTTCCAGGACCTTCAGTCCGGTCAGCGCTGACATGGTTTGTCTTCCTCTCGTTCTCTTGCCTTGCCGGTACGTTGCCGGCAAGACGTTCCGATACCGCGGACGTCAGGTGGTCTTGCGCTCCATCAGCGCCCAGGCGATGGTGCCCGCGTCGACGTATTCCAGTTCGCTGCCGGCCGGCACGCCGCGCGCCAGGCGCGTGACCCGCAGGCCGCGCTCGCCCAGGGCTTCGCCCAGGAAGTGGGCGGTGGTCTCGCCTTCCGCGGTGAAGTTGGTCGCCAGGATGACCTCTTGCACCACGCCGTCGGTGGCCCGCTTGATCACGCGGTCGAAATCGAGTTCGCGCGGACCGATGCCTTCCAGCGGCGCCACCCGGCCCATCAGCACGTAGTACAGGCCACGGTAGCCGTGGCTGGACTCGATCATGTTCTGGTCGGCCGGCGTTTCCACGATGCACAGCAAGGAGGGATCGCGCTTGGGATTGGAGCAGGTGCCGCAGACCTCTTCTTCCGCGAAGCTGTTGCAGCGCGCGCAGTGCTTCAGATCGCGCACCGCGCCCGCCAGCGCCCGGCCCAGCATGTCCGCGCCTTGCGGGTCATGCTGCAACAGGTGATAGGCCATGCGCCGGGCCGAACGCACGCCCACGCCGGGCAGCCGCCGCAGCGCCTCGATCAGCGATACCAGCGGCTCGGGTTCAGGCAGTAACGGATCCATGGCGGCCTAGGACTGCGGCGATCAGAACGGCAGCTTCATGCCCGGGGGCAGCGGCATGCCGGCGGTCACCGATGCCATCTTTTCCTGGGAAGTCGCCTCGGCCTTGCGCAGCGCGTCGTTGAACGCGGCGGCAACCAGGTCTTCCAGCATGTCCTTGTCGTCGCCCAGCAGCGACGGGTCGATCACGACGCGCTTGACGTCGTGGCGGCAGGTCATGGTGACCTTCACCAAGCCGCCGCCGGAGGCGCCTTCGACCTGGATGTCGGCCAGCGCGTCTTGCGCCTTCTTCATGTTTTCCTGCATTTGCTGCGCCTGGCGCATCAGGCCGGCCAGTTGTCCTTTCATCATGATGGATGCTTCCTTGAACGAGGGGAATGAGAGATTGCCGCCCAATCAGGCGGCGGGGAGATCAACGTGGCGGATCGAGCCGGGCACGACCATGCCGCCAAAATCGGCCACCAGCGCTTGAACAAAAGGATCGACGGCCACCGCGTCTTCGGCCGCCAGTTGGCGTGCCGCGCGCTCGGCCTGCGCCACGGCATGCGCCGTGGCGTCGCCCGTGACGCCGACTTCCACGTCCAGACGTATGCCCTGCCCGAAATGTTCGCACAGCACGGTTTGCAGACGGACACGGCTTTCGCTTTCGGCAAGCGTCTTGACGGCCACGCGCAGAATGATTGCATCGCCCTGCACGCCGGCCCATTCGCTCTGGCGCGCCAGTTCCGCGGCCAGGCCGGTGACGGGCAGCCGCCCTGCCAGTTCCGGCCACAAAGCCGAGGTCATGTCCGCCATGCGGGCGCGCGACGAACGCTTGCGCGCGGGCGCCGGGCCGTCGCGCCGCGCGGGTGCGGAGGCCGGCTGCGATGCCGCGGACGGCGCGGTGGATGGCGTCGTGGCCAGGGTTTCGAAATCGTCGTCGGGGTCGGAGGTGAAGCCGCTTTCCGGCGCAAAGCCGCCTTCGGCTTCGAAGGGAATCTCTTCGTCGACCCAGGACGGGGGGCCGTCGGCATCGTCCGCCGCCGGAGCCGCCGCCACGGCAGCCACGGCGGGCGTCACCGCCAGCGCAGCCGAGCCTGCCAGCTTGCCGGACGCCGGCGCGGCGGAAGCGCTGGCCGGCAGATCTTCCCAGGGCGGCACGCTGCCGCTATCGGCGGCTTGCGGCACGGGAGGGGCTGCGGCGGGCTCGGGTGCCACCGGCGCGGCGGATGCCGCCATCACGGGAGCAGGGATGGGTTCGGCCGGCGCCGCCGCTTGCGCAGGCTCGGGCGCGGAAGCGGGAGCCGAAGGCGCCGACGCCGCGACAGCGGTCCCCGAAGGCGCGAGCGCTTCTACAGGGACGGAGGCGGGGACAGCGGATGGCTGGGCGGCAACCGGCGGGGTGGCCGGGACAGGCGCGACTGCGACGGCTTCGGCACCGGAGGCCGGGGCCGCGGCGGTCGTGGCCGCAGGAACCGTGGACGTAGGAACCGTGGCTGCGGGAGCCATTGCGGCAGGCGCTGAGGCAGGCGGCGGCGCGACGGCGGCTGTTGCCGCAGGCGCCGAAACGACGGTGGCGGTTGCGGCGGGTGCCGAGGCGGCAGGGGCCGGTGCGGCCGCGGGCGCCGCCGTGGCCAGCGCCGGTTCCGCCGTTTGGCGAGCGGGCGCGGCAGGCGCTTCCAGCACGGTTTGCGGGCCGGCGTCGCCATTGAGCGCCAGCATGCGCAGGCAAGCCATGATGAAGCCCGCGTATTCGTCGGGCGCCAGGGTCAGCTCACTGCGGCTGTGCACGGCCACGGAATAGAACAATTGCACCGCGTCCGGGTGCAGAACCTGCGCCAGACGCGCGATATCGCCCGCCAGCGGGTCTTCGGCAGGCGTGACGCCCGTCACGCGCTGTTCGATGGCCACGCGCGAGAGCAGCACGGCCAGGTCAGCCAGCGCGCCGGCATAGGACAGGCCGCGGATCGCAAGTTCATCCGCCACCGCCAGCACGCCCTTGGCGTCGCCCGTGGACAGCGCGTCCAGCAGGCGGACAAGATGGCGTTGGTCGATGGTGCCGAGCATGCCGCGCACGGCGTCCTCGGTCAGATTGCCGGCGCTGTAGGCAATGGCCTGGTCTGTCAGCGACAGCGCGTCGCGCATGGATCCCGAAGCCGCTTGCCCGATCAGGCGCAGCGCGGGCACCTCGAATCCCACGTCTTCCTGCCCCAGCACGGCTTGCAAATGGCCGACGATGGAGTCGGCGGGCATCTGCTTCAGGTTGAACTGCAGGCAGCGCGACAACACCGTCACCGGAATCTTCTGAGGATCGGTGGTGGCCAGGATGAATTTGACGTGGGGCGGAGGCTCTTCGAGCGTCTTGAGCATCGCATTGAACGCGTGCCCGGTCAGCATGTGGACTTCGTCGATCATGTAGACCTTGAAGCGTCCGGCGCCCGGCGCGTACACCGCCTGCTCCAGCAGCTGGGTCATTTCTTCGACGCCGCGGTTCGACGCCGCATCGAGCTCGAGGTAGTCGACGAAGCGCCCCGCATCGATCTCGGTGCAGGCGCGACAGACGCCGCAAGGCTTGGACGTGATGCCTGTTTCGCAATTGAGCGATTTCGCCAGAATGCGCGAGAGCGTGGTCTTGCCCACGCCGCGGGTTCCGGTGAACAGCCAGGCGTGATGCAGGCGTTGCGTGTCGAGCGCGTGGGTAAGCGCGCGCACCACGTGATCCTGCCCCACGAGGGTATCGAACGATCGCGGCCGCCACTTGCGGGCCAATACCAGATAAGTCATGGCTGGATTGTAGAGCCTGATTGTTGAACCCGTTGACCGGCGGGCTGAAATGCAAAGGGGACGGGCTTATTCCCGTGGAACGAATCCTTGGAAAATAACCCCGTCCCCCCTGAAAGCAAAGCGCCATGGGTTTAATCATGACGCCTTTGCTTTGAAGAATCCGGTTGGCGAGCCTTACTCCGGCACTGACCCTAAACGACTATGGCTGCTTCGTTCCCGACCTGACCAGGTTCACCGTCGAACCATGCGAAGGGGCCCGCCAGCCGAGATTCTAGCAGAGCTGCGCTTCGCGCGCTTGCTCGAATCTCGGCTGGCGGGCCCCGAGGGGCGGTATGTGGGCCCCCTCCCCGGCCCTCCCCCCGAGGGGGAGGGAGGCGGGCTTCGCTTCGCTGGCCCGGGCGGCTCGCTTCGCTTTGCCTTGCTTTTGCTAGATCTGCTTGGGGCTTGCGGGGGCGTCGCTGCGTTGTACGGGGGGCTTGCTTCGGTTTATCGCGCTTCGCTGGGTGGACTGCTTTTTTTGCCGGGTATCTACATTGTCAGGTCGATCCAGGCTCGGGCGCGGGGGAAGTAGAGGGCTGCGCGGGCGGAGCGGCCGTCCAGGGCCGTGACTTGCGTGCAGTAACGCAGCAGTTGCTCGCCGTGGCGCTGGCGCATGCGGGTTGCGAAGGCGGTGGGGGATTCGCCGGGGTGGGGGCGGCCCGTTTTGTAGTCGACGATCAGCCAGCCGTCTTCGGTGCTGAGGGCCAGGTCGATCACGGACACCTTGCCCGCGGCGTCGATCAGGGGCCACTCGCGGCGGGCGCCGGATTGCGATAGCAGCCACAGGCCCTGTTTGTCCGCGAGGGTTGCCTGCAGGGTTTCAAGCACTGCTTCCGATGCGGCGTCCGCCTGGCTTGCCGGGATGCCGGCGCGTGTCAGTTGGCGGCGCATGGCGGGCAGGCGCCGCGCCAGCGCATCGGCCGGCCAGGCGTGCACGCCGTCGTGTCCGATGCGCGCCAGCCATGCGTGGGCCAGCGTGCCGATGGCGGCGTCGTAGCCCGCCTCCAATTGCCAGGCGGGATGCTCGCCGCTGTCGCCCCAGGCTCCCCGGGTCGCGGTGCCGAAGCCGGGGCTGACCGTCACGTCGGCCAGGCGCGACAGCTGCGCTAGGCCCGCGCCGTCCACGCGGCGCAAGGGTTCGCCCTGCCATTCGGGCGCGTCGGAGGTTTCGGGCAGGGTTTCCCCATTCAGCGACGGCGGCACCGGCACGGACAGGCACGGCCAAAGGCGCCCCAACAGGCTGGCGGAGGGCGGCGTCTTGGGCTGGCCGCTGGCCTCGTCCACCGACACATGGCCCACCAGGTGCAGGCGCTTGCGCGCCCGCGTCGCGGCCACATACAGCAACCGGTCGATTTCATACGAGGCGCGCCGCGCCTCGCGCGCGCCCAGATAGCGCGACACCGGATCGGCCTCGGTTTCCGCCCGCGGCTTGACGGGGCCGAACAGCACGCGCCCCCCGCTCTGCTCGAAACGCACCAGCGGCGCCTGATCTCCGCGCGGCGCGCGGTGCAGGCCATACAGGATCACCGTTTCGAACTGCAGGCCCTTGGACTTGTGCATGGTCATGATCTCGACCGCGCCGTCCTCTTCGTCCGCGGCATCCGGCGCGGCGAACAGGCGAGAGATCCCCGCGTCCAGCGCGGCGACATCGATGCTGCCGTGCGGCGCCAGCCGCTCGACAAGCTGGAACAGGCTTTCCGCGTCGTTGGCGACGGACAGGCCCGCATACAGGCCCGGCCCGCCCAGGCGGCGCCACAGCGACTCGACCCACGCGGCGAACGGCATCGCGCCGGAGGCGTTGCGCTTGTCGAGCAGGACAGCCGCCACCTGGCGCAAGCGCGCGAACTCATCGGCGCCAAGCAAGGCCTGCGCGGAAGGCGATTCGGGTTCCGCCGGCGCGGCGTCGAACAGCGAGCCCTGCGGCGCCGCGTCCGCCGTCACCGCCGCGACTCGCGGAACAATGCGCAGCGCGCGTTCCAGCAAGACCGGCACCGGCGTGACGTGATCGTCGCCGAACAGGCGCTGCAGGGATGTCAGCGTCAGGCCGCAATACGGCGCGCGCAGCACCGACAGCCAGGCCAGGCGGTCGCCGGGGTGCGACAGCGCCCGCACAAGCTGCACCAGGTCCGCGACCACGGGCCGCAAGGCCAGCGGCACCAGATCCACGGCGCGGCAGCGGATGCCTTCCTGCGCGAGCCGCCGGGTCAGGTTGCCAAGATGGCTGCGCGCGCGCACCAGCACCGCCACGGGGTGCTTCGCGCCCTTGTATTCAGTCAGCGCCTGGCGCACCAGTCCCACCGCGATGTCCTCGGCCTGCGTCTCGGGCGAGACCGCGCCTTCACGCGACCAGGCCGGATGGAAGCACACCGCCGGATCGGGCAGGAGCGGGTGGAATGCGGTGGACGGGCTGTAGGCGATCGCGCCCGCGCTGGCATCGCTGCGCTTGGGCAGCAATTCCACGAACGAGCGGTTCACCCAATCCACGATGCCGGCCTGCGAACGGAAGTTGTCCGTCAGGTTCAGGAAATTCGGCTGCAATTCCCCCACGCCGATGTCGGCCACTTCAAGGAACAGGCCCACCTCCGCCTTGCGGAAGCGGTAGATCGACTGCATCGGATCCCCGACCAGGAACAGGCTGCGGCCGTCGCCCGCCTGCCAGCCGGAAGTCAGCGTGCGCAGCAGGTCCAGTTGCGTCTGGCTGGTGTCCTGGAATTCGTCGATGAGCAGATGGCGGATGGACGCATCCAGCTTGAGCAGCAGTTCGCCCGGGTCGTCGGCGCTGCCCAGCGCGGAAGCGGCGCGTTGCGAGATCTCGATGAAATCCACCTCGCCCTTGTCGGCGAAGCGCAGGCGCAACTGCGCCACGGCGAGCGCCAGGGTCATCAGTTGGGCGCCCAGCACTTCCCATTGCGCATCCGTGAAATGCGGCGCGGGGATATCGCGGACCGAATGCAGCCTGCGCACCCAGGCTGCCTGTCCGTCGGCGCCTTCCAGCCAGGCCACGAATGGCTCTTTGTGCGCGCACTTGGCGGGAAACCCGAGGGTCTTGGTGACTGTCTTGCGCAAGGTGCCCGTGCCGGTCAGCAGCAGATGCGCCACGGCGCGCCATGCGTCCAGCAGTTCGGCGTCGGGCGGCAATTCTTCCGTCCAGTCCAGCAGCGCCAGCAGCTTGTTGTCGTCGGCGCCGTCCTGCAGATGGGCGGCCGCCAGGCGCGCCGGACCGCACAGCGCTTCGGCCCACCCGTAAGGCATGGCGGCGCTCAGCGCGTCCAGGTCTTCGCCGATGGCTTCGGCCAGCGTGGCCTCCATCGCTTCGCGGTCGGAACCGTGGCGCAGCAACGGCAGCCATTGGTCGCGCTGTCCCAGCATGTCCGCGATGGCGTCCTTGGCCGCCTGCACGTCCACGTCCAGGTGCTTGAGCAGAATGCGCACGGCCTCGTAATCGTCGGCCAGGTCCAGCGTGGCGCGGGCGGCGGCCTCGTAGTGCGAGCGGGCATCGTCGGTGATGTCCGGCATGCCGCCCAGTTCCGACAGCCAGGGCATGCTGCGCACCAGCCCCGCGCAGAAGGAATCGATGGTGCGGATGGCCAGGCGCGCCGGGTGGTCCAGCAGATGCCAGCCCAGCTCCGCATTGCGCGCCAGCGCCGCACGGGCCAATTCCCAGCTTCGGCGTTCGTGCCGGGCCTGCGGCGGCGCATCCAGGCCGCGCCGCAGTTTGCTGAGCACGCGCGCATGCATCTCGGAGGCGGCCTTGCGCGTGAACGTGATCGCGACGATTTCTTCGGGACGGTTCACCGTGGCCAGCAAGGCCAGGATGCGGTCGGTCAGCAGCTCGGTCTTGCCCGAACCCGCGGGGGCCTGGACCAGGAATGAGCGCGCCGGGTCCAGCGCATCGGCGCGGGCGGCGTGGTCCTGCGGCAAGCGTTCTGTGTCAGCCATGGCTTATGCGTCCTCGTCGTCCAGATGCAGACGCAGGAACGGCAATGCATCGCAGTATTTCAGGTCATCCCGGCGGTAGGCCACATTGGCCGCATACCCCGCGACATATTCATCGGCAAGCGCCTCGATCGCCACGCGCCAGCGCTG
Organism: Achromobacter sp. Root83; assembly: GCF_001428845.1. Taxonomy (GTDB): domain Bacteria; phylum Pseudomonadota; class Gammaproteobacteria; order Burkholderiales; family Burkholderiaceae_B; genus Achromobacter. Next base: position 60,512 of record NZ_LMIU01000003.1, on the reverse strand, counting down.
GCGGATCTCTGGCCACGACAGCCCGTCGAAGTACTTGCTTTCACTGGCCAGGGTCACGCCCGGCATGCCCAGGTCTTCGTCGGCCAGGCCTTGCGCGGCGACCTGCCGCGCATGGATCTGCGCCAGCACCAGGCCCGCGGCTTCGCCGCCGGCGGCATCGGCCAGCACGGATGCGTAGAACGGTAGCTGGACATTCACGGGCCGGCTGCGCGACCAGTCCGGTTCGGGCTTGGCGGCGGCCACGCCGGTCTTGTAGTCGACGATGACGCTGCGGCCGTCGGCCAGGCTGTCGATACGGTCCAGCCGCAGCTTCAGGCTGAGCGCGCCCCGCTGCCATTGATGGTTTTTTTCCACTTGCGCCACCGCGAACGGCAGGCGCTGCGCTTCCATGTCCAGCCAGGACGACAGCACGGCCTGGGCGCGCTGGCATTCCAGTGCGCGCAAGGCTGGCGAATAGTCCTTGAGCTCTTCATCCGCGGCCTGCGCCACGGCCTGTTCCAGCAAGGCGGACAGACGGCCGGTGGCGAGCAACTCATGCAGCGTTTCCTGGTCGGGCATCATGCCCCACACCAGTTCCAGCGCCTTGTGCAGGAACTGGCCGCGCACGTTCACGGTGGCCGCGTCCGCGTAGGGAGCCAGCTCGCGTCCGCCCAGGCGGTGGCGCACGAAGGCCCACAGCGGATTGCGCGCCTGCGTGTCCAGCACGTCCAGGCCGCCGCCGCCCCGGTTGCCCGCGGCCAGCGGCGGCCCGCGGGTGTCGTCCAGCGCTTCCTGCGGCAAGCTCGCCTGATCGTCGGCTCGGGCCGGCGTCCAGTTCGACAAGGCCGTCGCGGCAATCAGGGGCGACGGGCGCAACTCGCGTTCGCCATCCATGTGGGAGTGGCTGACGATGATTTCGGGCGCGCATCGGCACAGCGCCGCGTACATGCCTTCGGCCCATTCGCGTTCGCGTTCGGGCGTGGCCCGTGGCGCCCTGGCCTGGCGCAACACCACCAGCGGCAGCAACGGGTTGGGCTTGGGCGAAGCGGGCAGCACGTCGTCCGTCAGGCCCAGCATCCACACGCCGTCCCAGGAGCCGCCTTCGGCTTCCAGCAGGCCCAGCACGTCCAGGCGCGCCAGGGGATCGCGCTGCGGCTGGAACGAGGACGAACGCGCCACGCTTTCCAGCAGGTTCACGGCGGCCACGCCGCCCAGACGGCCGGCGGCCGGCGCCAGCGCCGAAAAGCTGCCCAGGGCGTCGCCCAGCGCGCCCATCACCTGATAGCCCACGCTGTCCAGCGCGGCTTCGCCGGGGAAGCCCAGCGCCATCAGCGCGGCCTTCATGCGCAGCATCCAGACATCGCACGTGGCCTGGCGGCCGCCTTGCGTCCAGATTTCGGTGGCCTGGTTCCAGGCCTGCGCCAGCGAGGGAAGATCGGCCAGCAGTCTGCGCCAGTCCTGGGCGCTCACGTGCAGCCTGGCCTGACGGCGCCAGCGCGCATCGATCGCCGCCAGTCCCGCCCGGTGCCGCACATCGCCGGCGCAATGCCCCGCCAGCAAGGCGGCGCCCAACACGTCGACGCCGCATCCCTTGCCCGGCGCGCATTCGGCCAAGGCGCGCAGCCATGCCAGCGCGGCGCGCGCCATCGGCCATTCATCCAGCGGCCGCCCCACGGCGACGTTGAACGCGAGGGCGGGCGCGCCGTCGCGTCCGGCCAGGGCCTGGCTGAGCACGCGCCGCGCAAAGGGCGATTCCGCCTCCAGTTGGGGCGATACGATGGCGTAGCGGCCAGCGGGATGCGCCTTCATCTGGCCGGCGGCCCAGGCGGCCGCGGCGCGCCACTCCGCGCCCTGATCGGCGGCTTCATAGCGTGTGGCGACGGTTTCCACGCGCTGGGCGTCGCGCCATTGCGCCACGTCCGTGCCCTGTGCCTCGAATGCGCGCAGCAGGCGCTGAAAGCGCGGCGAGATGTCCGTGAATCCGGCCAGCACCAGTTGCCGGGGCGTGGCCAGCCGGCCGCCTTCCAGCGCCCTGAGTACGCGCGCGTAGCCTTGGTTCGCGTCTTCGGCATCGATACCGGCCAGCGTCTGGCGATAACGCACGCGCCACTTTGCAAAACCGCGATATTCGTCGGTATCCGCGCCCGAAGGCACCTGCAGTTCCCATTCGTCCATCAGCAGGTCGGCGTCCATCGACAGCCGCGCGGCCTGGCTGGCGTCCAGCAGCACGCGTTCGGCCTCTTCGGCGCGGATCGCTTCCGTCCACACCAGCTGCGTGGCAAAACTGTCGAGGCGGTAGGCGGGCACGTCGTCGTCCGCCTCGAACGCAAGTTCGTTGGCGGATTCGGCGAGCCAGGCGGACAGCGGCAGGATGCGCGGCAGTTCGCTGACCTGGCGCTCCTGGCGCAACAGCCCGGCCAATTCAAGCGTGAGCCGGCGCGACAAGCGGTTGTTGACCGTCAGCACCAGCGTATCGGCGGCGGGCAGGCCGGCGATGTCCGGCAGCGATAGATCGGAATAGGAAGACGATTCGTCCTGCATGGGCACCTGAGCGGCAAAAAAAAAGGCGGAGATTTTCTCCGCCGTAGGATACCGCGAGCCGTGCGGAGAAATAAGGCTAGAAACCGCAGAGGGCAGCCAGGTTTTCCCAGTGGATCTGCATTTCGGGCGTGGTATAGCCCCAGAACGCCAGGCCAAGCACGGCCGCCAGCGCCAGCACGCCAGCCGCGCGCCAGCCGCGATGGCGGCGGGTGGCGGGTGGCGGGGCGAGATGCGGCGCGGGCGTCATGGCGGGTTCCTTGGTGAACACGGGCCGGGCTCAGGCCGCGGCCGGCTGGGCCGGAGTCACCGGCTGTTCGCGCACGGGCAGGCACAGCAATGCCGCGACGACGGCCAATATCACACCCAGCCACCAGACCAGATCGTAGTTGCCCGTCTTGGCGTAGGCGTAGCCGCCCAGCCAGACGCCGATAAAGCTGCCCAACTGGTGGCCCAGGAAAACGATGCCGGACAAGGTGGCGGCATAGCGCAAGCCGTAGATCTGGCCGATGAGCCCCTGCGTCAGCGGCACGGTGCCCAGCCAGAACAGCCCCATCCATGCCGCGAACGCATACAGCACCCATGGTGACAGCGGCATCGACAGCAGCAGCAGGATGCCGAACGCCCGCATGAAATAGACCACGGCCAGCAGGCGCTTCTTGCTGTACTTGCCGCCCAGCTTGCCCGCGTAGAACGAACCCACGACGTTGAACAAGCCGATCAGCGCGATCGCGGTGGCGCCCTGCCCGGCCGTCAAACCGCCGTCGGTCACGTAGGCCGGCAAGTGCAGCGTGATGAATGCCGTATGGAAGCCACAGACAAAATAGCTCCAGAACAAAAAGTGGAACGAGGGGTGGCGCACGGCCTGCTTGACGGCCGAGGCCAGCGATTGCTGCGGCCCGGAATGCGCCTGCGGACGGCCGCGCAGAAAATACGCCAGCGGCGCCGCGCAAGCCACGAAGAGCGACAGCACCCACAGCGCGCCCGACCAGTCCAGCCCGCTGATCAGCAACTGGCCGGTAGGCACGACGGCGAACTGGCCCAGCGACCCGCCCGCGCTGGCGATGCCCATCGCCGTGCTGCGGTAGGCGGGCGGCACGGCGCGCGCCACGACCGGCAGAATCACGGGAAACGTGGTGCCCGCCTGCCCCAGCCCGACCAGCACCCCGGCGCTCAGGTAGAGCGTGGCCTCGTCGGTGGCGAAACGCGTGCCGATCATGCCCAGCATGTACAGCACCGCGCCCAACGCGATCGTGCGGCCCGATCCGTAGCGGTCGGCCAGGATGCCCATGAAGATGCACGCCACGCCCCACACCAGGTTCTGCAAGGCGAACGCCATGGAGAACACTTCGCGGCCCCACCCGTGCGCCAGGCCCATGGGCTGCATGAACAGGCCAAAGGTGGCGCGCACGCCCATGGCAAGCAGCACGACCAGGGTGCCCAAGACTATGGTGCGTGCGGAAATCGTATCGGTTTGACTGGACATGAAACCCGTGTCTCGTTGTTTTTGGGTTTGCGCCCCCTCCTCGGGGCGGCCCGGCGCGGTGGCCAGGCACGGACATCATATACAAAGCGCGTCGTCGCATCCGGAGTATCCCTGCTGGCGCATCGCTATTTGAGCCTCCGCCGCGACCGCTTTTCGTCCCGTCCGTCGCCGTAATGCCGTCACGGCCATTCCGCCCGCTCGGGGCGCCCGAATATAGTTGATATTATCAACCAGTTAATAGAAAATGGCGTTTTCCAAGACAGGCAAGGCCATGACTCTGCAAACTCCGCTGACCCGGCTGCTGGGTACCCGCTATCCCATCATCCAAGGTGGCATGAGCTGGGCATCGTCCAACGCAGCGCTGGCGCTGGCCGTGTCCCGCGCGGGCGGCCTGGGTGTGATCGCCGCGGGCCCCATGTATCCGGAAGCCCTGCTCGCCGCGGTGCGCGAAGTGCGGCGCGGCACCGACGCGCCCTTCGCCGTCAATATCCCCCTCTACAACAAGCGCGCCCAGGAACACATGGATATCGCCATCGCGGAGGGCGTGCCAGTGATCATCGCCTCCCAGGGTGGCCCGCAAAAGCATATCGGCCGCGCGCGCGACGCCGGCATCAAATGGCTGCAAGTCGTGGCCAGTCCGGTGCACGCGGAAAAAGCGCAGGCGGCGGGCGTGGACGCCGTGATCGCCGTGGGCCTGGAAGCCGGCGGACACCCCGGCCCTGACGAAATCGGCCTGCAAGTGCTGCTGCGCGCCACCGTGCGCCGTGTGACGCTGCCCGTCGTGGCGGCCGGCGGCATCGCCGACGGCGCTGGCATCGCCGCCGCCCTGTGCCTGGGCGCGGCCGGCGCGCAGCTGGGCACGCGCTTTTTGCTGACGCCCGAGGCGGGCGTCCACGCCGCTTACAAGGCCGCCGTGCTGGCAGCCGGCGTGGCCGACACCACCCTGGTGGGCCGCGGCCGATCGCCCGTGCGCATGCTGCGCAATACATTTGCCCGCCAATACCTGACCGCGGAACACGCCGTCGACGATACCGCGCTTGACGCGCTCTTCGCGGGCAGTTCGCTCAAGCAGGCCGCGCTGGACGGCGACATCGAAGGCGGCAAGGTCGAGGCTGGCCAAAGTGCCGGGCTGATCGACAGCCTGCAACCCGCCGGCGCGGTGGTGCAGCAGCTTGTGGACGAAACCCGCGAGGCCCTGACGCGCGCCGCCGCGCTGGCGGGCTGAGGCGCCCCGCCCGCCAACAACAAGCCGCCCGATGGGCGGCTTGTTGTTGGCGGGCGGGCGTGATCTGTTTCACGCCCTACTTCTTCGTCAAACCCGCCGATTCCACCAGCTTGCGCATCGCCGCCTGATCCTTTTCCACGAACTCGGTCGCTTGCTGCGACGTCATGCTCCACAGGTCCACACCCTGCGCCTGCATCAGCTTGCGGTATTCCGGATCGCCATTGACCCGGCCCACGGCCTCGTTCAGCCGCTGCAGCACATCCGCGGGCGTGCCTTTCGGCGCGGCCAGGCTGTACCAGGACGCGGACTCCGCGCCCGTAACCCCCGACTCGGCCAGCGTCGGCACGTCGGGCATCAGCGGCGACCGTTTGTCGTTGGCGTAGGCCAGCGCCTTCAGCCGTCCGCTGCGGATGAATTGCAGGCTCGCCGCCAGGTTCAGCACGGCAATATCCACCTGTCCGCCCACCAGATCGTTGATGGCCGGCGCCGCGCCGCCATACGGGATGTGCTCGATTTCCACGCCCGCCCGCTGCCGGAACAGCTCGCCGCCCAAATGCGGGGAGCTGCCCGGTCCCGCGGACGCGTAGTTGATCTTGCCGGGCTCCTTGCGCGCCTTCGCAATCAGGTCGCTCACGCTGCCGACGTTCAGCGTGGGCCGCGCCACCAGCATGTTTGGCTGGTTGGCGACGATGGACACAAAGGCGAAATCCTTGATGCCGTCGTAGGGCGTGCGCTGCATGAGTGGCGTCACCACGTGCGCGGCCGACGTGCCGAGCAGCAAGGTGTAGCCATCGGGCTTGGCGCGCGCCACGACGTTGGCGCCGATCGCCGCGCCGCCACCCGCCTTGTTCTCCACGATCACGGGCTTGCCCAATTGCTTTTCCAGTTCGCGCGCCAAAGCGCGTCCCAGCACATCGGCGGGGCCGCCCGCGGCGTACGGATTGACCAGCGTGATCGGCTGGGACGGATAGGGCTCGACGGCACCCGCCGCCGTGCTTAGCGCAGCGACGGCCAAGCCGCAGTACAGACGCTTGATGATCTTCATAGTCTTGTCTCCTGAATCTTGGTTTTTTGTATGAGGGGGTGAAGTGTTGCTAGATGGCGCCCTCGGCGCGCAATGCCTGGATCTCGGCTGCCGTCAGGCCCAACTGTGACGTCAGCACCTGGTCGGTGTGTTCTCCAAGCAAAGGGGGGCGTTCCAGGCTCGGGTCTTCATACCCCTGGAACTTGAACGGCACGGGTACCGCACCGAAGCGGCCGATGGATGGATGCTCGTAGCTGGACACCATGCCGCGCGCCAGCACATGCTCGTTGTGCAGGATCTCTTCCACATCCAGGATGGGACCCGCCGGCACGCCCGCGGCATCGCAGCGGCGGCATAGTTCGTCACGCGTCAAGCTGGCCGCCGCGGCGGCCAGGCCAGCCATGACCTCGTCGCGGCGCGCCACCCGCACGGCATTGCGCGCCAGATCCGGGTCGGCCGCCCATTGCGGCAGGCCGAGTGCCTCGCACAGGGGTTTCCAATGCTGGTCGCTGCCGGTGATCTGCACCCAGCGTCCGTCGCTGCATTCGAACGCGGCCGACGGCACCCGTCCCGGGTGTTCGGTCCCCAGACGCGGTGGCACTTCGCCCAGTGCGAAATAACGGGCCGCCGCCAGCGACAGCAAGCCGACCTGCCCATCCAGCATCGAAAAATCGATGTGGCAGCCCTGCCCCGACCGCGCCCGCCCCACCAGGGCCGACAGGATGCCGATGGCAGCCCAGAGCCCCGAGGTCAGGTCACCGATAGGCAGGCCTGGCTTGACCGGGCCGCCGCCCCGCTCGCCGGTCAGGCTCATGATGCCGCCCATCGCCTGGAACACCGTGTCATAACCCTTGCGCGGCGCATAGGGCCCCGTCATGCCAAAGCCCGTGCACGAAAAATAGATCAGTCCGGGATTGCCGGGCGCGATCGTCTCCCGGTCCAGCCCGTACTTGGCCAACGTGCCGACCGGAAAATTCTCCACCACGACATCGCTCTTCTCGGCCAGCCGGCGGATCAAGGCCTGCCCGGCCGGCTGGCGGAAGTTCACGGTGATCGACTGCTTGCTGCGATTGAACGCCAGGTAGTAGGCGGATTCCGTGCCGCCCTCTCCTTGTACCCGCGGCTCGAAGCCGCGGGTTTCATCGCCCGTGCCAGGCTGCTCGACCTTGATGACTGTCGCCCCCAGCTCGGCCAGGATCATCGACGCGAACGGGCACGCCAGCACACGGGACAAATCCAGAATGGTCACGCCATCCAGCGGCCTCATCGCGCAGCCCCCTGGCGAAAGCCCCGCATGATCACATTGGCATCGCGGCCGACGCCCAGCGCCTCGGCCAGGCCCAGATCCGCCGCACGGTGAAAGGCGCGCTTGGTCAGCCCCATGGCGGCGGGCTCCCAGCCCGCCAGCCGCGTGGCCATGCTCATGGCGGCGTCCAGCACCTGCCCGGCAGGCAGCGTGCGATTGGCGATGCCCAGTTCCAGCGCCCGGGCGCCATCGATCGGCTCGGCCATCGCCACCAGCTCGAAGGCATGCTTTCGGCCCACCTGCCGCACCAGATTCGCCATGACCACCGCGGCCACGATGCCATGCCGCAGTTCGGGATAGCCGAAGCGCACGTCGTCGGCCATGACCGCCAGGTCGCAAGCCAGCGCCAGCCCGGCGCCGCCGCCCAGCGCATTGCCATGCACAGCCGCGACGACGGGCTTGGCCATGCGCGAGAACACCAGATGCAGATCAGTGGTCAGATCCGCACGGCTCAGGACGGCCTGGGGCTGCTCCATTGTCAGCCCCGAAAATTCGCTCGTGTCCGCACCCGCGCAGAATGACTTGCCGTTCCCGGTCAACACCACGGCGCGCACCGACGCGTCGCGATCCGACTGCTGCAGCGCTTCCAGCAAACCGGTGGTCAGCGCAGTGTTGAGCGCGTTGTGCTTTTCCGGGCGATTCAGCCGCAGCAGGCGCACGGCACCCTGGTTTTCAACGATAAGTTCCGACATGGCACGCGTCCTTCTCAAAAGTTGGGGCAACTGATTGATTTAATCAACAATTAGGTCAAAAAAAGGCGCCAGACAGGCGCCTGGCGCCTAGCGCGGCTGGACGCCGCGGCCACGGCGCACGGGCACTTCGGCCTTGAACTCGTTCAGCATGTCCAGCGCATGCTCGGTCAGCTTGTCCAGCATGCGTTCCATCTGCTCTCGCTCTGCGTCGGACAGCACCGACAGCATGGCGTCGTTGCGCTGCACGGCGGCAGGGAACATGTCTTCATACAGCGCGCGTCCTGCTTGCGTCAGGGCCAGGCTGACGCCCCGGCCATCCTGGCTGTCGGCGCTGCGGCAGATCAGCCCGCGCTCGATCAGCTCGGACACGGTCCTGCTGGCCTGGCTTTTGTCGATGTTGGCCTCGCGCGCCACCGCATTCAGCGACATGTCCGGCGTCGCCCCAAGCAGCGCGATGAACCGCCATTCGCGCGGCCCGACGCCGTAGCGGCTTTCGTTCAAGCCCGCGGCGATGCGACTGGACACGTAGGCCAGCCGGTTCAGCCGGTAAGAGAACAGTTCCTTGAGAGCCGCCGGTTTGGCGCGCTTGGGGACGTTCTTGTGTTCGGTCGGGAATGCCATGACTGGGCTCTACATAAATAGGGAAAAATGCGGCCGGGCGCGCCAGGCGCCCACTTGGCCGCATGATATACAAATGCCGCGCACCGCCGTCATGAGGCGTCCTGCGCTGGCCGTGCGCCCGCAATCAGCGGATTCAGGCCGCTTTGCGCGACACGGCTGTGCAACTGCCGTCCCAACGTCTGCTGGCAAAGCTGCGACACCGCATCCAGCGCATCCAGATCCAGGCCCGTGCGCAGTCCCATGGACTCGAGCAGGCTGACCAGATCTTCGGTCGCCACATTGCCCGTGTGTCCGCCGCCGTAGCGCACCTTGGCGGGATGCCCGCCCACGCCGCCGAACGCGCAGTCGAAATGGCGCACGCCGGCATCCAGCGCCGCCACATAGTTCACCAGGCCCGTGCCCCGTGTGTCGTGAAAATGCGCCACCGGCGTGAGCTGCGGGAATTCAAGCGCCATGCGCGAATACAGATCCCGTACCGCGGCGGGCGCGGCCATTCCCGTGGTGTCGCCCAGCGTCACGATGCCCACGCCCAGTTCGGCAAAGCGCTGCACGTCGGCCATCACCGAGTCGGGATCCACGGCCCCTTCGAACGGGCATCCGAAGGCCACCGAGATCGTGCCGACCATGCGCAAGCGGCCGGCGGCCAGCCGCGCCATGTCCGCAACGTTGTTCCATTGATCCGCGCGTTCGCGCTTCAGATTGCGCAGCGAATGCGAACTGCTGGCCGACACCAGCAGGCTGATTTCGTTGGCACCGATACCGGCATCCAGATCCGCCAAGGCGCGCTGCACCGCGCGGGCATTGGCGCAGGTCGCCTTGTACCAGACCCCCTCGCGGCGCGGCAGCATCGCCAGCAGTTCGCTGGCGTCGGCAAACTGCGGCACCACCTTGGGATTGGAATAGGACGTGGCCTCCACCCGTTCGAAGCCCAGCGAGGCAAAGCGGTCGATCAGGTCCGCCTTGACCGCGGTGCCGATGAAATCGGGCTCGTGCTGCAAGCCGTCGCGGGCGAAACACTCGCACAACACCACATCGCGCGCGCTCATGCCGTTTGCTCCAATCCGAACAGCGCAATCGCGTGCGCGCGCAATTTGTTCTTTTGTACTTTGGAGCTGCCGGTCATGCCGATGTGCTCAAAGCTGTCCACGATCTCGACATAGCGCGGCACCTTGTAGTTGGCGCAGCGCGCCTTGCACCATGCCGTCAATGTGTCCGCCGCGCAGGCGTGCCCATCTTTCAGCAGGACGAACGCGGCGGGCACTTCGCCCAGACGCGCGTCGGGCACGCCCACGACCTGGGCCATGCGCACGGCGGGATGGCTGTGCAGCACCTCCTCTACCTCGGCCGGCGCGACGTTTTCGCCGCCGACGCGGAACATGTCCTTCAATCGGCCGACCATGCGCAAACGGCCATCGGCATCCATTTCCCCCAGGTCTCCCGTGCTGAGCCAGCCATCCGCGGCAAGCGCGCGGGCGGTCGCCTCGGGCATGTTGTAGTAGCCCTTCATGACGCTCCAGCCGCGCGCCTGGATTTCACCCGCCTCGCCGATGGCGACCGGCAGACCGGTCGCCGGGTCCACCACGCGGACCTCCATGCCGGGATGCGGCAATGCCCAGCCCGCCGCGCGCAAGGCAAAGGGATCGTCGTGGGAGGACAGCGTGATGTTGGGCGAGGCTTCGGATTGGCCGTAGGCATTGCAGATGCCCGGCACGCCCATGACATCGCGGATTTTCTGCATCACTTGCGGACCCGCGGCCGCCCAGCCGCCCCGCAGATGGATGCGTGCACGGTCAAAATCGGGATGGCCCATCAGCATCAGAAAGATCGTGTCGTTGCCGGAAGTCAGGGTGCAGCGTTCGGTATCCAGCATGCGCAGGGCGTCGGCGACGTCGAACTTCGGCAGCGTCAGCAGGCAGCAGCCCGTCACCAGGCTGACCAGAATCGACAATGTCGTGCCCGCCACGTGGAAGTACGGACGGATACTGAAGTAGCGGTCATCCGCCCGCACGCCGATGCGCTGGGCAGCGGCCCAGGCATTGGTCAGCATGTTGGCATGCGTCAGCATCACGCCCTTGGGGAACGAGGTCGTGCCCGACGTGTACTGGATCAGCAGCACATCGTCGGGTTGCACCGCCTGCTCGCGCGCCCGCAGCACCGCATCGTCCACCGCGCTGCCCGCTTCCAGAAAGGCTTGCCATGCCTGCGCGCCCGCTGGACAGCGTTCGCCCAGCACCACCACCTGACGCAGGGCCGGCAGCCGTTCGCCCGGCAGGCGGGTGGCAAGCGCCGGCTCCACTTGCGTCAACAAGTCCAGAAAGTCGATGCCCAGAAACGTATCGGCCGTCAGCAGCAGGGAGACATCCGCCTGCTTCAGGCAAAACTCCAGCTCTTCTGTCTTGAAGCGCGTATTGACCGGGACGGTGACCGCGCCCAGCATGGCGCACGCGTAGAAGATCTGCACCCACACGCCGCTATTGCCCAGGAGCACGCCGACATGATCGCCATGGCGCACGCCCGCGGCATGCAACGCGCGGGCAATGCGATGCGCCTCGTCGCGCATGCCGTGCCACGCATGGCGCTCGCCCGGCGCCACGAACGCCTCGGCCTGCGGATGTGCCTGGACGCTGCGGTCCAGGACCCGGGATAGCGTGGTCGGCGCGGCGATCATGCGCGCTCTCCCGAGTCCGCCACGCCAAAGCCCGCTATCGCCTGCTGCCAGTTCGTACCGCGCAGGTTCTCTTCAATCGCCAGCAGTTCGATCGCCATCGCGCCTTCGCGCGTGGTGGCCAGGCCCTGATCAATGCTGCGCTTGGTCAGCCTGACGGTAAGGGGCGCCGCGCCGGCGATTTGGCGCGCCATCGCAAGCGCCTCATCAGCCAGAGCGCCCGGCTCGTAGATATGATTCACCAGGCCGATCTCGCGGGCTTCCGCCGCCCCGAAGCGACGGCCGGTGAACAGCAATTCCTTGGCCTTGCGCGCGCCGGCAATGCGCGGCAGGCGCTGCGTGGCGCCGACCGTTCCCCAGCCGACCTCCGGATAGCAGAAAACCGCCTCGGACGAGGCCAGCACGAAATCGCTGGCGGACGCGATTTCGCAGCCCGATCCGAACGCCGGTCCATGCACCACCGCGATCACCGGCTGCGGCATACGTTCGATCGCGCCGTAAGCGGCGAACCCCTGCACGCGGCGCGCGGTCATCTCGGGCGTGGACATGGTCTTGCGCTCTTTCAGGTCGGCGCCCGCGCAGAAGGCCGGCCCGGCGCCGGTGATCAGCACCACGTGCACGGCAGGATCCGCGGCCAGCGCCGTCATGGCCTGCACCAGTTCGGCGCACATGAGCGAGTTCAGCGCATTGCGGCTGTCGGGACGATTGAGCGTCACCTTGGCGACACGGTCCTGTACATCCAGCAAGATCGTGTGAAAAGTCGGGGTCATGCCTGCTCCTGAATATTCTAGGTATAAGGGCCCGGGACCAGCGCCTGCCCGACGCATCCGGCCTTGAAACCGACTATAGGATATGTAGTTGATTAAATCCACTATTTTTAGTTGACTGGATTGCCCGGACGGACCGCTTCCACGCGCCCGGTCCGGCTGTTGGCCGATTTGGGCGTGTTCGGCGGGCCTGCTAGACTGCCCCCTGTCCACGGCCTGTAGCCAGCTTGATTAGTGATACACTCCCGGCCGAGCGTTTTCCTGCAATATCAAGGCACTACACACTCTGTTTTGCCCGTCTCGCCGTAGTTAAATGGATATAACCGGCCCCTCCTAAGGGTCAATTGGTGGTTCGATTCCACCCGGCGAGGCCACCCCCCGGCCTCGGCTTTCGACGCCGCACCATCCCCCGCGATACCGCACGTTCAGCCAGATGAGGGTTAATCCGGGCTACGCTCACGCGCGCCGTGCCGTTAGCTTCTCGTGACGCGTCTTGTGACGAATTGCTGCCGCGTCAATCCGTCACTTTTATTTTTTTCGGTGATGATAGCGAATCGCCTTGCGTGCAACTTGAAATTGCTGTTTAAATTCGACGCGTAAGCCCCTAATTCATCTGGACTTTTCCTGAACCGACATTACGCCGGCTTAAGAAATATTTGTTCACAGACCGACAAGCCTGCTCAAACCATGGCCTTTCCCTGGAAACGTGCAATTGCGAACGCGCTAGCGACTGCCGCGCTGGCGGTGTACGCGATCCTGCCCTCCGCAGCACAAGCCGCCAAGAATTCCGACCCTTGCAAGACCAACGCCAAATCGGCGGCCTGCAAGGCGCAGCAAGCAAAGAAAGCCCCCGCGCCCAAGGCCGGGTCCGGCAAGAACGCCGCCGCCAAGCAGGCGGCCCCCAAATCCTCTTCCGCCAAGAAAGCGCCGCCCAAGGGCGGCAAGCAAGTCGCCGCGAAGGGCACTCCGCCCAAGAAGGCAGGTGCCACCGGCAAGAACGGCAAGGGCGGCAAAGCGGACAAGCCAGCACGCGGCCGTCGCGTGGCGGCGGCCGCCAGCAGCGCCGCCATGCCCCCGCCCGCCGCCTCGGCGCGGGCCGAAGCGGCCGCGCTGCGCTCCAGCACCGCCTATGTGCAAGACCTGGAAACCTCCACGGTCATCTTCGCCAAGAACGAAAACGTCGTGCGTCCCATCGCTTCCATTTCGAAGCTGATGACCGCCGTGGTGGTCGTGGACGCCAACCTGCCCATGGATGAAATGCTTGAGATCACCGACGACGACGTCGACGAACTCAAGCACACCACCTCGCGCCTGCGCGTGGGCACCAAGCTGTCGCGCGGCGACATGCTGCATCTGGCGCTGATGTCTTCCGAAAACCGCGCCGCCAACGCGCTGGGCCGCCACTATCCGGGCGGCCTGCCGGCCTTCGTGGCCGCCATGAACGCCAAGGCGCAGGCGCTGGGCATGGGCAGCACCCGCTTCATCGAGCCCACCGGCCTGTCCAGCAACAACGTGTCGTCGCCGCACGACCTGGCGCGCTTGCTGCGCGCGGCCTCGCAGCGTCCGCTGATCCACCGCTATTCCACCGACACGGAGTACGAGGTCGAGATCAACAACCGCACGCAGACGTTCCGTAACACCAATCTGCTGGTGCGCAAGCCCGACTGGGACATCAAGGTGTCCAAGACCGGCTACATCAACGAAGCCGGCGAATGCCTGGTGATGCTGGCCCGCATCAACGGCCGCGATCTGGCCATCGTGCTGCTGGATTCCCAGGGCAAGCTGTCCCGCATCGGCGACGCCGTGCGCATCCGCCGCATCGTGCAGAGCGAAGTGGCGCTGGCGTCCATCCAGCCGGGCGGCTGATGCGGACTTGAACGCCGCGCCGCGCCGTATGCAGAGGGCCCGATCGAATCGGGCCCTTTTTTCATGCGCGCGTGGAACGCTACGCGGCGCGCCGCTTCGGGGGCAGCGGCTGGGCGTCGTACAGCGAAGGCGGCAATCCTTCCAGCACGGCACGCGGGTCGAGGGAGCCGATAGGCACGCCGGCATCCAGCGGAATCCGGCCGTCGGCTTGCAGCAGCTGATAGCGCAGGCAGCACACCCGCAGGAAGGAGGTGAAATTCGCGGCCTCGCCGCGATACTCGACCAGCTCGTCGTACAGGCGTTCGATCAGTTGCGTGACCCGCATGCCGTCGCGCCCGGCGATCTCTTCAAGGACCTGCCAGAACAGGCGCTCGAGCCGCAGGCTGGTCGCCACGCCGTGCAGGCGCAGGGAACGGGTTTCGGGGGCATACGATTGCTCGCTGGCGCGGATGAAAATTTCACACATGAGTGCTCCTGGGGACACCGGGCGGGTGCGCCTGCGATCGACTGTACGACGTCCGGCGCTCCGCCGGCAAGATCACCCGCCGGGCATGCGGCCCCGTCCTGAAGCACGAGGCGGATCCGGCGCAGGTTGACATAAATCATGGTCCCCAAAGCCTGCAAGTTCGACGATACTGAGACTGACCAGACTTCGGAGGTAATGATGGACAAGACCATGAAGGCCGCAGTGGCGCGGGCGTTCGGCAAGCCCCTGGTGATCGAAGAAGTCGCAGTGCCGCGCCCGGGTCCGGGCGAACTGCTGGTGAAGATCGAGGCCTGCGGCGTCTGCCACACGGACCTGCACGCCGTCGAAGGCGATTGGCCCGTCAAGCCCAACCCGCCCTTCATCCCGGGCCACGAAGGCGTCGGGCACGTCGTGGCCGTGGGCGCCGGCGTCACCCATGTGAAGGAAGGCGACCGCGTCGGCATCCCCTGGCTGTATTCCGCCTGCGGGCATTGCGAGCACTGCCTGGGCGGCTGGGAAACGCTGTGCGAGCAGCAGCAGAACGCCGGCTATTCCGTCAACGGCGGCTTTGCCGAGTACGCGCTGGCCGCGGCCGATTACGTGGGCCTGCTGCCCAAGAATGTGGGTTTCGTCGACATCGCCCCCGTGCTGTGCGCGGGCGTCACCGTATACAAAGGCCTGAAGATGACCGACACCCGCCCGGGCAACTGGGTGGTGATCTCGGGCATAGGCGGGTTGGGCCATATGGCGGTGCAATACGCGAAGGCCATGGGCCTGAACGTGGCCGCCGTCGACATCGATGACGCCAAGCTGGACTTCGCCCGCCGCCTGGGCGCGGAAGTCACGGTCAACGCCAAGACCACGGATCCGGCCGCCTATCTGAAACGCGAAATCGGCGGCGCGCACGGCGCGCTGATCACGGCCGTGTCGCCCAAGGCCTTCGAGCAGGCGCTGGGCATGGTGCGCCGCGGCGGAACGGTGGCGCTGAACGGTCTGCCGCCCGGCGACTTCCCGCTGTCGATCTTCGACATGGTGCTCAATGGGGTGACCGTGCGCGGCTCGATCGTCGGGTCGCGGCTGGATCTGCAGGAATCGCTGCAGTTCGCCGAAGAAGGCAAGGTGCACGCCACCGTGGCCACCGAAAGCCTGGAGAACATCAACGACGTATTTGACCGCATGAAGAAGGGCCAGATCGAAGGCCGCATCGTGCTCGACTTCGCCTGATACCGGCAGGCAAGGAAAAGGCGCCTGGGGCCGCGCAAGCCGCCCCAGGCGCCTTATTCATTCAGCCGTCGGCGATCACAGCGAGATCTTCGTCCCCAGCACGGCCAGGAACTGCGACATCCATGCCGGATGGGCGGGCCACGCCGGCGCGGTGACCAGGTTGCCGTCGGTATAGGCCTGGTCGATCCCGATCTCGGCGAAGGTGCCGCCCGCCAGCCGGACTTCCGGCGCGCACGCGGGATAGGCCGAGCAGGTGCGGCCCTTCAGGATGCCCGCCGCCGCCAGCAATTGCGCGCCGTGGCACACGGCCGCGATCGGCTTGCCGGCCTGGTCGAACGCACGCACGATATCCAGCACTTTCTCGTTCAGGCGCAGATACTCGGGCGCGCGTCCGCCCGGTATCACCAGCCCGTCGTAGGAAGAAGGCTCGACGCGGTCGAAATCGTAGTTCAGCGCAAAATTGTGGCCGCGTTTTTCGGTATAGGTCTGCGCGCCTTCGAAGTCATGGATGGCGGTTGCGACGGTGTCGCCGGCCTTCTTGTCCGGGCAGACCGCGTGCACCGTGTGCCCCACCGTCAGCAGCGTCTGGAACGGCACCATGGTCTCGTAGTCTTCGGCGTAGTCGCCGACCAGCATCAACAGTCTTTTGCTCATGATTGTCTCCTTGGATGAGGATGGCCGCCGGTTGCGCGCCGGGGGGTCCGGGCTCCGGTTCTTGATGTTCTCGGTCCATTGTGCCTGCGCAAGGCCCGCACAAGGTGGTAGCGGGATACCACGGGCCGGCCGGATGCCCCGCGATCGGGGCCGGGACTCGGCTGGCCCGTCTTACTCCAGTGCCACGGAGACCGGCTTTGCGCCCAGCACGCTGACCAGCACCTGGGGATCTATCCCCACCAGGTAGCCGCGCCGCCCGCCGTTGATGTAGACCACCGGATACGTCAACACCTCGGCCTCGACCCACACCGGCATCTTCTTGCGCGTACCGAACGGCGACGTGCCGCCCACCTGGTAGCCCGAATGGCGCTGCGCGACGTCGGGCTTGCAGGGCTCGACCTTCTTCAGGCCCGCCTGGCGCGCCAGATTCTTGGTCGAGACCTCGCGGTCGCCGTGCATGACGACGATCAGCGGCTTGGCCGATTCGTCTTCCATCACCAGCGTCTTCACCACGGCATGCGGATCCAGGCCGAGCTGGCGCGCCGCCTCGCCCGCGCCGCCATGGTCCACGTAGTCGTAGGTGTGCTCTGTGTAGGCCACCTTGTTCTGCTTGAGGAACTGGGTGGTGGGCGTTTCGGAAACGTGGCGGGCTTTGCTCATGGGAATGCCGGGTGGGAGAATGGAAAATGCGTAAGGGAAAGTGCGAAAAGGATAGTGCGAAAAGGATAGTGCGAAAAGGATAGTGCAACGGGGATGCGGGCCGCTAGCCGCGCGGATGATGCGCCGCGTGCAGCGCCTTCAGGCGTTCGCGCGCCACGTGCGTATAGATCTGCGTGGTGGAAATGTCCGCGTGGCCCAGCAGCATCTGCACCACGCGCAGGTCCGCGCCGTGGTTCAGCAAGTGCGTGGCGAAGGCATGCCGCAATACGTGGGGCGACAAGGGCGCATGCACGTCCGCAAGCACGGCATATTTCTTGACCAGTTGCCAGAACGCCTGCCTGGACATCGCTTCGGCGCGGCCGGTGATGAAGAGCGCATCGCTGACGCGTCCCGCCGCCAGTTCAGGGCGGGCGGTCTTCAGATACTGGTCGATCCAGTGCGCGGCCTCGGCGCCCAGCGGCACCAGCCGGTCCTTGCCGCCCTTGCCCAGCACCACCCGCACCACGCCTTCGTTCAGGCTCACGTCCAGGGCGCGCACGCCGACCAGTTCGGACACGCGCAGGCCCGTGGCGTACAGCGTTTCCAGCATGGCGCGGTCGCGCAGGCCCCTGGCCTGGCCCAGGTCGGGCGCGCGCAGCAAGGCGTCCACCTGCTGCTCGGACAAGGTCTTGGGCATGCGGGGCGGCTGCTTGGCGGCGATCAGCGTCAGGCAGGGATCGCGCTCGGAACGGTGTTCGCGCAGCGCCCAGGCGTAGAAACGGCGCAGCGCGGCCAGCCGCCGGTTGGCGGTGGTGGCTCGCGTTTCCTCATGGCGGAAGGCGAACCAGGCCTCGATGTCGGCCTTGTGCGCGTCGCACAGGGGTTTGGCGGGGCCGGCGGGCATGACGTGGGCGCTGGCGGCATCGCCATGGCGGTCGGCCAGTTCGCGGGCGTAGGCGTCCGGGTCCTCCAGCCAGCGCGCGAAGCCGGTCAGGTCTCGGCGGTAGGCGGCCAGCGTGTTGGCGGACAGGCCGTCCTCCAGCCAGACGGCGTCAATGAAGGCGTCGATATCGGCCTGGGAGGCGAGCGGCGGGCGGGCGATGGGCATGGCGCGATTCTACGGCCGGGCGGGGCGGCTCAGCGTTCGCCCACGCCGGCGGCGGCCGACTTCAACCAGTTCTCGAACAGTTTGAGAGCTTCGGAACGTTCGCTACGTTGCGGATAGCCGAAGTAATAACCCTGGCTGACCGCAAGCGATTGCGGCACCGGCATGGCCAACGCCCCCTGATCCAGCGCCGGTTGGGCCAGGAAGCGGGGCATCAGCCCAACCCCCAGTCCGGCCTGCACCGCCGCCATCACCATCGTGAAAAGTTCGTATCGCGGCCCGCCCGCCGCCTGCGGACCGTACAGGTGGCCATTGGCGCCGTACCACTGCCGCCAGGCGTCCGGCCGGGACGCCAGGTGCAGATGGGTCATGCCGGACAAGGCGCTTGCGCCCGTTTCCGCCGCGCGGGCCGCCAGTTCCGGCGCGCAGACGGGCACCAGCTCGCGTTCCGGGAACAGCAGCACGCCCTGGGTGCCCGGCCACAACCCGTCCCCGTGATAGAGCGCGCCATCAAAGGGCTGGTCCTTGAACTGGAACGGGAGCGTGCGCACGGACAGGCTGACGGTGATGTCGCCGTGCTCGCGCTGAAAATCCGCCAGGCGCGGGATGAGCCAGGTCGTGGCCAGCGTGGGCACCACGGCGATATGGATGCTGCGGCCCATGCCGGTCCGGCTGACCAGGCCGAACGTGTCTTTTTCGATCTGGTCCAGGTGGTGGCGGATGCGGCCCGCATATTCCGCCCCATGGTCCGTCAGCACGATGCGGCGCCGCACCCGCGTGAAAAGCTGCACGCCCAGGCGCGACTCCAGGCTGGCCACCTGCCGGTAGACGGCGCTATGCGTCAGGGACAGTTCCTCGGCCGCGCGCGAAAAACTGCCCAGGCGGGCCGATGCTTCGAACGCCTGCAGGGCGCTCAGATTGGGAATGCCGTTTCTCATGGAGCGGATACCGCCAGGAACCGGCCGGGGCCGGGCGCGCCGCACGCGGCGGCGCAACAGGCACTACGTGCCGGAGGATCAATAGATTGTGCAATTTTATCAATTGCGTTGTGCGCTCAGGGAACATATGCTCGGGAGTCCTAACCTAGGCTAACCACGACATCACCATGCCTCAGCAAGATTCCCGCCTTGGCGGTCACATTCTGGTCGACCAACTGGTCGCCCAGGGCGTCAAACATGTGTTCTGCGTTCCCGGCGAAAGCTATCTGGCGGTGCTGGATGGCCTGCACGACGCGGACATCAAGGTTACGGTATGCCGCCAGGAAGGCGGCGCGGCCATGATGGCCGACGCCCACGGCAAACTCACCGGCGAGCCCGGCATCTGCATGGTGACCCGTGGCCCGGGCGCGTCCAACGCGCTGGCCGGGGTGCATATTTCCAAGCAGGACTCCTCGCCCATGATCCTGTTCGTCGGCCAGATCGAACGCGGCATGCGCGAACGCGAAGCCTTCCAGGAAATGGACTACCGCGCCGTGTTCGGCACGCAGGCCAAATGGGTCACCGAGATCGATCAGGTCGAACGCATTCCCGAACTGATCTCGCGCGCATTCCACATCGCCACGTCCGGCCGCCCCGGCCCGGTCGTGATCGCCCTGCCCGAAGACATGCTCGTCGAAGCCGCCAAGGTGGCCGACGCCCCGCGCTACGAACTGATCGACTCCGCCCCCACGGCCGGCCAGCTCGCCGACCTGGAAAAACTGCTGGCCGGCGCCAAGAACCCGGTCGCCATCCTGGGCGGCACGCGCTGGGATGCCCGCGCCGTGCAGCAATTCGCCGATTTCGCGCAGCGGCATGCCCTGCCTACCGCGGTGTCGTTCCGCCGCCAGATGCTGTTCCCGGCCGACCATCCATGCTTCATCGGCGACGTGGGCCTGGGCATCAACCCCGCGCTGCAGAAGCGCGTGGCCGACGCGGACCTGATCCTGCTGGTCGGCGGCCGCATGTCCGAGAACCCCAGCCAGGCCTACACGCTGCTGGATATTCCGGTCCCGAAGCAGAAGCTGGTGCACGTGCATCCCGACACCGCCGAACTGGGCCGGGTGTACCGCCCCACGCTCGCCATCAATACCTCGCCCGCCGCCTTCGCCGCGTCGCTGGCCGGCCTGAAGGCGCCCGCCAAGCCCGTCTGGGCCGAAGGCACCCAGGCCATGCGCGAGTCGTTCCTGAAGTGGAGCGACCCCGAATCCATCACGACGCCGGGCGCGCTGCAGATGGGCCAGGTCATGGCCTATCTGGAAAAGACCCTGCCGGCGGATGCCATCATGACCAATGGCGCGGGCAACTACGCCACGTGGCTGCACCGCTTCCACCGCTTTACCCGTTTTGGCACGCAACTGGCGCCCACCTCGGGTTCCATGGGCTATGGCCTGCCCGCCGCCGTAGGCGCCAAGCGCGTCTGGCCCGACAAGACCGTCGTCTGCTTCGCGGGAGACGGCTGCTTCCTGATGCACGGCCAGGAATTCGCCACGGCGGTGCAGTACGACCTGCCCATCATCGTGGTGCTGGTGGACAACGGCATGTACGGCACGATCCGCATGCACCAGGAAAAGCACTACCCGGGCCGCGTGTCCGCGACCGAACTCAAGAACCCGGACTTCGCCGACTACGCGCGCGCCTTTGGCGGCCACGGCGAACGCGTCGAGACCACCGAACAGTTCGGTCCGGCCTTCGAACGGGCACTGGCCAGCGGCAAACCGGCGATCCTGCACTGCTTCATCGATCCGGAAACCATCACCCCGTCCACGACCCTGGAAAAGATCCGCGACGCGGCATTGAAGGCCCAGCACTGATACCCGGGCGGCACCGGACCCGGCGGCGCGCCCAGGCGCGGCGCCGTGCAAACCCCGACTTGCCGCCCGAATTATTTTAGGTTTAAACTACTTTCCAGATTCCGGTTACGGAAATCCATAACGGAGACCCAGCATGTCCTCGAATCCCTCTTTCCATTGGCAAGACCCCCTGTTGCTGGACCAGCAACTGACCGAAGAAGAACGCATGGTGCGCGACGCCGCCTATGCCTATTCGCAAGACAAGCTGGCTCCGCGCGTCCTGAACGCCTTCCGCAACGAGAAGACCGACCCCGAGATCTTCTCCGAAATGGGCGAGCTCGGTCTGCTGGGCGCCACCATCCCCGCCGAATACGGCGGTGCGGAACTGAACTACGTCAGCTACGGCCTGATCGCCCGTGAAGTCGAACGCATCGACTCCGGCTACCGCTCGATGATGAGCGTGCAGTCGTCGCTGGTGATGGTGCCGATCAACGAATTCGGCAGCGAAGAGCAAAAGAAGAAATACCTGCCCAAGCTGGCTCGCGGCGAATGGATCGGCTGCTTCGGCCTGACCGAACCCAACCACGGCTCCGACCCCGGCAACATGGAAACGCGCGCCGTCAAGACGTCCGACGGCTACAAGATTTCCGGCAACAAGATGTGGATCACCAACTCGCCTATCGCGGACGTGTTCGTGATCTGGGCCAAGTGCGTCGGCGGCGACTTCGACGGCAAGATCCGCGGCTTCATCCTGGACAAGGGCATGAAGGGCCTGTCGGCTCCCGCCATCCACGGCAAGGTCGGCCTGCGCGCGTCGATCACCGGCGAAATCGTCATGGACGAAGTGGAAGTGTCGGCCGATCAGATGATGCCCGGCGTGTCCGGCCTGAAGGGTCCGTTCACCTGCCTGAACTCCGCCCGCTACGGCATCGCCTGGGGCGCCATCGGCGCCGCCGAGGCCTGCTGGCACACCGCCCGCCAGTACACGCTGGACCGCAAGCAATTCGGCCGCCCCCTGGCCGCCAACCAGCTCATCCAGAAGAAGCTGGCCGACATGCAGACCGAGATCACGCTGGCGCTTGCCGGCTGCCTGCGCCTGGGCCGCATGAAGGACGAAGGCACCGCCGCCGTCGAGATCACCTCCATCATGAAGCGCAACTCTTGCGGCAAGGCGCTGGACATCGCCCGCCTGGCCCGCGACATGCTGGGCGGCAACGGTATTTCCGATGAATTCGGCGTGGCCCGCCACCTGGTCAACCTGGAAGTGGTCAACACCTACGAAGGCACCCACGACGTGCACGCCCTGATCCTGGGCCGCGCGCAAACGGGCATCCAGGCGTTCTATTGATCGCCTGCCCGGCATAGCCGACAAAGCCGCCCCGATGGGGCGGCTTTTTTCTGGGCCGGCGCAATGGGCCATGCGCCCGATCGCCAGGCTACGTCCTTGGCGCATTGCCGAAAGCCCGTATAGGCGCGGGCTTGCACACGCCGTACGCTTTGCGGCTACCCCCCGACCAGGAGTCGCGCATGCAAGGCATCCCATCCCTACGCCTGATGGCGGGCATCGCCATGGCTTTCATTGGCCATGGCGCCTATGCCGTCACCACGCTCACCATGGCTACCGAATATCCGGCCACCTCCATGCCCGGGCAAGGCGTGTCCACGTTTGCGGAACTTGTGCGCGCCAAGACGGCCGGCAATGTGGTCATCGACGCCAGTTTCGATGCGGCCAAGGGCATCAAATCGGGCGACATGATAGACGCGGTCGAGGCGCGCAAGGTGGATGCGGGAGACGCCTTCGCCGGCGCGCTGGCCACGAAGTACCCCTTGTTCGGCGTGTCCTCCCTGCCCTTCCTGGCGGACTCGCTGTCCAAGGCCCGCAACCTCAACAAGGCGGCGCGTCCGGCGTACGAGAAACTGTTGGCTGCGCACGGCCAGAAGCTGCTCTACACCACGCCCTGGCCGGCCTCGGGCATCTGGTCCAAAGAAAAGATCGACGGCATGGCCGCGTTCAAGGGCCTGAACATCCGTACCTACGACGCGACCTCCCAGGACGTCATGCAGAGGGCGGGCGCCCGCGCGCAGAACATTTCGTTCGCGGACGCCATGCCGCGCATCGCGTCCGGCGAGATGAACGCCGTGCTGTCTTCAGGCGACGGCGGCGCGGGCCGCAAGCTGTGGGAACACCTGCCCAACTTCGCCGAGATCAACTACGCGATGCCGATCTCGGTGGCCACGATGAATCTGAAGGCCTATCAGGCGCTGGATGCGCGCACGCGCAAGGCGATCGACCAGGCGGCCGCGCAGACCGAGGCCGAACAGTGGAAACGCATTGAAGGCCGCTTGCAGCAGAACTACGCCAGCATGCGCAAGAACGGCGTGGCGATCAACACGTCCGTGCCATTGCCGGTGCGCAAGGCGCTGAAGGACGCCGCGGCGGAATCCGTGAATGCCTGGAAGGCGGCGGCCGGGCCGGAAGCCGCCGCCATCCTGAAGCAGGCAGGCAAGCGGTAGCCGCCTCAGTTATTGCCCGACAGGTCGAACAGACTGGTCGCTTCCATTTCCAGCACGCCTTCGTCGTGCTGGTTCAGGACCGTCCAGGCCCAGGTGATGATGCCCAGGTCCGGGCGCGACGACGAGGTGCGCGCGCCTTGCACGCGCGCTTCCAGGCGCAGGGTGTCGCCGGGCCGCACCGGCGTGCGCCAGCGCACTTCGCCCAGTCCGGGCGAGCCGAAGGATTCGGAGTCATGCAGGGCGGCGTCCACCGCCATGCGCATGGCCAACGCGCAGGTGTGCCAGCCGCTGGCGATCAGCCCGCCCCAGCGCCCCTCGGCGGCACGCTGGGGATCGGTGTGAAACCATTGGGGGTCGAACTTCCGGGCAAACTCCAGGATCTCCGCTTCCGTCACGCTGATCGGCCCGGCCTTGATCAGCATGCCGTCCTTGAATTCCGCGAACTTCATGTTTGGCTTTCCCCGTGCAAACGAAATCGGCGCGCCCAGGCGCGCCGATCGTCACGCATCTGTTGTGTTGGACTCAGTACGTCTCGAAATGCAGCCGGCCTTCGCGGCGCAGCACATCATGCAGGATAGACCAATCCTCGCCCGCCTGCACCATGACCTCGCGCAACGCGTCCAGCACGCCGACTTCCATGCCTTTCAGGCCGCAGACGTAGATGCAGGTGTTCCGGTCGGCAAGCAGTTCGCGGACAGCGGGCGCGCGTTCGCGGATCAGGTCCTGAACATAGCGCTTGGGCTGGCCGGCCTCGCGCGATAGCGCCAGGTTGATGTCGATGAAGTCGCGCGGCAGCTTCATCAAGGGGCCGAAATAAGGAAGTTCGCGTTCGGTGCGGGCGCCGAAGAACAGCATGAGCCTGCCGACTTCACCGGTGCCGATCCGGCGCCGGCTGCGCTCGGTCATGGCGCGCATGGGCGCGGATCCCGTCCCCGTGCAAATCATGATCAGATTGGCGCGCGGATGGTTGGGCATCAGGAAGGTGTGGCCGAAGGGGCCGATCACCCGCACGGTATCGTTCTTGGCCAGGTCGCACAAATAGTTCGAGCAGACGCCGTGGGCGGCGGCGCCGCCGTAGTCCTGGGTAACGCGCTTCACGGTCAGCGACAGGTTGTTGTAGCCCGCCCGCTCGCCGTCGCGCGGGCTGGCCAGCGAGTACTGGCGGGCGTGATGCGGCCTGCCCTGCGCGTCCTCGCCAGGCGGCAGGATGCCGATGGACTGCCCTTCCAGCACCGGGAACGGCAGCTCGCCGAAGTCCAGCACGATGTGATGGATATCGCTTTCCGTGTCCGTGCCCGTGACGCGGTAGTTGCCCACCACCGTTGCCGTCATGGGCGTCTTGTGCGTGTACAAATTCACGTAGGGATGCGCCGCGGACCAGGGCGGGACGGAGGCCCCGGCAGGCATGGCCGCCGCTGGCGGTTCGGCGAACGCGGCCGGGTCCGGGGCGGCGGATTCTGCTTGCGTGGATTCCGGCGCGGCTTGCGCCGGCAGGGACTTTTCCCCAGGCAGTTCCTCCCAGCCCAGTTGCTCCTGCACGGAATAGGCCTCGGCCCGCACCACCAGCCGCCAATTGTCGATGGACCCCGTCGGGCACGGCGGCACACAGGCCATGCACCCATTGCAGATATCCGGATCCACCACGTAGTTGGCGGAATCGTGGGTGATCGCGTCGACGGGGCAGGTTTCTTCGCAGGTGTTGCAGCGGATGCAGATCTCGGGATCGATCAGATGCTGCTTCAGGACATCTACGGGTAAAGGGGCATTCATCGCGGTCTTCCCAATGCGCGGGCGGGGCGCGGACGCGCGCGCCGCCCTTTCCGCTTTCAGTTGAAACGGACGTAGTCGAAATTCACCGGCTGGCGGTTGACGCCCATGACGGGCGGCGCGATCCAGTTGGCGAACTTGCCGGGCTCTGTCACACGCCCCATCAGCGAGGCGACAAAGGCGCGGTCTTCCGGCGTGGGCAGCCACTTGTGCTGGTTGGCCTGCCATTGCGAGTCGGACAGGATCTCGCCTTCGGGCGACATGCGGATGCCGGCCAGCGTGCCGATCTGCCGGTTGAATGCCTTGTGGGGCACCTGAAGGCGGAACGGGATGCCGCTCTTCTCGATGACCTTGTTCCAGCGGCCGATGCCGGCCACGGAATCGCGGATGAAGTCGTCGCGCAGCACTTCGTTCAGGGCGTTGAGCATCGGCACCTCGATCTCGTTCAGCTTGCCGTTGTTCACGCTCAGCACGCGATACGTGTCGTTCTTGAGCTGATGGTCGTCGGTGCGCTTGCTTTCTTCGTAACGACCCTTCAGGCCCGAGCCGTAGAAGATGGCGGCGTTGGACGATTGGTCCGCGCCGAACAGGTCGATGGTGACGCTGTAGTGGAAGTTCAGGTAACGCTGGATGGTGGGCAGGTCGATCACACCGGCGGCGCGCACGCTTTCGGGGTCGTCGGTCTTGAGCTGGTTCATCACTTCGCAGGTACGCTGGATGGTGCGCGAAATACCGGATTCGCCCACGAACATGTGGTGGGCTTCTTCGGTCAGCATGAACTTGGTGGTGCGGGCCAACGGATCGAAGCTGGACTCGGCCAGCGCGCAAAGCTGGAACTTGCCGTCGCGGTCGGTGAAGTAGGTGAACATGTAGAACGCCAGCCAGTCGGGCGTCTTTTCGTTGAAGGCCCCCAGGATGCGCGGATTGTCCGAATCGCCGGAGCTGCGCTGCAGCAGCGCGTCGGCTTCCTCGCGGCCGTCGCGGCCGAAATAGCGATGCAGCAGGTACACCATGGCCCACAGGTGGCGGCCTTCTTCCACGTTGATCTGGAACAGGTTGCGCAGGTCGTACTGGGACGGCGCGGTCAGGCCCAGATGGCGCTGCTGCTCGATCGAGGCGGGTTCGGTGTCGCCCTGCGTGACGATGATGCGGCGCAGATTGGCGCGGTGTTCGCCGGGCACGTCCTGCCACGCGTCCCGCCCCATGTTTTCGCCGAAGTGGATCTTGCGCTGGCCGTCCTGCGGCGCCAGAAAGATGCCCCAGCGGTAATCGGGCATTTTGACGTGGTTGAAATGCGCCCAGCCGTCCGGTTCCACGCTGACCGCCGTGCGCAGGTATACGTCGAAACCGTGAGAGCCGTCCGGCCCCATGTCCTGCCACCACTGCAGATAGTTGGGCTGCCAATGCTCCAGCGCGCGCTGCAAGGCGCGGTCGCCGGACAGATTGACGTTATTGGGGATCTTGTCGGTGTAGTTGATGCCGGACATTGTCTCTGCTCCTGGGATGGGGCCGCTTACGGCACGGCGCATGGTCGTGGGGCCTGTGGAACGGGCCCGCCTTGCGCCCGCCGTGGCCTTGATCGGTGAAAGCCTGGCCGCTCAGACGCGGTTCCAGTCGAACGTGGCCTGCTCGCCCTTGCCATACAGCTTGAGCGCGCCCTTGTCGCCCGCCGCGTTGGGGCGATTGAAGATCCAGTTCTGCCAGGCGGTCAGCCGGCCGAAGATGCGGGTCTCCATGGTTTCCTGGCCGCCGAAGCGCAGATTGGCCTCCAGGCCCGTCAGCGCGTCGGGCGACAGCGCGCGGCGCTCTTCCAGCACCATCCGCACCTCGTCGTCCCAATCGATGCTGTCCGGCGCGTAGGTCACCAGTCCCAGCGCCAGCGCGTCGGCTGCGGCAAGGGGCTGCCCGGCGCGCGCGCGCACCGCTTCCAGCGGCTCTGTCTCTTCATAGAAGCGGCGTTGCAGACGGCTTTGGCCGTTGACCAGCGGATAGGCGCCGAAATTGCGTTCGCCGACCACGATGCGCGCGGGCGCGGCGGCGTCCTCGTTGTCCAGCATGTAGCTGCGATCGGCCGCCAGCGCCAGTTCCAGCAGGGTGCCGACGAAGCACGAGCCCGGTTCGATCAGCGCGAACAGACTGCGCGACGTGACGTCCAGGCGCGCCAGCGTGCGGCGCAGCATGCCGGCGGTCTCGCGCACGAACCAATGGTCCGCATGCCGTTGCAACGCGGCGTCCGCCGCCAGCACCGCCTGCGGATCGCCCTCCGTCTTCAGGACCCAGGTGCCGATGTCGAGTTCGTTCGTGCGCATGGTCAGGATGGCGTCGTCCAGTTCGCGCGCCATCCGCAAGGGCCACCAGCCGGCGCCCGCCGCAAGAATGTCGTTCAACTCGGACTCGACCGGCCCCTGCGGCGCGCGCACGGTCCAGGTGGCCTGGCGCTTTTCGCGGTCAAGTTGAATATCCACATATTGGTAGGACAGGCGGTCGGCGGTTTCGGTGCGCGCCAGCGGGGTCAGGGCGACGCCCGGCTCGCCCGCGGGGCGGTCGCTGCCCTGCGCCAGCGCCAGCGCGCGTTCGCGCACCGCGGCCTCGAAGCGGGCGGGCTTGACCACGTCGTCCACCAGCCGCCAGTCCTTGGCCCGTTGGCCGCGCACCCCTTCGACCAGGGTGCAGAAGATGTCGGCGTGGTCGTGGCGCACGCGGCGCTTGTCGGTCACGCGGGTCAGCCCCCCCGTGCCCGGCAACACGCCCAGCAAGGGAACCTCGGGCAAGGCCACCGCCGACGACCGGTCGTCGATCAGTATGATCTCGTCGCAGGCCAGCGCCAGTTCGTAGCCGCCCCCCGCGCAGGCGCCATTCAGGGCGGCGATGAATTTCAGCCCGCCATGGCGGCTGGAGTCTTCGATGCCGTTGCGGGTTTCATTGGTGAACTTGCAGAAGTTGACCTTCCAGGCGTGGGTGGACAGCCCCAGCATGAAGATATTGGCGCCCGAACAGAAGATGCGGTCCTTCATGCTGGTCACGACCACGCTGCGCACTTCCGGGTGCTCGAAACGGATGCGCTGCAAGGCGTCTTGCAGTTCGATGTCCACGCCCAGGTCGTAGGAGTTCAGCTTCAGCTTGTAGCCGGGGCGCAAGCCGCCATCCTCGGCCACGTCCATGGCCAGCGTGGCGACCGGACCGTCGAACGACAGGCGCCAGTGGCGGTACTGGGCGGGCTCGGTCCTGAAATCGACCCGGCTGATGGTGCTGCTCATAGTGTGTCTCCTCTGACGCCCTGCTGTGACAGGAAAAATATTGCACCACATGAATTATTGTGCAGATTAATGCAGGCGAAATACCGCGTCAAGCAAGATATGCATAAAAGTGCAGGTCTACGCTTGCCCAGAGGGACACGCAAAAAAGCCGCCCTACGGGCGGCTTGCGGAGACGGCGGGAAAGCGGGTCTACAACGGCAGGCCGCAAGCCTTGCGCACCTGCGTGCGCAAGCCCGCGAAGCTTTCGGAGACTTCCAGGTTGCTGGTGACCCAGGTCAGGTCGGCCTTGGCGTAGAAGGCTTCGCGCCCGGCCAGGATGCGCTTGAGGTCGGCCATTGCTTCATTGTTGCCCGACATGGGCCGGAAGTCCCCCTGCGCCATGACGCGCCCCATGTGCTCTTCCGGCGTGGCGCGCAGCCAGACCGTATAGCAATGGGTCAATAGCAGGTTCAGGGTGGCCGGTTCCGACACCAGCCCGCCGGGCGTGGCCAGCACCATTTCCGGATAGATCTGCACGGCCTCTTCCAGCGCGCGCCGTTCGTAGCGGCGGTAGGCGTTGGGGCCGTAAAGGTTGTGGATTTCCAGGATGCCGCAGCCCGCCACGCGTTCGATCTCGCGGTTCAGCTCCACGAAGGGGTAGCCCAGGTCGTCGGCCAGCATCTGGCCCAGCGTGGATTTGCCCGCCCCGCGCAGGCCGATGAGCGCGACGCGCTGGGTGCGGTTGGGGCGTTGCGCGCCCGCCCCGACGCCGAAGAGCTGGCTCAACGCCTCGCGCGCGCGCTGCAGGTCGGATTCCGTGCGGCCGCTGAGCAATTCGCGGATCAGCAGCCAGTCGGGCGATTCGGTGGTCACGTCGCCGACAAGTTCGGCCAGGGCGCAGTTGAACGCGCGGGCGATCTGCAGCAGCACGAGAATCGAAGCGTTGCCCACGCCGTGTTCAAGATTGGCGAGATGGCGTTCCGACACGCCGGTCACCTGCGCCAGCCCCTTGCGCGTCATGCCCCGGATGGCGCGCAGGCGGCGCACGCGCTCGCCCAATGCCACCAGGAAGACTTCCCGCCGGGGTTCGGCTGGCGCCGCGTCTAGCGCTTGATTCATGTTTGGACTGACTCCGCAAATACCCTGATTACCGCTTTTTTATGCACTATAGTGCTTGACCCAAATCAAAGGAAGCACTATTTTTCCATCCAACGAGTTCAAAGCTGTTCAGGTGCAAAAAAACAGCAGTCGAATTCACTGACTTCTGAAGCGCCGACAGTGTAAAGGAGTAGCCCCGTGAGCACGCCAGACCAGTTCCATGCCCTGATGCGCGACGTGACGCGCCTGATGGCCGGCCAGCCACTGGACGGCGCGCTGCAAGCGCGGCTGAACCGCCAGGCCGGCCCCCAAAGCGCCCTGTTCCAGGACATCTTCGCCACCTGCAGGCAGGGTGTGGCGGACGGCTGGATGTGCGGCCGCGAAGGCGGCGGCATCCGGTATGGCCGCGTCATCAGGCCGGCGGCCGACCTGCAGGACTGTTCCGTCGACGTCGTCGACATGGACGATCTGGCCGGCCCCCACCACGCGCATCCCAATGGCGAGATCGACATGATCATGCCCCTGACCGAGGATGCCCGCTTCGACGGCCATGGCGCCGGCTGGCTGGTCTACGGCCCGGGCAGCAGCCATAGTCCCACCGTCACGCGGGGCCGCGCCCTGGTGCTGTATCTGCTGCCCGGCGGCGCCATCGAATTCACGCGCCCGGACAGCTAGCGCCCACGCCCGCCCCGCGTTGCCGTCAAAAAAACAAGCATCGGCAACGCATCGCCCGCCAGGACATCAGGAGACAACCGTGAATACCTGCCCCGCCGAACTGAACTTCGCCAGTCATCTGGCGGCACTGAACGCGCCCCGCGCGGCCAAACTTGCCTATATCGACGACACGCGCCAGATCACCTACGGGCAATTGGCGGAACGCGTGGCCCGCATGGCGGGCGCCTTGCGCGGGCTTGGCCTGCGCCGCGAAGAACGGATCCTGCTGCTGATGCAGGACACGGCCGATTGGCCCGTGGTGTTCCTGGGTGCGCTGCATGCCGGCGTGGTGCCGGTGGCCGTGAACACCCTGCTGACCGCGGACGACTACGCCTACATCATTGCGCACAGCCGCGTGCGCGCCGTCTTCGTGTCAGGCGCCCTGCTGCCCGCCGCGCAGTCGGCCCTGGCGCAAGCGCAGGCCGACATCGAACACCTGGTCGTGTCGCAACCCGGCGCCAGCCTGCCCGACGGGGCACACGAATTCGAGTCCCTGCTGGCCGGCTCTGCCCTTGCCCCCGCCGCGCGCACCCTGTCCGACGAGATCGCGTTCTGGCTGTATTCGTCCGGTTCCACCGGCAAGCCCAAGGGCGTGGTCCACACCCATGGCAACCTGTGGCACACGGCCGAGCTCTATGCCAAGCCCGTGCTGGGCATCCAGGAAAGCGACGTGGTGTTCTCCGCCGCGAAGCTGTTCTTCGCCTACGGCCTGGGCAACGGCCTGACCTTCCCGCTGGCGGTGGGCGCCACCGTGGTCCTGATGGCCGAACGCCCCACCCCGCAGGCCGTGTTCCAGCGGCTGACGCGGCATCGTCCCACCGTGTTCTATGGCGTGCCGACGCTGTACGCCAGCATGCTGGCCTCGCCCGACCTGCCGCCGCGGGACCAGGTGTCGATGCGCGTCTGCACGTCGGCCGGCGAAGCCTTGCCGCGCGACATCGGCGAACGCTTCACGCGCCATTTCGGCTGTGAAATCCTGGACGGCATCGGTTCGACCGAGATGCTGCATATCTTCATTTCCAACCAGTCCGGGCAACTGCGCTACGGCACCACCGGCAAGCCCGTGCCCGGCTACGAAGTGCAGCTTCGCGACGATAACGGCATGCCCGTCGGGCCGGGCGCCATCGGCGACCTCTACATCAAGGGTCCCAGCGCCGCGCTGATGTACTGGAACAACCGCGACAAGACGCGCCAGTGCTTTCTGGGCGACTGGCTCAAAAGCGGCGACAAGTACGTGTGCGACCAGGACGGCTACTACACCTACGCCGGCCGCAGCGACGACATGATCAAGGTCAGCGGCCAGTATGTCTCGCCGGTCGAGGTGGAGAACATCCTGATCCAGCACGAAGCCGTGCTGGAGGCCGCCGTGATCGGCGTGCCGGACCACGATGGCCTGGTCAAGACCAAGGCCTACGTGGTGCTGCGCGCGGGGTTCGAACCCGATGACCAGACCGGCGCGGACTTGCAGCGCTACGTGAAACAACATCTGGCGCCGTTCAAGTATCCCCGCCAGATCAATTTTCTGGATGAGCTGCCCAAGACCGCCACGGGCAAGATACAGCGCTTCCGTCTGCGCCAACTGGAAGAGACGGCGCTATGACCGCGACCGCCGTGGCCGACACCGTCTTTGCCGGCATCCATGCGCGCGGACGCGACATGCGGCTGGAATGCCAGTGGATCGAACCCGGCCGGCGCCAGGCACCGCTGCTGGTGTTCCTGCATGAAGGGTTGGGATCGGTGTCCATGTGGAAAGACTGGCCCCGGCGCGTATGCGACGCGGCAGCCTGCCGCGGACTGGTGTATTCCCGTTATGGGTACGGGCAGTCGACGGCGCGCCCGCCGCAGGAAAAATGGCCCGTGGATTTCATGCACCAAGAGGCGCGCGAGGTGCTGCCCGCGTTGTTCACCGCGCTGGGCATCGACCCCGCCAGGGACAAGCCGGTGCTATTCGGCCATAGCGACGGCGGCTCCATCGCGCTGCTCTACGCGGCGATGCATCCGGACGCGGTGGCCGGGATCGTGGTGGCCGCGCCCCATATCTTCGTCGAGGATGTCTCCGTGTCGAACATCGCGCTGGCGCGGCGCGCCTATCTGGAAGCGGACCTGCGCGCCAGGCTGAGCCGCCATCACCAGGACGCGGATTCGGCCTTCTGGGGCTGGAACGACATCTGGCTCACGCCGGAATTCCGCCGCTGGAACATCGAGGAATATCTGCCCCGCATCGCCTGCCCCGTGCTTGCCATCCAGGGCGTGGACGATGAATACGGCACGCTGGAGCAGGTGCGCGGCATCCGGCGGCGCGCGCCCCAAACCGAACTGCTGGAGATTCCGGACTGTGGCCATTCGCCGCACAAGGACCAATCCGCCACCGTTATCCAGGCCGTCGCCAACTTTGTCGGCGCGCAGGGCAAACCCGGCTGATCCAAGCCCATAACAAGTACGGAGACATACCATGAACCACGTCCTGACCCGGGCTGCGCTGGCCGCAGCCCTGACGCTCGCCGCCGGTGGCGCACAGGCCGCCGACAAGCTCAAAGTCGGTTTCATGCTGCCTTACAGCGGCACCTTCGCGGCGCTAGGCAACGCCATCGAGAATGGCTTCAAGCTGTATGTCGCCGAACAGGGCGGCAAGCTGGGCGGCCGCGAGATCGAATACTTCAAGGTGGACGACGAGTCCAATCCGGCCAAGGCCGCGGAAAACGCCAATCGCCTGATCAAGCGCGACCAGGTCGACGTGCTGATCGGCACGGTGCATTCGGGCGTGGCGATGGCGCTGGCCAAGGCCGCCAAGGATGCCGACACCACTCTGATCGTGACCAATGCGGGCGCCAACGCGATCACCGGTCCGCTGTGCGGACCCGGCATCTTCCGCACGTCGTTCACCAACTGGCAGCCCGCGTACGCGATGGGCCCGGTGGCGCGCGCCAAGGGCCATCAGACGGCCGTCACCATCACCTGGAAGTACGCGGCGGGCGACGAGGCCATCGGCGGCTTCAAGGAAGGCTTCGAGAAGGCCGGCGGCAAGGTCGTGCGCGAATTGAGCCTGCCGTTTCCCAATGTGGAATTCCAATCGCTGCTGACCGAGATCGCGGCGCTCAAGCCCGACATGGTCTTCACGTTCTTCGCCGGCGGCGGCGCGGTGAAGTTCGTGCAGGACTACCACGCGGCCGGGCTGGACAAGACGATACCGCTGTACGGCTCCGGCTTCCTGACCGACGGCACCCTGCAAGCCCAGGGCGCATCGGCGCAAGGCCTGCTGACCACGCTGCACTATGCCGACGGCCTGAACACCCCGCGCGACAACGCCTTCCGCGCCGATTACGCCAAGGCCTACAAGGCGCAGCCGGACGTGTACGCGGTGCAGGGCTACGACGCCGCGCAACTGATGCAGTCGGGCCTGACCGCCGTGAAGGGCGACTTCGCCAAGAAGGAAGACTTCCGCCGCGCGATGCGCGGCACCACGGTGGACAGCCCGCGCGGACCGTTCACGCTGTCCGCGGCGGGCAACCCGGTGCAGGACATCTACCTGCGCCAGGTGGACGGCCTGGAGAACAAGGTCGTCGAGGTCGCCGTGAAGAAGCTGGCCGACCCCGCCCGCGGCTGCAAGCTCTAGGCCCCGCCCCTAACCGCGTCCACCACGGGAGGCCCCATGGACATCGGCATCCTGCTCATCCAGAGCCTGAACGCTTTCCAGTATGGCTTGCTGCTGTTCCTGGTGGCCAGCGGACTCACGCTGATCTTCGGCATCATGGGCATCATCAATCTTGCCCACGGCAGTTTTTACATGATCGGCGCCTACATGGCGTTCGCGCTGGGCCCGCTGGTCGACCGGTGGCTGGGCGGCGGGTTCCTGATGACGCTGGCGGTCTGCGTGCTGGCGGCCGGCGTGCTGGGCTATCTGCTGGAAGCCGCGTTCTTCAGCTATCTGTACAAGCGCAACCACCTGCAGCAGGTGCTGATGACCTATGGCCTGATCCTGGTGTTCGAGGAACTGCGCAGCATCCTGGTGGGCAATGACGTGCATGGTGTGCCCTTGCCCGCCTGGCTGCAAGGCAGCATCCCGCTGGGCGGCATCATGACGTACCCCGTCTATCGGCTGTTCATCTCGGCGGTGGGCATCGCGGTCGCCCTGCTGCTGTACTGGGTCATCTCGCGCACGCGGCTGGGCATGATGCTGCGCGCTGGCGCCAGCAATCGCGAAATGATCGGCTCGCTCGGCATCGACATCAACAAGCTCTACCGGCTGGTGTTCGCGGCGGGCGTGGCGCTGGCGGCGCTGGCCGGCAGCATCGCGGCGCCCGTGTCGTCCGTGTACCCCGGCATGGGCAACGGCGTGCTCATCATCTGCTTCGTGGTGGTCGTGATCGGCGGCATCGGGTCGATCCGCGGCGCCTTTCTGGCCGCGATGCTGGTGGGATTTGCCGAAACCTTCGGCCAAGTGCTGTTTCCTTCCGCGGCGGGCGTGCTGGTGTACCTGCTGATGGCCTTCATTCTGCTTTGCAAGCCCGAAGGGCTGTTCAAACAGGGCTAGCGATGTTGAACCGATTCCTGCCCATCGTGGCGCTGCTGGCGCTGGCCGCCTTTTCCTGGAGCGGCAGCGACTACTACACCGGCCTTGCGGTCAAGATCATGATCTACGCGATCTTCGCGCTCAGCCTGCAGTTGCTGGTGGGCGGCGCGGGGATGGTCAGCCTGGGGCATGCCGCCTTCTTCGGCATCGGGGCGTATGTGGCGGCCTTGCTGTCGCCCGAGTCGGAAGCGGCCAGCCTGTGGTGGCTGCTGCCCGCGGCCCTGCTGGCCGCCGCCGCGTATGCCGCCGTGACCGGCGCGCTGGCGCTGCGCACGCGCGGCGTGTACTTCATCATGGTCACACTGGCGTTTTCGCAGATGGCCTATTACGTATTCCATGACACCAAGATAGGCGGCGGCAGCGACGGCATCTACCTGTACTTCCGGCCCGAGCTGTCCCTGGGCGGCTGGATGCCCTTCGACCTGGGCAACGCGTCCACGTTCTACTTCTTCGTGCTGGCCTGCCTGGCGCTGAGCTGGGGTTTCCTGGCGCTGCTGCGGCGCTCGCCATTCGGCGCGGCGCTCACCGGCATCCGCATCAACGAACAGCGCATGCGGGCGGCGGGCTATTCAACCTATCCCTACAAGCTTGCCGCCTACGTCGTCGGCGCCACGCTGGCCAGCCTGGCGGGATTTCTGTTCGCCCTGAAGGA
This sequence comes from Achromobacter sp. Root83, assembly GCF_001428845.1. Lineage (GTDB taxonomy): Bacteria > Pseudomonadota > Gammaproteobacteria > Burkholderiales > Burkholderiaceae_B > Achromobacter. The sequence continues at coordinate 24,937 of NZ_LMIU01000003.1, read as the reverse complement.
CGGCTTCGTCACGCCGGAGCTGCTGGCCTGGGAACAATCGGGCATGGTGCTGCTGATGGTGATCCTGGGCGGCATGGGCAGCCTGGGCGGCGCCGTGCTGGGCACCGTGGCGCTGGTGCTGCTGCAAGAGCTGTTCCAGTCGCAGGAATTGTTTGGCGACTATGCCCGCCACTGGCATCTGCCCCTGGGCATCGCCATCATCGCGCTGGTGGCGCTGTTGCCCAACGGGCTTGCCGGGCTGCCGGCCCAATGGCGCGCGCGCCGCGAGGCGCGAGCCGCGGCCACAAGAAACGATGCCAGCACGCCGGTCCGCAAGGATGGCGCGGGCACGCCGGCGCGGCTGCCCATTCAGGGGGAACCCCATGTCTGATCTCTTGCTGGCCGCCACCGCGGTCACCCGCCGCTTCGGCGGCCTGACCGCGGTCAACGGCGTGTCGCTGCAACTGCGCCGCGGACAGGTTCACGCCGTGATCGGCACCAATGGCGCGGGGAAATCCACGCTGATCAACATCCTGTCGGGCGAGCTTGCGCCCAGCAGCGGCCAGGTCATGCTGGACGGCCGCGACATCACCGCGTGGCGCCAGCCCGAGCGGGCCCGCGCCGGGCTGGGCCGCAGCTATCAGCGGTCCACCATCTTTCCCGAACTGAGCGTATTCGAAAACTGCCGCCTGGCCGCGCAGGCGGGCCGTCAGCGCTTCTGGCACTGGTGGCGCGACGCATCGGCCTGCCGCCGCAGCGCTGAACTGGCCGGCGACGCGCTGGACCGCACCGGTCTGGCGGGCGATGCCGCGCGCGCGGCGGGCCTGCTGCCGCACGGCCGCAAGCGCCAGCTTGAAATCGCCATGTGCCTGGCGGGCGAACCGCAGGTGCTGTTGCTCGACGAACCGCTCGCCGGCATGGGCGCGGAAGAAACGGACCGCATCCTGGACCTGCTGCAGTCGCTGAAGGCGGGCCACGCGATCCTGCTGGTCGAACACGACATGGACGCCGTCTTCCGCATCGCCGAAACCATCACCGTCATGGTCAACGGCGCCGCCATCGCCAGCGGCACGCCCGCGGACATCCGCGCGAATCCCGAGGTCCGCACGGCCTACCTGGGCGAAGACGAACCCGGAGGCCGCCAATGAGCGCGCTGATCGAAGCGGGCGGCCTGCACGTCTACTACGGCGCCAGCCATGTGCTGCGCGGCGTGGACATGCACATCGCGCCGGGTGAATCCGTGGGCCTGGTGGGCCGCAACGGCATGGGCAAGACCACGTTGATCCGCAGCCTGATGGGCCATGTGAAAAGCGCGCAGGGCAATGTGCGGGTGCGAGGCAGCGACTGCACGCACGCCCAGCCGCACGCCATCGCGCGGATGGGCGTGGCCTACGTGCCCGAGGGACGCGGCATCTTCCCCAACCTGAACGTGCGCGAAAACCTGCAGGTGGCCGCTCGCCCCGGCAAACGCGCCGGCCAGGACTGGACCTACTCGCGGGTGCTGGACACCTTCCCGCGCCTGCGCGAACGCCTGGCGCATGGCGGGCAGCAACTGTCCGGCGGCGAACAGCAGATGCTGGCCATCGGCCGTGCCCTGATGACCAATCCCGACCTGCTGATCCTGGACGAAGCCACCGAGGGCCTGGCGCCGCTGATCGTCGCGGAAATCTGGAAGATCATCCGCCAGATCCGCGCCACCGGCATGTCCACGCTGATCGTGGACCGCAACTACCGGGCGGTGCTGGAACACACCGACCGCTGCCTGGTCATGGAAAAGGGGCTGATCGTGCAGGACGGCGACAGCGCGTCGCTGGCCCGGCAACCCGAGCAACTGACGCGCTATCTGGGGGTGTAGGGCGGGCGGACGCCAATAGCAGCGCCGCGCGCCTTAGATAACCGCTTCGATCAGGAAGGGGCCGCGGCGCTTCAGGCCGTCGGCCAGGGCACGCGCGAAGCCTTCCACCGTATCCACGCTGACCGCTTCCACGCCCATGCCGCGGGCCAGGTGCGTCCAGTCCAGATAGGGCTCTTCCAGGTCCAGCATGCGGCGGGCGTTGCGGCCCGGTTCCTGCACGCCCACGTTCTTCATCTCGCCGTGCAGCGTGGCGTAGGAGCGGTTTGCCAGGATCACGGTCAGGCAGTTCAGATTCTCGCGCGCCTGCGTCCACAGCGCCTGCAAGGTGTACATGCCGCTGCCGTCGGCCTGCAGCGTGATGACCTTGCGGTCCGGGCAGGCCACGGCGGCGCCCGTCGCCATCGGCAGGCCGATGCCGATGGCGCCCCCCGTCAGCATGAGCCAGTCGTGCGGCGCGCTGCTGGCGCTGTAGATCGGGAATTCGCGGCCTTGCGTGATGGACTCATCGCACACGATGGCCTGTTCGGGCAAGGTGTGCGCGACCAGGATGTTCACGGCGGCGCCCGTCAGCTTGCCCGACTGGGGCACTTCGTAACTGGCGGCGGGCGCGGCCAGGCGCGGCGCGTCGGCGGCGATGCCCAGTTCGTCGGCCAGCCATTCCAGCGCGTGGGCCAGATCCTGTTCGGCAGTGCCCAACACCACCTGATTGCTGTCCGGCGGGGCCAGCAGGCTGGGTTTGCCGGGATAGGCGAAAAAGCCGACGGGCGACTTGGCGCCGGCCAGCACCAGGTGTTTCACGTCCTTCAGCTTGGCCACGGCCAGGTCGATCGGATACGGCAGGCGGTCGACCGGCGTGCGCGAGCCGCCGCGTTCGATGCGGCGGTTCGACGTTTCCGAGACCAGGCGCACGCCGGTAGCGCGCGCAATGCGGCCGGCGGCGTTCAGCGCGCGCTCGCGTAGCGCGGCGCCGCCCAGCATCAGTACGGTCGTTTCGCCGGAGCGGATGGCGGCAGCCGCTGCGCGCACGGCCTCTGCGGAGGTCTGGGCCAGGGCCGCGTCCTTGACCTGCACGGGCGCGGGGGAATTGTCCGGCAGTTCGGTCCAGGCGGTGTCGGCGGGAAGGATCAGGGTGGCGATATTGCCCGGCGCGCGGCGCGCCACGCCGATGGCTTCGGCGGCGTCCGCGGACAGGCCCGCCGCCGTCATGGTGCGCTTGACCCAGTGCGACATGGGCCGCGCCACGCCTTCGACGTCGCTGGTCAGCGGCGCGTCGTACTGGACATGATAGGTGGCGTGGTCGCCGACGATGTTGACCATCGGGGTGCGCGCGCGCTTGGCGTTGTGCAGGTTGGCCAGGCCGTTGCCCAGGCCCGGTCCCAGGTGCAGCAGGGTCGCCGCGGGTTTGTCGGCCATGCGCGCGTAGCCGTCGGCCGCGCCCGTCACCACGCCTTCGAACAGGCCCAGCACGCAGCGCATCTTCGGCTTGCGATCCAGTGCCGCGACAAAGTGCATTTCCGAGGTGCCGGGGTTTGCAAAGCAAACATCCACATCATTGGCAAGCAAGGTATCGCAAAGGCTGTCAGCGCCGTTCATCGTGTTTCCCTAATCGTTATCAATGGCATCGAGGGGCGCATCCGCGCCCGGCTGACGGACATGATAGGGAGCGCGGGAGCAACGGCATAGAGCCATTTCAGCTTGTGCGCATGGAACCATTCCCACAGTGTTCCGCCAACCGGAATTAGCATAACCGCCCCGGGGCGCCTCAGCCCAGTATCTGCCCCAGAAAGGCCCGCGCGCGCTCCGAACGGGGCGCCGAAAAGAAATTGTCCGGCGTGTCGGCCTCGACGATGGCCCCCTGGTCCATGAACACGACGCGGTCGCCCACCTCTCGCGCAAAGCCCATTTCATGCGTCACGCAGACCATGGTCATGCCGTCCCTGGCCAGCGCGACCATGGTGTCCAGCACTTCCTTGACCATCTCGGGGTCCAGTGCCGAGGTGGGTTCGTCGAACAGCATGATCTTGGGCTGCATGCACAGCGCGCGCGCGATCGCCACGCGCTGCTTCTGGCCGCCGGACAACTGGCCGGGATACTTGTCCGCATGCTGCGGGATCCGCACGCGCTCCAGGTATTCCATCGCGCGCGACCGGGCTTCGCCGGGCGGCACGCCCTTGACCAGCATGGGCGCCAGCGTGCAGTTCTCCAGCACGGTCAGGTGCGGGAACAGGTTGAAGTGCTGGAACACCATGCCCACCTCGGCACGGATGCGCTCGATGTTCTTCACGTCTTCATTGAGTTCGATGCCGTCGACCACGATACGGCCCTTCTGGTGTTCCTCCAGCCGGTTCAGCAACCGTATCGTCGTGGACTTGCCCGAACCGGACGGACCGCAGAGGATCAGCTTTTCCCCGGGCGACACCTCCAGCGCCAGATCGTCCAGCACCTGGAATTCGCCATACCACTTGGATACGCCCTGCATGGTGATGATCGGGGCGGAGTCGTTCAGTGCGTCCATCGTTCAGGCCTTGGAAATGTCATGGTTTTCGCCGGCGCCGCTCCAGTAGCCCGGCACGGTCAGGCGTTTTTCGGAACGCCGGAACGCATACGACAGCACGCTGCACATGGCGAAATAGATGACGCCCACCATCGTGTAGACGGTCAGCGCCTGGAAGGTGGCGCCCGCCAGCATCTCGCCCGCCCGCATCAGCTCGTACACGCTGATGACGGCGACCAGCGACGTCTCCTTGATCAGCACCAGCGCATAGTTGCCCAGCGCCGGGAACACCGTGCGCAACGCCTGCGGCAGCACGATGCGGCGCAGCCGCTGGACCTTGCCCAGGCCCAGCGCGCGCGCGGCCTCGTACTGCCCGGTGTCCACGGACTGGATGCCGCTTCTGAACAGCTCGGCAAGGTAGGCGCCGAAGTTCAGCGTCAGGCCCAGCACGCCAGCGACGAAGCCGTTGATCACCACGCCCATCTCGGGCAGGCCGTAATAGATGTAGAACAGTTGCAGGAGCAGCGGCGTGCCCCGTATCACCTCGATGTAGAAGCGCGCGCCGCGGCTCAGCAGCCGCGAGGGCGACAGGCGGCACAGGCAGACGACCAGGCCCAGCGCCACCGCCAGGAATGCCGAACAGAAAAACAGGGCCAGGGTCCAGACCGTGCCCTCGGCCAGAGGGGCCAGGTACATGCGCAGGGTAGCGAAATCCAAGTCGTGCTCCTTATCCGTGCCGGTGCGGCTTTACTTGCTGATGAGGTCGGACACGCCCCACTTCTGGCCGATGGCGGCCATTTCGCCGCTCTTTCTCATCTCGGCCAATGCGCCGTTGACGGCTTCCAGCAGCGCGGCGTTGCCCTTCTGCACGGCCATGCCCACCTGCCACTTGCGCTGCGGCTGATAGCCCGTGTCCAGCTTCACGCCCGGAATGTTCTTGGTCTGGATCTGGTAGATGATGCTGGGCGGATCCACAATGCCCAGATCGATGCGGCCGGCGCGCACGTCCGCCAGCAAGGTCGAGTAGTCCTGGTAGGTGGTGACCTTGGTGCCGGGCATGTCCTTGATCATGTTGAACTGGACGGAGTCCACCAGCACGCCGACGCGCTGCCCCTGCATGTCTTCGAACTTGGCGTACTTGCGGGTCGCCTTGTCGCTGACCACGATGCCCTCGCCCCATTCGTAGACGGGCGCGGAAAAGTCGATGGCCTTCGCGCGTTCCTCGGTGATGAAGAGCGGCGCAGACATGACATCGGCGCGGCCGGATGTCAGCGTGGGGATCAGGCCGGAAAACGGCACGTCGGAAAGCTTGTCGGACACCTGCAGATGCTTGGCCACGCCCGCGGCCACATCCACCATGATGCCCTCCAACCGGTTCGACTTCGGATTCTTGAACCCGTGCGGCGGCGCGGACGCGGTGGTGACGATGGCCAGGCTCTTATCGGCGCGCACCTCGTCCAGCTTGCGCGCATGCGCGCCGGAATGGATAAGCAGGCTGGCCACGGCCACGCCCATCAGGATGGAGTTGAGTTTCATCGTTTTCCCCTTGGATGAATGAATGACCGTGGCGTACGCCCCGGACCCGCGGCTCAGGCCGGACGCCCTTGCGGGTACTGCTGCACCGCCACCGCCGCCAATGCGAAGAACTCCTGCATGACGGTGGCGGCCAAAAAGGCGGTCGCACCCTGCACGTCTTGCGGCGGCGACACGGTGTTGACGTCGAACGCCACGAAGTTCAGGCCGGCCAACTGGCGCAGCAGCGCCAGCCCTTCCTTGGCCGACAGCCCGCCCCATTCCGGCGTGCATACGCCCGGCGCGCAGGACGGATCGAAGATGTCCATGTCAAAGCACAGGTAGACAGGACGCTCGCCGATGCGGCGCTTGATGTCCGCGAGCGCGGCCTGCTGATCCCGGTCGAAGTCGTCGTAGGGCACGATCGTGTAGCCGACCTCGCGCCCGAATTCCAGCACCCCCGGCATGAAGGAACTGCCCCGCGTTCCCACGTGGAAACTGGAGGCCACGTCCAGCAGGCCTTCTTCCGCGGCGCGCGTGAAGGTTGTGGCGGTGTTGTAGCCGGGGATGGGATAGGTGTCGGTGTGCGAGTCGAAATGCAGCACCACGAAATCCGGATGGCGCCGCGCCACCGCGCGCAATTGCGGCAGCGTTACCGCGCCGTCGCCGCCCATCGAGATCGGGATCGCGCCCGCTTCCAGGATGGCGCCGATGCCGGCCTCGATCAGCGGATAGGACGCATCCGGATCGCCGGGATGGCAGGCAACGTTGCCCACGTCGATCGCACGCAGAAAATCGGGCGGATTGTCGATGCCGTTGCGGCGGAAGATGTCGACGGGACGCAGCAATCGGGATTGCTCGCGGATGGCGTCCGGCCCCTGGCGCGATCCCACGCGGAACGGATGCGTGCCGCAATCGAACGGGATGCCCACCACGCAGGCGCGGGCTTGGCCCGCGCTTGCGTCACGGATCGACGGCAGGCCCATGAATCCCGCTACGGGATGGAAACAGACTTCGGCTGACTGCGGCACAACGCGGCTCCTGGGGTCAGGCTCCGTGCGCAAGGGCTGCGCCGGAACCTCAATTTAGATTTGGTCAAATCGCTATGCGATACGATCGTGTCATAAATAGATTAGCAAGCAAGCAGCCATGCAGCCAATTAGGGAGTTCCCCCTAGAGGCGATTTTTATATCCGACTAATTAAGTATGGAATTCCGCCGTGCGCGCGCCATCGCGGTGCACCGGCGGCGCACCGGCATGCAGCAAAAGCGCATCAGGCCTCGTCGCCGGCCAGGGGCATGGCGCCGCGCAAGGCGCCGCCGGGCGGTTCCATGTCGTAGAAGGGATGCGAACGCCCCAACGTGCGCGATGCGCTGATGGCATGCGCGGTTTCCACCACCTGCGGGCCGAACACCGCCTGGGCCTGTTCAAAGGTCCAGCGGCTGGACGGCACCGAGACGTTCACCGCGCCCAGCGGCGTGCCACCGGCATCCAGCACCGCCGCGCTGACCGTGATGTCGCCGGGGTAGAACTCGCCGTTGGAGCGCGCATAGCCGTGCCGGCGCGCGAAATCCAGTTCGGCCAGCAAGGCGTCGATATCCGTGATGGTGTCGCCGGTGTACGGCTTGCGGTCGCAGCGTTCCAGCAGGCCACGCGCCACGGCGGGGTCCAGCTTGGCCAGCACCGCCCGGCCGGCGGCCGTGCAATACAGGGGCAGGCGCATGCCTACCGGCATGTTCACGAACATTTCCTTGTGCGTGGCGAAGCGCGCCACATAGACCATGTCCAGCCCGTCGGGTTCGGCCAGGCTGCAGGTTTCCTGGCTGTTGCGGTTCAAGGTGTGCAGGAAGGGGTTGCCGCCCAGCACCAGCGGACTGGTCTGCACATACTTCATGCCCAGTTCCAGCGACCAGGGCGCCAGCGAGAATTTCTTGCTGGCCGGATCCTTGCGCAGATAGCCCAGCGTCCAGAGGGTATGGGTAAAGCGCTGCACCGAACTCTTGCTCAGGCCCGTGACCTCGGCCAGTTCGGGCAGGGTCATCGCGGGTTGCCCTTCGCTGAACGCCCGCAACACGGAAACGCCGCGCGCCAGCGCGGCGATGAACAACGGGGAGTCCTCGGGATTTGGAGTCTGGGTCATGGCGCCTGACGGTGCTGAGGAAAAGCGCATAGCGTACCGCAGAACGGTTCACATATATCGCTCTGCGATTACCAGTATGCAAGACAGAAAGAAGGCGGCCCGCATCGCGGGCCGCCTTGCGTCAGCCTGCCCGCGTCAGCGGATCGGCCACGGATACATGGCGCCGCCCTGGTTCCACAGGGCATTCGTGCCGCGCTGCAGGCCCAACTTGCTGTCCTTGCCGACGTTGCGCTCGAATACTTCGCTGTAGTTGCCCACGGCCTTGATGGCGTTGTAGGCCCACTTCTCGTCCACGCCCATATTCTTGCCGGCGCCGGGCGTGACGCCCAGGATGCGCAGGATGTTGGGGTTCTTGCTCTTGAGCATCTCGTCCACGTTCTTCTGCGTGATGCCGTATTCCTCGGCCTCCATCAGCGCGAACAAGGTCCACCGCACGATGCCCAGCCAGTTCTCGTCGCCCTGCCGGACCATCGGCCCCAGCGGTTCCTTGGAGAAGCGTTCCGGCAGGATCTCGTAGTCGTTCGGATTGGCCACTTGCGTCGCGCGCACGGCGGCCAATTGCGAGGAGTCATCCGTGAAGGCGTCGCAACGGCCGGATTCGAAGGCCCGCACGACTTCCGTGACCTTGTCGATCACGACGGGCTTGAACTCGATGTTGTTCGCGCGGAACCAGTCGGCCAGGTTCAGCTCGGTGGTGGTGCCGGGCTGCACGCAGACCGTGGCGCCGTTGAGTTCCTTGGCGCTCTTGACGCCCAGCTTCTTGCTCACCAGGATGCCCTGGCCGTCGTAGAAACTGGCCGCCACGGCCGCCAGGCCCAGCGAGGTGTCTCGCGTCTGGGTCAGGGTGACGGTGCGCAGCAGCACATCGACCTCGCCCGATTGCAGCGCGGTGAAGCGCTGCTGCGTGGAAAGCGCCGTGCCCTTGAATTTGGTCGGGTCGCCGAACACGGCCGCCGCGACGGCGCGGCAGATGTCCACGTCCATGCCTTCCCATTCGCCCTTGCTATTGGTCGCGGAGAAACCGGACACGCCGTCGGTCAGGCCGCACTGCACGAAACCCTTCTTTTTCACCGCATCCAGCGTGGGGCCCGCCAGCGCCGCCTGGGACGCGCACGCCAGGGCGATCGCGCCGGCTGCAACCATGATAGTCCGCTTCATTTTGGCTCTCCTGAGATGGGTGTCCGTGCGCGGCTTGTGGCCGTCCCACGGCGGGAAACAGGCTCTGCTTTACGGGGCCCGGGCCGCCAGATTAAGCGATGTCCACAGCGTGAACCATGCAGTGCTTCCTAGTGAAAACCCGAGGAACGGTGCCCTGGAACGGGGTTTCCCCCTTTGTCCGGTGATCGAACTTTATCGAGTCCGTCGCAGCCCGCCGGCCCCGCCGGTGCGTGCCATACTTTTTTTGCGCCTTTGTCCGATAGCCAGCAAAGCCGCAGCCCTTTAAAAAAGCCGGTCGCGTCAATAAAAAACCAGACGCGCATCGAAATTCGGCCGATTCATGGAGGAGACAAGTCCATGGCACAAGCAAGCAAGTCGCAGCCCCGCCGCACCGCAACAACCGATCGCCGCCACGCCTGCAGGACCCTGTTGTTCGCCGCCCTGGCGGCGGCGGGCCTGGCCGCAGGCCCCGCCCACGCGGCGGACGACTGGCCCAGCAAGCCCATCAAGATCATCGTGCCGTACACGCCCGGCGGCTCCACCGACATCGTCACCCGCATCGTGATGGAAAAGCTGGGGCCGCGCCTGAAGCAGACCATCATCGTGGAGAACCGGCCGGGGGCCAACAGCAGCGTCGGCTCGGCCATGGCCGCGAAGGCCGAGCCCGACGGCTATACGTTCCTGTCGATGCTGCCCGCTTTCATCATCAACTTCCATCTGTACAAGCTCAACTACACGCCGGCCGACCTGACGCCGGTGGTCCAGATGGCGGACCTGCCGCTGTTCCTGTTCGTGTCGGAAGAGTTGCCGGTCAAGACGGTGGCGGACCTGGTCGCCTACGGCCGCAAGAATCCCGACAAGCTCACCTACGCCTCCAGCGGCAACGGGTCCAGCGCGCACCTGACGGGCGCCGACTTCGCGCTTCAAAGCAAGATCACCATGACGCACGTGGCCTACAAGGGCAGCGCGCCCATCCTCACCGACCTGCTGGGCAACCGCGTGTCCATGGTGTTCGATCCCATCCTGGTGCCGATGCAGTACGTGAAGCAGAACCGCCTGAAGGCGCTGGCGTTCACCGGCAAAGAGCGCTGGCCGACCGAACCCAACATTCCCACCATGGAAGAAGCCGGCCTGCCCGGTTTCGTCACCGGCTCCTGGGCCGGGCTGATGGCCCCGGCCAATACGCCCAAGCCGATCATCGAACGCATGGCGCGCGAGATCAGTGAAATCGTCAAGGAACCGGACGTGAAGCAGAAGTTCGTGGACGCGGGCTTCCTGCCCGTCGGCGGCACCCCCGCGCAGTTCGCGGACCTGATGAAGAAAGATTCGGCGCGCTACGCCGAAATCATCAAGCAGGCACGCATCACCGTGGACTGAACGCGGCCGGGCGCCGCGCGCGCCCGCGCCGAACGGAGCCTTTCATGATCGACAAATTCATAGACACCCCCGAGGCCGCCGTCGCGGACATCCACGACGGCGCCACGGTGCTCATCAGCGGATTCGGCGGCGCGGGCATGCCCACCGAACTGATCCACGCGCTGATCGCCCAGGGCGCGCGCGACCTGACCGTCGTCAGCAACAACGCGGGCAACCGGGAAACCGGCCTTGCCGCGCTGATCAAGGCCGGGCGAGTGCGCAAGGTCATCTGCTCGTTTCCCAAGGCCTCGCATTCCTGGGTCTTCGACGACCTCTATCGCCAGGGCCGCATCGAACTCGAATGCGTGCCGCAGGGAACCATCGCCGAGCGGCTGCGCGCGGCCGGCGCCGGCCTGGGCGGCTTTTACACCCCTACGGCCTACGGCACCGAGCTCGCGGCGGGCAAGGAGACCCGCATGATAGCGGGGCGCGGCCATGTGTTCGAAACGCCCTTGCATGGCGACTTCGCGCTGGTCAAGGCGGATCAGGGAGACCGCTGGGGCAACCTCACCTACCACAAGAGCGCGCGCAACTTCGGTCCCATCATGTGCATGGCGGCCAAGACCGCCATCGTGCAGGTGCGCGCCAAGGTGGCGCTGGGCGAGCTGCCGCCCGAAGCCGTCGTCACCCCCGGCATCTTCGTCAAGCGCGTCACCGAGGTGGCCAACGCCGCCTTCTCAAGCTGAAGGAATCCGCATGTTCCATCCCCTGAACCGCGAGGCCATGGCGCGCCGCCTGGCCCTGGACATTCCCGACGGCAGCTACGTGAACCTGGGCATCGGCATGCCCGTGCTGGTGGCGGCCCATCTGCCCGCTGGCCGCGAGATCGTGCTGCACAGCGAAAACGGCATACTCGGCATGGGCCCGCCGCCGGCCGAGGCCGACATCAACCTGGACCTGATCAACGCCGGCAAGCAGCCCGTGACCTTGCTGGAGGGCGGCTCCTACTTCCATCACGCCGATTCGTTCGCGATGATGCGCGGCGGCCACCTGGACATCTGCGTCATGGGCGGCATGCAGGTCGCCGCCAACGGCGACCTGGCCAACTGGTCGCTCAACAAACCCGGCGAAGCGCCGGCCGTGGGCGGCGCGATGGACCTGGCGGTGGGCGCGCGCAGCGTGTTCATCATGATGGAACACAACAGTAAGAACGGCGATCCCAAGATCGTCCAGCGCTGCACCTATCCGCTCACGGGCGCCGGCGTCGTGGACCGCATCTACACCGACCTGGCCGTCATCGACGTCACGCTGGACGGGCTGGTGGTTCGGGATATGATCGACGGCATGACTCTGAACGAACTGCAGGCGCGCACCGGCGCGCCCTTGCGCGCAGGCTGATGCCGCCCAATCTTCCTCCTCCCGGCTATGCCGCGCCGCTCGCGGCGGAAGACCATCCCGATCAGTTGCGCGGCGATCCGGACTACATGCTGACACTGGCGCGCGGCCTGCACGTGATCCGCGCCTTCGGCACGCGCCGCCATCCGCAGACCGCCGCGGAACTGAGCCGGCGCGCGGGCCTGCCCCGTGCCGTCGTGCAGCGCTGCCTGCATACCCTGATCCTGCTGGGCATCGCCGAACAGCACGACCGTCTCTATGTGCTGACGCCGCGCATCCTGGGGCTGGGTTACGCGTATTTTTCCTCCACGCCCTTCGTCTCCCTGGCGCAGCCCGTGCTGGAAGAATTGAGCGCGACGGTGAACGAGACCTGCGCGCTGGCCATCATGGAAGGCCACGAGATGCTGTACCTGGCGCGCTCGGAAGTGAACCGCCTGCTGGCCACCTCGATGGGACTGGGCAGCAGGCTGCCGGCGTACTGCACGTCGATCGGCCGCGTGCTGCTGGCGCAACTGCCCGAGCCCGCGCTGGCGCGCTACTTCGCCGCCACGGACCTGCAGCCCTACACCGAATTCACGCTGACCACCGAAGCGAAGCTGCGCGCGGAGCTGATCCGCATCCGCGAACAGGACTACGCGGTGGTCGACCAGGAACTGGAATTGAACGTACGCGCGATCTCCGTGCCCGTGCGCTCGGCCAGCGGCAAGGCCTGCGGCGCGGTGAACGTCAGCGTGAAGGCCGCGCGCGTGCCCCTGAATCGCCTGACGGACGAATTCCTGCCGCCCTTGCGGCAGGCCGTGGAAAGAATCGGGGAATTCCTGGCCGCCTGAACGGCCAGGCTACAGGTCCGTCGTATCCAGCGTGAAGGCCGCGGCGGCACGGCCGATGCGGTCGTTGACCGCGTGCCAGTCGTCGGTGGCGGGCGGCGCCTGCACGATGATGCGCGCATAGCCCTGCCCGTCCAGATCGCGCAGCAGGCCGTACAGGGCCTGCGCATAACGCGCCGGATCCGCCGGCACCGGCTGCCATTGCACGCGGGCATCGGCCGTGGCGGGCTGAACACCGTAGGCCACCACCACCACCTTGCCCTCGGGCAGGTTGCGCCCTTGCACGACGTCTTGCAGGCGCGCGTCGGACGCAAGCTCGAGCGGCGTGCGCGGCGCGTAGTGCGCCTTCAGCGTGCCCGAGGCGCGCGGCGCGGCGGCGTCGGGCGCAAACACCTGCACGCCCAGCACGGCCTCGATCTGCGCGGCGCTGATGTGGCCTGGGCGCAGCAGCACGGGCCCCGCGCCACGGTCCAGGCGCGACAGGTCCAGAATGGTGGATTCGATGCCGACTTCCGAGGCGCCGCCTTCCAGCACCGGCATGCCGGCCGCGACTTCGTCGGGAAACTCGCTGCGGACATGTTCGGCGCGCGTGGGCGACACCTGGCCGAATTTGTTGGCCGACGGGGCGGCCACGCCGCCCTGCCCGTTCGGCTTGCCCGCCGCGAACGCGGCCAGCAGCGCCTGCGCGACCGGATGCGAGGGGCAGCGGATGCCGATGCTGTCCTGGCCGCCGCTGACCGTATCGACGATGTGCGGCGCGCGCTTCAGGATCAAGGTGAGCGGGCCGGGCCAGAACGCGTCGATCAGCAGGCGCGCCTCGGGCGGCACTTGCGCCGCCCAGTACGACACGTCGCCTTGCGGCGCGATGTGCACGATGACCGGGTGGTTCGAAGGCCGGCCCTTGGCCGCATAGATCTTGGCCACCGCTTGCGGGTTTTCCGCGTCCGCGCCCAGGCCGTAGACGGTCTCGGTGGGAAACGCGGCCAGTTCGCCATCCAGCATGCGCTGCGCAGCGCGGGCGATCTGCGCGGCGCTGGCGGAATCAGACAGGGGCAGGGACATCGGATCGTCGCGGGTTATTCGGGCGCCTGCATGCCCAGCGCCGCCGCCACCCGGGCGGCATCGGCGCGGGCCTGCTGCAAGGTAAACGCCACGATCGTGACGTGGCCCATCTTGCGGCCACGGCGCGCCTCACGCTTGCCGTACAGATGCAGCTTGGCCGTGGGCACCGCCAGGGCGGCCGCCCAGTCGGGCTCGCGCTGGGTGGTGTCGGCATCGGACGCGTACCAGATGTCGCCCAGGATGTTCAGCATGACGGCGGGCGCCAGCAGGTCCGCGCTGCCCAGGGGCAGGCCCGCCATGGCGCGCGCCTGCTGCTCGAACTGGCTGGTGACGCACGCGTCCATCGTGTAGTGGCCGCTGTTGTGCGGACGCGGCGCGATCTCGTTGACGATCAGGCCGCCGTCCTGCAGCACGAAGAATTCCACGCACAGCACGCCGTGATAGCCCAGGCCCTGCGCAATGGCTTGCGCCGCCTCGGTCGCGCGGGCCTGGCGTTCGGCATGCGCCGCGTCCTGCAGCACGGGCGCGGCGGTGGACACCGCCAGGATGCCGTCGCGATGCACGTTGCGCGCCACCGGGAACACCACGGTCGCGCCATCGAAGCCGCGCGCGATGACCACCGAGATTTCATAGTCCAGCGGCATCAGGGCTTCGAGCACGCAGGCCACGCCGCCGAACTCGGCGAACGCGGCCAGCGCTTCTTCGCGCGTGCCGATGCGGGCCTGGCCCTTGCCGTCGTAGCCCAGGCGGGCGACTTTCAGGATGCCGGGGAACAGCGCGTCCGGCGCGGCGCGCAGATCGGCCTCGCTGCGGATGGCGGCGTGCGGCGCGACCGGAATGCCTTGCGAGGCGATGAAGGTCTTTTCGGCGATGCGGTCCTGCACGATCGCCACGGCGTCCGCGGCGGGGCTGACCCGGCAACGGGTCGCCAGCGTACGCAAGCTGTCGGCGGGGACGTTTTCGAATTCGGTGGTGACGGCCTGACAGGTCTGGGCCAGGCGGGCGAGGCCGGCCTCGTCGTCATAGGCGGCCTGGATGTGCAGGTCCGCGACCACGCCAGCCGGGCACTCCGCGGCCGGATCCAGCACCGCGACCCTGTACCCCAGGCTTTGCGCCGCGTGGCAGAACATGCGGCCCAACTGGCCGCCGCCCAACAAACCCAGCCAGCCGCCGGGAGCAATCGTGAAAGCAGTGGATTGTGTCATTCGGATCAGGCCTCGGGCGGAACCTTCATGTCGCGCGCGGCCTGCGTCTGGCGCGCGCGAAACGCCACCAGCTTCTGGTGCAGGCCGGCGTCGGTGCCCGCCAGGGTGGCGATGACGTGCAGGGCGGCGTTGGCCGCGCCCGCTTCGCCGATGGCGAAGGTGGCCACCGGCACGCCCTTGGGCATCTGCACGATGGACAGCAGCGAGTCTTCGCCGCGCAGGTATTTGGAGGGGACCGGCACGCCGAACACCGGCACTTCGGTCAGGGCCGCCATCATGCCCGGCAGATGCGCCGCGCCGCCGGCGCCGGCGATGATGCCGCGCAGGCCGCGGCCGTGCGCCGCCGCCCCGTATTCGGCCATGTCCTGCGGCATGCGGTGCGCCGAGATCACGAGCGCCTCATGCGCCACGCCGAAGTCTTCCAGCATGGCCACCGCGTGCTTCATGACCTCCCAATCGCTGGAAGAACCCATAATCACGCCCACCACGGGGGTGGCCTGTGCCGCTGCGGAAGTCTTGGCTGTCATAACCGGTGTCAAAGAGTTGAGACCACGGCGCAAGGGCCGCGGCAATGTCGAAGGACCGCGGCACCAGGCCGCGAAACCCGGTATTTTACCCGGCGCGGGCGACCGGCTACGGCGCGGCCGGGGCGCCAAGCAAAAGATAGCTCTCGGGGTCGTCCGGGCAAGGCCCGAAACCGCATTCCAGCGTGGTGCTGCCGACATTGGCCAGCGTGGCGATGAAAAACAGGGCCATGACCATGACGCCCAGCGCCGAGACCGGCTTTTTCAGCATGCTGTCGCCCCACTTGCGGTCGACCGACAGCATCAACACGCAAAACACGATGATGGCCGAAAAGGCGATAAACGCCCAGGTATAGAAATGCAGGCCCAGCAGCGGCGCGCCGTAGCCCGGATCGCCCGGCGCGATGTGCAGCAGCACCTGGCGGCCGGACGCCAACATGCCGCCCAGCGAGGCCGCGATGCTCATCGCATAGTGCATCGGGGACGGCCCCAGCCGCATGTTCAGCAGAAAGCCCACCCCGGCCAGGATGAACGCGACGCGCTGGAGCAGGCACAAGGGGCACGGCAGTTCGTCATAGGCGAACTGCCAGACGAAGGCCATGCAGAGGACGATGCTGACGCCCAGCAAGGCCAGGCCGTTCAGGATGCGCGAACCGCGCGCGGGGTTGCGGGAGAAGATCATCGCCGCGCTTTACAACGACAGGGCCAGCGGACTGGTCATGTGATGTTGGCACCAGGCGGCGAATATCGCGAGGGTGAGCAGCCAGAAGGTCACGCAGGGGCGGCGCCTTCCCAGCATCCCGAACCACACTGCGACCATTCCGGTCAGGAAGGGCAACATCATTACCATGCGGATCTCCTCTCGACTTGCGTCCCGGATAAAGCAGCGGACGAGTATAACGTAACAATCCGAAATAATTATTATCGAAAGCCCTGACTTTTTGTTTCTCGGACGGATCCTCAGCCGAAAAAAAACCCGCTCGGCATGAGCGGGTTTTTTTGCGCGAAAGGCGATCAGGCGATCAGGCGATCAGGCGATCCAGCGCCTCGCGGTATTTGGCAGCCGTCTTGTCCAGCACATCCTGGGGCAGGCGGGGCGCGGGCGGGGTCTTGTCCCAGGTCTGGGTTTCCAGCCAGTCCCGCACGAACTGCTTGTCGAACGATGGGGGGCTGATGCCCACGCGGTAGCCGTCGGCGGGCCAGAAGCGCGAGGAGTCCGGCGTCAGCACTTCGTCCATGAGGTGCAGCGTGCCGGCATCGTCCAGGCCGAATTCGAACTTCGTGTCGGCGATGATGATGCCCTTGGTGGCCGCGAACCGGGCGGCCTCGGCGTACAGCTTGAGCGTGACGTCGCGGATACGCTCCGCCATTTCCTGGCCGACTTCCTTGACGACGTGCGCGAAGTCCACGTTTTCGTCGTGCATGCCAAATTCGGCCTTGGCGGCGGGCGTGAAGATGGGCTCGGGCAACTGGCTGGCCTGCTGCAGCCCGGCGGGAAGCCGGATGCCGCAGACGGCGCCGGTGGCCTGGTAGTCCTTCCAGCCGGAACCGATCAGGTAGCCGCGGGCAACCGCTTCCACCAGGATGGGCTTCAGGCGCTTGACCACGACAGCGCGGCCGCGCACCTGGTCCACTTCGTCCGGCGCCACCACGTCTTCGGGCTTCACGCCCGTGGAGTGGTTCGGCAGGATGTGGGCCAGCTTCTGCAACCAGAATTCGGTCAGTTCGGTCAGCACCTGCCCCTTGCCGGGGATCGGGTCGTCAAGGATCACGTCGAAGGCGGAGATACGATCCGACGCGACGATCAGCAACTTGTCGTCGCCCACCGCGTACATATCGCGCACCTTACCGCGGCCCAGCAGCGGCAAGGACTTGATGCTGGATTCATGCAAAGCAGAAGTCACGGGAATGGCCTATGGCAAAAATGAAGATTCCCGCCGCGGGCAGGCGCCAGGGCGGGAAGTAGAACGAAATCGGACACTGCGCGAGGGCGGCGCCGGAACGCGGCCCCTGCAAAGCGCATAGATTACTGCAAATAAGTCTGTCTTGCCGGGCGCGAGGGGCCGGGTTAGGCTCTGTTTCCCAACCCCTATTCGCGCCGGCCGCCCCCGGGCGTCACGGCGCAGACCCACTGCCCGGAGACAGAGTCGTATGCAGGATGCTTCCCCCAAACGCGTGTCCCACGCCGACGCGCAAGTGCACATGACCGGCGGCTGCCAATGCGGCGCCATCCGTTACGCCGTCACCGACGAACCACTCACGGCCGCCACCTGTCATTGCCGGGACTGCCAGTATTCCAGCGGCGGCGCCCCCGCCCACGCCCTGATCTTCCCGGCGGGCGCGGTCACGCTGCTGCGCGGGCAGGCCAAGGAACACCGCTACAAGGGGGATTCCGGCCACACCGTGATGCGCAGCTTCTGCGTCGCCTGTGGCACGCCGCTGTTCGGCGGCTCCGAAGGCATGGGCTATGAAGTCGTGCGCGCGGGGTCCCTGGACGACCCGGAAGCGTTCCACGCCAAGGCCAGCCTGTGGACGGATTCCGCGCCTTCATGGCATCACGTGGACCGCATGGTGCCGCATTTTCCGAAGAATGGGCCGGCGCAGTAGCGCAGAAGAGCATAGCTTTCGTAGGGCATGCATCGGACGGTTGTGGCGTCGCAGGCATTGAATCGACCATCACCACCGGACGAAGTGGCCGCGCCCGCTCTTCTATTAATACGACGCGATCGGCGTGCTGATCTTCATATCTCTTTTGAAACTGATCAGATATTTATTCAATTTTAGGACCCTGTTTTCCTCCAGGGTTGATGCGCGCCATTTTTACCTTTCCGTTCCACCCCCAACCATTTGGCATGATGAGTTTTTTAGCGACACATGCATCTGCCATATCCGCCTTGCAAGCATCGCACTCCGAGAAACAACCAATGAGACGTGCATCATCCAGCTTGGGCAAATGCATCTCATCGCCGTAGCCGAATCAAGCATCATAGGCGGCAACCACGTCATATTTAATGCCCACTGAATCCTCACTACGGTAAGGACAGAAAATCATTTGCATGCAGAAGTTCAGCCCAAGACTCGATTCTAACTAGGGGTTTCGAAATCCAACCATAGACCGGGTTTGGTGACTGCCTTCCCGCGCATAACGAATTCACATCCAATTAGTCGATTCTTGTAGACGAAGCAGGTACCGACGTATAAGGAATTTCTGATCGAAAATAGTTTGATGTCTTCATTTCCAGCCATAGATTTAATCTTGGTTAGCAGCATTGGAATATCAAAAGTACTCAACCCCAGGTCTGATGAGGTCTTTTGGCGTTGTTTGGCGCGCTCCCTTACGAATGACACTTTGTAAATCTGCGGATTGTTTGGTAGCTCCTCAACGTCTGATGATTCAACCACCGCAAGCAGGCGACGCGGCCAGTCTCCAGGTTCGTCGGCCATTGCTTGCATGGTAAGAGAACGAAGATATTCCAAATTTGACGTCATTTGCACCCCTCTCTAGAAACACGAGCATCGGTGCGAGTACCGGTTTGCAGCATTTCTGGCTCTCCCCAATCATTAATATGCGTCCATCCCCACTGCCAGGATCCGCCCTCAGGCGCCGCACCTGTGGACACTTCCAGGAGAACCCCTCCCGGCCCCTGCTTATTTGCATGGCTTAGCGCCAAATTCTTGTCCGGAGTCCATGAGACGTATTGGCTATCCCCTGTCATGCCTCCCGCGGCATGTTGCTCCGGCGAAATTGTTGCGTTCGGGTTCGATGGTTTGACGGTTCCTCGTTTCGCATCCTCAAGTGCTGGATGTCTAGCACTAACCCCACGATAGAGGCACGAACAACAAGCCTTGTTAAGCCCCAACGGATCCACCCACCCCACCGGGTTATCCGCATACTGATAAACATTCAACCCGCCCGCAAACCCGATCGGATCCTTCGCAATAAATCTTCCGATCTCCGGATCATAGTACCGGTGCCGGTTGTAATGCAGTCCGGTCTCATGGTCCAGATATTGCCCCTGGAATCGGATCGGATTACGTATCCCCGCGGACCGAGCCGCGCTTGAGATCGCCTCTTTCGCGACGCCCCATGCCTTGTACTGTGCGCTCCAGACGATCTCACCGTCCGCGTCGGTCAGTTCCTGCGGCGTCCCCAGGTGATCGCACTGATACCACGCGAGCGCATCCACGNGCCTTGTACTGTGCGCTCCAGACGATCTCACCGTCCGCGTCGGTCAGTTCCTGCGGCGTCCCCAGGTGATCGCACTGATACCACGCGAGCGCATCCACGCCATCCGGTTCGGGCGACGTCGTCCATAGCGGGTCCTGATCGACGTCATAACCGCCCGCGTAAACCGGCTGCTGATGCAGCAGCACTGGCTTCGTGCTGATCGCCTGTGCCAGGGGCACAAAGCTTCCCGGTTCATAAAGATAGTGCGTCGTCTGGTCGTCGCGGCCTTCCCAGGCCAGGGTGTCGCCGTCCCAGCCGTACAGCGTTGCCCCGCAGCCGAGCGCGCGATTCAGGCGGGCTTTCTCTTCCTGGCGCTGCGCGTGCGTCATGCCGGGACGTTCCTGCCAGTGGGCTTCCGATTGCTTCATCAGGCGGCGGCCCCTCTTCCTGGCGCTGCGCGTGCGTCATGCCGGGACGTTCCTGCCAGTGGGCTTCCGATTGCTTCATCAGGCGGCGGCCCAGGGCGTCGTATTGATAGCTCACACGCAGCGCGTCGTTGCTATAGCCCGTCAGGCGGTTGAACAGATCCCACTCGAAGCGCGAGCGCTTGCCGTTGTGCAGCTTATCGATCAGGTTGCCGCGCGCATCGTATTGGTAGTGCGTGCCCGCGTACTCGCGCAGCAGGTTGTCCAGGCGCGCCGAGCGGTGACGGTAGGTGTAAACAGGGCCTGCCATGCTCAACGTGCTCTCGGTCGCGTCGACGCTCGTGGGATCGAGCAGGTTGCTGGCCGGGTCGAACGCGAAGGTTTCGCGGCCAAGGCTGCTGGTGGCTTCCAGCAATCGGCCCACGGGATCGTAGCGATAGGCCAAGGGCCCGCGCCGGCTGTCCTGGATCGCTTCCAACTGGCCGACGGCGTCGTAGCGATAGCCCCGCTGCAGCAGGCGTTGCGGGCGTCCGGCATTGGCAACACCCGCCACCATTCCTGGCGTGCCCGGCAGTCCGTCCATGCCTGAACTATCAAACTTGCCCGGCATGCGTCCCACGCTCTGTTCTCGTAGCCGGCCCATCGCATCCCACGATTGCGTCTGCACCAGTCGATTGCCCTGATGGCGCTCGACCTCCCGATGCAGGTCGTCGCGTTCGAAGCTGGCGAGTTCGTGTTCGTCGAACATCATGCCGTGCACGTGGCCCGAGCCATAGGTCAGCCAACTCACGCGATGGCCGTCCGGGCGCAGCGTGGCGATGCGCTGGTTCAGTTCGTTGTACTCGTGCTTCCAGACGGCCGTAACCGGTGACGGCAGGCTTGAGTAGTGCTGATGCTCACGCGTCAGGTTGCCGGCAGCATCGTAGAACCATTGCAGGCGGCTGGCCGGGTTCCCCGCCAGGATCAGGCGGCCGTTACCGTCGTAGGCGTAGCGTTCGGTCTGCGATCCGACCGCTTCGGCCAGCGAACCAGCGTTGGCGGGCGCTTCCGTGCTGGCAGGCACAACAGCTTTGCCAGGCGCACCGGCTCCGGCAGACGCACCCGCGCCGGTTGGCGCACTCGCTCCGGCCGGCACGCGCGCGCTGGGGGCATAGAGTCGCGCATGACGCTGCGCCACGCGTCCCATCGCATCGAACTTCAGCTCGATGACACGGTCGCCGTCCTGCGTGGACATCAGCGTGCCGCTGGCCGGGTCATAGTGGTAGCGCGTGGCCTGATCGTCAAAGCCGCGCTGTTCCAGCAATCGGCCGACCGGGTCGTACACAAAGCGCGCNGCAGCGTGCCGCTGGCCGGGTCATAGTGGTAGCGCGTGGCCTGATCGTCAAAGCCGCGCTGTTCCAGCAATCGGCCGACCGGGTCGTACACAAAGCGCGCCTGCCGGTCATTCTCGTTGGCCAGCGCCGTCAGTTGACCCAGCTTGTCCCATTGATAGTGCAACGTACGGCCTGCGGCGTCCTGGCGTTGCGCGATCAGCCCCGCCGCGGTATAGGTCCACTGCGTGCGGCGCCCCAGCGCATCGGTGTGGGCCAGCAGCCGCCCTTCGGCGTCGCGCTCGAAGTGCTCCTCGGTCTGATCGGGGTGGGTGATGCAGGCCAGTTGCCCCGCCTCGTAGGCGTAGCGCGTGGTGTTACCCGCCGCGTCGGTGAACTCGGCTAGTTGCCCCAGCCCGTCGTACGCCCAAACGCTCGTCTTGCCAGAGCAATCCGTGTACTGCGTGATCTGGCCCGCCGCGTTGTAGGCCAGTTGCTTCTGGCCGCCCCGGGCATCCTGGATCGCGACAGGGTTGCCTGCGGTGTCGTAGGCATATTCGGTCTTGTTGCCCAGCGGGTCGATGGTCTCGGTCAGATAGCCGCGCGGGTTGTAGTCGCGTTGCCACAGGCCGCCCTCGGCGTCGCGGATCTTGAAGAGCTGATCGCGGTCGTCGTAGGCGTAGTGCACGCTCGTGCCGTCGGGGCGCGAGGCGTAGCTGTCGGTGTTGCCGTCGGTGTGGATATGCGTGACGATATTCTTGGCGTCGTCCCGATAGAACCATTCCGACAAGCCGTCGGGATGCACGATGCGATAGGTGTAGCCCAGGATGTCGTAGTAATGCTCGGTGACCTGCCCCAAGGCGTCGGTGACGTAGGTCAGCCGAATCTCGGGGTGCCAGCGCAAGCGGGTATCGAAACTGCCATCGTCCGCCCATTCCCGGATGGCGCGCGCCATGGGTCCGGTGCCGTTCCACTCCAGGTTCATGCCACGGCCGGTGCGATCGGTGTAGCGGGTGATCAGATGGTGCTGGTATTGATAGTTCCACTGGCCCTGGTGTTCGTCTTGGGCCTGCACCTGGTCTCCCAGCTCGTCGTATTGGTAATGCGCCAACTGGCGTTGCAGTTCATCGCCCGCGGTCAGCCAGAGCGCGGCGATTCGTCCGTGGGCGTCCAACTGCGTGCCCACGTGCGTGTGGAGGTCCTCGTCCTGATAGGTGATCAGATCCGACAAGACGCTGCGCCCGCCCACCCTATGTTGATAGTGCAAGGCCACCCGCGCGCCGCCGCGCAAGCGGATGTCGGCCAGGCGAAAACGCCTTCCGTCCCGTTGATAGGTCGCGCGCCGCTCGTAGCCTTGGGCCAAGGTCAGCTCGGTCTCCGAGACGCGCACGAGCGTCAANCACCCGCGCGCCGCCGCGCAAGCGGATGTCGGCCAGGCGAAAACGCCTTCCGTCCCGTTGATAGGTCGCGCGCCGCTCGTAGCCTTGGGCCAAGGTCAGCTCGGTCTCCGAGACGCGCACGAGCGTCAGGTTTTCAATCGGGTCATAGTGGAACTTGCCGATCTGCGGCAAGGGATACTCGTGGGTCCGTCCGTCGGCGGCGTGAAAGCGCAGTTCCTCGCGGTCCGCCCCTGCCTTCTTGATATCGAAGCGGGTCGTGAATTCGTTGATCCAACGGGCGCCCAGGACGCCTTTGTCGTAGGCCGCCAAGTTGGAACAGTAAGTGCGTGACCAGTGCAGCGGGAAGGGCCCGGGCAGCGAGAAGTCCGTGTGCGAGAAGCTCTCCGTGCCCATCGCGAAACTGATGCTGTTGCCGGTGGCCATGCACGCACAGTTCTTGTCTCTGTTGGCATTCTGGCGGGCTTTGCGTTGCCGGCGGATGCGAGCGAGCCGCATCGAGCGCGAGATCTGCCTCGCCTTGTTCGCCACCGCGGGGCGTATGTTCGCACCGATGGCATGGCCTTTGCGCTGGCGCCACAAGACCACTGCCACCGAGAGCTGTGTCAACAACGACGCGATGCTGTGCACATTGTCCGCGTTCCCCAGCGACTGCATACTCTGGTTGACGTCTGGTGCCATGCTGTTCAACCGCTTGGCGCTTTTCAGCATCAGATCCCTGGCCAGGGTCGGCAGCAAGTCCTTGGCGGCGTTGCCCACGGACTGCTTGCTGCCTTTCAGGCCATTTACCAGGCCGTCCCACAGGTTTCTCCCCGCGGCCTGGGGATCGTCCCATTTGGTGTCCCATGCAGCCGAAAGCTGGTTACCGGCCTTCTCGAAAGACGCATCGGCGTTCGCGGGCACGGTCAGGCTGATCAGCACTCCGGCCAGGGCGGTGATGATCTCTTCGGCCTTGGCGCCCGCGTCATCAAGCAACTGCTCAAGCCTGGCCTGCGCCTTCTGCGCGAAGTCCTCGATGTCTCCGGCGATGTTCTCGCTCAAGTGCGCAGCCAGCACCATAATGATGGCGTTGCCCAATCCCGCCTTAGCCTGGCGCGCGACCTCCTTTTGCACCAGGAACAGGGCCGGCCGCAAACTCATGCGAGCCGCCGCCGTGCCCGGCACCGGTACCACCCCGAACAGATTGATTCCCAGGCTCACCCAGTCCATGAATTTTCTGGGATCGCTCTCGACCAGCGTGACGATGTCGCCGATCGCATCGACCAGCGCCATGATGTTGCCAAGCACCGGCACAGCCTCGGCCGCCGCCTTGATGCGCGGCAGCGTGATCCAGTTGTCGCTGTTCCGGCGCAGCCATTGATCGAACGCGTTCTGGCCCGCCTCGACATCTTCGGGCGCAATCGTGTTCAGCGGCGCGACCACACCCTGCGGACCGTCGAGATCTTCGTCGCTCCATTCGATGCCGTCGTTCTCGGCTTCGGCCTCCGCATACTCGGCCTCGGTGTATTCCTCTTCCAATGGGGGCGTATGCGATTCGGTCGTCATCGTGGAGGCTCTCATCTGGATGGGATTTAAGTTTTGTGTGGCGAATGCGGGATCCGCCTCTGGCGTTCTCAACAACCGAAACGCGACACGAAGCGTTCCGGCTGCAGACGAGTAGGAAGAGGCACAGGCCGCCGGTCAGGGCGGCCCCACTGCCTTGCTTAAGTCGATCTCGCGGGCCAAGCCGGAGCCGGCTCAGCTTTCCAGCGGCTTGCGCCAGTCGTCCGAGGCTTCCGTGCCCGCGATCGCGTGCGTCCAGGTGATCTTGCGGTAGGCCATGGCCACCTTGATCAACTGCGTGTAGTCCGCCTTGCTGGGGTCTTGCGCGTGCGGCAGGACGCTGGTGATGTCCACGATCGTGGCGTCTTCGAGTTCGGTCGTGAAGAAGTGTTCCTGCTTGCCGTCGATGGACGTGCGGTACCACTTCACTTCCACCTTGGGCAGCATTTCGCCGGCGGCCAGGGCCTGGTACATCAAGGGCGTGGCCTTGTTGAGCGCGCTGGTGAAGGTGAAGGGCTTGTGCACGCGCTGGCCGGAGGGTTGGCCGCTTTGCGGGTCGGTCGGGGTGTTGACGCGGTGCTCGATCTC
>NZ_LMIU01000002.1 GCF_001428845.1 Achromobacter sp. Root83 | reverse complement strand
ATCCGAACAGCTTCCAGCTTGAACTCGGCTGTAAACACGCGTCTTCTAATCTTGGTCATGACCCACCTCCTAGGTTCAACCTAACTGGGTGTCTACCAAAATTAGACCACTACACAATCGTGGGCGCTCGCAGCCACGGCGACCGCGCCGCCGGGCGACCTACGAAGATCTGAAACGGCGCCTACGAGATCGAAACCGGCACCTGAGAAGACCTGAACCAGCACCTACGAAGACCTGAACCAGCACCTACGAAGATCTGAACTGACACCTACCCAGTTCCAAACCCCACCCCCTCAAAGCACCCCCAAAATCGCATCCCGAGCCTGATGAGACAACTCCAGCCGAGTAGGCAGACTCCCATCCGGATGCCGAGCTTCCAACGGCGGCAAGAACACCACCTCGACCGCCAATCCCGTCACCCCCAGCACCCGCCAAAGATTAGCCACCAGCGACTCCTCCCCCACGAACGCCGCATAGCCGCTGCGCTCGCCGTGTTGAAGAAAACGTAAGGCCACGGGCTGGATCTCGACGGCGGCCGCGCGGGCCGGTTCGAACAGGCTGGCGTGGAAAGGCAGGAGCGCGAAGCCTTCGGTCGTCGTGCCTTCGGGGAACAGGCCGACGGCGTCGCCCTGTTTGAAGCGGGTTTGCATCGACTCGCCCATCGCGTGGACCGCGTGGCGCTGGCCGCGTTCGATGAACAGCGTGCCGGCGCCCGCCACCAGCCAGCCGATGACGGGCCAGGCGCGGATTTCGCTCTTGGCGACGAACGACGTGGCGCGCGCCGAATTCAGCACGAAAATGTCGATCCAGGAGACGTGGTTCGCCACCAGCAGCACCGGGCCCTTCAAGCGCGGCTGGCCCTTGGAGGTGACGCGCAGGCCACAGGCCGCCATCAGGCAGCGCGACCAGCCGCGGTTCAGCCAGGCGCGCGCGGCGGGGCGCAACAGGGGATATACCAGGCCGACACAGAACAGGCCGAAGACGATCAGAGGCAGGACAAGGCTCAGGCGTAGGACAAAGCGCAGCAGCTTCAAACTGGAGTCTCCCAGGCCAGTTGGCCACCAACCACGGTGGCGCGCACTCGACCGGGCAGCATCATACCCGCGAAAGGGGTGTGGGCGCCCCGGCTCTGCAAGGCCGCGGGCGTCACGATCCATTCGGCGTCCAGATCCGCCAGGCAAAGGTCGGCGGGCGCGCCCACACCCAGATGTCCGGCAGGCGTGGCGGACGGCGCGATCTTGTCCAGCACGGCGGCTGGACCCGAGGTCACGCGCGCGAGCGCCTCGGCCAGCGGGCGGCGGCTGTCGCGCGCCCACTTCAAGGTCAGGGACAGCAGCAGCTCCAGCCCCGTGGCGCCGGGCGCGGAGACCGGAAACGGCTCGGCCTTGCCGCGGTTGTCGACGGCGGTGTGATCGGAGCACAGGGCATCGGCCACGCCATCGGCCAGGGCCGCTTGAATGGCGTCGCGGTCGCGCTGGCCGCGCAAGGGCGGGCTCAGGCGGTAGTTCGTGTCGAAGAAGCCGATGTCCACATCGGTCAGGTGCAGGCTGTTGGCCGACACGTCGGCGGTGACCGGCAGGCCTTCGCGCTTGGCGGCGCGCAGCAAGTCCAGGCCCGGCGCGGTCGATAGCCGCGTGAGGTGCACGCGGGCGCCGGTGGCGCGCTGCAATTCGAAGATCGTATGCAGCGCCACTGTCTCCGCCTGCGCGGGCAGCCCTTCCAGACCCAGGCGTTCCGCGTAGGCGCCGCTGGCGGCCGACGCGCCCCGCGCGAGCCAGGGGTCTTGCGGCCGCAGCCACAGCGTATGGCCCAGCCCGCTTGCGTAGCGCAACGCGCCCCACAGCACCCGCGTGTCGGCAATGCCTGATTCGCCCTGCGAGAAGGCGATGCAGCCCGCCTGCGACAGCAACGCCATTTCGGTCAACGTGTCGCCCGCCAGCGCCACGGTCATCGCGCCCAGCGGATGGACCATGCACTGTCCGGCCTGGGCATGGCGCATCAGCGCTTCCACTTTGCCCGGTTCGTCCGGCGGAGCGTCCGGATGGGGCGGCAGCACCAGCCGGGTCACGCCGCCCGCCAGCGCGGCGCGCAGTTCGGCCGGCGCGAATGCCGCGCCGCCGGGTTGTGACACCCGCGCGGACAGATCGACCAGGCCCGGCAGCACCGCCAGCCCGCTGGCGTCCAGGTGGCGGTCGGCCTGAAAACCGTCGGGCGCGGCGCCGACGGCGACGACACGGCCCTGCGCGATGTAGAGGTCATGCCGCCCGTCCACCGCATGCGCGGGGTCGATCAGCCGGCCATTGGCGATATGCAGCCTCATGGGGAATCTCCGGCCAGCACGCGCAGGGCGGCCAGGCGCACATGCTGTTCAAGATCGGCCAGGCGCGTCTCGAGCGGCGCCAGGCTTGCCGCGATGTCGCCGTCCACCTCCACGCCGGGCGCAAGCCGGGAGGCAGGCAGCAGCAGGGCATCGGGATTGGCCCAGGCAAGGGCCGCGGGCGTCAGCCCGTGCGTGCAGGCGTATTCCCGCGCCGACGGCAACTGCGCGCCGCTGATTCGTTCCACCCCGAGCGGCAGCACGACGATGACTTCGGCGTTGCGCAATCCTTCTTCCAGGGTGGCGCATGCGCGCGCGCCCAATTGCGGCAGGCCGTCGGGCACAAGCGTGCGCGGCGCCGCCACGCGCACCTCGGGCACGCCCAGGGTGGTGAGCAGGTGGATGAAGGAGCGCGCCAGCCGCGAATGAAGAACGTCGCCCACCAGCGTCACGACCAGGCTGGTCAGATCGGGCTTGGTCTCGAGGATGGCCTGCACCAGCGCCAAGGCGGGCAGAGGATCGGCGTGCCGGCCGTCGCCCGCGTTGACAATGCGCAGGCCCGGCGCCGCGTGGGCCGCCGCGCAATGGGCCGCGCCGCTCTGGTTGTGACGCAGCACCAGCAGGCCCGGCGCCAGCGCGCGGACGGTCTCGGCAAGGGCGCCGCCGGCCTGCGGGTCCAGCGGCACCGGCAGCATGCCCAGGCGGGCAGCCGCGGCGGCAAAGGCGTCACGGTCCTCGGACGCATCGCCGGGCAGGCAAAGAAAGACCGGCAGCTCCGGAGCCGCTTCGGGCCGCGCGCCACCGGCCGCCGCGTCGGCGCGCGCCACGTCCAGCAGACGCTCGACATGGCGCCGGGGCAGCCCTTCCGTTGTCAGCAGATGAATGAGTTCGCCGCGGCGGTCGAGTTGCGGATTGAGCATGGGCAGACAGGCCGCGCCATCAGGACGCGGGCAAGGTATCCAGATAGCGTTGCAGGATAACAGCCGCGGCCATCGCGTCGTCCGCGGCATGGGTGCCCAGGAGGCGTTGCGCCTCCATGCTGGAGCCGCGCTCGTCGACGAGTTCGACGGCGACACCGAAACGGCCATGGAGCTGATTGGCGAAGCGCCGGCAACGCGCGGTGGCGGGCTGTTCGCCACCATCGGCGTCGAGCGCCAGCCCCACCACCACACGGTGGGGCTGCCATTCCTGAAGGAGCGCCGCGATGCGGCCGAAGCGCGCGTCGCGGATCTCGCTGAAAATGATTTCCAGGGGACGCGCCTGGCGCGTCAGCGTGTTGCCGATGGCAATGCCGATTTTCTTCTCGCCGAAATCGAAGGCGAGCAGCGTTTCTTCAGGCATGGCCCGCACCGCCGGCCAGCATCACCGGATCGATGCCCAGCAGCTTGAGCGCGGCGGGGTAGCGGTCTTCAGGGGGGACGTCGAAAATGATGTCGTCGTTGGCGCCGACGCTAAGCCAGGCATTCTGGCCCATCTCGCTTTCGAGTTGGCCCGCGCCCCAGCCGGCATAGCCCAGCGTGACCAGCAGGCGGGCAGGCCCGTTGCCGTCGGCCACGGCCTGCAGCACGTCGCGCGAGGTCGTCAGCGCCATGCCGCCCATCTTGATGCTGGAGCTGTAGTCGCCGGCCGGCGCGTGCAAAACGAAACCCCGGTCGGTCTGTACCGGACCGCCGAAAAAGACGTAGGTATCCTTGACGGGCCCGATCTCCAGCGTCAGATCGATGCGCTCGAACAGCGTGCCCAGCGTCAGGTCGGTGGGCCGGTTGATGACCAGGCCCAGCGCGCCGCGTTCGGTGTGCTCGCACACATAGATGACGGACCCCGCCAGGCTTCCTTCCACCATGCCCGGCATGGCGATGAGGAACTGATTGGCGAAGTTGGCCGCCTGCGTCGTGGCGTCTTCGTGGTGTTTTTCCGTCATGGCAACCCCTTCATGGGTAATCTGAAAGAACCGTTGGGGAGATCGCGCGAACGCGGTTCGTCATGCCTGGCGGCAGTCCGACGGTTACGAGGGATGGGGCATGCCCCATCTTACGAGCCCTGGCGGAATATGTCGGCGGTACGGGTGCTTCAGATTTCCATCAGTTCGAAGTCCTCTTTGCGGGCGCCGCATTCAGGACAGACCCAGTTCGGCGGCACGTCTTCCCAGCGGGTGCCGGGCGCGATGCCTTCGTCGGGCAGGCCGGCCTCTTCGTCATAGACCCAGCCACAAATAAGACACATCCAAGTACGCATAGTTCTCTCTTACATCAATTCCCCACCGGAGTCCCCGCGGCGGGGCAAAGGTGGGGGGCTTCCATTAGAATGGGGACAATCTTACCGAAACCCAATAGGGGTTCCCCTGATTCATCCCAAATGAGTCCGGGAACCTCCACTCAAGCGCAGTCAAGTGGCCCCCGTTACTCCCCCTCTCGTTTTGGTCTTCGGTCCGCTCGATCCCTCGGGCTCGGACGGCCTGCCCGCGGACGCCGTCACGTGCGCCCGCCTGGGCTGTCATGGCCTGGCGGCCGTTACCGCGCTGACCGTGCAGGACACCGCCGGCATCGAAGAAATCCACCCCGTTTCGCCTGACCTGCTGGACGACCAGGCGCGCTGCCTGCTCGAAGACATGTCCGTGCAGGCCATCAAGGTGGGCGGACTATACACCGCGGAAACGGCAAGCGTTACGGCGCAGGTCGCCGCCGACTACAGCCAGGTGCCGCTGGTGCTGCACCTGGGCCAGCGCGCCCAGATGCCGGCCGACGCCGCCGACGAGGACGAGGCCGACGACCTGCTGGCCGCCACGCTCGAGCTCGTGCTGCCGCAGACCGATCTGCTGGTGATCGAGCACCTGCGCCTGGCGCAGTGGCACGCCGACGGCGACATCGATATCGGGGACGCACCGTCGCCCATGCATGCCCTGGTGGCGGCGGGCGCCGAGTGGGTCCTGGTGCTGGGCAGCCCCCAGCGGCCTGGCCATTTCGCCAATGTGCTGCTGGGACCCGGCGGCCAGACGCACACCTGGCCGTGGCAGGCGCCCCCGGACCGCAACGGCGACGCCGGCGGCCTGGCCGCCACCGCCATCACCGCCCATCTGGCGCGCGGGCTGGAAATGCCCGAGGCCGTTCGACTGGGCCTGGCGCACGCGGACGCGTCCGTCGCCGCCAGCTTCCTGCCGGGCATGGGCCGGCGCATTCCCAACCGGATCGTGCCGCAATGAAGCCGCTGCGTTTTCCCGCCGGCCTGTATGGCGTCACCCCCGAATGGGACGATACCGATCGCCTGCTCCAGGCGGTGCGCCAGGCCGCCGAAGGCGGCATGCGGGCGCTGCAACTGCGCCGCAAGAACGTGCCCGATGCCCTGCGCGCCGCGCAGGCCCGCGCGCTGGCGCCGCTGTGCCGCGAACTGGGCGTGGTGTTCCTGATCAATGACGACTGGCGCCTGGCGCTGGACGTGGGCGCCGACGGCGCGCATGTGGGCCGCGACGACGACAGCCTGGCGCGAATCCGCAAGGAAACCGGCCCCGACCTGATCCTGGGCGGATCCAGCTACGACGACCTGAACCGGGCGCGTGAACTGCTGGACGCGGGCGCCGACTACATCGCCTTCGGCGCCATGTTCGCGTCCACCGTGAAGCCCGACACCGTGCGCGCGCCGCTGTCCGTCCTGACCGAAGCCCGCCGCCTGGTGGAAGACCGTGACGCCCCCCGGCCCGCGGTGGTCGCCATCGGCGGCATCACGCCCGGCAATGCCCCGCTGGTGGCCCAGGCAGGAGCCGACTCCATCGCCGTCATCACCGGCCTCTTCGAAGCGCCCAGCATCCGGGCCGCCGCCGCGGCCTGCTCCGCGCCCTATTCCGCCAACCCCAACCGCAAGCCTTGAACGCCATGTCCCGTAACGCTCAGCTTTTCGAACGCGCCTGCCGCAGCATCCCCGGCGGCGTCAATTCGCCCGTGCGCGCCTTCCGCTCCGTGGGCGGCACGCCGCGCTTCATCAAGCGCGCGCAAGGCCCCTATGTGTGGGACGCGGAAGACAAGCAGTACATCGACTACGTGGGATCGTGGGGCCCCGCCATCCTGGGCCATTCGCACCCTGAAGTCGTGCGCGCGGTGCAGGAAGCCGCCGTCAACGGCTTGTCCTTCGGCGCCCCCACGGAAGCGGAAATCGAACTGGCCGAAGTGCTGATCTCGCGCCTGCCGTCGCTGGAGCAGGTGCGCCTGGTCAGCTCGGGCACCGAAGCCACCATGACGGCCATCCGGCTGGCCCGCGGCGCCACCGGCCGCGCCAAGATCGTCAAGTTCGAGGGTTGCTATCACGGCCACTCGGACAGCCTGCTGGTCAAGGCCGGCTCGGGTTTGCTGACCTTCGGCAATCCCAGCTCGGCCGGCGTGCCGCCGGAATTCGTGTCGCACACGCTGACCCTCGAATACAACAACCTGGACGCGGTGCGCGAAGCCTTCATCCAGCACGGCGCCGACATCGCCTGCATCATCGTGGAGCCGGTCGCCGGCAACATGAACCTGATCAAGCCGGCGCCGGGCTTTCTCGAGGGCCTGCGTGAAGTCTGCACGCAGCACGGTGCGCTGCTGATTTTCGACGAGGTCATGACGGGTTTCCGCGTCGGACCGCAGGGCGTGCAGGGGCTGACCGGCGTCAAGCCGGACATCACCACGCTGGCCAAGGTGATCGGCGGCGGCATGCCGGTGGGCGCCTTCGGCGGCAGCGCCGAGATCATGAAGCACATCGCCCCGCTGGGCGGCGTCTACCAGGCGGGCACGCTGTCGGGCAATCCGGTGGCCGTGGCCGCCGGCCTGGCCACGCTGCGCCTGATCGCCGCGCCGGGCTTCTACGACAAGCTGTCGGCCCAGACCGCCAAGCTGGCTCAGGGTCTGCAGGAACGCGCCCGCGCGGCCGGCCTGGCTTTCTCGGCCGATTCGGTGGGCGGCATGTTCGGCATCTACTTCAGCGACACGGTCCCGGCCTCGTTCGCCCAGGTCTCGGCCTGCGATACGGCGGCGTTCAACCGATTCTTCCATGCCATGCTGGACCACGGCGTGCATTTCGCGCCGTCCGCGTTCGAGGCCGGCTTCGTCTCGGCCACGCACGACGACGCCGTGATCCAGTCCACGCTGGACATCGCCGAGAAGGTCTTCGCGACGCTCTGACCGGCCCAGGGAGGCGGCTCTCGGCCGCTTCCTTCAAGGCGCCTTGTACTGCTCGTACAGGGCGGTCACATTCTTCACATAAGCCTGGGTTTCCGCATAGGGCGGCACCGCGTCGTACTTGCGCACCGCGCCCTCGCCTGCGTTGTAAGCGGCCAGGGCCAGATCCAGCCGGCCAGGATACCGGTCGATCAGCCGGCGCAGATGGCGCGATCCCGCCTGCACATTGGTCGCCGGATCCACCAGCGCGCGCTCGATGTCGTCCACCGACAGCAGCGGAGCGGCCGTGGCCGGCATGAGCTGCATCAGCCCCAGCGCGCCCTTGGGCGAGCGGGCATCGCTGCGAAAGCCGGATTCGATCGCGATGATCGCCGTCAGCAATGCCTGGTCCACGCCGGAATCCTGCGCGGCGCGGGCGATCAGGTTGTCGTGCTTGGTGGTGGGCTTGACCGCCCCCCAGCGCAGCGCGGGGGCCGGGGACGCCATCGACGCCCGCCGCGCCCCATCGCCGGGCTCGGGGTCACAGGCAAGACAGAGCTTGCCCGCGCCGCTGACCGCGGTCCGTGCCTGCGCCCGCTTGTAGTACTTGCCAGAGCCACTGGGCACTTTCATCGCCCGCCAGACGCCGAAAGGATCTTTGTAGCGGTAGGTCTCGGCGGCGTGCGCCGGCGCGCTGGGCGCCAGCGCCAGCACACCCGCCATCAGGGCAGCCGCCGCCGCCATCCCGCCGGCGCGCGCCAGGAGGGCGCGCATGGCCGAAAGAATGGGAGGGGGGGATGACGACATGGAGGGGGCTCCGGCGGCGTCGTTAGACGCGTTGGCGAGCACCTATGCTGCTGCCGCCCTGCCGGTTTGTCTTTCCTGCCTATGCCCTAGTACCGCTCAAGGGCCCCGCTTCCCCAAGGCAAACAGGGACAGACCTACGCCATGCGGTTGATATTTTTGGCCTTACTCGCCAGTAACCCGCATGGCCGTCAAGAATATGACGTAATATTTCGTTGAATTACTAAATGATTGAACCTGGCCGCTTCGTGCCAGGCAGGAGAGAGGGTGAGATGGGCGCAGAAAACACGCTCCAGTTGCTGCTGGATGCCGAGACCAACATCCTGACGGCGGTCTATACGCCGCCTCCCCGGCCCGACCACGTTACGGCGCCAGACGGTGCCGCAGCGGTGGAACGCGCGCCGGAGGCCGTCGCTTCCGCGGCCGGAACCGAGACAGCGGACGAGCAAGCCGACATCGCCGTCGCCGACGAAGCCGACGGTGGCGATACCGATGCCCCCATCCTCAATGCCGATCTGCCCAACTGGGACACCCTCGTCGCCGCGGCCGTGGCGCAGGGCTGGGCGGCCGAGGCGCTGGACAGCCACGCGATCCTGACCTTCATCGATCTGTGCCGGACTGCCGCGGAGCCGGTCCAGAGCCCCGTCGGCAAGGTCGTGGACGGCGCTTTCGAAATCGAACTGAACGCGACCCGCATGGCCGCGACGCTGACGCTGCACCCGCCCAAGGGCGGCAAGCCCGTCGCGCTGGAGGCCGTACGCCAGGCCCTCGCCGATCAAGGCATCGTCCATGGCGTGCTGGATCAGGCGCTGGCCGAGGCCGTGGCGCTGGGGCGTGCCGAGACCATCCTGGCCGCCCAGGGCACGCCGCCCACGCGCGGCACCCCGACCCGTTTCGAAAGCCTGCTGGACCGCTTGAAGCCCCGGGCCGAAGACATCGACGAACTGGCGCAGGTGGACTACCGCGATCTCGGCAGCCTGCTGCTGGTGTCGCCCGGCACGCCGCTGATGCGCAGGATCCCGCCGCTACCCGGCGTGGACGGCACCAACGTGCTGGGCGAAGCCGTGCTTCCGGACGAGCTGCCCGACACGCCCTTCTCAAAAGAGCTGTCCGGCGTCGCGGTCGACCCGGAAGATCCGCTGCTGCTGCGCGCGGCCATCGCCGGCACGCCCACGCTGATCACCCACGGCGTGCAGGTGAATCCGATGGTGGAGGTGGACGCGGTCAACCTGTCCACCGGCAACATCACCTTCGAGGGGTCGCTGCAGGTGCGCGGCGATATCAGCGCCACCATGGAAGTCCGCGTGACGGGCGACGTGGTCGTCAACGGCACCATCGAAGCGGCCCTGGTCGAAGCCGGCGGCAGCGTGACGGTCAAGGGCGGCATCATCGGCATGGCCGAGACCCTGCACGACGCCACGGCCACCGCCCGGACCGCCCACATCGTCTGTGGCGGCGCGCTGCGCGCGAAGTTCATCGAGAACGCCGTCATCAGCGCGGGCCTGGATATCGACGTCGAACGCGAAATCCGCCAAAGCAGCATCGCCGCCGGCGGCAGTGTCAACGTCGGCCCTCCCAATACGCAGCAAAGCGCCATCACCGGCGGCGAAACCCGGGCCCTGCTGGCGATACGCGCCGGCACCATCGGCTCGCCTTCCGGCATCCCGACGCTGGTCCAGGTGGGCCTGGATCCACACGCGGACATCAAGCGCACGGCGTTGACGCGCAAACGCCTGAAGATGAACGAAGAAAAGGCCAAGCTGGAACAGTTGCTGATGTTCCTGCAGGCCAATCCCCAGCGCGCCACCGGTGACGTGGTCGAACGCGCGCGCAACACCCACGCCAAGCTCATCGGGGATCTGGCCGCGCTTGAAGAAGAAGAGGCCCAGCTCGTGCGCGATCTGCTGCCCCAGCAGAACGCCACCATCGCCGCCACCCGGCGCTTCTGCAGCGGCGCGACGATTCAACTGGGCAACAAGATGCAGGAGTTCCTGGAAGACCAGGTGGGCGGCAAGGCCGGCCTGGAAGAAGGCGAAATCGTCATCCGCTGACCCGGGCGGGTCAGGGCGCAAGTTCCTTGAACCAGGCGCGGGGCGAAATGCCCCGGTCCGGGCCCAGGATGGAAAACCCGCCATCGACCGGGATATCCACGCCGGTCATCCAGGACGCCGCGTCCGAACACGCGAAGCATACGGCCGCGGCGATCTCCTCGCCCGAGCCGACCCGTCCCAAGGGATGGAAGTGCGCGCCCACGGTATCGGCGGCCTCGCGCGAGCCCGCCAGTTGTTCGACCGAAGGCGACCAGGTCCACGCCGGCGACACGGCCAGCACGCGCACGCCCCCCGGCGCCAGCTCCACCGCGAAATTCTTGGTGATCTGCAGTAGCGCCGCCTTGGACGCCGGGTACAGCGCCCGTCCGGCCGCGCCGAACTTGCCGCCGGTGCTGCCCATGTTCACCACCACGCCGCCACGCGGCAGATGCGGCGCCGCGAGCTGTGTGAAGATCGCCGCCGACACCAGGTTAGTGTCCAGCGTGCGGTGCCATTCCTCGCGCGTGGACGCCAGCCCGCGGTCCGAGTACTGGCAGGCGTTGTTGACCAGAATATCGAGCCGCCCAAAGCGCGCCAGCGCGGCATCGATGCAGCCCTGGATCTGGCTGTCGTGGCCGATATCCGTTTCGCAATAGAGCGCCTGGGCGCCCAGCGTCCGCGCCAGGGCCTGGCCGGCTTCGGCGCCGCGCCCCACCAGCACCACGTTGGCCCCGGCCGCGGCGAACCCGCGCGCGATGTCCGCGCCCAGCCCCTGGGTGCTGCCGGTGACGATGGCGGTCTTGCCCGCCAGGCCGGGAAAGCCTGTGAAGTCCATGAACATTCCTTGATCAACAGGGCGCGGCGGCCCAGCGCACCGCTTCCGCCACCGAGCCCGTTTGCGCAATCAAGCGCATGCTGGCCAGCGACGCCTCGTGTACCGCGGGGTCGGCGGACGCGCAGGCATCCTGCGCCACCATCACGGAAAAGCCGATGTCGGCGGCATGGCGAACCGTGCCTTCCACCACCGAATGCGTCGCCACGCCGGCCACCACCAGCCGCCGCGCGCCCAGCAGCCGCAAGGTTTCCTCCAGCGGCGTGCCATAGAAGGCGCTGATGCGCGTGTGTTTGACGACAAACTCGCGCACGCTGCCGGGCAGCGGCTGCAGCCCGTCATAGAACGCGCTGCCCCATTGCCCTTCCGGGACGGCGCCTATCCTGGCCACGTTGCGGAATATGGCGCAATTGGGCAGCAGGTCCGCGTAGTCCGGGCGAAACGCGATGCGCACGTGCACGATGGGAAGCGCATGGGCGCGCGCCCCGTCGAGCAAGGCCGCCGCATTATCCAGCAGGCGCTGGCGCGCGCCGCTGTCTGCGTCCAGTCCGACACGGATCTTACCGTCCGGATGCAGCACATCGTTCTGATAGTGCAGCGCCAGCACCGCAACGTCGTCCTCTTTCACACGAAGACCTCGAAAACGTCATGTGCATCGTCGCAGTTGACGAGGTCCACCCGCTTCATGCGGATGCGCCACCCGTCGCCCTCGGCGGCCAGTTTGTGGGTGTAGCGGCCGGCAAGCTGGCGCGGCTGGCGCTTGCGCCATTCGGTCATCTGGAAGACCGAATGCACCACCAGGTTGCCCCCCGCGTCCACACCGTCTACCTGGACGCCGCCCACCAGCCGAACGCTGCGCGTGGGCGGCTGCTGCGACCAGTTGCGCGGATGTTCAAGGCGCCGGATGCGCACGTCGCGCAGCATGCGGTCCTCCCAGAACAGCGAGATGTGGTCATACGGGCTTTGCTGGCCGGGAACCCGCGGCATCCAGTACATGCCGTCGGGCGTCCAGAGCGACTGCCAGTCGTCGTAGCGCCGCTCGTCCAGCAGCCGGGCCTCGCGGTACAGGAACTGGGCGATGCGATGGCAGGTGTCGGCCGGCACCTCCGCCGCGGACAGATCCGCCGTGCCCACGTCGAAATCAAGATCTAGCAGCATGCGCCGTCTCCCTTGGCCGTTGCATCCACGGCCGGGGCCCCGGCCTCCATGTAGGCCTTCCAGGCGCGGAACTGATTGCGCATGGGCAGCTCGCTCGTGCCATTCACGGACACCATGCCGTCGGCGTCGCTGCGGTCGCTGCCGTGATAGCGGTGCATGCTTACCCACTCGCCGCCCCGGGTGGCGTTGCCTTCCTGGCAGCGGTTGTAGAGTTCGATATCGTCCGGCATCACATTGGACGACGGCGAATTGATGACGTTGGCGTACAGCATGGCGCGCTTGAACACGCCGTCCGGCGCGCCCTTGCAGCGGAACGTCTGGATCTCGATCAGGGTCCGGTCGACCGCGATCGGGCGGATCACGCGGAATTGCTGAAAGACGGTATGCGGCGAACCGCTGCCGTAGATGACCGTGTTGTGCCGGTTCATGCCCAGGATCTCGCGGGCGCGGGCTTCGCCATAGGCGGCCGTCAGCGTCTCGAAATGCGCGCGCGACACGGGATCGCGTTCCGCGGCGCCCGGGTTGAAGATGCCTTCCATGTAGCCATGGCCGTTGTCGTAGGCGCGCAGTTCCAGCTTTTCCCAGAACTCGTAGGGTTCGCCGTTGCCGTCCATGATGTGCAGCTCAAGCGGCATTTCGCCCATTTCCTTGGCCTCGTCGCGCGCGGCGGCATAGGACGACTCATGGGTGACCCGGGCGTGCATGGTGTCGTGCAGGTTCTCGTAGAACACCTTCCAGTTTGACCGCTGCATCACGCGGAAGATGCCGCCCGCCACTTCCACCTCGCCCACCGGCGAACGGTCGCAGAGGTTGTCGATGGACGACCGCACACCGCCCAGGAAATCTTCCAGCGCCTGCCCATCCCTGGACTGGCTGGCGAACACGAAACCCCGGTAGCTCTCCACGCGCGGCAGGCGCCGCATGGAAAACGACGGATCGGCCGGGTCATAAGAGGTGCCTTCCAGGCCCTGCTTCAGCGGCACGCCCAGATGGCTGCCGTCCAGCTTGAAGGTCCAGGCGTGATAGGGGCAGCGGAAGAACTTGCCGACACAGCCTTCGCCGTCGGCCACCACCTTCGCGCCCTTGTGGGGGCAGCGGTTGTACAGCACATGCACGCGGCCGTC
Source organism: Achromobacter sp. Root83 (assembly GCF_001428845.1). GTDB lineage: Bacteria > Pseudomonadota > Gammaproteobacteria > Burkholderiales > Burkholderiaceae_B > Achromobacter. Next base: position 159,410 of record NZ_LMIU01000002.1, on the reverse strand, counting down.
GGCGGCGCGCACCATCAGCACGTCCTGGTCGCCCACGCGCGTGGTGTGATAGTCCCCCGTCTTGGGCACCTGGCTCTCATGGCCCACGTAGATCCAGGCGCGCCCGTAGATCCGCCGCATTTCCAGATCGAAGATCGCCGGATCGGTATACAGGCCCCGGTGCACGCTGTCGCCGCGCACCATGGACGCCAGTTGTTCGTCGCTGTAGCTCATGCCGCCCTCCTATTTGTTCTCGCTGTCTTTCCAACGCGCCATCAGCGTGTTGGACGGCAGGGTCTCGTCGAGCAGCTTGGCCGCGGTCTCACGGCCGGCCGTGGGCAGATCCTTGGGGTCCAGCAGGCCCACTTGCACCAGCACGCTGGCCTGGTCCCAGTAGATGTGCTCGTGGTAGAGCTTGTCGCCGCGGAACTTCACGATGGCCACCAGCGGGATCTCGACATACTTGCCAGTGGGCGGCACGCCGGGCAGCATCCAGTCGATCTCGGTGGTGTGCGTGAAGCAGAACAGCAGTTCGTCGACGATCTGCGTGGCGCCCACCGTGCGCGACAACGGCACCAGCCGCGTGTCGGGCGGATTGCTATTGACGAAATGATGCTGGTAGAAGCGCGCAAGCTCCTTGTGGCCCACGCCGCCCGTCATGGTGGGAATGTGATTCACATAGGGCTCGGCCACCATCGTCGCCATGGTGGCGGCCACATCGCGCGTGCCGAACTCATATTCGCAATGCTTGTCCCACAGATACGAATAATCGAATTCCGGTCCGATCGCGCGTTGCAGGGCGGCCATGCTGCGCTGGTGCGCCATCAGCGCCGACGGCTTGTCGTAGTGCTCGCCGCCCGTGCGCGCGAAGGCGTGATCCATGCCGGGGTAGACATAGAGCTCCACCCCCGGCTTGCCTCCCAGCGCCTCCAGGATGCGCTGGCGGGCCTGCGGCGGACAGAAGCCGTCCTGCTCGGCGATGTGCAGAACCAGCCGGCCCCGCAGCGCGGACGCCTCTTCCAGGCTGTCCTCGATGCCCACGCCGTAGTAACCCACCGCCACGTCCGCATCCGTGCGGCAGGCGGCAAGAAAAGCCAGCTTGCCCCCCAGGCAGTAGCCCAGCACGCCCGCGCCGCCCTCTTGTTCCGGCAGGGCGCGCAACGCGGCCAGCGTCGACGCAATGTCCTTGACCCCCAGCTCCACGTCGAACCCCTTGTAGAGCTCAAAGGCGCGCGGCATGTCGGCGGGGCCGTCCGTCAGCTGGATGCCGGGCTGCTGGCGCCAGAACAGATCGGGCACCAGCACCACGTAGCCCTCCTCGGCCAGCAATTGCGCAGTGCGGCGCATGAAGCCATTGACGCCGAAAATCTCCTGGCACAGCACCAGCCCCGGCCCGCGGCCGGCGGCCGGCACGGCCAGATAGGCGCCGAAGGACCTGCCATCGTGCGAGGCGACCGTCACCTCGCGCGTCGTTACGTTCTGAGTCATGCGTATCTCCTGTAATGCCCGCCCCGCCGCCGCTATTTCATCTGGCAGGCGGCCGCGAAAGGATCCTGGTACTGGGTCAGCACCGTGCCCGACAACTTGTTGGCCAGCTTGCCGTCCGCGCCCGCCTCGACGACGCGCAGGTAGTAGTTCTGGACCGGATACTGGTTGCGGTTGAACTTGAAGTCGCCACGCACGGACTTGAAGTCCGCGCGCCGCAGCGCCGGACGCAAGGCGTCCGCATCCAGCTTGCCGCCCGTCTGGCGCACCGCGCTGTCCAGCAGCATGGCGGCGTCATAGCCCTGCGACGCATACAGCGTCGGGCTGCGGTTGTACGTCTTCTTGAAATCCTCGACGAACTTCCGGTTGGCCGGGTTGTCCAGGTCGACCGCCCACTGCGACGTGTTGCGCAGGCCCGCGATGGGCGCGCCCACCGCGCCGATCGTGTCCTCGTCGCCCGAGAAACCCGGCGCCAGCAGCGCGATCTCCTTGGACAGCCCCGCGCCGTTGAATTGCTTGATGAAGTTCACGCCCATCCCGCCCGGCAGAAAAAAGAACACCGCGTCGGGCTTGCTGGCGCGCAGCCGCGTGATCTCCACGCCATAGTCCAACTGGCCGAGCTGGGTGTAGATCTCTTCGGACAGCCCGCCCTTGTACAGGCGCTTGAAACCATTAAGCGATTCGCGCCCGCCCGGATAGTCCGGCGCGATCAGCGCCACGCGCTTGTAGCCCTGGTCCGCCGCATATTTGCCCATGGCCGCCGGAATGTCCTCGTTCTGCCAGGCCACCGCGAAGAAATTGGGATTACAGCCCGCCCCGGCATAGTTTTCCGGGCCGGTATTGGTGCTGAGATAGATCGTGCCGGACTGCAGGATGGCCGGCATCACCGGCAGCAGCACATTGGAAAAGACGATGCCCGTCATCACATCCACGCGATCGCGCTTGAGCAGACGCTCGACCGCCTGACGCCCCGTATCCGCCTTCTGCTGGTCATCGGCCACCACCACCTCCGCCGCCACCCCGCCCAGCTTGCCGCCCGTATGCAGCAACGCCAGATTGAAGCCGTCGCGGATCTCGTTGCCCAGCGCCGCGCCCGGGCCGGACAGGGTGGTAAGCAGGCCCACCTTGACCTTGTCGGCGGCCGACGCGCCCGCCACGACTGTCATGCAGACCAGCGCCGCCAGCGCGCGCCGGCTCCAGAGATTTCGAACCATGAGCCACCCCGTTTTCACCGCCAGCCATGCCGGCGGAAAGCTGACAGAACCCGTCTGCCGTCGGTTCGCGCATGCCGCCGATCACCGTCGCCCAGCGTACGCGCCGCAGCGCCGCCCTCCGGTGAACACTTGAAGGGCCTGCAGGCAAGAGTAGGCCGCCGGCCCCGTCCGCTCTATCCGAATACCGCCAGTCTTATCCGGGATTCACTTAATTCCCAATGCGGTCCGTTTAATTTACGCTGACCCGGATACGGGATCGGTCCCGTCCCGGAGACATCCATGCACGGCTGGTCCCGACTTGCGCTCGCGCCCTTGTTCAAGCAGCGCGTCTTCAGCTCCACCCATCAGGACGAGACCCGCGCCCGCGTGTCCGAAGCCCTGAAGGAACACCGACTGACCTGGAAGGGCGGCCGCGTGGACGCGCAGCTCAACCGGGGCCGCTTCGGCTCGCTGACGGTCTGTACATTGCGCTACGGCGCCGAAGTCCGCATCGAACCCGACCGCCTCCAGGATTTCATGCTGGTGCAGGTCCCCTTGCGCGGCCGCGCCTGCATCGAATGCGGCGACGAACGCGTCGACGCCAACCCCGACTGCGCCGCCGTCATCGCGCCCAACCGCCCCCTGCGGCTGCACTGGGAGGCCGGTTGCGAGCAACTGCTGCTGAAGATTCCCCGCGGCAAGCTCGAAGCCATCGGCCAGCGCGCCTTCGGCGACGCCGCCGGCCGCCCCCTGGACTTCAGCCCCGCGCTACGCCTGGACACCCCCATCGGGGCCGCATGGCGCAGCATGATGACCAGCCTGATCCAACTGCTGCCCACCCTGGACGACGGCGCCCGCCGCCCGCCCGCCGCCTGGCTCGAACACCTGGAAGACACCCTGGTCCTGCACCTGCTCTACAACCAGCCCAACACCTGGCAAGCCCACGCCGGCGACGCCTCCACCATCCCGCGCCGCCTGGGCATCGCCGAAACCTACATGCGCGACCGCCTGGGCGCCCCCCTGACCCTGACCGACATCGCCCGCCACGCCGGCGCCAGCGCCACCGCCCTCACCCGCCTGTTCCAGGAACACAGAAACACCACCCCCATGAACGCGCTACGCGCATTCCGGCTGGACGCCGCAAGAAACAGGCTGAAGACAGACGTGGACGCCAGCGTCACCGAAGTCGCCCTGAGCGTGGGCTTCGGCCACCTGGGACGGTTTTCGGAGTATTACCGCGAGCGCTTCGGAGAACTGCCAAGAGAAACCCGGCGCACCGGCAACTGACGCACCGTGCTCTAGCCGCCATGTATGGCACATGGAAAATTCAAAGCGACAGACACCGCCACGCAAGGCTACGGGCACAGCACGCGCACAGCCGCGCAAAGCCCGCGCAGCGTCACAACAACGACGCAAGACACCACGTAAGCCCCCCAAGGCCGCCCGCGCGGCCGGCCGGGGGCGGGCACCGCAAGCTATTCCCCTACCCCCAAACGTGGGCAAGAACCTAAAGAACCCGACTCGCCCCAGCGCCCGTGACGATTCAAACACCAAAGCCTGGCGTGGCGGGGGCCTGGGGGGTGCGGGGCGTCAGATGCGCCCGAGGGAATCCGAAGGAGTCGCCGAAGGCGAGGACGAGGATGACAACGGGGCAGTCCGGAGCGAAGGCTCCGGACCGCAATCGCAGCCCCGCACCCCCCAGGCCCCCGCCACGCCAGGCGTCTAAAGAACTCAAACAAAACGCCCGAACCCAAAAAAAGCAACGCTTCAGGAATTCAGGCATCCAAAAAAAAACGAAGCACCGAAGGCCCGCCACCCCGCCACCCAGTGCCGGCCAGAAAGCAAAGGCAGCGAACCCTCGATACACCGTTACCGCCAGCGATCAACCCGCCGGCACAACCGCCGTCACTTCAATCTCCACCTTGGCTCGATCCTCAACCAGATCCGCCACCTCGACCGCCGTCATCGCCGGAAAATGCCGCCCGATGAATTCACGATAGTGCTTGCCGATAGCCGGCAATGCCGCCACATACGCATCCTTGTCAGTGAGATACCACGTCATCCGGACAATATGCTCGGGCTTCGCGCCGCCTTCGGCCAGGATGGCGACAATGTTCGACAAGGTCTGGCGAACCTGATCAGCCAGATCGTCCGACTCGAACTGCTGCTGCCCGTTCCACCCCACCTGCCCCCCCACGAACACAAGCTTGCTGCCCACCTGCATCTCGGTAAGCACACCATTCGAATAGCCCCGGGGCGCCATCCAATCCGGCGGTTGCAGAATCTTCATAACGTCTCATCCTATTGATAAATAAAAAAACCACAGGGAGGCGCCCGCCGCCTAGGCCGCGGGCGCTAGATAATCCTGCATGCGTTCCCGCAGATCCGCAGGCAGCGGCATCGACTTCATCGTCCGCAGATCCACCGTCACGATCGTCAACACCGCCGACAGCCTCAACTGCCCATCCGGCCCCTCGAATCGCACCAGCGCCTTGAACGACGCGCCGCCAATACGCTGAACCTCCAACGTCTGGCGCAGCTTTTCATGCCAGCGGCTCGGCGCACTGAAATCGCACGTCACCGACGCCATCGGCGTACCGATGTGCCGGTCCACGTGCAGCGCATGGAACGGCAGCCCCATCCCCTTGTCGAACCACTCCTCGACAAAATCGTTGATCATCTCGAAATAGCGCGGGTAGAACACAATGCCCGCCGGGTCGCAATGGCGAAACCGGACTTCGACCTGGCTGATGAAGGGTGCTGCCATGATGTTTCCTTATTGCCTGCTCAGGCCATCTTGCGCAGCGCAAAGCGCTGCAGCTTGCCCGTTTCCGTGCGCGGCAAAGCCTCCACGAACTCGATCGCGCGCGGATACTTGTAGGGCGCGATATTGGCCTTCACGAAAGCCTGCATCGCGGCCACCAGCTCACCGCTGGGCGCATAGCCCGGCTTGAGCACCACGAACGCCTTCACCAACTGCCCGCGCTCGTCGTCCATCGCGCCCACGACCCCGCATTCCGCCACGGCCTCGTGGCGCAACAGCGCGTCCTCGACTTCCGGCCCCGCGATGTTGTAGCCGGCCGAAACGATCATGTCGTCATTGCGGGCCTGATAGAACAGATAACCGTCGTCGTCCTGCGTGAAGGTATCCCCAGGCAGGTTCCAGCCCTGCTGCACGAAGCGGAGCTGGCGGTCATCCGCCAGATAGCGGCACCCCGTCGGCCCCTTGACCGCCAACCGCCCCACCGTGCCGTTGGGCACGCGGTTCATGTCGTCGTCAACGATCTGCGCCACATAGCCCGGCACCACCCGGCCGATGGCGCCCCGGCGCACCGACTCCGGCGGGCTGGACACGAACACATGGATCATTTCCGTGCCGCCGATGCCGTCGATCATCTCGAGCCCGCTCGCCTGCTTCCAGAGCTGGCGCGTGGCGTCGGGCAGGGCCTCGCCGGCGGATACGCTCTTTTTCAGGGAAGACAGGTCGAACTTGCCCACCAGCGCCGCCATCTGGCGATAAAAGGTGGGCGCCGTGAACACAATGGTGGCTCGGAAGTCCTGGATCAGTTCCAGCAGGCTTTCCGGCGACAGCTTTTCGGCCAGCACCGTGCTCGCACCCACCCGCAGCGGGAAGCACAACAGGCCGCCCAGGCCGAACGTGAACGCCAGCGGCGGCGTGCCGCAGAAGATATCGTCCGGTCCTGGCTTGATGACATGCTTGGGGAACAGGTCGCACATCGCCAGCACATCGCGATGGAAATGCATGCAGCCCTTGGGCGAGCCCGTCGTGCCGCTGGTGAAGGCGATCAGGCAGACATCGTCGGCCGCCGTATCGCAGGCTTCGAAGGCGTCCGGCTTGGCCGCGGCCAGCACGTCCAGCGCGTCGGGCGCCGCATCGTTGAAGTACATGACCTGCGACAGCCCAGGGCAGTGATGTTCGTGATCCGGCTGGGCGCAGAACTGCGCCTCTTCCTTCAGGCGGGCATCGCACAGCACGGCCTGGATCTGCGCCTTGTCGATGATCTGCTTGAGTTCCTTGGCGCGCAGCAGCGGCATCGTGGGCACGGTGACCAGCCCCGCCTTGATCGCGGCCAGCCAGGACGCCGCCATCATGGGATTGTTGGGCCCACGCAGCAACAGGCGGTTGCCCGGCACCAGCTTCATGTCTTCGGTCAGCACATGGGCGATGCGGTTGGTCAGCGCAGCCAGTTCGCGGTAGGTCATCGCGGCCGGCTTGCCGTCCTCGCGCCAGCGCAGGGCCACACGGTCGCCGTGGCCGCGTTCGACCATCGCGTCCACCAGTTCCACGGCGCAATTGAAGCGCTTGGGATAGGCCACGTCGGGGCCGTCGAGCAGGAATTCAGGCCATTGTTCACCCGGGGGCAGATTGTCCCGGGTGAAGGTGTCGATGTGGGCGGATACTTCCATGAAATTCCCCTTGGCTAGTGCGGTGCGGTTTACGTTGCCGAAGACAAGCGCTCGGTGGCCCTTTACGCCTTCAGCAGTTCACGGGCGATGATCAACTTCTGCACTTCTGTAGCGCCTTCATAGATGCGCAGCGCTCGGATTTCCCTGTAGAGCTTTTCCACCGGCATCCCCGACACCACGCCCGCGCCGCCAAACATCTGCAAGGCGCGGTCGATGACGGTCTGCGCCGATTCCGTGGCCGTCATCTTTGCCATCGCGGCCTCGCGCGTGGTGCGCAGCTTTTGCACGTCGCGCATCCACGCGGCGCGGTACGTCAGCAGCGCCGACGCATCGATGGCGGTTGCCATGTCGCCCAGCGCGGCTTGCGTCAGTTGCAGGTCGGCAAGGGTCTGGCCGAACATGCGGCGCGACTTGGCGCGCGCCAGCCCTTCGTCCAGCGCCCGCCGCGCAAAACCCAGCGCGGCCGCGGCCACCGACGCGCGGAAGATGTCGAGCGTCATCATGGCCAGCTTGAATCCCTGGCCCGCATCGCCCAACCGGTGCGTCGCCGGGATGCGGCAGTTATCGAAGGTGATGGTCGCCAGGGGGTGCGGCGCAATCAGTTCGATGCGCTCGCTGACCTCGAATCCCGGCGTATCGGCATCCACGACGAAGGCGCTGATGCCGCGCGCCCCCGGCGCTTCTCCGGTACGGGCGAACACGCAGTAGAAGTCGGCGATGCCGCCGTTGGAGATCCAGGTCTTGGCGCCGTTCAGCACGTAGTGGTCGCCGTCTTGCCGCGCCTCGCACGACAACGCGGCCACGTCGGAGCCGGCGTCGGGTTCGGACAACGCGAATGCGGCGATCGCCTCGCCCCGCGCCACGCGCGGCAGATACCGCCGGCGCAGCTCGTCCGAGCCCATCAGCGAAATCGCGCCGCTGCCCAGGCCCTGCATCGCAAAGGCGAAGTCGGCCAGGCCTTCATGGCGGGCGAAGGTTTCGCGCAGGATGCATACGGCACGGGAATCGACCTCGGGCAGCGCGCCGCCCCAGGCCCCGCCCGGACCGCCCGCGACCGCGTAGCGCAGCCAGCCGGCCTGGCCCATGGCCTTGACCAGCTTCTTGCATGCGGCGTCGGCGTCGTGGTGGTCGACGTCGGCCAGCGACTGCTCGCACCAGGCATCGACCTCATGCGCCAGCTTGCGGTGCGCGCCGTCGAAAAATGGCCAGTCCAGCCAGCTTGAATCGCGCATCGTCAATTCCCCTCGAAGACGGGTTTCTGCTTGGCCACGAAGGCCTCGTAGGCGCGATGGAAGTCGCGCGTCTGCATGCAGATGGCCTGGGCCTCGGCTTCGGCCTCGATGGCCTCGTCCACGCCCATGTTCCATTCCTGGTGCAGCAGCTTCTTGGTAACGCCGTGGGCGAAGGTCGGGCCCGCGGCCAATTGCGCCGCCAGCGCCTGCGCCGCTTCACCCAGCTTGGCGGATTCGTGCAGCGCGTTGAAGAAACCCCAGCTCGCGCCCTCTTCGGCCGTCATGGCGCGGCCCGTATACAGCAGCTCGGACGCGCGGCCCTGGCCGATCATGCGGGGCAGCAGCGTGCATGCGCCCATGTCGGCGCCCGCCAGTCCCACGCGGGTGAACAGAAATGCGGTGCGCGCGGCCGGCGTGCCCAGGCGCATGTCGGAAGCCAGCGCCACCATGGCGCCCGCGCCCGCGCAGACGCCGTCCACCGCCGCCACGATGGGCTGCGGGCACGCGCGCATGGCCTTGACCAGATCGCCCGTCATGCGGGTGAAGTCCAGCAGTTCGGGCATGCTCATCTTGGTGAGCGGGCCGATGATCTCGTGCACATCGCCGCCGGAGCAGAAGTTGCCGCCCGCGCCCGTCACCACCACCACCTTGACGTCGGTGGCATACACCAGCGCACGGAACAGATCGCGCAGTTCCGCGTAGGAATCGAACGTCAGCGGATTCTTGCGCTCGGGACGGTTCAGCGTGACGGTACCGATCTTGCCGTCGTCCGACACCTGCCACAGGAAGGTCTTCGCCTGATAACCGGCAATCGGACGCTTGTGGTGCTTCATGGTGTGTACTTCGGGCTGGATGCTCATGGTGTCTCCGTTCGTGAATTCTGGGAATGGGCTGCCGGCTTCAGCCGGTCATCACTTCGCCGCCGTCGACGGCAATCGCCTGGCCGTTGACGGAGGCCGAGGCCGGCAGGGCCAGCCAGGCGACCGTCTCGGCCACTTCCTCGGGCTGCACCAGGCGGCCCTGCGGATTGCGCTCGGCCAGCTTGGCGCGGGCGGCTTCGGGCGTCATGCCGGTCTTGTCGACGATGTTCGTCACGGCGCCGCGCACGATGTCGGTCTCGGTGTAGCCGGGACAGACCGCGTTGACCGTCACGCCCTTCTGAGCGGTTTCCAGCGCCAGCGAACGGGTCAGGCCGATCACGCCGTGCTTGGCCGCGCAGTAGGCGCTGACATAGCCGTAGCCGATCAAGCCCGCGGTGCTGGCCACGTTGATTACCCGGCCCCATTTTTCCTGCAGCATGCCGGGCAAGGCGGCCTGGATGCAGTGGAAAGTGCCGGTCAGATTGACGGCCAGCATCTGCTGCCACAGGGCGGCGTCGGTGCGGTCGAAGCGCTGGCTGACCGCCTGGCCCGCATTGTTCACCAGCACCAGCACCGGGCCGAATTCGACCTCGGCCTGCGCGAAAGCCGCGCGCACCGAGGCCTCGTCGGCGATGTCCGCGCTGACGGCCTGCACCTGCCCCAGGCTGGCCAGGCTGTCGGCCGCGGCATCCAGCGCCGCGCCATCGCGGCCCAGCAGCGTGACGCGGGCGCCGCGCTGCAGCAGGGCCCGGGCGCTGGCCAGGCCGATGCCGCGGGCGCCTCCGGTCACCAGGGCATGGCGCCCGGCAAGCGGTAGCGGAATTGCGTTCATTTGATATCCAGTTGCGCCATGGCGGCGGCGCGTTCGAAGTTGGTTTCCAGTTGGCGCTTGCCGGCGAAGTACTGGCTCGGCCATGCCACATCAAGATAGCCCACCCGCGCCGCTTCGCGTAGCGTCCAGGAGGCGTCGGCCAAATGGGGACGCGCCAGCGCGCAGAGGTCGGCGCGGCCCGAGGCGATGATGCCGTTGGCATGGTCGGCTTCGAAGATGGCGCCCACCGCGATCGTGGGGATGCCGGCTTCGTTGCGGACGCGGTCGGCGAACGGCGTCTGGAACATCCGGCCGTAGACCGGCTTTTCTTCCTTGCTGACCTGGCCCGACGAGCAGTCGATCATGTCGGCGCCGGCGGCCTTGAAGTGGCGCGCGATCTCCACCGCGTCGTCGGCGGTGACGCCGCCTTCCACCCAGTCGCTGGCGGAAATCCGCACCGACATGGGTTTGTCCTGGGGCCAGACGGCGCGGACCGCGTGGAAGACTTCCAGGGGATAACGCAGACGGTTTTCCAGGCTGCCGCCGTATTCGTCTTCACGCCGGTTGGTCAGCGGCGAAATGAAGCTGGACAGCAGGTAGCCGTGCGCGCAGTGCAGTTCCAGCCAGTCGAAGTTGGCGGCGGCCGCGCGGCGGGCGGCGGCGACGAAGTTGTCGCGCACCTGATCCATGTCGGTGCGCGTCATGGCGCGCGGCGTCTGCGACACGCCTTCGATGTACGGCAGGGCCGAGGCCGACACCAGCGGCCAGTTGCCTTCGGCCAGCGGGTGATCGATCTTCTGCCATCCCAGTTGCGTGGACCCCTTGCGGCCGGCGTGGCCCAACTGCAGGCCAATCCGGGCGTCGCTGTTGCCATGCACGAAATTCACAATGCGGGCGAACGCCTGCTGCTGGTCGTCGTTCCACATGCCCGGGCACCCCGGGGTGATGCGGCCGTCCGGCGATACGCAGGTCATTTCCACCATGACCAGCCCCGCGCCGCCCATGGCGCGGGCGCCCAGGTGGACCAGATGGAAATCGCCGGGCACGCCGTCGGTGCACGAATACATGGCCATCGGCGACACCAGGATGCGGTTCTTCAGCCGCACCCCGCGCGCCTGGTAGGGCGTCAGCATGGGCATCGCGGGACGCTGGCCCTGCGCCGTGGCGGCGCCGGCGCGTTCCGCGATCCAGCGTTCGAAGCCTTCGAGCCAGGCCGGATCGCGCAGGCGCAGGTTCTCGTGCGAGATGCGCTGCGAGCGGGTCAGCAGCGAATAGGCAAACTGCTCGGGTTCCAGGTCGGCGTAGCGCTCGACGTTCTCGAACCATTCGGTGGAGTTGCGGGCGGCGTTCTGGATCTTCAGCACTTCCACGCTGCGCACTTGCTCGTAGTGCTTCAGCCCGGCCTCGACGCTGCCTTCCGCCCCGCTCAGGCAGCGCGCCAGTTCAATCGAATCTTCCAGCGCCAGCTTGGTGCCGGAGCCGATGGAGAAGTGGGCCGTGTGGGCGGCGTCGCCCATCAGCACAACGGGAACGCGGCGCTGGCCGCGCGCCGTCTCAAGCGTATTCCAGTGGACCCAGGTGTTGCAGATGACGCGCGGGAATCGGATCCAGATGGCCGAACCGCGCAGGTGCGTGGCGTTGCTGATCAGCGCATTGCCGTCCAGCCACGGCGCGAACAGCTTTTCGCAGTAGGCGATGCCCTCTTCCTGGCTCATCTGCTCGATGCCGGCGGCCTGCCAGGTTTCCTCGGGGGTTTCCACGATGAACGTGGACATGCCGTCCTCGTAGCGGTAGGCATGCGCCTGGAACCAGCCGTGCTCGGTCTGCACGAAGGCAAAGGTGAACGCGTCGAACACCTTCTTGGTGCCCAGCCACACGAAGCGGCAGCGGCGCTGGTCGATGTCGGGATGGAACGTATCCGCGTAACGGGTGCGGACCTGGCTGTTGATGCCGTCGGAAGCGATGACGAGGTCGGCGTCGTATTCACGCGCGATGGCCTGGTCGTCCTGAACGAAGTTCTCGAAGACCAGCTTCACGCCCACGTCTTCGCAGCGCGCCTGCAGGATGTTCAGCAGCTTCTTGCGGCCGATGCCGATGAAGCCATGGCCGCTGCTGCGGATGCTGCGGCCCTTGAAGTTGATGTCGATGTCGTCCCAGTGATTGAACGCGTCGCCGATGGTCTGAGCGGAAACCGGGTCGGCCTCGCGCAGGTTCTGCATGGTGGCGTCGGAGAACACCACGCCCCAGCCGAACGTGTCGTACGGGCGGTTGCGCTCGATGACGGTGACTTCGTTGGCGGGATTCTGCAGTTTCATGAGCAGACCGAAATACAGGCCGGCGGGGCCGCCGCCGATGCACGCTATTTTCATTGCCGTATACGCTCCGAAGTACGCGACAGTCGCTCTTGCTGCTGGAGCGGGGCGCCGCAGATATTTAGGTCTGGATAGTTTAAGCTTGAAATATATACCCGAAGTCGGGGGTGTGCAAATGAGGGTAAGTAATTAGACCGACGGCCAGCCGCACAAACTGGGGACACATCACTCTTCGCCCGAGGCGCGGCGGCCAGGGTTCAAATCCGGAAAGGTGCACAGCCACCCCAGAAACGGTCTCATTTTCTAATTAATTCTATAGACCGGCCCGCCGGCCCTTGCTCAAGATCGCGGCATCCCATTGATGCTCCTGGAGGCATGGTGCTGCCAACCGCTCGCGGCCTGAGTTTCACCTTCGAGCCCGTCAACGGCGCGACGTTCGACGTCATTGAATTCACGCTGGACGAGGCGTTGTCCGAGCCTTACAGCCTGCGGCTGCAACTCTCCAGCCGTGACCCGGCAGTGGATTTCGGCGCGCTGCTGGACCAATCCGCGCTGTTCACCATCTGGCGCGGAACGCAGGCCATCCGATATGTCCATGGCGTCATTTCCGAGTTCGAGCAGGCGGATACCGGGTTTCGGCGCACGCGCTACCGGGCGCGTGTCGAACCGTCGCTGGCGCGGGCGGCGCTATGTTCCGACTGGCGCATCTATCAGCACCTGGCAGTGCCCGAGATCATGGCCGATGTGGTCAAGCGCCAGGGCATCACCGACTACCAGCAGGTCACCGCCCATGAACACCTGCCTCGCGAGTACTGCGTACAGGCCGGCGACACAGACCTGCGGTTCCTCGACCGCCTGGCCGCGGAGGAAGGCTATTTCTACCGCTACGAGCACACCAATAAGGGCCATCGTCTGATCCACGCGGATCACATCGGCTCCCAGGGTGAAATCGACGGCGGGCCGGTCACGTACAACCCGAACCCGGGCGGCGACCAACCCGAGCCGGCGCTGCACAGGTTCGCTTACGCCGAACGCGTACGCACCGCCGTGCAGACCCAGCGCGACTACGCCTACACGAATCCCCGGTATGGCCAGGAGCATTCTCCAGTCGCCGCCGGCCTGGACCATCAAGACCCCCGCTACGAACGCTATGACTATCCTGGCCGGTACACGCGCGATGAAGCGGGCGCGCCCTTCACGCAGACCCGTCTGCTGGGCCGGCGCCGCGATGCGTGCGTGGCGCTTGTAGAGGGCGATGACGCGCGCCTGATCCCCGGCGTCGCCTTCCGCCTGGCGGGCCATCCCCGTGACGAATGGAATCAGGGCTGGCGGCCGGTGCGCATGCGGCATCACGGCATACAGCACACCAGCCAGGAAGAAGAGGCTGCGGGCTCCGAACACGGCACCCGGTATCGCTACACCGCCGAACTCGTTCCCGCCAAGGTCGACTGGAAGCCCGAGCCCTGCCCCAGGCCCCGCATCGACGGTCCCCAGATAGCCACCGTCGTTGGACCGCCGAACGAAGAGTTCTTCTGCGACGCCTGGGGCAGCGTCAAGGTGCAATTCCCCTGGGACCGCCTGGGCCGGAACGACGAACACAGCTCCTGCTGGGTCCGCGTGTCGCAAAACTGGGCCGGCGCCCAGTGGGGCCACATGGCCGTCCCACGCATCGGGCAGGAAGTCATCGTCCAATTCGTCAACGGCGATTGCGACCATCCCCTGATCGTAGGCAGAAGTTACCGCGCAACCAACCTGCCTCCCTATGAATTGCCCCGGCACAACATCCTCAGCACCATCAAGAGCAAGGAACACAAGGCCGACCGTGCCAACGAACTGCGACTGGACGATACCTCCGGCCAGATCAGCGCCGCGTTGATGAGCGACCACGGCGCGACGGCCTTGCACCTGGGCTATCTGACCCACCCGCGCCCGTCCGGCGGCGCGCCTCGCGGCGAAGGGTTTGAACTGCGCACAGACGAGCACGGGGCCTTGCGCGCGGCCAAGGGCCTGCTGCTTGCCACCGATGACCGCAGGCAAGCCCAAGGCGGCCACCTGGACCGTTCGGAGCTGGCCGGCGTGCTGGAAGCGGCGTTGGAACTGGCCCGGAATCTGGGCGAATACGCGGGCGGACACCAGGGGGTCCCCCACGACGCCACGCCCCAACACTCGCTGACCGAGGCTATCCGCGGACTGGGCCGGGGCGCAAATGACCAGCCCGCTGGCGCGGAGGACGACGGCCAGCCCGCGATTGCGCTCAGCGCTCCCGCGGGCATCGCTGCGGGCACCCCCGCCGCCATCACGCTGACGGCCGGCGAGCACATCGACAGCATCGCCCAACAGAACCAGCACATCAGCGCCGGCGCAAAGGTCGTGCTCAATGCCGGCGGCGACCTGGGCATGTTCAGCCAGGGGGGCAGCATGCGCCATATCGCGCATCAGGGAGAAATGCTGCTGCAGGCCCAGCGCAACCACATCCGCCTCCAGGCGGATCAAAGCGTCGAGATCACGGCCAGCAACGAGCACGTGCTGATCGCCGCCGACAAGCACATCACCCTGTTATGCGACGGCGCCTACATCAGATTGGCCGGGGGAAATATCGAACTGGGCATGCCCGGCGCCTTCACCGTCAAGGCCGCCTCGCACGAGCTATCGGGCCCGGCCGGCAGCGGGGCGGCCCTGCCCGTCTTCAAGTCTCCCGACGTCACCGCCGGCGATTACGCCGGCCGCTTTCGGCTACGCAAGACGGACGAGCGCGCTTTCGAGCGCTACCGCTATCGCATCAAGGCCGGCGGCACGCTGCTGATGGAAGGCACGACCGACCAGAATGGTGAAACGGAATTCATCGACACGCCGGGGGCTCGCAGCGTGCAGACCTACAAGACCATCATGCGCGACGACCAGAAGATCCCCGACGATCCCGACGCGCTCGTCGGAGACCTGGACGCCGCCAACCCCAATTTTCCGGAACCGGGCCCGCGAGACGAGGAATTCATGGACGAGCAAATGGAAGGAAACCCGTAATGGAAGAAAACGCCTGATGGTCGCCCCCGCTGCTGCCGCCGCCGTCGTCTGGGGAGTCCGCGCCTATCGCGCCTACGCCGCCTATGAAACCGCGCAAACCGCGATCGAGACCGCCGAAACGCTGGCTCACATCGCTCAGCGCAAGAAGGAAGTCGAAACCGTCCTGAAAGACATCATCAGGGGAATGAAGGAAGAGATCGACGTAAAGAGTTCGACGTTCGTCCGGACCGGCGGCAATGTCACGATATCCCGCGGCCGCAACGAAAACGTGACTTACCGTCACTACATCGAACGCAAGATCCCGTTCCGGCCCGTCATCAGCACCGCATGCCAGTGGGCGCTGAAGTCTCCCATTACCGTACCCCGCCGGATACGCAAGAAGATCCCGGGCGATGTCATAGAGACCACCGTGGATATCACGCTCAAGCAGACCACGGCCTCATTGGTGTTCGAAGCGGTGGACGATCTGCTGGGATGGCAAAGCCCGCTCAAGGCCGAACCGAACTACGACGGAAAGACGTACGCCGCAATGCTCGGCCAGCCGTCCACCCGTCCGAAGCGCATCAGCGAGTATTTTCCGTTCTGGCCACGGCCCAGAGGCAGCCTGGCGCCGGATCTTGTGATCGTGGAATATCGCCAGCAGCCGTTTGAAGTCAGCAATGTCTTCGCAGCGGTGGAGATCAAGTTTCCGAATGATTGGGTGAAGGGAAAGCAGATGGACGACTACGTTCGCCTCATGAACAGAGATAAAAATAAAGTAGCGCTTGTCCGCGTACCGGAAGACTGCACGGGTTACAAGCCTGGCCAAGCCGGCCATGACAAGGGATCGTCAGGGAGGCGTCGATGAGCACCGTTAACTCGCTAGTCGACCAGGATATGGTCGACATGATGATTTCGGAATTGAAGGAATGGCCCAACTACGTGGTCAATCATGGTGATTTTGAAATGTCCGTGTCGCCGTTCATCACGTTCTACTTCAACTATGACCCAGCCCACTACCTGCACACTACCCTGTCCATGATCGACGTCCACGAAGCCTTTGAAAAGCTTCTCGGCCACCCTTACACGGTTGCCACACACCCCGACTCCGAGCGGCCTCATCCGTATGGCTCGAAGCGGCTCGGGGATCTGCGTGAATGGGCCAGGAAAACCCCTCTTCATCAAACGTTCGCCGTTAACTTCACCGACGAAAATAACCACAACAGTTCTCCTGCCACCGCCGCCTATCTATGGCGAAGGTCCGATCGAGGCAACGACGGAGCAGATTACTCGTCCCTGCAACTCTATTTTCGTTGGCAGTGGTGGCTCGACAATAAGGATGCCTGGCGGCGATTGGTTCTCGACACGATCGGCCGCCTGAAGCCCGCACAGGTCTACAGCGGCTTCGCGATGGCAACCCCCCTGGCATTCGGCATGCGTTCGGAAACGACAGTCTGGGATCGCGCGCTTGCTCCACATTTCTATGGACTGGACACAGACTACCCGTTCGGCATGACCTATATGCCAGATCTACCCTCCGGCATCCGCCCGCCCACCTGGGGCTTCTTCCTCTCCGACACCTGGCGCGAAAAGCTTTCCATCACCCGCGAAGACGTCGCCGCCCATCTCGACGACCCGCGCATCCGCATCGATACGCTCGGTTGCGGGCAATGGATCGAACTCGGCCCGCAACCGGAGCTCTATCCCGTCGAAGACGGCGTGCCCGAGCTTCCCGTCCGGCTCAACCGCCTGCTGCGCCGCATCCGCCACCCGCAATTGGACCTGATCGGCTTCGGCGAGTGGGACGGCGACCCCAACGAACGCTTCAACCGCCGCGACACCCAGCGCTGGCTTGCCCGCTTCGATGACGACAGCGACTGGCCCTCACCTGAAGCCCGAGGCAGGACGCCAGGCACCCCGCCCGTGGAACCCACGCCCACCCACATCGTCGTCGGTGAACGGATTCCTTCCGAAGGCTGGTGGTACACGCTGGCCAAGAACAACTCGCGCCGATACTTCCAGGCAGGAGAACTCGCCCCGCCCATCTCGGACGACACCACCCGCGGCCGCGTCATCTGGCAACGCGATATCGACCAGCGCGCCCCCGAACCCGAACCGGCGCGCATGGCCACGACCGGCCAGCTCGCGCCCCGCGCGGGCCGGTGGCGAGTCGACGACAAAGGCGAGATCCTATGCACGGTCGCGCAACATGAACCGCTGCCGGCGCACGAGGGCGCGCCCGTTACCTGGCATTGGATGCACGACACGCCTGCCGGCACCGTCCGCATCCGATCCGGCCAGCCTTGCCCATACCCCGGCACCTGGACCTGCGAGGAATTCCCCACCGGACCGCAGACCTTCACGTATCAGTCGATCATGCCTCAGGTGAACGGCCACGATGTCACCTGGGTAGTGGTCAAGTTCTTTGGGTAACCCATAAACGCCGCGCACGATCGACGCCAGGCAAGGCCAAATCCACACGCGCCCCTCCCGTTCCATCGGCTCACACGCCTTCCCCAAAAATTGCGCAGGACGCGAGACGCGGGATGCGGAACGCTGGACGCGAAATACGGGACTTGGGATAGGGGACGCAGGACGAGGGATGCGGGATGCGGCGCAACGCGGATGTGCAACGCAGGAAGCAGACGCGACGGGCAGGATGCAAAAGCAAACGCAAGACGCAAGACAACGCGTAAGCCCCCAAAGGCCGCCCGCGCGGCCGGCCGGGGGCAGGCCCCGCAAGATCATCCATCACTCAAAACAAGCGGGCAAGAACCTCAAGAACCCCATCCGCCCCAGCGTCCGTGAAGCTTCAATCACCGGAGCCTGGCGAGGCGGGGGCCTGGGGTACGCGGGGCGTCGATAAGCCCAAGGGAAACCGTAGGGAGCCGAAGGCGTACGAGGTTGACGCAGGGGCAGCCCGGAGCGAAGGCTCCGGGCCGCAATCGCAGCCCCGCGTACCCCAGGCCCCCGCCACGCCAGGCGCCAAAAGAACCGACACCCGCCGCAACCAAGCAAGCAAGCAGCAATCGAACACCGATCAAACGATCAAACAATCGAAGCCTAAAACCGCCCCCGAAGCCACTCCTCCAGGTCCCCCGCCGGCAAAGGCGGCGAAAACAGGAACCCCTGCCCCGCCGCACACCCCTGCTCGATCAGAAACCGCCGCTGCTCCTCGTTCTCGACGCCCTCGGCAACCACCGGCAGACTCAGGCTCTCCCCGATCCGTATCACCGCGCTCGTCAACGCCCTGGCCGCATCGTCGCTTTCCAGCCCCTGCACAAAACTGCGGTCCAGCTTCAGCTCATCCACGATCAGCCGCCGCAAATGCCCCAGGCTCGAATATCCCGTCCCGAAATCATCCATCGACAGCCGCACGCCCAGCCTGTGCAGCTCCGCGATCGTCCGCAGCGTACCCGCCGTCGCGTCCAGCACCACGCCTTCCGTAATCTCCAGCATCAGATCCGCCGGCGCCAGACCAAACTCCGCCAACGTCGCGGCAATCATCCGGGGCAGGTTCAGATTATGAAAATTCGTCGCCGACAGATTCACCGACACCGAAGGCACCCGCAGCCCATTGTTGCGCCAGACCGCAAGCTGCGAACACGCCTCGCGCAGCGCCCAGTCGCCCAGATCCCCGATCAGGCCGCACTCTTCGGCCAGCGGCACGAAACGCGCCGGCGAAATATCGCCCAGAGTCGGATGGCGCCAGCGGGCCAGCGCCTCCACCCCATACAGGCTGCCATTCTTCAACCCCACCTGCGGCTGATAATGCAGCCGCAACGCCTTCGCCTCCAGCGCATCGCGCAGCGCGGCTTCCAGCGCCAGCCGCTCCTGCGCCTGGCGGTTCATCTCCGCGCTGAAGAACGAAATGCGGTTACGGCCCGCCGTCTTGGCCTGGTACATCGCCATGTCGGCATGGCGCAGCAGCGTGTCCATGTCACGCCCGTTCTCCGGGAAGACACTGATGCCGATACTGGCCGACGGATTCAGCGTAATACCGCCCACCGAGAACGGCTGGGCAAGCGCCAGCAGAATGTGTTCCGCGGCCGCGGTCAACCGGCCGTGCTCGAACTCCGGCATCAGCATCACGAACTCGTCGCCGGAGAGCCGGCCGACGATATCCGCCGGACGCGCCAGACGGCGCAGACGTTGCGCCACATCGCGCAGCAGCGCATCGCCGATCGGGTGGCCCAGCGTATCGTTGACCTGCTTGAAGCGGTCCAGATCCAGGAACAGCACCGCAACCCGCTTGCGTTCCGGTTCGGCGCGCGCGATCGCCTGCTCGGCCTGCGCCAGCAGCAGATTCCGGTTGGGCAGCCCCGTCAGCTCGTCGTAGAACGCCAACTGGCGAATGCGCGCACGCGCTTCCTCGCGCTCCAGCGCCAACGCGCACAGATAGACGCACACATCCACCAGCCGGTGATGGAAATCATCCGGCAGGCGGCGTTCGCGGAAATAGAAACCGAAAGTGCCGATCACCCGGCCGTCGCTGGACTTGATGGGCGACGACCAGCACGCCTTGATGTCCTCGGGCAGCGGCAGATGCCGGTAATCGTCCCAAAGCGGATCCGTCGCGATGTCCGGCACGATCACCGGACGCCCCAGAAACGCCGCGGTGCCGCAGGCGCCCGCCTGCGGACCGATCGCCACGCCGTCCAACGCATCCGCATAGGCCTGCGGCAGGCTGGGGGCCGCCAACGGCCGCAGCAGGCCGGCGTCGTCCACGCGCAGTACCGTGGCCGCCACCTCGGGCGCCAGGCGTTCGACCTCGCGGCACACCATGTTCATGACCTCGACCACCGAGGCCTCATTGACCATGGCCTGCAGCACGCGGCGCTGCAGAACCTCATGCACCTTGGTGGGCGTGATGTCCGTCAACACATCCACGATGTTGACCAGCGTGCCGCGGTCGTCGAACACCGAATTGGCCATCACCGAAACCCACAGCGGCTTGCCGCCACGGTCGTAGACCAGCACGTCCTTGTGGTAGCCCTCGCGGCAGGCGATGCGCCTGTGCAGTTCCTCGCGCGTGCCGCCGTCGGGCCGGCCGCCGGCCAGCAGTTCGCCCAGGTCCTGGTGCACCGCGTCGCCGCGCGAAAATCCCAGCATGCGCTGGAAGCCATCGTTCACGTAAACGATGCGCCCATCGCAGCCGGACACGGCCACCGCGTTGCCGGTTTCATTGATGCCCAACAGCAACAGGCGGACTTCTTCCTGCCGTTCGGCATCGGCAATCGACTTGCGCGAAATCACCGAGATGCGGCCGACTTCGCCCGCATCGTCCAGCATGGGCAGGTAGGTCGCCTCGATCCAGAGCGAGCTACCGTCCTTCTGGCGGTAGCGGCACGTGCCGGAGAAGTGCTGCCCGCCGCGCAGCCGCGCCCAGATCCGTTCGCCGCTGGCGATGCCCTTGCCCTCGTCCATGCTGTCGCACAGCATATCGTGGCGCAGGGCCGGGATTTCGTCGTGGGCATAGCCCACCGCGGCCAGAAAATTTGCGTTGGCGTTCAGCAAGGCGCCAGTTGCGTCGAAGTCGAACAGCAGAAGCGCCCGGTTCATCGACGTCAGGTAATTGTCCACCTGCCACGCGGAGCCTTTGGGGGTCGCGCTCGAACCGCCAAGGTGAGAATCAAGCATAAGGGGCTCCATACCGGATAACAGCCGTTCCGGGTTCATTCAGCGCTTGGGAAAACCAAGGGCGACGCGGTCGCGTCCGTCCTGCTTGGCCAAGTACAACGCCTGATCCGCCCGGCTGAGCGTCTCTGAGAAAGTCTCGCCCAAGTGGTGGTACGCCATCCCGATGCTCACGGTCAGTCTCAAGACATCCCCACCCGCCGCGACGGCCAACCCGCGCACGTCGCCGACCAGCCGGTCCATGACGGCCTGGGCCGCGTCCGGTTGGGTATTGGGAAGCAGCACCAGGAATTCCTCGCCGCCCCAGCGGCCGCAGAGATCGTAATCGCGCAGGCTTTCCACCAGCACGCCGGCCAGTTCGACCAGCGCCCGGTCGCCGGTTTCGTGGCCATGGCGGTCGTTGACGGCCTTGAAATGATCCACGTCCAGCATGGCGACAACGAAACTGTCGCCGCTGCGCGAGGCGCGCTGGACCTCTTGCTTGATCATCTCCATCAGCGCGCGCCGGTTCAGCAAACCGGTCAGGGGATCACGGCTGGACGTCTCTTCGAGCGCCCGGTTCAGATCGCGCATCATGTTCTGATAGTGATCCGAGATCCGCGCGATACGGGTCAGGCGGCGCAACTGCCGGTCGAACTGGTCGCACAGCCCCAGTTCACGCTCGTGCGCCATCGTCTGGTAGGCGTCCGAGAGCTGGGTCACGCGCTGGATGCGCGTCATCTGTTCACCAGTGTGCCGCCACAGCGCCTCGAGCGCCTCGCGCAGCGGATGGCCGGCATAGGCCGGATCCGCCAGCAGCTCGGCGATGCGCTGATCCAGTTCGGCGGCGCCCGGTTTCATTGGCGGCCGACAACCGAAAACGGAAAGGTGCAGTCTTCCTTGAATTCCTCGGCCAGCTCTCCGACGCGCTCGTTGCGCATGTCGTAGAACCACGTGACGCTGACCTGGCGGTCCTTGCGATGCGCCGCCTCCAGCACATCGAAGATGTCCATGACCGACTTGATGCTGCTGGTATTGAGATACAGCAGTTCCAGTTCCAGGTTCAGGGGCGCGGCACTGGTTTGCAGGTACGCCTCGACCCATTCGATGACAGGGCCGAACAGTTCGAAGGAATTCTCGGGATAGGAATCGCCGCGCATCGCCAGCACGCCGGCGGCTGCGTCGGCGGTAATGGCGGGCGTGGACTGGGTCCCGGGAATGTTCAGGTCTTTCATCAAATACTCCGAAAATAATCCTTGAAGCGGGCGCGCCCTCAGACCACGACGCTCAGGCTGAAGAATGCCTTCCCCGCCTGCGCGGCGGGGGTCAGGCTGGCTTCCAGCGGAGCGCCGGCGCGGCGCGCGATGTCTATCAGCCCCAGGCCCGCGCCCGAAGCAACGCCCTGGGTGCGCGGCTTGTGTAGCTGCGCCTTGTATTCGGCCTTCAATGCGGCCTTGTCCAGCGCGGCCAGTTCCTGGATCCGGGCGACGAGATTGTGGCCGTCTTGCGAGTTGACCAGATTGCCCGCCGACACCACATAACGGCTTTCGTCGCGACGCCCGATCACCACCGTGGCCGACGCGTCCACATCGCCATTCAACGCCGCATACTGGCGGATATTCTGGATCATTTCTATATAAACGGAGAACACGTCCATGGCTTCCGCGGGCCGCACATGCTCGGCATTCAGGTAATTCTTGAGCGCGTTGCCGATTTCTTCGATCAGGCTGCGGGAAATCGGCCCGTTGAAACACAACAGGGTGCGGTTCTGGTCGAACCGCTCGCCCAGTGCGTAGAGATCGGAGGCATTCATGAGGGTATCGCCCTGATAACGATTATTCGAAACGGAAAGACAGCAAGGTAATGTCGTCGCGCTGCGGCCGGCCACCTTGGTATTCGGCGAGCGCCTGAGTGAACGCGGCCGCCTGTTCGGTTAACGGCCGCCGGGCGTGCGTCTTGAGCATTTCGGCAAAACGCGTGTTGCCAAAGCCAAAACCGTGCTCGCCGCCCGCCTGATCCAGGAATCCATCGGTCGCCAGGTAGTACGTCCAGCCCGGCTCCATCTGCAGTGCAATGTTCTGGTAGATCCCCGTGCGCTTGTCGCCCAGCGCGCGCTTGCCACCAGGGACCTCGCGCAGGCTCTCGCCATCGCTTGCATACAGGCTGATCTTCGCGCCCGCGTACAGTAGACGGCCAGTTTCGCGGTCAATATATACCAGGCCCGCATCGGTGTTGGTGGCAAGGGCCCGGGGCAATTGCGCATCCGCAAGCATGGCGCGTATGGCGTTGTCGGTGCGTGTCAGGATGCCCGCCGGATCGTTCGGCCCGACCTCGGTGATCGCAAGGTCGATGGCGGCGCGGGCCAGCATCGTCATCAGCGCGCCGGGCACGCCGTGGCCCGCGCAGTCCATGATGCCCAGCAGGCAGTTGACGCCGTCCGAACGGAACACATAAAAGTCGCCCCCCACGACGTCGCGCGGCTTCCACAGGACAAAGTGGTGCGCGCCCAGCGACTGGGTCAACTGGCGGTCGGGCAGGATGGCGCGCTGGATCAGGCTGGCGTAGTCGATGGAGTCGCCGATCTTCTTGTGGGCGGCCGCCATGGCGCGGTTGGCGTCCTCCAGTTCGGAAGTGCGCTCGCGGACCTTGGTTTCCAGCTCGGCGGTGTGCTTGCGCACCTTGTCCGCCATCACCCCGAAGGCGCGGCTCAGGTCGCCGATCTCGTCCTGGCCGCCCGGGGGCAGACGCACGTCATAGCTGCCGTCGGCGATGGCGCGCGCCGACTGCTGCAGGCGGCGCAAGGGGCGCAGCATCAGCCGTTCGATCGCGTAGCCGAAGCACAGCAGCATGGCGGCGAACAGCACCACCAGGCCGATCGCGGCCGGCCACAGCCAATCCGTATCCAGCACGCGCGCGGCGCCCAGATCCACCACCGTCAGCACATGCCAGTGCAGCTCGGGCATGTAGGCCACGGAAACCAGTTGGCGCACGCCGTCCATCTTCACCCAGGCCGATTGCACGGACTGCGGGTCGGCCTGCGCGGCATGCATGGCCGACAGCAGTTCGGCGCGGCCTTCGTTGGCGTCCAGCAGGCTGAAGACCATGCCTTGGCCGCCCGCCCCGCCCGCGCCCGAGTTGTAGGCGATGAGCGCGGGGTTCATGTGGGCCTGGATGGCGCCTTTTTCGTCGACGATGATGGGCGTGACGCCAGGCTGCCCGCTGTTGACGAACTCGCGCAGAAAGCCGCCCACGTCCAGGCCCGCGCCCGTCAGGCCCATGACCCTGTCGCCGTCCCGGACCTGGACATTGATCCAGACCTTCGTGGTCTTGAGCTTCAGATCCGGATTGACGTTGATGTTGTACTTGGCGGGGGAGGCGATCGTGGCGTAGAACCAGCCGTCATCGGCGGCGTTCCGGCTGAGCGTATAGCGCGGCTCTTCGGACAACGGCTGGTCGTCGTTGAAGTAATAGTTGCCGGAGGCGGCGCTGGCGATGAAATAAGCGCGGCCGAGCAGGTCGCGGCGGTAGCCGTCGGCTTCACGGAAGAACAGTTCGCGGGCGGCGGGATCGCTCTCGTTGCGCAGCCAGCGGCGCGTGACCTCGCTATCGGCCAGCCGCTGGGACAGCGCCAGTTCGCGCGATACCGGAGCCAGGATGCGCTGGCGGTTCAACTGCGTGAAATTATCGGCAAAGGCGCGGCCAAAGTGGTCCCGGACCCCGTCCAGCACCTGCCAGCCGATCAGCGCGGCCGGCGCCAAGGCGACAAGACACGCCAACAGCAGCGCCATTAGTGATTTCCTGCGCAAACCCCATTTCGCCATGCGAAGTCTTCCTGACAGCCTGATAAGAAGTCATGTGCGCGGCAGGGGACGGCGCGGGCCGGCGGCAGGGCCGTGATCGGCCCGTCGCCCGCTGATGCCCCCGCCTTTTGAGCCATGAGCCTGATCGCCCGCGCACCGATTCGGTGCTGCTGGCGCGGCTAGTGTAGAGAACAGCGGGGGTAATTGATACAGGTGCAAACGTCTGGATGCGCCGTAGACACCTTAAGTTTCATCGCAGCAATATAAATCTTGATTTATTGCGATTTATATCAGCCACCGTTACCACTCGCGCCGCGGCAGTGCGGCTTTATTGCTACACGCCCAGGTAGCGTTCCCAGAGGCTGCGGTCGGCGTCGAGCGCTTTGGAGTCGCCTTTCCACACGACTTTGCCGCGCTCGAGGATGACGTGCTGGTCCGCCAGGCTTAGCAACCTTTCGACATATTTGTCGATCACCAGGATGGTCTGCCCCGCCGCGCGCAGGCGCGCCAGGCAGTTCCAGATTTCTTCGCGGATCTTCGGCGCCAGGCCTTCGGTGGCCTCATCCAGGATCAGAAGCCGGGGATTGGTCACCAGCGCGCGGCCAATCGCCAGCATCTGCTGTTCGCCGCCCGAAAGCTGGTTACCCATGTTGCGGGCGCGCTCCGCCAGCCTGGGGAAGAGTTCGAACACGCGCTCCGGCGTCCAGGGCGCGCCGATGTCGGGATTGCGGGCCGCCACGAAGGCGGTCAGGTGTTCGCGCACGGTCAGATTGGGAAAGCACTGACGCCCTTCGGGCACGATGGCCACGCCGGCGCGTGCAATGCGGTCCGGGCTCCAGCCGCTGATGTCCTGCCCCGCGAAATGGATCTTGCCCCCGCGCAGCGGCAATTGGCCGAACAGGGTGCGCAGCAGCGTGGTCTTGCCCATGCCGTTGCGGCCCAGCAAGGTCACGACCTGGCCCGCGCCGATCTCGAGGTCCACGCCGAACAGCACCTGGCTCGCGCCGTAGCCGCTCTTGGCCGATTCAATGGTCAGCATCACGCGGTCTCCTCGTCGCCCAGGTAGGCTTGCCGCACTTCCGGGTTGGCGCGGATCTCGTCCGGGTTGCCGGTGGCGATCACGCGGCCATACACCAGCACCGACAGGCGGTCGGCCAGGCGGAACACCGCCTGCATGTCGTGTTCAACCAGCAGCATGGCGGCGCGCCCCCGCATGGATTCGATCAATTCGGTCAGGCGGACGGTCTCGTCGGGGCCCATGCCCGCCATGGGCTCGTCCAGCAGCAGCACGCTCGGCCGCGCGGCCAGCGCCAGGGCGAACTCCACCTTGCGCTGCTCGCCGTGCGGCAGGGTGCCGGCCGGGCGTTCCAGCAGACTGGCGTCGATGGCGCATTCCCGGGCCAGCTCGCGCGCCTGCTCATACAGCGCGGACTCGGCCGCCCGCGCCTGCCAGAAGCGGAAGCTGCTGCCCGAGTGGGCCTGGACGGCCAGCACCAGGTTGTCCAGCACGCTGGACTGTTTGAAGATATTGGTGATCTGGTAGGACCGCGACAGCCCGGCCGCCACGCGCTGGTGCGCATTCATGCCGGTAACGTCGCGCCCTCCCACGGTCAGCGAGCCCGAATCGGCGGACAGCGTGCCGGACAGCAAGTGAATCAGCGTGGACTTGCCCGCGCCGTTCGGCCCGATCAGGGCGTGGATCTCGCCCGGGTTCAGGGACAACGACACATTGTCGGTGGCCACCAGCGCGCCGAACCGGCGCACCAGCCCGCGGGCCTCCAGGGCGGGCGCCCCGCCCTTCGCGGCGGCGTTCATCGAAGCATTCATCGGGACGGTCATGAGCCCACCTTGCCGGATTGCGGGGCGGCGCGTCCGCCGAACAACGGGCCGAACAGCCCGACCAGACCGCGCGGCGCGCCAAACACCACGCACAGCAGCAGCACGCCCAGCGGCAAGTGCCAGTATTCCGTCCACAGGCGCAGCACTTCTTCCAGGGTCAGCATCACCACCGCGCCGGCCACGCCGCCGTAGCGCAGGCCGATACCGCCCACCAGCACCATGATCAGCAGGTTGGCGGACTGGGTCCAGTGCATCAGGCTGGGCGAAATGAACAGGTTGTGGTTGGCCAGCAGGGCGCCCGCCAGGCCGGCGGCCGCGCCGCTCAGGGTGAAGGCCATGAGCTTGATGCGGTAGACCGGGTAGCCCATGGATTCCATGCGCGACTCGTTCTCGCGGATGCCTTGCAGGGCCGTGCCGAAGCGTGAAACGACCACGCGGCCGAACACCCACATCAGCAGCGCGAACAGCACCAGCACCAGATAATAGAAGCTGACGTCATTGGCGAGATCGATGCCGGGCAAGGTGGAATAGCCGGGCAGGTTCAACCCGTCTTCCCCGCCGTACTGGCGCAGCGAGATGAAGATATAGAACAGCATCTGCGCGAACGCCAGCGTGATCATGATGAAGTACACGCCACGCGTGCGCAGCGAGATCGCGCCGGTGATGCAGGCCAGCACGCCCGCCAGCAGCATCGCCACGGGCCACACGATCAGCGCGGACGTGACCCCCGACATGGCCAGGATGCCCACCGCGTAAGCGCCCGCGCCGAAGAACGCCGCATGCCCCAGCGCCACCATGCCGCCGTAGCCCAGGATCAGGTTCAGGCTGGTCGCGGCCAGCGCGTAGATCAGCACGCGCCGCACGAAAGAAATGTAGAAATCCAGGCCCAGCATCGGCGCCACCAGCGGGAACACCGCCAGCGCGGCCAGCAGGACCACGGTCCAGAGTTTGGTTCTCATGATCAACCCCGCGCCGGAAACAGGCCGGAGGGCCGGAACACCAGCACAGCCGCCATCAATACATAAATGGCGATGGCGGCCAGCGTCGGCCCGACGCTGGAGGCCACCGCCGGCGAGAAGACCTGGCGCAGCAGCATCGGCAGGAAGGCCCGCCCCGCCGTGTCGACCATGCCCACCAGCAGGGCGCCGACAAAGGCGCCCCGGATCGAGCCTATGCCCCCGATGACGATGCACACCAGCACCAGGATCAGGATCTCTTCGCCCATGCCCACCTGCACCGAGGTGATCGGGCCGAGCAGCGCGCCGGCGACGGCGGCCAGCATGGCGCCCAGCACGAACACGCCCAGGAACAGCAGAGGCACGCGCACGCCCATCAAGGTGGCCATCTGGCGGTTGGATGCGCCGGCCCGCACCAGCACGCCGGCCCGGGTCCGCGTCACGAACCAGTACAGGCCCGCGGCCGCGGCCACGCCGAACACGATGATCATGAGGCGGTAGGCGGGATACAGCAGGTCGGGCAGGAGGCGCACCGGCCCGGACAGGACGGCGGGCATGTTCAGCATGACCGGGGCCGGACCCCAGATCATCTTGACCAGATCATTGGCGATGAGAATGACCGCATAGGTGCCCAGCACCTGGGCCAGGTGGTCGCGCAGCGCCAGCCGGCGGATCAGGGTGAGTTCCAGCGCGATGCCGACCAGGCCGGTGGCGACGGCCGCCACCAGGACGGCGGCGGTGAACGAACCCGTGCGCTGCATGGTTTCGGCGGCGACATAGGCGCCGGCCATATAGAGCGAGCCGTGAGCCAGATTCATGATGTCCATGATGCCGAACACCAGGGTCAGCCCGGCCGCGATCAGAAACAACATCAACCCAAACTGCAGACCGTTCAGCAATTGCTCGACGATCAGCGTAAACGTCATGAAAACTTCCCCCTTGCCGCGCGTCGCCGAAGGGCCCCCGCGATCAATTCACCAAAGCTATCCAACCTGCATCCCGCAACGAACATCGCAGCGCTCGAATCATGGCCTGTCCGCCCCCAAGCGGGGTCGCGCGGATCCGGCTTTTCCGGTCCGCTGCGACGCCCCCCGGGGGGAAGCGCGCAGCGCTCCGGGGGGGTCACATATTTTTGCAGTCGCCGACGTAGACGTCCTGGTACTTGTCGAACACCTTGCCCACCAGCTTGTTGGTGATGCGGCCGCTGGCGTCCTTGTCGACGACACGCTGGTAGTAGGCCTGGATGGGGTAGTGGTTCTTGCCGTAGGTGAAGCTGCCGCGCACCGAGGGGTAGTCGGCCTTTTCCAGCGCCTTCACGATGGCAGCGCGGTCCGAAGCCTTGCCGCCGGCCTGTTTGACGGCGGCGTCCATGGCCATGATCACGTCGTAGGCCTGGGCGGCGTACACCGACGGATAGCGGCCGTTGTATTCCTTGCGGAACGCTTCGACGAAGGCCTTGTTCTGCGGCACGTCAAGGTCATGCGCCCATTGCGCCGTGTTATACATGCCCAGCATCGGTTCGCCCACGGCCTGGATCACGTCCTCGTCGGCGGAGAAGCCCGGCCCGATCAGCTTGACGCTTTGCGACAGGCCGGCGGACACGAACTGCTTGACGAAGTTGATGCCCATGCCGCCCGGCAGGAAGATGTAGACGGCGTCGGGCTTGGCGGCGCGGATCTGCGCAATTTCGGCGGCGTAGTCGATCTGGCCGAGCTTGGTGTAGACCTCGTCGCCGGGCGCGGTCTTGTAGCCGCGCTTGAAGCCCGTCAGGGCATCCTTGCCGGCCGGGTAATCCGGGGCCATGATGAACATCTTCTTGAAGCCGCGGTCCGCGGCGACCTTGCCGGCCGCCTCATGGAAGGCGTCGTTCTGGTAGGACGTGCCGAACCAGTAGGTGTTGCACTGGGCGCCCGCGAACTGGCTGGGGCCCGGGTTGTTGGACAGGTAGGGCACCTTGGCGGCGAACAGCGCGGGGCCGACGGCCAGCGCCACATTCGAACCGATGGGCCCGGTGAAGAAATCGACCTTGTCGCGCTGGATGTAGCGCGTGACGAGCTGGCGGGCCTGGTCGGGGTTGCCGCCCATGTCGGTCTGCACGAACTCCGCGGGCTGTCCGCCCAGCTTGCCGCCCAACTGCTTGATGGCCAGATTGAAGCCGTCGCGGGCCTCGGCGCCCAGCGCCGCGAACGGGCCGGAGATATCGTTGGCGATGCCGACCTTGACGGGATCGGCCGAAGCCAGAGCCGGAACCAGGGCGGCGGCAGCCAGTAGGGAAGTGATCAAACGCATGGTGGTGTGCTCCGTGCGCGAGCCCGCGCAGAGGGTGTTCTTTTTGAAGGTGCGATTCGACAGACTTCTATGCCCGGCCTGCCGGCGCCATTGCGCCGCCGTCAAACTGGTGCTTGCAAAGAAAGTTTCCTGCAACGCCGCGATCCCGTTTTGCAGCACGGGATGGCTGGCGTGGTTCATAGTTTAGGTTTAAAGTATTCGTCAAAACAAGTCTAGGGTTTTTACTAAAGGGTTTTTACCGAACTGCCATGATCAGCAAACTGCCATGACGACCCTCTACCGCAACTACGACCGCGCCGGCCTGGACGTCCAGTACAACGCTCGCGGGACAGTACCCGACATCCAGCCGATACTCAAGAAATACGCCGAGGACAGCGCCACCGCGCGGCGCACGCTGGATTGCGCGCTGGACGTGCCGTTCGGCGACCACCCCGACGAAATGCTGGATATATTCCCCGCCGCCAGCACCGCGCCCGGCACGCCCGGCGCGCCGGTATTCGTGTTCATCCATGGCGGCTATTGGCGCCTCTTGTCCAAGAACGAATCCAGCAGCATGGCGCCGGCGTTCACGCAGGCGGGCGCGGTGGTCGTGTCGGTGAACTATTCGCTGGCCCCGGCCGTGACGCTGGACCGCATCGTGGACCAGAACCGCCGCGCGCTGGCCTGGATACACCGCCACATCGCCAGGTTCGGCGGGGACCCTGCCCGCATCCACATCTGCGGCAGCTCCGCCGGCGGGCATCTGGTCGGCGCGCTGCTGGCCGGCGGCTGGCACGCCAGCTACGAGGTTCCACCCGACGTGATCCGGGGCGCCGCGCCCCTGTCCGGCCTGTTCGACCTGCGTCCGGTGGTGCACACCCACATCAACGAATGGATGCGCATGACCGAGGCGGACGCCATCCGCAACAGCCCGACGCTGCATCTGCCCCAGACCGGCTGCCCGCTGGTGGTCAGCTACGGCGAATCCGAAACCGACGAGTTCAAGCGCCAAAGCGACGACTACCTGGCCGCGTGGCGCGAACGCGGCTTTCCCGGCCAATACGTCGCCATGCCCGGCACGAATCATTACGATATCGTCCTGACGCTCAACGATCCGCACAGCCCGCTGACACGAGCCATCTTCGATCAGATGGGTCTGGCGCCCGCTTCACAACGAATTCCCGGTAATCTTCCTAGCCATGACTGACGCCCCCGACCTGGAATCCCGCGCCGCGCCCGACGATCACCACGCGCTACGGCTATGGCTGCGCATGCTGACATGCGCCAATCTCATCGAAGGCGAGATCCGCAGCCGCCTGCGCAACGAATTCGACACGACCCTGCCCCGCTTCGACCTGATGGCGCAATTGCAGCGCGCGCCCAAGGGCATGAAAATGGGAGAACTGTCGCGCCACATGATGGTCACCAACGGCAACATCACCGGCATCACCGACCAGCTCGAAAAAGAAGGGCTGGTGGTGCGCACGAAGGTCGAGTCCGACCGCCGCAGTTCGCTGATCAAGCTGACCCCCCTGGGGAAAAAGAGCTTCGCCCGCATGGCGCGCGCCCATGAATCCTGGGTCAAGTCCATGTTCGTCGAATTGCCCGAGGCCAGCCGCAACGCCCTGTTCCAGGCGCTGGGCGAACTCAAGCTGCAGGTCGTGGCCACCCGCTCGGAATCCGCCAAGGACTGATCCCCCTAGCGGAAACCGGCGCGCGGATTGGCGCATAATTGCCGCCATGATTCCGGTTTCCCTTCCTGGCGGTAATTTCTACGTGCTGATGGCGGCCTCGCTGGCCTGCCTGTCTACGCTGCTGACCTGGCTGGCCGTGTTGGCCACGTCCCGCGGCGCCCGCCAGTGGCTGGGCGGACACCGGCGCTTCGGCACCCTGCTGATGGCCTGCCTGGCGGTCGTCGGCGCCATCTTCCCCTACCAGCAGTTCAGCCTGTGGTTCTCGGCCCAGCGCGAAGCGCGGGCCGACGACAGCCGCAAGACCGTGCTGGCCCAGCCCACCCGCCTGGCGGGCGTGGAGATGCCCGCCGGCACCGTGCTCAGCCTGGCCGCTCCGGGCGAGCTGGCCTCGTTCGACCGCGCCGTCTTTCCCGAAGCCCACCCCGCCCCCATCCAGGGCATCTCCGCCTCGCGCCTGTTCCGCTACCCGGCCTCCAGCAGGCAGGC
Source organism: Achromobacter sp. Root83 (assembly GCF_001428845.1). Lineage (GTDB taxonomy): Bacteria > Pseudomonadota > Gammaproteobacteria > Burkholderiales > Burkholderiaceae_B > Achromobacter. Next base: position 127,451 of record NZ_LMIU01000002.1, on the reverse strand, counting down.
GGAAACACTGTCCGTCGAAATCGCGCGCGACCAGGCGCTGGAAGGCTGGCTCTGCGCGCACGGGCACCGGATCGAATTCGTCATGCGGGGCGGGCAACCCCATTTCGCCAGTTGCCACCTGGCCATCGGCAATACGCTCGACCAGCAGCCGGTGCCCCCGGGCGCCTGGCTGAAAGTCGAGGAGGCCGCGCGCGGCACGCCGCTGGACGCGGCCGGGGCCGCCCCGCGCTGGCTGCTGCGCACCGAGGGCAGCGACTCCCTGACCGTCGGCAAGATCCCGCTGCTGAAAGTGGACATGCAACTGGACGGCCAGCGTCGCATGGTGGGCTTCGAAGGCCTCATGGCCCGCGACACGGTACTGGGCGACATGAGCTACCCGCCCGGCACCCGCGTGCTGTCCGCCAACCCCCGCGTGAAGGGCGCCCAGCCCGGCGACCTGCTGTTTTCGCCCTCGCGCGGCCGGTCCGCGCGCCGGGCCGGCGGCGAAGACGTGCCCGCAGGAAAGTCGGTGCTGCAGGCGCCGGACGGCACGGTACGCAGCGTGCTCGGCAACCGCGAAGCGGGCGTGCTGGACGTGGCCGCCATGCGCATCGGCCCCTGACCTTCCACTGACAAGTCCCTGCCGCAAAGCGGTGGGATAATACGAAGCTTTCCCCCGCGCGCCGCCTAGCCTGGCGGCGGTTCCGTCCCGCTTACTTCAAGAGACGAAGTCATGGCCGTTAATCTGCAGATCCCCTCCGAGTCCGAAATTTTTCCTGTTGCCGGCGTAGAAATCGGCGTCACCGAGGCAGGCATCCGCAAAGCCAACCGACGTGACCTGACGGTGTTCCGGCTGGCCGAAGGCACCAGCGTGGCGGGCGTGTTCACGCGCAACCGCTTCTGCGCCGCCCCGGTGCAGGTCTGCCAGGCCCACCTGGCCGCCGGCGGCCCCATCAGCGCGCTGGTCATCAACACCGGCAATGCCAACGCCGGCACCGGCGAGGAAGGCCTGAAGAAAGCCCGGGACACCTGCGAAGCGCTGGGCAAGCTGCTGGGCGTGCCCGCCGCGCAGATCCTGCCGTTCTCCACCGGCGTCATCCTCGAGCCGCTGCCGCTGGACCGCCTGGTCGCCGGCCTGCCGGGCGCCATCGCCGACCTGGCGGCCGACCACTGGTCCAGCGCCGCCCACGGCATCATGACCACCGACACGCTGCCGAAGATCTCGTCGGCCAAGGCGCAGATCGGCGGCAAGACGGTCACCTTCACCGGCATCAGCAAGGGCGCGGGCATGATCCGGCCCAACATGGCCACCATGCTGAGCTTCCTGGCCACCGACGCCGGCATCGCCCAGCCGCTCTTGCGCAAGCTGGCCGTGGAAATCGCCGACGCGTCCTTCAACCGCATCACCGTGGACGGCGACACGTCCACCAATGACTCCTTCATCATCGCGGCCACCGGCAAGTCCGGCGTGACCGTCAATAGCGAAAGCGACGCCGCCTACGCGGCCGTGCGCGAGGCCCTGACGGCCGCCGCGCTGGACCTGGCGACCAAGATCGTGCGCGACGCCGAAGGCGCCACCAAGTTCATGACCATCCGCGTCGAAGAAGCCGGCACCACCGAAGAGGCCCTGAAGGTGGCGTACGCCGTGGCGCATTCGCCGCTGGTCAAGACCGCCTTCTTCGCGTCGGACCCCAACCTGGGCCGCATCCTGGCCGCCGTCGGCTACGCCGGCATCGACGACCTGGACGTGTCCAACATCCGCCTGTGGCTCGACGACGTGCTGGTGGCCAAGGACGGCGGCCGCAACCCCGCCTACCAGGAAGCCGACGGCCAGCGCGTCATGAAGCAGGCCGAGATCTCGGTGCGTATCGCACTGGGCCGCGGCCAGGTGAGCGACACCGTCTACACCTGCGACTTCTCGCACGAGTACGTGTCGATCAACGCCGACTACCGCTCCTGATCAGCCATGACGGCAACCGAGTTCTCCACCCTCATCCAGCGCGCGGAACGCGTGCTGGCGCAGCTCGAGGCCTTTCTGCCTCCGGCCACTCCCGAGATCGACTGGAGCGCGCACGCCTTCCGCTGGCGCAAGCGCGGCGCCCGCGGCTGGCTGGACGCCGTGCGCCACGTCGCGCGCATCGACATGCAGGACCTCCAGCACATCGAGCGCCAGAAAGCCACCATCGACCGCAACACGCTGCAGTTCCTTGAGAACAAGCCGGCCAACAACGTGCTCATGACCGGCGCGCGCGGCACCGGCAAGAGCTCGCTGGTCAAGGCCATGCTGGCTGCCTACGGCGGCCGTGGCCTGCGCCTGATCGAAGTGGACAAGTCCGACCTGGGCGACCTGGCCGACATCGTCGAGCTGGTCGCCGCGCGGCCGGAACGCTTCATCGTGTTTTGCGACGACCTGTCCTTCGAGGAAGGCGAGCCCGGCTACAAGGCGCTGAAGTCGGTGCTGGACGGTTCGGTGTCGGCCTCGGGCGACAACGTGCTGATCTACGCCACGTCCAACCGGCGCCACCTGATGCCGGAATACATGAGCGAGAACCTGCAGGCCAAGCACCAGCCCGACGGAGAAATCCACCCGGGCGAAACGGTCGAGGAAAAGATCTCGCTGTCCGAGCGCTTCGGCCTGTGGCTGTCGTTCTACCCCTTCAAGCAGGACGACTACCTGGACATCGTGTACCACTGGCTGCGCGAGCTGGGCTGCCCGGAGGCGCACATCGAACCGTCGCGCACCGAAGCCCTGCAATGGACGATCGAACGCGGCTCGCGGTCCGGCCGCGTGGCCTATCAGTTCGCGCGCGACTGGGCGGCCCGCCATGTCTGAAAAGATCGTCGACGTCGCCGCCGGCCTGATCCTGCGTCCCGACGGCATGCTGCTGCTGGGCCAGCGGCCCGAGGGCAAGCCGTGGTCGGGCTGGTGGGAACTGCCGGGCGGCAAGCTCGAACCCGGCGAGACCGTGCTGCAAGCGCTGGCCCGCGAACTCCACGAAGAGATCGGCATACGGGTGACGCAGTCGCGCCCCTGGGTCACTTACGTGCATGTCTACCCGCACACGACGGTACGGCTGGCGTTCTGCCACGTCACCGGCTGGGAAGGCGAACCGCAAAGCCTGGAAAACCAGCGCCTGGAATGGGTGAATCCGGCCAACGCGGCTTCGGTGGGCGATCTGCTGCCCGCCACCCTGCCGCCGTTGCGCTGGCTGCAGCTACCCACCACCTACGGCATCGGCGCCATCGGCTCGCGGGCGGGCATCGCGCCGTTCCTGGGCCGCCTGGAAGCGGCGCTGGCGCGCGGCGTGAAGCTCGTGCAGTTCCGCGAACCCCAGTGGCCGGACGGCGTGGGCGCCAGCTCGCTGCACGAGGTCCTGCAGCAGGTGCAGAAGCGCTGCCGCGCCGCCGGCGCGCGCGTGCTGGTCAACAGCGTCCATCCCACGGCCTGGTGGAAGGAAGCCGACGGCGTGCATCTGCGCACGGCGGATGCGGCGCGTCTTGCCGCCCGCCCCGAACTGCCCAAAAACGCGCTGGTCGGCGTGTCCGCGCACGACAACGCCCAGGTCGTGCATGCCCGCGAGATCGGCGCCGACTTCGCCGTGCTGGGCCCCGTGCTGGACACCCCCAGCCACCCCGGCGCGCAAGCGCTGGGCTGGGAAGGTTTCGTGGAAGGCAATCGCGACGCCGGCATTCCGGTGTTCGCGCTGGGCGGGCAATCCACCCAGACCGTATCGCAGGCGCTGCGCCATGGCGCGCATGGCATAGCCGGGATACGCGGCGTAATCTGAGCCCCCGCAAGCGCCAGGACGCAACGGCCCATGCCCAGCATGGGCCGTTGCATTTCCGATGCCAGGCGGGAAAGCGCGCATAGACCGAATCGATACGCCGATGCAACCTGCTCTCGAAGCCGCCGCGCGGCGGCGGGCTTGCGTGAACCTGGCGCTCGGGCGCATGGCATCAACCAGAGGAAAACATGTCTGAAATCGCATTTGCCACGCTCGGCGAACTGGCGGACGGCCTGGCCAAGGGGCTCTACAGCTCGGTGGAATTGACGCGCCATTTCCTGGACCGCATCGCCCAGGCCAATCCCGCGCTGGGCGCATACGTCAGCGTCGACAGCGCCGGGGCCCTGCGGCTGGCGGAAGCCGCCGACGCGCGCCGCCGCGCCGGTTACGGGCTGCTCAGCGCTCTGGACGGCGTGCCGGTGGCGGTCAAGGACTTGTGCGACATCCAGGGCCAGATCACCACGGCGGGTTCCGAGGCCTGGCGCGATCGCCGCAGCGGCGTCACCGCCACCGCCGTCACCCGCCTGCTGAATGCGGGCATGGTGATACTGGGCAAGACCCACATGGTGGAATTCGCGTTCGGCGGCTGGGGCACCAACCCCGTCATGGGCACGCCGCGCAATCCCTGGGACCTGCACCGGCCTCGCGTTCCCGGCGGCTCGTCCAGCGGATCCGGCGTGGCCGTCGCGGCTGGCCTTGCGCCCGCCGCGCTGGGCTCGGACACGGGGGGTTCGGTGCGGATACCGGCGGCGCTGAACGGCGTCACCGGCCTGAAGACCACGCGCGGGCTGATCAGCCTGCATGGCGCGGTGGCGCTGTCGACCACGCTGGATACCCTGGGCCCGCTCACGCGGGACACCCGCGATGCGATGCTGCTGACTGCCCTCATGGCCGGCCCCGACGCGCAGGATCCGCTTACGCTGGGCTCGCCCGCCTTCCGGTACCGCGAGCCCGCCAGCGGCGCGCAGCCGCTGCGCGGCGCGCGCATTGCCTTGATGCCGATATCGCAGCACCCGATCGCCGTGGAGGCCGACGCGCTGTCGGCGCTGGATGACGCGCGCCGCGTGCTGACCGCCCTGGGCGCGGAGGTGGCGGAAACGCCCTTCCCCTTCGACTTCCGCGAGATGATGCAGCGCAACGGCCTGATCATCGCCGCCGAGGCCTATGCCGTCCACCGCGGCTACATCGAGGACCCCGCCCAGCCCATCGGCCAGTACGTCCGCGCCCGCGTGCTGTCCGGCAAAAGCGTATCGGCCGCCGACTACATCGCCGCGCTGCAGGCGCACGCACAGGCCCGCCAGGACTGGCTGGACTGGATGCGCGACATCGACGCGGTGCTTACTCCTTGCGCGCCTTTCGGCGCGCGCCACCTGGACGACGTGGACGAAGCGCGCACGCCGCTGGCCGCCTTTACGCGCGCCGGCAACTATGTCAATGCCTCCGGACTGGCCCTGCCCGCCGGCTTCACCGCCGACGGCCTGCCTCTGGGCGTGCAGTTGCTGGGCAAGCCCCATGCCGAAGGCACCTTGGGCAGGATAGGAATGGCCTTCCAGGCCGTGACCGATTGGCACCGCCAGCACCCCGACCTGAAGGCGGTCGGGCTGTAGTCATTCGAGCGGCATCGCCGGGCGTCAGTCGGCGCGCGCGGTCTCGGCCGGCGGCAAGCCGTCCCAGCCGCCGCCCAGCGCCACGATCAGGTTGACGCTGGCCACCAGCCGGTTGCCCAGCAGGCTTATCGCATTGCGTTCGCTATTGAGCGCCGTGGCGTCCACCACCGCGACGCTCAGGTAGTCGACCAGCCCGGCCTTGTACTGGTTCTGGATCAGGCGCAGCGATTCGCGCGCCGATTCCAGCGCGCGGCGCTGCACGATCTGCTCTTGCTCCATGACGCGCAGCTGGATCAGGTAGTCCTCGACTTCGCGCAGCCCGGTCAGCGCCGCCTGGCGGTACGCCGCCGCCTGCGCATCGTAGGACGCGCGGGCCTGTTCGACCTGGGCTTCGCGCGCCCCGCCGTCGAAGATCGTCAGCGCCAGGGCAGGCCCCAGCGACCAGAAGCGCGCGGGCGCCGTCAGCAGCTCGGCGAACTCCCCATTGCGGAATCCGCCGTCGGCGGACAGCATCAGGCTGGGGAACCACGCGGCTTGCGCCACGCCGATCTGCGCGTTGGCGGCGGCGGCACGGCGTTCGGCAGCCGCCACGTCGGGACGGCGCTCGAGCAGTTCGGACGGCAGCCCCACGGGAATCTGCGGCAGCTTCAGGCCGAACACCTTGGGCGGCAGCGCAAACTGGGATGGCGCCTGGCCCATCAGCACCGCGATCGCGTGCTCGTACTGTCCGCGCTGCCAGTCCAGGTCGATGGACTGCGCGCGCGTGCTTTCCACCTGCGTGCGCGCCACGGCCACGTCGGCCTGGCCCGCCACGCCCACTTCGTAGCGGTTCTGCGTCAACTGCAGGGACTTTTCGTAAGCCGCCACGGTGGCGTCCAACAGGCGCTTCTGCTCATCCAGCACGCGCAACTGCAGGTAGGTCTGCGCCAGCGCCGCCTGCGCGCTCAGGCGGGTCGCGCCCAGATCGGCAAGGCTGGCCGCCGCGCTGGCTTCCGAGGATTCGACGCTGCGGCGCACCCGGCCCCACACGTCGACTTCCCAACTGACGCTGCCCGTCAGCGAATACTGGTTGTACACACTGCTGCCCGACGAAGACGACGAGCCGCCCTGGCCGTTGCCGCTGCCCGCGCGCGTCATGCCGGCGCCCGCGCCCACGGTCGGATAGAAGCCGGAACGCGCGCCGCGCACCAGGCCCAGCGCCTGGCGGTAGTTGGCCTCGGCCTGCGCGATCGTCTGGTTGGAGGCATTCAGGCGGTCCACCAGGCCATCCAGGACGGGGTCGTCGTAGACCTTCCACCACGCGCCGCGATCGGCGCCGTCGCGCGGCTGCGCCGGCTTCCAGCCGGGCACTTCGCCCTGCCCTTCCTTGTAGGCCTCGCCCACGTCCAGCGCGGGGCGCTGGTAATCGGGGCCGACCGCGCATGCGCCCAGCAGCGCGCATAGCGCCAGCGTGGCCGCGGCGCGGGGAAGAAAGGCGTTCGAGAACTGCTTGGTGCGCATCATGTAGGTTCTATGGAAGCAGGGGCAGCGTTCCGCGGGGCGCGCCGGCGCGCGGCCCACAGGCGGAAGCGGTCCAGGTAAAGATAGACCACCGGCGTGGTGTACAGCGTAAGGATCTGGCTCAGCACCAGCCCGCCCACGATGGTAATGCCCAGGGGCTGGCGCATCTCGACGCCCGCGCCGGTGGCCAGCACCAGCGGAAGCGCGCCGAAGATGGCGGCCATGGTCGTCATCATGATGGGCCGGAAGCGGGTCAGGCAGGCCTGGAAGATGGCTTCGCGCGGCGCCATGCCCTGGTTGCGCTGGGCGTCCAGCGCGAAGTCCACCATCATGATGGCGTTCTTCTTGACGATGCCGATCAGCAGGAACACCCCGATCAGCGCGATCAGCGTGAAGTCATAGCGCACCAGCAGCAACGCCAGCAGCGCCCCCAGGCCCGCCGAAGGCAGGGTCGACAGAATGGTCAGGGGGTGCACGAAACTTTCGTACAGGATGCCCAGCACGATATACATGGTGACCAGCGCCGCCAGGATCAGCCAGGGCTGCTGCGCCAGCGTCTGCTGCAGGGCCGCGGCGGTGCCCTGGAAGCCCGCCTGGATCTGGTCCGACGGCAGGCCGATGCGCGCCACGGCGTCGTCGATCGCGGCCGTGGCCTGGCCCAGCGATACGCCGGGCGCCAGGCTGAACGAGACGGTATCCGCCACGAACAGCCCCTGGTGCTGCACGCTGAGGGGCGCGTTGGCGTTTTCCAGCTTGGTGAATGCCGACAACGGCACCCGTGCGCCGCCCGCCGCGATCACCTCGACCCGCCTGAGCGATTCGATGTCCTGCGCGAACCTGGGATCCACCCCCAGCACCACGTGGTATTGGTTCAGCGGTCCGTACATCACCGACACCTGGCGCTGGCTGAACGAGTTGTTCAACACCGTGGAGATCGTGGACATGCTGATGCCCAGCCGCGTCGCCGCCTCGCGGTCGATCACCAGGTTGATCTGGCGTCCCTTGTCCTCGACGTCGGTGTCGACGTCGGTGATCTCGGGGATCTTCGCCATGGCCTGCTGCACCTTGGGCATCCAGGTCCGCAGCAGTTGCAGGTCGCCCGACATCAGCGTGTAGTCGTAGGATCCCTGGCTCTGGCGCCCGCCGATCCGGATGTCCTGCTGCGACACCAGGAACATGCGCGCGCCCGGCATGTTCTGCAGCTTGGCCCGCAGGCGGTTGATGACCACGTCGGCCGAGACCTTGCGCTCTTCCAGGGGCTTCAACTGGATCTGCATGAAGCTGCTGTTGCTGCCGCCGCGCCCGCCCGCGTAACCCGTCATGCTCTGCACGGCCGGATCGGCAAGCACCACCTTGCGCAGCGCTTCAAGCTTGGGGATGGTCGCCTGGAACGAGGTGCCCTGGTCCACGCGGAAGAAGCCCAGGAGCTGGCCCGTGTCCTGCTGCGGAAAGAAGCCCTTGGGCACCACGGTGTACAGATAGACGTTCAGGCCCACCGCGATCGCCAGGGTCAGCATCATCAGCCGGCCGTGCTCAAGCGCCCAGCGCAGCGACCGGCGGTAGCCGCCCAGCATGGCCTCGAAGGCGCGCTCGGACCAGCGCGCCAGGCGTCCGGGCGGCTTCTCTTGCCTGGGTTCGTTGCGCAGCAGGCGCGCGCACATCATCGGCGTCAGGGTCAGCGACACCACCAGCGACACTAGGATGGCGGCCGACAGGGTCACGGCAAACTCGCGGAACAGCCGCCCGACCACGCCGCCCATCAGCAGGATGGGGATGAACACGGCCACCAGCGACAGGCTCATCGACAGCACCGTGAAGCCCACCTCGCGCGAACCCCGCAGCGCGGCGCGCATCGGCGACATGCCGTTCTCTACATGGCGCATGATGTTTTCGAGCACCACGATGGCGTCGTCCACCACGAAACCGGTCGCCACGATCAGGGCCATGAGGGAGATGGTGTTCAGCGTGTATCCGCACAGGTACATGATGCAGAACGTGCCGATCAGCGACACCGGCACCGCCACGCTGGGAATGATGGCCGCGCGCCAGCGGCGCAGGAACAGCAGCACCACCAGCACCACCAGCCCCACGGCGATCACCAGCGTCAGCTCGGCCTCATGCAGCGATGCCCGGATGCTGGGCGTGCGGTCCTGCGCCACCGTCATGTTCACATCCGCCGGCATCAGCGCCTGCAGGACGGGCAACTGCGCGCGCACGGCATCGACGGCCTCGATGATATTGGCGTCGGCCTGGCGCCGCACGATCATCAGGATGGCCTTGCGGTCGTTGTAGAAGCCGGTCTGGTACAGGTCCTCGACCGAGTCCTCCACCTTGGCCACGTCGGACACGCGGACCGGCGCGCCGTCGCGCCAGGCGACGATCAGCGGCCGGTATTGTTCGGCGCGGCTGAGCTGGTCGCTGACCATGATCTGCCAGTGATAGCGGTCGTTTTCCAGCACGCCCTTCGGGCGGTTGGCATTGGCGTTGGACAGCGCGGCACGCAGCTCGTCCAGCGACACGCCCTGGTTGGCCAGCGCCCCGGGCAGCACGGTGACGCGCACCGCCGGCAGCGAACTGCCGCCCACCGTGACCTCGCCCACGCCGTCCACCTGCGACAGCTTCTGCGCCACGATGGTCGAGGCCAGGTCGTAGAGCTGGCCCTGGCTGAGCGTGTCGGACGTCAGCGCCAGCGTCATGATGGGCGCGTCCGACGGGTTGGACTTGTGATACGTGGGGTTGCTGCGCAGGCCGGTCGGCAGCAGCGAGCGGGCGGCGTTGATGGCCGCCTGCACGTCGCGCGCGGCGCCGTTGATGTCGCGCGACAGATCGAACTGCAGCGTGATCCGGGTGGACCCCTGCGAACTGCTGGACGTCATCTCGGTCACCCCGGCGATGGCGCCCAGCGAACGTTCCAGGGGCGTGGCCACGCTGGACGCCATGGTTTCCGGGCTGGCGCCCGGCAGGCTGGCCGACACGGAGATGGTCGGGATGTCCACCTGCGGCAGCGGCGCCACGGGCAGCAGGAAGAACGCGAGCATGCCGGCCAGCACCACCGCCAGGCTGAGCAGCGTGGTCGCCACCGGCCGGACGATGAAGGGCGCCGACAATATCATCGCGCGTCTCCGGCCGGCGCTTGGCCCGTGCCGCGCCAGCGGCGGGCCATGCGGTCGAACATCAGGTAGATGACCGGCGTGGTGAACAGGGTCAGCACCTGCGACAGCAGCAGGCCGCCCACCATGACCAGGCCGAGCGGCTGGCGCAGCTCAGCGCCGGTGCCGGTCGACAGCATCAGCGGCAAGGCGCCGAACAGGGCGGCAAGCGTGGTCATCAGGATCGGGCGAAAACGCAGCAGCGCCGCCTCGTGGATGGCCGCGCGCGGGGAGAGGCCGCGCTTGCGCTCGGCGTCCAGCGCGAAGTCGATCATCATGATGGCGTTCTTCTTCACGATGCCGATCAGCAGGATGATCCCGATGATCCCGATCATGTCCAGTTCGGTGCCGCTGATCAGCAACGCCAGCAGGGCGCCGACGCCCGCCGACGGCAGCGTGGACAGGATGGTGATGGGGTGGATGTAGCTTTCGTACAGCACGCCCAGCACGATATACATCGTGACCACGGCGGCAAGTATCAGCCACAAGGTGCTGGACAGCGAATTCTGGAACGCCAGCGCCGCGCCCTGGAAGCGCGTTTCCACGGCGGTCGGCATGCCGATCTCGGCCTCGGCCGCCGTGATGTTCTCTACCGCGTCGGACAGCGACGCGCCCGGCGCCAGGTTGAACGACACCGTCACCATGGGGAACTGGTCGAGCCGGTTCACGGCCAGCACGGTCCTGCCTTCGGTGATGTGCGCCACGGAAGACAGCGGCACCTGCGCGCCGGTGGAGGTCGGCACATGGATCTGTCCCAGCGCGGCGGGCGACATCTGGAACTGCGGCTGCACCTCAAGCACCACGCGGTACTGGTTGGACTGAGTGAAGATCGTGGAGATCAGCCGCTGCCCGAAGGCGTTGTACAGCGCTTCGTCGATCACGGCGGCGGTGATGCCCAGGCGCGAGGCCGCGTCGCGGTCGATCTCGACCCAGGTCTGCAGGCCGTCGTCCTGCAGGTCGTCGGTCACGTCCTTCAGGCCGGGCACCTGGCGCAGGCGGTCCACCAGCTTGGGTGTCCACTCGCTCAGCACCTTCAGGTCCGGGTTGGACAGGGTCATCTGATACTGCGTGCGGCTCACGCGGTCTTCGATGGTCAGGTCCTGCACGGGCTGCATGTAGACCGTCAGGCCATCCTGCTTGCCCAAGGCGTCCTGCAGGCGCGCCATGACCGTGGGCAGGTCGCCGTTGCGCTCGGCCTGGGGCTTCAACGCGATCTGCATGCGGCCGGCGCTGAGCGTGGCGTTGCTGCCGTCGACCCCGATGAACGAGGACACGGCCTGCACGTCGGGATCCTCGAGCACGAGGCGCGCGGCGGTCTGCTGGCGCTCTGCCATGGCCGGGAAGGAAATGGACTGCGGCGCCTGGGTGATGGCCTGGATCAGGCCGGTGTCCTGCTGCGGGAAGAAGCCCTTGGGCACCACCATGTACAGCAGCACGGTCAGCGCGAAAGTGGCCACCGCCACCACCAGGGTGAGCGGCTGATGGCGCAGCACCACCTGCAGCATGCGGTCATAGGCAGCGATGATGCGGTCGATGAAGGCGCCCGTGGCCTGGTGGAAACGGCCGTGCTTCTGCTCGGATTCGGCGCGCAGCAGCCGCGCGCACATCATCGGCGTCAGGGTCAGCGAGACCACCAGCGAGATCAGGATGGACACCGCCAGCGTGATGGCGAACTCGCGGAACAGCCGGCCCACCACTTCCGTCATGAAAAGCAGCGGGATCAGCACCGCGATCAGAGAGAAGGTCAGCGAGATCAGCGTGAAGCCGATCTGCGACGCGCCCTTCAACGCCGCCTGGAGGGGCTTTTCGCCTTCCTCGATGTGGCGGGCGATGTTCTCGATCATGACGATGGCGTCGTCCACCACGAAGCCGGTGGCGATCGTCAGCGCCATCAGCGTCAGGTTGTTGATGGAGAAGCCGGCCAGGTACATGATGCCGAACGTGCCCACCAGCGAAAGCGGCACCACCACGCTGGGAATCAGCGTGGCCGTCACGCTGCGCAGGAAGACGAAGGTGACCATGACCACCAGCCCCACCGCCAGCAGCATTTCGAACTGCACGTCGGCGACCGAGTCGCGGATGGTCTGGGTGCGGTCGGACACGACGCTCACGTCGAGCGTGGCGGGCAGCGCCGCGCGCAGTTGCGGCAGCAGCGTCTGGATGCGGTTGACCACGTCGATCACATTAGCGCCGGGCTGGCGCTGGATATTGAGCAGGATGGCGGGCTTGTCGCCGGCCCAGGCGGCCTGCCGGGTGTCTTCCGCGCCTTCCACGGCGCGCGCCACATCGGCCAGGCGCAGCGGCGCGTTGTTCTTGTACGCGATGATCAGGTCGTTGTAGTCGGTGGGCGTCTTGAGCTGATCGTTGGCGTTGATCGTGGTGGACCGCTGCGGGCCGTCCAGGTTGCCCTTGGGCTGGTTCACGTTGGCGCCCACGATGGCGGTGCGCAGGTCGGACAGCGACAGCCCGTTGGCCGCCAGCGCCTGCGGATTCACCTGGACCCGCACCGCGGGCCGCTGCCCGCCCGCCACGCTGACCAGGCCCACCCCGGGAATCTGCGACAGCTTCTGCGCCACGCGCGTGTCCACCAGATCGCGCACCTGCGGCAGGGGCATGGTGGGCGAGGTGATCGCCAGGGTCAGCACCGCCGCGTCCGCCGGATTCACCTTGTTGTAGGTGGGCGGCACCGGCAGGTCGGAAGGCAGCAGATTCGATGCCGCGTTGATCGCCGCCTGCACCTGCTGCTCGGCCACGTCCAGCGGCAGGGTCAGGTTGAACTGCAGGGTGATCACCGACGCGCCGCCCGAACTGGTGGACGACATCTGGTTCAGGCCCGGCATCTGCCCGAACTGGCGTTCCAGCGGGGACGTGACCAGGGACGTCATCACGTCGGGGCTGGCGCCGGGGTACAGCGTCACGACCTGGATCGTCGGATAGTCCACTTCGGGCAGCGCCGAAACGGGCAGGAACCGGTAGGCGATCAGGCCCGCGATCAGGATGGCCACCATCGACAGGGTGGTGGCGACGGGACGCAGGATGAACAGGCGCGACGGGCTCACGGCGTTCTCTGCTTACTTGGACGGCGGGGTCGTGCCGGCCGGGGCGCCAGCGCCCAGCGACTTGTCGCGAACGGCGGGGATCACTTCCGCGCCGCCCACGATTTCCACCTTGGCGCCGGCGCGCAGGCGGTCGGTGCCTTCGGTGACGACACGGTCGCCGGGCTGCAGGCCCTCGTTGACGGCCACCATGCCGCTGTTGATGGCGCCCAGTTTCACCTGGCGCACTGCGATCGTGCCGTCGGCCTGCACCAGGAACACGAACGCGCCGGCGGACCCCTGCTGGATCGCCGCCGTGGGGATGGCGGTGACGTCCTTGCGGGTCAGCACGTGCAGCCGCACATTGACGAACTGGTTCGGGAAGAGCGCGTCGTCGGTGTTGTCGAACTTGGCCTTCAGCTTCAGCGTGCCGGTCGTGACGTCGATCTGGTTGTCCAGCGTCTCGAGCGTGCCCGTCGCGATGCGGCGCGTATCGGCGCGGTCATAGGCTTCGACGGTCAGCGTCTTGCCGGCGGCGATCTCGGCGCGCACTTCGGGCAACTGCGTTTCGGGCAGCGTGAACACCACCGAGATCGGCTGGGTCTGGGTGATCACCACCAGCCCATTGGTATCCGCGCTGGACACCAGGTTGCCGCGGTCGACCTGGCGCAGGCCCAGGCGGCCGCTGATGGGCGCCGTGATGCGTGCGTAGTCCAGTTGCAGCTTGGCGTTGTCCACGTTCGCCTGATCGCTTTTCACGGCGCCTTCGTACTGGCGCACCAGGGCGGCTTGCGTATCGACCTGCTGCCTGGCGATGGAGTCCTGCTTGAACAGGGCCTGGTAGCGCTGCAGGTCGCGGCGGGCGTTTTCCAGTTGCGCCTGATTCTGCATCTGCGTGCCACGCGCCTGGTCCAGCGCTACCTGGTAGGCACGCGGATCCACCTGCGCCAGCAGATCGCCTGCCTTGACCTGCTGGCCTTCCTGGAAGGCGACGTCGACGAGCTCTCCGCTGACGCGGCTTCTCACTGTCACGGTGTTGTAGGCCGTGACGGTGCCGAGCGACCTGAGGTAGATGTCGATGTCCTGTTGGGCGGCGGTGGCGATGCGCACCGGAACGGCCATGTTCGCCATGGCCGCGGCCATGGACGGCCGGCCGCCGGGCCGGGCGCCGGGTCCGCCCGCGCCGCCCGGCTTGGTCGAGGGCCGCAACGCCATCCAGGCGATGCCCGCCACGACGAGCAGCAACAGCGCCAGTCCGACGAGACGGCGGCGGCTCCATCGGGAGGGCGGGGAAACAAGACGGCTTTCGGACATGGAAACGGTTCCGGCACAGACGGAGAAAGCCGTATTGTCTACTAGACCGTCACGGTTTCAGCCCGCGCGCCGTCAACTTGAAACTACCCGCAACAGGAATCCGGGCAGTGACACCCAGCGTAACTTGCGCCTACGAGCTGCAAAGCGTCATCTGGAAGGCGACATCGCGGGCCACCTGCTGGGGTTTGAATTCGCCGTCCTGGGTGGAAAAACGTATCCAGATCATGTACTTATTGGCGCTGATTTCAGGAAACGCGCCGTGGGCCGGATCCACCCAGACGCGCAGCAACTGGAACTGCTTGCCACCCAGCATCTGCTGGTAGGCGCCCTGCTCCGCGACGATATCGGTCTTTCGGCCGGATTCGCGCAGCAGGCGAAGCGCCAGGGTCAGGCCGTCGTAAAGGGCAACGAAAGGCGTCACCCAGGCTTGCAGGTCCGCGCAGCGGGCGGCCTCGGGCTTGTTCTGCCAGGCGTAGTAGGACGGCATGTCCACCTGCGTGGCGCTGCCTGGCACCGACAGGCGGCCGCGCAGGCTGGTCAGCCATTCGTTTTCGCGCAGGGACTGGCCGGTCTTGCCGGGCGCGGCCAGCGCGCTGGCCACTTTTTCCAGTTCGTGCAGCATCCCTTCCAGCGCGTCCTGGGCCACGCCGGGGTGGTCGCGCAATCCCACCAGCGCCATGCGCTGGCGCTCCAGGTCTTGCAGGACCGCGCCTTTGACGTCGGTGCGTTCACACGCGTCGAGCAGATCGAAAAGGGAGGTGACGGCGACCTGATGCTGGCGTGAGTCACCCTCGCGAGCAAAGAAGAAGAGCCTGTCGAACAGGTATTCCAGCCGCAGATAAGCGCGGATGCGCTCGTTGAAGGGATATTCGTAAACGATCACGCTTTTTTACAGGCCCTATCAGTGGTTGGCCGCGGGGCCAAGAGTATTCAGGGGTGCCGGACCAGCCGCTGGCTCACCGGCCCGTTGTGCTCGCCAGCGCCAGCCAGCGGTCATGCAGGGACAACGCCCGCACGCGCAATTGTTCCGGCGATGTCGATGCGTCGTTGACGATGACGTCGTCGGCGGCCTCTAGCCGGTCTGCCCGCGCAGCCTGTGCCGCCATGATACGCCGGATGTCGGACTCCGTCAGCCCGCTGCGTTGCTGCACGCGGGCTACCTGCGTTTCGGGATCGCAGTCGACCACGCAGATGCGATCCACACGCGAACGCCAGCGCGCCAGGGACTCCACCAGCAGGGGCACCACGAAGACCAGATACGATCCCTTCGCGGCGGCGGCCTGGCGTTCGGTTTCGCGGCCGATGACGGGATGCAGCACGGCTTCGAGGCGCAAGCGGACCCGCGGGTCGGCGAACGCCTGGCCGCGCATCCAGTCGCGGTTCAGCGCGCCGTCGGGGGTCAGTGCCTGCGGGCCGAATTCGCGCTCGATGGCCGGCATGGCGGCGCCTTGCGCGGCGGTCAGCGAACGGGCGATCTCGTCGGTATCGACCAGGGACGCGCCCCACTCCGCCAGCATGTCCGCTACGCGGGACTTGCCCGAACCGATGCCGCCCGTAAGACCAATCTTGAACATACCGCCCTTCCTTTCTTTGTTGCCTAGCGCATGAACTGCAGCACGCCCTGCTCACCGCCCAGCAGCAGCATGGCCAGACCGGCCAGCGCCAGATAGGGGCCGAAGGGCAAGGGCTGCCCGCGGCTGGCGCGTCCGCTCAGCGTCAGCGCGCCGCCGATCAGCACGCCCACCAGCGACGCGCTCAGCAGCACCATGGGCAGGGCCTCGAGGCCGAACCACGCGCCCAGCGCGGCCAGCAGTTTGAAGTCGCCGTGGCCCATGCCCTCGCGTCCGGTCAGCAGGCGGAACACATGAAAGATAACCCACAGAAAGACATAGCCGGCCACCGCGCCCGTCACCGCCATCTGCAGGCTTGCGAAGGCATCGAACAGATTGACCAGCAACCCCGCCCACACCAGCGGCTGGGTCAGGACGTCGGGAAGCAGCGTAGCTTCGAAGTCTATCCAGGCCAAGGCCACCAGCGTGGCGGACAAGCCCATGGCCGCGACGGCGACGGGCGTGGCTCCGTAGCGCCAGGCGCAGGCGGCGAACAGCGCGCAGGTGAGCAGTTCAATGGCGGGATAGCGCCAGCCGATCGGCGCATGGCAAGCCGCGCAGCGGCCCCGCAGCCCGAGCCAACCTAGCACGGGAAACCGGCCCCAGCGGCTGATCGGCGCCTGGCAGGACGGACAGTGCGACGCGGGCGACAGCAGGCCATAGCGGCTGGCGGGCCGCGCCTTGCCCACGGCGTCCAGGCATTGCGCCTGCCATTCGCGTTCCATCATGCGCGGCAGGCGGTGGATCAGCACCGTCAGCCAGTTGCCGACGAACAGGCCCGCCAGCGCCGCCACGCCGATGAAGACGCCCAAGGGCAAATCGAAGACATGCCACATCGCAGTCAACCACCCCGCCGGCGCGCGGGCGCTTGGGCATCCACCCCGAGGGCTACGCCGCAAGGCATGAAGGGCCACCCGTGGCCGTGTCGTAATTTGTGCATAAAGTGCTTGCTATACCCAAGAGCGGCTAAGGGAATGTATCGAATCTTCGCATAAGTGCGTAAAATCGGAGACAGACTCAATTCACGGATAAGCTGCCATGGCCGCGCGCGTCGACATCGTTTCCCGCTCCCGCAAACTAAGCATCATGGGGCTGCTGCTGGCGGGCACCGCGATAGGCGCGGCGGGTTGTGCCCAGCAGAAAACCGAAGGCTATTACGACCTGCCCGCCGAAAGCACGGTAACCGACGCCCAATACCAGGGCTCCGGCGCCGGCTACCGCAGCGTCATCCGCGCGCCGTCGCAAGTGCAGATCGCGCTCAAGCCCGACGCCCGCAAGCCGCAAAACCAGGCCACGCAAGCCAATCCCGCCGGCGAAACCACCGAAGACGGCCAAGCCGTCCCGGAAGGCACCGAAAGCAACTCCGGCGGCGGCTCGTCGGCGTCGGCGCCGGCCCCCGCCGCCGCCGCGCCCAATGCCGCCTCGCAAAGCCTGGTGCCGCAGCCGCAAACCTATATGGGCACGCTGCCGTGCTTTTCGCCCGCCATGCAATGCACGGCGCAGCGCGTGACGCTGACGCTGGCTCCCAATGGGCGTTGGCGCGGCCGCACGGCATACCTGGACAACGATCCCAAGAAGGGCCCCCCGGTATCCGAGCAAGGTTGCTGGGACGCCACCGACGAACGGCCGCCGCGCGTCATCCTGATGGACGGCCAGGGCAATGTCCGGGCGGAGTTCCTGGTGGCGGTCAACAACGTGCTGCGGGTGCGCTCCGTCGGTGGCCAGACGCCCAACCTGAACTACAACCTGACCCGCCAGCCGGATCTGGACCCGATCGACGAACTGGCCAAGGCCGCCGCGCCCAAGTGCCCCTGAACCCTGGCCGCGGCGCCTGAGCGCCGCCCGCCGGATGCAAAGCCCCCGGGCCTGACGGACATGTCGTCCGCCAGGCCCGGTTTCATTCAGGGCGTTTGGTGCGGGCGGCATCGGAATCCGAGTCGGAGTCCGCGTCGGTGTCGGACTCCGAGTCGGCGTCAGAGTCGGAGTCGATGTCGCAATCGGAATCCGAGTCGAAGTCCGCCTGTTCCGGTCCCGGGTGACATCCGGCGTATTCCCCCTTGGACTCGTGCAGCACATAGGATGGCGCGTCAGGAGGTGGGTGGCCGAAAGATGGGGCGCCGGGCTTGGCCCGCGCCGCGCCGGAGCGGGCTGCTGGGAAAGCGCCGAGGACAGGCGATGCGCCCGAACGCCCATGCGCGCACAGGCGGCAGGCCAGATGCATGGCGTTGCGGGCATCCAGCTTGGCGAAGATGCGCGCCCGGTGTGCCTCCACGGTGCGCAGGGATATGCCCAGATCGATGGCGATGACCTTGTTCGGGCGGCCGGCCGCGACATAATCGACGATCTGCCGTTCACGGGCGGTCAGGGACGACAGGACGGTGTCCAACTGGGGATGGGGCGTTGGCATGGGCAGCTCACTTGCAATATAGGATTGCAGTTAGTCTGCCCGGCGGTCATGGGGGCCGGAAGCTGGCAATTCTGCCAGGGGCGGACGGAAACGTCCCCCCGGGCTTTCAGGCGCCGCGGGATCAGGCCGTGTAGGCCAGCTCCAGGTTGTCGATCAGCCGGGTGGCGCCCAGCTTGGCGGCGGCCAGCGCCACGACGGGTTCGCCGGCCTGCAGGTCGGCGGCCTCGGGACGCTTCAGGTCGCGCTGACGGCGCAATGCCACGTAATCCACCGTCCAGCCGCGCTGCGTCAGATTCCCGGCGGCGTCGCGCTCCAGCGCGGCGGCATCCCGCTCGCCCTGGGCCAGCCGGCGGCCGATGCCCTGAAGTTCGGCGTACAGCGCGGGCGCCTCGGCGCGCTCGGCATCGCTCAGGTAGCGGTTGCGCGAAGACAGCGCCAGGCCGTCGGCGGCGCGCACGGTCTCGTGCGCCAGCACCTCCACGGGCAACTGGAACTGCCTGCACATATTGCGCACCACCATCAACTGCTGATAATCCTTCTTGCCGAACACCGCCACGCGCGGCTGCACGCAGGAAAACAGCTTCAGCACCACCGTGCTGACCCCTTCGAAGAACCCTGGGCGGAACTCGCCTTCCAGGATGTCGCCCAGATCGTCGGGCGGCTGCACCCGGTAGCTCTGAGGCTCGGGATACATCTCGCGTTCATTGGGCGCGAACAGCACGTAGACGTCGCGCGCCTGCTCCAGCTTTTCAATGTCGGCGGCCAGCGTGCGCGGATATTGGTCGAAGTCCTCGTTCGGGCCGAACTGCAGGCGGTTCACGAAGATGCTGGCCACGACGGGATCGCCATGCTGGCGCGCCAGCTTCATCAGCGACAGGTGGCCTTCATGCAGGTTGCCCATGGTGGGCACGAACGACACGCGATTCTGTCCGCGCAGGTGATCGCGCAATTCCTGGATGGTGTGTACGACTTTCAAGGGACTCTCCGGGGATGGGGGCAGCCCGGTCAGGATCAGGCCGCGACCGCCGCTACGCTGGTGTATGCCAGGCGCACATAGATGGGAGCATAGGGCTCCGCCTGCGTGATTTCGAGCAGCGATTCACGGGCCAGTTCCAGCATGGCGATGAAATGCACCACGACGACCGCCGCGGGCGCGCCCTCGCGGACGCGCTCCATGAACAGATCGCCGAATTCCATGAAGCGCACGTCGTTCAGGCGCCGCAGGATGTGCGTCATGTGGTCGCGCACGGATAGCTGTTCGCGCGTGATGTGATGGTGCTGGTTCAGCTTGGCCCGCTTCATGATGTCGGCCCAGGCCGCGCGCAGATCGTCCACGCTGACCTCGGGCAGCACGCGTTCCACGCTGAGGTCGGCGACGGCCTGGCTGCTGACGAAATCCCGGCCGAGCTGCGGCATTTTGTCCAGCTTCTGGGCGGCCAGCTTCATCTGTTCGTATTCGAGCAGGCGGCGGACCAGTTCGGCGCGGGGATCTTCGGGTTCTTCGCCGGTGTCGGTCTTCTTCACCGGCAGCAGCATGCGCGACTTGATCTCGATCAGCATGGCCGCCATCAGCAGATACTCGGCGGCCAGCTCCAGATTGGTGATGCGGATCTGGTCCACATAAGACAGATACTGCCGCGTGACATCCGCCATCGGGATGTCCAGCACATTGAAGTTCTGCTTGCGGATCAGGTAGAGCAGCAGGTCCAGCGGCCCTTCGAACGCTTCCAGGAAGATCTCGAGCGCGTCCGGCGGAATGTACAGGTCCGTCGGCATCTGGAACAGCGGCTCGCCATAGAGCCGCGCGAATGCCACGCTGTCGATGGTGTCGGGCGTGCTGTCGACGGACGGTTCCACTAGCGCGGCCAGGGCAGCGCCCGGCACCGAAGGATTCTGGACCATGGTTGCCGCAACGGTATCAGTCTGCCTGATACACGTACGGCCTTTGCGGCACACGGGCCGCGCGGAAGCCTTCCAGCAGCTCCGAGTCTTGCGGTTTGTCCCAAAGACGGGCCCGGCCCTCGCGCTGGCGCTCTTCGGTGCCAGGATGCGACTGCTTGAAGTCTTTCAGGAAAAGGGTGATCTCGGATTCGTAGTTGGTCGCCATGGCACCAATTTCAATGGGTTTCGGATCCCTGGAGTTTACTTCACGGCGGCCCGCGCCCCGGCGTTACAATCTTCGGGCACCCAACGCCCCCTCCCGACATGTCCGCAGAATCCGCAGCCGCAGCACATCCCGCTTCGCCCTCAACCCCGGACGCGCTGCGCGCGGCGCGCATGATCCCCTTCATCGTGGGCTGCGCGCTGTTCATGCAGATGCTGGACGCCACCGTGGTGGCCACCGCCCTGCCCGCCATGGCCCGGGCACTGGGGTCCACCCCGGTCCGGCTCAATGTGGCCATCACGTCCTATCTGCTGTCCGTCGCCGTTTTCGTGCCGGTCAGCGGCTGGGCGGCCGACCGCTACGGCGCCCGGCGGGTATTCGTGGCCGCGATCGGCCTCTTCACCCTCAGTTCCGTGGCCTGCGCCCTGTCCCAGGACCTGCCCCAACTGGTAATCGCCCGCATCGTCCAGGGGATGGCGGGGGCAATGATGGTGCCGGTTGGGCGGATCATCCTGCTGCGCACCGTGCCCAAGCAGGATCTGCTCAAGGCCATGTCCTTCCTGTCCATCCCCGCGCTGCTGGGGCCGGTGATCGGCCCGCCGCTGGGCGGCTTCATGGTCACGTACATGTCGTGGCACTGGATCTTCCTGATCAACATTCCCATCGGCATCCTTGGAATCTTCCTGGTCCTGCGCTATGTGTCGGAGATCCGCGAAGAGGCCGCGCCGCGCCTGGACTGGCTGGGCTTCCTGCTCAGCGCCACCTGCCTGGCCTCGCTGGTCAGCGGCTTCGAGGCGATCGGCCGCGACGTCATGCCGCTGCCCATGCTGCTGGGCCTGATTGCCGTCGGCATCGCGTGCGGCCTGCTCTATGGCGTGCACGCCCGCCGCGTCGAGCATCCCATCATCGACCTGTCCCTGATGCGGATCCCCACTTTCGCCATCTCCACGCTGGGCGGCAACCTGTGCCGCTTCGCCGTGGGCGCCACGCCGTTCCTGCTGGCCATGCTGCTGCAGGTGGGCTTTGGCCTGTCGCCGTTCTCGGCCGGCCTGATCACCTTCGCCAGCGCCGCCGGCGCGCTGCTGATGAAATTCGTCGCCACGCCCATCGTGAAGCGCTACGGCTTTCGCCGCGTGCTGACCCTGAACTCGCTGTTGGCGGGCGCCTTCATCATCGTCTGCGGCGCCTTCAACCCGGCCACCCCCGTGTGGCTGATGATCGCCATCCTGCTGGTCGGCGGCTTCTTCAGGTCGCTGCAGTTCACCGGGGTAAATACGCTAACCTATGCCGACATCCCGCCCTCCAAGATGAGCCGCGCAAGCAGCTTCTCGGCAATGGCGCAGCAACTGGGCATCACCCTGGGCGTCGGGGTGGCCGCGGTCACGCTGAACATCAGCATGTCCCTGCGCGGCGCCGAAACGCTGGCCGTCAGCGACGTGGTCGCCGGTTTCGTCGTCATCGGCCTGCTGTGCATGGCATCGACCTTCTCCTTTAGACGCCTCGACCCTCTGGCTGGGGCACACCTGAACGGCGCGAAAAACAGTGACGACGAATGAATATGTCCTAGCCCTGGACCAGGGCACGACCAGTTCCCGGGCCATCGTGTTCGACCGCGAAGGCGTCGTGCGCGGCGTCGGCCAGCGCGAATTCCGCCAGCACTATCCCCGTCCGGGCTGGGTCGAGCACGATGCCAACGAGATCTGGCACAGCCAGCTCGACGTGGCGCGCGAAGC
Source organism: Achromobacter sp. Root83 (assembly GCF_001428845.1). Taxonomy (GTDB): domain Bacteria; phylum Pseudomonadota; class Gammaproteobacteria; order Burkholderiales; family Burkholderiaceae_B; genus Achromobacter. The sequence goes on along the minus strand of NZ_LMIU01000002.1, from coordinate 105,228 downwards.
CCTGCGCAATGCCGGCACCACAGCCGCCGACCTGGCCGCCATCGGCATCACCAACCAGCGCGAAACCACCATCATCTGGGAACGCGCCACGGGCCGCCCGCTGGCCCGGGCCATCGTATGGCAGGACCGCCGCACCGCCCCCCTGTGCGACCAGTTGCGGCAGGACGGCCACGGCGACTTCCTGCAATCGCGCACCGGCCTGGTCGTGGACGCCTACTTCTCGGGCACCAAGCTGGCCTGGCTGCTCGATCACGTACCCGGCGCGCGCCGGATGGCCGAACGCGGCGAACTGGCCTTCGGCACCGTCGACACCTGGCTGATATGGCAACTGACCGGCGGCGCCGTGCACAGCACCGACCCCAGCAACGCCTCCCGCACCATGCTGTTCGACCTGCACACGCAGGACTGGAACGACGACATCCTGGCGCTGCTCAAGATCCCCCGCAGCGTCCTGCCGCGGATCGCGCCCAGCAGCGCCATCGTGGGCGACGCCCTGCCCGAATGGCTGGGCGGCTCCGTGCCCATCGCAGGCGTGGCGGGCGACCAGCAGGCCGCCACCTTCGGCCAGGCCTGCTTCAAGCCCGGCATGGCCAAGAACACCTATGGCACCGGCTGCTTCATGCTCATGAACGTCGGCGACCAGCCCGTGCAGTCCCGCAACAACCTGCTGTCCACCGTGGGCTGGGGCCTGCCCAAAGCGGACAACGGCGGCTGGACCCCCACCTACATGCTCGAAGGCGGCGTCTTCGTCGCGGGCGCCGCCGTGCAATGGCTGCGCGACGGACTGGGCATCATCCAGCGCTCGGAAGACATCGAGTCCCTGGCCGCCAGCGTGTCCGACACCGACGACGTCTTCATGGTGCCCGCCTTCGCCGGCCTGGGCGCCCCGCACTGGGATCCCTACGCGCGCGGCACCCTCGTGGGCCTCACCCGCGGCACCTCCCGCGCCCACATCGCCCGCGCCACGCTCGAATCCATCGCCCTGCAAAGCGCCGAACTGCTCACCTGCATGAACGGCGACAGCGGCATCGCGCTGACCGAACTGCGCGTCGACGGCGGCGCCGCCCGCAACGACCTGCTGATGCAGATGCAGGCCGACATCCTGGGCGTCCCCGTTGTCCGACCCCGCGTCCCGGAATCCACCGCCCTGGGCGCCGCCGGCCTGGCGGGCCTGGCGGTCGGCTTCTGGTCCAGCCAGGACGAATTCGCCTCCAAATGGCAGGCCGAACACACCTTCAAACCCACCTGGCCCCAATCCGTGCGCGACGCCCGGATGAAGCGCTGGCGGCAGGCCGTGGAACTGTCAAAAGGCTGGTCGGCAGGCGCCGCAAAGTAAACCCCCGTCCCGGCGGCCGCCGGCGCACCGACACGTGCACGCACCAGCACGCGCAGCACCACACCCCCACCCGCAAGACACCGCGTAAGCCCCAAAAGGCCGCCCGCGCGGCCGGCATGGGGCGGGCCCCGCAAGCTTTTCCACCGCCAGCCCACCCCCGGCAAGAACCTCAAGAACCCCGCACCCCCCAGCGACCGTGAAGCTTCAGCCCCCGGAGCACGGCGCGCTGGCGGCCTGGGGTGCGCGGGGCGTCAGATGCGCCCGACGGAATCCGAAGGCAGCCGCCGCAGGCGGCCACGAGGATGAGGCAGGGGCAGTCCGGAGCGAAGGCTCCGGACCGCAATCGCAGCCCCGCGCACCCCAGGCCGCCAGCGCGCCGTGCGTCTAAAGAACCCACACTGACACCACCACCACCACCACCCGAATCCAAAGCCAACCCCATCAAGCCGCCCGAACCCCAATAGCAACCACCCGAGCACTGAACTCCTTCAGCAACTCATCCCGAACCGCCTCCGCCCGCAACATCGAAGCCTCCTTCACATACCCATACCCCCGGATCTCGTCCGGCACACTGGCCAACGCCACCGCCCGATCCAGATTCCCCCGGTTCAGCTTGCACAAAATCGCCGTCATCGTCTCCCGGTACTCCCGGGCCAGTTCGCGCTCAGCCCGCCGTTCCTGCGTATACCCGAACGGATCCAGCCTCGACCCGCGCAGAAAGCGCAGCTTCGCCAGCAGCCGGAAGACCCGTAGCATCCCCGGCCCATAGCTGCGCTTGACCGGATGCCCGTCCTTGCCGCGCCGCGCGAACATCGGCGGCGCAAGATGAAAACGCAGCTTCCAGTCCCCCTCGAACTGCTCGCCCACCCGCCTGACGAACTCGCCGTCCGAATACAGCCTTGCCACCTCGTACTCGTCCTTGTAGGCCAACAGCTTGAAGTAATAGCGCGCCACCGCCACCGCCAGCCGGCTGGTCCCCGTCGCCTCGCGCTCCGCATGCGCCACCTTGTCCACCAGGTCCGTGTACCGCTTCGCATAAGCCGCATTCTGATACTGCGTCAGGTACTCCTTGCGCACCGCCACCACCTCTGCCAGCTCACCGGCCGGCTTCTTCAGCTCCACCACCGGACTGGCCACGCGCGGGCGCTTGATCTCGATGATGTCCTCCGGCTTGGCGGGCGGCACCCCGCCATTGGCCAGCAAGCGGGAAACGCCCGCGGGATCGTGCGCCGCGCGCCGGCCCCAGGCAAAAGCCGCGACATTCACGGGCACCTGCTGGCCGTTCAGCTCGATCGCGCGCAGCAGCGCCTCGCGCGACAGCGGAATCCACCCCTTCTGGTACGCATAGCCCATCATCAGCGGATTCGAATAGATAGCGTCCCCCAACAACCCCACGGCCAGCGCGGCGGCATCCACCGTATCCAGGCTTTCCTTGCCGCAAGCCGCCTGCAGATCCGCCGTCAGGCTCGCGCCCGGCAGCGTCCAGTCGGGATTGCCCACGAACGCCGCGGTCGGCGCCGTATCGGTGTTCAGCAGCACACGCGTGCGGCCCGGGCCCACCCGCGCCATGGCTTCCGCGCTGGTCGCCACGACCAGATCGCCCGCCAGCATCAGGTCGGCCTCGCCCATCGCGACCCGCGTATTCATCAGGCTATCCGGCGCCTGCGCCAGCACCACATGCGAATACACCGCGCCGCCCTTCTGCGCCAGGCCCGCCATATCCAGCACCGAGCAGCCCTTGCCCTCAAGGTGCGCCGCCATGCCCAGCAACTGTCCGATCGTGACCACCCCCGTGCCGCCCACCCCCGCCACGAAAACGCCATAAGGCCGCTCCAGCCCCGGCACCCGCGGAAGCGGCACCTCGTCGTCAATCCCGCCATCGTCCCGCGCCAAGGCGCGAGGCTTTCTCAGCTTGCCGCCTTCCACCGTCACGAAACTGGGGCAGAAGCCCTTCAGACAGGAAAAATCCTTATTGCAGCTCGACTGATTGATCGTGCGCTTGCGGCCGAATTCCGTCTCCAGCGGCTCCACCGACAGACAGTGCGATTTCGCCGAGCAGTCTCCACATCCTTCGCACACCCTGTCGTTGATGACCACCCGCCGCGCGGGATCCGGATAGGCATTGCGCTTCCTGCGGCGGCGCTTCTCGGTGGCGCAGGTCTGGTCATAGACCAGCACCGACACCGCCGGATGTTCGCGCAGCTCGCGCATCACCGCGTCCAGTTCGTCCCGGTGATGCACGCGCACGCCAGGCGCCAGATCGCCGACGTCCAGATACTTGTCGGGATCGTCGGTGACGACGACGATCTTCTCGATGCCCTCGGCCGCCACCTGGCGCGTGATCATCGGCACGCTGATGGGACCATCCACAGGCTGCCCGCCCGTCATCGCCACCGCGTCGTTGAACAGGAGCTTGTACGTGATGGGCGCCCGGGCGGCCACCGCCGCGCGTATCGCCAGCAGCCCCGAATGAAAGTAGGTGCCGTCGCCCAGATTGGCGAACACATGCCTTTCATCGGTGAACGGCGCCTGGCCCAGCCACGGCACACCTTCGCCGCCCATCTGTGTATACACATCCGTGTTGCGGTCCATCCACCTGACCATGTAATGGCAGCCGATGCCCGCCATCCCGCGCGAGCCTTCCGGCAGGCGCGTCGAGGTGTTGTGCGGACAGCCCGAACAGAACCAGGGCTTGCGCTCTTCGACCACGCGCGGACGCGCCAGGGCCTGTTCACGGGCGCGGATGAACGCCAGCCGCGCCTCGATGCCCGCGCGCACGTCGTCCGGCAGTTCGAAACGCAACAGGCGCGCCGCGATCGCCTTGGCGACCATGGCGGGCGAAAACTCGTAATGCGCAGGCAGCAGCCAGTTGCCTTGCGGCACCGACCACTCGCCGCCGTCCTTGTCGTCGAACTTGCCCACCACACGCGGGATCTTCTTGCCGCTGCCGATCCAACTGAACAGCTCTTCCTTCAACTGGTATTCCAGCACCTGGCGCTTTTCCTCGACGACCAGGATCTCGTCCAGCCCTTCCGCGAATTGCTGCGTGCCCGTGGACTCCAGCGGCCACACCATCCCGACCTTGAACAGGCGCAGGCCGATGCGCCGGCATGCGTCTTCGGACAGCCCCAGATCGGACAGCGCCTGGCGCGTATCCAGATAGGCCTTGCCCGAAGTCATGATGCCAAAGCGGGCATCGCGCTGCGGCACCTGCCAGAGTTCGCGGTTCAGCCCGTTGGCGCGGACATAGGCCAGCGCCGCGTACAGCTTGTAGTCCAGCAGCCGGGCTTCCTGCTGCAGCGGCGTATCGGGCAACCGGATGTTCAAGCCATCCGCCGGCAGCATGAAATCCTCGGGCAGCAGGATCCGCACGCGCTGCGGGTCCACGTCGACCGACGCCGATACCTCGACGATATCGGTGATGCACTTCATGCCGACCCACACGCCCGCGTAGCGGCTCATCGCCCACCCGTGCAGGCCGTAGTCCAGCACTTCCTGGACGCTGGACGGAAACAGCGCCGGTATCATGCAGGCCTTCAGGATGTGGTCGCTCTGGTGCGGCAGGGTCGAGGACTTGGCGGGGTGGTCGTCCCCCGCCACCACCAGCACGCCGCCATGGCGCGACGTGCCCGCGGCATTGGCGTGCTTGAAGACGTCGCCGCAGCGGTCCACGCCCGGGCCCTTGCCGTACCACATGCCAAAGACGCCGTCGTACCTGGCGCCCGGAAACAGATTGACCTGCTGCGAGCCCCAGACGGCCGTCGCGGCCAGGTCTTCATTGATGCCGGGCTGGAACTCGACGTGGTGCGCCTTCAGGTACTTGGCCGCCTTCCACATGTTCTGGTCGACGCCGCCCAGCGGAGACCCCCGGTAGCCCGACACGAAGCCCGCCGTGTTCAGCCCCGCTTTCGCATCGCGCACGCGCTGCATCATGGGCAGGCGCACCAGGGCGTGGATGCCGCTCATCCAGGCGCGGCCGGATTCCAGGGTGTATTTGTCGTCGAGCTGGACGGAGTCAAGCGCCGCGCGGACGGCGGGCGTAAGGGGGGCATTCATGGCTACTCCAAGATCCTGATGCCCCCACCAGCTTCGCGCGCGGTTCCCCGGGGAACGCGCGCGGGCCGACAAGGGCCGTGAAAGTGAAGTTCTGGCGCGTTCGCGCTTCTGGTCCTTCCGGTTGTAACCGGCACGCCCACCCCGGGCAATAGGGCGATGCGATAATTGCCCGCATGGACTTCGCCCCTAGAATCGTCGCCTGGCAGCGCCAGCACGGACGTCACGATCTTCCCTGGCAGAACACCCGGGATCCCTACCGGATCTGGCTATCCGAGATCATGCTGCAGCAAACGCAGGTGGCCACCGTCATCCCCTACTACGACCGCTTCCTGCAACGCTTCCCGGACGTAACCGCGCTGGCCGCCGCCGCGCAGGAAGACGTGATGCCGTACTGGGCCGGCCTGGGCTATTACGCCCGCGCCCGCAATCTGCACCGTTGCGCGCAAGAGATCGCGCGCGACTGGAACGGGCGCTTTCCGCCCACGGCCGAGGCCATCGCCACCCTGCCCGGCATCGGCCGGTCCACCGCCGCGGCCATTGCCGCGTTCGCCTACGGCGAGCGCTCGCCCATCCTGGACGGCAACGTGAAGCGCGTGTTCACACGCCACTTCGGCATCGCGGGCGATCCCGCCAAGCGCGAAATCGAACAACGCCTGTGGGGGCTGGCCGACGCGCAGGTCGACGCCGCGCCCGGCCTGGACATGGCCGCCTACACACAAGGGCTGATGGACCTGGGCGCCACGCTTTGCACGCGGGGCAAGCCCGCCTGCGACCGGTGCCCGGCAGCCGACAGCTGCGTGGCCCGGCGCGAGGGCCGCCAGGCCGAGCTGCCCACGCCCAAGGTGCGCAAGGCCATCCCGGAACGAGAGACCTGTATGCTGGTCTTGCGGCATCAGGGCGCGTTCCTGCTGCAGCAACGGCCCGAACCCGGCATCTGGGGCGGGCTGTGGAGCCTGCCCGAGTTCGATGTGACCGGCGATCCCGACAGCGCCTCGCGCGCGCTGGGCCTGGAGCCCGAGCAGCGCTTCGAGCTCGCCGCCTTCGCCCATACCTTCACGCACTACCGGCTGCATATCAAGCCGTGGCTCGTGCCCGTGCGCGCGGCCGGCCTGCGCGAAGCCGCGCGGCCCGAACGCTGGGTTCCGGCGGACAAGCTGGGATCGATGGCGCTGCCCGCGCCGGTGAAGAAACTCTTGCAGGGCCTGGTGGACGCGGGCATGCAGGACAGCCTGTTCGACGGGCAGGCACGCTAGCGCGCCTGCGGCTCAGGCGCCCGCGTCGCCGTTTCCGCTCAGCAGCATCACCAGCTTCAGATCCGGGTGCGTCGCCAGGCGGAAGGTGATCTGCTGATACCCCAGCTTGCCGCGGCGCGGATGCTGGAACTCCCGCAGCCCGCCTTCGCGCTCCACGACGGCATGGCGTGTCCACCAATGGGAAAACACCGGGCTTTGCCGGCTCAGGCTGTCCAGCAGCGCCAGCACCGCCGGCTCGTCCAGGTGCGCCCCGGCGTCGGCTCGGAATTCCGCCACCACCCGGCGCGCGCGCTGGTCCCAGTCCACCACCAGTTCGCGGGCGGCGGGATCCAGAAAGATATAGCGCAGCAGGTTGGGTTCGGGATCGCGGGCGGGCCAATCGTCGAACAGATCGCGCAGCGGCTCGTTGCAGGCCAGCACGTTCCACGCGCGGTCCAGCACATAGGCCGGCGCGTTGATCGCGTTCACGCACTCATGCAGCGGCCCCGGCGCCCCGCCCGCGTCGTCGCGGGCATGCTGCGGATCCGCGCAGTCGGCCAGGTCGAACAGATAGGCGCGTTCCGCGCGGGCCAACTGCAGCACGCCCGCGATGCGGGACCATACCGAAGGCGACACCGACACCTCGCGCCCCTGCTCGATCCAGGTGTACCAGGTGACGCTGATGCCGCAAAGCTGCGCCACCTCTTCGCGCCGCAGGCCGGGCGTGCGGCGGCGCGTGCCTTCCGGCAGGCCGGCCATCTGGGGGGTGATGCGGGACCGGGCGCTGCGCACGAATTCGCCCAGCGCCTGCCGGCGCAGGTGGGAGCCTTCGTGGCCGGCGGCACCAGCCAGGGGGGAAGTATTCATACCAGGATAAGCAATGGACTTGTACGTGTATACGCGCCCGCCTATCTTAGCGCCTGCGCCGCCTTTTTCCGTTGCGGTTCCGCATTCCGAAAACCAAGGATCCTCATGACCTCCAGTTCGCACGACGCCGCCGTCGACCGCCAGTTCAGCCCTCGCGCCACGGCCTACCTGACCAGCGCGGTCCATGCCCAGGGCGAAGACCTGCTGCAGATGGCCGGCATCGCCGGCCAGCACCCCGGCTCGCGGGTCCTGGACCTGGGCTGCGGCGGCGGCCACGTGAGCTTTCACGTCGCGCCGCTGGTCGGACAGGTCACCGCTTATGACCTGTCGCAGCAGATGCTGGACGTGGTCGCGGGCGAAGCCGCCAAGCGCGGGCTCTCGAACCTGGTCACCTGTCAGGGCAAGGCCGAATACCTGCCGTTCGGCGACGGCGAGTTCGATCTGGTGATGTCGCGCTATTCCACGCACCACTGGCAGGACGCCGGGCGCGGCCTGCGTGAAGCCTTCCGCGTGCTCAAGCCCGGCGGCACCGCCGTGTTCGCCGACGTGGTGTCGCCGGGCGAACCGCTGCTGGACACCTGGCTGCAGACCATCGAAGTGCTGCGCGACACGTCCCATGTGCGCGACTACTCCGTCGCCGAATGGACCCGCATGCTGACCGAGGCGGGCTTCACCCTGCAAGGCCTGGCCCCGCGCCGCCTGCCGCTGGAATTCCAATCCTGGGTCACGCGCATGCGCACCCCCGACACGCTGGTGGCAGCGCTGCGCCATATGTTCGGCATCGCGCCCGACGTGGTGCGCGCGCACTTCGACGTGCGCGATGACAGCTCCTTCACCAGCGACACCGCCACGATCGTCGTGAGGAAGCCGGGCTGATTCAGCCTGGCCGCGGCAGCCCGCGCGCCGCCAGCGCGCCCGCCACGCCCAGGCTGCGCAAGGACTGCACGGCCTGGGCCACGGCCCGCACAAAGCGCGGGTTCTGGCCCAGATCCCCGAACACCGCCTCCAGGCCGGTCAGTTCGCCGGTCCAGGCCAGCATCGCCGCCGCCGGTTCCTCGCCCGCCGTATCTTCACCCGCGCGTTCCGCACCCGCCCATACCCCACCCGCGCTGTCTGCGCCCGCCTGCAGCGCCGCCCTCTCGGCCGATGCGTACCGGCGCGCCAGGATATCCGCCATCGGATCCTGTATGTCGTAGCGCCGCCCGTCCTGATCGACGCCGCGCAGAAAATGCAGCCAGCCGGCCACGGCCAGCGCAAGGCCGGGAAACGGCAGGTCCGCCGCCAGGCGCGCGCGCACGGTGGCGAGCAGGCGCTGCGGCAGTTTTTGGGAGCCGTCCATCGCGATCTGCCGCGTCTGGTGCTTGAGCGCCGGATTGGCGAAGCGGCGCAGCAGGCGCTGCCGGTACGCCATCAGGTCCAGCCCGGGCAGCGCGGGCAGGGTGGGCTCGATCTCGTTGCGCATCAGGTCGCGCAGGTAGCACGCCATGGCGGGCTGGGCCATCGCCTGGTCGACCGTGGTCCAGCCCGCCATGACCGACAGACAGGCCAGCGCCGAATGCGCGCCGTTGACCATGCGCAGCTTCAGCGTTTCGAAGGGCGCGGCATCGTCCACGAAGCGCGCCCCGCCAGCCGTCCAATCAGGACGCCCCGCCGCGAACCGGTCCTCGACCACCCACTCCAGATAGGGCTCGGCCAGCACGGGCCAGGCGTCGCGCACGCCCAGCGCGCCGGCAATCTCCTGCCGGTCCGCATCGGTCGTGCGGGGCACGATGCGATCGACCATCGAGCACGGAAACTCGCAGGCAGCGGCGATCCAGGCCGCCAGCGCCGCGTCGACCCGCGTCGCGAACGCCAGCACCATGGCGCGCAGCAGGCGGCCGTTGGCGGGCAGGTTGTCCAGGGACATCACGGTGACGGGCCCCAGCCCCGCCGCGCGCCGGCGCTGCAGGCCCCTGACAAGAAAGCCGATGGTGCTGCGCGGCGCGGCGGGCTGCGCCAGGTCGTGCGCGATGTCGGGGTGGGCAAGGTCGAGCCGCCCGCTGGCCGGATCGTGGCAATAGCCTTTCTCGGTAACCGTGACGCTGACGATGCGCGTGTCCGGCCCGGCGATGCGAGCCAGCACCGCCTGCGGATCCTCGGGCGCCACCAGCGTTTCCAGCAGGCATCCGATCACCGTCAGGTGTTGCCGTGGCCGGCCGTCTTCGCCAGCGCTGCGCAAGGCAAGCGCATACAGGCCGTCCTGCGGCGCCAGCGCGTCGCGCGTGTCGGCCTGGCGCAGAGAGACGCCGCAGATGCCCCAGCCGCGATCCGCGCCGGCGCGCAGCGCGGCATCGTTCACCGCCGCCAGATGGGCGCGCGCGAACGCGCCCAGTCCCAGATGCACGATGCCCGCTTTGAGCGCGGCCCTGTCGTACCCGGGCCGCGCCACCTGCGCGGGCAACGCCGCAAGGCTGGCCGCATGCAGGCGGCCGGCCTCCGGAGCTACCAGTTCCACAGCGTGCCGTCCTGCTGCAGGCGGTTCACCGGCAGGTAGGCACGCTGATACGGATACTTGGCGGCCAGCTTCTCGTCGATGTCCACGCCATGACCCGGAACGTCGCCCGGATACAGCATGCCCTGGTCGAAGGTGTACGCATGCGGAAACACGGCGTCTGTCTCCTTCGTGTGGCGCATGTACTCCTGGATGCCGAAGTTGGGCACCCACAGGTCGAAATGCAGCGCCGCCCCCATGCAGACCGGCGACAGGTCGGTGGCGCCGTGGCAGCCGGTCCGCACCTGGTAGAGCGAGGCCAGGTCGGCGATGCGGCGCAAGTGCGTGATGCCGCCGGCATGGACCACGGTGGTGCGGATGTAGTCGATAAGCTGGTTCTGCACCAGGTCCTTGCAATCCCAGATAGTGTTGAAGATCTCGCCCACGGCCAGCGGCGTCGTCGTGTGCTGGCGGATCAGCTTGAACGCGTCCTGGTTCTCGGCGGGCGTGGCATCCTCCATCCAGAACAGGTTGTAGGGTTCAAGCGACTTACCCAGGCGGCCGGCCTCGATGGGCGTCAGCCGGTGATGCACGTCGTGCAGCAGGTGGTGATCGAAGCCCAGCTTCTCGCGGATGCGCTCGAACAGCTTGGGCGTATGGCGCAGATATTTCTCGGTGGACCAGTCGTGCTCGCTGGGCAGGTCGGCATCGGCGGGCTCGTAGAAAAGGTTGCCGCGACCCACGCCATAGACCTTGTCCAGGCCCGGCACGCCGCTTTGCGCGCGAATCGCGCGATAGCCCATGTCGGCATAGCGCAGCACTTCGTTCAGCGTGTGCTCGATGTCCGACCCGTTGGCGTGCCCATAGACCATCACGCCGCTGCGGCTCTTGCCGCCCAGCAGCTGGTACAGCGGCAGGCCGGCGGCCTTGGCCTTCAGGTCCCACAGCGCCGTGTCCACGGCAGCGATGGCGGTCATGGTGACCGGTCCGCGCCGCCAGTAGGCGCCCTTGTACAGGTACTGCCAGATGTCCTCGATCTGGTGCGCGTCGCGGCCGATCAGGCAGGGGATCACGTGCTCGGTCAGATAGGCGGCCACGGCCAGTTCGCGTCCGTTCAGCGTCGCGTCGCCGATGCCGGTCAGGCCCTGGTCGGTTTCAATCTTCAGGGTCACGAAATTGCGGCCCGGCGAACAGACAATCACGCGTGCGTTCGTAATCTTCATCGTGGACTTCCGGCTACGTGGGAGGGACGGCCGCAAGGCGGCCGGCGGGTCAGAACGTCACCATCACTTTCATCGCCAGCTGGCGGTCGCCCGCCAGCGCAAAGGCATCATGCACGCGCGCCGCCGGCACCGCCGCCGTCAGCAGCGGCGACACATCCAACAGGCCGCGGCTCAGGCAGTCGACGGCCATGGCGTATTCGTCCACGAAGCGGAAGCTGCCGATGCACGACAGGCTCTTCACCATGATCTGGTTGAACGGGCAATGTTCGCTGCTGCCGCTAAGCGTGCCGACCGTGACGACGACGCCACGCGGACGCGCCGCGCGCAGGCAGCTCGCCAGTCCCGCGTAGCTGCCCGACGCCTCGAAGCACACGTCCACCGTGCCCTTGCCCGCGGCCAGCGCGTCCAGCGCCCCGGGGTCCGTGGCGGCGTTGATGGTGCGCGTCGCGCCCACGCGGGCGCAGGCCGCCAGCGTCTGGTCCACGATGTCCACCACGATGACCTGGCTGGCGCCCGCCAGGCGCGCGGCCATCAGGATCAGGGCGCCGATAGGCCCGGCGCCCACCACCATGGCGGTCTTGCCCAGCAGGGATCCCGCGCTGCGCACGGCATGCAGGGCTACGGCCAGTGGTTCACCGAAAGCGGCCAGCTCGAAGGGCAGCGAGTCCGGCACCGGCACGCACTGCCGCTCCTGCACGACGACCTCTTCGCGCATCGCGCCCTGCATGTGCGGGTAACGGCTGGCGCTGCCGAAAAAGTGCACGGCCTCGCAATGATTGGAATCGCCCTGGCGGCAGTAGCGGCAGACGCCGCAGGTGCGCGCCGGATCCAGCGCGACGCGATCGCCCGGCTTGACGGCGGTGACGTCCGCGCCCACCTCCAGCACCTGCCCCGAGGCTTCGTGGCCGGGCGTCAGCGGTTCGCGGATGACGAAGTCCCCCACCCTGCCGTGGCGGAAATAGTGCAGGTCGGATCCGCAGATGCCGACGGCCTTCACGCCGACGCGCACCTGCGACGGCCCCAGCGCTTCCGGCGGCCTTTCGACCACACGCAGGTCCCGCGCCCCGTGGATCTCGCAATTCAGCATCAGCGCCACCCCTGTGCAAATTCGCCAATCACCCGCTCCAGGTGATCGCGCATTGCCTGCCTTGCGCCCTGCGCATCGCGCGCCACCAGCGCGGAAAAAATGCGCTGGTGATCCGCCTGCGACGCCTGGCGCAAGGCCTGCGTGTGGAAATGCTGTTCGATCTTTTCCCAGATCGGCCCCTGGGCCTGATCCCACATCGACGTCACCGTCGCCAGCAGCACGCTGTTGCCGGTGGAATGGGCGATGCCCAGATGGAACCGGCGGTCGGCCTCGGCGTTGGCGGCCTTGTCCGTCATCCGGTCGCGCATGGCCGTCAGCGCTTCGAAGATGCGGTCCAGGTCCGCGTCGCTGCGCGTGGCCGCCGCCAGCGCCGCGATTTCGGATTCGATCAGGCAGCGCGCGCGCAGCAGCTCGAACGGGCCGGCTCCTGGCTCCGGCATGGCGGGCAGGCGATTCGTGGCCGGGCCGGCCTCGCAAACATAGATGCCCGACCCGCCGCGCACTTCCACCACGCCCTGCAGCTCCAGGGCGATGATGGCCTCGCGCACGGACGTGCGGCTGACGTCGAACCGTTCGGCCAGCGCGCGCTCGGCCGGCAGCCGCTGGCCGGCGGCGAATTCACCCTGGGCCACCAGCGCGTGGATCTGCGCGGCCAGACGCAGATAGCCGCGGTCCGGCGCGGGGCGGCCGGTCTGGACGTCAGGCTTGGATAGCGGTTGCAACGTCATGGCGCCTTGAATTGGTTAGACCAAATCGTATTTGGTCTACCAATTTTCGCTATCGTGGTTTACCACTATCCGTACCGATGCCCATCCAGCCAGCCCTCGACAGCGCGGGCGGCGGCCCTGTATAGATAGGGATCGTCACAACCAAGGAAAAGCGCCATGCCCAGCACGACCGAACAGCTCTTGCCGTCTACGCTGACGGACCTGACCGTCGTGGACGCGGCGGCCCTGATTCGCGACGGCCGTATCACCAGCCTTGCACTGACCCAGGCATGCCTGGACCGCATCGATGCCCGCCAGGATCTGAACGCCTTCATCACCGTCGACCGCGAAGGCGCGCTGGCGCAGGCACGCGCCTTCGACGCCGCGCGCGGGACGCAGGCGCCGGGGCCGCTCGGCGGCGTTCCCATCGCCATCAAGGACAACATCCACGTCGCCGCCCTGCCCAACACGGCGGGCACCCCCGCGTTGCGGAATTTCCGCCCCGCCGAGGATGCGCCTGTCGTGCGGCGGCTGAGGGAAGCGGGCGCCATCATTCTCGGCAAGACCAACATGCATGAGCTGGCGTTCGGCGTGTCCGGCTACAACACCGCCTTCCCCGGCCCGCACGGCGAGGGCACGCGCAATGCCTACGACACCAGCCTCATCGCCGGCGGCTCATCCTCGGGTAGCGGCGCAGCGGTGGGCGCGCGCCTGGCGCCGGCCGCGCTGGGCACCGACACGGGCGCCTCGGTGCGCCTGCCCGCGGCGGTCAACGGCGCGGCCGGCTTCCGTCCAACGGTGGGCCGGTACAGCGGCGCGGGCATCACGCCCATTTCGCACACGCGCGACACGCCCGGCCCCATCGCCAACTGCATGGCGGACATCGTGTTGCTGGATGCGGTGCTGGCGGGCGACTCGCAGGCCCTGGCGCCCGCGCTTGCCACGGATATCCGGCTGGGCCTGGTTCGCTATTTCTGGGACGATCTGGCCCCCGAGGTGCAGGCGGTCGCGGACGCGGCCCTGGGCCGCCTGCGCGCGGCCGGCGTGCAGTTGGTGGACCTGGACATGCCCGACCTCCCGGCCGCCAATTCGGCCGTGGGCATGCCGCTGTGCCTGTACGAGCAAAAGCCCGACCTGATCGACTACCTGGCGCGCTATGGCGCCGGTGTGAGCTTCGAAGAGGTGGTCGCGCAGATATCCAGCCCCGACGTGAAGGGGATTTTCGACGGCCTGATCGTGCCGGGCGTGTTGCCCACGCCGGACGGGCAGGTTCTGGCGCTGCAGCCGTTGTATGAGCGGGCCATCGCGACCCACCGTGACGAACTCATCGACGTCTACCGGCGCGCGTTCCAGGAACACGGGCTGGACGGCCTGCTGTTTCCGACCGTGCCGGTCATGCCGCCGGCCGCCACGCCCGAGGCCAGCAGCTTCGAGACCTTTGGCCGCCTGGCCCGCAACGTCGACCCCGGCAGCAATGCGGGCCTGCCGGGACTGAGCGTGCCGGCGGGCCTGTCGGCGCAGGGACTGCCGGTGGGACTGGAGATCGACGGCCTGCCGGGCGAGGACCGCAAGGTGCTGGCGATCGGCATGGCCATCGAGAAGATACTGGGGCGCATCGCTGCGCCCCCCGCGCCGGATCGCTAGCCCAGATTCGGCGCCAGCGTCCGCTTCAGATCCTCGATGCTGCGGCCGCTGCGGCGGGCGTAGTCTTCGAGCTGGTCTTCGCCGATGACGCCCACGTTGAAGTACTGCGACTGCGGATGGCTGAAGTAAAAGCCCGACACGCTGGACGCCGGATACATGGCATAGCTGTCCGTCAGCAACATGCCGATGTCCTCGCCGTCCAGGACGCGGAACATGTCCGTCTTCACCACATGCTCCGGGCAGGCCGGATAGCCCGGCGCCGGGCGGATGCCCACGTACTTTTCCGCGATCATGTCCTCGTTGGACAGGGCCTCGTCGGCCGCATAGCCCCACAGGTCCTGCCGCACGCGCGCATGCAGGCATTCGGCGAAACCTTCGGCCAGGCGGTCGGCCAGGGACTTCAGCATGATGCTGGAATAGTCGTCCAGCGCCTTCTCGAATTCCGCCTCCTTCTTTTCGATGCCCAGGCCCGCCGTGACGGCGAACATGCCGATGTAGTCCAGCTTGCCGGACGACTTGGGCGCGATGAAGTCGGACAAGGACTTGTTGCTGACGCCTTCGCGCTTGGCGCCCTGCTGGCGCAGGTTGCGGTACGTGAACAGGACTTCGCTGCGCGTCTCGTCCTTGTAGATTTCGATGTCTTCGTCGTTGACGCTGTTGGCCGGGTAGAAGCCGACCACGCCGTTGGCGGTGAGCCAGCGGCCTTCGACGATGCGCTTCATCATGGCCAGGCCGTCGGCGTAGACCTTGCGCGCCTGCTCGCCCACGACCTTGTCGTCCAGAATGGCGGGGAACGGGCCGAACAGGCTCCAGGTCTGGAAGAACGGGCCCCAGTCCACGTACTTCACGATCTCGGACAGGTCATAGCTCTTGAATGTGCGGCGGCCGATGAACTTCGGGCGCGGCGGCGTGTAGTTGTCCCAGTCGATCACCGGGCGCGAGGCGCGCGCATCGGCCAGCGGCAGGATGGGCGTCGCCTTGCGGTTGGCGTGGCGGCGGCGCACCTCTTCGTATTCCTCGGCCAGTTCGGCCAGGTACTTTTCCGATTGGTCCGACATCAGGCTGGTGGCCACGCCCACCGAACGGCTGGCGTCCGGCACATAGATGACCGGGCCTTCGTAGTTGGGCGCGATCTTCACGGCCGTGTGCACGCGGCTGGTGGTGGCGCCGCCGATCATCAGCGGCAGCTTGCGGCTGCGGAAGTACTCGTCGCGCTGCATCTCGGAGGCCACATAGGCCATCTCTTCCAGGCTGGGCGTGATCAGGCCGGACAGGCCGACGATGTCGGCGTTCTCTTCCTTGGCCTTCTCCAGGATCTGCGCGCAGGGCACCATCACGCCCATGTTCACGACTTCGAAGTTATTGCATTGCAGGACGACCGACACGATGTTCTTGCCGATGTCGTGAACGTCGCCCTTGACCGTGGCGATGACGATCTTGCCCTTGGCGCGCACATCGCCGCCGGCGGCGGCGATCTGGCGCTTTTCTTCCTCGATGAAAGGAATCAAATGCGCCACCGCCTGCTTCATCACGCGGGCGGATTTCACGACCTGCGGCAGGAACATCTTGCCTTCGCCGAACAGGTCGCCCACCACGTTCATGCCGTCCATCAGCGGGCCTTCGATCACCTCGATCGGACGGCCGCCGCGGTCGAAGATCTTCTGGCGGACCTCTTCGGTGTCTTCCACGATGAAGGTAGTGATGCCATGCACCAGCGCATGCGACAGCCGCTTTTCAACCTCCGCGTTGCGCCAGGCCAGGTCCTCTTCCTTCTTCGCGCCCGAACCCTTCACGCTGTCGGCGAACTGCACCAGGCGTTCGGTGGGCGTGCGCTCGTCGGCGGGGTCAGTCTTGCCGACCGGCTCGGGGCGGTCCAGCACCACGTCTTCCACCAGGTCGCGCAGCTTAGGATCCAGGTCGGCGTACACGCCCAGTTGCCCGGCATTGACGATGCCCATCGTCATGCCTTCCTTGACCGCGTAGTACAGGAAGACGGTGTGGATGGCCTCGCGCATCGGCTCGTTGCCGCGGAACGAGAAGCTGACGTTGGACACGCCGCCCGAGATCCGGGCATGCGGCAGGTTGTCGCGGATCCAGCGCGTGCCTTCGATGAAGTCGACCGCGTAATGATTGTGTTCGTCGATGCCGGTGGCGACCGCGAAAACGTTGGGATCGAAGATGATGTCTTCCGGCGGAAAGCCCTCTTCCTCGACCAGGATTTTGTAGGCCCGCGCGCAGATTTCCTTGCGGCGTTCCAGCGTGTCGGCCTGGCCAAGTTCGTCGAACGCCATCACCACCACGGCCGCGCCGTAGCGGCGGCACAGGCGCGCATGGTGACGGAAGGGCTCCAGCCCTTCCTTCATGGAGATGGAGTTCACCACCGGCTTGCCCTGCACGCACTTCAGTCCGGTCTCGATGACTTCCCATTTGGAGCTGTCGATCATGACCGGCACGCGGGCGATGTCCGGCTCGGACGCGATCAGGTTCAGGAAGCGGTGCATGCAGGCCACCGAATCCAGCATGGCCTCGTCCATGTTGATATCGATGATCTGCGCGCCGTTTTCCACCTGCTGGCGGGCCACGGCCAGTGCCTCGTCGTATTTCTCTTCGCGGATCAGGCGCGCGAACATCTTGCTGCCCGTCACGTTGGTGCGCTCGCCCACGTTGACGTACAGCGTGTCCTCGTCGATGTTCAGCGGTTCCAGGCCCGACAGGCGGGTCTTGACCGGGATGTCGGGCACGACGCGCGGGGTCAGCGCCGTGACTTTCTCGGCGATCGCGCGGATGTGGTCGGGCGTGGTGCCGCAGCAGCCGCCCGACATGTTCACCAGGCCCGCGCGGGCGAATTCTTCCAGCAGGGCCGAGGTGTCGGCGGGCGTCTCGTCAAAGCCGGTTTCGGCCATCGGGTTGGGCAGGCCGGCGTTGGGATAGACGCAGACGTAGGTGTCGCAGATCTTGGACAGCTCGGCCACGTAGGGGCGCATCAGCGCGGCGCCCAGCGCGCAGTTCAGGCCGATGGTGACGGGGCGCGCATGGCGCACCGAGTTCCAGAAGGCTTCGACCGTCTGGCCGGACAGGATGCGGCCGGAGGCGTCGGTCACGGTGCCCGAGATCATCACCGGCAGGCGCACGCCGCGCTGCTCGAAGACTTCCTCGGTCGCGAAGATGGCGGCCTTGGCGTTCAGCGTGTCGAAGATGGTTTCGATCAGGACGATATCGATGCCGCCATCCAGCAGGCCGTTGAGCTGCTCTATATACGCGACGCGCAGTTCGTCGAAGGTGACGTTGCGCGCGCCGGGGTCGTTCACGTCGGGCGAGATCGACGCCGTCTTGGGCTGCGGGCCCAGCGCGCCGGCCACGAAACGCGGCTTGTCGGGCGTGCTGTAGGCGTCACAGGCCTCGCGCGCCAGCTTGGCCGACTCCAGGTTCAGTTCGTAGGCCAGTTCCGGCAGATCGTAGTCGCCCTGCGCGATGGTGGTGGCGCCGAAGGTGTTGGTCTCGATGACGTCGGCGCCAGCTTCCAGGTACTGGCGGTGGATCTCGGAGATCACATCGGGCCGCACCAGGGACAGCAGCTCGTTGTTGCCCTTCACGTCCTTGCCGTGGCCGGCGAAGCGCTGGCCGCGGAAGTCCGCCTCGCCCAGCTTGTAGCGCTGGATCATGGTGCCCATGGCGCCGTCCAGGATCAGGATGCGCTTGCCCAGCAGGCGGGCGAATTCGCCGCCCTGGGTATAGGCTTCGGGCGGGTACGGCAGGCGGGGATACGACACGGTCAGGTCCGGCAATGAGTTGGCCACGGCAGCGCGAATGTGGCAAAAAAGCGAAAAACGCTGAAAAAACAAGACCTGATCGTAACAAATGAGGCCTTGCCGCGCCTCACGGTGATACAGTTTCGGCCCCGAACCGGTGCTTTCGGCGCAACGGGCTGGCAAGAACACAACACTTGCCGGCCGCGCGCGAAAGGTAAACGGGAAACAGGAAGACGCCCGCCAGGGCCGCCGCGCCGCCCAAAACGGCCCGGTAGTCCCCGCGTCCAGCCTGTGCTGCCCCCGCAACGGTCCCCATGCGCGCAATGCGCGCGTGGCAGCCCGATACCGGCCAGTTCGATCGCCAGGATGCCTGTATGCGCCCCCGCCCTCCGGGCCGGCCGCGGACCCGGGCATCCTCCCCATCGTGAATGACCTGCGGGGTCGCGGGTCGCATCGAGGTTATGTAGATGAAAGCCCGCTCCATCCGGCGTTACGCCGGCGCCCTGCTCTGTTCCGCTCCGGCCATCGCCGCCGCCCAGCAAGCCACCCCCGCTACCCCTGAACTCGACAGCATCACCGTCACCGCCCAGCGCGTGCCGACGGATGGCCGCACGCTGCCGGTGTCCATCTCGGTCATCACCGCCCAGGACATCGCGGCCAGCAGCGCCCGCACCATGCAGGACCTGCTGTCGACGCAGGCCGGCATCAACCTGGTCAACACCACCGGTTCCAGCGACAACGCCATCGTCGACCTGCGCGGCTTCGGCATCACCGGCGCCAGCAATACGCTGATCCTGATCGACGGCGTAAAGCAGAACACCAACGACCTGTCGGCGCCCAGCCTGGGCGTGGTGCCGCTGGACCAGGTGGAACGCATCGAGATCGTGCGCGGCAGCGGATCCGTGCAATACGGCGGCGGCACCACCGGCGGCGTCATCAACATCATCACCAGGTCGGATTTCTCGAAGGAACCGGTGACCGCCCGCGCCACCGCCACCTTCGGCAGCTATGGCCTGCGCCAGTACGACGCCGCCGTCGCCATGAACAACGAAAAGGTGGGCATCGACGCCTACATGCAGTCGCTGCATTCCGACGGCTACCGCGACAATAGCGGCGAGCGCCGCGAAGGCGGCGGAGCCGGCCTCACGTTCCGCCACGGCGACGGCTCGATCCGCCTGTATGGCCGCACGACCTCGCAAAAGCTGGAACTGCCCGGTCCGCGCACGATCAACCCCACCACGGGCCTGAACGAGTTCGAGGACGACCCGCGTGGATCGAAGAACGACGTCGACTACGTCAAGACCACGACCACCACGTTCGGCTTGCAGCTGGAGCAGGCGATCGGCGCCGGCACCCTGTACGCCGACCTGTCCACCCGCGAAAAGAAGCTGAACGGCCTGACCTACGACGGCTTCGGCGACATCCTGCGCGACCAGAAGCTGGAAGAGAACATCGGCAGCGTGCGCTACCGCCTGCCCATCGACGGCGGCCACAGCCTCGTCTTCGGCGCCGACGCACAGGAAGCAAAGACGACGGCCGACCAGAACGCCTACTACGACTTCGAACCGTCCCAGTGGCAATCGCGCCAGCATCAGTACGGCGTGTTCGCCGAGGGCCAGATCCGCGCCACGGACAGCACGTACGTGACGATGGGCGTGCGCCGCCAGTACGCGTCGGACGACCTGGACGTGATTTCGGGCTCGGGCACCGCGTCGGACAGCAGCAACCACCTGACCGCCTGGCAGCTGGGCGTGCGTCAGGACCTGCCGGCCGGTTTCGGCCTCTATGGCAAGGTCGGACGCAGCTTCCGCCTGCCCAATGCCGACGAACTGCTGTCGGTCCAGTCGCCGCTGTCGCCCCAGACCTCCACCGACAAGGAAGTGGGCGTCACCTGGCAGTCTGACACCAGCAGCGCGCGCCTGTCGTATTTCCACTATGACCTGACCAACGAGATCCAGTACAACCCGCTGGCCGACGGCATGTGGGGTCCGGGCACCGGCGCCAACACCAACCTGGATCCGACCCGCCGCCAAGGCGTCGAGCTGGAAGGCCGCACCGCCCTGTCCCGCAGCGTGACCGTGGACGCCAACCTGACCTGGATGGAAGCGCAGTTCCGCTCCGGCACCTACGCCGGCGTGGACCTGGCGGGCAAGACCGTGCCGCTGGCCCCGAAATGGCTGGCCAACGCCGGCGTGACCTGGCGCCCCACCGACTCGTTCCTGTGGAACGTATCGGGGCAATACGTGGGCAAGTCGCGCATGGACAACGACCAGGCCAACCAGTTCGGCAAGGAACTGGACGCCTACGTGCTGTTCAACACGAAGGTGGCCTACAAGTTCACCCGCAACATCGAAGGCGCCCTGGGCGTGAACAACATCTTCGACCGCCAATACGCCACCTACGGCATCCGCGGCGGCAATGCGTCGTTCGAAATGCTGGGCCCTGTCGCCAACTACAGCCTGTACCCCGCTCCGGGCCGCAACTTCTACGCGTCGCTCACGCTGCGCTATTGATCCGGCCTTCCGATATAGTCGGCGTTTCGCGCCGACCATATCGAGACCCCGCATGACACCCGACCGCGCCCTGACAACCGCCGGCCTGGCGCTGATCCTGGCGCTGGGTCCGGCACTTGCCCGCGGCGCGCCGGACACCCCGGCACCGGCCATCCGGATCCAGGACGACCGGGGCCGCAGCGTGGTCCTGGCCACGCCCGCCCGGCGCGCGGTCACCCTGGCCCCCCATGCCGCCGAACTCGTTTACGCCGCGGGCGCGGGCGCCTATCTCATCGGCACGGTCCGTGGCAGCGATTACCCGCCCGCCGCGCTCGCGCTGCCCGTCATCGGCGACGGCACGCAGCCCGACGCCGAACGCGTGGCCGCCGCCCGTCCCGACCTGCTGATCGCCTGGCAGCCCTCCGCCGCCGAACCGCTCGCCCGCGTAATGGACAAGCTGGGCATCCCCGTGTTCTACAGCGATCCGCTGACGCTTGCCGCCATTCCCGGCGCCGTGGAACGCATGGGCGCCTTGTTCGGCACCGAGCCTCAGGCGCGCGCCGCTGCGCGGGACATGCGCGCCCGGCTGGACGCCCTGCAGGCGCGCTATGCCAGCCGCCGGCCGGTGCGCGTCTTCGTGCAGGCCGGCCTGGACCCCATCTACACCCTGAACGACGCCAGCATCGTCAGCGACGCGCTGCGCATCTGCGGCGGCGTCAACGTCTTCGGCCAGGCGGCCATCGTCGCGCCGCAGGTCACCCTGGAAGGCGTGCTGGCGGCCCGTCCCGAGGCGGTGCTGGCCGGCGTTTCCCGCCCGGAAGACACGCAGAGAAACCTGGCCGCCTGGCAGGCGATGGGGCTGCCCGCCGCCCGCCAGGGCCACGTGTACGGGGTCGACGCCGACGCCCTGTACCGGCCCGGGCCGCGGCTGATCGACGCGGCCGAGGCCATCTGCGCCGATCTGGACCGGCTGCGCTGACACGCCCGCGCCCTGCGCCTTCCTCAAATAGTGGAACGCGCGCCTGGCCCGGCCCGCCCTGCCGCCCGGCGTCGTGCTTTATCATTCGTCCAGTCCCGCGGGCCCCGCATCGTGCGCACCCGCCCTTTGAAGCACCGCCATGACCACACAAGACACTCTCACCATTGCCGGCCGCGCCTATTCGTCGCGCCTGCTCGTCGGCACCGGCAAGTACAAGGACTTCGAACAGACCCGCGCGGCGCTGGATGCCAGCGGCACGGAAATCGTCACCGTCGCCATCCGCCGCACCAATATCGGCCAGAACGCCGGCGAGCCCAACCTGCTGGACTACGTCCCGCCGTCCAGGTTCACGCTGCTGCCGAACACCGCCGGCTGCTACAGCGCCGACGACGCGGTGCGCACCCTGCGCCTGGCGCGCGAGCTGCTCGACGGCCACGACCTGGTGAAGCTGGAAGTGCTGGGCGATCCGCACACCCTGTTCCCCAACATGCCGGAAACTTTGAAGGCCACCAAGACCCTGGTGGACGACGGTTTCAAGGTCATGGTCTATTGCACCGACGACCCGATCCAGGCCCGCATGCTGGAAGACATGGGCGCCGTGGCCGTCATGCCGCTCGCGTCCCTGATCGGCTCGGGCATGGGCATCCTGAACCCCTGGAACCTGCGCCTGATCATCGATCAGGCCCGCGTGCCGGTCGTGGTGGACGCCGGCGTGGGCACCGCGTCGGACGCCGCCATCGCCATGGAACTGGGCTGCGACGCCGTGCTGATGAACACCGCCATCGCCGCCGCGCGCGCCCCCATCCTGATGGCCAGCGCCATGAAAAAGGGCGTGGAAGCCGGCCGCGAGGCCTTTCTTGCCGGCCGCATGCCCAAGAAGCTGTACAGCGGCGCGCCCAGTTCGCCCACTGAAGGGCTGATCACCGCCGGCCCGGCCAAATGAGCTCGCGCCAGCAGGCCGCCGCCGGCCGCCCCATTCCCAACGCGCTGACGATCGCGGGCGTCGATCCTTCCGGCGGCGCCGGCATCCTGGCCGACATCAAGGCCATGAGCGCGCTGGGCGCCTATGGCTGCGCCATCATCGCCGCCCTGACGGCCCAGAACACGAAAGGCGTGACCGGCATCTCGCCCGTCCCGCCCGCCTTCGTCGGCCTGCAGATCGATACGCTGTTCACCGACGTGCGCATCGACGCCGTCAAGATCGGCATGCTGGGCCAGCGCCCGGTCATCGAGGTGGTGGCCGAAAAACTGGCCAAGTGGACGCCGGCCCATGTGGTGCTGGATCCCGTCATGGTCGCCAAAAGCGGCGACCTGCTGCTGGAAAACGACGCCGTGGGCGCCATGCGCGAAGCCATGCTGCCCCAGGCCACCCTGCTCACGCCCAACCTGCCGGAGGCCGGCGTGCTGCTGGAAGAGCGGCCGGTCGAAACCGTCAAGGAAATGCGGCGCGTGGCCGAACGCCTGCGCAACAAGCTGGCGCATTCGGGCGAGCGCTGGGTGCTGGTCAAGGGCGGCCATCTGCCCGGCAACGAGACCATCGACCTGCTGCACGACGGCGACCGGATGATCGAACTGCCCGGCCACCGCATCGTAACGGTCAACACCCACGGCACCGGCTGCACGCTGTCCGCCGCGCTGGCCGCGTTGCTGCCGCAAATCGGGGACGTGCCGGAAGCCGCCAAGCGCGCCAAGGCCTACCTGACCGAGGCCATCCGCCATGCCGAGCGCCTGTCGGTGGGATCGGGCCATGGGCCGGTCCATCACTTCCACGGCTGGTGGTAGGCGCGAGGCGGCCGCTCTGCCACCCTACGCAAGACGGCGTCCCGCGGGGCGCCGTCTGCATTTCCGGGGCATGGCGCCCCGGCTGAAACAACTGCCGGCCGGCCACCCCGTCACAGGACGCTACGAATCGGTACAATGGGCTGTTGATTCCTCTGTTTTTTCTGACCGTCATGAACGCCTCGACCCTGCCCGACGTAGAACAAGCCCGCTTCAATATGGTGGAACAGCAGATCCGCCCGTGGGACGTCCTGGACGCCAACGTGCTGCAAGCGCTGTTCGATGTGCGCCGCGAACAATTCGTTCCGCCCGCCCTGCGCGCCCTGGCGTTTTCCGACCTGGAATTGCCGCTCGAGATCAACGCGGTCAATACGCGTCAGACCATGCTCGCCCCGAAGGTGGAAGCCCGCCTTGCGCAGGAACTGCTGCTGACCAAGTCCGACTGCGTGCTGGAAATCGGCACCGGCTCCGGCTACCAGGCCGCGCTGCTGGGCTACCTGGCGCAACAGGTCACGTCGGTCGAGATCGACAGCCGCCTGGTGACGTTCGCGCAGCAGAACCTGCAGATGAACAACGTCACCAACGTCAAGGTTGAAACCGGCGACGCCCGCAACGGCTGGGGCTCCACCGAATACGACGCCATCCTCGTCACGGGTTCCGTGCCGGTCGTGCCCGACGCGCTGAAGTACCAGTTGCGCGTGGGCGGCCGCCTGGTCGTTATCGTGGGCCAGACGCCCGTCATGACGGCCTGTCGCATCACCCGCACCACCGCCGCCAGCTTCGAAACCGTGAACCTGTTCGAAACGGTCATCAAGCCGTTGCGCGGTGTCACGGTATCCCAGTTCAAGTTCTAAACCCCCGGCCCTGCCGCCCCTCGCCCGGCCCGTCGACGGCCGGCGCCCCGCCCGGCGGCCTGGCGTATCGTTGAAAATCATGCGCGTCCGATCGCTTACGGCTTTACTGGTTTTTACCTGCGCCGCAAGCGCCGGGCCCATGAACGCCTCCGCGCAGAACCTCATCCAGGTCTGGCAGGCCGCGCTGGGCAACGATCCGACCTATGCCGCCGCCCGCGCCAACTACCGGGCCGGCCTGGAAAAAGAGCCCCAGGCCCGCGCGCTGCTGCTGCCGCTGATTTCCGCCGAGGCCGGCGGCGCCTACCAGGAAACCCGCAGCACCCGCGGCCTGAGCTACGCCTACAGCGGCGGGCGCGGCGTCTGGGATCTGGCGCTGACTCAGCCCTTGTTCGACTGGGGCCGCTGGCAGAATTTCGAGCAGTCCAAGCTTATCGTCGCCGACGTTGAAGTGCAGCTCCAGCAAGCCTTCCAGGATCTGCTCCTGCGCGTGGCGGACGCCTACTTCAACGTGCTGTACGCCCAGGACACGCTGACCGCCACCGAGGCCGAGAAGGCCGCCGTGGCCGGGCAGCTCGAATCGGCCAGGCGCAACTTCGAGCTGGGCAATTCCACCATCACGGATACGTATGAAGCGCAGGCGCGCTACGACCTGGTGGTGGCCCAGGAACTGCGCCTGCAGAACGACCTGGAAGTCCGCCGCGACGAGCTGGCCAAGATCATCGGCACGCAGCCCGGCGCCCTGGCCGAACTGCCCTACGGCGTGCAATTGCCCGCGCCGCAACCCGCCCGCGTCGCGGACTGGAGCAACCAGGCGGAATCATCCAGCCTGGAAGTGCTGCGCGCGCAGTTGCTTACCCGCATCGCCGGCCGCGAGATCCAGATCGCCAAGAGCGGCCACTACCCCACGCTGAACCTGCGCGCCACCAGTGGCAGCGCCAGCGACGCCGTCATGCGCAACGCGGCCCCCGGAAAGCCGATCGACAACACGATCGGCGTGGTGCTGTCGATCCCGCTGTATGCCGGCGGCGGCGTGTCCTCGCAAGTCACGGAAAAGGTCCAGCTGGAACAAAAGGCGCGGTACGACTTCGAAACGGCGCGCCGCCAGGCGGTTCAGGCGTCCCGCCAGTACTACACCGGCGTCACCAACGGCCTGGCCCGCATCCAGGCGCTGGAAGCCGGCGAGAAATCCAGCCGCGCCGCCGTGGAGGCCAACCGCACGGGCTACGAGGTGGGTGTGCGCATCAACCTGGACGTGCTCAATGCCCAGCAGCAGCTCTACGCCACCCAGCGCGACCTGGCCCTGGCGCGCTACAGCACGGTGCTGTCGGGCCTGCGCCTGAAAGCCACCGGCGGCATCCTGGCCGAAACCGATCTGGAAGCAATCAACCGCCTGCTGCGGGACCCGCGCTGAGCCTTCCGGCTGGCGGACAATCACCGCCGAAGATTCCGTCAGTGCGGTAGATGTATCGGTTTCGCTACCAGCCGCACACCCAACGCGGCACACACGCGGGTGATGGTCTCAAAACGCGGCTCGCTGCCGGGCCGAAGCGCTTTATATAGCGCTTCCCGAGCGATGCCTGAATCCTTGGCGACTTGCGACATTCCACGGGCACGGGCAATGTCACCGATGGCCGCGGCGAGCAGCGCCGGGTCGTTCTCTTCAAGGACGGTTGTCAGGTATGCCGCCACATCCTCTTCACTGTTCAGATATTCGGCAGCATCGAACTCACCGAGCTGGGAAACCTTAATTTTCTTGGTCATGGTCAATCCTCCAGGGATTTCGCCAGCGCAATGGCTCGCCGAATGTCGGCCTGTTGAGTGGACTTGTCACCGCCGCCAAGCATCACGATCACCAACTCGCCACGCTGAACGTAGTACAGGCGCCAGCCTGGCCCAAAATGTTCGCGCATCTCGAACACGCCTTCACCCACGGGCTCGACATCGCCCAAGTTGCCGAGCTGGACCTTGCGCAGCCGCTTAATGAGGCGCTGTCGCGTGAGCCCATCCTTCAGGCCTTTCAGCCAGTCGGAGAACTCATCGAGTTGCTTCAACACGTAGATCATGAAAAACTGTAATCGAGTGATTACATCATGTCAATCCGGCGGGCTCGCAATGACCGCGGGCGTAGCACGCTCCCGCCAGCCTCTTAAATCCGGCCGAGATCAGGCGCCTTGGATCTTCTTCACCAACGCCGTGGTCGACCGCTCGAACTCGAACGGAATCGCCACCGCGCGGCCGCCCCAGGTTTTCACCAGCGCGGTCTCGGGCAGCTTTTCCATGTCGTAGTCGCCGCCCTTGACGATCAGGTCGGGCTTGAGTTCGGCGATCAGCGCTTCGGGCGTGTCTTCGTGGAAAGACGTGACGACCGTCACGAAGCCCAGCGCGGCCAGCAGCGCGGCGCGGTCTTCCATGCGGTTCAGCGGGCGTTCCGCGCCCTTGCCCAGGCGCCGCACCGATTCGTCGGTGTTCACCGCCACCACCAGGGTGGCGCCCAGTTGGGCGGCCTGATCCAGATACGTGGCATGGCCCCGGTGCAGGATGTCGAACACGCCATTGGTGAACACCAGCGGCCGCGGATAGCGGCCAGCGGCAACGGCGGCGACGCATTCGTCGCGGGTCAGGACCTTGGATTCGAAACGGGCGGTGGACATGCGGCGATTATATTGGCTGTCAGGCCCCGCCCAGGATGATCTGCTTTTCCTTGGGCACCAGCAGCGCCGTCATTTCCTTGCGGTAGCGGTTCAGGTCCTTCACCGATTCAAAGCTGCGGTCCATCAGCTTGGACAGGATGTGCAGGATGCGGCTGGCGACCTTCTGTTCCCAGACGCCGTCAAAGCGGATCTGCGTGTCCAGCCAGTGTTCCAGCCAACCCGGCTCCGGCAGGCGCGATTGCACCGTGTCGTTGGGGAACAGATCTTTGTTCACATGCAGATTGGTCGGGTGCAGGGCCTGCTGGGTGCGCCCGGCGGACGCCATCAGCACGCCGATCTTCGAGAACGCCAGGCGCGCCTGCTCGCTGGTGTCCTGGCCGCGGTCATGGAGCGCGCGGCGCATGTACTGCAGGTACGCGCCCGCGTGGCGGGCCTCGTCCTGCGCGACCGTCTTGTAGATGGCCTTGATGACCGGTTCCGTGTGCCATTCGGCGGCGCGGCGGTACCAGTGGTTCAAGCGGATTTCGCCGCAGAAATGCAGCATCAGCGTTTCCAGTTCGGGGGCCGCGTCGAATTCGAAGCGCACGTTGTGCAGTTCTTCTTCGGTGGGCACCAGATCCGGGCGGAAGCGGCGCAGATATTCGATCAGCACCAGCGAATGCTTCTGTTCTTCAAAGAACCACACCGACATGAACGCGCAGAAATCGCTGTCGCCGCGATTGTCGCGCAGGAACATTTCGGTGGCCGGCAATGCCGCCCACTCGGTGATGGCGTTCATTTTGATCGTGTGCGCCTGCTCGTCCGAGAGCTTGCTGCGGTCAAAATCATCCCAGGGGATGTCATGAGCCATGTTCCAGCGTACGGCTTCCATGGTCTTGAAGAGTTCAGGATAAAGCATGTTCTGCCCTTGTATTCGTCCCGCTTGTGGGGCTGTGAAAATTAACGGATGGCGCGCGCGTCTTATCGGCATGGTCGCTGCATTCATCCACCGCAGCGCTATTTTTCGCCGTCTCCCGCGAAGCTATGATGACCGTTTCATGAATGAAACATGACAAGAATCATCTAGATCATCGCGCCGCCTATCGGGTCAGGGCCCATATCGCAACCCCGATCGCCAGCGCCAGCACCCCAACCAGCGCTGCAACCAGCCGGTTGTTCTGCTCCTGCGCCCGCCGCAACTGAATCATCTCGGCCAGCAACGCGGGCGAGACATTGGGGCGGTTCAGGTGGTCGTGAACCAGCCTGGGCAGGGCCGGCAGCATTTGCGACCACTGCGCAGCCTCCTTTTCCAGGCTTTGGCGCAGCCCCTTGAATCCGACACGCTGACGCATCCAGCGTTCCAGATAGGGCTTGGCGGTTTTCCAGAGATCCAGGTTGGGATCGAGCTGGCGGCCCAATCCCTCGACGTTGAGCAGCGTCTTCTGCAGCAGCACCAACTGCGGCTGGATCTCCACATTGAAGCGGCGCGAGGTCTGGAACAGCCGAAGCAGCACCTGCCCCAGCGAGATCTCGGACAACGGCCGGTCGAAGTACGGTTCGCAGACGGCGCGCACGGCGCCCTCCAGCTCTTCCTCGCGCGTGTCGCGGGGCACCCAGCCCGATTCGATGTGCAGTTGCGCCACGCGGCGGTAATCGCGGTGGAAAAAGGCCAGGAAATTCTGCGCCAGGTAATTCTTGTCGAACTCGGACAGCGAACCCACGATGCCGAAGTCCAGCGCGATATAGCTGCCCAGCGTGCCGGGCCGATCGGACACGTAGATGTTGCCCGGGTGCATGTCGGCGTGGAAGAAGCCGTCGGTGAACACCTGAGTGAAGAAGATCTCGACGCCGGTGCGCGCCAGCGTCGGGATATCGATGCCGGCCTCGCGCATGCGCTGGACCTGGCCCACCGGCATGCCGTACATGCGCTGCATGGTGAACACGGTGGAGGCCGTGTATTCCCAGATCACCTCGGGCACGATCAGCATGTCGCCGCGGCCGGATTCGGGGCCGAAGTTGCGGCGCAACTGGCTGCAATTCGAGGCCTCGCGCACCAGGTCCAGCTCGTCGTGCAGGTATTTGTCGAACTCGGC
The DNA here is from genome assembly GCF_001428845.1 of Achromobacter sp. Root83. Classification (GTDB taxonomy): domain Bacteria; phylum Pseudomonadota; class Gammaproteobacteria; order Burkholderiales; family Burkholderiaceae_B; genus Achromobacter. The sequence goes on along the minus strand of NZ_LMIU01000002.1, from coordinate 76,030 downwards.
CACGACCTCACGCGGCTTCAGGCGGCGGCCATCCGCGCCCAGGCGCTCGATGATGCGCGCCACGATCTTCAAGAGCGACAGGTCTTTCTCGATGATGCTCAGCATGCCCGGCCGCAGCACCTTCACGGCGACCTCGCGGCCATCGTGCAGCACCGCGAAGTGGACCTGGGCGATCGAGGCCGAGGCGATGGGGTCCACGTCGAACTGCGCAAACAGTTTTTCGGGGGGAGCGCCCAGCGCGGCCTCGATGCAGGCGGCGGCCTGCGCGGACGGAAAGGGGGGCACGCGGTCCTGCAGCAGGGCCAGTTCGTCGGCGATATCCGCGGGGATCAGGTCCCGCCGGGTGGACAGCACCTGTCCGAACTTGACGAAGATGGGCCCCAGCGATTCCAGCGCCAGGCGCAGGCGCCGGCCGCGCGGGGCGCGCGGGCGGGTGCCCAGGCGGATGACGCGCAACAGGCAGGTGGCCAGCGGGTGATTCAGGCTGGAGAGCACCAGCTCATCCAGGCCATAGCGCAGAGAGACGACGATGATGCGAAGCAGGCGCAACAGGGGGAACATGGATCAGGCGCCCCGCTTTGCGGCGGCCGTGGCCAGCCGGGTTTGCAGGGCCGTCGCCGAACGCGCCAGCGCGTCGGCGCGGGCGTTCAGTTCCGCCAGGTCCAGGCGCCACTGCTCCAGGGCCGGCCGGCCCGTCAGCACACCGCTCTCTTCAGCCAGGTATTCCGAGACGTTCTCCGCCAGGCGCTGTCCGGCCGTGCGCGCGCTGCCGGCCACCGCGCGGGCGCCGCCCAGGAGGCGCAGCGCGGCGATGTCGCCCACCACGCGGGCCAGCGCGTCTTCGGGATCCCAGCGCAGTTGCTTGGACAGGTCCGCCACCACCTGCGCCAGCGCCGCGTCGCCGGAGATATGCGTGGCTTCGGCGAAGTCTGGGGTCTGGCGATCCGCGCCCAGGCGAGGCAGCGGCAGTTTTTCGGGCGCGACGGTCAGGGTCACGTCGGGCACCACGGCGGGATCGGCCTGGTCCGCCAGCCCCTCGCTGTCGATCGACAGCCCGAGCGTGAAGCCGCCCAGCGCGAAGCGCACCGTCTTGCCGGCGTGCCGGGCCAGGCGCTCGCGCGCCCAGTCCTCACGCCGCAACAGGGCGTTGAGCGCGCTTACAGCCAACCGCGTTGGAGTGGGCAGGAACGGAAAAGGCAGCATGACGGTTGCGACGGCCCGGATGGACGGGTTGCCGAAGTTGATGGGTAAATCGGGAGTGTAACGGGTTAGATCGGAGCGTGTTTTGTCGAGGCACATGGAAAAACCGGCCCTTGAGGGGCCGGTTCAAGCGGATGCCTGACGGCACCCCCAACGGAGACGGGTCAAGCCAGTCCGCCAGGCTTAGCTGGCTTGGTCCACCGGAATCTGCTGGATGCCGGCCAGCAACCAGCCGCCATTGGCCGGCTTGAACAGGTTCCAGACCTCTTCGAAGCGGAAGGCTTCGGCGCCGGGCGCCTCGCGCAGCATGCCGGAGAAGCGCACGCTGGCCAGGTGGCCGTCGGACACCGTTTCGATGCCCAGCATTTCGGCGTTCAACAGCACCACTTCGGTCTTGTTGGGCGCCGCGCCGCGCTCGGCCAGTTGCGGCTTGAGCTCGGTGATCAGGTCATCGGTCAGGAAGTCGCGCAGACCATCGGTGCTGCCGCTGTCCCAGACGGCCTGGATGCGGACGAACTGTTCCTTGGCTTGCTTCAGGAAGTTCGGCGTATCGAAATCGCCGGGCACGAACCAGTTGTTGTCCTCGCCAGCCTTGGGCATCACGGCCGGGGGAGCCACGGGCGCGGCGGCCGGAGCCGCTGCGGCGCCCGGCTGCAGCGATTCGCGCCACATCGGCTGCTGTTGCTGCTGGCCCGAAGCGTTGTTGGCACCGTTGAACGCGCCCTGCGTGGCAGCGCGCGGACCGGCACCGCGCAGGCGGCGGACGATGAACATGATTGCGAAGACGACCAGGCCGATCAGCAGCGCGGACGACAGGAATTCCATCAAAGCGCCCGACAGGCCCATGCTGGAAAGCAGCGCGGCGATACCCAGACCGGCGGCGATGCCGGCGATGGGGCCGAGCCAGCGCGAAGCGCCGCTCTTGGCGGCGGCGCCCGCGGCACCGGCCGTGGCCGCGCCGGCGGCTGCCGGAGCGGCGCTGGCGCCAGCCGTATTGTTGGCGGCGGCCGGAGGCGTGGTGGCCTGGCGTTGCGTGGTCACGTTGGAGGATTGGCGGCCGACGCTGCTGCCGCCACCCGCACGGCGGGCTTCGGCGTCAAACGACGCCGTCACCAACGCCGCGCCGGAAACGGCAATGAGCGCCGCGGCGACAAACCGCGAAAGACAGAATTTGGTCATAGGTTTGCTCCCTCGTACTCGCGCCCCCGCTGCCCCGAGCAACGGGAGGGTCCCACGAACAGCAGGACCATCTGCGCGACTTTTCTTACAATAATCTGAATGACGTAAGAATAACGGACAAGACGCCGCCCCACAAGTTCCCCGGGGGGCAGCGAAACATGCCGTGACCCCGCCCCGGCGTCAGGCCAGTCGCACGCCTTCGTGCAAGGCGGCGATTCCGGCGGTCAGGTTGAAGTACTGCACCCGCTCCAGGCCGGCGGTGCGCAGCATGTCGGCCAGGGTTTCCTGGTCGGGATGCATGCGGATGGATTCCGCCAGGTAGCGGTAGCTGGCCTCGTCGTTGGCGATCTTCTTGCCCAGCCAGGGCAGCACGTTGAAGGAATACCAGTCGTAGGCGGGCGACAGCGGCTTGGCCACGCGCGAGAATTCCAGCACCAGCAGCTTGCCGCCCGGCTTGAGCACCCGGGTCATTTCGGCCAGGGCGCGGTCCTTGTGAGTCATGTTGCGCAGGCCGAAGGCCACGCTGACGCGGTCGAAGTAACCCGACGGGAACGGCAGGCGTTCGGCATCGCACACAGCGGCGGGCACCAGCAGCCCGGCGTCGGTCAGGCGGTCGCGGCCCACGCGCAGCATGGAATCGTTGATGTCGGTCAGCCAGACTTCGCCCGTGGGGCCGGCGCGCTTGGCGAAGGCACGGGCCAGATCGCCCGTGCCCCCCGCGATGTCCAGCACCTTCATGCCGGGGCGGATGGCGGCGCGGCCGATGGTGAACGCCTTCCATACGCGGTGCAGGCCCGCCGACATGAAGTCGTTCATGACGTCGTAGCGCTGGGCGACCGAGTGGAAGACTTCAGCGACCTTGCGGGCCTTTTCGCCTTCCGGCACCGACTGGAAGCCGAAATGTGTCGATGGCGAGGCGGAGTCCGCGGATTGTTGCGATTCGGAGGGGTTTTGCATGGTGAATTCCCGATATATCGTTCAATGGTAGCCTATCGGGCAACCGGGCGCGGCCGCTCGGCGCCACAGATAGCACGCTGCGGTCACATACCTGAAATATTGCGGCCATACTATCGCAATGTTCGCGCCGCGCCGGCGCTCCGAAGTGTGCCAAATTCGACATGTCCAGCACCATCCTCGTCGTCGAAGACGAACCCGCAATCCAGGAACTGATCGCCGTCAACCTGTCCTTCGCCGGGCACAAGGTGCTGCGCGCCTTCGACGCCGACCAGGCCCAGACGCTGATCCGCGCCGAACTCCCCGATCTGATCCTGCTGGATTGGATGCTGCCCGGCACGTCCGGCCTGGCCATGGCGCGCAAGCTGCGCAACGACGAGCGCACCCGCGCCGTTCCGGTCATCATGCTGACCGCCAAGGGCTCCGAGCAGGACAAGGTGGACGGCCTGGAAGCCGGCGCCGACGACTACATCACCAAGCCGTTTTCCCCCAAGGAGCTGATGGCGCGCATCAAGGCCGTGCTGCGCCGCCGCGCCCCCCAGCTTACCGACGACGTGATCGACGTGGGCGGCCTGAAGCTGGACCCCGTCACGCACCGGCTGTCGGGCAACAGCCAGTCGCTGCAGATCGGCCCCACCGAATTCCGCCTGCTGCACTTCTTCATGACGCACCCCGAGCGCGTGTTCTCCCGCTCGCAGCTCCTGGACCAGGTCTGGGGCGACCACGTGTTCGTGGAAGAGCGCACGGTCGACGTCCATATCCGCCGCCTGCGCAAGGCGCTGGAACCCAGCGGCCACGATGCGCATGTGGAAACGGTCCGCGGCAGCGGCTACCGGTTTACGGCACAGCTTCCGACGCGGTAAAACTCCCGCACGATGATCTGGCTGCGCACACTTTTCCTGGTCGCCCTGTGGGCGGTGATTGCATTACTGGCGCAATGGCTCATTGGAGATCCGGCGGGCTGGATAGTGTTTTCGGCCGCGCTGGCCGCCATGCTGCTCTGGCGCAGTTGGCGGCTGACGCTGGTTTCCCACTGGGCCAGCCACCCGGACACCTCTCCTCCCGCCTCCGTCGGGCCCTGGGACGACATCCTCGCCCCGCTGTACCGCTACACCCGGGCCCGCGCCCGCGAACTGACTGAAACCCGCGACACCATGCAGGGCATGCTGGCGGCCGCCCAGGCGCTGCCGGACGGCGCGGTGACCCTGAATGAAGACTTCCAGATCGACTGGTGCAACCGCATGGCGCGCCAGCACCTGGGTCTGCGCCTGCCCGCGGACCGCGGCCACAACCTGCTGAACCTGCTGCGCGCGCCGGAGTTCGTGGAATACGCCCACCGTCCGTCCTGGCCCGAACCCATCCTGGTGCGCCTGGGCCAGCAAGGCCAGGAGCGGCTGATGATGATGCAGTTGACGGCCTACGCCAGCAATCAGCGCCTGCTCATCACGCGCGACGTCACGCAGATCGAACGCCTGGAAACCACGCGCCGCGACTTCGTCGCCAACGTCTCGCACGAACTGCGCACGCCCCTGACCGTGCTGGCGGGCTTCCTGGAAACGCTGCGCGACATGCCGACCGACGCGCTGCCCCCGGAGCAGCGCTCGCAGTACATCGACATGATGCACGAGCAGGCCCAGCGCATGCAGGCCATCGTCGAAGACCTGTTGACCCTGTCCACGCTGGAATCGTCGCCGGGCAGCGATCCCCGCGCCATCAACATGGGCGCGCTGCTGCAAAAGGCGCGCCAGCAGATCGAGGCGCTGTCGGGCGGCCGCCATGTGCTGGAATGGCACATCGACGAAAGACTGGACGTGCTGGGCGCCGAGACCGAACTGACCTCCGCGCTGTCCAATCTGCTGACCAATGCGGTGCGCTACACGCCTGACGGCGGCACCATCACCGTGCGCTGGGCGCGCGAGCCCAACGGCGGCGCCCGCTATAGCGTCCAGGACACGGGCATCGGTATTCCCGCCCGCCATCTGCCGCGCCTGACCGAGCGCTTCTACCGCGTGGACCGCGGCAGGTCGCGCGCGGTGGGCGGCACCGGCCTGGGGCTGGCGATCACCAAGCACATCGCCATGCGTCACGACGCCGAGTTGCTCATCACCAGCGAGCCGGGCAAGGGCAGCGTCTTTTCCCTGCGCTTTCCGCCCGACCGCATCGCCCTCGACGAAGCCGCCTGACCCCAAGTGGCCTGTCCCACGCGAGGCGGCCCGATGCCGAGTTGCCCGATCCCCAGCGAGGCGGCCTGATCCGGTTGCCCGCGGGCGACGCGGCATCCGCGCGGCGCGGATGGTAAATTTTTGGCCATGCGCATCCTGGTCATCGAAGACGAACCCAAACTGGCCGACTACCTCAAGAAGGGACTGTCGGAGCAAACCCACGTCGTGGACGTGGCCCGCGACGGCGTGGACGGCCGCCACCTGGCGCTGGAAGGCGCCTACGACCTGATCGTGCTGGACGTCATGCTGCCCGGCCTGGACGGCTTCGAGGTCCTGTCGGCCGTGCGCGCGCGAAAAGACACCCCGATCCTGATGCTGACGGCGCGCGACGCCGTCGAGGACCGGGTGCGCGGCCTGGAGGGCGGCGCCGACGATTACCTGGTCAAGCCCTTCGCGTTTTCGGAACTGCTGGCCCGCGTGCAGGCGCTGCTGCGCCGCGGACGTTCCCAGGAGCCCACGCTGCTGCGGCTGGCCGACCTGGAACTGGACCTGGCGCGCCGCCGGGCCCAGCGCGGCGGCCAGCGGCTGGACCTGACCGCCAAGGAATTCAGCCTGCTGGCGCTGCTGTTGCGCCGCCAGGGCCAGGTGCTGTCGCGCACCACCCTGGCCGAACAGGTCTGGGACATGAATTTCGACAGCGACACCAACGTCATCGACGTTGCCGTCCGGCGGCTCCGGGGCAAGCTGGACGATCCTTACGACGCCAAGCTGCTGCACACCGTGCGCGGCATGGGCTATGTACTGGAATCGCGCCCCGCGGATGGCCGCCCCGCGGATGGCCGCCCCGCATGAAGCCGCCCCGCGTGCGGTCCATGCAGGCGCGGCTGACGCTGCTGCTGGGCGCCATTGCCCTGCTGGTGTCCAGTCTGGCGGGCGCCACGCTGTTCTGGGCGCTCAAGCGCGAAGTGGAGCGCCAGGAGATCACCGAGGTCAGCGGCAAGCTCGAACTGATCGACCACCTGATCGACATGCAGAACAGCGCCAGCGGCCTGCAGGACCTGGCCGCCACCTTCGACGAGATGCGGACCGGGCAGGGCCAGCTCGGCATCTGGATCGTGGACGCGGGCGGCCAGGCCGTCTACGGCGGCCCCGCCCCCGCCACGCTGGAGACCGCGGACGGTAATCAGGTCGTGCTGCAGACCCAGGACGGCGTCCGCATGCGCGGCCTGCGGGTCGCCATGAACGACCGCATCCTGCCGGGCGCGCAGCTCACCGTGGCGGTCAGCACCCGCACCAGTTCGCAGTTTCTCTACGCCTACGGCACCGCGCTGCTGCTGATCTGCGCGCTATGGGTGGGCGCCACGGTGGTATTGGCGGCCTGGGCCGTGCGGCGCAGCATGGCGCCGGCGCGCCGGCTTTCCGGGCAGGCCGCGCGCATCCAGCCCGATAACCTGGCGCGGCGCCTGCCGCTCGAAGACACCGACCGCGAACTGCATGAGCTGGTGCGCTCCTTCAACCGCACGCTGGACCGGCTGCAGGCGGCCTATCAGCAGATGGAGGGCTTCAACGCCGACGTGGCGCACGAGCTGCGCACCCCGCTGGCGACACTCATCAACGGCACGCAGGTCATGCTGTCCTCGCCGCGCCATGCGGCGGAACTGCGCGACGCGCTGGAATCCAACCTGGAAGAGCTGGAAGACCTGAAGACCCTGGTCAACGACATGCTTTTCCTGGCCCGCGCCGACCGCGGCGAACGCGCCGCCGACCTGGCGCCGGTGTCGCTGGCCGCCGAAGCCCGGCGCGTGGCGGAATACTACGAAGCCACGCTGGAGGAGCACGGTGTGCAGCTGCGCTGCGAGGGCGACGCCACCGTGGCCGCCAATCCGGGCCTGGTGCGCCGCGCCCTGGCCAACCTGATTTCCAACGCCATCAAGGCCACCCCCCGGGGCCGCGAGATCGTGCTGGCCTGCTCTGCGTCCCGCGCCGGGGCCCGGGTCGAAGTCCGAAACCCCGGTGCGCCCATTCCGCCCGCCGACCTGCCCCGCATCTTCGATCGCTTCTTCCGCTCCGGCCAGGCCCGCGCGCCGCGCAGCGAAGGCCACGGGCTGGGACTGGCGATCGTGCGCGCCATTGCGCGCATGCATGGCGGCGATGTCGACGCCAGGTCGGACGCCGCCGGCGGCACCGTGGTCGGCATCACCCTGAGAGGGGCCGACGCCCCCGCCAACTCCGCGAACATTACAGAAACGTAATCTGCGCGACAGGATCGGGTCACCCGGCTTTTCCTAAAGTGTCTTCACGGTCACTCCCTGAAAGGATTCACGTGAAGAGCACATTGCTACGCATCACCCAAGCCGCCGCCCTGGCCCTTACGCTGTCCGCCGGCGCCGCATACGCCGCGGGCGATCATGCCGGCCACGCCATGCCGGCCGCTTCCACCCCCATCGGCAAACCGGGAGACGCCGCCCGCGTCACGCGCACGATCGACGTCGACATGTCTGACGCCATGCGCTTTACTCCCGCGAGCATCGAGGTCAAGGCCGGGGAAACCGTGCGCCTGAACGTGCGCAACTCCGGCAAGATCCGCCATGAGCTGGTGCTTGGCACCGACGCCGACCTGAAATCGCATTACGACATGATGATGAAGGACCCCGGCATGCGTCACGAGGAAGCCAACGCGGTATCGCTCGAAGCCGGCAAGAGCGGCCAGATCGTGTGGCGCTTCGACAAGGCGGGCAAGGTGTCCTTCGGCTGCCTGGAGCCCGGCCACTACACCGCCGGCATGAAGGGCTCGGTGTCGGTGCTCTGACATGACGACATCTCCTCCCCCTGGCCGTCGGCGCTTCGTGCAGGGCCTGGCCGCCGGCGGCGCGCTGGCGGCGCTTGGCGGCTGGCGCGTGGCGCTGGCGCGCGAGCACACGGCGCCGGCCGCCGAACTGCGCGGCACCGAATTCCACCTGGAGATCGGCGAGACCCCCGTGAACTTCACGGGCGCCGCGCGCATCGGCACCACGGTTAACGGGCAGCTGCCCGCGCCGTTGCTGCGCTGGCGCGAGGGCGATACGGTGACCTTGCATGTCACCAACCGCCTGCGCGAACAGACATCCATCCACTGGCACGGCATCCTCCTGCCCACCGAGATGGACGGCGTGCCGGGCCTGAGCTTTCCCGGCATCGATCCGGGCCAGACATTCACCTACCGCTTCGATGTCCGTCAAAGCGGCACGTACTGGTATCACAGCCACTCGGGCTTCCAGGAGCAGACCGGCCTGTACGGCGCCATCGTCATCGATCCGCGCCACCGCGACCCCATCGCGTCCGACCGCGACTACACCGTGCTGCTGTCCGACTGGACGGACGAAGACCCGATGCGCCTGTTCAACAAGCTGAAGGTGATGCCCGACTACTACAACCGCATCCAGCCCAGCATCCAGAGCCTGGCGGCCGACGCCCGGGAAAAGGGCTGGCGCGGCGCGCTGTCCGAACGCCTGATGTGGGAACAGATGCGCATGAACCCGTCAGACCTGGCGGACGTGTCAGGCTCGACCTACACCTTCCTCACCAACGGCGCCACGCCGGCGGGCAACTGGACCGGGCTGTTCCAGCCGGGCGAGCGCATGCGCCTGCGCTTCATCAACGGATCGGCGATGACGTACTTCGACGTGCGCATCCCCGGCTTGCGGATGACGGTCGTGGCCGCCGACGGGCAGGATGTAAGGCCCGTGGACGTCGAGGAATTCCGCATCGGCGTGGCGGAAACCTACGACGTGATCGTCGAACCACGGGAAGCGCGCGCCTACACCATCTTCTCCCAAGCCATGGACCGCTCCGGCTACGCGCGCGCCACGCTGGCGCCGCGCGCCGGCATGCAGGCCGAGGTGCCGGCGGTGGACCGTGTGCAGCTGCTGGGCATGATGGACATGGGCATGGCCCACGACATGGGTGGCGGCCACGACATGGCGGGCATGCAGGACGGCGCGGCCGCCGGCGCGATGAACCACGCCGCCATGGCGGGCATGGACCACGGCGGCGTCCACGGCTCCGGCGCGGAGCAAGGCGGCATGATCGAGGTCAGGCACCCCTATGCTGCCGAGCGCGGCGTGGGCAACTCGATGCTGCCAGACGTGGTGTCGACGCGGCTGGACGATCCGGGCGTCGGCCTGCGCGACAACGGCCGCCGCGTGCTGACCTACGCGGACCTGCGTTCCATGCGCGAACCGGACGACAACCGTCCGCCCTCGCGCGAGATCGAGCTGCACTTGACGGGCAACATGGAACGCTACATGTGGTCGTTCAACGGCGTGAAATTCTCGGACGCCAAGCCCATCGTGCTGCGCTACGGCGAGCGGGTGCGCTTCGTTCTGGTCAACGACACGATGATGACGCATCCGATCCACCTGCACGGACTGTGGAGCGACCTTGAATCGCCCGACGGCGCGTTCCAGGTGCGCAAGCACACGATCACGCTCAATCCGGCGCAGCGCCTGAGCTATCGCGTCAGCGCCGATGCGCGCGGGCATTGGGCCTACCACTGCCATCTGCTGTATCACATGGAGGCCGGCATGTTCAGGGCGGTCGTGGTGGAGTAAATAATGAAACCGAAGAATCCCCGACATGCGCTGCTGGGCGCCTGCGCCATCGCAATGACACTGGCCGGCCCCGTATCGTGGGCGCAATCCGCCGGCATGGACCATGGATCGATGGGCCACGGCACCGCCCCGGCCACCGGCGCGCCACCCGTGGGCAGCCTGCCCGCCAGCGACGGCGCGGGCGAGCGGGGCTATGACAGCTATGGCATCCATCCCCACATGATGGACAACGCGCCCACCTGGCAAGTGCTGTTCGACAAGTTCGGCGCCGCCCGCAATCGCGATGGCCAGAACGCGCTGGAATGGGACGGCCGCTACTGGTTCGGCACCGCCGCCAACCGGCTGGTGGTCAAGAGCGAGGGTGAACGAGAAAGCGGCGGCGGCTCGGACGGCAAGGTGGAAGCCTTCTGGAGCCACGCCGTGTCGCCGTTCTGGGACCTGCAGCTGGGCGCGCGCCGGGACATCGGCACGGGCCCCAAGCGCAACTGGGCCGCCATCGGCATCGAAGGCGTGCTGCCCTACAACATCGAACTGGAGACCACCGCCTACGCCGGTCCGTCCGGCCGCACCGCGCTGGCGCTGAAGGCCGAATACGATCTGCTGCTGACCCAGCGGCTGATCTTCACGCCCGAGCTGGAGGCCAGCCTCTATGGCAAGGACGACCCGGCGCGCGGCATCGGTTCCGGCCTGTCGCAGGGCGCGCTATCGCTGCGGCTGCGCTATGAGGTCACGCGCGAATTCGCGCCCTATGTTGGCGTATCCTTTGAACGCAAGTTCGGCCAAACCGCACGCTACGCGGCCGATGCCGGCGAAGGGCGGTCCCAGGCCGCCATCATCGCGGGCGTCCGCTTCTGGTTCTGACCCGATTCTGGTTCTGACCCTTCAGGGCCCGCGCCCCGCAAGGACTCACGTTTTCTGTACGGAGCATCATGAACGTTTCCCGTCTTACGCGCCGCCTGCTTATCGCCGCGGCCCTGTGCGCCCCCGTCTATGCCACCGCGCAGACGCCCGTCAAGGTGGAAGTCTGGAAGACGCCCACCTGCGGCTGCTGCGAGGACTGGGTCAAGCACATGCGCGACAACGGCTTCGCCGTCACCACGCATGACGTCCAGGACACCGGCCCCATCCGCCGTAACGCGGGCATGGCGGACTACGGCTCCTGCCACACGGCCATGGTCGACGGCTATGCCGTCGAAGGCCACGTCCCGGCCAGCGATGTGCGCCGGCTGCTGCTGGAAAAGCCCCACGCGGCGGGCCTGGCCGCGCCGGGCATGCCGCTGGGGTCGCCCGGCATGGATGGCCCGGAATACGGCGGCCGCAAGACCCCGCACGATGTGGTGCTGGTGGATAAGCAGGGCCAGTCCAAGGTCTTCCAGGCCTACCGCTAGGCGCGCGCGCTGGCCGCGGCGCTCGCCGCCGCGCTAGCCGCCGCGCTAGCCGCCGCGCTAGCCGCCGCGCTGAAACAATTCATCCACACCGGCTCAATGGCTACTCCTTGCACTGCAGCAAAAATGCGCCACAATAAATAAAACGCGTTTCTCACCCACCCCCTGGCAGTCATGGCACAAATCGTCCTGTTCGAGAACATCCACCCGAGCGCCCGCGCCGTATTCGAAGCCGCCGGCTACACCGATATCGTCACGCATGCCGCGGCCCTGCCGCCGGCGCAATTGCACGACGCCCTGCGCGGCGTGCAAGTGGCGGGGATCCGTTCTCGCACGCATCTGGATGCCGCCCTGCTGTCCGGCAACCCCGACCTGCGCGTCGTGGGCTGCTTCTGCATCGGCACCAACCAGGTCGACCTGGATACGGCCATGCAGCGCGGCGTCCCGGTGTTCAACGCGCCCTTCTCGAACACCCGTTCGGTGGCCGAGCTGGTGCTGGGCGAAGCCATCCTGCTGCTGCGCCGCATTCCCGAAAAGAACGCGCGCGTCCACCTGGGCCATTGGGACAAGAGCGCCTCCGGCGCCTTCGAGACCCGTGGCAAGACGCTGGGCATCGTGGGTTACGGCAATATCGGCTCGCAGATCAGCACGCTGGCCGAAAGCCTGGGCATGCGCGTCATCTATCACGACGTGGAAGCCAAGCTGCCGCTGGGCAACGCCCGCCCCGCCGGCACGCTGAACGACCTGCTGGAACAGGCCGACGTCGTGACGCTGCACGTGCCCGGCGGCAAGTCCACCGAAAACATCATGAACGCGGAAACCATCGCGCGCATGCGCCGCGGCGCCATCCTGATCAACGCCTCGCGCGGCACGGTGGTGGATATCTCCGCGCTGCACGCGGCGCTGAAGTCCGGCCACCTGGCCGGCGCCGCGCTGGACGTGTTCCCCACCGAGCCCAAGAGCGCCGACGAACCGCTGGCCAGCCCGCTGATCGGCATGCCCAACGTGATCCTGACCCCGCACATCGGCGGCAGCACGCAGGAATCGCAAGAGAACATCGGCCGCGAAGTGGCCGAGAAACTGGTGCGTTTCCTGCAAGCCGGCACCACCAAGGGCGCGGTCAACTTCCCGGAACTGCCCTATGTGGAACAGGCGGGCGGCACGCGCATCCTGCACGTCCACCGCAACGCGCCGGGCGCCCTGGGCGCACTGGACAACCTGATGGCGCAGCACGGGCTGAACATCGTCAGCCAAACCCTGCAGACCCGCGGCCAGATCGGCTACGTGATCACGGACGTGGAAGGCCAGGTCGACGACATCGTGATGACCGCCCTGCGCGACCATCCGATCACCGTGCGCTGCGACCGGCTGTAAAGCAAAGAGCCCTTCGAGAACTGGCCGCCCGATGGTTGGACGGTCGGTTATCCAAAGGCCGAAGGCCTGGGTCCGGTACCGAACCGGGCTCAGGCCTTTTCGCTTGCGCTTGATGCGAGGGTGATTGGAGTCGTCGATGTATCGTCGGCCGCCGACCTCACCAGGCATTCCGCGATCTTGTCCCGCACGCTGCCCGCATCGAAGGGCAGGCGCCCGATGATGCCGATCTCGCGATGGAACGCCGCCTCGCCCAGAGACACCAGCCGCAGCCCCGTCATATCCAGCCGCCGCAGTCGCGGCAGCAGCGCCACGCCCAGGCCATGCCGCACCATGCCCGCGATGGCCTCGATTTCGTCGAGCTCCACGGCCTCGTGGACGTTGATCCGGTGCTTCTTCAGGAAGATGTCCACCACGCGCCCGCCGAACGACGCCCGGTCGTAGCGGATGAAGGGCTGGGTCGCCAGCAGTTCGCGCCACGGCGCGGGCGCCAGGGATTCTGGCACGGCAAGCACCACGGGCTCGCTCATCAGGGGCTGCCAGCCCAATTCGGGAGGCAGGGCAAACGGCGGCCGGATCAGCACGGCCAGATCCACCTCGCCGGCGTCCACCTGCCCCAGCAACGACAGCGATACGCCGGGCACGATGCGCACCCGCACGTCCGGGTAGACGGCGCGGAATACGCCCAGCGCGCGCACCAGCAGGTCCTGCTGCACGGAGGCGATGGCGCCGATGCGCAGCGAGCCGCTGACGTGGCCCGCGCCCGCCGTGGTGACCATGCGCTCGGCCATGGCGACCAGTTCCTCGGCCTGAGGCAGCATCTCGCGGCCATGGGCATTCAGCACTGCCGCGCGCGCGCCACGGTCGAACAGTTCGATCCCCAGGTATTCCTCCAGGCGCTTGATCTGGGCGCTGACGGCGGACTGCGTCAGCCCCAGGTGAACGCCGGCGCCGGTGAAGGTGCCGTCGCGCGCCACCGCCAGGAAGGTCCTGAATTCTTTGATCACGATCAATATTTTCGATGCTAAGACACAAAAAATATCGTTTTTCAATCAAAAAAACAATACCTAAACTACACACTGGTGCTAAGCGTCCCGCAATCTTGCGACGGCCCGCATTCTGACCGATCATCTTCTTTTGCCTCACCCGGAGCTTTTCATGACCGCCCAAACCAATCTGCCGCCGTTCCACCTGGCCTTTCCGGTCCGCGACCTGGCCGAAGCCCGCGCCTTCTACGGCGACAAGCTGGGCTGTCCGGAGGGCCGCAGCTCGCCCGATTGGATCGACTTCAATTTCTACGGCCACCAGATCGTGGCTCACCTGTCGCCCGGCGAATGCGGCCACAAGGCCACTAGCGCCGTGGATTCGCATAATGTGCCGGTGCGCCATTTCGGCGCCGTGCTTTCCATGGAACAATGGGAAGCCATGGCCAAGCGCCTGACCGACACCGGCACCGAGTTCGTCATCGAGCCCTACATCCGTTTCAAGGGCGAAGTGGGCGAACAAGCCACCATGTTCTTCCTGGATCCGTCGGGCAATGCGCTGGAATTCAAGGCATTCAAGAACATGGATTCGTTGTTCGCCAAGTAATCCGCCACTACAGGTTTCGTGCCGTTGAACGCAACTTCAGACCCCCCTTCTCCGGCCGAAACCCGCTGGCGCATCCTGCCCCAGGGTGACCGCTGCCTGATCATCTCCTTCGGAGACCAGATCGACGCCTCGGTAGGACGCACCTGTCTGGCCGCGGCCCGCAAGCTGCGCGACGCGCGGCTGCCGGGCGTGACCGACGTGGTGCCCTCCTTTGTCGCGGTGGCGGTGCACTACCGCCCCGGCGGACACGGCGAAGGCCCCTCCTACGCCACGCTGGCCGAACATATCCAGGCCCTGCTGGCCAACGGTATCCCGGCCGCCGACGCCGGCGGACGCGAGGTCGATATCCCCGTCTGCTACGGTGGCGAACACGGACCCGACTTGGACGAAGTGGCCCGCGCCGCCCGCCTCACGCCCGACGGCATCATTCAATTGCACAGCCAGCCGCGCAGCATGGTGTTCATGCTGGGTTTCGCGCCGGGCCACGCCTACCTGGGCGTGCACGACGAAAAACTGAACATTCCCCGGCGGCCGTCGCCGCGCACCGCGGTGCCTCCCGGCGCCGTGGCGATCGCCAACCGCCAGACCGTGATCTACCCGAACCGGCTGCCGGGCGGCTGGAACATCATCGGCGCCACCCCGCTCGTGATGTTCGATCCGTCCCGCGACCCCGCCGCCTTGCTCCAGCCTGGCGACTCGGTGCGGTTCGTGCCCATCGGCCCCGAAGAATTCGACCGCATCCGCGGAGCCCGGCCATGAGCGTGACCGTGATCAAGCCCGGCATGCAGTCCAGCTTCCAGGACCGCGGGCGCGAAGGCTACCAGCACCAGGGCATCCCGGTGGCGGGCGCCATGGACGAACGCGCCCACCGGCTGGCCAACGCGCTGGCGGGCAATACCGGCGACCCGGCCACGCTGGAAATCACCCTGACCGGCCCGTCCCTGCGCTTTGACGCCCCGGCCTGCTTCGCGCTGGCCGGCGCCGACCTTGGCGCCACGCTGAACGGCCAGGACATTCCGCTGCTTCGGCCGCTGGTCGCCCGGGCCGGCGACATCCTGGCCTTCGGAGCCCGGCCCGCGGCGGGCGTGCGCGCCTATCTGGCGGTGCATGGCGGCTTTGCGCTGGCGCCCGTCATGGGCAGCGAAACCACCTACCTGCGCAGCGGCTTCGGCGGCTTCCAGGGGCGCGCGCTGGCAAAGGGCGATGTCATCCCCCTACGCCAGCCGCTCGCGCAAGGCCGCGACCTGGGCGCATTGCAGAAAGCGCTTTGGGATGTCCGCGTCTACCTGCCGTCCACCTTGGGCAACAAGCGCCGCGAGGCCATCCGCTTCCTGCCCGGCGTGCACTGGCCGGAATTCTCGCAATCCAGCCGCCGCGCCTACGCCGAATCCGAATTCCACATCAGCCCGCAGTCCGACCGCATGGGCTATCGGCTGATCGGTCCGCGCCTGTCCATGAACCAGCCACGGCAAATGCTGTCGGAGGCCGCCTGTTTCGGCACCGTGCAGGTTCCTTCGGGCGGCGAGGCCATCATCCTCATGGCCGACCGGCAAACCACCGGCGGCTATCCCAAGATCGCGCAGATCGCAACGGTGGACCTGCCCGCCCTGGCGCAATGCGCGCCCGGACAGGCCCTGCGATTCCAGCGCATCGAACTCGAGGAAGCGCAGCGCCTGGACGGCGAGCGCGAACGCGCCTTCGCGCAATTGCACGAGGCGCTGGCGCCGCTGCGCGCGCTCCTGGCCTAAAAAGGAAACCGCTATGACCACCCGCATCGATTTGAACTGCGACATGGGCGAAAGCTATGGCGCCTGGACCATGGGCAACGACGCGGCGGTGCTGCAATACGTCAGCTCCGCCAACATCGCCTGCGGCTTTCACGGCGGCGATCCAGCCACCATGCGCAAGACCGTGGCGGCCGCGCTCAAGCAGGGCGTGGCGCTTGGCGCCCATCCCAGCCTGCAGGACCTGGCGGGCTTTGGCCGCCGCATCATCCAGATCAGCCCCGACGAAGCCTATGACATCGTGGTCTACCAGATCGGCGCGCTGGCCGGCGTGGCGGCATCGCAGGGCGCGCGGCTGCACCATGTGAAGGCCCATGGCGCGCTCTACAACATGGCGGCCAAGGACGAAGGCCTGGCGCGAGCCATCTGCCAGGCGGTCAAGGACGTGGACGCCTCGCTGATCCTGTACGGCCTGGCGGGCAGCAAGCTGATCGACGCCGCGCGCGCCATCGGCCTGGCGGCCGCCAACGAAGTATTCGCCGACCGCTCCTACCAGGACGACGGCTCGCTGACGCCGCGCGCGCGTGCCGGCGCCATGATCGAAGACGTGGATCAGGCCGTGGCGCAGGTGGTGCGCATGGTGCGGGAAGGTCTGGTGCGCTCGGTCGACGGCAAGGACGTGCCGGTGCAGGCCGACAC
This sequence comes from Achromobacter sp. Root83, assembly GCF_001428845.1. Classification (GTDB taxonomy): domain Bacteria; phylum Pseudomonadota; class Gammaproteobacteria; order Burkholderiales; family Burkholderiaceae_B; genus Achromobacter. Next base: position 59,177 of record NZ_LMIU01000002.1, on the reverse strand, counting down.
GCTCTGTATCCATGGCGACCAGCCCAACGCGCTGATTTTCGCCAACGGCATCCGCCAGGCCTTGGAAAAGGCGGGCATCGAAGTGGGTACGCCGCCTCGCGGCTGAGGGGTGGTGGCCGCCCGGCGTCAGAAGCCGGGGCGCCTGCTGATCAAGCGTCCTGCAGGGACGCGCTGCGATAGGTCCGCAGGATTTCGGGCAATACTTCCACCACGTAGGCGCGCGTCAACTCGGCCGCGCGGTCAAAGTCGCGGTTGCCCAGCGCCAGGAGTATCCCGTGCGTGTAGTTCGGGATCTGGTTGGACGCCAGCGACTGACGGGCCAGCAGATAGCGCAGCGGCTCGATCTGCTCGTAGAGCTTGCTGAGCATGCTGGTCAGCGGCGTATTTCCGGTGTAACGGGCGCTTGCCAGATAGAACTCGCGCGATGCCACGATAAAGCCGCGCACGTCGCGGCGGGCCATCGCGGCGACGATCGCCTCGTGATAGCCGCGCAATTCGGCCACCAGCGGCGCCACATCGGGCATTTCGGCAACCTGACGGATGCAGTACGCCTCCAGCTCCGCGCGCAACATGTACAGATGGCGGATCTGGGTTTCGGTATAGAGGGTGACCCGGAAGCCCTTGCGCTGAATATGCGTAACCAGGCCGCTCAGCTCCAGCAGACGCAGGGCTTCCCGGATGGGACTGCGGCTGGTGCCGAAGCGCTGCTCCAGTTCCTGTTCCCGCAACGGCTGCCCTGGCCGGATAGTGCCGTCCACTATCAACTCACGAATCTGTTCCTGTAGGAAATACGGAATCGTGGCGGGCGCTTTGACGTCCAATCGGCTCCCCTTTTACTGCGCAACGCATGGTATGAGACAGTGACAAGATACTAGAAATTTATTGAAACACAAGTAGTAATACTGTTTCATACCGAAAAAACCATCCCGGCGCCCGGCCGTTCAGTCCCAATCGTCGCGATACACGAATTTGGGCATCTGCCAGTTGAATCGCAGCGCCAGCAGGCGCATCGCCAGGCCGGCGGCCAGCGCGATGGGCACGGCGGCGTTGGCGGACAGGCCCAAGGCCTGCACACCCAGGTACAGGGCGCCGGTCACGAGGGACACGCTGGCGTAGAGCTCCTTGCGGAACAGCAGCGGCACCTCGTTGCAGAGTACATCCCGCAGCACCCCGCCGGCGCATCCGGTGATCATCCCGCTGATCAGCACCACCGTGATCGGAAGCTGCATCATTTGCGCCACCTGGCAGCCGATGACGGTAAAAGCCACCAGTCCCAGCGCGTCGGCCAGCAGGAACACGCTGCGCAGCCGCCGCATGACCGGCGCGATCAGGGCGGTCAGGATCGCCGCCCCGCCGGTCATCCACAGGTATTCAGGATGGATCACCCAGGTCAGCGGATAGTGCCCCAGCAGCACGTCGCGCAACGAGCCGCCCCCCAGGGCGGTGACGCAGGCGATGATGCAGACGCCCATCCAGTCCATGTCCCGCCGCCCCGCCGAAAGCGCCGCGGTCATGGCTTCGGCCACGATGGCGACGAGGTACAGCGTGTGCAGCAGAACGGGCGAAATATCGGAGAGCATGGGACGCGCGAAGGTCGAGGAAGGCCCCATTGTATTGAGCCTGGCCGGCGGCCGGCGCCCATTGCCTGCCGGCCCGCCATCCCGTACCCTCGACCCTGGGTTGATATCCATCAAAGCCCGTCTCGTTTCGCGGCGAGACAATGGAAATGTGCCCGACCGGGCGCCAATAGCCAGACGGCACGGACGCGGGAGCCGCCCATCTGGCCACAACCGGGAGATAAGGTATGACACAGCAAACTGGCCCCATCCTGCTGGCCACCGACCTGAGCGCACGCGGCGACCGAGCCTTGGACCGCGCATTGCAGTTGACCAAGGAACTCAATACCAAGCTGATCGTGCTGCATGTCATGGAATCCCATGCCACGCCCGCGCGCCTGACCACGCCGGTCTGGCGGCGCCTGTCGACCGACCACAAGGCCTTGGCCGAACGCGAGCTGGCGGAAGACCTGGCCGCGGCCGATGTGCCCACCGAAGTCGTCGTCGCCAAGGGGGATCCGCTTGCGCGCATCATGGAAACGGCCGACACCTACGGCTGCTCGCTGATCGTCACCGGCATCGCCCGCGACGAAACCCTGGGCCGCCTGCTGCTGGGCACCACCGTGGAAAAGCTGGCCCGCCAGGCGCGCCAGCCGGTGCTGGTCGTGAAGAACCGCCCGCGCAAGCCGTACCGCGACGTCCTGGTCGCCACCGACTTCTCGGCCGGCTCGCGGCAGGCGCTGCGCGCGGCGCTGCAACTCGTGCCCAACGCCGACCTGACCTTGTTCAACGCCTATGAAGTGCCCTTCCAGGGGGTGAACACGCCCGACGACGCCGTCGTCAACAGCTTCTTCAAGACCGCCGAACAGTGCGCGCTGCAGTTCATCGCCGAAACGCCCGAACTGCCCAAGGGAGTGCCGCCAAAGGTCGTGCTGGAAGCCGGCCAGCCGGAAACCGTGCTGTCCGAATACTCGTTCAACCACCGTTCCGACCTGGTCGTGACGGGCACCCATGGCCGCACGGGCATCCTGCGCACGGCGATCGGCAGCGTGGCTGAACGCCTGTTGGAATCCTTGCCCAGCGACGTGCTGATCGTCAGGCTGACTGGCGACGAGTAATCGGGCCAAAGAAAAAAGGCGGCGCTTTGGGCGCCGCCTTTCACACAGGGCGAAACGTGGCGCGGCTACGCTTCGCCCTGTTTTTCCATGGAAGCGATGGTGCCGCGCAGGATCTTCAGCAGCACCAGCCCCGGTATCGCAATCGCGACCGTCAGCAGGAAAAAGCCGGGCCAGCCCAGATGGTTCACCAACGGCGGCGTCAGCGGCCCGGCCAGATAGGTGCGGCCCACGGCCGACAGCGCCGACAGCAAAGCGAATTGCGTGGCCGAGAACCGCTGGCGGCACAGCGCCATCAGCAGGCCGACGAAAGACGCCGTGCCCAGGCCGCCGCACAGGTTCTCGATGCCGACCCCGGTGGCCATCAGCCAGATGTTCTTCGGGCTGACCGCGATCAGCCAGTACGCCAGATTCGACACTGCCTGCAGCAGGCCGAAGGCCATCAGCGAACGGTACAGCCCCCAGCGCGACATGAGCGACCCGCCGGCCAGCGCGCCGATGATGGTGGCCGCCAGCCCCAGCACCTTGTTCACGGTGCCGACTTCGGTCGGCGTGAAGCCCGCGCCGCGGATCAGGAAGGTGGTGGACAGCGCGCCGGCGAAGGCGTCGCCCAGCTTGTACAGCACGATCAGCAGCAGGACCGCCAGTGCGCCGCGGCGGGTGAAGAATTCATGCAGGGGTTCGACGACGGCCTCGCGCAGGCTGCGCGGCGGGCGCGAAACGTGTTCGGGTTCCGGCGCCCATAACGTGGCCAGCGCGCACAGCAGCATCAGCCCCCCCATCAGCACGTAGGTATTGCCCCACCCTATCCACTGGTCCGCAAGAATCAGCGCCAGGCCGCCCGACACGATCATCGCCAGCCGGTACCCCATGACCTTGATGGCCGCGCCCGCGCCCCGTTCGTCCTTGCGCAGCACGTCCGTGCAATAGGCGTCGAAAGCAATGTCCTGCGTGGCGGACAGGAAGGCCACCAACACCGCCAGCAAGGCCAGGGGCATCAGCGCGGCCGACGGCGACATCGCCCCCATCCCCATGATGGCCAGCGCCAGCAGCAGCTGGGTCACCAGCATCCAGCCGCGGCGGCGGCCCAGCAAGGGCGGCACGTAGCGGTCCACCAGCGGGGCCCAGAGGAACTTGATGGTGTAGGCCGTGCCTACCAGGGTGAGGAAACCGATTTCCTGAAGCGGGACGCCTTCGACAGTGGCCCAGGCCTGCAAGGTGCCGCTGGTCAGGGCCAACGGCAGCCCGCTGGCAAAGCCCAAAACCAGCAATGGGGCAACGCGCGGGCTGGTGTAGACGTTGGATACAGCGGTGATGACGGTCTCCTGGGACTTGGCCGGCGGCGCAATCGGCGCCGGCCGCGGGCTTGCGGCATTTTAGGGCCTGTTCGTCCGCGCCGTCAGGAGATGCGTGTCGGAATGTCAGGGGGATGCGAAGCGGTACACGGCCAGCGTGCTGCGCCAGCTTGGGAACAGCCGCACTTCCTTGCCTTCATTGAAGGTGGCGCGCTCGAGGATGCTCACGTCCACCTCTTCGGCAAGCTGCTCGAAGTCGCGCAGCGTACACAGATGGATGTTCGGCGTGTTGTACCACTGGTAGGGCATCTGCCCCGTCACCGGCATGCGGCCGCGCAGGATGGCCCAGCCATGCGGCCAATAACCGAAGTTGGGGAACGACACCACGCCGTAGCGCGCCACGCGCGCCATTTCGCGCAGGATGTGCTCGGTGCGGTGCATCGACTGCAGGGTCTGCGACAACACCACGGTGTCGAACTGCTTGTCGTCGAACAGGGCCAGGCCGTCTTCCAGGTTCTGCTGGATGACCTCTACCCCGCGGCGCACGCAGGCGATCACGCAGGTGTCGTCCAGTTCCACGCCGGCGCCACGGACCTGGCGGTGGTCGCGCAGGTGCGCCAGCAAGGCGCCATCGCCGCAGCCCAGATCCAGGACGCGGCTGCCGGGTTCGATCCAGCCGGCGATGCGCGCCAGATCGGGCCGCAGCGCGCTGTGGGCATAGCGGGGGGTAACGGGAGTCATTCGGGGCGTCCTTCGGTCAAGGCGGCGGCGCCCAGTCCAAGTTCTCGGGCGATGCGTTCGTAGTAGCCGCGAACCACGGCGTGGTAGCGCGCGTCTTCCAGCAGGAAGGCGTCGTGGCCGTGCGGCGCGTCGATTTCGGCGTACGTGACGGGGCTGGCGTTCTTGAGCAACGCGCGCACGATTTCCCGCGAACGTTCGGGCGGGAAGCGCCAGTCGGTCGAAAACGACACCAGCAGGAAGTCGGATTTGGCCGGCGCCAGGGCGCGGGCCAAATCGCCGCCCGTCATGCGAGCCGGATCGAAATAGTCCAGCGCGCGCGTGATCAGCAGATAGGTATTGGCGTCGAAGTAGCGCGTGAATTTCTCGCCCTGGTAGCGCAGGTAGGACTCCACTTCGAACTCGACGTCGTAGCCGTAGTGGTAAGCGCCGTTCTCGGCGGGCGCGCGCTGCGCGCGGCCGAATTTCTCGGCCATGTCGTCATCGGACAGATAGGTGATGTGGCCGATCATGCGCGCCACCGACAGGCCGCGGCGCGGCACGGTGTCTTGCGCGTAATAGTCACCGCCGTGGAAATCCGGATCGGTGATGATGGCGCGGCGGGCCACTTCGTTAAAGCCGATGTTCTGCGCCGACAGGCGCGGCGTGCTGGCAATGACGATGCAGTTGGCCACGCGGTCGGGCAAGGTGATGGACCAGCTCAGGGCCTGCATGCCGCCCAGCGATCCGCCCATCACGGCCGCGAAGCGCTCGACGCCGAAGTGGTCGGCCACGCGCGCCTGGGCGCGCACCCAGTCTTCCACGGTCAAGACCGGAAAGGCGGCGCCCCAGGGCTTGCCGGTTTCGGGATTGATGCTGGCCGGCCCGGTCGAACCAAAGCACGAACCCAGGTTGTTGACGCCGATCACGAAGAAGATATTCGTGTCCACCGGCTTGCCGGGACCCACCATGTTGTCCCACCAGCCCACGTCGCTGGGATTGTCCGCCGCCTGCCCCGCCACGTGGTGCGAGGCGTTCAGCGCATGGCAGATCAAGACGGCGTTGGTGCGCTGGGCATTGAGCGTGCCGTAGGTTTCCACGGCAAGTTCGTAGGCGGCCAGCGACTGGCCGCTGAGCAAAGGCAGCGGCTCATCGAAGCGGATGAACGTGGGAGAAACGAGGCCAACCGAACCGGGATCGGCGGCATCGGAAGTCGTGACGGTTGCGGGTACGAACCCGCTGGCCGAATCACCGGCCAAATGTTGGGCAGGAGTGGTCATACGGACCTCTTTAGCTGGATTTATTGGAAGGCGCCCGCAAGCGGATCAGGCAAATCGGCGCCGAAAATTGGGTACTGCGGCAAGAATTCTAGCACTGCTTTCGCCGCGGGACGGTTCAGGAGCCAGCCTCCCAGGGCTCCTGGCCCAGGTACTCGTAGCGTTCGGTGTTCACTCGCGAGACGCGCCACTCGACGGGCTGGCGGTTGTACGAAAACGCGATGCGGCGGATCTCCAGCAGCGCGCTGCCCTCGGGCACGCCCAGGCAGCGCGCGTGCGGGCGTTCGGCCAGGCATGTCCGCAGGCGCTCGTCCGTTGCGATCACATTCACGCCGAACAGGTCCTGGTACAGGGCGTAAAGCGTGCTGGCGCGTTCGCGCAGATGCGCTTCGACCAGCCCGGGAAATCGCGATTCGGGCAGGCAGACGTCGTCCACCATCACTACGTCGCCGTTGAGCGACAGCACGTTCATGAATTCGTACACGTGGGCGCCGGCCGGCAGGGAGAGCTTTTCGCGCGCCACCGCCGACGCCTTGGCGCGCCGGAAACGCAGCAGCTCGGTGGCGGGGTAGGACTTGCTCCCATCCTGGCCGACGATGCGGAAGAACTTGAAGAAATGGTGATTGCGCGTGTGCACCGCGACGTAAGTGCCGCGCCCCTGATGGCGGACCAGGATGTTTTCGGCCGCCAGCTCGTCGATGGCCTTGCGCAAAGTGCCGATCGACACGCCGAAGCGCTCGGCCAGATGCTTTTCCGGCGGAATCGCCTCGCCCTGCGTCCATTCGCCTTGCGCCAGGGCGGCAAGCACGGCCTGCTTGACCTGTTCGTACAAGGGACTGCCTAGGGGCACAGTCGATGACAGGCTGGTATTCATGGGTGCATCGCAATATTCATGGACCCCCAGTGTAGCGGCGCGGACGGCGCATCCTCAAGTCATACAATTCATATATATGATGTAGTTGACTTTGGAAAAGGACCGTCCTAAGATTTCCTGGCCGTTGTGATCCGCGCCGCGCGCAGCCTCCGCGGCGCCCCTGACCAAGAGAGGAAGACAATGATTCACGCCGTATTGCACGATGCGAAGGACACGGTCGCGGTTGCCGTGGTGGAAGGCCTGACGGCCGGAACGGAACTGAACGCCTGGATCATGGATGAAGACAAGATCATCCATGTGCGCGCCTCCCAGGACATACCCATCGGCCACAAGGTCGCGATGCGGGATATGGCGGAGGGCGACACGGTGTTCAAGTACGGCGTCGACATCGGCCGCGTGGTGGCGCCCATCAAGGCAGGCGAGCACGCCCATGTGCACAACATCAAGACCAAGCGCTGGTAAGCGTCCCCCACCGCACAGGAAACCACCATGTCCATCATCACTGCCCAGACCACGTTCCAAGGCTATCGTCGCGACAACGGCCGCGTCGGCGTGCGCAACCACGTCATCGTCCTGCCCGTGGACGACATCTCCAACGCGGCGGCCGAAGCCGTCGCCAACAACATCAAGGGCACCCTGGCCCTGCCCCACCCTTATGGCCGGCTGCAATTCGGCGAAGACCTGGAACTGCACTTCCGCACGCTGATCGGTACCGGCTGTAACCCCAACGTCGCCGCCGTGGTGGTGATCGGCATCGAAGAAGGCTGGACCAAGCGAGTCGTCGACGGCATCGCCGCCACCGGCAAGCCCGTCATGGGCTTTTCCATCGAACTTCATGGCGACCACGACACCATCATGCGCGCCTCGCGCTGCGCCAAGGAATACGTGCATTACGCCACCGCGCTGACGCGCAGCGAATGCCCCATCTCGGATCTGTGGGTCTCCACCAAGTGCGGCGAATCCGACACCACCTCCGGTTGCGGCGCCAATCCCACCGTGGGCAACGCGTTCGATAAACTCTATGCGCTGGGTTCCACGCTGGTGTTCGGCGAAACCTCGGAACTGACCGGCGGCGAGCACATCGTGGCCGAGCGCTGCGCGAACGACGCGGTGCGCGAGCGGTTCATGTTCATGTTCGACCGCTATCAGGCCATGATCGACCGCTGGAAGACCAGCGATCTGTCGGAGTCTCAGCCCACCAAGGGCAACATCGCCGGCGGACTGACGACCATCGAGGAAAAGGCGCTGGGCAACATCCAGAAGATCGGCAAGAAATGCCGCGTGGACGGCGTGATCGACAAGGCCGAGATTCCCGACGGGCCGGGCCTGTGGTTCATGGACTCGTCCTCGGCCGCGGCCGAAATGGTGACCCTGTGCGCCGCATCGGGCTATGCCGTGCACTTCTTTCCCACGGGACAGGGCAACGTCATCGGCAACCCGATCCTGCCGGTCATCAAGATCTGCGCGAATCCCCGCACCGTCCGCACCATGTCCGAGCACATCGACGTGGACACCAGCGGCCTGCTGCAACGCGACATCGACCTGAACCAGGCCGGCGACAAGCTGCTGGAATGCATGCTGGCCACGGCCAACGGCCGGTGGACCGCGGCCGAGGCCCTGGGCCACCGCGAATTCGTCCTGACGCGGATATTCGAAAGCGCATAGCGCCCCCCGCCGGCGCGTCCAGGAGAACGCGCCGGCAATCCTCGCGGCACCATCGCAGCATCACCGACAAGAACCAGCAGACCCGGGCGCAGACCGCGGCAACAAAGGCGTATGCATTCCTACCCGGGCGCACCCCAAGGAGGAAGACAGATGAGTAGCGAACCGCAACACCCCCTGCAGGACGCGCGGCGCCGCCGCATGCTTGGCGCATTGGGCGCCGCGGGCCTCTGTGCGCTGGCCCCGTGGGAACGGGCGCTGGCGCAGAGTGGCCCCTGGCCCCAGCGGCCCATCAATTACGTCGTGCCCTTCCCGCCCGGCGGCCTGACGGACGTCGCCGCCCGCCAGGTCGCCAAGGCGCTGGGCGACGCCGAACGCTGGAACGTGGTGGTGGAGAACAAGCCGGGCGGCAGCGCCAACATCGGCGCCGCCCATGTCTCGCATGCCGCGCCCGACGGCTACACCTGGCTGGCCATCACCTTGTCGCACGCCGCCAACGCCACGCTCTTCGCGGGCAAGGCGGGCTACGACCTGACCCGCGACCTGACGCCGCTGGCGGGGCTGGCGTCCTCGCCCATCATGGTGGTGGTCAATGCCAAGAGTTCCATCAAGAGCATGGATGACCTTGCGCGCGCGGCCCGGGCCAAGCCGCTGGCGGCCGGCTCCAGCGGCAACGGCACGCCTCCGCACCTGACGCTGGCGCTGTACCAGAAACTCACGGGAACGCCGCTGACCCATGTGCCCTACAAAGGCGGCGCGCCTTCGCTCACCGACCTGATCGGCGGACATCTGGACGTCGTGTTCTCGAACTATCCCGAGTCCCTTGCCCATGTGAAGAACGGATCGCTGCGCGCGCTGGCCATCACCACGCGCGACCGCAGCGCCGACCTGCCCGACGTGCCGACGGTGGCGCAGGTCGGCCTGCCGGACCTGATCGTCGAGAACTTCACCGGCGTGCTCGCACCCGCTGGAACGCCCCCCGAACTGGTCCGGAGCATCGGCGCCGCCATCGTGAAGCAGGTGTCGCAGCCCGCCATGAAGCAGGCGCTGCTGCAACTGGGCTTCGTGCCGCAGGCGCGCGGCCCCGAGGAGTTCGGCGCTTACCTCAAGTCCGAGGTGGACCGCTGGGCCAAGATCATCCGCGACGCCAACATCCAGGTCGCCTGACGCCGCAAGGCCGCCAACACTGCCAACCACGAAAGGAGTCCGGCAGATGCGAGTTCTTATTTCGGAGTTCATGGATGCGCCCGCCGTGGATGCGTTGCGCCAGCGGTTCGACGTGCACTACGCGCCCGACATGGTCGAACAGCGCGGCGCGCTGCTCAAGGCCGCGGGCGATGCCGACGCCCTGATCGTGCGCAACCGCAGCCAGGTGGACGCCGAACTGCTGGCGGCCGCCCCGCGCCTGCGGGCGGTGGGCAGGCTGGGCGTGGGGCTGGACAACATCGACCTGCCGGGCTGCGCGGCGCGCGCCATCCAGGTGGTGCCGGCAACCGGCGCCAACGCCCGCGCGGTGGCCGAATACGTCATCGGCACGATGCTGTCGCTGCTGCGCGGCGCCTACGCGGCCACGCCCGACGTGGCGGCGGGGCGGTGGCCGCGCGCCGCCCTGTCGCAGGGGCTGGAGGCGCATGGCCGGACGCTGGGCGTGGTGGGCTTTGGCGGCATCGGCCGGCTGGCGGCCCACCTGGCGCGCGGGCTGGGCATGCGCGTCGTGGGCAGCGACGCGGCGCTGCCGCCGGACCATCCGGCCTGGCAGGAAACCGGCGCCGAGCCGCTAGCACTCGACGAACTGCTGGCGCAGGCCGACGCGGTGACGCTGCATGTCCCGCTTACACCGGATACCCGTCATCTGCTGGATGCCGCCCGCATCGCCCGCATGCGCCAAGGCGCCATCCTGATCAACACCTCGCGCGGCGGCATCGTGGACGAAGCCGCGCTCGCCGCCGCGCTGCGGTCCGGCCGCCTGCGCGGCGCGGCGCTGGACGTATTCGAACAGGAACCGCTGCCCGCCGGCGGCCCCCTGGCGGACGCTCCCAACCTGATCCTCACGCCCCATATCGCCGGCCTGACGCAAGAAGCCAACACCCGGGTTTCCGACATGGTGGCCGCCGGGGTGACAATAGCGCTTACCGGCGGCGCCCGCTGACTCGCGGCGCGCGCCCCTCGACAGGAAGGATATGGCTCACATCTATCTGGACGAACTTCAACACCTGGCGGCGGCCGGCCTGGCCGCCGCGGGCGCCAACGCGGCCATGGCCGACAGCACCGCGCGCGCTCTGGTCTTCGCGGAAAGCCAGGGGCTCAGCTCCCATGGCCTGTCGCGCGTGCCCTTCTACGCCGGGCACCTGCGCACGGGCCGCGCCATCGGCTCGGCCGTGCCCCGCATCGTGCACGAGCGCGGCGGCGCGGCGCTGATCGACGCGGGCTCGGGCCTGGCATTCCCGGCCTGCGCCCTGGCTGTGGAGCAGGCCGCGATCCGGGCCCGCGAACACGGGGTGGCATTCGTCGGCGTCGCCAACAGCCACCATTTCGGCGAAGCCGCCTATCACCTGGAAGCCCTGGCCGACGCGGGGCTGGTGGCGCTGGCGCTGAGCAATTCTCCGGCGGCCATGCCCGCCTGGGGCGGCAAGCGCCCGCTGTTCGGCACCAACCCCATCGCCGCCATCTTTCCCCGCCGGGGCGGCGCGCGCCTGGTGATCGACCTTTCGCTGTCGCAGGTGGCCCGCGGCAAGCTGATGATCGCCGCGCGCGACAACCAGCCCATCCCCCTGGGCTGGGCGCTGGACGCGGACGGCCAGCCCACCACCGATCCCAAGGCCGGGCTGGCAGGCAGCATGCTGCCCGCCGGCGGCGTCAAGGGCGCCATGCTGGCACTCATCGTCGAACTGCTGGCCTGCGCGCTGACCGGCGCGCACTTCGGCTTTGAAACGGAGTCATTCTTCGTGGACGAGGGCGGCCCGGCGCGCCTGGGGCAGGCCTTCATGGCCATCGATCCGGGCGCGCTGGCCGGCAACAACGCCTACCTGGACCGTGTCGAAACCCTGGTGGACGCCATGCTCGAAGACGAGGGCGTGCGCCTGCCCGGCGACCGCCGCCGCAAACTGCGCGACGAAGCCATCAAGCACGGCGTGGACCTGCCCGACACGCTGATGGCGCAGCTGCGCGCCATGGCCGGCGCAAGCTGAGCCAGCCCCCTGCTCCTATTGCCCGTGGGAAAACCACAGCATCAGGGGCGCCAGCAGCAGGAACACCACGGTGGACGCCAGCACGGCGCCCGCCGCGGTGTCTCCCAGCGTAGGCGCGTACCGCTTGGTGTACATATAGCTGACCACGGCGCAGGGCATCGCCATCTGCAAGGCCAGCGCGCCCCCCAGCAACGGTTCCAGGTCCAGCGCCCACACCACGGCCAGTCCGGCGGCCAGGCCCACGGCCAGGCGGATCGCCCCGACCTTGGCGCCATCGCGCATGCCATTGGACGGAATCAGCGCCAGGGCATGGCCCAGGCTCAGCAGCATCAGCGGCACCGTGACCGCGCCCAGCATGCGCGCCGTTTCGATGATCCAGTCCGGCACCGGAATGTGCAGCACGCGCATCGCCACCGCCACCACGGAAGCCAGCAGGATCGGACTTTTCCAGCTTCCCTTGGTGTTCACGCCCGGCAGCAGCCGCACGGCGATGGTGTGCATGACGAAGGAACTCACCGCAAAGAACGCCACCGCCACCGACAGGCCGGCATCGCCAAAGGCAAGCTGGGAGATCGGCAGCCCCAGGTTGCCGGCGTTCGGCAGGAAGGCGGTGGGAAGCAGGCTGCGCACCGGCAGCTTCCAGGCCTTGAGCAGCAGCGCGCAAACCACGGCGCACAGCAGCAGGGCGAGCAGGGTCGCCACGGCAACGTCGGCCAGCGCGCGGTCATCCAGGTGGGTCGTGACAAAGGTGTGGAACACCAGGGCAGGCGTGGTCACCGACGTCACCAGCGTCGTGATGAACGAGCCGCCGAACGGAAGACCGCGCTTGCCCCAGAACAGGCCGATTCCCACGCAGGAAAGCAGGGGCAGCATCAGCACAATGGCTGAAAAGTAAAACTGCGCGATGGCCAACATGCGGCTTATTCCATCAAAGATAAAAGGATTGATGCATCAAGGCATCGTTGCTTGCCCCGCTGGCTATGCAAACCGCAGCATGAGGCCATCGTTCATAGAAGGGCGACCAGCCCCCGCCGCCATGTCCGTCAACCCGCCCGCCGACCCGCCCGTCAACCCATTGCGCCCCCAGCCCGCCCGATCGCTCCTTGCCGCATGCGGCGGCGCGCCGCCGCCGGGCAAGCCGCTGTCCGACCGCCAGACGGCCTGCCTGCACTGGTCCGCCGCGGGCAAGACCAGTTGGGAAACCTCCCGAATCCTGGGGGTAAGCGAAAGCACGGTGAACTTTCACTTGCGCAACGCCTGCGCAAAGCTCGGCGTGCGAGGTCGCCGCGCCGCGGTGGTCGCGGCCCTTCGGCTGGGGCTCCTGGACACCCTCAAGGCTTGACCACCACCGACCGCAGGAATTCGCGCGCGCGCTCGGCCGGCAGGCTTTCCTGGGTGCCGGCGGCCACCGCCTCGATCAGCATGGTGTCGGTCACCCAGACCTTGGCCTGCAGCCATCCGGGCTTGCCGGCCACCTTGCCATGCACCTCGATTGCCTCGCCATAAGGGGGCCATTCCATCGGCGGCGTCGACTGCATATTGACGTACAGCGAACGCATCAACGCCACGCCCAGCGCCCGCTTGGCCGCCGGGTTCCCCGCGATCTCCGGGGGCAGCGGGGCCGACCCCACGGCAAAAACCCCTTCACCGACGGTGGCACTGGCCAACGTGAACTGCAGGGTATGGGTATCCAGCTTCAGGTCGCGGGTATCGGTCGAAACCCTGGCGGGAAACGCCGCGCGCACGTGGCCGTCGGCCACATCCATTTCGCGCCAGTTGTAACTGGGCGAGCACGCTGCCAGCAGCACGGCCAACCCTGCCAAGACGCCGGCTTTCTTCAACATGAAACGAAACAGCGATGAAATCATCATTACCCGAGGACCCGGACGGTCTATTCAATTCGAGGAAGCCAGAAATTGTCGCCGATTTCGATGACCCCCGCGCCCGACGGCACGCCGATAGCCAATTATTCGTGGCTCGCCGCCCCCAACGTGCCCTCGCCTGTCGCCGGCGCGGGCGCGGGCGCTCCCAGTATCTACCTGCTGCACGGGCTTAGCGAGCACGCCGGGCGCTATGACCGGCTGGCGCGCTGGCTGACGGCCCGCGGCTGGACCGTGGGCGCGCACGACCACCGCGGCCACGGCCGCTCGGGCGGACGCCCCGCCACCCTGGGCCACCAGGAAGACCTGATCACCGACGCCGTGGGCCGCCTGCAGGCCTGGACCCGGGCCCGGGGCCGCCCGCCCATCCTGCTGGGCCACAGCCTGGGCGCCCTGGTGGCGGTGCGGATCGCCCAATGCCGCCTGGCCGAGCTGGACGGCCTGGTGCTCAGTTCACCGCCATTTGTTGTCAATGTGCCACTGTGGGTGCGCCGCACCCTGACCTGGATGTCGCTGCACGCGCCGGACCTGCGGGTGCCGCACGGGCTGGCGGCCGCCCGGATCTCGCATGACCAGGCGGTCGTGCGCGCCTACCGGTCCGACCCGCTGGTGCGGCGCCGGATGACGGGACGGCTGGCCCGTTTCGTGGACGAAGGCGGGCGGCAAGCCCTGCGGGAAGCCTCGCTGCTGCCCTGCCGCACGCTGCTGATGGTGGCTGGCGACGATTCCATCGTGGCCGCCGAAGGCAGCCGCCAGTTCGCCCAGCGGGCGCCGGCGGAACTGCTGACCCTGCGCTGGTATGACACGGCCTGGCACGAGATCTTCAACGAAACCGCCCCCATCGCCGACCCGGTCTACGCCGACCTGGACGAGTGGCTGGTCCGCGCGTCCCAGGCATTGTCCCTGTCCCCAGTACTGGTTCCCTCGGCACAGGAGGCCAGCACCCCGTAAAATCCGGCGACAGCCCCCAACGAGAAGAATCCGTGACCGATACCGCCGCCAACCGCCTCTCCCGCCTAGAGGCCAACCGCTCGCTGCTGACCCAGACCCTGCGGGGCATCGAGAAAGAAGGCCTGCGCGTGGACGAACAGGGCATCCTGTCCCGCACCCCGCACCCCGCCGGACTGGGTTCGGCGCTGGCCAACGAGCACGTCACCACCGATTACTCCGAATCCCTGCTCGAACTCATCACGGGCACGCATACGGACGTGGACGCCCTGCTGGCCGAGCTCACCAACACCCACCGCCACGTCTACAGCGTGCTGGACCATGAACTGATCTGGAACCAGTCCATGCCCGCCACGCTGCCGCCGGAAGCGGACATTCCCATCGCCTGGTACGGCAAGTCCAATACGGGCATGCTCAAGCATGTGTACCGCCGCGGCCTGGCCGAGCGCTACGGCAAGACGATGCAGTGCATCGCCGGCGTACATTACAACTTCTCGCTGTCCGAGGACCTGTGGTCCGTCCTGGACACGCAGCCCGGTTCGGCGCAAGACCGCCGCTCGCGCGGCTACATCAGCCTGATCCGCAACTTCACGCGCTATTCCTGGCTGCTGATGTACCTGTTTGGCGCAGCCCCGGCGCTGGCCAGCGACTTCCTGCGCGGCCACGACCACGCGCTGGAAAAGCTGGGCGGCCACACCCTGTACCTGCCCTACGCCACCAGCCTGCGCATGAGCGACCTGGGCTATCAGAACAAGGCGCAGTCGCAGCTCAAGCTTTGCTACAACGATCTGGACACCTTCCTCGGCCGCCTGTACGACGCCGTGACGCAACCCTGGCCCGACTACCAGAAGATCGGCACGCATCGCAACGGCGAATGGATCCAGCTCAACACCAACGTGCTGCAGATCGAAAACGAGTACTACTCCAGCATCCGGCCGAAACGCGCCACCGGCCGCTGCGAACGGCCCATCACGGCGCTGGCCGAACGCGGCGTGCAGTACGTCGAAGTCCGCTGCCTGGACATCGACCCGGCCTCGCCCGTGGGCATCGACGCCGCCACCTCCCGCTTCGTGGACGCCTTCCTGTTGTTCTGCACGGCGTCCGACAGCCCCTTCTTCCCGGCCAATGGCTACTGTCAGCGCAGCGCCGACAACTTCTCGGTGGTCGTCAAGGAAGGCCGCAAGCCGGGCCTGATGCTCGACCGCGAAGGGCAGGCCGTGAGCCTGGCGCAATGGGGCCGCGAACTGCTCGACCAGATCGCGCCCTACGCCGCGCTGTTCGACTCCGCGCTGGGCGGCAGCGCCTACGCCGAGGCATTGGCGGCGCAGCGCGCCAAGCTTGAGCAGCCGGACTCCACGCCGTCGGCGCGCCTGTTGGCGTCGCTGAAAGACAGCGGCCTCTCGTTCCACGACTACTCGTTGGACCTGAGCCGCAAGCATGCGGACGCGCTGCGCGCGCAACCCCTGCCGTCGGATCTGGCCGCCGCCTATCGCGAGGCCGCCGCGCAGTCCGCCGCCGAGCAACTGCGCCTGGAGCAGTCGGACACCGAAGACTTCGCCACCTACGTGGCGCGCTACCACGCCGCGCTGAAGGCGCCGCGCAAATAAGGCGTATCGTTAAGGTTTGGTCCGCGTGGCCCGGCAACGGGGCCGCGCGGACCGCAGCAGTCACAAAGGAGATTTTCCATGCGCCGCACCGCAACAATCCTGCTGGCCCTGGCCGCCAGCATGGCGGGAATCGCCCATGCCGCGCCGCCGCCCATGCAAACCGTGCCCTCGGTGGACCTGAAGCGCTATGCCGGCATGTGGTACGAAATCGCGAATTTCCCGATGTTCTTCCAACGCAATTGCGTGGGCGACACCACGGCGGAATACACCGCGCATCCTGACGGCACGATCGGCGTGAACAACCGCTGCCGCACCAAGGACGGGGATATCGATTCGGCGTCGGGCACCGCCACGGTGGTCGAGGGCAGCAACAACGCCAAGCTGGAAGTCTCGTTCGCCAAGCCGTTCAAGGGCGATTACTGGGTGATCGGACTGGATCCGGAATACCGCTGGTCCGTCGTCGGCACGCCCGACCGCAAGTATCTGTGGATTCTCTCGCGTTCGCCGCAACTGCCCAAGGAAGAGCTGGACAAGGCGCTGGCCGCCGCCACGGCGCAGGGCTATCAGCTCGACGAGCTGCGCTACACCCCGCAAAAGTAGGTCGGCGCCGGCTCTTGCGGCGCACTGCCCCCGTCAGCCCGCGTAATCGCGGGCCAGGCGAACCACCGTCACGCCAGGCTTGAGCTGCCGCAGCGACGGCATGATCAGCGTGCAGTGGTCGTACGGCGTCACAATGGGCTGCTCGTCGGCCCAGCCGATCAGCGAGCCGGCCTTTTCAAAGGTTTCCAGGCCCGTCCAGCCGCCGGCGAAACGCACGTTCATGGACGGCGCCACTACGGCATCCGTCACTTCCAGCACCCGCTGCCCGGCGGGATCGGGCAACAGCCACCCGTCGGGCAGGTCCGCCGTATCCACCACCCCCGACTCCACGAGCATCCGCGCCACCATGTCGCGCGCCACCTCGCGCGACGACAGGTCGCCATGGAATCCGCATTCGATCAGCAGGGCGCAGGCGTCTTCCCGGGCCGGATCGCCGAAGTGTTCGAAATCGCGCATGCGCACGCCGTCCTTGTGGCCGGCGTCGACGATGACATGCTGCGGCGCCTTCAGGCGACGCGCCAGCGCGATATTGCGCGGCAGGACGCCCGTCAACAGCAGGGGCGCGCCGGGCTCGTGCATCGAATGCAGGTCCAGCAGCCAGTCCGCGCGCCGCACCCAGGGCCGCAGCGCCGCGCCGCGCTGCCGGTCCGGCGTCGTCGGATTGTCGAGGCGCTCGGCGCTCCAGACGCGGTTCATGTCTTCCTGCACGAAACGCGAGGCGTCGTGGCTGGCATGGTCGAAGCGGTCGAACGCATCCAGATTGCAGAAGGCCAGCACCAGGCTGCCGCGACGCGGGCGCACGCCCGCGGCCAGCAGATCCTTCAACGCCCATGCGCCGCAGAGTTCGTTGCCGTGCACCAGCGCGGACACCATGAGCGTCCGTCCCGGGACGCCCGAGTCAAAATGCCACACGCCCGGCGTGCCGGTGTTGCCGGCGCGCTCGGCGCTCAGGTCGGGGACGGAGAGCTTGAATTCCATGGTGTCAGTCGCTTGATGCCTGGTCGTTCGTTGTCGTGATCGGCTGCGGGCCGCTTATTGCGGCCCGCTTCTTGCAGCCCATTTACTGCAGCCGGTTTACTGCAGCCGGTTTACTGCGCTTCGATCTTGGCGGCCTTGACCAGCGCCGCGTATTTCTTGGTCTCTTCGGCTTGATAGGCCACGGGATCGATACCCGGCTTGGCGACTTCGCCGCCGGCTTCCTGCATCTTGGCGCGGAATTGCTCGGACTGCAGCGTCTGGTCCAGCACGCCGCGCAGCTTTGCCACGACCGGCTCGGGCAGGCCCGCCGGGCCGTAAAGCGCGAACCACAGATTGATGTCCACGGACTCGAAGCCCGGCGTCGCCGCCAACGGCGCGATCTCGGGCGCGGCCGGCGAACGCTTGTTCTCGGTCAGGCCCAGCGCCACGATGTTGCCGCTGCGCACTTGCGGCAGGCCCGAAGACAGCACAAGCATGCCGTAATCGAGCTGGCCGCTCATCAGGTCCGTGACCAGCGGCGACACGCCGCGGTAAGGCACGTGCTCGGCGCGCGTGCCGGTTGCCTGGTTGATCATTTCGCCGGCCAGGTGCAGCGTGGTGCCCACGCCGGACGAGCCATAGTTGAACGTGCCGGGCTCGGCGCCCTTGAGCTTCTGCAGATAGTCGGCGGCGGTCTTCACGCCCGAATTCTTGCTGGCGGCCAGCAGCATCGGCTGCGACGCCACGATGCCCAGCGCCGTGAAATCCTTGGCGCTGTCGTACTTCACCGCGGTGTTGATCATGCGGGCGATCACCATTTCATTGGTGGAACCCAGAAAGATCGTGTAGCCGTCGGGCGCGGCGCGCGCCACGCGTTGGGCGCCGATCGTGCCGCCCGCGCCGCCCACGTTTTCGACCACGACGGTCTGGCCCAGGCGCTTGCCCAGTTCTTCGCCCAGCAGGCGGGCGGTCAGGTCCAGGCTGCCGCCGGCGGGGTAGCCGACGATCAGCGAGATGCTGCGGGCGGGATAATCGGCCGCGCTGGCAACGGGTGCGGCGGCAAGGGCAGAGGCGGCGCCAAGCGCGACTAGCGCTGCGCGCAACGGGGGCAGGATGGACTTCATGAATTTCTCCCTGGGGTGCTGTGATGGACGGCGTAGCCGTCTCGTTTGAGTTTCGGGAGACATTTTCGGACGTGGCTTAATCGAAAGCCGTGCCGAAACGGCACATCTTTGTGCTTATCGAGCTTTTTGCCCGGAATCAGGCCTTGCGGTTGGCGGTGGCTTCCCAGGCGGCCTCCGCCAGATCCGTCAGCCGGGCGCGCGGCCGGTACAAGCGGACCTCGAAGGCGATCTCTTCGCTGCGCCCGCCCAGCGCAACCAGCACCCCGCGGCGGCAGTCCGCGGCAACCATGGACCAGGGCAGCCACGCCACGCCCACGCCCTTGGCGACGGCGCCATGCGCCGCGTCCAGGGAATCGCTGCGCACGAAGGGCGTCAGGGCATAGGGCGTGGCCTCGAGCCGGTCGCCCACGATGCGTTCCATCGCCAGCCCGCCCGTGTAGGTGATCAGCGGCACGGCCGCTCCGCCCTCTTGCAGCAGATAGCGCGGCCGCCCGCGGGCGTCCACCTGGCTGACCGGCACCAGCTTGTCGGTCGCCAAGGTCATATAGCGGTAGCGGGCGGGGCTCAAGGGCACGGACAGGGCCGGATGCTCGTAACAGCACAGCAGATCCACCTTGCCCTGCTCCAGCCGGATCACCAGGTCCTGCGCCTTGCCGGTGGATAGTTCGACCTGCGTGCCCTCCGTCAGCACCTTGGGCGTCCGGTGCCGCAGCCGCGCAATCCAGTCCGCCACCAGCGTGCGCGCCAGGCTGCGGCCCGTGGCGATGCGCAGCACCGCTTCGCCGCCGGCGCCCGAGCTCCGGATACGGTGACGAACCAGTCCCATCTGCTCGATCACCTGCGTCGCGGTCTTCAGCAGCGCTTCGCCTTCGGGTGTCAGCGTCACCGGCAGACGCTGGCGCTCCACCAGCGGCGCGCCCGCCCAGGCTTCCAGCGCGCGGATGCGGCGCCCGAACGCGGGATGCGTCACATGGCGCAATTCCGCGGCGCGCACGAAGCTGCCGGTCTGCGCCAGCGCAATCAGGTCTTCAAGAAGTTTCAGGTCCGCCATGGATGACAAGCTTACGGCATCGCCCGCCGTTCACCCCGCCGCCAGACCCATCATCGCCAGGGTGGCGCGCGTCAGATCGCTGTCCGGGTCTTCGAGTTCATTGACCAGATCGAAGTGGTTGCAATGCGGCGTGGGGATGCGCGTGGACGCCAGGCCCGCCGCATTCCAGGCCGCCTCGAAGGCAGCGGTCTGATTCTTGAAGCCCTGGGTCTCCCGGCCGCCCACGGCCAGAAGCATCGGACCCGCCTGTTCCGGCAGGTTGAAGATCGGGCTTTGATGGGCCGCCTGCGCCGGCGTCAGTTGCAGCCACGTGTTCGGCAGGATATCGCACAGCGGCCGCAGGTCGAACAGCCCGCTCAGCGCCAGCGTGCCCTTGACGATGTCGGCTGGCACGCCATAGCGGGCGGGCCAGCCCGGCGCGGCCAGCATGGCGGCCAGATGGCCGCCCGCCGAACTGCCTCCCACATACAGCCGGTCCGGGTCTACCCCATAGGCCGCCGCGTTCCGGTACAGCCAGGCCAGGGCGGAACGCACTTCGCGCACCACTTCACCCAGCGTGGCCTCGGGCACCAGCGTGTATTCCAGTGCGGCCACGGCGGCGCCCGCGGCGTTGAATGCCTCGGCCATGACCGGAGCGTCTTCCTTGGTTTGCGCGCGCCAGTACCCGCCATGGATGAACACGAACAGCGGGGCCGGCGCGCGCGAGGCGGCCGGCAGGAACAAGTCCAGCCTTTCGTCCTGGCCCATGCCATAGCGCAGGTCCAGCAGGCCAGGACGGCGGGTCTTCACCCGGGCCGACGACTCCGCATAGCGCCGCACGCAGGCGTCGAAGTCCTCGACCGACTCGCGCGCGTTGTATTGCACCTCGCGCTCGGCGATGGTCGGAAAGAAAAGGTCGATGCCAGTGTCATGCATGCCGGGCCTGCGAGTCGGGTTGCGAAATGATGCGTTCGATGAACTGGGCGGTCTTGCGGTAATGCGCGGCCAGCATGGCGACCGAGCCGTCGACGTCGCGCGAGATCGCGGCGTCCAGTAGCTGGCGGTGCTCGTCGTCGACATCGCGCTCCGGTCCATAGGCCGTGGCGCCCGCGCGCGCGGGGCGGCGATAGCGTTCGGTTTGCGCATAGAGCTGCGTGGACAGGTCCAGCAGCCAGCGTGACCGGCACGCGCCGATCAGCGCATGGTGAAAATCCAGGTGGCGCGCCTCCAGCAGTTCTTCCAGGTCCTCGGCGGGCGGAGACGCCTTGCCCGCCCGCTGCACGGCCAGCGTCAGCGCGTGGTAGGCCCCCACCAGCCGCGCCTCCCAGGCGTCGTCGGCATGGGCCAGCGAACGGCGCAGCGCGTCGCAGTCGATCAGGATGCGGGTCTCGCAGGCGTCCCACATTTCTTCCACTGACAAGGGCGCGATGCTGAAGCCGCGCGAGGTGGTGTTGATCACCATGCGCTCGCTGCGCAGGCGGTTGAGCGCCTCGCGGATGGGAGAAAAGCTGCTGCCATAGCGCTGCCTGAGCACTTCCAGCCGCAGGGACTGGCCCGGCGCGAAGGCGCCGCTCATGATGTCGCGCCGAAGCAGGCGGTAGACCTGCTCGGACAGCGTGATTTCTTCTATTTCCGCATTCCCGCCCGATCCGGAATCGTCCTGGCGGGAAGCTTTGATTCTTGGCTTCAACATGCTCTCCAGATGTCGGCGGCTGCCCGCCGGCCCGCGCACAGGCGGCTCATTCTACCCGCGCGTGCGGGGCGTCCCGCGCTTGCTTCATATGCCAAGGTAGCGCTGCGCCAGTTCGGGTTGGGAGGACAATTCGGCGGGCCTGCCCGACCAGGCCACGCGCCCCTTGTCCACAATGTAGTGGCGGTCGACCAGCGTCGCCATCTCGGGCAGATTCTTGTCGATCACCAGAATGGTCTGGCCTTCGCCTTTCAAGGCGCGCAGGCAGCGCCATATTTCCAGGCGGATCAACGGCGCCAGGCCTTCGGTGGCCTCGTCCAGGATCAGCAGCTTGGGATTCGTCATGAGCGCGCGGCCCACCACCAGCATCTGCTGTTCGCCGCCCGACAAGGTGCGGGACGACTGCGTCCGGCGCTCTTTCAAGCGCGGAAACAACGCATACACACGGTCCAGATTCCATCCGCCCTGCGCGGCGCGCGATGTGGCCACCAGGTTTTCCTGCACCGTCAGCGAGCCAAACACGCGCCGCCCTTCCGGCACCAGCCCCACGCCCAGGCGCGCCACGGTGCTGGGCGCGGAGCGCGCCAGCGACTGGCCGCGGAACGCCACCGCGCCGCCGGTGGCGGGCAGCATGCCCATCAGCGTCTTGATGGTAGTGGTCTTGCCCATGCCGTTGCGCCCGATCAAGGAGATCACTTCGCCTTCGCTGGCCTCGAACGACATGCCGAACAGCACCTTGCTGGATCCGTAACCGCCGGTCAGCCCGTCAACCTTCAACATGCTCTTCTCCCAGGTAGGCCGCGCGCACCTCCGGATGACGGCGCACCTCGTCGGGCGCGCCGCTGAACACCACGCGCCCGTAGACCAGCACGCTGATGCGGTCGGCCAGCGCGAAAACGGCATCCATATCGTGCTCGACCAGCAAGATGCCGTAGTCGCCCTTCATGCCTTGCAGCAGCCGCGTCATGCGCGCCGATTCCTCGGGGCCCATCCCGGCCATGGGTTCGTCCAGCAGCAACAGGCGCGGTGAACGCGCCAGCGCCACCGCCAGCTCCAGTTGCCGCTTCTCGCCGTGGGCCAGGTCCGCCGACCGCACGTGGCGGCGGTCTTCCAGCCCCACGTGCGTCAGCCATTGCATGGCCTCGGCCTTCAGGCCCGCGTCGTGGCGCGGATTGGACCAGGCCTGGAAGGCGCGGCCGCCTTTCAGCATGCGCGACAGGATCACGTTTTCAAGCGCGGTGTATTCATGGCAGAGCTCGGTAATCTGAAACGACCGGCCCAGCCCCAGCCGCGCCCGCTCGAAGGCGCGCAGCGGGGTCACATCCTGGCCGTCCAGATGGATGGTGCCCGAGTCCGGCCGGATCTCGCCGCAGATCTGCGCGATCAAGGTGGACTTGCCCGCGCCATTGGGGCCGATGATGGCGTGGATTTCACCGGCGCGCACATCCAGATCCACGCCATTGGTGGCCACCACGGCGTCGAACGCTTTGCGCAACTGCGTCAGGCGCAACAGGCTGTGGGGAGCATCAGTCCGCATGGCGCGTCTCCAGCAGCTTGCCGAACAGGCCCTTCTGCCCCCACAGCACCACCAGCACCAGGATGGGCCCCATGTACAGCAGCCAGTGCTCGGTCAGCGAGGACAGCATTTGCTCCAGTCCCAGGAACACCGCCGCGCCCGCGATCGGACCCAGCAAGGTGCCCACCCCGCCCAGGATCACAATGGCCATCAGTTCGCCGGACTTGGTCCAGGCCGCCATGTCGGGCGTGACCAGCCCCGCATAATTGGCCCACAGCACGCCGGCCAAACCCGTGCCCACCGCCGACAGCACAAAGGCGCTCAGCCGGTATGGCGTGGGCGCCACGCCCAGATTCACCGCGCGTCGCTCGCTCTGGCGCAGCGCCTGCAGCACCATGCCGAAACGCGAATTGGTGACGCGGATGCACAGCAGCGTCCAGGCCGTCAGCAGCGCCAGGCAGACGTAGTAGAAGACCATCGGGCTTTCCAGGTTGATGCCCGGCAGCACATTGCGTTGCGGGATCATCAGTCCGTCGTCCCCGCCGTAGAACTGCAGGGACACCAGGATGAAGTACACCATCTGTCCGAACGCCAGCGTGATCATGATGAACTGCACGCCGCGCGTGCGCAGCGCCAGATAGCCGAATACCCACCCGGCCAGCGCGCACACGACCAGCGCGATCGGCCACACCACCAGGGCCGCGTTGCTGCCGTCCCAGCCGAAGATGGGGCCGGCCTCGGCGGTATGGAAGGCGATGATGCCGACCGCATAGCCGCCCAGCCCGAAGAACATGGCATGGCCGAAGCTGACCATGGCGCCGTAGCCGATCACCAGGTCCAGGCTGACCGCGGCCAGTCCGTAGATCAGAAAGCGCGTCACCACGCCGATCAGGAAGGGCGAGCCCGAGGCCAGCGCCGCGGCCGGCAGCAGGATCAGCACCGTCAACCCGGCCAGGCCCCAGCGGGCGCGATTCGTAAGTGTCTTTGGCATCATCATCCTCGCGCCGGAAACAGTCCGCCCGGCCTGGCGATCAGCACGATCGCCATCAACACATAGATACTGGCCGAGGCCATGCCCGCGGCCAGCGGGTCCGCGGTGGCCGGCGAGAACATCGTGGACAGCAGTTGCGGCAGGAACGCGCGTCCCATGCTGTCCACCATGCCCACCAGCAGGGCGCCCGCCAGCGCGCCGCGCACCGATCCCACACCGCCGATCACGATGACCACGAAGGTCGTGATCAGGATGCGTTCTCCCATGCCGATCTCGACGGCCAACAGCGGCGCGGCCATCACGCCGGCCAGTCCGCACAGCAAGGCGCCCAGGCCGAACACCAGCGTATAGAGCTTCTTGATGTCCACGCCCAGCGCGTCCACCATCTCGCGGTCGTCGGCGCCCGCGCGGATCAGCATGCCGATGCGGGTGCGGTTGACGAGCCACCACAGGCCCACCGCCACCAGCGCGCCAATGGCGATGAACGACAGGCGGATCAGCGGATACTGAAAGCCCGGCGCCAGGGTCACCGCCCCTTCCAGAAAGGAAGGGATGTTCACCAGCGGCGGACGCCGCCCGAAGATCAGGCTGACCGCCTCGTTCGAAAACAGCAGCAGCCCGAAGGTGGCCAGCACCTGGTACAGGTGATCGCGCTTGTACAGCCTGCGGATCACCAGCACTTCCACCGACACACCGTACAGTCCCGCGCCCAGCAGCGCCGCCAGCACACCAGCCAGGAACGATCCCGTGGTGCCGATGGCGTAGGCCGCGCAGTAGGCGCCCACCATGTAGAACGACCCATGGGTCAGGTTCACGACGCCCATGATCCCGAAGATCAGCGTCAGCCCGGCCGCCAGCAGGAAGAGCATGGCGCCGAACTGCAGCCCGTTGAGCAACTGTTCGAACAGGAGCGTCATGACGGCATCTTGCAGAATTGCG
The DNA here is from genome assembly GCF_001428845.1 of Achromobacter sp. Root83. Taxonomy (GTDB): domain Bacteria; phylum Pseudomonadota; class Gammaproteobacteria; order Burkholderiales; family Burkholderiaceae_B; genus Achromobacter. Next base: position 34,211 of record NZ_LMIU01000002.1, on the reverse strand, counting down.
CGTAGGCGTCCTTGTCGTCGGACACCAGCTTGCGGACCAGACGCGGCGACAGGCTTCCGTCGCTGCCCTTTTCGATGCGCATCAGGTAGAGGTCCTGGATGGGATGCTGGTTGGTGTTCATGACGAACTTGCCGCGCAGGGACGTGAATTCCGGGCTGCGCAAGGCGGCGCGGAATTCCGTGGCCTTGGACAGGTCGCCGCCGGTCGCTTTCAACCCCACGCCGATCAACTGGGCGGTGTCATACGCCTGCATCGCGTAGTCCGTGGGCACGCGGCCATAGGCGTCCTTGAAGGCCTGCACGAAGGCCTTGGACTGCGGATTGTCGAAATCCTGCGACCAGATCCCTGTGGTGTACGAGCCCGCCGACGCTTCGCCCGTTGCCTGGATCATGCGCGCATCCATCGAGAAGCTGGGCATCAGCATCGGGATGGTCTTGTTCAGGCCCGCGGCCGCGTACTGCTTGACGAAGTTGATGCCGGTGCCGCCCGGATGGAACTGGTAGATGGCTTCGGGCGCCAGCGACCGCAGGCGCGCCAGCTCCACCGAAAAGTCGGACTGGTCCAGCTTGGTGTAGATCTCGGCGACGACCTCGCCCTTGTAGGTGCGCTTGAAGCCTTCGATCGCGTCCCGGCCGGCCTGGTAGTTCGGCGCCAGCAGCACCACGCGCTTATAGCCGAGCTCGTTGGCGGCCACGCCGCCGGCCGTGTGGAAGGCATCGTTCTGGTACGACGCCACGAAGTAGTTCGGGTCGCACTTTTCACCCGCGAAGTTCGACGGGCCGGGGTTCAGGCTGACATAGAAGGCGCCCGACTTCACCACGCTGGGCACGACCGCCGCCAGCACGTTCGAGAAGTTCACGCCGGTAAAGAGCTTCACGCCCGATTGCAGCAGGCGGTCGGCCGCCTGCTTGGCATTGGCGGGCTTGAGTCCATCGTCTTCATTGACCAATTGCACGGGCACGCCGCCCAGCTTGCCGCCGCCCTGCTTGACGGCCAGGTTGAAGCCGTCGCGTTCGTCTTCGCCGATGTAGCCCGCCGGCGTGGACAAGGTGGCGATGAAGCCGATCCTGACCGGCTCCGGGGCTGCCATCGCCACATTCGCGGCCCCCATCGAGACGGCGGCGGCCAGCATGGCGGTCATGCCGCCGAATACGTGCTTGTTGATCATGTTTTCCCCCTGAGGACTGGATTGCCCGCCTTGCGGCGGTGCGGGTTCTAGACGGCCACCACCGGATGGCGCAGCGTGCCGATGCCTTCCACGCAGGCCACCACCACATCTCCCGGCCATAGCCATTCCTGGGGCTTGCGGCCCGCGCCCACGCCCTCCGGCGTGCCGGTCGCGATGATGTCGCCCGGCTCAAGCGTGATGCCGGCGCTGATGTCCGAGATCAGGAAAGGCACCTTGAACAGCATGTGGCGGGTGTTGGAACCCTGCTTCTTTTCGCCGTTGACCGTCAGCCACAGATCCAGCACCTGCGGATCGGGGATCTCGTCGGCGGTGACGATGCAGGGGCCGAACGGCGCATAGGTGTCCTGGCCCTTGGAGTAGATCCACTGGCCGGCCCGGCGGCAGTCGCGGGCGCTCATGTCCAGCATCACGCTATAGCCGAACACGTAGGACAGCGCGTCCGCCTCGGCCACGCGTGTCGCACGCCGGCCCATGATGACGGCCAGTTCCACTTCCCAGTCCAGTTGCTGCGTGATCTTGGCGTTGTGCTCGATGGCGTCGCCCGGACCGATGACGGTGGTAGGCGGCTTGGAAAATATCACCGGCTGCTTGGGCAGGTCGGCCGAGGTGTCCAGCGTGCGGCTGGACTCCGCCACGTGTTCAACGTAGTTCAGGCCGATGCCGAAAATGTTCTTGCGGGGCCGTGGAATGGGCGCCAGCAGTTTCACGTTTTCCTGGGGCAAGGCCGTGCCCACGGGCCAGGCGCCGCGGAACGACTCCAGCAGCCGGCTGGCTTGCGCCACGGCAACCGGCCCCAGGTCGATGAAGGCGAGCATGTCGTCGGGCAGGTCGACGCCGCCGGCGCGGCCCAGCAGGGCCAGGTCCACCACATAGCCTTCGGCCAGCGCGCCAAGCCGGGCGGCGGCGGCGGGATGAGCGCGAAAAGTCACCAAGCGCATAGGTACTCCATAGATTCAGGACGAGTTGAGCCGGGCGCGCGGGCCAGGCCCGCGCGGCGGATAAAGATTCGATGAGGGGCCGGGCGACGCTAGATCAGCACTTGATGGCCGTCGTTTTCCTTGACCGCTTCTTCGCGGTAGAGCGCCAGCGACCGCAGCACGGGCAGGTCGTTGAAGCAGAACAGGCAGGCATCGTCGTTGGAAGACAGGTTGGCGTGTTCGTGGATGGCCCAGGACGGCACACAGAAGATGTCGCGTTCCGTCCAGTCGTAGCGCTTGCCGTCGATGATGGAAAAGCCGCTGCCCTTGGCCACCTGATAGATGAAGCTGCCGGTGTGGCGATGGGCCTTGGTGTGTTCGCCGGGCCGCAGCATCTGCATGCTGGCGCCGATGGTCGGCATGACCGGGCCACCCGTGGCCGGGTTCACGTAATTCAGCAGGATGCCGTCATAGGGACTGCCGTCGGTGGTGCGCGCGTAGCGGCGCAGCGCCTCGTACGTGGGTTCCCATTCGTACTTGAATAGCGGGGAATAGGGCTTGGCCCACCCCGACACCTGGGGCCGCAGGGCCACGCCGCCCCATGCCGCGCTGGTGTCGTCCACCGGATGGGTGACCGTCTGGTTCAGGTCGGGATGCACGGCGTAAAAGCCCGCTTCCAGCGCGTTGACCAGCGGGATGTCCAGGCCGTCCTGCCAGATGCAGGTGGTGCCGTCTTCGGCAACGCCGTGCTCGTGCCAGGTGCCGTTGGGCGTCAGCACGAAATCGTTCGCGCCCAGGGTCATCTTGTGGCCGTCCACCACGGTGTACGCGCCGCGCCCTTCCATGATGAAGCGCAGCGCCGAATGCGAATGCTTGTGGGCGGACGCGAGCTCACCGGGCTGCATCACCTGCAATCCGGAATACAGCCAGCCCACGGCGGCGGCCACGTCGCGGCGGCCGGGATTGTTGAGATAGATGACGCGCCGCCCCGCTTCTTCGGGAGACACCAGTTCGGCCGACCGCAGGACATGGCCGCGCAATTCCTGGTAGCGCCACACCACCGGCACCGACGCGGAACGCGGCGCCCAGGGCTCGATCTTGTTCGCCACCGTCCACAGCGCGCCCGTCTCCAGGCGAGCCAGCTCCTGGTAATAGGCGATGCGCTCGGGCGAATCAGCCACATTGGCGCGGCCTGCGGTGTCCTCGCGGTAGGTGTCGTACCGGTTCGCTTCCATCTGATTCCTTTTTTATAAAAATCATTGGATTTTCGAAAATCATAGTGGCGAGGCCCGGATCGGGCAATGATTGCGCACTAGGGGTTTTCCTTGAGAACCGGCAAGCGGGTCGGATTTATTGGCGCACCGTCAAAAAATACTGTACAAAAACACAGTGCGACGTGATACATTTCGCTCGCCCGAAAAACTGTCGTCCAGGGGAGAATCCTGTGTCAGAAGCTGCTCATCTCGTCCAGTACATCGTCGTTCCCTATCGCGCCGCCGCCAATGGCGTCGCCCCCGGGGAAATCCGTCCGGCCAGCAGCGAATTCGGAGCCATCCGGATCGCGAATTCGATGGCATCCAAATTCGCGGGCGTCGCCGCGTATGAAGTGCTGATCGATAAAGAAACCGGCGACATGGAATCGCCCCGCATCCTCGCGCAGATCGGCACCGTGCCCTCGCTGGACGACTAGCTCCCGGCCTGGCGCGGGCGGCGTAAAGCCGCCAGGCACGCGCCACCGGGCGCCGGACCCTGGCCTGCCCGCAGGGGAGCCAGGTCCGGCCCGGCGTCAGGTCAGCGCAATGCCGCCGTCGACACGCAGGTTCACGCCGGTGATGAAACTGCTGTCGTCCGACGCCAGGAACAACGCAGCGCGGGCCAATTCCCCCGATTGCGCCAGCCGTCCCAAGGGGATCGCCGCGGCCACGCTCTGCTCGAACGCCGAGCGGTCCGATTCCGCCACGCCCAGCTTTTCAAGAATGGGGGTGTCGGTGGGGCCGGGGCTCAGCACGTTGACGCGGATCTTCCGGGCCTTGAATTCCAGCGCCCAGGCCCGGGCAAAGGCTTCGATGGCCGCCTTCGAGCCCGCGTAGACGGCGTGGCCGTCCAATACCTTCGCGCTCGCGATCGAGCCCGTCAGAATGATGGAGCCGCCGTCGCGCATCAGCGGCAACGCCTTGGTGACACCGAAGAACACGGCGCGCGTGTTGGTGCCGAACTGGATGTCGTAGCTGTCGGCGCTGACGGCTTGCGAAGGCTCGATATTGTTCATGCCGGCGTTCGCCATGTAGATGTCGATGGCGCCGTACCGTTCGCGCACTTGCGCCACCAGGCGATCATGCGTGGCCAGCTCGCCGACGTCCCCCACCACGCCGAAAGCGGATGCGCCCAGCAGCGCCACCGCATCGTCGACGGCCCGCTGCCGGCGCCCGAGAATCGCGACACGCGCGCCTTCGGCGATGAAGGCCTGGGCGGCCGCGAAGCCGATGCCGCTGTTGCCGCCGGTGATGACGGCGGTCTTTCCTGAGAGTTTTTTCATGCTTGTTCCTTCATGGGCACGGATAGCCGCACGGCCTGTTGAAGTCAGTAATCCCAGATGACCGGAACCCAGCGAAACGCGTCGCCGTCGACCGCCACCCGGCCTACGGACGGGAACGGCAGGTGAGCGGCCACCAGCAGCCCGCGGCTTTCCGCCAGTTCCCGGAACAGGCCGATCCGGACAGCGGCCGACTTCTCGGGATCGTGTTCGAAGCCGTTGTGCCACTCGGGGTGGTCGAACCCGACCGGGAACATGGCGTCGCCGGCAAAGGTCAGCCGGTCATCGCCCGAGATCAGATCCACCACGCTGTGCCCCGGGGTGTGGCCGCCGGTGACACGGACGATCACGCCAGGCGCCACCTCGTAGCGGTCCTCGAAGGTCCGAATCCGGTCGCGGTATTCGTTGTAGAAGCTGGTGGCCGTGGTCTTCAGCACCGCGGGCACAGGCTTGGGCATGACGGTCTGCGTGAAATCGGGCGAGGTCCAGAAGTCGACTTCGGTCGCGCATACGTGGATGCGCACGTCGGGACGCAGGCGCTCCTTCACGCCGGCGACAAGCAAGCCGCCCACGTGATCCATGTGCATGTGGGTGATGATCACGTCCGTCACGGATTCCAGCGGAATGCCGGCGGCCTGCAGGCGCTGCGGGAATTGCCCAGCACGCGGGAATCCCGGGAACTGCCCGCCCAGCCCCGCGTCGATCAGGATGGTCTGGTCTCCGCTGCGGGCCACCATCACGTTCAGCGGCCAGTCGAATGCGTCCGGCGGCATGTACATGTAGTCCAGCCAGTTCGCCAGGTCGGCGGGATCGGCATTGGTCGCCATGGTCGAGGTGGGTAAGGGCAGCACCCCGTCGCTGACGACAAGCGCGTCGATGTCGCCGATTTGCAGCGCGTAACGCGAAGGAACCAGATCGATGGGCGTCTGGCCGACGGAATTCGTGGGATTGATTACGGAAGACATGGCGGAATCTCCAAAAGAAAAGTGAAACGTGTCAGGCAGAGGCGTTCAGAAAATCGAGCAGGTCGGCATTGATGCGGTCCTGCAGGGTGGCGGTCAGGCCATGCGGCGCGCCGGGGTAGTAGATTTCCCTGGCGTTCTTCACCAGGCGTGCGGCCTTCTTCGCCGAATCGTGCACAGGCACGATCTGATCGTCCTCGCCGTGCATGAACAATGTCGGCACGTCGATCTTCTTCAGGTCTTCGGTGAAGTCCGTCTCGGAGAACGCCTTGATGCATTCGTAGGCGTTCTTCTGGCCGCTTTGCATGCTCCACAGCCAGAACTGGTCCAGCAGTCCTTGCGACACCTTGGCGCCAGGGCGGTTGGCGCCGTAAAAGGGGATGGCCAGCTCTTTGTAGAACTGCGAGCGGTCGCCCGCCACGCCCTCGCGGATGCCGTCGAAGACCTCGATCGGCAGGCCTTCGGGGTTGGCGGCGGACTTCAGCATCACCGGCGGCACCGCGCCGATGAGCACCGCGCGGGCCACGCGTCCGGTGCCGTGGCGGCCGATGTAGCGCGCCACTTCGCCGCCCCCGGTGGAATGGCCGACCATCGTGATGCGCTTCAGGTCCAACGCTTCGATCAGTTGCGCCAGATCGTCGGCGTAGCCGTTCATGTCATTGCCGGACGAGGATTGCGACGAGCGCCCGTGCCCGCGGCGGTCATGCGCGATGACACGAAAACCCTTGCGCGCCAGGAAGTGCATCTGGCCGTCCCAGGCGTCCGCATTGAGCGGCCAGCCATGCGAGAAGGTGACGACGGGGCCGTCGCCCCAATCCTTGTAATAGATCTGCGTACCGTCTTCAGTGGTGATGGTGTTGCGGGTCATGGACGTGCTCCGGTTGGGGTTGGGCGTTGCGTTGCGTCGTGCTTCGGTGATCGACGACTGCATCGTAGGTCTGGCGTTTTTTGCCCGGTAGGCCCGTGACGGGAAGCACGCTGTTGTGCGGCGCGCACCAATGCGCAACGGCGCAGGGGCGCGCACGCCTGGGGCTGTGCGCGGCACGATTGTTGTCGCCGGGACAACACCATGCGTCCTTGCGCGGCCCTACCGCCCCGCCCGCCGCATCTCTAGCATTTGTCCTACTGGAGCGCCCAAGGGCGCGGGAGCGACATCATGCATCTGGGAAAGTCCTACCGCTTGAGCGAGTTCATCGTCTGGACCCGCAGGAATATCTACGGCCTGCTGGCGCTGAGCCTCGTGCCCGTGCTGCTCTATCAGGTCGCTGGCATGAAATGGCTGACCCTGCCCTTGTCGGTGGTGTCGCTGCTGGGCACCGCCGCCACCTTCGTCGTCGGCTTCAAGAACGTGCAGACCTACGCGCGCACGGTCGAAGCGCAGAAGATCTGGATGAGCATCGTCAGCGCCAGCCGTTACTGGGGCGTGATCAGCCATACCTATGTCGGCAATGCCGAGCAGACCGCCGGCCTGCTGAAGCGGCACCTGGCCTGGCTGACGGCCTTGCGCTATCAATTGCGCGAGGCGCGCGCATGGGAAACCGTGGCAAGCCGGCCCAATACGGAATACCGGAAGCGGTACGTGATCCCGGAACGCAGCGAATCCCTGGAATCCGCGCTGTCCCGTTACCTGCCGCAAGAGGAAATCGCCGCGTTGATGCAGGCCGACGGCAAGGCCGCGCAACTGCTTGCCATGCAGGGCCGCGCGGTCAGAAGCCTGCTGGACCAGGGTGCCATCACCGCTTCGGAATATGCCGAGCTCAACAGCCGCATCCGGGAGTTCCTCGATCTGCAGGGACAGGCCGAGCGGATCAAGAATTTCCCGTATCCGCGCCAGTACGCGATCATCAACACCTTGTTCGTGCGTGCCTTCTGCGTGGTGCTGCCGGTTGGCCTGACAGGCCAGTTCGCTCAGCTCGGCCAGGACGTGGGCGGTTTCATGCAGGGCCAGATGGTATGGCTGGCGGTGCCGTTCAGCGTGATCATCTCGTGGATCTACACCTCGCTTGAGCAGGTCGGCGAAAGCACGGAGAACCCCTTCGAGGGCAGCGCCAACGACGTGCCGATCAGCCGCCTGAGCACGATGATAGAGCGGGACCTGAAGCAGATGCAGGGCCGCTCCGACCTGCCCGGGCTGTCCTCCAAGGTGATCGTGCTGTAGGCGCGGAGACCCGCCGCGCGCGCGCCCCGGGCGGCTGTCCCGCATAGGCGCTTCGCGCTTGTCGTCCCTGGCGCGCTGCGGCAAAATAGCCTGCCTTTCGCCCCCTCTCCCCATTGGCGTTGGCCCACTCCATGACCGACTCCGTGATCCTGTTCGACCGTCACCGCCCGCGCCTGTACGCGATCGCCTACCGCATGCTGGGCGCGGTGGCCGAGGCCGAAGATGTGGTGCAGGACGCATGGCTGCGCTGGCACGGCACGGACCGGTCCGTGGTCGATAACGCCGAAGCCTGGCTGGTCACCGTCACCACCCGCTTGTCCATCGACCGGCTCCGCGCGGCCAAGGCCGAACGGGCCCAGTACGTGGGCGCGTGGCTGCCGGAACCGATGCTGATGGCCCCGCCCTCCACGCCCGAGCAGATCCACGAATTCGCGGACGATGTTTCGGTGGCGTTTCTGTTCATGCTGGAACGCCTGTCGCCGGACGCCCGCGCGGCTTTCCTGATGCGCGACGTGTTCGACGCCGACTACGAAGACATCGCGCAGACGCTGGACAAGACCCCGGCCGCGATCCGCCAGCTCGTGCGGCGGGCCCGGCTGCAGCTACGGCAGGGCGCCCCGCGCGAGGCCGTGCCGCGCGCCACGCTGCAACGCCTTCTGCTGGCCTTCGCCGACGCCATGCAACGCAGCGACTTCCATGGCCTGCATGCCCTGCTGAGCGACGACGCCGAGCTCATCGGCGACGGCGGCGACAAGGTCTCCAGCTTTGCGCGCCTGGTGGGCGGCAAGCGCCTGGCGCAGCTTTTCTACGCGGGCACGCGCAGGTTCCGCGACGCGCTGCGCACCGAGGTGGTTCAGGTGAACGGGCAATGGGCGCTGCTGCGTTTCATCGATGGCAAGCTTGAATCCGTGCAGTCCTATGAAACCGACGGCGTACGCCTGACCCGCGTCCTGGTGCAGCGCAACCCGGACAAGCTGGCGCGCATCGCGGCCGCGCTGGCGCAAGGCTGACGCCGCCCCCGCGCCGCCGTTGGTGCATGGCGGGCAACATCGTGATCCCTTGCGCGGATCTACCGCCGCGCCGCCCCCACTTCTACGATGGCCCTGTCACCACTCAACCAAGGACAGGCCATGTCGAAGATCATGAAGTTCGGATTGCCCTTTATTGCCGCCGGGGCGTTGCTGGGCCAGATAGCCCACGGCGCGTCCCACCACGACGCGGCCGCCGCCAAGCCCGCCGATCCCATCGTCACGGAGCTGATGACAAAGAACCTGCCGGACATCCCGGGCAAGGATGCGCTGATGCTCATCGTCGACTACCCGCCCGGAGCCGCCGACCCCATCCATCGCCACGACGCCTACGGCTTCGTCTACGTGCTGGAAGGCAGCATCATCATGCAGGTCAAGGGCGGCAAGGAAGTCACGCTGACCCCGGGCCAGACCTTCTACGAAGGGCCGGACGACATCCACACCGTGGGCCGCAATGCCAGCCAGACCAAGCCCGCCAAGTTCCTGGTCGTCCTGATCAAGAAACAGGGCGCCCCGGCCTTGGTGCCGGTTAAATAGGGACGATTCAAGAAGGCCATCATGGCGGTGCCCGGCATAGGCAACCCGGCACCCGCCACGCATAGCGGGCTGGCCATCCCCTTCGGGAAAACCAGCTTTTTTTCTTCGGGCCAGTGTCACAAAATTGCCCGGCGCGCCGTCTTAGGGGTAGGATCAACCCACTCGCGGCGCCGCCAACATGTCGACACCCTCTACAGCCTCCCCGGTCACCACCCAATCCAGCGGGCCAGATTCACTGGCCGACAGCTTCGCCACCAGCTACGCGGGCGTCATGGCCTTCATCGCCGTCGCCGCGGAAGGCAACTTCGCCAAGGCCGGCGACCGCCTGGGCATCGGCCGCTCGGCGGTCAGCCGCAGCGTGCAAAAGCTGGAAGATCAGTTGGGTATCCGGCTGTTCGTCCGCACCACCCGCAGCACCTCTCTGACTGCCGAGGGCAAACGCTTCTATGAGCAATGCCATCCCGGCGTCGAGCGCATCATCCAGGCGCTGGACGACATGCGCGAACTGCGCGAGGGCCCGCCCACCGGTCAGTTGCGCGTGTGCTCCACCGTGGGCTTTGGCCGCAAGGTCGTCGCCCCCTTGCTGAAGGAGTTCCGGGAGATCAACCCGAATATCTCGGTGGAGCTGTTGCTGGATGACGGCCCCACCGACTTCACCACGGACCGCGTCGACGTGTCGTTCCGCAACGGCCGCATGGAAGACAGCCAGGTGATCGCCAAGAAAGTGATCCCCATGCAGATGATGCTGTGCGCCTCGCCCGGCTATGCCGCCGCGCACGGCCTGCCCAGCAGCGTCGACGAACTCGAGGCCCACCGCTGCGTGAACTTTCGGCTGTCCTCGGGGCGGGTGTACGAATGGGAGTTCAAGGAGAGCGGCCACCTGCGCAAGGTTGCGCCGCCCGCCATGCTGACGTTCAACGATGCCGATCTCGTTCTGCAATCGGTGCTGGACGGCCATGGCATCGCGCAAATGGCCGGCTATCAGGTCTGCGACCACCTGCGCGCCGGCAGGCTGGTCGCCTGCCTGCCGCAACACGCGCCCGACGATCGCGGACATTACCTGTGTTTCCTCAGCCGCCAGCACCTGCCGGCACGCATGCGCGTATTCATCGACTACATGACCGAACGCATCCGCGCGCTGGATCTGCAAATACTCGACAGCCTGCTGCTCAAGCAGGCGTGAACGGCTATTGCGTCAACGCCACCACGCTTTCGATTCCACCCTGGGCCATCTTGGAATACGGGCACAGGCGTTCCGTGTTGCGCACCAGTTCTTCGGCCACGGCCTTGTCCACGCCGGGCAGGTGGATATTGACATCCGCCGTCAGCGCGAACAAACCGTCCACGGGATCGCGGCCGAACGAGATGGTGGCCGTCACGGAGGCGTCCGGGACGGCCACGCCGGCCCGCCCGGCCAGCATGCTCAGCGCGCCGTGAAAGCACGCCGCATAACCGGCGGCAAACAGTTGTTCAGGATTCGTTCCCCCGCCCTTGCCGCCCAACTCGACCGGCAGGCGCAGTTCGACAAACAGCTCGCCATCATCGGAAATGGCGATGCCGGAGGCGCGACCGTGCGCGGCCTCTCCGCCGCGCACCGTCACGCTGGTGGTGTACAGGGGAAGGAAATCCTCGCCCCGGTACTTGTCCAGGAGAGTCTGGGGAGGAGGCCGCAGTTTGCTCATGAAGGTCCTCGTGCCCGCCGCTACTTTCGTGCGCCCGAACGGCTGAACCAGGTTTCGAAGTCGATCTTGCCCAGGCGCGGGCCGGATCCGGGCACCAGTGTGTCATCGGTGAGCAACGCGCCGAAATAGCGCGCGCCCGCGTCTGCCTGAACGGTGCGTGTGTCGCCGATTTTACCCATGTAGCGTTGCGCCAGTTCGGCCAGACGCACCCGCTCGGGGCCGGCGATTTCCACGGTGCCGTTCACCGGCGCCCCCAGCGTGGCATCGGCCATCGCCCGCGCGACGTCGTCGGACGCGATCGGCTGGACAAAGGCGGGCGACAGCCGCACTTCGTCGCCCTGGGTGCCCGACTGCACGATGCCGCCCAGGAACTCGAAGAACTGCGTGCTGTGAACGATGGTGTACGGAATCCCGGCGGCCTCGATCAGTTCTTCCTGCGCGATCTTGCCGCGGAAGTAGCCGCTTTCGGCCAGGCGGTGCGTGCCCACCACCGACAGGGCGACGTGGTGGCGCACACCGGCCCGGGCTTCCGCCGCCAGCAGGTTGCGTCCCGAGGTCTGGAAGAACTCCAGCACGGCCCGGTCTTCGAACGAGGGCGAATTGGCGACATCGACCACGGTATCAACCCCGGCCAACGCCGGGTCCAGGCCTTCGCCGGTGATCGTGTTCACGCCGGTCGCGGGCGACGCGGCGATGGCCTCGTGGCCTTGCTCGGTGAGCAGTTTGACAAGTTTGGAGCCAATCAGGCCCGTACCGCCGATTACCAGGATTTTCATGATGAGTCCTTAGTTGAACTTGGCCTTGTCCAGGCCATAGGCCTTGTCGGCCGAGCCGGGCACGGTCTGGAAGCCCACGTTGAGGCGGTTCCATCCATTGATCGCCATGACGGCGAAGCTCAGGTCCGAGATTTCCTTTTCGGACAACTGGGTGCGCACACGCTCATAGATCTCGTCGGGCACGCCATGCGCGCCCAGCGTGGTCAGCGCTTCGGTCCAGGCCAGGCAGGCGCGCTCACGCGGGGAAAACTCGGTGGATTCGCGCCAGATCGCCACATGATGCAGGCGCAGTTCGCGTTCGCCGTGGATCTTGGCCTGCTTCACGTGCATATCCAGGCAGAAGCCGCAGCCGTTGATCTGCGAGGCCCGGATTTCGACCAGGCTCAGGATGGACTGCTCGATCGTGCCGGACTTCAAGAGCATGCCGAATTCGACGAATTTCTTGAACAATTCGGGCGATTGGGCAAAGGCGTTCAGACGTTGACTCATGATGGTTCCCTCGGATTGGTTCGGCGTCCAGCCAGTGCTGGACCGGGTGTGGTGTTTGCTTGGACAACGCCTGAATCGTAGGGCCGCATGGAAATCGGCAGAAGCCCCGGCCAAGGGACCATGATGTTGACGCAATGGCAACAATGGTTGGGGTGGCCGGCGGTCAGCCCGGGGCCTTGATGGGCGGGGGCTAACGTTCCGGCTGTCCGACGCCGCGCGGCGTCGCTACAAACAGGCCGCCGCCGGGCAAGTGCTTGCACGCGAAGCGATCGCGACTGAGGCACGGAATGGTGAAATCCCGGTTTCGGCCATCAGCGCTTGAGGTGACGCTCACAGGACGCACCCGGCGGGTGCGTTCACCACTTTGTTTTTCTTGGCCTTTTCAGGGGCTCAGGCTGACGCTCGCAGCTTCTCGCGCAGCGTCTGCAGCAGTTCGCTCCAGTCCTGTCCCCGGCGATGCAGGGTCATGGACGGATACCACGGCGTGTCGCTGCGGTTGAGCTGCCAGCGCCAGTCGGGCATGGCCGGAAGCAGCAGCCAGGTCGGTCGGCCAAGCGAGCCCGCCAAGTGGGCGGCGGACGTGTCCACCGTGATGATCAGATCCAGGTTTGCCGCCAGAGCCGCGCTATCGGCGAAGTCGTTCAGTTCAGCGCCGGTCAATCGGAGCGTGGCGGCGGGGTTGCCAGCACGCCAGCGCTCGATGGCGGCGAGGTCGTCGTCGCGCACGTCCTTCTGCAGGCTGATGAAGTCCGCCGGCACGTCGAGCAGCGGACTCAGAACTTCAAACGGAATCGAGCGGTTGTGATCGTCCTGGTGGCTCGCGCTGCCGGACCAGGCCAGGCCGATACGCGGGCGCGCGCCCTTGGGACCCAAATATTCGGCCCAGGCTTGCGTGCGCGCGGCATCGGCTTGCAGTGTGTGAGTCAGCGGCCAGGGTTCGGCGCTGTGGCGCGACAGTGCCAGCGGCAGGCTCAGCAAGGGCGTGTGACGGTCAAAGACAGGGACCTCGTCATTCTGGCTGATGACGGTTACGCCGGGCAGGTTGGCCTGCAGCAAAGTCAGGAGAGGCGCCTGCACGAGGAAGATCACGCGGTCTGCCTGGTTGGGCAAGGCCGCCACGTAACGGCTGAACTGCAGCGTGTCGCCCAAGCCTTGTTCTGCATGCACCAGCAAGGTCTTGCCTTGCAGCGATGATTCGCCCAACCAGGGCGCACCGCTGAAGGGCATGGTCTGCACGCCATCGCGCCAGCGCCACTCGTAGTCGCGCCAACCATGAGTGTATTGACCCAGCAGCAAGTTGGTCTGCGCCCGGTTGTTGCGCGCGCCGGCGTGGTCGCTGTCGATGGCAAGCGCTTGCTTGAAGTGACGCAATGCATCCTGAAAGCGCTGCTCGTCACGCGCCAGAACGCCGAGGTTGGTGTGCGCGTCCAGCAATCGGGGATCGAGTTTGAGCGCGGTTTCGTAGGCGGCTTTCTCCTGGCGGTGCTGACCTTGTGCGCCCAGCACGATGCCGCGCAGATAGTGCAGCGGCGCCACGCGCGGCGCCAGCGCCACGGTGCCGTCGATCAGCGCCAAGGCCTGGCCGGCGCGCTTGAGCCGCAGCAGGACGTCGACAATACGGCCCAGCAGGGCAAGATCATTGTTCGAGGCGCGGTAGGCAGCGCGAAAGTGCATCAGCGCGCTTTCCAACCGGCCGGCCTTGAGGTTGACGCTGCCGGCGTCGCGCAACACGGCGATATCGTTGGGACGCAGGCGCGCGGCATCGTCAAAGCGGTCGGCGGCGAGGTCCAGGCGATCCAGGCGGCTCAGGGCATAGGCCAGCGAGCAGATAAGTTCCGCATCGTCAGGATGGGACGCGAGCGCCGGCTCCAGCAGATCTGCCGCTTGCCTGGCGTCGCCGGCGGTAAACGCGGCGGCGGCTTGCGCCAGAATGTCCAGTTTGGATTGGGCCTCTGCCATTGGTACTTCCCTAAAGCGCGCTCGGTGGAATTGGCTGCCGCATGGGCGGCGGCTGCAATTCTACTTGGCGCCTACGGGAGTCTCAAAGACTGGGGACGGGGATTGATCCGCGCAATTCGGGCGCAAAAAAAGGCCCAGAAAAAGGCCCAGAAAAACGTAAGTCCTTGATTCTGTGGTGCGCCCGACAGGAATCGAACCTGTATCAAGAGCTTCGGAAACTCTCATTCTATCCATTGAACTACGGGCGCAGCGCAAGGAGGCGGTATTGTACCTAGTTTTCCACGATCTGCATGAAGTGGATCAAATCTTCCGGCAAACTCATCGAAAACCCGTTCAGTTGCATTGGACCTGTGTCCCTGACACCGTTATATAATCCAGCGTTTGCTTGCAGGCGGGCATGGGTTGCCGCCGACTTGTGCAGTACTGATTTTCTGTTGCCGCCGCCAGGCGCCCCCGGTACCCGTTAGCAGGATTTGGTCATGAGCAACGAGCAGGAACACATAGAAGAGCACTCCTCCCCCATCAAGACCCCGAAGCAATTGATCGTAACGATCGTCCTGGCTTTCGTGGTTCCCATCGCCATCATCATCCTACTGGTGAACATGGTGGTCACCGGCAACAAGACGAACGCCGGCTCGGACGCGCTGTCCGGCGAAGCCATCGCCAGGCGGATCGCCCCGGTCGCGGGCTTCGAGCTTGTCGACGCCAACGCCCCCAAGGTCTTCAAGACCGGCGAACAGGTCTTCGCCGCCGTCTGTACGGCCTGTCACACCGCCGGCATTGCTGGCGCGCCGAAGATGGGCGACAACGCCGCGTGGGCGCCGTTCATCAAGGCCGGCTACGACGCCATGCTGAATGTGGCGCTGCACGGCAAGGGCGGCATGCCCGCCAAGGGCGGCAATCCGACGCTGTCCGACTATGAGGTCGCGCGCGCCGTGGTCTACATGGCCAACAAGTCGGGCGCCTCGCTGCCCGAGCCCGCTGCTCCCGCCGAAGAAGGCGCCAAGAAGGAAGCGGGCGCTGCTCCGGCCGCCGCGCCGGTTGCCGCCGCGCCTGCGGCGCCTGCCGCCGCAGCCCCTGCCCCGGCGGCTCCCGCGCCGCAGCAGACCGCCGCCGTCAACCCGGCTGGCGAAAAGCTCTACAAGACCGTCTGTTTCGCGTGCCATGCCACCGGCGTGGCCAACGCCCCCAAGTTCGGCGACAAGGCCGCCTGGGAGCCCTTCATCAAGACGGGCATGGACGCCATGGTGCAGGTCGCCATGCAGGGCAAGCCGCCAATGCCCCCCAAGGGCGGCGCGGCCAATGCGTCGGAAGAAGACATCCGCGCTGCCGTGCAATACATGGTGGACGCCGCCAAGTAAGCGCCGCGCCGCGACGCGTTCGCGGACAAGAAAAAGCCCCTTGATGCATCAAGGGGCTTTTTTTATCGACGGACGCCGCGGGACGTCAGTCCGCCGACGATTTCAGCAACGACATGCCCAGTTGCACGCGGCGCTGCAGCCACAGGCTGGGACGGTAGCGGGGGTCGCCCGTGACGCGCTGCATGCTCTTCAGGATTTCCAGGATACGGTCCGCGCCCAGCTTGTCGCCCAGGGCCAGCGGGCCCGTCGGGTAGCCCAGCCCCAGCGTCACGGCCTGGTCGATGTCTTCCGGCGTGGCGATGTGCTGCTGAGCGATGTCGCTGGCGATGTTGACGATCATCGCCACGATACGCTGGGCGATGAAGCCGGGCGAATCCTCGATCACCGTCACCGGCACGCCGTCGGCGGCCAGCAGCGCATGCGCGGCGTCACGCCATTTTGCTTCGGTCGCGGGCGACGCCATCAGGGTGCGCCGCTTGGCGCCGTCGAACGCGTACAGCGCATCCAGGCCCACCGTGCGGGCCGCATTCAGGCCTTGGGCGGAAACGGCGGTGGACACGTCTTCGCCGAACGGCGTGACGATGATCAGCGCATCGGCATCGGGCGAGGCGCCCGTCACCAGCGTGGCGCCGAGCTTTTCGACCAGCGCCGAGGCGCGCGCGTAGCCTTCCGCGTGCTTGGGGCTGACCCAGACCTTCAATCCTTGCGGCAGCGCCGGCACGGGCGCTTCCGCCGGCACCTGCTTCTGGCCGTCGGCGTAGACATAGAAGCCCTCGCCTGCCTTGCGGCCGATCAGGCCTCCGGCCAGGCGCACCGTCGTGATCGGCGACGGGCGGAAGCGCGGCTCGTCGAAGAACTGGCGATAGATGGACTCCATGACCGGGTGGGACACGTCCAGCGCGGTCAGGTCCAGCAGTTCGAACGGACCCATGCGGAAACCGGCCTGCTCGCGCATGACGGCATCCACCTGGGCGAAGGTGGCCACGGCCTCCTGCGCCACCCGCAGGCCTTCGGTGTTCATGCCGCGTCCGGCGTGGTTGACGATGAAGCCGGGCATGTCCTTGGCGCGCACGGGCGTGTGGCCCATGCGGCGGGCCAGCTCGGCCAGCGCGTCGCCGACCTCCGGCGCGCTGCGCAGGCCGTCGATGACCTCCACGACCTTCATCAGCGCCACCGGATTGAAGAAGTGGTAGCCGGCCACGCGTTGCGGACGCTTGCAGGCCGCCGCGATGGCGGTGATGGACAGGGACGACGTATTGGACGCCAGGATGCAGTCTTCGGAGACCACGCCTTCCAGCGCCGCGAACAGGTCGCGCTTGACGTCCAGCCGCTCGACAATGGCCTCGACCACGAGCTGGCACTTGGACATGTCGGTCAGCGCGGTAGCGGATTCCACGCGTTCCAGCGCGGCTTGCGCGTCGGCGGCGGTCAGCTTGCCCTTTTGCGCCAGCTTGTCCCAGGTCTGGCGCAACGATTCGCGCGCGGCGGCAACGGCATCGGCGCTGGTGTCGTACAAGCGCACGCGCAAGCCGGCTTGCGCCGCGATCTGCGCGATGCCGCGCCCCATCGCCCCGGCGCCCACGACGCCGATGGTTTGAATCTCCGTCATCAACTATCTCCTGCCTGTATTGGAATGGTTCGTGCGCCGCGGACGTGGCGCAAAGGCGCGCGGCAGGCGGCACGGGGCCGCCCCGCGTCCGCTCAGGACCGGCTCTGCGCCAGCGCCTGGATTTCGTCGGCCGACAGGCCGAGCTTTTCGGAAAGGACCTGCTCGGTGTGCTCGCCCAGCATGGGCGGCGCGCGGCGGTACTCGACCGGGCTGCCCGAGAACTTCAGCGGGCTGGCCGCCATCGGCACGGCGCCGGCCGCCGGGTGCGGAAGTTCCCGCTTCATGCCGCGGGCCAGGACGTGCGGATCTTCGTAGACCTGGTCCAGCGTGTTGATCGGGCCCGCCGGCACGCCCACGCCTTCCAGCGCGGTGAGCCAGTGGTCGCGTTCGCCTGTAGCCATGCGCTCGACCAGCAAGGGCACCAGTTCTTCGCGATTCTTCACGCGCTGCGGATTGGTGGAGAAGCGCGGGTCGGCCGACAGTTCCGGCAGGCCGATCGCGCCGCAATAGTTGCGGAACTGGCTGTCGTTGCCGACGGCCACGATCAGGTGGCCGTCGCTGGCCGCGAAGACCTGGTACGGCACGAGGTTCTGATGCGCGTTGCCGGCGCGCTTGGGCGCGGCGCCGGAGGTCATGAAGTTCAGGTTCTGGTTGGCCAGCATGGCAACCTGGCAATCCAGCAGGGCCATGTCGATGTGCTGGCCCAGGCCGCTCCTGGCGCGTTCGTGCAGCGCGGCCAGGATGCCCACCGTGGAATACATCCCGGTCATCAGATCGGCCACGGCCACGCCCGCCTTTTGCGGGCCGCCGCCGGGCAGATCGTCGCGCTCGCCCGTGATGCTCATCAGGCCGCCCATGCCCTGGATCATGAAGTCATAGCCGGGACGGCTGGCGTACGGGCCGGTCTGGCCGAAACCGGTGATCGAGCAATAGATCAGGCGGGGATTGATTTCCTTCAGGCTGTCGTAGTCCAGGCCGTACTTGGAAAGTCCGCCGACCTTGAAATTCTCGACCAGGATGTCGCTTTGCAGCGCCAGTTCGCGCACCAGCTCGGCGCCGCGCGGCGACGCGATGTCCAGCGCCACCGACATCTTGTTGCGGTTGGCCGACAGGTAATACGCAGCCTCGGTGGTGTCGTGGCCCGCTTCGTCCTTCAGGTACGGAGGCCCCCAGGCGCGCGTGTCGTCGCCCGAGCCCGGCCGTTCGATCTTGATCACCTCGGCGCCGAGATCTGCCAGGTTCTGGGTGCACCAGGGGCCCGCCAGCACGCGGGTCAGGTCCAGCACGCGTATGCCGGTAAGAGGAGCGGGACGTTGCGACATCTGTAATCTTTTCGCTAGAAGAGAAATGAGAACTTTCGGCTCGCGGCCATGCGCGAGGCCAGACTGGATATTAGCCGTTTGGGCACCATCACCGGATATCCGGCGGCCGAAAGCTCAGGAATGGGCCTTGATGGTCTCGCGGGCGATCACCAGCTGCTGGATCTGCGAGGTGCCTTCAAAGATGCGGAACAGGCGCACATCGCGGTAGAAGCGTTCCACGGCGTACTCGGACATGTAGCCCGCGCCGCCGTGGATCTGCACGGCGCGATCGGCGACGCGGCCCACCATTTCGGTGGAAAACAGCTTGCAGCAGGCAGCCTGCATGGTGGTGTTTTCCCCGCGGTCGCGCATGCGGGCGGCGTCCAGCACCATGCAGCGCGCGGCATAGAGTTCGGCCTGGCTGTCGGCGATCATCGCCTGGATCAACTGGAATTCCGCGATGGGCTGGCCGAACTGCTTGCGTTCGGTGGCGTACTTCACGGCGTCGCGCAGCAGGCGGTCGGCGATGCCCACGCACAGGGCGGAAATATGCAGGCGGCCCTTGTCCAGGACACGCATGGACGTGCGGAACCCGTTGCCTTCTTCGCCGCCCAGCAGCGCGCTGGCCGGGACGCGGCAATTGTCGAACACGACGTCGCTGGTCAACGCGCCGGCCTGGCCCATCTTCTTGTCGGGCTTGCCGATGATCAGGCCGGGCGTGCCCGCCTCGACCAGGAAGCACGAGATCGAATTGGCGCGGCGCTCCGGCGCGGTGCGCGCCATGACCGAAAACAGGCCGGCGATGGGCGCGTTGGTGATGTAGCGCTTGGTGCCGTTCAGCACGTACACATCACCGTCGCGCTCGGCGGACAGGCGCAGGGCCATGGCGTCGGAGCCCGCGTCGGGCTCCGTCAGCGCGAAGGAGCCGATCAGTTCGCCGCTGGCCAGCTTGGGCAGGTAGCGGGCGCGCTGCTCGTCGGTGCCGGCCAGGACGATGGCCTGCGAACCGATGCCGATGTTGGTGCCGGCCAGCGAGCGGAACGCGGGCGAGGTCTGGCCCAGTTCGAACACGACGCGCACCTCTTCTTCCATGGTCAGGCCCAGGCCGCCGAAATCGGGCGATATGGACAGGCCGAAGAGGCCCAGTTCGCGCATTTCATTGACGATGTCGGCCGGCACCTGGCCGCTTGCGGCAAGCTCGTCTTCGGCGGGGATCAGGCGTTCATGCACGAAGCGGCGCACGGCGTCGAGCAGCAGGGTCAGGGTTTCGGTGTCGAGGGCCATGATGAGGTTCTCACTAGTCAGATACGAAAAAGGGTTCGGACGGGCGCCGCGCTCAGGCGCGCATGCCGCCCACCAGCAAATCGAAGTAGCCGGCGGCGATGGCTTCGGCGCTGTCGCCCTGGCCCGGCTTGTACCAACGCACCATCCAATTCAGCATCGACAGCACGGCGCGGCCGGCGGCCGCGACATCGAGCGCGCGGAACGCGCCCTCGGCCACGCCTTGCGCAATCACTTCGCGCAGGCGCTTTTCGTAGCTGTCGCGCAGGCGGGCGGCGTCTTCGCGTTCCGGCAGGGCCATGCCGGAATAGCCGATCAGCATGGTGACGAATTCGGCGTGGTGCCGTTCGAAGTAGCGCGCGTGTCCCACCATGAACGCGCGCAGCCGGGCCGCGCCGCCGCTGGCCGCGGCCACGTCCTGGCCAACGGTCTGGGTCAGGCCGTTCAGCACGGCCAGGATGATGGCGTCGTAGATGTCCTGCTTGGTGGGGTAATAGTGGTAGATGGCGGCCTTGGACGCCCCGATGGCGGAGGCCAGGTCGGACACGGAGCTGCCGTCGTAGCCGCTGCGGGCGAAGAGCTTGGCGGCTTCTTCAAGAATGCGTTCGCGCGGCGCCGCCAGGGTGGGCGGGCGGCCGGCGCGGGCGCGCTTGGGGGAGGTAGGGGCGGAGGTCGCCATGACTGCCTTTGCCGGGCCGCGCGGGAAGCCGTGGAAGTTGGAGAGAACCTCCATTGACAGCGGTTCCGCGCATGCCGTTAAATAAAGATTAATTAATTACCGGACGGTCGGTAGGTAATTATATACCCCAAACACAACGCGACGACACCATGCCCCACTCCCTCGTGACTGATTTGTATGGCCAGATGTCCCTGCCGGTCATCAGCGCCCCCATGTTCATCGTGTCCAATCCCAAGCTGGTCATCGCCCAGTGCGCGAGCGGCATCGTGGGCTCGTTCCCGGCCCTGAATGCGCGTCCGCAAAGCCTGTTGACCGATTGGCTGGACGAAGTCCAGGCCGGCCTGGCCTCGCATCGCGAGGCCCACCCCGAGGCGCGCGTGGCGCCGTTCGCCGTCAACCAGATCATTCACCAGTCCAACGACCGCCTGGAACAGGACCTGGCCGTTTGCGCCAGCCACCGCGTGCCGCTGATCATCACCAGCCTGCGCGCCCCCGGCGACCTGGTCAAGGGCGTGCACGATTGGGGCGGCAAGGTGTTCCACGACGTGACCACGATCCGTCACGCCGAGAAGGCGCTGGAAGCCGGCGTGGATGGCCTGATCCTGGTGTGCGCCGGCGCCGGCGGGCACGCGGGCACGCTCAGCCCGTTCGCCCTGGTGTCCGAAGTGCGCCGCTTCTACGACGGCCCGCTGATCCTGTCGGGCGCGATCACCTCGGGCGCGCATGTGCTGGCCGCGCAGGCAATGGGCGCCGACTTCGCCTACATGGGCACGCGCTTCATCGCGAGCCAAGAGGCCAACGCCAGCGAAGACTACAAGTCCGCCATCGTCCAGGCCAGCGCGTCCGACATCCTGTACACGCCTTTTTTCACAGGCATACCCGGCAACTACCTCAAGGCCAGCATCGCCGCCGCCGGCCTGGACCCGGCCAACCTGCCGCAGCCGGATAGCGGGGCGTCCAACTTCGGCTCGTCGCGCGTCAAGCCCTGGAAGGACATCTGGGGCGCCGGCCAGGGCGTAGGCGGCATCGCCAGCGTCGAACCGACACGCCAGATCGTGGAAACGCTGCGCCGCGAGTATGCGGACGCGAAGGCCGCGCTGGGCGGCGGGGCCGCCGGATGAGCGCGGGCTTGAAGGCAAGCCGCGATGGCGCGGTGCTGACGCTGACCATCGACCGTCCCGAGCGCCGCAACGCGCTGGATCTGGCCACCTACGGCGCGCTGGCCGAGCAGATCGCGCTGGCCAGCGCGGACACCTCGGTGTCCGCCGTCATCCTGACCGGGGCGGGCGAACATTTCACCGCCGGCAACGACCTGCGGGATTTCCAGGCCGAGCGCGGGACGGGCGACAGCGCCGGCATGACGTTCCTGCGCGCGCTGTCGACGGCGGACGTGCCTGTCATCGCGGCGGTCGAGGGCTACGCCATCGGCATCGGCGTGACGCTTTTGCAGCACTGCGATTTCGTGCATATCGGCGAGGGCGCCACGCTGCGCATGCCGTTCGTGGCGCTGGGCCTGTGCCCCGAAGGCGCCTCCAGCCTGCTGATGCCGCGCCTGGCCGGGCGCCGGGCGGCGCAATGGCTGCTGCAGGGCAAGGCATTTTCGGCCACGGACGCCCACGAGGCGGGGCTGGCCACCTCGGTCGCGCCCAAGGGCGAGGCCCTGGCGGCGGCCCGGGCCACCGCGGCCGATCTGGCGGCGCAGCCGCCCGCGGCACTGCGCCTGACCAAGGCCATGATGAAGCGCGCCGACCGCCAGGCCATCCAGGAAACGCTGGACTACGAAGCCCAGCAGTTCCGCGCCCGCCTGCAAACCGACGAGGCGCAGGCGGCGTTCGCCCGGTTCTTCAAGAAATAGCGGCAGGCGTCAGAAGGGCGAGTCCGGCCGGAAATTCGGCGCCCGCCGCTCGCGCAGGGACTGAATTCCTTCGCGCACGTCCGGGCCTCCGAAACCCATGAACTCCAGCGCCAGGGACGTATCGAAGCTCGGTCCCGCCATGCGCAGCCAGTTGTTCAGCGAGTATTTGGTCCAGCGGATGGCGGTCTGCGAACCCGCCGCCAGCTTGTTGGCCACCTCGAATGCCTTGGGAATCAGTTCGGCTTCGTCCACGCACAGGGACACCAGGCCGATGCGCTCGGCCTCTTCGCCGGACACGGTTTCGCACAGCATCAGGTAGTACTTGGCCTTTGCCATGCCGCAAAGCAGCGGCCAGACGATGGCGGCGTGATCCCCCGCCGCCACGCCCAGGCGGGTGTGGCCGTCGATGATCCGTGCGTCGTGCGCCGCGATGGAGATGTCGGCCAGCAAGCCGGCCACCAGCCCCGCGCCCACCGCCGCGCCATGCATGGCCGACACGATGGGCTTGCTGCAGTTGATGATGTTGTAGACCAGGTCGCGGGCCTCTCGCCAGACGCGCGTGCGCACGTGGAAGTCATCGGCCATCTGCTGCACCAGCTCCAGGTCGCCGCCGCCCGAAAAGCCCTTGCCCTCGCCGCGGATCACCACGACCCGGGTATCCGGGTCGGTGTCGATGTCGCGCCAGATGTCGGCCAGTTCCCGGTGCATGCGGTCGTCGGCGGTCGACAGCTTGCCCGGCTGGCCGCCCTTGGTCCCCATGATCAGTTCGAGCACGCCGCCGGGATGCCGGCGCAGCTTCAGGGATTCATAGGCCGAATAGTGTTCCAGCGTAATGTCGGTCATTGTCTGCTCCGGGTTGTCTTTTATATATGTTGGATAGGCCAAAGGCGGCGCATTTTTGCGCACTATAGTGGATACGCCCGCCCCCGCCACCCCGATTCCCCCAGGAGTCTCAGACCATGAACACCCCCATCCCGTCCGCCGGCGTCCCCATCGACCGCGCTGCCGTGCCCGCCCTCTTCGCCCCCCGCGGGCAGGACACCCACAAGGGCAGCTTCGGCACCGTCGGCGTGGTGGGTGGCGGCCCCGGCATGACGGGCGCCGCTCTGCTTGCCGCTCGCGCTGCGTTGAAGACCGGCGCCGGCAAGGTGCTGGTGGGTTTCGCCCAGGACACGGCCCCGCTGCCGTGCGATCTTCTGCAACCCGAGCTGATGCTGCGCGACTTCCGCTCGCTATTGGACGAGGACTGGGGCGTCACCGCCTGGGTCGCCGGCTGCGGGATCGGCACCGGGGCGCTTGCGGCCAACGCGCTGTCCGAATTGTTCGTGCTGCGCCGCGACGCACCGCTGGTGCTGGACGCCGACGGCCTCAACCTGCTGGCCCGGGCGGACATCCGCCCCAATTGGGGGGCAGGCCCGGTGGTGTTGACCCCGCATCCGGCCGAGGCCGGCCGCCTGCTGGGCGTGGGCACGGACCAGATCCAGGGCGACCGGCCCGCGGCCGCCTGGAAGCTGGCGCAACGCTATCAGGCCTGGGTCGTGCTCAAGGGCGCGGGCACGGTGGTCTGCGCCCCCGACGGCGCCCTGCGGGTCAACACCAGCGGCAACGCCGGGCTGGCCACGGCCGGAACCGGGGACGTGCTGGCCGGCATGCTGGGCTCGCTGCTTGCCCAAAAGCTGCCGCTGGACCAGGCCGTGGCCGGGGCAGTCTGGCTGCACGGCGCGGCGGCGGACGCCCTGGTTGCCCAGGGCGTGGGTCCTATCGGCCTGACGGCGGGCGAACTTGCCGATGCGGCCCGGGCCCTGCGCAATGGGGGCTAAGTCCTTGTCCGTAAACATTTTTACAACATACTAGGGTTTTCCCTAAAAAGGTCGTTGCTTTCACCCTAGGGTTATCCCTATAATGGTTTACACCAAGACGAAACGGACTGGAGAAAACCATGAGCGAACTGACCTTGAACCACACTGCCCGCCTGACCGACGCGCTGGAGCGCGACCTGCTCCGCGGCGCCCTCGAAAACCAACCGAATTCCCACCCGCTGACCAGCCTGAAGAAGGCCGGCCAATCCGTAGCCGCAGCTGTTGCCGCCGTGTTTTCCTTCATCGACGAAGTGAACGAATCGATGAACAAGGCACGCGCCGCCAGCTCGCGCTTCTCCGGATCGCAGTGGTAAGACCAGCCGCGCTGGACTGAGTCGCGAACGATCTCCCGCGAATCAGCCCGGCGCGCTGCCGTTGCAGCGCCCGCCTGGCCCGCGCCAGGCGCCCGCTGCGACGATCCGGCGCCCGTCCCTCACCGGCGCCATCGCGCCGCGCAGGCCCCAAGAGGGGCCGCGCGACGCCCTCTTTACCCTCCCCTCTCGGCGTTTTCCCTAGCGCCTCATTCGCCGTTGCGCATTGACAGCGCGCGAAGCCCCTACCGATAATCGGCCCCTTGCCGTCGTGCCTGGCGCCAAACCCCGATGAGCCCCTGGCCGACGCTGTCGCCTGGCCGGCGCGTGGGGAACATCCGCAAGCACGATCCGGTTCGTTTCCCATCCGGAGTTGTCACCATGAAGTTGCGCACCACCCTGGCCCTCGTGGCCGCCGCCATTCCCTTGGCAGCCGCCCAAGCCCAGACGCTGAAGATCGGCCTGTCGGCCGAACCGACGTCCGCGGACCCCCACTATCACAAGATGACGCAGAACGACGCGTTTTCCGCGCACGTCTACAGCTCTCTGGTGGGCCGCAGCGCCGACATGAAGCTGGTGCCCCAGTTGGCCACGTCCTGGAAGAACCTGGACGACCTGACCTGGGAATTCAAGCTGCGCGACGACGTCAAGTTCTCGAACGGCAAACCGTTCACCTCCGAGGACGTGCTGTTCACGATCTGCCGCACGCTGAACAACGAAACCAACGTGTCACAGTCCTACATGGACATGACCAAGCGCATCACCGACGTCCAGACGCCGGATGCGCACACCGTGATCATCAAGACCGGTGAACCCTTTCCCCTGATGCCCGCCGAACTGGCGCGCTCGCTTCCCATCGTCTGGAACGGCATCGTCGAACACGGCAAGCTCACCTACGAACCCAAGAAGGGTTGCGGCGTGACGGGTCCCTGGCCCACCGTGGCGGACTTCAATAACGGCAAGGACGCCATCGGCACCGGCCCCTACATGCTGAAGTCCTACGTCAAGGGCACCGGCATCGAGCTGGTCCGCAACGAGAACTACTGGGGCACCAAGCCGCACTGGAAGGAAGTGAAGTTCGTGCCGGTGCCCTCGGCCGGCCCGCGCCTGACCGGTCTCTTGTCCGGCGACTTCGACATGATCGAAAACCCGGCCGCGCGCGACCTGCCGCGCCTGAAGGACAACCCCAAGTTCGGCTTTGTGGCCACCCCGTCCACCCGCCTGGTGTTCTTCCAGCCGGACGTGGGCCGCAACCCGAGCCCGTTCGTCAAGAGCGCCGACGGCAAGAACCCGCTGCAGGATCTGCGCGTGCGCAAGGCGATCTCGATGGCCATCGACCGCAAGACCATCACCGCCCGCATCATGGACGGCATGGCCACCCCCGCCTTCCAGTACATGCCCGACGGCATGTTCGGCGCGCTGCCCAAGGCCCCGGAAATCAAGTACGACCCCGAAGGCGCCAAGAAGCTGCTGGCCGAAGCGGGCTACCCGAACGGCTTTGAACTGACGCTGTCGTCCACCAACGACCGCTACGTCAACGACGGCCAGGTCGTCCAGGCCGTGGCCCAGTACCTGGCCCGCGTCGGCATCAAGACCACCGTGGACGCCATGACGGCCTCCATCTACTTCCCCAAGCGCGCCAAGCGCGAATTCAGCTTCTCGATGGGCGGCTGGCCGGCGGAAACGGGTGAAGCCTCGGCGCTGTTCCAACTGTGGGTTGCGTCCCTGGATTCGCCCAAGAGCCTGGGCACCAGCAACTACGGCGGCTTCTCCAATGCCGACTTCGACAAGGTCTACACGCAGGCCATCGTGACGGTCGATCCGGCCAAGCGCGAAAAGCTGCTGCAGGAATCCACCCAGATCGCGCTGGACAACGTGCCGCTGATCCCGCTGCACTTCGAAAGCAGCATCTGGGCCTTCCGCAAGGGCATTTCGTACGAAGGCCGCCGCGACCAGTACACCCTGGCCACCTCGGTCACGCCCGACGCCAAGTGAGCGGGTTTGCCTGAATGAAAAAAACGGCTGCCTCGCGCAGCCGTTTTTCCATCCCTATACAATCCTCTCGCTTCATCGGAATTTCCATGCCCACGTCTTCGCCCACGCCCAGCCCCCGTCCTTTTCTTCTTGCCTGTCCGGATCTGTCGGCGGAACGCCTGGGCAACTCGGATACGCCCGGGGTCTGGCACTTCGACTCGGGCGCACCCGGCAAGCATGTCCTGCTCAGCGCGCTGATCCATGGCAACGAGCTGTGCGGCGCCTGGGCGCTGAAGGAAGCCCTGGCGGCGGGCCTGCGCCCGCGCCGGGGGTCGCTGACGCTGGCGTTCTGTAACCTGGCCGCGTTCGACCGCTTCGACTCCCGCAACTACGCCCCCGCGCGCTTCGTCGACGAAGACATGAACCGCGTCTGGAGCGACGACAAGCTGGCCGTGCCGATCAGCCAGGAGCGCCGGCGCGCCGCCGAAATCCGCCCCTGGGTGGAACAGGCGGACTGGCTGCTGGATTTCCATTCGATGAGCAATTCCGACGTGCCGTTGCAGCTCACCGGCCTGGAACCGCGCAATATCGACCTGGCGCTGGCGCTGGGCAACCCCGCCACCATCATTGCCGACGCCGGCCACGCCGCCGGCGTGCGCATGCGCGATTACGGCCGTTTTGGCGAAGCGGGCGACAATGGCACCCGTTCCCTGCTGATCGAATGCGGCTTTCACGGCGCCCCCGAGGCGCGCGGCGTCGCGGTGGACCAGATGGCGCGCTTCCTGGTCGAGGCCGGCACGGTCGACCGCGGCGACGTCCCCGCCGGCTGGTTCGCCCCCGGCGCTCCGATGCAGCGCGCATTGCGCGTGACGCACGCCGTGGCCGCCAAGAGCGCCGACTTCCGTTTCGCCGAGCCCTGGAAGGGCCTGGAAACGCTGGCCAAGGCAGGCACCGTGATCGGCTGGTCCGAAGGCGAGCCGGTCATCACGCCGTATGACAACTGCGTCCTGATCATGCCCTCCACCGCCAATCTGCGGCCCGGCGTGACCGTCGTCCGCCTGGCGCAGCCCATCGTTTAAGCAAAACACGCGCGGCGCCCCCCCCCCCGGCACCGCCGCCTTCGCAAACCCCGAGCCCACCAAGGAAATCATCACGTGGCCTTGTTCATCCTACGCAGACTGATACAGAGTCTGTTCGTGCTGCTGGCCGTTTCGGTCGTGGTCTTCTTCGCGGTGTATGCCGTGGGAGATCCGATCGAGCTGCTGGTCAGCCCCGAAGCCAGCCAGGCCGCGCGCGAGGCGATGATCGCCCGCCTGGGCCTGGACCTGCCCGTGTGGCAGCAATACACGGGGTTCCTGTGGCGCGCGCTGCATGGCGACCTGGGCACGTCCTTCGTGCATGGCATCCCCGCGATCGAACTGATCGTGCAGCGCATCCCCGCCACGTTCGAGCTGGTCGTCGTCGCCATCCTGCTCACCTGTGTGATCGGCATTCCCCTGGGCCTGGTCGCGGGCCTGTACCGCGACGAGTACCTGGGCCGCGGCATCATGGCCTCGTCCGTGCTGGGTTTCTCGCTGCCGAACTTCTGGCAAGGCATGATGCTGATCCTGCTGTTCGCGGTGTGGCTGGGCTGGCTGCCCGCTACCGGCCGCGGCGACACGGTCACGGTGCTGGGCGTGCGCCTGTCCATCCTGACCGCGGACGGCTGGTCCCACCTGATCATGCCGGCGGTCAACCTGGCCCTGGCGAATATCGCTTTGGTGCTGCGCATGACGGCCTCCGGCGTGGTCGAGGCCCGCAGCCAGGACTACGTGAAGTTCGCGCGGGCCAAGGGCGTGAAGCCCGGGCGCATCGTGCGCCGCCATATCCTGCGCAACATCCTGATCCCCGTGGTCACGGTGATCGGCATGGAGTTCGGCACCCTCATCGCCTACTCCACCATCACCGAGACCGTGTTCGCGTGGCCCGGCATGGGCAAGCTGCTTATCGACAGCGTCTACCAGCTCGACCGCCCCGTCGTGGTGGCGTACGTGATGCTGGTCACCCTGATCTTCGTCGTCATCAACCTGGTTGTGGACATCCTGTACGCGGCGCTCGATCCGCGCGTGCAGCTCGTGGCCCCCGCTCAATAGACCGCCATGGCTAACTCTCCCAATCCCGGCCGCACCCGCACCGTCCAGCCTCTGGCCGAGACGCCCAGGCGCGCCGCCATCCTGAAGAAACTGCACGCGCGCCCCACGGTGCGCGGCTCCGTCATCGCGCTGGCCATCCTGATTATCCTGGTGGTCTTCGCGCCGTATTTCGCGCCCCAGAACCCGTACGACCTGGCCAACCTGTCGCTGATGGACGGCCGCCTGGCGCCGCGCCAGGCGCTGATGGACGGCAGCATCGCGTGGCTGGGCACGGACGATCAGGGCCGCGACATGCTCAGCGCCATCCTGTATGGCCTGCGCATCAGCCTGATGGTGGGCCTGTCCGCCGTCGTGCTGGCCACCGCCATCGGCGGCGCGATCGGCCTGGTGGCCGCCTATGTGGGCGGCCTGGTCGACACCGTGCTTATGCGCATCGTCGACTTCATCCTGGGCTTTCCGACCATCCTGGTGGCGCTGGTGCTGCTGGTGGTCCTGGGGCGCGGGGTCGACAAGGTGATCCTGGCGCTGGTGCTGGTGCAGTGGGGGCATTACGCGCGCATCATGCGCAGCCGCGCCCTGCAGGAGCGCCGCAAGGAATATGTCGAAGCCGCCGCCAACCTGGGATTCCCGGCGTGGCGCATCATGCTGTTCCATCTGCTGCCCAACTGCCTGGGCCCCGTCATGGTGTTCGCCACCATCCAGATCGCCACCGCGATCGCCCTGGAAGCGACGCTGTCCTTCCTGGGCGTGGGCGTGCCCATCACCGAACCGTCGCTGGGCCTGTTGATCTCCAACGGCTTCCAATACCTGCTGTCGGGCGACTACTGGATCAGCCTGTTCCCGGGCATCGCGCTGCTGCTGCTGATCCTTTCCATCAACATCGTGGGCGACCGCCTGCGCGAAAGCCTGGACCCCCGACGAGCATGAGCGACATTCTTCTTGATGTGCGCGGACTGCGCACTGCATTCCATACCGAAGCCGGCGCGTGGCTGGCGGTCGACGGCGTCGACCTTACCGTGCGCCGGGGCGAGATCGTCGGCCTGGTCGGCGAATCGGGCTCCGGCAAGTCCGTCACGGGCTTTTCGCTGCTGGGTCTGATCGACCCGCCGGGCGAAGTCGTGGACGGCGAAGTGAAGTTCAAGGGCACGGACCTGCGCAAGCTGTCCGAAGAGCAGATGCGCCAGTTGCGCGGCAACCGCATCGCCATGATCTTCCAGGATCCCCTGATGACGCTCAACCCGGTGCTGCGCATCGGCGAACAGATGATGGAAGCGATCCTCACGCATGAAAACGTGTCGCGCGCGGCCGCCGAGGAACGCTGCCGCGAGGCGCTGGCCATGGTGGGCATCCCGTCGCCCGAAACGCGCTTGAAAAGCTACCCGCACGAGTTCTCCGGCGGCATGCGCCAGCGCGTGGCGATCGCCATCGCGATGCTGAACAAGCCCGACCTGATCATCTGCGACGAGCCGACCACCGCGCTGGACGTCACCATCCAGGGCCAGATCCTCTACCGCATGCAGGAGATCTGCCGCGAGCACAACACCGCCCTGATCTGGATCACCCACGACCTGGGCGTAGTGTCCGAACTGGCCGACCGCGTGGCCGTGATGTATGCCGGCCGCATCGTCGAAAGCGGCCCGGTCGAACAGGTGCTGGATGCGCCGCGCCACCCCTACACCAAGGGCTTGCTGGATTCGATGCCCGGGACCACGCAACCGGGTGCGCGCCTGCACCAGATCAACGGCATGGCGCCCAGCCTGGCTGGCCGCCCCTCGGGCTGTGCATTCCGTCCGCGTTGCCCCAACGCGGTCACGCGCTGCACCGAGCAAGCCCCGTCCGTCACCACCGAAGGTCCGCGCAGCTACCGCTGCTACGTGCCGATAGCCCGCGAGGCACAGCAACAATGAGCCAAGCCGATACCCCCGTCATCGAGCTCAAGAACGTCCACAAGCGCTTCGAGCAGCGGCCCGATCTGGCCCAGCGCATCCTGGCCCTGGCCGGCCGCCCCATCGACCGCCGCACCGTGTATGCGGTCAACGGCGTCGATCTGTCGATCAAGCGCGGCGAAGTGGTGGGCCTGGTGGGCGAATCCGGTTGCGGCAAGTCCACGCTGGGCCGCGTGGTGGCCGGCCTGCACCGCCAGACCGAAGGCGAATTGCTGTACCAGGGCCAGGACGCCAATCGCCTGCGCGGCGCCGAAAAGCTGGCCTACACGCTGGGCGTGCAGATGATCTTCCAGGATCCGCAGGCATCGCTGAATCCTCGCCAACGCCTGCGCCAGATCCTGGGCGAATCGTTGAAGGTCCACAAGCTGGCGCCCACGGCCGAGATTCCCGCCCGCATCGACCAGGCGCTGAAGGAAGTGGGCCTGGACGCCGAATACCGTGACCGTTTCCCGCACCAGATTTCCGGCGGCCAGCGCCAGCGCATCGGCATCGCCCGCGCGCTGATGGTGGCGCCGAAGTTCCTGGTCTGCGACGAGCCCGTGGCCGCGCTGGACGTATCCATCCAGGCGCAGGTGATCAACCTGTTCATGGACCTGCGCGAACAGCACGGTTTCACGTACCTGTTCATCAGCCACGACCTGGGCGTGGTCAAGCACATCTCCGACCGCGTCGCGATCATGTATCTGGGCAAGATCGTGGAGATCTCCACGTCGGCCGAGATATTCGCGCGGGCCAATCACCCCTACACTCAAGCCTTGATGGCCGAGGTGCCGGACGTGGCCCGCCGGGGCCGCAAGTTCACGCCGATCAAGGGCGAGATCCCGTCTCCGCTGAACCCGCCGTCCGGCTGCACCTTCAATCCCCGTTGCCCCCACGCCATGCCGCGCTGCCGCGAGCAGGCGCCGGTCCTGAAAGAAATCTCGGCGGGCCACTGGTCGGCCTGTCACCTGAATGAAGCGAGCGCCTGATGAAACCCTCCGAGATGTCCAACACCGATCGCATCGCCATCGAAATGGGCCATGCGGGCCGCAACGCCATCCTGTACGTGGATGAGGACCGCAATTCCGACCGCCCGTTCAAGCTGCAGACGTATCGCCCGTACGGCTACACGCCGGACCGGCCGGTGGTCATCGTGCAGCACGGCGTGCTGCGCAATGGCGACGAATACCGTGATTTCTGGGTCGAGGCCGCGGACAAGCACAAGCTGTTGATCGTGGCGCTGACCTTCTCGAACGAGATCTGGCCTGGCGTGGAAAGCTACAACAACGGCCGCGTGTTCTCGGCCGGCGGCAATCCGCGCCACATCGACGGCTGGACCTACGCGCTGGTGGGCAACGTCATCAAGGACATGATCGCCGGCGAGATCACCGACGGCCAGAACATCTATCTGTTCGGCCACAGCGCGGGCGGCCAGTTCGTCCATCGCCTGATGAGCAGCCAGCCGCACGCCCCGTTCAAGGCCGTGACGGCCGGCAACCCCGGCTGGTACACGCTGCCGACGTTCGAGCATCCGTTCCCGGAAGGCATGGACGGCGTGGGCCTGACCGAAGAGCACCTGGTGAAGCTGCTGGCCTATCCGATGACGATCCTGGCGGGCGACCAGGACATCGCCACGGACGACCCCAACCTGCCATCCGAACCCGCCGCCATGCGCCAGGGTCCACACCGTTTTGCGCGCGCGCAGAACTACTACGAATCCGGCCGCCGGGAAGCCGAGCGCCGTGGTGTGCCCTTTGGCTGGACGCTGCAGGTCGTGCCCGGCATCGGCCACGATGGCCGCGCCATGTCCGCCGTCTGCGCGAGCCTGTGGTTCGACGGCAAGATGCCGGATGACGCCGAGCTCGCCCGTCTGGCTGGCCAGCAGGTCGCCTGACCTTCCTTTTTCCCGTTGCTGAATTCAGATACCGCCATGTCCAATACTCAGAGCACCGAACAGATCGTCGCTGGCATCCAAGGCTGGCTGCAATGCGAATCGCCCTCGAACTTTCCCGAAGGCATCGCCGCGATGGCCCGCATCATCGCCGACTATGCCGCCGCCGCCGGCCTGACGGTGGAACTGTCGTCGCTGGGCCCCGCCACGGGCCCGCTGCTGTACGCCACCAACCGCGCCCCCGGCGACACGCGCCCGGGCATCCTGATCCTGGCGCACATGGACACGGTGCACCCGGTCGGCACGCTGCTTGAAAACCCCGTGCGTATCGACGGCGACCGCCTCTACGGCCCCGGCAGCTACGACATGAAGGCGGGCATCTATCTGGCGCTGACGGCGCTGGCCGGCGTGGCGCGCCCGGGTGCAACGCAGTTGCCCGTGGACTTCCTGGTGGTGCCCGACGAAGAAACCGGCAGCCATGCGTCGCGCACGCATATCGAGCGCTTCGCCGCCAACGCCAAGTACGCCCTGGTCTGCGAACCGGCCCGCCCCAATGGCGGCAAGTGCGTGACCGCCCGCAAGGGCACGGGCATGCTGAACCTGAACGTCAAGGGCCGCCCGGCCCATGCCGGCATGCAGCACGAGAAGGGCCGCAGCGCGATCCGCGAGATGGCGCACCAGGTGCTGGCGCTGGAAGCCATGACCGACTACGAGCGCGGCATCACGGTCAGCGTCGGCACCATTGCCGGCGGGACTGTGACCAACACGGTGCCGGCCCTGTGCCGCTGCGTGGTGGACTTCCGCGTGCCGGACATGGGGGCCGCGGAGGACGTGCAGCGCCGGATGCGTGAGTTGTGCGCGGTGGGTCCCGATGTGGAACT
Organism: Achromobacter sp. Root83; assembly: GCF_001428845.1. Lineage (GTDB taxonomy): Bacteria > Pseudomonadota > Gammaproteobacteria > Burkholderiales > Burkholderiaceae_B > Achromobacter. The sequence goes on along the minus strand of NZ_LMIU01000002.1, from coordinate 922 downwards.
CGACATCGATGTTGAACTGAACCGTCCGCCGATGGTGAAGACGGAAGCCGCGGCTGAACTGCTTGCGCTGGTGCAGGGGTATGCGGACCGGGCGGGTTTTCTGCTGGAAGATGCGCCGATGACGGGGGGTGGCAGCGATGCGAACTTCACGTCGGCGATGGGGATTCCTACGTTGGATGGTCTAGGGGCCGATGGGGATGGGGCGCATACGTTGAATGAGTATGTGCTGGTTTCTACGTTGGAGCAGCGGTTGAAGTTCTGGGAATTGTTGCTTCGGGAATTGGGTTAATTTTTTGCGCCGGGGGTTGGTTCTTAAGACGCCCGGCGCGGCATGGGCCTGGGGTGGGCGGGGCTGCGATTGCGGTCCGGAGCCTTCGCTCCGGACTGCCCTAGGCGGGCCCCCCCGTCGTCATCCTCGTTGCCGCCTCCGGCGGCTGCCTTCGGATTCCCTCGGGCGCATCTGACGCCCCGCCCACCCCAGGCCCATGCCACACCGGGCTTTTTTGGTTTCAGCTTCGCGGGCGCGGGGGCGAATTGGGTTCTTGAGGTTCTCGCCAACAGCGGGGTTGTGGTGGTGGATCTTGCGGGGCCCGCCCCCGGCCGGCCGCGCGGGCGGCCTTCGGGGGCTTACGCGGTGTCTTGCGTCGTGCGGGTGTCGCTTCGCGTATGGCGGCGTGGTATTTGAGTTCTAGCCGCGGTTTTGGGTTTGAGGAAGATCTTACGGGGCTCGCCCCTGGTCGGCCGCGCGGGCGGCCTCGGGGGCTTTGGCGGTGTCTTGCGATTGGTGATGCCGCTGCGCGTTTGCGGGAGATTTCGCTTGCGCTGCCCGCCCCAAAACGGCCGCCCGGGCGGCCTTTTGGGGCTTACGCGGTGTCTTGCGTCGTGCCGATGACGCTTCGCGTGTGGCGGCGTGCGATCCGGG
>NZ_LMIU01000001.1 GCF_001428845.1 Achromobacter sp. Root83 | reverse complement strand
CGGTGCGCAAGACGGTTCGCCCGGGCGTTCAGGTCCGCGTAGCTGACCGCCCGACCCTCGTACACCAGCGCCACCGCGTCGCCACGCCGCGCCGCCTGAGACTCGATCAGGTGATGAGTGAACGTCGTCTGCAGGTCGGCCTCCCTACCGCGCTGCCAAGCCCCCAACAGCGCCTCAACGTCAGGCGATCCGAGCGCCAGACTGCCCAGCGGCGCCAGCGCATCTTGCGCCAGCAGGCTTATCTGCACCTCCAGCGACCGAAGCAAAAACGCCGCGGCGCGTGCGTCCACGTCGGCTTCGTCATGGCGCAGCAGCAACGACAGCGACCCATTCTGGGCCACCACCAGCGTGACGGCGTAGTTGGTCTCTTCGCGTCCGTCCAGCCCGCTGAAGCGCAGCCCCAGGCTCCCGGCGTCGCGCAGCACGCCGTCCACCGGGTAGTTCTCGAACACGACGATATTGTCGAAATAGCCTTGGGCATCACGCCCACCCAGGCGATGAATATCCTGCAACGGCACGGTCTCGTGCTCACGCGCGGCCAGGTTCTGCGCCTGCAGTGTCCGCAACCAGTCTCCCACCGGCATCACTGCGGGCATGTCGATCGCCACGGGCAACGTGTTGATGAACACGCCGACGATACTCTGCGACTGCGGCAGCTCATCCGGCCGGCCGGCCACGGTGGCGCCAAAGCACACCTCGTCGCGGCCAAGGCAGCGCGCCAGCACGCGTGCCCATGCCCCCTGCACGAGCGTGTTGAGCGTCACATGCTGCGCGCTCGCCCATGCCGAGAGTTCCCGAACCCGCGCGGCATCGATCTCAAGCCGCTGTTCGCCCTGGCCCGCGGCACCGGCCCCCGCCGTCAACGCGCCCGCCACCCGCGTGGGTTCGCCAATGCGCGCGGCCTGACCCTGCCAATAGCGTTGCGACGCCTGCCGATCGTGCCGGCCCAGCCAGTCGATGTAGTCCCGATACTGGCCGGCGGGCGCGGCGATGGCCTCGCCGCCATACTGGCGCAGCACCTCGCCGAGCAGTTGCGCCGCGCTCCAGCCGTCCATCAGCAGATGGTGGTGCGTCCACAGGAAATGGTGCCGTCCGTCCGGCCGCCGAACCAGCCCAAAGCGCATGAGAGGCGGCGCATTCAAGTCAAAGCCCTGCGCCAGTTCGTCCCGGGCCAGACTCGTCAGCGCGGCCTCGATATCGGTTCGCTGGCTCCAGTCGTGCCGCGTGAACGGCGCCGCTACCGTCCGCGCTATCCATTGCAGCGGCGCGTCGCCCGGCAGGAAGCCCGCGCGCAAAGCGTCGTGGCGCGCCAGCGCGGCCTGCCACGCCTGTTCGAAACGCGCCTCGTCAAGTCCTGCAATGTCCACCCGCAGCTGGTTGATATAGGCAGAACTGCCAGCTTCGTAGGCGCTGTGGAACAGCATCCCCTGCTGCATGGCCGACAAGGGATACAGGTCCTGCACCCGCTCGAGGGGAAGCTGCAGCGCATCCAGCGCGTGCTGATCCAGGCCTGCCAACGGGAAATCACTGGGTGTGACACCCCGGGCGCCGCTCACGCAGTGTTCGATGAGGCCAAGCAGCTCCTCGTGCAAGCCCGCCATCAGGGCGCGCATCGCGGCGCCATCCTGGCGCGCCGCGCTATACGTAAGGCTCAACGTCAGGCAGCCGCCCAGCACCTGCCCACTGACAGCCAGTTCGTGCTCCAGCGTCGCGGCGGGGTCCTGGCTTGCGCCGACCGGCTCGGCGGCCGGCAACCACTGCGTGCCTCCCTCGAAAGCACCGTCGAACTGGCCCAGGTAGTTAAACAGGATCTCCGGCCGTGATCGTGTCGCCATGACGGCGCGTTGCGTGTCGTCGCTCAGATGGCACAGCAGCCCATGGCCGATGCCGTGGCGCGGCACCGCACGAAGCGCTTCCTTCACGCGCTTGAGCGCATCGGCGCGTCCCCCCGTGCCATCCAGCCGCACGGGATACACGGCGGTAAACCATCCGACGGTGCGAGACAGGTCAAGGCCGCCGTCCATGTCGCGGCCATGGCTTTCCACGTCCACGGCAACGTGCCGTTGGCCGGTCCAGGAGGAGACCGCCCGCGTCAGCGCCGTCAACAGCACATCGTTGATTCTCGTGCGATAGGCAGCCGGCGCCGTCTTCAGCAACGCGGCGGTCTGGACCGCATCAAGCGAAATCGTCTCGACCGCCGCATCCCCGACCGTACGCGCGCCATCGGGGTGTGCGCACGGCAGCGTCCCCGCGTCCACCGCCGTCAGTCCAAGCCAGTACTCGCGCTCTGCTTGCGACGGCTGGCCTTGTTCATGCAATGCGCGCGTCCAATCCTTGTAGCTCGCGGTCTTGGCGGGCAGCACCGGCTCCCGGCCCGCCTTCGCCTGTTCATAGGCCGCTTGCAGGTCTTCGAGCAGGATGCGCCACGACACGCCATCCACCGCCAGGTGATGGACTACAAGCAGGAGGCGCCAGCCGCCATCGGCCAACTCCACCGCCAAGGCCCGCATCAAGGGGCCTTGCGTCAGATCGAGGCTGCGCTGCGCCTCCTCGCACAGGGTGCCCAGCGCCGCCGCATCCGCCTGCCGATGCCACAGCATGGCGCCGATATCGGCGGCGGGACCATAGAATTGCCGCGCCCGCCCCTGCGCATCGAAGGCCATGCGCAACCGCAACGCATCATGCTGCGCCACGATGGCCGCCAAGGCGCGGCGCAACGCAACGACATCCAGGGCTTCGCGCGGGCGCAGCAGCACCGCCTGGTTCCAGTGATGAGGCTGGGGGATGGCTTGCGCAAGGAACGCCTGCTGGATTGGCGCCAGCAGGACTACGCCCTCGGTCTCGCTCGCGGTCACCGCCAACTCGACCGCCTGCGATTCCCCGGCCAATCTCGCCACGGTCTGGTGTTCGAACAATTGCCTGGGTGCGATGCGCCACCCGGCCTTGCGCAAGCGCGCGACGATCTGCAGGCCCAGGATGGAATCGCCGCCGAGCTCGAAGAAGTTATCGTCGCGCCCGACGCGATCCACGTTCAGCACGTCACGCCAAATGGCGCAGAAGGCCTCCTCCCGCGCGTCGCGCGGCGGTTCGTAGGCGCGCGCGCGCAGCGTGTCGGGGTCCGGCAGGGCCTGGCGATCCACCTTGCCGTTCGGCGTATGCGGCAGCTGCGCGACGGACACCATCACTGCGGGCACCATATACCCCGGCAAGTCCTGCTCCAGCACGTGCTTGAGCGCATGCTCGGCGGCGCCGTCCAGCGCCGGACTGAGGTAGGCCACAAGCCGCCCTTCCCGCGCAACGACAACAGCCTCCGCGACGCCGGGTTGCGTCAGCAACAGCGCCTCGATCTCGCCCAGTTCGACACGATACCCGCGGATCTTGACCTGATTATCGATGCGGCCCAGGTACTCGAGCGCGCCATCCAGGCGCAGCCGCGCCAGGTCCCCGGTGCGATAGAGCCGCCCGCCCGAGTCGAACGGGTTGGCCACGAAGCGCTCGGCCGATAGCGCCGCACGGCCCAGGTAACCTCGCGCGATGCCGCTCCCGCCTATGTACAGTTCGCCGGTCACGCCCGGCGGGCATGGCTCCAGGCGGTCGTCCAGCACCACGCTGGTCGTCCCGCCCACGCGGTGGCCGATCGGAATGCGCGCATCACCGCCGCCCGGCTGGATGCGGCTGGCGTGCGACCACACCGTACCCTCGGTCGGGCCATACTCATTGACCAGTGCAGCGCCAGGGAGATGCGCGGCATGCTCCGCCACGACGTCGGGATGGCAGGCCTCCCCCGCCACGATCACGCAGCGCAGCGGCGCCTCGGCCACGCTCTCGACCAATTGCCGGTAGAACGAAGGCAGCGCCAGCATGTGCGACACACCCGCCGACTTGACCAGCTCCGCGATCCGCAGCGGATCCTGATGTTCATCCTCCGTCGGAATGCATAGCACGCCGCCCTGCGAGAGGGTCCAGTAGATACCGGCCACGGAACTGTCGAACGAGAAGGACGACAACAGCAGATAGGCAGAGACGGGCTCCGGCGCATAGAACGCGTGCCGCGCCAGCGTCGAGGCAACCGCGTTGGCGTGGCTGATCTGCACCCCCTTGGGATTGCCGGTGGATCCCGACGTATAGATCACGTAGGCCAGGCTGGCGGGCGCGATCGCAACGCCGCTTTCCTCTTGCGCGCCACCGGCCGCGGCCGCCATCCCGCCTGTCTCGTCCAGCACGAGCACCTGCATGGCGGATTCCGGCAATGCCGGCACATTGCCGCCGGCAACGATCACGGTACGGATGCCTGCATCGTCCAGCACGTACCGCACCCGAGCGGCGGGATACGCGGGATCGACCGGCACGTAGGCCGCGCCCGCCTTGAGCACACCCAGCATCGCCACGATGGTCAAGGCCGACCGCCCGATGAGTATGCCTATCCGGTCGCCTGGGCCCACCCCTGCCGCGGCCAGATCGCTGGCCAGTCGCCGCGCCCGCGCATCGAGCTCGCCGTAGGTGAGCCGGCTCTCCCCACAACGCACGGCGAGCGCCCCAGGTTGCAGGCGGGCCTGCGCCTCGACCAGGCCATTCAGCGTGGTCGGGCCATCACCCGGCGGCATCGCCACGTCCGCAGTGTCGAATCCTCCCGCCACCAGCACCTCTTTCCGGGTCTGCGCATCCAGCAGCGAAAGCGCGGACCACGGCAGATCCGACACCGCGGCCTCACCAAGCCAATGTGCAAACTGCCCATGCCACGCGGCAAGCGCGGCGCCATCAAAGACACCATTGCTTTGCCAGACCAGCACGACGCCTTCGGCGCTGGCATGCAGTTCGCAACGCAGCCGCGCGGCGGTGCCCTGCGCGCGCAGCGCTGCCAGACGCCAGCCGGCCGGCAGCGTCGCGACGGGCACGAACTCGAACTCGACCCCCGCGTCCTGACGACCTTCGCGCGCCAGCCATTGCGCCTGTGCGGCCGGATCGAAGCACTCATGCCAGCTGTCGGCGGCCTGCGTCTGGGCCAGCACCGCGCCCGCAAGCGCCCGCGCATCGAGCGCCGCATCCAGCGCCAACGTCAGCGGCAGACGCACGGCGAAGTTGCCGAGGGCGCCCGCGAGCTCATCCTGCCGCTCTCCCCGCCACCATTGCAGAGACACCGTCTCGGCACCGTCCAGGCGCGCCACGAATGCCGCCCACCAGGCCAGGCCCAGCTTCTCAAGGGGTACACCCTCCTGTTCCGCCGCCTGTCGCAACGCGGACGCCTGCGCCGGCGTCAGGGCTGCGCGCAGCGTCGCGGGCTGCCCTGGCGCCTGCTGGAACGGCAGGCGCGGCGGGTCCTGCGCCTCCGCCGCCCTGCCTTGCCAGTAGCGCTGCCCCTCCCGGCCCGGCTCGCTCTCCAGCAATTCTTCCTGCCAGGCCGCATAGTCTGCATATTGCAGGGGATCCTCGGCAACCCGGTCGGCCTGGTCCGCGGGCGCGCCCGCCAGCGCGACGCATGCCACGGCAAGATCCTGAATGGCGCGCAGGTCCAGGCTGCAGCGCGCGGCGGCCAGTGCAAACCGGATTCCCGCCGGACCGTCGTCCCGATAGGCCGCGGCCACTACCGCGCCCGCCAGGACATCGATCTGCGTTTGCGCCGCAACCAGGACCGCCTCGTCGTGCGCGTCGCCATCCAGCCTCTGCCATGCCGCAGGCAGCGCGGACCATAGCTGCTGCACCGGAAACGGCGTCCCCGCGACGGGCCGATAACGGGTTCGCAGGATCTCGTGGCGCGCCGTCAGTGCCGCCAGCGCACCCGCCAGCGCAGTCTGGGTCACCCCGGCCGGCCCCTCGACCAGAACGGAGACGGTGGCTGCCAACGACTCCGCTCCGGGCGCGGCGATGCCGAGCTGCTGCAAGGAAAGACGAAACTCTTCAGGCTTGGCGATGGACTGCGTCATGCATTTTCTCCAACATCCAGATCTTGGGCGCGGCAGGCGTGCGCCATGGCGACGAGAATCCGGCGCGGTCCCGTATAGGGGCTGCGTCCATGCAGGCAGAGCAGGTTGTCGACCATCAGCACATCGCCGCGCTGCCAGGGAAACTTGACCATCACGTCCAGGTACAGGCCCTGGAGATGGCGGATCACGTCGTGTTCGATCGGCGCGCCGTCGCCATAGAAGGTGTTCTGCGGCAGGTCTTCGGCCGCGAATTCGCTACGCAGTTGTTCGCGCGCGGAAGCGGGCAGGCTCAGCTCATGAAAGAACGTGCCGTGGTTGCACCAGACTGCCTCGCCCGTCTTGGGATGCCGCATCAGGGCCGGACCGACCTGGCGGGTGCGCAGACGGTCTCCGGAACGCCACTCGGGCACGATGCCCACGCTTTTGCAGTAGGTCTCGACTTCGGCGCGGTCCCGGGTCTGGAACACCGTCTGCCAAGGCAGGCCGAAGCCTTCGCCGAAATTCCGCACGTACATGATCTTGCGACGCGCCAGCGCATCGCGCACGTCAGGATCGATACGGCTGAGAAGCAGCCGGGTGCTGCCAATGGGTGTCTCGCCCTGCGTCAGCGACGCGATATCGCAATAGAAGAAAAGATGCAGCGGCAGCACCGGCGAATACGAGTGTTCGTTATGCGGAAAGATGCTCTCCTGCGCCGGGTAGTCGGTGGAGGTGTAGACATTCAGGTCCTTCTGGATCTGCGTCCGCGGCGACGCGCGGAACTTGTATTCCAGCGCCCCGCCAGACACACCGTCGATATAGGCGTTGAATTCAGCTGCCGACCCCACCGGAAATCCGCGGAACAACACCGCGCCGTGCTCGACCAGCCGAGCGTGGATCAAGTCCTGGTTGTCGCGGGCCCATTGCGCCAGGCTCACGCCCGGCATGGCGGGCTCGGCCAGCGCAGGCAGCGTGCCTGTATCGAACAGGAAAGACCAGCGCACCAGTTCGGCGGCGTCGCCGGATACCGCGTGCCGGCGTGCCGAGCGCAGGCCCGGGCGCGTTTGCAGGATGCTCATCGTTTTTCCTTCGAAATAGTGAGTCACTGGGCGGCGCCAGGCCGGATCCGACGGCGCTTCAAGCCATCTCTCAGGGCGCCAAGCCGGGCGTCCCGTTCACCCGCAAACCGGTCGGTGGCGCGTTGTCTCGCGGCCCGCGCCGCGTCCTCCAGCGTGCGCAGCGACGCCGCGACGTCGTTGGCCAGGGTGAGGATCACGGCGGCAATCTCCCCGGCCAGGCTGTCCATGCTGGCGGCCTCAAAGCATTCGGCGTCATAGAGCAGCGTGGCCTGGATCCTGTCGGGCAACGCGATGTAGCTCACGATCAGGTCGAGCTCCGCCTCTTCTCCATGCACCGGCACCACCTCAAGTTCCAGGCCCGCCACGTCCACCGACGGAAGGCCGTCCTGGTGGATCACCTTCACCTGAAACAGCGGCGCCCTGCCACCGCGATCTCGGGATCCCAACGCGGCGACCAGCCTGTCGAAGGGCAGGTCCTGGCGACTGGCCGCGGCGAGCACGGTATGCCGGACCTGGGCCAGCAGCGCCGCTCCCGTCGCCGCCGCGCCGCAGTCCACCGGCAGCGCCAACTGGTTCACGAAAAAGCCCACCATGCCCTGCGTGCCCGGCGTCTCGCGATTGGCCACATCAGTGCCCAGATAGAAGCGCCGCTGGCCCGTGCGCGCCGCCAGCGCCGCCGCCGTCGCGGCCCACAGCAGCATGTAGGGCGTGGCGCGCGCCTCCCCGGCCGTGCGCGCGATTCGCGCCGTCAGCGCGGCGTCCAGCTCGAAGCCCGCGGTCCGTAATGGATGGCCGCGCCGGGCCGTCGGCGGCAGCTCCGGCGCCAGCTTCAACGGTTCGAAGCCCGCCAGCTCCGCGCGCCACGCCTCGGCCTGACGCGCCGATTCGCCTTCGTCGAGCCAGCGCCGTTGCGCGGCGGCATAGGCCAGATAGCGCGCCGCGCCCATTGGCGCCTCGAGCCGTCTGCCTTTGCGGGCGGCGTCGTACCCTTGCAGGAAATCGCGCAGCATCACCTTGCTGCTCCAGCCGTCGGCGACGATGTGATGCGCCACCACGATCAGCAAGTGCGTGTCCGAATCGATCCGGCCCGCGCCAACGCGCAGCAGCGGCCCATTCGCAAGGTCGAACGGCCTCGCCGCATACTGCCGCGCCGTGGCTTGCCACGCGTCCCGGTCGCCGGAAACCGCGCAGCGGTCCACCGCCAACGCCATCGCGCCCGCAGGCAGGACGCGCTGCCACGCTCGGCCCTCGTCCTCACCGAAGACGGTTCGCAGCATCTCGTGCCGGTCGATCAGTCCTTGGGCCGCGGCCGCGAGGGTGTCCAGGTCCAGCGGACCGCGCAACAAGAAGGCCATGGGAATGTTCATCGCGGTGCCGGAAGGATCCAGCTTCCACAGGAACCACAGCCGCTGTTGTGCGTACGAGAGCTCACCCTGCTCGCCTACCGTCGCCTCATGCAGGCGCGGACCGGCTCGCCCAGCAGCGGGAGCCGCTTCCAGCGCCTGCGCCAACAGGTCCAGGCGCGGGCAGGCAAACAGCTGCTCCAATTTCAAGTCGCGGCCCAATTCCGCGCGCACCGCTGCCGTGATACGGGTGGCCAGCAAGGAGTGCCCGCCCAGCACAAAGAAGTTGTCGTGCCGCCCCACACGCTCCGCGCCCAGCACCACCGCCCAGATGCGCGCCAGCGCCTGCTCGATCTCACCCTGCGGCGCTGCGTAGGCCTGCGAGGCCTCGGCCTGCACCGCCGGCAGCGCCTTGCGGTCGATCTTGCCGTTGGCGTTCAGCGGCAGCGCCGCCAGCGGCTGGATCACCGCCGGAACCATGTAGTCCGGCAAGCTCCGCCCCAGCGCCTCGCGCAGCGCTGGCACCTGGACGCCCAGCGGCGCCACGTAGGCCACCAGCCTCTGGCCGCCCGAAGGCTGCGCCGCGGCCACCACCACCGCCTGCTCCACGCCCGGCTCGGCCAGCAGCCGCGCCTCGATCTCGCCCAGCTCGATGCGCAGCCCNGCCGCCCGAAGGCTGCGCCGCGGCCACCACCACCGCCTGCTCCACGCCCGGCTCGGCCAGCAGCCGCGCCTCGATCTCGCCCAGCTCGATGCGCAGCCCCCGGATCTTCACCTGATGGTCCAGCCGCCCCAGGTACTCCAGCGCCCCATCCTCGCGCCAGCGCACCAGGTCCCCGGTGCGGTACAGCCGCTCACCCTTGGCAAACGGGTCGGCCACGAAGCGCTCCGCGCTCAACGCCGACCGATGCAGATAGCCCCGTGCAAGGCCCGCGCCGCCCAGATACAGCTCGCCCGCCACGCCCTGCGGCGCCGCGTTCAGGTCCGCGTCCAWCACCCGGCACACCGTGTTCCAGATGGGCCGCCCGATCGCCACCGCCCGGCCATCGTCTTCGCACCGCCAGTGCGTCACGTCGATCGCCGCCTCGGTCGGGCCGTACAGATTGTGCAGCGCCACCCCGGGCAGTTGCGCCCACAGGTCCGCCTGCGCCTGCGCGGGTAGCGCCTCGCCGCTGCACAGCACNCACCCGGCACACCGTGTTCCAGATGGGCCGCCCGATCGCCACCGCCCGGCCGTCGTCTTCGCACCGCCAGTGCGTCACGTCGATCGCCGCCTCGGTCGGGCCGTACAGATTGTGCAGCGCCACCCCGGGCAGTTGCGCCCACAGGTCCGCCTGCGCCTGCGCGGGTAGCGCCTCGCCGCTGCACAGCACGCGCCGTACGCTGTCGCATCCCTTGCCTGCCCCATCGGACAGGAACGCCTGCAGCATCGAGGGCACGAAGTGCAGCGTGGTCACGTCCTGCTCCCGGATCAGCGCGCCCAGGCGCTGCGGGTCGCGGTGCGCGCCCGGCGCGGCCACCACCAGCCGCGCGCCCRCCATCAGCGGCCAGAAGAACTCCCACACCGATACGTCAAAGCTGAACGGCGTCTTCTGCAGCACCACATCGTCCGGCGTCAGCCCATACTCGGCCTGCATCCATCAGCGGCCAGAAGAACTCCCACACCGATACGTCAAAGCTGAACGGCGTCTTCTGCAGCACCACATCGTCCGGCGTCAGCCCATACTCGGCCTGCATCCACGCCAGGCGGTTGTGCAGCGATCCATGCCGGTTGGCCGCGCCCTTGGGCTTGCCGGTTGARCCCGACGTGTAGATCACATACGCCAGGTGCTCCGGGTGCAGGACCACGTCCGGGTTATGGTCCGGTTCGTCCGCCAGCGCCAGCGTGTCCAGGTCCAAGGCCTGCACTCCGGCCGGCAGGCCCAGCCCGGCCAAGGCCGCGCCATCCGACAGCACCCGCGTCACGCCGCTGTCCCGCAGCATGTACGCCACCCGCTCGGCCGGCAGCTCGGCGTCGATCGGCACGTAGGCGCCACCGGCCTTCATCACCGCCAGCAGGCTCACCACCAGTTCGACCGAGCGCGGCAGGGCCACGCCCACCGTCACGTCCGGCCCCACGCCCAGCCCGATCAGGCGGTGCGCAAGACGGTTCGCCCGGGCGTTCAGGTCCGCGTAGCCGACCTGCTGCCCCTCATACACCAGCGCCACCGCGTCGCCACGCCGCGCCGCCTGAGACTCGATCAGGTGATNACCGAGCGCGGCAGGGCCACGCCCACCGTCACGTCCGGCCCCACGCCCAGCCCGATCAGGCGGTGCGCAAGACGGTTCGCCCGGGCGTTCAGGTCCGCGTAGCTGACCGCCCGACCCTCGTACACCAGCGCCACCGCGTCGCCACGCCGCGCCGCCTGCGACTCGATCAGGTGATGCGTGAAGCCCGTTTCCAGGGCTTGCGGCTGCGCGCCCCACCGCGCCAGCCGCTCACGCTCCGGCTCGCCCAGCACGACGACTTCGCGAACACGCTGGCGCGGCGCATGCGCGTATGCGTCGAGCACCGCCGCATAGTGTTCCGCAAACCGCGCCATGGCCTGTGGCGCGAAAAGCTGCTCCGCGTAGATCAGCCGCACCGTCACCTCACCGTCGGGCCGCTCGCGGGTTTCGACGGTGAGCTCGAACTGCGCCGTCGCCGCGGCAACGTGGAACGGAGTCGCGCGCACGCCGGTCAACTTTTCGAATTCGCGCAGATCTTCCTGCAAATGGTTGAACAGCACCTGGAACAAGGGAGCGTGCATCAGGCTGCGCGGCGGATTCAGGTGTTGGACCAGTTCGTCGAAGGGCAGGTCCTGGTTTTCATGCGCCCCGATCGCCGCGGCGCGCACGGCCTCCAACACGCCATCCAGCCCGATCTGACCGCCGATGCTGCCGTCGATGACCAGCGTGTTCACAAACAAGCCCGGCAGCAGCGCGGCGCCCGCCACGTGACGGCCCGCGACCGGCATGCCGACTCGGATATCGTGCAAGCCCGTATGCCGGTACAGCAGGACCTGCAGCGCCGCCAGCAACACCATGGGCAAGGTCGTGTCGTACTTTGCCGCGTGCGCACGCAACGCCGCGACCTGGGCTGCCGGCAATATGCGCACACACTCGGCGGGCCGGTAGTCGGCCGTCGGCAGGCGCGGCCGATCGGTACTCAGCGCCAGCGTCGGATGCGCGTCGCCCAGCCTCCTGGTCCAGTAGTCCCGCTGCGCGGTCCGCGCCGAATCGTCCAGCCACCGGCGCTGCCACGCCACATAGTGGCGGTACTGCAGTTGCCCAGGCGCCGGCGCCTCTGGCGCGCCGGCATAGAGCCGGGCCATTTCGCCGAGCAGCACGTTGATGGTGTGGCCGTCGGCAATCAGGTGGTGCAAGACCAGCACCAGCCTGTGCCGGGCCGGCTCCAGCCGCAACAGCGCCATCCGCAGCAACGGCGCAAGCGCCAGGTCGAATGGCCGCAGGTTGAGCTGCCCGGCTTGCTGGATCGCTTGCATGCGCTCGGCATCGCCGGCGTCCGCCACATCCCGCAGCAGCACATCGCGCGGCCTGGCCTCGGCGAATGCCAACACCTCGGCGCGTGGCGTCCCATCGGCGTCTCCGACGAACGCGGTGCGCAGGATTTCGTGGCGCGCCACCAGCGCGTCAAGCGCCGCTCGCAGGGCGCCCATATCCAGCTCGCCTTCGATATCCAGCCCCAGTGCAACGTGGTTTGCGGTGCTGTGCGGCTGCAATACCTGCATGAACCACAGGCGTTCCTGGGCCGCCGACAACGCGTTCCGGGCCTGGGCCGGGGCGTCTGCGTCACTCGCGCTCAAAGCCGGCCTGCGCGGCGAACGCGGCGCATCCAGCAGTGCCTGCACCCGCGCGGCGCAATCCACCAGGCGGGGCGATTCGAACAACGTCGCGAGCGGAAACGCCAGATCCCAGTGTGCCTCGATCAGCGCGGCGGCGCGCACTGCCGCCAACGAATTCCCGCCCGCCACGAAGAAGTGCATATCGCGCCTTGGCGGGCGATTCGCCGGCCAGTCCAGCGCCTCCGCCCACAGACCTGCCAGCGCCTCTTCCACGGCGCCCTGCGGCGCGACCGCGTCCGCTTGCGGCTCTCCGCCGAAACGGAACTCGCCGTTCTCGAAAACCGCGTAGGCATCCAGACTGCCCGCCAGCCACCCCTGGCGGCATGCCTGCCGCTGCAGCTTGCCGCTGGAAGTCTTGGGCATGGCCCCAGGATTGAGGAGGACCACCACGGACGGCGGCGCGGCGATCACGCCGCTCGCCGCCTCGGCCATCGCGCGCACGAGCCTGTCAGCGGTCCAGTCCTTGCGCATTCCCCTGGAAATCTCGGCGGCCAGGCCTACCCCCTCGCCGGCGGGCCCCTCCACCGCAAACGCGGCCACGCGACCCTTGCGCACCGCGGGCACGCCGAGTTCCACCGCCTGCTCGATGTCCTGCGGGTAGAGGTTGTGACCGCGAAGGATGATCAGGTCCTTGATGCGCCCGGTCACATAGAGCTCGCCCTCGTCCTGGAACCCCAGGTCGCCCGTGCGCAGCCAACGGCGTCCCTCATGCAGGACGAAGGCGTCGCGAGTCGCCTCGGCATTGTTCCAGTACCCCTGCGCGACGCTTGGGCCCGTCAGCCAGATTTCGCCCACCTGCCCGGCCTCCCGGAGGGCGCCGCCGTCCGGATCCGCAATGCGTATTTCGTGCCCTTCCGGGGCCTGGCCGCAGGCAACCAGGCTGCGGCCCCGAACGTCGTGTCGCGCGCGGCCCCGTTCCAGCGACGCCGTCTCATAACCGCGGGCCAGCATGCCCGCGCCGCGATGGCCACCGGTCGCCATCAGCGTCGCCTCCGCAAGCCCAAAGCAGGCATAGATGGCGCCGGCATCGAACCCCGCAACGGAGAATTTCTGGCTGAACGCCGCCATCGTGTCGCTACGGACCGGCTCCGCGCCGGTATAGGCCACTCGCCACGACGACAGGTCCAGATTCGCGAGCTGGCTGTCCTTTGCGCGCTCCAGGCAGAGCCGGTAGGCAAAGTCCGGGCCTCCGCTGATCGTGGCGCGATGGCGCGAGATCAGCTCCAGCCAGCGGCTGGGCCTTTCAAGAAAGTAGCGCGGCGAAGTCAGCACCAGGCCGATGCCCCGATAGAGCGGTTGCAGCAGGCCGCCGATCAGGCCCATGTCGTGATACAGCGGCGACCAGCAAACGAACTTGTCCTGCGGCCCGATGGACATCCGCTCCTGGATGGCGCGCTCATTGGCCATCAGGTTGCCGTGCGACACCATCACGCCCTTGGGCGCCGAGGTCGAACCGGAGGTGTACTGCAGGAATGCGATATCGCCCTCGGCGGGCACATGGCGGCGCCACGCCCCCGACAGGCGCGCGTCGACGGCATCGGCCTCGATGAGGAGCGCCGTGCCGAACACCCCGCTGTCACGTACCCCCGCCGCGATGGCGCGCATGCAGACCACGATGCGCGCGCCGGCGTCGGCCGCGATGCCGGCCAGGCGCGCCAGATGCTGCGGACGCGTCGACTCGGGCGGAAAGGCCGGAACCGCCACCACCCCCGCATGAAAGCACGCCAGCATGGCGACGGCGTAGTGATCGTCGTTCTCCAGCATGATCAGCGCGCGATCGCCCGGATCGGCCTCCTGCTGCAGCCGCGCGGCCATGGCCCGCACCCGTTCGGCGAACTGCCCGTATGTGTGCCGGGTCTCGCGGGAACGGTCCTCGGGGTCCCCCGCCACGACCAGCCAAACCTCGTCGGCGCGATCGCGCTCGAGGGTTTCAAGGTGTTCAACGAAGTTCGCCGCAGCAGCCTGGGCTGGCCGCGGCATGATCGTCATGCCAGCCATCGTCTTCCCCTTTGGGATGTGGATCAGAAACCGTCGAGATTGCCGTGCGGTTCGGCCATGGCCACGACGACCTTGCGCGGCCCCTTGAAGGGATTCCTGGCATGCGCGATCAACATGTTGTCGAGCATCATGACGTCGCCGTCTTGCCATGCGAACGACACGGTCTCCGCCTCCAGCGCCGCGCGCACCTCATCGAAAACCGCATCGCTGATCGTGCTGCCGTCCGCATGGAACGTATTGCGCGGCACGTTCTCGATGCCATAGAGTTCTTCCAGCACCTCGCGCTCCTCGGGCGAACGCGCCGAAATATGGAACAGGTGCGCCTGGTTGAACCAGACGGTTTCCTTTGTCACCGGGTGGGTCTCGACCGCCTGGCAGAGTTGCCGGGTGCGCAGGCCATCGTTCTCTTTCCATTCCCAGGCAATGCCCGTACGGGTGCAAAACGCCTCCACCGCGGCGCGGTCTTCGGTGTTGAAAACCTTCTGCCAGGGCACATCCATTTCGCCGAAGTTGCGCACATAGAGAATGCCCGGGCGAAAGCGCTCAATGACGGAACGCGGCATGCGGCGATACACCGCACGGCTATCCGCGATCGGCGTTTCACCGCCCTCCTGGGACGCCGTCACGCAATGGAACCAGATCTTCATGGGCCATTCGCGCGTATAGGCCTGCTCATTGTGCAAGGGGATGTGCTGGTGCGCCGGATACTCGGTGGACGTGTAGATGCCCGCGCCACCCGAGGACTCCACCGCGCTGCGCGGCGTCGAGGCGAATTCGTACTTGAGCAAGGGGTGGCCGAACGCCGCCGCAAACTGCTGGAACGCGCCGACATCGGGAACCGAGAAGTCACGCAGCAGCACGCCACCCACGCCGAACAGCGCGTCGTCAATGGCCCCGCGCAGGTTGGCGGCGGCTTCGCGCACATCCTGCCCGGCCCGCGAGGGCGTGATCAACACCGGCAATTCCGAGCCCTCGGGCGCGTGGCGCTCGAAACGGGTCAATGTTTCGTTCATATCTCGTCCTCGCTGTGCCAGGCCAGCGCGGCCGCATAGCCGGGCGGCGCATCGATAGCCATCACCTTGAAACCGGCCCACGCCGGGCGGGTGCTGCGCACCCGCAAGCCGCCGTCGGAATCCGGATGAATACTTACCGTCCTCAAATGCACGGAGACCCCGACGCCGATCGCCTTCAGCACGGCCTCCTTTTCGACCCAGCGGGCGTACATCGCCGCTTCGAGGTCTCGCGTCCGGACCAGTTCCTCTTGCTCCGCCTCGGTCAGCGCCAGCGGCATCATGGCCACCGCATCCAGGCCCGGCATGCAGGCCTCGATATCAACACCGACGTGCGATATGCGCCGCGCATCCGCCAGCGCCACCAGGGCTCGGCTACCGGCGTGCGCCACGTTGAAACGCGGCGCCGCGGGCCTGGCGACTTCAGGCTTGCCATGCAGCCCCGCCACGATCGGCACTTCCGCCGGCCGGCAGGACATCTGCTGCGCCAACAGCCTGCGCAGTCCGGCGCGCGTCTGCACATATCGCCGCCGGTCCGCGGCGCGTTGATATTGCTGCGCTCGCATGCGCTCTGCCTCGGCCAGGATGTCCCAGTCGGAGGCGGCGTCCGCATGCAGGTCCAGTGCCCAGGCGTGCACCGCCAGGCCGCGGGGCAGCGCCTCAGGCCGGGATGGGGCGGCCATGGCGACCCTCCGTCAACGACAGTTCCAGCCGCTGCCTTACCGCTGCCAGGACCTCGGCCTCCCGCTCACGAAAGTAGAAGTGCCCGCCTTCGAACCAATCCAGGGTGTACACATCGCCGGCTTCTTCTCGCCACGCCTGGATGCGTGCCTCGCCGATGTCGTCGTCGCGTCCGGCAAACACATGCAGAGGGACCGGCACGCCGGGACTCGGAGCGGGCGCGAAGCTTTCGCACAAGCGGTAGTCGGAGCCCAGCGCATCCAGCGTCAGCCGGATCAATTCGGGATCGTCGAACACGGCTTGCGGTGTCCCGCCCTGCCGGTGCAGGTCGGCGAGCAGCGCCCGGTCGTCGCCCTTGGCCGGATAGGCCTCGCCCCGGCGCCGCGATGGCGCGGGGCTGGCCGAGGCCAGCATGGCCAAGGGGAGCGGCCCCCCGGTGGCGCGCTGATGGCGGGTCATGCCATACGCAAGCAAACCACCCAGGCTATGGCCAAACAGCGCATATCGCCCTTGCATCGCCCGTGCGTGCAGCGCGCACAGATGGGCCACCAGCGAGTCAAAGTCTTCCATGAAAGGTTCGGCCATGCGTAACCCACGGCCAGGCAGCTCCACGGGCTCCACCCTGATCCAGGCGGGAAACACGCGGCGCCAGCGCAGGTACATCGTCGCGCTCGCGCCGGCGCACGGCAGGCACAACAGAGTTACGGCCGGCGTCATCGCCTCGGCCTCAATCGGCAGTGGCTTCGGCGGGTGTTTGGTTGCCGCCGGCGGAGGCGGAGGGCGATCCCTCTTGCTGAGCCATCCAGTCCCGCAGCGACTTGGGACGCATATCGGTCCAGGTGCGTTCGACAAAGGCAAGCACGGTCGGCTTGTCGCCCTTCACGCCATCGATAGCCCGCCAGCCGGCGGGTACCGCTTTCCAGTGTGGCCAGATGGAATACTGTTCTTCGTCATTGACCAGCACGATGAACGTCTCGTCTTCCCGATCAAAGCAGCTCGCGGACATAGGCAACCCCACGCATCGTTGAAAATCGGATGGAAACGGGTCATTCGCAGACGCGAACAACTTCCTTCCGTCTTACATGACGAAGAGGGTCGAGCTTTGTTTAGTGGGAATCGAAGGGCGCCGGGCGTCCCTGTTCGGGATCCGGGTCGGAAGCGTCGGGCGCGCCCGGAATGGGCACGTCGTTGACTGGCGGCACCAGCCCCGCCAACAACCAGAGCTTACAGGCCTTCTGGTAGGCCTTGCGATGCGCGGGATCCGCGGCCAACCAGCATGCCAATTCGTTCAGGGCTGCCTGTTCCGCGTCGCCCTGCAGCGGCTGCCGGCGGGCCCAGGACCAGGCGATATTCCAGACCAGGTCGGCCTGCTCCCCGGACTGTTTCATATCTTTCTGCATGACTGACCTTAGCGTACGACAGGGGCGCCCGAGCGAGCTACCTAACTGGTGTGACGGGAATATGTCGTTAAGTTATCTAACGCCGCTATCTTATAGCGTGAACGCGCCGTCCGGCCATTGCACTGGGTCAATCTTCGTCAAGAAAATGCCGGCAACTCTGGAGCGCCGCATCGGCATCCTTGATCATGAAGTTGACCATGGTCGCCGAGCAGCCAAGAATCCGTGCAACTTCGCGCTGCGTATGCCCGCTCAGCCGGGTGAGCTCAAAGGCCTGCCGGGTTCGCGGCGGCAGGGTATCCAGCACCCGGTCGATCTCCACCAGGGCATTGCGTGTGTCGAGCAGCCTGTCGACCGCGCCTTCAACGGGCCGCGCCACGCTGTCAAGGTCGTCGACAAAGGTACGGTATACGTTTTCGACAGCGTTATGGCGGTAGCTATCGAGCGCCAGGTTGCGCACCACCTGATAGCAATAGCTGAGTGGACGCTTGATCTCCCGGACATCGCCCGCATTCAGCACCTTGAGGTAGGCGTCCTGCACCACCTCCTCGGCATGATCCGCGTTCTGAACAATGTTTCTCGCCACGTGCTTCAGTTTCGAGCGATGGAGTGTAAAGACCTCCTCCAACTCGCCACGCAACGATTGACTCGGCATGAATACTCACTCCGGTTGATCAGAAGCAGATACTCCCCCGCAACGCGCTTCACACGCGAGGGGCAGCATTGGTCAGGTGGGATCGCGAGCGCCCAAACACGGCGCCCCGAAAATAACACTCGATCCGTCATCGCCATATTGCACTTCGCGCAGGGGCGGAAATTCGCCTTCTGGCGCCAACACGATAATGCGATCGATTCCTGTTATCTTAACAGGGATGGAACCACGGCGCCTATATCGAATCCGACGGTGAGTTCAGCGTGATCCGCGCGGGCGACATGAAGGCCGGCGGAGAGTCCATGCTCAAAGAAGGCTGACGCCCATCTACTCGGTGGTGTGCGACAGTTCGTGCACCAGGCCGGCCTCGAGTTGCCGTGCCACGCGCCCCAGGCCGCGGTTCAGGGGCCATACGATGTCGAGGTTGAGACCGCCTTCCACATCGACGGGCACGACACGCAGCCCATGACGACGCGCATATAGGCCGCTCATGCTATCGAGGATGGCCACGCCCAGGCCGCGTTCCGCAAAGGCACAGGCGGCCGAGTACTGATTCACCTCGATCACCGGCAGAAACGGCAAGCGCTCCTGCTCGAACTGCCGCGCCGTGAGCGCCCCCACCTGCAAGTGACGACTGAGCGAGATGTAGGGGATGTCCGCCAGGTCGGCCAACGCGAGACGGTGGCGACGCGCCAGCGCGTGGCCCGCCGGCATCACGGCCTGCAGGCTCAGCCGCGCCAGCGTGCGCTGGCCCACGTTCGGCAGCGCGGCCGAGCCGATCACGATGCCGATATCGATGCGCTGATCGGCCGCCAGTCCCGCCACGCCTAGCGTCATGTCCGTACGCACGCTGACGCGCACACCGGGCTCGCGGGCCTGCAACCAGGCCATCGCACCGGGCAGGATGCTCGCGCCCACGGCCGCCACCGCCCCCACGTCCAGCCGCGCATGCGCCCCGCCCCGCATGCTGGCCGCCACACGTTCGGCGTTGTCCATCGCCGCCAGCGCATGGACGATCTCCGGCAGCAGCATGCGAGCCTCGGCGGTAAGCGCCAGCCGGCGCTTCTCGCGGCTGAACAAGGCGAAGCCCAACTTGTCTTCCAGCGACTTCAGCATCGCGCTCGCCGCGGGCTGCGACATCCCGGTGGCCGCCGCCGCCAATGTCACGGATCCGGTGCGCCCCACGGCTTCAAACAGCGCCATCTCGCGTTTATTCATGCGAACCTCGCTATTCATACATATTCATATATGAAATGACTCAATATATATATTTGACCATATCAAGCCGCATGCCGGACACTGGTTCCACACCACAACAGTCGGCGTGGCTTCGATGCGGCGCACGGCAAAATCGCGAGGAGACACCGATGCACACGAAACCTGGCGTTCACCCACGCAGGCTGCTCGCCAGACTGCTCGCGCCGCTGCTCGGCAGCGCGTTGCTGGCTTCAGGGGCGCCCGCGCTGTCAGACACCACCTCGGCGGGTGGCACGATCCGGATCGTCGTCGGTGCCCCGCCGGGCGGTGCGCCCGACACCGTGGCTCGCATCGTGGCGCAGCACATGCAGGTGGGCGGGCGCGCCGTGATGGTCGAGAACAAGAACGGCGCCGCATCCATGATCGCGGCCGCGTATGTCGCACGCGCGCGGCCCGACGGCAACACCCTGCTGCTCGCCAGCCAGACGACGGTCGCGGTGGCGCCCACGCTGCAGAACGTGACGACGTTCGACCCCCTCAAGGACTTTACCGGCGTGGCCTTGGTGGGCAGCGCGCCGCAAGTGCTGCTGGCCGGGCCGAAGCTGCGCGCCAACTCCGTCCAGGAGCTCATCACGCAGGCCAAGGCCGCACCGGGCGAGATCGATTTCTGCTCGGGAGGCATCGGCACCTCGCCCTATATGGCTGCCGTGCTGTTCGCCCAGACGGCGGGCATCGAGCTGCACAGCATCCCGTTTGCCGGCGAACAGGCCTGCATCACCGAAATGCTGGCGGGCCGGTTGCCGTTCATGTTCGCCAACGCCTCGACGGCCCTGCCCTACATGAAGGACCAGCGCCTGCGCGCCCTGGCCGTGACGAGCAAAGCGCGCGTCAGCTTCGCGCCGCAGTTGCCGACCACGGCCGAAGCGGGCCTCAAGGACTACGAGGTCGCGACCTGGCTTGGCCTGCTTGCACCCGCCGCCACACCGCCCGACGTCGTCAACGCGCTGAACGCGGAAGTGCGTCGCGTGCTGCGCCTGCCGGATGTACGCGAGAAGCTGGAGGCGCAAGGGTACGCGCTGTCCGACGACACCCCGGCGGCCTTCACCCGCTACTACCTGGCCGATCGCGATAAATGGGTGCGGCTGATCCAGACCGCCGGCATCAAGCAGAACCCCTGAGCGCGGTCGCTTGCTCGTGCTTCCCAACCCTCATCCTCTTGAGCATCCCATGAGCCGTACGCAGCCCGCCTCTTCTTCCGACGATCCGCGCACCGTGCTGGGCATCCATCACAGCCCTGTCACCGACACGATTCCGCCAGGCGCCTGCGATTGTCACGTGCACATCTTCGGTCCGTTCGACCGCTATCCGCTTGCCGAAAACCGCGTGTTCATGCCGGGGCTCGCCTCCAGCGATGATCTGCTCGCGCTGCACGCGGCGCTGGGGGTTGACCGCGCAGTGGTCGTGCAGGCCAGCCCGCAAGGCACCGACAATCGTTGCATGACCGATGCCCTTGCCACCCTGAATGCGGCAGGCCATGCGTCGCGCGGCGTCGCGGTACTAGCGCCCGATATTTCGCGCGACGGCCTGCGTGCGCTGCATGCGGCGGGCGTGAGAGGCGCCCGCGTCAACCTGCAGTCGTTCGGCCAGCAGGATCCGGCCATCGCGCGCGATGCGCTGGCGCGCACCGCCGAGCAGGTGGCCGAGCTGGGTTGGCACGTGCAGATCTACACCACGCTGCCCGTCGTGACCGCCCTCGCGCCCGCGCTGCGCGACTGCCCCGTGCCCGTCGTGATTGATCATTTCGCACTGGCGAGCGCCGTGGCCGGCCCGGGCCAGCCCGGCTTCGATGCGCTACTGGAGATGGTGGCGACGGGCAATGTGTACGTGAAGCTCTCTGCGCCGTATCGCCTTACGGTCTGGCAGGACGGCCGTCCGCCCATCGAGGCGCGCGAGATCGCACGTGCCCTGATCGATACGCGGCTTGACCGCATGCTGTGGGGCACCGACTGGCCGCATTCGGGCGCCTGGCCCGGCGTGGCGCGCACACGTGATCGCAGCGAACCGCTGCATCCCATCGACGATGGCGAACAACTCTCGGCCTTCTGCGCGTGGGTGAGCGAGGCGGAGAAGCAGACGATCCTGGTCGATAACGCCGCGCGGCTTTACGACTTCTGAGGGTCGCCGCGATGCGCGCCTGGTTAGAATCCGAAGTCGATCAACAGACCGCCGTGAGCACTTACTGCTGAGTAGATCTAGCCCGAAATGGGCGGCCCAAGTTTCATACGAAGGTTCGATTCCCTTCACCGGCCCCAATCCCTCTCTTATCACGCCACCTCCCACAACGCCGCTGTCAGACCCAGCAACAGCAGCATCGCCGACGCGATGAACCATCGCACGGTTTTCCGGTATTCATCCTCGGCGTCATCTTCCAAACGCAAGGCGCGGTAAAGCGCAATTATCTGCAGCAGGATGGCGAGCAACAAGAACACGCCCGGCAGCACGGACAGCACGCTCCAATCGCCCGGCGCGTCGAAGCCCCAGTAGCGCAGGAAACCCAGCGAAAAGCCCAGCAATACCGTGATGGCCGTAATCAATCCAGCCCGAAAGCCCTGGGGCAGTTCGCGTGGCTTGTGGCTGCGGGTCCGTACCAAGTCTTCGTCTGGCGTTTCCGGTGTCATCATTGAGACATTCCGCACTGAGTACGCTACGGCCCACCCGCTAGCGGTTTATGTGGGAGCGAAAACTGAACTCCTGCCGTCACTCGGGGGCCAGGTTGAATTGATTATGGCTGATATCGCAGTGCACTGGGGCTGACCGCTTTTTGCCCGACGGCCATCTGAAGGTTACGTTGGTAACTTGGGGTGCGCGGCATTCCGCCCGAACCCACGCCATCTCGATCTACATGCTTGTTACATATGAACGTCTGTGAACCAACTCTCATGTTGAAGGACATTCGACACCTCCCCCCAAATATGTAACAGCGCCCGCCTCCCCCTTGAACCCTAGAACATCATCCCTATAATTAGCACTCGACACCGGTGAGTGCTAACAGCCCTCCCGGGCCAAACCGATCATTCACTTTCTTCTTTAGTAACAGGAGTTCCACATGGCCTTGCGTCCCCTGGGCGATCGCGTGATCGTCAAACGCCTCGAAAACGAGCGCAAGACTGCCTCGGGTATCGTCATCCCCGACAGCGCCGCTGAAAAGCCCGATCAAGGTGAAGTCGTGGCCGTCGGCCCCGGCAAGAAGACCGAAGACGGCAAGATCCTGCCGGTCGACCTGAAGGCTGGCGACAAGGTTCTGTTCGGCAAGTACGCCGGCCAGTCCGTGAAGGTTGATGGCGAAGAACTGCTCGTCATCCGCGAGGACGAAATCCTCGCCGTGGTTCTGTAAATCCCGCCTTAAACGAATTTTCGAAGGAAGCTAAGAAATGGCTGCCAAGCAAGTATTGTTCGGTGATGACGCCCGCGTGCGCATCGTCCGTGGCGTGAATGTCCTCGCCAACGCTGTCAAGACCACCCTGGGCCCCAAGGGTCGCAACGTCGTGCTGGAGCGCTCGTTCGGCGCCCCGACGGTGACCAAGGACGGCGTGTCCGTCGCCAAGGAAATCGAACTGAAGGACAAGTTCGAAAACATCGGCGCTCAACTCGTCAAGGACGTCGCGTCCAAGACCTCCGACAACGCCGGCGACGGCACCACGACCGCCACCGTGCTGGCTCAAGCCATCGTCATGGAAGGCCTGAAGTACGTTGCCGCCGGTTTCAACCCGATCGACCTGAAGCGCGGCATCGACAAGGCTGTCGCCGCCGCCGTGGCTGAACTGAAGAAGCAATCCAAGCCGGTCACGACCAGCAAGGAAATCGCTCAAGTCGGTTCGATCTCGGCCAACAGCGATTCCTCCATCGGCCAGATCATCGCTGACGCGATGGACAAGGTCGGCAAGGAAGGCGTCATCACCGTCGAAGACGGCAAGTCGCTGGAAAACGAGCTGGACGTCGTCGAAGGCATGCAATT
Organism: Achromobacter sp. Root83; assembly: GCF_001428845.1. Lineage (GTDB taxonomy): Bacteria > Pseudomonadota > Gammaproteobacteria > Burkholderiales > Burkholderiaceae_B > Achromobacter. The sequence goes on along the minus strand of NZ_LMIU01000001.1, from coordinate 1,186,010 downwards.
CGACCGCGGCTACCTGTCGCCCTACTTCATCAACAGCCCGGAAAAGCAAGTTGCCGTGCTGGAAGATCCGTATGTCCTGATTTTCGACAAGAAGATCAGCAACATCCGTGACCTGCTGCCCGTGCTGGAACAAGTCGCCAAGTCGAGCCGTCCCCTGCTGATCATCGCGGAAGACGTCGAAGGCGAAGCGCTGGCCACCCTGGTTGTGAACAACATCCGTGGCATCCTGAAGACCACCGCCGTCAAGGCTCCGGGCTTCGGCGACCGCCGCAAGGCCATGCTGGAAGACATCGCCATCCTGACGGGCGGCACGGTGATCTCCGAAGAAACCGGCATGTCGCTGGAAAAGGCCGGCCTGCAGGAACTGGGCCAAGCCAAGCGCATCGAAGTGGGCAAGGAAAACACCACGATCATCGACGGCGCTGGCGACAGCAAGTCGATCGAAGCTCGCGTCAAGCAAGTCCGCGTGCAGATCGAAGAAGCCACGTCCGACTACGACCGTGAAAAGCTGCAAGAACGCGTGGCCAAGCTGGCCGGCGGCGTTGCCGTGATTCGCGTTGGCGCTGCCACCGAAGTCGAAATGAAGGAAAAGAAGGCACGCGTCGAAGACGCCCTGCACGCTACCCGCGCCGCAGTGGAAGAAGGCGTTGTGGCTGGCGGCGGCGTTGCACTGCTGCGCGCCAAGCAAGCCATCGCTGACCTGAAGGGCGACACGCCTGACCAGAACGCCGGTATCAAGCTGATCCTGCGCGCTGTGGAAGAGCCCCTGCGCACCATCGTCACGAACGCCGGCGAAGAAGCCAGCGTCGTGGTCAGCAACGTGCTGCAAGGCAAGGGCAACTACGGCTACAACGCCGCGACCGGCGAGTACACCGACCTGGTCGAGCAAGGCGTGCTGGATCCCACCAAGGTGACCCGCACCGCCCTGCAAAACGCTGCCTCCGTCGCCAGCCTGCTGCTGACGGCTGAAGCCGCCGTTGTGGAACTGGCCGAAGACAAGCCCGCTGCTCCGGCAATGCCCGGCGGCATGGGCGGCATGGGCGGCATGGACTTCTAAGTCCCGCTACCCTGCAAGGCCTCCCCGGCTTCGGCCGGGGAACGCAGTATCCCGAGAAACCCCCGGACCTTCGCCCCGGGGGTTTTTCTTTGCCTGTTGTTTCTTCGCGGGGGGCCGCCCCCTTGGGCGAGCACACGTTTACGAACAATCTGGTGGTTACGCAGCGGTATATGCGTCCCTACAATAAAGGTTCACCCAGACCGAGCTTCGCCCCATGCGCCTTCCCAAGACCCTGCTGCGTGTCCTGCGTCCTTCCCAGATCAGCGGGCTGTTGATGGACTCCGCCAGGCAGTGGTCCAGCCACCGCGCCTCCAGCAAGGGTGCCGCGCTGGCGCTTTACATGGTCTTCTCGCTGGCCCCGATGCTGCTGCTGGTGATTGCCGTGGCGGGCGCTTTCTTTGGCGAAGATGCGGTGCGCGACGAACTGGTCACGCAACTGCGCGACCTGATCGGCGAGCGCGGTGCGGAAGTGATCCAGACGGTGCTGGCCAGCGCGCATGAATCGGGCGGCGGCTGGATTGCCGCATTGATCTCGATTTTTGTGCTGATCTTCAGCGCCACCACGGCCTTCGCCGAACTGAAGGCCAGCCTGGACGATCTGTGGGAAGTGTCCGCCAACGAGAAGGGCGGCCTGCACGGCATGGTGCGCAGCCGCGTGCTGTCGTTTGGGCTGGTGCTGGTGCTGGCGCTGTTCCTGCTGGTGTCGTTGACCGTGAACGCCGGGCTGGCGGCCGCGCGCGGCTATTACGGCGAACTATGGACGGCCTCGTCGTTCGCGCTGGTGGCGGAATGGGTGTCGAACCTGTTTTCCTTTTCTGTGGTGGCGGCCCTGTTCGCCGTGATCTTCAAACTGCTGCCCAGCGCGAAGATTTCCTGGCCGGACGTCATCCCCGGCGCGATCGTGACGGCCGCGCTGTTCCTGCTGGGCAAGTGGGGGATAGGGGTCTACCTGAGCCGGGGCGCGGCGGTGTCCGCCTATGGCGCGGCGGGCTCGCTGATTGCGCTGCTGCTGTGGATCTACTATTCCGCGCAGATTTTCTTCTTTGGCGCGGTCTTCACGCGGCAATTCGCGTTGCGCTTCGGCAAGGCGGAACGGCATGCGGCGCCTACGGCGCAAGCCGCCCCAGCGGCGGATTCCGCATCCACGCGCGACGCCTGAGCGCCCGGATCTTCCTAAGACAAGCGCTCCGGCAGCGCCACGCCCAGCCGGCTGCTCCAGGCCTGCATCTCGGCCCACAGGGCGAGCGGCACCGGTAGGCCCTGCCGCTGGCGTTCGGCCTGCGCGGCGGCTTCCGGGCTGCCTGGCAGACGCGGTGATCCCGGGGCCTGCGACAGCTCGGTCGCCATGCCGGCAATCACCGTGGCCAACGCCGCGCCGCCGGCGAAGCGCGCGGGGTCTATGACTATGAAGAACGCGCCCAATTCCCTGGGGCGGTCCAGCGCGTCGTACATGGGCGAAATATGCGGTCCGAAGGGATTGCCGTTCAACGGCCCGCAGAGCAGTTCGACCATCATCGCCAGCCCGTAGCCCTTGTAGCCGTATTCCGGCCCGCCCAAGGGGCGCAGGGCGTGCGCCTGCGCGGCGTCGGCGCAGTCCCGGCCTTGCGCGTCCAGCGCCACGCCCGCCGGCAGCGCTACGCCGTCGCGCCGGGCGTTCATCACGCGGTTCCACGGAATGGCGGTGGTGGCCATGTCCAGGCAGAGCGGGTCGGCGCCCTCTTGGGGAAAGGCGAGCGAGATCGGGTTGGTACCGAAGAACGGCTCGTGCCCGCCGAAGGGCGCGGCAATCGAGTCCGAATGGGTGAAGGCAATGCCGATGAACCCGACCCGGGCCGCGGCCCGGCTGTACAGGCCGATCGCGCCGCAATGCGAGGAATCGCTGACACCCACCGCGGACACGCCGGCGCTTTTGGCCAGCTCGATCGCCAGCGCGTTGGCCCGATGGGCCACCACGATGCCCTGCCCCTGGCCGCCATGCACCTGAGCAGTGCCCGGGCCGGTGCGCTCGATAGCGATGTCGGGGCGCGCCTGGATGGACCCGTGCGCGACCCGGTTCAGATAGTGCGGCAGGCGCGCGATGCCGTGCGAATCGATCCCCCAAAGGCTGGTCTGGGCCAGGCTCTGGGCCAGGCAGCGCGCGTCCGGCTCGGAGAAATCCTGGGCTAGCAGGCAGTCCGCACCCCAGCGTTCCCATTCGGCGGCATCCACTCGGCCTTCGGCAATCATGTCGCGCTCCTAGGTGGCTGCCTCCACGGCGCGGATCACACCGTGCTCGCGCAGCGTTTCCAAATGCGTGGCCAGGCTTGAGACGAACTCGGCCGATTCGCCCAATTCACCGAACACCGGCTTGAACCTTGACAGCACCATGGCCCGCCGATGCGCCGCCTGGGACGGCGCGGCGGCGCGCGCGGCGACCTCGGCGCGCGACAGCAGCCTGGCCAGCCTTGCGGCAAGCGGATCCTGGATGTCATAGTGGCCGCCCTGCTCGTTTTCGCCGCGCAGATAGTGCAGCCAGGCCGCCACCGCCAGACTCAGGCGATCGATGTCGTGACCGGCCCGCAGACGGTCGCGGATGGTGTCGAGCAGGCGCTGCGGGATCTTCTGCGAACCATCCATGGCGACCTGCTTCACCGGATGCGGCAGCGCCGGGTTGGATACCCGCGCGAGGAATCGCTGGCGGTATTCCTCCAGCCCCACATCGGGAATGCCCCGCAGGGTCGGCGCGATCTCCAGGCGCATCATGGCTTCGACAAAGGCGCGCAGCGCCGGGGTGTTCACTGCCTCGCCCATGGTCTGCAGCCCCAGCGCCGCGCCCAGGTAGGCCAGCGTGGAATGCGGCCCGCTCACCATGCGCAGCTTCAGGCGCTCATAGGGCGCCGCGTTGCCCACGAAGGTTGCTCCGCCCTGGGCGTCCCAGGCCGGCCGGCCCGCCGCGAATTTGTCTTCGATCACCCAGTTCAGATAGGGTTCGCCCAGCACCGGCCAGGCATCCTCCACGCCCAGTTTCCCGGCGATCCGCTCGCGGTCCTGGTCCAGGGTGACCGGCACGATGCGGTCCACCATGGAATTCGGAAAGGTGCAGTGCCGGTCGATCCAATCGGTCAAGGAGACGTCCACGCGCAGGGCAAAGGACAGCACCAGGCTGCGCAGCGTATCGCCGTTGCCGCGCAGGTTGTCGCAGGACAATAGCGTGACGGGGGGCAGGCCGCGTTCCCGGCGCAGCGCCAGGCCGTGGACCAGGATGCCGATGGTGCTGCGCGGCCGATGCGGGTTTTCCAGATCATGCAGGATATCCGGATCGTCCCAGCGCAGATGGCCGCTGGCGGGCTCGTGGCAATAACCCTTTTCGGTCACGGTCAGGCTGACGATGCGCGTCTGCGGATACGCTATGCGCTCCAGCACCGCATTGGGATCTTCCTCCGCCACCAGCACCCGCAGGACCGAGCCCACGACGCGGAGCTGTTCGCGTTCATGGCCGTCGGGCCCGGCATCGCGCACGGCCAGCGTGTACAGGCCGTCCTGCGGCGTCAGCGCGTCGCGCGTGGCGGGGCGGCGCAGCGACACGCCCAGAATTCCCCAGCTCAGGTCTCCGCTGGCCTGCATGGCCATATCGGTCACCACCGCCTGATGCGCGCGATGGAACGCGCCCAGTCCCAGATGCACGATGCCGGGCGTCAGCCGGCTGCGGTCATAAATGGGCTTCTCCACGTCTGCGGGCAGACGCGATAACGACTCCGTGCTCAAACGTTCATGCATGGTCGGCCAATGCCAAAAAGGAGCGAAGCGCCAGGGTATAGCATGCCCTGTCCCGTCTCGCTACATCACCGCGCCCAGTTGCCACGGGACAAACTCATTTTGACCGTAACCGTGTGTTTCGCTGCGCGTGCGCCGGCCCGACGCCGTCTGCAGCATCAACTGGAAGATACGCTCGCCCATCTGCGCCACGCTTTGCGCGCCGTCAACCACTTCACCGCAGTTGATGTCGATGTCGTCCGACTGCCGCTGCCACAGCGCGGTGTTGGTCGAAAGCTTCAAGGAGGGCGCCGGTGCGCAGCCATAGGCGGACCCGCGCCCGGTGGTGAAACAGATCAGGTTGGCGCCGCCCGCCACCTGACCGGTGGCGGACACGGGGTCATAGCCGGGGGTATCCATGAACACCAGCCCGCGCGCCCGCACCGGCTCGGCGTATTCGTAGACATCGGTGAGGTTGGTCGTGCCGCTCTTGGCGATCGCGCCCAGCGACTTTTCCAGAATGGTCGTCAGGCCACCCGCCTTGTTACCGGCCGAGGGATTGTTGTCCATCTCGGCGTCGTTGCGGGCGCAGTAGTCCTCCCACCAGCGCACGCGCGCCAGCAGCTTGTCGGCGACGGCAGGCGTTTGCGCGCGGCGCGTCAGCAGATGTTCGCCGCCATAGATCTCGGGGGTCTCGGAAAGAATGGCCGTGCCGCCGTGGCGCACCAGCAGGTCCACCGCCGCGCCCAGCGCCGGATTGGCGCTGATGCCGGAGTAGCCGTCCGATCCGCCGCACTGCAGGCCCACGGTCAGGTGGCTGGCCGGCACCGCCTCGCGGCGTACCTGGTTGGCCTGGTCCAGCATGCGCTCCACCAGTTCGATGCCGCGCGCCACGGTTTTGCGCGTGCCGCCGGTGTCCTGGATGTTGAAGGTATGCAGCATGCCGCTTTCGCGCAAGCGTTCCTGCTCCATCAGCCCGCCGATCTGATTGGTCTCGCAACCCAGGCCGACGACCATCAGGCCGCCGAAGTTGGCGTGCCGCGCATAGCCGCCCAGCGTGCGCCGCAGCACCCGCAGCGGTTCGCCTTCGCTGCCGGTGGCGCAGCCCGCGCCATGCGTCAGCGCCACGACTCCGTCGACGTTCGGACAGGACGCCAGGGCTTCGGGCCGGATGTCGCGCCGGAAATGGTCGGCGATGGCGCGCGCCACCGTGGCCGAACAGTTCACGCTGGTCAGGATGCCGATGTAGTTTCGGGTGGCGATGCGGCCGTCGGCGCGCACGATGCCGTCGAACATGGCCGGCTCCGCCACGTAGTCCGTGGCGTGCGCGCCCTGCCCCACCGCATAGTCGCGCTTGAAGTCCGAGAACTCCAGGTTCTGGGTATGGACGTGCTGGCCGGGCGCGATGTCCTGCCGCGCCACGCCGATGATCTGGTTGTAGCGGCGCACGGGCTCGCCCGCCGCGATGGCGCGCACGGCCACCTTGTGGCCGGGCGGCACCAGGCCCAGGATCGTCACCCCCTCGCTTTCCAGGCGCGTGCCGCTGACAAGCTGCCGTCTTGCGATCACCACGTTGTCCGCCGGGTGGATGCGTATGACTGCCGTGTCGGTCTGGGACATGAAGACTCCGGAAAGAAAGGGGCCCGAATCAGCCGTCGATCAGGGCGGGATCCCAGGCATGGACGCGCTGGCGCTGTTCGCCCAGGCCGGCGATGCCCAGCTTGATCTCGTCGCCCGCCTTGAGATAGATGGGCGCGGGCTTCTGGCCCATGCCCACCCCGGGCGGCGTGCCAGTGCTGATCAGGTCGCCCGGATACAGCGTCATGAAGCGGCTGACGTAGGCCACAAGCTGCGCCACGCCGAACACCATGGTGCGGGTGCTGCCGTTCTGGTAGCGCTTGCCGTTCACTTCCAGCCACATCTCCAGGTCTTGCGGATCCGGGATTTCGTCGGCCGTGGCCAGCCACGGTCCCACGGGGCCGAAGGTGTCGCAGCCCTTGCCCTTGTCCCAGGTGCCGCCGCGTTCGATCTGGTATTCGCGTTCGGACACGTCGTTCACGACGCAATACCCGGCCACGTGCTTCATCGCGTCGGCCTCGCTGACGTAGCGCGCCTTCTCGCCGATCACCACGCCCAGCTCGACTTCCCAATCGGTCTTCACGGAATCCTGGGGCAGCACGACCGGATCGTTGCTGCCCACCACGGCCGACGTCGTTTTCATGAAGACGACGGGCTCGGCCGGCACCGGCAGGCCGGACTCCGCGGCATGGTCCGCGTAGTTCAGCCCGATGCAGATGAACTTGCCCATGCCGCTCCAGGGCGGCGCGGTCCGGCCGGGCTGCGCCACCAGCGGCAGTTTGGACGGGTCCAGCGCGCGCAGCTCGGCCAGCCCGGCGGCGCCGAGCGTCCCGGCGGTGATGTCGGCGACGACGGACGACAGGTCGCGTACCTGGCCCTGGGCGTCGAGCAGGCCGGGCTTCTCAAAGCCCTTGGGGCCATAGCGCATCAGTTTCATAGCGTGTTCCTTGTTGCGTGTTGCTTGAAGCGAAAAAGTCAGTTGGACCAGCCGCCGTCAATGACCTGCGCGGTGCCGGTGGTGAAAGCGGATTCGTCGCTGGCAAGATACACCGCCAGCGCCGCGATCTCTTCCGTGCGGCCGATGCGGCCCATGGGCTGGCGCGCGGTGAAGGCGGCCTCCACCGCGGCGATGGACTGGCCGCTGGCCTGCGCCTGCGCCTCGATGCGCTGGCGCAGCGACGGGGATTCCACCGTACCCGGGCAGATCGCATTGCAGCGTATGCCGTTTGCCACGTAGTCCGCGGCCACCGCCTTGGTCAGGCCGATGACCGCGGCCTTGGTGGCGCCGTAGGCGCAGCGGTTGGGCGCGCCCTTGATGCTGCCCGCCACAGACGCCATGTTGACGATGGCGCCCGAGCCGCGTGCCAGCATGCCGGGCAGGCAGGCGCGGATCAGCAGGTACATCGAGCGCACGTTCAGGTTGAATGAAAAGTCCCAGGCGTCTTCGTCGCAGTCCAGGATGGTGCCGGCGTGCACGAAGCCCGCGCCGTTGAACAGCACGTCCACCGGCCCGGCGGCGTCCGCCAGCTCCCGCACGGCGCGGCCGTCGGTCACGTCCAGGATCCGGGTGCGGCAGCCGGACAGCGTCTGCAGCGCGGCGCCGTTCAAGTCCACGGCGAGTACGTCCGCGCCCTCTCGCGCGTAGGCCTGCGCCACGGCGCGGCCGATGCCCTGCCCGGCGGCGGTGACGATGGCGGTCTTGCCCTGCAGTCTTCCAGACATACGCGTGCCTCCTTTATTTTCCGGTCATCCCCATCACCGTGGGCAGCCACAGCGTGATCTGGGGAATGTAGGTAATGGCGATCAGCGCCACGAACAGCGGCACCAGCCACGGCAGGATGGCCATCGTGGTGCGCTCGACTGACAGCCTGGCCACCCGCGCCAGTACGAACAGCACCATCCCCATGGGTGGATGCAGCAGGCCGATCATCAGATTCAGGGTCATGATCAGGCCGAAGTGGATCGGGTCGATGCCCAGCTTCAACACGATGGGCAGCAGGATCGGCACCAGGATGGTGATGGCCGCGATCGTGTCGATGAAGCAGCCCACGATCAGGATCAGCACATTGGCCATCAACAGGAACACCCACTTGTTCTGCGTCACGCTCAGGATCGCGTCGGTCAGCGTCTGCGCCGCCTGCGTCGTGGTGAGCAGCCAGGCGAACACCGACGCCGCCGTCACGATGAACAGGACGGACGCCGTGGTCTCGATGGTGTCGAAAGACGCCTTGGCCAGAGTCTTGAGCGTCATGGAGCGATAGCGCACCAGGCCAAGGAACAGCGCCCAGATCACGGCGGCCACCGCGGCCTCGGTGGGGGTGAACCAGCCCAGCGTCATGCCGCCGATCAGGATCACCGGCGCCATCAACGCCATGACGGCCGAGAAATTGAACTTCCAGTCCAGCGCCAGCAAGGCCACGAAGGCGATGCCGGTGGCCATGTTGGGCGACACGCCCGCCAGCGTCATCAGCCAGATGGACATCGGAAACGCCAGCACGATCAGCACTTCCAGGCCCGCCCCGCCCAACCGCTTCCAGTTGAAGGCGACGTCGCCGCCCCAGTTGTTGCGGCGCGCGTAGTAGGCCACGGTCAGCATCATGAGGATGGTGAGCACGAGCCCCGGGATCAGCCCCGCCAGGAACAGTGAGCCGATCGATACGTTGGCCATCATGCCGTAGATGACGAAGGGCAGTGACGGCGGGATGATGGGCCCCAGCGTGGCCGACGCGGCGGTGACGCCCACGGCGAATTCGGTCTCGTAGCCGTGGTCCTTCATGGCCTTGATCTCGATGGTGCCCAGGCCCGCGGCGTCGGCGATGGCGGTGCCCGACATGCCGGCGAACACCACCGAGCCGATGATGTTCACCTGCCCCAGGCCGCCGCGCATCCAGCCCACCAGCGCCACCGCGAAGTTATAGATGCGGCCGGTGATGCCGGCGATGTTCATCAGATTGCCCGCCAGGATGAAAAACGGCACGGCCAGCAGCGGAAACGATTCAACGCCCGCGATCATGCGCTGCGCGATCACCACGTCCGGCACGCTGCCCGATATCAGGATGAACAGCAGGGATGCGCCCGCCATGGAAACCGCCACCGGCAGTCCCATGATCATCAACAGCAGAAAGGTTCCAATCAGGGTGCCCATGTATCGCTCCGGGAAAGGCACTGCGGATTCGTGGATGCTTCTGGCTCGCGGTTCAGTCCAGCGAGTCGTAGGCCGCGGGGTTCTCCAGGATCGAATACCCCTGCCGCCAGTTCTGCAGGGACACCTGCACCGACCGCAGGAACATCATCGCGAAGCCCGCCAGTGCCGCCCAATACACGTAGGACTTGTTCCAGAACAGCGTGGTCATGGGCTCGTCGCCCACCAGCACGATGTAGCGGTAGGTAAGCCACACGGCATATCCGAAGAAGGCGGTGCGCAGGATGTCGATCAGCGTCGACAGGACGCGGCCAGCGGGCTTGGGCAGGTAGCGGTAAAGGAAGTCCACCTGGATGTGGCGGCAGGCCCGCACGCACATGGCCGACCCCAGGAACACCACGCCGATCAGGCAATACACCGCCAGCTCTTCGGTCCAGGCATAGGAGTCGTTCAGCACGTAGCGGGAAAAGAACTGCAGGAAGACCAGCAGGGCCATGGCCCAGAACACGGCCAGGCAGATCCAGTCTTCCGGCTGATAGCCGGCCAGGCTGACCTCGTGGTGGTCGGCCTCTTCGAAACTCTGGACCAGCTCGTCCACCGACGCGGTCTGGTGCGGGCCCGACGGTTGCGCCGGCGTGTGGCTGACGGCCGCCATCGCTGTGGCCTTCACGTTGGATTGCATGGAAAGTCCCCCTCGTGCGGGATAGGGTGAAGACGGCGGGCCGCGCGGCGGCCCGCCCGCGGCTTACTTCACCGCCTGGATCTTTTCCCAATCCGACTTTTCGTAGCCGTACTGCTTGAACGGCACTTTCTCCAGCACGGTGTTGCGGAAGTCATCGATATTGACCTCGGCCACCGTCAGGCCGCGCTTCTTGAACACCTCGACCATCTTCTTTTCGGAGTCGGCCACTTCCGCCGACGCCTTTTCCGCGGCCTGTTGCGCCACCTCGGCAAAGATCTTCTTGTCCTCGTCGGACAGGCTCTTCCAGAGCTTGCCGGAGATCACCGTATTCAGGTGATCGACGATGTGACCCGTCAGGATGATGTTCTTCTGCACTTCGTAGAACTTCTTGGCTTCGATGGTGGTCAGGGGGTTCTCCTGCGCCTCCACCGTGCCGTTCTGCAGGGCCAGGTAGACCTCGGCAAAGGCGATGGGCGCCGTGTTGGCGCCACAGGCGCGCGGCATCGCCAGGTACGCCGCCACGTCCGGGACGCGGATCTTCAGGCCCTTCATTTCGGTGCACTTGGTGAACGGGCGGTTGGAGGTCGTCTGCCGCGTGCCGTAGTAGGTGGTGGCGACGATGTGATTGCCGCTCTTTTCGTCGTAGCCGCCCGTCAGCTCTTTGTAGATGTCGCTCTTGGTGTAGGCGATCAGGTGCTCGGGGCTGCGGAAGGTGTAGGGATAGTAGGTCACGCCGATGCGCGGAAAACTCTTGGCGGCGAAGCTGGACCCCGAAATGATCATGTCCACCGTGCCCAGGGTGAGGCCCTGGTTGATATCGTTTTCCTTGCCCAGCTGAGAGGCCGGATAGACATCGATGTGATAGCGGCCGTTGGTGCGCTTTTCAATTTCCTGCGCCGCCCACACCGACGAGGTATGGAAGGGTTCGGACGTCTCGTACACATGCGCCCACTTCAGTTTGGTCTGCGCCAGCGCGCTGCCGCTGACGGCGAGCGCGACGGCGGCGAACAGCACTTTGATAGCGTTGCCTGGCTTCATGTTGTCTCCTCTCTTTGAGGTGGCGGGTGCGGCGGATGTAGTTTTGAGCCGGCCCGCGTCATGTTTTACATATGGAGTTCACCTACGGAGTTGCACCTTCGTACTGCGACTGCGATCGGCTGACGGCGCCGTGGCGCCGCCTGCCATTTGCTATTCAGCGCGCAACGCGTCGGCCGCTCCCGGCCAACTGGCCGTCAAGCGGTCGTACGAGCAGGAAAGATGTTGATGCATGGCGGTTCGCGCGCCCTGTTCGTCGCCGGCCGCGATGGCATCGATGACGCGGCGGTGTTCGGTGATGGCGACGGCCCAGCTATCGGGATTCTCGAAGTAGTCGCCCAGTTTCATCGACAGCGGATTGTGGCGTTCGTCGAACAGCTCTCCGACCACGCGCACCAGCACGGCGTTGTTGGCCATTTCCGCCACGCGCAGGTGGAACATCCTGTCGCCGCGTATGGGCACGCTGCCGGCGCGCGCCTCGTCTTCCATGGCGCTTACGGCGTCCCGCAAGCCGTCCACCTGCGCGGGCGCCGGATTGCGCGCGGCCTGGGCCGCCAGTTCGCTTTCGATGGTGCGCCGGGCACGGATGGTTTCCAGCGGGCTTTCGGCCGTCAGGCTGGCGCGGGGCGGCCCGGCCAGGCTCTGCACATACACGCCCGAACCCATGCGGACTTCCACCCAGCCTTCGACTTCCAGGGCGATCAGCGCTTCGCGCACCGACGGCCGCGACACGCCCAGCTTCAAGGCCAGGTCGCGCTCGGGCGGCAGGCGCGCGCCGACCGGAAACTCGCCGGCCTCGATCAGCAAACGGAGCTGGTCGGCGATCTGGCGGTACAAGCGGCGCGGCTCGATAGTCTGGATCGGCATGGGTCTACAGCGGAATGACAGGACAAAAAGGTAAAGTGGCCTTACCAATTGACCAGAATCCTGCGCCTGCTGACGAAGGGTCACAATTAGGGTTTGCCCATAGCGTCATGGGATGTCATCCGGCAACCCTTATCTGTTAAAAAGCCGCCACACACGGCTTTCCTCGATTCCATGACCCACGACCCGCAACACTCGCCCTTCAAGAGCTCCGGTGGCGCGCGCCGCATCCTCAATGCACTGCGCTACTCCTGGCAGGGCCTGAAGGCTGCCGTCAAATACGAGGCGGCCTTCCGCCAGGAACTGGCGCTGGCCGTGCTGATGATTCCGGCGGCGTTCTTCCTGGGCCGCACCACGGTCGAGGTCTTTTTCCTGGTGGGCACGGTGGTCATGGTGCTGGCTGCGGAACTGCTGAACTCCGCCATCGAGGCCCTGGCCGACGCGCTCTCGGTAGAACGCCACCCCCTGCTGGGACGGGCCAAGGATCTGGGCAGCGCGGCGGTGATGCTGCTGCTGATCTTCGCCGGCGCGGTCTGGGTGGGCGTCGCCATCAGCCGGTTCGTCATGCATTGACACGGGTTCGCTCCCAGCGGGGATGCGACTCTATTTATACTGGGACCCATGATTCCTAAATCGACGTCAGCCCCCTCCGAGCGCATCGTTATCGTCGGCGGCGGCGCCGGCGGCCTGGAACTGGCCGCCAAACTGGGCCGTATCCACGGCCGCCAACACATCACCCTGGTCGACAGCCGCCCCTTCCATATCTGGAAGCCTTCGCTGCACGAAGCGGCGGCGGGAACGCTGGACATCCACCAGGAAGGCCTTTCGTACCTGATGCTGGCCCACATGGACGGCTTTTCGTTCGCGCAGGGCCGCCTGGAAAGCGTCGATCGCGCCCGCCGCCTGATCACGCTGGACGCCGTGAACGACGCGCAGGGCCAGGAAGTCCTGCCGCGCCGCGAACTCGGCTACGACACGCTGGTGCTGGCGCTGGGCAGCACATCCAACTTTTTCAACACGCCCGGCGCGGCCGAACATGCCGTCACGCTGGACACCACGGAAAATGCCGAACAGTTCCGCCTGACCATGCTCAAGGCCATGGTGCAGGTCGACCAGGCCAAGGTGCGCGATCCTTCGGCCCGGCTGGATCTGGTGATCGTGGGCGGCGGCGCCACCGGCGTCGAGCTGGCCGTGGAGCTGACCGAAGCCAGCCACGTCGTCAGCGCTTACGGACTGCCCAATTTCCGCGCCGAGCGCGACCTGGCCATCACGCTTGTCGAAGGGGCGCCGCGCATCCTGTCGGCGCTGCCCGAGAAAATCTCGGTGGCCGCGACCAACCGGCTGACCGAACTGGGCATCCGCGTGGAAACGTCATGCCGGGTATCCGAAGTCGCCGCCAACTCCGTGCGCACCGCCGACGGCCGCGAGTTTCCCGCGCAGCTATGCATGTGGGCGGCGGGCATCAAGGGGCCCGCCCTGCTGGCCGACCTGGACCTGCCGCTGAACAAGCTGGGCCAACTGGAAGTCAATGAACGCCTGGAAACCGCCGATCCGCACGTTCTGGCGCTCGGTGACTGCTGCTCGGCGCCATGGCGCGACGGACGCACCGTGCCCGCGCGCGCCCAGGCCGCGCACCAGCAGGCCAACTACCTGGCCAAGAAGCTCACCGCCCGGCTGCGCCACGCCCCCGAACCCGCCGGTCCCTACGTCTACCAGGACCACGGGTCGCTGGTGTCGCTGGGCCAGGACGCCGGGGTCGGCAGCCTGATGGGCAAGCTGGCCGGACGGGGACTGTTCGTAAGCGGTACACTGGCGCGCTTGATGTACATGAGCCTGCACCTGATGCATCACCGATCGGTGCTGGGCGCCTCTCGCACCGTCTCCCTTGCCCTGGCTCGCCTGCTTATGCGGCGCACGCGCCCCCGGGTCAAACTGCACTGAACTCCCCATGAATTTCCTGCAAAAACTCGAACACGCCTGGACCACCAGCAACTCGCTTCTGCAAGTCGGACTCGACCCCGACCCGCAGCGCTTTCCCCGCGAATTGCAGGATAAGTCCGACGCCATCTTCCAGTTCTGCCGCGACATCGTGGACGCCACCGCGCCCTACGCGTGCAGTTTCAAGCCGCAGATCGCGTACTTCGCCGCCCACCGCGCCGAAGACCAGCTTGAAGCGCTGTGCCAGCACATCCGCGACAACCATCCGGACCTGCCCATCGTGCTGGACGCCAAGCGCGGCGACATCGGCTCCACCGCCGAGAACTACGCCCGCGAAGCCTACGAGCGCTACCAGGCGCACGCGCTCACGGTCAGCCCCTACATGGGCCTGGATTCGGTCGAACCCTATCTGGCCTGGCGCGACCGCGGCGTGATCGTGCTGTGCCGCACGTCCAACCCCGGCGGCTCGGATCTGCAATTCCTGAAGATGGATAACGGCGAACCGCTGTACCTGCACGTCGCGGGCCTGGTGGCCGACAAATGGAACGCCAATGGCCAATGCGGCCTGGTCGTGGGCGCCACGTTCCCGAACGAGCTGGCCGCCGTGCGCCAGCGCATCGGCGACGCGCTGCCCCTGCTGGTTCCCGGCATCGGGGCACAGGGCGGCGACATCACCGCCACCGTGAACGCGGGCGCGAACGCCGCGCGCAGCGGCATGATGATCAACTCCTCGCGCGCCATCATCTACGCCAGCGGCGGCGACGACTGGCGCGCGGCGGCTGGCGCTGCCGCCAAGGGCTTGCGCGACGCGATCAACGCGGTGCGCTGACCCGGCCTGGCGCGCGGCTGGAATCCCGCCCTTTTCAGCGGCGGTTCACCGGCGCCCCAAGAAACTCCAGCAGGCCACGCAGCGCGTATTCCACCGCTGCCTGGCGCACCTGCGCGCGATCGCCCGGAAATACGTGCGTCACCGCCCGGCTGCTGATGCCGTCGCCCACCCGCTTGGCAAACCCAAAGCACACCATGCCCACGGGCTTGCCCGGCGTGGCGCCGCCGGGGCCGGCAATGCCGGTGGTCGACACGGCCACCTGCGCCGCTGGCACCGCCAGTAGCACGCCATTGGCCATCTCGAGCGCGACGGGTTCGCTGACCGCGCCAAAGTGATGCAGGGCGTCGGGCGACACCTGCAGTTCGGCCACCTTGGCCTCGTTGCTGTAGGTGACGAAGCCGCGTTCGAACCAGTCGCTGGATCCCGCCACGGCGGTCACGGCGCCCGCCAGCAGACCGCCCGTGCACGATTCCGCGGTGCCCAGCATCCAGCCATGGCGCCGCATCGCATCGCCTAGCTGTTCGGCCAGGCCGTAGATGGTCGCTTCCGACAACTGCGCGGCCGACAGATTGGACCGCGCGCTTTCTGGTTGATCGTTCATCCCAAGACTCCTGTGCGGGCCACCAGCGCCATCACCAGCAAGGCATATCCGGCGGCCACGATATCGTCCCACATGACCCCAAAGCCGCCCTTGACATGGGCGTCGAAGAACTTGATGGGCGGCGGCTTGACGATGTCGAACGTGCGGAACAGCACGAAGGCCAGCGCTTGCGCCAGCAAGCCCGAGGGCGTCAGCCACAGCACCAGCCAGAACGCCACCATCTCGTCCCAGACCATTCCGACATGATCCGACTGCCGGAGTTCACGGCCCACGCGATGGCAGGCCCAGCAACCGTACACGAAGGCCAGCGCCAGAAACACGCCGATGGCCAGGTCGGACGCGGCGGGCGCGGCCGCCAGCCAGATCGCCCAGGCCAGGAGCGTGCCCCAGGTCCCCGAGGCCGGACGGATCAGGCCGCTGCCGAAGCCGAACGCGATCAGCCGGCCGGGGTCCCGGCATATCCAGGACAGCGGGGGATACTCGGCCCGCGCGCGGTCGCGCATGGAGGAAGCGTGCTTTTCGGAAGGCATAGGTGCTAAGTCTGCAAACGACAGGAGGCAGCGGATCAGGCCGCGGGAAAGTGATCGAAACCCGCGGGCAAGGCCGCCATCGGCTGGCCGCGCGGGTCCAGCACGGACAAGCCGGCATCCGCCTGCGTCTGGCCCACGCGGGTCACGCGCGCGCCGGCGGCCTGCGCGGCGGCCGCCACGGCTTCGCGCCGGGCAACCGGCGCGGTGAAGCACAACTGGTATACGTCGCCGCCGCCAAGCAGCGCTCGGCGCAGCGGCGCGTCGGCCAGGCCGGCCACGGACGCCGCCGCGGGCAGATCCGCGAAACGCAGGCAGGCGCCTAGCCTGCTGGCAGCCAGGATATGGCCCAGGTCCTGCAACAGACCATCGGACAGATCGATCGCCGCAGTGGCGATGCCGCGCAGCGCCAGGCCCAGGGCCACTTGCGGCTGCGGCCATTCCAGCGCGCCGCGGGTGGCGGCCAGCAGGGAGGCGTCGGCGGGATACTGCCCGTCCAGCAGGCGATAGGCCACATCGGCCGCGCCCAGCTCGCCGGACACCCAGATGTCGTCGCCCGCTTCCGCGCCGTCGCGGCGCAGCGCCTGGCCCGGCGGCACCGCGCCGAACACCGTCACGCTGATCGCCAGGTCATGCGCGCTGCGCGTGGTGTCGCCGCCGATGAGCGGGCAGCCATGGGCGGCGGCCAGTGCGTGGAAGCCTTCCGCGAAGGCCGCCAGCCAGGGCTCGTCCAGGCGCGGCAGCGCCAGGCCCAGCACGCAGCCTATCGGGCGGGCGCCCATGGCCGCCAGGTCCGACAGATTGACGGCCAGGGCCTTGTGGCCCAGCGCTTTGGGATCGACATCGGGAAAAAAGTGGCGGCCTTCCAGCAGCAGATCCGTGCTGGTGGCCACCTGTTCGCCGGGCGGGACGGGAAACAGGGCGCAGTCGTCCCCGACTCCCAGCAGGCCTGCAGGCGCCGTCCGGGTGAAATAGCGTGCGATCAGGTCAAATTCGGACGCCACCGCGCCTCCACTATCCGGCTCTCAATGGTCGGCGCTGCACCCTCACGGTCACCGCGCTGCAGAGAGAGGCCGCGCGGATCCGGCTCCGCCGGTCCGCGGCGGCGCCCCCTTGAGAGGGGAGCGCGCAGCGCATCGGGGGTGGGTCCTGTCTAGCGCCGTTGCTGCGCCGCGGCCTGGACCTCGGTCGCGCGCACGTCGGCAGCCAGCTTGTCGAGCACGCCGTTGACGAACTTGAAACCGTCGGTGCCGCCAAACGACTTGGCAAGCTCGACGGCTTCGTTGATGGCAACCTTGTACGGCACTTCGACATGATGAATCAGTTCGAAGCTGCCGATCAGCAGGATGCCGTGCTCAACGGGCGACAGCTCGGCCAGCGGGCGGTCGACGTAGGGCGTGAACCGTTCGCGCAGCGCGGGCGCTTCGCGCAGCACGCCGTGCAGCAAGGTCTTGAACCACTGCGCGTCGGCCTCGGAGAAGTCCTCGGTGTCGCGCAGATGGGCGTCGATCTCGCCGGCGTCCTGCGTGCCTTCGCCGCCCCGCAGCAGCCACGCGTACACGCCCTGCAGCGCGAATTCGCGCGCACGGCGGCGCGCGCTGCGCGCGTTGGCGCGGGCTTGCGCCGCGCTATCAGCGCTGGTCGTCGTCTTCTTCGTCGTCAAAATCTTCGTCCTCGTCGTCTTCGTCGTCTTCGTCTTCTTCCTCGGGCTCGAGCGCCGCCACCAGGTTGGCCATTTCAACGGCCACCTGGGCGCAGTCGCGGCCCTTGCCGGCGGCGCGCGCTTGCGCCTGCTCGTCGGTGTCGACGGTCAGCACGCCGTTCGCGACGGGGATGCCGGTTTCGAGGGAGATGCGGGTGATTGCCGTGGCCGTTTCGTTGCTGACCACTTCAAAGTGATAGGTTTCGCCGCGGATGACGGCGCCCAGCGCGATCAAGGCGTCGAATTCAAACGTTTCGGCCATGTGGGACAAGGCCACGCCCAGTTCCAGCGCGCCGGGAACGGTGGCGACCATCACGTCGCGTTCGTCCACGCCGAGCTCGGCCAGTTCCTTCAGGCACGCTTCGAGTTCGGCCTGGCCGATTTCTTCGTTGAAGCGGGCGCGTACGATGCCGATGTGCAGCCCTTCGCCGTTCAGGTCGGGGGTAAGGATGTAAGGGTTCATGTGTCGGCCTTCAGTGTGTTGCGGGAGTATTCAGCGGGTCGCAATCGTAACCCGTAATGGTGAGCGAGAAGCCCGCCATGCTGGGCATCTTGCGCGGCCGGGCCAACAGCTTCATCTGGCCCACGTTCAGGTCTCGCAGAATCTGGGCGCCAATGCCGTAGGTGCGCAGGCCGAAACGATCGGCGTTGGCGGGATTGGACTGGGCCTTCGGGTCGTTCCAGCCGGCAATCTGGCCAAACAGGTGTTCGGTGGACGATTGGCAGTTCATCAGCACCAGCACGCCGGCCGGGGCGGCGGCGATGGCCTGCAGCGCCTGGGCCACGCCCCAGCTATGCGGGCTTGCGCCGGTGTCCAGCACGTCCAGCACGGACGCCGGTTCATGCACGCGCACCAGCGTCTCGGCATCGGGAGTCACATTACCATGCACCAGCGCCAAATGGGCGGAGCCGGTGGCGCCGTCCTCGTAGGCCACGGCTTCGAACGTGCCCCAGGCCGTCTGCATGGGCCGCTTGCCCACGCGCTTGACGATGGATTCGTGTTCGCTGCGGTATTGGATCAGGTCGGCGATGGTGCCGATCTTCAGGCCGTGCTGGCGGGCGAATTCAACCAGGTCCGGCAAGCGGGCCATGGTGCCGTCGGGCTTGAGGATTTCACAGATGACGGCGGCGGGCGTCAGGCCGGCCATGGCGGTCAGGTCGCAGCCGGCTTCGGTGTGGCCGGCGCGCACCAGCACGCCGCCGGGCACCGCGCGCACGGGGAAGATGTGGCCGGGCTGGACCAGGTCCGCCGGCTTGGCATCGCGCGCCACGGCCACCTGGATGGTGCGGGCGCGGTCGGCGGCCGAGATGCCGGTTTCCACGCCTTCGGCGGCCTCGATGGACTGCGTGAAATTGGTGCCGTAGCGCGTGCCGTTGCGGGCGGCCATCATGGGCAGTTCCAATTGGCGGCAGCGCTCTTCGGTCAGGGTCAGGCACACCAGGCCACGGCCGTGGGTAACCATGAAGTTGATGGCGTCGGGCGTGACGAATTCGGCGGCCATGACCAGGTCGCCTTCGTTTTCGCGGTCTTCTTCGTCAACCAGGATGACGATGCGGCCGGCGCGCAGCTCGGCGATGATCTCGGCAACCGAAGCGATGCCGAAGGATTCCGGCTCTGAGCCGGGCAAGGAGGACAACTGGACGGACATGGCGGGACACGTAAACCAGGCGGGAAAACCCGGATTTTAGCGCCCCTGAAGGCAGAACCCCCTATCGGCTTGCGCCGCCCCCGTGCGAACGGGGTCATCCGGTTAAACTTTCGCCCGGAGATCCCACCAAGAAAACCAAGGAAAAACCCCATGCAAGCCCTTGCGGCCATGCCTTTGAACGTCGCCGCGGCCGTCCGCGTCGTCCTGACCGACATCGACGACACGCTGACCACCGAAGGCCGCCTGCCGGCCGACGCATACGCCGCGCTGGAACGGCTGGAACAGGCAGGCATCCAGGTCGTGCCGATCACGGGCCGTCCGGCCGGCTGGTGCGATCACATCGCCCGCATGTGGCCGGTGCGCGCCGTGGTCGGGGAAAACGGCGCGTTCTACTACGCCTACGACCGCCAGGCCCGCCGCATGACGACGCATTACTGGACCGACGCGGCATCGCGCCAGGCCAGCCGCAAGCGGCTGGACGCCATCCGCGACCGCGTCCTGGCCGAGGTGCCGGGCTGCGCCGTCGCCAGCGACCAGGACTACCGCGTGGCCGACCTGGCCATCGACTTCTGCGAGGACGTGCCCGCCCTGGCCGACTCGGCCATCAGCAGGATCGTCCAGATCTTCCAGGAAGCCGGCGCCCAGGCCAAGGTCAGCTCCATCCACGTCAACGGGTGGTTCGGCGACTACGACAAGCTCACCATGACCCGCACCATGTTCCAGCGGGAATTCGGCGCCGACGTCGCGCAGGCACTGGACAGCACCCTCTTCATTGGCGACTCCCCCAACGACGAACCGATGTTCGCCTACTTCCCGATCTCGGTCGGCGTGGCCAACATCCAGGCCCAGTTGCACCGCCTGACGCACCGTCCCGCGTTTGTCGCCGCTTTCCATGGCGGCGCGGGCTTCGTTGAAATGGCGGACCGGCTGCTGGCGGCGCGCGCCGCCCCCCGGCCTTCCCAAGTTCAGCCGGCCTGAGGTCCGCACAACGTGGCTACATCCAAGACCACTGCCGCCGCCAACGACGGCCGCCGCAGCATCCAGTCCATCGAGGTGGGCGTGCCGCTGCTGGCCGCCCTGGTCGACGCGGCCAAGCCTTTGACGCTGCGCGACCTTGCCGCCGGCGCGGGCATGACCTCCGCCAAGGCCCACCCCTATCTGGTCAGCTTCGTCCGCGTGGGGCTGGTGCAGCAGGACGCCATTACCGGCCAGTACGAACTTGGCCCCTTTGCCTTGCAGATGGGCCTGGTCAGCCTGCAGCGCCTGGACCCCGTGCGCATCGCCATGCCCGAGATCGCCAAGCTGCAGTCGGACATCGGCCACACGCTGGGCATCGCGGTGCTGGGCTCGCACGGCCCCACCATGATCCACATGACCGAAGCAAGCTATCCGGTTCACGTGAACATGCGCAAGGGCACGGTGATGTCGATGCTGCACACGGCCACCGGCCTGGTGTTCGCCGCATGGCTGCCGCCCAAGGTCAGCGAGCACTACATCGCGCGCGAGGAAGGCGACACCGCCGTGATCGCAAGCGTGCCGCCGCCGCGCAAGGCGTCCCGCGCCAACATCGAGGCGCAGTTGGCCGACATCCGGGTCCACGGCATGGCGCGGGCGCTGGGCAACCCGCTGCCCGGCGTCGACGCCTTGTCGGTGCCCGTGTTCGACAACACCGGCAGCCTGGTTCTGGCGCTGACCAGCCTGGGCCCCACCGGCCTGTTCGACGTGTCCTGGGACGGCGCGATCGCGCGCCCGCTGCTGGCCTGCGCGCAAGAGATCTCCCGTAAGCTTGGCTTTCACGGCTGAACCAGATCGCGCACAAACGAAAATAAAACGAACAAAAGGAACAAAAGACGAAAAGAAAGGCAGGGACTTTCCCAGGTGTGCTGTCCCCCGTTGTATGTTTGAATTCAGCAATTATTCAAACAATTCATACCCACGAGGAGACACACGATGCAAGCCTTGCGTCTATTGCAAGCGGCCACGCTGGCCGCGTTCGTTTTTGGAGCATCCGCCGCCCAGGCCGCCGACACCTGCTCCAACCGGGGCGATCTGGACCAGATGTACTGCGACGCCGACAAGAACCTGGTGGCCGACACCCCTGCCGACGCGTCCAAGCTCAAGACGCCCTCCACGCTGGTGTTCACCTACACCCCGGTTGAAGACCCCGCCGTCTACGAAGACATCTTCAAGCCCTTCACCAAGCACCTGTCCGAATGCACGGGCAAGCGCGTGGTGTTCTACCAGGTGCAGAGCAACGCCGCCGAAATCGAAGCTATGCGCTCCGGGCGCCTGCACGTGGGCGGCTTTTCCACCGGCCCCACCGCCTTCGCGGTGAACATCGCCGGCGCCGTGCCGTTCGCGGTCAAGGGCTACGCCGATGGATTCCAGGGCTACAACCTGATCGTCATCGTCAAGAAAGACAGCCCCTACCAGAAGCTGAGCGACCTGAAGGGCAAGAAGCTTGCACACACCGCGCCTTCGTCCAACTCTGGCCACATGGCGCCGGTGGCCTTGTTCCCCAAGGAAGGCCTGACACCCGACAAGGACTACAAGGTCATCTTCTCGGGCAAGCACGACCAGTCCGTCATGGGCGTGAATTCGGGCGATTACGACGCGGCCGCCGTCGCCTCCGACGTGTTCAAACGCATGGTCGAACGCGGCCAGGTCAAGGAAGCCGATTTCCGCGTCATCTATACCAGCGAGAAATTCCCCACCTCGTCGTTCGCATACGCGCATGACCTGGAACCGAAGTTCCGCGACCAGATGCTGAAGTGCTTCTACGACTACCGTTTCCCCCCGGAAATGTCCAAGGCCTTCGACAACGCTGACCGCTTCTACCCGGTCACCTACGAGAAGGACTGGGCCATCGTCCGCCAGGTCGCCGAATCCGGCGGCGAAAGCTTCAACCGCGCCGCCTACGACCGCGAATCCGCCAAGAGCAAGAAGTAATCCAGCATGAAGACGTCGCTACGCATTTCCGGCCTGGTCAAGGAATACCGGGCCGGCCGGCCGGTTCTCAATGGCATTGACCTGCACATCGCCGGCCAGGGCCTAACCGCCATCATCGGGCCTTCGGGCACCGGCAAGAGCACGCTCCTGCGCTGCATCAACCGGCTGATCGAACCCACCAAGGGCGAGATCGTGCTGGAGTCCCAGGACGGCGCCGTGGACCTGGCGCGCGTGCGCGGCGCGGCATTGCGCCGCGCGCGCCGGCGCATCGGGATGGTCTTCCAGGAATACAACCTGGTCGAACGCCTGACGGTGATGGAGAACCTGCTGACCGGCCGGCTGGGCTATACGTCCGCCGTCAAGGCCTGGATGCGCCGCTTCGAACCCGAAGACATCGAGCACGCGTACAAGCTGCTGGATACCGTCGGGCTGGCAGGCTTTGCCGACCAGCGCGCGGATGCGCTGTCCGGCGGCCAGCGCCAGCGCGTGGGCATCGCCCGCGCGCTGATGCAGCGCCCGCAGGTGCTGCTGGCCGACGAGCCGACGTCTTCGCTGGATCCCAAGACCTCCGTCGAAATCATGGAACTGCTGTCCGCGCAGGGCAGCGCCACCGGCATTCCCGTCATCGTGAACATCCACGACGTCGAACTGGCTCGGCGCTACGCCACGCGCATCGTCGGCATGTCCGGCGGGCACGTGGTCTATGACGGCGACGGCCAGGGCCTGGATGCGTCCATGCTCAAGACCATCTACGGAGGCGAGTCTTGGCTGGAATGATGCAACCCCGGGGCGGCATCCGTCCCTTCGCCATGTCCGGGCGCGCCAAGGCGGGCGTCCTGCTGCTGGTGATCTACACCATTTACGCCGGCGCGCAACTGGACTTCAGTTGGGCGCGCTTCGAAACCGGCATGGGGCACGCGTCCACGTTTCTTGCGCGCATGTTCCCGCCCAATTTCGAAAAACCCGCCACCTTGTGGAAGGGCATCGCCGAGAGCCTGGAGATCGCGGTACTGGCGTCGGTGCTGGGCATCATCCTTGCCCTGCCCGTCGGCCTGCTCGGCGCGCGCAACATGATGCCCGCCTGGGTCTCGTGGCCCGCGCGGTCGCTCGTGGCGCTGTGCCGCGCCCTGCACCCGGTCATCGTCGCCATCCTGTTCGTCAAGGCCGTGGGCTTTGGCGCGCTGGCGGGCATCCTGGCGCTGACCGTCGCGTCCATCGGCTTCATCGGCAAACTCTTCACCGAAGCCATCGAAGAGATTTCCTTGAAGCAGGTGGAAGCGGTCCGCGCCACCGGCGCCTCGTTCGCCAACGTGATCGTGTTCGGCGTGCTGCCGCAGGTGTTCGCGCGCTTCATCGGCTTCGCGACCTATCAGTTCGACTCCAACCTGCGCAATTCCACCATGGTGGGCATCGTGGGCGCGGGCGGCGTGGGCGGCACCCTGTTCTCGGCCTTCCAGCGCTTCGACTACGACTTCGTCAGCGCCATCCTGCTGACCCTGATCGCCATCATCATGCTGGGCGAAATCATCGCGGGCTTCGTGCGGGCGGTGTTCCTGGACAACCTGGGCTTTGACCGCATCCTGCAAAGCCGCTTCGCCGGGGCGCGCGGCATCGGCGCCAGCAAGCCGACGGCGGCGCGCAAGGCGGAGGTGGACGAATGAACGCCCACGTCTCCCCCCTGAACCCGGCGGGCCAGCCCCGCGTGTGGCAGCGCTACAGCATGGGGCAGCGGCTGCTGCGCTTTGCCCTGTACCTGCTGGTGGTGGCCGCCATCGTGCAGGCGATCCGCGGCGTCGAAGTCATACCGGAATTCCTGTATGACGCCCCCGAGCAGATGGCCGACCTGTTCCGCCGCATGTGGCCGATCGACTGGGCATACTACCCGGACGGCGTCCACAACGCGCTGATCGAAACGCTGCACATCGCCACGCTGGGGACCATCCTGTCGGTGTTCATGGCCGTGCCGGTGGGGCTGCTGGCGGCCAACAACCTCACCCCCAGCAAGACCATCAACATGCTGGCCCGGCTGATCCTGGTGTCCAGCCGTTCGGTCAACTCGCTGGTGTGGGCGCTGCTGTTCATCGCCATCTTCGGCCCCGGGGCGCTGGCCGGCACGCTGGCCATCGCGTTCCGCTCCATCGGCTTTGTCGGCAAGCTGGTCGGCGAAGCCATCGAGGAAGCGCAGCGCGGCCCCATCGAAGCCGTCACCGCTACCGGCGCCAGCAAGGCTTCCGTCATCTGGTACGCCTACTGGCCGCAGATCCGGCCGGCATTCTGGTCCATCGTGCTGCTGCGCTGGGACATCAATGTGCGCGAATCGGCCGTGCTGGGCCTGGTCGGCGCCGGCGGCATCGGCATGGCGCTGGACACCGCGCTGAACCTGTTCCAATGGGACCGCGTGGCGCTGGTGCTGGCCGCCATCTTCGTGGTGGTCGTGCTGGCCGAGGTCATCATCACCCAGGCGCGCAAACGCATCCTGTAGCGCAGCATCCCCCCATAACGCGTGCCGGTTTCCCCTGACCAGCGCTTCCAGCCGCCGCCCCGCAACGGGCGGCGTCTTCTTTTGTGCGGCGCGGGTCCTTGTTATTGCGCCCCAAACGCGTCTAAGCTCAATGTGAACAAAATATGACCCGTCATCAAATCGCGCCCCTTCGTTGATTAAGATCTCGGCTTTTGCCGTTGGACACCCACCGCCATGTCGGAACAGGAATTGAAACTGCACGTGCCCACGGCTTCGCGCCAGGCCGTGCTTCGGGAAATCAAGCAACGCGAAGCCACCCACATCCGCCTGCACGCCATGTATTTCGATACGCCCGAACGCGAACTCGCGCGCGCGCGCATCGCCATCCGGCTGCGCCAGGAGGGCCGCGATTGGGTGCAGACGCTCAAGATGCCCGGCATCAATGCCATCACCCGCATCGAAATGAACCACCCCCGGCCGGGCCCCGTGCTGGACCTGTCCGTGTACGCCGGCACCGAAGTCGAAGGCGCGCTGGCGGCCATCAAGGGCGAGCTTGGCCTGCGCTATGAAACCGACGTCCAGCGCCTGCTGCGCAAGGTCCGCACGCGTTTCGGCACCGTCGAACTCGCCTACGACACCGGCATCCTGCGCGCGGGCGCGCTGGAGCTGCCCATCTCCGAACTGGAATTCGAACTGGTGTCGGGCCGTCCCGCGGCCATCTTCGCCACCGCGCGGGGCTGGCAGCAACGCCACGGCCTGGTGCTGGACCCGCGCAGCAAGTCCGAACGCGGCGACGCGCTGGCCCTGCTTGCGCAACGTCTGGCGGACGTGGACGCGAACCCGGGCGATGACCTGGAAGCGCGGCGGGCACGCGCCATTGCCCAGTTCTGGGCGCCGCGCGGCGCAGCCTCGGTCAAGCTGCGCGACGACATGACGCCCTCCCAGGCCATGGGCCGCATCGCGGCGGAATGCCTGGACCAGATCTGCCGCAACGCCTCGGTGCTGGCCGAAGTCGACACCGAAGGCGTGTACCGCGCCGGCAATTCCGAACACGTGCATCAGTTGCGCGTGGGCGTGCGCCGCCTGCGCTCGGCCTGGAAGCTGTTCGACGGCTGGATCGCACCGGTTCCGGACTCCTTGCTGCAGGGCGTGCGCACGCACTTCGCCGCCTTCGGCGCCAATCGCGACCAGGACGTGCTGAATGAAACCGTCGCGCCCGCGCTGATACGCGCCGGCATGCCCGTGATTCCCATGGAAGCCGCGCCGCCCGAACAGGACGCCCAGACCATCGCCGGCGGCAAGGCCTTTCAGGCCTGGTTGCTGGAACTGCTGGAATGGACCCTGGACGTGCCGCCTCTGCAGCCCGGCACGGAAGGCCAGACCATCGCCAACGGCACGCCCAGCGACACCGCGCCCGAACCCGCCATCCGCCTGGAAGGCGGCATGGCGGGCCCCAGCGTGAAGCCCACCATCATTCCCATGCTGGCGCCGGAACCCGACCCGCAGCGCCTGCACAAACAGGTGGCGCGGCGCCTGCACCGCTGGCACAGCAAGGTGGCCGACCAGGGCACGCAGTTCGCCACGCTGGACATCCCCACCCGGCATGAACTGCGCAAGCGCGGCAAGCGGCTGCGCTACAGCCTGGCGTTTGCGGAATCGCTGCTGCCCGCCGGCAAGCTGCGGGGCTATCGCAAGCTGCTGTCCAAGGTGCAGGACGTGCTGGGCGAAATCAACGATCTGGCGGTGGCCAAGGACTACTACGAGTCGTGTACGGCCACGCATCCCCAGGCTTGGTTCGCGCTGGGCTGGATCAGCGCGCGGCTGGAAGAACTGGCCGAGGAAGCGCAGAAGGCGTTCGACGACCTGGCCCGCAGCAAGCCGTTCTGGAAGTGATGCCCGTACCGCAAAAATAGCAACGGGACGGCGCTTGCACGCCGTCCCGCTGTGACACGCGCCGCGGGCGGATCAGTCGGCCAGCAAGGCCGCCGCGAATTCGTCCGCCACGAAGGGCTGCAGATCCTCCAGGCTTTCTCCCACGCCGATCCAGTACACGGGGATCGGACGCACGCCCTGGCTGCCCGCGGCCACGGCGGCCAGCGTGCCGCCCTTGGCGGTGCCGTCCAGCTTGGTCACGACCAGGCCAGTCAGCGTGATGGCGGCGTCGAAGGCGCGGATCTGCGCCAGCGCGTTCTGGCCGGTATTGCCGTCCACCACCAGCAGCACCTCGTGCGGCGCGGCGGCATCCGCCTTGCCGATGACGCGGCGGATCTTCTTCAGCTCTTCCATCAGGTGCAACTGCGTGGGCAGGCGGCCGGCGGTATCCACCATCACCACGCCCATGCCACGCGCGCGGCCGGCGTTGACGGCGTCAAACGCCACGGCGGCGGGATCGCCGCCCTCCTGCGAGATCACGCTGACGTTGTTGCGGCTGCCCCATTCCACGAGCTGCTCGCGCGCCGCCGCGCGAAACGTGTCGCCAGCCGCCAGCAGCACGCTGGCGCCCTGGCGCTGGAACGTATGCGCCAGCTTGCCGATGGACGTGGTCTTGCCGGCGCCGTTGACGCCGGCGATCATGACGACCAGGGGTTGGGTGCGCTTCAAGTCGAACGCGCGCTCCAGCGGGCGCAGGTGATCCGCCAGCAATTGGCACAGCGCCGTCTTCACCTTGGCCGGATCCTCGATGCGGTCCTTCTTGACGCGCGCGCGCAGCGCGGTCAACAGCTTCTCGGTGGCCTCCAGGCCCGCATCGGCCATAATGAGGGCCGATTCGAGCTCCTCGAACAGGTTCTCGTCGACCTTGACGCCGACGAAGATGCCGCCAAGGCTCTGCCCCGTCCGCGACAGACCCTGCTTCAGGCGGGACAGCCACGACGCTTTTTTCGGCGCATCGGCGGCAGGCTCAGGTGTGGGGACGGATGCAGGCACGGACGAAGCGGCAGGAGCCGGGGCCGGGGCCGGTATGGACGCAGATGCCGGAGCGGCGACTGACGCCGTGGCGGCCGACGTCGCGGCTACCGACGCCGTGGCAGGCGACGAAGCCGGTAATGGCGCGGGAGCAGGCGACGATGCCGCCGGCCGCGCCACAGGCGTAGGCGTAGGCGTAGGCGAAGCAATCGTGGCGGCAGGAGCCGGCACGGGAGGTACCGGGGCGGGCGCTGGCGCGCGAACCGGCTCGACCGTTGGCGCTGCGGGCACGACTGGCGCAGCAGAAGCTGGCCGATCCGCTGCGGCGGGCGCGGCGGACGGAGGCGGCGCAGGCATGGGCGCGGACGGCGCGGCAGGCGTCGGCACTGGGGCTACAACTGGAGCTGCGGCCGGAGCTACAACGGGGGCCGCCACGGCGGGTTCCACCAGCGGGGCGGGGGCGTCAATGACCTCCGGCGGCGGCGCGGGCTGGGCCGGCGCGGCGGGCGGAGGGGATTTTTTCTTGAAGAAGCGGCTAAACATGGGTAACAAGTATATTCGTATCGTCGGGGGCCAATACAGACGCACCCCCATCGCCGTGCCCGACGTGGAGACACTGCGTCCCACGCCCGACCGGGTTCGCGAGACGCTGTTCAACTGGCTCGGTCACTTGTGGGACGGCGAGTTCGCCGACAAGCAGGTGCTGGATCTGTTCGCCGGCAGCGGCGCCCTGGGGTTCGAAGCGGCTTCGCGCGGCGTGGCGCATGTGCAGATGGTCGAGCGGGACAGAACCGCCGCGTCCGCGCTGCGGACACTGCGCGACAAGCTCAAAGCCGACATGATACGCATCCATGTGGGCGATGCGATGCAGGTGGCCGAACGCATGGACGCCTCCCGGTTTGACCTGATCTTGCTGGATCCGCCCTTCGGACAGGGCTGGCTGCCGCGCCTTTGGCCGATTCTGCCGGGCATTTTGACCGATCATGGGCTAGTCTACGTAGAGGCGGAAGCCGCCATCGAAGCCCCCGAAGGATTCCAGATCTTGCGGCAGGACAAGGCAGGCGCGGTCCATTACCATCTGCTGGAATTTGCTGCATTGCGGAAATAGATCAATAATCCGGGCTTCGGAGGATGGTGTACACCACTAATAACGGTACGGAGCTCGCATGATCATCGCTGTTTATCCCGGCACTTTCGACCCGCTGACCCGGGGCCACGAAGACCTGGTTCGCCGTGCGGCCACGCTTTTCGACAAAGTCGTGGTGGGAATCGCCCTTAGCCGCAACAAAAAGCCCTTTTTCAGCATCGACGAACGCGTGGAAATCGCGCGCGAAGTGCTGGGCCACTACCCCAACGTGGAAGTGCAGAGCTTCGGCGGCCTGCTGAAAGACTTCGTCCGCGACCAGGGCGGCCGCGTCATCGTCCGCGGCCTGCGCGCGGTGTCCGACTTTGAATACGAATTCCAGATGGCCGGCATGAACCGCCATCTGCTGCCGGACGTCGAGACCCTGTTCATGACGCCGTCGGACCAATACCAGTTCATCTCGGGCACCATCGTGCGCGAAATCGCCCAACTGGGCGGCGACGTGAGCAAGTTCGTGTTCCCGTCCGTCGAACGCTGGCTCCAGGAAAAGGCCAAGGAACGCCGCGAGCAGTCCTGGCCGGGCTGAGACGCCCCCGCACCATCCCGGAAGGGCGCTTTTGGCGCCCTTCTTGCGCTTTCCCGGCGGCGCCCGCCCCGGCGCTACAATGACAGCGCCCCTTGCTTTGCTCCGCTGCCCATCATGGCCCTGACCATCACCGAAGAATGCATCAATTGCGACGTTTGCGAGCCCCAGTGCCCGAACGACGCGATCTCCATGGGTGAGGACTATTACGTCATCGATCCCGACCGCTGCACGGAATGCGTCGGGCATCACGACGAACCCCAATGCAAGGTGGTCTGTCCGGTGGAGTGCATCGAACTGCATCCCCAATGGAATGAAGGCCAGGAGCAGCTCATGGCCAAGTACCGCCGCCTGACCGGTGCCGCATGAGCGACTCGGCGCAATCCGAATCCCGCATCGATTTCCCCTCTGTTTCCCACCACGCCCGCCGCGACATGTCCGCGTCGGCGATCGCGGCGGGCTTGGTCGCCGTCCTGGTCAGTTTTGGCGGCACCGCCGTGCTGATGGTGCAAGCGGGCCATGCCGCGGGGCTGGACGCCGCGCGCATCGGCTCCTGGATCGGCTCGCTGAGCCTGGTGCTGGGCTTGGGCGGCGCGTTCTACAGCCTGCGCACCGGCCTGCCCATCGTCATGGCCTGGTCCACGCCCGGCGCGGCCCTGCTGGTCACGGCGCTGGCCGGCGTGCCCTTCAATGAAGCCATCGGCGCCTTCGTGCTGGCCGCCGCGCTGACCCTGGCGTGCGGGCTGTTCGGCTGGATCGATCCCATCCTGCGCCGCATTCCCGGTGAAATCGCCGCCGCCATGCTGGCCGGCGTCCTGCTCAATTTCGGCATGGGCATCTTCACCCACATTGGCAAGCAACCCGTGCTGGTGCTGACCATGTGCGCCGCCTACCTCGTATGCCGCCGCTGGGCGCCGCGTTACGCGGTGCTGGTGGTGATGGCGGTGGCCGTCGCCATGGCGGCCGGGCTGGGCCTGATGCGGGTGGACCTGCTGGACTGGCGGCTGACCGAATTCGTCTGGACCACGCCCGCCTTCAGCGCCCAAGCGGCGGTCAGCCTGGGGATCCCGCTGTTCGTGGTGGCCATGGCGTCGCAGAACCTGCCCGGCCTCGCCATCCTGCAGGCGGCGGGCTACCGCCCCCCGGCCTCGCGCCTGGTGGCCGCCACGGGCTTCCTGGGCCTCCTGGCGGCGCCCTTCGGCGCGCACAGCGTCACCATGGGTGCGATCAGCGCAGCCATCTGCACCGGCCCCGAGGCGCATGCCGATCCGGGCAAGCGCTACATCGCCGCCGCCACCTACGGGATCGGCTACGTCGCGCTCAGTATCGTCGCGGGCGCGGTCGCGGTCTTCTTCCAGGCGCTGCCCGCCGCATTGCTTGCGGCGCTGGCGGGCCTGGCGCTGCTGGGCACCATCATGGGCGGCATGGCGGCCGCCATGGCCAACCCGCAACGGCGCGAAGCGGCCCTCATCACGCTGCTGGCCACCGCGTCGGGGTTCAGTTTCTGGGGTATTGGATCGGCCTTCTGGGGCCTTGCGGCGGGCCTGCTGGCCCACGCCGCGTTCGAATACAGGCGGACCCGCTCGGGCCCCTGACCGTCCGGCTCAAGCCAGGCCGGCGTTCACACGGGCCAGGCGGCCACGGGCGTTTCGGGGTGCACCTTCATGATGCGGCAAGGCACCTGCACGAAATTGGAGATCCAGGCGGCGGCCAGCTCGCCTTCGTCGATCACATCGATGACCTGTTCGCCCACCTTCATGCTGTAGCGCACGCTGTCGTCGTCTTCGATGACGTCCAGCGGAATATCCATGCGCAGCATGCCCGGCGCCTTCAGCACCAGGTAGCCCAGGCGCAATTCGACGGATACCTCGGCAAGCCGCGGACAAAGCCCGCGGTTCAGCCACTGCCCCGAATCATTGGCGATCAGCCACTGCCGGTGATAGCCGGCGGCGTGCGCCTGCGCCGTGACGCCGCATTCGGCGATGGGCTGGAATTGGTCTGTCGTCATCTGCCCAGCAGTCCCTTCAAGGCCTTGTCCACGGCGGCGCCGCTCTTGCCCTTGCCGGAGACCGCTTCGCGCAGCTTGTTCTCCAGGCTGCGCTTGAGAATGCCGCCGATGGCGTCTTTCCAGAGCAGCGTGTAGGTGGGCGTTTCGAACGGCCCCTTGAGATGGACGGGAATGGTCACGTCCTTCAGGTCGATCAGTTCCTTGCCTTCGGGGTTAGCGGCCGGGTTGACGATGCGCGCGCGCGCCACCAGGTCCAGTTCGCTCTTGACGAAGTCGATGGTGGCCGGATCGCCCTGCGTCACCCGCAGCAGCGGCGACACGAAATTCAGGCGCTTCACGGTAGCAACGCCCTTGGCGATCGCGAGGTCGGCGTCCATTTCGGAAAACTCGGTCCGCTTGCTGCTGTCGGCGGCAACGGTCTCGTTCTGCGATTCAGGCGAGAACGCGGCCTTCAGGTCGCGCAGCGTCTGCGTCAGATCGATGCCCTTGACCGCGCCATCGCGCAAGCGCAGCTGCACGGTGCCGCCCAGGCCGCCTTTCATGGCATAGACATTGGCGCCGGCGGTCTTAAGATCCAGCGCCAGGCTGCCCGTGCCGCTTAGTACATTGCGCTGCGCCAGGTCCATCAGCAAGGGTTCGATCGCAATGCCGGCCAAGGACATCTTGGTGGCCACCTGATTGCCTTGCGCGGCATCCACGGACAGGGCGCCAGCCAGCTTGCCGCCGTAGAGGCCGGCGGTCAGGCTGGAGATTTCCAGCTTGCCCTTGTCCAGTTTCACCGCGGCGGCGACCTCGTCGGCCTTCAGGCCGCGCACGACAAGCTTGCCGACCTTCAGCGTGCCGTTGACGCTGGGGCCGACCAGCGCGGACAGGTCGATCGAATCGTCGACGGGCGCGGCGGGCGCGGGCTGCGCGGGCTTGTTCTCGTCTTTCTTGCCTTCGGCCGGCGGCTTAGCCGGCGCGGCGGCCACGGGCGGCACCAGCTTGTCCAGGTCCAGCGTATCGACCGCCAGCGCGAATTTCACCAGCGGCGAGTCCGAGAGCCTGGTGATGTCGGCGCTGAGATCGAACTTGCCGCCTTCCAGCACCGCATTGATCTTGCTGGTGGCCTGATCCTTCAGCAGATCCACCGACAGGCTGCCGATGACGGGAATCTGCAGGCTGCCCTTGGGCAGGCCCGGATCGGTGATGTTCACGTCACCGCGCAGGCCGGACAGGCCGCCGCTGCGTTGCAGCAGGTTCAAGGACAAGGGCGAGGCAAAGTTCAGCTTCACCACGCGTTCGCCATTCTTGGACGTGCTGTCCAGCTTGGCTTCCTTGATATCGAGTTCACCGGCGTTGCCGCTGATGCCGTTCAGGCCGAAGCTGGCGTCCAGGCCGCTGATGCGCACGCGGCCGGTCAGGGCTTCGCCCGTGGCCGACGCGGGCGAGATATTCAGCGCCGGCGCATCCACCGCGAATTCGAAGGGGCCATCGGCCACGCCGCCCTTGGCGCGCACGGCAAGCTTCTCGATCTGCAACTGGCTCTTGTGCGGATCGATCGCCAGCTTGGGGATCGCTACGCTGGCGTCCACATTGGTGGCGCGGGCGGCCGGATCGGTGATGTCGCCCTGGAACACGACTTCCAGGCCGGCCACGTCCAGCGCCGACTTCTGGCCGTTGAACGCCAGGTTGCCGCGCACCGCCAGGCTCTTGGCCTCGGCGCCAGGCAGCTTGCCGTCCATGCGCAGGTCCAGCTTTTGCGCGGCGTAGCGCTTGGCGGAAGGGTCCAGCGTCAGCAGGGCCTGACCGGTCAGGTTGGCGTCCACGCGCGGATTGCCGCCTTCGACTCGCGCCGACATCCGCACGTCGAACGGCTGGTTGAACGTGACACGGCCCGTATTGGCGTTGATGCGGGTCACGGCCACCGCCATGCCCGTGATGGCGTCCTGCAACTGCACTTCGCCGTCCTTCAGGTCCAGGCCGGCGATATCGATCTGCATGTTGTTGCGCGACGGCGGCAGGGTGCCGCTGGTGATCGCCTGCGCCGCGGTCTGCGCCGCGCCCATCAAGGTCCCGGCGGGATTGGACGGCGCCTCGGTGACCGGCGCCGCGCCGCCCACCAGGTTGCTGAAGTTGAACTGCCCTTGCTTGTCCCGGATGACGCGCGCCTTCAGGCCGCTGATGGCGACGTGGTCCACCACGAAGCTGTTGGACAGCAGGGGCCACACGGCCACCGCCAGGCGGGTGCTTTCAATCGAAGCGAAAGTGTCCGTGCTGTTGGGTTCGGACAGGGACACGCCCTGCACCGACAGACCGATCCGCGGGAAGAGCGAAAGCTCGATTTCGCCGTCGATCGTGAGCGTGCGGTTATAACGTTCCTGGACAAGCTCTTCCAGCTTGTACTTGTACGCGTTGGGGTCGAATGTCAGCAAGAAGATGGCCAGGCCAACGACGGCCACGACAACCAACACTACCAGGCCTATCAAAATGCGCTTGAACCACGTTTTCATTGCTGCCCCGTCGGTACCTCGACTGGAAATCCTTGATGCCGACCACCGCGCCGGGCGCGGGGAAGGTGCGTTGCCGGCAGAAACCGCCAGCCAGGCTTATTGAACTGTCTGCCTTTCAGGGCGTGTCCTCGCTCCTGCCGAGCCTGCGGCAAGGGCGACAAGGGAGGATCTACCAAGGAAGGCCTGCTGAAGACGCTGCTAACCCAGCGTACAGACACCGCTATCGTAACAAATCGGGCCGCTTAGCGGGATCGCCCAAGCTGACGACTTTCTGTCGGGCGGATTGTAGGGCTAGAATGATTGATCTATCAATCATTGATGCATCCAACAATGTCACCCCCCGTCCCGCCAACTCCGCACTCGCCCGGCCAGGTCCTTCCTTTCCGGCAGACCCTGCTGGCCATGCTGGGCATGTGCTTCGTCATGATGATGGTCGCCATCGACCAGACGGTGGTGGGCACGGCGCTTCCGACCATTGTGGCGGAACTGCGGGGCTTCGAACTGTATGCATGGGTAGCGACGTCTTACCTGCTGACCTCCGTCATCACGGTGCCGATCTTCGGCCGGCTCGGCGATTATTACGGCCGCAAGCCGTTCGTGGTCGCGGCCATCGTGCTGTTCACGCTGGCGTCGGCCCTGTGCGGCGCCGCCGACACCATGCTCTCGCTGGTGCTGGCGCGGGCGCTGCAGGGCATCGGCGGCGGCATGCTGGTGGGCACCGCCTTCGCGTCCATCCCCGACCTGTTCCCCGATCCCCATGTGCGGCTGCGGTGGCAGGTCATGCTCAGTTCCGCCTTTGGCATCGCCAACGCCGTCGGCCCGACCCTGGGCGGCGCGCTGACCGAGCACTACGGCTGGCGCTCGGTCTTCTACGTCAACCTGCCGATCGGCATCCTGGGCCTCTGGTTCGTGGCGCGCTACTTGCCGCATCTTCGCAACCACACCTCCGGCAAGGTGCGGCTCGACTGGCAGGGCGCCCTGCTGATCGCCCTGGCGCTGGGCAGCCTGCAACTGCTGGTGGAATTGCTGCCCAAGGAAGGTTTCAGCCTTCCCCTCGTGCTGCTGGGCGCGGGCAGCGTCGCGTCCTTCGCCGTGCTGATCTGGTGGGAGAAGCGCTGCCCGCATCCGCTCCTGCCCCTGGACATGTTCCGCAACCGCGGGCTGGCCACCCTTTTCACGCTGGCCCTGCTGGTGGGCGTGACGATGTATTCACTGCTGTTCTACGCGCCGCTGCTGCTGCAAGGCGGTTTTGGCCTGTCGCCCCAGGATGCCGGCCTGCTGATCACCCCCATGGTCGTCTTCATCACCGTCGGCAGCATCGTCAACGGACGCATCATCACCCGCATCCGCAATCCCAACCGCATGCTGTACGCCGGCTTCATCCTGATGGCGTTTTCCTGCCTGGGGATTGTTACGACCCATAGCTATACGTCACATGCGCTCATCGCCATCTACATGCTGATGGCCGGCCTGGGCATGGGATTCATCATGCCCAACCTGACCGTCTTCGCGCAGCAGACCGCGGGGCGCAGCCACCTGGGCATCGCCACCGCGCTGCTGCAGTCCCTGCGCATGATCGGCGGCATGCTGGGCACGGCGGTCGTCGGCACCATGGTCAGCCATAGCTACTTCAACGGCGTCGAATCCACCCTGCGGGGCGCGTCCGCGCAATGGCTGCCGGAACTGAACGATCCCCAGATGCTGGTCAATCCCGCGGCGCAGACCGAGTTCCTGGCACAATTGGCGCATCGAGGCCAGGATGGAACGTCGCTGATCGAGATCGCGCGGGTCGCGCTGGTGGGCGCCATCCATGAAGGGCAGCTCATCGCCCTGGCCGTGGCCATCTTCGCGATCTGGTGCGTGCGGCGCGTGCCCCTGGTGCAATTGGCCCGGCCGTCCAAGCCGGAGCCCGCCGGCGTCGGAGAGTAGCCTTTGCCCAAACAACAACACGGCCTTCAAGTCATCCAGCACATGGGCCAGACCTACCGCGTGATGCAAAGCGCGTTCAGCAGCAAGGTCGGTCACGCGCTGCCGCGATGGCGCATCCTGCTTGCGCTGCATGAAAACGGCCCGTGTTCGCAAAAGCACCTGGCCGAACGCTGCCGGCTGGATCCCGCATCGCTGACGCGCCAATTGCAGGCCATGGAGAAGCTGGGATGGATCGCGCGCGCCGTGGACGCGCAGGACAACCGGCTGACGAACGCCAGCCTGACGCCGGCCGGACAGGCCGTCGTGAATCAGGCCTTGCCAAAACGCGCGGCTTTCTTCGAAGAGTCGCTCAAGGGCCTGTCGGCCGCCGATATCGACACGCTGAACCGCGTGCTGAGCGTGCTGGAAGAGAATTTCCTGCATGCGGCCGGCGACAGGCAAAAAGCCGCCTGACCCAGCTTCCGCCTGGCCTCAATCTTCCGGATTGCGGCGCTGGAACTGGGCGATGGCCTGCAACAGCAAAGGCGCGAACTTCGCCGCGTAGGCGTCGCCCGTCCACGCGTGGGAGGCGCCCGCCACATGCAGCGCCCCATAGGCCTCGCCCTGCGCATTCGTCACCGCCGCGCCCAGGCTGACCTCGCCCACGATGAACTCGTCCACGACCAGCGCGTAACCCTGTTCGCGCGCCTTCTTGACCTCTGCCTTGACCGCCCTGGCAGTCGTCAAGGTCTTGGGCGTGTGGGCTGACAGTTCCATCCCCGCCAACTGCGCGGACAACTCGGCCTCGCTCAGCCGCGACAACACCGCGCGCCCGCCGGCCGTGCAATACAAAGGCACCCGCCGGCCAACCAGCGACGCATGGTAGTGCTCGGTCTGGGTCTGGTGCCGCATGACATGGACAAGCTCATCGCCATCCCGCAACGACAGGCTGATCTTCTCGCCCGTGGCTTGCGACAGGTCCAGCATGATGGGGTTCAGCGCTTCCACCAGCGCGTGCGTGCGCAGGAAATGGAAGGTCAGGTTCAGCATGCCGGTGCCCAGGCGGTACCGCCGCGTCCCCGCGTTCTGCTCCAGATATCCCTCGGCACACAGCGTGTAGGCATAGCGCTGCGCGGCGCTCTTGTCCAGCCCGCTGCGCTCCATGATTTCCGTCAGGCTCAGGTCGCCCGCCGCGCTCTTGAAACAGTCCAGCACCTGGAACGCCTTGCCCACGGACCCTACGTACAGTGCATTCGTCGTCATCGTTTTACCTAATGGTCGAGCTGCGCCCTGGTAGCGCATAATAATACTAAGTATTAAATAATAATACCTAAGGAATAAGGAATGACACTGGACAACGGACTCACCGCGGCGCAATGGCTTGAAAGCCAGCAACCGGCCATGCTTGCCCTGCTGGCCGATATCGTCAATATCGACTCCAACAGCTATGACAAGCCGGGCGTGGCGCGCGTGTTCCGGCGCCTGGAAGCGTTCTTCTCCTTGCATGGGCTGACCGTCACGTCGCACTACGCGGGCGACATCGAAGCCGCCATCTCCGTCACGGCGAATCGCGGCAGCACCGTGGGCAAGCCGGTATTGCTGATGGGGCATTGTGACACCGTCTTCCCGGCGGGCGAAGCCGCCCGGCGGCCGTTCCGCATCGAGGCCGGCCGCGCTTACGGCCCGGGCGTCGCCGACATGAAATCGGGCATCGTCATGAACGCCTTCCTGCTGGCCGCGATCGCCCGCAGTGGCAAGGACGTACCCGAAGTCACCGGCCTGTTCACCTGCGACGAAGAGATCGGCTCCCCGCTCAGCAAGGACGCGATCACCACGTTCGGCAAACAGGCCGGTTTCGTCTTCAACGCCGAACCCGGACGCCCGTCGGGCAACGTCGTGACCGGCCGCAAGGGTGGCGTGTTCTTCAACATGGAAATCGAAGGCAAGGCCGCGCACTCCGGCGCGAATTTCGCCGAAGGCATCAGCGCGATCTCCGAACTGGCGCACAAGGTCGTCGCGCTGGACGCCCTGACCGACATCGACGCGGGCGTCACCGTCAACGTCGGCCTGGTCAACGGCGGACTGTCCGTCAACACCTCCGC
This sequence comes from Achromobacter sp. Root83, assembly GCF_001428845.1. Taxonomy (GTDB): domain Bacteria; phylum Pseudomonadota; class Gammaproteobacteria; order Burkholderiales; family Burkholderiaceae_B; genus Achromobacter. Next base: position 1,148,183 of record NZ_LMIU01000001.1, on the reverse strand, counting down.
CCCATCGGCCAGCGCGGCGATCGACCTGCGCATCTTCAACCTGGAGCAGCGCGAATCCCTGGTCGGAAGCATCCGCTGCATCTGCAACAAATCCTTCATCAAGGGCACCTTGTCCAAGCTGGACATCACCGGCGAATTCAAACCCTTCGTGCCCACCGCCCAATCGCGCAAACTGTTCGAGCTATACCAGGCCGAACTGGGCGCGATCGGCCACAAGGCCGAGGCGGAATTCAGCGGCGGCTGCGCGGACTCGGGCGTGACGTCCAGCCTGGGCGCCATCACGCTGTGCGGCACCGGCCCCGTCGGCGGCAAATTCCACACCCTGGATGAATATTGCGAGGTCGGCACCATCGTCCCCCGGGGACAGGCGGTGCTGAACACGATACTGCGGCTTTCCCACACCCAGTGGTAGCCGGCGCCCAGACCGCCGCCCGACCACCCTGCATTCTCACCAGGTGATTTTCATGACGTCACACGCTTTGCAGACCCGCCGTTCCCTACTCAAAGCCAGCGCCGCGCTGGCGTTCGCGCCCGCCGCCTTGTGGATGAAATCCGCCCAGGCGCAGGCCTATCCCGCTGGCCCGGTCAGCATGATGGTTCCCTACCCCGCCGGCGGCCCCAGCGACGTCAGCGCGCGCATCCTGAGCGGCCCCATCGGCGACAGCCTCGGCGCGCGGGTCGTGGTTGAAAACCTGGGCGGCGCCACCGGCACGATCGCGGCCTCCAAGGTGCTCAATGCCAAAGCCGACGGCGGCATATTCTTCCAGGGCACGCAGAACGAACTGATTCTGCCGCCGCTGACCAACCGCGCCGTCCGCTACCAGCCCGACGCCTTCGAGAGCCTCCAGCCCATCACCATCACGCATCTGGTGCTGCTGGTGCGCGCCGAGCTGCCCGTCAACTCGGTCGAAGACTTCCTGAAACTGGCCGGCCAGCGCGATGCATCCGAGTCCCTGACCTACGGAACGGTGGGAGTCGGATCCCTCTACCACCTGATCACGGAACACCTGGGCAAGGTCGTGAAGGTGCCGTTCACGCACGTGCCCTACAGCGGCACCGCACCCGTCATCCAGGATCTGGCCGGCGGCCAGATCGATTTCAGCATCATGCCCTTCCAGGCGTCGATGCTGGAAATGATCAAGGGCGGACGATTCAAGGCGATCGCCGTGCTGTCGAAGAACAAGCCCGCCGTGCTGGCGCACGTGCCCAGCATCGCCGACACGCCCGCGCTGGCCGATTTCGAATACGCCAGCTACGCCGGCTACTACGTGAAGAAAGGCACGCCCGTAGCCGTCAAGGAAGCCCTGAACAAGGCAATCGGCCACGCCCTGGAAGACAAGACCGTCATCGCCAAACTGGAAGCGGATGGACGCAACGTTTCGCCCCGCATGAGCCTGGAGGATGCGGCCGCCGCCTATGCGCGCGAGGTGGCGAAGTACAAGGAGATGATCCGGGTGACGGGGTACGTTCAGGCGGGTTGAAAACGCGGGCGCCAAACGCCGAGGCCCCGGAGAGAGGATTTCTTTCCGGGGCCTCGCTTCAAACAGATTCCGGTCCCGGCGAATGCGGGACCGGATGACGATCAGACGTTGAACAAAAAGTTCATCACGTCCCCATCCTGCACGATGTATTCCTTCCCTTCCGCGCGCATCTTGCCCGCTTCCTTCGCGCCCTGCTCGCCCTTGTAGGCAATGAAGTCTTCATAGGCGATCGTCTGCGCGCGGATGAAGCCGCGTTCGAAGTCGGTGTGGATGACGCCTGCGGCCTGCGGCGCGGTGGCGCCGATCGCGACCGTCCAGGCGCGCACTTCCTTCACGCCCGCGGTGAAGTACGTTTGCAGGCCCAGCAGCTTGAAGGCGGCGCGGATCAGGCGGTTCAGGCCCGGTTCTTCCATGCCCATGTCGGACAGGAAGGCCTGGCGGTCGGCGTCGTCCAGGTCAACGATTTCGGATTCGATGGCGGCGCAGATGGCCACGACCGGTGCGTTGCGGGACGCGGCGAATTCGGTCAGGCGGTCGAGCAGCGGGTTGTTGGTGAAGCCGTCGTCGGCGACGTTGCCCACGTACATCGCGCGCTTGGCGGTGATGAAGCAGAGCTGGGCGATGTCGGCCTTTTCCTCGGTGGTCAGGTCCAGCGCGCGGATGGGCTTGGCTTCGTTCAACTGGGCGATGCACTTTTCCAGCACGGCCACGATGCGCTGCGCTTCCTTGTCGCCCGAACGCGCGGTCTTCTGGTGGCGTTGCAGGGCCTTTTCGGCGGTCTGCAGGTCAGCCAGGGCAAGTTCGGTCTCGATGACTTCGATGTCGGCGATGGGGTCGACCTTGCCGGCCACGTGGATCACGTTGGGGTCTTCGAAGCAGCGCACCACGTTGACGATGGCGTCGGTTTCGCGGATGTGCGACAGGAACTGGTTGCCCAGGCCTTCGCCCTTGCTCGCGCCGGCGACCAGGCCCGCGATGTCGACGAATTCGACGGTGGCCGACAGGATGCGTTCGGGCTTGACGATTTCAGCCAGCTTCTGCAGACGCGGATCCGGCACCTCGACCACACCGACGTTGGGTTCGATGGTGCAGAACGGGTAGTTCTCGGCGGCGATGCCGGCGCGGGTCAGAGCATTGAAGAGTGTCGATTTGCCAACGTTGGGCAGGCCGACGATGCCGCATTGCAGAGCCATGGGAATCCTGTGTAAGTACGGTATTGATCGTTAACGTTCTAGTTTACCCCGCCCGGGCGAATGGGAACCTGGGCGGGAGGCGGGCATGCGGCCCCGCTAATTCGCCGCGGCGGGCACCCAGCGCATGACGGCCCAGATCAGCAGGATGGGACCGGCATTGAAGATGGAATGCAGCAGGATGGCCGCGCCGATGCCGCGCCGCACGCGCATCCAGCCGAGCACCAGGCCGGTCAGCCACTGCGGCAGCACCAGCAGCGGCAGCAGCCAGTACGGCGTCTTGTTGAAGACGAAGTTGGTCAGGTGGACCGCGGCGAACGTCAGCGCGACCAGATGGAACACCAGGCCGAAGTGCTTCAGGTAGTACCGCCTCCAGGTTGTGTCCCAGCCTTTCAGCGGCTCCGCGCGTTGGCGGGTGCCCCAGCATGCCAGGATGATGAAGGCGGCCAGCAGCAGGCCCGTCCACACCTTGGGACCCCAAAGCACCACGGGGACCAGCGCCGGGATCAGCCACAGGACTTGCAGGGGCCGGCGCAATCCGTACCGGAACAGCATTTCCTCGACCAGCGGCGCCCACAGGACGGCGGTTAGCCAGGGTATGTTGTGGGGGTCCAGCCGATGGGTGACGCCGCCCAGGCCCGCGGCGGCGACGGCCACGGGGCCCAGCGCAAACAGATTCACGGCCCACAGCACGGCGGCCCAGGCCAGGATGCGACCCGGGCCGACGCCCGGCCACCAATCCGCCACCAGCCCGCTGGCCTGGGTTCGTCCCGGCTGGCGCGAGACGGGATGCGGATGGCGGATGAAGCGCCAGAAGTCCGCGATCTCGCTGCGAAACCGCAATGTCCTGCGGGAGGGGGACGGCTGGCCGGCGTCCATCAGGATTCGTTGCCGCTATGCAATTGGCGCGTGGCCAAGGGAAAATCGCCCGCCAGCATGGCCGGCACGACCGCGCGGCAGCGGTCGATGACGGCTTCGATCGCCTTCTGTTCATCGCGGCGGGGCGGATGCAGCACGAAGTCGGCCACCTGCTGCGCCAGGCCGAGCGTGCGCGGATGGCCGATGCCGATGCGCAGGCGCCAGAAATTTGGGCTGCCCAGCACGGCCTGGATGTCTTTCAGGCCGTTATGGCCCGCGTGTCCGCCGCCCTGCTTGAGCTTCACCTGGCCCGGCATCAAGTCCAGTTCATCGTGCAGCACCAGCACCTGCTCCGGCGCCAGCTTGTAGAAGCGCGCCAGCGCCCCGACCGCCTGGCCGGACTTGTTCATGTAGGTGATGGGTTTGAGCAGCAGCACGTTGTCGGCGCCCAGGCGCGACTTGGCGACCATGCCGAAGAAGGACTTCTCCAGCGCAAAAGACGTGCGCAAGTCGTCCGCCAGGTGGTCGGCCAGCCAGAAGCCGGCGTTATGCCGGGTGGTTTCGTAGTCGGGACCGGGATTACCCAGTCCCACGATGAGGCGTATGGGAATAGACATGATGGGGGTGTTTAAACCAAAAAACCCTGCGCATGCAAATGCACACGCAGGGTTTCGGGCACAAGCCCGGCCATAAGCCGCAGGAAAGCCGCAAGGCTTTCCGGCAGGACTTAGGCGGCCGGAGCGGCTTCGGCTTCGTCGGCAGCGGCAGCGCCGCCCTTGACCACGGCAGCGGCCAGCAGGGGGTTGTCTTCCGCGCCGTGGGGCACGTAGGTCACGCCCATGGGCAGCTTGATGTCGGCCAGGTGGATCGAAGCGCCAGCCAGGATGTCGGCCAGGTTGACTTCGATGAACGGGGGCAGAGCCGACGGCAGGCAGGTGATTTCCAGTTCGGTCGTCACGTGGCTGATGATGGCGCCGCTCAGCTTCACAGCCGGCGAGATCTCGGCGTTCACAAAGTGCAGCGGCACCTTGGTACGCAGGGCCTGGTTGGCATCGACGCGCTGGAAGTCAACGTGCAGGACTTGTTGCTTGTAGGCGTGCCATTGAACCGAACGCAGCAGAACTTGTTCTTCCTTGGCGCCTTCGAGCTGCATTTGCAGGATCGACGCGTGGAATTCTTCCTTGCGCAGGGCGTGGTAGATCTCGTTGTGGTCGAGTTCGATGTTCAGGGGGGCAGCCGTACCACCATAGACAATGGCGGGAACGCGGCCCGCGCGGCGCAGGCGGCGGCTCGCACTCGATCCCTGGACGCTACGCGCAGTGGCGATGAATTTCATGGATAACTCCGAAAACAATAAGGTGAAGAGACTTCACCGGTTTATGCACGGCGCGCAAAATGCCCGCCGTGTTGATTGCGCCTTGCCGCGACCAGCAAGGTGCAAAAACTGGATGTCCGGGCTGTCGGCCCGATCAACGCACCAGCGTCAATCGACGAACAGCGAGCTGACCGATTCCGCGTTGGAAATACGCAGAATGGTCTCGCCCAGCAGCGCGGCGCAGGAGAGCTGGCGGATCTTGCCGCTGGCCTGGCCTTGCTCGGAGAGCGGGATGGTGTCGGTCACGACGAGTTCGTCGAGTTCCGACGCTTCGATGCGGTCGATGGCGCCGCCCGACAGCACGGGGTGCGTGCAATAGGCGTAAACGGCGCCGGCGCCGCGGTCCTTCAGGGCCTGGGCCGCCTTGCACAGCGTGCCGGCGGTGTCGACCATGTCGTCCATGATGATGCAGGTACGGCCGTCGACTTCGCCGATGATGTTCATCACTTCCGACACGTTGGCGCGCGGACGGCGCTTGTCGATGATGGCCAGGTCGGCTTCGAGCTGCTTGGCCAGCGCGCGGGCGCGCACCACGCCGCCGATGTCCGGGGACACGACGACCAGGTTCGAGAAGTTGCGGCGCCAGATGTCGCCCAGCAGGATCGGACCGGCGTAGATGTTATCCACGGGGATGTCGAAGAAGCCCTGGATCTGGTCGGCGTGCAGGTCCATGGTCAGGACGCGGTCTACGCCAGCCACTTGCAGCATGTTGGCCACGACCTTGGCCGAGATGGCCACGCGCGCCGAACGCGGGCGGCGGTCCTGGCGGGCATAGCCGAAGTAGGGAATCGCGGCGGTGATGCGGCCAGCCGAAGCGCGGCGCAGGGCATCGACCATCACCATGATTTCCATCAGGTTGTCGTTGGTGGGAGCACAGGTGGGCTGCAGGACGAAGACGTCCTTGCCACGCACGTTCTCGTTGATTTCGACCATCACTTCGCCGTCCGAGAAGCGACCGACGGTCATCTTGCCCAGGGACATATCGAGGTGGTTGACTACGTCCACGGCCAGCCGAGTGTTGGCGGTGCCCGTGAAGATCATGAAGCTATCGTTTGCCATGATGGATGATGCGATGGTCGTTTTAAGACACTAACGAGGTGATGCGAGGTACTGCCAGCAATGCACAACTTTCGCCAGAGCCCGGAAAATAAAAAAGCTGCTGAACCCGGGCCAGTGTCTTACAGGCGTGTTCAACAGCTTTTTTATGTATTCGGTTGGCTGGGGAGGAAGGATTCGAACCTTCGCATGCCGGAATCAAAATCCGGTGCCTTAACCAGCTTGGCGACTCCCCAACTATCTTGCAATCCAATTCCGCAACGGATGTTCAGTCAATCCAGTACATGCCTGCACTAACCGAAACCGTGGATGCGTTTGGCTGAATGTTTTATCAGCGCCGCGCATTATAGCGGTAATTTCTGCTTCTGCCAAAACGGCTTCGGACAGTTCGGAAAACTCGGCGTATAAACACGCGCCAGATCCCGACATGCGGACAGTATTTCCCAAAAGGGCGTCTTGTCCTGCAAGCCACCGCGATGCCCCAAGCACTTCAGGGTAAAGACGGTAGACCACCGGCTCCAGATCATTTCTGCCAAAGAGCACGTTGCCGTGCGCGTTTCCTTGAGCATTGCTGCGGGGTGAACCGCTGGGCAAAAATGTTTGCGAAGCAAGAAAGTCCGCTATTGTGATGTAAGAAGAATCCCTTGTCAAATCGGGGGCGGAGAATATGCCGACAGTCGGCACGCTTGCATCCGGCTGCGCCACGAGATAGGCGCGTTCGGGCAAGGTCAGGGCCGTCAGTTCTTCGCCGATTCCTTCCGCGAACGCGGATTGGCCGAACACGAAAACCGGCACGTCGGCGCCCAGCGGCAAGGCCAGCGCCATGAGTTCGCGGCGCGACAGGCCGGTGCCCCACAGCTTGTTCAGCGCGATCAGCACGGTCGCGGCATCGCTGGACCCGCCACCCAGCCCACCGCCCTGCGGGATGCGCTTCTCAAGGCCGATCTGCACGCCCTGGCGCGTGCCGGTGGCCCGTTGCAGGGCATGGGCGGCGCGCAGTGTCAGATCCTGCGCCTCGGGCACGCCCGGCAGTTCAGCCGCTCGGCTGATGACCCCATCCGTGCGCGCATCGAAATGCAGCGTGTCGCAAAGGTCGATGAAACGGAACGCCGTCTGCAACAGGTGATAGCCGTCGGCGCGGCGGCCCACCACGTGCAGGAAGAGGTTCACCTTGGCGGGAGCGGGAACGTCGTAAAGGGTCACGAAAAACAACCGTTGCGAGGGAATCCCACATTCTAGCCAGACCGCCCGGGCGGGCGCGCCGCGATGCACGGCGCGCCATCAGGTTCAGGCGAGTTGGGGCGCCGCGCCCGGCGCAAGCCTTGCCGCCGGCGCGTCGATCACGCGGCCCTCGGGCAGCTTGAACACCGACACCGCGCCGGCAAGCTGAAGCGCCTGATCTTCCAGCGCGCCGGCCGCGGCCGCGGCCTCTTCCACCAGGGCGGCGTTCTGCTGGGTCACGCTGTCCATCTGCGACACCGCGCGGTTGACCTGATCGATGCCGGTGGCCTGCTCTTCGGAGGCGGCCGAGATCTCACCCATCAGGCTGGTCACGCGCTGCACGGACTCGACGATCTCGCGCATCGTGGCGCCTGCGTTTTCGACCTGATCGGAACCGACGCCAACCTTCTGCGCGGAATCCTCGATGAGCTGCTTGATCTCCTTGGCGGCGGCGGCGCTGCGCTGCGCCAGCGTGCGCACTTCGCTGGCCACGACCGCGAAGCCCTTGCCCTGCTCGCCCGCGCGCGCTGCTTCGACCGCCGCGTTGAGCGCCAAAATGTTGGTCTGGAACGCAATGCCGTCGATCACGCCGACGATATCGGCGATGCGCGACGAGCTGCCCGAGATGGCGCGCATCGTGTCGACCACGCTGGAAACGGCTTCGCCGCCCCGTTGCGCGACCGCCGCCGACGCGGCCACCATGCGGTTGGCTTCGCGCGCGGTGTCTGCGTTCTGCTTCACCGTGGTCGCCAGCTCTTCCATGCTGGCGGCGGTTTCCTGGAGCGATGCGGCCTGCTCTTCCGTGCGGCTGGAAAGATCGGTGTTGCCCGAGGAAATCTCGCGGGCGCCGACGTTGATCTCGTCCACGCCCCGGCGCACGGCCGACACGGTGCGCACCAGGCTGTCCTGCATGCCCTTGAGCGCGGCCAGCAGCGCGCCGATCTCGTTCCTGCCCCGGTCCGCCACGCGGCGCGTCAGGTCACCCTCCGCGATACGGCGGAAGACCTCGCCGGCCTCCAGCAGCGGACGCACGATCATGCGGCGGATCATCACATGCGCGCCCACGGCCATCAGCAGGCCCAGCGCCAGGATTCCCGCCAGCAAGGACGTAAACAGGGTGTGGAACATGGAAATCTCGTCCATCACCCCCTGCCCCGTTTCTTCGGCGCGCAGCACGAAGGCATCGCGCTCGCTCACCAGCTTCTCCTGCACCTGCTGCGTACCCTGCTTGAAGTAGGCCTCCATGTCGCCGGCCTCGAGCACTCTGCCCACATTTTGCAGATTGGCGCTGAGTTTGGTGTAGGCGTCGATCAGGCTGGCCGAGTCGGTCTTTTCCTGGGCGGACAGTCCGCCGGAAAAGCGCTGGAAAGCGCGATCGGCCGAAACGATGCGCTGGCGCGCCTGCTGCAGCGACGTCTGATCGCTGGTATTGCCCTGCGCGACACGGGTGGCGTAGCGGCTCAGGTCGGTGCGGGCCGCCACCAGCGACAGGGAGGCCGAGTTCACCGCGTTGACCTGCTGCGAGGAAAGCCGATATAGCTGCACGACGTCCTGGTTGGTCTGCCGCAAAGCGACAAAGCCCATGCCGCCCACGAGCAACTGGAAGGTGAAAAATATCGCGATGATTCCCAATAGCACCGTCGCGATGCGGGTGTTCCTGAACATAGCCATTCTCCGAAAAAGCGGCGGCTGCCAACGTCGCCGATGGCGGTGCCGCCCGCGCGGCGCGACCGGCGCCCGCATGCAGGGAGAATTATTCAGTCAGGACAATATATTTCAAACCGTAACATAGGCGGTTTTGACCGCTCTGTTTGCACGATTGAAACCCGGCCAATATGCTAGGGTTAACCCGATGTCCACCAGGGGCCCGAAGCCGGCGCGGCCGAACTCAAGGCTGGTTGACGACCAGCCTCACCACGATGCGGCGGCCGGGTTCCTGGCGCTCCAGGACCAGCAACTGGGGCCCCAGCGTGTCATAGCGCGACAGGCGCGCCCGCCAGCCGCCTTGCTCGAAGGCGGCGGGACGGCCAAGTTCGTCGCGGGTCACTTCCGTGGCTTCGGGATCGGCGGGCAGCCTGCCGCGCAGCCAGTCGCGCAGGCCAGAGACCGGCATGCTGCTGCCCAGCGCGTCCTCGGCCAGCGCGTCGGGATTGTCGGCGACCAGCCGCGTGCCGTCGGCCTTGGTGAGGCTGGCGGCGCCCGGCCGGCCTTCCACCCGCGCTTCGGTCGAACCCAGCGGGTTGGTCAGGTCCAGGATGTAGCGCCTGCCATCGTCGGACCACGAGAAACCGCCCTGCACGGCATTCTGCTTGCCGCTTTCTTCGTTGACCGTGATGGCGAAACGGCCGATACGCGAAAACGCATCCGCGCTGGCGCCCTCGATGGGCTTGGGCGTCGTGGTGCAGGCGGCCAGCAGGAAGGCCAGCAGCGCCAGCAAGGCCCAGCGCACCAGCGCCCCGGCCTCGCGCAAACGATGGACCGCTGCCGTCACAGGTTGACTCCAAGGCGCTTGACGACGTCCTGGACAGTCTTGTTGCGGGGATCCTTCTGTAGCGCGGCGCGCAACAGCTCGGCGGCCTGGTCGCGCTTGCCCTGGCTCCAGAGCACCTCGGCCAGATGCGCGGCGATGTCGGCCTCGGGCCGCACGCTGTAGGCGCGGCGCAGATAGTCGGCGGCGGCGGCGGAGTCGCCCATGCGGAACTTGACCCACCCCATGCTATCCAGGATGAAAGGGTCGTTCGGCGACAGCTCCAGCGCCTGCGTGATCAGATCCAGCGCTTCGGGCAGGCGCTGGTTGTGGTCGGCCAGGGTATAGCCCAGCGCGTTGTACGCATGCGCGTGGTCCGGATCCAGCGCGATGACCTGACGCAGCATGCGCTCCAGGTCGGCCAGCCGGTTCTGGCGCTCGTACAGCATGGCCAGCTCGTACTTGATCTCGACGGTGTCCGGCAGCGCCTGGTCGGCGGCTTCCAGCACGGAGACCGCCTGGCCCACGCGGTCGGCGTCGCGCAGGATCTGCGCTTTGGTCAGCACGCCCAGGGTGCGCTCTTCTTCGTCCTGGGGGCCGGCGGCGTCGATCATGGCCAGGGCATCGTCCACGCGCCCGCTTTTGGCGCGCAGGGCGGCTTGGCGCATGCGGACCGAATAGCGCAGCGTGGCGTCGTCGATGCGGCCAAGTTCGGCGATAGCCTCGTCGTAGTGGCCTTGATCCTCGGCGATGCGCGCCAGCAGCACGTGCGCATCGGCGGCGGCGGCGCCGGCGTCTGTAGCGCCCGGCACCGTCGCGCGCTGGCGCTGATTCTGTACATCCAGGTACTGCTGGAGCAGGGTCTTCGCTTGCGGCAGCTGCCCGGCCTTGTAGGCCAGTTGGGCCTGCATGAAGAGCAGGTCGAAATCTTCGGGCGAGCGGCGCGACATGGCCTGCAGTTCCGCCAGCGCGCCGTTGTAGTCGCCGCTGTCCGCCAGTTGGCCGGCCAGCATCAGACGCACCTTGCGGGCGCCGGGATTGCGGCCGATAAAGGCGCGGGCTTCAGCCTGCGCCTGCTGGGGATCCACCCGGGAACCATATTCCAGCACGCGCTGGGCGGCGGGTTCAGACTTGGGATCGGCGGCCAGGGCGGCGCGCGATTCCTGCGCGGCGCGCTGGTAGTCGCCCGAGGCGGAAGCGACGTCGGCCAATGCCAGATGCGCGGCCGGCAGCTTGCGCACGCTGTCGCTCAGGGATTCGTCGAGTATGCGCAGCGCCAGGCGGCGGTCGTTCAGGCGGCTCAGGACGGCGAGCGCCTGGCCGATGGCGGCCGGCTTGTCGCGCGAGGTATCAATGCGTTTGCGCAGCGCCTGGGCCAGCCCCTTGGTCTGCCCATTGGCCGCGGCCAGCGCCAGCTCGGTGGAAGTGGCCTCGGGGTCGTTGGGGGACAGGCGCGCCCAGACCCGGGCGGCGTCCAGCGCGCCCGGCAGATTGCCGCCGGCAAGCTGGAATTCCAGGCCGCGGCGGGCCAGGCGGGGGTCGCCGGTGTCCCGGGCCAAACCGACCATGGTGGTGGCGGCCGTGCCGTACATGCCGCGCTGGGCGGCGATTTCGGAAGCCAGCACGCGGTAAAAGATGTCGGCGGTCAACGAAACGTAGGGCAACTGCCCCGGACGCAGGCGGATGACCTCGGTTTCTGGCTGTCGGCTCTGGGGAGCCATGCGAGGCCCGGTGGCGTCGCGCGTCCGGCTGTCGGCGGCGTGGGCCGGCGGGGCCATTATTGCTGCCAGCGCAAGCCCCAACGCGGCGATCCCGATATTCATTTGTTTAAAAGACGACTTCACGCGGCCCGTCCGGTTGATGGCACAATCTTCGTACGCAATTGATGATCTTACACTGGCTCATGCCGGAACTGCCTGAAGTCGAAACCACGCGCCGAGGAATCGACGCCGTCATCACCGGCCGGACGCTCACGCGGCTGGTCGTCCATGAAGCCCGCATGCGATGGCCCATTCCTTCGGACCTGCCTTCCCTGATCGGCGGCCGGGCCGTGCTGGAGTGCGCGCGCCGGGGCAAGTACCTGCTCTTGCGCTTCGAGCACGGCACCCAGATCGTGCACCTGGGCATGTCGGGATCCCTGCGCAGCGTCGCGCCGGGCGAGTTCCTGCGCAAGCATGACCACGTCGAATGGATCTTCGACGAGGCGGTGCTGCGCCTGCACGATCCCCGGCGCTTCGGCGCGGTGCTGTGGCACCCCGAGGCCGATGGTCCCATCGACACGCACCCCTTGCTGGCCAAGCTGGGCATTGAACCCTTCGACCCCCGGTTCGACGGCGCCTGGCTGCACCGGCACTTCAAGAACCACGGCGCGGCGGTCAAGCAGGTGCTGCTGGCGGGCATGGCGGTCGTGGGCGTGGGCAATATCTACGCATCGGAATGCCTGTTCCGGGCGCGCATCAATCCCAAGACCCCGGCCAACAAGCTGTCACGGGCCCGCTGCGACCGGCTGGCCGACATGGTGCGGGCCACGCTGGCCGACGCCCTGACCTCGGGCGGCAGCACCCTGCGGGATTACGTGGGCGCAACCGGCGAGCCCGGCGCCTACTTCGAGATCCATGCGGCCGTATACGAACGCGAAGGCCTGCCGTGCCGGGTCTGCGCCACCCCGATCCGGCGCTTCGTCCAGGGGCAGCGGGCCACCTACTTCTGCCCGAAATGCCAGCGGAACTGAGCCGTTCCGCCCCCAGAACCCCCGGGAAACCCCTGCAGGAGCCCGGCCATTCGTTTATAGCAAACGTATTGCACAAACACTAACGCAGGGCTATATTCCTTCCACACACCCTATTCCTATAAAAGTGGAAGGAGCCCTCATGAGCAAGCAATTCGCCTCGCACGCGGACATGGACGACAAGGTCGTCTCGTTCGAAAAGCTGTCCGACAACGCCTACGCCTACACCGCAGAAGGCGACCCCAACACGGGCGTGATCATCGGCGACGAAGCCGTCATGGTGGTCGACACCCAGGCCACCCCGGTCATGGCCCAGGACGTGATCCGCCGCATCCGCGAAGTCACCGACAAGCCCATCAAGTACATCCTGCTGTCGCATTACCACGCCGTGCGCGTGTTCGGCGCCTCCGCCTACAACGCCCAGGAAATCCTGGCCAGCCGCGACACCTACGACCTGATCGCCGAACGCGGCGAACAGGACAAGGCCAGCGAGATCGGCCGCTTTCCGCGCCTGTTCCGCAACGCCGAATCGATTCCGCCGGGCCTGGTCTGGCCGACCATGACGTTCAAGGGCGAAATGACCGTCAACCTGGGCAACCTGGAAGTCAAGCTGCTGCAGGTGGGCCGCGGCCACACCAAGGGCGACACCATCGCCTGGCTGCCCGACCAGAAGATCCTGTTCGCCGGCGACCTGGTCGAATACCAGTCCACCCCCTACTGCGGCGACGCCTACTTCCGCGATTGGCCCACCACGCTGGACGCGCTGTCGGGCTTTGAAGCAGAAAAGATGGTGCCCGGCCGCGGCCCCGCGCTGAAGAACGCCACCGAGGTCCGCCAGGGCCTGGCGGGCACGCGCGCCTTCCTTACCGATCTGTACGGCGCCGTGAACCGCGGCGTGGCCGAAGGCAAGGACCTGAAGACCATCTACCGCGAGGTCTACGACTTCATGAAGCCGCGCTACAGCGACTGGGTGATCTTCGACCACTGCATGCCGTTCGATGTGTCGCGCGCTTATGACGAAGCGTCCGGCTACACCGATCCGCGCATCTGGACCGACAAGCGCGACCTGGAAATGTGGGCGCAGTTGGAAGGCTGACCGTCCGGGCCACTACGAGGCCCTACGCCGGAACCTGCTAGAACCCGCAAGAACCGGACACGCGCGCCCGCGAAGGCGACGCGTGTCCGCATAAATAAAAAATGACCCACACAGGAGACAACCGTGGGAGACATCGACTTTCAGGCGATGGAGTTCGCCTATGAAAAGCACGCGGACCAGACCGCCAGCGAGCTTGCCCGGCACCAGGTCGTGGTGGTGGGCGCGGGCCCGGTCGGACTGACCACCGCGCTGGACCTTGCCCGCCAGGGCGTGCGCGTGGTGGTGCTGGATGACGACTACCGCCTGTCCACCGGATCGCGGGCCATCTGCTTTTCCAAGCGCACGCTGGAAATCTGGGACCGCCTGGGCGTGGGGCAGCGCATGATCGACAAGGGCGTGTCGTGGAACGTGGGCAAGGTGTTCTTCCGCGAACAGGAGGTCTGGCGCTTCGACCTGCTGCCCGAGCCGGGCCACCGCCGCCCCGCCTTCATCAATCTGCAGCAGTACTACGCCGAAGGCTACCTGTATGAACAGGCGCGCCTGCAACCCAACATCGAACTGCGCTGGAAGAACAAGGTCGCCGGTGTCGTCCAGACCGACGCCGGCGTGACCCTGACCGTGGAAACGCCGGAAGGCCCCTATCAGCTTCATGCCGATTGGCTGGTCGCCTGCGACGGCGCGCGCTCGCCCGTGCGCAAACTGATCGGCCAGGAAAGCCATGGCCGCATCTTCCGCGACCGCTTCCTGATCGCGGACGTCAAGATGAAGGCCGACTTTCCGGCCGAACGCTGGTTCTGGTTCGACCCGCCCTTTCACCCGAATCAATCGGTGCTGCTGCACCGGCAGCCCGACAACGTCTGGCGCATCGATTTCCAGCTGGGCTGGAATGCCGACCCCGTCGAAGCCGTCAAGCCCGAGAACGTGCTGCCGCGCATCCGCGCGCTGCTGGGTCCGGACGCGCAGTTCGATCTGGAATGGGTCAGCGTCTATACCTTTGCATGCGAACGCATGGACAAGTTCCGCCACGGCCGCATCGTGTTCGCGGGCGACTCCGCGCACCGCGTGTCGCCCTTTGGGGCGCGCGGCGCCAACAGCGGCGTGCAGGACGCCGAGAATCTGGCCTGGAAGTTGAAACTGGTGCTGGCGGGCCTGGCGCCGGATGCGCTGATCGACAGCTACAGCGCCGAGCGCGAGTACGCCGCCGACGAGAACATCCTGAACTCATCGCGGGCCACCGACTTCATCACGCCCAAGAGCGACATCAGCCGCAGCTTCCGCAATGCCGTGCTGAATCTGGCCAAGACCCATCCCTTCGCGCGCTCGCTGGTCAACAGCGGCCGCCTTTCGCTGCCCGCCACCTACTCGGGCTCGCCGCTGAACACGCCCGACACTGATGCCTTCTCGGGCCGCATGGCGCCTGGCGCCGTGGCGCTGGACGCGCCCGTGGCCGCCAATGGCGAACCGGGCTGGTGGCTGGCGCAACTGGACGGGGACTTCGTGCTGGCGGTGTTCTGCGGCGATACGCCGCCCGGACACGACACGCTGCAGGCCGTGCAGGCCCTGCTCATGGCGCCCGTGCCGGTCAAGACCGTGCTGGTGGCCAGCCCGCGGTGCGACGTGTCGGCGCTGCCCAAGGAGCTGACCGTGGTGACGGATAGCGATGGGTGCCTCGCCAAGCGCTACGACGCGCAGCCCGGCACCGCCTACCTGATCCGACCCGACCAGCACATCGCCGCGCGCTGGCGCGCCGTCAACACCGATACCGTCGCCGCCGCCGTCGGCCGCGCCATCGGCCGCGCCTGAACTTCGAGGTCAACCATCATGCTGATTACCGAAACCAATCTGAGCTCGCCGGACGACTTCTACGAAGCGCTGATCGATGCTCACCAGGGCTTGAGCAACGAGCAGAGCCAGGAGTTGAACGCGGCCCTGATCCTGCTGCTGGCCAACCATCTTGGCGACGTGGCGCTGCTGAAGGAAGCGCTGGGGCAGGCGCGCGCATCGGTGGCGCCCGCCGCCTGATGCCCAGCCCAGGGGAGCCTGTGCGCGCCACAGGCGCTGGGCCGGCCCCTAGGACCCGACCGCGAAGGCGTTCACGATCAGGGCGCGCAGCCACTGATTGCCGCCATCGCGGTCGACCCGGCGCTGCCAGTACATGTTGGTCTGCAGCGCGGGCACTTTCACCGGCGGCGTCATGAAGCGCAGGCCGAATGGCGGCGCGGCGCTGGCGGCCAGTTTTTCGGGCACCGTGGCCAGCAGGTCGGTCGCGCTCACGATGTAGGGCACCGCCGAAAAATGCGGCACGCTGAAGTGCTCGGCCAGGTCGACGCCCGCCCGCTCCATCGACTGATTGACCTGTCCATACGGCGCCGCGCGCGACACGATCAGATGGCGTTCGGCGCGGAACGCCTTGATGCCCATGCCCGCATGCGCGGTGGGATGCGCCTGGCGGAACAGCGTGGCGTAGCCCTGCCGGAACAGCATGCGCTGCAACGTCCCCGCCCCCATTTCATCGAAGGCGCCGATCGCCAGATCCACGCGGCCTGCCTCCATTTCGCGTGGGAGATCCGGCCCCTGCACGCGCACGGAGTCGATGCGCACCAGCGGAGCCACCTGCACGCAGACTTCCATCAGGCGCGGCATGAAGTGGATTTCGCCCACGTCCGTCATGGCGACGCGAAAGCGCCGGTTGCTGGTCGCGGCGTCGAAGGCGTCCTGGTCCTGCAAGGCCTGCGACAGCACCGCCAGCGCCTCGCTGACGGGCCCCGCCAGCCGTTGGGCGCGGGGCGTGGGCAGCATGCCCTGCGCGGTGCGCACGAACAGCTCGTCGCCGAACGCCACCCGCAAGCGGCGCAGCGCGTTGCTCACGGCCGGTTGCGACAAGTCCATACGCCGCGCCACCGCCGACAGATTGCGGTCTTCCAGCAAGTGCTGGAACAGCAGCAACAGGTTCAGGTCCACATCGCGCAGCTCCGCCATACACCCCCCATTATTCACAAAATTTATAGTCTCTATTTTTGCATTCCCGTAGCGGTAGCGGGGTTTTTTTCCGACAATGGCGTATCGGCCTGGGCCCCGCCCCCGGCCTGCCAATCAGACCAGACCGCGCGGCCATGCACCGCGCAGCCGCCCAGGAGGATTCCATGGAACTGCAATATCAGACCGGCTTTGGCAACGAATGCGCGACCGAGGCCTTGCCCGGCGCCCTGCCGTCAGGCCGAAACTCGCCGCAGCAATGCCCGTATGGCCTATACGCCGAACAGTTGTCCGGCACCGCCTTCACGGCGCCCCGCTCGGAAAACCGCCGTTCCTGGCTCTATCGCATCCGCCCCGGCGCCCAGCACAAGCCCTTCGAGGCCTTCGACGGGGCCGCCGGCTGGCTGAGCACCTTCGGCCAGGGTCCGGTCACGCCGAACCAGTTGCGCTGGAGCCCGCTGCCGATTCCCGCCGCCCCCACCGACTTCCTGGAAGGCGTGAAGACCTGGGGCGGCAACGGCGGCCCCGATGAACAGGGCGGCGTGGGCATCCACCTGTACGCGGCCAACCGTTCGATGCAGGGCCGCTATTTCTACAACGCCGACGGCGAACTGCTGCTGGTTCCGCAGGAAGGCCGCCTGCGCCTGGCCACCGAGCTGGGCCTGATCGACCTGGAACCGCTGGAAATCGCCGTCATCCCCCGCGGCGTGCGCTTCAGCGTGGAACTGCTGGACGGCGCCGCGCGTGGCTACATGCTCGAGAACTTCGGCGCGGCCATGCGCCTGCCCGAACTGGGACCTATCGGCTCGAACTGTCTGGCCAACGCCCGCGACTTCAAGACGCCGGTGGCCTGGTATGAAGACGTGGAAGGCGATTTCGAACTGATCGCCAAGTTCACCGGCGGCTTCTGGCGCGCGTCGATCGGCCATTCGCCGCTGAACGTCGTGGCCTGGCATGGTACGCATGCGCCATACAAGTACGACCTGCGCAACTTCAACACCATCGGCTCGATCAGCTACGACCATCCCGATCCCTCGATCTTCACGGTGCTGACCGCGCCGTCGGATACCCCGGGCACGGCCAACATGGACTTCGCGATCTTCCCGCCGCGCATCCTGGCCATGGAAAACACGTTCCGCCCGCCCTGGTTCCACCGCAACATCGCCAGCGAATTCATGGGCCTGATCCAGGGCGTCTACGACGCCAAGGCAGACGGATTCGCGCCCGGCGGCGCCAGCCTGCACAACTGCATGAGCGGCCACGGCCCCGACGCCGAGACCTTTGAAAAAGCCTCGCACGCCGACACCAGCACGGCGCACTACATCCGCGACACGATGGCGTTCATGTTCGAAACCCGCCGCGTCATCCGCCCGACCGGGCAGGCGCTGGCCTCGGTAGAATTGCAGGGCGACTATTACCGGTGCTGGCAAGGCATCGCCAAGCACTTCGATCCCACCAAGGCGTGACGCGAAAGCGCCTGCTTTCCACGCCCGCGGCGATGAGCGCAAGCTCATCGCCGTTTGGCTTTTGCTTGATCCGGCGCGCCGAGACGCCCGCCGGGCCAGCCACCCCATAACCACACTGACAGAGACACGCAGCCATGACCACCACGATCAACGAAACCCACGACCCGTCCCTCAAGAGCTGGATCGCTAGCGCCAATTCGGACGCGTCGGATTTCCCGGTGCAGAACCTGCCCTACGCCTCGTTCCGCCGCAAGGGCTCGCAGGAATCCTTCCGCCCCGGCGTGGCCATCGGAGACCAGATCCTGGACCTGGCCGCGCTGGCTGCCAGGCAGCCGTTCGAAGGCCTGGCCGCCGACGCCCTTGCCGCGTGCGCCACCGACAGCCTGAACGCCTTGATGGCCCTGGGCCAGCCGCACTGGAGCGCCCTGCGCCTGGCGCTGTCGCGCGCGCTGCGCGAAGGCGCCGCCCTGCGCGCCGAGGTCGAGCCGCTGCTGATCGCGCAAGCCAGCGCCGAATACACCACGCCCGCCCGCATCGGCGACTACACCGACTTCTATATCTCGCTGCATCACGCCACCGCCGTGGGCAAGCAATTCCGTCCCGACAATCCCCTGCTGCCCAACTACAAGTGGGTGCCTATCGGCTACCACGGCCGCGCCTCCAGCATCGGCGTGGACCAGAAGTTCCCGCGCCCCATCGGCCAGACCCGTCCGGCCAACGAAGGCGACGCGCCCCAATTCGGGCCGTGCGCCCGCCTGGACTATGAACTGGAACTGGGCATCTTCGTGGGCACGGGCAACGCGCAAGGCGACCGCATCGCCCTGGCCGACGCGGAATCGCACGTGTTCGGCCTGTGCATCCTGAACGACTGGTCGGCGCGCGACATCCAGGCGTGGGAATACCAGCCGCTGGGCCCCTTCCTGGCCAAGAACTTCGCGTCCACGATCTCGCCGTGGGTCGTCACCATGGAAGCGCTGGAACCCTTCCGCACGCAGTGGAACCGCGGCGCCGCCGAACCCCAGCCGATGCCCTACCTGGCGTCCGACGCCAACCGCGCCAAGGGCGCCTTCGACGTGCAGATGGAAGTCCTGCTCACCACCGAACAGTCCCGTGCCGACAGCCGGCCGCCTGTGTCGCTGTCGCGCAGCAATTTCCGCGACGCCTACTGGAACGTCGCGCAACTGATCACGCATCACACGGTCAACGGCTGCAACCTGCAGCCGGGCGACATGCTGGGCACCGGCACGTTGTCCGGTCCCCTGGCCTCGGAGGCCGGCTCGATGCTGGAACTGAGCAACGGCGGCAAGGCCCCGATCGACCTGCCCTGGGGCGAAAAGCGCACCTTTCTGCAGGACGGCGATCAGGTCATCATGCGCGCCGAATGCGTGAAGGCGGGATATCCGCGCATCGGATTTGGGGAAAGCTCGGGCCTCGTCCTGCCGGCCCGCGTCTGATCGCCCGGCCCCTGTGCGGCGCATCGGCCTGACACAGGCTTCCAGCCGGGACAGGCCCTAGCTGGCGCCTTTGCTAGCCGGGACAGGCCCTGGCCGGCGCAGGCGCTAGCTCTTGGGCGCATTCGCGCCGCGCGCGGTCAAGGCCTCGATCTCGTCGTCCTTGGCTTGCCACTGCT
Source organism: Achromobacter sp. Root83 (assembly GCF_001428845.1). GTDB lineage: Bacteria > Pseudomonadota > Gammaproteobacteria > Burkholderiales > Burkholderiaceae_B > Achromobacter. Next base: position 1,128,639 of record NZ_LMIU01000001.1, on the reverse strand, counting down.
GGCCCAGCCATTGGTGGAATGTCGTGCGAAACGCCTTGTCCCGGGTGTAGTCGGCCTCGCAGAAGGCCGGCGGCACCGGCACCTGCCGCATGCGCACCACCACCGGGCCCGCGCGCCCGCAGGCAAAGTCCCAGAAGCTGGGCGCGCCTTCGGGGTAGGCGATGGTGGCGTCGATCATCGAGCGGAAACGCGCGCCCATCGCGTTCAGCGACACCGCCAGTCCGCCCGCCTTGGGCTTCAAAAGATGGCGGTATGGTGAGCCTTGAGCGGCCCGCTTCGACTCGTTGAAGCGGGTGCCTTCGGCAAACACCATCACGCTGGTCGGCACCAGCGAGAACTTCGCGCAGGCGCGGCGCGCCGCCTCCTGGTCCTGGCGTCCAAGATCCGGGTTCTTGCGCAGCGCCGCCTTGCCATGGCGCTTCATGAACGGGAAGTCCAGCGCCCACCAGGCCAGCCCGATCACCGGCACATAGATAAGCTGTTGCTTCAGGAAGAATTTCAGCAGGGGGATGCGCCGGTTCAGCGTACGCTGCAGCACGAAGATGTCCACCCACGTCTGGTGATTGCAGTTGACCAGATACCAGTCCGCGTAGCGCAGGCCCGTATTGCCCTGGACGTCCCAGGGATCCGGCTGAATGTGCGCGAACCACCCGGTATTGCAGGATACCCACGCCGTGGCGATGGCGTTGAGGATGGGATCGATGCGCCGCCTGACCGGGGCGAAAGGCAGCGCCAGCTTCAGCAGCGCAATCGGAAACAGCAGCAGGCACCAGAACAGCGTGTTCGCGGCCAGCAGCACCGAACTGACGACGCCTGTGATCCACGCAAGACGGCCGCGCGGCACGGGGAGCGCAAAATGGCGGCGCGCACGCGCGGCCGACTCGTGCGCGCTGGATAGAGCCGCGGGAGCGGCGCGGGGCGCTCCGGAGGACGGGTTCGGCAAAGTCATGGCCTCCAGTTTGCTATCGCGCGGCGAAAAGCGGCTTGCGCAGGATCAAGACGGCCACTTTGCAACCCGCCTCGCCCCCTGGCCGCCGCCATGAAACCTGTCATGGCAAGCGGTACTTCTCTTCCCGGTAGACCCAGCTTGCCCAGAGCGCGTGGGCCAGCGCCTCTTGTGTCAACGCCGGATCGGCCGGTTCCGCGGGAGCATAGACTTCGTCGCGCCCCACAGGCGCCGCCTGGTAATGGAACTGGCGCGCGGGCTTGGACGGTTCCAGCACCAGCAGTTCATCGCCGCGCAAGTACCCGAAGTTGTCCCCATATTGCATCATGGCGCGGTCCGGATCCCGCTGCGTCAGGTCCGCGCCCAGCATCGGGTTCACATTGTCCAGCCCCATCAGCGACAGCAGCGTCGGCGCCATGTCGATCTGGCTCACCAGGCGATGGTCCTGCCGCGGCGCGATCCCCGCGCCAAGGATCAGCGCCGGAACCTGGAAATGCCGCACGGGCACGGGAATGGAACCATAGACGCGAGAATCATGGTCCGCGATCACCAGGAACACCGTGTTGTCCCAATACGGCGCCTTGCGCGCCTTGTCGAAGAACTGGCCCAGCGCCCAATCCGCATAGCGCACCGTGTTGTCCACCGTGGCGGGATCGCCCACCGGCTGGATGCGCCCCGCCGGATACTCCCAGGGCGAATGATTCGTCACCGAAAACGCCAGTGTGAACACCGGCTTCTCGCCGTCGGCGCGCAGCAGGCGGTCCACCTGATTGAACATATCTTCGTCCGATGCGCCCCACGACCCTTCGAAGACGGGATCCACGAACTTGGGCCGATCCACGATCTCGTCAAAGCCGTTGCCCAGGAAGAAGGCGCGCATATTGTCGAAATGCGACTCGCCGCCGTACACGAAGCGCGAGTGGTAGCCGTGCTTGCCCAAAAGCTGCGCCAGCGTGAAGAACCCCTTTTGCGAGCGCGGCAGCTTGACTACCGCATCCGCGACGCTGGGCAGAAAGCCCGCCGTCACCGCCTCGATGCCGCGCACCGAACGCGTGCCCGTGGCGTAGGCGCGATGGAACATCCAGCCCTCTTTGCCCAGCCGGTCGATGTTGGGCGTGAGGTCGCGGCCGCCCAGGCTGCCGACGTACTGGGCGCCCAGGCTCTCTTGCAGGATGATCACCACATTCAGCGGCTTGTCCCGCCGAACCGTGGCCTTCTGTTCATGCAGGCTCGGGTAGCGCGGGTCCAGCGGCGGGCCCTGCATGCCGGCTTTCTCGCGCACGATGGCGTTCATCTCGTTTACCGGCATCTTCGGATACATCGCCGCGGACGAACGCTCGTCCTGCATGCGATACGCCGCGTCGAACACGCTGTACAGCGAATTCAGCGCCAGTGAATTCACCATGGCGTCCGAGCTGAACGCCACCTTGGCCGGATTGATCGGGCGGTGTTCCAGCGTGCCGCGCGCGCCCATGAACACCAGCGCCAGTATCAGGAACGTGGCCACCGGCCGCTTCCACCAGGACATGAAGGGATCCCGCGCCCGCACCGGGAACAGCTTCACCGCCAGCCAGGCTGCGGCCAGCAGCACGACGAACGACGCCAGCAGCACCCCTTTGTAGCCCTGCCACAGCATCGAACCGACTTCCTTCGGGTTCAGCAGGTAGATGAAGTACAGGCGGTTGGGACGCGTGTCGTATTCGGCAATGAACTGCGGCGTCGAAACCTCCAGCAGCACATAGAGCATCCACCAGACACGGAACCACCACGCCGTGATGCGCGCGGCCAGCGGGCGATGCCCGAACCACGGCGAGAACACCGCAGGCAGCGCAATCACCATCGACAGCAAACATACGTCGATGCGCAGGCCCCCAAGCAGTAGCGGCCCCAGGCCGCCAGCGGCTTCCACGCGGTCCCACATCCAGAACGCCAGGCCCAGCCGGGACAGCGTCAGCAGCGCGAGAATGGCCAGAACGAACCGCAGTGTCAGGCGGCGCATGCAACGGCCCTCTGCAAGGGGGCAGGCGTCTGCCCAAATGAAAAAATGCCGCTGTTTATGCCGAGCAGGACCATGCCGCCTCGTTGACTACAAAGTGAAAACGGGCCAAGGTTAACGCGGTTTCGGGCGCATGGCGGCGGTGTCGTGCAAACAAATGTTGTACGACATCACATATCAATTCCGGGGACACGCCGCAGCGTATTCCGGCCCCGCTATTGCGCGCGGCGCAGGCGTTCCCGGCTATTGCTCAAATGCGTGCGCATGGCCGCGCGCGCACCCTCGGCATCCTGGCGCGTAATGGCGCTGTAGATGTCCTCGTGCTCGAGATTCACGCGCGCCAGATAGGCTGCCCGGTCTTCATGCGCGAACTTGGCGGAGTTGATGCGGGTGCGGGGAATGATGGCCGAACCCAGGTGCGACATGAGATCCGCGAAGTAGCGGTTGTCGGTGGATTGCGCCACCAGCAGGTGAAACTGGAAATCGGGCGTGATCGTGTCGCCGCCGATCTCCAGCGAGTGCTTGAATGCATCCAGCGCGCGCCGCATCTCTTGCAGTTGCGTATCGCTGCGCCGGATGGCGGCCAGCCCCGCGGCCTCGCTTTCCAGGCAGATACGCAGTTCCAGCAGGACAAGCACGTCGCGCACTGTGGCGATGTCGGCCGGGTCCACCCGGAAGTCGCCGCCGCCGCTGGGTTCCAGCGCGTAGGTGCCCACGCCATGATGCGTCTCGACCAGGCCGGAGGCCTGCAGGCGCGACAGCGCCTCGCGCACGACGGTCCGGCTTACGCCGAACTGACGCATGATCTCGGACTCGGTGGGCAGCTTGTCGCCGGGGCGGATTTCTCCGCCGCGGATGCGCTCGGAAATGCTCTCCACCAGGCCCTGGGCCAGGTTCCGGGGACGACGCTGCGGTAAAGCAGGGGTAACGACAGGAGCGTTCATCAGGGATTGTCCGAAAGCGGTTGCGCAAAGCTTGACGCTGAAATTTGGCGTTCATTATACTTTGCATCAGTTGTACGATAACGTACCAGACAAGTCCACTCCACCGCGCCATTCACCGAGCGTTGCGTCATGAGCCGAGCTGTCAACAACATGCCTGCATCTCCCCGCTGTCATCGTTTGTTATTGACCGGCGCCGCCGGCAACCTGGGCAAGGTGCTGCGGCCCAGGCTCAGGGCCCACGCCGACATACTGCGTGTCTCGGATCTCGTCGATCCCGCCCCCGCTGAACAGGGCGAAGAGGCCGTCGCCTGCAATCTGGCCGATGCCGCCGCGGTTTCCGAGCTGATCCGGGGCGTGGACGCCATTGTGCATCTGGGCGGGGTTTCCGTGGAGCGGCCCTTCGAGGAAATCCTTCCCGCCAATGTCCAGGGCATCTACAACGTCTACGAAGCCGCGCGGCTCCACGGCGTGAACCGCGTCGTCTTCGCCAGTTCGAATCACGTCATCGGTTTCTATGAACAGGGGCACACGCTGGACGCGAATGTTCCCTTGCGTCCCGACGGCTATTACGGCCTGAGCAAAGCCTACGGCGAACACCTGTCGCGCTTCTACTTCGACCGCTACGGCATCCAGACCGTGTGCCTGCGCATCGGCTCCTCGTTCCCCGAGCCCAAGGACCGCCGCATGATGGTCACCTGGCTCAGCTACGACGACCTGACCGATCTGGTCGTCAGGTCCTTGTTCACGCCCGACGTCGGCCACCTCATCGTGTACGGCGCCTCGGCCAACCGCGACACCTGGTGGGACAACAGCGGCGCGGCCATGCTTGGCTTCGCCCCCAAGGACTCTTCCGAACGGTTCCGCGCCCAGGTCGAGGCGCAGCCGCCGCTGCCCGCCGACGATCCCGCCGGGCGCTACCAGGGCGGCGCTTTCGTGAAAGCCGGCCCGTTCCCCTTCCCCAACACCTGAAGCTCCCATGCCAGCGACCGCCGAACGTGTAGGAACCCAGTTGTGCGGCGTAGGAGAAAGTCCGGTCTGGCGCCCCGCCGACCAGGCCTTCTACTGGACCGACATTCCGGGCCGGATGCTCTGGCGCTGGACGCCCGCCACCGATGCGTTCGCGCACTGGGAGCTGCCCCAGATGGCTGGCAGCATCGCCATGCGCGGCGACGGATGGCTGCTGGCCATGCAGGACGGCCTCTACGTGTGCGACGCCTTGCAGGCCGGAATGCCGTGCTCGCCCCGCCTGCTGGCCGCCGTCGCCCACACCGCGCCGGACATGCGCTTCAACGATGGCCGCTGTGACCGGCAGGGGCGCTTTCTGGCCGGCACCATGGCCATGGACATGGGCCTGGCCTTGCCGGCGGGCCGGCTTTACCGCCACGACGCCTCGGGCGTGTCCGTCCTGCTGGATGATCTGATCGTACCCAACGGCCTGGCGTTCAGCCCCGATGGCGCGACGATGTACCTGTCGGACTCCCATCCATCGCGTGCGTCGGTCTGGGCGTTCGACTACGACCCCGGCACGGGCGTACCGCGCAACCGCCGCGTCTTCATCGCCGCCCTGCCCGCCGGCCGGCCCGATGGCGCCGCCGTGGACGCGGATGGCGGCTATTGGATCTGCGGCAACGATGCCGGCAGGATCTACCGCTACACCCCGGACGGCCGCCTGGACCGCACCCTGGAAGTGCCCGCCGCCAAGGTCGCCATGTGCGCATTCGGCGGCACAGGCATGGACACGCTTTTCGTCACATCGATCCGCCCCGCCAGCGCCGCCCCCGGCTCGCTGGACGGTGCGGTCTTTGCCTTGCGTCCCGGCGCGCGAGGCCTGGAGGAAGCCGCCAGCAACGGTTAGCACCCGATCGGCGCCGGTTGCGCGCCCGTGTTGAGTAGGTCAGACCATATCAAAGAGCTTCGGGGCCGATTCGGCCCTTAACGAAACGCCGTACTCCAACCGGAGGTAGACATGCTGCACCCTCACCTGACCCGCGCCATTCTGGCGGCGGCCGCCTTGCTGACCCTTGTTCCCGCCACCCATGCCGCCGAGCTGCGCTCCGCGGACATCCATCCCGACGACTATCCCACCGTTCAAGCCGTCCGCCAGTTCGGCGAGCTGGTCAAGCAGCGCACCAATGGCCGCATCACCGTGAAGGTGTATGCCGGCGGTTCGCTCGGCAGCGAGGACGATTCGATCGAACAGGTGAAGCTGGGCGCCCTGGCCATGGCCCGCGTGTCCAGCGCGGCCATGCACAATATCTGCCAGACCACGCGCGTGCCCTCGCTGCCCTTCCTGTTCCGCTCCAAAGAGCACTTGCACAAAGTGCTGGACAGCGAAATCGGCGACCAGATCCTGCGCTCGTGCGAAGGAGCGGGGTTCGTCGGGCTGGCCTGGTACGACAGCGGCTCGCGCTCCATGTATACGCGCAACAAGCCCGTCAAGACGCTGGCCGACGCCAAGGGCCTGAAGATCCGAGTACAGCAGTCGGACCTGTCCGTCGCCATGGTCGAGGCCATGGGCGGCAACGCCACGCCGATGCCGATGGGCGAGGTCTACACCTCGCTGAAGACGGGGCTGGTCGATGCGGCCGAAAACAACTTCCCCAGCTACGAAAGCGCCCATCACTACGAAGTGGCCAAGTTCTACTCGATGACCGAGCACACCATGACGCCGGAGATCCTGATCTTCTCCAAGCGGCAATGGGACAAGCTGCCCCCGGAAGACCAGAAGATCCTGCGCGAGGCGGCGCGCGAATCGGTGCCGTTCATGCGCAAGCTTTGGGAAGAGCGCGAACAGAAGTCGCGCGCCGTGGTCGAGAAGGCCGGTTCGCAGATCGTGGAGGTCGACAAGCCCTCGTTCCAAGGCGCGATGAAGCCCGTATACGAACGCTTCGTCACCACGCCCGAGATGAAGGACCTGGTCGCGAAGATCCAGGCCGTCAAGTGAGGACACCATGTTGGCGACACCCACGAATGAACCGGATGTGACCGAGGGAGGCGGGGCGCAAGCCCTGTCCGCCCCGCTTCTTGACGCCTACGCGCGCGGCTGCGCCGGGCTCGCGCGCGCGTGCATGTGGACCAGCGTGTTCGGGCTGGTCTGCCTGATCATCGCCGTCACCTTGCAGATCTTCGGACGCCATGTGCTGAACAGCACGCCGACCTGGGCGGAAAGCCTGGCGCTGCTGCTCGTGCTGTACGTCACCATGCTGGGCGCCGCGGTCGGCGTGCGCGATGCGGGGCATATTGGCTTTGAGTCCCTGCAGGATCTCCTGCCGGCCGCCGGCCGGCGGAGGCTGCGGATATTCATCCATCTGCTGGTGCTGCTGTTCGGCGTGCTGATGGCGTGGAATTGCGGCGTGCTGGCCGAATCCGTGGCCGCCTACAAGATTCCCAACCTTGGCATCTCCAACGCCTGGAAGTACATCCCCGCAACCCTGTCGGGCGTCTTGATCGCGCTCTTCTCCATCGAGCACATCATCGCAATCCTGCGCAACCAGAAGGTGGTACCGGCATGGCGCTGACCCTCCTCTCCTTTACGTTCATGGGGTTCCTGGTGATCGGGGTGCCGGTGGCCTTCGCCATCGGACTGTCGTCCATCACGGCCATCATGTACGAAGACCTGCCGCTGGCGGTGGCCTTCCAGCAGATGACCTCGGGCATGAACGCGTTTTCGTTCCTGGCCATCCCCTTCTTCATCTTCACGGGCGAACTGATGCTGTATGGCGGCATCGCCGACCGCATCGTGGCGTTCGCGAAGTCGTTGGTAGGCCACGTGCGCGGCGGATTGGGCATGTCCAACGTGGTGGCCTGCACGCTGTTCGGCGGCGTGTCGGGATCACCCGTGGCGGACGTCTCGGCGATGGGGTCGGTGATGATCCCGATGATGAAGCGCGAGGGCTATCACGCGGACTACGCGGTGAACGTCACCACGCACGCGGCGCTGGTTGGCGCGCTGATGCCGACCAGCCACAACATCATCATCTACACGCTGGCCGCGGGAGGCAAGGTGTCCATCGCGGCGCTGATTGCCGCGGGGGTGGTGCCCGCGCTCATCCTGACCCTGTGCAATCTTGCCGCCGCCTACTTCGTGGCACGCAGCCGGGGCTACCCGGCCGGCACCTTCCCGGGCTGGCAGATCGTGCTGCGCTCGCTGGTCGCGGCCGCGCCCGGCCTGTTCGTGGTGGTGCTGATCATCGCGGGCATCCTGAGCGGCGTCTTCACCGCGACGGAATCGGCCGCCGTGGCGGTGCTGTACGCGCTGGCGCTGACGATCTTCGTCTACCGCTCGCTGACCTGGGACCAGTTCGTGCGCGCCGCCAGCAAGGCCGTGAAGACGACGGGCGTGGTGTTACTGCTGATCGGCATTTCCGCCACGTTCGGCTACCTGATCAGCTTCTACGGCGTGGCCGAGAAGACGGGCCAGCTCATGGCGTCGGTGTCCACCGAACCGTGGGCCATCTTCCTGATGGTCAACATCATCCTGTTCGTGCTGGGCACGTTCCTGGACATGGCCGCCACCATCCTGATCTGCACGCCGATCTTCCTGCCGATCTGCATGCAGTACGGCATGGGCCCGGTGCAGTTCGGCATGGTCATATTGCTGAACTGCGCGCTGGGATTGAATACCCCGCCAGTGGGCACCACGCAGTTCGTGGGATGCGCGATAGGCGGCGTATCCGTGGGTACCGTGATGCGGACCATCTGGCCGTTCTACGGCGCGCTGCTGGCCGCGCTGGCGCTAGTGACCTACGTCCCGGCGTTTTCGCTGTGGCTGCCGGGCGTGCTGCTCAACTGACCGGACGGCGGGGCGGGCCGTCCGCGGTCCGCCCCCAGATCACCGGATAGAAAAAAACCGCCGCCAGCAGCCACATCAGCGCGGCGGACCAGATCGTCTGGCTGAGAAAATGCGCCCCCTGCAGGATGCGCACAACGGAAAAGCCCAGGCCCGCCGCCACACCGATGGCCAGTCCGCCCCAGCGCCAGGCGGGCCTACCCAACGACCAGCCCGCGAAATACAGGCTCAGCATCGCGTAGCCCGCACCGGCATGGCCGCTGGGAAGCGCGCCCCCGGCGCGCGCGCGGGCCCAAGTCCACCAATGCACCGGGTACAGCGTATAGCCGCCCAGCGTTTCCAGGTCATAGGGACGAGGCAAGGTCGTATGGTGCTTGAGCTGGTTGACCAGCAGCTGTCCGGTCAGGCAGGTTGCCGCCACCGCCAGCGCCGCCCCCCGCCAGCGGCGCCAGGCCGGTATGCGGAAACTCGCCGCCACTACCCCGGCCGCGGCCAGGGCCACGCCGATCGGCAAGGCCAGCACCATGCGATGGCCGAGCAGTTCCAGCCAGCGGTTGCCATGCAGTGGAAAATCATTCAGAACCGGATCGAACAGCGTCCGGGCGATGCGCAGGTCCAGCCCCGAGGCGTTGGCCCACCACGCCATGCATGCCAGGATCAGCGTGACGCCGGCGACGTGCGTGAGCAGGTATGAAACTCTGGCCGGCGCGCGGGGCGCCGGCAGCGATGGGAACGGCATGGGCGATGAATCGGGACGTATCGGGCAAGCGGAGACTTTACGGTCCCGACAGTCGAAAATTCGTCAAATCCGCGTCTGCGCCCGATTTGCCGCGGGGCCGGGCTCGAAGCGCAGCGAGAACCGCGTGCCGCGCGCGTCGCCTTCGCGGGAGGACTCCACGCTCAGCGACCAGCCTTGCATGTCGCAGACACGCTTGGCGATCGCCAGGCCCAGCCCGCGAGCCGGTTCGTCGCCGTCCGCCACGCCCGAATCCCGCATGCGGCCGCTGTAGTAGCGGCGGAACAGGAAGGGCAGATCGGCGCTGGCGATGCCCTTGCCGTCGTCTCGCAGTTCCAGCCCGCCTTCGGCGCCGAGCGTGGCCGTCAGGGTGGCCGGGGCGGCGTGCTCGACCGCATTGCGGACCAGGTTGCGCAAGACCGTCAACAAGGCATAGCGGTCCAGCGTAAGAACCTGCCCCTCCGATACCTGGTTGTCGAACCGCAGGTCCGCGATCTTGGCCTGGGCCGCATAGCCGCGCCAGGCGTCTTCCATGCATTCGGCGAGGTCGACGGGTTCCGGCGGCCGCAGCTGGTCGCGCGCCATGGCGCGCGCGCTCTCCAGGCTTACGATGACGTCATCCACGTTATCCATCACCCGGGTCAGGCGCAGCCGCTGATCCGGCGTCAATACCTGCGTCAGCAGCATCAGTTCGCTATCGGAACGGATGGCCGCCAGCGGCGTGCGCACCTCGTGGCTGAGATTTCCCGCGAACTCCCGCTCGCGGGCGATCGATTTGTCCACCTGGTTCTGCACCCGGTTGAACGCCTCGATCAGCCTGCCGGCCTCGTCGTCGCGCGTGACGGCCAGGTCGGGCGAGCCGGGCGCCCAGGTGGCCAGCCGGTCCGTCAGGTCCAGCAGCGGCCCGACCGCCACCGCGGCCACGCGCCGCGACAGCGCGTAGGCGCCCACGACGCAAATGGCGCCCACGCCCAGGACGATCAGGCCGAAATCATGCACCCGCTCTTCGTTGTCGGTGGCGTCGTACAGCAGATACACCCTGCCCCGGCCGGTCTCGGCCACCATCACATGCCAGGTGTATGCCCCCGGCTCGATCAGGTGCAGCCCGCTGTCCAGCGACAGGAGCTCCGGGGGCATCCCCACGGGCGGCTGCCCGTCCGTGCTCAGCCAGGCGCGCATGGAGCCGCCCAGTTCGCGTGCGCCAACGCGCGGCAGGAACTCGTCGCTGTTGCGCGCGTGCTGGACCAGGCGGTCCATCTCGGTGTTGAGGATGTCGTTGACCAGATCGTCTTCCATCTGATCGAAGGTCAGGTAGGCCAGCAGCGCAAGCGCGGTGACGAACAGGGCCACCGTTCCCGTCAGCGCCCACACCACGCGCTGGGTCAGCGTGCCGGCGGTGGCGCGTTTCATGACGGAGTTCCCGGCAGGCTCAGCCGCCAGCCGGTGCCATGCATGGTCTCGATACCGTCAAAGCCCGCGTCGGCCAGGGCGCGCCGCAGCAGGTGAACCTGGCTGCGCAGCGCGTCGGAGGACGGCGGCTCATTGCCCCACAGCACCGATTCCAGCTCCTCGCGCGACACCACTCTGCCGGGATCGCGCAGCAGGACTTCCATGATGATGCCTGCCTTGCGCGTCAGATGGACGGGCACGCCATTGACGGACACGGCGCGGCTGCGGGTGTCGTACTGCAGGGGGCCGAAAGCGCGCACCGACTCTACCGTCGCCCCCTTGGCGCGCAGGATCAGGGCCAGCAGGCGGGCTTCGACCTCGAGCAGGGCAAACGGCTTGGTGAGATAGTCGTCCGCGCCATGCGAAAACCCGGCCAGCTTGTCTTCGAGGCTGTCGCGCGCGGTCAGCATCAGCACCGGCACGTCCAGCCGCCTTTCGGTGCGCATGGCGTGGAGCACGGCATTGCCATCCATGCCCGGCAGGCCGATATCCAGCAGCACCGCGTCGAAGCGCTGTTCCTGCAGGCGCTGCAGGGCGGCGGGGCCGCTGTAAGCCACGTCCGGAAGGAATCCCCGCGCCTCCAGGAAGCTGTACAGATTGCCGGCGATGATGTGATCGTCTTCGACGATCAGCACCCGGTGATGCGCGCCTGCCGCGGGACTCGATGTCATGCTCATGGTTTCCTGGGGAACAGGCACGTCTACGCTTGCAGCACCTTGCCCGGGTTCATCAGCCCTTGCGGATCCAGTGCGCGCTTGATTTTGCGCATCAGCGCCAGCTCGACCGGGCTCTTGTAGCGCGGCAGCTCGTCGCGCTTGAGCTGGCCCACGCCATGCTCGGCGCTGATGGACCCCTGATGCGCGTGCACGCTGTCGTGCACGACGCCGTAGACCTCGGCTTGCAGCGCTAGCAGCTCGGTCTCGGTCTGCCCGGGCGCATTGGCCACGTTGTAATGCAGGTTGCCGTCGCCCAGGTGGCCGAAGATCACATGGCGCACGCCGGGGAAACGCGCCTGCAGCAGGGCATTGGTCTTGTGCACGAAGCCCGCGATCGACGAGATGGGAATCGACACGTCATGCTTGACCGACTTGCCCAATTCAGCTTCCGCCAGGGGGATGCTCTCGCGCAAGTGCCACAGCGCCTTGCTCTGCGCGACGTTCGCGGCGATGGCCGCATCGTTCACCAGGCCCGCGTCGATGGCGTCGCCCAGCACGGCCTCGAAGCGTTCGCGGGCGTGTGTTTCGCTTTCGCTGTCGGACAGTTCCAGCAGCGCAAACCACGGCGACGCCGCGGATTCGCCCTCGAAGGGCAGGCGTTGTTGCGGAAACAGGCGCACGACCGCCTGCAGGCAAGCGCCGCTCATGAGTTCGAAGCCGGTCAGCGCCGCGCCGAAGCCCGACCGGGCGCGCGACAGCACTTCCACGGCGCTGTCGATGCTGTCCAGCGTCAGCAGCGCCGTGCACGAGGCCACCGGCCGGGGATACAGCTTGAGCGTGGCGGCGGTGATGATGCCCAGCGTGCCTTCACTGCCGATATACAGATCGCGCAGATCGTAGCCCGTGTTGTCCTTGCGCAAGCCGCGCAGGCCGTCCCAGATTTCGCCCTCGGCGGTCACGACCTCCAGGCCCAGCGTCAGGTCCCGCGTGTTGCCATAGCGCAGCACCTGCGTGCCCCCGGCGTTGGTCGCCAGGTTGCCGCCGATGGTGCAACTGCCTTCGGCGGCCAGGCTCAGCGGGAACAGCCGGTTGGCGGAAGCGGCCGCCTCTTGCACGGCCTGCAGGATGCAGCCGGCTTCCACGGTGATCGTGTCGTTGTCGGTATCCAGCGCGCGCACGGCGGTGAGCCTGGCGGTGGACAAGACCACGGCGGTGCCGGAATCATCGGGGGTGGCGCCGCCGCACAGGCCGGTATTGCCGCCCTGCGGCACCACGGGGACTCCGTGGCCGGCGCAGAGCTTGATCGCGGCGGCCACTTCGGCGGTCGTGCCGGGGCGTATCACCGCCAGCGCCGCGCCACGGTAGCGCCGGCGCCAATCCAGCACGTAGGGCTCGGCGTCCGCGCCGGTCAACACATGGGAAACGCCCAGGAGGGACTGTAGATCGCTCAGCAATGTCATGGCTGCCGCACAAGGAAGGCCGGGTCGCGCCCAGGCGCTGTTCAAGGGATGTGCGGACTATTGTAGGGGTTGCGCGGCCTGGGCCGAAGCCCGGTCCGCGTCAGCCCACCGCCTGGTCCAGCCGCGTGCCCGTCATGCCCGAGCAGAACGCCCGGGAAGCGATGCGGTTCATCAGGAAGGCACGGTCGACGCCCGCGGGTCCGGGCAATTCGGACAGCGCGCGGTAGGCGCGGCGCAGCACTTCGCCCCGCGTCGCGCCGCACACCAGAAGGCGGGTGCATGGCAGGCGGCGATCGCCGCAGCCGTCGATGCGCACTTCCAGCACATGCGGGGCCACCGGCTCATGGTCGGCCACCGCCATCGTCTCGGAGTGGGCCTGCGCCTGCGCGCCAATGACGCGGAACACGCCGCTGCGGTCATCCAGCGAAAACGAGACCGTGCCCACGCCCTGCCAGCCCCGGTCCCGCGCGACGCTGGCCGCCACCGTGCGCAAGGCGCTTTCGATGGAGGACGCCAGATGCGGCGCCGGACATTCGGCGATCAGGACCCGGGCCTCGCGCCAGACGCTGCGCTCCCAGGCGCGGCCAGTGGCGAGGTCGCCGGTGGCGGATACGGATACATGGATGTCGAGCCGGCGCTCACGGCCCGCGGCCGGCCCGGCGTAGTCCGTGGGGGGGCCCCGCCTGGTGGTGGCGCCGCCCGATGACATGACAGTGGATACTTTGGCGCCCATGGCCCCTCCTGGTCTTACTGCTTGCATCGCAAGCGTATCACCTTCGGATGACGAGCAAGTTCCATGCCATCCGCGCCCCCCTGCGCCAGTGCATTTTCGTGCCGGGCGCCATGCACTGGAAACAAGCCGCGGCGCGTGCCGCGCGCACCAAACCAGGGCAAGCGCCACCGGGAAAACGCCCTACTCCGCCCGCCGGATGAGGCCCCCTGCGCCGATGGGGGATAATTCTGGTTTACCCCCTGCCATGGCGGCGCTCACGTACGGGTTTACCACTAGCCCATTACCAAAGCCGCGCTGTCCCCTACCTAGGAATCGTCGTGGGCAACAATACTCAATTTCCGGCCTCGGTTTTCAAGGCCTATGACATCCGCGGCACCGTGCCGGACCTGATCGATGCCTCCTTCGCCCGGTCGCTGGGCGTGGCGCTGGCCGCGCGCGCCCGCGCCGAAGGCGTGCAAACGCTGGTGGTGGGCCGCGACGGCCGGCTCAGTAGCGAAATGCTGTCGCTGGCATTGCAGGAAGGCATGCTGGAAGGCGGCGTCGACACGCTGGACGTCGGCATGGTCCCCACCCCTCTCGTCTACTTTGCCGCCAACATCATGCAGACCGGCTCGGGCGTGGCGATCACGGGCAGCCACAATCCGCCCAAGTACAACGGTTTCAAGATAATGATGGGCGGCCGCGCGCTCTACGGCGACGACGTCCAGGCGCTGGCCCAGGTCATGAACGGCACGGCCCCCGCGCCCGCGGCACGCGCCGGCACGCGCCGCCAGCTTGACCTGGTGGACGGCTACATTGCGCGGGTCGCCTCTGGCGTCAAGCTCGCGCGTCCCATGAAGATCGCCATCGATTGCGGCAATGGCGTCGCCGGCGCCGTCGCGCCGCAGTTGTTCCGCGCCCTGGGCTGCGACGTCGACGAACTGTTCTGCGACGTGGACGGCACGTTCCCCAATCACCATCCCGACCCCGCCGAACCGAAGAACCTTCAAGACCTGATCAAGCACGTCGCCGAGAGCGATTGCGAACTCGGCCTGGCGTTCGACGGCGATGGCGACCGCCTGGGCGTGGTCACGAAATCCGGCCAGATCATCTGGCCCGACCGGCAGCTCGTGCTGTTCGCCCGCGACGTGCTGGATCGCAACCCCGGCGCCACCATCATCTACGACGTGAAGTGCAGCCGTCACGTGGGCCTGTCGGTCGACGCCGCCGGCGGGGTGCCGCTGATGTGGAAGACGGGCCACTCGCTGGTCAAGGCCAAGCTGGCCGAAACCGGCGCGCCGCTGGCCGGCGAAATGAGCGGCCACATCTTCTTCAAGGAACGCTGGTACGGCTTTGACGACGGCCTCTACACCGGCGCCCGCCTGCTGGAGATCGTGTCGCGCTTTGCCGATCCGTGCGCGCCCCTGGAGGCGCTGCCGCAAGACGTCTCCACGCCCGAGCTGAAGCTCGAAATGGAAGAAGGCCAGCCCTTCACGCTGGTCAAGGCCCTGCAAGACCAGGGACAGTTCCCCGATGCGGAACGCGTGATCACCATCGACGGCGTGCGCGCGGAATACGCCGACGGCTTTGGCCTGGCGCGCCCGTCCAACACCACGCCCGTCGTGGTGCTGCGCTTCGAAGCGCAAACCCCGCAAGCGCTGGAACGTATCCAGGCCGACTTCCGGCGCGAACTGAGCAAGCTCGCGCCAAACGCCACCCTGCCTTTCTGATCCACCCATGTCTCTAGCCCACAGCCCAGCGTGGCAGCAATTCATCGCAGCGACACGCGCCGCATCCCGGGACGGCCAGCAGCTACGCGTGGTCTCCGCTCCCGGGCTGCGCCTGGACTTGAGCGCCCAGGCCCAATCGCCCGCCCTGCAAGCCGCCTCGGCGGCCTTGCTCGCGCAACAGGACTTCGAAGCCTGTCGCGCGCGGCTGTTTGACGGCGGGCAAGCCAACTGGACGGAAGGACGGGCAGCATGGCACACCGCCCTGCGCGCCCCCGAGCCGCCCGCGATGGTGGCCAAGGCGGTGCTGGCCGAACGCGAACGCCTGCGCGAGTTCGTGCGCGAGGCCGATGCCGCCGGCCGCTACAGCGGCGTGCTGCACTTGGGAATCGGCGGCAGCGACTGGGGCCCCCGGCTGGTCACCCGCGCCTTGCGCCACGAAGGCGCGCGCCGCGAGGTGCGTTTCGCATCCAATGTGGACTCGCATTCCGTGGCCGATGCGATGAGCCGGCTGGACCCGCACAATACGCTGGTCATCGTCGCCTCGAAATCGTTCACCACCACCGAGCCCCTGGCCAATGCCGAAGTCGCGATGAACTGGCTGCGCGAGGCCGGGGTCGCTGATCCCATCAAGCAGGTCGTGGCGATCACCGCCAACGTCGAAGCGGCGCTGAACCTGGGCATCCTGCCCGACCACATCTTTCAGATCTGGGACTGGGTGGGCGGCCGCTATTCGCTGTGGTCCGCGATCGGCCTGCCGATCGCGCTGGCGCTGGGCAACGATGCGTTCGACCAGTTGCTGGCCGGCGCCGCGGCCATGGACGAGCATTTCCGCACCGCCCCCATCGCCGACAACGCTCCCGTGCAGATGGCGCTGGCCGGCGTGGCCAACCGCAGCGTGCTGGGGTATGACTCCCTGGTCATCGCCCCCTACGATTCGCGCCTCTATCACATCGTGCCGTGGGCACAGCAGCTTGAAATGGAATCGCTGGGCAAGGTCGCCACCGCCGACGGCAGCCCGGCCGGCGTTCCGACCGGCCCCGCCGTGTGGGGCATGTCGGGCACCGACTGCCAGCACACGTTCTTCCAATGGCTGCATCAGGACGCCGCGGGCGCTCCCGTGGACTTCATCCTGTGCGAGCAGCCGAACCACGCCTATGCGCGGCACCACGAATTGCTGATCGCCAATTGCCTGGCGCAGCGCGCGGCGCTGCTGCGCGGCAAGTCGTACGAAGAAGCCTTGGCCGAAACCTCGGCCACGGAAAGCGATCCCGCGCGCGCGCGTGTACTGGCGCAGCACCGGGTCCATCCCGGCGGACGCCCGTCCTCGCTGATCGTGCTGCCCCGCCTCGAGGCCTATACGCTGGGCGCGCTGCTGGCGCTGTACGAACACAAGGTGTTCACGCAAGGCGTGATCTGGGGCATCAACCCCTTCGATCAATGGGGCGTGGAGTTCGGCAAGGTGCTTGCCAAGAACATCATGCGCGAACTGGACGCGCCGCAGGCCAGCCAGCAGGATCCGTCCACCCGCTTCTGGATCGACGCCATCAGGCGCTGAGGGCGTCGTACAGTTCGACGTGAATCCGCTCGACCCGCCTGATGTCGAATTCACGTTCCGCGAGCGCCCTGCCGGCGGCTCCCATCGAGCGCCGCAATGCCGCATCCGCGGCCAGGCGTTCGATGGCGGCGGCCAGCGCCTCTGCATCGCGCACCGGCACCAGCAATCCGGTCACGTCGGGCTCGATGGCGTCGCGGCAACCCGGCACATCGGTGGTCACGACAGCCCGGGCGCACGCCGCGGCTTCGATCAGCGACTTGGGCAGGCCTTCGCGATAGGACGGCAGCACCGCGATATGCGCGGCCGCATACAGCGCCGGCACATCCGCGCGCTCGCCCAAGGCCTCGACGCAGCCTTCGCGCCGCCAGGCCTCGACATCTTCCTGCGTGGCCGACGCGGGATTGCCGGCGTCCACGCCGCCCACAAGCTGCATCGTCACCGGTACACCGCGCTCGCGCAGCAATCTTGCCGCCTGCACGAATTCCTGCACGCCCTTGTCGCGCAGCAGGCGCGCGACCATCGTGACGACGACCGGCGGCGCGGCCGGTTCGGGCGAGGCGCGGTAGGCGTCCAGGTCCACGCCCGCGCCGCGGATGATGACGACCTGGCCGTCGCGCACCGCGCCCAGGGATTTCAGCAGGTCGCGGTCGCTGGCGTTCTGGAAGATCACGCGGCTGTTGGGATGGCCCAGCGCGAGCCGGTACAGGCGCGCCACCACGGACCGCACCAGCCGCATCTTCAGCGAATTGGAAAGAAAGACGAATCCCAGGCCGGAAATCGCGGCCACCATGCCCGGCACGCGGGCGATCCGCGCGGCGATGCCGCCATACAGCACGGGCTTGATGGTGACCAGGTGCACCACCTTGGGACGCAGGCGGCGGAACAGGCGGATCAAGGCCAGCAGCGTGCCCAGTTCCTGCAAGGGATGCTTGCCGCTGCGCGTCATGGGAATCGGGTGATGCGTCATGCCCAGCGCCTGGATATCGGCCACGGCCGGCCCATCCATCGTGGCGACATGCACGTCGTAGCCCGCGCGCTGGGCGGCCAGCGCCACCGGCACGCGATGCGACATGAAGAAGGCCGGGTTGTTGACGACAAACAGCAGACAGCGTCCGGCGCTCATGCTTGGACTCCAGAAATACGGCGCCAGACGGCGATATAGCTTTGCGCCATGCGCGCAAGGTCGAAGTTTTCCAGCACGCGCGCACGCCCGGCTTCGCCCGCGCGTGCGCGGCCGCGGGCAGCCACGTCGCCCAAGGCGGTCTCGATGCCGCGCGCCAGGGCCTCGGCCTGTTCGGGCGGCACCACCACGCCGGTATCGCCAACGATGTAGGCCGCGTCTCCGACGTCCGTCACCACGCAATAGACCCCGCAAGCCATGGCTTCGGCCACCACGTTCGGAAAGCCTTCCGCGCAGCTCGACAGCACGTGCAGGTCCAGTCCGTTCATCATGGCGGGCACATCATCGCTGGGGCCGTTCAGCACGACGCGGTCGCGCAGGTCCAGCTTGTCGAGCAGCGCGCCGAGCTCCGCGTTGCCCTCGGTCATGTCGCGTCCGATCAGCACGCAGCGCAGGCCGGCATCGCGGCCGTCGCGCACCAGCGCGGCCACGGCGCGCAGCAGATTGGCATGGTCCTTGAGCGGATCCCATCGCGCCACGCAGCCGATCACGGGCACGTCCTCGGATAATCCCCACTGGGCCCGCACTCGCGTGCGCGCCAGCGGATCCGGCGCGTAGCGCGACAGGTCGTAGCCGTTGGGTATCACCACCAGGCGGTCGCGCCGGTAGCCTTTTTCGGCGTGGCGGCGCGCCGCGTTCTGCGCGGCGCACACGATCGCCCTGGGCACGCTGCCGGACAGCAGCGCGCACGCGCGCAGCACCAGCCGGGCCGAACGGCTGCTGCGTTCCAGATGCGCGCCGGAATTGCGGATGCCCCAGGCAATGGCCTTGACGCCTGCCAGGCGCGCCGCCAGGCCGCCGATCAGGTCGGCGTGATACATCCAGGTCTGCACGGCGTCCGGGCGGGTCTGGGCGATCAAGCCGCGCAGGGTTCTGAAGCCGGCCAGGCTGACGCGCCCGCGTTTCATGGCCAGCGCGTGCACGGCCACGCCCGCCGCGCGCAGGCGTTCGCCATAGATGCCCTCGTCGGTCAGCGACACGACGATGTGCTCGACATCCATGCCGGGATAGGTCGCCAGGCGGAACAGCACGGACTCCGCGCCGCCTTGGCCCAGGCCCGTGATGATATGCAGGACACGCAATGCGGGGGCGTTCATCGCCCCTCCCGCACCGCTTCGAACAGTTCATCCCATTCGCCCAGCACGCTGGCCAGCGCGTAGCGATGACGCACGGCCGCCGCGCCGCGCACGCCCAATTGCTGGCGCAGGGAGACGTCGCTCATCAAGCGCTCCAAGGCATCGGTCAGCGCAACGCGGTCGCCGGCCGGAACGAGCAGCGCGTCCTGGCCGTCCCGGGTCATTTCGCGCGGACCGCTGGGGCAGTCGAAGGCCACGCAAGGCAGGCCCAGCGACATGGCTTCCAGCAGCACATTGGGAAAGCCCTCGACCAGCGAGCTCAGCACGAATGCCTGGCCGCGGGCCAGTTCCTCCCAGGGCGCCTCGGTGCGCCCGGGCAGGCTGATACGGGACTGCAGGCGCAGCCGGGCGATCTGCTGCTCCAGCGCGCCGCGCTCGGGGCCTTCGCCCCAGATGCGCAGGTTCCAGTCCGGGAATTGCGGCGCCAACTGCGCGAAGACATCGATCAGCAGACCGAACTGCTTGTCGGGGACCAGCCGCCCCATCGCAAGCAGCTCACGCGGTCCGCCGTCGTCGCGCTGCTGCACGCGCGGCGCATCCAGCAGCGGCGCTGGCAAAGGATTGGGAATGACGGCCAGGCGCTTCATGCCCGGTATCTGGCGCGAGAACGGACCAGCGGTGTCCGCCGCCTGCACCGTCACCATGTCGGCGTGCGGATACAGGATGCGGCGCAGCTTGCGCCAGACGCTGCCGGTCGTGGTTTCGGCCACGGGGTTGGTGCGTTCGCACACGATGAGCGGCACGCGCAAGCCGCGCGTGGCCAGGATCGCGGCCACATTGACGTTGGTCAGGAAGGACACCACCACGTCCGGCCTGGTGTCGCGGATGTGCTTGCGCAAGGTCCGAAGCCGCCTGAACGCGGCCATCGGGCCCGACATCCGCGTACCGGCCAGGTCCGCCAGCCATGCCAGTTCGACTTTGTCCGACAGGGGATAGAAGCAGGTTCCCTTGGACGAGTAGGTGGGCGTCAGGATGACGGTATCCCCGCGTTCGGACCAGGCGTTGACCAGCGTCGCGGCCACTCTTTCCGCGCCGCCGGCATGCATGGAACTGACCAGCATCAATATCTTCATTCGTCAACGCCCCCCAATCGATCCCCCTTGGTCCATTCCCGCGCGATAGCGGTCCAGCCAGGCCTGCATCATCAGCACGCCCCACAGATGGCTGTCCCAATTCCGGTGTCCCGACGTGTGTTCGCGCCACTTGCGCAGAATGGGCTCGGGTTCGAACCACCCTTCCTGGCGCAGGCGCGCCGGGTCCAGCAGCGCATCGGCCCACTCCCGCAAGGGGCCGCGAAGCCACGCGGCCAGCGGCACGGCAAAGCCGCGCTTGGGGCGGTCGACCAGCGCCTGCGGCACGTGGCGATGCAGCACCTGACGCAGCAGCCACTTGCCCGTGTTGCCGCGCACCTTGTACTGATGTGGCAGGCTCCAGGCAAATTCATACACGCGGTGATCGATCAGCGGCACGCGCGTTTCCAGGCTGACCGCCATGGCTGCGCGGTCCACCTTGACCAGGATGTCGTCGGGCAGGTAAGTCACCGTGTCCAGCTTCATCATCGATTCGAAGGTGGAGCCCTGCATCGCCCGCTCGAACTCCGACACTGGTTCCACACCGCCCTTCACGACGCGGGCGGGGTCCGACCAGTACGACACGAAGAGGCGATAGAACTCGCCCCGCGTGTCGGCGCGCAGCAGTTCGCCCAGCTTGCCTACCTTGCCGCGCCAGGCGCCGCGTCCGGGCAGGTGGGTGGTGGCGCTGATCAGCGCGCCCGCCGGTTTGCGCAGCAGCGCGGGAACGCGCTCGCATTGCTGCCACCAGTTGTTCACGCGGAAGTAGCGCGAATAGCCGCCGAAGAGCTCGTCGCCGCCGTCGCCGGACAAGGCCACGGTCACGTGCTGGCGCGCCATGCGCGTCACCAGCGACGTCGGGATCTGCGACGAATCCGCGAACGGTTCGTCGTACATATCGGCCAGCGACGGGACGACCGCCAGCGCGTCGTCCGCCGTCACGTAAAGCTCGGTGTGGTCCGTGCCCAGGTGCGTGGCGACCGCCTTGGCGTGCTGCGCCTCGTCGTAGCCCTTTTCGTGAAAGCCGATGGCGAAGGTGCGCACCGGCTGCGAGCTTTGCGCCTGCATCAGCGCGACGATGGTCGAGGAATCGATACCGCCCGACAGGAATGCGCCCAGGCTCACGTCGGACAGCATCTGTCCGCCGACGGCCTTGGACAGCACGCCTTCCAGCGCGTCCGTGGCCTGCGCGTCGGAGTCGAACGCCAGCCTGGATCCGGCGGCCGTGTCGGCGGCCTCGCGCGCCGACCAGTACACGCGCGGCTCGGGCATGCGGCGGCTGCGGGTATCGTCGGCGGTGAACTCCACCCAGGTGCCCGGCGGCAGCTTGGCGATGCCCTCGTAGATGGATTGCGGCGCCGGAATGTAGTTGTGCCGCATGAACGACGCCAGCGCATTGCGGTTCAGGTTGCGGCCAAAGCCCGGAATCGGCATCAGGCCCTTGAGTTCGGAGGCGAAGACCAGCTCCGCGCCCGAATAACCGTAATACAAGGGCTTTTCGCCCATGCGGTCGCGGGCCAGCACAAGCTTGCGCGACGCCTTGTCCCACAGCGCAATGGCGAACATGCCCACCGCGGCCTGCAGCGTGGCCTCGATACCCAGCGCGGTGAAGCCGGCCAGCAGGGTTTCAGTGTCGGAATGGCCGCGCCAGGACGGCGCCAGCGCCGATTGCTCGAGCTGCTTGCGGATGTCCAGGTGGTTGTAGACCTCGCCGTTGAACACCATCACATAGCGGCCGCAGGCGGACGTCATGGGCTGGTGGCCCGCTTCGGTCAGGTCCAGGATCGCCAGGCGGACGTGCGCCAGCGCCAGTTCGGCGCCGGTGTCTTCCCAGAAGCCATTGCTGTCCGGCCCGCGGTGGCGGATGCGGCGGCAGCTTTCCGCCAGCACCTGCGCCTTGTTCCCGATTGGGCCCCAAATTCCGACTATTCCACACATGATGAGGTTCTCGTGGTCACCGTAGCGACGGTGCGCCGCGCGGGCCTAGCCCGGTCCGCGGACACCGTCAAAAATTTCCTGCCATTTCCGCAGCACTCGCGCGGCCGAGAACCGGTCGCGCACATCCGTCGCTGCCTGCGCCATGCGCAAGCGGCCATCATCATCGCTCATGACGGCGTCCAGCGCCTTGCACAGGGCGGGCACATCGCCATTGGGCCGCACCAGCACGCCGTCGATGCCTTCACGCACGATCTCGCGCGGCCCGGTGTCGCAATCGAAGGATACGGCGGCCAGTCCGCTGGCCATGGATTCGAGCAGCGTATTCGACAGCCCTTCGAAGCGCGACGTCAACACATACAGATGGGCGCTGTCGTACCAGTCGCCCACATTGCCGGCGCGCCCGGGCATCGCGATGCGCGATTCCAGTCCGGCTTCGCGCACCTGCGCTTCCAGGGCCGGACGTTCGTCGCCTTCGCCCAGAATAACCAGATCCCAGTCGGGATGCGATGCCGCCAGGCGCGCATAGGCCTGGATCAGCAGGTCAAAGCCCTTGTCCGCGTGCAACCGCCCCACCGCCAGCAAGCGCTTGCGTCCGTCGCCCGTCACCGGGGTCAGGATGGGTTCGGCGCGCGGCAGCGGAAAGTGTACGGGGTTGGGGATGACCGCCAGCCGGGAGCCCGGGACGTGCCGCTCGATCCAGTCGGCCGTGCCGCGGGTCAGCGCCACCACGCGCGCGGCGCGCGGATAGGTCAGGCGGCGCAGGCGCTGCCAGAACCCGGACAGGGTCTGGGACGGCGGATGCGTATGTTCGGTGGCGATCACGCGGCAGCGCAGGCCAGCGCAGGCCAGCACGGAAAGCACGGACGCCGTCGTCATCATGCCAAGCACGATATCGGGCCGGAAGGACCTGATCACGCGGCGCAGGGCGCGCACGCGCTGCACATTGCTCCAGATGCCGCGCAGGCCTCCGCCCTCGCCCGCCGTATTGAGGATTTCGCGGTGGACCTTGGGATGCAGCGTGTAGACATCACCCTCGGCGCCGGCCTGCGTCACGACCATGACCTCGCGGCCCATGCCGGCCCAGTGGGCGCTCAGATCGGCGGCAACCCGTTCAGCGCCGCCGCCATGCAGCGAATGGATGAACAGCAACACGCGCGTCGCTTGAGCGGAGTCGGCTACGGACATTCAATCTGCCTCCCTGGGTTCGGCCTTGCGCATCGCCACTACCAGGTAGCAGGCGAAGGACAGCACATACATGAGGCTGGTCGCCAGCATGATGCCGGCCGCGCCCATCCTGGGCGCCAGCACGACATTCAGCGCGGCCTTCAGCGCAAAATTGGCGACCGCGATGGCGGCCATGATGCGGTAGCGGTTCTGGCTGGCCAGCAGTTGCACCAGGATCAGCACCCCGAAGTAGAACGGAAGCTGCAACAGACCCCAGCGCAGCACATGCGCGACGGCCTCGGTGTTTTCGGCGGTGAAGGCGCCGCGCTGGAACAGCACCGATACGCCCCACGGCGCCAGCACCCAGCCCACGGCAACCGCGACGGCGCCCGCACCCACCATCAGCACCGACCATTTGAGCGCCATGCTGCGCGCGCGCGCGGTATCGCCGCGGGCCTGCACGTCGGCCAGCACGGGCAGCGCGGCGCGCCCCACGGACACGGCCCCGATGCCCAGCAGCAGCGACAGCAGCCGGCTGGCGTAGCCCAGCGTGGCATTGGCGTTGGCGCCCAGGTTGGCGGCGGCGTACTGGTCCAGCGGACCCACGAAGCTCATCGCCACCTGGCCAATCAGCATCACGCCGGCGGCGCTCATCAGTTCGGGCCAATGCGGCGACCGCAGGGTCAGCCGCGGCGCGCCCCAGAACCCGCCATCGGCGCGCGCCGCCAGCCAGGCAAGCCATACGGCCTGGATGGCGTAGCCGACCAGCGTTCCCCACAGCAGCGGCCCGACGCCATCGGCGCTGACGGCCAGCATCACCCACGCCAGCGTCGCCACCGCGGGTACGCTGTCCAGCAGCGTATTGACGTGCCGTTCCTGCGCGCGCAGGCGCGCGGCGCTGATGCCGGCGATCAGCAGCAGGGCCGACACGGGGGCAAAGGCGACCAGCAGATCGCCCGTCATTGCGCGCACGCGGGCGGACAGCCCCTGGCCCAGCCCGTCCGCCACATAGGGCCAGGCGAACCAGGTCAGGAGGGCCAGCGCGACACCGGCCGCGGCCACCCATCCCTGCAGTTCGCGGATGAATTGTTCTCTTTCGGCGCCGTCGGCGCGGCGCAGGCGCACCAGCACCGGAATCAGCACCACCGACAGCACGCCCACGATCGTGACCGGCAGCCAGGTGGCCATGGTCATCGTGAACTGATAGGCGTCCACGGCGTCGCTGACGCCGTAGCGGTACGCCACCGCCATCTCCTTGATGGCGCCGGCGGCCTTGCCCAGCAACAGAAACACGGCCACCCGGAAAGCGCCTTTGAAGATGCGCTGATGGTCCGGGTGGATGTTGCCGAGTTTTCGGATGAGTGCTTTCAAATCAACGCAGGAATTGCGTGTACCAGGGCATGGCGACTTCCAGGCCTTGCAGCACCGTATGCGTGGGCGCATAGCCCAGCAGCCGGCCGGCCTTGCTGACGTCGGCCTGCGAATGGCGCACGTCGCCCGCGCGGAAGTCGGCATATACCGGCTGCTTGCCGTACACCACGCCCTGGTTGCCCAGGGCCTGCACCAGAAAACCGAAAAGCTGGTTCAGGGTGCTGCGGCCGCTGACGGCCACGTTGTAGACCTGGTTGCGCGCTTCGGGCGCGGCCGTCGCGCCCAGAATGTTGGCCTGCACCGCGTTTTCCACGAAGCAGAAGTCGCGGCTGGTCTCGCCGTCGCCATTGATGGTGACGTCCTTGCCCTGAATCATCGCGGCCGTCCACTTCGGAATCACGGCGGCGTAGGCGCCGTCCGGATCCTGGCGCTTGCCGAACACGTTGAAGTACCGCAGGCCCACGGTCTCGAAGCCATAGGACCGGGCGAACACGTCGGCGTACAACTCGTTGACGTACTTGGTCACGGCGTAAGGCGACAAGGGCTTGCCGATGTTCTCTTCCACCTTGGGCAGCGCCGGATGGTCGCCGTAAGTGGAGCTGGACGCGGCATAAACAAACGACTTCACCTTGGCGTCGCGCGCGGCGACCAGCATGTTCAGGAAGCCGCCGATGTTCACCTCGTTGGTGGTGATCGGGTCATTCAGCGAACGGGGCACGGAACCCAGCGCGGCTTGGTGCAGCACGTAGTCCACGCCCTCCGAGGCGCGGCGGCATGCGTCCAGATCGCGGATGTCGCCTTCCACGAAGGTGAAGCGCGCCCATTGCTCGGGAGAGACCGATGCGCGGACCTCGTCCAGGTTGCGCCGGTGGCCCGTGGCGAAGTTGTCCAGGCCGGTGACGGACTGCCCCAGCTTGAGCAAGGTTTCCAGCAGGTTCGAACCGATGAAGCCGGCGCAGCCGGTCACCAGCCACTTGCGCGGCGTGGCGGACAGTTCCTTGGTGATGGTCTCAAAACGTGTGGTCATTGCAAAATCCCTTACAGACGCAGATCGGATTCGGCAGGCGACAGCACGTACTTCAGGTCGTACAGAATGTGTTGTGCCTTGCCGAGCTTGCGGATGCCCTCCGCGCCCAAGGCCTTGAACTGGTTGTGCGCCACCGCCAGGATGACGGCGTCGTACTTGCCTTCCTCGGGCTGCGCCTTGCCGAGCTTGCGGATGCCCTCCGCGCCCAAGGCCTTGAACTGGTTGTGCGCCACCGCCAGGATGACGGCGTCGTACTTGCCTTCCTCGGGCTGGCTCACCGGGGTCAGGCCGTATTCATGCACGGCTTCCTCGGCGTCGACCCACGGGTCATAGACGTCCACGTCGACGTTGTAGTCGSCCAGTTCRCGGAYGATGTCGACGATGCGCGTGTTGCGCAGGTCGGGGCAGTTTTCCTTGAAGGCCAGGCCCATCACCAGCACGCGCGCGCCCTGCACATGGATGCGGYTCTTGGTCATGGYCTTGACGAGCTGCGACACCACGTAGCCGCCCATCGARTCGTTCAGSCGGCGGCCCGCCAGGATGATCTCGGGGTGGTAGCCGATGGACTGCGCCTTGTGCGTCAGGTAGTACGGGTCCACGCCGATGCAGTGGCCGCCCACCAGGCCCGGACGGAACGGCAGGAAGTTCCACTTGGTGCCGGCYGCCTGCAGCACGGCTTCGGTGTCGATGCCCATCTTGTTGAAGATCAGGGCCAGTTCGTTGATCAGCGCGATGTTCACGTCGCGCTGCGTGTTCTCGATCACCTTGGCGGCTTCGGCCACGCGGATGCTGGACGCCTTGTGCGTGCCGGCGGTGATGATCTGCTTGTACAGCTGGTCGACCAGTTCGGCGACTTCGGGCGTCGAGCCGGACGTCACCTTCTTGATGGTGCTGACGCGGTGTTCCTTGTCGCCCGGGTTGATGCGCTCGGGGCTGTAGCCGGCATAGAAGTCCACGTTGAACTTCAGGCCCGACACGCGCTCCAGCACCGGCACGCAGTCTTCTTCGGTGGCNCTTGGCGGCTTCGGCCACGCGGATGCTGGACGCCTTGTGCGTGCCGGCGGTGATGATCTGCTTGTACAGCTGGTCGACCAGTTCGGCGACTTCGGGCGTGGAGCCGGACGTCACCTTCTTGATGGTGCTGACCCGGTGTTCCTTGTCGCCCGGGTTGATGCGCTCGGGGCTGTAGCCGGCATAGAAGTCCACGTTGAACTTCAGGCCCGACACGCGCTCCAGCACCGGCACGCAGTCTTCTTCGGTGGCRCCCGGATAGACGGTGGATTCGTAGATGACGATGTCGCCGCGCTTGAGCACGGCGCCGATGGTTTCGCTGGCCTTGACCAGCGGGGTCAGGTCCGGCTGCTTGTACTCGTCGATCGGGGTGGGCACGGTCACGATGTACACGTTGGCCTGGCCCAACTGGGCGCGGTCGGCGGTGTAGCTGAGCTGCGTCGCTTCGGCGAGTTCGGCCTCGCTCACTTCCAGCGTCTGGTCGAAGCCCGATTGCAGGCCGTCGATCCGGCGGTTGTTGATATCGAAGCCGACCACGGGACGCTTCTTGCCGAACTCCACCGCCAGCGGCAGGCCTACATAGCCCAGGCCGACAACGGCCAGCTTCACATCCGACAGGTTCACAGGTTGGTGGGACATTTCATACCTCTAAAAGATTCAATAGGTACCGACGCGCTGGCCGACAATCAACACCTGCACGATGGGAGTAATGATCTTCTCCCACTCGTACATCGGCGCATTGCTGACGTAGACGACGTCTTCAGGTAACAGTTCGAACTGCTTGGCCAGGAACATGGATTCCGGGTTGCGCATGTTCAGGCGGAACACAATGGGCTTGGGCGCGCCCTCGGCGGTCTTGCCATCCAGACGGAAGACAAACACCCCCGTGGCATCCGCGGCCCGGTCATTCAGCCCGCCGGCAACGCCCAGCGCATCCAGCAGATTGGTCTGCTTGGACGGCAGTTCATGCAGGCCGGGCTTGGTCAGCGCGCCCATCGCGACAAAGCGCTTCAGGTTGGGCTCGACGACCAGTTCTGAACGCGGCTCGACCGCCACGTTCTTGCCATTGAGGAGCTGGTGGTAAGGAATGCGGGTCACGCTGCGGCCGTGGCGGATGACCACGTCGGCCTGATAGGCGGGCAAGGTCGAGCCCCCCGCCAGGGTGATCGCGTCCAGCGCCGTCAGAGGCGCCTTGATGCCGCCAAACCGGCCGGGGCGCGGCACGGCGCCGGCCACCAGCACCGAATTGCTGCGGTCGTCGGCCAGGTCCACCATCACCTGCGGCTTGACGGCCGCCGAGTGCTGCAGCCTGCCCTTGATCATCTCTTCGATGGCGGGCAGGGACTTGCCCTGCACCTTCAGCCTGCCGGCATAGGGCAGCGAAATGGCGCCGTTCGCATCCACGCGCACCGCCTCGAACACCGTGCCGCCCGCGGCCAGCGGCGCGAACAACCCGCCCTCGACGCTATCGGCCACCAGCACGCGCATCACGTCGCCGGGCATCACGCGGATGTTGCCCGAATAGCCTTCGGACGTGATGCCGTCATCCTTGCGGGTCCGGTCCAGCAGATACGGGGCGATCGTCCCCGCTTGCAGGTCGACCAGTTCATAGTTGGCGGCGGCGGCCGTATCCTCGGGGCCGCTCAGGATGGCCGAGCGCGTGGGGCCCGAGCCCGAAAGCCAGCTGCACCCCGACAGCAAGGCCAGGGCAAAGACTGCGGCAAAGCGTAAAACTCGTGTATTCATGACTCCGTTCCAATGTTCCGGCCGTGGGCGGTAATGCCGCAGGGCCTCGCGGCTCGCGCCACTAGTAGGAATTGACATAGCAATTGACGGTGGACGCGATCATCCGCTCCAGCGAAAAGCGGGCGGATGCCCAGGTGCGCGCCTTCTCGCCGATATCGGGATCGCTGGCGCACATTTCCCGCATCCGTTCCATGGCGCGCACCACCGGCGCCGCCTCGATCTCGCCGCTGGGCAGCGTCAAGCCCGTCACGCCTTCCTGCACGGCTTCGCCCGCGCCGCCCGCCAGGGTCGTCACGACCGGAACGCCCGAGAATTGCGCCTCGATCAGCACGTTCGGCAGGCCCTCGAACCGCGACAGCAGCATGAAGGCGTTGAAGTGCGACAGCCAGAAGCCGACGCGCCGGGAAATGCCCGTGAACAGAATGCGGCCGTCCATGCCCAGGCGCTGCGCGAACTCCTTGACAGGCTCCAGCAGCGGTCCGCCGCCCACCATGACAAAGCGCGCGTCCGGGTTGGACTGCGCATACAGATGCGCGGCCTCGACCCAGAGAAAGGGCCGCTTGTTGTCGTCCACGCGCATCACCGTGCCAATGACAAAGGCGTTGTCCGGCGCCGCCGCCTTGAACTCGCGCCACATCCGCGTGCAGGTCTCGTCGTGCGCCGCGTTCAGCGGCGCCAGCCCGTTGTAGACCACCGGAATGCGCCGCTCATCCAGGCCCAGCCAGTCCGCATAGCGCTTCGCGGCAAAGCTTGAATTCGAACTCAGCGCCACCCCGCGCATGCCCAGCACCGCGCGGTAGATCGTGTCGTATTCGACGCGGTAGCGGTCCGGACGATCCACCGGCGGCATGGTCCGCACCGACAGCACGATGCGCGGCACGCCGGCCAGCAAGGCCGCCAGCGCCGTGGCGAAGATGGAGCCGTCCTGCCAGATGTGCACGATGGACGGCGCTGACGCTCTCAGGCCGTCGGTCAGCTTGGAGGTGCCCTCGACGATCTGCTTGGGCAGAAAGCGCAGGTAGTCCCGATAGGTGCTGAGCAGGGACGACACCTCGCATCCGCCCCAGGCCTCCATGTCGGAATAGACCGAGACCGGAATGCCGGCCTCTTTCAGCGCGGCCGCGAAAAAGTCCGCGCCTTCCCGGCTGCGCAAGGACCGGCACACGACCTGGACGGGGCCCAGCACCGGATATCCGGCAATCGAACGCCCTTCCTGGATCGCGGATTGCAGCGCCACGGCGGTGTTGACGAACTGCCGCTCCGCGCCGCCGGCCCCCAGCGAACCATTGATCATCAGGACAGGCCCGACGAAGGATTCATCGAGCGTTTCGTACTCGGCGTTGCGCCGGCGGCCGATCTCTTCGAACAGCCTTTCAAGCACCAGGATGCTGACCGGGATGTCACCGGCCTCCCCCTCCACGCCCAGCCTGCGCAGCGCGATCAGATCCCCGTTCAGGTCGCTCAGGCGGCGCGACAGCTTGCGCGCGGCCTCGCCCAGCACGCCGATACCGGCCTCAAGCACCTGCCGCGCGCGCCACGGAAAACCGCGGCGCACCAGCGATTGCGCCCAGGCCGCATAACCGTTTTCGAAACGCGGATGCGCCTGCGTGAGCCGTTCGAAGCAGGCATCGGCCTGCGCCGCGTCGCCCAGTTCGTCCCAGCTCTTGGCCTCCAGCTGTATATCCTTGGCCGCGACGCTGCCGCCCGAAAAATACAGTTCCATTTCCTTGCGGCCCGCGTCCGCGCCCAATTGGCGCTTCACCCCGCGCAGCATCAGGATGAAAGCGTCGGGCGAATCGGGAAACCGCTGATGGATGCCGCGCCACACCACCAGGCTGTCGTCAGGCCGGTGCGCGGCCTCCAGGCTGCGCGCCACCAGCACCTGGAACAGCTCGGTCTGCGGATACTGCTGCACATAGCCCAGCAGCTCCGGCACCGCGCCCAGCGGATCGCCCGCCTTGATGCGGGTTTCCAGCGCATGCCGCGCGCGCTGCAGCAGATCCCGCTCGGGTTCGCCATGGTCGTCGCTGGCGTCTGCAAGGGCCGCCGCCAGCCGGTCGGACACCGCCACGGCCGGCGGCGCGTTGCCGCTGGCCGCCTTGTCGCCGGTGTCCGCGCGCCGCGGACGGCGCAATTTGGAAAGCAGGGAGAACATGCCTTACCTCCTGTCCTGTGTCAGCCGCCCGCTCAGGCGTGGTCCTTGATCGCGTACGTGATCAGCACGCCCACAATCCAGAGAATGAAAAGCGCCAGGATGCCCAACGCGGTGTCGACGATGCGGCGCGGATACAGCGATTCGTCGGCCAGTTGCGGTTGCGACGCGATGACCGTGTACAGGACCTGGCGCGACGCCAGCGCGCGCGCATCCTCAAGCGCCTTCATGGCGCCGGTGTAGTAAGCCTCGGCAAACTGCCGCTGCGTCTCGGCCGCTTCGTACT
This sequence comes from Achromobacter sp. Root83, assembly GCF_001428845.1. Lineage (GTDB taxonomy): Bacteria > Pseudomonadota > Gammaproteobacteria > Burkholderiales > Burkholderiaceae_B > Achromobacter. Next base: position 1,097,585 of record NZ_LMIU01000001.1, on the reverse strand, counting down.
CGCGCAACAGGGCGGACAGCGCGCCGCGGCCCTTGCCGTCCGTCTCGCGCCCGCCGCTGATCTGATGATCGTTCAGCGCGACGAGCTGACGCTTGAGCGCCTCGTAGCGCGCCTGCACCCGGTCGTAGGCCGGTCCGCGGGACAGGCCGCCGTTACGCAAGGCGTCCAGCTCCGCCGCGACCGTGGCGATGTCTCCGCGCACCTTGGCCGCCAGCGCCAGATTGGCCTCGGCCTCCTTGACCGGATCCTGCACCCCGGTGCGCGCGCGCAGATCCTGCACCATGACCCGCGCGTCCACCAGGCGCGTCTCGGCCAGCCGGACCTCCTCGGTCGCGAAGCGGACACTGTCCTCGCGCGACTTGACCGACATCTGGTTGACCAGCTTCTCGCTGGACTCCAGGATCGACTGGGCCAGCAACAGCGAATCTTCCGCCGAGAACGCCCGCACCTTGAGAATGATGGCCCCGGTGGACATGTCGAACTGGATGTCGACCATCCGGTTCCATTGGCGCCACAGGCCTTCCGCCGTGTCGTCCTTGTCCATGCCGTACCAGAAGTCCAGCGTGGGCCCCGACCACATCTTGCGCAGGTCCAGCTTCTTGTCGAGCTCCTGCACGATCTGGCGGGACTTCACGTAGTCCACCACCGCGAAGGAATCGACGAACAATTCCGTCGTCACGCCCGCGCCGCCAGCCATGGGATGGCTTTGCGAACCCGCGCCCGCCACCTGGCTCTGCGAGCCCGCCCGCAGGCCAAAGCGGGCTTCGGACACGTATTGCCCGGCCGCGATGAAGAACAGGTACAGGGCGAGCAGCAGCGCCGGCACCCCGATCACCGCGACGGCGGACCACCGCAAGCGGCTCATCGTCGGCGGCGTGGTGTTGTCGGGCAAACGCGGCCCCGTATAGACTTTCTCCGTACTCGTCATCTAGTTACTCGTTGGTTCAATGGACGGCGCCCTCGGGCGGCGTGGAATCAGACGGCGGCGGCGGCCGCTTCCTGGGGCACTGCGCTATAGCGGGCAATGGTGTCCTTCAGGGGAGCCACCTCGCTCAGCTTGCCGTCCTGCAAAATCATGCCGACCGAGCAGAAACGGGCCGGCGACGTCGTCACGCTGGAAACGATGATCACCGTGGCGTCTTTCGAACGCTCGGCGAAGATCTCCAGGCACTTGCGCTTGAACGCGGGGTCGCCCACCGCGACCATCTCGTCCACGACGTAGACATCGAACTTCAAGGCCATGGAGATGCCGTACGACAGGCGGGCGCGCATGCTGTTGGCGTAGGTCACCACCGGCAGGTCGTATGCCCGCCCCAGCTCCGAGAATTCGTACACGAAGCGTTCCACCTGCGCGACATTCGCGCCGTAGATCCGCGCGACGAAGCGCACGTTGTCGCGGCCCGACATGTTGGGGCTGATCGCCCCGGCAAAGCCCAGCGGAAACGAGACCGTGCCCTGGCGCAGGATCTGGCCCGAATCGGGCAGTTCCATGCCGCAGATCATGCGGGCGAGCGTGGATTTTCCCGAGCCGTTTCCGCCCAGGATGGCCATGTTCTCGCCCTCGCGGAACTTGAACGAAATATCGTTCAGCACCCGCTTCACTCCTTTCTTGGAGCGAAAGCCCTTCGAGATATGCCTTAGTTCAAGCACATTGCCCTCCATGTCTGTGTTCTGGCGCCGCGGATTCAGCGGGAATGCAGGCGGCGCCGGAACGCGCGCTCCATGCAAAGGCCGAGGACCACGCTGGCGATCGACCACTTGATGAGATAGGACCGGTCAAGCGTGAGCGAACTGAAGTTGGCGAAATAGCCTTCGCGGAACCACTCGATGGCGTGCACCAAGGGGTTCCACACCAGGACGCGGCGCGCCTGGTCGGGCAACGAGTCCACCAGATAAAAGACCCCCGACAGCAGGTACAGCGGCCGCGTGACGGCGCTGTAGACCCGTTCCCACGACTTGAACATCACGTTCAGAACCGCGTTGTTCAGGCCGAAACCGAAACCCAGCAGAAACGTGAAAAAGGCCGCGGCCCCGCACTCTTCGACATGCTCGGGCAGGATCAACTTGCCGCCCAGCATCACGATGAACAGCAGGATGAAGAAAACGATGATCCACGTCAGGCCTTGCAGCAGCGCCTTGGCGAACACGATGTCCATGTTCGTGATCGGCGGCAGCCGCAACAGCTGCGCATTGGAGGAAATGGCGCGCGAGAGTTGCGAAGAGGTGTGGCTGAACAGGAAGAACGGCATGATCCCGGTGATGAAGAACATCTGCAGGTTCCCCATCGGCGAAATCCGTCCCCACACCACGTAGATGGCGGATAGCACCGCCACGTGCAGGATCGGCTCGATCAGCGCCCAGACATAGCCCAGCCGGGTGCCGCCAAAGCGCACGCGCGTCTCCCGGAAGATCAGGGACAGCACGACGCGCACCTGCACCTGCAACGCCGTCGCGCTCACCCGGCCCCTCCGTCCTGGCTCATCCAATTCTCTCGCTCATGAAAACCCGCTCCCAATAATCGGCCGCCAAACGGCCGGTCCGTGAATAGTGTTGTGCTTTCCGGCGCAAACAGGCTTGCCGGAAAATCGGAACGAATGATACGAGGCCGGCGACAGCGGGTTGATTTCAATATTTATCAAATCAAATCAATCGTGGCCGGATTCGGGTCTGACAAGTAAATGAGGTATAGGCGGTCCTATAATTAATCGTGAATTTCGCCCGGCCTCCCCGCTTCACAGGGACGGACCACCGCCGGGACCACCGGCGGCGCGCCGACTCGGACCCTATATTGCTTAAACCCCTGTTCAATATTTATCAAAGAAAAGTACATAGGCTTACGCGGACGCTGCGGCCTCATGAGCTCTATGAAAACGGGCCCGAAAACCCGGTTTTTCTCAATAGAATTGGATTATTTCTGACATCATCGGAAACATCCGACCCTGTTTTTGCTGAATTTCGCCTCGCGCGCGAGCGGGCCAGGCTGGAAGTGACCGGCAAGCCGATAGAACTGGACGTGGGACACTACCGTTCGCGGGTCTCCGACTACGAACGGCGCCAGTACGCGCTGGCGCTCGCCCGCCACGATCCCAAGGCCGCGGCGGCGTGGCTCATAGAGGGGGAATGGGACCTGAAGGCCGCCTTCGCCCTGGCGGCGGGGGATCTCGCCGCTGGCTTCGCCGCGGCCGGCCGGATGTCGGCAGACATTAAAAAATCCAAGGATTTGCATGTAATTCTTGCAGGGCTGCACAGTCATGCCAACGAATTCCAACAATCCCGTCAATACTTGAAATCTTTGCTGACGGATGCACGCAACCTTGATTCCGTCAGTAATTCCCCCCTGAGTTTGCTGGATTTCCTGGGGCAAAACGGGGACTTAGCGCCTTCCGCACCCGCTGATGGCGCGCTGGTTTCCGTCATTATCTGCGCGTACAATGCCGCGCCTTTCATCGGCGCCGCCCTGCGCTCCGTGCTGAATCAAAACTATCCTAATGTTGAAATCATTTCGATAGATGACGGATCGCAGGATCACACATTCGAACAAATGCGGCAGATCGCGGATGAAAATCCGCGTATAACTGCACATCGCTTTGCCAATAATGGGGCTTACGCCTCACGGAATATTGGATTGCGTCTGGCGCGAGGAGAATTCATTACCTTCCTGGACGCCGACGACATTATGTTGCCGCACAGAATCTCCTCGCAGCTTGCCGCGCTGGAGCATTCCGGCGCGGCCGCCACGGTCAGCAGACTGATACGCATCTCGGAGGATGGACGCCTTGCCGCACCACGCATCTACCCCTTTGTCCGGCACAACCCCTGCTCGCTCATGATGCGCCGTTCAACCGCTGCCACCGTCGGCGATTTCGATGAATCGCGCTTTGGCGCGGACGAGGAATACGAGCACCGCATCGCCTTGCGTCTGGGAAAGTCCGCGCTGCTGCGCACCGCCGGCATCCATACCCTGGCGCTGCACCGGGCCGGGTCGTTGACCCAATCGCCGGACTCCGGCCTGGCGACCATGGCGGGCCGGCAGGCCCGCATTGCTTACCGCGAGTCCTGGATCCGCCGGCACCGCCTGTTGGCGGCGCAGGGCCAGGCCGCCACTTTATAAGTACCAGGATTCCATGCCACCGAGCACCGCCCCCTTGCCCACCTCCCACTCCGTTGAACCCGCCGCGCATCGCGCCGCGCCCCCGGAACGGCTGCGACAACTGGCGCAGGAAAACGAGCTGATGCATGCGCGCCTGGAACAAGAGCGCGCCGCCCGTCTGCAGGCTGAAAAGGACCTGGCCGGCGTGAAGGCGCTGCTGCGCGAGTCCAACCAGCTTCTGGCGCGCCAGGAGCGCACGCTGACCTGGCAGTTCGGCATGGAGGTCACGCGTGCGCGCAGCATCTCCGACTACATGATGCTGCCGCTGCGCCTGTTCAGGCTGTCGGACTCCCACAAGCGCCAGCGGCGCCATACCCCCGTCGCCAAGCGCCAGGCCCCGGCCGCGCTGCCCGCGGAAACCGCCGGCGCCATCAAAGAGGCGCTGGATCAGGCCCGCCGCGTGCGCGACCCCGAGATCATTCTCTGGATCTCGAAGCAGCCCTGGCCCACGCAGACCAAGGTGAAGGTGTTCTGCGAAGTGGCCAAGTGGGCTCGCACCAGTTACCCGCAGATCTCCGAACAGATCGTCGAACAGCTCCTGACGCTGGGACCGGACGCGCCGCATGTGCGCCAACTGGCGTTCAGCCTGTACGACGCGGGCCTGGTGGCCGCGCCCGCCAAGCTGCTGGAATGCGTGCAAGGCGCCGGCGGTGAACTCAGCGCATCGGAGCAGCACCGCGCGCGCCGCGTGCGCAATGCCCACGAGCTGATGCGGCGCGCCCGCCGCCGCGCTCCCCGGCCCCGCCAGGCGTTCGATTTCGCCGCGGCCGGTCCGATCGTGATTGTCTCTTCGGTGTCCCTGCTGCATGGACGCAACGCGGCGAGCAACGCGCTTCACCGCCACGCGGCGCTGCTGCATCAGCGTTATGGGTCGGTCTGCGTCGTCAGCCTCGCCAATGACGACACCGCGCGCGCCGACGCCCACTTGCGCGCCGAGCTGCCGCACACCGATATCGTCCTGGATGGCGTGATGTACCGGGCGGTGCGGACCGAGCCGGGCCAGACGCAAGCGATCGAGGACGCGGCCTCGGCCCTGTCCGAGGCCGTGCTGGCGGCCACCGTCGGCCATCCGCCGCGCGCCGTCCTGGCCTGGAACAGCGTGCGCTGCGCCATCGCGGCCAACAACGCCGCGCAGACGCTGCGGGTGCCTTATGGCCTGGTCCTGCTGGGCCTGGACTACTTCCAGAAAGCCAGCGGCAACCACGCGCTGTCGGAACGCGGCCGTCTGGAGCTCAAGCTGGTCACCGAAGCCATCGTGGACGCGGATCTGGTCGCGCTGGGTTCCCGCGCGATGCAAAGCGCCACCGAGCAACTGCTGGGCGGCGCGCAGGACGCGACCATCCTCCCGCCCCTGCCCTTGCCGCCGGGCCGCGCGCGCAAAGCGGCTGCGCCCGAGATCGACGCCGCGATGCAGGCGCTGGAAGGCAAACGGGTGCTGGCGCTGACGGACGACCATCCCGATCCCGTCACGGCGCGGACCATTATCGACATATATGCCGAAATCGCGCTGCGCCGCCATGACGTCATATTGATGGTGCTGGGCGACGAGAAATCCGCGGCGACCATGCATCGCCATGCCGTTTCCATCGGGCTGCATGACGAACAGTTGCTTTTCGTGCCGGATATCGGCGACCAGGTATCCCGGGAACAACTGCTGGCCCGGGTGGAACTGGCGCTATTCCCCTATATTCCGACGCGCGCCGAAATCGCCCCGCTGCCGCTTACCGCCGGCCTGCTGGAATGCATGGCCTTGGGGGTCTGCCCTGCCGTCGGCATGAATTCGGCGTATATCGACCTGGTCGACCCCGATAAAGGCGGCCTGCACCTCGATTATTCGCAAAGCGCCGCCACCACCGCGCATCGCGTGCTGGAAGCGCTGGAGGACCCGCAGGCGCTGCGGGCAATGGGCAAGCGCGCCCGCGAGCGGCTGGCGGAGGAATATCCCCCGCTGGAGCGCGCGCTTGACGACTTCCTGATGCAGGCCGCCAAGCCGCAGCCGCTGGATCGTCCGGGCGTGCGGACGGAGCCCCGGCTGCTGCAGATGAAAATATCCTGACATGCGTCCGTAATAATCCGCGAACTCGTCCGGATTAATAGCCAGCATTCATTTGATTATTTCGAAACCGCATTTGCAACACTTCTTTTTATATTGCGTCCTGTCATCCGCGCCTGCATCTTTTCGCCGGGCGGGGCGCTGAAGTGAGTTACGCCTACTCACGACCCGGCCCCGGGACAGCCTGCGGCTTCCTGTATCTTTTTGCCCTGATGTTATGAAGGAGTATCGACCAGTGATTATCTCAACGATCGGATCTTGCCGTGTGGCAGGCCCTCTTACCAAACTCCAGGCGCAGCGAAACTTCGTTCTGGATAATCGCCTTCTTTACGGTTTCACGCACAACACCAAGGAAACCGTTCAAGCCATCCGCTACATGCGCGGCGAGGCCTCGTTGCCGGAAAGCGCGTGGTCGTTCATCTCCAGCGAACCGCTGCGCGAAACGAACCCCGCTCACGCCCATATCGCGGGAACCCGCTACGTGGTGGAAATCAGCTCGACCAAGGTGCTGGAACTGGACGGAAAGTTCCTTCAACTGGTGCGCTTCAAGGAAGCCCTGAATTTCTGCCCCGAGCTGCTCAAGATCTTCTTTGACAATTCCTCGTCCGATGCGCGGGACAAGCGCCGCGCCGCGCTCGAAGCCGCGCCCAGCTTCGCCCACGTGCCCGATCACGTGCAGCACGCCCTGCTCCACACCGTCCTGCACATCCAGAGCGCCCAGGAAATCCTCGATGACCTGAAGATCATCCAGCAACTGCTGGGCAACGGATTCGTCCTGGTCACCCACTGCAACGCGATCAACGCCAATGGCCAGCCCATCGCGGACCGCGCGCAGATGGTCGAGACCATCAAGCTGGCGGCCAACACGCTGGGCATTCCCCTCGTGGAGCCGGGCACGCTGCTGGCGCACTTCGGCCAAAGCCGCGGCATGCCGGATGAAGGCCGCGATACGGCCCACTACACGCCCGCCTTCGCCAAGCTTGTAGGCCGCGCAATCTGCGAAAAGCTGCTTGGCAACGGCAGCGCGGAAAGCGCCGCGAACGCGGCCGATCCGCTGGACTGGAAGCAATGCATTGAACGCGCCAAGGCCTCCGCCAAGGAACTGGAATGGGACAGCGCCCTGCTCCTGACCAACCGCGCCATCGAACTGAAGAACGGCAGCCCCACGGCTTACGTGCTGCGCGCGCGCGCCGTCACGGCGCTGGAACAGACCGACGACATCCTCGACGCCTGGTCCATCGCGCTCTCGATCGACAGCAACCGCAGCGCCTTCATCCTGCGCCAGGCCGCCGAAGGCGCGATGAAGGTCGGCGAGTACGACACCGCCCAGGCCTGGGCCGCCGAATCGCTGGATAAGGAAAGCGACGAAAAGACCGCGCTGCTGCTTGGCCGCGTTCATTCGAAGCTGGGCCAGAATCAGCAGGCCGAAGCGGCCTTCCGCAAGTACTCGGCCGGCGACCCCGAACGCGCATTGCGCTTCGCCACCCGTTCGTTCACGCCGCTTGCCGATGCCGCCAACATGGTCAATGCCCTGGCCAGCACGCCCTCGATCGACAAGGATGGCCTGGAGGCCGCACGCGCCGCCGTGCTCAAGCGCGCCGCCCGCGAGGTCAAGCGCACCGGCCGCGTGGGCGCATTGCTGCCCTCGCTCAGCGCGTTCTATGCCCTGCAATCCCTGCCGCAGACGGCCCAGGACGATCACGAGGACCAGATCAACCAGGCCTATCGCCGGTTGCTGAAGGCCTACGAGACCTTCCCGGAATACCAGAACAGCACCGAGACCATTTCCCTGCTCGGCCGCCTGGCTTCCCTGGAACCCGTCGATCCCCGCTACGTGCAACGCGCGGCCAAGCAATTGCAGGCGCAAGGACATGTCCGCCCGGCCATCGAATGCTGGCAGCGCCTGGCCAATTCGCCGCTTCCCGCCGAAAGCGAGACCGCGACCCTGGCCGCCGCCCGCCTGACCCAGCTTGGCGCTCATCAGGCCGCCGCCAAGGTCTACGCCCGCCTGTCGCAAAGCGGCGCCATGGACCTCACCAGCGCCCACGAGCACATCGACAAGTGCCTGCGCGCGCTTGCCCGCAGCTTCCGCAAGTGCCTGACCGAGGAACGCCTGCGCGACGCCGAAGACGCGATCAACGGCATCCAGTCGATCGATCCGTCGTATCAGGGGCTGATTTCGCTGCAGCGCTCCCTGGCCGATGCGCACAAGCGCGAGTTCCTGGCCCGCCGCAGCAACGCCGCCAATGCCGACGACGTGATCGCCAGCGCGCAACGCGTCATCCAGGCCAGCCCGATGGACCGCGAAGCCAACATCGAACTGGCGATGCAGAACCTCAAGAACGGCAACATCGCCGAAAGCCGGCGCATTCTGGACCGCTTCCTGCAGGGCAGCCCCGCCTAAGGGCCCCCGCGGCGCGGAACGCAGCCGAAAAAAAGCCCCGGCGCCGCAAGGCGCCGGGGCTTTTTACCGCTGGAGCGGGAAGGCTTACTGCAGCAGGCTGCGCAGCATCCAGGCGTTCTTTTCGTGCACGTCCAGGCGCTGCGTCAGCAGGTCGGCCGTGGGCTGATCGTTGGCGGCGTCCGCCTTTTCGAAGGCGGCGCGCGCGGTCTTGGCCACCGATTCGTTGGCGTCGACCAGCAGGCGCACCATTTCCAGGGCTTCCGGCACGGACTCGGGCTCGGCGATGGAAGACAGCTTGGAGTATTCGCGGTAGGTGCCGGGCGCATAGTGGCCCAGGGCGCGGATGCGTTCGGCCACGCTGTCCAGCGCGTTCCACTCTTCGGTGTACTGCGTCATGAACATCAGGTGCAGCGTGTTGAACATGGGCCCCGTGACGTTCCAGTGGAAGTTGTGCGTCATCAGGTACAGCGTGTACGAATCGGCGAGCAGCTTGGACAGTTCGCCGGCGACCGCGGCGCGGTCCTTGTCCGAAATACCGATATTGATGCGCGGAACGCCCGAGGTCTTCTTGGTGGACTTGGCCATTGCTAGCTCCTATGGATAAAAGTGCGAAATAAGGATACCACTGCAAACACGACAATCCGAGGCGCGGACGGCGCGGGCGCCGGGATGCCCCTGCGACCTTTTGACGCGGCGCAAATCGTGGCGCGCCGCAAGGCCGGGGCATGGCGGCCGACGCCGCTCAATCCTGCACCGCGGCCACCTCGCCCGCCAGCATCTTCACGCCGGGCAGTTCGCATTCGTACACGGCCTGGGCCAGCGCTTCGATGGCGGCCAGCCTGGGGAAGCTGCGGCGCCACGCCAGCACCACCCGGCGCTCGGGCACGTGGCCATCGAAAGGCAGATAGCGCAGCAGGCTGTTGGACGGCGGGTGCTCGGGCACGGCGGTGACAGGCAGGACCGTAACGCCAATGCCGGCCGCCACCATATGGCGGATGGTTTCGAGCGACGACCCTTCGAAGGTGCGCTGGATACCGTCGCTGGCGGCCGAGAAACGCGACAGTTCGGGGCAGACTTCCAGCACCTGGTCGCGAAAGCAATGGCCGCTGCCCAGCAACAGCATGGTCTGCTGCTTGAGGTCCTGCGCATCGATCGCCTTGCGCTGCGCGAATTCGTGGTCATTGGGCACCGCCACGACGAACGGCTCGTCGTACAGCGGCTGCATCACCAGCCCGGCCTCGGGCAGGGGCAAGGCCATGATGGCGCAGTCGATCTCGCCCTGGCGCAGCAGCTCCACCAGGCGGACCGTGAAGTTCTCTTGCAGCAGCAGCGGCATCTGCGGCGTGCGCGCGATCTGCACCGGCACCAGCTTGGGCAGCAGGTACGGGCCGATGGTGTGGATGACGCCCACGCGCAAGGGACCGGCCAGCGGGTCGTGCCCCTGCCTGGCGATCTCCTTGATGCTGGCGCTTTCTTCCAGCACCTTCTGCGCCTGCGCGACGATGCGCTGGCCGATGGGGGTCACACCCACCTCGGCGCCGCCGCGTTCGAACAGCGTCACGCCCAGCTCGTCTTCCAGCTTGCGTATCGCGACCGACAGCGTCGGCTGGCTGACGAAACAGGCCTCCGCCGCACGGCCAAAGTGCCGTTCGCGCGCGACGGCGACGATGTACTTCAGTTCGGTGAGAGTCATGGTGGACTACGCCCCCGGGGGTTATGCGCCGGCCCTGCGGCCGGCGCTTGCTGGATTAAGGTGTGGGTCGAGCCGCATGGTCAGGTCCGCAGGAAGTCTTCACGGCCGCGCATCCAGCGCGTCAGGTGCGCCTCGACGGCGGCGGGGTGCTCGGCCCGCAGCCAGACCGCGGCGTCGCGCGCGTCCTCGGCGATCGCGGCATCGGTTTCCAGGTCGGCGAAACGCAGGAGCGCCATGCCGGACTGGCGCGTGCCCAGGAACTCGCCCGGGCCCCGCTGCTCCAGGTCGCGCCTGGCGATCTCGAAGCCATCCGAGGTTTCGAACATGGCCCGCAGGCGTTCGCGCGCCACCTGCGAAAGCGGCGTCTGGTAAAGCAGCACGCACACGGATTCGGCGGTGCCACGCCCCACCCGCCCGCGCAGTTGATGCAGTTGCGCCAGGCCGAAGCGTTCCGCGTGCTCGATCACCATCAACGACGCGTTCGGCACGTCCACGCCGACCTCGATGACGGTCGTGGCCACCAGCAGGTCCACCTCGCCGTCGCGGAAGGCCTGCATCACCGCGGCCTTCTCGGCCTGCGGCAGACGCCCATGGACCAGGCCGATCCGCAGGTCCGGCAGATCGGCGCGCATGCCTTCGTAAGTATCCACCGCCGTCTGGAGTTCCAGGGCCTCGCTTTCCTCGACCAGCGGACAGACCCAATACGCCTGCTGCCCGCCGCGCGCGGCCTGGGCGACATGGGCGATCACTTCCTCGCGCCGCGCATCCGAGACCAGCTTGGTCAGCACGGGGGTGCGCCCCGGTGGCAACTCGTCGATCACGGAGACGTCCAGGTCCGCGAAGAAGGTCATGGCAAGCGTGCGGGGGATGGGCGTGGCGCTCATGTTGAGCTGATGCGGAACGATGCGCCCGCGCACGGTCTCGCCCTTGCGCGTCAGCGCCAGGCGCTGACCCACGCCGAAACGGTGCTGCTCGTCCACGATGGACAGGCCCAGGCGATGGAATTCGACGTGGTCCTGGATCAGCGCCTGTGTGCCCACCACGAGCTGCACGCTGCCGGCCGCGGCGGCCGCGGCGGCTTCGCGGCGCGCCTTGGCGCTCAGGCTGCCGCTGAGCCAGGCGACATTCACGCCCAGCGGCTGCAGCCAGGAAACCAGTTTGCGAAAGTGCTGCTCGGCCAGGATTTCCGTGGGCGCCATCAGCGCGACCTGCGCGCCGCCGGCGATGGCCTGCGCCGCCGCGATCGCGGCCACGACGGTCTTGCCGCTGCCCACGTCGCCCTGCAGCAGGCGGTGCATGGGATACGGTTTGGCCAGATCGGCCGATATTTCCTGGACCACGCGTTCTTGCGCGCCGGTCAGCTTGAACGGCAGCGTCTCATACAGTTTGGCGACCAGTCCGCCCGGCCCGGTCTGGACCGGCAGGGACTCCGCTTCCTTGACGCGGCGCGCGGCGCGCGCCGCCGCCAGCGAAAGCTGCTGCGCCAGCAGCTCGTCGAACTTGATCCGCCGCCAGGCGGGATGCACGCGGTCCAGCAGCGCCTGTTCCGATTCGCCCTGCGCCGGCGTGTGCAAGGCGCGGATGGCCGGCTCAAAAGGCGGCAGGTCGTAGCGGGCGCGGGCCTCGTCGGGCAGCGTGTCGGACAGGTCCGCGCGGTCAAGCGCCTGCGCGATGGCGCGCCGCAGGGGCAACTGCGGGAGTCCTTCGGTGGTGGGATAGACCGGCGTCAGGGCCGTGGGCAGCGGCGCGTCCGCGTTGGTCATGCGGGGATGCACCATCTGGCGGCCGAACAGGCCGCCACGGACCTCGCCGCGGGCGCGCAGCCGCTTGCCCACGGCAATCTGTTTCTGCTGGCTGGGATAGAAGTTCAGCCACCGCAACTGGAGTTCGCCTGTTTCGTCGGCCAGGGTCGCGGTGAGCTGGCGCCGAGGCCGGTATTGCACCTCGGACTTGGTGATCTCGCCCTCGACCTGCCCGGCAAAGCCGGGTCGCAAGGCGCTGATCGGGATGACGCGGGTTTCGTCTTCGTAGCGCAGCGGCAGATGCAGCACGAAGTCCTCGGGCAGCACCAGGCCCAGGTTACGGAGCTTGCGCTCCGTATCCGTCATCGGTTTGCCGGCGCCGCTCTTGTCGGCGCCGGTTCGCTTGGAGGCCACGGCCGCGGCCGTCATGAAGGAACGAGCCCCTGGAATGAAACGTCCGGGCGCGCCTTACAGGACCAGGATGGCTTCGACTTCGAACTGCGCGCCCTTCGGCAGGCTGGCCACGCCGATGGTGGAGCGCGCCGGGAACGGCTGGGGAATGATCTCGGCCATGATGGCGTTGGCCGCCGTGAACTTGCCCAGATCGGTCAGGAACAGCGTGAGCTTGACCACGTTGTCCAGCGTGCCGCCCGCGGCGGTGATGACTTCTTGCATGTTGGCGAAAGCCTGACGCACCTGCGCGTCGAAGTTTTCGGAAACCAGGTCGCCGGTGCCCGGCTCCAGGCCGATCTGGCCCGAGAGGTAGACGGTCTTGGTGCCGCTAACGGCAACCGCTTGCGAGTAAGGGCCGACGGCGGCGGGCGCGGCGTCGGTATGGATGATTTGCTTGCTCATGGGCGGAATCCTTCAAGTGACGGATAGAAGCTACAACTATCGAAGTTTAAACAGCAATAGACATTTGCGAAAGGGCCGAACGCTTATAGAGATGGCCTAGAACGCGATTCAGGCATCCGGAGGATGGCCCGCGCCGCCGATATCCGCCCGATGCGCGATCAGAAGCTCGACCAGCGCCTGCGCCGCCACCGACAGCCCGCGGCCCTGGCGCCGCACCAGGTACAGCGGGCGGGTCAAGGCGCGGCCCGCCAGCGGCACGATACGCAGGTCGTCGCTGCGGAAATGAAAGAGTGTCATGGCCGGCACGACGGACACCCCGAGACCCGCGCGCACCAGCCCCGTGACGGTGGCCAGGTGTTCGACCTCGAAGACCGGCGGCGGCGCGTCGGCGCCCAGCGCCTCGTCCAGATGTTTACGCACGCTGCTGCCCCGCGCAAGCTGAATGACGGGGTGCCGAAGCACATCGCGCAGCCGCACGCGGCTCTGGCTGGCCAGCGGGTGATCGGCCCGGCACACCAGGAAATAGCGGTCGGCGTGCAGGAATTCGCTGTCCAGGTCCGTCATGTCGGGCCGGCGCGAGGCCACGGCAAAATCGACCACCCCGTTCTGCACCATGTCGAGGCAAGGATCCAGCAGCGCGTCCCGCAGGTCCAGCACGATGCCCGGATGTTCTTCGCGAAACCGCGCCAGCAGGCCCGGCAGCCAGCCTGCCGCCAGCGAGGGCAGCGCGGCCAGCGTCACGCGGCCCCGCCGGCGCGCGGCGTGGTCGCGCAGGTCGCCCATGACCAGGTCCATGTCGGCCAGCAGGCGGCGCGCGGATGCGTCCAGCACCCGGCCTTCGGCCGTCAGCTCCACGCGGCGCGTATTGCGGTCGAACAGGCGCAGGCCGGCGCTGTCTTCCAGCGACCGGATTAAGGCGCTGAATGCCGGCTGCGTCAAATGGCAGCGCTGCGCCGCGCGGGTGAAGTGCTTTTCGTCGGCCAGGGCCACGAAAGCGCGCAATTGCCGGGCTGATAGATTCATGGCTTTCTTGAATGAATTGATCCGATCTTTCTATTTTACTGATGACTAAGGCTTGCCTATAGTGGCCGGAAATCCCTGAATGCCGTCTGGACCGCTCATGTCTCAATCCCCCCTGCTCATAGGCTGCGCCTCTGGGTTCTCCGGCGACCGCACCGACGGCGCCGCGGCCGTGGTGCGCACCCTTGCCGCCCAAGGCGGCGGCACCCTGATCTTCGAGACGCTGGCCGAACGGACGCTGGCGCTCGCGCAACTGGCGCGCAACGACGACCCGCGCCGCGGCTACGAGCCGCTGCTGGATGAACTGGTCGGGCCCATCCTCGGCGACTGCCTGCGCAGTGGCATCAATATCGTCAGCAACTTCGGCGCGGCCAACCCGCCCGCCGCCGCCCGGCGCATCGCCGAGCTGGCGCGGGAGCAAGGCCTGCCGGCTCCGCGCATCGCGGTGGTGTACGGCGACACGCTGAACACGCCGGCCCATCGCGCCCTGCTCTCGGAACGCCTGGGCGCCGCGCTGGAGGGGCTGGACATCGTCAGCGCCACCGCCTACCTGGGCGCCACAGAGATCGCGCAGGCGCTGGCGGCGGGCGCCCAGATCGTGGTGGCCGGACGCGTGGCCGATCCTTCGCTGACCCTGGGCCCCGCCCTGGCGCACTTCGGCTGGGACGCGGCGGACTGGCCGCGCCTGGGCCGCGCGACCATGGCCGGCCATATGCTGGAATGCGGGCTGCAGGTCACGGGCGGCTATTTCTGCGTGCCCGGCCTGAAGGAAGTGCCGGACGTCCACGCGGCGGGCTTTCCCATCGCCGAGATCCAGGCCGACGGCGAGTTCGTGATCGGCAAGGCCGCCGACACGGGCGGCGCGGTGGACGCCCGCACGGTGAAGGAACAATTGCTGTACGAAGTCCATGATCCGGCGCGCTACCTGACGCCGGATGTCGTGGCCGACCTGAGTCAGGCACGCGTCGTCGAACTGGGCGGCAACCGCGTCGCGGTGCACGGCATCACCGGCCATGCCCGTCCGCCCGAGCTCAAGGTCAACGTGTGCTATCGCGGCGGCTGGCTGGCCGAAGCCGAGATCTCCTACGCGGGCGTGCAAGCCGAAGCGCGCGCCCGCCTGGCCGCGGACATCGTGCAGAAGCGGCTCGGTTCCGCATTCAAGCTGCGCGCCGACCTGATCGGCGCCGTCAGCATCCTGGGCGACGACGCGGGCGAAATGCTCGGCGCCCTGGGCGACGGCCATGCCCGCGACGTGCGGCTGCGCCTTGCCGGCGAACACGTGGATCGCGCCCAGGCCGAACGGGTGCTGCGCGAGGTGACCGCGCTCTACACCTGCGGACCGGCCGGCGGCGGCGGCGTGCGCACGGCATTGCGCCCGCGCCTGAACATGATGTCCTGCACCATTCCCCGCGAGGCCGTGCAGAGCGGCTGGAACTTCCTGGAGGAGATCGCGCCATGACCCCGACACCCCCGATGCTGGCCGTGCCGCTGTACCGGCTGGCCCACAGCCGTTCCGGCGACAAGGGCGACATCTCCAACCTGAGCCTTATCGCCTGGGATCCCGAATGCCATGCCGTGCTGGCCGCGCAGGTGACCGAGTCGCGGGTCGCGCAGTGGTTCGCCTACCGCCATCCCAAGCGGGTCACGCGCTACGAGCTGCCAATGCTGCACGCCATGAATTTCGTGCTGGAAGGCGTGCTGGATGGCGGCGTCAACGACGCCCTGAACCTCGACACGCACGGCAAGAGCCTGTCTTTCAGATTGCTGGACATGACGGTGGAGGTCAGCCCCGAGCTGGCACGCCGGCTGCCAGACATACCCGGCGACCGCCCCGCGGCCGCCTGACTTCCGTACCTAGAAAAAAACACCACAGGAGACACACATGCGTATCGCTACCAAGGGCCGACTGGCCTTGCTTCTGGCCGCCGCCCTGCCCTTCGCGGCCATGGCGCAATTCCCGGCCAAGCCCATCACCTTCATCGTCCCCTTCGCCGCGGGCAGCGCTACCGACCAGATCGGCCGCGCCATCGGCCAGGGCGTCACGGAACAGACGGGCCAGGCCGTGGTGATCGAAAACAAGCCCGGCGCCAGCGCCATGATCGGCGCCGCGGCCGGCGCCCGCGCGGCCCCGGACGGCTACACCGTCCTGATCACCACCAACACCACGCACGCCGCGAACGAACACCTGTACAAGACGCTGACCTACAACCCGGTCAAGGACTATGCGCCGCTCACGCTGCTGGGCAAAGGCGGCCAGATCATGGTCGTCAATCCCAGCTCGCCAGCGAAGACCGTGGGCGATTTCCTGGCCCAGGCCAAGCAGTCCCCCGGCAAGCTGAGCTTCGGCAGCGGCAGCTCCAGCAGCCGCATCGCGGGCGAATTGCTGCAGCAGATGGCGGGCGTGCAGCTTTTGCACGTGCCGTACAAGAGCAACCCGCTGGCGGTCACCGACCTGCTGGGCGGACAGATCGACATGATGATCACCGACACCGCCACCGGACTGCCGCAGGTCAAGTCGGGCAAGCTGCGCGCGCTGGGCGTCACGGGCAAGGCGCGCTCGCCGCTGGCGCCGGACGTTCCCACGATCGCGGAAGCCGGCGTGCCGGGCTACGAAATGGGCTACTGGTTCGCCGCCTACGCCCCCGCCGGCACGCCGCCGGACGTGGTCAAGCGCCTGAACGAACTGCTGGTCAACGCCACCAAGACCAAGCCCGCGCAGCAGTTCTACGCGCAGACGGGCACCGACGCCGCCACGTCCACGCCGGACGAGCTGGCGAAGTTCCAGCAAGCCGAGTCCTCGAAGTGGGGAGACATCATCAAGAAGGCGGGCATCCAGCCGGAATGACACCGCGGCCGGCCTTGCCGCCGGCGCCCCAAAAGCAAAAACCCATCGCGCTTGCGATGGGTTTTTTTTACTTTTTCGATGTCATGGGCTGGCCATGTTCATGCGGTCCTGGAGGTCGGCGCATGCTTGCAGCAGCGCGTCGAAGGAGAGCGCGTCGCCTGCCATCACTTCGTCGGCCAGCATGGCATCGTAGTCTTTGGCCAGCGCGACTCTGGCTTCACCTTCGGGCACGATGCTTAGTTGCCCCGTAATCGCGGCCACGTAGTCGATGACCTGGCCATTGGCGTCCTTCTCGATGAAGAAAAGAGACTTGTGCCGCGCAACGGCCGTTGAGACCGTTCGATCAGCAATGACGGTGGCGTAGTGCGGGCTGCGCGCGATCGCGGCCAGGTCGTGCCAATGCCGTGCATAGCGTTCGCTGCGGATACGGCCTTGCGCACAGAAAACGTGCGCGGCGGTCGCTTTCTCCCAGAAGGTGCGCGAGACGCTCATGACCAATGGCGCCGCGCGGGGAAACGACACGTCGGTCAGATGCTGGGCGATATCGCATTCCACCTGAAAGATCTGGTGGGGTTCACCGGTAGCGCGCCCTCCGAATTCCAGCGTGACGACAGGCGCGACGTAGCCCGTGCCTTGCGTCATGGCGGAATAGCGCAGCATCAACTTATCGTTCTCCTGGCCGCCAATGTCGAGCCGGGCGTCCAGACCGTCGCGCTCCAGCGGCCTGAATCACCGGCTGTACGTTCTGCGCGAGCCAGCACGGCAGCCGATGCCGCACGGCTTGTGTCCATTTGCCCGCCTGGCTGCGGCTTGCCGGCAACTCGCTACCTTTCCCGATCAAATCCGGAAGCAGTTTGCGAATATCGTAGGTCAGGTCGATGTCTTCGGAAAATCTGTCGATGACCTTGTAGACCTTCGACAGCGACGTGCCTCCCTTGAACGTCAGATCGGATGAAAGCGGGGACGCGAACAATTCGCGCAACACCCATACCACCCAGATGTCCTTTTCCAGCAGATGGGCGGGACGGCCAGTTTGGGCGCGCCCGTATTCCAGCGCTTCGCGCTGATCCGCTTTGCTCAGGTCGAAGAAGCCCTCAGGCACGCGCGGCTTCCTTGCCGATAGCGAGCGCCATCCAGCCGGGCAGCGCCGCGCGCGCCGAGGCCAGCGCCTGCCATTCGGAGAGAGGCAGGACGCGGCGGAGCGTTGCCAGCGATTCGGCGGCATGCGCCGGACCAATCCAGGCCAGAGCTCGAATGGCAGCGCCCGCCGGCCGTTCACCCAGCGCCAGCATCCAGCTCGGCGCGTGCTTCACCAGCACTTCCGACTGCCCAAGCTTCAGCTTCCGGGTCTTGCCGGAAGTCAGGTAGACCTCGCGTATTGGCACTTGCTGGGTCAGCCCCAAGGCATTGGCTGCACTGGCGCCATGCGGCACGACGGTTTCGCCTCTTTGCTCGGCCAGTGCGGTGACGACGCGCTTCGGTGCGGGCGCACGCGGACCGAACCGGCCGACAACCGGAGCGGCATACGCACCGCGTGCTACGCGCAGCAGTTTGCCGGCGCGGGCCAGCCGCGAGAACGCCTGATCAACCGCCGCCCTGTTTCCCAGATGCAGAAATTCCTTGGGCGACAACACGCCTCCCTCGGGCAGGGATTGGGCTTGTCGCAGAATCGTTTCCGGCAGTGTGGTCATCAAGGCACCTCTTTAGTCAGAAATGATACCCTTATTTCTGACACTCTGGGCAATAAAATACCGCTCGTGGCGGCTCATTGAAATTAGGGCGCAACGAGCCGGGCCATACCTATGGCCCGGCCACGATGCAGCTTATTTGTCCACGAACGCCCGTTCGACCACGTAGTCGCCCGGTTGGCCGACGCCCGGGGACACCACGAAGCCGCGCTTGTCCAGCATGGCGCTGATGTCGGCCAGCATATGCGGGCTGCCGCAAATCATGGCGCGGTCGGTTTCGGGGTTGATCTGCGGAATGCCGATGTCGGCGCACAGCTTGCCGTTTTCCATCAGTTCCGTGATGCGGCCCTGGTTGCGGAAAGGTTCGCGCGTCACGGTCGGGTAGTAGACAAGCTTTTCGCGCACGATGTCGCCGAAGAACTCGTTGTTGGGCAATTCCTTTTCAATGAAGTCGGCGTAGGCCAGTTCGCTGACCCAGCGCACGCCATGCACCAGAATGACCTTGTCGAAGCGTTCGTAGACGTCCGGGTCCTTGATGATGCTCATGAAAGGCGCCAGGCCCGTGCCCGTGCCGAACAGGAACAGATGCTTGCCCGGCCGCAGGTCGTCAACGACCAGCGTGCCCACCGGCTTGCGGCTGACCAGGATGGTGTCGCCTTCTTTCAGATGCTGCAGGCGCGACGTCAGCGGCCCGTTCTGCACCTTGATGCTCAGGAACTCGAGGTTCTCTTCGTAGTTGGCGCTGGCGATGCTGTAGGCCCGCAGCAGCGGCTTGCCTTCAACTTCCAAACCGATCATCACGAAGTGGCCGTTGTGGAACCGCAAGGCCGAATCACGCGTCGTGGTGAAGGAAAACAGGGTGTCGTTCCAGTGGTGCACGCTTAGTACGCGCTCAGTATTGAAAGCAGCCATGTCGTATTGAGTAAGGGGCGGGGCAAACATCGGACCAGAAGGCCCGCTTGCGCCGCGAGGTCAATCCGTATCGCACAAAGGACGCGACCGGCATTAGGGTTGACCCTATTCTACAGGGTCTTGATGATAACTGCTCTCATTATTCCGTAATACGCTTATAACGTATTGATGGGGATCAACGTCTTGAACCATTGGCTTACGGGTAGTTGAACACCGCATTGCTTCCTGTTATTGTCGCATTCTCAGTTGATAATCATTTTCGTTAGCAGACCGTTTTGAGCGGCGGCGCGCCTATTGCGCGTCACGGCTTTTCTCGATGCAGCCCTTGCTGGAGTTTCCTTCATGATTAAGCGTCCCCAATTGAATTCGCTGCTTCGCGCGCTGGCGCTGGCCGGCGCCGCCGCCTTCACCGTGTCGGCCAACGCCGCCGATGAAGTCAGCCTGTACACCACGCGGGAACCCAAGCTGATCCAGCCGCTGCTGGACGCCTTCACCAAGGAAAGCGGCATCAAGGTCAATACCGTCTTCGTCAAGGACGGCCTGCTCGAGCGCGTCAAGGCCGAAGGCGCCAAGTCGCCCGCCGACGTGCTGATGACCGTGGACATCGGCAACCTGCTGGATCTGGTGGACGGCGGGGTGACGCAGTCGGTCAAATCGCAGACGCTCGAATCCGTCATCCCCGCCAACCTGCGCGGCGCCGACGGCAAATGGTATGCGCTGTCGCTGCGCGACCGCGTGCTGTATGTCGAAAAGGACCTGAAGCTGGAGTCCTTCCGCTACGAAGACCTGGCCGATCCCAAGTGGAAGGGCAAGGTCTGCATCCGTTCGGGCCAGCATCCCTACAATACCGCGCTGGTCGCTTCCATGATCGCGCATGACGGCGCCGAAGCCACCGAAAAATGGCTGCGCGGCGTCAAGGCCAACCTGGCCCGCAAGGCGGCCGGCGGCGACCGCGACGTGGCGCGCGACATCCTGGGCGGCATCTGCGACATCGGCCTGGCCAATGCCTATTACGTCGGCCACATGAAGAACGCCGAACCCGGCACCGACGCGCGCAAGTGGGGCGATGCCATCAAGGTCATCCGCCCGACCTTCGCCAACGCCAAGAGCGGCGGCACCCATGTGAACGTCAGCGGCGCGGCCGTGGCGGCACACGCCCCCAACAAGGCCAACGCGGTCAAGCTGCTGGACTTCCTGGTGTCGGAACCGGCTCAGGCGCTGTATGCGCAGGCCAACTATGAATACCCGGTGCGCAAGGGCGTGAAGCTGGACCCCGTGATCGCCAGCTTTGGCGAACTGAAGGTCGATCCGCTGCCCCTGACCGAGATCGCCAAGCATCGCAAGCAAGCCAGCGAACTGGTGGACAAGGTCGGCTTCGACAACTGATAAGCCGCCGGATCGCCATGCCCGCGAGCGTGGCGCAACCTTGCGGCAGTGACACGCGCGCGCCCCGCCAGCGGGGCCGCGCGTAGGGCCTGTTCCCCTTTTTCGGGGGAACAGGCCTTGCCATTGATGCCATCGACTTTGAAGCATGCATACTGATTCCTTGCCCCGGCCGCTGCGTCTGCGCTGGTCTGAACGCGGGGCCGGCTGGCTGGCCGGCGCCGCCCTGATCGCGCTGGCCGTTCTGGCGCCGGTATTGACGCTGGGCTGGTGGGCCCTGGGCGGCAGCCTGGCCCACTGGCAACACCTTGCCAGCTACGTGCTGCCGCAGGCCCTGGCCAACACCGCCCTGCTGCTGGCCGGCGTGGGCGTGATGGTCACGCTGCTGGGAACCGGCGCCGCCTGGCTGGTGACCGCCTACGACTTCCCCACGCGCCGCATCCTGACCTGGGCCCTGCTGCTGCCGCTGGCGGTGCCCACCTACATCATCGCCTTCGCCTACCTGGACCTGCTCCATCCGATCGGCCCGATCCAGACGGCGATCCGCGCGCTGCTGGGCTACGACAGCCCCCGCCAGTTCCGCCTGCCCGACCTGCGCTCGATTTACGGCGCGATCTTCGTGCTGGGCTTCGTGCTGTACCCCTATGTATACCTGAGCACGCGCGTCATGTTCATGACGCAGGCCGCCAGCCTGCTGGAAGCCGCGCGCACCCTGGGCGCCGGCCGCGTCGCCGTCTTCTGCCGGGTCGCCCTGCCCCTGGCCCGGCCCGCCATCGTGGTGGGCGTGAGCCTGGCGCTGCTGGAGACGCTGAACGACATCGGCGCGTCCGAATTCCTGGGCGTGCAGACGCTGACCGTTTCCGTCTACACCACCTGGGTCACGCGCTCGGATCTGGCGGGCGCGGCGCAGATCGCGCTGACCATGCTGGCCATCGTGATCGGGCTGATCCTGCTGGAGCGCCACGGCCGCAAGCGCCAGCGCTACGCCAACACCCAGCGCATGCGGCCGATGCAACCGCGCCGGCTGCACGGCGTGCCCGCCGGGGTGGCCGCCGTGCTGGGCTGGATTCCGGTCATCGTGGGCTTCGCCGCCCCTGCCCTGTATCTGGTCGTGGAGACCTCCAAGCGCCTGCACCTGGTGGGCGGCGTGTCGGCGCAGTTGATCAATGGCCTGAGCAACACGCTGATCGTGGCGTTCAGCGCCACCCTCGTTACGCTGCTCTGCGGCCTGGTGGTCGCGTGGGCAGGCCGCAGCTTGCGCGAAAGCGCCGGCTTCAATCCCGGCCGCGCCTGCGCACGCATCGCCAGCCTGGGCTATGCGGTGCCCGGCACCGTGCTGGCCATCGGCCTGCTGACGCCCTTCGTGTGGATCGACACGGCCGTCGCCAAGGTGTTTGGCGGCGCGGGCCTGTTCATGATGGGATCCATGGGCGCGCTGGTATGCGCCTATGCCATCCGCTTCCTGGCGATTTCCACCGGCGCGCTCGAAGCGGGCCTGGCGCGCATTCCGCCATCGCTGGAACAGGCGTCGCGCCTGCTGGGCGAGACCTCCGGCGGCACGCTGCGCCGCGTCCACCTGCCGCTCTTGCGGCCGGCGCTGGCCGCGAGCGCGCTGCTGGTGTTCGTGGACGCCATGAAAGAACTCCCCGCCACGCTGCTGCTGCGGCCCATGAACTTCGACACCCTGGCCACCTGGCTGTATGCGGAAGCCGCCCGCGGCACGTACGAGGAAGGCGCCGTGGCCGCGCTGGCCATCGTGCTCGCCGGCCTCTTGCCTGTCATCCTGCTGGCGCGCACCAATCTCAAAATGGGACATTGATCATCGTGCCCGATCTGCTAGAAATCGACCATATCTCGCTTGCCTACGACACGCCCGCCGGCCTGAAGCCGATCGTGCAGGACCTGACCCTGGGTCTGCCGGTTGGCCACATCGGCTGCCTGCTGGGCGAATCCGGCTGCGGCAAAACCACGGTGCTGCGCGCCATCGCGGGCTTCGAACCGGTGCGCGCCGGCCGCATCCTGCTGGACGGCAGCGTCATTTCGTCGCCCACCATGCAGGTGGCGCCGGAGCAACGCCGCGTCGGCATGATGTTCCAGGACTATGCCCTGTTCCCCCATCTGACCGTGGCCTTGAACGTGGCCTTCGGGCTGCGCAAGCTGGCCCGCGCGGACCGCGCGCGCCGCGTCGAGGAACTGCTGGAACTGGTGGGCCTGGCGCACGCGGCCAACAGCTATCCGCACGAAATCTCGGGCGGCCAGCAACAGCGGGTGGCGCTGGCGCGCGCGCTGGCGCCCTCGCCCGACCTGCTGCTGCTGGACGAACCGTTCTCGAACCTGGATGTGGACACGCGCGAACGCCTGGCGTTCGAGGTGCGCGAGATCCTCAAGACCACGGGCCACACGGCGATACTGGTCACGCATAACCAGGCCGAGGCCTTTGCCATCGCCGACCGCATCGGCGTGATGTCTAAGGGGCGGATCGCGCAGTGGGATACGCCCTACAACCTGCACCACAATCCCGCCGACACCTTCGTGCGCGACTTCATCCGGCGCGAGGCGCTTGAAGCGCAGCGCGAACAGGCGCTGGCGCGCGGCCGCTAACGCTCGGGCTTGCGGCCGGCCGCCGCTTGTTCCTCCAGGTATCAATTCATGTTCCGCGGCGGGCGTTTATCGCCCCCGCGCGCGCCCCTATAGTTCGTTCACTGTCTGTGCGCGCAGGCTTCCTTGAATGCCAGAACCGGAGAATTGAAATGTCCAACAAGACTGTAGTGATCACGGGCGCGTCCAGCGGTATCGGATTTGCCCTGGCGCAGGCCTATCTGCGCCGCGGCGACAACGTGGTGGGCAACGCCCGCGGCATCGAAGGGCTGGACGCCGCCGCCGAACGCCTGGGACGCCCCGCGAACTTCCTGGCGGTGGCCGGCGACATCGCGCTGGCCAGCACGGCGCGCGACATCGTGCGCCAGGCCATAGAGCGCTTCGGCAAGATCGACGTGCTGATCAACAACGCCGGGATCTTCATCCCCAAGCCCCTGGGCGAATACACCGATGAAGACCTGGACCGCATCATCGACACCAACCTGAAGGGCTTCTTCCACATCACCCAGCAGACCGCTGCCCACATGGCCGGCAATCTGGATGGCCATATCGTCAACATCACGGCCAGCATCGCCATGCAGCCCAGCACCCGGGTGCCGGCATTGCTGCCCATCCTGATCAAGGGCGGCCTGAATCACGCCACGCGTGGCCTTGCCATCGAACTGGCGCCGCAGAACATCCGGGTCAACGCCGTCGCGCCCGGCATCATCGAGACGCCGATGCACGATCCCGGCAGCTTCGATTTCCTGAAGTCGCTGCAGCCTGCGGGACGGATGGGCAAGGTCGACGATATCGTTGGCGCGGTAACCTACCTGACCGATTCGTCCTTCACCACGGGCGCCATTCTTCCGGTCGATGGCGGCGCCGCCGCCGGGCACTGGTAGCCACCAACGCGGAGCGCCCTTCCGGGCGTTCCGCGCTCAGAGAGCCACACCATGTCCATTGAAGCCAAGCTGGCCGACCTAGGCCTCGACCTCCCGCCCGCGCCGCAACCGCTGGGCCAATACACCGCCGCCAGCCAGGCCGGCGACCTGCTGTTCATCTCGGGCCAGTTGCCCCTACGCGACGGCCGCGTCGTCTGGCAAGGCCGTGTGGGCGCGGAACTCACGCTTGAACAGGGCCAGCAGGCCGCCGAGCTGGCCGCGCTGAATGTGCTGGCGCAGATCCGCCAGCACGCGGGGAGCTTCGACCGGCTGGACCACATCGTCCGTGTCGAAGGCTATGTCGCCAGCGCGGCCGGATTCCTGGATCAGCCCAAGGTCCTGGATGGGGCGTCCGGCCTGTTTGCGCGGGTGCTCGGCGACAAGGCCGGCCACGCGCGCACGGCGAATTCGGTCGCGCAGCAGCCCGGCAACGCCACCGTGATCCTGGTCGTGATTGCGCAGCTCAAGCACCCCTGAGACGGCGCTCAATCCGCCAGCTTGTCGACCAGGAAATCCACGAACCCCCGCACCCTGCGGGACACATGCCGCGCATGCGGGTACAGCAGGACGAACGGACGGGTGCTGCCGCCATGCGCCTGCAGCACCTCGGCCAGGCGCCCCTGCCGCAAGTCTTCTTCGACCACGAAGCGGTAGGTCTGGAACAGCCCCGCCCCGGCGCGCGCCAGCGTGACGCCGCCCAGCACGTCCTCGGCGGTGCTGTACGGGCCATCGCTCAGGATATCCACGGATTCGCCCTCATGCTGGAAGGTCCAGGGAAGGCGGCGGCCGCTGCTGGGCAGATCGAATTGGATGCAGTCGTGCGCCGCCAGGTCTGCCAGTTGCTGCGGAACGCCTCGCTGCCGGAGGTAGTCCGGGGCCGCTACCACCACCAGTTCGGCATCCTCCAGCTTGCGGGCGATCAGCGCCGAATCGTCGGGCGCGCGCCCGCGCACGGACAGGTCGTAACCATCGTCCGCGAAATCGACGTTGCGGTTGCTGATGTGGATGTGGACATCCACATTGGGATATCGCGCGCGGAATGCCGGCAGCAGCGGCAGAATGCGGTAGTGCGCATAGGGCGTGGGCAGGCTGATCCGCAGCCGCCCGGCCGCCTCGTGCCCGCCCACCTGCCGCTCGGCGTCGACCAGTTGCGCAAGCGCGGGGCGGACCTGCTCGAAGTAGGCCCGCCCTTCGTCGCTCAGGCGGATATGCCGGGTGCTGCGGACGAACAGGCGGATGCCCAGGCGAGCCTCCAGCCGCGACACGCTGCGGCTGACCGCCGCCGGTGTCACGCCCGCGGCGTTGGCGGCCGCCGTGAAGCTGCTGAGCTCCGCGGCCAGGCAGAAGATCTCGATGCTGCCAAGCTGCAGATCGTCGAAATGGCGGGTCATGGCGATCTCTAGAATGGGGCCACCCACGGCGGCCCCGGCAACGTGCCTGGGCAATCAGCGGCCCAGCACATCCACGATACGCTGGCCAATGTACTGCCCATGCGTCTCCAGCGCGAAGTGGCCCGTGTCCAGCAATTCCACGACGGCATCCGGATTGTCGCGCTGATATGCCTGCGCGCCCGGCGGAATGAAGAAGGGATCGTTACGGCCCCAGATCGCAAGGGTCGGCACCTTGGCGCGCCGGAAGAATTCGTGGAATGCGGGGTACAGCTTCAGGTTATTGGCGTAGTCCAGGAACAGGTCAAGCTGGATGTCCTTGTTGCCGGGACGCTCAAGCAGGGCCGCGTCCAGCGTGTAGCTTTCGGGCGCGACGCTGTCGGGGTCGGCCACGCCATGCACGTACTGCCATTTGGTGCCTTCCAGGTGCAGGATGGTGTCGCTGATGGCCTGGCGGTTCTGCGGCGAGGGATCCGCCCAGTAGGCGCGGATGGGTGCCCAGGCGTCTCCCAGGCCGTCGAGATAGGCATTGCCGTTCTGCGAGACCAGGCCGGTGACGCGTTCGGGATGCGCCAGCGCCAGGCGCAGTCCGGTCGGCGCGCCATAGTCAAAGAAGAAAAGCGCATAACGGTCCAGGCCAAGTTCGTCGACGAACGCTTCCAGCGACTTGGCCAGATTGTCGAAGGTATAGACATAGCCGCGTTCCGCCGGCACCTCGGTAAAGCCGAAGCCGGGCAGATCGGGCGCGATCACATGGAAGCGGCTGGCGAGTTGCGGGATCAGATTGCGGAACTGATGCGAAGAGCTGGGAAATCCATGCAACAGCAGCAGCACGGGCGCCTGGGGATCTCCCGCGCTGCGGTAGAAAAAGCGCAGGCCGTCGGCATGGACGTGACGATATTGGACGGTGTTGTCGGGTTGGGCGGTCATGATGATCTCCGGTGTGGGGGACAAGAGAAAACGTGGGGTATCGAAGCTTCAGGATCCAGTCTACGGATTTTGAGTAACCTGTCAATAGCATTTTTACGGGTTACATCAAATTCAAGAGTGACCCGGATCGCCCCACACCGCCGCCATGGCCGGCGACCCCATGAAAAAGCCCGGCGAAATCGCCGGGCTTCGGTCAAGCCATGCAAGCAAGCCGCCTCAGGACGCCGGGCCCGATGCCTCGCGCTGCCGGAACGCCGCCACTTTGTGCCGGTTGCCGCACAAGGCCATGCTGCACCAGCGGCGACGATGGGAACGGGTGCGGTCGTAGAACCAAAGCGAGCACGCGTCGCTCTCGCACTTGCGCACCAGCGCGAAATCGCCATGGGCAAGCAGCTCGGCGGCCGCCTCGGCCGCCGGCAGCAGCCAGTCAGCCGCGGTCCGCGACGGATAACGCCGGGCCAACTCCAGCCCGCCGCCGTCCTGGACGGACAAGGCCAGATGGCTGCCGCCCGCGGCCAGCGCGCGATTCAGCGCGGTGAGCTTGAGCGGCGCGCCGGCCTTGCGCTGCGCGACCAGCCCGCGCACGGTCTCGCGCAAATCGCGCGCGCTTTCAAGCAGGCCCGCCGGCACGGTGTCGCGGGCAGGCGCCAGCCCGAACTGCGCCAGCCAGGCCTGCACGTCGGCGTCCGACTGCCACCGGTCCTGCGGACCGGCGTCGCCCTGCTCGATGGTGTTGATCATGTCCAGGGCAAGGTGATCGCCCAGGTGTCTGAATTCGGGTGCGCGCGTGGTGTGCATAAGAAGCCTCCGTCGGCAGTGTAACCCCTAAACAAAAGGTATGAAAGTTACGCTGCCGTCCAGGCTCCGCCGCGGTCAGACACGCGGTTCCGGCAGCGGGATGAATTCCGTCTCGTCGCCCGGCACGATCTGGTCGAAACGGGTGCGTTGCCAATCCTGCTTGGCCTGCTCGATGCGGTCCTTGCTGCTGGACACGAAGTTCCACCACACGAAGCGCGGCCCATCCAGCGGCTCSCCGCCCAGCAGCGCAAAGCGCGCGGCGGTCAGGGCGCGGATCTGCACCGGCTTGCCCGGCGCGAACACGACCAGCCGGCCGCTTTCATAGGCCTGGCCGTCGATCTCGACGGTGCCTTGCGCCAGGTAGGCGGCGCGTTCCTCGTGTTCCGCCGGCAGCACGGTCGTGGCGCCCGCCTGCAATTGCAGATCGCCATAGAACAGGGGCGACAGGGTCTTCACCGACGACGTCTTGCCGAACAGCGAGCCCGCCACCACCTGGGCGCGCACGCCCTCGCCTTCGATCACCGGCTGCGCATCCAGGCCATAGTGGGTGAAGCCGGGATCGGTTTCCTCGTGGGCCTTGGGCAGGCCCACCCAGATCTGCAGGCCACAGAGCCGTTGCGGCGCCTGGCGGCTTTCGGGCGAGGACCGTTCCGAATGCACGATGCCTCGGCCGGCCGTCATCCAGTTCACCTCGCCCGGCAGGATCGTCTTCGTGTGCCCCGCTCCGTCCCGGTGCACCATCGACCCTTCGTACAGGTAGGTGACGGTGGACAGGCCGATGTGCGGGTGCGGCCGCACGTCGATGCCCGACCCGACGTCGAAATCGGCCGGGCCCATTTGGTCCAGGAAGACGAAGGGACCGACGCTGCGGCGCTGCGCGGACGGAATGGCGCGGCGCACGGAAAAGCCGCCCAGGTCGCTGGTGCGCGGCACCACGACGGTTTCGATCTGGTTTTCGCCTGCTTGGGACAAGGTGGACATGTTGGAGTGCTCCGGATAGGTGAGGCAAAGGCCATCTTAAGGCTTGATGGCAGGGGCAAATAGGGGCTGCGGCGTTCTGGCCCGCGGCGATGCCGGGCGGATGCGTCATCCGCCCGGCGCGCGGGTTCAGGCCAGGTCGAACACCAGGACTTCGGCGTTCTTGCCGCCCGACAGCTCGACGCGGCTTTCATCCGTGATCGCCACGGCATCGCCGGCCGACAACGCCGTGCCGTTGACGCTCAGGCTGCCGCGGGCCACGTGGATCCAGCCCCGGCGGCCGGCCGCCAGTTCCAGCGCGGCCGATTCGTCGCCGTCGAACAAGCCTGCGTACAGCCGGACGTCCTGATGGATCTTCATCGACCCATCCACGCCGTCGGCCGACACCAGGGCCTGCAGGCGGCCGCGCTTCTGGGCGTCGCTGAAACCGCGCTCTTCGTATTCCGGCGCGATGCCGGTGACGTCGGGCTCGATCCAGATCTGCAGCATGTGCGTTTCGGTGTCGGGCAACGGATTGAACTCGGAGTGCATGACACCGCGGCCGGCGCTCATCCGCTGCACGTTGCCGGGCTGGATGGTGGAACCGCTGCCCATGCTGTCCTTGTGCGCAATCGCGCCGTCCAGCACATAGGTGATGATCTCCATGTCACGGTGGCCGTGCGTGCCGAAACCGCGGCCGGCGGCGATGCGGTCGTCGTTGATCACGCGCAGCGCGCCAAAGCCCATGTGAGCGGGATCGTAGTAGTTGGCGAAGGAAAAGGTGTGAAAGGAATCGAGCCAGCCATGGTTGGCGTGACCCCGTTCGGCGGCGCGGCGAATCGTAAGCATTGTGGACTCCTGTTTCAATAATATGAATGATCTGGGGGTGCAAGGTTCGGTGGATCTCTCCGCCGATTTCGCTTCAACCCCGGCATGAGTGATATTCTGCGCGTGCTCGGCCACGGTTTTGCCGCTATATTTTGACGAAACCATTCAAATATTTTGAACATCCATTTTCCGCCCCTTTCATGCAGCCAATTACGCCCGAATTGCTCATCCTCGTGGACGCCATCGCGCGCCACGGCAGCTTCGCCAAGGCGGCGCGCGACCTGGGCAAGGTGCCGTCCGCCGTCACCTACTCCATCCGCAAGCTGGAAGACGGGCTGGACGTCCTGCTGTTCGACCGTTCCGGCCACCGCGCGCTGTTGACCCCCGCGGGCGAGGCCCTGCTGCGGGATGGCCGCCACATCCTGCAGTCGCTCGACGACCTGGCCTGCCGCGTCAAGCGCATCGCCACGGGCTGGGAAGTGGAACTGCGCATCGCGGTCAGCGCGGTGCTGCCATGGCGCCCGCTCTATGACCTGATCGATGAGTTCAACACGCTGGACAGCGCCACCACGCTGCGCTTTTCCAGCGAAGTGCTGAGCGGCAACTGGGACGCGCTGACCGCCGGCCGCGCCGATCTGGTGATCGGCGCCGGCGCCGCGAACGAACCCACCGGCCCCTACCGGTCGCAGGCCATCGGATTGACGCAGTTCGCCTTCTGCGTGGCGGCGCATCATCCGCTGGCGGCGCTGCCGCAGCCGCTCAGCCGCGCCGACATCACCCGGTATTGCGCCGTGGTGGTGGCGGACACCTCGCGCAATCTACCGCCGCAATCGCGCGGCATCCTGGCCGACCAGCCCACGCTGGTCATGCCGACCATGGAAGCCAAGGTCGAGGCGCAGGTGCGCGGCCTGGGCTGCGGCTACCTGCCGTTGACCCTGGCCGCGCCCTACCTGACGCAAGGCTTGCTGGTGGTGTGCGAAACGGATGAGGGCATGTCCCTCACGGAACACGTGGCTTACGCGTGGCGGGCGGAGCCGCCCGGCGAAGCACTGAAATGGTGGCTGCAGAAGCTGAAATCCCCGCGCCTGTGCGAGAGCCTGCTGGGCTTGGGGTGACGGCGCGGGACGGCGGCAATGCGCCGCCCCGGCGCGCCTACTCGTCTTCGATGCCGAGTTCGCGCAGCTTGCGCGTGATGGTGTTGCGGCCGATGCCCAGGCGCGACGCCGCTTCGACACGCCGGCCGCGGCTGGCGTCCAGCGCGCTCTGCAGCAGGATCTTTTCGAACTGGCGGGTCAACGTCGCCATCACGGCGGGCTCGCCGCGTTCCAGGCGGTACTGGGCGTCGCGCAGCAGCGAATCCTGCCAATTGCGCGGCGCGCCGTCGTCCACGGCGACGGGCGCCGCGGCCTGCACCACGGTGCCGATGCCGGCCATCGGCGCCGCCGGACGCAGCGGTGCGGATCCCGTCAGTTGCTGATGCTCCATGGCGCGGATTTCGGGAGGCAGATCGCCCCGGTCCACGGTCTGCCCCGGCGCCATCACCGTCAGCCAGTGGCAGAAATTCTCCAACTGGCGGACGTTGCCCGGAAAGTCGAACTTGGTCAGCACGGCCAGCGCGTCGGGCGTCAGCCGCTTGACCGGCACGCCCAAGGTGCGGGCGCTGGCGGTCAGGAAGTGCTGCGCCAGGGCCGGAATATCCTCCACCCGTTCGCGCAGCGGCGGCAGGCGCAGCCGGATCACGTTCAGGCGATGGAACAAGTCTTCGCGGAACAGGCCTTGCTCGACGCGCTGCTCCAGCGGCTGATGGGTCGCCGCCACGATGCGCACGTCCACGCGCACGGGCTGCGCGCCGCCGACGCGGTAGAAGCTGCCTTCGGCCAGCACACGCAACAGGCGGGTCTGCAATTCGATCGGCATGTCGCCGATTTCGTCCAGGAACAAGGTGCCGCCGTGGGCTTCCTCGAAGCGGCCGCGGCGCAGATTGTTCGCCCCGGTGAACGCGCCCCGCTCATGGCCGAACAGCTCGGCTTCCAGCAGGTCGCGCGGAATGGCCGCCGCGTTCAGCGCCACGAAGGGACCGCTGGCGCGCACGCCGTGTCCGTGCAGCGCGCGGGCCACCAGCTCTTTGCCGGTGCCGGATTCGCCTGTGATGAGGACGGTGACCTTGGACTGCGCCAGCCTGCCGATGGCGCGAAAGACTTCCTGCATGGCGGTGGACGACGATTGCGTCATCATCCAGCGCTCGTTGTTCTGCGCCGCGTCGCCCTGCCCCTCGGGGCTTTCCGGCTGCGTTGATTCCTGCATCGCGCGCTGGATCAGCGCGACCGCCTCGTTCACGTCGAACGGCTTGGCCAGATAGTCGAACGCGCCGCCCTGGAAGGCGGACACGGTGCTGTCCAGATCGGCGAAAGCGGTCATCACGATGACCGGCAGGCCGGGGTGGCGCTCCTTGAGTTGACGCAACAGCTCAAGGCCATTGCCGCCGGGCATGCGGATATCGGACACCAATGCCACGGGCGTGTCGCGCGACAGCGCTTCCAGCACATCGGCCGATTGGGAGAAACTGCGGGTGGGGACGCCAGCGCGCGCCAGGGCCTTTTCGAGGACCCAGCGGATGGCCTGGTCGTCGTCGACGATCCATACGGGTTTCATCAGTGTGCGGGCTCCATCGGTAGGACCAGGCGAAACTCGGTGCGCCCCGGTCGGGATTCAAATTCGATGATGCCGCCGTGCTGTTGCACGAAGTCCTGCGCCAGGCTCAGGCCCAGGCCGGTGCCGCCCGCCCTGGCCGTGACCAGCGGGTGGAAGATGCGGTCGCGGATGTGGTCCGGCACGCCGGGACCGTTGTCGATGATGGACAGCACCAGCGCCAGGCGGTGCTGCCTGTGCGCCAGCATGACCTGCCGCGCGACCCGGGTGCGCAGGGTCACTACGCCGGGCTCGGCCTGCGGCCCGTGCGGCCGGGCGACCAGTTCCTGCGCGGCGT
The DNA here is from genome assembly GCF_001428845.1 of Achromobacter sp. Root83. Classification (GTDB taxonomy): domain Bacteria; phylum Pseudomonadota; class Gammaproteobacteria; order Burkholderiales; family Burkholderiaceae_B; genus Achromobacter. Next base: position 1,065,432 of record NZ_LMIU01000001.1, on the reverse strand, counting down.
TGCGCGCCACGTTCAGGACGGCCTGCATCAGTCGCGCGGCATCGCCCTTCAGGTCGGGCACCGACGCGTCATAGTCGCGCAGGATGGTGACGTCGTTGCGGAACTCGGCCTGGATCAGCGCGCAGACGCGCTCGCAGATTTCATGGATGTTCACCGGCCGCGCGTTCAGCGGCACACGTTGCGGACCGCTCAGGCGGTCCACCAGCGCCTGCAGGCGGTCGGCTTCGGAAATAATGACCTGGGTGTACTCGGCCAATGCCGCACTGGGCAGTTCGGCTTCAAGCAGTTGCGCGGCGCCGCGCAGGCCGCCCAGGGGGTTCTTCACTTCATGCGCAAGATTGCGCAGCAGTTCCCGGTGTGCCTCGATCTCGTCCACCAGCCGGTGGTTGCGGTCGGCCAGGACGCGCTGCTCGATCTCGCGCGTTTCGATCAGCACCGGCCAGCGCTGGCCGGTCAGGCCCACGGTCGTCACGGCGACTTCCACGGATTCGGCGGCGCGGCGCAACGAGGCCAGTTGCCTCACGTCGGCGTACCGTCCGGCCGCGGCGCGGTCGATCGATGACTGGATGTTCTCAGGATTGTCGAACAACGTGGCGGCTGAGTGCCCGCCCAGTTGCTTGCGCGAACGGCCGAACAGATCCTCGGCGGCTGCGTTGGCGTATTCGATGTGGCCGCGCTCGTTGACCAGGAAAACGGACGTGGCAAGCAGATCGAGAGCTTCTACATTCATTTTTCAACGTACCCGAATGGACAGGGGGAAAGCGGAACGCGTCCGCGACGGCGGCGCCGGAACCCGGCGCCCTGCCCGCCGGGCGCGGCGCCTGGCGGGCAATTCGTCGAGCCGCGACCTGGCGGTGCGCGTGGTGTGGGCCCTGGTTCTGCCTACATCATCGCGCTCCCCCCAGCCACAGCCTCAAACCATCAGAGGCTGTAGTACATGTCGAATTCGACCGGGTGGGTCGTCATGCGCAGACGGTTCACATCGCCCATCTTCAGGTCGATGTAGGCGTTGAGCATGTCGTTGCTGAACACGCCGCCACGGGTCAGGAACTCGCGGTCCTGGTCCAGGGCTTCCAGCGCCTGCTCCAGCGAGGAGCACACGGTCGGGATCTTGGCGTCTTCTTCCGGCGGCAGGTCGTACAAGTTCTTGTCGGCGGGATCGCCGGGGTGGATCTTGTTCTGCACGCCGTCCAGGCCGGCCATCATCAGGGCGGCAAAAGCCAGGTACGGGTTGGCCAGGGGGTCCGGGAAACGCGCTTCGACGCGGCGGCCCTTCGGGTTGCCGACGTACGGGATGCGGATCGAAGCCGAGCGGTTGCGAGCCGAATAGGCCAGCTTGACCGGTGCTTCATAGTGCGGAACCAGGCGCTTGTACGAGTTCGTGCCCGGGTTGGTGATGGCGTTCAGGGCGCGGGCGTGCTTGATGATGCCGCCGATGTAGTACAGCGCGAATTCGGACAGGCCGGCGTAGCCGTTGCCCGCGAACAGGTTCTGGCCATCCTTCCAGATGGATTGGTGCACGTGCATGCCGGAACCGTTGTCGCCAACGATGGGCTTGGGCATGAACGTGGCGGTCTTGCCGTAGGCATGGGCCACGTTGTGCACGACGTACTTGACGATCTGCGTCCAGTCGGCGCGCTGAACCAGCGTGCTGAACTTGGTGCCGATTTCCAGCTGGCCGGCGCCGGCGACTTCATGGTGGTGCACTTCGACCGGCACGCCCATTTGTTCCATCAACAGGCACATTTCCGAGCGCATGTCCTGGAACGAATCAACCGGGGGCACGGGGAAGTAGCCGCCCTTGACCGACGGACGATGGCCTGTGTTGCCGCCTTCGAATTCCTGGCCGCTGGACCACGATGCTTCTTCGGACTTGATCTTGACGAACGTGCCCGACATGTCGGTGTTCCAGGTCACGCCGTCGAACACGAAGAATTCGGGTTCCGGACCGAAGTAGGCGGTGTCGCCCAGGCCGGAGGACTTGAGGTAGGCTTCGGCGCGCTTGGCCAGCGAACGCGGGTCGCGGTCATAGCCCTTCAGGTCCGAGGGTTCGACGACGTCGCACGACAGGATCAGGGTCGGCTCTTCGCGGAACGGGTCCAGGTTGCCGGTGGAGCAGTCGGGGATGAGCAGCATGTCGGAAGCTTCGATGCCCTTCCAACCCGGGATCGACGAACCGTCGAAGGCCTGCCCGCTTTCCAGCTTGTCTTCGTCGATCTGGCTGGTGGGCACGGAAACGTGGTGCTCACGGCCGACCGTATCGGTAAAGCGGAAATCCACGAATTTGACTTCGTTATCGGCGATCTGTTTCAGGACGTCTTTCGGGCTTGCCATGTCATCTCCATTAGATAAAAGGGTCGAGGGCTTTGCCTCTCGACTGGCATAAAAGAGGGAAGCAATAAGCGTGCCAGGTTTTACCCCCGGGAATCCCCGGGGAAGGCAGCCAAGTCAGGGAAAAATGTAGCACCGTATTGGTGCAAAAGATGAGGCATGACTGCCCCATCTTGGTGCCTTAACACTACAGGAACATTTCCTGGAGGTCATTGAGGAATCTCCACCCCAAGGGCGTGGCCCGCAAGCGGGTGGGATCGGCGTCCAGCAGGCCCCGTTTCGAGGCTGCCTCCAATTGGTGCGCAATCACGGCCAGGGACAGGCCGGTGCGTTCGTTGAATGCCGTGGCGGCCACCCCGTCCTTCAGGCGCAGGGCATTGAGCATGAACTCGAACGGCAACTCGTCCGGGCCGACCTGCCGGCTTTCGGCGACATGGCTGCCGTCGCGCGCCATCGCGGCCTGCATCCAGGAATCGGGGCTGCGCAGGCGGGCTTCGCGCACGATGCGGTCGTGGAACGACAGCTTGCCGTGCGCGCCCGGGCCGATGCCCAGGTAGTCGCCGAATTCCCAGTAGTTCTGGTTATGGCGGCAGCGGGCGCCGCGCTTGGCGTAGGCCGACACCTCGTAGCGGGCCAGGCCGGCCGCGGCCAGCTCGGATTCCACCGCGTCCTGCATGGCCGCGCTGGTGTCGTCGTCCGGCAGGTCTTCGGGCGGGAACTTCGCGAAGACGGTGTTGGGCTCCATGGTCAGGTGATACAGCGACAGGTGCTCGGTGCCGAAGGACACGGCCTGCCGCAGATCGTCCAGACAGGCCTCCAGCGTCTGGCCCGGCAGCGCGAACATCATGTCCAGGTTCACGCGCGACGCGGCGCGCTGCGCCATGTCGATCGCGGCGCGGGCCTGGGCGGAATCATGGATGCGGCCCAGCTTCTTCAGTTGGGCGTCGTCGAAACTCTGGATGCCCAGCGAGAACCGGGTGACGCCGCTGGCGGCATAGTCGCGAAAGCGGCTGGCCTCGGCGGTGCCCGGATTGGCCTCCATGGTGATCTCGGCATCCGGCCAGACATTCAGGCAGGCGCGCAACATGGCCAGCAGCTCGTCCAGGCCGGCCGACGACAGGAGGCTGGGCGTGCCCCCGCCGATGAAGACCGACACCACCTGCCGGCCCCAGATGGACGGCAGCGCCTGCTCCAGGTCGCTGCGCAGGGCGTCGAGATAGGCGCGCTCGGGGATTTCGCCGGGCGCCGCGTGGGAATTGAAGTCGCAGTAGGGACACTTGCGCACGCACCAGGGCACGTGCACATAGACGGACAGCGGCGGCAGGCTGGTGAGCGTGGCGCCGGCGGGCACGATCAGGCGCGACGGCGATGCGCCCATTTCGTTGCGGATGGGAATGGTGATGGACATGCGGAATTCCTGGCGCCGGTGGCGCCCTCTTCAAGCCTGGTTCAGCTTGCTCAGCAGTTCGCGCAAGGCGCGCGCGCGGTGGCTCACCCGGTTCTTTTCCTCGGGGTCCAGCGAGGCGGCGGTCAGCGCCATATCGGGCAGGTAGAAATGCGGATCGTACCCAAAGCCGTTGGCGCCTTCGGGCTGGTCGATGATCTCGCCGTGCCACAGCCCTTCGCCGATGAGCGGCCGGGGATCGTTTTCGGCACGCACCAGCGCCAGCACCGCCACGTACCAGGCGCTGCGGTCTGAAATGGACGCCAGATTGCGCACCAGCAGCGCATTGTTGGCCTGGTCGGATTTTTCGCCGCCGTGCATCTTGGCGTAGCGCGCGGAATACACCCCCGGCGCGCCGTCCAGCGCGGCCACGCACAGTCCGGAATCATCGGCCAGGGCCGGCAAGCCGGTCAGGCGGCTGGCATGGCGGGCCTTGGCCAGCGCGTTCTCGACGAACGTGACGTGCGGCTCTTCGGCTTCGGGCACGCCGAGGTCGCCCTGAGGCACCAATTCGATGCCCAGGGGAGCGAACAAGGCGGAGAACTCGCGCAGCTTGCCCGCGTTATTGGACGCCAAAACAACACGGCGCAGGGAATCGGGAATCTTGGGTGAGGTCATAGCGCAAATTGTATAGGCCGGCGGCCTTGCCGGGCGGCCGATGCGGCGATATCCCTGCACCGATCATGGGCAGGATCAATTGTCTGTTGACACTTTTGTAACAGGGCTTGAAGATTGCACGTCACGAATCGGCGCAACAACGCAGACATATTTTGTTGTCAATATGCCCCATCTTGTCACTGATCGTATCCAAACGCCCCGGCGATGAACTCCTGCCACGCTTTTCCCCGGCCGGCCGCGGCCCGCGCGCCACTTCCAATGGACGGCGCGCCCGCGCACGCCAGCCTTGCGGGAATCCTGCGCGAACGGCTGCTGCGTCCGCGCTTCCAACCCGTTGTCGATCTGTCCCACAGCCGCATCTATGGCCATGAAAGCCTGATCCGCGGCCCCGTCGACACCGCCCTGCACTTTCCAGACGCCCTGTTCGCCGAAGCACGCCGCCAGGGACTGCATCCGCAGTTGGAACTGGCCAGCTTCCGGGCGGGCGCGCAGGGCTTTCACCAGAACGACGCGGCCGGCAAGCTGTTCCTGAACCTGTCCGGCTCGGCCCTGCTGCACTACTGGACCTTGTGGGGCGACGAAATGCCGGCGCGCCTGCTCAAGGATTGCTCGCTGGAACCCGCCAGCATCATCATCGAACTGACGGAACAGGATCCGCTGTCGGACCGCATGGCGGATCTGCACGATGCGTTCGCCTGCCTGCGCGAGGCCGGCATGCGCATCGCGCTGGACGACTACGGCGTGGGCAATTCCAACCTTCAGCTCTGGGCGGAAATGCAGCCGGATCTGGTCAAGATCGACCGCTATTTCTTCGACGGCATCGGCCACGACGACCGCAAGCAGAACATGGTGCGCGCCATCCTGAAGGTGGCGCAGCATCTGGGCACCTCGATCGTCGCCGAAGGCATTGAAACCGCCGAGGACCTGGCCGTCGTGCGCGAGATGGATATCCGCTTTGCGCAGGGCTGGTTCCTGGGCATGCCCGACGAGACCCTGCTGACGGAACTGACACCGCCGCTGCGCGACTCCCTGCGGCTGCGCTCGCCCGCCCCGCTCTCGCAGCGCGCCGCGGGCGGCACCGCCGCCAGCCTGCGGGTCGAGGCGCCGGCCGCCCTGCTCAACAAGCACACCAACGACGATGTCCACCGGCTGTTCATCGAACACAAGAGCCTGCACGCCGTGGCGGTGCTTGACGGCGATAACCGCCCGGTCGGCATCATCAACCGGCGCGACTTCTCGGAGCACTACGCCCAGCGCTACACCCGCGAGCTTTTCGGACGCGACGCCTGCTCGACCTTCATGAACGCCGAACCTGTGCTGGTGGACCTGAACGTCTCCATCGACCAGCTCAGCCACGTGCTGATCTCGGAAGACCAGCGCTACCTGATGGACGGGCTGATCATCACGCGGGACGGGCGCTACGACGGCCTCTCCACCGGCGAGACACTGGTCCGCTCCGTGACCGAAATGCGCATCGAGGCCGCACGCTACGCCAATCCGCTGACCTCGTTGCCGGGCAACATCCCCATCAGCCGGCATATCGCCACGCTGCTTGAAGACGCCTCGGACTTCGCCATCTGCTACGGCGACCTGAACAACTTCAAACCCTTCAACGACGTCTACGGGTATTGGCGCGGCGACGACATGATCATGCTGACGGCCGAGCTCATCAAGCGCCATTGCGACCCGCAGCGCGACTTTGTCGGCCATGTGGGCGGCGACGACTTCGTGGTGCTGCTGCGCAGCCCCGACTGGATGGACCGCATCCAGCGCATCATCGCCGAATTCAACGAGCGCGCCATGGACCTCTACGACGACCAGGGCCGCCGCAACGGCGGCATCGAGGCCGAGGACCGTTACGGCGTACCCCGCTTCTTTCCTTTCGTGACGCTGGGCGTGGGCGCGCTCACCGTCACGCCTTCCCTATGCGAGCGCATCCGCCCGGAGGACATCGCGTCGGCCGCCGCCCATGTCAAGCACAAGGTCAAGCACGGGAACCTGTCTCTGGTGACCGAGCGCTACACCGGCGCCGCCCTGCCGTAGCTCGCCGGCCGGAGCCCGGCCGGCGGCCTGCTGCGCGGCCTGGGCAATCTGGAACACCTCCACGGCGCGCCGCAGCCCCTGCGCCTGGACTTCAAGCGCGGAAGCCGCGGCCGCCGTCTGCTCGACCATGGCGGCGGTTTCCTGCGTGGAGCGCTCGATATCCGCCACCGCGTCGTTCACCGACGATATGCCGGCCGCCTGTTCGGCCGTGGCGCTGGAGATCTCGGCCACGATCTGCGTCACCCGGTCCACCGAGGTCACCATGTCGCGCATGGTGTCGCCCGCCAGGTTCACATGGCGCACGCCTGCGTCCACCCGCGCCGCGGAATCCTCGATCAAGCCCTTGATCTCCCGGGCCGCCTGCGCGCTGCGCTGGGCCAGCGAGCGCACCTCTCCCGCCACGACGGCAAAACCCTTGCCCTGTTCGCCCGCGCGCGCCGCTTCCACGGCAGCGTTCAGCGCAAGAATGTTGGTCTGGAAGGCAATGCTGTCCACCACGCCCACGATCTCGCCGATGCGACGCGCGCTGTCGGCGATGCCTTGCATGCTTTGCACCACTTCCTGCACCGCCTCGCCGCCGCGCTGCGCAAGCTGCGTGGCGCTCAGCGCCTGGCGGCTGGCCAGGTCGGCATTGCCCGCGGTCATCTGCACCGTGTGCGCCAGCTGCGTCATATTGGCGGCGGCTTCCTGCAACGAGCCCGCCTGCCTCGCGGTCCGGTCCGACATGTCCGCGCCGCCCGCCGCGATCTCGCCGGAGCCGGTATGGATTTCTTCCACGCCATGGCGTACCGAGGCCACCGCGGCCGACAATCCGGTCTGCATGCGGCGCATGGCGGAATACAGCACGCCGATCTCGTTGTCGCCGCGCAGGGCGATGGCGCCGGTCAGATCGCCGTCGGCGATGCGGTCGAAGTGCGCGCCGGCCTCGTTCAAGGGCCGCAGGATGCTGCGCCGGAACGCCAGCCGTATCAGCAGGGCCAGCAGCGACACGAAACCCAGCATGGCCGCCGCCACCAGCATGACGCGATCCAGCGTGCGGCTGGCGCCCGCCACGGCGGCCTGGCCTTGTTCGCGGGCATAGGCTTGATAGGCCTCGGCCTGCTTGACGTAGGCCGCGCCGCTGGCGGGCAGCACCTTGTCCGTCAGGCGGTTGACCTCGATCCCGTTCCAGCCCCCGATCGCCTTGCGCATCGGCGCCAGCGTCTGGTCGGCGAAGGCGGCGTGCGCCGCGAGCACCTCGCCGAACAGCGGCGCGCCCCCCGCGCTCGCATCCGGGTTGGCGCGCAGCCGCGCCAGGCTGGCCGCCGCCTGCTTGAGCAGCGCGTCCGCCTGCGCCAGGGAGCCGTCGCGCGCGTCCTCCAGCCCGCCTTCCATGGCGGTCTTGGCGTCCGTCAATGCCGCGCGCGCCTGGAACAGCCGGCTGGTCATGTCCGCCAGATCGCTGGCGCGCTCGATGCTGCCGCGGCCCAGTGCCTCGATATCCGCGCGATTGTCGCGCAGGACGGTGATGCCCGCGCCCGCCACGACGGCGAACAGCACCACAAACAGCGCAAGAATGGCCGACAACGCCGTTGTGACCCTAAGATTTTTCCGCATATCCATCCGTGTGTAGCCTGGCCGCATTCGCGGCAGTGCTCTGGATTATGGACACCCAGTTTGGCAATTTCTTGACACAACCTCGTCCCCCGCATGACGAACGCCCGTCATAAAACGCGCGCTTTTGCGAACAGGAACCCCGTATTAACGAATTGTGAATTGGCACGCGCGCGGCCGTGCGGCACATTCGATGCTGTACCGAACCATTCCCACATTCAGAACAGCAGCCCTATGCCCCACGCCTCCCACGCCTATCAGGACATCCGCGAAGCCGTGCGCGACCTTTGCGCCCAATTTCCCTCCGAATACTTCCGCAAGATCGACGAAGAACGCGGCTATCCCGAAGACTTCGTCCGAGCCCTGACGGAAGCGGGCTGGCTGGCGGCGCTGATTCCCCAGGAATATGGCGGCTCGGGCCTGGGCCTGACCGAAGCCTCGGTCATCATGGAAGAGATCAACCGCAGCGGCGGCAATTCCGGCGCCTGCCACGGCCAGATGTACAACATGGGCACGCTGCTGCGCCACGGCTCCGAAGCCCAGAAGCGCGAGTACCTGCCGCGCATCGCCGCCGGCGAATTGCGCCTGCAATCCATGGGCGTGACCGAACCCACCACCGGCACCGACACCACCAAGATCAAGACCACCGCGGTCAAGCGCGGCGACCGTTACGTCATCAACGGCCAGAAGGTCTGGATTTCGCGGGTGCAGCACTCGGACCTGATGATCCTGCTGGCCCGCACCACCCCGCTGGACCAGGTCACGCGCAAGTCGGAAGGCATGTCGATCTTCCTGGTCGACCTGCACCACGCCGTCAAGCACGGCATGGCGATCCGCCCCATTCCCAACATGGTCAACCACGAGACCAACGAACTCTTCTTCGACAATCTGGAAATCCCCGAGGAAAACCTGATCGGCGAAGAGGGCAAGGGCTTCAAGTACATCCTCGACGGCCTGAACGCCGAACGCACCCTGATCGCCGCCGAATGCATCGGCGACGGCTATTGGTTCGTGGACAAGGTGACGGCCTACGCCAAGGAACGCATGGTGTTCGGCCGCCCGATCGGCCAGAACCAGGGCGTGCAGTTCCCCATCGCGCGCGCCCATATCAACGTGGAAGCGGCCAGCCTGATGCGCTACGAGGCCTGCCGTCTGTTCGACGCCCATGAGCCTTGCGGCGCCCAGGCCAACATGGCCAAGCTGCTGGCCGCCGACGCGTCCTGGGAAGCCGCCAACGCCTGCCTGCAGTTCCACGGCGGCTTCGGCTTTGCCACCGAGTACGACGTCGAGCGCAAGTTCCGCGAGACCCGCCTCTATCAGGTTGCCCCCATTTCCACCAACCTGATCCTGTCGTACGTCGCCGAACACATCCTGGGCCTGCCCCGCTCCTTCTGACACGCCGCCTGCCACCATGACCGCTGCCAAAGACACCCCGCACCTGAGCGCCGAACTCGCGGCCTTTGCCGCCAACCTGCGCTACGAAGACATCCCCGCGCCGGTGCTGCGCCGCGCCGAAGACCTCCTGCTGGACTGCCTGGCCTCCATCCTGGCCGGTGCGTCCGCCCGCGCCGTGCAGGCCATCGACCGCTACGCCGCCGCGATGGGCCCCGCCGACGGCCCCAGCGAAGTGCTGATCACCCGGCGCCGCACCACGCCGCTGTTCGCCGCCATGGTCAACGCCGCCGCCGCGCACGTGGTCGAACAGGACGATGTGCACAACGGGTCCGTGTTCCATCCCGCCGCCGTCGTGTTCCCCCCTGCACTGGCCGTCGCGCAGGCGCTGGGCAGCTCCGGCCGCGACCTCCTGACCGCCGCCGTGGCGGGCTATGAAGTCGGTATCCGCGTCGGCGAATTCCTGGGCCGTTCGCACTACAGGATCTTCCACACCACCGGCACCGCCGGCACGCTGGCCGCCGCCGTCACCACGGGCCGGCTGCTCAAGCTGTCCCCCGAACAGATGCTGCACGCGCTGGGCTCGGCCGGCACGCAGGCCGCCGGCCTGTGGGAGTTCCTGCGAGATGCCGCCGATTCCAAGCAACTGCACACGGCCAAGGCCGCGGCCGACGGCATTACCGCCGCCTACCTGGCCCGCGAAGGCTTCACCGGTGCCCGCCACATCCTGGAAGGCCCGCAGGGCATGGCCGCCGGCATGTCCACCGACGCCGATCCCAGCCGCCTGTGCGACCGCCTGGGCGAACGCTGGGCGCTGGCCGAAACGTCGTTCAAGTTCCATGCCTCGTGCCGCCACACCCATCCCGCGGCCGACGCGCTGCAGCAGGCGCTGCGCGACAACAAGCTGACCGAGGGCGACGTCGAGCGCGTGGTGGCGCACGTCCACCAGGGCGCCATCGACGTGCTCGGGCCCGTCGTCAACCCGCAGACCGTGCACCAGTCCAAGTTCTCGATGGGCACGGTGCTGGCGCTGATCGCCCGCCAGGGCCGCGCCGGCCTGGCCGAATTCGACGCCGGACTCGACGACCCCGCCGTCGCGGCCTTCCGCGGCAAGGTCGAAATGGAACTGGACCCGGAGGTCGACGGCGCCTATCCGCAGCGCTGGATCGGCAAGGTCACGGTCTATACCCGCGACGGCCGCAAACTGCATGGCCGCGTGGACGAACCCAAGGGCGACCCGGGCAACACCCTGAGCCGCGCCGAGATCGAGGACAAGACCCTCAGCTTGGGGCGCTACGCGGACGCCGCGACCGAAAAGGAACTGCGCGGCCTGATCGATGCGATCTGGGGGCTGGAGAACCAGAGCAAGATCGGCGCGCTGCTGCCAAGCTAGCCCGGCAGGATAAAACGTCCGCGTGGCCCGACCGGCCGTGCAAAAAAACAGCCGCTTGGCTGAACTGCCCCTCGAAAGTTGGACGAGATCCAACCTACGCGGGCAGTTCAAGCAAGCGGCTGTTTTCTATCAAGCGGCTCCGTGGCCGCCGGACTAGGCCAGCGCGGCCCGCTGCGCCCGCACCAGCTCGGCGATTCCGCCTTCAGCCAGCACCAGCATCGTGTCCAGTTCGGCGCGGGTGAAGGTCGCGCCCTCTCCGGTGCCCTGCACTTCCACGAATGCGCCGCTGCCGGTCATGATGACGTTCACGTCCGCATCGCAGGCCGAATCCTCCTCGTAGTCCAGGTCCAGCACGGAGCGCCCTTGCACCAGGCCCACGGACACGGCAGCCACGGCGTCGCGGATGGGATTGCTTGCCAGATCACCGCGCTTCATCAGCAAGGCGACCGCATCGGCCGCCGCCACCCAGGCGCCGGTGATGCTGGCGCAACGCGTGCCGCCGTCCGCCTGCAGCACGTCGCAATCCAGGTGCAGCGTGCGTTCGCCCAGCGCCTTCATATCGAACACCGCGCGCAGGCTGCGCCCGATCAGGCGCTGGATTTCCTGCGTGCGGCCGCTTTGCTTGCCGCGCGCGGCCTCGCGGTCGCCCCGTGTATGGGTGGCCCGCGGCAACATGCCGTATTCGGCGGTTACCCAGCCTTCCCCCTTGCCTTTCAGGAAAGGCGGTACTTTCTCCAGTACGCTGGCCGTGCACAGCACGTGGGTGTCGCCGGCCTTGACCAGCACCGAGCCTTCGGCGTAGCGCGTAAAGCCGCGCTCGAGGGTGAACGGGCGCAATTGGTCGACGGCGCGGCCCGACGGGCGGGCGATGGCGGGGGTAGTGGTCACAGGCAGACTCCAGGATGGCGTTGTTTCGCCGCATTGTACGGGCAGGCGCCGCAGGGAAATGGCGCTTGGAGTATCCTGCCGCGATATATCCGGTTGAAAAAACAGCCTCGCCCCAGCCCTGGGCGCCACGGCCCCGGCACAACCGGCTCTTATTCGAAGAATCACCAGGACACGCACATCATGATCCGCAGCATGACCGCTTTCGGCAACGCCCGCGCAGACCTCGAACAAGGCACGCTTGCCCTAGAGCTGCGCAGCGTCAACAGCCGCTTTCTCGACCTGTATTTCCGCCTGCCCGACGAACTGCGGCACGTGGAGACGCCCCTGCGCGAACTGCTTACCGCCAACCTGGCGCGCGGCAAGGTGGAAATCCGTGTTTCCTACACCCGCAACGCCAGCACCGACCTGTCCAAGCTGGACCCCGCCTGGCTGGAAAGCCTGGCCGAACAGCTCCAGGCCGCCCGCCGCATCGTCCCGGACATCGCGCCGCCGCGCCTGGTGGAACTATTCAACTGGCCCGGCCAGCGCGGCAACGATGCGCTCGATCCCCAGATATGGGGAGCCGCCTGCCTGCAAGCCGCCCAGCAGGCGCTGACGCAACTGCAGGAAGGCCGCGAACGCGAAGGCGAACGCCTGGCCGGCATGATGCGCGAATGCGCCGACGGCGTGGCGCGCGTCGTCGACATCGTCCAGGCCCACCTGCCCCAACTGCTGGCCGACCACCGCGACAAGCTGGCCGCCAAGCTACGCGAAAGCGTGGAATCGGCATTCCCCGGCGGCTTCACGCATATCTCGGGCGCCGAGCTGTCCGAACGCCTGTCGCAGGAAGCCAATCTGTTCGCGCTGCGCATCGACGTGGCCGAAGAGTTGTCGCGCCTGCGCTCGCATCTGGAAGAACTGCGCCATCTGCTGACCGATGCCGGCGGCAAGCCCACGGGCGGCAAGAAGAACGCCGGCAGCGCCGGCAAGCGCCTGGACTTCCTGTTCCAGGAAATGAACCGCGAAGCCAACACGCTGGGCTCCAAGGCCGGCAGCATGGAAGTCACGCGCGCCGCCATGGACTTGAAGCTGCTGATCGAGCAGATGCGCGAACAGGCGCAGAACCTTGAGTAGTGACCCAGACGGGGCAGGCAGGTGAGGACAAGAAGAATATGTCGATGAAGTTTGGTCGTGCCTATTGCGAAGCGCTTGATGGGTTTGTATCTCCATACCGAGCACGCGAGATCTACACCGATGAAGATCACGAGCACTATGGCAAGGAGCTTACGTTCGGCTGCGAAGACCCAGGTTGTCGGGCTCGTTTGACACCCGTTGGCATTTACATGGTGCGCAAGTCAAAACGCGCATTGCACTTTCGCACGAAGGAAGAGCACAAGGCTGGATGCGAGCTCGTGAAACCAGGCGACGGCGGCAAGGTACGGAAACCGTCCGAGCGTGAGGACGACTACAAGCCGACAAACTTCCCGACGGAACTGGATCTGAACCCGCCTAGGCGCAAGGGAAATGGTGGTTCCGACGATGGCGGCAGTGAAGGCGATGAGGGAGCAGGTGGTAGAAGCAGTGGCGGCTATAGCGGCGCAGACAAGCGAAAAACAAATAGTCGCACGCGTTATCTCGACCTCGTGGTGGACTGCTTTCTGTCCGGGGATGAAGACGGCAAGAGCGGAAATCTCACCATCGCCGGCAAGACGAAGCCGTTTGGCCGATTTTTCAAGAAGGTTCAGTACTTCGGGGACGAAGCTGGGTTGATCTATTACGGCCTCATTGATGGCCTAAAGATATATAACGGCAAGAAGGGAATCGGCTTGCGCTTTGCCGATTCCGTATGGGTGGAAAAGCGGCCCTATCGAATCTGGGCACATATATCCCAGGAAGTCATTGATGATTCCAGAAGAAAGAAGTCATTCTTGGCTGAAATCGCAGAGCTCAAGAAAGCGGTCGATGGCAAGGAGGATGTGGTCGCGTTCTTTGTGGGTGCCCATCCGGCCAAGACGCCAGTCGAATTGAAGGGCGGCGCCACGTTCGACCTGTACAGCGTCGAGCTATCAAGCGTCAATCATCTCTCGCTGGCATTTGCCAGGGCATAGGAGACCAATCGAAGATTGGACTAGCGGTCTGTCGCAATCCGTGAAAAGTTTGCCATGGCTTGGCCGCAATCTAGGCGAAGGCACCCGCCGCGGAAGCGCTTTAAAGGAGTGAAGCGGCGGCGAATCCCCTTGATGCATCTAATCCATTGGATTAGAATGCATCATGTCCGAAGTCCTGCACGGCGTCGCCGAGCTACCCTCCTACATCCGCTTGGCCGACAAGCTCCTGAGCGCGGAAGAGCGCCAAGACCTGATCGGCTACCTGGCCGAGCATCCCAAGGCGGGGGACATCATGGAAGGCACGGGCGGCGTGCGCAAGCTGCGCTGGCGCCGTGGCGGACAAGGCCAACCTGACCAAGGCCGAGCGCAACGAACTGACTGGCCTGGTGGACGTGCTGGTGAACATCTGGAAAGGACGGGAAAAATCATGAGTGCCGCATTTGAAAACATCAAGCAGGGACTGCAAGAGGCCATCGCCCATGCCAAGGGTGACGAGCGCGGTGTGCGCGTGCATCGCCCCCGAGAAATCGACGTGAAGGCCGTGCGCGCCAAAGTGGGCATGACCCAGGAGCAATTTGCAGCGCGCTTCGGCTTCTCCACCGCGACCCTGCGGCACTGGGAGCGCGGTGACCGCACCCCCCACGGCCCGGCGCTGGTGCTGCTCAATGTTATCGAGCGCAACCCGCAAGCCGTGATCGAAGCATTGGCCTGAGTTCGGGCGCCCTACAGATTCAGGCGCAACAGCGCAGCGATCGAGGAGCAAGGGGCGTGTCCCTTGCGGCTGCCCAAATCCCCGCTTAAAATCTGACCAATCTAGTCAGAATAAGGAGGGCAGCATGCACGCCTGGCAAATGCAAGAAGCCAAATCCCGCCTGTCCGAGGTCGTCAAAGCGGCCGGAAGCGATGGTCCACAAGAAATCACCGTGCATGGCCGTTCTGTCGCGGTCGTGCTCTCCCGATCGGACTTCGACAAACTTTCTGGCACGGGAGAATCTCTCGTCGCCTTCATGCGCCGCTCCCCCCTGGCCGGAGATGAATCCCTCGACTTTCCTCGCGACGACAGCCTGACGCGCGAGGAAGGACTTTGAGCTATCTCATCGATACCAATGTCTTGTCGGAATTGCGTCGAAAGCAAGCAGACGGCAACGTGGTCAGGTGGCTCGATCAGCGACCGCCCACCACGCTGTTCCTGTCTGTCCTGACATTGGGGGAGCTACGCAAAGGCATTGAATTGATGCCGGAAGGCGAACGAAAACGCAGTTATCTGGACTGGCTGGAGGTTGAACTCCCTCGGTTCTTCAGTGGCCGCGTTCTGGCCATTGATGAAGCCGTCGCGGATCGCTGGGGACGCCTGGCCGCTCAAGCCGGGCGCGCGCTACCGGCGATCGACAGTTTGCTGGCGGCCACAGCGCTGACGCGCGGACTGACACTCGTCACGCGTAACGAACGGGATTTCCAACACCCGGGCCTGAATGTCATCAATCCCTGGAACGTCTGAAGGCTGGGCCCCCTCGGTCTTTCAACGCACCTCGCCCGCCGCAGGCTCGCCGCGCAGCGCCGAATCCAGGTAGTCGCTGCGCGCCCGCGCATCGGGAAACCGCATGTCCCGATAATTCACGAAGCGCGAACCGCGCGCCAGGCGGTAGCCGGCCCAGATCAGCAGGAACAGCGGAATGCCGATATAGGTCGCGACGACGCCGCCCCAATCGATCTTGTCCTGCAGGAAGGCCTGGTAGTTCTGCCCCAGCGTGATGATCAGGCAAAGCACGAACGCGAAAATCGGGCCGAATGGGAAGAACGGCGAAACATAGGGCAGATCGGCCAGGCTGTTGCCCTGCTTCACGTAGCCGCGGCGGAACCGGTAGTGGCTGATCGCGATGCCCAGCCATGCGATGAAGCCCGTCATGCCCGACGTATTCAGCAGCCAGATGTAGACGGCATTCGGGCTGAAGATGAACGTGAAGAAGCACAGGGCCGCCACGGCGGTCGTTGCCAGCAGCGCCCACAGCGGCACGCCGTTGCGCGAAATGTAGCCAAAAATGCGCGGCGCCTTGCCTTCCCGCGCCAGGCTGTAAAGCATGCGCGTGGCCGCATACATGCCCGAATTACCCGCCGAGAGCACCGAGGTCAGCACCACGGCGTTCATGACCGAAGCCGCGCCCAGCAGGCCGGCGCGTTCGAAGATGAGGGCGAACGGACTGACGCTGATGTCCGCGACGTCATTGCGCAGCAGATGCGGATCGGTATAGGGAATCAGCAGGCCGATCACCAGGATGGCCGCCACGTAGAACAGCAGGATGCGCCAGAAGACCTGGCGCACGGCGCGCGGCAGGTTGCGCGCCGGATCCTTGGATTCGCCCGCGGCGATGCCGATCAGTTCGGTCCCCTGGAACGAGAACCCCACCACCATCGCCACGCCGATCAGCGCGGCGAATCCGCCCGCGAAAGGCGCGTCGCCGACCGTCCAGTTGGCCAGGCCGCCGGTTTCGCCGCCGCGGATGATGCCCAGCAGCATCATGACGCCCATCGCCACGAAGCCCAGCACAGCGATCACCTTGATGAGCGCGAACCAGAATTCCGCTTCACCGAACCCGCGCGCCGACATGGCGTTCAGCCCGAAGGTGATCGCCAGGAACAGCGCGCTCCAATAAAAGCCGGGAACATCGGGGAACCAGTACGCCATCACAAGCTGCGCGGCCACCAGGTCGACCGCGACGGTGACCGCCCAGTTGTACCAATAGTTCCAGCCCAGCGCGAAACCGAAGCCGTCTTCGACATAGCGGGCGCCGTAGGTGGAAAAGGAGCCCGACACCGGCATGGCGGCGGCAAGCTCGCCAAGGCTGGTCATCAGGAAATAGACCATGATGCCGATCAGCACATAGCCGAGCAGCGCGCCGCCGGGGCCGGCGCGGGCGATGGTCGCGCCAGAGGCCACGAACAGCCCGGTGCCGATGGACCCGCCTACCGCGATCATGGTCAGGTGGCGCGCGGATAGCGTGCGGCGCAATTCGGACGGCCTGTCCGCCTCCGTCTTGCGCGTGCCGCCCGCGCGGCGTTCACCGTGTTCCGATGGTGCCAAAATGCTTTCCTTCACGTCATGAAGGCACCCCGCGCAATGCGCCCGGGTGCCCTGGGATTTCCGAGCAACGGGCGAGAATAGCGCAAGTGGCCCCGCCAAGAGAAATGACGGGGCGTGGGGGACGGATCTCGAAGCGGCCTAGGCCGCCGAGGTCTGGCTCGGGCCTGGCGCTATTGAAACGCCGTTTCCATGAAGGTGCGCAGCTTGCGCGAATGCAGCCGTTCCGGCGGCATGTCGCGCAAGCGCTCCAGCGCCCGGATGCCGATCTCCAGGTGCTGGTTCACCTGGCGGCGGTAGAACGCGCTGGCCATGCCGGGCAGCTTCAGCTCGCCATGCAAAGGCTTGTCGGAGACGCACAGCAAGGTGCCATACGGCACCCGGAAGCGGAAGCCGTTCGCGGCGATGGTGGCGGACTCCATGTCCAGTGCGATCGCGCGCGACTGCGCAAAACGCTCTACCAGTTCGACATGGTCGCGCAGCTCCCAGTTGCGGTTGTCGATGGTGGCGACGGTGCCCGTGCGCATGATGCGCTTCAGGTCCCAGCCCGACAGCCCCGCCACTTCTTCCACCGCCTGCTCCAGCGCCACCTGCACCTCGGCCAACGCCGGAACCGGGACCCAGGTGGGCAGATCGTCGTCCAGCACATGGTCTTCGCGCACATAGCCGTGGGCCAGCACGTAATCGCCCAGCCGCTGCGAATCGCGCAGCCCCGCGCAATGGCCCAGCATCAGCCAGGCATGCGGGCGCAGCACCGCGATATGGTCAGTGATGGTCTTGGCGTTGGACGGACCCACGCCGATGTTGACCAGCGTGATGCCGGAATGGTCTTCGCGCACCAGGTGGTAGGCCGGCATTTGCGGCAGGCGCACCGCCTGGTCTTCGTCGCCGGGGCCGCTTTCGCCGCGGCGGGTGATGCGGTTGCCGGGCTCGACCAGCATCTCGTAGTCTTCGTTGCCGCTGGCCATGAGCGCCCGGGCGCGGGCGCAGAATTCGTCGACGTAGAACTGATAGTTGGTGAACAGCACGAAGTTCTGGAAGTGCGCTGGTGCGGTGGAGGTGTAGTGCTGCAGGCGATGCAGCGAATAATCCACCCGCTGGGCGGTGAACGGCGCCAGCGGCTTGGGCTCCCCTGCCTTGCCGCGCCATGAGCCGTTGACGATGGCGTCATCGGTGACGGCCAGGTCCGGCACGTCGAACAGGTCGCGCAAGGGGCGCTTGAGCGCCTCCAGGTGCTCGCCTTCGACATAGGCGCCTTCGGGAAAGGCGAAATGCAGGGGAATGGGGGAATCGGATTCACCGACCTCGACCGCCACCCGGTGGTTCTGCAGAAGCTGGCCGACCTGCTCGATCAGGTAGTCCCGGAACAGCGCGGGCTGGGTGACGGTGGTCTGGTAGATGCCGGGTTCGGCCACATGGCCGTAAGAGAGCCGGGTGTCGATCGGGTCGTAGGTTTCCACCACGATGCGGATGGCCGGATAGTAGGCGCGGGCGCGTTCGCGGCCGTTGCCGGCGCCCTTCAGGACCTCGCGGAACGCCGCCCGCAGGAATGCGGTGTTGCGCGCATAGATCTCCACCAGCCGGTCCACCGCGGTCTCCGCATCCTGGTAGGGCTCGAAGGGCAAGGCGTCGGGCCGGTTCATGGAGGACAAAGGGTGTACTGCGTTCATCATTGAGCTCTACTCCGCTTTCTTATCCGTCTTGCTTGCGCGGCCGCTCTCGGCGGTAATGCCGAAGGCCGATGCCAACGATTATGCCCGAGCCGATGAAAGATGAAGTGTCATACGCGGACGCGGACCGGAGGCGGTCTTCTATGCGTGCGCGTCCGATAGGTGGCGTGCGCGTCCGGCCATCGCGGTTACGTACGGCCCACCGGGCGGCGTAACGAGAGCGCGCGGATTATGCTGCAACGCACTACAAATGTAATGAAACTTTATTCCATTATAATCGTGAAGCATTCCGGGGTTCCGCCCTGGGGTCGCCCCCTTTCCGCCGGCTTGCCTCTTGAAGGCCGAGCCATGCCGCCCACTCCGATTCTTGAAGTGACGTAATGACGCCGCCTACGCGAAAAGTCCGAATTGCCCAATTCCGCATTCCCGCATTCCTGTCAGCGCCCATCCTGGCCCTGACCCTGTCCTGGATACCCGGCGCCGCGCAAGCGTCCCTGGCCTCCCAACAAGCCCGCCCGACGCTCAGCGGCCTGCGCATTGCGCAGGAACCCACGGTGCCCACGCTGCGCGAGCTGGTCGTGCAAGCCGGCCTGGACGCGATCGGCACGCCCTATAGCTGGGGCGGCGACGACGCCGAAGGCTTCGACTGCAGCGGGCTCGTCCTGTATGTCTTCCGTGAAATCGCCGGGCTCGAACTGCCCCGCACCGCGCGCGCACAGCGCAGCGAGGGGCAATCGGTAGCGGCCAAGAAGGAACTGCGCCCCGGCGACCTGGTCTTCTTCGCCACGCGCGGACGCGGCGTGACCTCGCACGTCGGCATCTATATCGGCCAGAACAAATTCGTCCACGCGCCGCGCCGCGGCACCAAGGTGCGGGTGGACGACATGAAGAATTCCTATTGGACCAAGCGCTATGTCGGCGCGCGGCGCTATCTGGATACGACGCACGGCCAGATGCTGGCCCAGGCCTCCCCCTGAACGGATAGGCGGCGGACGGCGCCCGGCGGGCGCCAGGAAGGGACGGCAGGCCGGACCCGCGTTGGCATCCGCATGCGGGCAAACCGGGGCATGTCCCAGGCGTTTCAGCCGCGGCCCACGAAAGGCATGTTGGTCGCCATGATCGTCATGAACTGCACGTTGGCTTCCAGCGGCAGCCGCGCCATGGCGGCGACGGCCTGCGCCACATGCGCGACGTCCATGCGCGGCTCTACCTTGGTGCTGCCATCGGCCTGCAGGATGCCGGCCGCCATGCGTTCCGTCATCTCGGTCGCCGCATTGCCGATATCGATCTGGCCGCAGGCGATGCCGTAGGGACGGCAATCGAGCGAGATCGATTTGGTCAGCCCCGTGACGGCGTGCTTGGTGGCGGTGTAGGCAATCGAGAACGGCCGGGGCGCGTGCGAAGAGATCGAACCGTTGTTGATGATGCGGCCGCCGCGCGGCGTCTGCGCCTTCATGACGCGGATCGCGGCCTGAGCGCACAGGAACATGCCGGTCAGGTTGGTATCGACCACCTCGCGCCAGACGGCAACGGGCAGGTCCTCGATCGGCACCGCGGGCGCGCCGCGTCCGGCGTTGTTGAACAGCACGTCCAGGCGGCCGTACTCGCGCTGGGCGGTATCGAAGAGATCGCGCACGGCCTGCTCGTCGGACACGTCGGTGGGCACCACCAGCGCGCGCACGCCGTCCTCGCCGGCCGCGGTGCGCGTCGCTTCCAGAGGCTCGCGCCGGCGCCCGGCCAGCACGACCCGATAGCCTTGCGCCAGGAATTCCAAGGCCACGGCGCGGCCTATGCCGGTGCCGGCGCCGGTCACCAGGGCTACTCGGGGGGGATCGATCTCGTTCGTATGCATCGGATTCTCCTTCTTCTCAATCCGCGAGATGCTACCCGAATCATTCTGGCGATGCTGCAAGCGAAGGTTCCAAGCGCAACACACTTTCAGCGCTGCACGTAAGCAGAAGAAAATTATGCGCGGCACCGCACCGGGTTATCCCCCTGTTGGCCCTTACGATTTGCTATCCTTCGAGTCTCAGCATCACACGCCGGTCATCTCTTTCATGCATGCCACTCCCGGAAACGTCTTCATGGTCGTCGCGCCCAGCGGCGCCGGCAAGTCCAGCCTCGTCAAGGCCCTGCTTGCCCAAGACCCGTCCATCCTGCTATCCATTTCGTGCACCACCCGCGCGCCCCGCCCCGGCGAAGAGGACGGCCGTGAATACCGGTTCGTATCGGCTGAGGAATTCAGGGTCATGCGCGACGCGCAGAACCTGCTGGAATGGGCGGAAGTGCATGGCAACTTCTATGGCACCCCGCGCGACCGCATCGACGAGGCCACCAGCCAGGGGCGCGACGTCCTGCTGGAAATCGACTGGCAAGGCGCACGCCAGGTGAAGCAGCGCTTCCCGCGCGCCATCGGCATTTTCGTGCTGCCGCCGTCCATCGAAGAACTCGAAAGCCGCCTCAAGGCGCGTGGCCAGGACGAGCCCCAAGTCATTGCGCGCCGCTTGATGGCCGCGGGCGGAGAAATCGCCCATGCGCCGGAATGCGAATATGTTATTATTAATCAAGAATTTAGCGTAGCCCTGTCGGAACTGACCCAAATCGTCAGCGCCGCTCGGCTGCGCTTTTCGTCTCAGGCCGCCCGCCATGCCCAGTTGTTTGCGCAACTCGGCATTCCGGCCGAACACTGAGCCGAACGCATTCTCCCTATCATCCATCAGCACCAGGTGTCCTAATGGCTCGCATTACCGTCGAAGACTGTCTGAACCAAATCCCCAACCGTTTCAAGCTCACGCTGGCCGCGACGTACCGCGCCCGTGAATTGGCCCAGGGCCATGCCCCGCGCCTGGACAGCAAAGACAAGCCCACGGTCACTGCACTGCGCGAAATCGCGGGCGGCCTAACCGGCGTGGAAATGCTGCGTAAAGTTCCCACCTGATACTCTCCGGGGGGCGGCAAGCATGGCTTTTCCCGGGCTGAAGTACGCTTCATCTGGTCTGCTTGCCGCACTACGTGCCGGCTCCCGCCTTGGGCGCCGCACGGGCAAGAAAGACAAGAATTCCCCCACGCCACCGTCCGTCGCCGCACAAGAAGCGGCGGACGCGACCGCATCTCCGGTCGCCTCGCTGGCGCCGCTGACCGAAATCATCGGCAGCTACCTCGACAAGAAAGACGTAGAGCGCGTGCGCGAAGCCTATCGCTTCGCCGATCAGGCGCATCTGGGCCAGTTCCGCGCCAGCGGTTCGCCCTATATCTCGCATCCCATCGCCGTCACCGAAATCTGCGCGGGCTGGAAGCTCGACGTCAACGCGCTGTCCGCCGCCCTGCTGCACGACGTGATGGAAGACCAGGGCATCGCCAAGCACGAGCTTGCCGAGAAATTCGGCCCTGAGGTCGCCGAACTGGTCGATGGCCTGTCCAAACTCGACCGCCTGGATTTCGCCACCAAGGCCGAACAGCAGGCCGAGAGCTTTCGCAAGATGCTGCTGGCCATGGCGCGCGACGTGCGCGTCATCCTCATCAAGCTGGCCGACCGCCTGCACAACATGCGCACGCTGGACGCGGTCAACCCGGAAAAGCGGCGCCGCATCGCCCGCGAAACACTGGACATCTACGCGCCCATCGCGCACCGGCTGGGCCTGAACCTGCTGTTCCGCGAACTGCAGGACCTGTGCTTTGCCGCGATGTACCCGAATCGCTATCAGGTGCTGTACAAGGCCGTGCTGGCCGCGCGCGGCAATCGCCGCGAAGTGATCACCAAGATTGCCGACTCGGTGCGCGCTTCCCTGCCCGCCGCCGGCATCGAGGCCGAAGTGACCGGCCGCGAAAAGACGCTCTTCGGCATCTACCGCAAGATGGTGGACCAGAAGAAGTCGTTCTCCGACGTGCTGGACATCTACGGCTTTCGCATCGTCGTCCACACGCTGCCCGAATGCTATCTGGCCCTGGGCACCCTGCATCAGCTCTACCGGCCGGTGCCCGGCAAGTTCAAGGACTACATCGCCATTCCCAAGGTGAACGGCTACCAGTCCCTGCACACCACCCTGGTCGGCCCTTACGGCACGCCGGTGGAATTCCAGTTCCGCACGCGCGACATGCACCATGTGGCCGAAGAAGGCGTGGCCTCGCACTGGCTGTACAAGGGCGCGGACCTGACGCTCAACGATCTGCAGAAGCGCACGCACCAATGGCTGCAGTCGCTGCTGGACATCCAGAGCCAGACCGGCGACTCGGGCGAATTCCTCGAACACGTCAAGGTCGACCTGTTCCCCGACGCGGTCTATGTGTTCACGCCCCGGGGCAAGATCATTTCGCTGCCGCGCGGCGCCACGCCGGTGGACTTTGCCTACGCCATCCACACCGACATCGGCAACCAGGCGGTCGCCGCCAAGGTCAACGGCGAATTCGTGCCGCTGCGCACCGAGCTCAACAGCGGCGACACGGTCGAGATCGTCACCTCTCCCGCGTCGCGGCCCAACGCGCAGTGGCTCAACTACGTGCGGACCGGGCGCGCGCGCTCCGAGATCCGGCATTACCTGCGCACCGTCAAATACGAAGAGTCGGTCGCCTTCGGCGAACGCCTGCTGGGCCAGGCGCTGCAGGAACTGCGCATGCCCCTGCCCGCCACCGACGATCCCGCGTGGCAGAAACTGGCGCGCAGCACGGGCGCCAGTTCCCGCGAAGAGATCCTGGCCGACATCGGACTGGGCAAGCGCCTGGCCGCGGTCGTCGCCCGCCGCTTCGCGCCCGAACACCAGCTCGTCGCCACTACCGCGGCCGCGGTGGACGAACTGACCTCGGCGCGCAGCGCCCCCATCCTGATCCAGGGCAACGAAGGCCAGGCGGTGCAGCTCGCGCCCTGCTGCGGGCCGCTGCCGGGCGATCCCATCGTGGCGGGCATGCGCATGGGCCACGGGCTGGTGGTGCACACCGCCGACTGTCCCGTCGCCATGCGCCAGCGCCTGCGCGAACCCGAACGCTGGATCAACGTCGGCTGGGACGCCCACACCGCCAAGCACCTGGCGACGCGCCTGGACATCGTCACGCGCAACGAACGTGGCGTACTGGGACGGCTGGCGGCGGAAGTCACCGCCGCCGACGCCAATATCATGCACGTCACGATGCACGACGACGCGGTGTCCACCGTTTCCCTGCACCTCACGATCCAGGTCGACAGCCGCAAGCATCTGGCCCAGGTCATCCGCGCCATCCGGCACGTGCCGCAGGTGCAGAAGATCGTCCGCGTGAAAGGCTAGGCGGCATTCGTCCCAAACAAAAGGCCGGCAGCAATGCCGGCCTTTTGCCTTGCGCGCCGCTGCCGCGCGCGGCCCGCCAATCAGGTGACGTGCTGAAGGAAATCCTTCAGGCGCTGGCTGGGCGGATCGCTCAGCAGTTCGGCGGGCGGGCCGTCGTGCGCGATCTTGCCGCCGTCGATGAAGATCAGCCGGCTGCCGACCTTGCGCGCGAACTCCATTTCGTGCGTGACCACCACCATCGTCATGCCCTCCTCGGCCAGATCCCGCATGACCTTGAGCACTTCGTGGCGCAGCTCGGGATCCAGCGCGGACGTGGGCTCGTCGAACAGCATCAGCTTGGGTTTGATCGCCAGCGCGCGGGCGATCGCCACGCGCTGCTGCTGCCCGCCCGAGAGTTCCGCCGGATAGTGGTTCATGCGCTCGGCCAGCCCCACCTTGGCCATCAGCGCCTCGGCCGCCTCGCGGGCTTCGGCGCTGCTCTGGCCCCGCGTGTGGACGGGGCCGAACATCACATTTTCAAGCGCCGTCATCTGCGGGAACAGATTGAACTGCTGGAACACCATGCCTGCTTCGCGCCGGATCTCGCGCACTTGCGCCGCCCCGCCCTTCACGCTCAGGCCGTCCACCAGCAGGTCGCCGTCGTTGATGGTTTCCAGCACGTTGATGCAGCGCAGGAAGGTGGATTTGCCGGACCCCGACGGGCCGACCACCACCACGACCTCGCCCGCGTCGATATTCAATGAAATGCCATTGAGCACCGTGGACTCGCCGAAGCGCTTGGTGACGTTGTGAAATTCGACCATGCTCATAATATGCGCATCCTTTTTTCCACCAGGTGCAGGCCCAGCGCCATCAGCCCCGTCAGGATCAGGTAGACAATCGCCACCGCGGACCAGATTTCGACCGCGCGAAAGTTGCTGGCCATGATTTCCTGGCCCTGCCGCGTCAGCTCAGCCACGCCGATCACGATGAAGAGCGATGAATCCTTCAGGCTGATGATGCACTGGTTCCCCAGCGGCGGGATCATGCGCCGGAACGCCACCGGTCCGATGATATGGAACAGGATCTTGTGAAAGGGCAGCCCCATGGCCTGCCCGGCTTCCTTCAGGCCCTTGTGCACCGACAGCAGCGCCCCCCGCACGATCTCCGAGATATACGCGCCCGAGTTGATGATCAGGGTGACGATGGCCGCCCATTCGGCATCCACCCGGATGTCCGCCAGCAATGGCAAGGCGAAATAGATGAACATGACCTGCACGACGATCGGCGTGCCGCGGATGACCGCGACATAGACTTGCGCGATGCCCGACAGTATCGGATGCCCGTAGGCCCGCGTCACGCCCGAGAGCGCGCCCAGCAGGAAACCGCCCGCCAGGCCCCAGAACGTGATCTTGATGGTCATGAGCGTACCCTCGAGCAGATTGGGTAGCGCATCCTTGATTACAGTCCAGTCGAACTCCACGATATTCCCCCTACGCGGCGCCGCGCCGCATCATGGCGGACGCGCCGGCGGACGGCGGCGGCAGCCGGCCGGGGTCCGGCATTGCCGCCGGAAACCGCCCAGGCCCGCTGCCGGCGCCGCGCGCCCGAGAAAGCCGCCCGCCTATCCGTTCAGGGCTTCTTGCCAAACCACTTCGTGTAGATCGCGTCGTACTGGCCGTTGGCCTTCAAGGTGGCGAGCGCCTTGTTCACCTGGGGAACCAGATCGCTGCCCTTGGGGAAGGCAATGCCGTAAAAGTCACCGCTCTTGACCGAGCCGATCACCTTCACGCGGCCCTTGCCGGCGGTGTTGGCGTAGTACTGCACGTTGGGCGTGTCGTGCACGGCGGCATCCACGCGCCCGGTCGCCAGTTCGAGGTAGGCGTTGTCGATATTGGGGAACAGCTTGAGCTTGGCTTCCGGCACCTGCGCCCGCAGGAAGTCCACCGTGGCGGTGCCGGTCTTGACGGCGACGGTCTTGCCGGCCAGGGACTTGGCGTCCTTGATGTCGGTGTTCTTTTCGCCCACCAGGATGGCCAGGCCGCTTTCGTAATAGGGATCGGAGAAGTCGATCACCTTCTTGCGGTCGTCGCGGATGGTGATGCCGGCCAGCGCGGCATCGATGTTCTTCGTCTGCAGGCCAGGGATGATGCCCGCGAAGTCCATCGGCTGCAGCTTGTACTTGAGGTTGAGTTCCTTGGCGATGGCCGCCCACAGATCTACGTCGAATCCCGTATAGGTATTACCCTGCTTGAATTCGAACGGCACGAAAGCGGTATCGGTGGCCACCACCAATTCCCTGCCCTGGGCCTGAGCGCCCGAGGCGGCGCCGAACATGGCCACTGACAGGCCGACCAGCGCAGCGGCGACTTTACGTTTGATCATGAAACTCTCCTCTTGGGGACCGTCGGCACCCCGGGGTTGTTGTAGGGGCATGATTCCTGGGTCGCGCCGGGCTCCCCCGGGCGGCTTACCGACGATCTTAACGCATCAGTCCCCACTCGGCGGCCGCCGGAAAAATTACAATCCGCGTGACACCCGGAGAACGCCATGCCCTACAAATACGTACGCATAGCCGGAAACCGGCGCCAGGTTGGCCTGGCGCTGGGCAAGTTGGCCCGCCCGATCATGGCGGCTTATCTGGCGCAAAGCGGAACCTGGGAAGCGCTGCGGCCCTGGCGCGGGCACCCCTATGTGGACGAGCTTGCGCAGCAGGCCCAGGCGGCCCTGCCCCAGATCTGGGAAGAACTCGAAGGGATGGCCGAAGGCCTGCGCATGCCCGCCAAGGACGTGCTGCTGTGGCACTGCCGGGGTGATCTGCTGCACAGCACCACCGACGGCTGCACGTCCGTCGCATTGAAGGCCGCCGATGGGTCGCGCTGGATCGGCCACAACGAAGACGGCGATCCCTATCTGTATGGACGCTGCCACCTGGTGGACGTGGCGCTGGACGACGCGCCCGGCTACCTGAGCTTCTACTATCCCGGATCGCTGCCGGGCCACACGTTCGGGGCCAATCGCGCTGGCCTGGTCCAGACGATCAACAACCTGCGCACGCGGCAACGGCATCCGGGCGTGCCGCGCATGTTCCTGGCGCGCGCGGTGCTGGATTGCACCACGCTGGAAGACGCGGTGGCCCTGCTGCGCGACCTGCCGCATTCCGGCGGCTTCCATCACATCCTGGGCGCCGCGGCCGATCCGCGCATCCTCAGCGCCGAGGTCACGCCGGGCGCCGTCTCCATCCACGAGATCGGCAGGCGCTACGGCCACGCCAACCATATGGTGCATGTGGAAACGCGCGGACAGGCGCAGATCGTCACCGCGTCGTCGCGGGCGCGGCAGAACCGCATCGAAGGCATCGTCGATGGCTGGTCTGCGGACTCGGACAGCGCGGATATCCTTGCCGCGCTCTTCGACACCGAAGGCGAGCTGCCCATCCTGCGCACCGCGCGCGACGATCCGGATGCCGAAAACACCCTCGCCACCGCGATCTTCGAGATACGCGATGGCGAGGTCGTCCTGCGCGTGCATGACCGCAAGCCGCGCGCGGATATCGCGCTGGACGTGATGTCCGATCCCGACTGACCGGAACCGGACATCCCCGCGCGGGAATCAGGCGGCGCCGTAGCCGCCGCCTCCCGGCGTTTCCACCACGAACACATCGCCCGGATGCAGTTGCGCGCTGTCCTGCGGCCCCAGTTCCTGGATGGTGCCATCGGCGCGCTCGACCGTGTTGCGGCCCATTGCGCCGGGCTGCCCGCCCGCCAGGCCGAACGGCGCATAGCGGCGGTTGTTCGACAGGATCGCCGCGGTCATGTCTTCCAGGAAGCGGATGCGGCGCACGCCGCCTTCGCCACCCGGATACCTGCCCGCGCCGCCCGAGCCCTTGCGGATCTCGTAGGATTCCAGGCGCACCGGGAAGCGGAACTCCAGCACTTCGGGATCCGTGAGGCGCGAGTTGGTCATGTGCGCCTGCACCACCGACGTGCCGGCGAAGCCCTCGTCATGCGGACCTGCCGCATCGATGCGCACCGGACCGGCGCCCGTGCCGCCCGAGATGGTCTCGTAGTACTGATGGCGGGCGTTGCCGAACGTGAAGTTGTTCATGGTGCCCTGGCTGGCCGCCAGCACCCCCAGCGCGCCATACAGCGCGTTGACGATGCACATGGACGTTTCCACGTTGCCCGCCACAACGGAAGCCGGCGAGTTGGGACGCAGCATCGAACCTTCCGGCACGATGATGGATAGCGGCACCAGGCAACCGTCGTTCAACGGGATGTCGTCATTGACCATGGTGCGGAACACGTACAGCACCGCAGCCACCGCGATCGCGCCCGGCGCGTTGAAGTTGTTTTCCAACTGCGCCGAGGTGCCGGTGAAGTCGACCACGGCGCTGCGCGCCGCGTTGTCCACCCGTACGGCAACCCGGATGACCGCGCCGTTGTCCAGCGGATACTCGTAGCTGCCGTCCTTCAACACCGAGATCACCCGCCGCACCGCCTCTTCGGCGTTGTCCTGCACGTGGCCCATGTAGGCGCGCACGACGTCCAGGCCGAAGTGGTCGCACATGCGCAGCAGTTCCTGCACGCCCTTTTCGTTGGCGGCGATCTGCGCGTGCATGTCGGCGATGTTCTGGTCGGGGTTGCGCGCCGGCCAGCGGCCCGAGCCCAGGATGTCGCGCGCGGCCTGTTCCCGGAATTCGCCGTTCTTCACCAGCTGGAAGTTGGTGAACAGCACCCCTTCGTCTTCCACCGTCTTGGAGTCCGGCGGCATCGAGCCCGGCGTGGTCCCGCCGATATCGGCATGGTGGCCGCGCGATCCCACGTAGAACAGGATTTCGCGGCCGGCCTTGTCGAACACCGGCGTAATGATGGTGACGTCGGGCAGGTGCGTGCCGCCGTGGTAGGGATCGTTCACCACGTAGGCGTCGCCCGGCATCATCTGCCCGGCATTGGCATTCATGACCGTGCGGACCGATTCGCCCATGGAACCCAGATGCACCGGCATGTGGGGCGCGTTGGCGATCAGGCGGGCCTGGGCGTCGAAAATGGCGCAGGAAAAGTCCAGGCGTTCCTTGATGTTGACCGAATACGCCGTGTTCTGCAGGCGGTAGCCCATCTGTTCGGCGATCGACATGAAGAGGTTGTTGAACACCTCCAGCATGACCGGATCGGCCTGGGTGCCAATCTTGCGGCGTTCGGCGCGCTCTTCCACGCGGCGGATCACGAAGTGGTCCTGCGCCGTCAGCTCGGCCTGCCAGCCGGGCTCGACGACCGTGGTCTGGTTGGGCTCGGAAATAATGGCGGGACCCGCCACCACGTCGCCGCCGGCCATGTCTTCGCGCACATACAGCGGCGTGTCGCGCCAGGCGCCGGCGCTGTACATGCTGACCTGGCGGCGGGCCGACAGCGCGCCCTGGCGGGTGCGCGACGTCGACGCCTCGGCGACGCGCTCGCCCCCGCCCGTGGCCTCGACCGAGATGGTCTCGACCACGAGTTCGCGGTCGGGCATCAGGAAGGAATAGCGCTGGCGGTAGGCGGCCTCGAAATCGCTGCGCGCCTGCTCCAGGTCGGAGTAAGCGACTTCCAGCGCGGTGTCGGTGCCGCGATACTTCAGGTGCAGGCGGCGCTGCACGCTGATGTCCGCCTGCGCCACATGCTGACGGCGCAGCTCGCCGACCGCCTGGCCGGCCAGGACGTCGAGCTCGTCCTTGAGCTCGGCCATCAAGGCGGCATCCAGCAGCTTCTCGACCGTTTTCTGGCGCATGTCCGTCTGATCGGCCAGGCCCATGCCATAGGCGGACAACACCCCGCCCAGCGGATGGGCGAAGACCGTGGTCATGCCCAGCGCATCGGCCACCAGGCACGCGTGCTGGCCGCCGGCGCCGCCGAATACGGTCAGCGCGTATTCCGTGACGTCGTGGCCGCGTTGCACCGAGATGCGCTTGATGGCCTCGGCCATGTTGCCCACGGCGATCTCGAGAAAGCCCTCGGCCAATTGCTCGGGCGACATTTCGCGGCCCGTCGCGGCGCGCACGTCGGCGGCCATGGCGGCAAAGCGGTCGACCACGGCGTCGCGGTCGAGCGCCTCATTGGCGTCGGGACCGAACACCTTGGGAAAGAAGTCGGGCTGGATCTTGCCGAGCAGGAGGTTGCAGTCGGTCACCGCGAGCGGGCCGCCGCGGCGATAGCACGCCGGACCCGGGTTGGCGCCGGCCGAATCGGGACCCACGCGCAGCCGCGCGCCGTCGAAATGCAGGATGGATCCGCCGCCGGCCGCGACCGTGTGGATGCTCATCATGGGCGCGCGCATGCGCACTCCCGCCACCTGGGTCTCGAACTCGCGCTCGAATTCGCCCGCGTAGTGCGACACGTCGGTGGACGTGCCGCCCATGTCGAAGCCGATGACTTTCGGAAAGCCCGCGATCTCGCTGGTGCGCACCATGCCGACGATGCCGCCGGCAGGTCCGGACAGAATCGCGTCCTTGCCGCGGAAGCGGTGCGCGTCGGTCAGGCCGCCGCTGGACTGCATGAACATCAGGCGGATGCCCGGCAGTTCGCCCGCCACCTGGTCCACATAGCGCTTGAGGATGGGCGACAGATAAGCGTCCACCACCGTCGTGTCGCCGCGCGACACGAACTTGATCAGCGGGCTGACCTCGTGCGAAGCGGAGACCTGCGTGAAGCCCATTTCGCTGGCGATGCGGGCCGCGCGCTGTTCGTGCGCGGTGGCATGCCAGGCGTGCATGAACACGATCGCGACTGCCCGGATGCCGCTGTCGTAGGCGGCTTGCATGCCTTCGCGCAGGCTGGCTTCGTCCAGCTCGCGGATGACCTCGCCATCGGCGGCCACGCGCTCGTCCGCCTCGACGACGGATTCGTACAGCATTTCCGGCAGCAGCACGTTGCGGTCGAACAGCCGCGGGCGGTTCTGGTAGGCAATGCGCAAGGCATCCCGGAACCCGCGCGTCGTCACGAGCAACGTGCGTTCGCCCTTGCGCTCCAGCAAGGCGTTGGTGGCCACTGTGGTGCCCATCTTCACACACTCGACCTGGTCCGCCGGCACGGGCTGGCCGGGCGCGATGCCCAACAGCTTGCGTATGCCCGCTACCGCGGCGTCGCGGTACTGCTCGGGGTTTTCCGAGAGCATCTTCGCCGTGGTGGTGGTGCCATCGGGGCGTCGCGCCACGATGTCGGTAAAGGTGCCCCCACGATCAATCCAGAATTGCCACTTCATAGGTATCCTCGAAAACAAGGGCCGCCGCGGCGCGCCCGGCCGCGGTCGGCTTGCGGATGACGGGGGCATGCCCCGAATGTGTTTAAAGAGAGGTTGCCGCGCGGGCCGCCTGGTCGTACAGGCCCGACAGGGCACGCAGCGTATGCGCAAGCTGGCGGCTGAATTCCAGCCCGCCCCCGCCCGGCGCGTCCAGTCCGGCGGTCAGGCATTGCTCGCGGATTTCACCGTAGCGCGTGAGAATCGCCGCGCCCTCGGGCGTGACGCTATAGAAGACTTCCTTGCTGTTGCGTTCGCCGCGCACCACGCCCAGCCTGTCGAGCTTCTTCAACGCGTAGCTGACGATGTGGGTGTCTTCCACATTCAACGTGAAGCAGATATCGGCAAGCTTCTTGGGCCGCTGCCGGTGGTAGACGTGGTGAAACACCATCACGTCGGTGGGTGTCAGGTCGGGCAGGCCCGCCGCCGCCATGCACCGCACCGTCCAGCGGTCGAAGGCGTGGCTGGCGATCATCAGGCCGAACTCCACCTCGGAAAGATCGGGCGCGCTGCCGCCGGCCAAGTGGGCCGATGAAGCAATCAAGGTGGGCGTCATAAGAGGCGGGAGCCAAGTTTATCTGAGTGAAATACTAATAATTTATCTATATTTCATCAATAAAAAATGATCTGGAACCATAAAAATCCCCTCATTTCGAGGGAATACCCCTACGACTTGAATCGTCGTCAGGCCGCGATCACGGCGCCGTCCACCCCATCGGCAGGTTGGCGTTGATCAGCCACCCGGCAATCGAGATACGGGGCGCGATGTCTGGCATGGGGTCGCCCGGGCCGAACCAGCGGGCGTCGGCGATTTCGTCTTCCTGGACCCGGATATCCCCCGACACGTAGTCGGCCGTGAACGCGACCATCAGGGAATGCGGAAACGGCCAGGACTGGCTGCCGAAGTATTGGAGGTTGCCGACCTTCAGCCCGACCTCTTCGAGGACCTCGCGGTGCACGGTCTGCTCGATGCTTTCGCCGGGCTCGACAAAGCCCGCCAGCGCCGTGTAGCGGGCCGTGGGCGACGTGGTGTGGCGCGCCAGCAGGATGCTGTCGCCCTTGCGGATCAGCACCATCATCGCCGGCGAGATGCGCGGATAGGCCGAAAAGCCGCAGGACGGACAGCGCAGGCAGAATTCATGGCTGACGCGCTCGGCCGGCGTGCCGCAGGCCCCGCAGAACCGGTGCGTGCGCGCCCATTCCGCGATCTGGTAGGCACGCCCCGCCAGCGCCATCCCTTCGTCATCGAAGACGCCGAACAGCGAGCGCAGCTTCTTGAAGGCATAGCCTTGCGGGGCCTCGATGCCGGGGTCGACGCACACGGTGCGATACGGGGATCCCGATTGCATCCAGACCGGCTGCAGCGCCGCGGCCGGCAGGCCGATGCGTTCACACAGGGCCGTATCCGGCAACACGCTGGACGTCTCTTCGACCAGCAACTCATCACGGCGAAAAACGAAATTCACACTAGCCTCGGCAGCACGTTTTCAATTCCACGATCTTAGAAGAAAAAGCCTCAGGCCCGCCGTGCTTGATGCGGGGCCGTGCGATTGCTTGAACCGTCAACCAATGAACAACAGCAACCCCTTAGGAATTACCCGTAAATGCGCGATTTCCCGCGCTTTGTTACCGCACAGCAACATAGAATGGCACGGCACTCCGGCGGCGCGCTACCGTGCCGCGCATTCTTTTTTCGCAATGCCTATCGGGCAAGACCCGTCTTCACCATTCGCAGAGAAGGACCACCCATGTACAAGAAAATCTCGCTGCTGACCGGCAGCATCGTCCTGGCATTCAGTGCGGGCGCACAGGCCCAGACCAAGTGGGACCTCCCCAGCGCCTATCCGGCCAGTAACTTCCATGTCGAGAACCTGACGACCTTCATCAAGGACGTGGATTCGCTGTCGCAAGGCAAGCTGAAGATCACGCTGCACAACAACGCATCGCTGTACAAGGCGCCCGAGATCAAGCGCGCGGTGCAAGGCAACCAGGCGCAGATCGGCGAGATCCTGCTGACCAACTTCGCCAACGAAGACCCGATCTACGAACTGGACGGCCTGCCCTTCCTGGCCACCGGCTACGACGCGTCGTTCAAGCTGTACCAGGCGCAGAAGCCGTTCCTGGAAAAGAAGCTGGCCTCGCAGGGCATGACCCTGCTGTACGCGGTGGCATGGCCGCCCCAGGGCATCTTCGCCAACAAGGACATCAAGCAGATCAATGACATGAAGGGCCTGAAATGGCGTGCCTACAGCCCGGTGACGGCCAAGATCGCCGAACTGGTCGGCGCGCAGCCCGTCACCGTGCAGCAGGCCGAACTGGCCCAGGCGCTGGCCACCGGCGTGATCGATTCCTACATGTCGTCCGCGTCCACCGGCTACGACACCAAGACCTACGAGTACATCAAGAAGTTCTACGACACGCAGGCCTGGCTGCCCAAGAACGCCATCATCGTCAACAAGAAGGCGTTCGACGCCCTGGACCCCGCCACGCAGGAAGCCCTGAAGAAGGCCGGCGCGCAGGCGGAAGAGCGCGGCTGGAAGCTGTCCCAGGAAAAGAACAAGTGGTATCAGGCCGAACTGGCCAAGAACGGCATGGAAACCATCGCGCCCACGGTCGAGCTCAAGGAAGGCCTGAGCGTGATCGGCAAGCGCATGCTGGAAGACTGGCTGAAAAAGGCCGGCGCGGACGGCCAGGCCATGATCGACGCCTACAAGAAGCAGTGATATCGCCATGCGCCGCTTTTTAGATGGTTTGTACGGCGCGGCCGGCCTGCTGGCCGGCCTGTGCACGATAGGCGTGCTGGTCTCGGTGCTGGCGGCGATCATCGCCCGCCAGCTCAGTTTCAACATCCCCGGCACCGACGCCTACGCCGGGTACTTCATGGCCGCGGCCGGTTTCCTTGCCCTGTCCAGCACGTTCAAGCACGGCGAGCACATCCGCGTGACGCTGCTGCTGAATTCGCTGGCGCCGGCAGGCAGCCGCCGGCTGGACATTTTTGCGCTGGCCGTCGGCGCCTTGCTCGCTTGCGCCTTCGCTTTCTTCAGCGTCAAGCTGACCTACGATTCCTGGCTGTTCAACGACATTTCCACGTCCAACGACGCCACGCCCCTTTGGATTCCGCAGATTTCCATGGCGGTGGGCACGATCCTGTTCCTGGTCGCCATCGTCGATGAATTGATCCGCCGTTTGCGCGGCCAGTCCGCCGCCACTTCGCAGCAAACCCATGAATGAACTTCTCGTCATTACCCTTCTGGTCGTCTCGATCTTCGTCCTGCTGGGCTGCGGGGTCTGGGTCGGCCTGACGCTCGCCGGCACCGCCTGGATCGGGATGGAAATCTTCTCCAGCCGTCCGGCTGGCGACGCCATGGCCGTCACGATCTGGGGCGCGTCGTCCAGTTGGACGCTGACCGCCCTGCCGCTGTTTCTCTGGATGGGAGAAATCCTGTTCCGCACGCGCCTGTCCGAAGACCTGTTCAAGGGGCTTGCGCCCTGGCTCAACCGCCTTCCTGGCCGGCTGCTGCATACGAACGTGATCGGCTGCGCAATCTTCGCGGCGGTGTCGGGTTCGTCGGCCGCCACCTGCGCCACGGTGGGCAAGATGACCATCCCCGAGCTGACGCGCCGCGGTTACCCCGAGGACAAGATCCTGGGCACGCTGTCGGGCGCCGGCACCTTGGGCCTGCTCATCCCGCCTTCCATCATCATGATCGTGTACGGGGTGGCAGCGGACGTTTCCATCGCCAAACTTTTCATTGCCGGCATCATCCCGGGCATCCTGCTGGCGCTGCTGTTCAGCGGCTACATCGCCTGGTGGGCCATCCGCAATCCCGGCCAGGTGCCGGCCGCGGACCCGGGCCTGACGTTCATGCAGAAGCTGTCCCGCTCGCGGCACCTGATCCCGGTCATGCTGCTGATCGGCGCGGTTCTGGGGTCCATCTACACCGGCATCGCCACCGCCACCGAGGCGGCTGCCGTCGGCGTGGTGGGGGCGTTGATCCTGTCTGCCCTGCAAGGCTCGCTCAACGGGTCCACCTTCAAGCAATCGCTGCTGGGCGCCACACGGCTGTATTGCATGATTGCGCTGATCCTGGCGGGTGCGCAGTTCCTGACCCTGGCGATGGGCTATATCGGCCTGCCGCGCGCGCTTGCGGAATGGATCGGCGGCCTGGGCCTGTCGCAGTTCGGGCTGATCATGGCGCTGATGGTGTTTTTCATCATCCTGGGCTGCTTCCTGGACGGCATTTCCATCGTCGTCCTGACCATGGGCGTGCTGCTGCCGACCGTGCAGGCCGCCGGCATCGACCTGATCTGGTTCGGCATCTTCATCGTGTTCGTGGTGGAAATGGCACAGATCACGCCGCCGGTGGGGTTCAACCTGTTCGTGCTTTCCGGCATGAGCGGGCGGGAACTGCCCTACATCGCGCGCGCCTCGCTGCCCATGTTCTTCCTGATGATCCTGGCCGTGCTGCTGCTGTATGTCCTGCCCGGAATCGCCACCTGGCTGCCGCTGCACATGACGCTGTAGGCCAAGGGTTCCAAACCCCGGCATGCGCGACCAAAACCCCGTTCCCTGAACGGGGTTTTTTATCGCCCGCGCGAGGCAGCCCCTGTTTTCCCGCCCTGTAAACCAGGGAAAACGCCGAATAATTTGGAATTCTCCGACTTCCCCAACTTTCTTAGAATCCTCTTGCGTCCATGCGCGGCACCAACATGGCGCATGTTCTGCAAGCAGGCCAATGCTCCGGACCCGCGCTGACCCACAGCGTCGGTGCAGCGGCCTGGCGTCCGGCGACCCGCCGGGCGCGACCAGCCGAGCCATAAGCGCGGCGCAATCACAAATCAGCTACACCAGGAGGAGTCCCAATGAAACGCATCGCACTAACGCTGGCCACGGCCAGCCTCGGCCTGGCCGCCGGCGCGGCAAGCGCCGAAACCAGCGTCACCCTGTACGGCATCGCCGACGTCAGCATCCGCTACCTGAACACCAGCTCCGGCAGCGTGGGCGAAGACGGCAGCCGCGTATCCATGGAAAATGGCGCCATTTCCAACAGCCGCTGGGGCCTGCGCGGCTCGGAAGACCTGGGCGGCGGCAACCGCGCCTTCTTCCGCCTGGAAAACGGCATCAACCTGCAGAACGGCAAAGGGTCCGACACGACCAAAGCCTTCAGCCGCCTCGCCTACGTGGGCCTGGACGGCGGCGGCGTCGGCATCCTGACCCTGGGCTTGCAGAACACCCCGATGTTCGATCTGCTGGCCGACTACTTCGACCCGCTTACGGTCGGCAACTACGAGCAGAACGCCTGGCTGCCCGCCGCCATGTCGCGCGTGCGCACCAACAACATGACCAAGTACGCCAACACCTTCGGCAATCTGGCCGTCGTGGCGTCGTGGGCAAACGGCGACGACTGGGAGGACCGCAAGGCCGGTCAGCAATATGGCGCGAGCCTGCGCTATACCGCCGGCAAACTGGGCCTGGGCGCCGCCTATCAGCAGACCTACGCCGGCACGGATTCCGACCTGCGCCAGCGGGTGTGGAACCTGAACGCCTCTTATCAGTTCGACTCCGCCAAGGTGTTCGCGGGTTACTTCAACGGGCGCGACGAAACCGGCTGGGTGAACGGCGTCATGGGCGGCACCACCACCGCCAGCCTGGACCGCAAGGACAACGGCTATTTCGCCGGCGTGACCTGGCAGGCCACGCCGCGCTGGGCGATCACCGGCGCCGCCTACTACGACCGCAGCGAGAACGTGGTCGAGGAAGGCGACAAGGGCAAGCGCTATGCGCTCGTCGCGGTGGCCGAATACTCGCTGTCCAAGCGTTCGCAACTGTACGGCACCGTGGACTGGAACAAGGTCGGCGACGCCGCCACCGGCGAAATCGCCGGCAAGAGCAGCCAGGTCGGCGCGGCAGTGGGTTTCCGGCACATTTTCTGATTCCCGCTTGATCGCCGCAACAAGCACGGCGACAATCCAACGCGTGACTTCCTCGTTTGCCGGGGAATCCGACTGGCCTGTCGCGTGTTGCTGGCAGTGCATGCGTGGCGCCAGTTCCTCAACATGAACCAGGCGCACCGCATGAGCCTCTTCCATGCCCGCACGAACGCCTGGCCTGCCCGCCTGTCGCGGGCAGCCAGGACAGCCATGGCGGTGTCGGCCGTGGCGGTCCTGGCGGCCTGCTCGTCGCCCGTCCAGCTCATGCCCACGCCGCTGAAATTCACGACGGGCGTCGTCGATCCCTTCGAATACAAGGAAGCCCGCGGCGGCAGCACATCGATACCCCTGCTGTATGCCACGAATCGCGCGGTCTTCCTTGAATCGCGCCAGCCGTTCTACTCCATTTTTCCCAGCGACACCCTGCGCATGGGCGTGGCGCGGGTGCAGATCGGCGACGGCACGCTCGACTGGGAACAACTGCGCCTTCTGTCCACCTCGGCCAGCCAGCGCGGCCGTCCCGTGCTCAGCCTGGAGCGCATGGATGAGCTGGTCGCGCTCACCCCGCAAAGCGATGCGGAGACTTCGCCGGAGGCGCAGGCGTACTTCGCCCTCATCAACGACGCCCTGGCGGCCAGCCAGCACCGGGATCTCATCATCTACGTGCACGGCTTCAATAACGCGGTCTGGCGCGGCACCGCGCAGGCCGCGCAGTTTCACCACTTCACGGGCCGCCAGGCCGTCGTGCTTGCGTTCCTGTGGCCTTCGGCGGGCAGCCTGCTTGCCTATGCCACCGACGTCCGCACGGCGCGCGCCTCCGTGCCCGCGTTTGCCCGCTTGATAGAGATGCTGTCCCGGAACACGAACGCCGAGCACATCAACGTGCTTGCATTCAGCGCCGGCGCCCGGATTGCCAGCGAGGGCCTGGCGACGCTGGCTCAACCCAAGGAAGGCGAAACCCGCGAGGCCTTGCGCGCGCGGCTGCGCCTGGGGCAGATCTACTTCGCCGCGCCCGACGAGGACACCTACCGGTTCGTGACGGACCTGCGCCAGTACATCGACCTGACCGAGCGCGTGAGCCTGGGTGCCAACCTGGACGACCGCGCCCTGCGCTTCGCGGCGCGCCATCAGCGCGCGTCCCGGGCCGGCCGCCCCAGCGCGGATGACCTGACAGAAGAACAGGTGGACTTCGTGAACGCGGCGTCCCAGCGCCTGAACTTCGACATGATCTGGGTGGATCCGCGCAACATACCCGACCTGGGCCGCCGCGCGCACAGTTTCTGGTTCAGCAACGCCTGGGTCAGCAGCGATGTCCTGATGCAGTTCCTGTGGCACAAGGCGCCGGCGGAACGTGGCCTGCAGGAAGGTTTCACCGCGCAGGGAATGCGTTTCTGGACCTTCCCCCCGGACTACGAACAGCGCGTCTCGGACCTGATGCGCATGCGCTGAAACGCGCTACAACACCGCCATGCGGCTGTTGATGAGGTCCGTGACGAGCATGTGGCCGGGCGCGTGCGTGATGCAGAATTCGGGCCGGACGGCTGCCACGACGGATTGCGGCGTCACGCCGCATGCCCAGAACACGGGGATTTCCCCGGGGCGTATCTCCACGGGGTCACCGTAATCGGGATGCGCGATATCCAGGATACCGATGAGGGCCGGATCCCCGAGATGAACCGGCGCCCCATGGACCGAGGGGAAACGCGACGTCACCTGGATCGCGCGGATCGCATCCGCGGCCTTGAGCGGCCGCATGGATACCACCAGCGGCCCGCCGAAAACGCCGGCGGGATGCGTCGGGATGTTCGTGCGATACATCGGCACATTGCTGCCTTGTTCGATGTGGCGCACGGGCAGGCCGTTGTCCAGCATCGCCTCTTCGAACGAAAACGAGCATCCGATCAGGAAAGACACCAGATCGTCGCGCCAGATGTCCCGTACATCCGTGGGCTCGGCGACCAGTTCACCGTTCTGCCAGACGCGGTAGCGCGGGATGTCGGTGCGAATGTCGATATCCGCTCCCAGTTCCGCCAAGGACGGGTCCCCCGGTTCGGACATGGCCAGCAAGGGGCAAGGCTTGGGATTGCGCTGGCAGAAATGCAGGAAATCCGCCGCCAGCGCACGCGGCAGGATCGCCAGGTTGGCCTGCACATGCCCGGGCGCGAGATTGGCCGTGGGACCGGTCAGGCGGCCGCTGCGCGCATCCAGCCGTGCCTGGCGGGCCAGCGCAAGGCTGTTTCTAGCTTTATCGGCGTCAACCATGAAAATTCTCTTGTTGCGGGTTTCTCAAAGGCCGTTCAACGCCCTGCGAACAGGTCTTCGACGGCCAGCCCGATGCCCAGGATCCGGCGGTCGGTTCCGTTGCTGCCCGAGATCATCAGGCCCACCGGCGCGGTGCCGGGCGCGTGGCAAGGCAGCGACAGCGCGCAGCCATCCAGGAAATTGATCAGCGTGGGGTTGCGCAGGATCAGGCCGTTGGCGGCGTAGTAGGCGTCGTCGGACGCCTGCAGGTCAGCCACCGCCGGCGCCACGATGGGCGTGGTGGGCATGATCAGGGCATCGTACCCCGCGATGCGATGGTCCACGGCCGCGACCCAGGCTTCGCGCGCGTCCAGCAGATCCAGGTAATCGGCCGCGGTCATGTCCTGGCCGCGCATGATGCGGGACACCACGCGGGGGTCGTAGCGCTTGCCGGCGCGCGCGATCAGGCCGCGGTGCCAGGCCCAGGCCTCGGCGGCGGTAAAACCGCCCTTGCCGTTGATGGCGGCGAGTTCGGCGAATTCGGGAATCTCGATCCGGTCGACCAGCGCGCCCGCATCCTGCAGGCGCTGCACGGCCGCGGCAAAGCTGGCTGCGACGTGATTGTCCATGGCATCCAAGGCGAGCGTGGCCGGAATGGCCAGGCGCAGGCCGCGCACGGGAAGCGCTTGCGGCAAGGGGCCGGCATCGCCCGACAGGATGGCGTCCAGCTCGACGCAGCAGCGCACGCTGGCGGCGATCGGACCGATGGAGTCCAGATTGGCAGACAGCGGCAACACACCCGTCATGGACACGCGCCAGGCGCTGGGCTTGAAGCCCGTCAGGCCGCACAGGGCGGCGGGGATGCGCACCGAACCGCCCGTGTCCGAACCGATGCCGGCGGCGGCCATGCCGTCCGCGACCGACACCGCGGCGCCGGAGGACGAGCCGCCAGGGATGCGGCCGGTGGCGCGGTCATAGGGGTTCAGCGGCGTGCCGTAATGCGGATTGATGCCCAGGCCCGAATAGGCGAATTCGGTCATGTTGGTGCGGCCGATGATGACGGCGCCGGCGGCGATCAGGCGCTGCACGACTTCGGCGTTCGCTTCGGCCTCGGGCTCGCCTTCGCGCGCCACCGAGCCGGCCATCGTGGTCTCGCCTTCGATATCGAACAGGTCCTTGATGCTGATCGGCAAGCCCTCCACCGCGGAACGGACGATGCCGGCCGCGCGCAGGGTGTCGGACGCGCGCGCCTGCGCCAGCGCGGTCTCGGCGTAGAGCTTGGTGAACACGCGGGCGCCCTCGCCCGCCTCGTCCTGGGCCCGGGCCAGCGCGGCTTCGGTCAGCTCGACGGACGTGCTGCGGCCCTCGCTCAGGGCCAAGGTCAGATCATTCAGGGTCGAAACCATCATTGTCCTAATGCCGCCTGGCGGCGTAAAAGTGCGGACGGGCGCTCCCGCGGGGAGGCGCCCGGTTTTCAATGGCGTGCGTGGCCGGAATCAGGCCACGACGGGCAGCGATTCAACATGATAGCTGTGGCGCAGCGTGCGCTGGCGGCGCGGATCGAAGAGCTCCATGGTGAAGTCCGCGGCGGCGCGGATGCCGCCGATGGCGCCCACCGTGCCGCAGGTCATCCCCGCGCCCTGCGGCAGCGTAGCGGCGCCGCCGGTATAGCCGGCGATCAGGTCTTGCGGGGTACGCAGGGTGGACAACGGCCCTTCCTGGTACAGGACCTTCTCGCCGTTTTCGACGATGTACGAGCGGATGACCAGCTCATCCCAGTAGTCCGCCACGTCGGCCAGGCGCCAGGCCACGGTCGCAACGGGCTTGACGCAGACCTGCTTGGACATGGCCACGCTGACCGTCTCCAGCTTGCGATCGGTATGGTCCGAGGCGATGCTGACATACATCTCGCCGTCCACGGCGAACACGAAGGTCTCGACCTCGCCGGAAGACTCCTCGCCCAGCGCCTGCACCGTGCTGGCTTGGGTGAGCTGGTTGTCGGCGATGCGGTAGTACAGGGGCACGCTGGAGGGACGCGGCACGCCGATGGCGGCCAGTTCCTCGATATGGTGCTCGATGGCGGCCATGTCGCGGCCGGCCCAGCCCGCCACGATCACGGTGTTGAAGTCCACTTCCACCTGGCGGGGATTGGCGTCGTCGATCTGGAATACGGCTTTCATGTCTGTCCTGCTGTAAAAAGAGTTTGGAACGGCACGGCGTCACGCCGCGCTGGAATCGAATGAAGGGGAATCAGCCAAACACGCGCGGCAGCCACAGCGCCAGGTCGGGCCAGAACGCCAGCAGGGCCAGCATCACGAACATGGCCAGCACGAACGGCAGGCTGCCGACGATGACCGCGCTCATGGAGCCGCTCTTGCGCAGGCTCTGCACCACGAACAGGTTCAGCCCGACGGGCGGCGTGATGAGAGCAGCCTCGACCAGGATGATGATGACGATACCCAGCCAGATCGGGTCATAGCCAAGCGCGATCATGATCGGTGCGACGATGGGGATCGTCGTGATCATCATGGACAGCGTTTCCATGAAGCAGCCCAGCACCAGATAGAAGATCACCACGATCAGCAGCATCCAGCCCGGCGACAGCCCCAGCCCCGTAATGGACTTGGTCAATGCGTCGGT
Organism: Achromobacter sp. Root83; assembly: GCF_001428845.1. Classification (GTDB taxonomy): domain Bacteria; phylum Pseudomonadota; class Gammaproteobacteria; order Burkholderiales; family Burkholderiaceae_B; genus Achromobacter. Next base: position 1,023,579 of record NZ_LMIU01000001.1, on the reverse strand, counting down.
CAGGCCGGTGGCCGACATGACGAAGTTCAGGAAGCTGGCCGCGATAACGATCAGCATGATCATCGCGGTGGAACGCATGGTGCCTTCCATGACCTCGCGCAGCATGGACCAGCTAAGCCTGCGGAACCACGCCGCCAGGATGAAGGCGCCCAGCACGCCCAGCGCCGCGGCTTCCGTCGGTGTCGCCAGGCCGGCGTAGATCGATCCGACCACCAGGAAGAAGATGCCCATGGGCGGCGCCAGGTGCACCAGGCTGGCCAGGCGCTGGCCCCAGCTTGCGTGGATCTTCTTGCCGCCCCACGAAGGCTTCGCCACGCAGGCGATGACCACCGTCAGCATGAACAACGCCGCCATCGCGAAGCCCGGGATGATCCCCGCCAGGTAAAGCTTGGGCACCGAGGAATTCGTCAGCACGCCGTAGATGACCAGATTGATCGACGGCGGGATCAGGATGCCCAGCGTCCCGCCCGCGGCCAGGCTGCCCAGGAACAGCGGTTCGTTGTAGCCGTACTTGCGGATCTGCGGAATCGCGACCGTACCCACGGTGGCAGCCGTGGCCACGCTGGAACCGGAGGTTGCGGAAAACAGCGTGGAGGCGCCGATGTTGGCGTGCATCAGCCCGCCCGGCAGCCACGACAGCCACAGGCTCATCGCGCCATACATGCGCTCGGCGAAGCCCGCGCGCAGCAGCACTTCACCCAGCATGATGAACAGCGGAATGGCAACCAGCAGGAACTCGTTGTTGGAGCTCCAGGAAATTTCGCCGATGGCGCGCGACAGCGGCAGCATCGAGAACAGGGGATCCAGGATCAGGCCCAGCACGCCCAGCGCGGCACCCACGGGAATGGACAGCCCGATCAGCACCAGCAGCAATATCAAGGCAGTGGAAATCATGCGGCTTCTCCCTTCACCATGCGCTCGCCCGCGGCGGCTTCTTCGTCAGCTTCTTCCTGCGCGGAACGCACGCCGCAGATCTGCTTGACCAGTTCGATATCGCCCGTGACCAGGGCGGCGGAGGCGCGCGCCAGCATCAGCGCGACGGTGATGCACATCCAGGCCAGGCCCAGCAGCCACAACCCCTGCGGAATCCACAACGGCGTGGCCAACGGGGTATTGGCCGCCGACTTCTGCATCCAGGATGTATGCACCACGTCATAGGCGTAGTACGTCAGGAACACCATGAAGACGGCCAGCGCCACCATGGAAATCCAGTCCAGCACGGCCGACAGGCGCACCGGCAAATATTGGTAGAGCACATCGACGCGCACATTGGCGCGCTGCAGCGTGGCGAACGCCAGCGCCCAGGAGGTGCTGATGGCGAAGGCGTAGCTGGACAGCTCGTCCGCGCCGCCCGTCGTGAAGCCCAGGAATTTCCGGGCGAGTACGTCGAAGGAGATCAGCAGCACGCTGGCCACCGTCAGGGCGCCGCCGGCCCATACGGCCACGCGCGAGAAGCTCTCCGCGCGGCGCAACAGGCCGCCGAGCAGACGGAAGTGTTCGATTTGAGTCATGAATGGAACCTTTGGGGGCACGGTCCGCGATAGCGGACTGGAAGACGCGCCGGCCCACGGGGCCGGCGCGCCCACGCGCTTCTTACTTGCTGGCGGTCAGTCCCAACGTCTTGCCGACGGTGGCGTTCCAGTCCTTGACGCACTGCGCCGAGCAGCGGGCGGCCCACTTGGGCAGCACGGCCTCTTGCGCGACCTTCTTCACCAGAGCGTGGTCGGCCTCAGAAGGCTGCACCAGCACCATCTTGCCCTTGACGGGGAACGGGCAAGCGGCGGCGCCGGTATTGCAGTCATAGCCTTCCTGCGTCTGGCGCGCGGCGGCGTCCCAGATGTTGTCGACCAGCGTCTTGATATTGGCCTGCAGGAACGTGCGCACCTTGGGATCGAGCTTGTCCCAGGCCTTCTGGTTGACGGCATGGATCTGCTGGTTCCAGTTGATCGGCAGCGCGACAAGGTGAGTGGATACCTCGTACCACTTGGCCGAATAGCCCGACAGCGACCCGGTGATGGCGCAATCGACCACCTTGTTCTGCAGTGCGGGAACCACTTCGCCGAAGGCCATCGTTACGCTGGAGCCGCCCAGCGCCTCGACGAACTCGGCGGTGGTGCGGCTGCTGGTGCGCACCTTCTTGCCCTTGATGTCGGCCAGGCTCTTGATCTCGGCATTGCAGAACAGCACTTGGCCAGGATAGGTCGAGATGCCGAGCAGCTTGACGTTGTTGCCCTCGCCGTAGAGCTTGGAGTACACGGGCTCGAACGCGTCGGTGACGGCGCGCGCGGTCTTGACGTCCGGCGCCAGGCCGGCCAGGTCGATCGCTTCGTTGATGGGATTGTCGCTGGCGAAGTACGACAGCGTGGCGGTGCCGAATTCGATCACGCCCTGCGACATCAGGCGCAGCAGCTCGGGGCCCTTCAGGCCCATCTCATTGAAGCCCTTGATTTCGGCCGTGACCTGGCCCTTGGACAGCTCGGGAATGGTCTTGGTCCAGAACGGCTTCTCGTAGTCGTTGTAGGCGGTCAGGTTGGACAGGCCTCCCACGACCTTCAACTGGGTTTTGGGCAGGTCTTGGGCCTGGACGGCGCCGGCCAGCAAGCTGGCGGCGACGGCGGCGAAAACAAGAGACTTCTTCATGGACAAAACTCCTGGCTGGCGGGATGGTCTGGCGCGCGGGATCCCGTTATCCTGGTCGCGAGCGGGTAGTAATCGGATAGTCAGGGCCGCTACTTTTTTCTGTAACGCCATTGCATCGCCAGGGGACAGCAGCGTCCAATCGTAAGTTGCGATGTGGGGGTATAAATAATTTTTGGGTCTCGCCCGAACCCCCTGCGCGATTTTCGGCAGACGACGCTGCGGCGCGGCCTTGCGGGCAGCGGAAGGCCCGCGGATCTGGTCCGGCAGGCACACCCGGGCGTCGCTCCCCAGCTCGAGTGCTGGGGAAAACACCTACGGCCAATTCCTGGCTCAGGCCTGCGCGGCGACCTTCTGAGCCATCTGCGCGATGACGCGCACGGCGTGGCTGTCCGGGCCTTGCACCCAGGTTGCGGTGAAGCTCAGTTCCGGCAGCGGATCTGCCTCGACGTGCAGAATGCGTAATTCGCCGCGGGCCAGTTCCTTGCCCAGGAACACCGGCGCGATCACGCTGGTGCCGATGGCGTCCTGCGTCATCCTTACCACCATGGACATCGAGGCGCTTCCGTACATGCGCGGCGAAGGGATGCCCGCCCGGGTCAGCATGTCGCGCACGACACGGTATGGCGAGCTGTTGGACGGATAGGTGATGATCGGCAACTTGCCGATCGTTGCCAGCGTCAGCGGTTCCGGCCCCAGGTCCAGCAGCGGGCTGGCCACCCACGCCAGCGGGTAGGTGCATAGCGGCAGGTTCTCTACCCTTGCCTCCAGCACCGGGCCCATCAGGAAGGCCAGGTCGATCTGGCGCGACATCAGATGCGAACGCAAGACGTGCGTCGTATCGACCTCGATCTCGAGCACCAGCGCCGGATAGGTGGTGTGGATCAATTCGATCAGCGTGGGCAGCCAGGTCTGCACGATGGTCTCGGCCACGCCGATCCGCACCGTGCCCGTCATGACGTTCTGTTCGCGCGCGGCTTCGAACATGTCGCGCCGCACCTGCAGCATGCGCTCGGCATGCGAGAGCAGTTCGTGCCCCTTGGCCGTCAGCTTGACGCCGCGCGCGTCGCGTTCAAACAATTTGACGCCCAGATCGGCCTCCAGCGAGGCGATACGCTGCGAGACCGCGGGCTGTGTCGTGTTGAGCTTGTCGGATGCGGCGCGAAAGCTGCCCAGTGTGGCAACCCAGAAAAAAGTTTCGATATTGCGTAGTTCTATCATTGGCCTGTTCCCCCGGCGGGATGAGCGTATCATGTCAGCCGCTCACTGCCCTATGACCATCAAGGAGCTTGTCCATGCCCCCGGCCGATAACGGTCGCCCGCGCCCCGGCGCTTCCGCCGCGCGAGGTCCGATGACCGGCGTGCTGCTGCTGGTGCTGTCGATGTGGACACTGTCCTGCCTGGACGCCAGCGGCAAGTGGGTGATGAATGCCGGCGTCCCCTTGCTGGTGCTGTCGTGGTTCCGCTACGCGGTGCATCTGGTGCTGGTGCTGGCGCTGGTGCTGCCCGCGCGGGGCTTGCGCGTGCTGCGCAGCAACAAGCCGCGCGAGCAGCTCATCCGCGGCGGATCGATGTTCCTGGCCACGCTCATGTTCTTCACGACGCTGAGCTACATTCCGCAGGCCGAAGCCACGGCCATCAATTTCCTCGCCCCCCTGCTGGTGCTGTCGCTGGCGCCCTGGGTGCTGAATGAACCCGCCCGCCTGTCACGCTTCGTCGCGGCCGGTGTCGCCTTCGTCGGCGTGATCATCGTGATCCGCCCCGGCGGCGGGCTGCATCCGATGGGAACCGTCTTCGGCCTGCTGACGGCCTGTTGTTTCACCGCGCAGTTCATCGCCACCCGGCGCGTGGCGGGCGATGATCCGTTCACCTCGCTGATCTGGAGCGGCGCGGTGGGCACCGTCTGCCTCACGCTCACCCTGCCCTTCATCCTGCCGCCCGCCCTGCCCGTGCTGCAGGCCCTGTCGCCGCTGGACTGGGTCCTGCTGATCTCCACCGGCGTCACGGGCGGGCTGGGCCATCTGTTCCAGATCGCCGCGTACCGCCGGGCGCCCGCCTCCACGCTGGCGCCGTTCATCTACCTGCAGATCATCAGCGCCACGTCGGTGGGCTGGCTGGTCTGGGGCCATTTCCCGGATCCGCTGACCTGGCTGGGCATCGCGATCATCTGCGCCAGCGGCATGGCCATCGGCCTGGTCGAATGGCGCCGCAGCCGCGCGCAGGGCGCCGCGCCGGCTCCGGCCGCCTCGCGCTGACGACGGCGGCCGTCCGCCCGGCGCCGCCGGGTGGCGGCCTCCCGTACAATGCTCGTCGCCTTTTGCGCTTTCCCGCAACGGCCACCCCGGCATCCCCCCGAAAAGAGGCCTTCATGATCATCAAGCCCCGCGTGCGCGGCTTTATCTGCGTCACCACCCATCCCGTCGGCTGCGAGGCCAACGTCAGGAACCAGATCGACTACGTGAAGGCGCAGGGGCCGGTCGCCGGGGGTCCCAAGCGCGTGCTCGTGCTTGGCGCATCGACCGGGTACGGGCTTGCCGCACGCATCAGCGCGGCGTTCGCCTGTGGCGCCCAGACGCTGGGCGTGTTCTTCGAGCGGCCCGGCGATACCGGCAAGGCCGGCACGCCCGGCTGGTACAACAGCGCCGCCTTCCACAAGTTCGCGGACGCCGAAGGCCTCTACGCCAGGAGCATCAACGGCGACGCGTTCTCGGATGAGATCAAGGCGAAGACCATCGCCGCGATCAAGGCGGACATGGGCCAGGTCGACCAGGTCATCTACAGCCTGGCGGCCCCGCGCCGCACGCATCCGAAGACCGGGCAGGTGTTCAACTCCACGCTCAAGCCCGTCGGCAAATCGGTGACCCTGCGCGGACTGGATACCGACAAGGAAGTCATCAAGGACGGCGTGCTGGAACCGGCTACGCAGGCCGAGATCGACGCGACCGTGGCGGTCATGGGCGGCGAAGACTGGCAGATGTGGATCGACGCGCTGCTCGAGGCCGGCGTGCTGGCCGAAGGCGCCACCACCACGGCCTTCACCTACCTGGGCGAAAAGATCACCCACGACATCTATTGGAACGGGTCCATCGGCGCCGCCAAGAAGGATCTGGACCAGAAGGTGCTGGACATCCGCGCCAAGCTGGCCGCGCGCGGCGGCGACGCCCGCGTGTCGGTGCTCAAGGCGGTGGTGACGCAGGCCAGCTCGGCCATCCCCATGATGCCGCTGTACCTGTCGCTGCTGTTCAAGGTCATGAAGGAAGACGGCACGCACGAAGGCTGTATCGAACAGGTGTATGGCCTGTACCGCGACAGCCTGTGCGGCCCCGCGCCGATCCTGGACCAGGAAGGACGCCTGCGCGCCGACTACAAGGAGCTGGATCCGGGCGTGCAGGCACGTGTCCAGGCGCTATGGAACCAGGTCACCACCGACAGCCTCTACCAGCAGACCGACTTCGCCGGCTACAAGCGCGACTTCCTGCGGCTGTTCGGCTTCGAGATCGAAGGCGTGGACTATGACGCCGACGTCGACCCGGCCGTGGAAATCCGCGGCCTGATCTGACCGCGCGCCAGGCCCTGGCGCTTGCGTCCAGCGGCCAGGGGGCGCGCCATTCAATCCCGCGTGAACAATTCCAGCAGCCGGTCCAGGCCGCCTTCGTCGATCGCCACCGACACCTCGCTGCGCACCGCCGGCTTGGCGCGGTAGCCCACCGACAGCCCGGCCACGCGCATCATCGGCAAGTCGTTGGCGCCATCGCCCACCGCGATGGCGCGCGCAGGCCCCACGCCGAGCGACGCGCACACTTCCACGAGCTTGCGGCGCTTTTCCTCGCCGTCGCAGATATCGCCCCAGGCCTGCGGCACCAGGCGGCCCGTCAGCCGGCCGCCTTCCACTTCCAGCACGTTGGCGCGCACGTCGTCCAGCCCCAGCCGCGCGCGCAGCCTGTCCGTGAAACACGTGAAGCCGCCCGTGACCAGCAGGCAGGTCAGGCCCGCCGCCTTGCATGCCGCGATCAGCGTTTCGGCGCCGGGGTTGATCCGCAGGCGCTCTTCATAGACCACGTCGAGCGCTGCCTCCGGCATGCCGGCCAGAAGCGCCACGCGGTCCCGCAGGCTGCGCTTGTAGTCCACGATGTCGCCGCGCATGGCGGCCTCGGTCAGCGCCGCGACCTGCGCCTTCTTGCCCATCAGGTCCGCCATTTCGTCCAGCGTCTCGATCGAGATCAGCGTGGAGTCCATGTCGAAGGCGATGACCTTGTAGTCCGTCAATGCCAGCGGCGGGGTGATGCCGCGCCAGCGCAGGCCCGGAGCCGTCGGGGTTGCGAACATGGAGAATCCTTGTCTATGCGGGATGGGAAAGGCCGTGCCTTTGCGTGCACAGCCATTGGATGAATAGCTGCGCCGACGCCGCGGCCGGGCCGTCCTGGCGGTACAGCGCGTGGATGCCGGCGTTGGGCAGGTGGGGCAGCGCAAACAGCGGGCGCAGCCGGTCGGCGCGGATGTCGTCTTCCAGCAGGCACCAGGGCGCCAGCGCGATTCCAAGGTCGTTCATCGCCGCCTGCATGCACAGGAACTGGTGATCGAAGACCGGCCCGGGCAACTGCGCGGGCACATCCACCTTGGCCAGCGCGAACCAGCGCGGCCAATGATCCATGCCGCCCGATATCTTCAGGAGCGGGTGGCCCAGGCAGTCGGCGGGCGCCGACAGGCGGTTGCGCTCGATGAAGCGAGGCGAGGCGACCGGCAGGTGGAAGTCATCCAGGCAATGCACGCAGGCCAGGTCGGATTGCGCCATGTAGCCATGCCGGATCAGGACATCGCTGCCGGTGTCGCCCCCGCGGTCCAGGAACGGCCGGCCCTGCGTGCTGAGCTGCACATCGATGGCGGGATGCAGGGCCTGGAACGCCGAGAGGCGCGGGATCAGCCATTTCATAGTCAGGGAGGGCGTGGCGCACACGCGCAGCGCGCCGCCATGCACCGGCGATTTGAGCTTGGCGGTGGCGGCCGCGATGCGTTCCAGGCTGGCCTGGACTTCCGGGAAATAAGCCTGGGCGCAAGGCAGCAACGCCACCCCGCGCGCCTCGCGGGCGAACAGGGGCTGACCCGCATACTCTTCAAGAATGCGGATCTGCTGGCTGACCGCGCTGTGCGTGATGCTCAGTTCGTCGGCGGCCGCGGTGAAACTGCGCAGGCGCGCCGCCGCCTCGAACACCCGCAAGGCCTTCAACGGCGGCAGGCTGTGCCCCGCCATCTCAAATGACGCCCGCCCGGGCGCCGGCCCGGCGCCGCGCTGTGCTGCTCTTTCCCACGTTTACCCTTGTCGTCTATTTATTGTCGGCGCGCGGCCTGTTCCGGCCCCTGCCCCATCCTGCCGCATTCTAGGGGATAGCCGGCGGGCCGACCTCTTAGAAAATCTAACGCCATGCCTTAAAAAACACTGCTGGTCGCGCGCCGGGCCCGTTCCTATGATGCCCACAACCTCAAGCAGGAACTCAATATGGCATCGATCACGGTAGACGGCATCGTCAAGACCTTCGGCGGACAGCAGGTGCTGCGCAACCTGTCCCTGCACATTCCCGACGGCGAGTTCTACACGCTGCTGGGTCCCAGCGGCTGCGGCAAGACCACCCTGCTGCGCTGCATCGCGGGTTTCTACTCCCCCGATGGCGGACGCCTGCTGTTCGACCAGGACGACGTGACCCATGTGTCCGCGCACCGCCGCGACATCGGCATGGTCTTCCAGGACTATGCGCTGTTCCCCGACAAGACCGCCTTCGACAACGTGGCCTACGGACTGCGCGCCCGCGGCGTGGCGCGCGCCGAGATCACGCGGCGCGTCAACGAGGCGCTGGACAAGGTGGGGCTCCTGCCCCTGGCCGCCCGCTACCCCGCGCAGATGAGCGGCGGACAGCGCCAGCGGGTCGCGCTGGCGCGCGCGCTGGTCATCCGCCCCCGCGTGCTGCTGATGGACGAGCCGCTGTCCAACCTGGACGCAAAGATGCGCCTGCAGATGCGCGACGTGATCCTGGACCTGGTGCGCGAAGCCGGCATCACTACCGTCTTCGTCACGCACGACCAGGAAGAGGCCCTGGCGATGTCCGACCGCATCGCCATCATGGACCACGGCAACATCGCGCAACTGGGCACGCCCGAAGAGCTCTATGGCACGCCCGTCAATGCCTACGTTGCCGATTTCATCGGTTCGGCCAACGTGATCCCGGTGCCGGCCCGCACCGGGCTGGCCGGCGCGCCCGACGGGCACGTCCGCTATGAACTCTGCGGCCTGGGGTTCGACGGCATGCAGGGCAGCGCCGGGCTGGACGCCCAGGGCGTGCTGATCGCGCGCCCCGAGGAACTGGCGTTGATGGCCCCGGCCCCGTATGTGCCCAACACCCTGCCGGGCAAGGTCCTGCGGCGCCAATACCTGGGCTTCAAGACCGCCTATCGCATCGCTCTGGACAACGGATCGGAGATCCGCGTCGAACTGCACGCGGGCAACATGGTGGCGCAGTTCCAGCCGGGCGAGGCCGTGCAGGTGCTGATTCCCGCCGACAGCCGCGTCGTCAACGCCTGAGGACGCGCACGCCATGAAAATCAAATGGTGGCCCTGGGGCGTCCTGACCGCGATCAGCCTGGCCCTGCTGCTGTTCTTCGTGCTGTATCCGCTGGGCGTGCTCTTCGGCAACAGCCTCACGGGACAGGACGGCGGCTTTTCGCTGGAGGGCTTCAAGGCCCTGCTGGCCGATTCGCAATACCTGGAGGCCTTCGGCAACACGCTGGTGCTCGGGCTGTCCGTCACCGCCTGCACCGTGCTGGTGGGCGTGCCGTTCGCCTACATGGTGGCGCGCTACGACTTCCCGCTCAAGAATCTGGTGGCGATCCTGCCGGTGCTGACCATCGTGATCCCCGAGATCATCGTGGGCCAGTCCTGGCTGCTGATCCTGGGCAACAACGGCATCCTGACCAACCTGCTGGGCGATGCGGGAATCTCGCTGCCTTCGTTCTACGGCTGGACGGGCATGGTCTTCTCCATGACGCTCGTCTACTACACCTACATCTACCTGGGCGTGCTGGCCGCGCTGCGCGGCTTCGACGGCCAGCTCGAAGAGGCGGGCCTGAGCCTGGGCACGCCGCCCTTCCTGACCAAGCTGCGCGTGCTGGTGCCGGTGCTGCTGCCGGCCGTGCTGGTCAACGCGCTGGTGGTCTTCACGCTGGTGGTGGGCAACTTCGCGCTGGCGATGCTGCTGGGCAGCCGCGTGCCGCTCCTGTCCGTCATGACCTACAACACGTTCGTCAGCGAAATGGGCGGCAGCCCCACGCTGCAGAGCGCGATGTCGGTGGTGTCGATCGCCATCGTCGCCATCGTCCTGTTCTTCCAGAAGCGCGTGGTGGAACGCAAGGTCTACACCATGACCCAGGGCCGCGCGCCCGCCGCCGTGCGCGTGCGCTCGTGGACGGCGCTGGTCTACACCAGCGGCGTGGGCCTGGTGATCCTGATTTCCATGCTGCCGCTCATCGTGGTCTTCATCGCGGCCTTCACCAAGACCAGCGGGCCGGTCATGCAGTGGGGGCAATGGTCCCTGGCCAGCATGCAGCGCGCGCTGCACGGCGCGCCCGAACCCATCCTGAATTCACTGAAATTCGCATCGCTGGCCACCGTGCTGGGCGTTGCCTTCGCCGTGCTGGTGAGCTACCTGACGATCAAGAAGCGCAGTTCCTTCACGCAGGTGCTGGACTACATCGTGGTGCTGCCGCTGACCATATCGGGCACGGTGCTGGGGATAGCGCTGGTCCAGACCTTCAATACCGGCTGGCTGGTGCTGGCCGGCACGTCCGGGATCATGGTGCTGTGCTACACCGTGCGCCGCCTGCCCTTCGCGGTGCGCAACGCGTCCTCGGTGCTGTTCAACATCCCCGAGTCGATCGAGGAAGCCTCGATCAGCCTGGGCGTGTCTCCGCTAATGACGTTCTTCAAGGTGATCCTGCCCGCGATGAAGGCATCGATCATCTCGGCCGCCATTCTGATGTGGCTCACCACGATCTCCGAGCTCTCGGCTTCCATCGTGGCCTACAGCGGCGGCCTGGAAACCATGCCCATCGCCATCTTCCGGCAGGTCGACGGCGGCAGGCTGGGGATGGCGTCCGCCTACGGCGCGGCCCTGGTCACGGTGATCGTGCTGCCCATCATCGTGTCCGTCAAGGCATTCCGCATCAAGCTGTTCTCCGGTAAATAACCCACTCGCAGAGGCTACCCATGCAACTCAAGCACCTTCTTCAGTACAGCGTCCTGGCCGCGGCCCTGGCAACGGGCGCCGCCCACGCGCAGAACGTCGTGCTCTATTCGTCCAACAACACGGAAACCATCGAGACCGCGCTGGAAGCCGTGAAGCAGAAGTCGCCCAAGCTCAATGTGCAGCCGGTGACCGGCGGCACGGGCACCATGATGAAGCGCATCGAGGCTGAATCGCAGAACCCGCGCGGCGACCTGTTCTGGAGCGGCGGCTTCGGCACGCTGGGCGCCTACCGCCAGCACCTGCAGCCCTACCGCCCCGCCGACCTGGACAAGATCCCGGCCGAATTCCGCGGCCCCGACGACCTGTGGGTCGGCACCAACGTGCATGTCATGGTGATGATGGTCAACGAGCGCCAGCTCAAGGGCCTGCCCGCGCCGGCCACCTGGTCCGACCTGATGCAACCGCAATGGAAGAACAAGTTCGCCATCACCGATCCTTCCAAGAGCGGCACGGCCTACATGCTGGTGTACGGCCTGTACAAGCAGTTCGGCCAGGAGGGCCTGGACAAGATCGCGGCCAACGCCGTCATCACGGCGTCGTCGGGCACCACTTACAAGGGCGTGGCGGCGGGCGAGTACGCCGTGGGCATGACGCTGGAATACGCCGCGCAGGAATACGTGGCCGGCGGCCAAAAGGAAATCAAGCTGGTGTACCCGTCCGAAGGCAGCTATCTTGCGCCCGAGGGCATGTTCATCATCAAGGGCGCCAAGAACATGGACGCCGCCAAGGCCCTGTACGACGGCCTTCTGAGCAAGGAGTCCCAAGAAGCCCAGCTCGTGAAGAACTTCCGCCGCCCCACCCGCACGGACGTGGCCGTCGCCAGCCTGACCACGCTGCCGGATCTGAAGACCATCAAGATCTTCCCGGTCAGCCAGGAAGCCGCCGCCACCGACTACGAGGCGGTGGTCACGGCCTGGAACCAGGCCGTCGCGAAGTCCAAGTAAGGCCGCGCACGGCGCGGGCCGGCCGGGGCCTCAGTTGTCCTGGACCATCCGGCCCGCGGCCAGCACCAGTTGGCGCCCGCAGCGGGCAGCCAGTTGCGGATCGTGGGTCACCAGCACCAGGGTGGTGCCGTGCTCGCGATGCAGGTCGAACATCAGGTCGATGACCGTCACGCCCGTGGCGGCATCCAGGCTGCCGGTGGGCTCATCGGCGAACAGCAGGTCGGGTTGCACCACGAAAGCCCGGGCCAGCGATACGCGCTGCTGCTCTCCCCCCGACAGGGTGCGCGGATAGTGATGCAGGCGTGCCCCCAGCCCCACCCGCTCGAGCATGGCCTGCGAGGCCTCGCGGGCAGCCAGCCCCGCCAGTTCCAGCGGCAGCATCACGTTTTCCAGGGCCGTCAGGTTAGGCAGCAGTTGAAACGACTGGAACACGAAACCCACATGGTTGGCGCGCAGGCGCGCGCGGCCGTCTTCGTCCAGCGCGAACAGGTCCTGGCCGGCGAGGTGTACGCTACCCATGCTGGGAACGTCCAGGCCGGCCAGCAGTCCCAGCAAGGTGGACTTGCCGGAACCCGAGCTTCCCGTGATAGCCACGGCGCTGCCCGCAGCGACCGTAAAATCAATGCCTTCCAGGATAGACAGCGTCCCGCCGGCATCGGCCACCCGCTTGCCCAGCCCCTTCACCACGATTGAATTATTGCTATCCATGCGCCTATTTTCCCGTCTGCTTCTTATGTCCGCCCTGGCGGCCGCCATCGTGGCGCCCGCCCACGCTCAGACCGCCGCCGCGGCGCAGGGTTCCTCGCCGCGCACCGTGCTGGTGGTTGGCGACAGCCTGTCCGCTGAATATGGCATCAAGCGTGGCACCGGCTGGGTGCCTTTGATGTCCGCAAGAGTTTCTGAACAATACCCGAAGTTCCAGGTCGTCAACGCCAGCATCAGCGGCGACACGACCAGCGGCGGCGTCGCCCGGCTGCCGGCCCTGCTGCGCCAGCACACGCCTGCCGTGGTGGTGCTGGAACTGGGTTCCAATGACGCGCTGCGGGGCCTGCCGCTCAACATGACCGAACAGAACCTGCGCACCATGGCGCAGGCCGCCCGCAAGGCGGATGCCGACGTGTTGATCGTGGGCATGCAGATTCCGCCCAACTATGGCCGGGACTACGCCCAGCGCTTCGCCCAGGTGTTTCCCACGGTCGCCAAAGACGAAAACGCCCGGCTCGTGCCCTTCCTGATGGAAGGCATTGCAACGAACCGGGCGATGTTCCAGGCTGACGGCATCCATCCGAACGAGGATGCCCAGCCTCGATTGCTGGACAACGTGTGGCCGACGCTGCGGCCGCTGTTGAACTAGGACCGGACTGATCAGCCCGCGGACTGCGGCTGTTCGCCGCGGATCACGTCCGCGGCGCCGGGCAGCACCTTGACCTTGTATTCCTCGCGCAGCATGCGGATCATGGCCTCGTTTTCGGCCTGGCCCCAGGCGCCCGACAACTGCTGCGCCAGGCGTTCGCGGTCGGCGGCTTCGATCTTGCCGGCCTCGACCTTTTCCAGGCGCACCAGGGTGTAGTCCACGCCCGACTGCACGCCGGCATAGGCCGGCAGCGGGGTCGAAGGCAGACGCATCACGGCGTCCAGCACCGGGCGCGGCAGGTCCTTGGGATCCTGGCGAGACACCGTCACGGCGGGGGCAAAGCCCTCGGGCTGCGCGGCGGGATTGGCCTTGTCGGCAGCCAGCGCGGCTTCGCCGGCCTTCTTGGCGGCTTCGGCCGAACGCTCGTCCAGCAGTCTGGCGCGGATCGAATCGCTGACCTTGTCCAGCGGCGGCACATGGGCGGGTTCCACGGCGGCGACGCGCACGGCCAGCATCGTGTCGGGCGACAGTTCGATCACGCCCGAGTTCTGCTTTTCACGCAGTACGTCGGGCGAGAACAGCACCTGGCGCACGCGCGGGTTGTCCAGCAGCGCGGCGTCCGGGCTGTCGGCGGCCGAACCCGGGCCCGCCTTATCGGCGGGCAGCAGGCCTTCGCGGGTCACGCCGGAGGCGGTGCGCAGCTTCAGGCCAACGGCGTCGGCGGCCGGCTGCAGGCTGTCTCGCTGGTCATAGACCTGCTTGTTCAACTGGCTGGCCATTTCCGAAAAATGGACGGCCGCCAACTGCTTGCGGACTTCGGCGGTGATCTGGTCCTTGACCTCGGCCAGCGGCTTGATGGCCGCCGGATGGATCTCGGTGACCTTCACGATGTGCAGGCCGAACGGGCTTTCGACGACGCCGGACACCTGGCCCTGGGCCAGGCCGAAGACGGCCTTGTCCAGCGGACCGGGCTGAGCGCCGGGCGCCAGCCAGCCCAGGTCGCCGCCCTTGGCGGCCGAGCCTGCGTCCTGCGAGTTCTTGCCCGCCAGCTCCGCGAACTTGGCGGGATCGGCGGCGGCCTGCTTGGCCAGATCCTCGGCCTTGGCGCGGGCGGCCTTGCGGGCGTCTTCCGACGCGCCGGGCGCCAGTTCGATCAGGATGTGGCTGGCGCGGCGGCGTTCGGGCTGGCCGAAGCGGCTCTTGTTCTGTTCGTAGTACGAAGCCAGGTCCTCGTCCTTGACCTGGATGCCTTGCGTCGCGGCGGCTTCATCCAGCACCAGGTATTGCACCTGGACCTGTTCCGGGATCTGCAACTGCTGCTTGTTGGCGTCGTACCAAGCCTGGATGTCGGCCGGTGCGACGCTGACCTGCGAGCGGTAGTCGGCTGCGGCGTAGCGGCGCAGTTGAATCGTGCGCGACTGCGTCAGCGCCGTTTCCAGGGCGGACACGACTTCAGCGGGCGCGCGGGCCGACTGGCCGACGGGTTCGAGCACACGGGCCACCGCCAGGTCGCGGCGCAGGCCGGCCTCGAACGAGGTGGGCGACATGCCCTGGGCGGCCAGCACCTGGCGATAGCGCTCAGGCGAGAAACGGCCATTGTCCTGGACTTCCGGAATGGCGGCGATGGTGTTGCGCAGCGTCTCGTCGGACACCGAGAACCGGTTGTCCACGGCCACGTTGGCCAAGAGGCGCTGGTTGATGAGCTGGTTCAGCAGGCCTTCGCGCAGCGCGGGCGTGTCGATCACGGCCGGGTCGAACTGCGCGCCCATGCGCTGGCGGAACTGCTCGAGCTGGTTGCGGTGCGCCTGATCAAACTCGGCGCGTGAAATCGGCTGGCCAGCGACCGTCGCCAACTCGGGCTCCTGACGCATGAAGCTGTCATAGCCTTGAATTCCGACCAGGAAGAAGGACGGCACAATCAGAAGCAGCAGGATGAGCTGCATCCAGCGCCGATGGCTGCGAATAAATTCGAACATGGAATCCCTGTTGCCGCGCTCCGGGGTATCCACCCGAAGCCGCACGAAAACGCATAAAAAAAGGCGAACTCGATTCGCCCTATTCCCATACCGGTTATACCGGATCAGCGGGCGGATTTTAGCATTTCTCATTCATGACGGAGCGTCGGATTCTCCAGCCCGTCATCCGGGGCCGCGCCAGCCTGCCCCGCCGCACGGACGCCCACGGGCGTCAACCCGGGAAATCACCATTTCCGCCCCCTTCATCCCCCCGTATCGTGGCTCTCGGGGTAAGCCCGCGGCTGGCGCGGTGCCCCCGGGGCCGGCCGACCGTCGGCGCCTCATCCCCCACGCATAAAGGTAACCATCGATGCCGCTCACATCCCCCCGCCTGCATGTCCTCGGAACCTGCCTTGCCCTGGCCTTCCTGGGCGGCGCGACCGCCGCGCTGGCCGCGCCCGTGGCCGCCGTGCACGATGCGGCCAAGGGCCAGCAGCAGGCCATGCTGGACACCATGCGCGACCTGGTCAATATCGAATCGGGCAGCAAGGACGTCGAAGGCGTGGAGCGCATCGCCGACCTGATCCGCGACCGCCTCAAGGCGCTGGGCGGGACCGTCGAGATCATCGCGCCCACGGATGTGTTCCGGCTGGACGACACGCCCGAGAAGGTCGGGCCGATGGTCCACGCCGAGTTCAAGGGCGGCGGCACCCGGAAAATCATGCTGATTGCCCACATGGACACCGTCTACCGCAACGGCATGCTGAAAGACCAGCCCTTTCGCGTGGACGGCGACAAGGCCTATGGGCTGGGCATCGCGGACGACAAGCATGGCGTGGCGACCATCATCCACACCCTGGCCCTGCTGAAGAA
This sequence comes from Achromobacter sp. Root83, assembly GCF_001428845.1. GTDB lineage: Bacteria > Pseudomonadota > Gammaproteobacteria > Burkholderiales > Burkholderiaceae_B > Achromobacter. Next base: position 1,007,525 of record NZ_LMIU01000001.1, on the reverse strand, counting down.
TCTGGGCTTCGCCGACTACGGCACCCTCACGGTGCTGATCAACGGCGACGAGGAGATCAGTTCGCCCGGGGCGCGCAGCACCATCACCCGCCTGGGCGCCGATCAGGACGCCATCTTCTCGTTCGAAGGCGGCGGCGTCGAACCCCGCCTGACCCTGGCCACCAGCGGCATCGGCGCGGCTTACCTGACCGTGCAGGGCAAGACCTCGCACGCTGGCGCGCGCCCGGAGGGCGGCGTCAATGCGCTCTATGAGCTGTCCCACCAGCTCCTGCAGCTCGACAAGCTGTCCAAGCCGGACGACGGCCTGAAGCTGAACTGGACCGTCGCCCAGGCCGGCACGAACCGCAACGTCATCCCTGGCCAAGCTACCGCCCAGGCCGACGCCCGCGCCCTGCGGGTGTCCGATTTCGACGCCTTGTCGCGCACGCTGGCTGAGCGCATACAGAAGAAGCTGTTGCCGGACTCCAAGGTCAGCGTCAAATTCGAGGTCCGCCGCCCGCCGCTCGAAGCCACCGAAGCCTCGCGCAAGCTGGCCCAGCATGGCGTGCGGATCTACCAGGAACTCGACCTTCCCATGAAGGTCGTGGACCGCGCCAGCGGCGGCGGCACCGACGCCGCCTTCGCCGCGCTGAAAGCCCGCGGCCCCGTCATCGAAGGCATGGGCCTGAGCGGCTTCGGCGCCCACTCCAACGACGCCGAGTACATCCAGATCAACAGCATCGTGCCCCGGCTGTACCTGGCGACAAGAATGATCATGGACGTGTCGCAGGACAAGGCGCCCCTGAAATAAGGGCCGCGGCGCGCCTCTGCCCGGGGGCTGGGGCGCGCCCGGGCGGCCGGGCGCCCGCCAAGAACAGGGTATCCTTGCAACCTGTCTCAAAAGAACCCGAAAGCAACACCGAAATGACCGCAAAACTGCCGTCCTGGCCCTATTCCCGTTACATCGCGCATCGCGGCGGCGGCCGTCTGGCCCCAGAGAACACCCTGGCCGCCATGCGCGTCGGCGCCGAGCACGGCTTCACGATGTTCGAGTACGACGTGAAGCTCAGCAGCGACGGCGTGCTGGTGCTGATGCACGACGACGACGTGGAGCGCACCTCCAATGGCCGGGGCCCCGCCGCGGCCAAGACCTACGCCGAACTCGCGCAACTGGACTTCGGCGGCTGGCATTCCGCCGCCTATGCCGGCGAGCCCCTGCCCACCTTCGCCGCGGTCGCCCGCTACACGGTGGCCAACGGCATCGCCAGCAATGTCGAAATCAAGCCCTGCCCGGGGCGTGAAGCCGAGACCGGCCGAGCCGTGGCGCTGGCCGCGCAGGCACTGTGGAACGGCGCGAGCCCCCCGCCGCTGCTGTCTTCGTTCGCCGAGGAAGCCCTGCAGGCCGCGCGGGATGCCGCGCCCGAGCTGCCCCGCGCCCTGCTGGTCGAAAAAGTGCCGGCCGATTGGCAAGAACGCCTGGTCAAGCATGGCTGCGTGGCCCTGAACATCAACCAGAAAGACGCTACCCGCGAACTGATCGACGCCGTGCATGCCGCGGGCTACCGGATCGCGGCCTGGACCGTCAATGACCCGGAACGCGCCCGTTTGTTGCTCGACTGGGGCATCGACGGCATATTCACCGACGAGCTGGCCGCGATCCGGCCCGCCGCCTGAGGCAGAACGAACGTGTTCAGTTACCGCCACGCCTTTCACGCCGGCAACCATGCCGACGTGCTCAAGCACGCCATCCTGGTCCACACCCTGGACTACTTCAACAAGAAAGACGCGCCCTACTGGGTCGTCGATACGCACGCCGGCGCCGGCCTCTACAGCCTGGACAGCGACTGGGCGGCCAAGACCTCGGAATTCGCGGACGGCATCGGCCGTCTGTGGGAAGCCAAGGACCTGCCGCCGATCCTGGCCGATTACGTCGCCCGCATCCGCGACTACAACACCAATGGCCGCCTGAAGCGCTACCCCGGTTCGCCGTGGCTGGCGCTGGACGCGATGCGCCCGTCCGACCGCCTGCGCCTGTTCGAGATGCACCCGACCGAGATCGACACGCTGGTCGGCAACCTGGAACACCAGGGCCGCGCCGCCCAGCGCCAGACGACCATCTACGGTGACGACGGCTTCGAAGGCGTCAAGGCGCTGCTGCCGCCGCCGACGCGCCGAGGCATGGTGCTGATCGACCCGTCGTACGAAGACAAGCACGACTACCGCCGTACCCTGCTCACCGTGAAAGAGTGCATCAAGCGCTTCGCCACGGGCACCTACGCGATCTGGTATCCGCTGGTGCAACGCCGCGAGGCCAGTGAAATGGCCCGCCATTTCGAGAACCTGAAGGTCAAGAGCTGGCTGCACGCCACCCTGACCGTCAAGAAGTCCACCATCGACGGCTACGGACTGCACGGCAGCGGCATGTTCCTCATCAACCCGCCGTGGACGCTGCACGACGCCCTGAAGCAGGCCATGCCCTATCTGGCGCGCGAACTCGGGCAGGACGAGCGGGCCGGATTCACGCTGCAGTACCGCGAGAACCCCTTCCCCGTCGCCAAGAAGCACGCCGACGAATAGCGCGCGGCCTGCCGTCGCCACGAAAAAAAGGCCGCGCGTTGCGCGGCCTTTTTGCGTGCCTCGGGCAATTACACCGTTTCGGCGGCGGACTGGCGCAAGGCTTCCCGCGCCAGGACCAGTTTGGAGGCCGCATCGCGCAAGGCGGTGCGAACGCCTTCTTCGATCACGGGGTGATAGAACGGCATTTCCAGCATGCGCGCCACGGTCAGCTCCTGCTGCACGGCCCAGGCCAGCAGGTGGCCGATGTGTTCGGCGCTGGGGCCGACCATTTCCGCGCCCAGGAAGCGGCCCGTCTCGATATCCGCGTACACGTGCAGCATGCCCCGGTTCTTCAGCATGACGCGCGAACGCCCCTGATCGCTGAAATCGACGCTGCCCGTCACGAAGGTGCCCGGGATCAGGCGGCCGTAACCCGCTCCCGCCAGGGCGATCTGCGGATCCGAGAACACCACGGCCAGGGGCGCGCGGCGCAGGCCTTGGCGCACCTCTGGGAAGCGCGCCGCGTTCTCGCCGGCGATGCGGCCTTCATCGGCGGCTTCATGCAGCAGGGGCGCATCGGCATTCGCGTCGCCCGCGATGAAGATCGGCGAATTCCCCGCCTGCATTGTCTCGCGGTTGAATACCGGGACCCCGTGGGCGTTGAGCTCGAGCGAGGTGTTTTCCAGGCCCAGCCCGTCCACATTGGGACGCCGCCCGGTGGCCACCAACGCGTAGTCGAAGCGTTCGGTGCGCTCGCTGTTGTCCAGCGTCACGTAACGCACTTCCACTTCGTCGCCGACACGCGAGGTTTCCAGCACGCGGGCGTCCGGATCCAGATAGAACTCGCGCTGGAAGATCTTGCGCGCCGTCTGCCGCACGTGTGGATCGCTGATGCCGCCCAGGCTGCCGCTGACGCCGAACACGCGCACCTCGACGCCCAGCCGCGACAGCGCCTGGCCCAGCTCCAGCCCGATCACGCCGGGCCCGAACACCGCCACGCGGCCAGGCAGATCGTCCCAGGCGAACACGTCATCGTTCACGACCAGGCGATCGCCCAACGCGCGGAACGGCGGCGGCACGGACGGACGCGAACCCGTCGCGATCACCACCCGGGACGCGTGGACCTCGGTATGCTCATCGACGCGCAGCACCGTGTCCGACACGAAGCGCGCATTGCCGCGCAGCTTGTCTTCCGCGGGGATGTTTTCCACGCCTTCCAGGACGAAGCCGACAAAGCGGTCGCGCTCGCGCTTGACGCGGTCCATGACCTCGCCGCCGTCGATAGAGATTTCTCCGCCCACGTGGACGCCGAATGCCTCGGTATGGGCGGCGTTGTGCGCGGCTTCGGCGGCCGCGATCAGCAGCTTGGAGGGCATGCAGCCCACCCGGGCGCAGGTCGTGCCATAAGCGCCGCCCTCGATGAGGAGCGCGCGCTTGCCCGCGGCCTTGGCAGCGCGATAGGCGGCCAGGCCGGCGGTGCCGGCGCCGATGACGGCAATATCGGTATGCAGAGTTTTCATGACTGGGTATCCCCCGGTGTAGCGTGAAGCAAGGATTCAAAGGCGAGTTCCGCCTTGTTGCGCATCCTCTGGACGAACGCCGTCCCGCGCCGCCGGTTCCGGGGCGCAAGGCAGTGCGGTAAGGGTGCGGAAGAAGGGAAACTCGTGCGGGCGGAAAAGGCGCGGCCCCCAGGGCCGCGCGCCCGGCCGGCCGGACGGACGGGAACCAGGTCCCTGTCCGGCTGCCGGGCTACGTCCGCTTAGGCGAAGTACGCCTTCAGGTCTTCCAGGCCGCCCACCAGGGCGCCATTGATGAACACCTGGGGTGCCGTGCCCTTGCCGGACACCGCGCCGATCACGCGGCCGCGGACCTTGTTTTCCAGCGGGATTTCGATCGCGGCGTAGCCCTTGCTGTCGAGCAGCGCCTTGGCTTCCACGCAGAACGGGCAGCCCGGCTTGGAGAACACGACCACCTGGTCGGGCTTCTTGGCCGTCGGCGCGATGTGAGCCAGCATGGTGTCGGCGTCCGACACTTCGAACGGGTCGCCTTCCTTTTCCGGTTCGATGAACATCTTCTGCACCACGCCGTCCTTGACCAGCATGGAATAACGCCAGCTACGCTTGCCAAAGCCCAGGTCGCTCTTGTCGACCAGCATGCCCATGCCTTCGGTGAAGGCGCCATTGCCGTCCGGGAGCAGCGTGATGTTGGCCGATTCCTGGTCCTTGGCCCATTCGTTCATGACGAAGGTGTCGTTGACCGACAGGCAGACGATGCTGTCCACGCCGGCGTCGAAGAACGCGGAGGCCAGTTCGTTGTAGCGCGGCAGGTGGGTCGACGAGCAGGTCGGCGTGAAAGCGCCGGGAAGCGAAAAGACTACGACCGTCTTGTTCTTGAACAGGTCGTCGGTCGAAACCTTTTTCCACGTGTTGTCCTCACGGACGGGGAACGTAACGTTGGGAACACGTTGGCCTTCGCGGTTTTGCAGCATTCAGATCTCTCCTTGGGTAGCGGGGTTTGTTTAACCACCATGGAAAGAATCATAAATCTTAACTATCAAACAATCCAATTTAATTAATTCAATTGATCGATAGCTTTAAGTAATTACCAAATTGCTTGTTACAGGCTGGGTCTATCATAGCCCAGCCCGCCTGGCGCCCTAGACGCGCGACGGCTCGTAGCCGGCCTCGCGAATGGCGGCCTCGATCTTCTCGCCCTGGTCCGTGCCGGTCACCGATACGCGATGCGTGGGCAGATCGACGGTCACGGTGGCGCCCGGGGCGGCCTGGTTGACGGCGCCGGTGATGGTCTTGACGCAATGTCCGCAGGTCATGTCGGGCACTTGGAATTCGATGCTCATGTGTTGCTCCAGAGGTTTCAAGGGGGGTGGCGGCTAGTGCATTCATCCACCGTGCAAGCAGGTTAAACCTTCCCATCATGTCAAGGTCAAGCGTAGAATGGGCCTTGACCTTCCCATGATGGTAAGGATGAAACTGCGTACTCCTATCCAGAAAGAGACTGCCATGAGCGTTGCCCGCCCATCCTCATTTTCCGAGTTGGAACTCGCCATTGAAGGCATGACCTGCGCATCTTGCGTCAAGCGCGTGGAAAAAGCCTTGACCAATGTGCCCGGTGTTGCGCAAGCGCAAGTAAACCTGGCCACCGAGCGCGCCTTGGTGTCTTTCGACCCGGCCGCCGCGCAGCCGCAGGCCCTGGTCGCCGCCGTCGGCAAGATGGGTTACGAAGCCCGCCCGATCGCCGACCAGGACGACCATGCCCAGCGCCAATCGCAGGCGCGCGATGCCGAGGCGCATCGGCTGCAGGGCGCGTTCATCGCGGCGCTGATACTGACGCTGCCCGTGTTCGCCCTGGAAATGGGTTCGCACCTGATTCCGGCCATGCACCACTGGGTGCTGGACACCATAGGCCAGCAAAACAGCTGGCTGCTGCAGTTCGTGCTGACCACCGCCGTGCTGGTCTGGCCCGGCCGGCAGTTCTTCACCAAGGGGCTGACCGCGCTGTGGCGCCGCGCGCCCGAAATGAATTCCCTGGTGGCGCTGGGCGCCGGGGCGGCCTGGGGCTATTCCGTGGTGGCGACGTTCGCGCCCGCCTTCCTCCCGGAAGCCGCCCGCAACGTCTACTTTGAAGCGGCCGCCGTGATCGTCACGCTGATCCTGCTGGGACGCACGCTGGAAGCGCGCGCCAAGGGCAAGACCGGCGCGGCCATCAAGCGCCTGATCGGCCTGCAGCCGCGCACCGCGCGGGTCATGCGCGACGGCCAGGCGCAGGACGTCGAGATCGAACAGGTGCGCCGCGGCGATATCGTGGTCGTGCGCCCCGGTGAAAAAATCCCGCTCGACGGCGACATCATCGAAGGCACCTCCTATGTCGACGAATCCATGCTCACCGGCGAGCCCGTGCCCGTCGAAAAAAGCCCCGGCATGCAGGCGACCGGCGGCACGCTGAACACGTCCGGCAGTTTCACCTTGCGCGTCACGCACACCGGCGCGGACACCATGCTGGCCCGCATCATCCGCATGGTCGAGGCAGCCCAGGGCGCGCGCCTGCCGATCCAGGCGCTGGTGGATCAGGTCACGGCCTGGTTCGTGCCGGCCGTCATGGCGGCCGCCCTGCTCACCTTCCTGGCCTGGTTCTTCCTGGGCCCGTCGCCCGCGCTGTCGCATGCGCTGGTCAACGCGGTTGCCGTGCTGATCATCGCCTGCCCCTGCGCCATGGGCCTGGCCACGCCCACGTCGATCATGGTGGGCACCGGGCGCGCCGCTGAAATGGGTGTGCTGTTCCGCCAGGGCGACGCCCTGCAGACGCTGCGCGACGTCGACGTCGTGGCCTTCGACAAGACCGGCACGCTGACCCTGGGCAAGCCCACGCTGACCGAACTGGAGCCGGCCGACGGCCACGACGCCACGCAGGTGCTGCAATGGGTGGCGTCGGTACAGGCGCGCTCCGAGCATCCCATCGCGCTGGCCATCGTGGCCGCGGCCGCGGAACGCAAGCTGGAACTGTTGCCCGCGGAAGGCTTCGCGGCCATCACGGGCGCCGGCGTCGAGGCCTCGGTGGCGGGCAGGAAGGTGCTGGCGGGCGCCGCGCGCCTGATGGCCGAGCGCGGCGTGGACGTCGCCGCATTCGGCGCCCGCGCCACCGATTGGGGCAACGAAGGCAAAACGCCCATCTATGTGGCCATCGACGGCCAGGCTGCCGCCATGATGGCAGTGACGGACCCGGTCAAGCCGTCCGCCGCGTCCGCCATCGCCGCGCTGCACGCGCAGGGACTGAAGACAGCCATGATCACCGGCGACAACCGCTACACCGCGCAAGCCGTCGCCCGTCGGCTCGGTATCGACGAGGTGCGCGCGGAAGTGCTGCCCGACGGCAAGGTGCAGGCCATCGGCATGCTGCGCGAAGGCGGGCGCAAGGTGGCCTTCGTGGGCGACGGCATCAATGACGCGCCCGCGCTGGCCGCGGCGGACACCGGCATCGCCATCGGCACGGGCACCGACGTGGCCATCGAGGCGGCCTCCGTCGTGCTGATGGCTGACGACTTGCACGGCGTGCCCAATGCCATCGCGCTGAGCCGCGCCACGCTGGCCAACATCCGCCAGAACCTGTTCTGGGCGTTCGCGTACAACGCGGCGCTGATTCCGCTTGCGGCAGGCGCCTTGTATCCGGCCTTCGGCCTGTCGCTGTCGCCGATCTTCGCCGCGGGCGCCATGGCCTTGTCCAGCGTCTTCGTGCTGGGCAACGCCTTGCGCCTGAAGGCGTTCCGCCCGCGCGCCGCGCAGGCCTGAAACCATCGGACCCAGGAGCCACTAGATGAATATCGGACAAGCCGCGAAGGCATCCGGCATCTCCGCCAAGATGATCCGCTACTACGAGAGCATCGGCCTGATCGGGCCGGCGGTGCGCACGGATTCGGGCTACCGCGTCTACAGCGAACACGACCTGCACACGCTGCGCTTTGTGCGCCGCGCGCGCGACCTGGGCTTTTCGGTGGAGCAGATGAACGAGCTGCTGGCGCTATGGCGGGACCGCAGCCGCGCCAGCGCGGACGTCAAGCGCATTGCGCTGGAGCACGTGCAGGAACTGGAGCGCAAGGCCGAGGCCCTGCACGACATGGCTGCGACGCTCAAACATCTGGCGCAGCATTGCCAAGGCGACAACAGGCCCGACTGCCCCATCCTGGAAAGCCTGGGCCGTTCGCAATAAGGCGAATCGGCCCGGGCGCCGGGAACTATTGCTGGGCTTCGGCTTCCGCGGCCACGCGGGCCAGGTAAGCATCGGTGGCCGCCTGCTTGGCAGCCGCCTTCTCGGCGGCAGCGGCCAGCTTGGCCTCTTCGGCCGCCACCGCATCCGCGGCCGCCTGGATGGCGCGTTGACGGGCTCGCTCCTTGACTTCAAGCACGCCCGCCGCGTCCAGCGTTTCGAACACGGCGATGGATTCGACGTGGCCCGTATGCGGGAACATGTTGATCACGCCCGCGCTCTTGAGCAGGTAGCCGCCCTCGTGGACCAGGATCGCGGCGTCGCGTGCCAGCGTGGCCGGATTACAGGACACGTAGACGATGCGGCGCGGACGCTCTTCATGCGCCAGTTCCGCCAGCGCCTGCGACACCGCGTGGGCGCCTTCGCGCGGCGGGTCGATCAGCATGCGGTCGAAATAACCCAGGCTGCGCAGCCAGTGGGCGTCCACCTCGAACAGGTTCAAGGTTGCAAAGCTGGTGCGGTCTCCCAGGCCGTGACGCGACGCGGCGTCGTAGGCGCGGTCGGTCAGCGCCTTGCTGCCTTCGACGCCCACGGCTTCGCGGCCCTGCGTGGCCAGCGGCAACGTGAAGTTGCCCAGGCCGCAGAACAGGTCGGCCACGCGGTCGGTCGGCTGCACTTCCAGCAATTTCAGGGCGCGCGAGACCATCGCGCGGTTGATGGCGTGATTGACCTGCGTGAAATCGGTGGGACGATACGGCATGCGCAGGCCGAATTCCGGCATGGTGTAGGACAGCGCGTCGTTGTGCTCAGGCTCCAGTGCGTGCACCGTGTCGGGCCCTTTGGCCTGCAGCCACCATTGCACGTTGTGGCGCGCGGCGAAGGCGCGCAGGATGGCGATGTCGCCATCGGTCAAAGGCAGCAGATGGCGCAGCACCAGCGCCGTCACGCCGTCGCCCAGCGAGACCTCGATCTGCGGCATGCGGTCCGGCGCCGACATGGAACCGATCATCTCGCGCAGCGGCAGCAGCAGATCGCTGACGTGGCGGGGCAGCACATGGCATTCGCGCATGTCGGCCACGAAGCTGCTCTTGCGCTCATGGAAGCCCACCAGCACGCCGCCCTTCTTCGGCACGACGCGCACCGACAGGCGCGCGCGGTAGCGGTAGCCCCAGGTCGGGCCCTGCAAGGGAGCCAGCACGCGCGCGGGGCGCAGCTTGCCGACGTGCCAGAAGGTATCTTCCAGCGAGCGCTGCTTGATGGCCACCTGCGTGCTGGGCTCGAGGTGCTGCATGGCACAGCCGCCACAGACGCCGAAGTGCGGGCAGCGCGGCACGACGCGCTGCGACGAGGGACGCAGCACCTCGTCCACGCGGGCGGTCTCGTAGGACGGCTTGCGGCGCAACGTCACGGCGGTGACCCGTTCGCCCGGCAAGGCGCCTTCCACGAACACGACTTTCCCGTCGCGGCGGGCGATCCCCCTGGCTTCCAGATCCAGGGACTCGATATTCAAAACGTCAGACATCTCACGCAGTCCAGAATTACACGCAACCCGGCATTGTAGAAGGACAGCGGCCAATCCCGGAAATCCTGTTTGATGGGGCCGGAGCGCGTGCAACAACCGCCCCAACGGGCGGCATCCGGAAAACCTCGAAAGGCCGGCGCGGTTCGGCGCGCCGGCCCGGTGGTCAGAACGAACGGGCTACCGAGAAGACCGCGCCGATACGGCCCGAGGGATGCCCGTACTTGGTGGGCAGCCAGTTGTCCTTGGTGGCGCCGACCGCCGCCAGCCCCAGGATCCAGCCCTTCAGGTCCTTGGTCACGCCGACCTTGTAGTCGACGTAGTGGCCGATCGAATCGCCGTCCATGTTGGTCTGGTTCTTGAGCTTCTGGTAGCCCAGGTGGCCCAACAGGCCCCACCCGTCGCCCAGGTCGAACGTGGCCGTGCCGTCCAGGTACCACGTGCCCTTGCTGTCGGGCGTGCTGAAGAAGTCGCTGGGCGTGTACGAATACTTGAGGCTGTAGTTGCCGTAGGACGCGCCCAGATAGATGTCGGTGTTGTTGTAGTTACCGCCCTTGGGGGAACTGGAACCGGGGTAGTAGTAATGCAGCACGCCCGCATCCAGCGCGAAGCCGCCGCCGACGTCGCCCTTCCAGCCGCCGTAGAAGTCCATCTCCAGGTTGCCGTCGGTGAACACGAAGCTGGAGACGTTGGAGTTCCAGTTGCCCAGATAGAAGCCGGAGCTGTGGGTCAGGTCAAAGCCCAGTTGCGCGGCGGGACGGAAATCGGTCTGGGAATAGCCGCGAAAGCGATAGTCGCTGACGATGGTTGCGTTACCGCTCAGCGAAAAACCGCCTCCCAGATCGGTGGGTTCGGCCTGCGCCGTCGCGGCGAAACAAGCGGCAAGCGCAAATGGCAAGGCTAGCAACGTCTTCTTCATGGTGCGGAGTCCTGATCGGATTTACAAGGAAGCGGACGGCCCGGGGCGCATCCAACTGGCCGGCTTGGCAGCGCTGGGTCAGCACCGGCTCCCCATCCATCAAGCAATGTCCGTGCCAGGTTCCGATCACGCCTCACAAGACGCGCGGCGCACGGTTTCCCGGCGGGAACGGCCCGCCGGCGCCCCGCTTTGGCGCGAACTGACGGCGCTATGCGCCAAAATGGGGCGCGCGCACCCAAAGCGTTCCTACCGCGCGCGGGCGAAAGCGGCGGCCCAAATAAAGCCCCGGTACGCACGAGGCGTCCGGGGCTGGTGGGGGTGGCCTGAATTGCTGGCCTGAATTGCTGGCCTGAATTGCTGGCCTGAATTGCTGGCAGGAATTACCGGCCTGAGTTACTGGCCTGAGCTACTGGCCTGAGCTACTGGCCTGAGCTACTGGCCTGAGCTACTGGCCAGCAGTACCGGCTTAGTTAGCCTTGGGCGGAGGCGGCGGCACGTCGCCGGCGGCGGGCGGAGGGGGAGGCATGCCGCCCCTGCCCTTGCCATGACGGCCTTCCATCTTGGCGTGGCGCTCCGCCATCTTGGCTTCGCGATCCTTGACGATCTTGGTCACCTGGCCGCGCTGGGTTTCGTTGAGGCTGTCCCAGACGGCCAGCCATTGGTCGCGGACCTGCTTGGCCTGCGGACCGAACTGGTCACGCGATTTTTCCGACTGCTCCATCAGCGCGCGCGGATCCAGCTTGCCGCTGTCCAGTTGCGCTTTCAGCAGGTCATGGCGCTTGCCGCCGGACGCGCGCATCGCTTCGTGCAGGCTGCGCTGGCCGTCCTGCGCGGTCTTGAACAAGGCTTCCTGCTTGGCGTCGAGCTTCAGTTCGGCGATTTGGGACTTGGACACGGGGCCCAGGCCGGGAATGAGCAGGCCGTCGCGCATGCCTTTGTGGAAGCCGCCGCCGCGGTGGCCTTCGTGCATGGCGGCCGGGCCGCCGTCGCCGGAAGGAGGAGGAGCAGCCATAGCGGTGCCGGCCGCGAAACCGCTCGTCGCGGCGACAATAGCAAGGGCGGCCAAATTGGAGCGGATAGCGAATCGGGACATGAAGGTCTCCTGAAAGTGAAGAAAGCGAGGCCATTGTGCGGTCGCGCCGGTTTCATCCAGGTTTCGTGCTTGGCGTCCATGTTTCAGTCGATTGCTTGGCCCCAGACGCGGGAACGGGGCCGATCAGGCCCCGTCCGTCCGTGCTTGGCGGGGCATGGCCCCGTCGCATTCGCCGCCTTGCGTACGCCCGTCAGCCCGCGTCCCAGGCCGTCAGGTATTCCTTCCAGTGCGGCGCGTCACTGGCGCTGAGCGTATCGCGCACCAGCGCGATTTCAGCGTCGTAGGAAGTGCGGTCCAGTTCGCCGCGCAGGAAGCGGAAGCGGCAATACACCAGCCAGGTGTTGACCACGTCGGTTTCGCAATACGCGCGCACCTCGTCGGCGCGGCCCTGGCTCCAGGCCTCCCAGACCTTACTGCCGTCCATGCCGAGCTTGCCCGGAAAGCCGCACAGCTTGGCCAGTTCGTCGAGCGGCGCGTTGGCGCGGCCGTTGTACTTGGCCAGCACGTCCATCAGGTCAAGATGGCGCGTGTGGTAGCGGGAGATGTAGTTGTTGAACTTGAAGTCGCGGTCTTCTTCGCCCATGTCCCAGTAGCGCGGCGCGGGCACCCCCTGGATCAGGCTGCGGTAATGCAGCACCGGCAGGTCGAATCCCGAGCCATTCCAGCTCACGATTTTTGGCGTGTAGCGTTCGATGGTCTTGAAGAAACCCGCCAGCAAGGCGGCTTCGGGATCGTCGGGCTGGCCCAGCGTCTTGACGCGAAAACCCTGGTCGTCGCGGAACACGCAACCCACCACCGCCACCTTGTGCAGGTGCAGCGGCAGGAAGTCATGGCCGACGGCCTCGCGGCGCGCCGCGAGGGCGCGCTCGACGACCTCCTGGTCGGGCACGTCGGCGCCCCAGCCGTTGAGCTTGCGCAGCCCGTCGGCGTCGGGGATGGTTTCGAGGTCGAATACCAGGGTGGGCGTCATTTGGGCGGCAGGTATTGCATCGGGTCGACGGGCGTGCCTTGGCGGCGGATCTCGAAGTGCAGGCGCGGCGACGTGGTGTCGCTTTGGCCGAGTTCGGCGATCTTGGCCCCGCGCTTGACCGTCTGGCCGGTCTTCACGAGCACGGCGCGGTTATGCGCGTAGGCGGTGATGAAACCGTTCTGGTGTTCGACGATGATCAGGTTGCCCAGTCCGCGCACGCCGTTGCCGCTGTACTTGACCAGGCCGTCGGCCGCGGCGGTGATCGGGTCGCCCAGCGCGCCGGAGATGTCGATGCCCTTGCTGCTGGCATTGAAGCCCTGCACGATCGGTCCGCCGGCCGGCCAGGCCCAGTTGATGACGCCCGCATCCGCCGCGCGCGTGGCGGGCTTGGTCTCTACCGGAACCGGAGGCGGCGTGGGCGTTGCGTCCGGCGACGGGGGTGGCGACGCCGAGGGATCGGGCTGGTCCAGCGGACGCGGCTGCGGCTTGGCGCTGGCGATCGGCGCGGTTTGCGCGCCGCCGCCCGAGCCGCCGGACATCTTCAGCACCTGCCCGACCGAAATCTGGTTGGGATCGGTGATGTTGTTCCAGCGCTTGATGTTCTCGATATCCACATTGTTCGCGCGAGCGATCTTGTAGAGCGTGTCGCCCGGCTTGACCACATAGCTTCCGCCGGACTGGGCCGACGACGCGGGTTGCCCGCCGGTCATGTCGACCACCGGGGCACGAGTACCTTTGGATGCGCAGCCCGCCAGGATGGCAAGGCTGAGGACCCCCACTGCGAAGAGCGGGCGGCGCAGACGCGTCTTGGACGCGCCCAAATTCATATCGGTCAGTTGCAACTGCCCGTTGAGCATACGTTTCTCCTGTCGCTCAAGATTGTATTCCGGACCGTAGCGGCACAAAGCGCACGGCCTCTAGTTCAGTACGTTTCCAGCTGGCCGCGCCCGTGCGTTCGATGAGAACGAGGCGCTGGTTCGAGCCCCCTTCGGGAGCGATAAGGCGTCCACCCGGCGCAAGCTGCGTAAGCAGCGCTTGCGGGATGGCCAGGCCAGCGGCAGCCACAACGATAGCATCGAAAGGCGCCACGCCGGGCAGCCCCAAGGTGCCGTCTCCATGGATCAGGCGGATCCTGGTGGTCAGCCGCAAGGCGCGCAGATGCTCGCGCGCCAGCTCATAGAGGCCACGGATGCGTTCGATGGTGTGGACATCGCGCACGAACTGCGCCAGCACCGCGGCCTGGTAGCCGCAGCCCGCGCCGACTTCGAGCACGCGCGTCGGCGTGCGGTCTTCGCAGGCCGCCGCGATCATGCGCGCCACGACCCAAGGCTGGGAGATGGTCTGTGAATGACCGATGGGCAGCGCGGCGTCTTCATAGGCGCGGCTGGCCAGCGCCTCGTCGACGAAGAGATGGCGCGGCACGATGGACATGGCGTTCAGCACGCGTTCGTCGGTGATGCCCTGCGCGCGCAGGCGCTGCACCATGGCCTGGCGCAGGCGTTCGGAATTCAAGCCCAGGTTGCCGCCGGACGCGGGCGCGGGCGCCTGGGCCTGGCGTTGCAAGGTGGCCGCGGACACGCGCGTGTTGCTGTTGGCGGGCGTGACGCCCGGGCTCAGGCGGCCGGCGTCATGGCGGACCGCGCTGGAGCGGCCGGACGGCGCCTGCGACACGTCGGGCTGGCTTATGCGTTTGCGCATAGCGGCTCCGCCCAGGTACGGATTTCGTCGAGCTGGCTGTGCTGGGTCAAGTCCAGGCGCAGCGGCGTGACCGACACCGTGCCCTGCTCGACGGCGTGGAAGTCGGTGCCCGGCGTGGCGTCGGCGGCCAGGCCGACCGGCCCGATCCAATAGACCGTATCGCCATAGGGCGTGGTGGTGCGCACCACGGGCTGCGACGGATGCCGCTTGCCCAGCCGCGTGACCGCGAAGCCGTGCATGTCCTCGAAGCGGCGGCTCGGGATGTTGACGTTGAGCAGCACGGGCGCGGCCAGCGGCTGCGCCAGATGGCGCTCGACCACCAGGCGGGCGGCGCGTGCGGCCGAATCGATGTGTTCCCATCCCTTCTCGGCCAGCGAAAACGCGATGGCCGGTATGCCGAACAGATAGCCTTCGCTGGCGGCGGCGACGGTGCCCGAATAGAGGGTGTCGTCGCCCATGTTGGCGCCGTTGTTGATGCCGGACACCACCAGGTCGGGGCGCGTATCCATCAGGCCGGTCAGCGCCACGTGCACGCAGTCAGACGGTGTGCCGCTGACGGCGATGAAACCGTTGGAGGCGGTGCGCACCGACAGGGGGCGGTTCAGGGTAAGGGAATTGGATGCCCCGCTGTGGTTGGTCTCGGGCGCGACGACGGTGAGGTCGCCCAGGCCTTGCAGCGCAGCCACCAGGGCTTCGAGGCCAGGGGCGGAATAACCATCGTCGTTCGAAACCAGAATTCGCATTGTGCATCCGAAAGAAAATAAAACGCAGGTGGACGTTGCGGATTGTACCGTCCGCAGCCCCCTCCCGTCTGTCCGCCTGTCCGCTTTACGCCAGCAGCGCACACTCGATAACCCGAACCCGGTCCTGCCCCGGGCGCGGTAGAATCCGCAGCCATTACTACAACAACGGACTCCCTTTCCATGGCGATTACCGAACCCTCCCTGGTGTTCACCGCTGCGCTCGTCGTGCTGGCCTACCTGATCGGCTCCGTGCCGTTCGCCGTGGTGGTCAGCAAGCTCATGGGGCTGCAGGATCCGCGCAGCTACGGATCCAAGAATCCCGGCGCCACCAATGTGCTGCGCACCGGCAACAAGACGGCCGCCGCGCTGACGCTGCTGGGCGACGCGGCCAAGGGATGGTTCGCGATCTGGCTGGCCGAAAGACTGGCGCCGGGCATCGCCCCCGTGGCATTGGCGCTGGTGGCGCTGGCCGCCTTCGTGGGCCACTTGTACCCGGTGTTCCTGGGCTTCAAGGGCGGCAAGGGCGTGGCGACCGCGCTGGGCGTGCTGGTGGCGATCCAGCCCTGGCTGGCCGTCGCCACGGCCGCCACCTGGCTCATCATCGCCGTCTTTTTCCGCTATTCCTCGCTGGCCTCGCTGGTGGCGGCGTTCTTCGCCCCCGTGTATTACGTTTTCGGATCCGGCCTGGCATGGCATGCGCAGCCGCCCATGGCCGTGGCGCTGGCCGTCATCGGCGTGCTGCTGTTCTACCGCCATCGCGCCAACATCACGCGGCTGATCCAGGGCACGGAAAGCCGCATCGGCGGCGGCAAGAAAAAATAAACAAGAACAGCGGGCGGCCTGGCCGCCCGTTACGTTTCAGGCGATATCCGCCAGGTCCCAGCGCGGCTTGACCGTAAAGCTGTGCGCATCGGGATCCAGCGTTGCCAGACCCGCCTTGACCCGCTCCGCCGCCGCGAACGCGATCATGGCGCCGTTATCGGTGCACAAGGCCAGCGGCGGAAAGTAGGCGCGGGCCTTCAGCGGCTTGAGCGCCGCGTCCAGCTTGGCGCGCAGAAGCTGGTTCGCGCCCACGCCGCCGGCCACCACCAGCCGGCGCAAGCCGGTCTGTTTCAGCGCGCGGATGGCCTTCGCCGCCAGCACGTCCACGATGGCGCCCTGCGTGGCCGCGGCCAGATCCGCGCGAGTCTGGTCGTCCAGCCCGCCCGCCTGCTCCGCCGCCTTGACGCGGGTCAGCACAGCCGTCTTCAGGCCGCTGAAGCTGAAATCCAGGTCTTTGCTGTGCAGCATGGGCCGAGGCAACTCAAAACGCGAGGCGTCGCCGCTACCGGCCAGCTTGGCCAGCGCCGGGCCGCCCGGATAGCCCAGGCCCATCAGCTTGGCGGACTTGTCGAAGGCTTCGCCCGCGGCGTCGTCCAGCGTTTCGCCCAGCAGTTTGTAGCGCCCCACGCCGTCCACCCGCATCAATTGCGTGTGGCCGCCGGACACCAGCAAGGCGATGAAGGGAAAGTCGGGCCGCGGATCCGCCAGCATCGGCGACAGCAGATGCCCTTCCAGGTGGTGGATGCCGATGGCGGGCAGGCGCCGCGACCAGGCGAACGACTGCGCCACGCTTGCCCCTACCAGCAAAGCGCCCGCCAGGCCCGGGCCGGCCGTATAGGCCACGGCGCCGATGTCCGACATCTGCAGGCCAGCTTCTTCGAGCACCTGGCGGGTCAAGGGCACGACACGGCGGATATGGTCGCGCGAGGCGAGTTCGGGCACCACGCCCCCGTATTCCTGGTGCATGGCGATCTGGGTATGCAGCGCGTGCGCGAGCAGACCGCGTTCGGTACAGACGGCTGCGACACCGGTTTCGTCGCAGGAGCTTTCAAAGCCGAGAATAATCATGGCGGCAGAGTTTACAACTGATGCGAAAATACGCCTGTTTCTGAAATGCGGGGGCCGCCCGGCGCCCTCCCGCCACCACCTGCAAGCTTGCAAACACACTGGGGACCAGAATGCTGGAGAAGCTATTCAAGCTGCGTGAACACGGGACGTCCGCGCGAACGGAAGTCGTGGCTGGCCTGACGACATTCCTGACGATGTCGTACATCATCTTCGTCAATCCAGACATCCTGTCATCGACCGGCATGGACCGCGACGCCGTCTTCGTGGCCACCTGCCTGGCCGCCGCGCTGGGTTCCCTGGTGATGGCGCTGATCGCCAACTGGCCCATCGGCATGGCGCCCGGCATGGGCCTGAACGCATTCTTCGCATTCACGGTCGTCAAGACCATGGGCTACACCTGGGAGCAGGCGCTGGGCGCGGTGTTCATCTCGGGCGTGATCTTCCTGTTCCTGACGATCTCGGGCATCCGGGTGTGGCTGGTCAAGGGCATTCCGCATTCGCTGCGCAGCGCGATTGCAGCCGGCATCGGCCTGTTCCTTGCCATTATCGCGCTATCCAGCGCCGGCATCGTCGTCGCGCACCCCGCCACCAAGGTGACGCTGGGCAACCTGACGACCCACGGCCCGCTCTTCGCCATCCTGGGCTTCTTCATCATCGCGTCGCTGGACGCGCTGCGCGTGCGCGGCGCGATCCTGATCGGCATCATTGCCGTGACCGTGCTGTCCATGGCGCTGGGCTACAACGAATTCAAGGGCATTTTCTCGATGCCGCCCAGCCTGTCGCCCACGCTGTTCAAGCTGGACATCCTGGGCGCGCTGCACAGCGGTTTTGTTCACGTGATCCTGGTGTTCGTGCTGGTCGAAGTGTTCGACGCCACCGGCACGCTGGTGGGCGTGGCCAAGCGCGCCGGCCTGGTGCCCGAAGACCGGCCCAACCGCCTGGGCCGCGCGCTGTTCGCCGACAGCACCGCCATCGTCGCCGGCTCGATGCTGGGCACCAGCAGCACCACCGCCTATGTCGAAAGCGCCTCGGGCGTGCAGGCGGGCGGGCGCACGGGCATGACCGCGCTGGTCGTGGGCCTGCTGTTCCTGGCCGCGCTGTTCATCTCGCCGCTGGCCGGCGCCGTGCCTGCTTACGCCACCGCGCCCGCCCTGCTCTACGTGGCCGGCCTGATGATGCGCGAACTGATCGACATCGACTGGAACGACGTCTGCGAAGCGACGCCGGCCGCGCTGACCGCGCTGGTCATGCCTTTCACGTATTCGATCGCCAACGGCATCGCGTTCGGTTTCATCAGCTATGTGGTGCTGAAAACCGCCACGGGCAAGATCCGCGACGTCCACCCGGCCACGTGGCTGGTGGCCGTGCTGTTCGTCATCCGCTACGCGTTCTTCCCGGGATAGGCCGCCCGGCCCGCGGGCCGCGGCACCAAGCCGTCACGGCCTTCAGGCCGGGACGGCTTTTTCATTTGGCGGTCCACACCGCCAGTTCGTAGCCGTCGGGGTCGACGAAATGGAAGCGGCTGCCGCCGGGAAAGGAAAACACCTCGCGGCTGATCCGCCCGCCCGCCGCCGTCACACGCTGCTGGGTCGCGGCCAGATCGTCGCCGTACACAATCACGAGCGGCCCGCCGGGACGCACCTCCTCGCCCGTGGTGAAGCCGCCGGTCAGGCGGCCATCGGTGAATTCGCAGTAGGTGGGGCCGTAATCCGTGAACGTCCACCCGAAGACCTGGCCGTAGAACTGCTTGCTGCGCGCGATGTCCGCGACGTTGAATTCGATGTTGTCGATCTGGTTGTTGCGGCCCGGGGTGCCCATGCGCGTCTCCGTTGAAGTCGTGTTCGGTTCGTGTCCACTATTGCACGGATCGGAAAAATCAATCAACCCGCCCGAGCGCATGGTTGCTGGCTTGCGAGGTTGAATTCGCCGATACACTCCCCATGTATATCAGCATATGGAGTACGACTTGCGCCCTATCCGCCCGATCCCCGCCCTGCCCGCCTGTGGCGCCACGACACCGCAGGCGCACGCATGAGCGCCCTGGCCCGCATTCCCTTTTCCGTGTTGGACCTGGCCCCCATTGTGCAGGGCCGCGATGCCGCGGACGCCTTCCGCAATACGGTGGCCGTGGCCCAGCATGTGGAACAGTTAGGCTACAACCGCTTCTGGCTGGCCGAGCACCACAATATCAACGGCGTGGCCAGCAGCGCCACCGCCGTGCTGATCGGACACGTGGCCGGCCACACGAGCACCCTGCGCGTCGGGTCAGGCGGCGTCATGCTGCCCAACCACGCGCCGCTGATCATCGCCGAACAGTTCGGCACCCTTGAGACCCTGTACCCGGGCCGCATCGACCTGGGCCTGGGCCGCGCGCCCGGCAGCGACGGCGCTACCCAGCAGGCGCTGCGCCGCAGCCCCCGCAGCGGTCTGGAGTTTCCCGCGCTGGTCGAGGAACTGCGCGCCTACCTGGCGCCGCCCCGCCCCGGCCAGCCCGTGCGCGCCATTCCCGGTGAAGGCCTGGACGTCCCCATCTGGCTGCTGGGATCCAGCGATTTCAGTGCGCGGATGGCGGCCGAACTGGGCCTGCCGTTCTCGTTCGCCGGCCATTTTTCGCCCGAAGGCATGGCCGCGATGCGGCTTTACCGGCATCTCTTCAAGCCTTCCGCCACGCTGTCGCGCCCCTATTCCATGATAGGCGTGCCGGTCATCGCGGCGGAATCGGACGAGGCCGCCCGGTTCCAGGCCACGACGCAGCAATTGAAATTCCTGTCGCTGGTGCGCGGCAACCGGCTGCAGTTGCAGCCGCCCGTCCAAAGCATGGACGGCTTGTGGAACGAATGGGAACGCGAGGCGGTCAATCAAAGATTGGGCGCCTCCATCGTGGGCGGTCCGGACACGGTCAAGCGCGAACTCGAAGCGCTGGTCGCCGAAACCGAGGCCGACGAGGTCATGATCGTGTCCGACTTCTACGACATCGCGGACCGGCTGCGCTCCTTCGAGATCGTCGCGTCGCTGAAGAACGGCGCCGGCATTTCCACCGTAAACGCGGCCTGAGCCTGGCCGCCCGCGCTCTCCAGAGCGCCAACCATTGCGACGCAGCCTTGACCCGCACTACTATTGCTTATCAGGCTCCTGGCCATCACGCGTCGCCGCATCGGGTTCGGGGGAAGGCACCCCCGGGCCTCCGACACCGCTTTTTCAGCCGCCCCGACGGCAAGGATTCCATATGAGTATTGTTGAACTCACCAAAGACAGCTTCCAAGACGCCATCACGCCTGACGGCACCCTCATTGTCGATTTCTGGGCGCCCTGGTGCGGTCCGTGCCGCGGCTTCGCGCCCGTGTTCGAGCACGCTTCCTCCGAGCATCCCGACGTCACATTCGCCAAGGTGAATACCGACGTCGAACAGGAACTGGCGGGCGCGCTGGGCATCCGCTCGATCCCCACGCTGATGGTGTTCCGCGAAAAGGTCCTGTTGTTCTCGCAACCCGGCGCGCTCTCGGGCGGCCAGCTCAATGAGCTGCTTGCCAAGATCAAGGAAGTGGACATGAAGAAGGTCCACGAGGAAATCGCCGCGGCTCAAGACAGCCAGGACGCATAAACAAGCAAGGGGCCCGGAATCGGGCCCCTTTCTGTTGGGCGCGCGGAACAGGCCCGCCCCGCTACGACACCAGCTCCCAGGCCGACCGTCCGCGCGTGATGTTGGCCACGGTGTGTTCGAGTTCGCCGATCGCCGTGCGCGGCACCGTGAAGCAGAGCGCCACGCCTTCCTCATTGAAGTCTTCCTGCTGAATCGCCGCGCCCGCCTGCGCCAGGCGCGACTTCAGCAGCGCGAGCTCGGCGAATCCGCAGGCGCAGCGGATGGTCGCCAGATCCACGATGGGGGTCCGGTCGCCCAAGCGCAGGCAATTGGCCGCGCAACCGCCGTAGGCGCGCACCAGTCCGCCCGCGCCGAGCTTCACGCCCCCGTACCAGCGCACCACCAGCACGGCCACGCGGTCCATGTCCTGCCCTTCGATGGCTTGCAGGATCGGCCGGCCAGCGGTGCCGCCGGGTTCGCCGTCATCATTGAAGCGGTACTCCTGCCCGATGCGGTAGGCCCAGCAGTTGTGCGTGGCCTCGGGGTCTCCGCGCTCGGCGAAGAAACGCATGGCGTCGTCGACGGCGGATACCGGCGTGGCGTACGCGGCAAAGCGGCTTTTCTTGATGTCTTCCTGATACGAGCAGGGAGCGGTCAACGTGTGCGTCATGCCCGGCATTGTAAGTGCCGGGCCCGCGCGGGCCCTAGCCGTGGCAGTCGGGCACTTCCTGATCCAGGTAGACGTCGAAGGCCACGTCGCGGGCCCATTTCGCCGTCATGGCCTTCCAGGCGCCCGCGCGTTCCCAGGCCCGCATTTCCTGGCCTAGCCAGACGCGGGAGGCCTGGTCATCGGCGGCCAGCAGCCACACCCGTTCGCGCCGCGATCCATCGGCGGCCAGGGTGGAGGAGAACTTCTTCCATTCCGGAAAGCGCACCAGCGGTTCCCATACGGCGTCATCGACCAGGCCGATATCGCAACTGCCTTCACGCACCGCGACCAGCGCGTCGGACGGCGCCTTGTACGTGCGCACCACCGCGCCCCAGCTTTCCGCCAGGGCCTTGGCCGCCGTGGCGGCCTCGGCCATGCACACGCTGCGGCCGCGCGCGTCGGCGGGCTGGCGCAAGCGCGTATCGCTGCGGATCACGGCCTTGGGGCGCGCGGCATAGCCCGTGGGCTGCGTGGCGACCTCGGCCGGCTGGTTGGCGGCCCGGTCGGCCAGCACCAGGTCCACCTGGCCCGCGGCCAGCGCGGACGCGGCCTGTTCCGCCGGCAATTGCACCAGGCGAACCGGCAGGCCCAGGCTCGCGCCCAGCTTTTCGGTGATGGCCGCGTCCAGCCCGTCCGGCGTGCGGATCTTGGCGCCCGCCACGGGCGGCGGCGCCAGATACGGTATGCCCACCACCAGTTCGCCCCGGGCCCGCGCCGACGCGAATGTCTCGGCCTGCGCGTGGGCCTGGCCCACGAACATCAGGCAGGCGGCAAGAACGAAAAGGCGGCAGCGGCGGACCATGGCGTGCTCGTCGCGCTTAGACGTACTGGTAGCGCAGCAGGCGGTGCTTGAGGTTTTCAAGCACGAACTGGTCGATCAGCGCGGCCAGCACGGCGATGACCAGGATGTTGGTCATGACGCCCGTCATGTCTGCGATCTCGCCGGAATACGCCAGCGAACGGCCCAGGCCCTTGCCGAAGCCGATCAGCATTTCCGCCGAGATCAGCGCCCGCCAGGCATTGCCGAACGCAAGCTGCGCGCCGGTGATGAGCTCGGGCATGACGGCGGGCAGGTACACCCGCTTGACCAGCCCCCACCGCGTGGCGCCCATGACGCGCGCCGCGGACACATGCACGCGCTGCACGGACTCGGTGGCGTTCATCACGCTGAGCGCTGCAGGAAAGAATGCCGACAGCGCCACCACCACGATGATGGGCGTGTTGCCGAATCCCATCACGATGAGGAACAGCGGCACCCATGCAATGGACGGAATCGATTGCAGGATGACGATGGCGCTGCGCAGCACCTCGCGGAAGAAGAACAGCACGGCCGCGACAAGCCCGAAGCCGATGCCGGCCGCCAGCGCCAGGCCATAGCCCGCGCCCAGCCGGCCCAGCGTGCCCATCAGGCTCTGGTGGAACGACTGCTTGCCCAGGTCTTCGAACAGGCGTTCGACCACGGCCGGCACGCCTGGCATCAGGAAGTCGGGCAGCGCGAACGCCGCGAGCTGCCAAAGGGCCAGGATGAACAAGACGCCCAAAACGCCCGCGAAATGCTTGCGGGCGCCGGTTACTCGGGTAGATGCGCTCAAAGCTTGCGAGCCTCTTGCCAGGACAGGTCGACGATGCTGGACACGTCGTACGGCTTGCCGTCACGG
Organism: Achromobacter sp. Root83; assembly: GCF_001428845.1. Classification (GTDB taxonomy): domain Bacteria; phylum Pseudomonadota; class Gammaproteobacteria; order Burkholderiales; family Burkholderiaceae_B; genus Achromobacter. The sequence goes on along the minus strand of NZ_LMIU01000001.1, from coordinate 984,493 downwards.
GTCTTCAGCGAACCCTGGGCCTGCAGGATATCGGCGATTTCCTGCATGCGGGCCGTGTCCTTTTCCGTCAGCTTGGGCGTGAACACCTGCGTGCCGATGGCTTCGGCGATGACGGTCTCACGCGGGAGTTCGCCGCGGGTCAGCGTCTTGAGCGTGGGCTCGGCGATGAAATACGAGGCGATCAGCTTGGAGGCTTGCGCGGGTTCCTTCTGGAGCAGCGCGATGGCCTGGTTCTGCGCATCCAGCGCCTTCCAGACATCGTCCTTGCGCTTGGCCAGCGTCTCGCCCGACGTGATCACGACCATGCAGGGGAACGGCCAGGCCTGGCCCACTTCGTAGATCTGCTTGACCGGCGCGATCAGTTGCGCGATGCGGTCGTAGGGTTCGAACAGAAAGGCCGCGTCCACGCGCTTGCCCACCAGCGACTGCACCGCCACCGCCGGGCTCACACCCATGACGTTGACGTCGTCCGCGCTGAGGTTGCCCTGCTTGAGCACCACGCCCTTGAGCACCACGTCGGCGGTGCTGCCCTCGGCCTGCGAAGCCAGCGTCTTGCCCTTCAGGCCGGCGATGTCCTTGATGCCCGAGTCATCACGCACGATCAGCGAGTGGTAGCCCTGCTGCGCGCCGCCGACCACCTTCAGGTCCGCGCCCTTGGAGGCCCACGCCACGGCATTGGTAAAGCCCAGCACGCCGATGTCGAGCTGGCCGCCGACGATCGCCTTGATCAGATCGGTGCCCGACTTGAATTCGATCAGTTCGGAATCCAGGCCGGCCTTTTTGTAATAGCCGCCCTCTTGCGCGACGATGGCTTGCGCATCGTCCATCACGCGCAGATAGCCAACGCGGAATTTTTCGGCCGCCATCGCGGGGGCCGCCGCCAGCAGCGCCGCGGCCAGCGGCAGGGACAGCCATTGCTTCAATTTCATCAGGAGCTCCAGGGAATTCGGGTATGGGCCGCGCCTGTGCGCAGCCTGGAATGTTCAGGAAAGGGGATCAGGCGGCCAGCGCCAGGTCCGAGTCCGAGTCTGCGTCAGCGTGCGAGCCGTCCACCGCGATGCCCAGCAGGCGCAGGATCTCGCGTTTTTCAGCGGCCAGGCCGGACAGGTCGTGGGTCTTGGCGCGATGCGCCAGATTGAACTCGCGCAGCACGCGCGCCGGGCGCGGGCTGAACACCACGATGCGGTCGGCCAGGAACAGGGCTTCGTCGACGTCGTGGGTGACGAGCAGAACGGTGGGTTTTTCCTGGGCGATCAGTTGGCGCAGCACATCCTGCAGGCTCAGGCGGGTCAGCGCGTCCAGCGCGCCGAAGGGCTCGTCCATCAGCATGGTCTGGGGCTGCGCGACGAACGCGCGCGCCAGTGCGGCGCGTTGGCGCATGCCGCCGGACACCTGATGGGGGTAATAGTGTTCGAACCCCGCCAGGCTGACGCGGGCCAGCCAATCGCGGGCGGCCTCGCGGGCGCGCTTCTTGGGCGTGTTTTGAAATTCCAGCGCCAGCGCCACGTTGTCTTCCAGCGTCAGCCACGGGTACAGCGCGTGTTCCTGGAACACCAGCGTGCGGCTGGGATGCGGGCCGGTGATCGCGCGGCCATCGGCCTGCACGCTGCCCTCCGTGGGCTTTTCCAGTCCCGCGGCCAGATGCAGCAAAGTCGATTTGCCGCAGCCGGACGGACCCACCAGCGCGACCAGTTCCCCGGTCTTGATTTCACTGGTGAAGCCATCCACGACGGGCAGGTCGCCGAAGTGTTTATGGACGTGATCGAAGGTCAGATTCATGGAACGAAGCGTGTGGGCGCGTGAAAACGAGCCTCAAATCTAACAATTCGTTATATGAATCCAAACAATCAATATCGAATGTCTTTACTTCTTTTAGTAATAAACATCACGCCGCCGCGGTGGCGGCATGCTGCCGGACCGCATGGCGCTGCAATCCGAACGCGATCATGAACCCTGCCAGCACGGACCCGGAGGCCGCCAGGAAGATGGCCGGATACCCGAAGCCGCTGGAGATGTACCCGGCGATCGGTCCCGTTACGCCCAGCGCGAGGTCCAGGAAGGCGGAATACGCCCCCAGTGCCGCCCCGCGGCTGCCGGCGGGCACGCGCGCCACGGCCTCGACGCCGATGGCCGGGAACACCAGCGCGAACCCGCAGCCCGTCAGCGCGGCGCCCATCAGCGCCACGCCGGGGTTGGGCGCCAGCCAGAGCAGCAACAGCCCCGCCGCTTCCACCAGGAAGGACACCTGCGCGACCCGGAAGCCGCCGAATCGCGTGATGGTGCCGGCGAACAGCAGGCGCACGCCGATGAAGGCGCCCCCAAAGGCGCTGAGCGCATGCGCGGCGCCATCCCACGAGAAACTGGCGTAGAACAGCGCCACGAAGGCCGCCAGCGTGCCGAAGCCGACCGACCCTAGGCCTAGCGCCATGCCGTGTGGAAAAACGCGCAGGACGACGCTCTTGAAGGCCATGCGGTGGCCGCCCACGATGGCCACGGCAGCCCGCGATATCGCCAGTCCCAGCCCGATCAGCCCCAGCAGCAGCACCGCGCCGCCCAGCGCTCCCATGCTCCATTCGGTTTCCAGGTGCACGCCCAGGGGCGCGCCCAATGCCAGCCCGCCGTAAGTGCAGATGCCATTCCAGGAAATGACGCGCGCCGTGTGCAGCGGCCCGACCCTGGCGATGGCCCAGGTGGCGGAGCCCGTCCCGACCCAGCTTTCGCCGAAGCCCAGCGCCAGCCGGCTGACGATGATCGCCGTCAGGCTGAGCCAGGCGCTGCGCTCGAACGCATACGCCAGCAGCAGGAAGACACCGCTGGCCGCGCAGGCCGCCATGCCGATCACGACCGTCTGCTTGGGACCGACCGTGTCGGCCATGCGCCCCGCGTGGGACCGGCTGAGCAAGGTGGCCACGTACTGCACGCTGATCGCCAGGCCGGCAAGGACCGAGCCGTAGCCCAGCTTGTCGTGCACGTAGCCCGGCAGCACGGCCAGCGGCAAGCCGATGGCCAAGTAGCAGATGAAGGTGAAAAAAGCGATGGCGACGATGCGGCCCGTCAGGGCGAACGTACTGATCTGCGCGCCATCGGGCGCGGCATACTGGGAGGGAGACATGAGGGGGGCAAAAAGATGCCTGGCCGGACAGCCGCCAGGGTTGGCGCGATGATAGCGCAGCGCACATTGCGGTTTGCTGAACGGCGGGCGCGGCGCGCCTGCCGGGCCCAAAAGCAGAGCGGCGCACGTTGCCGTGCGCCGCTCTGTGGCAGATCCGGCGGGATCAGGCCTCGATGCCGCGCGAGGACAGGTAGTCTTCGTAGCCGCCGCGGTAGTCGATGATCTCGCCGGTGGCCAGGATTTCGATCACGCGCGTGGCCAGGCCCGACACGAATTCACGGTCATGCGAGACGAACACCAGCGTGCCTTCGTACTTTTCCAGGGCGAACTGCAGCGACTCGATCGATTCCATGTCCAGGTGGTTGGTCGGTTCGTCGAGCAGCATGACGTTATGCCGGCCCAGCATCAGGCGGCCGAAGGTCATGCGGTTCTTTTCGCCGCCGGACAGCACCTTGGGCGCCTTGGGCAGATCGTCCGCCGAGAACAGCAGGCGGCCCAGCACGGAACGGATCGACTGGTCGTCGTCTCCCGGCTGGCGGTGATCGCCCATCCAGTCCAGCAGGTTGATGTCGGTTTGCAGGAACTGGTCGGACACGTCCTGGGCCATATAGCCCAGGTCAGCGTTTTCGGACCACTTCACGGAGCCCGAATCGGGTTGCAGTTCCGTGGCCAGCAGACGCAGCAGGGTCGTCTTGCCGACGCCGTTGGCGCCGATGATGGCGATCTTTTCGCCCGCATCGACCATCGCCGAGAACTTGGTGATCACGGGCGCGTCGTAGGCCTTGGTGAGGTTTTCGACGGTGACCGCCAGGCGGTGCATGACCTTGTTCTGCTCGAAGCGGATATACGGGTTCTGGCGCGACGAGGGCTTGACCACGACCTGGTCGGCCTTGATGCGGTCGATCTGCTTCAGGCGCGAGGTGGCCTGGCGCGACTTGGACTTGTTGGCCGCGAAGCGGCGCACGAAATCCTGGAGTTCGGCGACGCGTTCCTTGGCCTTGGCGTTGTTGGACACCAGGCGCTCGCGGGCCTGGGTGGACGCCAGCATGTAGTCGTCGTAGTTGCCGGCGTAGATGCGGATCTCGCCGTAGTCCACGTCGGCCATGTGCGTGCACACCTGGTTCAGGAAGTGGCGGTCATGGCTGATGATGATCATCGTGCTCTGGTAGCCGTTGAGCACGTTTTCCAGCCAGCGGATGGTGTTGATATCCAGGTTGTTGGTGGGCTCGTCCAGCAGCAGGACGTCGGGGTTGGAGAACAGCGCCTGCGCCAGCAGCACGCGCAGCTTCCAGCCCGGGGCCACTTCGCGCATGGGCAGGTTGTGCTGGTCCACGGCGATTTCCAGGCCCAGCAGCAGCTCGCCCGCGCGGGCTTCGGCGGTGTAGCCGTCGTATTCGGCGAACTTGGCTTCCAGGTCGGCCGCGCGCATGTAGTCGTCTTCCGACGCTTCCGGATTGGCGTAGATGGCGTCGCGCTCGGACATGGCGGCCCACATCTCGGTGTGGCCCATCATCACGACGTCCAGCACGCGCAGGTCTTCAAACGCGAACTGGTCCTGGCGCAGCTTGCCCAGGCGCACGCCCGGCTCGAGCGACACGTTGCCGCCGGAGGATTCGAGGTCGCCGCCGATGATCTTCATGAACGTAGACTTGCCGGACCCATTGGCCCCGATCAGCCCGTAGCGGTTGCCTTCCCCGAACTTGACGCTGACGTTCTCGAAAAGGGGCTTGGGACCGAACTGGATGGTGAGATTGGCTGTGGATATCACGGTGTATTTGCGTTTGAAGGCGTCCGAAGACGCATGCGAGGAAACCGGATAGTGTAGCAAATGGGGCTGCGGCCCCTATTTTTGGGTGGACAGGATCGCGCGGGCGCGGCCTGCGCGCCCGATCCTGCCCGCCCGCCAGCCAGGAATATCAGTGGTGGTGCTCGTCCAGCACCAGGTGGGCCAGGCCCTTTTCGGTGGCGATGCCGACTTTCTGCCCGATCGGCAAGGTGGCTTTGGTGGCCACATGCCCGTAAGGCAGGCCCGTGATGACGGGCACCTTCACCGTCTTGCGCAGCCATGCCACGACCTCGTGCAGGTCGTAGCCCTTGTCGTGGGGCGCAAGCTTATAGTCCGAGAACCGGCCCAGCACGATCGCCTTCTGCTTGGCCAGGATGCCGGCCTGCCACAACTGGATCAGCATGCGCTCGATGCGGTAGGGATGCTCGGCCACGTCTTCCAGGAACAGGATGCCGCCCCGGATCTTGGGCATGTAGGGCGTGCCCAGCAGCGACGTGACCATGGCCAGGTTGCCGCCCCAGAGAATGCCGCGGGCATCGACCGGATCGGCGTCCAGCGTTTCGAAACTGAGGATTTCGAGTTCGCCGCGCATCACTTCGCCGAACAGCGCTTCGGTCAGGTCATCGACCTTCTTGCCGCCGAAGTCCTGGACGGCCGTCGCGCCCGTGTAGCTGACCGCGCCGGTTTGCGCCAGCAGGCCCAGGTTGAACGCGGTGAAGTCGCTCATGCCGACAAAGCGCTTGCCGCTGTCGGCCATGGCCTTCCAGTCGATGGCATGCAGCAGCCGGCCCAGGCCATAGCCACCGCGCGTCACCATCACGATCGGCAGCTTCTGCTTGGCCGCGCGCGTCAGGCTGGCCAGGCGCTGGGCGTCCGTGCCGGCGAAGCGCTGGTGCTCGGCAAAGGCGGTGCGGTCCAGGGCTGTCTTGAAGCCCTGCTGCTGAAGCCGTTCGCGCGCGAGTTCCACCGTGGCCGGGTCGCGCACCGCCGAAGACGGCGAGATCAGGTAAATGCCGCGCGCGTCCGGAAGGTCGCCGTGATGATGGTCGTGGCCGTGGTCGTGGCCGCAATCGTCGCCGCAGGCGTCGCCATGCTCGTGATCATGGCCGGGGACGGCTTCGGCTTTGGCGCCGCGCGCCTTGACGGCAGGCTTGGCGGCTTTGGGGGTGCTCATGCGATGGATTCCTTGGCGCGGCGCTCGCGGAAGAACCGGCGCAGCAGATCGCCGCAAGGTTCGGCCAGCACGCCGCCGGTGACAGAAGTGTGATGATTGAGTTTGGGAACGGAACCGACGTCCAGCACGCTGCCGCAGGCTCCCGTCTTGGGGTCGTACGCGCCGAACACCACGCGGGCCAGCCGCGCGTGCAGCATGGCGCCGATGCACATGACGCAGGGCTCCAGCGTCACGTAGACGGTGATGCCGGGCAGGCGGTAATTTTCAAGCTGACGCGCGGCGCTGCGCAAGGCGACGATCTCGGCATGCGCGGTCGGGTCGTGGTCGATGATGGTGCGGTTGTAGCCCCGGCCCAGGATGTCTCCCTGGGCGGACACCACCAGCGCGCCCACCGGCACTTCGCCTATGTCGTAGGCGGCCTGCGCCTCTTCGAGCGCCAGGGTGATGTAGCGGGCGTCCTGTTCGGTCCAGGGCGGAACCGCCGCCATGGCCGCGGGCTCACCCACGGTACACCCGGGACTTCAGCGCGATGCGGCCGGCCAGGCTGGTGACCGCCTCTTCGAGCCATTGATAGAGTTCGGCCTGCTCGTCGTAGCGGGCCTGGTTCAGGTTGGACACCCTGCCCTCTTCGATGAAGCCCCAGGCCCGGCTGCGCTTGTCGCGATGCTTGGGATCCCAGACGCCGAAGGCAAAGCCGCCGGCGCGGCGGATCAGCGAAAAGCAGGGAATGTCGGTGTAGCCGTCGCCAACGAACACCATCTGGTCGAAAGGCACGCGCAGGCGGTCTTCGGGCACCTTGCGGTTGACCTCGAAAGGCTTGCTGCGGAAATCGCGCCCGATGATGCCCTTCTGGATGTGGAACAGGTAGCGGGTCTTGTCGGTGAAGCTGACGATGCGGCGCGGGAAGGAGATGCCGCCGTCTTCGCCGTAGACGAATTCGGACGCCCAGATCTCGGTGAATTCGTGCGCGATGGGCGTGGAGCGGACCACGTCGCCGATACCGCTGGAAATCAGATAGAACTCGAGCTGCACCTGCGGCTGCTCGGCGCGCACCGCCGCGCGCAGCCGCTGGAACAGCGTCGGCACGCCGTCGTGCAGTTCCAGCCGCGCGCCCCAGTCCTTCAGCCGTTGCTGCGTGATGAGGCCATGCCTGCCCTCTTGGGAAAGCTGGATCATCTTGTACAGATAGGCGGGCACGGGGTCCCAGTCCTGCTGGGACAGCAGCGGGTCGACCTGGTCCTTCCAGAAGGACGCCGTGTCCACCCCGATGCTGTCCAGGAAACCGGACGTGCTGTCCGAGGCCAGCGTGTCGTCGAAATCGAAAATCAGGGCGATGACGTCGGACATGAATATGCGTAAGAAAGGGCGACAGCCGCCATTTTGCCTGATTGTGGCTGCGGCCGCGCCCCGCGGCCCCGCTTACTGGCGCATCGGCGCGGGCGCCATGCCCGGCGCAGTGCTGGCGGGCGGCATCGGCGCCATGCCGGGCGCCGTGCTGGCAGGCGGCACGGGCGCCATCCCCGGCGCCGTGGCGGCGGGCGGCATGGAATCCGCGGGCACCTGGATCACGGTTTCACGCAGGACACCCCCGCCCCGCACACTGCCGCGCACGTTCGTGGGCGCGGTCATCTGGGTCACGCAATTCTGGCGCTGCGCCTCGGGCAGCCGGTTGCAGCGGGCCAGGATGTTTTGCTGGCGCTGTTCGGGGCTGGCTTCGTTGAGGTTCTGGCGGCGGGACTCTTCCCGCGCGGCGCCCGCCTCGCGCAGGCAGGTCTGCAGCGGCTGGCCGGTGGCGCCGCTTTTGCAGGCGGCCACATCCTGCTGGTAGCGGGACTGCGGCGTACCGGTGCCGCTGGTTCCGGCATCAGCCGCGTGGGCCGCGCCGGCAATCAGCATCAGGCCCGCCGTGCAAAGGGTTGCGGCAAGACGCTTGGTCTGCATGGGTCGTGTAGTCATGGTCAGCTCCTTTAAGAGAGATTGAACCTGGACGGCGCGGCTCTGCACTGCGCCGCCTACTGCCATCACTATCCCATGTTGCGCGGTCGGGGACATGTCCAGCGACTTGAATTCGTAAGGTTACGTTTCAGCCATGAAAACAGGGACATGTCGACCCGCCACTACCGCGCGTCGAAGTCCGCATCGGCCTTTGTCAAGCGGTTACGGTAGGTAGCGGCGCGCATCAGGAGCATGGCGGTGACCGGGGACGAAACGATCAGCAGCAGCGTGATGATGACCTCATGGAAAACAGGCCGGGCTGACAGCGCGGAGAACACGAGTATGGAGGACGCCAGCACGCAGGCGCAGCCCAGGGTGTTGCCCAGCGTCGGCGCATGGATGCGCGCCTGGAAGGTGCGGAACCGCAGCAGGCCGGCGGAGCCGGTCACGGCCAGCAAGCCTCCCAGCACCAGCAGGACGGTGGCGGGGATACTGGCCCACAGGGGGAGTTGGGCGTCGATCATGGCTCGATGACCTCGCCGCGCAGCAGAAAGCGCGCCATCGCGGTGGACCCGACGAACCCGAACAGCGCGATGAGCAGCGCAATGTCGAAATAGACGGACGTGCCGGACCGGATGCCGAAGACCAGCATCGTCAGCATGCCGTTGATATACAGCGTGTCCAGGGCCAGGACGCGGTCCTGGGCGGTGGGTCCGCGCAGCAGGCGGATGGTGGCGAACACCATGCCCAGCGCGAAGCAGAGCAAGGCAAAGGACGCCGCCCAATACAGTACGGTGTTCATTCAAACATCTCCATCAACGGGCGCTCGTAGCGCTCCTGTACCAGCTTGATCCAATCGCCTTCGTGCTGCAGGTCCAGCACGTGCAGTTTCAGGCGGTGGTCGTCGGTGAGGTCCACCCAGACGGTGCCGGGCGTGTAGGTGACGATGCAGGCAAGCATCGCCAGTCCATGCGGGTCGCGCATGGTCAGCGGAATCATGATGAATCCGGGCGAAAAGTCGTTGCGGCGCGGATTCAGGATAAGCCGGGCCACGGCGACATTGGATTTGATGATATCCAAGGTGACGTGCAGGAACAGCGGCAGCACCTTCCACAGGCGGCGCGGCCGCGCATGCAGCGGGCGCAGGCGCGACGCGGCCCAGGTGAACCACAGCGCCAGCGCGAGGCCCAACGCGATCTGGCCGGGGGAAACGCTTTCGTTCAGCACCAGCCACAGCGCGAACAGCAGGCCGGGCAGGATCAGGAAGTAGAGACGGCGCATCAGCTTCCTCCCTGGGCGCCGCGCACGGTCTGCGCGGACATGACGGCATTGATATACGAACTGGGCTGGTCCAGTGACCGCGCCGCGTCGTCCAGGTAGGCCGACACCGGACCCGCGCCCGCGGCCAGGCCCACGCACAGGAGCAGCAGCACCGCCACGGGGCCGGCCTCGATCACGCGCAGGCGCGGCGTGCTGCGGTCATCGCTGGCCCAGAACACGCGGATGCCGGTACGGCTCAGGCCGATCAGGCCGGCCAGACCCGAAACCAGCACGGCGGCGACCAGTATCCAGGCGTCCATGGGCGGCGCCGATTCGGTGGCGGCCGACACCGCGGCGGACAGCAGCGAGAACTTCGCCACGAAGCCCGACAGCGGCGGCAGCCCGGTCACGAGCAAGGCGCAACAGATGAAGGCCAGGCCAAGAAAGGCCATGGCGGCCGGTATGGCCACGCCCACCACGTCGTCGGAACGGTTAACCGACGCCGGATCGTCCAGGTCGAAGGCATCCAGGGTCACGGCCAGCACGTTGGCGCCAAAGCTGCGGGTGCGTTCGATCAGTTCGGCCAGCAGGAAGAACGCGCCCGTCGTCAGCACCGAACTGATCAGGTAGAACAGCGCCGGGCCGGTGAGCGTCACCCCGGGCATGCCCAGTGCGGTCAGCAGCGTGCCGGCCGATACGATCACGCAATAGCCGACCATTTTTTCCAGTTGCTGCGTGGCAAGCAGGCCCAAGCCGCCAAACAGCAGCGTGGCAAGCCCCGCCGCGAACATCCAGTCCAGGCTGAAGGCCGCGGGCGCGCCCGACGGCAACAGCAGCGATCCGATGCGCAGCAGTGCATAGATGCCGACCTTGGTCATGATGGAGAACATGGCCGCGATGGGCGCGCCGGCCGATCCATACCCCTTGACCAGCCAGAAATTCAGCGGCCAGGCGCCCGCCTTCACCAGGAAGGCCACGCCCAGGATGGCCGCGCCGGCCTCGAACAGCATGCGGTCGGCGCCGGTCAGGTTGCCGGCGCGCAGGGCCAGGTCGGCCATGTTCAGCGTCCCGGTCACGCCATAGATCAGCGCAATGCTGATCAGCAGCAGGAACGACGCCACCAGGTTCACCGCGATGTACTGCAGGCCGGCGCTGACGCGCGCCACGCCGGAGCCGTGCAGCAGCAGGCCGTAGGATGCCGCCAGCAGTACTTCGAAGAACACGAACAGGTTGAACAGGTCGCCCGTGAGAAAGGCGCCGTTCAGGCCCATCAGCAGGAACTGGAACAGCGAATGGAAATGCACGCCCGCGCGGTCCCAGCGGGCCAGCGCATAGACCAGCGTGGCCAGGCCCAGCACCGAGGTCAGGGTCAGCATGACGGCCGCCAGGCGGTCGACCACCAGCACGATGCCGAACGGCGCCGGCCAGTCGCCCACCAGATAGACCCCTACCCCGTCCGGCCAGACGCCGGGCACGGCGCCGCCGGCCACCGCCAGCAGGGCAATGGCGGCGGCAAGCTGGGCCATCGTGGACAGGAGCGCAATACCGCCGCGCGCATAGCGGCTGGTATCGGCGAGCAGCAGCATCGCGGCCCCCGCGATCAGCGGGGTAACGACGGGCAGAACAGGAAGATGTTGAAGCCAGAAACTCAAGATTGGGACTCCCGTCCATCAACGTGGTCGGTACCCGTGAGGCCACGCGAGGCCAGCAGCACAACCAGGAACAGCGCGGTGGTGGCGAAGCCGATCACGATGGCCGTCAGCACCAGCGCCTGCGGCAGCGGATCCGCATACCAGGAAGGATCATGCGCCATGGCGGGATCCACGACCGGCGGACGGCCGGAGGTGAGCCGGCCCATGCCGAAGATGAAGAGGTTCACCGCATAGGAGACCAGCGTCAGGCCCATGATGAACTGGAACGTCCGGGGCCGCAGCAGCAGCCAGACGCCCGAGCCCGCCAGGACGCCGATCGCGACGGCGTAAATCAATTCCATCAGGCTTCCCCTGTTTGAGCGGCGGCCGCCTGGATTTCGGCGGCGGCCTTGCGCTGCGCGCGCAGCGATTGGTGAGCCAGTGCCACCAGCACGAGCACGGTGGACCCCACGACCAGCATGTAGACGCCCAGGTCGAAGAGCAGCACGCTGGACAAGTGGACATGGCCGATGAACGGCAGCGCGACATCCCAGGCCAGCGCGGCCAGGAAAGGCTTGTAGGCCAGCCATGCGGTCACCGCGGCGGCGCCGGCGGACAGCAGCCCGATCCCGATCCAGTTCTGCGGGTTGAGGCGGCTGCGCGACTCCACCCAGTACACGCCGCCCACCATGTATTGCAGGATGACCGCGGTGGCGAAGATCAGGCCGCCGACGAATCCGCCGCCCGGCTGGTTATGGCCGCGCAGCAGGAAATACACGGAGATCAACGCGGCGACGGGCAGCAGCAGGCGCACCAGCACGGTGGGCACCATCATCGAACCCGCGGGCACCAGCGACTTGATGTCCGGCGCGTCCGGCACGCCGCCGTCCTGCTCCTTCTGCTGGCGCGGCAGGTCCGCGCTTTCGGTCGCGGGGCGGAAACGGCGCAGCAGCGCATAGACCGTCAGCGCCACGATGCCCAGCACCGTGATCTCGCCGAACGTATCGAAGCCGCGGAAATCCACCAGGATCACGTTGACCACGTTGGTGCCGCCGCCGTCGGGCAGCGCGCGGTCAACGAAGTAAGAGGAAATGGTGTCGCCTTGCGGGCGCGCCAGCACCGCATACGCCAGCGCGGCCATGCCGGTGCCCGCGGCCACGGCCACCAGCAGGTCGCGCAAGCGGCGGCCCCGGGCCTGCAGCGTGGCCTTGAGGGTTTCTTCGTCGTCCTGCTCGATCCGGCGGGGCAGCCACCGCAGGCCCAGCAGCAGCAGGACCAGGGTCACGACTTCCACGGAAAGCTGCGTCAGCGCCAGATCGGGCGCCGAGAACCACACGAAGGTCAGGCAGGTGATCAGACCGGCGCCGCCCGCCAGCGCCAGGGACGCCAGGCGGTGATACTTGGCCTGATACGCGGCTGCCAGGGCGCAGGTGCCGCCAACCAGCCACAGCAGGGCAAATACCGGATCGATGGGCGTCATGCGGCCCGTGCCATCCAGCCAGCCGCCCGCCCGCAGCGGCAGCCAGGCGACGAACAAGGCGCCCAGCACGATCAGCAGCATCTGCACCTGCAGGCGAGTCGACGACACCCAGCGCAGCAGCCAGGCGGCCGCGACGCTGGAACCGTCCAGCAGCGCCTCGAAGGTGCGGCGGCCGTCCAGCCGGTAGATGAATGGCACCCGGCCCGGATTGGCGCGCTGGTGCGCCCGCAGCGCCAGGTACAGCAGCACGCCCGCCGTCGTGGCGACCAGGCTCATGACCAGGGGCAGGTTGACGCCGTGCCAGACCGCCAGGCTGTACTCGGGCATGTCCTCGCCCAGGATGCTGTGCGCGGCCGTGGCCAGGAAAGGGCCCACCGTCAGGCTGGGCACCACGCCCACCAGCAGGCACATGAATACCAGCAGCGCGCTGGGCAGCAGCATCCAGCGCGGCGGCTCGTGCGGCGCGCGCGGCAGGTCGGTCGCCGGAGGGCCGAAGAAGACCTGCAGGATGAAGCGCAGCGAGTACGCCACGCTGAACGCGCCCGCGATGGTGGCCAGCAGCGGCAGGCCGATCTGCGTGAACCGGTCGCCGCTGACGAAGGTGGTTTCCGCGAAGAACATTTCCTTGGACAGGAAGCCGTTCAGCAGTGGAACGCCCGCCATCGAGGCCGCCGCCACCATGGCCAGCGTGGCCGTGATGGGCATGGCCTTGTACAGCCCGGACAGCCGGCTGAGGTCGCGCGTGCCGGTTTCGTGGTCGACCACGCCCGCCGCCATGAAGAGCGAGGCCTTGAACGTGGCGTGGTTGATCATGTGGAAGATGGCGGCCACCAGCGCCAGCGTGCTGTTCAGCCCCAGCAGCAGCGTGATCAGGCCCAGATGGCTGATCGTGGAATAGGCCAGCACCCCTTTCATGTCCTGCTGGAAGATGGCCGCGTAGGCGCCCAGCACCAGGGTGATCAGCCCTGCCCCGCCGATGATCCAGAACCATTCGTCGGTGCCCGACAGCACGGGCCAGAAGCGCGCCAGCAGGAATACACCCGCCTTCACCATGGTGGCCGAATGCAGGTAGGCCGACACCGGCGTGGGCGCGGCCATGGCGTTGGGCAGCCAGAAGTGAAATGGGAACTGGGCGCTCTTTGTCAGCGCGCCCAGCGCCACCAGCACCAGCACGGCGGGATACCAGGGGTCGGCGCGGACCAGGTCGCCCGACGCCAGGACGCGGTCCATGTCGTAGCTGCCCACGATATGGCCCAGGATCAGCACGCCCGCCAGCAGGCACAGCCCGCCCCCGCCCGTGACGGTCAGCGCCATGCGCGCGCCGCGGCGCGCGTCCAGGCGATGGTGCCAGTAGGCGATCAGCATGAAGGAAGCCAGGCTGGTCATTTCCCAGAACAGCACAAGCTGGATCAGATTGCCGGACAGCACCACGCCCAGCATGGCGGCCATGAAGGCCTGGAAGAACGAGAAAAAGCGGGGCACCGGGTCTTCCGGTGACATGTAGTAGCGGGCGTACAGCACCACCAGGGCGCCCATGCCGGAGACGATCAGCGCGAACAGCCAGGCATAGCCGTCCATGCGCAGCGTGAACTGGAGCCCCAGCGCAGGCGCCCAGGGGAGATCGGCCCGGATCACGCCGCCGTTGGCGACGTCCGGATAGAGACTGGCGGTCAGAACCACGCAGGCCAGGGCGATAAGGCCCGCCAACCAGGCCTCGGCGTTGCGGGCGTTGGAAGGCAGCAGCGCGGCGCACAGGCTGCCGGCGAACGGCAGAGCGAGGATCAGGATCAGCGACATGGCGTTCCGAGAATGTCCGGGCCCCCTCCCGCCAGCACAAGGCAGCGAGAGACGAAACAGACCGGGGATTGAAAAACGGACGGAACCCTGGCCCGGTGCGTCGCTGCACTACACGTTGCCCCGCGGGGACATCAACCAACGCCATTGAACGGCGCAGACAGAAACAAACGCAATAGTTTTCTTGCAAGACCGGCCAAGAATCTCATCCGAAAAATATCAGATTCTCGTAAGTTATGCAGAGATTTATGCACGAACCCAGCTAATGACAGCAAGATGAATGCGCAATGATTGCGCAATGAAGGCCGTTGAATGCATGTTCATCTACTTGTCAGACGGCTATTTTCTTGGAATTTCCGCCATTTCCCGACAACTATCCGTCACCGTAAAAAATTATTGCGAATCCTCAAAGCAGGGAGAATCCCAAGTTGACCGTAGGGGGATTCCTGTGTGGAATTGCGCCCACGAGGCGTTGACCTGCCGGTATCCCTGCAGCGCGCGCCTCACCGACGCCGGCCCAAGAAGCCGGGCCGGCTCGGAACAACAATATGGAGAAGACTCTTGAATATGCTGTCACATGCCAAGGCCGTCCTGGCCGCCGCCATCGCAGGCGTCTGCCTTAGTTCCGCCGCGCAAGCCGCCGACCCCTACCCCAACAAGCCCATCCGGCTGATCGTGCCCTTCGCCGCGGGCGGCACCACCGATATCGTCGCGCGCATCGTCGCCGAAGGCCTGGGCCGCGAGCTCGGTCAGGCCGTCGTGGTTGAGAACCGGGGTGGCGGCGGCGGCTCGATCGGCGCGGATGCCCTCGTGCGCTCCGCCCCCGATGGCTACACGCTGGGCGTGGCCACCGTCAGCACCATGGCCACCAATCCGGCCACGAACCCGAAGAATCCCTACGATCCGCTCAAGGACTTCACGCCCATCACCAATATGGTGAACGTTCCCAACGTGCTGACCGTCAACCCCGCCGTGCCCGCCAAGACGCTGGCGGAGTTCATCACGCTCTTGAAGAACAACCCCGGCAAGTACAGCTATGCGTCGTCGGGCGCGGGCGGCATCAGCCACCTGGACGGCGAACTGTTCAAGTCGATCACCAAGACCGACATGGTCCACGTGCCCTATCGCGGTTCGGGCCCGGCGCTCAACGACGTGATTGCCGGCCAGGTCAACGCCCAGTTCGATAACCTGCCCTCGTCCATGCCCCACATCCAGGCCGGCAAGCTGCGCGCCCTGGCCGTGGCGGCTCCCAAGCGCCTGCCTGCCCTGCCGGACGTCCCCACCTTCACCGAAGGCGGCCTGGCCGACGTGGACAACATGGCCTGGTACGGACTGGTGGCCCCCGCCGGCACGCCGCAAGCCGTGGTGGACCGCATCCACGCCGCTACCGTCAAGGCCCTGAAGGACCCCAAGGTCGCCCAGCGCCTGGCCGACGGCGGTTCCCTGGTGGACGGCAACACGCCCGCCCAGTACGCCGCGCAGATCAAGCGTGAACTGGAACTGCGCCAGCGCATCGCCAAGGACCGCAACATCGTCCTGACGAACTGACCCGCACCGGCCCGGGGCGGCCTCCCTGTAAGGGTCGTGCCCCGGGCCTGTTCATCCTGCAAGCGGCCTCGCACGGGACCGGCCCCCGGCCGGGCGCTTTGCGGGGGCCCCGCTTGACTGCCAACGCCCGGGTGGTAGCATCTGCACCCGTGCGATCCGATTTCTGCCCCCCTCCCTGCGCTGCCTGCGCCCTCTGCGCCCTGCGCTCAACACTGTTGAGTTCGCAGGAAGTCGCCGCGCGTTCCGCCTACGCGCGCTCCAAGCCCGGCTAATCACCCGGCTTTTCCCTTCCTGAAGTTTCATTCCGGCCCGTTGCCGGCTGCCTGCGCACATCCGCGCGGCCCGCAGCCCAAAACCGGCCGGCGGACGCCCTGCCGCGTGGCCGGGTCCGCGCCCTATCTGGTTTGCGCATGCCCGCGGCGGCATGCGGCCACGCCACGCACTGTTTCTTTTCAATCGCCATGCAACTCACCAAGAAATTCGTCAAAGCCAAGAATCCCTGCGCGGGCGGCTACAAATGGTTCCTGCGGGACCACAACGGCCAAGGGGATTACCAGGCCGTGCTTGATGCGCTGGTCGCCGACGGCCGCGTCGGCGACGCCTGCTGGCTGCTGGACCAGTTCGGCCCGACCGATGCCGTCCTCAGGCTCGATGCCGTCGACGCCAACGCCATTGTGTTCGCGGGCACGCTGGAAGTGCGCATGGGGATCAATGTGGACACGGTGGTGCGCGCCGGCCGCGCCATCGTCACGGGCGGCGGCATCCGCGCCGGCGAGACCATCATGGCCGGAGAAAACATCAGCGCGGGCGCCAATATCGCCAGCGGCGGCAACCTGCGCGCGGGCGGCGACGTGACCGCGGACTGGGGCGTGGAAACGGCAACGCGCCTGGATTGCGGCGGCAACCTGCGCGCAAAATGGGACATCTGCGCCGGACAGGACCTGGCGGTCACCGGCCACCTGCACGCGGGACAGGACGTGAGCGCACAGGGCGCCATCAAATGCGGACAAGGCATCAAGGCCGGCGGCCACGTGCGGGCGGAAAAGGAAATCAACGCGGCCAGCGGCATTCAGGCGGGCGGCTCGATCCAATGCGGCGACCATCTGTTTTCCGGATGGGGCCTCATCGCGGGCGAGGACATCCGCGCCGAAGGGTCGATCCGGGCCGGCGAGGGCGCGCAGGCGGAAGGCATCATCGAAGCGGGCGCCGGCCATGGCATCTACGCCGGCCTGAGCGTGCGCCTGGACGCCTGGTCCGTGTGCGCGCGGGTCGTGGCGCAAACGCGGCCGGCCCAGCTTGTGAGCGGGCATTGGGCGGGGCTGGACGACAGCGGCCTGGAAGACGCCGCCCCCGCCGCACAGCCCTGGAATGGCTGGTTCGACGGCGGCGCCGGCACCTCCGGCCAGCAACCAGCCGCGCGCGTAGCGGCGGACAGCCGGAAACGCGACTAGCCCGGCGCCTGGCCGTCCGCCTGCCCTAGCCGATCCTGCGCTGCTCCACCCCCATATCCCGCCATGCCTCGCCATGGCAGGTGAACATCAGGATCTGATGCCGCGTCGCCGCGTCGAACAGCGCGCGCTTCATGAAGTCGCGCCGGGCATCGTCGGTATGCACAAGCGCGTCGTCCAGCACCAGCAAGGTCGGGCGGCCGGCCTCGCGCAGCAGGTCCGCGTAGGCAAAGCGGGCCAGGATGCCCAGTTGTTCGCGCGTGCCGAAGCTCAGCGCGTCCAGCAGGTCTTCGCCGTCGCCGCGGCGCAGCGCGGTGGGCAGCAGCGCGTCGTCCAGGCGCAGCGCGGCCTCGGGAAACAGCAGCGCCAGATAGTGATTCAGGCGGCGGGCCAGCGGCGCCTGCAGACGCTGCGTGGCCGCGGCGCGCTTGTCGGCCAGCAGCTTCAGCAGCAGTTCGAGCGCGGCGGCGCGGCGCGCGAACTCGTCGCGGCGGCGTTCCAGGCGTTCGCAGGCGGCATCCGCTTCCGACAGGCGTTCGCCCAGGCCCTGGGCGCCGGCCTGGTCCAGCTTGCCCTGCAACTGCAGGATGTCTCCGTGGCGCTTGTGCTGGGCCTCGCGTTCGATGGCGGCGGACTTTTCAAAACGCTGGACATCCTGCTCGGCGAGTTCGGGCCGGTGTTCGGCCAGCGCGGCCTGTGCTTCGCGCACGCGCCGTTCCAGCTCGTCGTGCGCGCTGCGCGCCTCGGCCAGCCGGCCCGCGCGGGATTGCCGTTGCGCCGCCCGTTCGGGTGACTGCACTTCGGCGCCGCGCGCCGTGGCCTGGCCTTCCAGCAATTGGGCGCGGGCGCCGTCGGCGTCAAGCGCGCGCTGCGCGGCCGCCAGCGTCTTCTCGGCCTGGGCCGCGACAGCCTCGGCTTCGCGCAGGGCCTGGGCGGCGGCGGGCAGGTCGTCGCCGTCCGATTCCACCGCGGCGGGCAGCTTGGACAGGCGCTCCCGCAGTTGGGTCTGACGCGCCAGCGCCTCGTCGCGCTGATTGCGCAAGGCATCCACGCCCTTGGGCGCATGGATGCCCAGGGTCTTGCGCATGCCGTCCAGTTCACGCAACAGGGCGCTGTAGCGGGCGTGACGCTGTTCGGCCTCGGCCAGCGTGTCCACGCCCGCGCGTTTGAGCAATGCGGCGCAGCCCGCCTCGGCCTGCGCCAGATCGCGCTTCAAGGCGGGCAGGTCCTGCCCTCCCGGCTCGATGTGGAACCGGCCCACGCCGGGCAGAACCAACTCCGCGGCCGCCGTCAGCAGCACCTCGTCGGCGCCGGTGAGCGGCCTGCCGTCCAGCATCGCCTGCTGTCCCGCGTCGAGTTGGTAGCGCAGGCGCGTGGCGATGGCCTGTTGCTGCAATTGCAGGTTGTTGAGTTCGCGCGTGGCCTTGCGCAATGCCTCGATCTCGGCATCGGCAATCTCGAGGCGCACGGCCTCGGACTTCAGCGCGGAGCCTTGTTCGATCAGGGCCGTGGCGTCCTTCAAGGCGCCATCCAGGCGTTCGATCTCGGGGCCCAACGGGGTCAGTTGAGCATTCAGGTCGCGCCGGTCGGCCAGCGCCTGCACCAGGACCACGCGCTGGCGGGCCGCCTCCACGGAGGCGGCATGCGCCTGCCGCTGTTGCTGCGCGCGCGCCAGAGACTCCTGCGCGGCCTGCACCTGGGCACGCGCTGCCCGCGCGTCGCGCATCAGCGTCTGAAGTTCGGTTTCGTCCTGCTGGTCGCGCCGGACCTGGTCCTGCAGCAAGGTCAGGGTTTGCGCGGCCTGGGCCTGTTCGCGGCGCAGGCCGTCGAAGGCCTCGCGTTCCTTGGCCAAGGCGGCCAGGCGCAAGCGGGCTTGCGCCGCCTTGGAATCGAAGTCCTTCCAGGGTTCGGCGGCCTGGGCGCGCTCGTGTTCGCGCCGCAGTTCCGCGAGCCGGTCCACGTCGGCGTTGAGCTGCGCCATCGCCTGCGCGCAGGCTTCGCGGTCGGCCAAGGCGCGCGCCAATGCGTCCTCGGCCTCTTTGTAGACGCCCTTCGGCCGGCCATTGCGCGCATCCAGCAGCGCGCCGCGTTCGGCCGACACGCGCTCGTAGAGGCGGTCGCCGTCGCCGGAGGCGAGCTCGCCCGATAGCTGCGTCAACGCATCGCGCAAGTGCGCGCCGGCGAAGCCCGCCGCCTCTTGCAGGTTTTGGCCATCGCCCTGCTGGATCCACAACAGGCCGGGGATGCCCGCCAGATCGGGCTTGCTCTGCCCGCGTCCGGACAGCTCGAAACCCAGCAGCGCGGCCAGCGCGTTTTCGGCTTCTTCGCCATCCAGGCGCTGCGCGCCATCGTCGATCAGCAGCTCGCAACGCGCGCGCGAAAGGAACTGTTTTTTCAGCACATAGCCATGCCCGGCATGCGTGAAGGCCAGTTCGACACTGGGCCGGGCGCCGGACTCGCCGCGCGGGGCCAGGTCCGCCACCTTGCTGGTGCTGTAGCGTTCCAGGAAGGCCGCGCGCAACGCGGCGGCCACCGTGCTCTTGCCGGCCTCGTTGGGGCCGACGAACAGATTCAGGCCGTCTTGCAGGCCGTCCAGCGCCAGGGGCTGGCGGAACTTGCGGAATTCTTCCAGGACGATGCGAGAGAGCTTCATGACGTGGCTCCCGGCGCCGCGCTTTCACGCTGATACCGCAGCAGCAGGCGCAGCGCCTCCCCCGCCACGGCGGACTGGGCGGCATCGCCCTGCAATGCCTGAAGCTGCGCCGCGACCTCGCCCACGTAGCCGCTGGCGCGCAGTTCGGCCAGGTCCGCCTCGTCGGGTTCCAGCCGCAGGCCGGACAGGTCCGGCAGCAGGGCCCGGACCTGCGCGGCGGCCTGGTCCACGGCGCGCTGCAGCGCGTCCCAGGTTTCCATGTTGACGTGGCCCTGCACGTCCAGGCGCAGCACATCTTCGGCGCGCAACGCGGCCATGCGTTCGGCCAGCGCCTGCGCATCCGTGGGCAGGCTCAGCGTCTCGGACCAGGCCGACCAGCGGTATCTGCCGGTTGCCACGCGCTCCACCAGCGGCGTCGCGCCGGGCGCGGCGATGCGCACGTCCAGCACATAGCCGGGCTCGTTGCCGCGGAAGCGGTCCTGCTCGGGCGTGCCGGCATACCAGGTGCGGTCGTCCACGGACAGGCAGCCGTGCCAGTCGCCCAACGCCAGATAGTCCAGGCGCGCCCGGGCCGCGCGGTCCGCAGCGATCGGGTTGGTGGCGTCGATGGTGTCCGGCAACCGGCCGGCGACGCTGCCGTGCGCCAGGCCCACGCGCACGCGGCCGGGTTCGGACTCCAGGGTGTCGAAGGCCTGGGTGACGTCGTCGTAGGTATGGCGCTGCGTCAGCGGCGCGGCGAGGACGGCAAGATTGATCGCCGCCAGGTCCACCACGCCGGTGCGCAGCGGCGCATGGACGTTGGAGGGAATGCAGCCCAACTGCATCGCGCGGCTCCAGACGCTGTCGGCCAGCGCGGCGTCGTGGTTGCCGGCGATCATCACCCAGGGACCGGCATAGCCGGCCATGGCGGCGAACAGCCGGCGGATCGTGCGGTCCGACACGCCCTGCGTATCGAACACGTCGCCGGCCACCAGCACCGCGTCCACGCCGCGCTCGGCGGCCAGCGCGGCGATGCGCGCCACGACGTCAAAGCGCGCCTCGGCCAGCATCGCGGCGTCGTCAATTTCGAACTGGCCGTATTGCCGGCCGATCTGCCAGTCGGCAGTATGCAGAAAATGAGTCATGCGCGGATTTTGGCATAGAGGCAAGTAGAAATGGGGCCCCCACGCTGCACTCGCTGCGCTCGCTTGCTGCCCCCCGAGGGGGCTGCCCCGCCTTGGGGCGGCCCGGCGGCGGGGCGGCTGTATCGGGCCCCCACGCCGCGCACGCGTCGCGTGCTTGCTGCCCCCCGAGGGGGCTGCCCCGCCTTGGGGCGGCCCGGCGGCGGGGCGCTACGCGCGTTTGCCGTCCAGCACGAGCGGCTGGCTGGATCCGGCGCTGCGCTCGTAGCGCGACAGGCCGAGGCCGTCCGTGCGGATGGCGGGGCGTTGGCCCATGACCAGGTCGGCGACGAGCTTGCCGGAGCCGCAGGCCATGGTCCAGCCCAGCGTGCCGTGGCCGGTGTTCAGATACAGGTTGCCGTAACGGGTCGGGCCGACGACCGGCGTGCTGTCCGGCGTCATGGGACGCAGCCCGGTCCAGAACTCGGCCTGCGCGACGTGCCCGCTGCCGGGGAACAGGTCGTTGACCACCAGTTCCAGCGTCTTGCGGCGCGCGTCCTTCAGGCGCAGGTCGAAGCCGGACAGCTCGGCCATGCCGCCCACCCGGATGCGCTGGTCGAAACGCGTCACCGCGATCTTGTAGGTCTCGTCCAGGATGGTCGACACCGGCGCGGCCGATTCGTCCTTCATGGGAATGGTCAGCGAATAGCCCTTGACCGGATACACCGGCAGATCCAGGCCCAGCGGCTCCAGAAAGCCCCGGGTGTAGCTGCCGAAGGCAGCCACATAGCGATCCGCCGTCAGCACTTCGCCGCCGACCCGCACGCCGGTGATCTGGCCCCCCACGCTGTCCAGGCCCGACACCGTCTGGTTGTAGCGGAAGTCCACGCCCAGGGCGGCGGCCATGTCGGCCAGCCGCTTCGTGAACAACTGGCAGTCGCCGGTTTCGTCGTTCGGCAGGCGCAGACCGCCCGAGAGCTTGTGGACCGAATGCGCCAGCGCGGGCTCGGCCGTCACGAGACGGTTGCGGTCCAGCAGTTCGTAGGGAACGCCCACTTCTTCGAGCACGGCGATGTCGCGGCGCGCCGCTTCCATCTGCGCGTCCGTGCGGAATAGCTGCAAGGTGCCGCGGGTGCGCTCTTCGTAGTGGATGCCGGTCGAGGCGCGCAGTTCGCGCAGGCAATCGCGGCTGTACTCGGACAGGCGCAGCATGCGTTCCTTGTTGACCGAGTAGCGGTCCGCGGAACAGTTGGCCAGCATGGCCGCCATCCATTTGAGCTGGTACAGGCTGCCGTCAAGGCGGATCGCCAGCGGCGCATGCTTCTGGAACAGCCACTTGATGGCTTTCAGCGGAATGCCGGGCGCGGCCCACGGCGTGGAATAGCCCGGGGAGACCTGGCCGGCGTTGGCGTAGCTGGTTTCCTGGGCCGCCGCGGGCTGGCGGTCCAGCACCGTCACTTTGGCGCCCTGGCGGGCCAGGTAATAGGCGGTCGTGGTGCCGATAACGCCGCTGCCGAGGACGATCACATGCATGATTCTTTCCAGTGTTTGGTTTTGTACAGGAATTTCGGTAGTCTATGGGCCTCCAGGCAGTGAAAAGCACTGAAGATTTTCGTTTGCCAGTGCTTTTTCTCGGGCCGCCCCCGTTTTATGATCGCCAAAAGTGAAAATGCGCGACCTCGACCGTATCGACCTGAAAATCCTGGAAATCCTGCAGCGCGAAGGCCGCATTTCGGTGACTGAATTGGCCGAGCGGGTCAGCCTTTCAGCCACTCCTTGCTCCGACCGCGTCAAGCGCATGGAGCGCGAGGGCGTCATCACGGGTTACCATGCGCGCGTCAACCCGGCGGCGCTGGGCAAGAACCTGCTCGTTTTCCTGGAGATCAAGCTGTCGGCCAAGTCCGGCGACGTCTTCGACAAGGTCAAGAAAGAGCTGCTGTACGTGCCCGAAGTCATGGAATGCCACCTGGTGTCGGGTGACTTCGATTACCTGGTCAAAGCCCGCCTGACCGAAATGAATGAATACCGCCGTCTTCTGGGCGAAATCCTCAAACGTCTGCCCGCGTCCGCCGAGTCGCGCAGCTACGTGGTCATGGAGGAAATCAAGGAGACCCTGTTCTTGCCGGTCGACCGGTAGTACCGGCCCCCGCCCGCCACGCGGTTTTGTTACCCGGCTGCCATTCGCCGGCTGCTATGCTGGCGGCCCCCGGCACGCCATGCATCGCTGTCCGACCCCAATTTGCCATTGCCTATGACCCGTCTCTACAAATATTTCTTCCGCGGCCTGATCACCGTCCTGCCGCTGGCGCTGACGATCTACCTGCTCTATATCTTCCTGGCCTGGACGGAATCCGTCGCGCTGACCTTCCTGCGCCCGTTCATCGGCGGCTTCTATGTGCCGGGCATGGGTCTGGCGCTGGGCATCCTGGGCATCCTGGCGATCGGCTATCTCGTGTCGAAGGAACGCGTGCAGCGGGTGCTGACGCTGGTGGAAATGCCGTTCACCAACCTGCCGGTGGTCAAGAGCATCTATTCGTCCTTGAAGAGCTTCGCCGATTATTTTTCGCCCAGCTCCAAGAACACGGCCCAGCAGGTGGTGATTCTGCGCGTGCCGGGCCAGCAACTGGAATTGGTGGGCCTGGTCACCCGGCGCGGCATGGAAGGCCTGCCCGAAGGCTTCACGCAGGGCGATCGCGTCGCCGTCTATTTGCCGATGGGCTACATGATCGGCGGCTACACGGTCTTCGTCCCGCAGGACTGGGTCCAGCCCATCCAGATGTCGGTCGAAGAGGCCATGCGCTCGTCGCTGATCGCCTGGATGGCGCGCGCCGAAACCAACAACCGCCCGGCGCCGGCCGCCGCGCCCCAGGGGCCGGCCGAGGAGGCCGCTGCGGCGGGCAATCCGGGCACCCCTGGAACCCCTGGAACCCCTGGCACCTCTGGCAATCCCGGCAATCCCGGTAACCCTGGCAATCCCGGCGCCTCCGGCCCCGGCGTCCCCGGCAATACCAATGGCGACCGCCCGGCCTGAGCGCCCCGCCCCTGATCTCACTGACTCGCGCGATATGCCCATCATCGAATTCACCCTTGCCGACGGCAGCCCCTATATTGAAATCAACCAGTTGCTCAAGGCCACCGGCGTGTGCGACAGCGGCGGCGCGGGCAAGATGCTTGTTGCCGACGGCCATGTCAGCGTCGGCGGCGTGGTGGAAACGCGCAAGACGGCAAAGATCCGCGGCGGACAGATCGTGACCTGCGGCGACGTGCGCATCGTGGTGCGCGCCTTTGACGCCGCGGGCAACGACGCCTGATCCGGCCCGATCCCCTTTACCGCACCGCCGCGAGCCGCCATGAAACTCAAGATGTCCCAGAACTCCATCTTCGCCGTCCTGCTGCGCTCACCGTGGTGGATGGGCGCGGGCGTGGCCCTGCTGCTGTGCGTGGGCGGCTTTGCCGCCCTGCCCCTGGATTACGCCGCGATGGGCGTGTTTGCCGCCGTGCCGTTCGCCGTGATTTCGATCATGGCGGCCTACAAGCAGTTGCGCGCGCCATCCGGCACGCGCGTGCAGGCCGTGGCCGAGGCCACCGCCGCCATGTCCTGGGCGGACTTCTCGAAGACCGTCGAAGCCGGTTTCCGGCGTGACGGCTGCGAAGTCGAACGCCTGCAACTGCCCGGCGCGGATTTTGCGCTGAGCAAGGACGGCCATGTGGCCATCGTCAGCGCCAAGCGCTGGAAGGCCGCCCGCGTCGGCGTGGAGCCGCTGCGCGACCTGCAGGCCGTGCGCGAGAAGCGCGGCGCCCGCGAAGCCATCTATATCGCGCTGGGCGATGTGTCCGACAACGCGCTGCAATACGCGAAGTCGCAGGGCGTGTCCCTGATGACGGCGCCGGAATTGACCAAGCTTCTGCGCGACCTGAAGATCTGAAGCCCCGATGACCTATCGCATCCTTGCCGACCTGGTGCTCGTCGCGCACGGCCTTTTCGTCGCCTTCGTGATGTTCGGCGGCCTTCTGGCGCTGTGCAAGCCCCGGGCCGCCTATCTGCATCTGCCGGCGCTGGCCTGGGGCGCCATGGTGATCGGCATGGGCTGGATCTGCCCCCTGACCCCGCTCGAGGTGTCGCTGCGCGAGCGGGCCGGCCAGGAAGGCTATGCCGGCGGCTTCATCGAGCATTACGTCCTGGGCCTCATCTATCCCGAGGGCATCACCAGAACCACGCAGATCGTGCTGGCCGCGCTGCTGATCGTGGGCAATATCGCCGTCTACGCGCTGTGGGCGCGCCGCCGCGCCCGTAACCGGATCAAGCCCGCGCCGACGCGCTCCTGACGGCGGGTTCGACGGTGCCCAGCAACGCACTGTCCGGAAACCCGGCCGGCGCGCTGCATTCGTCGAACACCAGCACCCGCTGGCCCGCGAAATCAAATCCGCGCGCAGGCAGCGAGGGCTCGGCGGGCCGCTGCATCGTTCGGCCGAAAGCCATCACTTCCCTGGCCGGCGCTTGCGGCAGGCTGTCGGCCAGACGGGCGCAGTCCCAGGCCGTCGTCTCTTGCAAGGGGCCCGCCAAGGGATGGACCGCGCAGCGCATGGGTTCCACGTTCTTGATGCCCTGCCCGTGCTGCCACAACAGCAGGGTGAAGTCCGCATAGTCCATGGCGACCGCCCCCGCAACCAGGCGGTCTTCGGTGATGCGCTCGGCCAGCACGGGCAAGCCTGGCGACGAACGCTTCTTGCCACGGCCGGCCGCCGCCCCGTAGGTCACGCGCCACAAGCTGCTGTCCCGATGCCTGATGCTCAGCTTGTCGTTGCTGGCATGCAGCCAGAACTCCCCGCCTTCCCCCGCTGCGTCCGCGCGCCAGGCCAGCACGCGCCAATGGCCCTTGGGGATGCGCAGCGCCACGGCTTGCGTCAGCCGCGCCTCGGCAAGATCCAGCAAGCACAGGCGCGTGGCCCCTGCCATGGTCAGCAGGGTCACGACCTGCGTATCGTCATAGGCCCGTGCGTGCATCGCGCCCGTCAGCACCGTATCCATTGGCAATGCGCCTTCCGCGCCCTCGATGGGACGCCACGCTTGCGGGACGCCTTGCCGGTCGGCGGCCACGTGCAGCCGGCGATGCGTGTTCAGGTAGGCATCCGCTTCCGAGACCGTCTCGGGCAGCGTGTCGCGCAGCGCCAGCCAATGGCCGCCATCAGGAAACTGCGCGGCATGCAGCGAATTGCAGAACGGTTCATGGTGCGCCGGCGCCGCGCGCGTATTCAGGCGAGGCCGCCCGTCCGCTTCCAGCGCAATCTCTATCCGGAACCAGTCGGCCACGCCCGAGGTCAGCACAACGCCGCCCCCATGCGCGCCCGGGTAGCGGCGCGTGGCCCGTTGCTCTACCGCCAGCATCGCGCGCAAGCCTTGCGCGTCCCGATGCAGGCAATGCAACTGCGCGGCGTAGATGTCGCCGTGGCGCTCGATATCGCCGGACTGCGCGCCCGGCTGCCCCGCCGGCAGTTCGACCGGCTGGAAGTGCGTGGCCAGCAGCGTCCAATCGCTATCGGCCACCGCCAGCCCGAAGCCCTGCGCGCCGCGCGGTCCGGTCAGCCACGCCACCATCAGCAGATGGCTCCCCAGCACGCAATGCGCCAACCAGCGCAGCCCGACACCCGGGCCGTCGGGCAATTGCCGGACGGCCGGCGCATTGTCAACGGGAAAGAAGTCGGCCGTGCGCACGCGCAGCCGGGGGTGGAAGGACAGCGGTTCAGTCATGGATTCCACGGCGTGATTCAACAGTCAGACCGGGATTATGCATAAAGCGGAAATGGGCGGCTGGCTTTTCATGCCCGGCAAGCGGCGCTGCGGCAACGCGGCGCACGCCGATGCCGCAGCCCAATCATTCGCCGTTGCCGTCCGCTAGCCGAGGTTCCGGTTGCGGTACAGCCGAATCGCCAGCGGCCGATGCCAGAAGCCCATGCCGCATGACGCCCGCCTACAAGCTGCGCGCGATCACCAGCCGCTGGATATCGCTGGTGCCTTCGTAGATCTGGCACACGCGCACGTCCCGGTAGATGCGTTCCACGGGGAAATCCTTCAGATAGCCATAGCCGCCCAGCGTCTGGATCGCGGCCGAACAGACCTTTTCGGCCATCTCCGAGGCGTACAGCTTGGCCATCGACGCTTCCGTCAGGGCTGGCCGTCCGGCCTCGCGCAGCGCGGCGGCGTGCAGCACCATCTGCCGCGCGGCGTGGATCTGCGTCGCCATGTCGGCCAGCCGGAACGCAACGGCCTGATGCTCGATGATGGGTTTTCCGAAAGCCTGGCGGTCATGGGCGTAGTCGCGCGCGCATTCGAAGGCGGCGCGCGCCATGCCCACCGATTGCGACGCGATGCCGATGCGGCCGCCCTCCAGGTTGGACAGCGCGATCTTGTAGCCCTCGCCTTCCGCGCCCAGCCTGAAGGCAGCGGGGATACGCAAGTCCTCGAACGCGATCTGGCACGTATCGGAAGCGTGCTGGCCCAGCTTGTCCTCTACCCGCAGGACCTTGTAGCCCGGCGTATCGGTGGGCACGATGAACGCGGAAATGCCGCGCTTGCCCGCGTCGGCGTCGGTCACCGCGAACACGATCACGGTCTGTCCATTGCGGCCCGAGGTGATGAATTGCTTGGCGCCATTGAGGACGTAGCCGTCGCCATCGCGCCGCGCGCGGGTGTGCAGGCTGCTGGCGTCCGAACCCGCCTGCGGTTCGGTCAGCGCGAACGCGCCGATGTGTTCGCCGCGCGCCAGGGGCCGCAGGAATTGTTCTTTCTGGGCGTCGGTCCCGAACTTCAGGATGGGCATGCAGCCGACCGAATTGTGGACGCTCATGATGGTGGAGCACGCGCCGCTGCCAGCCGCGATCTCTTCCAGCGCGACGGCATACGAGATATAGCCGCTGTCGTTGCCGTCCCAGGCCTCCGGCACGAGCATGCCGAAAAACCCCAGTTGCGCCATCTCCGCGATGGCGTCCGCGGGATAGTGATGGTCCCGGTCCCAGCGTTCGGCATTCGGCGCCAGACGTTCCTGGGCAAACCGGCGCGCCATTTCCTGGACGCTCAGTTGTTCTTCGGTCAGTAGCATGCTTGTCTCTCCGGGGTGCGGTGGCCGGCGGGCGCGCGCGGGCGCCGCCAGGCTCTGTCTGTGCAAGGCGGGCCCGCGGGAGGCGCCGCACGATTGCCAGAATACACCGCCGCGTGGACGCTGCGGACGGACGCGGACACGCTACTCGCGCGGCGCGTGCTGCCCGGCGCGCTGCTGGGCCGGACCCATCGCGCGGCCAAGGTTGTAGGCGGTGTTCACCAGGCCGATATGCGAAAAACCCTGCGGAAAATTGCCGACCAGCCGGCGCTGCACGACGTCGTACTCTTCGGACAACAGGCCCAGGTCGTTGCGCAGCCCCAGCAGCCGGTCGAACAAGCGTTCGGCATCGCCCAGGCGGCCTTGCATCACATAGGCGTCCGCCAGCCAGAAGCTGCACGCGATGAACACGCCCTCGTCGCCCTCCAGTCCGTCGTCGGTATGCTCGGTGGAGTAACGGCGCAACAGCCCGCCATGCAGCAGCTCGCGTTCGATGGCATGCACCGTGCCCGCGACGCGCGGATCGCTGGCGGGCAGAAAGCCCACCTGGGGAATCAGCAGCAGGCTGGCGTCGAGCGCGGACGATCCATAGCTCTGCACGAAACACCCCCTGGCCGGGTCGTAGCCGCCCTCGCATATGTCCTTGCGAATCCGTTCGCGCAGCCGCCGCCACGCCGCCACCGGCCCCTGCAATCCGAAACGCTCGCACGCCTTGACCGCGCGGTCGAACGCCACCCAGCACATCAGCCGCGAATGCGTGAAGGCCCGGCGTGCGCCGCGCACCTCCCAGATGCCGTGATCCAGCTCGCGCCAGCGGTGTTCCAAGGGCTCCAGCAGCACCTTTTGCAGACGCCATGCCTCGGCCAGCGGCGCCAGGTCGGCCACGCGCGCGGCGTACAGGGTCTCGATCAGTTCGCCATAGATGTCGAGCTGGCTCTGCCCCGCGGCGCCGTTGCCCCTGCGCACTGGCAGGCTGGACTCATAGCCCGGCAGCCAGGGGATTTCCAGCTCGGGCAGCCAGCGTTCTCCGGCGATGCCATACATGATCTGAAGCTGGTCTGGGTGCCCGGCCACCGCCCGCAACAGCCATTGGCGCCAGGCCTCCGCCTCTTCGCGGTAGCCGGCGTTGAGCAAGGCATACAGGGTTAGCGCGGAATCGCGCAGCCAGCAGTGGCGATAGTCCCAGTTGCGGCTGCCGCCCAGCGACTCCGGCAACGAGGTCGTCGGCGCCGCGATGATCCCGCCCGTGGGCTGGAAGGTCAGCAGCTTCAAGGTGATCAGCGACCGCACCACCGCATCCCGCCTTGGGCCTTCGGGGCCATCCCAATGGCAGCGCTTGGCCCATTCCTGCCACCAGGAGATCGTCCTGTTCATGCTTTCGACGCGGTCGGGCACGAAATGCGGCGTGCGGTGCGAGCGGTGATACGACAGGGTGAACGGCACCACCCGGTCCTGGTGCACGGTGAAGCGCGCCGTCGTCTTCATGTCGTGCCCTTCGAGCTCGACGGGGGTGTGCAGTTCCACCGCGTCGGGCCCCGCGATGGCGTTCAGGCCGTAATCGCGCCGCCGCACCCAGGGCACGGACTGGCCGTAGTTAAAGCGCAGCACCAGCTCCATGTCCATCTGCACGTGCCCGGATTCGCCGCGCACGACGCGCACCACGTCCACGCGTTCGTCATCGTCGCTGAGCGGCATGAAGTCGTACAGCAGCACCACGCCCGTGCGGGTTTCGAAGCGCGTTTCCAGCACCGCGGTATCCGGCACGTAGCGCCGCAGCGTCTCCTTGACCTTGCCATGGGGCGCGATGCGCCAATGCCCATGGCTCTCGTCGCCCAGCAGCGCCGCGAAGCACGCCGGCGAATCGAAATGCGGCAGGCAGAGCCAGTCGATGGAGCCGTCGCGCGCCACCAGCGCGGCGGACAGCATGTTGCCGATGAGTCCGTAGTCTTCGAGGGGTTTGGACATGGCGGCGTTATCCGGCGCCACGGAATTCGGGATACAGCGTCATGCCGCCGTCGACGAACAAGGTCGTGCCCGTCACGTAGTCCGATGCATCGCCGGCCAGCCACACGGCCGCGCGCGCCACGTCTTCGGGTTCGCCGATGCGGCCGTAGGGGATCAGCTTGAGCAGATTGGCCAGGCTTTCCGGCGTATCCCAGGCGGGCTGGTTGATCGCGGTGCGGATCGCCCCCGGCGCGATGGCATTCACGCGGATCCGGCTGGGCGCCAGTTCCTGCGCCAGGGATTTCATCAGCATCGACAGCCCGCCCTTGGAGGCGGCGTAGTTCACCTGGAACGCCCAGGGAATCACTTCATGGACCGAGCTGATGAACAGGATGTTGCCCAGGGCCAGGCCCTGCCGGGCAGGATCGGCGGCCTGACCCTGGAACGTCCGGGCGGCCGCCCGGGCGCACAGGAAATGCCCCGTCAGGTTCACATCGATCACGCGCTGCCAGTCGGCCAGCGTCATGTCGGCAACCGGAGACGGATGTTCGATGCCCGCGTTGTTGACCAGGATGTCCAGCCGCCCGAAGTGCTGGACCGCCTGCGCGAACAGGTGGTCGACCTCCGCTTCCCGGCTGATGTCGGCGGCGGCGGTCACGGCCGAACCGCCGCTGCGCTGGATGATTTCGACGACCGCCGCCGCCCGGGCCTGGGAATCGCCGCCGCCGCGATGGTTGACCACCACCCGCGCCCCCGCCGCCGCCAGGCCGATCGCCGTGGCGCGTCCGATGCCCGAAGACGCCCCCGTCACCACGGCCACCCGGCCGCGTAGTTCAGTCGCGTGCTGCATGCCAGCCTCCTGGGCGGTCGGCGCGCAAGAAAACGGGGCGACCGCCGGGTGTAGAGGATTTCAGGGTAGTCCCGGGACCCGGGGCGGCGCAACCCGGACGCGGGACCCGGCTCCCGCAGCTCCTTCCGCGCACCCGTTCCCATATGAAACATCATAAGTTGCATAAACGCGTGCCCCGCCATATCATGCAACTTGATAAGTATCGAAACAGTCATCGAAGAGGACTATCCGTATGGACTATGACGTCATCATCGTGGGCGGAAGCTTTGCCGGCCTTTCCGCCGCCATGCAGTTGGCCCGCGCCCGCCGCCGTATCCTGCTGGTCGATGCGGGCCAGCCCCGCAACCGCTATGCCGCGCACGCGCATGGCTTTCTTGGGCAGGACGGCACGCCGCCGCACGAGATCGTGGCCCAGGCGCGCGCGCAGCTTGCCCGCTATCCGACCGTGGAATTCCTGGACGGCGAGGCGGTCGATGCCGCCGCGCGGGACGGCGGCTTTGAACTCGCGATGGCCAGCGGGCAACGCGTACGGGCCTCGCGCCTGATCCTGGCCATCGGCATGCGCGATGAACTGCCGTCCCTGCCCGGCCTGGAGGCGCGGTGGGGCCAGACCGTGCTGCATTGCCCCTACTGCCATGGCTACGAAGTCGCCGGCCAGCCGCTCGGCGTCATGGCCACGCATCCGATGTCCGTGCATCAGGCGATGCTGCTGCCCGACTGGGGGCCGACCACCTACTTCACGCAAGGCGAGTTCGAGCCCGCACCCGATGAGGCCAAGGCGCTTGCGGCGCGCGGTGTGCGGTTGGAGCGCTCGCCCATCGTGCAATTGCGGGGCGCGGCGCCCGCCCTGACCGGCGTGACGCTGGCCGACGGCCGCCAGTTGCCGATCCACGCGCTGTTCGTGGCCAGCAAGGCGCACATGGCCAGTCCGCTGGCGATGCAGCTTGGCTGCGCGTTCGACAGCGGCCCGATGGGGCCGGTGATCCGCGTGGACGAATTCAAGCAGACGACGGTGGCCGGCGTCTTTGCCGCGGGCGACGCGGCCACGCCCATGTCGAACGCCACGCTGGCCAGCGCTTCGGGAGTCATGGCCGGCGTCTGCGCGCACCGTTCGCTGGCATTCGCGTAGAGGCCCCGCGCGCGGGTTCGAGCGTGCGTCCCCAGACCTGCGCGCGAAGGCGCCGGCGTGCATAATGGCGGCATGCCCGGGCCGCCCTCCGTCGGAGCACGGGCCAGGTGTCCATCCGACCATGCCGCCAGGAGACGCCGTGCTGGATCCGATACTCGCCGAACTGTCGACGGCCCTTCCGGGGGCCAAGTCGGTGGAACAATTGACCCGGCCGCTGCTCGACATGCTGGGCGCCGTCACGGGACTGGAATCCACCTATCTCACGTCGATCGACCTGAAGGCCGATCTGCAGCACATCCGCTACGCGCGCAATGCCGGCGGACTGATGATTCCCGAGGGGCTGTCCGTGCCCTGGGACGATACGCTCTGCAAGCGCGCGCTGGACGAAGGCCGCATGTGCACCAGCGATGTTTCGCTATGCTGGCCCGATTCCGGCGCCGCCCGCGAGCTGGGCATACAAACCTATGTCAGCGCGCCCGTGCGCACCGACGACGGCGTGCTGTTCGGGACACTGTGCGCGGCCAGCGCCACGCGGCACCAGATCACCCCGCAAGCGGAATCGGTGTTGAAGCTGTTTTCCAGCGTGATCGCCAGCTTTCTCGAACGCGAGATGCTGATGGAACAGCTGCACGCCGCCAACGTGCAGCTCATGTCGTACGCGCTGACCGATACGCTGACCGGCCTGCCCAACCGGCGCGCGCTCTATGAATCGCTGGAACGCCTGCAGGCGCGCGCCATCCGCGAAGGCGGCAGCGTGCTGGTCGGCGTTATCGATCTGGATGGTTTCAAGGGCATCAACGACACCTATGGCCACCAGGGCGGAGACCTGTTCCTGCAAGAGGTGTCGCGGCGGATCGCGGCGGCGCTGCGCTCGTCGGACATGCTGGGACGACTGGGCGGCGACGAGTTCGTGCTGATCGGCCCGGGCCCGGTCCTTGCCAAGGGCGACGCCGCCCCGGGCGGCGAGGCGCAACGCGGCGAAGCGGAAGAAGCGGCCCGCACCCTTGAAGAGCGCGCCGCGGCCGCCACCGTCGGGAAGTACCAGATCGGCGACCAGGTCGTCCGCTACGAAGGCGCCAGCGTCGGCGTGGTGGCGCTGGACCCGAAGGGGCTGGACGCCGAAGCCGCCGTCCGCCGGGCCGATGCGCGCATGTACGAGATCAAGCACGCCCGCAAGGGCTCGCGCACCATCCACTAGCTTGCGTAAGCCCACCTGGCGGCTGGCCGCCAGGTCCGGCTCATTGCAGGCGCGCCTTGAAGTATTCCGCCGCGCGGGCGTTCAAGTCCCGATGCAACGCCAGCCGGTCCAGGCCGGCTTCATCGGTGCAGAGGGCCGGAAGCGCCTCGGCCTGCTCGGCCGAACACGGCGCCAGAAACGCAAAATGTCCGGCGCCCTGGGCCACCCGGTAATCGGGCGCCACGCCCAAGCCCTGGCGCACAGCATCCACGCTCGCTGGGCTGACCCCATCGCCGCCGCGCTCCGACGCCCATAGCTGAATGGGAATGGCGACGCCCTTCAGCGCGTCGCCCGGAAAGGCATTGAGCGGATCGGCGATGACGGCCGCCTGGATGCGCGCATCGTGCGGATACGGTTGCGCCGCCACTTTGCCCGCCGCGATGTCGCGGCACATCGGCAATGCCGGCGCATCCTGGCATATCGCCAGCCCCGCCCGAAAATCGGGCACGGCGCCGGCCAGCACCAGGCCGGTATAACCCCCGCGCGAAAAGCCGAAGAAACCGGCCTTGTCCGGAACCAGCGCCGACTTGCCCGGCCACGCGCCCGTCATGTAGTCGATCAGGCGGCGCATTTCCCTGGGACGGGTCGAGAAAATGGACAGATACCCCTGCCGCGACCGGTCCTGCGCGTTGTCGCCCACATGATTGATCGCGGCCACCACGAATCCGGCATCGGCGAGCGCCGCGGCGGTGTCGTGGTGGCTCAGGAAGGATCCGGCCGCCCCGTGCGACATGACGATCAGCGGATACCGGCCTTCGGTCATCTTGCAGTCCGGCGTGCCGGCGATGACGGCGCGGCCTATCCTGATTTCGCGTGCCGGGTCGGCGCAGGGATACCAGACCGCGCCCTGCAAGGCGGGGCCGTTCTGGTCCATGGGGAGGTTCAGGCGCTGGAAGCCGGCGGCGTGGGCCAGGCTGGCCGACAGCGCCATCGCGCAGGCGAGCAGGAATGAGAGCGGGAAGGTCAAGGTCATGCTTGGATGCAGAGAAAAATAGGAAGCCTGCCCGGGGGCCCCGGTCATGGCGGACACTGGCCATGCGCCCGGCCCTGGGGGCCTTGCGGCGCGGACGGGAGATTGTGACATGCGCGCGGGCGGAGACGGCGGCGCGCATACGGGAATGCGGGGAATGCGGAAATGCGGGAATGCGGGATCGCGGGAACGCGCGCCGCAAAAAAAACGCCACGCGTATCGCGTGGCGTGGCCCGCTTGGGGTGGCTCCTTACCTGACCTTCCCCTCCTTCCAGGCCGACAGCAGCTTTTCATAAGGGATCGTCTCGCCCTTGGGCTTTTCGTTGGCCAGCTTCTTCCACGGCGCATGCTGGTCCGACAGCCACTTGCTGGGCGCGCTCTTGGGATTCAGCTTGGGCGCGCACTGCGCCATGCCGGCGCGTTCGAGCCGCGCCATGACCTGGTCCATTTCATTGGCCAGGTTGTCCATCGCCGCTTGCGGGGTCTTCTCGCCGGTGACAGCCGTTGCCACGTTCTTCCACCACAGCTGCGCAAGCTTCGGATAATCCGGCACGTTGGTGCCGGTCGGCGTCCAGGCCACGCGCGCCGGGCTGCGGTAGAACTCGATCAGGCCGCCGTAGTTCGCCGCATTCTTGGTGAAGAACTCGCTGTTGATGTCGCTGTCGCGGATGAACGTCAGACCCGTGATGGACTTCTTGAGCGACACGGATTTGGACGTGACGAACTGCGCATACAACCAGGCCGCCGCCATCTTGTCGGGGTTGGTGGACTTGAAGAACGTCCAGGAACCCACGTCCTGGTAGCCGTTCTGCATGCCGTCCTTCCAGTACGGCCCGTAGGGCGACGGCGCCATGCGCCATTTCGGCGTACCGTCGTCATTCACGACCGGCAGGCCCTTCTTGGTCATGTCGGCGGTGAACGCCGTGTACCAGAAGATCTGCTG
Source organism: Achromobacter sp. Root83 (assembly GCF_001428845.1). Taxonomy (GTDB): domain Bacteria; phylum Pseudomonadota; class Gammaproteobacteria; order Burkholderiales; family Burkholderiaceae_B; genus Achromobacter. Next base: position 949,405 of record NZ_LMIU01000001.1, on the reverse strand, counting down.
GGCGATCTGGCCTTGCGCGGGGACGGGGCCCGATTCCGAAAAGGTCATCCCCATGGCCTGCTGCGGGGCGTATTTCTTCATCCAGTCTATGTACTTGGTCAGCGCATAGACGGCGGCCGGGCTGTTGGTGGCGCCGCCGCGATCCACCGATGCGCCCACCGGCGTGCATTTGTCGTCGGCGACGCGGATGCCCCATTCGTCCACGGGCATGCCGTTGGGCAAGCCCTTGTCGGCCGCACCCGCCATCGACAGCCACGCGTCGGTGAAACGCCACCCCAGCGACGGATCCTTCTTGCCGTAGTCCATGTGGCCGTACACCTTCTTGCCGTCGATCTCCTTGACGTCGTTGGAGAAGAAGTCGGCGATGTCCTCATAGGCGGACCAATTGGTGGGAACGCCCAGCTCGTAGCCGTACTTGGCCTTGAATTTGTCTTTCAGGTCCTGCCGGGCGAACCAGTCGGCGCGGAACCAATAGACGTTGGCGAACTGCTGGTCGGGGAGCTGGTACAGCTTGCCGTCGGGCGCAGTGGTGAACTTGGTGCCGATGAAGTCTTTCAGATCCAGATTGGGATTGGTCCATTCCTTGCCGCCGCCGGCCATGTAGTCGGACAGCGGCAGGATGGCGCCGTAGCGGTAGTGCGTGCCGATCAGGTCGGAATCGGAAATCCAGCCGTCGTAGATGGATTTGCCGGACTGCATCGACGTCTGCAGTTTTTCGACGACGTCGCCTTCCTGGATCAGGTCGTGGTTGACCTTGATGCCGGTGATTTCGGCGAAGGCGCGGGCCAGCACCTTGGATTCGTACTCGTGCGTGGTGATGGTTTCGGACACCACGCTGACCTCGTTGATCCCCTTGGCTTTGAGTTTGGCCGCGGCGTCGATGAACCATTTCATCTCGGCCATCTGCTGGTCCTTGGACAGCGACGAAGGCTGGAACTCCGAATCGACCCACTTCTTCGCTTCCGGCTCGCCGGCCCATGCCCCTGACGTTCCGATCAGGGCGATAGCGGCCGCCATGGCGTGCATGCGCAATTTCATGACCTGTCTCCTCGATAAGTCTTCCCCTTATCGTGCTGCGGACCGCTGGCCGGGGAAGACGCTGGCCGATAGTCCTTCCAAACCGCCTGTAATCACGAAGGGTCTGCCGCCCCTCTTCAGCCTTTCTTCATGATGAACGCCAGCAGCAGCATGGACAGCACGAAGCTGATCCATACCGATGGCGGTTGCTCGAGCGAAAACCATTCCATCGCCTTCTGGCCGAATCCCAGGAACGCCAGGTTGAGCCATGCCGCGGCCATCAAGCCGATGAACAGCCTGTCGCCACGCGTGGTGGGCAATGGCAGAAAGCCTTTTCTTTCATGCGTGGGAGACTTCAACTCCCAGATCGTCATGCCGATCAGCATCAGCACGATGCAACTGAAAAACACGGCGACGGGGGTGGTCCATACCATCCAGCTGAACATGGGCGGTCCCTCCTAGACGCGGCCCATCGCGAAGCCTTTCGCGATGTAGTGGCGCACGAACCAGATGACGATGCCGCCGGGCACGATGGTCAGCACCCCCGCCGCCGCCAGCACGCCCCAGTCCATGCCCGACGCCGACACCGTGCGCGTCATGGTGGCGACGATGGGCTTGGCGTTCACCGATGTCAGCGTGCGCGCCAGCAGCAATTCCACCCAACTGAACATGAAGCAGAAAAACGCCGCCACCCCCACGCCCGACTTGATCAGCGGCAGGAAGATGGTCAGGAAGAAGCGCGGAAACGAATAGCCGTCGACGTAGGCGGTCTCGTCGATTTCGCGCGGCACGCCCGACATGAAGCCTTCAAGAATCCACACGGCCAGCGGCACGTTGAACACCAGGTGCGCCAGCGCCACGGCCAGGTGCGTGTCCATCAGCCCGAATGAACTGTATAGCTGGAAGAAAGGCAGCAGGAACACCGCGGGCGGCGTCATCCGGTTGGTCAACAGCCAGAAGAACACATGCTTGTCGCCGATGAAGCGGTAGCGCGAAAACGCGTAGGCGGCCGGCAGCGCCACGGCCAGCGACACCACCGTGTTGATGACGACGTAGATCAGCGAGTTGATATAGCCGGAGTACCAGGCCGGATCGGTGAAGATCGTGCGGTAGTGCTCCAAGGTGAAGTCGCGCGGCCACAGCGTCAGCGTGCTGACGATCTCGGTGTTCGTCTTGAACGACATGTTCAGCATCCAGTACAGCGGCAGGATCGCGAACAACAGGTACACGGTCAGGAAGATGCCGCGCCACCACGCCTTGTTCTCACGCATTTGCACGCTCCTCGTCGACGCCGCCGGTCGTGCCAGCGCGCTGCATCCAGTTGTAGAGGATGAAGCACAAGAGCAGGATGATCAGGAAGTAGATGATGGAAAACGCCGCCGCCGGCCCCAGGTCGAACTGTCCCACCGCCTTCTGCGTCAGGTACTGGGAAAGAAAGGTGGTGGCGTTGCCAGGCCCGCCGCCCGTCAGCACGAAGGGCTCGGTGTAGATCATGAAGCTGTCCATGAAGCGCAGCAGCACCGCGATCATCAGCACGCCGCGCATCTTGGGCAACTGGATGTAGCGGAACACGGCGAAGCGCGATGCGCCGTCGATGCGGGCGGCCTGATAGTAGGCGTCGGGAATCGCCCGCAAGCCCGCGTAGCACAGCAGCGCGACCAGCGGCGTCCAATGCCACACGTCCATGATCAGCACGGTCACCCAGGCGTCGAAGTCGTTGCCCGTGTAGTTGTAGTCCACGCCCAGCCATGACAGCGTGGCGCCCAGCAGGCCGATATCCGTGCGGCCGAACACCTGCCAGATCGTGCCCACGACGTTCCACGGGATCAGCAGCGACAGCGCGATGATCACCAGCACGGCCGATGCCCGCCAGCCGCTGGCGGGCATCGACAGGGCCAGCAGGATGCCCAGCGGAATCTGGATGGCCAGCACCGCGAACGAGAATCCGATCTGGCGGAACAAGGCGCCATGCAATTCTTCGTCCTGCAGCACGGCGGCAAACCACTCCGTGCCGACGAAGACGCGGCGATCGGGCGAAATGATGTCCTGCACCGAATAGTTGACGATGGTCATGAGCGGCAGGATGGCCGAGAACGCCACGCACAGCACGACGGGCAAGACCAGGAACCAGGCCCGGTGGTCTACGGGTTTCATCGGATCAGCTCCTCGTCGCGGTAGAAGCAGGTATGCGGATTCAGGACGGACAGCCACACCGTGCCGCCGGCCGCCGTGGGGACGGCACTGCTGCCCAGCCGCGCGCGCACCGGCGTGCCTTCGAAGTCGGCCACCAGCAGCGTATAGGTGCCCACGTCCTGCACGCGGTCCACGCGCATGGGCACGGCCCCCGGCGCGCCGGGCTCGGTCACGCGCAGGTATTCGGGGCGCACCCCCAGCTTGACCGGACCGGCCTCGGCCAGCTTCGCGGCCATGGGCGCCGGCACGCCCTGGACGCGGGTCTGCCCCACCGACAACGCCCCCTCGCCCCACTGCGCGGGCAGGAAGTTCATGCCGGGCGAACCGATGAAGTGGCCCACGAAGGTGTGCGCGGGGCGCTCGAACAGGTCATCCGCGCTGCCCACCTGAACGGCCCGCCCCTGCGCCATGACCATGACCTGATCGGCGAAGGTCAGCGCCTCGGTCTGGTCGTGCGTCACGTAGATGAGCGTCAGCTTGAACTCGTGGTGGATCTCTTTGAGCTTGCGCCGCAGTTCCCATTTGAGCTGCGGATCGATCACCGTGAGCGGCTCGTCGAACAGAATGGCGGAGACGTCGCTGCGCACGAGCCCGCGGCCCAGCGAGATCTTCTGCTTGGCGTCGGCCGTCAGGCCGCTGGCGCGCCGGTCCAGCACGGCGGACATCTCCAGCATCTCGGCGATGCGGCCCACGCGCTCGCGGATGCGGTCGGGCGGAACGCCGCGGTTGCGCAGCGGAAAGGCCAGGTTGTCGGCCACCGTCATGGTGTCGTAGACCACCGGAAACTGGAACACCTGCGCGATATTGCGCGCCTGCGGCGTCTTGCCGGTGACGTCCTGGCCGTCGAACAGGATGCGGCCGTGCGAGGGGCGCAGCAGGCCCGACACGCAATTGAGCAGCGTGGTCTTGCCGCAGCCCGACGGCCCCAGCAAGGCATAGGCGCCGCCGTCGCGGAAGGTGAACCTGAGCGGCAGCAGCGCGTAGTCCTCATCGCGCTTCGGATCGGCCACATAGGAATGGGACAGGTCCAGCTCGATCTGCGCCATCAGGCCACCTCCCCGGCGCCCTGGGGCTGCCGCGGCGCGGCCAGCAGCGCGCCATCGGCGCCAAAGGCGTAGGTCTGCGCGGGGTCGAAATAAAGCTGCACGCGCTGGTCCAGGGTGTAGCGGTGCACGCCCGGCAACTGCGCCACCACGTCGCCCGCGGCCGTGGCCGCGTGCACGAAGGTATCCGACCCCGAAATCTCGGCCAGCTTGACCACGCCCGGCAGGCCGATATGCCCGGGGCGCGGCTCTACGTCCAGCGCGCCCGCCCGCAGCCCGGCCGTGATGTCCGCGTCCGCGCCAGCCGGGAGCGCGCGCTCCACGGCGATATCGCCTTGCAGCACGAATCCGGACTGCGTGCGGCGGGCGGCATACAGGTTCATGGGCGGATCGCTGAAGGCGCGCGCCACCCGAATGGAATTGGGCCGGTGAAAGACCTGGGCCGTGGGGCCGTATTGCAGCAGTTCGCCCGCGTCCAGCACGGCGGTATGGCCGCCCAGCAACAGGGCCTCGCCCGGTTCGGTGGTGGCGTAGACGACGGTCGAGCGGCCCTCGGCGAACAGCTCGGACAGTTCATCGCGCAATTCCTCGCGCAGCTTGTAGTCCAGGTTCACCAGGGGTTCGTCCAGCAGTATCAGCGGCGCATCCTTGACCAGCGCGCGGGCCAGGGCCACCCGCTGCTGCTGCCCGCCGGACAGTTCCGACGGATAGCGCTGCAGCAGATGGTCGATGTGCAGCCGCGCCGCCATGGCCTGGACTTTTGCGCCGACATCGGCCGCGCCGCGCAGCTTCAAGGGCGACGCGATGTTGTCGTAGACCGTCATGGACGGATAGTTGATGAACTGCTGGTACACCATCGCGACATTGCGCTGGCGGACCGGCACGCCGGTGACATCGGCGCCGTCGGCCAGCACGCGGCCCTCGGTGGGCCGGTCCAGCCCGGCCATGATGCGCATCAGCGAGGTTTTGCCGGCCAGGGTGGCCCCCAGCAGCACGGTCATGGCGCCCGGAACCGGGGCCAGGCTCATCGGATACAGGTGCGTTTGCGAGCCGGCGCGCAAACCTATCCTGTCCAGGTTCAGCTGCATCTAGTCTCCTCTACCTACTAATACGTCCCTGTTTTTTCTACGGACTTCGGTATTCGGTACAGCGTCCCGACCTGCGCTCATGCGGGCAACACGATGAGCATACTCTTTCAGATGGCTTTCGTTTTTTGTGCGTTTTACTGAAGAAGCGAACAAAAAACAATCTTGCAGTGCGTCATTATTTTTCGCTTTTGTTGTTTTATGATGCGGACATGACACTGAATCCTCGCCAGAGCGCCTTGATCGAAATGGTGCGGGCCCAAGGCTCCGCTTCGATCGAAGAGCTTGCCAAACATTTCGACGTCACGCTGCAGACCGTGCGGCGCGACGTCAACATCCTTTCGGAAGCCGGCTTGCTGTCGCGCTTCCATGGGGGTGTGCGCATCGAAGCGTCCACCATCGAGAACATCGCCTACCGCAAGCGCCAGGGGCTGCATGCCGCCGGCAAGCAACGCATCGCCGAGGCCGTGGCCCGCGCCGTGCCGGACGGCTGTTCGCTGATCCTGAACATCGGCACCACCACCGAGGCCATCGCGCGCGCGCTGTTGCGCCATCGCGGCCTGCGCGTCATCACGAACAACCTGCACGTGGCGGACATCCTGTCGGACAACCCGGACTGTGAGGTCATCGTGGCCGGCGGCGTGGTGCGCTCGCGCGACCGCGGCATCGTCGGCGAAGCCACCATGGACTTCATCCGCCAATTCAAGGTGGATATCGGCCTGATCGGCATTTCCGGCATCGAGGCCGACGGCACGCTGCGCGACTACGACTTCCGCGAGGTGCGTGTGGCCCGGACCATCATCGAACAGTCGCGCGAGGTCTGGCTGGCGGCCGACAGCAGCAAGTTCAAGCGCCAGGCCATGGTGGAACTGGCGCATATCTCGCAGATTGACCGGTTTTTCACCGACGCGCATCCGCAGGAACCGCTGGCCCAGGTACTGCTCGATTCCGGCGTGCGCTGCGACGTCGCGGCAGCGCCGCATCCCCCAAAACCCACGCCCTGACCGAAGCGCCGGACCGGCCCCGAGCCCCGTCCGGCATGCCGTCACGACATCCGAAAGCTACCTCGCGGCGCCGCCGCCACCAACGACATGAACCAACCGCTAGCCTCCGTCACCCCGCCCGACCGCAACCGCCTGCTGAACACGCTGGACAACACGCATTCCTGGGACGTCATCGTCATCGGCGGCGGCGCGACCGGCCTGGGCACCGCCGTGGATGCCGCCTCGCGCGGCTACCGGACGCTGCTGATCGAAGGCGCGGACTTCGCCAAGGGCACGTCCAGCAAGGCCACCAAGCTGGTCCACGGCGGCGTGCGCTATCTGGCGCAAGGCAACGTGAGCCTGGTGCGAGAGGCGCTGCATGAACGCGGCCTGCTCAACCGCAACGCGCCGCATCTGGTGTGGCCGCTGGGCTTCGTGGTGCCCGCCTACAACATGCTGGACCAGCCCTTCTACGGCGTCGGCCTGAAAATGTACGACATGCTGGCGGGCAAGCTGAACCTGGCCCCCAGCCGCTGGCTGTCGCGCCGCGAAACGCTGGCCAACGCGCCCACCCTGTCGGAAAGCGTGAACGGCCGCAGTCTCAAGGGCGGCGTGCTGTACTACGACGGCCAGTTCGACGACGCGCGCCTGGCCATGAGCCTGATGCGCACGCTGTTCGACCTGGGCGGCACGGCGGTGAACTATGTGCGCGCCACCGGCCTGACGTCCACGGGCGGCAAGGTGGACGGCGTGACCGCGCAGGACGTGATCGGCGGCGCGAGTTTCACGCTGCGGGCGCGCTGCGTCGTCAACGCCACGGGCGTGTGGGTGGACGCCGTACGCCGCATGGAAGACAAGAATGCGCAGACCATGGTGGCGCCCAGCCAGGGCGTGCACCTTACCTTGCCGCACGACTTCCTGCCGGGCAAGCGCGCCATCCTGATTCCCAAGACCGACGACGGCCGCGTGCTGTTCGTGGTGCCATGGAACGGCCACACCATCGTGGGCACCACCGACACGCCGCGCGACAACCTGCCGCTGGATCCGGAAGCCGGCGCGCAGGACGTGGACTTCATCCTGAGCACCGCGGCGCGCTATCTCAGCCGCAAGCCCACGCGCGACGACGTCACCAGCGTCTGGGCGGGCTTGCGCCCGCTGGTCAAGGCCACGGGCGAAGCGTCCACCAAGAAGCTGTCGCGCGAACACACGATCCTGGTGTCTAAGGCCGGCCTGGTGACGGTGACGGGCGGCAAATGGACGACCTACCGCCGCATGGCGCAGGACGTGGTGGACACCGCGATCCAGCACCAGTTGCTGACGCAGGCCTCTTGCCGCACCGAATCGCTGCCGTTGCACGGCGCCGCGGGGCTGGCGCCGTCGCAAGAGCACGCCGGCACGCCGGACAGCTATTACGGCAGCGATCTCGCCGCGCTGAAGGCCCTGCCGGGCGCGGACCGCATGCTGATCAAGGCCAGCGGCCTGTCGGAAGCGCATGTGCGTTTCGCGGCACGCTTCGAACTGGCCCGCAGCGCCGAAGACGTGCTGGCGCGCCGCAACCGCGCACTGTTCCTGGACGCGGAGGCCGCCATGCTGGCCGCCCCGGAAGTGGCGCGCATCCTGGCCGAAGAGTTGGGCCATGACGCAGCCTGGCAACAGCGCACCTTGCACGACCTGGCCGTCGTCGCGGCGAACTACCGCCTTAAATAGCGTTCCTACGGCACGCGCAACGGGCTGTCCCCGATCATCTTTTCAAATACGCGCAGAAGATCGGGATCGAATTTCGATCCCGCTTCCCGGTTCAGGATGGCCATGATCTGCGCATGCGTGCGCGCCGGGTGATAGGGCCGCGCATCGCCCAGGGCATCGTAGGAATCCGCCAGCGACACGATGCGCGAATGCAGCCCGATGCCATGCCCGGACTGGCCCGCCGGATAGCCCGAGCCGTCGAAGTGTTCGTGATGGTGGCGTACCGTCAGCGCGATCAGCTCGCGTCGCGGCATGTCGGTTTGCAGGATGATGTCGGCGCCGACCGCCGCGTGCGCCTTCATGATTTCCCAATCGTCCTTGTTCAGGCGCTTGGGGGAATGCAGCACGCGGTCGGGTGTACCGATCTTGCCCACGTCGTGCAGCCTTGCGGCAATGGCGACTACATCCTGCTCATCTTGCGGCAAGCCACAGGCCCGGGCCAATGCAACGCTCAGCGCGGCGACTCTGGCGCAATGCCGGCCGGTGGCCGGGTCTCGCGCCTGCATGGCGGCGAACAGCGCCGCCTCGCAGGAATTTTCGGGGAATACGGGTACGTCGGAAGGCATCGGGAAAAGCGCGCGCGGTGGCGGCGCAACGGCGCGCGGGTGTCGGAAAGGCGGGATTCTGACACACGGCCAGACGGTCCGCCGGCTCGGCCCGAATCCCGGGCGGCGCGGAACCTGGCGCGGCGGACGCCCTGCCCGCCCGGCGCCGATTTCAAGCGATCATCGGTCCTTCAGCCGCGCCAGCAGCGCTTCGGCCACCCCGACGGACGAAGCCGGATTCTGCCCCGTGATCAGCAGTCCGTCGCTGACCACGTGCGGCTGCCAGTCCGGACCGCTGCTGTACAGGCCGCCCAATTTCTTGAGCTCGTCCTCGACCAAAAACGGCACCACGTCGGTCAATTGCACGGCGGCCTCTTCCGCGTTGGAGAATCCCGTGACCTGTCTGCCCTGCACCAGCGGCTTGCCATCGGCGGTCTTGGCGTGGCGCAGGACGCCGGGCGCATGGCACACGGCCGACACCGGCTTGCCCGCCGCCAGCATGGTCTCGATCAGCGAGGCGGACTTGGCATCCTCCGCCAGGTCCCACAGCGGTCCGTGCCCTCCCGGGTAGAACACCGCGTCATAATCGGCCGCCTGCACATCGGCCAGCAGGCGCGTGGAAGCCAGCAGGCGCTGCGCCTCCGTGTCCTGCCGGAAGCGGCGCGTGGCGTCGGTCTGCGCGTCCGGGTCATCGCTCTTGGGGTCCAGCGGCGGCTGCCCGCCATGGGGTGAAGCCAGCGTCACCTTGGCGCCCGCGTCGGCGAACGCGTAGTACGGCGCCGCGAACTCCTCGAGCCAGAAACCCGTCTTGCGGCCCGTGTTGCCCAGCGTGTCGTGGGAAGTCAGTACGATCAGGATATTCATGTTGCGCTCCGTTCGTCAGGACCGACCCGCACGATGCGTTTGCCGGCGTTTTCGCCCTTCAGCAGCCCGATCAGCCCGCGCGGGGCGTTTTCCAGGCCGTCGACCACGTCTTCCCGGTACTTGATGCGGCCTGCCTTGATCAGGCCTTCCATCGCTTCGCGGAACTCTCCATAACGGTGCGCGTATTCGTTGAAGATGATGAACCCCTGCATCTTGAGCCGCTTGGTCAGGATGGTGCGCATCAGCAATGCCAGGCGGTCCGGCCCCTCGGGCTGGCTGGTGGCGTTATAAGCCGAGATCAAGCCGCAGACCGGCACGCGGGCGCGCGCGTTCAGCAGCGGCAGCACCGCGTCGAAGACGGCGCCGCCCACGTTCTCGAAGTACACGTCGATGCCTTGCGGGGCCGCGCGGGCAAGACGCCCGGGCAGGTCCGGCGCCTTATGGTCCAGGCAATCGTCGAAGCCCAGTTCATCGACCACATAGCGGCATTTGTCCGCGCCGCCCGCGATGCCCACGACCTTGCAGCCGTGGATCTTGGCGATCTGGCCCACCACCGCGCCCACCGCGCCGCTGGCGGCGGCCACCACCACGGTCTCGCCGGCCTTGGGCTGCCCGATATCCAGCAGGCCCATGTAAGCGGTGAAGCCCGGCATGCCCAGCACGCCCAGAGAATACGAAGGGTTCTGGGGATGAGCGCCCAGGCGCAGCAGGCCGGCGCCGTCGGACACGGCGTAGTCCTGCCAGCCGGACTGCGCCAGCACCCATTCGCCCGGCTGGTACTGGGGATGATTGGACGCCACGACCCGCGTGACGGTGCCGCCCACCATGGGCTCGCCGATCTGCACCGGTTCCGCATAGGACGGGGCATCGCTCATGCGGCCGCGCATATAGGGATCGAGCGACAGATACACGGTGCGCAGCAGCACCTGGCCGGGGCCGGGCTGCGGCACCTCGCTCGTTTCCAGACGGAAATCGCTGTCGGCGGGCTCTCCACGCGGGCGCGCGGCCAGCACGATTCGGCGGTTGATCAAAGACGATTGCGGCATGACGTCCAGCCTCCTGGGAAGCCGCCCGGGCCTGCTCCGGCATGATCCGGGTGGCGGTGTGGGGAATCAGTCCATTACACCATCGATGCCCCGCCGCCCAGTTTGTAACCCTGATGGCCGCCCCCCTTTTAATTAATTAAGTCCTTAATTAGAATCGACGCCATGTGTCCCGTCCCGCCTCCCCCTTCCCGCCGTCCAGGCCGTCCGCCGCGGCCCGACAACGCAGCCGCACGCGCCAGGCTGCTGGATCTGGCCACCGGCATGTTCGCCGCGCAGGGCGTGGCGGCCACCACCATTGCCCACATCGCGCAGCGCGCCGGCGTCACGCCGGCCATGCTGCATTACTACTTCAAGAGCCGCGACCAGTTGATCGACGCCGTCGTGCTCGAACGCATCGTGCCCGTCATCGGCTTTGTCTGGGCGCCGGTGCCGCTCACGGCCGAGCCGGAACCCGATCCCGATCCCGCCGCCGCCGCGCGCCGCTTCGTCACGGAAATCGTGAACCGGCTGGTGCAAAGCGCCACCGATAAGCCCTGGCTGCCTTCGCTATGGATGCATGAAGTGGTCAACGAAGGCGGCCAGTTGCGCGAACGCGTGCTGCGCCATCTGCCTTCGGACCGGCTGCAGGCGTTCGCCGGCCAGATCGCGGAATGCCAGCGCCACGGCGCCATCACGGCGGGCGTCGAACCGCGCCTGGTGTTTCTGTCCATCTTGGGCCTGACCTTGCTGCCGCTGGCCACTTCCAACCTGTGGCGCCGCATCTGGCAGGGGGATCCCGTGGCGCAGTCCATCGGCAACGAGGCGATCGCCGCCCACGCCATCGCCATGCTGACGGGCGGCCTGTTCGCGCCGCCCGGCCCGCCCAGTCCATCGCCTTCAGGACGCTGATCATGCGCACCCTACCTTCCCTGTCCGCCGCTGCCCTGATCCTTCTGCTGGCCGCCTGCGGCAATAACGAGCCGGTTTTCTACCAGGGCTATGTAGAGGGCGATTACGTCTACGTCGCCTCGTCCGAGGCGGGCCGCCTGGACGCGCTGGCCGTGCGTCGCGGCCAGCAGGTTGGCGCCGACGCCCCCTTGTACGCGCTGGAAGCCACCCGCGAGACCGCGGCGCGCGACCAGGCCAGCGCGGAGCTCGCGGCGGCCAGCGCCCAACTGGAAGACATCGCCACCGGCAAGCGCCCGCCCGAAGTCGACGTCAGCCGCGCCCAGCTTGCGCAGGCGGAAGCCGCCAGCCGCCGTTCGGCCGCGCAACTGCAGCGCGACAACGCGCAATTCCGCATCGGCGGCATCGCGCGATCCCAGCTTGACGACAGCCGCGAGCAGGCGCAATCGGACGCGGCGCGCGTGCGCGAACTGAAGGCCCAACTGGAAGTGACTCGGCTTCCCGGCCGCGACGAGCAGCGGCGCGCGCAGGCCGCCCAGGTGGAGGCCGCGCGCGCAGCGCTCGCGCAGGCGGAATGGACGCTGGCGCAGAAGCGGCTGGCGGCGCCCGCCGCGGGACGGGTGTTCGACACTATGTACCGCGAAGGCGAATGGGTGCCGGCGGGCAGCCCGGTCGTCAGCCTGCTGCCGCCGGGCAACATCAAGGTGCGCTTCTTCGTGCCCGAAACCGTGGTGGGATCGCTGAAGGCGGGGCAGCAGGCCAGCCTGCGCTGCGACGGCTGCGGCGATCCGATAGCGGTCCGCATCGATTTCGTGTCCGACCAGGCCGAATACACGCCGCCGGTCATCTACAGCCGCGAGAACCGCAGCAAGCTGGTCTTCATGGTGGAGGCCCGGCCCGCGCCCGACGCCGCGGCGCGCCTGCATCCCGGCCAGCCGGTAGAGGTCACGCTGCAATGAGCGCGCCCGCCGACGGCAGCCTGGTCATCGACGTCCAGGGTCTGAACAAGCATTTCGGCGACAAGCACGTCGTCAACGATGTGTCGCTGCAGGTGCGCGAAGGCGAGATCTTCGGCTTCCTGGGGCCCAACGGCAGCGGCAAGACCACCTGCATCCGCCTGATGTGCGGCCTGCTGACGCCCGATTCGGGCAGCGGCACCTGCCTGGGCTACGACATCGTCCGCGACAGCGCCCAGATCAAGCGGCACGTGGGCTACATGACGCAGAAATTCTCTTACTGGGACGACCTGACCATCCGCGAGAACCTGGACTTCGTCGCCCGCATGTACGGCATGCCGCAGCGCGCGCAGACCGTGGACCGCGCCCTGGAAGACCTGGGGCTGCAGAGCCGGGCCGGGCAGTTGACGGGTTCGCTGTCGGGCGGCTGGAAGCAGCGGCTGGCCCTGGCGGCCTGCCTGCTGCATCAGCCGCGCCTGCTGCTGCTGGACGAGCCCACCGCCGGCGTGGACCCCACGGCGCGGCGGGACTTCTGGGAGCAGTTGCACGAACTGGCCGCGCGCGGCATTTCGGTGCTGGTCAGCACGCACTACATGGACGAGGCCGAACGCTGCCACAAGCTGGCCTATATCTCCTACGGCAGGCTGCTGACGCAGGGCACGGCCGACGAGGTGATCGCCGAACAGCATCTGACCACCTGGGCCATCCACGGCCACAACCTGGTGCCGCTGGGCCAGCGCCTGCGCGGCGCGCCGGGCGTGGACCAGACCGTGGCGTTCGGTTCCGCGCTGCACATCAGCGGACAGGACGCCGCGCTGCTCGAACGCACGCTCAAAAGCGCGATCGAAGGCCAGGACCTGCGACTGGAACGCATCGACACCAGCCTGGAAGACGTCTTCATCTACCTGATGAACCGGTCCACCGACAACTTCGCGGGCAAGCCATGATTTCCCGTCTGGAAGGCTTTTCCTGGTCGCGCTGGTGGAGCATGGTCTTGAAGGAGTTCCTGCAGCTTCGCCGCGACCGCGTCACCTTCGGCATGATCGTGGGCCTGCCCATCATGCAGCTCGCGCTGTTCGGCTACGCCATCAACACCGATCCCAAGCAGATGCCCACCGCCGTCATCGCGGCGGACCACAGCCCCTTCACGCGCAGCTTCATCGCGGCGATGAAGTCGTCGGACTACTTTCACATCACCGAGGAACTGGACAACGAGGAAGCCGGGCGCGCGGCGCTGGCCCAGGGCCGGGTGCTGTTCGTGGTGACGATACCGCCGGACTTCACGCGCCGGCTGCTGCGCGGCGAACGCCCGGCGCTGCTGATCGAGGCCGACGCCACCGATCCCATGGCGACCGGCATGGCCATTGGCGCGGCCACGCAACTGACCCAGGCCGTGGCGCAAAAGGACCTGACCGGCCCGCTGGCGGGCCTGGCGGGCGGCCAGCCGCCCTTCGACGTGCGCGTGCACCAGCTCTACAACGAAGAGCAGATCTCGCAATACAACACCGTGCCGGGGCTGATGGGCGTGATCCTGACGATGACGCTGGTGATGATGACCGGGCTGGCCATGACGCGCGAGCGCGAACGGGGCACGATGGAAAACCTGCTGGCGATGCCGGTGCGGCCGATCGAGGTGATGACGGGCAAGATCGTGCCGTACATTGCCATCGGCCTGATCCAGGCGACCATCATCCTGCTGGCCGCGCACTACGTGTTCCATGTGCCCCTCATGGGCAGCCTGCTGTCCGTCTATCTGGCCGCGCTGCTGTTCGTGGCCGCCAACCTGACGGTGGGCATCACGCTGTCGTCGCTGGCGCAGAACCAGTTGCAGGCCATGCAGCTGACCATGTTCTATTTCCTGCCCAACATGCTGCTGTCGGGCTTCATGTTTCCGTTCCAGGGCATGCCGATGTGGGCGCAGTACCTGGGCAACCTGCTGCCGCTCACGCATTTCAACCGGCTGATCCGCGGCATTCTGCTCAAGGGCAACGGCTGGTGGGACCTGTGGCCCAGCATCTGGCCCCTGCTGCTGTTCACCGCGGTCGTCATGACCGCCGCCGTGAAGTTCTACCGCCGCACCCTGGATTGACCCGCCATGCCCCGCCTATCCCGCCTGCTCGCCCCCCTTCCCCTGGCCTCGATGGCGCTGTCCGCATTGTTGCCGGGCTGCGCGGTCGGCCCGGACTTCGCATCGCCCGCGGCGCCGGAGGTGGCGTCCTATACGGCGCAGGCCGAGACCAAGGCCCAGACCCAGGCCGCGCCCGCCAGCGCCGCGCAGCGGTTCCACCCGGACCGGGACATCCCGGCCGAGTGGTGGCGGCTGTTCCATTCCGACGCGCTGGACCGGCTGGTGCGGCAGGCGCTGGACGCCAGCCCCACCCTGGAACAGGCGCGCGCCCGGCTGCGCCAGGCCCAGGAGGACCTGAACGCAGAGACGGGCGGACGCCTGCTGCCGTCGGTCGACGGCAACCTTTCCGTAGCCAGGCAGAAAGTGGACCCCTCCGCCTTCGGCGTGCCGGTGACCGAGCCGCCCCCGCCCTTCACGCTCTACAACGCCTCGATCGACGTGTCCTACACGCTGGACGTGTTCGGCGGCAACCAGCGGGTGCTGGAGGGACTGGCGGCGCAGGTGGATTACCAATCGCACGAAATGCAGGCCGCCCGCATGGCGCTGGCAGCCAACGTGGTCACCGCCGCCATCCGCCAGGCCGACCTGGGCGAACGGCTGGCGGCCACGCGGGAGCTCCTGGCCGCCCAGACCCGCCAGCAGGACATCATGCGGCAGCGCCTGGACGCCGGCGGCATCGCGCTGGCCGATCTGCGCAACCAGGAGCTGCTGGTCGCCCAAACCCGCGCCACGGTGCCGCCGCTGGAGTACCAACTGGCACAGGTGACGCATCAGCTTGCCGCCTATCTCGGCGTGCCGCCCGCCGCGCTGCAATCGGCGCCGCTGCGGCTGGCCGACCTGACCCTGCCGGCCGACGTGCCCACGGGCGTGCCGTCGGCGCTGACACGCCAGCGGCCCGACATCCTGGCCGCCGAAGCCCTGTGGCACAAGGCGTCCGCCGATGTGGGCGTGGCCACGGCCAACCTGTATCCGCAGTTCACGCTGACCGCCAGCTTCGGATCGCAGCGCACCGGCGCGGGCGATCTGGCCGATGGCGTCAATATCTGGAATCTGGGGCTGGGACTGGTGCAGCCGCTGTTTCATGGGGGCGAACTGCGCGCGCGCAAGCGTTCGGCCCAGGCCGCCTACGACGCCGCGGCCGCCAGTTACCAGCAGACAGTCCTGGACGGTTTCCGGCAGGTGGCCGACGCGCTGCGCGCCGTGCAGACGGACGGCGACGCATTCAATGCCTATGACGATGCATGGCGGCGCGCCGACGAAGCGGGCCGGATCGCGGCCGGCCGTTACCAGGCCGGCGGTATCAGCCATCTGAGCCTGCTGGACAGCCAGCGCCAGGTGTTGCAGGCGCGCATCTCCCGCACGGCGGCGGATGCGGCGCGCTACACCGACACGGCCGCGCTGTTACAAGCGCTGGGCGGCGGCTGGTGGAACGAAGCGGGCGCGGCGCCGCCCTGACGCCCGCGTAAACGCAGTCCGGACGGCCATGTCCGAGAATTCGGGTACGAAAGTGTCGTTGTGCGAGGTTTGGGAAACCCTTGTATCCGATGCATCATGCAAGCGCTCAAGCTGCACAGATGTTCACAACGATTCATGAATGACTTATTAGACCTGATCGTCTTCGCTCCCGATGCCGGGCAGCGCGTACGCCGCAGCGACGAATTGGCCGGAATGGGATTTTCGCCGCGATGCTGCGAAGACTCCAATGGACTGTTCCGGCTGTTCCAGACGCGCCGTACCCCGCTGCTGGTGATGCAAGCCGAATTTTCCGATCTTTGCATGGCCGTCGCAGGTCTGCGCGCCATGGATACCACCGCCGGCATCGTCGCCGTTTCCGCCTTCGACTCCCCGGAGAACCGCATCCTCGGCCTGCACTGCGGGGCCGACGCCTGCTTTTCGCTCGATGTCGCCACCGCCGAGATCGCGGCGGCGCTGCAGGCGCTGGTGCGCCGGGTGCCTGCCACCGGCCGCCGCGCGCCCGAGGCCGAACCGCGCGCGCCCGTGCCCGTCCCTGCCGCCGAATCCACCGGCAAATGGCAGTTCCTCGATGCCGCCTGGACGCTCGTCAGCCCGCAGGGCACGCGCCTGTCGCTGACCCAGGCCGAACGGGAGTTCCTGCTGAAGCTGACGGCCTCCCCCGACAAGCGCATGCCCCGCAGCGACCCGCCGGGCGTCGATTCTCGTTCGGGCCGCGAGTCCATGCGCCGCACCGATGTCCTCGTGAGCCGTTTGCGGCGCAAGGCGCAGGACGTGCCCATGGAACTGCCGATCCGCACCGTCTGGGGCTGGGGCTACGCCTTCACCGGAGAGATCTGACGGCCGCGCGCGGGCGTATCATGCGGCGTACGGGGCCGAATCCCGGCGCCCCCTTTTCCGCTGCCGTCACCCCATGGAAGTCTTTGAACGCCTGCAAGCCCTTCTTGCCCAGAACCAGGCGCGCTACCGCCTGCTCGAACACGCCGCGGCCGGCCGTTCCGTCGAGGTCGCGGCCATACGCGGCACCGAGGTCAGCCAGGGCGCCAAGGCGCTGGTCTGCCGCGTGAAGATCTCATCGAACCAGCGCAAGAACGTGCTGGCCGTGTTTCCGGCCGACAAGCAGGCCGACCTGGACGCGATCGCGCGCGCGGCGGGCGGCAAAAAGGCATCGCTGGCCTCCCAGGACCTGGCGCGCGAACTCACCGGATGCGAGATCGGCGCGATCCCGCCCTTCAGCTTCAATCCCGACCTGCTGCTGCTGGTGGATCCCACCCTGCGCGCCCGCCACGATGAAATCGTGTTCAACGCCGGCCGCCTGGACGCCTCCATCCTGCTGAACACGGAAGATTACTTCCGCCTGGCCGCGCCCGAAGAGGCGCCGCTGATCAAGGCCTGAACGCCGACGCCCATGAGGCCACCGTGTCCCGCCCCACGCTGAACCACGGCGCGCGCGCCTCCAACATGCGCTGGCTGATGAGCCTGGCGCACATGGAGCCTTCGCCCGTGAATCCCTGGGTGATGCTGCGCGCGGCTCTGGCCATCGGCCTGCCGTCGGCCGTGGGCATGGCGCTGGACCAGAGCGCCGCCGCCGCGCTGGTGGCGCTGGGCGCGCTGCCCGCCATCACGGGCGACAACGGCGGCCCCTACCGCAACCGCGCGCTTTCCATCGGTTCGACGGTGTTCGGCGGCGCGCTGGGCTATCTGCTGGGCAACCTGGTAGCGGGCCACGGCCTGTGGACCTCGGCCGCGATGATGGTCCTGGTGCTGGCGGCCAGCCTGGTCGGCACGTTCAACAACATCGCCGCCGTGGCCACCCTGCAGTTCGCCACGTATGTCATCGTGGGGTCGAGCCTGACGTCCACCCTGCCGCCCTGGCTGCCTTCGGTGCTGGTGGGCGCGGGCGGCCTGTTCGGCCTGACGCTCACCCTGTCGGGCTGGATCGTCAACCCCATCGCGCCCGAACGCGCCGCGGTGGCGCAGGCCTACCGCAAGCTGGCGGCGATGTTCGCGGCCACCGGCACGTCCCGCCTCATGATCGCGCGCCGCGACATGGAAGCGGCCATGAGCGCCGCCTACGATACCGTGCTGGCCGCGAGAGGCCGCGCGGCGGGTCCATCGCCCCGGCTCGCGCGGCTGGCCGCCCAGCTACAGGCCTGCACGCCGCTGACCAATGCCGCATTGGCGCTGGCGCGCGCCGGCCGCGTGCTGCCGCCAGAATGCGCCCGCGTCATGAATCATCTGGCCGACCGGGTGGAGAACGACGCCGAACCGGACGCGCGCGATGACATCGCCGCGCTGCGCCAGGCCGGCATGCCGCTGCTGGCCGATGCGCTGGCGCAGGCGCAGCCCCTGCTGGACGGCGCCAGGCCTTCCGAAGCCGAGGCGTTCGCCGCCCTGCAACCCGCGCGCCCGCGCACGCCATGGCGCGTGCTGGCGCGCACCTACCGGCCCGGACCGGCGACCGTGCGCTACCTGGTGCGCCTGGGGCTGTGCCTGGCCGCCGCGGAAGCCGTGGCCCTGGCGGCCTCGCTGCCCCGGTCTTATTGGGTGCCGCTGATCGTGGTGGTGGTGTTCAAGCCCAATTTCGGCTCGGTCTTCGCGCGCGCGCTGCAAAGCTGCGCGGGCAGCGTCGTCGGCGTGGCGATCAGCGCGACCGTGCTGGCGCTGGACCGTGGCGGCATCGCCAGTCTGCTCATCGTGGCGGCGCTGGCCGCGTTGCTGCCGTGGTCGATACGGCGCAATTACGGCCTGTTCTCGGCCATACTGCTGCCCATCCTCATGCTGCTGATCGGCGCCCTGCAGCCGGGAAGCTGGCCCATCGCGCTGGCGCGGCTGGTCGACGTGGGCGTCGCCGCGGCCATCGTGCTGCTGGTGGGCTACCTGCCCTGGATGCGCATCGAACGCAACAACCTGGACCATGCCGTATCCACCGCCATCGCAACCCTGGCCGCCTACCTGAACACGGTCTTCCAGGCGGATGCCGCCAACCGTCACGTCCTGCGCGCGCAGGCCTATGCGCGTCTGTCCGACCTGCGCATCGCGCTGCAGCGCGGGCTGTCCGAGCCCCGGCTGGTCAGCCGCCGCGCGCTGGCATGGTGGCCGGTGGAAGTGGCGCTGGAACGCGTGGCCAATGCGATCTCGGACACCGCCTGGCCGCTGCAGGCCGGCCAGGACACGCCCACCGCCGCACAAATCGCCCTGCTGTCCGCCGACCTGAAGCGCATCGCCGCGGCGGTGGAACAGGGCACGCCGATGCCGGCGGACGCCATCGCCGCTCCGGCGCCCGCCTTGCGGGACGTGGCCGCCGAGATCGAAGCCTTGCGCGCAACACTTGCCGGTCCCGATTTCACGGCGGCTCCCGGCCGCGCCACCCCCACATCCACCGCCAACCAGGTCTGAATCATGTGTCTTGCCGTACTGGCCCTGCATTCCCTTCCCGGCATTCCCGTGCTGATCGCCGCCAATCGCGACGAATTCCACGTGCGCCCCACCCTGCCCGCCGCGCAATGGGCCGACGCGCCCGCGATCTACGCCGGCCGCGACGGCCTGGCCGGCGGCACCTGGATGGGCGTGACCAGCCACGGCCGCTACGCGCTGGTGACCAACTTCCGCGAGCCGGGCAGGCATCTGGACAATGCGCCGTCGCGCGGCGCGCTGGTCGAGGATTTCCTGCGCGGTTCTATGGAGCCGCGGGCCTACCTGGCGGACGTGCACCGGACCGGCCAGGCCTATAACGGATTCAACCTGATCGTCGGCGACTCCCGCGAGGCCTGGTACCTGAGCAACCGCGACGGCGGGCCGCGCGCGCTCGCGCCCGGCGTCTACGCGCTGTCCAACCATCTGCTGGACACGCCCTGGCCCAAGCTGGCCCGCACCAAGGCGGCGTTCATGGCCGTGCTGCAAGGCCATCCGCAGCCCGACTTGCCCGCGCTCTACGCCGCGCTGGCCGACCGCAATCCCGCGGACGACGGCGATCTGCCCGCCACCGGTCTGCCCCTGGACCGCGAACGGCTGTTGAGCAGCCCCTTCATCGTCAGCCCGGACTATGGCACCCGCAGCTCTAGCGTGTTGGCGCTGCACGGCGACGGCGCCGGACAGCTGCATGAAAGGCGCTTCGCGCCCGACGGCGCTGTCAGCGGCGAAAGCCGTCTGACGTTTTCCTGGCGCCCCGCCCCCGGCGGCGATATTCTGCAACAGCCGCCTGAAACAATCGGTTGATATCCCAGGCATCGTGACGCGAACTCCGCGCGGGCATGCGGGTCGAACGTCTTGCTTTCGTCCGGCGATGGTTGGCCCGGCACGCCGCCGTCCCGGACATCCTGTCAGGAGAATCCTATGAACAAGAGAATCGAACGCTGCACCATGGCCACCGCCATGGCGCTGGGCAGCATGGCCATCGCGGGAATCCTGTCGACGGCGCAGGCCGGCATGCCGCCGGTGCAGCATCAGGGCCCGGTGGAATACGTCAGCGGCGGCATCGGCATCGACGAATCCGAAGCCATGAAAGCCGCCGCCAGCCATTACCCGCTTGCGCTCACCTTTGCCGCGCAGCGCGACGGCAAGGCGGACTACGTGGCCGATGTCGCGGTCGTGATCCGCGACGCACAGGGCAAGTCCGTGCTGCAGGTGACGGCCGAGGGCCCCTACATGCTGGTGAAGCTGCCGGCGGGCAGCTACAAGGTGTCCGCCACCTACAACGGCAAGGCGCAAGAGCGCGAGGTGTCCGTGCAAGGCGCCGGCACCGTGCGCGCGATGTTCGAGTGGAAGTGAGGAAAGACAGGCGGGGCCTGGCCGCGCGGAAAAGCCGCCCCGCCAGGCTTTAGACGCCCGAGAACAGGATCGCGATGACGAAGCCCACGCTGATCGCCCAGACCAGCGAGCGCAACGCGCCCCAATTTGCCAGGTACATGGCCAGATACCCCAGCCGCACGCCCAGCCAGCAAGCCATCAGGCTGGCCACGTGCGCCGTCGGCGCCTGGTTGTAGAGCGCGAACAACACGGCGGCAAAGAAGAACGGCAACGCCTCGAACGTATTGGTCTGCGCCGCATTGGCGCGCGCGCGCCAACCCTCCTGGCGCGCCAGCCACGCGCGTGGATCGTTGTTGTCGAATTTCCTGCCGCCCGCCTTGGCCACAATCGCCGACACGAACGGCAGCAGCGCCGCCCCCAACATCAGCCACGCGATGGTTTTCATTCTTGACTCCTGTACACACGTTTGCGGGCCGCAAACGATACCGCATCCGTGCCGTCGCGCAGGGATTGGTTCCGGCATGGGGATATAGGCTGATCGAATAGCCTGGCCGCGCTTACACTGAGCGCTTTGCGCGCGCCCCGCCTCCGCCAATGCCCGTCATTTCCCCCTGGTCCGCCCTGTTTCTGGCCGCCGCCATGCTATGGCCGCCGGCCACGCGCCGCTGGGCGCTGGCGCCTCTGGGAGCCGCCTCGGTGTGGGCCTTTTACGAGGGCGTGGTCGATCCCGTGGCGTTCGCCTGGCCCGCGCTGCTGGTGCTGGCCGCGGCGCTTGTGCGCCCGCAAGGCAGTCCTGCCGCGCGCGCCGCCGGGCACGCACTGTTTCTTGCGCTGGCCGCGCTGCTCTTTCTGCATCTGCTGCCCGGATTCCACAACCCGCTGGTGATTGCGCCCGTCCCGCTGAGCGCGAACGCGGTGCCCTTTGGCCTGTACCTGAACATGGACAAGCCTCTGGTGGCGTTCTGGGTCGTGCTGGCGTTGGCGCCGCCGATGACGGCCGCCAATCCGCGCGCCACCTGGGCCGCCGCGATCCTGGCGTGCGCGGCCGCGGTGCTGGCATGCCTGGGATGCGCGCTGGCGCTGGGCGTGGTGGGATGGGCGCCCAAATGGCCCGCGTCCGGCTGGCTCTGGCTGATCAACAATGCCTTGCTGGTTACGCTGGCGGAAGAAGCCCTGTTCCGCGGCTATGTGCAGCAGCGGCTGGCCGCATGGTGGGGCCACCGCGCCTGGGGCGCCTGGGCGGCGCTGGTCGTGGCGGCCGTACTATTCGGCCTGGCCCACTACGCGGGCGGCTGGCAATGGATGCTGCTGGCCGGCCTGGCTGGCGCGGCCTATGGCGCCGCGTACAAATACGGCGGCCTGGGCGCGGCGGTGCTGGCGCACCTGGGCCTGAACGCGGCGCACTTCGGCTTGTTCACCTATCCGATGCGCGCCGCGCTCTAAGCGCCATGTACACGCTCTGCAGACGCCACGTTCGCGTCATACAGGCGTCGTGCAGGCGTCATGCAGACGCCACGTTCGCGCCATGCGCCATGCATACACCACGCACTCGCCTGCGGCCCCGCAAAACGCGGGCCCGCAAACTTACGCCGGCAGCGCCGGATAGTCCGTGTACCCTTCGGCGCCCGACGCGTAGAACGTGGACGGATTGGGCTTGTTCAGCGGCGCGTTGATTTCAATCCGCCGCGCCAGATCGGGCGTGGCGATGTACGGCACGCCGAACGCCACCGCGTCGGCCTTGCCCGCGGCCACGGCGGCCTCGGCGGATTCCCGCGTATAGCCTTCGTTGGCGATGTACACGCCGCCGAACTCGGCCTTCAGGACCGGGCCCAGGCTGTCGGCGGCTTCATGTTCGCGCACGCACAGAAAGGCGATGCCGCGTTTGCCCAGTTCGCGCGCCACGTAGCGGAAGGTGCCGGCAAGATCGGAGTCGCCCATGGTGTGGATGTCGCCGCGCGGCGACAGGTGCACGCCCACGCGGCCCGCGCCCCATACCGACACGCAGGCGTCGACCACTTCCATCAGCAGGCGGGCGCGGTTTTCGAGAGAACCGCCGTACTGGTCGGTGCGCTGGTTGGTGCTGTCCTGCAGGAACTGGTCCAGCAGGTAGCCGTTGGCGGCATGCACTTCGACGCCGTCAAAGCCCGCTTCCATCGCCATCTGCGCGCCATGGCGATAGGCCTGGACCACGCCCGGGATTTCCGCGGTTTCCAGCGCGCGCGGCGTGACGTAGGCGCGCTGGGGACGCACGTGGCTGACATGGCCCTTGGCCGCGATGGCGCTGGGCGCGACGGGCAGCTCGCCGTCGAGGAACAGCGGATCCGAAATGCGCCCGACGTGCCACAACTGGGCCACGATCAGGCCGTCCAGGTCATGCACGGCGGACGTGACCTTGCGCCAGCCCTTGACCTGTTCGGTGGACCACAGGCCCGGGGTATCGGCATAGCCCACGCCCTGGGGCGTCACGGCGGTGGCTTCGGTCAGGATCATTCCGGCGCCGGCGCGCTGGGTGTAGTACTCGACCATCAGGTCGTTGGGCACGCGGCCGGCGCTGGCGCGCTGCCGGGTCAGGGGCGCCATGACGACGCGGTTGCGCAAGGCCAGGTCGCCAGCGCGCAGGGGTTCAAACAAGCGGTTCATGCAAAATCCTTCCACCCCGGGGTACGGGGCGTTTTGGCGGGTGCGGCGAGTTGCCTACATATCCAGGTTCAGTTGCCGCAGGAACGCGGCAATCACGGATTCATTGCGACGAAAGAAGACCCACTGCCCCACCTTCGTGGCCGAGATCAGACCCGCGCGTTGCAAGACGGCCAGATGCGAAGACACCGTGGACTGGGACAGCCCGCAGCGGTTATCGATGTGGCCCGCGCACACCCCGTGTTCGAAGGTGTGGCCAGGGCTTTCCTCGAAATACGCATGAGGCGTCTTCAGCCACGCAAGGATGTCGCGCCGCACGGGGTTGGCCAGCGCCTTGAGGATGGCGTCGGCGTCGATGCCGGGTTGCGTGCCGATCTGATCGGGGGATGAAGCGGATGCGGTCATATTTGTATATCGCAATTTATCGAATCATATATCGTGAAGAACCGATATATCCTTATGCCCCTGCGGACGTTGAGGCTATTGGCCCCGCTGCGCTTGCCCAGGCTTGAGGCTGTCGGCCCAGTCGCGCGCCAGATCGCGCTGCGCCCGCCAGTTGACCAGCGCGGTGACGGCCATGGCGATGGCCGCCCCCAGCGCCGCCAGCGCCATGTCTTTCTGGGCGTCCCAGATGTCGCCCTGCGTGCCCAGGTAGGCGGCGCCGAGGTCGCCCCCGACAAATTCCGCCGCGCCCCATTCGATCAGTTCGTACAGCGCCGACGTGGACAAGGTCACGTCCAGGGGCAGGAAGTAGGCCCAGAAGCCGCGCACCTCGACCACCCGCAGGAAGATCTCGCGGATGGGATAGGCCAGCAGCAAGCCATACGAAAAATGCACCACCCGATCGAAATTGTTGCGCTCCCAGCCGACCAGGCTGTTGAAGCCATGGCCGGTCAAGGCGCGCCACCACTCGTCGTAGGGCACCAGCGAATAGGTGTAGTGCGCGCCGACGGCATGCAGGCACAGATACAGGAAGATCAGCGTGTACGACACGCGCGAGAACACGAACCAGCGCCGCGTGAAGAACAGCGCGCCGCCGAAGGCCAGCACCAGGACGTTTTCCAGCGCCCAGTCCGCGCGGTCGTGCGGATGGATCGCCAGCGCCAGCCAGAGCACAGCGAACAGCGCCGCCAAAGTGAACAGGTGGCGCCGCCGCGCGTCGGCCACGATCATTCGCCCTGGACGCGGCCACGCAGGCGCTTGACCTCGCCGTGCACCACCTTGCGCTGCACGCGGCGGCGCTGCGATGAGCGGGTGGGCTTGGTCGGGCGGCGCGGCTTGTCGACCTGGATCGCCGAACGCACCATGGCGAGCAGGCGTTCGATGGCTTCGGCGCGGTTCTTTTCCTGGCTGCGAAACGACTGCGACTTGATGACGATCACGCCGTCCTTGGAGATGCGATGGTCGCTCACGGCGCACAAGGCATCCTGGACCTCGGGCGGCAGGCTGGACGCGCGGACATCGAAGCGCAGGTGGACGGCGCTGGAAACCTTGTTGACGTTCTGCCCGCCCGCGCCCTGGGCGCGGATCATGGTGAACGTCAGGTCGCGTTCGTCGATGTATAGGGAATCTTGGACGTTGAACATAGGCGGGAAGTCTACAACTCCCTCACGCTTTGCGCACGATGGGCGCTCGGCAAGAATGCCCGGCCGGTCCCGCGGTGGGCGTGGCCGGACCGCGCGAGACCAACCGCTGGTAGGGTCTTTAGGCGTACATCGGCCGCGGCAAGTAAAATAGTGCGCTTTTGCTCGATTTTCATGGCGCCCTGCCGCCAGATCCTTATGACTTACTCCGCCAAAGAAATCTTCAAGACCCTGCAAGGCGAAGGCGCCCATGCGGGCCGCGCGGCGGTATTTTGCCGGTTTGCGGGCTGTAATCTCTGGACCGGCCGCGAAAGCGACCGCGCCAGCGCCGCCTGCACCTTCTGCGACACCGACTTCATCGGCACCGACGGCGACGGCGGCGGCAAGTTCGCCACGGCGGACCTGCTGGCCGACGCCATTGCCGCGGCCTGGGGCCCCGGCGCCGATGACCGTTATGTGGTCTTCACCGGCGGCGAACCCCTGCTGCAACTGGACGCGCCGCTGCTGGCCGCGGTTCATGCGCGCGGCTTCACCGTGGCCATCGAGACCAACGGCACGATCAAGCCGCCCGCGGGCATCGACTGGATCTGCGTCAGTCCCAAGGGCACGGCGCCCGTCGTCGTGGAACGCGGCAACGAGCTCAAGCTGGTCTATCCGCAGCCCAACGCCCTGCCCGCGGCGTTCGCGCATCTGGATTTCGAGCATTTCTTCCTGCAACCCATGGACGGCCCCGCGCGCGCGGCCAACACCGAGCAGGCCGTCCAGTACTGTATGCAGCATCCGCAATGGCGGCTCAGCCTGCAAACCCACAAATACATAGGCATTCCATGATTTACCCCCACGCCTTGCGGAGCACGCGATGATTTCCGTGACCCGCAGGCTCGAGTTCGACGCCGGCCACCGCATTCCCGATCACCGCAGCCAGTGCCGCAACCTGCACGGCCACCGCTACGTGCTGGAGATCACGCTGACGGGCGACGTGGTGCAGGCGCCGGGCGAGTCCGACAACGGCATGCTGATGGACTTCTCCGAAATCAAGCACATCGCCAAGACCCACATCGTGGACGTCTGGGACCACGCGTTCCTGGTCTTCGAAGGGGACGCCGCCGTGCGCGGCTTTCTGGACAGCCTGCCCGACCACAAGACCGTCGTGCTGGACCGCATTCCCACCGCGGAAAACCTGGCGGCCATCGTCTTCGAAACGCTGGCGCCGCACTACCACGGCCATTACGGCGCGGACCTGCGCCTGACCCGCGTGCGCCTGTACGAAACGCCCAATTGCTGGGCCGACTGCAACGGTTGAGTCTTCCGGGCCAGCGGCGCGGCGGCTGAAAAGCCCTCCCGCTGCCGTTCGGCGCCGCCTCGGGCGGCGAAGGCCCGGGCGCCAGGCCCGGCATTCCCTGCCCCCTATTTCCCGGTTTTCCATCAGCGGTAAGTCCGCCCCTATTTCCCCAATTGAAAAAATCCATGGAGATATTCGCCATTTTCAATTATTAGTAAGCTAATAGATAGGATACAATCTATTCCATGAACACGCCTTCCGACTCCCAACTCATGGCCACCACCGCAAACCTGATGGTGCTGTCGCGCGCTTATCGCGGCGCCGCCGACAAGGCGCTCGTCGACTATGGCCTGTCGCAGGCCACCGCCTGGCCGGTCATCCTGGCCGGCCGGCTGGGAGACGGCGTGCGCCAGGGCGCGCTGGCCGAGGCGCTGGGCGTCGAGGGGCCGTCGCTGGTGCGGGTGCTGGACCAACTGGTCGCCGCCGGCCTGATGGAGCGCCGCGAAGACGCCCACGACCGCCGCGCCAAGACGCTGCACCTGACCGAAGCCGGCCATGCGCTGCGCGCGCAGGTCGAAGCCGTGCTGGTCGAACTGCGCCGCCGCCTCTTCAACGGCGTGAGCGAAGCGGACCTGGAAGCCTGCGAGCGCGTTTTCGATGTGCTGAAGGTGTCGCTGGGCCGCAGCGGGGCCGGCGCCCACGAGGACACGCGGCCATGAAATTGCCGAACGTCCGCGAAACCATCTTTTCGCTCAAGAGCTACCTGAGCGCCATCATGGCGCTCTATCTGGCTTACAGCATCGGTTTGCCGCGTCCGTTCTGGGCCATGACCACCGCCTATGTCGTGGCCCAGCCCTGGTCCGGCGCCGTGCGGTCCAAGGCGCTGTACCGCCTGGTCGGCACCTTCATCGGTTCCGCCGCCACCGTCTACATGGTGCCGCGGCTGTCGAATTCGCCCGTCATCATGACCGGCGCGATGGTGCTGTGGGTGGGCGCCTGCCTGTACATGTCGGTGCTGGACCGCGCGCCGCGCTCGTACCTGTTCATGCTGGCCGGCTACACCGCCGCCATGATCGGCTTTCCCAGCGTGACGGACCCTTCCCTGGTGTTCGACACGGCGCTCGCCCGCGTCGAGGAAATCAGCCTGGGCATCGTGTGCGCCACGCTGATCCACAGCATCGTCCTGCCGCGCGGCCTGGCGCCCGCGCTGACGCTGCAACTGGACAAAGCGGTGCGCGACGCCCGCAACTGGATGCATGACACGCTCAGCGGCAAGAACGCCGAGCAGCGCGACAAGGACCGCCGCGTGCTGGCCAACGACATCACGCAGTTGCGCCTGCTGTCCACGCATGTCCCGTTCGACACCAGCAACCTGCGCTGGACCGCGGGCGCCGTGCGCGCCATGCAGGACCAGATCTCGGCGCTGACGCCGGCCGTCTCGGCCGTGGAAGACCGCATGCGCGCTCTGCAGGCCGGCGGCCGGGCCTTGCCCGAACCCGTGGCGGCGCTGCTGCGCGACATCTCCGAATGGATCAATGCCGGCGCGCAGGCATCGCATGAAACGGCCGTGCGCCTGCGCGCGGCCGTGACGCGGCTGACGCCCGGCATCGACAGCCGCTCAAGCTGGCGCGACGCCCTGCTGGCCAGCCTGATGACGCGGCTGCGCGAGCTCATTGACACCTATGACGAATGCCTGGCCCTGCGCCGCGATATCCGCGCCGGCCTGCAAGGCGCGCCGCTGCGCGCCCCGGTGCGCGCGTCGCGGTCCGCGCGCGATCCCAATTCGGCGCTGCACCGCGACCACGGCATGGCGCTGCTTTCCGCGCTGGCGGCGGGCGTGGCCATTTCGGTCTGCTGCGCGTTCTGGATCGGCACGGCCTGGAGCAACGGCGCCACCGCCGCGCTGATGGCCGCCATCTTCAGTTGCTTTTTCGCGTCCCAGGACAACCCCGTTCCCGGCATCATGCAGTTCCTGACCTACACGGTATATTCGATTCCGCTGTCGGCGCTGTACCTGCTGGGCATCATGCCCGCCATCCATTCGTTCGAGATGCTGGCCCTGTCGATGCTGCCCACCGCCTTCGTGCTGGGCATCTTCATCGCCCGGCCAGCCAGCGCCGGCAAGGCCATGGCCTTGCTGTTCGGCTTCCTGGGCACCATGGCGCTGCAGGACACCAACACCGCCGACGTCGTGTCCTTCATCGATACGCAAGTCGCCCAATGCATGGGCGTGGCCACGGCCGCGATCATCGCCGCCATCTTCCGCACGGTCAGCGCCGACTGGAGCGCGCGCCGCATCCAGGCCGCCAACTGGAAAGAGCTGGCGACGCTGGCGAGCTCGCCGCGCGCGCCGTCGCGCCACACGTATACGGCCCGCATGCTGGACCGCATCGGCCTGCTGCAGCCGCGCCTGGCGCTGGCCAAGCGGCCCGACGACCTGGTGGCCGCCGACGCGCTGAAAGACCTGCGCGTGGGCCGCGACATCACCGAGCTGCAGCGGGCGCGCCGCCACCTGCCGATGGCCGACCCCACGATCCAGCCGGTGCTCGACAGCCTGGCGCAATTCTTCCGCATCCGCTCGTCAGAGCGCGCGCACGATAAGCCGCCCGAATTCCTGACGCAGATCGACCGCGCGCTTGCCAGCGTGGCCGCCACGCCGCAAGGCCCGACCGCGCGCGACCGCGCCGTGGTGGCGCTGGTGGGCATCCGCCGCGCGTTCTTCCCCGACGCGCCCGACTACCAACCCGCCCATCCCGCGATGGAGGGCCAAGCATCATGACCGGCGAATTCAACCTGTATGGCATTTACTTCCCCTGGCTGCTGGTGCTGGGCGTGATCACCCTGGCCGTGGCCTGGGGCGTGCGCCGCGTGCTTGCGCGCGCCGGGCTGTATCGCCTGGTGTGGCACCCCGCGCTGTTCGACCTGGCGCTGTTCGTGGTGCTGCTGTACGGCGTTTCCCTCATTTCCCCTTATTTTCTCCAGAGATAGGTATGAAACTTCCCAATGCCCTTCGCCCTGCCGCCGTCGGCAAGTTCGCGGTGACGGCCATCGTCGTGGCCACCGCCGCTTACGCCGGCTGGCAGCTCTGGGACCACTATGAAGTCGAACCCTGGACGCGCGACGGGCGCGTCAAGGCCTACGTGGTGCAGGTCGCGCCCGACGTTTCCGGCCTGGTGACCCGCGTGCCCGTGCACGACAACCAGGACGTGAAGGCCGGCGACCTGCTGTTCGAGATCGACCGCGCGCGCTTCCAGCTTGCCTTCGACCAGGCCCAGGCCGCGATGCGTTCGCAACAGGTGGCGCACGATCAGGCGCTGCGCGACGCCAAGCGCAACCGCTCGCTGGGCCAACTGGTGGCCGCCGAGGCCGTCGAGCAAAGCCAGACCAAGGTGCAGCAGACCGAAGCGGCGCTCGCCCAGGCCGAGGTGCAGCTGAACACCGCGCGCCTGAACCTGGAGCGTAGCCGCGTGCTGGCCGCCAGCGATGGCCGCGTCACCAACCTGGATCTGCGCGCGGGGTCCTACGCCACCGCCGGCCATGGCGTGATGGCGCTGGTGGACGCCGGCTCCTTCTACGTGGAAGGCTACTTCGAGGAAACCAAGCTGCCCGGCATCCGTGAAGGCGACCCGGTCACCGTGACCCTGATGGGCGATTCGCGCCACATCCGCGGCCACGTCGAGAGCATCGCCATGGGCATCGCCGACCGCGACCGCAGCACCGGCGCCAATCTGCTTCCCAATGTGAACCCGACCTTCAACTGGGTCCGTCTGGCGCAGCGCATCCCCGTGCGCGTGAAGATCGACGACGTGCCCGATGGCGTGCGCCTGGTGGCCGGCCAGACCGCCACCGTGTCGGTGGACCCTGCGCCCGCCCAGGCGCCGGCCGCCTTGCCCCGGGCTTCCTGACACGCGCCGCCCTCACCCCGCTTACCCACCCGTTTACCAACCCGCAACCTCTTATCGACGCCAAGCCGTACCTGCCATGAACACCAAACACCTACTTCCGCTGATGCTGGCCCTCGCGCTGGCCGGATGCGCCTCCGTTGGGCCTGACTATCAGGTGCCCGCCGAGTCGGCCTCCGGGCGGCCGAGCGCGCAATCGTCGTTCGTGGAAGCGCAGGCGGGGGTGTACCGGCAGGAAGCGGTGCCTGGCCACTGGTGGCGCCTGTACAACGACCCCGTGCTGGACGGACTGGTCG
This sequence comes from Achromobacter sp. Root83, assembly GCF_001428845.1. Classification (GTDB taxonomy): domain Bacteria; phylum Pseudomonadota; class Gammaproteobacteria; order Burkholderiales; family Burkholderiaceae_B; genus Achromobacter. The sequence continues at coordinate 918,992 of NZ_LMIU01000001.1, read as the reverse complement.
AGCAAGCCCTGGGCGCCAACACCGACCTGCGCGTCGCCAGCGCCAACCTGGAACGCGCGCAGGCCGCCTTGCGGGAAACCCAGGCGCAGCAGCAGCCCACGATCGGCGTCAATGCGTCGCCCACCTTCGGCCACGTGTCCGGCCTGCAGGAACTGCAGCCGGGCATCGATCCCCCCAACCGCTGGTCCTATTCCGCGGGCGCCAGCGTGTCGTACCAGCTTGACCTCTTCGGCCAGATCCGCCGCGCCGTGGAGGCGTCCAGCGGCGACGCGCAGGCCGCGCAAGCCGCCTACGACGCCACCCGCGTCACCGTGGCGGCCGAGACCGCCCGCGCCTACGCCAACTTGTGCGCGGCCGGCATGCAGCTGGGTTCGGCCCAGCATTCGGTGCAGGTGCAAAAGGAATCGGTGGACGCCGTCAGCCGGCTGCAGCGCGCCGGCCGCGGCACCACGCTGGACGTGACCCGCGCGCGCAGCCAGCTTGAACAGTTGCAGGCCAACCTGCCGCCCTTCCAGGCGCAGCAGCGCACCGCGCTGTACCGCCTGGCCGCACTCACCGGGCAGACGCCCCGCGACATCTCGCCCGCGCTGCTGCAATGCGCCACCGCGCCCAAACTGACGGAGACCATCCCGGTGGGCGACGGCGCCGAACTGCTGCGCCGCCGGCCGGACATCCGGCAGGCGGAACGCACCCTGGCCGCTTCGACCGCGCGCATCGGCGTGGCCACGGCCGATCTCTATCCCAAGATCACGCTGGGCCTGTCGGGCGCGTCGGGCGGCCCGGCCTCCATGCTCGGCGACCGCGGCACATTCGGCTGGAGCGTGGGGCCGCTGATTTCCTGGACCATTCCCAACACCGGCGCCGCGCAGGCCCGCATCGCCGAAGCCGAGGCCAATACCAAGGCCGCGGCGGCCCGCTTCGATGCGACCGTGCTGAATGCCTTGCGCGAAACCGAAAGCGCGCTGGTCGTCTATGCCCGGCAACTGGACCGGGACACCGCCCTGCGCGCCGCGCGCGACCAGAGCGCGGAAGCCGCCGCGCAGGCGCGCCGGCTGTTCCAGTACGGCAAGACCGACTACCTGACGGTGCTGGACGCCGACCGCACGCTGGCCACCAACGAGAGCGCGCTGGCCGCCTCGCAGGCCGAACTCAGCGGCGACCAGATCGCGCTGTTCCTGGCGCTGGGCGGCGGCTGGGAAAAGTGATCAATGCACCGTCGTGCCGTCGGGCGGGGCCTGGTTCAGGCCCAGCGCGGCCTCCCAACTGCGCAGCGGCACGCAGGTCTGCAGGCGCACGATGGCGCGCTGGATCAGGGCCGGGTGCAATTCGTGTCCGACATGGGTCGCGATGTCGATGGTGGAATCGCCATGCAGTTCGTTCAGCCGCGTCTGCGCCGCCTGGGCGTGGGCCACGCTCATGACAGGGTCGTCGGCGCCATGCAGCAGGTGGATGGTGGTGTATTGCGGAGCGGCTTTGGGCAGTTGCGCATAGCGTCCCGAAAACGCGATGACGCGCCCGGCCATGCCATCGTGGGCCTGCACCAGTTCCAGCGCCATGATGGCGCCCTGCGAAAAGCCCGCCAGCGCGGTGTCCGATTGCAGCAGGCCGAAGCGGGCCTGCGCGTCGCGCACATAGGCTTCCAGGGGCGGCAGGGCCTGGGCCACGCGGTCGGGGCGGTTTTCGTCGGTGACGCCGCGCACCGAAAACCATTGCCGGCCCGCGCCGCCTCCGTCGAAAGGCTCGAAGCCCTGGGGGATCAGCACCGCCGCGGCCGGAAACGCCGCGCGCACGGCATCGGCCAGGGGGCTGAGGGTCTCGGGCGAGCCGCCCACGCCGTGCAGCAGGATGAAGAGCTGGCGCACGTCGACGCCCGGATCGGGAAGAAATTCGATAGAACTGGAAGATGCCATAAACCGCTCCGTGCTGGCATGGGGCCGCAGAACCGAGCCCCGGTTGCCGGATTGTAAAATGCGCGGCGGGATATCCGGGCGCCTTGGATACGCCGCGGCGGTCGGCGCCCGTTGCCGAAGGCGCCGGCGGCGCGCGCGGGGGGCACGAAGGCCGGGCACTTTTCGATACGTCCGGCGGGATCAAAGCCCGGTACAATACTGTATATTCATACAGCTATCGAGCCCCGGGCGTCCCCGCCATGCAGTCCCCTGAACGTATCCATCCCGCGTTGTGGCGCGCCACCCAGCTTGCCCAAGGCGTCGCCCGCACCCTGCCCACCGGGCATGCGGCGCTGTCGGCCGAACTGCCCGACGGCGGCTGGCCGCTGGGTTCGCTGGTCGAACTGCTGACCCCGCATCCCGGCGTGGGAGAAATCCGCCTGCTGCGCCCGGCGCTGGCCCAGTTAGAAACGCGCCGCCCCATCGCGCTGGTGCAGCCTCCGCACGTTCCGCACATCGCAAGCTGGATGAGCTGGCGGCTGGATCCCCGGCAATTGCTGTGGGTGGCGCCCGAAAAACCCGTCGACGCCCTGTGGGCCACCGAGCAGATCCTGAAAAACGGGAGTTGCGGCGCGCTGATCTGCTGGCTGCCCCATGTGCGTCCCGAATCCCTGCGCCGCCTGCACCTGGCGGCCCAGGCCAGCGACCTGCTGTTCATCGCCGTGCGTCCGTCGCGCGCCGCGCAGAACGCCACCCCCGCCGCCCTGCGGCTGGCGCTTGCGCCCGCGCCGGGCGGCTTGTCCGTACACATACTCAAGCGCCGGGGGCCTGTCAGCGACACGCCGCTGTACGTGGGCCTGGAGCCCGGCGCCCTTACGCCTTCTTCCCCCCGCCATGCGCCTCTGGATCGCCGCCTGCCTGCGCTGCCTGCCGCTGGACGCCATACGCCCGCACTGGCCGCATGAAGGGCAGGCGTTCGCCGTCCTGGACCAGGAACGCGTCGCCGCCCTTACTCCCGCCGCCCGCCAGGCCGGCGTCACGCCGGGCATGCGCCGCGCCGGCGCGGCGGCCATCGCTCCCCAGGTCGAGCTGCTGCCCCGCAATGCCCTGGCCGAAGCCGAAACCCTGCAAGGCGCGGCGCTGGCCTTGCTGCAGTACACGCCCGAAATCGCCCTGAGCGGCGACGACACCGTGCTGCTGAACGTGGGCGCCAGCCTGATGTTCTTTCGCGGCCCGCGGGCACTGAGCCGGCGGGTGGCCGCCACGCTGCGCGCGCTGGACCTGCGCGTGACGCTGGGCATGGCGCCCACCGCCACGGGCGCCTGGCTGCTGGCGCACCGTGCCGGCCGGCGCGCGCCCCGGCGCACCCTGACGCTGCCCACGCTGGCGCGCCGGCTGGATGCCCTGCCCCTGACGCTGCTGCCCCAGGCCCAAGCCCGGCGGGACTGGCTGGACGACATCGGCTGCCACACCCTGGCGCACCTGCGCGCCCTGCCGCGCGCGGGCCTGCAGCGGCGCAGCACGCCCGACCTGCTGCAGGCCCTGGATGCCGCCTATGGCCAGGCGCCCGAGCTCTACCGCTGGATCGAACCGCCCAATCAGTTTTCGCGGCGTATCGAACTCATGGACTATGTCGAGCACACTGACGCGGTGCTGGCCGTGGCGCGCCGGCTGGCCGAGCAACTCGGCGGCTGGCTGACCGCCCGGCAACTGGCGGTGCGGCGCGTGGTGCTCAGCATGGAACACGAACGCGGCCGCCACGCCCGGCCCCCCACCGAACTGGAACTGGCCCTGGCCCAGCCCGTCTGGCAGGCGCCGCAGCTCTTGCACCTGCTGCGCGAAAAACTGAATCACTTCACGCTGGAAGCCCCCGTCATCGCCGTGACGCTGCTGGCGCCCGACACGGTGGAACAGCCCGCCGCCAGCACCACCCTGTTTCCCGAACCCGGCGGCACCGCCGCCGACCACGCCCGCCTGATCGACCTGCTGGTAGCCCGGCTGGGCCGCGGCCAGGTGCGCCACGCCCACCCCATCCCCGATCACCGTCCCGAGGCCGCCAATTCCTGGGGCGACGCGCTGGCCCCGCCGCAGCGCCCCGAACCCCTGCCCACCCTGCTTGACCGCCCGTTCTGGCTGCTGGAATCCCCGCAACCCCTGAAGCTGTCCGGCCATCGGCCGCAGTACGGCGGCCAGGCCCTGCGGCTGACGCGCGGTCCCGAACGCATCGAAAGCGGCTGGTGGGATCCGGCCCTGACCGTGCGCGATTATTTCGTGGCCGAAGACGCGGCCGGCGCGCGCTACTGGATCTACCGCGAACGCGATGCCGAGCACGCGCGCTGGTTCCTGCATGGGCTGTACGCCTGAGCACGCATGCACATGGACGACGACACTCCCGACACCCCCGACGAGCTGGACGCCGCTGACGCCCTGGCCCAGTTGCCCGGCTATGCCGAGCTGCAATGCCAGTCCAATTTCTCCTTCCTGCAAGGCGCCTCGCACCCCGAGGAACTGGCCGCGCGTGCCGCCGAACTGGGCTACGCCGCCCTGGCCCTGACCGACGAATGCTCGCTGGCGGGCGTGGTGCGCGCCCACACGGAAGCCAAGGCCCTGAAGCTGCCGCTGATCATCGGCGCCACCTTCCAGTTGCGCGCCGCGCCCGATGCCGCGCCGCTGGGCCTGACCCTGCTGGCGCAGACCCGCGAAGGCTACGGCAACCTGTCCGAACTGATCACGCTGGCGCGCACCCGCGCGCCCAAGGGCGAATACCGGCTGGCGCCCGCGGATCTTACCGATCCGCCCGAAGGCTACGCGCATCTGCGCCACCTGCCCGAATGCCTGGCCATCCTGACGCCCGCCTACGGCACCGACGCCGACCGCATGGCGGACCAGGCGCGCTGGCTGGCGCGGGTCTTTCCCAACCGGGCCTGGGTGGGGCTGACCCTGCTGTATCAGTCGCGCGACGACCTGCACCGCGCCGCGGTCGAGCACGCGGCCCACGCTTCGGAACTGCCTGTCGTGGCGGTGGGCCAGGTCCAGATGCACGTCCGGTCGCGCAAGCCGCTGCATGACACGCTGACCGGCATCCGCACGCGCCGGCAGGTGTCGCAATGCGGCTACGAACTCTCCGGCAACGCCGAACAGCACCTGCGCAGCCGCATGCGGCTGGCCAGCCTGTATCCGCCCGAGGCGCTGGCGCAGACGCTGGCGGTGGCGCGCCGCTGCGCGTTTTCGCTGGACGAGCTGCGCTACGAATACCCCGACGAGATCGTGCCGCCCGGCCACACGCCGGCCAGCTATCTGCGCCAGGAGGCGCTGGCCGGCGCCATCCGGCGCTTTCCCGCCGGCGTTCCCGACAATGTGGCCGCGCAGATCGAAAAAGAACTGGAGCTGATCGCCGAGCTGGGCTACGAAGCCTATTTCCTGACCGTCTACGACATCGTCCAGCACGCCCGCGGCATCGGCATCCTGTGCCAGGGCCGCGGTTCGGCCGCCAACTCCGCCGTCTGCTATTGCCTGGGCATCACCGCGGTGGATCCCGCGCGCGGCAACAACCTGTTCGAACGCTTCATCAGCAAGGAACGCAACGAGCCGCCCGACATCGACGTCGACTTCGAACACCAGCGCCGCGAAGAGGTCATCCAGTACATCTACGGCAAATACGGCCGACAACGCGCGGCCCTGACCGCGGTCGTGATTTCGTACCGCCCGCGCAGCGTGCTGCGCGATACCGGACGCGCGCTGGGCGTGGACCCGGGCGTCATCGACGCCGTGGCCCGCGCCCATCAGTGGTGGGACGGCAAGAAGGAAATGCTGCGCACGCTGGGGGCCTGCGGACTGGACCCGGAATCCCAGGTGGCGCGCCAGTGGGCGTCGCTGGCGCAGACCATGATGGGCTTTCCCCGCCACCTGTCGCAGCACCCGGGCGGCTTCGTGATCTCGCGCGGCAAGCTCTCGCGCCTGGTGCCCATCGAGAACGCCGCCATGGAAGACCGCAGCGTCGTGCAATGGGACAAGGACGACCTGGACGCCCTGAAGCTGCTGAAGGTGGATGTACTGGCGCTGGGCATGCTGTCGGCCTTGCGCCGCACGCTGGAACTGGCCGGCCAGCGCCGCGGCCAGGCGCTGACGCTGCAGGACATCCCCGAAGGCGACGCACCCACCTACGACATGATCTGCGACGCCGACACGGTGGGCGTGTTCCAGATCGAATCGCGCGCGCAGATGACGATGCTGCCGCGCCTGAAACCGCGCGAATACTACGACCTGGTGGTGCAGGTGGCCATCGTGCGGCCCGGCCCGATCCAGGGCGGCATGGTCCATCCCTACCTGCGCCGCCGCCAGCGCAAGGAAGAAGTGACCTATCCCAGCGAAAAGGTGCGCGGCGTGCTCAGCCGCACCATGGGCGTGCCCATCTTCCAGGAACAGGTCATGCAGATCGCCGTGGTGGCCGCGGGCTTCTCGCCCGGCGAAGCCGACCAGTTGCGCCGTTCCATGGCCGCCTGGCGGCGCAAAGGCGGCGTGGACAAGTTCCGAATCAAGCTGGTGGGCGGGCTGCTGGCGCATGGCTACACCCTGGAGTTCGCCGAGGCCCTCTTCCGCCAGGTGGAAGGGTTTGGCGAATACGGCTTCCCGGAAAGCCATGCCGCCAGCTTCGCGCTGCTGGCGTATTCCAGTTCCTGGCTCAAGCGCCACGAGCCGGAAGCCTTTCTGGCGGCCCTGCTCAATTCCCAGCCCATGGGGTTCTATGCGCCCGCGCAACTGGTGCAGGATGCCCGCCGCCATGGGGTCTGCGTGCTGCCCGCGGACGTGACCGTGAGCGGCTGGGATTCCGCCCTGGAAGCCCGGCCGGACTCGCCCCCCGGCGGCGGACAACGCCCGCATCCGCACGCCCCGGACGATGGCGGCCCCCGCCCCGCCGTGCGGCTGGGCCTGAGCCTGATCCAGGGCATGCGCGAAGACGCCGCCCGCCGCATCGAGGCGGCGCGCGCCAGCGCCCCTTTCGCGGACACCGCCGACCTGGCCCGCCGCGCCGGGCTCAACCGCCATGACCTGAATTCCCTGGCCGCCGGCGACGCGCTGCGCGCCCTGGCCGGCCACCGCCGCCAAGCCAGTTGGGAGGCCGCCGCCAGCGTGCAAAGCCGCGACCTGCTGCGCGATGCCGAGATCGTGGAGACCCAGGCGCCGCAACTGGCCGCCCCATCGGAAAGCCAGACCGTGGCCGCGGACTACCGCAGCGTGGGCCTGACGCTGCACAGCCATCCGGTGGCGCTGCTGCGCCCCCAGCTTGCCGCGCGCAATTTCCAGCCGGCCTCGGTGCTGAACGCTTATCCCAACAAGCGCGTCGCGCGCGCCTGCGGCATCGTCACCGTGCGCCAGCGCCCGCAGACCTCCAAGGGCGTGATCTTCGTCACCCTCGAAGACGAAACCGGCCCCGTCAACGTGGTGGTGCGCCCCGAATTGATCGAACGCCAGCGCCGCGAGCTGCTGGGCGCAACGCTGCTGGGCGTGTTCGGGGCCTGGCAGAGCGTGGACGGGGTGCGCCATCTGATCGCGCAGCGGCTGGTGGACATGTCCGACCTGCTGGGCGGGCTGGCGGCGCAGAGCCGCAATTTTCACTGAGCCCGCGCGGCCCGGCTCACCGTCCGAACAGCGTGGCCATGTCCAGCGCCCGGGCCATCGCCCGGTAGCCGGCATCGCCCGGATGCAGGTGATCGCCCGAATCGTAGGCCGGCAGCAGGCGGCCGGGATGGGACGGATCGCGCAGCACCGCGTCAAAATCCGCCACCGCGTCGAACACCCCGCTGTCGCGGATCCAGCGGTTCACTTCACGCCGCACCGCATCCTTGGCCGGACTGTAATGGCCCGCCAGCGGCGTCCCGTGCAAGGCGCCTTCGAACGGCGCCAGCGTCCCGCCCACGACCCGCACGCCCCGGGCGCGCGCCGCCGCCGCCAGTTGCCGGTAGCCTTCGGTCAGCCGGGCCGCCGTCATGGGCGCGTCGCCGGGCGCGAAGGCGCTGTCCGGCCAGCCGATGTCATTGATGCCCATCATCATCACCACCGTGCGCACGCCGGGCTGGGACAGCACGTCCGCCTCGAACCGCGCCATCGCGTTCTGGCCCATCTTGTCGCCCCAGACGCGCGCGCCGGAAATGCCGGCGTTCACCACGCCCACGCCCAAGGGCGCCAGACGGCCGGCCAGGACGTCCGGCCAACGGCGGTTCGCGCCGGGCGTCGATCCATTACCGTCGGTCAGCGAATCGCCGAACGCCACCACCACCGGCGCATCCGCCTGACCTTCCACCCAGATTCCGGCCAGGAAGGCGCGGCCGTCCAAGGGGTTGGCGCCGGGCATCCCGGACTGTCCGGTGGCATCGCCCCGCACCAGCAAGCCGGTTTGCTGCGCGCCCCAATGGAAGGTCGTCACCGGCGTGGCCTGCGGGAAGTAGGTGCTGACGGCCAGCTCGCTCAAGGCGGGCACGGACAGGTCCACGGGATCGCTGACGGCTTGAGCGCCCGGCGCCACCGTCACGCCCGGCTGACCGCCGAAGCGCAGGACGCGGTCCGTGCCCGGCCGGATCGCCGCCCCCTCCGCGGCCACCGCCACCTGGGCGGCGCCGATCACCAGCGGCTGCGTGCCGTAGCGGTTGGACAGCACCACGCGCAGCCGCTGGCCGCCCAGGCTGATCCTGGCCTTTTCCCGCAGCGTCTGGTTGCGCAGTTCGGCGGGCATCCCCGTCGGCAGGATGAAGGACGCGTCCCATGAAGGCTGCGGGCTGGCGAACCAGGAGGCGGTCCAGGCGGCGCCGGCTTCGGCCGGTGCCAGGACGGACAGGCTGCCGGCCAGCAAGGCGAGTGCTCCAGTAAAGCGTAGGGTGTGCATGGCATTCCTTTCAAAAGAAAGAACCGGCGGAAAACCGGATTCGGTAACGCCACGATAGGTTCTTCCCGAATGTGCCGGTAGCCCCGTAAACTGCATACCACTTCTTCCAAAAAGGAATGACCGACATGGATACCCTGCGCGCCATGCGGGCGTTTGTCCGCGCCGTGGAACTGGGCACCTTGTCCGCCGCCGCCCGTGAGCAGGGCCTGAGCCAGCCCGCCCTCAGCAAGATCGTGGCCGCGCTGGAAAAAGACATGGGCGTGCGCCTGCTTGAACGCAGCACGATCCGCGTCGTGCCCACCGAGCAAGGCAAGCGCTTCTACGAGCGCGCCACCCGGGTGCTGGAAGAATACGCAGAGGCCGTCGCCGACGCCCGCGACCAGACCGAAACGCCCGCCGGCCTGCTGCGCGTGAACGCGCCGGTTGCCCTGGGCCAGTTCCGGCTGAACGCGCTGATCCTGGAATTCCTGCACGCCCATCCCGGCATCCAGGTCGAACTGATCCTGAACGACCGCTTTGTCGACCTGGTGGAAGAAGGCGTGGATGTGGCGCTGCGGCTGGGCGGCGGCCTGCCGCCCAATGCCATCGCGCGCAAGGCGGCCACGTCGCCGCGTTACCTGGTGGCCGCCCCCGCCTACCTGGCCGCGCGCGGCAAGCCCCGCACGCCGGACGACCTGGCCGGCCACGAATACGTCCGCTTCGCCTGGCTGGCCGCGGGCGCAACCCTGGAGCTGCGGCGGGGCGCCGCGAGCGCCACCGTCCAGACCCAGGGCCGCTACCGGGTCAACAATGCCCTGGCCATCCGGGAAACCCTGGCCATGGGCGCGGGCATCGGCCTGTGCCCGGCCTGGCTGGTGCAGGACCTGCTGGCCAGCGGCGAATTGCTGCGCGTCCTGCCCGCCTGGAACGCCTCGCCGCAGGAGGCATTTCTGATCTATCCCTCGCGCCGCTACCAGTCCTTGCGGGCGCGTCTGCTCATCCAGTTCCTGGCCGACCGGCTCGGCCAGCTGCCGGGCATGCAGGCGCCCACCGCTCCTTGAGCACAGCGTCTCGCGGCTGGTCTATCATGGCTTTTTGTCTGTTCGCCGCAAGGAGCCCTACATGATCCGCAAGCTGATCCCCTTCCTGCTGGTTGCCAGCCTGACCGCGTGCGCCAATACAGGTGCTCCGCGTTCGTCCAGCGCACCGGCAGCCTCCAGCTCCTCGAGCGCGTCATCGTCTTCAAGCGACAGTTCCGGTTCGTCCTACGGCGGCTCGGCGTCCATGCCCGGCAGCGCCCGCGGCAAGTCCTGCGACGCCGGCCCGCTGCAATCGCAGATCGGCCAGAAAGCCACGCCGTCCGTCATGGAAGACCTGCGCACGCGCAGCGGCAGCACCTCGGCCCGCATGCTGCGCCCAGGCCAGCTGGTCACCATGGAATACAACAACACCCGCCTGAATCTCATCGTGGACGACAAGGACGTCATGACCGCGATCCGCTGCGGCTGAAGCCCGCTCCGCCCCGTTCATTGACCGCCGGGCCGGGCCCGCCCCGGACCGGCCGCCCGGCCCCGGTCAGCCCTCGCGCGGCCTGGCCGCCGGCGGCACATGGGGCAGAAACGCCCCCGCCACCTCGAACGCGCATTCTTCGCGCGCAATGTCGATCACCCGGGACACGACCGGGTTGACGATGTTCTTCTTGTGCACCGCGTAGTAATTGATGGTCGGCAGGTCCGGCCGCACATTGAGCTGGCACAGCGCGCCGCGCGCCACCAGCGGCGCGAAATAGGCCCCCGGCAGGTAGCTGATTCCCAGGCCCAGCATCGTCAGCTGCGCCATCATCCCCAGGCTGTTGCAGGTCAGCACGCGCTTGACCGGCAGCCCCTGTTCCGCGAACCACGCGTCGTACAGATGCGAGAGCGCGGAGTTCGTGGGCTGGGAAATCACCGGATACGGCGCCAGGTCCTGAGGCGTCAAGCTGGCCGAAAAATCGATGTCCAGCGCCGGACTGGCCATCCAGACATTGGTGACCGCGCCCAGGTGCGTGCAATCGTACTGGTATCCCCAGAACGGGCCGGGCATGATGGCCAGGTCCAGTTCGTCCTGCTCCAGCCGTTCATACAGCGTGATGCCGCCGTCGATCTCGGGCATGAGCTGCACGCGCGGGTAGCGTTGGCTGATCTGATTGATCAGCCCGGCCAGCCAGGTCATGCCGACCAGTTCCGTCACCCCCAGCCGCACCACGCCTTCGAAACTGGCCGGGTCGGCCATGTTCTGCACGATGCGGCTGTTCAACTCCAGCATCTGGCTGGCCAGTTCGAACAGCTTGCGGCCCTGCGGGGTCATCAGGAGCTTCTTGGCGCGCCGCTCGAACAGCGGCGCGCCGGCAAAGGCTTCGAGCTCGCCCACCCGCTTGGCGACGGCCGATTGGGTCGTGTGCAGTTTGCGCGAAGACGCGCTGAAGCTGCCCAGTTGCGAGCTCCAGTAAAAAGCCTCTAGCTGTTTAAGGGTGTACATCGCCGCGGTGGATGCGAAACGCATGGAAAAACCTCACCTTACCATCGCGGTCCGATCGCCCCGGACCCGCCCCGGTCAGCCGCGCGGATGCAGGATGTCCGCCAGGAAGCGCTGGGCGCGCGGATGGGCCGGCGCGCTGAAGAAGCGCTCGGGCGTGTCCATTTCCAGGATCTCGCCCGCGTCCATGAAGACGACGCGGTCGCACACGTCGCGGGCGAAACCCATCTCGTGGGTCACGCACACCATCGTCATGCCATCCTTGGCCAGGCCCTTCATCACCTGCAGCACCTCGCCCACCATCTCCGGGTCCAGCGCGCTGGTGGGTTCGTCGAACAGCATCACCGGTGGCTGCAGGGCCAGCGCCCGCGCGATCGCCACGCGCTGCTGCTGGCCGCCCGACAGCGAACCCGGATAGGCGTCGATCTTGTGCTCCAGCCCCACGCGCTCCAGCAGCGTGCGCGCCAGCTCCACCGCCTGCTTGCGCGGCTGCTTGCGGATGCTGACGGGCGCGAAGATCACGTTTTCCAGCACGCTCATGTGCGGAAACAGATTGAACTGCTGGAACACGAAGCCGATCTTCTGGCGCAGCGCGTTCAGGTTGGCGCCCTTGGCGTAGATGTCGGCGCCGTCGATCAGGATACGGCCCTTCTCGATGGGCTCCAGCCGGTTGATCGTGCGGATCATGGTGGACTTGCCCGACCCCGACGGACCGCATATCACCAGCACCTCGCCGCGCGCGACCGACAGGTCCACGTCCTTGAGCACATGATGCTCGCCGTACCACTTGTTCACTTTTTCAAGATTGATCATGTTTGTTCCTTTAAGCCATGGCGCGCGAGCGGCGGATACGCAGGTCCAGCCAGCTCAAGCCGCGGCTCAGGCTGAAGCACACCAGGAAATAGATGATGGCCAGGATGCCGAACACCTGCAGCGGCTGGGTCAGCACCAGGTTGTTGACCTGGTTGGCGGCGAAAGTCAGTTCATTGACACTGATGACATAGCCCAGCGACGTTTCCTTGATGGTGGAGACGAACTGGCTGGTCATGCTGGGCAGCACATTGAACAGCGCCTGCGGCAGCACCACGCGGCGCATCGTCGTCCAGTAGCCCACGCCCAGCGAACGCGACGCCTCGATCTGGCCGCGCGGCACCGCCTCGATGCCCGAGCGGATCACTTCCGACAGATAGGCGCTTTCATAGACCACCAGCGCGAAGATCAGCGTCCAGAAGCCGCTGACGACCTGGCCGGTCAGCTTGGGCACGACGAAGTAGGCCCAGAAGATCAGCATCAGCAGCGGCATGCCGCGCACCACGTTGACAAGCGTCTTGCTGGCCACGCGCAGCCAGCCGTAGGGGCTGACGCGGGCCAGCGCGACCAGCAGCGCCAGGGGCAGCGACAGGGCCAGGCCGCAGGCGGCCAGGATCAGCGTCAGCGCCAGTCCGCCCAGCGGGCCGTTGGGGTATTGGCCGACGAGCAGCGTGGGCCAGTATTGCATCAGCAGATCAAGCACCATGGCCTCCGCGGTTCAGACGATAACGGGCGTAGATGCGCGATCCGATGGCCATGATCAGGAACGAGCCCAGCAGATACATGATGGTCGCGGCTCCGAAGGTGGCGAAGGTCCGATAGGTTTCGTTTTCGATTTCGCGCGCCTGGTAGGTCAGCTCCATCACGCCGATCGCCATGGCCACGCTGGTGTTCTTGAACAGCAGCAGCGCGCGGCCGACCAGCGGCGGGATGGAAATGCGCAGCGCCTGCGGCACGATCACGAAGCGCATGCACTGCAGGTAGCTGGCGCCCAGCGCGCGCGCCGCCTCGAACTGGGTGCCGGGAATGGCGCGCAGGCCGCTGCGGATGTCTTCGGCGATATAGGCCGCCGACCCCAGCGCCAGCGCGATCGCGGCCAGGGACATCTCGGCGTTGTGCGCGTACAGCCACATGCGAAAGCCCTCGGGCAGAAGCTCGGGCATGCCGAAGTACCAGAACAGCACCTGCACCAGCAGCGGCACGTTGCGGTGGTATTCCACGTAGGCGTCGACCAGCCAGCGGCACGGCGCGAGATTGGTGGCGCGCACGACCACCAGCGTCACCGCAATGGAAAACGCCATCACCCATGCGACCAGGAACAGTTGCACGGTGACGGCCATGCCGCCTAGCAGCAGTTGATATTGGGATGCGTCAAGTAGGCTCATAGAACAATCAATCTCCTGCAATCGCGCGGTCCGCGCCAAGCGTCACGGCTTCCCGCGCACCGCTGGGCGTTGCGCGGGAAGCCGTGACGGGACTGGCGGATGGCCGCGCCGTGGTCCGCGGCCTTAACCGGCGATCGGGCCGATCTTGAAGCCGCGTTCCAGCTTGTACGGCGTCTCGGGGCCAAACCACTTGTCGAACAGTTTGGCGGCCGCGCCCGACGCCTCGGCCTCGTCCAGCGCCTGGTTCACCGTTTCCAGGAACCGCGTTTCGGACTTGCGCACGCCCAGGCCCCACGGTTCGTCGAACACCGGCTTGGCGATCACGCTGACGGGCGCGGTGGGCGGGCTTTGCAGCACCAGGCGCACCAGTACCAGTTCGGACGCGAACTGCGCGTCCACCTTCTTTTGCTGCAAGGCCAGGTAGGTGGCCGAGCTGTCGCCATAGCCGATGACCTGCGACTTGTCGAGGATGCGCTTGATCTCGCGTTCGGAGCTGGATCCCTTGGTGGCGCCGATGCGGCGGCCATTCAGCGCCTCGATCGAATCGAACCCCGAATCCTTGCGCACCATCAGTTTCTGCGGACTGACGTAGTAGGCATGGCTGAAGGCGATCTGTTGCGCGCGGTCGGGCGAATAGCCCAGGTTGGCCGCCAGGATGTCGACGCGCCCTTCGTTCAGTTCCGGCACGCGCGCCGCCACCGACAGCAGCTTGTAGTTGATCTTGACGCCAAGCTTGTCGGCGACGAGCTTGCAGACATCCACGTCATAGCCCACCAGTTGGCGCGTCGCGCCGTCCTGGAAGCTGAACGGCTGCGACGTGCCCAGCGTGCCGCAGACCAGCTCGCCGCGCGCCTTGATGTCGTCAACCTGATCGGCGTGGGCGGCGCCGCCCAGGGCCAGCGTGGCCAGGCCCAGGCAGGCGGCGAAGAGTGTGTTGCGCTTCATGGTTGGTTCCCCTTGTATGGTTGTGTGGTGATCTGGCTTGAAACAAGCCCGGGTGTAAACAAGCCCGCCCTCAGGCCAGCTTGGCGCAGGCGTCGCGTATGGCGGCGCATCCCTGCCGGATATCGTCCATCGACGCGGCGAACGAAAGGCGGAAGGTGCCCGGCGCCCCGTAGGCGTGGCCGTCGATGACGGCAACGCCCGCTTCGCGCAGCAGGTAATGCGTCAGGTCGGTGTCGGTGGCGATCACGTCGCCGGCGGGCGTCTTCTTGCCCAGCAGGCCCGAGCAATCGGGGAACACGTAGAACGCGCCTTGCGGCACAACGATCTCCAAGCCCGGCGCGCCCGACAGCTCGGCGACCGCCAGGTCGCGGCGTTCCCGGAATACCCTGGCGAACTCGGCTACGCAGTCCTGGGGACCCGACAAGGCTTCCAGCGCGGCCGCCTGGCTGACGGACGACGCGCCCGACGTGCTCTGCGATTGCAGGATCGCCATGGCCTTGATCAGCTCGTCGGGGCCCGCGCCATAGCCGATGCGCCAGCCCGTCATGGCGTATGCCTTGGACACGCCGTTGACCACCAGCGTGCGCGCGGCGAGCTCCGGGGCCACCTGCAGCGGGTGCACCGTCGGCTCGCCGGTGAAGTTCAGGCGCGCGTAGATGTCGTCGGTCATCAGCCAGACGTGCGGATGGCGCTTGAGCACCTCGGCCAGGCCGCGCAGTTCATCGGCGGAATAGACCGAACCCGTGGGGTTGCTGGGCGCGTTCATCATCAGCCACTTGGTGCGCGGCGTGATGGCGCTTTCCAGGGCCTCGGGCGTGACTTTGTAGCTCGTGGCGGGCGTGGTCGCCACCGTCACCGGCACGCCGCCGTTGACCAGCACCATGTCCGGGTACGACACCCAGAACGGAGCCGGGATCAGCACCTCGTCGCCGTCGTTGAGCGTAGCGGCCAGGCCGTTGAAGATCACCTGCTTGGCGCCGGTGCTGACGATGATCCGCGCCACGGGATAGTCCACCCCGGTCGCTTCCAGCAGATGCGCGCGGGCGGCCTTGCGCAAGGCCACCGTGCCCTGGGCGGGCGGATACTTGGTCTCGCCGCGGTTCATGGCGGCGGTGGCGGCCAGGCGGATGTGTTCCGGCGTGGAGAAATCCGGCTCGCCTATCGTCAGGTCGATGATGCGGCGGCCCTCTTCGCGCAATTCGGCGATGATGGCGCGCGCCGCCACGCTGGGCGACAGCTTGATGCGCTTGATGCGGTCGGCGACGATGCTCATTTGGCCGCTCCCGTCTTCTCGGCGATGGTCTTCTCCAGCCACGGCTTGGTGTAGGTGCCCGCGCGCAGCTTTTCCTTGGCCACCGCTTCGTCGGCTTCCTTCTTCACGGCAAGCGCCAGCACGGCGCGCGCGTGTTCCGCGGGGATCACCACCACGCCGTCGGCATCGCCCACCACCACGTCGCCCGGATTGACCACCTGCCCGCCCACGGACACCGGCACGTTGATCTCGCCGGGGCCATCCTTGTACGGGCCCTTGTGCGACACGGCGCGGGCGAAGCAGCCGAATTCGTTCTGGGCAAAGACGTCCAGATCGCGCACGGCCCCGTCGATCACGAAGCCTTCGATGCCGCGCGCTTGCGCGTCCATCATCATCAATTCGCCAACCAGCGCGTTGCTGGCGTCGCCGGCGCCGTCGACGACGATCACGTCGCCCGCGCCGCCCAGGGAGATCGCCTTGTGGATCATCAGGTTATCGCCCGGACGGGTCTTGACGGTCAACGCCAGGCCCACGGTGCGGCGCGATCCGGCGTGCAGCGGGCGCAGGCCCGACACGCCGTAGAGGCGATTCATGCAGTCGCTGATCTGGGCCGAGCCGATGCTGGCGAAACCGGCCAGCACGTCGGCGGCGACGGCCGGCGCGGGCCGGGAAAGTATGCGATATCCGATGGGGTTCATAAGGGAAGCCAGGTGTGTATGCGTGTAGCGGTTAAGCGAACATGCATTACAAAGCCCCACGCGCCCTTCTTCAAAACGATATAAATTCCCATCGATCCACGAATTTTATTCGTGGATAACAGCACTTAAGGGTTATCCCTTATTCGTGCATCCCGCCGTCAGTCGTCGCCGCCGGCCGCGCTGCGCGCTTCGGACAAGGCCACCGTCAGGTGCATGACCTTTTTCTTGAGCTGATCGCGCTCGTCCGTCAGCTTGGCCAGCAACTGGCGCAGGCGCGCGACTTCGGCGGGCAGATCCTCGATGTTCTCGATGGGTTCCTCGGGCGGAGCCTCGCGGGGCGCCGGGGCCTTGGCCTGGCGCGCTTCGCGCGCGGCCTGCTGCAGTTCCTTCCTGCCACCGGCCACGGCCGCCGCCTGCCGCTCGGCGGGCAGCGACGCCACCGCGGCCGCCGCGTTGATGGAAATCGCGCCCTCCTTCACGGCGCGCACCAGTTCCGGCGCCGCCGCCTTCTGGATTTTCTCGATCTGCCCCAGCGTATTGCTGCTGATCCGGGCCGCGCGCGCCAGGGCCTGGCGGCTGGGAATGGCCGGCGCCCAGGTCGTGTTGGCGGGTTCGCGCAGCGGCGCGCCCTCGGGCGCGGGCGCATCCTCGTCCCAGGGCGGGGAGCCGTCCTCGGGCGCCGTGCGCGTCCCGTCTTCCGGCGCGGTCCGCGACTGCAGGATTTCCTTTTTGCGCAGCGCCAGCACGCCGCGCTGGAAGTCCGACACGCTGCGCCGGCCCAGATGGTTTTCGATCATCCACAGGTGCACGTCTTCCATGGACTTGAAGCGTGGATTCTGGGTGGTCTGGAAAGCGATGCCATGCTTCATGCAGAGCGCATAGCGGTTGTGGCCGTCCACCAGCAGGTCGCCCCACAACACCAGCGCATCGCGGCAGCCTTCGGCCAGCAGGCTGCGCTCCAGCGCGGCGTGCTCGTCTTCGGTCAAGGGGTCTATATAGGCGCGCAGGCCTTCGTCTATCCTGATATCCATGGTGTCCAAAGTGTTCTTGCCGCGCCCTACGCCAGCCCCTGGCCGCGCAGCACGTCCTGAATGGACGCCAGGCGCGCCACCGGGTCGGTCATGGCCAGCAAGGTGGCCTTGTCGTCCGGCGGCAGCGGCAGCAGCTCGCACCAGCGGTTCGCCACCCAGCCGCAGTCGTCCAGCCGGAACGGCGGCGCCAGCGGCATCCTTTCGGGGGGCACGCCGTCCTGCTGCCATTGCGCCACCAGGCGCCCCAGCGCATCGGCGCTGGCCTGCATGGCCGCCGGCACGGGCGTGGGCGGATCGTCGGGGATGGGTTCGGCTTCGCCCATCCAAAGACCGTATTTTGCCACTACGCTGGAAAGCAGCCGGAAACGCGCCGTTCCCGTGCAGCGGATTTCCAGCAAGGCCGGCATCGGCGCCTCCCAGGCGTCCACGCGGGCCATGGTGCCCACGGGCGACAGCGTCTCCATGCCTTCCGGAGAACGCACCTCGCTGCCCGCAAGCAGGCCCACCACGCCGAACTCGCTGCCTTGCGCGATGCTGCGGCGGATCATGTCCAGGTAGCGCACCTCGAAGATCCGCAGGTGGACCACGCCGGCGGGAAACAGCGCGTTGGATAACGGAAACAAGGGAATCAGCGACATGGCCGCCTCCTGTTCATTTCACGCGGAAGACATCGTCCTCCGGCGCCTGCCTATCGGTGATAAACCACGTTACCCCGCCGCGATTCCACGATCGCACCCGTTGCCCTATCATGTGGCGCAACCGGCCTTCAGGCGTTGCGGCCGTCGTACGGAATGCGGGTCAGGGCGTTCAGGTCCAGGTTTTCAATGCAGCGGACGTTCACGGCCGCCGTCTCCTCGCCCTTGGCCCCCACCCCGAAGCCAAACGGCGCGCAGCCGCAGTTGGCGCAGAAATGATGCGAGATCACGTGTTTGTTGAACTTGTAGGTCGACATGCCCTGCGTGGATGACGTGATGCGCAGGCTGGCGCGCGGCACGAACCAGAGCAGATAGCCCTTGCGGCTGCAGTGCGAGCAATTGCATTCCAATACCTGGGGCACATCGCCGTCGACTTCGAAGGCGATCTGTCCGCAGTGGCAGCTTCCTTGTTGCATGGTCTGGCTCCTGAGCGTTACCGGGTCGGATTCCCATCATAGAGCCGCGCCGCCCGCCTTGGCCATGCGGAACGGCGCGGCGCCATCCAGCGCGGCGCCATCGAACCCGGAGACATCATGCCCCAGTTATCCGCTTACCTCAGTTTCGATGGCAACTGCGCCGACGCCATGCGCTTCTACGAACGCGTGCTGGGCGGCCGGCTCGAAGCCATGATCCGCTACGCCGACGCGCCCCCGGACGCCGCCATGCCCGTGCTCTCTTCCGAGGACGCCGGGCGCATCATGTATGCCCGGCTGTCGCTGGACGAGCAGACCCTGCTGGGCAGTGACGCCACCGCGGGCCATCCGTATCCGGGAAAACAGGGCGTGGCGCTGGCGCTGGTGTACCCCACCGTCTCCGACGCGCACCGCGTATTCGAGCATCTGGCCGAAGGCGGCAGCGTCACCATGCCCCTGCAGAAGACCTTCTGGGCCGAGGCCTACGGCGCGCTGATCGACCGCTACGGCACCCGCTGGATGCTCAGCGGCGGACGCCTCAGCCACTAGGGGCCGACGCGTCCCGCCCGCAGTTACGCCGCGTATCAGGGCGCGCGCGCCGTCAGCCATTCCGCGGGCGGCAAGGGCCTGCCCACGATGCGGATTTCGCCCAGCGCGCCCAGGAAGCCGCCGCTGGGGCCGCCGCCGTCCCAATAGCCCGCGCCCACCGTCCACGGCAGGTTCAGCGTGGCCAGGCCCGCGCCATCCACGGCGTTGCGCAGCACCGGCGCGCCTTCCACATACATCGTGGTTTCGCGCGTCGCGGGGTCGTTGACCACCGCCACGTGCAGCCATGTGTCCACCAGGATCTCGCCCGACCAGTTGGTGCGGGCGCTGACGGGCGTGGCCACCGAGGGCACCACTTCCCATTGCACTTCGCGCAGGTTGGAGATGGCGAACTGCAGCGGCGGCGATTGCGGCAGGCTGGCGGCCCACCCCGGCAAATCGCCACGGCGTCCGGCGCGCGTCATGATGTTCATCCAGGCGTTGGCGGCCGCCGTCCAGTCTCCGGCGATCTTGATGAAGGCCTCGACCGTGTACCCGCTGGTGAACGTTTCGGTATTCAGCGCCGCCGCGGCGTCCGTCAGGAAGTAGCTCAGGCGCGGCCCGGCGGTGTTGCGGAACGTAATGCTGCCGGGCGCGGCCGACAGGCGATGGCGGTCGGCGCTCCAGACCAGATCGCCTTCCTGGGCGGTATTGCCGGCCGGCGCGTTCAGCGGCGCGCGCGTCAGCACATTGTTGTTGCCGGACTTGTCGGCGATCACGGCGCCTTGCGCGACCGAGGCGCCCGCGGCGCCTCCCGCGAAGCGCCAGTGCGCCAACGTGCCGGCGGCGTGCGCGTAGTCTTCATCGTTGGCGGGCGCGGCCTTCTCGGGCGGCTGCGCGTCGGTGTAGCCATTCAACGCCAGCGCCAGCGCGGCGTCCGTGATGCTGCCAGCGCGTGTGCCGGGCCCCGCTTTGAAGTCCGGATTGAAGGCGGCAAAACGCTTGGCGAAGTCCATCTCGATCACGAACTGGTTGTTCGCGTCGGTCAGCACCGCCTGGTCGAATTCGTTCACGGCGCTCTTCGGCTTCAGGGGCACCCACGGCGAGAACGACGACGCGACGATCCGGTTGTTGCTCAGGTCGAACTCATAGAAGCGCAACAGGCCGTTGCCGCCCTGGTAGGCCATCTGGTAGTCCACCACCATTTCCTCGACCGCGTGGCCGAAGTCGTTGATCTTGGTCAGGTGCGCCGCGCCATGATGATGGCCGTTGACGGTCATGAAGATCTGATCGCTGCCGCGGATCAGCTTGTCCCACAGCATCAGGCCGTAGTCGACTTCCAGCGGGCTCACCCCGTCGTTGGCGATGGCCAGCAACTGATGGTTGACCAGGATGGCGGGCAAGGACGAATGCGTCTGCAGGACCTGCCGGGCCCATGCAAGGCCCGCATCCGACACGCGCCACGACAGCGACAGCACCAGGAACTTCTGCCCTTCCGTCTCGAACACGTGGTATTCATGAAAGCCGCTGGCGTCGCGGCCGCCAAAGGTGGGCTGCGCGCTCGCGCGGTCCTTGCCGAACCACTTCAGATAGGGCTCGGCCGCGGGGTCGCGGGTGGCGTCCGTGCCATTGACGGGATCGGATTCGTAGCCGATGTCCTGCAACACGTCGTGGTTCCCCGCCAGTATCGAGTACGGCACGCCCGCGTCTTCCAGCCGCTTCATGGCGGCGTCCGCCACTTCCCATTGCTGGGGCTTGGACACCTGGTCCACCACGTCGCCAACATGAATCACGAACGGCACGTTCAACGCCTTGGCCGATTGCGCGATCCAGTTGGTCTGCGCAATAAACGGCTCGCTGCCGAACAGCTTGGCGAACTGGTTGCCGGTTTCGGCGGTGGCATAGCGCGCGTAGAACTGCGTGTCGGGCAGCACCACCAGGCCGAAACTGGACAGGAGCTTCGCCGCGGGCGGCGGTTCCGTCCCGCCATCGCCGCCGCCTGGGCCGGGAGCCGCGTCGTCATCGTCGTCGTCGCCGCCGCAGGCCGACAGCAGCGTCACCAGCCCGGCCGGCATTGCCCACGTTCCCACGCCCGCCTTGATCAGGGAGCGCCGCCGCGTGTTGACGCCGTCCTGTTGCGCGCTGTCCCCGGCGTCGTGGCCGATCCCGTTCTCTTTCTGGTCTGAAGACACTCTGCACTCCGTGGTTCGAGAGAAGTCCCGAACGCGCGCCGGCCCCCCTGGGCCGGACTGTCCGATGCCGACTGGCATCCGCGTTCGAAGCCGCCACTCTAGGCAGGCAATGCAACAGCGGCATGACCCTCACGTGACGAGTGCGTGAAGAGTCTTCGTTTTGCCGGCGTCAGCCGCCGGGCCGATGCAGGGCCAGCACCTCGCGCAGCGATTGCGCGGCGCCCTGCAGCACCGGAACGGCGCGCAGCAGATCGTCCAGCATGATGCGGGCGGTGGGCGCGTGGCAGGCCACCGCCGCCACCACGCGGTCCTCGGCGTCGCGCACCGGCACCGCCACCGCGCTCATGCCGCGCACGAACTCTTCGTTGTCGATGCCGATGCCGCGCGCGGCCAGGCGGTCGAGCTCCGCCTCCAGCCGGCCGGCATCGGTCAGCGTGCGCGGGGTATTGCGCGTGAGGGGCAGGCGCGCCAGCACCCGCCCGCGTTCCAGGCGGTTCATGGAAGCCAGGAACAGCTTGCCGCTTGCGGTGCAGTGCATGGGCACGTGGCTGCCCACCGCGAAGAACAGCCGCAGCGGCTCGGTCGTCTCCACTCGTTCCATATAGACCACCTGGTCGCCGTCGGGCGCGGTCAGGTTGCAGGTCTCGCCCAGGGTGGCGACCAGCTTGGTCAGCACCGCGCGGCAGGCCCGGGTGAAGGCGGAAGCCCGCAGGGTGGACAGGGCCAGCGACGTGGCCTGCGGCCCCGGCACGTAGCCGTTCTCGGTGGGCGTGGCGGCCACGAAGCCGGCGCGCTGCATGGTGGCCAGCAGGCGCATCAAGGTGGTCTTGGGCATGTCGAGCCGCTGCGCCAGTTGCGCCAGCGTGGGCGGATGCTGGGCCCGCGCCAGATGGTCCAGCACCAGCAGGGCCCGCAGCGAACGCGAGGCCTCCTGCTGCTGGCCGGCCGGGCCGCCCGCGCCTGCTTCGGGCGCCTCGCCCGATGCTGCACTGCGATTTTGAAACCGAAGCCGCATGTTCTGTTCCATTATTCCGCCCCTGCGCTTGTTGTGCTTTGTTCTACGCGCGTGCTTCCTAGAATCGCCTCAGATGCCGGCCCGGTCCGCGTTGTCATGCAGGGGACCCCGGCGCAGGCCCAGTATATAAGGGAGACCGCGCGGAAATGTCCGATACCGTGGATTACATCGTGGTGGGCGCCGGATCGGCCGGATGCGTGATGGCAAACCGGTTGAGCGCGGACGGCGCGCATGCCGTCTGCCTGCTGGAGGCCGGCCCCAAAGACCGCTACCCCTGGATACACATCCCCATCGGCTACGGCAAGACGATGTTCCATAAGGTGGTGAACTGGGGCTACTACACCGACCCCGATCCCAACATGCTGGGCCGGCGCATCTACTGGCCGCGCGGCCGCACGCTGGGCGGCTCCAGCTCCATCAACGGCCTGATCTACATCCGCGGCCAGCGCGCCGACTACGACGCCTGGGCGGACGCCGGCAACCCCGGCTGGGGCTGGGACGACTGCCTGCCCTACTTCCGCAAGCTGGAAAACAACGACCTGGGGCCCGGCCCCACCCGCGGCACCAGCGGCCCGCTCAACGCCACCTCCATCAAGACGCCGCACCCGCTGGTGGAAGCACTGATCGCCGCCGCCGGAAAACAGGGCATTCCGCGCCTGGAGGACTTCAACACCGGCGACCAGGAAGGCGTGGGGTATTACCAGCTCACCACGCGCAACGGCCGCCGCTGCTCCACCGCCGTGGCCTATCTGCGCCCCGCGCAGGACCGGCCCAACCTGCGCGTGGAGACCGGCGCGCACGCCATGGCCGTGCTGTTCGAGGGCACCCGCGCCTGCGGGGTGCGTTTTCGGCAGGACGGCCAGGTGCGTACGCTGCGCGCCCGGCGCGAGGTGGTGCTGTGCGCCGGCGCCCTGCAATCGCCGCAGTTGCTGCAGCTTTCCGGCGTCGGCCCCGCCCGCCTGTTGCGCGAGTTCGGCATCGGCGTCGTGCGCGACCTGCCCGGCGTGGGCGAGAACCTGCAGGATCACCTGCAGATCCGCCTGATCTACGAGACCACCCGCCCCATCACCACCAACGACCAGTTGCGCACGCTGGCCGGGCGCCTGCGCATGGGGCTGCAATGGCTGCTGTTCCGCAGCGGTCCGCTGGCGGTGGGCATCAACCAGGGAGGCCTGTTCTGCCGGGTCGATCCGGCCAGCGGCAGGCCCGACACCCAGTTCCATTTCGCCACGCTGTCGGCCGACATGGCGGGCGGCAAGGTGCATCCGTTCTCCGGCTGTACCTATTCGGTCTGCCAGCTGCGCCCGTCGTCGCGGGGCCGTGTGCGGCTGCGCAGCGCCGATCCGTTCGACGCGCCTTCCATGCAGCCGAACTACCTGTCCACCGAACTGGACCGCCGCATGGCGGTGGCCGCCGTCAAATACGCGCGGCGGATCGCCGCGGCCGAGCCCCTGGCCGGCCTGATGAAGCGCGAATTCCGGCCGGGCGCGGACGTGCGCAGCGATGACGAGATCCTGCACTTCTGCCGGGAGTACGGCGCCACCATCTTCCATCCTTCCGGCACCGCCCGGATGGGGCCGCGCAGCGATCCCATGGCGGTCGTGGACGAGCGCCTGCGCGTGCACGGCGTTTCCGGCCTGCGCGTGGTGGATTGCTCGATCATGCCCACGCTCGTGTCCGGCAACACCAATGCGCCTGTGGTGATGCTGGCCGAACGCGCGGCCGATTTCATCTTGCAGGACATCAGGCAGGCCCGTCCGCAGACGCTGCGGACGGCGGCCCGGATGGCAATGACGGACCCCGGATAGACCATTACGGATAGCGCAAAGAAACGGCGCAGGACAACGCAGATTGCCCGGCCGCCCCACCAAAGGAGACTAGACATGGCCAAGCAAAACGAAGCCGCGGTGCGCAAAGTCGTCACCGCGTCGCTGATCGGCGCCACCATCGAGTGGTACGACTTTTTCCTGTATGGCGTCGTCGCCGGCATCGTGTTCAACAAGCTGTACTTCCCCACCGGCGATCCGCTGGTCTCCACCATGCTGGCCTACACCACGTTCGCGGTCGGCTTCGTGACGCGGCCGCTGGGCGGGCTGATCTTCGGGCACTTCGGCGACCGCATCGGCAGAAAGAGCATGCTGGTGATGACGCTGATGATCATGGGGGTCGCCACCTTCCTGATCGGCCTGGTGCCCACCTACGACAGCATCGGCATCTGGGCGCCGATCCTGCTGCTCTTGCTGCGCGTGTTCCAGGGCATCGGGCTGGGCGGCGAATGGGGCGGCGCGGTGCTGATGGCCTATGAATACGCGCCGCCGGACAAGAAAGGCTTTTACGCGTCGCTGCCCCAGATCGGGCTGGCGATCGGGTTGTGCCTGGCCTCGGGCACGGTGGCGCTGCTGTCCACCCTGCTGACCGACGCGCAGTTCATGGCCTGGGGCTGGCGCGTCGCCTTCCTGGCCTCGGCGGCGATGGTGATGGTGGGCATGTACATCCGCCTGAACATCAAGGAGACGCCGGAGTTCACGGCGGTCAAGGCCAGCAACGCCGAAAGCCGCATCCCCTTCATGGACATGATGCGGCGCTATCCCGGCAACGTCGTCAAGGGCATGGGCGCGCGCTACATCGACGGCGTGTTCTTCAATGTGTTCGGCGTGTTTTCGATCTCGTTCCTGACGCAGTCGGTGCAGATCACGCGGACCGAGGCCTTGATCGGCGTGATGGCCGCGGCGCTGGTGATGTGCTTTTTCATCCCGTTCTTTGGGCGCCTGTCCGACCGCATCGGCCGCACGCGGGTCTATTTCTGGGGATCGCTCATCACCGCCGCGGCGTCCTTTCCCGGCTTCTGGCTGATGATCAACAGCGGCGGCAACGTCATGCTGATCTGGCTGGCCATCATCATCCCCTTCGGCATCCTCTACGCCGCCATCTACGGACCCGAGGCCGCGCTGTTCTGCGAGCTCTTCGACGCCAAGGTGCGCTACACCGGCATCTCGTTCGTCTACCAGTTCTCCGGAATCTTCGCGTCGGGCATCACGCCCATCATCGCCACCGCGTTGCTCAAAACGGGCGGCGGCCAGCCTTGGCTGATCTGCCTGTACGTGATGTTCGCGGGCGTGGTGTCGGCGCTGTGCGCCTGGCTGATCGGACGCGGCAGGCAGCCGGCCGGACAGGATGACGCGTCCCAGCCGGCCATCCCCAGCCCGGGGCTGCGCAAGGCCTGAGCCGGCCAGGCCGGCGCATCAGTGATGAGCCGGCCGGGCCAGCGACTCAATCGTGAACCGGCCAGGCCGGCGGATCAATCGAGCGCGGCCTGCGGCCCCCGCGCCGCCGGCCAGCCGCCGCCAAGCGCCTTGAACAAGGCCGCCAGCGCCGCCTGGCGCTGGGTGCTGACGTCGATATAGGCCAACTGGTCCGTGTACGCGCTGCGCTGCGCGTCCAGATAGCGCAGATGGCTGTCCACGCCGCCCCGGTAGCGTGCTTCGGACAGGCGCATGGCCTCCTGGCTGGATTGCGCCAGCGCAAGCCGCGAGGCTTCCTCGCGGCGCAGGGTGTCGGTGGCCGCCAGCGCGTCGGAGACCTCCTTGAACGCCGTCTGGATGGTCTTTTCATACTGCGCCACGGCAATGTCCTTGCGCACGCTTGCCAGATCCAGATTGGCGGCGTTGCGCCCGCCGGCAAAGATCGGCAGCGTGATCTGCGGCGTGAACGACCAGGCGCGCTGGCCGGAATCGAACAGGCCGGACAGGTCGGCGCTGGAGCTTCCGAACAGGCCGGTCAGCGAAATGCTGGGAAAGAACGCCGCCCGCGCCGCGCCGATGCTGGCGTTGCGCGATTGGAGCTGATGCTCGGCGGCCAGGATGTCCGGCCGCCGCTCCAGCAATTCGGAGGGCGCGCCCGCCGCGATCTCCTGCACCAGCATCGGCGCGTCGGCCAGCCGCTGCGGCAGGTATGGCGACAGGTCGCTGATCCCCACCAGCAGGCCCAGCGCATTGCCGGCCTGCCGGACCTCGCGGTCCATGCGTTCCTGCTCGGCGCGCGCCTGCTCGGTCAGTCCCAGGGCTTCCTGATAATCCAGCGCGGTGGCCGTGCCGGCCTGACGCCGCTTGACGATCAGTTCCAGCGAGGCCTCGCGGCTGGCCAGAGTCTGGCGCGTGACCTGCAGGCGGCGCTGCGCGCTGTCGCGGGCCAGATAGGACTGGATCACTTCGGCCACCAGGCTGATCTGCGCGCCGCGCGCCGTGGCCTCGGTCGCCAGATATTCCTGCAGCGCCGCATCCGACAGGCTGCGTACCCGCCCGAACAGATCGATCTCGAACGAGGTCAGCCCCACCCCCGCCTGATAGCTGCTCTGCACGCCGGCCGCGCCCGTGCTGTTCAGGTCACCCGGCACGCGCTGCCGCGTACCGGTGCCCTGCGCATTGATGCCGGGCAGGCGGTCGGCGCGTTCGATGCGGTACTGCGCCCGCGCCGCTTCGATGTTCAGCAGCGCCTGCCGCAGGTCGCGGTTGTTCTCGAGCGCCAGTTCCACCAGCTTGCGCAGGGCGTCGTCGGTGACGAAGGACTGCCAGTCCAGCGTCGCCGCGGAAGACGGCTGCGATCCGGCGGCGGCCTGGCTCCAGTGGTCGCCCACGGGCGAGGCGGGACGTTCGTATACGGGCGCCAGCGAGCACCCGGCCAGCGCCGCGCTCAGGACCAGCGCGGAGAGTTTCAAGGGAAAGAAAGCGTGCATCATGGAATCACTCCTGGGCCGCGCGCGGCGCGGCGGCGGATGCCGGCGAAGACTCGCCCCGCTTGCGCCGCACCAGCGACAACACCCACACAAAGAAGACAGGGACGAAGATCACGCCCAGCAGCGTGGCCGTCAGCATGCCGCCGATCACGCCCACGCCCAGCGCGCGCTGGCTGGCCGCGCCCGCCCCGGTCGCCAGCGCCAGCGGCACCACGCCCAGGATGAACGCCAGCGACGTCATCACGATGGGACGGAACCGCAGCTTCGCGGCCTGGATGGCGGCGTCGGCCAACGTATGGCCCTGCTCGCGCAGGCTCTTGGCGAACTCCACGATCAGAATGGCGTTCTTGGCCGCCAGGCCGATGATGGTGATCAGGCCCACCTTGAAGTACACGTCGTTGGACATGCCCAGCAGCGTCACCGCCAGCACCGAGCCCAGCGCGCCGATCGGCACGATCAGCATGACGGACGCGGGAATGGCCCAGCTTTCGTACAGGGCGACCATCAGCAGGAACACCACCAGGAACGCCAGGGCGAACAGCATGGGCGCCTGCGAGCCGGCGAATTTTTCCTGGTAGGACAGGCCCGTCCATTCGTAGCCAATGCCGTCCGGCAGCCCGGACACGATGCGCTCGATCTCCGCCATGGCCTCGCCGGTGCTGTGCCCCGGCATGGCGTCGCCCGCGATCTTGAAGGCGGGATAGCCGTTGTAGCGCGAGATCTCGACCGGCCCGGTCTCCCAGTCCGTTTTCACGAACGCGCTCAGCGGCACCATACCGCCCGACCGGTTCGGCACGTTCAGCAGCAGGATGCTCTCGGGGGTCATGCGGTCGCGCACGTCGGCCTGCACCACCACGCGCTGCAGCCGCCCGGCGTTGGCGAAGTCGTTCACCGTGGCCGAGCCATAGGCCGACGAGATCGCCGTGCTGATCACGTCGAACCCCACGCCCAGCGCCTCGGCTTTCTGGCGGTCGATGTCCAGCCGCAGCTGCGGGGCGTCGGCCAGCCCTTCCATCATGGCGTAGGCGATCACGGGCGAGCCGTTGGCCTGGGCCAGCAACTGGTCGCGCGCTTCGGTCAGCGCGGCCCGGCCCAGGCCGCCACGGTCCTGCAGCCGCAGGGCGAAGCCGCCCGAATTGCCCAGGCCATCGATGGGCGGCGGGTTGACGGCCATGATGGCGCCGTCGTCGATCACCGCGAAGCGCTCGTTCACGCTGTTGGCCACGTCGGCGGCCGATTCGCCCTTGCCGCGCTCGGACCAGTCCTTGAGCGTCGGAAACGCGATGCCCGCGTTCTGGCCGGTGCCCGAAAAACTGAAGCCCATGATGGTGAAGGCGTCGCCCATGGCGTCCAGCGACATCAGGTGCTGCTCGACGTCGGCCACGACCTTGTCCGTGCGCGTGTGGGTCGCGCCCGGCGGAAGCTGCACGTCGACGATGACATAGCCCTGGTCTTCCGGCGGCACGAAGGATTCGGGCACGCGCACATACAGCACGCCCAGCACCGCGACGATGGCCACGTAGATCACCATGTAGCGGCCGGTGCGCCTGACCAGCCGCGAATTCAACGCCTCGAAGCGTCCCGTCAGGCGGTTGAAGGCGCGGTTGAAGCCGCCGAAGAAGCCCTTCTTTTCCTCGTGGTGGCCCTTGGGAATGGGCTTGAGGAAGGTTGCGCACAGGGCCGGGGTGAACGTCAGCGCCAGGAAGCCCGAGAACAGGATCGACACCGCCAACGACAGCGAAAACTGCTGGTAGATCACCCCCACCGAGCCGCTCATGAACGCCAGCGGCAGGAACACCGCCGACAGCACCAGCGTGATGCCGACGATGGCGCCGGACACCTGCTCCATGGCCTTGACCGTGGCCTCGCGCGGCGACAGCCCTTCCTCGGCCATGATGCGCTCGACGTTTTCCACCACCACGATGGCGTCGTCCACCAAGATGCCGATGGCCAGCACCATGCCGAACATCGTCATCATGTTGACCGAAAAGCCCAGCACCGACATCACCGCGAAGGTGCCCAGCAGGCACACCGGCACCACGATGGCGGGGATCAGCGTGTAACGGAAGTTCTGCAGGAACAGGAACATCACCAGGAAGACCAGCACCATGGCTTCCAGCAGCGTGTGGACCACCTTCGTGATCGCCACGCTCACGAACTGCGAGGTATCGAACGGCACCGAGTACGCCACATCCTCGGGGAAGGACGCGGACAGTTCCTGCAGCCTTGCCTTCACGGCCTTGACCGTGTCGATGGCGTTGGCGCCCGGCGCAAGCTGCACCGCCGCCCCCACCGCCTTCTTGCCGTTCAGCCGGGTTTCGAAGTCATAGCTCTGACGGCCCACTTCCAGCCGTGCCACGTCGGCCAGGCGCACGGACGAGCCGTCGGCGTTGGCGCGCAGCACGATCCGGCCGAACTCCTCGGGGTTGTCCAGCGTGCCCTTCACGGCCAGCGTCGCGGACAGCTCCTGCTCGGGCGAGCCCGGGCGGCTGCCGAAGCTGCCGGCGGGAACCTGCACGTTCTGCGCCGCGATGGCCGCGTTGACGTCGGCCACCGAAAGCCCCAGGCCCAGCAGCTTCTGCGGATCGATCCAGACGCGCATCGCCGCCTCGGCGCCGAAGAACTGCACCTTGCCGACGCCGTTGACCCGGCGGATCTCGTTGTTGATGTGGCGGGCGGCGTAGTCGGACAGGCCGACCACGTCCTTGTGCGCATCTTCGCCCTTGTAGGTCAGGGCGTAGATCATCAGGAAGTTGGAGCTGGCCTGTTCAACCTGCAGGCCCTGCTGCGTCACGGCCGTGGGCAGGCGCGCCTCTGCCTTCTTGATGCGGTTCTGCACGTCCACCTGGGCCAGGTCGGGATCCGTGCCCGGCTGGAACGTGACGGTGATCGACCCGCTGCCGCTCGAACTGCTGGACGACTCGTAGTACAGCATGTTCTTCGCGCCGTTCAGCTCCTCTTCGATGACGCTGGTGACCGAATCGACCAGCACCGTCGCGGACGCGCCCGGATAAGTGGCGGCGATGGTCACCTGGGGCGGTGCCACCACCGGAAACTGCGACACCGGCAGCGACGGAATCGCCAGCAGGCCGGCCAGCGAAATGAAGATGGCCACCACCCAGGCGAAATTGGGGCGGCCAATGAAAAACTTGGACATGTTCTAACCTCGGAGTGCGCGCGCTACAGGAACGGCGTTCAGTTCGCCGCCGGGCCGGCGGCATTGCCGGCAGTGGCGATTTGCGCCTTGGCCGCATCCGGCCGCGCCGGTTCGGGCGTGGCGGCCACGGGCTGGGGCGCGGCGGTCACGCTGACCTTCTGCCCAGGCACCGCGGCATTGACGCCGCCGACGATGACCCGGTCGCCGGGCGCCAAGCCCGCGGTGATGTGCCAGTCGCTGCCGCGCATCGTGCCGGTCTGCACGGCGCGGGATTCGACGACGTCGTCCTGGCCCGCGAGCAGCACCTGCGGCTTGCCATCGGTGCTGCGCGTGACGGCGCGCTGGGGCACGAGGATCGCCGCGGGGTCCACGCCCTGCTGCGTCTCTACGCGCACATACATGCCGGGCAGCAGCAGCACGTCCGGATTCGCAAACTCGCCGCGCAGGGCCACCTGGCCCGTGGTCCGGTCCACGGCGATGTCCGAGAACAGCAGGCGGCCATCGCGCTTCTGGTCGGTGCCGTCGATGGTGATCGAGATGCTGGCGCCCTCGCCCAGGCTGCCGTCCTGCATGGCGCCGCGCATGCGCAGCATGTCGCCCACCGGCTGGTTGAAGTCCACGTAGACCGGATCCAACTGCTGCACCGTCGCCATCACCGTGGCTTCATTCTGGCCCACCAGCGCGCCTTCGGTCACCTGGGCGCGGCCGATGCGTCCGGAGATCGGCGCCTTGACCGTGGCGTAGTCCAGGTTCAACTGCGCGGTTTCCACATCCGCCTGCGCCGAACGGCGAGCCGCCTGCGCGCTCTTGAGCGTGGTGTTGGCGGTATCGAAATCCTGCTGGCTCACGGCTTCGATCTTGACCAGGGGCGCGTAGCGCCGGACGATGGCCTGCGCATCGGACACGGCGGCGTCCGCCTTGGCCAGTTCGCCTTGCGCGCGCGACAACGCCGTCTTGAAAGGCGCCGGGTCGATGCGGAACAGCACATCGCCCGCCTTCACGTCCGCGCCCTCTTCGAAATCGCGGCTCAGCACGATGCCCGCCACGCGGGCGCGCACTTCGGCGACCCGCATGGGTTCCACCCGTCCCGGCAACGCGCTGGACAAGGTGAAGCGCTCGGGCTGCACCGCCAGCACCTGCACCGGCCGGGGGCCTGCCGCCTGCGGCGGCGCATCATCGGCCCCGCCGCATCCGGCCAGCAGCGTCGCCATCGCCAATGCCGCCAGGGGCAGCCGCCATTCTTTGTTCAACATCACTCGATACCCCCCGCCCCGCGGCGACTTGAATTCAATAAGATGCCGATGGTACCTTATAGGCTAATTTGAATCAATAATGATTCATAAGATCCAATAATTTATAAAAATCGGGGACTTTCAGATATTTCTTGATTAATTAGCCAAAGTTTGTACAAACTGAATCGGCCATGATCCAATGCCGGACCAAGGCGCGATCCAACACATGACGGGGGCAGGCAATGACTGACGATGCGGGGCACGAGCGGCTATTGGTCGCGCTGGCGTTGGCGATGGTGGACCAGCCGCGGGCGACGCTGCAGGAACTGGCAAAGGCCGTCGGCGTCAGCAAAGCGACGCTGTACCGCTTCTGTAAGACGCGAGACCAGCTGGTGCTGCGCCTGATGACGCATTGCGCCCAGGTGATGAAGCAGACGCTGGCGGACTCGCACCTGGATTGCGCCGCCCCGCCCGAGGCCCTGCGCAGACTGATCGAACAGCATCTGGCGCACAAGGAACTGACGGTTTTCCTGATCTACAACTGGAAGCCCGACACCGAACTGGACGCGGCCATCATGAGCAGTTGGTCCGGCTTTCAGGAAACGCTGGATGCGTTCTTTCTACGCGGACAGCGGGAAGGCGCCTTCCGCGTGGACATTCCGGCAGCCGGGCTCAGCGAACTATTCCTGGCGGTGATCACCAGCATGGTGGACGCCGAGCGGCGCGGACGCGTCGCCCGGCTGGGCATTGCTCAGATGGCCGAACAGATGATGCTGCACGGCATCGCGGCGGAACCCGCGCGTGCCCCCGGCTGAGGCCTCAAGGACCTGAGCGGCCCGGCGGGCGCATCGTGGACGCCTGCGCCCCGGTCCCCCGGAGGCATGCATCCAGAGGCGCCGGCCAGGTTCAGGCGGCCGTCACCGGACGGCCGTAGAACGGATAGCTGGGGTCGTTGTAGCCGTGGGCCGACGCGTGGCCCGGCGTGACCCAGCCGTCCACCACGGTTTCGTCCTCGGGCGTGATCGCCACATCCAGCGCCGCGTAGTAATCGTCCATTTGCGCCAGCGTGCGCGGACCCGCGATGACGGCGGTGACGATGGGATTGGCCAGCACCCAGGCGGTAGCGAAATGGCCAGGCTGCACGCCGCGCGCGGCGCTGTGCTGCACCAGCTTTTGCGCGATCAGCAGGGATTCCTCGCGGAACTCGGTGGCCAGGATGCGGCGGTCGCCGCGTCCCGCGCGGGTGTCCGCCGCCGGCGCCTGACCCGGCTGGTACTTGCCGGTCAGCACGCCGCGCGCGATCGGGCTGTAGGGCACCACGCCCAGGCCGTAATGCTTGCAGGCGGGCAGGATCTCGACTTCAGGCCCACGGTTCAGCATGTTGTAGTAAGGCTGGCACACGACCGGCTGCGGCACGCCCATTTTTTCGCACAGCCGCAACACTTCGGCGATGCGCCAGCCACGGAAGTTCGACAGGCCGAAGCTGCGCAGCTTGCCCGCGCGGATCAGGTCGCCCAGCGCCCACAACGCCTCTTCCAGGTTTTCTTCGTGATAGTCGCGGTGCAGGTACAGGATGTCCATGAAATCCGTGCCCAGGCGCGACAGGCTTTGCTCGACGCCACGTATCAGCCACTGGCGCGAGTAATGCGCCAGGTTCGGACCCTTGCCGACAGCGTTGCCGATCTTGCTGGCCAGCACCCAGTCGTGGCGCTGTCCTTTCAGCAGCTTGCCCACAACCTCTTCCGAACGGCCCTCGTTGTAGACGTCCGCGGTATCGATGAAATTCAGGCCATGGTCGCGCGCCGACGCGACAATGCGCGCGGCCTCGTCGTCGGGCGTCTGTTCTCCGAACATCATGGTGCCCAGGCATAGCGGCGATACGCGAAGATTGCTGGTTCCCAGTCGGCGGTAGTTCATGGCGTGATTTCCTAGTCGGAGGATGAGGTCTGGATGTTACCCGGCGGCCGGCCATGGAGGAAACCCTGCCCTCGGGAACGTAGCTCACCGTGGCGCCATCCAATGGTCAGGTGCGCGCAAAAGGAGAACATCCATGTTGAGCTATGCCGTCGTGATATTCGCGGTCGCCGCTGTCGGCGGCTTGGTGCTTGCGGCGCATGTGCTGCGCAACAAGTTCGCCCCCTGGGCCTTGTCCTTGCTGCACGCGCTGCTGGGCGCGGCGGGCCTCGTCCTGTTGATCACCCTGCTCGTCCGAGGCAATGCGCCGCAGCAAGTGATGATCGGCTTCGTGCTGCTGTTGGTGGCGGCGCTGGGCGGGTTTTTTCTGGCCTCGTTCCATGCGCGCAAGAAGCTGCCGCCCAAGGCGGTGGTGGTGATACACGCGGGCGTCGCCGTCGCGGGCTTTCTGACCCTGGCAAGCGTGCTGTTGTGAAGCCGCGCCATCCCCTGCACCCCGCCCTGGTGCATTTTCCCATCGCCTGCTGGTCGCTGGCGGTGGTGGCGGATTTCGCCGGAATCTGGTTCGGCGAGGCCGCCTGGCGCTGGTCGGGCGGGTTGCTCGCGGTGGGCTGCGTCATGGCGCTTCTTGCCATGCTGGCGGGCATGATCGAACTACCCCGGGTGCCCGAAGGCCCGGCGTTGCGGGTTGCCTACTGGCACATGGGGACGATGCTGCTCGCCGGCACGCTGTTCACCGTCCGCCTGCTGCTGCGGCTGGAGGACTTGCGTCCGCTGGCGCCCGACACGCTTTCCCTGCTGTTGGACGCCGCCGGCTTCTTCTGCCTCGCGGTTGGCGGGTGGCTGGGGGGCACACTGGTCTATCACCACGGCGTCGGCCGCGCCGGCAAATAGGAACCAACGAGTCCGACGAGGCCCATCGAGGCCCGGGAGGGAGTCCCCATGCTGAATCCCCTGCATCAGACGACGGCGCCCATCTCACCGCAGACGCCCGAAGCCGAGCTCGTGTCGCGCGCGGCCACGGGAGACGAAGCGGCGTTCGAGGCCATCATGCGGCGCAACAACCGCCTGCTGTTCCGCACCGCGCGCAGCATTCTGAAGAGTGACGCGGAGGCCGAGGATGCGCTTCAGGAGGCGTATCTGCGCGCCTGGCGCGCACTCGCCGGCTTTCGTGCCGAGGCCAGGCTGTCGACCTGGCTGGTGCGCATCGTCGTCAACGAGGCGCTTGGGCGCCTGCAACCCAGGAACGCGCAAGTCATACCTCTGGATGCCGCCATGAACGCCATCGACCCCGATATCCAAGCGTCGCTGACCGACGATCCCGACCGCCGGCCGGAATATTCCGCGATGCGCGCCCAGATGCGCAGGCTGCTGGAAGACCGCATCGACCTGCTGCCCGAGGATTTCCGTATCGTCTTCGTCTTGCGGGCGGTCGAGGAACTGAGCGTGAAAGAGGTAGCCCTGGCGCTGGACATTCCCGAGGCCACGGTGCGGACCCGCTACTTCCGCGCCCGCGGGCTGTTGCGCGAAGGGCTGGCCAGCCAGATCGACGTCGCGTTGAACGACGCCTTTTCCTTCGATGGCGCCCGCTGCGATCGCATCGTCGCGGGCGTGTTCATCACTGCCCGTCAGCGTCCACCGCCGCCAGGATCTTCCCGAACAGCGCATCCGCGTGAGCGGAATTGAGCCAGCGCACGATCACCACCATCTTGCGCTCGGGTTCGACCCAGGTGAACGAGCTGCCCGCCCCCACGCCGAAGAAGCTGGACGCCGGCACGCTGGGAAATACGCGGCCGTCGTGGTTCAGCCAGATCAGGTAGCCGTAGTACGGCGCGATTTCGCAGGGCGTGCGCATGGCCTGTATCCATTCGCGCGACAGGATCTGGCGGCCGTTGGCCTGGCCATCGTTCAGCAGCATCTGGCCGATCAGCGCCTGGTCGCGGGCGCTGATGGACATGCCCCCGCCCCAGTGCGAGCCGCCCGGCACGGACGGCATGCGCTGGCCGTCGATCTCGACCCAGGCCTCGTCATAGCCCACCCATTGCCAGTCTTCGCTGGCGCCGATCGGGCGCGTGACGGCTTCGCGGAACACGTCCGGCAGCGGCTTGCGGAACAGGTGCAGCAGCGCATAGGAAAGCTGGTTGATGCGCACGTCGTTGTATTCCCAGTACGTGCCGGGACGCTGCAGGGGACGCGCGTCGCCCTTCTTGCCGTCCGGCGGCACGCCGAAGGTGACGGCGCGGTAGCGATCCGCCTGATCCGACACGCCGAAGCGCTCGCCTTCCCATTCGCTCGTCTGCTGCAGCAGGTGGCGCCAGGTGATGTCGGCGTTCTGGCCGTCGTCGAAGCCGATGCCCGGCACGCGCTTGCCCACGGGCTCGTCCACGTCGGGCAGCAGGCCGCGGTCATGCGCCACGCCGGCCAGGATGGCCAGGTACAGCTTGGCGACGCTGAACGTCAGGTCGGCGCGGTCCGGCTCGCCCCACGAGGCGACCGTCTTGCCGTCGACCACCACCACGCCCGACACGGGGCCGCGATCGTGGATCGGGCCCAGCAGGCGGTTCCAGGGCGGCGGATCATTCAGATGCACGCCAAAGTTGCCCTTGACGCTGCGGTCCCAGGTGGATTCGTGTTCATTGGCGAACTGGATCGCCTGCTGCATGAGCGTATTCATTGGTTCCCTCGTTGTGTATGTCTGTCATCAAGCTCGGGGCGCGTCAGCCCGCCGCGCTTTCCGGCGCGCGGGCCAGGAATTCCATGGCCGCCTGCAGCCCGCCCGGACGGTGCGGAACGCCGGCCGCGGCCAGCCCCATTTCCACGCCGGCCAGCGTGCCGCACAGCGTCAGATCGTTGAAGTGGCCCAGATGGCCGATGCGGAAGATGCGGTCGGACAGCTTGCCCAGGCCCTGGCCCAGCGACATGTCGAACCGGTCCAGGATGATCTTGCGCAGCGCGTCGGCGCTGTGGCCTTCGGGCATCAGCACGGCGGTCAGCGCCGGACTGTGCGCGGCCGGATCCAGGCTCAACAGTTCGAGCCCCCAGGCGGCCACCGCAAGCCGGGTGGCGCGGGCATGGCGCTCGTGGCGCGCAAATACCTGCGGCAGCCCTTCCGCTTGCAGCATGGCCAGCGCTTCGTGCAGGCCATACAAAAGATTGGTCGACGGCGTATAGGGAAAATAGCCCTTGGCGTTGGGCCCCAGCATCTCGCGCCAATCCCAGTAGGAACGCGGCAGGCCCGCCGTCTCGGCGGCGGCCAGCGCGCGCGGGCCGACCGCGTTGAACGACAGGCCCGGCGGCAGCATCAGCCCCTTCTGCGAGCCGGCCACCGTGACGTCCACGCCCCATTCGTCGTGGCGGTAGTCGATGGAGCCCAGCGAGGAAATCGTGTCCACCATGAGCAGCGCGGGATGCGCCGCGTTGTCTATCGCGGCGCGCACGGCGGCAATGTCGCTGGTGACGCCGGTGGAGGTCTCATTGTGCACCACGCACACGGCCTTGATGCGGTGCTGCGTGCCTTCGGCCAGGCGCTTGCCGATCACGGCGGCGTCCACGGGATGGCGCCAGTCGCCCTCGACGTAGTCCACCTCCAGGCCCAGGCGTCCCGCCAGCTTGCGCCAGAGGCTCGCGAAGTGCCCGGTTTCCACCATCAGCACCCGGTCTCCTTGCGACAGCGTGTTGACCAGCGCGGCTTCCCAGGCACCGGTGCCCGACGCCGGAAAGATCACCACGGGCGCGTCGGTCTGGAACACCTGCTTGATCCCCGCCAGCACCGCCAACCCCAGCGCCCCGAACTCCGGGCCGCGATGATCGATGGTGGGCTGGTCGATAGCGCGCAGCACCCGGTCGGGCACATTGGTGGGCCCGGGAATCTGCAAAAAATGGCGGCCGGACGGGTGATTGTTCAGCGAAAGCATGCGTAGCCCCACAGTGGACGTTTTGTATACCAGCGAAGATTGCGCAGCAGACGATTAACGTTTGCCGGGCATGCGGACTTGCGGCATGCGTCACTCTATCCCATTGTTTTTATGGCGATAACCTAGGGTATACACCCATCATTCAAGCATGAAAGACAGGTTTATAGTTTCGCAAAACACGGGGAATTTTTGTATACCAATGAGCAGCGATCCTAGTCTGATGCCGGATCTGGCCTCGGCCGACGCCGTGGCCGGTCCCGCGCCGCAGCCCGCGCCGCAGCCCGCGGCCCGCGCCGCCGGCAACGGCCGCACGCTGGCGGGCACGGCAGCCGGACAACTGCGCGAACGCATCATCCAGGGCGAATTTCCCCCAGGGTCCCGCCTGAATGAACGCATGCTCTGCGACCTGCTGGGCGTGTCCCGCACGCCGCTGCGCGAGGCCTTCCGCCTGCTGGCATCCGAAGGGCTGGTGCAGATCGAGCCGAACCGCGGCGCGCAGGTGGTGGCGCTGTCGGAAGCGAACATCCGCGAAGCGTTCGAGGTGATCGGCGGGCTGGAAGCCATGTCGTGCCGCATGGCCTGCGAGCGGGCGACCGACCAGGAAATCGCCGAAATCCGCGCGTTGACGTACGAAATGATGGCCAGCCATGCCCGCCATGACCTGCCCACCTACTACCGCACCAACCGCGAGATCCACGAACGCATCAGCCTGGCGTCGCACAACAGCCTGCTCAAGCAGCTTTACGAGGCGCAGAACGCGCGGATCCAGAACCTGCGCTTCGTCTCGAACGAAAACCGTCAGAAATGGGATCTGGCGATGCGCGAACACATAGAAATGGCCGAGGCCCTGGACGCGCGCGACGCGGACCGCCTTGCCGCCATCATGCGGCAGCACCTGCAGCGCAAATGCGAGGCGGCGCTGAAAAGCCGGAGCGAGACGATAGATACGCAACACATGTAGTGTCTTCAAGAGGAGCCTTCACCATGGCTGATAGTCGCTTCAAACCCGTCTCACCCGCGTTGTCCTCCCGCTGCTCCACACCGCTGAAGGGCCTGGCCGCCGCCCTGCTGGCCTGCGCCGCGCTGGCAGCCCAGCCAGCGTTCGCCGGCAAAAAAGACGACACCTTGCGCATGGCCTATGACCAGGCGCCGGAAAGCGTGGACCCCTACTTCAACAACGTCCGCATCGGCGTCATCATCGCCGCCAACGTGTGGGACACCCTGCTCTACCGCGACCCGGTCACCAACGAGTACAAGGGCCAGCTCGCCAAGAGCTGGAAACAGGTCGACGACAAGACCATGGAATTCGAGCTGCGCGAAGGCGTGAAATTCCATAACGGCGAGGAGTTCGACGCGGACTCGGTGGTCTACACGCTGAACTACGTGGCCGACCCCAAGAACAAGGCCGTCACGCAGCAGAACGTGTCCTGGATAGACAAGGTCGAGAA
The DNA here is from genome assembly GCF_001428845.1 of Achromobacter sp. Root83. Taxonomy (GTDB): domain Bacteria; phylum Pseudomonadota; class Gammaproteobacteria; order Burkholderiales; family Burkholderiaceae_B; genus Achromobacter. The sequence goes on along the minus strand of NZ_LMIU01000001.1, from coordinate 880,372 downwards.
GATCGACAAGTACAAGGTCCGCCTCACGACCAAGGAACCCTTCCCGGGCGCCAAGGAATACCTGTCCACCACCGCGGCCATCCATCCCGCCAAGTACTACCAGGAAGTCGGCCCCAAGGGCATGAACGCGAAACCCGTGGGCTCGGGTCCGTACAAGGTGGTGGATTACCAGCCCGGCAAGTCCATCACGCTGGAGCGCAACGCCGACTACTTCAAGGATTCACCCAAGGCGCAGCCCAAGATTGGCAAGGTGGTCATCCGCTTCATTCCCGACCGCCAGACGCAGATGGCCGAGGTCATCTCGGGCGGCGAGGACCTGATCATGAGCGTCCCGAAGGACCAGGCCGAACAGTTGGGCGGCATGCCCAATCTGCAGATGGTCACGGGCAACACGATGCGCATCGTCTTCATGCAGATGAATATCCTGGAAGGCACGCCGGCGCCGCAGCTCAAGGACGAGCGCGTGCGAAAGGCGATCATCCACGCGATCGACCGCGACGCCATGCTCAAGAACATCGTGGGCGAAGGCGGCGGGCTCATCAACACCATCTGCACGCCGTCGCAGGTCGGCTGCACGCAGGAAGGCGCCCCGACCTACAAGTACGACCCCGCGCTGGCCAAGAAGCTGCTGGCCGAAGCCGGCTACCCCAACGGTTTCGACATCGACATCGTGGCGTACCGCGAGCGCAACCAGACCGAAGCCATCATCAACTATCTGCAGGCCGTCGGCATCCGCGCCAAGCTGAATTTCCTGCAGTATGCGGCCATGCGCGACATGATCCGCGCCAACAAGGCGTCGCTCACCCACCAGACCTGGGGCTCCAATCTGGTCAACGACGTGTCGGCGTCCACGCCCGTGTACTTCGCCTTCGGCAACGACGACATCACCCGCGACGCCAAGGTGCGCGAACTGCTCAACAAGGGCGACCACACCATCGACAGCGGCCCGCGCAAGGCGGCCTACAAAGAGGCGCTGGACCTGATCGCGCAAAAGGCCTACGCCGTGCCCCTGTGGACGCTGCCCGCCTACTACGTCGCCACCAAGGACGTGAACTTCAAGCCCTACTCGGATGAGCTGGTGCGCTTCTGGGACATGAGCTGGAAGTAAGGCGCGGTTCACGCCGGGCGGGCGTTGCGCGCGCCCGGCGTTGCTGAACATAGAGGAAGTCCTATGCTTTATTTCACGATCAGGCGCCTGGGCCTGGCGGCGCTGGTGGCGCTGACCGTATCCGTCCTGGCGTTCCTGCTGCTGCACCTGTCGGGCGATCCGGCGCTGGCCCTGGCGGGCGAAGGCGCGCGTCAGGCCGACATCGACATGATCCGCAAGACCTATGGGCTGGACCGGCCGCTGGCGGTGCAATATGCCGACTGGCTCTGGCACATCCTGCAGGGCGATTTCGGCACCTCGGTGTATTTCAAGACCGAAGCCGGGCCGCTAATCCTGTCCAAGCTCACGACCACGCTGAAGCTGGGCGTGGCCGCGCTGGCCTTCGCGCTGGCCATCTCCATCCCGCTGGGCGTGCTGGCCGCCATCTACAAGGGCAGCCTGATCGACCGCCTGTGCCTGGCCATCGCCGTGCTGGGCCAGGCCCTGCCCAACTTCTTCTTCGCGCTGATCCTGATCATGCTGTTCTCGATCTCGCTGCGCATCCTGCCCGTGTCCGGCAGCGGCACCTGGCAGCACTTCGTCATGCCGGCCATCGCACTGGGCTATTACGTCGCGCCCGCCTTCATGCGCCTGATCCGGGCCGGCATGATCGAGGTGCTGGGCGCCGACTACATCCGCACCGCGCGGGCCAAGGGGCTGCCGGCGCGCAAGGTCATCTTCAAGCATGCGCTGCGCAACGCCATCGTGCCGGTGGTGGCGCTGGCCGCGGTGCAGCTGGGCTACCTGCTGGGCGGCTCGGTTGTCATCGAAACCATCTTCGCGCTGGACGGGCTGGGCTACCTGGCCTACCAGAGCATCACGTACAAGGACTATCCGGTCATGCAGCTCATCGTGCTGCTGCTTTCGGTGCTGTACGTCATGCTGACGCTCGCCGCCGATATCGCCAACGCGTGGCTCGACCCGCGCATCCGGGTGTCCTGACATGACCACGCCTATTCTCACCCCATCCGTACCCGGCGCACCCGCCCCGGCGCCGCTGGAACTGTCCGCGTCCGCGCTGCGCTGGCGCCGCCTGCGCAGCAACAAAGCGCTGCTGGTCGGTGGCGGCATCCTGCTGGTCATCGTGCTGATCGCGCTGCTGGCTCCGTGGATCTCGCCGCACGACCCCTACTTCCAGGACCTGGCCTACCGCACCGCTCCGCCGGTCTGGTACGAGAAAGGCACCTGGCTGCACCCGCTGGGTACCGACCAGCTTGGGCGCGATTACCTGTCGCGGCTGTTCTACGGCGCGCGGATCTCGCTGCTGATCGGCGTCAGCGTGGCGCTCATCTCCGGCCTGATCGGCACCGCCATGGGCATGGCCGCCGGCTACTTCGGCGGCAAGGTCGACATGGCCGTGTCGTTCCTGATCACCACCCGGCTGTCCATGCCCGTCATCCTGGTGGCGCTGGCCACCGTGGCCATCGTGGGCGGATCGCTGTGGGTCGTGATCCTGGTGCTGGGCCTGCTCAAATGGGACCGCTACGCCGTCGTGATGCGCAGCGCCACCCAGCAGGTGCGCTCGCTGGAATACGTGGCCGCGGCGCAGGCCGCGGGCGCCTCCACCTGGCGCATCGTGTGGGGCGAGGTCCTGCCCAACGTGGTGCCGCAGCTCATCGTCATCGCCACCCTGGAAGCCGCCAGCGCCATCCTGCTGGAGGCCTCGCTGTCGTTCCTGGGCCTGGGCGTGCAGCCGCCGCTGCCGTCCTGGGGCCTGATGATCTCGGAGGCCAAGGCCTACATGTTCTTCTCGTTCTGGCTGATCGCCATTCCCGGATCGGCGCTGGCGCTGCTGATCTTCGCGATCAACCTGGCCGGCGACGGACTGCATCAACTCCTGACGCCTGAAGAGAGGGCCTGAGCATGAACGGCACGGATATCGTCCTGGACGTACAGGGACTGACAGTCGACATCGCCACGCCGCGGGGCCCCCTGCACGCCGTGCGCGACGTGTCCTTCCAGGTCAGGCGCGGCGAAACGCTGTGCCTGGTCGGAGAATCGGGCTGCGGCAAATCCATGACCTCGCTGGCCATCATGGGCCTGCTGCCCAAGGCGGCCCAGCGCAGCACGCGCCGGCTGGCGGTGTTGGGCGAAGACCTGTCCAAGGCCCGCGGACGGCGCATCAACGCGCTGCGCGGCAGCAAGATGGCGATGATCTTCCAGGAGCCGATGACAGCGTTGAACCCGGCCTACGCCATCGGCGAGCAATTGACGGAACACTACATCCACCATCGCCACGCCAGCCGCCAGCAAGCCCGCGACCGCGCGGTGGAACTGCTGGAGAAGGTCGGCATCGCCTCGGCGGGCCAGCGGCTGACACAGTATCCCCATCAGTTGTCGGGCGGCCTGCGCCAGCGCGTGATGATCGCAATGGCGCTGATGTGCGGGCCCGAACTGCTGATCGCCGACGAGCCCAGCACCGCGCTGGACGTCACGATCCAGGCGCAGATCCTGCGGCTGCTGGCCGACCTGCAGGCCGAGCTGGGCATCGCCATGGTGCTGATCACCCACGACCTGGGCGTGGTGGCTCGCATCGCCCGCCAGGTGGCGGTGATGTATGCCGGGCAGATCGTCGAAGAAGGCCCCGTGGCCGACATCTTCGCCACGCCGCGCCACCCGTACACGCAGGGACTGCTGGGCTGTATCCCCGTGCCGGGCCGCACCGCGCCCGGTGAACATCTGGGCACCATCCCCGGCGTGGTCCCGTCGCTGGTGGGCGACCTGCGCGGCTGCGCCTTCATCGACCGCTGCCCCTACGCGCAGCCGGAATGCCGCCATACCGTTCCCATCCACGGCCAGCCGCCCGGCCAGCAATGGCGCTGCATCCGCCGCGCCGAAGGAGTTCCGGCATGAGCGCGCTGTTGCAAGCCGATGCCGTCAGCCGGCAGTTCACCGTGCGGACCGGCATGTTCCGCCCGCGCGCGACGCTGCACGCGGTCAATGGGGTGGACCTGTCCGTGCAGCGGGGCGAAGTCCTCGGCATCGTCGGTGAATCCGGCTGCGGTAAATCCACCCTGGCGCGCATGCTGCTGGGCCTGACGCCGCCGTCGGAGGGCGCCATCCGCCTGGACGGGCAGGACATCCGCCAGATGGACCGGCGCGCGCTGGCGCGGCGCGTGCAGCCCATCTTCCAGGATCCGTATTCGTCGCTGAACCCGCGCCGCTCCATCGCGTCCATCGTGTCGCTGCCGCTGGAGGTGCATGGCATCGCCAACCCCAAGCTGCACAAGGCCATCGAGATGCTGGAGCGCGTCGGCCTGCCGCCCCGGCTGGCCCACAACACGCCCGGACAGCTCTCCGGCGGCCAGCGCCAGCGCGTGGCCATCGCGCGGGCGCTGGTGATGAACCCCGAGATCGTCATCTGCGACGAGCCCACCTCGGCCCTGGACGTCTCGGTGCAGGCGCAGATCATGAACCTGCTGATGGACCTGCGCCGCGAATTCAACCTGACCTATGTCTTCATCAGCCATAACCTGGCGGTGGTGGAGCACATCGCCACGCACGTGTCGGTGATGTACCTGGGCCGCGTGGTCGAATCGGCGCCCACCGCCCGGTTGTTCCACGACCCGCGCCATCCCTATACGCAGGCCCTGCTGGCCTCGGTGCTGACGCCGGAGCCCGGACTGGGCATCCCCGACATGGGCCTGGGACTGTCGTTTCCTGACCCCCTGCACCCGCCCGCCGGCTGCCCCTTCCACCCGCGCTGCCAGCACGCCATGGCCCAATGCAAGACCGAACGGCCCGCGCTGGCCTTGCGCGAGCAAGCCGTGGTGGCCTGCCACCTCTATCCATCCGCCCCTTCTACTTCCAATGGAGTTCGACAGCCATGACCCGCGCACAAGCCATCGCCCAAGCGGAACAGTGCTTTGATTCCGGCGCCTTCCGCGCGCTGCTCGCGCGCCGGCTGGCGCTGCCCACGGAAAGCCAGAACCCCGCCCGCGCCGCCGTCCTGGCGGACTACCTGGAGACCGAGATCCGGCCGGCCTTCGAAGCCCTGGGCTTCACCTGCCGCACGCTGACCCATCCCAAGGCGCTGGCGCCCTTCCTGTATGCCGAGCGCATCGAAGATCCCGCCTTGCCCACGGTGCTGGGCTATGGGCATGGCGACGTCATCCGCGGGCTGGAACCCGAATGGAAGGAAGGCCTGTCGCCATGGGCGCTGACAGAATCCGAGGGCCGCTGGTACGGCCGCGGCATCGCCGACAACAAAGGCCAGCACACCATCAACATGGAAGCCCTGCGCCTGGTGCTGGAAACGCGCGGCAGGCTGGGTTTCAACGCCAAATACCTGATCGAGATGGGCGAGGAAACCGGCTCCATGGGGCTGCGCGACCTGTGCGCCGAGCACCGGGAACTGCTGGCGGCCGACCTGCTGATCGCCTCGGACGGCCCGCGGCTCAGCGCCGCGCGCCCGACCATCTTCCTGGGCGCGCGCGGCAGCCTGAACATCGACCTGAGCATCGAAGCGCGCGCGGGCGGCCATCATTCCGGCAACTGGGGTGGCCTGATCTCCAACCCCGGCATCCAGTTGGCGCACGCCATCTCCACCATCGTCTCGCCCACCGGCCAGATCCGCATCCCCGAATGGGTGCCCGCCGAACTGCCGGACGCCGTGCGGCGCGCCTTGGCCGACTGCCAGGTGGACGGCGGCGCGGACGGCCCCGAGATCGAACCCGACTGGGGCGAACCGGGCCTGTCCCCCGCCGAACGCGTGTTCGGCTGGTGTTCCTTCGAGGTGCTGGCCTACAAGACCGGCAACCCGGACACGCCCGTCAACGCCATCCCGCCGCGCGCCTGGGCGCGCTGCCAGTTGCGCTTCGTGGTGGGCGTCGACCCCGAGGACCTCGTCCCCGCCCTGCGCCGGCACCTGGACCGCCAGGGCTTTCCGATGGTCAAGATCGCAATGACCCGCGAAAACATGTTCCGCGCCACCCGCATCGATCCCGACGACGCCTGGGTGCGCTGGGCCGTCGATTCGCTGGAACGCACCTCGGGCGAAAAGACCGCGCTGCTGCCCAACCTGGGCGGCTCGCTGCCCAACGACATCTTCACTGACGTGCTGGGCCTGAGAACGATCTGGGTGCCGCACTCCTACCCCGGCTGCTCGCAGCACGCGCCCAATGAACATCTGCCGCCCGAGTTGATGCGCCAGGGGCTGTGCCTGATGACCGGGCTGTATTGGGACATGGGCGCGGGGGATACGCCGGCGGTGGAGCGATAGGCGGAATGCTTAGGGACGGCGGCGTTGGCGTTGGCGTTGCCGGGACCTTGCCGTCGTTCCGGCTTCGCCGGGATGATAGTGTCAGCGCCCTGGCGGCAAGCCTAACCGTGTTTGAGCAGGAAGCGCGCCAGTCCAACGAGATTCGCAGTGGCGCCATAAATGATAGTCGCCGCCGTCAGCAGCCCACACACAACAACGGCATGAGGTGCAACATTATCAAGCAGCGAGCTCCGCTTGAAACCGACTTTAGCGCAGCTAAAGAATAGACCCGGCATACCAAATCCGACGAACGCAAGGGACACGATTGGGATATGGACGGATTCCCTGTGCAAGCCCAGCACGGGGGATATACCTATTCCGGCAATCAGCACAAATAAGGTGATAAGAAACGTTCCGATGCCTCTCGCAAGAGAGGACGCATAACCGACGTAAATATTAAGGTCGTCTACTCTGTCCTTGAATTTGCAATAGGCCGCGAATGCACACGTCCATACAGCGAAAACAATGCCTACGTACCCAACGAGTTGATCACGTATCCAGTCCCCCGGGTCCAGCAGGTAGCCAAGAAGAGGACGTGCAGCTATCTGGTCACGCAGCAATTTGTACGCGGGGGAAGCAATGAAGGGACCAATTATCGACAATCCGACGAAAAATGCGATCAGGTACGTGGCCCATCTACCAATACGTCCGAGTGTCGAACGAACCGCGAAGAACTTGTGCAGCAGCGCCTTGATGTAGTGCATATAGCGATGCCATCGCTCGGGTTGGATCACACCGAAAACGTCAGCTTGAGTGGATTATTGGGCCGTAGTCTAACTGAGTAGCGTGTCCCGCCCGCCCCTTACCCGATCCCGCACATAATCCTCCAACGCCGTTGTTCCCCGCAGCGGATCGTCCGAGAGATCAAATCCGCTATCGACGACGGCCTCGGTCATCCGTGCATAGGATTTGGCGGCCGCTTCGGAGAACCCCTGGTTCAGGAACGCCAATTTCCACTGATCGCGTGGAATCACTTCCACCTCGACAGGCCGCCCCAGCGCTTCCTGGAAAGCCCGCGCGACATCGTTGGGCGTGTATCGCCGGGGCCCTTCCACGTAGCGGATGCCGTCGTCCTCCACGCCCGAGATCAGACGCGCGGCGGCCGCTACCCCCAGGTCGTCCGGGGCCACCATCGGAATGGGAAGGTCCGCCGGGAACAGCGTGGGCAGGCGGCCCGACTCGCGCGCCGTTTCCAGCAGGCCGTCCCAGTTGCTCATGTAGTAGGCGGCGCGGTTGATGGCCGACGGCAAGGCTTGCTTCCGCAGCCCTTCTTCCAGCTCCCACAACACGCTCAGGTCGCCGATGCGGCTGCCGGGTTGCGCACCGCCGGTCGACTCGGCCACGACCTTTTCCAGGCCGGCGTCCTGCAGCGCCGCCAATATGTTGGCGACGGTGCGTCTTTCGACGGTGTCGGTATCCGTGGAGGGGTCGGCGGGCGGGTTCAGCAGGAAGGCGCGGCGGCCGCGCCTGAAGGCAGCGCGTAGCGAGGCCACGTCTTCGGCATCGGCCTCGACGATATCGGCGCCCAGCGCGCGCCAGTGCGCGGCGCGGGCCGCGCGGCGCGTAACGATGGTGACCGGGGCGCCGCGCGCGAGCAAGGCCTGCGCGGTCGCCGAGCCGACGTGGCCGGTGCCTCCCATGATGATGTACATGCTTGTCTTCCTTTGATTCACGGTTGAATGTTCCGGCCAGGCCGGTCCAGGGGCACGCTAGGGAATTGGCCGCGTGCGCGAGCCTTGCCACCCGACTGTCAATCAGACAGGGTGCGAAGAAAGGCGGCGATGTCGCGCGCGTCCTGCTCGGTGACGCCCAGGTCCGGCATCGCGGTGCCCGGCTTGATGGCACCGGGCGCGCGCAGCCATTGCTGCATGTTGGCCGGCGTATTGTTCAGCACGCCGGCGATGTAGGGGCGGCCGCCCACGCCCGCCAGCGACGGTCCGACGTAGTTCCACGCGCCCGGGACGCCGGGGATGGCGTGGCAGGTCACGCACAGATACTGCTGGAGCGCATCCCGCCCGGCCCGGGCGTCGCCGACGCGCGCGTGTTCGGCGGGCGCCGGCGCCGGCGCCGCGGGCCGCTGCCCGTCGTCACCCTCCTGGTATTGGGCGGGCGACAGGGTCGGCAGCACGCGCAGGAATGCCACCACGTCCCAGATCTCGGTATCCGTCAGCCGGTATTGCCAGGCGGGCATGCCGGTCATCTTGATTCCCTGGCGGGTGATCCAGAAGACTTCGGCCGCCGAGCGCTGGCGAGCGGTGGCGACCAGCGCGGCGGGTGCGGGATTGAGGCCCAGGGCATAAGGTTGCGGCGCAACACCGGGTCCGCCGTGGCATTGCGCGCAGTGGGCGCGATACAGCCGGGAGCCGTTTTGAATGCGGCCGGGGCCGTCCAGATCGGGGACCACGACGTTGGCCGAATGCGCTTGCACGGAGCGCGCCAGTGCGACGTCCATCAGATGATGCACGGCGATCGTGTGCGGCTTCGTTGCGCTGACGTCATACCAGCCCAGGTAGATGAGCGTCCCGCCCAGCGCGCCCGCGGCGGCGGCCGAGACGGCGAGGGTCAAGGCGGCGACGCGCTTCCAGCTTTTCATGGCGTCTTCTCCGGCGTGCCGGCGCGCAACAGCAGGAAGGCCGCGATGTCCTGGGCATCGGCGGTTCGCAGCCCCGTGTTGGGCATGGCGGTGCGCGGATTGATGGCGGGGGGATCCAGCAGCCAGCGCACCAGATTGTCCGGGGTATTGGGCAGCACACCGGCCACGTAGGCCTGCCGCGCCATGTTGTCCAGAGGCGGCCCGACCTTGGACGCCGGTCCGCCCACGCCGGGCACGGTATGGCAGGCGATACAGCCGCGCTCCGCGATCAGCCGCCGTCCGCGCGCCGGGTCGGCTTGCTTGCTGGGCTCGCCGGCACCGGCAGCCGCAGCATCTGCCGCCGACGCGAGCGGCGGCCGGTCGTCGCCGCATGCGCCCGTGATGATGAGCGCGGCGCAGGCCAGCAACAGGCAGGTGGGTCGCGCAATCCGGCGCAAGGGCTCTCTCCTGAATCGGGCGCAGCCAGCAATTTCCGTTCCCGCCTGCGTCGCGCGCCGGGCGCGGCGGGCACGGGATGTGCTGACGCGGGACCGTCGCGGACCGCGCTCTTTCGGTCCGCCAGCACGCCGGACTCTTCGCTTACCCGTACATGGCGCCTATCCTCCCCTCCGTGCTTGCCGCCGCGATACCGCTCGCGGCATGGGCGCGCACGGCTTCCGCTGCGCAGCCGAGCGGGGATGAAGCCGGCCGGATCGCCGAAATCGGCTGGGTGCTGTTCGTCGGCGGGGCCGTGATTTTCATAGCGGTGGCGGCGGTGATGGCATTGGCCCTGCACGGGCCGCCGCGCGCCCGCCGGCTGTTGGCGAAACCCGCGCTGATCGTGGCGGCCGGCATCGCCTTTCCCGTAATCGCCCTGACGGCCCTGCTGCTTTATGTGCTGAGCCCGGTGCCGTCCCTGGCGCGCCACGGCGCGATGCCGGCCGCGCGCATCGAGGTGACTGGGGAACTCTGGTGGTGGCGCGTCCGCTATCTGGATCCGGCCGGCAACGTTTTGTTCGAAACGGCGAACGACATCCGCATTCCCGCGGGGCTGCCAGTGGAATTCCTGCTCAAGTCCGGCAACGTGATCCATAGCTTCTGGATTCCCGATCTGGCCGGCAAGCTGGACATGATTCCCGGGCGGGTCAATCGCCTGCGTGTGCTGGCGCGTACGCCGGGGGTGTTCCGGGGGCAATGCGCCGAGTACTGCGGCGCCCAGCACGCCCGGATGATGTTCGATGTCGAGGCGCTGCCGCCGGAACGATTCGACGCATGGCTGCAGACGCAGCGCCAGCCGGCCCGGGCGGCCGGGCCCGAGCTCTTGCAGGGCGAACGGATATTCCAGCGCGCCTGCGCGCAGTGCCATGCCGTGCGGGGAACGCCGGCCGCCGGCACGCTGGGGCCCGACCTGACCCATCTGGGAAGCCGCCCTACGCTCGCGGCCGGTGTGCTGCCCAATAACGTCGGCGCGCTTGCCGGGTGGATCGCCGGCAGCCAACACATCAAGCCGGGCAATGGCATGCCTTCCTTCGACCAATGGCCCGGCGAGGATCTGCGCGCCGTGGCCCGCTACCTGGAAAGCCTGAAGTGACAGCCGAACACTCCGCGTCCGACATGCCGCCCGCGCTTCCGAATCCGCTGCCGCGCCCCGAAGGGGAACTGGAGCAGCTCGAGCGCGCGTGGCGGCGACCCACGGGGTGGCGGGCGCTCACGGTGGTCAACAACACGTCCATCGGATTGCTGTACATCGGCACGGCGCTGCTGTTCTTTCTGCTGGCGGGCGTGCTGGCATTGCTGATGCGCGCCCAGCTGGCCGTGCCGGACAGCGATCTGATCGGGCATGAGCTCTACAACCAGTTGTTCACCATGCACGGCACGGTGATGATGTTCCTGTTTGCCGTCCCGGCCGTCGAGGCGGTGGCCGTGCTGCTGCTGCCCAATATGCTGGGCGCGCGCGATCTGCCCTTTCCGCGCCTGTCGGCCTATGCGTACTGGGCCTACGCGATCGGCGGCCTGGTGTTTTTCTGCAGCATCTTCGTGGGCCTGGCGCCCGATGGCGGCTGGTTCATGTATCCGCCGCTCACCAGCGCTCGGTACTCTCCGGCGCTCAATGCGGATCTGTGGCTGCTGGGCATCGGGTTCATCGAGATCTCGGCGATCGCCGGCGCGATCGAACTGGCGGTGGGCATCCTGCGCACGCGCGCGCCCGGCATGACGCTGGAAAGAATGCCGGTCTTCGCATGGGTGATGCTGGTGTTCTGCGGCATGGTGATCATCGCGTTTCCGGCCGTCATCGTGGCCACCGCGCTGCTTGAACTGGAGCGCGCGTTCGACATGCCGTTCTTCATCGCCGAACGCGGCGGCAACGCCCTGTTGTGGCAGCACCTGTTCTGGTTCTTCGGCCATCCCGAGGTCTACATCATTTTCCTGCCGGCCGCCGGCATGGTGTCGATGATCATTCCCGCCATGACGGGCGTGCCCCTGGTCGGCTACCGGCTGGTGGTGCTGGCGGTGGTGTCCACCGGTTTTCTCAGCTTCGGCCTGTGGGTCCACCATATGTTCGCCACGGGCATCCCGCGCTTATCGCTCAGCTTCGCGTCGGCCGCGAGCATGGCGGTGTCCGTGCCGACCGCCATCCAGATATTCGCCTGGATCGCCACGATTGCCGCCGCCGCCCGGCTGCGGCCGCTGAAAGCGCCGATGCTGTTCATCCTGGGATTCTTCTTCGTGTTCGTCATCGGCGGACTGACCGGCGTGATGGTCGCCGTCATTCCCTTCGATCTGCAGGCGCACGACACCTACTTCGTGGTCGCCCACCTGCACTATGTGCTGTTCGGCGGGATGGTCTTTCCGCTGTTCGCGGCGTTCTACTACTGGATGCCGTTCGTCAGTACGCGCGCCTTGTCCGAACGGCTGGGGCGCTGGGCGTTCTGGCTGATGTTCGTCGGCTTCAATGTGGCTTTCTTTCCGATGCACTTCACCGGCCTGGCCGGCATGCCGCGCCGGGTCTACACCTACGCGGAGAGCCAGGGCCTGGGGCCGCTGAACCTGGTGTCCACCGTGGGCGCCTATCTCATCGCCGCCGGGGTCCTGGTCTTTCTGGTGGACCTGGCGCGCAACTTCCGCCCCGGCGACAGAAACGCGGGCAACGTCTGGCGCGCCGGCACGATGGAATGGCTGCCCAACGGCAGCTACGGCCTGCGCAGCGTGCCCGCCGTGACCAGCCGCGAGCCCTTGTGGGACCAGCCGGGCCTGGCCCGGGACGTCGCGGCCGGGCGCCATTTCCTGCCCAATGCCCCGGGCGGGCTGCGTTCGACGCTGGTGACCCGCGCGCTGGATGCGCGTCCGGACTATGTGCTTGCGCTGCCGGGGCCGGGATGGTCGCCGCTGCTGGCGGCGCTGGGGACGGCGGGCTTCTTCCTGCTGCTGACCTTCAAGCTGCTGCCGCTGGCGGCGGCATTCGGCGTGCTGGCGGTGGCCTCGCTATGGCGCTGGCTGTGGGACGCGGACACCGGCCCCGACCTGCCCCCGGTGGATATCGGCGGGGGGCTGCGCATTCCCATGATGTGTTCCGGAAGCGCCTCGCATTCGTCGTGGGCAACCGTGCTGCTGGTCATTGTCTGCGCCAGCATGTTCGGGTCGTTGCTGTTCAGTTATCTGTTCCTGTGGACGGCGGGTCCACAGGCGTGGCCGAAATCCGGCGGGCTTCCCTCCCCGGTCTGGCCGCTGCTATCCGCCTGCCTGCTGGCGGGCGCCGCCGCACTGGCCGCCGGCGCCGCGCACCGCCTGAAGCAGGGCCGGCAATCGTTCCTGAGGTGGAGCCTGCCGCTGGCCATGGTTCTGCTGGCGGCGTCGGCCGGCGTGGAGCTCAACGCGCACTGGCAGACCGGCCTGCGGCCGCAGGCCTCCGCCTATGCGGCCGCGGTGTACGCGGTGGCCGGCCTGCAGGCCGCCTTCGCGGCGCTGGCCGCCATGATGGGCCTGTTCACCGTGGCCCGTTCCATGGCGGGCAGGCTCAGCGCGACGCGGCGCGCGGCGTTCGACACCACGATGATGATGTGGCAATACACCGTCGCGCAGGGCCTGGCCGGGCTGGCGCTGGTCCATGTCTTTCCTCGGCTGGCCGGATAGCGGGGGCCTGCCATGAAAACGCGATTCCCGGTCGAACTGCTGTTCCTGATTGCCGGCCCGGCGATCTGGCTGGCGCATTTCCTGTTCATCTATACGGTCAATGCCGTGGCTTGCGCGAAGTCGGCCCTGGGCGGCACATGGATGGGGCTGCCCGCGTCGTCCTGGATCATCGTGGCAGGCAGCGTGCTGGCATTGGGCGGCATGGCGCTGGCCGCGTGGCGGCAACGCCGGCGCGTGCGGGTATGCGGCGCGCCGCCCTTCCATGCCTGGCTCACGGCGGCGCTCAGCGTGTTGTCGGCGCTGGCCGTCGTATGGGAAACGCTGCCGGTGTTCCTGATGCCGGCCTGCCAGTGAGCGGCGCGGCCGCACGCCCCTGTCCTGCCCCATATCGCCTGCGGAAATAAACAAGCGCCGAATAAATCGTTGGCAGGCGCGGCGCCAGTCATTAGAGTCCAACGCCGCCATGCCGCGTCCGCATTCCGCGCGCGCCTTTCAACTACGAGCTGCCCAATGTCTTCCCGATTCCAAGCTACACGCCGCAACACCCTGCTTGCCCTTGCTCTGGCCGTCGCCGGCATGGGCGCCGCCCAGGCGGAACAGCGCATCATCCGCATCGTCGTGCCCTACGGCACCGGCGCGGTCCAGGACACGATCGCGCGCGCCATCGGCGACGAACTGGGCCAGGCGCTCAACGCGTCCGTCGTGGTCGAGAACCGCGCGGGCGCGGGCGGCACGGTGGGCACTGCCCAGGTCGCGCGCGCCAAGCCCGATGGCAATACACTGGTGCTTGCCGCGGCCAGCCACCATATCGCGGGGCATCTGTACAAGAACCTGAGCTACGACCCCTACAAGGATTTCAGCGGCGTCGCCTACATCGGCAACACCGGTTACATCATCCTGGCGTCCGCCGCGCTGAATGCCAAGACCACCGCCGAGTTCATCCAGGCGGTGAAGGCCAAGCCGGGCGGGTACGACTACGCGTCCGCCGGCAACGGCAGCGCGTCGCATCTGGGCATGGCCTCGTTCCTGACCGCCGCGGGCGTTCAGATGCAGCACATCCCCATGAAGTCCACGGGCGATGCCGTGACCGAATTGCTGGCCGGCCGCGTCCAGGCGGTGACCGCCGCCACGATAGGCGTAACGGCCTACCGCAACGATCCCCGCGTGACGTTCCTGGCCTATACGGGCAAGAACCGGTCGCGCTTTGCGCCCGACCTGCCCACCGTGGCCGAAAGCGGCTTGCCAGGCTACGCCTTCGACTCCTGGCTGGGCCTGCTGGCGCCGGCCGGCATCGCCGCCGCCGACCGCGAACAGATCAACGCCGCCGTCAACAAGGTGCTGGCCGATCCCAAAGTGCAGGCGCGTCTGGCATCGCTGGGCGTCGAAGCCGAGGCCAGGTCGGCGGCGCAATTCCAGGATCTGCTGAAGGCGGACTGGGAGGCCGCCGGCAAGGTGGTCGCGGCGTCGGGCGCGCGAGTCGAGTAAAACGGCAACGCAAAAAAAAGCCCCTGTCAGGGGGCTTTTCGTCGTCGTATGCCGTCGAGCAGCAGTCCGGTGATGAATTCCGCCAGGGCCTGCTGCCGGTCGGCGTCCGGCGCCTGGCGCGTGAACCGCTCGATGATGCCCATGAGGGATTGCGCAAACCAGTCTGCGGACACCTCGGGCCGGAACAGGCCCGCCTGCTGCTCGGCGCGGACGTTGTCGGCGATCATCCCCAAAAGTTCGTCCTTCAGGGCCTCGGCTTCGTCGGCCTGGAAAAAACCGATGCGCGTCAGATTGGAATCTTCCTGCAGAATGGCCAGCAGGCCGCTCACGCCCTGGCGGATCCGGCTCGCCAGTTCGGCGCCCGTCAGGTCGCCGGGCAAGCGCGCCTGGACGATGGCCTGGCGCAGGCGCTGGGCGAACATGCCGACCAGTTCGTCGTAGGCCGCCTGCTTGCTGGCGAAGTACTGGTAGAAGACAGGCTGAGTCACCCCGGCGCGGGCCACGATGTCGCTGATCCGGGTGTACTGGAACCCGCGTTCCGCGAATTCCGCGGCAGCGACATCAAGCAGGTGCAGCCGTGTGCGTTCACCTTTGGTGAGACGCTTGTCTTGCGATAACGAAGGGGGTGGCGCCGTAATCATCGCGAGAAAGTACTACCGTTCCGCGCTTTTCGCCACGTCCTTCTGGAACGCGCCCCGCGCTGAATGCCGCGCTGAAATCAGTTGAAATCCCCGTATCGGTTGAGAAAACATATTGCGGCGGCGCGGCGGTAAAGTAGGAATATCGTCCCGGGCCAACGCAATGTGCCGGCTCCCGGCGGTCAAGGAGCATCATCATGAATCGGTTTACAGGCCGTATGGTCATCGCGGCGCTGGCGCTGGCGGTTGCCGGCGCGCCAGCGGTGGCGGACGCACGCGGCGGAAATTGGGGCGGCGGACACGGCGGCTACCATCACCATCACGGCGGGGGCGGCAGCAGTTCGGACGGCTGGTGGATTGGCGGCGCCTTCGCGCTGGCCACGGTGGGCCTGCTGCTGGCGGCCAATTCGGGCCCCTCCTATGTGCAGACCGGCGTGTACTCGTCGGGGGTGGGCTATACCAGCCCGCCGCTGTATGCCGCGCCGGTATACAGCGCGCCGGTCTATGAAGGACCCTATTATTCCGCACCTTCCGTCTCTGAAGGGCCCTATTACTCCCCCCCGGTTGCCTACGCGGCGCCGCAGCCGCAATACCAGCCGGTGCACTACGAATCCATTCCGCCGGTCGATGCCGCCCAGGCCGGCGCGTCCGCCGATTGCCAGCGCTGGGCCATGAACCAGAGCGGCTATGACCCCGCCACCATTTCCCAATGGACCACCCAGGTCATGGTGGACAGCTACAACCACTCGCTGGATTCCTGCATGACCAGCCGCGGCTACCGCGCCCACTGATCCGCAATTCCGGGTAATCCCGATTGTCTCCGCGCGCCGGCCTGCACACACTGCATGCCGGCGCGCCGCCTTGGCCCGTCTTGATACCGCGCCGGCCCCCAGGGCCGGCCTTCCAGGGGAAATCATGTTGAACTTCAAGCGGATCGCGGGGCTATGCGCCCTTGGCGCCACCTGCGCGTTTTCCGCCAGCGTCCAGGCGCAGGGCGATGCCAAGCCGCAAGCGATGACCATCGTCGTGCCTTATGGCGCGGGCGGCATCGTCGACAACACGGCCCGCGCATTCGCGCAGAAACTCGCGGTGGAACTGGCCCGCCCCGTCGTGGTCGAGAACCGGGGCGGCGCGGGCGGCATGATAGGCATGAACACCGTCGCCCGGGCCCAGGACGAGCACACGCTGGCATTCACCGCCGTCAGCCCGGTCACGCTGTCGCCCCATGTGATGAAGACCCTGTACGACCCCTTGAAGGACCTGGCGCCGGTGGCGTCCGTCATGTATTCGCCCGTGTTCCTGGTGGGCGGGCCCAAATTCACGGGCAAGACCTTCAAGGACATGCTGGATCAAGCCAAGGCGGATCCGGACGGCCTGTCGCTGGCGACCGCCGGCGTGGGATCGCTGGGACACCTGATGCTGGAACAGATCAACGGCCAGGCCGCCGTGCGCATCACGCACGTGCCCTACAAGGGCATGGCGCAGATGGTGCCCGACGCGCTGGGCGGGCAGTTCACGCTGATGCTGGTCAATGCTTCCGGACCGGTCAACACCTTGATAGACGAAGGCAAGCTCAAGCTGCTGGCGGTGGGTTCACCGGCCCGCCTGCCCGGCCGGCCCGACACGCCCACGCTGGCCGAATTGGGCTACCCGATGGCCAACATGACGTCCACCTTCGGCTTCTTCGCGCCCGCCAGCAGCAGCCCTGCGTTTCGCGCGCGCATGAACGCCCTGATCAACAAGGTGGCCGCCATGCCGGACATCAGCAAGCCGCTGACCGACGCCCTGAACATCATGTCGCCCGGCACGGTCGAACAGTTCACGGCCCAGGTGCAAAAGGAATATGCCGACAACGGCAAGATCGTGCAGCAGGCAAACATCCGCACCGAATAGGCGCGGGGCACGCTGGCGCGGCGGGCGTATCAGCGCCGCCAGCCCCGCCAGGCGTACAGCAGGCCGACGATCAGCAGCACGCCGGCCGGCAGCACCCACACAAAGCCCGAATCCGTGTAGACCACCTGATCGACGGCGTCATAGTGGCGGCCCAGCTCATTGAAGTCCCATTTCAGGTACTGCGCATACCAGGCGTAGAAGAAAAACGCGGAACAGCCCAGGCTTGCCACCGCCGCCACGCGCGCCAGAACCCGGCTGCGGCCGGCGCGGGCCGCGGCTTTCCAGATCAGGACCCCGGCTCCGGCCACGCCCAGCAGCACCAGCCAGTCGCCGAGGTCAGCGCCCATCGTCCGCCTCCAGCAGGGCCAGGCAGGCCGCGGCCTCGGGCCATTGTTTTTCACTGAAGACCCGCACGCCGGCGCGGCGCAGCAGTTCGGCGGCCACGCCGGCGCCGGGCTGGCGGCGGCCCGCGAAATGGCCGTCATACACATAGCCGCTGCCGCAGGACGGACTGCCCTCTTTCAGCACCGCCACGCGGATGCCGCGCTCACGCGCCGCCGCCAGCGCCTCGTGCGCGCCGCGCACGAACGGCACCGTAACGTCGTCGCCCGTCACCGCCACCACCCGCGCCTGGCTGGACAGCACGGCGGCCGCGTCCTTGCCCGGTTCGATTTCAGCCGGCGGCCGGGGTATCGGCATGCCGCCCGCCACTTCCGGACAGACCGGCACCACCCGGCCCTGCTCCAGCCAGCGGGCAAGCACGGCATCGCCATTGGGCACGCCGCGACCGTCGTAGCGCACGGGCTTGCCCAACAGACAGGAACTGACCAGCACGTATTGCATGGAAGGGATGCCCGACAAAAGGACGCGCTGCGGGCAAAGCGTGCCGCAAACCCCGCGTCCGGAGCGTGGAATCATAGTCAAGCGCGAACTGGGCGCCACGCCGGGCCGCTATGGCAGCCCGGCAGGCCAGGACGCGCTCCCCTGGAAAGGGCCCGCAGGGGCCCGCGCATGCACCGCCGATCAGGATTCTGTCTCGGCCTTTTTTGGCCGGCGCGCACTGGTGGCGGTCTTGCGAGCGGTCTTGCGAGCCGGCTTGGCGGGTGCTTCGGCTTCGGCCGGCTGCGCGGAATCGGCGGCCGGTTTGTCCGGGGACGCCGCAGGCGCGGCAGCGGATTTTGCCGCCGTGGCACGGGCGGTCTTGCCCGTGCCGCTTTCGCCCGCCTTGGCGGCAGCCGTCTTGGCCGTTGCCGTCTTGGCCGCTGCCGTCTTGGCCGTCGCCGTCTTGCTGGCGCCACTGCGCTTGGCCGGGGTGGCCGGCGCGGGCGCCGGTTCGGCGGCTGCGCGGGGTACCCCGCCCGCGAAGGGGTCGGACACCTTGGCGGGTTGTTCCCGGCGCGTATCCGCCGGCGGCGCCTCGAAAGTCCACTCGGCCACGTTCACGGTCGGCGGCGGCCCGGCCACGACGGCGGTGTGCCGCGGCGGCTGATAGGGCTTGGGCATCGGAATGGGGATCAGTGACTTTTTGGGCGCCTGGGTGGACGCGGGCGTATCCGCCCGACGCGCAGCCTCGGTCCGCTGGGATGCATCGTCTTGCTGAGCCGCGCTGGTCGGCTGGGACGCAACGTCGTGCCTAGGCGCATCGGCCCGCTGCGACGACTCGGTTCGCTGCGACGCCTCGTTCCGCTGTGAGCCTTCGTTCCGCTGTGAGCCTTCGTTCCGCTGTGAGCCCTCGTTCCGCTGTGAGCCCTCGTTCCGCTGTGAGCCCTCGTTCCGCCGGGATGCCCCGCTCCGCTGTGACGCCTCGTTCCGTCGGGATGCCCCGGTCCGCCGCGACGCATCGGTCCGCTCTGCGGCATCGATGTGCTGGGACGCCTCAGCCCGCTGGCCCGCATCGCCCGGCTGGGACGTATCGCCTTGCTGGACCGTATCGCCGTGCTGGAACGCATCGCCTGGTTGGAACGTATCGCCTTGCTGGAACGTATCGCCTTGCGAGGAAGCCTCCCCGTGCGTGGTGGTTTCGGCCGGCGCCGCGGCGCCCTCTTCCGGCACGGCGTGGTCCGCGTTCTGGCTGGCACCTCTGCCGCCGCCCGCCGTCTTGCGGCCCCCGCGCGACCTGCGGGCGGTTCTGCCGCCGGAACCTTCCTGCGTGGCGCCGGCGTGTGCGTCGCCGGCCTCGGGGGCCGGCTGGCGCGCGGCGGCCGGCCGGGACCCTTCACCGTGGATGGCCGGTTCGATGCCCGTGCTGTCGCGGTACACATAAGTGCCCGACTTTTCTTCGCGGCCCACTTCCAGGAAGCCGCGCGACTGCGCCTCTTCCAGCAGATTGCCGAAGGCGCGGAATCCATAGTAGGACTCGTTGAAATCAGGCTTGCGGCGCTTCAGGGCGTCCTTCAGGGCGGAGGCCCAGATCTTGCCGCTGTCGCCGCGTTCGGCCATCAGCGCCTCGAAGGTCTCGACAACCATCTCGACCGCCTGCGTCTTGCGCGCGTCGAGTTCCTCCTTGCGGCGGCGCTCTTCGTCCGGCGTGCGGCGCTGGGCGGGCGCGCCCCCGCCCCGGGTGTCGCGCCGCGCTTCCGCGGTGCGCTGGCCTTCGCGCGCCAGGTCGTCATAGAAAATGAACTCGTCGCAGTTGGCGATGAGCAGGTCCGAGGTGGACTGCTTGACGCCCACGCCGATCACCGTCTTGTTGTTCTCGCGTAGCTTGGACACCAGCGGCGAGAAGTCCGAATCGCCGCTGATGATCACAAAGGTGTTGACGTGCGACTTGGTGTAGCAGAAGTCCAGCGCATCCACGACCAGGCGGATGTCGGCCGAATTCTTGCCCGACTGGCGCACGTGCGGAATTTCGATCAGCTCGAAATTGGCCTCGTGCATGGGCGCCTTGAATTCCTTGTAGCGTTCCCAGTCGCAGTAGGCTTTCTTGACCACGATGCTGCCCTTGAGCAGCAAGCGCTCGAGGACCGGCCGGATGTCGAACTTCTGGTACTTGGTGTCGCGCACTCCCAGCGCCACGTTCTCGAAGTCGCAGAAAAGCGCCATGCTGACGTTTTCGTTGGGGTTGTTCATGCTCTTCTCCAATGCTGCGGCCGCAAGGGGCAATGCCAGGCAATGCGCCGCCAGATTTCGCCCATGATATACATATCCCGTTGATTGCCCCCCGGGCCCCTTGTACAGAGCCCCTTCAACGCCCCCCGGCACCCCTTGTACAGATTCCCCTCAACGCCCGCCGGCCCCCTGGTACAGATCCCCTTCAACGCCCCCAAGCACCCCTTTTATACATATCCCGTTCAACGCCTTCCGCCTCCTGTCCAGCCGCGATGACCCACGCCCCGCCGCCTGTCCTGACCACCGCCCGCCTCGTCCTGCGCCCCTTGGACCTGGAGGACGCCGACGCCATCCAGCGCATTTTTCCCCAATGGGAAGTGGTGCGATTCCTGGCCGACCGGGTGCCCTGGCCGTATCCGCCCGATGGCGCGCGGCAATTCGTCGAGGCGTTCGCCCTGCCCGCCATGCGCCGAGGCTCGCAATGGCATTGGTCGATCCGCACCCGCGAGGCGCCGGACCGGCTCATTGGCGTCATCAGCCTGATGGACGACGACGCCGAAAATAATCGCGGTTTCTGGCTGGACCCCGTCCATCAGGGCCGGGGCTACATGACCGAAGCCAGCGCGGCGGTCACCGGCTACTGGTTTGGCGTGCTGGGCAAGCCCGTGCTGCGCGCCCCGAAGGCCATCGACAACACGGCGTCGCGCCGGATCTCCGAGCGCACCGGCATGCGCGTGGTGAAAACCGAAGAGCGCGGCTACGTCGGCGGGCGATATCTCAGCGAAATCTGGGAGATCGGCCGCGACGAATGGCTGGCCCGCCAGCCCGTCTGAGCACGGGCGCCGCATCCGCCCCCCTTATTTATTCCGCGGGGCGCCTGCCTTATTCCGCGCGGTGCCTGCCTGACAGCCAGGTTAACGCCGCGCTTACCGCCCCTTTCGCCCCGCTTTCCGGCCAATTGCCGAGGCGATCTCCTGGCTAGAATTCCCGAAAATCCGGCATTCCGCGCGTGGGATGCCTTTGTTATCGGGCAAGATCCATGAATCCGTCTACCGTCATCGGCGCCGTTGTCGGCCTGCTCACCCTGGTCATCGTCGTGGCGCTCTCCGCCACCGACGCGAGCATGTATTTCAACCTGCCAGGCCTGGCCATCGTGCTGGGTGGCACCTGCGCCGCGCTGTTCATCGCCTATCCGCTGTCCGAGGTGGTGCGCATCTTCAAGCTGGTGCGTACCGTGTTCCGCAACGACCAGCACGACCAGCAGCGCGACATCGAGGAACTGGTCTCGATGGCCCAGCTCTGGATGAACGCCGACGTCCACAAGGTCGAACACGAACTCAAGAAAGTCTCGAATCCCTTCCTGCGCACGGGCGTGCAGCTCATCATCGACAACACGCCCGAAGAGCAGATCATCGAACTGCTGCAATGGCGCGTGGCGCGCCTGCGCGCCCGCGAACAGGCCGAAGCGCAGATGTTCCGGGTCATGGCCACGTTCGCGCCCGCCTTCGGCATGCTGGGCACGCTGGTCGGCCTGGTCAACATGATGGCCATTCTGGGCGACGGCAGCATGCAGACCATCGGCCAGCAGCTCGCCATCGGCCTGATGACCACCTTCTACGGCATCCTGCTGGCCAACCTGGTCTGCAAGCCGATCGCGCTGAAGCTGGAACGCCGCACCGCGCGCCGTGTCGAGTCCATGAACATGGTGCTGCAAGGCATCTCGATGATGTGCGAGAAGCGCGGTCCGGCCATGGTGCGCGAGACCCTGAATTCCTTCGTGATGCACGTCGAAGACGAAATCTACGATGGCGGCGCGGCTGCGCAGCCCAAGGTCAAATCCAAGACGGAAGGCCAGGTCAAGCCCGCCGCCCCCGTTGCGGGCGCGACGTCCAGCGCTCCCGTGTCCATCGCCCGTCCAGCCGCCGCGCGTCAATGAGCCTGATTTCCCCTTCCCTGGCCCAGCGGATCGAGCAGGCCCGCCAGGCCCAGTTGCGCGCACAGAAAGCGGCCGCCAGCAGCGGCTGGCGTCCCAGCGAAAGCGACCGCAAGGATCGCTACGCGCGCTGGCACGTCGAAGAAATACCCGAGCAGGATTCCGAGAACTGGCTGCTGAGCTACCTGGACCTGATCACCCTGCTGCTGGCCATGCTGGTCGTCATGCTGGCGATATCACGCCTGAACGGCCTGAGCTACGACAAGCCGCAGACGCCGGTGGAACTGGTCGGCACGCTGGCCGCGAGCGGCCTGCCCGCCTATGACGGCGAATACTCCGAATTCGACGCCACGCCCATTCCCGCCAGTTGGGCGGAACCGGCCGCGCCCGCCGCCGTGGCGGCCGAATCCGCGCCGGACACGGACGGCGTGGTGGTGGCCGACGCCGCCAAGCCGCTGAAAGCGCCCTCCATGGAATCGCTGGGCCTGGGCGATCTGGCCAAATCGGTCGACGTGATCATCAACGAACAGTCCGTCAGCTTCCGCATCAGCAACGAACTGCTGTTCGCGTCCGGCCAGGCCACGCTCAGCAACGCCGGCCTCGATGTGATCAAGCATCTGGCGGGCGTGCTGAACAAGAACGCCTACCAGGTGTCCGTCGAGGGCCACAGCGACCCGGTGCCCATCCTGACCAAGCAGTTCGCGTCCAACTGGGAATTGTCCAGCAGCCGCGCCACCAGCGTGTTGCGCGAGCTGGTGCGCGACGGCGTGGCGCCCGATCGCCTGCGCGCCGTGGGCTATGCGGAAACGCGTCCCATCGAATCCAACGACTCCGCCGCCGGCCGCGCCGCAAACCGCCGCGTCGAGCTGATCATGGACATCACGCAGCCTCAGAAGCCCGCCCAGTCGGCAGCCGCGCAACCCGCGTCGGCCACCGCCCAGGCGACGCCCGCCCCGGCCGCGGCTGCCCCGGCGCCGCAAGCGGCGGCGCCCGCCGTCAAGGCGCCCCCGCCCGCCAAGTCCTGAACGGCCGCACTCCCCGAAACCGGCGCAAGCCCGTTTTATTTTCGCCGTGATGTAAAGGACGCTTGACACCCCTTGGCTGCCGCCGCAGAATGTCAAGCATGCTTTACATACCCGGAGAGACCCGCATGAATCAGGACCTGGCCAAACGCCGCTATTTCAAGGAACTGGGCGTCGCCCTGGCGCTGTATGCGGTGCTGCTGGTGGGTGCGCTGCGGCTGGGACTGGAACTGCAGCCCGGCGCGTTACGCACCGCCGTCCTCGTGAGCCCGATGCTCGCGTTCCTGCTGGCGCTGCGCGCCGTCGTGCGCGGCATCCGGCGTTCGGACGAGTTCATCCGCAAGACCTCGCTGGAACATCTGGCCATCGCCGCTGCCGTCACGGCCGGCGTCACCTTCACCTACGGTTTCCTGGAGATCGCGGGCTTTCCCAAGCTGAGCATGTTCACGGTGTGGCCGTTGATGGGCGCGGTGTGGGCAGGCCTGAGCATCTTCGATGCCCTGCGCCACCGATGAAAAACAGCATCCGCGAACTGCGCGCCGAACGCGGCTGGAGCCAGGCCGCGCTGGCCGAGCGGCTGGACGTCTCCCGTCAGACGGTCAACGCCATCGAGACCGGCCGCTACGATCCCAGCCTGCCGCTGGCCTTCGCCATCGCCCGCGTATTCCAGACCACGATCGAATCGATCTTCCAGGAAGGCTGAGCGCCGGGCGCGCCGCGCATTCCAGCGCGATGGCACGGGCTCGGCGAACGGCGGTAATCTAGCGGACCCGCCGTTCCACGGCATCGCCAAGCCCGCCCTGAGAGCCCACATGTCCTACCTGCTGTTTATCGTCGAACCGGTGGGCCAGCGCGCCCAGCGCACCCCCGAAGAAGGCCGCGAGGCCTACGCGCAGATGCTGCGCTACGCGGAAGACCTGAAGGCGCGCGGCCTGCTGGCGCGCGCGGAATCGCTGAAATCCGAATCCGAAGCCGTGCACCTGCGGATCCGCGGCGGGGAACGCACGCTGGTGGATGGCCCCTACGCCGAGGCCAAGGAAATGATCGGCGGGTTCTTCCTGCTGACCTGCGACACGCGCGAAGAAGCGCTGGCGCTGGCGGCCGAATGCCCTGCCGCCCAATGGGCCACGGTAGAGGTCCGGGAACTGGGACCGTGCTTCATGTAGCAAGGCGCTTGGCGCGGCCTGCGGCACGGCGTGTCACACAGCGCGCAGCACCGCGTGCTGCGGGGCGTGCGGTGCTGCGCGGCGCCGATCGGCACGGACCGGGTAGCCCAGCCCGTGCCAGTTTGTCAGCAGTTGCCTTTCTTGGCCTGTCCCGGCGGACAGAAGCCCCCGCGCCCGCCGCCGTCGTGCGGATCGACCACTACGGAGCCTTGCGGCGTATACACGGCACAGCCGGAAAGCAGAGTGGCGGCCAGGGCTAGGCTAAGCAGAATTCTCATGTCGTTGCTCGAAATTTCAGGGACGGTGCGAGTGTATGGGCAGACCGTGCAACCAGGGCTGGACCTTCGTAACCACCTGATATCGGTGCATACGAATCTCATTTACCTGGTGTTTTCCCTAGGGCTGGCGTGGTTGTGTCGATCCGGGGCAGCGCCATTCGTCGTACCTGTACAAGCCCCCCGACGGGCTTGCCTTCCCCAAGGAGATTCAGATGCGATTCATGATCATCGTCCGGGCCACGCCCGACAGCGAAGCCGGCATGATGCCGGACGACAGCCTGCTGGCCTCGATGGCGACCTACCACGAAGCGCTGGTCAAGGCCGGCGTGCTGCTGGACGCGAACGGGCTGCAGCCCACGTCCAAGGGATGGCGCGTGCGCTACGACGGCGGCGGCGAACGCCAGGTGCTCGATGGCCCGTTCGCCGAAACCAAGGAACTGATCGCGGGCTACACCATGATCCAGGTGCGTACACGCGAAGAGGCGATGCAATGGGCCTTGCGGTTTCCCACGCCCTTTCCCGGCCAGCCCTGCGAGATCGAGGTCCGGCAGGTGTTCGAACTGGAGGACTTCGAGCCCAGCAAGGAAGTCGAGCGCTTCCGCCAGATGCCCTCGCCCAGCCACTGAGGCCCGCCCTTCAAGCAACGCCACCAACACCAACACCCACACCACCCATCCATCGGGACACGCCATGCACAAGCAGATCTTCGTCAACCTGCCCATCAGCGATATGCAGAAGTCGCAGGACTTCTTCAAGCGGCTGGGCTTCACCTTCAATCCGGATTTCACCAACGACCAGGGCGCCTGCATGGTCATCGGCGACAACATCTACGCCATGCTGCTGGTGAAGGATTTCTTCCAGGGCTTTACCGGCAAGCCGGTGGCCGATGCCAAGGCCAGCACCGAAGTGCTGGTCGCGCTGTCCTGCGAAAGCCGCGCCGAAGTCGACGACCTGGTCGCGCGGGCGGTCGCGGCGGGCGGCACGGCGCCGCGCGATCCGCAAGACCACGGCTTCATGTACGCCCATGGCTTCGAAGACCTGGACGGCCACATCTGGGAATTGCTGCACATGGTTCCCGCCCAGGCAGGGAACGCATGACCCAGGCGGCCACGCATCGCGCCATCGAGGCGGTATGGCGGATAGAAGCCGCCAGCGTCATCGCCGGCGTCGCGCGCCTGGTCCGCGACGTGGGGCTGGCCGAAGAGCTGGCGCAGGATGCGCTGGTCGCCGCGCTGGAACGCTGGCCGGAGATGGGCGTTCCCGACAATCCCGGAGCATGGCTGATGACCACCGCGAAAAACCGCGCCCGCGACCGCCTGCGGCTCGACGCCTTGCACACCCGCAAGCACGAGCAGATCGGCCATGAACGGGAAGCCCTGCAGGCCGACGTGGAGCCGGATTTCGTCGACGCCCTGGACGCGGCGCGCCAGGACGACATCGGCGACGACCTGCTGCGTCTGGTCTTCACCGCCTGCCATCCGCTCCTGTCCACCGAGGCGCGCGTGGCGCTGACCCTGCGGCTGCTGGGCGGCCTGACCACGGCCGAGATCGCGCGCGCCTTCCTGGCGCCGGAGTCCACCATCGCGCAGCGCATCGTGCGGGCCAAGCGCACCCTGTCGGCGGCGAACGTGCCCTTCGAGGTGCCGGCGGCCGAAGACCGCGCGCCGCGCCTGGCGTCGGTGCTGGAAGTGATCTACCTGATCTTCAACGAAGACTATTCCGCCACGTCGGGAGACGACTGGATGCGCCCGGGGCTATGCGATGAAGCCCTGCGCCTGGGCCGCATCCTGGCCGAGCTGACCCCGGCAGAGGCCGAGGTGCATGGGTTGGCCGCCTTGATGGAGCTGCAGGCTTCCCGGCTGCATGCGCGCACCGATGCGCAGGGCCGGCCGGTCCTGCTGATGGACCAGGACCGCGGCCGCTGGGATACGCTGCTGATCCGCCGCGGCCTGGCGGCATTGGCGCGCGCGGATGCGCTGGGCGGACCGCGCGGCCCCTATGCGCTGCAGGCCGAACTGGCCGCCTGCCACGCGCGGGCGCGCGCCCCCGAAGACACGGACTGGCACCGCATCGTGGCGCTGTACGACGCGCTGGCGCAGGCCATGCCCTCGCCGGTGGTGGCATTGAACCGCGCCGTGGCGGTCGGCATGGCGTTCGGTCCGCAGGCCGGGCTGGATCAGGCCGATCTGCTTGCGTCGGATCCTGCGCTGGCCAACTATCACTGGCTGCCCAGCGTGCGCGCAGACCTGCTCGCCAAGCTGGGCCGCCACGCCGAGGCCCGCGACGAATTCGAACGCGCCGCCGGCATGACGCGCAACGCCCGCGAGCGCGAACTGCTGCTGGCGCGGGCACGGGCGTTGCCAGGACAAGGCGCCTGACATCGCGGCCGAGGAGCCACACCAGATCAAATAAGCTCAGGCAGCCGCCGCAGGTCGTCGATGACCTCGAACGCGCCTTCGTCCAGCAGCCGCTGCCGCTGATCCGGACCGTTATGCGAGGCGCCCACGAAGCCCACCGCCCGCATGCGCGCGGCGCGGGCGGCGCGCACGCCGGGCACGCTGTCCTCGACCACCACGCAGTCCAGCACCGCCGTGCGCATCTGCCGCGCCGCGAACAGAAACACATCGGGGGCCGGCTTGCCACGGGCCACCTGCGCCGTGCTGAACACGTGGGGCGCGAACTCGTCCCACAGCCCGACCAGTTTGAGCGCCGCTTCCAGCTTGGGCGGCGTGCTGCTGGACGCCACGCAGAGATCCAGGCCGCGTTCGCGCAGTGCCCGGAGCGTTTCGTGCACGTGGGGCAAGGCCCTCAGTTCCTGGCGGAAGGTGTGTTCCAGGCGGTCGGCGTATTGCCGCGCGAAGCCTTCGGGCAGCGCGCAGGCGTTCTCGGCCTGCAGCGTTTGCCACATGTCCGCGTCGGGAATCCCGGCGAAACGGTGGGCGGCCTCTTCGGGGGTGATGGCGATGCCGTGTTCGGCCAGCGCGCGCGACTGGGCGCGGGCCGCAATGATTTCGCTGTCGATCAGGACGCCGTCGCAATCAAAGATGACCAGGCGGGGAGCGGGCGTGTGCATGGAGTCTCCATCAGGAAGTTCCTCCATGATAGGCCCGCTTCGTGACGGTGCCGCGTGGCCCGTGGGCCTAGAGGCGCAGGGACTTGACGCGGCGCAGGCACCCGGCGATGACCAGGCCGCCCAGGCCCGCCGCCGCCACAATGAAGGAAGCCGACGTCCAGCCAAACCGGTCAATCGCGCCGCCCACGGCCACCGGCCCGATCACCTGCCCCAGGTTGCTGCCCTGCATCACCAGTCCCACCGTCGCCGCGGTCAAGGCCGGACGCGGCGCCACCAGCGGCGCGGTGCCCAGCAAGGTGGCCGGGATCAGTCCGCCCACGGCCGAGAACAGCACGCACAGCAGAAACGTCGGCATCGCTGGCAGCGCCGAACTGAAGATCAGCAACGCCACCGCGCCCATCGTCACGCTGGCGCAGGCGATCAGCGTGGATCGCTGCCATCCGCGCGCCAGCAGCACGCCCGCGCCCAGGTTGCCGGCGATATTCGCGGCGCTGGCGATTGCGCTGTACAGGCCTGCCGTCGCCAGCGTCAGCCCTAGCTGTTCCATCAGCAGGACCGGCAGGAAACTGAACAGCGCGAAGAACATCAGGCTGTACAGCGTGAACGACAGCGCCAGCAGCACCGGCCCGGCGGCGCCCAAGGTGTCGGCCGTGTCCTGGCGCAGGCCGCGCCACGACAGCCCGGCCCCGCGCGGCGAGGACGGCGCCAGCAAGGCGACACACGCCAAGGCCACGCCCACGGCGATGCCCGCGCACCACCAATAGGCGTGCCAGTCGTCAAAAGCCTGCGACGCCAGCATCGCCACCGCCATGCCCGCGGGCATGTAGCAGCTCCAGAGGGCGAAGGCGAAGTCCCGGTTGGCGGCCGTCACGATGCGCTGCAAGGCGGCCGGCCCGGCCACGGTGATCATCAGGAAGCCCAGGCCCTCGATCACCCGGGAGCCCAGCAGCACGCCGTAACCCGGGGCCAGCGCGCCGGCCGCCGTGCCCACGGCCGTCGCCGTCAGGCCCAGCAGCAGCATGCGCCTGGCGCCGAACCGGGAAATGACGCCGCCCGCCGCGATGCCGCCCACCATGCCCAGGATGGAAAACACCGCCGTCAGGGTGCCGATGGACGCCAGGTCCAATCCCATGTCCTGGCGCAGCAGGGGCGCGGCGATGATCACCTTGCCGACCTGCAAGGCCGCCACCACGCCCGCGCCGACGATCGCCAGCACTGCGCCCCAGTGCGTCCGCTCCGCCCCGTCCAGGGCCGGCATGCCTTCAACCTTCCGCATTCCTATCCTCGCCTTCTCCACGATGCCCGCATCATGCGCGCCGAGACCGATTCCGGTAAGTGATATTCTTTTGACGAACTTGATCGAATATTTAGATCAGCCTGCCCGATGATAGACGCCCTGACCCTGGATCAGCTCCGCGTATTCGCCGCCGTGGCGGACGCCGGCAGTTTTCGCGCCGCCGCGCGTCAGCTGTCGCGCGTGCAATCGGCGGTCAGTCACGCCATCGCCAACATGGAAGCGCAACTGGGCGTGCCGCTGTTCGACCGCAGCGGCCACCGTCCCGTCATGACACCGCAGGGCCAGGCGCTGCTGGCCAACGCCCGCGACATCCTCCTGCGCGTGGACGCGATGCGCGCCCGCGCCCAGGGGTTGGGCGAAGGCGTGGAACTGGAACTGTCGCTGGTGGTGGATACGCTGTTTCCGATCGAGCAGGTGGGTGCGGCGCTGAACCGCATGCGGGCGGCCTACCCGTCCGTCGCCACGCGCATTTCGGTACTGCCGCTGGGCGGCCCCGTCGCGGCGCTGCTGGCTGGCAGCCACACCCTGGGCATCCTCGCGGGCGAACATTTCCGGCATCCCCGCATCGCGGTGGAGGCGCTGGGATCCGTGCAGATGGTGGCGGTGGTTGCCGCCGCGCATCCGCTCGCGCAAGGCGCGCAGTCCCTGGGCGCGCTGGCGGATCATCTGCAGATCGTGCAATCCGATCCCTCCGCCCTGACCGAGGGCCGCGACTTCGCCGTGCTGTCGCCACGGACGTGCCGGGTCAGCGGGCAGGACACCAAGCACGCGCTTATCCTGGCCGGCGTCGGCTGGGGCCGGCTTCCGCTGTGGCAGGTGGAGCGCGACCTGGCCGAAGGCCGCCTGCTGCGCCTGCGCACCGGCAGCCTGGGCCGCGACAGCCAGGTCGCAACCGAAACCTATCTTGCCCACCGCATCGACCGGCCCCTCGGGCCGGCCGCGCGCGCGCTGGCCGAGGCGCTGCGCGCGCCCGCTCAGCCCTGAGCCTTGGGCGGCTGCGCGTAGCTCACGCCCATGCCCGCCCGCACGTCGTTCTGGATGCCGTAGGGCGCGATGGGATAGCGCAGTCCATTGGCCGACAAGGCCTTCATGCCCTCGATCGCAATCGGCAGATAGCGCGGCGGCAGCGCCATCAGCATCTCTTCGTCGGGCACGCCGCCATAGCGGCGCTCGGCGAAACAGGGCAAGGACAGGCTGGGTTCGCCCGTGGCCAGCGCCCGCCCCCAGGAATCCGCGCAGGCCGTCTCGCCCACCACGCTCCAGTCAAAGCGCCGGTAGTTTTTCCATTGCAGGCCGTTGATCAGGATGATCATCTGGCCGGGCGTCGCATACACCAGGCAGATATCCGGCGGGTCGAGCCGGCCCGACGCCAGCGGCGACACCACCATCGCCCGGTACTTGCCCGCGGGCACACAGGACAGGGCCTGCTGGCGGGCGCGCGCGTCCGCTTCCGTGGCGTGCCACACGCCCACGTAGTCTCGGCCGCTCTTCCAGGCCTCGTCCTGCGGCCCCAGCCCGATCACGGCGCGGCACTGCGAGCCGACCAGATCGTCGCCGGTGATGCCCACCGTCCAGCCCAGCCGCGCCGCCATGCCCACGATCTGGTCGGTGGTGTGGGTGGCCTGCGGCCGCCGCAGGCCCTTCACCCCGGCCATGTCGGCCTCGTGTTCGTAGAGCTTCATGCCGATGACCGTGGTCTTCAGGCGCAGCAGCTTGTTCAGATCGTCGACCAGCGACGCCCAGTTCAGGGGAGTTTCCTGCGTAGTCTCTTCCATGCCTGTCCTTTGGACCGATAGGTCTCTTGTTTGCTCACTTCCATGCACGACGATAGCAACATCTACGGCCGGCGCTACCTGAACGCATCCACGCCGCGCAGCAAGGCTTTCGCCATCCTGGGCTGGCGCAACTGGTCCAGCCACCATTGCAGCGCGCGCCCCTCGTGGTCGCCGCGCCACGCCAGGTACAGCAGGTTCGGCTCGCGCGGCGTCTCGGTGGCCTTCTCCACCAGTTCGCCGCGCGCCAGCAAGGACGCCGCGCGATGGCGCGGCACCCATCCCACGCCCAGGCCCTCGCGCTGCGCCAGGATCTTGGCGCGCATGCTGGGCACGGCCAGGGCGGCTTGACCGCCCACCCGGCCATAGCCCCGCAGCGCGGCGCCCCGCGCCGTATCGGCCACCACCACGGCGCGATGCTGCTGGATCTGGTCTTGCCGCAGCGGCGTTTTCACCTTGGCCAGCGGATGGCGCGGCGAGACGGCGAAGAGCCATTCCATCGCGCCCAGTTCTGCCCATTACAGGTTCGGCATGGTCTGGGGTTCGTTCGTGGCGCCCACGATCAGGTCGGCCCGGCCCTCGCGCAAGGCTTCCCAGGTGCCGCCCAGCACTTCGTGCGTGAAGCGCAGGGTCACACCCGAATCCAGTTTGTCGAAGTCCTGGATCAGCGGCGCCATGAACTCGAATTCCAGGATCTCGTCGCTGACGATATGCAGCCGGTCTTCCCAGCCGCTGGCCACCTGCCGCACGCGCTGCGTCAGCCGGGATACGTCCAGCATCAGCCGCCCGGCCTCTTCGGCCAGCAGCCGGCCGGCGGGCGTCAGTTGCAGCCGGTAGCGGCGGCGGTCGAAGAGCAAGGCATCGAACCGCTCCTCCAGTTGCCGGGCGGCGTGCGACACCGAGGAAGGCGCCTTGCCCAGCTTGGCGGCCGCGCGCGACAGGCTGCCGCTGTCGCGGATGGCTTCCAATAGCGCCAGCTCATTCGGGCTCAACATGTGCAATTCCTTCGAACGTGTTCTTGCGAAAGATCGTACGACAAAGCGCCGGGCCAGGCGCACCATGGCTACATGTGAAGCCCAACCCCAAAAGGAACCATCATGAACCGTTTTGAACAGAAGACCGTCCTGGTCACCGGCGGCACCAGCGGCATCGGCCTGGCCGCCGCCGCGGCCTTCGCCGCCGAAGGCGCCCGCGTCATCATCACCGGGCGCGACGGCGCCGCGCTGGAAAAGACCCGCGCCACGCTGGGTCCCAATGCCCTGGCCGTCCAGAACATCGCCGGCGCCCCGGGGGCCGCCGCCGCGCTGGCCGACACGCTCACCGCGGCCGGCGTGCGCCTGGATGCCGTCTTCATCAACGCGGGCATCGCCAAGTTCGCGACGCTGTCCGAGGCCACCGAGGACCTGTGGGACCAGACCTTCAACACCAACATCAAGGGCGTGTTCTTCCAGCTTCAGGCGCTGGATCCGCTGCTGAACGAGGGTGCGTCCATCGTGCTGAACGGTTCCATCAACGCCCACATCGGCATGCCTGCGTCGTCCATCTACAGCGCCAGCAAGGCCGCGCTGATCTCGCTGGCCAAGACCTTGTCCGCCGAACTGCTGCCGCGCGGCATCCGGGTCAATGTCGTCAGCCCCGGTCCGGTCGCCACGCCGATCTACGAAAAACTGGGCCTGGACCCCGAAAAGCTGGAGAAGACCGCCGCGAGCATCCAGGCGCAGGTGCCGCTGGGCCGCTTCGGCACGCCGCAGGAAATCGCGGCCACCGTGCTGCATCTGGCCGCCCGGGAATCCGCCTTCATCGTAGGCACGGAGATCATCGTGGACGGCGGGATGAGCCAGCTCTAGGGCGGCCCGTTCGCCGGGCTGATCAGGCGCCGATCGAACGCAACGCGCGCTTGCAGATGCGTTCGGTTGGCACGGCGGGCTGGCCCGCCAGCCAGCGCGCGCAGACCTCGCGCACCCAGTCCGGCTGGTCCTTGCTGGCGTCGTTGAGCCAGTTGGCCACGGAATCCTGCACATAGGCGGCGGGGTCCGCGCGCAGCGGTTCCAGCAGCGGCAGCGCGATCGCGGGGTCCGCCTTCAGCGCCGCGATGTGCGCGCACCACACGCCGCGCGGACGCAGGGACTCGCTGGCAAATCGCCGCACCCGCTCGGACGGGTCGTTCGTCCAGGGACGCAGGCGCTTCACCGAGGTATCCAGTTCCGCCGCCAATTGCGGCCGGACCGCCAGCCAGGCCCATTCGCGCACGCCGAAATGCGCGTCGTCGGCCAAGGGGCGGATCAGGTCCAGACGCGCCTGCACCGACAGGCCGGGCAATGCCCCGACCATGAAGCAGGCCCAGCCGCGCACCGTGTCCGAGCCGTGCGCCTGCAATTCCGCAAGCGCCCCGGGCCCCAGGCGATCGAGCAGAATCCGGGCCGCCAGCGCCATGCGCCGGGAGATCCCGGCGGCGGCCTCGGCCCGCATTGCCGCCACGGCCTGCGCGCCCACGCGCGGCGCCGCCGCGTGCATCAGCGCCGCGAAGTCCACCGCCAGGCATTCCGTCAGTGTCGTGGCCGGGTCGCCCGCGTTCAAAGCGGCAAGGCGCGCCGCGCCGATGTCCTTCACGCCGCGCCCGGCCGGCTTGGCGGAGACCGGGGCATGCTTGCCGCTGGCTTTGCTCATTGTCCCCTCCCCGCCGTTGCCGCGCGGCCCGCATTGGTGGCGCGCCACACCCGCGTCAGCAAGTCGCCCAGTTGGCGTTGATCCGCGCTGCTCAAGCCCTGGAACAAAGTGCCGATCCAAGCCGTGTGTTCCTTGAACAGCCGCGCCGCCGCCGTCTTGCCTTTGGCGGTCAGCGTCACGGCGATCCTGCGGCGGTCTTCCTGACCGGCCTGGCGCAACACGAACCCGTCCCGCTCCAGCCCGTCCAGCAACCCCGTGATCGTCGCGCGCGTCACACCGGCCCGCTCGGCCAGCACATGGGGCGGCAAGCCTTGCGGCTGCTCGTGCAGCAGGAACAGGAGCACGAATTTTCCTTCCGACAATTGCCGCGGCGCCAGCCGCGCGGCGCAATCGCGGTCGATGGACCGCGCCAGCGCCAGCACCTGGAAACACAGCCGTATCCCGTCCGCGTCGGGCAAACCGCGGCGCGATGCTTCGGTCAGCAAGGCATCATGTTTGGGTTCCAGCATTTGCGGTACCAGGGGCATATGAGGTGTGAACCGGTGGCAACAGGTTGATTAAGCGCCATATAGTATGGCGGCTAACTATTAAGACGCAAGCCCCTCGCTGGACCCGGTATCATCGGTTCCGGCCCATTCCGAACGACACTTGCCATGCCCAATGCCCGCCCTCGTGTGATATTGCGCCGCCTTCGGGAGGCCGACGTTTCCATGATGCTCGCCATGGAATCCGACCCCGAAGTCATGCGTCACAGCACCGGTGTGAAAACCGCCGACGAGGCGCGCCGGCAGGAATTGCTGGAATGGCTGGCCGAGCCGTTGACGGACTTGGGCCACTGGGCCATCGCGGTAGATGGCAAGGCCTTGGGCTGGATCAGTTTGACGCCACTCGAAAACACCGGCCGGATCCAGCTCGCCTATCGCCTGTGCCGCGACGCCTGGGGTCAAGGCCGCGCCACCGAGGCCGCCACCGCGCTTTGCGACTACGCATGGGGTACGCTCGACGTCCCCGAATTGGTTGCCATCGTCTGGCCCGGCAACGCGGCCTCGAAGCGAGTCCTGCAAAAGCTGGGCTTCGCCTTTGCCGGCATGGAAGAACACTATGGCCGCCCCACCGAAGCCTATGTGCTGCCGCGCCCCGCTCACCGCCCCGTCCGCTCAGCTGAGCCCCGGGAAAAGTGAGCGGTCAGCGGACCGGCTTCAGCGGTACAGCACCGTCGGCAGCCACATTCCGATCGCCGGGAACATGTACAGCAGGAAGATCGCCACCACCTGGATCCCCATGAACGGCATCATGCCCAGGAAGATCTGGTTCAGCGTCACATGCGGCGGCGATACGCCCTTCAGGTAGAAGGCGGACATGGCCACCGGCGGGGACAGGAACGCCGTCTGCAGGTTCAGCGCCACCAGCAGGCCGAAGAACAGCGGGTCGATCCCGAACGTGTTCAGCAGCGGCACGAAGATCGGCATGAAGATCACGATGATCTCGGTCCACTCCAGCGGCCAGCCCAGCAGGAAGATGATGGCCTGCGCCAGCAGCAGGAACTGGATCTGCGTCAGGCCCAGCGACAGCACCCATTCTTCGATGATGCGCTGGCCGCCCAGCAGCGCGAAGGCCGCGGAGAAGATCGACGACCCGACGAACAGCCAGCACACCATCGCGCTGGTCTTGGCGGTCAGGAATACCGATTCCCGCAGCACCGGCAGGTTCAGGCGGCGGTAGGCCAGCGCCAGCAGCGCGCCCCCCATGGCGCCCATGGCGGCCGCCTCGCTGGGGGTGGCTAGGCCGAAGCCGATCGATCCCAGCACGGCGGCGATCATCACCGCGAGCGGAAAGAACGAGGCCATCAGCATCTTGAAGATTTCCAGGCGCGCCCACGTCAACGCCGCGTAGAACACGGCCAGCATCACCGCGCAGATGCCCGCGAATATCCAGAACCCGGTGGGCGCGGCGCGGGTGCCGTCGGGGGCCGCGGGCGCTTCGGCCGGCGCTGGCGTGCCGGCGGGTGTGGCGGGCGCGGCGGGTGCTGCGGACGGCGTCCCGGGCGGCTCGCTCAAGCCTCCCGCCGCGGCGGGTCCGGTGGACGGCGGCTCGGCCAGCTCATTCGACGGCGGCTCGCTCAGGCCGCCGGCGGGCGGCTCGCTCAGCTCTGAATCGAAGCCGCCGCTACCCAGCATCAGTTCGGCTGGGATTTCGTATTCCACCACCGGCCGCGTCAGTGCATGGTGCACCACGGCCAGCATCAGCAAAGTGACCGCCAGCGGCGCCAGCGCCAGCGTCATGTTGCGCATCAGAAAACCGAACGCCACCCCGCTGTTGCGTCTGCCTTTGAACATGGCCGCCAGCATGCCGGACACGGCGCGCGTGTACGGACCCGCCGCCAGCACGGTGGACTCGGGCGACAGCGGTACGCCGCGCTCCTCCATGGGCAGCGGCGGCGCCATGTCGGGACGCAGCTTGGCCACGATGATCACGTAAAGCATGTAGAGCAAGGCCAGCATGATGCCGGGGAACAGCGCGCCGGCATACAGCTGCACCACCGACACGCCCGTGGTGGCGCCATACACGATCAGCATCACCGACGGCGGCAACAGGATTCCCAGGCAGCCGCCGGCCGTGATGGAACCGGCCGTCAGGCGCACGCTGTACCCCGCCTTCAGCATGGCGGGCATGGCCAGCAGGCCCATCAGCGTCACCACCGCGCCGACGATCCCCGTCGCCGTGGCGAAGATCGCGCAGGTCGCCAGCGTCGCCACCGCCAGGGCGCCGGGCAGGCGCGCCAGCGCCAGGTGCATCGACCTGAACAGCTTTTCGATCAGGTTGGCGCGTTCGACCAGATACCCCATGAAGACGAACAGGGGTATCGAGATCAGCGAATCGTTCGTCATGGTGGCGTACGTGCGCTGCACCATCAGGTCCAGCGTCTGCCCGATCGAACGGCCCGGATCGGAACTCTGCATGTAGTACGCCAGGAAGGTGAACAGCACCCCCATGCCCATCAGCGTGAAGGCCGTCGGAAACCCCAGCATGATGGCGACGACGATCAGCGCCAGCATCAACAGGCCGATATGGCCGGTGGTGAGATGGTCCCAGGGCGTCAGGAACGCAATCATCAACACCACGATCGCAATGCACGACAGGCCAAACCACAACGCCTTGTGAATCTTCATCGCTGGGGCTCCCCGGGGTTGACGTAGCGGTCGAGCTGGGCGATGTCTTCGTCCTTGACATGCACCATCTTCTTGAGCTTGTCGACGTCCACTTCCTCGACGTCCTCTTCGCGCGACGGCCACGCCCCCTGGCGCAGGCAGAGTATGCATCGCAGGACCTCGGCCACGCCCTGCAGCAGCAGGACCGCGCCAGCGATCGGGATGAAAGCCTTGAATGGATAGATGGGCGGCCCATCGGCCATCAGCGAGGAATGTTCACGGATGGCGATGGAGTAGCCGGCGTAGTACCAGCCCGCCCACACCAGCGCGATCACGCCCGGAAAGAAAAACACGATGAAGAGAACCAGGTCGAGCCCGGCCTGCACCCGCGGCGGCAGGAACCCATACAGGATGTCCCCGCGCACATGCCCGTTCTTGGCCAGCGTATAGGCGCCCGCCATCATGAACAGGATGCCGTAGTACATCATCTGAAGGTCGAAGGCCCAGGCGCTGGGCTGGTTCAGGATGTAGCGGGCCGCGACTTCCCAGCACACATGCAGCGTCAGCACCACGATCAACCAGGCGAAGGTCTTGCCGACGAAAGTGGAAATGCGGTCTATGAAGCGTACGATTCGGATCATCGAAGGTCCCGGTTTAGGGCCACACCGCGCTGAACGCGCGGGGCCCTAGACGCATGGCGAGGCGCCGCGCGCCGGGTCCACGGCGCGCGGGCACAACGGAGGATTGCGTCAGGCCGGCTTGGTGCTGCGCGTGAAGTAGTGGTTGTAGGCCATGCGGAAATTGACGGCCGTATCACCATGCCAGCGCCCCACCCGCTCGGCGAAGGCCCGTTGCGAGTCCAGCACCTTCTTGAAGAGCGGATTCTCGGCCGACCGCTTGGCGATCATTTCGTCCCAGATCTTCAGCTGCTGCTGCAGGATCGCATCCGGCGTCTTGTAGAACTTGACGTTGTGATCCTTCTGCAGCTTGATGTAGTCCTGCGAATAGCGGTCCGCGGCCTTCCAGGACATATCCGCGCTGCACGCCTGCGCCGCATAGCTCAGGATGTGCTTGAGGTTCGGGGGCAAGGCGTCGTACTTCGTCTTGTTGAACAGCACCTCGAATTGTTCCGCGCTCTGGTGGAAGCTCTGCAGCATGCAGATCTTGGACACATCCTGGAAGCCCAGCGCCAGATCCGACGACGAGTTGTTGAATTCCGCTCCGTCCAGCAGCCCGCGATCCAGTGCCGGCACGATCTCGCCGCCGGGCAGCGCATTCACCGCCGCGCCCATCGCCGTGTACATGTCGATGGCCAGCCCCACCGTGCGGAACTTCACGCCCTTGACGTCCTCGACCTTGGTGACGGGCCGCTTGAACCAGCCGAACGGCTGCGTCGGCATCGGCCCGTACATCAGGGACTGCACGTTCACCCCCATCGCTTTCTGGATCTCGACCAGCAGTTCCTTGCCGCCGCCGTACTCGTGCCAGGCCAGCAGCATGTTGGCGTCCATTCCGAACGACGGCCCCGAGCCCCATAGCGCGACCGCCGTGTTCTTTCCGTACCAGTAGGCCACCACGCCGTGGCCGCCGTCCAGCGTCCCGGCCGACACCGCATCCAGCAGGTCGAAGGCCTTGACCACGGCGCCGGCGGGCAGCACTTCGATCTTCAGCTGGCCGCCGGCCATCTCGTTGACCTTGGTCGCGTAGTCGCGGGCGAACTCGTGGAAGATGTCGTTGGCGGGCCAGGTGCTCTGGAAGCGGAAGGAGATGGGTGCATTCTGCGCCCGGGTGACCGCGGGGAATCCAAGCGCCGCGGCCCCGGCGACGGCAGCGCCAGAGATGAACTTGCGGCGGGGTTTTGTAACGTGTTGCATGGCTTGTTGTCTCCTGGGTGGACTACATGGACCAGCTTGTAGTTACTACTCCTGCGTGAAGCGGGATGGAAACGCCTGCTGCGGACCTCCCGTTCGGGGCGATGCGCCTGATGCGTCTGATGCGCAACTTTGGACTGATTAAACCTTCCTGACTATCGGCTGACAATCAGCTTTTAGTCAGGAATTACCCTAGAAAGAGGACTAATCCTTTCGTCGTAATGGCAAAACGGCCGCATGGCGCGGCCGTCCGGTCCCTAAACCCGCGCGGGCACGCGCTACACCGCCGACACCGCCTCCGTGGGTTCCCCGCCATCCAGCACCGGCGGCGTGGTGACGATAGAGGTCAGCGACGGCTCGGCCGGACGCAGCGCCGCCAGATCCGGACGCGGCCGCCGCAGGGCCTCGATACCGCCAAAGGCCTGCTCCATCGCCTGCGCCGCGGCCAGCACGTCCCGGTCGCCCCGGAACCGCCCCACCATCTGCAGGCCAAAGGGCATGCCCTGGGCATCGCGCCCGCAAGGCAGCGTCAACGCCGGATGCGTCGTCAAGGTTACGACATAGGTCAGTGCGAGCCACCGGTAGTAATTCTCCTGGGCGACCCCGTTGATGGTGTCGGCATAGAGCTGCGTCCACGGAAACGGCGAGACCGGCGTGGTGGGCGACAGGATCAGGTCGTAGTCGTCATAGGCGCGCTGGAACCGCTTGATCAGCCTGGTCTGTTCGGCTTGCGCCCAGGCGCAGTCCTTCAGGCTCATCGCCGCGCCCATTTCGAAGTTGGCGCGGGTGTTGGGGCCCAGGCTGCCGGGGTCCTTCTCATAGGCGTCGCGCATGCCCGCCACGAAGGATTCCGCGCGCAGCACATCGAAGCAGCGGTGGGCCTCGCCCAGATCCAGTTCGATCGGGTCGCACGCGGCGAACAGATGCCGCATGGCCGCGATCTTTTCCCTGAACGTCGCCCGGATGCCGTCGTCCACGTCGCAGGTGCCGAAGTCTTCGGTGTAGGCCACCCGCAGCGAACCCAGGTCGGCCGTGCCGGGATTCAGGAACTGCAGCGGATCCAGCGGATAGCTGAGCGGGTCGCCGGCATGCGGCCCCGCCGACGCGGCCATTTGCAGGCAGGCATCGGCCACCGTCCGCCCCATCGGACCCACCACCGAAATCGGCGTCCAGCCCAGCAGCTTGCGCACGCTGGGCACGATGCCGGGGGACGGCCGAAAACCCACCACGCCGCACTTGGATGCCGGGATGCGCAGCGAGCCGCCCGTGTCCGAGCCGGTGCATACCGGTAGCATGTCGCAAGCCAGCGCCGCCGCGGAGCCGCCAGACGAGCCGCCCGCGTTCAGGTTGGGATTGAAGGGGTTGCCCGTGGCGCCCCACACCGTGTTGCGCGAGTTGGCGCCCGCGCCCATCTCGGGCACGTTGGTCTTGGCGGCGACGATGGCGCCGGCGCGGCGCAGGCGGGCCACCAGTTCGACGTCCTCTTGGGGCACATGGCCGCGGTACAGCGCCGAGCCATAGGTGGTCAGCACGCCGGCCGTCGGCTCCAGATCCTTCACGCCCATCGGCAAGCCGTGCAGCAGGCCCAGCGGCTCGCCCGCCATTACGGCGCGCTCGGCGGCGCGCGCCTCCGCGCGCGCCCGCTCGTAAGCCGTGGCGGTGACGGCATTGACGTAGGGGTTGACCGCCGCGATCCGCGCAATGCAGGCCTCCAGCAGCTCCACCGGGGAAAGCTGGCGCGCGCCGATCATGCGCCGCAGTTCCACGGCCGTCAGGGATACCAGGGAGTCGTCCAATGCCATCGTCGTTTTCCTTCAGTCGATCTTGATGTTGGCGCGCTGCGCAACCTCGCGCATCACGGGAAGTTCCTGCTGGATCAGGGCCTCGCCCTCGGCGGCGCTGGCGAAAGCGGCTTCGAAGCCCTGGGCCTCCAGGCTCTTTTTCACCTCGGGCGCATCCACGGTGGCG
This sequence comes from Achromobacter sp. Root83, assembly GCF_001428845.1. GTDB lineage: Bacteria > Pseudomonadota > Gammaproteobacteria > Burkholderiales > Burkholderiaceae_B > Achromobacter. The sequence continues at coordinate 840,002 of NZ_LMIU01000001.1, read as the reverse complement.
CGCAGCGCCTGTTCCAACCGGCTCTTCACATTCGCCGGCAGGCCGCGCGGCGCGGCCACCATCAGCCAGGTGTCCATGGCCACCGCCGGATAGCCCTGTTCCGCGAACGTGGGCACATCCGGGAGGAAGGCCGAGCGCTTGGGGCTGGACACGGCCAGCACGCGCACTTTGCCCTGCTTGCTTTGCGGCAGTGCGGCCGCCACCGTATCCACCGAGAACGGAATCTGGCCGCCGATCAGGTCCGTCATCGCGGGCGAGCTGCCCTTGTAGGGCACGTGCGTCATCTTCAGGTTCGCGGCCGCCATGAAGGCTTCACCCACGAAGTGCGCCGTAGTGCCGGTGCCGAAGGAACCATAGGGCGGCTGGTTGTTGGCGGGATCCTTCGCGTACGCCACGAACTCCTTCAGGTCCTTGACCGGCACCTTGGGATTGGCCAGCAGCGCCAGGCCGGTGCGGCCGACGATGCCGATCGGCTCGAAGCTCTTGGCCGGGTCGTAGGGCAGATTTTTCTGAATGGCCGGGTTGACGGTGAAGGTGGTGCCCGAACTCACCAGCAGCGTGTAGCCATCGGGCGCGGCCTTGGCGACAAAGCTCGCGCCGATCACGGTGCCCGCGCCCGCGCGGTTTTCCACCACGACGGTCTGGCCCAGTTCCTGGCCCAGCTTCTGCGCCACCACGCGGCCCAGCACATCCGTCGCGCCTCCGGGCGGGAACGGCACGACCAGCGTCAGCGGACGGCTGGGGTAGGCATCCTGCGCCACGGCGGGCGCAACGGCGCCCCAGGCGCTGGCAACGGCGAGACTGACTGCAAGAAACGAGGTTTTCATAGCGGTGCTCGATGAGAGATGGTGGAAAACGGGCGCGTCTGGCGGCGCCTAGGAACCCGCCGCAAGCGATCGCCCGCGGCTCAGGAATCGGTCATATTCTTCGTCGGGCACGAACAGCCCGCCCGTGGTCCAGGCCAGGTGGGTGGCGCGGGGCAGATGCGCCCGCAGGCCGCGGGCCCGCAGCCAGGCCTGGCCGGCATCGGTGCCGCAGAGCTGGCCCGGCCCGCTGAAACCGGCCGCGGCCGACGGTTCGATGCGCAGGCCCTCGCTGGCATGCAGGCGGGCCAGGTCCGCGTACAGCGTATCGTCCGCCACGGTATAGACCCCGCGCAGATGGGCGCCCACCGCCGCATAGGCCAATTCGGACGCGCGCGGCACCGCCAGCCCGTCGGCGTCGGTCAGGTTGGTCAGCCCCAGGTCGTAGACCGAAGGCGGCATGGGCACGCCGGGCAGTTGGCCGCAGCCGGCCATCATGCGCAGCATGAAGCATGGCGATTGCACGGGTTCGGCGAAGAAGCAATGGACATGCGGGCCGTAAAGCTGCGTCAGGCCGAACGCGATGCCGCCGGGCGCGCCGCCCACGCCGCAAGGCAGGTACACGAACAGCGGATGCTCGGCGTCGACCCGGATGTCCGCCCGGCCCAGCTGGCCGCGCAGATGCAGCGCCGCCGCCGCGTAACCCAGGAACAGCGAGGCCGAGCGCTCGTCGTCGACGAAGTAGCCGCAAGGATCCGCCTCGACCTGGGCGCGGCCGGCCGCCACGGCCTTTTCATAATCGCCCGCGTGTTCCACGACCTCGACGCCGCGCGCGCGCAGACGCGCCTTCTTCCAGGCCTTGGCGTCGGCGGACATATGCACCGCCGCGCGGAATCCCAGCGCCGACGCGATCACCCCGATGGACAGGCCCAGATTGCCGGTGGAACCCACCGCCACCTGATAGCGGCCAAAGTACGCCCGGGCCTTGGGTTCGGCCAGTTTCCGGTAGTCGTCGCCGGCTTGCAGCAGGCCGGCGCCCAGCGCCAGCGATTCGGCGAACTCCAGCACTTCGTGGATGCCGCCGCGGGCCTTGATCGAGCCCGCCACCGGCAGCGCGTGGTCGGCCTTGATCCACAAGCGCCCGGCCTCTGGCGGCAACCCCAGCGCCGCCTGCATGGCGTCGGCCGCGAGCAGCGGCGATTCGATCACCCCGCCCGACTCGGCCAGTTCGGGAAACAGGTCCCCCAGCAAGGGCGCGAACCGCGCCAGCCGCTCCTGTGCGGACAGCACCTGATCCATCAGGAAATGGGCGCCGGGCGCGGCGGTGGCCGCGTCGCCGTCGGGCCGCGTCCACAGCACCGGCCGGGCGAGCCGCAGCGCATCCACAATCGGGGTCAGGGCAGAATCGTCGGGATGAAACATCAGTGTGGTAGCCGGGGGTGAGCGCAAAGAATGCCCACATCCTAGAGTCCGTCATCCCTTTGCAGCAATATCAATGGTTAGAATTATTCTTTGCGCTTTCCGCAAACCTTGGAGACGGCCGTGAACCCACGTGTCCTGCAGGAGATTTCGCTTCGGTATTTTGTGGAAGTGGTGCGCACCGGCTCGGTCAGCGAGGCCGCGGCCCGGCTGGACGTGGCCCCGTCGGCGGTAAGCCGCCAGATCGCCCGCATGGAGCGGGAGCTGGGCACATTGCTGTTCGAACGGCGCGCCCGCGGCATGATGCCGAACGCGGCCGGCGAGCTGCTGGCCGCGCATGCCAAGCGCATGCAGCAGGATGTGGAGCGGGTCTCGGGGGAAATCCTGGCGCTGCGCGGCCTGCGCCAGGGCCATGTGCGCATCGTCAGCACCGAGGGTTACGCGTCGGAGTTCGTGCCGGCCGCCATCGCCGCCTTCCGCCATCACTATGCCGGCATCCGCTTTTCGCTGGACGTGTGCTCGCAGCAAGAGATTCCCCAACGCATCCGCGACGGCGTGGCGGACATCGGCGTCACGCTCAGCCTGACCTCGCAGCGGGACATCCGGGTGGAAATGCGCGTGCCCGCGCCGGTCAGGGCGATACTGGCGGCCGACCATCCGCTGGCCGGGCGGCGCGATCTGTCGCTGGCGCAACTGACGGCCTATCCGCTTGCCCTGCCCAGTGCCGACTCCACCCTGCGGCAGTTGATCGACATCAGTTGCAGCCGCCAGCAACTGCCTTGCGAACCGGTCTTCACCAGCCGCAGCATCGACGCCCTGGTGGGCTTCGCCAGCGCGGGCGGCGGCGTCGCCTTTTGCGGCGAACTGGCGATCCGCAACCGGCTGCGATGGGGCAATATCGTCGCCGTGCCCTTGCGCGACCGCGAAATGAACGAACGCCACTTCGAGGTCCAGACCCTGGCGGGACGCCTGCTGCCGGAGGCGGCGAAGGCGTTCATCGCCAGCGTCGGGGAAGCGCTGGAGCCGCTGGCCGCGCCGGGCCGGCCCGAGCCTCAGTACTGATACCGCATCGTCAGCATCGCGCTTCTGCCGGCCGCCCACGCCCCTTGGCTGTAGAAGCCGATCTGGCTGTAATACTTGCGGTCGAACAGGTTGTTCACGTTCAGTTGGGCCGACAGGCTGCGGTTGAAGCGGTAGCGGGCCATCAGGTTGGTGATGGCATAGCTGCCCTGTCCCACCCGCTCATCGCCATTCGGTCCGCTGGCGATGGTGTAGACATGGCTTTGCCAGTTGACGCCGCCGCCCACTGTCAGGCGGTTCCAGTCCCCGGGAAGCTGGTAGGTCGTGAACACGCGGACCAGGCTGCGCGGCTGGTCGGTCTGGATGGCGTTGCCGTCGCCGTCGCGCGCGGTCCAATGCGACCAGCCCGCCGCCAGGTTCCAGCCCGGCGTGACCTCGCCCGAGACCTCCAGGTCGAAGCCGCGGCTGCGCGTGCCCTTGGCCGCGGTGTACGCCTGGTTGGTCGTGCCCGGCACCATCTGGCCCGGATCTGCCTGCGCCACATTGTCCTGATCGATCTGGAATACGGCGGCGCTTGCGTTCAGGCGCCCTTCCAGGAACTCGCCCTTGACGCCCGCCTCGTATGACTTGCCTTCCAGCGGATCGAGCCAGTTGGCGTCGCGGTCCTGATAGCTTTGCGGATTGAAGATGCCGGTGTAGCTGACGTAGGCCGTGTACGTGTCGTTGATGTCGTACAGCAGGCCGGCGTAAGGCGTGAACGAATTCTTGTCGAATGCCGTGTGGCCTTCGCCGCCGAATCCCACCGAGTCGGTCTTCCAGGTGCTGTACCGCCCGCCCACGATGAGCTTGAGCGGATCCGCCAGGTTCAGGCGCAGGGCCCCGTACCAGCCGGTTTGCGTGGTGGTGTAGCGGCTGGCGGTGACCGAGTCGTTCCAGTCGGGCTCGGGATACGAGCCGTTCCAGTTCAGGAAGTTGCCGACGGCGGCCGGGTCCGACGGCGACCGGTAGTCGAAGTCGCCCTTCTGGCGGTTGAAGCTTGCGCCCACGACGGCCTCATGGCGGCGCCCGAACATCGTGAACGGTCCGGAAGCCTTCAGGTCCAGCGCGTTCTGCTTGCGATCGCCCAGATACCACGCCGGCGACGCGCCCATGCCCTCGCCGGTCTCGCGGTCGGGCCAGCCGTACAGGTACAGCAGCTTGCCGTCCATCTCGTTCCTGGAATGGGACGCCACGGCCTGGACGCGCCAGTCATTGTCGAAGCGGTGCTCCAGGCTCGCGAAGGCCCCCTGCGTGGTGCTGCCCCATGACGTCCAGTGCGCGCCCGTGTTCAACGAACGGCGCCAGTCCGTGCGGCCGCCGTCGGCATACCAGAGTGGAAAGCCGCCCCAGCTACTGCCTTGCGGATCGTTGTTCTGATAGTTGTACCCGGCGCTCAGCGTGGTGTTCGCGGTCAGGTCGGCGTCGACCACGCCGTAGAACACGGTCTTGCGGTTCTGGTAATCGTCCAGGAAGGAATGGTTGTCCTGGTAGGCGGTAACGATGCGCCCGCGCACGCTGCCGTCGGCATTGAGCGGCGTGGACAGGTCGGCGGTGGCGCGATAGGTGTCCCAGTTGCCCACGCCCGCGCTCAGGTCGGCCTTGAACTCGCGGCTGTCGGCGTGCTTGCGCACCAGATTGATGGACGCCGACGGGTTGCCGGCGCCGGTCATCAGGCCCGTGGCGCCGCGCACGATTTCCACGCGGTCATAGATGATCGGATCGACGGACGACTCGCCCGCCGCGTAGCCCACGTCGAACGCCGTGGGCACCCCGTCGTACATGTAATTCGAGATGCTGAAACCGCGCGAGTTGAAGGTATACCGCTCGCTGTCGAAGTTCTGCACCGAGATGCCCGGCGTGCTGGCCATGACGTCGGCCAGCGAACGCATGTCCTCGTCGTCCATCCGCTGGCGGGTCATGACGGTGACCGACTGCGGCGTCTCGCGCAGCGACAGCGACAGGCCGGTGCTGGCGGCCGTGGCGCGCGGCGTATAGGAACCCGTCCCTTCGGTGGTGGTGCCGGCGGTGTCGCCCACCACCTGCACGGACGGCAGCGTGGCGACGCCGCCGTCCTGCGCCGTCGCGGCGCCCGCCGCCAAAGCCAGAAACACCAGAGCGGATGTGCGGCGCAGCGCAAAACGAGGTTGAACAATGGCGCTGCGGCCGGGTGGTCTCTGATGATGCATGTTGGCTTCCTACCGAGTTGAACTGCGACGACAAATCGGCACGAAGTTTAAATGCAAATACTTCTCATATCTATGTAGTGTTGTATTTTCCCCCTATCCACACCGGCGCGCGCCGGCCGTCCGCCGTTTATCCGGCGATCTTTGCGGGGCGCTGGACCGCCCTCACCTTGCCGCTTTCGCCGCCGCCGCAGAAGAACCGCTCGCCGCCGTCGGACTCCAGGCCCGACACGCCGGCGCCCGCGGGCATGTCAACGGCCTCCAGCACCTCGCCGGTTTGCGGCTCCAGGCGCCTGATGTCGCTTTGGCCCTCTTCCCAGGTGCCGTGCCAGAGCTGCCCCTCGACCCAGGTCACGCCGGTGACAAAGCGGTTGGACGCGATGGTGCGCAGCACGCGCCCGGTTTCCGGATCGACCTGATGGATCTTGCGCGCGCGGTATTCGCCGACCCACAGGCTACCTTCCGCCCAGGCCAGGCCGGAGGCATCGTCCCCGCCCGGCACGGCGATGGCCGCCAGCACTTTTCCGCTTGCGGGATCGACCTTCTGGATGCGGCCGTTGGCGATCTGATAGAAGTGCGTGCCATCGAAGGCCGTGCCCGCGTTGGCGGCGACGTCGAGCTTGCGGGACGTGGCGCCGGTGTCGGGGTCCAGGGCGACGAGGCTTGCGCCGGTGGCGAACCACACCTGCTTGCCGTCGTACGTCAGCCCATGGACGGTATCAATGCCCGGGAAGGGGCCATATTCGCGGAGGATCCGGGCTTGCGTTCGTTTCATGGTGGCTTCCTTTCAAGTTGGTCCGTCCATGCTAATTGCCGGGCAGGATGCCCGGGAGTAACAAGCTTGTCGTGAAACCGGGCACGGGCGGAAGCATCCAGCGCCGGGCGCGCCCAAGGCCGAAGGGCTGAACCTTGCCGTCGTCGGCCAACGCATCCAGCGCGCGCTGCACCGTGCGCTGGCTTGCGCCTAGCGCCATTGCCAGGGCCGAGCTGGACCACGCGACGCCGTCGGCCAGGAACGCAAGCAGCGAGCCCAGATCGGGATCCATGTCGCCGTCAACGGGCACCAGCACCGCCATCTGCCGGCCGCCGTCTGGCTTCAGCACAAAGCCGCGCGTGGTCGCGCTGACGCCGGCAAGCCCGCGAAGCGCCGCGCGCAGCCGTCCGATCTCGACGCGCAGGCGCGCGCGATGCGTTTCATCGGCGTAGCGGGTGCGAAAGGCCTGTGCGATGAGCGCCTCGCGAGGCACATCTTCGGGCCAGGCCTGCGCCAGCGCGCGCGCCAGCGCGAACAACACCGGCCGCCCGGCAAGCGCGATGGAAATCTCGCCGTGGCGCACGGCGTGCCGGCAGGCATCCACGACCACAGTTCCGGACGCCAGCAAGGTTTCGACCTCGTCGAGCAGCAGGGGCCGGCCGGCGCCGGGTCCGGCAAGCCGCGCGGCCGGCGTATTCAAGGCCAGCGATGCGCTTTGCACCTCGGCCATCAGCGCGGGGATGCCGGCATGTCCGGCCGCCAGCTCGGCGCGCATCAGCGCCGCCCGGGCCGCCTTCGCGCGCTGGCGGCGCATGGCGATGCCGGAGGCGATCAATTCCTGAATGGCGCGGGACGCCCAGGGCAAAGCGGACGGGTCCAGGCCGGCCAGCGTGCCCTCGGCGTCGTCCAGGCGGCCGACCAGAAGCTGACGCCGCGCCTTCAATTGGCGGGCGTGGGCCGCATTGATGAAATCGCCATGGGCCTGCAGCGTGGCGCGCGCGGCGTCCAAGGCCTTTTCCGGCCAGCCCAGATCGCGCGAGGCCAGCGCGATATCCGCTTCGGCGACGACGCAGCGCGCGCGGGCCGCGGCATCGTTGGCGCCAAAGGCGCGGGCCGCGCCGCGCAGCAGCGTCCTGGCGCAAAGCATGTCGCCAAGCTGCGCCATGGCGATGCCGCGCAACGCGAGCGCGGGCGCGTCGCCGCGCAGCGCCACGTGGTTCAGCGCGCCCAGCGGATCGCCCGCCGCCAGCGCGCGCGCCGCGGATGCGATCAGAAAGTCCATGGAAATGCCGCCACCGGTCACCTCGCAGCCTGGCCAGAAAACTAATCTACACCAAGCCGCCGGCGCGGGCCTGCGCGCGGCATGCGCGGGCAGAGCGCCGAGCGCAACGCTAGGCGGGCGGGAATTCCACGGTCAGCGAAACGCCCGCGTCCCGCAGGCCCGCGCCCACCGTCACGGAGGCGCCGTGCTGCCGCGCGATCTGCGCCACCAGCGACAGTCCGATGCCGCTGCCGCCCGCCGGGGTGCCCGCAGCGCGGTAGAAGCGGTCGAACACCCGCTTGCGTTCTTCGGGCGCGATCCCCGGCCCGTCATCGGCCACGCGCAGGAACGCGCCGCCCCCGGGCGTGGGACCGCAGGACAGGGCAATCTGGCCGCCGTTGGGCGTGTAGCGCCCGGCGTTGTCCAGCAGGTTGCTCAGCAGTACGCCAAGGGCGTCCAGGCTGCCCATGACGGCACAGGCCTGCACGTCCAGCAGAATGCGCTGCTGCTTGCGGCTGGCGCATGCCTCCCAGTCGCGCGCCAGCACGACGACCAGCCCGTCCAGTTCGATCCGTTCCGGCGCTTGCGCGCTTTCGCTCAGGGCGTCCATGCGGGCCTGGTCCAGCAACTGCTCGGCGATGCGTGACGTGCGCTGCGCGACCAGGCGCAGCTTGTCGGCCGCCCGCGCCGACTCGCCGGAATCGGCGCTGCGCGCAACCAGTTCCGCGTGCGCGCTCAAGGCGGCCAAGGGAGTGCGCAACTCGTGCGCCGCGTTTTCCAGAAAGCGCCGCTCGCGGTCCAGCGCGCCTTTGACGCGCAACAGCAGTTGATTGATGGATCGGATGAACGGACGCAGTTCGCCGGGCATTCCCGCCTGCGGCAACGCGGCCAGATCGAACGGGCCGCGCCTTTCGATGGCCACGCCCGCGCGGTCCACCTTGCGGAACGCCCGGCCCACCACCACGCAGGTCACCGCGGCCAGCAGCAGGAACAGGATGGAGACAATGACCAGCCCGCGCCGGAAGTTCTGCAGCATCTTCGCGCGCAGGTCGCTCTGCGAATACGCCAGCTGCACCTGCACCCGGCCGGTCGCGTCCGTGACCGAATACACCCGCCAGTGCTTTCCGCCCGCCGTGCTGTCGACGAAGCCCTCGCGAAAGTCCGGGCTCAAGGGCTGGGCGGGCGATTCCTTCGATTGCAGCAGCAGCCGGCGGTCGGCCAGGGACCACACCTGGAAGCTGGCCCGGTCGCCGTTGAACTGGACGGACGCGGGCAGCGCAAAGCGCTCGGCCGGCGCCACGTTGCCCAGCACGCTGACGGGCATGGCCGTCAGGAGCTGGTTCGCCCCGTCGTACAGCCCCTGGTCCTGCAGGCCCGTCTGGGCGCGCCTCGTTTCGAACTGCTGGAACGCAAAAACAAAAATCCAGGCCAGCAACAGCGTCAGCAGCACCGTGACCGTCAACTGCCTGCGCAGGTTCTTCATTCGCCGGCCTCGATGCGGTAGCCCATGCCATGCACCGTCGTGATCAGCTTGTCGCCAAGCTTGCGGCGCAACTGATGGATGTACACGGCGACCGTATTGCTTTCCAGCGCGGCGCTATCGCCATACACGGCGGTTTCCAATTGCTCGCGGTTGACGGTGTGGCCGATCCGCTCCATCAGCGCCAGCAGTGTCCGGTATTCGTGCGCGCTCAGGCTGACCTCGATGCCGCCGCGCGTCACGCAACGCTTGGCGGGTTCGACGGCGATGTCGCGGCAGCGCAGCGCCGACACGACGGTATTGCTGCTGCGCCGGACCACCGCGCGCAGCCGCGCGTGCAGTTCGTCCAACTGGAAAGGCTTGACGATGTAGTCGTCGGCGCCCGCGTCCAGGCCCTGGACCCGTTCGCTCAGGCGGTCGCGCGCGGTAAGAATCAGCACCGGCGTGGCGTCGTAGCGGGCGCGCAATTGCTTCAGGACCGTGAGTCCGCTGCCGTCGGGCAGCCCCAGGTCCAGCAGCACGGCGTTGAAGCCATGCTGCACCAATGCCAATCGCGCCTCGGAAACACCGCGGACCCAGTGCGCGTCGACGCCCGATTGACACAGGCTGGTGTGCAAGGCGTCGCCCAGCATGGCATCGTCTTCAACTAACAGGACACGCAAAACAGCTCCAGAAAACCCAACGGCGCCAGGATGCCAGCGCCGATTTAAAAAATTATTAAAACCCGGCGCCCACAATGCGCAGCGTTGGCGGCAGGCATTGCGCCTGCACGCATCCCATGTAGGAAGGAATGGAATGAAGCTGGGTATGTTAACAAGGACGCCGCTCGTGGCCTCGGCCTTGCTGGCCGCAATGGCGGGCAGCGCGCACGCCGACGAGGGCGGCAGGAATTTCATCGGATTGGGCGTGGCCGCCCTGCCCGTGTATGAAGGCTCGCGCGAATACCGCGCGCTGCCGGTCCCCCTGATCAACTATCAGTCGGGCAATTTCTTCATATCGCCGCGCGCCGGGCTGCCCGCGATGGGCCTGAAGACCGATCTGGCCCCGGATTGGACGGCCGGTGCGTTCGTGGGCATGGCCCTGGGACGCGACGCGTCCGATGCCGACCGCACACGCGGGCTGGACGACATCGATTTCCATGGCGTCTATGGCGCATTCGTCGAATGGTCGCCGGGCCCCTACTCGCTGATGGTCGCGTATCGGCAGGCGGCGCGCAGCGGCTATGGCGGAACGCTGGATCTGCGCGCCACCTATGCGGCCTGGCACGACGCGAACAATCGCGTCTCGGTCGGCGCCAGCACCCAATGGGCCGACCACAACGGCATGCAGACCTGGTTCGGCGTCACGCCATCGCAAGCCGCGCGCAGCCGCGAGGGCCTGGACGCGTACTCGCCGTCGGCCGGGTTCAAGTCCGTGGCGCTCTTTGGCACCTGGGCGCACCGCATCGACGCGAGCTGGAGCGCCGTGACGACGCTGGGCGTGAATACCCTGGTCGGCGACGCCCGCCAGAGCCCCCTGACCGAACAGAAGACGAACGTCTTCGCCAATGTGGGTGTGGTCTACGCCTTCTGACATCCAGGGCCCGGCCGGGCCGCGCTTGGGAGAGCCCCTGTGAAACGCCTGCATGGCATGGAATTGTTCGCCGAAGTGGCGAAGGCGCACAGCTTCAGCCGCGCCGCGGCGGCGCTCGGCGTGCCCGCGTCGACGGTGTCGCGCCACGTCGCGGAACTCGAGCGTTCCGTCGGCCTGCGGCTGCTCAACCGCAGCACGCGCCGGGTGGAACTGACCGAGGCCGGGCGCCTGTACTTCGAGCGCTGCCGCCGCATCGTGGCGGAGGCTGAGGTCGCGCACGAGGAACTGCGCGGCCAACTGGAGGTCCCCAGCGGCCCGCTGCGTATCCAGGTGGCCGCGGCCTACGCCATGGACGCCCTGCTGCCGGCCCTGGCGGCGTTCGGGAAACACTATCCGGACGTGCGTTTCCACCTGAGCCTGGCGGGCACCCAGGGCGGCGACCGCGCGCCCGAGGCCTGCGACGTGTCGATCCGGTTCGGCGGGCTGCCCGACTCATCGCTCGTGGCGCGCCGGCTGGGCGCGCTGCACGCCCGCCTGTACGCCAGTCCGGATTACCTGGCGTCGCGGGGCGCGCCGGACACCCCCGCCGACCTTGCCGGCCACGACTGCATCGGCCTGCGCACGGGCGGCGGCCAGAGCGAACCCTGGCGGCTGCAGCGGCGCGATAACCGCTACCTGATGACAGCGGCGCACCGCTACTGCGTCGACGACGCCGGCATGGCCGAACGGCTGGCCGTCCTGGGCGCGGGCATCGCGGCGCTGGGAGGCGACCAGCGCGCGCGGCTCAAAGCGGGCGAACTGGCCAGCGTGCTGCCACAATGGGACCTGTGCCCCATCGAGGTCCATGCCGTCACGGAAACCCGTCTGCTGCCCGCGAAGACCCGCCGCTTCATCGACTTTCTGGCGGACTACCTGGATACGCCGGCGGCGGCGTCGGCCCGGCCCGGGCGGGCGGAACCGGACGCGTCCGGCACGGGCGCCGTCAGCAACGGATAGGGGTTGAGCGCGCCGCCGGTGGCGTAGATGCCGTAGTGCAGATGCGGCGGCGTGCCGCGGGCGTTGCCGGTGTTGCCCACGAAACCCAGCACGTCGCCGGGCGCGACCAACCGGCCGCGGCCGATGTCGGCGTAGCCGTCCAGGTGCGCGTAATAGTGCATCTGGCGGCCGGGCCCCATCACCCATACCACCTGGCCGCCCAGATTGTTGACGCCCACGCGCGTGACCACGCCCTCGGTGGCGGACAACACGGGGGTGCCGCGCGCGGCGAAGATGTCGATGCCCTCGTGCCGACGCCCGTCCGCGCGCGCCGCGCCCCAGGTGTCGGCCAGGCGCCGGGACGGCACGCCCTGCACCGGCACCGGCAGAAACGCGGGCGCCTCCTGCCAGGACAGCCGCGCCATGTGCCACGGGGCGCGCGCCGCTTCGGGCAGTCGCGGCCAGGCCCAGACCGCCAGGGCGGCCAGCGCGGCAAGCAGCAGCAGTCGTCGGATGAAGCGTAAAGGCGGGCTGACGTCCATGTAAGGTTCGACGGAGCGGTGTCCGGGGGGTTCCCCGGGGCTCCCCGGCAGGCCCCGGCGCGGGCGAGCGTCACAGTGTTGCACGCCCTAATCAAGCGACCCCAATGATATGACCCCAATTATCGCCGCCCGCGCTTCCTTCCGCCCGCCTCCGCCGCCCCTCCGCGCCCCCGGCAGCGTGTAAACTCCCCCCTTTTTGACTCTGACGGTATGTTGCAAGCCCCCCAGCGCACAGGTTTAAGCGGCCCGACGCTCATTCGCTTGCTGACTCGCCTGACGGACGCCGAGGTCCAGCAATCCAGGCAATCCCTCTCTGACCATCTGAGCCAGTGGCTCGGCTGGACGGACGCGATCGCGCTGTCCGCGGCGTTGAATACCAGCCCGCCGGTGATCGCTCCCGGCGCGCGGCTGTTCAGCAGCGCCGAGGAACGCGAGTGCGCGCGGGTGCGAACCACACTGGCCGACGCCATCGCCAGCGACACCGCGGCCACCGCCGCGCGGCGGACCGTGCCGGGACAGGCGCCGGTGAAGAAGCTTGCGGCCCTGGCCGAAGCCGATGCCGACTACTCGGGTTTTCGTCAGCGTTACCTGTCGTTGCAGCACACGATGGAGACCAGCATCGGCAATCTGCGCAGCCGGCTGCGCGGGATGGTGGCCGCGAAGAACGGCGAAATGACGCGCCTGGCGGTGGTGGACGCCATCATGGACCGCGCGCTGCTTCCCAAGGAACGCGCCCTGCTGGGCGCGATCCCCAAGCTGTTGCAGGGGCATTTCAACCGCCTGCGCCAGGCCGAGGAGTCGGCGCTGGCCGAGGCGCAGGCCGAAGCAGACGCCGAGGCAGAGGCAGAGGCAGCATCCACGGCAACAAGGACTACCGAGCCGGATGGCGGGCCGCAAGCCCGGGCCAACGGCCCGGCCCAGGTTCCGCCGGCGGCCGTGGCGGCAACGCCTGGCGCCTGGCTGGACACGTTCCGCAATGACATGCGCAGCGTCCTGCTAGCCGAATTGGACGTTCGTTTACAACCGGTCGAAGGGCTGCTTGCCGCCCTTCGCGCCAGCTAACCAGGACACCATGTCCAAGTATCTGACTAATATTGCTGTTTTCTTGGCGGGTCTGGCCGTTGTGGGCTGGATCGGCGCGGGCTACGCGGGCACCAATCCGCTGGCGCTGGCCGTGACGCTGCTGATCGGCGCCTGCTACCTGGCGGGCGCATGGGAATTGCTGCGCTACCAGCAGGCCACGTCCGCCCTGGCGCGGGCCGTGTCCGGCCTGTCCGAAGCGCCCGGCAACCTGGCCTCCTGGCTGGACCAACTGCCGGCCAGCCTGCGCAACGCGGCGCGCCTGCGCATCGAAGGCGAGCGCGTGGGCCTGCCGGGGCCGGCACTTACCCCCTATCTGGTGGGCCTGCTGGTGCTGCTGGGCATGCTGGGCACATTCCTTGGCATGGTGGTGACGCTGCGCGGCACCGGGCTGGCGCTGGAAAGCGCCACCGACCTGGGCGCCATCCGCGCGTCGCTGGCCGCGCCCGTCAAGGGCCTGGGATTTGCGTTCGGCACATCGATCGCCGGGGTCGCCACGTCCGCCATGCTGGGGCTGCTGGCGGCCCTGTGCCGGCGCGAACGGGTGCAGGCGGCGCAGCTTCTGGACAGCAAGGCGGCAAGCACGTTGCGCGTGTACACGCAGAGCTACCAGCGCGAGGAATCGTTCAAGCTGCTCCAGCGCCAGGCCGAAGTCATGCAACGCCAGGCCGAGGCCATGCCGAAGCTGGCCGATCAGTTGCAGGCCATGATGAAGAGCATGGAACAGCAGAGCCAGACGCTGAACGACCGGCAACTGGCCAGCCAGGACGTGTTCCAGGGCAAGGCCGAGGCGGCGTACGCCCGCCTGGCGTCCGTCATGGAACAGTCCATGAAGGAAAGCGTGGCGCAAAGCGCGCGCTCGGCCGGCGAGGCGCTGCAGCCCGTCGTGCAGGCAACGATGTCCAGCCTGTCGCGCGAGACGGCCAGTTTGCAGGACACCGTGACGCAGGCGGTGCGCCAGCAACTCGACGGCCTGACCGCGGGCTTGCAGGCCACGACCACCAACGTAGCGGGCATCTGGAGTGAAGCGGTCGCGGGCCAACAGCGCGCCAGCGAAGCGATGGCCCAGGACCTGCGCGCCTCGCTGGACCGTTTTGCCCAGACCTTCGAGGAACGTTCATCCGCCCTGCTGGACGGCGTCTCCGCCCGCCTGGAAGCCTCGTCCGGCACGATGTCCGACACCTGGACCCGCGCGCTGTCGCGCCAGGAACAGGCCAGCGAAAAGCTGGCCGGCGACAACCTGCAGGCCTTGACCGCCGCGGCCGCCAGCTTCGAGCAGCATTCCGCGTCGCTGCTTCGCACCTTGAACCAGTCGCACACCGCGCTGCAATCGGAACTGGCATCGCGCGACCAGCAGCGTCTGGCCGCCTGGACCGAAACGCTGGGCGCCATGGGCGCCACGCTGCGCCAGGAATGGGAACAATCGGGCGCGCAAGCCGCCGCCCGCCAGCAGGAGATCGGTGAAACCCTGGCGCGGACCGTGCGCGACATCACCTCGCAGGCCACGGCGCAAGCCACCTTGCTGGAAGGCGTGTCGGGCCGCATGGAAGCGGCGGCCCTCGGCGTGTCGGAACAATGGACGCGCGCGCTGTCCCGCCAGGAACAGGTCAGCGCAAAACTGGCCGGCGACAACCAGGCCGCGCTGGAAGACGCCGCCGCCGCCTTCGAGCAACACTCGGCGTCGCTCCTGCGCACGCTGGACCAGTCGCATGCGGACCTGCAAGCGGCGTTGGCCGCGCACGACCAGGAACGCCTGGCCGCCTGGACCGGCACGCTGGCCTCGACAGCCGCCAGGCTGAGCCAGGAATGGGAACAGGCCGGCACGCAAACGGCGGCCCGCCAGCAGGAAATCAGCGACACACTGGCCGAGACCGCCCGCGGCATCACGGCCCAGACGCAGGCGCAGGCCAGCTTGCTGGAAAACGTGTCGGCCCGCCTGCAAAGCGCGGCCGGCAGCGTCACGCAGGCCTGGACCGATGCCCAGTCCAGCCAGCAGCACGCCAACGAAAAGCTGGCCGCCGACAACCAGCGGGCGCTGGAAACCGCGGTGGCGTCGTTCGGCCTGCAGGCCGAGTCGCTGTTGCGCACGCTGGACCAATCGCACGCCGGGCTGCAGGAAGCGCTGGCCTCGCGCGACCAGGAACGCCTGTCCGCCTGGACCGGCACGCTGGCCGCGATGGCCGCCAAGCTTGGCGAAGAATGGGAACAGGCCGGCACGCAGGCCGCCCTGCGCCAACTGGAGGTCAGCGACACGCTGGCCCAGACCGCGCGCGACATTACCGCCCAGACGCAGACTCAATCCGGCTTGCTGGAAAACGCTTCCGCCCGCCTGGAAACGGCGGCGGGCAGCGTGACGCAAGCGTGGACCGACGCCCAGGCACGCCAGGAGCAGGTCGGCGAACAACTCGCGGCCAACAACCGGCAGGCGCTTGAAACCGCCGCGGCCGCCTTCGGGCAGCACTCGGCCGCCCTGCTGCAAACGCTGGACCAGTCGCATGCCCAGCTTCAGGCCGGACTGGCGGCGCAGGACGAAGCCCGCCTGGCGGCCTGGACCGGCAAGCTGGCCGCAATGGCCGACGCGCTGCGCGCCGAATGGGAGCTGGCTGGCGCGAACACCGCCCGCCAGCAGCAAGAGATCTGCGACACCCTGAACCTCACCGCGCAGGACATCACGTCCCAGACGCAAGCGCACGCCAGCGAAACGATCGCGGAGATCGGCCGCCTGGTGCAGGCCGCGTCGGAAGCGCCGCGCGCCGCCGCCGAGGTCATCGGCGAACTGCGCCAGAAGCTGTCCGACAGCATGGTGCGCGACAACGACATGCTGGAAGAGCGCAACCGCCTGCTGGAAACGCTGGGCACCTTGCTGGACGCCGTCAACCACACCGCGGCCGAACAGCGCACCGCCGTGGATGCGCTGGTCGCCTCGTCGGCGGACATGCTGGACCGGGTGGGCACGCAGTTCACCGAGAAGGTGGATGCCGAAACCGGCAAGCTGACGGAGGTGGCCGCGCTGGTCACCGGCAGCGCCGTCGAAGTGGCCAGCCTGGGCGAATCCTTTGGCGTCGCGGTGCAGTCGTTCGGGGAATCCAACGACAAGCTGATGGCCCACCTGCAGCGCATCGAAGCCGCCCTGGACAAGTCCATCGCGCGCGGCGACGAACAACTGGCCTATTACGTGGCCCAGGCCCGTGAGGTCGTGGACCTGAGCATGCTGTCGCAGAAGCAGATCGTCGAGAACCTGCAACAGCTTGCCATCCAGCGCGCGCCGGCCGGAGCGGAAGCGGCATGAGCGAGGATATCGACGGCGGCGTGGAGCCGACGGCACCCGCATGGGCCGTCTTCGGCGACCTGATGTCGGTGCTGCTGGGCGCCTTCGTCCTGATCCTGGTCAGCGTGGTGGCCGTGCAGCTCCAGCTTTCGACCCAACTGGAAGAAGAGGTCAAGCAGCGCCAGGTGGAAACGCAGCGCCGCGAAACGCTGGAGCAGGCACTGGCGGGCCCGCTGGCCGCCGGCCGCGTGACGCTGATCAACGGGCGCATCGGCATCAGCGGCAGCGTGCTCTTCGCCTTGAACTCCGATCAGTTGCAGCCCGAAGGCCGCGAGATCCTGAAGAGCCTGATCGAACCGCTGTCGGCGTACCTGAAATCCCACAACGAGATCCTGATGGTCAGCGGCTATACCGACGACCAGCAGGTGCGCGAAGGCAACCGGCGCTTCGCGGATAACTGGGACCTGTCCGCCCAGCGCGCCTTGACCGTGACCCGCGCCCTGATCGACGAGGGCGTGGCCTCGTCCACGGTGTTCGCGGCGGCCTTTGGCGCCGAGCAGCCGGTGGCGTCCAACGCGGACGAGGAAGGCCGGGCCATGAACCGCCGGGTCGAGATCACGCCCATCCCCAAGCCGTCCAACGACACGGGAAAGCCGAGTGAGCAGTGACGGGACCCGCGGGGAATTCATCGACATCCGCGCCGCGCTGGACGCGTGGCGCGAATGCGGCGCCGACCGGGTCAATCCCGTCCGCTTCCATGCCATGCAAGCCCTGGCCCGCCGCGCGGCCGCGTATCGCGGCCTGGCCCGCCAGCGCCTGGACGGCAGGCTGGCCGAACTGGTTCAGGCTTATGAATCCGAGCTTGTCCGGGCTGAAGAATCCGAACCGACCGGAGCCGCGCTGCCGGCCGCGCCGCGCGGGGCGCCTTCCCTGCCCGCCGCTCCCCAACCCGGGCCGCTCGCGGAACTGATCGACTACATTGCCGCTCCGTTTCCGACCGACAGCGGCGAGGCAGCCGCCCGCGACGCGGCGGGCCTGCGCGCCGCCTACCCCGAAGTGCCGATGCTCGATTATTTCCGGGCGGTGTGGTCCCGGGTCAGCGCCGACCGCCAGGTGCGCCAGTCACAGGAACAGGTCCACAAGAACGCCGGCCCGCTCAATTCCAACCAGCTCGTGCACCGGGCGCTGTCCTTGATGCGCGAGGTGTCGCCCGGGTATCTGGAGAAGTTTCTTTCGTATACCGACGCGCTGATCTGGATGGAACAGATGACCGCGGCGGCCGCTCCCGCGGCCAAGGATGCGCCGCGCGCCGGCGCCGCGAAGAAGGCCGCGCGCGGCAAGGCGCGCAAGGAAAGCGCCTGACAGGAAGGCCCCTCGATTTGCGTCCGCCCCCCGCGACGCAGTACCATACGTTCCATATACAAAACATATACGGAATATCCACTATGGGCATCGTCAAGATTTCCGAGCAGATGCATGAGAACCTGCGCGTCGCCAGCGGCGCGCTCAGCCGTTCCATCAACTCCCAGGCCGAACACTGGATGCGCGTCGGCATGCTGTCCGAGCTCTACCCCGAGCTGCGCCACGCCGATATCTGCCAGTTGCTGATCCGCATCGATCAGGCCGAAGGCTTCACCATTGCCGCCCTGTCCCAGGGTTTGCCGCAGTCCGCGCAGCAGGAGGCCGCGTAAATGGCCAAGAAGGTTTCCATCAAGTCCGCCGCCGACATCGAAATGGCCCGCAAGGCCGGCGCCATGGCGGCGGAAGTGCTGCACATGATCGGCGAACACGTGCGTCCCGGCGTCACCACCGACGAGATCGACCGCATCTGCCACGACTACATCGTGAACGTCCTGAAGGCCATTCCGGCCAATGTCGGCTACCACGGCTTTCCCAAGACCATCTGCGCATCCGTCAACCACGTGATCTGCCACGGCATCCCGTCGTCCAAGGTGCTCAAGAACGGCGACATCCTGAACATCGACGTGGCGGTCATCAAGGACGGCTGGTTCGGCGACACCAGCCGCATGTACTACGTGGGCCAGCCCAGCCCCTTGGCGCGCCGCCTGGTCAACACCACCTACGAAGCCATGCGCGCGGGCATCCTGGCCGTCAAGCCCGGCGCCACGCTGGGCGACATCGGGCATGCGATCCAGACCGTGGCGCATCGCGAACACTTCAGCATCGTGCGCGAATACTGCGGCCATGGCATCGGCCAGATCTATCACGACGATCCGCAGGTGCTGCACTACGGCCGCCCTGGCGAAGGACTGGTGCTGCAGCCCGGCATGATGTTCACGATCGAGCCCATGATCAACGCCGGCAAGCCGACGACCAAGCAGATGCCTGACGGCTGGACGGTGGTGACCAAGGACCGTTCGCTGTCGGCGCAATGGGAGCACATGGTGGTCGTGACCGAAACCGGCTTTGACGTGCTGACGTCGTGGCCAGACGGCTTCGGCGACTACCCGTCCATACCCTGACGGGCCGGTACCCTGCCTCGCCGATTCCCCGGCCGGCACCCTGACCCGCCACTCCCGGCCCAGCGCAAGGACCGGAGTGCGACCCGACAAGGGCACGACTAAGATCGTGCCCTTGTCGTTTGCGCGGCCTCGCCGCATTCCCATGACTGCCCTGCCCTCCGCCTTCCGGCGCCTGGCCGCCTCCAATCTGGCGGCCCAATTCTCCGAACAGATCGCCCTGGCGGCCGCCCCCCTGGTCGCGGTGCTGGCCCTGGGCGCCAGCGCCTCGCAGACCGGCTATCTGCAGACCGCGCAGACGCTGCCCTTCCTGCTGCTGTCCCTGCCCGCAGGCGTGCTGGCCGACCGGATGTCGCGCCGCGCGCTGATGACCGCCGCCGAGATCGTGCGCGCGGCCAGCCTGCTTGGCATGCTGGCGCTGCTGGGCCTGGGCGGCCTGAATCTGCAATGGCTGGCCGCCCTGGGTTTCGTGGGCGCGGTGGGCACCGTCGCCTACAACGTGGCGGCCCCGGCCCTGGTGCCCAGGCTGGTCCCGGCGGCCGAACTGGCCAGCGCCAACCGCTGGCTGGAACTGGCGCGCAGCGCCGCGTTCTCGGCCGGTCCCGCCGCGGGCGGCGCGCTGGTCGGGTGGATGGGCGCGTCACCCGCCTATGTGCTGGCCACCGCCCTGTCGCTGCTGGCCGTCGTGCTGCTGGCGGGTCTGCCCCACGATGCGCCCAAGTCCGCGCCGCGCCGCCATCCCTTTGCGGAACTGCGCGAAGGCGCGGCGTTCGTGGCGACGCATCCGCTGCTGCGTCCGGTGCTGGTCACCGCCCTCTTCTTCAACACCGCCTGGTTCGTGCTGCAGGCGATCTACGTGGCCTACGCCATCGAACGGCTGGGCCTGTCCGCCGCGGGCGTGGGCATCACGCTGGGCGTGTACGGCGGCGGCATGCTGGCGGGCGCGCTGGCCGCGCCCTGGCTGGCGCGCCGGCTGACGTTCGGCGCGATGATCGCGGCGGGACCGCTGTCCGCCCTGGCGGCCAGCCTCATCCTGCTGTCCACGCTGGCGTATCCGTCGGGCGCCTGGGCGGCGGTGGGATTCTTCCTGTTCGGCGCGGGCCCCATCCTGTGGACCATCACCACCACCACGCTGCGCCAGGCGGTGACGCCCAACGCGCTGCTGGGCCGGGTGTCGTCCGTGATCGTGACCGCCAACTTCGGCGCTCGTCCTATCGGCGCGCTCATCGGCGCCGCGCTGGCCGCCCGGTTCGGAGTCCAGGCCTGCCTATGGGTATCCACCGCCGGCTTCGCCGTGCAATTCCTGGTGCTGTTTACCTCGCCGGTGCTGCGGCTGCGCAGCCAGCCGCAGGCAGTCGTGTCCTGAGCCGGAGGTTGAATACCCGCTCAGACACGACCGTCTGCAGGTGAACACCGGCTCGGACAGAACCGCCCGCGGTTGAACGCCGGGGCCAGGAACGCGCTGCGCCGCGGAGTCCGGCGTCCCGGCCTACTGCGCGGCCCCCGTGGCGCCGGAGACATATTTCGCCAGGGCCTGCACATCGGCATCGCTCAGCGCCTCGAAAGCCGGCATGACGCCGATGCCGTTGCGTACCGCCTGGGCCACCCGATGGGCATCGGGTTTCAGTTCATCCAGGTTGGGACCGATGGTGCCGGCCGAGCCGGCATCCGCCAAGGTGTGGCAGACCGCGCAGGCGGGGGTCGAGCCTTTCAGGAACAGCGCGCGGCCGGCCTCGGCATCGCCCGCGTCCGCCGCACAGGCCAAACCGCCCGCCAGCGACAAAAGGCCCGCCGCCACGGCGGATAGCATCCGGCGCCCAACCCGCCACCCCATCGGGCGGCGGGGCGCAACATACGACAACAAACGACTGTGCATCGATACCGCCATGGTCAGGACACGTTGAGGGTCAAAGCGTGGTCGCGCCAACTGCTGTTGACATAGCCGGGCGCATTTTCGATGCGATTTTCCACCTGCACATTGCCCGCGGTGTCTTCGATGCGGCTGACCAGCATGTGCTGGCCGGCGGACAGCTCGACCGGCAGGGCGAACTGGCGCCAGGCGTATTTGCCCAGGTCCGGTCCGATCAGCGCGGCCTGTTTCCAGGTCTTGCCGCCGTCGATGGACACATCCACCCGCTTGACCGCATGCATGCCGCCGAAGGCCACGCCGCGCACCACGGCGCGGCCGGCTTTGACGGCGCGGCCCTCCGCGCCGGGCCCGGTGATCCAGGACTTGGGATCCATGGCCCAGACCGAAGGCTGCTCGGGACTTGGCTTGGCGTCCATGGGCGTCATGCGATAGCCGGTTTGCTGGATCTTGGCGGGGCTTTGTTCGGCGGTGAAGGCCAGCCGCTTGAGGTACTTGACGTTGTTCACGCCGGTATAGCCCGGCACGATCAGGCGCAGCGGACCGCCATGGGCAAGCGACAGGGGCTCGCCGTTCATCTCCCAGGCCAGCAGCGCGTCCTGCATGGCCTCGCGCGGCACCGAGCGTTCCACCACCAGCGTCTTCGGGTCCAGCCCTTCGGGCAGGGTTTCGCCGCCCGTGCCCGTCATGTAGGCGGGCGCGCCTTCCACGCCGCCCAGGTATTCGACCAGCGTGCGGATCGGAACACCTGTCCACATGACGCAGCCGGCCGCGCCGACCTGCCATGGCGTGCCGCTGGGTTTGTGCGGAAAGTACCCGCGGCCATTGCCGGAGCATTGCAGCACCGTGGCCAGCGTTTCCACGCCCAGTGTCTTGAGGTCGCCGACGGTGAGCGTGCGCGGCTGCTTGACGCCCTGGATCTCCACCTTCCAGCCATCGCGGTCGTCCAGGATGGACGGATCGGGCGGCGGCAGGTTGTTGCGCACATAGAGCTGGCGCGACGGGGTGATGACGCCGTCGCCAAAGGCGCCACGCCGGAGTTCGATGGTGTTGGCGCTGTGCACGATGACGCTGTCGGGGTCTTTCCAGGCCGCATAGGGCGGCAGCGGCTTGGCCGCCGAGGCGGCCGGTTTGGCGGGCGCGTCGGCGGCGCGCACGATGCCCGGGGCGCCCAGGCCTGCCGCGGCCAGGGCGCCGGCGCTACCTGCCAGCAGGCGGCGCCGCGCGGGGTTGAGGGGGGTTGTCTCCATGGCATGCCTCTCCGGTTGCCGCGCCTTGCGTAGCAGGCGCCGTATTGTGCTTGTCGGTCCGCCGGGTGGCGGCCCTCTGCATCATCGGCAATGCCCCTCTTTATGTCAACGGGTTCTAAAGAACTATAGGTTTATGTATTTTTCAGATATAAGCATTTTGGATATCCGCCCTGCCGCCAGATCCGTCAACGCCTCACCGGCCGGCCACCGGCCAGTTTGTCGACCGCGCTGGTGTAGGCAACATAAGCCTCGTACTCGTCCGCCGTGACATGCACGGCCAGTGCCTTGCCGATGAGCGAATGGTAGTTCCGGATCTGCATGGCCTTGCCATAGGCATCGAAAAGCATCTTCGCCCGGCCTTTGATGCGCGACAGCGTAAACCGCTGGACGCCGACTTTTGCCAGAGACGTCAAGGAAACAGACGGTTCGATCTCAAGGCTGACGCCTTGATCGTCCGAAGGTTTCAGGGTGGCGCCGACGATCTCGGAGATCAGGCGTGTATCGGTTCTGCCGCCGCCGACTCTACCCAACGCCCCCTCCACCTCGTCCAGTGCCTCCCTTCTGGCGCTCATCAGGTCGGTCAGCGTCATGCCGGCAGGATTCCGGAGCGACTCGGCGTATTGCCGGTAGCGCTGCCTGAACGGGGCAAACTCTTCGCGCAGCGCAACCGCCTCCGACAAGATCGAGTCCATGCCGCCGGCGCTTCGCTCCAACAGCAGGGCGGCAATGGGAGGCACAGGAAGGACGACCGGCAGGCCATCCGTGGCGAGCGCCAGGATGTTCGCCCGAAAGTCATCGGATAGCCGGGCGTAGAGCCTGGCGGCGGCATTGCGGCTGACGTGGGTGTTGACGATGCGAACGATGGGATCCTCGATGGCATCGCCCACGTAATCGCAATCGAGCCTGCCCACCAGCGTGGCGCGCGCCATATAGATGGCTGCGCGTTCCCAGTCGATATAGCGTCCGTCGTCCTCGCCGTCGTTTGCGTCTTGCTCGGCCTGATCGAAGCCGACGCCGGTCACGTGGTCCACCCATCGCGACAGGCCGTCGGCGGTGAGTTGATGGTCATCGTTGAGAAAGTCGTCGTAGGCCCAAACCTGCGCCCCCATCGCATGGTCAAAGACGTTGTCGAGCAGTTCGGTCCGCGACACGTGGCCGTACGACGGAATGTGCGGCAGGGAACCCATTTGCCGCTTCCAGGCGTCGCGCGCCGAAACCAGGACTGTGCTGTCTTCCTCAAGCATTGCATAGCCGATCGGTGCTATCAGACCCCGGGCCGTCATTGCCGTCCATAGGTTCGCTTGGGAAACGGCCTCGTGGCCCCTGTCCCCAAATGGCAAGTACCACAGCTTGTCGTACAGGACGATAGATTCGAGCAGTCCCAATAACGCGATGACGGACGTAAGCGACGAGCGCCCGTCAAACACATGGGATGCACGGTCGATGGCTCGAAAGCTCACGACGGCGCCACCTGCATAGTTGTTCGTCATTGTTGACCCCCGCACTGGCTTTGCCCCATTTCTTCGGCGCATCGATCACGTTGGAACGCCACGGAATGCCGACTAAGCACGATACCCGGGTGCAGCGGATTCCACCTACAGCAAAACCCTG
Source organism: Achromobacter sp. Root83 (assembly GCF_001428845.1). Lineage (GTDB taxonomy): Bacteria > Pseudomonadota > Gammaproteobacteria > Burkholderiales > Burkholderiaceae_B > Achromobacter. The sequence continues at coordinate 816,398 of NZ_LMIU01000001.1, read as the reverse complement.
ATCTGTTCCGCGCCCGCGGCCCCCGATCTGTATCTGGCGGGGCGGCCGCGGGCCAGCTAGACTGCCGCAATCCCGCCCCCTCTACCGATGCCGCCGGCCCGTTCAAGATGCTGAAAATATTAGGGAAACCCACGTCGATCAACGTGCGCAAGGTGCTGTGGGCCTGCGCCGAACTGAACCTGGCGTTCGAACGCGAAGACTGGGGCATCGGCTTTCAGCCCACCACCGACCCCGGCTTCCTGGCCCTGAATCCCAACGCCATGGTGCCCGTGCTCCAAGATGGCGATTTCGTGCTGTGGGAGTCCAACAGCATCCTCCGTTACCTGGCGGCCCAATATGGCGGCCAGCACCTGTACCCCGCCGAGCCGAAGCAGCGGGCCCGGGTGGACCAATGGATGGATTGGCAGGCAAGCGACCTGAACCGGTCCTGGAGCTACGCGTTCATGGCGCTGGCGCGGCAATCGCCAGTGCATCGCGACGCCGCCTCGATCGAAGCCTCATGCCAGGGCTGGGCGCAGTTCATGCGGGTTCTCGACCAGCGCCTGGCCGCCACCGGCGCGTACGTGGCGGGCGGCGCATTCACGCTGGCCGACATCCCCATCGGGCTATCGGTGAACCGCTGGTTCGAGACGCCTTTCGACAAACCGGCGCTGCCTGCCGTGGCCGCCTATTACGACCGGCTTGCCGGCCGCGAAGGCTACCGGCGATACGGCCGCAACGGCACGGCCTAGCCGGCGCGGGTCGTGCGCCGAGCGTCGTACGTCGAGGGCCGTGCCCCGCGCGCCGGTCGGACCGGCGCGCGCTCAAGCGCTTTACTTCACGACGCCGCAGACCAGTCGCCCGCCTCCGCCGCCCAGCGGTTCGGGCTTGTCGCTGTAGTTATCGCCGCCCACGTGCACCATCAGGGCATGCTTTTTCACGTCGGCCAGCTTCAGGTGCGGCGCCACGACGGCCTTCTTGGCGGTGCCGTCGGCGCCCACCACGATAAGGGGCAAGTCGCCCTGGTGCCCGTCCGACGCCATCGGCCCCTTGTGGGCCTTGGTGCCCTTGGGATCCAGGTGTCCGCCCGCGGCGCCGCCAGGCGCCATCTTGCCGTTCACCATGCCGGGCTCGCAGGAACCCTTTTCGTGGACATGGAAGCCGTGCTCGCCGGGAGGCAGGCCCTTCAGGTTGGGGGTGAACTGCAAGCCGCCCTTGGTATCTTTCAGGGTGATGGAGCCGGCGCTCTTGCCCACCCCGTCGGCGGTCAGGAACGACATGGAGACGTCCTCGGCCAGCGCGGCGCTCGAGGCGCCCGCCAATGCCAAAGCCGTGACAAGCATCGAGATTTTCTTCATGAACTGCCTCCAGGATTGATGCCCGCGAACTGCGGGCGACCGGCGGATCAAGGTCCGCCCTGTTCCGCCGACGGCGCCAATGACAATAGCACCGGCGCCGGACGGTCCGCCAGCAATCTTCATTCCTGATACAAGCGCGCGGAGCCCCGCCCGCGAGCCCCCTGACGGCGTTAGCCGTTCACGACCAGCACCACCGCGTGCAGCAGGACGCCGATCAGCCCGCCCACCAGCGTGCCATTGAAGCGGATGTATTGCAGGTCGCGTCCTACGCTCAGTTCGAGTTCGTCGACCAGATGGCGCTCGTCCCAGTTCTTGACGGTGCGCGAAATATGCTCGGTCACGCCCACGCGCAGGCGGCCGGTCAGGCGGCGCGCGGCGCCCAGCACATGGCTGTTGATGGCCTGGCGCAGGCCCGGGTCTTCGCCCAGCTTGCGGGCCAGCGCCAGCAAGGCGCTTTCCAGATGCGCGGCAAGGGCGGACTGCTCATCCGCCAGATCCCGCCGCAGCGCGGCATGGATGTCGTCCCAGAGTCCTTGCACATACTCCTGCACCTTGGGGTGGTCGATGGCGCGCTGCTTCAGCGCTTCGACCTGCTCGGCCAGCGCGGGGTCGTCTTTCAGGCGCTCTATGTAGTTCAGCACCCAGGCCTCGTAGTCGCGCCGCACGGGATGATCCGGTTCGGACAGCACGTCGCGCAGTTCTTCCACCAGCGCGCGCGCCAGGCGGTCGGCCAGGTTATCCGCGATGCCGTCGACCGACTTGACCACGTCCACCGCCGCGATGATCCGGGGCCACTCTTTTCTCGCGAACCTGACCAGCAGGGTCGACGCCCGTTCCTTCACGTCCTCTTCGGCCAGATAGCCGCCCAGCCGCTCCATGGCGGCGTCCAGCAGTTCCTGGTGGCGGCCGTCCCGCGTCAGCAGGCCCAGCACCTCGCCCGCGGTGCCGGCGGCGTCCCAGCGCCGCAGGTTCTTCACCACGAACTCCTGGATGACGCCGCGCACGGCCCGGTCATCCAGCAGGTCCAGCGTCTGCAGCGCCACCCGGCGGGCGCCGTCGCTCAGCGCGTGCGCTTGCCGGGGCCGCGCCAGCCAGCGGCTGAGCCGCGCGGCAGGGTCGAAGACCCGCAGCTTTTCCATCAGCGTGTCGGGATCCAGGAAGTGGTCGCGCACGAACACCGCCAGGCTGTCGCCGATGCGGTCCTTGTTGCTGGGGATGATGGCCGTATGCGGAATGGGCAGGCCCATGGGTCGCCGAAACAGCGCCACGACGGCGAACCAGTCGGCCAGGGCGCCCACCGTGGCGGCCTCGCAAAAGGCCCGCACCCAGGCCCACGCGCCCTGCCCGCCCATGACGTGGCTGGTGATGAAGCCGCTGACCATGGCCGCCAGCAGCGCCAGCGCGGCGATCTTCATGCGCCGAAGCTGCGTGCGGCGGGCGTCGGGAGCCAGCGCGGAATGCGTGGCGGCGGAACTGGCGGAACGGGACGTATCGGTCATGAAGGATCCGGCGAATCGAGGCTCGAGCATACCAAGCCGGGGTGGCGGCACCGCTGCGCCGCGGCAAGCAAGACTGGAGGAGCCGGCGCTTCAGGAACGGGTTCGGGGCCGGGTTCGGGGCCCGATTCAGGGCCCGGTTCGGGGCCCACTTCTCGGTCCACTTCCCGGCCCACGTCCCGGCCCACTTCGCGGCTGGCCGCGGCAATACCATCTGAGCAGGGGCGACGCCGTGACGCCGTGCACCAGCACCGAGCCGACGATGGCCGCCAGCAGCAGCGGCGCTAGCCCTCCCGACACGGCCTGCGGCGCCTGCTCCACCGCCAGCATCAGATAGTAGAAGGTGCCCACGCCGCGGATGCCCAGCCAGCCCGCCATCCAGCGCTGGCGGGCGTCCAGCGTCGACCCGGCCAGCGCCAGCATGACGCTGGCTGGACGCACCGCCACGAACAGCGCGGCCGACACCAGCAACGGCATCCAGGCCAGCATCTCGCGCCAGTACGCCGATACCACGCAGCCAATGATCAGCATCAGCGCCAGCTCCACGAAGCGTTCCAGCCCCACCGATATCGCCATCATGGATTCGGCCAGATGGGCGTGCGCCAGCTTGGGATCCTGCGAGCTCTCCTCCTGCTCGGCGGGCGTCACGTCCTGCACGGCCTCGCGCGGATTGCGGGCGCCGCCGGTCGCGCGCAACTCCTGCTGGCGCAGCGCCACGCCCGCGCAGAACACCGCCAGAAAGCCATAGCCATGCGCAAGCAGCGTGGCGCCATAGCAAAGCGCGATCAGCCCCAGCGCCAGGAATTCGTCCAGGCCCAGCGCGTTGCCGTAGCGGATGCGCAGCATGGCGATCAGGCGCTCGCTCAACGTCCCCATCAGCCAGCCGATCGCGATGGCCACGGCCACGCCCCAGGTCATTTCCGCCGCCAGCGCCCAGGGGTGTGCAAGCCCCTCCGGTCCCGCATTGCACAGGGCGATTCCCAGCACCACGAACGGAAACGCCGCGCCGTCGTTGGCGCCGCCCTCGCCCGACAAGGCGAACCGCAGCGGCTCGTCGTCGCCGGCCTCCAGCGGACGCAGTTCATTCGCCAGCACCGGATCGGTGGGCGCCAGCGCGGCGGCCAGCAGCACCGCCGGCCCCCAAGCCAGACCCAGCGCCAGGACGCCCAATGCCGCCATCAGCGCGATCGTCAGCAACATCGCGGGGGCCGCCAGCCGCAGCGGCAGCCGCCACAACGGATCGCCGCAAGCGGCGCGCAGGTGCATGCCGATGGCGAACAGCGAAACCGGCAGCGCGGCCTCGGTGATCAGGCGCAGGACATGGCGGTCATCGAACAGGTCCAGGTTGAGCAGGCCCAGCCCCGCCGGCCCGATCAGGAAGCCGACCGCCAGATACACCATGGCGCCGGTCATGGGCAGCCTGTCGATCACGCGCCTGGCCAGCGCCATCAACACGAACAGCGCGCCTATCAGCAGGAACCAGACCGCCTCGATGTTCACGTTCACGCTCCATCCGCGGCGCCGGTTTTACTCGCCCAGGAATTCCGACACGGCTTCCAGGCCCTCTATGTGGTCCGCCACCACCTTGGCGATGAAGGCGATGGGCACGGACAACAGCGTGCCCCATATGCCCCACAGCCAGGTGAACAGCAGCAGCAGGATGAACACCGCGACGGCGTTCATCTTGGCAATGCGGCCCGACATCCACGTGGTGACGACCACGCCCATCAGCAAGGCGATCCCGACCGAACTCAACGCCACCGCCAGCGCGGGACCAAGCTCGCCGAACTGGACCAGCGCCGCCACGCCCGTGCCGACCGCGGTCAGGAGCGGGCCGAAGTACGGAATGATGTGCAGGGCCCCCGCCACGATGGCCCAGGTCGCGGCGTTTTCCAGCCCCAGCAGGCGGAAAGCCACCCACGACAGCAGTCCCAGCACCACATTCGTCACCAGCATCATCGCCATGTACATATGGATGGCGCTGTTGATCTGGTCCAGCATGTGCACACTGATCTTCTTCTGCGACAGCGTGGTGCCGGCCACCTTCACGAACTTGCGCTTGAACGCATTGCCCGACAGCAGCAGGAAGAACACCAGGAATACGCACATCGTCGCCTGGCCGATAAAGGTGGCCACGCCCTTGGATCCCCACAGCAGGATGTCGCTCAGGCCGCCGTCGGACTTCGCCACGACGACCTGGCGTCCGGGCGGCACGCCGCCCGAGTCCTGCAGCAGGCTGGCCGCGGCCTTCAGCTTTTCAACGAAGGACCCGTCGCCGCTGCTGAGTCCGCTAAGGGTGTGGGACAGCTTGCCGGAGATCTCCGGCAAGGCGTGCACGATGTCGCCCACCTGGTCCTGCGTCGCATAGGCCAGCCCGGCGATCGCGCACGCGATAGCCAGCAACAGCACCACGGTGCCGAAGGCGCGCGGCAGGCGCGCGCGCTCCATCAGCGTCACGGCGGGGTCCAGCGCATAGGACACCACGATGGCCATTACCACGGGCACCATGAATTCCTGGGCCAGCTTCAGGCTGAACAATACGGCCAGCACGGTCAAGGTGGTCAGGCATACGCCGCGCGCGCGCACGGAAGGAAGCACGGGAGGGGTCGTGTCGATCAGGCCGGCGTCCTCCGCCGTCACCTTCTCCGCCGTGGGTTCGGGCGCGGGGGGTTCGGGTGCCGGGGGTTCGGACGCCGGGGGTTCGGACGCCTTGAGGGCTGTTTCCTCGGTCCGTGGCGGTGCGTCCGCCGGCGTCGCAGTTTCCATCATGCCCCTCGCATTCGATTTTCAAATGCCTTCAGCAAGCCCCGTGCCCGCGCCCGGCGCGCGTCCCACCGCCAGCAGGCCGGCCTGGCCGTCGTGCCGGCGTTGCGCCCGGTCCAGGATGAATTCGATCATCATCCCGATGGCGCGCGGATGGTGCCGGTTGGGCATGTACAGCATATACATGCCGCGCCCGAAGATGCTGAGACGCCATTCGGTCAGCGCGGCCAGTAGATCCCCGCGCGCCACGTCGTCATGCACCACGTAGTCCGGCACCACGCCCACGCCCAGCCCGGCGCGGATCGCGTCGCGCAGAAAGGCGTAATTGCGCGAGATGACGGTGGGCTCCAGCACGACATGCTGGCGGGGCTGGCCGCCGTAGTAGGCGGACAGGCGCAGCGGGCGGCCAATCACGGCGGCGCTGATGACCGGCAGGCCCGCCAGGTCTTCCGGCCGCTGCGGCAGCCCATGGCGGTCGGCGTAGGCCCTGGACGCGCAGGCCACGTAGCGGACCTGGCCCAGCTCGCGCGCCACCAGATGCTGCGGCGGCTCGGACATGATGCGCACGGCGATGTCCACCTCATCGCGCAGCAGGTCCTCGACACTGTTCTCGAACAGCACGTCCAGCACGATATCCGGATAGGCCTGCTTGAACTCCAGCAGCCAGGGCGTCATCACGAACTGCCCGTAGCCGCTGGGAACGCTCAGCCGGACCTTGCCCTGCGGCGTCTTGCCCAGGGTCTCGACCGATTCGCGCGCGGCCACCAGTTCGTCCTGGATGCTGCGCCCGTGCTTGTACAGCTTCAGGCCGATTTCGGTGGGCTCCACGCGCCGCGTCGTGCGGCGCACCAGTTGCATGCCGACCGACTTTTCCAGTTGATTCAAGTGATAGCTGACGTTGGCGCGCGTCATCTTCAGCCGGCGCGCCGCCTCGCTCAAATTACCCGCGTCCAGGATTTCGACCAGCAGGGTCAGGGATTTGGTGTCCATGTCGGCTCTCCTTCACCGCATTGTCAAATTTTATTATCTGGAGTGTCAATTATGGATGCCATTGTCAAGACATCTTTACTGCGAAAGAATAAAGCCCATAAAAGACGGGCCACCCCTGGCCCGCCAGGCACCGCATGCGCGGCGCCCCGGCGCACGGCCCCCAGCCACGCGCCGCGCGGCCCGCCAGCAGGAAGCCACCACGGAGACACTGTCCATGACAGACAGCGCAAGCACCGGCGCGGCACGGACGCGCCGCTACGAAGACATCCTGGTCGTCACCCTGGACCACCCGCCGGTCAACGCCCTGAGCGCCGCCGTGCGCCGCGACCTGTCGGCGGCCATTCAAAGCGCGCAGACCGACAACCAGGTCCGCGCGATCCTGCTGGTGGGCGCGGGCCGGAACTTCATCGCGGGCGCCGACATCCGCGAGTTCGGCAAGCCTCCGCAGCAGCCGCTCCTGCCGGACGTGTGCAACCAGATCGAAGCCAGCGCCAAACCGGTGGTCGCGGCCCTGCATGGCGCGGCGCTGGGCGGCGGACTTGAAATCGCCCTGGCCGCGCACTACCGCGTGGCGCTGGCGAGCGCCAAGCTGGGGCTGCCCGAGGTGAACCTGGGCCTGCTGCCCGGCGCGGGCGGCACGCAGCGCGCGCCGCGCCTGATGGGCGCCGCGGCCGCGGTGGACCTGATGCTGTCCGGCAAGCCCCTGTCGGCCGAGGCCGCCTTGAATGCCGGACTCGTCGACACGCTGGCCACGGAAGACGACCCGCTGGATGCGGGGCTGGCCTACACCCGCCAATTGCTGGCGCTGAACGCGGGCGCGCGCCGCACCCGCGACGCCACGGCCGCGCTGGCCGACAGGCAGGCCGCGCTGGCGGCGGTGGACGCCGCCGCCGAACGCGTGGCCGCCACCGCCCGGGGCCTGTTTTCGCCCGCCAGAATCGTCGAGGCCGTGCGCGCCGCCATCGAACAGCCCTTTGAAGAAGGACTGCGCACCGAACGGGCGCTATTCCTGCAGTGCATCGACAGCCCGCAGCGGGCCGCGCTGGTGCACGCCTTCTTCGCCGAACGCGACACCGCCAAGATCCCGGAACTGAAAGAGGCGCGCGCCCGGCGGCTCGAACGCGTGGGCATCGTCGGCGGCGGCACCATGGGCGCGGGCATCGCCGTGGCGGTGCTGGATGCGGGCCTGCCCGTGGTGATGGTGGAGCAGGACGACGCCGCGCTGGGGCGCGGCCGCGCACGCGTCGAACAGGTGTATGACCTGCTGGTCAAGAAAGGCAGGATCGACGCCGGCGAGCGCGCCGCCCGCCTGGCACGTTTCAGCGGCGCCACCCGTTACGACGCGCTGGGCGATGCCGACCTGATCATCGAAGCCGTCTTCGAAGACATGGCCGTCAAGCAGACCGTCTTCGCGCAGCTCGACCGCGTCGCCAAGCCGGGCGCGGTGCTGGCCACCAACACCTCGTACCTGGATGTGGACCGCATCGCCGCCGCGACGCGCGGACCGGCCGACGTGCTGGGGCTGCACTTCTTCTCGCCCGCCAACATCATGAAGCTGCTGGAAGTGGTGGTGGGCAAGGACACCGCGCCGGACACCGTGGCCACGGGTTTCGAACTGGCCAAGCGGCTGCGCAAGATTCCCGTGCGCGCGGGCGTGTGCGACGGATTCATCGGCAACCGCATCCTGGCCGTGCACCGGCAGGCCGCCGACATGATGATGGAAGACGGCGCATCGCCCTACGACATCGACGCCGCCGTGCGCGCGTTCGGCTATCCCATGGGCCCTTACCAGATGGCCGACCTGGCCGGCGGCGACATCGGCTGGGCCACGCGCAAGCGCCGCGCCGCCACCCGCGACCCCGCGCTGCGCTACGTGCAGATTCCCGACCGCCTGTGCGAACGCGGCTGGTTCGGCCAGAAGACCGGGCGCGGCTTCTACCTGTATCCCGACGGCGCGCGCCAGGGCACGCCGGATCCGGAAGTGCTGGCCATCATCGACGAGGAACGCCGCCGCGCCGGCGTCACGCCCCGCCCCTACACGCAGGACGACATCCTGCGCCGCTACCTGGCCGCCATGATCAACGAGGCGGCCAACGTGCTGCACCAGGGCATAGCGCTGCGTCCGTCCGACGTGGACGTGGTGTTCCTGTCCGGCTACGGCTTTCCGCGCTACCGAGGCGGCCCGACGCACTACGCCGACAGTGTGGGCCTGGACAGCGTGCTGGCCGACATCCGCGGCTTTGCCGAGGAAGACCCCGCCTTCTGGAAACCGTCGCCGCTGCTCGTGCAATTGGCGGAGTCCGGACGCAATTTCGCCAGCCTGAACCAGGCCGCCTGAACCGCTTGCATTCAACAGGAATAGACCATGCGTGAAGCCGTCATCGTCTCCACCGCCCGCACCCCCATCACCAAGGCGGGCCGCGGCGAATTCAACCGGATCGCCGGGCCCACGCTGGCCGCGCACGCCGTGCGCGCCGCCGTCGAACGCGCCGGCATCGACCCCGCGCTGATCGAAGACGCCTTCATCGGCTGCGGCTATCCGGAAGGCGCCACCGGCCGCAACATCGGCCGCCAGGCGGTGATCCGCGCCGGGCTGCCCGTCAGCGTGGGCGGGGCCACCGTCAACCGCTATTGCGCGTCCGGCCTGCAGGCCATCGCATCGGCCGCCGGCCGTATCGTGATGGACGGCGTCCCGGCCGCCATCGCGGGCGGCGTCGAACTGGTATCGCAGATCCGCACGCGCGACGACGGTGTCAGCGGCATGGACCCGTGGATCGTGGCGAACAAGCCCGAACTCTACCTGCCCATGATCGAAACCGCCGACATCGTTGCTGCCCGGTACGGCATCAGCCGGGAAGCGCAGGACCGCTTTGCCGCGCAGAGCCAGGCGCGCACGGAAGCCGCGCAGACCGCCGGCCGCTACCGCGAAGAGATCGTCCCGGTCACCACCGTCATGGCCGTCACGGACCGCGCGACCGGCGCGGTCTCCGAACGCGAAGTCACGATAGACCACGACACCTGCAACCGCCCCGGCACCACCTACGAGGCGCTGGCGGGCTTGGCCCCGGTGCGCGGCGAGGGCCAGTTCGTCACCGCCGGCAACGCATCGCAGCTATCCGATGGCGCCGCCGCCTGCGTGCTGATGGAAGCATCCGAGGCCCAGCGCGCCGGCATCCGACCGCTGGGCGCGTTCCGCGGCCTGGCGATCGCCGGCTGCGAACCCGACGAAATGGGCATCGGCCCGGTCTACGCCGTGCCCAGATTGCTGGCACGCCACGGCCTGAAGGTAGCAGACATCGACCTCTGGGAACTGAACGAAGCGTTTGCCTCGCAAGCCCTGTACTGCCAGGAAAAGCTTGGCATCCCGATGGACCGGCTGAACGTGGATGGCGGCTCCATCGCCTTGGGACACCCGTTTGGCGTCACCGGCGCGCGCCTGGCCGGCCATGTCCTGATCGAAGGCCGGCGCCGAGGCGCCCGCTACGCCGTCGTCACAATGTGCATCGGCGGCGGCATGGGCGCGGCCGGCCTGTTTGAAATTTATTGAGGATCCCCATGGACCTGGAATTCACCCCCGAAGAAAACGCCTTCCGCGATGAGGTGCGCGCGTTTCTCGACGCCCGGCTGCCGCGCCGCCTGTCCGACAAGGTCAGCGAAGGCAAGCTGCTGACCCGCGCCGACATGGACGAATGGCACGCCATCCTGAACCAGCAGGGCTGGCTGGCCAGCCACTGGCCGGAAGAATACGGCGGCACCGGCTGGAGCGCCACGCAGAAATTCATCTTTGAAAACGAATGCGCGCTGGCCGCCGCGCCGCGCATCGTGCCCTTCGGCCTGAGCATGCTGGGTCCGGTGCTGATCAAGTACGGCACCGACGCGCAGCGGCGCCATTGGCTGCCGCGCATCCTGGACGGCTCGGACTGGTGGTGCCAGGGCTATTCCGAACCGGGCGCCGGGTCGGACCTGGCCTCGGTCAAGACCACCGCGGTGCGCGACGGCGACAGCTACGTCGTCAACGGCCAGAAGACCTGGACCACGCTGGGCCAGTACGCAAACATGATCTTCTGCCTGGTGCGCACCTCGCAGGAAGGCCGCCGCCAGGAAGGCATCAGCTTCCTCTTGATCGACATGAACAGCCCCGGCGTGGAAGTGCGCCCCATCATCACGCTGGACGGCGAACACGAGGTCAATGAAGTGTTCTTCTCGGACGTGCGCGTCCCGGTGGCAAACCTGGTCGGCGAAGAGAACCGCGGCTGGACCTGCGCCAAATACCTGCTGACCTACGAACGCACCAACATCGCCGGCGTGGGCCAGTCGACGGCCGCCCTGGAACGTCTGAAGACGGTGGCCGCCCGCCAGAAGAAGCACGGCCGTCCGCTGGCCGAAGACCCCGACTTCGCCGCCCGGCTGGCGCGCGTGGAGATCGAGCTGGCCAACATGCGCACCACCAACCTGCGCGTGGTGGCGGCCGTGGCGGGCGGCGGCGCGCCCGGCGCGGAAAGCTCCATGCTGAAGATCCGCGGCACGCAGATCCGGCAAGAGATCAGCGCGCTGAACCGCCGCGCCATGGGCCCCTACGCCCGGCCCTTCGTGCCCGAAGCGCTGCACGACGGCCATGACGCGCCGCCCATCGGCCCCGACGGCGCCGCCAGCGCCGCCGCGCAGTACTTCAACAACCGCAAGCTGTCGATCTTCGGCGGCTCCAATGAAATCCAGAAGAACATCATCTCGAAGATGATCCTGGGACTGTAAGGGCCGGCCATGAATTTCGAACACACCGAAGACCGGCGCATGCTCTCCGACATGCTGCGCCGCTTTGTCGCCGAACAGTACGACTTCACCACCCGCATGCGCCACGCCCAGTCGCCGCAAGGCTACAGCGTGGACCTCTGGCGCCGCTACGCCGAACTGGGCGCCATCGGCGCGCTGTTCGCGGAGGCCGACGGCGGCCTGGGCGGCGCGGGCTTCGATATCTCCGTCGTCTTCGAAGCACTGGGCCGCGGCCTGGTGGTCGAACCCTTCCTGGACGCCCTGATGGCCGGCACCGCGATCGCCACGGCCGGCACACCGGCCCAGCGCGAAGCGCTGGACGGGCTGATCGCGGGCAGCATCACCGCCGCCCTCGCCCAGGCCGAACCCGACTCAGGCTACGAACTGAACGTGGTACGCACGCGCGCCGAACGCAATGCCGGCGGCTGGGTGCTAGATGGCGCCAAGGCCGTCGTGAACGCGGGCGAGCACGCGGACCTGTTCCTGGTGTCCGCGCGCACCGCTGGCGCGGACGGCGACGAAGCCGGCATCAACCTGTTCCTGGTCAGCGCCGGCACATTCGGTCTGAGCGCGCGCGGCTACGGCCTGATCGACGGCGGCCGCGCGGCGGAACTGGTCTTCGACCAGGTGCAACTGGGTCCGGACGCCCTGCTGGGCGCGGCGGGCCAAGGCTACGCGCTGCTGGAGCGCGCCACCGGCCGCGGCCTTCTTGCGCTGTGCTCGGAAGCCGTGGGCGCCATGGATTGCGCGCGCGACGCCACCCTGGAATACCTGCGCACCCGCCGCCAGTTCGGCGCGCCCATCGGCAGCTTCCAGGCGCTGCAGCATCGCATGGCCGATGTGCTGCTGGAGATCGAGCAGGCACGCTCGGCCGTCATCAACGCGGCCGCCGCCCTGGACCACCCCGACCGCGCCACGCGCGAACGCGCGCTGTCCGCCGCCAAGTACACCATCGGCCGCATCGGCACCCTGGTCGCCGAAGAGAGCATCCAGCTCCATGGCGGCATCGGCATGACCTGGGAACTGCCGCTGGCCCACTACGCCAAGCGCCTAGTCATGATCGACCACCAATTGGGCGACGAAGACCACCACCTGCGGCGCTACATCGCGCTGGGGCAGGCCTGAACGGAGGAATGCGGACATGACCCCGCCCTACGCCGTCCCGACCCTGTCGCGCCCCTTCGCGGCGCCCTTTCCGGTGCGCAACGCGGCCGACGTGCAGCGCCTGCAGGCCCGCCCGCTGGCCGAGACGCTGACGGTCCAAAGCACCTACGAAATCTTCCGCAACTCCGCGGCCGCCTTCGGCGGCAAGACCGCGCTGACCTTTCTGCGCAGCGCCGATCCCGCCGACGAGGCGGTGCGCTGGAGCTACCAGGAACTGCTGGCCGGCATCCACCAGACGGCCAATCTGTTGCACGGGCTGGGCATCCGCGCCGGCGACGCGGTGGCCGTGCTGCTGCCGGGCTGCCTGGAATACCACCTGGCGCTGTGGGGCGGCGAAGCGGCCGGCATTGTCCAGCCGCTCAATCCCCTGCTGACCGAAGACAAGCTGGCCTCGCTGATGACGACGGCGCGCGCCAAGGTGCTGATCGCGTATGGCTCCGACGTGGAGTGCGGCTCCTGGTCCAAGGCCTTGCGCCTGCTGGAACGCGTGCCCACCCTGCGCACCCTGCTGCGCGTGGCGCCCCTGGACGAGCCCCTTGCCGCCCGTCCCGCGCTGCCCGCCTGCGCGCAGGACTTCAACGCCGGCCGGGCCGCCCAGCCGGCTGACCGGCTGCTCAGCGAACGCGTCATCCGGCCGGACGACGTGGCCGCGTATTTTCACACCGGCGGCACGACCGGCGCGCCCAAGCTTGCCGTCCATACGCACGCCAACCAGGTGTTCTCGGCCTGGGCCGCGGTGCAGTTGCAGAACGCCGGCCCCGGGGACGTGGTCATCAACGGCTACCCCCTGTTCCACGTGGCGGGCGTGCTGCCGGCCTCGCTGGCGGCCTTGTCCGCCGGCGTGGAAACCGTCATCCCCACCACGCTGTTGCTGCGCAACCGCGACGTGCTGCGCAACTACTGGCGCCTGGTCGAAAAGCACCGCGCCACCTCGCTGCAAGGCGTGCCCACCATCCTGGCCGCGCTGGCCGACATTCCGCTGGCGGGGGCCGACATCTCGTCGCTGCGCTATTGCCGCACCGGCGCGGCGCCGCTGCCCGCCGAACTGGCGGCGCGCTTCAAGCGCCTGTTCGGCCTGCACGTCAGCGAAAGCCTGGGCATGACCGAAATGGCCGGCATCTCGTCGATCTCGCCGCCCGGCTGCGAGTTCCCCGTGAACTGCGTGGGCTTTCCGCTGCCCTACGTGCAGGTGCGCATCGTCCGCCTGGACATGCCCGCCGGCCAGCCTCCGCGCGAACTCCCCACCGGCACGCCGGGCATGGTGCTGTTCAAGGCGCCCAACGTCATCCCCGGATTCCTGGACCCCGAGGACACCGCGCGCGCCTTCACCGGCGACGGCTGGCTGATCAGCGGCGACGTCGGATTCCTGGACGGCGAAGGCCGCCTGCACCTGCAGGGCCGCGCCAAGGATCTGATCATCCGCGGCGGCCACAACATCGATCCCAAGACCATCGAGGACGCGCTCGCCACGCATCCGGCGGTGCAGCTCTGCGCCGCCGTCGGCGCGCCGGACGCCTACGCCGGAGAGCTGCCCATCGCCTTCGTCACGCTGGCGGACGGCGCCCAGGCCTCGGAGGCCGAGCTCATCGCCTACGCCGCCGAGCACGTGGACGAAGGCCCCGCCCGGCCCAAGCGGGTCATCGTCCTGGACGCCATGCCGATGACCAACGTAGGCAAGATCTACAAACCCGATTTGCGCCGCCTGGCGACCGCCGTGTCGGTCCAGGCCGTGGTGGCGCGCACCCTGCACGAGGCTGGCCTCGCGGAAGACGATGCCGTCTTCCGCGTGCTGGCCGATGCGCAACCGGATGTCGCCGTAGAAGCCGGCGCCGGTGCGCCCGCGCCGCTGAAAGCCCTGCTGCGCGAAGCGCTGTCCCGGCTGCCCGTCAAGGTCGTGCTGCACGACCGGCCCGCAGCCCAATAACTACATACCTGGAGACAACCCTATGGCCCGACTGCCCCTGCGCCGCGCTTGCCTGAGCGCCCTACTGCTTACCCTGGCAAGCGCCGCGCTGCCCTTGCCCGCCAGCGCGCAAGACACCTTCCCCTCTAAGCCCATCACCCTGATCGTGCCCTTCCCGGCCGGCGGCTCCACCGACCGCCACCTGCGCATCGTGGCGCAGGACGCCGCCAAACACCTGGGCCAACCCGTCATCGTGGAAAACCGCCCGGGCGCCGGCGGCACCCTGGGCACCGCCACCATGGCCAAGACGGCCAAGCCCGACGGCTACACCATCAGCCTGTACACCCTGGCGATGCTGCGCATGCCCTACATGCAGAAAAGCAGTTGGGACCCGATCAACGACTTCACCTTCATCCTGGGCCTGTCCGGCTACACCTTCGGCTTCACGGTGCGCTCGGACTCGCCGTACAAGACCTTCAACGAATACATCGAGGCCGCGCGCAAGGCGCCCGGCAAGATCGACTACGGCTCCACCGGCATCGGCTCGTCGCCGCACCTGCTGATCGAGGAAATCGCCATCAACGCCAAGGTCAAACTGAACCACGTTCCGTTCAAGGGCAACGCCGACATGCAGCAGGCGCTGTTGGGCGGGCACGTCATGGCGCAGAGCGACGCCACCGGCTGGGACCAGTTCGTGGACTCCGGAAAAATGCGCCTGCTGGTCACCTTCGGCGAAAAACGCACCACCCGCTGGCCCGACGTGCCCACCGCGCAAGAGCTGGGCTACAAGGTCGTATCCACCTCCCCCTACGGCCTGGCCGGCCCCAAGGGCATGGACCCGGCGGTGGTGAAGATCCTGCACGACGCCTTCAAGCAGGCGCTGTTCGACCAGGCCAGCATGGACGTCATGAAGCAGCTCAACCAGTCGCCCGCCTATCGCAATAGCGAGGACTACAAAGCCTGGGCCCAGGCCACTTACGTGAAGGAAAAGGAACTGATCGAATACCTGGGGCTGATGGCGAAGTAGTTACTGGCGCGCGCGGACGCTCAGGGAAGGCTCGGGCAGGCATACACGCAAACTTTGTATGCAAAAAATGTCTGCCTTCCCGGTCCCGCTTTTGATAGACTGGCTGCCCAATGGTTTTCCCTCCCGGCAGCCTCTGCCGCGCCCCATGACTCAGGAAGTTCAGACTGACCCCAGCGCCGACGACATTGCCAAGGAAGTGGCCGCCGCCATCGTGGCGCACAAGCTCCCGCCCGGCACCCGTCTGCGCGAAGAGGCCCTGGCGAAGGTCTACAAGGTCAGCCGCACCAAGATCCGCGCAGCCTTGCTGATGCTGTCCAAGGACAAGCTGATCAACATCGTGCCCGACAAGGGCGCCTTCGTGAGCAAGCCCGATGCGAACGAGGCCCGCGAGGTCTACGCGGTGCGCCGCATCCTGGAAGCCGCACTGGCCCGCGAGTTCGTCGCGCACGCCAAGGCCGCGGATTTCCGCCGTATCGACGCCCACCTGGCCGAAGAGCGCAAAGCGCTGGACAGCGGCGACGTGCAGACGCGCAACCGCCTGCTGAGCCATTTCCACATCCTGCTGGCGGAAACCGTGGGCAATTCCGTGCTGACGGGCATGCTGCGCGAACTGTCCGCGCGCAGCGCCGTCATCACCGTGCTGTATCAAAGCTCGCACGACGCCAGTTGCTCATCGCAGGAGCACCACGCTTTCATCGAAGCCGCCCGCGCCGGCGACACTGAACGCGCCTGCGCCCTGATGGACGAGCATCTGCAACACGTCCAGACCGCGCTGAACTTCTCCGGCGGCCATCAGGCCGGCAATGACCTGGTCACCGCGCTGCTGAGCTGAAAGCTAGCCCGGCCGCAGCAACTGCTCCATCCGCTGCTGCAGCCAGCGTTCGGTCTCGCCCAGCGTGGCCCCTTGCAGCCACAGCGTGCGCACGGACAGCATCGGCAGCGCCAGGCCTTCGCAGGGCACCGGCGTCAGCGTGGTGCGAAAACTCTCGTATTCAGCGATGTTCAACGGCAGGATCGCCCACCCCAGCCCGTCCGCCACCATGCCGGCGATGCTGTAGAAGCTGTCAGTGCGCCACACCGTGGGGCTCAGCACCATGTCCTCCACTTCTTCCATCTGCATGACCAGTTGGCGGTGCCGCGCCAGGTCCCTGCGCGTCACCCGGGGTTGCGCGGCCAGCGGATGCCCGGCCGCCACGAAAATACCCTGCGCCACATTGCCCAGGTAGCGATGCGCGAAGTCGCTGCCCGGGTCGCCGCGGTCAAAGTGGAAGGCAATGCTTGCGCGCCCCTGCCGCACGTAGTCGGCCACCTCGGTCGCGGTGCCATTGAGCTGCGTCAGTTCCAGCGCCGGAAACCGCTGGGCCAATTCCACGACCAGCGCACCCAGCACCAGATACGGCAACGCCTCGTCCAGCGCGATGGACAGCCGCGCGTCCTGCCCACCCGCGAATGACAGCGCGCGCTGGGCCAGGCCACCCGCCTGCCGCAGCAGTTCCTGGGCCTCCAGCCGCATCACTTCGCCCGCGGGCGTCAAAACCGCATTGCGGCGCGAGCGGTCGAACAGTTCCACGCCCAAGTCCGCCTCAAGCAGCCCCACGGCCGTGCTGACCGCGGACTGCGCGCGGCCGATCCGCCGCGCCGCCGCCGAAAACGAGCCCGATTCCGCCGCCGCCACGAATATCCTGAGCTGGTCCAAAGTCCACTGCATGACATCCCCAATCTATCTGTTTTATAGATGGATTCTAACTTTTTATGGCAAATACTTAGATGGACAATGCGGACCCGTGGACCCGCGCGCCGGGTCCGGCATTGCTAGGAGTAGAACCATGCAGCGAACTCATACGAACGCTGTCGCCACGGCCGCCCGCGGCCGCTGGCTCGTGCTGGCCATCGTGTCCAGCGCCTTGTTGCTGATCGTGGTGGACATGACGGTGCTGTACACGGCCCTGCCCCGGCTCACGCACGAACTGGGCGTCACGGCGTCCGCCAAGCTGTGGATCGTGAACGTCTATGCGCTGGTCGTGTCCGGCCTGCTGCTGGGCATGGGCACGCTGGGCGACCGGCTGGGCCACAAGCGCCTTTTCATGATGGGACTGGCCGTGTTCGGCGTGGCCTCGCTTGCCGCCGCCTACTCGCCCGGCGCCGCCGTCCTGATCACGGCCCGCGCGCTGCTGGCCATCGGCGCGGCCATGATGATGCCCGCCACCCTGTCCATCTTGCGGCTCACCTTCGCCGACGAACGCGAGCGCGCCGTGGCCATCGGCGTCTGGGCCTCGGTGGCCTCGGGCGGCGCAGCGCTGGGGCCGGTGGTGGGCGGCATATTGCTGGAGCACTTCTGGTGGGGCTCGGTGTTCCTCATCAACGTGCCCATTGTCCTCGTGGCGCTGCCGCTGGCATGGCGCTTCATCCCGCCCAGCCAGCCGGACGCATCGCGTCCCTGGGACCTGCCCGGGTCGCTGCAGGTCATGGCGGGGCTGATCCTGTGCGCCTACGCGCTCAAGGAACTGGGCCGTGCAACCCCGTCCTGGCTGCACGCGGGCCTGGCCTGCGTGGCGGGAGCCGCCATGCTGGCCATCTTTGTGCGCCGCCAGCGGCGCCGGCCCTATCCGCTTATCGACTTTGCCATCTTCCGCACCGCCGCCTTCAGCTCGGCCGTCGCGGCAGCGCTCTTCGCCGCCGCCGCGCTGCTGGGCATGGAACTGGTATTCAGCCAGCGGCTGCAACTGGTGCTGGGCATGTCGCCCATCCAGGCCGCGCTCTTCATTCTGCCGCTGCCCCTGGCCGCCTTCGTGGCCGGCCCGCTGGCCGGCCTGCTGCTGGGCCGCGTCGGCAGCAGGCGCCTGCTGTTCCTGGCACTGCTGGTGTCGGGCGCGGGCATGGGTGGCTATCTGCTGACCTACGACGGCGCCGTCCTGCCGCAGCTGGTCAGCCTGAGCGTGCTGGGCCTGGGCATCGGCGCCACCATGACGGCCGCCTCCAGCACCATCATGCAGAGCGCCACGCCGGAACGCGCCGGCATGGCCGCCTCCATCGAGGAAGTGTCGTACGAGTTGGGCGGCGCGCTGGGCGTGACCCTGATGGGATCGATCCTGTCGGGCGTCTACGCACAGTCGCTGGCCGTGCCGGCTGGCGTGGCCCAGACGGCCGCCGCCCGCGACAGCCTGGACGAGGCGCTGATCGTTGCCGAAAGCCTGCCGGCGGAACTTGCCGCCACGCTGACGCGCCTGGCCAGGACGGCATTCGAAACCGGCTATGCCGCGGTGATCGCCACCGCGACCATCATGCTGCTGGCCACGGCCGCCTTCGTGCTGTTGAACCGCGCGCGCCGCCCCACGCCAGCGGGTTGAGCGCGGGCGCGGCGCGAACGGCGCACTGCCAGGCGGTCAAGGCCCCGGCTCAGCCGTTGCGAAACGCGTGGTCCATGTCAGCGATCAGGTCTTCCTCGTGCTCCAGGCCGATGGAGATCCGGATCAACCCTTCCGACACACCCGCGGCGTCGCGCTCGGCCGCCGGCACGCCCGAATGCGTGGTCGACGCGGGATGGCAGACCAGCGTCTCCGTCCCGCCCAGGCTGACCGCCGACCTGAACAGATGCAGGGCATTGATGAAGCGGAACGCGCGCTCGCGCCCGCCTTCCAGCACGAAGGCGAAGGTCGAGCCCGGACCCGTGCACTGGCGCTTGTAGACCTCCTGGTAGGCACGGTCATCGATCATCTCCGGATGGAAGATCCGCACCCTCTCGTGCGGGTTGCCCGATAGCCATTGCGCGACCTTGGTCGCCGTGCGGGCCGCCTGCTTCATGCGCAGCACCACGGTTTCCATCGAGCGCGTGATCATCCAGCAGGAATGCGGGTCCAGCTGCGAGCCGAACGCGCTGCGGATGCCGCGCACCTTCTTGATCAGCTCCTTGCCGCCGGTGACCGCGCCCGCCACCAGGTCGCTGTGGCCGCCCACATACTTCGTCAGGGAATACACGCTCAGGTCCACGCCGTGTTCCGCCGGCTTCTGGAAAATAGGGCCCAGCAGCGTGTTGTCGCACACCGAGATCGGCCGGTAGCCATGGCGCGTCTCGAACGCATTCAGCTCGTTCTTCAGGGCTTCGAAATCGAACAGCGCATTGGTGGGATTGGCGGGCGTCTCGATATAGAACAGCTTGACCGGCCCCTTGGCCGCCGCGTCTTCCAGCGCGGCGCGCATGCTCTTGGACGACAAGCCATCCTGCACCGGATGCGAGCCGACGCCCCACTCCGGAAAGATCTTGCCGATCAGCGTCTCGGTGCCCCCGTAGAGCGGCACCGACTGTACGAGTTGATCGCCCGGCCGCAAAAAGGCCATCAGCACGGCGCTGATGGCGGACATGCCGCTGGAGGTCACCGCGGCATCCTGGGATCCATCCAGCAACGACAGCCGGTCTTCCACGATCTCCAGGTTCGGATGGTTGAAGCGGCTATACACCAGCCCCGCCGTCTCCCCCTGCGGCAAGGGCTTGCGGCCCGACACCAGGTCGAAGAACGCGGCGCCGTCCTCGGCCGACCGGAAGGCGAACGTCGACGTCAGGAACACCGGCGGCTTGACGGCCCCTTCCGACAAAAAGGGGTCGTAGCCATAGGACATCATCTGCGTTTCCGCGTGCAGGGGACGGCCGAAGATGTCCTTCTTGTGATAGCTCGAGTAAGTCATGGAGTGCCTCTTTCTCTGGTGTTCCAGCCGACCGGGCAGGCGCGTCGTGCATCCGGTGACGATAGCGCCGAGCGCCGCGTTATGCATTGCGGTATGTGACCTGCGCGCGCCGGATCGTGAGCAATCCGTGCTCCCGGACCACCCGGATCCGGCCAAGTCCCAAGCCAGTTTTGTTTTTTTTATGTACTTTTACAGTTGAAAAATACGGGTAATCACTAGCTTTTCCCAAGATAATCTGGGCCCTATAAACACGTATTGTTTTTTTTATGTGTTTTTAAATATGAAGATCGCGTTGATTGGATGTGGCGAAGTCGGGCACTGCTACGCCCGCGCCTGGACAGCGGCCGGACATACGTTCGTGGGGATCTGCGACTTGCGGCAAGACAGCGAGATGCGCGCGCGCGCCCAGGCCGCGGGCGCCAGCCTGCACGCCGAGCCCGGGCCGTGGCTGTCGGAGGCTGACGTCGTCGTGTCGGCGGTGTATGGCTACAACGCGGCGCAAGTCGCGCGGCAAAGTTTTCCCCACATGCGTTCGGGCGCCGTCTACGCGGACTTCACCACTGCCGGCGCCCCGGACATGCAGGCCGCGGCGACCGCTGCCGCCGCCTGGCCGATCGAATTCATGGACGTGGCCATCATGGGCGCCATTGCCCTGCTGGCGGAGAAGACGCCGCTCCTCTGTGCGGGTCACGGGGCGCAGGCAGTGACCGCGCTGGCTGAAAGCGCGGGCGCGCCCGTGCGCATCATCGACGGCACCCCGGGTGACGCCGTGCGCCTGAAGCTTCTGCGCAGCGTGATGACCAAGGGCATGGAGAGCCTGGCCGTCGAATGCATGGTGGCGGCCGAGCGCATGGGCCTGCGCGCGTCCCTTTACGAAGTGCTGGCCGATATCGACCGCACGCCGCTCACGGCCTTCATGGATTCCTTCGTCCGCTCGCATGTCCTGCACGCGCCGCGCCGGCTGGCCGAAGTGCGCGAAGCCCGTGACCAATTGCACGAAGCCGGCCTGGAGCCGCTGGTGCTGAACGGCGTCGAACAGCTCTTTGAGCGAACCACGCGAGGCATCGAGGCCGCGCGCGCGAACGGCCAGGCCGAGGTGCCGGATTCCGTGGAAGCCCGCCTTGCCTGGCTGAGCACGCTGGCCCGCCAGGCCTGATAGACCCGACAACCCCCGACAACCCCCGACAGCGCCAACTGCGCCATAGAGCGCAGTCCCAATCCGAAATAGAACATGAGAGGAAGACAATGAAACTGTACAAAAAACTGCTGGCCGTCTCGCTGGTGCTGGGTTGCGCCGCCGCGCAAGCCGCCGACCTGGGCAAGGCCCCCATCACGCTGATTTCGCCCTTTCCCCCGGGTGGCGGCACCGATACCCTGACGCGCATGATCGGATCGGCGATCAGCCAGGAAGCCGGTTGGAACATCGTCGTGGAGAACAAACCTGGCGCGGGCGGCAACCTGGCGCTGGACGCGACGGCGCGCGCGAACCCTGATGGCCACACGCTCGTCATGGCGCAGACCGACAACATCGTCCTGAACCCCTGGCTCTACAGCAAGCTCAGCTACGACACGTTCAAGGACTTCAAGCCGGTGGGGCCGGTGGCGTCCTCGCCCAGCGTCTTCGTGGTTCTGCCGGATTCGCCCTTCAAGACCGTGGGCGACGTGGTGAAGGCCGCACAAGCGCGGCCCAACCAGGTCTCGCTCGGCATCCCCGGCATCGGCGGCACCGGCGACCTGACCGGCTACTTGTGGCGCAAGGCGGCAAACATGGAGCTGATGCACGTGCCCTACCGCGGCTGGAGCCAGGCATTCCCCGACCTGGCCAGCGGGCGCATCGATATGTATGTGGGATCCGTGGCGTCGCTGCTGCCGCAAATCCGCGGCGGCAAGGTCCGCGCGCTCGCCGTCGTCGCCAATGAGCGTTCGCCTGCCTTGCCCGACGTTCCGACCTTCCCCGAAAGCGGCTTCAAGACCATCAACCAGTCGATCTGGTGGGGCTTGATGGCGCCGGGAAAAACGCCTGACGACGTCATTGCCACCCTGAATGACACGCTGCGCAAGGTGCAATCGAACCCGGAATTGATCAAGAAGCTGGAAGACGCCGGTTATAGCGTCATGAAGGGCTCGCCGCAGGACCTGGCGCGGCAACATCGCGCGGACCACGACGCCTTCGGCAAGGTCGTGCAGGAAGCCGGCATTCCCAAACAGTAATCAGAACCGCATATCCCCAGCGATCAGGAGCAATGATGATAGGCTTTGAAATCCACCCCCGCCAGCGTGCCGTAAGCAAGGAACTGGTCGATAAGTTCAGCCGCGTTCCGGTTGCCAACGTCAGCGACTGCATGTCGCGCATGACGGCGGGCGGCGCCCGGTTGCGCCCCATGCATGACGGCCATCCGCTGGCCGGCCCCGCGCTCACGGTGCGCACGCGGCCGGGTGACAACCTGCTGGTGCACAAGGCCCTGGATCTGGCGCAACCCGGCGATGTCATCGTGGTCGACGCCGGCGGCGACCTGACCAATGCCATCATCGGCGAGATCATGACCAGCTACGCGCAATCGCGCGGCATCGCGGGCATCATCATCAATGGCGCCATCCGCGACTGCGGCACGATCCGCCGCGGCGCGTTTCCCGTGTACGCCGCCGGCGTCACCCACCGCGGGCCGTACAAGGACGGGCCGGGCGAGATCAATTGCGTCGTCTCGCTCGACGGCATGACCATCGCCCCGGGCGACCTGATCATCGGCGACGACGACGGACTGCTGGCGGTGCCGTACGCACAGGCGGAGGCCATCTACCAGGCCGCGTCGGCCAAGCACGAACTCGAGACCAAAATGCTGGCCGATATCGCTGCCGGAACGCTGGACACCTCCTGGATCGATGCCCGGCTTGGCGCCCTGGGATGTTCGGGACTCTAGCGTTAAGCCTTGCGCCAGACCATGCGGCGGTTCGCCCTCTTGCTCTCGCTCGTCAAGCGCCTGGGCCAGACCAGCGGGGCGCGCCATGCCGCCGGCCGCCGTTGGTATAGTCGAGTGTTCAGAACCAGGAATGGCAAGCCTTCATGTCGAGCGCCAGTGATTTTGTATACGGAGAATTGCGTCGCCGCTTGATGGCAGGGTCCTTCCTGCCGGGCGAACCCCTGCGCGAAGAACACATTGCAAGCCAGCTCTCCGTCAGCCGCACGCCCGTACGCAACGCCATCGAACGCCTGATCGCGGACGGCCTGGTGTCGCGCGAAGGCCGGCGCGGCGCCGTGGTGCTTGGCTGGCAAGACCGCGACATCGATGAGGCCTTCGAGCTGCGCATGCTGCTCGAGCCCTACTCCGCCCAGGCGGCCGCCGAGCGCGCCACCCCGGAACAGATACTGGAGTTGGAGCGCATCAACCAATGCATGCTCGACGCGGTCAATTCCGACGCCCCTGATCACATCGCCCAGGTGCAGCACTTCAACAACCTGTTCCACCACACCCTGCTGGAGGCCGCGCAGTCGGCCAGGGTGCGTTCGATGGTCGAGAACCTGCTGGACATGCCCATCATCATCGGCTCGTTCTACTTCTACGGCCGTGATGACATGCTGCGCAGCGTGGAGCACCACCGCCAGATCATCGCCGCGCTGCGCGCCCGCGATCCCGAATGCGCGCAGATCGCCATGCGCTTCCACCTGGCCGCCACCCATCTCCTGTTCCGGACGCACCGGAAGGACAAGAAGACGGGCGGCTGAGCGGCGCATTTCCCACCGGCGTGACCGTAATCACCACTTGCGATGCCGCTGGTATACCCTTCGGCGTGACCGCCAATTGGAATGCGCGACGCGGTCACGACGCCTTGCGAAGGCGCTGGCCGCGTCTCAAAGCTGGCCCGGCACGACGCGATTGCGTCCCTGGCGCTTGGCCTCGTAGAGGCTCCTGTCGGCGACCTGGATCAGATCGGTGCAGGGCTGGTCGGCATGAGGCACCGCCGTGGCCGTGCCCACGCTGACCGTCAGCCAGGCACCGGCGCCCGCGGCCCGGTGCTGAATCTGCATGGCTTCGACGGCGCGGCGCAGTTTCTCGGCGGCCAGACGGGCGCTGCCCGCGGGCGTGCCGGGCAGCACCAGCGCGAACTCTTCGCCGCCGAAGCGCGCCGCCAGGTCGGTGGACCGGTCGCAGCTCGAAAAGATGGTGTGGGCCACGCGCTTGAGGGCTTCGTCGCCCGCGATATGGCCATAGGTGTCGTTGTAGGACTTGAAGTGGTCCACGTCGATCATCAGCATGCTGATCTCGCGGCTGTCGCGGCGCGCGCGCTGCCATTCGGCGTTCAGGTACTCGTCGAAATACCGCCGGTTGCCCAGCCCCGTCAGGCCGTCCGAATTGGTCAGCCGGCGCAGCTCCATATTGCTTTCCAGCAATTGCTGCTGGCTTTGGCGCAGGGCCTGATAGGCCTCGTCGCGCTGCACCAGCGCCATATAGGAGCGCGAATGGTAGCGGATGCGCGCCACCAGTTCGATGGAGTCCGGCAGCTTCACCAGGTAATCGTTGGCGCCCGACGAGAAGGCGGCGCCCTTGATCGCCGGGTCCTCCTTGGTGGACAGCACGATGATGGGGATGTCGCGCGTGACCGGGTGATTGCGGTATTCCCGCACCAGGCTCAGGCCGTCCACGCCCGGTAGCACCAGATCCTGCAGGATGACGGTGGGCCGGGTCTGTATCGCCACGTTCAAGGCGTTATGGGGATCGGAGCAATAGTGGAAATCGATGTTTGCCTCCGGCACGAGCGCGCGCCGGATGGCTTCGCCGACCAAGACCTGATCATCGACGAGCAACACCATCGCCCCGTGCGAATTCAGATCCGCCGAGGCCGTGCCGTCCGTGAGAGGGAGCATAGTAAGTCCTTGATATCCGCCTGCGGCCCGCTGCTCAGGCAAACGCCTGGATCACGCGGGCGGCTATTTGTTCCAGGGGCCTGATTTCCACCGCCGCCTGCATGGCCGCGGCCGCCTTGGGCATGCCATAGACGGCGCTGGTGGCCTGATCCTGTGCGATGGTCAGGCATCCGCGTTCGCGCAGGGCCTTCAGCCCGCGCGCGCCGTCCTGGCCCATGCCGGTCAACAGCACCCCGACCGCCTCGCCGCGCCAGTGCTGCGCCACGCTGTGAAAAAAAACATCGATGGAAGGCCGGTAAAGGCTTTCCTTGGGGGTGTCCGTGTATCGCAGCGTACCATCGGCCACAAGCTGCAGATGGTCGTCGGTGCCCGCCAGCAGGATCTGCCCGGGCAAGGGCCGTTCGCCTTCGCGCACCAGCCTGACGGGCAGCGACACCTGATCGTTGAGCCAGTCGGCCATCCCGGCCGCGAACGACGCGTCCACATGCTGCACCAGCACGATGCCCGCCGGAAAGTCCACCGGAAGATCGCGCAGCAACTGAGCCAGCGTGGCCGGCCCGCCCGCCGAAGCGCCGATGACCAGCACGCGCCGCGCGCCGGACGGCGGCGCAGGCTTGGCCAGCGGGCTCAGGGCCGGACGGCTGCCGTAGCGGCCGATCAGCCAGCCGATGTTGCGGATCTTGCGCAGTAGCGGCGCCGCCGCGCTGCGCATATCCGCGCCGCCCACCACAGGCGTGTCCACGGCGTCCAACGCGCCATGGCCCATGGCGTCGAACACGCGAGGCGTATGGCGCGCCACGTCGGCGGTCACCACGACGATGGCGCAGGGCGTTTCCGCCATGATGCGGCGCGTGGCCTCGACACCATCCATGACGGGCATGATCAGATCCATCAGCACCACGTCGGGGCGGTCGCGCGCGCATTGCTCCACGGCCTCCAGGCCGTTGGACGCCACCCACGCCACCGCCAGGCCGGGCTCCAGCGCGATCGCGCGCCGCAGCGTCTCGACCGCCATCTGCATATCGTTGACGATCCCGATTCTCACGTCCGCGCCCGTCCGATCAGATCTTCCACGGCATCGAGCAGCGCATCGTCGTGGAAGCTGCCCTTCGCCAGATAGTAGTCGGCGCCCGCATCCAGGCCGCGCCGCCGGTCTTCTTCCCGGTCCTTGTACGACACCACCATGACCGGCAGGCCTTGCAGCCTGGGATCCGCCTTGATCCGGGACACCAGCTCGATGCCATCCATGCGCGGCATGTCGACGTCGGTCACGACAAGGTCGAAGGCCTCATTGCGCAACATGTTCCAGCCATCCATGCCGTCCACCGCCACCGCCACGTCAAAGCCTCGGTTGAGCAGCAGCTTGCGCTCCAGTTCGCGGACCGTCAACGAATCGTCCACGACCAGCACGCGCTTGCGGCGCCGGGCCTGCGTGGCCCCGCCGCCGCCCTCCACCCGCGCCAGGCTTCCGCCTTCCACGAGTTTCTGCACGGACACCAGCATGTCTTCCACGTCCAGGATCAGCAGCGGCGTGCCGTCGTCCATCAGCGAACCCGCCATCACGTCCTGCACCTTGCCCAGGCGCGGATCCAACGGCTGCACGACCAGCGTGCGCTCGCCCACGTAGCGGTCCACGGCAATGCCGTAGCTGCGCTCGTGGTCGCCGACCACCACCACCGGCAGCGCCTCGGCGGCCGGCGCGGGCTCGCCGGCGCGCAGAATCTGCCGCGCCGACACCAGGCCGATCTGCCGGCCCATGAAGCGGAAATGCTGATGCCCTTCGAGCTGTTCGATGTCCTGCGCCCGCACCTGCAGCGCATGGCTGACATAGGCCAGCGGAAACGCGTAGATCTCGCCCTGCACTTCCACCAGCAGGCTGCGCACCACCGACAGGGACAAGGGCATCTCCAGCACGAAGCGCGTGCCCTCGCCTGCCTGCTGGTGGATCCGCACGGCGCCGCGAAGCTGCCGCGCCATCGTCTGCACAACGTCCAGCCCCACGCCGCGCCCCGAGATCTCGGTGACTTCGTCGCGCGTGCTGAAACCGGACAGGAACAGGAATTCAAGCAGCTCGGGCTCGGTCAGCCGCGCGGCGGTCTCGGCATTGGTGAGCTTGCGCTCCACGACCTCGACGCGCAGCCCGTCCAGCGAGATGCCGCCGCCGTCGTCGGCCAGTTCGATCAGCAGCATGCCGGCCGCATGGCGGGCCGACAGCCGGATCACGCCCTCCGGCGGCTTGCCCGCGTCGATCCGGGCCTGGGGCATTTCTATGCCGTGGTCCACGGCGTTGCGCAGCAGATGCATGAGCGGGGCATCCAGCTTTTCCAGGATGTCGCGGTCCACCTGCGTGTCCTCGCCTTCCACCTCCAGGCGCACCTGCTTGCCCAGCGAACGGCCCAGGTCCCGAACCATGCGCGCCATGCCATTCAGCGCGTCGCCGAAGGGCCGCATCCGACAGGCCAGCGCGGTGTCATAGAGGCGCCGCGCCAGGTGACTCATGCGCCAGCCGAATTCGTCGACTTCGCTCGCGCGTTCCGTCAATTCCCGCTGGCATTGGTCGACGATGCGCTGCGCATCGTCCAGTGCCTCTTGCGAACGCGCATCGAGCTGCTGCTCCGCCAGCGCTGCGCGCACGCTGTCCAGCGCGCGCGCAGCACCCGCCTGCATGCGCCGCAGGTGCAGCATCGACGCGCTGAAAGGCCCGATCCAATGCGATTCCACCAGCGTCTCGCTGGACAGGCCCAGCAATTTGTTCAGCGTGCCGGCGGTAACGCGCAGCACGCGTTCGCCTTCGCCCAGTCCACGGTCCGAACTGCGCCGCGACGGGGTGGGCGCCGCGGCCGCCGAAGCCGGCGCGGGCTCAGGCGCGACGGCCGGCGGCTCGTCCTCCAGCCGCACGATGGGCGGCAGAAAGTCCGACGGTCTGGGCGCGCGCGGCGGTGGCGCGGGCGGCGCGTCGGGCGCGCCGCTCAGGCGCGCCACCAGATCGTCGATCTCCACATCCAGCGTCACGCCGGGCGTGGCCACGCGCTGCAGCAGGTCGGCGCCCATCAGCAAGGCGTCGATATCAGCGGCCTGCAGGCGCGTGCGCCCTTCCTGGGCCGCCGCCAGGCAATCTTCCATGGCGTGCGCGATGCGCACGGCGGGATACAGGTCCACGATGCGGGCGGCGCCCTTCAGCGAATGGGCGGCTCGCATGCAGCCCTCGAGGCGCGGCGCGGACGTGGGGTCCTGTTCCAGCGCCAGCAGGCCGTCGTTCAGTACCTGCACCTGCGTGCGGGTCTCTAGCTGGAAGAGCTCCATCAGCGAAGCGTCGCGCATCTGATCCGGGTTCACGCCAGGCTCCGTTCCAAGGCTTGCATCAACAAGGTCTCGTCCAGGACCCCCACGCCACGGCCGCCGCAGCGGGCCATCCCGCGCGAATACTTGAGGCTTGCGCCCCCCACCGTCGCCGGCAGCGGTTCCAGCGCGTCGAGGTTGACGGCGTGCATGCCTTCCACTTCGTCCACCGGCAGCACCACCGCCTGCCCCGCGCCCCCGAAAATCAGCATGCGCGCCGTGGCGGGCCGCTCGCGCGCGTCCGGCGCCGCGGCGTCCAGGCCCAGCAGGCGGGACAGCGATACGCAGACCGTCAGCGTGCCGCGCACGTTCGTCACGCCCAGCACCGCCGGATCGCGGCGATGCGGCAGGCGCATGATGCCGCGCGTGCTGGCGACCTCGTCCAGCGTCCGGGTCGGCAGGCCCAGCCATTCGCGGTGCAGCCGGAACACCAGCAGCGAAGACAGATTGGCTTGCACATGCCCGGCCACGGCGTCGTCGGCGGCATCCATCCGGGGCGGCAGCCGATCCAGGATGCGCTTGGCCGCCGCCGAATACACGGGGCAGTTGCGGCAATGCACATACTCGGGCAATTGCGGACAGCGCTTGTCGCCCTGGATACCGATGCGGTTCCAGCAATCGTCCACGTCGGCCAGCGCCGCGACCGGTTCACTCACGTCGGGCCTCCTCGCGCGCCGCGCGCGCCTGCAGGCGGCGGGCGCCTTCGTGGTCGCCATCGGACGCGATCAGCGCGGCCAGGTGCAGCAGGGCCTCGCGATGGGTCGGGTCCAGGTACAGCGCCTTGCGGTAGGCGGCCTGCGCCTGCCGCGCGTTGCCCGCCGCATCCAGCAGCAGGCCTTGCAGATGGAGCGCCTCGGCGCTGGCGCCATGAAGGTCGATATGGGTCCCGCACTGCGCCATCGCGTCCTGCACCCTGCCCTGGTCCGCCAGGGCCGCGATACGGCGCAGGGACGCCTGCGCAGCCTGTCCCGGCGCCTCGCGGGCCGGCATGGCTGGCTGAGCGGCAACCGCCGCGCGCGGCAAGGGCAAGCGGGCGGCGGACGCCGCGGCGCGCCTGGGCGGCGTCCAGCCCGGCACGAGGGGCCGCGCCGCAAGCGCGGGCACGGTGGCCGCCGCCGGCGCCGGCCGGGTGCCAAACGCGAACGATCGCGCGATGGGCACCGAGGGCAGGCGGCGTCCGGTCAGGATACTGGTTTCGGCGGGGCCGACGAAGATCAGCCCGTCCTCGCGCGCGAGGCGCCGCAGCACCTGCACCGCGCGCTCCTGCGTCGCCATGTCGAAGTAGATGAGCAGATTGCGGCAGAACACGAAATCGTAGGGCGCAACGCCCGCCAGCAGGTGCGGATCGAACAGGTTGCCGGACTGGAACCGGACCCGTTCCCTGACCTGCGCGGCCAGTTGATGGCCATCGGCCGTCTCGGAAAAATGGCGGTCGCGAAACGCCAGATCGTCGCCCCGGAAGGCATTGCGGCCATACACGGCGCGCTGCGCGAATTCGACCATGCGCACGCTGATGTCCACCGCGTCCACCTGGAAGCGTTGCGGCGGCACGCCGGCGTCCAGCAGCGCCATGGCGATGGAATAAGGCTCTTCGCCGCTGGAACAGGGCACGCTCAGGATCCGCAGCACGCGGTTCTCGGCACCGGCGGCGTACAGGCGTTCCCGGGCCAGCGCCGCCATGGCGGCCTGCGATTCGGCGTACCGGAAGAACCACGTCTCCGGCACGATCACGGCCTCGATCAGTTGCTGCATTTCGTCGGACGACGCTTGAACCCGCAGCAGGTAGTCCGGCTCGTCGAGCACGCCAACCGAGTGCATGCGATGGCGGACCGCGCGTTCGACGGCGGCCTGGCCGATGGACCCGCTGTCCAGCCCCATCCTGCGCTTGAGCAAACCGCTGAATTCACCGATCAGGTTCATGGCCGCGCCTTGTCCGCCGCCGTGCCGGACGCGGCCGGAAACAGCAGCGCCCGCACGTGCCCGGGCAGCAGGTCGTCAACCCTGACGGCCTGGACCATGCCGTGCGCATCGCTCAGCACCGGCCCCAGATAGCGGGCATCGGGATTGTCCAGCGCATGCGGCCGGAACGCCGCCGGATCGTAGTGGACGGTTTCGGTCGCCTGCTCCAGGATCAGGCCCAGCAGTTGTTCGCCGGCTTGCATGCCGGCCCGGTAGCGCACCATCGCCAGCCGCGTGCTGGACACGGCGGCGGCGGCGCCCTCGCCGGCCAGCGCGCTCAGGTCGATGACCGGCACGGCCGCGCCACGGCGGTCCGTCATGCCCGCCACCCAGCCCGGGGCGCCCGGCACCTGCTTGAATGCGCGCAGTCCCAGCACCTCGACGATGTCCCCGGCATCCAACGCGTAGCGGTCGGCGCCGATGCGGAAAAGCAGGTACAGCCGGCGTCCCGCGCCCGCATTGGCCGCGGCCGGCGCGCCGCTGGCGGCAGGATCTGTCATGACGGCGGTCACACCTTGAAGCGCGAAACGCCGCTGCGCAGGTCGTTGGCCACCAGCGTCAGCTCTTCAATGGCAAGGCTGGACTGGCGCAGGGATTCCACCGTCTGCTGCGCGGCGTCGCTCAACTGCTGCAGGGCCTGATTAATCTGTTCGGCGCCGGTCGCCTGCGCCTGCATGCCTTCGTTCACCATATGCACGCGCGGCGCCAGCGTCTGCACCTGCTGGATGATCTGCGAGAGCTGGTCGCCCACCTGCTGCATGTCGGCCATGCCGCGCCGCACTTCCTCGGAAAACTTGTCCATGCCCATCACGCCGGCGGACACGGACGACTGGATCTCGCGCACCATCTGCTCGATGTCGTAGGTCGCCACCGCGGTCTGGTCCGCCAGGCGGCGGATTTCCGTGGCAACCACCACGAAGCCCCGGCCGTACTCGCCTGCCTTCTCGGCCTCGATGGCGGCGTTCAGCGACAGCAGGTTGGTCTGGTCGACCACTTTCGTGATTGTGGTCACGACCTGTGTGATATTGCCTGCCTTCTCGTTCAGGATGGCCAGCTTGGCGTTGACCGACCCGGCCGCGCCCACCACGTTGCGCATCGTGTCTTCCATGCGCGCCAGGCCCACCTGGCCGCTGCCCGCCAGCGTGGCGGTCTGCTCGGCGGCGCCGGAGACTTCCGTCATCGTGCGCACCAGTTCGCGCGACGTCGCCGAGATCTCGCGTGACGTGGCGCCGATTTCCGTCGTGGTGGCGGCGACTTCGGACGCGGTCGCCTGCTGCTGCTTGGACGTCGCCGCGATCTCGGTCACCGAGGTGGCCACTTGCACGGCCGACCGTTGCGTCTTGCCGACCAGGGTGGTCAGCTCGTCCACCATGCCGTTGAAACCCGTTTCGATCGCGTTGAACTCATCCTGGCGCGCAAGCTTCAGGCGGCGGGTCAGATCGCCTCCGCCGGTGGATTCCAGCGTTTTCACGATATCGCGCATCGGGTTGGCGATGGCGCGCATCAAGAGGAAACCGCAGATGATGGCGGCCACGATCGCCAGCGCCAGCGACACCAGCATGCCGGTCTGGGCCGCCTGCACCGCGCGCCGGATGCTGACCGCCGCGTCGTCGGCCTGGGTTTTGTTTTCGGTGACCATCTTGGCCAGGATGTCGCGCCCCCGGTAGAACGAAGGCCGCAACTCGGACCCGATGCGCGCCTGCGCGCGGGCCGGGTCCGCCTGCATGGCGGGCGCCAGGATGTCGGCGCGGATGCGCTTGTACTGCTGCAGTTCCTTCTGGAAGTCATCGAACATCTGCCGGTCCTCCTGACGGGAGACGGTGCGGCGATAGAAGTCGATGTGCTCGTCCAGCAACTGGTCGTTCTTGGGCAGGGCCTCCAGCGCCTGGCGGCGCTCCTGGTCGCTGCCGCTATTGAATGCGTCCTGCACCACGACAAAGCCGCCAAACCATGCCGACCGGATCGACGTGCTGTAGTAGATGCCCGGCACGGCATCGTTGTTGATCATTTCGACTTCCGCCTCTACGTGCAGAAGGCGCCGGTAGTCCACCACCACCATCATCGTCATGATGGCCAAAATGACCAGGAAACTGGCCAGGATGCGCTGGCGGAGCGTCAGATTCTTCATACCGGGAGACCTTTGCACTGTATCAACTTGTCAACGCCCGACCCGGACGCCCCTCAATTCTTGCCGCGTTGGCGCAAAAACAGCCAACGGCCCTGTCCGGGATGCGGGAATTTTCGACAATTATTACAAAGGACCCGCCCCACAGCCATGACAAATACGGGAAATCCCGAAAACAAAGCCTTTTCGTCAGAAAAACGCAAAGTTCGCTTACAGGGACTTGTGATTTATCGTGACCTTCCGTAGGGCCGGGGATTCGTGGGCAATCTACGCCCACAGCGCCTGCGGCGGCCGGTCCTGCACCCAGTCGCGCACCTGTTCGTACGCATGGGCCAGCCGAAGCACGGCCAGGTCGCCGCGCGGCGGTCCGATGAGCTGCATGCCCATGGGCAGGCCCGCCGCATTGAATCCCACCGGCACGCTGATCACCGGGCAGCCCGCCAGCGTCCAGGGCGTCACGGTTTCCATCCAGCGGTGGTAGGTGTCCATCGGCCGACCGGCAATCTCCTTGGGCCAATCCAGCGCCGCGTCGAACGGAAACACCTGCGCCGACGGCACGGCCAGATAGTCCACGTCATCGAACATGCGCAGGACGGTCTGGTACCAGGCGCTGCGTTCCTCGGTGGCCTGGTAGACCTGCCGCGCGGTCATCCCGTCCAGGCCCTCGACCTCCCAGATCAGCGCCGGCTTCACCAGCTTGCGCGTTTCCGGGTTCTCGACCAGTGCCTGGAACTGCCCGCCCACCATCAGGTGGCGGTGGACCAGCCACATGCGCCACAGACGGTCGCCGGCGAACGGCACCTGGTAGTCCACGGCCCGGCAGCCCGTCGCTTCAAGGTCTTTCAGGGCCTGCACGCAGAGGTCCAGGATGCCCGCCTCCATCGGCAGGTAGCCGCCCCAGTCGCCCAGCCAGCCCACGCGCTTGCCCGACAGGTCGGCGTCCAGCGGCAGCGCGAACTGCGCGGGGTCGTCCGTCAGCGACAGGGGCGCGCGCTTGTCATACCCCGCCATCACCGACAGCATCAGCGCGACATCGCGCGGCGTGCGCCCCATGGGCCCTTCGTAGGAGAGTTGCTTCAGGAACACTTCTGGCGACGGACCGGGCGGCACCCGGCCCGCCGACGGCCGCATCCCGTAGACGTTGCAGAAGGCGGCCGGATTGCGCAGGGAGCCACCAAAATCGCTGCCATCAGCCACGGGCAGCATG
This sequence comes from Achromobacter sp. Root83, assembly GCF_001428845.1. GTDB lineage: Bacteria > Pseudomonadota > Gammaproteobacteria > Burkholderiales > Burkholderiaceae_B > Achromobacter. Next base: position 782,777 of record NZ_LMIU01000001.1, on the reverse strand, counting down.
CGGGCGGCCAGCGCAGCCGCCGCGCCGCCGCTGCTGCCGCCGGCCGTCTTGGTGACGTCGTAGGGATTGCCGGTGGTGCCGTAGACCTTGTTATACGTGTGCGAACCCAGGCCGAATTCCGGCACGTTGCTGCGGCCGATGAAGATCGCGCCGGCGGCGCGCATGCGCTCGACGATGATCGAATCGTGCGCCGTCACCTGATCCTTGTAGACCAGCGATCCCATCGAGGTGACCATGCCGCGCACGGCCGTCAGGTCCTTGGGCGCCTGGGGCATGCCGTGCAGCCAGCCCAGCCACTGCCCCGCGGCCAGTTGCGCGTCGCGTTCGCCGGCCTCGCGCAGCAGCTCCTCGCTGCCGCGGCGGGCGACGATGGCATTCAGGCTGGGATTGACGTGGTCGATATGCGCCAGGTAGGCCTGCATCACCTCGCGGCAGGACACGCGCCGGTTGCGGATCGCGTCCGACAGCGCGTGCGCGGACAGGGCAACGATCTCGTTCAGCGGGGCGGCGGTGGGCATGCTTGTGTCTCCTTGGGGCGCCGCGGGACAGCCGGGCGCGCATATTGTCATCGGGCAGCGCGGCGGCCTGCCGCCCGCGCACGCCGACAATACTACGTAAATCGGCCGGGCCGCGATCGGCCGGGCCGCGATCGGCCGGACCGTGATCGGCCGGACCGCGCGCGGGCAGCGCCACCGCAAACCGCGCTAGCGGCTAGCGGCAAGCGGCTGGCGGCTATCGACTGGCGGCAAGCGGCTGGCGGCTATCGGCTGGCGGTCTGGCGCGTGCCGATCAGCTCCAGCAGCCCGTCCGACAAGGTGCCGCGCCAGCTCAGGTAGTCATGGCCCCCCGCGACCTCGCGGTGCGTCACCAGGTAGCCCTTGGCGCGCAGCACATCGCGCAGGTGCCGGTTGGTCTCCAGGATGCCCGGCTGGCCGCCGCGTCCCGACTCGAACAAGCCGGCGCCCAGAAAAAAGCGCACCGGCAATTTGCGGACGGCGACGAACTGCCGCGTCAGCCACTGGTCCTCTTCGCCAGGCGGCGCCCACCAATACGAACCCGACTGGCTGAGCACGTTCCCGAAGACCTCGGGGTGGCGCAGCGCGGCGTAGGCCGACGCCAGGCCGCCATAGCTGGAGCCGCCGATGACCGTGCGCGCCGCCGGCGCGCCGATGTCCTGCTTGCGCGCCCACGGCATGAGCTCGCGCGCCAGAAAGTCCGCGAAGTCCGGATTGGGCGGCAATTCGCTGGCCCGGGAGTCCGCCGTGGGATTGTCGATCAGCAAGGCCGCGGTGGGGGGAATGACGCCGGCGGCGATCATGTTGTCGAGTATGGTCGGCGTGGGCACCCGGCCCAGGTACGCGCCCGCATCGAACAGCACCAGCACATGGTTTTCCGGCGCATCCGCCCGCCAGCCGGCCGGGCGGTAAAGATGGATCTTGCGCGTGTTGCCCAGGATATCGCTGCGCAGCTCCCGCGTTTCCACCGCGCCCGCCGTGACGCCCGCGCGCGGCTCGACCCAGGGCTGCGGCGGCGCGTCGGCCAGCTCCAGCACCGAGTAGGTCTGGAAAGCGTCCGCTCCCGGCGCGGGATACACCCGGGCGTTGTGGGGATCGGACTGCGCCGTGGCCAGGATGGCGCGGCGCCGCGCCATGCCGGTTCCCGGCAGCTCCGGCACATCGGGGGCCAGCCGGTACGACAGCCGCGTCGACCTGGGCACGACGAAGCTGACATGCCAGACATCGGAATCGCCCAGCCGGGCCAATTGCGCATGGTCGGTCGACGGCCCGCCAAAGAGGCGCACATTGCGTTCGGCCCCGCGCCACAGGAAGGTGACGCGGTCATGCGTGGCATCCACCGCCTCGACCAGCGGCGTGCCCTCGCGCGCCACCTCATCCCAGAAGGCCGCGGTCGTGCCGCCCCGCGCCACCGTCCGCGCCAGCGCGGCCAGGCGCGGACTGGCGATCGTGGGCCCGGGCGCCTGCTGCGCCGACAGGGGCAGGCGTTCGGTCACGGCCCACTGGTACGCGCCCTGCCCTTGCGCCCGCACCGTATAGACGCCGTCGGCCGGCGCCACCAGCATCAGCGTGCCGGCCGGTTTTTCAAGGTCGCTCAGCCGCCGCACATGGCCGCCGGCGGCATCCAGCAGGTCCAGCGTCACGCCGCTGTCCGCGGCCCAGGTGCCCGCCAGGAACTCCCCTTTTTGCAGGGTGATCCGCTCGTCCGCGTGCGTCCGGGCCGTTACCGTGCCCTGACCGGATTGCGCCGCCGCGATACCCGGCAACATGCCAGCCGCCGCCCAGGCCAGCGCCGCCGCCGGCACGCAAACCCGCCATTCGATACCGCTCAGTTTCCGCATGTGCATCCCACTTCCGACAAGACTCGCTTAGATAAGAATGGATATCATTATTACCTAAAAGCTCGTGCCGTCGGCGCTTGCGCCAGATCAAACCGCGCGCGCCCGCCCCCGCCCTAACATCGCATCCTGCCCCAGCCCGGAGACGATCTTGACCGCAACGTCCATCCTCTGCACCGAAGCCGAAATCAAGGACATGGTTCACACCTTCTATGGCAAGGCGCGCGCCGACGACGCGCTCGGCCCCATCTTCAACGGCACGATCCACGACTGGGATGAACACCTGGCCACGCTGTCGGATTTCTGGTCGGCGGTGCTGCTGGGGACCCGCCGTTTCTCGGGCATGCCCATGCCCAAGCACGCGGCCATGCCCAATCTCAAGGCCGAGCTGTTCGAACGCTGGCTGGTTCTGTTCGGGGAAACCACCGACGCCCTGCCCAACCGCGCGCTGGGCGACGCCGCGCAGGAAATGGCCAAGCGCATGGCGCGCAGCCTCTGGTATGGCTACCAGCTCTCGCGCGATCCCCACCAGCCCCTGACCGAGCTTCGCTCCGCCTAGCCCGGCGCGGCCTCAGTCCACGCACCACCATCCCGGCAGCAGGCCGCGCACCTTCGCGCGGCGGTAGCGGTCGTCGATGAGGTGCACCGTGCCCACGTCCTGTTCGGTGCGGATCACCCGGCCCGCCGCCTGAACCACCTTCTGCATGCCCGGATACAGATAGGTGTAGTCGTAGCCGTTCTCTTCGCCATAGCGCTGGTCCATGGCGCGCTTCATGTTTTCGTTCACCGGGTTCACCTGCGGCAGGCCCAGCGTGGCGATGAAGGCCCCGATCAGCCGCTTGCCAGGCAGGTCCACGCCTTCGGAAAACGCGCCGCCCAGCACCGCGAACCCCACGCCCTGGCCCGCTTCGGTGAAGCGCGCCAGGAAGGCCGCGCGGCCCGGCTCGTCCATCCCCGGCGTCTGCAGCCAGATCGGCACCTGCGGATGGCGCTGCCGCATCAGGTCGGCGACCCGTTTCAGGTAGTCGAAGCTGCTCAGAAAACCCAGATAATTGCCGGGCCGCTCGGCATACTGGCGGGCGATCAGGTCCGCGATGGGCGCCAGCGAGCGTTCGCGGTCGCGATAGCGCGTCGATACGTTGCCCACGACCCGCACGGCCAATTGCTCCGCCTGGAACGGCGCGGCCACGTCGATCCAGGGCGCGTCCTTGGGCAAGCCCAGCGTGTCGCGATAGAACTGCTGCGGGCTCAGCGTGCCCGAGAACAGCACGGTCGCATGCGCCGCCGCATAGCGCCCCGCCAGATAGGGCGCGGGAATCACGTTGCGCACGCACAGGGTCGACGGCGGCGTCTTGGCGCTGGCGGCGCCGGCCTCGCTCAGCGTCACGTCGAACAGCGCGTGCGAGCCGAACTGTTCCGCCAGCCGCATGAAATGCAGGGCCTCGAAGTAAAAGCTCAGTAAGGGATCGTCCTGCGGCAGCGGCGACAGGCCCATGTGCTCGGTGATGGCCGCGACCGCCTTCTGTACCGCGGCCAGCACGCCCGCCGGCGCGGCGTCGTAGGCCTGGTAGCGTTCGGCCTGCTTCTTGTTCAGCGCGTTCCAGGACCGGTGCAGGCCGTCCAGTTGCTTTTTCAGCGCCTTGGGCGCCGCGTGGCGCGCCGCCGTCAGGCGGTTCTGGTCCAGTTCACCGGTGTACATGCGGCGCGCGCGGTCCACCAGGTTGTGGGCCTCGTCGACCAGCACCGCCACCTTCCACTGGTGCGCCTGCGTCAGCGCGTGCAGCATCGCCGTGGAATCGTAGTAATAGTTGTAGTCGCCCACCACCACGTCGCTCCAGCGGATCAGCTCCTGCGACAGGTAATACGGACAGACCCGGTGCTCGCGCGCGGTGGCGCGAACCGCCGGCGCATCCAGGCGGGTGTGCGCCAGCGCGGCGGCGCGCGCGGCGGGCAGACGGTCGTAAAAACCCTGGGCCAAGGGGCAGGAATCTCCATGGCAGGCCAGGTCGGGATGCTCACAGGTCTTGTCGCGGGCCTGCAGGTCCAGCACGCGCAGCGCGGGCGCGGCGGGTTGCGCATTGATCGTGTCCAGCGCTTGCACGGCCAGCCCGCGGCCCGAGCCCTTGGCCGCCAGGAAGAAGATCTTGTCCAGGCCCGTGCCCGGGCTGGCCTTCAGCAGCGGGAAGATCGTGCCCAGCGTCTTGCCGATGCCGGTGGGCGCCTGGGCCATCAGGCAGCGGCCGTCGCGCGCCGTGCGGTACACGGCCACCGCCAGATCGCGTTGCCCGGCACGGAACTCGCCGTGCGGAAACGCCAGCTTGTCCAGGGCCTCGTCGCGCGCCTGCCGGTGCAAGAGTTCCGTCTTGGCCCAGGCCAGGAACCGCCCGCATTGTTCCTGGAAGAAAACAGCCAATTCGGCGGCCTCGTGCGTTTCGACCAGCACTGTTTCCTCTTCGGTGGCCACGTTGAAATACACCAGCGCCACGCGCAAGCGTTCCAGCCCGCGCGACTGGCACAGCAGATGGCCGTACACCCGCGCCTGCGCCCAATGCACCACGCGATGATTCTCGCGCACGCTGTCGAACTGCCCGCGGTACGTCTTGATCTCTTCGAGCTGATTGGCGGCGGGGTCAAAGCCGTCGGCGCGCCCGCGTACCAGCAGGGTCTCGTGCTGGCCCGACAGCGGCACCTCGGTTTCGTAGTCCGGTCCGCGCCGGCCCGTCACCACCGAATGGCCCGCCATGCCTTCCAGGCCGGAGGGCGCCGGCGTGAAGCGCAAATCCAGGTCGCCCGCCCGGGCCGTGAATTCGCACAGCGCCCGTACCGCCACGGTGTAGCTCATGCCGCGCCCTCCCGCCATGTCACATGGCATACCCGCACCGGCATGCCGTGCGCCAGGCAGTACTGCAGCCAGCGGATCTGGTTGTCCTGCAGCTTGTCGCCCGGCCCCTTCACTTCGATCAGTTCGTAGCGGCGTTCGGCCGGCCAGAACCGGATCAGGTCCGGCAGGCCGGAACGGTTGGCCTTGACGTCGCGCAGCAGCCGTGTGAAGTACAGCTTCAGGTGCGCGGCCGGCACGCAATCCAGCGCCTGCGCCAGCAGGGATTCGGACAAGGCGCCCCAGAACACGAACGGCGACTGCACACCCGACTTTTCGGCGTAGCGCCGCAGGATGACGTCGCGATAGGCCGGCGTGTCCAGCATCGTCAGGCAGTCCTCGAACCACGCCTGGCGCCGCGCGTGAAAGTCCGGCGCGTCCAGGTCGGCGGGACCGCGCTGGAACGGATGGAAGAACGCGCCGGGCAGGGGCGCGAAGACGGCGGGCCAGCACAGCAAGCCGAACAGCGAGTTGATCAGGGCGTTCTCGACGTAGTGCACCGGTGCATCGTCGTGATGCAGGTGGTCGCGCGCCACATATTCCACCGACGCCGGCAGGGCCGGGCGCGCCAGCGCCAGATCGGTGCGCGGCAAGGCCGGCGCGGCGGGACGCGCCGGCACGCCCTGCCCCAGCCCGCGCCGCAGCCGCGGCATCATGCGCGCCACGCGCTGGCTCTCTTCTTCGCTTTCGGGCGCAGCGCCCGCCTGCAAGGCCAGCGCCATCGCGTCGTCGAACCGCTGCATCCGTTCATACACGCGGATGCGCCGGTGCCTGGCGCCGGGATAGGCGCAGCCTGCGTACACGCGCTGCGCGGCCTCCCAGTCCCGCGCCCGTTCGCAGGCCTGTCCGATACGCAGCAGCACCTTGGCGCGGCGCTTTTCCAGCCAGGCGTTGCCGCTGGCGCAGCCGTGCGCCGCCCGCAGCAAGGCGTCGATGTCGGCGCCTTCGTCCAGCGCCTGGCGGCAGGCGTGCAGCGCCAGATAGCAGTCCACGTCGGCGCGCGTCTGGAACGCCCGCGACGCGGCGTCGAACGGCACGGTTTCGTACTGGAACACGCCCAGGTCGGCCAGCACGAACTCCGACCAGTCCTGGTGCAGATTGCCGAAGAACATCAGGCGCAGGCGTTCGCAGCGGTCTGCCACCGTCACGCGCCAGACGCCTTCGGCCGAATCCGGATTCCAGCCGCTGTAGGGCCGCGCGTCCGGCAGCGCGGCGCGCAGCGCCACCAGCATGTCGGCCTTGCGCGCGGCGGATCTGAACGGCGCGTCGGATCCGACGGGCGCGTCGACGAACAGCCGCACCAGTTCGGGCTTGGTGTGCAAGGCGAACAGCTCATCCAGCGTCATCGGCGCTTGCGCATCCAGCCAGCCCAGGGCGGCAAGGGGTGCCGCCGCGGCCTCGATGCCAGCGATCTCCGCATACACCAGCCGGCTGGCCCGGAACCACGGACCGCGCCGCATCAGCATGCGCACCATCAGGGCTTGCGACGCCTGGGGCAACGCCGCGAAGTCCGCCAGGAAGCGTTGTTCGTCCGTGTCCAGCAAGTCGGCGTAACGGGCGCAAACCCACGCCAGCGCGCGCTGGAAATTATGCAGATAGTAGTAACGGTGCGGGGGGAACATCGGCGGAACGGGATAACTGGATATTTATCCAGTTATCATAGCAGGGCCCGCCAGGGGCACCTGCTTGCGAATTCACCCCGCCAAGCGTCCGGTCAGCCCAGATAGCGCTGGAACCACGCAATGGTGCGGTCCCAGGCGAGCTTGGCGGCGGCTTCGTCGTAGCGCGGCGTGGAGTCATTGTGGAAGCCGTGGTTGGTGCCCGGATAGACGTGCGCCTCGTAGGTCTTGCCAGCGGCCTTGAGCGCGGCCTCGTAGGCCGGCCAGGTCGCGTTGACGTTCGCGTCGGTCTCGGCAAAGTGCAGCAGCAGGGGCGCCTGGATGCGCGTCACGTCCTCGGGCTTGGCCTGCCGGCCATAGAACGGCACCGCCGCCGCCAGTTCCGGGTAGGCCACGGCCGCCGCGTTGGCGACGCCGCCCCCGTAGCAAAAGCCGGTGATGCCGACCTTGTCGGTGGCCAACTCGCTGGCGCGCAGGTATTCGATGGCGGCAAAGAAGTCGTTCATCAGCTTCTGCGGATTGACCTGTTGCTGCAACTCCCGGCCGCGCTCGTCGTTGCCGGGGTAGCCGCCGACCGAACTCAGGCCATCAGGCGCCAACGCGACGAAACCAGCCTTGGCCACGCGCCGCGCCACATCCTCGATGTAGGGGTTCAGGCCACGGTTCTCATGCACCACGACGATGCCGGGAACCGGCCCCGTTGCCTTGGCTGGCCGCACGAGATAAGCGCGCACCTCGCCGTGGCCATTGGGCGAGGGATAGCGGATGTACTGGGCCAGGATATCGGGATCGGTGAACTCGATCTGCTGAGCCAGCGCGTAGTCCGGGCTCAGCGAGGCCAGGATCGCGGCCGCGGTAAGGCCACCGACCGCGAACTTCGCCGCGCGGTCCAGGAAGTCGCGTCGGCTCACGCGCCCATGCACGTAACCGTCGTAAAGCTCCAGCAGTTCGGGGTGGAAGTCGTTGGCGGTAAGTCGGTTCATGCGGTCCTCCTGATTGGCGGTTGTGCGGCTGACACTAGGACGTGAAGGGCTCCACCCGGCTCGACCTCGGCGCGAGGACGCCTCCCGGGCATCATAGGTGCAGAGCACCGCGAACGCTAGCGCGGCAAGCGGGGGATCCTGGACTGATGAAGCGCCTGCCTGACGATCCATGGACAAAAAAAACGGCGCCGGAAAACCTGGGCTTTCCGGCGCCGTCCTCGCAGGCTTACACCTGACGCAGCAGATCAACCCATCGGCTTACTGCGCCCGTGCCGGCTGCGGCGCCGCGCCGATGTCCTTGCGCACCTTGGCCACATCCGAGGCGCTGACCGCTGCTCCCTTGTTGCCCCAGCTTGACCGCACGAAGCTCACCACGTCGGCGACCTCCTTGTCGGTCATGCGCCAGTCAAAGCCCGGCATCGCGTAGGCGGTGGGCGCCGCCGCCGTGCCCGGCATCTGCGCGCCCTTCAACACGATGTGGATCAGCGAGGCCGGATCGGCCGAATTCACCGTCGAGCTCAGCGCCAACTGCGGGAAGGTCTCGGAATAGCCCTTGCCCGTGCTGCGGTGGCAGGCCGCGCAGTTATTCAGGAAGGCTATGGCGCCGTCGCCCTTGTCCTTGCCGGTCCGCAGCGCTTGCGCCACGGACTCGTCATAGGCCAGCGGCTTGGTGGCGTCCTTGTTCACCGGAGGCAGGCTCTTCAGGTACACCGCGATGGCGTTCAGGTCGGCGTCGGTCAGGTGCTGCGTGCTTTCCTCGACCACCTGGGCCATGCCGCCGAAGGCCGCCGAATGGCCGTTACGGCCGGACTTCAGGAAGGCCGTGATGTCTTCCTTGCTCCAGTTGCCCAGGCCGTCGGTGGCGTCGCCGCGCAGGTTCTTGGCCAGCCAGCCTTCGACCACGCCGCCCGACAGGAACGCCGAGCCGTCCGCGTCGGTCAGGGCCTTTTCCTGCAAGGCCACGCCGCGCGGCGTATGGCAGGTGCTGCAATGGCCCAGGCCCTCGACCAGATACTGGCCGCGCAGCAGCGCCTGCTTGTCGGCGCCGCTCAGGTCCGCCGTGACGGGGGCCGCCGCGACATCGGGTGCGAACATCCAGCGCCACACAGTCAACGGCCAGCGCATCGACATCGGCCAGATGATGTCGGTATCCTTGTTTTCCTGCTTCACCGGCTGGACGCCGTGCATGAAGTAGGCATACAGCGCCTTCACGTCGTCGGGCGTGACGTTGGCGTAGGCCGTGTACGGCATCGCCGGATACATCGAATGCCCGTCCTTGGCCACGCCGTGGCGCACGGCCCGGTCGAAATCCTCCAACGAGTATCCGCCGATGCCCGTTTCCTTGTCCGGCGTGATGTTGGTGGAATAGATCATGCCCAGCGGCGAATCGATCCCCAGGCCGCCGGCAAAGGGCTTGCCGCCCTTCGCCGTATGGCACGCGATACAGTCGCCGGCGCGCGACAGGTATTCGCCCTGCTTGATCATCTGGGCATCGTTCGATGCCGGCGTGCCGTCCGCGGCGAACGCGGCGCTGGCAACCAGGGCCGAGAAGGCCGCAACAATGGTCTGTTTAATCATTGTGCCGTCTCCTTAAGCCTGGACCAGCGGGCCGGGGTTCTTCAGGTACTGCTCCCGGATCGCCTGCGCGGCCCAATAGGCCAAGGCGCCGACCAGGCCTGTCGGGTTGTAGCCCATGTTCTGCGGAAACACGCAGGCCCCCATCACGAACACGTTGGGCACATCCCAGCTCTGCAGGTACTTGTTGACCACGCTTTCCTTGGGGTTGGACCCCATGATGGCGCCGCCGGTATTGTGCGTGCTCTGGTACACGCGCGTGTCGTAGCGCGCGCCCTTCTTGCGCACACCCACGAAATACTTCTCGGGATTCATGGCCTTCGCCACGGTCTCCATCCGCTTGCCCATGTAGCCCAGCATGTCGAACTCGTTGTCGTGCCAGTCGAACGTCATGCGCAGCAGCGGCTGGCCGAATGCGTCCTTGTAGGTCGGATCCAGCGACAGGTACGCATCGCGGTAAGACATCACCGAACCGGAAATGCCGATGGTCATGTAGCGCTGGTAGGCGTCCTGCACGCCGGCCTTCCAGGCCGTGCCCCAGCTAGCGGTGCCCGGCGGCGTGGGCGTCTGCTTGATGGGGCGCCCGCCGGTACGCACGTGGCGGATGCTGGCGCCGCCCACAAAGCCCAGCAGGCCGTGGTCGAACTGGTCGCCATTCAGATCGTCCATGCCGACGCCGCCCGCGCCGGTGCCCATGAACGGGTTCAATTGGGTGCCCTTGGGCAACAGCACATTGACCCCGCCGTTCATCTGGTAAGCATAGTTCTTGCCCACCACGCCTTCATTGGTCTTGGGATCGTATGGCTTGCCGATGCCCGACAGCAGCAACAGACGCACGTTGTGCATCTGGTACGCGGACAGGATCACCAGATCGGCCGGCTGGTCGATCTCTTGGCCCTGCGCGTCGATATACGTCACGCCGATGGCCTTCTTGCCGGTCGAATCCAGGTTGACCTTGATCACCTGCGCATGCGTGCGCAGTTCGAAGTTCGGCTTCTTCAGCAGCACCGGCAGAATGGTCGTCTGCGGCGAGGCCTTGGAATACATATAGCAGCCGTAGTTCTCGCAGAAGCCGCAGAAATTACAGGGCCCCAGGCGCACGCCGTACGGGTTGGTGTACGGGCCGGACGCGTTGGCGGCCGGCGTGGGATACGGGTTGAAGCCGACTTCGCGCGCGGCCTTCTCGAACAGCGACGCGCCGTACGTCGTGGCCAGCGGCGCCAGCGGGAATTCCTTGCTGCGCTTGCCTTCGAGCGGATTGCCGCCTTCGACGATCTTGCCGTTCAGGTTGCCCGCCTTGCCGGACGTTCCACACACATATTCGAACTTGCTGAAGTACGGCTCCAGCTCGTCGTAGGTCACGCCGAAGTCCTGGATGGTCATGCCTTCCGGGATGAACTTCTTGCCGTAGCGGGTTTCGTAGCGGGTGCGCAGTTCCAGCTCTTCGGGCAGCACGCGGTAGTGCATGCCGTTCCAGTGAAAGCCCGCGCCGCCCACACCCGTGCCCAACAGGAACGAACCATTCTGGCGATACGGCACGGCCACATCGTCCACGCCGTGGCGGACCGTCACGGTTTCCTTGGACAGGTCCTGGAACAGATAGCCGCGCACCGAGTACTTCAGCTCGTCGATCACCTTGGGGTATTCGGCGTCCTTGGGCGTGTCCTGCATGCCGCCACGTTCCAGCGCCAGCACCTGCAGGCCCGCTTCGGTCAGCTCCTGGCCCAGGATCGCGCCGGTCCAGCCGAACCCGACCAGCACCGCATCCACCTTATCTTTCTTGATCGCCATGATTTAACCCTTCTCCCCAGAGATCGACACGGGGCCGTAGGGGTATTTGACGTTGGGCTGGTCGGTCCAATCCATGAAGTCGGCGCGCGCGCCGGGAAAGCCCACCATCTTCCAGCCCACCATGTTCTTGTTGCCGCCGTAGATCGGATCGGCAAAGAACCCTTCCTTGGCGTTGGCCAGCAGGAAGTTGAAAAACGTCGTGGCGGGAACGGATTCGAATTTGATCTTGTTGCCCTGCAGGTCCTTCAGGATCTGTTCCTGCAAGGCCTTGTCCAGTTCGGCATACACCTTGCCGTGCGTCTTCACGCACCAGGCATCACAGGCCTCGATGCCGTGGCGGTAGACCTCGCGCGGATTCTGATTGAGCTGATAGCCCAGTTCCGGCACCTGGTCGGTGTGGAACGGCCCCTGCATGTACCAGAGCTTGCCGTGGCCGAAGGGCGTTTCCATCTGGCGGTCGATGAACTCGGGCACGCCAGCCTCGATCGCGCCGGGACCGTACTCGTCGGCCGGGATCAGGTGATCGACCGCGGCGACGATAAAGGCCCACTCGGGCTTCGTGAAATAGGTGGGCTCGTAGGGCTTGGCCGCCTGCGCAACCTTGCCGTCGGCGGCGTTGGTACAGCCGGCGGTCAGGCCGCCTACCGCCAACGTCGACGCCGGCACGATGGCCAGCGCCTGCAGAAAGCGCCGGCGCGGCTTTGCATCTTCTGTCATAGACATCTCCGTGAATATTCCAAGTTGTCCTAGCGCGCTACCCGAACATGAGACCTGGAAACACGAACTGCCGAGCTAGAGACAACACGCTCTTATCTTGCTGAATATCAATACTGCTCTTTGAAAAGGGACGTAAGAGCAGGTGCCCGAATTATGCGCCTATAAACGCATCTGATCCGCCCAATCGGCCATATCAGATCAATTTTCTTGACATAAAAAAGTCTTTTGCATTAAGGACAATGTAAGAAGCCCGCGAAAGCGGGCTTTTCTGACAGCAGGGTGAACGGATTCGGTATATTCGCGCAGCAATGCAGGGCGCAGCGGCCCCGTGCCCCATGCAGCCGGCGCGGCGTCGCGCACAACACGAACGGACCCCACGATGACCGACAACACGAAGACCTGGCGCAGTTCGACGACCACGCGAAGCTGGAGTTCCACGACGGACCTCACGCCCGAACAGCGCGCGAGCATCGAGGAATTGCTGGACGGCCGCATGGACGGCGTGACGGTCAGCGAATCCTGGAGCTACGCGGGCACCGAAAACGGCGAGGCCTTCAACGTCCAGATCGACGACGGCGCCGTCACGGTGAACGGCCGCCGCTACGGCAGCCTGGACGAGGTGCCGCGCGCCGACCGCGAGCGCATCGAGGCGCTGCGCAACGGCCAAGGCAAGGACGGCCTGTGGGACATGCTGCAAGACGGAGGCATCGACGCGAAGGATCTGGCGGGCGCCCTGGCCGCCCAAGGCGCGAAGCCGGCATTCACGATCGAAACCGAAGGCACGGATGCGGCCGCGGCACGTTCAACCTCGTCCGAACCCGGCCATGCAAGCACAGATGCCGCCTTGGCGCCCGGCGCGGTCCCGGCCGGCGGCGGGCTGCGCAGGACGCTGCTGATCGGCATCGCCATCGGCCTGGCGTTGTGGGTGGCGCAGGCGCTGAACCTTTTCTGAGGCGCCCCGCGCCTCGACCGCCGGTTCAGGCCGTGGTCTGCACGTGCAGCCGGCTCGACTTGCAGCGGTGCAGCGCCCGGTAGTATTCCAGCGGACGCCCATTGGCGCCGTAGGCGATGGACTCGATGCGCAGCAAGGGTTCCGCGCTGGCCATGCCCAGCAATTCGCAGGTCAGCGCATCCGGCGCCACGGCGTCGATCCACCGCTCCGCGCGTACGATGCGCAACCCGTACTGGCGGCGCAGCAGATCGTAAAGCGAGCGGTTCTCCAGCCGCGCGCGATGCAGGCCCGGGGCCAGGTCCGCCGGCACGGCGGTTTCCACCAGCAACTGCAATTCCCCATCGACGCTGCGCAGCCGCTTGAGCGCCACGACGGCATCGCCCTCGGACAGCGCCAGCGCCACGGCCTCTTGCGCCGTGGGCGCGCGCAGTTCCTGGACCAGCACCTGCGTGCGGACCGTGCGCCCCTTGCGCGCCATTTCGTCCGAAAACCCCAGCACCGTCGACACGAAGTCTTCGTCGCGTTCGCGCGCCGACACGAAAGCGCCCTGCCCGCGTATCTTGTAGATCAGGCCATTGCGCACCAGATCCGCCAGCGCCTCCCGCACCACGATGCGTGAAATGCCGTACTGTTCGCCAAACTCGGCCTCGGTGGGCAGCTTGGCGCCCACCTCCAGTTCGCCTTGCAGGATCTTGCCGCGCACCACGTCGCGGAACTGCGTCCAGAGGGGGGCTCCGGCATTGCGGTCCAGCACGTCTAGGGTAGGTATGGAGCTGCTCATGTCGTGATTGGGCTTGAAATCGAATCCGTGGACGACGCGGCATCCTTGACGGATGCCTTCGCCGCTTCGTCCGCGGGCAGGTCTACAAAATGCCGGTCGCGCAAGATGGCGGCGCAGGCACGCCACTCTTCGCGCCGGCGCGTGGCCGTCCAGCCCAGCGCGGCGGCGGCCAGGTCGGCCAACTCGGACAGCAGGCCGGCACCGACGCGGCCGCGTATCGCCAGCAGCGTACGCCGGATCACCAGGTCATCCAGGCGCCGCACGCCGGTCTCCTGGCACAGATGGCGGATCTCGGCCTCGGTATAGTCCGGCGCATGCCGCAGCGGCGCGTCGCCCGCCCTGGCAAAGTCCCGCGCCAGCACGTCCGCGCGCGAGCCATAGCGGCCGACCAGCACAGCGATGCGTGCCCGCGCCAGGCCGGTACGGGACTGGATGCCGTCGATCAGGCGGTCCCGCGCGGCCGTGTCGGCGGGCATGTCCGCGCCGCCCCCGATGGCCAGTGACTCCGTCGACCGCAGGCGGGGCCTTGCCAGCAAGGCCAGCGCCTGGTTTGCCGCCAGCTCCGCCAGCGACCGGAAGGTGGTCCATTTGCCGCCCACCAGGCACACCAGCGGCACCTCGCGCACCGCGTTCGGCGGGTCGATGACAACGGCGTGATCCCGCGATATCTGCCCGGGCTTGTCGGCATCCGAGTGCGCCAGCGGGCGCACTCCGACGTAAGTGTAGACCACGTCCCCGCGCGCGAAGCGCAGCCGTGGAAAGACCTCGCCCAGCACATCGAGCAGGTAGTCGATCTCGGCCGGCTCGGTGGCGGCCCGGTCCGGATCGTCCACTGGAATGTCGGTGGAGCCCACCAGCACCCGGTCCATGAAGGGATAGACGATGCACACGCGGCCGTCGGACGTCTCGAAGTACGCCATGCGGCCGCCCAGCGCCGCGTGCAGCGCCGGATGCTCCAGGATCAGATGCGAGCCCTTCGTGCCCATGACGCGCGCACCCGCGCCTTGCAGCGCGCCGGCGGACCGGTCCAGCCACGCGCCCGTGGCATTGACCACGGTATCGGCGGTGACTTGCACGGAGTCTCCCGTGATCTCATCGCGCAGGGTCAGCGCGCGGCCACGGCAGGCCGTCACGCGGCAGTAGTTCGCCGCCACGGACGTGGATTGGTCTGCGTGCGCGTCGGCCAGCAATTCCAGGATCAGCCATTCGGGATGGCTGATCCATGCATCGAAGTACGTGGCCGTCCAGCGCACCGAATCGCGGAACAGCGCCCCGTCCGCCGCCATCAGCCGCGCAATGCGGTGCCCGGGCATCACGCGCTGCCTGCGGCCCAGCCTGTCGTACAACCGCAGGCCCAGCGCCACGACGAACAGGCCCCGCGCGCCGGGCGACGCGCTGAAGCCGGCAAAGCGCAGCACGCTGCCCAGCAGCCCTCCGAACCGGCTGGACAGCGGCACCACCGTTTCCAGCGGACGCACCAGATGGGCCGCGTTGCGCAGCAGCAGGTTGCGTTCGCGCGTGGCCTCGGCCACCAGCGAGAACGCGCCGCTCTCCAGATAGCGCAGGCCGCCGTGGATCATGCGCGACGGCGCGCTGCTGGCCCCGGCGGCGAAGTCGCCCTTGTCCACGATCAGGCAGTCGACACCCTGCAGAGACAGGTCGCGGAAGACGCCCGCGCCGTTGATACCGGCGCCGACGATCACGGTGGAAAAGTGCCGGCCCGCCAGCGACGCGGCGCGCACGTAGGGCAAGGTATGCGGCAAGGTGTGCGCCGTCATCGCGCCGGCCTCGACAGGTGTTCGAACACGGGCGCCATGCCGCCGATCAGCGCTTCAAAGCCCGCGTAAAAGTCGGCGTGCGCCTGCTCGGCGCCGGCCTCGGGCGTCACGGTTTCACAACGCACCGGCAATGCGTCGCCGGCGCGCAGCCCTTGCGACAGCGCCGCATAGCCCGCAGCGCCGCGCGCCCCGGTCTCGTCGTCGCCGCAGCGTTCCACCGCATGGCCCAGAAAGCTTGCCAACAAGCGCACCAGCCTTGGATCGCGCGCGCCTCCGCCCAAGGCGGCCACCCGCCCTGATGCGCCCAGGCCGCGCGCGGCATGGCGCTTCAGATGCCAGGCATGCAGCGCCGCGACCGCATCCACCACGGCGCGCGCCATGTGCGCGCGCCCATGATGCCCCTTCAGGCCCACGAACCCGGCCGTCGCCCCCGCCGCCACGCCGCCGCCGTTGATGAAGGGCAGAAAACGCAGGCCTTCCGCGCCGAGCGGCACGGACATGGCGCAATCGACCGCCGCCGCCGCGTCCACGAATTGCAGCGTGCGCGCCAGCCACGCCACGTTGGCCATCGAAGACGGACTGTTTTCCAGATACAGACGCTCCCCTGGCGGACCATGGCGCACGATGGCGCCGACCTGCGGCTTGGGCTCGCTTGCCGGCGCCACGACGGCATTGACGCACCAGGTCCCGAACACCGCCACCGCATGCCCGCTTTTCACCGCGCCCACCGCCGACAGCGACGCCAGCAGATCAATCGCGCCCATCGCCACGGGCAAGCCCGCCGGCAGTCCGCAGGCGGCGGCGCGGGCGGGCAGCAAACGCCCGATTACCGTTCCCGTGGGCACGATGGGCGGCAAGGCGCGGGCCATCAGGCTGGACAGGCCCGCCGCCTCGAACGCCAGCGCCGACCACTCGCCCGACTGCAGGGACAGCAGACCCGCCGTGCTGGCGTCGCTGGCATCGGTGGCGATCTCGCCGCACAACAGAAAGCTCAGGTAATCCTTGGCGAACAGCAGCCGGTGGATGGCGCGATGGCCGCCGGCCTGCGCGTCGAACAATTCCGCCGCCACCAGGCTGGCCTGGCCGGACCAGGGCCGGCAGCCGACCTCCTGGTACAGCGCGTCGCCCTGCCGCGCAGCCAGGGCCCGCGCGCGGTCCGAGGCGCGCTGATCCGTCGATGCCACGGCCCGCCCTGCCAGCAAGCGGCCGTGTTCGTCCAGCGCATAGAGCCCCGCGCCGTGTCCCGTGCAGCACAGCGCGCGGATGTCCGCCACGCGCGGACCGAGCTGTTCGGCCACCCCGCGCAGCGCCAGCATCAGCGCGGACTCGATCGCATCCGCGCTCAGCTCACAGCCGCCCCCGGGCAGATGCGCATACGGCAGCGCGCCGCCCGAAGCGGCCAGCGAGACACCCGTCCCCGCCTCGAAGGCAACTGCCTTCAGGCCGGTGGACCCCATGTCGATACCCAGGAATATGTCGGCTTTCATGTTATGACATTGTCTACATAAACTTTCGGCAGAATAGCAGTGTTTCCCCTAGTAAAAGAAATATTTCGGCTGCCATATAGTTCACTCGATGTCATAACAACGAGTTGGGTCTATCAGGCTCACCCCCACCCGGTATCCACGCCATCAGGCACGGACCAATGCGAGGAAAAGGAGCGCAACATGAGAAGAGAATTCTTGAAGACCGTAGCTGCTGCGGGCGCCAGCCTTGCAGGAGCCAATGCCTTTGCGCAGGCCGCGCCCGCCGCCCAGGGGGCCGGCCTGAAAGGCGCGAACAGCGACGTCTATGTCATGAACGTCATGGTGTCCGGGGTGGAGTACTGGTTCCCGGTGTATGAAATGATGAAGCAGTTGGGCCAGACACTGGGCGTGAAAACGCGCTATTCCGGCACGCCGGAATACGACGTCAACAAGCAGCTCGCGTCCTTCGAGCAGGAACTGGCCCGCAAGCCCGCCGGCATCCTGCTGCACCCGATGAACCCCGACCCGTTCATCGAACCCATCAACCGCGCGGCCGCGATGGGCATCCCCGTCGTCACCTTCGCGGCCGACTCGCCCAATTCCAAGCGCGTGTCCTTCGTCACCTCCGACAACGAACGCGAAGGCGCGCAGGCGGCCGATGCGATCGCCGCCGCGCTCAACGGCAAGGGCGATTACGCGGTGCTGGAAAACCCCGGGCAGGACAATCACGACCGCCGCATCACCGCCTTCATCAACCGCATGAAGACCCAGCACCCCGGCATGAAGCTGGTGGGCCGCGCGGCCAGCAACCAAGACCCGAACAAGGCCTACCAGGCCACCCTGAGTCTGGCGCAGGCCAACCCCAACCTGGGCGCGCTGTTCATGCCGGAAGCCAACTCCGCGCTGGGCGCCGCGCAGGCCAGCATCGAGACCAAGAAGAACATCAAGGTGCTGTGCTGCGACGTCAACGCCAAGATCCTGGACATGATCAAGTCGGGCGAGGTCTATGGGTCCGTCAATCCGAACCAGGGCGTGCAGGGCTACATGGGCATGATGCTGCTGTTCCTGGCGCGCAACCAGCAGCTCATCGACCCGATGAACGACGCCAAGCGCAACGGCACCAACCCGATGGCCGTGCCCTTCCTGGACAACGGCCTGTCCATCGTCAGCAAGGCGAACGCCGACGACTTCTACTGGGACAAGTACCTGGCCCGCCGCGGCACGAAAGGCATCAACGAATGACCGCGCCCGCGCCGTTGCTGGAATTGCACGGCATCGCCAAGCGGTTCGGCGCCTCGCGGGCGCTGGCCGGCGTCCATTTCTCGCTGCAACGGGGCGAAATCCATGCCCTGTGCGGCGAGAACGGCGCGGGCAAATCGACGCTGATGAAGATCATCGACGGCATCCACGCGCCCGATGAAGGCGAAATCCGCCTGAACGGCGAGCGCGTGACCGTCGGCGGGCCGGCCCACGCCATGCGCCTGGGCATCGGCCTGGTGCACCAGGAAATCGCGCTGTGCGGCGACGCCACGGTGGCCGAGAACATCTTCATGCCCGAGATCTCCACCCGTCCACGCGCCTGGATGGACTACGCCAGCCTGAACGCGCGCGCGGCCCAGGTCCTGAGGCGCCTGGGCCAGCGCATCGATCCGAGCCTGCGCGTGGACGATCTGGGCATTTCCAGCCAGCAACTGGTGGAAATCGCCAAGGCGCTGACGCTGGACTGCAAGGTGCTGATCCTGGACGAGCCCACCGCCGCGCTGACCGAAGTGGAATCCGTCGCCCTCTTCCGCGTGCTGCACGACCTGAAGGCGCAAGGCATCGGCATCATCTACATCAGCCACCGCATGGCCGAGATCTTCCAGCACAGCGACCGCGTCACCGTGCTGCGCGACGGGCGCGACGTCCTGTGCGCGCGCATCGGCGACATCACGCCCGATGCGTTGGTGCGCAGCATGGTCGGGCGCGACCTGGGGAGCTATTACCCGCCCAGGCAGGCGGCTTGCGACGAGCCTGCCGAATCCATCCTGGAGGTCGAGGACATCGCCGACGGCGTCAGCGTGCACGGCATTTCGTTCACGCTCAGGCGCGGCGAGATCCTGGGCATCTCCGGCCTGATGGGCGCGGGGCGCAGCGAACTGGCCGAAACGATCTGCGGCCTGCGCCGCGCGCGCCGTGGCGCGGTCCGGCTGCGCGGCGCGCCGCTGCGCCTGCGCCGCTACGGCGACGCGTTGCGCCACGGCATCGCCTATCTCAGCGAAGACCGCAAGGCGGCGGGCCTATTCCTGGACCTGCCCATCGAACAGAACGTGTCGTCGATGGCGCTGGGCCGGATCAGCTCGCGCTTCGGCCTGCTGAGGCGCCAAGCCGAACGCCGCCTGGCCGTCGACCTGGGCGCCCGGCTCAAGCTCAAATCGGACGGCGTAGCCATCGACGCCGCCAGCCTGTCGGGCGGCAACCAGCAGAAAGTGGCCATCGCCAAACTGCTGGCCACGCAGCCCGCCGTGCTGCTGATGGACGAGCCCACGCGCGGCGTGGACGTGGGCGCCAAATCCGAAATCCACCACATCCTGCGGGACCTGGCGAACCAGGGCGTGGGCGTGGTGGTCATTTCATCCGAACTGCCCGAGATCATCGGCCTGTGCGACCGGGCGCTGGTGATACGCGACGGCCGTCTGGCCGGGGAACTGGCCGCCAGCGACATGACCGAAGAGCGCCTGCTACGGCTGGCATCCGGCCTGAGCGCCGAGGAGACGATCCGATGTCCGAACTGAAACCCTCCTCGGCGGCAGACGCCGCCCTGCTGGCCGACGCGGGCCTGGCGCCCAGGCCCGGCGCCTCCGGACCCGGTCTCAGGCGCCGGCTGGCCAGCATGCGCGAAGCCGGACTGCTGCTCATCATCGCGCTGCTCGCCATCGTCATGAGCTTCGCGTCGCCCCACTTCCTGACCTGGGAAAACATACGCGCGATGCTGCTGTCGTTTTCCATCGAGGGCATCGTCGTCGTCGGCATGACGCTGCTGGTGATCGTCGGCGGCATCGACCTGTCGGTGGGATCCGTGGTGTGCCTGGCCATGGTCATCACCGGCAAGCTGTTCCTGATGGGCGTGGACCCCTGGTCGGCCAGTCTGGCCGCCATCGCCGCAAGCGCCCTGGTCGGCGCGCTGATCGGCCTGTGCGTCACGCGCATCGGCCTGAGCCATTTCATTGCCTCGCTGGCCTTCATGGTGATCGTGCGCGGACTATCGCTGGCCATCACCCAGGGCACGCCGCAATCGCTGTTCTCGCTGCCGCCGCAGTTCAAGTTCATCGGCCAGGGCGCCATCGCGGGCATCCCCGCGGTGATCATCATCTTCGCGCTCATCGTCATCGTCAGCGACTTCGCGCTGCGGCGCTCGGCCGTGCTGCGCAAGGTGTTCTACACCGGCAGCAACGAAAAGGCCGCGCTCTATTCCGGCATCCGCACCGGCCGCGTGAAGTTCTGGGTCACGGTGCTGTGCTCGGCGCTGGCGGGCCTGGCCGGCGTGGTCTACACGGCGCGCTTTGGCGCCGCCACCCCCAACTTCGGCCTGGGCATGGAATTGAACGTGATCGCGGCGGTCGTGATCGGCGGCGCCAGCCTGAAGGGCGGCTCCGGCACCGTGCTGGGCGCGGTGCTGGGCCTGGCCCTGCTGTCGGTCGTCACCAGCTCGCTCATCCTGCTGGACGTCTCGCCCTACTGGCAGGACGTGGTCAAGGGCCTGATCCTGCTGGGGGCCGTCACGGTCGACCATCTTATGAACGTCAAGAAAGGACATCGATGAACACCACGACACTGGGTGCCTCAGGCATCGAATGCGAAACCGTCGGCCTGGGCACCTGGGCCATGGGCGGCTGGATGTGGGGCGGCAACGACGACGCCGCGGCGGTCGATGCCATCCGCGCGTCGCTGGACGCGGGCGTGCGCCTGATCGACACGGCGCCTGCCTACGGCCTGGGCCATGCGGAAAGCCTGGTCGGCACGGCGCTGAAGGGGCGGCGGCAGGACGCCGTCATCGCCACCAAGTGCGGACTGGTGTGGCATACCCAGCAAGGCGCGCACTTCTTCGACGAAGCCGGCAAGCCGGTGCACCGCCACCTGGGCCGCGACTCGATCTTTCATGAAGTGGAACAAAGCCTGGGCCGCCTGCGGACGGACTATATCGACCTGTACATCACGCACTGGCAGGACAGCGCAACACCCGTGGCCGAAACCATGGACGCGCTGCTGGACTTGAAGCGCCAGGGCAAGATCCGCGCCATCGGCGTCAGCAACATCACGCCCGACACGCTGACGGAATACCTGCGCCACGGCCCGGTGGACGCCATCCAGGAACGCTACAGCCTGATCGACCGCGGCATCGAATCCACCCTGCTGCCGCTCTGCCGGGACCATGGCGTGGCCTCTCTGGGCTATTCATCGCTGGCGCTGGGCCTGCTGGCCGGCCCCATCGATCCGGCGCGGCAATTCGCCGGCGACGACCAGCGCGCCGGCAATCCGCGCTTTTCCGCCGCCAACCGCGCACGGCTGCAGGCGTTCTTCCAGGACCTGGCGCCGCTGCAACAGCGCCTGGACTGTTCGACCGCCCAACTGATGATCGCCTGGACCACCCGCCCGGGCGCGGTCAGCCTGGCCCTGTGCGGCGCGCGCACGCCGCAACAGGCCATGCAGAACGCCGGCGCGGCCAGGCTGACCCTGGACGCTGCCGCCATTGCCGCCATCGACGCGGCGGCCGCGCGCCATCTCAACACGCTGGACTGAACCCCAAGGACCCCCACATGCCGCACAACAAGGAAGCGCGCCTGAACCGCCTGCTCAACGCCGGGCGCTGCCTGGACATCGCCGTGGACCATGGCGTCTGCAACGAACCCGGCTTTCTCGACGGGCTGGAAAACATGCCGGCCGTCATGGAACAGTTGGCCGCGGCGCGGCCGGACGCCATCCAGCTCAACTACGGCCAGGCCGACCTGCTGCAGCAGCGTCCGGGCCGCGACAGGCCCGCGCTAGTGATGCGCCTGGACATGGGCAACCCCTACAACGCCACCACCCACCGCGTCATGTGGGCGGTGCTGCAGAACACGCAGGACCCGGTGCTGCCGGCCGTGCAGATGGACGCGGCCTGCGTCGTCGTCAACCTCTTCATGCTGCCGGATGAACCCGACCTGTTCCGCCAGTGCGTCGCCAACATCGCCCGCGTGCGCGCCGACTGCGACCGCTATGGCATGCCGCTGATGATAGAACCGCTGGTCATGGCGCCCCATTCGGCGCGCGGCGGCTACATGGTGGACGGCGACGCCGAAAAGATCGTCACGCTGGTGCGGCTTGCCCGTGAAATGGGCGCCGACATCGTCAAGGCCGACCCCACCAGCAACACGCAGGACTTCCACCGCGTGGTGCAGGCGGCGCGCTGCCCGGTACTGGTGCGCGGCGGCGGCCGGGAGGATCTGCGGCAGGTGTTCGAGCGCTCGCGCGAACTGCTCGACCAGGGCGCGGTGGGCCTGGTCTACGGCCGCAATGTCTACCAGCACGCGAATCCCTCGGCGGTGGTGCGGGCGTTGATGGCGATGATCCATCGCGACGCCAGCGCCAGGGAGGCCTGGGGAATATACGAAGGCCCGGCCCCGCATACCGGACACCCCTAGCGCGGCGACCCCGCCTGGCGGCCCTTCCCGCGAAGCTGCTCCAGCAACGCGACGGCGCGATCGGTGCGCACGTCGTGCTCGGCGGCCATCTGCCTGGCGATCGTATCGATCTCGTCGCCCGCGGCCCCCGCGACCAGCGCGATATTGCGGGCATGCAGCGCCATGTGCCCGCGCTGGATGCCTTCGGTGGCCAGCGCGCGCAGCGCACCCAGGTTTTGCGCCAGGCCCACGGCCACCGCGATCTCGCCCAGCTCCTGGGCCGTCTTCACGCCCATGATCTTGAGCGACAGTTGGGCCAGCGGATGCGTCTTGGTCGCTCCGCCCACCAGGCCCACGGGCATCGGCATTTCCAGCGTGCCGACCAGCGCGCCGGAGGTGTCTTTTTCCCAGGTGGACAACGAGGTATAGCGGCCATTGCGGCATGCCCAGGCATGCGCGCCGGCCTCCACCGCGCGCCAGTCGTTGCCCGTGGCGACGATGACGGGGTCGATGCCGTTCATGATGCCCTTGTTGTGCGTGGCCGCGCGATAGGGATCCACGGCCGCGAAGGTATAGGCGTCCAGCACGCCCTCCACGATCTCCTCCCCGCTGCGCTCGCGGGTCGTGAGGGTCTCCGGCGTCAGGCGCACGCGGGCCCGCGCCAGGCGCAGGTCGGCCAGGTTGGACAGGATGCGCAGGCGCACCTGCCCGCCCGTCAGCTTCTCCACCAGCGGAGATACCGACTCCGCCATGGTGTTGACGGTGTTGGCGCCCATGGCGTCGCGCACGTCCACCAGCAGGTGCAGCACCACCATCGGTCCGCGCGGCGTATCGGGAAAGACGTGGACGTCGATGTCGCGGCAGCCGCCACCCAGGCCGATCAGCACCTTGTCGCGGCTATTGGCGATCTCCAGGATCTGGTCGCGGCCTTTCAGCAGCGCCAGCCGCGCGCCATACGGGTCGGTGACGCCCAGGATCTGCACCTGCGCCCGCATGATGGGTCCGGTGCTGGACGTTTCAAAGCCGCCAGTATCGCGCGCCAGCTTGGCCATGAACGAGGCCGCCGCCACGACAGAGGGCTCTTCCACCGCCATCGGCACCAGCACGTCCCGGCCGTTGACCTGGAAGTTGCCGGCCACGCCGAAGGGCAGTTCGAACGTGCCGATCACGTTCTCGATCATGCCGTCCGCGCGCGGCACCGGCAGCGCGCCGGGCTGGGCGACGAGGGCAATCTCTTCGTCGGTAAGCCCGGTTACCTGGGCAACGTGCGCCAGGCGCTGGGCGGGAGTCAAGGCACGAAAATTGGGCAGGCGCGAATCGGCCATGGAAAATCTCCTGAATGGTTATGGTTGCTTGCGGATGGAACGTGCGCGGCAGCGGCCCGGGCGTTCAGCCCGATTCATGGCCTGCCGCCCGGTCACGGGACATGAAACGCCGCAGGCCCGCCTTGGCCTCGTCGCTGGTAAACGCGCGCTGCCCCAGCAGCGCCTCGCGGCGGAACGCCTCGTCCAGCGAAAGATGCCCCAACGTCAGCGCCGCTTCCTTGATGACCGACACGGCGACCTGCCCCTTGCGGGCGATCGACAGGGCATATTCCAGCGCCACGGTTTCTAGCTCGCCGGGAGCCACCACGCGATTCAACAGGCCCATTTCAGCGAGCCGCGCCGCGGGAAAGCGCTCGGCCGTCAGCATCAGCTCCATGGCCAGCGCGAACGGAATCTGCCGCACCAGGCGCACCAGCGTGCCCCCGGCCGGCACGAAACCCAGCGATGCCTCCGGCAAGGCGAAGGTGGCGGTGTCCGAGGCAATCCGGATATCGGCGGCCAGCATGATCTCGAAGCCGCCGCCCAGGCACAGGCCATTGATCGCCGCCACCACGGGTTTATGGAAACCCGCCTGTTTCAGATGCGCCCCGTCCCATTCCGATATGTCGAAGCGGCCTTCGGCCAGCGCCGGAATGGACTCGCCCAGGTCGGCGCCCACGCAAAAGGCCCGGTCGCCGTTGCCGCCCAGCAGAATTACCCGCACGTCGGGGTCTTCGTTGGCCCGGACAAAGGCCTGGGCCAGCGCGTCGTACATGGCCAGGGTCAACGCGTTCAACTTTTCAGGCCGGTCGAACCGGATATGCGCGATGGCGTCGCTGACCGAATAGGAAATGCTCATCAGACGACTCCCTCCGCCACGTAGCGGTCGTAGTCGGCGGCGGCGACCCCGAGCCAGCCCTTCAGCACGACCTCGTTGTGCTCGCCGAAACCGGGCGCCGCCCCCTGCGCCCGCACGGGCGTGCGGGACAGCTTCATGGGACTGCCGAACGCCTGGACCTCCGCGCCATCGACCTCGATGGGCACGAACATGTCCCGGGCCTGCAGGTGGGGGTCGTCCACCACCTCGGCGATGGTCTTGATGGGCGTCACCGGGATGGTGTCGCCGGCGATGGCCTCCAGCTCCGCCTTCGTACGCACGCCGCACCATCCCTGGACGATGGGCTGCACCCGCCTTGCGTAGACCTCGGGATCGAAGCGCTGGGCCATGGTGGCGATCTCCGGATCGTTGATCAGCCCGGGCTCCCCGAAGAGCCGGCAGGCCTCGCCCCAAAACTTGTCCGTATAGGCCCCGAAGAACACAAAGCCATCCTTGCAGGCATATTGCCCATAGGGCTTCACGAAGGGATGGTCATTGCCCAAGGGCTCCCCGATGACGCCGTCGACCGTGTAGTTGACGATGGCGTGCTCCGTCAGCGTGACCACCGAATCCTGCTGGGCCACGTCCACGAGCTGCCCCTTGCCCGAGCTCCGCATGTCGATGACGGCCGCCAGCGCGGCGATGGCCGCATAGAACGACGCGGACAGGTCTCCGATGATCGTGCCCACGCGCAGCGGCGCCTTGCCCTTCTCGCCGTTGAGGGACCACAGGCCGCCCGTGGCCTGGGCGCTGTTGTCATAGGCCGGCCGCCTGGCGTTGGGGCCGGTCTGGCCAAACCCGCTGATCGACACGTAGATGAGCCGGGGATTGCATTCCTTCAGCGTCTCGTAGCCCAGCCCCATGCGCGCCATGGTTCCGGGCCGGAAATTCTCGACGAGCAGATCGGCCTTGCCGACCAGCTCGCGCAGCAGCGCCCGCCCCTGCTCCGATTTCAGGTCCAGGCTCACGCCCAGCTTGTGGCGGTTGTATTGCGCGAAGAACGCGCTGGCCTGTCCATGCGCGCCCTCGACGAACGGCGGAAAGCTCCGCACATAGTCGGGTTCGGCCGGGTTCTCGATCTTGATCACCGTGGCCCCCAGGTCGGCCAGCATCATCGTGCAATACGGGCCTGCCACCACCCGCGTCACATCGATCACCACCAGTCCCCGCAAGGGACCCACGCCTAAAGGCAGTTGCGCCAGATCATGATTCACTTCGTTCCCTCCGATGCAAGGCCCATGGACGCGGTGTCCATGCGCTGGAATTCCGTGGCGGATCCTTCAGGGCCGGCGCAGGCGTCCGCGTATGCGTCCGCGTCCGGCAGCGCCGTTCCCACGTGTCCGCGCTCGATGTACAGCGTTCTGCTCTGCACGTCCTCGAGCAAGGACGCATTCGACTCGGTGACCACCACGCACAGCTGCGGATGCGACGCCCGCAGCCCGCGCAGCGAATCGCCGTACTGGCGCGCCAATGCCGGCGCCAGGCCCTGGAACGGCTCGTCCAGCAGCACGAAGCGCGTGCCGACCATCAGCGCGCGCGCAAGCGCCACGATCTTGCCCTGCCCGCCCGACAGCGCGGCGCCGGAACGCGGCAGCAGCGCCTTCAACTGCGGAACGCTGGTCAGCACGGCGTCCAGCCGCCGCCGGATTTCCGGGGCGGGCACTCGCAGCACGTCGCAGGGCAGCGTGATGTTCTGCTCGACCGTCAGCGTCGGCAGGATCACCCGGTCCTCGGGCGCATACCCGAAGCCCTGGGCCGCCCGCCGGAAGGCCGGACGCTGCGCGATGTCCTCTCCGTCCAGCAGCAGCCGGCCCGACTTCAGCTTCGCAAGGCCCATGATGCTGCGCAGCAGCGTCGTCTTTCCGGCGCCGTTCCTGCCCACCACCGCCACCGTCTGGCCGGCGTCCAGCAAGACATCCACCCCGCGCAGCACGGCATGCCCCGCCAGGTCCACATTCATTGCCTGGATGTGCAGACTCATCGCACCCCCAGCACTTCACGCCGGACCACCGGGTCCGCGAAGACCTTGCGCGGCTCGCTGTCGGCGGCGATGCGGCCGTCTATCCATGCCGCGACCCGCGTCGCGTATTTCAGGACAATGTCCACGTCGTGCTCCACGAACCAACTGGTGACCTTGCGCAGCGTCAGCGCTCGCATCAGCGTCTGCATGACGCCGTGCTTGTCCTCCGAGGCCACGCCGCTGGTGGGCTCATCCATGATGACCAGCTTGGGCTCCAGCATCAGCGCGATCGCCACATCGAGCAGCTTGCGATGCCCCTCGGGCAGCACCATCGTCGGGTGCGCCGCATACCGGTCCAGCTCCACCAGTTCCAGCATCTCGGCCACCGCATTCTGGTCGGCGGAATCGGACAGCGAGGTCCAGCGCGACAGCCTTCCCTGCCGGCTTGCGGAGGCCAGCTCCAGGCACTGCCGCACCGTATGGTCCTGAAATAGCTGCGGCAGTTGGAACGAACGGCCCACGCCCAGCCTGGCGATCTGCCGCGGGCCGTGGCGCGTAATGTCCACCCCTTCAAGAAACACCTTGCCGCTGGACGGCTTCAGGTAGCCCGTGCAGATATTGATGAAGGTGGTCTTGCCGGCGCCGTTGGCGCCGATCACCGCCAGATGTTCGCCATGGTTCAGCGCGAAGTCGATCTCGTCGGCGGCATTCACGCCGCCAAAGCGCAGCGTCAGCCCTTCCGTGCGCAGCAGTTCCCCGTGTAGCGAGCTCATCGGGCACCTCCCGTGGCAAGCCGCGCGCGAGCCTGTTCCAGCCAGCCCACCATCCCGGCGGGCGCGAAGAAGATCACGGCGATCAGCGTCAGGCCAAGCAGCATCTGCCAGGCATTGGTGAAGTACACGGCGGCGGTGAGCTTGATCGTCTCGAACACGGCCGCTCCGAAGAAGGCGCCCAGCGCGTGGCCGGATCCGCCGAGGATGGCGATGAAGACGTACTCGCCGGACCGGATCCAGTAGCCGCTTTCCGGCGTCACCAGGCCCTGCTCCAGGCTCAGCAAAGCGCCCGACAGCCCGACCAGCGCCGCCGACATGAGGTAGCCCTGCGCCAGCGTGGCCCGCGCCGACACGCCGATGTATTCAAGCCGCGTTTCGTTCGTCCGGATGGCCACCATCACCTGGCCGGCCGACGACTCGAAGTAGCGCTGGATCAGCCAAGTCAGCGCCACGGCCAGCGTCAGGGCCAGCGCCAGCACCCCGAACTCGAACTCGCCACGGTCCAGTGTCATGCCCAGCAGCGTCGGCCGCTCGAAGCGCAGGCCGTCCGTACCGCCGGTCCAGGCATACAGCTTGCCGGCCAATGCGAACAGCACCATGGAAATCCCCAGATTGAGCATGCCGAAGAAAATGCCGCGATAGCGCGAGACGAACGCCGCGGCAATCGTGCCGGCGCACACGCTGGCCAGCACGCCGGCGCCGACGACAACCAGCGCATCCGCGCCGGGAAAGAGCCGGGCGGTGAACGCGGCGGCGTAACCGCCGATCGCCGCATACATCGCATGGCCGAACGACACCTGGCCAGCCCGCAGCAGCACGGTCAAGCCCAGCGCGGCAAGCCCGGCACACAGGAAGCCGATGACCGGCACGCGCAGCCCGGGCCAGAACCAGCAGGCCGCCAGCGCCAGCAGAAAGGCCAGCGCGGCGGCCGGCAGAATGAAGAAACGTTGCATCAGATCCTCCGGGCCGTGGCGGCGGAAAACAGGCCATGCGGGCGCACCAGCAGCACCGCGACCATCATGAGATAAGGCATCACCACCTCCAGCTCGGGCAGCGTATAGACGGCCATGGCCCTGGCCAGGCCGATCAGCAGGGCCGCCACCAGCGCGCCGGTGATCTGGCCCAGGCCCGCCGTGGCGATCACGGCAAAGGACGTCACGATCATTTCGGCGCCCAGGCCCGGCACGAAGGACGTCAGCGGAACCGAGAGCGCACCGCCCAGCGCCCCCAGGGCGCCGGCCAGCCCGAAGGTCAGCATGCCCACGCGCGAGGCATTGATGCCCAGCGCGGTGGCGACCTCGCGGTGGTGGATCACCGCGACAATCTGGCGGCCCGCTATCGAGTGCTTCAACAGGAACTGCAGCGCGGCATACGCCGCAAGCGCCACGCCCGGCACGAACAGCAACTGGTAGTTCATGAACGTCACGCCCACCAGTTCCGTCGTCCCCATGCGCGCCGCCAGCTCGCCCGCGTTGACGGGGGTTGCCCCCCAGATCATGCGTTGCAGGTCTTCCAGCACCATGAACGCCGCGAA
Source organism: Achromobacter sp. Root83 (assembly GCF_001428845.1). Taxonomy (GTDB): domain Bacteria; phylum Pseudomonadota; class Gammaproteobacteria; order Burkholderiales; family Burkholderiaceae_B; genus Achromobacter. The sequence continues at coordinate 753,797 of NZ_LMIU01000001.1, read as the reverse complement.
CGTCACCAGCAGTTGAAGCACGGGATCGCGATCCTGGAAGTGCCGGAGCAGGCCTCGCTCCAGGAACATCCCCAGGCATCCGCCAACCAGCGCCGCGGCCACGAACAGCGCGGCCACCATCAATGGCGTGGATGGTGCTTGCGGCGCCAGCCAGCCCAGCAGCGTCGCGGCGCTGTAGCCGCCAAAGGCATACAGGCTGCCGTGCGCCACGTTGACCACGCCGAACACGCCGCAGATCAAGGTCAGGCCCAGCGCGATGAGAAACAGCAGGCTTGCGTAGGACACGCCGTCCACGCCCGCCAGCAAGAGCAGATTGAAGTCCATGACTAGGGGTTGCCGCTAGGGTTGAGTCAATTGCCGACGCGCTTGATCTGGCTGTTCTGCAACAGCTCGGGCTTGAGCGTCTTGACCCAGTCGACCGACTTCTGCCCGACGGGCGGCGCCACGATGTCCGCCGGATAGAACGACAGCTCGCCCACGACCGGGAAGGTCTGCGAACTGTCCTTGCGGGTGACGCCGTAGAGCTGGCCCTGCAGCGCCTGGCCGTCTTCCCGCATGCGGATGGGACGAGACAGCCCGCGGTATTCCAGCGTGCGCAAGGTGGCGGCAAGCTGATCCGGCGTCGGCCAGTTCCCGCCGTTCTCCGCCAGCGCCTTCTTATAGGCGCCCGTCGAGGCCTTCAGGGCCTGGATCATGTGATACACGGCAAAGTTCGGATAGGCGCCCGTGCGTTGCTTGAACTTCTGCACGAATGCGCGCGTTTCGGGGTCGTCAGCGAACTCCGGATCCGCGAAATAGCCATCCCCCACGAAGCCCACGATGACGCCGGGCGGCACCGCGTCGCCCAGCCGCTCCAGCGATGAGTCGGCCAGCGGCAGCACGAACTGCGAATTCTTCAGCAACCCGCGCTGGGATGCCTGGCGCAGGAAAGTGTCCAGGTCGCCGCCCCAGGCGGTCGACAGCACGACGTCCGGGCGCAATGCCTGCAGGCGCGTCACTTCGCTGGAGAAATCCGGCGCGCCGAACTTGGGGAACAGCTCGGCCACGATCTTGACGTCGGGCTTCAAGGCCTGCAGGGTAAGGCGGAAGATCTCCCAGGAATCGCGTCCCCAGGCATAGTCCTGGTTCACCACGGCAATCGTCTTGAAGTCCGGCTTGGTCCGCAGCAGGTGCAGCACGGCCGCCACCATTTCCATGGTGCCGTTCGGACCGGTGCGGAACACATAGCGGTAGCGCTGCGCTTCCAGCACCTTTTCGCTGGAGCATTCCCACAGGATGTTGACGATCTTCAGATCTTCGGCAACCGGCGCCAGCGCATTGCAGTAGCCGCTGGATATCGCCGACAGCATCAGCTTTTCGCCCGGCTCCTGCGCCAGCCTGCGGTACTCGGCCAGGAATTTCTCCGCGCCCTGCCCTTCGTCGATCCAGGTCTGCCTGAGCTTCACGCCATCGATGCCGCCCGCCGCGTTGAACTCCTCGATCCACATGTCCGCCGCCACCTTCGCGGGCGCGCCCAGCACCGAGGCCGAACCCGTCATGAAGGTGCTCATGCCGAGCTTGAGTTCGGCGGGACGGCTTTGCTGCGCTATCGACGTGGCGGACAGCGCAAGCAGGGCGGCGCCTACGCCCAGGATTCTGGCTAGCGATTTCATGGTTTGTCTCCTCAGCCTTCAGACTGATAATGTTTTAGTGAGTGAATAATGACGTTTAAGACGCCCGGCGAACATGTAGAAAAAACACATGCGCCAGATGTTCTTGTGTCTCTTAAACACATCGCCATTGCTGAGCACCTGATTCATTCAGGGTTTTCACTGAACTTTTCCAAGGACGAAGCACATGCGGGAATCCGCCCTTACGGCGCAAGCGGCCACGGAGCTGCTGGCTATGCTCCAGCGCAACGCAAGCGCCCGGGACTACGACCAGATGCTGGCCCGCATGGAGGCCACCACGCCGGACCCCACCGAACGCGCCTTGCTGGCGGGCAGCATCCGCACGGCCATCGCCATCTGCGAACAGCAGGCCCTGCAGCAGCGCCGTGAAAAAAGCCTGCTGGTGGTGCTGGAAAGCGTCAACGACCTGACCGCCATCCGCGACCTGGAACTCGTGCTGGGCGCGATCGTCCGCCGCGCAAGGCAGATCTTCGCGTCGGACATCGGCTACCTCACCAACTTCGACCGCGTCCGCAACGACTTCTACATCCGGGCCACCGACGGCGCGATCTCCGAGCGCTTCAAGAACGTCCGGGTGCCGCCGGACCACGGCATCTGCGGGCACGTCCTCAAGCACAAGACGCCCTATCACTGCAGCGACTATCTTGCGGACGGCGGCTTCGCGCATGACCGCGGAATCGACCTGGCGATCAAGGACGAAGGCGTTCAATCCTTGCTGGGCGCGCCCCTCATGGTGGGCAGCCATTGCATCGGCGTCCTGTGCATCTGCGACCGGCAGCCGCGCCACCACGCGCCCTGGGAAATCGCGATGCTGTCCACGCTGGCCGCGCAGGCCGCCATCGCCATGGAGAACGCGCGCCTGTTCCAGGAGGCGCAGGTGGCGCTGCAGCGCGCAAGCGAAGCCAACGCATCGCTGCACCGCCAGGCCGCCGAAATCCAGACGGCGGCCGAAGCCCAGGAACAGATGACCAAGCTGGTTGCCAGCGGCTGCACCGTGCTCGACCTCCTGAACATGGTGGCCTCATTGCTGGACGGCCACATCGCCCTGCTGGACGAGGCCGAGCAACCGACCCAGCGCACCAGCGCGGGCAACGCCGACGCCCTCGTCGGCGACCAACTGGAAGCCCTGCTGCAGCACACGCGCACGCAGGACGCAGTCCATCTTGCCCTGTCCGCATGCCGCCGCACCGGCAGGTCGCATGAAGTCGAATGCGAAGGCGGCATCCACGTCCGCGCCGCCGCGCTCATGGGCGCCGACCGTCTGCTGGGGGCCATGCTGATCGCATCGGCCGGGCCCATGACGCCCACGCAGATCCGCACTTTCGAACGCAGCGCGCTGGTCGCGGGCGTCGTTCTGCTGTCGCAGGAGCGGCGCGAACTTTTAGGCAGCAACGAATCCGCCGCGGCGATCCGCGCGCTGGTGAGTTGGCAACAGGAAAGCCTATCCGCGCTTCAATCCAGGGCCAGCCCCTTTGGCCTCAATCTCTCCGAGCCCCTGCGCATGGCGGTCCTGAGCGTCGAAGAACGCAACGTCGAATACGCATTGCGCCGGCTGCGTCCGGGCACTCCACGCGGAACGCTGCTGGAGAATTTCGAGGGATTCATCGTCGCCATCTGCGCCGAAGGCGCCTTCGACCACCTGCACCGCACGTTCCAGGACACCCTGCTCACGGACGAGCGCCTCGACACGCAAGGCGTCATCTCTGCCCCGCTTGCCAGGGTGGACGCGCTGCCCAATTGCTACCGGGCGCTCAAGCGGGGAATCGACATCCTCAACACCCTGGGCCGATCACGCGAAATCGTGGCCGAGGCGGGGCTGTCCATGTATTCGCTCTTGTTCGAACAGCGGCAAGCGGCGGATGTTGCCGGCTTCATCGACGCCACGGTCGGAAAGCTCGTTGCACACGACCAGCGCCGCAACACCGGCCTGGCCGACACGCTGCTGGCCTATCTGGAACACGCGCAGAACGCACGGTCCACCGCCGAGCATCTGCGGATCCACGTCAACACGCTGCGGCAACGCCTGGAGGCCGTGGACGACCTGCTCAAAGGGTGGCGGCAGGAAGGACGCTTTCTTGAACTGCATGTCGCGCTGCGATTGCACAAGCTGCGCAAGGGATTGCGGGACACGGCGGCCAGCGGGACGACCAATGATCCCCTCGGCGCGGACGCCGGCTGGGTCCAGCCTTGACGGCGTCCGGAACGTTTTCGATCACAGCGGAGGCGCATATGAGCAACGACGAAATTTCCATCCGGCAAGTCGTCGCCACATGGATGGCGGCAAGCACCAGCGGCGATCTCGCCCGCGTTCTTGAGCTGATGACTGACGATGTGGTTTTCATGGTCCCCGGCCAGGAGCCATTCGGCAAGCAGGCGTTTTCCGACGCGTCGGCAAGCATGGCGGGCACGAAGATGGAAGGATCTTCCGAGATCGTCGAAATCCAGGTGCTGGGAGACTGGGCCTTCATCCGCAACCGGATCGATATGACCGCCACACCGCCGGGCGGCGCTGCCGTGCGGCGTTCAGGCTATACGCTGACGCTGTTGCGCAAGGAGCCCGACGGGAAGTGGCGGCTTGCGCGCGATGCGAACCTGATGACCCCGAAGCCCGGCGCGCACGCACCGGCGCCCGGTCATTCGTCCGGCTGAGACGCTGTCAGAACCTGTTGGCACGCAGACTATGGCGCGACCCGCTGCCGCGTCTTTGCCGCCCCCTTCCCGCCAGCCAGGCCACCAAGGGTGCCGATAAAGAAGTCCAAGGTTTCGGACATCGCTTCGTCCACCCGCTGGCCCCGCAGATTCCACTCGGGGAAATGGCCGTCCACGGCCATGCGAGCCAGGCCATACACCAGCGCCCGCGCAGCAATCTGCGCCTGGGCGGTACGCGCGTCCCCAAGCTCCTGGCCAAACGCTTCGTCGAGCAAGGACTGCATGTGGTCGCGGATAGCCTGGTTGTTCTCGACCATGGTCGCGGATCCGTCGTAGTCAATGCCCTGGCGGTCGCTGATCACGCGAAAGTGCGTGGGATTGGCCGCGGCCCACACCAGGTACGCGTGGCCGATGGCCGCGAAACGCTCCAGCGCCGAACCGCCCGACGCGCGGCTCAGCGCGGCGTCCACGTCTACACGCAGCCGCTGCGTCGCCTGCTCGGCCACCGCGGTCAACAGGGCCGTGCGGCTGGCGAAGTGCCGAAACGGGGCGCCGGGCGATACGCCAGCGCGCTTGGCCGCCTCTCGAACGCTCAATCCCTCGACGCCCTGCTCCTCGATGATCTCCACGGCGGCCGCAATGAGCGCCTCGCGCAGATTGCCGTGGTGATACGCAATGCGCTGCGATGCGTCGGGCGTGCGGGCGGCCATGAAAGCTCCGGATGAATGTAATCGGTGATTATTTTGCGCTATAGTACGGCACGCTATGTATTCAGTGATTACATTACGCCTTGCCCCCGCGTCGAAGGAGACGTTCATGAGATTTCCGGTCTTGTCCCTTGCCATCACCGCCCTCCTCGTCTGGCCGGCCGCGCCAGCCGCGGCGCAGGAACCTCCCAGCCTTCAGATCGCCTGGCCGCCCGAAGGCGCCAGCGTCCCGCTGGGCAAGGACAGCGACGGCGCAATCGGGGTCGTCGTCCATAGCAATTTCAAGCTCATGGCCGCCGGCCAGTGCGGCGCCGACACGCGCTGCGGCCACATCCACATGAAGATCGATCCCCAGGGCGACACCTGCAACCTGCCGGGCCGGCCGTACAACAGCATGAACAGCGATGTCGGCGGCTCGCTGATCCAAGCCAACTTCGGGGCCTGCCCATCACCCCTGGGCGAACACGTGATCGGCGTGTTGCTGGCCGACGATCACCACAAGCCCGTGCTGGTGGACGGCAAGCCCGTGACCGCCCTGGTAAGAATCCAGACTCGCTGAAAGCAAGGCTGCCGCCCGCACGCATGCCAGGCGCGCGATCGGATCGGTTTGGCTGTACCCTGAACGCACTGAAATCCGCATGCGGTTCATAGGGGAAGCTCATGGCCAAGCTGATCGTCTGGAATCTGGTGTCCGTGGATGGCTATTTCGAAGGCGCCAAGAAGTGGGACCTCGACTTCCACAACCTTGCCTGGGGTCCGGAATTAAACAAGCTGAGCGAAGAATTCGGCGACAAAGCCGCCGTCCTCGTCTTCGGCCGGGTGACCTACGAAGGCATGGCCAGCTACTGGACATCGGCCGAGGCCGAGTCCAGCATCGTCTCGGCCTACATGAACGCGCTGCCAAAACTGGTGGCCTCTCGCACGCTGAAATCGGCGGACTGGAACAACAGCCGGATCAGCGCCGACATCGTGCCGGAACTCACGCGCATGAAGGCCGAAGAGACGAAACCGTTGTATATCTTCGGCAGCGCCGAACTCACGCATTCCCTGCTCGAAGCCGGCTTGGTCGACGAGCTGATGCTTTGCATCGTGCCGGTGGTTCTGGGCGAAGGCACGCTGTTCTTCAAGCCAGGCCGGAAGTTGCGGCTCGATCTCACCGACACCCGCCGGCTTGAGAACGGCGCGCTCATCAATACCTACGCGGTGAAACCGGCCACGTGAGGCCGGCAGGTGAAGCCCGCGCGTAAAGCGCGGCAAGTGAAGCACGGCACGTGAAACGCGGCGCCGCGGACTCAAGCCTTCCGCGCGTAATGTCCCAAAAACATGGCGACCGCTGAATCAGCCACCCGCTCGCGCTCCGCCTTGGCCAGCGGCAGCTGCCCCAACGTAACCTGGGGCCAGAAAGCAAAACTCTTCACCAGCCCCTCCAACTGATGCCCCGCGAAGCCGGGATCGGCGTCGATCAGGCGCCCGTCGGCAATGGCCGCCTGTATCCAGGCGGTAACGCCGCTGCCCTTCTCGTCCATGCGGCAAACAATGTCCTGCGCGCGGTCCGGAGCATGGATGATCTCCGCCATCGCCACCCTCGCCAGATCGATGAAACTCGCATCGCCCAGCAGCTCGAGCTTCTGCATCAAGAGCTGCCGCAATTGCTGCGCCAGCGGCAGATCGGGCCGGTACGCAACGTCGACGCTGGCCGCGCTGCTGGCCCACAACTGTTCGAGCATCAGCGCGAACAGCTCTTCCTTGCTGGGGAAATGGTTGTAGACCGTGCGCTTGGACACGCCCGCCGCCTGGGCAATGCGGTCCATGCTGGTCGCCTCGTAACCCGCGGTACGGAATTCTTCCACCGCCGCGCGCACGATGTCGTCGCGCTTGCGGTCGGTCAGGCGCTTGGACGGACGGGAAACGGCGGGATCCTGGCTTTTGGATGGCATGCCGGAAATTTTACACCGGCCAGTGTACTTTTCTAAAAATGAAAACTACACTGTGTAGTGTAATTTTTGATCCGCCCCATGAAGCGACCGCGCCTCCGATTGTTCATCCTTATCCTGCTTGGAATCCTTGTCGTGACCTCCCTCGCCCTCTGCCACCGCCCCGCCCTGCCCAGCCATGCGGAATCGCCACAACATCGGGACGGGCGCTTTCAAAACCCGCTCCCGCGCCCGGCCATGGGCTTTTGGAAAGGCGTGAAGCTCGCCTGGACCTTCTTCTTCGCCAAGCCCGCCGGAACCGTTCCGGACATCCCCATCCCGGTGCGCGCCCTGGACCGCGCACAGCTCGACGCCGCGCCCGACCGCAGCCTCTACCGGCTCGGGCATTCCACCCTGCTCATGAAGCTGCGCGGCCGCTACTGGCTGACGGACCCCGTCTTCTCCGCACGCGCCTCGCCGGTGCAATGGGCCGGCCCCGCGCGCTTTCACGCGCCGCCTATCAGCATCGAAGACCTGCCCCCGATCGCGGGCGTCATCCTGTCGCACAACCACTACGACCACCTGGACCGCGCCGCTGTCGCGAAACTGGACGCCAAGACCGGCCGGTTCATCGCGCCGTTGGGCGTCGGCGACCAGTTGATCGCCTGGGGCATAGACCCCGCCAAGGTCGAACAACTGGACTGGTGGCAATCCACCGACGTCGACGGCCTGCGCCTGACCGCCACCCCCGCCCAGCACTTCTCCGGCCGCGGGCTGACCGACAGCGACCGCAGCCTCTGGGCCTCGTGGGTCATCCAGGACGCCGACCTGCGCGTGTTCTTCAGCGGAGACAGCGGCTACTTCGACGGCTTCAAGGCGATAGGCGACGCGTACGGCCCCTTCGACCTGACCTTGATGGAGACCGGCGCCTACGATAAACGCTGGGCGTTTGTGCACATGCAGCCCGAAGAGACCCTGCAGGCGCATATCGACCTGCGCGGCAAGTGGCTCCTGCCGATTCACAACGGCACGTTCGATCTGGCGATGCATCCTTGGGAGCAGCCCTTCGAGCGCATCGTGAAATTAGCGGCGGCCAATCAGGTCGCGCTTACGACGCCGGTAATGGGAGAGCGGGTCGATATCCGAGTGCCGGAGCCGGGGACGTCGTGGTGGAGAAAAGAAGGCGCATCTTGAGCCGCGCGACGAGCAAGTCAAGCCGGGCATCGATGCGAAAGAGGTACGAGAAAGTGCGCCGGCAAAACTCCCCGAGCAGGTTCGCCAAAGCACCGACGCTACCTTTCCACCTCATCTGGGGCCGACGATTCGTGCCAGCGTTTGTTCCAACTGGTCCCGATCCGCGGTTCGTTTGGCCGCGGTACGCTGGGCCAGGTTATGCAACTTGCGTCGCACTGCCGGCAAGCCAACCGCGTGTGGAAGCCCGATCAGGCCGAAGTCCGACTGCTCATCTTCTACGGCCCTCAGAAACGCGCACGACGGCTCGTCCAGCCACCCTGCCACGCGAGCCAGTAGCCGCTCATGGATCTCCAGCAGGGTTCTGGCCTCGATCGGCGCGGCCGTCATTCCCTTGAAGTGCGCATCAAAGGTCACAGCGAAATCCGCCGGTACGCGAGGCGCCAGCATCTCCCAGGCGGGCTTGGGACTGCAGGTCAGATACACAAGAAAGGTTCGCCAAAGTACCGAGTCAGCTCGCTCATCCTCCAACAACAATCCGATGTCGAAAAGATCACGCGGATGCTGCCGGGACAATGCCGCAGCCAGCTTTCCGGCATAGAGATCGGCGAAGTTCAGCACCTGCACGGAGGCAAATCCGAATGCCTCCTCCACTTTCGGACGCACCACCATGCTCCGCACTGGATGGACCGTGCCGCGCATAACCGGCGTCGTCTCGATCTGCACGCGCGCGCGGCCGCGACTGGCCACCAACCGAGTGACCGCACCCTCGCCCGCGGACAACTGCACCTGCAATTTCATTGGACGTGCACGGAGGATATCCGCCAGTCGTCCGAGTGCTTCTGCAATCAGCCTTGCGTCCTCGACATAGTCATGCACCGGCAGCCAAGCCAGATCGATGTCTACCGACAGGCGTGGCAAGTCGTGCTCAAACAGATTGATGGCCGTGCCGCCCTTAAGTGCGAAGCCCGGCTCCTGAGCCAGTACCGGCAAGATCTCAACCAGCAGGCGCACTCGGTCGGTGTAGCGCCGATCCCAACGGTCAAGCCAGGTGTTCATCAAGGTCTCCTGGCAACGTGATCTGGTAGGTAGGATGCAGACGTCCCCCCGGCACCAATGCTCGCTTGCCCCGGCCTAGGTCAACGCCATCCAGAGGTACATGGGACAACCACGCATGCCGATGGCGTCCGGCCAGCGCCAAGAATAACCGTTTAGCCTTGATGCTGCGGCAGTGGCGCAACAGCAGGCCAACCCGCTGCGGTCGCAGCGTAGTCATGGCCTGCATCAGCGCATCGGCCTCGTACACCAGCGCCGCGTCCGAGACCTCATCGCACAGCTCCAACATGGCCCGCTCGGACGTCGAGCAGACCAGGGTATCGGCACCGGCCGCAGCCTGATGCCAGTCCAGCCCTTGGTCGGACAGCGCTTTCTCGAACAATTCGGTGGTGTACGACACGATTGGCAGGTCAAACGGCCCCTTGCCAAGAAACTCGAAGCGTTGTTCCAGCGGTAGTTGTCCCAGCCAGCCCGGCGGCCGCTCCGGCCCATAAAGGGTGATCGTCCCGGCATCACCTAAGCGCAGGTAGTGTTCGTGCCCCTGCAGGCTCAGCGCAAAGCGGCCCCCGACGTGCAGCGGCATCCCCTCCCCAATCTGGAGGCTGCGAACCACGCCCTCCCACCGCAGGCGCCCTCCCTTGCGCATATAAACGCTGCGCGCCGGCGACACCAGCCAACTGCTGCTCACGTAGCGCGCGACGAGGCTGCTGGAGTACCCATGCGCCCGCAACCAGCGACTTGACACCAAGCGCGAATCATCCAGTTGCACCAGCAATTGGTTTAATTTTCCGGATTTTTGATCACTCATAGCGCCTAATCTATATATTTTGTAAACCCCATGCAAGCAATTTGGTTTTAGCACGTCCGAAAATCAACACTAATAGTGACTTTAATACACTAACGACAAACTAGTTTTATCCCACGATGAGAATTTCGAACGATTTGGAACTCCCAGCGATCCATCGCCATCGCCCCTGTACACGCCCATCCGCTTGATTCACCGCGTCCAATCTCTACCGATCTCCCTCTGCCGCCCCCTTCAACCGCTCCAGTACAATCCCGGCTTTGGCGACGTTGTGATCGCCCACCATCTGGACCCCAAGCATGTTGCGCCTGTCTGAAATCAAGCTGCCGTTGAACCACACGCCCGAGGAATTGCCCGCCGCGATTCTCAAGAAACTGGGCGTTCCGGCCAGCGACCTGAACGGCTTCACCATCTTCCTGCGCAGCTACGACGCGCGCAAGAAACACAATATCCTGCTGACCTACACGCTGGATATCGACGTTCAAAATGAAGCAGCGCTGCTCCAGCGCTTCCACGACGACCGCCACGTCAAGCCGACGCCGGACACCGAATACAAATTCGTCGCCCAGGCCCCCGCCAGCCTCGCCAAGCGCCCCATCGTCATCGGCACCGGCCCCTGTGGCCTGTTCGCCGGACTGGTCCTGGCGCAGATGGGCTTCAAGCCCATCATCCTGGAGCGCGGCAAGGCCGTGCGCGAACGCACCAAAGACACCTGGGGCCTGTGGCGCAAGCGCATCCTGAACCCCGAATCGAACGTGCAGTTTGGCGAAGGCGGCGCCGGCACCTTCTCCGACGGCAAGCTCTACAGCCAGATCAAAGACCCCAAGCACTACGGCGAAAAAGTGCTGAAGGAGTTCGTCCTGGCCGGCGCGCCCGAAGAAATCCTGTACGTCGCCAAACCGCACATCGGCACCTTCCGCCTGGTCGGCATGGTCGAAGTCATGCGCGACACCATCACCAAGCTGGGCGGCGAAGTGCGCTTCTCCAGCAAAGTGGAAACGCTGCAGCGCGAAAATGGCCGGGTCACCGGCGTCACGCTCGCCAACGGCGAACATATCGAGGCCGACCACGTCGTGCTGGCCGTGGGCCATAGCGCGCGCGACACCTTCCAGATGCTGCACGACCAGGGCGTCTTCATGGAAGCCAAGCCGTTCTCGATCGGGTTCCGCATCGAACACCCGCAGTCCCTCATCGACAAGGCCCGCTTCGGCCCCAACGCCGGCCACCCCATCCTGGGCGCCGCGGATTACAAACTGGTGCACCACGCCAGCAACGGGCGGTCCGTCTACAGCTTCTGTATGTGCCCGGGCGGCACGGTCGTGGCGGCAACGTCCGAACCCAACCGCGTCGTCACCAACGGCATGAGCCAGTACTCGCGCAACGAACGCAACGCCAACGCCGGCATCGTCGTAGGGATCTCGCCTGAAGTCGACTACCCCGAGCACGTCCTGGCTGGCGTCGACTTCCAGCGCAAATGGGAATCCCAGGCCTTCGAACTGGGCGGCGGCACCTACAGCGCGCCGGGCCAACTGGTCGGCGATTTCATCGCGGGCAAGGCGTCTACCGAATTCGGCTCCGTGCTCCCCTCGTACACCCCGGGCGTACACCTGACCGACCTGGCCACCGCCCTGCCCGACTTCGCCATCACCGCCATCCGCGAAGCCCTGCCCGCCTTCGACAAGACCATCAAAGGCTTCGGCATGCACGACGCCGTGCTGACGGGCGTGGAAACACGAACCTCGTCGCCGGTACGCATCAAGCGGGACAACGAGACGCTGCAAAGCATCAATACACAGGGGTTATTCCCGGCGGGTGAAGGCGCGGGTTATGCGGGCGGGATTCTGTCGGCGGGGGTTGATGGGATCAAGGTTGCCGAGGCGGTGGCGCTGAGCATTATGGGAAGGCAGGGGTAAGGGAAGATCGGCGATGCCCGGGGCGCCCGCCGGGAGTCAGATGCGATCACAAATCTGCCGCGTCCCGCAGGTCTAGCCCTTTCAAATCCGCGGCGCACAACGCGTCGTGCAGCACATGATCGCAATATCGGCCTCGCCGGCCTAAAGGCGGGTCGAACGGCGTTGTCGCACGCATCTGCTCAGCCACTTTCATGGCGGCAGCCAGGCGGGCACCACGGCGCTCCTCGTCCATTCATCTCTCCTGCTGCAACGCAGTGCCCAAGCGTGCCAGCTTGATGGCCACGCACTCAGGCCCGGAAAACCCGTGACCGCGCTTAGCGTGACGAGCCAATCTGCAGAACGGCGAAGTCCCGCTGCATATACCGGTTCATGATCTGCGTCAGAATCGGGTTTCCGACATTCTCTGCTTTCGGCGCAGTCATGCTCACGACCGCCGCACACAGCTTCCCAGCCTGCACGGTACGCCCGGAGACTTCGGCCTGCACCGCACCGGCCATGCTTTGCTTCCATGCCGCGCTCACGCCATCAACCGCCTGCTTGGCAGTGGAGCAATCCGCGTAGGACAGGGAAATCACGACGGCAGGCGCGTTCTTGATCTGCACGTCCGCGATGATTCCCGCAAAGTAAGGCGGGATGCCGCGTGCACTGGATTCGGCAATGGCATGAAGATTCTGCTTCGCGGTTTCCATATCCCCCGGCGTAGCGGGCAACACCTTTGCCGGATCGACGGCTTGCAGACCGAGAACAGGCGAGATGATCGCCGCCTGCACAATCTGGCCGCTGTCCGAAGGCACGGCTTCCTTCAATCCGGCGACGGAGGCCGCAACGATCTCGTTGTCCGCAACGGATGGCGCGGGTCGAGACAGTATTTTCATTCCCTTTGGCGCGGGCGCCTGGACCAGCGCCGCATCCAGAGGCAGTACGAAAGTGGGCATGCCCATCGCGCCTCGCCACGGATCTCGTCCGTTGGCCTTTGTCATATCGGGTTTATTGGGTTCGCCATTTGCGAGCAGGCCCGCAACATCACCATTCACTGTCTTGAAATCAGCCTGCTTCAGGCGATCCACAAACTTATCCGCGGATTCCCTGTCCTTCAGCCCCCAATAGGCGACATTGCCGGGCGCCTGACCAAATCCGGCAAAGTAGGAAAGCTCATCAAAAGGGATCTTCGCGCTATCGGACCACGGGTCCAGGCCGTAACCGATGGATTGAAGCGGGCTGATCGCCTGCGCGATGGACAACCTGCGCATGCCATCCGCGGTTGGCCCGGCTTTCTCCAGCCCACGCCAGGCTTGCACATCCAGAAAGAAGATCTGCATCGCTTCAGGGGCGGTCAACACCACCTGCGGCACCTGCTTCAAGGCTTGCTGCAACGTTTGAGTGCTGTCTTGTGCAGCGACCGAACTACCACAAACAGCCACCAAGCCAAGTGCAAGAGCCTTTAAGCGCATCCAAAATCTCCCGTTAGTGGTTACTTAATCGCGACCCGGGGAGTATATCAATGGTCAGTCACCAATAAAAAAGCCCGCAATTACGCGGGCTTGGCGGTTTCAATACCGGCATATGCCGGCATAAGCCGGACGCGGGATAGGCGTCAACGATATTGCCGGGCGGACCTCATCCACTGGCTGTTTGCGCAATGGCAGGGGCAGTTGCTGGCTGTTGGGCGAGTTCGATGAAGGCCCGCACGTAGTCGATGGCAGTGTCCGCCTCGCGTGCGCCCAGGAAGATCTGCTTTGCAATGCCACGCGCCCCCAGCCGCACGGGCACCACGTCCATCCTGGCCGCGTATTCCTCGACCAGCCAGCGCGGCAAGGCGGCCACGCCGCGTCCGCTGGCGACCATCTGCACCATGATGTCGGTGGTTTCGATGGCTTTGTGGCGCTTGGGCGTGACACCGGCCGGCAACAGGAACTGGTTGTAGATGTCCAGGCGCTCGATATCAACGGGGTAGCTGATGAGCACTTCCTGGGTCAACTGCTGAGGCTTCACATACGCCGCCGACGCCAGGGGATGGCCCTTGGCCACGACCAGCACCTGCTCATAATCGAACACGGGTTCGAACTTGAGACCCGGCTTGAACAGCGGGTCAGGCGTGACCAGCAAGTCGATCTCGTAACCGAAGAGCGCGCCGATCCCGCCGAACTGGAACTTCTGCTTGACGTCCACATCCACGTCGGGCCACGCCGCCAGATAAGGCGAGACCACCTTCAGCAGCCACTGGTAGCAAGGATGGCATTCCATGCCTATGCGCAACGCACCGCGCTCGCCCTGCGCGAACTGGCCCAGGCGCTCTTCGGCCAGGTCCAGTTGCGGCAGCACGCGGTTCGCCACCGCCAGCAGGTATTGGCCGGCCTGCGTCAGGCGCAGGCTGCGACCTTCACGCAGCCAGACGTCGGTGCCCAGTTGCTGCTCCAGTTTCTTCATGCTGTGGCTCAGGGCCGACTGGGTCAGGCTCAGCACGCCGGCGGCGGCCGTCAACGACCCCTGCTTCTCGACCTGCTGAACGATGCTGAGATGGATACGCTCAAGCATTCAGATGAATTCCGCTCATGGATTTGTGAAATAAAACCATTTTACTTCATCACTACCCTCCCCTAGTATCCGCTCCCATTGATCGTTCGCATGTTCGCGAGCGGCCCTTGCCATTAATCAAGTGTTGTATTCGCGGGCACCTCCGCAGCTTCCGGCGGCGCATACGCATTCGGCAGAGCCGCAGCGGCGCGTAGATCCATCATCATGAAAACCAGAATGACACGTCCACTTCGTCTAGTAGCAGTCTCCGGCGGACTGCAACGCCCCTCCAAATCCGCAGCCCTGGCAGAGCACCTGCTGGACCTGATTGCAGACGACGTCCCTGGCGAACAACGCCTGGTCGAACTGGGTCAGCTCGCCCCGCATCTTGCTGGCGCGGTCTGGCGCTCCCACCTGCCCGACACCGTGGAGCAAGCGCTTGTCGCGGTCGAGCAAGCTGACGTCCTGGTGGTGGCAACCCCGGTCTTCCGCGGCTCCTATACGGGCCTGTTCAAGCACTTCTTCGACTTCATTCACCAGGACGCCTTGATCGACAAGCCCGTCCTGCTGGCTGCCACGGGTGGCAGCGAACGCCATGCCCTGATCATCGACCACCAATTGCGGCCGCTGTTCAGCTTTTTCCAGGCACGCACATTGCCGCTGGGCGTGTACGCGACCGACAAGGATTTCGCCGGCTACCGCCTGCAGGACGAGGCCTTGATCCAGCGGGCCAGGCTGGCGGTCCAGCGGGCGTTGCCCTTGGTCGAATTGACGCGTCATTCGAGAGCTGCCGCCGCGGAGGAAGCGGTCGCGGCCTGAAAGCAAGACCCGACTATTGCGCTAATCAGGCTGCATCCCGGGCCTTTCCATCCGACATACGCCCTCTGACTGAACATCCGGCGCGAGGCGCATTTCTCCCGCGCGGCGCCCGTCCAGAAACCGGCACTAACTCCCTGCAAACTTTTTCTCAAAATCAGCGCACGAAACCACAATGAGCAACGCGTTCACATTCAGCATCAAGAGCATCAGCTTCGATGAAAATTACCAGCCATCGGACAACACGCGCATCACCACGAACTTCGCCAATCTGGCCCGGGGAGCCAGCCGCCAGGAGAATTTGCGCAACACCTTGCGGATGATCGACAGGCGCTTCAATAGCCTGGCGCATTGGGACAACCCGACGGGGGATCGCTACGCGGTCGAACTCGAGATCATTTCCGCGGAAATGCACATCGGCGCCGAAGGCGGCAGCATTGTTTTTCCGCTGATCGAGATATTGCAAACAAACATCGTCGACAAGAAAAACAACGAACGCATCGAGGGCATTGCAGGGAACAACTTTTCCTCTTACGTGCGCGACTACGACTTCAGCGTGGTTCTGTCCGAACACAACAACAATAAATCCACGTTCAGCATCCCCGACGATTTCGGCGATCTGCACGGCAAGCTGTTCAAGCACTTTCTGAATTCAAGCGCCTACAAAGAGCGGTTCAGCAAGCCGCCTGTCATCTGCATCAGCGCATCGAGCAGCAAGACCTACCACCGAACCGAGAACCAGCACCCCATCCTGGGCGTCGAGTATCGGCAAGATGAACTCTCATCGACCGATCAGTACTTCGAAAAAATGGGGCTGCAGGTTCGCTATTTCATGCCCCCGGGCAGCGCCGCGCCGCTGGCTTTCTATTTCCAAGGCGACCTGCTTGGCCGCTACAGCAATCTTGAGCTGATCAGCCTGATCAGCACGATGGAAACGTTCCAGAAGATCTACCGCCCCGAGATCTACAACGCCAACTCAGCGGCAGGCAAGCTCTATCGACCGAGCCTGAAGAATCAGGACTACTCCCTGACGCAGATCGTCTATGACCGGGAAGAGCGCAGCCAGCTGGCCGTCAAGCAAGGAAAGTTCACGGAAGAGCACTTCATCAAGCCCTACAAGAAAGTGCTCGATGCCTGGGCCGCCAATTCCGCTCTCTAATCATTCGCAACACACGGAACACTGATCATGAAAAAACTACTGCCCACCTCGACGGCCGGCAGCTTGCCCAAACCTTCCTGGCTGGCCCAGCCCGAGAAACTCTGGTCGCCCTGGAAACTGCAGGACCAGGAACTGGTCGAGGGCAAGCAAGACGCCTTGCGCCTGGCGCTGCAAGAACAGCAACACGCAGGCATCGATATCGTCAGCGACGGCGAGCAGACCCGTCAGCATTTCGTCACCACGTTTATCGAGCACCTCACCGGCGTCGATTTCGAAAAACGTGAAACCGTCAGGATTCGCGATCGCTATGATGCGAGCGTCCCGACCGTCGTGGGTGCCGTCAGCCGCCAAAAGCCCGTTTTCGTCGAAGACGCCAAGTTCCTGCGCCAGCAGACCAAGCAACCCATCAAATGGGCGCTGCCGGGCCCCATGACGATGATTGACACGCTGTACGACGCCCACTACAAGAGCCGCGAAAAGCTGGCCTGGGAATTCGCCAAGATCCTCAACCAGGAAGCCAGGGAACTGGAGGCTGCCGGCGTCGACATCATCCAATTCGACGAGCCGGCATTCAATGTCTTCTTCGACGAGGTGAACGACTGGGGTATCGCCACTCTGGAACGGGCGATCGAGGGCCTCAAGTGCGAAACCGCCATCCATATTTGCTATGGCTACGGCATCAAGGCCAACACCGACTGGAAGAAGACGCTGGGTTCCGAATGGCGCCAGTATGAGGAATCCTTCCCCAAGCTGCAGAAATCCAGCATCGACATCATTTCGCTGGAGTGCCACAACTCTCAGGTGCCCATCGATCTGATTGAACTTATTCGTGGCAAGAAGGTGATGGTAGGCGCCATTGACGTGGCGAGCGATACCGTTGAAACGCCGGAGGAAGTAGCCAACACCCTGCGCAAGGCGCTTAAATTTGTCGATGCCGACAAGCTCTACCCTTGCACGAACTGCGGCATGGCGCCTTTGTCTCGCCGGGTCGCGACGGGCAAGCTGAGTGCTCTCAGCGCAGGCGCGGAAATCGTCCGCAGGGAAATCTCGGCCTGATGCGGATCTAGAGCCGCCACCGCCCCCCGAAAGTTGGACTTGGATCCGACTTTCGGGGTTTTTACTACTGTTCCTTCAGCCCCAACGACTTCATCAACGGGGCGAACAATTTCTTCTCATCCTGCACACGCGTCGCATAGTCGGCCGCGCTCAGCGGTAGCGCCTCAGCGCCGGCGTCCAGGAAGCGCGCACGGATCTCTGGCCGCGCGAGTACCTTGTTGATTTCGGCGTTCATGCGATCGACCACATCATCGCGGGTACCGGCGGCGGCATACATGCCGAACAGGCTGTCCGCGAAAACACCGTCGATGCCGGCCTCGGAAAAGGTTCGTATATCGGGCGCCACGGCAGCGCGTTGCCGGCTCGCCACCGCCAGCACCTTCAGTTTGCCCGCTTGCACCATGGGAAAGACCGTGGCGGGTCCAAACGCGAAGTCGATCTGACCCGCGGCCAGGTCTTGAATCGCCGGCGCCACGCCGCGATATGGCGCATGGGTGGCCTGCATGCCGGTAGCCTGCTTGAGCAACTCGCCCGCCAGATGCGGCGTCGTGCCGTTGCCGGCCGAACCGTAGTTCAGAGGATTAGGCTGCTTGCGCGCGTATTCGACGAACGCTTCGAGCGTATCGACGCCGAGCGAGGACCGGACGAACAGGAACAACTGGCTGTTGGCCAACAAGGCGACCGGCCGCAGGTCCTTCTGCGGATCGAACGGCATGCTGACGAACATCAGCGGGTTGACCGATTCGGTCGTGGACGGATTGAACAAGAAGGTATGGTTGTCCCCCCCATTGCGCGCGACTTCGGCCCCCGCCACGTTGCCGCCCGCGCCGCCCCGATTCTCAACGATGACGGTCTGCTTCAAGGCCTCGGACAAATGCGGCTGCACGGTGCGCGCCAGCACGTCGACCAGCCCGCCAGGGGCCAGCCCCACGACCAGGCGCACGGGCTTGGCGGGCCAGGCCTGAGACGGCGTTTGCGCATGGCTGCCCGTCGCCCAGCCAGTCATCGCCAGCATCACCATGGCCAGACAACGTCTACGCAGCAGCATGCGATTCTCCTAATAGGGCGCCACCGCGCGATCCTGCGTACGGTGCGTCGGGTGCCGCACCACGGTGAACCGCCGCGATGCCTCATCGCGGCGGCAACCCTGCATCAGCCGCTCATTCTTCACAAAACTTTAAGCATAAAGAATCCCTGATAACCCTAGTTTTCCGGCGATGAGCAAGCGGGGCTTAGCGAAAATGCTTTGATCTGAACAAATCGGGCTCAAAGCGCCCCGTTTCCATGCCATGGAAACGGGGCGCTTGGCGATGCGAAAATTTGCCACACAGTGCCAAGCCTTAAATAAAAAAGCCCGCGATTACGCGGGCTTCCGGGGTACTTCTTGCCAGTCGGTGCTGGTCTACACCGGACGCGGGATCACTCCCACTCAATCGTCGCAGGCGGCTTGCTCGACACGTCGTAAACAACCCGGTTGATGCCACGCACTTCATTGATGATCCGCGACGAAACGCGAGCCAGCAACGGATGCGGCAACGGCGCCCAATCGGCAGTCATGAAGTCAAACGTCTGCACAGCCCGCAGCGCCACGACATATTCATACGTCCTTCCATCGCCCATCACCCCCACCGACTTCACCGGCAGGAACACGGCAAACGCCTGCGAGGTCAGCTCGTACCAGGTCAGGCCGCTGGCCTCGTCCTTGGTATTGCGCAGCTCTTCAATGAAGATCGCATCCGCACGGCGCAGCAGTTCAGCATATTCATGCTTCACTTCGCCCAGGATGCGCACGCCCAAGCCCGGACCGGGGAACGGATGGCGGTAGACCATCTGCGGCGGCAGGCCCAGCGCCACGCCCAGCTCGCGGACTTCGTCCTTGAACAGTTCGCGCAGCGGTTCCAGCAGTTGCAGGTTCAGCGTGTCCGGCAGGCCGCCTACATTGTGGTGCGACTTGATGGACGTGGCCTTGCCCGTCTTGGCGCCAGCGGATTCGATGACGTCGGGGTAGATGGTGCCCTGGGCCAGCCACTTGGCGCTTTGCTGCTTGCCGGCCTGTTCCTGGAACACTTCGACGAATTCGCGGCCGATGATCTTGCGCTTGGCTTCGGGGTCGGCCACGCCGGACAGCTTGCCCATGAATTGCGCGGTGGCATCGACGTGAATGATCTTCACGCCCATGTTTTCGGCGAAGGTCTGCATGACCTGCTTGCCTTCGTCCAGGCGCAAGAGGCCGTGGTCGACGAAGACGCAGGTGAGCTGGTCGCCGATGGCCTTGTGGATCAGCGCGGCGGCTACCGACGAGTCCACGCCGCCGGACAGGCCCAGGATGACTTCGTCCGTGCCGACCTGCTCGCGGATGCGGGCGACGGCCTCGGAGACGTAGTCGGGCATGTTCCAGTCGCCCGTGCATTCGCAGATTTCGTTCACGAAGCGGGCCAGCATGGCCTTGCCCTGAACGGTGTGCGTGACTTCGGGGTGGAACTGGACAGCGTAGAACCGGCGGTCTTCGTCGGCCATGCCGGCGATGGGACACGACGGCGTGGATGCCATCAGCTTGAAGCCCGGGGGCAGCTCGGTGACCTTGTCGCCGTGGCTCATCCAGACCTTCAACATGCCATGGCCTTCGGCCGTGTTGAAGTCTTCCAGGCCTTCCAGCAGCTTGGTGTGGCCGTGGGCGCGGACTTCGGCGTAGCCGAATTCGCGATGGTCCGAGAAGCTGACCACGCCGCCCAGTTGCTGCGCCATGGACTGCATGCCGTAGCAGATGCCCAGGACGGGCACGCCCAGCTCGAACACGGCGTGCGGCACTCGCATGGAGCCTTCTTCGTAGGCGGAGGCGTGGCTGCCGGACAGGATGATGCCCTTCAGGCCCTGCGCCATCTGTTCGCGCACGAAGGCGTCGTCGACGTCGCCCGGGTGGACTTCGGAATAGACGCCGGCTTCGCGGACGCGGCGGGCGATCAGCTGGGTGACTTGCGAACCGTAGTCGAGGATAAGAATGCGCTGGTGCATGGAGACTCTACCCGTTGTAAATAAAACCGCACCGGCAGACCCGCTGATCTTTGCGGTTCTGCCGGTGCGTGATGCATGACATTGTAGTTGACTGTGCGGATCAGTCGGCGCGGTAGTTGGGCGCTTCCTTGGTGATCTGCACGTCGTGCACGTGGGACTCGCGCACGCCCGCGGAGGTGATCTCCACGAATTCGGTCTTGGTGCGCATGTCGTCAATGGAAGCGGCGCCGCAGTAGCCCATCGAGGCGCGGATGCCGCCGACCAGTTGGTAAATGATGGCCAGCACGCTGCCCTTGTAGGGGACGCGGCCTTCGATGCCTTCCGGAACCAGTTTGTCGGCGTTGTTGGCCGGGTCCTGGAAGTAGCGGTCGGCGGAGCCTTCCGTCATGGCGCCCAGGCTGCCCATGCCGCGGTAGGACTTGTACGAACGGCCCTGGAACAGCACGACTTCGCCGGGCGCTTCTTCGGTGCCGGCGAACATGCCGCCCATCATGCACGAGAACGCGCCGGCGGCCAGCGCCTTGGCGACGTCGCCCGAGTAGCGGATACCGCCGTCGGCGATCAGCGGCACGCCGGTGCCTTCCAGCGCCTTGGCGACTTCCGAGATGGCATGAATCTGCGGCACGCCCACGCCAGCGACGATACGCGTGGTGCAGATGGAACCGGGGCCGATGCCGACCTTCACGCCGTCGGCGCCGTATTCGACCAGCGCGCGCGCGGCGGCGGCGGTGGCAATGTTGCCGCCGATGACTTCAACCTTGGGGTAGTTCTGCTTGACCCAGCGCACGCCTTCCAGCACGCCCTTGGAGTGGCCGTGGGCGGTGTCGACAACCAGCACGTCGACACCGGCGGCAACCAGCTTTTCCACGCGCTCTTCGGTGCCGGCGCCCACGCCGACCGCCGCGCCAACGCGCAACTGGCCTTGGGCATCCTTGCTGGCCATCGGGTGTTCGGTGTTCTTGACGATGTCCTTGACGGTGGCCAGGCCACGCAGTTCAAAGCCGTCGTTCACGATCAGCACACGTTCCAGACGGTGCTTGTGCATCAGGGCCTGCGCTTCGTCGAGCGTGGCGCCTTCCTTCATGGTGATCAGGCGTTCCTGCGGCGTCATGATGTTGCGCAGGGGCTGATCCAGGTTTTCTTCGAAGCGCAGGTCGCGGTTGGTCACGATGCCAACCAGCTTGCGGCCTTCGACGACCGGCAGGCCCGAGATGCCATGCTGGCGCTGCAACGCAATGGCGTCGCGCACTTTCATCTGGGGGGTGACGGTGACCGGATCGATCACGATGCCGAATTCGTGGCGCTTGACGCGAGCCACTTCGCGCGCTTGCGCGTCGGCGGACATATTCTTGTGAATGATCCCGATGCCGCCCTCTTGCGCCATGGCGATGGCCAGGCGCGATTCGGTGACGGTGTCCATGGCGGCGGACACAAGGGGGATATTCAGGCTGATATTGCGAGTCAGGCGCGTGGCCAGGGAGGTGTCGCGCGGCAACACCTCGGAATACGCAGGCACCAACAACACATCGTCGAAGGTGAGCGCTTTTTGAACGAGACGCATGGGTAACTCCGGGCGCAAAGCAAGATTATACGCCGCCTGCATGTTTTGCCTAGGTGTTGACCCTAGGTTTGGGCGTAATTTTTATGCGATGAAAACAGGTATCCTGTCGGCATCAAATATTTTACCCGGATGATATTGACGGCTCTTTTTACCTGGGTAATAATTCGCCCATCAAATTCACCCGGATAAAAACACATCATGAACTCCCCCCTTCCTTCCGATCCCCATACCGCCTTTGAAGGCCATCGCATTCTTGCAGCCGGCACGCTGGCCGACGTGGCGCTGGCGGTCAAGCACGCGATGGTCACGCGCGGCGACAGCACCCTGCTTGTCTTCCAGGACTCGTCCGGCAAACAGGTGGATCTGGACCTGAGCGGCAACGAAGCGCAGATCGTTGCGCGGCATGCCCCGGCGGCGGCCCCCGCCCCCGCCCCCGCCGCCACTTCCGCGAACGACGACGCCGAGCCGGACGCGGCGCCACGCGGCCGCGGCCGGCCCAAGCTGGGGGTGGTGCCGCGCGAAGTGACCCTGCTGCCGCGCCACTGGGACTGGCTTGCCGCGCAGCCCGGCGGCGCATCGGTGGCACTCCGCAAGCTGGTGGAACAGGCCCGCCGCGACAACGAGGCGCGGGATGCCCGCCGCGAACGCCAGGAGGCGGCGTACCGTTTCATGGCGAGCATGGCCGGGAACCTGCCGGGTTTCGAGGAGGCGACGCGCGCCCTGTATGCCGATGACCGCGAAGGCTACGCGCAGCAGGTCGCACAATGGCCGCAGGATGTGCGCGGCTATGCGATGGGCCTGGCCTGGGGGTCGCCCGCGTAGCGCATTGACGCCCGTGCGCGCAGCTTTTACTTTTCGTGTACACGTTATCGACTTGCCCCCGGGGCCGCCGCCATGCCGCAACTGGTATTGCTGTTGTTGGGAGTGACCTACCTGCGCCAGCGCTGGCGCGCGCTGGCGATCGCGGGAGCCGTCTTCCTGCTGGCGGGAATCGTCGTGTTCATCGACGCGCTCGACGGCGCGCCCTACTTTCCCCTGAATGCCTTCGCCATCCTTTTCATCATCGAAGGCCTGGGCACCTTGCTGATCGCATCCAGCGGCGTGGGCGGCCAGCGTGTGCTGCGCTATGCCAAGGGGCTGTTCGTCCTGCTGGCTGGCGGCCTGATCCTGGCCGGCCATCATCATGGGCACTTCGTGCTGTCGATGATCTTCGGCGCGCTGTTCCTGGTCGATGGACTGCTGCAGTGCATTGCCGGTTATGTAGTGCGCTACGAACGCTGGCGTTATGCGTTCGCGGGCGGCGTGGCCGAAATCCTGCTGGCCATCTTCTTTTTCCAGCCCTATCCCACCCATTACCTGGGCACCGTGCCCTATTGCCTGGGCCTGTTCCTGGGCATCGCGGGCGTGAAGCTCCTGTGGCTGGCGCGCCGCGTCCGGCACCTGTCCTCCAATCCCGCCTTTGCCGCCACCCGGTCGATGGGCTTCGCGCCCGCCGCGCCCGAGCAAGGCGCGCCGCAGGTCTGGGACGGCCCGCCCGCTGATTCCGAACTGGCGTTGACGGTGCACGTCTGGACGCCGTCCGGGTCGGCCAAGGCGCAGACCCGCAACTATCCGCTGGTGGACCGCTACATCGCCGCGGTGGACGTGAACGGCGTGATCTCCACCGGACACGCCGCGCTGGAATCGCCCGAGGGCATCTACATCAGCCTGTATCCGCAAGAAGAGATCGACCGGTCCCCCGACGATTTCAGCGCCTTGCTGCGCGCCACCGCTGAAAACGATATCCCGGGCGTGTATCAGCCCGACTACGCCACCGAATCCAGGGCCTGGTGCCCATCGACCATCCGCGTGCGGATTCGCAACTACGATGCGGAAAAGCTGGCCGCCTTCTGGGACGAGTACCGCAAGAACTCCATCTACAACCTGACGCACCGCAACTGCTCCAGCACCGTCTCGGGCGCGCTGGATGCCGCGCTGGATGGCGTCGTGGGCCGCCTGCACGGCGACGAGGCCGGCTGGCGGGTGCTGATCCGGCTGTTGCTGACGCCGGAATTGTGGGTGGCGTCGCAGATCCGCAAACGCGCCATGACGATGGCCTGGACACCGGGTCTCACGCTGGACTACGCCCGCGCCATGAGCATGCTTGCCGACCCGCGCCCGTTCGGCTGGTGGAAGATGTCGCAGCGCGCGCTGCGCCGGATCGCGGAACTGCGCGGAAGCTGGCGGGCGCAGGACAAGGAAGCGCCGGCGCGGCGGCCCCGGGTCTGACCCGCGGCCAAGCTGTTGCAATTGATCCCAATTGATCCCTGGAGAATCACCGGGTCCGGGCGTAACGTGAAAAACGCGGCATATGCCGCGTCGCCTTCGCAGGTACGCATCATGACGCCCAACACCCCCCGCTCCGATCCCCGCCACGCCGCGCCCGATACCGCGCCCGACACGCATGCGCCCCCGCATGCGGACAAAGAGCGCGCCAAATCCGATCATCAGCACGAAGACGCCCGGCGCAAGGCGCTGGTCGGCTCGCAGCACAAGGAGAACACGCGCAGCGTGGCCGCTCCGCGCTATCACGGGCACCGGGGCGGCTGACGGCCCCATTCCCGCGCGATATCCGCCGGCCGCACCCGCCCGGACCCGATGTTTTTCTGATCGAGTTCCAGCGCGTGCGCCGCCGGCAAAAACGCGCCGCCGGACCGTCAAGCCGGATTTATGAGGTATGTTCCTGAAACTACCGATGGATCCCCATGATGCAGTCCGACGAAAACTACCTTCTGTACGACGGCGATTGCCCCTTCTGCTCGAACTACGTGCGGATGATGCAGTTGCGCAAGGCCGCGGGCCCCATCGCCATGCTGAACATGCGCGACCATCCCGACTTGGCCGCCAGGCACCGGGCGCAGGGCTATGACCTGAACCAGGGCATGCTCTTGCACCTGGATGGCCGAGACTATTGGGGCGCGGACTGCATCCACCGGCTGGCTTTGCTCAGCACCGGCAACGATCTGTTCAACCGCGTGAACGCGACGATCTTCAGCAACGCGTGCCTGTCCAAGGCGCTGTATCCCTTCATGCGCACCGGCCGCAGCCTGACGCTGACATTGCTGGGCAGGAAAAAAATGCCCTGATGCGCCAGTGCCCACGGCTGCGCGGGGTGCGCGCACCACGCGTTCGTTTCTCTTCAATCTGGAATTGACCCGATGCTCTACATCACTGGCGCCGTGCTGCTGGCGCTTACGCTAGGTTCTGTTGTTTATCGCCGCGCGCAGCGCAGGGCCGGAGACTCCGGCCGCACCATCGGCCGCGACGTGGTCGCCGGCGCCGCCATCTTCGCGTTCGTCGGACCCGCCGTGGGCATCGTCGTCATTGCGTTGACCATGGCTGTCGCCGCCCGAAGCGCGGACAGCCTGATGTTTGGGATCTTCGGACTGCCCTGGGCTTATATTTTCGGCATCGTGCCGGCCCTGCTTTGCGGGATGACGGCGGGCGCCCTCAAGCCGCTCGCGCCGTCCTGGCTGGCCATTCTGCGCATGGGCTTCATTGGCGCGGTGTATGCGTTTGCCTTTCTGTTGACGTTCGGCGGGCGCGACCTGTCCTGGTCTTCCGCGCTGTTTCCCCTGTACATGGGCGCCCTGCCCGCCGCGATCGCCGGCCTGGTATGTGCACGGCTGCTTTACGGCAAACCCGCGCCTACTCGCTAGCCCAGTGCAAATGGGGTGAAGGCGCTCCGTGCTCGTGAAAGTACAAGAGCGCGGACGCCGCCCGGCTCCGGTCCACACATTGGAATTGCGGGTAGTTGCCCAACTGGCCGCCCGCCACCAGGTCCTGTTCCAGGTCTTCGGATCTGCTGGGGTCGATCAGCGTGTGTATTTCCGCGTCTGCTCGCAGGGACATGAACACCACGTAGGCGCCGTCGCCGCCCCCGACCGAAAGGACGGTGTCGTCGTCGATCACGAAGGCGGTCGAGCTGACGTCCGCGCCATCCAGCCTGTCCAGCGCGGCAAGCAGGTCGGCCCGCGTAGGATCTTCATGCGCGCGGGTCACCAGCCGGTCACCCTGTCGCACATCTTCCAGGATTCTGGCTATTTTCATGGTGTTCCAGCGGCCCCGGGTTGCGCGTTCAGGGAGCGTTCGAAGAAGAATCGCAGCATCTCGGCCGTGGCGTCGGGGCCGGCGCCGTCCGTATAGGACCCTTGTTGCGTCCCGCCGGCCCAGGCATGGCCGGCGCCGTGGATGTCCCAGCGTTCGGCGACGACGCTGCCCGCCGCATTGCGGTACAGGTGCCGGGTGCTTGCGCGTTTGCCGGTTGCGACCGGCACGCGCTGGGTCTCGGCGCTTGCGCCCGGGCCCACGCTGGCCGCAATCACGCTTTCGGCGTTGCTGGGATGCACGGTGGCGTCGCGGTCCCCGTGGAAGACGATGGTGGGCGCGCCGCTGCCCGTTTGTGCAGCGGCCCGGGCGTGCATGCCCTTCATGGCGGACAGCGCCGACGGAAGATCCGACGCCGCGCGCGGCGCCAGCCCCGAATGCACGCCCGCCGCCGCATAGAGATCGGGATAAGCGTCGGCCAGGATCGCGGCCATCGCGCCGCCCGCGGAAAGGCCGGCCACATACACGCGCCCGGTATCGATGGGGTGCGTGTCGATCACCTGGCGCGTCATGCCGGCCAGGATGGACGGTTCGCCACGGCCCTGCTGTTGGTGGTTGTGCTTGAACCAGTTCCAGCACTTCTGGGGATTGGCGTCGCGCGATTGAACCGGATACAGCACATAGAAGCCCTGCTCGCGCGCCGCGGCATTCATGGCGGTGCCGGCGGCGAAATCGTCCGCGTCCTGCGTGCAGCCGTGCAGCATCACCACCAGCGGCCGAGGCTCGCCACTCGGGTTCGGCGGCACGTACAGCTTGTAGCCGCGCTGCCCCGACGAGTTGCGAAATGATCCCGCCGTGAACGTATCGCCAGAGACGGCGGGCTTCTGCGCGGGCGTGGCGGCATCGTCGGGCGTTGCACGCGCCGTCCTGGGCGCGTCGGTGGTATCCGGAATTTCCCACGCTTCGACGTCAATGACGTCGGCGTCTTCCTGCCGGGCGCGGGCGACGGGCAGACCGCCGCGCAAGGCGGCCTGGATGGCGGCGGTTGCCGCGGCCAGATCGCCGGATCGCGTGAGCTGGGTGGCGTGCGTCATCAGTTGCTGGAATTCAGGGTGCATGGTGTGACCTTTTGTGCGGCTGTGATGTCAGCGGATGCGCTGACGCAGGGCGGCTTTGACGGCGGGGCTGGCGTGCAGCGCCCCCAAGACCGTCACGGATTCAATCGTGGCGAGCGCCAGCTCGGGCGTGACGTCGGCGGCGATGGTCGCCAGGCCCAGCACGCGGATCTGGAGCATTTCGCCGGCGGCCTGGACCGCGAGCAGATCCTGGCTGGCGTAGTGCTGGATCCCCAGCACCAGCGTCTTTCGGCTGACGGCCTGACGCACGGCATCGCCGTGCGAGGCGATCTGATTGCGGATGGCGGTGCGGATCAGGTCCGTCCGGTTCGCGTAGAAGCCCTCTTGGACCAGAAGATCGATCTGACCCAGGTCGACATAACCCAGGTTGATGGTGATCTTCTCGTCGGCGGGCTTGGGGACGGCGGCGAGGCGAGGTGTGCGAGGAGGCATGAATCGATAATAAACCATCCACTTGGATGGTGCATGGATGTTTCAACTTGATAGATATTGGGCGGGCCGGCGCTTCGGGACCCAATGCGGATGGGCCGAAATCGCCAGGCGGACTACGGCGAAGACTTTGTTGCCGGGGCAAGGAACCCGTAGCAGGATCGGCAATGCTCCGCTACTGTCAGCGTGTACCGCGGGAGGATCGCCATGCGTACCCGATGCAAGACCTTGCTCGATGCCGTGCCACCTCCGCCACGCCGGGCCGTGCTGCCGCGCCTGGCGCCGGGCCTGCTGTTGTTTTTTGCGTGCGCGGCGGCATCCGACACCCCGCCCCAGAAGCTCTCCGACCTGTATGGGGCATTGATCGTCTCGTCGAATTACCGCTATTACGCGTCCATCCTGTACAGCACGGAATCCGCGGCTCGCCAGAGCGCCCTTGCCGCCTGCAGAAAAGACGAACCGGCCGCCAAATGCACGGTCTATTCCAACTTCAAGAATCAGTGCATTGCCGTGGCCGCCCATGGCCCGCACCATTTCGTGGCGACCGGCAAAGAAGATTGGGATATGCAGCAGACGCGCGACCACAGCCTGCGCCTGTGCGGCGACAAAACCGGGGCCCAATGCCGCCTGGTGATCAGCGCGTGCTCAACGCAGGCGCAAAAGGCCGAGGACCAAAGCGTCAGTGCGGAAGCGGACGCGCCCCGGTCCGAGGGGCTTCAGGCCTATCTGCCGCCCGCTATTCGCCGATGAACCTTTGCCGATGAACTACAGTCTGTCCAGACATAGCTCATCCAAAAGGAACAAACCATGGAAAACCCCTTTGGCGATTCCGACGAACCGTCTGGCGACCACCGGCAGTATCTGGTCCTGATCGCGGCATCGAAAGACAACGCCGCGCTGGCGCAGAAGATTCTTGAGAACCTGAAAGCCCATGTGGACGAACGGGCCGCGCCCCTGTGGATCGACGCCAAGGGCATCGGCGTGCTGGTCACGACCGAACTGGTCGCATCGGAAATATGGCGCGAAATGTTCCAGAAGGCGCCCGGCCAAGATTATGGCGACACCCGCAACCTGCTGATTCTTGAAATCGGCAAGGACTGGGCCGCCCGCCGCGACGACAAGATCGAACACTGGCTGGCCAGCCACGTGGGCGCCCCGCTGGCTCCGCCGAACCGCCCGAAGCGCCGTTAGGCAAGGCCCGGGTTCATTCCCGGCCGCCCGCCCGGAAACAGCCCGGCCCATCCACCTTCATCACGCGCTGCAGGAAGGCATCCAGCGCCGGATTGTCGTGCTGCGCGTGCCAGGCCAGGTACATGTCGGCGTAGAGATTGCGCTGGCCGATCGGCCGGAATTCCACCCCTTCGAACCGGAGTTCGCGCGCCGAATCCGGCACGATGCCCACGCCCAGCCCCGCGCGCACCAGCGCCAGCAGCGTATGCGTCTGCCCGGCGCGCTGCACAAAGTCCGGCTGCACGTCGGCCAGGCCGAACGCCCCCACGATGCGGTCGTAAAAGTACTTCCCTTCTCTTGGTGAATACAGCACGAACGGCTGCCCCTGCAACAGGCGCAGCGGCACCGTGGCGTGCTCGCACAAAGGCGAGGCGGCGGGCAATGCCAGCACCAGCGGTTCCCGTTCGACCAGGCGCGAGTCGATGCCCGCCTGCTGCGGCACGCTGCGCGCCAGGATGGCGTCCAATTCCCGCGCCAGCAGCAGGCGGCTCAGGTCGGTGGACACCGTTTCGCGAAGCTGGATCTCCACGCCGCCCAGCAGCTTGCGCGCCTGCATGACCATCGACGGCATCAAGCGGTACGCCGCCACCGCCGTGAACCCCAGCGTGATGTGCCCGGCCTCGCCGCCCGACGTGCGCCGCGCGGTGGCGGCCGCCCGTGCCGAGAATTCCAGCAGATGCCGCGCATCGCGCAGAAACCGCCGTCCCGCCGCGCTCAGCAGCACCTGACGGCTGTTGCGTTCGAACAGGGTCACGCCCAGATCCTGTTCCAGCAACTGGATCTGGCGCGACAGCGGCGGCTGCGTCATGCACAGGCGTTCGGCGGCCCGCCCAAAGTGCAGTTCCTCGGCCACCGCGATAAAGCACTCAAGCTGGCGGAATTCCATCGATTCAATCCTTGAATTGATCAATGCTATTTATAGCTCGAACGGCTATCCATGGACAGGCCTCCCTATACTCGGATCCCAGGCCGGAAACCGGCCCGCCAGCGCATTCAGGAGCAGTCCCAGCAGCCCCATCTTTCGCGGCCCAGCCGCCCTCAACGCCAAAAAGAGAAAATCCATGGAGACAAAGACAACCGCCCGGATCCGCGTCCGGCTCATCGCCGCGGCGCTGGCCTTGACCGCCACCGCGGCCTTGCCAGGCGCCGCCAGCGCCGCCGGGTATCCGGACCGCCCGATCAACCTGATCGTCCCCTTCTCGCCAGGCGGCGGCACCGATATTTCGGCGCGTCTCTTGGCCGCGGCCCTGGGGGAAAAGCTCTCGGCCTCGGTGGTCGTGGACAACCGGCCCGGCGCGGGCGGCCAGATCGCCGCGGACCTGGTCGCGCGCTCTGCGGCCGACGGCTACACATTGCTGTTCGCGAACTCTGGCATGCTGGCCATCAACCCCTGGATCTACAAGCTGCACTCGGATCCGGTCAAGGCGTTCGCGCCCGTGTCCCTGTTCTCCGACCTGCCGTTCGTGCTGGTCGTCCCCGCCAGCCTGCCGGTCAAGAACGTGGCCGATCTGGTCGCCCTGACGCGCGCCCAGCCAGGCAAGCACACCTTCGCAAGTTCCGGCACCGGCGGCGCGCCCCATCTGTCCGGCGAAATCTTCCAGCAGGCCACGGGCGTGGACCTGGTGCACGTGCCTTACAAGGGCGGCGGCCCGGCCATGACCGACCTGATGGCCGGGCGGGTCGACATGCTGTTCGCGTCGGTGCTGGAGACCATGCCCTATGTCAGCGCGGGCAAGCTGCGCGCACTGGCGGTCACGGGGGCCACCCGTTCGCCCGCCATGCCGGACGTGCCCACCATCGACGAAGCCGGCGTGAAGAACGCGCAGAGCGGTTCCTGGACGGCGGTGCTGGCGCCGGCCGGCACGCCGCAGGCCGTGATCGACAAGCTGTCGGAAGCGATCCGCGACGTCGCGGCCGCGCCCGCCGTCAAGGCCAAGCTGGAAGCGCAGGGCGCGGTGGCGCACGGATCCACGCCCAAGGAACTGCAAGAACTGGCCGCCAGCGAACGTGAACGCTACGGCCAGATCATCAAGGCCCGCAACATCCAGACCAACTGAACCCGAACCCGGCCCGCTTCGGCGGGCCTCTCTCTCACTGCTCAAGCCGTATCCATGACCGCATCCCTTCCCGCCTCCACCGCCGACCTGCTGATGGTCGGCCCCCTGCTGCCCGAACTGGTGGCCGACCTGGAATCCCGCTACCGCGTCCACCGCTTGTGGGAGGCCGGCGACGCGGCAGCGCTGCTGCGCGAACACGGCCCCGCCATCCGGGGCATCGCCACCAGCGGACGTTTTGGCGCCACCCGGGAACTGATCGACGCCCTGCCCGCCCTGGAAGGCATCTTCAGCTTCGGCGTGGGTTACGACACCATCGACGTGGCCGCGGCCAAGGCGCGCGATATCGTGGTCACCAACACGCCGGGCGTGCTGGACGCCTGCGTGGCCGACACCGCCCTGGCGCTGATGCTGGCCGTCTCGCGCCGCATCGCGGAAGCAGACCGTTTCGTTCGGGCGGGCCGCTGGCCCACGGAAGGATTCGGCCTGGGCACCCGCATGAGCGGCAAGCGCTGCGGCATCGTCGGCCTGGGCAATATCGGGCTGCAAATCGCCCGTCGCGCCCAGGCGTTCGATATGGAGATCCTGTACACCAGCCGCAAGCCGCGCGCGGACGCGCCCGCGTCCTACCGCTATTGCCCGGACATCGTGACGCTGGCGGAACAATGCGACTATCTGGTGCTGGCCGTGCCGGGCGGCAACGCCACGCGGCACATGGTGAACGCGCCGGTGCTGGACGCGCTGGGCGCGGACGGCTGGCTGATCAACATCGCGCGCGGCACCGTGGTCGACGAAGCGGCGCTGGTGGCGGCCCTGCGCCAGAAACGCATCGCGGGCGCGGGCCTGGACGTGTTCGAACATGAACCCGCCACGCCCGCCGAACTGAACGACATGGACAACGTGGTGCTGTTGCCCCACATCGCCAGCGGCACCTACGAAACCCGGCGCGCCATGGCCGACTTGATGCGGTCGAACCTGGACGGGTGGTTCCGCGAAGGCCAAGTGCAGACGCGGGTGGGATGACGGACCTGCGGAAAACGCTAGCGTTCTGTCACTGTTTTAAGCGGACTATACTGTATATCCAAACAGTATTTTCCGCCATGCCGTTCAAAACCCCTCTCTCACACGCCGACCTGCGCGTCATTCGCGAACGCCAGCCCTGGAACACCGACGTCATCGCCTTGCTCTGGGAGGTCAAGCGCTTGCGTTCGGTGCTGCTGCGCGCCTACCAACTGTCCGGCGATTTCAAACGCCCCGCCGGGATCACGGGCGAACTCTATGACGAGTTCATGAAAGACCTGCGCACCGAGCCCTGCGTGCTGGAACGCGAGGACATGGCTGCCTCGTTGATGGAAGCGCCGGACAAGCTGCGCAAGGGCATGGCTCCCCGCTAGAGCATTCCTGGATCCCGGGAACTTCGCCCCTTGGGCGGTTACTTACCGCGCATACGGGCAATGGCGCCCCAGGAGCTTTCGATGTCGATCCCCCCCATCAGCGCAGGCGGCCCCAACGCCGGTTCGCCCATCTCAGCCGAAAACTCGTCCCTGGACCCCGCGATCGAGGCCATCATGCTGGCGCGCTTTGAAGCGCTGAAGGAGCTGGTCGGCAAACAGGCTGAACGGGTGCAGGCGATGAATCATCAGATTCGCGCCCTGAACGAAGCAAAGGCGGAACTCGCCTGCAAGCCCAACCCGACGGACGAAGATAGAGCGCGTCTTGAAGACTTGGACACCGAACTCACCACCGTGATCAACCGGCAGAGCATGGAGATGATGAAGCTGCAGGACCTGGCGGCCAAGATGACCCAAAGCCAGGAGGCGGCGAACGCCATCGCCAAGAAATTTCACGACACCAGCGCGGGCTGGATAGCAAACGCGCGCTGACGCAGGCACGGCGGGCTCCGCTGACGCGCGCGGGAACTGGAATCCCGGCGGCTGCCGGAGTATCGTCGAAAGGCATCCGTTGAACGGAGATGCCTCATGCCTGACATTCCAACCATAGAGCTAGAAGCCGGCGCGTCTCAGCGCGGAAACCTGGTCCAGTTACTGCTGTGGGTCTCGGCACGGCCGCGCACCTACGCCGAGACCATGGAGGCCTGGCGAACCAACTGCCCCCGGCTTTCCGCCTGGGAAGACGCCGCCGCCAATGGGCTTATCGACATGACGCATGAAGAGAGCCCGGTGCGCGGAGAAGCCATCGTCGTCCTGACGGCAAAAGGCCGGGCCTTGCTTGCATCGGCGGCGTAGGCCGCCCCACGGCGGCCCGCTATCGTAGGCCGCCCCACGGCGGCCGCTATATACGTCCGCCCGCTTTACACGGTGGCCACCGGCGTCGCCGGCGATCCCACCGCGCCCGGCAGGTTCAAGGGCGGCGCGGTCAGCAGGAAACGGTTGCGGCCGTTCGCCTGCAACCAGCGCGCAAGCTTGCCCAGGTACCACATCTCGCCAATCGGCATGCCCAGCTTGAAGATGCAGTGGTGGTGCAGCGGCAGCGCGGCGCAGCAGGCGTTGGGCTTCTGGGTCGGATAGATTTCCAGCGCGTGGTTGTCGGACGCCATCGCCGCCACTTTCGAATCCGTGATCCATTGCAGCAGCTTCTCGTCGCTGCCGTCCAGGCCGGCGCAGATCTCGTGCAGCGTGTGCGGGTCGGGCTCGCGGTTCTTTTCCAGCAAGGCGTCGCCGAATTCCGTATGGAAGAGCACGATGTCGCCCTGCTCGATGTCGATGCCGTCCGTCTCAAGAATGCGCATCAGGTCGTCGTAGCCCACCGATTTCTGCGCGCGGCCGTAATGCCTGGCCAGATCCACCATCACGCCCCGGCTCTGCAGGCAGGATTCGGCCAGGTGCGTGATGTCCAGCTTCTTGGCGTTGGATGCCGCGCCCTGCCCCAATTCCGTCTTGGCAAAGCCGTTCCCCACGTCGTAGTCCACCGGACCGACGACGTGGTCATTGGGCCGGTAGCCGTTGTAGTAGACGCGCTCGGGCAGGCCGTCGCCATTCGCGTCGAACAGCGCGCCCACATGCGCAAGCGAATCCCATTGGGTCGAATACTGCAGGCTCATCTCGACGATGTCGTCGCTCAGCACGTCCACGCAACCCGGACGCAACCGGCCCAGCGGAAAGTTCATGTACTGGTCGCCGTCTCTCTCGGTGGGGCGCAGCTTGGGCGGATGGCGGCGGACATTCACGCCGTTGCCGCCCGGATAGTCCAGTGGCAGCGACAGGCAGAAGCTCAGGCCCAGGCGAACTTCGGCGATGCCCTTCAGCACGTTCTCGGGGGTGATGTAATTCAGGCAACCGCGCTGATCGTCAGGACCGAAGTCCCCCCAGTTCGATCCTTCGGGACGGTTCTTCCATCTCATGCGTCGTAACTCCTTGGCGTTAGCGGATTGACACAACTTTATCACGTATAGGATACTTGCATCATGGATGTGAAAACAGCAGCTCGAGTTCTGGACGTACTGAACCTCTTCGCCGAGGAGCAGAAGCCATTGCTGTACAGCGAAATTGCCGCGCAGATGCAGATCCCGCTATCCAGTTGCCACGGTCTGCTCAAGACCATGGAAGCGCGGGGCTACCTGTATGAAATCGGCAAGAAGCATGGCTATTACCCGACCCAGAAGCTGATTCACGTCGCCACGCTCATTTGCCGCAGCGATCCCCTGAACGCCGTCATCGAACCCGTGCTGGAGCGCGTGCGCGACCTGACCGGAGAAACCGCCCTGCTGGCCAAGCTGGCGGACGACAAGGTGGTCTACCTGATCGTGGCCGAATCCAAGCAGACCATCCGCTTTTCGCACCAGCCCGGCGGGTTCAAGGCCGTGCACGCCACCAGCTCGGGCAAGGCGCTGCTGTCCGTGCTGTCGCCCGAAGAACGCCAGAAGTGGTTCAAGGCCTACAGCGGATTCGCCGCCTTCACCGACAGCACCATCACCGCCCGCGACGCCTTCGACCGCGACCTGCAGGCCGGCGTGGCGCGCGGCTGGCAGCGGTCGGTCGGTGAAAACGTCGAAGACGTGATGTCCGTATCCCTCGGGTTCCGGGCGTATGAACAAGCCTTTGCCATCGTGGTGGCCGGCCCCCTGGGCCGCATGCTCAAAAACGAAGCCACCACTGGAAAACAACTGGAAGAGGTCAAGGCGCTGCTGCACGCAGCCCTACCCTCGGCCAACCTCACCTTCGTAGGAGAAGACACTAGATGAACAAACGCAGCTTTCTTACCGCGGCATGCTCGGCGATCGTCGCCGCAATGCCTATCGCCGGCGCGCAGGCGCAGGCCAGCTACCCCGACAAGCCGATACGCGTGATCATGCCGTGGGCGGCCGGGGGGCCGACCGATGTGGTGGGCCGGGTCGTGGCGGTGCAAATGGGAGAAATCCTGGGCCAGCCGCTGGTCATCGAGACCCGCGCGGGCGCCAGCGGCACGATCGGCGCGGCGCAGGTCGCCAAGGCGCCCGCCGACGGCTACACGCTGCTGATGAACCCCTCCGTCCAGGGCATCTACCCCGCCCAGTTCAAGAGCCTGAGCTTCGATCCGATCAAGGACTTCCGGATGGTGGGCGTGCTGGGCACGGTGCCGATGGTGGCCGTCGTCCCGCCCAACTCCCGCTTCAAGACCTTTGCAGACCTGATCCAGCATGCGCGCGCGCAGCCGGGCACGCTGACCTTCGCGTCGCCGGGCGTCGCCACGCTGCCGCACCTGGCGGGTGAATTGATCAACACGTCGACCAAGGTGTCCATCTCGCACGTGGGTTACCGCGGCAGCAGCCCGGCCCTGACGGACGTCGCCGGCGGCCACGTCGAATTGATGTACGCGCCGCTGGCCCCCGCCCTTCCGCTGATCCAGAGCGGCAAGGTCATTCCGCTGGCCGTCACCACCAAGGCGCGCCTGGCCGACCTGCCGAACGTGCCCACCATCGCCGAAACCGTCCTTCCCGATTTCGACATCATGACCTGGTACGGCATGTGGGTACCCAAGGACACGCCCGAGCCCATCATCGCCAAGCTGAACAAGGCCATGGTCGAGGCATCGAAATCGCCCAAGGTGGTCGACGCCCTGAAGTCGCAGGGCACGCTGCCCAGCACGATGAGCTACCAGGAGGCCGAAGCCTTCAACCTGGCCGAAAGCGCCCGCTGGATCAAAGTGATGAAGGACGCGAACATTCAGCCCGAGTAAAGCTGGGACCAAGGGATACCCCTAAGCCCTTGAAATAACTCGCAGTAATTAAAAGGCATAAGAAATTCCCGCCTAGGGAATTTACTTATGCCTTTTAATTATTTGTAGAGCGCATACTTGCCGGGCAAGAATTCGCCCTGAGCATAAAGCAACACAGATGGAACTTCGTCAACTCGAGGCCTTCGCGGCCGTCATGTCCACAGGCAGCGTCACCGCTGCCGGGCGCCTGCTTGGCCGTTCCCAGCCGGCGATCAGCCGCCTGCTGCAAGAACTGGAAGCCGAGATCGGCTATCCGCTGTTCGCACGCAGCGGGCCCCGCGTGACGCCGACCGAACAAGGCTTCCTGCTGTACGACGACGTAGAGCGCGCGCTGGCCGGTTTGCGCCAGATCCGCGACCGCGCCGAAGAGATCGCTCGCGGCCAGGCCCAGCCCCTGCTGATGGCCGCCACCTCCGCCATGGCCGCCGGCTTGGTCCCCACCGCGCTCAAGCGCATGGAAGCCCGATCCGGCGCCGCGCGCATCCAGTTGCGCAGCGCCTCGCCCGAACGCGTGGTGCATGCGGTGCTGAACGGCGCCGCGCAGGTGGGCGTCACCAGCCTGCCGCTGGAGCATCGCGGCCTGACCGTGCATTGGATCGGCCAGGCTCCCTGTGTCGTCGCGCTGCCCGAAGACGATCCGGTGGCGCGGCACGCCGTGGTGCCGGTATCGGCGCTGGCCGGGCGCCGCCTGATCACCATGGCCAACCCGTTTCGCCTGCGCCGCCGTCTGGACGCCGCGCTGGCGCACAACGTGCAGGCGCTGGGCACCATCGAAACCAATTCGTCCATCAACGCCCTGGCCGCGGTCCGCGCCGGCCTGGGCGTGTCGGTGCTGGAACCCGTCACCGCCTACGGCGCGCCGTTGGCGGGCGTGGCGATCCGGCCCATCGACCTGGACATTCCCTTCTTTTTTGGGGTCATCACCCCGCAGTCGCAAACGTTGACGCCGGCCTGCCAGGCCATGGCGGACGCGCTGGCCGAAGCCGCCGCAGCCTTGCTGCCGGGCTTCGTGCTGCACGACGCCTGCGAGCATTCGGCGCTGTTGCAGTCGATCTACGGCGATGACACCCCTGTTATGGAAACCCCCGCACTATGAATCTGCCCATCGCCACCCCGCCGCAAGGTCTGGCCGCCCTCGAGGCACGCCTGCGGCAAGACCTGTCATGGCTGGAGCTTCCCGCCAAGAACTGGGTGACGCCCCGTCTCGTCGACGGCCAGCCGGTGCTGGACGTGGCCGTCATCGGCGGCGGCATGGGGGGTCTGGCGGCCGCCGCCTCCTTGAAGCACCTGGGCATCGACGCGCCGGTCTTCGATCAGGCGCCGGAAGGCTACGAAGGCCCCTGGGCCACCACGGCCCGCATGGAAACGCTGCGCTCGCCCAAGCAATTGACGGGCCCCGCGCTGGGCCTGCCGGCGCTGACCTTCCGCGCCTGGTTCGAATCGCAATTCGGATCCGAGGCCTGGGAAGCGCTGGACAAAATTCCACGCCTGCAGTGGATGGACTACCTGCGCTGGTACCGCCGCGTGCTGGGCCTGGACGTGCGCAATGAACATCGCATCCTGTCCGTCCTGCCGCGCGCCGACAAGCTGGTGCAACTGGACATCGAATCGCCCGCCGGACGCGGCACCGTGCTGGCCCGCCGCGTGGTGCTGGCCACCGGCCGCGACGGACTGGGCGGCGCCTATGTGCCGGATTTTGCGAAGAAGCTGCCGCGCGGCCGCTGGGCGCATTCGTCGGACGTGATGGGCTACGAAACGCTTGCCGGCCTGCGCGTCGGCGTCGTGGGCGCGGGCGCATCCGCCATGGACAGCGCCGCCACCGCGCTGGAGGCGGGCGCCGCCAGCGTGGACCTGCTGATCCGCCGCAACGACATCCCGCGCATCAACAAGGGCAAGGGCGCGGGCAACCCCGGCCTGACCCATGGCCACCTGACCCTGCCCGACGACTGGAAGTGGAAGATCCGCCACTACTTCAATGCGCAGCAGGTGCCGCCGCCGCGCGGCAGCACCCTGCGCGTGTCGCGGCATCCCAACGCCTACTTCAACCTGGGCTGTGGCGTGCAGGACTTGGCGCTGATCGATGACGAGATCCACGTCACCACGCCCAAGGGCGTGTTCGTGCTGGACTTCCTGATTCTCTCCACGGGCTTTCGGATCGACTGGACCGTGCGCCCGGAATTCGCGCCGCTCGCGCCCCACGTGCGCGCCTGGGGCGACCGCTACACGCCGCCCGCTGGCGAAGAAGACCAGGAACTGCACGATTCGCCCGACCTGGGCGCCGTGTTCGAGCTGCAGGAAAAAGTCCCCGGCGCCTGCCCGGGCCTGGACCGCGTGCATTGCTTTTCCTACCCCGCCGCGCTGACGCAGGGCACGATCTCGGGCGACATCCCCGCCATC
Source organism: Achromobacter sp. Root83 (assembly GCF_001428845.1). GTDB lineage: Bacteria > Pseudomonadota > Gammaproteobacteria > Burkholderiales > Burkholderiaceae_B > Achromobacter. Next base: position 715,229 of record NZ_LMIU01000001.1, on the reverse strand, counting down.
AGCGAAGGCGCCAAGCGCCTGGCGCAAGGCATCGCGGGTCTCTTCTACCGCGAGGACGTCGAAACGCACTACGCCAATATGGAAGCGTTCGCCGAGCCGGAAGTGTTTGGCGATGAGTGGACCCCAGCCCCGACGCCGGCCCCGACGCAGGCGGAGACCGCGCAATGACCGCATGGCTGCTACGCCGCGTGGCGCAGGCCGCCGTGGTCGTGCTCCTGATGACGCTGATCGTCTTCGTGGGGCTGCACGCCATCGGCAACCCCGTGGACATCCTGATCGGCCAGGACGTGGACCAGGTGGACCGCGCCCGCATCATCGCCGAACTGGGCCTGGACAAGCCCCTGTGGCAACAATACCTGGGCTTTCTGAACGGGGCGCTGCACGGCAACCTGGGCAACAGCTTCGTCTACAACATCCCCGCCATCGAGCTGGTGATCCAGCGCCTGCCGGCCACGCTTGAACTGGCCATCACCGCCCTGACCTTCGCCGTCCTCGTCGGCCTGCCGCTAGGCCTGATCGCCGGGCTGTATCCCGACAGCCGCTTTTCCAAGATGATCATGGCGGGCAGCATCGTCGGCTTCTCGCTGCCCACCTTCTGGGTGGCGCTGATGCTGATCATGACGTTCAGCGTGTCGCTGGGCTGGCTGCCGGCCAGCGGCCGCGGCCAGACGGTGGAGTTCCTGGGCTTCCAGTGGTCGTGGCTGACGGCCGACGGCTGGCGCCACCTGATCCTGCCTGCGTTCAACCTGTCGCTCTTCAAGATATCGCTGGTGATCCGCCTGACCCGCGCCGGCGTGCGCGACGTGATGCCCCTGGACTTCGTGAAATTCGCGCGCGCCAAGGGCCTGTCACCGCTGCGCGTCGTCTGTGTGCACGTGCTGCGCAACACCATGATCCCGCTGGTGACCGTGCTGGGCCTGGAACTGGGCTCCACCATCGCGTTCGCCGTCATCACGGAAAGCATCTTTTCCTGGCCCGGCGCCGGCAAGCTGATCCTGGACAGCCTGAACGCGCTGGACCGCCCCGTGATCGTGGCCTACCTGATCGTGGTGGTGTGCCTGTTCGTGACGCTGAACCTGATCGTGGACATTCTGTACAAAGTGCTGGACCCCCGGGTACGGCTGGAGGCCTCGGCATGAGTTCCGTATCTCAAACTGCAGCCAATCCCGCAGCGCCCGCGCTGCGACGCGAGTCGCCGTGGCGGCGCAACATGATCGAGTTCCTGTCGTCCAAGACGGCAATTCTGGGACTGGCCGTGGCCACGCTCTTGATCCTGGCCGCCGTGCTGGCGCCGTGGATCTCGCCGCAGAACCCCTATGACCTGCTGCAGATCGACGTATTGGACTCGCGCCTGCCGCCGGGCAGCATGAACGGCCTGGACACCTTCCATTACTGGCTGGGCACCGACGGCCAGGGCCGCGACCTGCTGTCGGGCATTCTGTACGGCCTGCGCATCAGCCTGATGGTGGGCGTGGGCTCGGCGCTGATCGCCGGTGTCATCGGCACGCTGCTGGGCCTGTTGGCCGCCTACGCCGGCGGCAAGGTCGACGCCTTCATCATGCGCCTGGTCGACCTGATCCTGTCGTTCCCGTCGATCCTGGTCGCCATGATGATCCTGGCCTACCTGGGCAAGGGCGTGGGCAACGTGGTGCTGACGCTGGTGATCCTGGAATGGGCCTACTACGCCCGCACCGCGCGCGGCCAGGCCCTGGTGGAACGCCGCCGCGAATATGTCGAAGCCGCCCGCTGCCTGGACATCCCCAACTGGCGGATCATGTTGAAGCACATCCTGCCCAACTGCCTGCCGCCGCTGATCGTCATCGGCACCCTGCAGATCGCGCGCGCCATCACGCTGGAAGCCACACTGAGCTTCCTGGGCCTGGGCGTGCCCGTGACCGAACCATCGCTGGGCCTGCTGATCTCCAACGGCTTCCAATACATGCTGTCCGGCGAATACTGGATCAGCTTCTATCCCGGCATCGCGCTGCTGATCACCATCGTGGCGATCAACCTGGTGGGCGACCGCCTGCGCGACGTGCTGAACCCGAGGACCCACAAATGACCGACCGCTCCGCCTCGGCTGGCGCGCCGGCCACGCTAGAAGTGCGCAACCTGCGCACCCACTTCCATACCCGCGCGGGCGTGCTGCCCGCCGTGGACGACGTTTCCTTCACCCTGGAACGCGGCAAGATCCTGGGCCTGGTCGGCGAGTCCGGCTCGGGCAAGTCCGTCACGGGCTTTTCCATCATGGGCCTGGTCGACGCGCCGGGCCGCATCGTCGGCGGCGAAGTCCTGTTCCAGGGCCGCGACCTGACCAAACTTGCGCCGCGCGAGATGCGCCGCCTGCAGGGCAACCGCATCGCCATGATCTTCCAGGATCCGATGATGACGCTGAACCCCGTGCTGCGGGTGGACGTGCAGATGATCGAAACGGTGCGCGCCCATAACAGCATGAGCAAGTCGCAGGCCCGCACGCTGGCGCGCGACACGCTGGGCATGATGGGCATTCCCAGCCCGGAAGAGCGCCTGCTGGCCTACCCGCATCAACTGTCCGGCGGCATGCGCCAGCGGGTGGCTATCGCCATCGCCATGCTGCACCGCCCGGACCTGATCATCGCCGACGAACCGACGACCGCGCTGGACGTCACCATCCAGGCGCAGATCCTGTCCGAAGTCCAGAAGCTGGCCCAGCAGCACGGCACCAGCCTCATCTGGATCACGCATGATCTGTCGGTCGTCGCGGGTCTTGCCGACGACGTGGCGGTGATGTATGCCGGGCGCATCGTCGAACACGGCAAGGTCGACGACGTGCTGGACCGCCCGCAGCACCCCTACACGGTGGGCCTCATCGACAGCCTGCCCAGCAACAACCAGCGGGGCCAGCGGCTGCGCCAGATTCCCGGCATGACGCCCAACCTGCTGCACCTGCCCGCCGGCTGTGCGTTCGCCGCGCGCTGCGCGCGCGCCACCGCCGCCTGCGGCCAGCAACCCGGCATCACCCACGCCTTGCCCGAACACAAAGTGCGCTGCTTCCATCCTTCCATCCAGATCCACAGCGAGGTGACGGCATGAGCACCGCCGCGCCCGCCCCCACCCCGCTGATCGACCTGCGCCAGGTCAGCAAGCGCTTTGGCGAACGCCACGTCGGCGCCGCCGGTCGCGCCATGCAGAAGCTGGGCCTGTCCAAGCCGCCCGCCATCACCCGCGCCGTGGACCACGTTGACCTGATCGTCAACCCCGGCGAAGTCGTCGGCCTGGTCGGCGAATCCGGCTGCGGCAAATCCACGCTGGGCCGCGTCGCGGCGGGCCTGCTCACGCCCTCGGGCGGAGAGGTCCGCATCAACGGCAAGCGTCCCGCCGACATGAACGCCGCCGAAGCCCACGCCGCGCGCCTGAAGGTCCAGATGATCTTCCAGGACCCCTACGCCAGCCTCAACCCGCGCCTGCGCGTGGACGAGATCGTGGGCGAAGCGGCCCGCATCCACGGCCTGGTCGGCAACGGCGACTTCGACGACTACGTCAGCGCCCAGATGGAACGCGCCGGCCTGGACCCGGCCCTGCGCCAGCGCTACCCGCACCAGTTCAGCGGCGGCCAGCGCCAGCGCATCGGCATCGCCCGCGCCCTGGCCGTGCAGCCGACCATGCTGGTCTGCGACGAAGCCGTCGCCGCGCTGGACGTCTCCATCCAGGCGCAGATCCTGAACCTGTTCATGGACCTGCGCGAAGAACTGAACCTGACCTACCTCTTCATCAGCCATGACCTGGGCGTGGTCGAACACCTGTCCGACCGCGTCGTCATCATGTACCTGGGCCGCGTCGTGGAAACGGCCACCGTGGAAGACGTCTTCCAGCGCCCCAACCACCCGTACACCCAGGCGCTGCTGGCCGAGATCCCCACCTTGAAATCGCGCCACAAGATCTTCACCGCGATCAAGGGCGAGATCCCCAGCCCGCTCAATCCGCCCGGCGGCTGCCACTTCCACCCGCGATGTCCGCATGCGATGCCGCGCTGCAAAACCGAGGTTCCCACCTTGAAGGGAATCGCCATCAACCACCTAAGCGCCTGTCACCTGAACGACATGGCCTGACGATCACCGGCTGTGGCCCTGCCACGGCGACCCTTGAACAAACTGCTCGTTCCCCCCTCTACCCAAGGACCCCGGACAATGAAACGCCTGATTCTCTCGACCCTCACCGCCGCCCTGCTGGGCGCCTCGGCCGTCGCCGCCGCCGACAACCTGTCCATCGGCTTCGCCGACCCGCTGTCGTCGCTGGACCCGCAGTTGAACAACCACGCCGGCGACCGCTCGGTGGCCCTGCACTTCTGGGACCTGCTGATCGAGAACAAGTGGAACAAGCTGCAGCCGGGCCTGGCCGTGAGCTGGAAGCCGCTGGATCCCACCACCTGGGAATTCAAGCTGCGTGAAGGCGTCAAGTGGCAGGACGGCACGCCGTTCACCGCCGACGACCTGATCTACTCCTACACCCGCGCGCGCGGCGTGCCCGGCAGCGTCGCCACCTACGCCGGCTACCTGCGCACCATCGACACGATGACCGCCAAGGACCCGCTGACCCTGATCGTCAAAACCAAGGCCCCCAACCCCGACCTGCCCCTGAATCTGGCGTCCATCCACGTCGTCAGCAAACACGTCGGTGAAAAGTCGTCCACCGAGGACTACAACTCGGGCAAGGCCATGATCGGCACCGGCCCCTACAAGTTCGTCTCCTACACCCCCGGCGACCGCGTCATCATGGAACGCAACGACGCCTACTGGGGCGACAAGCAGGTCTGGGAGAAGGTCAACTACCGCTACATCAACAACGCCGCCGCCCGCACCGCCGCGCTGCTGGCCGGCGACGTCGACGTGATCGACAAGGTCTCGGTATCCGACCTGGCCAAGCTGCAAAAGGCCGCCAACATCTCGGTCTACCCGTACGACGGCCTGCGCGTCATGCTGCTGCAACCCAGCTTCAACCCCGCGCCCAACCAGTACATCACCGACAACAACGGCAAGCCGCTGGACAAGAACCCGCTGCTGGACGTGCGCGTGCGCCAGGCGCTGAACCTGGCCATCAACCGCAAGGCCATCTCCGACCGCATCCTGCAAGGCGCCGCCACCGAAGCCAACCAGTGGATGCCCAAGGGCACCATCGGCTACAACCCCGACGTCAAGGACATCCCCAACGACGTCGCGCAAGCCAAGAAGCTGCTGGCCGAAGCCGGCTTTCCCGACGGTTTCAAGCTGACCATGCACGTCCCCAACGACCGCTACCCGCAAGGCCCCGAAACGGCCCAGGCGGTCGCGCAGTTCTGGACCCGCGTCGGCGTCAAGACCCAGGTGGAAGTCGTGCCGTGGGCCGTGTACTCGGGCCGCGCCAACAAGAACGAATTCGCCGTCAGCATGCTGGCATGGGGCAACGGCACGGGCGAAGGCAGCTACGCGCTGGTCAACATCCTGGCCACCGCCGACGCCAAGAAGGGCCTGGGCGCTTCCAACTGGGGCCGCTACACCAATCCCAAGGTCGACGCCGCCCTGGAGCAATCCACGTCCGAATTCGACGTCGCCAAGCGTGAAGCCATCCTGCGCGACTCCGTCAAGATCGTGTCCGACGACGTCGGCATCATCCCGCTGTTCCACTACAAGAACATCTGGGCCACCAAGAAGGGCCTGAAGGTCACCCCCATGACCAGCGACCGTACGGCCGCCATGATGGTCACCAAAGAACCCGCCGCCGCTGCCGCCGGTAAGTAAGCCATGGTGCCGACCCTCACCATCACCCCCGCGGACGCCCTGATCGACGTCCCGCGCCAGATCCGCGTCGAACACGCCGCGCCTGGCGCCACGGTCGAGATCACCGCCCTCACCCGCCGCAACGGCGTGCTCTGGCAAGCCCAGGCCGCCTACACGGCGGGCGACGACGGCGTCGTCGACCTGACCCGCGACGCGCCCGTCTCGGGCGACTACACCGGCGTGGCCCCCATGGGCCTGGTCTGGTCGCAGTCCCCCGTGGACTCGAAGAGCCGCGAACACTTCAACCAGCCCGTGACCGACGCGCTGGTCACCGACGTGGTCGCCCGCGTGGAAGGCGGCGAGGCCCGGGCCAGCTTCACCCAACGCCTGGCCGCCGACGGCGTCACCCGTCACGACGTGCGCGAAGAAGGCCTGGTCGGCACCCTGTACCTGCCGGCAGGCAGCGCCCCGGGTTCGCATCCCGCCGTCATGATCCTGAACGGCTCTGGCGGCGGCATCAACGAACCGCGCGCCGCGCTGTACGCCTCGCGCGGCTACGCCGCCTTCGCGCTGGCCTACTTCAAGGCGCCGGGCCTGTCCGACTACATCTCCAACACCCCGCTGGAGTACTTCCAGACCGGCCTGCGCTGGCTGCGCAAGAAGGTCCAACCCCAGCACGACTTCGTCGCCATCAGCGGCCAGTCGCGCGGCGGTGAACTGGTGCTGCTGCTGGGCGCCACCTTCCCCAAGGAAGTGTCGGCGGTGGTCGCCTACGTGCCCGGCGCCGTCGTCCACAGCGGGCAGAATGCCTGCGACCCCATGATCGGCCGCGAAGGCCCCACGTGGCTGCTGGGCGGCAAGCCCATTCCCCACGTCTGGGAAAACAACCGCACCGCCACCTGGGCGCCCTTCGATGAAGGCCCCGCGCCGCATCGTCACGAGAAGGCCATCCTCACCGCCCTGCAAGACCCCGACGCCGTGGCGCGTGCCCGCATCAAGGTCGAGGACATCGAAGGCCCCGTCATCCTGCTGTCCGGCACCGACGACGGCTCCTGGCCGTCCAGCCTGTACTCCAAGATGATCCAGGACAAGCTGACCGAAGTGAAGCATCCGTACCCAGTCGAATGGCTGGACTACGAGAACGGCGGCCACTCCATCCTGTTCCCCTACGTGCCCACCACCCAGCACGTCTACGCCCATCCCGTGTCCGGCAAGATCAGCACCAGCGGCGGCACCCCCAAGGACAACGCCCGCGCGGACCAGGAATCGTGGGAAGGCGTGAAGACGTTTTTGGAGGCGGCAGTGAAGGCGCGGGCGGCTTCGGCTGGCGCGGATTCGGTTCGGGCGGATTCGGTTCGTGCGGATTCGGCTCGGGCGGGTTCGGCTCGTTCGGATTCGGCTCGTGCGGATTCGGCAAACTCGCATTCCGCTGCTGCACATTCAGCAAGCAATTCCGGCAACGCCGGCTGACCAGACACCAAGGAGAACATCCCCATGGCACAACAACCCATCGTCTATGACGCCGCCAATGATCTGGTCGACAAGCTCGTCGGCCTGACGCCCGGCAGCAAGACCTTCGAGGTCCGCCACCAACGCGAAAAAGTCGCCGCCGCCACCCAAGGCAGCTACGACGCCCTCTTCGACCCCGCCCTGCCCGGCCTCTCCGTGGCCGAGCGCCTGCTGGTCGCGCTGTACGCCACCCGCATCAGCCCGTCGCCGCTGCTGGCTTCGCACTACCGCGCACGCTTGGCGGAAGCGGACGCAGCCCCCGCCGACATCGCGGTTGCGGAATCCGGGAAGCCGTCAGACGCCTCCACCCCGCGCTTGGCCGCCATCCTGGAATTCACGCGCAAGCTGATCGAAAACCCGGTCGAAGGCGACGAAGCCGCGCTAAAAACCCTGCCCGCCGCCGGCGTCTCCACGCCCGCCGTCGTCACCCTGTCGCAACTGATCGCCTTCCTGTCCTACCAGACCCGCCTCGTCGCCGGCCTGGTGGCCATGAAAGACCTGGACGGCCAACCCGCCCGCCAGGCGGCCGTCCCGCCCACGCCCTACGAGCCCAACACCGCGGCCACCGAGCCCGGCGCCGTCATCAAGGCCCACGGCTTCACCAACGAAGTGCTGGAGTGGAAGGCCTGGCTGGACGTCGTCAACGTCGACACCGCCACGCCCGAACAGATCGCCGTCCTGGAAGAAAGCCACCCCAAGGCCAAGGTCTCGGACTACTACCTGTTCCTGGTCCACCAAGCGGAAATCCTGCGCCAGCGCTCCACGGCCTTCAACGCCATCATGTACGCGCCGGGCGGTCTGTCGCGCGCGGAACGTGAACTGGGTTCGACGGTTGTGTCGCGCGTGAACGGCTGCGTCTACTGCGCGTCGGTCCATGCGCAGCGATTCGAGCAACTGGCCAAGCGCAATGAAGTGATCGCGCAGGTGTTTGAAGACCCCTACACGGCGGGAACGACGGCGCGCGAACTGGCGATTGGGCAGTTCTCGATCCAGATCACGGAAGCCCAGGCGGATGTGAACGCGAACAGCATCCAGGCGTTGAAGGATGCCGGGTTGAGCGAGGGCGAAGTGCTGGATCTGCTGCATTCGGACGCCATCTTCGCTTGGGCGAATCGGTTGATGTTGAATTTGGGCGAGCCGGTGTTCGTCGTTGCTGGCTGACACCTACATTTTCCCTGCCCTGGGGCCGCGTCAGGCCCCAGGTGTCTGACACCCGTACAAGTCCATCGTCGCTCTGCAAGCACGGTCGCGGGTGTCGGACACCGTCCCTGACCAGGCACAGCGGGTGTTCCTGACACCGCAAGCATCGCCGTACACTGGCCTCGGCGGCCACCTCGCCGCCCGCCACCCTGCCGCCCTCCGCGCCTCCCTCTTTCGGCCCGCCACGGCAGCCCCCCCCGCGAACAAGACACGGAGCCCAGCCATGGACCATGACCTTGATGCCATGACGCGCGAGCAGCTCATCAGCGAAGTCAAGAAACTGCGCGCTGGCGTGCGCGCCCACCGCGACGCCACCGGCCACGACCTCTGTTGGCACCACCCTCAGCTATGGGATCTGCTGCCCGAGCAAGCAGGCAAACCGCCCATCGTGCCCGCCTGGCCTCAGTTCATGCGAGGCTGCGTCGCCTACCGCGCATCGCTAGACGCGCAATGCCCAGGCGCTGCGCGCAGCGAACAGGAATACGGCGGCACGCCATAGCGCCGCCACGGCGCATCCGGTCCCACTCCTTACGCGTCCGACACCCGCCGCCGGGACTGCCCTTCCGCGGGGAAGAGTTAAACTGCCACTTTCCGCCTTCCCCTGCGCCCCGCCCCTATTAGCGGGGCGCATTGCCTTCCCCATGTCCGAAAAAACCCACGACATCCGCCCCGGCCAGTCAATAGAACTGCTCAAGGCCCTGCACATCCTGACCCGCGACGGCAAGATGAACCAGGACAGCCGCCGTAAGCTGAAGCAGGTTTATCACCTGTTTCAGTTCATCGAGCCGTTGCTTAAGGACGTTCAGGAACAACGCGGCGCTGTTACCCTCGCCGACCACGGCGCGGGGAAGTCGTATCTGGGCTTCATTCTGTATGACCTGTTCTTCAAGGAACAGCCGGAGGCGCTGAAGAATGGGTCGCATATCTATGGGATTGAGACCCGAGAAGAACTGGTGAAGTCGTCAGAGGAACTGGCCAAGCGCCTGGGGTTTGACGGCATGTCGTTTCTGAACCTGTCGGTGGCTGAGTCCATTACCTCGGACAAACTGCCTGAGTCCATCGATGTCGTGACTGCCCTGCACGCCTGCAATACCGCCACCGACGACGCGATTCATTTTGCGTTGGAGAAGAGGGCCAAGTACATCGTGGTGGTGCCTTGCTGCCAGGCTGAGGTGGCTTCGGTGCTGAGGAAGAATAAGGCAAAGGCTCTGGCTGATCCGCTGGCGGAGATTTGGCGGCATCCGCTGCATACGCGGGAGTTTGGGAGCCAGATTACGAATGTGCTGCGGTGTCTGCAGCTTGAGGCGCATGGGTATCAGATCAGTGTCACTGAGCTGGTCGGGTGGGAGCATTCGATGAAGAATGAGCTGATCATCGCGCAGTATAAAAATCTGCCGACGAGGAAGCCTGCGGAACGGTTGACGGAGATGTTGGATCGAATTGGGTTGCAGGAATTGAGGGAGCGGTTTTTTGTGCCGCAGGTGGCATAGCCGCAGATAAAGGGCCGTTCGCGGCCCTTTATGTTTTGTGCGTTATCGTCTCGACAGAGACGAAATTGCCACTACGCGTCATTGCTACCTCCCAAGCTGTACGCCTTATACTTGCGCTGCGGTCACACCAATGACCGTCCGGATTGACAGCCGGAAATGACAAAAGGCGGACAGCCGCTGCAACAGCGGCATTTTTGCGTCCGTAGGCCGAAGCACGTCCCTGCTATGGGCGGGCCTTGGCTGGGGCACGCTTGCGTGCGCCGGTTTCTTTTGTCACCGGTCTGTCACCCGGCCTTGCGCCCGCCCACCCCGAATGACAGCGGGAAGCGGGTCTGACGACAAAGGAGGCTGCGATGAATGACCACCCTAATACCTACGACCGCTGGGCTTTGCCGGATGATCCGGAGCATGGCACCGTTCGCCTTAATGATTTGCGGAAGATGGAGCGGGCTTGCCAGGGGATTTGGGCGATTGCTCGAATTGTGGGCAATAGTGCTACTGAACCGGATGCCACTGGCGCACAACCGCTGGATGCGTGGGTTGTCTCTAACTTGATAGGTGGAGTGGAGAGCCTGTGTGATCATCTCGCGGATCTTGTCGGATCCGCACTTGATGGGACACAGCTGAACTTTAGGTCCGTAGCAACACCAAAACCCAGCCACTAAAACGCTTCATCACACAGGCCGGGATCTCAAGGATGCCGGCCTGCGCCATGTAATACGTCAACAGCAGGTGGCTGACAAACCCAAAGCGGGCGTCGACTAAGACCCTTTCCAACCAACACGATGGAAGTACCTATGCTGATCTGCGAAGGATCAAAAATAGATTGGACTGCTTTTGCCGCCTTAACCGCCTTGGGGATTTGGCTCGTTGATCGATACTGCAGACGCCGGGAGCGACGAGCGGCTAGACGACTTATCGCTCAGATCATGACAGTACCGGTAGGTGCAGCCCAGTTGGAGATTGCCAAATTCCGGAGCCTAGTTGTTCCCCCTGGTGGCGAAGATACTACTTTCCTATTGAAAGTACTCGACAATCAAACAGGACGAAAGGAATTGGCATTCAAGGCCTCTTTGATAACCCTTGAATTTCCATCTCAGTTCCTGGACAAAGCAGACCTTTTCAATGAAGTCGTTAGCAATCGACTAGCTGCGGCATTTGCTCAAGTTAACCGCTTAAGAAGCATGTCTCAGTTTCTAGGAGAACTTCCAGACTCAGCCAACGAGGAGGAGATAATACAAGCCCTGAAGCTGGTTCTCATTCAAATTCAAGAAACGGAGCAGGTTATTGGAGAGGCATTTCAAGCACTACTAGAGGCAGGTAGAGCCTCGGCTAGGTTTCACCGCCCTAGTTCCACATAGCTGTCCGCGCTTTTATCTCTCAAAGTATTATAAAAACCCTTCCGAAATTCGATCCAACAGCCAAAACTTCCAACCCAAGTTTTCGCAAAATTGATCTGACAGACTGTCCAGATTCGGGCAGCGCGCCTTCATTTTCTCTACACGTCGGTACTCGGCTAACAGCTTCATGAGCTTGTTGTTCTCCTGCTCTAGCTCCTTTAGGCGCTGAGCCTCCGACACCGTCATGCCGCCGAACTTCGCATTCCATTTGTAGTACGCCGTCCCGTGCTTGCGACACAGTTCAGCAGGCTTGGCCCCCCATCGGCCTCCTTGAGTACGCCGATGATTTTAGCTTCCGCGATCGCTTTTTTCATTGCGATTCCTTTGAGAATGGACTCTACGTCGATTTCGTACTATTCACGGGGAGCAGGTCAATCAGAATCTCATATCGAAAAGTTACCTCTCCCGGAACGAATTTGGCCGCATTGGTCTCACGCTGCACCCCTTCAATTTCGATGATGCACAAAGCTCCAAAGGAGTTCATCACTACGACACTTTGGCCCACACGCGGTTTCTCGGTTCTCCCGGGTCTCAAAAATATATCAACGGTGTGCCGATCGAAATCACGTGCGGTGATAAGCCCAACGGCGTGGAGGCCATGGTCTCTGTATATATAAACGCTATCGTCACCATGATCGCTGAACGCTAACTTGAACTCGTATTCCCCGTGACCCAATGTGTACGCATTGTGGTCACGGTGGCGAAAGGTCACTCGATCTGCCAGCGCAGGGTTAGCATAGTTTGATGGATCACGCATGGCATCAATTCGCTCAATGCGAGCAATGCGTTCAAGTAGCACTGAAGCTGGGAGCGCATGCGCTTTGTCAGCCGGCAATCCCTCCACCCACCGCCAAAGACTTTCTATCTGATCAACCCCGGGAAAGTCGCTCCTGTCCACGTAAGAATTGAAGTCGAATCCCTTGGGATTTTCATCCACTAACCAAGCTGGCAACCTATATTTAGGATTGTTTACGAAAAGAGCGGAAAGCCATGAGATTGGCTTTTCTTTGAATACGCTTCTGATCCAACGGTTTTCGATACCAACACCCGAATTGGGCATCTCGTCGGCCCGGGTAACGTAATTATCGTCTGCAATTAGCAGTACGTGATCGGCCGCTGTCAGTTCTCTCATGAAACTGTTTAGATTGGATCCATATTCTACAGCCGCATCGATCTGTACTGTATAACCAAGTAGTCTAAATTGATTTACTAGCAGCCTAACCCACGCACGATGAGGATCCGACGTCCAAGCATACGAGATAAAAAGGCTAGTTTTCATGGAAAAAATGATGTTGGGTTAGCATTTAAAAATATATCTATTCTGACAAAGTAGTAAGATAAAGCTTTGATAACGGGCGGAATTTATATTTCCCACGATAGAGCCCCCCCGGTAGAAGTGGTATTTTCCCGAGTAAATAGGCTGGCCAGACCCATTCCGATAGCCGGCGGTGGGCAATAGGGGCCCGCGGAGCTGGACATTTCGGATCCCCCAAGAATGTCCGCTTCTCTCCGGGAGCCGGCTATCGCGTTGACGTCCGCTTACGTCGGCTTTGCAGCGGCAGCGGCCTTTCGTGCCGGTATCATGACAGACTACTCATCGCACGCGAATAAAGGCGGCAGACTGCAATTCCAAGCACCACCAACTACGAAACTGCAGCTTGGCATTTTATTGCCGCATTAGTCCACCCGTTCAGGCTCGCCAATGCTCTTTAGCAACGCGTTGTACTGTATATTGTCAGCTGCATAAATTTTGTCCAAAACATACTTTGCAACCTTGGCGATTTCCGGAATTTCTACCGGCTTGAAGCCCCGATCAGGGACTGCTTCAAGGTGAGAAAACTCATTATTGAGACGATTGACGAGGGCAACCGCAGCATCTTCTTCTTCGCCGAAAAATTTCTTTATTCGTTCAAAGGCATCATTTTTATCGTCGTGATATGGAAACTTAAAGAACAGGAATGCTTCCAAAAATTTGCGCAGATTGTTGCCAAATCCGAAGAAAGGCTCGTGATTATCTACAGCCGCAGCTTGATCTCTGCACTTGTAGATTTGGTGGAAAAGATAGTGAAATTCGGTAATGTAGTCTTTGAGATAGGACGGCATCAGCAGGATATTGCTTGACGCCCCATTACGTTCAATCATGAAGTGCTCATGATCGCTAACACTCCTGGTTTTACCTTCTCCGGCCGTAATTTTCTTGGTCGGAATGGAAAGCCGCTTAAGGTATTTCAGGAAGTCCAGGTTATGGGTGGAGATGAAGAGTTGCTTGTAGCGATACGAGTTTGACTGGCCAGCGTTCTTGATAGGTTTAGCTATCAGGCTCTCAATTAAGCTGAACATGAAGAAGATGTGATTGCCGTCTAAGCTTGAGATTGGATCATCAATGTAGATGATCAAGTCTTTGCCCTTACTTTCCGGCTCTTCAAGCTTTGCCATAAAGTAACAAAATGCTATAAGACTGCACTCGCCTTCACTAAGGTTGTACGCAGCCTTCCCGTCTCGTGTGATCTCAAACTTGACCGTGGCCTCGTCGGTACCGTCACGGGCTTCTAACTTGATACCGTCATGGCCAAAAAAATTGTTAAGTAGGGAGTTGACCCGCTCTGCGCCCTTTCGCTCGTCCTTCTGCTTTGCTCTGAAAGCCAGAATTTCTGCCTCGGCGTCACGAATCTCCTTCTCCGCATCGTTGTAGGCCGTAGCTGCCGTGTCGGCCTCCGCCTTCAGGGTTTCTATACGGTTAAGTTCCTTGTCGTAGGTGATTGCATCAGCAAATGCGGATACGTCAGTTAGGCGAAGTGCATCCCGGGCAGCGGTCTTGTCCCTTTCCAGGGTGGCGGTTTTGCCATTGCTCGTGACGATCAGCGCATTAATGTCATCAACAAGCTTCCCTATTTTCTTTACGTCATGCGAAGGTGGCTTCAAAGACACATGCAGGAACAGGTTGTCTTTCCGAGCTCCAAGCGATTTTTTAAGGGTTTCCAAGTCCGATTTATAGACGGCCAGAGCCTCGGATAGCGCTTTACTGTTTGCTTCAAACGCGATGCGTTCGTCAGCGTAGAACTGTGCACCTGTGAAAGCGTTGAGCCCCGCTATGGTGCCCATCTCTTCCGCAACTGATGTGATAGCCGCGTCCAAGGCCGTTTCCAACTCGCCTGACTCTTTGCTGAAGTGCTCATCAAGCACCTGCCATAGATCGTGCGGCAGATCCTGGCGGCAGAAAGCACATGTGCTCCGTTTTTCCCGATGATGACCCATGCCCTGCTTGACCCAGAGCTGCAAGGCGCTGTCTTTGAGCAACTCTTCAATCGCCTTTGTCGGGGCTATCGTCTTGGACAGCAGCGGTTCGGCAGTGGCCGTTAGAGACGCCAGTTTGAGGGTGATGTTTAGGGTGCCAGTAATTTCCGGCAGGGCCTCCTGCCTGAGCAAGTTAAGTTTGCTTGCTTGCCCCTCGGTGGTCAGCGCGACAAAACCTGCGTTCTTAATGGAGGCAATATCGCGTTTGATGTGGTCAATGTTGTAGACAGCGGAGCCATACTCACGGTTCTTTTTTATTTTCTCCGCAGCATGTGAACGCAGCTTTCTCTCCAGACCACTTGCCGTAGTGCCATAGCTAGACGTAGTGCGATCGCGCTCTTTCCTCTTAGCTTCCAAATCAAAGTGCAGTCCGGATTTTCCTTCAATGCTGCCAAGTTTCGTCTCAATGGCGGCAATAGCTTCGTCAAGTTCCTTATTATGCTCACCGACGATGGCGAACGTCTTGATGACACCACCGATTTCCTGATTAACGAGGAAGCTCAGATTGTCGGTTACGAAGTCGCGGTTATAGACCCGAACGTCGTAGTTGTGAGTGGCCAGGTCAGAATGGGTTGCCACCCCCTTGTCACCTGTCACAGTGAATGACGAGCCCACATAGTTCAACGGGAGCTTACGAGTCTCCAACGAACGGAAGACGCGGGAGAGCGTTGTCTTGCCGGAGTAGTTGCGTCCGTAGAGGATATTCAAACGATGGAAGAGCTTGACGTTTCTTCCGTCGTCTCTAACGGAATTTTTCCAATCTAGACCTTGGAAACTACCAAAGTTTGCTATGTCAATATGACTAATCATCGGCTCCGCCCCTCTACAGTGACGTTCAAAGTACTAACATAGAATGTATCTTGAATAAAGGTATAAGACTGCAATTTCAAATTCCACACGGCGAAATCGTAGTCTGACATCTTGTTTCGAACGGAAGTTATCGCCGCGGGGAAAAGAATTAAGCATAGCTAATTCATAATCCTAGCTTCGACCCCGGCATGCTCTCTAAGCAGATACAACAACCCGCCACCATCAATCAATTCAATCGGCTTATCCTGCGAAAACTTGTAAGCATCGACACCATACCCACTGGTGCAAACCAGTATCCCCTTGGTAGCCCCTTCGTTCATCATCGTCCCGTACAGATCTCGTACCGCACTGACGCCAACGGTATCCCTATACCTCTTCGCCTGAATAACGACCTTGCCGCCCAAAATTGGTCGAGTATCAAAAGCGACTGCGTCCACGCCACCGTCCCGAGATGCCCGGGTTAGTTTGGTATCCAGCCCCATCTGGCTAAACAGGTTTGACACAAGCACTTCAAAGTCACCCGGCGTCAGATCCAATAGATTCGGCCGCGATTCCAGATCGTTCAGCACATCTCCCTGGTCAATGAATCGCTTATCGACCATGTTGAACTCAACGATTGGTTTGATTGCCTGCAACTCATCAGGTCTGTTCGAGACCTGTGCACCCAAGTTCCGGAGACATGCGATCTTCTCTACACGATCGAGCCGCAGCGACTGAAATTCCGTTTTACCAACCCTCACCGACACGACCGGCACGCGAATCTCTCTTCCACTTGCGGGATCCGTAGTATCAACAATGCCATTGAAGGTGACGAGGGCCAACGCATCAGCTTGATCGGCCTCAAACAATTCGTGCAGTGTCCGGAGCGCGATAGACGCCACAATGTCTTGATAGAGCCGCTTGATGTCAGCAGGCTTTCGAGGCTTGATGTCGATTTGGTCGCGAGTCTTGACGTATCGGTGTTCCAAGTCTGTTGGGATCACCGATACCTGTGGCAGCTCGTATTCCACCACTAGCTCTTTCGCGTCGTCTCGATAGGCAAGGCGAAACTCTTGGGGGAAACCGGTTTCCGGGTACTCGGATCGGATGAGCACCATTTCGTTGTATGCGATGACCGCGTCGCCATCGTGAGCCAGGTATGTCGTTTGGAATTCGTCTACCTCCGCGTTACGACGAGCCACGTCAGCGTCGTACTGCGCTTTCTTCTGTAGATAGTGTTCTTTCAGGATAGAGACTTGCGCCTGCTTGTCTTCTTCCAACAAACGAAAGCTCTCCAGCCTTTGCTGGTTCTGGATCTTTGCTTTCTCTACGGCGGCTTGATGCCTGCCGCTAGCACCGGGAATCAACTTTTTCAAGCCTGCTGGGGCGGGAACGTTGATCAATGATGGAGGATCGCTCGGGTGAAGCTCCGCCGCAATCTCGAAGGGCGCGAACACGTCAAATTGTCGGAGGCTGTCGAAGTCGATGATGTCATCGTGGCGAAGCGTATGCGCCAGGATGTCTTGCAGCTCTTCTATTTTTTCATTCAACTCCGCATTAAGGTCGTCGGCTTCAGTTTGGCGGTCCTGGAGGTACTGCGCCTTTAAAACCTTCTCGGCTTCTCGATCTTCGCGAGCCTGCTGCGCAGCAAGCCTTCGCAGATCCCGGTGATGTTGCGCTGCTTCTCTGTGCTCTTCTCGTTCTACTTGTCTGGCATAGGTCAGTTGCCTTCTTGCGGCCCGCTGACTTTCTCGCTGAGAAGCTGCCGCCACTCTCGCCGCAGCCTTGATAAACGCTCCGAAACCATTACGGCGTGCCATGCAGTCCTCACTAGCTATAAGCGTTATCGAATCGCCTTTGCCGCCATGATCGTGAACATACGGGTACGTGACGAATGTTTTCAAATATTACCCGAACTTTAATTGGCCTACTGCTCAATACCGGCCCGTTTAGATGATCTGGACTTTGTCGATAGATTCCTTTAATCGAGTTGGTTCAGTCGCCACACACTGTGTGGCGCCAATCTGCACCGAGTTTTCATTGGAATCAATCGAACTGTCCGGGCGGCATCAGAGCGCATCGCCGCTGCGCGCCGTCCTGGAAGTCGCGATGGAAAAATTGGCGCAAGCGGAAAGCCCGCCTTCGCCAGCAGGGGTAATCAAAGGGGGAAGCCCAACGAGACGCGGGAAAGGGCCAGATACCGCTTGCCCTTTGCCCCGCGCAGGCCGGGTGCAGCAACGCCCGGAACGATGCCCACCGAAGGGCAACGCTCCGAACCTTGCCAGACCCACTTAGAACCGCGTCGTCAACCTAAACATCCCCGCCTGCTGGCGGTTCCCTCCGCCGAACTGCGCGTCATACGCCACGCCAGCCATCGTACTCCGCGTGATCGCCACTTCAGCGCCCAATCCCAGCACTGCCGCATTTTGCGCAATCGGAACGCCCGACACCGAGAACGTGCTGCCGCCTTCGAAAGCCAGCTTCTGCGTCGGCTTCACGTCGCCCATCGCATGGCGCCAGCCCAAGGTGGCGGTCAGGCGGCCCGGCGCGCTGTCGGAACCGATCAGCATGGCGCCGCGCAGGCCCAGCGTGGTGCTGGTCACGTCGTCCGTGCTGCCCTCGCCGTGCAGGGCGGCGGTGCCGCCCGACTCCCGGAAGTCGCGCGTGCGGATCTGGTTCCAGGCCACGCCCGCAAAGGGTTCGAGGGCGTAGGCGTCGCCCAGCGGAAGCTTGTAGCCGAGTTCGGTGAACACTTGCGTCGACGAGGCGTTATAGGACGACTCCAGGCGCTGGTTCACTCCGCCAAGCGCCACATTGCGCTTGGCGTCGATCTCGTGCCAGGTGTAGGCCGCGCCCGCCGTGAAGCGGAATTGCCCCGGGCCGGCTTCGAAGTTCTTGCCGCCGAAGACCGTTGCCGTGTAGCTGTCGACGCTCATGCGCGACGACACGTCGGCGACGGAGTTGTGGCTGCCGGTATAGCCGAACGCGCCGCCCAGGCGCCAGCCGTTGCCCACGGCGCCGTCGCCGCCGACAAAGAGACCGCCCGCGGATTGGTGCACGGTGGATGCGTTGCCGTCACCGCCGAAGGTGCTCCAGTTGCCGAACGCCTGTGCCCAGACGGGCGATGCGCCGCTTTGCGGCAGGGCATCGGACGACGGTGCGCCCAGTTGGGCAGTCGGACGTCCGGCGGCCATGGGCGCGTCGAGGTTGCCGCGCAAGTGCGACATTGGCAGCGTCCGCACGGCGTCGCCCTGCCCTTGCAGCACGCTGCCGGTACTGGCGTACGCTTCGCCGGAAAGCTGCTTCAAGGCCGCACGCGCTTGGTCAGGCGTCATGGAAAGTACCGCCGCCGTCACCTGGCTGGCGCCCGTGGTCTTGGCTGCGCCGTTGCCGCTGGCAACCAAGGACGAGTCGGCGCCGGGTACAACGGGATTCGTGCCGGTGGGCGCGGAGCCGGTGCCGGTGGTGGTCGATCCGTTGCCGGTCGATGCGGTGCCGTTGCCGGTTGATGCGGTCCCATTGCCCGTCGATGCCGAACCACTACCGGACGAAGCCGCGTCGTTGCCCGCCGATGCCGAGCCATTGCCGGTCGAAGCCGAGCCGTTGCCCGTCGATCCCGAACCATTGCCCGTCGACGCCGAACCATTGCCGCTCGAAGGCGGAGCTTCCTGGTCCAGCGCGCCGCCCACGCTGTTCTCATTGTCTGTGTCGCCCACGCTGCCGATAGGCACGTCATTGCGCGAGAGCGTCATGAACGCATTCTTCGCGTCATAGCTGAGCGAGGGCGTGAGGAACGCATACGCGCTGGACACGCCGGTGAAGCGGCCCTGGACGCCGCCGTCCGCGGTCAGGATGTTGTAGGTCGTGCGCGGCGCATAGTTGCCGTTGGGCCCCACGTGCGCGACGGTGCCATCGAGCTTCGCGACGCCGGTCACGTGGATGCGGTCGCTGAGGCTGCTCGTGGGATCGGCATGCACGCGATAGATCGTGTCCTGACCGAAGTCGAGGTTGCCGTTGACGGTGAGCGTTCCCATCGGCGTGCCATCGTTACCCGGCGAAATCACCGCGGTGGGATACAGCGTCGTGCTGCCCACTTGCCCGACACCCGCCAGCACCACTTCGCGGCCGATATCGACCGGTCCGTTCAGCTTGCCGTTGATCTCCAGTGCGCCGTCGGCGATGAAGATGGGACCGGTAAGGTTGCTGCTATCGGCGTTCAGGATCACCGAGCCAACACCCGTCTTGACGAAGCCCTGCGTGCCTTGCAGCGGGTTGTCGATGATCTCGACGAACTTGCCTGCCGCATACGTGCCGTCGCCGACGACGATCACGGGGGGATTGCCGCCGGTACCGGCCAGCGTAATGGGCGCGCCTTGCAAGCGATACCGGTCAGTGGCGAACTGCAGGCCCGACACGCGCACGGGGCCGGCGCTGCCATCCACGGTCACCGTCCCCGCCGCGCCGGTGAAGATCGCATAGCCGCCATCGGGCAGCGCGCCGGCAGCGTTGGTGGGGCTGTTCCAGTTCGCGCTCGTCGCGCTCCACGTGCCGTCGCCGCCGCCCGCGCGGCTGGCGGACGCCACGCCGTTGCCATTCCACAGATTGGTCGTGCTCGGGCCCAGGACAAGGTTGATGTGCTTGTCGCCGGTCAGCGTCTGGATGGTTGCAGCAGGCACGGAATCGCCGGAGACCGTGCCCAGCGACAAGCCATTGCCGCTCAACGTGCCGCCGTAGGACATGATGCGATAGAAGCCGGCGTTGGCGCCCAGCGTGCTGACCTTGACGTTCAAGGTCGCGTTATTGAGGGCAACGTCGCCGCCGACAGTGATGTTGTCGCCGGTACCCGGCTGCGTGATAGGCAGGCCTGCATAACCGGCCTCGAAATCGAAAATCCCGTTGTTGATCGACAGATTGCGGTTCACGACGAGATTGCCGTTGGAAACGCCAGTCGGCGTGTCAACCCAATATCCCGGCGCGACTCGGGAATTTCCGCTCACGTTCAAATCGCCATTGATCGCACCAAAGCCCGCGACGGTGCCGTTCGACATTGCGTTGACGTTCCCACCGATCGTCACGCCCGCCCCGCCGCCGTTTCCGCCGATAACTGCCGTGCCGCCGTTGACGTCGATTCCCCCTGGGAAGTTGGCCGATCCGTCAAAAACCTGCGTATTGCCCGATCCAATGGTCAGGTCCGCGGCCGTAACGCTACCCCCGTAGGACGCGCTCAAGGCGAGCGTCGCCGTCAGCCATTTCTTTGTGCCGTATGCCAAAACATTCCTCCGGATTTAATCGAGCTTCCTCTCACGCGTTACCGATATGCTTAATACGTATCGGTAAGTAATAATGCGGCCGGCGTGAATTAAGGGTCAGCTCTGGAAAAAAGTGGGGAATGTATAACGATTTTTATTGGGGCCCCATTAATAAATGGGGAAACATGCGATTAATTTGGCGAATAGTTCTACGGCATACGACTGATATACGTACTATGGCTGGGCGAATCGTCGGTAGTTCTACATATTTGAGTCAGATAGATACCAACCATCTGCCGAATTTAGAAGATTCGGATACCATCCGTTGTCGCAAAAAAATGGTTCAGGATCATCCTTTCGCTGGACAATCGGGTTGCATATTGAAATCTTTGTGTGCGCCTCTTCAGAGGTGGGAATGGCGCCGAGCTCGCTCCATCCCGCGATACAGCTAACTCGGCCGAACCATCGGCAGCGTCAACTCCCTTTCTTTTGCGGCTTCCTTGGCTCGCAAGCATCTTTCTTGCGGTGCTCACCCGACTCTCGTGTAAGGGGCAGGAGCTTCCGAATTCTTTTCGCGTCCGCGAAGGGCCAAAGTGCGCTGTTGGCGAACAAGGTGATCCACCCGCTTAATACGATTCCAAACAGCAATATGGCGCCGTCGCCGGCCGACAAAGGTTTCGCTTTGAAGAATACAAAGGCGCAATAGACCGTGATCATGCCAAAGACCAACTGCATGACCCAAGCCCACAGAATCGTCAAAGCGTGGCTCGACTTCCACCAGTTCAGCACCATCAAGCGCCCATTTTCGATTTTCAGGAGCTGCGACGCGCGCCGAATATGAACCCAACACAACTGTCCTTTTGCGGATTCATGCAGCTGAATCAGTTCGTCACGCAAGGGCTGTTCCGCGTATATTCTGTAGGCACCCAAAAAATACAGCGCTTCCAAACGCTCTTTAATCGCTCGCCTGGTAGGGGTATCACTGCTTTCTCTTGCCAAAAAGGCCTCAAGCACCGCTCGAGCTTCGACTTTCCGCTTTTGATTCCAAACCAGCAGGCCCGCAACATTCAGGTGCTTGCAAAACAGGACGACCATGGCAAGGGCGAGCATCACGGACGCTATATTTGCCAACCAATTTGGCATTTGCCCCGTATAGCCGAGCAACTGTCCCAGACGAGTAAAAAAATTCCAAATCTCATCAATCATCGCGCGTCTCCTATTCGGGAGATAACGGCGTTGAACAGAGGAAATTAAGTCTACGACTTCAATTGGAACTTGCTGACGGATTAATCAGCCCCGATCAAAAACCCGCTCATACCTCCCCGCAATACCTCCTGCCGCCTGCCTCATCCTTTCCACAACTACTTCAAACCGTTCCACCCCCAACCTCTCCGCCATCGCGGTAACCGTAATCGCTCCCAATGCCTCTCCACCCGCGGACATAATCGGCACCGCCACCGCACTAGTCCCCGGCATCAACCCAGCCGGCGCATGCGCCAGCCTTTCCCTTCGCGCCACCTCAACCCGCGCAATCACATCCTCGACCCGCTCCCCCAACACCTCCAACCTCGCCGCATTACTCCGCACCAACCTCACACTCTCCTCGGCATCCAAGCTAGCCAACAACGCCACCCCCGACACCCCCACCCCAAGCGGCCTGCGTACCCCCACCTCAATCGACAACACCTGTATCGGATGCCGCCCCGTCCGCCTTCCAATACAAATCGAATCATGCCCATGCCGGATACTAAGAAACACCGTATCCCCCACCTGATCCGCCAATTCCGCCATATACGGATCCGCCAGCGTCAATAACGGAAAGCGTCGCGTCCGCGCCAGCCCCAGCAGCGTGATCTCCTGCCCGATCAGATACCTTCGCGTTTCCGGATCCTGTTCGACCGCCTCTTCCTGCACCAAGGTCTTGAGCAAGCGATGCACGGTCGGCCGGTTAAGCCCGGACATGCGCTCCAGATCCACCAGCCGCACTCCCCGCTCCTGACCGCAGGCAATCAGCCGCAGCAACGCCAGCGCTCGGCGCACGGTTTGCGCGCCTGACGCGCTCTTATCCTCGGGATCGCTCACACACCCTCCGGTTTCATGACGGACTTCGCCGTCTGCGCGATACCGCGCTTGGTGACGATTGCGCCCAGCGACGCGTAGTTGGGGCCGCCGATGCGGCAGATGGGGCGCAGCAGGCCGGTGTCGATCTTGCCGTCCTGCATCAAGCCGTCGCGGATGTGGAACATCACAACTTCGCCCACGAAGAATTCGGCGCCGGTGTTTCCGAAAGGCGTGACGCTGTGTAGCCGGCATTCCAGGCTGATGGGCGCGGCGGCCAGGCGGGGGGTGGCGATGGCGGCGCCGGGCAGGACTTCCAGGCCCAGCAGTTCGGCTTCGCTGATTTCGGGGGGATGCTCTTGGGCACTTTCATGCAGCGGGTCGAGCAGCGTTTCGTCGGCGATGTTCACGACGAAGTGGCCGTTGGCGATGATGTTGCGGCCGGTGTCTTTGCGCTCACCGGCCTTTCTGCCGATGTTGACGCCGATCATGGGCGGCTGGTTCGATACGAAGGTGTAGCAGCTGAAAGGCGCCAGGTTGACGCTGCCCTGGGCGTTGACGCTGCTGATCCAGGCGATGGGCCGGGGAACGATGATGCCGCTCATCAGGCGGTAGGTCTGTTCGGGGTTCAGGTCGCTTGCGGGGAAGTGCATGAGGGTCTCGCTTGGTAGTCCGGATATTGAACATCAGATTAAGCGTATTGCCGCGCGCGCAATAGGCGCCAAGCTTAATTCTGCGCTGTAGCGACGTCAGCCCCATAGCCGTGCGCGGAGCGTCCTTCAAAAAGAGTCCAATATCCGGAACTTTCCGCGAAATTCGCATTGTCCGAAAAAGCCGAAATTCCTAGAGTGTCATCAAACATACAAAACGCGATGACACGCACAGGAGACTGACCATGAACCGCACCGCGCTCCGCGCCTGCGCCACTGTGGCGCTGACCGTCCTTACCTCGATGGCGCATGCCGCCTGGCCCGAGAAGCCCGTGAAGATCGTTGTGCCCTACCCGCCCGGCGGGAATGTGGACGTGGCGGCGCGGCTGATTGCGCCGGGTTTGCAGGCGGCGCTGGGGCAGCCGTTCATCGTGGAAAACAAGCCGGGCGCGGGCGGCATGATTGCCGGCGAGCAGGTGGCGCGCTCCGACCCCGACGGCTACACGCTGTTCATGGCCGCCAATGGCCCGCTGCTGTTTTCGCCGCTGATTTTCAAGCGGGACGCGTACAAGTGGGACCGAGACTTTGCGCCGATCAGTTCGGTGTCGTATACGCCGCTGGTGTTGCAGGTGCGGCCGGAGTTGCCGGCCAAGAATC
The DNA here is from genome assembly GCF_001428845.1 of Achromobacter sp. Root83. Classification (GTDB taxonomy): domain Bacteria; phylum Pseudomonadota; class Gammaproteobacteria; order Burkholderiales; family Burkholderiaceae_B; genus Achromobacter. Next base: position 691,201 of record NZ_LMIU01000001.1, on the reverse strand, counting down.
TGGCGGAGCTGTTGGCGCTGGCCAAGAAGGATCCGGGCAAGCTGAACATGGCGTCGCCGGGCGCGGGGACGACGAATCATCTGGTGAGCGAGCTGCTGCAGTCGCTGACGGGCGCGCGTTGGACGACGGCTCAGTACAAGGGCAATGCCCCGGCCACGACGGATCTGCTGGGCGGCCAGGTGGATTTCAACTTTGACCAGATTTCGGTGGCGCTGCCTTACGTGAAAGAGGGCCGGCTGCGGGCGCTGGCGGTGACGACGGCCAAGCGTTTGCCGTCGATGCCGGATGTGCCGACGTTCGCGGAGGCCGGTGTGCAGGGCATGGAGGCGGCGACGTTTACCGGCTTGCTTGCCCCAAAGGGCACACCGCCTGAGGTGCTGAGCAAGTTGAGCGCGGCGCTGGGCACGATCCTGGCGCAGCCGACGATCATCAAGCGCTTTGAAGAACTGGGCGCCGAGGCGCGCGGCAGTTCGCCCGAGGAGTTCACGCGCTATCTGGCCGCCGAGGACGCACGCTGGACGCCGATCATCAAGCGCGCCGGCATTACGGCCAATTAAGACTTCCTGGCGGGCCGCGTCGGCATCGGCGTGGCCCGCCCTTCCCTGATTTCGACCTGAAACCCCGACCCGACACGGAACCCGCCATGAGCAGACGCAGCATCTACGCCGAAGGCTTCAGCCACAAGAACCCCATTCCCGCCGCTTGCCGGATCGGTCCCATGCTGTATTCCGGCAGCATCCAGGGCACGGACCCGGCGACGGGCGCTTACGGCGCGTCGCTGGAGCGCCAGTGCGAGCTGATGTTCGACCATGTGCGGCGCATCGTGGAAGCGGGCGGCGGCACGCTGGACCACGTCGCCAAGATGACGGTGTGGATGCGCGACCGCAGCCAGCGCGCGGCGCTGAATGCGGTGTGGCTGCAAGCCTTTCCCGAAGCGCAGAACCGTCCGGCCCGCCACACCATGCAGGCGGATCTGGATGGCGACAAGCTGATCGAGTGCGATTTCGTGGCCGTGATCGGATGAGGAGCAAGACGATGGCGCAATACCAGCCTTTCCATTCCCATCCGACGGCGCCGGCTTACCGCTTGCCGGCCGGTTCCTGCGATAGCCAGTTCCATGTGTTTGGCCCGGCAGACCGCTATCCGGTGCGTCCAGGCGCGGCGTATGAGATGCCCAGCGCTACCATCGAGACCGCGCTGGGCCTGCACCGGCTGCTGGGCATCGAGCGCGGTGTGATCGTGCAGGCCACCACCTACGGTGCGGATCACCAGGTGGTGCTGGATGGCCTGACCGCCGCCGGCCCGTCGTATCGCGGCTGTGCGAATGCCGTCGTGTTGGCCGAGCGCGATGACGCCTATATCCAGAAGCTGCACGATGCCGGTGTACGCGGCGCGCGTTTTACGCGCCAGGGGCTGGGCATCAGCATGGCGCCGGATGTGTTCGACCGCGCCGTCGCGCGCATCCGCGAGTTGGGCTGGTACGCCAAGTTCCAGCCGGAGCCCGACGGCATGATGGCGCAGGTGGAACAGTTTGAAGCGCTGGATATTCCGGTGCTGCTGGATCACATGGGCCGCGCCGATCCCGGCGCGGGCGCAGCCGATCCGACGCGGCGCAAGCTGGAATCGCTGCTGGCCCGCGGCAATTTCTGGGTGATGCTGTCGCTGACAGAGAAGCTGTCGCGCGCGGGCGAGCCCTGGGACGATGTGATTCCGCTGGCCCAGGCGCTGATCGCCGCGAACCCGGATCGCGTGGTGTGGGGCAGCGATTGGCCGCATCCGGTGTCGGTGAAGGCCACGCCCAACGAGGGCCACCTGCTGGACCAGTTGGCGCGCTATGCCGGTGACGCCGCCACGCTCAAGAAGATCTTGGTCGACAACCCCGCCCGCCTGTTTGGATTCGACAAATGAAACTGCTTAGCTACACCCATGAAGGCCGCGCGCGCTTCGGCGCCCTGCGCGGCCAGGACGAGATCGTGGCGCTGGACGGCCAGGGCCACGACAGCCTGCGCGCGGCGCTGGAGGCAGACGCCCTGCCCGCGCTGGCGCGCCTGGCCGAGACGCTGCCGGTCACGCACCGATTGCACGACGTACGGCTGCTGCCGCCAATTCTCGCGCCAGAGAAGATCATTTGCGTGGGCGTGAACTACGGCAAGCGCAACGAGGAATACCAGGACGGCAGCGCGCCGCCGGCGTATCCCAGCGTGTTCCCGCGTTTTCCGGGATCCTTTGTGGGGCACGGCGAACCCTTGCTGCGCCCGCCGGAGTCGGAGCAGCTCGACTACGAGGGCGAGATCGCCATCATCATCGGCAAGGCCGCACGCCGCATCGCCGCGGAAGACGCGTGGAGCCACGTCGCGGGCCTGACCTGCCTGAACGAGGGCACGGTGCGCGACTGGATCCGCCACGGCAAGTTCAACGTGACGCAGGGCAAGAATTTCGACGCCAGCGGTTCGATGGGGCCGTGGATGGTGACGGCCGACGAGTTCGATCCGGCAGCGCCGCTTACCGTCAGCACGCGCGTGAACGGCGAGCTGCGCCAGCAGGACACCACCGACAACCTGATGTTCCCGTTTGCCGAACTGATCCGCTACATCTCCATCTGGACCACGCTGAAACCCGGCGACGTGATCTCGACCGGCACGCCGATCGGCGCGGGCGTGCGCTTCACGCCGCCGCGCTTTCTGAAGCCCGGCGATGTGGTCGAAGTGGAAGTGGCCGGCATCGGCATTCTGTCCAATCCCGTGGCCGACGAAGCGGCCGCGTCCGCATAAGGAACCCGTCATGCTGAATGAAGAAGATCGCGCCCGCGCAGCGGGCCTGCTGCTGGAAGCGGAGCGCAGCGGCGTGCCCACCACGCAGCTCGACCAGGCCTTCCCGGGCATAGAAATCGCGGACGCCTATGCGATCCAGAAACGCATCATCGACCAGAAGCTCGCCGCCGGCGCCAAGCTGCGAGGCCACAAGATCGGGCTGACGTCCAAAGCGATGCAGAGCACGGTGGGCATCGACGAGCCCGATTACGGGCACCTGCTGGACACGATGTTCTATCAGGATGGCGAGACCATCCCGACCGCCAAGCTGATCGTGCCGCGCGTGGAGGTGGAGCTGGCGTTCGTGCTGGGCAAGCCGCTGCGTGGCCCCGACGTGAGCCTGTTCGACGTGCTGGACGCCACCGACTACGTGGTGCCGGCACTTGAATTGATCGACGGGCGCAGCAAGTATCCGCGCCGCATCGTCGACAACATCGCCGACAACGCCGCCTGCGCCGGCATCGTGCTGGGCGGCCGGCCCGTGCGGCCGCTGGACATCGACCTGCGCTGGGTGGGCGCCCTGCTTCTGAAGAACGGCGTGATCGAAGAATCCGGCGTGTCGGCCGCGGTGCTGGGGCATCCGGCGCTGGGCATCGCGTGGCTGGCCAACAAGCTGGCCCAGCACGACACGGGCCTGGACGCGGGGCAGATCGTGCTGGCAGGCTCCTTTACCCGCACCGTCGCCGTGAAAAGCGGCGACACCCTGCATGCCGACTACGGCAAGCTCGGCAGCATCTCGGTGCATTTCTCCTAGGACGCCACATGGAACTTCCGATCAACACGTTCAAGCGTGCGCTGCGCGAACAGCGCCACCAGACCGGCCTGTGGGTCACGCTGGGCCATCCGAACAGCACCGAACTGGTGGCGGCCAGCGGCTTTGACTGGCTGCTGCTCGACACCGAGCACACGCCGGTGACGCTACCGACGGTGATGGCGCAGCTACAGGCCGCGGCCGCCTACGGCAGCCATCCGGTCGTGCGCCCGTCGTGGAACGACAAGGTGCAGATCAAGCAGTACCTGGACATCGGCGCGCAGACGCTGCTGCTGCCGTACGTGCAGAATGCGGCCGAAGCCGAAAGCGCGGTCGCCGGCATGCGCTACGCGCCGCGCGGCGTGCGGGGTGTCAGCGGCACCATGCGCGCCACGCGCTATGGCCGAGTGGCCGACTACATGCGGCGTTGCGAGGATGAACTGTGCCTGCTGGTGCAAGCCGAGACCGGCGAAGCGCTGGAGAACCTGGACGCCATCATCGCAGTGGATGGCGTGGACGGCGTTTTCATAGGACCGGCGGATCTGGCGGCCAGCCTGGGCTATCCGGGCGAGCCGCAGCATCCGAAGGTTGTGGCGGAGGTTGAACGCGCGATCAGCCGGGTGCGCGCGGCGGGCAAGGCGCCGGGCGTGCTGACGCCGGATGAGACGCTGGCGCGGCGGTATATGGCGGCGGGGAGTCTGTATACGGCGGTGGGGGTGGATGCGGCGATCCTGGCACGCCATTGCGATCAGCTCGCGGCGCGATTCGCTCCGGCAGCCCCGTAAAGCCTGTACACCGTTTTCACATGCGCTGCTCCGCTGGCTGACAGATGCGCTACTTCCCCCTTACTGCCTATCCTTACCCAGCCGGCGCAGCTCATCCAAAGCCAGCCGCGCAAGCCGAGACGGGCGGTACTCCCGGCGAATAAACATCCCCACGGATCGCGTCGGCGCCCCTGGCAAACGGGTCTTGGCGACGCCCTGATGGACCGCCTGGTCCAGCGACGATTCCGGAAGCAAGGCAATACCGCAATTGCCTTGCACGAAGTGCGCGATGGTATTGAGATCACGCAGCGAATACAGGGGCTTGAAGGGCTGCGCATCGTTCTGGAAGGCGCGCTCGGTCAACACGCGGACGCTGGTGCCGGATGGCATGCTGATGATAGGCAGTTGGCTGATTTCGGCGGGTATCCAATGCGTGATTCCAACCTTGGCCTGTTGGCTATGAAAAAGCACGAAGGGTTCAGTAAACAGCTCCTGATACCGCAGATCGGGCGAGCCGTCGTTGCCCATGGCGGTGACGGCGATATCGACGCGGCGTTCGCGCAGCAATTGCAACGCCTCGCTGGCAATGGGGTCGTAGATGTCGATGCGGGCATGCGGATCGGCCTGCCTGAGGTTTCTGACCAACTGCGGTAGCAGTGATGCCGCCAGCGTGGGCAATGCGGCGACCGCGACGCGGTTGTGGCGGTCGCGCAGCCGTTCGTCCAGTTCCAGCATGCCCTCGTCATACCGGGCCGTTACCCCGCGGGCGATTTCCAGTATGTCCTGCCCTTCGCGCGACAGACGCACCATGCGCGTGCTGCGCTCAAACAGCTTGATGCCCATGGCCGCCTCGATTTCCTTCAGCAGCTTGCTCAGCGTGGGCTGCGTGATGTTCAGCATTTCGGCCGTCTTGTGAAAGCTCAGGGTTTGCGCCAACAGCACGAATATCTTCAGTTGTCTCGTCGTCAGATTCATTCTTTTTATCTATCAATAAAGTGCGGATCGGAACTTAACCTTGAAGCGGTGCCGGCCTAACCTTGATTCCAGAACGGTATCTGGAGCTCACATGTTTCGCCTCGATGGAAAGATTGCGCTGGTGACGGGTTGCGGCACGCTGGGAGACGGTTGGGGCAATGGCAAGGCAACGGCTGCGGTCTTGGCAAGGCTGGGGGCATCGATATATGGCTGTGATGTCGACATCGACGCGGCGCGGCAGTCCGCCGCCGTGATCGAGGCCGAGGGCGGCCGTATCCAGGTGCGGCAATGCGACGTCCGGCATGCACGCGAGGTGGCCGAACTGGTGGAGGCCTGTGTCGCCGCCTATGGGCGCATCGATATCCTCGTCAACAATGTCGGCAGGTCCGAGCCGGGGGATCCAGTCAGCATGTCGGAAGACACCTGGAACGATCAGATCCAGGTGAACCTGACTTCTGCCTTTCTTTGCTGCAAGCACGTCATTCCGCTCATGACAGCAGCGGGAGGCGGCTCGATCATCAACATCTCATCCATCGCGGGGCTTAGGTATGCGGGCAAACCCCAGGTGGGTTATGCCGCCGCCAAAGCCGCCTTGATGCAGATGACGGCGACGACCGCCGTCATCTATGCAAAGGATGGCGTGCGTCTGAACTCGGTGGTGCCCGGCCTGATGTTTACGCCGCTGGTGCAGCGCCTGGCGCAGAAGTACGCCCAGGGCGACTACGAGGGCTTCGTCGCCCATCGGCACAAGCAGGTGCCCACTGGCCGCATGGGCGATAGCTGGGATGTCGCGCATGCGGTGGCCTTCCTGGCCAGCGACGAGAGCCGCTACATCACCGGCCAGCAGTTGGTGGTGGACGGCGGCATCACCCTGTCCACGCCTTAGGCCTTGGGGGAAATCATGCGCGAAGAGAACAGCCAGACAGGACGGGTGGCGGGCAAGGTGGCATTGGTCTTTGGCGCCGGATGCACCGGCCCCGGATGGGGCAATGGGCGCGCGATTGCGGTGCGTCTGGCACAGGAAGGCGCCATGGTGGTCGCGGTGGACAAGGATGTGCATTCCCTGCCGGAAACGTTGGAACGTGCCGGCCAATCCCGTGATCGCATCGAGACGCAGATCTGCGATGTCCAAGATTCGAGTCAAGTTGCCGCACTGGTCGAGCAGACGCTGCAAAGGCACGGCCGGATAGACATCCTGGTCAACAACATCGGCGGGCCAATCGCGGGCGGACCGGGCGCGTTGTCAGAGCACGATTGGCAGAAGCAGCTGGCGTTGAACCTGACCACGGTGTTCACCACGTGCCGGCATGTGCTGCCCATCATGGCGCGCCAGCGCGCGGGCGCGGTGGTGAATGTCTCGTCTACGTCCGCGATTCGCTGGACGGGCGCGCCGCAGGTCGGCTATGCGGCCGCCAAGGCGGGAGTGATGCAGTTTGGCCGGGTTGCCGGGGTTGAGTACGCCCAGTGGGGCGTGCGGATAAACACCGTGCTGCCGGGCCAGTTGCACACGCCGCTGGTGGATGCCTTCCTGGCTGTGCAGCAGGCCGCCGGCGATATCGAGGCCTTGCTGCAAAAGCGCCGGAAACGCATTCCCCTGCCCTTCGAAGGGGACGGGCGCGACACGGCGAACGCCGTGCTCTTCCTGGCTTCGGACGAAGCCAGGTTCATAACCGGCACCGAGCTCGTCGTAGATGGCGGCATGAGCGCACGGTGCGATTGAGACAAAGGGAACCCACGACGGCGAGAATCTCCTATGCGGATGTCACCAAGCCAGAAACCCGGGAACTGGTCCAGCGCATACAGCACGAGCGCGCCAGTCTGCCGAATCTGTACCGGATGCTGCTGAACAGTCCGCCCGTCGCCGAGGGCTGGCTGAACTATCTGACAGCCATCCGCCAAAAGAGCGGCCTGTCTGCCCGGATACGAGAGATGCTTATCCTGCGGGTAGCGGTGTTGAACCAGGCCGACTACGAGTTCGAGCAGCATCTGCCCATCGCGCTGAAGGAAGGTTGCACCGAGCAACAGGTGGCGGCCCTGAAATCGGGAGACCGGGGCGCGCTGGATGACAAGGCGCAAGCGGCCATTGCGTACTGCGATGCGATGACGCGCGACATCCGGGTCAACGAGGCAACCTTCGCGTCGCTGCGAGCATCATTCGACGAGAAAGAGATCGTGGAGATCACGGCGACCATCGCCGCCTACAACATGGTGTCGCGTTTTCTGGAAGCCATACAAGTCGATCACGAGTAAACGGCAAAGTCCGTCATAACGATAATGGGAGACAACAATGCGCAAGTATTTCGGAGGCATCGTGGCGTCGTGCACGCTGGGCTTGGCCCTGAGTGCGACGGCCTACGCCGGGCAGCCCTATCCCGACCGGCCGGTTCAACTGGTCATTCCCTTTTCACCGGGCGACACCGACAGGATGCTGCGGCCCATCACCGAGAAAATGGGGCAATACATGGGCCAGCCTTTGGTCATGAACTACAAGCCTGGTGCGGGCGGCGGCATAGGCGCCGCGTTCACGGCCGGCGCGGCGCCAGACGGATATACGCTGGTGGGAAGCTCTCCCGGTTCGCTTGTGGTGGTGCCGCTGGCCAATAAGGAGGTCACCTACACGACCGATTCGTTCGCACCCGTGGCCGGGATTTCGCTGGGCGGCATGATGATCGTTGCACCGTCCAAGTCCAGATACAAGACCCTGGCCGATGTGGTGGCCGATGCCAAGGCCCGCCCCGACGCCATCGCGTATGGCACATCGGGCGCCATGGGCATCAGCCATCTTCTTGGAGAACTCTTTGCTTCCGAAGCGAAGATTACCCTGCGCCATATCCCGTTCAAGGGTAGTACCCCGGCGGTAACCGCGTTACTGGGCGGACATACCGACATCGCGGTCTCGGCGGTGGGTCCCGCCCAGGCGCATATCGACGCCGGCGGGTTGAGGCCGCTTGCCGTATTCAGCGATAAGCGCCTGGTCGCCTACCCGGACGTGCCGACCGTGCGGGAGCTGGGCTACGACGTCGGCAGCCCGACCATCTACGGCCTGATGGCGCCCAAGGACACACCGCCGCAGGTGATCGATGCGCTTTACCAGGCCGCGCGCAAGGTGGTGGCCGAGCATGGCGCCGAGGTGGAAAAAACCCTGGCCACGCTAGGGGCGGAGGTCAGTGTAATGGACCCCAAGGAATATGGTGCTTATCTGCAGCAGCAGCGCGCATTGTTTTCCCGGGGTGTCGGCCTGATACGGGAGTAGCTCCCTCTTCCCTGCCGGACCAGAAGCGCACAAGCGCGGGATGAAGGCGCCTGCTGTCCACGCAAGTTTGGCAGCGGGCCGCAAGTACCCTCTTCCCTTGCCCACCGGCTTGGGTCACGAAGCCGCGGGGATTGTCGAAATGATTGGTCCGGGCGTTACCGATTTCCGCGTCGGCGATCATGTGGTCTACATGAATGCCGGCGTTGGCGCATATACAAGCCGGCGTAACGTTCCGGCCGAAAAGCTTGCACGCATTCCCGAGGGGATAGACGACGAAACTCCCGTTGCCGTTTTTTTCAAGGCCATGACCGCGCAGTATCTGGTTCGCAAGACCTTTCCGGTCAAGAAGGGGAACATCGTCGTCGTCCACGCGGCTGCGGGCGGCGTCGGGCGGATCCTGAGCGGTTGGACCAAGGCATTGGGAGCCACCGTGATCGGCACGGCCGGCTCGCCTGAAAAATGCCGAATCGCCATCAATGCGGGCTGTGACCACGCTGTGAATTACAGCGAGGAAGATTGGATCGACCAGGTCATCAACGCAAGCGATGGCAGAAAGGCTGACGTGGTCTATGACTCCGTTGGTAAGAACACCTTTCTTGGATCCCTGGACTGCACAGCCAAATTCGGCATGGTCGTTTTGTACGGCGCCGCGTCAGGGCCGGCTCCCTCCATCGATCCCGAACTCCTGAACAAGAAGGGATGTCTTTTTCTGACGCGGCCGTCTGTCTTTCCCCACAATGCCGATCCGGTAACGTTTCGCGAGAACGCGGCGGAAGTGTTCGAAGCCATGCAACGCGGGTATTTCAAGGCATAGATCGCGGCCAGGGTCGCCTTGGAGGACGTTGCCGATGCCCACACACTGGCGGAAAGCCGCAAGAGCGCGGGTTCGATCGTCATCGTTCCATAGACGTTTCATCACTGCACGGTCCGCCAAGCCGGTGGGTTCAAGCAGTGCGCCCATGCGCGTACGCAAACAATGTTGCCGCGAGACGCAGCGAAGCTCGCGCAACTCCACGACCGCCCTCCACTCACGAAGGCTGAGGGCCGCTTTGCTTGGCGAGTCCGCATAACGACAGAACCAGGGCAATCACGCCAAGCCCTACCGCGACCATGAACGTCATGGTGAACGCCTTCGCCACGTCATCCGGCGTTGCACCCGCTATTCCCTGGGAACCTATGGCTGTTGCGAACAACCCGGACATGACGGATGCGCCTGTCATGAAGCCCAGGTTCCGGGATAGCCCAAGCAGCCCCGACAGCATGCCACGCTGCGCATCCACCGCCCCCAGCATGACGGCGGTGTTGTTCGCGGCAAGGAAAAGCTGGAAACCCGGCGTAAGAATCATCAGGGCCACGACATAGCCGGCAACCCCCAGGAACCTGGGCGCGACGGCCAGGCAAACCAAGCCAATGGTGGTCTGCACCAAGCCGAAGAGCAACGTCCTGCGTGCGCCAAAGCGGTCTGTCATGCGCCCCGCCGGAATGCCCGAGAAGGCGGCCGTAAGCGGCCCCATCGCCATGACCAGTCCGGTCGCGGCTTCACTCAAGCCCAGGCCGAACGCCAGGAAGAACGGGCCGACCACTAGCGTGGACATCATGGCCGTGGACACCAGAAGGTTCATGGCCAGCGAAACACGGGTCATCGGGTTGCGCAGGAGCGCCATAGGCAGAAGCGGAGAGGCGGCGCGCGATTCAACGAAGATGAAGATGCCAAGCGCCACCAAGGCCAACCCCAGCAATAGACGCGAATCGATCGCCATACCGGTCTTGCCGCCCAGGGTCGCAAGCGCATAGAGCACCAGCGTCGTGGCCAGCACGGCCGCACCGATCCAGTCCAGCGATTTGGCCGAGGCAGTGGGCCGCGAGGCCGCTGGTGGAATAGTCCGGGCGGCGAGTACCCAAGTGCAGACGCCCAAGCCCGCCAGCAGGACGAACGCTGCCCGCCAGCCAAGGTCTCCGATCAGTACGCCGCCCAGTGAAGGACCCAGTGCAGTTCCGATGGCCGACACCGTTCCGAACAGGCCCATCGCCGACCCCATCCGTTCTTTGGGGACGACCTCGCGCGCAATCGAGAGCGGCAAGGCCAAGAGAATTGCGCCGCCCACTCCCTGAATCGCGCGGCCTGCGATCAGCACGCCCAGCGTTGGCGCCGCGGCGCAAAGCAGCGACGCCAGGGCGAAACACATCAGGCCGGCCATCAGCACCCGGCGGTGGCCGATGAGGTCGCCGAGCTTGCCGGCCAAGGTGATGGTGACCGTGACCGACACCAGATAGGCCAGCACCACCCACTGCACGCTTGAAACCGGCGCGTTGAACGCCCGCGCCAAGGCGGGCAACGCTACCGTCACGATACTGATGCCTAGCGACGCCAATAACGTCGCGCCTGCAAGCGCCGTCATCTTGACGGCCGCCGTCTTTCCGCTGGAGGTGTCTGACATGGGAACTTCTTTCCGGAATATCGAATGGCAACTACTATGCAACTTCAAGTTGACTTGAGGTCAAGCATGAATCTTCTCGATATTGGGGTGCTGTCCCAACGCAGCGGCGTGCCGGCCTCTGCCCTGCGCTACTACGAAGAGCTCGGGCTGATCGAATCGCGTGCCAGACGCGGCCTGCGCCGTCAGTACAGCGAGGAAACGCTGACTCAGCTCACGCTGATTGCCCTGGGAAAAGCGGCGGGATTTTCGCTGATGGAGATCAAGGGGATGTTCGGCCAGGATGGCTTGCCAAACCTGCCGCGCCCTACCTTGCACGAACGGGCGGATGCGCTGGATCAACAGATACACCGCTTGTCGGCGCTAAGGGATACGCTGCGGCACGTGGCCGATTGTTCCGCCCCCAGCCACATGAATTGCCCGCGATTTCAAAAACTCTTGCACATCGCGCAGCGCGATGCGGCTCCGGGCGGCACAGCAAGAAAGCGCACCTGAATTTTGCTGTCGGACTGCAATGTCGCGCGACCGGATTGCAGTCTGACACCATTAACTCGATGCAATCGATAATACCTGTCTCGAATGCCGCCCCGTTTGCCTCACATGCAAATCGAATCATGTCCATGCTGGATACTCATCAGGTACACGGAGGATCCCGCCCAGGCGCATATCGACGCGTCGGCGGCCTGAGGCCGGTCGCCGTATTCAGCGATAAACCCCCGCGCGTCTAGTGGGCAGTCCTACGATCTACGGCCTGAGGGTGCCCAAGGACATGCGCTTTACCAAGCTGCGCGCAAGGTGGTGGTAGAGGATGACGACAAGGTGGAAAAAACCCTGGCCACACTAGGCGCGGGGGTCAGTGTGAGGAGACCCAAGGAGTACGGTGTCTATCTGCAGGCAGTAGGACGCACTGTTTTCCCGGGGTGTCGGCGTGATACGGGATTAGCTAGCACCAATTCCAAGCAACCGATTACGTTTCCGGAAACGCGGCCCAATGCGTTTGAGCTTGACGTTCTCGGGCGCTAGCCCACGCAACCGCAACCCGGACCTCTGAACACCCGGGTATTTGCTCTGCTACATTAAAACATGGCGATGATCGGAGTCGCGCTTTCGAAAGCTCGATAACCAGCCGTTTACCGCGCTGGAGCACTGGCAGGGAGGTCAACGCCCTCATTCACTCTCGGCCAAATCCTCACTTAATGCGCGGGCAGACCTGATTTCAAATTGCATATCGTTGGAATTTATTAACTTACTAAATACCAAACTCTTTCGATTACTATCCTGATCGGTCCACGATGCAATAATGTCAGCATTTTTCTCAGGAGACCGAGGACGCAGATAGACCCCTGCGGGTGCGTCCGCAGCCGAAAGAGTGAAACCAGAACTCAACTCTATTAGGGCTTCTTTTTCGAGGGAAACGTGAACTACGCCGTGGCAGCGGTCATCATCCTCAAGACAAAGAGATCGCAGCATTCCGACTACAGCTTTCGCATCTTTGGAGTCCCGTATAATTTTTCCGAACAATTCTGATTCGGGCCCGTTTATTAACCGCGACGGCAGAAAATAAAGTCTCGACATGTTTTGGGGATTAGATATTGCCAGCCCCATCTTGTTAGTCGATATTACTCTGGAAAGCCGCAAAACGTAACCTCGCGCCATCACTTCAGACAAAACCGCTGCCGCTAGTTTATTCCGGGTGGCCATTTTCGGATCGGTCGTAAAAAATAGACGATCTGGCCGCGCAACGCTAATAGCAAGACGTAACGCAGATACAATCGCTTCGTCGGATGCATCTTGTGCAATTTTGAGCGCCGCTGATACCACCGCCGACTCGGGCATAATTCGAGCGAGGGCATGCTTTGCCTCGTGAGCAATGTCTTCGTCACTACGAACTGCAATTTTTTCTAGCGATTTCGCTGATTCGGCATCTTTCATCTTAGCAAGGTATCGAGTGGCAGCAATCAGTAGTCGCTTGTCGGTTTTGTCATCCCCCACAAGGGACCGCGCTGTTTGCACGAGCCTCCCGTCCAAAAAAAGTTCGAAAACCGTTGCTCTCTTGTCCGGCTGGCCACGAATCCATCGAAATTCCTCATCTGCGGCAGTCCCCAGCGCTAGCAAAAGGCGACTAACGGAATTTCCTTCTTTGATCTGCGTCGACCTAGTAAGTATGTCCACCGCGTCTCGAAAATCCCGATCTTCGGAGCGACTGTCTTTCACCAGATCAATCAACCTGCGCAGATCCGTATCGGAAATAGAGAGATCAAGAGCGAAAGGATTCTCCTTGCTTCTAGACATTTCTAGAAAGTAGGAGCTAATGAGACCACGAGCGATGACTCGATCGACATCCCTGCGAAACTCCGAGGTTGAATCATCTACGGCAAGCTTTTTCTTAACTTCGTCTATAGCTGTAGTCCTCGCCGCTTCACGCAGATCAATGGCAGTTTTTATCCCGAACAACGTAAATACCAACGCTACTAGGCCAAATGTCCAACCTAAGATTTTGACGCCAGCATCAAAGTGGCCCTTCAGCTTTACCTCCATTGCCTTCCCGAGTTGAAGCTCTAGGCTATCCCGGAACGAAAGAAGCCGTTTCTCTATTCGTTGATCCAAAACGTCATCGCTGGGTTGACCATGTTGCATCATCTGCTCCGCTGGACAGTTATTTCACTGTAGGCTCAGCCCGCAAATAGAACATACCCAAAATTGGGGATTGCGAACCTCCAATGGCCACGCCCCCCCCTGCAATTATGACCTGAAGCACTTTCAAGTTTCAACGCGGAAAGATAAGAGGAAAACCCCGTGAGTACGTTGAACAGACTGATAAGCCTGCTGCCCATGGTTGGATTAGGGCTTGGCCGGGGCGGTTGCCGAACGCAAATTACTTCCCAGACGCCGGCGGGCAAGGAAATTGCAGCATTGCAACTGGATGAGGCGTTCCCATATACGCATCTTTGGCTTTCGCGACTTTCTGCTGGTAAATATCGTCCGCTGGGGCAAGATGCGCACGGCACGTTCTATGAGGGACCGTCGCGCTGCTATAGCCAGCGAATTCTGAAGCCTGGACCTTTTGCGCCAGACAGCTCGCGAAATTTCGTCATAGTGGCCGATTGCGCAGTCTACCTGCCCAAGGACGCTGCCATGCCGGGCAAGGTGCTGGTAGTAACGGGCTCGGAGAGAATTATTCAGCTGGACAACCCAGACGCCTCTGAAGTCTAAGTGCAGAAACAGGTGGACGTAGCGATTCAGGACATATCTGTGTCTTTGGGGATTTCACAGAACACCGCAGGAAACAGTGTGCAGGCGGGAATAGGAGCCGGGCTCGCTTGGGGCCTGATTGGCGCGATGGCGACCGCGGAACAGGGGGGCTGAACGATGCACTCATTCAGCCCGCGGCTGGCGCGCTACGCAATGCCCTGCAGCGCAAGCAGATGGCCCTGGCGGCGGGGGTCGCCGACTAGTCCGGTTTTCGGGCTGGAAGAATATGGTGTGTGGCTTAACCTCGCAAAAATTTCCAGTCCGAATTCCGGATCTGCGGAGCTAGCTTATGAAAGGACACAAGGCTCCCTGCTATTTTGCTGGCAACCTCAATGGCGTATGCCATGGCCGGGGCTCTTTTCGGACGATTGCTCATTCACCATGGCCAGTTCAGGTGCGCGCTCCGTACGACAGCACGACAGGATCCTTATCAATTTGCAGACCTGAGCATGCGCGCTAGCACCCCCAGGGGTCGGACCAACTCGGCCCCTTTGGTTTCCTGCCACCCACCGGCCGGACAGACAGACAGAGTGAAGTGCCATCCACACTCCTTCGTACCACAACCGCCCCCAACAATTCCGCGCTCGGCACCTGAATTAGGTCGCATATACCCATTCAACGTTCTAGATGATTGATCGGACCGGCTATTCGGGATAAATCGTTTATCCCGCTTGTGCGGCCCACCACTAAAGGATGAGCAGCCCTCATCTCAACACTTCCAAATGGCCGACAGAGTTTCCCCGGATTGGCGCGGTTTGGCGCAACGGTGATAGTTGCGCGTAACGCCTATCCTGAATTTCTAATACCTGCCGAAGAAAGGTGCTCCCATGCGAGCCATTTATAAAAATTATTGCTTTCCGGCTGCTCTTGTCTTATTGGTAAGCGGGTGCTCATCGGTTCAACTGATTTCAAACTATGACGAAGCCACGGACAGAGACGCCCAAGCACTGCAGAGAAAGTTCGACAGTCATTTGGTATCCCTTCAAAACTCAGGAGAGGAAGGCCTAAAATTCAAGAATAATCAGAAATTCTACGAGAGCGCGAGCGTCGACCTGACTGCGTTAAAAGTAAGAGCCGAGGGAATATACAAAAATAAGATTACGATCGAACAAATCGATCTGGCGACCACCAACCTCGCGTACCTTGTACTCCTGAACAAGCGGTGCACCTCTATTGACAAGCCCCTGACTGCGGCTCAGATCCAGGCTGTCGGTGAAATGGGTCCAGATCTCTCGATGGACTGTAATGTGGATTTTGGGGCGGAAGCTGACCGGCAAGCACGGGGCGAGGTGACCTTGGAGCGAGATGCCATCCTACCCATTAAATCCATGTTCAATCAGCTGTTCGGCGCCATCATGGCGGCAGAGTTGGCAAAAAAACGCGGTGATAAATCAAGCAAGGAGTGAGCGATGTCGAGTCTCAAATTTGAAGACTTGGTTGCGTCGATGCTGGCAGCGGCCAAGGGCGTTTTCGACAAACGTTGGCCGGACATCGAGGATTATGCCGAGCCGGAGTTCGAAAAGCTTGCACGAACTCTAATACAGATTCAGAGTCTCCGAGCGAGGAAGAAAATATCCGAAGGCACTGCCAGTGTCCTGTTGGAGATGCAGAAGAACACCACTCGGGCGGTAATGCTCACACTCAAAGGCATGGGACTGGTGCTGATCGAAGAAGCGATTAATGCTGCATTGACGGCAGTAAAGGACATCGTGAACTCTGCACTTGGATTCGCCCTTCTTTAACCCCAGGCGCAAAAAATCTGGCGACCTGTGTGGTTGTTGTAATGGCGGCGAAATAAGCTAGGGCAAGTATTGGCTTCGAGGCGGGTAACGGCGGATAGTACTGAAAAGATGGCCAAAAGCTTCGGACAGGCCCCATCTGACTTGACGAATCGTCGCCCCCAAGCACTTGAAATACTGCACTACTTGCAGACATTCTAAATCTGCCGCCTCATCCGCTCCTGGGAAAATGACCCTAATTCCCACTAGCCGACGAGACCCTTGAGGCCACGCCGACAGTGCTCGCAGAGCCTGCCCAAGCTCGCCCCCCGCTCCGGGGTAGCACCCAGACTGCGGGCGCGGCCCGCCAGGTCCTGATGCACTGAGGGATAGAGCCCAAGACCACATGGGCGTCCAATCAGCCCGGCCGCAGCCCTCCTGCCTGGCAAACCTATTTTCTTTTTCGAAGCTCCGCCGCCAACCGGGTCCGCGCCAACCTGCCAGCCGCCGCCCGACTGGCGCCTTGCCAGTACTCCGGATCCACGTTCTGAATCCGCTTTGCGGTGCTCAGCATATGGTGAAACGCCGCAGCCCTTGCTGCGTCGATATCCTGGCTTTCGATTGCAGCGCGTATCGCCTCGTGTTCGCTGCGCACGTCGTCGGCCAGTTGGGCCTGGCGTGCTTCGTTGCCACGCGTGACCCGTATGGCGTCTTTCAGGGCCCGGGTCAGCATGCCAAGCAACTCCGGATAATGCGGATTGCCGGTGGCCCTGGCGATGGCAAGATGGAATGCCAGGTCTTCCTCCACGCCATCACCGCCCAGGTCGACAGCGTTGTCGATTTCGACCAGCGCCCGATTGATGCGCAGCATGTCCTGCGCGCTGCGCCGCTCCGCCGCCAAAGCGGCCATTTCGCCTTCCAGTCCGCGGCGCAGTTCGATGATGCGCAGGACCCCACGGGCCGGGTCTTCGTCAGGCGTGCCCAGCCGGAACGCGTCACTGGATGCTGGGTCCAGCACGACCGTCCCGCTGCCCTGGCGGGTATCCACCAGACCCGCCGATTTCAGGCGTGAAATCACTTCGCGCACGACAGTACGGCTGACGCCGTATTGCTGCGTCATGAATCTTTCGGTGGGCAGCCTGGAATCCACCGGGTATGCGCCACGGCGGATCTCTTCGGCCAGCATGTCCGTCAGCCGGTCGGCCAGCGTTCTTTCACCGCTTTGCTTGTTCTCTTGCATGACTCGACGAGCGCCCTTCGACCCTTCCATCTTGCGGGCTGGATGCTTGCCCTGTCGCTGGCGGCCTGGCCGCGGCGCTTAGGGCAAACACTAGCAGGCCGAAATGTTGTTTGTTGATAAATTGGTACGACAAATTAATAATATCAAAAAACCACAAGGGAGGCATGGCGGAAGATGGCAGCCAACGCAACAACACCCCGGGCATACCTATGCCGCCGGTTCACCGAAAGCGTCGAAGCCGCCCTGGCAGAGCGTTACGATCTGCGCCTCAATGAGCACGACGGCATCTTGTCCCCCGACGAAATCGTGCAATCCGCGCGGGGATCCGAAGTGTTGTTCGCCAGCGCAACGGAGCAAATCAACGAGCATGTCCTGCGCCAACTGGCACCAACCTTGCGTTACGTCGCAACGCTTTCGGTAGGCTACGACCACATCGACATGGCTGCGGCGCGCGAGTTGGGCATTGGCGTCTTGCATACGCCCGATGTGCTCAGCGACGCCTGCGCGGAAGTCGCAATGATGCTGATGCTCAATGCATGCCGCCGTGGATACGAAGCGGACCGCATGGTGCGCGACGGCCGCTGGCCGGGATGGAGCCCCACCCAGTTATTGGGCATAGGCCTGAAAGAAAAGCGGGTCCTGGTGTTCGGCATGGGCCGCATCGGCCGGGAAGTCGCGGCACGCGCCCGTGCGTTCGGCATGGAAATCCACTATCACAACCGGCGCGCCCTTGCGCCCGAACTGGCCGCTGGCGCCATCTACCACGCGGACCTCGACCAAGCGCTGCGAATTGCCGATGTGCTGGTGATAGCGGCTCCCGGTTCCCCCCAATTGAAGGGAATCATCAACGCCGAACGCATCGCGTGCATGCCCGAGCGCGCCGTGCTGGTGAACATATCGCGCGGCGACCTGGTGGACGATGACGCATTGACCAGCGCGCTATCAACCGGGCGCCTGTTTGCCGCGGGACTCGATGTTTACGCCAACGAGCCCAATGTTGATCCCCGCTACCGGGAGCTGGACAACGTATTCCTGTCTCCGCATATCGGCAGCGCCACCCGGGAAACCCGCGACGCCATGGGCTGGCTATTGATCAATGGCCTGGACGCTCTCTACCAGGGCGCCACGCCCGACAACCTGCTCAATCCACGCTAGCCCCCCCTTTCACGAGACTCCCGATGAACCTGAAACGACCAGAGCTATTCCGGCAGCAATGCTATGTAGGCGGCCAATGGACCAATGCGTCCGGCGGTAAAACCATAGACGTCACCAACCCCGCGGACGGCACCGTGCTCGGCACCGTGCCCTCGCTAAGCGGACCTGATGTGCGCCAGGCCATCGAGGCGGCGAACCGCGCGCTGCCGGCGTGGCGTGCAATGGCGGCCAAGCCGCGCGCGCAATTGATCCGCCGATGGTTCGACTTGTGCATGGCACACCAGGAAGACCTGGCCACGCTGCTGACGCTGGAACAAGGCAAGCCCATAAAGGAATCCCGTGGCGAGATCGCTTACGGTGCGTCATTCCTGGAATGGTTTGCGGAAGAGGCGAAACGCGTTTATGGCGACGTCATTCCCGCAGCCACGGCCGACCGCCGCATTATCGTGATCAAGCAGCCTGTCGGGGTGGTGGCGGCCATTACTCCGTGGAACTTCCCTAACGCGATGATCACCCGCAAAGCGGGCGCGGCGCTGGCCGCCGGTTGCACGATTGTCATCAAGCCCGCCTCGTCCACGCCCTACTCCGCCCTCGCCCTTGCCATGTTGGCCCAGGAAGCCGGCATTCCGCCTGGCGTGCTCAATGTGGTGACGGGAAGCTCCGGGACCATTGGTGAGGAAATCACCAGCAATCCGCTGGTCCGCAAGCTGTCGTTCACCGGTTCGACCAGCGTTGGCAAGCTGCTGATGCAACAGTGCGCGGGCACCATGAAGAAAGTGTCGATGGAATTGGGTGGCAATGCGCCCTTCATCGTGTTCGATGACGCCGATCTCGACCTGGCCGTGGCCGGCGCCATGGCATCCAAGTTTCGCAATGCCGGCCAGACCTGCGTGTGCGCGAACCGGATTTTCGTACAGGACGGCATCTATGACGCGTTCGCCGAGCATCTCAAGCAGGCAGTGCTGTCCCTGCGAGTGGGCACCGGCCTTCAAGAGGACGTCGATCTGGGGCCGCTGATCGACCACGCGGCGATCGACAAGGTGCAAGAGCACGTGGACGATGCGATCGCTGGCGGGGCGAGCGCGCTGATTGGCGGCCGCAAGCATGAACTTGGCGGCTTGTTTTACGAGCCGTCCATTCTTGTGAATGTGTCGCGTCAGGCCAAGCTGATGCAGGAAGAGACGTTCGGACCCGTTGCTCCGTTGATACGGTTCAGCAACGAGCAGGAAGTCATCGACCTGGCAAACGATACGCCGTTCGGACTTGCCGCCTATTTCTACACATCGGACTACCGCCGCGCGTGGCGCGTCGCGGAAGCGCTGGAAACCGGCATCGTGGGTCTGAACGAGGGCATCATCTCGACCGAATTGGCGCCCTTCGGCGGCGTCAAGGAATCCGGCATCGGCCGCGAAGGGTCGAAATACGGCGTCGACGATTACGTCGAGATCAAATACATCTGCGCCGGTGGCCTGGGCGCCGCCTAGGTCGAATCGCACTGTTTCAGGAGCATTCTCCATGGCAGAAAATAAGCCGCGTATCGGCCTGATCGGCGTCGGCATGATGGGTTCGGGCATAGGCGCCAGCCTCTTGCGCAACGGCTTTCCGTTGACCGTGCTGGAACATCCGGGCAACCAGCCTTTGGATGACTTGCTTGCTGGCGGGGCAGGCACCCGTCGCCAGGCATCGGATCTGGCCGCGGAGGTCGACATCCTGATTCTCTGCGTGACGGGATCTCCCCAGGTGGAAGAGGTTCTCTTCCAGCAGAACGGCGTGCTGCAGGGTCTTAAGCGCGGCACCACCGTCATCGACTGCTCCACGGCCATCCCGTCGTCCACCCGCAAGATCGCCAAAGCCGTTCAGGATGTGGGCGGCCACTTCCTGGACGCCCCGATGACGCGCACCCCCAAGGAGGCCGCGGAGGGCCGCCTGAACCTGATCGTGGGTGGCGACAGGCAGGTCTACGAACACTGCCTGCCCGTGCTCCAAAGCTATGCCGAGAATATTGCCTACGCAGGCGGCGTGGGCTGCGGTCACCAGATGAAGCTGCTGCACAACTATGTGTCTCTTGGATTCTCGGCTGTCTTGGCCGAAGCCGCTGCATGCGCACACCAGGCGGGGACGGACCCGAAGACATTCTGTGACATCCTGGCGGCGGGCGGCGGTGGTGGCGTCGTGCTGAATCGCCTGCGTCCTTATATCGAATCCCAAGACCCTTCGGGCTTCCGGTTCTCGATCTCCAATGCGTTGAAGGACATGGGCTACTACTGCACCATGGCCGACGAGCAAAGCGCTCATGGCGCGCTTGCCCTGGCAGTCAGGCAGCTCTATGACGAGGCCTCTCAGGCAGGCCTCGGACAATCGCCGGTACCTGTACTGATCGACAGTCTTGGCGGCGCGCCGGCCGCTGCCGCCGCAGGGAAATGACTCAACCCAAAGTCGTGCGTATCGCCCGGTCCGCCCGGGCAATCGCGAATGCTGTGCAAAAAAGGAGATCCCGTGAAAATCACCAAGATTACCGCCGTGCCAATTTCCTACCGTCTGCCTGAAGGCAAGACAGTGACCATGGGGGTAGGCAGTACGTTGAAGCGCGATGCCATCATCGTGCGCGTGGAAACATCCGAAGGCATCGTGGGTTACGGGGAATCGCATCCGGGGCGCAGCCCGGGCGCCATTGTCAGCCTCATCCACAACACACTGTCGCCGCTCCTGGTCGGCATGCCCGCCACCGACGTCGTGGGCGCCTGGCAGCGTGTGCATCGCATGCAGTTTTCGAGCCATGGTCTGGGGGCCGGTACCGCCTTGGCGTTGTCCGGCATCGATATGGCGTTGTGGGACATCCGCGGCAAAGCCGCCAACATGCCGCTCTATGAGCTATTGGGCGGCTCGCGCAAGCGCCTGCCTGCCTACGCCGGCGGCATTGCCCTGGGATACCAGGCGCCCCAGGCCCTCGCGGAAGAAGCACAGTCATACATCGAGCAAGGCTACCGTGCGGTCAAGCTGCGTATTGGCGACACGGTCAAAGACGATATTGCACGCTGCCTGCACGTACGGAAAGTGCTGGGAGACGACATCGATATCCTGACCGATGCGAACACGGCCTACACCATTGCCCAGGCGCGCCGGGTGCTGCCGGTGCTGGCGGACATTCAGGCGGGTTGGCTTGAGGAACCGTTTGCCTGCAACGACTTCGCGTCCTATCGCGAAGCGGCCAAGATCACTCCGCTTGTTCCCATTGCCGCCGGGGAAAATCACTTCATGCGGTTCGAGTTCGCCCAGATGCTTGAGGCGGGCGCGGTACAGGTCTGGCAACCGGATTTGTCCAAGACCGGCGGCATTACCGAGGCCCAGCGGATCGCCGCGATGGCTTCTGCCTTCCGTATCCCCATCAACGCGCACAGCTCGGCAACCGGGCTGAATCACGCCGCAACACTGCACTTTCTGGCTGCGACAGAGAACGCCGGGTATTTCGAGGCCTGCGTTTCGCACTTCAATCCGTTCCGGGACATGTTCGGCCCGACCTTCAAGATCGGCGCAGACGGTTGCGTGGAGCCGCCCGCCGGGCCCGGCCTGGGGGTGGAAGTCGACGAGTCCATATTCGATAAATTTCCAGCAGTGGATGGGCCGGGATATGTCGTGAAGTTCTAGATCAATAAATACAAGACCCCCAGGGTCGAGGAGACAATCATGATCATCAAAAAGCTGATCTCGCTGCTGGGAGGCCTGAGTCTCACGCTAGCGTCGGCCAGTCCAATCCTGGCCAACGCGGCGGAAGCCTACCCCAGCAAGCCTGTCCGTATCGTTGTCCCATATACGCCAGGCGGTTTCAATGACACCCTCGCCAGGACGGCCAGCGAATACCTCACCAAGGCATGGAAGCAGTCGGTCGTCGTCGAGAACAAACCCGGCGGAAACACCTTGATCGGCAACACCATGGTCGCGCAGTCGGTGCCCGACGGCTATACCTTATTGATCACGCCGCTGCCGTTCTCGGCCCTGCCCGGGCTTTATCGGGAAAAGATGCCCTACGATGCCCTCAAGGATTTCGAGCCGGTGATCTGGGCGGGCAGCACCCAGAATATTCTTACGGTACGTGCCGATTCGCCGTTCAAGGACGTCAAAGCGCTCATCGCCTACGCCAAAGCCAACCCGGGCAAGCTCAACTATGGCTCGACGGGCTCCGGTTCATCGAACCATCTGTCGATGGAGCTGTTTCTGGAATTGACGGGCACCAAGATGACCCACATTCCCTACAAGGGCAGCGCGCCTGCTGTTTCCGCCCTTCTTGCCGGGGATATCGATGTCTTGTTCGACAACTTGCCGAACGTCTACCCCAACCTCATCGCGGGCAAGCTCACCGGGCTGGCCGCCACGGGCGCCAAGCGCGCTCCGCTGCTGCCCAATGTTCCCACCGTGGTCGAAGCTGGCGTGCCAGGGTATGAGGTCACGGTGTGGTTTGGCATGCAAGCCCCGGCAGGCACTCCCACGGATGTCGTGAAGAAAGTGAATGCGGGCATGACGGACATGCTGCGGGACAAAGACGTGATCGATAGATTCGGCAAACAGGGCGTAGAAATCGTGGCCAGTTCCCCGGCTGAGTTCAAGGCACTGGTCAATGCCGAAGTCAAGAAATGGACCGGCGTCATCGATCGCGCGGGTATCAAGATCGAATAACCGCCGGACGCTCGTTCACGGCTCCCGACCTGTCGAGAGGGACACGCAGCGAAGGGACCCCGACATCCCTTGACCGCAAATATCGCCTTCAGCAGCCTGGCAAACCCAGGCTTGCTGCATGGCGCGCGGCGCTCGGGACCCATTGAGTGCCGGATCGAGCCGACCTGGGTTTTCCGAACCCCCATAAAGGTGGACAATGCTCGATGACAGATCCGGCAAATTCGGGCCGGCCCATATCGGCGCCTTGAACTCCCGGGCATCTGCCAATCGAACGGACGGAGTGACATCATGCGCACTTTCGTACAGCAACCGAGAACGGCTCGGCAGGGTATGGCCGCCAAGACGGCGGCACGCGGGACGGCCGGGAATCAAACCCTGAACAGGATGCCCGGCGTCGATCAATGGGATGCAAAGGACAAGGCGATCGACACCCGCGCCGCTCCCTTCGGCCACGATCTCAGTCGAATTCCCCTGCACCCGCTCCCTGCCCTCTCCATCCAAACCAAACTAGCGATCAGCCAACCGGGCGACGAATTCGAACAGGCGGCCGATCGGGTCGCGGATCAGGTGATGCGTATGCCTGACCCACCGCTCCAGCGGCGAACGGATCAAGGGACTGCTGCACGGAAGCATCTGCAAATGCACTCCGCGATGCCGAGCGGCGCGAGCGTTGCCGACGCATCCCCCGCCATGCTTGCGGTATTGCGCTCCCCCGGCAGTTCCCTCGACGCAAGGACGCGGGCCTTCATGGAGCCGCGGTTCGGCAAGGACTTCGGCAATGTCCGGGTGCACTCGGATGCGCGGGCCGTCGAGGCTGCCGAATCCGTTCAGGCACGCGCGTACACGGTCGGCCATCACGTTGTTCTGGGCGCCGGTGAGTACGCGCCGGGCACGGCTGCGGGACGTGTGCTCCTGGCCCATGAATTGGCGCACGTGGTCCAGCAATCATCCGGAGCGGCCGGCATGGTTGCTGCGCACGGCGCGATGCTGCTGCAGCGCGCCCCGACTTACGGCAATCTGCCGAGAGACGCGCCCGCGTTGGGCTCCTCTCGCGACGTCATACGGCTAAAGAACGTCAACGGCACATGGAAGGAGGTCGGGGGCAGGTACGGCAGAACCGCGCGGGGCAATTACGACTTCGTCGTGAAGGACGGCGAGATCTTCGCGGTCAAGTCCAAGAGGACGATGGGTGCGATCGGCCACACCGAAGCGGCGCGCGGCGAGCGAGTGAGCTGGGCGGGACAGGTCGAATTCGAAGGCGGCAAGGTGAAATCCTGGAACGACGGCTCGGGACACTATCGCTCTTTGTCCAGCATGCGCGAGCCCGCCGTGCAGGCTGGACTACCCAACGAAAAGTTTATCCAGCACCCCGAGACCGCGCCCCGTCCCCGTCCGAAAGCGTCTATGCCTCAGTTGCCGGTAGAGCAGCCGGCGACCAAGCCGCGCGTTCCCGGTGAACAACCGAAGGTCGGCTCCGGCCCCCCCCGGATGGCGGAATTCGAGCAACGCTACGGAAAGGCGCCGGCGGCCGCGCCCGCGGCCACCTCGGCGGCCTTGGCCGAGGAAGCGGGCTCGGTCCTGAAGGTCCAGGGACGGGCCGCCAGCGCGCTCGGCAAGATCGGGTCGGCGGCCGGCTGGGTCGCCGACTTCCTGATGCCGGGTCCGCAGGACGCGATCATGCTGATGGTCCAGTTCGCCATGACCTACGCCGAGGCGCAGGAAGCCGCGCGCGCCGACGGCATGCGCTCGGGCTTTGGCCAGGGCCTGTGCGCGGGGCTGCTGCGGCTTAGCCGGGGCTGGATACGCGACAACCTGGCGCCGAAGGTCATCAGCCGCAGCGTGGCCAGCCAGGTGGCTGCCACGACCGGTTATCGCGAGAAGGGTTTCGTCCAGGGGCTGGTTGCCGGGATCTCCTTCGCGGAACGGCTCTCCGCGGATCAGCGCAAGGCCTTGCTGAAGGAAGCCACGCGCGCCATGCGGGCCAAGGGCGACGACATGACCCTGCGCGAGCGCTGGGAGCGTGGCTACACCGCGTACGACATCATCGACCTGTCCGCCGCACTGGCGCCGCGTATCACGGAAATCCTTGAAGAGGCGCAGAAGAACGAGGAACTGCGCCAGGCGGCGGAGAATTGGAAGAAGTTCAAGAAGTACGGACCGCTCATGCCGCTCGCGCCGCTGTTCGAAGGATCCGAGCAATAGCAGGGACTTCCTGGCCTTTTGGCTACACTCCCTTCCCATGCGCAACCCGCCCGATCCCTTCGCCCCGCCAAGAAAGCAACGCGGCGCCCGTCTGAACTCGCTCCTGTGGATCCTGGAACCGCTGGAGCGGGAAGCCGGCTACACGCACCGCAAGATGTTCGGGGCCGATGCCGCGTACCTGGATGGCCTGCTGTACTTGATCGTCGCCGATCGCGACGTTCCGTGGAACGGCGTGATGGTGTGCACCTCGCAGGACCGCCACGCGGCGCTGCTTGCGGATCTGCCGCAGTTGCTGCCGCATCCGGTCTTGGGCAAGTGGCTGTATTTGCCGCAATCGGACGAGGCCTTCGAGGCCACGGCGGCAATGCTGGCGGAGCTTGCGGTGGCGCGTGACCCGCGCATGGGCGTGGCGCCCAAACCGAAGGCCTCGCGGCGCAAGTCCTGGCGTACCGAGGAATAGACGATCCGGGCGTAACGGCTAGTTCCCCAGCCGCACCACCAGCTTCCCGAAGTTTTTTCCTTCCAGCAGGCCGATGAAAGCTTCCGGCGCCTGCTCCAGCCCTTCCACCACATCCTCGCGCCAGCGCAGCCGGCCGTCGGCGATCCACCCCGCGGCCTCGCGCTGGAACTCGTCTTCCTGCGCCCCCGCGAAGTCATACACGATGAAGCCGCGCAGCGTGATGCTCTTGGAGAGAATCTCGCGCATCGTCGCGGGCAGGCGATCGGGGCCGGTCTGGTCCGAAGGGCCGTGGTTGTAGTTGGCGATCAGTCCGCATAGCGGCACGCGGGCAAAGTTGTTCAAGAGCGGCAGCACCGCATCCCACACATGGCCGCTGACGTTCTCGAAGTAAACGTCGATGCCATCGGGGCAGGCCTCGGCCAGTTTCTGCGCAAAATCGGGCGCCTGATGGTCCACCACCGCGTCAAAGCCCAGTTCGTTCTTCACGAAGGCGCACTTCTCCGGGCCGCCGGCAATGCCCACGGCGCGCGCGCCCTTGATGCGGGCGATCTGCCCCACGACCGAGCCGACCGCGCCGCTGGCGGCCGCGACGACGACGGTTTCACCGGGCTTGGGCTGGCCGATGTTGAGCAGTCCGGCGTAGGCCGTGAAACCCGGCATGCCCAGCACCCCCAGTGCGGTGGACGGCGGCGCGATGGCGGGGTCCAGCCGGCGCAGATCGCTGCCGTCGGACAGTGCGTAGTGCTGCCAACCGGCTTCGGACAGGACGATGTCGCCCTCGCGCCAATCGGGGTGACGCGACGTTTTTACCCGGGCGATGGTGCCGCCCACGATCACGTCGCCGATGGCGATGGGCGGCGCGTAGGATTTGGCGTCGCTGATGCGCCAGCGCATGTAGGGGTCCAGCGACAGGGTCTGGACTTCCAGCAGGACCTGCCCGTCACGCGGTTCGGGGATGGGCGTGCGCTCGAAGCGGAAATCGCTGGGTTGGGGCCGGCCTACCGGGCGGGACGCGAGGACGACGCGCAGGTTTTGGATATCGGACATGGGGAAATCTCCTTGGATTGGGTCAGCCAGTTAGCGACAGGCCAATGCTAGGCACCCTCAAGAGATAAAGGTAGACTGATACCTCATAATTCAGACTTAATGGATTGATAATGTCAGCCGACTTTGACCCTGCCCTGTTGCGCACCTTTGTGGCCGTCTGCCGCCATGGCAGCTTGAGCCGCGCGGCGGATCAGGCCGGACGCGCGCAGTCGGCGCTCAGTACCCAGATCCGGCGGCTCGAAGAGATGGTGGGGAAGCGCCTGCTGCATCGCACCGGGCGGGGCATGTCGCCCACGACCGAAGGCGAACTGCTGCTGAGCTATGCCAACCGCATCCTGGCGCTGGGCGAGACGGCCGCGGCGCGGCTGCGCGAACGCGCCGTCGCCGGCAGCGTGCGGATCGGCCTGTCGGAGGACGTTGCCGTGGCGGCCTTGCCGGCCGCGCTGGGGCGGCTCAGGCGTTCGTGCCCGCAGATGCATCTGGAAATCGTGATCGACGATGGCGAGCGGCTTGCCGCGCGCTGGCAGGAGGGCATGCTGGACGTCGCGGTGGGCGTCTGCGCGGCGTTCGTGGATGAGCCCGTCGAGACCTGGGCGGTGGATCTGCACTGGGTGTGCGGCATCGACGATATGCCCGACCCGGACCAGCCGCTGGACATGATCGTCTATGCCGAGCCCTGCTCGTGGCGCCGGCTGGTGTTTGACGCGCTGACCGCGGCCGGGCGGGACTTCCGGGTTTCACTGACCAGCCACAATGTGGGCGCCACGATCGCGGCCGTCGAGAACGGCCTGGGCGTAGCGGTGCTGACGACCGAATGCTTGCGGGCCGATACCATGCGCGTCATTTCGATCGGAGGCGACGGCGCGCCGGGGTTGAGCGCGCAGTTCGGGATGTATGCGTCGAAGCGGCTGAACGAAAGCGGCCAGGCCGCCGTGTCGCTGCTACGCGAGAGCCTGCGCGGATGGACCGCTCCCAGGCTGCCGCAAGAAGCGGGACTTATCTCCGCCTGACACGCCCGTAGCCGCTTGCGACAGGACGGCAGGCGCAGCTTTGCCTGGCGGCCCTCAACGATGAGGGGAGACCGGAACGGGTGGAGACTCGATTGAATACTGCTCGGACGATTAATCTTGATTTACCGGTTTTCTGGAAAACCGCCCGAGCGAGCTTCCATCAAGGAGAATAAGGAAGAATCTCTTGAAGATAGTGAAGCTGCGCAACGGCCTCTTCAACGGCCCGTTCCAGGCTTAAATCCTTCCGTCGACGAAGTACAACAAAGGACTGCTCTTCGTGGACCTTTCGCTTGATTCCATTTTCCTCACGCGCCTGTGACGCTGCGTTCAAGACGTCTTCACGCCGGTCCAAGCGCACATCGTTCATTTGAATGAACGTAATCACCCTGAACGTCTCACCCGTACGCCAAACCGTAACACCGGCGGGAAAGTACCTCGCGTCCATCTCCACCAACGGGTGCCATTCACGCAGAGAAAACGAAATTCTCACACGCTTGGCATTCACGATGAGGTCCGTGAATTTCGCGCGCATGGCATGAATGAAGGGGGCGAACTGCATTTGTCGGATGCAGTCGTCCCACACGGACGTCCGCCGCCAGTAGAGCTGGAAGAGCCGCAGCATCGCTTTGCCTTGCAGCGTATCGGCATTTCCCGCCAAATGCGCCAGCATGTGCGCCCTGGCGCCTTTACTGGATTCGACCGACCAGTCCGCCATGCAACCAACCACGTCGGTATGCGTGCTGGCGACCTCGGTCACCAGTCGTCCGTAGCTCGTCTCCGCCACGGCTTCGTCCGCTTCTTCCTCGATCACCCTGCGAAATTGCGAGAGTGCGCTTCGCACGTGCTCCGCAGTGGCTTCACGGGCCTCCGCTTCATGCAGAAACTCGGCTAGCCAGTCGTATCCGATGGGTATCCAGGAGGGATCCTTCGGCTCAGCCTCATTCGAGTCGAGAAAAATGTGAACCCCCAGATACCTCGGAAACAGCTTCTCCAGCGCCTTGCGATAATCCTTCAATTGGCCAGCAGACTGGTTCGCACCGAATTTATTCTCGATGGCGACGTAGCGCTTGCGGCTGGGATCAACCACGAGGATATCCAAGTGGCGGCCGCCGAGATTCACCTCGGTGGTCACCATGGATGCCGAAAAGCCTTCGGTCTGTATGTTGGCGGGCGAAAGAAATCGGAGAGTGGGCAGGTCGAGCTCGGCCTGATCGCTCTGCACCCACGCACGCACCAGCAGCGACTGAATTGCAAGATCGCCTAACCCATGGCCCTCGGTCGGATCCAATAGCCACGCGATGAACCTCGAAACATTAACTTCTTTCGGATAGCAGATTTGAAGAGGTTCCCACGTCGCGGTCGACGCCACGAGACGCTGCACATTCGAATCACTAAAGAAATGATCTACTAATTGATCCATTAACTTACCTAGATTCTTGCCCTGGGGCGGGTTTTAAATTTTTGTACAGCGTGAGAATTCCAAGAATTCCGGCTGGTCACATGTCAGTTCAGAGCGATCCAGATCTTTCGCATCGCCGACGCGAATATGTATCCATTCCGGAAACATCCGGAGCGGTATTAGAATCCAAATGTTACCTCAGTTACCAAGCCCAATCCATGATGACGGCGAACGGATACCGCTCGTCCAGCCTGAAACGGCTTCGCTTACGCTGGTTCCGGATCGGGTAGAAGTTTGGAAGTTTTTTCGGGAAGCATCGCCATGCTGGGGAATTGCCGACTCCCTTGCTAGGCGGCCTCCGTCCAAATAGCGCCACATTTGTTACCCCCTGCGCCCGATCCCCAGTGCCAAACTATCCCTGGCCCACCCCCCAGCAAGACTCCGCGCACAACGGCGCCGTCTCCCTGGCGGTAAGGAAATCGACGCAAACCAGGAGGTTTCAAAGCCATGAGCACGCCGACCGAACCCATAGCCAATGGCGCCAACCCCGCCATGCAGACGCCCCCGGTTGTCTCCCCTGAAAACTGGGAGGCGGCCCGCCAGCAGCTTCTGCTGAAGGAAAAAGCCCAGACGCGCGCCCGCGACGCCTTGGCCGCCGAACGGCGCCGCATGCCGTGGACGGCCGTCGACACGCCCTACGTGTTCGAAGGCCCCGCCGGCCTCCGCACCCTGCCCGGTCTGTTCGACGGCCGTCGTCAGCTCATCGTCTACCGGGCGTTCTTCGAACCCGGCGTTTACGGCTGGCCGGAGCACGCTTGCCGCGGCTGTTCCATGGTGGCCGACCAGGTTGCGCATCTGGCGCATCTGAACGCCCGCGACACCACGCTGGTCTTCGTGTCGCGCGCTCCGCAGGACGCCATCGCGCGCTTGAAGGCGCGCATGGGCTGGACGATGCCGTGGTTCACCCTGACCGACAGTTTCGATGCCGACTTCGGCGTGGACGAATGGCACGGGACGAACGTGTTCTTTCGCGACGGAGACCGCGTGTTCCGCACCTACTTCCTGAACAACCGTGGTGACGAGCAGATGGGCGGGACGTGGAATTACCTGGACATCACACCGTTGGGCCGGCAGGAGGCCTGGGAAGATTCACCGGCGGGCTATCCCCAGACGCCGGCCTATAAATGGTGGAACTGGCATGACAGCTACGTGCCTGACGCGCCGCCGGACCAGAAATGGGTAGAGGTTTCCGATGCGGGAGAGAAGGCGTTCAGGAATCATTGCGAGGGGACGTAGGCAAGGCGTACGACGCAAGCCTTCGCGCGATGCGAGATAAGCGCTGCGCGAGCGAGTCCCAGGGAACCGCCGCGCGCAAGCGCGGGCCCCAGGGAAGCGCCACGCGCGGGCGCGGGGCCCAGGGGCGTGCTTTAAGATATGCGCGATCGCAATTCTTGCAGCGCGCCCCATGAATATCGAAAACGGCCCATCCACAGGCCACCAGCATTCCGGAGCCGGCCAGCGTGGGCAGTGAACTGGCTGACTGGAAGCGAGCCTTTCGGCCTTGCCGCCTTCCCGCGCTTGCAGTGCTGGTCCTGGGTCTTGTTTCCATCCAGTTCTTCGGCATGGCCAAGGACATTCCTTTGCCCTACGATCCCGCGAAGCTGAACACCATCCAGCTACGCGTGGACAAGGTGGCAAGCTGCGAAACCAAGGCCAAAATACGGGGGCGGTGGCAGTCCTACGGCGTCGCTTGCGTGTATTCGGGCAATTATCCCTACATGGTGTTCAAGTTCTACGAAACAACCTACAGGGTCCCATACACAGAGGGCGAGACCGTGGAGTTCATGGTGCTCGAAAACGAAGCGCAACTCACGGACAGCAAGATCGCCCTGGAATACAACATGGCCATTCCTGTACGGGTCTATGGCGTGCGCAAGGGCGAGGAAACGCTGGTCGATGCCAAGCAGGTCCATGAATGGAATCTGTC
This sequence comes from Achromobacter sp. Root83, assembly GCF_001428845.1. Classification (GTDB taxonomy): domain Bacteria; phylum Pseudomonadota; class Gammaproteobacteria; order Burkholderiales; family Burkholderiaceae_B; genus Achromobacter. The sequence continues at coordinate 660,072 of NZ_LMIU01000001.1, read as the reverse complement.
GCGCAAATTCCAGCGTGGCCTGGTTGCATGGGTCGCCCTAATCCTGGCGGTCTGGGCCGCGGTCATCACGGTCCGCCGAGCCAAGGGGATTTTGAACGAAGCGGTGTGACCACCTTCACGCGCGCTGGCTGGCCCCGCCAAAAACGCGGGCGCAGGCTTGCCCCAGCACGACGGCGTCTTCGTCGGACACATACTGCGGCGCGGCTCGCGCCATCCCTGCGAACAGGAAGGCGTCGCATGCGCCTTGCCACAGCGGCGCCAGTATCTGTTCGGTTTCGCCGTCTTCCTCGACAAGGATGAAGGCGCGGTCGCCGTCGATGTCCGAGGCGCGCTGCCGCAATTGGGCGTGGATTACCAGGAAGCCGGAATGGACCGGGGAACGCGCCTTGTCGACGCGCCGCGAGGCGGCGAGTGTGCCGCGCCACTCCTCCTCGCAGCCGCCTGCCGGCTCGCCGTCCTGCTGCGACCAGCGCATCCAGGCGCGACTGCAGGCCATCCAGGCATCCGGCGGCAGGTTGTCGGCCAGCGCTTGCGCCTCTGCTCGCGACAGGCCACGGATTTTCGCAAGGATCTCCAGCACGGCATCGCCGTTCGGACCGAACAAGGCCGACAAGGGCACTTCCTCCAGCAGTTCGACCGCCGAGGCTCGCCAGTACCCCGGCTGCGCCACCAGGCCGGACATGTCGCCCAGTTCTTCGACGCGTACGCGCCAGAGCTGCCCTGGCCAGCGGCTGCCGATGACCATGGTGGCCAGGGATTGATCGACCACCAGCCAGGGCGGGTTGGCTTGTGCAAGCGCCACCCGCTTGCCGGTCCGGCTCAGGGCGAGCGAGGGATCGGGATAGTCGTACCAGTAGCCTTCCCGCAGGGTCGTCGGCTTGCCGCCGTCCCCGGCGTCCGTCACGGCGCCGCCGCAATGGCGGCACACGCGCGCCTCGCGAAGAATGCGCTTGCCGCAGTGGGGGCAATCGATATGCGTGGCCGGGACAGGCTGGCTGGCGTGCGGGGATCGGTCGGCGATGACCATCAGGAAAAGGCCTGCAAGCGGCGGACTGATCAGGCAAGCCAGCACAGTCCACCCGAAACCCTTGCGCCCCCGGCCCGTGGCCAGGACGCCAACCGCGATGGCAAGCGCGATCCAGAAGAAGATAAGCAGAAACATGGCGGGATGTTAAACCGTTGGCGGCCGCCTATTTTCTTGCAGGCGGGCCGGTGCGGCCCCTGGGCGCGGCGGACCGGGGTAACCTGCTGCCAGGAGACGTTTAGATGTGCATCGTTGGTCATCCATAAAAAAAGGAAGCTTATATGCTTGATATCTCTTCAAAGTTTCGTAGGGCCGGTGTGGCTGCGCTGACGCTGGGAATGGCCGGGGTGCTGTTCACGGGCTGCACCACGACGGACTCCCGGGCAACCGCCACCCCGGCGGAAAAGCGCCAGGAATTGGACTCCGCCACGGATGCCACGCTGTCCAAGCTCTACGAATCCGCGCCGCAGTCCAAGCAGTTGGTGGAACGGGCTCGCGGCGTGCTGGTGTTTCCGGCGGTGCTGAGCGCAAGCTTCATCGTGGGTGCGCAGCATGGGACGGGCGTGCTGCGCGTCAGCAGCCAGGACACGGGGTACTTCAGCATCACGGGCGGCTCCATTGGCTTCCAGGCGGGTGCGCAGTCCAAGGCCATGGTGGTGCTGTTCATGACGGATGAAGCCTTGGCCAAGTTCCGCGCCAGCAGCGGCTGGACCGTAGGAGCCGACGCGACCATCGCCGTGGCCAATGTCGGCGTCAATGGCAGCATCGATTCCAATACCGCCCAGCAGCCCATCGTGGGATTCGTCCTGAACAACGGCGGCTTGATGGCCGGGGTGTCCGTGGACGGCAGCAAGATATCGCCGCTGCTGTTGTAGTCCCGCAGGGCGCAGGGCCCGCCGTTGGTGCCGGCAAGGCAGGCGCTGACGGCGGGGTTCGGGAATCCTGGCAGACGCGTGCGTGACGCGGCGGCGTTGCCTGTTCAGGCCAGCATCGGCGCCATGTCGGGATCGCCCTTCTTCATCGCGCGCCGGTAGGCGTCGCGTGCGCCGATACGCTTGAGGTAGGCAAGAATATTCGGATACGGCGCCAGGTCGAACGGAAAGAACAGCCGCATCGTGGTCAAGGAAAACACCGCGACGATGTCCGCGGCGCTCAAGGCATCGCCCGCCAGATAATCCATGGCCCCAAGGCGCTTTTCGACCAGGTCCAGGCCGTGCCTGCGCCGAGCATCCGCGAACTGCACCGTGGGATTGTCGGCGGGGACGTTGGCCCTGCTTAGCACCATGCAGCGCATCAGGCTGGGCTGCAGGCTGCCGTTGGCGAAATGGAACCAATACAGGTAATCGGCATAACCCGCATCGCCAGGCGCAGGGGCCAGCGTTCCCTTGCCGTGCTTGGCAAGAATGTATTCGACGATGGCGGTGGATTCCGCCAGCACGATATCGCCGTCCGCGATGATCGGCGCGGTGCCCAATGGGTGCAGGGCCTTGTACTCGGGCGGCGCCAGCCGCGTGGCCGGGTCCCGTTTATAGGTCTTCAATTCATACGGGATGGCAAGTTCTTCGCACAGCCATACGATGCGCTCGGATTGCGATTTTCCCAGATGGTGGACGATCAGCATGATGGCGGTTCCTTCTGTTGGTGTACGAGCGGCGACAATGCCAGACGGCAACTCAACCCGGCTACTCAGCGTAATCGTAGTTGGGCATCAGATGTTAAAACGCTCGGACAAGCCGACGGGATCCCTGAGTTCAGGACCGTTCCCAGCGTACCTTCCCTCTCCAAGGAACCCGCATGATTACCGAACAGGACAAGAAGCACCTTGCAAGATGCATCGCACTGGCCAGGCAAGCGCTCGACTCGGGAGACCAGCCCTTCGGTTCGGTCCTGGTGTCCGCCGACGGCCGGGTGCTGTTTGAAGACCACAACCATGTTTCCAGCGGGGACCGCACGCGCCATCCGGAATTCGAGATCGCCCGCTGGGCCGCGAACCATGTGCCGGAAGCCGAGCGCGCGGCTTGCACCGTCTATACCTCGGGCGAACATTGCGCCATGTGTTCGGCGGCCCATGGATGGGCGGGACTCGGCCGGATCGTGTATGCCGCGTCGTCCAAGCAGTACGCGGAATGGATGCGGGAATGGGGAGTTCCGGCTTCCCGCGTGCGGTCCCTGTCTATCGCCGAGGTCATAGACGGCGTGGAGGTCGATGGGCCCGTGCCGGAGTTTGCCGAGCAGGTTCGCATGCTGCATGAAGAGAGAGTTCGCGGTCGGAGTTAACCAAGTCCGCTGCCCTGGGGAACGGGGATTTCGGAAGCAATTTGTTTTTCGACTAACGGATAGATACATAAACTCGAAAGACAGCAATTATTTGAGCGCGGGCGTCATGCTAAGTTGGCGCCCCGTGCCGTAATCGGGGTCAGGGCCAACCAAGCCCCGATCCAAGCGATAAACCTGCGACGGCGCTCCCCTGTTCCCCTCTTGATACAGACCATGCAAACCAACGTTAATGGCGGCATTTCCGACGCCTCGGGAATGAAACGCACGTCCGGCCTTCTCCGCTTCCCCCGGCGCCTGAAGTTTTCCGCCTCCGTTCCCGCCATTGCCCTGCGAAAAAGCCGGCTTTCCCGCGCGCTTCTGTTTGCGTGCGCGATGGTCGCCGGGGCCGCCCCCGCCCTTTCCGTGGCAGACGATCTGCCCCCGAGGCAAGGCGCAACCGGGGACTTGCCGCCCCGGCAGGCCACGCCGGGTGCGCTGCCCCCGCGATCCACCGCCCCCGCCGAACTGCCGCCCCGGCAAGCCACGCCCGGGGAACTCCCGCCGCGCCAGGCTGCTCCCGCCGCACAGTCCCCGGCCGCGCAGGTCCCCGCAGCACAGGCCCCGGCACAAGGCGGGTCGGCGCTGGTTCCGGTGCAGCGGACCGAGATCAACGATCAGGCCGCGTACGAACGCCTGCTGAACAACAGCGGCATGACGTTGCAATGGCTGTGGTCCGCCAAACGCGGCGCGCTGCGCGCGACGGACGAAAACGATGTGGTGCGCATCGAAGGCACGCAGGCCAACTTCGAGGGCACGCTGAAGGTCAAGGGCGAGATCGTCTCGATCGCCAGCGACCGCTTCGTGTTCCGCGGCACCATCCTGATTCTGGACGCGCCGGACAAGGGCCGGAAGTGCGACCGCACCGGCGACTTCGAATTCAAGGCGACGGGCAAGCGCAAGTACTGGCGCCTGCAGCAGATGGAAAGCTGCGGCCGCCTGACCGATTACGTCGATATCTATTATTGAGCGCCGCCACCGATGTCGAGCACCGCAACCAGATGGGCTTCCAGCATTGCGTTCGGCCTGGTCATCGGCTGGGCCGCCTACGCGGTCCTCAATCCGCTGCTGTTGATCGTGTTTGGGCTGAACCAACCGTCGTCGGCGCCCTATGTTGCGTCAGACCCCGCGACGCTCGAGCGGATGCAGATAACGGCCGGCCTTCTGTTCCTGGCGACGGCCGTGGCGGTCGCGCTGGCGCTGGCCAACATCTCAAACATGCAGCGCCGGATCGGCTGGGGCTTTCTGCTGCTCGGCATCGCCCTGCTCCTTACCCTGCCCGCCAGTCTGCTGCCGATGGACATCAGCGCCCATAGCGCCTCTACCGCCGGCGCGCAGGCGGCCAACGATGCCAACACGGCATTGTTTTTCGTGCTGCTGATCTTTGGGCTGCCCTACTTGGGCGGCGGGCTGCTGCTGACCATCCTGGGCGCGGTGCTGATCCGGAAAGCGCGGAACAAGCCGGCGATCCCCTGACATCCGGCGCCCGCGCGTCTTCACACGCGGGACCGGATGCGCGGCCCGGGATCATTTCTCCGGTATCAGCACCGGTGCGTCCTTGTCCTTCAACAGGAACACCAGGAATTTGGCGGGCTTGGTCTGGCTGGCGTTGCGCCCGACCGTATGCACGTCCTTCGGGCCTTCGTAGAAGACCTGGCCGGGTGTCAGCGTGACGGATTCGCCGCCTTGCACGCCCATCACGATCGAACCCTCCAGCACGTAGACGAATCCGTGCGCGTTGTGACGGTGGACCGGGTCCGCCCCGCCGGGCGGGTATTCGACGGTGATGATCAGCGCTTCCTTGCCGGGGTAGTCGGCTAGCGCCTTGGCGATGACCGGCGTGACCTCCGGCGGCGGCGGCGTCTGCTGTGCGGTGGCGACGCCGGTCGCCAGCAGCAGCGGCAGCGCGAATGTCATGAATCGGGACATGAATTGCTCCTTGTTGCGGTGGCGTGCAGGGCTGCCGCCAGCGGATGAATTGCGGGGCGGCGCCCTCCGGCGCCAGCGGATACGGCGGGCGGCGCAGGGCGGCGCGCGTCTGACCGGCCAGGCCCGGCCCGTCCACGGAAATTTCCGGGCTATCGCTGCGCGGCCGCGCGGCTGAGCCAGTTCTGGAAACGCGTCGGGCCCAGGCGCGCGTTGCCCGCGGTAACTAGCGACCGGTCGTTCAGCTCGCTGCCGAAGTAGCGCGCGTGGACGTCGGCGATGACCTCGCGCTGGTCTGCGCGCGACACCAGGAATTTGCGGGCCAGCTCGTCCAGCGGAAAGCGGTCGGGGCCGCCCACTTCCACCATGCCGTTCACGGGCGCGCCCACGGCCAGGTCCGCCAATGCCGCCGACACGTCGTCCGACGCAATGGGCTGCACCAGGGCCGGCGACAGGCGGATCTTGTCGCCTTCGGCGCCCGATTTGACGATGCCTTCGACGAATTCGAAGAACTGCGTGGCGCGCAGGATCGTGTAGGGGATCTTCGACGCCTTGATCAGATTTTCCTGGGCGACCTTGGCGCGGAAGTAGCCGCTGTCGGGCAGGCGGTCCGTGCCCACGACGGAGAGCGCGACGTGGTGTTCGACCCCGGCTTCGGCCTCGGCGGCAAGCAGGTTCCGGCCGGAGATTTCAAAGAACTCCATAACCGCCCGGTCTTCGAACGAGGGGGAGTTGGACACGTCCACGACGACCTGGGCGCCCTTGAGCGCCGCGGCCAGCCCTTCCCCGGTAATCGTGTTCACACCGGTGCCGGGCGAGGCCGCCACGGTGTCGTGGCCATGCTGGCGCAGGCGGTTGACGACATTGGACCCGATCAGGCCGGTGCCGCCGATGACGACTATCTTCATGCTTGTCTCCTTGGTCTGGTGGCGATCACCGCCGTTGCGTTGATCGATGGAGTCAGTATCCGTTTCCGCCAGACCCAAGACTTTGCGGCCGTCTTGGATTTCCCTTGGTTTTTCCTTGGGATTCCATCCCGGGCGGCCGCCGCGTGCCGCGGGGACGCCGCCGCCGCCCGTCAGCCCACGCGCAGTTCTCGGACCCCGCGCCCCAGCCGGCGGCGCAGCAAGGTGCGCAGCGTCGCGCCGTCGGCATAGCCGACTTCGGCGGCGATGGCCTCGATGTTCAGGCGGCTGGTGCGCAGCAGATGCACGGCCCGCTCCACGCGCAGGTCCTGGAAGTAAGACAGCGGGGATTTTCCAAGCACGGCCTCGATCCGGCGCTGCAAGGTGCGGGTGCTGGTGGCCAGCGCATCGGCGGCGGCGTCCAGCGAGAAGCCTTCGGCCAGCCTGTCCCTGGCCCAGCGTTCGAAGCGTTCGGCCAGCGGGTCGGCGCGCGCCAGATGATCGGGAATCATGTAGGGCGCCTGCGACGGCCGCGCGTCCACCAGTAGGTAGCGGACGACCACGGCCGCCAGCGCGGGGCTGGCCTGGCCCAGCAGCCACAGGGCCAGGTCCAGGTGCCCCATCGCCGCGCCAGCGGTCGTGAAGCTGCCCGAGGGCACCATCATCCGCGCGCTGTCCAGCCGCACACGAGGATAGCGCTGGCGGAACAGCGGCGCGAGCCACCAGGACGTGGTGGCCTCCTGGCCGTCCAGCAGCCCCGACTCTGCCAGCACGAAGGTCCCGATGCAGGCGGCCGCGATCTTCACGCCGTCGGCATGGCTCTGCCGCAGCAATGCCAGGGCATCCCTGACGTCGCGCCGGGCCAGCGCCGGCAGCAATTGCTCCGGCATCTTGGTCGCGATTGCGGGCACGACGAGCCAGTCGGGGGTGCCCATGGCGCTCAGGGGCTTGACCGGCACGCGCATGCCCAAGCCGGTGCGCACCTCGCGGCGCATGCCGATCACATTGATGTCGAACCGGGGGCCATCGCCGGGATGCTGGAGATCGGCCAGTTCGTTGGCGGTAGTGAAGGCGTCCAGAATGGCCGACAGACCGGTGTCGAAACAGCCGTCCAGGGCCAGAACCGTGAGCTTCATGGCGGGAATAGCTCCAAAAATGTCATTTACGACAATAGAGCGTACACCTGGCCTTGTCTACATTGGCCCCACGCGCAATCCGCGCGGACAACAGGAGCCGGCATGGACCCCTCCCCACACAGCCTGGACAACCCGATCTGGACCGCCCTTGTCACCGAACAGGCCCACCTGGGTTTGCGCGACGCATTGGCTTGCCGGTATCACCCGGACGTGGCGCCGTTCGCGGCGATGGAATCCGAATCTCGCGAAGCCTGGCTCGCGTTGGGCCGGCTGTTGCCTGCCGGCCAGCAGGTGGCGCTGCTTTCATCCGATCCGGTCAAGCCGCCGGCTGCGCTACGCGCCCAGCCGGTGGGCCTGATTCACCAGATGGTCGCCACCCGCCGCGACACCCGCGCCCCGGACGATCCGGACATCGTGACGCTGGGCCCGGCCGATGCGCAAGACATGCTTGAACTGGCCCTGAAGACCAAGCCCGGCCCCTTTTGCAAGCGCACGCACGAAATGGGCCGCTATATCGGCATCCGAGCGCAGGGGCGGCTGATCGCGATGGCGGGCGAACGGATGCACCCCGCCGGGCACGTCGAAATAAGCGCCGTATGCGTGGACGATGCGTGGCGCGGCCAGGGCCTTGCAGGCCGCCTGATGAAGCGCCTGGCTGGCGGCATCTGGCTACGGGGGGAGTCCCCGTTTCTGCATGTGCTCGGCAGCAACCTCAATGCGATCGCGCTGTACGAACGCCTTGGCTTCGCGTTGCGGCAGCGGTTGTCTCTGACCCTGATCGGGCACGCGGAACAAGGCGCGAACCCGCCGTAGCGGGGATGCGGGTCCACTACGCAGTGCCGAGAAATCTCGAAAACGCTGATTGCAGTTCGACACTTTTGACGGCCGGCGCATGCATCGCCCGGCGCGCGGCGACAGTACAATCGCTTCCGCTCTCTTCATCCCTTTTGCGGTCGCCGCGCCCCTCCTCCCCATGTCCAATCTCATCGTCCACGGCGGCACTCCCCTGCGCGGCCGCGTCACTCCTTCGGCCAACAAGAACGCCGTGCTCCCGATCCTGTGCGCCACGCTGCTGACCGATCAGCCGCTGCGGCTGCATGGAGTGCCGGACATCACGGATGTCCGCAAGATCCTGGACATCTTCCGCACGCTGGGCAGCCAGGTCCGGCTGGACGATGCAACGCGCACGCTGGAGCTGCACCATCGCGACACGGCGTTCGACGCCGCCCGGCACCGCCTGCCCGAAGAAATGCGCTCGTCCATCATGCTGGTGCCGCCGCTGTTGGCCCGCTTCGGCGTGGCGCGGCTGGAAGACAACGTCAAGGGCTGCACGCTGGGCGTGCGCGAGATCGATCCGCACGTGGACATTTTCCGTTCGTTCGGCGGTGAAGTGGAGCGCACCAGCGGATCGTTGCTGGTGCGTGCGAGCGGCCCGCTCAAGCCCACCCATCACTGGCTCGACTATGCGTCGGTGACCACGACCGAGAACTTCGTGCTGTGCGCGGCGGCGGCAGAAGGGGAGTCGACGTTGACGAACGCGGCGTCCGAGCCGCATGTGCAGGAATTCTGCCGCTTCATGGCGATGATGGGCGCCGACATCGATGGCATCGGCACGTCGCGGCTGACGGTGGGCGGCGGCGTGCGCTTGAAAGGCGGCGAATTCACCTTCGAAGAAGACTTCCACGAAATCACGACCTTCCTGGCGCTGGGCGCGATCACGGGCGGCGACGTGGTGGTGCGCAACAGCACGCCCGGCAATTTTCCGCTGATCGACCGGACCTTCGCCAAGTTCGGGGTGCGGATCGAGCACAAGGATGGCTGGTCGCGCGCGCTGCGTTCGGGTCCGCTGAAGGTGCAGACGCCCTTCACCAGCAACGTGCTGACCAAGGTCGAGGCGGCGCCGTGGCCGTATTTCCCGGTGGACCTGCTGCCCATCTTCATCGCGCTGGGCGTGTGCGCCGAGGGCAACGCGATGTTCTGGAACAAGGTCTACGACGGCGCGCTGGGCTGGACGGGCGAACTGTCCAAGTTCGGCGCCCATGTGTTCTCGTCGGACCCGCACCGCGTGGTGACCTTCGGCGGCAACCCGCTGACGCCGGCGGTGGTGGAAAGCCCGTACATCATCCGGGTGGCGATCGCCCTGTTCATGGTGGCCAGCAGCATCAAGGGCCGCTCCGAAATCCGCAACGCCACGCCGATCCGCCGCGCCCATCCGCGCTTTGTCGAGAACCTGCGCAGCCTGGGCGTGCAGGTCGAATGGGCCAACGAGGAATAAGGCCGCCACGGCCGGGGGATGCAGTATCCTTGGCAGCCGGACAAGGACTTTGCCGGCCGCCCAGGCCGAGCGCCCGGCGCGCATGCGCGGGATGGGAGCCCGGATGCTATTGGTGTTTGACGACTGCGTGCTGGACCTGGACCGGCGGGAACTCTCCCGGGCATCCCAGGTTGTCGCCACCGCGCCCCAGGTTTTCGACCTGCTGGTCTACCTGGCGGAAAACCGCGAGCGGGTAGTCAGCAGGGACGACCTGATCACCGCGGTCTGGGGCGGACGGATCGTCTCGGAATCCACCCTGGCCAGCCACATCAACGCCGTGCGCAAGGCGGTCGGCGACAGCGGCAACGAACAGCGCGTGATACGCACCATTCCTCGCAAGGGGTTCCGGTTCGTCGCCGAGATCGCCTTTTCCGCTCCGCACGCCACGGACCTGTCCGCCCTGGCCTTGCAGCCCGAAGCGGCGGTCGCGGTCCCCGCCCTGCCCTCCGGGCCCTCCATCGCCGTCCTGCCCTTCGTCAACCTCAGCGCGGACCCCGAACAGGACTATCTGGCGGACGGCGTGGTGGAAGACATCATCGCCGCGCTGTCGCAGAACCGCTGGCTGTTCGTCGTGGCGCGCAATTCCAGCTTCACCTACAAGTCCCGCGTGGTGGATGTGAAGCAGGTCGGCCGCGAACTGGGCGTGCGCTACGTGCTGGAAGGAAGCTGGCGCAAAGCCAGCAACCGCGTCCGCATCACCGGCCAGCTCATCGACGCCACCACCGGCGCGCACCACTGGGCCGGGCGCTTCGAAGGCGTGCTGGACGATATCTTCGAGCTTCAGGACCAGGTGACCCAAAGCGTGGTGGGGGCGATTGCGCCGCAACTCGAACGCGCGGAGATCGAACGCGCGGCCCAGAAGCCCACCGGCAGCCTGGACGCCTACGATTACTACCTGCGGGGCATGGCCAGGCTGCATCAAGGCACCAGGGAGTCCATCGACGAGGCCCTGCCGCTTTTCCATCAGGCCATCCAGTCCGACCCGAACTTCGCGTCGGCCCATGCCATGGCGGCGTGGTGCCATTGCTGGCGCAAGGTGAACGGCTGGATGGCCGACCGTCCGCGCGAGATGGCGGAAGGCGCCAGCCTTGCGCGCCGCGCGATCGAACTGGACAGGAACGACGCCGTCGCACTGACCCGTGCCGGCCATGCGCTGGGCCACCTGGGCGGCGATCTCTCCGCGGGCGTCGCCTTGCTGGACAAGGCGCTGGTGCTCAATCCCAACCTGGCGGCGGCGTGGTTCCTGGGCGCGTTTCTCAGGCTCTGGCATGGCGAGACCGACGAAGCCATCGAGCACTTCACCCATGGCATGCGCCTGAGCCCCCTGGACCCGGAGCTATACCGGATGCAGGCGGGCATGGCGACCGCCCATCTTTTCCTGGGCCGTTACGACGCCGCGATACAGTGGTCGGAAAAGGCGCTGCGCGACCTGCCGAGCTTCCTGATGGCGGCGGCCATCGTCGCGGCCAGCCACGCGCTGGCGGGACGCACCGAAGACGCGCGGCGCGCAATGGCGCATTTGCGCAAGCTGGACCCGGCCCTGCGGGTGTCGAATATCACGGACTGGCTGCCCATCCATCGGCCGGACAATCTGGCCGCGCTGGCCGACGGACTCAGGCAGGCGGGGCTGCCGGAATAGCGCCCTGCGCGGGCCGCTTGAAGCAGAGGACCCTGCTTACCAGCTTCTGCACGTCTTCGCCGAGCTGGTTCGACGTGATGCTCTCCAGCACGACAATTCCGCGATCCGGCTTTGAGCGCGACGGCGTGATGCTGACGATCGTGCTGGTCACCTGCAATGCGTCTCCCGGCCGCGTGGGCCGTGTCCAGTTGATCTCGACGCCGGCGCCGATGACCCCGCCCGCCAGGGGCACGCTCTGAACCAGCAGGCGCATCGTGATCGCCGCGGTATGCCAGCCGCTGGCCGCCAGGCCCTGAAAGAACGAGTCCTTGGCCGCCTCGGCGTCCAGATGGAAAGGCTGGGGATCGAACTGCTCGGCAAACCGGATCACCTGTTCCGTGTCCAGCGGATGCGGCACGCTGACGAACACGTCGCCAACGGCGAGGTCTTCATAGAAAAGCGGCTGAGGACGTTGCGTGGATGCCATGCTGATGTCTCCTGCGGACCCCGTTTCAAGCGCACGATGGGCCGGTTGCGTATGCGCTTGTCAGCATAATCTTTTTGACGATCCCGGCGGAATCGCGGGGGTTCAATGATCTACGCCAAATCGATCCGAATTATGAATTTCTGACTTGCTCCTGAATGTTATCGTGATGCCTCCATCCCTACCCGCGCCCGGTCCGCGCGCGGTTCAGATTGCCGTACACAAGGAGTTCCAATGAAGCTGATCCCGTCCCTGTTGCTGGGCGCCGCCGCGCTGATGCTGAACGTTGGCGTCACCGCCGCGCCGGTGACCTATGACCTGGATCCCTCGCATACCTACCCAAGCTTCGAGGCCGATCACTTCGGCGGCCTGTCGACCTGGCGCGGCAAATTCAACCAGTCACGCGGCGTGGTCGTGCTGGACCGCGAGGCGCGCACCGGCACGGTGGAGGTCACCGTGGACATCAATTCGGTGGACTTCGGCCACGACGAGATGAACAAGCACGCCCTCGCCCCGGACATCTTTGACGCCGCCAAATACCCCACCGCGACGTTCAAGGGCAAGATCACGAAGTTCGACGGAGACCGTCCCGACGAAGCGACGGGCGACCTGACCCTGCGCGGCGTCACGCGGCAGGTCAAGCTGGATATCGACGACTTCAAGTGCATCGACCATCCGATGGTCAAGCGCGAGGTCTGCGGCGCCGATGTGTCCACGGAATTCAGCCGCAAGGACTTCGGGCTGAACTTTGGCCTGGATATGGGCTTCAAGCCTGAGGTGGAATTGAAGATTCAGGTCGAGGCGGTGCGCCGGCCCTGAACGGCGCTGCCACTCAGCCGGACCGGAAATGCGCGGGCCTGGTGCTAAGGCCCTCGCGCAGTTTGCCGCGCCCTTCCCGGCTACTCCATGCTGCCCTGCTCGCGCCGCGCCCGGGCCAGAAAATCCAGCATCGCGCGGTATGACCCCTCGTTGCCCGCCGCATTCGCCGACGGCGTGCCGCCCGCGTCCAGCAGCAGCCCCGACATTGCATGCGGCTTGTTGATCAGGGTGGCGGGCAGATGGGGGTAGTGGACGTGGTGGCCCGCGCCCGCGCATACGTAGTGGAACGACGGCAGCGCGTGCGCCTGGCGTTGGCGCACGACCATTTCCGAGTAGGCCGTGCTGGGCCAGAAGCCATCGTCCGACGCGCTGATCAGCATCACCGGCCCCGGGTAGTTTTCCACCGGAATGCGTGCGCGTTCGACCGCGGCCGCATCGCGCGTGGCGCTCAGGAAGGCCAGGGTCTGGCGGTATGGCGGCGGGGACGCGTACGCCGCTTCCCAATCCGCCGTGGCATTGTCCTGCCACAGATGCGGCAGGGGCTCGCCCTGCCGCGTCCATACCTGGGCGTCGCGCCCCGTGCCGGGCGCGCCAGCGCTGACCACCCCATGCATGACCGGCGACGGCACATAGGCCACGACGGCGCTCACCAGTTCGGGATAGTGCGCGGCCACCAGCAAGGAGGTCTCGCCTCCGCGGCTGATGCCCGACACGGCGACGAAGCCGTCGCGCGGCTGCAAGGACTTGCGCACCCACTTCAGCGCCGCCTCGAAGTATTCCAGCGGCATGTCGTTCAGGTACTTAGGACGCCCGTCGTAGTTGAAGATCGCCAGCGCCAGGCACTGGTAGCCGCGCGCGGCGAATAGCGCGGCACGCGGCGCGTTCACGCCGCCCGACGAGCCGTTCATGTAGATCACGGCGGGATGCGGGCCGGGGCCGGCGGGCGTGTAGAGCTCGCCCGACAAGGTCATGCCGCCGATATCTTCGCGCACGGACCGGTGCGTCACGCCATCGGCCATGAAGTCCTGAACCAGGATGGCTTCAGCGGACTGGCCGCCGCCTTCGGCGCGCAGATGCACGGTCAGCGTGTCGGTCCTGTCGGGCGGGAACACCACGCGGTCCATGTCCTGGCACACCATGGACCACACGATGCCCATCGCGGCGGGCTCGGCGTAGGCGCCCGACACCGGGCAATCGCGGCGCAGGTCCAGGCGGCCGTCGTGGCCGGCCACGAATACGGCTTCGGAGCACCAGGGCGCGCCGCACATGTCCATGCGGGCGGTGACGGTGATGAAGGCGTAGGCGGGAAAGCCTTCGATGCGGATGTCGCGCTCGACGTCGATCAGCGCGCGTTCGGGCGTAACGGTGATACGGGGCTGATGGGTCACGGGCGCCTCCTCAGGCCTTCAGATCGGTCTTGGGCACGCCATTGGCCTTGATGACCTGGGCCCACATCGCGGATTCGTCGGCGATGACCTTGTCCAGGTCGGCCGACGACGTGAACTCCACGGCCACGCCCTGATCCGCGAACTGCTGCACCAGGCTGGGGTCGCGCGTGCCTTCGCGCACGGCATTCTCCAGCGTCTTCACCACGTCGGCGGGCATGGCGGCGGGGCCGGAAATCATCATGCGCGTGTAGAGCTCGAAGCCGTCCACGCCGGCCTCTTTCATGGTGGGCACGTCCGGCAGGCTGGACAGGCGCTGGTCGGCGGTCACCGCCAGCACCTGCAGCTTGCCCGACTTGATGTTCGGCAGTGCCGACGTCGGAAAATCGAAGGTGCTTTGCACGGTGCCCGCCATCAGATCCAGCAGCGCCGGGCCGCTGCCTTTGTAAGGCACGTCCTGGAACTGCGTGCCCGTCTTGGACTGGAAATGCAGCAGCGCCAGATGATTGATCACGCCGCGGCCGGCGTGCGCGCAGGTGATGTCGCCCGGCTTCTTCTTGGCCAGCGCGATGAATTCCTGCACGTTCTTCACCCCCAGGTCGGGATGCACGATCAGCAGCATGGGCGACTTGCCCATCGAACCGAGCTGCTTGAAATCCGCAGGCTGGTACGGCAGGTTGTTGTACAGCAAGGGATTCAGGATCATCCCGTTGGTGCCCGCGAAGCCCAGCGTATAGCCGTCCGGCTCGGCGCGCGCCACCGCCACGGTGGCGATGATGGCCTGGCCGCCGGGACGGTTTTCGACGACGACATTCTGCTTGAGCGTCTTGCCCATCCGGTCGGCCAGCGCGCGGGCGGCGATATCGGTCAGGCCGCCAGGCGCGAAGCCCACCAGCAGGCGCACCGGCCGGGTGGGAAATGCATTCTGCTGGGCCCAGACCGGGCGCGAGATCAGGGGCAGCGCGGCAAGCGCGCCCAGGGCATGACGGCGGGTGAATCGCATACGGCTCTCCAGACTAAGGCAATGGCCAGCACGCGGCCAGGGAAAGGCCGCGAGGCTACACAATGAAAAGGGGAAGGACGCACAGGCCGGTCGCCGAATGGCGGCGGTCACAATGATCGTATGTTGTATGCAATACAACCGATGGGCTATCTAGGGATATCCCGGTGCGGCGGGGGGAAGTGACCCGGATATTTCGCGGATCGGTATTTGGTATCCGATCTGCGGGGCGATGGCGCGATGGTGTGAACGCCCAGTGGTCGAGCGCGGCGATCCGGGAGGCTGCCCGCCGGGCCGAGCCGAGCCGAGCCGAGCCGAGCCGAGCCGCGCCGAGCCGAGCCATGCCAAGCCGGGCCATGCCGGGCCATGCCGGGCCGGCCCCGGTACGCAGCCGGCGGCAGACAGCGGGCAAAGCCGCTGCGCCGGCTGCCTTGTCAGGCTTTGGTCATCAGCTTCTTCCAGCCTTCCACCCCGAGCTTGTTCATCGTATCAATGTTCTTTTCGTAGATGTCGGCCGCGTCGGGGAAGGACTCGACCGCGCGGTCGATGCTGTCTTCGCGCAACAGGTGCAGGATGGGATACGGCGAGCGGTTCGTGTAGTTCTCGATATCGTCAGGCTGCGTATCCGCGAACTGGAATTGCGGATGGAAGGTCGCGACCTGCAGTTCGCCCACCAGGCGCATGCGCTTGAGCAGGCGGTCCGACAGCTCTTCGAAGTCGTTGAAGTCCAGGAAGTCGTCGAGCGTGTCGGGGATGATCAGCAGTGTGGTGTCGATCTTTTCGGGATCGGCCTCGGCCAGCAGCGCCAGTTCGTCCTGCAGGTCGGTCAGCACGCCCTCGGGGTCGGTGGCGTCGCTGACCGCAAAGCGGATCTGATCCTTGACCTGCACCGCCTTGGCGAAGGGACAGAGGTTCAGGCCGATCACGGCCTGGTTCAGCCAATGGCGGGTTTCCGCCACCACGTTGGCGTAGGCATCAGAGGTGGAAATCATGCCGGCATCGCTGCCATCGTCTGGGCCACGGCGGCGGTCAGCTTCTTGCCGTAGGGCACGTGCAGGAATTCATTGGGGCCGTGGGCATTGGACTTGGGGCCCAGCACGCCGCAGACCATGAACTGCGCCTTGGGGAAACCCTTTTGCAGAATGCTCATCAGCGGGATGGTGCCGCCCTGGCCGATATAGCCGCAGGACGCGCCATAGTATTGCTGGGACGCGGCATCCAGGGCCTGCGTCAGCCAGGCGGAGGACGCGGGCGCGTTCCAGCCGGTGGCGGCGCCTTCGTTGGCCTTGAAGATCACCTTGGCGTTGTAAGGCGCGTCGGCTTCCAGCAGTTCCTTGATTTCCTGCGAGGCGGCCACGGCGTCCACCAGCGGCGGCAGGCGCAGCGACAGCTTGAACGCGGTGCGGGGGCGCAGCACGTTGCCGGCGCTGGACAGCGGCGGCAGGCCTTCGGCGCCGGTCACCGACAGCGTCGGGCGCCAGGTGCGGTTCAGCAGGGCCTCTTCGGGCGCGGTCGTCATGGGCAGCACAAAGCTGCCATCGCCGCCGCAGCTCCAGGGGAAACGGCGCCAGACTTCGTCACCCAGAATGCGGGCCGTGGCGCTGACCTGCTCGATGCGTTCGGCGGGAATTTCGCAATGCAGGCTTTGCGGCAGCAAACGGCCCGTGGCGCTGTCTTCCAGGCGGTCCAGCAGGTGGCGCAGGATGCGGAACGACGACGGCACTACGCCGCTGGAGTCGCCCGAGTGCACGCCTTCGTCCAGCACCTGGACTTCCAGGGTGCCGGCCACCATGCCGCGCAGCGAGGTGGTCATCCAGAGCTGGTCGTAGCTGCCGGCGCCCGAATCCAGGCACACCACCAGGGCCACGTTGCCCAGGCGGTCGCGCAGCGCATCCACGTAGGGCAGCAGATCGTAGCTGCCGGATTCTTCACAGGTTTCCACGATGCCCACACAACGCGGACGGGGCACGCCCTGCTTGTCCAGCGCCATGATGGCGGTCAGCGAGGCGTACACGGCGTAGCCGTCGTCGGCGCCGCCGCGGCCATAGAGCTTGCCGTCTTCGTACTTGGGCGTCCACGGGCCCAGGCCCGCGCGCCAGCCCGAGAATTCGGGCTGTTTGTCCAGGTGGCCGTACAGCAGAATGGTGTCGCCGTTGTCGCTGCGCGTGGCGGGCGCGTCAAAGAAGATGACGGGCGTGCGGCCCGGCAGGCGGATGACTTCCAGCTTCAGGCCGGAGACCTTCTGCGCCTCGACCCATTGCGCCGCATCACGCACCACGCGGTCGATGAACGCGTTCTTTTCCCAGTCGGCGTCAAAGGCCGGGCTCTTGGCCGGGATGGCGATGTAGTCGGTCAGCGCCGGGATGATCTCGTTGTCCCACTTGTCGTCCACGAAGTCCTGGAGGGCCTTCGGATCGAGGGTGGGCGGCAATGCGTCGTCGGGGATGCGTGCGTTCATGGCGCGGGATCCTGTGAGTGCGGGGAATGGGCAAACCGCTATTTTATGCCTGCGCGGCCGGCGCGGCATCTTTTCGCCGTCCGTTGTCAGGAAGGCAGCTTTCGCCCGCCCATCTGCGCCCACACGCCGGCCCATGAGCGCCCCCGCGACCTCCGAGCCGAGCCAGGCCGAGCCACTACCCCGCCGCTATCGGGCCGCGTAGGCCTCGATCCGGCCCCACACTTCCCGGGCCAGCGGCTTGGCGTTGCCGACCGGCTGATACAGCCGGATCTCCATATGGATGTCATTGCGGGCGCCGTCGGCGCGCACCAGGGTGCCGTCGCGCAGGTCGGATTCGACCAGGGTGTTCGGCAGCCAGGCTAGCCCGAAACCCTGGCGCGCCATTGCGTGCAGCGCGTCGGCCAGGTCCGACTCGTACATGGTCTGCAGCAACGGCACCTCGCACAGCCCGCGCAGCTTGTCGTGCAGGATGCGTCCCAGCGACATGCTGTCGGCATAGGCCAGGAACGGCACCGGCGGGTCCGAGGCCAGCTTGGGCACGGCGTACCGGGGGTAACGGCCGCCCGGCGCGACCGGCGCGCTGACGGCGACCAGCTTGTCGGCGCCCACGCGCCGGCAGCGGTAATTGGGGTTGTCGATCTTGGCGTACAGCGGCTCGTGCGCATGGCACAGCAGGAAATCGACCTCGCCGTCCTCCAGCATGTCGACCCCGTAATTCAGCGTGGTCGTGACGACCTTCAACTGGAATGCGGGCAGGCCCCGTTGCACGCCCGCCATCAGCCCGGGCAGCACCGAATGCGCCAGCGTCTTGCCGGACGCGATGGTGATCTTGCGGGCGCGTTCCTGCTCGGGTTTTTGCAGGGTTTCGCGCGTTTCCCGAAGGATGTCCAGCACGTCGATCGCGGCGGCCAGCATGCTGCGCCCGGCCGCGTTCAGCGTGGACACCTGATGGCCGCGTTCAACCAGCGGCACGCCCGCCCACGCTTCCAGCGCCTTGATGCGGCGGCCGAATGCCGGGTGCGTCACGCTGCGCGACTCCGCGGCCTGGAACATGTTGCGCGACTTCGACAGCGCGACGAAGTCCTCCAGCCATTTGATATCCATGCGCGTCTCTTCTCCATGCCCCTGCCCGCCGCCCTGTTTATCCGGGGCTGGGCCTGTGTTTGCCTGTCGTTCATCGACTGTGCCGTTTCGGCACAGAGACTGCGCATTTTGCACAAGACAGAAACACCTTGCAACTAATATCCCCGCATCCACCCCTGGAAAACCCTATGTCAGACACCCCTGTCCTGCTCAAGTCCATTCGCAGCCACTTCCTGGGCGGCGCCGACGCCGTGGCCGGCGGCGTGCCGATGCAACAGCAGAAGGTGGTCGGCAACGCCTTGCCCCGGCTCATCGACATGAACGGCGGCTACAGCGTCGGCCAGTTGTATGTGCAGGAATACCGGCTGGTCCAGCCGCGCCACCCCTGCCCCGTGCTGCTCTGGCACGGCGGCGGCATGACGGGCGCGCAGTGGGAGAGCACGCCCGACGGCCGCCAGGGCTGGTTGTGGCGGCTGCTGCAGGCGGGCTACGACGTGTTTGTGTCCGACGCGCCGGAGCGCGGCCGCGCATCTTGGGCGATGTATCCCCAGGTGTACGACTCCGCGCCCATATTCCGCTCCAAGGAAGAGGCCTGGCGCCTGTTCCGCATCGGCCCGGCCTCGGGCTACGCCCCCGCCGGCGAGCCGCGCCAGGCCTATCCGGGGCAGCAGTTTCCCGTCGACGCCTACGACACGTTTGCCAAGCAGTTCGTGCCGCGCTGGCTGACGCACGGCGACATGGCGCTGGACGCCTACCGCGAACTGCTGGACCTGGCCGGTCCGTGCATCGTCATCGGCCATAGCCAGGGCGGCGGCTTCGCCACCGTGCTGGCCCAGGAATACGCCGCCACCGTGCGCGCCATCGTCGCGGTGGAACCCACCGGCACCCCCGCCCAGGCCGCCTGCCAGTTGCCCCCGCAACTGCTGGTCTGGGGCGATCACTTCGACGCGGACGACACCTGGCAGCGCTACCGCGCCCAGACGGACGCCTATTGGAATGCCCTGCGCGTGGCCGGCCAACGCGCCGACGTGCTGGACCTGCCCGCTGCCGGCATTGCCGGCAACTCGCACTTCTGCATGCTGGATCGCAACAGCGACCACATTGCCGGATTGATCGTCGATTGGCTCGCTCGCAGCCTCGACTAACCTTCTCGTGGAGATACCGATGACCCTGAAGAAAACCACCATTGCCCTGGCGCTGCTGACCGGCGCCACGCTGGCGGCCGGCGCTTCGGCCCAGCAGGCCGACTACCCGAGCAAGCCCATCCGCATGATCGTGCCGTTCGCCCCGGGCGGCACCGCCGACATCATCGGCCGCGTCTTCGCCGCCCAATTGGGCACCGAACTGGGCGCCACCGTCGTCGTGGAAAACAAGGCCGGCGCGGGCGGCTCGATCGGCACGCGCTATGTAGCCGACGCCCCGGCCGACGGCTACGTCGTGCTGCTGGCCTCGTCCAGCACCCACGGCACCAACCCCGCCGTCTACAAGAACCTGACCTACGATGCGTCGCAGGACTTCACCGCTATCACGCAGCTGGTCACCGTGCCGGGCGTGCTCAGCGTCACCAAGGACTTTCCCGCGGCCGATCTGAACGCCCTGATTGCGGAATCCAAGGCCAATCCGGACAAGTACACCTACGCCTCCTCGGGCGCGGGCGGCCTGGGCAACCTGGCCATGGAACTGATGAAATCCATGACCGGCGCCAAGCTCATGCACATCGCCTACCGTGGCGCGGGCCCCGCGTTCACGGACGTGATCGGCGGCCAGGTGTCGATGATCTGGGAACCGGTGCCGGCGTCCCTGCCGTACATCAAGAGCGGCCAGATCCGTCCCATCGCCATCGCCGCGGACGCGCGTTCGCCGGAACTGCCGGACACGCCGACCTTCAAGGAAGCCGGCCTGGCGCGCTATGAAGCCAATGCCTGGAACGGCCTGCTGGCGCCCAAGGGCCTGCCGGAAGACGTGAAGAAGAAGCTGCACGACGCCTCGGTCAAGGCGCTGAACACGCCCGAAGTGAAGGCCAAGCTGGCCAGCCTGGGCGGCACCGTGGTGGCAGGCTCGTCGGACGCCTTCCAGCAGGTGATCGCCAGCGACGTGAAGAAGTGGAAGAACGTGGCGGCCGACGCCAAGATCCAGCTCGACCAGTAATGGAAAAGGCCCCGGCGCGCTGAGCGCCAGGGCCTCCTGGATGGTCTTGCGGCCGGCCTTCGTGGCCGGCCTTTTCAATGGCGGATCAGGCGCCGATCAGCGCGGGCTCACCGCCCCGGCCTTCCAGCGCCGGCGCTTCGGCGTCGATCACGCGGCCCGTCTGCAGCTTGAACACCGCAACGGCTTCGCGCAGGCGCTGCGCCTGGGTTTCAAGCGACGCCGCGGATGCCGCGGCCTCTTCGACCAGCGCCGCGTTCTGCTGCGTCACGCTGTCCATCTGCGACACCGCCTGGTTCACTTGCTGGATGCCTTGCGACTGTTCTTCGGAGGCGCTGGAGATCTCGTTGATGATGTCCGTGACGCGACGCACAGAGGTCACGATCTCTTGCATGGTGGCGCCGGCGGCTTCCACCTGGTCCGAACCCAAGGACACCTTTTGCACGGAATCGTCGATCAGGCCCTTGATTTCCTTGGCGGCGGCGGCGCTGCGCTGCGCCAGGGCGCGCACTTCGCTGGCCACGACCGCGAAGCCCTTGCCCTGCTCGCCCGCCCGCGCCGCTTCCACGGCGGCGTTCAGCGCCAGGATGTTGGTCTGGAAAGCGATGCCGTCGATCACGCCGACGATGTCGGCGATGCGGTGCGAGCTGTCGGCGATGCCGCGCATCGTGCCCACCACGTCGCCCACGGCCTGGCCGCCGCGCGTGGCGACGGCGGACGCCGCCACCGCCAGCTGCGACGCGTTGCGCGAGCTTTCGGCGTTGTTCTTTACCGTGGAGGACAGCTCGTCCATGCTGGCGGCCGTTTCTTCCAGCGAAGCGGCCTGCTGCTCGGTACGCGAGGACAGGTCGATATTGCCCGCGGCGATTTCGCGCGAACCGGTGTGGATTTCTTCCACGCCCAGCCGCACGGCCGACACGGTGCGCGCCAGGCTGTCCTGCATGCGCTTGACGGCGGCATACAGGATGCCGATTTCGTTGTTGCCACGCTGGTCGATGCGGTTGGTCAGGTCGCCGGCGGCGATGCGGTCGAACAGGCGTCCGGCTTCGTGCAGCGGACGGAAGACGGAGCGGCCGAAGACGATGTACAGGGCCACCACCAGCACCGCCACCACGGCAAGCAGACAGATCAGGAACACGATCGCGCCGTTGATGCGCGTGGAGGCTTCGCGCGCCACGCGCTGGCCGACGTCGTCCGCATAGTCCACGTACTTCTGGATGGACTGGGTGAAGGTAATGCCCAGCGGCGTGACCTTTTCAAGGTTGATGCGGCCGGCTTCCTTGGCATTGCCCGCGCGGATGGCGGCGATCAGCGGCGCGATGGCGTCGCGCGCGTAGACGTCGTGCGCAGCCAGGGCGGCATCGAACAGGGGTTTGCCTTCCGCTGACAGTTCGGGCTGCTTGCGGGCCGCTTCGATCAGGTCAACGGCCTTTTTGGTGTAGCCGTCCAGCCGTTGCATGCTGGCCATGTTGTCCAGGCTCTTGCCTTCCAGCAGCGCGCTTTGCGCCGCCAGCAGCACCACGCGTGCCCGCAGCAATTCGGACGCGGCATCGTCCAGCGAGTTGGCGCGGACCAGGTTGGTGTCCAGCAGCACCTCGATAGAGGTGCGATTGGACGTGAGTTGCTGATAGACCGCGATACCGGTTACCAGGAAAAGGGTGAAAAAGACGGCCAAGGCGGTCGTCAGGATTGCGCGGATACTTAAATTCTTGAACATTGATGCCACTCCGGGGGTTGCGTAACGCTATCCCTTTAACGGCGCAATGCAATGAAAAGTTAAATATCTCATTGGGTTACACGCACATTACGGCCTAGCCGGAGAGAAATCAGCGCAAAACGAAAGGATTGCCGGCCACGGCTCCGGTATTGAGCCAGACGCTCTTGACCTGCAGATATTCATTGATGGCGTCGATCCCGTTTTCCCGTCCAAGGCCAGAGTCCTTGTAACCCCCAAACGGCGCCATGAAGCTGACCGCGCGATAGGTGTTGATCCAGACGGTT
The DNA here is from genome assembly GCF_001428845.1 of Achromobacter sp. Root83. Taxonomy (GTDB): domain Bacteria; phylum Pseudomonadota; class Gammaproteobacteria; order Burkholderiales; family Burkholderiaceae_B; genus Achromobacter. The sequence goes on along the minus strand of NZ_LMIU01000001.1, from coordinate 637,461 downwards.
CCCGCCTTGAGCTTTTCGGACATCCGCAGGGCGCGGGCCATGTCCTGCGTCCAGACAGCAGCCGCCAGACCAAAGCGGATGTCATTGGCGATGTGCAGCGCCTCGGCCTCATCCTTGAACCGGATAATGCTCAGTACCGGGCCAAAGACCTCTTCCTGTGCGATTCGCATCGAGTTGCGCACATCGCCGAAAATCGTGGGCTCCACGAACCACCCCTTGCCGCACTCCGGCCGTTGCGCGGCCTGCCCTCCCAGCAACAGCGTCGCGCCCTCCCGCTGGGCTATGCCTATGTAGTCCAGCACTTTTTGGTACTGCGGCGGCGTGGTGACGGGACCGACCTGCGTCGCTGCATCCATCGGGTCGCCCATGCGTGCCGGCCGGGCAAGCCCCACCAATTGTTCGACGAAGCGATCGTAGATACTGTCCTGCACCAGCAGGCGCGATCCGGCAATGCATGTCTGCCCGGTGGCGGCAAAGATGCCGGACACCGCACCGAACACCGCCTGCTCCATATCGGCGTCGTCAAAGACGATGTTGGGAGACTTGCCGCCCAGTTCCAGCGACGTGTGCTTGAGCAGCCGCGCCGCCTGTTCGTTGATCAGGCGCCCGGTCTGATCCGAACCCGTGAACGTGACTTTCTGCACCAGCGGATGCTGTACCAGCGCGGCACCCACCTCATGGCCAAAGCCGGTCACGACATTCAGCACGCCAGGCGGAAAGCCAGCCTCTTCGAACAGCTCCGCAAACTCCAGCGTAGACGCCGAGGTGAACTCGGAGGGTTTCACCACCACGGTGCAGCCCGCCGCCAACGCAGGCGCGATCTTCCAGGCCAGCAACAGCAACGGAGAATTCCAGGGAGTGATCGCGGCGACCACGCCAAGCGGCTCGCGGCGCGTGTACGCGAAGTAGCCCTTCTTATCCAGGGGCAGCGTCGATCCGTGTATCTTGTCCGCCAGACCGCCGTAGTACCGGAACCATTGCGGCACATAATTGAGTTGCCCGTGCATCTCGGCCAGCAACTTGCCGTTATCGCGGACCTCCGTCTCGGCCAGTTTGCGGGCATCGCGTTCGATCAGATCGGCCAGGCGGTACAGCAGCAGGCCGCGCTGCGTGGCCGTCAGGTCGGCCCAGTCGCCTTCCGAAAACGCCCGATGCGCTGCCTGCACGGCTACATCCACATCCGCCGCGTTGCCGCGTGGGATGCGGGCCCAGGCCTGGCCGGTGTATGGGTTCTGGGTCTCGAACCAGTCGTCCGACGCCGGGGCAACTGGCGCCCCGGCAATTCGCATTGCATATGTCTTCATTGCAGCCTCCTGGCCGACATGCGGAATGGCAGCCGAGCAGGCTGCGCCTGTTCAGAACGTCGGCAGGCCGAGCGCGGCGCGGAACCGGTTCTTGACGTGTACGCCATCGCGCGGCGGCAACGCGCGCGGGGGCTCGTCGGGACGGATGAAAACCTGCGCAAGCGACACGCCGCCGCGCGCATTGACGCGTTCGGCGACAGCGCCTGCTTCGTCGATGCTCGCCACGCGGCGCGCATCGGCAATGCCGAAACCACGCGCTACGGCGACCAGATCCGTGCCCAGGCTGGTGTGGCTGCGCTGCATGCCCGTCTCGCCAAAATGGCCATTGTCCAGCACCACGATGGTCAGATTCTTGGGCTGTTTGACGCCGATAGTACCGAGGCTGCCCACGCCCATCAGCTGTTCGCCGTCGCCAGTAATGACCAGCACGGACCGGTCCGGTTGCGCCAGCGCCAGGCCCAACCCCATCGCCGCGGCTGCGCCCATGGCGCCCCAAAGATAGAAGTTGTGATCGCGGTCGCCCGCGGCGAACACGTCGTACGACGGCGAGCCCAGGCCCGTGACCACCAAGGCGTCCGGCGTGGCCTGGAGCAGTTGCGACACAAAGGCGCGCCGGTCCACGGCGGCTTGCGGATTCAATGCGGATGACATCAGTTGCGCTCCCATTTTTTGCGCCCGATCAGGGTCTGCGACAACAGCACGGCGACCTGCTCGCCGGCCAGGAAAGCCGAATCCACGGCAGCGCCGACGATCTCCCCGACCTCGTCCGGATCGGACGCCCGCAGGACGGTAATGCCCATCAGTTCCAGCGCCTGCTGCGTGGTCTTGCCCATCGGGCCTTGCCAGGGATTGAACTCGGCGTACTCGCCGCGCATGGTCACCAGCGTCAGGAAAGGGAAATTGCAGGCGCGCAGCAGCGAGAACATGTTGACGCAGTTGCCCACGCCGCTGCTCTGCATGAGCAGCGCGGCGCGCTGCCCGCCCAGCCAGGCGCCGCTGACGACCGCGACGCCCTCTTCCTCGGTGGTCAGCACCACGTCGTTGATATCGGGATCGGTTTGTGCCTGGCGGATGGCGTAGGCATGGCCGGCGTCCGGCACGTAGGCAATCTGCCGGATGTCACCGGCCTTCAAGGCGTCAAACACGGCCTGCTGCCATGCCGGCGCTTCTTTGCTTGCGGAGCTCATGATGCGTATTTCCTATGGCTATGTGATGAATGCCATCTTATATCGCTATAAAATGAGTCAATAAATAGAATTTTGTGATGGATCTCATGACGCATCCGCATACCAGGAGAAGACGGTGGATCTGAAGCAACTCAAGGCATTCGTGACGGTTGCGGAAACGGGAAGCGTGACGGCGGCCGCGCGCCTGCTCAATATCGTGCAGCCCGCGGTGTCGCGCCAGCTGAGGCTTCTGGAAGAGGACGTCGGCATCGCGCTGTTCACGCGCGGACGCCACGGCATGGAGCTCACGGACGCTGGCAAAACGCTGGGCGACTACGCGCGCCGCGCCCTGACCGAACTTGACCGCGCCCGCGCGGAAATCCGTCCATCAAGCGGGACGGTAGGCGGCATCGTCACGGTCGGCCTGCTGCCCAGCACCGCCGACATGCTGTCCAGCGCATTGCTGCGCGCGGTGGCCGCAAACTATCCCGGCATCCGGCTGCGCCTGACGTCGGGCTATGCCGGCCACCTGCAATCCTGGCTGGAGACCGGCGATGTGGACGTGGCGCTGCTCTACGACTCCAAACCCAATCCCGCCTTGAAGTTCCGGCCGCTGCTGGACGAAAGCCTGTGGTTTGTCGGCCCGCCGGCCAGCGGGCTGGACAAGCGCACCCCCGTGCGCATGGCGGAGGTCATCGGACGCCCGCTGGTCCTGCCCGGCGCGCCGCATGGCCTGCGCTCGCTGGTTGAACAGGCCGCGCGCACCCAGGACATCGAACTCGACATCGTTGCCGAAACCAACGCCATGAGCGTGCAGAAGCGCCTGGTTCTTGACGGACACGGCTACACGATCCTGCCGTCGATTGCCGTGGTGGACGATGTGGATCGTGGAATCCTGGCCGCAGCGCCGGTCGTCGACCCCGTGCTGACGCGGCGTATCGTGCTGGCGCAGCCCGCCGCCCGCACCATGGCGAACTCCGTGCGATGCGTCACGAAAGAACTGGTCCAGTGCATCCGCGATGCCGTGGAACGCGACCAATGGCCCTCGGCGCATTGGCTGGCGAAGTAAGGCACACGGCTACTCCCATCTCCCTTCGTGATGATTTCCATCACAAAATTCTATTTTTTCCGTTCTTTCATAACGGATTAATCTGGGTGCGACCCGACGGCACCCAAGTGCCGCGCACCTCCTCGATACGCCATGGAGCAAGAGGGAGGGCCTGATTAACAGGAGACAAACCATGCGCTTTTCCCTCAAGCGTTGGGCGTTTTGCGCCCTCGCGTCCGCATTCAGCGCCGCAACGCTCGCCGCAGCGCCCTACCCTGACAAGCCGATCCGGCTGATCGTGCCATGGCCAGCGGGCGGTTCGGCGGATACGATCGGCCGTTCTCTGGGCGATGCGCTGGGCAAGCGCCTGAACACGACCGTCGTGGTGGAAAACGTGGCGGGCGCCTCGGGCACCATCGCCACCTCGCAATTCACGCGCGCCGCGCCGGACGGCTATACCTTGCTGCTGGCCAGCAGTTCTGCGAACGTGTCGGCGCCGCACCTGTTTGCGAAGGTGCATTTCGACCCTATCAAGGATTTCACGCCCATCGGCGAAGTGGCGCTGGTGCCAAGCGTGCTCATTGTGTCGGTGGATTCCCCGTACCAGCGCCCCGCGGAGATCGTGGCCGCGGCCCGCAAGCAACCCGGCAAGCTGTCCTACGGATCGGGAGGCACGGGCAACTCCGGGCATCTGTCTGGAGAACTGTTCCGCGCACTGAATCAGATCGATGTCATGCATATCCCCTACAAGGGCAACAACCCGGCCCTGACGGACCTGATGGGCGGCCGGCTCGACTTCATGTTCGACAACGGCGCGATCGGACATATACAGGGCAAGCGGGTGCGCGCGCTGGCGGTCGCCTCGGATTCGCGGCTCAAGGCCTTACCCAACGTGCCGACCTTCGCGGAATTGGGCATGCCCGACATGCAACTGACCACGTGGTTCGGCCTGGCCGCGCCTGCGGGCACGCCGGCCGACATCGTGGGCAAGATCAGCGCCGCGTTGAACGCCTCTATGTCCGACACGGCCTATGCGGACCGGCTTGTCGCCATGGGCGCCGAACTACGCAAAAGCACGCCCGCTGCATTCACGGCCTTCTGGGCGGACGAGCTGGAGCGCTACCGGCGGATCATCCAGTCAGCAGGCATCAAGGTCAACTAGGCCATAACGGCGGACGAAAGATCCGCCCGGGAGACAAGCGTGAAACTCAAGACTGTGCAGAATGTCTTTTTTGCCGCAGCGATGGCTGTCGCCGCCGGCACGGCCCATGCGGCGTGGCCGGACGACCGGCCCATCGAACTGGTAGTGGGCTTTGCGCCGGGTGGCGGCACCGATGTGATGGCCAGGCTCGTGGCGCAACACATGGAGAAGCGGCTGAGCGACAAGGCAAGGATCATCGTCATCAACAAGCCCGGCGCGGGAGGAGAAATCGCCGTCCGCTACGTGGCGGCAGCCAAGCCGGACGGCTACACGCTGGGCATGATCAATGCGCCCGGCTTTGTCTATCTGCCGGTGCGCAAAGGCGCCAAATACCGCCCCGAGGACATCCGCCTGATTGCCCGCCTGGTTGACGATCCGCTGCTCTTCATCAAGCGGCGCGGTTCGCCGGCGCCCGACGACCTGCAGGCGCTGGTTGCAAAGCTGAAGAAAACGCCCGAATCTGCATCCTTCGGCCACAGCGGAGATGGAACCACGGGCCACCTGGCGCTGATGGACATGGAACGCAGCCAAGGCGTCCAGGGCACCAGCGTTCCGTTCAAGGGCGGCGGCGACATCCGTCTGGGCGTACTGGGAAACCATATCGACTACGGCTTGATCACGGTTAGCGAAGTGCCGGAGTTGAATGAACCGAACGGCCCGTTCGCCGCCATTGCCATCACTGGTGAAAAGAGGCTTAACGCGATTCCCACGGCCGACGAATCGGGTGTGGCGCTGCGCTACTCTTCCGAGCGCGGGATGGGGGGGCCGGCAACGCTGCCCGATTCCATCGCAACGAAGCTGGAGCGCGCGCTTGCCGATACGCTGAAGGATCCGGCGTTTCTGGCCGCCTCCGGCCGCGACGCCGCAGTCCTTGCGTTTTTGCCCGGACCGCAGTGGAAAGAAAGCCTGGACCGGCAAGCCCGCGCTTTTGCCGAAGACGCCACGGCAAGCAAGTAAAACGGCGCATCGCGTGCAACCGGGATATCGCGCGTAACCCGCGGATATCCCGCTCAGGCCGGGCCTTGCCCGGCCTTTGCTGCGGGTCGCGCTTTGTAGCGATCTTGCAGCCACGCCACAGCCACATCGACCAGCGGATGATGACGCTCGGTATTCCAGGCCAGCGCGGCAGTTACCACCATGACCTTCTCCTTCAAGGGCCGCACCACCACATTATCGGGCGCCAGTTTCTTCATGGATGCCGGCACCAGAGCGACCCCCTGACCGCAACTGACGTAGGCGACCTGGGATGCGACCGAACGGACCTCATGCAGCACACGGGGCGCAAAGCCATGCGAACGGCAGACAGCGGCGAGCATGTCGAAATACACGGGGCTGACCTGGCGTGACGACATGACCAACTGCTCGGCCGCCAGAGACTGCAGGCGCACGCGTGACAGCGCTGCCAGCTTATGGTCTCTCGGCAGCGCGACGGCCAAACGGTCTTCTGTCAGCGGCAATGTGGCGATTCCCGCGCCCACCTCGCCGTCGATCCTGACGAATGCCAAGTCCAGCTTGCCCTCGGTCAGGCCGGGCACGGCTTCGGCGCTGTCGATTTCACGCACGAATACCGTCAGATGCGGATGCGCCCTACGCAGTTCATTGAGCAACGGGGGCACGGTATCCAGCATGGCCGACGTGATCGCGCCGATGTGCAGCACACCTGATTGGCCCGAGGCGACTTCGCGCACCACACGTTCCAGATGTTCTACCTGGCCAGCGAACTGGCGCACGGCCGGCAATATCGCCGCGCCTGCCGCCGAAAGCTGCGTGCCCCGGCGCGATCGATCGAACAACTGCAGTTTCAGCGATTGCTCAAGCACCTTTATCTGTTCCGTCAGAGGCGGTTGCGACATGCCAAGGCGCGCCGCCGCCCTCCCGAAGTGCCGTTCCTCGGCCACGGCAAGGAACATCCAAAGCTGCCGTATCAATCTGAAGTCGATGGTGCTCATGCGAAATCCATCCAGCGAGGGCCGTCCTTTAATCCGAAAACGGTATCACAGAGTTCTCTTAATAGAAATTTATCTATCAGAACCGCCTGTCGATAATGCAAGCAACTCTCTCAGGAACCGACCTCATGTCCCAACGCTCCGTGCTTGAACGCCTTGCCTCGCTGGACACCAACACCGTGTCCGACGCCCTCGACTTCCTGGGCCTGCCCGGGGCCACCTACGGACTGCAGCCACTTTGGGACTGCCCCAAGATCGTGGGCCGCGCCAGCACCATCCAGCTCGGCCCCAAAGCCGACGCCAAGCCGTCGGTGCATCTGATCTCCCCAGTCATCGATGCCGTGCAGTCCGATGACCGCGTGCTGGTGATCGCCGGCGGCGCGGACGGCATCTCCTGCTGGGGCGACATCCTTGCCAACGCCGCGCGCGCCAAACAGGTCCGAGGCTCGGTGATCGACGGATTAAGCCGCGACATCGAAGGCAGCGAATCTATCGGCTATCCCGTATACGGGCGCGGCGTGACCATGATCAGCGCCCGCAATCGCGTGGTCCAGATCGACTCGGGCAAGCCGGTGCAGATGGCCGGCGTGACTGTTCAGGAGGACGATTTCGTCATCGCCGACCGCTGCGGCGCGGTGTTCGTATCCGCGGCTCGCATCGAAGAGGTGCTGGATCTGGGAGAACGCATCGCCCAACGTCAGGACGGGATGGTCGCCGCCGTGCGCGCAGGCCGCTCCGTCGCCGAAGTGATGCACGACAAGGAATTCGAGGCCATCCGCCGCGGCTGAACCGCCGTCACGATTAACACCCACCCATACCAGGAACATATGATGACGAACCCTCAGAAAGCCGCTGCGCAAGACCAGGAACTGGTTTCACTCTTTGAAGGACTGGACACCGCCGGGGTGTCGGATGCCATGGACAAGCTGGGCCTGCACGGCCAGGCCCAAGGCATCATGCCGCTGGCCAACTACACCCGCCCCGTGATCGGCCCTGCCTACACCGTCAGGTATGTGCCCGCGACGGTTCCAGCGGGCACCGTGGGCGACTTCATCGATGACGTGGCTGAGGGCGACGTGGTCGTGATCGACAACGATGGCCGCACCGACTGCACGGTCTGGGGCGACATCATGACGCAGTATGCAGGCCTGCGCGGTATCGCCGGCACGGTGATCGACGGCGTCTGCCGCGACGTGAGCAAGGCGCTGGGCGACAACTACCCGATGTTCACCGCGGGTCGATTCATGCGCACCGGCAAGGACCGTGTCCAGGTCGAATCGGTCAACACCACCGTGGCGGTCGGCGCCGTGCGCGTGGCGCCGCGCGACATCGTGGTGGCCGATGCCAACGGCGTAGTCGTAGTGCCGCGTGAGCGCGCCCGCGAGGTTGCCGATACCGCTCGCCGGATCGAGACCGTCGAGGCCGCCATCCGCGAACGCATCAGCCCGGGCGCCACCATCCGCGAGGCGCGCGCCGCTCTGGGTTACCACATGCTGCAAAGGAAGGCCGGGTGACAAGGGACATGAACACCCGCTTCCACTCGCCGGTAGCTGCCGGTTGAACAGCTACCGGCCGGTGGACCCACGAAAGACGGCAAGTGCTGGACAGATCAATCCACAGTAGCGCCGGACAGCTTCACCAGCGTGGCCCACTTGTCTATCTCCTGATCCAGGAATACCCGGAACTCCGCGGGCGATTGGCTACGCGGCGTCGATCCCTGGTCCATCAGCACCTTGCGAAAACCCGGATCCTGCGTCACCGCCTTGATGGCGCCGGCAAGCTTGTCAACGATGACATCGGGCGTACCCGCGGGAACGAACACGCCGTTCCACAGCGACACCTCGAAGCCGGGCAGCGCCTCGGCCACGGCAGGGACATCCGGCAGGCGCGAGGCCCGGTCCTTGGTGGTGACGCCCAAGGCGCGAAGCTTGCCGCTTTCCAGATACGGAAGCACCTCCACCAGCGGCGAGAACACGGCTTGGACCTGACCGCCCATCAGATCGACGTTCGCGGGGGCTCCCCCCTTGTACGCCACATGGACCATGTCGCCCTTGGCCATGGCGTTGAACAGCGCGCCGGAAAGATGGGAGGCGGAGCCATTGCCGGCGGAACCATAGTTGATGGGCGCAGACTTCTTCTGCACATAATCCACGAACTGCGCCAGCGTCTTTGCCGGAACTGCGTTGTTAATCGTCAGCACGTTGGGAATCGCGGCTACCTGCGAAACCGGCACAAGATCCTTGCGCAGGTTGTATCCCATATCTTTGTACAGGGTTACGTTGGTCGCGCTGGTGCTGGTCGCCAGCAACAGCGTGTACCCGTCGGGCGCCGCCTTGGCCGCCACGGTGGAACCCAAGTTGCTACCGGCGCCCGCGCGGTTCTCGACGATCACCTGCTGGTTCAGATTCTTCGCGAGCTGCTCGGCCAACAACCGGGCCGTGGCGTCCGTGCTTCCGCCGGCAGCAAATGGAACGATCAGCGTGAGCGGCTTGCGCGAGGGCCAATCGTCGCCGGTTGCGGCAAGGCTGCTGGCGCTCACACAGGCGCCCAATGCAAGACCGAGGATGATACGTGGGGTCATGTTGTCTCCGTTATTTGGAATATGTGCTGCATGACGGGGCGCCGAGTCGCCTGCGCGGCTGCCCGGGGAACTGGAATTCGGTTGTGCAGGAGCGCACGCACCGCGTGCATAGCCATGCCGCGCCACGCGCGCGATGAGAATTCAGGAAGAGCGGGCGCTATCTCGGCCCGGGCTCGCGGCCACGCTCGCCCTGGGCGTTACCACGACGGTCCCCGCGTCGGCATCGAGCTCCACCCAATCGCCGGTCGCGATGGCCTGGGTCGGGTTCTGGTCCAGGTGGGCAACCACGGGAATGCTGCCGATGATTGCGCCTATCGTGGTTATCGGCTCCGGAGTGACCTGGATGAACGCCACGGGCGCGGTACCGCGCGAAACCATGTCGTAGATCTTGTATGAGCCGCCGGTAGAGCCCTTTCCGGTCAGGAACACCAGCACCTTTCCCGAAATGTCGACCCCTTCGAGCTCATGCCCGGGCTCGGTCACGACGCCCGTCATGTTGTCCACGCCCCCGTTGAAGCTGATGGCTTCTGCCGTTACCACGGCTTCGCCGCGGGCCTTGCCCGTGACGATCTTGCGCCCCTTCAGAACCAGCTGTTCCGCTGCCATGATTGCTTACCTCCAAACGCCGCTGACAGCGGCCTTCATGACGCGGTCCAGGTTTCCGTAGTGAGTCGGCAAGCCGAACTGCCCTGGCGCATAGAAAGCCATCTTGGCCGAATTGGTCGTCAAGGTGCGATAGCCCTTGGTGGGGGCAATCACGCGGCTGCGAGCGAGGAATGGACAGGTTTCCCGTACCACGGTCCCACCGGCGTCCTTGATGGTCTGTATGTATCCCATGCGCTCGGCCATGGCGTACATCGCGCCGGCCGTCGTGACCCATAGGGCCACATCCGGATGTACGCGCTGGCCCTCCAGCGCCTCGGCGACCTCGCGGATCTCCTGCACGGAAGCGTTGGGACAGCCGACCAGGATCCAATCCACATGATCGGACGGCTCCTTGTTCAGCGCGGCCTCCGCCTTTTCCTTTTCTGCCTGGTCGAACACAAGCACCTTCTCCGGTTCCTTGCCGCCGAACGCCGCCTCCAGCGTGGGAGCCTCGGGAGTCACACCCACTGCGTGGAACATGCTGACGGCCCCGGAGGCGGCCAGCGCGGCGCTGAGCGCCTTCAGATCCTCCAGCGTCGGATCCGAACGGATTCCCTGGAACACGGGCGTATCCTGCCCGGCGATTCGCCCCGCGAAGTAGCCGAGCGTTCCGAAATCAGTCATGTCATCAAGAGACGTTTCGACCTTGATGAGAAGTTTGCCGTAGCGGTTCTCCTTCAGGTGAAAGCCATACTCGGGGGTGCGCCCCGTCAGGGCCGTGGCCAATGCGCTGGGGCCGCCCTCGCGGTTGGTTCGGGCGCCGCATACCGAGTTTGCGAACACTACTGCTGACGATTCGCCCCAGGCCATGTGTTCGCCAAACCGCGGACTGTTGCCGACCAGGTACGGGATGCAGGTATTACAGGTGTTCGCGCCCATCCCGGCATAGGCATCGGTCAGGCGCGTCTGCAGCACGCTGTCCGACTCGGGGATACCGATCTCGCGCCACTGCACTGGATCCACGGCGGTCGGGTTCGTCGTGACGCGGGTGACGAAGGTGCCGCCCTGCTTCCTGATGTCTTCGACAAATCGGGTGCCGGCCTCTTCCGCCACCAGCACGGACGATCCCGCCATATGAACGTTGTTGACGGGCAGTAGTTTTTCCGCGCCGAAGCTCTCGCCCAGCGCCACCAGGATTTCCATGGCCTTCTGAACGGCCGGGCCGCTCTTGCCATGCAGCATCCCTGTTTCTTCATCCGTAAGGAACATACGCCAATCTCCGTTAAGTCCAGTATCGAGGCCTGGTAGCGCGCAGCGCCCGTCGGCAGTGCCTGGGCCGCGCATGACTCGTCTCAAAACGATTTCGTGAAGGCAAATTTTGAGGTGAGCGTTAAATCAAAAAAAGCGATAAATTGGAATCGTTTTGGATTCTTAAAAACGATCTTTTTTTGAAGACGGGCGTACGCATGATCACTTTCAAACAACTGGAGGCCATCTATTGGGTAGTCCAGCTCGGCGGCTTCGCGCAAGCAGCGAAAAGACTGCACACGACGCAATCGGCCGTATCCAAGCGGATCCAGGAACTGGAGGCCTTGTTTGAAACACCCCTCTTTGACCGCACATTGCGCGCGGCCCGCCTGACCGAGAAAGGCGAAGAGATGTTCCTGCTGGCAAAAAGGCTGCTCGACCAGCGGGACGCTGCGGTCGAACAATTCCAAAGGCCAGAGGTGGTGGAACGCCATGTCCGGATCGGCGTGACCGAGCTCACCGCGATGACATGGCTGCCGCGCCTGATCAGCGCGATCCAGGCGGCCTATCCCCGCGTGATCATCGAGCCCCATGTCGACACCAGCGCAATCTTGCGCGACAAGCTGATGGCGGACCAGGTCGACCTGATGGTCGTTCCAGACGTATTCGAAGACCAACGCTTCATTTCCAAACACGTGGGCCAGGTCGTCAATTCCTGGATGTGCAAACCTGGCGTAGTGTCGCGGCGCCGCATCCGCGTGGAAGATCTGCTGAAGTACCGGCTTCTTACGCAGGACGAGCGCTCCGGCACCGGGCTGCTGTACAACCGATGGTTTCGCTCAATCGGCGTGCAGCCGGAAAACAAAGTATTGAGCAACAGCCTCGTCGCCTTGATCGGGCTGACGATTTCCGGCATGGGCATCAGTTATCTGCCAAAGAAGTTCCTGGAGCCCATGGTCGAATCAGGCGCGCTCGAGGTCTTGACCGTATCGCCCGCGCTGCCGCCTGCGGCATACGCGGCGATCTTTCGCAGCGATCAGCGTAGCAGCCTCATCCCTGCCATCGCGGCATTGGCTCAGGAGCAATGCGATTTCGGGAAGATATTTCAGACGGATGGAAACGCGCCTCGGCCGGTAGCCTGAGCCGGACGCCCTTCAAAGAAAACACCCCGCCGGCCGGGCGATATGCCCAGGCGGCGGGGTGTGTCGCGCATGCGCCGGGGAACCATCCCCGGCGGCTACGCCGGTCTTACTTCAGCCAGACGCGAGCGTTGCGGAAGATGCGCATCCACGGGCTGTACGCGCCGCCCGTGTCGGCATTGCCCCATTTCTCGGGCGCCCACGACATCATGACGTTGCGGGTCACGCGTTCCGGGTGCGGCATCATGACGGTGAAGCGGCCGTCGGCGGTGGTGACGGACGTGAGGCCGCCCGGGCTGCCGTTCGGGTTGAACGGATAGGCCTCGGTCGCCTGTCCGTTGTTGTCGATGAAGCGCGCGGCGGTCAGCACGCGGCTGGCGTCGCCCTGCTGCGAGAAGTCGGCAAAACCTTCGCCGTGGGCCACGGCCACCGGCACGCGGGCGCCTTCCATGCCGGCGAAGAAGATCGACGGCGACTTGGCCACTTCCAGCATGGACAGACGCGCCTCGTACTTTTCCGACTGGTTGCGCGTAAAGCGCGGCCAGTGTTCGGCGCCCGGGATCATCGGCGCCAGGGCCGCCATCATCTGGCAGCCGTTGCACACCCCCAGCGCGAAGGTGTCGGGGCGCGCGAAATAGGCCGCGAACTGATCCGACAGCTTGCTGTTGAAGCGGATGGTGCGCGCCCAGCCTTCGCCCGCGCCCAGCACGTCGCCGTAGCTGAAGCCGCCGACCGCGACCAGGCCCTGCACTTGCGCCAGGTCCACGCGGCCGGACAGCAGATCGGTCATGTGGACGTCGATGGCCTCGAAGCCCGAGGTATCGAAGGCCCAGGCCATTTCGACCTGGCTGTTGCAGCCCTGTTCGCGCAGGATCGCCACGCGCGGGCGCTTGGCCAGGTTGAGGAACGGCGCGGCCACGTCTTCCTGAGGATCGAAGGACACGTTCGGGCTCATGCCCGGATCCTTCGTGTCGTTCCAGACATCCAGCTCGGCCTGGGCGCAAGCGGGGTTGTCACGGCGCGACATGATGCGGTAGGACACTTCGGACCAGGCGCGGCCGAGGTCGGCGCGCGGCTGGCCCCAGATCTTCTTGCCGTCGCGGTAGAACTCGACTTCGTCGGCGCCGTTCAGGCCGCCGATGACGTGCGAATGGGCCGACAGGCCCGCGCCGCGCAGCACCTGCATGACGGCGTCGCGCTGCGAGGCCGGCACCTGGATCACGGCGCCCGCTTCTTCGGTGAACAGCGCCTTGAGCGTCAGTTCGTCGCGCTGCACGGCCACCTGTTCGGGGCGGATCTTGTAGTCGCCCCAATCGGCCGATTGCGGATCGAAGGTCAGCATGTCCAGGTTCACCGAGATGCCGGTGCGGCCGGCGAAGGCCATTTCGGTCAAGGTGGCGAACAGGCCGCCGTCGGAGCGGTCATGGTAGGACAGGATGGTGCCGACTTCGGCCAGCGTGCGGATGGTGATGAAGAACGCGCGCAGGTCTTGCGGCGCGTCGATGTCCGGCACGGTCTCGCCGACCTGGTTGTAGGTCTGCGCCAGGATGGAACCGCCCATGCGGTGGCGGCCGCGGCCCAGGTCGATCAGGATCAGGACGCTGTCGCCCGCGTCGGTGCGCAGTTGCGGCGTGAGGCTGGCGCGCACGTCGGCCACGGGCGCGAACGCCGTGATGACCAGCGACACCGGCGCCACGACCTGACGCTGCTCGCCGTCCTGTTCCCAGGACGTCTTCATGGACAGGGAATCCTTGCCCACGGGGATGGACAGGCCGGTGGCCTGGCACAGTTCGCTGACGGCGGACACGGTGTCATACAGCGCGGCGTCTTGCCCGGCCACGCCGCAGGCGGCCATCCAGTTGGCCGACAGCTTGATGTCTTCCAGGCGCGCCACGTCGGCGGCGGCCAGGTTGGTCAGGGCTTCGGCGACGGCCATGCGGCCCGAGGCCGGGGCGTCGAGCATGGCGATGGGGGTGCGTTCGCCCATCGACATGGCTTCGCCGCGGAAGCCTTCGTAGTCGGCCAGCGTCACGGCGCAGTCGGCCACCGGCACCTGCCACGGGCCAACCATCTGGTCACGGCTGGACAGGCCGCCAACGGTGCGGTCGCCGATCGTGATCAGGAAGGACTTGTTGGCCACGGTGGGGTGGCGCAGCACGCGGTAGGCGGCTTCGGTCAGGTCGATACCGGCCAGGTCCAGCGGCCCGGATACACCGGGCAGGCGCTTGACGTCGCGCGTCATGCGCGGCGGCTTGCCCAGGATCACGTCGATCGGCACGTCCACGGGGCGCACTTCGGCGTCGCCCTGCGGGCGGATCGTGTCCAGGCCGGGCAGGCCTTCGCCGTCCACCACGCGCAGCTGGCGCTCTTCGGTGGCCACGCCGACCACCGCGTAGGGGCAGCGTTCGCGCCGGGCGATGGCGTCGAAGCGTTCCAGGTCCTTGGGGAGGATCGACAGGACATAGCGCTCCTGCGATTCATTGCTCCAAATTTCGGCGGGCGACAGGCCCGATTCTTCGAGCGGCACGCGCTTCAGGTCGAAGATGGCGCCGCGGCCGGCGTCGTTGACCAGTTCCGGGAAGGCGTTGGACAAACCGCCCGCGCCCACGTCGTGGATCGCGATGATGGGGTTGTTTTCGGCCTGCTGCCAGCAGCGGTCGATGACTTCCTGGGCGCGGCGTTCGATTTCGGGGTTGCCGCGCTGGACGGAATCAAAGTCCAGTTCGGCCGAGTTGCTGCCCATGCTGATGCTGGAGGCCGCGCCGCCGCCCATGCCGATGCGGAAACCCGGGCCGCCCAACTGGATCAGCAATGCGCCGGGCGGAATCACGTCTTTGTGCGTGAGGCCCGCGTCGATGCTGCCCAGGCCGCCCGCGATCATGATGGGCTTGTGATAGCCCCAGCGCGTGCCGCCGGCGGTCTGTTCGAACGAACGGAAATAGCCCAGCAGGTTGGGCCGGCCGAATTCATTGTTGAACGCCGCGCCGCCGATGGGGCCGTCGATCATGATGGACAGCGGGGTGGCGATGCGGTCCGGCAGGCCGTGGTGATCGGCTTCCCAGGGCTGCAGCGCGTCGTCGAAACGCAGGTGCGACACGGTGAAGCCCGTCAGGCCAGCCTTGGGCTTGGAGCCGCGGCCGGTGGCGCCTTCGTCGCGGATTTCACCGCCGTTGCCGGTGGATGCGCCGGGGAACGGAGCAATCGCGGTCGGATGGTTGTGCGTTTCCACCTTCATGAGGGTGTGCACGGTGGTGTCGCGGCGGATGTACCTGGCGCCTTCCGCGCCCTCGCCGGTGACGCCCGGCACGCCGGCCTGGAAGCGCTGCGCGGGGCCGCCTGCCATGATGGCGGCGTTGTCCGAGTAGGCGACCACGGTGCCTTCGGGCTGCGCCTTGTGCGTGGCGCGGATCATGCCGAACAGCGTGTTGGGCTGTTCCTGGCCGTCGATCACCCATTCGGCGTTGAAGATCTTGTGGCGGCAGTGTTCGCTGTTGGCCTGCGCGAACATCATCAATTCGACGTCGGTGGGGTCGCGCCCCAGGTCGGTGAAGGACTTGGCCAGGTATTCGATTTCGTCTTCGGACAGGGCCAGGCCCAGCGAGACGTTGGCTTCGGCCAGGGCATCCACCCCGCGCGCCTGCACGCCGACGGTACGCATGGGCTTGCCGGCCAGCGGCTGGAACAGCGCCTGGCCGTCGAAGCCGGCGTCCACCACGGTTTCCGTCATGCGGTCATGCAGGCAATCCGCCGCGCGGGCCAGCATGGCGTCGTCGAAGGACTTGGTGCCCAACAGGCCGCGCTCGGGCGTGATGGTGTAGCGCACGCCGCGTTCGATGCGGTGCACCGACGACAGGCCGCAGTTGTGGGCGATATCGGTGGCCTTGCTGGCCCACGGGGAAATCGTGCCCAGGCGCGGGATCACCAGCAGCGACAGGCTCTTGGCCGGGGCGTCCGCCGTGCTGGGCGTGCCGTAGTCCAGCAGTTGGGTCAGGTGTTGCTGCTGTTCGGCCGTCAGGGCGGCGTCGGTGCTGACGAAGTGCTCGTAGCGGGCGGATATGTCGGCCACCGGCAGGCCGGCGTCCTTCAATTGCGCCAGAAGGCGATCACGTCGAAAGGAGGACAGGACGGAGGAACCAGGCAGATGCTGAACTAGGGACACGATGCGGGCGCCGTATAGAGAGAGGTGCAAAGATGGGATTTTACCCGTTTAAGGGGTTTTCCCGGAGCGCTTGTTCAACAAGGGGCTACCCGTCCGATTTTGGCCAGTGTTACAAAAGAATTCCAAGCGCCCCGCACTCGTATGGTGCATGGCAGCATCCGGCAAAAGCGTTGCCCCCATACCGGAATATTCATAGCGGAAAGCATCCTTCCCGGCGCGCTTGATGCGGTGCACCATGTTGCGGTATCCCCGCACCGCGGGAAAACACGAACACCCGCCCTTGCGGCTCGACGGTAGGATGCAGCGACCCCAACCTATAAGAGCGCGTACCCGCGCGTTGGCCGTTGCCTCACATGTCCCGCCAAGAAGCCCCCGCCGAACCCGTCGAACCGATCCTCCCCGCACAAGCAGATCCCGCCGTGAAGGTGCCGCTGGCCATCGAAGACTGGCTGGCCGTGATCCTGCTGGCCACCTTGGCCATCATTACCTTCCTGAACGTGCTGGTGCGCTATTTCACCGACCAGTCCTTCGCCTGGACCGAGGAAATCTCGGTGTTCCTGCTGATCGTGCTGACGATGGCGGGCGGCAGCGTGGCCTTTGTCCGCAACCATCACATCCGCATCGAAATCCTGGCCGACTCGGGATCGCCGCGCCGCCAGCGCATCATGGCGCTGATTTCCAGCGGATGCGTGCTGGCGTTCTTCCTGCTGCTGACCGTGCTGTCCGTGAAGCTGGTCCTGGACGAATACATGTACGAGGAAACCTCGCCGGCCATCGGCGTGCCCACCTGGTGGTATTCGATCTGGCTGCCGGTCATGGCCGCGGCGATCTCACTGCGCACGCTGGGCACCCTGCGCCGCATCGCGCGCGGCACGCAGGGAGACGCGCAGCAATGATCGCCGCCATCCTCTTCACGGTCTTCATCGTCCTGATGCTGATCGGCGTGCCGGTCGGCGTGGCGCTGGGCATCGGCGGCACGGTCGCCATCGTGCTGTCCAACCTGGACACGCCCTGGTATGGCCTGTTGACGGTGCCCCAGAACTTCTACGCCGGCCTTGCCAAGTATCCGCTGCTCGCCATTCCCATGTTCGTGCTGGTGGGGTCCATCTTCGACCGCTCCGGCGTGGCCAAGCGCCTGGTGGATTTCGCCATCGCCATCGTGGGCCGCGGCCCCGGCATGCTGCCGCTGGTGTCGATCGCGGTGGCCATGTTCCTGGGCGGCATCTCGGGTTCGGGCCCGGCCTGCGCCGCGGCCGTGGGGGCCGTCATGATCACCGCCATGTCGCGCGCCGGCTATCCCGGTTCGTTTTCGGCGTCGGTGGTTGCGGCCGGCGCCGCCACCGACATCCTGATTCCGCCGTCCGTGGCCTTCATCATCTACTCGGTGCTGGTTCCCGGCGCCTCCGTGCCGGCGCTGTTCGCCGCCGGCATGATCCCCGGCATCCTGGCCGGCTTCGCCCTGATCGTGCCGGCCGTCTGGCTGTCGCGCAAATACAAGATGGGCGCGCTGGAATCGCACCTGCCGCGCCCGCCTTTCTGGAAGAGCCTGCGCGACGCCTCCTGGGGCCTGGCCGCGCCCGTGCTGATACTGGGCGGCATGCGCATGGGCTGGTTCACCCCCACCGAGGCCGCCGTGGTGGCGGTGTTCTACGGCCTGTTCGTGGGCGGCTTCATTCACCGCACGATCAAATTCCGCGACCTGTACACCATCCTGCGCGAAGCCGCGGAGTTGTCCGCCGTGATCATGCTGGTCGTGACCCTGGCGGGCATCTTCGCCTGGGCGCTGTCCACGCTCAGCGTGATCGACCCGATCACCCACGCCATCGTCAATTCCGGCCTGGGCGAATGGGGCGTGCTGGCGCTGCTGATCCTGCTGCTGATGACCGTCGGCATGTTCCTGGATGGCATCTCGATTTTCCTGATCTTCGTGCCGCTGCTGATGCCGATTGCCAACGCCTATGGCTGGGATCCGGTGTGGTTCGGCGTGATCCTGACCTTGAAGGTGGCGCTGGGTCAGTTCACGCCGCCACTGGCCGTGAACCTGATGGTGTCGTGCCGCATCGCGCGCGTTCCCATGGAGTCCACGGTGCGCTGGGTGGTGTGGCTGCTGGGCGCGATGTTCCTGGTGCTGGTCGCGGTGCTGGTGTTCCCCGAACTGGCGCTGTGGCTGCCGCGCAAGCTGGGCTATTGAAACGGCTGGACGGGGCGGCTCCGAAAGCCGCACGCATTTTGACTACAACAACAGACAGACTCGCAAAGAGAGGAGACGCAACATGAAATTCCGCAACCTGATCGGAGCCGCGCTGTGCGCCGCAGCCGTGGTGGGCATGGCGCCCGCGCATGCGCAAACCTACAAGCCCGAGTACAAGCTCTCCATCGTGGTCGGCCCCACGTTCCCGTGGGGTCAAGGCGCCGTCATCTGGTCGGACCTGGTGCGCGAGCGCACGCAGGGCCGCATCAACATCAAGGTCTATCCGGGCACCTCGCTGGTCCAGGGCGACCAGACCCGCGAATTCACGGCCATCCGCCAGGGCGTGATCGACATGGCCGTGGGGTCCACCATCAATTGGTCGCCGCAGGTCAAGCAGCTCAACCTGTTCTCCCTGCCCTTCCTGATGCCCGATTACGCGGCCATCGACGCGCTGGTGCAAGGCAACGTCGGCAAAGAGATGTTCAAGCTCATCGAGAAGGCCGGCGTGGTGCCGCTGGCCTGGGGCGAAAACGGCTACCGCCAGATCAGCAACTCCAAGCGCGAAATCAAGCAGCCCGCCGACATGAAGGGCATGAAGCTGCGCGTGGTGGGTTCGCCGCTGTACATCGACACGTTCACCGCGCTGGGCGCCAATCCCACGCAGATGAGCTGGGCGGATGCGCAGCCGGCGCTGGCCAGCGGCGCGGTCGACGGCCAGGAGAACCCGCTGTCCATCTACACCGGCTCCAAGCTCTACACCGTGGGCCAGAAGTACCTGACGCTGTGGAACTACGTGGCCGATCCGCTGATCTTCGTGGTCAACCGCGAAGTCTGGAATTCCTGGTCTGAAAAGGACCGCGACATCGTGCGCCAGGCCGCGCTGGACGCCGGCAAGCAGCAGATCGTCATCGCGCGCAAGGGCGTCACGCCCGAGGACCCGTCGCTGCTGAAGGAAATCGCCGGCCACGGCGTCACCGTGACCACGCTGACCCAGGCGGACCACGATGCCTTCGTGAAGGTCACCAAGCCCGTCTACGAAAAGTGGAAGAAGCAGATCGGCGAAGACCTCGTCAACATGGCCGAAAAGTCCATCGCCGAACGCAAGAAGTAAACCCGCGACAGATTCGCAGCAAGCCCCAGGGGAACCGGCGGCGCAAGCCGCCAACCGAGGCAGGGACGTCAGATCCCGCCCACCAGACGGGCGCCGGCCACAAGCTGGCGCCCGTTATTTTTTTCTAGTCCGGGTAACTGACTTCCAGGATATCCAGCTCATCGATCCCGCCGGGCGTGCGCAGCACGACCGTGTCGCCTTCGCGGGCCTTGATCAGGGCCCGCGCCACGGGGGAGATCCAGCTTATCTTGCCGGCCAGGGGCTCGGCTTCGTCGACGCCGACGATGGTGACGGTGTGTTCCTCGCCCGCCTTGTCCACGTAGGAGATCGTTGCGCCAAAAAATGCCTGGTCGCGATTGGGCTGGGCCTTGGGGTCCACGACTTCGGCGATGTCCAGCCGCTTGGTCAGAAAGCGCATGCGGCGGTCGATCTCGCGCAGGCGCTTCTTGCCGTAGAGATAGTCGCCGTTTTCCGAGCGGTCGCCGTTGGACGCGGCCCACGACACCACCTGCACGACCGAAGGACGCTCTACGTTCATCAGGTGCGTCAGTTCGGCGCGCAGGCGCTCGTACCCTTCGGGCGTGATGTAGTTCTTGGTGCCTGCCGGCAAGGCCTGGGCCTGCGGCAGATCGTCGTCGTCCTCGTGGTCGGACTCTTTGACAAAGGCTTTATTCATGGCGGTTGCGCCGCGATGGCGGGGTCACTGATGATGGCTTGCGGAATGGGCGGCCGATGCCGCCCGCGTCAGAACCAGTCGTGCCAGACCGGCTTCAGGTCGGAGGGCAGGTTGGGCAGGCGGCCCAGGTCCATCCGGCTTTCCTTGGGACTATGAAAGTCCGACCCGCGCGACGCCAGGAAACCATAGCGGCGCGCCACGTCGGCGTACTGGCGGGCTTCTTCGGAGGTGTGGCTGCCCGTGTTGACCTCGATGCCCACGCCGCCCAATTGCAGGAATTCGTCGAACAGCGCGGCAAACTGCGTGGGCGTGTATTTGTAGCGGCCCGGATGCGCGATGACGGCCTGGCCGCCCGCGCCGCGGATCCAGCCCACCGCCTCGGCCAGCGTGGCCCATTGCATCGGCACATGGCCGGGCCGGTCGTCGCCCAGATGCCGGGTGAACACGGCCTGGACGTCCGGGCAGTAGCCGGCTTCAACCAGGTAGCGCGCGAAGTGCGTGCGGCTGATCAGTTCGGGGTTGCCGGCGAACGGCAGCGCGCCTTCGTAGGCGCCGGGCATGCCCATGTCCGCCAGGCGTTCGCCGATGCGCTTGGCGCGTTCGGCGCGGCCGGAACGGGTCTTGCGCAGGCCCTCGGTCAGGACGGCATTCGTGGGATCGAACCGCAGGCCGACGATATGCACCGTCAGCCCTGCCCACGTCACGGAGATTTCGACGCCGGTGGCGAAGCGCATGCCCAGATCCCGGGCCGCGTCCGCGGCTTCGGCCAGGCCGCCCACCTCGTCGTGATCGGTCAGGGCCCAGACATCCACGCCGTTGGCGTGCGCCCGCTGCGCCACGTCCCGGGGCGCGAGCGCGCCGTCGGACACGGTGGAATGGCAATGCAGATCGATGTTCAGGGTGGGCGCTTTCATGGGGCTATTGTAGAGAAGGCCCGGCACCAGGCATAGCGCCACGCCGTCCCCGTATTACCGTCCCCGGGTCAGGCCAGCAAAAAATCCGCCACCGGATCCACCTGGTCGGCGGCGATCAGCGTGGGCGCGTGGCCCACGCCGGGCACCTCGTGCGCCTGTGCGCGCGGGTTGCGTTCAAGCATTTCGTGGACGGTCGCGCGCGTCAGCAGATCGGACAATTCTCCTCGCACGATCAGCACGGGGCAGTCGACGGCGTCATAGGAGCGCCACAAAATCTGTTCGCCCGCGGCCAGTTCGTCGGGTGTCTGCGCGGTCAGCGCCTGGGTGATCGCCAGGTCATAGTGCTTGACCCACTTTCCGCCCTGCTCGGGATACAGGTACTTGGCCAGTTCCGCCCACTGCGCGTCGGTATGCGGCCCGAAGGTTTCGGAGTTGGCGCGCATCGTGGCAACCGCCTCTTCGAAGGACGCAAACTCGCCGGGCTGGCCCACATACTGGCCGATGCGGGCCAGGGCGCCGTTTTCCAGATGCGGCCCCACGTCGTTGAGCACCAGCTTGTCGAAGCGGATGCCCTGCCCGGGCGGCAGCATGCCCGCGTGCGGGCGCATGGCCAGCATGGCCTTCGCGAAGACCGCCGCGCCCGACAGCGCCATGCCGATCAGCCCGCCCATCGACGTGCCCACCCAGGACAGTCCGGCCGGCCGCAGGCGCGCGATCAAGGTCACCATATCCGACACATATTGCGGCACCGTGTAGAAGGCCGGATTGACCAGCCAGTCCGAACGGCCGCGCCCGACCACGTCCGGGCAGACGACGCGGTAGCGGCCCGCCAGCCGGCGGGCCAGCGCATCGAAGTCGCGGCCGCTGCGGGTCAGTCCATGGACGCAGAGCAGCACCTGATCGTTGGCCGGATCGCCCCATTCCCAGTAGGCCATGCGGTGCAGGCCCGCCGGGCTGGCGCAGGTGACGAAATCCAAACGGGGTTCCAGACTGTCCACGATCGATACACTCCACGGATCGGCGCGGGCCGAGGCGGCAGCGCACTTTGGCCGCTATCTTATAGGACCGGGCCGCCTTGCTCTGGACTATCCGGCCGGTCATCGCTACGATCATCCCAACCGGATCGGCCCGCAAGGGCGCCAGGCGCCGCGGCAATTGGCGTTGCCTATCGGCGCGATCCAATCATTAAATTGGAGTTGCGCACCCGCCCAGGCGCACAGTAAAAAGCTTCAGGCATTGCCAGATCAGTCATCCCAAAATTGATATGGAGTCCGTATGCAGCAAAGCAGTCCCGTTCCTCCGCTGACCGATCATTCCGCCGATCATTCCTCCGTCAGCCCCCCTCCTCCCCAGCCGCCCAAAGTCCTCCAGGACGTGCTTTCGCGCGCGGACGTCCAGATCAACGGCACGCGCCCGTGGGATATCCAGGTCCATGACAAGCACATGTACGAGCGGGTCTTCGCGAGCTGGTCGCTGGGCCTGGGCGAATCCTATATGGACGGCGAGTGGGACTGCGACCAGCTTGACGAGCTTTTCACGCGCCTTCTGCGCGCGGACATGGGATCGGCGGCGCTGGGCGTGGCGCGCATCAAGCTGATCGCCGAGCACCTGCGCCACAAGCTGTTCAACCTGCAATCCCGGAACCGGGCATTCGAGGTTGGCGAACAGCACTACGACGCGGGCAACGACGTGTTCGAAGCCATGCTGGACAGCCGCATGATCTACTCCTGCGCCTACTGGGAACACGCCCAGACGCTGGAAGAGGCGCAACTGGCCAAGCTGGACATGATCTGCCGCAAGCTGCAACTGAAAGAAGGCGAGACGCTGCTGGACATCGGCTGCGGCTGGGGCGGCCTGGCCAAGTTCGCGGCCGAGCGCTACGGCGTCAAGGTCACCGGCGTGACCGTATCCAAAGAGCAGCTCGCCCTGGCGCAGGAACGCGTGAAGGGCCTGCCCGTGGAACTGCTGCTGCAGGACTACCGCGACCTGGAAGGCCGCTTCGACAAGGTGGTCTCGGTCGGCATGTTCGAACACGTGGGTCCGAAAAACTACGACACCTACTTCTCGAACGTGCAGCGCCTGATGGCGCCGGAGGGCGCGTTCCTGCTGCACACGATCGGCATCGCCGCCACCAGCCAAAGCACCGATCCCTGGATCGACCGTTATGTGTTCCCCAACGGCAAGCTGCCGTCCGCGCGCGAGATCGCGACGGCCGTGGAAGGCCGCTTCATCATCGAAGACTGGCACAATTTCGGCGCCGACTATGACCGGACGCTGATGGCCTGGTGGGACAGGTTCGAACGCGCCTGGCCCGCGCTCGAACCCCGCTACGGCACCCGCTTCTACCGGATGTGGAAGTACTACCTGATGTGCTGCGCCGGGTTCTTCCGGTCCCGCGAGGGGCAGCTCTGGCAAGTGATGCTGACGCATCCGCAACGCCAGCAGACCTATCGTTCGCTGCGCTGAACCGCGGGCCCTTCCAGGATCATGTCGGCGGCGCGTTCCGCGATCATGATCGTGGGCGAGTTGGTGTTGCCGGACGTGATCAGCGGCATGATGGACGCATCGGCAATGCGCAGGCCTTCCAGCCCGTGCACCCGCAGCCGCGCGTCCACCACCGCGCCGCTGTCCGCGTCCCGGCCCATCGCGCAGGTGCCCACGGGGTGAAAGATGGTGGTGCCGATCTTGCCCGCCGCCTGCCGCAGTTCGGCCTCGGTCTGGAAGGCCGGGCCGGGTAGCCACTCTTCCGGCTTGTAGCGCTGCAGCGCGGGCGCCGCGGCGATGCGGCGCACCAGGCGGATCGAATCGGCCGCCACCTGCAGGTCTTCGTCGGTGCTCAAATAGTTGGGGCGGATGACGGGCGCCTCCGCCCCCTTGCGCCCAACCGGGCCTTGGGCATGGACACTGCCGCGAGAGGTGGGCCGCAGGTTGCAGACGCTGGCGGTGAAGGCGTCAAACCCGTGCAAAGGTTCGCCGAAGGCGCCCAGCGACAGCGGCTGCACATGGAATTCCACATTGGCGCGCGCCTGGCCGGGATCCGACTTGGCGAACGCGCCCAGTTGCGACGGCGCCATGCTCATGGGGCCGCTGCGATTGACCAGATATTCCAGGCCGATGCCGGCCTTGCCCAGCCAGGTCGACGCCATGCGGTTCAGCGTCTTCACGCCGTTCACCTTGATGATGACCCGCAGTTGCAGATGATCCTGCAGGTTTTCGCCGACGCCTGGCAAGGCGTGGCGCAGCGCAATGCCGCTTTCGCGCAGGCGCGCGGGTTCTCCGATGCCCGAGACCTCCAGCAGGTGCGGGGTGTTGACCGCGCCGGCCGACAGGATGACCTCGCGGCGCGCCCGCAATGTCGTTGCGCGCCCTTCGCGGTTCACGCGCACCCCGACGCAGCGCTTGCCGTCGAATTCCAGTTGCTCGGCCACGGCCCCGGTCATCACATGCAGGTTCTGGCGCTTTTGCACCGGCCGCAGGAACGCCTTCGCGGTGTTCCAGCGCCAGCCGCGCCGCTGGTTGACCTCGAAGTAGCCGCTGCCGAAGTTGTCGCCCCGGTTGAAATCCGGCACGCGCGGAATCCCTTCCTGTTCGGCCGCGCTGGCAAAGGCCTCAAGAATGTCCCAGCGCAGGCGCTGCGACTCCACGCGCCATTCGCCGCCCGCGCCGTGGTGCTCGTCCGCGCCCCGGTGATAGTCCTCGCTGCGCTTGAAGACCGGCAGCACCTGGTCCCAGCTCCAGGCGGGGTCGCCCGACAGCGCGGCCCAGTCCTCGTAGTCTTCCCGCTGGCCGCGCATATAAATCATGCCGTTGATCGACGAGCACCCGCCCAGCACGCGGCCGCGCGGATAAATCAGTGACCGTCCGCCCAGGCCGGGCTCTTCGGCGGTGCGGTACATCCAGTCCGTGCGGGGATTGCCGATGCAGTGCAGGTAGCCTACCGGGATGTGGATCCAGTGATAGTTGTCGCGCCCGCCGGCCTCCAGCAGCAGGACCTGCACGGCGGGATCGCGGCTCAGGCGGTTGGCCAGCACGCAGCCGGCCGAACCCGCGCCCACGATGATGTAGTCGTATGTCTCCATAAGCTCTTCTTATCAGGTCGCGGGTCCAGACGGACGCCTGCGAGGGTGAGCCGACCCGGCTGCGGCGCGTGAACGCGCGCCGGGCATCTGGCATGACTCTGGCGCAGCGGCACGTTGCTGTCCAATGAATTGTTGAAAAACGCCTTATAAGCATCTCTAATAATGCTCAGCGGCTTTGCCCGGGTTGGCCGCTCCCGGCAGCGGCAACCCTTCTTTTCGGACGACGCCATGGACCTGAAGCACATCCGCACCTTTGCCGCCGTCGCGCAGGAAGGCAACCTGACCCGCGCGGCCGAGCACCTGCACCTGACCCAGCCCGCGCTGAGCCTGCAGCTCAAGAACTTTCAGGAGTCGCTGGACCTGACCTTGTTCGCGCGCACCGCCCAGGGCCTGGCGCCCAACGCGGACGGGCGGGCGCTGCTGCCTTCGGCCCAACGGATACTGGACGCGCTGGAAGACTTCCAGCGTGCCATCGGCGCCCTGCGCGACACGGTCCAGGGCGAACTGCGCATGGGCACCATCCTGGATCCGGAATTCCTGCGGCTGGGCGCCACGCTGCAATACCTGGTGGAGCACTACCCCAAGATCCGCCCCACCCTGCGCCACGGCATGTCCGGGTCGGTCGGCCGGCAAGTGCGCTCGGGCGAGCTGGACGTGGGCTTCTTCCTGGGGCCGCAAGAGAAGACCGGCCATCCGCCCGGCCTCGAAGCGCGGCCGCTGGCCTCGTTCGCGTACTACGTGGTGGCGCCCAAGGGCTGGAGCGCGCAGGTGGCGGGCCGGGGCTGGGCCGAGATCGGGGCGCTGCCGTGGATCTGGACGCCGCCGGATTCCGTGCACCACCGGCTACTATCCGCCAAGTTCGACGCGCTGGGCATCGCGCCCCACGCGGTGGCGGAGGTGGACCAGGAAGCGTCCATGCTGGATCTGGTGCGCTCGGGCGTGGGCCTGTCCCTGGCCCGCGACTCCATCGCGCTGCGCGAGTCCCAGGCCAATGGCCTCTTGCTGGTGAAGGGGCTGTCCATCCAGGCGGAGCTGTCCTTCATTACTCAGGCGTCGCGCCGCGAGGACCCGCTGGTGGCCGCCGCGTTCGCCGCCGTGCAGGCCGCGTTCGGCTAAGGCGGCGCCGCCGCATTCGGCTGCCCGGCGACGGCGCTCGGCAGGCATGCTGCGCTGCGCCATACGGGTGCAAGGCGCACAGGGCTATGCACCGATTCGAGGCATCGGCCGCTGCGCGTACCGCGAGGCCGAACGCATCGGGCGCGCCGCCCGGCGTCCCTTTCCTCCTATGAACCTTAGGGGAAATCTCCCTATTTCACGCCCCTACCAAATTCCTGGCACGGACTTTGCTTGATAGGTCATGTGCGGGCGCAAACCCGCCCAGACAATTCGAGCAGTACCGGCAATGGCGCCCAGACCGAAAGGTCCAGGGCGCCGTTTGTCTTTCAGAAACCCGAATATCCAAGCCTGGGGATATCCCATGAATGTAGCGGCCACTTCCGATTCCTTGCAGACGCTGGTTGTCATCGGCAACGGCATGGTGGGCCACCATTGCGTCGAGCAACTGGTCGCCCGCGGCGCGCTCGCGCGCTATCGCATCCACGTCTTCGGCGAGGAGACCCGCCGCGCCTATGACCGCGTCCACCTGTCCGAATACCTGAACGGGCGCGATGCCGAGTCGATGGCGTTGGGCGAGGCCTCGCTGTACGAACAGGAGGGCCTGACCCTGCACCTGGGCGAGCCGGTGCTGGAGATCGACCGCCACCAGCAAGAGGTGGTCACCGCCAGCGGCCGCACCGCCTACGACAAACTGGTGCTGGCCACCGGCTCCTATCCCTTCGTGCCGCCCATCGCCGGGGCCGAAGGCGCGTCGCGCCTGGTGTATCGCAGCATCGACGACCTGGACCTGATCCGCGAGGCCGCCAGCGGCGCGCGGCGCGGCGTGGTCGTGGGCGGCGGCCTGCTGGGGCTGGAGGCCGCCAACGCCCTCAAGTCGCTGAACCTGGAAGCGCACGTGGTGGAGTTTGCGCCGCGCCTGATGCCGGTGCAGCTCGACGAAGCCGGCGGCGCGGCGCTCAAGGCCCGCATCGAATCGCTGGGCGTGGGCGTGCATCTGTCGCGCGCCACGCAGGACATCAAGCCCGGCACCCAGTACCGCTACCGCATGCGCTTTGCCGAAGGCGCGCCGCTGGAAACCGACCTGATCGTGTTCTCGGCCGGCATCCGGCCGCAGGTGTATCTGGCGCGCAAGGCCGGACTGGCGCTGGCCGAGCGCGGCGGCGTCGCCATCGACGGCCATTGCCGCAGCAGCGACGAACGCATCTACGCCATCGGCGAATGCGCGTCCTGGAGCGGCACCGTGTTCGGCCTGGTGGCGCCCGGCTACCAGATGGCGCGCATCGTCGCGGCCGAGCTTTGCGGCGCCCCCGAAACGGCGTTCACGGGCGCCGACATGTCCACCAAGCTCAAGCTGCTGGGCGTGGATGTCGGCTCCATCGGCGACGCGCACGGCGCGACGCCGGGCTCGCGCAGCTACCGCTACATCGACGAAGCCGGCTCCAGTTACCGCCGCCTGGTGGTGTCCGCGGACGGCAAACGCGTGCTGGGCGCCGTGCTGGTGGGCGACAACAGCTACTACGACACCCTGCTGCAGTACGCGCAGAACGGCATCGCGCCGCCGGCAGACCCGTCCAGCCTGATTCTGCCCCAAGGCCAGGCCGCGCCGCTGCTGGGCGTGGACGCGCTGCCCGCCACCGCCACGATCTGTTCCTGCCACAACGTAAACAAGGGCGCCATCTGCGACGCCATCGACGGCGGCTGTACGGACCTGGCCAGCGTCAAGGGTTGCACCAAGGCCGCCTCGGGTTGCGGCGGCTGCGCGGGCCTGCTCAAGCAGGTGGTGGAACACGAGCTGGCCAGCCGCGGCGTCGCGGTCGACAAGAGCCTGTGCGAACACTTCGCCTACACCCGCCAGGAGCTGTATTCGATCGTGCGCGTCAGCGGCGTCGAGTCGTTCGAGGAACTGCTGGCCAGCCACGGGCGCGGCCATGTGGGCTGCGAAATCTGCAAGCCCGCCGTGGGATCGATCCTGGCCTCGTGCTGGAGCCGCCCCATCCAGGACCCGCACCTGGTGCCGCTGCAGGACACCAACGATACCTTCATGGCCAACATGCAGAAGAACGGCACCTATTCCGTGGTGCCCCGCATTCCGGCCGGCGAGGTCACGCCCGAAGGCCTGATCGCCATCGGCGCCGTCGCCAAAAAGTACAAGCTGTACGTCAAGATCACCGGCGGCCAGCGCATCGACCTGTTCGGCGCGCAATTGCATGAACTGCCGGGCATCTGGTCGGAGCTGATCGATGCCGGGTTCGAAACGGGTCACGCCTACGGCAAGTCCACTCGCACGGTGAAGTCCTGCGTCGGCAGCACCTGGTGCCGCTACGGCGTGCAGGACAGCGTGAAGATGGCGCTGGACATCGAGCACCGCTACAAGGGCTTGCGCGCGCCGCACAAGCTGAAGTTTGCCGTGTCCGGCTGCACCCGCGAATGCGCCGAGGCGCAAAGCAAGGACATCGGCGTGATCGCCACCGAGAACGGCTGGAACCTGTATGTGTGCGGCAACGGCGGCATGCGTCCGCGCCACGCCGAACTGTTCGCCACCGATCTGGACGACGAAACCCTCATCCGCTACATCGACCGCGTGCTGATGTTCTACATCCGCACGGCCGACAAGCTGCAACGCACTTCCGTGTGGCGCGAGTCCCTGGAAGGCGGGCTGGACTATTTGAAGCAAGTGGTCATCGACGACAGCCTGGGCCTGGGCGCGGAGCTGGAGGCGCAGATGCAACTGGTGGTGGACCGCTACGAATGCGAGTGGGCCAACGCCATCGACGATCCCGAAAAACTCAAGCGCTTCCGCACCTTCGTCAACGACAGCCGGGGCGACCCCGACATCCAGTTCGTGCAGGAACGCGGCCAGCCCAAGCCCGCCCCGGCGCGCGCGGCGCAGCGCGTCATCCCCATCGCCGAGGAGGTCGTCTGATGAACGCCCACGCTTGCGAACAACACGTCTGGCAGCACGCCTGCCACCGCCGCGACCTGGTGCCGAACTCCGGCGTGGTCGCACTGGTGGACGGCGAGCAGGTGGCCCTGTTCTATCTGCCGGACGCAGGCGGACCAGGCCTGTATGCCGTATCGAACCGCGACCCGAAGTCGGGCGTCAACGTGATCGGCCGCGGCATCGTCGGCCATCTGGGCGGCGACCTGGTGGTGGCTTCTCCGCTCTACAAGCAGCACTTCCGCCTGGCGGATGGAAGCTGCGTGCAATACCCCGAACAGCGGCTGCGGACCTGGCAGGCGCGCTTCAACGGCGACGCGGTGGAAATCGCCTGACGGGTGCCGCCGGACTCCATTCAATATCAGCAAAGCAACAGGAAACATCATGTCCTATCTAGTTCCTTCCGAGTTCGTCGCCAAGATGGTGGATGCGGGCGAATCGAAGCTTTACATGGCGACCCGCGACGTCCTGATCCGCGCCTTCATGGCGGGCGCCATCCTGGCGATCGCCGCGGTGTTCGCCGTCACCGTCACCGTGCAGACCGGTTCGCCCATCCTGGGCGCGGCGCTCTTTCCCGTGGGCTTCTGCATTCTGTATCTGATGGGCTTCGACCTGCTGACGGGCGTGTTCGTCCTGACGCCGCTGGCGCTGTTCGACAAGCGCCCGGGCGTCACCGTGAACGGCATCCTGAAGCATTGGGGCCTGGTGTTCGTGGGCAATTTCCTGGGCGCGCTGACCGTCGCCGTCCTGATGTCCATCGTCTTCACCTATGGCTTTTCGGTGCCGCCCAACAAGGTCGGCGAGGTCATCTCGCACATCGGCGAAAACCGCACGCTGGGCTACAAGGAATACGGCGCCGGCGGCATGCTGACCATCTTCATCCGCGGCGTGCTGTGCAACTGGATGGTGTCGCTGGGCGTGGTGGGCGCGATGATCTCCACGTCCGTCAGCGGCAAGGTCATTGCCATGTGGATGCCGGTCATGCTGTTTTTCGCGATGGGCTTCGAGCACTCCATCGTCAACATGTTCCTGTTCCCGTCGGCGATGATCCTGGGCGGCAATTTCTCGATCATGGACTACATGATCTGGAACGAGATCCCCGTGGTGCTGGGCAACCTGATCGGCGGCATCTCGCTGACCGGTCTGACGCTTTACACCACGCACATGAAGACCGCGCCCAAACGCCGCTTCAACTGAACGCGCGCTTTTCATGGACAGCTACGCGCCCGGCGCCCTCGCCGCCTCCTTGAAGGTGGCGGTGGGCCAGCACACGGAGCCGGGCGTCAAGCCCGTCAACCAGGACTTCCACGGGCTGTGCGTGCCGGGCGAGCCGCTGCTGGGCGCCAAGGGCATCGCGATCGCGCTGGCCGACGGTATCAGCAGCAGCAACGTCAGCCACATCGCCAGCGAAACCGCCGTGGCAAGCTTCCTGGAAGACTATTACTGCACCCCCGAAACCTGGTCGGTGAAGAAATCGGCGCAGAAGGTGCTGAGCGCCGCCAATGCCTGGCTGCATTCGCAAAGCCGGCAGCGCCACGGCCAGGACCAGGACCGGGGCTACGTGTGCACCCTGACCGTGATGGTGCTCAAGGCGACCACGGCGCATATCCTGCACATCGGCGACGCCCGCATCTACCGCCTGCGCGACGGCGCGCTGGAACAGCTTACCGAGGATCACCGCGTCTGGGTGGCGCACGACAAAAGCTATCTGGGCCGCGCGCTGGGCCTGTCGCCGCACCTGGAAATCGACTATCACACCCAGCCCGTGGAGCTGGGCGACGTGTTCCTGCTGGCGACCGACGGCGTGTACGAGCACCTGACCGAACAGGACTACCGGGACACCGTCGCCGCGCATCCCGACACGCTGGACGATGCCGCGCGCGCGCTGGTGCGGCTGGCGCTGGAACGCGGCAGCGACGACAACCTGACGATGCAGATTGTGCGCATCGACGCCCTGCCCGCGCGCCAGGCCAGCGAACTCGCGCAGTATTCCGGCAGCCTGCCCTGCCCGCCTTTGCTGGATGTGGGCCAGGAATTCGAGGGCTTTCGCATCACCGGCGAATTGCGCGCCAGCAGCCGCAGCCACGTCTATCTGGCGCGTGACATCGCCAGCGGCGACACGGTCGTCATCAAGATCCCGTCGCTGGACCTGCGCCATGACCCGGCCTACCTGGAACGCCTGCTGACCGAGGAATGGATCGCGCGCCGCATCGACAGCCGCCACGTCGTGCGCGCCTGGCCGCGCACCCGTCAGCGCCGAACGCTCTACACGGTCAGCGAGTACATCGAAGGCCGCACGCTGACGCAATGGATGGCCGCCAACCCGCGGCCGGACCTGGAACCGGCCATCGAGATCATCGAACAGATCGCGCGCGGCCTGCAGGCCTTTCACCGGCTGGAGATCGTGCATCAGGATCTGCGGCCGGACAACATCATCATCACGCCGGACGGCACGGCAAAGATCATCGACCTGGGCTCGACCCGCGCCGCCGGCATACAGGAGCAGGCGCAGGCCGACGGCGAGCCCATGCCCGTCCTGGGCACCGCGCAGTACGCCGCGCCCGAGTACTTCCTGGGCGAGGAAGGCACCTCCCGGTCAGACATCTATTCGCTGGCCGCCATGCTCTACCAGATGCTGTCGGGCCGGCTGCCCTATGGCGCCGAAGCGGCACGCGCCCGCAGCCGCGCGGCGCAAATGCGGCTGAACTACGTTTCCGTGCTGGACCGCGACCGCGAGATTCCCGTCTGGATCGACAGCGTGCTCAGCCGCGCCCTGCATCCGGATCCGCAGGCCCGAACCCCCGAGCTGTCCGAATTCACCTATGCGCTGCGCCATCCGGCCGACGCCGCCGGCCGGGGCGAACGCCTGCCCTTGCTGGAACGCAATCCCGTGGCCTTCTGGAAGGGACTGTGCCTGGTCCTGGCCATCACGGTCGCCGTCCTATTGTTCAAATCTTGAGTACAGGTGTGCATGCCATGAATCCTAATGTATGGCTGATCGGCGCCGGCCCCGGCGATCCCGAACTATTGACGCTCAAAGCGGTGAAGGCGCTGGGCCGCGCCGATGTCGTCCTGGTCGATGACCTGGTCAATCCGCAGGTCCTGGACTACTGTCCGCAGGCGCGCCTGGTGTACGTGGGCAAGCGCGGCGGCTGTCGATCGACGCCGCAGGAATTCATCCAGCGCCTGATGCTGCGCTATGCCCGGCAGGGTTTGCGCGTGGCGCGCCTGAAGGGCGGCGATCCCTGCATCTTCGGCCGCGGCGGCGAAGAGGCCCAATGGCTCAGCGACCACGGCGTGGCCTGCGAAATCGTCAATGGCATCACCGCCGGACTTGCCGCCGCCACGTCCTGCGGCATTCCCTTGACGCAACGCGGCATGGCGCAGGGCGTTACACTGATTACCGCTCATTCACGGGATGGCACGACGCCAGACTGGACCGGCCTGGCACGCAGTGGCACCACGCTGGTTGTCTACATGGGAGTCGCTAAACTGCAAGACATGAGCAGCCAATTGCGCGCGGCCGGCATGGCCGCCGACACCCCCGTCGCCATGATCGAACGCGCCTCGCTGTCCGATCAGCGCGAATGCCGTTCGACGCTGGCCGCCATGGAGCGCGACGCCGACGCCTTCGGCCTGCGCAGCCCGGCCGTGCTGATCATCGGCGAGGTCGCCGCCTGCCAGGTCCTGGGCGCCGCCGACGCGCCGCTGCCGGCGCTGTCCCCGTTCGAACCCTCGCTGCGCCGCAGCGCCTGAATCCGGAACCTTCATGGCCGAACGCCACATGCCGCCACCGCTGCGTTTTCTGCTAGCCGCCCGGCGCAGCGAACTCCAGGGCCTGGAAGCGCTGGCGGGAACCTGCGAACTGGTGGTGCACATAAGCGCCCTGGTGCATGCGCTGCAAAAGGAGCGCGGCTACTCCAGCCTGACGCTCTGCGGCCCGGCGGAAAGCCTGCCACAGCACCGCCTGCTACAGACACTTGCCGGCCTGAGCGCGGAGGCCACCACTGTCGAATCGGATGCGCGCGGCTTTCTCGACGGCCTTGCGGCCGACACGGGGCATGGCCGTGGCAAGGCCCGCCTGCTCAATGCCATCGCGTTCGCGCTGTTCCGCCTGGACGAACTGCCCGGCTTGCGCCGCCAGGTCCGCGACCAGTCGATACCCGCGGAAGACGCGGACGCGCGCTTCACCCAAGTGATCGGCAGCCTGCTGGCGGTGGTGTTCGAAGCCGCCGACTCGGCGCTGGATCCCGGCGTCACCCGCATCCTGGTGGCCTTGCTGAACTTCATGCAGGGCAAGGAGCTTAGCGGCCAGGAACGCGCCTGCGGCGTGACCGGGTTCAGGGCGGGTTTTTTCACGGACGCCCAGAAGGCCCGCATGCTGGGCCTGGCCGCCAATCAGGGGCGCAGCTTCGACATCTACGCGCAGTACGCGGACGGCGACGCCCTGCAGCGCTGGCAAGCCATCCAGCAACAGGGCCAGCCGGTGCAGCGCCTGCGTGAAATGGCGCAGCAGACCGTCGACGCCCAGCCCGTGGACGGCGCGCTGGCCGAGCTGTGGTTCGACCTGTGCACCGCGCGCATCGACGCGATGCGGGACGTCGAACGCCTGCTTGCCCAGGCGCTGGCGCGCCAGTGCGAACACCGCATCGCCGAAACCCGCCAGGAGCTGGACGACCGCCGGCTGCTCCTGAGCCGCTATGCCGACCACGCCAGCGGCCGCGCGCCCAGCATGGTGTTCAGCATGCAAAGCCGGCTGGTGGACACCGCGCCCCGGGACGGCGTGGGCAGCGAACTGGAACGGTCGATACTGGACATGATGCGCGAGCAGACGCTACGCATGCAACGCACGGACGATGCGCTCAGCGCCGTGCGCGGCGCCCTGGAAGAAAAAAAGCGCATCGACCGCGCCAAGCTGCTGCTGATCAGCCAGTACGGTTTGACCGAGCAGGCCGCGCACGAACGCCTGCAGCGCGCCGCCATGGACGGCGGCGTGTCCGTGTCGGACGTGGCGCGGCAGGTCATCGGCCAATTGGCCGGCAACTGAGCGTCCTTCCACCCTAGCGGAACACCCGCTGGATCAGGCTGACCATCACCCCGCCCAGCGCCACCGCGGCCAATATCCTGAAGTGATCCAGATTGGCCAGCAGCGCCGCCTGCTGGCTGACCATCTGCCCGATCTGGGCCGCCGCCATGTCGCGTGCCTGCGCCGGATCGGCCACGGCCGAAAAATATTGCGTCAACTGCGCCAGCGCCGCCTCCAGGCGCACATTGCCCGCCACCAGGCCGCGCCGCAGCGCGTCGTCGTGCCGGGACGCAAACCACTGCTGCCCTACCGTGGCCACCATGATGCCCAGCGCCTGGCCGATCTGCGCCAGCATGTTCTTCACCTGCTGCGCATGCGCGAAAACCGCCGGATCCCGCGTGAGGCCCGTGAACGTCTGCATGGCGGTCGTCGGCATGACGATCATGATGAACACGCCATAGCACGCCAATGCCGGGAACACGTCGGTCCACAGATTGGCCGTGGGCGTCAGCCGCGACATGAGCGCCCCGAATGCGGCCAACGCCAGGAACCCCGCGACGAAGAACTTGCGCGGCGACGGCCAGCGCGGCAGCAGCTGCGACATCGCCGCGAACGTCAGCACCCCGGCGCCCAATCCCAGCGCAAGGAATTGGCCCGCGGTGGACCAGGGATGACCCAGCGCGCGCTGGATCATCTGGGGCACCAGATAACCGTTGGCGCCCAGCATCAGGTAGCAGAGCATGAAGAGCGCCAGGCCGCTGAGGAACCGCGCCTCTTTCAGGCCGCCCAGCTTCAAGAGCGGCGCGCCGTTACGCGTTTCGGCGCGCACGAAATAGGCCAGCGCCGCCAGCCCCGCCGCCGCGTACAGCAGCAACAGCCAGCGGTCACTGAAGAAATCGTAATAGGACCGCTGCAAGGCATGCAGCAGCAGAAAGCTGCCCAATCCCAGCGCCGCGACCGGCACGAAACGCGCCTGCCCCGCCACCGTGGCCGTGCCCTCCCTGCCCGGCATGGCGATCGCCACGGGAATCATCGCCAGGATAGCCAAGGCGGCGACCAGCCAGAACATCAGCGGCCATCCGTGGTGTTCCACCGCCACGGATGCGAGCCATGGCGCCAGCGCCGTGCCTGTGCACAGTCCCGTGGCCAGCGCCTTGATGCCGTGAAAGCGCGCCGGGCCGGGTGGAATCAGATTCACCGTCAGCCGCGACGACGTCAGCATCGCCGCGCAGCCCACGGCCATCAGCACGCGGCCCAGCAGGAACCCGGCCTGGCCGCGGGACAGCGCGCAGACGGCCGCGCCCGCCGCCGCTGCCGCAAGCGACGCCAGCAGGTAGCGCCGCAACCCCAGGTGATGCACCAGCCAGCCCTGCAACGCAATCAACACGACCGCCACGCAGGCATAGATCACGGCGATGGTCGTGTATTCCTCCGGGCTGGCGCCGATCTCGCCCATGATGGGCGCGGCGGCGAACGTCGCCATGCCGTTCTGCAGGAAGTCGATGAAGGTCAGCGCGCCGATGACCAGCAGCAACGCGATGGGGGGTTTGGGGTGGGACATGAGCGATCTGGCGTCAGGCCGAAGCCGCGCATCGAGACACGGTAATGGCGGAGGGGAACGGGATGTGCATGGTGGCGGTGGGTTCTATGCCCAGGCTGTATATGCCTAGGCAGATAAATAATTAAAAAAAAGCAGACCGAAGAATCAGTCCGCCCTGGCATTGATCAGGATGCGTGATAACAGCTTATGCAGCGTTTCGGCATCGGCTTCCGAGAACCCGTCGAGCAGCCGGCGGATCGCCACTTCGGTCGCCTGACGCGCCTGCGGGAAGGCGGCCTGGGCCTGCTCGGTCAGTTCGATCAGCGAGCTGCGGCGGTCCGTTGCGTTTTCGACGCGGCGGATGAATCCCTTGGCCTCGATGCGGTCCAGCAGCCGCGTCATGGCGCCGGAATCGTAGGCCAGCACGCGGCAGAAATCGCTGAGCGTGCGGCCCCATCCCTTGACGATGCAGTTCAGCACCACGTATTGCTGAACGGTGATCTGCAAAGGCGCCAGTTCGCGCTCCAGCGCCTCGTGGATGCCGTTGCGCACGGAGGTCACCAGGAAGCCGAGCTCGCCGGTGCAAAACTCGTCCAGCACGGAGGGGGCAGCGTTGCTCATGGTGGACCTGGCGCGAGGCGTTGGAGGACAAGCCCGCATATTAGCTGCCTAGGCAGCTACATGGCAAGCCCCCTTCGCTTACCGGGGGCCGTCGAAGGCGCGTATGGGCGGCAAGGCGCCGTCGAAACGCTCCACTTGCACCGCCGTGAGCTGGCCGCTGCAGCCCTGCGCCAATGACGAGGTGCCCACATCGCGGGTCAGGATGTTGGGATTGCCGTGGCCGCACAGCGCCACATTGCCGTCGGCGTCGTCCACCGGGTCGTACCAGGCGCCGGTGGGCAATTGCGCCACGCCCTGCATGACCGTTGCGCTGAGCGTGGCGCTGGCCAGGCAGGCGCCACGCGCATTGAACAGCCGCACGATGTCGCCCTCGGCGATGCCCCGCGCCTCGGCGTCCCGCGGGTGCAGGGTGCAGACTTCCCTGCCCTGCCGCTTCTGGGCCACGCTGTGCGCGCCGAAATCAAGCTGGCTGTGCAGCCGCGTGGCGGGCTGGTTGGCGACCAGGAACAGCGGATAGGCCGGCGTTGGCGCATCTTGCGGCGCCAGCCACGCGGGGTGTCCCGGGCAATCCGCGTAGCCGAAGCCGGCGATGGCAGGCGAGCTGATCTGCACTTTGCCGCTGGGCGTGGGCAAGGGCTTGCCGGCGGGATCCTGGCGGAACGCGCGCAAGATGCCGCCGTCATCGTCCTGCTGCGGCAGGGCCAGCTCGCCCTGTTCCCAGAATTGGTCGAAGTCCGGCGCGTAAAGTCCCTTTTCCTGCAACGCGGCGCGCGTCTTCTCGTAAAGGTGGCGCAGCCATTGGCCGCTGCTGCGCCCTTCCGTGAAGGCCTGCCGCGTGCCCAGGCGTTCGGACAGGTCCGCGAAGATGTCGTAGTCGTCGCGCGCCTGGCCGTTGGGCGCCGCGATGCGGTGCATGGCCACCAGCAGCGGGTCGGTCGGCGCGCCGCCGATGTCCTCGCGTTCCAGCGTCATCGTGCACGGCAGCACGATGTCGGCATGGCGCGCGGTTGCGGTCCAGCCGATCTCATGGACGATGAAGGTGTCCAGCGTGGCGAAGGCCCGGGTCAGCCGCTTGAGATCCTGATGGTGATGAAAGGGATTGCCGCCCGCCCAATAGGCCAGCCGGATGTGGGGATACGGCATGCGCTTGCCGTTGTAATCGAAGGGCGCGCCGGGATGCAGCAGCATGTCCGAAATGCGCGCAACGGGGATGAAGGCCTTCACGCCATTCACGCCCTGCGGCAAGGACGCCACAGGCACCGCGTTGCTGCGCTTGCCGTAGTGGGCCAGCGTGCCCAGCGCGTAGGCATAGCCGCCGCCGGGAAGGCCCAGTTGGCCCAGCGCCGCCGCCAGCACCGCGGCCATCCAGACCGGCTGTTCGCCGTGCTCCGCGCGCTGCAGCGAATGGGCCACCGTGACCAGCACCCGCTTGCCGGGCAAGAGGCGCGCGATGTCGATGATCCGGTCTTCCGGCACGCCGCAGATCGGCGCGGCCCAGGCCGCGTTCTTGGGCTGGCCGTCCTGATGCCCCTGCAGATACGCCAGGAAGCCATCCCACCCTTCGCAGTACCGCGCCAGAAAGGCCTCGTCGTGCTGGCGGTTGGCGACCAGTTCATGCGTAAGCGCCAGCATCAACGCCACATCGGTGCCGGGCACGCCCTGCACCCAGTCCGCCTTCGCGTCGTCCGGAAAGTCCGACGCCAGCGGGCTGATATTGATGAAGCGGCAACCGCGCGCCGCGGCCTGCCGCATGGACTCCCGTTCGATGTGCCGGCTGATGCCGCCGCTGGCCACGCGCGAATTCTTCAGGGCCATGCCCCCGAACGCGAGCACCACGTCGGTGTGTTCGACGATCTGCTCCCACGTGACGTTGCGCCGCGCCACATCGTCCATGCTGCCCAGAATATGCGGCAGGATCACGGCCGAGGCGCCGGCGCTGTAGCTGTTGACCGACCGCACGTAACCGCCCAGCGCGGTGTTCAGGAATCGGTGCACCTGGCTTTGGGCATGGTGGAAGCGGCCCGCGCTGGACCAGCCGTAGGAACCGCCGAAGACCGCTTCCGGGCCGTGCCGTTCCTTGACGCGCCGGAGCTCGCCGGCCAGCAGGTCCAGGACCTCGTCCCAGCCGACCTGCACATAGCCATCGCGGCCGCGGCGCGCGTCCGGACCCGGGCCATTTTCCAGCCAGCCGCGCCGCACCATCGGCGCGGTCACGCGCACCGGATGGTCCAGCGCGTTGATGAAATTGTCGATCAAGGGATTGGGGTCCGGGTCGCCCGGATGCGGCTGAACGTCCAGCGCGCCGTTCTTCCAGGCGGCCGAGAACACCCCCCAATGGGCGCTGTGGGGTTTACGGCCGGTGTCCGGGCGGATCGGGCGGGAGGTGGCGTGATCCATAAGGGCTCAGGCTTCTGGGCCGGTGGCGACCGGGGCGCCGGCTTGCGCGCTCCATTCGCTCCACGAGCCGGGATAGAGGGCCGCGCCGGAGAGGCCGGCGATTTCCATGGCAAGCAGATTGTGGCATGCCGTCACGCCAGAGCCGCACTGGTGGACCACATCGGCGGGGGAACGGTCGCCAATGCGCGCCTGGAAGTCCTGGCGCAGGCGGTCCGCCGGCAGGAAGCGGCCGTCGGCGGCCAGGTTGTCCCGGAAGAAGCGGTTGCGCGCCCCCGGGATGTGGCCGCCGACCGCGTCCAGGGTTTCGTTTTCGCCGCGGTAGCGGTCGGGCGCGCGCGCATCCAGCACCAGCGGGCCGTCCGCGCCGCGCGTTTCCAGCAACTGCGCGTAGCGCAACGTGGCCAAACCGCCGTCGCGGGCCCGCAGGTTGCCGGGCGCGCGCGCCATCGGCGCATCGGTGGTCAGCGGATGGCCCGCTTCCCGCCAGGCGCCCACGCCGCCATCCAGCACCGCCACCGACTGATGGCCGATCCAGCGCAGCAGCCACCACAGGCGCGCGGCGTACATGCCGCCGGCATTGTCATAGGCCACGACCTGGGTGCCGTCGCCGACGCCCAGCGCCGCCAGCGCCCGGGCCAGCGCGCCGGGGTCCGGCAAGGGATGTCGCCCGTTGGTGCCCGTCTTCGGGCCGCTGAGCGTGTCTTCCAGATGCACATAGGCCGCCCCCGGAATGTGGCCGGCATCGAACTGGCGCTGGCCCGCCGCGGGGTCCGTCAGCTCGAAGCCGCAGTCCAGGACCCGGACCTGGTCCGCCTGCGGGCCGGCCAGGGCCCGGGCCAGTTCATCCGCGCTGATCAGGGTGGTGTGCATGCGTGATCCCGCGCGCGTATCGGTCCTGTTCTGCAACATGAAAAAGTCTCCGTGATTAAGGTGGGGAATATCGCGCCTATTGCCCGATCTGCTTGAGCAGGCTTGGGGTGGCGGCCTTGCGGTAGTTGGCGATGTCCTGCACGATGTACTGCTTGAACTGATCCAGCGGCAGGTCGCGCTCCATGGCGGCGTCCTTGCGGATCGCGTTCTGCACCGACGGGTCCTTCAGCGCGCGCGAGAGATTGTCGGACAGCACCTTCAGCACATCGGGCGGCGTGCCGGCCGGGGCGGCCAGGCCATACCACTGCGTCATGGTCATATCGATGCCCAGTTCCTTGAAGGTGGGCACGTCCGGCAACACCGGACTGCGCTGGCTGCCGGTCAGGGCAAGCACGCGCAACTGGCCCTGCTGCACCTGCGGCACCAGCGGCGACGCGGTCGCGAAGAACATGTCGATCTGCCCGCCCATCATGTCGGTGATGGCGGGGCCCGATCCCTTGTACGGCACGTGCAGCAGCTTCAGATGGCCCAGTTCCTTGATCGTCTCCATGCCGATGTGGGCCGCCCCGCCGGTCCCCGTGGAGGCGAAAGTCATCTCCTTGCCCTTCGCCGAACCGATGACTTCCTGGGCCGTCTTGAAGCGCGATTGCGTAGCCACGAACAGGCCATGCGGCGCCTCCAGGATCAGGCCGACCGGCGCGAAATCGTCGGGCACCTTGTACGGCAGGCTCTGCGGCTTGAGCGCGGGCGACACCGCCAGGTTGCCGCTCATGGCCAGCAGGATGGTGTAGCCATCCGGCGCGGCCTTGGCCACCAGGCCGGCGGCGATGTTGCCGCCTGCGCCCGGCCGGTTCTCGACGATGACGGTCTGGCCGATCGTCTTGCCCATGGCCGTGGCGATGAGACGGCCGTACAGGTCGCCCCCGCCGCCCGGCGGAAAGCCCACCACCAGCGTGATGGGCCTGGCGGGATACGCGGCGTGCGCCGCGCCGCCCGCCAGGGCGACAAGGCCCAGCGTCACGGCGGCCGCGGCGCGCAGGGGCCGCCGAACGATCAGGTTCATGAAGGGAATGCGCATGGTGTTTGTCTCCTGTATGTTTTTATCAGGCTGCGGTCAGGCGGCGAGCCATCCCGCCTGTTGCCGGCCTACGACCCGGTCCACCGAGGCGGCGCATTGCCCCAGATAGCCCGCCGGATCGGTCAGCCTGCGGATTTCATCCGGCCCCAGCAGGTCGGCCAGCTTTTGATGCTGACTCAGCGCCTCTCCAAAATCCAGCTTGTGCGTGATGCCGTGCATGGACGCTTCGTAGATCCATTCATGCGCGGTCTGCTTGCCCACGCGATCCGACAGTTCCAGCATGACGTGTTCCGACAGCAGGTAGCCGCGCATGCGGTCCAGGTTCTGCGCCATGGCGTCCGAGTCCACCCGCAGCCCGGCCAGCAGGTTCTTGGCCTGGAACAGCATGGCGCCCGCGATCAGGCAGCATTCGGGCAGCGCCTTCCATTCGATCTTCCAGGCCACGCCGTCGCGCTCGCCTTCCTGCACCATGCCCTCCAGCATCAGCGCCGCGCTGGCGCGCAGCGGCCGGCACAGGCCCGCCAGGTTCTCGGCGGAGGTCGGATTGCGCTTGTGCGGCATCGTGGACGACCCCAGCTTGCCCGACGAGAATGCCTCTTCCACCTCGCCGAACTCGTTGCGCTGCATGTTGAATAGCTCGTTGCCGATCTTCGACAAGGTGGCGCCCAGCATCGCCAGCACCAGCGCGTATTCCGTGTAGCGGTCGCGCGCCGGCGCCCAACTGACGGGCGGCGTGCCCAGCCCCAGCTTGGTCAGCGTGCGGCGTTCGACCTCCTCGGCCTGCTCACCCAGCGACGCCTGGCTGCCCACGGCGCCCGCCACCATGCCCACCAGCACGCGCGCCTCGCATTCCTTTAACCGGTCATGGTGACGCGACAACTCGTCCAGCCAGACGGCGCACTTGTGGCCGAAGGTGATGGGCAGCGCCTGCACGCCATGCGTGCGCCCGGCCATGGGCGTGTCGCGGTGGGTCTGGGCCAGCCGCGCCAGTTCCTGGCCCACCGCCACGGTGTCGCGCAGGATCACGGCGTGCACTTCCTTGAGCTGCAGCGCCACGCCGGTGTCGACCACGTCCTGCGTCGTGGCGCCGTAGTGCACCCATTCCCCGTGGTCCGCGCCGCAGCGTGCCTGCAACTGCTTGAGCGCCGGCACCAGCGAATGCTTGATGCGCCGGATCTCCGCCGACATCTCGCCGATGTCGATATTGGCCACCTTGGCCTGGGCGCGGATTTCCTTGGCCGCCGCCGCCGGGACGATGCCCAGCTCGGCCTGCGCGTCGGCCAGCGCCGCTTCGAAGTCCAGCCATTTCTGGATGCGGTTCTCTTCGGAAAAGATGGCACGCAACTCTTCGGTGCTCCATAGGTGCTGGAGCGATTGCATATCAAAAACGGATACGGACATGACGCGGATTCCTGGGTTGAATGAAAGGGCTGGTTATTGAGAGGACTGGGTTAGAGAGGGCTGGGTTGGAGAGCGCTGAGTCAAGAAGGCTCACGGACGGGACGCGGCAACAGACGGCCCGGATTGAAGGTCCCGCGCGGGTCAAGCGCCTGCTTGATGCGCTGCATGACGGCGACGGATACTGCGGGTTTGAATTGCAGAAAGGCATCCTGCTTGAGCCGGCCGATGCCATGCTCGGCGGAGATGGATCCGCCCAGGCTGGCGGCCGCGCCGTGCACCACGTCGTGGACCGCATCGGCCCGCGCCAGGAAGGCGGCGTCGTCCATGCCCGCCGGTTTGCTTTGGTTGTAGTGGAGATTGCCGTCGCCAACGTGGCCGAAGCAGACAATGCGGATACCCGGCATCAAGGCCTCCAGCCGCGCGCCCGCCAGCGCGATGAAATCGGGAATGCGGGATACCGCCACCGAGATATCGTGCTTGATCGACGGGCCGTCCAGCCGCTGCGCTTCCGGGACGTGCTCCCGCAGCGCCCACAGCTCGTGCGCCTGGCGGCCGGACGCCGCGATGACCGCGTCGCTGACACCGCCCTCTTCCATGGCGGCTTCGAGCACGCCGTGGACGGCGGGTTCGGGATCCATCAGCGCGGACGTCTCGGACACGTCGAACAGCACGGCCCACGGGCCTTGCCCGTCCAGCGGCTCGCGCATGCCGTCCAGCGGATGCGCCAGCACCTGGACCAGCGTCTGGCGGCCGATGAGCTCGAACGCGGTGACGCGTTCACCCACCGCGTCGGTCAGCCGCGCCAGCAGGTCCACGGCCGCCAGCGGCGTGGGCACCGCCGCCCAGACGGTCACGACCTTGCGCGGCTGCGCATAGAGCTTGAAGGAAGCGGCGGTCACCACGCCCAGCGTGCCCTCGCCGCCGATGAAAAGCTGCTTCAGGTCATACCCGGTGTTGTCCTTGCGCAAGGTGCCCAATTGCGCCAGCACGCTGCCGTCCGCCAGTACCACTTCCAGGCCCAGCGTCAGGTCGCGGGTGTTGCCGTAGCGCAGCACCTGTTCGCCCCCCGCGTTGGTCGACACCACGCCGCCCACGGTGGCGCTGCCCTCGGACGCCAGCGACAGGGCGAACAGCCGGCCGGCGGCGGCGGCGGCCTGCTGGGCAGCCAGCACCGTGCAGCCCGCCTCCAGCGTGATGCTGTTGTCCAGGGGATCCACGCTGCGCACCGCCGTCATGCGGTCCAGGCTCAACACCACTTCCTGGCCCGAGACGTCGGGGGTGGACCCGCCCACCAGGCCGGTGTTGCCGCCCTGCGGCACCACCGCCACGCCCGCGGCGGCGCACAGCGTCACCACCCGCGCCACCTCCTGCGTGCTGGCTGGACGCACCACGGCGCGCGCGGATCCCGGAAAATTGCGGCGCCAGTCCGAGGTGTAGCGGGCGGTATCGCCCGGCACGGTCAAAACGTGGGCGGGTCCGACTATGGTGGCCAGCGCCGCCGCGAAGGCATCGATGTGATTGGGCATAATGCTTCGGTTCGCAGGGCCGGATGCGATCTCCCGGCATTGCGTCACGCGTGTCTCCTGGTCGAACATCAAGCTGGCGGTTCCTTGCTCGGGTAGCCAACTTGCGTTTCATTGATTAAAATTAGTTTTATTGAACAAAACTATAGGAAGCATTGGAAACCGTGTCAAGCCAGAATTCCCCTAAGCCGCCCGCCGGCGTGCTCGAACGCGGCATCTCCATCCTGGAATGTTTCAACGAGGACAGCCCGCGCCTGTCGCTGCGCGACCTGGCGGAGCGCACGGGGCTGGACAAAGCCACCCTGCTCCGCCTGTTGGCCGTGTTCATCAAGGCGCGCATGATCCATCGCTACGACAGCAGCACCTATGCGCTGGGACCGGCGCTGCTGCACATGGGCATGCTGTACCGCGACACGTTCGACCTGGGTTCGCGGCTGCAGCCGGTGCTGCGCGCCGTCATGGAACAGACCGGCGAGACCGTGGCGCTGTATGTGCGCAGCGGCGATGACCGCATCTGCCTGTACCGCGAGAACACGTCCAAGGAAGTGCGCCACCACGTCGAAGTGGGCAAGCGGCTCGGCCTGAAGGACGGCGGATCGTCGGCGCATGTGTTGCGCGCCTTCACCGGCGGCGACACGCCGCTGGAACGCGACATCCACGAAAAGGGCTACGCCATGACCCGGTCCGAACGCGTGGCGGAA
Organism: Achromobacter sp. Root83; assembly: GCF_001428845.1. GTDB lineage: Bacteria > Pseudomonadota > Gammaproteobacteria > Burkholderiales > Burkholderiaceae_B > Achromobacter. The sequence goes on along the minus strand of NZ_LMIU01000001.1, from coordinate 592,902 downwards.
ATGGCGTCGGTGGCCGTTCCGGTGTTCGATGCCGACGACACGTTCGTGGGCGCATTGGTGGTGCTGGGCCTGGCCTCGCGCCACAACGAGGCGGCGCAGCTCAAGGCGGTGGAGATCGTGCGCCATGAATTGGGGCAGCAGGGCTTTCGCACCTGTGCGCCGGCGGGGTGGACGCCGAAGACCGGCGCCTGAGCGGCTTCGGGTAGACCCGCCCGAGACCGGCTCCTGCCCGGCTTCAGGCAGACCCGCCCCAGAGCGGCGCCTGACCAGCCGTCGGGCGGCCCCGCCAAACCTCGCATCCCGGCCCTAGGCGCGGGCCCCGAACAGCGCCGCGCCCGGCACGCAGACGGCGTCGTCGTAGGCGGGGTCGGTAAACCGCTCGCACCACGCCACGATCGCGGCGGCCGTTGCATCGTCCATCGCGGGCGCGAAGGCGCGCATGCGCGCCTGCAGCGCGGGCCAGGTGTAGGGATCTTCGGGGTCTCCGCGGCGCAGCTTTCTCAGTGCGCTCAACCGGCGTCCGTCCTTGAGCGCCAGCGTCACCCGGCAAGGCCGCAGGCGCGGGAATTCCTGCTGGAACAGATCGCTGGTGCGTACGGTGATGCGCCGCGCCAGCGCCAGCAGGTCTGGCGCGTCCAGGTCCGGGGATTCCATGTCGTCGATGCCCAGCTTGCCCGTCAGCAGCAGGCGCGCCACCACGTACCGAAGGCTGAAGCAGGTTTCCGCGGGCTTGACGGGCCAATCGACCCCGGCGATCTTCAACGCATGGGTGAAGATTTCCACGTCGACGGATTCGATGTCCTCGGGCGCCGGTGCATGCAAGTCCAGCAACTCGCGGGCAGCGTCCAGCGGCGTGAAAAGCTGTGCGCAGCACGGCCAGGCCTTGATGGTGGCGGTGTTCAGGCGTTCGGGGGCATCCAGCCCGCCGTCCAGCGCATCCAGCGGGCCGTCCCCCGCCAGCAGGCGGTATAGCCCGCGCGAACCGGTGGCGAAACGCCGCGCGCCGGGCAGCCCCGCGCGCGCCGCGTACGCCGCGGCGAGTCCGTTGCGCACGGCGAACGCCGGATGCAGGGACTTGGCCTCATGCGCGCCGTCGTCCACCAATTGCCATAAGCCCGCGGACTGTGTCGCGCCGATGCCCAGCGCATCGTGCAGGGACTGGCCCTCCAGCCCCAACGCCACCGCAGCCGATGCCGCCGCCCCTACGGCGCCGGCCGTCGCCGTGGCGTGAAAACCCGCCGCGTGGCCCGTGCCCAGCGCCTCGCCCAGCCGCAACGACACCTCATAGCCCGCAATGACCGCGTCGGCCACCTGCCGCTGGGTCATGCCTGCGCCTCCCGCCAGCGCCAGCGCGGGCGTGACCGACACGACGCCCGGGTGCAACATGGCGGCGCGGTGCGCGTCGTCGATTTCACGGATGTGCGCAACCGCGGCGTTGGCGAACGCCGCGCCGTTCACGGTCATCGCCGCGCCGCCGAAGACCGGAACGTCTCCCGGCCCGGGATGGCAGTCGTGGCCCAGGCGGCGGTAGCTTGCGGCGGCGTGTGTGCGCGCAGCGGACCAGCCGGCGGTGAACCAGTCCAGCAAGGCCTGCGCCAAACGCTGGCGCGTGGCCGGAGATATCGGACGCCGTTGCAGGGCGGACAGATGCGCAACCAGCGTGGTCTCAGGGAAAGTGGACATAATTATCGTTTCATTGAATGGAATTAATTTTATTCAACGAAACAATACAGCATTACAAGCGCTGGCTGGGAATAAATCGCAAACGGCGGTCCGGCAACGTCTCTATATCCAACCGGCGACGTACGGCGGGCGCTGCCGCCCGGACCGCACGCCGCCCACTGCGCTCAATACCTCCACGTCGCCTTGACGGACCCACCCGAACTGCGCACCCGATCCGAGGCCACGGCGTCATATTGCAGCCGCACGTCGAAGCCACCGCGGCTGCTCAGTTGCACACCGACCGATGCCTGCCCGAAGACGCGGCCCGTATCCAGCGTGGTCTTGAAATCCGGGCTGCCGGCGGGCGCCGCGGCGAGCTGGGCGCGGGAATCCCATTTGTCCGTGCTGGCCAGCGATACGCCCACATTCACAAACGGACGCGCCGTGTAGCCGTTCTTGAAGTCGATCCGGCCGCCCACTTCGATCCCCGGACTGAGCAGTGCCGTCAGGTTGTCGGCGCTCTTGATGTTCAGGTTGGACGTCCCCGCGCCCCGTTCGCTGTACCCCGGCATGCTCGTGTAGATCAGGTCCAGATTGGCGTAGGGCTTGATGTAGGCCTTGTCCGTCGCGTAGGTGTACGACGCGCGCAACTGCTGGCCGATCGACCAGACCTTGGAATCGCTCTTGGCCTGCGCGCTCGTCAGTCCGACGGTGCGCTGGTTGTCGTACGCGCCGTAGCTGCCGTAGGTGGCGCCCGAGAAGGTCCAGGGACCGGTTTCGTACTTGAGCACGGCGCCCAGGTAGCCCGTGTCGCCCTTGCTGCGGATGCGGCTGTCGTCGGTACGGATGGTGCTGTTCTCGTAGGCCCCCGAAAATCCCAGGATCCAGCTAGGCGCAATGCGCTTCTGGGCGCCAAGCTGATAGGACATGGACTCGGACCTGGTCGACGATGTTCCGCGTCCCGCATCCAGCCGGGTCGTCTTGTCGGTGATGCGGCCCCACGTGCAGTCGCCTTCGGAGGTCTGCGCGTCCTTGCCGGAAAACCACGGGCAACTGAACAGCGAATCGCCGAAGCCCTTCATGGCGCCAGTTGCCAGCGCGGCGGGCGCGGCGGATGCGCCCGGCGACAGGTCGCTCAGCGCGGACGAATAGCCGGATGCGCCGCCGGCGGCCGCATAGTCGAGCTGGGCGTACAGCGCGCCAAGCTCCTCGTTGCTGCCGCGGTCCCAGATATTCTGCAGATGGTTGCCCATTTCACGCAGATTGGATCCCACGCCGTACTTGCTCGACAGCGCATTGAAATTGGCATTGCCCACCGACACCGACGCCGTCCGGGGCGTGTAGCGGGCATTGAAGTCGAACAGGTCCGACGCGCCGCCCACGGCCGCATTCGGCGTCAGGGTTCCAGCTTGCATGAAGGTCAGTTCCCGGTTGGGCATCAGCGTCAACGCATCGATCTGCACGCGCCCACCCAGCCGCGCCGCGCCGTCGACCGAGATCGTATCGACCTGCATGTTGGAAAAGTCGGTGTTCACATGCAGCGCGCCGGCCGCGCCCTGGTTGAAGTCGTTGGTCACGCGCATCTGGCCTAGCTGCGAGCGCGAGCCGATCAGCACGGCCCCGTCGTTGAAGACCGTGCCCTTGATGATGGCGGCGTTGAGCAAGGTGCCGGTATTGTTGACGACGCCGACCGCGTCGCTGTTGTCGGCGGTGAGGATTTGCGAACCGGAGATGGTCCCCGTGTTGGTGACGGTGGTGACGCCGTTGCGCGTCTGCTGCACGGCGACGGTGGAGTCGATCCAGCCGCCGACAGTGACGGTGTTGCCGACCGAGCCGCCGTCCAGCCATACGCCGACGCCGTTCGGGTCTCCCGTCATGGTCTGAAGCGTGCCGTTGATGGTCAGGGAAATAGGCGACGCCTGGGAAATATTGCCGTCGCTCTGGGCAAAAACGCCGACCGGGTTGCTTCCGTAAACCAACAGTTGGCCACCCGTCTGCGTAAACGTGATGCTGCCCGCCTTAGAACCCCCGCCATTGGCGTGGTTGTACACCGACCCCGCGAAGCTCCCCTGCGTGGTGCCTCCCAGGCCGCCCCCATCCGCGATCGACTGCATGATGACGCCGTAGCTGTTGTCGCCGGTGGCCTTGATCCGCATGGAATTCAGATTCAGCGTGATGTCTCCGCCGTTGGCGCTGGTGGCCCCCGATCTGGCCTGCCCGCCGCCCTGCCACCCCATTTGCAGCGAAGACGCCGCGGGATCGCCCGCGATTCCGCCGCCGCCCCCGATCGACTGCAGCACGATGCCATGCGCCGCGGAGCCGAGAGTCCGCATATCTAGATAGTCGTCCATCTGGGACGTTCCCGAAACGGCGTTCAGGGTGACATTGACGGCGCCGCCCGACGCATCGTTCGCGTTGCTTTGGCCCGTGTTGTCGATCGTCGCCGAACTGATGTTGGCCGCCTGGCCCGCGTAGGCGATGCCGCCCCCGCCGCCGATGGACTGGCCGACGAAGCCATAGGCGCCATGGCCGGTCGTCGCCGACAGCAGCGAGGAATTCACGGTGACGTCGCCGCCGCCGCTGGCGCTACCAGTGCCGCCGCCGCCGAACTGCAGGATCAGGCTGGAGCCCTTGACGGACACGCTGCTCCCCATGCTGGCGGTGCCACCGCCCCCGCCAATGGATTGCAGCACCACGGCGTGAGATCCGGTTCCATGCGTCAACGCCCCGACCAGGCTGCCCGGCGCATTCATGTTGATGGCGCCGCCGCGGCCGCCATTGCCGCCGGTTCCATTGACGCCAAGCAGCAACGACGGCGTCGTGGCGGTCTTGTAGGTGACGTCGGAAGAACCATCGGCGCCTTGGCCGCCGCCGCCGCCGATCGACTGCGCCAGCAGTCCGTAGGCCACGTTGCCCAGGGTGGCAAACTGGCCGGCGTCCAGCACGCTGTACTTGCCGTTTGCCTTGCCCTGCATGTTCAGCGTGATCAGGCCGCCGTCGCCGGCCGCGCCGCCCGTGCCGCCCACGGCGATCTGCACGGCCGCGTCGCCCTTGGCGCCCTTGGCGGTGGCCGACCCGCCCACGCCGCCGCCGCCGCCAATGGACTGCACCACCATGGCGTCGGCAAGCTCGCCTTGCGTCGCGGTGAGGCCGGCGTAGTTCACGGTAACCGCGCCGCCATTGCCGCCGCCGCCGCCCTTGCCGCCCACCGCGACCGACAGCGAGTACGAGCCTAGATTCGTGTCGTTCGAAGGAGGAGGCGGAGGAGCGTCGGGATTGTTCCCGCCCGAGGGATACGACGAAGGCCCCGCCGAGGCATCCGAGCCCGCGGATCCGCCCAGGCCGCCGCTGCCGCCAATGGACTGCAGCAATAGGCCGTCCGCATCGTTGCCCCAGGTGATGATGGTGCCGTTGTCGGTCAGCGTTATCGTGTCGCCGCTGCCGCCTCCGGCCCCTTTTTCACCGACAGAAACATTCACCGATGCGCTGAAACTGGTGGTGGCGGAGGCAGCCGTGTCGCCGCCGCCGCTGGAAAATGGCAGTCCCAGGTCCACGGTGGCGCCCTGCGACGCGCCGCCGCCGCCGCCGATCGATTGAAGCAGAACGCCGCGCGAACCCGAGCCGAAGGTGGCGATGCGGGCGCCCGGGTCCAGCGTCGCCTGGAGCGGTCCGCCTTCGCCGCCGGCGCCGCCCTTGCCGCCCACGCCGACATTCACCGTGTAGGACTTGCCGCTGGCAATGCCGCCGGATCCACTGCTGCCGATGCCCGCATTCCCGCCGCCGCCGCCAATGGATTGCCCCATCAGCGCATTGGAATAATCGCCGTAGGTCGTGATCCGGGCGGTGTCATGGAGCTGCAGGTTGACCAGCGCCGCGTCGCCCGTCACACCGCCTTGGCCGCCGACGGCGGTATCGACATTGACCGCCACGGCGGTGTCTTCGATCGTGACGGTGCGGCTCATGGCCTTGGAGTCTCCGCCGTTGCCGCCGCCGCCGCCAATGGACTGCGCCATCACGCCGTGCGAGCCTTGGCCGTCGGTCTGGACCGCGCTGGTGCCGGACAGCGTCACATCCACTTCGCTGCCGTCGCCGCCCGAGCCGCCCGAAGCGCCTACGGCCACCGCCGTTCCAATCGCGAAAGAGGTGCCGTCGGGAATCGGCGCTTCCAGCGCGATGCTCTGCGATGCCACGCTGCCTCCGTTGCCGCCGCCGCCGCCGATCGACTGCGCAAGAATGCCGTAGGAATCCGTCTGGTCGACCGCCTTGGAGCCGGGCGCGGCCGGCGGCCGGCCGTGGGTCAGGCCGGCTGTGCTGACGCTGGTGTTGTCCAGCGTCACGCTGACCTTGTTCGCACTGCCTCCCAAGCCGGCGCTGCCGCCTACCGTGACCCCCAGGCTGAATCCCAGGTTCACATCCAGCGACTGGGCGGTGCCGCCGCTGCCGCCGCCGCCGCCGATCGACTGGGCGACGATGCCCGCCGCGCTGGCGCCGTTGGTCGTCAGGGTCGCCCCCGAGGTCTGGACGGTCACCGTATTGGCCCATCCGCCGCTGCCGCCGGCCCCGCCAATCGCCAGGGACACGGTATCCAGCACACCCAGCTGCGACGCCGAGCCGCCGCTGCCTCCGCCGCCGCCGATCGACTGGGCGAGCAGCCCCGTCGATCCATCGCCCACGGTACCCAACACGCCGTTGTTGTTGACGGTCATGAAGACCACGCCACCCGAGCCTCCCGCCCCCGCGCTGCCGCCCAAGGTCGGAATCGGCGCCGCGGTGGTGACGCCAAATGCATCACCGCCATTGCCGCCCCCGCCCCCGATCGATTGCGCGACCGCGCCGTAGGCATACCGGCCCGACGTCTGTTGCGTGCCGTCCGCGTGTACCGTCACCGAGTCGCCGTTGCCGCCGGAACCGCCGGTGCCCCCGATGGACAACAGGCCCGCCGTCGTCGCGGCGCTGCCGCCGCCGCCGCCGATCGATTGGCCGAGCAGGCCGATGGCCGCGTCGCCCTGGGTACTGACCAGACCCGTATTGGTCACGGTGACCCCGCCGCCGCTGTTGTTCTGCGAGGCGGACACCGATCCGCCAATGGCGATCAAGCCGCCAGCGGCGCCCGCCGCGCCGCCGCCGCCGCCGATGGATTGGCCGGTCATGCCGGTGGACCCATAGCCGTTGGTCCTGACGCTGCCCGCGTTGGTGACCGACACCGTGCCGCCGCCGCCGCCGGCGCCGCCGTCTCCCCCAAGCGCCAGGAGCAGCCCCGCACCGACGCCGCCAGTGCCGCCGCTGCCGCCGATCGACTGCGCCAGCAGGCCATAGGCATGCTGTCCCGTGGTGCTGATGGCCCCCGAGGTGGAGATCGTGGAGTCCGTGCCCGATCCGCCATTGCCGCCGTTGCCACCCGCCCCGGCCAGGCCATCGGTGAAGTCGGTGCCCGTGCCTCCGCCCCCGCCGATCGATTGCGTCACGATACCGGCGGCAAAGTCGCCGATGGTGGTGACGGACGAGTAGTTCAGGGTGGTCGCGAACGCGGTCCCGGCATTCTGGCCGATGCCGCCCTGCGAGGTGCCCGTGCCGCCAAATCCGCCGACGCTCTGCGCCAGGAGGCCATAGGCCGCGAGGCCGTTGGTCGACACCGACGAGGCCTGGGCGGGCGTGCTGCCCGAGTAATCCAGCGAGACGCTGACATTGCCGGCGTTCCCGCCGTTACCGCCATCCGTACTATGGTCGGTGGCGTTGCCCTGGCCGCCGTTGCCGCCGCGTGAAAACCCCACCACGCCGGCCACGCCATCCCCGGCCGTGCTGACCTGCGTGTTGTTGAGCTGGATGGTGACGCCGCCCGCATTGCCGCCCGCCCCGCCGCTGGCGCCATGGGACTCCTGATTGCCGCCGACCCCGCCTCTGGACAGGCCCAGCACGCCTGCGCTGTTGCCGCTCAGGCCGGGTCCGCCACTCGCGACCACCAGGGTTTTCGCGCCGCCCGCCGCCGAGCCGACATTGACCTTCACCTGCCCCGTATTGCCGCCGTTGCCGCCGGAATCGTCGGAGTAGTCGCTGAAGCCGCCCGTGCCGCCGAAGCTGCGGGCCATGATGCCCACCACGCCGTCGGACGTCGTGGTCCCGGGTATGGTCGTCCAATAGACGGAAACATTGCCCAGATTGGTCAGGGTCACGTCACCCGCGGAGCCCGCCTGGCCGGCGGGTGAGCCATCCGTGATCTGTCCTTTTGCGTAATTGCCGGTGCTGCCGCCGAAACTCTCGGCCGCTACCGCCCAGGCCCGGACGCTGCCCAGCAAGGGCGTACCCGCGGTTCCCAGGGAAACGGAGGCATTGTTGGTCAGCGTGACCGTGCCGGCGTTGCCGCCGTTGCCGCCGTAGTGGTCGATGGCATGGGATTCCGGCGGGCCGCCATTGCCGCCCGCGCTTTCCGCATAGACACCCATCGCGCCGCTTGAATAGCTGGCATTGGTACCTGACCCGAGTGTCACGGCGTTGTTATTCGTGAGCGTGACCGTGCCGCCCGCGCCGCCGTTGCCCCCCTCGTTGTCGCTGCTGGGCTTTTGCGGCAGGCCGAGTCCCCCGCGGCTGCTGCCCCGCACGCCGATGGCCATCTCCGTGGCGATTCCATTGATATTCATCGACACGCTGCCGTTGTTGGTCAGCGTCAGGTCATAGCCTTGGCCGCCGTTGCGGTCGGTCTGGCTGCCTTGCGTGCCCTGTATCCCTTGGCTGAATATCTCCACGCCCACGGGGTTGGCGCCGTCACTCAGGACGAGCGTGGCATTGTTGGTGACGTTGAAATTCTGATCGCTGTCGGTCAGGGTCACCGGCGCGGTCAACGTCCCGCTGTCGTTGTTGCAACTCATCGGGTTGTAGCCCGTGCAAACCAGCGATTGCTGCGCCACGGCGCCGGCGAGGGGAAACGCCGAACACCACGCGGCCAGGAACAGCCGGCTTGCGTAGTTCAGCCTGGGCTGCGTGGCGGTACTGGGTGTGTTCTTGCGGGCCTGACGGTGTGCGGTCTTTGTCGATTTCGATCTGTTCTGCATTGTCGCGCCATGAGTGAGCTGACCGACACGCAACAAATACGCACAGCCAAGAGTCCGCCCGGGCGGGGGTGCCCAGAGCCTGGCCGAGAGTAGCAGTTCGAAAGTACTAGTACATCCGACTTTAGTCGTAGTCCCGAAGACCCGCGCGGATGGGGGAAGGTGGGCGCCCACGGCGCCGCGTCAGCCGATTCCGATGCGCCTGGCCGCCTCGCGAAACAGCGCCTGCGCGTCCGGCGTCAGGCGGAACGCCGTCAGCAGATCATCAACGCGATACGACGGCGCCGCCTTGCGCAGCAGCGGCAGGAAGCCGAGCGCCTCGTCGATCCGGCCGGCCATCGCCAGGCAGCAGGCGGCGATCGCCAGGATGTGCACATGCGCGTTGGGACGCGCGGCTGCCTTGACTGCCCAGCCGGCGGCTTCGTCGAGCCGGCCCAGGCGGACCAGCGCCAGCGCGCGCACGGCCAGCATGCCGAACAGCAGCGGGTCGAAGGGGCTCAGATGGCGGGAATAATCGGACGCGCCGATCGCCGCTTCGGCGTCCCCCGACTGGCAGTCCACGAAGCCCAGCGTGTAGTGCCCCAGCGCGAAATTGGGGCTCAGGTCCACCGCGCTGCGCAATTCGGTCAGCGACTGGTCCTGGTTGCCGCGCAGCCACAGCGCCCGGCCCATGGCCCAATGCGCGGCCGGATCACGGTCATCGGCGATCAGGCCCTGCCCGGCCGTCTCGAACGCCAGGTCGATGGCCGGCCCTTGCTCGCCCCAGCGTTGGAACGCCGTCTGCCAGTGGGTAAAGGACAGGCCCGCGTAGGCGCGGGAGAACGTCGGATCCAGCCGTACCGCCATCTCGAAGAAGTGCCGCGCCTGCTCATTGTCCGCATGGTTGAACCGGTACATGTGCCACAGGCCCCGGTGGTGCGCCTGCCACGCGTCCAGCGAAGTCGGCGGCGTCAGGATGGCGCGGTTGCGCTCGGCGGCCTCGATCTCGATCTCGATCGACGCCACGATCCGGTTGCCGATCTCGTCCAGCGTCAGGAACGCGTCGTCCAGTTTGTGATCGAAGACGTCCGTCCACACGATGCGGGCCGTCCTGGAGTCGACCAGTTGAACGTCCACGGCGACGCGCTGGTCCTGGCGCCGCAGCGATCCGCTGACGACGTAGTCCACATTGAGCGTGCGGCCCGCCTCCTCCGGCCCCACGCTGCGCTGGTCCAGGGCGAAGACGGTGCCCTGCGCGATGACGAACAGGCTGCGCAGCTTCGCCAGCCGGGTGATGATGTCAAAGGCCAGGCCGTCCGCCAGCCCCCCGCGCACGCCCGCCTGCGCCGACCGGTCCACGAACGGCATGACCGCGATCGACGCGCGGCCCGCCCGTTCCACCGCATTGTCGGCGGGGCCCCGCGGTGGCGCCGCGTCGGCATCAACCGGGATCTGCGCGGGACTCGCCCGCCGGGACCGGACCTCCCGCCACGCCTCGCGCAACGGCCGCCAGTCCAGCCCCTCGGCCTCGAAGGTGCGCACCGCCGCCGCCAGATGCGCTTCGCCTTCGCGCCACTGGCCGCGAAAGCCCAGCGAATCCAGCAGCAGTTCGTGCGCGTGGCGGTCGAAGGGGGCAAGGTGCAGCCATTTGTCCAGGCAGGCGAAGCTCTCTTCGGAGCCGGACGGCAGGCTTGCGGCCAGGTGCTCCAGCACGGCGGTGTGGCAGGCCCGCAGGCGCCGGCGCTGCGCCGTGAGCCAGCTATTGAAGAACGGGCTGCGGCCGATCTCCAGCCCTTCCAGGAAGTCGCCCACGAACAGCGCCGCAAGCGCGCGCAGGCGCGCCGGGTCCGCCTTGTCGATGCCCTGCTGCATCGCCAGGCCGATGTCGATGACGTCCACCCGGCAATCGGCCAGATCCAGCCGTACCGTGTCCTGCGCCGTCTCGATCCTGCGGCGCCCGGGCTCGTCCAGCAGCGACCTGGCCTTGCTGAGGCACCAGCGCAATTCGCCGCGCGGGTCGTTCGGGATGTCCCACAGCAGCTCGCAAAGATGCGCCCGGTTGACGGCGTGCGGGGCCAGCGCCAGGTAGGCAATAAGCGCGCGCAGCTTGCGCGATGGCGGCAGCGCCAGGGCGGCGCCCGCCCGGCTGACCGTCATGGGTCCCAGCATGCGCACGTGGATGGGCGCGGGACCAAATTCCACCGTGGATTCCACGCCCGCTACCACGCTCGCCTCCACGGACGGTTTCTATCGTAGGCATCGGGGAGCACGGCGCGCGAATGCCTTCGCGGTGCTGGTTGCAATGCCCCGGCGCGATGGTCGTGAATGCCGCCGCGCACCCACCGCTCTATTGGAGACAGACCATGTCCATGACCTCCCTTGCCACCAGTGATGTGCGTGACACCGCACAGCCCGACCTGGCCGCCTTGAAGACCCGCCAGCAGGGCACCTGGTCCTCCGGGGACTATGCCGTCGTCGGCACCACGCTGCAGATCGTAGGAGAACAGCTGTGCGAATCCCTTGATGTCCGCGCCGGTCAAAAGGTGCTTGATGTGGCCGCCGGCAACGGCAATGCCTCGATGGCCGCCGCGCGCCGCTGGTGCGACGTGGTCTCGACCGACTACGTTCCGGCGCTGCTGGGACGGGCCCGCGAGCGCGCCGCCGCCGAACGCCTGAAGATCGAATTCCAGGAAGCCGACGCCGAAGCGCTGCCCTTCCCCGACGCCGGGTTCGACGTCGTCATGTCGACCTTCGGGGTGATGTTCACGGCCGACCAGGACAAGGCCGCGTCCGAGCTGATCCGCGTGTGCAAGCACGGCGGCAAGATCGGCATGGCCAACTGGACGCCGGACGGCTTCATCGGCCAGATCTTCAAGACCATCGGCAAGCACCTGCCTCCGCCCGCCGGCGTCAAGTCGCCCGCGCTGTGGGGCACCAAGGCGCGCATCGAGGAAATGTTCGGGGCCCAAGCGTCCTCGATCAAGGCCGAGCCCCGCCATTTCGTGTTCCGCTATCGTTCGCCCGAGCATTGGCTGCAGGTCTTCAAGACCTACTACGGCCCGCTGCTGAAGGCGTTTGCCGCGCTGGAACCCGCGGCGCAGGCAGCGCTGACCAGCGATATCACGGCACAGATCGAGCGGTTCAATCGATCCGGCGACTCCGCGGTGGTGGTGCCCAGCGAGTATCTGGAGATCGTGATCACCCGGCGGTGACCGGGCCGTGATCCCAGCCCTGCGGGCGTCCGGGCCATCCAGGCGGACGGCAGACAGGAAGTGATCCATGGCGCAGCGCCTTCACGGCCGTCCGCCGGCTGGCCCGGGCGGCCGATGTTGAGCAACCTTGGTTGAGCAACCTTATGCGGGGTTGGCAGTGGCGTGCCGGCCCACTGCCGCACTGGGAGCGAGCCCATAGCCGAAATAATACGCCCGTGGCGCTGCCATGGGTGCTTTTGGGGGAGCCGGCCCGCGGCCTACGGCAGGTTCTCGCGGAAGATCACCTGGCTGCGCGCCAGTTCCACCCCGTTCATCGCGCTGCGCTTGTCGCGCAGGTTGCTGAAGATCCGCACGCAGCTCATCAGCGCCTCCATCGGGCTTTGCGTGATGACCGCGTCCATCGTGCCGTCGATCAGCAATGCCCGGGTATCCGGCGTCAGTCCATGGCCGATGAAAACGACCCGGTGCTGCAGCCCCGCCTCTTTCAGCGCCCGCGCCACCCCGTCCGAGGCGCCGCCGATGTTGTAGATGCCGGCAAGCTGCGGATATTGCTCCAGCAACTGGCGCGTCTGCTCGTAGTTGCGCTGCGCGTCGTCGTAGCCTTCCCGCAGGTCCACCACCTGCATGGCCTGGAACTGCTCGGCGTAGAGCTGCAGGAAGCCGCTTTCGCGCTCTTCGTGCGCGCGGTAATGCCTGGACCCGGCGATCAGCGCCACGTGCGCCGCGCGCGAACCGATGAAACGCGCGATCAGGTAGCCCGCGGTACGGCCCGCGGCGCGGTTGTCCAGGCCCACGTACGCCGTGCGCGCGCTGTTGGCGATATCCGAAATCAGCGTCACTGTCGGCACGCCCTGCTGCGCCAGGGCGTTGACGGCCTCGCGCACCACCGGGTGCTCCAGCGCCATGAACGCGATCCCGTCGGCCCGCTTGCCATGCTTGGCCAGCGCCTGCGCCAGCGCATCGGGATTGAAGCTTTCCACGTATTCGACCTGGCACTTCGCGTTCAGCGGCGCGAAGTGCTCGTGCGCGTAGCTGACGGTATCGCCCAGCATGCGTAGATAGCGGTTGCTGCCGCGCGGCAGCAGGAACACCAGCCGCATCGGGTCGGGCACGGCCGTGGCGTAGACCTCCTGCTCGGGCAGGTAGTCCAGTTCGATGGCCGCCTTGAACACCTTCTGCGCGGTGGCGGCGCGCACGCCGGGGCGCCGGTTCAGCACCCGGTCGGCCGTGGCGGTGGACACGCCGGCACGCGCGGCAACATCGGCGAGCCGGGCAAGCTTGCGTTCGGAGGATTCTCTATTCACATCAAAAACCATCATGAATAAGGTTTGACGATGATAGCGCCTATTCACTATCGTCCACTCTGCCGCATGGCTTTGGCGTATTTGTGGCACATCAAAAAACATCATAACTACGATTATGGAGACAACCATGAAGCTGCTTACACGCCGCAGTGCCCTGCGCCGCCTCGCTGCGGTTCCCGCCCTTGCCCTGGTGGGCGGCGGCTTTCCCCTGATTGCCCGCGCGGCGGACTACACGCTCAAGTACGGCAACAACCTGCCGGTGACGCATCCGCTGAACATCCGGGCCCAAGAGGCCGCCGACCGCATCCTGAAGGAAAGTAACGGCCGGGTGGACATCAAGATCTTCCCGAACAATCAGTTGGGCGGGGATACCGACATGCTGGCCCAGGTGCGCTCGGGCGGCATCGACTTCTTCACCCCGTCCGCCCTGGTGATCGCCACGCTCGTGCCGGTGGCCGCGATCAATGCCGTCGGGTTTGCGTTCAAGGATTACAGCCAGGTCTGGGGCGCCATGGACGGCGCGCTGGGCGCGCACGTGCGGGCCGCCATCGCGCAACGGCGCCTCTACGCCTTCGAAAAGATGTGGGACAACGGATTTCGCCAGACCACCAGCAGCAAGGCGCCGGTCAACACCGCCGCCGACATGGACGGCCTGAAGATCCGTGTGCCGGTCAGCTCGCTGCCCATCTCCATGTTCAAGGGATTGGGCGCCGCGCCGGCCAGCCTGCAGTTCAGCGAGGTCTATTCGTCCTTGCAGACCAAGGTGGTGGACGCGCAGGAAAACCCGCTGCCCATCATCCAGGTCGCCAAGCTGTATGAAGTGCAGAAGTATTGCTCCCTGACCAACCACATCTGGGACGGCTACTGGTTCATCGCCAACGGCCGCATGTGGGAAGGCCTGCCCGCGGACCTGAAGACCATCGTCGCGCGCGGCATCAACGAAGCCGGCCTGGCCCAGCGCGAAGACATCAAGAAGCTCAACGCGTCGGTGCAGTCGGACCTGGAAGCCAAGGGCTTGCAGTTCAACCAGCCGTCCGCCGACAGCTTCCGGGAACAGCTGCGCACCGCCGGTTTCTACAAGGAGTGGAAGGGCCGTTTCGGCGACGAGGCCTGGGGCTTGCTGGAGCAGTCCGTCGGCAAGCTGGCCTGAGGTCGCGCCATGTCCTCCCTGTCCGCTCCCCACGCCGCGGCCCCGGTGCTGCCGGCCAATCCCCTGCGCCGGGCGGCCGGCGCGCTCGACAGCGTGCTGGGCACCGTGGTCGAACACGCCGCCGCGGCCATCGTGCTGATCGAGATTTTCGTGCTGTTCGCCGGCGTGGTGGCGCGGTATGCGTTCCACAGTCCGCTGGTCTGGTCCGACGAGCTCGCGTCCATCCTGTTCCTGTGGCTGTCCATGCTGGGCGCGGTCGTCGCGCTGCGGCGCGGCGAGCACATGCGGATGACGGCGCTGGTCAACAACGTCAGCCCGGCACGGCGCGCGCAGCTTGAAACCGCGGCCCTGGCCGCGTCGCTGGCCTTCCTGGTGCTGATCCTGGCGCCCGCCATCGAATACGCGCACGAAGAACACTTCATCATCACGCCCGCGCTGGAACTCAGCAACGCCTGGCGCGCCGCGGCGATCCCGGTGGGCATGGCGCTGATGGCGGTCATCGCTCTGCTCCGCCTGCTGCGCACGCAGCCGCTGCCGCAGGTGCTGATGGCGCTGGCGGGCGTGGCGGCCGTGGCCGCCCTGTTCTGGCTGGCGCAGCCGCTGTTCGCAGGCCTGGGCAAGCTGAATCTGGTGATCTTCTTCGTGGGCATCGTCGCCGCCACCGTGTTTTCCGGCGTGCCGATCGCTTTCTCGTTCGCGCTGGCCACCTTCTCGTACCTGGCGCTGAGCACCAACACGCCCATGGTGGTGATGGTGGGCCGGCTGGACGAAGGCATGTCCCACCTGATGCTGCTGGCCGTGCCGCTGTTCATCTTCCTGGGCTCGCTGATCGAGATGACGGGCATGGCGCGCGCCATGATCCAGTTCCTGGCCAGCCTGCTGGGCCACGTGCGCGGCGGCCTGTCCTACGTGCTGATCGGCGCCATGTATCTGGTGTCGGGCATCTCGGGCTCGAAGATCGCCGACATGGCGGCCATCGCGCCCGTGCTCTTCCCCGAAATGCAGAAGCGCGGCGCCAAGCCCGGCGACCTGGTGGCCCTGCTGTCGGCCACCGGCGCGCAGACCGAAACCATCCCGCCGTCCATCGTGCTCATCACCATCGGTTCGGTGACGGGCGTGTCGATCGCCGCGCTGTTCACCGGCGGACTGCTGCCCGCCGTGGTGCTGGGACTGGCGCTGTGCTCGGTGGTGTGGTGGCGGTACCGCAAGGAAGACCTGAGCCTGGTGCAGCGCTTCAGCTTCAAGGAGATCGGGCGCTTCTTCATGATCGCGCTGCCCGCCGTGGCCCTGCCCTTCGTCATACGCGCGGCCGTGGTCGAAGGCGTGGCGACCGCCACCGAGGTATCCACCATCGGCATCGTGTATTCCGCCGTGGTCGGCATCCTGATCTACCGCCGCTTCGACTGGGCGCGGTTAAAGCCCATGCTGATCGAAACCGCCTCGCTCTCGGGCGCCATCATGCTGATCGTCGGGTGCGCCACCGCCATGGCCTGGGCGCTGACGCAATCGGGATTCTCGGGCGACCTGGCCCGCCTAATGGCCAGCATGCCCGGCGGCAGCTACGGCTTCCTGGCGGTGTCCATCGTGGCCTTCATCATCCTGGGCAGCGTGCTGGAAGGCATCCCCGCCATCGTGCTGTTCGGCCCGCTGCTGTTCCCGATCGCGGTGCAGGCAGGCGTGCACGAAGTCCATTACGCGATGGTCGTGATCTTCGCCATGGGCATCGGCCTGTTCGCGCCGCCCTTCGGCGTGGGCTATTACGGCGCCTGCGCCATCAGCCGCGTCGATCCCAACGAAGGCATCGGCCCGATCTGGGGCTACATCGCCGCGCTACTGGTGGGCCTGCTCATCGTCGCGGCCTTCCCCTGGTTTTCTATCGGTTTCCTGTGACGCGACGCGGCGGGGTCTGAACCCGGCCGCGCCCTTCGCGCCTCTTAGCCACCTCTTTTACAAAGATCCATCATGAGTCGTTTTCTGGGCGAAATCCGCCAACTCGGTTATGTGGTGCATGACATCGAAGCCGCCATGGACTACTGGAGCACCACGCTGGGCGTGGGCCCGTGGTACTACAACCCGCGCGTGCCGATCGTGAACTACCAGTACGACGGCGTCGGCTACGAACCCCACAACTCGGTGGCCCTGGCCAACTCGGGATTTGTGCAGGTCGAGCTGATCCAGACCCGCAACGACGTGCCCTCCATGTACCGCGACTTCCTGCAAGCCGGCCGCACCGGCCTGCAGCACGTCGCCTACTGGACCGAAAGCTACGACGCCGATCTGGAGCGCCTGCTGGCGCAAGGCTTCAAGCCCAAGATGAGCGGCGAGGTCGGAGAAAAAGGCCGCTTCATCTATTTCGACACCGAGTACCACCCGGGCACCGTGATCGAGCTTTCCGAAGTGGCCGGTCCCAAGGGCCGCCTGTTCGACCTGATCCGCGAAAGCTCGATGGACTGGGACGGCAAGGATCCGGTCCGCGCCTTCCCCGACCTGACCCGTCTCTGACACGCCCCACCCGGCCACGCCGCACACCGTCAACATGAATTCCCAATCGTTTACCGCCACCTACCTGATCGAAACCCCCATGGACCCCGCCCGGGTCGCGGAGGTCATGGCCGGCGAGCAGTCCTGCGGCACCTTCACGCGGGTGCAGGGCGAAACGGACGAATTGCGCGCCCGGGCGCGGGCGCGCATCGAGTCCATCGAGACCCTGGAATCCGTCGGCACGCCCAGCCTGCCCAACGCCTGGCTGGCGCGCCAACCCGGCGGCATGCCGGGCAAATACCAGCGCGCGCGGGTGCGCATCGCCTTCCCCGTCGCCAACGTCGGCGCCAATCTGCCCACGCTGGCAGCCACGGTCGGCGGCAATCTGTATGACCTGGGCGAAGTGACCGGCCTGCGGCTGGAAAGCATGGAACTGCCCGCCAACTACCGCGCCCAGTTCGACCTGCCGCAAGTGGGCATCGCCGGTACGCGGGCGCGCACCGGCGTGGACACGGGCCCGCTTGTCGGCACCATCATCAAGCCCAACGTGGGCTTGTCCCCGGAACAAACCGCGCACCTGGTCGCTCAGCTTTGCGCGGCGGGCGTGGACTTCATCAAGGACGATGAAGTCTGCGCCAATCCCGCCCATGCCCCTCTGGCCCAGCGCGTGGCCGCGGTGATGGCGGTGGTGCGCGCGCACCGCGACCGCACCGGCCGCAACGTCATGGTGGCGTTCAACATCAGCGACGAAACCGACGCCATGCGCCGCCACGCGGACCTGATCGAACGCGAGCAAGGGTCGTGCGTGATGGCCAGCCTGAACTGGTGCGGCTACTCCGCCATCCAGACCCTGCGCCGCAGCACCCCGCTGGCGCTGCACGGCCACCGCAACGGCTACGGCGCGTTGTCCCGCCACCCCTTGCTGGGCATGGGGTTCCAGGCCTATCAGACGCTCTGGCGGCTGGCGGGCGTTGACCACATGCACGTGCATGGCCTGCAAGGAAAATTCGCGCAGGAAGACAGCGAGGTCGTCGACTCCGCGCGCGACTGCCTGGCGTCCCTGACGCCCGGCATCGACGACGCCGTCATGCCCGCGTTTTCTTCCGGCCAATGGGCCGGCACCGTGCCCGCCACCTGGGCCGCAGTGCATAGCGACGACCTGCTGTTCATGTCGGGCGGCGGCATCCTCGCGCACCCGGACGGCCCCGCCGCCGGCGTGCAGAGCATCCGCCAGGCCTGGCACGCGGTGCGCGACAACCAAAGCCTTGAAGACTACGCCCGCAACGCGCCCGAGCTGCAGCGCGCGCTGGCCTTCTTCGGAAGCCGCGCATGATTGACGGCGAGCGCAGCGCCCCCGCCCCGCAGGTGTGCTGGTACGGCGACGACTTCACCGGCGCCACCGACACGCTGGCCGAGGTCGCCCGCGCGGGCCTGCGCAGCCTGCTGTTCCTGGGCGTGCCCACGCCGCAGCAGTTGCACCGCGCAGGCGCGCTGGACGCCATCGGCATCGCCGGCGCCGCGCGCGGCATGGCCCCCGCCGACATGGAGATCGAGCTGCGCGCCGTGGGCCGGTTCATGGCGGGCACCGGCGCCCGCGTGCTGCACTACAAGTGCTGTTCCACCTTCGACAGCGCGCCGCACGTCGGCAGCATCGGCGCGGCCATCCGCGAACTGCGCACCCACATGCCCAACCCGATGGTGCCCATCGTCGGCGGCCAGCCCAGCATCGGCCGCTACTGCAGCTTTGCCCAGCTCTTTGCCCGCGCCGGATCGGCGCCGGAGATCCACCGGATCGACCGCCACCCCGTCATGAGCGCGCACCCCGTCACGCCCATGCACGAAGCCGATCTGCGCCTGCACCTGCAGGCCCAGGGGCTGTCCGGCATTCTCTCCGTGCCGCACACCGCCTATCCGCGTCTGCGGCAGGCAACAGACACCACCGTGCTGAACAACTGGATCGACCACGTCATCGAGACCACGGACGGCCCCGTGCTGCTGGACCTGATCGACGACGAACAACTTGCCGTCATCGGCGGCCTGATCTGGCGCGCGGCGTCCCGCGCGCCACTGCTGGCCGTCGGCCCCAGCAGCGTGCAGCAGGCCCTGGCCCGCGCCGCGCCCGCCGGGCGCGCGCACGGCTTTGACGCGGCGCCACTGGCCCCGGCCACGGGCCCCGTGCTGGTCGTGGCTGGCAGCCTGTCTCCGGTCACCGCCCGGCAGATCGCCGCTTGCCAGCACTACGCGCGCCAGCCGCTGCACGTGGAACGTCTGCTTGCCGATGCCGACTATGCGGCGCGGCAGGTCCAGATGGCCGCCGCCACGCTGGCCCGTGGGCGCAACGTCCTGGTGCATACCGACAAACCGGCCCAGGCCGTCACCGCGCAGGACACCGCGGCCACCGCCCGCGCCACCGGCCGGATGGTGGCCGACATCGTGCGAGCCACCGCGCAGGGCGGCAAACGCCTGTCGCGCATCGGCATCGCCGGCGGCGACACCTCCAGCCAGGCCACGCTGGCGCTCGGCCTGTGGGGCCTGGCGTTCCGCTGCGTGCTGGCGCCCGGCGTGACCGTCAGCCTGACGCGCAGCGACGATCCGGCCACCGACGGCATCGAACTGATGCTCAAGGGCGGCCAGATGGGCGGCGACTTCCTGTTCGACGAACTGGCGGCCGGCCAACAGGCCTGAGGCTTCCTTTTCCGGTCGTCGCGCCCGCCGCCCAGGGCCTCAACCTGGACCCCGTGCCCGCGGGCTATGATGACTGCCCTGCCCCGCGGCAAAATCCCGCCTCGTCCGCGCGGACGTCATCAGTCCACTGCGCAAGAATCGCTTGCGCATGATGCAAGGCGGCCTGCCGGGACACGAATCCAGGAGAAACACAGCAGTGAATGACACCCCAACCCCGTACACCGATGCCCCCGAAGACATCAAGACGCAGGAGCCCAGGCTTTGGTGCGACGATGGCTGGACCGCCCGGGTCATCAAGAACGAGGACGACGACGGCTGGGCCGTCGAGATGACCAAGGACGGCGAAGCCGAACCTGCCCTGGTCGGCCCCTGGACCATGGGCCGTGACAAAAAGAACCCCAAGCCGCTCGATTCCCCCGCCTTCATCACGTTGGTCAAGACCGCCAACGAAGTCCTGCGCCGGCACGAACAGCAATTGCATGCCACGCTGCACAAGAGCGTCACCATCGATGCCGCCGATGGCCGCCTGACCGTCAAGCTGGACATCGTTCCCGACGAAGACGAACCATACGCCGTGCTCAGCGCCTATGACGCTTCCGGTGAACAACTGGCCGAGGTGCATGTGGCGCCGACGTACAAGTTGAATGTGCAACGCGCCTCGGAGTGGGCCGCGGGCGGCTTCGGCAAGCAGGGCTAGCGTCCATGCCGGGTTCGGCGAGCAAGGCTAGCGTTCATGCCGGGTTCGGCGAGCAAGGCTAGCGTTCATGCCAGTACCGCCCGCCCCGCTCCCGCTGCCCCCACACCTCCAGCCCCCCAGGGCTTGATTCCGCCATGACCGCGCCGTCCCGGTCGCTGCGCCAGAACCTGGCCCCGGCGCGCGTCCAGCGCAGTTCCACCGCCCGGGCGGGATGGCGGAACCGGTTCAGATGCCCCGCTTGCGCGATCGCGTGATCCGCGCCTGCCGCCTTCACCAGCTCCCGGCCGGAAGACGACGCGGAGCCATGATGCGGGGCCAGCACGATGTCGGTAGGTGCAAGCCCCTGCGCGGCCAGCTCCTGCTCCTGCGCCACGCCCACATCCCCGGTCAGCAATAGTGAATGGCGCAGGCCCTGCACCCGCAGCACGCAACTGTCGGCATTGCGGTCTTCCGCCCGCGTATTTTTGATTGACGCCGGGTGCAGAAACGTGAACACCACACCGTCGGCCTCCCAGCTCACTCCTCGTTCGCAACGCGCCATCGCCTGCGGCAATGCCGGCTGCGCGTTGCCCGCGTCCGGCCATACCTTTGCATCGCGCCGCAGAAAGGCCGGCAGGTCGAACGAAGCAAAGCCGCGCGCCACCGGCACGGCGGCCAGCACGGCGCGCGTGCCGCCCACGTGGTCCATGTCCGCATGCGACAGGACCAGCACATCCAGCCGCCCGATGCCGCGCGCCTGCAGGAACGGAGCCACGACGCGCTCGCCCGCATCGCTGCCGCCGTAGCTGCGCGGCCCCGCATCGAACAGCAGCGACTGGCCCGCGGTTTCCACGAGGATGGCGCTGCCCTGCCCCACATCCATCGCGCTCATGCGCCAATGGCCGGGCTCCGGCCGGTCGGGCCGCCAGAACAGCAAAGGCAGCATGCAGGCCCATCCCAGATGCCGTCCGGGCCAGCCCCGCGCCTGCAGCGCCCAGAGCATGCCCGCCACCGCCAGCAGCAGCCAGGGCCAGCCCGCCGCCGCGACCGGCACGCTGGCCCAAGCGGCATTGCCCACCCATGCCACGGGCGCCATGGTCAGGTCGAAGGCCGCCAGCCCGGCTTGTCCCGCCATCGCCGCAAGATCCTGCGCGCCCGGCACGCGGGACAAGGCCGCGCACAACAATGCCAGCGGCGTCACGATGAATGTCACCGCCGGGATGGCCACCGCATTGGCCAGCGGCGAGCCCAGCGACACCTGATGCACCAGGAATGCCAGCAGCGGCATCAGGCCCACGGTCACCATGAGCTGCAGGCGCACCGCCTGCCCAAGCCCGGTCATGCAGCGCGCGCGCCAGCCCGCGTCCGCATCGAACGGCGCACTGGCAATGCGCAGCAGCACCGCCACGGCCCCGAACGACAGCCAGAATCCGGGTGACATGGGCGCCCAAGGGTCCAGCGCCACCACCAAGGCCCCCGCGCAGGCCAGCACCCTGCCCGCCGACAGCGGCAAGCGCGACAGGGCCGCCATCAACACCACCAGCAGCATGAAGAACGTGCGGCGCGCCGGCACGCCCCAACCCGCCAGCAGGCAGTACAGCAGCGCCACCGCAGCCGCAACGGCGCCGCCCGCAATCCGCGCCGGCGCACGCTCCGCCAGGCCCACGCCCCGCCATCGCAAGCGCCGCCAGACCGCCGAGGCCAGCAATCCCGCGATGCCGGCAATGGACGTGACATGCATGCCGCTGATCGACACCAGGTGCGTGATGCCGCTGCGGTTGAAGGTCCGCCAGTCGTCGCGCGCAACGCCCGCCTGATCCCCGATCGCCAGCGCGATCATCACCGGCGCGTAGCGATGCGCGCCCAACGCCGCCCGCATGCCCTCGCGCACATGATGCCGCGCCCGCTCTATCGCGATGCCTGGCATCGCCCACGGCCGGTCAGCCAGCAGATCCGGCTGCCCGCGCACGGTGCCCGTCGCGCGCACGCCATCCGCGAACATGCGCCCTTCCGTATCGGGCCCGGCGGGATTGAGCAAACCGTGCGGCCGCCGCAGCACCAGCGCCATGCGCCAGACCTGTCCGGGCAGCACCTGCGGCAGGTTTTGATTCACCCCGGCCGCCCCCTGCCAGGTGACCTGGATGCGGGCGGGGATTCCGGGACGGGCGGGCTGATCGAGTTCCGCCAGGAAGCGCTGGCGCTGGGCATCGCCGTCCGGCAACGCGATGACACGCAGCACCAGGCGGGAGACTTCGTCCTGGTGCAAGTCTGCGAGCGCGTCGTCCAGGCGGTGCTGTGCTTGCAGGGCGGCGTTGATGAAGCCGAAGGCAAAGCCCAGCGCCAATGCCGCCAGCACGCGCATCACATGACGGTCCGCGCGCGCCCACCCCGCACAGGCAACACTGCCCGCCCAAGCCACCAGCCACAGCACCGACGGGCCGGGCAAGGCCGGCAAGACCTGCACCAGCCCCGCACCCGCCACGAACGATAGGCAGAATAATCGGCCCGTGATGTCGCTCTCCCGAAATGGGAAAGCGTAGGTGGCAGCGGGTTTGAGCGGGCCTTCGGGTGAATGGATTTATCCACGCCGGTCTACCGCCTGCGGGCGGGAACACGAAGTACATTACTCAGCAATCACATCCCTTCTCCCGATTCCGATGAAAGGCACCCGCAACTCCCTGTCCTCGCTGCGCATTTTCCTTACCGCCGCCGAGACCCTGAATTTCAGCCGGGCGGCGGAAGCCCTAAGCCTGACCCAAAGCGCAGTCAGCAAACACGTAGCCGCTCTTGAGGAACGCCTGGGGACGGCCCTGTTCAAGCGTATGCCGGCGGGGCTGCGCCTGACCTATGCCGGCGCCCTGTACCTGGAACGCGTCAGCGCGGCGGTACGCCTGATCGACGAGGCGGACG
Organism: Achromobacter sp. Root83; assembly: GCF_001428845.1. Classification (GTDB taxonomy): domain Bacteria; phylum Pseudomonadota; class Gammaproteobacteria; order Burkholderiales; family Burkholderiaceae_B; genus Achromobacter. The sequence continues at coordinate 569,800 of NZ_LMIU01000001.1, read as the reverse complement.
CGCTGGTGGCGAATCCCACGTCGCGCGTCGCCCTGAACGTGGCGGTGTCGCCATCGTTCGCACAGTTCTTCCTGCTGCCCAGGCTGTCCGAGTTCTTTGATTCGCACCCCGAGATCCGCGTCAACATCCGTCCTCGGCTGCTGCATGGGCGCGACCGTTCGGAACGGTTCGATGCCGAAATCCAACTCCATACCGGCTACGTCTCCGGCATGAGCGCGCAGTATCTTTGCGGACGCGAAATGACGCTGGTCGCCGCGGCATCGCTATTGAAGCGTCATCCCGTCAAATCCGTGGAAGACGTGACCCGCCTGCCGTTATTGAAGCGGGCCCAGCGCGGCTATGGTTGGGACGAATGGAAAGCCGACGTGGCGCCATTGTGGTCCGGACCCGCCGCCACGGCACCCGAATACGAGGGTTTTTCGATCTTGCTGCCGGCCGTGATGAACGGCTTGGGCGCGGGGATCATGCCGCTGTGCATGGTGCTGGACCATCTGGAATCCGGCCAACTGGTCCGCCCTTTCGGAGAGACAGTCGAAGGCCGCTACGGTTATCACCTGATGCAGCCGCGCCCCAATGTGGGCGGTCCGTACTGCCAGGCATTCTGCGATTGGGTCATCGCACAGGGGCAGCTTTTGAACGCGCAGACCCGGCACCACGCAGGACTGGCTTGAGGGCAGGCCGGGCTGCGCACAGACGGCATTCCAGATTGGAATATCCCATGCGCATACTTCCTTTGCCCGCCGCGGGAGCAGCCACCACAATGACGTGAAACCATTCATGGATCACCAAGAAAATCATGTTCAAGTGGAAAAAAACCCTGGCCGCTTTGGCCGTCCCCGCCCTTCTGGTCAGCGCGCAAGCGGCATCCGCGGCCTATCCCGATAAACCGATCAAGATCGTCGTGCCCTATTCGGCCGGTGGCAGCTCCGACGTGGTTGCCCGCGCCATCAGCGATCAATTGAGCGCCCAGCTTGGCCAGTCCGTCATCGTCGAAAACCGCGCTGGCGCGGGTTCGATGCTGGGCACCGCCTATGTCTCCACCGAAGCGCCCGACGGCTATACCCTGCTGCTGGCCGATGTGCCGTTCACCATCGTTCCGGCGCTGTACAAGGACCGCGTGAAGTACGACGCGAAGAAGGACTTCGCCCCGATCACGCTGCTGGGCCTGTCGCCCATGTATCTTTTCGTCAATCCCAAGTTCGAGGCCCAGGACGTCAACGCCCTGGTCAAGGCAGCCGCCGCCAAGCCGGGAACCATTTCCATGGGGTCGGGCGGCAATGGGTCCTTGACCCATCTGATGGCCGAGCTGTTCATGCTGACCACCAAGACCAAGTTCGCGCATATCCCCTACAAGGGCGCGTCCGCGTCGGTCAATGATCTGGCCGGCGGCCAGATCGACGCCAGCTTCACCACCATGGCGTCGGCGGTGGCGCTCTATCAGGGCGGAAAAATCAAACCCATCGGCGTTTCCTCGCCCTCGCGCCAGGCGGACACGCCTGACGTCCCGACCTTCCAGGAACTGGGCTACCAGGGCCTGACCGTGCAAAGCTGGTGGGGGCTGGTGGCGGCGGCGGGCACCCCAGAGCCCGTGCAGAAAAAGCTGTCGGACGCCATGGCCAAAGTCATGCAGTCCGAGCCCGTCAAGCAACGCTTGACCAGCGTCGGCATGAACCTGCCGCCGGACACCAGCGCCGCCGCGCTGCAAGCGCTGTTGGCGCAGGACTTCACGCGCTGGGCCGACCTTGTCCAGCGCGCCAAGATCACTTTCGAATAACACACGTTGTATGCGTCGCGCGCATTGCCGCGCGGCGCCGGAGACATCGATGACATCCTGGCAACAGGCGGCCGCCGGCGACGCGGCCCTGATGAACGATTTTCAAACCATTTGCAGTTTTGGCGGACGCCTGTCCGGCACCGGGCAGGACGAGGCAGCCATGGAATGGGCGCTGAAGCGCCTGCGGGAGATCGGACCCGACGTACGTCGGGTGTCGGTGCCCTACGACGGCTGGCGCTGTATCTCCAGCAGTTTGACCTTGCTGGGCGACAAGCCCTTGAACCTGGATTGCGTGCCCCTGCTGCGTTCGGCATCGACAGACGCCGAGGGGCTGGAAGGCGCCGTACTGGACCTTGGGACCGGCCGCCCCGAGGACTTTGAGCGCGCGGGCGATGCCGTGCGCGGCAAGATCGTGCTGGTGCGCCACGAATATCCGTTCTCTCCGGGGCATGTACACCGCCGCCGCAAGTACGACATGGCGGTAGCCCAGGGCGCCGCCGCGTTCCTGATCGCCAACCCCTTGCCTGGCGCCGGTCCCTTGTCCGGATCGTCAGGGCGGCCCCGCGATGGCGCCGGCATTCCGGCCGCCTATATCGACCATGAAGGTGCCCTGGCATTGAGCGCGCAGCCCGGCGCCCGCGTGCAGCTGCATATCCAGGGGGAAGAATTGCGGGATTCGATGGCCTGCGCCGGCGTCCTGGACCTGCCCGGCGGACGCGACAGCCGGATCGTCATCAGCGCGCACATGGATGGCCATAACCTCGGCAGCAGCGCCCTGGACAACGCCACGGGCGTCGCCGTGGCGCTGGCGGCGGCGCGCATCTTAGCGGGACACCTGGGACCCGGCACGCCGGGGCTGCGTGTGTGCTTCTTCACGGCCGAAGAGTGGGCGTTGACGGGTTCGGCGCGCTATCTGGCGGACATGGCGGCCGCCGAACGCCATGCCCTGAAGATCAACATCAATCTGGACACCGTGGCTGGCGACGACACCCTGTGCGCGCTGATCAGCGACTATCCCGCGTTGGCGCGCGTGGTGGAAAGCACCGCCGAGCGGGCTGGCGTGCCCGTGTCGCACTGGCTGCCCTTCATGCCCAACTCGGACCACGCCAATTTCGCCAGGCACGGCATCCCCGCCCTTCGCCTGGTGGCGGGCTTTGACAAGCCCCAATCGCGCGTGCGCCACATCCTGTCGCGTGGCGACGTGCCGGACATCATTCTGGAAAGCGAAATGCGCAATGCATTGGCGGTGACGTGCGCGATGGCGTCGCTGGCCCTGGGTATGACCGACCAGGAACTGGACGCATTGAAATCAGGCTCCACCTGCCCCGGCGTCTGAGACACCCGCAGGTTCCCGATGAACCGCCCCCGGGGGCAAGATGTGCAGAATTTGCACCCGCTCCCGAGCCGGCAACGGACACAACACTGAAAAGACCGGCCTGTCATGCGTCCCTCCCCCCCGGGGAGGCCCGCCCCGTCCAGCCAGGCACGCTACATGCTGAGTCTCCAATTCGACAGGCGGCGGACGCCGCCTGGTGATTTGAATCCAAGGAGACCGATATGGCGGACCATGTAATCAAGGTATTGAACGATCTCATCGAAACCTCGAAGGATGGCGAAAAGGGCTTTACCGCCGCGGCCGACGACACCAAGACCGCTGAACTGCAGGAACTCTTCAGGAACCGCGCGCGCGATTGCGCCGCCGGCGCGTCGGAGTTGCAGGCCTTGGTGAGCCAAATGGGCGGCAAGCCGGAAGACAGCGGGACGGTGTCCGGCGCTATGCACCGGGGCTGGACCAACCTGAAGGCCGCCGTTGCAAGCCGCACGGATCTCGTCCTGCTCGAAGAGTGCGAACGCGGCGAGGACGTGGCGAAGGCGGCCTACGCCAAAGCCCTGAAAGATATCCTGCCGGAAAATGTTCGAGCGATCGTCGAACGCCAATACCAGGGCGTGCTGCGCAATCACGACCAGATACGCGACCTGCGTAACCGCTACCGGGCCACGACCTAACGTGCCTGACGTTCCCCCGGCGCGCTGATCGCCGCCGGGGGAACGGTGCTGCAATGGCACTCCCTGGCCTGAAGCCGCCTCACCTTCCACGGCGGCGCCTCACCGCGAACCGAAAGCCGAAGCAAAACACCCTGCCGGGTATTGCGTGAATTTTTCTCAATCTGCCCGCAAACCCAATTCACGCTATATCGCCTATAAAGCCGGGTTCGCTTTTCCATCGCCTTTCCCAGTTCGGAGTTCCCATGTCATTGCTGTTGCCCACCACGCTCGTCGGTTCGTATTCCCAGCCCGATTGGCTGATCGATCGCAAGCGTCTCGGCGACCGGTTCCCGCCGCGCGTGCGCGCCCAGGAACTCTGGCGCGTCGCGCCGGAATGGCTGGAACAGGCCCAGGACGACGCCACCCTGCTGGCGATCCGTGACCAGGAAACCGCCGGCATAGATATCATCACCGACGGCGAAGTCCGCCGCGAAAGCTACTCCAACCGCTTCGCCACCGCGCTGGAAGGCGTGGACCTGGACAACCCGGGCTCGGCCCTGGACCGCAGCGGCCATCCCAACCCCGTGCCGCGCGTGATGGGCAAGATCCGCCGCAAGCACGCCGTGCAGGTGCGCGACGTGCAATTCCTGCGCGCGCACACCGACCGCCAGATCAAGATCACGGTTCCAGGTCCGTTCACCATGGCGCAGCAGGCGCAGAACGATTTCTACGGCTCGGAAACCGAGATGGCCTACGACTACGCCCAGGCCGTGAATGAAGAAATCCACGACCTGTTCGCGGCCGGCGCCGACGTGGTGCAGATCGACGAACCCTACATGCAGGCGCGCCCCGAGAAGGCCCGCGAATACGGCGTGGAAGTGCTGAACCGCGCCCTCGAAGGCGTGACGGGCCGCACGGCCGTGCACATCTGCTTCGGCTACGCCGCCGTCATCCACGCGCGTCCGAACGGCTACTCGTTCCTGCCCGAGCTGTGCGGCTGCTCGGCGCACCAGATCTCGATCGAGACCGCCCAATCGAACCTGGACTGCGCGGTGCTGGACACCCTGCCCAACAAGGAAATCATGCTGGGGGTGCTGGACCTGTCGACCAACGAGATCGAGCAGCCCGAAGTGGTCGCCGCGCGCATACGCCGCGCGTTGCCGCACGTAGCGCCCGAACGCCTGATCATCGCGCCCGACTGCGGCCTGAAGTACCTGCCGCGCGACGTGGCCTTCGGCAAGATGAAGGCCATGGTCGACGGCGCCCGGATCGTGCGCGCCGAACTGGCCCAGCGCGCCTGAGCGCCAACCCTCAACCGCCCGCTGCCGGCCTAGGTGTCCATCCATGTTGCGCAAACTGATCGCCCTCTCTTTCTCGTTTCTGGCGCCGCTGGCGGCCGCCCAGGACTTCCCGACGCACCCGATCACGATCGTGGTGCCGGTGCCCCCCGGCGGCATCGTGGACCTGGCCGCGCGCCTGGCGAGCGAACCGCTGGCGACCGCACTGGGCCAACCGACCGTCATCGACAACCGGACCGGCGCCAGCGGCAACATCGCCTATAACCTGGTGGCGGCCGCGCAACCCGACGGGTATACGTTGCTGGCGTCGTACTCGATGTATCACGCCGGCAATCCGTCGATGTTCAACGGCTTGCGCTGGAACACCGAGTCGTTCAAGCCGGTGGGCATGGTGGCGGTGGCGCCGCACGTCGTGACGGTGCACCCCTCGCTGCCCGTGCATAACCTGAAAGAGCTGGTCGCCTATGCCAAGGCGCACCCCGGTGAAATCAACTATGCCTCGCAAGGCAGCGGTTCCGTGCCGCACGTCGGCACCGAACTGCTCAAGCAGATGACCGGCACGGACATGGTGCATGTGCCCTACAAGGGCTCGGGTCCGGCCATCCAGGACGTCCTGTCCGGCCGCGTCCAGCTCTTCGTGACCACGCCGCCATCGGTGATCGGCCATGTGCAGATGGGCAAGCTGCGCGCCATCGCCGTTGCCGGCGCCGCGCGCCACCCGATGATTCCGGATGTTCCCACCGCCGCGGAACAGGGGTATCCGGGCTTCGAGCTGGACGCCTGGGTAGCGCTGTTCGCGCCGGCCGGCACGCCGGACGCCGTGGTGCAGAAGATCAGCGCCGCGCTCGAGGCCGGGCTGCAAAAGCCGGAGCTCATCAAGACCGCCACCGAGGCGGGCGTGCGGGTGAATTATCAGAACCCCGAGCAGTTGGGCAAGACCGTGGCGCAGGATACGGCGCATTGGTCGCAGGTGATCAAGTCGGCGAACATTACAGTGAATTAAAAAGCCGGAGCGCTTATCGCACCAGTTCGGCATAGACCCGCTGGAATAACGCGAAGCGTTCCTTCAAGCCAACCACTCCCCCATTGATGCGACGCGTGATCCGCGCGAAGTCTTCCAGATCTTCATCGTGGGTCCGGTCATCCGCAAGCTCATTGAGCCCACGCGACTGCCAGAACCATCCTGCGCTCAGCGCGGCCCATTTCCGTTCCGACAGCAATTCCGGCGCATCGATCAGGTCCACGCCCATGGCGTCGCCTGCCGAGTCGTAGTTGCTGCGGCCGGTCAACTGGATGATTCCCCTTCCGCGAAACCGGTAGCCGTCGTTGCTCTGCGCATCGCCATTGCCCATCCGGCTCGCATACACCCTGTTGGCGAGCTTCTGGGGGTTGTTCACATATGGCAGGGCTGACGCCTCATCGGGAAACCGCTTTGGCCACACTTTGGTCAGCCGCGCGGCCGTCGTGAAGTTGAGGTTCTCTTCCAGCCGGTTGTATTGGCCCGATTCGTAGCCCGTCTGTGCAAGAAAACTCGCCATTCGGTCCGGCGTTTCTATTTCATATTTTTGAAATGCCGGGATCAGCGCATCGACCCAGGCTGCCGGACCTTGGCAATTCGGAAAGACTCGCTGCAGCTGCTCGGGACTCAGCATGATTGTTCCCCTTCGTGTCGCGCTGATTTTGAGCCAAGTCTCGCGGACATTTCATACCTCATTCTGGGTATGTTCAGAACCTGGTTTTTGAGGTCGCCTTCTTCATGCCGTCCTGCCGGGTCAGGGATTCCTGCAAGAATATATAAACTACATGTCCCCGATACCAGCACCGCCAGGCATGACCGATTCCGACCCGCACTCCCTCGCCCACACTTCCCAGAACCTCCTCGCTGCCGTCCGCCGCGACGCGCCCCTGGTGCAGTGCCTGACCAACTTCGTGTCCATGAACTACGCCGCCAACGCCGTGCTGGCCATCGGCGCGTCGCCCGCCATGGTGCATGCGGAACAGGAGGCGCCAGAGTTCGCGCGCATGGCCGGCGCGGTGGTGATCAACATCGGCACCCTGTCCGCCCCGTGGCTCGACAGCATGCTGCTGACCGCCGAGGCCGCCCGCCAGACGAGTACGCCTTGGGTGCTGGACCCGGTCGCGCATCACGCTACCGCCTTTCGCCGCGACGCCATTCAGCGCCTGATGGATCTCGGGCCCACCATCGTCCGCGGCAATGCGTCGGAGATCATTGCGCTGGCCGGTGGCCAGAGCGCGGGCAAGGGCGTGGATGCGCGCGACGCCGTCGCCCAAGCGGAGCAATCCGCCCTGGACATCGCAAAACGCCGCCAGACAGTCGTGGCAGTGACTGGCGAAGTGGACTTCGTCACTGACGGAAGGCGCTCGGTACGCATTGCAGGCGGTTCCCCTTTGATGCCCCGCGTGACCGCAACCGGCTGCGCGCTCAGCGCCGTCGTCGGCGCCTTCGCCGCCGTGTCCAAAGACGACCCGTACACCGCGGCCGTCGCCGCCCTCTCCTGCTTTGGCATCGCCGGCCAGCGGGCAGCCGTGCAGGCGGAAGGGCCGGGATCTTTCGCCTGGCGGTTCCTGGACGCGCTGGCCGCGCTGGAGCCTGACTGCCTGAACCGGGAATCGCCGCTGCGTTGATATTGCCCCGGCCGTGTCACGGGTAGGTCACACACCGTCCCCAGAATTCCTTCCTTCAACACGGAGGAAAGACGGTGCAGCCACACGTACGCAAGATCTTCGCGGTATCCGCCAGCTTTGCGCTGATAGCCAGCCTGTCCGCCTGCGGCGGCGATGACGATGACGACAACGCCGCGCCCGGCACGCCGCCTCAAGCCAGCGTGCCCCAGGGAGCGACGTTGGATGTCGCCATTCTGGGCACGACCGACCTGCACGCCAATGTGCTGGGCTATGACTATTACAAACTTGCCGAAGACAAGAGCTATGGCGTGGACCGCACCGCCACGCTGATCGCGAACGCGCGCAAGCAGCACCCGAACACGCTGCTGTTGGACAATGGCGACACGATCCAGGGCACCGCGCTGTCGGACTACCAGGCGCTGGTGTCGCCGGTGCAATGCTCGGGCATGATCGCCGTCTACAAGCAGATGAAGCTGCTGTCCTATGACGCGGCCACCATGGGCAACCACGAATTCAACTATGGCCTGCCCTTCCTGTCGCAGATCACCAATGTGGACTTCGGGCTGGCCGGCATCGGCAAGGGCACGGCGCTGACCAATCCGGCCGGCGCGAAGGACTGCGCGGCGCCGGAATTCCCGTTCGTGTCGGCCAACGTGGTGTCCGCGGCTTCCAAGCAGCCCATCTTCAAGCCCTGGGTGCTGTTGAACAAGACGTTCCAGGCCACGGACGCGAGCGGCAAGCGCATCGATGTGCCGCTCAAGGTCGGCGTGATCGGCTTTGCGCCTCCGCCCATCATGCAATGGGACAAGGCCAACCTGGAAGGCCACGTGGAGGTCACGGGCTGGAAGGAGACGGCGGCGCGCTACGTGCCGGAAATGAAGGCGGCGGGTGCGGACCTGATCGTGGCGCTGGCGCACGGCGGGATCGACCTGACGACCGCCTATAGCCCGGGCATGGAGAACGGCGCGGGCTACCTGAGCCAGGTGCCCGGCATCGACGCGCTGATCACGGGCCACCAGCATCTGCTGTTTCCCGACACGAACGCCAAATCGCCGTTCGCCGGACAGCCGGGCGTCGAACTGGAGAAGGGCCTGATCAATGGCGTGCCGACGGTGCAGGCGGGCCAGTGGGGCAACAATCTGGGCCAGATCACGCTGACGCTAACGTACGACCAGGGTTGGCAGGTGCGCAAGGACGCGACCCAGGTGCAGCGCATCTCCACGCGCCTGACCGCGCAGAGCGGCGCCACGCCCGCCACCTACGTGGAGCCGGACGCCGCCGTGCAGCAGCTCGTGCAGGCCGAGCACGCGGCAACCATCGACTACGTCAAGACGCCGATCGGGGAGAGCCAGTTCGACATGGCCACGTACTACGCGCTGACGGGCGACGTCTCCGCGCTGCAGGTCGTGAACATGGCGCAGATCGACTATCTGACCGATTACATCGCGAAGAACAATCCGTCATACGCAGGCCTGCCCATCCTGTCGGCCGCCGCGCCGTTCAAGGGCGGCCGCAATGGCCCGGGCGACTTCACCTATGTGCAGCAAGGCAACATCGCCATCAACAACGCCGCGGATCTCTACCTGTATCCCAACACGCTGCAGGTGGTGCGGGTCAGCGGCGACATCGTGCGCCAATGGCTGGAGAAGACCGCTGAACAGTTCAAGCAGATCGACCCGGCTCAGGTCGCGCCGCAGGACCTGATCGACACGAGCTTTCCGACGTTCAACTTCGACGTGCTTTACGCCGCCGGCAACACCTTGCAGTACGAGATCGACGTGACCCAGCCCAAGGGCTCGCGGATCACGGGATTGATGTATCAGGGCGCGCCGCTGGATCTGGCCGCGGAGTTCCTGGTCGTGACCAACAACTATCGCGCCAGCGGCGGCGGCGACTTCCCCGGCCTGGCGGGCGGCAAGGGCGACATCGTGTTGCAGGCCCCTGATGCCAGCCGCGACGTGCTGATCAGCTACATCAAGAAGAACCCGACGCTGGACCTGTCGACCTACGGCCTGGACCGAAGCTGGCGCTTCAAGCAACTGGGCGTCCTGGCGGGGCCGGTGGTGTTCTCGTCGGTGCCGGGCACCCTGGCGATGGCCACGGCGCATGGCGTGACCAATGTCTCGGTGTACGACGCCACGCCGGACCCGGTCACGCAGTTGTCGCGCTACGCGATCGATCTCAGCCTGTAGCGCGGCAGGCTGGGCAGGCGGGCGCCCTGCAATGGGGCGCTCTGCCTTGGGGTTCCGCGCCTAGCGGTAATACACGCAAATGCGCTTGCCGCCGATCTCGTGCACGTCGATCGGCAGTTCGTAGAGTTCGCTCAGCACGTCCGGCCGGATCAATTCGGCCGGCGTGCCGTGGCGGGCGATGCGCCCTTGCCGCATCGCCACGATGCGGTCCGCGTAGCTGGAGGCAAAATTGATGTCGTGCAGCACCAGCACAACCGTCTTCCCCAGTTCGTCCGCCGCCCGGCGCAAGGTGCCCATCATGGCGACGGCATGCTTCATGTCCAGGCTGTTCAGCGGCTCGTCCAGCAGCACGTAGCGCGTGTCCTGGCACAGCACCATCGCCACGAACGCGCGCTGGCGCTGTCCGCCGGACATCTCGTCCAGATAGCGGCCGGCCAGCGGCTCCAGGTTCAGATACGCGATGGCCTGGTCGATATGGCCCTTGTCGTCCAATGTCAGGCGGCCGCCCGTGTGCGGATAGCGGCCAAAGGCCACCAGGTCCTTCACCGTCAGCCGCAGCGGCAGGTGGTTGTCCTGCCGCAGGATCGACAGGCGGCGCGCCAGTTCGCGGCTGTCGGCGCGCGTCACGTCCAGGCCTTCCACCAGCACGCGCCCCGCGCTCATGGGCAGCAACCGGCTCACCATGGACAGCAAGGTGGACTTGCCCGCCCCGTTCGGTCCGATGATGGCTGTGACTCCGCCCGCCGGCAGATGCAGGCTGACGTCGTCGATCACCACGGCATCGCCGTATTGCTTGCTGACGTTCTGGATTTCTATCATCGGCGCCCCTTGCGCAGGATCAGGACGAGGAACATTACGCCGCCCACGAATTCAATCACCACGCTGACCGTGGTGTTCAGGCCCAGCACGCGCTCCAGCAGCGTCTGCCCGCCCACCAGGAAGATCACGCTCAACAGGGCCGCAGCCGGCACCGTGTGCCTGTGCCTGTCGGAACCCATGGCGTGATAGGCCAGGTTGCTGACCAGCAGGCCGAAGAAGGTCACGGGCCCGACCAGCGCCGTGGACACCGACACCAGCACGGCAATCGCCGCCAAGGTCACCATCAGGGTGCGGCGGTAGTCCACGCCCAGGTTCACGGAGATCTCCCGCCCCAGCGCCAGCACGTCGTAACGGCGGCGCATGCGCCAGATCAGCAGGGACGCGCCGCACACGGCCGCCGCCGCAATCGGCAGCAGTTCCACGCGCACCGAATTGAAGCTGGCGAACATGCGGTCCTGCAGCACCAAAAATTCGTTCGGGTCGATCAGCCGCACCACGAAGCTGGACAGGCTGCGGAACAGCAGGCCGAAGATGATGCCCACCAGCATCATCAGGTGCAGGCTGCGCACGGCATCGGAAAACAGCCATCGGAACAGCAGGCAGGCGAACGCCGTCATGGCGCAGACCTCCAGCAGGAACGCCGCGACCGGATGGCTGGCGCTGGCCGCCGCCTGCCCGAAGCCGAACACCACCACGGCCTGGATCAGCAGGTACAGAGCATCGAAGCCCATGATCGCGGGCGTCAGGATACGGTTGTGCGTAATGGTCTGGAACAGCACCGACGACACCGCCACGGCATAGGCCACCAGCAGCATGGCCGCGAGCTTGCCGCCGCGAAACGGGATCACGAAGGACCACTGGCCATTCGCGCCCAGCGTCATGAAGGCGGCCACGCAGGCCAGCGCGACGGCCGCCAGCACTGCCAGGCGCCACGCCTGCGGCGAGCGCGCAACGGACACGGAAGGCAGGAACTCAGCCAAGGCGGTTCCTCCGCGTGCGCAGCAGCCACAGGAACAGGATGCTGCCCAGCACGCCCACGACGGTCCCGATGGGAATCTCGTAGGGGTGGATGACCAGCCGGCCGATGATGTCGCAGGCCAGCACGAACACCCCGCCCAGCGCGGCCACCCATGGGATGGCCCGGCGCATGTTGTCGCCCAGCACCAGGCTGACGGCGTTGGGCACGATCAGGCCCAGGAAGGGAATGCCGCCCGCAGTCACGACGACCACGGCCGAGATGGCCGACACGATCAGCAGGCCCACCAGCGTCAGCCGCGCATGGTTCAGTCCAAGGTTCGACGCGAACTCGCGGCCCATGCCGGCCACGGTGTAGCGGTCGGCGGCGGCATACGCCGCGCAGGCCAGGCCGAAGCCGATCCACAGCAGTTCATAGCGGCCGCGCAGCACGCCGGAAAAGTCGCCGGTGGTCCAGGCGTGCAGCGACTGCAGCAGATCGAAGCGGTACGCGATGAAGGTCGTCACCGCATGGATCACGCCGCCCAGGATCAGCCCGATCAGCGGCACGATGAAGGGCGTGCGCAGCGGCACCCGGCGCAGCAGCGCCAGGAACAGCAAGGTGCCGGCCAGCGCGAAGCCCGTGGCCGTCAGCATCTTGCCGATCACCGGCGTGTCGGGCGCCAGCAGCGTGACGGCCAGGATGCCCAGCGTGGCCGATTCCACGGTGCCCGCCGTCGTGGGTTCCACATAGCGGTTGCGCACCAGCATCTGCATGATCAGGCCGGCCACCGCCAGCGCCATGCCCGCCAGCAGCAGCGCCAGGGTCCGCGGAACGCGGCTGACCATCAGGAAGCGCCAGGCGCGTTCGGCTTCCTCGCCCCCGCTCCAGAGCGCCGCCCAGGACATCCGGCCCGCGCCCAGGCTGATGCTGGCCGCGCACAGCAGCAGCAACAGCATCAGCACGGCGGCCAGGCCGCCCCAGCCGCTCAACGCGCGCCGCCAGTTCACCGGCGGCCCATCCACGCATCCCGCATGCCGCTTACTTTCCTTGCGCCAGCGCCGCGGCGATCTGGTCCACGTTCTGCTGCATCGCCGTCAGGCCCGCGCTGCCCAGCAGATACCAGTTGAACCCGTTCAGATACACCACGCGCTGGTTCTTCCACGCCTTGGTCGGGCGCACCAGATCATTGTCCAGCATGCGCTGGGCCGACACGCCTTCGCGGCCGATGGCGGCGTCGCGGTCGATCACGAACAGCCAGTCCGGATCGGTCTGGGCGATGAACTCGAACGAAATCGCCTGTCCGTGATTCGACACGTTCAGGCCAGCGGCGGCAGGCTTGACGCCGAAAGCATCATGGATCACGCCGAAGCGCGAGCCGGGGCCGTAAGCGCTCATCTTGCCGCCGGTGGTCAGCACGATCAGCGCGGTACCCGAGCTGGCGGCCCGGGCCTTCAGGGACGAGATGGACGCGTCCAGCGCAGCCAGCTTTTCCTTGGCCTGCGCCTCTTTGCCGTAGATGGCGGCCAGCGTTTCGGTGTTGCGCTTCACGCTGCCGACCAGGTCCTTGGCATCGACCGTCAGGTCGACCGTCGGCGCCAGCTTGGCCAGTTCGTCGTACTTGGGCGCGGAGCGGCCAGCCACGAAGATGAGCTGCGGCGCGGCCGCATGGATGACCTCGTAATTGGGCTCGAACATCGTGCCCGCCTTCAGGTAGCGCTTGTCCGCGTACTGGGCCAGCTGCGGGGGCAGCTTGGCGGCGCTCGGCACGCCCGCCGGGTCCACGCCCAGCGCATGCAGGGTGTCCAGCACGGCCAGGTCCAGCACGATCGTCTTGGACGGATTGGCCGGCACGGCGGTTTCGCCGCGCGCGTGCTTGACCGGCACGGTGGTCTGCGCAGCGCAGACGGTGGCCGCGGCGCCCAGAACCAGAGCCGCGCCGGCCCGGGCCGCCCAGCGGCGGGCTTGGCCCGCCTGTATTCCATACTTCATGCAAACTCTCCAGTGTGGGCGCGGCGCGCCCGTCGATCTCAGAACTTCACGCCCACGCCCAGCCAGTACCGGCGACCGTCCTCGACATAGCCGAAGTCTTCGTAGGCGACCTGCTTGTCGAACAGGTTGTAGATGCCGGCATAGACCGAAACGGTCTTGTTCACGGCGTACGATCCGCCCAGGTCCACAAAGGTGTAGGACGGGGCCACCAGGTCTCCCGACGACGGACCGGTGATGGGCTGGCTTTCGCGGCCGCGGAAATTCACACGGGCCCAGGCCTGCAGCGCATCCGACGGCTGCCAGTTCACGGTGGTGGTGAACAGGTGCTTGGGCAGTTGGTTCAGCGGTTCGCCCTTGTACTGCCCCGACTTCTGTTCCGACTTGGTGTACGTGTAGCTGCTGGTCATGGACCAGTCGCTGGCCAGCGGCAGCTTCAGGCTGGCTTCGACCCCGCGCGACACCGCCTTGTCGACGTTCATGTACGTGGTCGGGTTCGAACCGAACTGGTTCGGGCCGTCCGTGCACTGGGACAGCGGGCACGCCACGCGGGTGATCTTGTCCTTGAAGTCGTTGTTGAAGAGCGTCACGCCCGCGTTCATGCCCTCGCCGTCGTCGTACAGCAGGCCGATTTCCTGGGTCACCGATTTTTCAGGCGTCAGGTCCGGATTGCCGTACATATTGCCGCCGCGGCTGGTCTGGCCCCAGCCAGCCACCGTCTGCCGCAGATCGGGCGCGCGAAAGCCCGTGGATACGCCGCCCTTCAGCGTCCAGCGCTCGGCCATGTGCCACACGCCATACAGGCGCGGGCTGAAATGCGAGCCGAAGTTCTCGTCTTCGTCCATGCGCAGGCCGGTGGTGACGGCGAAGCTCTCGGTGAGGCGCCATTCGTCTTCGGCAAACAGGGCCCATTGATAGCGTTCGACCTTGTTCGGGCCGCCGGCCAGTTGGTTGCCGGTCTGGTCGTTCAGGCGCTGGCTGAGATAGCTGCCGCCCAGCGTCAGCATGTGCGAACCCAGCGGCAAGGACCACGAGGTCTGCAGGTCCAGGTTCTTGATCTTCATCTGGCGCGAGCGGTTGTCGAACTCTTCCTCTTGCACATAGCTGTCCGACACGCCCCAGCCCCAGCGCCCGGTGTGGGACAGCGCCCACTTGCTGCTGCGGTAGTCGGTTTCCGACGACGCCGGGCAGCCCGTGCGCGCGCATGCTTCGCCCGGCGCCAGCGGCTGGACGGTCTTGCCCAGCGTTTCCTGGAACTTCTGGCGCATCGCGGTTGCTTCCAGCACGATGTCGTGATCGCGGTTGGGCGTCAGCGCCAGCTTGGCGGTCACGGACTCCGCGTTGCGCTTGCGGAATCCGTCATAGATGTCGTCTTCGTCGCGCTGCGTAGCCTGGCCGTAGATCTGCAGGCCGAGCAGATCGTTCTTGATCGGGCCGGCAAGGTAGAAGTTGCCCTGGTAGATATCGCCCGACTTGCTGCTCTCCTGGATCGTCGTATCCATGCGGATCTCGCCGTGCCACTCGGACGGCACCTTGCGCGTGATGATGTTGATCACCCCGCCCATGGCGTCTGAGCCGTACAGCGAAGACATGGGGCCACGCACCACTTCGATGCGCTCGATGGCGGACAGCGGCGGCGTCCAGCCGCCCTCCACGCCCGTGGAATCCGAGTTGGTGCGCGTCTCGCGGGAGCTCTGGCGCTTGCCGTCGATCAGAATCAAGGTGTACTTCGGCCCCATGCCGCGCAGGCTGATGTCCTGGCGGTCGCCGCCGCCGGTGACGATGACGCCGGGCACTTCCACCAGCGCGTCGTTCAGGTCGCGGTAGAACTTCTTGTCCAGGTCCTCGCGGGTGATGACGCTGATCGAGGCGGGCGCATCCTGGATGCGCTGCTCAAAGCCGCTGGCCGTGACCACCACGGTGTCCATGGTCGTGGCGGTGTTCGCGCCCTGCGCCCAAAGGGCCGCGGGCCCCATGCCGAAACCCGCGGCGCACAGGGCCGCGGCCAACTGCGTGCGTGACGCCACGACGCGCCGGCCGGCGGCCAGTTGTTTCCTGCTCATGATTCCGATTTCTCCCGTCTCAGGCCCGCGCCACACCCCGCGTGCGGCGTCGTGTCTGTCTCTGTCTTATGAATGAAAACCATTCTCATATTAGAATTGGACCTGGCGGGAGCCGGCAACACGCTTTCCGCATCTTTTATCTTCTTTGCATTTCTTGACACTTCGGCGCGCGGCCTTCGGCCAAACTGCCGGATGCAGGACGCTGACGACGCATGCCTTTCACTTACTCAACGGTGGCGCACCGCATTTTGCTGATCGACGACGACGTCGAACTGGCCGAGATGCTGCGCGAATACCTCGAACCCAATCATTGCCAGCTCACGCTCGCGCACACCGGCGCTCAGGGGCAGGCCCTGCTGTCGCAGGACGACTTCGAGCTGGTGCTGCTGGATCTGATGCTGCCCGACGGCAACGGACTCGACCTGCTCAAGCATTACCGGCAACGCTCGCGTCGGCCGGTCATCATGTTCACCGCGCACGGCGGCGAGACGGACCGCGTGCTGGGTTTGGAGTTCGGCGCCGACGACTACCTGGCCAAGCCTTTCAGCCCGCGCGAACTCAAGGCCCGCATCACCGCGGTCATGCGCCGCTTCGTGGAAACGCCCGACACCCCCCGGCCCTGCCTGAGCCTGGGCGCGCTATCGCTGGATCCGGCCACCGGGCGCGCGCGCCTGGGCGCCGACGAGGTCGCGCTGACCGGCGCCGAACAGCGCATCCTGGAGATCCTCATGCGCGCGCCGGGCCAGGTGATCGCCCGCGACCAGATCGGCCTGTACGCGCTGGGGCGCACGCCCGACCGCTACGACCGCAGCATCGACACCCACATCAGCAGCCTGCGCAAGAAGCTGCGCCTGGACACCAGCGCCGACACCTTGTCCATCCGCAACCTGCGCGGCCTGGGCTATGTGCTGGCGGGCGCCGCATGATGGCCTGGCACCCCGCCCGTTCCTTGTTCGGGCGCGCCTTCCTGACCTTCTGGGGCGCGATGGCCGTGATCCTGGTGTGCGGCATGATGCTGACCGCCGCGGTCGCCTGGTACCGCTTCAATTCGCTGGACGGCCTGAACCCCGGCAATCTGACGCGCGACGCCGCCCAGATCGCCCACACGTACGGCAAGGAAGGACTCGAGCGCTGGGTCTGGGCCATGGACAAGCGCTACTCGGCCCTGAAGATCTACATCATGGACAGCCAGGACGCGGATATCCTGGGCCGGCGCCTGCCCACCCGCATGCATGACTGGCTGATCGCCTACCGCGCGGCGCCCGACCGGTCCCCGCGCGCGGACTACCCGCCCGCCGATCCGACGGGCGAGCGCGTGTCCTGGTGGGAGCCTCAATTGCTGACCCTGCCGGACGGCTCGGAACTGCTGATGCTGTTCCTGCCATTCGACGCTTCGCGCTGGGAAGTGCTGGCGCTATCGCCGGTGGCGCTGGCGCTGCTGCTGTTCGCGCTGGCGGTGACCGCGCCCTTCTGCTGGGCCCTGACGCGCCACATCACGGCGCCGCTGGCGCAGCTGCGCCACACTACCCATGCGCTTGCGGCCGGACGCCTAGACACCCACACGCCGCCCAAGCTCGCAAAGCGCAAGGATGAACTCGGCCTGCTGGCGCGCGACTTCGACGCGATGGCGGTCCGCCTGAAGGCGCTGGTCGACACGCGGGAACAGCTTCTGCACAACATCGCGCACGAACTGCGGTCCCCCCTGGCGCGCTTGCGGCTGGCCTCGGAGCTGGCGCGGCGCAACGACGAACGGCGCGACCTGCAGCTGGACCGTATCGAACGCGAATGCGAGCGCCTGGATTCCCTGGTGGGCAACACGCTGCGGCTGGCCCGCGTGGGCGCGCTGCCCGCGCCCACCGAAACGCTGGATCTGTCGGAAGTCGTGGCGGGCGTGGTGGAAGATGCCCGCTACGAAGCAGAAGGCCGTCACCTGCGCATCGCGTGGGATGCGCCGCCGCCGGTGCCGATACTCGGCGACCGCTGCAGCCTGGCCAGCGCCATCGAAAACGTGCTGCGCAACGCCCTGCGCTTCGCCCCGCCGCACAGCATGATCCGCGTGCGGTTGCTGGTCGACGCCAACGAGGCGAGCCTGGAGATCGAGGATCGCGGGCCGGGCGTGGCCACGCAAGACCTGGCCTCCCTGTTCGAACCCTTCTACCGCGCCGCCTCGTCTCCGGGCAGCGGGGCCGGCCTGGGCCTGTCCATCGCGCAGGCCGCGGTGGCCGCCCACAAAGGGGTCATCTCGGCGCGCAACGTATCACCGCATGGTCTGAGCGTGCGCATGGATCTGCCGCGCTTGCGCGCCTGATCTTCAGAAGCCCTGAAAGGCGATTGCCGGGCTGGTCAGTCGGCATCCGCCAGTATGGCCGCCGGCAGGCGCGGCAGGACGCGCATGGCGTTGGCCGTGGTGGCATGGGCCACCTGCGCTGGCGTGATCCCGCGCAGCTCCGCCAGCACCTGGGCAATACGGACCAGCTCGCCCGGGCGGTTGCGCCGCTCGGGCGGATGCAGCCAGGCGGGGGGGATGTCGGGCGCGTCGGTTTCCAGCACCAGGTGCTCAAGCCCCACATCCACCGCATGCCGGCGAATCTGCAGCGCGCGCTCGTAGGTCATGGCGCCTCCCATGCCCAGCGCGAAGCCATGATCGATGAACGCTTGCGCCTGCTGGGCGCTGCCGTTGAACGCATGCGCGATGCCTCCGATGCGGTCGTGCCGGCGCAGATGCTTCAAGAGGATGTCCTGGGACTTGCGCACGTGCAGCAGCACCGGCAGCCGGAACTCCGCCGCCATCGCCAACTGGGCGGCATAGAAACGTTCCTGGCGCTCGCGCGGTTCGCCCGAGGCGATCTCGGGCACGAAGAAATCCAGGCCGATCTCGCCAATGGCGACAAAGCGGGGGTCTCCCAGCGCTTGCCTGATGGCGTCGCGCAGCGCGTCCAGATCGGAATCGGCCGCGCGCTGCACGAACAGGGGATGGATACCCAGCGCGTAGGCACCTCCGGCGACCTGGGCGGCCAGGTCGCGCACCACCGGGAAGTTGGCGCGCTCGACCGCGGGGATCACGATGGCCTGAACGCCGGCCTCGCAGGCCTGGTCGGCTACCTGTTCACGGTCGGCGTCGAACTCGGCGGCGTCCAGATGGCAATGGGTGTCGATGAGCATGGGCGTGGTCTCCTAGGCTGGATTATCCGCCCGCTCCGTCTAACCCGAAACCAGGCGGCCGTTTTCCATCAGCAACTGGCGGTCCGCGCGGGCGGCCAGCTCCGGGTCGTGCGTCACGATGGCGAACGCCGTGCCCGACTCCTGGTTCACCCGCGTCAGCAGTTCGAACATATTGTGCGCCGTGTGCCGATCCAGGTTGCCCGTGGGCTCGTCCGCCAGCACGCACACCGGCCGGGTCACCAGCGCGCGCGCCAGCGCCACCCGCTGGCGTTCGCCGCCCGACAACTGTCCGGGGAAGTGGCCTTCCCGGGCGGTTAGCCCCACCAGGCCCAGCACCTCGTGCGCGGCCTGGCGTGCCATGTCGCGGTTCTCGCGGCGCACGATCAGCGGCATGGCCACGTTGTCCAGCGCCGAAAACTCCGCCAGCAGGTGGTGGAACTGGTACACAAAGCCCAGGCTGCGGTTGCGCACCGCGCTTTTCTTCGCTTCCGACAAACCGACGGCCAATTGCCCATCGACGGACACGGACCCGCTGGACGGCATGTCCAGCAAGCCCAGGATATGCAGCAAGGTGCTTTTGCCGGAGCCCGAGGCGCCCACGATGGCGACCATCTCGCCGCGCGCCACCGACAGGGTGACGTTGCTCAGGACCTCGATGCGGGCGGGGCCTTCGTCGTAGACCTTGACGATGTTGTCGGCCTGCAGCGCTGGCGTCAGGGAATCAGTCATGGCGCAGCACCTGTGCGGGTTGCAGGCGCGATGCGCGCCAGCTCGGATACAAGGTCGCCAGCAGCGAAAGCACCAGCGACGTCACGCCGATCGTGACGATGTCGCCGATCTGGGGATCGGACGGCAGCGCGCTGATGAAATAGATCTCGCGCGGCAGGAAGTGCACGCCCAGCAGGCGCTCGATGAAGGGCACGATCACATCGACGTTGTAGGCGATGGCGATGCCGCCGGCCACGCCCAGCAAGGTGCCGATCACGCCGATCAGCGCGCCCTGCACCAGGAAGATGCGCGCCACTTCGCCAGGCCCCGCGCCCAGCGTGCGCAGGATGGCGATATCAGATTGCTTGTCCTTCACGGCCATGACCAGGGACGACAGCAGGTTGAACGCCGCCACAGCCACGATCAGGGCCAGGATCAGGAACATCATGCGCTTTTCGGTCTGCACCGCCGCGAACCAGGTGCGGTTGTTGCGCGACCAGTCGCTGGCCATCACATAGGGCGGCAGGACGTTCCGAAGCTCGGCCGCCACTTCGGGAGCCTTCTGCATGTCGGCGATCCGCAAGCGCACGCCGGCGGTGCCGCTTTCGCGGAACACCCGGGCGGCGTCTTCGTTGTCGACGAAGGCAAGCGACGAATCGTATTCATAGTGGCCGGAAGAAAACACGCCCACGACGGTGAACTGGCGCATGCGCGGCGCGAAGCCCGCCGGGCTGATGGAGCCCTGCGGCGCCATCATCAGCAGCGTGTCGCCCGGCTTGACGCCCATGCCGTCGGCCAGCTCGTTGCCCAGCACCACGCCAAAGCCGCCCGGCTTCAGATCGGTCAGCTTGCCCGACACCATCTGCCGGGGCAGGTCGGACACGTTGCCCTCGGTGGCGGGGTCAATGCCGCGCACCTGGACGCCGCGCAGGGCCTGTCCGCGCACCAGCATGCCCTGGGCCGCCACGAACGGCGCGCCGGCCTTGACTTCGGGACTCTGTTCGGCCGCGGTGGCGAACTGCTGCCACTGTTCAAGCACCCGTTCGGGCGAGGCGCCGGGAATGTAGAGTTCGATGTGCGGCAGCACCGACAGCATGCGGTCGCGGACTTCCTTCTGGAACCCGTTCATCACGGACAGCACCACGATCAGGGCGGCGACGCCCAGCGCGATCCCGGCCATGGAACTGGCGGCGATGAAGGAGATGAAGCGATCGCGGCGCCCGCGTCGCTGGCGGATTCGGGCCAACCCGGCATAGCGGGCGCCTATCCAGAGTTCGTAGGGTATTTTCAGCACGAGCGCATTATTGCATTAACCGCCTTTGGATCGCCCCGCGGATGTGCGGGTCCACGACCAGGCGTGACAAGCTATGGCAGCCGCCGGCGCCGCTTAGTTCCCCTGGCCCGCGCGGACTACAATCGCGGCCATGCTGATCGTCATTCCGGGCGCCCTGCCCGCCCTCCCCGTTGCCGCCGAACTGGCCAAACTGCTGCCGGAACGCGCGCCCACGCTGCACGGCTGGCTGCAGGCTGCCCCGGCCAGGCCCGAACCCTTCGACCTGCGCGCGCAGGGCTGCACGGCCTTCGAATCCTGGCAGCTCGACCGCGCGGGTTACACGCCAGAACCGGGCCTCCTGCAAGGCGCGGGCCTGGGCCCGCTGCTGGCCGGCGGCCAGGACGACGGCGCGGCCATCTGGCTGGCCGACCTGGTCCATCTGGCGCTGGGCACGGATCAGGCCACCCTGCTGGACCCCGGCATCATGGATCTGCGCGCGGAGGAAACGGCCGCCCTGCTGGATACGGCGCGTCCTCTGTTCGAGGACACCGGCTTCGCGGTCCAGGCCCTGTCGCCCGAACGCTGGCGCCTGCGCCTGCCGGAAGGCCTGCGTCCCCAGACCGCCAGCCCGATGGCCGTGGCGGGGCAGCGCCTGAACGAATGGTGGCGCCAGGACGCCGCGATGCGCCCGTGGCGGCGGCTGCTCAATGAAATACAGATGGCGTGGCACGAACACCCCGTCAATGACGCCCGCGCGGCCCGCGGCGCGCCCCCGGTCAACGCCCTCTGGCTGTATGGCGGGGGCACGCCCTGGACGGCGGCGTCGGCGGCCCCCGCGCAAGTGCTGACCACGCTGGACGCCCCACAGCGGGCCGGCGACTGGGCGGCATGGCTGGATGCCCTGGCCGAACTCGACGCGCGCCACCTGCGCCCGCTGGCCGGCGCCAAAGGGCTGCCCGCCACGCCCGTGGACCTGCTGCTGCTGGGCGACGACCGCAAGGCCGCCCTTACCCTGAAACCGCGCGGGGGCCTGCTAGCCTTGCTGCCCGCCCCCAAGAAAAACTGGAGCGCCTGGTGGTCTCACCCCGCTTAACGATCCGTCCGGCCGATCTGGCCGCCTGCCACGCCCTGGAAGCCTCGGGCGTCCATCCCCTGCTGGCGCGCCTGTGGGCCGCCCGCGGCGTCACGCATCCCGACCAGACCAGGCTGGCCTGGCCGTCGCTGCTGCCGCCCGCCGGCCTGACGCATTCCGCGCACGCCGCCGGCGTTCTGGCCGACGCCATCCAGGCCGGCAAGAAGCTGTTGATCGTGGCCGACTACGACTGCGACGGCGCCACCGCGTGCGCGGTGGGATTGCGCGCCCTGTCCGCCATGGGCGCGGACGTGGACTTCCTGGTCCCCAACCGTTTCGAGACCGGCTACGGCCTGTCCCCCGCCGTGGTGGACCTGGCTTGCCAGCACCGCGCCGGCAAGCCCGACATCATCATCACGGTAGACAACGGCATCGCCAGCGTGGACGGCGTGGCCGCCGCCAACGCGGCCGGCATCGGCGTGGTCATCACCGACCACCACCTGCCGGGCGACACCCTGCCGGACGCCCTGGCCATCGTGAACCCCAACCAGCCGGGCTGCGGCTTCCCGTCCAAGAACCTGGCCGGCGTGGGCGTCATCTTCTACATGATGCTGGCCTTGCGCGCCGAGCTGCGCCGCCGCGGCGTCTACGCCGCCGATGGCGGGCCGCGCCTGGACGCGCTCTCCGATCTGGTCGCGCTGGGCACGGTGGCCGACGTGGTCAAGCTGGACGCCAACAACCGCCTGCTCGTCACGCAAGGCCTGCAGCGCATGCGCAGCGGCCGCCTGCAGCCGGGCCTGCGCGCGCTGTTCGCCGTCGCCGGCCGCGAGCCGCGCAGCGCCAACGGCTTCGACCTGGGCTTTGCCCTGGGTCCGCGCATCAACGCCGCCGGCCGGCTGGCCGACATGAGCCTGGGCATCGCCTGCCTGACCACCGACGACGAAGCGCAGGCGCTGGAAATGGCCCGCGAGCTCGACAACATCAACCGCGAACGCCGCACGATCGAAGCCGAGATGCGCGAACAGGCGTTGGCCGCGATGGAAGAACCCAGCGCGTCGGCGGGCGCCACCGTCTGCGTATTCGATCCTGGCTGGCACCAGGGCGTCGTGGGACTGGTGGCCTCGCGCCTGAAGGAAAAATTCTGGCGGCCAACGCTGGCCTTCGCACCCGCGGGCGACGACGAAATCCGCGGTTCCGGCCGCTCGATCCCCGACGTGCATCTGCGCGACGCGCTGGACCTGGTATCCAAGCGCCATCCCAACCTGATCCGCAAATTCGGCGGCCACGCCATGGCGGCCGGCCTGACGCTGGGCAAGGCGGACTTTCCCGCCTTCGCGCCCGCCTTCGACGCGGCCGTGCGCGAACTGACCGGGCGGGACAGCTTCGAGCCCGTCATCGAAACCGATGGATCGCTGGAAACCGGCTACGCCAATGCCGACGTGGCCGGCATGCTGCAGCAGCAGGTCTGGGGCGCGGGCTTTGCCGCGCCGCTGTTCCTGGACGAGTTCGTGGTGCGCAACCAGCGCCTGGTCGGCGAAAAGCACCTGAAGCTGTCGCTGGAGCGCGGCCACCAGCGCTTTGACGCCATCTGGTTCGGCCACGACCAGTCCCTGCCGGAACACATCCAGGCCGCCTACCGCCTGGAGCAGAACGTCTGGAACGACATGGTGTCGGTGCAGCTGGTCATCGAGCACGCCGCATAAAAAGGGACGCGGCGGGCGCCTGTCCCGGCACGCCCGCCCCCATCGGCCCCATCCACGGTAAAATGCCAGGTTTCGCACAAAAGTCATCAGGACAGGATCATCATGGAAGCCGAACGTCAGAACCAGCTCGCAGCCCGCCTCGCCGATTACGCGGAGCGCGAACAGGCTCTACGGAGGTATCTTTGACTACGATGCCAAAGCTGAACGCCTGCACGTTGTAAACGCCGAGCTCGAAGACCCGGCCGTCTGGAACGACCCCAAGCACGCCCAGGACCTGGGCCGTGAAAAGAAAGCGCTGGAAGACGTGGTGGAAACCCTCACGCTCCTGGGCTCCGGGTTGGCCGACTCGAACGAACTCTTCGAACTGGCCGCCTCCGACGACGACGACGCCACCCTCGAATCAATCGAGCAGGACGCCGACGCCTTCCAGGAAAAGCTCGAAAGCCTGGAATTCCGCCGCATGTTCTCGAATCCGGCCGATCCCCTGAACTGCTTCCTGGACATCCAGGCCGGCGCGGGCGGCACGGAAGCGCAGGACTGGGCCTCGATGCTGCTGCGCCAGTACCTCAAGTACGCCGAACGCAAGGGCTTCAAGGCCGAGATCCTTGAAGAATCCGACGGCGAAGTCGCGGGCATCAAGTCGGCCACGATCAAGATCGAAGGCGAATACGCCTTCGGCTACCTGCGCACCGAAACCGGCGTGCACCGCCTGGTCCGCAAGAGCCCCTTCGATTCTTCCGGCGGACGCCACACGTCGTTTGCCAGCGTCTTCGTCTACCCGGAAGTCGATGACTCGTTCGAAGTCGATGTGAACCCCGCCGATCTGCGCGTGGACACCTATCGCGCCTCGGGCGCGGGCGGCCAGCACATCAACAAGACCGACTCGGCCGTGCGCCTGACCCACATCCCCACCGGGATCGTGGTCCAGTGCCAGAACGACCGTTCGCAGCACCGCAACCGCGCCGAAGCCATGCAGATGCTGAAGTCCAAGCTCTACGAACTGGAAATGCGCAACCGCATGGCCGAACAGCAGAAGCTGGAAGACTCCAAGACCGATGTGGGCTGGGGCCACCAGATCCGTTCCTACGTGCTGGACCAGAGCCGCATCAAGGACCTGCGCACGAACGTCGAAATCTCCAACACGCAGAAAGTGCTGGACGGCGATCTGGATCCCTTCATCCAGGCCAGCCTGAAGCAAGGCGTCTAAGTTCCGCGATTCTTCCCGCTACCCTCACCCAGAGGTCCACGAATGTCTGACACCATCGCAATTCTTACCGGCGCTTCACGCGGTATCGGCGCCGCCATGGCGCGCAGCCTGGCCAAACCCGGCACCCGCCTGATCACGCTGGCGCGCCGCGAAGACCCCGAGCTGGCCGCTTATGCGCGCTCGCAGGACGTGCAACTGGAACAGCTGTCCGTGGACCTCTCGGACGTGCAAGCGGCCGAATCCACCGCCGAACGCATCTGCGCCGCGCTGCCGCGCGACGCGAAGCGCTATCTGCTCATCAACAACGCGGGCACGGTGCACCCCGTGGCGCGCACCGACGCGCTCACCGACGGCGCGGCCATCACCGCCGCCGTCAACCTGAACATCACCGCCGTCATGCTGCTCACGGCGCGCTTCCTGGCTGCCGTGACCGGCCTCCAGGCCGACCGCCGCGTGCTGAGCATCTCCTCCGGCGCGGGCCGCAACCCGACCGCCGGCTGGGGCGTGTACTGCGCCACCAAGGCCGCGCTCGACATGCATGCGCGCGTGGTCAAAGCAGAGCAAGGCGCCGACGGCGTCCGCATCGTCGCGCTGGCCCCCGGCATCGTCGACACCGACATGCAGGCCACCCTGCGCGCCAGCGACCCCGCAAGCTTCCCGGCGGTGGCAAGGTTCCAGGACCTCCACGCGACCGGCAAGCTGACCTCGCCCGCCCACGTAGCCTCCCGCCTCCTCGCCTACCTGGATCGCGAAGATTTCGGCACGACCGAAATCGACGACATCCGCAATTACGACTGATCCCCCGACCATGACCGACCACTCGACCACTCCGGCTCCCGCCCAGGATGAAAACCGCTTGATCGCCGAACGGCGCGCCAAGCTGGCCAAACTGCGCGAAACCGGGGTCGCGTACCCCAACGATTTCGTTCCGGACGCCCGCGCCGCCGCCCTGCATGACAAGTACGACGGCGAGGAGCAGGAAGCCCTGGCCGCCGCCGCCGTCACCGTCAAGGTCGCCGGCCGCATGATGCTCAAGCGCGTCATGGGCAAGGCCAGCTTCGCCACGCTGCAGGACAGCACCGGCCGCATCCAGATCTACCTGGACCGCGGCACGCTGGGCGAAGACAACTACGCCGCGTTCAAGCAATGGGACATCGGCGACATCATCGCGATCGAAGGGTCGGTCTTCAAGACCAACAAGGGCGAACTGTCGGTGCATGCCGCCACGGCGCGCCTGCTGTCGAAGTCGCTGCGCCCCCTGCCCGACAAGTTCCATGGCGTGGCCGACCAGGAACTGCGCTACCGCCAGCGCTACGTCGACCTGATCATGACCGACGCCACCCGCCGCACATTCGAGGCCCGCAGCAAGGCCGTGGGCAGCATCCGCCAGTTCATGCTGAACTCAGGCTTCCTCGAAGTCGAAACCCCCATGCTGCACCCGATCCCGGGCGGCGCGGCGGCCAAGCCCTTCGTCACGCATCACAACGCGCTGGACATGGAAATGTACCTGCGCATCGCACCCGAGCTCTACCTGAAGCGCCTGATCGTCGGCGGCTTCGAGCGCGTGTTCGAAGTCAACCGCAACTTCCGCAACGAAGGCGTCAGCCCGCGCCACAACCCTGAATTCACGATGATGGAATTCTATGCGGCCTACGCGGAATACCGCTGGCTCATGGACTTCACCGAAGAGCTGATCCGCCAGGCCGCCATCTCGGCCACCGGCAGCGCCGTCCTCACCTACGGCGAACGCGAGCTGGACCTGTCCAAGCCCTTCGACCGCCTGACCATCTGCGAAGCCATCCTGAAGTACGCCCCGGGCTACACGCAGGCGCAGTTGGACGACGCCGTCTTCGTGCGCGCCGAACTCAAGAAGCTGGGCGCCGACGCCGACGGCCCGGTGCTGTCGCGCGCCGGCCTGGGCGCGCTGCAGCTTGCGCTGTTCGAAGAGACCGCCGAAGCCAAGCTCTGGAACCCCACCTACATCATCGACTATCCGGTGGAAGTCTCGCCGCTGGCGCGCGCTTCCGACACCCGCGCAGGCATCACCGAACGCTTCGAGCTCTTCATGACGGGCCGCGAAATCGCCAACGGCTTCTCGGAGTTGAACGACCCCGAAGACCAGGCCGAACGCTTCCGCTCGCAGGTCGAAGCCAAGGACGCCGGCGACGAAGAAGCCATGTTCTATGACGCCGACTACATCCGCGCCCTGGAATACGGCATGCCCCCGACGGGCGGCTGCGGCATCGGCATCGACCGCCTGGTCATGCTGCTGACCGACAGCCCCAGCATCCGCGACGTCATCCTCTTCCCGCATCTGCGCCGTGAAGACTAAGCAGCGGTCGGCATCATGATCTTCAAGATCCTGATGCTTCTGCTGGTCGTGGCGGGGCTGGTCTACTGGATCAAGCAGCCTCGCCGCGTCCAGCCCGGCACGCCTTACCGGCCCGTGGCCGCGCGCCGCCCGGTATTCATCGCCTTGTGCATCGCCACCGCGATTGCCGCCGTGGCGGCGCTGCTGACCGCCCTGCTGTGGATGGGTGGCGTGGCGGGCGGCGTCACTGGCGGGGGCTATCACGGCGAGGCGGACTTCCTGCTGCCCGTATCCGGATCCCTGCTGGCGCTGTCCATCGCCTGCGCGGTGGCGGCATTTCTCAAGCGCCGGGGCTAGGCTCGCAGGGCCACTTGCCGGCGCCCGCCGGCAACGCCGGCAACGCTGCCTGCAGCATCGCATCGATGAACTCCGCCGGCGCCAGCCGCCCGCCGGGCTTGTACCACTGCACGGTCAGGTTCATCGCGCCCAGCACGCAGCGCTTGATGACGCGCGCGTCGCCGCTGATCAACCGGACCTCCACCGCCGCCGCCACCACCGACTGCCACATCGCCTCATAGCGGTCGCTGAGCACCTTCACCGCCGCCTGGCTTGGCCCCGACAGGCTGCGCCATTCGTACACCAGCGCATTCATCGCATCTCCGCCCGCGCCGTGCAGCATGCTCCACATGTGAACGCGGAACAGCGCCGCCAGCCGATCCGCCGGCACGTCATAGCAGGCCAGCGCCCGTTCGCCAAGGTCGATCACTTCCTGGATGCCGTTGTTCATGACCGCCACGAGGATCTCTTCCTTGCTGCGGAAATGATGGAACAGGCTGCCGGACTGCAGGCCCACGGCGCGCGCCAGCTCGCGCACCGTCGTGCGCTCATAGCCGCGCCTGCTGAATAGCCGTCCCGCCGTCAGGACCAGTTCCTTGCGGCGTTCGGAATCCGCGCCTTCGTCCCGCGACGCCGCCGTCCCGGTCTTGTCCATACCGCTTCACAACCTCTGGATGATGGTGGCGGTCGCCATGCCGTGACCGATGCACATGAGCTGCATGCCCAATTCGCCCTCGGTGGCCTCCAGCCCCGTCAGCATCTTGCCCATCAGGCCCGCGCCCGTCGCGCCCAAGGGATGCCCATGCGCGATCGCGCCGCCCCAGGGGTTCACGCGCGCCGGATTCGCGCCCAGTTCGCGCTGCCAGGCCAGCACCACGCTGGCAAAAGCTTCGTTGATCTCGATCCAGTCGATATCGTCCAGCACCAATCCGGCGCGCGCGAGCGCCTGACGGGCGGCGGGGATGACGCCGGTGAGCTGCATCACCGGGTCCGAACCGACCACCACCCGCGCCAGGAATCGTGCCCTCGGGCGCAGGCCATCGGCCAGCGCCGTGTCGCGGTCGGCCAGCAGCACCGCCGCCGCGCCGTCCGCGAGCTGGCTGGCATTGGCCGCCGTCACGCCGCCCTGCCCCGGGGACCTGAGCGCAGGCGCCATGGCCGCCATGCGGGCGGGATCGGTGGCCTCGCGGATGCCTTCATCGCGCCGCGCGTCCGCATGCGGGCCCGGCAGCAGCTCCGCGTGCAGTCCGGCGCTGGCCGCCGCCCATGCACGGGCGTGGCTTTCGCGCGCCCATTGGTCCATCTCGGCCTGCGACAGCCCCCAATGGCTGGCGATCCGTTCGGCGCTCTCGATCTGATGGATCAACGGAAAGCGTTCCAGCAGGGCCGGATTCAGCGTATCGAATCCTTGGAACTCGCCCTGCCCAAGCGTCACGTCCAGGAACATCGGCACGCGGCTCATGCTTTCCACTCCGCCCGCGACCACGTAGCGCATATCGCCCGCGGCGATCGCCTGCGCGCCAAAATGCACCGCCTGCTGGCTGGATCCGCACATGCGGTTCAGGGACACGCCCGGCACGGTTTCCGGCAGCCCGGCCAGCATCGCCGCCAGCCGCCCTATGTTGGCGCCCTGCTCGCCCGCCTGGCTGACGCAGCCGGCGATCAGGTCCTCGACCTTGTTTCCGGGCAGGCCGGCGCGCGCCAGCAGGCCCTGCACGGTACTGGCCAGTAGCGCGTCCGGCCGGGTCTGTGCCCACCACCCGCCGCGCCGGCCGAAAGGCGTGCGCACCGCTTCCACGATCACGGCTTCGTTCATGCGGTCGTCTCCTCGACGTAGAGCGTTTCGATTTCGTCCGCGTAGACGCGATAGATGCTGGCGCGTCTGACTTTCATCGTCGCCGTGACTTCGCCGTCGTCGTGGTCCAGTTCCTTGGTCAGCAGATGGAAACGCTTGATCTGCGACACCGGCGCCAGCCCGGCATTGGCGCGCGCGATTTCCTGCTGGACCAGCTCGCGCACCTGCGGACATTCGGCCAGCGACCGGAAATGCGTAAACGCGATGCGCCGGGACTCCGCCCACTTGCCCACCGTTTCGAACTCAAGCTGGATCAGCGCCGACACGTACTTCCGGCCATCCGCGATCACGATGCACTCCTTGATGTACGGACTGCCCTTGACCGCATTCTCGATCTCGGATGGCGTCAGGTTCTTGCCGCCCGCCGTGATCATGATGTCCTTCAGGCGGTCCACGATGCGCACGCGTCCGGCTTCCTCCGCGACGACATCGCCGGTATGCAGCCAGCCGTCACGCACGGCATCGGCCGTGGCGTCCGGGTTCTTGTAATAGCCCTGGAACACCATCTCGCCGCGCACCAGCAATTCGCCCGCGTCTCCCACCCGCCATTCCACGCCCAGGATCGGCTCGCCCACGGTGCCGACCTTGACCCGGTCGGGGTGTTGCCCGAAGATCATCCCCGCCGACTCCGTCAACCCGTAGACCTCCACCAGCGGCACGCCCAGCGTGCGGAAGTAACGCACCACGTCCGGTGGAATGGGCGCCGCGCCCGTCATCGCCACCCGCGCCCGCCGCAGTCCAATGAAATTCTGCAGGGCGCGCAGCACCAGCCAATACCACAGCAGGTGCGTCAATCGTTCTCCCAGCCCATACTGGCCGCGCGACTTTTCAAGAAATGGCGCGCACTGGCTCAGCGCCTTCCGGTACAGCCATTGCTGCACGGGCCCGGCCTCCTGCATCTTGATGGAGATCGCCGCATGCAGCTTCTCCCAGATCCGCGGCACGCCCAGGAATATTGTCGGAGCCACTTCGCGCAGGTCTTCCTGCACGGTCCGGATCGATTCGCCAAAGTTCACCTGCGCGCCCAGGTAAATGGGCGCGAAGGTCGACAGCATCTGTTCGGCCACATGGCACAGCGGCAGATACGAAAGATGCACCGTCGATGCATCCATCGACAGCCGCTCGGCAATGCCCGGCGCGACACCGCGCATGTTGCCGTAGCTGAGCATCGCGCCCTTGGGCCTGCCGGTGGAGCCGGAGGTGTAGATCATCAAGCCCGTGTCGTCCAGCCGCTGGCCGTCCAGCATCGTGTTCATCGCCGCCAGCTCCGCCGCTTCCCGCTTGCCGCCGTCGGCCTCGACCTCGACGAACGGCACGATGCGCGCACGGTCCTGCGGCGCATACGAGCGCAGGCCCTTCGTTTCGATCATCACAATGCGGCGCAGCAGCGGCAGCCGTCCAGCCACCTGCAGCACCTTGTCGGTCTGCTCCTGGTCCTCGCACACCACCAGTTCGACGTCGGCGTGCTCCAGCACATAGCCCATTTCCTCGGCGGGACTGGTCGAATACACGCCCACCGCCACGCCACCAGCCGCGCCCGCTCCCATCTGCGTGAGCAGCCATTCCACGCGGTTGTCGGAGACGATGGCCACTCGTCCGCCGCGGCTCAGCCCCAAGGCGCGCAAGCCCAGGCCGATGCGGCACGCGCGCTGCCAGTACTCCGCCCATGACAGGGGTTTCCAGATGCCAAAGTCCTTCTGCCGGATGGCGATGGCGGATGGCTGCCGGCGCGCCTGTTCACGCAGCATCTGCGGCAGCGTCAGCGCGGGCCAGCCGTCCCGGTCGAAAGGCGCGTCCATCATGAGAGCCAGCGCTTGCGGCGCTTATAGTGCTTGATGTCGCGAAAGCCCCGGGTCTCGCCCGAACCGCCCACGCCCAGGTAGAACTCGCGCACGTCCGGATCCGCCGCCAGCTTCTCCGCGCTGCCGTCGATCACGACCTTGCCGGTTTCCATGATGTAGCCGTAGTGCGCCACCGCCAGCGCCACCGACGCGTTCTGTTCCACCAGCAGCATCGACACCCCCTGTTCGCTGTTGATGCGCGCGATGATGGAAAAAATGCTTTCCACCAGCATCGGCGACAGCCCCAGCGACGGCTCGTCCAGCAGCATCAGCCTGGGCTGCGCGATCAGCGCCCGGCCGATGGCCAGCATCTGCTGCTCGCCGCCCGACAGATAGCCGGCCAGCCCGCGGCGCCGCTCGAACAGGCGCGGGAAATAGCCGTAGACCAGATCGAAGTCCACGCGCGCCCCGGACCTGCCCGTCAACGCATACGTCGCGGCCACCAGGTTCTCTTCCACGGTCAGGTCTTCGAAGACCCTGCGCCCTTCCATCACATGCGCCAGGCCCGAGCGCACCAGGTTCTGGGGCTTGGCCCCGGCCGTATCGCCGCCATTGAAGACGATCTGCCCGCGCACCAGCGCCCCATCCTCCAGGTCCAGCAGCCCGGACACCGCCTTCAGCGTGGTGGACTTGCCGGCGCCGTTGCTTCCCAGCAGCGCAACGATGCTGCCGGCCGGCACCGACAGGGACAAGCCGCGCAGCACCTGCACCGCCTTGTTGTAGACGACCTCGATGTTGTTGATGTCGAGCACCGCCGAAGGCGGCGCCCCGGCGGCCTCTGTCCGCGCGTCATGTCCCGGATTCACGGCAACCTCACTTGAGCACGATCCAGTCGGACGCGGGCACCATCTGCTTCTGCTTCACGTCGGCGCGGTAGATCCGTCCCACCGGTATCGAATTGCCCTTGATGGTGACCGGCACGCCGATCAGGCCGCCCGTGTCGAAGTCCTTGATGCCATCCAGCGCGGCCTTCATGTTGGCGGCGGTCAGCTCCTTGCCGGCGTCCAGCGTGCGCTTGGCGACTTCCGTGAACAGCATGGCGGCCAGAAAGCCCTGCATGTAGCCGGTGCTCTGGTACTGCGGGCGCATTTCGCGGATCTTCTTCAGCATCGGCGCGTCGGCGGCCGTGTCGTAGTAGTACCGGTAAGGCATCACGCCCATGAAGCCCTCGGCGTCCTCGCCCATCTGCATGACGGTGGAGTTGTCCATGGTCCAGAACGTGCCCATGTACCGCGTCTTCAGGCCCATGCGCTTGCCCTGCCCGACGAACTCGGGAATGGGCGCCAGCACGTACCCATGGAAGATCGTGAAATCCGGATCCGCGCGGCGCAGCTTGATGACCTCGGTCGACACGTCCACGCTGCCCGGCGGCGTCATGATCTCGGTCGCGACCTTCAGCCCCAGCTTCTCGGCCACCGCGCGCGAACTGGCGATCGGATCGCGGCCGAATTCCGTGTCGGAATACACGAACGCCACCTTGGCGCCGGGCTGCTCCTTGGCGATATAGCGCAGCAGGATGCCGAACATCTCTGTGTAGTCGGGCCCCAGCATGAACTGCGCGGGATACTTCGCGGGATCGTTCAGCTCGGTCGCGAACGACGCGCCGGTCATCAGGATGTCGCCCGTGCGGTTCAGTTCGGCGTTGATCGTCTTGGAAAAGCCGGTCGAATCACCGTAATAGAAGTTCACCTTGTTCTGGCTGGTGATCTTCTTGAACGCCGCCACCGACGCATCCACCTTGTATGCCGTGTCTTCCGGCACATAGCGCAGCTTGCGCCCCTTCACCCCGCCCTGGTCGTTGACGATCTTCACGTAGTCGGTAATGCCCGCGTGGATCCCCTGCCCCGCGAACGCGAACACGCCGCTCAGCGGAATCGACCCGCCCAGCACCAGATCCTCGGCCGCGTAGGCCGCGGGCGCCGCCGCCATCGCCGCCGCCAGGCCCAACGGGGCCAACCACTTCGATAAACCGCTGCCTATCCGGATGCGCTTCATGGTTTGTCTCCTGGGTCTTATGGGTGGCCGCCGTCACGTCGGGGTCGAACCGCTAGGTGCGAAAGGGCCAGAGGTGAAAGAATCGGCGCACGCGCCGCCAGATTTCCGCGAGCCCGTGCGGCTCGAAGATCAAGAAGCCCACGATCAGCAGGCCGAAAACGATGGTGCGCACTGGCGAGATCAGCCGCAGCGCGTCGCCGCCCACGGGCAGCCAGCCGACGATCAGCTTCAGAAATTCAGGCACCATCGTCATGAAGATGGCGCCCAGGATGGAACCCAGGATCGAGCCCATGCCGCCCACGATGATGGCCGCCAGGAAGAAGATGGACATGATCAGCGGAAAGCTCTCCGGCGTGACCACGCGAAAGAAGTACGCCCACAGGCCGCCCGCCACGCCCGCGTAGAACGACGACAGCCCGAACGACAGCAGCTTGTAGCGCAGCAGGCGGATACCCAGCACCTCGGCCGAGATGTCGCGGTCGCGGATCGCGATGAAGGCGCGCCCGATGCGGGTGCGGAACAGGTTCGCCGCCCCCAGCACCATCAGCACCGTCACCGGCACGATCAGCCAATAGATCTTGAACGAGGTATCCAGGTCGATGCCCAGCACGCGCGCCGGCGGCACCTGCAGGCCGGTGGTCCCGCCCGTGAACTGCCAGTTCGCAAAAATGAAATGGGCGATGAACGACGCCGCGATCGTGGCGATGGCCAGGTACAGCCCCTTGACCCGCAGGGACGGAATGCCGACCAGCAGCCCGCCCGCCATGGCCACCAGGCCGCCGCCCAGCAGGTTGATCAGGACGGGCGTGCCCAGGCGCAGCTCCATCACCGCCACCGTATACGCCCCCAGGCCCATGAACGCGGCCTGCCCCAGGCTGACCAGTCCGGTGTAGCCCGTCAGGATGTTCAGCCCCGTCGCGCTGCCGATATTGATCGCCACCAGGCAGGCCAGGTAAAGCCAATAGGCATCCGCCACGAACGGAAACAGCACCAGGGACGCCGCCAGCAGCGCCAGCCACAGGTGCTGGGTCCGCGTATCGAACAGCGCCTCGTCGGCCAGATAGGTCTGCTTGGCAGTCGCGATACGCATGGATCAGAGCCTCTCGATTTCACGGGTGCCGAACAGGCCGTATGGCCTGACCATCAGCACCACGACCAGCACGATGAAGGTGGCCAGCAGCTTGTATTCGCCGCCCATGTAGGCGCCCGCCCATGCCTCCAGCAGTCCGATGAAGATCCCGCCGACCAGGGCCCCGGCCACGCTGTCCAGGCCGCCCACGATCACCACCACCAGCACCGACAGGCCGAACACGCCCATCGACGACGAGATCCCGCCGATGGCGCCCACGATCACGCCCGACACCGCCGCGATCGCGCCCGCCGCCACCCAGGCCAGCGAGAACACGCGCGGCACATTGATGCCCATGGCATAGGCCGCGCCCTGGTCCGACGCCGTGGCGCGCAAGGCGACTCCGCCGCGCCAATAGCGGAACACCACCAGCACCAGCAGGGCCAGCACCACCGCCACCCAGAATCCGTAGAAGACCTTGGGCGCCACGAACGCCTCGCCGATCATGACGGGCGCGCGCGGCATGAACTCCGGCAGCCGGCGCTGGTCGGCCGTCCAGATCAGCTCCACCGCCCCCACCAGGATCGAAGCCAGGCCCACCGTGATCATGAACACCGAGATCGGCGCCTCTCCCAGCATGGGCCGTATCGTCAGCCGCTCGACCAGCGCGCCCAGCGCGCCGGACACCACGACCGCGCCCAGGATCGCGAGCCAGATGGGCCACGCCATGCCGGTCGCGAACGCATAGAACACGTAGGCGCCCAGCATCAGGAATTCACCGATGGCGATGTTCACCACCCGCGTCGCCTTGTAGACGATGACGAAGGCCAGCGCGGCAAGGGCATACAGCCCGCCGCTGCCCAGCCCCGCCAGCGTGACCTCCAGGAAAAACAGGCCATCCATCAGGCCGCCTCCCGCAGGCGGCGCCGCAGGTCACCCACATCGCCCGCGCCCAGATAGGCCTTGATGACCTCGGGATTGGCCTGCACCTCGATCGGTGTGCCGTCCGCGATCACCTGCCCGAAGTTCAACACCACCACGTGGTCCGACAGGTCCATCACCATGCCCATGTCGTGTTCCACCATCAGCACCGTCAGGCCCCATTCCGACCGCGCATCCAGAATGAAGCGCGCCATGTCGTCGGTTTCTTCGCGGTTCATGCCGGCGACCGGTTCGTCCAGCATCAGCACCTTGGGATTCATCGCCAGTGCCCGCGCCAGCTCCACGCGCTTTTGCAGGCCGTAGGACAACGCCGCTACCGGCGCGTGCCGGATATGGTCGATCTCCAGGAAGTCGATGATGCGCTCTTCGATGTCGGCCCGCAGCGCCATCTCCTCGCGGCGCGCCCGGCCCAGATAGAACAGGGCGTCCAGCACATTGCTGCGCAGATGCGCATGGCGGCCCAGCTTGATGTTGTCCAGCACCGTCATGCCGCGAAACAGCGCGATGTTCTGGAAGCTGCGCGCGAGTCCCAGCCGGGCGCGCTCCGGCGCGGCCATCCGTGTGATGTCGCGGCCTTCGAAGCGGATCTGCCCCGACGCGGGCTTGTAGAAACCGGAAATGGTGTTGAACAGCGAGGTCTTGCCGGCGCCGTTCGGGCCGATGACCGTGGTGATGGAGCCGGGCGCGACGCGAAAGCCCACGCCCGTAAGCGCCTTGACTCCGCCGAACGCCAGCGTCACCCCATCCACCTCCAGCAAGGGAGGCCTGTCGGACTGATCCACCATTTGTCTCCTCGCTTTTGTCGCGAAGTTTTTTTGCCGCCTGGGGCGAACATCTTTTTCGACAGTGAATCTGGCGACCCGCTTTACCTACGCCAGTACAGCGCCGGAAAATCGTTCTATGCGTTACGCTAAACGTGCTCAAAACAAAACCAAGCAAGCGCTCGGTTCAGACCTTAGCATCGCGGTTTTTGGATCGACAGTTGGTATTTACCCGAAAACGGAGACTGCCCATGACCCAGGACCTTCCGCACTTCCAGACTTTGCTGCTGGAGACCGACGGCGCAATCGCCACCGTCACGCTGAACCGCGCGGACACGCTCAACGCCATCGATGTCGCCATGGCCAGAGACCTCCAACAAGCCGCGCAGTGGCTGGAAGCGCGCGACGCCATTCGCGTCGTCCTGCTGCGCGCCGCCGGCAAGGCATTCTGCGCGGGCGGAGACATCGGCATGTTCACCGGCGAACCCGCTCAGGTGCGCGGCACGCTGCTGGACCTGTTCACGCCGCTGAACGATTTCATCGCGCGCATCGCGCGCATGGACAAGGTCTGGCTCGCGCAGGCACATGGCGTCGCGGCCGGCGCCGGCCTGTCGCTGGTGCTGGCCTGCGACCTCGCCATCGCCGATACTGGAACGCGCTTCATGACGGCCTATCTGAAGCTGGGCGCCACGCCCGACGCGGGCATGACGCACGGACTCATGCGCGTGCTGGGCCCGAAGCGCGCGCTGGATCTGCTGCTGCGGCACGACGCCTTCACCGCCAGCGACGCGCTGGCCTGGGGCATCGTCACGCGGACCGCCCCTGCAGACGAACTCGATTCAGCGGCCCAGGCCTACGCGCAGGACATCGCCCGGCACGCGCCGCATGGCATTGCGGGCGCGAAGGACCTGCTACGTTCGGCCGGACACGCCACGCTGGAAACCCAACTGGCCGAGGAAACCGCGCGCTTTTTGGACTCCGCCACGCGCGCCGACTTCGCGGAAGGCGTGAAGGCCTTCCGCGAAAAGCGCACCCCGCTATTCACCGGACGGTGACGCTAGCGCGCCGCCGCGCCGCCCACGGCGGACCAGTCCGGCGCGCGCTTCTGCACAAAGGCGCTCAAGCCCTCGCGGGCTTCCGGCGTGGCGGCAGCATTGCAGAACACCTCGACCGCCGTCGCGACCCTGCGCCGGTATTCGTTGTCGTTGCTGTAGACAAAGGCGCGGCGACCTATGGCCAGGACCTGCGGCGGCTTGTCCGCCAATGCGCGCGCCAGTACGCGCGCCTGCTCCAGCAGTTCCGCTTCGGGCGCCACGCGCGCCACCAATCCCAGCCCCTGCGCCTCTTGCGCGCCGAAGGTCCGGCCGGTGAACAGCAGGTCAAACGCGCGGTGCTTGCCCACGATGGCGGGCAGATGCACGTAATGGATCGCGGGCAACACGCCCACGTCGATTTCCGGATAGCCAAACGTGGCGGTGTCCGCGGCGACGATCATGTCGCTGGAAATGGCCACCGTCATACCGCCGCCCCGGACCGCGCCCGACACCACCGCGATCGACGGCTTGCTCAGATTGAACTGCGCGTCGTACAGCTTGATGTACAGCTTCGTGAGCAACTCATGGATACGGGCCGGCGTGCTTTGCAGCAGCTTTTTCATGTCCAGCCCCGCGCAGAACCGGCCGGGCAGATCGCTGGCCATCAAGACGGCGCGCACATCGGGGTCCGCATCGGCCTGCGCCAACGCCGCGATCAGCTCATCAAGCATGTCCACATCCAGCGCATTGACGGGCGCGTGGCAGAGATGCATTTCAGCGATCCGGTCTCGAACTACATAGCGCAGATACTTCATGCCGGTTCTCCGTGACGGGCGTGGTCCTGTATGCAGCCGGCGGCCAGCATCGCCTCGATTTCGTGCTCCGCGTAACCCAGGCTGGCCAGGATTTCCCGGCTATGCTCCCCCAGCAATGGCGCCGGCAGCGCGGCCTGGCGCGGCTGGCGTCCGAACCGTATCGGCAGGCCCACGTTCTGCACCTCGCCCAGAACGGGGTGCCGGCTGGTCACGATCAGCTCGCGCGCGGCGACCTGTGGATGGGACAAGGCCTGATCCAGGGTATGGATGGCCGAACACGCAATGCCCGCGGGCTTCAGTGCTTTCAGCCATTGCGCTACGGTTCGCGTTCCGATGCACGCCTGAACCAAGGCGACGGTCGCGTCAAAATTGCGCACCCGATCCGCATTGCTCGCGAACTCGGGCGTGTCCGCATAATCCTGCAGGCCCGCCACCGCGCAAAAGCGTTGCCACTGCGCGTCGTTGCCCACCCCCAGCATCAGGTCGCCATCGGCGGCGCGGAACGCCTGATAAGGACACATCGCCGGATGGCCGGTCCCCATGCGGCGCGGCACCTGGCCCGTGCGCCAATAGTTCTGGGCCATGTACGACATCAGTCCCAGCGAGGTATCCAGCAGCGACACGTCCAGGTATTGCCCCTTGCCGGTCTGGCTGCGTTCCAGGAGCGCGGCCAGGATCCCGCTCAGCGCGAACGAGCCCGTGCCCAGGTCCACCGGCGAAAAGCTGGCGCGGGCGAAGTTGCCGCCCGGCTCGCCCATCGTGCTGATCATGCCGCTGAACGCCTGCAGCATCACGTCGTAGCCCGGCTCCTCGCCCATCGGCCCCTCGCGGCCATAGCCCGAGATCTCGCAGTACACCAGCTTCGGATTCAGGCGGCTCAGCGTCGCGTAGTCCACGCCGAGGCGCGCGGCGGTCTTGCCGCCAAATCCCTGCAAGACCACATCCGACTGTTCGGCCAGGCGATGCACCACCGCACGCCCTTCCGTGGTCTTCAGGTCCACGGCCAGGCTGCGCTTATTGTGATTGACCGCCATGAACGTCGCGGACTGGCCGGCATCCTGCGGCAGCCAGGCGCGCGTGTCGTCGCCGGTGCCCACGGGCTCGACCTTGATCACGCGGGCCCCCAGCTCGCCCAGATACTGGCCGCACAGCGGCCCGGCCAGCACCTTGCTCAGGTCCAGGACCGTGATGTTCTTCAGCGGAGTCATGCGGACGGCGGAGGCGGACATGGTCACTGTTCGGCCTTCAGCCCGATGGTCTTCGCGGCCTGGGTCCATTGCGCGGTTTCGCGTTTGAAGAAGTCGTCCAGTTGCGCGGGCGCCACCTGGAATGCCTCGGCGCCGCGGTCCTGCATCGCCTTGCGGTAGGCATCGTCCGCCACCACGCGCGCCACCGCGTCGCGCAGCTTTTGCACCACCTCGGGCGGCGTGCCGGCGGGCGTCTGCAACGAGAACCAGAATTTGAGATCCAGGCTGGGATAGCCGGCTTCCTTCAGCGTCGGCACATCGGGCAGCATGGGGGAACGCTCGGCGGACGTGATCGCCAGCGCCTTCAGCCTGCCGCCCTGGACCTGGCCGAGGCTGGTGGACATGCTGTCGAACAGAAAGTCGACCTGGCCGCCAATCACATCCGTGACGGCATTCGCGCTGCCCTTGTAAGCCACGCCCACCGCCTGGAAATCAGCCAGCTTCTGCAACGAAGCGCCGTACACATGCGGCGAACTGCCCGGCCCGAACGTCGCGTAGCTCAGCCCGTTGGGCGCGGCGCGTCCGCGTTCGACCAGTTCGGCGAGCGTCTTGACGGGCGTACGCTCGGGATTCACCACCAGCAGATTGGGCATGGCGCCCGTGGTGCCGATCGGCACATAGTCTTGCAGCGGATGCATCCTGGCGCTGGGATACATGAGCGGGTTGATGGCCTGCATGGCCACGGTGTTATGCATCAGCGTATAGCCGTCGGGCGGGCCGTTCAGCACGCTCTGATACCCGACGTTGCCGCTGGCGCCGGGTTTGTTCTGCACGATGACCTGCTGCCCAAGCTCGCGCGCCAGGGGTTCCGCCACCAGGCGGGCGATGAAATCGGTCGGTCCGCCAGCCGAAAATGGCACAACCAGCGTGATCGGCTTTGAAGGCCAGCTATCGGCCCACGCGGGGGTGGCCAGGGTTGCCGACGCAAGGCACGCGGCAAGGATTCTATTGAACGCCATGATGTCTCCGTTATTTTTTTCGGGGCTGGCGTTCATTATCCGAAGCGGCTTGGTATATTGGAAATACCGTTTAAATATGCAGGCCATAATAAATTCATGATGGCTCGCGCTGACTGGAGTGCTTCCATGGCCATGTCCATTCGGGCGATGCAGTGCTTCGTCACGGTGGTTTCCACGGGTTCGATCAGCCGCGCGGCGGCAACGCTGCATGTAGCGCAGCCTGCGCTGAGCCTGCTGATCCGCAATCTGGAAGAAGATCTGGGCGTGGTGCTGCTGCACCGCAGTGCCCGCGGCGTCACCCCCACCGCGGCCGGCACGCGCATGCTTGCGCACGCGCGCGAGATCCTGGGTCGCATCGACTCGGCGCGCGCCGATGTGCGCGAAGACCTCAGCGCACCGCGAGGAACGGTGTCGCTGGCGATGTCGATGTCCATGGCAAAGCTGCTGACCGTGCCGCTGCTGCGGTTCAGCCTGGAACACTGGCCAGGCGTCTACCTGAAGATCATCGAATCCAGTACCGGGTACATTCCGGGTTTTGTCAGTTCAGGGCACGCCGACCTGGGCCTGACCTTCAGCGACGACGCATCGGTGGATCTGCGCTTCCAGCA
This sequence comes from Achromobacter sp. Root83, assembly GCF_001428845.1. GTDB lineage: Bacteria > Pseudomonadota > Gammaproteobacteria > Burkholderiales > Burkholderiaceae_B > Achromobacter. The sequence goes on along the minus strand of NZ_LMIU01000001.1, from coordinate 529,180 downwards.
CCTGATCGATGAGGAACTGGTGGTGGTGTCCCCCCCGCCGGCCAAGCGGGGCAGAAAGCCGCCGGCCGCCGACCTGCACGCGCTTCCCGCCATGAGCCTGCGGGCCCTGTCGGCATTACCGCTGGTGCTGCCGGGCAATCCGCACAGCCTGCGGCGCCTGCTGGACCAATATCAGCAGCGCGAGCGCGTTGACTTCCGTGTCATTGCCGAAGCCAATGCCATTCCGCAACTGATCGAACTGGCGCAGGCCGGCGTCGCGCACACGATCCTGTCGTACGAGGCCGTGCGCCACGAGGCCACGCGCGGCGATGTCGTCCTGCACCGGATAAGCAAGCCGCGCATGACGCGTCCGGTGTTTCTGTGCCGCTCGGATGTCCTGCCGCTGTCGATGGCGGCATCGGCCGTCGCCGACCGCGTCGGCCGCATCATCGCGGACGCCCGGCCCGCCGGCGCGCCCGCGAGGCCCAGGGTCAGATAACGCGCTTTTCCACCGCCTGCGCCCACCGCCGCGCCACCGTGGGCGACGTCGCGCAGGTGGCCGATTCCGTGACCACGCGCACGGCGCGTTCCAGCAACTGGATGTCGGCCTCGTGCTGGCGCGCGACATGCGGATCCTCGAAAAAGATCACACGCTGGCATTGATGTTCAAGCACCAGCTCCGCGATCTGCGCGTCGCCGCCCAGCGGCCCGCTCAGATAGCGGTGCACCCACGGCGTATCCTTGGGCCAGCCGCGCGACCAGGCCAGCTCGTTGAGCCTGCCGCCGGTCGTGCCCGTCGCCACGCGCCGCGCAAACCGCGACAACACGTCGAAGTGTTCGCTGGCAAAGGCCACCATCTCGTCCTTGAGCGCATCGTGGGCAATCATCGCCAGCGTCTGCCCCGTGAAGTTGAAATGGCGCGACGCCGAGGCGTCCGGCGCCAGTCCCGCATGGATGCGTTCGACTTCCATCCATTCGATGGCGCCGGCCAGCGTTGAAATGAACGGCCGGCCGTGCGTGATGCACTGGCGCTTGAGTGCCAGCGCTTCCGGAAAAATCGAAGAAGGGTCGACCGGATCGATCAGGTAGATCGCGCCGTCGAATGGCGCCTGGCCGTCGCGGCCTTCGGTCACGCGGGCCACCAGCTTCATCAGGCCGCCCTCGCGGCCATACGGGTAGCGAACCAGGCCGCCATAGCCCTGCAGCATGCCTTCGCGCACGATCGCGTCGTGGGTGCGGCCGACGGTGTGCAGTTGCACGCCCAGCTCGCGTATCGTGGACGAACACGCGCGCAGCCAGGTGAACAAGGCGGCATCGGGGGTTTCATGGTGCAATCGATTGGCGGCCAGGCCAAAACGCAATGGGGCAGCGGGCATCGGTGGACTCGGGCTAGGAAGACAACAAACGGATCCCCGATGATACCGTGGCATCGAGACCGCGGCATGGCAAAAGCGGATCCCCGCCGCGCGGCCCAGGATGGGCCATGAATGCCGTCCGGAAACAAAAACGCTCCCCGGAGGGAGCGTCTTGCCGCGTGGCGGTCAGTCCGCCTCGTCGATCCAGGCCATCTGGATGGCCTCCAGGATCTTCTCGCCGCAGTGGGCGGGATCATCGCTGAAGCCAGGCAAGGCCATGACCCATTCGCGCAACTGCATGAACCGCAGCGTCTTGGGGTCGACGTCGGGATGCGCGTCCACCAGCGCGGCGGCGAGTTCGTAGGTGTCGGTCCACTTCATCAATGGCCCTCTTTCGCGTGGTTGATCGTGTACTTGGGGATCTCGACCGTCAGGTCCGCGTCCGTCACCACCGCCTGGCAGGACAGGCGCGACGTCGGGGTCAGGCCCCAGGCCTTGTCCAGCAGGTCTTCTTCATCGTCCGTGGCGTCTTCCAGCGAGGAATAGCCCTGCTTGACCACGACGTGACAGGTCGTGCAGGCGCACGACAGCTCGCAGGCATGCTCGATATCGATATGGTTGTCCAGCAGCACACGGCAGATCGACACGCCCTTGGGCGCGTCTTCGATCACGGCGCCTTCCGGGCAGTAATCGGGATGAGGCAGTACAGTCAGTTTAGGCATAACTTCTTATCAGGCGATTTCGTCAAGTTTGCGGCCAGCCAGCGCGGCGCGGATGCTGCGGTCCATACGCCGCGCGGCAAAGTCGTCGGTCGCGGCCGACAAGGCCTGCACCGCCTCTTTCACCGTATCCACATCCTGAGCTTGCTGCACTTCAATCGCGGCTTGCAGGCACTCGTCCACCCGCTTGCGCTCTTCGGCGTCCAGCAGGTCGCCATCAACCGCCAGCGCCGCCTGCACGGACTCCACCAACTGGCGCGCGTCCACCTGCTGCTCGCGCAGCATGCGGGCCTGCGCGTCGGTGTCGGCCTGCGCCACGCTGTCGGCCAGCATCCGTGCAATTTCGTCGTCCGACAGGCCGTAGGACGGCTTGACGGACACCATGGCCTCGACGCCCTGGCTCTGTTCGCGCGCGGTGACGCTCAGCAAGCCATCCGCATCCACCTGGAAGGTCACGCGGATGCGGGCGGCGCCCGCCACCATGGGAGGAATGCCGCGCAGCTCAAAGCGAGCCAGGGAACGGGAATCGGCGACCAGGTCGCGTTCGCCCTGCACCACGTGGATGCTCATGGCCGTCTGGCCATCCTTGAATGTGGTGAACTCCTGCGCGCGCGCCACGGGGATGGTGCTGTTGCGCGGGATGATGCGTTCAACCAGCCCGCCCATCGTTTCCAGGCCCAGCGACAAGGGAATCACGTCCAGCAGCAGCCAGTCTTCGCCCGGCGCGCGATTGCCGGCCAGCAGGTTGGCCTGCAGGGCCGCGCCCAGCGCCACGACCTGATCCGGATCCAGATCGGTCAAGGGTTCGGTGCCGAACAGCTTGCCCACGGCGGCGCGCACGACGGGCATGCGCGTGGCGCCGCCCACCATCACCACGCCGCGCACATCGGCGGGCTTCAAGGACGCATCGCGCAAGGCGCGGCGCGCGCAATCCAGCGTGCGTTCGATCAGCGGCTGGGCCAGCGCCTCGAATCCGGCGCGGGTCAAGGCCACATCCACCTCGCGCCCGTCGGACAGCGCCAGCTTCAGGCTGGCCGTGTCGGCGTCGGACAAGGCTTCGCGGGCCGCGCGGGCCGCCATCAGCAGGCCGCGCCGGTCGGCGGGCGACAACTCGCCGGCCGCCAGCCTGGCCACCGCGTGATCCACGATCAGGGCGTCGAAATCATCACCGCCCAACGCGGTATCGCCGCCGGTGGAAATCACTTCGAACACGCCCTGGGTCAGGCGCAGGATGGAAATATCGAACGTGCCGCCGCCCAGGTCGTACACCGCGTACACGCCTTCCGAGGCGTGATCCAGGCCGTAGGCGATCGCCGCGGCGGTCGGTTCGTTCAGCAGGCGCAGCACGTTCAGCCCGGCAAGCCGGGCCGCGTCGCGCGTCGCCTGGCGCTGGGCATCATCGAAATACGCGGGCACCGTGATGACGGCGCCCACCAGGTCATCGCCCAGCACGTCTTCCGCGCGCTGGCGCAGCACCGCCAGGATCTGCGCGGACACCTCGACCGGGCTCAGGTCGCCCTGGGCCGTGCGGATACGCACCATGCCGGGCGCGTCCACGAATTCGTACGGCGCGCGCGAGGCGCGGGCCTCTTCCAGCGAACGGCCCATGAACCGCTTCACGGACACCACGGTGTTCAGCGGATCTTCGGCCTGTTGCGCCAGGGGCTCGCGGCCGGTCGTGACCTTGCCGTCCGGAAAATAGCGCACCGCCGACGGCAGCAAGGCATGGCCTTGCGCGTCGGGCAACACTTCGGCGACGCTGCTGCGCACCGCCGCGACCAGCGAATTGGTAGTGCCCAGGTCGATCCCGACCGCCAGCTTGCGCTGGTGCGGCGCGGGCGACTCACCGGGCTCGGAAATCTGCAATAAGGCCATGATTCTATTTTTCTGGTCAGTAGGCCGCGCTGTGCCGGCGCCCGTTGCACGGACACCCCAGCGCAGCTTTGGCTATCCAGCGGGTTGGACGTGCGCCAGCTCTTGCGCCAGCTTTTCCACGAACATCCATTCCCGCACCTTGAGCCCGGCCGCCGCGTAGTCTTGCTCGTCGTCCAGCAAACGGGTCAGCGTGGCGCGCATCTCGGTGCGCGCCTCGTCCAGTTCCGCTTGCAGCGCGGTCAAGGCGCCGCCATCGTCGCGCGCATCGTCCAGCATTTCGCGCCAGGTCATCTGCTGCATCAGGAAAGCCGTGTCCATGGACGTGTTGCTTTCGGTCTGCAAGTCCACGCCGGCCTGTTCGCACAGGTAGCGCGCACGCAGCAGCGGATCCCTCAGTTGGCGGTAAGCCTCGTTGGCGCGCGCCGCCCACTGCATGGCCACGCGGCGTTCCGCGGGGCTGGCCGTGGCAAAGCGGTCGGGGTGGACCTGCGCGGCGACGGTGCGCCAGGCGCTTTCCAGGGCCTGGGCATCCAGGTCGAAACGCGCCGGCAAGCCGAACAGGCTGAAGTGATCGTCTCCAGCCAAGCGTTACACCGTGAACGACTCGCCGCAGCCGCAGGTCGCCTTTTCGTTGGGGTTGCGGAACTTGAAGCCTTCGTTCAGGCCCTCGCGGGCATAATCCAGTTCCGTGCCATCCAGGTACGAAAGGCTCTTCGGGTCGATGACGACCTTGACGCCGAAGCTCTCGAAGACGATGTCTTCCGAAGCGACCTCGTCGACATACTCGAGCTTGTAGGCCATGCCGGAGCAGCCCGTCGTCCTAACGCCGAGCCGCAAGCCGATACCCTTTCCGCGCTTCTGCAAGTAGCGGCCGATATGGGTGGCGGCCTGTTGGGTCAGGGTGACGGACATGATCAGCCCGCCACCGCTTCGGCCGGAACCGAGTGCTTTTCTTTGTAGTTCTGCACCGCGGCCTTGATCGCGTCTTCGGCCAGGATCGAACAGTGGACCTTCACGGGCGGCAAGGCGAGTTCTTCGGCGATCTGCGTGTTGCGGATGTTCATGGCCTGATCCAGCGTCTTGCCCTTGACCCACTCGGTCACGAGGGAGCTGGACGCAATGGCCGAACCACAGCCGTAGGTCTTGAAGCGCGCGTCTTCGATGACGCCGGCTTCGTTGACCTTGATCTGCAGCTTCATGACGTCGCCACAGGCCGGCGCGCCGACCATGCCGGTGCCCACCGACTCGTCCGACTTGTCGAACGAACCGACGTTGCGCGGGTTTTCGTAGTGATCCAGAACTTTGGTGCTGTAAGACATGTTAATTCTCCACGTATATCCAGGCGCGGGCGCTTAGTGCGCAGCCCACTGCACGGTGTTCAAGTCGATGCCTTCCTTGGCCATTTCCCACAGCGGCGACATATCGCGCAGCTTGCCAACCCGGCTCTTGAGCAGCTCGATCGCGTAATCCACTTCCTGCTCGGTGGTGAAGCGGCCCAGCGTGAAGCGGATCGAGCTGTGCGCCAATTCATCGTTGCGGCCCAGGGCACGCAGCACATACGACGGCTCCAGGCTCGCCGAGGTGCAGGCCGAACCGCTGGAAACGGCCAGTTCCTTGATCGCCATGATCAGGGATTCGCCTTCGACGTAATTGAAGCTCACGTTCAGGTTGTGCGGCACGCGCTGGTCCATGTCGCCGTTCAGATAGACCTCTTCGATCTGCGACAGGCCATTCCACAGACGGTCGCGCAGCATGCGGATGCGTTCGTTCTCGGTGCCCATTTCTTCGCGCGCCAGGCGGAAAGCCTCGCCCATACCGACGATCTGGTGCGTGGCCAGCGTGCCCGAGCGAAAACCGCGTTCGTGACCGCCGCCGTGCATTTGCGCTTCGATGCGGATGCGCGGCTTGCGGCGGACGTACAGCGCGCCGATGCCCTTGGGACCGTAGGTCTTGTGGGCCGAGAACGACATCAGATCGACCTTGAGCTTTTGCAGGTCGATTTCCACCTTGCCGGTCGCCTGCGCGGCGTCCACATGGAAGATGATGCCCTTTTCGCGGCAGATCTCGCCCAGCGTTTCCACGTCCTGGATCACGCCGATCTCGTTGTTCACCATCATCACCGACACCAGCACGGTATCGGGACGCAGCGCGGCCTTGAAGACATCCAGATCGATCAGGCCGTTGTCCTTCACGTTCAGGTAGGTGACCTCGAAGCCTTGGCGTTCCAGCTCGCGACAGGTGTCAAGCACGGCCTTGTGCTCGGTCTTGACGGTGATGATGTGCTTGCCGCGTTCCGCGTAGAAATTCGCGGCGCCTTTGATGGCCAGGTTGTTGGATTCGGTTGCGCCGGAGGTCCAGACGATCTCGCGCGGGTCGGCGTTGACCAGCTTGGCGACTTCTTCGCGTGCGCGCTCGACGGCCTCTTCCGACTCCCAGCCAAAAGCATGGCTGCGCGAAGCCGGGTTGCCGAAGTTCTCATACAGCCACGGCACCATCTTGTCCACGACGCGGGGGTCAACCGGGGTCGTGGCCGAATAGTCCAGATAGATTGGGCGGGTGGTCATTTCTACAGCTCCTGATACTTCTTATACGGTGGCATTGGCGGCGACGGTGGTGGTCGGGGCGTTGGCGGCGGTGCCGCCCCCTACCCTGTTCACACGCACTGCGCAGGCCTGCGCTTGATTGGTGGCTTCCTGCAATTGGCGCACGCGCTGCTGATCCACAAGATCTTGCAGGGACACCGAATCCAGGTAATCGACCATCTTGCGATTCAACGTGGCCCAGAGTTCGTGCGTCATGCACTTGCCCGGCTTGCCATCGTTGCCGCTCGTACAGTCCCGTTTGCCGCCACAGCTGGTGGCGTCCAGCGGTTCGTCGACAGCGAAGATGATGTCGGCGACCGTCACGTTGCGCGCCAGGCGGGCAAGGGAATAACCGCCGCCCGGGCCACGCACGCTATCCACGAGTTCGTGGCGACGCAGTTTCCCGAAGAGCTGTTCCAGATAGGAAAGCGAGATGTTCTGACGCTGGCTGATGGCCGCAAGAGTGACCGGGCCGCTATGCTGCCGCATAGCCAGATCGATCATGGCAGTCACGGCGAAACGCCCTTTGGTAGTTAGCCGCATGGTGGGTTCCCTGTGATTCGGCAATGGCCGTCGGCGAATCCGGCGGTCAATACCCGAGTAATTGGCTCAAGTATAGCCTATTCCCGACTAATTTGGTATGACTCCCGGCTAGAAAAAACCGCGCATTTGCGCGGTTTTTTCACTGCCATGTACCTGAAGAACCGCGCCACAGGCGGTTCTACGTCGGGACGGATCAGGCCGCCTGGTACTGGGTAGCGCGCTTGCGGACCAGTTCAAGAACACCCTGACAGGCGTCCTCCAGGTAGTCCAGAACCTTGCCGAAGCCATCGGCGCCGCCGTAGTACGGATCGGGCACGGTGGCTTCTTCGAACTCATTGGCAAAGCGCATCAGCAGCATCAGCTTGTGCTGGTATGCTTTGGGGCACTGTTGCTGCATGGCGGACAGATTGTCCCAGTCCATGGCGAGGATAAGATCAAAGTCGCGGAAATCTTCCGCGGTGACCTGACGCGCCTCACAGTGCGTGATCTCGTAGCCGCGCTTACGTGCTGCAGCCTGCGCCCGGGCATCAGGCGCCTCGCCGATATGAAACGCGTGCGTGCCCGCGGAGTCGATGCGAACCACATCGCCCAAACCCGCGTCGTTCACCAAATGGCGAAACACGCCCTCTGCGCTCGGCGAGCGACAGATATTGCCCATGCAAACGAAAAGTACCTTGGTCATCATGGAAGCAAGTGTGCGGGAAAACCCGAGATAAGGCAAGCTTTTTTTGCGGCTGCGCAATTGACAAAAAGCAAACCGGAACCTCTTTTTTACCCTTTTAAATCATAGGCTTGTGCGCTATTTTAAAGTCCCGCCTCACAAGTTTGCGGGCGGGATTCAGTGCGATTGTGACCTCCGGATTGCAACGCAACAGATTTCTGCGGAATTCAGCTTGGCGTCAGCAAAATGATACATTTGGAGCCTTGCTTTTCGGCTACACAGCCCCGTCCAGCAGCACCCGCTGCTTCAATGCGGTCAGCGCATCCCGGGCCGCGGCGGCCTGCTCGAATTCCAGGTTTCTTGCGTGATCCATCATCAGCTTTTCCAGGCGCTTGATTTCGCGCGCCAGGGCCTTCTCGTCCTTCAGGAACTCGGCGGGGACCGCCGCTTCCAACGCGTCGTGCTGGACAGGCGCCACAATGCCGTCGATCAGTTCGCGCACGGCCTTGTGCACGCCGCGCGCCGTGATGCCGTTGTCCTTATTGAACTGAAGCTGTTTGGCCCGGCGCCGGCTGGTTTCTTCCATGGCGCGCTGCATTGAATCCGTGATGCGGTCGGCATAGAGGATTGCATGGCCATTAAGGTTGCGCGCCGCCCGTCCGATGGTCTGGATCAGGCTGCGCTCGGAACGCAGGAAGCCCTCTTTGTCCGCGTCCAGAATCGCCACGAGCGAGACCTCGGGGATATCCAGGCCTTCGCGCAGCAGGTTGATCCCCACCAGCACATCGAAAGTGCCCAGGCGCAGATCGCGCAGGATCTCGACTCGCTCGACAGTGTCGATGTCGGAATGCAGGTAGCGCACCTTCACGCCGTGCTCGCTCAGGAAGTCCGTCAAGTCCTCCGCCATCCGCTTGGTCAGGGTGGTGACCAGCACGCGCTCGCTTTGCGAGACACGGGCCTTGATCTGGCCCAGCAGATCGTCCACCTGGGTACGTGCCGGCAGGACCTCGACTAGAGGATCGACCAGCCCCGTAGGCCGCACAACCTGCTCGACCACGTTGTCGGCGTGCTCTTTTTCATACGCCGCGGGGGTTGCCGACACGAAGACGCACTGGCGCATCCGTGTCTCGAACTCTTCGAGCTTCAGCGGGCGGTTGTCCAGCGCGGACGGCAGGCGAAAGCCGTACTGCACCAGGGTTTCCTTGCGGGAACGGTCCCCCCGGTACATGCCGCTCAACTGGCCGATGGTGACGTGGCTTTCGTCGATGAACATCAGCGCATCGGACGGCAGATAATCGATCAGCGTCGGCGGGGGATCTCCCGGCGCGGCGCCCGACAGGTGGCGGGAGTAGTTTTCGATGCCCTTGCAGAACCCGAGCTCTTGAAGCATCTCCAGGTCGAACCGGGTGCGCTGTTCCAGGCGCTGGGCTTCGACCAGGTGGCCGTCGTCCACGAAACGCTTGACGCGCTCGCGCAATTCTTCCTTGATCGTCTCGATGGCGCGCAACACGGTATCGCGCGGCGTCACGTAATGGGAGCCGGGATAGACCGTGAAGCGCGGCAGCTTCTGGCGAATGCGGCCCGTCAGCGGATCGAACAGCTCCAGGCTTTCGATCTCGTCGTCGAAAAGCGTAAGCCGCAATGCCAGTTCGGCGCTTTCCGCCGGGAAGATGTCGATGGTCTCGCCGCGCACGCGGAAGACGCCGCGCGTGAACTCGGCATCATTGCGGGTGTATTGCATGGCGACCAGGCGCGCCAGGATCTCGCGCCGGGCGATCTGGTCGCCGGTCCGCAGGATCAGGACCATCGCATGATAGTCGCCGGGATTACCGATACCGTAGATGCAGGACACCGTCCCCACGATGATCGTGTCGCGGCGTTCTAGCAGGCTCTTGGTGGCCGACAGCCGCATCTGCTCGATATGCTCATTGATGGACGAATCCTTTTCGATGAACAGGTCGCGCGTAGGCACGTAGGCTTCCGGCTGATAGTAATCGTAGTAAGAGACGAAATACTCGACCGCATTCTTCGGGAAAAACTCCCGCATCTCGGCGTACAGTTGCGCCGCCAGTGTCTTGTTGGGCGCCAGCACGAGCGCGGGGCGGCCCATGCGCGCAATGACATTGGCCATGGTGTAGGTCTTGCCCGACCCCGTCACGCCAAGCAGCGTCTGAAACATCAGGCCGTCTTCGACGCCCTGCGTCAGCCCTTCGATGGCCGTGGGCTGATCTCCAGCGGGCGGGTACGGCTGATAGAGATGAAACGGGCTGTCAGGAAAATCGACGAATCCCGGACCTGCGGCAGGCACCACCGCACTCGGGTCTATTGCGCTTTTAGGCATGCTAGACTGTTCCAGGGTAAACCCCCCATTATCCACAGCACCTCGTACTGCGTCCACCCACCTCATCAGAGTCCCATGAGCACCCTTTTCGATTCCGTCGAACTCGCGCCGCGCGACCCCATTCTTGGCCTGAACGAACAATACAACGCGGATACGCGCCCGGGTAAAGTAAACCTGGGCGTCGGCGTGTATTACGACGACCAGGGACGGATCCCCCTGCTGGGCGCCGTACGCAAGGCAGAAGCCGCCCGCATCGAGGCCGCCGCCGCTCGCGGCTACCTGCCGATCGAAGGCATCGCCGGCTATAACAGCGGCGCGCAAGCCCTGCTGCTGGGCAAGGATTCCGCGTTGGCCGCCGCTGGCCGCGTGCTGACCACTCAGGCCCTGGGCGGCACCGGCGCGCTCAAGATCGGCGCCGACTTCCTGCGCCAGTTGCTGCCGGCATCCAAGGTGCTGATCAGCAACCCCAGCTGGGAAAACCACCGCGCGCTGTTCGAGCGCGCCGGCTTTGAAGTCGGCACGTATTCCTACTACGACGCCGCCACCCGCGGCCTGAACTTCGATGCCATGCTGGCGGACCTGAAGGCCGCGCCGGCCAAGACCGTCGTCGTGCTGCACGCGTGCTGCCACAACCCCACCGGCGTGGACCCCACCGCCGACCAGTGGAAGCAGATCGCCGCCGTCGTGAAGGAAAACAACCTGGTTCCGTTCCTGGACATCGCCTACCAAGGCTTTGGCGACGGCCTGACGGAAGATGCCTCGGTCGTGCGCATGTTCGCCGACCTGGACATGACCATGTTCATCAGCTCCTCGTTCTCGAAGTCGTTCTCGCTCTACGGCGAGCGCGTCGGCGCGCTGACGGTTGTCGCCGGCAGCAAGGACGAAGCCACTCGCGTGCTGAGCCAATTGAAGCGCGTCATCCGCACCAATTATTCCAACCCGCCCACCCACGGCGGCACGGTGGTCTCGACCGTCCTGAACACGCCCGAACTCTTTGCCCTCTGGGAAGAAGAGCTGGCCGGCATGCGCGACCGCATCCGTCTGATGCGCAAGCAGTTGGTCGACAAAATCAAGGAACACGGCGGCAAGCAGGACTTCAGCTTTGTGCTGGAGCAGCGCGGCATGTTCTCGTACTCGGGCCTGAGCGCTGCACAGGTGGACCGCCTGCGTGAAGAACATGGCGTCTACGCCGTGTCCAGCGGCCGGATCTGCGTCGCCGCGCTGAATAGCGGCAACATCGACAAGGTGGCAGCCGGCATCGCCGCAGTGCTGTAAAGCGGCACGCGGCGGGCAGGCCCTTGCGGCCAGCCATCAAACGGGACCTTCGGGTCCCGTTTTCGTTGGCGCCCGGTGTGCGCTTGCATTTTTACGCTGTGTCCCCCAGAATGGCGCTGTATATATGTACAGTCCGCTCGCACCGGATCATCGCCATGGCCAGCAAACTCACTGATCGCCAACAACAAATCCTGGACCTTATCAGGCAGACCGTCACGCGCACCGGCTTCCCGCCGACGCGCGCCGAAATTGCCCAGGCCCTAGGGTTTCGCTCCCCCAACGCGGCGGAAGACCATCTCAAGGCATTGGCCCGCAAGGGGGCCATCGAACTTACCGCCGGCGCCTCGCGCGGCATCCGCCTGAAGGATGCCGCGGCCGCGGCGGCGCAAAGCTCGCTGCCTATTCCTGGACTGGCTCAATTGCTGTTGCCTTTGGTCGGCCGCGTGGCGGCGGGCAGCCCCATCCTTGCCGCCGAGCACGTCGAACGAGAAGTCGGCGTCGATCCCCACCTGTTCGCGCAGGCGCCCGATTACCTGCTCAAGGTACGCGGCATGAGCATGCGCGACGCCGGCATCCTGGAAGGCGACCTGCTGGCTGTCAAAAAGGCCTCCGAAGCCCGCAACGGCCAGATCGTCGTGGCTCGCATCGGAGACGACGTCACCGTCAAGCGTCTGCAGCGCCAGAACGGCCATATCGAGCTTCTGCCTGAAAACCCGGACTTCGAAACCATCGTAGTCGAGGCCGATCAGGAATTCGCCCTGGAAGGCATCGCGGTCGGCCTGATCCGCACCCACGCGCTGCACTAAACCCCGCCCGCTGGCGGCAAAATAAAACCCCGCCTTCTCAGGCGGGGTTTGTTTTTGGATGCACCCTTTGCAGGGCGCGTCCGCAGGGGCTCACGACGCGATCAGTGCTTCAGCACAGGGTCGGTCGCACCCGGCTCTGCCGGCTTGGCGACCAGGGGCTCCTTGACCGCCTCTTCCTCGGCCAGAGGCTCGGGCAGACGTTCCAGGGCCAGTTCCAGCACCTTGTCGATCCAGCGTACCGGCACGATCTCAAGATGGTTCTTGACGTTGTCCGGGATCTCCGCCAAGTCCTTGACGTTTTCTTCCGGGATCAAGACCGTCTTGATACCGCCGCGGTGAGCCGCCAGGAGTTTTTCCTTCAAGCCGCCGATTGGCAGCACTTCGCCGCGCAGCGTAATTTCGCCCGTCATGGCGACATCGGCGCGCACGGGGATGCGCGACAAGGCCGACACCATGGCCGTGGTGATCGCGATACCCGCGGACGGACCGTCCTTGGGAGTCGCGCCTTCCGGCACGTGGACGTGCATATCGTGCTTTTCGAAGATGCTGTCGGCAAAGCCCAGACGGCGAGCGCGAGAACGCACAACGGTGCGGGCCGCTTCAACCGATTCCTTCATCACATCGCCGAGCGAACCCGTGCGCTGGATGACGCCCTTGCCAGGCATGTCCGCGACTTCGATCGTCAGCAGGTCGCCGCCGACTTCCGTCCACGCCAGACCAGTCACCTGACCGGTCTGGTTTTCCTTTTCGGCCATGCCGAAGGTGTAGCGGCGCACGCCCAGGTAGTCGCTCAGGTTGTCGCCCGTGACGTTGACAGGCTTGACCTCGAGGATCTTGCCCTCGGCCTTGGCGCGGTCATTCTGGGTCAGCAACTGCTTGATGACCTTGCGGCAGATCTTGCCCACTTCGCGTTCGAGCGCACGCACACCGGCTTCGCGGGTGTAATAGCGCACGATATCGCGCAGCGCGCTGTCGTCGACAGTCAGCTCGCTATCCTTCACGCCGTTGTTCTTCATCAGCTTGGGCAGCAGATGGTCGCGGGCGATATGGATCTTCTCTTCCTCGGTGTAACCCGACAGGCGGATCACTTCCATGCGGTCCAGAAGCGCGGGCGGAATGTTCAGCGTGTTGCTGGTTGCCACGAACATGACGTCGGACAGGTCGAAGTCGACTTCGATGTAGTGGTCCTGGAACGTGTGGTTCTGTTCCGGGTCCAGCACTTCGAGCAGCGCCGACGAAGGATCGCCGCGGAAGTCCATGCCCAGCTTGTCGATTTCATCAAGCAGGAACAAGGGATTGCGCACGCCGACCTTCGACATGTTCTGGACGATCTTGCCCGGCATGGAACCGATGTACGTACGGCGATGGCCGCGGATCTCGGCTTCGTCGCGCACGCCGCCCAGCGCCATGCGGACGAACTTGCGGTTCGTCGCCTTGGCGATGGACTGCCCCAGCGAGGTCTTGCCCACGCCCGGAGGGCCGACCAGGCACAGGATCGGAGCCTTCACCTTGTCCACGCGCTGTTGCACGGCAAGATATTCGAGGATCCGTTCCTTGACCTTTTCGAGGCCATAGTGGTCGTTGTCCAGCACCGTTTCAGCGTTGCTGATGGAATTGTTGATCTTGCTCTTTTTCCTCCAGGGGAGGTTGATGAGCGTATCGATGTAGTTGCGCACCACGGTGGCTTCGGCCGACATGGGCGACATGAGCTTGAGCTTCTTGAGCTCGGCATCGGCCTTCTTGCGCGCCTCTTTAGGCATGTGGGCAGCGATGATCTTCTTTTCAAGCTCTTCGATGTCCGCGCCCTCTTCGCCTTCGCCCAACTCCTTCTGAATGGCCTTGACCTGCTCATTCAGGTAGTAGTCGCGCTGGCTCTTTTCCATCTGCTTCTTCACGCGCCCGCGAATCCGCTTTTCGACCTGGAGGATGTCGATTTCGGTTTCGAGCTGTGTGAGCAAGCCTTCGAGGCGTTCCGAGGTGCCGACGATCTCGAGCATCTTCTGTTTCTGCTCGAGCTTCAGCGGAAGATGCGCGGCGATCGTGTCGGCCAGGCGACCGGCATCATCGATGCCAGCCAGCGAGGTCAGGATCTCCGGGGGGATCTTCTTGTTGAGTTTTACGTACTGCTCGAACTGAGCCACGATCGCGCGGCGCAGGGCTTCGGTTTCGGAGCCTTGCATGGCGTCGGGTTCGATCGGCGAAACCTGGCAGGTGAAATGCGAATCGGCATCTTCAATACTGTTGATGCGGGCGCGCTGGGTGCCTTCGACCAGCACCTTGACGGTGCCATCGGGCAACTTGAGCATTTGCAGGATGCCGGCAACGCAACCGATTTCGTAGACGTCTTCAGGCGTGGGGTCATCCTTGCCGGCGGACTTTTGGGCCACCAGCATGATGCTCTTGCCCGCTTCCATCGCAACCTCGAGCGCGCGTATGGAGCGCGGACGGCCGACGAACAGCGGGATGACCATGTGCGGGAACACTACGACATCGCGCAGCGGCAGCAGGGGAAGGTCGATCGGGTCGGAAGGCAGGGTCTGGCTGGCAGACATAGGAGGTTCCTCGGTATGACTCGGCGTATCGGGGACGGGAGGATCGGGAATACCCGAGCAAACTCGTCAGTTACGTCTGTTATGGGAACAATAGCCGAAAATTCAAGATCTCGGCGCCAGGATAACCAAAAGGCTGTAAAAACCCCAGACAGCGCTCTCAGTATGAGGGCGCCGCCGCGGCGAGAAAAGCGTGTTTGTACCAGTGGCGCGCCCATAGAGAAAAAAACCCGTTACGAGAACGGGCTTTTTTGAAATATCAGGCGGCGGCGTCGCGGACTTCTCCGCGCTCTGGCTTCTCCGAGGCGGCGGCTTCGTCGGCGTAGATCAGCAGGGGCTTGCCCTCGCCTTCGATTGCGCCTTCGTCCAGCACCACCCGCTTGACGTTGCCTTGGGAAGGCAGGTCATACATGGTGTCGAGCAGCGCCTGCTCGATGATGGACCGCAGGCCGCGCGCGCCGGTCTTGCGCTTGAGCGCCTTGCGGGCGATGGCCTTCAGAGCGCCGGGGCGCACGTCCAGTTCAGCGCCTTCCATGGCGAACAGCTTCTGGAACTGCTTGAGCAAGGCGTTCTTGGGCTCGGTCAGAATCTGCACCAGGGCCGCTTCGTCCAGTTCGTCCAGGGTGGCGACGACAGGCAGACGGCCGACCAGTTCGGGGATCAGGCCGAACTTGATCAGGTCTTCGGGCTCGACTTCGGAGAACAGTTCGCCCACGCCGCGTTCCGACTTGGCGCGCACCGAGGCCGAGAAGCCGATGCCCGATTTTTCGGTGCGGTCGCGAATGACCTTTTCCAGACCATCGAAGGCGCCGCCCACGATGAACAGGATGTTGGTCGTGTCGACCTGCACGAAGTCCTGGTTCGGATGCTTGCGGCCGCCCTGCGGGGGCACCGAAGCGACCGTGCCTTCGATGAGCTTCAACAAAGCCTGCTGCACGCCCTCGCCCGAGACATCACGGGTGATGGACGGGTTATCGGACTTGCGGGAGATCTTGTCGATTTCGTCGATGTAGATGATGGCGCGCTGCGCCTTTTCCACTTCATAGTTGCAGTTCTGCAGCAACTTCTGAATGATGTTCTCGACGTCTTCCCCCACGTAGCCGGCTTCGGTCAGCGTGGTGGCATCGGCCATGACGAAGGGCACGTTCAGCATGCGCGCCAGCGTCTGAGCCAGCAGCGTCTTGCCCGACCCCGTGGGGCCGATCAGCATGATGTTGCTCTTGGAGAGCTCGACTTCGTCGCCCTTGATCTCGCCGTGGCGAATGCGCTTGTAGTGGTTGTAAACCGCCACGGCCAGCATGCGCTTGGGCGAGTTCTGCCCAATGACGTACTGATCGAGGAAGGTCTTGATTTCGGCCGGAGTGGGCAGTTCGGAACGAATCGCCGCGCGCGCGGTCGCCTGCGCTTCCTCGCGGATGATGTCGTTGCACAGGTCTATGCATTCATCGCAGATGAATACCGACGGACCCGCGATCAGCTTGCGGACTTCATGCTGGCTTTTATTGCAAAACGAGCAATGCAGCACTTTTGCGTCTGCCGATCCCTTTTTTTCAGGCATATTTGTTTCGTATCTCAGGTAAAGATGCGCCAGACCGGATGAAAGGTCTAGCGCATGCGCTTACTCAAACATGATGGCAGGGGGTCTGGATCAACCGGGAAGTCAGCCTTCCGAACGGGAGGTCATCACCTTGTCCACCAGTCCATACGATACCGCATCTTCGGCTGACATGAAGTTGTCACGTTCCGTGTCCAGCTCGATCCGCTCCATCGTCTGGCCGGTGTTCTCGGCCAGAATGCGGTTCAGGCGGGCGCGAAGGTCCAGGATCTCGCGAGCCTGGATCTGGATGTCGGAGGCTTGCCCTTGGGCGCCGCCAGACGGCTGGTGAATCATGATGCGCGAGTTGGGCAGCGTGAAACGCTTGCCCTTCTTGCCTGCCGCCAGCAGGAACGCCCCCATGCTGGCCGCCAGGCCGGTGCACAGGGTGGAAACGTCCGGCTTGATGAACTGCATGGTGTCGAAAATGGCCATTCCCGCATACACCGATCCGCCGGGCGAATTGATGTACAGGGAAATGTCCTTGTCAGGATTCTCCGATTCCAGGAACAGCAACTGAGCCACGACCAGGTTGGCCGTGGCGTCGTTCACCGGACCCACCAGGAAAATGAGCCGTTCGCGGAGCAGACGCGAATAGATGTCGTAGGCGCGCTCGCCGCGCCCCGACTGCTCGATCACCATGGGAATGTAGCCCAGGCCGGTGGGGGTCACCGAAGACCCGCCATTCATTGCCGCATAGAAATCGGTGAATCTCTGCATAGTGTTACGCCATCCCCATCAACTGATCGAAAGGCACCTTTTCGTCGGTGACCTTGGCCTTTTCCAGCACGTGCGCGACGACATTGTCTTCCAGCACGATAGCCTCGATTTCAGCACGACGCTGGCGGTCAGCCAGGTAATAGCTGACAACCTGAGCGGGTTGTTCGTAGTTCTCAGCGAATTCTTCAATGCGCGCGCGAACTTGCTCGGGCTTGGCTTGCAACTGGGCTTGCTTGACCAGTTCCGACACCAGCAGGCCCAGGCGGACACGGCGCTCGGATTCGGTCGAGAAGGCTTCAGCCGGAATCGGCACGGACTCGGCGTTCGGGATGCCGCGCTGCTTGAGCTCTTCGCGGGCTGCGGCGACACGGCCTTGGACGTCGTTGTCGACCAGGGCCTTCGGCACGTCGAACTTGCCGGCTTCGACCAGGGCGTCCATCACGCTGGACTTGGTGCGGCCTTGCGCGCGCACCTTGACTTCGCGTTCGATGTTGCTACGGATGTCGGCCTTCAGCTTTTCGACGTCGCCTTCGGCTTGGCCCAGGGACTTGGCGAATTCGCTGTTCAGTTCCGGCAGGACGCCTTCGGCGACTTCCTTGACGGTGATCGTGAATTCGGCGGTCTTGCCGGCGACTTCGACACCTTGGTAGTCATCGGGGAACTTGAGTTCGAAGACCTTGGACTCGCCAGCCTTCAAGCCGCGGGCGGCTTCTTCGAATTCCGGCAGCATGCGGCCTTGGCCGAGCACGAACGGGAAATCTTCGGCCTTGCCGCCTTCGAAGGGCACGCCGTCGATGGTGCCGGCAAAGTCCAGCGTGACGCGGTCGCCGTCGGCGCAGGCACGGCCTTCGCGGGCTTCGAACGTGGCGCGCTGCTTGCGCAGGACGTCCAGGGTCTGCTGCACTTCGGCGTCGGTGACGGCGGTTTCGTAGCGCGTGACGGCCAGTTCGGACAAGTCCGGCACGGCGACTTCAGGGTAGACCTCGAACGTGGCGGTGAACGCCAGCGTGTCGTCGGAAACGCCGTCAGTCTTGGGTTCCAGGTTGGGGGCACCAGCGACGCGCAGCTTGGCGCCGTCGATGGCTTGTTCAAAGGCACGGCCAACTTGGCCATTGATCACGTCGTAGCGGATGCTGGGGCCATGGCTGCGCTCGAGCATGGCGAGCGGAGCTTTACCCGGGCGGAAGCCGGGGACCTTGGCGGTGCGAGCCACGCGCTTCAATTGCGCCTGGACTTCCTTTTCGACGTCGGCCACCGAGACGGCCAGATCAACACGGCGCTCCAGGCCGGAGAGGGTTTCAACCACAGGCTGCATTAAAAGACCTATTTTCCGAGAGATGAGATTACGGGCGGATAAACGCGCCATTTTACCGGAAACTTCCGGAACCCTGACGCAAAGAGGCGCGAGCCCCGGATTTGCCCGGATGCTCGCGCCCCATTTTCTGCCCGAAAAGTGAGGGCAAACGTCTGTTTAAAGACTTAATTGGCCTTGGCGATGCGGTCTTCGATGTGCTGAGCGCGCTTGGCCGAGGACGGGTGCGAGCTCATCATATCGCTCTTGCCGCCATCCAGCTCGGCAAGCTTCTGAAATGCGGTCACCAGGCCGCGCGTATTGAGCTTCTTGGCCTGCAGTTGATCGAACGAGTAATCGTCCGCGGCGCTTTCCTGCGACTGCGAGAACTGCGCATTGATGAACTTCTCGGTCAGGTCGCCCAGTTGCGAGGAATTCAGGGCGGCGACCGTCGCGCCGCCAGCCGCGCCAGCCGCATCGCGTGCCGCCGATACCGTGTAAGCGGTCTGCATCGCCTTCTTGGAATGGCCCAGGGCCACGTGGCCGATTTCGTGGCCCACCACGCCCAGCACCTCGTCGTCCGTCATCATGTCCATCAGGCCACTGTAGACGCGGATGCAGCCGTTGGCCATGGCCCAGGCGTTGACGTCCTTGGTGAGGTAGACCTTGTAGCTCGCCTTCTGGCCGTTGACCGTGCCACCCAGCGACTTGGCGATCTTTTGCAGACGCGCATCGTATTTGCTGCCGGGCGCGGCGATCTTTTCCTGAGAATCGCTTTGCGCGCAAGCCTTGTCCGACAGGGTCTTGATCTCGGCATCGCTAAGCGTTGCGGCCTGCACCACTTTGGCGCCGGCCCCCACTAGCCCCCCGATATCCAGGGCGTGCGCGGCCGAGTACGGACCAAGCGCAACGGCCAATGCGGCGACGGTGTAGCGGATCTTCATGGGAACAAACTCCTATTGACACGTTCTATGCAAATGAGGCGGCAATTCTATATAGACGAAAAGCTTTCGAAGCGTTTCGGCACAGAGTTTCGCAAATGCGAACTTCGCTTACATAAAACCCGAGCGCGCCCCGTCCCGGCATGCTAGCTCCCAGCCGGGAACATTTTCTGTCATCAAAAACAAATGCCGCCGTATCGACGGCATTGATAGAATTGCCGCCGCGCATTTCTCTGCAAACAACAAACGGCTCGCACCCAACATG
This sequence comes from Achromobacter sp. Root83, assembly GCF_001428845.1. GTDB lineage: Bacteria > Pseudomonadota > Gammaproteobacteria > Burkholderiales > Burkholderiaceae_B > Achromobacter. The sequence continues at coordinate 509,684 of NZ_LMIU01000001.1, read as the reverse complement.
ATCCCGAACCCCCCTCCCCGCCTAGGCCTGCTCCCCAGCCTGATCTTCAGTTCCCGGTGGCTGCAGCTACCGCTCTACCTGGGTCTGATCGTCGCGCAAGGCGTCTATGTGATGCTGTTCCTGAAGGAACTCTGGCACCTGCTGACGCATGCCAACAGCTTCGGCGAAATGGAGATCATGCTGCTGGTGCTGGGCCTGATCGACGTGGTGATGATCTCGAACCTGCTTGTCATGGTGATCGTGGGCGGCTACGAGACCTTCGTGTCCCGCCTGCGCCTGCAAAACCACCCGGACCAGCCGGAATGGCTGAGCCACGTCAACGCCAGCGTGCTGAAAGTGAAACTGGCCATGGCAATCATCGGCATATCGTCGATCCACCTTCTTCGCACTTTCATCGAGGCGGGAACGATGGGCACGCCCAACGCGCGCTTCACCGAAGCCGGCGTCATGTGGCAGACCATCATCCATACCGTGTTCATCCTGTCGGCGCTGGGAATCGCGCTGGTGGACAGGCTGTCGACCCCGGCAGCCAACAAGCACTGAGGCTTCGGCCGCTCCGCAAAAAAAAAGCCCCCACGCCTTGCGCGTGGGGGCTTTTTTATAGGCAGTACGCCGGGAGATGCCCGGAGCGCTACCCGAAAGGTCTTAGGCCGCGACCTTGATGTTCTTGGCGCTGGGACCCTTGGGGCCGGTACCAACCTCGAAGGTGACGCGCTGGTTTTCCTGTAGCGACTTATAGCCTTCGCTACGGATCTCGGAGTAGTGAGCGAAAAGATCCTTGCTGCCGTCGTCGGGCATGATGAAGCCATAACCCTTTTCGGCGTTGAACCACTTGACGATGCCGGTTGCCATGGAATGTCCTTGAACCTAGATAAGCGATTGCTCGCGGGGCGCCAGATCATCAAGGATGGGAGAGGATAGCAACCGCAGCACCACTGACGGCGACCAAGAGGAACGCAGACCGCGTCGCTTGAGAATCTCGCTGAATCCAGTGTATTGGTGAACGCGGAAAAACGTCAAATATCCGAATGGGCGGCAGCGGCCCCGCGTGCAGCGTCCCGCATAGGCAAAAAAGCGCCAGCCGCCATTTTGAACACGCAAGTTTTTCAACTTGCCATGCACTGATACAGGCCGATACTTGCCTCTGGATCCCGTGCAGAACTGGGCGCGACCCGCTAGCCCGAGAAGCCGCCCGACTCCAGGAAATCCTGTTCAGCCTGTGTCGTGTGCCGGCCCAATGCCGCGTTGCGATGCGGGAAGCGCCCGAAACGCTTGATGATGTCGCGATGCAGTACCGCCCAGCGCAGGGAGTCCGCATCCACGGGTTCCATCAGGGCCACGCCCCGATTCTGCGCCACGAGGCTCTCTGCATGCTCGAACGGCAGGTAAAAGAACTGCCGCAGCCCCGCATCGACGGCCAGGTCGTGCCCCGCGGCGATGGCTCGTTCCGCGAAGTGCAAGGCAAGGGGATCGGTGGCGAACATGTGAGCCGTTCCCCGATAGGCGTTACGGGGAAACTGGTCCAGCAAAATCATCAGCGCCAGGGCCCCCTGGGCCTCGTCCAGCCAGCCATCAAGTTGGCGCGCGGCGGCGGCCAGGTGGGCCTCCTCGAAACGCTCCCGGAACCGGGCGTCGAACGACGTGTCCTTGCTGAACCACTGCCGGGGCCCCGCATCCAGCCAAAAGGTGACGACGTCTTGCGGCTGCGTGGCAAGGGAAACAAGGGGGGCAATAGTCATGGCGGCGGCGAGTCCTGAAGCGGTGGGGAGCTGTCGGCGCCAAGACGGCGCATCGGCTGGAACAGCCCGAAGAATACCGCGCACAACAATAAAAAAAGCCCCACGAGGGGGCTTTTTTTCCGAAAAATCAGAGCCTTACAGGACCTGAATCTTCGTGGCTTGCGGGCCCTTGGGGCCATTGGCCGTCACAAAGCTGACGCGCTGGTTCTCTTCCAGAGACTTGAAGCCCGAGCCCTGAATTTCGGAGAAGTGAGCGAACAGATCCTTACCACCCGCTTCCGGGGTGATGAAGCCATAACCCTTTTCCGAATTGAACCACTTAACGACGCCGGTTTCCATACTGTATTTCCTAGAGATAATGGGCAAATGCCCGGAGGTCACGAATCAATCAAGGAGGGGACAGTAGAACAATAACGCTGAGCCGGAAAAGGCACGGCACTGAACGAAAATCGCAACGCTTGTGATCGTGTGCCGACACTATCGTTATGTTCCCCTCACAAGTCAACATAATCCTAAAAAATACGTGCCAATAATGCAACAAAGAGAAACTGCGCAAAAAAAACACACGTTTTCATAGGCAAAACGAGGTCCTGCATAGGTGTTTACACCCACGCATCTTAAAACAATCAAGGCTTATATAAACACCACCAAAACGCGTACAACCCTCAATACGCCGTTTGGATGGCACTTAGGTTTTGCCGTCAGGCTTACTGGTCGATAGGTAAACCCAACAAGTCGAGCGCCGCGCCGAAGGCTTCGGGGCCCGAGCAAAGGAAAACCGCCACGTCGCCGGGATTCATATTTTCCAGGACTTGGTCGATCTGTTCTTGCGCATTATCAACATTGTCGACATTGGAGGCGTGTATGTCCGCCCCCGCCTCGACTTTCTCGCGCGGCACGATGTCTGCGATCGCATTGAGATCCGTGACGCCCATGACGACATAGGCGCTGATGCTCTCGCCATCCAGCGTGGTGTGCAGCTCGACGCCGCCCGCTACGTCGGCAACCTGCCGACTGACTATTTCCATGTTCCATCTTCCTTGATTCGCGGGCCTGGCCCGCCTGGGCACGCACCGTGTAGGTGCACACGCACGCCCATGCGCGACTATAACAGCCTTGGGCTAATGCTTCCTGACATTCGGGCCAAGTGACTGCCGCGCGGCTCCGGACGTGGCGGCCACGCTACGGCTGCGCACGCCGGCTTCGGCCAGCACGCGGATGAGCGGCTTCTGGGCGCTTAGGAAGGCTTCCTTGTCGTCGCCCACCAGCTTGCAGATGAACATCTGCGCCTGGAGCTGGGTGCGCCGTGCCTTGCGGTTGTCGGCCTCTTGGGCCAGCCACGTCCCCACCCAGGCGGCAGCGGCTTCGGCATCGCCCTCGTGCTTGACGTGGCCCAGCAGGTCGAAGACGGTAACGCCACTGATGCGTTCGTCTTCGCCACGCGATAGAAAGAGCTTGGCGGCCTGGCCCGTATAGCCGGGGATCACCGCAAGGCAATCTCGTTCTGCGGGTTTCTTCATGGTCTCTGTGTGTGTCGGTTAGCAAGAACCCTGGACTGTAACCCGGCGGCGGCGGCTGTCGTATCGCGGCAGCCGAACTCTGCTATTGTCGGCGTGTTCTTTTCTATCCCAACATGGTGGACATCATGCAACGCGATTTCGATCTGGTCGTCACGATCCTGGGCGCCCTGCGCGACGCGCCGGGCCCCAACCTGAGCACTCACGACATCAAGAATGCCGCGCTGGCCCCGCATCCCGAAGAACAGGGCCTGCAACTGATCGCGCATCATCTGGACCTGCTGTCCGACGCTGGACTGGTCAAGCAGATCAGCGAGACGGCCGCAACCGCGGGCGCGACGCGCTGGCGCATCACCTGGAAGGGCTATGACGCCCTTGAACAGGATGAGGACGACGAGGAAGACGAGGAGTTCGACGCGGAAGAATGAGGGGCGCCGCGCCGCCGCCGGTCAACGGCGTTGCAGTATGCGCCGCGTGAGCAGCGCCGCCGCCGCGCCGATCACCAGACTGAACATGAAGGCGGCGATTGACAGCATGGCCGCCAGGTCGGCAAAGCCCCCCTGGCGCGCCAGCAGCAGCACCGTGATGAAGATGGCCGCCGCCACCCCGGCGACGCCCATCAGCCCATGCTTGGTGGACCGCAGGCGCCCGCACAGAGCGCCACCCGCGAGCGCGGCGGCCACCATGGCGGCCATGGACCAGAACAGATACTCGTACTGCATTTGGACGGTCTCCACCTTCGGCGTTGAGGCGTCCGCATTATAGGCGGCGACCGCCGAAGGATCGTCCGCCGGAGATCAGAACCGGAAGGTGTAGCCGATGTTCGCGGTGACTTCCTGGGTCACGCTCGCGCCATGCCCGTACTGCAGATCCACGAAAGCCCGATGACGCCCGGATTCCACCGCCACGCCGCCGCCCATCTGCCAGCGGTTTCCTGGAAGCGCCACGTCGTAGGTCGTGTTGCCGAATCCCACCGTGTCATCGTGCGAAAACTGCTTCAGGTACGACACTTTGGCGTAGGGCTGAAGTGTGCCGCCATCCGCCAGGCTGATGTCGCGACCGGCGCGCAGGCCCGCCCTGCCCTGGATCGACGTCTGGCTGCTGCGGCTGTAGATGCCCTGCAACTGGGGCTCGATGAACCACTGGTCCGCCAGGCGCCAGTGATAACCCAGCTCCGCGCTGCCGCTGTAGGTCGTATGGGACGTGCCGTCGGTATAGACGCCACGGTTCAGGGGCAGGTCGAAACGGACGTCCTGGTCAATCCTGCCGACCTTGTTGACGACGTCGACATATAGGCCGTTGTCATGGACGTACGACAGATAGATGCCTGCGTAGCGGCTATCGATCTTTCCGCGGGTGCCGTACGCGGCATCCTGCTTGGACTGCGAAAGCCCGACGAACGCGCCGAGGTAGACCTTGGCGGAGGTCGCCGTCCAGGTGTAGTCGCCCCCGACCGAGATGGCGCTGGCGTCTTGGTCGAACTTGCTTGCGTTCGCCGTTTCCACCTTGTAGCTGCTGCTCGTGCCGCGCACCCAAAGGCCGCCTTTGTTCGGCTGGCCGCGCAGTTCCCCAAGACGCTGCCCCACCGTACCCAGCTCGGTATCCAGCAGCATGATCGAAGCGGTTTGGCCCATCGCCACGGCATTCGCACCGCGAGCTTCCACTTCTTGCCTGAATTCCGCCACGGCCCGCCGCTGCGCCTCGAGCGCTGCCTGCTGAGCGGCCTGTATCGCAGCCCGCTGCGCGGGCGTCAACGGAGCGGCGGCAGCCCCCGCCCAAGGACCGAGACATGCCGCAACCAGGGCGGCAGCGGCAACGCCCTTCGACGACAGGCGGGCGGTCATGGACGGAAGGGGCCGCGCCATGAGGAAAGACGGTTTAAAGGTCATACGGCGTCCTGGTTGGCTCACGATTTTCTACATTCTATACAAAATACAATTTCAAATTGTACGAGTGGGAATCGGAATTTCAGGCGTGGATATGGGCCATTTGTTGCCCCCTGTTTCGGCGTTAGACAGGCAAAATCACCCACGAAACCAGGGAGATACGACGTCGCGGGCAGCGAACGTCCAGGGCGGATCACCAGGGCGAAAACGGGGGCGCGGGGAATGCGCAAGAGACTTCTGCGCGGCCGGCTCAGGCGAAAGCAAGCAAGCGCTACAGTGAGAAGCAACAGATGTAATTATTGATTGCGGGGCAACATCACCCCGCGTAGCGCCGCATTCCGACGGTGGCCTTCACCGGAGGCAAACTCGGCAAGGCGCCGAGCCCCTCCCGAACTGCAATGTTCACGCCGCGGCAACGACGCTGATTTCCACCAATGCCCCGAAATGCAGATCGCGGGTAGGAACGATCGCCCGTGCCGGTCGATGGCCGCCGAAGCCTTGTTCGTAGACGCGGTTGACCTCGTCCCAAAGCGCGACATCCGGGATGTACACCGTTACGCTGACCACCGCGGACAGCGAGGCCCCGGCCGCCTCCAGGATGGCGGCAACGCTGCGTAGCGCCTCCCGGGTCTGGGCGGCCGCGCCCGAGGCCAGGACGGGCCGGACGCCGGGTTCAGCGGGCGGCAGAAAGCCCAACTGCCCGGAGACGAAGACGAAGCCGTTGGCGCGCACCGCCTGCGAGTAGTGCCCGGCGGGCGGAGTCGCCTGGGGCGTATGAATGAGTTCCATAGCGGGTTCCTTTGGATCGGACGGCCTACCAGCCGCGAAAACGTTCCCAGTGCGCCACCACGCCAGGCGCGCCCGGACGCACGACCTCGTACGCGTCATGCTGGGCGCAGGTGGCGCAAGCGTGGTTCGGCAGTATGCGCACCTTGGCGCCGATGGGCAGATCGGGCAAGGCCGCATTGCTGCCGGCGCGCAGCTCGATGATGCCCTGCTCCTGGTTGGTTTCGGCGAGCAACACGTCGGGATACACCGTGCCATCCGCGTCGCAGATCAGCCCGTACAGCTGGTCCACCGGCTGCTTGGCCGTACCCCGGTCGCGCGACATGGCCATCCATCCGGCGTCGACCAGAATCCACCCCTTGTCGGGCTGATGGCCGATCACGGTCGTCAACACGGAGGCCGCGATGTCATCCACGCTGCATACGCCCAGCCCCGCCATCACCAGATCAAAGAACACATATACCCCGGCGCGGACTTCCGTCACGCCCTCGAGGCTGCGCGCAAAATGGGCGGTCGGGGTAGAGCCCACGCTGACCACCGGACACGGCAGGCCCGCTTCGCGAATGGCCTGCGCACAGCTCACGGCGGCCCAGCGCTCTTGCTCGGCCATGTCGGCGATCGCCTCGACGCTGCGGCATCCATAAGACTCGCCGGCGTGCGTCATGACGCCCCGCAGGCAGGCGCCGTCTTCGTGCAGCACCCGGGCGATCGCCAGCAGGTGGCCGGTGTCGCCCGGTTGCACGCCGGCGCGATGGCCGTCGCAATCGATCTCGATCAGGGCCGGGATGCGATCGCCGGCCGCCTTGGCCCGTGCAGACACCGCCCGCGCCGCCTCGATGCTGTCGACCACCACCGTCAGGTCAACGCCGCGCGCGCGCAACGCCAGCACGCGTTCCAGTTTGGCGGGCGAAACGCCCACCGCGTAAAGCAGGTCGGTGATGCCCGCGGCCGCGAACTGCTCCGCTTCCTGCAAGGTCGACACCGCGGCGGGACCCTGGGGCGACGACATGAGCCGGCGCGCCACGTCGATGGACTTGGGGGTCTTCAGGTGGGGACGCAATTGCACCCCGTGTCCGGCCATCAGCGCGTTCAGGCGGTCGATATTGCGCGTCATGCGCGACTCGTCCAGCAGCAGGCAGGGCGTTTCCAGGGCGTCCAGCGTGGACGGGGGGGCAGTAAGGGTCATGACGGCCTCTTCGATATCGGAGGGATGCGGAAAAATCCCGCACCCGTATGAATGCAGTATGGCGCGCCATCTCGCCGGCGTGTTTAATGTGATCTTAATTTTCCATTAAGCGGTAACTGAATGATCACCACGGACGACCTGCGTTTCTTCCTGAGCCTTGCCGCAACCAGTTCCCTGGCGCAGGCGGCCCGCGCCCTGGACGTGACGCCACCCGCGGTCACGCAACGGCTGCACGCCCTGGAAAAACGCCTGGGTGTCCGGCTGGTCAACCGGTCGGGACGCGGCACGGCCCTGACCGACGAAGGCCGGCTGCTGGCGCTGCGAGCCGGGCAGATTTGCGGCGAACTGAACGATCTGGCCGACGAACTGGCGGGGCGGCGGGGAATCGTGGCGGGACACCTGCGCGTCGTTGCGCCACTAGGCTTCGGGCAGCGGTACGTGGCCGGGCTGGTGGCGGAGTTCCGCAAGAGCAGTGAAGATGTCACCGCCAGCCTGACGCTTTCGGACGGCCCTCCCCGCCTTGCTTCCGATAACTGGGACGTCATGGTCCACATCGGCGAACTGCGCGACTCGACCCTGGTCGCCTACCCGCTTGCGCCGAATCGGCGGATCCTGTGCGCCTCGCCCGCCTATCTGGCGCGCCGAGGCGCTCCCGCCAAGCCCGAAGACCTGCGCGACCATGACTGCATCGCCCTGCGCGAGAATGACGAGGACGTGACCCTATGGCGGTTCAAGCGCGGTCGCGGGCCGGCCGTGGGCGTGCGCATCGCGCCCGTGCTGTCCAGCAACACCGGAACCGCTGCCCTGGAATGGGCCCTGGCGGGACATGGCATCGTCGCGCGCTCGGAGTGGGACGTGGCCAGCCATTTGCGGACCCGCGCGCTGGTGCCCTTGCTGGCCGGCTGGAACCTGCCGGACGCGAATGTGGTGGCGCTGGTGAAATCGCGGCAGGAACTGTCGGCCCGCACAGCGGGCTTTCTGGCGTGCCTGCGCGCCGCGTTCGCCGTCCCGCCCTGGCGCGACGGCGACTGAGGGGCCGCAAGCAAAGTCAGTCGAGCATCGCTTCCGCTTCGATCTCGATCAGCCATTCCGGCAGCGAGAGGCCGCTGACGATGATCCACGAGGAAGGCGGCGGGTCGATCTTGAACCGGTCGCGCAGCGCCTGGGCGACCACCTCCTGTTCTTCGCGGACGGTGTCGCAGATATAGATGCGCAGCATGATGACCTGCTCGAGCCTGCCGCCCGCTGCGGCCAGCACGCGTTCGACATTGTCCAGCGCGGCCTCGGTCTGCACTTGCAGGCCCGGTCCCACGGTGCATTCATCGGCGTCGACGCCGACCTGGCCGGACAGCAGCATGCGGCGCTGCCCCGTCACGATGACGGCCTGGCTGAATCCGTACTGCACCGAGTTGAAGACGGTGTCGGGGTTCACGACGGTTCTGGACATGGGTTTCTCCTGATGGCGTTGCGCCCGCTACGCGCCGGCCAGCCATTCTAGCAACCGCGGTTTCACGCCCCGGCGGCTTGCGCTGCCCTGCCCCGCGCCCCCGGCAACGCGACCAGCAGCACGACCGCGCCCGCCCCGACGGCAGTCCAGAAACCCGCGCTGACGCCGTGATGGTCAACCACCCAACCCGCCAATGCCGCGCCTGCCGCCACGCCGGCGCCCAGGCCCGTCACCAGCCAGGTCAGCCCTTCCGTCAGCCGGTTGCCCGGCACGCTGCTTTCCACCAGAGCCATCGCGATGATCATTGTCGGCGCGAAGGACAGCCCCGCCAGCAGAACGCCCAGCGACAAGGTGAGCAGATCGTCCACCAGCAGCAAAGGCAAGGTGGTGAACGCCGTCACGCCCGCCGCAATGGCAAGCAGGCGCGCAAGCGGCGTCTGGAACTTCAGCACGCCGAAGACCAGGCCAGCCACGCACGAGCCCAGGGCGTAGGCGGACAGCACGAGGCTTGCGCCGGCCGGCATGCCCTGCTGCCTGGCGAATGCCACGCTCAGCACATCGATGGTTCCAACGATCACCCCCATAGCCGACATCATGGCCAGCAGCGGGCGCATCCGCGGCATGCGCAGCACCGGGGCCTGGCGCCCGGTTTCACGGAACTGCACCGAGGGCGCCGTGGCGCGCTGCATGACAAAAGCCGTGACGCCCACCGCCAGCAGCAACGCGGCGGCCAGCGGCCCCGCCTGGGGAAACAACGCCACGCTCAGGCCCACCGCCAGCGGCGGGCCGACGATGAAGCTGAGTTCATCCGCCACCGACTCCAGGGCATAGGCCGTGCGCAATTCGGGCATGTCCCGGAAGATCTCGGTCCAGCGGGCCCGAATCATGGCGGGCATGCTGGGCAGGCTGCCCGCCAGCGCCGCGAAGACGAACAACACCCAGTCCGGCGCGCCCCAGTGCACGCTGGCCGACAGGCCGATAAGGGCCATGACGCAAACGCCGGCAGCCAGCGGCAGCACCTTGCCCTGGCCGTGGCGGTCCACCAGGCGGGAGATGCGGGGCGCCAGCAAGGCCGTGGCCAGGGCAAACGTGGCGGCAACCGCGCCTGCCAGGGTGTATGCCCCGCGCACCTGGGACAACATGGTGATGATGCCGATGCCGATCATCGGTAAGGGCAGGCGCGCGATGGCGCCCGCCAGCACGAAGCCGGCGGCGCCGGGCGCCTGGAACAACTCGCGATACGGGTTCGGCACCAAAATCCTTTGCAGATGGGTAGACAGCGAAATCCTATTCACATACATTGCGTATGTCAATTTACTCAGGCCACTGCGCTTAGGAGAGCCGGATGTCGCGATCTCGCGCCGAGATGATAGAGGCCACCCGCGCCAAGCTGATCGCGACCGCCCGGCAGGCCTTCCGGCAGGCGGGCTATGCCGCCACGTCGATGGACGACTTCACCGCCGCCGCCGGGCTGACGCGGGGGGCTTTGTACCATCACTTCGGGGACAAGAAAGGGTTGCTCGCCGCGGTGGTGGGACAGATCGACGCCGAGATGGATCTGCGGCTGACCGCCATTGCAGAGCAGGCCCCCGATGCCTGGACCGCGTTCCGCGACCGATGCCGAGGCTACCTGGAAATGGCCGCCGAGCCCGAAATCCGGCGCATCGTGCTGCAGGACGCGCGCGCCGTGCTGGCGCCCGCGCCGGGCGCGTCGCAACCGCAGTGCGTGGCTTCGCTAAGCGCCCTGTTGCAACGGCTGATGGACGATGGCGTAGTCCAACCCGCGGATTCCCACGCACTTGCCCGGCTGGTCAACGGCAGCCTGGCCGATAGCGCGTTCTGGATCGCGGAGGAAGGGGACGGATTCGAGCGGCTGGCGCACGCCTTGCAGGCGCTGGACCTGCTGCTACGCGGCCTGTTGCGGCGCTGAGATAAGGCAGCTACCGCCCGGCACGGCGGCACGGGAATCGAGGACGCTGGAACGGCTGTGGGGATCGACCAAACGCGGTATGGAATGCCGCGCGCGTCTTTGCTACGCTGGCTTTCACCTGAAGAGGGTTACGGCCATGAGCAACAAGATCCGAGTCCTGTGCATCCAGCCTTCATCGATGTCGGCGCGATTCGCGTTCCTGGCGATCGCCTTGCGATGGACGCTGGGCGCGACGCCGAGGCCGGCCCGGTTACGGATCGGGCCGCATGACCTGGAGCCGGAGGGCTCGGAGGCGGCCTTCTGGCAATTCGCGTTCCGCCATGCTTTCTCCAGCCAGTCTATCCTGGTCACCCGCGGTGACCAGTGGGACGTAGCCGCCTCCGTGGACGGCGACGAGGTTCACGCCTTCGGAAGAAAATTCGCACTGCGGCAATGCCTGTACTGAGCCAAACGCCCTCCTAAGCGCCGAACGGACGCTTGCGATGGTAGGCGGCCATCTTCTCGGCGGTCCAGCGCTGCCGGGCGTCATCCTGACAGCAAGTGCGGTACACCAGCGCTCCAACATCCAGGAATCGCTTCACGTCCGCGTCGGACAACTTGCCCTGCACCTGCAGCAGGCAATCCGCCAAGGCGGACAGCACACCATCCCATCCGTCAAATTTGCCCGGCGCGACGGGCTGAGTGATCATGCGCGCCATCATTTCACTATGATCCATGCTGAATCCCCCTCCAACGCGGTGCCGTCGGCCCATACGCCAGCAGCAACGCCGCGCTGTCCAGCAGCAAGGCGCGTACCCGGCGCTAACGCGTCGGCATTTGTCCCCGCACCGGGTCCGGCGCCCGCCCCCGCAGCAGCGCATCCGGATGGGCTTGCAGATAGTCAGACAGTTCGCGCAGGGACCGGGCCGTTCGTGCCAGTTCCTGCAGTGCCACCCCCGTGTTGACGGGAAGACCGGCCTCGGGGTTCAGCAATCCCCCCACCGAGGCCAAGGACCTGCCCGCCTGCCGCAACACAGCCACCGCCTCAGGCGCCAATTGCCTGTCCAGACGCGTGACCAGACTGGCGGCGCCGCGCATCACATTGCTGAGTTCCGAGCCCAGCCCATCGAAAGGCACCCTGTCGAGTTTGGTCAGGATGCTGCTGATCTGCTGTGTAAGCTGGTCCAGGTTGTTGGGAACGGTCGGAATGAACGGCGCGTCCTCCATCTTGAACGTCGCGGGTTTCGCGTCGGGGAATACCGCCATCGCCACGTATAACTGGCCGGTCAGCACATTGCCGATGCGCAACTGCGCCCGCAGGCCGTGATCGACCATGGCCGCCATCAGTTTGCCCGACGGGTGCTCCAGAGTGGACCCCGAGTAGTCCTTGATTTCTTCAAAGGTCTTGGCGCCAAGCCGCTGGGGATACAGCGTGGCGCCCACCACCGCATAGAACTGGTTGGTCGTCCTGTCCAGTTCCAGGTCGATGGAGTCCACCTGTCCGATCGTGGCGCCAAAGGAATCGATGGGAGCCCCGACGACCAGCCCCCGGACCGATTGGTCGAATCGCATCCGGATCCGCAACGGCATGCCGTCGGGCTGGGCGCGGGCAGCCTCTTCGGATGGATAGATGACAAACGACGCATCGGCCTTGGCCGCTGCATGCTCCCGAGGTGCGACCGAGTCGAACGCCACCCCGCCCACCAGCACGGACAGCAGTGACTGGGAATGCATTTGAAGGCCGCGCGCGTCCACCGAAAAATCCACGCCGCTGGCATTCCAGAAGCGGGTGCCCTCGTTGACGAAGACATCGTTGGGCGCGTCGACGAAAACCTGCACGTTGACGCCCTTGCCGCTGCGATCCAGGTGATAGCCCACCACCTGGCCTACGGCGATGCGCCGGTAGTAAATGGGGGATCCGATATCCAGCGAGCCGAGATCCCTGGCATTCAAGGTGAATCGCTTGCCCGGGCGGTCCTGAGCCACTTCGGGTGGGACTTCCAGCCCGGTGAAAGAAAATTTGCTGGCCGTCGCCCGCCCGTTCTTGCCCTTGTGCCCCGCCGGATCCAGACCGATGTAGGCGCCCGAGAGCAAGGTGCCCAGGCCGGACACGCCGCTCAAGGTCAGGCGCGGACGCACCACCCAGAACACGGTGCCCTCCTGCAACAGGCCGCCCGCCTCTTTGTCGAGGCGCACCGTCGCCACGACGCCGGTGCGCTCCGGGTTCAAGGCCACCCGCTGGACGATGCCGATGTTGACCTCTTTGTAACGGACCTGGGTCTTGCCGGCCTCGAGTCCTTCGGCCGTCTGGAAGCTGATGGTGGCGGTGGGACCCGCCTCCATCCATACCCGCAGCACCAGCAGAAGTCCGCCCAGCGCCGCGATGATGGGCACCAGCCAGATCCAGGAAAGCCGGCGCCCTCGCCGCTTTTGCGGGGGCGCTTGACCGTCGGCAGGGCCAGTCTCAGGCATTGAGGGAATCCTCTTCGAGCACGCGTCCGGACTCTAGGCACAATCCCTTAGAAGATTCGCGCCGGCAACTCCGGCGCGCAAGAGGGGAATTCCCGATATGGGTAGCTACCGGGCCCGACGCTGCGCCGGCGAGCGCGGGCTGGCGCCGCTGGGCTGCATGGCCCCGGTCAGAATTCGGGCAGGTCGAACAGCGTGTGCAAAGTGGAACTGGGCACGGGCACGGACGCCAGGTGCTCCCGACCGTTGTCATCGGTCAGCACGCGCACGGCGCGCGAGGCCACGGTCAGGCCATCCACGCTTACCGCCGTTTCGACTTCCGCGCCATCCTTGATGGATTCGATGACCTCGGAGGCCGCCGCCGTCATGGGTTCGGTGACCCAGCCGGGCACGCCGCGCACGGCCTGGCCCCAGCGCACATAGGCGATATGCCCGCTGACGGGTTCTTTACGAACGGCGACGATTACGTACAAAGACATCCAGGCCTCCCTAAAGTGTGGCCTGGATCGTATAACAACTCGGCGTATCCGCGATGACGGCCAAGGTCAGGGTTCGATATCGATGGGAGCAAAGGACTTCACCAGATCATCCAGCCTCTTGAGCTGCGTCAGAAAGGGTTCAAGCTTGTCCAACGGCAAGGCGCTGGGGCCGTCGCATTTTGCGTTCTTGGGGTCGGGGTGGGCTTCCAGGAACAGGCCCGCCAGGCCGACCGCCATGCCGGCGCGCGCCAGTTCCGCCACCTGCTCGCGGCGTCCGCCGGACGCGGCATCCAGCGCCGAGCGCTGCTGCAGCGCATGCGTCACGTCAAAGATCAGCGGGCGATTGCCGGTGACCTTCTTCATCACGCCAAAGCCCAGCATATCCACGACCAGATTGTCGTAGCCGAAGCTGGTGCCGCGATCGCAGAGGATCAGCTTGTCGTTGCCTGCCTCGGTGAATTTTTCGACGATATTCAGCATTTGGGTCGGGCTGAGGAACTGCGGCTTCTTGATGTTCACCACCCGCTGCGTCTGGGCCAGCGCGACCACCAGGTCCGTCTGGCGCGCCAGGAACGCCGGCAGTTGCAGGATGTCCGCGACTTCGGCAACCGGAGCGGCCTGCCACGGTTCATGCACATCGGTGATGACGGGCACGCCGAATTCCTTCTTCACCGCCTCGAAGATCTTCATTCCCTCTTCCAGGCCCGGCCCGCGATAGGAATGGATGGACGAGCGGTTGGCCTTGTCGAACGAGGCCTTGAACACGTAAGGAATGCCCAGCTTGCTGGTCACGCGCTGGTACTCTTCGCAGGCGCGTAGCGCAAGGTCCTTGGACTCCAGCACGTTGATACCGCCGAACAACACGAACGGCCGATCGTTCGCGCAGGCGATCGAGGAGGAAATTGCGACTTGTGGGGCGGTCATGATGGGTGAATCCTGTAGGAATATGGCAGGTGATAGTGCGTAATGTACAACCTGCCAAAGCCGGTTTTTATTCCGGGCGCCCCTTTCCCCCGTGATTGGCGGCCCAGGGCCGAATGCGCCGGCGCCGAAAGGTGCAACAGGCCATGTACGCCTGCACCAGCCGTATAGCCCCTTGCCGTGGTCCCCTTCGGCACTCGCCAGTGCGCGTTCAGCGCGTGGATGCCCTCGAACGCCAGAGCGGACTAGGCGCTCTGGCTGCGCCAGGCACGTTCCGCCGCGGGCTCGCTTATCAGCCGATAGGCGATGGCTCCGATGATGGCACCCGCTATCGGGGCAACCCAGAACAGCCAAAGTTGCTCGAGCGCCCAGCCTCCCACGAACAGCGCGGGGCCGGTGGAGCGAGCGGGGTTGACCGAGGTGTTCGTGACCGGGATGCTGATCAGATGAATGAGCGTCAAGGCGAGGCCGATCGGGATCGCGGCGAAGCCCGCCGGCGCCCGTTTGCTGGTGGCGCCCAGGATCACAAATAGAAAGCCGGCGGTCAGCACCACTTCGGCCACCAGCGCCGACAGCATCGTGTACTTGCCGGGTGAATAGGCGCCATAGCCGTTGGCGGCGAAGTGGCTGGCCTTCAGATCGAACCCCAGCTTGCCGTTGGCGATGCAGGCCAGCACCGCCGCCGCCGCGATGGCGCCCAGCACCTGGACAATGACATAGGGCAGGATTTCCCGGGCCGGGAAACGGCCACCCGCCACCAGGCCGATGGTGACCGCGGGATTGAAGTGTCCGCCAGAAATATGACCCACCGCGAACGCCATGGTCAGGACAGTCAAACCGAAAGCCAGCGCAACGCCCGCGAAGCCTATGCCCATCTCCGGAAAGCCCGCAGCCAGCACCGCGGCGCCGCAACCGCCCAGCACCAGCCAGAACGTGCCAAAGAACTCCGCGCCGCAGCGCTTGGTCAGCGAGTACATGTCCGCTCCTCGAAAACGAAAGCCCAACGGTATCGCCAAGCGCGAACGGCAACGTTAAAGAAGTGCAAATCTTGACGATTCTGCAGGCGCCGGCAGGCGGCCGTGGCCGCCTTCACCAAGGTACCTGCATCGAAGTCATGGGGGGATCATGCAGAGGGGCGATACACAAAGACGTAGATGTGCCGCGCTACGCCGGCGCGCCCCGCTGTTGGCCCGCGCGGCGGGATCAGGGATCGATCATGGCCCGCGCCGGCACTGTCAGGCGCCGAAGAGAATTCCCAGACGGCTGTTCCACGTGTCGCCATAGCCTTTGCCCGCAATGGGGAATCTGATCAACGGCCTTTTGAGATCACTGGTGGAAAAGTCGAAGTGGACATTCTTGAACGAAAGCCCGCCATTGCTGGAGGTCTCGGTCCACTTCAACTGCCATTGCCTGATGTATGAAAAATCAAGGACTTCGCCCGGATCCTTGGCCCCCGACACCATGCACAATTTCTGGGTCTGGGGATCGAATGCGATGACGACCTTCTTGTCCTTGTCGCTAAGAATCAGTTCGCTGTCGACGCTGGTCTCGGGAAAGGAAGTACCCAGTCGTTGATTGTGTTCGCGAAACTTCGCCAGCAAGGCCTTGTGCCGTTTCTGCTGACGGTAAATTGCCCACGCGATCAACGCAATAATCGTGACGGCGAAGGAGATGATATTGAACATGTCGCGGTTTTTTCCGTAGCTTATGGAGGCGGTACGGCGTTAACGGCTATGGGGGCGAGAACTTTAGTGAAGGATTTCGGCAGCTCGCGGCCTTCGGTGACGAAGTGCCAAAAATATATGTATGCACAAAAAAGCCCTTTCCCCACTCATTTATTGTGCATACATTAACTACATGGACATCACATTCGCTTCCGCTAAAGAAGCTGGGCCGTCCGAAGGCTGATGTCACCAAGGAGCGCATCACAATTCGCCTATCGCCGGACGTGCTGGAGCGCTTCCGAGCAACCGGCTCCGGATGGCAGACGAAGGTGGATGCGGCGCTGCGTGATTGGTTGAAGACCCACACCCCGCATTGAACGGTTGGCGGTGGACCAGGATGGGGCATTGGCTGCGAATTCTTGTTTTTTAGCAGTCAATCAGCAACCCACCCTACCTACTAAACCATTGATCTGAAAGGTCTTTCCAATACGGGATCAACGATTCTAATAATGGTGCGAAGGAGGGGACTCGAACCCCTACACCTGTTACGGCGTCAGGACCTAAACCTGGTGCGTCTACCAATTTCGCCACCTTCGCAATAGGCCAAGCCCGCTATTGTAGCTTGCTTGGTAAAATCTTGCGTCATGAATCCGCGCCTCGATGCCCTACACCCCTACCCGTTCGAAAAACTGCGGGCTTTGCTGGCTTCCGCCAGCTCGCAGCCGGACGGCCTTGCGCCCATCAATCTGTCGATAGGCGAGCCCAAGCACGCCGCGCCGGAGCGTGTCGCGCAAGCCATCCGCGACAATCTCGCAGGGCTGTCCGTCTACCCGTCCACCAAGGGCGATGCCGCCCTGCGCCGGGCGATATCCGATTGGCTGGCCCGCCGCTACAGCATTCCCGCGCCCGACGCCGAAACGCAGGTGCTGCCGGCGCTGGGTTCGCGCGAGGCCTTGTTTGCGTTCACGCAGACCGTGATCGATCCGGCGGCCGGTTCGGTGGTGATCTGCCCCAATCCCTTCTATCAGATCTATGAAGGGGCCACGCTGCTGGCCGGCGCCACGCCCTACTTCGTCAACGCCGACCCGGTGCGCAATTTCGCTTGCGACTGGGGCCAGGTGCCGGACAATGTCTGGAAGAAGACGCGCCTGGTGTTCGTGTGCTCGCCGGGCAACCCCGCCGGCAACGTGATGTCGCTGGATGAATGGGAAGCGCTGTTCGAGCTCTCCGACCGCCACGGCTTCGTGATCGCGTCGGACGAGTGCTATTCCGAGATCTACCTGGACGAGGGCAATCCCCCGCTGGGCGGGCTGCAGGCGGCGCGTCGCCTGGGCCGCGACGACTACCGCAACCTGGTGGCGTTCTCCAGCCTGTCCAAGCGTTCCAATGTGCCGGGCCTGCGTTCGGGCTTCGTGGCGGGAGACGCGGCGCTGATTGGCCGCTTCCTGCTGTATCGCACGTATCATGGAAGTGCGATGAGCCCGCTGGTGTCGGCGGCCAGCGTCGCGGCCTGGACGGACGAGGCGCACGTCAAGGAAAACCGGCGCCAGTACCGTGAAAAATTCGATGCGGTCGTACCCATCCTGCAGAACGTGCTGGATGTGTCGCGTCCGCAAGCCTCGTTCTACCTGTGGGCGGCCACGCCGGGATCGGACTCCGCTTTCGTTCGCGACCTTTATGGCCGCACCGGTGTTACCGTGCTGCCGGGAAGTTTTCTGGCGCGGGAAGCGCATGGCGTGAATCCGGGCCATGGCCGCATCCGCATCGCCCTGGTGGCGCCTTTGGCTGACTGCGTGCAGGCAGCCGAGCGCATCGCCCATTTTGTACATACCTCTGTTTGATCAACCTTTAAAAGCTGAGCCGCTATGACTCTCGACCTGCAGACCACCATCGAAAAAGCCTGGGATGACCGGGCCAACCTGTCGCCCTCCGACGCCAGCGCCGAAGTGCGCGAAGCGGTTGAGCACACCATCGACGGCCTGGATCTGGGCCGCCTGCGCGTGGCCGAGAAAATCAACGATGACTGGGTTGTGCACCAGTGGATCAAGAAGGCCGTGCTGCTGTCGTTCCGCCTGAACGACAACGCCATCATGGGCCAGGCCCCCCTGCAGTTCTACGACAAGGTGCCGCTCAAGTTCTCGGATTTCGGCGACAACGCCTTCAAGCAGGGCGGCTACCGCGTGGTTCCGCCGGCCGTGGCCCGCCGCGGCGCCTTCATTGCCCGCAACGTGATCCTGATGCCTTCCTACGTGAACATCGGCGCCTATGTCGACGAAGGCACCATGGTCGACACCTGGGCCACGGTCGGTTCGTGCGCGCAGATCGGCAAGAACGTCCACCTGTCGGGCGGCGTGGGCATCGGTGGCGTGCTGGAGCCGCTGCAGGCCAACCCCACCATCATCGAAGACAACTGCTTCATCGGCGCCCGCTCGGAAGTCGTTGAAGGCGTGGTGGTCGAAGAGAACTCGGTGCTGGCCATGGGCGTGTTCCTGTCGCAAAGCACCAAGATCTATGACCGTGCCACCGGCAAGATCACCTACGGCCGCGTGCCGTCGGGTTCGGTGGTGGTGCCCGGTTCGCTGCCGTCGGCCGATGGCTCGCACAGCCTGGCCTGCGCCGTCATCGTCAAGCGTGTCGACGCGCAAACGCGCGCCAAGACCAGCATCAATGATTTGCTGAGGGCTTGATGAGCAACGCGTCCGTACTGGATCTGGTCAAGGACCTGATCGCCCGCCCGTCGGTCACTCCGGCGGATGAAGACTGCCAGGCGGTGCTTGCCGCCCGCCTGCAACGCATCGGTTTCACCTGCGAGACCATCGCGCAGGGCGGCGTCACCAATCTGTGGGCCCGGCGCGGAAGCGCCGCGCCGCTGACGGTCTTTGCCGGCCACACCGACGTGGTGCCGCCGGGGCCGCGCGAGAAGTGGGACAGCGATCCGTTCGTGCCCACGGAACGCGACGGCTGGCTGTATGGACGCGGCGCGGCCGACATGAAGAGCTCGATCGCCGCCTTCGTGGTGGCGGCCGAGGAATTCGTGGCGGCCCATCCGCAGCACGGCGGTTCGATCGCCCTGCTGATCACTTCCGACGAAGAAGGTCCGTCCGTCGACGGCACCGCCATCGTCTGCGACGCGCTGAAGGCGCGGGGCGAACAACTCGACTACTGCATCGTGGGCGAACCCACGTCCGGCGACGTGCTGGGCGACACCTGCAAGAACGGCCGCCGCGGCTCCTTGTCGGGCAAGCTGACGGTCAAGGGCATCCAGGGCCACGTGGCCTACCCGCATCTGGCGCGCAATCCCGTCCACCAGCTTTCTCCGGCCCTGGCCGAGATCGTCGGCATTGAATGGGACCAGGGCAACGAGTATTTCCCGCCCACCACGTTCCAGGTGTCGAACCTGAACTCGGGCACCGGCGCCACCAACGTGGTGCCGGGCGAAGCCGTGGCGCTGTTCAATTTCCGATTTTCCACTGCCAGCACGCCGGAAAGCCTGAAGCAGCGCGTGCATGCGGTGCTGGACAAGCATGGCCTGGAATATGAGCTGGACTGGGAACTGGGCGGCGAGCCTTTCCTGACCCCGCGCGGTTCGCTGACCGACGCGCTGGTGCAGGCGATCCACGCCGAGACCGGCGTCACCGCCGAGCTCTCGACGACCGGCGGCACGTCCGACGGCCGCTTCATCGCCAAGATCTGTCCGCAAGTCATCGAGTTCGGCCCCGGTAACGCCACGATCCACAAGGTCAATGAACGTGTCGCGGTGGCCTCGCTGGACCCGCTCAAGAACATTTATCGGCGCACGCTGGAAAACCTGCTGTTGCCTAAGTAAGACTGCGCTACGCGACCTCTCTGCCCCCCTTGCGGGGGCATTTCTCCCTTTGGGCGCCAAGCCCTTCGGGCGGTGAAAAGAATGCCTACTATGAATCAATCCTCCCGCGAAGAACTGCAGACCCTGCGCGATCTTATCCGTTACGGCGTCTCGCGCCTGAACGGCGCCCAGGTGGCGCTGGGGCACGGCAGCGACAATGCCTGGGACGAGGCGGTCTACCTGACGCTGCACGCCCTGCACCTGCCGCTGGACACGCTGGAGCCGTTCCTGGACGCCCGCGTGATCCGCGAGGAACGCGACCGCGTGCTGGACCTGCTGGATCGGCGCGTGACCGAGCGCGTGCCCGCCGCCTACCTGACCAACGAGGCGTGGCTGCGCGGCCATCGCTTCTACGTGGACCAGCGGGTGATCGTGCCGCGCTCGCCCATCGCGGAGCTGTTGGACGCGGGGTTGTCGCCCTGGGTACAGGACGCGCTGGCCGTGGAAAACGTGCTGGACATGTGCACCGGTTCAGGCTGCCTGGCCATCCTGTCCGCGCTGGCGTTCCCGTATGCGCATGTGGATGCGGTCGACGTTTCCCAGGACGCGCTGGCCGTGGCGCGCCGCAATGTCGACGATTACGGACTGACCGACCGGCTGGACCTGCACGAAAGCAATCTGTTCGACAACCTGCCGGCCCGCCAGTACGACGTGATCGTCTGCAATCCGCCGTACGTGAACAGCGGATCGATGAACGCCCTGCCCCAGGAATACCTGCATGAGCCGCAACTGGCGCTTGCCGGCGGCGACGACGGCATGGACCTGGTGCGCCGCATCCTGGCCGCGGCGCCGCGCTATCTGACGCAGGATGGCGTGCTGGTGCTGGAGATCGGCCATGAACGCGACTTCTTCGAGGCTGCCTTTCCGGCGCTTTCGCCCGTCTGGCTGGATACCGAAGAAGCCTCGGACCAGCTTCTGCTGCTTACCCGCGAGCAACTCAGCCTGTGATACGCGCTACTGGATTGACCCTGCGCCGCGGCACGAAAGTGCTGCTGGACGGCGCTGAATTTGTCGTGAACCCGGGCGAACGCGTGGGCATCGTGGGCAAGAACGGCGCAGGCAAGTCTTCGCTGTTCGCGCTCCTGACCGGGGCGCTCGACCTGGACGCCGGGACCCTGTCCGTGCCCGTGGGCTGGCGCATCGCCAGCGTCGAGCAGGAACTGCACGCGGACGACCGCCCTGCCCGCGAGTTCGTCATCGACGGCGACACCCACCTGCGCGCGCTGCAGGCCAAGCGCGCCGCGCTCTCCGACGATCACGGCACCGAGATCGCGGAAGTGGAAGCCGCGCTGGTGGAAGCCGGCGCCTGGAGCGCGCCCTCGCGCGCCGAGCAGTTGCTGGCCGGCCTGGGCTTCAAGCCCGCCGAATGGACGCAGCCGGTCGAGAGCTTTTCAGGTGGATGGCGCATGCGCCTGGCGCTTGCCCGCGCGCTGATGGCGCCGTCAGAACTGCTGCTGCTGGACGAGCCCACCAACCACCTGGATCTGGACGCCATGCTGTGGCTGGAGAAATGGCTGGGGGCCTATGACGGCACCGTCATGCTGATCTCGCACGATACCGAGTTCCTGGACGCGGTCGCCAAATCCATACTGCATTTCGACCATGCCAAGCTGACACGCTACCGCGGCGGCTACGGCGACTTCCTGACGCAACGCGCCGAGCGCCTGCGCCAGACCAATATCGCCTACGAACGCCAAACCCGTGAATCGGCCCGGTTGCAAGGCTTCATTGACCGTTTCAAGGCCAAGGCGTCCAAGGCCAAACAGGCGCAAAGCCGCGTCAAGGCGCTGGCGCGCATGCAGGTGCTTGCTCCCTTGCAAGCCGAAGCCGGCATCGACATCCGCATTCCCTCGCCGGACCAGGTGCCCGATCCGCTGCTGACCCTGGAGCACCTGTCGGCCGGCTACACCGACGCCGCCGGCAACGCCGTGCCCATTCTGCAGGACGTGACGCTGATGGTGCGCGCGGGCAGCCGCGTGGGGGTGCTGGGCGCCAACGGCGCGGGAAAAAGCACGCTCATCAAGACCCTGGCCGAAGAGATCCCCGTGCAAGCGGGCGAACGCCGCGCCTCGCGCGGCCTGGCCATCGGCTACTTCCACCAGCACCAGCTGGACATGCTGGACGTGGACAGCACGCCGATCGCCCACCTGGCCCGCCTGGCGCCCGATGCGCGCGAACAGGAATTGCGCAACTACCTGGGCGGTTTCGGATTCTCGGGCGACACGGTGACCAGCAAGGTCGGCCCCATGTCCGGCGGCGAAAAGGCCCGCCTGGCGCTGTCGCTGATCGTCTGGCAGAAACCCAACCTGCTGTTGCTGGATGAGCCCAGCAACCACCTGGATGTGGAGACGCGCGAGGCCCTGGCCACGGCGCTGGCGGATTTCGGCGGCAGCATGCTGCTGGTATCGCATGACCGCCACCTGCTGCGCACCACCGTGGATAGCTTCTGGATCGTGGCGGACGGCGCGGTGCGCGAGTTCGACGGCGACCTGGAGGACTACCGGGACTGGCTGGCGGCCCGCAATGCGGACGAGCGCGCCGAAGCGCGCGAGAACGCCGACAGCGGCGAACCCGTCGTCGACCGCAAGGCGCAGCGGCGCGCGGAAGCCGAACTGCGCCAACGCCTGTCGGCCTTGCGCAAGCCGCTGGAATCCAAGCTGGCCAAGGTGGAATCCGAAATGGAAAAACTGCGCACGAAGCTGCATGCGCTGGATGCCGTCATTGCAGACCCGGATCTGTATTCCGATGCGCGGCGCGCGGAACGCCAGAAGGTCATGGCGGAACACGGCGAACACGGCAAGCGCATGGGCGAGCTGGAAGAACAGTGGCTGGAACTGCAGGGGTCTTTGGAAGAGATAGACCAGACCGAAGCCTGATCCGCGGGGCAGCGGCTCAGGCCGCCACCGGCGCGGGACCGTGCGCGGGCAGACTTGCCGCGCACCGCCGGGCCTGATGTTACGAGTACGGACGCTCGCGCAGGCGGGTGTGATTGTCGATCACGGTATCGATCACTTCACGCAGGATGGTTTCGGCCAGGGCGGGCGGCACGCCCGCCTCCAGCGCCAAGCGGCGAATGCGTTCGACCTGTTGGGCTTCGCGCTTGGGATCGACCAGATCCATGCCGTGGTTCGTCTTGAGCTCGCCGATCATGTCCGTGCAACGGAACCGCACGCCCAGCAAGAGCATGATCTGCTGGTCGATTTCATCGACCTCGGCGCGCAGGGACGCCAACTCGGCTTGGGGAGAATCTTTGTTGGCCATGTGTGTCAACCCTGAACAATGTCAAGCTTGGCGATGCCCAGCGCCAAGGTCTTGGCGCCTACGTCGCGGAATTGGATTTCCGCCTGGGCGTCCTGTCCCGCGCCGCTCAGGCCGATGATCGTGCCATCGCCAAACCGCGCGTGATGGACGCCCTGACCCACACGATACTGCTTGTCGCCCACCGTGACGCCCGTGGCGATGCCACGGGGTTGACGCGGCGCAATGGTATTGGTCGGCTTGCGGCCAAAAGCGTCGCCGCGGTTGCCGCCGCCCCAGCCCGCGCCCGTGGCGCTCACGGGAGCCAGCCCGGCCTTGGGCGACAGCCATTTCAGGTGCTGTTCGGGGATTTCGTCCAGGAAGCGCGAACGCATGGCGTAGCGGGTCTGGCCATGCAGCATCCGGCTTTGCGCCAGGCTGATGTACAGGCGCTGCCGCGCACGCGTGATCGCCACGTACATGAGGCGGCGTTCCTCTTCCAGTCCGGAGGGCTCCAGGATGCTGTTCTCGTGCGGGAACAGCCCCTCTTCCAGGCCGGTGATGAAGACGGCGTCGAACTCCAGGCCTTTGGCGGCATGCACCGTCATGAGCTGGACGGCATCCTGGCCCTGCTGGGCCTGGTTGTCGCCTGCTTCCAGCGCGGCGTGGGACAGGAATCCCGCCAGCGGGGTCAGGCCTTCGGCCGCCACGATGGGCGCGTCCACCACGCCCGGCATGAGCGTCGAGGAGGCGCCCTGGTCGGGCACCACGCCGGCAGGCATGCCGTCGTAGTTTTCCTCGGAGGCGAATACGGCCGCGGCCGTGATGAGTTCGTTCAAGTTCTCCAGCCGCTCGGCGCCTTCGCGTTCGGCCTTGTAGTGGGCGTTCAGCCCACTGGCCTCGAGCATGTGCTCGACCATTTCCGGGAGCGGCAGATCGCGCGTTTCTTCGATCAGGCGATGGATCAGTTGCGCGAACTGGGCCAGGTTGGATCCGCCCTTTCCGCCCACCAGCGCGACTGCGGCGTACAGGCTGGAGTCATGCGCCCGGGCTGCGTCGGCAAGCTGCTCGAGCGTGCGTGCGCCAATGCCGCGCGTGGGGAAATTGACGACCCGCATCCACGACGTGTCGTCGTGGGGATTGGCCATCAGGCGCAGGTAGGCCAGCGCGTGCTTGATTTCCTGGCGCTCGAAAAAGCGCAGTCCGCCGTACACCTTGTACGGAATGCCGGCGGAAAAGATGGCATGTTCGAGCACGCGCGACTGCGCGTTGCTGCGATACAGGACGGCGATTTCACGGCGGTCGCTGCCTTCGTGGATCAGGGAGCGGATTTCATCGACGATCCACTGCGCTTCCATGCCGTCGGAGGGCTGCTCGATGACGCGCACCGGCTCGCCTTCGCCTTGATCGGTCCACAGATTCTTGCCCAGGCGGCCCGTGTTGTGCCCGATCAGCGCATTGGCCGAATCCAGGATGTGGCCGAAGGAACGATAGTTCTGCTCCAGGCGGATCACGGTGCCGTGCGCGTAGTCGCGCTCGAAGTCGGCCATGTTGCCGACGTTCGCGCCGCGGAACGCATAAATGGACTGATCATCGTCGCCCACGGCGAAGATGGCCGCGCCGCCGCCGGCCAACAGGCGCAGCCACTTGTACTGCAATGTGTTGGTGTCCTGGAACTCGTCGACCAGGATGTGGCGGAAACGGCGCTGGTAGTGCTCGCGCACCGGCGCGTTGCGCGACAGCAGTTCGTAGGCGCGCAGCAGCAGCTCGGCGAAGTCCACCACGCCCTCACGCTGGCACTGGGCCTCGTAGAGCTGGTAGATCTCGATCAGGCGGCGCCGGTGGGCGTCGTAGGCCTCGACGTCCGGCGGACGCAGGCCCTCTTCCTTGGCGCCGTTGATGAAGCGCTGCACATCGCGGGGGGGATACTTTTCGTCGTCGACGCCGTTGGCCTTCATGAGGCGCTTGATAGCCGCGAGCTGGTCGGTGACGTCGAGGATCTGGAAGCTCTGCGGCAGGCCGGCGTCGCGGTGATGCGCGCGCAGCATGCGGTTGCACAGGCCGTGAAACGTGCCGATCCACAACCCGCGGGTGTCGATCGGCAGGATCGCCGACATGCGCGCCAGCATTTCGCGGGCGGCCTTGTTGGTGAACGTGACCGCCAGAAGCCCAAAAGGCGAGGCCTGGCCGGTTTGAATCAGCCAGGCCATGCGGGTGGTGAGTACCCGGGTCTTCCCGCTGCCCGCCCCGGCCAGGACCAGGGCGTGCTGCGGTTCTAACGTTACTGCGGCGCGTTGTTCAGGGTTGAGCTTCTCTAGCATCATGCCGCGTAGCGGCGCAGATGTTGAGCAAATTGCTCGAGCCCGGCGATGCCGCTTTGCTGGGCGCGCTGGCACCAGGCCTGCAGGTCATTGAGGAGCTGTTCGCTGCTGGCGCTGGAGCTTTCCCAGATACGGCCGAGTTCACGGCGCATCTGCACCAGCGTGGAGAGCGACTTGTTCTGGGCAATTGCCTTGTCCACGGCGGCAAGCTGCTCGGGTTGCAGGATGTCTTCGTTGCGGTGGATGGCGCGGCGCACCTGGTGCAGCTTGGTGTAGCCGCATTCGGCGTTGCCTTCCTGGCGCGAGGCCTTCAGCTTGCTGAGTTCTTCGCGGGCAGCGCTTTTGATCACGTCCGCGTAGCGGGCCATGACTTCGTAGCGGTGCGTGATCACGCCTTGCAGCGTGCGCAGGTCGATGCCGGTGCGGGAGTCGTCAAGCTTCAGCTTGGGCGCAACCTTCTTGATCTTGGCCAGGCCGAAGAACTTCAGGATGTTGATGTAGCACCAGCCGATGTCGAATTCATACCACTTGGCCGAGAACTTGGCCGACGTGCCATGGGCGTGGTGATTGTTGTGCAGTTCTTCGCCGCCAATCACGATGCCCCAGGGGAACACGTTGGTGCTGGTGTCCGGGCTGTTGTAGTTGCGGTAGCCCCAGAAGTGGCCGATGCCGTTGACAACGCCGGCCGCCCAGAAGGGAATCCAGGCCATCTGCACCGCCCACACCGTGACACCCATGGCGCCGAACAAGGCGACGTCGATGGCGAGCATGCTCAGCACGCCCCACAGGCTGTGCTTGCTGTAGACGTTGCGCTCGAGCCAGTCGTCAGGTGTGCCGTGGCCGAACTTGGCCATGGTTTCCTTGTTGTTCGATTCTTCGCGATACAGTTCCGCGCCGCGGAACAGCACCTTCCAGATACCGAACAGCATGGGCGAGTGGGGGTCGCCTTCTTTTTCGCATTTGGCGTGATGCTTGCGGTGAATGGCCACCCATTCCTTGGTGACCATGCCGGTCGTCATCCAGAGCCAGAAGCGGAAGAAGTGCATGACAGCCGGATGCAAATCCAGACCGCGGTGCGCTTGGCTGCGATGGAGAAAAACCGTGACCGCAACAATCGTGATGTGCGTCACGACCAAAGTGAAAACGACGACCTGCCACCAAGTGGCTTGGGTCAGACCGCCGGCAATGAAGGAGAGGATGTAATCCATAAAGCTGTTATGAGCCTCGCTTGAGAAGTGGCTGAAGTTTAGCCTACCTTAGCCGTCTGATGACAATCTAGTTTCAAAATAGTTTTTGAGCGAAATCAAGGACTAAGCCAACGTTTTGAGCAAAATTCGCCACGCTCGCCACCGCGCTGAGCGATCGAAAGACCTGGACTTGCCGAGTCCCGCGCCTAGGGCGGGCCGCCCGGGCTACGGGCGGAAGATTCGCAATGGCACCAGGATTTGGCTACATTTCGCGATTAAAGTTCCTGTCAGCGAGGCCGTTTCGTCTTGAAGACGCCACGCTACGAGAGCACACTTCATGCCCGGCGCCTTGCCCGCCCACTGTCTTTTTTGTCCCACTGATGTCGCACAAACAAATGCGTCCCCAATTTTATTCCGTTCTGGCCGTGATCGGAATGGCTCTGTCCGCCCCTGCTTTGGCGCAAACGCTGAAATCGGGGGATGTCGCCGTGCTGGCCTCTTACTATGAGATCCGCGGGTCGGATTGCCTGGCGTTGCGGGCGCCCCGCGTGGCGATCACCCAGATGCCGACGCTGGGCAAGGCCAGCATTCTGCAGACACGCGGCCAGTCCAACAATTCCGGCCGTTGCGCCTACAAAGCGGTGCCGGTGGCGCAGGTGGTCTACCAGGCCGATCAGGCCGGCTCCGACACCCTGTCCTGGGAAGTGAAGTACCAGAACAAGACCATCGGCACGCGCCGCTACAGCGCCACCGTGGGGGTCACGCCGGCTCCCTGAGCCGGCGCGGGGCCTGTGCAGCCTTAGGCCTTGTCTTCCTTGCCGGCCTCGTCTTCCGGCCCAGCTTCGACAGCGGTGGAGGTATCGGCGCCGCTGTCCGCCTGAGGCGCAGCCCCGGCTTCCACGTCCATCCCGGTGTCGGCGTCACCCTCGGCCGCGACGGCTCCGGTGGCCTCGGCGTCATCCGGGGCGGCGGCCTTCTTCCTCCGTTCGAAAACGGCGGCGAAGAAGCCGTCGGTGCCATGCACGTCAGGACGAAGCTGCACGTACGGGCCCTCGAGCTTCAGCGTTTCGCAACGGGAGCCCAGGATTTCGGCGGCGTCCACGCGCTCGAAGTCTGGATGGCTGGCCAGGAAACGCTCGGCCTGCACTTCATTTTCCTCGGCCAGCAGGCTGCACGTGGCATAGACCAGGCGGCCGCCCGGGGCCACGCAGCGCGCGGCGCTGTTCAGGATGCGTTCCTGCAACTTGCCCAATTCGGCCAGCGCCTCGGGGTGCTGGCGCCACTTCAGATCCGGATTGCGGCGCAAGGTGCCGATGCCGCTGCAAGGCGCATCGACCAGCACGCGCTGGGCCTTGCCGGCCAGACGCTTCACCCGGGCATCGTTTTCGCTGTCGATGACGACAGGCACCACGTTGGACAGGCCGCTACGCGCAAAGCGCGGCTTGGCGCGCGCCAGCCGGGCCGCCGACACGTCGAAGGCGTACAGGCGTCCGGTCGAGCGCATCAGCGCGCCCAGCAACAGGGTCTTGCCGCCCGCGCCGGCGCAGAAATCGATGATCATTTCGCCGCGGCGCGGTGCGACCAGCAAGGCCAGCAGTTGGCTGCCTTCATCCTGGACTTCGATGCTGCCGTTCTCGAATTGCGGCCACCGGTTGATGGCGGGACGCCCCTCCATGCGGATACCCCAAGGGGAAAACGGCATGGCCACGGGTTCGTAGCGGCCGGCGCTTTGCTGCAGTTCGGTCAGCATGGCGTCCCGCTCGGCCTTGAGCGGATTGACGCGCAGGTCCAGGCTGGCCTGGCGGTTCAGCGCGTCAACCAGCGTTTCGGGGCTGTCCATGACGCTCAGGCGCTCGTCCAGCCAATCGGGGATGCTGCCCCGCACGGCGCGGGGCAAGGTCGCCAGGTCGATGTGCGATACGCGCTTGAGCCACTCCGCTTCCGCCGCGTCCATGCCCTCTTCCAGCGCCTGTGCGCCCAGCGTCGCGTTCAGGCCCAGGATCGCCAGGCGGCGCGAGGCCGGGCCAACGCCGCTTTCGCCGAACTGGCGGTAGCGGCGCAGGTGGCGCAGAACGTCGTAGACGGCTTCGGCGACTTCGGAGCGGTCGCGCGCGCCCAGGTTCGGATGGTGGCGCAGCCAATGCGACAACGCGGCGTCGGCCGGATACGTCCACTGCAGGATCTCGCCCAGGACGCGCTGCACCTGATCGATCCGAATAGCGGCGTACGACTGGCGCGGACGATTGAACTGGGGCTTCTGCGGCGCATGGTCGCGGTCGCCGCCACGGTCTTCACCGCGCTGGCCGCCGTAGGACGGACGCGAGTCCGGCCGGCCCTGGCCTTCGCGGCGCTCCGAATTGTACGAACCACGCTCGCCGCCACGATCTTCACCGCGCTGGCCGCCGTAGGACGGGCGCGAATCCGGACGGCCCTGGCCTTCACGGCGCTCCGGACTGTAAGAACCACGTTCGCCGCCACGATTTTCACCGCGCTGGCCGCCATAGGACGGACGCGAATCCGGGCGGCCCTGGCCTTCGCGGCGTTCCGGGCTGTAGGAACCCCGTTCGCCGCCGCGGCTTTCACCGCGCTGGCCGCCGTAGGACGGACGCGAATCCGGGCGGCCCTGGCCTTCGCGGCGCTCCGAACCAAAGGACGCACGTTCGCCGCCGCGGTTTTCACCACGCGGGCCGCTGTAGGACGGACGCGAATCCGGACGGCCCTGACCTTCACGGCGTTCCGGACTGTAAGAACCACGTTCGCCGCCACGGTTTTCACCGCGCGGGCCGCCGTGGGACGGACGCGAATCCGGACGGCCCTGACCTTCACGGCGTTCCGGGTTGTAGGAACCGCGTTCGCCGCCACGGTTTTCACCGCGCGTGCCGCCTTGGGACGGACGCGAATCCGGACGGCCCTGGCCTTCGCGGCGTTCCGGGCTGTAGGAACCGCGTTCGCCGCCGCGGTTTTCACCGCGCGGCGCGTCGAAGGACGGGCGCGCTGCCGGACGGCCGCCGGGGCGCTCTTCGCGCACGCGCTCGCCGCGCTCACGCTGGGGCGCCTCGCGGGCGTCGCCCTTGGGACGCGAGAAAAAGGACCGACCGTCGCGTCCTTCGGAGGCGGCCCTCGGGGTGCCTGCCGGACGGGAACGCGGAGATTGGGGTTTAGTCATGGTGTGTTCCAGTGGGGCGGAGGAAGTTCCGCCCGGTAAATTCGATTCGGGGCCGCTCAGGCGGCCGGCGACCAGGTGAAGAGGCGTTCGGGATCGCCTTGGACATCCACGCGATGGTCGTTCGTCAGGGTAACCCGGCCTTCGGCCAGCCAGCGCACGGCAGCCGGAAAAGCCTGATGTTCCACCGCGAGGACGCGATTGGCCAGCAGTTCCGGCGTGTCGCCGGCCACGACGGGCACGCAGCCCTGGGCGATGATGGGACCGTGGTCCAGGACCGGGGTGACGAAATGCACGGTGCAGCCATGCACGCGCACCCCAGTCGCCAACGCCTGCGCGTGGGTGTGCAGCCCGGGAAATGCCGGCAGCAGCGACGGATGGATGTTGACCAGCCGGCCCGCATAGTGATTGACGAATCCCGGGGTGAGGACACGCATGAAGCCGGCCAGGATGACGTAATCGGGCGCATAGCGATCGATTTCGGCGGCCAGCGCCGTATCGAAGGCTTCCCGGCTGGCGTAGTCCTTGTGATACAGCGCGGCGGTGGGAATGCCCTGCCCGGCCGCCCAGTCCAGCCCCCCGGCGTCGGGGCGGCTGGCGATTACGGCGGCGATTTCCGCCGGCCAGCCCTGGTCGCGGCAGGCCTCGGCCAGCGCCTGCATGTTGCTGCCCCGCCCCGAAATCAGGATGACGAGGCGGCGCTTGGTAGAAGAAATTTCCGGCAAGATAAAGAATTCCAAGGGAAATCGGGCCCGCCCAACCCCAAAATCCGGCACGCGTCACGGCCAGCGCGCGCGGTGCAAGAGGGGATTGGAACAAACCCGGAATCCAAAATTGTAAACTCTCGCTCGTGAAACCACCGCTGCGCATCTACCGATCCCTGCCCCCGCCCGACCGCCGCGCGCCTTGTGCGCTGACGATCGGCAATTTCGACGGCGTCCATCGCGGGCACCAGGCCATGCTTGCCCGCGTCTGCCACGTGGCCCGCGAACGCGGGCTGACGCCCGCCGTGATGACTTTCGAACCGCATCCGCGGGAGTATTTCGCCACCCTGAACCACCGCCCCGAGCTGGCGCCCACCCGGATTTCCGGGCTGCGCGACAAGCTGGCCGCGCTGGCGCGCTACGGGATCTCGCAGGTCGTGGTCGAGCGGTTCAACGCCCGCCTGGCCGAAATGTCGGCCAATGCCTTCATCGAGAATCTGCTGGTGCAGGGCCTGCAGGCCAAATGGCTGCTGGTGGGCGAGGACTTCCGTTTTGGACACAAGCGCAGCGGCGATATCGATCTGCTGCGCGAAGCGGGCATGCGGCACGGCTTCGACGTCCAGACCCTGGCCGACGTGACCGACCGCCAAGGCCACCGCATATCCAGCTCGGAAGTGCGGACCGCGCTGGCGGTGGGCGACCTGGAACGCGCTCGCCACCTGCTGGGGCATCCCTACCATATCAGCGGCCATGTCATCCATGGCCAGAAGCTCGGCCGCACGCTCGGCTTTCCCACGATGAACCTGCGGGTGGCCGAGAGATGCGCCGCGCGCTCGGGCATCTATATCGTCCAGGTTTATGGCCTGGCCGAACGCGCCCTGCCCGCGGTGGCCAGCCTGGGCGTGCGCCCGACCGTCGAAGACCGCGGCCGCGTGCTGCTCGAGGCGCATCTGCTCGACGAGACCGTCAACGCATACGGTAAACTCGTACGCGTCGAATTCCTGCAAAAGCTGCGGGACGAAGAAAAATTTCCTGATCTCCCTTCCCTGACTGCCGCCATCGCCGAAGACGCGCGAAACGCGCGCGCCTATTTTGCCGTTCATGGACTATAAAAAGACCCTCAACCTGCCCGATACCCCCTTCCCCATGCGGGGCGACCTTGCCAAGCGCGAGCCCGCCTGGATTTCGCAATGGGAGGAAAACCACGTCTACCAGGCGATCCGGGCGGCCAGCCGCGGCCGGCCGCGCTTCGTGCTGCATGACGGCCCGCCCTATGCGAACGGCGACATCCACATCGGCCACGCGGTCAACAAGATCCTGAAGGACATCATCGTCAAGAGCCGCAACATGGCGGGCTATGACGCGCATTACGTGCCGGGCTGGGATTGCCACGGCATGCCGATCGAGATCCAGATCGAAAAGAAGTACGGCAAGCACCTGCCCGTGGCCGAAGTGCAGTCCAAGGCCCGCGCCTACGCGCTGGAGCAGATCGACCGCCAGCGCAAGGATTTCAAGCGCCTGGGCGTGCTGGGCGAGTGGGATCGTCCGTACATGACGATGAACTTCAGCAATGAAGCCGACGAGATCCGCGCCCTGGGCCGTATCCTGGACAAGGGCTATGTGTTCCGCGGCCTGAAGCCCGTGAACTGGTGTTTCGACTGCGGTTCGGCGCTGGCCGAGGCTGAAGTCGAATACGCAGACCGCGTCGATCCCGCCGTGGACGTCGCCTTCCCGTTCGCCGATCACGCCAGGCTGGCCAAGGCCTTCGGCCTGAATTCGGTGGACGACGGCGCCATCGTGATCTGGACCACCACGCCCTGGACCATCCCGTCCAACCAGGCGCTGAACGTGCATCCGGAAATCGAATACGCGCTGGTGCGCGTGACGCCCGTGCCCAAGTTCGGCCCGCTGCTGCTGATCGCCAAGGAACGCGTCGAAGCCTGCCTGCAGGCCTGGAAGCTGGAAGGCGAGGTCATCGCCACGGTTCCCGGCGAAGCGCTGTCGGGCATCGAATTCCGCCATCCGCTGGCGCAGTTCAACGCCGCTTACGACCGCAAGTCGCCTGTCTATCTGGGCGACTACGTGACCGCCGATTCCGGCACGGGCGTGGTGCACTCCGCGCCTGCCTACGGTATCGAAGACTTTGTGTCGTGCAAAGAGCACGGCATGAAGGACACCGACTTCATCAGCCCCGTGATGGGCGACGGCAAGTACGCGGACAGCCTGGCGCTGTTCGGCGGCCTGTCCATCTGGGACGCGAATCCCAAGATCGTCGAGGCGCTCACGGAAGCCGGCGCGCTGATGCACGTCGAAAAGCACAAGCACAGCTACATGCACTGCTGGCGCCACAAGACTCCGATCATCTACCGCGCCACCAGCCAATGGTTCGCGGGCATGGACGTGGCGCCCAAGGACGGCAGCCCCACGCTGCGCGAGTCAGCGCTGGCCGGCATCGACGCCACCGCCTTCTACCCCGCATGGGGCCGCGCCCGCCTGCACGCCATGATCGCCAACCGCCCGGACTGGACGCTGTCGCGCCAGCGCCAGTGGGGGGTGCCGATGGCCTTCTTCGTGCACAAGGAAACCGGCGAGCTGCACCCGCGCACGTCGGAATTGCTGGAACAGGTGGCGCAACGCGTCGAACAAGGCGGCATCGAGGCCTGGCAGGCGCTTGAACCGCGCGACCTGCTGGGCGACGAAGCCGACCAGTACGAGAAGAACCGCGACACGCTGGACGTGTGGTTCGATTCGGGCAGCACGCACGCCACCGTGCTCGGCGGCAAGGACGGCGACTTCGCCGGATCGCATGGCGCGGAACTCGCCTGGCCCGCCGACCTGTACCTGGAAGGCTCGGACCAGCATCGCGGCTGGTTCCACTCGTCCTTGCTGACCGGCTGCATGCTGTATGGCCAGCCGCCTTACAAAGCCCTGCTGACCCACGGTTTCGTGGTCGACGGCCAGGGCCGCAAGATGAGCAAATCGGTGGGCAACGTGATCGCCCCGCAGAAGGTGTCCGACTCCCTGGGCTCGGAAATCCTGCGCCTGTGGGTAGCCTCCACCGACTACTCCGGCGAACTGTCCATCTCGGACGAGATCCTGAAGCGCGTGGTGGAAGGCTATCGCCGCATCCGCAACACGCTGCGCTTTTTGCTGGCCAACCTGGCGGACTTCGACGCGGTGACGCAGGCGGTGCCCTACGGCGACCTGTTCGAGATCGACCGCTACGCGCTCGCCATGACCGCGCAGATGCAGTCCGAACTGCAGACCAACTACGAACGCTACGACTTCCATCCGGCGGTTTCGCGCCTGCAGACGTTCTGCTCGGAAGACCTGGGTGCGTTCTATCTGGACATCCTGAAAGACCGCCTGTACACCTCCGCCCCCGGCAGCCTGGCCCGCCGCTCGGCGCAGACGGCGCTGCTGGACATCACGCAGACGCTGCTCAAGCTGATGGCGCCTATCCTGTCCTTCACGGCGGAAGAGGCCTGGAAGGAACTGGTTGGCTCGGCATTGAAGAACCAGGCCGACGCGGCCCGCACGACCATCTTCACCGAGGTCTACCACGCGCTGCCGCCTTTCGCGGACGCCGACGCCCTGTCGGCCAAGTGGACGCGCCTGCGCGCCATCCGCGCCGACGTCCAGCGCAAGCTGGAAGAAGTGCGCACGGCCGGCGATATCGGTTCATCGCTGCAGGCCGAAGTGGACTTGTACGCCAATGGCGAAGACCAGCAATTGCTGGCCAGCCTGGGCGATGACCTGCGCTTCGTGCTGATCGTCTCGCGCGCCACCGTGCACGCGGGCGGCAACGAAACCCGCATCGAGGTCACGCCGTCGGCGCACAAGAAGTGCGAACGATGCTGGCACTGGCGCCTGGATGTGGGTCAGGACACGGATCACCCCGAGATCTGCGGCCGTTGCGTGTCGAACCTGTTCGGTTCGGGCGAAGCCCGCGACAAGGCTTGAGCATGGCCCGCCCCGCCGAACCCGGAGTGACGGGCTCCGTCCCCGCCCGCGCCGCCCCGGCGCGGGTGGGGCGCTGGCTGGCCCTGGCGCTGCTGATCATCGTGCTGGACCAATTGACCAAGGTCTACTTCAACACGGCGTTCCAGTACGGCGAACGGGTCAACGTGCTGCCGTTCTTCGACTTCACGCTGGTGTTCAACCGGGGGGCCGCGTTCAGCTTCCTGGCGTCCGAGGAAGGCTGGCAGCGCTGGCTGTTCACGGGCCTGGGCTGCGTGGCGGCCGTGGTGATCATCTGGATGCTGCGACGCACCCATGGCCAGCCCCGCTTCAGCCTGGCGCTGACGCTGATTCTGGGCGGCGCCATCGGCAACGTCATCGACCGTGTGGTGTATGGGCACGTCGTGGACTTTCTGCTGTTCTACTGGAACGACTGGCAATTCCCGGCCTTCAACCTGGCGGACGTGGGCATCACCTGCGGCGCCGTGCTGCTGGTGCTGGACGAGCTGTTGCGCGCCCGTAAGCCGCAGGCCTGACGGAGCCAGCCGGGGCGCAACGCCCCGGCTCGGCGCCCCGCTTTTGCCGTGCTTGACACCCCCTGAACGCATGGCGAACGGCGCGATGCCGCAATGCAGAATAAAATCACCCTCCACTCCTCGTTTTCACGGCGCTGAACCCGCCGCCCCGCCCTCATGCTCGATCTCGCCCGCAAACGCATCGTCCTCGGTATGACCGGGGGCATCGCCTGCTACAAAATCGCCGAGCTGGTACGGCGCATGACCGAACAAGGCGCCACCGTGGACGTGGTGATGACCGAGGCGGCCACGCACTTCATCACCCCCGTCACCATGCAGGCCCTGTCCGGCCGCCCGGTATTCGTGGACGCATGGGATGCGCGCGTGCCCAACAACATGGCGCACATCGACCTGACGCGTGGCGCGGACGCCGTGCTGATCGCGCCCGCCAGCGCCGACTTCATGGCCAAGCTGGCGCACGGCATGGCCGATGACCTGCTGTCCACGCTGTGCCTGGCGCGCGCCTGTCCCCTGCTGGTGGCGCCCGCCATGAACCGCGAGATGTGGGCCAACCCGGCCACGCAGCGCAATGTCGAACAACTGCGCGCCGACGGTATCAGCGTGCTGGGCCCTTCGGCCGGCGAGCAGGCTTGCGGCGAAACCGGCGATGGCCGGATGCTGGAAGCGCACGAGCTCCTGACCGACCTGATCGCGTTCTTCCAGCCCAAGTTGCTGGCCGGCCGCCACGTGCTGCTGACCGCCGGCCCCACCTCCGAACCGGTGGACCCCGTGCGGGTCCTGAGCAACCGCTCGTCGGGCAAGACGGGCTATGCCCTGGCGCGCGCCGCGCGCGAGGCCGGCGCCCGCGTCACGCTGATCACGGGCGCCACGTTCCTGCCCGTTCCGCGCGGCGTGACCGCGCTGTCGGTCACCACCGCGCGCCAGATGCATGACGCCGTGATGGCCAGCGCCGCCGATGCCGACATCTTCATCGCCGTGGCCGCCGTGGCGGACTGGCGCGTCAAGAACGTCAGCACGCAAAAGCTGAAGAAAACCAGCGAAGGCGGCGGCGCGCCGCTGATGGAATTCGAACCCAACCCGGACATCCTGGCCGAAGTGGCCAAGCTTGAAAACGGGCCGTGGTGCGTGGGCTTCGCGGCCGAAACCGAGAAGCTGGCCGAACACGCCGAAGCCAAGCGCGCGCGCAAGGGCATCCCGCTGCTGGTGGGCAACCTGGCGCACAAGGTCATGGACGCGGACACCACGGAACTCGTGCTGTTCGATGCGCAAGGCGCGCACCCGCTGCCTGCCGGCGACAAGCTCGACGCGGCGCGCCGCCTGATCGCGGAAATCGCGGCGCGCATGCCCGTATAGGAAAGCGAGGGGCGGCGGCAAGCGCCGCCCGGCTTATTGCTCCAGGCTGATGTTCGCGGCCTTGACGATGTCCGCCCATTGATTGCGATCGTTCTCCAGGAACTGGCCGAACTTCTCGGGCGTCATGCCGGTGACGGGCTCCGAGCCCAGGCCGGCCATTTTCTCGATGAGCGCGGGCTGCTTGAGCACGTCTTGCAGGGCTGCGTAGTAAGCGGCCAGCACGTCGGCGGGCAGACCGGCCGGGGCGAACACGCCCTGCCAGGTCGGCATGTCGAAGCCCTTCAGGCCTTGCTCGTCCAGGGTCGGCACATTGGGCAACTGGGCGGAGCGCTTCAGCGACGCCACGGCGATCGCCTTGACCTTGCCCTGCGACGCCAGCGGCGCGGCGGTGGAGAT
This sequence comes from Achromobacter sp. Root83, assembly GCF_001428845.1. GTDB lineage: Bacteria > Pseudomonadota > Gammaproteobacteria > Burkholderiales > Burkholderiaceae_B > Achromobacter. The sequence continues at coordinate 472,959 of NZ_LMIU01000001.1, read as the reverse complement.
GTTGTCCATCGTCATCGCGATATGGCCGCCAAGCAGGTCGGTGATGACGGGCGCCGCGCCGCGGTAGGCGGCATGCGGCACCTTCACGCCCAGCTTGTACAGCATGGTCTCGGCGATCAGGTGGTTGGAGATGCCCACGCCGGCGGTGCCGTAGGTGGCGGACGGCGTATTCTGGAAGTACTCCTTCAGCTCCGCCAGGTTGTTGGCCGGCACGTCCTTGTTCACGATGACCACATTGGGCTGCACGGCGGCCAGCGTGATGGGCGTGAAGTCGGCGGGCTTGTAGGTCGTGCCCTTGGGATTCAGGACGTGGGTGATGGCCATGGAGCCGGCCGCGGCGATGCCGATGGTGTAGCCGTCGGCGGGCGACTGGCTCAGGCGGTACGCCATGATGTTGCCGCCGGCGCCGGCCAGGTTTTCAACGACGACCGGCTGGCCCAGGCGCTGGGACAGTGGTTCGGCCAGCAGGCGGGCCAGCGTATCGGCCGAGCCGCCCGGCGCGAAGCCGACCAGCAGGCGTACGGGTTTGGTGGGTTTCCACGCGTCGGCGGCAAGCGCCGGCGTGGCCGACAGCGCGGTGACGGCGAACAGTGCGCCAGCGGCGCGGTGCAGGGTACGGCTGAACATGAAAAGACACTCCCAACAATTGATTGACGAAGTCAGCTTCGTCTCCTCTCGCCGCTCGCCCGGACCGGCCGCATGATCAAGTGTGCGCGGCCGGGACTTCGGGATTGCTTCCGGCGGCGTTATTCCAATATTTGCGCAAGCGACTGCGCGACCATGCGGTTCGACAGCAGCACGGGGCGCCCCGATGCGCGGGCCACGGCCTGGCGCATGCCATCGGCATAGCCCATGCAATGCATGACGATCAGGTCGCAGGACGCCAGCTCGCGGCCGGCATCTTCAAAGTTCCGCTCGGCCTGCCGCGCGTCGGCCTCGTAGGGCGAGGCATGCACGACGCGGGTTTCGCACTCCAGCGGCACCGCCATGTGAAAGGCGTCGACCTGCGCGGCCAGCGGAACCACCAGCCCCAACTTGCGGCAGTGCTGCGCCAGTCCCGCGACCAGATGGTCCACGACCTGCTGCGGCTCGACCACCAGCGTGCGCATGGGCGCGATCGCGGTGCCGGTGCACAAGGGCACCAGCACGTCGTAGCCCCCGTCATCGGCCTGGCGCATCACGTGCGCCAGGCGGGCTTCGGCGGCCGCCGCGTCCAGCTCGATCTGCGCGCCGTCGCGCATGCGCGTGGCGAAGCGGTACTCACCGGGCCGGGGCGCCAGGGCGGCAAGCGCCGCGGCATCCAGGCCGTCCAGCGCGCCGAACTCGTCGATGCGCACATGCGCGCCCAGCAGCGCCGCCATCTCGGGCACCACATCGCTGCGCGGAGACTGCCCGATGGTGAAGAACGCCACGCGGCGCGGCGTCGGCGCGTTCATGCCGCGGCTCCGGGCTCGCGGCCCACGGTCTGCAGGTGCGCCATCGAACCATAGCGGGCTTGCAGCGCGTTCCATTCGGCGTCATCGAAGAAGCCCAGGGTGCGTTGGCCGAACAGCTTGGCGATCTCGATGCAGAAGCGCATGGCGACATCGGCGTCCACCGCGTTCGTGACGCCCGTGGCGCAACCCGGCACGGTGGTCTGCGCCGTCAGCGCCACGCCGACGACCGGCGCATCCGTGACGATGGCCGGCTGCATCAGCGAATTGACGTGCCAGAGGCCGTTTTCATAGGGTGTGATGTCCTGCGTCGTCAGCGGCAGCGTCAAGGGCAGTTCGCCGCTGACCCAGCCCATCACGTCCAGCATGGTCTCGGGGATGCGCAGCAGGTAGCCCTGCTTGGCCACCGGCGTCAGCGCCACGCCGCGCTTGTTCACCAGGCGATTGCCCCGCGTCGTGTCGACGGAGAGGATGGCGTCCATGCGCGGGTCGACTTCGTGGGACATCATCTCGCGCATGGGGAACGGCGAACGCATCATCGGCACCGGATGATGCGGCCGCGTGCCTGCGCGCGGGCAGATGTGGGTGCGGATGCGCACCGTGCCAGGCATGACGTCGCCCTGGCGGGCCATGGCCATCAGCTTGAGCGCCGCGGCAATCGCCACGACCGCGCCGTCGCTGTCGGACACTAGACCCGTCACCGCCGGACGCGCGCCAATGCCGCCCAGCCGGCCCACGATCCCGAGCTGGGGCGCCGACGCGTCGGCGCCCGGAATGACGATGGACAGAAAATCCGTGGCGGCGCCGCCGCGCTCGAGCCGCGTGACGTCCACGTCGCACTGGCCGGCGTCTCGCAGAACTTTCGCCACCGATTCGCCGGTGACATGCGCGGAAGACAGCAGCTCGATGGTGTCGATGACTTGCTTCATGCGGAGATCTCCAGCGGACCAGGACGGAACACGCGCGGCTCTTCCAGACCCAGGAACAGCGGCGCATCGTGCGGCCCCACCAGCGCGACCCTGTCGCCGCGCACGCGCAGCGCGGCGCCTTCGGGCAGGCCGAGGACCGGCATCGCGGGATTCAGCGTGCAGAATTCCGCCAGGCGCTGGGCGCGGGTTTCGCCGCGGTGTCCCGGCGGATGGGCATTGGTGTAGTGCGGGTTGATCTGGAACGGCAGCAGGCCCAGCGCGTCGAAGCCGCCCGGATCCGTGATGGGCATGTCGTTGGTCGTGCAGATGCTTGGGCAGGTCAGATTGGAACCGGCGCTCCAGCCCAGATAGGCCGCGCCCTGGCGGACGCGGCGCGCCACGACGTCGAGCAGGCCCAGGCGGCGCAATTGGCCCAGCAGATTGAACGTGTTGCCGCCGCCGACGATGATGACCGCGGCCGCTTCGAGCGCAGCGGCCGGATCCTGGGCCAGGTGCAGGCCCTGGATGTCCAGGCCGGTGCCGGCCAGCGCGGACGCCACCAGCGCCGTGTAGTCGTCCCAGTTGCGGGTGACGCCCGCGTACGGCACGAAGACGGCCGGCGCGCCTTGCGGCAGGCCTTCGATCAGTTCGCGGATGTCGGGCATGGCGTGGACCAGATAGCCGGCGTCGCTGCTGGAATTGCTGAGAAGCAAGAGGTTCATGAAGGGGATTTCCGTAGAAAGGTTGGTCTGGATGCGCGCTAATGCGGACGCGTCCGCGGATCTGGGGAGTCAGTTCAGCCAATAGGGGTCGTTCAGTTCGCGGCCCAGCGCCGCCACCTGCTGCAGCACGGATTCGCGCAGGCGCGCCACGCGGTCGGCGTCGGCCTGGAAGGACACGAACGACAGGCACAGGCCGCGCAGCTCACCCGTGGCCGGATCGCGCACCGCCGCAGCCACCGCGCCGATGCCCGGCATGGCCTGGTCTATCGCGACACCGCAATGGTCCGCGCGGGTCTGCGCCACCAGGCGAGTCAGGTCGCCAACGGTGGCGGGGCAATCGCGCCCTTCCATCGGCAAGGGCTGCGCGGGGTCCGAGCCGTACAGCGTCTGGAATTCGGAGTCGGTCAGCCGCGACAGCAGCGCACGGCCCATGGCGGTGCCCGAGGCGGCGCGGCGCGATCCCGGCGGCGACAGCACCTGAACGGGATGCGAGCCGTTCAGGCGTTGCAGCACGACGGTCTCGCGCTGATTCAGGGTGGAGAGATAGGCGGTCAGCCCGCTGTCGTCCGACAGGCGGACCAGCACGGCGCGGCAGGCCTCGTCCAGCGGCGTGGCGGCCATGCCGGCGCGCACGGCCTGCGACAGGAGCGCGCCGGGGCGGTAGCGGCGCGTGGCCGAGTCCTGGTCGAGCATGCCGTAGTTCTGCATCTGGTTCAGCAGGCGCGATGCCGTGCTCTTGGGCATGGCCAGGCGTGCAGCGACTTCGGTGAAGCTCAGTTCCGCCGCGCCTTCCGCGTATAGCGACAGCACGCGTTGGACGCCGTCTAGAATGCTCATATGTGTTCCATAAAACGGAACTTAAGTTCCTTATTAGCGAACAAGCATAATGCAAGCAGTGGAAACAGGTCAATACGCGCAGACCATGAAAAAGGCCCCCGGATCACGGGGGCCTTGGGAATGCCGATAGAAGCCTGACTACTTCGTCGACCCTTCGGACCACTGGGCCAGCGGCAGCGGCGGCTGCGCGTGGAGGATACGGGCGAGCACCAGCTTCAGCTCGGCCCAGCCCCCGCGGTCGCTCGGCCAGACGGAAGGCGTGACCGGCTTCCACGAACCATCCGCCGCGCGTTCGGCCATCTTGAAACGGAAGGTGTAGTGCCCCGCCATGCCCATGCGCAGGTCGGACACGATCAGCGCATCGCCGATGGCGTCATAGCGCAACCAGTCGTCCGTGAACCAGCGCAGGCGTTCATGCAAGGGCACGCCCGCCAGGGCCTGCCCCAGCTCCAGGTTCAGCGGCTGGCGCAGCCATTCCGGCTGATCCCGGTCAAACAGGCTGCTGACCGACTCGTAATAATGGCCATCGGCCGTCTTGGCGATCACGCGCCACACCAGGGTGTTGAACGGCATGGGCACGGCCCTGAGTTCGGCGACGGCGACGCCCTGCCCGCGCATGGCCTCGAGCACGCGGTGCTCGGCCACCACGCGTGCCGCCAGGCCGAAGCCCAGATAGGCCGTACTGAAGACCAGCGCCGCGGCCAGCAGGCGGCGCGCGGTCCGCGTCATCCCAAAGGCGGTGGCGAACAGCACGCCCAGCAACAGTGGCACGGTATAGAGCGGGTCGATGATGAAGACGGCCGCCCAGCTTTCCGGAATGGCTGGCAGCGGCCAGAACAATTGCGTGCCGTAAACCGTCAGGGCGTCCAGGATGGGATGCGTCACCAGCACCAGCCACAGCGTCAGGAAAAGCCTGCGCCCGCTATATGGCGCCTGCGGCCAGTATTTGCGTATCAGCCACGCCAGCAGCAGCGCCAGTCCGGTCAGAACGAAAACCGAATGCGAAAACCCGCGGTGATAGGTCATGAGCGAGACGGGATCCGGGTAGCTCATCAGGACGTCCAGATCGGGCACGGTGGCCAGGGCGGCACCGTAGATGAGCGCCCGCCGTCCCTGCACCCGCCCCAGCAGGACACCCTGAATGCCCGCGCCCAGCACTGCTTGTGTAACCGAATCCATAGTTCCCCGACGTTAAGCTTCCACCACACGGCCTATATACCCCAAGGCCGCGCACGCAGGCGTTAAGATACCCGATTGCATTCAGCTAATTTTCAACTTGTCATTCATGGACCACTACATAGATCAGATCGGCCTGTTCATCGAGGCCAACCAGGTGTGGGCCGGCCCGATCACTTTTCTGCTGACCCTGGGCGAATCCATGGTGCTGCTGGGCTTGTTCATTCCCGCCACCGCCTTGATGTTGCTGACCGGCGGCCTGATCGGCGCGGGCACGCTCGACCCCTGGGGAATTCTTGCCTGGGGTATCGCCGGCGCGATCGTCGGTGATGCCCTGTCCTACTGGCTGGGCCGTTGGGCGGGCCCGGGCGTGCTGCGTCGCTGGCCCCTCAAGCAACAGCGCACCGGCGTGGCCCGCGCCCGCCTGTTCTTTTACCGGTACGGATTCGCGTCGGTGCTGATCGGCCGCTTCCTGGGCCCGATCCGCTCCACCATCCCGACCGTCGCGGGCGTGATGGGCATGGCGCATGGGCGCTTCCAGTTGGCGAATGTCACGTCCGCGATTCTCTGGCTGCCGCTGATGCTGGCGCCGGGCTATGTCACCGCGCGCAGCCTGGGCGCGGCGGAAAACGCGCAACAGATCGCCATGATGATCGGCGCGGGGTTCTCGGTGCTGCTAGGATGCGGGCTGCTGCTAGCCATGATGCGCAAGCGGCGCCAGCCGGCGAGGCGCCGCGGCAACTGAACCCGGAGAGAAACATGGCCATAGATGCGGAGCCGAAGAACGGCGATTTCGCGCGCTATATCGAAAACCTGACGCGCGCGGGCGGCGTCACGCCCGGCCAGGTCTCCCGCCAGCGCGAAGCGTCCCGCCAGCCTTCCGTGCCCGTCGCGGCGCCGGCCCCCGCACCCTCGTCCGAACCGCTGTCCACCGCTCCCTGGGGCAAGACCGCGCCGCCGCCCATGCGGCCCGCTCCTGGCGTGGCCATACCGGGCCAGGAAGACGTCGGCGCCGTTTCGATGGCCCGGCGCGCCAGGCAGCGCAAGATCGGCATCGTGCTGACAGTCGGCGGGATACTGGCGGGCTGGGCCGCCGTGCGCATCGCCTTCGAATCGCTGCGGCGCTCCGAATTCGAGCTGGACGCGCTGATGCCCGCCATCTTCCTCGCGTTCTTCGCGTTCATGCTGTTCAAGGCGGCCAGCAGCGCGCGCAATCCACGCGGATCGCGCCTGGAAAAGCTCCCGCCGCTCAAGCCCTCGTCCCATCGCAAGGACGCCGGTTGAGCCCCGGACCGGGCGGCCAATGGTGCTAACATTTCCGCCGCAATCGCAAAGCCCCCCACGAATCCCGGAGTAAAAGTGAATAACGTAGTCGGATTGAACCAGGCCCAGGCGGCCACGATGCTGAAGCTGCAGGGCCACTTGAACAGCATGATCAATCCGGACTGGGTCAATGGCGGAGCCCGCTTCCTGCGCGCCGCCTTCGTCGAATCCGCCGAAGCGCTGGAGCACTACGGCTGGAAGTGGTGGAAGAAGCAGACCATCGATCTGCCCCAGGTGCAGATGGAACTGGTGGACATCCTGCATTTCTACCTGTCGCACACGATCGTTCAGGCCGGCGGCAACGTCGACGCCGCCTCCCGCGCGCTGGTGGCCGACCTGGCCTCGCCCCCCACGGTCACGCTGGACGGCGCCGCGTATGCGCTGGACGCCTTGAACGTGCCCGAACTGCTGGAACTGATCGGCGGATTGGCAGTGTGCGGACGCGCCAGCTTCAAGGTGCTGGAACAGACCATGACCGCCTGCGAAATGAGCTGGAACGACGCCTACACGCAATACGTTTCGAAGAACGTGCTCAATATCTTCCGCCAGCAGCACGGCTACAAGGAAGGCACCTACATCAAGATCTGGAACGGCGAAGAAGACAACGTGGTGCTGGCCCGCCTGCTGTCGCAGCAGGATCCCGCCAGCGCGGACTTCGCCGACGTCCTGCATCGCGAACTGGAGCTGGCTTACTCGCGCCTGTAAACGCCGCGCGGCCCGCCAAGGAAAAACGCCGCTGTAGCGGCGTTTTTCTTGCTTTGGCGAAAGCCCGGCCGGACTAACGCTGGCCGAAGCGCGTCTCACCGAACAAGGCCTTCAGTTCGCGCGGCTGCGAGCGCCAGTACTGGCGCGGCGCATCGACCTGGCCGCCCAGTTGGGCGGCGGCGTGCCAGGGCCAGCGCGGGTCGTAAAGCATGCCTCGCGCGAGCGCGATCATGTCGGCCTGGCCTTGCGCAACGATGTCCTCGGCCTGCTGCGCCTCGGTGATCAGGCCCACCGCGATGGTGGGCATGCCGATCTTGCGCTTGATCTCGTCGGCGAACGGCACCTGGTAGTTCGGTCCCACTGGTATCTTCTGCTGCGACGAAACGCCGCCGCTGGACACGTCGATGAACTCGCAGCCGCGGTCCTTCAGCGCCTGCGCGAACGCCAGCGTCTGCGCTACGTCCCAACCGCCGTCGACCCAATCGGTAGCGGATACGCGCACGCCCAGCGCCACGGACGGCGGCGTGATTTCACGCAAGGCCTGGAACACTTCCAGCGGGAAACGCATGCGGTTTTCCAGCGAACCGCCATAGGCGTCTTCGCGCAGGTTCGACAGCGGCGACAGGAACTGGTGCAGCAGATAGCCGTGCGCGGCGTGCAGTTCGATGGCGTCGAAGCCCAGACGCAGGGCACGCCGAGCGCTGTCGACGAAGGCATCGCGCACGCGCGCAAGGCCCGCGCCGTCCAGCGCATGAGGCGCGGGCTCGTGCGCGTTGTGCGGCACGGCCGACGGCGCCCAGCCCTGCCAGCCGCCTTCGCTGGCCGGTACCAGTTGGCCGCCATTCCAGGGGGCGTCGCTGGATGCCTTGCGGCCGGCGTGGCCTAGCTGGATGCCCAGCTTGATGGGCGAATACCGGCGCACTGCCGCCACCACCCGGCCCAGCGCCGCTTCGGTTTCATCCGACCACAGGCCGAGATCTCCCGGTGAGATGCGGCCATCGGGCTCCACCGCGGTGGCCTCCGTGAACAACAGCGCGGCGCCCGACAGCGCCAGGTGCCCCAGATGGATCATGTGCCAGTCGGTCGCGCGGCCTTCCTCCGCCGAGTACTCGCACATAGGCGCAATCACGATGCGATTGGCCAGTGGCAGGTTGCCGATTGACGTGGGGCTGAACAGATGACTCATGCGGGGAACTCCGGGGCGTTGGACGCCACAGCATAGCGCCCGCGAAACGAAAGGCCAGCAATCCCAGCGCCCCCGGCAGGGTTAAGCCCGGCCGGACAGGCGCTGAACCGCACACCGCCTATTGCCCTTCGATCACCGAGTCCAGGAACTGGCGCGTACGCGCCTCTTTGGGTTGGCTGAACAGCACCGGGGATTCCGCGTCTTCGACGATATTGCCTTGATCGAAGAACAACGTGCGGTCCGAACTGCGTTCCGCGAATTTCATTTGATGGGTGACGATGATCATCGTCATGCTGCGGCGGGCCGACAGGTCCCGCAGAATCTGCAGGATGCCACCCACCAGCTCCGGATCCAGCGCGGACGTCACTTCGTCGAACAGCATGATCTCCGGGCACATCGCCAGCGCGCGCGCGATCCCCACGCGCTGCTTCTGCCCCCCCGACAACTGTCCGGGATAGACATCCAGCTTGTCGCCCAGCCCGACCATGTCCAGATACTCCACGGCGCGCTCGCGCGCCTGATCGCGGGACATGCCCAGCACATGCAGCGGCGCTTCCATGGCGTTGCCCAACGCCGTCATGTGCGGGAACAGGTTGAAGTGCTGGAAGACCATGCCGATCTTGCCGCGCACCTTGCGCAGGTGTTCGGAATTGGCGCCCGCCGGGCGTCCGCTCGCATCCGTCCACATCGATTGCCCGTCGATCTCGATGTCGCCGCTGCTGGGCCGGTCCAGCGTCATCAGCACGCGCAGCAAGGTGGACTTGCCCGAACCCGATGGGCCGATCACGGCCACGGTCTGCCCGGCCGGAATTTCCAGGTTGATGCCGCGCAGCACCTCCAGCTCTCCGTAGCGCTTGTGCAGATTCTTGATGTTTACGCTGGCGCTCATCGCTTTCCTCCATATCGTTGCAGGCGGGCCTCCAGGCCGCGCACGCCCCACGCCGCCACCAGGCTGAGCGCCAGGAACAGCACGCCCACCAGGGTCAGGGGTTCGGTGTACCGGAACGTCGAGGATCCGATCATCTTGCTTTGCTGCAGCAGTTCCACCACGGTGATCGCCGACAGCAGTGGCGTGTCCTTGAACATCGCCACCAGATAGTTGCCCAGCGCCGGCACCACGGGCGGGATCGCTTGCGGCAGCACCACGCCAATAGTTGTGCGCCAGCGCGACATGTTCAAGGCCGTGGCGGCTTCCCATTGCCCACGCGGCACGGCTTCGATGCCGGCCCGATATACCTCGGCGCAATAGGTGGCGTAATGCAGGCCAAGCGCCACGATGCCGGTCGTGAGCGGGGACATCTGCGCCCCCGTCAAGGGCAGCACGTAGAACAGGAAGTACATCTGCACCAGCAGCGGCGTGCTGCGCACGAATTCGATCACGAACGCCGTGGGCAAGGACACGATGCGCAGGCGGGAACGGCGCAGCATCGCAAGCACCAGGCCCAGCGTGACCGCCACCAGCATCCCCAGCAGCGTGGCCTGGATCGTGATGACCAGCGCCGAACCCAGCGTGGGCAGGATTTCCAGCGCGAAGGACCAGTCGAAAATCGGTGTCATCGGACTCGGACCCTCCGCTCGAGCAGGCGCACGCCTGCCGTGATCAGCAAGGCCACCGCGAAGTACATCAGCAGCATCAGGGTGAAGATCTCGGTGGTGCGCAGGGTTTCGCTGCGCAATAGCTGGCCGCGGAACGTCAGGTCAGTGATGGTGATCAGCGACACCAGCGCCGTGTTCTTGAGCAGTTCGATCAGCAGGTTGCCGGCGGGCGGCAGCATGGCCGGCACCGCCTGCGGCAACACGATGCGGCGCATGATCTGCCCGCGTGACAGGTTCAGCGCCACGCCCGCCTCGCGCTGGCCGGGCGGCACCGCGCGGATGGCGCCACGCACCACTTCCGCGCCATACGCGCCGGCGTTCAGCGCCAGCACGACGATACCCACCAGCATGGCCGGCAGTTGCACGCCGAACAAGGGCAACACGAAGTAGAACCAGAAAAGCTGCACCAGCGCCGACGTGCCCCGAAAGACCTCGACATAGACCGATGCCAGCCACCGCACCGGCCGCAAGACCGACAGGCGGCCGATGCCGGACGCCAGCGCCAATGGCACTGCCAGCACCACCGCCCCCGCCATGATTTGAAGCGTGACGGCCAGCCCCTCGAGCAGGGGCGGGACGAGCTCCGCGATATGCTCTGAAATCAACTGCATCGGCGCCCCTTACTGTCCGGCGCAGAGCTTGGCCGCGGTCGCGCCCTTGGGCAGCTCCTGCTCGGTGAAGCCAAAGGGTTCCACGAGCTTCTTGTGTTCGTCGGTGCCGATGAACTTGGCCAGCTCCGCATTGAAGGCGTCGGCGAAGGCCCTGTCGTCGGTCCGGAACGCATAGGCGCCGTAGCCGCGCACGCCCTTGCCGTCGATCAGCGGATCCGCGAAGGGCTCGGCCTTCTCCAGGCCGCTGCCCTCTTGCGTCTTGCCCATCAGGTCGTTGATGGTGAGCGCGGTGGCGGCATAGGCGTCGGCGCGTCCGGCCTGCACGCCGGACAAGGCGCTGACGGCGTCCGGAAACACCACGACCTGGCCGGAAGGGATCTTCACTTTTTCGGCATAGTCGCCCTGGATGGCGCCCACCACCACACCCAGCTTGGCGTCGGGATTCTTGGCCACGTCTTCATAGCCATGCAGCTTTTTCGGATTGCCTTGTTTGACCAGGAAGGCCTCGCCCACGCCATAGGTCGGGTCCGAGAAAGCCACCTGCTGGCAGCGTTCCGGCGTGACATACATGCCGGCGGCAATGATGTCGAAACGCTTCGCGGCCAGGCCGGGGATCAGCGAACCGAACTCGGTCAGCACGCCTTCCACCTCATTGATACCCATGCGCTTGAGCACGACGCGGGCGATCTCCACGGATTCGCCCGTCACCTTGGCTTCCTTGCTGTCCATATAGGCGAACGGCGCTTCATTCGCGTAGCCGACGCGTATCTTGCCGGCGGCCTTGGCCGCTTCCAGGGTGCTGCCGGTGGCGGCCGGCGCCCCGCCCGCCACCGGCGCCGGCTTGTCGGCGCCCGAATCGGAGCAGGCGGCCAGGATGCCCAGGCTCAACGCCAGCAGCAGTCGGCTCGATCGAAGCAAGGTCATGAATTTTTCTCCCGTATTTATTTCTAGGTGCATGGCTTCACTAAAAATAATACGCTATTAAATGATTTCACCACGAATGATATAGGCATGAAAAAGCAGGCCTAAGCCTGCTTTTGGGATCCGTTGCCCTATGAAGCGTTAAGACACGTTACAAAACGCATCTGGGTTCGACTGCCATCACTGGGCATAGGAAAACCGCCCATTCTTGACGGTGCCCATCACCCGGGCCCGCTCGTCGAATCCCTGGTGATTGTCCTTCGAGATATTCAGCACGCCGTTGGGCACGATCAGGTCGCGCGTGTTCTCCAGCGCATCGCGCAGCGCCAGGCGGAACTCCGGCGTGCCCGGCTTGGCGCCCGTCTTCAACGCCCGCGCCACGGCCGAATCCAGCAGCATCCAGGCGCCATAGGCGTCCCCGGCGAACTGCGTCAGGGTATTGGCGCCGTACTGATGTTCGTATTTGTCGGCAAATTCCACGGCGACCTTCTTGACCGGATTGGAATCAGGCAATTCACGCGCCACCACGCCAGGGCCGGTGGGGAACAAGGTCCCTTCCACGTCCTTGCCGCCCACTTGCAGAAACTCCAGCGTGCCGATGCCATGGGTCTGGTAGATGGCGCCGGTATAGCCGCGCTCCAAAAGCGTCTTCTGCGGCAAGGCGGCAGGCGTGCCAGAGCCGGCCACCAGCACAGCGTCCGGCTTGGCGGCGATGACCTTCAGCACCTGCCCCACCACCGACGCGTCGGTGCGCTGAAAGCGTTCCTGCGCCACGATTTTCAAGTCGGACCCGGCCGCGGCCGAGAACTCCTTCCACCAGCTATCGCCGTACGAATCGGCAAAGCCGATGAACGCCACGTTCTTCAAGCCTTTTTTCTTCATGTCCTCGACCAGGACGGTGGCCATCAGCGAATCGTTCTGCGGCATCTTGAACGCCCACGCGCGCTTGGGATCGGACAGCGGCTCGACAATGACGCTGGACGCCGCCAGGGCGATCATCGGGGTCTTGGTTTCGGCCAGCACGTCCAGCCCGGCCAAGGCGGCGGCGGTGATGTTGGGCCCCACGATGGCATCGACCTTGTCTTCAGAGGTCAGTTTGCGCATGTTCTTCACCGCGCGGCTCACATCCGTGCCGTCATCCAGAACCACGTAACGCGCGGGCTCGCCGCCCAGCGTGTTCGGCCACAGGCGGATCGCATTATTGGTCTGGATGCCGATGGCGGCTGCGGGACCCGTCGTGGACACGTCCACGCCGATCACGATTTCGGCTTGGGCGGACAGGACGGGAACGGCCAGCGCGACGGCGCAGGCGTAGCGGGCAAGAATGCGGGACATGAGACGGCTCTCGGGAAAGTGTTGAGGGGATGCGGTTGAGGGGATGCCGCTATTTTGCCTGATGCGGGACGCCGGTTTCCCCGGCCACCGGGTCCGTTGGCGTCCGGGGCCGCTCCCTCCTGCCGTCCAGCCGCCCTACCGTTACATCGGCTTGCCGTTGCGAACGGCCGATTCCATGCGAGCCCCCCGGGCGCACCGTATCATCGACGATGCCGCCTGAGGCAAAGCGCGCCGCCTTCACCGGCGCACGCGCTCCCCTACCCCGGACGCGCCGCGCATGGCCGCGTCCCTCACAGGAGTCACGTATGAAGAAAACCGCAACCGCCGCCTGGTCGGGCGATCTGAAGACTGGCAAGGGCACGATTTCCACGCAAAGCGGCGCGCTCAAGAGCCAGCCTTACGGCTTCAACACCCGCTTCGGCGACACCCCCGGCACCAATCCCGAGGAACTGCTGGGCGCGGCGCACGCCGGCTGCTTCACCATGGCGCTGTCGAACATCCTGTCCGAATCCGGCATGGTGGCGCAGAGCCTGGACACCAAAGCGGAAGTCACGCTCGACAAGGTCGACGACGGCTTTTCCATTACCGCCGTCCATCTGACCGTGGAAGCGGTCATCCCGGGCGCCTCCGCGCAGGCCTTCGAGGAAGCCGCGCGCAAGGCGGAAAAGGGCTGCCCCGTGTCCAAGGTGCTCAACGCCAAGATTTCCATGGACGCCAAGCTGAAGTCCTGATGGCCGCCAGGCCCGATGCTCCGCCCCTGACGGGGCCGGATCATTGGGCCCTCCTATCCGTCCCTTGGGCAAAATCAATTTGACGGTTCGGCGCTGCTTCTAGAAAATGAGAACCATTCTCAGGAGCATCCCATGACCGGTTTCATCTACGCGATTTCGGGCGGCCACGCCGCCCTGGCGCAAGACGCCCGGGTGTCGGCGAACCTGCGCCGAATGGTCGGATCCGGCCTTCTGGTCGCCGTGGGCTATATCGATCCGGGCAACTGGGCCACGGACATCGCCGGCGGCAGCGGCTTCGGCTATGGACTGCTCATGGTGGTCATCGCGTCCGCGTTCCTGGCGCTGGGGTTCCAGGTCCTGGTCTCGCGCCTGGCACTGGCCACCGGACAGGACCTGGCCACGCTGACCGCTCGCCACCTCTCGCCCCGCCTGTCGAAGGCCGCCTGGCTGGCCGGCGAAGCCGCTATCCTGGCCACCGCGCTTGCGGAACTGATCGGCGGCGCGATCGCATTGCGGCTGCTTTTCGGCCTGCCGCTGATCGCGGGCGTCGCCGTCACGGGCATCGGCACTTTCGCCGTGCTGGCGCTGACCCGCGGCAACGCCGACCACCACGAATGCGTGATCGCCGGACTGCTGTCAGTGGTGGCACTGTCGTTCGTGTTCCTGCTGTTCAAGGCCAACCCGGGCTGGACCGAGGTGGCGCATGGGGTCACCGAGACCGGCCAGGCATTGCGCGACCCGCAGGGCTTCCTGATCGCGCTGGGCATCCTGGGCGCAACCCTCATGCCGCATAACCTGTATTTGCATTCCGGCTCCCTGGCGCAGCGCGCGCAAGAACTTCCGGCCGAAGCGCGCGGCATGGCCATGCGCGTGGCGCGCAACGACACCATCGTGTCCCTGGGCGTCGCCATGCTGATCAATTCAGCCATCATGATCGTGGCGGCCGCGTCCCTGTCCGGTTCCGGCATCGCCGTCTCCAGCCTGGACGATGCCCATGCGGTGATCGGCCACACGCTGGGCGTCGGCGCGGCCATCGTGTTCGCCGTGGCGCTTTATGCCGCCGGGCAAAGCTCGACCATCACCGGCGTGCTGGCCGGCCGCATCCTGTCGCGGGGCTTCCAGGTCCGCAGCGACTGGTCGGACCGCCGCCGCGCGCTGATGACGCGCCTGGTGGCGGGCGCGGCGGCGGTGGGACTGCTGGCGTTCACCGGCGGCCAGGAACCGGACGAACTGCTGGTGCTGAGCCAGGTCATCCTTAGCCTGGCGCTGCCCTTCGCCCTGGGTCCGCTGGTCGTGCTGGCCTGCCGCAAGAGCCTGATGGGTCAATATGTGCTGCGGGGCGCCTGGGCCTGGGCCGCCGTTGCCGCCACCGTAAGCATCATTGTGCTGGACGGCTATCTGCTGGTGGACATGGTCGCCTGAACAAACGCGCGGCTAGCCCGTTCCGAACGGGCAAAAAAAACGCCAGCGGATGCTGGCGTTTTTTTGTGGCTCTTGGATGAGCTTAGTGGTGGGCGGAGACCACCGGGTGCTGCTGCCGGCCCGCGTCCATGTCATGCAGGACTTCGCCCACTGCCCCGCCCAGCGCTGCCAAGCGCAGTTTCAGGCGCAGCCAGCTCGAACGGACCGCAGGACCGGACAGGGTTTCCGCCTTGATGGCCTCGCGGATCAGGGACCGCTCCAGCGCATCCGACATACGGGCATTTTTCAACGCGGTATCGCTCATGGTTCTCTCCTTGAGAAAGGGCGATGTGGAACAACACGACTTCATGTTAGACCCGCGTTTGCTGCGTCGCAATAAAAACTACAAACATTTTTTTGTTCGTTGTGCAATGGGTACAAACACCACCATTACGGTGCACGCTGCCCCCATTTACGCACCAGTGTTGTGCAACGCCCTAGCCCATTCAGCCGGCAAGATGGATCCGGATCAACTTTTCGGCCATGTCGGCCACCCTGCCAGCCGGTCCGCCCGCCCCAAAAAGCTGGCTGGAAACGAAAGCGCCTTCGATCAGCAAGAGCAGCCCGTCGGCCAAGGCCTCCGGGTCGCTGGCGCCCATTTCGGCCGCCATCGCATTCAGGCGGCGGCGCAGTTCCTGCTTGTGCGCAACCGCGACCACCCGCGCGGGGTGGCCCGCTTCGGGATATTCCACGGCCGCGTTCGTCAGGCCGCAGCCTCGGTATCCGTTTTGCACGGCTCGGCTGCCCAGGCCCGACAAGTAGTCCAGCAATTGCCCGCGGGGATCGCCCGGGTGCGCGGCGCAGGCGGCATCGAAGCGGGCCCAGAATTCGGCGTCGTAGTCGCGCAGGTAGGTCGCCGCCAGTTCGTCCTTGGACGAAAAGCTGCGGTACAGGCTGGGCTTGGTGACCCCGGCCTGGGTGACGATCGCGTCCACGCCCACCGCGCGTATGCCATCGCGGTAGAACATTTCACGCGCCGTCTTGCGTATGCGCTCGGCCGCCAGCGGCGGCTTGGCCGCGGGCTTGGCAGAGGAAGACAAGGGAATCTTGGTGGCCATGCTGAACTCCTTTTCCGCAGGACGGCCCGAATGAGGCGGCCCTCCTGAAAACAGAATCGTCAAAAAACCGCTTGACGATGTTACTGACCGGTACGTACTATTCGCAAACCTCAATACGTACCGGTCAGTAACATGAGTATAGCCCAACCTCCCTTTCCGTTCCGCCGCGCCGGGCAGAAGTACGCGTTCGTCGTCGTGGCCGTCATCTTCCTTTCCTTGCTGGTCGCGGCCGGGCTCCGGTCTTCTCCCAGCGTACTGCTGGTGCCACTGGAAGAGGCATTCGGCTGGAGCCGAAGTTCGATTTCGTTCGCGGCCGCCCTGGGCATCTTCCTGTACGGGCTGGTCGGCCCGTTCGCCGCCGCGGCCATGGAGCGCTTCGGCCTGCGCCGCGTCCTGATCTGCGCCCTGCTGCTGATGGCCGCGTCCAGCGCCGTCAGCGCGTTCATGACCGAACCCTGGCAACTGCTCATGACCTGGGGCGTGTTCTCGGGCATCGGCTCGGGCGCGGTCGCGATCGTGATGGGCGCCACCGTCGTTAACCGCTGGTTCGTCAAGCATCGCGGCCTGATGATGGGTCTGTTGACCGCCAGCGCAGCCACCGGCACGCTGGTGTTCCTGCCCGTGCTGGCCGCGTTGGCCTCGTCGGGCGACTGGACACGCGTGGTCTGGACGGTGGCGGGCGCCGCGGCCGCGCTGGTGCCGTTGGCGTGGTGGCTGGTGCCGGACCGCCCATCCAGCGTAGGCCTCGTACCCTTCGGCAGCGACCCCCACGCCGCGCCCGCGCCCAGCGCGCCCCGCACCGGCATGCTGGCCGCCACCTTCGGCGCGCTGTCCCGCGCCGCCAGGACCCGCACGTTCTGGTATCTGTTCGCCACGTTCTTCGTGTGCGGCTTTACCACCAACGGCTTGGTCGGCACGCACCTGATCGCGCTCTGCGGCGACCATGGCATGCCCGAAGTGCAAGCCGCGGGCCTGCTCGCGATGATGGGCATTTTCGACCTGATCGGCACCACGGCATCGGGATGGCTTACCGACCGCTACGATCCGCGCAAGCTGCTCTTCGTCTACTACGCGTTGCGGGGCCTGTCGCTGATGTACCTGCCCTATTCCGATTTCTCTTTCTACAGCCTGTCGATCTTCGCGATCTTCTTCGGCCTGGACTGGATCGCCACCGTGCCGCCCACCTTGCGCCTGACCACGGAAGCCTTTGGCGAACGCGATGCCCCCATCGTCTTCGGATGGATCGTCGCGGGCCATCAACTGGGGGCCGCCAGCGCCGCCTGGATGGCCGGCGCGTTGCGCGACTCGCAAGGCAGCTACCTGATGGCCTTTGTGATCTCCGGCGCGACCGGCCTCATCGCGGCCGTCCTGGCACTGATGATAGGCAGGAAGCGCGTCGTGGCGCAGCCGGCCTGAACGGCGCGGCGCATGGGGGCAAAGCCGCCATGCGCTCCGGAACCGCCCGCGGCGGCACAGGGCGGACCGCGCGTGCTCAGGCTTTCGCCGAAGCGCCCGGGCGGCCGCGCAGGTTGTAGGCCTTTTTGCCGCCGACGTGCTTGCGGATCAGCGCTTCGGCGCGTTCGCCGTCGCGCGCCATCAACGCCTGCACGAAAGCCTCGTGGTCGGCGACCGCCGTGGTCCATTCGTCGTGGTCGAAATTGGACTTGTAGCGCAGGGCCTGGACCTGCAGATTCAGCCGGTCATAGGATTGCGTCAGCGCCGGATTGTGCGCGGCGCGGTTGATCGCTATGTGCGTCCCCATACTGGCCGCAAAGTACGCGCGGATATCCCGCTTCTCGTAGTTTTCAAGCATCTGCGCATGCAGGCGCGCCACCTGGGCGAGCTCCGCGTCCGAGGCGCGCTCGGCGGCGCTGCGCACCGCCAATCCTTCCAGCACGGACAGCACGTCGAAAATATTCTCGATGTCGTCCGCCGACAGCTCGATCACCATCGCCCCCCGCTTGGGCTGCAGCGCCACCAGCCCGTCCGAGGCCAGCATCCGGTAGGCCTCGCGCAGCGGCGTGCGCGAAATCTTCAATTGGTCGCACAGGTCGCGCTCGTTCAGCCAGGTGCCCGGCTTGAGCGTGCCGTCGATGATCAGTTGCCGCAACCGCTCCGCCACGACGGCCGGAAGGGTGGGATGGTGGATGGCCAAATCGGGGACGGACTCATTCGGAAGCAGGCTTTCAGGGTTAGCCATGGGTTGTTCACACTCGCAACATCGACTATTTTTGTATCTGGTATACCAAACACCAATGGAATACCAACCTGACCCAATCATAAAGCAAGCCACACCTGGGCAGGCCTAATCCACCAAGGAGACTCCTATGCACAAGCAAGTTCGCGCCGTGGCGGTCACGCTGGCGTTGACCGCCGGCCTGGCCGCCGCCGGCCCCGTTCTGGCGCAGGACCCGGCAAAGTGGCCGGAACGCCCCATCCGCCTGGTCGTCGGCTTCGTGCCGGGCGGCGGCACCGACGTATCGGCCCGCATCCTCTCCGCGCGGCTGTCCACCTTGCTGGGCCAGCAGATCGTGGTCGAAAACAAGCCGGGCGCATCCGGGCTGATCGCCGCCGACTACGTGGCCAAGGCCGATCCGGACGGCTACACGCTGCTGCTGGCCAACATGCAGTCCACGGTCGCCGCGCCCTACGTCGTGCAATCGAACATCGATCCCATCAAGGACTTCACGGCGGTGCGCTATATCGGTTCGGTGCCCAACGTGCTGGTCGTGAATCCCGCCAAGCACGCCTACACCACCGTCCAGAACCTGGTGGACGACGCCCGCGCCAAGCCGAAGCAACTGCTGTATGCCTCGTCCGGCATGGGCAGCCCGCAGCATCTGAGCGCGGCGCGCTTTTCGCAGATCGCCGGCGTCTCCATGGAGCACGTGCCCTACAAGGGCAGCGGCCAGGCCATGACCGACCTGCTGGGCGGCAGCGTGGACATGAACTTCGACACCCTGCCCGGCGCCATCAACCAGATCCAGGCAGGCAAGCTGCGTCCGCTGGCGGTGACCAGCGCCGAACGCAGCAAACGGCTGCCGGACGTGCCCACCCTGGCCGAATCCGGCATCAAGGGCCTGGACGTCGTGCAGTGGTATGCCGTGCTGGGCCCCGCCAAATTGCCGCGCCCGGTGATGGACAAGCTTGACCAGGCGCTGGCCCAGACCCTCGCCGACCCCGAGGTCGCCGCCAAGCTGGCCGACCAGGGCATGGACCTGGGCGGCGGGCCGCAGACGCCGGCGGCGTTCGCCGCCTACGTGCGGGACGAATGGGCCAAGTACGGCAAGCTCACCGCCAGCCTCGGCCTGACCAAGCAGTAATCCCCAGCGGGGGGCCGTCCCCCCGCTTCTGAAAAAGGAACACCATGAGCGCTACCTCTACCACCGAGTCTTCGCCCATCCTGCTGCAGCGCGACGGCGACATCGCGACCGTGGTGCTGAACCGGCCGGAAAAACTCAACGCCTTCACCATCGACGGCTGGCGCCTGCTCGGTGACACCTTCCTGGAACTGGACCGCGACGATGGCGTGCGCTGCGTGCTGCTGCGGGGCGCCGGTGAAAAGGCGTTCTCACCCGGCAACGACATCAGCGAATTCGAAACCGCGCGCAGCAACAAACGGCAGGCGGTGGAGTACGGCGCGGTCATGCGCCGCACGATCGAGGCCATCGGCAACTGCCGCCACCCCGTGGTGGCGCAGATACACGGCATCTGCGTGGGCGGCGGACTGGAGATCGCCAGCCTGGCCGATCTGCGCATCTGCGGCGAAAGCGCCAGGTTCGGCGTTCCCATCAAGAACCTGGGACTGGTGATGTCGTATTCCGAACTGGCGCCGCTGGTGCGCCTGGTCGGCCCGACCACCGCGCTGCAAGTGCTGCTGGAAGGGACGATATTCGACGCTGCCGAGGCGCTGCGCCTGGGCGTGGTCACGCGCGTGGTGCCGGACGATCAGGTCGCGGAGCAGGCCCGGGCCGCCGCGCGCCGCATCGCCGACGGAGCGCCCCTGGTGGCGCGCTGGCACAAGAAGTTCGTGCGCAACCTGGTGCAAGGCAAGGCGCTGACCGATGCCGACCGCGATGAAGCCTTCGACTGCTTCGACACCGAGGACTTCCGCAGCGGCTACCGCGCTTTCCTGGCCAAGGCCAAGCCGCAATTCAGCGGCCGCTGAACGCAGATCAAGGAACTTGCATGCATAACGATACCCACGGCACCGGCCGCCCGGCCTCCAACCGATCCGACGCGCCCGCGGGCGCGCTCGCCGGCATGCGCGTGATCGAGCTCTCGCAGATCATGGCCGGCCCCACCTGCGGCATGATGCTCGCCGATCTGGGCGCCGACGTGATCAAGGTCGAAAAGATCGATGGCGGCGACGATTCGCGTCAGTACCGCGATCCGCAGATCAATGGCATCTCGGCGCCCTACCTCATGCTCAACCGCAACAAGCGCGCCATCGCGCTGGACCTGAAGCATCCCGAAGGCAAGAAGGTCCTGCTGCGCATGATCCGCGACGCCGACGTCGTCACCGAGAACTTCCGCAAAGGCACGATGGAAAAGCTCGGCCTGGGCTACGACACGCTGCGCCAGGAAAACCCTGGCCTGATCTACTGCGCCGTCTCGGGGTATGGCACCACCGGCCCGTACGCCGACAAGGGCGGCTTCGACCTGGTGGCGCAGGGCTTCTCGGGTCTGATGGCCATTACCGGAGAGCCTGGCGGACCGCCGTTGCGCACGGGAAATTCCGTGGCGGACATCAATGCGGGCCTGCTCGCGGCCTTCGGCGTGCTGGCGGCGTATCAACACAAGCAGCGCACCGGCGAGGGCCAGATCGTCGAGACCTCGCTGCTCGAGGCCAGCCTGCAGCAGTTGTACTGGCACGCCGCGATCTACTTCGGCAGTGGCGTGTCCCCCGGCCCCACCGGATCCGCCCATGTCCTGAGCGCCCCCTACCAGGCATTCCCCACCGGCACGGACTGGATCATCATCGGCGGCGCGAACGAGAAGAACTGGCAGCGCATCGCGCAAGCGCTGGGCAAGCCGGAATGGACCGAAGACCCGCGCTTCGCGCGCAATCGAGACCGCATGCAGAACCGGGATGAACTGGTGGCGGAGATCTCCGCGATCCTCAAGACGCGCGGCGCGCAGGAGTGGCTGGACGTCTTCGATGCGGCGGGCGTGCCCGCCGGCCCGGTGCATTCGGTTGCGCAGGCGCTGTCGCATCCGCAGACGCTGGCGCGCGGCATGGTGGTGGAGCAGGACCATCCGGTGGCGGGCAAGGTGCGCACGGTAGGCATGCCCGTGAAACTGTCGGCAACGCCCGCGCAGTACCACCGCGCGGCGCCCCGCCTGGGCGAGGACTCCATCGCGATCCTGGGAGAATTCGGCTACGGGGAAACCGAGATCGACGCGTTGATCCGCGCGGGCGTGGTTGCGGCCGTGGGCCGCGAACACGAACGCGAGCGCCAGGAAGCCTAGCGCAAACGGATGCAAGGCGCGCTGGCGCGCCTTGCATCCCGCGCGCCGCTACTCGGTCTCTCCCAGGTACGCCGCGCGCACCTTGGGATCGTGCAGCATCTCGCGCGCCGGACCGGACAAGGTGATCTCGCCCGATTCCATCACATAGCCGCGATGGCTGTTTTCCAGCGCCAGGCGCGCATTCTGCTCGATCAGCAGGATGGTCACGCCTTCGCTGGCGATGGTGCGCACGACCTCGAAGACCTTCTCCACCATCAGGGGCGCGAGACCCATCGACGGCTCGTCCAGCAGCAGCAGCCTGGGACGCGCGATCATGGCGCGGCCCATGGCCACCATCTGCTGCTCGCCGCCCGACAGCGTGCCGGCCGCCTGCTTGCGGCGTTCGGCCAGACGCGGGAACAAGGTGAAGACGCGGTCGGTATCCTGGCGGATCTGCGCCGCGTCGCGGCGGATATAGCCGCCCATCGCGAGGTTTTCCTCGATGGTGAGCTGGCCGAAGATGCCGCGGCCTTCGGGCACCATGACCAGGCCCTTGCGGACGAGTTCGTGCGACTTCTGGCCGCCGATCGATTGCCCCGCGTAGACGATCTCGCCGCCCGCCAGGGGAACCAGGCCGCAGATGGCGCGCAGGGTCGTGCTCTTGCCCGCGCCGTTCGCGCCGATCAGGCAGACCAGTTCGCCATCGTCCACGCGCAAGTCGGTGCCGCGCACCGCGCGGATGCCGCCATAAGACACCTGGAGGCCACGCAGCTCCAATAGGGGTTGGGATGCCGTCATGTTGCCTGGCCCTCATTGTGTATCAACGGATCCTGGGCTGCCCCGGCGCCCAGATACGCTTCGATGACTTTGGGATCGCGCTGCACCTGGGCAGGCTTGCCCATGGACAGCACCTTCCCGTATTCCAGCACCAGCACGCGGTCGCACAAGCCCATGACGAGCTTCATGTCGTGCTCGATCAGCAGCACGGTCACGCCGTCGGCGCGGATTTTCTCGACCAGTTTGCGCAGCACCACCGTTTCCGATGCGTTCATGCCGGCGGCGGGTTCGTCCAGCGCCAACAGCTTGGGATCGGTCGCCAGCGCGCGCGCGATCTCCAGGCGCCGCTGGTCGCCATAAGGCAGCGAACGCGCGACATCATTGGCGCGATGGCCGATGCCGACGTAGTCCAGCAGCTCCTGCGCCCGCGCCTCGATGGCGGCCTCTTCGGCACGCGTGCCCCGGGTGCGCAGCACCGCCCCAAGCACGCCCGCCTTGGTGCGCATGTGACGCCCGATCATCACGTTCTCGATGGCGCTCAGATTGGCGAACAGGCGGATGTTCTGGAAGGTGCGCGCCAGGCCGGCGTAGGCCACTTCATGCGGTTTCTTGCCGGTCATGGAAACGCCGTCGAAGGTGCAGGTTCCTTCTTCCGGAATGTAGAGGCCGGTCAGCACGTTGAACAGCGTCGTCTTGCCCGCGCCGTTCGGACCGATCAGGCCGTAGATCTCGCCCTGCTCGATGTCGAAGCTGACATCGGACAAGGCCTGCAGGCCGCCGAAGCGCTTGCCCAGGCCCTGGGCTTGCAGCAGTTTGCTCATGCCGCGCCTCCCTGGGTCTTGGTCGCCAGCTCGCGCTTGCGCACCGCCGACGGCCACAGGCCCGCCGGCCGGAACAGCATGACGCTCACCATGGCCAGGCCGAACAGCAGCATGCGGATGCCTTCCGGATCCAGGATCACGGCGCCAAACACCATGTGCTGGAACGGTTCGACCACCGCGCGCAGGAATTCGGGCAGCGCCGCCAGGATCAACGCGCCGAGGATCACGCCCGGGATATGGCCCATGCCGCCCAGCACCACCATGCACAGGATGGAGATCGACTCCATCAGCGAGAAGCTCTCGGGGCTGACGAAGCCCTGCATGGATGCGAACAAGGCTCCCGCCACGCCACCAAAGGATGCGCCCATGGCGAACGCCAGCAGCTTGATGTTGCGCGTGTTGATGCCCATCGCCTTGGCGGCGATCTCGTCCTCGCGGATGGCTTCCCAGGCGCGGCCGATGCGGGAATTCTGCAGACGCACGCAGACCAGGATGATGATCAGCGTCAGCGCGAGCAGCAGGTAGTAGTACTTTTCCGGACCCGTGAAGCGGATGCCCAGCAGGCTTTCCGTGCGTCCGAAAGCGAACTCGCCCACCTTGAAGGTGTCGATGCGGTTGATGCCCTGCGGCCCGTTGGTGATGTTGATGGGCGCGTTCAGATTGTTCAGGAAGATGCGGATGATTTCCCCGAACCCCAGGGTCACGATGGCCAGATAGTCGCCCCGCAGTTTCAACGTCGGCGCGCCCAGCAGCACGCCGAACAGGCAGGCCACCGCCAGCGCGATCGGCAGGATCGCCCAGAACGGCAGATGCAGGCCGAAATGCGGCGAGGCCAGCAGCGCCCAGGTATAGGCGCCCACGGCATAGAACGCGATATAGCCCAGGTCCAGCAGGCCGGCAAAGCCCACCACGATGTTCAGGCCCAGCGACAGCATCACATAGAGCAACGCGAAATTCAGGATGCGCACCCAGCTCTGGCCGGCCATGCCGATCACGAAGGGCAGCACCGCCAGCACGATGCCGATCAGCGCAATGCCGATCAGGGTGCGGGCCGAGAGGCCGCTGTTTTTGAGGTGTCCGGTCATGCGCGATCTCCCACGCGTTCGCCCAGCAGGCCCGACGGACGGAAGATCAGCACCAGCACCAGCACGAAGAACGCGAACACGTCCTGGTAGTGGCTGCCCAGGAAGCCGCCCGTCAGGTCGCCGATATAGCCCGCGCCCAGGGACTCGATGATGCCCAGCAGCAGGCCGCCGGCCATCGCGCCCACCAGGTTGCCGATGCCGCCCAGCACCGCCGCGGTGAAGGCCTTCAGGCCCAGCATGAAACCCATGGTGTACTGCGACACGCCGTAATAGGTCGCGACCATCATGCCCGCCACGGCGGCCAGCGCCGAGCCGATCAGGAACGCGGCCGAAATGACCGTGTTGATGTTCACGCCCATCAGGCCCGCCACTTCGCGGTTCTGCGCGGTGGCGCGCATCGCCGTGCCCAGCCGGGTCTTGTGCACCACGGCCAAGAGGCCGCCCATGATCAGCGCCGCGATCACCACGATGGCGATCTGCAACGTGCTCATGCGGGCGCCGGCGAATTCGAACACCTGCGGCGACAGCACCTGCGGGAAGTTCAGATAATTGCGGCCCCAGCCCATCATGGCCACGTTCTGCAGGATGATGGACACGCCGATGGCCGTGATCAGCGCCGCCAGGCGCGGCGCGCGCCGCAGCGGCCGGTAGGCCACGCGTTCGGCCGTCCAGCCCACCGCCATGCAAAGGGGCACGGAGACCAGCAGGCCCACGCCCAGTACGACAAAGGCCGAGGTGCCGGGGTCGCCGCCGACCAGGGAGATGGCGACCGTCGTGGCCGCCATCGCGCCGATCATGACGACGTCGCCATGCGCGAAGTTGATCAGCCCGATGATGCCGTACACCATGGTGTAGCCAAGGGCGACCAGGGCGTACACGCTGCCTAGCGTGACGCCGTTAATCAGTTGTTGAATGAAGATATCCATAGGGGCCGCTGAATAAGCCTGGAAAAATCGCGTCTGACGCGGCCGGGGCCCGAGGGCCCGGCCTGGCGTAGCGCGCCGCGGCGCCGGACGGCGCTTGGCGGAGAGCGGGCGGACCCTGGCGCAGCCGGGATCCGCCCTCGTTCAAGCCGCCTTAGTTGGCTTGGCTGACCATCGTTTCAACCATTTCCCACTTGCCGTTCTTGACTTCGTAGATGGTGACCGAGATTTCCTTCAGGTCGCCCTTGTCGTCGTACGAAATGTGTTCGCTGGTGGCGCCCTTGCGGTTCAGCTTGGCCAGCGCCGGCAGGTATTTTTCGGGCTTGGCCGAACCGGCCTGCTCGATGGCCGCGATCATGTTCCACGCGCCGTCGTAGGCGTACGGCGCATACACGCCGGGAGCCTTCTTGAAGCGGGCCTGATAGCGCTGCTCGAAGTCCTTGCCCGCGGCCATCTTGTCCAGCGGCACGCCTGCCAGCGAAGCGTAGGTGCCGTCGGCGGCATCGCCGGCCAGCTTGATGAAGGTGTCGCTGCGGGTCATTTCACCCGACACCAGCGGTGCCTTCAGGCCCAGCGTGGCCAACTGGCGCTTCATCGGGCCCGACTGCGCGTCCAGGCCGCCGTAGAAGATGGCGTCGGGCGCGGAACCCTTGATGTTGGTCAGGATGGCGGTGAAGTCGTTGGCCTTGTCGGTCGTGTACTCGCGGCGCACGATCTGGCCGCCCGCGGCCTTGACCGCCTTCTCGACCTCGTCGGCCAGGCCCTGGCCGTAGGCGGTGCGGTCATCGATGATCGCGACCTTCTTGGCCTTCAGGTTTTCCACCATGAACTTGCCGACGGCGGCGCCCTGTTGGGTGTCGCTGGTCATCATGCGGAAGGTCGTTTCGTAGCCTTGCTTGGTGTACTCCGGCGACGTGGCCATGGCGATCTGCGGCAGACCGGCTTCATGGTAGACGCGCGACGCGGGGATCGTCGTGCCCGAATTGAAGTGCCCCAGGATGCCGACCACTTCCTGGTCGACCAATTGCTGGGCGACCTGCACGCCGACGCGCGGGTCGGCCTGGTCATCACGCGACACCAGCACGAACTTGGCGGGCTGGCCGTCAACCTTGATGCCCTTCTTGTTGGCTTCTTCCAGGGCCAGGTTCAGGCCGTTCTGCATGTCCTCGCCATAGTGCGATTGCGGACCGGTAAGCGGCGCGGCAAAGCCGAATTTGATGTCCGCGGCCTGAGCGGCGGCGGTCATGCCCGCGGCGGCGACGGCGGCGGCGGCAAGCTTCAAAGTGGTGTGCAACTTCATGGGGTATCCTCCGGGATGTCGGACTTAAGGTCTTGTTATACCTGAGCTTTTTTAGCCAGGCTTTGTTTTTTACTACCGCGGGCCCGATGGTTGACGGGTCCCGCGCATGCATTTTCTGCAAAGTCTGAATGCCGGGTTGCGACAGCCAAACTAGAGGTGCGACCGGATTTTCCTTCCAGTGCAACCTAGCCCGATATTGGAGATAACCCTTGGATACCCAAGGGTTACCCCGTGCTTGCGGTCAACCGATGGTCATCAGGCTGGCGTTGCCGCCCGCCGCCGCGGTATTCACGCTGATGGAACGCTCCGTCAAGAGGCGTTCCGGCACGTAGCCGGCCCCCGCTGCCAGCGCGTCCGGCGTCAGGCCGTGAACGGCCAGAATGGCCCCCGGACGCTGCGCAATGCGCTGGTTCAGCGCCTGCAGCGCATCACCATCGCCTTCGAACAGCACGGCATGATAGTCGGCCTCATCGACCTCGGCGTCGGCCAGTATTCCCGCCTGGCCCTGCTGTTCGGCGTCCAGGCCGGACAGCAGCGCCTGCGCCGCCGGCGTATCGGCGAACCAGGCATGGTTGCCCGTCAGCCGCGCCACCGACCATTGGGCGCGCGCGCCGGCGTCCGTGGCCGCCACGCAATACACCGCGCCACGCGGTTCAACCATATAGGTATTGGTTTCGCCGGTCGGACCGGGCAGCGCAATACGTTGCGGCAGCGGCGCCGCGGCATCCAGCGCCGGCGGCAGGCCCGCGGGACGCGTGCCCAGCAGGCGGTACATGTACAGCGGACCGCCCGCCTTGGGACCGGTGCCGGACAGGCATTCGCCGCCAAAGGGCTGCACACCCACCACGGCGCCCACGATGTTGCGGTTGACGTACACGTTGCCGGCGTGAACCTGGCCGGTCACGTGGGCAATGGTTTCGTCGATGCGGGTGTGCACGCCGAAGGTCAGTCCATAGCCCGTGCCGTTGATGGCGTCGAGCAAGGCGTCGAGTTCATCGCGCTTGTAGCGCACCACATGCAGCACCGGACCGAAGACTTCGCGCGTCAGTTCGCCGATGTGGTCGATCTCGATGATGGTCGGCGGCACGAAAGTGCCGTGGCGGCATTCGCCGTTGAGTTCAACCTGATCCACGCGATGGCCTGCCGTGCGCATCGTCTCGATGTGCCGCTGGATACCGTTGCGCGCTTCGGTGTCGATGACCGGGCCCACATCCACCGAGAGGCGGTCGGGATTGCCCACGGCAAGTTCGCGCATGGCCCCGCGCAACATCGTCAGCACATGGTCGGCGTTGTCTTCCTGCACGCACAGCACGCGCAGCGCCGAGCACCGCTGGCCGGCCGAATCGAAGGCGGAGCTGAGCACGTCGAACACGACCTGCTCGGACAAGGCGGAGGAATCCACCACCATGGCGTTCTGACCGCCCGTCTCCGCGATCAGCGGGATGGTGTGGCCGTCGTCGTCCAGGCGATCCGCCAGGGTGCGCGCGATGATGCGCGCGACGTCGGTGGATCCGGTGAACATCACGCCGCGCACGCCGGGGCTGGCAACCAACTGCGCACCCACGGTTTCGCCACGGCCCGGCAGCAACTGTACGGCGCCGGCGGGCACGCCCGCCGCCCGCAGGATGGACACAGCCTGGGCCGCGATCAGGGGCGTCTGCTCGGCGGGCTTGGCCAGCACGGTATTGCCCGCGGCCAGCGCGGCCGCGACCTGGCCGGTGAAGATGGCCAGCGGGAAATTCCAGGGGCTGATGCACAGCACGGTGCCCAGCGGGCGATGCGTGTCGTTGCTGAATTCCCGTTCGGCCTGGTCGGCGTAATAGCGCAGGAAGTCCACGGCCTCGCGGACCTCGGCGATGGCGTTGGGCAGCGACTTGCCGGCCTCGCGCACGATCAGGCCCAGCAGCGTCTGCATCTGCTCTTCCAGCAACTGCGCGGCGCGGCGCAGGCACTGGGCCCGCTCCGCCACCGGCGTGGACTGCCAGATCGGCGACGCATTGGCGGCGGCTCGCAGCGCAAGATCGGCCTCGTCGGCCTGCGCCTCGATGACGTGGCCCACCACGTCGCGCAGGTTGGCGGGGTTGCGCACTTCGATGGCGCGGGCAGCGTCCCAGACATCGCCGCCCTCGCCCAGCATGGGCGCGGCGTGCCACGGCGTGGCCGCGCTGGTCAGCAATGCGGCGGACAGCGAACCCAGGCGATGTTCGTTGCTGAGGTCCAGGCCCGCCGAATTGGCGCGCGCGCCCTGTTGCAGGTCGCCATACAGCTCACGCGGCAGCGGGATCTTCTCGTGCGGCGCACCCAGGGGCACGATGCGCGCGGCGGCGTCAACGGGGTCCGCCACCAGCGTTTCGACCGGAATGCTGTCGTCGCCGATCAGGTTTACGAACGAGGTGTTGGCGCCGTTTTCGAGCAGACGGCGCACCAGATACGCCAGCAGCGTTTCGTGCGTGCCGACCGGCGCGTAGATGCGGCAGGGACGGTTGAGCTTGCCCTGCGCCAGCGGACCGACCACTTCGTCGTACAGCGGTTCGCCCATGCCGTGCAGGCACTGGAACTCGTACTGGCCCGGGTAGTAGTTCTGGCCGGCGAGCTGATAGATCGCCGCCAGCGTGTAGGCGTTGTGCGTGGCGAACTGCGGGTACACGGCTTCCGGGGCGCCCAGCAGCTTGCGGGCGCAGGCCAGGTAGGCCACGTCGGTGTACAGCTTGCGGGTATAGACCGGATAGCCTTCCAGGCCATCGACCTGCGCGCGCTTGATCTCGCTGTCCCAGTAAGCGCCCTTCACCAGGCGCACCATCACGCGGTGACGGCTGCGGCGGGCCAGGTCGATCACGTAGTCGATCACGAACGGCGCGCGCTTCTGGTAGGCCTGGATGACGAAGCCGATGCCGTTCCAGCCTTCCAGTTCGGGGGCGAAACAAAGCGCCTCCAGCAGGTCGAGCGAGATTTCCAGGCGGTCGGCCTCTTCGGCGTCGATATTCAGGCCGATGTCGTAGCTGCGGGCCAGCGCAGTCAGCGCTTTCACGCGCGGCAGCAACTCGGCCATGACGCGTTCGCGCTGGCCGCGCGAATAGCGCGGATGCAGCGCCGACAGCTTGATCGAGATGCCCGGCCCTTCATAGATGCCGCGTCCGGCCGCGGCCTTGCCGATCGCGTGGATAGCCTGTTCGTACGACGCGTAATAGCGTTCGGCGTCATCCGCCGTGGTGGCGGCCTCGCCCAGCATGTCGTAGGAATAACGGAAGCCGCGCGCTTCCATCTTGCGGTTGTTGGCCAGCGCCTCGGAGATGGTCTGGCCGGACACGAACTGCTCGCCCATCATGCGCATGGCCATGTTCACGCCCTTGCGCACCAGGGGCTCGCCGCCCTTGCCGATCAGGCGGGTCAACGCCTTGGACAGCGATTGTTCGCTGCTCACGGCCACCAGCTTGCCGGTAATCATCAGGCCCCACGTGGCCGCGTTGACGAACAGGGATTGCGAGCCGCCCATGTGCGACTTCCAGTCGCCGCGCGCGACCTTGTCGCGGATCAGCGCGTCGCGCGTGGCCCGGTCGGGAATGCGCAGCAGCGCTTCGGCCAGGCACATCAGGGCCACGCCTTCCTGGCTGGACAATGAGAATTCCTGGATCAGCCCTTCCACGCCGCCGCCGCTGCGCTTGCCGCGCAGCTTCTTCACCAGGCCGGACGCCATCGCATGCACTTTTTCCAGATTGGGCATGCGGGCCTGGCCCAGCAACAGCGGAACGCATTCGGGCTCGGGGCGCCGGTAGGCCGCGGTGATCGCCGCGCGCAGCACCGATTGCGGCTGCACGTCCTGGCCGAATTCGTAGAACGGAGGCGTGGGCGCGGACTGGCCGTCACCTATCTCGTCGTCGCCGCCCGAATCGAAGCCCAGATGGGACATTTCGGCGGGCAGATGGCCCCGCTCGATCTTGTCCAGGTAGGCGAGGATCGCCTGCTTGTGCAGCCAGTGCGGCGTGCAATTGAGCTTGTGCGCGGCCGCCTTCAGGCGGTCGCGTAGTGCGTCATCGACTTTGACGCCGAGGGTCGTGCTGGCCATAAGAGATTGCTTCCTGTCGCATGGCAAAGGTAATACTGGGCCCGAACGAAACCCAGCATGGGTAGGACCGTATGCTAGACAGGTTGCAACCGTGTTTGTATTAAGGTTAACCCTAGGTTAACCGCTTGAGATCACGCGATTTTTCGCGCGTCGCCTCATTCCTTCAGTGGCGAGCAGCCCATCATCTGCACCGACGCCGAACCCGCCGGCGTCTGGCCGCGTATCGCCGAGGCCATGGCGCCCGCCAGGTTCACCACCGCGCGCTGCTGCGCCGCAATCAGGCTGGGCACCTCGGCATCCGAGACCGTTTCAGTCACGACACTGCGGCACAACAGGCCGGAACCCTTCAGGTTGACCGGGCGCACCCGCCAGGTCGCGTCCAGTTGCGCCATGCTGCCCGACACCAGTTCGAACCGCTGCACGTCCGTCTGCACGCGCCAGACGGCCGCGCCAGGACCGGGTTTGACCACTTGCACGTCAAGCGCGCCCAGTTCCCGCTTCAGGGCATCGGACAGGGCGCCGCGCAGCTCGTCACCCAGCGGCGAGCTCCAGCGCTCGGAATACAGCGCCGAGACGCTGCCGTCGCCGGTACGCACCATGAGCTGGGGCTGGTCGGCCTGAGTCGAGATACTGACGGCCTGCACCTCGATCAGGAACGGAGCGGATGCCACGGCGCGGCCCGCGCTGGGGGCCGCCGGCGCCTGCAGGGTGTAGTAATGAACGGGAGGCGAGGAACCGCAGGCGGCCAGCCCGCCGGACAAAGCCAGGACAGCCAGCGCGGCACGCAGCCTGGGCTGCCTGCCTTGCCGGCCGATGGCTGGCGCACCCAGGGAGGAGGATTCTGCGCCGCGTAGGGGTCGGATATTCATGGATGTCTAGTTCCTGACGGGACCGGAGCCGGGAATGGGATCGGGGCCGCGGCCGCGCAACAAGGCCTCGGGATTGGATTGCAGGAAGTCGGCCAGCGCTCGCAGCGAACGCGCCGCCCGGCTCAATTCCTGCATCGCCTTTTCCGTGTTGACCGGCAGGGACGCATCCGAGGCCAGCAGCGAATTGATGTTCGCCATGGATTCCTTGGCCTGCCTGAGCATGTTCTGCGCCTCCGGCGCCACCTGCTTGTCCAGGCGGTTCATCAGCTTGGACGTGCTGGCCAGCGTGGCGCGCAGGTCGTCGCCGATCTTGTCGAACGGGATCTTCTCGATCTTGGCGACGATATTGCTGATCTGCTGCTGCAGCTGATCCAGATTGCCCGGAATGGTGGGAATGATGGCGGGATTGGAGGGCTGGAAGTCGACCGGCTTGACGTTTGGGAAGTCGTCCAGCACCACGTAAAGCTGACCCGTCAGCAGGTTGGCGGTGCGCAGTTGCGCGCGCAGGCCATGCTTGATCATGACGCCCAGCAAGCGCTGCCCCGCCACATCGCCATCCTTGACCGCGCGTTCGCGCACTTCTTCGTAAACGCGGCCCAGGCGCTCCGGATACAGCGTGGCGTCCACCAGCGAATAGAAGCGCTTGGTGGCCGGATCGAAGTCCAGGTTGATCTCGGTGACGTTGCCCAGCGTGATGCCGTTGAAGTCAATGGGCGCGCCGACCGTCAGGCCGCGGATCGACTGATCGAAGCGCATGCGGATCGGGAAGGCCTCGCCGTCCGGATTGGCCTTGGCAGCGGCCTCGGTGGGATACAGGTCGAAGTTCGAGTCGGCCGGAGCCGCCGATCCTCCGTCCCGCGCCGTTTGCACGGGGGCGAAGGCCACGCCGCCCACCGCCATCGACACCAGCGACTGCGTGCGGACCTTCAAGCCATCGGCGTTGACGCTGAAATCCACGCCGCTGGCGTTCCAGAAGCGCGTGCCGTTGGTGACGAACTTGTCGTTGGGCGCATCCACGAAAACCTCGACGTTCACGGCGCTGCCGTTCTGGTCCAGGGCATAGCCGATCACGCGGCCGACATTGATGCGCCGGAAGTACACCGGCGAACCGATGTCCAGCGATCCCAGATCGGAGGCCTTCAGCATGAAGCGCTTGCCGGCACGGTCGTGGGTCACGGCCGGGGGAATTTCCAGGCCTTCGAAATTCAGCTTGGTGGCCCGCGCGGTCTCGCCCTTGCCTTCCACCGCGTCCACGCCGATATAAGCACCCGACAACAACGTGCCCAGGCCCGAGACGCCGCTCACGTCCAGCCGCGGCCGCACCACCCAGAAGTTCGTGCCCTCGCGCGCCAGATCCGAGACTTCCTTGGCAAGCTCCGCCCGCACGACCACCTTGCTGCGGTCGGCATTGAAGCCTATGGATTTCACCGTGCCGATGTTCACGTCCTTGTAGCGGAGCTGGGTCTTGCCCACCTCCAGGCCTTCGGCGGTGTTGAACGAAATCGAAATGTCAGGACCTGCCTGCATCCAGGTCCGTACGACCAGCGACAGCCCCATCAGCGCCGCAACCACAGGCACCAGCCAGATCCAGGAGATCCGGCGCTTCTGCTTGCGGGAGATCGCGGGCGACGCGAACTTCTCTTCACCGGATCCGGGTGCTTGCTCGGACATCTACTCTTCCTTTTTGTGAGCGGGAAAAAACGGCCTTCCTAGCCCATTTCCTTGCCGGCGGCGGGCGCCGGCGGGCGCCGGACTTCCACCGGCGCCAATTCGATTTCACTCTGCCCTTCCAGGTCCCAACTACGCCGCAGGTCAAAGCTCATGGCCGCCAGCATGGTCAGGATGACGACGACGCCAAACGCCGCGGCGCCCGCGCCCGCGCTGATTTCCATCAAGCCCTGAAAATCCGCCAGCGCCGCCAGCAATATAACGACAAAGACGTCCAGCATCGACCATTGGCCGATGAACTCTACCATTTGATACAGACGGGTGCGCGGCCGCAGATTGGTCGTGCTGCGCCATTGCTCGGTCAGCAGCAGCAGGATCAGCGCCAGCAGCTTGGTCAGCGGCACCGCCACGCTGGCGATGAACACGATCAGCGCAATATCCCAGGAACCCATTTGCCACAGCTCGACCACGCCACCCAGGATCGTGTGGGCGCTGTCGCCCAGCAGCGAGTTGACCTGCATCACCGGCAGCACATTGGCGGGAATGTAGAACACCACGGCGGCAAGCAGCAGCGCCCAGGTGCGCGACAGATGATCGGGTTTGCGGTAGTGCACCTGCGCGTCGCAACGCACGCAGTGATGATGGTCTTCGGGGCCGGCCTCGCGCGACAGGGCCTGCACCTGGCCGCAAACATGGCAGCCGGTAAGCACCACGTCCGGGCCGCTCTCGGGCACATGCACGGGCTCGGCCCCCACCGTCTCCGCGTAGCGCCAGAGCACGTGCGGCGACAGGCGGCCCAAGATGGTCAGCAGGATGGTCAGGATGCCGAAGGCGCCCAGGCCGATGCCCGGAGACACCGCCGCCATGCCGGCCAGCTTGACCACCGCGACCAGGACCCCCAGCAGGAACACCGGGACCATGCACCAGGGCCGCAGCGCGCCCAGCAATCGCATGGCGCCACGGAAGGCGGCCGGCTCGCGCCCCTGTGCCAAGGGGCCAAGCACCCATAGCAGCACCGTGAGCTGCAACAGCGGCAACACGAAACCGGCCAGGCCGGTCATCACGGCGACCACCCAGTGCCCTTGGCGCCAGGTGATGAAGATGGAGTCCAGCAAGGACGCCTGCTGGACCATGCCCTGCACCGACATGGAAGCGACCGGATAGGCGTTGGCCACCCCGAAAACGATCAGAGCGGTAATGGCAAGCGCCAGCCAATTGGACAAAGTAAGCCCGCTGTAGCGCCAGAGTATGGCACCGCAGCGGGCGCAATTGGCGGTCTCGCCAGGTTCGAGCTGATGTCGGCGATAGATGCTTGCGCAGTGTTCGCACTCGATCAGCGGCTGGCGGTCCGCGGTCATCAATCGACTAGTTCGACTTCCTGCTTGTCTGGCGCGTCCGATGAAGGCGGCTTGCCGCTGTCGTCGAAGTCCAGCGTAACCTTGCCCGTATCGTCCAGGTCGACCGTGACCGACCCGCCGTCGACCAGCTTGCCAAACAGCAGCTCGTCGGCCAACGCGCGTCGGATGGTGTCCTGGATGAGGCGTTGCATGGGACGCGCGCCCATCAGCGGGTCGAACCCCTCCTTGGCAAGATGTTCACGCAGGCGCGTGGTGAATACGGCTTCCACGCGGCGTTCGTGCAACTGGTCTTCGAGCTGCATGAGGAACTTGTCCACCACGCGCAGGATGACCTCGCGGTCCAGCGAGGCGAAGGGAATGATCGCGTCCAGGCGGTTGCGGAATTCGGGCGTGAACATGCGGCGGATTTCCGCCATTTCGTCGCCCACCATCCGCGAGTTCGAGAAACCGATCGACGGACGGTTCAAGGTCTCGGCCCCCGCGTTCGTCGTCATGATGAGGATGACGTTGCGGAAGTCAGCCTTGCGGCCATTGTTGTCGGTCAGTGTGCCGTGGTCCATGACCTGCAGCAGGATGTTGAAGACATCCGGGTGCGCCTTTTCGATTTCATCGAGCAACAACACGCAGTGCGGCTGCTTGGTGATGGCTTCGGTAAGGAGCCCGCCCTGGTCGAACCCCACGTAGCCCGGAGGCGCGCCGATCAGGCGCGACACCGCGTGGCGTTCCATGTACTCCGACATATCGAAGCGCAGCAGCTCCACGCCCAGCGTGAATGCCAGCTGGCGGGCCACTTCGGTCTTGCCCACGCCCGTGGGACCGGAAAGCAGGAAAGCGCCGATCGGCTTTTCCGGCTTGCCCAGGCCCGACCGCGCCATCTTGATGGCCGCGGACAGCGCATCGATGGCGCCGTCCTGGCCAAAGACCACGGTCTTCAGGTCGCGATCAAGGGTGGCGAGCTTGCTGCGGTCGTCGTTGGAGACGGACTGCGGCGGGATGCGCGCGATCTTGGATACGATATTTTCGATGTCCACCTTGCCGATCACCTTTTTCTGGCGCGAACGCGGCAGCAGGCGCTGGGCGGCGCCGGCCTCGTCGATCACGTCGATGGCCTTGTCGGGCAGGTGGCGGTCGTTGATGAAGCGGGCGGACAGCTCCGCTGCGGCCGACAGCGCGGCAGCCGAATAGCGCACGCTGTGGTGCTCTTCGAAGCGACTCTTCAGGCCGCGCAGAATCTGCACGGTCTGTTCGATGCTGGGCTCGGGCACGTCGATCTTCTGGAACCGGCGCGACAGCGCATGGTCCTTTTCGAAGACACCGCGGTATTCGGTGTACGTGGTGGCGCCGATGCACTTGAGCTGGCCGGACGACAGGGCCGGCTTGAGCAGATTGGACGCGTCCAGCGTGCCGCCCGAAGCCGAACCGGCGCCGATCAGCGTATGGATTTCGTCGATGAACAGAATGGCGTCGGGATTGCCGCGGATCTGCTTGAGCACACCCTTCAGACGCTGTTCGAAATCGCCGCGGTATTTGGTGCCCGCCAGCAAAGCGCCCATGTCCAGCGAAAAGACCTGGGCAGCCTGCAGGATTTCCGGCACTTCGCCGCGCGTGATGCGCCAGGCCAGGCCTTCGGCGATGGCGGTCTTGCCCACGCCGGCCTCGCCGACCAGCAGCGGATTGTTCTTGCGGCGGCGGCACAGCACCTGGATGACGCGTTCGACTTCGTGCTCGCGACCGATCAGGGGATCGATGCGGCCCGCAAGCGCGGCGGCGTTCAGGTCGGTGGCGTATTGGTCCAGCGGCGACTGGCGCGATTCGCCCTGCTCTTCACCATTGGGCTGTTGCTCTTTCTGCACGGCGGCGGACTCCACCTGCGGCTGTTTGGTAATGCCATGCGACAGGAAGTTGACGACATCGAGCCGTGTCACGCCCTGCTGCTGCAGGTAGTACACGGCATGCGAGTCCTTTTCGCCGAATATGGCCACCAGCACGTTCGCGCCGGTGACCGGCTTCTTGCCGGTGCCTCCAGCGGACACATGCATGATCGCGCGCTGGATCACGCGCTGAAAACCCAGCGTCGGTTGCGTGTCGACTTCGGCGCCGCTCGGGATCACCGGCGTGTTTTCCGAAACGAACTGGCGCAGGTTGCGGCGCAAGTCGTCTAGATTGGCGGCGCAAGCGCGCAGAACCTCGACGGCAGACGCGTTGTCCAGCAACGACAACAGCAGATGCTCGACGGTTATAAATTCATGCCGGGCCGAACGGGCCTCGACAAAAGCCATATGCAGGCTGACTTCAAGCTCTTGGGAAATCACGCTTCCTCCGTAACGCATCGAAGCGGTCAAATACACGATTCATATTCTATGCCGATCATGGCGTAACGCCAGCGATTTCAAAAACCACGCTGTCGTGGCGGCCATGTGTATCCATGACGGTAAGCGTATACCGGCCGTCTTGCGCCAGCACCAAATTAAACGGATGACCCGCCGCGCCGTGACTTGAAACACGGCCATCGAGCATCCACCATACTTCGCCCTCGGCGCCTTGCACATCCACTTCCAGCGCCACCTGCTGCTTGCCGGGCACGGGCCGAAGCACCGAACCATTGGCCACGCCGCCCAGCCGCAACGGCGCCTTGGTGGCGTCGGCATAGCCGGCAAACGACGGCGGCGCCGTTTCATTAAGCGTCCAAGCCGCGCGCTGTTCGGGACATGCGCCCGATGGCACGCTGCCCAGCCTGTAGCCCAAGGGCCAGCACGTCACGGCCGCATGCACCGTTTCGGGCCTGACCCTGGCCTGCTGGGCGCCTTCCGGCAAGGCCGCCACGATGTCCTGCAGTAGCGGCGCCGCCACATTCGCCCCAAAGAAGCCGGGGTTCGGCGTGCCGTCCGGACGTCCTACCCAAACGCCGATCGTCCATCTGTCGGTCACTCCGACCGCCCATGCATCCCGGAATCCGAAACTGGTTCCGGTTTTCCAGGCCAGTTGCCGGGCCGGGCTGCCCGACTGGTAGAACGGCCGGTCCGGGTGCCCGCCGCCTTCCAGGATATCGCGAACGATCCAGGCCGCGCCAGGACTCATCATACGGGACTCGACCCTGGGCTGCTCCGCCCTGAGCCGGGGCCGCCCCGCCACGCCACCGCGGGCCAAAGCCCGGTAAGCGCCGACCAGTTCTTCCAATGTGGTGCCACCCCCGCCCAAAATCAAGCTCAAATTTGGTTGCGCACCGGCGGGCAAGCGTAATTTCACGCCTCCCGCCAGCATAACTGAGGCAAAACTGACGGGTCCGACGCGGTCCAGCAAGTCCACGGCCGGCACGTTCAGAGACCGCTGCAAGGCCTGCGACACGCTGATCGGGCCCGCGAAGGCCGCCTGGAAATTACCGGGCGCATAGCCTCCGAAAGACATGGGCGCGTCGATCAGCAGGCTTTCGGAATGGATCAGGCCTTCATCCAGCGCCTGGGCATAAAGAAACGGCTTGAGCGTGGAGCCTGGCGAGCGCACGCCGCGCACCATGTCGACGTGGGAGTATCGGCTTTCGTCCGAAAAATCCGCAGACCCCGCGTAGGCTTTGATCTCGAGCGTGTCGTTGTCCATCACCAGCACGGCCATCGAAACCTTGGGCGGCAGGTTATCGACCCGGTCCAGCAACATCCGTTCCACTGACGCCTGCATGTCCGCATCCAGCGTCGACGTCACCAGCGGAGGACGTTCGCCCGGCCGGCGCGCGGCCGACCGGCCGCCCGCCTCCTGCAACAGCCGCTGCGCGGCCAGCGGCGCCAGCCAGCGCGCCCGCAGCGGCGGGGCGATCACCGTTTCGATCTTTGCATCGGCCACCTCGGCCGGCGTCCAGCGGCCCAGTTCGGCCATGCGGTCCAGCACCTTGTCGCGTGCCGCCTGCGCCGCCTCGGGGTGGCGGTCCGGGCGCAGGCGCGAAGGCGCCTGCGGCAACGCGGTCAGCATGGCGGCCTCGGCGGGGCCCAGGTCGCGGGCCGGCTTGCCCAGCCACAGCCGCGAACCCATTTCCACGCCTTCCACGATGCCGCCCATCGGCGCATGGGTCAGGTACAGCGACAGGATTTCATCCTTGCTGTAGTGCATTTCGAGCTGCACGGCGCGCCAGGCCTGACGCAACTTGGCCGACATCGAACGCGAGGGCTTGCCAGCCAGTTGCGGATCGATCAGCCTCGCGACCTGCATGGTCAGCGTCGATCCGCCCGACACGATGCGGCGATTGGTGGCCCATTGCCAGCCCGCGCGGGCAAGCGCCACCGGGTTGACCCCAGGGTGCCAGTAGAACCAGCGGTCTTCGTAGGTCAGCAGCGTTTCCAGGTAGCGCTCGGAAACCTGCCCGGGCTTGACCGGATAGCGCCAGATGCCGTCACGGCTGGGGTAATTGCGCAACGGCGTACCGTCGGCGGCCACGACGACCGCCGCCCCGCCCGA
The DNA here is from genome assembly GCF_001428845.1 of Achromobacter sp. Root83. Lineage (GTDB taxonomy): Bacteria > Pseudomonadota > Gammaproteobacteria > Burkholderiales > Burkholderiaceae_B > Achromobacter. Next base: position 434,198 of record NZ_LMIU01000001.1, on the reverse strand, counting down.
ATCGATAAGGGGCAGCGGATAAAGGCGGTCCAGCACGAATAACAAGACGGCCAGCGCCGAAAAAGCGCTGGCCGCCAGGATTCCGCGCCGCCGCCAGCGGCGGGCGCGCGAGGCGCCCGCCACGGGGGTGGCGGCGGGTTTCAAGGACGCTTGGCGCCGCGATCGCGGATTTCGACCGTGCTCCATTGCTCACCTACGCCGCGGATCTCGGGACGATACATATCCTCGGCCACCGTCGACGGCACCGCATAACGGCCCGGCGTCACGACACGCACCAGATAGAACACGTCCACCTTGCCCCGGCCCAGCGACACCGCGGCCACATAGCGGTCGTCGCGGAACTCGCGATGCTTGATGTTGGAATCCGCCATGGCGTCGGCCACGCGGCGTCCTCCGATCGTCCATTCCCGCATCTCCGGACTTTGGGACAGGTTCAGGTTCTCGACCTCGAACCCGGCCGGCACGCGATCCACCAGCAACCCATCAGGGATGTTCTGGTTGGCGCTGGCCTGCACCCACACCACCAGCATATCGCCGGTCTGCAGCGTGCCGCCATCCCAGGGGCGGCCGTCCGGACGGTACCAGCCGCGCTTGAGCTGGATGACGTCGTTGCGCGGCGCGGGCGTCGCGGTCGGGCTGCCCTGGATGTCGTACTCGACGAACAGCGACTGGCTGCCGGTGTTCTGCAACTGCGTGCCAGCGAGTTCGGCCGCCGTCAGCGAGACCGTCTGGTCGCTCTTGCCGCCGGCAAGCGGCTTGCGCGCGCCGTTGACCGTGAGCGTGGCTTCCCAGGGCGTGCCCTTGTCGCCGCCGACTGCCCGCGCGGCGAGCAACAGCGCCATCTGTTCCTGTGTGGACAGATAGGAACGGTTGCCGAGGCGGCCCGCCAGTTGCGTCAGCAGGGTCTCGCTGCGCTCATGGCGAAGCTCGTACTGGCTGACCAGCGCATACGCCAGCGCATAGTCGCGCACGCTGCTGCCGTAGTCGCCCATCCATTCGTCGTAGTAGGTGCTGTACCGGTTGTTGATGTTGATGCCATAGGCGCGCGCCATGGCGAGGTCGAGCGCCTGCTTCATGCGCCCCTCGTCGCCCATCAGCTTGAACGCGGCCGCCAACTGCACCAGCGGCAGCGGCGAACGCGCGCGCTCTTGATAGTTGTCGAAGAGCTGGCGCACGGTTGACAGCGGCGCCTTCTTGTCGCGCGCCAGCGCCAGCGCGGCGGTGGCCAGGCCGGCGAAGCGGCGATGGTCTTCGCGCAGGACATTGGCGTCGCTGCTGTCGAGACGGCCCGCTTCGAGGTTGCGGCGCAGGTTGGCCGACCACGTGCCGAACCCGCCCGTGCTCTGCTGCACCTGTTCCAGCAGCCACACCCGCGAACGGTCCAGCGACGCCTCGGGCACATCGAAGCCCTTGTCGCGCGCATCCTGCATGAAGCCCACGGCATAGGCCGTCAACCACACGTCGCGGGACGAAGAACCGCTCCACAGGTTGTAGGAACCCACGGCATTGCGCATGCCGGACAGGCGGCCCATGGCGCCCGCCACCTTGGCGGCGCGTTCCGCCTGCGTGCGGGGCTTGAGACCGAACTGCTTGGCGGAATCCTCGTCCAGCATCACCCACGGCATGGTCGCGCTGATCGTCTGCTCGGTGCATCCATAGGGATAGTTGAGCAGTCCTTCGACCAGGCGGTTGACGTTGAACGGCGGACGGTTCGACACGGTCAGGCTGACGGTCGTGGAATCCGGATAGTAGGGCGCCACCCACGAAGCCTGCGGCGCCTGCGTCTCGCCCGGATTCAAACGCAGCCGGCGCACCTGGCGTTCGGCCGCATACGCGGGCTGCACCTGCAGCACCGATTCGCGCACGATATGCACCGGCTTGCCGCCGCCCTGCCCGTCCACGGTCAGGCGCATCAGGCCCAGGCCGTACGAGCCCGTGGTCGTCGCGTTAAAGCGCAGCGTCGTCCGCTGCTTGTCCTTCAGCGTGATGGTGCGCACGCCATCGACGATGGCCAGCGGATCCAGCGCTTCCAGCTTGATCGACACCTTTTGCTCGGCGCCGCTCAGGTTGGTCACGTCCAGCGCGATCGCGGCCTGGTCTCCCGGCGTGATGAAGCGCGGGGTGTTCAGTTCGGCCACGATCGGCGCCGCCACCACCATTTCGGTGTCGGTGCTGCCGTAGTTGTCGGGCGTGAAGGCCACTGCCATCAGGCGCAGCGTGCCGTTGAAGTCGGGCAGGTCCAGCGGAATGTCCGCCTCGCCCTGCGCATTGAGCGTCACCGGGCCGGAGAACAGGTCCACCAGCTTGACCTTTTTCGGCAGGCTCTTGCTGTCGCCGCGCATCGCGGCGTCGCCGCCCCACTTCAGCTTGCCCTTGGTGCCATCCATCTTTTCGATCAGCTTGCCGTACATGTCCAGCAATTCGGGCGCGTAGCGGTGCTTGCCGAAGAAGTAGTCCAGCGGATCAGGGGTGGCGTACTGGTTGATGTTCAGGATGCCCACGTCCACGGCGGAGAGGGTCACCGTGGCCTGCTTGCCCTGAGCGCCATCCACTTTCACGCGCACGGTCGTCTTGGTCTCGGGCACGGCCTTGGGCGCGGCCGTCAGCTTGACGTCCAGCTTGCGGTCGGCGCTGGCAATCGGCAGGAAGGCCAGGCCCAGCGCGCGCGCCGGGGTAACGCGGTCGCCCTCGCTGCCGGGACGGAAGACCGCCGCGGCAACGTACAGGTCGTGGCGCTTCCAGCTTTTGTCGACGGGGATCTCGACCTGCGTGCCGGTGGCCTTCACGGCAACCCAGGTGGACCACAGCATGCGATCGCCTTCGACCGTGATCAGCGCCTGCCCGTCGTGCGGCGGCGTCAGCGTCAACTTGACGGTGTCGCCCGGCTTGGCGGGCACGCCTTCCAGCTTCATCTGCACGCGGTCGGGACGGTTGCCCATGGCATCGGCGTCCTGCGCGTTCCAGCCCGCATAGAAGCGGTAGCGCATCGTTTCGCCGGTTTCCGGATCCGTGATTTCCAGGCGGTAGCGGCCCCACTTGACCGGAACGGTCAACTGCGCCCGGTCGTTCAGCGCGATCGCGCGCGAATCCACCAGTTCCTCGGTTTCGGTGTAGCCGCTGTTCCAGCCGCGCTGGTCGTCAAAGCGCCAGTAATACTGGCGCTCTTCGCGGAACAGGCGCATCTGGGCCTGGGCCAGCGGTTCGATCGTACCGTTCGCGTTGGCGCGGATCACTTCGAAACCGGCGGGCGCGCCTTCGCGGGCCACGTCGCTATCGAATTGCGGCCGGACGGCGATCAGCTTGGAAGCGGGCCAGACGCTGCGCTCGATCGAACGCACCACCGGGCGGCCGCCGGATTCCAGCAGGCTGGCGGATACCCTGACCTTCATGGGCGAGTGCGCGCCCGCCGTGTTCGGATTGATGTCGAGCTGCGCGTAACCCTTGTCGTCCAGTGCCGCTTCAGGCAATTCGCCAAAGGTGCGGCGCGTGTCGTCGGCCACATCGCCGAAGATGAAGCCGGGCCACTGCTGGGCCAGCGCGTAACGGTCGCGCTTGACCTGGAACGTGGACAACAGCCGGTTGCCCGCCGCGGGTGCGCCATAGAGATAGTCGCCCTGCACGTCCACCGTCAGCTCGTCGTCCGGGGACAGCACCTCTTGCTCGGACGTCAAGGCCATCTTCATGCGCTCAGGCAGGAATTCCTCTACCTGGAATTTCCAGGATGCGTCCGGCGCACGCGAAGCCGGGTCCACACGAAGCTCCAGCAGCCACGAACCGGTCTGCGCATCCAGCGGCAGGTCGATCGTGCGTTCCACATAGCCCGGCAGGTCCTTCTTGGGTTGCCAGAGCGCGGTCTGCACGGTGCGGCCGTCGGGACGCTTCAGGGTGGCCGTCAGGGGCGACGGCGTCAGCACGCGTCCGTCCAGATCGCGCGGCAGCACCGACACATTGAAGGTCTCGCCCGGGCGGTACAGGTTGCGGCCGGCGTAGACAAAGAGATTATTGGGGCGCGACGCATGGCCGCCCGTGTCGAACTCGGACAGGTCCAGGGCGGGCTCGGCCAGCGCCAGCACCGTCATTTCCTTGTCGCGCGACGCGCGGATGACGCGCGCATTGGCAAAGCTGCCGTCAAAGCGGACGTGGCCCTGCGCATCCGCGGCCGCCTTGGCCAGGGATTTGCCGGCGCCATCGACCAGTTCGAACACGGCGCCCGAAATCGCTTGGCCGCTCTTCAGGGAGACCGAGTACGCTTCGATGCGGTCGCTATAGCGGCGCGCATGCAACCCGATGTCGCTGACATAGAAATACGTGACTTGATACTCGTAGCGGAAACGGCCGGGCTGGCTCATGACCGCGACATAGATGCCGGGCTCCTGCAGTTCCTTGACGCCTTCGACCGGCAGGAACGTGACGTGGCGGCGATTGGGCTTGTCGTCGGTGACGAAGCGACCTTGATAGACGCTGGTCGTCAGGGAATTGAGGCGATCCAGGTCCCAGTTGCTGACCGACCCCTTCAAACTGCGGTTGCCGGAATAGCGCCAGCCGTCGTCTTCGTCGTAGCCGCCGTCATCTTCGTCGTCGGAGGCGGCGCTGGTGTTGCGCCCGATGCCCAGGACGGTTTCGAACAGCTCGGGCACGCGCTCGGGAGACACGCGCAGGAACTGCACGTCCACCTCGGGCACGTTCACGGTCGCCACGGGCAGGCCGCCGTTCTGACCCGCCGGCAGCACCACGCCACGGCTGGCGAAATAGAACGAAGGCGGCATGGCCTGCGTGGTCACCTCGCAATGCGAGCCCTCGGCCAGCTTGACCTTGTCGCCCGCGCCGGGCAGGCCCGCGCGCACCGTGATGGCGTACTTGCGCTGCGGCGAAACGTAGGGGAAATACACCATGCGCGGGTTTTCGCCCACGACCCAGCTACCTTTCAGTATCTTGCCCTGGGGCGCGGAATCGCCAGGCTTCACCGAGGCGGGCTGGTCGCCCGACGACGCGGCGGATTCGTTGTCGTCGTCGGCCTTGCCCGACGTGGCGCCGATGTCGGTCACCTGCAGGAAGCTGTCGAGGTTGCTCTTGGCGTCCACCGGCTGGGTGAACGTGACGGACAGCGCCAGCGCGTCATTGAATTGACGGGGCTGGCAGGTCAGCGCGGCAAAGGGATCGGCCGCACCGACGACCGCGCTGGCGGGCAGCGCCGGCGGGGTGTTGCTGGCCGCTGGAGCGGCCGCGCCAGGCGCCGTCTGCGTGGCGGGAGCGGGAACGAGGTTCGCCGGCTGCCGGTCCTTGCCCATCCACCAGCCCACGCCGATGGCGCCCGCCAACACTGCGACACTGGCAACCGCCAGCCAGGTCTTGCTGATCTTTCCACTCACGGCCAACCTCCCCGCCTACTCGAATGCAACGCTCCTTAGCGGCGGAGCTGCCGACCCGACCCGCGCCGCGCGCTTCTCGGTACGCGGCTAGAACCTAATTACCCTGAAACCCGGAATGCAACGGGCAGCACAACGCCGCCATCGCTGGCGGCGTTTCTTTAATGATGTCAAACGGGTTCCATCACGCATTGAAGCGGGTGCTGGCGTGCCCGCGCATACTGCCCGACCTGGGCGATACGCGTGGCGGCCAGGTCGCGGGGATATACCCCGCATACGCCGCGTCCTTCGTGATGCACCTGCAACATGATCCGTGTTGCCTCTTCCTGATTCTTATTGAAGAATTTTTGCAGCACTTTGACGACGAACTCCATCGGGGTGTAGTCATCATTCAGCAACAACACCTGGTACATCGGAGGCGGCGCGGCGCGAGCCGACGCCTTCTCGACGACCAAATCATGCTGGGTATCCAAGGTAGAACTCATAGGGCGGGTATTCTATTTAAACTGGGGACGGCAACCACTCAACTTACTGAAAATTACACGCGGAAATACGTAGTATCCATACTTGACGCAACGAAGAAAAGCGGCGCATTATCCACGCATTCTGGGCTTTTCAATTCATCGAAAATCTGCCAGGAAGCCGGAGGGGGGACAGGGGTCTAGGCCGCATTGCCCTTCTGTCAACATACGATTCAATGAGGCAGGCCGCATGTCTGATACGACCGCAACCGCCGTCCAAGGGGACAATCCCAAATCGACGGGCACCGTCAAATGGTTCAACGATGCAAAGGGGTTTGGCTTCATTACGCCCGACGATGGCGGTGAAGATCTGTTCGCCCATTTCTCGTCCATCCAGATGAATGGTTTTAAAACCCTGAAGGAAGGCCAGAAAGTGGCCTTCGAGATTATCCAGGGGCCCAAGGGCAAACAGGCGCTTAATATTACGGCTGCCTGAGTTACCCTTTAAAGCGCAACGGTAAGGTTGCGCCATTATCCAGGCGGGGCTTTCGGGCCCCGCCTTGTTATTTTCCAATCACCGCGCCGGGCCATGCCGAAGAATACCGTTTTGTTTCCCGCTGTTCATACGTTGTTCAAAACAGCGTTCATCAAAGCCGCATCGCTAAGGGCCGCGTCCGTCGCAGCCGTCGCGGGGGCCATGGCCGCCGCGGCCTTCTGGCTGCCCTTGCCTGCCCACGCCCAGCACCCGGCCGGCCCTCAGCCCACCCTGCGCACCACCCAACTCTCCGCGGGCATCCATATTATCCGCGCGGAAGTCGCCAACACGGACGCCACCCGCCGGGACGGCCTGATGTTCCGTAAGGAACTGGCGGGCAACGACGGCATGCTGTTCGTCTTCGAACGGCCGGACGTGCAGTGCTTCTGGATGCGCAACACGCTTCTGCCGCTCTCGATTGCCTTTATCGCCGACGACGGCACGATCGTCAACATCGAAGACATGGCGCCCCAGACCGAGGATCCGCATTGCGCCAAGAAGCCGGTGCGATACGCGCTGGAGATGGCCCAGGGCTGGTTCGACCAACACGGCATCGCGGCCGGCAAGAAGCTCGACGGCCTGCCTTGAACGCACGCCTGGGGCCCAGCGTCCCTTTTGCAGGATGAACAAAGGGAGCCCGCCGGGCTCCCTTTTCGTTCCTGCCTCATCCAGACGGCAGGACATGCGGCGAAACGCGTTTACACGCGTTCGATGATCAGCGCGATACCCTGGCCCACGCCGATGCACATCGTGCAGAGCGCGTAGCGGCGGCCGGTGCGGTGCAGTTGGTTGATCGCGGTGGTGGCCAGACGCGCGCCGCTGGCGCCCAACGGATGCCCCAGGGCGATCGCGCCGCCGTTGGGGTTCACGCGCGGGTCGTTGTCGGCAATGCCCAATTGGCGCAACACAGCCAGGCCCTGGGCGGCGAACGCCTCGTTCAGCTCGATCACGTCCATCTGGTCCAGCGTCAGGCCGGTCTGGGCCAGCACCTTCAGCGTGGCGGGCGCGGGGCCGATGCCCATGATGCGCGGCGCAACGCCGGCGGTCGCCATGCCGACCACGCGGGCGCGCGGGGTCAGGCCGTGGCGGGCAGCGGCCTTTTCGTCGGCCAGCAGCAGGGCGGCGGCGCCGTCGTTCACGCCCGACGCGTTGCCGGCCGTGACGCTGCCGCCTTCGCGAACCACGCCCTTCAGCTTGGCCAGCGATTCCAGCGTGGTTTCACGCGGGTGCTCGTCCTTCGAAACGATGATCGGATCGCCCTTCTTCTGGGCGATCGACACCGGCACGATCTCGGTGTCGAAGAAGCCCTCTTTCTGGGCGCGCGCCGTCTTCTGCTGGCTGGCCAGCGCGAACAGGTCCTGGTCGGCGCGGCTGATGTTGAAATCGTCGGCGACGTTTTCGGCGGTTTCCGGCATCGAGTCGACGCCGTACTGCGCCTTCATCAGCTTGTTGATGAAACGCCAGCCGATCGTGGTGTCATAGATGGCGGCGCTGCGCGAGAAGGCGCTGTCGGCCTTGCCCATGACGAAGGGCGCGCGGCTCATGCTTTCGACGCCGCCGGCCAGCATCAGGCCCGCTTCGCCGGCACGGATGGCGCGCGCGGCGCCGCCGATGGCGTCCAGCCCCGAACCGCACAGGCGGTTGACCGTCGCGCCCGGCACTTCGATCGGCAGGCCGGCCAGCAGCGTGGCCATGCGGGCCACGTTGCGGTTGTCTTCACCGGCCTGGTTCGCGCAGCCCATGATGGCGTCGTCCAGTTCTTCCCAGCGCACGCCGGGATTGCGCGCCACCAGAGCCTTGATGGCTACGGCAGCCAGATCGTCGGGCCGTACGGAAGCCAGCGCGCCGCCATAGCGGCCGAAGGGGGTACGGATCGCATCACAGATAAAGGCATTCACGGTCATGGGAAGCTCGGAGTCAAGTGAGGAAAACGGATCGACTGATCTTAACGCAGCCCTCGCGCGCCAAGTTGGTGCATTGCGGGGATGTCCGCAGCACGGACAGTGTCCAATGGCCGTTCACTTGCGCTTACGCCAAGGTGCCCGGAACGCGGCGGCGATGCGCGATTTCAGTGCGTGGCGGACTTGGCGGCGCGCCCCGCGTCCACGATGGCCTGACGGCGAAAACGCCCGGCCGCCAGATGATAGAAAGGTTGCGGGCAAAACTGGCGCGACACGCCGGAAGCCAACAGGGATCCGACCAGCAGCCAGAACAGCATCGGCTGGCTGCCCGTCATTTCCATCACCACGACGCTGGCCGTCAGCGGGGCCTGCGTGGCCGCGGCAAGAAAGGCGGCCATCGACACCAGGACGAGCACGCGCTGATCCACGCCGTCGCCCGCCAGCTCCCAGATGTGATGGCCGATGCCCGCGCCCGTGGTCAGCGCCGGCGTGAAGATGCCGCCGGGAATGCCCGCCCAATAGGAAGCGACGGTGGCCGCGAGCTTGGCCAGGCCGAAGCCGTCCGGCACCGAGTCCTTGCCATTCAGCAGGTCCGCCGCCGCCGCATAGCCGGTGCCGTAGACGCTGCCGGCGGTGGACAGGCCGATCACGGCCAGCGCCAGGCCCATGGCGAAGGCGGTCCAGATCGGATGCGCGCGGATCCAGGCGCGCCACGACTGGGGCGCCGCGCCCGCCGGCCCCTTGCCCAGCAAGCTGGCGAAGATGCCGCCCAGCGCACCGTTGAGCGCGCCGCAGATCACGATCCACATCACCATGTTCTGCGCCAGCGGAGCGCCGCCGAACACGCCGAAATACGGGTTGTTGCCCTCGACCGCCACGACCAGGAAGCCCGCGGCGAGCACGCCGATCAGCACCAGCCGCTGCCAGCGCAGCACGGTGCCGCGCCCGAGTTCCTCGATGGCGAAGATGACGCCCGCCAGCGGCGCATTGAAAGCGGCCGCCAGGCCCCCCGCCGCGCCCGCGGCGATCAGTTCGTTGGCATGAAAGCCTCGTAGCTGGACGCCGCGCCGCTTCCAGAATTCGCCCCAGGCAAGCATGAGCGCGGCGCCGACCTGCACCGACGGGCCTTCGCGGCCGATCGAAGCGCCGGCCAGCATGCCGAAGAATGCAAGAGGAATCTTCCAGAGCGTCTGCGCCAGCGACACCAGGCTGTTCTGGCTGGGGCCGGGCGGCAGCGATAGCGCGCCGATGACTTGGGGAATGCCGCTGCCCGCCGCGTTGGGCGCATAGCGCAGCGTCAGCCAGCGCAAGGCGGCCAGGCCAAACGGCATCACGAGCAGCGCGAGCCAGCCGTTATAGGCCACCCATTGACGGTTCCAGGCCAGCGCCTTGTCGGCCAGATAGGTAAAGCCCAGCGACATCAGCGCCACCAGGGCGGCGCCGCCGAGCAGCAGCGCAAGCTGCGTGCTTTTGCGCGACAGGCGGTTGATCTGGCGCACCTTGCGGCGCGCCAGCCGGCGTGTGCGGGCGAGGACTCGGCGGACGGGGTCGGGCAGGCTCATGGACGGCGTGCGGGCGGCTTGGGGTGGCTAACCTTACCACTCCCACCTGACCCGCGGCCTAACGCTGGCAAGGGCTGCTGGCAAAAGCGGCCAGCAGCGGCGGGCCACCGCCCGGCGCCGGACAAAAAGCGCCGGTCAGAATGCGGACCAGTCGTCTTCCGAGGCGTGGGCCAAGGCGGGCCGCGCCTGAGCCGGCCGGGCCGCCGGCACGACCGGCTTGCGTGCCGCCGCGGGCGCGGCGGGCATCAGCCGGGCCTGCGCTTGCCGCGCGGAGCCGCCGCCTGCTTCCACCTTGAAGCGGCGCACTTCCTGCGCCAGACGGCCGGCCTGTTCCTGCATGCTGGCGGCGGCGGCTGCTGCCTCCTCGACGAGCGCGGCGTTCTGCTGGGTCACGGTATCCATCTGCGCCACGGCCTGATTGACCTGGCCTATACCCGACGACTGTTCTTCCGAAGCGCTCGCGATCTCGCGCACCAGGGCTGCCACCTGCCGCACGCTGTCCACCACTTCGCGCATCGTGCGGCCGGCTTCGTCGACCTGACGCGTGCCGCCCTCGACGCGCGTGGCGGATTCGTCGATCAGGGCCTTGATTTCCTTGGCGGCCACCGCCGAACGCTGCGCCAGGGTGCGCACCTCGCCGGCAACCACGGCAAAGCCGCGGCCCTGTTCGCCCGCGCGTGCCGCTTCCACGGCGGCGTTGAGCGCCAGGATGTTGGTCTGGAAGGCAATGCCGTCGATCACGCCCGTGATATCGGCGATGCGGCGCGAGCTGTCGGAGATCGCGCTCATGGTCTGGACCACGCCTTCGACCACCTCGCCGCCCCTGACGGCCACGCTGGATGCCTGGCTGACCAGCCGGTCGGCCTGACTGGCGTTGTTGGCGTTCTGCTGGACGGTGCTGGTGAGTTCTTCCATCGATGCGGCGGTCTCTTCCAACGACGAGGCCTGCTCTTCGGTGCGCTGCGAAAGATCGGAGTTGCCCTGAGCGATCTGCGACGACGCCGACGCGATGCTCTCACAGCCGTCGCGCACGTCGCCGACGATGCGAGCCAGGCTTTCGTTCATGGCCTTGAGCGCGGCCATGAGGTCGCCGGTTTCGTCGCGCGTGGTGACCTGGATGTCGGTCGTCAGGTCGCCCGCGGCCACCTGGCGCGCCGCCTTGACGGCCTGATCCAGCGGCCGCACGATGCCGCGCGTAACCAGCCAGCCCAACAGCATGCCAACTGCCACGCCCATCACCGCCAGGAGGATCATGACGGCGCGGACCGTGGTGTAGAGATCCGTGCCTTCCTGCACCGACTGGGCAGCCGTCTTTTCCTTGCTGACCGCCAGGTTCGTCATCAGGTCATCGAGCTTCTGCGAGGACGCGATCACGCGCTTTTCGATCTCGGACACGCGGGGATCGCTTTGCGTCAGCGGCTGCAAATTGGCCGCGTCGAAAAATGCCGCCGATTCGCGCTTCCAGACCTGCTCGGTTTCCGTGAACTGCGCGAGCAGACGCTTGCTTTCGTCCGCGTAGAAGCTTGCGCCGACCTTTTGGCCCAACGCGTCCATGTTCTTGACCGCATCATTGAACTGCTTGCGCAGCGCCTGGCGCTCCTGGTCCGAGGTCGCGGCCAGGTAGGCGTTGCGCGCCCGGCCCGCGTAGATCAGGTTGATATTGGCTTCCTTCAGATCCGAGATGCCGCGCAACTCGGTGTCGTAGAGCCGGTCGTTCATTTCATTGATGCGGGCGAGACCCCATACCCCAAACGCCCCGATTGCCCCGCCTATCACCGCCACCAGCAAAAACGCACCCGTCAGGCGCGCCCCGATGCGCAACCCCGAAAATAACCGCAACATGCTTCCCTTCCCTGTAATGACCCCGGCTTGTTGCGGGCTTGCCGCAGCCATGCGCTCCGTGGTTCAGCCGCACGCCGTGGGCAACGATAGCGGGCGCATTTCCCAGGGATTTCCCTAAATAAAACGTTGTTCGCACGTCACCTCGCGGCAATGAATTCGACAATCGACAGGGTTTTGGAAGCTGAATTTTTTCTGAATACTTTCTGAATAAACAAAAACCCCTCGCCATGGCGAGGGGTCGGTGTCACGGGCCGCGGCGCACGCGCCGCGTGAACGCCCGCGCAGGCCTATCAGGCGAAGTTCTTGGCGGCGAAGTCCCAGTTCACCAGCGCCCAGAAGTTTTCCAGGTACTTGGGACGCGCGTTGCGGTAGTCGATGTAATAGGCGTGTTCCCAGACATCACAGGTGAGCAGCGCGGTGTCGGCCGTCGTGAGCGGGGTGGCGGCGTTGCTGGTGTTGACGATGTCGACGGTGCCGTCGGCCTTCTTGACCAGCCAGGTCCAGCCCGAACCGAAATTACCGGCGGCCGACTTGTTGAAGGCTTCCTTGAAGGCGTCGAAGCTGCCCCACTTGGCGTTGATGGCGTCAGCCAGCTTGCCCGAGGGCGCGCCGCCGGCCTTGGGGGCCAGGCTGTTCCAGTAGAACGTGTGGTTCCAGATCTGGGCAGCGTTGTTGAAAATGCCACCCGAGGACTTCTTCACGATGTCTTCCAGCGACAGCGTTTCGAATTCCGTACCCGGGATCAGGTTGTTCAGATTCGTGACGTAGGTCTGGTGATGCTTGCCGTAGTGGAACTCCAGCGTTTCCTTGGAGATGTGCGGAGCCAGCGCGTCCAGTTCGTAAGGCAGGGGGGGAAGAGTATGTGCCATGTGATGGTTCCTTCTGTTGAGTGCACGATCAAGCCGTTCAATTGTATCGGCAACTAATGAGGATACCGTGTTAACCCCGCGCTGGCGCGGGGTTAACGAGCGCATGTGCTTATGACGTCGCGGCGTGGTTTCGTCGGCGGGTCCGCCCTGCCCGTTGCGCAAGGCGCGGAACGCGTCCTATTCGGCGGCGTCGCGCGTCTTGCGGGTCTGCTGGACCTGGACTTGGGCGCCGCCTTGCGCAAAGCTCAGATCCAGCGGCTGGCCCGCCGACAGGACAGCGGCATCGCGCACGATCCGGCCTTCGGCATCGCGGGCGATCGCGTACCCGCGCGCCAGCGTGTTGCCCGGATCGAGCGCCCGCAGTTGCGCGGTGGCGGCGGCCAGGCGGTTGCGGCCCTGGATGAGCAGGCGCGCATGCGCCTGGCTCAAACGGCGCGCGGCGCCGGTCAGCCGATCGGCGCCGCGGCTGGTATCGGGAACGCGATGCATCAGGCGCTGGGCAAGCAGGTTGACCCGCGCCGTGCGCCGGCCTTGCGGCGCGGACCAGGCGGACGCCAGACGGAAGCGCAGGCTGTTCAGCCGTTCGCGCTGGTGCTCCAGGCGCTGGGCGGGAGACACCAGTTGCGCGGCCGCCCGGTCCAGGCGCTGCGCCGCCCGCTCCAGCCGGCGCTGCTGGCCGCGCGCCATGGACTGGGCCGCCTGCATCACCTGGCCCAGCAATTCGGAACGCGGCGCGCACGCCAGTTCGGCCGCGGCCGTCGGTGTGGGCGCCCGCAGATCGGACACGAAGTCCACGATTGTGAAATCGGTTTCGTGACCGACGCCGCTGATAACCGGAATTTCGCTGACCGCCACCTGCCGGGCCAGATCCTCGTCGTTGAAGCTCCAGAGGTCTTCGATGCTGCCGCCGCCGCGCACGAGCAGCAGCGTATCCACCTCGGCGCGCTGGTTGGCGGCGCGGACCTGCGCGGCCAGCCTGCTGGCGGCATCCGCCCCCTGGACCGGGGCCGGATAGATGATGATGGGCACCTGGGGCGCGCGCCGGGCCAGCGCGGACAGCACGTCCCGCAGCGCGGCGGCATGCAGCGAGGTGACCACGCCGATGGCGCGCGGCAGGCGGACCGGGTCGCGCTTGCGCGCGGGATCGAACAACCCTTCCGAGGCCAGTTGCTCTTTCAGGCGAAGAAACGCCTCATACAGGTTGCCCAGGCCCGCCCGGCGCATGGCGTCGGCTTGCAACTGGTAGTCGCCGCGGGGTTCGTACAGGGAAACCCGGGCCCGGATTTCCACCTGGTCTCCCGCGCGGGGAACGAAACCCACCGCGCTGGCGCGGCTGCGGAACATGACCGCCCGCACCGAGGCCCGGCTGTCCTTGAGCGTGAAATACCAATGCCCGGAAGCCGCCTGCGTGAAGTTGGAAATCTCTCCGCGAACCCACAATGCCGGGATATTGCGCTCCAACAACTGCCCCACCGCTTGGTTCAGCTGAGCAACTGTCAGGATATCCCGCGTGAATGCGTTGTTTGTGACTGCGACTTCAATTGTCATGGGGCTTTCCGATGCGAACCTGTCCACAGGGCAGGCGTAGCGGGGCGCAATGATACCGCGTCCCCAGAAATTTGCAGCAACCGGCCAGATAGCCAGCATTTTCGGTGCAACTAATTGATTTTTATACGCTTTTTACTGAAGTTCAGGTGCGCGAAATTGAAGCAAACTAGCGCAAGCCCTGTGCCCATAAGCGTTCCAGCGGAGTTTTGCACAGAATTATCCACAGTTTCTGTGGATAGTTTCGGGATGATCCCGCCTTGCCACAAGCCCGCCGCACCGTTACAGTTTCGGCTTGTTCAGATGCCCATGCGTGCCGTCCGGCGTGCCCGGCTCCCCAGGAGTTGACCGCTTTGCTTTCCATTCTGCGCGAGGCCGGCTGGCCGATCTGGCCCCTGCTGGCAACATCCGTGCTGGGCCTGGCGCTGATCTTCGAGCGCTTCCTGTCCCTGCGCCGGAGCCTGATCCTGCCGCGCGGCCTGAACGAACAGGTCGCCGAAATGCTGCGCAACCACCAGGACACCCCGGAATCCATCCACCGCCTGGAACGCAATTCGCCGCTGGGCCGGGTGCTGGCCGAAGTGATGCGCTACCGCCACCTCCCCCGCGAAGAACTGCGCAACGTCGTCGAAGACGCCGGCCGCGCGGTCGCGCACGACCTCAGCCGCTACATTCCCGCCATCGGCACCATCGCGGTGGTCGCGCCCCTGATGGGCCTGTTCGGCACCGTCGTGGGCATGATCGAGATCTTCGGCTCTTACACCCCCGGCGGCGGAGACCCCGCCCAACTGGCGCGCGGCATCTCGATGGCCCTGTACAACACCGGCTTCGGCATTCTCATCGCCATTCCCGCCATGATCGCGCACCGCTACCTGCGCGGCCGCGTCGACGGCTATCTCAGCGCCATGGAACAAGCCGCTTCCCGCCTCATCCGCGTCGTGTCCCCGACGACCGCCGCGCGCGAGGGCCGTTCATGAATTTCCGTGGATCCCGGGGCGACCGCGACGAGCTGGATATCAACCTCATCCCGCTCATCGACGTCCTGCTGGTCATCCTGATCTTCCTGGCGGCGACCACCTCGTTCGCGCGTTTCACGCAGTTGAAGGTGACGCTACCCCAGGCGTCCTCCGAGCAGGACACGCCGCCCGCGCTGGAAGTGGCCGTGAGCCAGGACGGGCGCTACGCCCTCAACGGCACGCTCATCGACGTCTCCACGCCGCCCGAAATCGCCGACGCCCTGCGCCAGGCCGCCGCCGGCAAGACTGAGCCCCTGGTCGTCATCAATGCCGACGCCCAGGCCACGCATCAGTCCGTGATCAACATCATGGAAGCCGCGCGGCTGGCCGGCATCGGCCGCGTCAATTTCGCCGCCCAGACTGCCCGGTGACCGCGAAACGCGCTTCTTCTTCGCTGCTGGCGCGCCAATGGCAGCACGGCGGCTGGCTATCCACCGCATTGCGTCCCCTGTCCGCGCTGACCGCGTGGGCCGTGGCGCGCAAACGCGCCCTGTACGCCGAAGGCGCCAAGGCCGTCTACAGGGCCCCGGTGCCCGTCGTGGTCATCGGCAACGTCTACGTAGGCGGCACCGGCAAGACGCCCATGGTGATAGCCACCGTCGAAGGCCTGCGCGCACGCGGCTTTACGCCGGGCGTCGTCAGCCGCGGCTATGGCGTCAAGGTCGGCCCGCATGCCCGCGTCGGGCTGGGCGCCCTGGAAGCTGCCCGTTTCGGCGATGAGCCGGCGCTGATTGCACGCGTCACCGGCGCCCCCGTGTCGATCCACCCCAGACGGGCCCTGGCCGCCCAGGCGCTGCTGCGGGCTCACCCCAAGGTGGATGTGATCGTGTCCGACGATGGGCTGCAGCACCTGGCCTTGGCCCGGGACATCGAAATCGTGGTGCAGGACCAGCGCGGCATCGGCAATGGCCGCCTGCTGCCCGCCGGCCCGCTGCGCGAACCGGCCAGCCGCCTGAATGAGGTGGACGCCGTGGTGACCAACATCGGCACACCCGCTGGCGCGCCGGACTCCCGCGGCGCCGAAGGCAGGCCTCGGCAGGTGCGCATGTGGCTGGAGCCGGGGGACGCGAAGCGGATCGAAGGCCATGCCACCCGCCCGCTGTCCGCCTTTGCCGGCCAGCCCCGCATCGCGGCCGCGGCGGGCATCGGCAATCCGGAGCGCTTTTTCACAACGCTGCGCACGGCCGGCATCACGCTGGCGTCCTCGCTGGCGCTACCGGACCACCACGACTACGGCGTGTCCCCCTTCCAGGATCTGGCCGCCGACGCCATCCTGGTCACCTCCAAGGACGCCATCAAATGCGGCGCCCTGAACGATGCGCGCCTATGGGAAGTGCCGGTCCGGGCCGCCTTTTCCGATCCGCAACTGTTCGATTGGCTGGCGCGGGCGCTGCGCGAGACGCCGCGGGCCTGAAAGGACGGCGGCTTGCCCGCGCCGCGCATTTGATTCGAAACATTGCCCGCGCGCCGGGCGGGTGCGGTCCCGGCGCAAACTGTTTTAGAATCCCGGTCATGGAATCCCGCCTTCTCGACATCCTCGTCTGCCCCCTGTGCAAGGGCCGCCTCGAACACGACCGCCAGCAGGCCGAACTGGTCTGCCGCGCCGACCGCCTGGCCTTCCCGCTGCGCGACGGCATACCGGTCATGCTGGAGTCGGAAGCCCGCGCGCTGGACGACACCGCCGCTTCCCGCTGAACGCCGCATCGTGAGCTTCATCGCCATCATCCCGGCGCGCACCGCCTCGACCCGCCTGCCCGACAAGCCGCTTGCCGACATCGCCGGCAAGCCCATGGTCGTGCGCACCGCCGAGCGCGCCGCCCAGTCCGGCGCGTCGCAGCTCTATGTGGCCACCGACGATATCCGGGTCCAGCAAGCGGTAGAGGCCCACGGCCTGCGCGCCCTCATGACGCGCGCCGACCACCCGACCGGCACCGACCGGCTGGCCGAGGCGGTAGAGCAGCTAGGACTGCCCGACGACGCCATCGTGGTGAACGTGCAGGGCGACGAGCCGCTGATCGAACCCGCGCTCATCGACGCCGTGGCGGCCAAGCTCCAGGCCTGCCCCCAGGCCGACATCGCCACCTGCGCCTGCCCGCTGGCCGACGCCGAGGCGCTGTTCAACCCCAACGTCGTCAAGCTGGTCTGCGCGGCGGATGACCGCGCGCTTTACTTTTCGCGCGCGCCCATCCCGTGGGCCCGCGATGCGCTCGCCGGCGGCGAACGCGTGCTGGCCGATGGCCTGCCCGCCTGGCACCACATCGGCCTGTACGCCTACCGCGTGTCGTTCCTGCGCCGATACCCGGCCCTGCCGCAAGGCGCGCTGGAACGGTTCGAATCGCTTGAGCAGCTGCGCGCCATGGAGCATGGCCACGCTATCGTCGTCCATCGGGCCTCCACCCCTCCTGCCGCGGGAGTCGATACCCCGGCGGACCTGGAACGCGTCCGCTTGATCTACAGCAAACCGTTATAAGGGTTATTTCCCATGGCGCGGCCCCGCATTGGCTGCTGCGTTGCGGCATAATCCCCCGGATCACAAAAAATAAACCCCATCAGGAGCACTCATGCGTCTCATCTTGCTCGGACCCCCCGGCGCCGGCAAAGGCACCCAGGCCGCGTTTCTAACGCAGCACTTTGGCATTCCCCAGATCTCCACCGGCGACATGTTGCGCGCCGCCGTGAAGGCGGGCACCCCGTTGGGTCTTGAAGCCAAAAAGGTCATGGACGCCGGCGGCCTGGTTTCCGACGAGATCATCATCGGCCTGGTGCAAGACCGCCTGAAGCAGCCCGACTGCGCCAGCGGCTACCTGTTCGACGGTTTCCCCCGCACCATCCCGCAAGCCGACGCGCTCAAGAGCGCCGGCGTCAAGCTGGACTACGTCGTGGAAATCGCCGTCCCCGAAGAAGACATCATCGAACGCATGAGCGGGCGCCGTGTGCACCAGCCCAGCGGCCGCAGCTACCACGTGCGCTTCAACCCGCCCAAGGCGGAAGGCAAGGACGACGTCACCGGCGAAGACCTGATCCAGCGCGACGACGACCGCGAGGAAACCGTGCGACACCGCCTGTCCGTGTATCGCGAACAGACACGTCCGCTGGTCGACTACTACTCGACCTGGGCGCAGCAGGACGCCGCCGCGGCCCCGAAGTACCGCAAGATCTCGGGCGTGGGCGCTGTCGACGAAATCAAGTCGCGCCTGTTCGAGGCCGTCCAGAGCTGATTGGCGCCTCAGTGGCCCGCAGGCCTTCGGCGCCGGCCGGACGCAAGGCGTTCCGGCTGCGCCCCGAAGGCCTTGTCACATTCGGCGCCGGCCGCGCCGCTTTCATTCCCCGCTTTCATTCCCTTGAACTGATCTGGTGATAGACACATGGAAATCGCGAACAAGGTATTTATCGTCACGGGCGGCGCGTCCGGCCTGGGTGCAGGCACGGTGCGCATGCTGGTGGAAAATGGCGCCAAGGTCGTCATCGCCGATGTGCAGGACGCGCCGGGCGAAGCCCTTGCCCAGGAATTGGGCCAGCGCTACGTGCACTGCGACGTGACGCAGGAAGCCGACGGCAAGAACGTCGTGGCCGCCGCGCGCGACCTGGGCTCGCTGTTTGGCCTGATCAACTGCGCGGGCGTCGCGCCCGCCGCCAAGATCGTCGGCAAGAACGGCCCGCATCCGCTGGACCTGTTCCAGAAGGTCGTGTCGATCAATCTCATCGGCAGCTTCAACATGATGCGCCTGGCCGCCGAGGCCATGAGCTCGAACACCCCCGAGTCCACCGGCGAGCGCGGCGTGATGATCAATACGGCGTCGGTTGCCGCCTTCGACGGCCAGATCGGCCAGGCGGCCTACGCCGCATCCAAGGCGGGCGTCGCCGGCATGACCCTGCCGATCGCGCGCGATCTGGCCAAGACCGGTATCCGATGCATGACCATCGCCCCGGGCATCTTCGGCACGCCGATGATCTTCGGCATGCCGCAAGAGGTGCAAGACTCGCTGGCCGCCAGCATTCCCTTCCCCGCCCGCCTCGGCCGACCGGAAGACTACGCCAAACTGGTCCAGAGCATCATCACGAACGACATGCTCAACGGCGAGACCATCCGCCTGGACGGCGCCATCCGCATGCCACCTAAATAATGCCCCCACGCCGCGCGCGCTTCGCACGCTTGCTGCCCCACGAGGGGGCGCTTTTCCCCTTGGGGCGGCCCGGCGGGGAAAATATGCCCCCACGCCGCGCGCGCTTCGCACGCTTGCTGCCCCCCGAGGGGGCGCTTTTCCCCTTGGGGCGGGCATTCCTTCGGGACGCGGCGTACGCAGTGGCGCAGCCCCCTTCCGGGGGCTTTTTTAGTGGCGCGTCCGTGGCCCTTCTTTTTAGTAGTCATCCATGAGCCTGTTCCGTTCGGCGGCCACGGTCAGCAGCTTTACCTTGCTGTCCCGTATTTCCGGCCTGATCCGCGACATCCTGGTGGCCCGCGCCTTTGGCGCCGGCCCCATTACCGACGCCTTCTGGGTCGCTTTCCGCATCCCGAACCTGTTGCGCCGCCTGTTCGCCGAAGGCGCATTCGCTCAGGCGTTCGTGCCCATCCTGGGGGCCGCGCGCAACAACCGTTCCGAAGAAGAAGTCCGCACGCTGCTTGACCGCGTCGCCCTGCTGCTGACCGCCGCACTGATGCTGATCACATTGATCGGCATCGCGGCAGCGCCCTGGGTGGTCTCCGCCATGGCCAGCGGCCTGCGCGGCGCGGCCCGCGATACCGAATTCGGCGCGGCCGTCTGGATGACGCGGATGATGTTCCCCTACATCCTTTGCATGTCCCTGATCGCCTTTGCATCCGGCGTGCTCAATACCTGGCGGCGCTTTGCGGTTCCGGCCTTCACGCCGGTGCTGCTCAACCTGTCGATGATCGCCGCCTGCATCTGGCTCGCGCCGCGCATGGATGTGCCGGTCTATGCGCTGGCCATCGGCGTCATGATCGGCGGCGTGCTGCAACTGGCGGTGCAGTGGATTGCCTTGGCGCGGCTGGGCCTGACACCCCGCTTCTCCTTCCGTTTTCGCCAGGCCTGGACCGACCCTACGGTGCAGCGCATCCTCAAGCAGATGGCGCCGGCCACGCTGGGCGTATCCGTCGCGCAGATTTCGCTGCTGATCAACACCAACATCGCCACGTGGCTGGCCCCCGGCAGCGTGACCTGGCTGTCGTTCGCCGACCGCCTGATGGAATTCCCGACCGCGCTGCTGGGCGTGGCCCTGGGCACCGTCCTGTTGCCGAGCCTGTCGGCCGCCCACGCGCGCGATGACCACGGCGGCTACAGCGCACTGCTGGACTGGGGCTTGCGGCTGGTGCTGCTGCTGGGCCTGCCCGCGGCCGTCGGCCTGGCGCTGCTGTCGGACGGCCTGGTCGCCACCCTGTTTCACTATGGCGCCTTCGGCGACCAGGACGTGTTGCAGACGCGGCTGGCCGTCATCTCGTATTCCGCCGGCCTGATCGGCCTGCTGGCCGTGAAGATCCTGGCCCCCGGCTTTTACGCCAAGCAGGACATCCGCACGCCCGTGAAAATCGCCATCGGCGTGCTGATCCTGACCCAGCTCCTGAACGTAGTGCTGGTACCGGTGATGGCGCACGCGGGCCTGGCGCTGGCCATCGGCCTGGGCGCCTGCCTGAACGCGCTGGCGCTGCTGATCGGCCTGCGCCGGCGTGGCCTTTACCAGCCTGGACCGGGCTGGGCCAAATTCACGCTCCGGCTGCTGCCCGCCCTGGCGGGGCTTGCCGCGCTGCTTTGGTATGCGGACGGGCGGATAGACTGGCTGATGCTGCAAGCCCATGCGGGCCAGCGGGCCGCCCTGCTGGCCGGCGTCCTGGCCGCCAGCGGCGTGGTCTACTTCGGAATGTTGTTACTATTTGGGTTTCGCCCCAGGGACTTTGGGCGACGCCCAACGCGGTAATTTCAGCTTTTCAGGCTACATTACCGTCCAAAAGCCGGCCTTTGCGCCGGCTTTATGCATTAAATTCGTCAAGAACTGATAAGTTGGCCGTAATCTTTAGTAAAAAACCTTTATGATTTAAAAATTGCCATCGAAAGGACCCCCGCACACACACTCGCGGGAACATGAAGTGAAGTACGCCCAAGGACAACCCATGGCGGACCAGGTGATCAATTGGCTGCTGTTGCTGCGCTCCGGCAAGGCAACCGCGCAGGACTACAACGACTTCCTGGCGTGGCGAGCTGCCGACCCTGTCCATGAAAATGCCTGGCAACAACTGACGGGCACACTGGCAGGGTCGACGTTCGGCCGGCTCGGTGACGCCTACCCCGCGGGGTATGCCACCGGGGAAGCCGCCCAGCCGCTGATCCCTCCTCCGCCGGCCATCGTGCCGCCTCGCCGCCGTTTCCTGGCCGGCTCGCTTGCGCTCGTCGGAACCAGCGCCTTTGCGGCTTATGTCGGCAACGCCTTCTACCCGCTGAACAACGTGGCCGCCGACGCCGCCACGGCCACGGGCGAACGCCGCCGCTACCTCCTGTCCGACGGCAGCCAACTGCTGCTGGACGCGCGCAGCCGCGTCAACCTGGACTTCACCCCGGCGTATCGCCAGGTGCGGCTGCTGGACGGCGCCGTCACGGTGTCGGTCGCACCCGACGCGCGCCGCCCGTTCCTCGTCCAGACCGCGCAAGGCACGGTCCGCGCCCTGGGCACGCGCTACATGGTGCGCCAGCAGGCCCAGCGTACCGTGGTAGCGGTGCACGAACACGAAGTCGAAGTGGAAACCATGTCAGGCGCACACGGCACCATCCGCGCCGGGACCGGCGCGCGTTTCGACAACGCCCGCATGGATACGCCGCGTGCCGAACTGATGGCCGAAGCCGCATGGGAATCCGGCTGGGTCGACGCCCGGGGCCGTCCGCTGGCCGAAGTGATCGCCGCTTTGCGCCCCTACCGCAGCGGTTCGCTGCGCGTGTCGATGGCCGCGGGCGGTTTGCCGGTATCGGGCCACTTTCCGCTCGACGACACCGACGCGGCGCTGGACAGCCTGCAAGAGCAGATGCCCATCCACGTGCGCCGTTTCACCCCCTGGTTCGTGTCGATCAGCGTCGCCACCTGACAACGAAGGCGATATCGGCTGTATCCCGGGGGCGCTTCCGTTGTATACTCATTACGGTGTTTTTATCCAGTAGGCGCCGCGGGTTTTCCTCAGGGCTTTCATGACCAACCCATGAGGACCACCCGCAAGGGTTCTCCAACCCTGGGATTCATCCCATCAGCGCCCCCCGCCCGGTTGACGGGCGCTCCATCGGTTGAAGCGACATTAAAAGCTTGCAATCCCTTAGGGACTTGCTACAATGTTCGACTTTGCCGAATTCAACTTATATAGCAACATGGCCAATACCGCCCAAGCCCGCAAGCGCGCTCGCCAATCCGTTGAGCGCAACAAGCACAATTCCAGCCTGCGCTCGATGCTGCGCACCGCCATCAAGCGCGTTCGCCAATCCATCGCCGCTGGCGACAAGGCTGCGGCTGGCGACGTGTTCCAGAAGGCCTCCAGCGTGATCGATCGCGTGGCTGACAAGAACATCATCCACAAGAACAAGGCCGCTCGTCACAAGAGCCGCCTGGCTGCCGCCATCAAGGCGCTGGCCTAAGCCATTCTGCCGCCCCTGCTTTTTGGGGCGTCACGAATACGGCAAATGAAGAAGGATGCCCCCGGGCATCCTTTTTTGTTGCCTGCTCGGGTTACGGTGCGGATTAATTTGGCGTGAACTGCGGTGGCGTGAACTGCGATGGCGTGACTGCGGTGGCGTGACTGCGGCGTCGCGCACTAACCCTGCCGGGCGGCGAGCCCTTCCTTGATGGCGCTTGCGGCCTCGCGCAGCGACGCCATGAATGCGTCCACCAACGGGTTGCCGGGCCGATGTTCGGGAAACACGACATTGACCCGAAACGGGAACGAGCGCGTCAAGGGGCGAATATGCAATCCACGGCCGGCAAAGTCCAGCGCGGTCAGCGGATTGACGATCGCCACGCCCAACCCCTGCCGCACGAAGGTGCAGACGGACACCGCGGTGGGCGTTTCAACGATGGACCGCCGCAGCACCCCGGCTTCGCCAAATGCCTCATCGATCTGGATCCGGTAGGGATCGCTGGACGAAAGACTGATGAACGCCTGTCCGTCGAAGTCAGCGAGGCCGATCGCCGGCCGCGCCAGCAACGGATGGCCATCCGGCAACACGCATACCTCGTCCACCTGCAGCAACAATTCGACCCGCGTGCCGGCCGGCACCGAGTCGTGTTCGGTCAGGCCCAGGTCGTAGCGCTGCGCGGTCAGCCATTCCTCGAGCAAAGGCGATTCCTGCGTTTCCACCGACAGACTCACCCCGGCATGCCGGCCGTGAAACCGCTGGAAGGCATCGGGCAGGATGGAATGGGAGAACGCCGGCAGCGCGATCACCGATAGCTGCCCGCCCCGGAACGCCCGCAGACGCGCCGCGGCCGACGCCACGCGTTCCAGCCCGGCATAAGACTGCCGCACCTCTTCAAACAGCGCCAGCGCCGGCACGGTGGGCCGCAGGCGCCCTGCTATCCGTTCGAACAGCGCGAAACCGATGGACTGCTCCATGCGCGCAAGCTCGCGGCTGACCGTCGGCTGGGAGGTGCTGAGCAGGTCGGCCGCCTTCGTCACGCTGCCGGCGATCATCACCGCGCGGAACACCTCGATATGCCGATGCGTCAGCATGGCGCATTCCATATCAGAAATGAATCGATCTTCAACATCAAAGCATTTTACTGGATAGCCCATCCCAGGCATCATCCCGCCTTCGCTTCATTCAACAAGGTCCAGCACGCCATGGCATTCGATCCGCGCCAACTCACCCAACTCGCCGTCGAGCACGGCACGCCGCTATGGGTGTACGACGCCGCCACCATCCGCGAACGCATCGCGCAACTGCGCCGCTTCGACACCATCCGCTACGCTCAGAAGGCCTGCTCCAACGTGCACATCCTGCGCCTGATGCGCTCGGAAGGCGCGGTCGTCGACGCGGTGTCATTGGGAGAGATCGAACGCAGCCTGGCCGCCGGCTTCGAGCCGCGCAGCGAGCCCGAAGGCATCGTCTTCACCGCGGACCTGATCGACCACGCCACGCTTGCCACCGTGCTCAAGCACCACATCACCGTAAATGCAGGTTCGCTGGACATGCTGTCGCGTATCGGCCAGACCTCCCCAGGCCATCGGGTGTGGCTGCGCATCAACCCGGGTTTTGGCCATGGCCACAGCAACAAGACCAATACGGGCGGCCCGCAAAGCAAGCACGGAATATGGATCGACGATGTGGCCGAGGCGGTGTCCATCGTGCGCCGCCATGGGCTCAAGCTGGTCGGCGTACACATGCACATCGGCTCCGGCGTCGACTACGGCCATCTGTCCAGCGTGTGCGACGCCATGGTCAGCGTGGTGAAATCGCTGGACCACGACATCGAGGCCATCTCGGCGGGCGGCGGGCTGTCGATTCCCTACCGTGAAGGCGAACCGCGCATCGACTGCGATCACTACTTCGAACAGTGGGATGCGGCACGCAAGCGCATCGCACAGTATCTGGGCCACGATGTCCGCCTGGAAATCGAACCGGGCCGCTTCCTGGTCGCCGAGTCCGGCGTGCTGGTCGCGGAAGTGCATTCGATCAACCGGCGCCCCGAGCGTGACTTCGCGCTGGTCGACGCGGGCTTCAATGACCTGATGCGCCCGGCCATGTACGGCAGCTTTCACCGCATCTCGGTGCACGCGCCGGACGGGTCAGCGGCGCCGGACGCGCCCGAAACACGCATCGCCGTGGCCGGCCCGCTGTGCGAGTCCGGCGACGTGTTCACCCAGAACGAAGGCGGCGTCATGTCCGATCAGTTGCTGCCGCAGCCGCGCATCGGCGACTTCATGGTCTTTCACAATGCAGGCGCTTACGGCTCGTCGATGTCATCCAACTACAACACCCGCCCGCTGGCCCCGGAAGTCCTGCTGGACAAGGGCGAAGCCCGCCTGATCCGCCGCCGCCAGACCGTCGGCGACCTGCTCGCGCTGGAAGGCTAGGCAATGGTGCCCGGCGTTTGCCGGGCGCCATTGCACGCTTGCCGCTTCAGGTGGGAAAGGCCTCGCGCAACGCGAAGGTGGCCTGCTTGAACACGCCCAGGTCGGTGCCCACCGCCACGAAGTGCATGCCCATATCCAGGTAGCGGCGCGCGTCCGCATGCACGGGCGCGAGGATGCCCACGGCCTTGCCTTGGGCCGACACGCGCTGATGCAGGTGGCGGATGGTTTCCTGGACCTCGGGATGGCCCGGATTGCCGATGTGGCCCAGGGCCGCGGCCAGGTCGGACGGTCCGATGAACACCCCGTCCACGCCTTCGACCGAGGCAATCTCGTCCACCGCCTCGATCCCCGGGCGGCTTTCGATCTGCAGCAGCACGCAGATGTTGTCGTTGATCGTCTGCAGGTAATCCGGCACCGTGCCGTAGCGGTTGCTGCGCTGCGCGCCGGCCACGCCCCGGATACCCTGCGGCGGGTAGCGCGTGGCGGCCACCGCCAGGCGCGCATCCGCCTCGGATTCGATGAAGGGGATCAGCAGGTTGTAGAAGCCTATGTCCAGCAGGCGCTTGATCTGGACCGGATCGTTCCACGATGGACGGCCCACCGCGGCGCTGGCGCTGCCCTGCAGGGCCTGGAGCTGCTGCAGGAACATCGGCACCTCGTTGGGCGAGTGCTCGCCGTCCAGAAGCAGCCAATCGAAGTCCGCCAGCCCGACGAGCTCGGCGGTGATGTGGCTGGACATGCACATCCAGAATCCGATGAGCCGTTCGCGGGCCAGGATGCGTTGCCGGAAACGGTTGGGTAGAGGTGAGTTCATTGCCGCCTTCTAGTAAGGAAAAACAAAAACAGTGCGCGTCGATGCGGATGTCCGGCACCCGCCGGGGCGCCGGACGCCAGGTTCAGTCCAGCTTGGCGCCGGAGGCCTTGGCCGCCTTGCTCCACTTGGCGATCTCGGCATCGACGAACGCCGAGAACGACTTGGGATCGTCGCCCACCACCACGAAGCCCACGCTTTCCAGCTTCTGCCGGACGTCGGGCGAGGACAACGCCTTCACCGTCGCCTGGTTCAGGCGCTGGATCACGGCGGGCGGCGTCTTCGCGGGCGCGGACAGGCCGAACCACGACTCCGCGGAGAAGCCCGGATAGCCCGACTCGGCCACCGTCGGCGTGTCGGGATAGGCCGGATTGCGCTTGGCGCTGGCCACCGCCAGCGCGCGCACCTTGCCGGAGGCGACCTGCGGCAGCAGCGCGTCCTGGTTGAGGAACAGCACCGCAACGCGTCCTCCGATCAGGTCCGTGATGGCCGCCGCGCCACCTTTGTAGGGCACGTGGACCAGATCGATCTTGGCGTCCTGCTTCAGCATCTCCATGGCGAGGTGGCCCGACGAGCCGCTGCCGGAACTGGCGTGCGTGTATTTGCCGGGATTCTCGCGCGCGAGCTTGATGAAGTCCGCGAACGTCTTGCCGGGAAACTCCGTGTTGGCCACCAGCACGTTGGGCCCGGTGGCCAGCAGCGAGATATGGGAGAAGTCGCTGTTGCGGTACGGCATGTTCTGGTAGACCGCGTAGCTGACCGCGTTGGACCCGACGCCCGACAGCAGCAGCGTGTAGCCGTCAGGCTCGGCCTTGGCCACGGCGTCCGAGCCGATGTTGCCGTTGGCGCCGCCCTTGTTCTCGACGACGACGGTCTGGCCCAGTTCCTTGGACAGCTCCGCGGCCAGCAGGCGGCCCACGGAATCGGTGCTGCCGCCCGCGGGGAACGGCACGACCAGCTTCAATTGCTTGGCGGGCCACGTTCCGGTCTGCGCCATCAGGCTGCCCGGCAACATCGCCATCGCCCCTATTGCCGCCGCGGCCAGGACGGTCAGGCGTCTGCGCGCAGATTGCTTATCGTGTTGCATGGTTGTCTCCTCGTTGGTTTTTTTAAGTATGGCGCCCGGTATCCGGGTCAG
Source organism: Achromobacter sp. Root83 (assembly GCF_001428845.1). Lineage (GTDB taxonomy): Bacteria > Pseudomonadota > Gammaproteobacteria > Burkholderiales > Burkholderiaceae_B > Achromobacter. The sequence continues at coordinate 407,092 of NZ_LMIU01000001.1, read as the reverse complement.
TGGATTTCAGGCTCGCCCGCGGCCGTGGCGCGCGTCTCGCTCTGAAGAAAATCGAAATCACAGCCCGTGTCCGCCTGGCCGATGTGCTTCAGGTACAGCACGCCATACCCGCGCTCGAAACGCGGCGGCGGTGTCTGCCAGGCGGCGCGGCGTTCGGCCAGCTCGGCGTCCGAGATCAGCAGTTCGAGACGGCGCGCGGGGACGTCGAGCGTGATTCGGTCGCCGTCCTTAACCAGCGCCAGCGGACCGCCCACGTAGGCCTCCGGCGCGACGTGCAGCACGCATGCGCCATAGCTGGTGCCGCTCATGCGCGCATCCGATATCCGCACCATGTCGCGCACGCCTTCCTTCAGCAGCTTCTGCGGAATGGGCAACTGGCCCCACTCCGGCATGCCGGGCGCGCCTTGCGGCCCGGCGTTCTGCAGGACGATGACGCTGTCGGCATCCACATCCAGGTCCGGGTCGTCGATGCGCGCCGCCATGTCGTTGTAGTCCTTGAAGACCACGGCGCGTCCTGTGTGAACCTGCAGTCGTGCTTCCATGGCGGGCGGCTTGATCACCGCGCCGTCCGGCGCCAGGTTGCCGCGCAGGACCGCCAGCCCGTCGCATTCGATCAGCGCCTGCGCGCGCGGCCGGATCACGTCCTCGTTGAAGATGCGCGCGCCGGCGATGTTCTCGCCCAGCGTGCGCCCGTCCACCGTGCGCTGCCCGGTGTCCAGCAGGCTGCCCAACTGCACCAGCATTGCGCGCAGGCCCCCGGCGTAATAGAAATCTTCCATCAGGTACTTGCCCGCCGGGCGCAGATTGGCCAGCACCGGCGTGGTGCGCGCCAGGTGATCGAAGCGGTCCAGGTCCAGCGCGAAGCCGCTGCGCCGCGCCATGGCGATCAGATGCACCACCGAGTTCGTCGACCCCGACAGGGCAAGCACCGTGCGCACGGCGTTGTCGTAGGAGGCGGCGGTAAGCAGGTCGGACGGCTTCAGATCCTCCCAGACCATTTCCACGATGCGCTTGCCCGTCAGGCTGGCCATCTGGGCATGGCGCGAGTCCGGCGCGGGGATGGACGACGCCCCCGACAAGCACAGGCCCAGGGCCTCGACCGCGCCCGTCATGGTGGACGCCGTGCCCATCGTCATGCAGTGCCCCGGAGACCGGGCAATGCCGTCCTCCACGCCCTGCCAGTCTTCCTCGGTGATATTGCCGGCCCGCAGCTCCGCCCAGTACTTCCATGTGTCGGAGCCGGAGCCCAGCGTGTTGCCGTTCCAGTTGCCGCGCAGCATGGGGCCGGCGGGCACGAAGATCGTGGGCAGGTCCATCGACACGGCGCCCATGATGAGCGCCGGAGTCGTCTTGTCGCAACCGCCCATGAGCACGCAGCCGTCGGCGGGATAGGAACGCAGCAGTTCTTCCGTTTCCATCGCGAGGAGGTTGCGGTAGAGCATGGTCGTGGGCTTCTGGAACGGTTCGGACAGGCTCATGGCGGGCATTTCCACCGGAAAGCCGCCCGCCTGCCAGATACCGCGCTTGACCTCTTCGACCCGCTGCTTGAAATGGCTGTGACAGGGGTTGATGTCGCTCCAGGTATTGATGATGGCGATGACTGGTTTGCCGGCGTAGTCCGACCGGTGATAGCCCATCTGCGCCGTGCGCGAACGATGACCGAAGGACCGCAGGTCCTTGACGCCGTACCAGCGGTGGCTGCGCAGGTCTTCGGGCTTCTTGCGCTTGTCGGAATTGCTCATGTCTCGCATCCTCTGCTCTTTGGCGGGGTTAGGGCCGGTTCACGCTGAAGACAGCCATGCACAGGCCCGTGATCGGAATGGGGATTCAGGCGGGGTCCAGCAGATACGGTGTGCCGGCGCGCTCGCAGATGCCGCGCAGGCGCTCGGCCAGGGCCGCGGAAATGGGAATGCCCTGGCCTAGCCGGCGCGCGCGTTCGGCGGCTTCGGGCTCACCAGCCACCAGCACCGGCTCGGCCGGATCCGCGGGCGGCGTGTCGTGCAGGGCGTCGATCATGTCGTCCATGTCGGACTCGAACGAGCCGGCCGCACGGAAGGCGTCGGGGTTGAGCGCCAGGAAGAAATGCCCCACGTCGTCCGGCTCGCCCGGACGGCGGGTCGACGCGCGCCGCGCGGCAAAGGCGCTGCCGCTGAGCGTGCCGCCCAGAATCTGCGCCATCATCGCCAGGCCGTAACCCTTGTGGCTGCTCATGGAAGGCGTGCCGCCCAACGGCGTCAGGCCGCCTTCGGGGTGCTTGAAAATGAATTCCATGGCGGCGCCCGCATCCGTGACCGCGCCGCCCCGCCCGTCCACCGCCCATCCCGGCGGCAAGGGCTTGTCCAGGAAGTCGTACACCTTGACCTTGTTGGCCGCGACAGTGGTGGTCGCCATGTCCAGCACAAAGGGTTCGTTATAGGCCGCGGGCGCGCCGAAGGCGATGGGGTTGGTGCCCAGCATGGGCATGGCGCCGCGCGTGGGCACCATGATGACGCCGTTGGCGCTGCTGGTCGCCAGTCCGACCACGCCGCGTTCGACCGCGATGCGCGCATACACGCCAGCCGCCCCGAAGTGATGGGAGTTGCAGACCGACACCGCGCCCACGCCGTGTTCCAGGGCCTTGTCGACCGCCAGGTGCATGGCCTGCGCGGCCACGGGATAGCCCAGCCCGCCCATGCCATCTATCAGCGCGCTGGCGCCGCCGTCGCGCACCACGCGGGCGCGGGCATCGAGGCGCAGCGAGCCCGCGCGCCACTTTTCTTCGTAGGCGGGCAGCATGGAAATGCCATGCGAATCGATGCCCAGCAGGTCCGTCCGCGCCATCAGGCCCGCGGTGGTGAGCGCCAGGTCCTCGGCCATGCCCCACGCCATCAGCACCTGCAGTATCTGTTCCTGCACCTGCTCCACCGGCACGGCCGCCGCAATTGATCCATTCCCTCGCACTGTTTGTCTCCTGTAGTCCTTGGTTTTTCGTGGCGGGCCAGGAACGGGCGTCAGTCGCGGTCGCGATCCACCAGCCGGTGCCGGGCCTGGCCCAGATGGAATTGCATGGCGACGCGGGCGCGTTCGCCGTCCTGTTCGCGGATGGCGTCCAGGATGGTGGCGTGTTCATCGACCACGCGTTGCGCGCGCTGCCGGGAACCGGTGCGCGTCAGATTCAAGGTAAGGCGCATGAAGCCGCTGATCGATTCGTGGATGCTCTCAAGCACGCCCAGGTAGAAATCGTTGCCGCTCGCCTCCGCGATGCTGGCGTGAAAGGCCAGGTCCGCTTCGGCGGACACCTGACCGCGGGCCAGGGTGTCGGCGAACGCCGCATGCGCCTCGGTGATCTTGTTGAGCTGTTCGTCGGTGCGGCGCAGGGCCGCCAGGCGCGCCGCATCGCCTTCGAGCGCGACGCGGACCTCTTGGGCCCGCAGATAGGCGCTGACGTTCTGCACGTCATTGAAGGTCTTCAGGCGGGGCGCCGGCTGATGGCTGACGAAGGTGCCCAGGCCCTGGTGCGCCGTGATGAGGCCGTCGGCGCGCAGGCGCAATAGCGCTTCGCGCACGACGGGGCGCGATACGCCAAAGCGTTCGGATATTTCATTTTCGGACGGCAGCTTGTCGCCGACGTTCAGTCCGCCGGACACGATCTGTTCGAAGATCTGCCCGTAAAGCTGGTCCGCCAGCCGCACCCGATGCCCGCGTTCCAGCACCGGCGCGCCCGAAACCTCCGGCGCGGCGGGCGCGGATGGCGCGGGCGGGGGCGATGCTTTGGGTCGGGCCACGGAACCTCCTGGGGATAGGGCCTGTTCGCGCGCCGCGGACAGGCCCTATGACACTGTCCGCGACGCGCGCAGAGCGCTCATCGTAACGTCAATGCGCGGCGAAGGCAGCACGGCCCGGCCATTGCGCAAACGCTCACGCCGTCGCGGCCTCGCGGTCCCAGGCGGCCAACGCACGCGCCACGGGCGCCACGCGCTCGCGTTCGGCGCTGGAGATGCCCGTCAGCAGCGGCAGCATCGGTCCCATGTCCGCCACGCCGGACAAGGTAACCGCATCGTGCAGCACGCGGATGGGGCTGATGCTGTCGCGGCAGTCTTCCAGGCCCATATAGTGTTCGCGCACGGCTTCGGCTTCATCGTAGCGGCCGTCCCGCAGCAGATGCAGCAGTTGCATCGAACCGCGCGGCGCCACGCAGACCGAACCCGAGGTGAAGCTCTTCAAGCCAAAGTCGCGATAGTGGACGATGGCCGGACGTTCGCCGATACCGCTGACGATCCAGCGCGAATCCACGGCTTGCAGCATGGCCGACAGGTAGGCATCCCGAGAGAAATCGTCGCGGACGACCGCGTATTTGAAGGCGGCGATGCGGCCCTCTTCGACCAGGCGCGCCGCCGTCTCCGGCGCCAGGTAGTCGGCCGATTTGATGTAGACGACGGCCGGCTTGGCCAGCGCGTCCGTGAAGCGGCGCACGCCGTCGGCAAGGCCGGCGTCGGTATACGGGAAGGCCATGGGCAGCAGCATCGCCGTGGGGAAAGCGCGCGACCGCAGGATCGCGGCCTGGTCCATCATCTTTCCGTAGTCGGGCCCCACGGACGGCAGGATCCACGTGTCCGCGCCCGCCAGTTCGGCCAGCATGTCCACGATGCGCGCGTACTCGCTGACGCCCACGTTGTAGAAGTTGGCATTGCCGCCATACATCACGTTGCGCACGCCGCCCGCTTCCAGATGGCCGAGCAGGGCCTGGTTGGCCGCTACATTCAAGGAAAGGTCGGCATGGCGGGCCAGGGGCGGCACGGCGATGACCGAACGCTGCAGGTCCTGGGCGGTGACCGGAGAAGTTTTCATGGACGGGCTCCTGGCTGATCCAGTTGTCAAATAAGTAGGGTGAAAAAAGTATACTTGGTTGACAAGCACAACCTCAATACCTATATTTGTTTTACAAGTAGATCGGCAGCACACACGCAGGGCGCCCGGGGCGTCATGCGGCGTCAAAACTCCCGGCGGCGCCGGGAGCGGAATACCCCCAGAAACGATGCGCGGCCACGCGCACACCGAGGAGACGAATTCCATGCATGCAGCCCCTGCGAGAGGCCGATTCATCGCGGCCGCCCTGCTGACGGCCACCGCCTTTCTTCTGCCGGCCGCGCCGGCCCTGGCGGACTACCCGGAACGCGACGTGAAGATCATCGTGCCCTTCCCCGCCGGCGGCACCGCCGACATCGCCGCGCGCGTGGTGGCGGCCGAACTGGGCAAGAGCTGGAACAAGCCCGTGGTGGTGGACAACAAGGCGGGCGCCGGCGGCAACGTCGGCACGGCGGAAGCCGCGCGCGCCACGGCCGATGGCTACACCCTGCTGATGGGCACGGTCAGCACGCACGCCATCAATCAGTCCGTCTACGCCAAGCTGCCCTACGACCCGGTCAAGGACTTCGTGCCTGTCACCCTGGTCATCCCGGTGCCCAACATCCTGGAGCTGAACCCCAAGTTCGCCGACAAGCACGGCATCCGCACGGTGGCGGACCTGATCAAGTACCTGAAGGCCAACCCTGGCAGCGTCAACATGGCGTCCACCGGCAACGGCACTTCCACGCACCTGTCGGGCGAGCTGTTCCAGAGCATGACAGGCACGCGCATGACGCACGTGCCCTACAAGGGCAGCAGTCCCGCGCTGACCGACGTGATGGCGGGGTCGGCCGACCTGATCTTCGACAACCTGCCCTCGTCCATGGGCTTCATCAAGGGCGGCAAGCTGCGCCCCTTGGCCGTCACCACCGCCAACCGTTCGCCCGCCCTGCCCGACGTCCCCACGCTGGCCGAGGCCGGCGTCAAGGGTTATGACGCGTCGAGCTGGTTCGGCCTGCTGGCCCCGGCGGGCACGCCGCCGGAAATCGTTCAGAAGATCCAGCGCGACGTGGCCGCCGCCTTGCAGCAGGAGCCCGTGCGCGCCCAGCTGCAGGCCCAGGGCGCCACGCCATCGGGCAACACCCCCACCCAATTCAAACAGTTCATGGCTCAGGAAACCGTCAAGTGGGCCGAGGTCGTAAAGAAATCCGGCGCCAAGGTCGACTGACCCGGCGTTGATCCGGGCCCGCCCGCAACGCGTGAGCGGCGGGCTCTTCATCATCACGCGAACCAGGAGACTCCATGAACAAACTGATCAGCGCCGCCGTCGCGGCGGGCGCCATTGTGCTTGGCGCGCCGGCGGCACAGGCCGCCGGCTACCCCGAAAAACCCGTCACCATGATCGTGCCCTTCGTCCCGGGCGGCTCGTCCGACATCACCGCGCGTTCGGTCACGCCAGCGCTGTCGAAGCTTCTGGGCCAGACCTTCGTGGTCGAGAACAAGCCCGGCGCCAACAGCGCCATCGGCGCCCAGGCGCTGGCCCGCTCCACGCCCGACGGCTACACCATGATGGTCGGCTCGATCGGCACCTTCGCCATCAACGAGGCGCTCTACAAGAATCTGGCCTACAACCCGAGCAAGGACTTCGCGTACCTGACGCAGGCCGTGCGCAATCCCAATGTGCTCGTGGCGGCAACCAGCTTTCCCGCCAGCACCGTCGCCGAACTGGTCGCCTACGCGAAGAAGAACCCGGGCACGGTGTCGTACGCGTCGTCGGGCACCGGGTCGTCCGACCACCTGTCTGCCGTGCTGTTCCGCCAACGCACGCAGAGCACGGGCGTGGACGTGCCCTACAAGGGAGGCGGCGCCGCGATCGCCGACCTGCTCGGCGGGCAGGTCAACGTGTCGTTCCAGAACCTGGGCGCCGTGCAGAACCACATCAAGGCGGGCAAGCTCAAGGCCCTTGCCATCACCGGCGACGCGCGCGCGACGGATCTGCCCGACGTGCCGACGCTGACGGAGGCCGGCATCAAGGACATGGTGGTGTATTCCTGGCAGGGCTTTGCCGTGCCCAAGGGCACGCCGCCGGCTGTCGTGGAGCAGCTTGCCAAGGCCTTGCGGACGGCCTTGCGCGACCCGCAGACCGAGAAGACCCTGCAAGGCCTGGGCTTTGAAGTGGTCGCGAACACCCCCCAGCAGTTCACCGAATTCCAGCAAGCCGAAGTCAAGCGCTGGAAGGACGTGATCCAGAAGGCAAACATCCAGCTTGAATAAGCCAGAGGGGGGATGCCCGTGGCATCCCCTCATCCGGAATCAAGCCTGATCAAGTAGCATGAACGCTTCGCCACCCAACCGTACGACAACATGACCACCAAGCAACGCATCATCCAGGTCGGCTCGCTGGCCGGCTCCCCCACCGCCAACAAGCGTCTTGCAGACGGCTACGACGTCGTCGAACTGTGGAAGTATCCGGACCGCAAGGCTGCGCTGGCAGAGCACGGCAAGGGCGTCACCGCCGTCGTCACGTCGGCCAACTTCGGCGCCAGCGCAGAGCTCATCAACGCCCTGCCCGACCTGAAGGCCATTTGCAGTTGGGGCGTGGGGTACGAAACCATCGACGTCGAAGCCGCCCGTCAGCGCAACGTGCTGGTCAGCAACACGCCGGACGTGTTGACCGACTGCGTCGCCGATCTGGCCTGGGGCCTGCTGATCGCCGGCGCCCGCCGCATGGGCCAGGGCGAACGCTTCGTCCGGGCCGGCCAATGGGGCCAGGTGCATGGCAGCATCCCGCTGGGCCTGCGCGTCAGCGGCAAGAAGCTGGGCATCGTGGGCCTGGGCCGCATCGGCGAAGCCATCGCCAAGCGCGGCACGGGTTTCGACATGGAAGTGCGCTATCACAACCGCAGAAAGCGCGACGACATCGCCTACGGCTACGAGGCGTCGCTCACGGAGCTGGCCAAGTGGGCCGATTTCCTCATCGTGGCCACCGTCGGCGGCCCCAGCACGCGCCATCTGGTGAACCGCGAAGTGCTGGAAGCGCTGGGCCCCAAGGGCATCATCGTCAACATCGCGCGCGGCCCCGTCATCGATGAAACGGCGCTGGTCGCCGCGCTGGAAGCCGGCAAGCTGGGCTGCGCCGCGCTCGACGTGTTCGAACACGAGCCCAAGGTGCCCGAAGCCCTGGTCAAGAGCGACAACGCCGTGCTGTTGCCGCACATCGGCAGCGCCACGGAAGAAACGCGCCTGGCGATGGAAAACATGATGTTCGAAAACCTGCAGGCATTTTTCGAGACCGGCCGCGTGGTCACACCGGTGGAATAAGGCGGATGCGCTCCGCGGCCGCGAAAGCGGCCGCGCGCCACAGGCCGCGCGCCACAGGCCGTGCGCCACAAGCCGTGCGCCACAAGCCGTGCGCCACAAAAAGAAAAGCCTCTCGGCGCCCATACCGAGAGGCTTTCGACTTTCCGCCCCGCGGGAACCGGAAGTCTTCTTGCGCAAAGGAACTTGAGCGTTGCCGCCCGTCGCGATTACTTCGCCGGCGTCGTGGCGCCGGACGAGTGCATCTTCGCGGCTCCACCCGACTTTTCCGTCCCATGCTTGGCGGACGTCTTGTCGGACTTGTGATGCTTGTGCTGCGCCTGGGACTTGGTCTCGCCCGACTTGGCGTTGGCATCGGCGCCGGCCGCGAACGCAGACGGCGCCGCGGCAAGACCAAGGCACAAGGCCGAAGTGGATAAGAATGCAGCAATACGGGAGTGAGTCGTCATTTCATGAACTCCTGGATGGTGAAGGCCAATGGCCTTCTTCCGATACGGGGCGGCAACATCGCCGCTTGGCCCGTACCCCGTTTGAAGCCCTCTCCGCAAGAAGGTTCAACGCGGAACCATATATTTTCCGCCGCTAACGCCTGGTCATGAAGCAGGCTTTCACGGCGCTTTCACTGGCCGCGCGGCGAGCGTGGGCGAGTCCCGCGCTAGGCCTCGAAAGCGAGCAGCGCCACCGTTGCGAACAGCATGAGCGCGAAGCAGGCTCTCAGCTTTCGTTCAGGAAGCCGGTACGCAAGCCGCACGCCGACAGGCACGAGCAAGAGGCTGCCGATGGCCAGCGGCGCGCCGACCATCCAGTTCGCCTGGCCAGCCCAGGTGTAGGTGATCAACGCGATGGTGGACCCCGGTATCACCATGCTCAACGCCAGCGCCTGCGCAGTGGTCTGCGGAAGCCGGAAGACCGAGGTGATGATGGGCACGGCCAGCACCGCGCCGCCCACGCCGAAGAAGCCGCCAAGCGTCCCGCACAGGATGCCCAGCACGCTGGCCCGGCGCGGCGTGAAGACGGGCGCGTCGCGCTTGGGCGCCTGCGCACGCCGCGCTGCCGGCCGGGATGCGCGCCATGTCTGCCATACATAGAACAGCGCGATGAAGAACAGGAACACCGCGAAGCTCTGGCGCAGGACGCTGGAATCGATGCCCAGCGCGAGCCGCGCGCCCACCCACGTGAACACCACGGCGCCGCCCGCGCCCGCCAGGGCGACGCGCCTGTCGATGCGCGTCTGCTGGTTGTACTTGCGAACGGCCATCATGATGGTGGGCAGGACCATGATGAGCGCGGTGCCTTGCGCCAACTGTTGCGACATGCCCATCAAGAGGACCAGCGCGGGGATGGCGATCAGGCCGCCCCCGATGCCCAGCACGCCGCCCATGAAGCCGATCAGGCCGCCCGCAGCCAGGCACGCGGCGATAACATACAGACTCACGTCTTGCTCCAGCAGGCCCGGCCGGATTCAGACCGGGCAATCAGAAAGTGAAGAAGAAAGGCCGTCGCTTGCGGCCGGTGCGTGGCGGATCCGAGGAATCAGCGCAGCTTGTCCAGCGCGCCGTCCAAGCGGTCCACGGCCCAGATTTCCAGCCCCTCGATAGGCTGGCGCGGCGCGTTGGCCTTGGGGATCAAGGCGATCGAGAATCCCAGCTTGGCGGCTTCGCGCAGACGCTCCTGACCGCGCGGCGCGGGCCGGATCTCGCCGGCCAGGCCGACTTCGCCGAAGGCGATCAGCCCGCGCGGCAAAGGCTTGTCGCGCAACGAGGACATGATGGCCAGCAGGACCGGCAAGTCGGCCGCGGGCTCCGTGATGCGCACGCCGCCCACCGCATTGACGAAAACGTCCTGGTCGAATGTGGACACCCCCGCGTGCCGGTGCAGCACCGCCAGCAGCATGGCCAGGCGGTTGCCTTCCAGCCCCACCGTCAGGCGGCGCGGGTTGGGCGCGTGGGAACTGTCCACCAGCGCCTGGATCTCGACCAGCAGCGGACGCGTGCCTTCCTGGGTAGCCATCACGCACGAGCCCGCCACCTGCTGCTCGTGTTGCGACAGGAACAAGGCGGACGGATTGGCCACGCCGCGCAGGCCCCGGTCCGTCATGGCGAAGACGCCAAGCTCATTGACCGCGCCGAACCGGTTCTTGAAGGCGCGCACCAGCCGGAAGGACGAATGCGTATCGCCTTCGAAGTACAGCACCGTGTCCACGATGTGCTCCAGCACGCGCGGGCCGGCCAGCGCGCCGTCCTTCGTGACGTGGCCGATCATGACGATGGCGATGCCGGTCTGCTTGGCCAGGCGCGTCAGTTGCGCCGCGCATTCGCGCACCTGCGACACCGAACCTGGCGCGGCGCTGAGTTCGCCGCTGTAGAGGGTCTGGATCGAGTCGATGACGGCAACGGTGGGCTTTTGCTCCGACACCGCGGACTGGATGGCTTCCAGCCGGATTTCCGCCAGCAGATTGACATTGCCCGTCTGCAAGCCCAGCCGGCGCGCGCGCAGCGCCACCTGCTCGGCGGATTCCTCGCCGGTCACATACAGCACGTTGGAGGTTTCGGAAAGCGAGGCCAGCGCCTGCAGCAGCAGCGTCGACTTGCCGATGCCGGGATCACCGCCGATGAGCACCACCGCGCCGGCGACCAGGCCGCCGCCCAGCACACGGTCGAACTCTTCGAGTCCGGTGGGCTGGCGCGGCGTTTCGCGGGCCTCGATCTCGGACAGGCTGCGCACGGGGCTGGTGGAGGCCAGGGGCGCATAGCGGTGGGCCGACGCGGCGGGCGTCGACGATTCCACCGTTTCTTCCAGGGTGTTCCAGGCGTTGCAATGCGGGCATTTGCCCTGCCACTTCGGGGTAGTGCCGCCGCAGTCGGCGCACACGTATACGGTTCGGGATTTGGCCATGCGCGAAAGTGTACCGGCAACCCGGCGCGGCGGCGCGGGGCGGCCGCGGCAGCGCGCGTTTTTCAGCCCGCGTTGAATCCAGTGCGCACCGCATCGGCGCGGCCCGCTGTCATTTTGCTTTCACAAAAAGGGACGGCCCGAAGTTACATGATGCAAACACAAGAAATTTCCTGCCGGATCTTTTCAAATCGCGCATAATCGAAAGGTGCAGCGCATTGTCGAACCGTCCAGTCCAGGACGGCATTCTCAAGCCAAGCCGCCCCCCGGGGCGCGGCAGCGGAAATCGCGGCGCAATCAACTTGCGGCCTTCCACGAGGCCGCCTACACCGGAACAAGACCCGAGCCACGACGAGATCGCCGGACCACCGGCGCGGCGCACGCAGAGGTCAAACGCCATACGCCCGGCCACTAGGCGTATGCGCGAGGAGTACGCGCATGAGCATTACCTATCGCCCCCCTTACGATGAAGACGACGAACGGGATCTGCGCGCCCTGTATCGCAAGCCCGGCCCCGGGACCAGTCCCGAACTGGACGCGGCGGTGCGGCGGCGCTGGCACCCTGGCCATAGCTGGCACCCCGGGTGGGGCGCGGCCGCATGCGCGGTGATGGTGGCGGGCCTCTTCGCCTGGACCGACATGCGCGAAGCCGACGACCTGCCCGACCTCAACACGCAGTTGATCGCCCCGCAAGAATCCGACGCCTCACCGGCACGCGCTCCCGCGCCGCAACCCGTTGTTGCGGAGCCTCAGCCGGCCGCGCCGGTCATGCAGCGCGTCGTCGCGCCCCAGGCCGAACCCGCTCCAAGCCCGCCCTCTCCCGCCACGGCGGAAAGTCCCGCCGCCCCGGAAGCGGCCGCCGCCGACAGCGCGCAGGCCGAACCTGCCGCCCCCGCTGCGCCCGTGGCCTTCACCGAACAAGACATCGAGGCCAGCGTGGCCCAGATCCGGGCCTTGATCGTGAACGACCGCGAAGAAGAAGCCGTGCAGGCGTTGCGCCAATTGCAGCAGGGCGCGCCTGACTTCGCCCTGCCTGACGACCTGCAGGAACTGGCCCGGCAGAATCCGGCGTGACCGCCGATCCGGCCCCAAAACAGGCCCCCGCCGTGGCCGTTCATACAACGGTTACGACGGCCGGCCGCGCAGTAAATCTGGTCAGTTTTCGGATGGCTTCTTGCTAACATTGCCGCCATGAGTCCGAGCTTCAACCACCGCAATCTTCCCCACCTGCTGCTATACGCGCGCGAAACCCTGATGGCGCATTTCCGTCCGATTTTGCACGCGGCCGGCGTCAGCGAGCAGCAATGGCGGGTGTTGCGCACCTTGAGCGAAGCGGGCGCCATGGAACCCAACCAGATCGCCCGCCGTTGCCAGATCCTGAGCCCCAGCCTCACCCGCATGCTGGCCGGCATGGAAGAGCAGGGCTTGATCAAGCGCGCGCGCTCCAATGCCGATCAGCGGCGCCAGGAAATTTCCCTGACGGCCAAGAGCAACAAGCTCATCGACCGCATGCGCCCCCTGGTGGATGCGAAGTACCAGGAAATCGAAGACAAGATCGGCAAGGAGTTGCTGGACCGCCTGTACCGCGACGTGGACGCCATGGCCGATCTGATCCGGCGCGACGCTCCCGGGCCGCACGAATCCACCTAGCCTGGATCGCATGGCCACGCCATGCAGGCCAGGTTCCGCCCACTGTCATTTCATCCAATCGGCCCGCAGTCCATGGACATCCTGACCAATACCTTCAAGCAAGCCTTGCGCGACGGCAAACCCCAGATCGGCCTGTGGGCCGGCCTGGCCAGCGCCTATACCTCGGAAATCCTTGCCGGCGCCGGCTTCGACTGGCTGCTGATCGACGGCGAGCACGCCCCCAACACGCTGGACTCCACCCTGGCCCAACTGCAGTCCGTGGCAGCCTACCCGGTGGCGCCGGTGGTGCGGCCGGCCTGGAACGACCCGGTCCAGATCAAGCAGATCCTGGACACCGGCGCGCAGACGCTGCTGGTGCCCATGATCCAGTCCGCCCAGGAAGCCGCCGCCGCGGTGGCGTCCGTGCGCTATCCGCCGCAAGGCATGCGCGGCGTGGGTAGCGCGCTGGCGCGTTCGTCGCGCTGGAACCGCATCCCGAACTACCTGGAACGCGCCAACGGCGAGATGTGCGTGCTGGTGCAGATCGAAACTCCGCAAGGCGTGGAGGCACTGGACGAGATCCTGGCGGTGGACGGCGTGGACGGCGTCTTCATTGGCCCGGCAGATCTGTCGGCAAGCATGGGATACCTGGGACAGCCGGACCACCCGGCGGTCTTGAAGACCATCGACGCCGCCATCACCCGCATCGTGCGTTCGGGCAAGGCCGCCGGCATCCTGCACGGCGGCGTGGCGCAGGCCAAACACTACCTGGCGCTGGGCGCGACCTTCGTCGCCGTGGGCGTGGACGCCGTGCTGCTGGCGCGCGCGGCGGAAAGCCTGGCGGGCGAGTTCAAGGACCTGAAGGCGGTCGAGGCGGCCAAGGGTCCGTACTGACAGCAAAAAAAAACGCACCCGAAGGTGCGTTCTGGATGAGGCGCAACGTCGGGCCTACGAACGCCCGGCGACGCTGCCACCGCCGTCCACGCCCAGCACCTGGCCGGTGATGAAGCCCGCGTCGTCGGACAGCAGGAAGGCGATGGCGGCGGCCACTTCGGCCGGCGTGCCCAGGCGCTTCATGGGGACCGACGCCAGCGCGCGTTTTTCGCCTTCGCTGCCCGCGGGCCGAGTGGCGCGGAACATTTCGGTTTCGATCGGGCCGGGCGCGACCGCGTTGGCGGTGACGCCGTATTCGGCAAGCTCCAGCGCCCACGTGCGCGTGCAGCCCACCAGCGCGCTCTTGGCGGCCGAATAGGCGGTACGGTCCAGGCCGCCGTGAATGGCGCGGCTGACGACGTTGACGATGCGGCCGGCGCGGCGCACTTTCATGGATTCGATGAAGGCCTGCGTGACCTGCACCGCCACGCGCACGTTCAGGTCCAGCACGTTATACAGCGTGGCCAGGTCGATCTCGCCGAGCGGTTGCGGCGAGGCGATGCCGACATTGTTGACGACGGCGTCGACCGGGAATTTGTCGCGGATTTCGCGCAGGACTTCTTCGGTGCGGCCGGCGTCCGCCAGGTCACAGGCGTACAGATAGCCGGGAAAATCCACATCGGTCGTGTTGCGGGCAATGCCCACGACGTGACAGCCCATGTCGGACAGCCGCTGAGTAAGCGCCCAGCCGATGCCTTTGGTGGCGCCCGTGATGAGCACGCATTTGTCCTTCATGGATCGAAACCTCGCAGTCTGTTTTCTTGGTCAAAAACGGGCGCTTGAGCGCCCGGTTCCCCCAGTAGACACCATCCGGGTGTCCCCTGTCTTGTAAATTGCGTAGCAATTCTTGCACGCTGGACGCCGGGCGAACCGCGGCCGGCGGCCCGGCCTGGGGTCCGGTTCAGGCGTCGCGGGTGACCGAAACGCGCGGCGCCAGGGCGCAGAGCAGTTCGTAGCCGATGGTGCCGGCCGCCTGGGCCACCTCGTCCACGGAGGGGCCGTCTTCGCCCCACAGCGACACCGGAGCCCCCACGCCCGCGGAGGGAACCGGCCCCAGATCGACGATCAGCATGTCCATGGACACCCGGCCCACGAGCTGGGTCCGTATGCCCGCCACCACCACTGGCGTGCCCGTGGTGGCGTGGCGCGGGTAGCCGTCGGCGTAGCCGCAGGCCACGATGCCGATGCGCATGGCGCGTTCGGCGCGAAAGAGCGCCCCGTAGCCGACCGAATCGCCGGCCTTGAGCTCTTGCACCGCGATGATTTCGGAATTCAGCGACATCGCCGGCTTCAGGCCGAATGCCGAGCCCTCGGCGTCCGCGAACGGCGAGGCCCCGTACAGGCAGATGCCCGGCCGTACCCAATGCGTCTGGGTTTCGGATCCCACCGCGATATCCGCGAAACGCAGCGTGGCGGCGGAGTTGCAGACGCTGATGGCGCCCGGCAGCTTATGCGTCACCGAATTGAAGACACTGAGCTGCTCATTCACGCCCTGCGGGCCGTCGGCGCAGGCGAAGTGGGTCATCTTGCCCACCGAGCCCAGCGTGCCTTGCTGTTGCAGCAACGTGGCGCGTTCATACGCGGCAGGATAGGCCGCCGGGCTGAAGCCCAGCCGGTTCATGCCGCTGTTGAGCTTGAGCATGATGTCGACGCGGCGCGAAAAGCGCGCGCGGGCAAGCATGTCCAATTGTTCGCGATGATGCACCGTGGTGCTCAGGTGGTAGCGGTCGATGATGTCGAGGTCGGACGGGTTGAAAAACCCCTCCAGCAGCAGGATGGGCCCGCCCCAGCCGGCCTCGCGGCAACGCACGGCTTCATCCAGGTCGAGCATCGCCAGGCCCTGGGCCTTTGAAAACCCCGCGACCGCCTGCTCGATGCCGTGCCCATAGGCGTTGGCCTTGATCACCGCCCAGATCGAGGGCGGCACGCCGGAGGCGGCGGCGGCGGTCTGGTCGAGGTGGCGGCGCACGGCGGCAAGATTGTGCGCAAGCGCGGAAACGGAAACAGTGGCGGATATTGGGCGCGGCATGATGTGAGATCCTGTGGCGTTCAAGTCTAACTGATCGCCGCGCCCGCGGCATGGGGCCATGTCATGGGAAAACGACTACTCTAAAATGAAGCAAATACGGCCCTTTGCGCCCCATCCGTACACCTAGCCTATGTCCATCGATCACTACGAGAACTTTCCCGTCGCCTCGCTGCTGCTGCCGCGCAGGCTGCGCGGCGCCGTGACCGATATCTACCGGTTCGCCCGCGCCGCGGACGATATCGCCGATGAAGGCAGCGCGACCGACGCCGAACGCCTGAGCCAGCTGGCCGCGTTTCGTACCGAACTTCATCGCATCGGCGCGGAACCGGGCACGCCCCCGGCGCCCGGCCTGCCGCCGCTGGCCGACATCTTCACGCCGCTTGCCGCCACCATCGCCCGGCATCAGTTGCCCATCACGCCCTTCTATGACCTTTTGTCGGCCTTCGAGCAGGACATCGAAGTCAAGCGCTACGAAGACTACGCCACGCTCACGGATTATTGTTCGCGCTCGGCCAACCCGGTCGGGCGGCTGATGCTGCACCTGTTCGACGCGACCACTCCTCAGAACGTGGCGGAATCCGACGCCATCTGCACCGGACTGCAACTGGTGAACTTCTGGCAGGATGTCCGCGTGGACTGGCACAAGCAGCGCGTCTATCTGCCGCAGGAAGACCTGCGCCGCCACGGCGTCACGGACGACGACCTGGCCGCCTGCCGCCTGACCCCCGCCTGGCGCGAGCTGATGGCGTTCGAGGTCGACCGCACGCGGGCGCTGCTACACTTCGGCGCTCCGCTGGCGCGCCGCCTGCCGGGCCGTATCGGCCTGGAGCTGCGCCTGGTGGTGCAAGGCGGGCTGCGCGTGCTGGAGCGTATCGAGGCGAGCGGCTACGATGTATTCATGAATCGCCCCGAATTGGGCGCCAAAGATTGGGCCATCATGCTGTGGCGCTCCATCAAGTAACAGGCCCCCCTTAATATGACCCCTGACGAGTACTGCCAGGAAAAAGCCGCCAAGAGCGGTTCCAGCTTCTACTATTCATTCCTGTTCCTGCCGCCCGAACGCCGGCGCGCCATCACGGCCCTTTACGCGTACTGCCGCGAAGTGGACGACGTGGTCGACGAATGCACCGACCCCTCGCTGGCCAGGATCAAGCTGGCGTGGTGGCGCACGCAAGTCGACCAGATGTTCGACGGCAAGCCCGACCACCCGGTGACGCGGGCCCTGCAGCCGCACCTGCAAAGCTGTTCCATCACCCGCGAACGCCTGCTGGCCGTTGTCGACGGCATGGAAATGGATCTGGACCAGACCCGCTACCTGGACTGGCCCGGCCTGCGCAAATATTGCTGGCACGCCGCCGGCGTGGTGGGCGAATTGTCCGCCGGCGTATTTGGCTATTCCGACCCCAAGACGCTGGTCTACGCCGAGAAGCTGGGCCTGGCGTTCCAGATGACGAACATCATCCGCGACGTCGGCGACGACGCCCGCCGCGGCCGCATCTACATCCCGGTCAACGACATGCAGCAGTTCGAGGTCAAGGCTTCGGACATTCTGAACGGCGAGTATTCCGAACGGTTCAGCGCGTTGATGAAGTTCCAGGCCGACCGCGCCCGCGAGCTCTACCGCGAGGCAATGAGCAACCTGCCCGAGGCCGACCGCCGTTCGCAACGCCCCGGCCTGATGATGGCCGCCATCTATCACGCGCTGCTCGACGAGATCGAGCGCGACAACTGGCAGGTGCTGCACCAGCGCATTTCGCTCACGCCGCTGCGCAAACTCTGGCTTGCCTGGAAGACCTGGGTGGGCGGTGGACGCGGACTGATCCGCCGGTTGGCGCGGTGAAGGCCGCGGTCATCGGCGCGGGCTGGGCCGGCCTGGCGGCCAGCGTCGCCCTGCGCGAAGCCGGCGCCAAGGTCACGGTGTTCGAGGCCGGCCACACCCCGGGCGGACGTGCCCGGCGCGTGTTCCACGGCGACTTCGACGCGCCCCTGGACAATGGCCAGCACCTGCTGTCCGGCGCCTACCGCCACACGCTGGCCTTGATGCGCCGCGTTGGGCGCAACCCCGACGCGCTGCTGATGCGCCGGCCCTTGCGGCTGGCCAGCCTGGACGGCCGTTTCCATCTGTCGGCCCCGCGCCTGCCCGCGCCCTTGCACATGGCGGTGGCCATCCTGCGCGCCCGCGGCCTTTCGTGGAGCGACCGCCTTGCCACGCTGCGCCTCATGCGCGGCCTGAAGGCCATGTCCTGGATGCCGCCGCGCGACTGGACGGTGCTGCACCTGCTGCACTATCACGCGCAGTCCGACGCGCTGATCCGCCAGATCTGGGATCCCCTGTGCCTGGCCGCGCTGAACACCCCGATCGCCACCGCCAGCGCCGCGCTGTTCGCCCGGGTGCTGCGCGACAGCCTTGCCGGCACCCGCGAAGACAGCGATCTGCTGCTGCCCTGCACGGACCTGTCGGCGCTCTGGCCGGATGCCGCGGCGCGCCAGGTCACCATGCGCTACGGCAGCACCGTGCGCCAGCTTCGCCCGTCGAACGAAGGCATCGATATCAACCAGGAACGCTTCGACGCCGCCGTGCTGGCCGTGCCGCCCACGTTCGCGGCGCGCCTGCTGGACGCGCCGTTGCGCGAAGCCGGCGCCACCGGTTTGCTCGAAGCGCTGAAGGCGTTCGAATACCTGCCCATCGCCACGCTGAATCTGCGTCTGGCGGAGCCCTGGCGCCTGCCCGAACCCATGATGATGCTGCGCGAAGATGCGGCCCGCGGCCATGCCGGCCAATGGTTGTTCGACCGCGCCCAATTGGCCGGCGACACCAAGGCGGGAGAACTGGCCGTGGTGGCCAGCGCGGCCATCGGCATCGGCGACCGCAACCGCCGCCAGGTCATCGAAGCCATGATCGACCAGGTGTCCGAGCAGGCGGCCAGCCATCCCTCGCGCCTGCCGCCCATGCCGGAAGTATCGGCGGCCGAGCTGTTCATCGAAAAGCGCGCCACCTTCGCGGCGGTGCCGGGCCTGACGCGGCCGCTCAATTCCACGCCGTGGCCCACGCTGGCGCTGGCCGGCGACTGGACCGACACCGGCTACCCCGGCGTGCTGGAAGGCGCGGTGCGCAGCGGCCTGCAGGCCGCCCGCGTGCTGAATCCCCGCGCCGATTGAGACGGCGCGGACGGTCCTGGCCTAGCCCGGCCCGGCGAACAGGTCGGCCTGGCGCGGATCCGCCGGGGCCAGGTCGTAGCCGATCTGCGCCGCCACCTCGCGCAAGATGGCCTGCGCCAGATTGAAGGCGGTATTGGCCGCCGGCACGCCGGCGTAAATGGCGTTCTGCAGCAGCACTTCCTTGAGCTCGTCGGGGGTCAGGCGCGAGTCGTCCGCCGCCGTGAGCGCGGCGCGCACGTGCAGTTCGAACTCTTCCCATCGCCCCAGCGACAGGGTCACCGCCAGCACCATCATGCGCCGCGCCTTGTGGGGCAGGCCCGGGCGGCTCCAGATGTCGTGCCACGCGTAGCGCGTGATCATGTTCTGATAATCGGCGGTGAAGGTGGTCGCGCGGTCCAGCGAACGCTGGACCCATTCATCGCCCAGCACCGCGCGGCGGTTGGCCAGCCCGCGCTCGAAATCGTCTTGTCGGCTCATCTGAGGCATCTCCTTTCGACAGGGGCCAAGCGGGCCGGCGCAGGCGCTGTGCCGCGCCCGCGCCGGCCCGCTTGAGGATCAGTTCACCGTGATGCTATTGGTTTTCACGACTTCCGCCCAGCGGATCTGTTCGGCATCCACGAATTTCGCAAAATCCGCGGCGCTGCT
This sequence comes from Achromobacter sp. Root83, assembly GCF_001428845.1. Classification (GTDB taxonomy): domain Bacteria; phylum Pseudomonadota; class Gammaproteobacteria; order Burkholderiales; family Burkholderiaceae_B; genus Achromobacter. The sequence continues at coordinate 387,663 of NZ_LMIU01000001.1, read as the reverse complement.
GCCCACCGGCGTCAGGCCCAGCTTGGCAAGCTTTTCGCGGGTGTCGGGACGCGCCAGCGCCTTTTGCACCAGGTCCTGCAGCTTGGCCACCACTTCAGGGCTGGCGCCCGCGGGCAGGAAGAAGCCGTTCCATTCCTCCACGTCGAAGTCCTTGATGCCGGCTTCGCCCACGGTCGCGACGTTGGGCAGTTCCGGCATGCGCTTGGCCGACGACACCGCCAGCGCCTTCAGCTTGCCGCCGCTGACGTAGTTCAGGCTGGACGCCGCGTTGGCGAAATAGATGTCGACCTGCCCGCCCATGACGTCCACGATTGCGGGCGCGCCGCCCTTGTAGGGAACGTGCACCATGTCCACGCCGGCGTCCTTCTTGAGCAGTTCGGCGGCCATCTGCGCCAGGCTGCCCGGCCCGTAGGACGCGAAGGTGTACTTGCCGGGGTTGGCGCGCGCCGCCTTGATGAAGTCGGGCAGGCTGTTGAACGCGGAGCCGGGCGCGGCCACCAGGATGTTGGGCACGCTGATGGCCTGCGACACCGGAACGAAGTCCTTCTTTGCGTCGTAGGGCAGCTTGCGCAGCACGGGATTGATCGAGAAGGCCGACGCGTCATAGAGCACCGTGTAGCCGTCGGGCTTGGCGCGCGCCACGTAGGCCGCGCCGATGGCGCCGCTGGCGCCGCCCTTGTTCTCGATCACCACGCTCTGGCCGGCGACTTCGCCCATGCCCTGCGCAATGATGCGGGCGGCATTGTCGGCGCCCCCGCCTGCCGAATACGGCACCACCACGGTGATGGGCTGTTCGGGATAGCCGGCGGCATGCGCCGCGCCGAACGCGCCGGCCAGGCCGATGACGGCAGCCAGCGGACGCAATGCGGCAAGCGCCGTGTAACGGGTTTTCTTCATGTGTGCTCCTCAGGTCTCCCCTGCGGGGATGTTTCAGTCGATCCAGGATCGTTGCGCGATTCGCCCGAAATATTCAGACGGTCGCGATGGGGTTGACCGGCGCGCCTACCAGCCCCGGCACGTACATCGGCGCCGCGGTCAGGAAAAACGCGTTTCGGTTGTGCTGGCGCAGCCATTGCGCCAGCGGGGTCAGATGCCAGAGCTCGCCCAGCGGGAGCCCCAGCTTGAACAGGCATTGTTCGTGCAAGGGAAGCAGCGGCCCGCTGGCGGCATCCAGATGATGGTTGCGCAGCTCGACGGCGTGATTGTCCGCGGCAATGGCAGCGATGCGGCTGCTCTTGATCCAGGCCAGCAGTTCGGCGTCGGCGCCGTCCAGCACGCAGCAGCGGGTCTTCAGCAATTCCTGCTCGTCGTCGCCCAGCGTCAACGCCAGATCGGCCAGGCCGGTGTGCAGGCACAGCACATCGCCGGGCCGGATCTGCACGCCGTCGGCGCGCATCACGTCCATCAGGTCGCGGTACGAGACCTTGCGCTGCGCATCGCCATAGCGGGCGCGCAGGTCCACCATCACGCCGCGCCCCTGAATGCCATGGCGCGCCATCGGCTCGATGGACAGATCGCGCGTGCCGGCAAAGCCCTCCGCTAGCGGTTCACTGACCGCAAAGCCGTTGTAGCCCGTGGGCTGCGGCTGTCCGGTGCCCAGCGCGTCGTACATCGAGCCGACGTGGCCCAACGCATCCCATTGCGTCGAATACTGCGGCGACAGGGTGACGCGGTCATCGCTGACGACATCGGTGGCGCCGGGCATATCGCGCCCTAGCGGATAGCGGTACACCGGCACGCCGTTCTTCTCGGCCGGCACGATCACGGGCCCCTTGCGGCGCGGATTGAGCACCGGCGCGCGAGGCACTGTCAGCGGCAGGCTGAGCGAAAATGAAATTCCTTCGCGGATTTCCGCCACGGCCGCAAGGCGCGCGTGGCGATCCAGGTGATTGAGCGTGCCGAGCTGGTCGTCTTGCCCAAAATCCCCCCAGTTCGAACCCTCCGGACGGCGAAGGTATCGTTGCGCTTGACTCATGGTCCTTGTCTCCTCGTCCTATGCCGGACGATTCCTGGAATCGTGGTTGCTGCTTATCGTTGTCACTGCTTATGGTTGTTACCGCTTATTTCACCACGGCGGATTGCATCAACTGCGCAACTTCATCCGAGGTGTATCCCAGCGTGGACAGTATTTCGCGGCTATGTTCGCCCAGGGCTGGCGCGCCGGGGCCAGCCTCCGCCGACGTGGGGTCCGCCTCGGGGTCCGGCGTGACTGCGGCCGCGCCGAAACGGGCCCATTGGGCGAGCCCCAGATAGCCGCCGGCCTGCGCGCTGCGGTAGGGGCGCAGGTGTCCCATGGCCTGCACCTGCGGATGGTCGAACATGTCCTCGACCGGCAGCACTTCGGCGCACGGCACGCTCTGCCCGAAGCGCTCGGCCCACTCGCGCGCCGAGGCGCGCGCCAGGGCCTGCCGCACCCGCGGCACCAGCACGTCGGCGTGGGCCGCGCGCTTTTTCACCGTGTCGTACTCGGGATCGTCGGCCAGCTCGGGCAGGTCCAGATGCCCGCACAAGGCCCGCCAGAAATGCGGCGTATTCGCCGACATGTACAGATGGCCCTCGCGCGTCGGATGAATGCCGGTGATGCCGCCCGAACGCATGTCGCGCTCGATACGGCGCGGTTCGCCGTCGGCCCACACCAGCCTGGCCGACTGCATGGCCAGGGCGCTGCCCAGCAGCGACACTTCGATGGCCTGGCCGCGTCCCGTCTTCTCGCGCCGGTAGAGCGCGGCGGACACGCTGTTGGAGATCAGCGCGGCGCCGTAATAGTCCACCACCGATCCGTACAGCACCTCGGGCGGTCCGTCGGCCTTGCCCTGCGCGGCGCACATGCCGGTCATGGACTGCAGCACCTGGTCGTAGCCCGCGTGGCGGGCCATCGGGCCCGTCGCGCCATAACCCGTCATGGCGCAGTACACCAGGCGCGGATTGACGGCGGCCAAGGTGGCGAAATCGATCCGCAACCGTTCCGGCACACCGGGCCTGAAATTGTGGACCAGCACGTCGGCCTCGCGCGCCAGCCGCAGCAGCACCTCGTAGCCCGCCGCTTCTTTCAGGTTCAGGCAGATGCCGCGCTTGTTGCGGTTGATGCCCAGAAACGCGCGGCTCTCTGCGGCCAGAGTGGAGGGGTACTTGCGCAGGTTGTCGCCTTCCGGCGGCTCGACCTTGATCACTTCCGCGCCCATGTCGCCCAGCAGCGCGCAGCCGTAGGGCCCCGCGATGTAGGCGCTCAGGTCCAGGACCTTGATTCCCGCCAGCGGCAGCTCAGCAGAGGTTTCGTGTTGCGTCATGCGATTCACTCAATAAATGCGTTGCGCGGCGACAGGCGCCCGCGCGATTCAGGCCGCTCCGCCGGCCGCGCGCAGCACATCCTGCGCGCGCCGCACGAAAGGCGCATCGATCATCTTGCCGTCCAGCAGAAAGGCGCCCACGCCGTCCTGCTCCCGGCTGGCGGCCACGATTCGACGCGCCTGCTCGACCTCGTCGGCGCTGAAGCCGAAGACCTCGTTGGCGATGGCGATCTGGCTGGGATGGACGCAGGATTTGCCCAGGAAACCCAGCGAACGCGCCAGCCGCGCCTCGGCGCGAAAGCCGTCGGCATCGCGCACGCGGGCATAGGCGGCGTCCATGGCGTACTTGCCCGCGCAACCCGCGCCCAGACGCAGGGACAGCATCACCGCCCGCAGCGTCTCTGGCTCGTAGCGGCTGATTCCCAGCGGTTCGAACAGGTCGGCCAGGCCCAGTTGCAGGCCGGCGACGCGGGGATGCGCATCCGCCAGCTCGGCGGCGCGGGCCAAGGCGCGGGGCGTTTCAACCGTGATCAGGAACTCGCCCTGGAAGCCGGCCGCAATAGCCTGGACTGCTGCCGCGCACAGCGCCGTGGCGCTCTCGACCTTGGGCAGATTCACCACATCTATCGGCAGCCCGCCCAGGGCGTTCAGGTCGCCCGCAAAATGCGGCGTGTCGTCGGCGTTCACGCGGACGATAATTTTCTTGGCATGTAGGGACTGAGCTGCCTCGAAGGCGGGCGATGCCAGCCACTGGGCCAGGGCCTCTCGCGCCGCTTGCTTGCGCGCCGGAGCGACTGCGTCCTCCAGATCGAAGGACAGGGCGTCGGCCTCGCTAGCCATGGCTTTATCGAATAGTTCCGGGCGCGATGCCGGTACGAACAGCTTGCTTCTCATTGATGTCTCCTGGGCGCATTGTGAGGCCGGCAATGCGGCCCAGGGGAAAGCCGCCATGCGATAAGAAGATAGAATATCTATCATCATGAACACCGACTTCCTGCAAACGCTGGCCGCCGTGGCCGAACACGGTTCCATGGCCGAGGCCGCCCGGCGGCTGGGGCTGACGCATGGCGCCGTGGCGCAGCAGGTGCGCAAACTGGAACAGGACCTGGGCGTGCCGCTGGTGGCGCGCGCTGGGCGCACGGTGCACCTGACCGCCAAGGCCATTGAACTGATCGGCCCCATGCGCGAGGTCCTGGAAAGAATCGAGAAGATCCGCTACCTGGCCCGGTCGGACGAAATGATGGGAGAACTGAGACTGGGCGCGGGCAACACGGCGCTGAATTCCATGGTGCCGGCGATCCTGGAGCACCTGGTCAGGCGGCATCCCCTGATCAGCGTGGAGATCCAGCCGGGGCATTCGGCGCGCTTCTACCCCGCCATCGAAAGCGGCGAACTGGACGCCGCGATTGCGCTGGAAGCGCCCTACCCCCTGTCCAAAAGCCTGGGTTGGCAGCTACTGCGCGAGGAACCCTACGTGCTGGCGGCCGCGCCGCGCCACGCGGGCCGGCATCCGCACAGCCTGCTGACGGGCGAGCCGTTCATCCGGTATCAGCGCAGCGACTGGAGCGGCCGCCACGTCGAAGACTACCTGCGCCGCGTGGGCATCACCCCGCGCGAACGCTTCGAACTGAACGCGATCGAATCGATCGCCGTCATGGTCAGCCGAGACCTGGGCGTGGCTATCCTGCCCCGGTCCACCAACGGCGCGATTGAACGGCTGGGCCTGCTGGCCTTGCCGCTGCCCGCGCATTGCGAACCGCGCCGCTTCGGCCTGATCTGGTCGCGCGTGTCGCCCCGGCTGGCGCTGATCCAGGCGTTTCGCGACATCGCGGTGGTGGAGTACGGCAGGGTTCAGGATGCCCAAGCGGGCTGACGCCGCCGCGGACTGTGCGGACAGGCCCGCATAGGCGGATCATCGCAGCACATAGGCCGTAGCGACGCCGGCCGCCGTCAGCGCCAGCGACCCCGCAAGGCTGAACCCGGCATAGCCCAGCGCGCTGGCGTAGGCGCCCCGCTCCAGCATGGCCACGGTTTCCGCCGAGAAGGTGGAGAACGTCGTCAGACCGCCCAGGAAGCCCGTGATGGCGCCCAGACGCACCCAGGCCGGCCATTCGGGGTGACCCGCCACCAGCGCCAGCGCCACGCCCACCAGATAGCCGCCGGCCAGATTGACCATGAAGGTGCCCCACGGCCAGGATTCGACATTGAGCCACAGGCTGACCAGCCAGCGGGTCCAGGCGCCGAATGCCGCGCCCAGGCCCACGGCCAGGAAATTCAGGGGAATCAGGGTTTGGTAGGCGGTCATGAATGTCAGGTCGACGCGTGCTGTTTGAGGCGGAATGAAAAGACCAGCAGCAGTATGCCGAAGAACACGGCGTAGATGCCAATCACCCACACCAGGGCCAGCGCGCCCGCGCCCGGCTGCATGATGAGCATGCCGCCGAACAGGACCGACACCAGCCCGGACAGGCCCAGCAGCCATTCGTTGTGGATGGCCTTGCGGAAGCGGATCGCGGCGATGACCTGGAACACGCCCGCCACCACCGCCCAGACCGCGATGATGTAGAGCAGCAGCAAAGCGGTAAGGCCGGGCCAGAGGAAAGTGACGATGCCGGCGGCGACGCCCAGCAGGCCCACGATTACCAGCGCCCACAGCGGCTTGCCGTGGTCCCGGATGCGAAATCCGGCGATCAGCGCCAGCACGCCATCCACCAGCGCGAAGGCGCCCCACACCATCACCAGCGCCGACAGCGTGATCGCCGGCATGAACATGGCCATGAAGCCGAACAGGATGGCGACAACGCCCCGCAGCGCCACCCAACCCCAATGACGACCGATTTGATCCACGACTTGCTGTTCAAGCATGACGACCTCCGGTGTAGGTAACGGGTGGCCTATCTTATCCCCGCTGGCCGGCAGGCGCCACGGCGCGGGCCGTGGCGCGGCGCGATGCGCGAACGCCGCCGCCTTCGAAATCGATTGAAATTTCCTTGCGTCCGGAAGCGCCGCTTCTATAAGAGTAATTCTCATTAAATGTTAGAATCCGCGCCTTCCAATCCGATATCGCATGGACAGTCAACCCACCCCTCGCCGCCGGGCCTATTGGCTCAAGACCCTGCATCAATGGCACTGGATCAGCGCGGCGCTCTGCCTGCTGGGCATGCTGTTGTTCGCGGTGACGGGGCTGACCCTCAACAACGCTTCGCACATTGAAACCAAGGCGGTGGTGAGCAGCCGGGATGTCCAACTGCCCGAGCCCGTCCTTCGGCAACTGACCGCGCCCCCCGCGGACAAGAAGGCGCCGCTGCCCGCCCCCGTGGCCCAATGGCTGGACCAGACGCTGGACGCGGCCACCGCCGGCCGGCCCGCCGAATGGTCCGCCAACGAGGTCTACCTGTCTCTGCCGCGCGCCGGCGGCGACGCCTGGCTGTCGATCGACCTGGCCAGCGGCGACGTTGAATACGAACGCACGGACCGCGGCTGGATCTCGTACCTGAACGACTTGCACAAGGGCCGCCATACGGGCCTTGCCTGGAGCTGGTTCCTGGACATCTTTGCCGTCGCCTGTCTGGTGTTTTCGCTGACCGGGCTGGTGCTGCTGAAGATGCACGCCGGCAACCGGGGCGCGACCTGGCCCATGGTGGGGCTGGGAGTCGTCATCCCGGTGGTGCTGGCCCTGCTGTTCATTCATTGATTCCCTCGATACGCCCCTGGAGACTTCCATGCGCAAGCTGTTGTTGCCGGCCCTGTTGGCCGGCCTGATCGCCCGAACCGCCAATGCCGCGGACATCGGCCTGTCCATCGAGGTCCCGCGCCTGGACGTCGCCGAATACCACCGCCCCTATGTGGCGATCTGGATCGAGAACCCCGACCAGAGCGTCGCCGCTGACCTCGCCGTCTGGTACGACGTGGCCAAGAAGAACAACGAGGGCACCGAGTGGCTCAAGGACATGCGCCAATGGTGGCGCCGCAGCGGCCGCAACCAGCAATTCCCTGTCGACGGCGTCAGCGGCGCCACCAAGCCGGTGGGCAAGCACGCCCTGAGCTTTGACGCATCCAGCAAGCCGCTGGCCAGCCTGAAGCCCGGCCAGTACGCCGTGGTGGTGGAAGCGGCGCGCGAAGTCGGCGGCCGCGAACTGGTGCGCATCCCCTTCCAGTGGCCGCCGCAAAAATCCGAGCAGCTCGCCGCGCAAGGCGAACACGAACTGGGCGCCATCGCCCTTGCCCTCAAACCCTGATCCCCCTACCCGCCTTAGGAGCGCAACGATGAAATCCGCCGCCAAACTGGCCGCCGCCCTGGCGCTGTGCCTGCCCTTCGCCGCACACGCGCACGACGTCTGGATCGTGCCGTCCTCGACGGTGCTGTCCGGCACCGATAGCTGGGTCACGGTGGACGCCGCCGTGGGCAACGACAAGTTCTATTTCAACCATGCCCCGTTGCGCCTGGACGGCCTGGCCGTGACCGCGCCGGACGGCAGCGCCGCCGAAGCCGAGAACATCAGCCGCGGCAAGCTGCGCAGCACGTTCGACCTGCAGCTCAAGCAGAGCGGCACCTACCGCGTGGCCGTCGTCAACGACGGCGTGTTCGCCCGCTGGAAAGAAGACGGCAAGGGCAAGCGTTACTTCGGCAAGCCCGAAGGCATGGCGCAGGCCGTGCCCGCCAAGGCGGACGATCTTGAAGTCTCGCAGAGCCTGGGCCGCGTCGAAACCTTCGTGACCGCCGGCAAGCCCACGGCCGTGAAGCCCGTGGGCCGTGGATTGGAACTGGCGCCCGTCACGCATCCGAACGACCTGTTCACCGACGAGGCCGCGACGTTCCAGATGCTGCTGGACGGCCAGCCCGCCGCCGAGCTGGAAATCAACGTGGTGCCCGGCGGCAGCCGCTATCGCGACAAGGTCGGCGAGATCAAGCTGAAGACCGACAAGGACGGCAAGTTCTCGGTGAAGTGGCCGCAGCCCGGGCTGTACTGGATCGAAGCCGGCCTGGAAGACGCCAAGGTCACCGTGCCGCAGGCCAAGAAGCGCCGCCTGTCGTACGCCGGCACCGTCGAAGTCCTGCAGCCCTAAGCCGGTCCCGCGCGTGGCGAACACCCCTTCCTACGCCCAGCCCGGCGCGGCGGCTGCGGCCTTCCGCGTCGCCTATGGCGCCATGCCGGCGCGCCCCGCCGCGCTGGCCGGCGCCACCATGGGCACCACCTGGTCCGCGCGCATGGCCTTGCCGGCCGGACGCACGGAAGCCTCGGCGCGGCAGGCGATCCAGGCCGCGCTGGACGAGGTGGTGGCGCAGATGAGCACCTGGGAAGCGGACTCCGACATCACGCGCTACAACCAGGCGGGCCCCGGCTGGCAAGTACTGCCGGCCGCGTTCTTCCATGTGCTGCGCCATGCGCTGATGCTGGCCGAGGACTGCGGCGGCGCCTACGATCCCACCGTGGGGCCGCTGGTGAACGCCTGGGGCTTCGGCCCGCATCAACGCGCCTACGAACCGCCTTCGCCCGCCGCCATCGAGGCCGCGCGCCTGCGCTGCGGCTGGCGGCGCGTGCGGCTGGATGAAGCCACGCAGTCGGCGCACCAGGCAGGCGGCACCTATCTGGACCTGTCGTCCATCGCCAAGGGCTACGGCGTGGACCGCGCCGCGATGGCGCTGGATGCCCTGGGCATCACGCAGTATCTGGTGGAAGTGGGCGGCGAATTGCGCGCGCGCGGCAAGCGTCCCGACGGACAGCCCTGGCGCGTGGCCATCGAAGTCCCCGACGCGAGCGGGGACCACGCGCTGGCGCTGCCGCTCGACGGCCGCAGCATCGCCACGTCCGGCGATTACCGGCGCCACGCCGGCAGCGGCGACGGGCGCTACGCGCACACCATCGACCCGCGCACCGGGCGCCCCGTGCGCAACCCGGTCGCCTCGGTCACGGTGCTGCATCCCGGCTGCATGCAGGCCGATGCCCTGGCCACCGCCCTCACCGTGCTGGGCGAAACGGAAGGCCCCGGCTACGCCCGCCGCCATGACATCGCGGCCTTGTTCATCCTGCGCGGGGACGACGCCTATCGCGTCGTCGCCACGCCGGCGTTCCAGGCCCTGGCCAATCTCCCCTGAACGCTCATGACCCCTATACGGCTCATTGCGGCGGCGTGCGTGGTGCTGGCTTGGCTGCTGCTATGCCTTTGGGCGTGGCGCCGCGCCCGGCGGCGCGACGCACGGCAAACGCTGGCGCGGCATGCCCTGGACACCCCCGCGCCTGAAGACACCCTGCTGGTCGCCTACGCCAGCCAGACCGGCTATGCCGAGTCCCTGGCCGCGCAGACCGCGGAATCCTTACGCGCCGGCGGCCTGAACGTGCGCGTGGCCTCGCTGGACCAACTGGACGTGGCGCGCCTGGCCGCCTATCGCCGCATGCTGTTCGTGGTGAGCACCTATGGAGAAGGCGACCCGCCCGACGCGGCGGCGGCCTTTGCGGGCCGGATGCAGGACCCCGGCGCAACGGCGGCGCTGGCGGGCGCGCATTACGCGGTGCTGGCGCTGGGCGACAGCGAATATGCCCGGTTCTGTGGCTTCGGCCATCTGCTCAACGACTGGCTGCACGCGCAGGGCGCAACGCCGCTGTTCGATCTGGTCGAGGTCGACAACGACGATGCGGCCGCCTTGCGCCATTGGCAGCATCACCTGGGCCTGCTGGCCGGCCGCGGCGACCTGCCCGACTGGGAGGCGCCCGTCTACGAATCCTGGCGCCTTGCCGCCCGGCGGGCGCTCAATCCCCAAAGCCAGGGCGGGCCCTGCTACCTGCTGACGCTGACGCCGCCCGCTTCCGGCGCGCGGCCCTGGCAGGCCGGCGACATCGCCGAAATCGGCCCCCGGCGCGAACGCGGCGGCGCCTTGCTGACGCATCGCGAGTATTCCATCGCCTCGCTGCCCGAAGACGGCGTCATCCAGCTTCTGGTGCGTCAGATGCGCGGCGCCGACGGCAAGCTGGGGCTGGGCAGCGGCTGGCTCACGCAGATCGCCGATACCGGCGATGCCATCGACCTGCGCGTGCGCGCCAATCGCAATTTCCATGCGCCGGCAGATGACCGCCCGATGATTCTCGTGGGCAATGGCACCGGCCTGGCCGGGCTGCGGGCGTTGATCAAGGCGCGCCGCGCCGCCGGCCACCGCCGCAACTGGCTGGTCTTTGGCGAACGCAATGCCGCGCACGACTGGTTCTGCCAGGGTGAGATCGCGGCGTGGAAGGACGACGGCACGCTGGAACGCGTGGACGCCGTCTTCTCGCGCGACCAGCCCGCGCGCCGCTATGTGCAGCACCGCCTGCGCGAAGAGGCGCAGGCCGTGCGCGCCTGGGTGGACGCCGGGGCCGCCATCTATGTGTGCGGCAGCCTGCAGGGAATGGCGGGCGGGGTGGACGCCGCCTTGCAGGACATCCTGGGCGATGAGCGCCTGCAGGCCCTGCAGCACGCCGGCCGCTACCGGCGCGACGTGTATTGAAGCGCGGCGGGCCGCGCGTCCCTACTGCAGCTTGATCTGCGCGCGGTCGATCACCGTCTTCCAGCGGTTCCGCTCCGTGCGGATCTGCTCGCCGAATTCGGCCGGCGTATTGCCCAGCGGAAATGCCCCGGTCTCTTCCATCTTGGCCGCCGTGGCGGGATCGCGCACTGCCTGGGCAAAGGCGTCCGCCAGTTTGTCGCGCACGTCGGCCGGCATGCCCGCCGGCCCCACCACGCCGTACCAGGCGGTGACATCGTAGTCCTTGTAGCCCTGTTCCGCGAACGTCGGCACGTCCGGCAAGCGCGGATTGCGCTCGGTGCCGGTGATCGCTAGCGCCTGCAGATGGTTGCTCTTCAGGTAGGGCAGCGAGGACGGGAAGTTGTCGAAGATGACCGGCACCACGCCGCCCACCGTATCGGTCAGCGCAGGCGCTGACCCGCGATACGAGATGCTGTTCATCTTGCCGCCGATGATCTGCAGGAACCAGATCATGCCCAGGTCGTTCACGCCGCCCGCGCCCGCATTGGCGTAGCCGTCCTTGTTGGGATTGGCGCGCACGTGCGCCACGAAGTCGGCCAGCGTCTTGGCGGGGAACTTCGGATTCACGCTGAGGATGTTGGGGCTGGTCACCAGGTTGCTGATGGGCGTGAAGTCCTTGACGGGGTCATAGGCCAGGTTGGGGAACAGGTGCGGCGCCGTGCCGTGCGTACTGACGGTGGCCAGGCCGACGGTGTAGCCGTCCGGCTTGGCGCGCGCGGTGGCCGTCATGCCGATCGTGCCGGAGGCGCCCGTGCGGTTTTCCACCACGATCTGCTGGCCCAGGATCTCGCCCGCCTTGGCCGCGGCCACCCGGCCGACGATATCGGTGGGGCCGCCCGCCGGGAACGGCACGATCAGGGTAATGGGATGGTCGGGAAAGGCGGCGTGGGCCGCCGGCAGAATGGCGGCGAGCGCCAGGGCGGCACAAGTCTTGCGCATCATGATGGTTTGTCTCCTGTGGGGATGGTTGCTGTTGTTATCGAAGCGGGTTCGGCGGCGTGCGCGCGGGGCGCGTCGCGGCGTAGAATTTTGCCGGGGCGTGCCATGCCGGCGGTGGCGGGAAACACCTGCTGGCCATTGACCAGCACATGCTCCACGCCGGTGGAGGCCAGGGTCGGCGCTTCCCAGGTGGCGCGGTCTTCGACCGTGTCCGCGTCGAACACCACGATGTCCGCCCATGCACCCACGCTGATCCGGCCGCGTCCGGCCAGGCCGAAGACGCGGGCGGGCAAGGCGGTCATCTTGGCCACCGCCGCCTCCAGGGTCAGCAGTTCGGCCTCGCGCACGTAGCGGCCCAGCACCCGCGTGAAACTGCCCCAAAGACGGGGATGCGGATGCGTGTCGTTCGGCAGCCCGTCGGAGCCGACCATGCAGCATTCGTGCTGGAAGATCCGCCGCACCTCGTCATCGTCCATCGCAAAATAGATGGCGCCCGCGGGGCACAGGCGCTCGGCCGCGGTGGTCTTGTCGCAGCCCCAGCGCGCCGCGATGTCGCTCAGATACTCGCCGCCGCATTCGGGATGCGGCGTGGACCAGGTGATGCGAATGTCGTCGATGGTCTCCGCGCGTTCCGGAATCAGGATCGTGGAGCTGCCCGGATAGGGGTAAATGTCCAGCGCCACATCCAGTCCTTCGGCGCGCGCGCGGTCGACGTTGGCGAGGGTGGCGCGGCTCTTGCCCCAATTGCGGGGCATCATGCATTTATGGTGCGACAGCACGGTGGCGCAGCCGGTGTTGCGGCCAATGGCCAGGACCTCGTCGACGGCGGCCTCCACCTCGTCGCCTTCATTGCGGATATGGCTGGTGTGGATCGCGCCGCGCGCCGCCGCCACGCGTGCCAGGCCTTCCAGCTCGGATTGCTGTGCCGCACCGCCCGGCTGGTAAGCCAGACCCGTGCTGAAGCCCACGGCGCCCGCCGCCAGCGCGTCGTCCAGCATGCGCTGCATCAGGTCCTGTTCGTCTGCCGTAGGCTGGGCCTCCGGGTCGCGCATGGCCGCCAGACGCAGGTTGGCGTGGCCCACCAGGGCCGCCACGTTGATCATGGGCTGGCGCGCGCGCAGCTCGTCGAAGTAGTCGCCGGTGCTGGGGAACAGCGGCGTCTCGCCCAACAGGGCCAGCGCCGCCGCGGTATTGCCCGCCAGCGGCGCGGGCGCGCCGCTCACGCCGCAGTTGCCGACCACCACCGACGTGATCCCCTGGCTGGTCTTCCACGCCAGATCGGGCTTTTCCACGAACATCAGGTCGTCGTGCCCATGCACATCGATAAAGCCCGGCGCCACGATCTTGCCGCTGGCGTCCACTCTACGCGCGGCCGCGATGGCCGAAAGGTCGCCGATAGCGGCGATGCGCTCCCCCGCCACGCCCACGTCGGCGAGCCGCCTGGGCCCGCCCATCCCGTCGATGAGCCAGCCGCCTTCGATGATCAGATCCAGAGTTTGCTGCGCCATGTCTGCCTTGTTCAGGCCCCTGCTCGCTGAACGTCGCCTTGCACGGGGCCTTGATGAAGCCCCTAGTATCGTCGGCGCGATCAATCTGGAAAAATTGTTTTAACTAATCCATCTATCTAGTTTTGAAATGAATCGTCTGCCCAAGCATGTCACCCTGAAGCACCTGACCGCGTTCGTGGCGGTCGCGCAGGAGTCCAGCTTCACGCATGCGGCCAAGCGCCTGTTCCAGACACAATCGTCCGTGACCAGCCTGGTGCGCCAACTGGAGGACGCACTGGGCACCCAGCTCTTTGCCCGCACCAGCAGGCGCGTGCTGCTGACCGCGGCCGGAGAGGAATTCCTGCCGCGCGTGATGCGGCTGCTGGCCGACTTCGATGGCGTGATCGAAGACGTCGTTCGTTTTGGGGCGCTGGAGCGCGGCCGGGTCGGCGTGGCGGCGGCGCCGTCGGCCATCACGCAGATCATCGCGCCCGCCGCCACCACGTTTTCGGCCCAGTATCCGGCGGTGCGCCTGTACCTCAGCGACGACAACTCCGGCCGCATCCAGCGCAAGGTCGCCACGCGCGAGGTGGATTTTGGCCTGACCAGCCGCTGGGCCGACGCGCCCGGCCTGCAGTTCGACGCGCTGCTCGAAGACCGGTTCGGCGTGCTGTACCGCGAGGACGACGCCGGCCTGCGTCCCGGCACCGACGGCACGATGCGCTGGTCGGACCTGGCCGAGCGCAAGCTGGTGGGGGTGGTGGACGAAACGGGAATCATGGCGTTGCTACGCGCGCGCGCGGATCTGCCGATTGAAGCCGCGGCGCCGTTCTATGAAGCGTCCAGCACCACCTCGCAAGCGGCGCTGGTCAAGGCCGGACTGGGCGTGGCGCTGCTGCCGGCGCTGGCCGCGCAGCGGGTGCTGGAGCCCGGGCTGGCCTACGCGCTATTGGCCCGGCCCACCGTGGTGCGCACCGTCTGCATCATCCGACACAAGGAATACCCGCTGAGCCCCGCCGCGCTGGCGCTGATCCGCGCCATCCATGAGTACCTGCGCACGGCATCCCTGCCCGCGGGGTGCCGACGAGTGGCGGCGCGGGCCGGGCGCAAGCTGGGTTAGGGGCGGTATCCGGCAGTGAGTGGATGGCGCCACGATGTATACGGTGTGCGCCAAATGAATGCCGAAAAATGAAGCTCAGAAACGCAGATTCTTGAACTCGCGCGTGGCTGCGGTCAGTGCCTGCTCGGTGGGCAGGCGCTCCATCGAACTGGCGCCGTAGAAGCCATGGCAATGTTTGCACGCGCGCAGCACATAGGCGGCATCTTCGGGCGTCGCAATCGGGCCGCCGTGGCACAGCACGATGATGTCCGGACGCACGGCCAGCGCGGCCGCGGCAATGCGGTCGATGGCGGCCACGCAATCGTCCAGCGTTTGCGAGGTCTCGGCGCCGATGGACCCGCCGGTGGTCAGGCCCATGTGCGCCACGATGATGTCCGCGCCGGCGCGCGCCATGGCCACCGCGTCGTCCGCATTGAAGACATAAGGCGTCGTCAGCATGCCCTTCTTGTGCGCCAGGCGGATCATGTCGACTTCCAGCGCGTAGCCCATGCCGGTCTCTTCCAGGTTGGCGCGGAAGTTGCCGTCGATCAGGCCCACGGTGGGAAAGTTCTGCACGCCAGCAAAGCCCTGGCGCTTCAGGTCGTCCAGGAAGACATCGAAATCGCAGAAGGGGTCGGTGCCGTTCACGCCCGCCAGCACGGGCGTGTGCTTCACGACGGGCAAGACTTCGCGGCCCATGTCCACGACGATCTCGTTGGCGTTGCCGTAGGCCAGCAGGCCAGCCAGCGAGCCCCGGCCCGCCATGCGGTAACGGCCCGAGTTGTAGATCACGATCAGGTCGATGCCGCCCGCTTCCTCGCATTTGGCCGACAGCCCCGTGCCCGCGCCGCCGCCGACGATGGGCGTGCGGGCGCGCACCATGGCGCGAAACTTGTCCAGCAGTTCGTTACGGTCAAAGCGCGGCATGACATCGGTCCTTAGTGAGCGGCAATTTCAAGAAAGTGTTCGACCGCGGTTGTCGCGAACAGCGGGTCGTTGATGTGGCAGGGCACGCGCACCAGCCGGCGGTCCGCCGTCTGGCGCACGTTCGCTTCCAGCGCGGAAAACAAGGCGGCGTCGGCCTCGGGGTCCCAGAAGGCCTGTCCCGGCGCGTCCAGCGCGGACACCCCGCCCTCGGGAATCAGGAAGCGCACCGGGCCCTCGCAGCGGTTCAACCGGCTGGCAATCCATTCGCCCTGCTGGGTGTTTTCCGCAGCGGTGGTGCGCATCAGCGTCACCTGCGGGTTGTGCGGGTAGAACTTGCGGCCGCGATAGCGTTCGGGGATCGAATCCATGCCGCCGAAATTGACCATATCCAGCGCGCCGCAGGACCCGACGTACGGCGCGCGCGTGCGCGCCACGGCGCCAAAACGGTCGTCCGTGCAGGCCAGCACGCCGCCGAACAGAAGATCGCAGACCTCGGTGGTGGTCAGGTCCAGCACGCCGGCCAGCAGATGGCTGTCCAGGAGCTTTTCCATGGATTGTCCGCCCGTGCCCGTGGCATGGAACACCAGGCAGTCGTAGCGGGATTCCAGCAGCGGCGTCACCTGCTGGACGCAGGCGGTGGTGACGCCGAACATCGTGATGCCCACGGCGGGCCGGCTGTCGTCGCTGGCAGCGCTGCCGGACTGGCGGAACGCCCCGCCGATCGCGCCGGCCGCATTGGCCAGCACCCGGCGCGAGATGCGGTTCAGGCCCGCCACATCCGTCACGGAATACATCATGGCGATGTCCGACGGGCCCACATAGGGCGCGACGTTGCCCGAGGCCATGGTCGACACCATCATCTTGGGCGTGCCGATCGGCAGCGCGCGCATGGCAGGCGTGATCAGGGCGGTGCCGCCCGAGCCGCCCAGGCCGATCATTGCGCCGATCGCGGCGTTGCCGGCGGCATAGCGTTCGAACGCCAGCGCCATGGCGGCGATAGCCGTGCCACGGTCCCCCGTGAAGACGGCGCCCGGCCCATCGGGGTGGCTCTTGGCGATTTCCTGGGCCTGCACCTGGGCCGCGCTGGCGGCGCCCGAGGTGGAGACATCCACCGACACCACGTCCAGCCCGTCGCGCTTGAGCAGGTCCACCACGTATTCGGCCTCTTGGCCCTTTGTGTCGTAGGTGGCGGCGACAAACACCCGCTGCTTCGTATGCGTCATGACTCCTCCGCGGGCGGCTACACTCCGTGCGCGCCTCGATATGTGAGGCCAAAGGCCTGTAGAATCTAGAAATGAGACGAAAGAATCATACTGAGACACCAGTCTCACGTCAAACCGAAACCCCTGGCAAGACGGCCCCTGCCGCGGCCGCCAGCGCGCGGCTGATCGCCCCCGCCAGCCCCCAGGCCGCCGCCAGCGGAGAACCCCCGCACGGACCGCGCGCGCGCATGCGCAAGACGCTGCTGGACGCCGCGCAGCAGCTCATGGCGCAAGGCGTCACGCCTTCGGTCGCGGAGCTGGCCGAACACGCGCGCGTGTCGCGGGCCACGGCATACCGCTACTTCCCCAGCCAGAGCGCATTGATCGCGGCGGTGGTGGATGAAAGCCTGGGCCCCATCCTGGCCTGGGACTCCAACGCGCCGGACGCCGCCGCGCGCGTCGACGAACTGCTGCGCTTTGCCTATCCGCGCCTGGAATCGCACGAGGCGCCGCTGCGCGCCGCCATCATGGTGTCCTTGCAGCAGCACGCCGAGGCCAGCGCCGGCAAGGCGGGTCCCGAACCGCGGCTGGTGCGCGGCCACCGGGTCGACATCCTGAAGCGCGCCATCGCGCCGCTGGCGGCCGACCTGACACCCGCGCAACAGGACCGCGTGGCGCAGGCGCTGTCGCTGGTCTACGGCACCGAGGTATTCCTGGTCCTGAAAGACATCTGGAAACTGGAACTGGCCGAGATCACCGACGTGGTGCGCTGGACGGCCAACGCCATCATCAAGCAAGCGCTTTCCGAGACGGCAGGCGGAAAAAAATAGCGCGGCCGGCGGCCGGCGCGCCGCTGTCATTCCCACGTCACTCGCGGCCCGCATAGTTCGGCGCTCCGCGGCATTGCGTACCGCATGCCGTCATGACGTTGGAGTGTTTTACATGCAGTTTGAAGTTTCCCGCCTGCGGCGGGCTGTCTTGCCCTTGTCGCTGGCTTGCGTCACCCTCCTGAGCGCCTGCGGTGGCGATGACGACAACGAGGCCGCGCCCCCGCCTGCCCCGCCCGCGGTAACCGACCCGACGCCTCCGGCCGATCCCAAGCCGGTCGAGACCGGCGCATGGAGCACCGGCGACCTGCATGTGCACACCTATCAGTCGGACGACGCGCAGGTCAGCCTGGAAAGCGCGCTGGACCAGGCCTTCGACCGCTACAAGCTGGATTGGGCCGCGATCTCGAACCACCTGCGCCTGTCGGCGCGCGACCATACCGGCGTGAACCTGGCCGGCGGCGCCATTCCCTTTTCCCAGGGCATGGCGCAGTACGAAGTGCCCTTCATCAAGGAAGCCCAGGCCGCGGGCCGCTACGCGGGCAAGATCATCTTCTCGTCGTTCGAATGGGACATGCCCACGCATGACCACGTCAACATCGGCATCGGCGTCAACGATCCGCTGTCGGCCAAGTCGCTGGAAGCCGTGGCCGAATTCGAGTACCTGTTCACCAACCGCGATCCCAGCCTGTTCGACCCGTTGCTGGTGTCGCGCCTGTCCGGCGAAACGCGCGCCTACACCACGCATGCGGACTCGATGGCCGCGCTGAAGTGGCTGCGCGACAAACATCCCGACAGCTACATGCTGCTGAACCACCCCTCGCGCTACGCGGGCAAGTACACGGTCGCGCAACTGCGCGAGATGAACGACCTGGCGCCGTCCGTCTTCTTTGCGATCGAAGGCATGGTGGGCAACCAGATGGAACCCGACCGCGGCGGCTATGCCACGGCCTACACCCCCGCGTTCCTGCCGAATCGCACGTACGGCGGCGTGGACTATCTGGTCGCGCATCTGGGCGGCACCTGGGACGCGCTATTGGGCGAAGGACGCCGCATCTGGACCGTGGCCGATTCGGACTATCACTTCCGCACCGCTTCCGGCCTGTACAGCAGCGGCTACGCCCCCGGCGAATACGCCAAGACCCACGTCTGGAAGGACGGCGACGACATGGCGGCTGTGATGGCTGGCCTGAAGAGTGGCCGGCTTTTCGGAGTATTCGGTGACCTGATCGACACGCTGGACTTCCAGGCGCAGGGCGCCAGCGGCGTCGCGCACATGGGTGGCGAGTTGAAGGCGGCGAAGGGCGAAAAGGTGGAGATCACCATCCGCTTCCGCAGCCCCGACAGCAACAACTACGAGTACCCCATCGAAAGCGGCAACCCCACCTACGTCAAGCCCACGGTCAATCACGTGGACCTGATCGTCGGCGACGTCGCCCCCCGTGCCTTGGCCGGCACGGCGGAGTACGACAACGACACCAACCCCACGACGCGCGTGCTGGCCCGCTATACCCGCGCCGATTGGACGGTGGATGCCGACGGCTACAACGTCATCAAGGCCACGGTGACGGCGGACAAGAGCCAGTACCTGCGCCTGCGCGGCACGAACCTGGGCGTCGACGTGGCCGGCGAGACCGCCGCCGGCGAACCCTTGCCCGACGCCAAGGTCGACTTCGCGGACAACGTGGCGCGCTTCAATGCCATCAACGCGCGCAACTACAACGACCTGTGGTTCTATTCGAACCCGGTGTTCGTGACCGTGAGTGAGTAAGTGGACGGCGGCGTCCTTCGCCCGCCTTCCATGAAAAATCCCTGCAAGGCGTGTCCGCCTTGCAGGGATTGACCCGATCGGTATCGGCTGGCCCGGCACATCGCCGGGCCTTTTGCTTACTGCAGCGTGCGGGTGAAGATGAACTCGCCATCCTGCCAGTCCACCGGCACCACATCGCGCGGGCCGAACCTGCCTTCGAGGATCAGGCGCGCCACCGGGTTTTCGATCTGCTGCTGGATCGCGCGCTTCAACGGCCGCGCGCCAAACACGGGATCGAATCCGGAACGGGCCAGTTCCGCCAACGCCGGTTCGGTAACCTCGAGGCGCATTTCCTGCTTTTCAAGGCGTTCACCAAGGCGGCGTAGCTGAATGCGGGCGATGGACTCGATATGCTGCGCCTCCAGGCCATGGAACACGACCACTTCGTCGATGCGGTTCAGGAATTCCGGCCGCAGCGTCTGCTTGAGTTCGTCCCAGACCACTTCCTTGATGACGTCGTACGGCTGCCCGGCCAGCGTCTGGATGTGGTGCGACCCGAGGTTGGACGTCATCACGATCACGGTATTGCGGAAGTCCACGGTGCGGCCCTGGCCGTCGGTCAGGCGGCCGTCATCCAGCACTTGCAGCAGCACGTTGAACACGTCGGGGTGCGCCTTTTCCACTTCGTCCAGCAGCACCACGCTGTACGGCTTGCGCCGCACGGCCTCGGTCAGGTAGCCGCCCTCTTCGTAGCCCACGTATCCGGGCGGCGCGCCGATCAGCCGCGCCACCGAATGCTTCTCCATGAATTCGCTCATGTCGATGCGGATCAGGTGCTCTTCGGAATCGAACAGGAACTCGGCCAGCGCGCGCGTCAGTTCGGTCTTGCCCACGCCGGTCGGGCCCAGGAACAGGAAGGATCCGTACGGGCGCGCCGGGTCCGCCAGGCCCGCGCGGGAACGCCGGATGGCGTCCGACACGAGGCGCACGGCCTCGTCCTGGCCCACCACGCGCTTGTGCAGGAATTCTTCCATGTGCAGCAGCTTTTCGCGTTCGCCCTGCATCATCTTCGACACGGGAATGCCGGTGGCGCGCGACACGACTTCGGCGATTTCCTCGGCGCCGACACGGGTGCGCAACAGGCGCGGACGCGATTCGTCGCCTTCCGCGTTTTCAGCGGCCTCGGCGGCGCCCACTTCGGCGGCCTTCAGGCGCGATTCCAGATCGGGCAGCTTGCCATACTGCAGCTCGGCCAGCTTGTCGAACTGGCCCTTGCGTTGCAATTCCGCCATCTCGGCGCGCACGCTGTCGATCTCTTCCTTGATGGCCTGGGTGCCCTGCACCGCGGCCTTCTCGGCCTTCCAGATTTCTTCGTAGTCGTTGTATTCGCGTTGCAGCTTTTCCAGTTCGTCTTCGATGACGCCCAGGCGGCGCTTGGACGCATCGTCGGTTTCCTTCTTGACGGCCTCGCGCTCGATCTTGAGCTGGATGATGCGGCGGTCCAGCTTGTCCATCACCTCCGGCTTGGAATCGATCTCCATGCGGATGCGGGCGCCGGCCTCGTCGATGAGGTCGATCGCCTTGTCGGGCAGGAAGCGGTCGGTGATGTAGCGGTGCGACAGCTCCGCCGCCGCCACGATGGCCGGGTCGGTGATTTCGACACCGTGGTGGATTTCATAGCGTTCCTGCAGACCGCGCAGGATGGCGATGGTGGATTCCACATCGGGTTCGTCGACCAGCACCTTCTGGAAGCGGCGCTCCAGCGCGGCGTCCTTTTCGATGTACTTGCGGTATTCGTCCAGCGTGGTCGCGCCGATGCAATGCAGTTCGCCGCGCGCCAGCGCCGGCTTGAGCATGTTGCCGGCGTCCATCGCGCCTTCCGCCTTGCCCGCGCCCACCATGGTGTGGAGTTCGTCGATGAAGACGATGTTGCGGCCGTCGTCCTGGCCCAGTTCCTTCAGCACGGCCTTCAGGCGTTCCTCGAATTCACCGCGGAACTTGGCGCCGGCCAGCAAGGCCGCCAGGTCCAGGGACAGCACGCGCTTGCCGCGCAGGCTCTCGGGTACCTCGTCGTTGACGATGCGTTGCGCCAGGCCTTCGACGATGGCGGTCTTGCCCACGCCGGGTTCGCCGATCAGCACGGGGTTGTTCTTGGTGCGGCGCTGCAGGATCTGGATCGTGCGGCGGATTTCGTCGTCGCGGCCGATCACGGGATCCAGCTTGCCCTGGCGGGCGCGCTCGGTCAGGTCCATCGTGTACTTGGACAGGGCTTCGCGGTTGGCCTCGCCTTCGGCGCCGGAGACGTTTTCGCCGCCGCGCACGGCGTCGATCGCGGCTTCCAGGGCCTTCTTCTGCAGGCCCGCTTCACGCAGGATGCGGCCGGCGTCGCCCTTGTCGTCGGCCAGCGCCAACAGGAAGAGCTCGCTGGCGATGTAGGTGTCGCCGCGGCGCGCGGCTTCCTTGTCGGTGCGCGTCAGCACGCCTTGCAGGTCGCGGCCCACCTGGACGTTGTCCTCGCCCTGCACCTGCGGCAGGGATTTCAGGGCGTTTTCGAGGGCCGGCGACAGCCGGTTGACCGCCACGCCGGCACGCGCCAGCAGGCTGCCGGCGCCGCTGTCGGAATCCGACAGCAACGCCGACAGCACGTGGACGGGCTCGATGTAGGGGTGATCGTTGCGGGCGGCCAGGCTTTGAGCGTCGGCCAGCGCTTGTTGGAACTTGGTGGTGAGTTTGTCGAATCGCATAATGGTCGTTGTGGCTTGTGGGGAGCCTGACCGCTACGTGCCGGCTGGCTCGATAACCTGAATATGTGGCCGGGCGGGGAAATTTCAACACCCCGCGCGCCTCATGGTCTTCTTCGACGTGCATCGGCAACCTGAACGATGAGCATATACGCATTTGTCTACGGCACCCTACGGGCCGGCGAAATCAACGATCTGGCCCGGGCCGCCGCCGCCCGGGGCCTGCCCGCGGCCCGCCATGTGGGACCGGCCAGCGTACCGGGCATGCTGGTGGACTTTGGCGACTGGCCGGGCCTGATTCCGGTGGACGACGGCAGGCGCGTGCGGGGCGACGTTTTCCGGGTGGATCCGGCGCTGATCGCGCTGATGGACGAGATCGAGGAATATCAGCCCGGAACGCCCTGCTGCTTCGTGCGCAGGACGGTCCGGGCCCGGCTGGAAGCCCCCGGACAGGGCGGTTTGCTGACCTGCCAGTACTATCCCATCGACCCCGCGCTGCGGGCCGCGGCCATCGACATCGCCGGCGACGACTGGATCGTCCACCGTCTCGCGCGGACAACGCCCGGCGGCCGGTAAGACACCCGTAGTAACAACGGACTACAATAGACGCCTGTCTCACGCGTTGCACCCATTCCGGCCCTTTGCCGTGCAATGGGAACTCTAAAGGTCATCGTATGCAAAAACGGGTCCCCATTGCCCCTGATGCCGCCCACTGTTCCACATGCATGCTGGGCCACGTCTGCGTTCCCGTGGGCATGGCTGCCGCGGAAGTCGAAAAGCTGGACGAGCTGGTGAAAGAGCGTGTCCGCCTTGAAAAAGGCAAGACGCTGTATTCGCTGGATCACCCGCTGGACGCCGTGTATGGCGTGCGCTTCGGCAGCCTCAAGACTCAGCTTGAAGACGCGACCGGCCAGATCCAGATCACCGGCTTTCACCTGCCGGGAGAAATCGTCGGCATGGACGGCATGCTTGACGGCAAGCACGTGTCGGCGGCCGTGGCGCTGGAAGACTCCGAAGTCTGCGTCATCCGCCTGAACGAAGTCGACCGCGTGGCGTCGCACCTGCCGTCGCTGCAGCAGCAATTCCGCCGCCTCATGAGCCGCGAGATCACCCGTTCGCACCAGATGCTGGCGTCGCTGGGTTCGATGCGCTCCGAGCAGCGCCTGGCGGCCTTCCTGCTGAACCTGTCGCAGCGCTATGCCTCGCTGGGCTATTCGTCCACCGAGTTCGTGCTGCGCATGAGCCGCGAAGAAATCGGCAACTACCTGGGCCTGACGCTCGAAACGGTCAGCCGGCTGTTTTCGCGCTTTGCCCGCGACGGCCTGATCAAGATCAACCAGCGCGAGGTCCGCATCCTGGACCTGCCCGCGTTGAAGCAACTGCTGGGACACGAGAGCTGCTGAACGGCAGCCGCGCCATGCGCCGCGCGTCTGCAACCGCTTCGTCCCAGGCATGGCGTGCCTGCGCGCTGCGCGTGGCGCGCCGCCTGGCGGCGCCACTGGCCATGACGGCCATGCTGACGCCCCTGGGCGCGCACGCCCAGACACCGCTGCCCGATCCCTACAACTACGATGAAGCCGAGCCCTCGCCCAAGCGCGCGGCGCCCCTGCGCTGGCAGACGGTCGAGCTCGGCAAGCCCGGGCACCGGTACAAGATGCCGGTCTACGCCAACCGCGACCTGGCCAAGGACGATCTGCGCACCATCAAGCAGGTGCTCATCGTCGTCCACGGCGTCAAGCGCGATGCCGACCACTATTACGAAACCGCCGCCGCCCTGGTGGCCGGCAACGCCGGCCGGGCACGCGACACGCTGATCCTGGCGCCGCGCTTTCCGGGATCGATCGACTCGGGCTTCGGCGGCATGGCGGCCTGGCGCAAGGCCAGTTGGGAAGACGGCGAAGACAGCATCCAGGCGGCGGGCCGGCCCGCGCCGGTAAGTTCTTTCCAGGTGCTCGACGACCTGCTGCGCAGCCTGGACGACCGCAAGCGCCTGGCCTCCCTGGCCGGCATCGTGCTGGCGGGGCATTCCGCCGGCGCGCAGCTCGTGCATCGCTACGCGGTGCTGAACAACATCGACGGCCTGCTGCGCCGCGACGGGCTGGCGCTGCGCTACGTCATCGCCAACCCGTCCTCGTACCTGTACCTGACGAACGAACGGCCGCGCGCCGACGGCAAGGGCTATGCGCCCTACGAACGCGGCATCTGCCCCACTTACAACCAATACAAGTACGGCACGGACAAGCTGCCCGCGTACGCCCGGGAAACGGACGATTCCAGGCTCTTCGTGCGCTACGCGGCGCGCGACGTCATCTACCTGCTGGGCGGCGCCGACAACAACCCGGAACACCGCCTGCTGGACAAGGCCTGCGGCGCCGAGGCCCAGGGCGCCACCCGCCTGGCCCGCGGCACGGGCTATGTGCAGTACGAGCACGTACTGGCCGCGCGCGGCGCCAAGCCCGTCGTCCTGCGCCATGCCAGCTTCGAAGTGGGCGGCGTGGGGCACGACAGCAAGCGCATGTTCGGATCGATCTGCGGCGTGCGCGCCCTGCTGGGCGATGGCGCGCAGGCCAGCGAGGGGGCCGCGGCCTGCGACATCATCAAGCCGCGCGGCAAGTAAGCGCGGCGGCCGCCGCCGCGCGCGCTTCGTTCGCCCCCTAGGGAAATTCCCGATTCCTCCATCTTGACATGGCAGGAGTTGCGGCCTAAAACTTAACCTTATGGTTAACTTTAACGACGACACACTCGATGGCATTTTTTCGGCGCTGGCGGATGGCACGCGGCGCCGGGTGCTGGCCGACCTGGAGCAGGGCGCCGCGTCTGTCAGCACGCTGGCCCGGCCCCACGCCATGTCCCTGCCCGCCTTCATGAAGCACCTGCGGGTGCTGGAAGACGCCGGCCTGATCGCCCGGGCCAAGGACGGGCGGGTCGTGAACTGCACGCTGTCGCCCGAACCCATGCGCGCCGCGTCCGATTGGCTTGCCCGCTATGAAAGGTTCTGGAACGGGCAACTCGATTCGCTGGCACGGTATCTCTATCACGAAGAGGAAATCCACCCATGGCAGACCGAAACCCCACCTCCGACGCCCCCATCCAACTCCGGCTCCAGCGACGCTTCGACGCCCCCGTCGAACGCGTCTGGCGCGCCTGGACGGACCCGCAAGCGCTGACGCGCTGGTTCGGCCCGGCCGGAACCCGGCGCGTGCTGCTGGCCGAAACGGACGTACGCGCGGGCGGCGCCTACCACATCGGCTTCGCAACCGAGGACGGGCGGGAACACTATGCCAGCGGACGCTACCAGGAAGTGGAGCCGCAGCGCCGGCTCGTCTTCACGTGGGCCTGGCGCGACACGCCCGAAGAGACCTCCCTGATCACCCTTGAATTCACCGCTGCGGGCACCGGCACCGACCTTGCCTTCCTGCAGACCCCGTTCGTCGATCAAGCCACGCGAGACGGCCATGAACATGGCTGGTCGGGCGCGATGGACCGGCTTGCGGATCATCTGGCGGGTCTGGCCTGAATCGCGGCCGTTCGCGCCCTGTCCGGGCCGCCAGGCCCGCCACGCCAAGGAGTCGTACGATGCAAACCGATCACCCTGTCGTATCCCGCCACCAATGGAACGCCGCGCGCGAGGCCCTGCTGAGCCGCGAAAAAGCGCTGACCCATGCCCAGGACGCGCTGGCGCGCGAGCGCCTGGCCCTGCCCTGGGTCAAGGTGGACAAGGCCTACCAGTTCCTGGACGCCAGCGGCCCGCACGGCCTGGCCGACCTGTTCCAGGGCAAGCGCCAGCTCATCCTCTATCACTTCATGTTCAGTCCCGACTGGGAGGAAGGCTGCGTGGGTTGTTCGTTCCTGGCCGACCACCTGGAGGGCGCCCTGATGCATTTGCGCCACCATGACATTTCCGTGGTCGCCGTGTCGCGCGCGCCTTATCCCAAGCTGGCCGCGTTCAAACAGCGCATGGGCTGGAACTTCGATTGGTACTCGTCCGAGGGCTGCGACTTCAACTTCGACCTGTGCGCTTCCTTGCCCAAGGCCGACGGAGACGTCGAGGAACGGCCGGGCGCAAGCGCGTTCTTCCGCGATCCCGATGGCGAGATCTTCCACACCTACTCGACCTTCGAGCGCGGGGTGGAACGTCTGGCGGGCGCCTACAACTACCTGGACCTTGCTCCG
The DNA here is from genome assembly GCF_001428845.1 of Achromobacter sp. Root83. GTDB lineage: Bacteria > Pseudomonadota > Gammaproteobacteria > Burkholderiales > Burkholderiaceae_B > Achromobacter. The sequence continues at coordinate 361,712 of NZ_LMIU01000001.1, read as the reverse complement.
CTGGGCCGCAACGAGAACGGCCCCCACTTCGACCTGGGCGACTGGGTGCGCCACCATGACCGTTACGACGTCGAGGCCCGAAAAGCCTGCCCCGGCCACGGCTAGGCGTTGCTTGCCGTCCGCGGCCGGCACGGCGGGCCTATGGCTGGCCTGCACGGCGGCCATGGCCGCCGGCCTGCTGGTCGACGCCTGGCGCATTCCGGCCGCGCTGCTGGTCAGCGGATGCGGCGCACCGGGCAGCCTGGCGGAACTGGCGTGGCGGCATGCAACGCTGATGCCTGTTAGCAGTGCCGCGATGGCGCTGGCGGCCCTGCTGCCGTGGCCCCGAACGCAAGGCGCGGCGCCGCCTCTGGCGGCGCGCGCGATCTGCGCCGTGCTGATGGCCGTCGGCATGATCCTGGGCGCGCGGCTGGGCATCGCCGCGGCGCTTTCGGTGGACGCGCCGCCCTTCGGCGGCATGGTGCTTGGCATGGCGGCAGGCATGGCAGCCGCGCTCCTGCCCGGGCACGCGCTTAGCGTCTGGCTCCGGTAAGCGGACGAACCGGCGCGGGGGTGGTGTCGATGGGCGCCGCGTGCGGCGCCTGGATTTCCAGCGGGGATACGGCCTGCGCCACGCAGGGCAGGATCCAGCCTTCTTCCTTTTCGTCGCGCGACAACCCCGGCCATTCGATCCCATACACCACCGAGCCTTCCAGCATCAGGCACATGCAGGCGCGGCAGGTGCCGTTGCGGCAGGAACTGGGCAGCTTGATGCCCGCCGTTTGCGCCGCCAGCAGCAGCGGCGTGCCGGTCTCGGCGTCAAAGCGCAGACCGGATGGCTGGACAAGAACGGGATACGCGGGCATGGCCTGACGCGGGCTTGCGCAAGCCGCCTCAGGCGGCGTTGTTCCGCCAGTCCAGCTTCCAGGCGCCGGACAGCACGTTCTGCATCCATAGCACGCAGGTCAGCGTCTTGGCGTCGGTGACTTCGCCCTTGCTGCATGCGTCTATCAGGTCGGCGGGCTGCGCGCTGATCACGTCCAGAAATTCGTCCTGATCGAGCTGGCGCGGCCCCGCGCGCAGGCCGCGCGCGAAGAAGATGTGGATGATTTCGGTGGAATAGGCGATGGCCAGGTGCAGCCCCCCGGCATGCGCCCATTGGTCGGCGGTGTAGCCCGTTTCTTCAAGCAGCTCGCGCTTGGCGCAGACCAGCGGATCTTCGCCCGGATCGAGCTTGCCGGCGGGAAACTCGGTCATGACGCGGCCGATGGGATAGCGGAACTGCCGTTCCAGCAAGACCCGGCCGTCATCCAGCAGCGGAATCACCACCACGGCGCCCGGATGCACCACGTATTCACGGATGCCGGTGTTGCCGTTGGGCAAGCTGACGGTATCGCGGCGGATCTTCAGGAAGCTGCCGTCGTACGACGCTTCGCTGGTTACCAGCGTTTCGACAAGATGGGAATCGATGGGGCGGGTCATGAGGGCGTCTTGATCTGTTGAAACGGACAGGCGGCGGGCCGCCTCGGGCACGCATTGCAGCTTACCATTGCCCCGCCGGGATCCGGCCCGCTCAGCCGAACTTGCGCACCGCGTCCAGCGCCAGGCCCGCGCCGATGCTGCCGAAGAGGTCGCCTTCCACACTGCGCGCGGTCGGCACCAGCGCCGACACGGTTTCGCGCAGACGCGGCACGCGGCTGGAGCCGCCGGTGAAGAACACCGTGTCCACATCCGCCGTCGCCACACCGGCGTCGCGCAGCAGTTGGCCCACGGTCGCTTCGACTTTTTCGATCAGGCGGCCCACGCAGGCGTCGAACGAGGGGCGCGTCACTTCCACGCCCAGCTCGGGCGCGACGCGCGACAGGTCGATGCGCGCGGCAGGCGCCTCGGACAGGGCGATCTTGGCCTCTTCCACCTGCACCGCCACCCAGTGACCCGCGCGTTCCTTGACCAGGTTGAGCAGAAGGTCGATTTTCTCGCGGTCGCCGGCTTCGGCGCGGATATAGGCGAAGTGCTCGGCGGCCTTGCGCGTGTAGGCCTGGTTGATGGTGTGCCAGCAGGCCAGGTTGCCGTACTGCGTCGACGGCACGTCCTTGCCGCTGCGTAGCTGGCTGCCCAGGCCGAGCAGCGGCATGACATGCCCCAGGCTCAATTGCTTGTCGAAATCCACGCCGCCGATATGCACCCCGCCATAGGCAAGAATGTCGTCCCTGCGGTCCGGCTTGGCGGCCCGCCCCGGCCCCAGGCGGATCAGAGAGAAGTCCGACGTGCCGCCGCCGATGTCGATGACCAGCACCAGCTCTTCGCGGTCGATCTGGGATTCGTAGTCGAAGGCGGCGGCCAGGGGCTCGAACTGGAATTCGATATCGGTGAACCCCACGCTGCGCGCGATCTCGCCCAGTGTGTCCTGGGCCGTCTGGTCGGCGGCAGGGTTGTCATCCACGAAGAACACCGGCCGGCCCAGCACGGCGCGCGTGAAACCGCGGCCAGCGGCCTGCTCGGCGCGCTGCTTCAATTCCCCGATGAAGCGCGTCAGCAACACGCGGAACGGAATCGAACGGCCCTGGATTTCCGTCGAGCCGTCGATCAGCGAACTGCCCAGCAAGCTTTTCATCGAACGCATCAAGCGCCCGTCGTAGCCCGCCAGATAGTCGGAGATGGCCGCGCGGCCATAGCTGACCTCGGCGTCCTCGTCATGAAAGAAGATGGCCGACGGCAAGGTGGTCTTGCCGTCTTCCAAGGCGAGGAGCGCGCGCTGGTCGGGGCGGCTCCAGCCTACGGTGGAGTTGGAAGTGCCGAAGTCGACGCCGCATGCGGTGGAAATCATGGAGAATTCTGGGCTGAAAGCAAAACGGCGGACAAGTGTACTCGCTTCGGCTCCGCCCGCATGTAATCCAGCCCCCTCCCCGGCCTGCGCCCTATTGTTGACGGCGCTGCTCCAGTTCCTTCAGGCATTGCGCCAAACCGGCCTGCATCTGGGCATTGTCCACGGCCGCGCGGTCAGATACCTGGCGGCAGCGGACAAACTGCGCCCGGCTTTCTGGGGAATCCTCGACCGCGACGGGCCGCGACCCGGCTTCGGGCGAGACCGTCATGCGCAGCGTCGAAGGCGGCGAGAGGCTGCCGTCCTTGGAGCGGGTACTGGGAAACTGCATTTCCTGCCCGGGAGGCGCGGCGTTCTGCGCCTGGGCGGCGCCGGCCGCGCACAGGGCGGCAAGCAGGAATGCGGAGACGTGGTGTTTATGCATGGCAACCTCTCTTCGATGAGCAAGCGGGCGACCGCGAAGCCGATGGCCCGCGCCGGAACGCGCCGCACTATCGTAGCCTTAGCCGCCGCCGGCGGCCGTGCCAAGACGCTACACAATCCGGACCAGTTGTTTCCCGCCGTTTCGCGCGGGGCGCCTAGGGGGCCTTGCGGGACTTGCGCAACGGATCCAGCAGCGTAGACAGGCCGTTGTGGTCCAGTTCATGCATCAAGGCCAGCAGGCGCCCCAGTTCGCCGGGCGGAAAGCCCTCGCGCGCGAACCACGCCAGATACCGCCCGGGTAGGTCGGCTATCAGCCGCCCCTTGTACTTGCCAAAGGGCATTTCACGGGTCACCAGCAGGGAAAGCAGTTCAGGATCCATCAGGATTCGTGCGCCTGGCCGCAGGCGTAGATTTCCGCCGCGGGCACGGCGGCGATCTTGACGCCGAAGCTGGAAATGGCCGGCAGCGTAGCGTTGTGGTGGTCCCGGATCCGTGCGCCGCTGGCATGGGGCTTGTCGTGCGTGGTGTGGGCATCGGCGGCCAGCGTGACGGGCAGGCCCAGCCCCGCCGCGCGCCGCACCGTGGTGTCCACGCAGAATTCGGTGGCGTAGCCGCACACCACGAGCTGCGTCGCGCCGGCGTCGGCCAGCACCTGCGCCAGCCCGGTGCGCAGAAAGGAATCGGGCGTGGTCTTGCGGATCCGGATGTCTCCTTCGGCCGGCGTCAGGCGCGTGTCCAGGTCCCAGCCGGATCCGCCATGCGCCATCATCGTGCCCGGGCTTTCGTGCTGCACGTAGATGACCGGCGCGCCGGCCGCCCGGGCGCGATCGGCCAGCGCATTGATGCGGGTCAGGACGGCGGCGGCGTCAAAGGGCGGCGGCGATGTTTCAAACAGCGCGCGCTGGACGTCGATCACAAGCAAGGCGGAAGTCATGGGGTTCCCGTTAGGCTGAGAGCAGCGAGTCTACCGGCAAACCCGGCCGGCCCGCACGCCGTGCGCGCCCGCCGTCAGCCGCATTCCGCCCCCACGATGGGAGGCGGCCAGATCCGCGCATAGATCCAGAAGTGACGCGGCTCGCCGCGCACGACGCGATACGCGTGCAGCAGCCCTTCGCGCTGATAGCCGCAGCGCTCCAGCACGCCCGCCGAAGCCACGTTGGAATCCAGCACCGTGGCCTGGATGCGCGCAAAACCCAGGATCCGCAAAGCCCAGTCGCTGACGACGGCGCAGGCCTTCGTGGCCAGCCCCTGCCGCCAGTACTCAGGGGCGATGTCGTAGGCGATTTCGGCGCGCCGGTGCGCCAGCGCGATCTCGTTCAACCCGATCGTGCCCGCCAGCCGGTCGCCCGGGCCGGCGATGGCCAGGCGCATGCTGTGCGAAAGCTCGGGCTGCGCATAGGCCCGGAGCAGATCGGTCAGGTCGCCCGGGCCGTCCAGCCGCCAGCTCGTGTGGCGGGTCACGTTTTCCTGGCACAGATAGGCATACCAGCCGGCTGCGTCGTCCTCGCGCAGGGCGCGCAAGCGCATACCCGGCACGCCAAGGTCGGGAAGGTCTTGAGCCCAATCGGGAAATGTCGTTGGCATCGGTCGTTCGGGTGAATGGCGGCGGCGGAATGCCGGCCCGGCGGCGAGGCTCAGGCAGCGGTAATGATGCGGGGCTCGCACCGCACCGGGAAGTTCACGGAATTCGCGATGAAGCAGAAATGATGCGCGCGCTCGTGCAGCGCCTGGGCCAGCGCGGCGTCGCCGCCGGCGCGGATGGTGACGTGGGGCCGCAGCGTGACCTGCGAAAACGCACCGCCCCGCTCGCGGTCTTCGACCATGACGCCCTGCGCCTCATCCCGGTACGCCTCCACCGTCACGCCTTCGACGGCGCAAAAATGCAGATACCAGAGCTTGTGGCAGGCGGACAGCGACGCCACCAGCATGTCTTCGGGATTCCAGCGCGCCGGATCCCCGCGAAATGCCGGATCGGAGGAACCCGGCACATCCGGCTTGCCCGCCGCCTGGATCAGGTGGTCGCGGGAATACGCCGCATAGCTGGACGTGCCGCTGCCGGTATTGCCGGTCCAGTCCACCGTCACGTCGTAGTGGTGTTCGCCCTTCATGCTGATCGCCCCTGTCCAGATGCGGCGGCAGCGCCCATCGCCGCGCCGGCACGAAAACGCCGAGCTTAGCGCAGGCGCGGCCGGGCAAGATAGCCCCGCCGGATCGCCCAGGGCTTTACATCCAGTTTCAGCATGCGCCCGTTACTGTCCGTATCGTGAACGCTGTCTGTCTGCCCCACAGGAGCTCGCCATGATGAAAACCACCCTGACCTGCGCCCTGACGCTTGCCCTGCTGGCGGGCTGCGCGCCTTCCAAGCCCATCACCGCCCGGTCCGTGCCCATCGACGGCCACACCTCGCGCAACTCGCTCGACTGGCCGGGCAGCTACGAAGGCACCCTGCCCTGCGCGGACTGCCCCGGCATCCGCACCCGCCTGACGCTGATGAAGGACGGTCGCTACGAAAAGCTGACCCAGTACGTGGACCGCCAGCCGCAGCCCGAGATCGTGGAGGGCACCTTCAGTTGGGAGTCCGACGGCAGCACCATCCGGCTGGACGCAGCGGGCGACAGCCAGCGATGGTTCGTCGGCGAGAACCAGGTGACCATGCTGTACCGGGACGGCACGCGCCCCACCGGCCCGATGGCGTCGCACTACATTCTGCGCCGCGCGCAATAAGGCATCGCGCGGCGCCGGCGCTTGCGGCTATTCTTTCGGAACCGTCCGTGCCCTGCGGCGCGGCGCTCCCTCAAGAAAGGAAGCCATGAAGACCGATCACGAGCTGCTCTCCGCTTTCGCCCCGACCGGCGCGCTGCGCGCGTCCATCAACCTGGGCAACCCCATTCTGGCCAACACCGACCCCGCCACCGGCCAGCCGGGCGGCGTGTCGGTGGATCTGGCCGCGGAACTCGCGCGCCGCCTGGACGTCAAGCTGGAACTCGTCGTATGGAAGACCGCGGCCGAATCCGTGAACGCGGTCGCGGCCGAACAGGCCGACGTGGGCTTCTTCGCCATCGACCCGCTGCGCGGAGAGCAGATCGCCTTCACCGCGCCCTATGTCGTCATCGAAGGCGCCTATCTGGTGCGCCAGGACTCGCCGGTCGCCAGCATCGACGACGTCGACCGCAAGGGGCTGCGCGTGGTGGTCGGCAAGGGCAGCGCCTATGACCTGTACCTGACGCGCGAACTCAAGCAAGCCGAGATCTTCCGGGCCCCCTCCTCGCCCGCCGTCGTCGACACCTTCCTGCAAGAGAACATGGAGGTAGCCGCGGGCGTGAAGCAGCAGTTGGAAGCCGATGCGAAACGCCTGGGGGGGCTACGCCTGCTGGACGGCCACTTCATGCTCATCCGCCAGGCCATGGGCGTGCCCAAGAGCCGCGGCGACAAGGCCGGCGCCTACCTGTCCGCCTTTGTCGAAGCCATGAAAAAATCCGGCTTTGTCGCCGAAGCGCTGGCGCGCCACAAGATCCAGGGCGCCGCCGTGGCGCCGCTGGAAGCTTGACTTGCTTAGTGGCTGATCATCCAGGGCCGCGCGCCCGGGCCGATTTCGCGGCAGTTATGATGCAAGCCGTTCCCAATGCATTACCAAGGCTTCTCCGCATGGCAGCAACACCGCACCGGCCCTTCGCCGCCCTTTTGATCATCGCCGCTTGCGCCAGCGCGCCGGCGCACGCCGAAGACTGCGTCGCCCAGGTCGACGCCTCGCTGGCTCGCATCAAGCGCGCGCAGGACGTCCAGCGCACCCGTGAGGCCGCCAATGAACTGCAGTTGAACCGCGAACTGTGCCAGGGCCGCCTGGATCTGCTGGACGCGCGCTTTGCGCTCAGCGATGACTTCGAAGCCTGCCGGCGCAAGGGCGTGCAGTTTTCGGATCAGGTCGTGCGCACGTTGACCGACGCGTCGGAGGACCTCACCGGCATGAAGGCGTCGTGGATCCGGACCTGCGGCCTGCACATGAAGGATTGAGCGGCGGGATGGCACGCGGGGGCTGGACAAACCAGGCCCTGACGGTGCCCGGCCCCCGCGTTTGACGCCTCAGGCGGCTTTCTTGTCCGCGCCGTGCGGGGAGAAAATGGCGCGGCTTGGATCGAAGCCGTACAGGTGTTCGAAACCGGTGGCGTCCGCCGCCAGCGCAAGCACCGATTCCAGGATGAAATCCGCCTTGGCATCCGGCAGCAGCACACTGAAGTTCAGCCTGACGAAGCCGGGCTTTTCGATCTCGCGGCCCTCAAGAATGGCCTGACGCATCTGCAGCGATCGGGCATCGTCGATGTCCAGCAGGCGGTGGACGTAGGGCCCTGCGCATGCGCAACCGCCGCGGGCCTGGATGCCGAACCGGTCGCTCAACATGCGGGTCACCAGTTGCTGGTGCACAAAACCGCCCTTGCCGTCACGCACGCGGAACGAGAAGATCGGCAGGCGCTTGGCTGTCGCGGAACCCAGCAGTTCAAGTCCTTCCGCGCCTTGCCACGCCGCAAACGCGCGCTGAACAAAGTGCGCATTGCGCTGTTCCATGAAGTCCGCGCCCAAGGCTTCCTTCACCAGCAGAGCCAACGCCGCGCGGATGTCACCGACGACATTGGGCGTGCCCGCTTCCTCCCTGGATTCCAGGCTGCTGCTGTAGTCGTGGCCAGCGGGAGAAACGAACTTGACGGTCCCGCCGCCAGGCCACGTTGGGGTGGTAGCGACAACCGCATCGCGGCGCACGATCAGCACGCCCGATGCGCCGGGGCCGCCAATGAATTTGTGCGGCGAGAACACGATGGCGTCGATCCGCGCATCGGCTGCCGGCGACATCGCCACCGGCAGATACGGCGCGCCGCCGGCATAGTCCCACAACATCTTCGCGCCCGCGCTATTGACCAGCCGGGTAATGGCGGGAACATCCGCGACAATGCCGGTCACATTCGAGGCCGCGGACAGCGCACAGATCACCAGCGTATCTGCCGGCGCCTTCAGCGCGGCGGCCAGTTGAACCAGATTGGGCCCGCCTTCGGGGCTTTCTTCCAATTCAATGATCTCGGCGCCGCATTCGCGCCACGGCAGAATGTTCGAATGATGTTCGTAGGGACCAATCACCACGCGAACCTGCCTGCCCGCGGCAAGCGCCGCGTCCACGCCAAAAAGATGCACCAGCCGGTTGATACCCGCGGTTGCGCCGGACCCCGCGAAGATCACGGCGTGCTCGTCGCCAGCGCCGCAACACCGCGCGATCGCGGCGCGCGCCTCCCGGCGCAGACGCGTGATGAAGCCCCCGCAATAGGAGGCCTCGGTATGCGAGTTGGCGTAATACGGAAGCACTTGTTCAAGAACAAAGCGTTCCACCTGCATCAGCGCCCTGCCGGACGCGACGTAGTCGGCGTAGACCAGAGGCTTGGCGCCAAATGGTCCGTCTATGCAGGCATCCTTCCCTATCAGTCCTTCGGCGAGCGCCGTGACGATATCCGGCGCTTTCAGGCTGTCTTGGAATTGCTGCAAGGGCGTGGCCGAGGCCAGTACCGGAGCCGCGGCGGTAAACGTATTCATGGCGTGTGTGTTCCGAACTATTCGCAAATATCATACGATGGAAGCCCGGATGAAACATCACCGTTTTTTTGCTATTAGCTCATTAAAACGGGTCATATGATCGAATCAATGGAAAAAATAGACAAACTTGATCTAAGCATCATCTCCTGCCTGCAAAAAGACGGCACGCTGTCCCAGCGCGAACTTGCGGACCGTGTCGGCCTGTCGCAAAACGCGTGCTGGCGCAGGCTTCAACGCCTGAACGCCTGCGGCATCATCCGGGGCACGCGGGCCGAGGTCAGCCTGGTTGCGCTGGGGCTGGATCTGACGGTATTTGTGATGATCCGAACCAGCCACCACGCGAAGGCCTGGGCAGATGGGTTTCGCCAGCACGTGGAGCGCCTGCCGGAGGTGACGGAGTTCTATCGCATCGGCGGAGACTGGGACTACCTGATCAAGGTGGTCTGCCGCGGCATGGCGGGGTACGACCGCTTCTATCAGAAGCTGATCACGGATTTTGAACTGTCGACGGTGACGGGGTTCTTCAGCATGGAAGCGATTATTGAAAACCGGCCGCCGGATCTTCGGCTGCTGGAGGACTGAGGCGCTTCAAGCCGCCTTCTGCAACACCCAGCGATCCGCGCGCCGGGAACTTTCCTGCCGCCGTATCGTTCGAATCCACCATTCATCCTCAACGCGGAGCCCCGACCGGCCATGATTCTCTAAGCCCTCCCCCCTTTGATCACCGCTTGCGCCACGCGCAACGCGTCTCATCGCCTCCGGAGAGCTTCATATGGCCCAGTCTTCCCGCGCGCCCGCAGCGGCGCACACGCCCCCTCAGCCACAGGACACGGCTGTTTTCCTCAGCCTGCGCCACGTCAGCCATGCGCTGCCCGACGGCCGCCTCTTGCTCGACGATGTCAGCCACGACTTCATTACCGCCCGCCACGGCCTGATCGGCCGCAACGGCGCGGGCAAGTCCCTGTTGCTGCGCCTGGCGCACGGAGAACTGGCCACGCAATCCGGCCGCATCCATCGCCACGGCCGCATCGCCTACGTCCCCCAGTCCCTGCCCCAAACTCCCGACACCACACTGGCAGACGTCGCCGGCATCGCGCCCATCCTGCACGCCTTGTCCCGCATCGAAGCCGGAAGCACGCGCCAGACCGACTTCGACCTGGCGGACGGCCACTGGCGCATCCGCGACGACTGGGCCCGCATGCTTGCCGGCGCGGCCCTGCCCGCGTGGTCGCCCGACCACCCCGCCGCCGGCGCCAGCGGCGGGGAACTAACCCGCGTCGCGCTCGCCGGCGTCCTGCTGCATCGCCCCGATGCCCTGCTGCTGGACGAACCCAGCAACCACCTGGACGCGCGCGCCCGCGCCTGGCTCATGGAACAGATCCGCGCCTGGCGCGGCAGCCTGATCGTCGTCAGCCACGACAGGACCTTGCTTGACGCGATGTCCCACATCGTCGAACTGGAACGCGGCGCGCTCACTGGCCACCCCGGCAACTACAGCACCTATCGCGCCCAGCGCGACCTGCAAGGCGCCGCTGCGCAAGCTGCCCTGGAACACGCCCGCAACGAACGCGCCGCCGGCCTGCGCGCACTGCGCCAGCAGCACGATAGCCAGCAACAGCGCAACGCGCGCAATGCGCGCCAGGCCCGGGACACGAACCAGGCGGCGATCCTGCTGGGTATGAAAAAAGCCAACGCCGAGGGCCACGCCGGCCGCGAACGCCTGCGCCGCCAGCAGGCCAGCACTGCCCTGGACGACGCCGTCAAGCAAGCCGCCGCCCGGATCCTTCCCGCAAGCGCCGTCGCCCTGGCGCTGCCCGACACCGCCATACCGCAGGGCCGGTGCGTCCTGCACCTGCAAGACGCGATACCGCCCTACCCCTTGGAGGCTCCACCCCTGACGCTGACGCTATCCGGCCCGTTTCGGCTTGCTATCCGGGGGCCGAATGGATGCGGCAAAAGCACGCTACTGTCGATGCTGTCGGGGGACGTGATGCCCAGCGCAGGCACCTGCGACGTCCGCGTACCGACAGCCATGCTGGACCAGCGGGCGTCCGGCATCCCGGACGACAAATCCCTGCTGGAAACGCTGCACGCGCTGGGCGCCGCATTGCCCGACGGCGAAATGCGCAGCCGATTGGCGCTGCTGGGCCTGGGCCCTGCATTGGTCAACGCGCCCGCTGCGACATTGAGCGGTGGGGAGCGGATCAAGGCCGCATTGGCGTGCGCGCTGTGGCGCAAGGAACCGGCGCAGTTGCTGTTGCTGGATGAGCCGACGAATCACCTGGATATCGCGTCAGCGCAGGCGCTGGAGGAGGCGCTGGCGGGGTTTCCGGGTGCGGTGGTGGTGGTGTCGCATGATGCGCGGTTTCTGGAGGAGATCTCGCCCACCCATGCATTGTCTTGGAATGCACTGGGGTGGCGGATGGCCCAGCATGCGGCGGGCGACCAATTTGAATAATTGGCCGCCGTGACGCACTACTTCGCTTCAGCTGGATCCGGGAGGCGGAAGATCCCGGCATAGACGGCTCGCCCCAGGCGCTGAGCCTTGCGCTCCGTTCCTCATGCGCAGCTTTATGGTCTTCAAGCAAGCCTGCGTAAATTGCAGCTATTGGCGAGGAAACATCAGGCTGCTTCACCGGACCGATCTGGCAGCCACAGGAAGTAGCAGCGACTTGGTCGGAGAAATAAAGCAGGTGGAGCTCATTTATCGTTTTAGATTTCCGCGCAGTTGCCGTTCTATAGGGACGCAGGAGAACAATCTTGGCATGCCGGCCGCCTCGCCCACTGTCGCACAGCTTCGGCAATACGCGCGGCCCTATTAGTGCCGAGAGGCAGGCTCTGAAAGCTGACGTTGTCGCGCCCAGAGGCACCTGTGTCACGTCAGGACAGGCCCCCCGGAACGTTGGGGCAGCATCCGATCCTGACAGAATCCGTTCCCCTATTTTCCCATCGCAGGCAAGGAGGCCCTATGCGGAAGTCCTATTTCACTGGCCGGGCCCAACGCCTGGCAGCCGCGGTCCTAGCGGTCGCCATCCTGGCGGGATGCACAACGGCGGGGCAGAGATCAAACAAATACGCCGTGACTGAAGTGAATCCGGCAAAAGGAATAGTCGTCGGGACAGTATTCGAGCGCGCAGTTTTCACCCCGCATGGCGCCTTCTTCTATCTCAAAGCCTTCGATGACGAGCGGATCATGCTTGAAAGCGGTGGAGGTGGCAGAAAGCCTGCAATTACCAATCAACCCCCCAAGGTTCCCAAGGGCGTGGGTAGCACCTTCGCTCTTCAGCTTCCGCCCGGAAAGTACCAGGTCACCGGCTGGGCCCTGGATTATGGCAGGCGTATCAAAGTGTCGGAGGGATACAGGCAGCCAATCGAATTCGAAGTCATTGCCGGACAGGTCACCTATTTGGGACGATTTGACGCCAGCCGCTTCCTGGAAGTCGCGTCAATCCATGACAACTATGCGGAAGACGCACCGATCTTGAAGATGAAGCACCCAATCCTGGAATCCGCTGAAATTGTGAACCAATCAATCCGTGTGCAGGGATGGTGGCTACCCGACCCCACCGGCAAAGAGATCCTGGAGCGCATGGGCCGCGGTCAAACTTGCGACCAATGCTAGGGCGAGCAGACCCCTGACGCTTGCACGCGTCTAGCCATCACGGTGCCTCCAATTGATAGTCAAAGACGAGCACCGACTGACCCGGAACAGCAATGTCATCCTGCAACGCCGGCATCATGCGCACACTGCCCGCCGCGTCAACGGCAGCCTGATCCAGCGTTCTGTTGCCCGACGAGAACATGACCGCCTTGCGTAGAACCTTGCCCTGCGCGTCCAGCATCACTCGCACCCAGACCGTGTTTTTAACCGTCCGCACTCTGGCGTCTTTCGGATAGAGGAGAGTGGGCTGCGCCGTGATGACCGGAATCTTAGGCGTAGCCGTGGGCCACAAATCCGGCGCCGTGTGGCCTACCCCCAGCGTCGGACAGCCTAATGGCGGCGCCTGCATGCCTCGCTGTGCGCAGGGCTCAGGATTAGCCGCCACCCGCTGAGCCTGCAACGTCACCCGGCCATCGACAAGCGACGCTCGGCTCGGCTGCTCTATCTTGTAAGTGGTTCCGTCGCGGAAGTCCTGGAACATTGAAACCAGCCCCACCAAGCAAAAAGCCGCGATCGCAAGCTTCGCCCAATGGACGGACAGCCACCGAAGCCAGTCCCAGGCGCGCGCAAAGCGTCTGGCTTTTTCGCGCCACGTCCGGATACGGTCCTGCCCCAAATCCAGAACCGCCAGATCCGGCGCGTGCTGCAGCAGCAGTTCAAAGTTCTGTCCGTTCCAGAAGGCCTGAACCGGATTGGGCGCTGATCGCCGGCGCGCCAACATCACCACGGCGTCCAGGCGCACCCGCAGCGGCAAGGGCAAGTGGCTGTATCGTTCAATCTGATCCAGCACCATGCGCACCCAGCCGGACAGCGCCGGATCATGCGGAACAGGCGCATTGAGGCCGTTCCAGTCGAACGCGCGGCGGGCGATATTGAAAAGCGCGAGGCGGCCATCGGACTGTTCACGCAGGGCCCGGGCAAGGCTATGGGCCAGGACCTCCCGGGCCTCCAGATGCCCCAGGCGCTCGTCCGCCAACGCGACGGCCAGCGACTGCGCGAGATCCGCGTCGGGTGTGTGCATGAGACGGTGCGTCCAATAGGCAACGCCCTCGTCCAGGTCCTCACGTGAGCGCAGCGGCGGATCCGCGCGGCGATCGGTCTCCGGAGCTTCCGTACTCCGCTCTTGCGGCGCCTGTCCTCTGGCCGGCTCATACCCCGCCCTCTCCTGTTCCCCGTCTGGAGGCGCATCGAATGACGATGTCTCCGGCGCAGCAGGTCTTGGAGGCGGGATGATGTCCGGGCGGACCTGCACGGGCGGGGCTGGCGGCCGCTCGTTGCCCGCTAGCCCATAGTCGGGCTCCGCATCGCCTTCGAGCTGATGCTCGGCCCATGCACGCGCATGCTCGTAGGCGCCGCGCAGCGCGGCGAAGCCCTCCGGGTCGGCGGCCTGGTCTATGCGCTTGAGCGCCGCCGCATAAGCCCGGCGAATACTCTTCTGGTCGTTGGTGGGCCCGATGCCCAGTATGGCAAAACTGGCTGCGAGCAAGGATCTACTCCCCGTCCGCGGGCTCGAAGCCCGGTGCAAACACGGCAGCCCGCTCCAGGATGTCAACCACGCGCCGCAGCTGCTCGCGGCCGCGCGCGACGGTTCGCTCTTCCTGCGTCGCCAACGCCCGCTCGAACAGCAGTATTTCACCAGCAAGTATCTCGCGGTCGCCGCCGCGCGTCATTTGATAGACGCGTTCGGCCTGCGCGAGCAGCAACCGGTTGACCGCGTGTTCCCGTGGATGGATCTTCAGCTCGGCCAACTCCGCCAGGCGGCGCTGAATATCCGCGTCGCTCATCTGCGCGCCGCCGCCCTGGATTACCGTTCGCTGCGCGGGCCCGCCGCGCTGCAGCACGGCCTCGACCTCCAGCAGACCGTTCACGTCGTAGGTGAAGCGCACGTCGAACGCGGACTCTGCGCGCGCGCCGCGGGGCAGCGGCACCCGCAAGGTGCCAAGCAGAATGTTGTCGCGCACCAGGCGCGACTCGCCCTGATAGATCTGCAGCTCGACCTCGCTCTGGCCGTCCTCGACCGGGAAGTAGGTTTCCTGCCGGCTGACCGGCACGATGGTATTGCGTTCGATAATCGGGGAAAACTGACCCGGCAGATGCTGGCCGGCCCCCAGGGTGCGAACCGTGCTGATCCCGAGCGTGTACGGACACACGTCGGTCATGACGATCTCTTCAAGGGCCTGGTCTTTCATCTTCAGGCCCGCCATCACCGCGGCGCCCGCCGCCACGACCAGATCCGGATCCATCTCCGCATTGGGAAAACGGCCGAACATACGCGTAACCAGTTGGCGCACCAGCGGCATGCGCGTGGCGCCACCGGCCAACACCACTGTCGCGATATCCGCACTCTTGATGTTCGCGTCCCGCAGCGAACGTTCCACCGGCATGCGCAAGCGCGCCAGCAACGGCGCGCTCAATTGTGCAAACAGCTCCTGGCTCAGTTCCAGCGCGTATTCCTCGTCCTGCCAGCGCACAGCCATGCGCGCTTCCGGCTGCGCCGACAACTGCCGTTTGGCGCTCTCGGCCTGCGCCAATAGCTGCTGCATGAAGCGCCGATCTTCACGCACCGCGGCCGGAAGCGCGTGGGTATCGAAGAATTTCTGGACAATCTCGGTGACGAAATCTTCCCCGCCCAGGAAATTATCGCCGGCGGTGGCGCGCACCTCCATCACGCCTTCAAACAGTTCCAGCACCGACACATCGAACGTGCCGCCGCCCAGGTCGAAAACCAGGAACTGGGTTTCGTCCTCGCTTTGATGAAGACCGTAAGCCAAGGCCGCGGCGGTCGGCTCGTTGACCAGGCGCTCCACCTTCAGGCCGGCCAGTTCCCCCGCGTCTCGCGTGGCCTTGCGCTGCCCATCGGAAAAATACGCAGGCACGCTGATCACGGCCTCAGTGACCGCATGTCCCAACATCGCCTCAGCGTCCGCTTTCAGGGCGCGCAGCACCAATGACGACAGCTCTTCCGCCCGGAAGTCCTTCCCGCCCAGCGCGAACGACTTGTCGCTGCCCATATGCCGCTTGAACAGCGCGGCCGTACGCTCGGGATGGGTCTGAAGGCGTTCGCGCGCCGCCTCGCCCACCAGCACGCTGCCGTCCTCATCCAAACTGACGCACGACGGCGTCAGGTAGCTACCCAAGGGATTAGGCACAAGTCGCGATTTGCCGTCCTGCCACACCGCAACCAGGCTGTTCGTCGTGCCAAGGTCGATACCGATAATCATGCGAGGAGGTCCGTTTCTATTCCGGGACTGCGGGCTGTACGGGGTGCCGCAGAACACACCATCAATCTATGGTTTACGGGTGAAGACGGGAGAAATGTAGGGGTGTGAGTTTGCCTAATGGAGCTGTTCGGAAAATCCGGGCTGGCTTAGCCTGACAACTTATTTACTCACGGCTCTATTTCCGGATACTAGATAATATCGAGCGTAAATGCGGATGTCAGTTTTCTGGCGAAATTTTTTTATGCAGGACGAATTTCAGATTAATTTTTAAGGCAAATCAGAAATAGTGCGATTAGGGGCAGCGTTGTCTGCTATCGCCAACGCCGCTGTGACTGCCACCTCCCAATCCTCCCACGCTCCGGGATCTGCCGGTCCGTGCCCACCCGTCGTTTCCCAAGCTAAGAAACTAAGCAAACCTCCTATCTCGTCCGCCTTGGTTCTTTCATATTCCTTTTCCAAAAAATAAAACATCGCACGATATGCTTGCTCAATATTCAGCGTTTGCGCTTCCATTATTTCCATCTTGGTTTATTTATCGCGGCAAGACCCGTTTCCGGATTGCATGACAAAGGAACCTTATTCACCCCCCCGTTCCATATCTGCCCATTTCGAGTTTGAACCCAAACTTGAGAACCATCTGACTGAATTTTTGCTGACCACGTTGAACCGAATTTATCTGGACCCATGACCGATGAAGGATAATTCGCGACACCAGCCATAATTCTCGATTTTCCGGTGTATCCATGACATGTCCTTCTCGAGAACCGAATATTTTAGTTGCCCTGGCTTCCGTCAACAATATTCCGTTTACGTTCTGCCCGCCTCCCGTATTTCCCGGCTTTTTCGGCCCTGTGCCTCCGCCACCGTCACTATCCAGCGGAGACAATCCCTTCACCGCCGCAAATACTACAGGCGACAACAGCATAGACTCAACTACAACACGATCCACTTCACTCGTGTAGTCGGGTGCTCCCGACTGAAAGCGCACAAGAGCATCCTTCAGTTGCAGCCAATCATAGGTTCCGCCCAGATTGCGCGAATCCAGCAAATCCATTCCAGCTATTAATGGATCACTTAATCGACTGGTGGATGTCGTGAGTCCAGCTACGTAGACATCGCGCTCGAGCAGCTTGTTTTGTATGTAAGCCGTATCGCTTCCGCACGCGGGCAGATCTTGTTCATCATTACATTGATCCACCCCTCGAAATGGCCCGCAGCAGTCTGACATGATCTGTCGCCAACACATGCCGCCAGTTCGTTGACTTTATCGTCAAACTTGGCGAATGAACCTGTGTATGATCCTTGAGCGTGCTGTTTTACGCTTCGAGGCGAACCACGGTCGCGATCGTCGCCGCTTGCTCCGGAGAGAGTGTGCCGGCGATGCGCGCTAGGATCGAAACGAGCAGGTTGACTCGCTGGTCCTTTTCTACGGCTCCAAGTTTGTTGGTCTCGTCCCCCGAGACCATTTGCAGCATACTGTTGGCTGCCATGCGGCGCCGAGGCCGTTTACGGGGCACTTGCAGCCCCGCCACGTCCCCCCCGCCACACTCGGAACATGCTCATCGTCTGCCCCTCCCGGGCCAGAAATATGCTAATCCCGCGATAACCATGCCGCGGATACTGGGCCAAGAGCGCTTTCATCTTTGCCACCACCGGCGCGTCCGTGCTCGCCTTAATTGGCTCATATGCAACCCCGAACGGGACACCTCATACAGCGTACAGGCCCGGCGCTAGGACACCCCCAGCAGCAAGCCAGACGGGCCCGCTTCTGCCGAACCTGTACGCTCACGACTTTCGGCGATTGACCTCCTTCATCACCTCGATCTCCAGGTCCCGCTCGCCCCGCAACTTGCGCAGCCGCGCGTTCTCGGTCTCGGCTGCCTTGAGCCGGCGCACCTCGTCCACGTCAAACTCCCCGAACCGCTTGCCCCAGCCATAGATGCTCTACTCGCTCACGCTATGCCGGTTAGCCACTTCGGCCACCGCATCTCGGTCGGCCTCGCGCAATGTCCGCACACTCTGCTTTTCGTTGTACCTTGCCTTCTTCATCTCGCTTCCTTCTCTCGTTGGAAGCTATTTCTTTCAAATAGCCAGTGATACGAAATTCTCAGAGCCGGTCATATTTATCTGTGTTTATTTTTTTTCCACTTTCTTGGAACGGGTTTATCCCGACGGCACTAGCTCTAGAAGCGTATCCACCAATGCCGCAAATCACTACCCCAAGAAGCCCTACCCAGTAAGATGCCAGCCATGACCCCAGGTAGGCAATCCCAATCCCGCCCACAACAAGGACAAACCGAACAACAGGATGGAAATTTCTATTTTTAATTAACATATAAGTATGTATTTAAAAACTGGATAACCAAAATAATTATTACTCTTAACCTAATCCCCTGTCCCTGTATATAGGGGAGATAGTATGGGAACACGAGCGGATGCGAGTCCAACAACGCCATCAACCAACGAGTCATTTGTCACATTATTGTAGTTTGGTCGAACCATTTGTTCGAATAAACTTGCAGCCAATCCTACTGAGGAAGCTCCGGCTACTACCTGAGATTTGCCCGTCAACGTCGCGTTAGCCGCAGCCTTACCAGCCCAAGTCGATACTAAGGCAGCATTATCGACCGCTTGCATAGCCTGATGAAAATGGCCTAGTAGTGTCATATTAGGAGCCAGGCCCGCAGCCTCGCTATTGACCAAGGAGGAAGCGCCCGAGCATATTGTCTGAGATATTTATCGATACGCCAGTCAAGCGAGCACCTAATCTTGGACGCCGGACTCCGTATATGTGCAGCTGACAAAGTCTATTTTTGATGCTGCCCGTGACAGTGATGTCCGAGTCCTTACCCGCCCCTTGCGCGACGATCGTCAGGTCATTGCCGGCGGCGATGGTCGAGCCGAAAGCGTTGGACGCATTGCGGTCGGTGGTGCTGCTGCTCTTGCTGGTGCCCCGGCTGAGCTTGATGCTGACGCCGCCGACCTTGTCGATCTGTGTGGCGTCTTTGGCGTTTGCCGCACTTTGCACGGCGTCGTACGCGTTGACCGCAGCCAGCGCCATCGTTGCGCCGGCCAAGCCCTTCATGACGGCGTTGTCCGTCTTGCCCGCCGCGTCCCCCATGCGCCCGCCGGTCTGTGCGGCATCGACGATGGGAGTGCTGGCGGTAGGGGTCAACCCGGTCTGCTTGATCTCGTGGAATTCCGTCTGCAGCGAGGTACTGAATAGTTATCGGGACCGAGAAGCGCTGGGCTGTCCCTTAGGGAGTAAAACCCATCCGAAGTTGAAACGATTATTGCCTGTTCGAGAAATTTTAGTTAGCCAACTTGACCTATTGCGATCCTGCGAGGATGAAGATTCTTTCAGAACTCAAAATATCGATATCACTTCCGGGCAGCACATCGGCAGCCATAATAGCTTCGTCCAAACCATTTATATTTGCAAAGTCCATATATTCTTCACCTACTCTTGGCACATAGAACCTGAAGGTCGTATTCTCACCAAATTCGTCTTCTTTTGCCGCAAGAACTAGTTTGCAAGGCATCTGAATCCATGCGGCCCAACGTTTTGAGAACTCTCGGCAGAATGCCAGTCCTACACTCAGGCTTCGCGCGCTCGCAAAGTCATCAATGTGTATCGTGTTTTTTGAAATCTCATACCCAACAAAATCCCCAACCTCTGTCGCACGAGATCCACAGTCAATTTCGTTCCATCGAACATAAAGCTTTTAAAAAAATAGCACTCACTTTTTTTTATGAATCCATCATCAACAATGTTCTTCAAACCCACCGGCAAAGGAGGGTAATCCGCCATCCCTGCCAATTCGCCAAGCACGCGACTCTTCATACTTTTATTCAAAAATATCACCTTACCCCCCAAGTATCCATAAAGAGCCTTCTCAACAGCACGAGAGAAAGACTCATTATCCAGTAATTTTTGAACGGATTTCGGAGCTAGAACATCATTTTCGCTATCAAAGAAGACGTTCTGATTCGGGTCATAATAGTATTTTTTCCCTCATTACCTTGATAGTGAATCTGCCCTGCTCTTACTCCGGGGTTAGGATTCTCAACGTCAATGCGCTCACTCCCTGCCCCCTTGCACAGGGTCGTACTGGACGTCTGCACCCTCTTGCCCCGAGCATTTCGCCATTAAAGTCCTGAGCATCGAAGCGCGCATTGCTGCCGGCCACATTATTGGCTTCGTTTTTTCCGCCCCTCCTTTTACGCCGTTTTCGCCAATTGCCCCACCAATCCCCGAAGCCCCAGCAAGACCCACCTCCGATTTGGCCGCACCAACTGTTCGAATAGACTGCTCACCCCGCCAACTGCGGTTGCGCCTGTAGCCACGACCGGATTTCCGGCCAACGTAGCCTAAGCAGCGATATCGCCGGAAATGCTGGATATGTACGCGGCGTTTTCAGCGGCCCGAGTCGCCTGGGGCCTAGTGCCGTGCTCCTTCAGTCAGGCAACAGCCTCAATGGCCGCGCGCACCTGTCAAAGACTGGCCCTTCTGGGGTGCGTGCCATGTTTTACATGGCCGCCATCGTTATCATCCGTCGCCCCCATATCCGCGCCCTTTATGCGCGCCTGGTGCGGGCGGGCAAGAGCAGAATGGCCACGCTGGGCACGGCTATTAGAAAGCTGGTGCATCCGTGCTTTGGCACCCTCAAAACCGTTCGCGCTGCCGACCTGACTACGTCCGACCAGTTGACGACCAAGACGGTATCTTGGTCCTGCCGGCCATTTCTTTTCTCCAATTTGGCCGCACCAACTGTTCGAATATGCTGCTTACCCCGCCAACTGGGGTTGCTCCTGTAGCAACGACCGCATTCCCAGCCAACGTAGCCCAAGCAGCGACATCGCCAGAAATACAGCATGATTTAGGCAGCTACATCGATAAGCGAATTTTCGCCCAACCGCAGCAACCGCTCACCTTCCGTACGCGTCCCTTGGCTCTGCCAGGCGAAATGTCCCAACCTTGGCGCATTGATAGGGATACGCTTCAGTGCAGCGTTTCAGCATCGTCCGAGCCAGCGTATTCGCGATATCGGCCCCTATCCGTTGCCCCGCCGCCGCTGGTCCCCGATTGGAAAAATCGCGCAACGAAATCGGATGCTCCACTTCAGCCCATCCGCGGTATTCGCCTGACTCTGCGTCATAAAGACGGATATGAAGCCCCACGGAAGGTCCGTACTGCTGATAGCCGTCAAATCCACCGGGTTCACCCAATGCAATCACGTACTTGGCGCCAACGGCCCGAGCGTCCTCTTTCATAGTCAACGGTCTGGCGGTCTTGGGATCTACTTCGCGCAGCTTGAATTTTGCCTTGACGCCAACCGCATCCATCGCGCCCGGAAGTTCGGCATTCAACGCTTTACATACTGCCTCTCCGGCATAAGCCGCTGGATAGGCGGTTCGGGCGCCTATGAGGCCAATGCCGTCGATCTTCTTTTGGAAATCGCAATTGGAGGTGTAGATGAGCACAGGGCTGATCATTTCCTGTGGCTCGGGATTCCTTGACAACGCCTTGGGCGGTGAGCCGGTAATGAATGAGCAGCCTGAAGAGAGCAGCAGAGCCACCAGGACGGCCGTTATTTTTAACTGGAACATAACCGTCCAATTTGATTGAATTCGAACCCCGCAATCACGCGCCCTCTCAAAGTAGCCGAGTTAATATCACACATTCCCTGATCGCAGAAAATGCGACCTGACACCTTAATTTCAATCCACCTACGGGATCATTAGACCTACATATGATCGGCATAAGTTCATAAACCCCCCACAACAAAAAGAAATCAATGCAGCATAATAAACACCCAAATCGGGATTGCAGTGCCACAACCAAATCATTAAAACTACGGTCGCCACCAAGGTTGACTTCAACCAAAAAATAAATTTATCCCGTCTAGTTTCACACTCCTTTTTTCCAAATATCACCCACGAAATAAACATCGATTCCAAACCTATTAATATTATCCCCACTCCAGTATTCATGACTATTTCAGATTAGGCCATTTTATTTATCAACGCTTCAAAAGCAGGGTAACTGCGGCCGCACAAATTGGAGAGACAATTACCATGAATTTTCCATGTGAAATAATTCTATCTAGAGAGGGAAATTCATACACACCCGTAGACATCATCGTCAATATAGGGATGAATAAAAAATGAAATAATACCCCGCCCAAAAAAAATAGTAACAGGAAAAACACTACAAAGAAAATATACTTTTTTACCAAAAACGCAAGCATCCAATCACCTACCACTTTGAGCCCAGTTATTTAATAGAATATTAACCACCGAATTCGTCGTTTCAGAGCCAAATGCCCCCAATCCCGCGCCTGATATCCAAGGAATGTTACTAGGGCTGGAGAAGCGAGACAAACCCATCCCCATATCAATCCAATCTGCTCGATACCATGGATTATATATATTAGCCAACCCATTCTCTATCTTTGTGCCGATACCAAAACCTACCAGAGTTCCAAGAGCTGCCCCCGCCATTCCACCATTAGGATTTTCCCCCTTAATCGAAGATCCAACCAACGCCCCGCCCGCATTAATGAGAACACCAGGCCACAGTTTAGTACCACCGGTTAAGGCACCAGTCACGCCGGCCATTCCAGTATCACTCCAATTTACTTGTCCGTTTACGACATACTGAGATCCGGCATTAACTGACCCGCCAATAATCCCACCGGTAACCAACACGTTCCACGTCGGAATGGATCCTGTCAACGCGACACCGTATGCCATCGACATCCCACCCAATAAGGCAGTGCCCACTGGATCATTTTTGACATTGGCGGCCACCCTTTCATTATAAGTCTGCCCTTGCCCTAAGAATTCTCTTGCTCGACTATAGGCATCCCAATTTGACAAGATATATTCTGTATTCACCGACGAATTTGCGTAATCCGGATCTTTTGACCCGCTAAAGCACTTTAGATCTCCACAACCCATCAACCCACGCAACTCCCAGTCCACCTTTCCTGCCGCTTGCCCCGACGCGTCCTGGTCCATGCCCTGGAGTAGCGCTGCAAGTATTCTTGCCTCGGCAGCCTCCTCCGTGATACCCAGTCTTTTAGCGATATCTTTCGCATTCGACTTGGCGTACTTGTAATCGTCCTCGTGCAACTGTTTGTTGTACATATCAGCAAGCGATGCCCCTCCTGCGCCACTAAGTCCCCCGACGGCCCCTCCAGCCGCGCTCGCCACAACGTTGGTGATCACCTTCGACACCTGGTCGCGCATACCTTCAGGCAAACCCGCCACCGCTTGAGCGATCTGGTCTTGGACTAAGTTGCTCGCCAGATCACCAGCAATAGTCCCCCCAATCGCACCCGCTACATTCCCCCCTCCCAACGCCGCACCAATCCCCGCGATTGCGGCATGCATTGCAATCGCGCCTGCTTTGCCTTCACCCCAAAGATCGGGGTTATCCTTCTTCAGATCCTTCAGCACATCCCCCGCAATCTGCATCCCCAGCTGGCCAAACGCCTGCTGGAACTCCAGTTGCTCGCGGACTTTGTCCTTGTCGAAGATCTGCCCGATGCTGCCATTGGCGCCCGCAGTGTCCCGGCTCAAGCCCGCCGTACTATCCCGACCGGTATCCTTGTCCGAGCGCACCTCGATCGTGCCCGGCGCAATCGCTGCGTAGGTCGTGCCAGAATCGCTTCCGCTGGTCTGGGCAAAGCTCAAGCCCGACGGGCCGATGGCGTTTGCGCCGCCCTTGTTGGCGACGTCGAACGCGCCCGACATGCCCAGGTTCACGCCGACGGTGGTGGACTTGTATTCGGCCTTGTTCTGCAGGTCCGTATAGCCAAAGGTCTCGGTCGACAGCTTGTTCTTGGCCGCCGCCGCGTCGCTCGCGATCACCCCGCCGTCCAACTGCGTGTGCTTGCCGACGTAGATATCGAAGCCGCCCGTCCCAGCGTACAGCCCGGACTGTTCGGCCACGCTGTCGTAGTTCGACTTGGTCTTGCCCGTGCTGGCGCCGATATAGGCGCTGCCGGACATGGAGCCGAAACTGAAGCTGCCGCCCGCGTTGATCTGGCTTTGCTTGGCGTTGTAGCGGTCCGTGTCCTGTTGGCTGGCGATCGTCAGATTGCGGCCGATGTCGGCGCGGATGCTGTCGGCGCGCGCCTGGGCGCCCATCAGCACGGTGTCCCGACCCGAGATCAGCGTCAGGTTGTCCTGTGCGCTGACCTGGGTTTCCCGATAGGTCGTGCCGTTGCCGTTGGCGTTGCCTTTTCCCGCGTATCCGCTCGCGAAGATGTTGATGCCACCACCGCTGCCACTGTCGGATACGCCGATGCCCACGCCGACCTTCCAGCCGCTGTTCTTGTTGGTGGAGACTTCCGTTGCCGTTTGTGCCTGGCTCAGCAGAAAGAGGTCGTTCGTTGCCGCCAGCAGCACGTTCTTACCACTGACATCGCTTCCAATGATCGACAGGTTGCCCGAGCCGGCCACGCCACGCTCGCCCAGCGCGACGATCGAGACGTTGCCGCCCGCCATGACGGATGAGCCGAATGCAGTCTCTTGCGTGCGCTTCGTTTCACTGACCGATTTGCTGGCCCCCATGCTGATCTGGATTTGGGCGCTTGCGGCTTCCTTTTGGGCTGTCGTCGCCTCGGAACCTTTCGCTGCATCCATCATGCGATTGGCCTGCACGGCTTGATAGGCCGCCTGCCCCACCTTGACCGCCGCCAAGCGGCCGCTCTTGGCTTCGCCTGCCTGCTTGAGCGTGCCGTGTATTTGTTGGGCCGCGCCCAGCACGCCACCAGCTACGCCTATGGTGATCCCGGACTGCTTCAACTCGTGATATTCGTGCTGGCGGGCCTCACCCACCCCGGCAACGATGGCCACATTGCGGCCGGCTATCGAGATATCGCCGTCCTGCGCCAGCACGTTGCTGGCAAACACGCCCACGTCGCGCCCGGCGTCGATGGTCACATTGCCACCGACGCTACCTACGGTGCTGCTGGAATAGCCGCCGCTCTCGCCCTTCATCCAATCGGTTCGGGCTTGCTTGCTATAGCCGATGTTGAAGCCGCCACCGCCGCCCAGGCCCGATCGCGTCACTTTTTCGTACTGATAGTCCTTGTACGATTCGGCCGCCGCCGCGATGGTGATATCGCGGTTTGCCATCAGCAATACGTCGTTATCGCCAATGACGTTGGATCCTTGCACGGTCAGGTCGCGTCCTGCCATGAGCGCAACCGTGTCGCCCGTGAAGTTCGAACCCTTGGCCGTTGCCCAGTCGCTAGATGTGATCGTGTGCGTCGTCTTCGACGACATAAACCCACTGGTCTTGTAGTGCGTTTCGTCGTAAGCCGAGCCGGTCTCCACGCCCGCCGTCAGGTTGATGTCTCGGCCGGCGCCCACGGCAAGTTGCTTCCCCGCCGTGACATCCGCCGCGCGCGCATTCACATCCTGCCCGGCGATCAGCGTAAGGTTTCCACCCGCCGCGATCACCGAACCGATTTCAGTGCTGGTGCTCAGGTCGTGGCGGTTCTTCTTGTTCCGCGCCAGCGACTCGCCGTGGCTTTCTTCAAGCGTGGCGAGGTTGATGTCACGGCCCGCCTGCAGACGCGCGTCGTCCTTGACCGTGACTTGCGCCGCCGTCAGGTTGAGATCGCGTCCTGCCTGCATGCTGAGGTTGCCCGCGTCCACGCGCGATACGCCGGAGACGTACGAACCCCATGTGGCGCCGTTGTTCTCCGTAGCCGCGGTCGAGGTCAGCGCGATGTCGCGTCCCGCCGACAGGGCGACGTAGTCGCCCTTGATCAGCGACACCAGATTGGTCAGGTCTTCGCGCGCCGCAAGGTCGACGACGGCGCCCTGGATCAGGCCGCCGGCCTGGTTGATGATGTTGGCGGCGGTCATGACGGTGGCGTCGCGCGAGCCGATGGTGCCGCTGTTGACGATGTCGCCGTCGGCCGCAAGCTTGACGTCGCGGCCGGCCATGAGGGTGCCGTCGCCCTTCAGATCGCCTTCACGCACCAGCAGGTAGACCTGCGGCACCAGCACGGTCTCGGTGCTGCCGTCGGGCAGCGTGACGGTCTGCTCGACCAGCCAGACCAGGTCGGTGGTGAGCTGGCGTTGCTGCGCTTCGGTCAGCGCGGCGCCCAGCTTGATGCCGTTGTCCAGCGCGAACTGCGCGCCGTTGGCGAGCAATGCCTTGTACTGGCTGTCGTTGTCGCCGAAACCTTCCAGGAAGCGCTGGCCGGAGGTAGCCAGGATCTGGTCGGCGACAAGTTTCTGTTCGTAGAAGCCGTCGCCCAGGCGACGGGGCTGGCCGGACGGTGTGAGGAATTTTGCGCCGGCTGGGATCAGGGCGTTCAGGCCGCCGAGTCGGTTGCCGAGGCCGGCGTTGACGGATCCGGAGGCGCCGCTGTTGCCGACGGGTGCGCCGGGCTGCTGCAGCAGGTCGAACAGGTAGTCGCTGGAGACCGTGGGGCGGTTGCCGACAAAGCGCGGGTCGGTGGCAACGACGTAGGGCGCGTCGGGCGTGCCGTTGACGGCGAAGAGCTGGCTGTCCGGGATGGTTGCCGGGTTGGAGACCGTGCGCACGACGTTGCCGCCGGGCAAGCCGATGCTGGCGATCAGGACGGGGCCGGGCGCAGTGGCGCCGCTGGCGCCGGGTGCGCCGCCGCTGAGCGAAACAGACACGTTGCCGCCGGAGGTGCCGACGGGCAGTTCGATGGATTCTGCGGCCAGGGTTTGCGTGTAGGCGCTGGTGGTGTCCTTGCGGTCGCGGTCGCGTGCCTGGGTGACGGTAAGGGTGCCGATGCGGGTAATGATCCGCTCACCGCCGGCGCCGATATTGTTGATGGCGGGGCCGGCGACGGACAGGGTGCCGCCCGCGGCGATCTGGCTCTTGTCGTTGGTGACGGTGCCGGTAAGCGTCATGGAGCCGCCCGACAGGATCTTGGCGGGGTCTGATGAGACGGTGCGGGTTTCGGTGACGGTTTCGTCAACCTGGTAGTAGGTGAAGGTGCCTACGAGGCGGTTGTCGAAGTCGGCGTTGAACTCGCGGATGCGCTGGTCCAGTTCGAGATGCTGGGCCTTGAATGCTGTGTAGGCATCTTCGTACGCCTGGCGACGCGCAGCTTCAGCAGCGCATGCTTCCGGGCCGAAACAGTCTTGTTGCAGCGGCTGCCAGACCGGCAGAGGACCCGATGGCGGCGTGACGCCAAAGACCGCCCAGATCGGCGCATCGTTGGCGTACACAAAACGCTCCGGCGTAACCATGCAATTGCCGGCATCGCCCCCGCAGGATTCCATTTGTGCGAAATACGTCACCGGGATCGGCGCGGTCTGACCTGCCCGGCCCTTGATGTTCGGCACATAATCAAACGGCGGCCCAAATCGCGATGCCGGATACCTGTCCGACGGCAACAGGAAGCGGCGCTCCGGATCGTCGTTCAACCATTCGGGAACCTTGCCGCACATTGGCGTTACCTGGTCGCAGAACCAGTTGGTCTCCATGTCGTACATGTCCGTCGACCCGGCCGGGGTCACATACAGCTTGGGGACCGTCAGGACCGGCAGCGTCTGGCTGACGAAGTTGGTGTTGACGTTCTGCAGCGACGCGGCCGAGATCGCCGCATTCCCCGCTGCCTCGACAGTGGCTGACGCATTCAGCAGCGACACGGCCTGGCCGATGGCTTTGCGGTTGGCGTCCAGCATGCCGCCGATGCGCAGATCGGCGCCCGCGTAGATCAGCGCGTGGTCGCGGTTCACCAGCGATCCCACGCCCAGGTCCAGGTCGCCGCGCGCTGCAATGACGGCGCCGCCGCCCGGGCCCGCGCCGTTGACCAGCTCGCCCGCGCGGATCGAAATGGTGTTGCCGTAGATGCGCCCGAAGTTGTCGACGCGGCGTGCGTTGATGTTGGTCGCTCCGCCGTCGATGAGGCCGGAGTTCGTCAGGCCGTTGGTGACATTGATGGTGTTGTTGCGCCCGGCCAGCAGCTCGCCGCTGGCCTGGTTGTTGAGCGAGGCGGCCGAGATGGTCAGGTCGCGGCCAGCGCTGACCGTGGCGCTGTTGTCCATGGCGCCGCCGACGGACATGCTCAGATCGCGGCCCGCTGCAATGTCGCCGGTCTGGTTGAGCGACCCCGTGTAGGTGAAGGACAGGTCCTGCGCGGACTGCAGGGCGCCGAGCCCCTGCAGGGCCTGGATCATGATGGCGAGGCGTTCGCCGGCCATCACCTTGCCCTGGCTGTTCTTGAGCAGCGCGGCGTCTACCGTCGCGTAGCGCTGGGCGGCGACTTCGCCGCCAGCGTTGTCCAGTTCCCCGGTGGTGATCGCGAGGTCCTGGCCGGCACTGATGGAGCCGCCCTGGTTGTTGACGCGGTCGGCGACGATGGTGACCAGCTTGCCCAGCACGCCCTTGGGCGGCGCTGCGGCGGCGGTCAGCGTGGCGCTGTTGTCCAGGCCGGCGGCGTTCAGGGTCAGGGTTTCGTCGGCCTGGATCAGGCCGCCGCGGTTGTCGACAGCGCCGGCTGCGGCCAGGGTCAGGTCCCCACCCGCCAGCGTGCCGGCGGCGTTGCCGACGCGGGCCGCTTCGATCTGCATATTGCCGGCGGCGGCGATCAGTCCGGTGGTGTTGTCGAGTTCGGCGCCCAGTGTCAGCACGGCGTCGCCGGCAGACGTCAGCTTGCCGCCCTGGTTGCGCAGGTTGGCGGCGGCGATGTCGAGGGTGCCGCCGTGGAGGACGGCGTTGCGCGTGGCGATGTCGCCGGGCGAGGTCAGCGCGAGTTTGCCGATGGACGACAGGTTGCCGGCGGACAGGTCCATGCCGTCCGCGAACAAGGTCATGTCTTTGCCGGCCGCGCTGATGCCCGGATGGGTGATGAAGGCGGCGGTCAGCTTGACGCTGCCCGGCAGGCTGAGCGCGCCGTCTTCGTCGACGCCCGCGATGAAGCGGCCGGCGTTGGTCAGCGCGCCCAGCGCGGTGGCGTTGACGTCGCCGCCCGCCAGCACCGAACCCGAATTATTGAGGGAGGTTCGGGCCAGCAGCGTGGCCGCGCCCGCGGCCGATAGGATGCCGGCATTCTGCAGCGCGCCGCCAGACTCGAGGTCAATGGCGTCGGCGGCCTGAATTCGGCCGTCGGCGGTGGTCGTCAGATTCCGGTTGGCGGTGGCGGTGACGTTGCCTGCCCGCGCGGCGGCGATGCCGCCCAGCGTGGCGTCCGTGCCCGCGCGCAGCGTCAGGCCTTGCCCGGCGGCCGCCGATCCCAAGGCCTGCAGCGCACCGCCGGCGGTGGCGGCCAGCATCCCGCCCGCCTGCTGGTTCGACGCGGTGCCCAGGACCAGATTGCCCCGCAGGGTTTCCAGCGTCAGGTCGCCTTGCAATGCCGCGACGGTGCCGTCCACGGTCATGTCGTCGCCGGCCGTGAGCGTCTGCGTGACGCCCGCCAACATGCTACCCACGGCGAGCAGCGTGCCTTGCGCCGTGGCGGTGAGCGTGCCGGCGGCTTGCGCCAGGCCCGCCGCGCCCACGGCCACGTTGCGGCCGGTGAGCGACAGGTTCGTATCGCTGGCCGCCGTGCCGTCCACGCGCGCATCGCGCGCGGCGGCCAGCATCATGTCCTCTACCGAGGCCAGCCTGCCGGCGGCAACAAGATCACGCTGGGCTTGCGCCGTCAGTGTCCCCGCGGCCTGCAACTGCCCGCCCTGCTTGACCGTCACATCGCGTGCGCCCAGTAGCAGGTTGCCCGCGGCGGCGTCGCCCAGCGCGGCCGCGGTGCCGCCCAAACGAGCATCGCCCGTGGCCGTCAGCGCAAGGCCGCCGCCCGCGACTAAGACACCGTCAGAGTCCAGGTCTCCACCCGAGCGGGCAATCAGGTTCTGCGCGGCCTGCATGCGGCCGGTTGCGCCGACGCGCAACTGATCGCCGGCGTCGGCCGTGAGTCCACCCCCCAGCGCCGTCACCGTGCCGTCGATGCCGAGGTTGCGCGTTGCGGACAGGCTGGCAGGCGTGCCTGCCGTCACGATGCCGGTCACGAAGATGTCTCGCGCCGCCTGGGCCTGCAGGAAGCCGTCGCCCCCCTGCCCCATGTCCGCGGTGCCGGCCGTACCCGCCACACGCAGGTCCTGGCCCGCGCCCAGGAACAACATGCCGCTGCCCTGCGCCAGGCCTGCCTGTCCGATGGTCAGGTCCGCGCCCGCTTCGGCACGCAGGGCGCCGTTGGCGACCGTCTTGCCATTCAGTTCGGCGTTGGTCCCCGCGGAAACCCGGATGTCTGTTTCACCTGAGATGGTGCCGTCCGCAAGCAGCTTGCCGCCCGCCTGCGCGTCGAGCTGCCGGCCCGCCTGCAGCACGCTGGCGCTTCCCAGCGTCACGTCGCCGCCGCTGATGGCCTTGAGCGTGCCCGCGTCAGCCAGCAACGTGCCGTCCACGCGCAGGCCGTCCCGCGTGTTCACTTGCGCGGACTGGCCCGCGATGAGCAGGCCTGCCAGCGATGCGTTGCCCGCGGCAGCCATCACCGAACCGTCTGCTTGAAGCCGCGACGCGGAAGACGCCGCCAGAACTTCGCCCGCCTGCAACCGCAGATCGCCGGTGGCGAGCGTCTCGCCGTCCAGCGCAAGGTTGCGAGCCGCCTGCAGCGACAGGTCTTTCAGCGACGTGACCTTGCCGAAGCTTTGCAGGTTGCCTCCCGCGTTCAGGCCGACGGGTCCGGCCGCGGCCACCTGCGCCTGCGCGCCCACGGATACATCGCCGCCCGCAGAGGCATTCATGCCGCCGGAAGCGGCCGAGACGGCGCCGTCGATCGCCAGCTTGCCGCCGGCCGTGATTACCGTGTCGCCGTTGGCGCGCAGCACGCCGGCCAGCGCCATGTCACCGCCCGCTTTTGCGGCCGCGGCGCCTTCGGCATCCCATTGCGCGGGCGCCTCAAGGCGCAGGTCGCCCCCGGCGTCCATGGCAAGGCGGCCGGTGGCCGCGCCCTTGCCGGACACCAGGGCGTCGCGGCCCGCCATCAGCGACACGTCGCCGCGCGCGCCGACCAAGCCGCCCACGCGCAGGTCCGCGCCGGCGCGTATCGTCGCCGGTCCGCCCGACTGCAACTGGGCGGTTGCGCCCGTGGTCAGGTCCGCGCCGGCCTGCGCATGCAGCGCGCCGGCCGCCGTCACCTGCGCGGGCAGCGTCATGTCGCGGCCGGCCCTCAGGGCGATGCCGCCCCGGGCCGTGACCAGACCGCTGGAATCGGCGCCGGCCTGACCGGCGCCGCCGGATGCGGCCGATGCCGTGCCGTCCGTGGAAGAACCGCCCGCGCCCGAAGCGCTGCCCGATCCCGCGCCGCCCGACGAAGTTCCGCCGGCCGCCGAGCCCGAGCCGCCGGTGGCCGGCGGCGTCGTGCCGGGTGTGGACGCATTGCCGCCGATCCGCACATTGCGCCCGGACTCCACGCGCACGTCCTGGCCGCCCATGAGCAGGGATCCGCCCAGCAACAGATCCTGCCCCGCCGCGATGCGCAGCGCGCCCTGGGCCTGCAATGCGCCTTGCGCGGCCACGGTCGCGTCGCCCGCGGCGTCCACATCCAGCGGCCCGCCGGCGCCGACCGCGCCCTTGATCTCGGCGTTGCGGCCCGCCGCGAGCGCAACGGCGCCCGCGGCCTGCGCCGCGCCATCCACGGCCAGGTCGCGCCCGGCCGTCAGCCGCAGATCGCGTGCCGCCTGCATGGTGGCGCTGGGCGCGATGCGCACGTCGCCCGCCGCGCTGACCTGCAGGTCGCCCGTCAGGGCCACCAGATCGCCGCCCACGTTCACGCCCACGCCGGCCTCGGTGCCGATCAGCCGGATGCTGTTGGCGTACATGCCGCCCAGGGCGGCGGTATCCAGCGCCACCGCGGGCGCGGCCCCGTCTCCCGCCTGGGCCGATACGGCGCCCGTCGCGTAGTCCACGCGCGCCGCGCCCGCCGTCATCGTGAGCCGGTCCGCCCAGACGCCGGCGTTGATCTCCAGCGACCGCGCGATCAGATCGACCTGGCTGACGTTGGCCCCGTACAGGCCTTCACCTTCGACGCGGATCTTGCCCGCGGCCACGTCCAGCGCGATGCTTCCGTCGGGCCCGACTTGCGGCCGCCCGGTGGTCAAGGTGGCGCGGCCCGCGTTCAAGAATCCGCAGCCGTTGCACGTGATGCCGGCCGGGTTGGCAACGATGACATTGGCCCGGTTGCCCGCGACTTCCAGCATGCCCATCAGTTGCGAGGGGTTGGGCGCGGTGACCTGGTTCAAGATGGTGGCGGCGCGCTGGTTGCCCAGCATGACGTTGCCCGCCACCTGTCCGGCAAGCTGAGTCTGGCTTGCGCCGCCGCTGTTGTTCAGCACCACGCCCGACGGGCCCACGTTGAACTGCGTGTAGCGGTTGTTGGAGACGCCCCCCGCCGACGGCGGCGCGATGTTGATGACCGGCACGCCGTTGCTGACGCCCACCGTCGGCTTCTGCCCGGGCACGCTCTTGTCCACCGAAATCGGCAGGGTCTGCGCCAGCACCGGCGTCCACAATTGGGTGAAGACCACGGACCAGACAATCAACGAACGAAGCTTGGACATCATGCGCACCAGGTAGGCAATAACGGATTCAGAACTCGAACATCACGGCCATCGCGAAGACGGTGGATGCGGTCTGCAGAGACTCGGGCTTTTTCAGCGGCCAGCCGGCGGACAGGTCGTAGCTGGCATTGATGTACGGCAGGGAGAACCGGCCGCGCAGCCCCGCGACGGCGCCGACGAGGGTCCGCCCGGAGAGGTACGCCGCGGACGGCCCGCCGACGCGCCCCACGTCCACGCCGGTGTAAAGCTGCTGGCCCGGGACGCCCGTCACGCGCTCGAGATCCAGCGAAAGATCGTTGCGCAGCGTCCAGCCGTCTTCGGCGGCCAGCGTCACCTGCCCGTCAAAGCCGCGCACGGCGTAGCGGTTGCCGATGGTGAAGTAGTCCGCCGGCACGATGGCCGTCTTGGCGTGCTGTATCTGCCAGTTGGCCTGATAGGCGAAGGGCTGCTCCGCCACCTTGAACGGCAGGTAAAGGCCGGCGTTGGCGGTGAGGATGGTGCTGCGGCCGTTCCAGTCCGGGTCGCCGTAGACATAGCCGGGCTGGTCGGAGAACTGCGGCAGCGTGCCGCGCACGCCGCCGCCGATGTCCAGCACTGCCTGGCCCACATAGTGGCGATGTCCGTAGCTGATCTCGTAACCCGTAACGTCGCGGCGCTGGACATCGATGGGGATGTCGTTCAGTGTGCTTTCGGTGCGCTTGCGCAGCAGGGTGAACGCCAGGTTGCCCTTGTAGGCGGTGCCACGATAGGGCACGACCGACACGCCCGCCTGAATCTGTTTGGTGGTGCCGCCGTAAAGGATGGGTTCCTCGAAACCGGCCACGGTCTGGCGGTAGGTGGATCTGCTGGCGCCCGCGAAGAACGCCCAGTAGCCGAAGGGAATGCTGTAGTTGATGGAGGCGGCGCGCGTGTGCGATTCCGCATCGCGCCAGTGCGCGTTGCTGTTCCAGGACACCGACAACTGGTCGTACAGGAACAGCGGGGAATCCAGCGTCAGGCCGGCGTTGAGCTGGTACTTGCCAACGGTGTCCATCCCGCCGTTGTCGCCGCCCAGGTAACCATGCCAGCGCTTGCCCGTGCCCGGACGCACGATGATGTCGGAGTCGCCCGGCTGCGGGCCTGGCGCGATGTCGATCACAGCGTCGGCCTGGCTGCCCAGCCGGCGCACGTTCTCAAGCGCCTGATCCAGGTCGCGCTGATTCAGTTCTCCGCCAGGACCCGTGGGCAGGGCCGTGCGCCACCAGCCTATCGTGCCCTCGCCGTTGACGGCCGATATGCGTCCCGGCAAATAGCGCAGCGTCAGGGTGCCCGCCGCCAGCGATTGCTCCGGCACCACGACGCGGGCGGTGATCTGGCCGTCGTCGACCAGCATGCCGATCAAGGCTTCCTGCAGCGCGCGCAAGCCCAGGCCGCCCACGCATTGGCCCAGCACGGCGCTGGCGGCGCGCGCCAGCGCTTCGGGCGGCGCCGCCGCTTCCCAGGACAGGTCCCGGATGACAAAGCACGGCGTTTCGGCGGGAAAGCTCAAGCCGCCAGCTTGCTGCGGCGCCGCAGGCGACAACACATCCGGACGCGCCGCCGCGCGGGCGCGCTGCGCATCCACCTCCTGTTCCTGGCGGCGCTGGATGTCGGTGGCGCGCAAGACCGCGTCCGGCACCGGTTGCGCCTCCGACATCACGGGGACGCCAGCCGCCCCCGCGCAAATCCACACCGCGATCCCCCGCCAAAATCCTTTCATACCCGCTTGACGCAGACAGTCGTGCCGCCAGTGCGCCCCTCTCCGTTGAGTTCAATTTTTTGTAATTTTGCGGAAAGAAATCGTTGATTACAATATATATCTTTTGTATACAGACGACTTTAGGTGGGATTTTTGATATTTGACAGAGGTAGCGCGTCAGTTGAGAGAAGATATTCTTCTTCCGAATAGTGGAATTTACGCAACGCAATAAACCGACATCGCCGCCGCCCGGATTCCCGGCTGTTCCGGCCGCTCCGACAATCCGAACCCGCCGCGTGCATTCAGGGGTTATCCCGAATGCCTGCATACAAACAAATCGTCAATAATTCGCCAACGTTTTGTCGCTGATCCGTCCCTATCTGCCTCACACATGCCTGTTTCCGTCCGGGACGCCATCGTTTCCTCTTCCCATCTGGCCTCGTCCGCGCCAGAACTGTCCGAAGTCGAATTCGGCCTGATCATCGCGTCCCATGCGTTCAACCGCTGGATGGTGCGGTGCATGGCCTGCGCGGGGCTGCCCGAATTGACGTCGCTGGACATCCTGGTGCTCAACCATGTGTTCCATCGCGGCCGCGGCAAGAAGCTGGCCGACATCTGCTTTACGCTGAATGTCGAAGACACCCATCTGGTGAACTATTCGCTCAAGAAGCTGGAGCGCCTGGGCGTGGTGCAAAGCGCCAAGACCGGCAAGGAAGTGGTCTACACCACGACCGACGCCGGCGCGGCCGCGATCCAGCGCTACGCCGAAGTCCGCGAACAATGCCTCGTGAAGCCGTTCATCGACTCCCCCGCCGCGGATGACGCCAGCCATCAACTGGCCAATACCCTGCGCGCGCTCTCGGGCCTGTACGACCAGGCCGCCCGCGCCGCCACCTCGCTGTGAGAATCCACGTTGTCTAGCACTACTGTTTCCTCTTCCGTCCCGCTGCTGTCCGTGCGCGGCGTTTCGGTCGACTTCAATACGGAAAGTGGCGTGTTCCGCGCCGTCGACAACCTGGATTTCGAGGTTCGGCCCGGCAGGACGCTGGCCATCGTCGGCGAGTCCGGCTCGGGCAAGTCGGTCACGTCCATGGCCATCATGCGCCTGACCGACTACACCAGCGGCCGCATCGCGACCGGACAGATCCTGTTTCGCGACAGCGCCGACCGCGAGGTCGACCTGACCGCCGCCACCGACGAGCAGATGCGCGCGATCCGCGGCAACGACATCGCGATGATCTTCCAGGAGCCGATGACGTCGCTGAATCCGGTGTTCACGATCGGCGACCAGATTGTCGAAGCCATCATGCTGCACCAGCAGCTATCGCGATCGGCGGCCCGCCAATCGGCTCGCAAGCTGCTTGAAAAAGTGCGTCTGCCGGACGCGGCGCAACTGCTGGACCGCTATCCGCACCAACTGTCGGGCGGCATGCGCCAGCGCGTGATGATCGCGATGGCGCTGTCGTGCCAGCCGCGCCTGCTGATCGCGGACGAGCCCACCACTGCGCTGGACGTCACCATCCAGGCGCAGATCCTGAACACCATCCGCGAATTGCAGCGCGACCTGGGCACGGCCGTCATCTTCATCACGCATGACATGGGCGTGGTGGCGGAGATGGCCGACGACGTGGTGGTGATGCTGCGCGGCAAGAAGGTCGAACAAGGCAGCGTCGACGAGATCTTCAACGCGCCCAAGCATCCTTACACGCGCGCGTTGCTGGCCGCGGTGCCGCGCCTGGGCAGCCTGACGGGCCGCGACCTGCCGCTGCGCACGCCGCAGACGGTGCTGGAAGGCGACACGCTGCGCGAGGTGGGTGAAACCCGCGAGCAGGACACGGCGAGCTATGACGAGCCCGTGCTGCGCGTGGACAAGCTGACCACGCGCTTTGACGTCGGCCACAACCTGTTCGGCCGCGCGACGCATCGCGTCCACGCGGTGGAGGAAGTGAGCTTCGACGTCTATCCCGGCGAAACGCTGGCGCTGGTTGGTGAATCGGGCAGCGGCAAGTCCACCATCGGCAAGACCTTGCAGCAGCTCGTGGCGCCGACCTCCGGCGCGGTCCGCTACAACGGCCAGGACGTTTTTTCGATGGACAACGCCGGCCGTCAGCGCCTGCGCCAGGAAATCCAATACATTTTCCAGGACCCTTACGCGTCGCTGGATCCGCGCAAGACGGTGGCGTTCAGCGTTGCGGAACCGATCCGCACGCACGGCCTGCTGTCGGGCGAGGACGCGATTGCCCGCCGCGTGGGCGAACTGCTGGAACAGGTGGGCCTGAAGCCCGAGCATGCCAAGCGCTATCCGCACGAATTCTCGGGCGGCCAGCGCCAGCGCGTATGCATTGCGCGCGCGCTGGCCAGCAACCCGAAGCTGATCATCGCGGACGAATCCGTGTCGGCACTGGACGTGTCCATCCAGGCGCAGATCCTGAACCTGCTGATGGACCTGCAGAAGGACCGCGGCCTGTCCTATCTGTTCATCACCCACGACATGGCGGTGGTGGAAAAGGTGAGCCATCGCGTCGCGGTGCTGTACCTGGGCCAGATCGTCGAGCTGGGCACGCGCCGGCAGATCTTCGAATCGCCGCAGCACGCGTATACCCGCAAGCTGCTGGCCGCCGTGCCCGTGGCCGAACCCGGCCGCCATATCGACACGTCCCTGATCGAAGGCGAAATCCCCAGTCCGGTGCGCCGGGTGGGCGATGAACCCGCGATCATTCCCCTGACCGAATTCGCGCCCGGCCATCTGGTGGCCCGGGCAGCCTGAACCCTTTCATCCGTCGGCACCCCCGATTTCCGTCCCTGGAGGCGAACATGCAATTCCTACGCACCACCTTCACCGCCACCGCCCTGACCTTGGCGCTGGGCGGCGCGCTGCCCGCCGTTGTCTCGTCCGCGCACGCGGCGGGCACGCTCAGCGTCGCCATCAACCAGGATCCGGGAAGCTGGGATCCCATCGACACCTTCGTGACCTTCTGGGGTTCGGTGGGCGGCAACCTGTACGACGGCCTGACCATGCGCGGCGCCGACCTGAAGCTGCAGCCGGGCCTGGCCACCAGCTGGGAGTACCTGGACGACAACAAGCGCCTGCGCTTCAAGCTGCGCGAAGGCGTCAAGTTCCATAACGGCGAGCCCTTCAACGCCGAAGCCGTGAAGTTCACGTTTGATCGCCTGTTGGGCGCGGAAGGCGCCAAGGGTCCGCAAAAGTCGAACTACGACTCGATCGGCGAGATCAAGGTGGTGGACGAGTACACGGTGGACTTCATCCTGAAGCAGCCCGATCCCGTTCTGCTGACCAAGCTGGCCGGCTATGGCGCGATGATCGTGCCGCCCAAGTACATCAAGGAAAAGGGCGAGGACAACTTCAATACGAACCCGGTCGGCACCGGCCCGTTCAAGTTTGAAAGCTACCAGCCCAAGGTCAACGTGACGCTCGCGCGCAACGACGAGTACTGGGGCGGCAAGCCCAAGCTGGACAAGGTGGTGTACCGGTTCATCGGCGAGCCCGGCACGCAGGTCGCCGAGCTGCAGGCCGGCCGCATCGACATCGCCACGCTGATCCCGCTGGGCCTGATCGAGACCGTGAAGAAGTCGGGCAATGCCGACGTCATCTCCACCGGCGGCCCGGTGGCCTTCGCGTTGCGCTACAACACCAAGAACGGCATCACGCAAAGCCGCGACGTACGCCGCGCGCTGATCATGGCCGTCGACCGCGACGCCATCGTCAAGCAGTTGCTGCTCGGCCAGGCCAAGACCATCGCCAGCTTCCAGGGCCCGCAATCGTTCGGTTTCAACCCGGAACAGAAGCCCCTGCCCTTCAACCCCGCCGAAGCCAAGAAGCTGCTGGCCGCCGCCGGCGTGAAGCCGGGCGCCACGGTGCAGATCGACGTGCGCGGCAGCGATTCGAACTTCCGCGAAGTGGCCCAGGCGGTGTCCGGCTATCTGCAAGGCGTGGGCGTGCGCGCCACCATCAAGCCCTACGAAACCGGCGTGCTGCTCAACGACATCATCCCCGGCGGCAAGACGGGCGAGATGTGGCAGAACCAATGGGGCGGCTGGACGTACGACTACGACAACACGGCCTACCTGATGTATCACACGGGCCAGAAGTGGAATCCGTACGACAACGACGCCAAGCTCAATGGCATGCTGGAAGCGCAGCGCACGGTCTATGACGTGAAGAAGCGCGAAGCCATGCTGCAGGAGATCGCCGCATATGTCGCCGACCAGGCGCTGGAACTGCCGCTGTACAGCCTGAACACGATCGTGGGCGTGAACAAGCGCGTGAAGAACCTGGAGGTTCCGGGCGACATCCGCTTCCGCTTCCTTGCAACCGAAGTGCAGTAACCCCCCGAAGCGTTACGCGCCTCCCCCAGGGAGCAGCCGCGGACCCGGCCGAGCCGGATCCGCGGCGTTCCGCCAGAACGATGCATGTTTGTGATGCCTGTTGAAGCTTTAACCCCACCTACTCATCCCGGCGAAAACCGGGGCGGCGCCTTATGACCGGATTTCTCATCAAACGCGTGTTGCAGGCCGTCTTCGTGATTGTCGCCGTGACACTGCTTGTCTCTTATGCCGTGCGCCTGACCGGCGACCCCGCGCTGATGCTCAGCCAGGGTTCGGGCAGCGTCACCGAACAAGACCTGGCCAACATCCGCCAGGCGCTCGGGCTGAACCGCCCGTTCCACGAACAATACCTGTCGTACATGCAGGGCCTGCTGCACGGCGATTTCGGCCGCAGCTTCATGGGCGGCACGTCGGTGGCCAAGCTGATCGGCGACGCCCTGCCCGCCACGCTGATGCTGGCCTTCACGTCGCTGATCGCCTCTATCCTGATCTCCCTGCCGCTGGGCATCCAGGCCGCCATCAAGCGCGGCAAGGCCACCGACCAGGCCATCCGCATTTTGTCGCTGGTAGGCCTGTCGTTTCCGAACTTCTGGCTGGCGCTGATGCTGGTGCTGCTGCTGTCGATCACCTTCCCGCTGCTGCCGCCGTCGGGCTGGAGCGGGCCGGCCAGCCTGGTGCTGCCGTCGCTCACGATGGCCGTCATCCTCAGCGCCACCAATATCCGGCTGGTGCGCACCACGATGCTGGAGACGCTGTCGGCGCAGTACATCATGGTGGCGCGCAGCAAGGGCCTGAAGGAACGCGTCGTGCTGTACAAGCATGCGCTGCGCAATTGCGCGATTCCGCTCATCACCTACCTGGGCCTGCAGTTCGGCGGCCTGATCGGCGGCATCGTGGTGATCGAGATGGTGTTCAACTGGCCCGGCCTGGGTACCTTGGCGTTCGACGCCATCTCGGGCCGCGACTACCCGGTGCTGCAAGGCACGGTCACCGTGCTGGCCACCGTCATCGTCCTGGTCAACCTGATCGTCGACATCGCCTACGGCATCGTCGATCCCCGTATCCGCACGCGCTGAGCCTTATGCAGACAACCACACCTACCGCCACCGCCCCCAAGGCGTTCAAGCCGCGCAGCCGCTACCGCTCGCTGGAATTCATACTGGGCGCGCTGTTGACCGGCGTCATGGTCACGCTGGTGCTGACCTCTGGCTGGCTCTTTCCGGACGGCGGCGAATCCATGGATCTGGCTGGCCGCCTGATGGCGCCCTTCTCGTCGGCCGCCCATCCCTTCGGCACCGACCCCCTCGGCCGCGATGTGCTGGCCCGCGTCATCGTCGGCGGCAAGATCTCGCTGATGGTGGGCTTTGCGTCCGTCATCGGCGGCGCGCTGCTGGGCATCGTCATGGGCCTCATCGCCGGTTACTACCGCGGCTTCTGGGACATGATCGTCATGCGCTTCGCCGACGTGCAGCTTGCGCTGCCGTTCATCCTGGTGGCCATCACGTTCATCGCGATCCTGGGCGGCGGGCTGTTCAACGTCATTTTCTTCATGATCGTGTCGCAGTGGGTGCAATACGCACGGCTGGTGCGGGCGCAGGTGCTGGCGCTGCGCGAGCGTGAATTCGTGCTGGCCGCCCGCGCCTTCGGCGTGCGCGACCTGGCCATGATCCGACATCACATCGTGCCGAACCTGCTGGGTCCGCTGGTCATCCTGATGACCCTGAACGTGGCCAACAACATCCTGCTGGAGAGCAGCCTGACCTTCCTGGGCCTGGGCGTGGATCCCATGATCCCGAGCTGGGGCGGTATGCTTGCCGACGGCCGCACCTATATGCAGACCGCCTGGTGGGTCAGCGTCTTTCCCGGGCTGGCCATCATGCTGACGGTGCTGGGCCTGAACCTGCTGGGCGACTGGCTGCGCGACCGCCTGGACCCGACCGGCAAGGTCTGAAAATCGATCCGGCCCCGCGGGCCCGGAAGGAATACTGAGTATGTCGTTGCTGGAAAAATCGTTTGACCGCACGCTGGATGCCTGGACGCACGCCTACCTGGCGCCGGCCTGGCGCGGCGCGGTCGTGGAAGGCTGGCTGTTCGAAGGCGTGGAGGCCCGCCGCGCGGCGCAGGCGCGTCTGGAGCAGGCCGGCGTCAAGGCGCGCTTTCGCAGCGCCTATAAGCCGCTCTTGCATTACTTCCTGGAAGAAGCCGATCTCGAAGGGCTGGTGTCGGTCGCCGTGCGCTATCCGCTGCACGAGCACGCCCAGGCCAAGCGCTTCACGCTGGAAGCGTATCCGCTCGTGGCGCTGCTGGACGGCGTGCGTGTGACCATGCAGCCCGGCGCCGCCGATCTGCACTACGACGTCAGCCTGGCCTATGCCGACGGCCGCAAGACCGATACCCGCGTGTACGCGCCGAACCAGGTCGGGCACGCACCCGACGGCACGCCCGAACTGTCGCCCACGGGCTGGCTGCGCGTGCTGGACGCCGATGGCGCGGTGCAGACCGACGCCGCGCAGGCTACCGAATACCAGCTTCTGTTCCGCAGCATCATGGACACCGTGCGCAACCATGCCTGGGGCGCGCACGAACCGTATTTCGACCGCCTGGAAATCCGCGTTGACCTGCCGGGCATGGACTTCGCCCTGCCGGTGGACGAAGAAATCGTCAGCACCTTCGAGGCGCTGCACGAAGACATCTACTTCTCGCTGCTGGAACACTTCCAGCAGCATTCCGGCCGTCCGTCCGGCGACCGCGGGCTGCAGCCCGGCCAGATCATCCCCGACATCCGCCGCCACGACGGCGCGGCTCGCGTGCAGATCTCGCTGGAGCCCTTCGCCGCGCTGGCGCCTGTCGCACCGGCGCAGCTCGACACCCCGCTGGCGCAGACACGCGAACCGCTGTCGGCCGGACAGATCGCCGGATGCATGGCGGCCTTCGGCGGGGACGCCTTCCAGGCCGTGTCCCGGCAGGGCCGTCCGGTGCTGGGCACCTATGTGCGCGGCCCCGGCCCCGCGGTCTTCATCTCCGGGGCGCAGCACGCCAACGAAACCTCGGGCGTCGTGGGCGCGCTGCGCGCGGCCCAGGCGCTGAACGCGCGCGGCGATGCGCATTTCGCGCTGATCGCCGCCGAGAATCCCGACGGATACGCGCTCTTTAACCGCCTGCGCGCCCACCATCCGCGCCACATGCTGCACGCATCGCGCTACAGCGCGCTGGGCGACGACATCGCCTACCGCGAGCATGCGCCGTTCTTCGAGCGCGAGGGCAGGCACCAGGCGCACGCCATCAGCGGCGCGCAACTGCACATCAACCTGCACGGCTATCCCGCGCACGAATGGACGCGCCCCTTGTCGGGCTACCTGCCGCGTCATTTCGAGCTCTGGACGATTCCCAAAGGCTTCTTCCTGGTGCTGCGCCATCATCCCGGCTGGCGCGAACGCGCCCGCCGCCTGATCGAAGGCGTCACTGCCCGGCTGGCCCGCAATGTGCCCGGGCTGGTGGAGTTCAACGCCCG
This sequence comes from Achromobacter sp. Root83, assembly GCF_001428845.1. Classification (GTDB taxonomy): domain Bacteria; phylum Pseudomonadota; class Gammaproteobacteria; order Burkholderiales; family Burkholderiaceae_B; genus Achromobacter. The sequence goes on along the minus strand of NZ_LMIU01000001.1, from coordinate 319,895 downwards.
TCAACTGGAACTATTCCATGCACACGCGCTCGAATCGGGCTTTGACGTGCTGAACGGCATTCCGGTGCAGGTCACGGAGACCGACCGGGAGGAGCTGCCGCTGGCGCTGATCTCGGAGTTTCCGGATGAAACCGTCTACGGCGACCGATTCGTTTTCGCGCATACTGTGCAGATGGAAACGGTGCTGGCGGCGACGGACCTCTACCGTTCAGGACTCTAGCGGCCAAGGACCGCAGTCGGCATCCGACCTACAGAATCAATAAAAATGAACATCCGAGAACGCAACCACGGCGACGATCTGGCCCTGGTGGACATCTGGCTCCGTTCGGTGCGCGCCACCCATACTTTCCTTTCCGAAAAGGAAATCCAGGCCATGTACCCGCAGGTGCTGAACACCTACCTGCCCTCGGTGCGGGTCTGGGTCTGCGAGGACGATGCCGGCGAAGTGGCCGGCTTCATGGGCCTGAACGGCAACAAGGTCGAAATGCTGTTCGTGGATGCCAACAAGCGCGGCAAGGGTGCCGGCCGGCGCCTGTTGAACTTCGCGCGTTCGCTGCACGGCACGCTGCTGGTCGACGTGAACGAGCAGAACCCGCAGGCCCATGGGTTCTACAAGCACTACGGCTTCGAGGACGTGGGCCGTTCCGCCTACGATGATTCGGGCCGGCCGTTTCCCATCATCCACATGAAGCTGGCCGGCTGAGCGCCGCGCGCGCTCAGCCGAACCCGCGGCTCAGCCCTCCGGCGGCTCGTGCCGGGCGCGCCAGGCCTTCAGAGCGTCGCGATAGCGGTCCATGGCCTCGTCATAGAGGTCATAGACACAGGGGATGCAACCGCTGTTGCAGCATTCCTCGGGCGCGGGGCGCTCGGGGGGAACGGGCTGCGGATCGTCGTCGGGTAGCTTCTGGGTGCTCATGCCGCAATGTTAGCGCGGCGCGATCGCGCCTTGCGGGCGAGGCTTTCGCATCCCGCCCTGTCCGCCAGCGGCGGTCACACCCCTTCCAGCTTGCGCCAATCCGTGCGCCGTATCTCGTAGCACACCTTCGGTTCGGGCTTATCGCCGGTCATGCCGACATAGCGCAGCCCGGTTTTTTCCATGACGCGCCGGGACGCCGTGTTGGATCGCAGTGCCACCGCGCCCAGCACATCCACGGGCAGCAGCCTGAATCCCAGCGCGATCAGCACGCGGGCGATCTCGGGCGCGTAGCCCTTGCCCCAGCAATCGGGGTGCAGGGCATAGGCGAGTTCGATGCCGGCGCGCCCCGGCGATGTGGACACCTTCAGGCCGGCGCGCCCGGCAAGCCTGCCCGTGTCGCGGTCGTCCAGCACATACATGCCGTAGCCGTGCTCGGTCCAGTGCGTGATGTTCTGCGCGACGTATCGCCGGCTGGCCGCCGCGTCGCGCGTTCCGCCCATGGATTCCATGAGATCGGTGTTCGCGTGCATTTCTGTGATGAAAGGCAGATGCGCCTGCGACATGCGGCGGGCATGCAGGCGCTGAGTGAGAAAGTCGTCGGGAAACTCGGCTGTCGGCATGACGGTCGGGAGTGGTGGCGGGATACGCCGATCATACCGGCAGGCACGCGCCGGCACACTCCCGCCTAACCCTCAGATACGCCGCAATCCCAGGAAGCTCCAGTGCACGTCGGCACGGTCCAGCATGTCTTCGCGCGTGGACAGATGATGGCTGGACAAGCCATGTCCGGCGGCCAACGCGATGGTCTCTTCGGCCGAGACGTCGAACATCCGCCGCCCGTCCGGCACCGGGCCGTGGCGCAGCGACATCAGGATCTGTCCCTGCGGCGCCAGCAGCGCCGCAAGGCTGGCCATGCCCGCCGCGCGTTCCGCGGCGTCCAGATGCATCCAGACCGCGGTGAGCATGATCACGTCGAACACGCGGCCCTGCCCGCGCAGGCCCGACAGGCCGGGCAAGGCGTCGCCCACCCATTCCAGATTGGGCAGGGCGTGGCGGCGCTGCCCCTCCCGGCGCAGCTCGGGCGTGGGCTCGGCGGCCACGACCGAATGGCCCAGGCGGGCCAGCGCCGCGGCATCGCGGCCCGACCCCGCGCCGATGTCGGCAATGCGGACCGGCGCGGCCGGGATCAGATGCGCGACATCGCGGTGCACGTACGAAAACGCGATGCTCTCGTATTGGTCAGCGAGCGCCGAGGCATTCTCGCCATACCCCGCCGTGCCCGCGATCGGCGGCCCGCTCATCGCGAGGGATACGCCCGCATGGCGTCGGGCTGGTCGGCCTTCAGCGCATCCAGGATGCGCTTGCCGACGCGTCCGTCCTGCGGCAGGTTGCGCCGTTCCTGTTCGGCGCGCACGGCGTCGCGGGTCTTGGCGCCCGGGATGCCGTCCGCTACGCCGATGTCGTAGCCGCGGCCGTAGAGCTGTTCCTGCAGTTCCTTGATCTGTGCCCGCGACAGCCCGGGGTCATCGGTAGGCCAGGCGGCGGCGATGGCCGGACCGCCTTGCAGGCGGTTCAGCAGCAGCGCCACGGCCAGTCCATAGCGGCGCGATTGGTTGTAGTGCAGGATCGCGTCGAAATTCACCGTGGCCAGGAACACAGGGCCGCGCGCGCCGGTTGGCGCGAACAGGTAGGCCTGCTCTTCATTGCCCGAGGGCAGTTTCAGCACCGAACCGTCGCCCTGCTTCAGACCGGCCTGCGCCCATTGGGCAATCGTGCGGCGGTCCTGCGAGCCCACGTATTCCGCGTCGGGTTCCGGAGGGATGGCGGCGGCCAGTTCGGCCGGCACGCGCACTTCCACCACCGCCGGCAGGCCGTGCGTCCACTTGGCGCGGCGCTTGCGCAGGTGATTGGCCGTGGAGGCCAGCGCGTCGGGCAGCGAGTTGTAGAGATCGATGCGGCCGTCGCCGTCGCCGTCGGCGGCCAGTTCGTAGAACGATGTCGGGATGAACTGCGTCATGCCGAAGGCGCCGCTCCAGGAGCCGACGAATTTGTCGGCCGGCACGGTGCCGTCGCGCAGCAGGCGCACCGAGGCGTAGGCGTTCTTTTCCCAGAGCTGCTTGTTCTCGGTGCAGGCGCGGGTCAGCCACGCATCGAGCACGTTGGTCTTGCCGACCTGGCGGCCGTAGTTGGTTTCGATACCGAAGATGGCGACCAGCGTGGCGGGGTCGACCTGGTACTGCTGGCTGATGCTGGCCAGTTGCGAGCCGTACTTGCTCATCACGGCGCGGCCGTCCTGCACGCGCTCGTCGTCGACCGTCTTGGCGATATAGTCCCACCAGCTTTCGCGGCCTTCGGGCTGGCCCTTGGCGGACGCCACCGTGGTGGGCAGCAGCGTGGCGTTGGCGGTGTACTTGTCCCAGTCCGCGACGGTCAGGCCATTGGCGGCCGCGCCCTTGCGCAGCTTGGCGATGCAGGCCTTGGTGTCCAGCTCGGTCGGGATGATGACCGTGGGTGCTGCTGCAGGCGCGGCGGCAGGCGCGGCGGCAGGCGTTGCGGCAGGCGTTGCGGCAGCAGGTGCGGCGGGCGTGGCAGCCGGGGCCGGCGCTGCAGCCGGGGCCGGAGCGGCGGCAGGCGCCGCGGCTGACGGCGCCTCGTGGGCGCGTGCGGCCGGGGCGTCGTCGAAACTGCGCTTGGGTGTAAGCGGAGTCTGGGGTTGCACAGGCGCGGGCGACTGGACCCGCGATCCGGTCGCAGACCCCGGGGACTGCGCCTGTGCGGCGCTGGCCGCAGCGGCCAAGGCAGCGGCCGCGAGCACGCGGGAGAAGCTGTCGATTCGAGGACGAATGGAACTCTGACGCATGGCTTTCCTGAAAATTCGAAGTCAGCCGGGATCGTACCGCGACCAGCCGGCGAAATCGAACCGCCGGCGGGCGGGCCTGCGTCGGTTCACGTTGAGAGGTGCCCTGCTCCGCCCCTAGACAGCCGCCCGGGCGGCGTACCCGGCGGGTGGCGCGCGAAGCACGCGCCGGCACAGCGCCATCGCAATCAGGCTGAATAGCGCAAAGCCGGCCATCTGGCCCAGCATCACGCCCTCGGGCCCGCCGTAGTGCGCGCCCACCCAGACAAACGGCAAGGTGCCCAGCGTGGCGCGCAGCCAGCCGATGGCGGTGGAATAGGTGGCATATCCCAGGTTGTTGAAGACGGCGATGGACACGAAGAACAGGCTGTTGAGCGCCCAGGCGAAGCCGCCGTAGCGGCAAAAGAATATGATCAGGTCGCGGCCGGGGCCGGTCACCTGGAACACATCGGGCATCCATGGCGCCAGCACCGCCAGCACGATCGCCGCCGCGAAGCCGTATAGCAGCGCCCAACGCACGGTCAGGCCCACGGTCTGCTGCACGCGCTCCCATTGGCCCGCGCCCAGGTTCTGTCCAAGGATCGGCCCGATGGCCCCCGGCAGCACGAAGAAGAGCGAATAGGCAAGCTGCAGCAGCCTGTCCACGACGGTGGCGCCCGCCAGCACGCTAGGCCCGAAGCTTGAATAGGTGGACACGGTGAAGATGACCGAAGCGGGCGTGGCCAGGGTGGTCAGCGCGGCGGGCAAGGCGATGCTTCCGATCGCCGTCAGGTGCTCGCGCAGCGCTTTCCTGGCGGGCCAGGCCACCAGCCGGTGCTTGCGGAACACCAGCCAGCCGCCCAGCGCCAGCGTGGCCACGCGCCCCACCCCGCCTGCCCACGCGATGCCTTCCATGCCGCCGTCCAGCACAAAGATGACGATAGGATCCAGCACGGCCACCGTCGCCGTGCCGGCCAGCAGCACCCACATGGATTGACGTCCATGGCCCGCCGCGCGCAGCAGGTTGGACAGCATCATGCCCAGGCCCATCACCACGGCGAACGGCGTGGTGATGAGCACATAGGAAAGCAGATGCCCGCGCACGTCCTCGGCAAGTCCGATCGCGGCGGTGAATGGGCCGATGGCCGCCAGGAACAACGCGCCAGCGGCCAGCGCGGTGGCGGCCATCAGAATCAGCGAGGCGCCGGCCAACGTCCGGGCGCGCGCCGCGTCTTCAGCCCCCAGCGCCCGCGACACCAGCGCCGCGCCGCCGACCGTCACCCCGATGCATACCGAGATGATCGTGAATTGCGTCATGGACCCGAAGCCCACCGCGCCAAGCACCGCCTCGTCCTTGAGCGTGCCCAGGTACAGCAGCGACAGGAACTCCACGGCGAACACCGCCAGCATGCTTGCCCAGCCGGTCAGGATCATCTCGATGACGTGGCCGCCGAGAGGGCCGCTCACGAAGCGGGCGTGTTGCGCGGGGGTGTTCAAGGCAGGCCTTCTACCGCGCGGCGGGCGGCGCTTCGCGCAGTTGCTGCAGGCGTTCCTGCGCGGCTTCGTCGCCCTGGGCCGCGGCCTTCTCGTACCAGCGCAGCGCTTCCTTCATGTCGAAGTGCTCCATGACGATGCCCTGCATATATTGAGCGCCCGGATCGCCGCGCTGGGCGGCGGCCAGCAGCGCCCGGTCGGCCATGCCATCGTGCCGGGGCGACTCGCCATAGATATGGAAGTCGCCGCCCTCGGGATGGCCGCCCAGGTCGCGCAGCGAACGCGGCGTCTGGTCGAAGAGCTCGCGCCAGAACAGCGCCACCAGCGCCACGAACAGCGCGAAGAAGAAGGTCCAGACAATCAGTCGTTTAGCAGTCATGAAGCAGTATCGGCAAGAGCGGGCGCGAGCCCGCGGAGGTTCAAGGAAGGTCCGCCACCGGCGCAAACCAGTACTGGGACAGACCGCTCTCATTGGTGTACCAGGGCAACAGCATGCCTATGCTGTCGGATTCTCGCTGGACGGTCACGAGCAGGCCGTCCGCCTCTTTGCGCAGGATCGCGACATGGCGCCGCACGCCCACGGACTCGTGCTGGCGCCAATCGTGCCGCACGCTGACCCACAACCGGCCCTGCGTGCATCCGGCCTCCCGCTGGATGACGTCGCCCGGCCGGTGCGAAGACGCTTGCGCTTCGGCGGCGGACGCCTTGCCGCCCTCGTGCAAGGGCAAGCGCCCCGCGGAGCGCGCCCCGTGGCCGTCCTGCGCCAGCACGTCCCATGCCGCCACGTCCTTGGACAGGGAAACGGTGGCATCAGGCGACGAGCGCCACGCCGGCAAGGGCGTGTCACCCATGCCCGGGAGGTCCAAAGGGTACACAAGAAAGTCGCGCAGGTCCGCGAGCGAGACCGACGGGTCGCCCGACTGGCGCTCGCCCTGGGCGCGGTACGTGCCGGCCAGGTCCGGGCATTGCGCCGGGTCCGAGGGCAAGGCAAGCAGCGTTCCTTCCTTGAAGGGCGGCCATTTCACGGACACGCCGTCCACCCGCGACACGCCGCACGCGCTCAGCGCAGCCACCGCCAGCGTGGCCGCCGCCAACCGGATCGCACGCCGCGCGCCAGGCATTCTTGTAATCATGACCGTTTCTCCCGTTGCTGGCCCAGGCGTGGCTTCCGCCGGACCGCGCCGCCCCAAGCTCGCCGGCAGGCGGGGACTATATCCGAATCCCGCTGCGGCGGCCTGTCACCCGCATTCCCGGACCCGCGGAACCTCGACGCCAGCGGCCGTCCGGCAGATCTGTACTACGATGCAACGGCCGCTGCGCACCCGCGCGACAGCGGCAAATGCACCTGCTCTGTGAAATCGAAAAGAGAACGGACATGTCCCAGCCGAACGATCCCACGCAAACCTCCGCCCAGGACGGCGCCGCCGCGCCTTATGGCGGCGTGCCACCCGCAGGCGGTCCCGCCAGGCGCAGGAAGGTCACGGTCAGGACGATCGCCGACATGCGCCAGGCCGGTGAAAAAATATCCATGCTGACGGCCTACGACGCGACGTTCGCCGCCGCCGCCGACGCCGCCGGCATCGACAGCCTCCTTGTCGGGGACTCCCTTGGCATGGTGTGCCAGGGCAGGACCAGCACGGTCGGCGTGTCGCTCGAAGACATCGCCTATCACACCCAATGCGTATCCCGCGGACTGGAGAAATCGAACGGAGCGGCCCTGCTGGTGGCGGATCTTCCTTTCGGGTCCTACCACCGCTCGGCCGACCAGGCGATGGCGTCCTCGATCCGCCTCATGCAGGCCGGGGCGCACATGGTGAAGCTCGAGGGCGGGGGCTGGACCACCGAGACCGTCAGGTTCCTCGTCGAACGCGGCATTCCGGTATGCGGCCATCTGGGACTCACCCCCCAGACCGTCTCGGCGCTGGGCGGGTACCGCGTTCAAGGACGCGACGAAGACGGAGCGGCCAAGCTGCTGCGGGACGCCGGCGAGCTTGACCAGGCCGGGGCGTCGATGCTGGTGCTGGAAATGATCCCCGCCCGATTGGCCGCCGAACTCACCGGTGCGATGAATTCCTGCGCAACCATCGGCATCGGCGCCGGTTCCGGCACCGATGGCCAGGTGCTGGTCATGCACGACATGCTTGGGCTCAACATCGGGAAAATGCCCAGGTTCGTGCGCAACTTCGCGGATGGATCAAACGGGGTCCAAGCCTCGTTCGCGGCCTACGCGCGCGCGGTCAAGGACGGTTCGTTTCCCGTTGACGCGCAGCACGCCTGGTAGCGCGGGCGCGCTGGAACTTGTATCCGCATCCGCGTTGCCAAGCGCCCGGCGGCGGAGAATAATCGGCACATCGTCCTTGTCCCAGGCACCCTCCAGGCCGGCCTGGATATTCCGGATATGATCGGCGCCCCGCCACTGGCAGCCACTGAATACGCATCACCTCTAGATTGGAGCATCCATGTACGACTGGCTCAACGCATTGCCCAAGGCGGAATTGCATCTGCACCTGGAGGGCTCGCTCGAACCCGAGCTGCTGTTCCGGCTGGCGCAGCGAAACGGCGTGGCGCTGCCCTGGCCCGACATCGATGCGCTACGCGGCGCCTACAACTACGGCAACCTCCAGGAATTCCTGGACCTCTATTACATGGGCGCGGACGTGCTGCGCACCGAACAGGACTTCTACGACCTGACCTGGGCCTATCTGCTGAAGTGCCGCGAGCAGAACGTGGTTCACACCGAGCCTTTCTTCGATCCGCAGACCCACACCGACCGCGGCGTGCCGTTCGAAGTCGTGGTGAACGGCATCAGCCAGGCGCTCGAAGACGGCCGCAAGCAGTTGGGCGTAAGCAGCGGCCTGATCCTGAGCTTCCTGCGCCACCTGCCCGAAGAACAGGCCATGCGCACCCTGGACGCCGCACTGCCCTACCGCGACGCGTTCATCGCGGTGGGCCTGGACAGCAGCGAAAAGGGCTTTCCGCCGCGCCTGTTCCAGCGGGTGTTCGACCGCGCGCGCGCCGAGGGGCTGCCCGCCGTGGCCCACGCGGGCGAGGAAGGCCCGCCCGAATACATCTGGGAAGCGCTGGATCTGCTGCATGTGCTGCGCATCGACCACGGCGTGCGCGCCGCGGAAGACCCCAGGCTGATCGCCCGACTGATCGACGAACAGATTCCGCTGACGGTCTGCCCGCTGTCGAACACCCGCTTGCGCGTGTTCGACCACATGCGCGACCACAACATCCTGTCGCTGCTGGACGCCGGCGTGAAGGTCACCGTCAACTCGGACGATCCCGCGTATTTCGGCGGCTACGTCAACGAGAACTTCCACGCGCTGTATGAACACCTGGGCATGTCGCGGGCGCAGGCCCAGGCCCTGGCGGACAACAGCCTGGATGCGCGGATCGCGAAGTAGGCCTCGTTGACGCATGGCCATGCACTGGCTACAGTTGCCGACGGCCCTTTCCGCCTGATCAACTTTGGATTCCCATGAACAGCTACCGCGTCGGCATTGCCGGCTTTGGCGCCATCGGCCAGGCCGTGGCGCAATCCCTGGATGCCGGCCTGTCCGGCCTGACGCTCGCCGCGGTCGCCGTGCGCGACCCCAAGGCCCCGCCTGCCTTTGCGTGGACGAATGGCGCCCCCGCCTTCACCACCATCGACGCGCTTGCCGAGCATTGCGACGTGGTCGTCGAATGCGCGCCTGCCGCCGTGTTCCGCGCCCTGGCCGAACCCGTGCTGCGCGCCGGCAAGAAGCTGGTGGTGCTCAGCTCCGGTGCGCTGCTGCGCAATGACGACCTGATCGAAGTCGCCCGCCAGCATGGCGGGCAGATCATCGTGCCGTCCGGCGCCATCCTGGGCCTGGACGCCATCACCGCGGCCGCCGAAGGCGTCATCCATTCCGTGACGATGATCACCCGCAAGCCGGTGCGCGGCCTGCTCGGCGCGCCCTACCTGACCGACAACAACATCGACATCGCGGACATCACCGAACCCCGTTTGATCTTCCGCGGTTCGCCGCGCGAAGCGGCGGTGGGTTTTCCGGCCAATCTGAACGTGGCGGTCAGCGTGTCGCTGGCGGGCATCGGGCCGGACCGCACCACACTGGAAATCTGGGCGGATCCCTCGCTGGAGCGCAACCTCCACCGCGTCGAGGTCGTGTCCGACTCGGCCTCGTTCTCGATGGAGATCCAGAACATCCCGTCGGCCAATCCCAAGACCGGGCGCATCACCGCGCAAAGCGTGGTGGCGGCATTGCGCAAGCTGACCGGCCCCTTGCGCGTCGGCACCTGAACCCGCGCGGGACGCTAAGCGGCCTCGCGCCGCAGCGTCCCGGGATTGCGTCCCGCCGCCATCGGGCCCATCGCCCATCCGCCCCCGCCCAGCAGGTCCAGGCGGTGGGTATGGAAGGGATCGAGCGTGCTCCGGTGTCCCACGCTGACCAGCATGCTGTCCGGCAACGCGGTGCGCAGCAGGCTGTATAGCGCGTGTTCCAGGCCTTCGTCGGTGGCCGATGTGGCCTCGTCCAGGAACACGATCGCCGGCCGGTTGTAAAGCGCGCGTGCGAACGCCACACGCTGCTGCTCGCCAATCGACAAGACCCGCGACCAATCCTGCACCTCGTCCAGCCGGCCAGCCAGATGCCCCAGGTTGACCTGCCGCAGCGCGTCGGCCAGCCGCGCATCGTCTTCCGGCCGCGCCAGCGCGGGGTACGCCACCGCGCCGCGCAGGTCGCCCAGGGGCAGATAAGGCCGCTGCGACAGGAACAGCGCGGACGCGCCGTCCGGCCGCAGCACGCTGCCTTGCGCATAGGGCCACAGGCCGGCCAGCGCGCGCAGCAAGGTGGTCTTGCCGCTACCCGAAGGCCCCTTGATCAGCAGAGCCTGACCGGGACGCAGGCGCAGGTTCAGATCCCGCAGCAATGGCGTGCCGTCGGGCCGCGACACCTGCAGGCCGTCGATGTCCATGCCGTCGGGCTTGGCCTGCGTCCGCACGGACGGCAAGGCGCGCGCGGCCTCGTTGGCATCCAGGAATCCGTTCAGACGGTCCAGCGTGGCGCGGTACTGCGCGAACGCGTCGTAAGAGCTGCGAAAGAACGACAGCGAATCCTGCACCTGCCCGAACGCCTGCGAGGTCTGCATGACGTCGCCCAGCTTGATCGCGCCGCTGAAGAAACGCGGCGCCTGCAGGATGAAGGGGAACACCACCGCGATCTGGCTGATCGACAGGTTGAAGCCGTCGAACTTCAGCCCCCGGTACACGCGGGCCCACAGGTTGGCGATGTAAGCGGTGAAGCGCGTCCACAAGGTGGCGCGTTCCACGTCCTCGCCTTGATAGAAGGCGACGTTCTCGGCGTTTTCGCGCAAGCGCACCAACGCATAGCGGAAATTGGCCGTCAGGCGTTCCGACAGGAAATTCAGCTTGATCAGCGGACGTCCGATCTTGAACGCGAACCAGGTCGCGACGATCACGTACAGGTAGACCATGAACACCATGGCGCGCGGGATCTCCACGCCCGCCACCGCCAGGGGCCCCGACAGCCCCCACAGGATAGTGGTGAACGCCACCAGCGATACGATCGCGCTCAGCGCGCCGATGGCCAGCGTGCGGGAACCGGTGACGAACTGCGAAATGTCCTGTTCGATGCGCTGATCGGGGTTGTCGACGGGCTCATCCAGGAAGTGCCCCCGGTAATAGGCCCCCGCGCCCAGCCAGTCGCGCGTCAGGCGCTCGTTGAGCCACACGCGCCAGTGGATGTCGAAGGCCTGGCCCACGTAGCTGTCGGCCAGGCTGCGCACTACGTGCACGCTGGCCAGCACCGCGAAAATGCCCAGGAAACGCCAGAACGCCGACTGGTCCAGCGCCTGCAGCGCGCTATAGAAGCCGTTGTACCAGAACGAAAACAGCACCGTCATGCGCACCGCGAACATGGCCAGGAACAGCAGCAGCGCCAGTGTCAGCAGCGGCTTCCAGCTGCGCCTGGGCGTCAGGTATGGCCACGCAAGCCGCCAGAACTTGCGGCCCCACCGCGTGGTGCGCGCAAGCACCAGCGTGACCAGCGCCAGCGCCACGGCCGAGATGCCGAACGCCTGCAAAAGCCAGAAGGCGCTTTCCGCGAGTTGCTGCTGCCAATTCAGATCCATGAGCCAGGAACCTTGAATGTTAGTTCCTGGTTAGACGGCGGCGCCCCGCCTAGTTCCGGACAAAATGCCGTCTTAAGCCTGGCTTAAGCGTTGTTGCGTGAAATTGAATGCGCGATGAAAGCGGATGCCTTCAATGGCCCGCGCCCAGGTCCAGATTGGCGAACAGATCCGCCAGGGTCGGCACGGACCGGGCCGGCCAGATTGCGCTCAGGTCGAAGCTGGGCAGGCGATCGCCGTCTCGCACCTCGCAAAACCGCACGCCGCGAAAGTTCAACGACCGGATCCAGCTCGGCAGCAGCGCCACGCCGCAGCCGCCCGCGACGCAGGACAGCACCGTCAGCGTACGATTGGCCTCTTGCGCGACGTGCGCATCGTGCCCGCCCTTGCGCATGGCGTCCAGGATGCCCGCGTAGAACGCGGGCAATTGCGTCTGCGGATACATCACCAGGCCCGCCTGCGCGATCTGCGCCATGGATACCTGGCCATCGGCCGCCACCTGGAATTCATCGGGCACGGCCGCCACCAGGCGATCGCGCAGCAGTTGGCGCTCGCGCATGCGCCCGCCCACCGCCACCGGTGTATGCATCAGGCCGATGTCGATCTCGCCTGTCTGCAGGGCTTCGGCCTGCTCGGCGTTGCTCATCTCGCGCAGGATCACGCGCACGCCGGGCGCCTGCCTGCGCATCTCGCGCAACGCGCGCGGCAGGGTGTCGAACAGTGCCGAGGACACCAGCCCCACCGTCAACTGGCCCGCGCTGCCACGCCCGATCTCGCGCGCGCGCCGCGTGGCCGCATCGATGCGCGCCACGCTGGCCCGGACGTCCTCCAGGATGGCCTCGGCGGCGGGCGTGGGCGTCGAGCCCTGGCGCGAACGCTCGAACAGCCGCGCGCCCAGGTCCCTTTCCATGCGGGTCAGCGCCTGGCTCAACGCAGGCTGCGCGATGCCCAGCCATTCCGACGCGCGGCTGACGCTGCCGTGGTCCACCACCGCCAGAAAATACCTCAGGTGCCGGGTTTCCATATCAATCCAATATATAAAAAGCACTTTTTCACAATGGAAAACTATACCCTGACTCCCTAGAATCCCGCCGTATAGAAGAGCCTGCAGGGCCAATGCCCCGCATGCAGAATCAGGAGACCGATTTGCCCCCGCCCGTCACTGGCGCCGCCGTCGACACCCATGCGCACGTATTCCGGCAAGGCCTGGCGCTTGCCGATACGCGCCGCCACACGCCCGACTACGACGCGACGCTGGCCGATTATCTGGCCCTGCTGGACACGCACGGGCTGAGCCACGGCGTGCTGGTCCAGCCCAGCTTCCTGGGTACGGACAACAGCCATATGGTCCAGGCCCTGCGCGCCGCCTCCAAGCGGCTGCGCGGCGTGGCCGTCGTGACGCCGGAGGTGTCCGAGGCCGAATTGCGGACACTGGCCGACGCCGGCGTGGTCGGCATCCGCCTGAACCTGATCGGGCTGGAACTGCCCGACCTGAATGCACCCGCATGGCGGACCCTGCTGGACCGCGTCAACGCGCTGCACTGGCACGTGGAAATCCACCTGCAGGCAGCCCGCCTGCAGGGCGCCTTGTCCGCCCTGCTTGCGGCCGGCTGCCGCGTCGTGGTGGACCACTTCGGCCGCCCCGACCCGGCGCTCGGCGTGTCCGACCCCGGCTTCCAGCACTTGCTGCGGCAGGCCGACAGCGGCTGCGTCTGGGTCAAGCTGTCGGCCCCTTACCGCAACTGGGCCGCCCCCGCATGCGCCGCGCCCGGCCGCCTGGCCGCGCAGCAGCTTCTGGACGCCTACACGCCCGAACGCCTCATGTGGGGCAGCGACTGGCCCCATACCGAACACCGCCACCTGGCGTCCTACCCCGCGGCGACGCAGTGGCTGGACGCCTGGATCGACGATCCCGCGCAACGGCGCATCCTGCTGGCGGACACCCCATTGAAGCTGTTCCAATTCCAAGGAGAGACACCATGACCCACCTGTTCAAACGCCTGGCGCGCCGCAGCGCCTTGCTCGCCGCCGCCGGATTGCTGACCGGCGCGGCCGGCGCGGCGCACGCCGCCTATCCCGAGCGCGCGGTCACGCTGGTGGTCACCTATCCGCCCGGCGGCACCGTGGACGTGGTTGCCCGCCTGATCGGCCCCAAGCTCGCCGCCGAACTGGGCCAGCCCGTCGTCATTGAAAACCGCGGCGGCGCGGGCGGCATGATCGGCGGCGCCGTCGTCGCCAAGGCCAAGCCCGACGGCTACACGCTGATGCTGGACGCCTCCAACCACGCCCAGAATCCCGCCTTGCACGACAAGATGCAGTTCGACACGCTGACGGCCTTCGCGCCCGTGTCGCTGCTGCTGCGCGTGCCCAACGTGCTGGTCGTCACGCCCTCGTACGAAGTCAAGACGGTGGCGGACCTGATCAAGCTGGGCCAGCCCGGCGAAAAGGACCACGTCTACTTCGCCTCGGCCGGCCCCGGCTCCGCTCAGCATCTGGCGGGCGAACTGTTCAACCTGCTGGCCAAGACCCAGTTGCAGCACGTCGCGTACAAGGGCGGCGGTCCGGCCATGATCGATGTGATGGCGGGCCAGGTCCCGGTCATGTTCGCCAGCATGGGCTCGGCATGGCAGCACGTGAAGAACGGCAAGCTGCGCGCCGTGGCCGTCGGCGGACTGGAACGGTCCAAGACCGCACCGGACCTGCCCACCATCGCCGAATCCGGCGTGCCGGGCTATGAAACCTATGAATGGAACGCCGTGTTCGCGCCGGCCGGCACGCCGCCCGCCATCGTCGACCAGGTATCGCAGGCGCTGGCCAAGGTGCTGAAGGATCCGGCCATCGCCGAGCAACTGGCCGGCATCGGCGCGGAACCCATTGGTTCCACCCCCGCCGACCTGGATACCTTCCGCCGCGCCGAGATCGCCAAGTGGCAGCGCGTCGTGAAGGAAGCGGGTCTGAAACTGGATTGAGTACTGCCGGGCCTGGCCCTGGCTGCCGGTTAGCCGGTCCTTCGGCGCTCTTCGGAGCGCCGTTTTTTTTGGCCTTTTGCCGTGGGGTCGCCCCAAGCCAAAGCGCCGTCCCTCGGGCCGAGGCCTCGCAGCGTGGCGACGCTTGGCGCCGTAGGCCCGGCTATCATTGATCCTTCAGACAGTTTTTCCGCAGGAACTCCCAGGATGGACAAGATCCGACTCGACAAATGGCTTTGGGCGGCCCGCTTCTACAAGACGCGCAGCCTGGCCGTGCAGGAAATCGGCAAGGGCCGGATCTTCGTGAACGATCAGCCCGCGAAGCCCTCGCGCGAAGTCGCCGCTGGCGACCTGATCACCGTGCGCAAGGAAGACCCCGCCGTGCAGGTGCGCGTCGTGGCGGTCAGCGGCGTGCGCGGCCCCGCCCCGGTGGCCCGCCTGTTGTACGAAGAAACGCCCGACAGCGTGGCGGCGCGCGAACGCGCGGCGGAAATGCGCCGCCTTGCGCCCGAGCCCGCGCTGGGTATCGAAGCGGGACGCCCCACCAAGCGGGACCGGCGCCTGATCGACCAGATGCGAGGCAAGCCCCAATGAAGCGCGGCTCGACCGGCGGCCTGGTCTACTCCACCGAGTCCGGCCGCATGTGCCCCGAGTGCCGACAGCCGCTTGCGCAATGCCGTTGCAAGCAGGCTGCCCGCCCGGCGCCCGCTGGCGACGGCGTGGCACGCGTGTCGCGCGAGACCAAGGGCCGCGGCGGAAAGAGCGTGACACTGGTCAGGGGGCTGCCGCTGGACGCCGTGGCGCTGGAAGTGCTGGGCAAGCAATTGCGCACGGCCTGCGGGTCGGGCGGCACCGTCAAGAACGGCGTGATCGAGGTGCAGGGAGAACACTGCGACCGGATCATCGAAGCGCTGACAAAACAAGGCCATCGCGCCAAGCGCGCCGGCGGCTGAACCTGGACGAGAACACGATGCACGATTTTGAACCTGCGCAGCCTGAAGGGAATTCCGCCGTGGCGGATGTGGCCAGCTGGCATGCCCATGTGTACTTCGACGCCGCCAGCCGCGACGCCGCTTTCGCGCTGCGCGAGCGCGTGATCGCGACGTTCGGCGACAGGATGGAAATGGGACGCTTCCATGAGCGTCCCGTCGGCCCGCATCCGCAATGGAGCTACCAGATCGCGTTCACCCCCCAGCACCTGGCCGAGATCCTGACGTGGCTGACGCTCAACCACGGCGGGCTCGATGTCTTCATGCATCCCAACACCGGCCATTCACTGCGGGATCACCGCGACTGCGCCGTGTGGATCGGGCGCAGCCATACGCTGAACCTGCAGGCGCTGGGCGCCTGAAGGCCTACAGGGCGCGTCCCACGATCAGGGAATCCAGCGCCATCTGCGGATCGTCACTCTTGCCTTCGTACGGCATGCGGCTCAGCACATAGCGCATGGCGTTCAGGCGGGCGCGCTTCTTGCAGTCGGATTTCACGACGATCCACGGCGCGTCCGCGGTGTCCGTGTGCGCGAACATGGCTTCCTTGGCGCGCGTGTAGTCGTCCCACTTGTCCAGCGACGCCAGGTCCACCGGGCTCAGCTTCCATTGCTTGAGCGGATGCACCTTGCGCTGCATGAAGCGGCGGCGCTGCTCTTCCTGGCTCACCGAGAACCAGAGCTTGATCAGGATGATGCCGCTGGTGACCAGGTGACGTTCGAAGTCGGGCGTCTGCCGCAGGAACGCCAGGTAATCGTCTTGCGAGCAAAAACCCATCACCCGCTCGACGCCGGCGCGGTTGTACCAGGACCGGTCGAACATGACGATCTCGCCGGCCGTGGGCAGGTGCTGCACGTAGCGCTGGAAATACCATTGGCCCTTTTCCGTGTCGGATGGCTTTTCCAGGGCGACCACGCGCGCGCCGCGCGGATTCAGGTGTTCCATCATGCGCTTGATGGTGCCGCCCTTGCCTGCCGCGTCACGCCCTTCGAACAGGATCACGACGCGCTGGCCCGTGGCCTTGACCCAGGCCTGCAGCTTCAGCAGTTCGACCTGCAGCTGGTACTTCTGCTTTTCGTAATTGCGGCGCAGCATGCGATGGCGGTACGGGTAGATGCCCTCGCGCCAATCCACGGCCAGCTCATCGTCGGGATTGCGGCGGGAGGCCGGCGCCTGCGTGTTGGCTTCCAGCAGCGCGCGATGCACCGCGCGCGCATCGTCCGCAGAAAGCTCATCGATGACGGAACGCAAGGCATCATGCGCCTCGCCGGGCGCGCCGACGGTATAGCGCCGGGCGATATCGGCCAGCACCGCGGCGGTCTCTTGCCGGGCCGCATCCTGGCGAGCGGCCACGCGCTTGCGGATTTCGGCGGCGGGCTCGACGGCGGGTTCGATGGCGGGCTCGATGGCGGGCGCGGCCGCCGCTGCCGCGACAGGCTTGGCGGCGGCACCCGCGGCGGCTTCCGCGGAAATCCCCGCAGCGGACTTGGCGGCATCACCGGCCGGGGCGCGGCGCGCGCGGGCGGTGCGCTTGGCGGCGGCCCCCTGCGAACCGCTAGCGCGCTTTTTCGGCGCAGCGGCAATTTCTTGTTCCGAAATCTTCGATGTCTTGTCGGTCATTGATCCTATCCTTGCTGCGCTGGGCGCCAGTCCGCGCCGGCCGGCCAGTCGCCGGCGACCCGTCAGGCAAAAGCGCAACCCTAACTTGCCCCGCGCCGCGGGGAATTGATGTGAATCAAGGCTTGTAACATTTTTGCGGCGGCGGGTCTTCGTGTGGACGAACGGATTACGCGACGCGGCGCAGGTCCGCGATCAATTTTCGATAGCGCCTGACAAACGCGTCGACAGCGCTGCGTTCAAGCATGGACCGGCGGGCAGCCGATTCCAGTTCCGCGGCCCACGCCTGCAAGGGTTCCGCGCCGATGATGCCAAGCTCCGAAACCAGTTTGTGAAACGCCGCGGTGGCCGAACCCAGGTCCTCGGACTCGACCAAGGGAGCAAGGGGCGACTTCGCGGAGTCCGCGCGCTCCAGCACACGCCGAACGATATTCACGAATATCTCGTGGCGGCCGCCAAGCCGCGCCAGCGCGTTGTCGATCCTGATTTCATCCAGCGCCGCGATGCCGGCGGATATCGCGCGGCATGCATCCGCGCCGCTCGCCGGACTGTCCGCCAGCATCTCGCGATCCGCCAACCCGAATCCTCCGCCTTCACGCCGCTCAAGCAAGCCGCGCATCAGTTCCAGCAGCTGGGAAGGGTTTGCCGGCTTGGTCAGGGAACACGTCACGCCATACCATGAGGCCGTGGCGCGATCCATCTCTGTCGGGTTCGCGGTGATCACAATGATCGGAAGCTCGCGCATCCCTGGCATGGCCCGGATTTTCCGCGCGGTTTCAAAACCGCTCAGGCCCGGCATTTGCAGGTCCATCAGAACGATATCGATGTGGGAATGCCCCAAGATGGTCAATGCCTCGAATCCGTCGCCCGCGACAAGAACCTCCGCGCCCGCCAGGACCAGGATTTCCCGAAAAACGGAGCGGACGATATCGTCGTCTTCGACCAGCAGCACCACAGAGCGGGCCAGCCAATTCTTGTCGATGCAGCAATCCTGGCCTGACATATTTCCCTTGAGCGTAGCACTGGGGTTGAACGGTCTTGCGCCGGTTTCGGACAGCAGCGTGGGCTTGAACCGCACATGCACCCTATCCGGCCTGGACGTATCCGGGGTCCAGGAGCCCAAGGGGGGACCCAGCACAATAAAGCGCGCGCGATTGTCCTTGAACATCGCATCGCAGCGGTCCATCAGCGCTTGCGAAAAGCACCGCCAGTCGACAATGACGTAGTCAGGCGCCGCCTCGCCCGAATCACCCGAACCGTTTGCAATCGCGCCGGGGCACAGCAGCCGCTGGCCGCCGGCCTCATCCACCCGCGCGCCGCGCGCGGCAAGCCCCGCGTGAATGGCCGCCGTCAATTCACCCGATGGATCCACCACCCAGATGCGCTTGCCCGCGAATTGCGACACGCTGAATCCGGCATCCTGCGACACGTCCACCGCCAAGGGCAGTTTCGCGATGCAGGCCGCGCCCTGGCCGGGGCGGCTGTCGATCCATGTCTGACCGCCGATCAATTCCGCGATACGCCTGGTGATGTTCAGGCCCAGCCCGTTGCCCTGTGCGCGGGATCTTCCGGCGATCCACGGCAAAGGCTTGAACAGCCTGTCCAGTTCCTCCCGTTCGATGCCTGGCCCGCGGTCCCGCACCACGAAGGTGAAGTTGCGCATTACGCAGGGGTTATCGTCGTCCGCCGCGATATCGAGCACGACCAGGCCCGGCCCGCCATGCCTGATCGCGTTCTGGATGTAATTCAGCAGAATCTGCTTGATGCGCACGTCGTCGCCCACCAGCAGATCCGGAACATCCGGCGGCAAGTTCGTGAACAGGTTCACGCCATTCTCCATGGCGCTGTCCCACACCAGCTCGAAGACGTGCTGGACAAGGCCACGCAGCGAGAACTTTCTGAGCTGTATATCCATCCTGCCCGATTCGAGCCTGGAAAGATCCAGCGCATTGCGCACCACCGCGGACAGGTAATGGCTTGTCTCGATCAAGCGGGACACGTGCCCCGGCATCTCCTCGGCACGCGCCTGTTTCATCAGAAAGGCGATGCCCGCAATGGCGCTGATCGGCGTCTGGATCTCGTGCGCGATCATCGACAGGATATCCAGCTTCTCGGCGGCTTCCGCCCTGGCCTTTGCGGCGGATGCGGGCAACGCGTGTGTTCCCTGTTCCCACAGCAGTTCCAGCGTTTCACCCAGCAGTCTGGATTCGCCGACCGGCGCATTGCCATGGGTGCGGCAGCCGCGCGGATCCGGCATCGACCACGCCGCCGGCGTACAGTCGCCAAACGCCTTCCGTCCGCGTTCGCTCAGCCTGGACAGGCGTTGCCACCGGATATGAAACGCCGCGAATGTGGCGGCCACAACGGCAAACAACAACGCGAATCCCAGCACGATCCGTCTTGCCGCGTGAAAGGTGGCCAATACCTGGCCTGCCTCTTGTTCGGCATAGAGTGTCACGCCGCCCGCGGCGCTGTTGCCCCTGACCGCATAGACCCGCACGCCGAGTGGATTGACGTAGTTCATCAACTCCGTTGCAGGGGCCTGGCTCGCCCCGCCGAGCGCCGCGTCCGTTGACCCTTGCCGCGCTTCGCCGGACGGCCCCACGGAATGGCTTGGCGTGTTCCCAAGACTGGCGCCGACAAGCAGGTAAGCCATGCTGGCCAGATCCTGGCTGTCAGCCCGGTCGCCGGCAGGCTGCATGAGCCGCAGCCGCGCCAACAACTGAACCAATATTTCCTGCTCCGCCATTTCCTTCAAGAAAGCGATGGAAGCAACCGAACCGCCAATCACCAGCGCCAACAAAAAAAACAGTATGAGGAATATTTTCCGGCGGTACTCCGACATCGTCGCGCCCATATCTACCGATCTCTTGCCTCGTGGATTCGATCCCGTATTCGTGCAACGCCGTGCGGATCCGGCCCGCGCATGCCCGAATTTTCTGCTGCGATAAGAGCACACCTCCGTGGCAAATGGCGAGCACGGCTATTCCTTGTCGTTATAGGTACGGCACGACACAAGACATTCAGTAGCCAGGATGCTCTGCACGCTCACCACCTGCAGGGCCGCGGCTATCCGTATCGCCATCCACAGGCACAGAGACAGTTCGCCGCGGTCCAGCAGTTCAATCGCCGGCACGGAAATTCCGGAGCTCGATGACAACTCCCGGACGGATATTTCCAGATGGATACGCCACGCGCGCAAGGTGCTCATCCGCTCTTCGCGGACGAGATGCGATATGGAATCCGGGATCGACGTTGCCGTCGAACTTTTTACCCCGGCATAGGCAGACAGACCCGACGACAGAATATCGTCAAAATAGCCGTTTTCCGTGTCGGGCATGACCACCAAGGCTTCAGTTGAACAGCGCTATTAAAGACGCCTGGCGGCCGGGCAACAAGAGTCGAATTACTCAAAAGGACAAGGCGGGAAAGGGGAGCGAATCCCCTTTCGAAAGTGCGATACGCACGCGTGGAAAAGCCGGATCAGAAGAGGTGCTTTATCCCCACGATCGCGCCCGCGCTCCGCATTGTCGAATCGCCGCCCAGGCCATGCTCCAGACTCCCCTGAAGATTGACGTAAGTGTTCTTGCCAACGCTGCGGTCATAGCCCGCCTTCAGACCCAGCCGGGAACCGTCCAGCTCGTTGTCGAACGAGACCGTTCCTTGCGTCGCCGTGGGATACGTGCTGGACGACGTTCCCAAGGTATGGAGGTAGCTGAGCATCAGCCAGCCGTTGCTGACCGGCGCGGCCCCCTCGCCCCAGGACTTCGATACCTTGAGGCTCACCCGGGAATGCAGGCTGTTCACGGCGGGAAGCGACACGGTGCTTACGCCGTCGTCGCCATCGCGCAGCTTGACGTGCTGGTACATGAGTTGCGCTTGGGGCTCTATCCTGAAATTGCCCTCTCCACTGCCCATGAGGAAGGCCTTCCCGGCCTCCGCGGACAACGCGCCGCCCCATCCCGAAGTCCGCATCGATACGCCATCGGCGCCCCCGGATTGGGTCTTTACGCCATATCGGTTCAGGTGCGTCACGAAATCGGCGTAGCCGCCGGTGCCGTCCAGCAGGGTGTAATAGCCGCCAAGGCCGTAAGTGGTCTGGTCGCTGCGGCCCGCGCGTACCGTGGAATGGCTTGACTCGCGATAGTGGTCCACGTCGTTGCGGGAAGCCATCACGGTCCCGAACACGCCGGCGCTTCGGCGGCTGATGCCCTTGTTCACCACCAGCAGGTCGGTGCCCATCTGAAAGCCGCCCAGCCGGGTGTCCGCGGCCACGTGCGATTGCATGATGCCCCTCGCGGCGCCATCGCGGCGTTCCAGCGCGCCCAGCGTTCTTGCCCAGGCATACGGATATACCTTTCCAGACAGGGTCTCCGTCGCGCCCATGCGCTCGTTGAGCGTTCCGACCGCAAGCTCCGATTGCCGGACGGACTGGCTTCCAAGCTGTGAGTAGATGGAGACCTCGGGGCGGATTTCGCTGCGGATGTACCAATTGTTCGCGAACGCCGCAGCGCCGTCTTTCGCGCCATGCATGAGCGTGTAGTTGAACGCGCCGCCGCGCAGCGGCGCGCCTGGACTACGCTGAAACGCATTGTCCGTGCTGGCCCCGGCTTTCACGGCCAGGAAACCATTGCCCGGCAGGGGATCACCCAGTTTTCCGCGAGCGTTGAGCGCGATATTGCTGAGGCCAGTCGCCCCCTGGTTCAGCGTCAGGTAATCGCTGGTTCCCGAGGCAAACGGAATCATGTGCAATTGAATCTCGCCGCCTTCTCCCACCAGATTGTCTGCCGTGAGCGTGCGTTCGATGGCGTCGTTGGTCCAGACCGCCGGTTCGGCGAACTGGATGCGCCCGGCCAGCTTGATGGTGTACGCCGTGCTGAGGTTGTTCCCCTGAGCCGGGTTCGCCGGATCCGTCAGCACGTTCCATTGGCTGGCCGAATCGATCTCGACGCTGGGGCCGTCCACCCAGCCGTTCAGCGCCGCGCCGCCGCTCAGCCCGAGTTGCGCATTGCCCGCGCCGACCACCCGGGCGCGGCCTTGTTCAGGCTCGCCCAGCGTCGTGCCGTCGATGACCAGCGTGCCGTTGTTGATCCGCGTAATCCCGGTGTAGGCAAGCGGCCCGGACAAGACCGTCGTCCCCGAACCGGCCTGCCACAGCTCGCCGGTCCCCGATATCGCGTTGGATACCCTGAGCGTGTCGGCGCGGTCGAACGCCAGGACGGCGTTGTTCAACACCGCACCCGTGCCAAGCGAGCCGGCGGTCCCGCCCGCGCCCACCTGCAAGGTGCCCTGGTCGACCACGGTGGCGCCCGACGAAACGTTGCCGCCCCCGATGATCAGCACGCCGGGCGCCGTCTTGGTCAGGGTGCCCGCGCCGCTGATCTGGCCACGCCACACGGAAACGGTTCCCTCCGGCGTTTGGATCGTGCCATCGCCCGCCAGATGCATTTCCCGCTGCGAATCGATATTGGCGTCAAGTTGCAGCCCGCCGCCATTGAACGCGAGGGCGCCAGCGGAATCTCCCAGGCTCGCGTCGTGCTGGATCGCCAGCCAGCCGCCGGAAAGCGTCCAGGGCGTAAGCGCTTGCGCGGGCGTCCCGGTCAGCGACCAGGTTCCCGCGGACGTCTTTTCAAATGCCGTGAAGCCCAGATACTGGTCTGGCGCGCTGCCGCCTCCGATTTTGCTGGCGTCGAAGGCCAGCGCCGATCCGCCGTCCAGGACGAAGGTGTTCACACCGGTGGATTCGGTCGCGTCCACGATGCCGAATATCTGGCTGCCCTCCTGGAGCGCCAGGGTGGAATTGCTGGCGCTGGCGGCATACTTGATCGCCGTGTTCTGGTTGACCGGGCCCATGTGGACTTGTCCGGCGTTGATGATGAGGGTGTTGGCGCTCAGTACGTAGATCCCATAGCCGCTGCTGCCACCGGGGCCGCCGGCAGGGCCCCCCTCAACCCGGCGGCCATTGGCCCCGGCCCCGCCGGCTCCGCCAGCCGCACCGCCGCCCCCGCCTCCCCCAGACCATCCTCCGCCCACGATCTGTGCGCTTGCGCCGGCAAGACCGTCGACTCCAGAGGCACCCCCCGCGCGACCGCCCGGCGAGCCGAGACCGACGATACCGGTCGTCTCCACGGACCCGCCTCCTTCCCCGCCGTGCGTGTAGGTGCCGCCACCGCCGCCGCCGCCGCCCGCATAAACACCGTGTACGTTGTCGTCTCCGCCGGCGGCCTGCCCATCTTCCCCGCCATTGCCGCCGTCACCGCCGTAGCCGGTTCCAGGAAGGCCTCCAAAGTATGATTCGTTGATGTCGGCCCCGCCTCCACCGCCGCCGCCGCCGCCTCCCCCTGCGCCGCCGCCCCCATTCCCCCCGGCCCCTCCGTCGCTCTCAACCTCGTCGCTGTATGTTCCACCGCCGCCGCCACCGCCGCCGCCGCCCTTTCCTCCGCTGATCGACCAGCCATCGTTTTTCAAGACGATGCCATCGCCGGACAAAACGATGCCGTGCCCGCCGCCACCTCCGTTGCCGCCCGCGCCGCCATTGAAACTAACTCCGCCGACCCCGCCGCCGCCTCCTCCGCCTCCACCTCCGCCAGGCGCACCTTCCACGTCGTCTATGGTCGTGTACGAATCCGTCAGGGTCAGCGCGGCGCCGCCGTCTCCGCCATCGCCCCCATCTCCGCCGTTCCGCGCTCCGCCCACGCCCCCGGTTCCCGCCTCCCCGATAATCACGCCCATCGCTTCCGTCGAAGCCAGCACGCCGGCGGACAGTATTGCCAGGCTGCAGCACAACTTAAGTCCCGAGTGCCTGGCCCTGAAGATATTCCTGCGGCTGGCCGCCCACGACGAAAAATGGCGGGAATCAATACTCATTATTTCTCTCGGCATATTGGAAGACACACAAAGCAGCGGTCGCGGCGTAAAACACCGCACCGAAAAGCCTGGGCTTTGTAATATCTTTGGTTTAAAAAAACTGAACCCTGATCGTTTCAAGGCGCAATTTTCCCCACCCGCCGCCACCGCGCCGAGAGTACGATTACTCCATATTGCTGATTCACCGCAGCCGTTTCGTTTCCAATCCGAATACGGCTACGCCTCGTCGCACTAAAGCGACGAGGCGTTATTCGGGTGTGGTGTTATGCGATGTCAGACCGGCGCCGGCTGGTATTGCTTCGCGCGCGATACCGCCCACAGGATGTGGTTTTTCACATGCATTTCGGCGCCTTCCCAGGCGATTTCCGTGCTTGCGTTTTGCCGCGCGTAAATAAAGAATATTTCGTCCGCGAACGCAGGGCCTATGCTGCCGATGCCAGAGAAATCAAAACACACGCGCAGGGTGCCCGGCGGCACCGTATTCAATACGCGCCTTGCCTGATACCGGGTTACAAAAGTCTCCGACAGGCTGACTCGCACGTTGCGTACCGGAATCACCAGCCCGCTTCTGCCACGCAAGCTGCGGATTGCAGAGATCGGCGCCACATTCGACTGGATGCGGCCGGGCTCGGCCTGCTGTCCGCCGGGATCGAATGCAAGCGCCTGTAGCTTCCCCATTTTCTTCACCTCCCGCGCCACGCGCCGGCACGCACGCTGCTGTCAGATGCGCGCCGGCCTGCGCTTCGTCAGATTATTCGAGGGAGATTTGCAGCTGCGGGTTGACCTTCCATTCGAATCTTGCGTTGGCCTCGCCGCCCCCGGCGTCCTGCGCCAGCACGACGTACCTGCCTTCCTGCGGGGTCGAGGGCACCAGGCCGGTAAGCGCGCCCACGGTCGAATCGAACCGCAATCCCTCCGGTAGCCGGGCCGGCGTGGATCCGTCCTTGTCGAGCAAGGTATAGCGGACAGCGCCGCTTCCGCCCATGGACGAGACCACCGGGATCGGAGCCGGAATGGCCGCGCCGGCGGTCAGTTCCACGGGGTTCGTCGCGATTTCCAGCGCGGGAGCCAGGTTGAACTCGACCGGCATCGACACACGCGCCCCGCCTTCGTCGGTGATCGTGGCGGTGAGTCCCGCCATCTTCTCCGCCGACGCGGGCACCGACCCGCTGACATTGCCCGCGCCGTCCAGTATCAGGCCGGAGGGCATCCGCATGGCTCCGCCTTCGGCGTTCGAATACGCGACCGTGTACTTGCCGGTGCCGCCCGACACATTAAGGAATTTCACGGGGCTCTTGATCTTGCCGCCGGCGGTAGCCTGGATGGCGCCGCCCTGCACGCTCAAGGGGGGATTGATGGTCAGCCGCACCGTCCTGCTCGCCTTGCCGCCGCCGCTGTCCTGCACCTGGATCAGGTACGTGATCGTCTTGGGGGTGGACACCGAAGGCGCCTCGCCCGACAGCGAGCCATCCGAGCCGAATACCAGGCCGGGCGGCAATTCGGCGGGCTTGCCGCTGGGGTCCAGCAGCCGGAAAGACAAGGATCCGGTGCCGCCCGACGTGCGTACCTTCACCAGTTGGGAATTCAGCGCGGCGCCCGAGGTAATGGACAAGCCGCGATCCGCGGGCTGATTGGATTCCGGGGCCCGGGCTGGCGTCGCCGCGCCATTGCTGGGCGCCGCGCCCGGCGCGGTGGACGGCCCGTTCCGGGCAGGCACGACCCGTTCCGTGATTTTCCCGACGGGTCCCCTGTCTTCCGCCGCGTGCGCGACATGGGCCGGCGCCAGCGCCAGCGCCAATACCCCTAGCGCCACCCCAAACGTAGCAGCAGAATGAATAATTCGATTTCCCATAGCGTGATCCTTGGTCATTGAGAATTCCATGCGTCAAATGCTGTCGAAATGGCTGATGGCAGCACCTGGCAACATGATGCGTCGCATTATTTCAATACTTGGACGGGGACCCACAGAGCAAAATTACTCATTTTTCTTGAAATAGCCCGCTCGCGCCGAAGGACGGCGTCCAAGCCGCAGGCAGGCGCACCCTTCCCCAATACGCCAGCCGCTACTGGCCGTGCCCCGGATTCACCAGCCCGATGAACAGGCGGGCCAGGCCTAGGGACGAATGGATACCCAGTTTGGAATAGATGTGCGCCTTGTGATTTTCGACGGTGCGCACGGACAGATGCAGCCGCTCTGCGATCTCTTTACTGGAATACCCGGCGATCACTCCTTCGACGATGGAAAGTTCGCGCGATGTAAGTAGCGCCTTTCTTGCGTTTTCTTCTTCTTCCTGAAGCCGCTTCACATGCATTTTCCGGCTTGTCTCCAGGGCGGCATGCACCACGTCGCATAATCGGTCGGCTTGAAGCGGCTTGGATAGAAAATCGAACGCGCCATGCTTCATGGCCTCGACTGCATCGTCGAAGTCGGGATTCGCCGTGATGAAGATGATGGGTGGCGCCACGCCCTTTTCCAGAAGGTAGCGCTGCAGGCTCAGCCCATCCAATGCCGGCATTCTCAAATCAAGGATCAGGCATTCGCATTCGGCGGGCGAATATTGCGCCATGAATGCCTCCGCTGACGAATAGGCTACGATCTCGACGCGCAGGTCCCTGAGCTGCTGCTTTATTATCCAGACCACAAGGTCGTCGTCGTCCACGACATACACCTTGGCGGCGGCTCGAAGATAATTGGCCCGGCGGAATGTGGCGGCCTTGTTTTGCGGTACGGGGCCTATCGGGGCCGGAATTGCCAACTCGTCAAAAGGAAGACGAAACAACTGCTGGGGATTGCTCATTTGTTCTGGTTTCAAGAATAGAGGCACGATCTCAACGTGGACGCATGCGCACCCAGGTTTCTTTTGGCAAATTTTTGATTCAAAACAAAACCGGAGCCAGAGTATTTGTACTCAAGTCAGTCCAATTTACCTTTCGATACGCGCACGCTCATTCTTGAACAAATGCCAGTTTGCTGTCGAAGAACTGGACCATCGAATGATAGAACTGCAATTTATCCGACGCGCTTGAGAAGCCGCCGTGGTCGCCGGGCTTGGTCATGTACTTCACCTGCGCGCCGCTCTGGCGCAGCAATCTGACCATGCTGGCGATCTCCGCTCGCGGCACGCGCGCATCGGATTGCCCGTGCGCGATGAACAATGGCGTTCTGATCCTGTCCAGATGGAATATCGGCGACGTGGCCACGAGCCTGCCCTTATCCCTGATGGGGTCGCCCAGCACTTCCCCGATCATGGGCAGGATTCCGTCCCACTCGTGGGGCACCGTGGCATACGTCGTGAACAGATTGGCCATTCCGCCGTAGCTTACCGCCGCGCCATACATGCCCGGTGTAAACGCCGCGCCCGCGATCGCCGCATAGCCGCCGTAGTTCATGCCGAAGATGCCAATTCTGTTGGCGTCCGCCACCCCCGTGGCGATCAGCCAGTTCGCCGCGTCGGTAATGTCGTCCTGCATTTCCAGCCCCCACTGGCCGAATCCCGCCTCCCGGAATGCGCGGCCGTACCCGGCGGAACCGCGGTAGTTCATTTGCATGACGCAGTAGCCCCGGTTGGCGAAAAGTTGCACGATCGGGTTGTATTCCCAGCGGTCCCGGCCCCAGGGGTTCCGGTGAGGCATCACGATGCACGGAAGGCTTTTTGCCTCCAGGCCGACGGGCAGCGTCAAATAGCCTTCGATATCCCTGCCGTCGCGCGCCGCATACGCTACCGGTTGCATGCCGGCCAGGGCTGCCGGCGGAATCAATTCCGTGTCCAGCGTCAGTTTGGTCAAGGTGTCCGTCGGGGCGTAATACAGGTATTCGCCGCCCGGGTCGCGGTCACCGGATGTCCGCACGATATAAAGCGTTTCGTCGGCATTTGACCCCGACAACACCAATTCGCGGTCGTCCAGCCTTTGCCTCAGTTTCCGGTGTAGCAGTTCGGATTTCGCCGCGAAGAAATGGTAGGCGAGCCTGGAATCCCGATACGACGCGCTGTCCACCTGGGCGCGGCCTTCCGAATAATCCATCCCGGTCACGTCGAACGACTCGGAAGCGAATAACAGTTCCTCCGCGTCGGGCGAGCCGGGGTTCCATTTAACCAATGCGACCTTGTCCCGGTTTCGGTTCGACAGCACATAAAGCGAGCCGCTGCCGGGCGCGTACCGGATTGGCTGAAATACCGTCCGAAAATCCACGGTCAATACCGCGCGCAACCCGGATTCTGCGTCTTGCTGCGCGTAGATCCAGAGGTCGGAACCGATTCTGGATATGGCGGTGCGCGCAAGGCCTGTATCGCCTTCGATCCAGGCGATCACATTTTCAGGCAGCGCCGCGATTTCCGTCTGTTGTCCGTCGCGGACGTCCACTTGCATCAGCGTGCTGACGCCATCGGCGCCATCGCGGCTGATCAAGACCCGATGCGGGTCGTGCAGCAGGATGTCTTCAAGGCGCACCGGACCGTCTTGGGGCATGGCCAGGCTTGTCGAACGCCCGGTACCGGCGTCGATGGCGATGATGCGCACAAGCCGGTTTTCGCGCATCTCCTTGTATACCAATAACGTCGAGGAATCTTTCCAGGCATAGCCCTTGATGGCCCCGTCGCGCTCGTCCGATATTCGCCTGGCCGCCGCATCAGGCGTTCCGGCAATGACCGACTGCACGAACAGCCCCCGCAACGGCGTTCCGTCGGTGTCCACGCCGCTCTCGATATAGCCCAGGTGTTTTCCGTCCCGGGAAATCTGGAAATCCGTTCGGGGCGACAGCGCAAAGAAGGCCTCGACCGGATAGAGGGGCGGCCGGGTATTGGTGGAAAGCGCCCAATATATGGCGAAGAGCAAGCATATCAGTACCACGACATCGGCTTTACCCAGCCAGTCTTTTCTGCGCCTTTTGAATTTCACGATTCTGCCTGTTTTCTGCCGGACTCCACCCAGCTTGCTAAACGCGGACGCGTTTATCCAGAGATGAATTACTTATTTTTGCCATTGCGCGCACGTCCGGCGGACCATCCGGGCCAGATTGAGCATTTATACCCATATCTTGCACGGCCACCGCGCATTAACATGAAGGCCTGATTTTCCATTAACCCAGTGTAGGCGGCACGAGGAATCAAGCATGGCTGCAGGATCTGTTTTTCTGCTGATGCTGCTGGGCATGCTGTTCAACATACTGAAGCGCCGGCGGATCAGCTCGCTCTTTTATGCATCCGCGATTGCCGCGGGTGCGCTGGTCGGGGACGGCAGGCTGGCGTCGTGGCTGTTGGATGATCTGCAGCCTGCCCATGGCTCTGATGCCGCCTTTGGATCGGTCAATGCGATTGTGCTGCTGGACCCCGGGCCCGGGCTGCCGGCGTCGGGCGTGCGCGCGGAATCCGATATTTTCATTTCAGAGAGCGTGATTGCCGCCGCCCAGCTGTACCGCCACTGCATGGAGCAATCGGCGGCTTGCAGGATTTTTGTTGCGGGCACCACGTCGCGCTATATAAAAACCCCGGATTTCGAGGCATACCGCAAAAGGCTGAGCGCGCTGGGCGTCGACGACGGCGACATGATTCCCGATACCGATCTGTTTTCAGCCGAAGCGGAAATCGACGATGGCGCGCATCTGGCGATCAATGACTGGCAGGCCGACAAGGTATATCTGGTTTCGCCCGCGGTATTTTCACGCAGGGCGATGTTGCGGTTTTCACGGCTGGGCATCCGCGCCACGCCCGTCTCGACGGACTATTTGAGCGCGGCCAGCAGCCCCTATCATGTCGCCTGGAATTTTTTATTGACGGACATCGCCATCAAGGAACGCCTTGCGCTCGTCAGGCAGAATATGCCGCTTGCCGCGCCGCCTGTTTTCCGAGCATCGCCGCCACGGCCAGGCCGGCCAGTGAACCTGGACATGGATTCCCGCGATCCGGCGTACGCCGGGCCCAATGCAGCGCGGCTCGGGGATGGGGCATTCAGCGCGCGGCCTTTCGAGCTTCCACCCTACTGAAACAAACGCCATGTGGTCATACATCAAACGCTGGGTTGCGCGGGCGCCCGCGCCGCCCGACCCCTTGCAGCAGATCGTGTCCTTCGACGACGCCGGCTTTACGCGGACCAACGCGTTGTCGCGCGCCATGGGTTTTCGGGAATTCTGGCCCTGGAGCGACATCCATGAGTTCGGCTTCCTGTTCACGGAGGCCATCTTCCCGGACCCCTGGTTCGGCCATTACATGGAAAGCCTGTGGTTCTTCCGGGTGCCGAGCGATGGCGGCGGACTGCTGCTGCTGGACTTCGACCAATCGAAGCTGGACCTTGACCGCCTGCCCCCGGCCCTGTTGCGCAATCTGCCGGGGTTGGACATGCAGGTGTTGCGGGCAGGGCTGGCTACGGCCAGGCGCGGCCCCCACCATTGCGACGGCGAGGGTGAATGGGTGGCGTGGCGGCGCGCTAGCGGCCTTCCGGCGGATCGGGGTCGGGCCCGAAGCCCGGACCATGGAACATGGACGCCGACGCCAGCACCGCGTACACCAGACGCTTGAAAAATGGCGCGCGTGACGCGTTCGCCTGCTGCGGAACAAGTGCCAGGCCCGCTTCCCGGCATGGCGCGGCGACAGACGTATGGACTGTCATGATGGAATCGCCTCCAGGTCAACGCAGTGATCAAGGAGACGATTCTAGGGAGGAGCTTCGCTGACACGAACGACGCGTTGGTTGCGTCCTTATTACCGGGCGTTTGGATATGCCCCGACAGAATATGCCGCACCGCTAGAACGGCTTGACCACCACCAGCGTCACGATGGCCGCGGAGGCCACGACCGTGAACGGCGCGTACAGGTCCACCATGGGCGGACGGTGCGCGCTGCCGTTGGCCATGCGGCGCAACGAGGCGCTCTGCAGGCCCAGCAGGCCGGACAGCGCCAGCGCGCAAGCCACCTTGATCCAGATCCAGTTCATGGCGAACCAGCCGAACGTCATGGCCAGGTGCAGGCCGATCAGCCATGTGATGACCATGGCGGGCGTGGTGACGAACAGCGTCCAGCGGCGCAGCGCCTTCAGCATCTTGCGCTCCTTGGGCGCTTCGTCGCCGTCCTGCGGCTGCGAGGACAGGAGAAACAGGGAAACGAAGAGCGAGCCCGCAAGCCAGGCCACGGCGGCCGCGACGTGGGCCATTTTCAGGAGTTGGTAGGTCATGGCCGGCATTATCGCCGTTCACGCGTGGCGTGGAACCGCCGGGCGGCATCCGGGATTTGCGCTACGGCAAACAGCGCATCGTTCGCCCTGCCCGCCGCGCCTCAGTTGTCCGTTTTCGGCGCGGCCGGCTTTTCTGGCGATGCGGCAGCTTCGGAACTGCCCGACGCGGGCGGGGTCGGCGCGGGCGTTGCGTCCGGCGCCGCGCCGGCTTCGGAATTGCCCGAAGGGGGCGAAGCCGCGGCGGGCGCGGCCGATGCCGGCGCCGTCGCGGCAGGCGCCGGCTTGCCGCCCCCGTTCGACGCGCCGCCGTTGGCAGCCGCCGGATTCAAGGTGTCGGCGGGCGCCTCGGGCGAGACCACGGGATCGGCGGGCACGGGCGGCGCCTTGGCCGGCGCGGCCTTGCCGTGGCTGGGCGGCGGCACGTGCGGCGCCGCGGCCGCCTGCGCATCCGGCAGGAAACGCTGCAGCAACTGGAAGAAACCGTCGTAGAACTTGGGCCGCGTCACGGTCTGGCTGCCCGTCTTCACCAGCGAGTCGTCGCTGGCGCCGAAGGGCATGGAGACCTGGCCCAGCACACTCACGCCCACGCTGGCGGAGTTGCTGGTGCGCTTGATCGAATAGCGATCCTGCACCGCGTTCGCAAACACCGTCGCGCGCTCGTTCGAACTGGCGTCCGATGCGCATTCGATATTGAAGCTGATCTGGGTGTGCTGACCGTCCTCGCCCTGGAAATTCTTGTGGCCGGTCACGCGCGACGGCTCGAACTTGTCGATGTTGTATCCCTGGCTCAGCAAGGCCCGGCGGCCGGCGTCGCACGTCGCGTTGCTACCGGCGGGAAACGTCCGCGAGAACGTGTCGCTCTGCGCGAAGTCCTCTTTTTCGTAGGCGGGCTTGGGGGAGGAACATCCGGCCAGAACAGCCGTCAACGTGGCGAGCAGAGGAAAAGCGATACGGCGGGTGACGCAGGGCATAGGGGGTCCGGCTTGGGGCAACGAACCTGCATTATCGGCCAAGAAACCGGAGTCGTTATTGGGGACGGGTGTTAGTGGTGATAGGTTGAAACAGTTTGGAGAGGAAGCCGTCGATTGCCCTCGCGCGGCCACGCTGGCCGGGGTTGTAATTGGTATCTAAATAGACCCCACTGACATCAGGGCGGCGCCCATCCCGACGGCGCCTTGTTGTCGAGTTCGCCCAGGATGCCGGCCGCCAGCCGGACCCGCGCCTCGTTGGGATAATTGCGGTTGGCCAGGATCACGATCCCCAGCTTCCTGGCGGGCACGAACGCCACATAGGCGCCGAAGCCGTTGGTCGACCCCGTCTTGTTGATCCAGGCCGCGTCCTCCGGCGCCAGCGGCGGGATCAGGGCCGAGGCCGCGTGGCTCTGGCTGTTCAGCGTGCCCGCATTGGCCGTCAGCAGCGTGTCCAGCGTCACCGGGTACGGAAACTGTTCCCAGACCATGTCCTGTGTCATCCCGCCCACCTGGTAATAGCCCACGTGCGTATCCGCAATGGCGCGCCGAATGTCGCGATCCAGGACGTCCATGCCCATGTTGGCCTCCACGAACCGCAGCATGTCGCGCGCGCTGGACTTGACCCCGTAGGCCTCGGCCGCGAGCACGCCGGGATTCACACGCACGGGCGCGCCCTGCTTGTTGTAGCCCTGCGCATAGCGCGATGCCTTGGCGGCGGGAACATCGACGTACGTGCTGGACAGGCCCAGCTTCGGAAACAGCTCTTTTTCCATCGCCTGCGCGAAGGGCTGCTTCATGCTTGCGGCCGCGACGACGCCCAGCATGCCGATGCCGGGGTTGGCATAGCTGCGGTAGGTGCCGGGCGCATGTTCGGGCTTCCAGGCCTTCAGGTAATCCATCAGTTGCGCCTCGTTGCGCACCGCGTCGGGCACCTGCAAGGGAAAGCCGCCCGTGGTGTGCGTGGCCAGGTTGAGCAGCGTCAGTTTCGCGAACTCGCTGCCGGCCAGTTCAGGCAGGAATCGGGCGGGGCTGTCGCTTAGCGCGAGCTGGCCCTTGGCCTGCGCGTAGGCCGCCAGCGTCGCCGTGAAGGTCTTGCTGATCGACCCCAGTTCAAACAGCGTGTCGCGCGTGACGGCTCGCCGCGTCTGCAGCGATTCCACGCCGTAGGTGTAGAACCGCTGCCGGCCTTGATGCGTGATGCCGATCACCATCCCCGCGATGTCATGCTGCCGCATGGCGGCGCGCGCGGCCTCGTTCACCACGCTGTCGATGTACGGCAGCTCCGAGCGCGCGCAGGCCGGGCCGGCCGCGCCGGTGAAAACACTGATGAAAACCAAGCCTGCGCGGAGCAGTCTTCGGATACGCATGCATCGTCCTCTATGTGTCGGAATCCGGCCGGCGCGCGCTGGGCCACAGACGCGGCGCGCGGCACTGCGTGCATCGTACCGTGGCGCCGGGCGCTCCTGGTACTAACCCCTAAGCTCGCCGCTCAGGTTTTTGGCTATGCTCTGCGGGTCGATTTAAAACCCCGCAGAAGAGACTCGCCCCCGTGGCGGGCGCCGACGGAGCAACCGCCCCGGAAACTCTCAGGCAACAGGACTGCGCGGTCTAGACAATCTGGAGAGAGGCGCCGTGCGCGCCCACCGAAGGG
The DNA here is from genome assembly GCF_001428845.1 of Achromobacter sp. Root83. Taxonomy (GTDB): domain Bacteria; phylum Pseudomonadota; class Gammaproteobacteria; order Burkholderiales; family Burkholderiaceae_B; genus Achromobacter. The sequence goes on along the minus strand of NZ_LMIU01000001.1, from coordinate 286,289 downwards.
GATCCCGCCGCCTAGCGCGCCACGGGTGAAGCTCTCAGGTACCGAGACAGATGGGGTGCGGCGGCCAACCACGGCCGCGGCCACCCTTTCTGGAGCCATCATGCCCCGCATCGCCATCATCGGCGCCGGTATCACCGGCGTCACGTCCGCCTACGCCCTCTGCAAGCTGGGCTACACGGTCACGGTCTACGACCGCCAGCGCTACCCCGCCATGGAAACTTCCTATGCCAACGGCGGCCAGCTATCGGCCAGCAACGCCGAGGTCTGGAACAGCGCCGCCACCCTCATGAAGGGCCTGCGCTGGATGTGGCGCCGCAATGCGCCGCTGCTGCTGAATCCCAGGCCGGGCTGGCACAAGTACTCGTGGCTGGCGCAGTTCGTGGCACAAATTCCCCACTACAGAAAAAACACCATCGCGACCACGCGCCTGGCCATCCAGGCTCGCCAGCACCTGTTCGACATGGCCGAAGCAGAAGGCATCGACTTCGATCTGGAGCGCCGGGGCATCCTGCACATCTATCACGACGCCGCCAGCTTCGAAACGGCCCGCCGCGCGAATGCCCTGCTGCGGGAAGGCGGGCTGGACCGCTACGCCGTATCCAGCCAGGAAGCGCTCGCCATCGAACCCGCCCTGCGGACGGGCTGCCACGGCGGCTTCTACACCCCGTCGGACGCCACCGGCGACATCCACAAGTTCACCAGCGGACTGGCGCAGGCGTGCGAGCGGCGCGGCGTGAGGTTCGTGCAGGACGCCGACATCCGCCACATCAGCCGCGACAGCCGCCCCTACGTGCTGGACATGCTGCGCGACGACGGCCGCGAACGGGAGCAGCACGAAGCCGACGCCATCGTCGTCTGCGCCGGCGCCGCCAGCCGCCAGTTCGCCAGGCAGCTCGGAGACGCGCTGAACATCTATCCGGTCAAGGGCTATTCGATCAGCGTGCACCTGGACGACGCGCAGAGCCTAGCCAGCGCGCCCAGCGTCAGCCTGCTGGACGAAGCCGCCAAGATCGTCACCAGCCGGCTGGGCGACCGGTTCCGCGTTGCGGGGACGGCGGAATTCAACGGCTTCAACATGGATATCCGGGCGGAGCGCGTGCAGCCGCTGGTGGACTGGACGCGCAAGCACTTCCCGGGTATCCGGACCTCCCGCGTGGTGCCGTGGTGCGGCCTGCGGCCGATGACGCCGAACATGATGCCGCGTGTCGGCCCCGGAAAACGCCCGGGCGTGTTCTACAACACGGGCCATGGCCACCTGGGATGGACCTTGTCGGCCGCCACGGCGCAGATGCTGGCGGCGAGCGTCAGCGAAGCCGTGCCGCCGCGGTAAGGGAAGCTACAGTTCCAGAACAGCCAGGAAATTCTCGGCATCCTGCGCGTCGCCCAGGACGGCGGCCAGCTCGCGCATCGCCCGCAGCCGGTGTTCGGGCTTCACCGCCCAGTCGTCGTCGCGCAGGTCCTCATCCGCTTCCAGGAACACCACGCCCACCGCCGCCAGGGCGGCGGCCAGCGTATACAGGTCCGGCGCCACTTCGTACGGATCCCAGGCGCCCGTGCCGTGCATGGCGTACAGGATCCTTCCAGTTTCGGTGTCGAGTATGAACGGATCCGCGTTCTGGTCCGCGATGACAAGCCAGTTCTCCTGCCATTGCGGCACGCGCTGCCCGTCAGACGCGTCCCAGCGATAGCCGGCCTGCAGATTCCACAGCCGATGCAGCGGGAGGAAACTGATGTTCGTCTCGGAAAGCGTGATGCCGACCGGGCCCACGCTCTGGTGATGGGTAGCGCCCCACGGGCCGATCCGCTCGTAGAAATCGACGAGCACGTCCGGCAGCGGGATCTCGCCTTTCCATTGGTCGCGCGACTGCGGGCGAAGTTCGCCAAATCTGGAGAACTGGTCGCGGAGGTGCTGGATGGAAGTCTTGGACATGGGAAGGAGAAGAAGGGTGAACCCTGGGTGGAAAAGCACCGCGCATTCAGCGCGAGACGGCATTTTGCTACATTTGAAGCCGCGACCGGATGGAACGATCCACCCGTAACAACACAGGGCAAGCGGCTCATGAAACCAGATCCCGGTCATGGCACGAGAAGGCACGCAGCGCCCGCACTCGCCGCTCGCAAGTCCTGTGCGCCGGGCTTGATGGCGCGCCTGGGCCTGGCCGTTGCGGCAGCCGCCCTGTTCTGCCCCGCCGCCCTCGCGCAGAAATGGTTCGAGGTGCCGCCTCGCCCCGACCATCCCAGTACCGCCATCAGGATCGGAGCCATGCCGGATTCGCGGCAGCCTTCCGGAAGCGCGAAGGGGAAAATGGAATTGCGGTATGCCACGCCCCAGAGCACCCCGGGCAAGGACAAAAAATCAGGGCCTACAACCGCTCGATCACGGACGTGGTGTTCGACTGCAAGCAGTCACGGGTCGGCTTTCTTGCGGCCACGAGCTTCTACATGAACGACGATCTCGTAGACAGGATGGGCGACGAATTTGGCGACGATGGCCAGGTTCAATTCGTCCGCTTCCCCGAAGGCAGCGCTCAGATGAAGGCTTTGCAGGTGGCCTGCGGGCGGCGGGGAACCTGCCGCCCGTTGTCGAATCTCAAGCCGGGCTTGCGTTGCCGGCTTAAAAATCCGCGCGCTTGGCCGTAGTATTTGGATGACCTCCAAACCCGCACGCCCCTTTCAGAACGCCCCCTCCCTACCGGCCAATCCCGAAGCCGACCCCGGGGCTCTCAATGCGTGGCTCATGTTTCTTGGCATACACCTGCTTTGCGTGCGGCCGCTGTTCGAGCTTGCGCAAGGCATCCCGCTGCTGAAGGCGATCAACGCGATGGAGCCGGCAGTGCCTTGGTTCTGGTGGACCATCCTGGTCATCATGGCGGCGTGCTCCGTCCTGAGCATCGCAGCCGGCGCGCTACTCTTTGCCCGCCGCAAGCCCTCGACGGTCAAGATCGTCCATCTGGCCCTGTGGCTCGCCGGGCCCATCGCGGGCGCGGTGATGCTCGCCGTCACCCTGTGGGCCAGAAACTTGCCGCTAACCAGCCTGCTGGACACCAGCGCGCCGGCCACTTTCTTGCGCTCCATGCTTGCCGCCACGGGCTGGACGCTGTATCTGGCGTTTTCGAGTCACGTGAAAGTCCGCTATGGCGCGGGCCGGCCTGCTGGCGACTGACGGTTTTTGGACCGGGCCGCAGCGAACGAGGACAGCGAGGCAGGCCCCGCAGGCCGAGCAGCTTTGCCTGCGGATGCAGGACGTGCCGCCGCTGGAGGCGGACGCGCGCCATCTACTGGGCTTGATGGCCTCCCAGGCACTCAGACCACGCCCACTCGTATTACTCCCCCAATGCTCTCGGCGGCGCGCTGCAGCGCCGGCACCATCTCTGCTTCCAGCCTGCCTCCTGCCGCCTCAGGCGCCGCCACCGAAATTCCCACTGACAGCACGCGCGCACCGGCCTGCGTCACGGGCACCGCCACGGACACCTGATTGCTGTCGGGGTAGTCGAATCGGCTCCATTGCCCGGCCGGCAGGCGCAGCCCGCCGGCCAGGGCGCTGGCCGGCGGCAATATGCTGCCGACGCGCAGGTTCATCACCACGAGCCGGCGCCGTTCGGCCGGCGCCATGGCGCGGCCGATGATGATGACGCCTTCCGGATTGGCCTCGCCCAGGTTGGAGGTGCCCGAGTAGGTGTCGGCGAGGTTTTGCAGGATCTCCTGCACCGCATCCGTCACGCCCAGGCTTTCCATGGCCGCGAATCCCAGTTCGAAGACCTGCGGAGTCAGCCGCCAGCGGCTGCCTTCACGCGCGGCGTAGCCCTCTTCTTCCAGCGTTTGCAGGAAGCGAAGCACGGTGGCGTGCGGCAGTTCCACCGCGCGCGCCAGTTCGGCCAGCGTGGGCCGGCCGTTGCCACGGAAGGCCCGAATGATGGATAGACACCTCTGGATCGATCTATTATTCTTCACACGTTCACCTGATAAACATATTGATCACTAGGTGAACATTACACACTAATGATGCTCCCGGCAAGACCGGCGAGCCAGGGAAGGAGACAAACATGAAACGCATCGCACTCGCGCTTGCGGCAGGCCTTGCCCTCTGTACGGGGCCGGTCCTGGCGCAAGCGCCATGGCCGTCGCAACCCATCAAATGGATCGTGCCGTATCCGCCCGGCGGATCGACCGACATGCTTGCCCGGCTGGTCAGCCATAAGCTGGGAGAACGCCTGGGGCAGCCCGTCATCGTCGAGAACAAGGCCGGCGCCGGCGGCAACGTCGGCACCGATTACGCGGTGAAGCAGCCCGCCGATGGCTACACCATCGTGATGGGCAATATCGGCCCCATCGCCATCAACCCCGCCCTGTACCCGGACCTGCCCTACAAGCCGCAGCGTGATCTGGCGCCCGTGGCGATGCTGATGAGCGTGCCGAATCTGCTGGTGGTGAATCCGTCCTTGCCGGTGCGCTCGGTGCAGGAGCTGATCGCCTACGCCCGCAAGGCGCCCGAGCCATTGGGCTATGCAACGCCGGGCACGGGAACGTCGCTGCATCTGGCGGGCGAGCTGTTCGCGTCGACGGCGGGCCTGCGGCTGACGCAGGTTCCCTATCGGGGCAGCGCGCCAGGATTGAATGACACGGTGGCCGGACATGTGCCCATGATGTTCGACAACATGCCCTCCGCGCTGCAGTTGGTGAAGGCAGGAAAGTTGCGGGCGCTGGCCATCACCAGCGCCGCGCGTTCGCCGCAACTGCCGGACGTGCCGACGATGGCAGAGGCGGGTTTGCCGGGCTATGAAATCGCCGGATGGTTCGGCGTGCTGGCGCCGGCGGCAACGCCCAAGCCCGTCGTGGAGCGTTTGCACAAGGAGTTGCTGGCAGTGCTGGCCCTGCCCGATGTGCGCGAGCAGATCGCGGCCATGGGCGGAATCATCGCCGCCGGAGGCCCGGCGGATTTTGGGCGGTATATCGCCGCGGAAACGGACAAGTGGGGCGCGCTCGTGCGCAGCGCCCAGATCAAGATCCAATAAGCCAGGAGACAAGCATGACCCTGTATCGCCATCTGGAAACGTATCCCATCGCCGGCGCCCTGGGCGCCGAGATCCGGGGCATCGACCTGTCCCGGCCGCTGTCCGACGATCAGTTCGAAGAGGTACGCACCGCCCTGCATGAACACCTGGTGGTGTTTTTCCGGGACCAGCAATTAACGCCGCAACAACACATCGATTTCAGCTCGCGCTTCGGAGAGCTGCTGGAGGTGCCGTTCGTGCGCGCGCTGGAAGGTCATCCGACCATCCTTCCCGTGATGAAGGGCAAGGCGGAAAGCACCCGCCGCCTGTTCGGCGGCCTGTGGCACACGGACATGAGCTATGCCGAAGAACCTCCGCTGGGCTCGGCCTTGTATGGCCGGATCATTCCGCCGTATGGCGGCGACACGATGTGGGCGAACATGTACCGCGCCTACGAGGGCCTGTCGGAGCGCCTGAAGGAGATTCTCGACGGGCTGGGCGCGGTGCACAGCGCGGTCCGATCGTACGGCGCGGGCGGCGCCGTGGTGAACAACGGAGACCCGGCGCACAAGATGGACGTGCGTACCGACAATCGCGCCATCAGCGAGGTGATCCACCCGGTGGTGCGCGTGCACCCGGCAACCGGCAGGAAGGCCCTGTATGTGAACGGCACCTATACGCTGCGGTTCGACGGCATGACGCAGGAGGAAAGCGAGCCGCTGCTGCAGTTCCTGTACCGCCATGCGGCCCGGCCCGAATTCACCTGCCGTTTCCGCTGGACGCCCGGATCGCTGGCGCTGTGGGATAACCGTTGCACCCAGCATCTTGCGATGAACGACTATGACGGCTTCGACCGCGAGATGCACCGGACCACGATATCGGGAGACCGTCCGATCCCGGTGGCGCACCTGGCGCGCTGAGCGCCCGGCCCGTCAAGCCAGCAACAGCTTGGCATGCCCCTGCCCCGCGGCCTCGCCCTGGCCGCGGCGCACGGCATCTTCCGCCAGCCGGAACACGCCCACCGCCCTGACCAGTTCACGCGCCTGATCCTGCATGGACCCCGCGGCGGCGGCGGCCTCTTCGACCAGGGCCGCGTTCTGCTGGGTTGCCTCGTCCATTTGGGCCACGGCGCGATTCACCTGATCGATGCCGCTGGCCTGCTCTTGCGAGGCCGCGGCGATTTCGCCCATGATGCCGGTCACGTGCTTCACGGACGTCACCACTTCTTCCATGGTGGCGCCCGCCTCCTGGACTTGCCGCGATCCCTCGCCGACCTTGCCGACGGATTCCTCGATCAGGGCTTTGACCTCCCTGGCGGCCTGCGCGCTGCGTTGCGCCAGCGAGCGCACTTCGCCCGCCACGACCGCGAAGCCCTTGCCCTGTTCGCCCGCGCGGGCGGCCTCGACCGCCGCGTTGAGCGCCAGGATATTGGTCTGGAACGCGATGCCGTCGATGACGGACACGATCTCGGATATCTTACGCGAACTGGCGGAGATGTCGTGCATGGTGCCGACCACGGCGGACACGGCCGCGCCACCGCGATGGGCGATTTCAGAGGCGTTGGCGGCAAGGCCGTTGGCCTTGCGCGCGTTGTCGGCATTCTGCTTCACGGTCGATGCAAGCTCTTCCATCGACGCGGCGGTCTGTTCCAACGAAGCGGCCTGCTCTTCGGTGCGGCTGGACAGGTCCGCGTTGCCCGCGGCGATCTGGCCGGAAGCGCTGGATATCGTTTCCGATCCGTGCCGGATGACGCGAACGGCGCCAGCCAGCTTTTCCTGCATGTCCTGCAAGGCGTGCAGCAGACGCCCGGTTTCGTCCTTGGCGCCGGCTTCGATGCGCTGGCCCAGGTCGCCGCCCGCGACGGTTTCGGCCGCCTTGACCGCGCGCGCGAGCGGGTGGGTGATGGAGCGGGTGACCCGCCAGGCGAAAAGCGCGCCCAGCACCAGGGCCAGGCCCGCCAGGGCAAGGTTCAATCGCTCCGCCTCCAGGATGACTTCCTGGCTGGCGACGGCGGCCTCGTTCATTTCGACGGACTGCAGCCTGGACAGCTCGATGATGTGGTCCTGCAGGCTGTCGAGCAGCGGCAGGGTCTCTGCCAGCATGCGCTGGCGCGCCGCGTCGCGCTCACCGCTTTTCAGCATCGCGCCCACGGACTGGAAGGATTTGACGTAGCGGCCGCGCAAGTCCTCGAGCGTGCGCAGCCTTGCGCGCGCATCCTCGGCCTTGAACAAGGGCCGCAGCGTCGCCAGCGCCTGATCGATGGCCTTGCGGTTCGCGTCGATCTGCAGAAACAGCTTGTCGGCAGCCGCGGGGTTGGCGTTGACGATCAGTTCCAGGTTGACGCGCGCATTGGCGCGCGTCGTCACGTCCACGACCGATATGGCGCTGGCCTTGGTCCAGGTTTCCTGGGTGATCGCGCGGTTGATGCCGCCGATGTGCGTGAGTTCGTACTGCGACAGGCCGGCCAGCGCCAGCAGCAGGGCGAGCACCGCGCCAAAGCCCAGCGCCAGGCGGGCACCGATGGAAAAACTGCCGGAATTGATGCGGAGAATCGTCATTGTCGTCTACGGTCAGGGGCGTCGATCTCCGCCATCGCCATGCTGTCGGGCATTACCACACGGAAATTACACAGAACATCGAACCAGGGAAAACCCCAGTCTAATTTCATTGACACAATTTGCAAGATTTACGTGAGACTTGTTTGCGATTCTGCAAAGACAGCCGAGATATCGCCGCGCGGCGTTGCTAAGATCGACACAGCATCCCCCTTGCGGAGACAACCATGAAACCCTTGGACAATGGCGTGACCGTGACCCTGGCGTCCCACGCCGACGCACGCCTGGCGCAGGCCTTTGCGCGGCTGCTGCCCCAGCTCTCGAAGACCGCCCCGCCGCTATCGGAAGCCGACCTGGACGAGATCATCCGCGCGCCCTGCAATCATGTGTTCATCGCCACCATGGGTCCCGACGAGCGGATCGTGGGCACGCTCACGCTGGTGCATTTCCGCATTCCGACCGGCGTGCGCGCATGGATCGAGGACGTGGTGGTGGATGAACAGGCGCGCGGCCTGAAGGTGGGCCTGGCGCTCACCCATGCCGCCATCGTGAAGAGCCGTGAACTGAAGACGCGGACGCTGGACCTGACGTCCAACCCCAGCCGCCTGTCGGCGCATCACCTGTATGAATCGGCGGGCTTCGTCATGCGCGACACGCGGGTGTACCGCTACCAGGGCTGATCGCGGGCCGCGCTATTGATAGCGCTCGCGATACCCCACCGGCGACATGCCGCAGTATTTGTTGAAGATGTCGCGAAACGCCTTGGTGTCGTTGTAGCCGACCTCGTACATGACCTCGGCGACGCTCTTGCGCGAGGTTTCGAGGCGCTGCTTGGCCGCTTCCACGCGCACGCGCTGCACGTACTCGACGATGCTGTTGCCGGTGGCCTGGCGGAAACGACGCTCCAGCGTGCGGCGGCCCAGCGCGTGGCGCCCGGCCAGATCCTCGACGGTGATCTTCTCTGTGTAGCGGCCTTCGATGTAGTCCTGCACCGCGCGCACGATGTCGTCGGCGTGCGATTTCTGGCCCATGAAGACAGAGAACGGCAACTGGCTTTGACGGCTCCAGTCAAGCTGGAAATACTTGGCGCACCAGATGGCGGTGTCGCGGTCGGTGTATTTCTCGATCAGGTGCAGGACCAGATGCGCCGCCGAAAATGCGCCGCCGCTGGTGTAGACCCCGTTCTCCGCCATGACCACGCGGTCGCTGATCCACCGCACATTGGGAAACAGGCTGGCGTACAGGTTCTGCGCCACCCAATGGACGACCGCCTGCTGCCCGTCCAGCACGCCGCCCGCCGCGAGCAGCGCGGCGCCCATGCACAGGCTGGCGACCTCGCCGCCTTCGCGGTGGTGCCGCGACAGCCATTCGATGAGCTCGCGGTTGGACAGCACGGCGTCGGACACCGAACCGAGTAGCGGAGGCGCGATGCAGATGTGGATGTCGTGCGCGTCCGCCAGCACCATGTCGGCCTGCACCTTGATGCGTCCGTCGTCCAGGCTGACCTCGCGCGTCAGGCCCAGGGTGCGCACGTGGAAACGCGGCTCGCGGCCATGCGCGGCAAGGTATTCGTTGGCCACCAGGAAGCCATGGCGCGCGGTTTCCAGGGACGCGATATTGGCCGCCTGAGGCAGAAGGAACGCGACGTTTTTCATGTTGCCAAGCATACGCCTGCAAGCTGACGCAATCCACCCGCAAGATTGTCGCAATTGCCTATCTGAAACGCGGAAATATCCCGATAAAGTGACACCTGCCGATCCCGAATCCGGACGGCGGCCAAGGCGGCTTGCGGGCGCCCAGGCAGAAGGCAGAACAACACGGACAAAAGGAGTGATCGATGGAAAAGTACATAGATGGTTTCTTGCTTACCGTCCCCAAGGAGAACTTGGAGAAGTACAAGGAAATGGCGCAGCATGCCCAAGGCATCTGGCTGGAGCATGGCGCGCTCGATTACCGGGAAGGCGTCGCCGACGACATCGACGGCGAGGGCTTCGCATCGTTCAGCGCGGCGGCTGGCGCGCGCGACGGCGAGACCGTGGTCTTTGCCTGGATCCTGTACGCCAGCAAAGCCGAACGCGACCGGATCAATGCGAAAGTCATGGCGGATCCACGGCTCGCGGACATGTGCTGCGACGGAGTATTCGATGTCAAGCGCATGTGCTGGGGCGGATTCACCTCCCTGATCGGCAAGTAGCGCGCACCCTCGCCCGGGCTGCGCCGCGAACGCAGCCAATCAGACTAACCAGGAGACAAACCATGGCCACCACCGCAGTCAAACCCATACCCGAAGGCATGCATACGCTGACCGCGCACATCGTGTGCGAAGGAGCTTCCGATGCCATCGACTTCTACAAAAAAGCGTTCAACGCCCAGGAAATCACGCGCCTGCCGGGCCCCGGCGGCAAGATCATGCACGCGGCCATACGCATCGGCGATTCCGTCCTGATGCTGATGGACGACTTTCCGGACTGGGGCACACTGGGACCCCGGGCGCTGAAGGGCACCCCGGTCACCCTGCACCTGTACATGAACGATGTCGACGCCGCGATGCAGCAGGCAGTGGCCGCGGGCGCGCAGGTGACGATGCCGGCGGCCGACATGTTCTGGGGCGACCGCTATGGCCAGGTGGTGGATCCGTTTGGCCACCGCTGGTCCATCGCGACGCACAAGCAGGACCTGACGCCGGAAGAGATCCAGCAGAACATGGCGAAGATGGGCAACCTGGAAGGCTGCGGCGACGCCGCGAAAACATGACCAGGCCGGGGGCCGCACGGCGACGGCCCCGATTGCGCGCCTGAGCCGTCCTATTGAGGGTACGGCCCCAGGAAATCCAGCTTGCCGATGGGCACGCCCGCCTGGCGCAGGATGCCGTAGGCGGTGGTGACGTGGAAGTAGAAGTTGGGCAACGCGAATGTCAGCAGATAGCTGTCGCCCTGAAATTCGGGCTTGAATTCCCCCCAGTTCAAGGTGACCTTGCGGCCTTCCGCGCCATCGATCTGTTCAGGCGTCACGCTTTGCAGATAGGCGATGGTGCCGGCGATGCGCTGCTGCAATTGCGCAAGCGTGGTTTCGTCGTCCGGGAATTTCGGGGCGTCGCCTTGGGTAAGGCGCTGCACGGCAAACTTGGACGCGTCGCTTGCGCGCTGGATCTGGCCCGACAAGGGATACATGTCGGGGGCAAGGCGGGCGTTGACGAGCTGGGACGGGTCGATACCCGCCGCCTGGGCATGGGCGGCGGCTTTTTCCAGCAGCGCGGCCAGCACGGTCAGGCCGCGAACGAAGACAGGCACGGACGCCTGGTACATGGACAGAGACATGGCTTGATTTCCGTAGGGACTTCCTGGCCGGAGCACGGCGCTCCGGGCTTGTCGGGAATGCGGCGATCTTACGCCGCGTCCGGCCGATCCGGACGCGCGCGGGCGCGACATATGCATTCCTCACGCGCGAACAATCGCGCGCCGCATCTACGTGGCGGCCTGCCCCAGCTCCGCCGGGACGGCGGCGACGCGCCGCTGGCCCTGGAAGAATCGCCAGATCAACGCCGAGGCATCGGGACCGCTGCGCGCGTGATACCTCACTGCGGGATCCCCGCCGCTCCACGCGTGCTCAAGCCGCGTGATCTCGCACAGGCGCACGACGGTCTTGCGCCCGCGCAGCATGTCCACCCGGCGATAGGCCTTTTCGGTGCCCAGGCCCAGCACGCGCTCGACCGGCACGTCTTCCGGGTGCGGGAGGTTCAATGCCCGGAACTGTTCGAACAATTGCCGGGCATTGCGCGGGGCCACGGCCGGATCGAGCTGCCCCTGCAGGATCAGGGCGGGCATGCCAAGCTGGAGCACGGCCGGATCCGCTACGGATTCCAGCAGCGGAAACAAGGGCTTGATGCTGCCGCGCCGCATCGTGCCGATGCCGCTGGCGGCGTTGTGGGCGTCGCCCACGACGGGGCCGGAATGCATGGCCAGCGCGGCAATCAGCCCGGGATGGCGCAAGGCTACCAGCGCCGCCATTCCCGCGCCCGCGGACAGCCCGGCGATATAGACGCGTTCGGGGTCCAGGCCGTGGCGCGCGACCTCGGCCTGGATCATTGCCGCGATCAGGTCGGCCTCGGCGCCCCCATGGTGGGCGTCGGGCTGAAACCAGCGCCAGCAACGCTGCACCTGGCGCGCCATGGACTGCTGCGGATACAACACCATGAAGCCGCCCGCATCGGCCCATTGGTTCATGCGCGTACCGCGCGCGAACGCCACCGATGTCTGCCGGCAGCCATGCAGCATCACGACCACGGGCATGCCCGTAGCGGGCGGGGCGGCCGGCGTATAGCGCGCGAAAGCCAGCCTGCGCCCCGCACCGTCGGAGAACTGGCGCGAGGCTTCCCAGCGTCCGTTGCCCAGCGGCGGCGCCGCCGTGCTGCGCGGCGCGGCGCCGGAAGTGGCCTTGGCCGCGATGGCGGCGTTGGCGGCTTTGGCGGCCTTGGCCGCATGGCCCGCCGCGACCGCGGCCTTGCGCGCCGAGACGGTGCGCTTGCGGGCGGCCTTGGGCGCTGCCATGCGCAACGCGGCGCGCTGGAGCTTGCTGATTTTTTTTGCGGCTTTGAAAAACAGACTGCTGAAACTGCGCGCCATTGCTAGGGCCTGTTCGGTAGATCCTCTTACCTCACGTCAAGGTCCCGGCGCGCATGACCGCGCCAGGTGCCGATTGCGGCGGCCATGCCGTTCGTGAGGGGGGACGCCTGGCCTTAGAACCGGGCGGGCGGAAGGGCTGCGGCGCCTGTGAGCAATTCCAGACAGGAAACCAGCGCCACGGCGATCGTGATTATCGAAAGCACCTTGACCACTTTACTCGAGTCGGGCCGGGTCAGCATCGCCGTCATGCGCGTGACGATGTATGCCCCAACCATAAGGCCAATTGCCGGAATCATCGGTGCCTCCCCTAAGAGTATCGGTTGCGGACGCGCTGACGCGCGCCGCTGGTGCAAGCCCGGAAAGAAGAATGCTGGCCACCTCTGCGGGCGGCTTGTTGGCGCGTCAAATGTATCACACAGTAACTGTTCCGGCCCATTTTTTATGCGGGGTCCCCGGCGGATTTGCACCAGATCAAACCGGCCCCGCATGGCTGCGCCCAGCACGGCCTGCGCGCTTGAGCAGCCGCCGTAAAACGCCTATGGTGGAAGCCTTGTTCCCAACCAGTCCAGCCCGACATCAAGTGCCCATGTTCCCTAACGACCGTCCCCAGACATTGGGCGAAGAAATCGCCAACAGCATCAGCCATGGACTCGGCGCCGCCGGCGCGCTGGCCGCGGCGCCGCTTCTGATCGCCGCCGCCGTGCGCCAGGGCGACGCCGCCTTCATCGCGGGCGCGGCGGTGTTCGCGGCCTCGATGTGCCTGCTGTATCTGGCTTCCACCATCTATCACGCGCTGCCCCCCTGCCGCGCCAAGCAGATCTTCAACGTGCTCGACCACTCCGCCATCTATCTGCTGATCGCGGGCACGTATACGCCGTTCGCGCTGGGCGCGTTGCGCGGCCCCTGGGGCTGGACCCTGTTCGGACTGGTCTGGGGGCTGGCGCTGCTGGGCGTGGGGCTGAAGGCCAGCAAGCGGCTCAACCGGCCAGCGCTTTCGACCGGGCTGTATCTGGCGATGGGCTGGATCGTCGTCATCGCCGCCAAGCCCTTGATCGAACTGGTGCCCACGGGCGGGCTGTGGTGGCTGGTGGCGGGCGGGCTGGCCTACACGGGCGGCGTCGTGTTCTTCGTGTTCGACAACCGCTGGCGCTACGGCCATTTCATCTGGCATCTGTTCGTGCTGACCGGCACCGTCTGCCATTTTTTCGCGGTGTTCTGGTACGCCGCCTGACGCCAGGCGCCACGGCGCGCAAACCTAAGGACACATCGCGGCCAGCAGCGACTACGAAACCGCGCAAAACGTTTCCGGGCCGCCCCCTGGGCCGCCCTCCTGCGGCGCCTGCGCATATCGTGGCCTGCCGACACAGGAAAACACATCGGGAAACTTGTCCCCTCCCCGGTCCCGTCGTCATCATGATCGGACATTCAACCGGAACAAGGAGGTTTCATGCAGCGTTCCAAATACGCATTCCTATCCGCCGCCATACTGACGACGGCGCTGTCCGGTGCTCCTGCCCTGGCGCAACAGGCCAGCCAGCCCCAAGGGCAGACTCAGGCCCAGCCGGGCATGGCGCCCGCCGTGCAGCAGCCTTCCGATCAGCAATTGCAGCGCTTTGCGTCGGCGTCGCAGAAGATCTCGGGCGTGGTGGACGAATACCGTCCCAAGGTCGACGCCGCCAAGTCGGACGAAGCCAAGCAGAAGGTCGTCCAGGAAGCGGACGCCAAGATGGTGCAACTGGTGCGTGCCGACGGCCTGACCGTCGAGGAATTCAACGGCATCGGCCAGGCCGTGCAGCAGGACCCGCAGCTCAAGCAACGCGTGATCGGCATGAGCAAGGGCGGCGCCGCGCCGCGCTAAGCCCAGCGCCCCGCCTGCAGCCCATCCGGCTGCAAGCCCGCGCCACCCGCCCATCCGGGCGCGTGGCGTTTTTTACGTGAGGGGGAATGGCGCCGCCGTCCGGGCGCCGGCGGGGCTGCGTCTTCCGGCGCGAATCCCCTACGTCTTCAAGCGGTAACCCGTCTTGAAGATCCAGCGCACGCCCACCAGGCACGCCACCAGAAACGCCAGTGTCATGCCCACGCTGATCTCGATGCTGACGTCCGCCACGCCGAAGAACGCCCAGCGAAAGCCGCTGACCAGGTAGACCACCGGATTGAACAGCGTGGCCGTCTGCCAGAACGGCGGCAGCATGTTGATGGAATAGAAGGTGCCACCCAGGAAGGTCAGCGGCGTGATGATCATCAGCGGAATGATCTGCAGTTTCTCGAAGCCGTCCGCCCAGACGCCGATGATGAAGCCGAACAGGCTGAACGTGACCGCGGTCAGCACCAGAAAGGCCAGCATCCAGAACGGGTGCTCGACTTCGAACGACACGAACAGGCGCGCCGTGGCCAGCATGATCAGGCCCAGGATGATGGATTTGCTGGCGGCGGCGCCCACGTAGCCCATGACGATCTCGACGTAGGAGATGGGCGCGGAGTGGATTTCGTAGATGGTGCCGGAAAAGCGCGGCATGTAGATGCCGAAGGACGCATTGGCGATGCTTTGCGTCAGCAGCGACAGCATGATCATGCCCGGCACGATGAAGGCGCCATAGCTGACGCCGTCGATCTCGACCATGTGCGAGCCGATGGCCGAGCCGAACACCACGAAATAGAGCGAGGTGGAGATCACCGGCGACAGCACGCTTTGCATCAGCGTGCGCCAGGCGCGGGCCATTTCAAACAGGTAGATAGCGCGTATGGCGTAGAAGTTCATGATTGACCGTGTACCAGGCTGACAAAGATGTCCTCGAGCGAGCTTTCCGATGAATTCAGGTCCGTGAATTCGATCTGCAGCCTGCTCAGGTCCTGCAGCAGCCGGGAAATATCGCCGCCGCCCTGGTTGTCGTAGGTGTAGACCAGCTTGTAGCCGTCGCTGGAGAGGTCGAGCTGATAGGCGTCCAGCGCGGTCGGGACGCCGGGCAGGGGCGCCTTCAGCGTCAGGGCAAGCTGGCGCTTGCCCAGCTTGGCCATCAGCGCGTTCTTTTCTTCGACCAGGATGATCTCGCCCTTGCGGATCACGCCGATGCGGTCGGCCATTTCCTGGGCTTCTTCGATGTAGTGCGTGGTCAGGATGATCGTGACCCCGCTTTCGCGCAGGCGGCGCACCATTTCCCACATGCCCCGGCGCAGTTCCACGTCCACGCCGGCCGTGGGCTCATCCAGGAACAGGATGGCGGGCTCGTGCGACAGCGCCTTGGCGATCATGACGCGGCGCTTCATGCCGCCGGACAGCGCCATGATGCGGCTGTCTTTCTTGTCCCAGAGCGACAGGTCGCGCAGCACCTTTTCGATGTACGCGGGATTGGCCGGCTTGCCGAACAGGCCGCGGCTGAAGGTGACGGTGTTCCAGACGCTCTCGAAGGCGTCGGTGGAGATTTCCTGGGGCACCAGCCCGATCTTGGACCGGGCCGCGCGGAAGTCCGACACGATATCGTGGCCATCGGCCAGCACCTTGCCGCCGGTGGGATTGACGATGCCGCAGATGATGCTGATCAGCGTCGTCTTGCCCGCGCCGTTGGGCCCGAGCAAGGCAAAAATCTCGCCGCGCTGGATATCCAGGTTTACGCTCTTTAGCGCCTGGAATCCCGAGGCGTACCGTTTGGATAAATCCTGAACTGAAATGACCGGCTGCACACGAGCCCCTAACTTGACCAATAGCCGGGGATTTTACCCGCCACGCGCTTGCCGCTTGTTCTGCGTGGCGGAACGGTGTGTTTGGATTCCAGTAACTAACGCCCCCAGCGCAGCACCAGCGGGTCCAGCCGCCTGGCCGTTTCCAGCAGGCCCTGCCGCACCTCGTCGCGCATCGGCGGGAACGGATGCCGGGGCGCCTCGCAGGCGATCACGCCGCCGGCCTTCATCAGCGCCTTGGCCGTCAGGATGCCTCCCTGGCGATTTTCATAGTTGATCAGCGGCAGCCAGCGCTCATATAGCCGATAGGCTTCGTCCCGGCGCCCGGCCAGATGCGCCTGGATGATCGGGCGGATGCCATCGGCAAAGCCGCCGCCCGTCATGGACCCCGTGGCCCCGGCGTCCAGGTCCGGCAGCAGGGTGATGGCTTCTTCGCCGTCCCAGGGCCCCTCCACCGCCGCGCCGCCCAATGCGATCAGGTCGCGCAGCTTGGAGGCCGCGCCCGCGGTTTCGATCTTGAAGTACGACACATGTTCGATCTCGCGCGCCATGCGCGCCAGCAAGGCGGCGGACAGCGGCGTGCCCGCCACCGGCGCGTCCTGGATCATGATGGGGATGTCCACCGCGTCCGACACGCGCTGGAAGAATCCCGCGACCTGCTCTTCGGACACTCGGATCGTGGCGCCGTGATAGGGCGGCATGATCATCAGCATGGCCGCGCCCTGCTCCTGGGCGCGCCGGCTGCGCGCGGCGCAGACCTGGGTGCCGAAGTGCGTCGTGGTGACGATCACCGGAACCCGGCCGGCCACGTGTTCAAGTATGGTCCGCGTCAGCACCTCGCGTTCGTCGTCGGACAGCACGAACTGCTCGGAGAAGTTCGCCAGGATGCACAGGCCGTCCACCCCGGAATCGATCATGAAGTCCACTGCCCGCTTCTGGCTCGGCAGGTCCAGCTCGCCGGATTCGGTGAACGGGGTGGGCACCACCGGAAATATGCCGCGGTAGCGCGGCGTCTGCACTGGGGTCATGGCGGGCCTACTCGATGATGTTGAAGTCGTTGAGATATTCGGTCTTCAGCGTGAGGCCCAGGCCGGGCTTGCTGTCGTCGAGATCGATGAACCCTTCCTTGGCCACCGGCTCGCCATCGAAGATGTAATAGAACAGCTCGTTGCCGACCTCGACATCGAACATCGGGAAGTATTCGCTCATGGGCGAGGCCAGCGTGCTCATCGTGAGATGGTAGTTGTGCATCTGGCCCGCGTGCGGAATGACCGGCACGCTATAGGCTTCGCACAGCGCGTTGATCTTGTGCGCCGCCGTGATGCCGCCCACCCGGTTGGTGTCGTACTGCACCACCGACACCGCCTTGCGGTCCAGCAGTTGCTTGAAGCCGTACAGCGAGAATTCGTGCTCGCCGCCGGAAATAGGAATCGAGGTGAGCTGGTTCAGTTCCGCATAGCCGTCGATGTCGTCCGCAATGACCGGTTCTTCCAGCCAGCGCGGCTCGAACTTTTCCAGTTTTGGCAGGATGCGCTTGGCGTACTCCAGGTTCCAGCCCATGTAGCATTCCAGCATCAGGTCGGTGTCGTAGCCGATCACTTCGCGCACGGCCTCGACCGATTTCAGGTTTTCCGAGACGCCCTTCTGCAGATGCGCCGGGCCGTAGCCAAAGCGCATCTTGAACGCGGTGAAGCCCTGGTCCAGGTAGGTCTGCGCCTCTTCCTGCATCGCCTTCAGGTCGGTGCGGTACAGCTTGGAGTAGTAGACAGGAATCTTCTCCTTGGTGCGCCCGCCCAGCAGCTTGAAGACCGGCTTGTTCACCGATTTTCCAAGAATGTCCCAGATGGCCAGATCGATGGCCGAGATGGCCGCCATCGTCACGCCCTTGCGGCCCCAGGCGTGCGTGGACCGGTACATGCGCTGCCACAGGTACTCGTAGTCCCAGGGATCCTGCCCGATGACGAGCGGGGCCAGGTACTGGTCCACGATGGCCTTGGCCACGCGCGGCGCCAGCGCCACGTTGCCCAGCCCGACGATGCCATCGTCCGTTTCCACTTCAACGACGGTCCAGCCGTGAAAGCGGAAGGTGCTCATGGTTTCCTGGCCGGAATACAGCAGGTCCATGGCGTTGGAGCAGAAGTTGCCTTGCGGCGGCACGGTCTTGCCGGTCCATTCGTAGACACGCGCGCGGACGGATTTGATTTTCATGACGGGTTCCTGCTCAAGGTGGTCGTGCCCATGCGGCACGCGATCTGAAAGGCTTGCCACATGGCGTCGGCATTGGCGCGGCCCTGGCCGGCGATGTCGTAGGCGGTGCCGTGCGCGGGCGTGGCGATGGGAATGGGCAGGCCGCCCTGCACCGTCACGCCGCGCGAAAAGCCCAGCAGCTTGATCGCGATCTGCCCCTGGTCGTGATACATGGTGACGATGGCCTGGAACTCGCCCGCCTGCGCCTTCAGGAAGATGGTGTCGGCGGGAAACGGCCCCTGCACCGGCAGCCCTTCCTGATTCAACTGCCGCACGGCGGGAGCAATGATGTCGACCTCTTCCCGGCCGCAGGTGCCGCCGTCGCCGCCGTGCGGATTGAATGCCGCCACGGCGACGCGCGGCGCCTCGATACCGTTGGCCTGCAGGGACCGGGAGATCAGCCGGGTGGCGGCCTTGATGCCGTCGATGCTCAGCGCCGCGGCCGCGTCCTTCAATGGAATATGCGACGACACGCGCGCCGTCCACAGATCGCCCAGCGTATTGAATTCGCAGAAGTAGTCCGTCACGCCCAGGTACTGCGCGAAGTGGTGCAGCTCGTCGCCATGCCGCAGGCCGCCCAGCTTCATCGCGTACTTGTTCAGCGGCGCGAAGCAGATGGCGTCGATGTGTCCGCCAAGCGCCGCGTCCATGCAGGCGTCGAGCACCCGCAGCACGGACGCGCCGCCCGGCGCCTGGGCCTGGCCGATGCGCACCTGCGCGGGGCTGACCGTATCCATCTCCAGCCAGGCGGGCATGCCGTCGTCCGGCCGGCCGCGCACCGCCTCGAAACTGTCCACGGGCCGCGTCGGGATCTGCACGCCCGCCACCCGCTGCCCCTCGCGCCACAGCCAGGCGTCGCCCGCCAGCACGATGTTGGCCCGCCGCGCCGCTTCCGGCATGGCGAGCAGGCGCGCGATCAGTTCGGGGCCGATGCCGGCCGGGTCGCCCAGCGTCAGGGCGACAACGGGTTTCTGCTGCGTAGTCATGATGGGGTCATTCCACAGAAATGTTGTTTTTCTTGATGATGCCGGCGTAGCGCTGGTTCTCGGCCTTGTGGAACTGCGCGAACTGCTCCTGGCTCATCGGACTGATGTCGGCGCCGATCGCCAGCAGCCGGGTCTGGGTGTCGGGCAGCGCAATGATGCTGTTGACCGCGTCATGGATGCGCTTCTGGACGGCGGCCGGGGTGGCGCTGGGCATGTAGATGCCGTACCAGGCGCTCATCTCCACGCCGGGCACGCCGGCCTCGGCCATCGTCGGCATGTCGGGCAGTTGGGGGTTGCGCTTGGCGCTCAATACAGCCAGCGCGCGCACCTTGCCGCTCTTGATGTGCGGAATCACCGACGACGCGGTTTCAAAGGCGATCTGCACCTGCCCGCCCATCAGGTCGACCATGGCCGGACCGCTGCCGCGATAGGGGATGTGCGTCATCTGGACGCCGGTGGCGTCCTTGAAGAGTTCGGCCGCGATGTGCTGCGTGCTGCCCGATCCGCTGCTGGCGAAGTTGTATTCGCCCGGCTTGCTCTTGAGCAGCGCGATCAGCTCCTGCACCGACTTGGCCGGCACCTGGTTGTTGACCACCAGGATGTTCGGCACGGCGCCCACGAACACCACCGGCGTCAGGTCGCGGTCATTGTCATAGGAAAGCTTCAGCAGATGCGGCGCGATCGCATGCGCGGTGGACACGCCCATGACCAGGGTATGGCCGTCCGTCGACTTGGCGGCCAGGTCGGCGGCCAGCGTATTGGACGCGCCGGGCTTGTTCTCGACCACGACGGTCTGCTTGAGCAGGGGCCCCAGCTTGTCCGCCACGGCGCGCGCCATGGCGTCGGTGCCGCCGCCCGGGGCGGACCCCACCAGCAGCCGCAGCGGCTTGGCGGGCCAGTCGGCGGCGGACGACTGCGCCGATGCCAGGGGCGCCAGGGCCGACAGGCACAGGGCGCCTGCCGCCAACGCGGCGTATACGCGGATCTTCATGGTTGTCTCCTTGATTGATCGTTTTTTTTCCCGCGGCGCGGGGATTTCTTATGCGTCAATCTTAGAAAGAAGATCTGTTTCCGTAAAATGAAACTTTTGCACCAACCGTTCACCTCAGGCGATCAATCATGGAACGCACCCAGAACGTCCCCGCCCTGCTGTCCCGGCTGCGCATGCGGCAGATCGTGCTGCTGCTGGCCATCGAAGAGCGCGGCACGCTGCGCGCCGCGGCGGCGCAGCTCAACATGACCCAGTCCGCCGCCAGCAAGATGCTGCACGAACTGGAACTGGCCATCGGCCAGCCGCTGTTCGAAAGGGTGGGACGCGGCCTGGCGCTGACCGCGCCCGGCGAATGCGTGATGGGATACTTCCGGGGCATGCGCGGAACGGTGTCGTCCCTGGCCCGCGAGCTCGAGGAATTGCGCCTGGGCAGCGCGGGCAAGCTCCTGATCGGCAGCATCATGGCGGCGTCGCCCGGCCACCTGACCGACGCCCTGCTCAGCCTGAAGCGGATCTACCCGCTGCTGTCCGTGGAAATATCCACCGGCACCAGCGACCTGCTGATCGGGCGCATGAACGAAGGCAAGCTGGATGTGGTGATCGGACGCATGCTGACCCTGTCGGACCGCCACTACCGCTTCCGCCCCATCGGCGACGAGGCGCTGTCGGTGATCGCCGCCGTGGACCATCCGCTGGCCGGCCGCAAACGCGTGAGCTTCGAGGCCATGCAGGCCTATCCCTGGGTCTTGCAGCCGCACGGCAGCCCGATGCGCGATGTGATAGAACAGGAGTTCCGTTCGCACAACGCCACGACGCCGCAGGGGCTGATCGAGTCGGCTTCCATCCTGACCACCACGAACCTGGCGATGAAGTCCACGATGCTCGGCGTCATTCCCGAGTCGGTGGCCAGCCGCTATGCCGCGCATGGCCTGCTGGCCATCCTGCCGTACCGGATCCGGCAGACCTTGACGGCCTTCGGCAGCATCGTGCCCCGGGACCGTCCGCTAAGCGCGCCGGCCCGGGATTTCGTGGGTTTGTTGCACGGCGGCGCGGCATGACGGCAATGCAGGGGCCATCACCCCGCAGGCCTTTTTAAAGGGGTTTCAAGGGGTTTTACACCCGCGCGGCAACGTATACTTCGGGGTTGCGCGACATGCGCGCCATTTACTCGAGGTTCAACCGTGAGCGCACTGCCTTCCTGCCCCCAATGCCAATCCGCATTCACCTACCAGGACGGTACGCTTTTCGTCTGTCCGGAATGTGCGCACGAGTGGCCGGCGCAGGCCGAGGCGGCGGCGGAAGACGCCGGCAAGGTCTACCGCGACGCCGCGGGCAACGTCCTGCAGGACGGCGACACCGTCACCGTCATCAAGGACCTGAAGCTCAAGGGTTCGGGCGGCGTGATCAAGATGGGCACCAAGGTCAAGGGCATACGCCTCGTCGACAGCGACCACGACATCGACTGCAAGATCGATGGCTTCGGCCCCATGAGCCTGAAGACCGAGTTCGTCAGGAAGGCCTGAGCCTCAGAAGTCCTCGTCCTCTTCGACCTTGGGCATCAGATAGGCCGTCAGGGTGCTGGACAGCCCCGCCATCACCCACAGCACGAAGAACGACACGGTATAGAAACCCGTCCTGCCCGTGGGGACGTGGCCGAAGATGGCGACGTCCAGCGGGTCTATCAGGGCGAAGATCAGCGCGCTTCCCGCCGCGGCGGCCAGAAAAGACGGCCACAAGATCCACATCAGCGATCGCAATCCCATGCGTGCTCTCTTTCTGTCAAGGTTTGGCGGGCGCGGCGCCGGCGTTCAAGGACGTAACGCCCTCGGCGGCCTTGCCCGCGGCCTGCTCGATGACCAGCCCACGCTTGACGACGCCGTCCTGGATGGGCTGATTGCCAAACTGCGTCACCGCGAAATAGATCGTGACGAAGCAGCCTACCATGGCCGCGAACGGACCCGCCATCAGGATCCATGGCCAGGGTTCGCGATACCAGGGTTTGGCGGGATGGGAAGGCGCGTTGGCGATTTGCGCGGCATTCATATCGATATCCTTGTTTTGCTTAATCGGGCACGTAAAAACTGGCGGCTTCGTCGGTCTCGACCGTCCGGCTTTCGCCGTCCTGCCCGCGCGCGCGCAGCGTGATCGGATGCGCGCCCGGCGCGGCGCCGGCCGGGGCGCGGATGACCATGGGCAGCAGCTTGTTGGCCGCGGCTTCCACCTCGACCTCCTCGGAGCCCTGCTGGCCGGCCAGCACCGCCAGGCCCGGCATGCCCTCCGCCGTCAGGCGCAGGCGCATCGGCGTGTCGGACGTATTGATGATCTGCAGCCGGTAGACGTTTTCGATCAGGCCGCCGGCGACTTCGCGGCCCAGCACCCCGCGGTCACGGATGACGTCCACGCGCAAGGGGTTGCGCACCACCAGCGACACCACGAAGGCCACCGCCAGCAGCAGGATCATCGTGCCGTAGATCAGCACGCGCGGGCGCAGCAGGTGCGAACGCGCGGTCTTGGCCGGCAACCCTTCCAGCATGGCGCGCTCCGAGGTGTAGCGGATCAGGCCGGGCTCGTACTGCATCTTGTCCATCACCTGTTCGCAGGCGTCGATGCAGGCCCCGCAGCCGATGCACATGTATTGCAGCCCGTCGCGGATGTCGATGCCCGTGGGACAGACCTGCACGCACAGGCTGCAATCGACGCAATCGCCCAGGCCCGCGGCCTTGTGGTCGACCTTGCGCGAACGGCTGCCGCGCGGATCGCCGCGGCGCTTGTCGTAGGTGACCACGAAGGTGTCCGGGTCCACCATCACGCTCTGGAAGCGGGCGTACGGGCACATGTATTTGCACACCGATTCGCGCAGGAAGCCGGCGTTGCCCCAGGTGGCCAAGCCGTAGAACAGCATCCAGAACCATTGCCAGCCCCCAAGCTGCAGCGCGAAGAGCTCGTGGCCCAGTTCGCGGATGGGCGCGAAATAGCCGATGAAGGTGGATCCGGTCCACCACGCCAGCGCGATCCACAGGAAGTGCTTGGTGAACTTCAGGCGGACCTTGCGCCAGCTCCACGGCGACTCGTCCAGGCGGATGCGCGCGATGCGGTCGCCTTCGACCTTGCGCTCGATCCACATGAAGATTTCGGTATAGACGGTCTGCGGACAGGCGTAGCCGCAGAACAGGCGTCCGGCCACCGCGGTGAACAGGAACAGCGCCAGCGCCGAGATGACCAGCAGCACGGCCAGGTAGACGACGTCTTGCGGCCACAGCACCAGGCCGAACAGGTAGAACTTGCGCGCGCCCAGGTCGAACAGCACGGCTTGCCGCCCGTTCCATTGCAGCCACGGCAGGCCGTAGAAGATGATCTGGGTGATAAAGACGAACGCGATGCGCCAGCGGGCGAAGATGCCGCTGACGGATCGCGGATAGATCTTGCTGCGCACCCCCGCCAGCGTCTGTTCCAGGGTTTCCTGGCCGGGACGCGGCGGCCGCGTATGCGGCCGCCAGGGCGGCGGGTCACCGCCGGGCGAACTGCCGACGCTTGCGGTTGACCCATCTTCCATTTGCTGCTCCGTACTGTAAGTCCAAGTGATATGGGGGCCGCGCCGCGGACCCCCATCTATGTGGCGCGGCCCGCTACTTCACCGTGGCCGGCTCGGCGGCGCCTGCCGCCGCCTGCTTCTGCGCATCCGGCTTGTTGGACAGCCCCCAGACCCAGGCAGTCAGGATCTTGATCTGCTCGGGACTCAGGATGTGCTCGTGCGCCGGCATGCGGTTGTCGCGGCCGTCCAGGATCGTCTTGACGATGGTCGCTTCCGAACTGCCGTACAGCCAGACGTCGTCCGTGAGGTTCGGCGCGCCCACGAGCTGGTTGCCCTTGCCGTCGACACCGTGACAGGCGACGCAGAAGTTGCCGTAGTCGCGCTTGCCCCGGAACACGCGCACCGGATCCGCCGTCAGGCCGGACAGCGAACGCACGTATTGCGCGATGTCGCCCGCCATCTTGGGATCGATCGAGTCCTTCCAGGGAGGCATCACGCCGTGGCGGCCTTCCTTGATGGTCTGCATGATGGACTCGGGCGAGCCGCCGTGCAGCCAGTCTCCGTCCGCCAGGTTGGGGAAGCTGGGCGCGCCCTTCGCGTCCGAACCGTGGCACTGCGCGCAGGTGTTCAGGAACAGGCGCTGGCCGATTTCGCGGGCGCCCGGATCCTGGGCGATCTGCGGCACCGTCATGGTCTCGAAGCGCGCGTAGATGGGACGGACAGCCTCGGCCATCTTCGCCTGCTGCTGCGCGACCTCTTCGGTGCTGCTGTAGCCGAGCTGACCCTTGTACTGGCCCAGTCCGGGCATCAGGAACAGATAGCCCAGCGCGAACGCGCATGCCAGCAGGTACATCCAGGTCCACCAGGTGGGGACCGGGTTGTTGAGCTCGGTCAGGTCGCCGTCCCAGACGTGGCCCGTGTCCTCGACCTGGCCGTTGGCGGGCTTGGAGCTGAGCCAGCGGCGCTGCGTGTACAGCAGCCAGACGCACCAGACCACGCCGCCCACGGCGACGATCGAGATGAAATATCCCCAGAAGCCATTAACGAAATCGCTCATGACCGATTCGCTCCATCTTGTTGTGCCTGCCCGAATTCATCGGGCAGTGCGAACGGCAACATGGCCGATTCGCGGTTGGCGCCCTGGCGG
Organism: Achromobacter sp. Root83; assembly: GCF_001428845.1. Lineage (GTDB taxonomy): Bacteria > Pseudomonadota > Gammaproteobacteria > Burkholderiales > Burkholderiaceae_B > Achromobacter. The sequence continues at coordinate 261,543 of NZ_LMIU01000001.1, read as the reverse complement.
CCGCGCGAGCAGGCCCACCAGACGATGCCGAAAAAGGTTGCCATCGAGATGGCGGTGACGATTGCGCTCAGGTAGCCCACCATGATCAGCCTCCCGCCGCCGCTTGCGCGGCGGGCTGCACGGCGGACTGGGCAGCGGGCTGTTGAGCCTTCTTGGCCTCTTCCGCCTTCTTGGCCTGTTCGGCCTGCTTGGCAAGCTGGGCCTTGCGCACGCCCACGCCCATGCCCTGCAGATAGGCGACCAGCGCGTCCTCTTCCGTCTTGCCTTCGATGGCCTTGGGCGCGGCGGCGATTTCCTCGTCGGTGTACGGCACGCCCAGCGTGCGCAGGGCGCGCATGCGCTGCTCTACGTTCTGGCCGGTGATGACCGTCTTTTCCAGCCAGGGATAGGCGGGCATGTTGGACTCCGGCACCACCTTGCGCGGATCGCGCAGGTGGATGCGGTGCCAGTCATCGGAGTAGCGTTCGCCCACGCGAGCCAGATCGGGACCGGTACGCTTGGAGCCCCACAGGAACGGGTGATCGAACACCGATTCCGAGGCGATCGAGTACGAACCGTAGCGCTGCACTTCGGCGGCCAGCACGCGCACCTGTTGCGAGTGGCAGCCCACGCAGCCTTCGCGGATGTAGACGTCGCGGCCCATCAGCCGCAGCGCGCTGTAGGGTTCGACGCCCGCCACGGGCTGGGTGGTGCTGTGCTGGAAGAACAGCGGGATGATCTGGACCAGCCCCGCGAAGGACACGACCAGGATGCTGGCGATGATCATCCAGCCGATGTTCTTCTCGAGGGTCTGGTGGGTAAAGAAGCCAGGTTTCTTGTTGGCCATGATGTCCTCGTCAAACAGTAGCCGGCACGGGCGCCGCGGCAGCGGCGGCCGGCGCGCGGGCGGCGTGGGGATCGTCTTGCGGAATGGCGGGGTTGACCGGCTGCGCGCCGCTCACCGTCTTCCACACGTTCCAGGCCATGACGAACACGCCGCACAAGAACAAGGTGCCACCCAGCAAACGGATCAGGTAGTACGGGACGCGCGTCTTCAGTTCTTCGACGAAGCTGTAGACCAGCGTGCCGTCGGGAGCGGTGTCGCGCCACATCAGGCCCTGCTGCACGCCGGCGATCCACATGGCGGCGATATACAGCACCACGCCGATGGTCGCGATCCAGAAATGCAGTTCGATGGCCTTCACGCTGTGCATCTTTTCACGGCCGTACAGGCGCGGGATCAGGTAGTAGAGCGAGCCGAAGGAGATCATGGCAACCCAGCCCAGCGCGCCGGAGTGCACGTGGCCGATGGTCCAGTCCGTGTAGTGCGACAGCGCGTTGACCGTGCGGATCGACATCATCGAGCCTTCGAAGGTCGACATGCCGTAGAACGACAGCGCGGTGACCATGAACTTCAGGATCGGGTCGGTGCGCAGCTTGTACCAGGCGCCCTGCAGGGTCATGATGCCGTTGATCATGCCGCCCCACGAAGGCGCCAGCAGGATCAGCGAGAAGGTCATGCCCAGCGACTGGGTCCAGTCGGGCAAAGACGTGTACAGCAGATGGTGCGGGCCCGCCCACATGTAGGTGAAGGCCAGCGCCCAGAAGTGGACGATGGACAGGCGGTACGAATAGATGGGACGGCCGGCCTGCTTGGGCACGAAGTAATACATCATGCCCAGGAAGCTGGTGGTCAGGAAGAAGCCCACCGCGTTGTGGCCGTACCACCACTGCACCATGGCGTCCTGCACGCCGGAGTAGGCGGAATAGGACTTCCACAGCGACACCGGCATCTCGATGTTATTGAAGATGTGCAGGATGGCGATGGTGAGGATGTACGAGCCGAAGAACCAGTTGGCCACGTAGATGTGCTTGGACCGGCGCTTGATGATGGTGCCGAAGAACACGATGGCGTAGGCCACCCAGACCAGCGTGATCAGGATGTCGATGGGCCATTCCAGTTCGGCGTATTCCTTGCTGCTGGTGAAACCCATCGGCAAGGTGATGGCGGCGGCGACGATGACGATCTGCCAGCCCCAGAACGTGAACGCGGCCAGCGGGCCGCAAAACAGGCGCGCCTGACAGGTGCGTTGAACCACGTAGTACGACGTCGTGAACAGTGCGCTGCCGCCGAACGCGAAAATCACCGCGTTGGTGTGCAGCGGACGCAGGCGGCCGTAGCTCAGCCATGCGGTGTCAAAGTTCAACTGCGGCCAAATAAGCTGCGCGGCGATAAAAACGCCTACAGCCATGCCGACTATGCCCCAAACCACCGTCATGAGCGCGAACTGCCTCACGACCTTGTAGTTGAAGGTATCGGCCTTGCTTGCGATTGCGGCGCAATCGTTCATCACCCTTCCCCTAAAGTAACAAATAGCTCCAGGGTTCGATGATGGGACTAGTCACCCGTGTCGGCGTTGATCTGGATCAATCGCACAGCGACGGCTTAGACATAGCGGCATAACCGCAACAGCGAAAGGGGTATCCACCCGTGAAAAGGCTTGCGGCGGCCCTTGGGGCGCTGCTCAGTGACGGCTGGCGGCGCCGCTGTCGTCGTCGCGGAGGATGGCCGTGCCGGCGTTGTCGGTATCGTCGTACTGGCCGTTGAACACGGCCCACCACAGCGATACCCCGATGGCCAGCACGAACAACAGCGACAGCGGCAGCAGCAGGTAGAGAATGGTCATCGCGCCGCTTCCAGCGCGCCGCCGGCCGCGGGTTCGCCCGACCAGTCGCGGCGGCACAGGCGCCAGGAGTTGTAGGCGACCGCCAGCGACGACACCAGCATGGTGATCGCGGCCAGCCAGGGCGTGACCCAGCCCGCCAGCGCCAGCGGCGTCATCAGCAGATGCCAGGCCAGCGAGCCATTCAGGTTCTGACGGGCCTTGCGCCGCGCCTCGTCCAACAGCGCGTCCAGCGCCGCCTCGGGCATGTTCGGATGCGCCGCCAGCGCGGAATGGGCGGAGGCCATGGCGGTGGGCACCGCCATCGACATCGCGCACGGACAGCTCATCACCAGCAAGGCCACCATCACGGGGATGCTGTGCGCGGGGTCGATATAGGCCCAGCCGGCCGCGGCGGCCAGCGCCAGCGCAACCTGGATCAGGACGAAGCGCGAGGCCAGGCGGTCGGCGCGCGCGCCCAATCGCAGGCGTTGCGCCTCGACGCGGGCGTGGCGCTGGCCGCCGGCCGCGCCGCCGAACGACTGGCGGGCGCACAGCTCCAGGTAGCGCGCGGTCAGCAGGAAGGCCACGAACATCGTGACGGAATCGAAGTACACCTCGCCCACGCCCGTGTAGGTGGCATGCACGCTGGGAATGAAAGCGGCAACGATACCCAGCGCCACCGGCACGTCCATGCCGGCTCGGCCGTGGCGCAGGTTGTCGCCCGCGTGGCGCCAGATGGGCCAGGCGGAATACAGCACCACCGGCACCGTCAGCGCGAAGCTGGCCCAGTTCATCAGGACGATGGCCCAGTCCAGCGTTTCCAGCGCGTCGGCGGGCATGTCTTCGTGGCGCAGGTAGCCGGGCCACGCGAACATCATCACCTGCATCATCGCCAGCCACGCCAGCGACAGGCGCACCAGCGCATGGCGGCGCTGCTGGCGGTCGGCATCGGGCAGGTGGGCCGGGACGGCGAAAATCGATTTTGCACGCATGCGCCGATGGTAACCAGCGCTACGCGCCGGCGCCTTGATATGGATCAAGGCGCCTTTCGCGGTTTGCCGGCGCAACGCCGCGCCGGCCCCCCGGGGTTCAGGGACGCTGCCGGCGCAGGACGTCCGCCACGGCCCGCGTCAGCGTGGCCAGGTCCTCTTCGCCGATGGTCAGCGCCGGGGTCAGGTAGACCACATTGCCAAAAGGACGCACCCAGACGCCCGCCTCGACCAGCCGCCGCTTCAGGGCTTCGCGGTCGGCGATGCCGTCCAGTTCGACCACGCCGATCGCGCCGAGCACGCGCACGTCGCGCACCCAGGGCAGCTCACGGCAGGGCGCCAGGCCGGCGGCCAGGGCCGCCGATATCGCTTGCGCCTGCGCCAGCCGGGGCTGTGTCTCGAACAGGTCCAGCGACGCGTTGGCCGCCGCGCAGGCCAGCGCATTGCCCATGAAGGTGGGGCCATGCATCAGCGCGTGCGCGGGATCGTCGGACCAGAACGCCTGGAACACCCGTTCGCTGGCCACCGTGGCGGCCAGCGGCAAGGTGCCGCCGGTCAGCGCCTTGGACAGCGTGATGATGTCGGGCCGGATACCCGCCTGCTCGAAGGCGAACAGGGTCCCGGTGCGGCCGAAACCGGTGAAGATCTCGTCGAAGATCAGCAACAGGCCGTGCTTGTCCGCCACACGGCGCAGGCGGCGCAGCACTTCCGGGTCATGCAGCAGCATGCCGCCCGCGCCCTGCACCAGCGGCTCGACCAGTATCCCCGCCAATTGGGACGCGCGGGTTTCCAGCCACGCGTCCAGTCGGGCCAGCCCGGCCTCGTCGCGCGGCAGGTCGACGATATCGTGCTCGGCCAGCATGCCCCGGTACAGGCTGTGCATGCCGTCGTCGGGGTCGCACACCGCCATGGTGCCGAAGGTGTCGCCGTGGTAGCCGCCCCGGAACGCCAGGAACCGGCCGCGGCCGCGCTCGCCCTGGTTCAGCCAGAATTGCAGGGCCATTTTCATGGCGACCTCCACCGCCACGGAGCCGGAGTCCGTATAGAAGACCCGGTCCAGGCCCGGACCCAGCAGGCTGGCCAGGCGGCGGGCCAGGGTCAGCGCGGGTTCGTGGGTCAGCCCGCCGAACATCACGTGCGGCATGGCGTCGAGCTGCGCGCGCACGGCCTGGGCGATGTGCGGATGGTTATAGCCGTGGCAGGCCGTCCACCACGACGCCACCCCGTCGATCAGGCTGCGGCCGTCGGCCAGTTCCAGGCGGCTGCCGTGGCTGCGCACCACGGGCAAGGGCGGCGTCGCCGTCTTCATCTGGGCATAGGGAAGCCAGATATGGGGTTGGCCCTGGGCCATCCAGTCGGGCGCGTGCATGGTTCACCTCTCGAAAACCGGCGGCGCGCGGCCGGCTTTCCGGCGCTTCCGCCGGCAAAGGCGGCTTGCGCACCTCCACTACAATGGCCCGCATTCTACGGCCTGGCGCGGCCGCCCCCGCGCCCGCGCCTGCCTCACGCCTTGCGGCCGGCAGGCCCCTGGCCGCTGCCGGATATCTTGATGTCAAAGCTGGATTCGCTTTTTTCCTTTGAATTGGCGCAGGCCGAAACGCGCCGTGTGCGCCGCCGCCTGCGCACCGCCTCGGCCGCCCCGGCCGGGCGCATCGTGCTGAACGGCGCGCCCGCCCTGAACTTTTCCAGCAATGACTACCTGGGCCTGTCCAGGCACCCGCTGCTGATCGAACGCGCCCGCGAATGGGCGGCCCGTCACGGCGCGGGCGCACAGGCCTCGCGGCTGGTCTGCGGCAACCTGGACCTGCACGAGCAGGTGGAGGCCAAGCTGGCCCGGCTTAAAGGCACGGAAGCCGCCCTGCTGCTGGCCTCGGGCTGGCAGGCCAACGCGGCCGTGCTGCCCGCCCTGCTGCGCGCGGCCGCCAGCCAGGGCGAGGTGGAGCTGTACGCCGACAAGCTCAACCATGCCAGCCTGCACCACGGCTGCCAGGCCGCGGGCGTCCGGCAGATCCGCTTCCGCCACAACGACCTGGACCATCTGGAGCGCCTGCTGGCGTCCAGGGCCGGGGGAGTTGAAGACGAGCCCCCGGCCGCCGGCAAGCCGGTCACCCGGTTCATCGTCACGGAGAGCGTGTTCAGCATGGACGGCGACCGGACCGATGTGGCCCGGCTGGCGGATCTGGCCGACCGCTATCAGGCCTTTGTCTACCTGGACGAGGCGCACGCCACTGGCGTGCTGGGCCCCGGAGGCATGGGCCTGGCCGGCCTGGCTCCCGGCCGGATCGATCTGGCCATGGGCACCTTCAGCAAGGCGCTGGGCGGTTTCGGCGCCTATGTCGCCGGGTCGCGGGCGATGTGCGACTTCCTGATCAACACCTGCTCGGGCTTCATCTACACAACGGCGCTGCCGCCCGCGGTCCTGGGCGCCATGGACGCCGCGCTGGATCTGGTGCCCGCGCTGGACGCCGAGCGCGCCCGGCTGGCGGCCAGCGGTGCGCGGTTGCGCGCCGCGCTGCAAGGCATGGGCCTGGACACCGGCGCATCGTCCACCCAGATCGTGCCGGCCATCGTGGGCGACGAAGCCCGCGCGCTGGCGATGGCGGCCGCCCTGGAACAACGCGGCCTCCTGGCCGTGGCGATCCGCCCGCCTACGGTGCCCGCCGGCACCAGCCGGCTGCGCGTCACGCTCAGCGCCGCGCATCGCGAGGCCGACGTGTCGCAACTGATAGACGGCTTTGCCGCGGTGCTGGCATGACGGCAAGCGTTCCGCTGGCCGTGCGCCCCACGCTGCTGTTCGCCCATGGATGGGCCTTCGACGCTTCGGTCTGGGCGCCGTTGCGCGCGGAACTGGCCGATTGGCCCCAGGCCGTCGACGACGCCGGTTACTTCGGCCCCGCGCAAGCCCCAGCCCTCGAAGGCCCGGTCATCGCCATCGGCCACTCGCTGGGCATGCTGCGCCTGTTGCGCGGCCTGCCGGCTTCTTGCCTGGGCCTGGTGTCGATCAACGGATTTCCGCGCTTTGGGGCAGCGCCGGACTTCGCCGCCGGCGTGCCGCCGCGCATGCTGGACCGCATGCGCAAGCGCCTGTCCGAGGCGCCGGGCGCCGTATTGCAGGACTTCCGCCAGCGTTGCGGCGACCCATCCGCGTTCGGCGAGCCCCGGATGGAGGCCCTGGCCCGAGACCTGGAGGCGCTGCGCGACGAAGACCAGCGCGCGGCGCTTGCCGCGCTGCCCGTGCCGCTTCTGATGCTGGCCGGCCAGGCCGATCCCATCGTTTCCGCGGCGATGACCGAAGCCGCCTTTCCCGCCCGCCCGGGCGATGAACGGCACTGGCGCGAGCACGGCGGCCATCTGCTGCCCGTGTCGGACCCGGGCTGGTGCGCCGGCCTTATCCGCGCCTACGCGTCCCGCCTGGGGCCCGCATCATGAGCTTGACCCCGTGACGTCGGCCCCGATGAAGTTGGTCCTGATGGAGTCGGCCCCATGACCCTGGCCACGCGTAACGCCCAGGTCGGCGCCCGTTTCGGCGCGGCGGCCAGCCGCTATGAAGACCACGCCGCCATCCAGCGGATCGCGGCCGAACGGCTGGCCAGCGACATCGCCCTGCTTCCCTTGCCCCGCGTCCCCCGCATCCTCGAAATCGGCTGCGGCACCGGCCTGCTGACGCAGGCGGTGGCGCGCCGCCTGGGACCGGCCGATTGGACAGTGACGGACATATCGCCCGCGATGCTGGCCGCCGCGCGGCGCGGACCCGCTCCGCCCGGCAGCGTCCGGTATCAGGTGCTGGACGGCGAGCATCCCGGCGCGCTTGCCGGCGGCTACGACCTCATCTGTTCCAGCCTGGCCGTGCAGTGGTTCGCGGACCTGAACACGGGGCTGGCCCGGCTGGCCGCGCTGCTGGCCCCGGGCGGCCACCTGGCCGTGGCCACCCTGGCGGCCGGCACGTTCGGCGAATGGCAGGCCGCCCACGTGGCCGCCGGCCTGGCGGCGGCCACGCCGCCCTACCCGCCCGCCGGCGCCATCCGTCCGGCCATGATCAATCTGGCCGGTGGCGTGCGCAGCGAGCGGCTGATACAAAATCATCCTGATGGCCTGCACTTCCTGAAAGGCCTGAAAGGCATCGGCGCCACCACGCCCGCGCCCGGCCGGCCGCCGCTCGGCGCGGCCGCGCTGCGCCGCGTGCTGGCCGAGTTTGACGAACACGGAGCCACGGTGACCTATCACCTGGCCTACGGTATGTGGAAAAAATCGACGCAACGCCCCGCCGGGGTTTTCGTGACCGGCACCGACACGGGCATCGGCAAGACATTGGTGTCGGCCATCCTGGCCCGCGCCTGGAACGCGGACTACTGGAAGCCGGTGCAGACCGGGGTGTCCGAAGAACCGGGCGACACCGAGACCGTGGCGCAACTGGCCAGGCTTGCGCCCGACCGCCTGCACCTGCCCGCCTACGTGCTGCAGGCGCCGCTGTCGCCGTGGGCGGCCGCCACGCTTGAGGACACCGTGGTCGACGCGACCACCATCGTCCCGCCCGCCACGCGGGCCCCGCTGATCGTGGAAGGCGCGGGCGGCCTGTACGTGCCCATCGACGACACGCACATGATGATCGACCTGATTGCGCGGCTGGACATGCCGGTCGTGCTGGCGGCGCGCAGCGGGCTGGGCACCATCAACCACACCCTGCTCAGCATCGAGGCGCTCAAGCGGCGCGGCATTCCGCTGCTGGGCGTGGTGATGAGCGGCCCGCTGTCGGCCGGCAACAAAGAGGCCATCGAACGCTTCGGCGGCGTGCGCGTGCTGGCCGAGATTCCGCCTTTGCCCCGGGTGGACGCCGCCGCGGTGGACCTGCTGGCGCAGGGCATCCCGCCGCTGGCGGAATGCCTGGCGGCGCTGGACGGCGCGCCGGCCGAGGCGGACTAGCGCCTGCCGGCAGGCCCTGCCGCGCGCGACGCTGGGGTCTGCCCGAGCCGGCCCCGCCTCATCCAAGCGCCCCTTTTTCCCTTAGCGCCGTCAACTGCGCGGCGGACATGCCAGCCTCCGCCAGCACCTGCGCGCTGTGCTCGCCGAATGCCGGCGCGGCGCGCGGCACGGCCGGCTGGCTGCGGCCGAACTTGATGGCCTGGGCAAAACCGCGGTAGCTGCCCACCACGGGATGCGCGAACGTAGAGATCATGTCCTCGGCCTGCACCTGCGGAAAATCGAACATGTCCTCCACACCGCGCGCGGCGGCGCAAGGCACCTCTTCCCCGAACAACGCCTCCCATTCCAGCGCGCTACGCGCGCGCAGCGCCTCGTGCAGGCGCGGCACGATCTCGTGGCGATGCTGGGCGCGCTTGCGCACCGAGTCGTAGCGCGCATTCGCGGCCAGTTCCTGCAAGCCGGTCTTGGCGCACAGCGCCTGCCAGAAGTGCGGCGTGTTCGCCGAGATGTAGAGATGGCCGTCGCCGGTGGGATGGATGCCGGTGATACCGCCCGAACGCATGTCGCGTCCGATTTCGCGGGGCTCGCCTTCGGCCCAGACCAGCCGCGCCGATTGCAGCGCCAGTGCGCTGCGCAAAAGGGACACGCCCACGAACTGGCCGCGCCCGCTGCGCTCGCGCTCGTACAGCGCGGATGCGACGCCCGCGGCCACCATGGACGAGGCGTAATAGTCCACGATGGATCCGTACAAGATTTCGGGCGGACCTTCGGCCTTGCCCTGCAAGGCGCACATGCCCGTCATCGTCTGCAGCACCTGGTCGTAGCCTGCCTTGTCCTTGAGCGGCCCGGTCTCTCCGTAGCCGCTGACCGCGCAGTAGATCAGCCGGGGATTGATCGCGGCAAGCTGTTCGTAGCCGATGCCCAGCCGCGCGGGCACGCTGGGGCGGAAGTTGTGCACCAGCACGTCCGCCTGGCGCGCCAGTTCGTGCAGCGCGGCCAGCGCATCCGGCTGCTTCAGGTCCAGCACCAGGCCACGCTTGCCCCGGTTCACGCCCAGGAACGCGCGGCTCTCGGTGTCGAGGGTGGACGGATACTTGCGCAGGTTGTCGCCGCCGGGAGGCTCGATCTTGACGACGTCGGCCCCCTGGTCCGCCAGCAGCGCGCACCCGTAGGGTCCGGCGATGTAGGCGCTCAGGTCCAGCACCCGGACCCCGGCCAGGGGACCGCCCGGCGATTGCGCGTTGTCCGGCATCATTGCTCCCCCGCCGCGCTCACGAGGCCCAGCCCGGCGGCGGCGCGCACGATGGTCTCGGCACGGCGCAGGAAGGGGCCGTCTATCATGCGGCCATCCACCACGAATGCCGCGACACCCTGCGCGGACGCGTCGCGCGCCGCCTGCACCACGCGCTGCGCATGGGCGATCTCTTCGTCGGACGGGCGGAACGCGGCGTTGGCCAGCGGCACCTGCCGGGGATGAATGCAGCTCTTGCCCAGATAGCCCAGGCGGCGCGCCAGCTCGGCCTCGGCCCGGTAGCCGGCTTCGTCCTCGATGTTGGCGAAAGCCGAGTCGTACGCGAACACGCCCGCCTCGGCCGCCGCCATGCGCAGCGCGAACATCGCCTGGTGCACCGCCGCCGGTTCGCGCCGAGAGATGCCGGCCGGCTCGAACAGGTCGCCCAGCCCCAGCTGCAGACCCGCCACGCAGGCATGCGCCGCCGCCAGGTCCGCGGCCCGGCGCAATGCGCGCGGCGATTCGATGTTCAGCAGCAGCCCCACCGGATGCCCCACGCCGTTGGCGCAGCGCGCCTGCTCGATCGCGGCGGCGGCGGCCACCACATCGGCTTCGGTTTCCGCCTTGGGCAGGTTCACCAGGTGCAGGCCTTCCCGGACCACCGCCCGCACGTCGGCATGGAACTGTCCGGAGTCCAGCGCATTGACCCGCACGATCAGCGTCTTGCCCGACGCGGCGGCTTGCGGCGTGGCCAGCATGCGGGCCAGGTGATCGCGGGCCTCGTCCTTGCGCTGGGGAGCCACCGCGTCCTCCAGGTCGAAAGACAGGGCATCGGCCGGGCCCGCCAGTGCCTTGCCGAACAGCTCGGGACGCGATCCGGGTACGAATAGCTTGCTTCTCATGCGTGGACTCTTGGATAGGTTGGTTGCGGGAGCGCGCTTACTGGATGGAAATGTTGCGGTCGCGGGCCACCTGCTTCCACTTGGTGGCGTCGGCCTGGACCAGGTCGGCGAATTGCGACACGGTCAACTCGGCCGGCACCGCGCTTTCCTCGGCGAACATGGCACGCATCTTCTGGTCGTTGACGATGGCGCGGATCTCGGCGTTCAGCTTGTCCACCAGCGGCGCGGGCGTGCCCGCCGGGGCCAGCACGCCCCACCACAATTCCACCGAATAACCGGGCTGGCCTTCGCCGATGGTGGGCAGCGCCGGATAGAACTGCGACCGTTCGGGCGAGGTCACGGCCAGCACCTTCAAGCGCCCGCCCTTGAGCAGGGACGCGGTGGACGCGAAACTGCCGATCACGAAGTCCACGCGTCCGCCCGCCAGGTCGTTCAGCGCATGCGACATGCCTTTGTAGGGCACATGCGTGAATGAGGTCTTCTCGCCGCCCGCCAGGATCTCGCTGGCCATCTGGTTGACCGAGCCCAGGCCGGCGCTGCCATAGGTCAGCTTGCCCGGCTCTTTGCGGCCCGCGGCCAGCAGATCGGCCATGGTCTGGTAAGGCGAATCCTTGCCCACGACCAAGGCCATCGGGCTGCGGGCAAGCATGGCCACCGGCGCAAAGCTGCGCACCACGTCGTACTTCAGGTTGGTCTGCACGGCGGCGTTGGTGGTCAGGGTGGACGACGACAGCATCAGCACCGACCCATCCTTGGGCGCGCGGGCGACATACTCCGCGCCGATCGCGCCGCCCGCCCCCGGCCGGTTTTCCACGATGACGGTCGACGACAGCCGTTCGCCCAGCTTCTCGGCCAGCACGCGCGCGAACACGTCGTTGCTGCCGCCCGGCGGGAACGGCACCACCATCGTGATGGTGGCCGGCACGGCGGGCGCGGCGGTCTGGGCCGCCGCGGCCCCCGGGCCGCCCATCGCGACAGTCAGCGCCAATGCGGGCAACAGGGCGGCGCGCACGCCGGTCAAGGTCTTGATCATGGCCAGTCTCCTCGGTTCCGGTCTGGCCGGCATGCCACGCATGCCTGGAATCCAGCCGGTTGTCGTTTTTTCTGAAAGGAATACTAGGCCTGGCACCTGGTGATATAAAGCGAGGATTCTTAAAACACTACGTGAGGATTTCTGATGAAGATCGAATCTTTCCGTACCCTCAATGCCGTGCTGCGCGGCGGAAGCTTCGCGGCGGGCGCGGCCGACATGAATCTGTCGCCCAGCGCGGTCAGCCTGCAGATGAAGCAGATGGAGGAGTACTTCGGACAGCCGCTGTTCGACCGCTCCGCGCTGCAGGTCCGGCCCAATGCCTTTGCGGCGGAAGTCGACACGGTGCTGCAGGAGGCCCTGGCCCGCCTGGATGAGCTGCGCCGCCGCAGCACGCCCGCCGTCGAGGGCCGGGTACGGCTGGGCACCATCGAACCGCTGCAGGTGACCTTGCTGCCGCCGCTGCTGCGCAAGCTGCGAGAGCGCTATCCGCTGCTGGATGTGCGGCTGGAGCGGGGCCGCGCCACCGAGCTGACGGAAAGGCTGAAGAAAGGCGATATCGACGCCGCCATCATCACCCAGCCGGAGACCGGCGGTTCCAGCCGGCTGTCATGGACGCCGCTGTTCCGCGAAACGCTGGTGCTGATCGCCCCGCCCGAGTCGCGCGAGACGCGCATTGCCGAGCTTTTCCAGCAGTACGAATGGATCCGCTTCGACAAGACCACCATCGGCGGGCGGCTGGCCGCGCGGTATGTGGCGCAGCATGCGCCGCATGCCCGCTGCCGCATCGACATGCAGTCGCTGGCGGCGCTGACGGCGCTGGTGTCCGCCGGCCTGGGCGTCTGCGTGCTGCCCGAACCCGGCCCCAACCTGCTGAACGTGCACCCGGTGCGCGTGCTCTCGCTGGGCAAGCAGGCGCCCTACCGGCAGATCTCGTTCGTGTGCCGCCAGGCCGACCAGGAAAGCCGGCTGGTGCAGGCCCTGCTGGAAGGCGCCCGGCCGTGAAATTCCTGGTGCCGGGCCATGAAATTGCCGGCCGCGTTGCGCGGGTCGGCGGCATGGCAAAAAAGAGGGTGCCCGCAGGCACCCTGAATCCACCCTACAACAGCACCTGCAACTACAACTGCAAAACCCTTTAATTCCTTAGGCCACCTTCTGCGCCTTGCCGTGTTCGAACTGGGCCTCTTCCGTCGAGCCGGTCAGCGCGGTGGTGGAAGACTTGCCGCCTTCGATCGTCTGGGTCACGGCGTCGAAGTAGCCGGTGCCCACTTCGCGCTGATGCTTCACGGCGGTGAAGCCCATTTCGGCGGCGGCGAATTCCTTCTGCTGCAATTCCACGAAGGCGCTCATCTGGCGGCGGGCATAGCCGTGGGCCAGTTCGAACATGCCGTAGTTCAGCGCGTGGAAGCCGGCCAGCGTGATGAACTGGAACTTGTAGCCCATGGCGCCCAGCTCGCGCTGGAACTTGGCGATGGTGCCGTCGTCCAGGTTCTTCTTCCAGTTGAACGACGGCGAGCAGTTGTAGGCCAGCAGCTTGCCCGGGAACTGGCGATGGACGGCCTCGGCGAACTTGCGGGCGTATTCCAGGTTGGGCGTGGACGTCTCGCACCAGATCAGGTCGGCGTACGGCGCGTAGGCCAGGCCGCGCGAGATGGCCTGATCGATGCCGGCGCGGGTGCGGAAGAAGCCTTCCACGGTGCGTTCGCCGGTAATGAACGGACGGTCGTTTTCATCGACGTCGCTGGTGACCAGATCGGCGGCATCCGCGTCGGTGCGCGCCAGCAGCACGGTGGGCGTGCCCATCGTGTCGGCGGCCAGACGGGCCGACACCAGCTTGGCCACGGCCTCGCGGGTGGGGACCAGCACCTTGCCGCCCATGTGGCCGCACTTCTTCACCGAGGCGAGCTGGTCTTCGAAGTGCACGCCCGAGGCGCCGGCCTCGATCATGGCCTTCATCAGTTCATAGGCATTGAGCACGCCGCCGAAACCGGCCTCGGCGTCCGCCACGATGGGCGCGAAGAAATCGATATAGCCTTCGTCGCCGGGATTCTTGCCTTCCATCCACTGGATCTGGTCGCAGCGGGTCAGCGAATTGTTGATGCGGCGGACCACCTGCGGCACCGAGTTGGCGGGATACAGCGACTGGTCGGGGTACATCTCGCCGGCCAGGTTGGCGTCGCCGGCGACCTGCCAGCCGGACAGGTAGATGGCCTTCAGGCCGGCCTTGACCTGCTGCATGGCCTGGTTGCCGGTCAGCGCGCCCAGCGAATTCACGAAAGGCTCGCTATGCAGGAGTTCCCACAGGCGGGTGGCGCCACGGCGCGCCAGCGTGTGTTCGACGCCGATCGACCCGCGCAGGCGGATGACATCCTCTGCGCTGTAGTCGCGCTTGATGCCCTGCCAACGGCCGTTTTCGGCCCAGTCTTTCTGCAGATTGCGGATTTCGGTTTCGCGATTGCTCATGGTGATGCTCCTGGTCAGTGATTGAGAGAACGTCAAAGGATTCGCGTCTTGCATTGCGTGAATCGTTGGACAAAGTCTATGCCTCTGCTGCGGAGCAATGTGAACCTGAGTCTTATAGAAGACAAAAAATATTATTTATATAACTCAATGACTTAAGATTTATATTCCATATTGTGAAACGTCATTGTTGCCTGTGAAATGGCCGCTCGCTGCTGCGCAGCAGGCACTTTCACATGACGAAGGTTACATTTCACAATGCGGAAAATGAGGCGTTTTACGAGCGCCTACAATGCCGTCATTCCTCCTGTTTTTCCGAAGACCCTGCCATGACCCTGTCTCACGGCCCGCTGGGCCAGAGCGTGGCCTACGCCTCGCAGTACGACCCCTCGCTGCTCTTTCCCATCGCGCGTTCGCACAACCGCGCGGCGCTCAACCTCAGCGCGGGCAGCCTGCCCTTCACGGGCGTGGACCTCTGGAACGCCTACGAGCTGTCGTGGCTGGACGCCAAGGGCAAGCCGCGCGTGGCCATGGCCACGTTCTCGGTGCCCGCGGACAGCCCCAACATCATCGAGTCCAAGTCGTTCAAGCTTTATCTGAATTCATTCAACCAGACCCGTCTGGTCAACTCCGCCGCCCTGCGCGGCCGCCTGGAGCGCGACCTGAGCGTCGCCGCGGGCGCGCCCGTGGGATTGGATTTCTTCCTGCCCCGGCGCTTTTCCGAATTGCGCATGGAGGAGCTGGACGGCATCTATATCGACAAGCTGGATATCGAGATCGACACCTACGCGCCGGCGCCCGAGGTGCTGCGCACCCGGCCGGGCGACGTGGTCGAGGAAACGCTGGCGTCGCGCCTGCTGAAATCGAACTGCCCGGTGACGGGCCAGCCCGATTGGGCCAGCGTGCAGATCCGCTATCGCGGGGCGCCGATAGACCGCGAATCGCTGCTGCGCTATGTTGTGTCGTTCCGTCAGCATGCCGAATTCCACGAACATTGCGTGGAACGCATCTTCAGCGACATCATGCAGGCCTGCGGCCCCGAAAAGCTGACCGTGTACGCGCGCTACACCCGCCGCGGCGGGCTGGACATCAATCCGTGGCGCAGCAACTTCGAAACCGTGCCGCCCGCGGACGTACGCACCGTCCGCCAATAATGGCAGCGGCCGCCCCGAGGGGCGGCCGCGTCCGCTTACGTCACGAAGGACTTACTTCACGAAGGGTTCGGGCCGGGGCGTGTCGTCTTCGGACGGCGGCAGCACCGGGTACTGGATCGCCGGCTGCTCACCCGTGAGCGTCTTCAGGAACGACACGATCAGCGCATTTTCGTCCGCCGAGAAGGTGCGGCCCAATTGCAGGCGCCCCATCACGTCCACCGCTTGTGTCAGGGTGGCGGCCTCGCCGTCGTGGAAGTACGGATAGGTCAGCGCCACGTTGCGCAGGGTCGGCACCTTGAAGTTGAAGCGGTCGGCATCCTTGCCCGTCACCGCGGCCCGGCCTTCGGCCTTGTTCTCCGTCACATAGGGCGTGATCAGGCCCATCTTCTGGAACGAGTTGCCGCCTACCGCCACGCCGTTATGGCAGGCCACGCAGCCGCTGTTCTTGAAGAGCTCGTAGCCCGCCACTTCGCGGACCGTCAGCGCCTTCTTGTCGCCCTTGAGCCATTCGTCGAAGCGGGAATTGGGCGTGACCAGCGTTTCCTCGAACGCGGCCAGCGCGCCCGTCACCTCGCCGATGGTGATGCCGTCCTTGCCGAAGACCCGCTTGAATTCCGCGCGGTAGCCGGGGATGGAGTTCAGCACCTGCACCGCCAGTTCGTGAGACGACGCCATCTCCATGGGATTTTCGATGGGCCCGCCCGCCTGCTCGCGCAGGTCCTTGGCGCGGCCGTCCCAGAACTGGGCGATGTTCAGGCTGGAATTGAGCACCGTGGGCGAGTTGATCCCGCCCTGCTGCCACTTGTGGCCGATGGAGGCCTTCAGGTTGTCCGACCCGCCCATGCCCAGGTTGTGACAGGAATTACAGGAGATCGCGCCGGAGCGCGACAGGCGCGGATCGAAGAAGAGCTTCTTGCCCAGCTCGACCTTGGCCGGTTCCTTGATCACCACGGGTTCGATCGGCTGGATGGGTTCCTGCGACGCGCTCCAGGCTTGCCCCGCCCATAGGCCGAGCACGATGCCCATCGCCAGCAGCGTTCCTTGCTTTCTCATTTTGCTTCTCCTGTGAATAACCTGTCTTGCCACAGGGTTATTACAGCGAGCATGGAGAGCGGCGGCCTTGCGGCGCGTCAAGCGGCGCAGGCCGCCTGGGCGCGGTAACGGGGAACATTGACGGCGCGCAAGGAAAACCCGGCGCGCCGATCAGGTGGTCACGGCGATCAGGTGGTCACGCTGATCGGCCGATCAACCCTGGCGCCAGTCGGCCGGCCGCGCCGGTCAGGACCGCGCCGGCGCCGCCATGGCCGGCGGTTCGGTACGGCGGGCCTGCACGGCGATCCATTGCGCCAGGAAGGCGGCGACCGCGAAGGCCACGCCCGCGCCCACCCAGGGCCCCTGGCGCAGGCCGGCGTCCAGCAGCAGGCCAAAAGCGAGCGGTCCCAGGGCCGAACCCACGTCCATGCCTGAATAGACCAGGCCGTAGACCGAGCCGGTGGACCCCTTGGGCGTCACCTTGCGTATCAGCATGTCGCGCGAGGGCGCGGCCACGCCGGAGCAGAAACCCGCCAGCCCCACCACCGGCGCCGCCAGCACCGCGGGCACCAGGCCCAGCGCCAGCACCACCAGCGTCAGGCCCGCCAGGATCAGCGCCACCATCACGGTGCGCTCCGTGCGCGGGTTGGCGGACACCAGGAAGCCGCCGGCCGCCATCCCCACGGCCGAGGCCACCATGTACCCGGACAAGGCCGAGCTGGCGGTCACCTTGGACAGGTCGTAGAGCTGGCCCAGCAGCGGGATCGTGTAGTTCTGGACCGACGACAGCGCAATGGACGTGCAGGCGAAGAACAGGAACGCGCCCCACAACGCGGGCTTGGCCAGCAGCGCGCCCAGGGTGGTCAGCACGCTCTCCTGGGGCTTGGCGGCCGGCTTGGCGGCGGTAGCGCCGTCCTTGGCGTCGGCCGGTGCGTCCAGCGGCGAGGGTCCGCCGATCAGGCCACGCCCGAGCACCGTCAGCAGCAGCACCAGCGCCACCAGGCCAGCGGCGCTATAGGCCGCCACACGCCAGTTGGCCAGCAGCGTGATGGACGTGATGAACACGGGCGTCAGCGCCCACCCCAGGTTGCCGGTCAGTCCGTGCGCCGAAAACGCATGGCCCAGCCGGGGCGCGGTGATGCGGTGGTTGATGATGGAATAGTCCGCCGGATGGAAGACCGAATTGCCGATGCCGCCCACGATGGCCGCGGCCATCAGCATGGCGTAGCCCGTGGCCGATCCGATCAGCAGTCCGGACAGCACGAAGCATCCCAGCCCGAACCACAGCACCGGACGGGCGCCGATCCGGTCCACGACAAAGCCCGAGGACGCCTGGCCGATGCCGGACACCACGTAGAAAGCGGAGACCAGCAGCCCCAGACGCGCGAAGTCCAGCCCGAACTCCAGGCCCAGGGCGCCATAGAGCGACGGCAGAACCAATTGGAAAAAGTGGGAAGACGCATGCGCCACGCCGATCAGCAGGATGATCTTCCAGTCGCGCCGGCGGACGGCGGGGTCCGAGAGCGGAGTACTTGCAACGGTAGCGGTGTTCATTGCCAAGGCCGCGGGCAGCGGCAGGATGCGTCCGCGCAAAGCGGCTCGCGGGTTGTCTCCGGCGACGCCCAGGCGGGCCGGGCGTCGTGTCTGCGGCGATTGCGGCGCGCGCGCCGAGCCGGATCCAGCCGGCAATCGCTCTTCAAGTGTCATGGCGGCCGCCTTGCGCGAGCCGGGCCACCATGGGGAATGCAGTCAAACCAGGCCGGCAAAAGACGCCGGCCCGTCAAATCGGGACTACAGGGCCTTTTCGCGGATGGCGGGCCAGGCGCGCTGCAGGTAATACAGCATCGACCACACCGTCAGCACCGCCGCCACGATGATCAGGACATCGCCGAGCAGCTTGGTGTTGATGCCATAGACCGTCTGGTCGTACAGCAGGCACGGAATCGCCACCATCTGCGCGGCCGTCTTGAACTTGCCCAGGCGATGCACCGCCACGCTGGCGCTGGCGCCGATCTTGGCCATCCATTCGCGCAGGGCGGAAATCGTGATTTCACGGCCAATAATGATCAGCGCGATGAAAATGTCGACACGCTTGAGGTGCAGCAGGACGATCAGGGCGGCGCAGACCATCAGCTTATCGGCCACGGGATCCAGGAAGGCGCCGAACGCCGACGTCTGGTTCCAACGGCGGGCCAGCCAGCCATCGAACCAGTCCGTCAGCGCGGCAATGATGAACGCCCACGCGGCAAACGTGTCGCGCGTGGGAACGGACATCCAGCTTTCGGGCAGGTAGAAGAGCCCGACCACCAGCGGAATCATGGCGATGCGCAGCCACGTCAGGATAATGGGTACATTAATTGGCATAGTGTCCGTATGCTACATCAGTAGAGCCCACCCCCGCAGCGCCTGCGGCGCTTCCCCCTCAAGGGGGCGCCGCTGCGGACCGGCGGAGCCGGATCCGCGCGGCCGCGCTTGCTCATTAGGGGCGTTGATATGCGCGGGTTTGCTTGTGCTCGGGCGGGGCGTTGATTCACGCGGGCTGCTTCAGCGCAGGGCTTCGTAGATGCGGATGGCCAGGTCCTGGGAGATGCCGTCCACGGATGCCAGGTCCTCGATGCTGGCGGAGGCCACGCCCGAGAAGCCGCCGAAGCGGGCCAGCAGGCGCTGGCGGCGGCGGGCGCCGACGCCCTCGATCTCTTCCAGGCGCGACACATTGCGGGTCTTGGCGCGCCGCGCGCGCATGCCGGTGATGGCGAACCGGTGCGCCTCGTCGCGCACCTGGGCGATCAGCATCAAGGCCGCGGATTCGCCGCCCAGCGCCACGGGCGGCCGCTCGTCGGCGAACACCAGCGTCTCCAGGCCGACCTTGCGCCCTTCTCCCTTGGCCACGCCCACCAGCGTCTGGATATCCAGGCCCAGTTCTGCGAACACCTTGCGCGCGACTTCCACCTGACCCTTGCCGCCATCGATCAGGACCAGACCCGGCATCTGGGCGTCGCCGTCGGCCACCTTGGCGAAGCGCCGGGTCAGCACCTGGCGCATCGCGGCGTAGTCGTCGCCCGGCGTGATGCCGGCGATGTTGTAGCGGCGGTAAAGCGAGGGCTGCATGTCGTGGTGTTCGAACACCACGCACGAGGCCTGGGTGGCCTCGCCGGCCGTGTGGCTGATGTCGAAGCATTCGATACGCAGCGCGTCCAGCGCGGCCTCGTCCGTGTCCAGGTCCAGCGCCTCGGCCAGCGCCAGGGTGCGGGCCGCCCGGGCGCCGGATTCGGTCAGCGCGCGCGCCAAGGCCATTTCCGCATTCTTGACCGCCTGCTCCAGCCAGGACCGGCGCGTGCCCTGCGGGCGCGTCAGCACCCGTGACGGCCGCCCGCCGGACTGTTCCACCAGCAGGGCGATCAGGTCCGGATCGGGCAAGGCGTGCGAACAGACCAGCACCGGCGGCATCGCGCTGTCGGCATAGTGCTGCGCCACGAAGGCTTCCAGCACCTGCGGCGCGGCCTCGCCTTCGGCATGCGTGGGAAAGAAGGGCTTGTCGCCCAGATGGCGGCCGCCGCGCACCATCGCCAGGTTGACACAGACCTTGCCGCCCGCGATCGCCACCGCGATGATGTCGGTGTCCTCGCCGCTGACGTTCTCCATGGTCTGCTGGTGCAGCACGCGCGCCAGCGATCCCATCTGGTCGCGCAGCGCCGCGGCTTCCTCGAAGCGCAGTTCGCCGGCGGCCTGCTGCATGCGGGCCTCGATTTCGCCCATCACGTCCTTGGCTTCCCCATTCAGGAAGCGCACCGCCCGCTGCACGTCGCGCTGATACTCCGAGGCCTCGATGGCGCCCACGCAAGGCGCCGAGCAGCGCCCGATCTGATGCAGCAGACAGGGCCGCGAGCGGTTGGCGAAGACGCTGTCCTCGCATGTGCGCAGGCGGAAGACCTTCTGCAGGATCTGGATGGTTTCGCGCACGGCCCAGGCGTTGGGGAACGGGCCGAAAAACTGCCCGCGTTTACTCGTGGCGCCGCGGTAGTAGGCAATGCGCGGCCAGTCATGGCCGGTAATCAGCAGGTAGGGGTAGGATTTGTCGTCGCGAAACAGGATGTTGTAGCGCGGCTTCAAACTCTTGATGAGGTTGTTTTCCAGCAGCAGCGCTTCCGCCTCGGAGCGCGTCACCGTCACTTCCAGTTTCGCTACCTTCGACACCATCTGCGCGATGCGCGGGCTGGCCAGGTTCTTCTGGAAATACGATGAGACGCGCTTCTTCAGGTCGCGCGCCTTGCCGACATACATGACCTCGCCCGCCGCATCCAGGTGCCGGTAGACGCCCGGCAGATGCGGCAGATCAGACAGGAACGATTTGAGATTGAAGTCGTCGGGCATTCTGATAACGGCTTTCGGCCTGCAAGGTGTCCCAATCGGGCGCGTCGAAACGCGGCATCAGGCGGCGGATTCGGGCCACGGACTCGGGTGCGTGGTCGAAGGTCAGCCGCGACAGCAGCTCGTCGGCCAGGTCCGGCCGGTTGCACACCAGCACCATGTCGCAGCCGGCGCGCAGCGCGGCATTGGCGCGGGCCAGGATGTCGCCGGCGACCGACGCGCCTTCCATGGTCAGGTCGTCCGAGAACACGACGCCGTCATAGCCCAGGCGCTTGCGCAGGATATCCTGCACCCAGCGCTTGGAGAAACCGGCCGGATGCTTGTCGACCTTCGGATAGATCACGTGCGCGGGCATCACGGACGGCAGCACCGCGTCGCCCAGCCAGGCGTACGGGGCGGCGTCGTCCTTCAGGATCTCGTCCAGCGTGCGCGGATCCACGGGAATCTCATGGTGCGAATCCGCGCCCACGAAGCCGTGGCCGGGGAAGTGCTTGCCGCAAGCCGACATGCCGGCAAGCGCCAGGCCCTGGATCAGAGCGCGCGACAGCATCGCGACGACGCGCGGATCGGCATGGAAGGCGCGGTTGCCGATCACCTGGCTGACGCCGTAGTCCAGATCCAGCACGGGCGTGAAGCTCATGTCCACGCCGCAGGCGCGCAGCTCGGCGGCCAGCACGTAACCCGCTTCCGTCGCCAGGCGCATTGCTTCGAGGGGGTCGCGGTCCCACAGCGCGCCCAGCTCGCGCATCGCCGGCAACGCCGTGAAGCCATCGTCGCGGAAGCGCTGCACGCGACCGCCTTCGTGATCCACCAGGATCAGCAGCGGCTCCTTGCGGGCCTTGTGGATCTGCCGTGTCAGCTCAGTGAGCTGGGCGCGGTCCTGGAAATTGCGGGCGAAAAGAATCACGCCGCCCACCAGGGGGTGGCGCAGGCGCTTCTTTTCAGCCTTCGTCAGCGCGTATCCCGCCACATCGACCATCACGGGGCCGGGGGGCAGAACCGCCTTGGATTTCTTCTTGGCCATAGGGGGCTGTCCTTGTGTCTATGTCCGGCAAGCCGGCCGGGGAACCCGGGCTCAGGGCTTGCGTTCGACCACCACGTAGGCGGCGGCCATATCGGATTCATCGGTAATGGATACATGGGCAGCGCCGAACCGCTGGGCATACCAATCCAGCAGTTCGGGCGCGATCACCAGCACCGGGCGTCCGCCGGGCGCATTCAGGGTCTGCACGCGCCGCCAGGTCATGGGCATGCGCATGCCCAGCCCGATCGCCTTGGAAAACGCTTCCTTGGCGGCAAAGCGCGTGGCCAGGAAACGCAGGCCGCGCACCGGGTCGCGCGCGCGGCGCGCGTGGAATTTCAGCAGTTCTTCGGTGCCCAGGATCTTCTCGGCGAAGCGATCGCCGTGGCGCTCGAGGGCGCGCTCGATCCGGTCGATGCGCAGCAGATCCATGCCGATGCCGGCGATGGCGCCGGGCGACGTGGCGGAGGAAGGATCAGACATGGGCGTCATCGCTGGGCAAAACCGTCAAAACGCGTCATCGGCCCGCGCTCAAAGCCCGCGCAGCGCTTGCAGGCGCGCCTGCACCATCAACGCCTTCATGTCGCGCACTGCCTTTTCCCAGCCGTCGAATATCGACTGCGCCACGATGGCGTGGCCGATATTGAGTTCGGAGATGCCGTCCAGCGCTGCCACCGGCCTGACGTTGCCATAGTGCAGGCCATGCCCGGCGTTCACCCGCAAGCCGTGGCGCAGCCCTTCGGTCACCGCCACGCGGATGCGCCGCAGTTCCGCTTCGGCGGCCTCGCCTTCGGCTTCGGCATAGGCGCCGGTGTGCAATTCGATCACGGGCGCGCCCGCCTTGGCCGCCGCGGCGATCTGCACGGGATCCGGATCGATGAACAGCGACACGCGGATGCCGGCCTCGGCCAGCAGGGCCACGGCGTCCGACACCGGCCCCATGGCGCCCGCCACTTCCAGCCCGCCCTCCGTCGTCAGCTCGGTGCGCTTTTCAGGCACCAGGCAGACATCGCTGGGCTTCACCGCGCAGGCGATCTCCAGCATTTCGGCGGTGACCGCGCATTCCAGGTTCATGCGGGTGCGCAACTGCGGACGGATGGCATAGACGTCCGCGTCCTGGATGTGGCGCCGGTCTTCGCGCAGATGCAGCGTGATCAGGTCGGCCCCGGCGTCTTCGGCGCGCAGCGCGGCGGCGATCGGATCGGGGTAGACCGTATGGCGTTGTTGCCGCAGCGTGGCGACGTGATCGATATTTACACCGAGTTCTATCATTGCACTTTCGTTGTTTCTTCCCAGCCGCCGCCCAGCGCCTTGTAGAGCTCCACGCGGTTGATCAGCGCGGCCAGGCCGGTTTGCACCAGCGACAGCTGGGCGTTGAAAAAGTCCACTTGCGCGGTCTGCACCTGCAAATAACTGTCGATACCATTGGTATAACGCAAATTCGACAGTTCCAGCGTGCGCGCCGACGAATCCTGCAACGCGCGCTGGGCGTCAAGCTGCGCCCCATAGGTGGCTTCGCCGGCCAGCGCGTCCGAGACTTCGCGGAACGCCTGCTGGATGGTCTGCTCGTATTGGGCAACCGCGATATTGTCGCGCGCCTTGGCCACGTTCAGTCCTTCGCGGATGCTGCCCCCGGCAAACAGCGGCGTCGTGATCGACGGCGAGAAGCTCCAGTAGCCCTGGCCGCCCTTGAACAGATCGCCCAGCGACGGGCTGGCCACGCCCAGCAGGCCGGTCAGCGAGATGGTCGGGAAGAACGCCGCGCGCGCCGCGCCGATATTGGCGTTGGCGGCCAGCAGCTGGTTTTCCGCCGCGGCGATGTCGGGACGGCGTTCCAGCAGGTCAGACGGCAGGCCGGACGGCACCGTGGCCAGAAGCTGGTCACGGCCGAACGTGGCCGGCGGGGGCAGCGTTTCGGGCAGGGGCGCCCCCACCAGCAGCACCAGCGCGTTCATGGCCTGGGCGCGTGCCCGGGCCAGTTGCGCCAGATCGGCGGACGCCGTGTCCAGCAGCGACTTGGACTGGTTCAGGTCCAGTTCGGACGCCACGCCGCCGTCGAAGCGGCGCTTGACCAGGTCGTAGGACTCCTGGCGCGAGGCCAGCGTGCGCTTCGTCAGATCGAGCTGGACTTCCGCCGCGCGGAAATTGAAGTACGACTGCGCCACCGAGCCCACCAACGTGATGTGCACGGTCTTTTGCGCCTGCTCGGTCGACAGGTACTGCTGATACGCCGCCTCGGACAGGTTGCGCAGCCGGCCGAAGAGGTCGATCTCGAATGTCGTCAGGCCGATGCCGGCCTGGTACGAGCTGCTGATCGAACTTGAATTCGCCGCGCGCATGTTGGCCGGCAGATGCTGGCGCTGGCCCTGGACACCCGCGCCGATGCTGGGCCATTGCGCGCCGCGCTGGACACCGTATTGCGCCCGGGCCTCTTCGACCCGCTGCACCGCCACGCGCAGGTCGCGGTTGTTGACCAGCGACAGCTCGATCAGGCTTTGCAGGCGCGGATCGCGAAAGAAATCGCGCCAGCCGATTTCGGCGGCCGGGGTGCCGTCTTGCGGCACCACCGCCGAGGCAGGCTGCGTGCCCAGCGTGGTCGAACGCGTGTACGCGCCGTACTCCACCTTGGGTTGATCGGGCCAGGCGCCGCTCACCGGCGCGTCGGGCCGCTTGTAATCGGGCGCCAGCGAGCAGCCGGCCAACGCCACCGCCACGAAGGCGGACAAGGCGGTCTGTCTGAACTTCAGGGCTTTCATACCTTGCCCTCCTGGCCACCGTTGGGTTGTGCGGGAGGCGGAGGCGCCTCGGGAGCGGCCTCGCCGGCTGCCTTCTTGGCGGCCTGCTCTTCCTGGAAGGCGCGCAGTTCGGCGCCCATCAGGCGGGGCCGGGTCTTGAACAGGCCCAGCACCACGACGAAGAAGGTCGGAACGAAGATCACGGCGAACGGCGTGGCGGCCAACATGCCGCCCAGCACGCCCAGGCCCACCGCGCGCTGGCTGGCGGCGCCGGCGCCCGTGGCCAGCGCCAGCGGAATCACGCCGAGGATGAACGCCAGCGACGTCATCAGGATGGGCCGGAACCGCAGGCGCGCGGCCTCCACCGCGGACTCGTACAGCCCCATGCCCCGGGCGTACTGGTCCTTGGCGAATTCCACGATAAGAATGGCGTTCTTGGCCGCCAGCCCGATCACGGTCACCATCCCCACCTGGAAGTACACGTCGTTGGACATGCCCAGCGCGCTGACCAGCGCCACCGCGCCCAGCATGCCCAGCGGCACCACCAGCATCACGGAGATCGGGATGGCCCAGCTTTCATACAGCGCGGCCAGCACCAGGAACACCACCAGCAGCGACAGGCCCATCAGGATGGGAGCCTGGTTGCCGGCCTGCCGTTCCTGGTAGGAAAGGCCGGTCCACTCGTAGCCGAAGCCCTGCGGCAGTTGCGCGACCAGGCGCTCCATTTCAGCCATGGCCTCGCCCGTGGTGTAGCCGGCCGCCGAGCTGCCGCCAATACGCATGGACTCGTAGCTGTTGTAGCGCACCACCTGCACCGGGCCCTGGACCCATTCGGCCGTCACGAACGTGGACAGCGGGACCATGCCGCCCTGCCCGTTGCGGGCATTCAGCTTGAGCACGTCGGACAACTGCATGCGGTACGGGGCATCGGCCTGCACCCAGATGTTCTGCATCCGGCCCATGTTGGGGAACTTGCTCAGGTAGGCCGAACCGACCGCCGTGGAGATCAGCGTGGCGGCTTCATTGAAATCCACCCCCAGTGCCGCCGCCTTGTCGCGGTCGATATTCAGGCTGAGCTGCGTGCCCGCGGCAAGACCGGTGATCCGCACCTGCGACAGCACCGGGCTCTTCATGGCCTCGCCCATCAACTGGGCCGTGGCCGCGGCCAGCGCGTCAGTGCCCGCCGATCCGCGATCCTGCAGCCGCAGGTCGAAACCGGTGGCGTTCCCCAGCGACGAGATCGCCGGCGGCACCAGGGTGAACACCTGCGCGTCGTGGATGCCCATCAACTGCTTTTCGAAGGCGGTGAATGCGATGGCGCCCGCGGAGTCCTTGCGTTCCTTGCGGTCCTTGAAGTCCTTCAGCGTGGTGAACGCGATGGCGGCGTTCAGGCCGTTGCCGTTGAAGCTGTAGCCCTGCACGGCGATGATGTTCTCGACCGCCGGGATGCTGCCGAAGTACTTCTCGACCTGCTCGATCACCTCGACGGTGCGGTTGGCGCTGGCGCCGGTGGGCAGTTCGATGTTGCTGACCACGTAGCCCTGGTCTTCCTCGGGCAGGAACGACGACGGCAGACGCAGGTACAGCCAGCCCAGCAGCAGGACCAGCGCCAGGAAGACCAGCATCATGCGGCCACCCTTGTGCAGGATGCGCGAGACCCAGTTCTGGTAGCCGTGCGTGGTGGCGTCGAACTTGCGGTTGAACCAGCCGAAGAAACCCTTTTTCTCGTCGTGGTGGCCCTTGGGCACCGGCTTGAGGATCGTGGCGCACAGCGCCGGGGTGAAGGTCAGCGCCAACAGGGCCGAGAAGAAGATCGACACGGCCATGGCCACCGAGAACTGCCGGTAGATCACGCCCACCGAGCCGCTCATGAAGGCAAGCGGCAGGAACACCGTCACCAGCACCAGCGTGATGCCGATGATGGCGCCGCTGATCTGCGGCATCGCTTTCTTGGTGGCCTCTTTGGGCGGCAGGCCCTCGGTTGCCATGATGCGCTCGACGTTTTCGACCACCACGATGGCGTCGTCCACCAGAATGCCGATGGCCAGCACCATCGCAAACATGGTGAGCACGTTGATCGAAAAGCCCAGCCCCAGCATCACCGCGAATGAACCCAGCATGGCCACCGGGACCACCAGCGCGGGGATCAGCGTATAGCGCACGTTCTGCAGGAACAGGTACATCACCAGGAACACCAGCACCATGGCCTCGGCCAGGGTGTGGAGCACCTGCTCGATGGACACCTTCACGTAGGGCGCGGTGTCGTAGGGAATGGAGTACTGGATGTTGCCGGGGAAATACTTGGACAGCTCTTCCATCTGCTGGCGCACGCCCTGCGCCGTGGCCAGCGCGTTGGCGTTGGGCGACAGCACGATGGCGAAGGCCGCGGTCGGCTTGCCGTTCAGGCGGGCGCCGAACTGGTAGTTGTCCGCCCCCACCTCGATGCGGGCGACGTCGCGCAGCAGCACCTTGGAGCCGTCGGTATTGGCGCGCAGGACGATCCTGCCGAAACCGTCGACCGTGCTGAGCTGGCCGTTGGCCGTGACCGTGGCGGTGATGCGCTGCGAGTCCGGGTTGGGCGGAGAGCCGATGCTGCCGCCCGACACCAGCACGTTCTGGCCGGCGATCGCGTTGTTGACCTCGGCCATGCTGAGGTTGAAGCCCACCAGCTTGGCCGGGTCCACCCAGATGCGCATGGCGCGCGGCGCCGCGAACAACTGGAACTGGCCCACGCCAGGCACTCGCGACACCGGGTTCTGCACGTTGCGGGTGATGTAGTCGGCCAGCGCCGTCTGGTCCAGCGAGCCGTCGGCGGACGACAGCGTCACGATCATCAGAAAGCCGGTGCTGGTCTGCTCATACTGCAGGCCCTGCTGCTGCACGGCGGACGGCAACTGCGCGATCACGTTGGACACGCGGTTCTGCACGTCCACCTGCGCCAGGTCCGGATTGGTTCCGGGCGCGAACGTGGCGGTGATGGTCGAGGTGCCGTAGGAATCGCTGACCGACTCGTAGTAGATCAGGCCCTTGGCGCCGTTGAGCTGGTCCTCGATGATGCTGGTGACCGATTCGGCCACTTCCTTGGAGGACGCGCCGGGGTAGGTGGCGGTGATCGTGATGGCGGGAGGCGCCACGTCCGGGTACTGCGCAACCGGCATGTTCGGGATGGCCAGCACCCCCGCCAGCAGAATGAACAGGGCAACTACCCAGGCGAAAATTGGACGATCGATAAAAAATTGCGGCATGTGGGCTGACTCTGAAAGCGATGCTCACCAAAGAGGAACGCGGCGCTTGCTGCGCCGCGTGCCGCTTACGATTTCTGGCCTGCGGCCTTGTCCTGCGGGGCCGTTTCGGCCGGCTTGGCGCCGGGCTGCGGGGCGGTTTCGGCGGGTTTGGCGCCAGGCTGCGGGGCCGGCTTGGCGCCGGGTTGCGCCGCGGGCTTGCCGCCTTGCGCGGGTGCGCCGTTCCTGTTCCATTCGCTGACCTGCACAGGAGCGCCGGGACGGATCTTCTGGAACCCTTCCACCACGACCACGTCGCCAGCCTTCAAGCCGCTGGTGATCAGCCAATTGTTCTTGATGGCGCCGCCGGTGGTGACCGACAACTGCTCGATCTTGTTGTCCCGCACCAGCATCAGGCTTTGCGTGCCGTCCGCCGTGCGCTGCAGCGCCTGCTGCGGAACCACCAGGGCGCTGTCGTCCACGCCCTGCTCCAGGCGCACCCGCACGTACATGCCGGGCAGCAGGATGCCGTCGGGATTGGGGACCTCGGCGCGCAGGTTCACCTGGCCGGTGGACGGATCCACGGTGATGCCGGTGAACAGCAGCTTGCCAGGATGATCGTATTCAGTGCCGTCCTCGAGCACCACGGTGGCGCGCGCGGCGTCCTTGCCCACCTGCTGCAGCCTGCCGCTGGCGAAGGCGCGGCGCAGCGCGGCCAGGTCCGTCGTGGACTGCGTGAAGTCCACGTAGATCGGGTCCAGTTGCTGCACGGTGGCCATCTGCGTGGCGGAGGTGGATTCGACCAGCGCGCCCTCGGTGACCAGCGGCTTGCCGATGCGGCCGGTGATGGGCGAGGTGACGTCGGTGAAACCGAGGTTGATGGCGGCGTTGTCCTGGGCGGCCTTCGCGGCTGCGACAGCGGCGTCGGCCTGGCGATAGGACGCCACGGCGTTGTCGTATTCCTGCTTGCTGACGGCGTTGGCCTTGACCAGCGGACCGTAGCGGTCGGCCAGCAGCTTGGCGCTGAACAGATTGGCCTGCGCCTGCTTGAGCTGCGCCGTGGCCTGATCGTACGCCGCCTTGTAGGGCGCCGGGTCAATCTTGAACAGAAGCTGGTTTTCCTTGACGTCGCCGCCCTGCTCGAAGGTGATGCGCTGGACGATGCCGGTCACCCGCGAACGGATCTGGGCGTCGCGCACCGCGTCGACGCGGCCGGGCAGTTCGGAGACGATGGGGGTACGCTGCGGTTGCACGGTGATGACGCTGACCTGGGGCATGCCAGGGTTCATCTGCGGGCGCTCTCCACAACCCGCCAATATCAGCGCGAGGACGCCACCGGAAACTGCAAGACCCGAAATACGTTTAGGCGAAAACCGCATTGAAACCCCCGCGTAGCGAAGTAAAGCGCGTCATGAAAGCGCGTCAAGTTACCGCAGCATTCAACCGCGCCACCAAGCAGCGGTCAAAATATAACCATGCGTCACCAACGACACGTGAATAGCCCAGTAATGTAACTCAGATATTGGGGAAATCACGTACTTTGAAGCGTCTTGACGTTACACGGGGAAGTAATTACGCAACATTACCGAGGGCTGGCAAGCGCCCGCAGATTGCCCAGAAACGCGTAGCCGACGCCATGCACGGTGTGCAACGGCAGGCGCGCGCCGGCCAGCTGGACCTTACCGCGCAGCCGGCAGATCGCCACATTCAGGGTGCGCATGTTGGTGCCCTTGCGCGCGGCCTTGAGCTCGTCGCGGCGCAATTCGCGGCGGGGATTCTTCAGCAGGCAGACGAAGCAGGCGCGCTCGATCTCGGTCAGGTCCAGACGCGCGCCGCTGGGCATCTGCAGCGTCCAGCCCCGGTAAAGCAGGCTCCACCAGCCGTCGGGCGGGTTCGAAGCCGTTGCGGCCGGCGCCGGGCCGGCTTGCGCGATGCCGGGGTGCTGAGACGGGGCGGGCTCCGCCGTGGCCAAAAGGTCGGGTGCATTCATGGCGGGTTCTCCACCAGGCCGGCCCCACGCCGACAGGCCGCGGACCGCCCCGGAACAAGGTTGCAGTTTGTCCCGAAAGACTACCGCCACGATGCCGCACCGGGTCCTTTGGAAGCCATCTATAGGACCAATCCCCACCTTGAACGCACAACAGGGCCACACGCCGCCCGGCTACGAGTGCGTGGTGCCATTGCAGTGGATACCGTGTGTCCCGGCTAGGAGTGCTTGGTGCCGTTGCGGTGGATATCGTGCGTGACGAAGCAACTATCCTCGGTGGGCCGCGCCAGGATGCCCGGCTTCGTCAGGGTCCGGCGGATATCCGACAGGCCCGATTCCCAGTGTTCCCGCATGGCCTCGGTGCCGAACTCGTAGTCCTTGGAATAGCGCTCGAGGTGCTTGGACTCGTAGATCAGGTTGACGATGTTGGTGGCCGGCGTGTGCGACAGCCTGCGGATATCCGCCAACTCGGGCGCATTGCGGTCGGCCTCGGGCAGCCGCTCGAGCAGGCGCTGCAAGCCGTGGCGCAGCTTCAACACGCGCCGCAACTGGTCCGTGACCAGGCGGGTCCTGCTGGAATACTGGATGTCCTTCTGGCGTTCGGCCACTTCTTCCAGGGACGTGGGCAGGCCGCCGCGCGCCGGCCACAGGTCCACCTGGAATGCCAGCGTGTCGCGCATGTTGTCGGTGGTCAGCACCTGCGCAAGCGGGGTGTTGGAAACGACGCCGCCGTCCCAGTAGTGTTCGCCGTCGATCTCCACCGACGGAAAGCCCGGCGGCAAGGCGCCCGAGGCCATGATGTGCTCGGGTCCGAGCGTGTCCTTCAGGCTGTCGAAATAGGCGAAGTTTCCGGTGCGCACATTCACGACGCCAAAGCTGGCCCGCACCGCGCCACTGTTGAGCAGGTCGAAGTCCACGAACTGGCGCAAGGTCGCGGCCAACGGCGTCGTGTCGTAGAAGCTTGTGGACGCCGCCCCGCGCCCCTGCACCATATACGGCGGCGGAACGCGCGGCTTGAAAAAGCCCGGCTGCCCCGAGAACAGGGCCTGCAGCGCCGAGACCTGCCCGTTCATCGCCGGCGAGCCAAAGCCGAAGGGGATGCCTTCGAACAGCCCGGCCAGCGTTTCGCCCCAGGGCACCGAGGCAAAGCCCGCCGGACGGCAGATGCTTTCCCAGAAGCCGCGCAGGCGGTCGACGCGCTCGTCCTCGGGGGATCCGGCGATGATGGCCGCGTTGATGGACCCGATGGAAATGCCCGATATCCAGTTGGGCCGTATGCCGGCTTCGTGCAAGCCCTGGTACACCCCGGCCTGGTAGGAACCCAGCGCCCCGCCGCCCTGCAGCACAAGGGCGACGGTGTCGTAGGGCGGCGTATCGCCGGTGTCTTCGGTCAGGGCCTTGCGGCGAGTGGTCATTCAGCTACCTCTGGATAGGGCTTGCTACGGTTTGCTCTTGTCCGGCAGTTGCGGCGCGGCCACGCCGGCCCGGAACGGATACTTGGCGAAGATCTCGGCGACGGCCTTGTCCACCTTCTGCGGCGACCCGGCGGCTTCGGGATTCTGGACTTCTCCGACGGCGACACCCTCCCACACCAGTTGGCGGCGGCGCGCGTCCACCAGGTCGATGTTGAGGGTACCCTCGGTGTACTGGTAGACGTCGTCACCCCAGCCGTAGCCGGGCCAGCCGCCGTAGAACCCCATGCGGTAGCCATAATACGGTCCCATCGGCGCGGGCGACGGCGTGACCTCTGTCTTTTGCTGCAGCTTGGCGCCGAAGTTGACCAGCAGGTCGGGATTGGACGCGCTGTACGCATAGCCGCGCATTTCCATCTGGCCTCGGGTCGCCTCCTTGAGACGTTCGGTCAGCAGGCTGCTGTAGCCCGCCTTGTCCGTGCCCAGCGGCGTCATGTAGCCGAAGGTCCGGTACTGCGCGAAATCGGCCTGGCGGTCGTAATCGCCTTTGACCGTTGGGCCTGAAGCGCAGGCCGCCAATAAAACCGTCATGGAACCCGCCGCCACCAATTTGAACGCATTCATGTCGATATCTCCGTGAGCCCGAGGCTTGAACATAGTGCCGCGAAGCCCTTAAGTTTTCAACAGAATCTCATTCGCATCGCGAAAAATGCACCCAGCCGCGCGCCCGGCGGGTCCATTACACTTCCCCCCTGATCCCTTAACTTGCAGACGTACCCCATACCCATGCTGGAACTCGACGGCTCGATATGGTTTCGCTCCGGCGCCCAGACCTGGGGCGGAAAGAACCGCATAGATCTGCTCGCGCAGATCGACGCCACCGGCTCCATCACCGCGGCGGCGCGCGCCGCCGGCATGAGCTACAAGGGCGCCTGGGATGCCATCGACGCCATGAACAACCTGGCGGGCGAACCGCTGGTGCTGCGGGCGGCGGGCGGCAAGGGCGGCGGGGGCACCCAGCTTACCGACCGGGCGCGCCGCCTGATCGCGACGTTCCGGGCGCTTGAAGCCGAACACCGGAAGTTCATGGACAACCTGACGCGTGCTGGGCTGGATGCCAGCGGTGACATCGACCTGATGAGGCGTTTCATGCTGAAGACCAGCGCCCGCAACAAATTCCTGGGCACCGTCATCGGGATCCGCCCGGGCGCAGTCAACGACGAAATCCTGCTGCGCATCGCCGGCGGCCATACCGTCACGGCCACCATCACCCGCGAAAGCACGAAGGAACTGGGCCTGGAAATGGGCAAGGAAGCCATCGCGCTGGTGAAGGCGTCGTCCGTCATCGTCGGCGCGCCGGGGCCCGGCCTGCGGCTGTCGGCCCGCAATCAATTGCAAGGCAGGATCAGCGACGTACGCACGGGCGCGGTCAACAGTGAAATCCTGATCGCCATGGAGGGCGGCGCCACGATGGCCGCCATCGTCACGAACGAAAGCGCGGCAGACCTGAAGCTGGACGTGGGCGCCGACGCCGTGGCCATCTTCAAGGCATCCAGCGTGATCCTGGGCGTGCTGGACTGACAGGCCGCGCGCGGCCCGGCGGCGTTCAGATGCCCTCGTCCTCGTCGCGGCGGCGCACCCTGCCCTCGCGCACTTCAAAGACCTCGTCCGCCAGGACATCCACATCGGCGGGATCGTGCGTGATCAGCAGCATCGGCACGTCCAGCCGCTGCTGCAGGGCATTCAGCTCCTGCCGCATCTTGCCGCGCAACTGCGAATCCAGCGCCGAAAACGGTTCGTCCAGCAGCAGGATGTCCGGCTGCAGCATCAGGGCCCGCGCCAGCGCCACGCGCTGCTTCTGTCCGCCCGAGATCTCGTGGGGATAGCTGCCCACGATGGAACCCAGTTCAAACGCATCGACCCAACGCCGGGCCTGCTCGCCGACCTCGCGCCTGGGCGGATTGAGCCAGCCCCGCCGCAGGCCGAAGGCGATGTTCTGCGCCACGGTCAGGTGCGGAAACAACGCATAGTCCTGGAACAGATAGGCCACGCGGCGCGATCGGGTGGGCAGGCAGATGCCGGCCTGCCCATCGAACAGCACCCGGCCATTGATCTCGATGCGGCCCGCGTCCGGACGTAGCAGCCCGGCCACCGCCCGCAAGGTCAGGCTCTTGCCCGCCCCCGACGGCCCGAACAAGGCGATGCGCTTGGAAGACGAGGTGAACGCCACGTCCAGCTCGAAGTGCCGGTCGCCGGACACCATCCGCTTGCTGACCTGGATGCCGACGCTCATCGCGCGGCTCCGTTGCGCTGGCCCGCGCCGATGGGCACCAGCTTACCCGCCACCAGCAGCACCACGATGCAGGTGGCGGACGTGACCAGCACCAGCATGTTGGCGGTGGCGTCGTCTCCGGCCTGCACGGCTTCGTAGATGGCGACCGACAGGGTCTGCGTGCGGCCCGGCAGATTGCCGGCGATCATCAGCGTGGCGCCGAATTCGCCCAGCGCCCGCGCGAACGCCAGCAGCACGCCGGCGGCGATGCCGCGCGCGGCCAAGGGCAGGGTCACGCGGAAGAACACGCCGGCCTCGCCGACGCCCAGCACGCGGGCCGCGTTTTCCAGCTGGCTGTCCACGTTTTCGAACGCGGCCCGCGCCGACTTGAACACCAGCGGAAACGCCACCACGGACGCCGCGATCACGGCGCCCTGCCAGGTGAAGACCAGTTCAATGCCCCAGCCCGCCAGCGTTTCGCCGATGATGCCGCGCCGGCCCAGCAGCACCAGCAGGTAGTAGCCCAGCACCGTGGGCGGCAGCACCAGTGGCAGGGTCAGGATGGCGTCCAGCAGGTCGCGCCCCGGCCAGCGCCAGCGCGACAGGCCATAGGCCGCCCCCGTCCCGGCCACGGCGGCCAATAGCGTCGCCCAGCCCGCCACCTTCAAGGACAGCAGCAGGGGCACCCAAACCGGATCACTCATCGATGCCTACGATTCAACAGGAGCTCAGGGCTTTTGAAAGCCGTAACGCGACAGTATCGCCTGACCGGCGGGCGACATCACATAGGCGACAAAGCTTTCGGCTTCCTTGGCGGCGGCTTCGCGGGTGGTCAGGGCGATGGGATAGGTCACCGGCGTTTGCGAGGGCACGCGCACGGCGACCTTGACCTTGCCGGGCATGATGGCCGCGTCGGTCGCGAACACGAAGCCCGCATCGACTTCGCCGCGCGCGACATAGTCCAGGCTCTGGCGCACGTTCTGGGCCAGCACGCTCTTGGCCTGCACGGCATCCCACAGGCCGGCGGCCTGCAAGGCGGCCTGCGTGTAGCGGCCCACCGGCACCGACGCCGGGTTGCCATAGGCGATGCGCTTGACGTCCTCGCGCGACAGGTCCTGCAGCGCGGCGATGTTGGCCTTGCTGTCCGTCGGAACGATCAGCACGATCTGGTTGGCGGCGAAGTCCACGCGCGAGGCGGGCTTGACGGCCTTCTCTTCGACGGCCTTGTCCATCGCCTTCTGATCGGCGGAGGCAAAGACGTCGGCGGGCGCGCCCTTCACGATCTGCTGCAGCAGCACATCCGAGGCGCCGAAGTTCAGGATCACCTTGGTGCCGGCGTGCTGTTTTTCGTAGCCCTGGGCCACCTCCTTGAAGGCATTGGTCAGGCTGGCGGCGGCCGACACCACCAGGTCGCCGGCGTGGGCGCTTGCGCCCCATGCGGCGGCCAGCGCCAGGGTCAACACCATGATGGGGCGCTTGTGGGCCATGTTTTTCTCCTGCGGTAATCACTGAATCGGTAACGAAATATATAGCGGTATATAACGCTCGTCAATTTGGTGCCTGAAGCGGGTTTGCCAAATATCAAGAAGGGAATCGCGGCCGAAACTCAGCCGCGCGCCACCGTGGTGACGTGAACCGATTCGGGGGCCAGCGCCTCCTGCAGGAAATCCAGCGCCAGCTCGGGCCGCGCCGCGCCGCACATGAAGATGTCCAGGGCCGCGAACTGGTGCTCGGGCCATGAATGGATGCTGATGTGGGACTCGCTCAGCATGACCACGCCGGTGACCCCGGCGCCCGCGCCAAAATGATGGAAATGGGCGCTCAGCACCTGCGCCCCGGCGGCGTGCGCGGCGGCCGTCATCTGGCGCTCCAGCGCCTGCGCGTCGGTCAGCAGGCCGGCGGACACGCCGCGAAAGTCCGCCAGCACATGCCGGCCGGGTGTGGCGTGCACGGTCACTTGTGGGATCCGCCCGACGACCAGCCCGACCCGGACGAACTGCCGCCCCAGCTACTGCTGCCGCCGCCGCTGGCGATGCGCGCGCCGGGCGAACTTGCGCCGGTGGTGGCCAGCACGACCACCACCGCGTAGATGGCATACAGGAGCTTGCCCTTCATGCTAGTCGTCCTCGCCTGAAAGTTTGTCCGCCAGCAGGGCCGGCAGCCAGAGAAACGCCATCCCGATCAAGACCGGGATGAAGCGGCCGCTGAAAATGTTGTTGAAGTTCAGGAAGACCATGCCGATCAGCGCGGCCTTGGCCCATTTGCGGTAGCCGCCGGGCTTGGGGCCGGCAGGCATGGCCTTCTGCTTGGCCAGTTCGGGAGCGCCGAACCATTGGGCCAGTTGCGCCGGCGACACCGGTACGGCGGCCGACCAGCCCAGCTCGGCATCGCCCAGCTCGCGGGTGAGCTTCAGCGTGCCGACCTTGTAATCGGTGATCCGGGTGCTGTCGCCAACCTTGACCCGCCAATTGAATGCGCC
Source organism: Achromobacter sp. Root83 (assembly GCF_001428845.1). GTDB lineage: Bacteria > Pseudomonadota > Gammaproteobacteria > Burkholderiales > Burkholderiaceae_B > Achromobacter. The sequence continues at coordinate 225,685 of NZ_LMIU01000001.1, read as the reverse complement.
CAGCGCCACTTCCACACGCGAGGTGTAGTCGTACAGCTTCTGGTACAGCCTGTTTCGCCAGCGCACGCTGGTGGCATTGTTCAGGCTGGGCCAGGTGTCGCAGACCTGCACGCGCTCCCAGCCTTCGTCCGTCTCCACCAGCCAGACAAATCCCTTGACCGGGTTGAACAGCAGGTACTCGATCCAGCTCGAAGGTTCTTCGGGATCCGGATCGGCGCACTTCATCAGACCGATCAGGGTGTAGCTGGTGCCTTCCAGCTTGGCGACCGCGCCCAATGACAGCGTGGTCCGGATCGCCTTGACCTTGTGCGCCTTGTCGATGACTTCGGCCGTGGGGCCGGAGCAATCGACCGCCGCCGCGCACGACGGGCAGACCACATGCGTGGCCATCGCGGCCACGAAAGAGATCGGACCGCCGCAGTTGGGGCAGTCCAGCGCCTTGATCTGGCCACGGAAGCGGCCGGCGGTTTCCTCCACCTGCTCGTTGCTGCGCAGCGAGCCCGCCTGCATGGCGGACAGGTCGAACGCGCGGCCGATATAGAGCTCGGGCTGGGGTCCGTCGGAAAAATCGAGCGTCAGGAAGGCGTCCAGGCTGCGGTAGTCCGCCACCTTGGCCTGCCAGCCGTCGCCGGGCACGAAGGGCAGTTCACCCTGCGCCCCCCCGGCCAGGCAGGCGCGCACGTCGGCCGCCACGAAGCGCTGGCCGTCCAGCTTCAGCTCGTCGCCCGGCGCGATATCTTCGAACGCCGGCATGCCCTGGGTGGTCTTGACCTTGCGGCGCCGGGTCACGGCGTACTGGCCCGACGCGTCCGACAGCCAGCCGTCGGAGGCGTCCTCGAACCACAGGTACCACTCGTTCCAGAAGCCGTCGTCGAACCGGAGCTGGATGCGGCCGATGATGTCGAAGCGCTTGCCGTCGTGGGTGCCTGCCGCCCCCAGGCACAGGGGCGAATAGTCCTCCAGGACCTCGGCCATCTCGCCGATGCGCCTGACCGATTCCGCGTCCTTCAGCAAGGTGCTGCGGCACGCGCCGCAGACCGCCATGACGGAAGCCGCGGACGTGAACTTGACGGGAGCGCCGCACTGCGGACACAGAACCTGCTGCATGGGGCCTTAGCTGGTAAGTTTCTTCAGCACTTCGGCCTTGGCCGAATCGTAGTCCGCGGCGTTGATCAGCCCCTTGTCCAGCAGGTCCTTCAGTTGCTGCAGGCGCTGCACGGGGTCCGCGCCGGCCGCGCCCGAGGCTGGCTGCGGGGCAGGCTGCTGGGCCGGTTGCGCCGGCTGGGGTTGCGCTGCCGCGCCCAGTCCCTGCGCCATGGTCTGGCCCAAGGCGGCGCCCGCGGCCAGGCCCGCGCCGATGCCGGCGATGCCGCCCTCGTTCTGCGCGGCCAGCGGAATCGAGGTGGCGGTCTGGTATTGGGTGAACTTGCCCAGGTCGCCCGCCATGCCCATCGAAATCCGGGTATCCAGCGCCTTCTGCAGCGCTTCGGGCAGCGACACGTTTTCAACCGTGAAGTTGTCCAGCTTGACGCCATAGCGGTCGAACACCGGCGCCAGTTGTTCGCTGATGCTTTGCGACATGAGCCCCTGGTTGCCGGCCATGTCCAGGAACGGCACCTTGGAGCCGCCCAGCGCGGTCGTCATGGCCGCGACCACCATGTTGCGCAGCTGCGCTTCCAGGTCGTCCACGGTGTATTCGTCGCGGGTGCCGCTGATCTCGCGGTAAAACTTGGCTGGGTCCGCGATCTGGTACGAGTACACGCCGAAGGCGCGCAGGCGCACCATGCCGAATTCACTGTCGCGCAGCGTCACCGGCTGCGCCGTGCCCCAGCGCCGGCCGAGCTGCAGGCGCGTGCTGAAGAAGATCACGTCCGACTTGAAGGGCGACTCGAACAGCTTGTCCCAGTTCTTCAGGTAGGTCAGCACCGGCAGCGTCTGCGTGGTCAGCTTGTACATGCCGGGGCCGAACACGTCGGCCACCTTGCCTTCGTTGACGAACACCGCCATCTGCGATTCCCGCACCGTCAGGCTGGCGCCGTACTGGATTTCGAAATCCTGCATCGGATGGCGCCAGGCGAGCACGCCATCGCGGTCCTCGTTCCATTGCAGGATGTCGATGAACTGCTTGCGGATGAATGAACCGAGACTCATGGAAAGCCCTCCTGTCGGATCGGATTGCGCGGGGACGCCTGGCTCAGGTCAGGCAGGCGGCGTTGACGATGCCGGCGGCCAGGGAGATTGCCCCGATCAGGCCGCCCATGGCGATATTGTTTTCCGCGATGGCGTCGTTCATGCCGCGGATGGCCCGGGTCATCCCGGCGTACACGACGATCTGCACCGCCATCGCGGCCACGCCCCATACCAGGAACATGACAAAGCTGGCGTGGACGGCAATGCTGGAGCACAAGGTGAAACTGAAGCCGACCAGCGCGCCGCCATAGGACAGCATGGCCGCGATATTGCCTTCGCGGATCAGTTCGAATTCCTTGTAGCGGGTGACGGCCGTGTAAACCGCCGTGAATATACCCAGCATGACAAGCGCCGAAACGATATAGATCAGATAGGTCACCGCCGGATGCATTGCTTCTCCCATTGCCCCCTCCCAATTGCGCGCAGTATATACGCGGCGTTCGATATACTGCGAACGCATTTTTCGTGTCGGACACCTCATGCGCGACCGCGTTCTCATCCTCTCGGTATTGATCGTTGCCTCCTGCGGTTTGGGCTATGAGCTCATCAGCAGCGCGCTGGCCAGCTATTTGCTGGGCGATTCGATCCTGCAGTTCTCTTCCGTCATCGGCTGCTACCTGTTCGCCATGGGCATCGGGTCGTGGTTGTCAAAATATGTAAAAGACGAAGACGTCCTGGACCGGTTCATCGACGTGGAGCTGCTGGTCGCCCTGCTGGGCGGGGTGTCGGCGGCGGTCCTCTTCCTGGTGTTCGCATGGCTGGCCGCGCCCTTTCGCGCCGCGCTGTACGTGGGCGTCTTCGTCATCGGCCTGATGGTCGGCATGGAAATCCCGCTGGTGATGCGCGTATTCAACCAGCGCAAGGCGGAATTCCGCGAAATCGTCAGCCGCGTGCTGACCTTCGATTATTTGGGCGCGCTGGCGGTGTCGCTGGTATTCCCCCTGCTGCTCGCGCCCAAGCTGGGGCTGCTGCGCACCAGTTTCCTGTTCGGCATCCTGAACGCCAGCGTGGCGCTCTGGACCACCTGGCTGTTCCGCGCCGAAGTCCGCCGCCCGGGCGAGAAAGCGGTGCGCGCCGGCGTCGTGATGGGTCTGCTGGGCCTGGGCTTCATCTATTCGGGCAGCATGACCACCTGGGCCGAGAAAGGCCTGTACGGCGACGACGTGATCCATGCCGAAACCACCCAGTACCAGCGCCTGGCGGTGACGCGCTGGCACGACGACCTGCGCCTGTACATCAACGGCAACCTGCAGTTCTCGTCGCGCGACGAGCACCGCTACCACGAGGCGCTGGTGCATCCCGGACTGCAAGTCCTGCCCTGGGCGCGCAACGTGCTGGTGCTGGGCGGCGGCGACGGCCTGGCCGTGCGCGAGATCCTCAAATACAAGCACATCGAACACGTCACGCTGGTGGACCTGGACCCCGCCATGACGGGGCTGTTCTCGCGCTCCGAGCCACTGGTCAAGCTGAACGAAGGCTCGCTCAAGGACCCTCGCGTCACCGTCATCAACGATGACGCCGGACGCTGGCTGGAGACGCATGCCGAGGTCTACGACTTCATCGTGGTGGACTTTCCCGACCCGTCCAATTTCGGCCTGGGCCGCCTGTATTCGGTGCCGGTGTATCACCTGATGGCCCGCCACCTGGCGGAAAACGGCTACATGGTCGTTCAGTCCACCTCGCCCTATTTCGCGCCGCGCTCGTTCTGGAGCGTGGACGCCACCCTGAAGGAAGCCGGCCTGAACACTTGGCCGTACCACACCTACGTGCCGTCCTTCGGCGACTGGGGCTTCATCCTGGCCAGCAAACGGCGCGACTACACGCCGCCCGACCGGATCACGGTGGCCACGCGCTATCTGGACCCCGTCACCACGCGCGAACTGTTCCACTTCCCCGCCGACATGCCGGCGCTGACCATGCCGCCGAACCGCCTGAACGAGCAGTCGCTCGTGCGCTACTTCGACGAGGACTGGCGCAAGGTCATCCGCTGATGCGGCGCCGCAGCTTCCTGTTGGGCGCCGCCACGGCGGCCGTCGCGGGCACCGCCGGCTACTACCGGTCGCGCATCGTCGAAACCACGCCGGCCATCCACACCCCGGGCATGCAGGCCGGCCATGCCTTGCGCGACGGCGCCTCCTGGCCGCAGCCGTCGTCCACGCGGCGGCACGAGGTCGCGATACTGGGCGCCGGCGTCGCCGGACTGTCCTGCGCCTGGAAGCTGGCGCGCGAAGGCTACACCGATTTCGTCGTGGTGCAGGGCCCGGAGTTCGCCGGCAACGCCGCGGGCGGCCAGCGCGACGGCCTGGACTATCCGCTGGGCGCGCACTACCTGCCGCTGCCGTCGCTGGCCTCCGTCCACGTGCGCGAAATGCTGGCTGACTTCGGCATCATCGAGCGTGGCGCGGGCGATGTCCGGCCCTATTACGACGAATCCGCGCTGGTGCATTCGCCGCAGGAAAGGCTGCTGCGCGACGGACAATGGGAAGAAGGCCTGCTGCCCATGACGGGGCTGCCGGAAGGCGACATCGCACAGCACCGTCGATTCCTGGCCCTGATCGGCCGCCTGCACACCGAGGTGGGCAACGACGGGCGCAAGGTGTTCAGCATCCCGATCGCGCTGTCGTCGCACGACCCGGCGTGGCGCGCGCTGGACGCCCTGACTTTCAGGCAATGGCTGGAACGCGAGGGCTATACGTCGCCCGCCCTGCATTGGTATGTGAACTACTGCTGCCGCGATGACTACGGCGCGCGGTACGACGTGGTCTCGGCATGGGCCGGCCTGCACTATTTCGCCAGCCGCGACGGCCACGCCGCCAACGCCGCCGAAGGCGCGGTGCTGACCTGGCCCGGCGGGCTGGCCGTCCTGGCGCAGCGCATGCGGGATTCGATCACCCGCAAGCTCGGCCACGCCGGCTGGCTGATCCCGGGCACGGCGGTGGCGGTGCGGGACTCGCCCGCCGGTCCGCAAGTCACTTGCCTGATCCCGGGTCCGGATTCCGCCGTGCGCGCCTGCGTGCTGCAAACCCGCCGCACCGTGTGCGCCATGCCGCTGTTCGTCGCCCAGCGCCTGCTGCCCGACATCCGCGCCTATGGTTACGACCCGGCCGTGCATGCCTCCGCGCATGCGCCCTGGATGGTGTCGAACTTCGTCATGGAAGGCTATCCCATCGAGGCGCCCGGCGAGCCCTTATCCTGGGACAACGTGGTCTACCAGGGGCAGGCGTTGGGCTATGTCGTCTCCACGCACCAGCTCCTGCGCGTGGCGCGTTCCCCCCGCAGCGTCTTCACGGCCTACCACGCGCTGAGCGGCCAGACGCCGCAAGCCGCGCGCGACTGGCTGACCCGCGCCAGCCCGGAAGCCCTGCGCGACGAGGCGGCGGCCGACCTGATCGCGGCGTACGGCAAGGAATTCTGGCGCCATGCGCGCCAGCTTGAAATCACGGTGCGCGGCCACGCCATGGCCTCGCCGCTGTGCGGCTACCTGTCCAACCCCGGCCTGGCGGCCCTGCGCGACGTGGATGGTCCCGTGCTGTTCGCGCACGCCGACCTGTCGGGGTATTCGGTTTTCGAGGAAGCCTCGTGGTGGGGCGTGACGGCGGCGGGGCGCATCCTCGGGCAACGGCCGGCTGGTTTGACCGGACACACATGAAAAGCGACATGGGAAAACACGTCATTGTGCTGGGCGCGGGCATCGTCGGCGTCTGCTGCGCGCTGGAATTGTTGCGCCGGGGCCTGTCGGTCACTCTGGTGGACCGGCGGGAGCCGGGCATGGAGACGTCGATGGGCAATGCCGGCGTCCTGGCCCGCAGTTCGCTGATGCCTTTCAACCATCCCGGCCTATGGGGCCAACTGCCCCGCCTGCTGAAAAACGATACCGTCCAATTCCGCTACCGCTGGCCGTACCTGGCCCGGAACCTGGGCTGGGCGACGCGCTTCCTGCTGAACGCGCGGCCGTCCGTTTTCCGCGAAACCGTGGCGGCGCTGGATGGCCTGATCCGGCTGTCAGCCCCCGAACACCTGAAGCTGCTGGACGCCAGCGGCGCGCGGCGGCGTCTGCGCGATACCGGCTGGATCTTCCTGTACCGCACGGAATCCGCCTGGCAGGCCGGGGCGCTTGCCCGCCGCACCTTTGCGCGGTTCGAAGTCCCCACCCGCGAACTGAGCCCCGCCGAGCTGGCCGAAGCGGAGCCCGCGCTGGCGCCCATCTTTCATCGCGCGCTATGGATCCAGGGCTCGTATTCCGTCGACGATCCGCACGAGGTCGTGGCCGCCTATGCCGACCTGTTCCGCCGGGAGGGCGGGCAATTCAAACGCATGGCGGCTGGCGGCATCCGCCGCGACGGCCAGGGCTGGACGGTTGAGGGCGCGCAGGGATCCGGATCGCTGACGGCGGAACGGCTGGTCGTGGCCCTGGGGCCGTGGTCGAAGGATCTCTTGAAAACGGCCGGCATTGACCTGCCCATGGCGTTCGAGCGCGGTTATCACATGCACTACAGCGGCCTGGACGGCGCCAGCGTCACCCGCCCCGTCTACGACACCGGCGGCGGCTACGTGCTGTCGCCCATGGCGCGCGGGCTACGCCTGAGCACCGGCGTCGAGCTGGACGCCTGCGACGCGCCCGCCCGCACGGGCCAGCTGGATCTGGCGGAGCGCCATGCGCGAGAGGCCTTTCCGCTGGGCCAGCGGCTGGATGCGGCCGCGTGGCTGGGGCGCCGCCCCACCCTGCCCGACAGCCGTCCGATGATCGGCGAAGCGCCGCGCCATCCCGGACTGTGGCTGGCGCTTGGGCATCAGCACATCGGGTTCAGCACCGCCCCCGGCACGGCGAAGATACTGGCCGAGCTGATGCTGGACGGCGGCGCGGCTTCACGCCACCACGCGTTCCGTCCCGGCCGCTTCATCTGACGCCAGGCGCGGCCGGCGCATTGCAGCCCGGGAGCCTTATCCCAGCAGCAAGGCGTCGTCCGAGATCTTCTCGCCGCGGACGCGTTCGAACATGGCCAGCAGATCCGGCACGTCCATGCCGCGGCGTTCGTCGCCGGACACGTCCAGCACCACCTGCCCCTGATGCAGCATGACGGTGCGATCACCCACGTCCAGGGCCTGGCGCATGCTGTGAGTCACCATCATCGTGGTGAGCTGGCTTTCGGAGACGATGCGCGCCGTCAGTTGCAGCACGAAGTCCGCCGTGCGCGGGTCGAGCGCCGCGGTGTGCTCGTCCAGCAGCAGGATGCGCGACGGCTGCAGCGCCGCCATCAGCAGGCTGACCGCCTGGCGCTGCCCGCCGGACAAGAGGCCGATACGGTCCGAAAGCCGGTTTTCCAGCCCCAGGCCCAAGGTGGCCAGGCGTTCGCGGAAGCCCTCTTTCATGGAAGCCTTGACCGCCCGGCCATAGCCGCGGCGCGCGCCACGCATCTGCGCCAGCGCCATGTTCTCTTCGATGGTCAGGTCTTCGCAGGTGCCGGCCATCGGGTCCTGGAACACGCGGGCCACGCGGCCGGCGCGCGCCCAGACGGGCTGGCGGGTCACGTCCACGCCATTGATGTCGATGGTGCCGGAATCGACGGGCAAGTCGCCCGAGACCGCATTGAGGAAGGTGGACTTGCCCGCGCCATTGGAGCCGATGACGGTCACGAACTGGCCCGACGGGATCTCCAGCGACAGGCCGCGCAGGGCGCGCGTCTCGATCGGCGTGCCCGCGTTGAAGGTGATTTTCAGGTCTTTTGCGGACAACATATCAGCGCCCCTTCTTGCCGACCAGGCGGCGCTTGAGCATGGGGATGACCAGGGCGACCGTGACCAGCACCGCGGTGACGAGGTTCAGGTCTTGCGCCTTCAGGCCGATGAAATCGCTATTGAGGGCCAATGCGATGAAGAAGCGGTAGACGATGGCGCCGATGATGACGGCCAGCGTCGCCAGCACCAGCTTGCGCGACGGCAGGATGCTTTCGCCGACGATCACCGCGGCCAGGCCGATCACGATGGTGCCGATGCCCATCGAGATGTCCGAGCCGCCCTGCGTCTGCGCGAACAGCGCGCCCGCCAGCGCGACCAGCGCGTTCGACAGCGCCATGCCTCCGAGGATCATGCGGCCGGTGTTCACGCCTTGGGCGCGGGCCATGCGGCCGTTGGAGCCCGTGGCGCGCACGGCCAGGCCGGTCTGCGTGGCGAAGAACCAGTCCAGCGCCAGCTTGGCCAGGATCACGATGACGATCAGGATCAGCGGACGGGCGACGTAGTCGGAGATCCACCCGGGCTGCAGGATGGTGAAGACCGTGGGTTCGGTGATCAGCGGCACGTTGGGCTTGCCCATGATGCGCAGGTTGACCGAGTACAGAGCGATCATCATCAGGATGCTGGCCAACAGGTCCATGATCTTGAGCTTGACGTTCAGCCAGCCGGTGACCAGCCCGGCGGCCGCGCCGGCGATGGTGGCGATGATCGTGGCCGAGAACGGATCGGTGCCCGACGCGATCAGCGTGGCACAGACCGCGCCGCCCAGCGGGAAGCTGCCGTCCACGGTCAGGTCCGGGAAGCGCAACAGGCGGAAAGAGATAAACACGCCCAAGGCCACCAGGCTGAAGATCAGTCCGATCTCCAGCGCGCCCAACAGCGAGAACAATGACATGGGTCAGATCCAATCAGGTAAACAAACAAGCATATTAAAGAAGTGAAACGCGGGATTTCTTGCGTTCGCGGGTCAGTTTTACCCGCGCTTTCGCAACAAACGTTTCCCGGTTTGCAGTTTTGCGCCGGAAAAAACGCAAGAAAAACCCCGCTCACGCCGGTCAGGCATGGCGGGGCCGATAGCCAACCGTATTATTTCACGACCACGGCAGCCGATTTGATGATGGCGTCGGACAGCGTGACGCCCTGTTTGGCGGCGGCGCCCGGATTCACGTACAGCTCCAGCTTCGAAACCGTTTCCGAGGGGATGGCGCCGGGCTTTTCGCCCTTCAGGATGCGCACGACGACCTTGCCGGTCTGCACGCCGAGGTCGCGGTAGTTGATGCCCAGGGCGGCGATGCCGCCGCGCTTGACGCTGTCGGTGTCGGATGCGATCAGCGGGATCTTGGCGTCGTTGCCCACCTTGACCAGCGATTCATACGCCGACACGACGTTGTTGTCGGTGTTGGTGTAGATGACGTCGACCTTGCCGATCAGGCTGCGCGCGGCCGAGGCCACGTCCACCGAGCGCGGCGCGGCGGCTTCAACCAGGCTCATGCCGGACTTCGGCAGGATTTCCTGGAGTTTCTTGACCACCACGACCGAGTTCGCCTCGCCCGGGTTGTAGACGATGCCCACGCGCTTGGCGTTGGGCACGATCTTCTTGATCAGTTCAACCTGCTTGTCCAGGGCCAGCAGGTCCGACACGCCGGTCACGTTGGTGCCGGAGGCGTCCATGCTGGAAACCAGCTGGGCGGCGACTGGATCCGTCACGGCGGAATACACCACCGGGACGTCCTTGGTGGCCGCGACGACGGCCTGCGCGGACGGCGTGGCGATCGCCACGATGGCGTCCGGCCGGTCACCGACGAACTTGCGGGCGATCTGCGCCGCGGTGCCGTTGTTGCCCTGGGCGCTTTGATACTGCCACTTCAGGTTCTTGCCCGGCTCGTAGCCGGCTTGCTTGAGGGCGTCCTGCACGCCATCACGCACGGCGTCCAGCGCCGGATGCTCGACGATGGCGGTGATCGCCACCGACTTTTGCTGCGCGGCCACGGGCGCGGCGATAGCCATCGCCAGCGCCATGGCGCCAACCGTCAGAAAGTGTTTTTTTCCGATCAGCATATAAGCTCCTTGAACCCTTGGTGTTGCTTGTTGAATTTGCCGGTTTCTTCATGGCCGCGCCAGGAATTCCACCCCGGTGAGCTAGCCATAAAGCCGTATAGTCTAACTTGCCGCCCCCTAAAAGAACTTGGGGGGAATCCCTGAAATGGTGCATGCGTACCCAGGGGGCAAGCCATTCCCGCAACCGTCCGCCGCATCCCGAGGCCAGACATGATCAAACGCGCATTGGGCCGTTCCGGCCTGCAGATTCCCCCGCTCACCTTCGGCGGCAACGTCTTCGGCTGGACCGTCGACGAAGCCGGCACTTTTTCTTTGCTCGACGCCCTGGTCGACGCGGGCCTGAACTTCATCGACACGGCAGACATGTATTCCCGCTGGGTGCCGGGCAACCAGGGCGGAGAATCCGAAACGCTGATCGGCAAATGGCTCAAGCGCTCGGGCAAGCGCGACCGCGTGCTCATCGCGACCAAGGTCGGCATGGAAATGGGGCCGGGCGAAAAGGGGCTGGCCCCCGCCTATATCCGCCGCTCGCTGGAAGCGTCGCTCGCGCGCCTGCAGACGGATCACGTGGACCTGTACCAGTCCCACCAGGACGATCCCGACACGCCGCTGACCGATACGCTGGCCGAATACGCCAAGCACATCGAATCCGGCAAGGTGCGCGCCATCGGCGCATCCAACTACACGGCCGTGCGCCTGTCCGAAGCGCTGATCGCCAGCGAACGGCACAGCCTGCCGCGCTACGAGAGCATCCAGCCCGAGTACAACCTATACACCCGGGAGCCCTTCGAGTCCGGGCTGCAAAGCCTGGTGAAGACGCAGCAGATGGGCACGATCAATTATTTCGCGCTGGCCAGCGGGTTTCTCAGCGGCAAATACCGCGGCCCCGAGGACGCGGGCAAGAGCGCGCGCGGCAAGAAGATCGTGGACACCTATCTGAACGACCGCGGCTACCGCATCCTGAAGGCGCTGGACGAAGTCTCCGAGGACGCCGGCTGCACGCCCGCGCAGGCCGCGCTGGCCTGGCAGATCGCGCAGCCGGGCATCACCTCGCCCATCGTCAGCGCCACCTCGCTCGCCCAGCTCGACGAGCTGGTCAAGGCCGCCAGCCTGACGCTGACGCATGACCAGCTAGCCCGGCTCAGCCAGGCCAGCGAGTGGCGCTGAGGCGTCAGTCGAGCGTCACGCCGGAGTCCTTGACCACCTTGGCCCAGCGGTCGACCTCGCTGTCGACGAACTTGCCGAAATCGGGGCCCGTCAGCGTGGGCACCGCCGTGCCGTTGCCGGCCCAGGTTTCCTTTAGCTTCGGCGTGTTCAGGGCCTTGGTGATCTCGGCGATCATCCTGTCCACCGCTTCCTTGGGGGTGCCGGCGGGCGCCCAGATCGCGTACCAGGTCGACACGTTGTAGTTGGGCACCCCCGCCTCGGCGGCCGTCGGCACGTCGGGCAGCGACTGCGAACGCTCGGTGGCGGCCACGGCCAGCGGCTTGATCGCGCCGGCCCGGATGTGCCCGGACGACGAACCCAAGCCGTCGAAGGCCAGGTCCACCTGCCCGCCGATCAGGGCCGACAGCATCGGGCCCGCGCCCTGATAAGGCACGTCGACCAGCTTGATGCCGGTCTGCATGGCGAAGAGCTCGCCGGCCAGATGGTGCGTACTGCCCTTGCCGGCCGTGCCGAAGTTGATTTCGCCCGGACGCTTCTTGGCGTAGTCGATGAATTCCTGCAAGGTCTTCACGGGCAGCTTGCTGGCGTTGATGACGACCACCTGCGGCGGCTGCGCGACCAGGGCGACCGGCACGAAGTCCTTCTGGATGTTGTAGCTCAGGTTCTTGTACAGCGAAGGCGCCAGCGCGTGGTGCGCGCCGCCCATGAAGAAGGTGTAGCCATCCGGACGCGCCTTGGCCGCCACGCCGGCGCCCACGGTGCCGCCCGCGCCGCCCTTGTTGTCGATGACCACCGTCTGGCCGAGCTGCGTGGTCAGTTGCGCGGCCAGCGGACGGGCGAACGTATCCGTGCCGCCGCCTGCGGGGAACGGAACGATCAGCGTGATGGGCCGCTCGGGCCATTGCGCGGCGGCAGCGCCGCCAAAACCCGTGGCTGCCACGGCGAACAGGGCCGCGGCGATGGTGCGATATTTCATGTTGTCTCCTCTTGCTGCATCGGGGGGGACGGCGCCTGTTTTTTGGCGTCTCGTCTCTTGAATTCTTATTGAATGCGGCTGCTGGGTCTTGCGCGGTACTGGATGGGGATGATCTCCTTGAAAAAGATGCCGGCCGCCAGGGACCGGCGGTTCCGCCGGGTTAGAGCGCCTTGTACGTTTCGCGCAGCACGTTCTTCTGGACCTTGCCCATGGTGTTGCGCGGGAGCGCGTCGACGATATGCACGCGCTTGGGCACCTTGAAGTTGGCGATACGCGACTTGAGCTCGGCCTGCATCGCCGACGCGTCCAGCGCCGCGCCGTCCTTGGGCACCACCACCGCCACCACGGCTTCGCCGAAGTCCGCGTGCGGCACGCCGATGACCGCCGATTCCGCAACGCCGGGCATGTCGTCGATCAGCGTTTCGATTTCCTTGGGGTACACGTTGAAGCCGCCGGAAATGATCAGGTCCTTGCTGCGGCCCACGATGGACAGGTAGTCGGCGGGCACGTCGCGCCCGGCGGACGCGCCGCCCCAGCGGCCCACGTCGCCGGTCTTGAACCAGCCGTCTTCCGTGAACTCTTCGCGGGTCTTTTCCGGCATCCGCCAGTAGCCCGAGAACACATTCGGGCCGCGCACCTGCACGTTGCCGATCTCGCCCGGCGCCAGCGCGGCGCCGGCATCGTCGACCACGCGCACCTGCACCTCGGGCAAGGCGCGGCCCACGGTCCCGGCCAGACGTTCGCCCAGCTTGGAATCATAGGGGTTGGACGTCAGCATGACGGTCTCGCTCATGCCGTAGCGTTCAAGAATGGGGTGGCCGCTGCGTTCCTTGAAGTCGGCGAAGGTCTCGGCCAGCAAGGGCGCGGAGCCCGAGATGAAAAGCCGCATCTTCGCGCAGACCTCGCGGGTGAATCGCGGGTCCGCCAGCAGGCGCACGTAATACGTGGGCACGCCCATCATCACCGTGCTTTGCGGCAGATAGCGCAGGGCCTGGTCCGCATCCAGCTTGGGCAGCCAGATCATCCGGGCGCCGGCCAGCAACGCCCCATGGGACGCCACGAACAGCCCGTGCACGTGGAAGATCGGCAGCATGTGCAGCAGCACGTCGTCCTCGCGCCAGCCCCAATACTTGTGCAGCACGCGCGCATTGGCCGCCAGGTTGCCATGCGAGAGCATCGCGCCCTTGCTGCGGCCGGTGGTGCCCGAGGTGTACAGGATCGCAGCCAGATCGTCGGGCTTGCGCTCGACGGTCTTGAAGGTCTGCGCAAGCCCCCCTGCGGCGTCCAGCAGGCTGCCGGTACGGTCCTCGTCCAGCGTGTAGACGTGCGCGCAGCCGGCCTTGTCGGCGGCGCGCTTCACCCAGTCCAGGTTCTTGCTGGAGCAGACCACCACGGACGGCTCGGCATTGCCCAGGAAATATTCGATTTCCGATTCGCGGTAGGCGGTGTTCAGCGGCAAATACACCAGGCCGGCGCGCAGGGTCGCGAGGTACAGCAGCAAGGCTTCCGGGGATTTCTCGACCTGCACCGCCACGCGCGCGCCGTCGGGCAGATTCAGCGAGTCCAGCAGATTCGCCAGGCACGCGGTGGCGCGGTCGATGTCGTCCCAGGTGTATTGGAGGTCGGGCGTTTCCAGCGCGACTTTGCTGCGGTCTTTGGGAAAGCCGCCTTGCAGGACAGCATATAGGTTGGCGTTGCTCACCTGTCTAGTCTCCGGAAAAGGAAGGGTCTGCGCCGGCCAGGAAAGCGCGCACGCCTTCCTTGTGGTCTCGGCTGTCGGCATAGGAGAAATAATCCCGATACTCGTCTTCGGTCAAGGCGGCGCCGGTGGCGAGCCTTGCGGACAAGCGCTTGTTGATGCGGGCGGCCAGCGGCGCGCCCTGGGCGATGCGGCTGGCGCTGCGGCGGGCGGCGTCGGCCACCTGTTCATCGGCGACGATGCGGGTCAGCAGGCCCAGTTCGCGCGCCTCGTCGGCGCCGAACACACGGCCTTCCAGCAGGATGGCCAGCGTCGCGGCGCGGCCGGCCAGCGCCAGCAGGCCGCGCATTTCATCCGGCGCCATCGGAAAACCCAGGCGATTGATGGGCACGCCGAAGCGCGCCGATGCGCCGGCGATGCGCAGGTCGCACTGGCTGGCGATTTCCAGCCCGCCGCCCACGCACACGCCTTCGATCTGCGCCACCACGGGCTGCGGACATTGGGCCACGGCCTGCAAGGCGGGCGCCAGCACCTGGCGGTGATAGTGCTGCACCCCGGCCATATCGGCGCGCTCGGCGGGAAATTCGCGGATGTCCGCGCCCGCCGCGAAATTGCCGCCCTCGCCGCGCACGATGACGCAGCGCACGGCGTCGTCCTGCGCGATGCGCGTGAACACGTCATGCAATTCGCGCCACATGCCCACCGTGATCGCATTCAGGCGCCCCGGGTGCGATAGCGTCACCAGGGCCAGATGCCCTTCGCGCTCCAGCAGCACGCGGCCAGCCACGTTCTCCGTCATGTCCCCTGCCCTTGTTTTATATATGTTCCGCAGCCGTGTTTCCGGCGGTCAGGCCACGCGTCCCACGCTTCGGCTGACCTGGGGCTTGCCTTCGCCCAGCCGCATGAGGTTGGTGTCCAGTTCGTCCAGGTCGTACAGATAATTGACCATCATGGCGCAAGACTGCTTGAGACCCTTGGGCGAGGTGTCGGCCGCCCAGTTCAGGCGTTCGATGCGCGCGCCGTTGCCCAGGTGGAACCGCGCCACGGCGTCCACCGGCAGCCCGTTCTTCATGGATTGCAGGTAGTTGGCCGCCAGCCGGAAACCGGCCCGCTTGACCACGTCCGACGTCTTGCCCTGGGCATCCTTGGCCAGCCGCGCGACCCAGCGCTGGCCGTCCGGCACGCCTTCGCGCTGGCGGTCCTTGGCGCGCGCCTTGTCTTCGCGCACGATGCTTTCGACCGCCGCCGCGTCCAGCTTGCCCAGCCAGTCCGCGAAACCCGGAATCGGCGACAAGGTGGCGAAGGACTTCAGTTTGGGCAGTTCGTCGAGCAACTGCTCGACCACGCGCTTGAGCAGGAAGTTGCCGAAACTGATGCCCTTGAGGCCCGGCTGGGTGTTCGAGATGGAATAGAAGATGGCCCAGCGCGCCTTGTCCAGATCCTGCGGCGGCAGCGTGCTGTCCAGCAGCACCTGCACGTTGTCGGCCATCTGGCTGGCGAATGCCACTTCCACGAAGATCAGCGGAACGCCGGGCATCTGCGGATGGAAGTAGGCATAGCAGCGGCGGTCGGGCGCCACGCGGTGGCGCAGATCGTCCCAGGACTTGATCTCGTGGACGGCCTCGTAGAGGATCAGCTTTTCCAGCAGCGACGCCGGCGAATCCCAGGTCAGCGGGCGCAGTTCCAGCAGGCCCACGTCGAACCATGCCGACAGCAGGCCTTCCAGTTCCTTGTCCAGCGCCTGGATTCCCGCCACCTGCTTGCGCCAGCGCAACATGTCGGCGCGCAGCTCCACCAGGAAGCGCAGTCCTTGGGGCTGGGCGTTGAAGCGCTTGAACAGCCGCACGCCTTCGCCGCCATCGCCCGCATAGGTGGCGCGCACCTGCGCCAGGGCGGCCAGCATCAGCCGGCGGTCCTTGCCGTCGGCCGTGGCGTATTGCTCGCACCAGCGGCGCGCCAGCTTGTTGGCGGCCACGTCGGTGAGGCGCGCCTCGAACAGGCGCCGGACCTCGGATTCGCTGGGCAGGCGCCCGCGCTCCCACAGCCTGCCCAGCCGTGTGATCAGGCTGGCGCTCTCGGCCGCGGCGGCGGCGTCGACGAGGTCGGCTTCGGGCTCAGGCGTGCGTGCGCCGCGCGCGGGCGCGAGATTGGCGGGTGCGGACATGGGCGGGCTCCTCGATGACGATGGGATCGGAAGGCGCCGCATCGGCGGCGTCTTCATGGCTTAGTACGCGCAGCGCTTCAAGCTGGCGCATCAGGTGCGTATGCGCGAGCGCCTGCGCGGCGTCGGAGTCGTGCGCCTTCAAGGCCTGGAAAATGGCCAGGTGCTCGGCGCAGGATTCGTCGATGCGGCCGGGCCGCGACAGGCTGCGATGGCGGGACAGGCTGAGCACCTTGCGCAGGTTGCCCACCATATCGGACAGCCATTGGTTGCCGGCCAGGGCCTGGACGGCTTCGTGGATGAGGTAGTTGGTCTTGTAGTACGCGTCGATACGGCCTGCCCGGGCATGGTCCGCCAGCGCGGTGTGCAGCGGCTCCAGCGCGGCCAGTTGCCCGTCGCTGGCCTTGCGCGCGGCCTCATAGGCGCAGCGCCCTTCAAGCATGGCCATCAGCGGGAAGATGTCTTCCAGGTCCTGCAGCGACAGTTCGTTGACGAAGCAGCCCCGCCGGGGTTCCAGCCGCACCAGCCCTTCCGTGGCAAGCACCTTGAGCGCCTCGCGCAAGGGGGTGCGGGAAATGCCCATTTCGCCCGCCAGCCGCAGTTCGTCGATCCATTCGCCGTTGCGCAGCGAACGCGCGTGGATCATGCCGCGCAGGCGGTCCGCGACTTCCAGGTACAGGGCTTGCCGGACGATGGGGTGGGTCATGGGCTGACGGCTGGACTACGCCGTAATTCATAATTATGAATAAACCGATGATAGGGCCGAGGTCCGCAAAGGTAAAGCCCGCCCGGCTCGGTACGAACCCTAAGGCGTCCCCGCAACGGGCGTCCCGCAATTCCCGCTGGCGGGACATGCTCCCCCGAACTTCCCGCCACCCACTTCCTGGAAGTGTCGCGGCCAGGAATCGGGTCATCCAAGAGGTGGTGGCGGATACCGTCCATATCCACCTCATTTGCGACAGCCGGCAGGACTTCAAAACAAAGCTCGCCAGGCGGCCGCTCAGAACACTGCGCGCCTGAACCCCGCACTCAGAAGTGCAGGACGCCGTCCACCGCGTGACGGGTCAGCGAACGGGCCCAGCGGCGCGCCGGCAGGCCGTATTTGCCTTCCACCACCTCCGCCCGCTCCAGCAGTTCCGCGGGGGTGATGGCCAGGCGCGGGCCGGAAAACGCCAGCACGATCTGGTTGCCCGCCTCGACCTCGGGCAGCAGCACCACACGGTCCTCGAACGCCTTGGACAGGTTGTCGATGTTCTTGGCGAAGCTCTCGTGGCGTCCGAACAGGTTCACGGCCAGGATGCCCACGTCGCCCAGCACCCGGCGGCAATCGCGGTAGAACTTCACGCTGTCGCGCACCGGCCCCTCGGCGGCCGCGTCATACAAGTCCACCATCAGCACCGGGCAACGCCCGGCATTGAGCGGGTCGGCCGCCCACACGCCGGCATCCGCGTGTTCGACCTGCAGCCGGTTGGACCCGGGCAGGCGGAAGAACATGTGGCAGGCGGCCGTCACGCGCGGATTCCACTCCACGGCCAGCAGCGGACTGCGCGTGTGCTTGACGCAGAACCGCGCGAGCGACCCCGCGCCCAGCCCGAGCATGCCGATGGCCTCTTCCTTGGGCGGCTCCAGGAACAGCAGCCAGGCCATCATCTGGGCGGTGTATTCCAGCACCAGGTCGGACGGGCTCTTGATGTTCATCGCGCCCTGCACCCACTGGGTATTGAAGTGCAGATAGCGGACGCCGTCCGCTTCGGAAAGCGTGGGCTGGTCGAGTTCGGAGGGGAAGTTGGATTTATGCATGGCGGGATTGTAGGTCCCACCCGGCCCGGGGGGCTCGCCCGCGGCTGCCGGCTACGCCAGCGCCGGTTCGGCCGCGCCCTCCCAGATCTGCTCGAGCAGCGCCGTGCTGGACAGCTCGGCCTCGAGGCTCGCCGCCAGACGCAATACCCGCTTCAGATACAGGTGCGCGTCGCACTCCCAGGTCACGCCCAGCGCGCCGTGCGTCTGCACGGCGTTCTGCGCGGCGCGGCGGGCGCTCTCCACCGCCAGCAGCGGCGCGAACAGGCTGTCCCGTTGCGCCGACACCGCGCCCGCGTCCAGCGCGGCCGCGGCCGCCCACCCGGCCAGCCGCGCATCGTCCAGGGCCATCCAGTCCTCGGCCAGACGATGCTTGATCGCCTGGTTGGCGCCGATGGGCCGGTCGAACTGGCGGCGCTCGCGTGCATAGGCCGCCGCCATGTCCAGCGCGGCCGACGCCGCGCCCAGCATTTCGGCGCACCGAAGCAGGCGCAGGCGCGTGCGCAGCCGGCCCCACGTTCCGGGCGCGACCTCCAGGTCGTCGCGGGCCACCACCCGCGGGGTCGATGCAAGCGCCACGGGCATGGCCGGGTCCAGCCCCGCCAGGCCAGGCACCGGCGCAAACAGCTCCAGCCGCAAGGCGTCCGGGCCGACCCTGCGCACGGCCAGGGCGCGCACTCCCTCCCCTGCGCCTTCGATGAACGCCGAGCCGTCAGGACGCAAGGCCGCATCGGCGTACCAGGTCTCGCCCGCGATCATGGCGCTGGCCCATTCTGCGGACGGACCCGCCGCCCCGCATAGCGTAGGCAGCACCGCCATGTTGGCCACCAGCGGCAGGCTAAGCAGATGCCGCCCAGCCGCTGCGGCCACGATCCAGGCTTCGCGCAGGCCCAGTCCCAGCCCGCCGTGCGGCTCGGGCGCCATCAAGGCGGGCCAGCCCTGCTCCGCCAGCGCGCGCCACAGCACCCCGCGCGCTTCCGCGTTTTGCCGGCAGGCGGCGCGCGCCTGGGCCACCGGATGGCGATCCGCCAGAAAGCGATCGGCCGCGTCGCGCAGCATGCGCTGGTCTACGCTCAGGTGCAGATTCAGTTGCCGTGTCATGGGATCTCAAGCCTTGGGCAGGCCAAGCATCTGCTCGGCGATGATATTGCGCTGGATCTCCGACGTGCCGGCCAGGATGGTCTCGGCGCGCGACCATAGATAGGCGTGCGTAAGATCCGCCGCGCGCACGTCGGTGGCGCCGTCGGCCAGGCAGGCGTCTTCGCCCAGCAGTTGCAGGGACAGTTCGAGCAGGCGCTGATGCGCTTCGCTCCAGTGGATCTTGGTGGACGACCCTTCCGGACCCGGCGGATCGCCGCGCATCGCGCCGGACAGGGCGCGTTGCGACTTCAGCGCCAGCACGTGGCTGTCGGCCGCCAGCCTTGCCCAGCGGTGGCGCACCGCGGCCGACGAGGCCGGAACGTGGCCATGGGCATCGGCGCGCAGCGACAGCTCGCGCACCTGCCGCAGCTCCTGCGCAAAGCGCACCAGGCGCGGAATGAAGTAGGTGCCGCGCTCGAAGCTGGCCGCCGCCATCGCGATCTTCCACCCCTGGTTGCGCTCGCCCAGCAGGCCCTCTTCAGGAACGAACACGTCCTCGAAAAAAACCTCGCAGAATTCGGCCTCTCCCGTGATCTGGCGGATGGGCTCGACCCGTACGCCCGGACTGCGCATGTCCACCAGCAAAAAGCTCAGGCCTTTGTGTTTGGGCGCCTGCGGATCGGTGCGCGCCAGCACAAAACACCACTGCGCGCGATCCGCGAACGACGTCCAGATCTTGTGCCCGTTCAGGCAGTAGCCCCCGGACGCCGGCGCCGCCCGCGTGCGCACCGACGCCAGATCCGAGCCCGCCCCGGGCTCGGAGTACCCCTGGCACCACACGTCGCGGTTGGACAGAATGCCGGGCAGGAGCCGGCGCTTTTGCGCCTCGGTGCCGAAGTGCAGCAAGGTGGGCGCCAGGATACCGTGGCCGATCAGGTTCACGCCCAGCGGCGCGCCGCAGCGCGCGTGCTCTTCGTGAAAGATCGCCTGGCGCGACAGGGGCAAGTCCCGCCCGCCATGGACCTTCGGCCAGCCCAGCCCGGACCAGCCGTGGCCGCAGAGGGTGTCCTCCCAGGCGCGGCGATAGTCCAGGCTGCGCGGGTCGGCCCCGCCGGGCCAGGCGCTTGCGAACGCCGCATAGGCCGATTCCAGCCAGCCACGCAGGCCCAGGCGAAAGGACTCGTCCTCCCGTTCGGTGAAATCCGGCACCGTCATGCGTTCACTCCAGCCGGATGTTCGATTCGCGCGCGACCTTGGCCCACGTCGCCACGTCCTGATGCAGGAACGCGCCGAACGTCTTGGGATCGCTGCCGATGATGTCCAGGCCCAGCCCCACGAACTGCGCCTTCACCTCCGGCTGCTGCAGGATCTGCGCCAGGTTCTGGTACAGCTTGTCGATCACCGGCTGGGGCGTGCGCGCCGGCGCCACCAGGCCCAGCCACGGCATGGCCGAATAGCCCGGCAGGCCGGAGGACGCGACGGTGGGCAGGTCCGGCACCGACGCCGACGGCTGGGCCGTGGTGACGGCCAGGGCGCGCAGCTTGCCGTCCTTGACGAAGGGCCCCGACGAGGCCCACGCGTCGAACATGACCTGCACGCGTCCCGCCACCAGATCGTTCAGTGCAGGCGCGCTGCCCTTGTAGGGGATGTGCGCCATCTGCACGCCGGCCATGCTGTTGAACAGCTCTGCCTCCAGATGGGTCGAACTGCCCGTGCCGACCGACCCGTAGCTCACCTTGCCCGGGTTCGCCTTCAGGTAGGCGATGAGTTCGCCGACATTCTTGGCCGGGATCGACGGGTGCACCTCCAGCACATGCACCACCGATGCCACCTGCGCGACCGGCGCGAAGTCCCTGATCGGGTCGTAGTTCACCTTGGCGTAGATGCTGGGCGCGATGCCCAGGGACGAAGCGGCCATCAGCAAGGTATAGCCGTCCGGTTCGGCGCGCGACACATAATCGGATGCAATCATGGTGCCGCCGCCGGGCTTGTTCTCCACGATCACCGGCTGGCCAAGCTTGCCGCTCAGCTTTTCCGCCAACAGGCGGCTCATGATGTCCGTCGCGCCGCCAGGCGAGAACGGCACCACGATGCGAACGGAACGGCTGGGGTAAGTGTCCTGGGCATGCGAGGGGCCCGCGACACCGATGCAGGCCAGCGCGGCGCCGGCCAATAGTCTCTTGATCATGCTTGTCTCCTCCTGGGGTAGGCTGCGCGTTATCGCGCTATGGGATTGCGGGCAGGATCAGGGCATCCAGCACGGCGACGCCTTGTCCCGCCTCTTTGATCAGCAATGGATTCACTTCGATTTCCGCCACATGCGCGGGCGCGGCAAGCAAGGCATTGCCCACGGCCACGATGCTCCTGCATGCCGCCGCCAGATCCGCCCGGGGCTTGCCCCGATAGCCGTCCAACAACGCAAACGCCTTGAGTTCACGCAACATCTGCAAGGCGATGTCCTCGTCCACCGGCAGCAGGCGGTGACTGGTGTCCTGATAGATCTCCGTCAGCACGCCGCCCAGCCCCACCGTCAGCACGGGACCGAAGACCGGGTCGCGCGCGGCGCCGACGATAAGCTCCGCCACGCCGCGTTCCATCTTCTGAACCATCACGCCGTCGATGCGCGCATCGGGCCGGAGCCGCGCCGCGGCCTGGGTCACCTGCGCATAGGCGTGCCGCACGGCCTCGTCGTCGGCCAGATTCAGCGCCACGCCGCCGGCTTCGGTTTTGTGCGCGATGTCGGGACTCAGGATCTTCAAGGCGACCGGATATCCCGCCATCCGCGCGTCCCGCACGGCATCCTCCGCGCCGCGCGCCGCGGATGCCCGCGCCTGATCCAGCCCGAAGGCGGCCACGTAGGCGCGCGCCTGCGTTTCGTTGCAGGGCAAGGATGGCGCCGGCGTGGAATCGAGCCGAGGCGCGGGCGCCTGCCGCCGGGCCGCGCGTGCCTCGCACCACAGCAGATAAGGCGCCAGCGCCGACACGGCCAGGCCCAGATCGTCGAACACCGCCACCTCGGCTTCGCGCAATGCGTCCCGGCTTTGCGCCAGGCCGGTATCGATCGCGACGAACAGGCGCTGGTGCTGGCGCGACACATCGGCCAGCGCGTCGGCCATGCGGTCCAGCATGTAGCCGGGCGCATACACCACCACGGCGTCGATCGCGTCCGTGGTGGCCAACGCCTGCAGCACGGTGCGCACGAAGGCGGGATCGTTGACCACGTTGCCGGTCACGTCCACCGGATTTCCCACCATGCCATAGTCGGGAATGCCGCCGCGCAGCACCGCCTGCAGCTCGGCCGGCAGGTCCGGCAGTTCCAGTCCCGCCGCGATGAACTTGTCCGCGAGGATGGCTCCCAGGGCGCCGGACATCGTCAGCACCGCCACGCGCTTGCCGGCCGTGCGATGCCGCAGCGTCGCCAGGCTGGCCACGTGCGCCATCTGCGCAAAATCGGTGGCCTCGATCACGTTCAATTGCCGAAAGGCGGCCGCGTACACGCGCCGGTCGCCGGCCAGCGCCGAGGTGTGCGATTGCACCGCCTGCGCCCCCTTGTCCGTGGTGCCCGCCTTCAGGGCGATCAGCAGCTTGCCCTGGCGCTCCACTTCGCGGCACGCGCGCACGAAGCGTTCGCCGTCGCGCAGCTGCTCGATGTAGCCCAGCACGATTTCCGTATGGGGGTCGGCCGCCAGGTACTCCAGATATTGCGAGAAATCCAGGCAGGCCTCGTTGCCCGTATTGATGAAGTGCGAAAACGGCAGGCCCAGCCTGCGCGCGATGGCATAAACAGCCGCGCACACGTTGCCGCTCTGCGTGAGCAGACTGACGGTGCCGGGTCCGTCCTGCGCCGGCGCGGTCTTGAAGACCGATGCGAACGCGGTGTGGGCCTGCGTGTTCAGGTTGGCGAAGCCCATGCAGTTCGGGCCGGCCACGGCCATGCCGCTTTCCGCGACGAACGCTTCCAGCTCGTCCTGCAGGCGGATGCCCCCGCCGCCCGCCTCGGCAAAGCCGGCCGCGTAAACGATGGCAGCCCGAATGCCCTTGGCGTGGCAGCGGCGCAGCATGGGCGTCACTTCCGCCGCGGCGATCGCCAGCACCGCCAGATCCACCGGCTCCGGCACGGCTTCGATGTCGGGCCAGCAACGCAGGCCGAACACCTCCTGGTACTTCGGGTTGACGGGATAGATGCCACCCTGGAAACCGAAACGGCTCAGCAGTTCCAGCGGCATGCCGCCGATGCGCCCGGGATTGGAACTGGCGCCGATCATCGCGATCGAGCGGGGGTTGAGCAGGGGGTCGAGGCTAGGCGTCATGCCGCTTCGCCCTTGTTGCGCTGGATCGCCTGGGCAAGGCCGCGTTCGCGCACCGCCTGGAATTCTTCGCTCAGGTGCGATAACTGGTGGGTATCGAAGTGCGCCGACAGCGCCGTGCGAAAGCCCTGCGCGTCGGCCGTGCGGTTGAGCGAACGCTTGATCAGCCGCAGTCCGAACGGCGGCGCCTGCGCGATGCGCCGGGCCAGCGCCAGGGTGGCCTCGTCCAGCTCGGCTTCGGGCACGACGCGGTTCACCATGCCGATGCGCAGCGCTTCCTGCGCATCCACCTTTTCGCCGGTGTAGAGCATTTCCTTGGCTTTGCGCAGCCCCATCACCCAGGGATGGATCAGCACTTCGGTGGCGGCCGCCGCCAGCGTATGGCCCACCGGGTCCGAGAAGTAGGCGGTATCCGAGCACACCACCAGGTCGCACATGTTGGCGATCATGAAACCGCCCGCCACGCACGCCCCCTGCACCTGCGCCACGGTAGGCTTGGGAAAGTCCCAGATGCGAAGGCAGTAGCCGTAATAGCGGCGCGACTCGTAGTCCCAACGCTCTTCCACCGTGAAGTCGGCCCGTTTCGCCTGGGCCTCCTTCAAGTCATGTCCCGCCGAGAAATGCGCGCCTCGGCCGGCCAGCACCACGACCCGCACCGAGTCGTCCTGTTCGGCCCGCGTCAGGGCGTCATCCAGTTCGTCCAGCATCTGCTGGCTTTGCGCATTGCGCGCGGATTCCCGCGCCAGGCTGATGCGGCATACCGAGTCGTGCCGCTCGACGGCCAGGGTGGCGTATTCCATGGTCTCCTCGTCCTTGTGTTGCCGCGCCGTCGAAAGCGGCACGATCGCTTGGTTTGAATTAACGCACCCAGAATCCTAGAATACAAAATATTCAACCAAGGTTTCCCACAATATGAACACCACAGGCTCCACCGGCGGCACCCAAAGCATGCGGCGCGCCCTGGGCATGCTGCGCGTGCTGGCGCAGCACCAGGAAGAAGGCATAGACCTCCAAGGCGTCATGGCGGCCACCGGACTGGAACGCTCCACCGCCCACCGCCTGCTGAGCTGCCTGCTGGAAGAACAGTTCGCGGAGCGCGACGCCCGCAGCCGGCGCTACCGGCTGGGCGTGGACTCCATGCAACTGGGATTTGCCGCATTGCGGCGCACGCCCTTGCTGGACGCGTTGCGTCCGTTCGCGCAAAAGCTGGCGCGCCTGTCCGGAGACACCGTGTTCCTGGTGATCCGCCAGGGCGATTACGCGCTGTGCCTGCTGCGCGAGGCCGGCTCGTTCCCCGTGAAGGTGTTCACCATCGACCAGGGAGAGCGCCGCCTGCTGGGCGTGGGCGCGGGCGGGCTGGCGCTGATGGCAAGCCTGCCGGATGAGGAAATTTCGGCGCTGTATGCGCGCCATGCCGCCAGCTACGCGCAGATCGGCATGTCCAGCACCGCGCTGATGAAGGCCGTGAAACAGACCCGCCAGACGGGCCATGCCGAAATCGTGGATACCATCACGCCGGGCGTCTCGGGCGTGGGCGTCGCATTCCCGGTGTCGGAACTGACCTGGGTGGCGTTCAGCTTTGGCGCGATCAGCAGCCGGCTCGACGGGCCGCGTCGGGCGCAGATGGGCGCACTGCTGCACGCCGAATGCCAGGCCTGGGCCAAGGATTACCTGGGCCACGCCTGAAAAGCCGCGCCCGCCATGGCCCGGAAAATCCAAGCCACGGCGGGCGCGGATTTCCAGGACCATGGCGGGCGCGGGCCTGCCGGCGGGATCAGATCCGTTCGAAGATCGCGGCGATGCCCTGGCCGCCGCCGATGCACATGGTGACCAGCGCGTAGCGCCCGCCCACGCGTTGCAGTTCGTGCAGCGCCTTGGTGGCGATGATCGCGCCCGTCGCGCCGATGGGGTGGCCCAGGCCGATGCCGCTGCCGTTGGGATTCACCTTGGCCGGATCCAGCTTCAGTTCGCGCGACACCGCGCATGCCTGCGCGGCAAAGGCTTCGTTGGCTTCGATCACGTCAAGCTGGTCGACGGTCAGGCCGGCGCGCTTGAGCGCGGCCTGCGTGGCCGGCACCGGGCCGATGCCCATGATCTCGGGGTCCACGCCCGCGTGGGCATAGGCCACCAGGCGGGCCAGCGGCTTGACGCCGCGCTTGGCCGCCACGCTGGCGTTCATCAGCACCAGCGCGCCCGCGCCATCGTTCAGCCCGGAGGCGTTGCCCGCCGTGACGGTGCCATTTTCCTTCTGGAAGACCGCCTTGAGCGTCGCCAGGCTGTCCGCGGTCACGTCGCGGCGCACGTGCTCGTCGGTGTCGAACACGATTTCGCCCTTGCGCGACTTCATGACCACCGGCACGATCTGGTCCCGGAAGTAGCCCGCATCGATGGCGGCCGCCGCGCGGCGGTGCGATTCGGCGGCGACGGCGTCCTGGTCCTGGCGGCTGATGCCGAACTTGGCCGCCACGTTTTCAGCCGTGACGCCCATGTGCATGCGGCCAAAGGGATCGGACAGCGCGCCGGTCATCATGTCCAGCATGACGCTGTCGCCCATGCGCGCGCCCCAGCGCTGAGCCGGTGCGATGTAGGGCGCGCGGCTCATGCTTTCGGCGCCGGCGCCCACGGCGATCTCGGCATCGCCCAGCATGATGGTCTGCGCCGCCGACACGATGGCCTGCAGGCCCGACCCGCACAGCCGGTTGACGTTGAAGGCCGGCGTTTCCTTGGCGATCCCGGCATTCATGGCCGCGACGCGCGACAGATACATGTCGCGCGGTTCGGTGTTGATGACGTGGCCGACGGCGACATGGCCGACCTCGTCGCCCGCGACGCCGGCGCGTTCCAGCGCGGCCTTGATGACGGTCGCGCCCAGGTCGCAGGGCGGCACATCTTTCAGCGCGCCCCCGAAGTCGCCGATGGCGGTGCGAACGGCCGAAGCGACGATGACTTCATTCATGATGTTTCCTCCTTGTGGTGCTTTCCATCATACTGCCCCGCGCGCTGTCCCCGCCTCATCCTTGCGGCTTGCGCGCGGCGCGGCGCGCGATGAAGTTTTCGACCGCCTCGGCATGCGCCGGCGTCTTGTGCGCAAGCGCCTGGTAGGCCGCCGACAGCTCCAGCAAGGTATCCAGCCGCGCGTGCTGGCCTTCGCGCAGCAGGCGCTTGGTCATGCGCACGGCCTCGGGGGAATTCGCCGCCATGCGGCCCGCCAGCGCGCGGGCGGTGGGCAGCAGGTCCGCCGACGGCACCACGCGCGACACCAGGCCCCAGTCGGCCGCCGTGCGCGCGTCGATCGCGTCGCCGGTGAACGACATCTCGGCCGCGCGCGCCATGCCGATCAGGCGCGGCAGGAACCAGGCCCCGCCGTCACCGGGCACGATGCCCAGCTTGACGAAACTCTCGGCGAAGGTCGCTTCGTCGGCCGCGATGCGCACATCGCACATGCAGGCCAGGTCGCAGCCCGCGCCGATGGCCGGGCCATTGACGGCGGCGATGGTGGGGACTTCGAGCGCGTGCATGGCAAGGGGCAGACGCTGTATGCCGTGCCGATATTCCTGGCGCAGCGAAGCGGCGCCAACCTCGGGCCCGATCTGGCGCTGCATGTCGTGGATATTGCCCCCGGAAGAAAACACGGACCCGCGGGCGGTAAGGATGACGACCCGTACCGTGGGATCGCCCTCGATGCGCGCGCACGCCTGCAGCAAGGCATCAACCATGGCATTGCCGGTCAGGGCATTGCGGGTTTCGGGATGGTCCAGCGTCAGGACGACGATGCCGTCCGTATCCTGCTCGTATTGCAATAAATCGCTCATGCCCGCAATGCCTCGCTGATGGGGTGGATACAAACCTGGTAGGTCAGGCTCGATACATGCCCGGAGCCGTTGCGAATTCGCGAGCCGGCAGCCCAGGGCCGCATCCAGCGTAGGCGGCGCGCGCGCGATGCGTCCAATACTGTTTGGGCGCCGCCCGATACCGATGCGATATCACTGTTCGCGTGGCGCCCCAGGCACAGCGCAGGCCCTGGCGCATCAGGGTTACTCCCGGCCTTCGATACGAAAAACATATCAACCAGCCAAAAAAAAATATTAGACGGGTCTCAGCACCACGGGGGATAGTCCATCGCAAAAGAGATGTTGGATGGAGACATGATCGATACCCTTGAGCTGACCGCCATTCCCGCCGAGGACGAGGCGCTGCGAACCGAGATACGCGACTTCCTGGCAGGCGCCATGGCGGACGTGCCCGCCGACCGGCGGGCGCGCTCATGGATGGGCTTTGACGCCGATTTCAGCCGCGCGCTGGCGGCGCGCGGCTGGCTGGGCATGACCCTGCCGCGCGAATACGGCGGCGCCGCGCGTGGTCACTTCGCGCGCTTCGTGCTGTCCGAAGAACTGCTGTGCGCGGGCGCACCGGTATCGGCGCATTGGATCGCCGATCGCCAGAGCGCGCCGCTGATCCTGAAGTACGGCACCGAGGCGCAACGCCAGTTCTATCTTCCCCGCATCTGCCGCGCCGAAGCTTTTTTCTGCATCGGCATGAGCGAGCCGAATTCCGGTTCCGACCTGGCCAGCATCCGCACCCGCGCCGAACCGCGCGACGGCGGCTGGCTGCTCAATGGCAGCAAGATCTGGACCACCAATGCCCATCGTTCGCAGTACATGATCGCGCTGGTGCGGACCTCGGGCACGGCGGCCGACAGGCACCAGGGGCTGTCGCAGATCATCGTCGATCTTTCCCTGCCCGGCGTGACGGTGCGTCCCATCGAGGACCTGGCCGGCGACGCGCATTTTTCGGAAGTGTTCTTCGACGACGTTACCCTCGACGCGCAGGCGCTGATCGGCACCGAAGGCGACGGCTGGCAGCAGGTCAATGCCGAACTGGCGTTCGAGCGCAGCGGCCCCGAGCGCATCTATTCCAGCATGGCGCTGGTGCAATGCTGGCTGGCGCATTGCCGCGCCGCGAAGATCGACGACGCGCAAACCGTCGCGGCGCTGGGCGATGTCCTGACCCAACTGGCCTCCTTGCGCGCCATGTCGCTGGCGATCGCGGGTCAGCTGGCTCGCGGGCTCAGCCCCGTCATCGAGGCCGCCCTGGTCAAGGACCTGGGCACGGAACTGGAACAGCGCATTCCGGACCTGGTCGCACAGGCGCTGGGCCAAAACCCGGACCGCCCCGCCCCGCCCGAACTTATGCGCACGCTGGCCTACGTGGAGCAAGTCAGCCCCACGTTCTCGCTGCGCGGCGGCACCCGCGAAATCCTGCGCGGCATCATCGCCCGCGGCCTCGGTCTCAGATAGGAAGGAACATGACGGACTCTCTGTTCGGCGACACCGCCCGCCGCCTGCTGACGCAGGCCTACCCTACCGACGTATTGCGCGCCGTCGAACGCGGACAGGCGCCCGCGGCGGCCTGGGAGGCCATCGAAGCATCCGGCTTCCTGGATGCGCTCCTGCCCGAAGACGCGAACGGCGCCGGCCTGCGCCTGGCCGATATCGCGCCCCTGGCGCAGGCGGTTGGCTGGCATGCCGTCGGCGCGCCGGTCATCCAGACACTGCTTGCGCGCGCCTGGTTGCACGCCGCCGGCCATACGCCGCCCGCGGGCCCGATTGCCCTGGCGCCGGCGGCGGTCGTCATCGATGCCGATGGCGTCCAGGCCCATGCGGTGGGTGCCGCCCTGGCCGCCGAATGGGTGCTGGCCGCCGTGCCTGGCGGCGCCCGGCTGCTGCCCGTCGCCGGCGGGCAGGCGGCGGCATCGGGCGGACACGGCAGCCTCGACGCCGATCTGCGCTGGCCCGGCGCCGTGGTGGATGTAGCGCCGCTGGCCAACGTGGCCGACGCCGACCTGGCCGACCTGGCCGCCGTGGCCTACGCGGGAATCATCGCCGGCGCCCTGGATCGAATCCTGGAACTGACCGTGGACTACGCCAACCAGCGCACGCAGTTCGGCAAGCCCATCGGCCGCTTCCAGGCTGTGCAGCAACAGATCAGCGTCCTGGCCGAGCAGGTCTGGGCCGTGCGCGCGGCCGCCCAACTGGCGTTTCAAAGCCCCACCTGGATGCCGCGCCCGCTGCTGGCGGCGCAGGGCAAGGCCCGCGCCAGCGCGGCCGTGACCCGCGCCGCCGATATTGCCCACGCGGTGCATGGCGCCATCGGCGTCACGGCCGAATACGACCTGCAATACTATTCGCGCCGGCTGCGCGAATGGCGCCGCGCGGCGGGCGGCGAACTGCACTGGAATGCCCGCGTCGGCGCCCACGCGCTGGCCGCCCGCGAGCTCTCGGCGCTCGATTACGTGCGGTCCCATCTTTACGCGGTGATCGAATGAGCGCCGCCGCCTCCCGCCCGCTGCCCTTGGCCGGCGTGCGCGTGCTCGACCTGAGCCGCGTGCTGGCCGGCCCCTGGTGTACCCAGACGCTGGCCGATCTGGGCGCCGACGTATGGAAGATCGAAGCGCCCGGCCATGGCGACGACACCCGCGGCTGGACGCCGCCGGACGTGGACGGGGAATCCACCTATTTCATGTGCGCCAATCGCAGCAAACGATCGCTGGCGGTCGACCTGCGCCACCCCGAAGGCCGCGCCCTGGTGACCCGGCTGGCCCTGCAAGCCGATGTGCTGGTGGAAAACTACCGCCTGGGCGCGCTGGCCAAGTTCGGGCTCGACCACGACACGCTGTCGCAAGCGAATCCTCGCCTGATCTACTGCTCGATCTCCGGCTATGGCCGCACCGGCCCGCGCGCGGCCGAACCCGGCTATGACTTCGTGATCCAGGCCGAGAGCGGCCTGATGTCGATCACGGGGGAACCCGACGGCGCGCCGATGAAGCTGGGCGTGGCCATCACAGATCTGGTCACCGGGATGAACGCCACGCAGGCGATTCTGGCGGCCCTGCTGGCGCGGCACAACACGGGCCAGGGCCAATTGATCGACCTGGCGCTGCTCGACAGCGCGGTCAGTATCCTGGCCAACGTCGGCGCGGGCTACCTGGCGGCCGGGCACGAGCCCCGCCGTTTCGGCAACGGGCATCCGACGGTCGTGCCCTACCAGATCTTCGCCACGGCCGACGGCGCATTCGCGCTGGGCGTGGGCAACGACACGCAGTTCGCCGCGTTGTGCGCGGCGCTGGGCGAGCCCCAATGGGCCCAGGACGAACGCTATCGCACCAACCGGGCCCGCGCCATGAACCGCGACACGCTGGTGCCCGCGCTGCA
Organism: Achromobacter sp. Root83; assembly: GCF_001428845.1. Taxonomy (GTDB): domain Bacteria; phylum Pseudomonadota; class Gammaproteobacteria; order Burkholderiales; family Burkholderiaceae_B; genus Achromobacter. The sequence goes on along the minus strand of NZ_LMIU01000001.1, from coordinate 195,306 downwards.
GCAGATCCTGCTGGCGCAATCCAGCGCGCATTGGCTGGCGCGCATCCGTGCCGCCGGCATCCCCGCCGGTCCGGTGCGCACCGTGCCGCAGGCGCTGGATGCCCCCGAGATCGCGGCGCGCGGCCTGCTGACCGACACCCCGGATCCCCGGCATGGCTCCCTGCGGCTGATGCGTTCACCCCTGCACCTGCGCGGCACGCCGCCGCGCGAGCCCACCGCCCCGCCCCGTCTGGGTGAACATACGGCCGAAGTGCTGACCCAGGTGCTGGGCGCCAGCGCCGCCGACATCCAGGGCTGGCGCGATGCCGGCGCCGTGGCCTGAGAGGCGGCATGAACCAGACCGTGATCCTTGATACGCATGGCGGCCCGGACGTCCTGCGGGTGGCCGACAGCAGCCTGCCCGCCCCGGCGGCGGGCGAGGTCACGGTGGCGCATCGCGCCGTGGGCATCAACGTCATCGACCTGTATTACCGCAGCGGCCTGTATCCGCATGCCCTGCCGCACGGCCTGGGCTTCGAGGGCGCGGGCGTGATCGAGGCCGTGGGAGCAGGCGTGACGGGGCTGCGGCCGGGCGACCGCGTGGCCTACGCCACCGGCCCGCTGGGCGCCTACGCCCAGGCCCGCAACCTGCCGGCGCAGCATCTCATCAAGCTGCCGGCCGATATCGGCTTCGACGCGGCCATGGCCATGCTGTTCAAGGGCCTGACGGTGCAATACCTGTTCCGCCAGACCTATCGCCCGCAAGCTGGGGAAACCGTGCTGTTCCACGCGGCGGCCAGCGGCGTCGGGCTGATCGCCTGCCAATGGGCGCGCCTGCTTGGCGTGCAGCTCATCGGCACCGTCAGCGACAAGGCGGGCGGCGCGCTGGCGCGCGAGCATGGCGCCTGGCGCGTCATCGATACGCGCCACGAAGACGTGGCCGCGCGGGTCATGGCCCTGACCAACGGTGCCGGCGTGGCGACGGTCTACGACGGCGTGGGCCGCGACACCTGGCAAGCCTCGCTGGACAGCCTGCGCCCGCGCGGGCTGCTGGTCAGCTTCGGCGATGCCAGCGGCCCGGTGACGAACGTGGCGCTGTCGGCCCTGCAGAAGCAATCGCTGTATCTGACGCGCACCAGCCTGGCGGCCTATCTGAATACGCCAGCGCGCCTGCTGACCGCGGCGTCCGAACTCTTCGGCCACATGCGCGCCAAGGCGCTGCATGCGCACATTCCGCGCCACTATCCGCTGGCCCAGGCCGCCCGCGCCCACGCGGCGCTGGAAAAGCGCAGCATCGCGGCCGCCGTCCTCATTCCCAGCTAACACCGGAGCCCATCATGTCGAACGCCGTACGTATCACTGCCCTGCACACCCGGCTTGCCCGGATCCCCCTGCCGCGCCCGCTGAAGACATCGATCCATGAAATCGCCGATGTCTGCTGCCTGCTGGTCTCGGTCGAGACCGATGCCGGCGTCACCGGCGAAGGCTATGGCTTTTGCTTCAACGCACAGCGGCTCGAAGCTATCGCGCAGTTCACGCAGTCGCTCGCCCCCCTGATCGTCGGGCGCGATCCGCACGACGTGGAAGCCCTCTGGACGGATTTCCTGCGCAGCTGCAACTTCTATGGCCAGAGCGGCGTGTCGATCCTGGCTTACAACCCGATCGACATCGCGTGCTGGGACATCATCGGCAAGCTGGCCGGGCGGCCTCTCTACAAGCTGTTCGGCGCGCATCGGGAGCGCGTGCCGGTCTATGCCAGCGCGGGCCTGTGGCTATCGTCCAGCCGCGATGAATTGCGCGACGAGGCGCGCCAGTTCGTGGACCAGGGCTTCAAGGCCATGAAGATGCGCCTGGGCTCGCCCGACTGGAAGGAAGACATTGCCCGCGTGGAAGCCGTGCGCGATGCCATCGGTGACCAGATCACCCTGATGGCCGACGCCAACCAGGGCCTGGACCTGACGCGGGCCTTGCGGCTGGGCCGCGAACTGGCCCGTTTCGATCTGGCCTGGTTTGAAGAGCCCGTACCCACCTGGGACGACGACAGCGCCGCCGAGATCGTGCGCCGCCTGCCCATGCCCATCGCCAGCGGCGAAACCGAGTACACGCGCTACGGCATCCGGCGCATGGCGCGCGAGCGCGCGGCCACTGTGTTCATGCCCGACCTGCAGCGCATGGGCGGTTATACCGAGATGCTCAAGGCGGTGCGTTACCTGGCGGCGCACGACCTGCCGGTCGCGCCACACATCTTCACGGAACACAGCCTGCATATCGTGGCGGCCGCCGGCAACGCCACCTGGGCCGAGCACATGCCCTGGTTCGAGCCGCTGTTCCATGAACGCATGGAGGTCGAGGCCGACGGCTGCATCGCCGTGCCCAACCGCCCCGGCACGGGCTTCTCGTTCGACTGGGACCGCATCGACGCCTACCTGATTTCACCACGCACCGCCGGCGGCTAGGCGTGGACCGGCACGCCCGCAGGGGGTGCCGGCATTGCCGCCACAGTCCACTCGTTCGAAGTGGACGGAACATACGGAGACATCATGAACCCCATCAAGAAACTTGCAGCGCCCCTGTTTTGCGCGGCTGCCCTGGCAGCCGGCAGTCCATTCGCCCACGCGGCCGACAACAAAGACGGGCCGATCCGCATCGGCTGGCTGTCGTCACTGACCGGCCCGCTGTCGTCGGCCGCCATCGCCGAGAACCAGGGCGTGCAATTCGCCGTGGAAGAAATCAACAAGGCCGGCGGCATCAACGGCCGCAAGCTGGAACTGATCACGCGTGACACCGCCGGCGATCCGACCAAGGCGGTCAACTTCGCCAAGCAGCTCGCCTACGATGACAAGGTCGCCTACGTGATCGGCCCGGTCAACTCGGGCGAGTCGCTGGCCACGGTTCCGATCCTGGCCAAGGCGGGGATACCCAACCTGATCATCGGCACGGTCGACGAGTTGACCAACGCGAAGAAATATCCGCTGGCGTTCCGCGTGATCAACACCAACGAACAGTGGATCACGTCGGCGAACAAGTACGCCCTGGAAACGCTCAAGCGCAGCAAGGTCGCCGTGCTGGGCGACACCACCGGCTACGGCGCATCGTCGGCCAAGCGGGCCGCCGCGTTGCTCGAAGCCGCCGGCATCAAACCCGTGTACTCCGCATTGATCGACCCCAACAAGACCAGCGTCAATGACGAGATCGAGAAGGCCCGCGCCGCCGGCGCGGACGTGATCATGCCCTGGTCGGCCGCCACGGGCCTGCTGGCCCGCATCCTGAATGCGCGCGGCGACCTGCAATGGGACGTTCCGGTGGTGGGCCACCCCGCGCTCATGGGACTGCCGATCCGCGACCTGCTGAACAAGCCTTCGTACTGGGACAACACCTATGCGGCCGGCTATGCCAGCACCACCTATGACGCGGCCGGCAAGCTGCCCGAACGCACCCAGGCGCTGATGGACCAGATCCGGCCCAAGCTGGGCGGCAAGATCGACTTCACCTTCTGGTGGGTGGCGCTGGGGTATGACACCGTCAAGATCATCGAACACGCCGTCAAGCAAAACGGCGGCACCGATGCGCAGGCCTTCGGCAAGACGCTCCAGAGCACCCGCGGCATGCCCGGCGTCTATGCCGACTACACCTGGACCGCCGACAACCACAACGGCTTTCCGGATTCCGGCATGGTCGTGAACCGCGCAAATACCTTCAAGGACGGCAGCTTCGAGCTGGCCCCCAAATAACCCGCCATCGTCCAGAGGAGTCCTTCCCATGCTGACCGTCCTCGTGACCGGCCTGGCCATCGGCGCGCTCTACGCCGCCGCCGCGCTGGCCTACAACGTGATGTATTCCACCTCGAAGGTGCTCAGCATCACCACGGGCCACCTGTTCATGCTGAGCAGCGTCGTCGGCGCCTGGCTGATCGGCGACCTGGGCCTGCCCACCGCCGTGGGGCTGGCCGGCGCGGTGGCGGCCGCCATCGCGTTCGGCCTGATCACCGAGGCCGTGGCGATCCGCCGCATCCTGGCGCGCTCGGATGAGCATCTGTGGCTGCTCAGCACCCTGGCCCTGGCCACCATCGTGCAGCAGGCGGTGGGGCTGTGGTGGGGCACCGAGCCGCGCGCCTTTCCGCGCCTGATCCCGCAGGATTTCACCGCCGGCATCTGGGACCAGAAATACTGGCTGCCGATCGCGTGCGTGGCCCTGCTGGCGCTGGGGCTGGACCTGTTCTACCGGCGCACGCTGTTTGGCAAGGTGTTCCTGGCGGTGGCCGAAGACGCCTACGCGGCGCGCGCGCGCGGCATCTCGACGGAGCGCGTGCGCGCGTTCTCGTACGGGCTGGCGGGCCTGCTGGGCGGCCTGGTCGGTTTCGCGGCCGGTCAGCTCACCTTCGCCTTCTTCGCGCTGGGGCTGACGCTGACGCTGTACGGATTCATCGCACTGGCCGCGGGCGGCCTGGGCAGCAACGCGGGGGCCATCGTGGGCGGCCTCACGCTGGGCCTGCTCAGCACCTTCGCCACGTACTTCTTCGGCGGGGAATATCAGCAGACCATCGCGGTCGGCCTGCTGATGGTCTTTCTTTTGATCAAGCCGGAAGGCTTGTTCGGCAACAAGCAGGTGCGCCACGTATGAAAACCCAAAAGAACTTCCACTGGCCACTGGCCATCGGCGTGGCGGCGCTGGCGCTGCTGCCTTTCTGGGCCGGCAATCCGTACCAGTTGCACGTCGCCACCCTGATCGGCACCTACTGGATCCTGATCGCCAGCCTCAATCTGGTGGTGGGATACACCGGGCTGCTTTCCATCGGACACGTCGGGCTGCTGGCCATCGGCGCCTATACCTTCGCCATCCTGACCGGCCACTACGAGGCCAGTCCCTGGGTGGCGCTGGTGGCCTCGGCCGTGCTGTGCGGGGCCTGCGGCTTCCTGCTGGGCCTGCCCTCGCTGCGGCTGCCGGGCTTCTATTTCGCCATGGCGACCATGGCCTTCGCGATGATGGTGACCGAGTTCTCGCTGGCCCGAGACGAACTCACGGGCGGCGGGGCGGGCCTGAGCGTGGCCTCGTTCGATTCGCCATTCGACAGCCCTGCCGGCCTGTACTGGCTGGTGGCGGCGGTGGCCGGCATCGTCAGCTGGCTGGTGTGGAACCTGGCCCGCTACTCGTGGGGCCGGGCCATGATCGCCTTGCGCGACAGCACGGTGACCGCCGCCGCGGTCGGCATACCGGTGTTCCGCGTCAAGCTGGCGATCTTCACCTTCAGCGGCGTCACGGCGGGCGTTGCCGGCGCGCTGTTCGCCTCGCTGCAAAGTTACATCACGCCCGAGACCTTCGTATTCGAGCTCAGCCTGTTCTTCTTCGTCTGCATCGTGATCGGCGGGCGCGGCGTGATCATGGGGCCTTTCGTGGGCACCATCGTGCTGGCCGCGCTGCCCGAGCTGGTCGCGCCGCTGGCCCGCTGGGGACAGTTGTTCTACGGCATCCTGCTGCTGCTGGTGGTGCTGCTGGTGCCGGAAGGAATCGGCAGCATCGTCCGCGTGCTGCGCGACAAGTTCGCGCCGCGCAAGCCCGAGAAGCACGTGGTCGCGCCCGACCTGCCCCGCCTCGCGGCGGCCCTGCGTGGAGGGCGCCCGTCATGAGCACGCTCCAAGCCAATGACGTCACCAAGCGATTCGGCGGCATCACCGCGGTCGATGGCGTGAGCCTGACGCTTGCCGAAGGGGAAATCCACGGCCTGATCGGGCCCAACGGCAGCGGCAAGACCACCTTGCTGAACCTGTTGTCCGGCTACTACCCCATCGATGGCGGCACGCTGATGCTCGACGACGTCCCCATCACCGACACGTCGGTACAACGGCGCGCGCTGCAGGGCGTCGCGCGCACCTTCCAGAAGCCGCGCCTGCTGGGCAGCCTGAGCGCCTGGCAGAACGTCATGCTGGGCAGTTGGAAGCACAGCAACGCGGGCTTTCTGCGCACCGCGCTGGCGCTGCCCGCCATGCGCCGGCGCGAACGCGAGGCCCGCGACCTGGCCTATGAAATGCTGTGCGGCGTGGGCCTTGAGCGCGTGGCCGACCGGCCCGCCAACATGCTCGACCACGCCGAACAGCGCTTCCTCGAGATCGCGCGCGGCCTGGCCATGCGGCCGCGCTTTCTCTTGCTGGATGAGCCCGCCGGCGGCCTGACCGAGCACGAGATCGAGCAACTGGCCCAGATCGTGGGCACCGTGCGCCAAGCCGGCCTGGGCGTGCTGATCGTGGAACACCATACCGACTTCGTCTTCCGACTGTGTGACCGCGTCACCACGCTGAACCTGGGCCGCATGATCGCCCAGGGCGCGCCGCGCGAAGTCCGCGACAACGCCGAAGTCATTCGGGTCTACCTCGGAGCCTGACCATGCAGAATCCTCAACGTACGCATAGCTCCGCTCCCGTGCTGCTGGACGTGACCGGCTTGCAGGTGGCCTACGGCAAGGCGCAGGTCGTGCACGGCGTGGACCTGCGGGTGCACCAGGGCGAATTCGTGGTGATGCTGGGCCGCAACGGCGCCGGCAAGACCTCGATGCTGCACGCGCTGGCCGGCCTGATCCCCAAGCGCGCAGGCCATGTCACCTTCAAGGGCCGCGACATCACGGCCGCCGATGCGCGCACCACCGTGCGGGCCGGCATCAATGTCGTGCTGGAAGGCCACCGCGTCTTTACAGGCCTGACCGTGGAAGACAACCTGCTGCTGGGCACGTACGCCACCCACCGGCACGGCGACCGCGCGCGCCTGCCGCGCATCTATGATCTGTTTCCCGAACTGGCCGAAAAGCGCCTGCAGCCGGCCTCGCGCCTGAGCGGCGGGCAGCAGCAGATACTGGCGGTGGCCCAGGGCGTGATCGCCGAGCCCGCGTTGCTGATCCTGGACGAGCCGTCCGGCGGCCTGGCCCCCTTGGTCGTGGATCGCATCCTGACGGTCGCCAAGGACCTGACCCGCAGCGGCATGGCCGTGCTGCTGGTCGAACAACTGGTCAAGGAAGCCTTGCGCTTCGCCGATTACTGCTATCTGGTCGAGACCGGCCATATCGGGGGCCAGGGCACGCCCGCCGAGGTGCAGGCCGGCGAACTGATCCAGCGCATCTACCTGGGCGGCCGCGCCGAGCCCGCCTCTCATCCCGCAGGAGCCACGCCATGAAAATCACCGCCATCGAGCCCATCGTCGTCTCGATTCCTTATCGCCACGATGGGCCACCCACCGGTTTCGGCGGCACGGTGTGGGCCAAGCTCAACTACCTGCTGGTCAAGGTCAGCACCGACGACGGCCTGATCGGCTGGGGCGAGGCGTTCGGCTACAACGCCATTCCCGCTACCGTGGCGGCGCTGGAGAAAATCGTCGCCCCACTGGCCATCGGTCGCGATGCCGACGATATCGTGCAGTTGATGGAAGACCTGAAGCGGCCGCTGCACATCTTCGGCCGCAACGGCCCGGTCATGTACGCGCTGTCGGGCCTGGACATCGCCCTGTGGGACCTGGCGGGCAAGCGCGCCGGCCTGCCCGTGTGCCGGATGCTGGGGGCCGGGTCGCGCCGTTCGGTCACGGCTTATACCAGCCTGATGCGGCTGCACGAGCCCGCCACGGTGGCCACCGCGTGCGAACGCGCGCTCGAACGCGGGTTCCGCAGGCTGAAGCTGCACGAGATCACCGTGCCCGCGGTGGCGGCGGCCCGCCAGGCGCTGGGCGCGGACGTCGAGCTGATGCTGGACGTCAATTGCGCCTGGCCCGCAGATGAGGCGCTGCGCATGGCGCACCGGCTGGAACCCTACGGGCTCAAATGGCTGGAAGAGCCGGTCTGGCCGCCGGAAGATGTGGCCGGCCTGGCGCGCCTGCGGCGCGAAGCCAATATTCCGCTGGCCGCTGGCGAAAACGTCGGCAACGCCTGGGCATTCCAGCCGCTGGCCGAATCCGGGGCGCTGGATTACTTCCAGCCCAGCATCACCAAGGTGGGCGGCATCACCGAATTCCGGGCCGTGGCCGAGCTAGCCCGCTCGCACGGACGCGCGGTGGCGCCGCATTCGCCCTACTTCGGGCCCGGGCTGCTGGCCACGCTGCAGATGGCGGCCGTCTACGCCCACATCGGCGGCATCGAAATATTCGGCGTGCAGCTCGAATCGGGACTGTTCGGCGCGGTCGGCCTGCCCGGCCCGGATGGCGAAGTCGCCATTCCGCAGGGCCCCGGCCTGGGCTGCGACCCCGACCCCGAGGTCATCGCGCGCTACCGCATTGGATGACCGTCACGGCGCTGGCCGCAAGGCGCCCGGTCCGCTCTTGCGGGGGCAGCCCCCTATTCCTTGAACACCTGGGCCGCCACGTCCAGGAAGTTACGCACGGCCGCGCTCTCGGCCGACGGCCTCCATGCCAGCGATATCCCGATCGAGGCGCTGGCGGGAAAATCCGCGAGTTTTTTGTAGATGACGTGGCGGCTGTTGAAGCGGCGCGAGACGGACGGCACCAGCGCCACGCCGAAGCCCGCCTCCACCAGGCTCAACACGGTTTGAACCTGGATGGCCTCTTGTGTGACGCGGGGCATGAAGCCGCGCAGTTGGCAGGCATGGATTGCCGCGGTGCGCAGCCCGGGCGCGTCCACGCCCGAGTACAGGATGAACCCCTCATCGGACAGGTCTTTCAGCCTGACCGTCGCTCGCTGGGCCAGCGGATTGCTCTTGGGCACGGCCAGCACGAAGGTCTCGGTGAACAGCGTGGCCAGCCGCGTATTCGAGCCGATCGCCACCGGCACGCGCACCACGCCGATGTCGATGGATTCTTCTTCGATGCCCTGCATGATGCGGATCGAGATCGCCTCGCGCAGTTCCAGCTCGACGCCGGGATACAGCGCATGGAAGCGCGGCAAGAGACGCGGCAATACCTCGTGCGTGGCCGACCCCACGAAGCCGATGCGCAAGGTGCCCAGGTCGCCCGTCGAGGCCGCCCGCGCGGCCTGGCGGAACTGCGCCGCGTGGAACAGCGCGCGCCGCGCCTCGCCCAGCGCCGCCTCGCCGCTTTCGGTGAGCCTGACGCCGTCTTTGCCGCGCGTGAACAGCGTCACGCCCACTTCGGCTTCGAGCTTGCGGATCGACACGGACAGCGGCGGCTGCGCCATGTGCAGCTTTTCGGCGGCACGGCGGAAATTGAGCGTTTCGGCCAGCGTCAGGAACTGCTGGAAATGCTTGAAGTCCATGGTCTCCTCACGCTGGTGATATCAGGAACGTATCACTTTTTCAGAAAATAATATTGGAATGGTTTGCCTGTGCGCCATATTCTGCCTCATCGACGACGCTGCGTCGCCATCAGAAAAACCCGGAGACCTCCATGACCCCCAACCGTGCGCCGCGTGCCGGCGGGCAACTGCTTGCCGACGCGCTTGCGATCAATGGCACCGACACCGTCTTCTGCGTGCCGGGCGAAAGCTATCTGGCCGTGCTCGACGGCCTGTACGAGCATCGCGACAGCGTGCGCGTGATCACCTGCCGGCACGAAGCGGCCGCCGCCAACATGGCCGAAGCGCATGGCAAGCTGACGGGGCGTCCCGGCGTCTGCTTTGTCACGCGGGGCCCCGGCGCCACGCATGGCAGCACGGGCGTGCACACGGCACGGCAAGACTCCACGCCGATGATCATGTTCGTCGGCCAGGTCGGCCGCGACGCCTCGCAGCGCGACACGTTCCAGGAAGTGGACTACCGGCAGATGTTCGGCGGCCTGGCCAAGGGCGTGATCCAGATCGAGGACGCGCGGCGCGTGCCGGAACTGGTGGGCTATGCCTACCAGCTTGCGGTATCGGGCAGGCCGGGTCCTGTGGTGGTGGCGCTGCCGGAAGACATGCTGACGGACGTGGTCGAGGCCGTCGATTCGCCGCCCTGGCAGCCCGTCCAGGCGGCGCCCGGCGCCAGCCAGATGCAGCGGCTGGCCGGCATGCTGGAACACGCCGAGCGGCCGATGATGATCGTGGGCGGCAGCGGGTGGACCGAACAGGCGGCGCGCGACATCAGCGGCTTCGCGCAGGCCCATGGCTTGCCGGTGGCTTGCGCATTCCGGCGCCAGGACATCATCGACAACGATCATCCCTGCTATGCGGGCGACCTGAGCCTGGCGCCCAATCCCACGCTCGCGCAACACGTGCGCGACAGCGATTTCCTGCTGGTGGTCGGCACGCGGCTGGGCGAAGCTTCCACCTTGGGCTATACGCTGATCGCCAACCCCGATCCCGGCAAACCCATGGTCCACGTGCTGGCGGGCGCCGAAGAATTGGGCCGGGTGTATCGCCCGGCGCTGGCCATCAACGCCGGACCCGCTGCATTCGCCGACGCCGCCCGCGCGCTGCCCGTGCCCGCGAACGCCGCCGCCGCGCGAGCCGTCTGGGTGCGCCAGGCGCGAGCCGGCTACGAGCAATGGCAGGTGGTGACCGAAGTGCCCGGCAACGTCAACATGGGCCGCATCGTGCGCCATGTCCGCGAACGCCTGGCCGACGACGCCATCGTCACCAACGGCGCCGGCAACTATGCGATCTGGCTGCACCGCTACTACGCCTACCGCCGCCGCGGCACGCAGCTCGCCCCCACCTGCGGCGCCATGGGCTATGGCGTGCCGGCGGCCATCGCCGCCCAGATCGCGCATCCCGAGCGGCAGGTGGTGTGCTTTGCCGGCGACGGCTGCTTTCTGATGAGCGGACAGGAACTGGCCACCGTCGCGCGCTACGCGCTGCCCATCATCTTCATCGTGGTCAACAACGGCATGTACGGCACCATCCGCATGCATCAGGAAAAGACCTATCCTGCCCGCGTCATCGGCACCGAGCTCACCAATCCCGACTTCGCGGTCTTTGCGCGCTCGTTCGGGCTGCACGGCGTCACCGTGACCGACACCGCGCAGTTCGCGCCGGCGTTCGACGCGGCGGTGCGCGAACGGCGCGCAACCCTGATCGAGATCCAGGTCGATCCGCAGGCCATCACGCCGGCCGCCACCCTGGACCAACTGCGGCGCCAGGCCGCCCAGGGCTCGCTTGCGCCCTGAACCGCGGCACACGCACGGATCCGAGGGGTTTGCAAGGCCACCGCAGCCTGGCCGGGCCAGGCCGTTGGCGGCAAACACACGAAAAAAACCGCCCCGCTTGCGGCAATGCGGCCCCCAGGCTTAGGATGGAGCATGCCCACGCCACGCCGCGGCGCCCGCCGGGCGCCCGGCACCAGGCGGGGCCGGCATTTGAACCAGCGATTCGGGAGCACATCGTGAAGACAGTTGCTGAGCTTCTCAGGGAAAAAGCCAATCACGCGGTCGTGACGGTCACGCCGGATTCATCGGTGTTCGACGCGGTCAAGACCATGGCCGAACGCAGCATCGGCGCCGTGGTGGTGGTGGAAGGCGACGTGGTTCTGGGCATGTTCACCGAACGCGACTACGCCCGCAAGGTCGTGTTGCAGGACAGATCCTCGCGCACCACCAAGGTCCGCGACATCATGACCGACTCCGTCTACTACGTCGGCCCGGCCGACACGCGGGAACACTGCATGGCCATGATGACCGAACGGCACTTCCGCCATCTGCCGGTCATCGACAACGACAAGCTCGTCGGCCTGCTGTCCATCGGCGACCTGGTCAAGGATGTAATGAGCGAACAGAAGTTCATCATCCACGAACTCGAGCGCTACATCACCGGCGAACGCGGCTAGCGCCGCGCCCTGCCAGCGGGCCTCGCGGCGGCTCAACCCGTCGCGAGCATCCGCGACGCGGGAACGATCAGCCCCAGGCCGGCGGCCAGCAGCAGCACGAACACCATGCGCTTGACGGTCTTCATCGAATCCGCCGTGCCGTAGCGGCGCGCCATCCACGTCACCCCGATCACGATCGGCAGCGCCTGCATGCTCAGCCAGAACGAAGAGGCCATGAACGCCCCCTGCCCGGTCACCAGGGTCAGGCGCACCAGGGCATTGACCGAGAACAGGATCAGGAGGCTGTTGCGGATCGTCGCCAACGGCAAGGGCTGCCGGTACAGGTGGTAGACCATCGGCGGCCCCGCGCTGGAAAACAACCCGCCCAGCACGCCCGACACGCCGCCAAAGAACACCGACGACGTGCGCGACGAAAGCTGCGCCAGCGGCTGCGTGCGCGCCACCAGCAGCACCGCGCAAGCCAGGATGGTGATGCCCAGCATCAACTGCAGCAACACCGCCATCGATCCGCTGATCCACGTCAGCGCGGCAACGCCCACTCCCACCCCCACCAGGCTGCTGACCATGGCGGGCGTCAGCAGCGGCCAGTTCACCTTGGGCTTGGCGCGCGCCAGCGTGACGGCGGCGTTCACCAGCGACAGCACGCTGACCACGTTGGCCACTTCGGACACGGACGCAAGCTGGAACACGCCGGACAGGCCCAGCAGCACCAGGCCGAACGCAAAGCCCGTCATGGTTTGGGCATAGGTGGCAAGCGCCACGCAGGCCAGGAACAGCAAGTGTTGAAAAATACTCATGCGGGGGAAAGAGCCAGGCCAGCCTCGGCTCAACCCCGGCGGCGCGGCAAGGCGGCCTGGAGCGGATCGACGGGAAACGGCGTGCTAACGGGTTAACGGTGGGAAGCCGGCGATGATAGCACCGCGGTTTCCGCCCCCCGGCCGCCCAGCGGACGCGGCCGCACATATCTCGTCACAAACGGATGCGCTCATGCACACCCCGCGTTCCGCCTGCCGCTATTCTTGCCGCCCAGCACACTCCGTCACGCCTTGCCCCCGCCGCCCATCCTGGGACGCCGCCCGGGCCGGCCCAGCCCGCATTGCAGAATGACCCCCAAACCGACCACGATCAACACGGTGACCCTCACCTGCTCGGCCTGCGGCAGCGGCCAATTCACCAAGCTGGACGCCAACGAATACCGCTGCAATCACTGCCACGCGGTCACGCTGGTCGAAGACAACGTCGCGCAACGGCTCGAAAAGCTCCTGCGCAATATCCAGGCGCCCCGGCACCCGCCGGTCAAACCGGCCGCGCTGGTGGCGATCGGACTGGCCGTGGCGGCCGCCATCGTCATTCCGCTGGCCGGATCGCTGATGAGTTCCAGCCGCGGCGCCGCGCCCAGCCGCCCGGCGGCGGCGGCGCCCATCGATGCCTCGCTGGTCAAGCTGACGGACATCCAGGAAATCAAGACGCGCGGCCGCACACAGCTGGTGATGATCATGCGCAACGAAACCGGCAGGAAGATCGACGTGCCCCGCGTCACGGCGTCGTTCTTCCAGGACGAGCTGTCGCTCTCGTCCGCGTCGGGCTCGGCGCCGGCGCGCTCGCTGCAGCCCGGCGAATACACCTACTTGACGATTTCAGCGCCGGACAAGGCATACACCCGCTATGCCTTGCAGGTCGCCACGCCCTCGCCCGCCCGCGGCACGAACAACGACGTGGCCGCCAGCAAGGTCCAGCTGGTGCGCAACGATGGCAGCTATCGCCTTGTCGGCCTGATCCGCAACCAGGGCGCCACGCCGGCCAACAGCACCCAGATCACCGTGATGCTGTACGGCGCGGATGGCAGGCTGGCCGGCACCGGCAACGGCTATGCCACCGCCAGCCCGCTGGGGCCGGGCGCGCTCACGTCTTTCGACGTGCGCTGCGAAATGCTGGGCGACGCCCAGGTCGCCTCCTACGATTACATGGTGCAAAGTGAAAGCTGACCCCTCCCGTTCCGCGCGCCTGTCCCGTCCGGCCGCGGCCGGACTCGCGCTGGCGGTGCTTGCCGCAGGCGGATTCGCGCTATGGAAGCACACGGACGTCCTGTCCTGGAGCGGACAGCCTGCCGCCGGGACCGCCGCCCCGGCGGCGCCTCGCGACGAGGGCCCTGCCAGCCGCATCGTGCGCGTCAGCCCGGCCCAAGTCCGGGTTATCGACCACGTGCGCCTGAGCACCGAAGAACTGCTGGACCCGGATTTCACCCTGTTCGATCCGGCCGCGCTCAAGCTGTCCGCGCCACGCCGGCTGCTTGACGAGATCGAACGGCCGATCCTGTATGCGGAACTGGTCAACACCAGCGACCGGTATGTTGCCTTGGCGCCCAAGGCGGACATCTCGGTTTTCGACGGTTCACGCAAGCTGGACCTGCGCCAGGTCTGGAGCCTGCCCGCCCGCCTGTATCCCGGCGAACGGGTGCCGGTGGCGCTGAGCGGCCGCGTCGACCGCTATACCGAGGTCAAGACCGCCTGGCTGCCGGCCAAGCGCGCCGCCCTGCCGGGCCCCCGGCCGCAGCTCGCCGTGTCGGTGGAAAACACCGAGGCCGGTGTCGGCACCGGCACGCTCAACTTCAGCTACCGCTACCGTTACAAATACGTGACGGTACATGGCCGGGTCCGCAACGACAGCCCGTCCGAGGTGGAGAACGTGCGCGTCTGGGTCAGCCTGTACGACGCCCAGGATCAGTTGACCGGGGCGAGCTTCCAGGAATTGCGCCTGCCCCGGCTGCCACCGGGCGACAGCGCGCCGTTCGAAGTCAACGTGAAGCAATACGGCGGCAACTTTGCCCGCGTCGGCGTGGTGTACGACGCCACGGCCCGCTGACGCGCTGGCCGGCTACGCCAGGCAGGCCGCCGCCGCCGCGGCCGCCTTCGCGTCGTCCTGCCCTGGCAAGGCGCCGGACGGGCGCCGTCGCCCTGGCGCAACAGCCGGGCGGCCAGGTCTTATATAAGATATAAGACATTTGCTTGCCGCCCCCACTTCCTTCTACAATTCCCGCCAACAACCCTTCTTCCAACCCGACTTTGAGCAGGCCTCACATGCTGGATACTTACCGCCAACACGTTGCCGAACGCGCGGCTCTGGGGATTCCCCCGCTGCCCCTTACGGCCAAACAAACCGCTGAATTGATCGAACTGCTGAAGAACCCGCCCGCTGGCGAGGAGCAGAACCTGGTCGAACTGCTGACCTACCGCGTGCCGGCCGGCGTGGACGACGCCGCCAAGGTCAAGGCCTCGTACCTGGCCGCCGTGGCGCTGGGCAAGGAAGCTTGTGCGCTGATCAGCCGTGCCAAGGCGACGGAACTGCTGGGCACGATGCTCGGCGGCTACAACATTGGCCCGCTGGTCGAACTGCTGGACGACGCGGAAATCGGCACCATCGCCGCCGATGCGCTGAAGAAGACCCTGCTGATGTTCGACGCCTTCCACGACGTGAAGGAAAAGGCCGACCGCGGCAACGCCAACGCCAAGTCCGTCATGCAAAGCTGGGCCGACGCCGAGTGGTTCACCAGCCGTCCGGAACTGCCGGAAAGCCTGACCATCACGGTCTTCAAGGTGCCCGGCGAAACCAACACCGACGACCTGTCGCCGGCTCCCGACGCCACCACCCGCCCCGACATCCCGATGCACGCCCTGGCGATGCTGAAGAACAAGCGCGACGGCGCCGCGTTCGAACCGGAAGAAGACGGCAAGCGCGGCCCGGTCAAGTTCATCGAATCCCTGAAGGACAAGGGCCACCTGGTCGCCTATGTGGGTGACGTGGTCGGCACGGGTTCGTCGCGCAAGTCGGCCACCAACTCGGTGCTGTGGTTCACGGGCGAAGACATCCCCTTCGTGCCGAACAAGCGCTTTGGCGGCGTGTGCCTGGGCAACAAGATCGCCCCGATCTTCTACAACACCATGGAAGACGCCGGCGCCCTGCCGATCGAACTCGACGTTTCCAAGATGGAAATGGGCGACGTGGTCGAACTGCGTCCCTACGACGGCAAAGCCATCAAGAACGGCGAAGTCATCGCCGAATTCGAGGTCAAGTCCGACGTGCTGTTCGACGAAGTGCGCGCCGGCGGCCGCATTCCGCTGATCATCGGCCGCGGCCTGACCGCCAAGGCGCGCGAAGCGCTGGGCCTGCCGGCATCCACGCTGTTCCGCCTGCCCAAGGATCCGGTCGACTCCGGCAAGGGTTACACCCTGGCCCAGAAGATGGTCGGCCGCGCCTGCGGCCTGCCGGAAGGCCGTGGCATCCGCCCGGGCACCTACTGCGAGCCGAAGATGACCTCGGTCGGCAGCCAGGACACCACCGGCCCCATGACCCGCGACGAACTCAAGGACCTGGCCTGCCTGGGCTTCTCGGCCGACCTGGTGATGCAGTCGTTCTGCCACACCGCGGCCTATCCCAAGCCCGTCGACGTCAAGACGCACCACACGCTGCCCGACTTCATCAGCACCCGCGGCGGCATTTCGCTGCGCCCGGGCGATGGCGTGATCCACTCGTGGCTCAACCGCATGCTGTTGCCCGACACCGTCGGCACCGGCGGCGACTCGCACACCCGCTTCCCCATCGGCATTTCGTTCCCGGCCGGTTCGGGCCTGGTGGCCTTTGCCGCCGCCACGGGCGTGATGCCGCTGGACATGCCGGAATCGGTGCTGGTGCGCTTCAAGGGCAAGCTGCAGCCCGGCGTCACCCTGCGCGACCTGGTCAACGCCATCCCGCTGTACGCCATCAAGCAAGGCATGCTGACGGTTGCCAAGCAAGGCAAGAAGAACATCTTCTCCGGCCGCATCCTGGAAATCGAAGGCCTGCCCGACCTGAAGGTCGAACAAGCCTTCGAACTGTCGGACGCTTCCGCCGAACGTTCGGCCGCCGGCTGCTCGGTGCACCTGAACAAAGAACCGATCATCGAATACATCAACAGCAACATCGTGATGCTGAAGTGGATGATCGCCAACGGCTACGAAGACGAGCGCACGCTGGGCCGCCGCATCAAGGCCATGGAAGCCTGGCTGGCTGATCCCCAGCTGCTGGCCCCGGATGCCGACGCCGAATACGCCGCCGTCATCGAGATCGACCTGGCCGACGTGCACGAGCCCATCGTGGCCTGCCCGAACGACCCGGACGACGTGAAGACGCTGTCGGAAGTCGCCGGCGCCAAGATCGACGAAGTGTTCATCGGCAGCTGCATGACCAACATCGGTCACTTCCGCGCGGCGTCGAAGCTGCTGGAAGGCAAGCGCGACATCCCGGTCAAACTGTGGGTCGCCCCGCCGACCAAGATGGACGCCACGCAACTGACCGAAGAAGGCCACTACGGCGTCTTCGGCACCGCCGGCGCCCGCACGGAAATGCCGGGCTGCTCGCTGTGCATGGGCAACCAGGCACAAGTGCGCGAAGGCGCCACCGTCATGTCGACCAGCACCCGCAACTTCCCGAACCGCCTGGGCAAGAACACGAACGTGTACCTGGGTTCGGCGGAACTGGCCGCCATCTGCTCCAAGCTGGGCCGCATCCCGACCAAGGACGAGTACATGGCCGACATGGGCGTCATCAACAAGAGCGGCGACCAGATCTATCAGTACCTGAACTTCGACAAGATCCCCGACTACAAGGACGTGGCCGACGTGATCGAGGTCTAAGACTTCCCCGCCAGCGCTTGCCGGCGCGGCTGAAAACCCCGGGCGGATCCGCCCGGGGTTTTTTTTATCCCTGCCCGCTCAAGGGAAAACTGCCCGCATGAGCGCGGCAGGCCCCGCAATCGGCGCGGCCTGGGAATCCTGTTCTTCTACGGCTTTGCCGGCGGCAGCGAGATCGAGGCAATCCATTGCCTCAACACAGCGGCCTCGGGCGTATCGCGCGCGTAGAACGCCTTGGGCATGACGAAGTAGTAGCTGAAACTGCCCAGGTTGACCCATTGCCCGAACGGGGCCACCAGGCTGCCGTCATTGAGCTCCTGGGTGATCAGGGACCTTTGCCCTATCGCCACGCCGAAGCCCGCCAGCGCCGCCTCGTATGCCAGCGCCGAAGACTCGAAACGCATGTCGCGACGGGTCAAAGGCGAATGCAGGCCGGCATGCGTGAACCACATCTGCCAATCGTCAGGCCGGGCATGCGTATGCAGCAAGGTCTCGTCCAGCAGTTGCTCGGGGCGCTGGAGGCGGGCCGCCATGCCGGGCGTGCAAACGGGCGCGATCTCGTTTTCCATGATCTTGTAGTGCACCACGCCGGGCTCATGCCCGTGGCTGATCACAATGGCCGCATCCAGGTCTTCGCGTTCGAAGTCGGGCGGACTGGTCGAGGTATGCAGGCGCACTTCCAGTTCGGGATGCGCGGCATGCAGGCTTGCCAGCCGCGGCAGCAGCCATCGCATGGCGATCGTGTGAGGCGCGCGCAGGTTGAAGATGCGCGACCGCGCCGCCTGGTGCAAATCCAGCGTGGCCCGGCGCAGCCCCGCCAGATGACGGGACACCTCCTGGTGGTAATCGCGGCCCGCCGGCGTGAGGCTGATCCGCCGGTGATGCCGGTCGAACAGCCGGATGCGCAGATGATCCTCGAGAAAGCGGATCTGCCGGCTGACGGCGGCCGGCGTCACGCAGAGTTCCTGAGCGGCGGCCGTGACGCTGGATACGCGCCCCACGACGTCGAAGACACGCAGCGTGTTGAGCGGGGGGAGCGAATCCATATGTTTCAGTTAACCAAAACTAAATCGTAGCAGCGGAGAAGTTGATTGACCACCCACGCGCCGGTTTCTACGATTCACCGCAGGAATGAACGTTTGATGAATTTTCCCTTAATCATTTATTAAACAAGCGGGGCAAGCATGAAGCTGGGACTTTGGCGCAACTGCGCGGCTGTATTGCTTTATCTGGTCATCGGAATCCAGCCGGCGTCGGCCGCCGACCCGGCGCCCTATCCCACCCGGACCGTGTCCATCGTGGTGCCCACCACTCCCGGCGGCACGGCGGATCTGCTGGCCCGTTTGATCGGACCCAAACTGGCCGTGAAGTGGGGCCATCCGGTCATCATCGAGAACAAGCCGGGCGCGGGCACCCTGGTCGGCACCGACTACGCGGCGCAAGCCAAGCCCGACGGCTACACCCTGCTGCTGACCTTCAATGAACTGGCGACCCTGCCGGCCATCAACAAACACGCCAAGGTCGATGTCGTAAAGGGATTCGAGCGCATCGGCAAGATCGGCACCCTGCCCGTTCTGATCCTTGCCAATCCGAAGGTGCAGGCCAATTCGCTGCGCGAACTGATCGCCGAAGCCAAGCAGAATCCGGGCAAGCTGACCTATGCCTCCAATGGTTCCGGCGGCGTGCTTCAGCTCTACTCCGAGATGTTCAAGCAGGAAGCGGACGTGGACATCATGCACGTGCCGTACAAGGGCGCGCTGGAGGCCTCCACCGCCATGCTCTCCGGAGAGGTGGACGTGCTGGTGCAGTTCGCGTCGGGCAATGTGCAGAACTACGTCAAGGCGAACCGGACCAAGGCCTACGCGATTGCCTCGCCCGAGCGCCTGCCCACGTTGCCGGATGTCCCGACGACGGCGGAAGCGGGCTTGCCCTCTTTGCAGCTTGAAGCCTGGTACGGCGTGTTCGCGCCGGCCGGCACGCCCCGGTCGATCATCGACAAGGTGAACCAGGATGTCATCGAGGTCTTGCAGATGCCGGACGTGCAGGAACGGCTGAAGGGCGTGGGCATGGCCGTCGATACGGGCACGCCGGAATCGTTTGACGCGTTCTTCAAGAAGGAATACCGCCGTTGGACCGACCTGATCGTCAATGCCGGCATCCAAAGCAACTGACACCAGACCGCAACGAGGAGCAGACGAATGAATTACCACCCGGACACCTATCAGGCCTTGTCCTTCGGCGACGCGCGGGAACGCTTCCTGGCGGGCACGCAACGTCCCAGTGAATTTCTGGCGTCCTGCCTGGAAACCATCCGGCAGCGCGAACCCGTCGTCAAGGCATGGGTGGTGCTGAACGAAGCAGGGGCGCGCGCCGCCGCCGAGGAATCGGACAGGCGCTATCGCGCCGGCAAACCGCTATCGCAGATCGACGGCATGCCAGTCGGCATCAAGGACCTGATCGAAACCAAGGACATGCCAACCCAGATGGGCAGCCCCGCGTATGCCGGCAGCTTCCCCAAGCGCGATAGCGCCCTGGTCAGGGCATTGCGCGACGCGGGTGCGATCATCCTGGGCAAGACGGTGACCACCGCCCTGGGCTTCCTGGATCCGGGCCCCACCACCAATGCGTTTGATCCGCAGCGCACGCCGGGGGGCTCGTCCAGCGGTTCCGGCGCGGCGGTCGGCGCCGGCATGGTGCCCGTCGCCATCGGTTCGCAACTGGTGGGATCGGTGCTGCGCCCCGCCAGCTTCAACGCCAACTGGGCGCTCAAGCCGACCTTCGGCGGCATCAACCGCGGCGAACGGCTGGGCTACAGCCAGTCCCACGTTGGCATACACGCCGGCTGCGCGCAGGACATGTGGGCGACGGCCATGGAAATCGTGACGCGGGTCGGCGGCGATCCCGGCCATCCGGGACTGTACGGCGGCCTGTCCGCGCCCCAGCCGGAAAAGCCGCGCCGCCTGGCCGTGATGGAAACGGAAGGCTGGCCGCGCCTGGACGCCGCCTCCCGGAACGCATTCGAAGCACTGCTGGAAAGGCTGCGGGGCGAAGGCGTGGAGATCGTCCGGCGATCCGATCTGCTGCTGCTTGAGATCTTCGAACAGTCCATCGCCACGGCCACGGACAACATGCTGCGCCTGATTTCATGGGAGCAGCGCTGGTCGCTTGAAAACCTTGTCGAGCAGCATCCGGGCACCTTGGGCCCGAGCCTGCTGCGCCAGTTGGAAGGCGGGCGCGGCGTCACACTGGAAACCTTCCGGCAGGATCTGGCCTTGCGCGACCTGGCGCGCCAGCGCCTGGCCGCGCTGGCCGGCCATTGCGACGCATTGATCAGCCCCGCTTCCTGCGGCCCCGCGCCGCGATTCGACGCGACCCGGGATACGCCGTATCCCACGGGCGATGTCTCGTTCAGCTGCGTCTCATCCTACCTGGGCGCGCCCGCCGTGGCCGCGCCTTTGCTGTCCGTCGACGGCATGCCGTTTGGCGTGCAGTTCATCGGGCAGCCCCACGAAGATGAGCGCGTCACCGCAATAGCGCGCTGGGCGGCTCAGTGAGCCACGGGCTGAGCCGCGCGGGGCCGACGCGGGGCCTATACCCAGGCACCGCGTTCGGCAGGCGATGACGTTGCGCGTTGGGAAATGACGGCAGCGTGGTGCACCGACCAAGGCGTCGCTATTGCGGCCCCTTCTGATGGCCCGCGCCGAGCAATAGTGGGCGTCCTGCGGACCATAATGCTCTGCGCATGTCAAGAAGCCGCGCAGGTATCCGCAAAATGATGTCGGCGTCAGTTAAAAAGTCCCGGCATTTATCGATTTTTCCCTACAACTCTGCACTGCCGGCGGCCTTTCACTAGTTGCCGCTGCGGTTTTCTTTAGTGCCGTTCGGGCAGAGAGACCAGCGACTTGCAGCTGCAGACGCTGGCGCGCCGTGCGCGCAGACCATTCAAATACTGAGTCGATTGCTCCATTCCACGCCTCGGCCGACGCTTTTGGCCTGCATGGGCTGTCGATTGAAGTCGAGCCCTAGGCAACCTCGGTCGCTACCAAAGCCAAAACAGCCCAGAGCACCGTCATGCGGCATAGACCCATGATTGAACGACACGGCTTGGACAAAGCTCTGACAGAGCAACGCAACAAAATCTCCGGCATGTCGGAACTGCTACCTGATCCTGAGCCACCGTATACCGGCCGAGTCGCCAGAACGCGACGTGCGGTCCCACGCCCATGAGTTGGGCGTGGCCAAATGCCCGGCACCTCATGATCTCCCTTGCCCCCCGACGTCGTATGCAGCGAGGTGAACGAAGCGCGTTCGCCATCTTCATTTCCGAGACTTCATCGAGCGCCTATCAAATGCCCTCGTGGTCGGCCGGCATCCTGCATAGGGCCACAGCGTCCCTGCCATCGCGCCTCTAAGGCATTCGCGCCGCATGACGACCAAACTTGTGAACACCCCAAAGTACGACGAGCAATCAGGGCGTTCCAATCGCCGCCTCCATCTAAAGCGCAAATTCTAATAAATACTATTAAATATTTTTATAAGAAACCGCCCCCCTGATCAGTTCAACTTTTTCCCACATCGACTATGACTAATACTAAAAAACTCTCTTTTCAATGCAATCGTGTACGCATAGGGTGAGCCACGGCATTCAAAAAAATTTGACCAATTTTTTTTCAGGAAATTGTCAGCATTCATTTGTTAATTTTCATCGACCGTTAATCCATATTAAAAAATAACTAGCCAAGAGGTTCAAATGCTCACACTGGGAATTGACTCCAAAGAATTTGTCGCCTCGCATTATGACAAGAAGCCGTACTTTTCATCTGGAGGATTTACACCTACAACAGCCTTCTCTACGGAAACGATTGAATCATTACTGGAAACATGGGACTCCTCAGCCGGCACCGTGGCCATGTATAAAGATGGCCGGTTGCCAGAGAGTTATTATTCGGAACGCTACCAAGATTTAAATGATATCCGAATTCGCCTGTTACCGGATCGTGTACGGATATACCTTGAAGAGGGTGCGTCATTAGTTTTAAATCGCCTGGAAAGGCGATCCACCTACTTCGCAGAGATATGCAGAGAGCTGTCCGAATTCGCAAACGAAAAAATAGTAGCCAACGGATATCTGGCATTTGGAGGGAGCGGGACATTCGGTAGGCATTGGGATACGCATGATGTATTCATCGTTCAGTTGCAGGGAAAAAAGCACTGGAAAATCTACGAACCATCATACGAGCTCCCGCTTCCAAAACAGCGGAGTACCAATTACAAATCATATTGCCCCTGCGATCCTGTAATAGATCGGGTATTAGAAGAGGGTGATGTTCTGTACTTACCTCGTGGATGGTGGCATGAAGCCATTCCGATCCCCAAACAGGCATCATTTCATATTGCAGCTGGAATCCACACAACAAAAGTGGTGGACTACTTTGAATGGCTATGCCTTCAGATCCTTCCGCAATATGTAGTTTTCCGCCGCGGCCTGAAAGTTGGTGCACATGACCTCAACGCGTCGATAGTTCGGGAGGCGGCGAAGGCGATCGCCGACAGACTTGCAGATCCGTGTTGCTTAACGGAATACATGGAGGGGATAGGCTCCATGCGCAATAGGCATCTCAGTTCGTTCATTCCATATTGAAAAAAATCTAACACTGATGAACAGCTCTCTTTGTATAAAAGAGATGCGCGCGTTAAGACTCGTGCCGCAGCACGAACGTTTCAACCTAAAAAACCAACCTAAAGGAAAGAAATGCGACTATTAACTGAGGATGAAGTGATGCAAGTGTCGGGCGCAATGAATATGGTCGTTATCGACTCTATAGTTGACGTGGGCGCAGGGGGATTGGATGTCAACTTCTATCAATCTGCGCAGGGCAGTTGGTTCATAACACTTTCTCAAGGAGGTAACGCGCCATTCGCTGAGCTCAATATTGGACTTTACGCGACATGTATGGCAATCGGAAAAGGGGTGGGGGTCGTGGCCGCCGCTGGTTCGCCATTGCTATCAGCGGTCACTAGTTTTGCAGTCTCAAATGCTTGCAAGTGGGGCTTGCAAGACTACTATCCCGATGACGGAAATGACGGAGATGGGTACTGATTTAAAAAAAAGAGTATAGAAACCGGGTGGTCTATAGAGCCGCCCGGACTCTTTTATATTCAAAAGAACCTATTTAATGAAGAACGCAAATCGAAGTGAGACGCCTCTCTTTAGACATGAGGCTATCTCGGCAACCCGACCAAAGCTGTTGGGCAGCGTCATAATTACACAGCCCCTTACCTTCACTCTCCTGACAATTTTCTTTGCGGGCGTCGGCGCATGCCTACTGGTATTTATATTCACCGGTGAATATACCAAGAGAGCAACTATTACGGGACAAATCATCCCGGATGCCGGCGTTTTAAAAGTGGTTTCACCCGCGCCCGGCATTCTTGTTTCTAAGCTGGTAAAGGAGGGTAGTACTGTTAAAACTGGCGACCTGCTCTTCGTAATATCGGGGGAACGGTCAAGCGCGCTTCAAGGCCAATCTCTACAGGCTGTGAGCTCCCAAATTCGGTCTCGTCAAAATTCAATTCGAGCGGAATTAGCGGCGACGCAGGTACTGCAAATTAATGAAATTAACGCTCTGAACATAAAAGCGAAATCTTTGGAGGTCTCGATACGCGCGATACGGGACCAACTCGTAGGCGTGCGTAGCATGATTAAGGTCGCGTCCAATGGCGTGCAAAGGTACACCGCCCTATCACGCGAACAATTCATTTCCATGGATCAACTACAGGAAAAGCAGATCTATCTCCTGGAGCAACAGACGAAACTGCGCGCGCTCGTGCGAGAGCATGATGAAAAGGAGCTCGAGCTTGAAACAGCTAAATCCGAAATTGCTTCCGTTCCGCTGAAACACGAAAACATTAAAAATCAGTTAAAGCGCAACCTTCTACAGTCTGAGCAAGAACTAATTGAGAGCGAGCAAAAACGTGAAATTCACATTATCTCGCCTGGAGATGGCAGGGTTACGGGTCTGCTTAGCGAGGTTGGTGCGATGGTCGACGGTTCTATTCCAATCGCCAGTATCGTGCCTCTCAATTCCACACTCCGAGCTGAACTATATGCTCCGAGCCGAAGTATAGGATTTGTGCACCCTGGTGATGTTGTTCTACTAAGGATTCAAGCATATCCGTACCAGAAATTCGGACAACGCGCAGCTCGAATCAGATCTGTATCAGTAGCAGCCTTTTCCATATCTGAATTATCCAGATTGACTGGGAGCCTTCCAGGGGCTGATCTAAACAACAACCAAGAGCAATATTACCGAATCTCAGTGAACATCGAACCTGGCGATCTCGATCCAAAACGGACCTTGCCTCTGGTCGCGGGCATGATGGTTGACGCAGACATCCTACGTGATCGAAGAACAATATTTGAGTGGATTTTCGAGCCACTATTTGCGTTCAACCAGCGAGGCTCGCGAACTGCGTCTGAGTTTGATCAGGTTGATGATCTAGAAACAGAGAGGTCCCCATGAAACACGGCTCGAACAAAATTATTGGTCAACCGCGGCTTTCAGTTGTTCTGCAGACGGAATCTGCTGAATGTGGTTCCGCCTGCGTATCGATGATCGCCAAGTTTCACGGACTTACCTTGGATTTAGCATATCTGCGACAACGCTTTCCAGTATCGCTCAAGGGAGTGACTCTTGCTCAGCTCATGAAGATGTGTGCGCAACTGAATCTCGCAGCTCGGCCAGTACGCCTAGATGTGGAAGACCTCGGCCGCGTACGATTGCCCTGCATCCTACACTGGGAGATGAATCACTTTGTGGTTCTAGAAAGAGTCGGTCGTGGCAATGTGACGCTGCACGATCCGGCGCGTGGCCGTGTACGACACCCTATGAAAGAGGTCGTCGAGCGATTCACTGGAGTTGCTCTAGAGATATGGCCTGGGCCGGACTTCTCACCAAAGACGGTAGCTCCGAAGATAGAACTAAGGGGGATGCTTGGAAAAATCGTCGGGTTTAAGCGTTCAATAATCCAAGTAATACTCTTGTCGAGTGTCTTAGAGGTATTCGCCGTTCTCAGCCCATTGTTTCTGCAGTGGGTCGTCGATCACGTAATCGTCAGCGCTGACGCAGATTTGTTAACTACGCTGGCTATCGGATTTGGGTTACTCCTATTGATTCAACAAGCAATAGGTGGCTTGCGCAGTTTAGTGGTCATGAATTTCGGCACAAACCTCAGCTATCAAAGCAAGGCGAATGTTTTTAACCATCTACTAAGATTGCCTACTCAGTACTTTGAGAAAAGACATATTGGAGATGTCATTTCACGGTTTGGATCTGTCGATACTATACAGCAAACTCTAAGCGCATCACTAGTGTCTGCAATTCTTGACGGAGTTATGACTTGCATCACGTTAACTATGATGTTTGCTTTTAGCTTGGAGCTAAGTGCTATAGCCGTTTCCGCAATGATTCTATATGGCATAGGAAGAGTACTTTGGTATAGACCTCTCCGTTCCGTCAGCAGCGAGTTAATCGTTCGATCTGCTAAGACCCAAAGCCATTTTCTGGAAACGATGCGTGGAATCAAGGCAATTCAACTCTTCGGCAGAAGGGATGACCGACGATCAGCCTGGCTCTCCCTCCTGATTGATCAAATCAATGTAGGGTTGAAGAGTCAAAAACTGAAATTGATCTACCAGCAAGGAAACGGGTTAATTTTTGGCATCGAGAGCATTTTAATTATTTGGCTAGGCGCAAAATTTGTCATGGATGGGCTGATGAGTGTGGGCATGCTTATGGCATTCAATTCCTACAAGAGCCAGTTTAACTCTCGAGTAGGGGCATTAATTGATAACTATTTTGAATTAAAAATGCTTAGTCTGCAAAGCGAGAGGCTAGCAGACATTGTTCTTGCTGAGCCTATGCAGGAAACTCCAATAGACTCAAACCTATTACCGGGCGCGGATCCATCAATTTGTTTAAAAAAGGTCGAGTACCGCTACGCACACGGCGAGGCAACTGTTTTGAAAGGAATAGACCTTACTATTTCAGCAGGCGAAAGCGTTGCCTTGACTGGCAAGACGGGAAGCGGCAAGACAACATTGATAAACATAATCTTGGGGGTATTGACACCAACTCAAGGAAGTGTGTTTCTCGGAGCTACTGATGTAAAACATATGGGAATAACTTCATTAAGATCCATTACGGGAACCGTAACTCAGGACGACGTTTTGTTTGCAGGATCCATTTCGGAAAATATAAGCTTTTTTGATCCAGCAATAGATATCGAACGAGTTAAAAAATATGCCTCCATATGTGGCATTCACGATGAAGTCGTTCTAATGCCAATGGGCTACAACACGTTGGTTGGCGACATGGGCACTTCTTTGTCAGGAGGACAGAAGCAGAGAATTCTATTGGCGCGCGCGCTCTATATGGAGCCCCGAATTCTAGTCCTAGATGAAGCGACCTGTCATTTGGACGTCGACAAAGAAGCGGAGATTGTACGCGCATTAAATCAGCTCCCTCTAACGAAAATATACGTGGCTCACCGCCCTGAACTGATTTCGTCTGCCGACCGAGTCCTTAACATCAAAAACGGCTATCTCTTCGAAAACCTTCCGAATGCAATTGCGTAAACATTTATGTCATCTTTCCGCCGAAATTTTATTTATTCTTGGCTAATCGCATCGTTTTTTTTAAGCGGCCCGGCAGCGGCCTTGCAAGCGGCAACCTGGCCGACATTGGCTCGCCCGCCGGACCTACACCATTCGGGGGCTGTATTCAATCCTCCATCGGCTTGTGCAGAAAATATTGCGACAGATTTGGCATTGGGTTTGGATGAAATCCTTCGTGCTGCCCTTTGTTCAAATCCTTCGCTGAAAATGAGTGTCGCGTCAATTTCTGAACAAGAGGCGAACGTCCATCTCGCAAATTCGAAATATTGGCCCACCCTGGAGGCGAATATCTCCGGCAGCAGATTTAGTAAAAACGTATATTACAAAAGTTTCTCTGAAGCGAATTACTCGTTGCGCGGGCTTACGGGCGCAACAAGTTTATCGCTGAACTGGGTGCTGTACGACGGCGGAGCTAGAGAGGCGAATCTGCATAAGGCTGAGTACCTTTTGGCTGTCGCTCGGCATGTGAATAGCGGTGTCTTGATGGAAACACTCATGGCGACATCCGACGCATTCTACAAAGCTCAGTCCGCGACTGAATCGGTCGCCGCAGGAAGAGAAGCTGTAGCCCGAAGCCGTACCGGCGTCGAATTGGCGAAGAGACTGCTTGATTTGGGCGTAGGGGCGCGCGGCGACATGTTGTTGGCGGAGACTACTTTTATACAAGCCCGCATAGATTTGGGGGAAGCTGTTGCTATCGAACGCGAAGCCCTCTCCGAAGTGGCTAGTATCTTAGGCCTGCGCCGGGACGCTGAAATCAGAGTTACACAGCAGGTAAAGGATGTGAATCCAAATTTGATTCAATCGGACATGGCCTACTTGCTTGAAGAAGGGGTACGTCGGAATCCGGCGGTTATGTCGGCAGTGGAGGAGACAAATGCCGCACAGGCAAATATTGCGTTGATGGCGGCTGAGCGGCGGCCGACGGTCGCGTTAGCGGCGAGCACTAGTCGGAGTTTGACTCCTCCCACTGAATCAGCCACAGAGCAGAGAATTCGGGGCTGGTCAATTGGGCTGCAGGTGAAAATCCCCTTATTCTCTGGTTTTTCAAGTTTTCATAGCGAGCAGGCGGCGATCGCACAGAGAAATTCTAGGATTGCTGCCACGTTAAAGGCGGAACGAGAGGCGGCTCTTAAATTGTGGCAACAGAAAGAACAGATAGATATTCAATTATCGAAATTAGTTCTAATTTCGGATTTGCTAAACGCAGCAGAAAAATCGCATGACCTGGCACTTGGAAGGTACAAGACGGGCGTGGGCACCATGCTGGAGCTATTGCAGGCGCAAAAGGCGTTGACGGATGCAGCATTGGAAAAAAATAAAACTATTTCTGCGCTTATGATTGCTCAGTCAAGGTTGGCTGCAATGATAGATGGGATATAGATTTACACGCTCTATGAGCGTATCAAAATTTTAGGACAAAAATGAAAAATCCCAGGCGATCACAGCGTATTGCAAAGCTAGCACTTATATTTTTTCTTATAGTCTTTGCAAGAATTTCGTATTCAAGGGAATTGAGGCCCTTTGGTGTACATATGGGAATGACCCACACTCAACTAAGCGAGCAAGTGGACATTAGACCGCTTACGGGTCGCAAGAGTGAGTATATAAGCACAAAGGCGCCCTCGAGCAAAAAAGAATTCGTTTCCTATGTTTATACGATTTCTCCCGAAGTTGGGCTATGTCGAGTCACAGCCATTAGCAAGGCTGCACCTGAGCTAGAGATACAGGCATCGCTGGTTAAAATCGGAAGAATTCTAGAAAACAAATATGGTCCGTTCGAAAAAAACGGAACAAGTTTTATTTGGCGCCCCAATAATCACCGCAATATACAGACAATCGTGTTACGTGTAGACAGGGCCGATCGGATGACGGGATTGCGACTAGGATATATTTTTTCAAATTTCGGCGAATGTGGGGTGGCCGACCTGAGAAATATGTAGTCAGAAGAAAATATTAGAGATTAACAATGCGAAAGATCCTAAAATATATTTGACCAAGCTCTTTCCTGTTCGCTTACTCATCTTGTAGTCACAGTACAAAAAAAAAGCAATCAGGGCGACAATGACGAGCACGGCAATTAGGAGACGATAGCTATTATTATCCATAATATTTACCAGAAATAGACGAAATCTCTAGGAATGATGGAGTTAATCTACTTGTTTTAATAGAGAGGCGCAATAGATTAGAAACAAATTTCGATGTGATTACGGTGAATTCAGACGAGTCCATGAATGCGACTTCGCGTGCGTGCCGCAGAAGGAGTCGTGCATCTCGCAGAACGTGGACAACGAGAATCTGTTTTCCCATTGGTCAAAGTACGTGAGCAAGTCATCCGCTCCTTATGCTTCCTGGGGTGCATTACCGTCGAAATGTTGTGATGCCGGCTGCCCTGGCATTGGGAACCCCGCGCGCTGCAGTGATCCGCGCGGAAATTGACGGCGACCCGGTGGACTGGTGTGCAAGAACCCTTAGAATGCGGCCATCTTGTGCACAAGGAAACCGGCAATGAGACCAGGGCCGCCGCTACTGCTGACCCTACTGATGGCTTTGGGCGGCTGCGCCACCGCGCCGCCCTCGAACCCCGAGAACATCTGCGCGATCTTCCGCGAGAAGCCCGATTGGCACGATGCCGCGCTCAAGGTGCAGAAGAAATGGGGTGCCCCGGTGCCGGTCCCCATGGCCATGATGTACCAGGAATCCTCCTTCAAGCAGGACGCCGTGCCGCCCCGCTATTACTTCCTGGGCATCATCCCGTGGGGCCGCGTCAGTTCCGCCTACGGCTACGCTCAGGCCAAGGACGAAACCTGGGCCGACTACAAGAAAGACGCCGGCGGCTGGGGATCCAGCCGCGACGACTTCGCCGACGCGCTGGACTTCATGGGCTGGTACATGAGCAAGACCCAGCGCATCAACGGCATCTCGAAATGGGATGCGTACGGACAGTACCTGAACTACCACGAGGGCTGGACCGGCTACCGCAACCGCAGCTACGACCGCAAGGCCTGGCTGAAGACCGTTTCGCAAAAGGTGCAGGCGCGCGCCGAGAAGTTCACGGCGCAGTACAAGAACTGCGAGGGCGATCTGACGCGCGGGGGATGGCTCTGGTGAAGAAGGACACGCCGTCCGCATAACCCTGCGCCTGCATGCCGGCGAAAAAAAACCCCCGCCGGTCCTGAGCGGGGGTTTTTCATATTTGCCGGCCGGGGCCGACCGGCTTTAGAAGTCCATGCTGGCCGACAGCGAGAACGTGCGCGGGCCGCCCAGGACCAGATAACCGGAGCCTGGATAGCCCCCAACGGAAGCCCAATAATTGCGGTTGGCAATGTTCTCCACACGAGCACGCAACGTCAGCGTGTGACCAGCCACGTCCGTCATGTAGCGAACTCCAGCGTCAAAGCGCGTCCAGCCCGGCACTTTCAGGGTATTTTGCGCATTCGCGTATGAAGAGCCGGTATAGACGACACGACCGTCGACCGTCAGGCCCTGTACACCGGGGATATCCCATTCCGCGCCCATGGTGGTCTGGAATCGCGGAACCCCGATAACGCGGTTACCATCGATAGCCGGATCCCCGGTGGACAGCTGTTCCGCATCTAACCACGTGAAGCCTCCCAAGAGGCGCACGCTACGTGACACTTCCCCAAAAGCGTTCAATTCAACGCCCTGGTGACGATCCTTGCCTGCCTCCTTGAAAGTGAGATCTGAAAGGTCCGTGTAGGCGCGAGGCTTGTCGGTGGTGAACAGTGCCAAGGTGGAGCCAAAGTACTCGCCTTCGTACTTCACCCCAATTTCCTTTTGCTTGGAAACATAGGGTGCCAGGATCTGACCAGCGTTCACCACATCCAACGCGCCTGCGCTTGTAGAGACAGTGGCTGGCGCGGTATCACCCGCGACCAACGCTTCGATGTAGTTCGCGTAAAGAGACACGTTGGGAGAAACCTTGACTACGAGCCCCGCAGCCGGGGAATTGTGGCTCGCATCGTACGATCCGGTCTCCCTGCCACTGTCGTAGTCATAGCTACGGCTCGACAGGCGCTGATGTCGAATCCCAGCAGTAAACAGAACACGATCATCAAGGAAGGACATCGTGTCGCCAAATGCAAAACTGCTGGTCTTGAGGCGACCCTGCAAAGACGGATCATCCATATTGCCTACAACCCTCGTAAGCGGAGGCGCGTCGTAGTACGAAACGGGGTTGTATATGTTGGTCAGGCGCGTGCCGCCCGTGGCATAAGCATTGTCTTTCTTCAATTGGAAAAACGCGGCCGAGGCGACAAATTGATGACCCACAGACCCGGTCTGCACATTCGCCCGCAGCCCAAACTCACCCGTATCGACTTGGTCCTCGCGAACATTATCAAACCGCGAGAATTGTGCAGCGCCGGTGCTCCCATTCGTGACTGTCACGTTACCCAAAGAATTGGATTCATCACTGCGTCGGAAACCGTAAGCGGCCCATCCCGTCAGCTTGTCGCTGAAATCATGCTCGGCCCGCACAGTACCGAACACGTCGCGTTCATTAGAGTAGGACCACGGCTGCGCAAAGTTGGAACTGGCGTCCGGTGCATCGGGAACCACAGTCACGTCTCTGCTCAAAGTCACGTTCGGTCGCGTGCGTTTCAGCTTGTTTTCCTGCCACCCGATATCAGCCGACAATCGCGTGTCCGCCGACCGCCAGTCCAAACCCAGCGAAACCAGGCTGGTGCGAGAATGCTCATCGTCGATGCCTGTATCGCCGCTGCGCTGCGCGGCGTTCAAGCGGATGCCGGTGCTGTCGTCCGGACCGAAGCGGCGCGCGATGTCGGTGGATAGCTGGAACTGCCCGCCACTAGACACGCCCGTCGTCACGCGGGTCAAAGGTTCGTTCGGCGCCCGCTTGGGCACCAAATTGATAACACCGCCAATGCCGCCGCCGCTGGGTGGGGCGCCTGTCAGGAAGGCTGATGCGCCGCGCAACACTTCAACGCGTTCGAACAGCTCGGTAGCGATGTACTGGCGCGGCAACAGGCTGAACAGACCGTTGTAGGCTACGTCGTCCGAGCTGAGGACGAAGCCGCGGATGAAGTACGACTCCTGGAAATTGCCGAAACCGCGCGCCACGCGCACGCCCGCATCGTTCTGAAGCACGTCACCCACGCTGCGCGCCTGCCGGTCCTGGATCAGCTCATTGGTGTAGCTCGTGATGCTGAACGGCGTGCTCATGAAATCCTCGGTGCCGAGGATGCCGACGCGTCCCCCGCGCGCCACCTGCCCGCCCGCGAAGGGCGCGGACAAACCGCCTGCCGATGCGTCAGCGCTGGCCTCGACCCGGATGGCGTCCATTGAGGTCACGGAGCCGTTTGTCGCGGCCGGCTGGGACTGGGGGGCAACCTGGGGCGCGGTCTGGGCATGGACGGCGCCGAAGCACGGCAGCGCGGCGGCCATGCAAGCAAGAGTTCGAATTTTCATAACGGGACGCTGGTGGGGCGGAGGAAACCGCGTTGCGGTAGGAGATCCGCAAAATCCCGATCTGAACTGACGCGGCGCCGGCAAACCGGCACTTGCAAAGCCCGCTCACGCTGGGGTCTTGAGGTCTAACGCGACAGATGTTACCAAAAGAGAATCGTTCTCATTGCGTCCCTCATGAGAATTCCCTCTATTCGTTGCGCTACTGCAACAAATGACCCTTCTGGTTCACATGGCGACGCCTTGCGGCACGGTTTCGGCACCTTCATACGCCGCCAGCGCCTGGGCCAGCGCCTCTTGGCCGGCCCGCGTCGACACGCCCCGGCTGCCCGCGGCCACGTCGGCGGCCGGGCCGGAAATCAGCACGAAATGCGCGGGCGTCCTGCCCGCCATCAGCATCAGCACGCCTTCCTCGCCATCCGGCGTGGCGCCCGCGGCCACCGCCGATCCCGCCGGAAGGACCGCGAAGTCCGGATCCCCGCCCGCCATCTTGGGTAAGGGCGCGGCGCCTTTGCTGCGATGCCTGGCGCGCACGCCCAGGTCGCCCTGCACGGCATAGATCCAGGCATTCCAGCCGGGCTGCATGGTAACCAGCATGGAGGCGCCCGGCCGCAGCCAACCATCCAGAATCAACAACGGCTCGGGGATTTGCAGGGGCGACTGCCAGCCGCCGTAACTGCCTGCTGCCACCCTGATCCGCCCTGAAACGGTCTGGATGACGGGCATTTCCCAAGCGCGCAGGAGCGAAGTCGAGGCAGGCAGGGCTTTCGCGTGTTCCGGCAGGTCGATGAATATCTGCAAACCGTGCAACCGGGCTTCCCCGGCGGGCCGCTGGGCGTGAACGATGCCCTTGCCCGCCAGCGTCCAGTGCAGGTCCCCCGCGCGGATCTCGCGGTTGTTCTCGATGCTTTCCAGGCTCTGCATCTCGCCGGTGCTGTCCTCCAGCAACAGCGTGGCCACGCCGATGCCGGCATGCGGATGGGGCCCGAAGGACGGGCCGGTCATGACGAAGTGGTCCACCAGCACCACCGGCGACATGCCCCTGGAAAAATCGGTATGACGGAACTGCCGGATCTGGCACGCGTCGTCCGGGGACTTGATGGAACCGGCGACGACGGCACTGAGGTGAAGGGTCAAGAAATGCTGCCTGAAGTAATGCTGAAAATATCGCAGCGCACAGCTTATGAGTTCTATTAACCGGGCAGTAGAGTTTAATTTCAGGAATAATTGTCCTGCCATACAGGACAATGCTCCAACTTCCCCCATCTTCTTTTAAACACTGTATGCCTACCTCTCTTCATCGCCTGGACGACCTGCTGCTGTTCAGTGAAGTCGTGGAAAAAGGCGGTTTCTCGGCGGCTGCCCGTGTGTTGAATATGCAACGTTCCAAGCTCAGCCGGCGAGTGGCCGAACTTGAAGCCCGCCTGGGGGTGCGGCTGCTCCAGCGCAACACGCGCCGCGTATCGCTCACGCCGATGGGCGAACAGATCTACGCGCACGCGCAGGCAATGGTCCGCGAAGCGCGAACGGTTTATGACCTGGCCGCGTCCATGGGCGACACCCCGGCCGGCCTGTTGCGCATCACCGCCCCCTCCCCCATGGCAGTCACCTTGCTTGGCGAGCTGGTCGCGCGTTTCTGCCTGGCCCATCCCGGCGTCCGGGTGCTGCTGGACTCGCGCGACCAGATCATCGACCTGGTTGGCGAAGGCTACGATCTGGCGTTCCGCGCCCAGGCCTCTTCATTGACGGATTCCCGGCTGCACGCTGCCGAAATCGCCACGGTTCCCCTGATCCTGGTGTGCAGCCCCGCCATGGCCAAGGCCGCGCCCGCGCATCCGCGCGATCTGGCCGCCCTGCCCCTGCTGGCCCATGCAACGCAGGATGGCACGCAGACCTGGCGCTTCACCGGACCGGCGGGTGCCGCGGAATCGGTTGAATTCCAGCCGCGCAGCCTGAGCAGCAACATGGCGACCCTGCGGGCAATGGCGCGCGGGGGCCTGGGTGTGGCGCTGGTGCCGCGTTATCTGTGCGCGGCGCTGCTGGCCAAGGGCGAACTGGTGCATATCCTGCCGGCCTGGGACGCCACGCCCGCGCGCATCTACGTCATCATGCCCGCCAGACGCGGCGAGCCCCTGGCCTTGCGGCGTTTCGTGGAATACGCCAGCGCGGAACTGCCCGCGCTTCTGGCATGACTGGGGATATTGGCGCCAAGGGGTCTTGCGGGCTTTGCGCGCGTCCGCCAAAGTAGGGGCTTCGCCGCAGCCTGAATAGTCCGGCGCGAAACCGGGCCGGAACTTTGACGCACAGCTTGAGTCTTATATAAGATACAAGACACAAGACTACCCGCGCGCTTGTCTCACATAGAATGACAAACGCGCCAAAACGCCTGAAAATGCCGCCTTCAGCTGGGCAAAACCACGGAGTCCATCATGCCGCACAACACCCTAGACACACTCAAGAATTTCAAGATCGGCAACAAGTCCTGTCAGTACTACTCGCTGCCGGCGCTGGGCAAGGCCCTGGGCATCGATGTGCAGCGGCTCCCGGTGTCCATCCGCATCGTCCTGGAATCCGTGCTGCGCAATTGCGACGGCAAGAAGGTCACCGAAGAGCACGTCAAGCAGCTCGCCAGCTGGCAGGCCAACGCCAAGCGTGAAGACGAAATTCCCTTTGTGGTCGCGCGGGTCGTGCTGCAGGACTTCACCGGCGTGCCGCTGCTGGCCGATATCGCCGCCATGCGCTCGGTGGCAGACAAGATGGGCAAGAGCCCCAAGAGCATCGAGCCCCTGGTGCCGGTGGACCTGGTGGTGGACCACTCGGTCATGATCGACTACTTCGGCACCAAGGACGCGCTGGACCTGAACATGAAGCTGGAGTTCAAGCGCAATCAGGAACGCTACCAGTTCATGAAATGGGGCATGCAGGCGTTCGACACGTTCGGCGTCGTGCCCCCGGGCTTCGGCATCGTCCACCAGGTCAACCTGGAATACCTCGCGCGCGGCGTGCACCAGGACAAGAAAAACAATGTCTTTTACCCCGACTCGCTGGTGGGCACCGACAGCCACACCACGATGATCAACGGCATCGGCGTGGTCGGCTGGGGCGTGGGCGGCATCGAAGCCGAAGCCGGCATGCTGGGCCAGCCCGTGTACTTCCTGACGCCCGACGTGGTCGGCGTCGAGCTCAAGGGCCAGTTGCGCGGCGGCGTCACCGCCACCGATCTGGTGCTGACCATCACCGAAATGCTGCGCCGCGAAAAGGTCGTGGGCAAGTTCGTCGAATTCTGTGGCGAAGGCACGGCCAGCCTGACCGTGGCCGAGCGCGCCACGATCGGCAACATGGCGCCGGAATATGGCGCGACCATGGGCTTTTTCCCGGTCGACGATCACACCATCGATTATTTCCGCGGCACCGGCCGCACCGAAGAGGAAATCGCCGCCTTCGAAGCCTATTTCAAGGCGCAGAAGATGTTCGGCATCCCGGCAGCCCAGGACATCAACTTCACCAAGCTGCTGACGCTGGACCTGTCCACCGTGGCGCCGTCCCTGGCCGGCCCGAAGCGTCCTCAGGACCGCATCGAGATCGGCAACGTCAAGAACACGTTCATCGACCTGTTCTCCAAGCCGATCGCCGAGAACGGCTTCAACCAGCCCGCCCAGAAGCTCGAACAGACCTTCACCACCAGCGCCGGCACCAAGGTCAAGAATGGCGACATCCTGATTGCCGCCATCACGTCCTGCACCAACACGTCCAATCCCAACGTGCTGCTGGCCGCCGGCCTGCTGGCCAAGAAGGCGGTGGAAGCCGGCCTGAAGGTGCCCAAGCACATCAAGACCTCGCTGGCCCCCGGATCGCGCGTGGTCACCGACTACCTGACCAAGACGGGCCTCCTGCCCTACCTGGAAAAGCTGGGCTTCGACGTCGCGGCCTACGGCTGCACGACCTGCATCGGCAACGCGGGCGACCTTACTCCCGACCTGAACGAAGCCATCATCGGCAACGACCTGGTGTGCTCGGCCGTGCTGTCCGGCAACCGCAACTTCGAAGCCCGCATCCACCCGAACATCAAGGCCAACTTCCTGGCCTCGCCCCCGCTGGTCGTGGCCTATGCGCTGGCCGGCACGGTCACGCGCGACCTGATGACCGAACCCGTGGGCCGCGGCAAGAATGGCGACGTCTGGCTGGGCGACATCTGGCCCACCGCCGAAGAGGTCAACGCGCTGCTCAAGCATGCGCTCGACCCCAAGGTCTTCGAGGCCAACTACGGCCAGGTCAAGAGCAACCCCGGCAAGCTCTGGGAGAACATCAAGGGCGTCAACGGCGACACCTACAACTGGCCGGATTCGACCTACATCGCCGAACCGCCTTTCTTCGAAGGCTTCGGCATGACGCCGGGCGCGATGCCGGCCGTCAAGGGCGCGCGCGCGCTGGGCGTGTTTGGCGACTCGGTCACCACCGACCACATCTCGCCGGCCGGCTCCATCAAGGAAAGCTCGCCCGCGGGCAAGTGGCTGAAGGAAAACGGCGTGATGAAGGCCGACTTCAACAGCTACGGCTCGCGCCGGGGCAACCATGAAATCATGATGCGCGGCACCTTCGCCAACGTGCGCATCAAGAACCTCATGATCCCGTCGCTGCCCGATGGCAGCCGTTTCGAAGGCGGCGAAACCCTGTTCCAGCCCACCGGCGAACAGATGTCGATCTATGACGCGGCCATGAAGTACGTCGCGGCCGGCACGTCCACCGTGGTGTTCGGCGGCGAAGAATACGGCACCGGCTCGTCGCGCGACTGGGCGGCCAAGGGCACCCAATTGCTGGGCGTGAAGGCCGTGATCACCCGCAGCTTCGAACGCATCCACCGCAGCAACCTCGTGGGCATGGGCGTGCTGCCCCTGCAGTTCAAGGGCACCGACAGCGTGCAGTCGCTGGGCATCACCGGCGAAGAAACCTATGACATCTCGGGCCTGGAAAACGGCATCAAGCCGATGCAGGACGTGACCCTGACGATCACCCGCAAGGATGGTTCGAAGCAGGACGTCACGGTGCTGCTGCGCATCGACACCCCCATCGAAGTCGATTACTACCAGCACGGCGGCATCCTGCCCTTCGTGCTGCGCCAACTGCTGGCCGCCTGAACGGTAGGCGCTTCGGCATAGCGGGCAGCCCGAGAGGGCTGCCCGCTGTCATTTCCCCCGGCATGCGGGCTCATACCGGAGTGCGCCCATGCTGGGCGCACACATCAAAAAAACGCCCCGGCGCTTCGGTCCCGGGGCGTTTTTTTTAGGGGCGGCGGCGCCGCCGAGCCGGACGCCGCCGCGCGCCCTCAGTCGAACTGATACGCGTCCATCGCCAGTGCGCTGTACGAGATCTCGTCATTCAGCCGCCGCGCCCTGGCCGCCGGACCGCCCGCGCCCAGCGCCACGTACAGGGGCATCAGGTGGTCATCGTGCGGATGCGCCTGCAGGGCGGCGGGCGCCTCGGCCTGCCAATCCAGCAGGGCCGGCACGTTGTGGTCCGCCAGATTGCGGGCGTACCACTCCTGAAATGCGGGCACATAAGCCGCCGCGGGCGCGTCCTGCGGCATGCGGACGTGGCGCAGATTGTGCGTGAGCGAACCCGATCCGATGATCAGGATGTCTTCGTCGCGCAAGGGCGCCAGCGCACGGCCCAGCGCCATCTGGCCTGCCGCATCGCGCCCCATGTCCAGCGATAGCTGCACGACGGGCACGTCCACGTCCGGGTACAGATAGCGCAAGGGCACCCAGGCGCCGTGGTCCAGGGGACGGCGCGGATCACGGTCCGCGGCGATGCCCGATTCGGCCAGCAGGGCCTGCGTGCGCGCCGCCAGTTCCGGCGAGCCCGGCGCCGCGTACTGCAAGGTGTAGAGCTCGGGCGGAAATCCGCCGAAGTCGTGCCAGGCCACCTGGTGGTCGCGCGTGGACAGCGCCAGCCCTTCGCCCATCCAGTGGGGCGACACCACCAGGATGCCCCGGGGCTTGCGGCCCTGCGCGGCGCTCCAATCGGCAAGCACCGGACCGGTGAGGCCCGGTTCAACGGCCAGCATGGGGGAACCGTGGGAAACAAAAAGCGTAGGCCAACGCATGGCGATGCCTCCATAAAATCATGTCGATGGCGTCATTTTCGGCTGTTTCAACGCGGCAATAAACCCTCCACACCAACATAATCTGTTGCTAAAACAGCATCAATTCGATCCGATCCCGCGCCTGGATTCCCCGGCCGCAAGGAATGGCCGGAGCCGGCTCCAGCCAGACCCAGCGCGCCGGCCCCCGGTCGAGGGTGGCGGGCGTTAAACTACGTCGTTACACACTTACTGGACGTCCCCCGAAGTTATGGCCCGATCCCGCAGCCAATCCACTCCCCGCATGACCCGTGACGCCACCCGCCTGGTTGCGCTTGCCCAGGCGCTGAACCGTTCGGGCAGCCGCGTCGAAGACGTGTTCTGGGAGAACCAGCTTGGCGAAGCGATTCCCAAGCTGCTCAAGGCGGGACAGGATGCCCCCCTGGAGGCGGCGCTGGACCACCTTGCGCAAAGCGACGTGGGCGCCTACGAAGTCTTGATCGAACAGGCCGAAACGCTGTCCGAATCGATGAAGATCGAAAAGAACGGTGTCCGGTACGACGTGTTGCTGATCGTCGCCCCCATCGTCGCCTGGACCCGTTACGCCATCCCGACCGGCCCTGTTTCCGCCAGCGCCCAGCAGGCCTTGCAGGCCCAACTGCACGGGCATGTCCTGTCCAGCAAGGCCCGCAGCGCGCTGATGCCTCTGGTGGTCAGCGTCGATCAGATGCCCCGCACCTTCTCCGAGACCTGGCACTGGCTGCAACGCCTGGGTTCGCAGGCGCTGGGCGCCGAAACCACCAAGCCGGTGCTGAATACCGAAGTCGAGACGGCGAACATGCTGGCCGACACGCGCTATATCGTGGGAGCCGTGGCGGTCCCCGAAAACGAGCCGATCTTCCGCTGGCAGGAACACCTGGGCGACGCCGAGGCCAGCCGCGATGCCTGCCTGAAGCAATGGGCCGAGCAGGCCCAGCCTACGCTGGCCACGCTGCTGCCCGGCTGCGGGTTTGAATCGCTGCTGCCCGATGCCTACTATGTCAGCAACCGCGAGGCGGACCGCCAGGTGCGTCCCCTGTCCCTGCGCGCCGCGATAAGCTGGCTGGAAGGCGCCGTCAGCCTTGAAGCCTCGCAATTGCGAGCCGTGGTGGCCGGCTGCGGCGAAGGCCGCATCGACGAATACCGCATCAGCTTTACTGCGCGCAGCAGCAACGACGTCTACTACGGCTGCGTGTGGCCCTTGTACGGACGCGAGGAAGACCTGGTGTCCGACGAAGGCCAGCCCGACGTGGTCGACGAGATCGCGGCGCTGTTGAAGGAATACGGCGTTACCGAGGTGCGCCGTATTCCGGGCGTGCTCCCGCCCGAGTATTGCGAGGACTGCGGCGCGCCCTACTTCCCGAACCCGCTGGGCGAGCTGGTGCACGCCGAGCTGCCCGAAGACGCCGAAGCGGCCCCCGCGCAGTTCCACTAGGGCGGCGATGCAAGCGGACATCTTCTGCCGGGTCGTCGACAATTACGGCGATATCGGCGTCTGCTGGCGCCTGGCGCGCCAGCTTGCGAACAGCCACGGCTGGGATGTGCGGCTGTGGGTCGATGATCTGGCCAGTTTTGCGCATATCCAGCCCGGCATCGACGCGCGCTCCCCGCGCCAGGGGCTGGCTGGCGTGGATATCGTCCACTGGTCCGACACGCCCGCCCCGGTGCTGGCCGCGCGCGACGTGGTGATCGAGGCGTTCGCCTGCGATCCGCCCGAAGCGTTCGTGGACAGCATGCGCCGCACCCATCCGGTCTGGATCAACCTGGAATACCTGAGCGCCGAATCCTGGGTGGAAAGTTGCCACGGCCTGCCTTCGCAACGGCCCGACGGCCTGGTGAAGCACTTCTTCTTTCCCGGCTTCACCCCCGCCACGGGGGGACTGCTGCGCGAACCTGGCCTGTCCGCCGAGCGCGATGCGCTGCAGGGATCGACCGCCACGCAAGACAGTTTCCTGCGGTCGGTCGGCGTGCCGGACGAGGCGCTGGCACTCCGGCGCCAAGGCGCGCGCACGGTGTCCCTATTTTGCTACGCCTCCGCCCCCGCCGGGGAGCTCGTCGAGGCCCTGGCGGCGGATCCGCGCGCCACCGTGCTGCTCGCGCCCCAGGGCGTGGCGCCCGGCCTGGAAGCGGCCTGCCAATCGCCCGGCGCGCCCCGGCTGGTCCGCCTGCCCTTCGTTGCCCAGCCCGATTTCGACCGCCTGCTCTGGTGCGCCGACATCAACTTCGTGCGCGGCGAGGATTCCTTTGTCCGGGCCGCCTGGGCCGCCCGCCCGCTGGTCTGGCAGATCTACCCTCAGGACCAGAACGTCCATCTGGAAAAACTGGACGCCTGGCTCGCCCGCTATCCGGCCCCCGAGTCGGCGCAGGCGCTGATCCGGGCCTGGAATCAGCCGCAAGCGGGGCAGACCGTGGCCGCGGTCAAGGCCGTGCTGGAGCCTGCCGCCGGGCAGGCCTGGGCCGCCGCCGCCCGGCAATGGGACGCCAGCCAGTCGGCGCTGCCAGGTCTGGCTGATAATCTGGTCGCGTTTTGCGCAGAGTTGGCCAAGAAACGTTAGAATAGAGAGTTTTCTGAGTTGCCCTGAATTTGTCGGGCCTCAACTATGACGCCTCCCGGGGTGTGCACGAAACCGTCTACCCAGACTTGGGTCTACCCAGACCCGCCTCTGCAACGGCGACTTCTGCAAGCACGGCGAGTGCACCCATCACCCCCGGAGTTTTATCGATGAAAACCGCTCAGGAATTGCGAGTCGGCAACGTGGTCATGGTCGGCAAGGATCCCCTCGTGGTCCAGAAAGCCGAATACAACAAGTCTGGCCGTAACGCCGCCGTTGTGAAGCTGAAGTTCAAGAACCTGCTGACCGCCTCGGCCAGCGAATCGGTCTACAAGGCCGACGAAAAGTTCGAAGTGGTCCAACTGGATCGCAGGGAATGCACCTATTCCTACTTCGGCGACCCGATGTACGTCTTCATGGACGAAGAGTACAACCAGTACGAAATCGAAGCTGACAGCATGGGCGACGCCCTGAACTACCTGGAAGAAGCGATGCCCGTGGAAGTGGTCTTCTACGACGGCCGCGCCATCTCGGTGGAACTGCCCACGACGCTCGTGCGCGAAATCACCTACACCGAACCCGCCGTCCGTGGCGATACGTCGGGCAAGGTGACCAAGCCGGCCAAGATCAACACCGGCTACGAACTGAACGTGCCGCTGTTCTGCGCCATCGGCGACAAGATCGAAATCGACACCCGCACGAACGAATACCGCAGCCGCGTCAACAACTGATCCGGCGGCAGGCACGAGAAAGCCAGACCTACACGGGTCTGGCTTTTTTTTTGCAGTACACCGCGCGGCCGCTTACTGCAGGCGTTCGTCGTCCAGGAAGTCGGGCACGGCCATGACCTCGATGCCGTCCTCGGCCAGCGATTCGCGCTCTTCGGGGGTGGCCGTGCCGCGAATGGGCCGGTCGTCGGCGTCGCCGTCGTGGATGCGGCGCGCCTCTTGCGCGAAGCGCGGGCCCACGTTTTCGGTGCTGCGCACCAAGGCGCGCACCTGGCGCATGACGACCGCTTGCAGCGCCGCCATCTTTTCGGCGTCGGAGGCGCCGGCCGGCACGGCGGGCTGTGCCGCGGGCGCATGCAGATGGGCGACGTTCAGCCGGGGCGCGGACAAGCGCTTGGTGATGCTGGCGGAACCGCAAACCGGGCACGTGACAAGACCACGCGCCTGTTGCGCGTCATAGTCGTCGTGCGAACCGAACCAGCCTTCGAAAATATGGCTGTGGTCGCACTGAAGGTCAAAAACTTTGAGGGCCATGGCATCTATATGGGGTTCTACGCCCAGAATACAAGATTCGGCCTAAGCCTGCGGCCCGAAATGCAGGCGCGGAACCGCCGCCAGCAGCCTGCGCGTCACTTCCTGGCGGGGTGCCAGCAGCACCGATTCAGCCTGCCCCAGCTCGATGATGCGCCCGCCATCCATCACGGCAATGCGATCGGCCAGATATTCGACCACGCCGAAGTTGTGCGTGATGAAAAGGTAGGCGATACCGAGCTCGCTCTGAAGCTCGCGCAGCAGGTCCAGTATCTGGGCCTGCACCGAGACATCCAGCGCGGACGTGGGTTCGTCGCAGATCAGCACCTTGGGCTCCACGGCCAGCGCGCGCGCGATGGCGATGCGCTGGCGCTGGCCGCCCGAGAATTCGTGCGGATAGCGTGTCAGGGTGTTGGCCGGCAGCCCGACCCGCTCGATCAATTGCGCCGCATGCTTGCCCCGCGCCTCTTTGCTCATGCCGCGCCGCAGGGACGCCAGCCCTTCGTCCAGGATCTCTCCGACGCGCATGCGCGGATCCAGCGATGCGTAGGGATCCTGGAAAACGATTTGAATGTCCTGACGCAGGCGCTGTAGCTGCCCGCGGTCGGCGGACAACAGATCCTGTCCTTGCAGCATGGCGCGGCCCGACACCCGCGCGCCCTCGATCAGCCGCAGCAGCGCCTTGCCGGTGGTGGTCTTGCCGCAGCCGGATTCGCCCAGCAGGGCCAGGGTCTCGCCCGCGCGCAGCGTGAAGGTCACGCCGTCCACGGCCTT
Organism: Achromobacter sp. Root83; assembly: GCF_001428845.1. Taxonomy (GTDB): domain Bacteria; phylum Pseudomonadota; class Gammaproteobacteria; order Burkholderiales; family Burkholderiaceae_B; genus Achromobacter. Next base: position 152,150 of record NZ_LMIU01000001.1, on the reverse strand, counting down.
GACCCAGGACACGATGCGGCGCAACGGGCCCTTGCGCACCGGGTAGTGAACCTTCAGGTCCTGCACGTCCAGCACCACGCCCGCCGTCTGACCGGACCCGCCCACGGCGCGCTGGCCGCGGGTTTGCGCGGCCGCGTCGCGTCCCTGTTCCGTCAGCGGCACGCCGCGCTTGTCGAAGGTCGGGATCGCTTCGAAGAGCTGCCGCGCGTAGGGGTGCTTGGGCGCGCGGAAGAACTCCTCGGCGCTAGCGCTCTCGACGATTTCGCCGCCGCGCATCAGCGCGACGTGGTGCGCCACGTTCTTCACCACCGCCAGGTCATGCGTGATGAGCAGCACCGCCATGCCCATTTCCTGCTGGATGCCTGCCAGCAGGTCCAGCACCTGCGCCTGCACCGTGACGTCCAGCGCGGTGGTCGGTTCGTCGGCGATCAGCAGCACGGGTTCGGCCGCCAGCGCGATCGCGATCATCACGCGTTGCTTCTGCCCGCCCGAGAACTGGAACGGATAGTCGTCGATGCGGCGTTCGGGTTCCGGGATGCCGACCCGCCGCAGCCAGTCGATGGCCCTGGCGCGCGCTGCCGCGCCGCGCAGGGGCGTGTGCGCGGTCAGGGTTTCGGTGATCTGGTCGCCCACGCGCATGACGGGGTTCAGGCTGGTGGACGGTTCCTGGAAGATGATGCCGATGCGCCCGCCCCGCACCCCGCGCATGGCGCTTTCGGGCAGCCGGTTGAGGTCTTCGCCGTCCAGGTCGATCTGACCGCCCACGATGCGGCCGGCATCCGGCAGCAGGCGCAGCAGCGCCAGCGCGGTCATGCTCTTGCCGCAGCCGGATTCGCCGACCAGCGCGAAGGTCTCGCGTTTCGAGATGGCGAGCTCCAGGCGTTTGACCGCATGCGTCATGCCGCTTTCGCCCGCGACGTCGACGTCCAGGCCCTTCACCACAAGCAGAGGCGCATCGTGGCTCATGGCGCTTCTCCGGTTCGGGACGCGCGCGCGTCGGCGGCAAGCACCGCGCCCGGCCGGCGGCCGAAGAAGCCCAGGCGCGCTAGACGGCTGGGCTTGAAGCGGCGGGTGCGCGGATCGAAGGCGTCGCGCACCGCGTCCGCGAACAGATTGGCCGCCAGCACCAGCGCCAGCATGAAAATGAAGGCGGTCATCAGGTTCCACCAAATCATGGGATCGCGGGACATTTCCAGCCGGGCCCCGTCGATCATGGAGCCAAACGAGTTCATGCTGGGATCCACGCCGATACCCAGGTAGGACAGCACGGCTTCGTACAGCACCAGGCCCGAGAACTCCAGCACCACGGTGATCAGCACCAGGTGCGCGACGTTGGGCAGCAGGTGGCGGGTCATGATGCGCCAGTGCGACACGCCGAATGCGCGGGCGGCCTGCACGTACTCCAGTTCGCGCAGCTTGAGGGTTTCGGCGCGCAGCAGGCGGCACAGCCCCGCCCAGCCCGTCAGGCCCAGGATCATGCACAGCAGGAACAGGCGCAGGTCGGCGCGGGCGGCGGCGGTATCGAACAGATCGGCGTGGTTGTCGATGTACACCTGCATCATCAGCGCGCAGGCCGCCACCAGCAGCACGCCTGGAATCGACGTGATGGTGGTGTAGAGGTACTGGATGGCGTCGTCGACCTTGCCCTTGAAGTAGCCGGCGGCGATGCCGAAGACGATGGCGGGCGGCAGCATCGCCAGCGTGGTCAGGCTGCCGATGACCAGCGCCGTGCGTATGCTTTTCAGGGCCTGCCACAGCACATCGTTGCCGATGCGGTCCGTGCCCAGCGCGTGATAGCCGCTGGACAGGCCGGCCAGCGCGCCGACGCTCAGGCACAGCAGGGCGAAGGTGATCGCCATGGCGCGCCAGGGCACGTCGGCACGGCCGGCCAGCAGCTCCTCGGCGGCATGCGACGCCGAGCCCGCGGCACGCGCCAGGCAGGCGAAGAGCAAGGCCGCGCCTGCCAGCGACACAAGCAATCCCACCGCCAGGCCCAGCCCCAGGCGCTTGCCGATATCGGCCAGGCGTTCCTCGGCGGGGTCGTCAAGATGCGTGGCGGCGCCGCGCAGCCGCGGAAAATCGCGCACCGGCTTGTCGTCGACAAGCATGGTTTCCTTGGTGTACAGGTGCGCCGCCAGCGGCGCGGAGTAGTTCTTCTCTGGCCGGGTCAGGACGGTGCCGGCCAGCAGCCCGTCCAGGGCGGATTTGACGACGGGCGCGTAGACCGGCGGGGCGTTCGCGGCGACGCCGGGCGCGGGCGGCAGCAGCGGACGGTAGTGCACCGAATCCAGCAGGCCCACCGCCGAAAAGGCGATCAGGATGACCGCCGAACACATGGCGGGCGTGTCGCGGGCCACGCGTGCCCAGGTGGACCGCAGATTGGGGCTGCGCCGCACGTGCCACACGTAGGCCAGGGCGCCCAGCACCATCAGCCACAGCGCGATATCGGTCCAGAGAAAAACAAACTTGGGCATGGCGGCTACTCGAATCGGACGCGGGGGTCGGCCAGCGTGTAGGAAATGTCGGCCAGGATCAGCCCCACGATGTAGAGCGCCGCGCCCAGAAACACCATGGCGCGCACGATGGAGAAGTCCTGCGCGTTGATGGCGTCGATGGTGTAGCTGCCCAGGCCGGGGATGCCGAAGAACGATTCCGCGATCAGGCTGCCCATGAACAGCAGCGGCAGCGCGGCGACCGTGCTGGTCAGGATGGGCAGCATGGCGTTGCGCAACACGTGGCGGAACAGCACCACACGCTCGGCCAGTCCCTTGGAACGCGCGGTGCGCACGTAGTCCTTGCCGATTTCTTCAAGGAACAGCGTGCGGTAGAAGCGCGCCTCGGGCCCCAGCCGCGACACGATGGCCACCAGCACCGGCAGCGCCAGGAACTTGACCATGTCCAGACCGCCCGAATAGCCCGAGAACGGCACCAGCCGCAGCAGTTTGGCAAAAACCCACTGGCCGGCAATGATGTAGAACAGGCTGGAAATGGACAGCAGCATCACGCACAGCACGACGCCCCAGAAGTCCAGCCGGGTGGCGCGGAAATACACGAGGGTCAGCGAAAAGACGATGCTGGCGAAAAGCCCCAGGAAGAACGTGGGCACCGCCAGGGCCAGGCTGGGGCCCATGCGCGTCTTGATCTCGCGGCCGATGTCGCGGCCCCCGTCGGACGCGCCGAAGTCCATGACCAGCAGCGGCACGGAGCGCCGGTAGAACACGGTGTCGGTCAGCCGCGCCGTGCCCTGGGCTTCGGCATTGAAGAACAGCGGCTTGTCATAGCCGCGCTCGACCTTCCATTTTTCCACCGCGTCCTGGCTGACTCGCTGCCCGCCGATGGCCAGCCGCGCCATGTCGTCGGGCGTGTTCACCGCGAAGAACAGGATGAAGGTGAACAGATTCACGCCGATCAGAATCAGCACGCCATACAGCAGCCGGCGGATCACGTAGCCGATCATGATTGATGCTCCTTGCGCTCGGTCGGGCCAAAGGCCGTCTGGCGTTCGCGCCGCTTGAGCGCCACATACGAAGGCCAGATCGCCAGCGCCAGCAACAGCACGAAGACCGCGATGGGCCACCACCTGGGCGAGTTCCATTCGTCGATCTTGCGCTGCCTCAGTTCGGGGTCGATCTTCATGTACTGCAGCGTATTGCGCACCATCTGCGTGGGTTTGGCGTTGCCCACCCATTGCTGATAGGCGCCGCCCGACATGGGGAAGTAGCCGAACATCCACGGCGCGTCGCGCTGCACGACGGCGATCATCCTGGCGATCAGCTCCGCCTTTTCCGGCCCGTCGTCCAGGAACTTCATCTGTTCGAACAGCCGGTCGAATTCGGGGCTGGAATAATTGGCGGCGTTTTCGCCGCCGCCCTTGGCCTTGGCGTTCGGGCCATAGAGCAGGAACAGGAAGTTCTCGGCGTCCGGATAGTCGGCATTCCAGCCCCACAGGAAGATCTGCGCGGAACCGCGCAGCATCTTGTCCTGGAACCGGTTGTAGTCGGTCGCCCGCACATCGAGCTGCACGCCGATCTTGGCAAGCTGGCGGCGCATCCAGTCGAACTGCGGGTTGGACCCGCCGCCGGACATGGAATCGTAGTACAGCACCAGCGGCGCGCCCGTCGTGGCGTTGCGGCCGTCCGGATAACCGGCCTCGGCCAGCAGCCGCTTGGCCTCGTCGATGGGCTTGCGCACGGGCTTGCCATCGACCAGGTCATAGACGACCGGATTCACCCCTTCGGGCGGATCCCGGTAGCCCAGCACGCCCGGCGGCACCGGGCCGTACGCCACGGACGCCTGGCTGTTCTCGAACACCGCGACATACTCTTCCCAGTCGAAAGCGATGCTGATGGCCTGGCGCAGCTTGCGGTTGCGTGCCTCTTGCTCGGGCGTGTCGCCCTTGCCCACCACCGGGTCCAGCCAGTTGAATCCCATGTACCAGTTGGCGGTTTCGACCGTGGTAGGCAGCTTGATGCCCTGCTCGTGGTACCTGCGCGCCTTGTCCTGGCTGTCGCCAGCCGCCACCAGCATGGCCACGCCATATTCGCCGCGCTCGATCTGGGGCACGTCGTAATAGCCCTGCAGGAACTTGCCCGTCAGCGGGATCGCTTCCTTTTCGACGCTGAATTCCGCGCGGTCGATGAAGGGCGTGGGCTTGCCGCAATCGGCCAGCATGCCCGCCGCCGCGTCGCCCGGTTCGCCTTCGCAGGGATAGGGCTCGCCATGGAAGTTGGGGTTGCGGCCCAATACATGGCGGCGGTTCTGCAGGGACTCGACCAGCATGTACGGGCCGGTGCCCACGGGCCAGGTATTCAAGGACAGGTCGTGCGCGGCCATGCCGGGCTGGCTGTAGAAGCGGTCCGCCTCCCAGGGGATGGGCGCGGTGAAGGTCATGGCCAGCCAGTACTTGAACTGCGGGTACTTGCCGTCGACGCGGATGCGCAGCGTGTGCGGGTCCAGGGCCTCGACGCCCGTGAAGCCGTCGGCGTCGCGCAAGTCCAGCCAGGGCGGCGCGCCCGCGCCGCCGGGCATGTCGCGCCGCAGCGCCTGGTCGCGCTTGCGCAGGCGGTCGCCGTAGTCCTTCATGCCTTGCACATGCTCGGCCATCAAGGAATAGATGGGCGACACCACGCGCGGGCTGGCCAGGCGCCGGAAGGCGTAGACGTAATCGTCGGCCGTGAGCTCGCGCGTGCCCGTGAGCGGGAAATCGGGAATGTAGAACTTGTCGTCGAGTTCGCCGGGCGCCAGCGGATAGTAGGCGTCGCTGCCGTCGGCCTTGCGGGCAAAGGCGGGGTGCGGCGCGAAACGCATGCCGGGCCGGATCTTGATGTCGTAGACGCTCTGGGCGATCTGTTCGCCGGGCGCGTCCGCCGGCAGGGGCTTGCCCTGCGCATCCAGATAGACCGGCGGATCGATCGAGGCCGCCGCGCGCGGCACCAGCTCGTAGGGCCGCTTCAGGTAGTGATACCCGTAGAGCGGCTCGTAGATGTTGTAGGTATAGGGTGTTTCGTCGCCGGAATAGGAACTGGCCGGATCCAGGTACTTCGGGGAGCGTTTGACGAAAGCGGAATAAAGCGTGTTCTGGCTTTCGGCGCCGGAAGGATACGGGCTGTTGATGGGGCTTTCTTGCGAGCAGCCCGTCAAAGCCAGCGACAGCAGCATGGCCGACGCCCAGAGCCGCTTCATTACACCCATGGAAACCTTCCCTTCGTATTGTTGCGGACAGAGGATAGCAAACGCGGGCCGCAGCCAGTACCCAGGCATCCCCCTAGGGCCTCAGCCGCATTGGCGCTGCCGCCAGCAGTCGTAGCGCCATTTCCAGGGCTGCACGGCATCCCGCCGCGTCCACAGCCCGCGTCCGGCCGCCTTGGCCTGGCGCTGGAGCTCCGGCATGGCCTTGTCGCGCAGGTAATCGCCTTTGCGGGCGGTGTAGGCCCAGGCATAGCCGTCTTCGACCTGCACGCGGTTGGCGGAACGGCCGTCGTCCAGGATCAGCGCGCAGACGTCGCGGCCGTACTGATCCTGCTCGTAGCATTGGGCGGTGAGCGTCTTGCCTGCCACCAGGCTGGCCAGATGCTTGCGCGAGGCCTCGGCGTCGGGCTGGCCGGGCTGTTCGGTGCCGTGCCCTTCTTCCGGCGCGTCGATGCTGTCCATGCGGATGCGCCGCTGGCCTTCGGCGGTGCGCAGGGTCACCGTGTCGCCGTCGGCCACGTTGACGATCGTGCCGGTCAGCGCATAGCTGCCCTGGGGTATGCCACCCGCGGCGGCCCCCGGCTGGTTCTGGACCGAGGGCGCGGACGCGGCCGGCCGTTCGCCCGGGCGCTGCTCCTGGCGCCCGGAGGGCTGCAGCCAGTTGACGATGGCTCCCGCCGCCGCGAGGATCAGGGCGACGACAAGGGCGGTCAGCTTGCTGCCGCCTCGAAAAGAAGGTCTGCCACGCACCGGCCGGGCTCCAGTTGAGAAAACGAGAGGCAGTTTGCCACAAGCCCGCTGGCCATGCCGGCGCCCGCCAGCGGTGCCAGGCCCAGGCGAATCAGAGCCAGCCGGACTTGCGGAAGCGCCAATACAGCACGGAGCAGACCGACGCGATGACGCCCAGCGTGATGGGATAGCCCCAGGGGGTTTTGAGCTCGGGCATGAATTCGAAGTTCATGCCGTAGATGCCGGCGATGGCCGTGGGCACCGCCAGGATGGCGGCCCAGGAAGCCAGTTTTCGGGTGGTGTCGTTCTGCGCGGCCTGGCCGATCATCAGGCTGGCTTCGAACGCGAACGCCAGCGATTCGCGCAGGGAATTGAACAGTTCGTCCACGCGCAGCACGCGGTCGGCGACCTCGCCGAAATACGGGCGGGCGTGTTCGTCGACGGCGGACATCTCGACGCGCGCCAGGCGGCGGCAGATCTCGGCCAGCGGCGACACGACGGTGTGGATGCGCAGCAGGTCCCGGCGCTGCCGGTACAGCCTGCGGATGTCGGAGTCCTTGGCGCCGCGGATCAGCAGCTTCTGTTCCGCGCCTTCCACCACCGATTCGATCTTGACCGCCGCGGCGACGTAGCGGTCCACCAGCCAGTCCAGCAGTTCGGACGCCACGTAGTCGCTGCCCCGCTTGAGCAGGTCGGGCGAGGCCTCCAGGCGCTCGCGCAAGGGGCTGTGGCCGGCAGTGGCGCCACGGCGAACCGTGACCAGAAAGCCGTCGCCGATCAGGAACTGGGTTTCGCCGAAGATGGGGCGCTCGGCCTCGACTTCGACCGTGATGGCGACGATCAGGATCATGTTGCCGTAGTCGATGATCTTCGGCCGCCGGTGGGTTTCCAGCATTTCTTCCTGGTTCTTGCCGCAGGCGCCAAGTTCGCTCGAGACCTTCGCGATCGTCTCGGGGCTGGGGTTGCGCAAGCCGATCCACAGCATGCTCTGGCCCTGGCGCTGGCTGACGTACTGACCCGCTTCATCGATGGAAACCTCGCGGTCCCGCCGTCCGTTCACATAGGCGATCGACGCCACGACCTCGCCCTTGGGCGCGGCGGCGGCCTGCTCTTCAGTAGACATATACATCCTTGGACAAATCGATCCCTGCCGGACAGCTTATGCGTATCGGCCGATGATAGCCCAGCCCGCTGAAGGCCCACGCCCTAGAACAGATTGCGCACGCGCTTGGCCACGTCGATGCGCGGCGCCTGCGGTTCCTTGGGCTCGCCGCGCCCCGCCGGCAGGTCGGGCAGCTTGGGCAGGTGGTCGAACAGCGGCAGCATGGCGTTCGTGATGTAGCGCGTCCGCGATCCGTACACGTGGCGGTCGCCCATGCCGGTCTGCTGGTGCACATAGAAGCGCTGCGGCACGACGAGCTGCAGACGTTCCTTGGCGCGCGTCATGGCCACGTACAGCAGGCGGCGCTCTTCCTCGATCTCTTCGGCGGTGCCGGTGCTCATGTCGGACGGAATGCAGCCGTCGACCACGTTCAGCACATAGACGGCCTTCCATTCCTGGCCCTTGGCCGAATGGATCGTCGACAGGATCATGTAGTCTTCGTCGCGCAGCGGCGCCCCGGATTCGTCGCTGGTGGCGTCGGGGGGATCCAGGGTCAGCTCGGTCAGGAAGCGTTCGCGCGACGGGTAGCCGGCCGCGATGCGCACAAGCTGGTCGAGGTCGGTCTTGCGCACGCGCGCATCGTCGTACAGGCGTTCCAGTTGGCCCGAGTACCAGCGCAGGGCCAGGTCCACGTCGGCGGGCCATTTCAGCCCGGGATCGCACAGCGCGGCATAGGTGTCCGCGAAGGCGCCCCATTCCTCCTGCGCCGCCGCGCCCGGCTTGAATTCGCGCAGCACGCGCAAGGGCTCGGCCGACGCCGACATGGCGTCCATCAGCTTGCCCGCCGTGGCGGGACCGATGCCGGGCATCAGTTGCGCCACGCGGAAACCCGCCATGCGCCCGCGCGGATTCTCGGCCCAGCGCAGCAGCGACAGCAGGTCTTTCACATGCGCGGCTTCCAGAAAGCGCAGGCCGCCGAATTTCACGAAGGGGATGTTGCGGCGGGTGAGCTCCAGCTCCAGGGCCGCGCTGTGGCTGGCCGTCCGGAACAGCGCCGCCTGCGACTTGAGCGTGGCGCCGCCCTCGCGCTGAGCCAGGACCTGGTCGGCCACCCAGCGCGCCTGCCCGGCTTCATCGCTGACCGTGACCAGCTCGGGCAACTGGGAGGACTGACGGTCGGTCCACAGGTCCTTGGCGTAGCGTTCCGTGGCCTGTCCGATCACGGCGTTGGACGCGTTCAGGATAGGCTGCGAGGACCGGTAGTTGCGGTCCAGCGTGATGACGCGCGCCGGCTTGGGAAACTGGGCCGGGAAGTCCAGGATGTTGCGCACCGTGGCCGCGCGAAAGGAATAGATGGACTGGGCATCGTCGCCCACCACCGTCAGGCCGCGCCCGTCGGGCTTCATCGCCAGCAAAATGGCCGACTGCAGCCGGTTGGTGTCCTGGTATTCATCCACCAGCACATGGTCGAAGCGCGCGCCCACGTCGGCCGAGATCTCGGCATCCGACATCATCTCGGCCCAGTACAGCAGCAGATCGTCGTAGTCCAGCACCTGCTGGTCCTGCTTGGCCGCCACGTAGGCGCGGAACAGGTTCTTCAGTTCGTCTTCCCATTGGGCGCACCACGGAAAGGACGTCTTCAGCACGTCGGCCACCGGAGTCTGGCTGTTGACCACGCGCGAATAGATCGCCAGGCAGGTGCCCTTGAGCGGAAAGCGGGACTTGGTGGACGACAGGCCGAGTTCATGGCGCACCATGCCCATCAGGTCTTCGGCGTCGCCGCGGTCGTGGATGGTGAAGGCCTCGGACAGGCCGATGCGCTGCGCGCAATCGCGCAGCAGGCGCGCGCCGATTGCGTGGAAGGTGCCGGCCCAGGGCAAGGACGGCGCCTGCTGCGAGGAGCGCAGGTTCATCACCCGCTGCAGCACCGAGCCGACGCGGCGGTCCATTTCGATCGCCGCGCGGCGCGAGAAGGTCAAGAGCAGCATGCGCTGGGGATCCGCGCCGTTCAGGATCAGGTGCGCGACGCGATGGGCCAGGGTGTTGGTCTTGCCCGAACCCGCCCCCGCGATCACCAGCAAGGGGCCGTCGTCCCCCGGCGCGCCGGCCACGCCGAATTCGGCCGCCTCGCGCTGGGCAGGATTCAGGTCGGCCAGGGGATCGGGACGTTCTTGGGCGGGCGGGGAAGGAAAATTGACTGGGTCGGACATGGAGCGGGGCCGCAGCGCTGCGGCCGCAAGATTGAGGAACCCTGGCGTTGCCCGGTTCCGGATGAGCACTGTATATTTATACAGAATTTTTTCGGTTTCGTCTGATTCGCCCGGGCGCCGCGCCCTCCCGGGCCCTGCCCCACGCATCCGCCCCTGTATCGTGACCCCCAGCCCGCCTCGCATCCTGACCGGCACCGCCTCCTGGACCGACCCGACCCTGCTGGCCTGCGGACGGTTTTACCCCCCCGAGGCCCGCAGCGCCGAAGCCCGGCTGCGCTTTTATGCGTCGCGCTTTCCCATGGCCGAGATCGATTCCAGCTTCTATGCCATGCCCACGGCGGAAAACGCCTATTTGTGGGCCACGCGGACACCGGACGATTTTGTCTTCAATATCAAGGCCTTCCGGCTGTTCACCGGCCACCAGACGCCACTGTCCGCCCTGCCCGCCGACATCCGCCGGGAGCTCGCCGGATGGACGGAACCGGTCATCTACCACGACCGCATGCCGCCCGATCTGCGCGACGAGCTCTGGCGCCGCTACCAGCTCGCGCTGGAACCCCTGCGCCTGCCGGGCAAGCTGGGCGCCGTGCACTTCCAATTTCCCCCGTGGGTGCGGCGCGACGCGCGCGGCATGGCGCGCGTGGCCGACTGCGCGCGGCGCATGGACGAACACCTGGTGTCGGTGGAATTCCGCCACAAAAGCTGGTTCGACACGGCGGCCGCCACGGCGGATACGCTGGCCTTCGAGCGCGACCTGGGTGTCGCGCACACGGTGGTGGACGCGCCGCAGGGCTTCGACAACACCGTGCCGGCGGTCTGGGAATCCACCCATCCCGACCTGACCCTGCTGCGCCTGCATGGACGCAACGCCGCCACCTGGAATGTGTCGGGCGCGGCCTCTTCCAGCCGCTTCCAGTACGAGTATTCCGAGCAGGAACTGGCCGAACTGGCCGAACGCTTCACCCGGCTGGCGGCGCAAAGCGCGCAGTCGCATGCCGTGTTCAACACCAACTTCGAAGACCAGGGCATGCGCAACGCCGCGGCCTTCGCGTCGGCGCTACTGCCGTTCTAGGGCCGCGGCCGGTATGGGCGGCATAGGCGAACGCGCCACTTCGGCCAGGCTTTCCAGCAGCACTTCGAATTTGCGTGCGATGTCGTGTTCGGGCACGCAGGCATAGCCCAGCAGCAGGCCGGGCCGGCGCCCCTCGTCGTTGACGTAGTACCGCGACAGCGCGCGCGTCAGCACGCCCTCGCCGCGCGCCACGTCCACGACGCGCAGATCGTCCATGCCCTGCGGCAGGGTCAGCACCAGGTGCAGGCCCGCCATGCTGGCGTCGCGATGCAGCCAATCGGCGCCCAGCCGGCGTTCGATCAGGTTGACCAGCATGGCGCGGCGGCGCCCGTACAGCATGCGCATGCGCCGGATGTGAGCGGCGTAGTGGCCTTCGGAGATGAAGGTCGCCAGCGCGGCGTGCGTCATCAGGTGGCCTTCGCGGTACAGCTCCGCATGGGCCGCCTGGAACGCCGCGGTCAGGGCCTTGGGCAGCACCAGATAGCCCACGCGCAAGCCCGGATACAGCGTCTTGCTGAAGGTGCCCATGTAGATGACCGGCGCGTCTGGCTCCAGGCCCAGCAGGGACGCGATGGGCCGGCCGGAAAAACGGAACTCGCTGTCGTAGTCGTCTTCGATGATCCAGCTGCCGCTCTGGCGCGCCACCGCCAGCAGTTGACGCCTGCGGGTCAGCGACATGACCGGCCCCAGCGGGTACTGGTGCGACGGCGTCACGAAGATGAAGCGCGGCGGCACGCCGACGGTGTCCGGCAGGCGCATGCCCTCTTCGTCCACCGGCAGGTGCACCGTGCGCAGGCCGTTGGCCTGCAGGATGGTGCGCGCGCCCCAGTAGCCCGGGTCTTCGACCCAGGCGGTCTCGCCTGCTTCGCCCAGGATGCGGGTGGTCAGGTCGATGGCCTGGTGGGAGCCTTCGGTGATGATGATCTGTTCCGGATCGCAGTCGATCGAACGGGTCAGCGCCAGATGCTGCGCCAGCGCCTCGCGCAGCGCGGGCAGGCCGCCGCCATAGGCGTAGGTCAGCAGGTCGGGCGACGGGTTGCGCCACAGCGCGCTGAAAATACGCCCGAATTTCTTGTGCGGGAATTCGGTCAGGTCGGGCACGCCGGGCATGAAGGCGCCCCACTGGTAGGGCGACGCCGATACGCTGTCGACGATCGCCGCCCCGCGCGGCGACAGCGCCGGGCGGGCCTGGGCCTGCTGCGCCTGGCGCAGGCGGCGGCCACTGGCCAGGTAGGAATCCGGCACCGAGGCGTTGACGAAGGTGCCGTTGCCCTGGCGGCTGCGGGTATACCCCTCGGCCAGCAGTTGGCTGTAGACGTGGACGACCGTGTTGCGGGCGATGCCCAGTTCGGCCGCCAGGTCGCGCGTGGCGGGCAGGCGGGAGTCCGCGGCGATGGAACCATCCAGGATGGCTTCACGCACGCCGCGGTACAGCCGCTTGTTCATGGGATCACTGGACCCGTCGGCCAGGCGAAGCAGCAGCAAGTCACCTACGATGGAACGCAATTGGTTCTACCTGATTTATCAAAGTGGTTCCCACAAGTGGGGCCATCGTAGCATTAAATAAGGTTTTTACCGTCCATCACGCGCTTCGAGGCCAAGATGAAGAATCAGGATCTGAATACCCGCCGTTCCCTGGCCACGCCCCGTGGCGTCGGCGTCATGTGCGACTTCTATGCCGTGCGCGCCGAAAACGCCACGCTGTGGGACGCCAATGGCAAGGAATACATCGATTTCGCCGGCGGCATCGCCGTGCTGAACACGGGCCACCTGCACCCGAAGATCAAGGCCGCGATCACCGCGCAGTTGGACAACTTCACGCACACGGCCTACCAGATCGTGCCGTACGAAGGCTATATCTCGCTGGCCGAGCGCATCAACCGCCTGGCGCCCATCGACGGCCTGAAGAAGACCGCCTTCTTCACCACCGGCGTCGAAGCCGTTGAAAACGCCGTGAAGATCGCGCGTTCGGCCACCGGCCGTTCGGGCGTCATCGCCTTCTCGGGCTCGTTCCATGGTCGCACCATGCTGGGCATGGCGCTGACCGGCAAGGTCGCCCCCTACAAGCTGTCGTTCGGCCCCATGCCCGGTGACATCTATCACGTGCCCTTCCCCAACGCCACGCAGGCCATCAGTGTGGCGGATTCGCTGAAGGCGCTGGACATGCTGTTCAAGGTCGACATCGATCCCAAGCGCGTCGCGGCCATCATCATCGAGCCCGTGCAAGGCGAAGGCGGCTTCAACATCACGCCGCCCGAACTGATGACGGCGCTGCGCAAGGTCTGCGACGAACACGGCATCCTGCTGATCGCCGACGAAGTCCAGACGGGTTTTGGCCGCACCGGCAAGCTGTTCGCGATGGAGCACCACTCGGTTCAGGCCGACCTGATCACGATGGCCAAGAGCCTGGGCGGCGGCATGCCGATCTCGGGCGTGGTCGGCCGTGCCGACGTCATGGACGGCCCCGCCGCGGGCGGCCTGGGCGGCACCTACGCCGGCAACCCGCTGGCGGTCGCCGCAGCGCATGCGGTGCTGGACGTCATTGCCGAAGAAAAGCTGTGCGAACGCGCCGCCGAACTCGGCGACAAGCTGCGCGCGCACCTGGAAGGCCTGCGCGCCAAGGTCCCGGGCATCGCCGACGTGCGCGGCCTGGGCTCGATGGTCGCACTGGAACTGAACGACCCGGCCGGCAAGCCGGACGCCGAAGCGGTCAAGCGCGTGCAGGCGCGCGCGCTCGAAAGCGGCCTGATTTTGCTAAGCTGCGGCGTATACGGAAACGTCCTGCGCTTCCTGTATCCCTTGACCATTCCCGACGCCCAGTTCGCGCGCGCGCTGGACATCCTGTCCGAGACGCTCGCAGCCTGAGACGCAGGCCCTGAATAACCGGTTATCCGGCCGACAGGCGCAAGGATCGCGGGCGTAGCAGGCATTCCGGCTTGGATCCCAGGCCGGTGCCCGCCACGCCCGTTTCGCTTGGCCGGCCGCATCCATCAAGGAGACTCACGACATGACAGCATTGACCCATCCCCTCTCGCGTCCCGATCTGCTGCGCGATGCCTGCTACATCGACGGCAAGTGGGTAGGCGCCGGCGGCGGCGCCTCCATCCCCGTCGACAACCCCTCCACCGGCAAGACCATCGTGTCCGTGCCGAAGCTGGGCCGCAAGGAAACGGAACAGGCCATCGCCAGCGCTCAGGCCGCGCTGCCCGCCTGGAGCGCCAAGACCGGCAAGGAACGCGCCGCGATCCTGCTGAAGTGGGCCCAGCTCATGATGCAGAACCAGCAGGACCTGGCCGCCATCATGACGTCCGAGCAAGGCAAGCCGGTCACCGAGGCCGCGGGCGAAATCGCCTACGCCGCGTCGTTCCTGGAATGGTTCGCCGAAGAGGCCAAGCGCATCGACGGCGACATTCTGCAAAGCCCCAAGGCCGGGCAGCGCCTGCTGGCGCTCAAGCAGCCCATCGGCGTCACCGCCGCGATCACGCCCTGGAACTTCCCCGCCGCCATGATCACCCGCAAGGTCGGTCCGGCGCTGGCCGCCGGCTGCACCATGGTGGTCAAGCCGGCCCAGCAGACGCCGCTGACCGCGCTGGCGCTGGCCGTGCTGGCTGAAGAAGCCGGCGTGCCCGCGGGCGTGTTCCACGTCATCACCGGCAGCTCGCGCGATATCGGCGCCGCGCTGTGCGAAAGCGATGTCGTGCGCAAGCTGAGCTTCACGGGGTCGACCGAAGTCGGCCGCACGCTGATGGAGCAATGCGCGCCCACCATCAAGAAGCTGTCGCTGGAACTGGGCGGCAACGCGCCCTTCATCGTGTTCGACGACGCCGACCTGGACCGCGCGGTCGACGGCATCCTGGCCTCGAAGTACCGCAATGCCGGCCAGACCTGCGTGTGCGCCAACCGCATCTACGTGCAGGCCGGCGTCTACGAGGAAATCGCCAAGCGCCTGGTGGCCAAGGTCAACGCCATGAAGGTCGGCGACGGCTTCGCCGACGGCGTGACGCAAGGCCCGCTGATCGACGGCAACGCGGTGGAAAAGGTGCAGGAACACATCGCCGACGCCACGGCCCATGGCGCCAAGGTCATCGCGGGCGGCAAGCCGCACGCGCTGGGCGGCACCTTCTTCGAGCCGACCGTGGTGCGCGACGTGACGCAGTCGATGCGCTTTGCGACCGAAGAAACCTTCGGCCCGGTGGCGCCGCTGTTCCGCTTCGAAACGGAAGAAGAAGTCATCGGCATGGCCAATGACACCATCTTCGGCCTGGCCGCCTACTTCTTCACCCGCGACTACGCCCGCATCTGGCGCGTGTCCGAATCGCTGGAGTACGGCATCGTCGGCATCAACACCGGCCTGATCTCCAACGAAGTCGGTCCGTTCGGCGGCGTCAAGCAGTCGGGCCTGGGCCGCGAGGGCTCCAAGTACGGCATCGAAGAGTACCTGGAGATCAAGTACCTCTGCGTCGACCTGGGCGCCTGATGCCCTGGGTGCGCGGCGCGCCGCCGCGCACCCGGGATGCCACAGACGTCACGCAGGCATGATAGATTCGCGCGTTCCGTGGACGAATCGGTATGAGCAGAACTTTCACCCTTGAGGACACCCGCAAGCTGGCGGCTATCCTGGCAGAAACCGCGCTGGCGGAGGTCATGCCACGCTTTCGCAACCTGCCGGAAGGCTCGGTGCGCGGCAAGAGCTCCCCGCGCGACCTCGTCACCGACGCCGACGAAGCCGCCGAACGCCTGATCGCCGCGCGCCTGGCCAAGCTGCACCCGGGCGCCGTGCTGATCGGCGAAGAAGCCTCGGCGCGCAATCCCGCCCTGCTGAACATGCTGGTCGATGCCGATCTGGCCTTCCTGATCGATCCCATCGACGGCACCCGCAATTACGTCGCCGGTCTGCCCTTGTTCGGCATGATGATCGCGGCCTGCCACCGCGGCGACGTGATCGCGGGCGTCATCTACGACCCCGTCAGCCGCGACAGCGCGCTGGCGGTGCGGGGCGAAGGCGCCTGGATGGAATACGAGAACGGCAGACGGGCGCCGCTGGCCGTCGCCAGCCCCGCGCCCCCGGAAGACATGGACGGGCTGATCGCCACCGGCGCCCTGCCCGAGCCCCTGCGCACCGCTGTCAACGGCAATCTGTCGCGCCTGGGCAGCACCGCGTCGCTGCGCTGCGCCGCGCACGAATACCGCATGCTGGCGGCGGGGCACTGCCACGTGGCCCTGTACAACCAGCTCACCGCCTGGGACCACGCCGCCGGCTGGCTGCTGCACCGTGAGGCCGGCGGTTACGCGGCACGTTTCGATGGCTCGCCCTACAAGCCCACGCACCGCACGGGCGGCCTGCTGTACGCCCCCGACGCGGGAAGCTGGCATGCCGCCCGCAAGGCGCTGCTCGGGGACGCGTTGGAAACCCCCGACACTTGACAGAAACGTCCGGTGCAGGGCCGAAATATGGGGTAATCCCTAGGGGTTATCCACAGTTCCTGTGGACAACCCTTTGGACAGGTCTGTAACCGCGCGAAAAAACCGTTGCTGGGCAAGCACTTGCTTAAACCGGTCAAAAACCGGCCGCTCCGGCGCGCGCTATAGCGCGTCCAGCGCCACCGCGCAAGGCTGTTCCACCTTCAGGGTCAGCAGGCTGTCGGCGCGGGTCCGCCCCAGATTGATGGCGGCGATAGGCAGGCCGCTGCGCGACGCGGCGGTCACGAAGCGATAGCCCGAATACACCATCAGCGACGAGCCCACGACCAGCACCGCGTCGGCGCTCGCCAGACCGGCGTTGGCGCGGTCCACGCGGTCCCGCGGCACGGTTTCACCGAAGAACACCACATCCGGCTTGACGATTCCGCCGCAGTGCGGACAGGGCGGCACGGAGAAACGGGAGAAATCCTCGCCATCCAGGTCCGCATCGCCATCCGGCGCATCCGATGCGTCCAGCAGCGCCCAATCGGGGTTGCGGGCATGCAGCGCGTCCTGCCAGCCGTGCCGGCCGCCGCGCCAGTCGCAGTGCATGCAGCGGACTTCGTCCAGGCGCCCGTGCAGATCGACGACGTCCTGGCTGCCGGCGGCCGAGTGCAGGCCGTCCACGTTCTGCGTGACCAGGATGGCCACGTGTCCGCGCGATTCCAGGCCGGCCAGCGCGCGGTGAGAGGCATTCGGCTCCACCTGTCCGAAGCGGCGCCAGCCCACCATGCTGCGTGCCCAGTAGCGCGCCCGGGCCAGGTCCGTGCCCATGAAGGTTTGCAGCGTCATGGGCGGCTGGCGCTTCCATTCGCCGTCGGTGTCGCGGTAGTCGGGGATGCCGGAGTCAGTGCTGACGCCCGCTCCCGTCAGTACGAACAGCCGCGGGTGGCGGTCGATGAACCCCCGCAGCGCGGCCAGCTCCGAGACTCCTGTGTCCATCCTGATTCCTTTTTCGCGGCCCCGCGCCGCGGCGGATGCCGCGCGCGGGAAGACGGCGTTCAGCCGCCCAGCCCGCAGTCGGGCATGTCGCTGACCAGGCTGGCCTGCGTCACGTTGCTGCCCGGAGGCACGTTGCGCGTCAGCCAGACATTGCCGCCGATGGTCGATCCCTTGCCGATCGTGACCCGGCCGAGAATCGTGGCGCCAGCGTAGATCACCACATCGTCCTCGATCAAGGGGTGGCGCGCCAGGCCCTTCTTGAGTTCGCCGTTTTCGCCGGGCGGGAAGCGCTTCGCGCCCAGCGTGACCATCTGGTACAGGCGCACGCGGTCGCCGATGATGGCGGTTTCGCCGATCACGACACCGGTGCCGTGGTCGATGAAGAAGCTGCGGCCGATGGTGGCGCCGGGATGGATGTCGATGCCGGTATCGGCATGCGCGATCTCGGCCACGATGCGCGCCAGCATCGGCACGCCCAGGCGGTACAGGACGTTGGCCAGGCGGTGGTGGATCATCGCCGCCACGCCGGGATAGCACAGCAGGACTTCGTCCACGTTGTGCGCGGCCGGATCGCCCTGATAGGCCGCCATCACGTCCAGGTCGAGCGCGGCGCGCACGGCGGGCAGTTCGGCGCCGAAGCGGCGCACGATCTCCGTGGCGCGCTGCTGCGTTTCCGCATGCAGGGCAGGATCGTGGCGGCCGACGTAATGCAGTTCCAGGCGCACCTGGTGCAACAGCGCATCCAGGGCCGCGCCGATGGTGTGTCCGACATAGAAGTCCTCGACCTCTTCGCGCAGGTCGATGGGACCCAGGCGCATCGGGAACAAGGCCCCACAGAGATCCTTGACGATCTGGCGCAGGCTTTCCTGCGAGGGGAACTCGCGCAGGCCGGCGTCGTCGCGCAGCCGGCCTCGGGGACCGCGCCAGGCGACGCGCGCGTCGCGCAGGCCGGACACGATGCTGTCCAGGTTCCAGTGGGCGGGGGGAATATGGGTGGGGCCGTTCATTGCCGCGCCCCCGACGGGGCGCCGGCGGATTCGGCGTAGGAAAGGAATTCAAACATGGGCGTGCCTCGCTGACGGTGCATCGTCCGGACGGCCGGACCGCGGGGACGATGCTGCTTCGCAATAATCCCGTCAACTGTAACCGCTTGCGCGCATTTCCCGGAATCCGCCCGACATGGCGCAGGGGTTATGCCGCGGCCGGATCCGCCTCGTACCCTTGCGGGTTGCCCCGCTGCCAGCGCCAGCCATCGGCGCACATGGACTCGACGTCGTGCGTGCTGCGCCAGCCCAGCAGCGACGCCGCCAGCCCCGGGTCGGCCCACATGCGTTCGACATCGCCCGCCCGCCGGGGCAGCGTGCGCAACGGGATCTCGCAGCCGTTGACCCGTTCGAACGCATGCACCAGTTCCAGCACGCTGGTGCCCTGCCCCGTTCCCAGGTTGACCGCCACGAATCCCGGATGGCCGTCCGAATACGACAGCGCCTGCACATGGCCCCGCGCCAGGTCCATGACATGCAGGTAGTCGCGCACACCGGTGCCATCGGCGGTGTCGTAGTCGTTGCCGAACACCCGCAGAAAGGGTTGCCGCCCCACCGCCACCTGGGTGATGAAGGGAAAGAGATTGTTGGGCAGGTCTCGCGGGCTCTCGCCGATCTGCCCGCTGGGATGCGCCCCGATCGGGTTGAAATAACGCAGCGTGACGGCGCTGAAGGCGGGATCGGCGGCGCAGACGTCGCGCAGCATTTCCTCAACCATGAGCTTGGTGCGGCCGTAGGGATTGGTGGGCGCGAGCGGATGCGTTTCGGTGAACGGCAGATAGCGCGGTTCGCCGTAGACGGTGGCGGACGAACTGAACACCAGCCTGCGCACGCCCGCCAGCCGCATCGCGCGCAGCAGGACCAGCGACCCGTTCACGTTGTTGTCGTAATACTTGAGCGGGTCCGCCACCGATTCGCCTACCGCTTTGCAGCCCGCCAGGTGCAGCACCGCTTGCACCGGCCGGCCCTGGGCCGCCGCGTCGGTCAGCACCGACTCGATCAACCCCGGCGTGCGGATGTCCCCTTCGATCAACGGTATGGGCGCGCCGCAAAGCCGCTCGACGCGGCGCACGGCCTCGCGGCTGCCGTTGCTGAAGTTATCCAGCACCAGCGGCCGCTGGCCCGCCGCCAGCATCGCGACCAGCGTGTGCGTGCCGATGTAGCCCGCGCCGCCCGTCACCAGCACATGCGTGTCCGGCATGTCCTCGCTCCGTCAAAGATGGGCCGTCATGCCGGGCACCCACGCATGGCGGGGACGCGGGGCCTGCGCGTGGCTGCGGTAGCGATCGATCCAGTAGGACGTCGAGGCGTCATGGCCCCAATCGACCACACCGGCCGAGACCGGCACGGCGAGCTCGCGCTCGATGCCGCTGGCCAGCCGCTTGCCCAGTTCCACGCCCCATTGGTCAAAGGGATTGATGCCCCAGACCACGCTCTGCACGAACACTTTGTGCTCGTACAGGGCCAGCAGCGCGCCCAGCCCGCGAGGGTCGAGCTGGCGCAGGACGATCAGGGTGGAAGCCCGCCCGCCCGGATGCACCATGTGCTGGGCCAGGCTCAGCGCGCGCTCCTGGTCGTCGATGTGGGCGACGTCCATCAGCGCCTCCTCCAGGCTCTTGCCGCGCAGCAGCGCCTGGCGCTGCGCCAGGCAGTTGGCCAGCAGCATGCGATGCGCGTCCGGACTGTCCGCGTGGCCTTGCAGGCTGGCGATGAAGTCCACCGGCGCGCCTTCCTCGCTCTGGTGCAGCCATTGGAAAAAAGTGTGCTGGCCGTCCGTGCCCGGCATGCCCCAGATGATGGGGGCCGTGGGCACGCCCACCGCCGCGCCGTCGCCCGCGACACGCTTGCCCAGCGATTCCATTTCCAGTTGCTGCAGATAGGTCACCAGGTGCAGCAGGCGGGCGCTGTAGGCCGCGATGTTCAGCGAGTTTTGCCCCAGCACGCTGCAATTGACCAGACCGGACAGCGCAAGCTGGACCGGCGCATTCGACGCGAACGGCGCCTGCTGGAAATGCTGGTCCATCGCTTCCGCGCCCGCCCGCATGCCGATCAGCACGTCGGCGCCGACGGTCAGCGCGATCGACAGGCCCGCGACGGACCAGACCGAATAGCGCCCGCCCACCCAATCGCACATCTTGAAGATCTGGCTGGACGGCACGCCCAGCGCCCGGGCCGCCGGCACATTGGCGGTCACGGCCGCCAGGTGTTCCGACGGATCGGCCACGCCGCCCTGCTTGAGCCAGGCGATGGCCGCGCGCGCGTTGTGCAGGGTCTCGGCCGTGGTGAAGGACTTGGACGAGACGACCACCAGGCAGCGGCGCGGGTCCAGCCCGGCCACGGCGTCATGGAAGGCGTGGCCGTCGATGTTGGACACGAAGCGGATCTGCCGGCGCTGCTGCGGGCCGCCAAAAGCCTGGACCGCCAGGCGCGGCCCCCAATCGCTGCCGCCAATACCGATGTGCAGGATGGTGGAAAAATCGGCGGTCTGGTCCACGCGCCGCACGAAGTCGGTCATGCGCGAATACTCGCAGACGGAGTCCACATCCTGCCCGTCCGGTTGCTCGCGCGTGCGCCCCGCCCGAAGCGCCGTGTGCCATGCGGGCTTGCCTTCGGTCCAGTTGACCGGTTCTCCGGCAAACAGCCTGTCGCGCGCATCCTGCAAGCCGCGCGCCTGCAGCAGGGCAAGCGCCGCGGCGTCCAGCGCCGACGATTGGCGTTGCATCGTCAAATCCACGCACAGTCCTGCCGCTTCGATCACTTTCAGCGCGCTGGCGTCCAGTTCGGCGCTTTGCGCGGCCTGCGCGAAAGCCACCCATTCCGGGCTGTCCGCCAGCCCGGAATTCGCCCGTAACGCCTCAATCGCAAGTTGAGCCTTTCCCATCGCCTGATGCTCCTTAGAACGGTAAACGGATGTGAGGTGCAATGCGCCTGAACGCGTTGCGGAAATCCTCCTCGATACGGGCCAACGCGGCCACGTTGTCTCCTTCAAACCGCAGTACCACCGTCGGCGTGGTGTTGGATGGACGCGCCAGGCCGAAACCGTCCGCGTAGTCCACCCTGATGCCGTCCAGCTCGTTGATCGACACCGCGCCCGGGAAATCTCCCTGCGCGCGCAATGCCTCCACCAGCTCGACGCTTTCGCCTTCGGCGGTCTCCAGTTTTAATTCGGGGGTCGCGCAGGACTGCGGCAGGCCTTCGAGCAAGGCTGACGGGTCTGGCGCCGACGACAGGATCTCCAGCAGGCGCGCGGCGGCATAGATGCCGTCGTCAAAGCCGTACCAGCGCTCCTTGAAAAAAATGTGGCCGCTCATCTCTCCAGCAAGTAGCGCTCCCGACTCGCGCATCTTGGCCTTGATCAGCGAATGTCCCGTTTTCCACATCGTGGCCTTGCCTCCGGCCTCGGTGATGGCGCGCGCCACATGGCGGCTGCACTTGACGTCGTAGATGATCTCGGCGCCGGGGTTGCGCGCCAGCACGTCGCGCGCGAACAGGATCAGTTGCCGGTCCGGCCAGATGATCTGTCCCGATTTCGTCACCACGCCGAGCCGGTCGCCGTCGCCGTCGAATGCCAGGCCGACTTCGCAGTCCGAATAGCGCAGGCAATAGATCAGGTCCTGCAGGTTGTGCGGATCGGCGGGATCTGGATGATGGCCCGGAAAAGAGCCGTCCACCTCGCAGAACAGCTCCGTCACTTCGCAGCCCAGCGCGCGAAACAGCGCGGGCGCCACCGCGCCCGCGACGCCGCTGCCGCAGTCGATGGCGATCTTCATGGGGCGGGCCATGCGGATATCGCCCACCAGGCGCGCCGCATAGCACGGCATGATCTGCATTTGGGTGCGGCCGCCGGGCGTGGCCGCCGATTCGATGGGCAGGCGCATCGCGTCGCGCAAGGCGGTGATTCCTTCGCCATAGAGCGACGCGCCTTCCAGCACGATCTTGAAGCCGTTGTGCGCGGGCGGGTTGTGGCTGCCGGTGACCGCGATGCCCGCGCCCGTGTCCATGAGGCGGGTCGTGAAATACACCATGGGCGTGGTCGCCATGCCGATATCGATGACGTGCACACCGGCCGAGCGCAGGCCGGCCTGCAGCGCCGCGGCCAGCTCCACGCTGCTCAGCCTGCCGTCCCGCCCCACCACGATCGACCTCGCCCCCTGCTCCATCGCCCGGGTCCCCACCGCCATGCCCAGGCTGTGGGCAAATCGGGCATCAATCTCGTCCGGCACCGTGCCGCGTATGTCATAAGCCTTGAAAACCGCATCCAGAATTTGCGGGGTGTCCCAGCCAAAAGTTCCGTGCATGCCAGTTTCTCCGGGTGGCGTTTACTTGGGACCGTTCTGTTTGAAATCGCCGTAGTACGCCGCACGGGAGTATCGATAACCGCCGTACTTGGACCGGAAGCCGAAGCGTTCCGGCAGGAGCTTGAGACCATTGAAGAGCACGCCGTCCACCGGTGCGCCGGCCTGGATCAGGCGCTTGGCCGTTTCCCGGATCTCGCCCACCGTGTTCATGCCGGACCGCACCACCACCATCACCGCCGCGGCGTGCGTGCCCACCACGGCCGCATCCGGAGACGACAGCACGGGCGCCGTATCCAGGATGACCATGTCGTATTGGGTGGCCAGCTCGCGCAGGGTTTCGCCAAATACCGGAGAAGCCAGCAGTTCGGAGGGGTCGAAGGTGACGGCGCCCGTGGCGATGAAGTCCACGCCCTCGGACACGCTGTGCTTCCTGACGCGGTTCAGCGGGATCGTGCCCGACAGCACTTCGAACAGGCCGTCTTCCTTGGGCAGGCCGAAGTAGCGGTTCAGCTGCCCCTTGCGGAAATCGGCATCGATCAGCAGCACGCGCTTGCCCACCCCGCCCTGGATGAACGCGAAGTTCGCGGACAGGAAGGACTTGCCCACGCCCGCCACCGGGCCGGTGAACATGACCATGTTGTTGGCGGACTGGCGCAGCGATGCCTGCAGCACATTGCGGAACGAGCGCAGGCTTTCTATCGGCGGCGAGTTGCCCTGGCTTTGGGCCAGCAACGCCGGCACGGTGGCGTTCTTGCGCCGGCTGCGGCGCCACAGCTTGTCCTGGACGTCGCTGTACGGAATGGCGGCCAGCACCGGCAGGCCGGTATGGCGTTCGACATCTTCCGGCTCGGACAGGCCGCCGAACAGCGCGCTGCGGACGAAGGCGCACAGGATGCCGAAGATCAGGCCGATGGCCGTGGCCACGCCGATGATGATGGCGCCTTTGGGGCGTACCGGCTTGTCGGGCTGCACGGCCGCATCCAGGATGCGCACGTTGCCCACCTTGCCCGCCCGGATCAGCTTCAGCTGCTGGGCGTTATTGAGCAGCGCCGTGTAGAGCTCGGTATTGACGCGCACATCGCGCACCAGGCGCACCACGTCCTGCTCAAGGTCGGGAAGCTGCTTGATGTTGTTGCCGATGCGGTTGACGTCGCCGGTCAGCGAAGCGATCTGCCGGTCGATGCCCACGATGCTGGGGTGCGTCGGCGCAAAGCGCGTGATCAGTTCCTGGCGCTTGGAACGCAGCTCCATCACCCGGGTCTGCGCATCCACGGACTGCGCCAGGATGAGCTTGGCCTCTTCGCTCAGGTCGATCGTGCCACGCTTGTTGCGCAGGGCGTTGTACTTGGTTTCGGCGGCATCCAGCTCGCCCTTGAGCTGGGGAAGCTGCTGCTCCAGGAACGCCAGCGACTTCTCGGCCTGCGCCGATTTGCGGTTCACGTTCTGCTGCACATACTCCTGACCGATCTGGTTCAGGACCGCGGTGGTCAGCGCGGGATCATTGCCTTCGAGCGTCACGCCGATCACGCCCGATGCGCGGCCCCGCTCGAAGATTCCCATGCGCGATTGCACGCCTTCGATCGCCGCCAGGCGCGAACTGCGCGACACCGTGAACTCGGTGCCTGGGCGGCCCGCCAGCGCATCGACGTGCACGTCCATCGCGCCGCCGCCAGGCAAGAGGAAATGCTCGGGCTTGCCGACCGTGCCGGTGAACGTCGCGCCGGTCAGCTTGTCGCTCAGCGTATAGCGCCCTTCTCCCAGCGTGGTCAGGCGCAGGGGCTTGCCCAGCCATTCGTTCGGCACATCGAGCTGAGAGATCGCGACGGCTTCTCCGCCCCAGGCGTAGCCGCCGCGCGGAAAGCTGGAAGGGTACGGCAGGCTTTCGTAGCGTTGCGCCAGCCACTCTCCCACCACGGGGAAATAGCGCGGCTTGGCGTGGATGTACAGCAGGAACTTGTCGACGGCGGGGCCGACGACCATGCGCGAACGCAGCACTTCCATTTCGCCCGACGTTTCCGCCTTGGTGTCGAACATCGATGAAACATCGCCGAGCAGGCTGCGCGCCTGCCCATTTGGCATTTCCTCCTCGACCTGCACGATGATGTCAGCCGAATAGACTGAGGGGGTCACCATCACATAGGCCAGGGCGCCGAGCAAGGCGACCATGGTGATCGCGATGATCATCCACCGGTTGGAAAAGATGGCGTCCACATGCGACGACAACGGGGTTTCCTGCTGACGAGCCGGGACTGATGGCTCGAACGTTTCGATGGGCAACGACATGCAGCTCTCCAAGAGAGGGCGCCGCCGCGCTCGCGGCGCCCCCAAAGGCGTGGTTTTCTGAGGCGAACTAATCGATGGACTTGACGGTCTGAACGGTTTGCGCGCTCGGGAACAGGTTGCTGATGAAGCGGTTCCACCGCACCAGGCCCGCCGAATCCACGAACACGACGTCTTTGGGTTGCAACTCGAACTTCTCCGCTACGGCCAGAGCCTGCGGCGATCCGGCATTCAGATGGAACACCAGCGGCGTCGCGTCCTCCGTGCTGCGTACGACAAATATCTGCGACGGATCCGAAGTGAGCTGGTTCGGCCCCCCCGCCAAACCCAACGCCTCGGTCAACGACATGCGTCCGTCACGCATCACTGGCGCGCTGGGCACGAACACTTCGCCCATCACGAATACCTTGCTGTCGTCGCGCGGCGTGACTCTTACGATGTCGCCCGACTTCAGCATCACTTGGTTCAGGTCCTGGCCACGCTCGATCAGCGCGGGCAGGTTCACGCGAGTACGCCGGCCGTCGCGGATCACGTAGACCGCACTGCGGTCTCCGGTCGGCAGAATGCCGCCGGCCCTGTTGATCGCTTCCAACAGGGTCATCGGGACATCGTTGATAGCGACCGTACCCGGCGTCGTCACCGCGCCATCGACGAAAATGCGCTTGCTGCGAAATCCCAGAACACGGACGGTGATCTGCGGGTCCTGTATGTACTTGCCCGAACTATTGACTATGAGATTGCGCGCCTGAAGTTCCGTCAACCCCGCCACTTTCAGCAGTCCGGTATACGGAAACTGGATATATCCAGTGGATGAGACCGTATAGCCCGGAATGCCCGAGGCGGTATCCCCAATGGCTAGTTCCGTTGCCCCAGAACCAATGGCGTAGGTTTGCGTCGGAAGCACGAGCTCGGGGTGATCCCACACCACGATCGAGAGGATGTCTCCCGGCCCGATGAGGTAAGGCCCCGGCTTGCCGATCAGATGGCCGATACCCTCGTTGTCGAGCAGCGCCATGCGCGCGCGCTGATCTTCGAGAACCAGGGATGGCGTGATTTCCTTGATGACCGCCTTGGAGTTCGGGTCCAGCGGATCCGCGAGCTGGTTGGCGTTGAACGTCATACCGGGAGACAAGGCGCAAGCGCCCAGCGAGGACACGAGCGCGATAGCGGCTATGGCTCGGCTCAACGTTCCGAAAAATGTAGTCATGGCAAATCCACAGTGAATGACTTCGTTGCTTGGAAAGGAGCCCGATGCGTAACGGGTTGCGACATTCCACTCTCTTTTCCTAGGCCCGCACATTCGACGGATGTCCTAAGCCTTCTCCTACATCGTTTGGAGGTTTCGGGTAAGCCGCGCACTCAATAAGATTTTGTCGGTAGCCACAGGCATTGCGGCGCTGCGCTATTTCGCTTTTTGCAGGGGGATCAGGCTCAGGGGACCGCCATGATAGCTGCGGCTTTCCAGCGAAGAAATCTGACATGTCTGATGTCTTTCGCCCTTCGCAAGCTTTAGTTTGATAGTCCGCAATGCCGCTACTCGGACGGCAGGCAAATTCCCTCGAGCCAGAGGCTTTTTCTATGTGGAGTACGAGTTGAAGACTTGTGCGAAGACCGGCTCCACGCGAACAGGAGTGCACGATGGACCCGTCCCAAACGGACACGTCGGCAAGGTTCAGCGGGGCAAGCTATCTCTATCGCTTGCTCGACGCCGCGATAGTCATCACCTGCGGCCTGACTGCCACCGGCTTGAAATTCGCTGAAGATGCGCTGGCCGAACCTCCGCAGATTCATCTGTTCCTGATCTATCTTTGCGGCCTGGGCGTGATCGCCATCTTCCCGGCCTTCCGGTTGTACGTGTCCTGGCGCGGCCGCCTGCTGACCGATCTGGTGGTGCGCAGCCTGGCGGCGTGGGCCACGGTTTTCGCGTTGGGCATATTCGTCAGTTTTCTCATGCACCAGACCGGCGCGGTATCCCGCATATGGGCGGCTACCTGGTTCGGCATGGCGGCGCTGGCGCTGGCCGGTGTACGCATTGCCGTCTATGCGGTGCTGGGCGCCGCGCGCGATCGCGGCCTGAACAAGAAGCGCGTGCTGCTGGTGGGCTTCGGCGCCCTGGGGCATGACCTGTGGCGCCGCGTCGAAAGATATCGGGAAGCCGGCTATGAAGTGGCCGGCATCTATGCGGAACCGCATGAGATCCTGCCGCCGCAGGTCCGCCGCCTGCATGATCTCGACCATCTGCACGGCTTCGTGCACGAGAACAATGTGCGCGAGATCTGGATCGTGCTGCCGATGGAGGCAGGCCAGGAGCTGCGCGAAGTGCTGTATCACCTGCGCAACGACCTGGTGGACATCCGCTGGATTCCCGACGTGATGTCCATCCAGTTGCTGGGACACCGCATCGGCGAGTTCCTGGGCCTGCCCGCCATCCAGCTCAACAGCCTGCCCGCGGCCGGCGTGCGCGGCTGGGCCAAGGAGGTCTTCGACCGCAGCTTCGCGTTCTGCGCGCTGATCGGCCTGTCTCCCGTGATGCTGACCGTGGCCCTGCTGGTCAAGGTCACCTCGCGCGGCCCGGTCTTCTTCACCCAGCCCCGGCTGGGCGTGGACGGCAAGGTGTTCCACGTCTACAAGTTCCGCACCATGACCGTGCACCAGGAGCACGGCGTGGTCACGCAGGCCACGCGCAACGACAACCGCATCACGCGGATCGGCGGCTTCCTGCGGCGCACCAGCCTGGATGAGCTGCCCCAGTTCCTCAATGTGCTGATGGGCGACATGTCGGTCGTGGGGCCGCGCCCCCACGCGCTGGAGCACAACGAACTGTACAAGGACCTGGTGCAGCGCTACATGATGCGCCACCGCGTCAAGCCGGGCATCACTGGCTGGGCGCAGGTCAACGGTTTCCGCGGGCAGACCGACACGCTGCGCAAGATGAGCGACCGGGTCGAACACGACATCTACTACATCCAGCACTGGACGTTCAGGATGGACCTGCTGATCATCGCCCGCACGGCGGTATCGGGATGGACGGGCCGCAATGTCTACTAAACCGTTGGGATGGCCCGTGCGGGAAGCGCCCGTGACGCGCGGCGGCGTGCTGGCCCAGTCGGACTTCCGCCAGGCGGTGGAGATGCTGCCGCTGGTATCGATCGACCTGCTGCTGCGCGATGCCGCGGGGCACTACCTGACCGGCCTGCGCGCCAATCCCCCGGCCCAGGGCGCATGGTTCGTGCCGGGCGGGCGGATCCGAAAGAACGAGTCCCTGCGCGACGCATTGCGCCGCATCGTCCATGACGAGCTGGGCCTGTCCTTGCCGGAGCACGCATGGAAGCCTCGCGGCGTGTACGAGCACTTCTATGGCACCAATTTCGCGGGTGAAGCCGGACGCTCCACCCACTATGTCGTCCTCGCCTATGAGGCCGAGCTTTCGTTGGATACCGCAAGCCTTCCCCTGGTCCAGCACAACGGTTACCGCTGGCTGCCCGCGGAAGTGATCGCCGCCGACCCCGGCGTGCATCCGTACACCCAGGCCTACTTCAAGGAGTGAGCGCCATGACGAATCCCCCTCCCCCGTACCGGGCAGTCATCCTCTGCGGCGGTTCAGGCTCGCGCCTGTGGCCGTTGTCGCGCGAACTGCTGCCGAAGCAGTTCATCCGTCTGACCGATGACCGCAGCCTGCTGCAGAACACGCTGCTGCGCCTGGGCGCGGCGGGCGCCCAGGCCAGGCCCACGCTCGTGTGCAACGACGCCCATCGCTACATCGCCGCGGAGCAGGCGCTGGAACTGGGCATCAAGGACGTCGAGGTGATCCTGGAGCCGTTCGCGCGCAACACGGCGCCGGCCATTGCCGCCGCCACGCTGCGGGCCATGCGAGACGGCGAAGACCCCATCATGCTCATCATGCCGTCCGACCATGTGCTCGAAAACGGCGAGGTGCTGAGCGCGGCGTTTGCGGAGGCCTATCAGGCCGCCCGCCAGGGCGCCCTGGTGACCTTCGGGATTACGCCTACCGCCCCGCTCAGCGGCTATGGCTACATCCAGGCCGACGAGCCCGGCGCGATGGCGCCCGCGCGCCGTGTGCGCCGCTTTGTCGAAAAGCCCTCGCCGGAGGTCGCGCAGCGCTTCATCGAGGACGGCGGCTACTACTGGAACAGCGGCATGTTCGCCTTCCAGGCGTCCGTCTTCCTGTCCGAGCTGGCGCGCCTGGCGCCCAAGATGCTGGAGCAGGTGCAGGCCGCCGTGGCCACGGGCCACGGCGAGAACGCCCTGTTCCACCTGGACGGCCCGTCCTTCGAGGCTTGCCCCAGCGACTCGATGGACTACGCCATCATGGAACGCACCGACAGCGCCGTGGTGATCCCGCTGGCGGCCTCCTGGAGCGACGTGGGGGCCTGGGACGCGGTCTGGGGCATCGCCCAGAAGAACCTGGAGGGCAATTCCACCACCGGCGACGTCATGGTCGAGGACTCCCGCAACTGCCTGATCCATTCCACCAGCCGCCTGGTCGCCTCCGTGGGCCTGGACGACATCGTGGTCATCGAAACGGCCGATGCCGTGCTGGTGGCGCACAAGTCCAGATCGCAGGACGTCAAGCGCCTGGTCGAGATATTCAAGGCCCAGCACCGGTCCGAATTGAACCACCACCGCGAGGTGCAGCGGCCTTGGGGTTCCTACGACTCGGTGGGCCAGGGCCCCCGCTATCAGGTCAAGCGCATCACGGTCAAGCCGGGCGCGCGCCTGTCCTCGCAGATGCATCATCACCGGGCCGAGCACTGGATCGTGGTGTCCGGCACCGCGCGCATCTACAACGGCGACAAGCAATACCTGCTGACGGAGAACCAGTCGACCTACATCCCGCTGGGCGAGATCCACAGCCTGGAAAACCCCGGAAAGATCCCCCTGGAGATCATCGAGGTCCAATCGGGCGCCTACCTCGGCGAGGATGACATCGTCCGATTCCAGGACATGTACGGCCGTGTATGAACCGCCGGTCTCCAATCCCGCGGTCGCGGAGCGGCGCAAAGGCGTAGCCGAGCCCGCCCCCTTTTGGCGGCCGGGGATGGCCCGCATCTGCCTGCCCGTGGCGGCGCTGTTCTTCGCCGTGCTGGTGACGGTGGGCAACGTGCCCGGGCTGGCGGCGGACATGTCGGACGCCTTTGGCGACAAGCGGCTGCATCTGGCCGCCTACGCCTTCCTGACCGGGCTCATCTACGTCTCGGTCAACCGGCGCCCCGCGCTGGTGGCCATGCTGGCGGCCACCGCCATGGGTGCGCTGGATGAATCAATCCAGTCCTTTTTTCCCTACCGACAGGCTGAACTCTTAGACCTTTTGGCCGATATCTTAGCGGCTGGTGCAACAGTAATCTCATTGCACATAGCTACCGCAGCCATCGGCTCCTTTCGTGCAGTTACTAAGTCTTAAGGACACAACCATGCCAAAACGGGCACTGATTACCGGCGTTACTGGCCAAGACGGGGCCTATCTGGCGGAGCTGCTGCTCGCCAAGGGCTATGAGGTTCACGGCATCAAGCGGCGCGCTTCGCTGTTCAATACCGCGCGCATCGACCATCTGTACCAGGATCCGCACGACCAGCCCCGCAATTTCGTGCTGCACCACGGCGACATGACCGACTCTTGCAGCCTGATCCGCATCGTCCAGTCGGTGCAGCCCGACGAGATCTACAACCTGGCCGCGCAGAGCCACGTCGGGGTGTCGTTCGAAGAACCGGAATACACCGCCAACGCCGACGGCCTGGGCACCCTGCGCCTGCTGGAAGCCATCCGCATCCTGAAGCTGGAGAACAAGTCGCGCTTCTATCAGGCGTCGACCTCCGAGCTGTACGGTCTGGTGCAGGAAACGCCGCAGAAGGAAACGACGCCGTTCTATCCGCGCAGCCCCTACGCGGCCGCCAAGCTGTACGCCTACTGGATCAGCGTGAACTACCGCGAAGCCTATGGCATGTATGCGTGCAACGGCATCCTGTTCAACCATGAATCGCCCAAGCGCGGCGAAACCTTCGTCACGCGCAAGATCACCCGCGGCCTGGCGCGCATCGTGCTGGGACTGCAGGAATGCCTGTACCTGGGCAATCTGTCCGCGCTGCGCGACTGGGGCCACGCCCGGGACTACGTCGAAATGCAGTGGCTGATGCTGCAACAGGACACGCCCGAGGACTACGTCATCGCGACCGGCATGCAATACAGCGTGCGGGAATTCATCAACACCGCCGCGCGCGAACTCGGCATCCTGCTGGCCTGGGAAGGCGAAGGCCTGGAAGAAACGGCGACCGTGCTGTTCTCGCCGGTCCACGACATCAAGCCCGGCCAGGTCATCGTGCGCGTGGATCCGCGCTACTTCCGCCCGACCGAAGTCGAGACCCTGTTGGGCGATCCCACCAAGGCCCGTGAAAAGCTCGGCTGGTCGCCGCGCACCACGTTCGCGGAACTGGTCAAGGAAATGGTCGAAAGCGATCTGAAGGACGCGCGGCGCGATGCGCTGGTCGAGCAGAACGGCTACGAAATCTACGCCTACAAGGAGTAGTCAGACATGACGAACCTGGACCAACGCGTGTTTGTCGCCGGCCATCGCGGCATGGTGGGCGCGGCGATCACCCGCGAACTGCACCGCCGCGGCTACCCCAACGTGCTGACGCGCAGCCGGGAAGAACTGGACCTGGAGAACCAGAACCAGGTCCACCGCTTCTTTTCGACGACGCCGGTAGACGTGGTGTATCTGGCTGCCGCCAAGGTGGGCGGCATCCTGGCCAACCAGACGCATCCGGTGGACTTCCTCTACAAGAACCTGATGATCCAGTGCAATGTGATCCGCGCCGCGTATGCGGCGGGCGTGCGCAAGCTGCTGTTTCTGGGTTCGTCATGCATCTATCCCCGCGAGGCGCCGCAGCCGCTCCGCGAAGACGCCCTGCTGACCGGCCCGCTGGAAGCCACCAACGAGCCCTACGCCATCGCCAAGATCGCGGGCCTGAAGCTGTGCGAGGCCTACCAGCGGCAGTATGGCGCGCGCTTCATCTGCGCCATGCCGACCAACCTGTATGGCCCGCACGACAACTATGACCTGCACAGCAGCCACGTGCTGCCCGCCCTGATCCGCAAGTTCCACGAGGGCCGCGAGGCCGGGCAGGAAAGCGTGACGATCTGGGGCACCGGCACGCCGTTGCGCGAGTTCCTGTACGTGGACGATCTGGCGCAGGCCTGCGTGATGCTGATGGAGCATCCGGACGCCGAGGGCATCTACAACATCGGCGCCGGCCAGGACATCTCCATCGCCGATCTGGCGCGGCTGGTGGCGCGCGTCGTGGGCTACGGCGGCAACATCGTCTACGACACCGGCAAGCCCGACGGAACACCGCGCAAGCTGATGGATTCGTCCCGCGTGCAGTCGCTGGGCTGGAGGCCGGAGATCTCGCTGACGCACGGCATCACGCTGGCCTATGGGCACTTCCTGCGTGAGCGCACCCACCATGCGCTGCCCGTGGCCTGACAACCGCGCAGCATGAACAATAGGATTCCCGATGCTTGGGTTCGTACGGAAACACATCGCCGGCAATGCTTCCTTCTGGGGGCTGGTGGAATACGGCATCGGCCCCGTGGCGGCGCTGGTGGCGCTGCCCATCCTGTTCCGGCAGCTTGGGACGGTGGGCTTTGGCCAGTACTCCATGATCATTGCCCTGGCCGGGTTCGGCAATGCCGCCAACCTGGGCGCCGCCGTGACCGCGACCAAGCTGGTGTCCGAGAGCATGCACAAGCCGGGCGGCGCCTACCGCGCGGCGGGCGTCAGCATGTCGTTGATCGGCTGCGCGCTGGCCGTGGTGACACTGGCGGCGGTTCTTCTGTGGGGGGTGGTCGGCCTGGGCTGGCCCGCCGCCACGTTCGGCGGCGTGGCGGTGACGATGCTGGCCATGCCGGCGCTCGCCATCTATCTGACGCAGCAGTATGACCAGCTATTCTCGGGCTGCCTGAAGGGGCGCGAGGACTTCCGCTCCACCGCGCTGTGCGAGGTCTTCAGCCGCGCCGGCACGATGGCGCTGGCCTGCGCGGCGGCCACGTTGACGGCGTCGCCCACCTGGACCGGCCTGGCCCAGGCGGCCGGCCTGCTGCTTGCCGGCACCGTGAAGATGCGTGTGTTCTCCCGCGCCTATGGCCACATTCTGGTGCGCCCGGTGCGTGACCGCGGCGCCATGATGGACGCCTTCAAGTTCTCGCGCTGGTCTTGGCTGAACAGCCTGAGCGCGCTGGCGTTCGGCTCGGTGGACCGGGTGCTGGTGGGCAGCCTGATGGGCCCCGCCGCGCTGGCCATCTATACCGTCGGCGTGCAGGTAGGCCAGATCATCCATACCGCGTCGGTCGCCATTTTCCAGAAGGCCATGCCGCGCATCAGCCGCCTGTCCGTGTCGCCTCCCTATGCCGGCGCCGCCGAACGCGAGATCCGCCGCATGATGCTGTGGAACCTGGCGCTTTCGGCGGGCGCGACGCTCGCGGTGCTGGCGGTCAGCCGGCCGCTGTTGAACCTGCTGCTGGGCGATAACGTCGCCAGCGGCCATCTCGGCACCTTCCAGTTGCTCATCGTGGCCTCGGGCCTGCTGTCCCTGAACGCCGCGGCGCATTTCTCCCTCCTTGGGCTCGGCAACTCCCGCGCCGTCGCGATCCTGAACGGACTGGGCGGCCTGGCGATGCTGTGCGTCATGGCGGGACTGGTACACGTGGCGGGCGAACACGCCGCGGCTTGGGGCCGCATGGCCTATGCGGCGATCACGCTGGCCGGCGTGGCACTCGCCATCCGTCAATCCCGCCCCGACTTCCCGGGCGCCATGCCTGCGGCCACCCGTTAACCAACATGCTGAGGTCCTACATGCGCAAGCGCCACAACGAGTATTCACGCCAGCTCATCGACTTCGTCCGCGAGCTCCGCCCGCCAGCGCCGATCGCCAGCGGCCTGCTGCCCAAAGTGACGATCGTGACGCCCTCGTTCAATCAGGCCAAGTTCCTGGAGCGCACCATCCTGTCCGTGCTGAACCAGGGCTATCCGCGGCTGGAATACATCATCATCGACGGCGGCTCGACCGACGGCAGCGTGGACATCATCAAGAAGTACGAGCGTTACCTGACGTACTGGGAAAGCACCCCTGACCGCGGCCAGTCGCACGCCATCAACAAGGGGTTCGAGCGCGCCACCGGCGACTACGTGGGCTGGCAGAATTCGGACGACTTGTACTTCCCGGGCGCGTTGCGCAAGCTGGGCACGGCGGCGGCGCGCGGCCGCGCGCCCATCGTGAGCGGCAATCTCTTCGTGGCGGACGCCGACAACCGCATCTTCCGCAAGATCCACTACACCCCCGTCAACCGCGGCACGCTGACGGTGGTGAAGGCGTCCATCCCCAACCAGTCCGCCATCTTCCGCCGCGACCTGCTGCGCAAGTACGGGCTGCTGCAGGAGAGCATGCGCTACTGCATGGACCTGGAACTCTGGAGCCGCCTGCTGCG
This sequence comes from Achromobacter sp. Root83, assembly GCF_001428845.1. Lineage (GTDB taxonomy): Bacteria > Pseudomonadota > Gammaproteobacteria > Burkholderiales > Burkholderiaceae_B > Achromobacter. The sequence goes on along the minus strand of NZ_LMIU01000001.1, from coordinate 117,824 downwards.
CGACGGCAAGAACCTGATCGTTCCGGATGCGCTGGGCGTCTACACCGCCCACGACGAAACCAAGACCGCGCTGATGCAGGACGTGCTGCTGGAAGAGCGCGAACAGATCGTCAATCGGATCCGGCGCACCGAACCGGGCCTGGGGCGGATGTTCGAACTGTCCTGCCGCGCATCCAAGGTGGCGGCCCATGCGCGCCAGGGAGACCTGTCGTACCTGCTCGAAAAATTGACCACCAAGATTTTCGGGCGCGACGACTGGGCCGCGCACTAGCGCCGGCTCATCCTGAAACGGAGCTGCAATGAAAACGCGCCGCCGCCTCTCCACCCTGCACCTGCTGGGCCTTTTCGTGTTCACCGCGCTTGCGCTGAACGACGACCGGTTCATCGTCGGGGTGGGCAGCTTCAAGCTGTCGCCCTTCGATGTGCTGTTCGTCGCGATGCTGGTAGTCAAGGCGCTGAGGCTGGCCGACCCCCGCGCCTACTCGCTGCCGCGAGGCATGCTGGGCATGTTGCTGGCGTTCCAGGCCATGTCGGTGATCTACCTGCTGCTGGTGTCCATCGACCACCCGGGCATAGAAGCCGGCGATGTGGCGCGGGATCTACGCATCGTGTTCTATTTCCTGTGCACGCCCTTTCTTTGCTACAAGGACATCGACAGTCCGGGCGCTTACGCGGTGCTGCAGAAGTACATCGTGGCCGCCTGCCTGGCGGTGGCCACGCTGATGCTGCTGGAGCAGATGCAGGGCTTCAGCGTGGCCAACCCGCTGCGCAACGTGCGGCTGGGCGTCTGGGCCATCCCGATGGGCGTGGTGTCGCTGCTGTACTTCCGCCGCACCCTGAATGTGTCGGGCCCGAAGGCTTACGCGCTGACCCTGTACATGGTGATGGCGCTGGTCTTCTCGCTGAACCGCAGCCAGTACCTGCAGCTTGCGATCTCGGTCCTGATCGCCGTGCTGCTGGCGGGCAGCGCCGACATCCGGCGCCGCGCCGTGCTGGTGTTCGCGCCCGCCGCCGTGGCCGGTGTGCTGATATTCGCCAGCATCGGCTACCTGGACGTGCTGGCCAACCGGATCTTCAGCGTCGAAAAGCTGGACGAGGACTCCAGCTACGGCGCGCGCGTCCAGGAAATGCAAGGGCAGATGGACTTCTTCGCGGAAAGCCCCGTGTTCGGCAAGGGCGCGGGTTTCCGTAGCTGGGTCATGGGCGAGAACGGGTTCGAGCTGAGCACGTTCGCGCACAATTCCTGGGCCTTCTACCTGATGAAGTTCGGCGTGGTGGGCACGATCATGATCATGCTGCCGCCCCTGCTGATCCTGCTGCTCACGCTGTTCAGGCGCTATGCCCATCCCGGCCTGGACATGCACCGGCGCTACCTGCTGGCAACGGCTCCCATCTACATCTTCATCGATTCGCTGTCCGGCGGCCTGGCCTACGCGCCCAAGACCGCCTTCACCGGATTCCTGCTGTGCTATTGCCTGTCGCTCATGCGCAATGCGCAGGCGATGCCCGTGCCTCATCAAGAACCGTCCGTTCCCAGCCCTCGCCCGGACGTCATGCGCCGGGTGCCACCGCGAGTACTACCCCATGCCTGATGTTTTGTTTGTCGCGCCGGACTTGCACGGTGGCGTCGGAAGATGCGTCGCCTTCATCGTGGATGCCCTGCCGGAACAGGGAGTCGATTCCGCCCTGTTCCTGTTGCGCTCACGCAACCGCGAATATCCCATCGCCAACCCCAAAGTCACGCGCGCATTACCCATCATCGAGTCCCCGACCCAGTTGCGGCTCAGGCTGCCTTTTGCGTTCTTCCAACTGCTTGCCCAGATACGCCGCGACAAACCGGCCATCGTCTGCTCGCACGGCCTGCTGTGCAACATGCTGGTCGTGCTGGCCAAGAAGATCCTGCGCGGCAACTTCAGCACCGTGGCCTTCGAACACAGCAGCCCCGCCATCCACTACGGCGCTTCCCGCATGCGGCGCCTGAAGTGCTGGTTGGTCAGCCAGACCTACCGGCGGCACGACGCCGTGGTGGGCGTGTCGCGCGGCGTGAAGGAAGACCTGGTCAGCATGTTTCCGCCGCTGCGGGGCAAGGTCCACACCATCTACAACGGCGTGCCGCTGGACAACGTGCGGCAGCAGGGCGCGCGCCAGCAGGACAGCGCCACCCGCGACGCGCCCTATCAGGTGGTGGCCGTCGGCCGGCTGGAGGCCGTCAAGGATTACGCCACGCTGATCGACGCCGCCGCCCTGTTGGACGATCCCGGGATCAGCTTCACGATCCTGGGTGAAGGGTCCGAACACGCCGCCCTGCAGAAGCGGATCGACGACAAGGCGTCGCGCAGTCCGGTCACCCTGGCGGGCCACATCGACAATCCATTTCCGTTCATCGCCGGCGCCGGCGCGTTCGCGCTGACGTCCATCCGGGAGAGTTTCGGCAACGTGCTGGTGGAAGCCCTGTGCCTGGGCGTGCCCGTGATCTCGACCGACTGTCCCCACGGCCCCGCCGAGATCCTGGACGCGGGCCGATACGGCCTGCTGGTGCCGGTGGGCGACGCCGAGGCACTGGCCGCGGCGGTACGGCGCCTGGCCTACGACGGCGACATGCGCGAAAAGCTGGCGGCCCAGGGGCCGGAGCGCGCGGACGCATTTTCCCTGGAGCGGCACTGCCGCAACGTCATCGAGCTATTTCAGCCCCTCATGCAGCGCGGCACGCCCTGAACAGGACAGCATCATGCAGAAGATACCGGTATCCGTCGTGGTCATGACGAAGAATGAGGAACGCAACATCACCAAGTGCCTGAAAGCGCTGGTGGAATTTGACGAAGTCTTTGTGGTGGACTCCAACAGCACGGACGCCACCTGCGCGATGGCCACCGCGCTGGGCGCCCGCGTCTCGAACTTCCAGTGGGACGGCAAGTACCCCAAGAAGAAGCAATGGTGCCTGGAGCAATTGCCGTTCACGCATCCCGTCGTGCTGTACGTCGACGCCGACGAGGAAATGACGCCCGGCCTGGCCGCCGAGATACGCGAAACGCTGCCGCGCTTCGCGGCGGGCGCTGGCGGCGCCTTCGTGCCGTTCGACTATGTGTTCTGCGGCAAGAAGCTGGAACACGGCCACCGCGTATACAAGCTGGCGCTGCTGGCGCGCGACCGCTCCCGCTTCCTGGACTATGACGACCTGGACGTCGCCAACATGTGGGAAGTGGAAGGCCACTATCAGCCGCAGGTCGAAGGCGAGACGTTCGCCTTGCGCCAGCGCATGGTCCACAACGATCATGATTCGCTCTACCACTATTTCGACAAGCACAACCGCTATTCGGACTGGGAGGCCAATCTGCGCACCAAGGGGCTGATGAACGACCCGCGCGAAGCCAACGTGGGCGGGCGCGCCCTGCTCAAGCGGATCTTCCAGGCCATGCCGTTCAAGGCGCCGATCTCGTTCCTGCATTCCTATGTCTTCCGGCTGGGCTTCCTGGACGGCAAGGCCGGCTATGACTACGCGGTCGCGCGCGCCATGTATTACTGGCAGATCCGCATCAAGACCGAAGAGATCCTGAAGGCGCGGCGGGCCAGCGCGGCGGCCTCCCAGCGCGACGCCGTGGCGGGAGCGACCAAATGAGCGCACTGCAACGCCTGGACCAGTTTGCGCTGGCGCCGGGGCAGCGCGGCCGTTCGGCGCTGACCGTGCAGCTCTGGTGGATGGTGCAAGGGACGCTGTTCCGCTGGTCGCCCCAGGTGGCCTACGGCTTTCGCCGCTGGCTGCTGCGCCGCTTCGGCGCCCGCGTGGGCCGCAAGGTGCTGATCCGGCCCACCGCCACCGTGACCTACCCCTGGAAGGTGGAGATCGGAGACTACGCCTGGATCGGGGACGACGCGGTGATATACAGCCTGGGCCCGATCCACATCGGCGCGCATGCCGTGGTGTCCCAGCGCAGCTACCTGTGCGCGGCGGACCACGACGCCGGGCAGCCCGATTTTCCCTTGCGCGAACGGGCCGTGCGAATCGAGGAAGGCGCATGGGTGGCGACCGACGTGTTTGTCGGTCCGGGCGTGACCATCGGGCGCGAGGCCGTGGTCGGTGCGCGCAGCTCGGTGTTCCGCAACATGCCGTCGGCCATGGTCTGCCACGGCAACCCGTGCCGCCCCATCCGGCCCCGGGCGGCCACGTCGACATGAAAATACTCATCTACGGCATCAACTACGCGCCCGAACTGACCGGCATCGGAAAGTACAGCGCCGAGATGGCCGAATGGCTGGCCGCGCGCGGCCATGAGGTCAGCGTCGTGACCGCCCCGCCCTACTATCCGCAATGGCGGGTCCACGACGGCTACCGGGCCGGCCGCTACGCCACGGAAGAACGCCGGGGCGTGACGGTGCGGCGGGCGCCGCTGTGGGTGCCCGCCAGGCCGGGCGGCGCGAAGCGCCTGGTCCACCTGGCCAGCTTCGCCCTGTCCAGCCTGCCGTCGCTGCTGCGTGCGGCCGCGCGCAGGCCCGATGTCATCCTCGTGGTGGAGCCCGCGCTCTTTTGCGCGCCGGGCGCCTGGCTTGCCGCGCGGCTCTGCGGCGCCCGTGCCTGGCTGCACATCCAGGACTATGAAGTGGACGCCGCGTTCGAGCTGGGCCTGCTCAAGGGCGCGGGCCTGCGCGCGTTGGTCAAGCGCGCGGAGCGCTGGCTGATGCGCCGTTTCGACCGCGTCTCCACCATATCGAACCGCATGCTGGAACTGGCGCTGGCCAAGGGCGTGGCCCCCGACCGCGCCGTGCTGCTGCCCAACTGGATCGACGTCAACGCCATCACGCCGCATGCCGAGCGCGGTGCGTACCGCGCCCAGCTCGGCATCCCCGACAGCGCCATCGTCGCCCTGTATTCCGGAAACATGGGCGGCAAACAGGGCTTGCAGACGCTGGCGGAGGTGGCCCGCAGGCTGAGCCGCGAGGACAGGCTGTGGTTCATCTTCTGCGGACAGGGCCCGGAACGCGCGCCACTCGAAGAAAAATGCAAGGGCCTGCCCCGCGTCGTCTTCCTGGACCTGCAACCGGCCGACCGCCTGGGCGCGCTGCTCAACACGGCGGATATCCATTTATTGCCGCAACGGGCCGGCGCGGCGGACCTGGTCATGCCGTCCAAGCTGACCGGCATGCTGGCCAGCGGCCGGCCCGTGGTGTGCGGCGCGGCGCGGGGCACGGAGCTGGCTGGCGTGGTGGCGCACTGCGGCCTGCTGACGCCGCCCGAAGACGCGGTGGCCATGGCCGAAGCCGTGCGCAAGTTGAGCTACAACTCGCAGATCCGCGAGACCCTGGGCGCGGCCGCGCGCCAGTACGCCCTTGCCCATCTGCACGTGGATGCCGTGCTGAGCGCCGCGGAACGCGAATTCGCGGCCATCGTGGCATCGAAGGGCAAGCCCGCGCCGGCGGATACGCGCGCCCGCGAAGGCGATATCTGATCGACCGCGGAGCCACGGACATCGCGGGTCCGAGGGTCCATTCCTTCTGAACGAACCAGGGCCTGTGGGGGCTGCCATCGCAACCCGCACAGGCCCTGACTCCATTGCGCCTCAGCCCGTCTCGCCTTTGCCCGGCGCGGGGCCGTTGGCGCTTCTGACCAATCCCATCTGCACCGCGATGTAGGCCGCCTCGGCCTGGTTGCGCGCGTTCAGTTTCCAGTAGAGCGTGCGCGCGTGGCTTTTCACGGTGGCCACCGATATGCCTACCTGCTGCCCGATTTCGCGCATGGTCTTGCCCTGTACCAGCAACTGCAGGATCTCTTCCTGGCGCTGCGTCAGTTCGCGCAGTTCCTGCACCGAGGTGTGCGGCGCCCCTTGCGGCCTGCCCGCGGGTTGCGGATAGCATTCGCCCCCCGCGATCACCAGGCTCACCGCCGCGGCCAGTGCGTCCGGGCTGGAGGCCTTGGGCAGATAGCCCGCCACCCCCGCCCGCGCGCACGCGCCCATCACGCTCGGGTCCAGCGCGGAATACAGCACCAGCACCAGCCGGGGCATGAAGAAGGCCATCGCCTGCGACAACAGCCCTATGTCCTGTTCCGCCACGCCGCCGCAACCCACCACCAGCAATTCCACTGGACGGTTGATCGAGCTTGACATGTTGAGCAGGTGAGCTGGCGAGATGGCCAGGATATCGTCGGCGTTGCGTACACGTTCCAGCACATGCTGAATGGCGACACGAAGCAGAGCGTAGTCTTCGATCAGTACGGTTGTCATCCCGGGAAGAACCTTGTGACGCATGGCCCACACACGGTTCCCATGACGCTGGCGCATCGCGGCGCGATGCGCGGTTCACGCGCGCCGCCAGACCTCAAGGGAATCTCGTCCGCTACATCGAATCGCGGTGGCGAGACTAAGTGATTCGCCCTCTCAATCCATGCTTGCGGACACAACCCATGCTATCAGCGGCTACGTCCGCTGAATCTCGTTCAGGAGGATGATTGGTGGAGGAAAGCAGCAGCACTGCAAGCGCGGATACTGCTGTGTAAGCCTTAGCCGTGTCGGCTATGCGCGAACCCGGCAGCGGCGGAACAACAGTGTTCCAGGCTGCCGGGCAGGCAACGCAAACCGTCGACTACCCGAGCTTGCGCCCATAGATCTGCCCGGCGTCCACATCCCTGCCATTCGGTTCATGCCATTCCAAGGTCGCGCCGCGTTGCAGCGCCGCGTATACGGCTTCGCCCTTGTTCTTGACATGCAGGCGCTGGTAGAGCGTGCACGCGTGCGTCTTGGCAGTTGCCACGGAAATATTCAGCATGCGGCTGACGGTCTTGATCGGATAACCCCTGGCAAGCAGCACCAGTACTTCGTATTGACGCGGTGTGATCTGAAGCAACTGGGCGCCCGCGCTGACGGGCATCGAGCCCTTGCCGCCCGCATCGTCCGCGTCCCGTGCCGGCAGGGCGCAAACGGTCGAGGCCGGAGCCTGCAACGCCTGTTCGCTAGGGAAGCATTGCCCGCCCGCCATGACCAGGCGGATCGCTGCTTCAAGGATTTCGACGGAAGCCGTTTTCATCAGGCAGCCGTAAACGCTTGCGCCAGGCAGACCTTGCACGGGCATCGGCAAGGGCATGACGTCCGTCAACAGCAGGATGCGCTTGGGCGTCAGCACGCGCTGAATCTCGTGCAAGGCGCTCCAGGCTTCATCGGTATCCACCGGCAACCCATAGATCAGGAGATCGGCGCCAGCATGCACGCCGTCGGCCTTGGACACGTCCGCCAAGCCCATTCCCTCGATTTCCCACACATCGTCCAACTTGCTCAGTATCTGCCACAAACCCAACCGCAAGAGCGGATGAGCTTCAATCAGGACCATCTTGGCCATGGTGTCCTCCCGGTTTTTCGACGGGCCTAGAAGGGATCTTCGCTGTGCTGAAGACTATTTTTTTTTCCAGCCCCGCGGGGGTGGTCCGCATATCCCGGAATATCTAATGAAGCCGGACCGGGGCATTTGGGCTGGGAGACTTTCGTAGCCAACATAACGGATGGCATGAACCCATCTTATGGTTCGGATTTGTCAAAATCAAGACGTTTCAGGGCGATATAATCCGATAAAATCAGAAATCATTCGTTAGCCTTAATCACGATCCTAAATATGGATGAGACAGCCATCTCGTCCTTTTTGCCGCTAGGGTTTCCACCAGCGCGGGCGGCGCCCTGCTCAGGTTTTCCCTAGCAAAGCGGCTCGCAGGGCCGCTCTCCGGCCCGTTCGGGCCATTGTTACAGACGAAAAAATGCCGCGCCGGGACATCCGCCGGACGCGGCACACAGTAGCCGGATTTGAAGGGAAAACTATCTATATGTATCCGCGGACACATTATGCCCGGTAGCGTTCCCTGTATTCGAAATATAGGTAACATTTTTATTTTGGCGCCCGCGGGCGAATTTACTCCATATAGGCGAAGTCAAATACCGTGTGTCCGCCTTGATGATGCCAATGGTGCATTGAAGCATGACGTTTTCTGAGGAAGCTCGCGTAGTGGATTTCGCCGTCCGTTTCGACGTAGGTGGAAGGCGTCAGTTCTTCGATCCGGTTCAGCGAGACGCCCTTGCCATAGTGGCAGAAGCCCTGGTACTGCGCGCAGCGGATCACGTCTCCGCTAGGCGACACAACGATCCCGGCGTTGCGGGCGCGCATCGGGTTGCGCACGATCGGGTTGCAGGCGTGCGGCGTCCATTCAGTCGAACGCGGCGAATCCGAGAAAAATGCGAACAGTTCGTCGCAATGGCTCTGGCCATCCGTCCGGTCGATGTTTGTTAATAACCACCAATATTCTCCGTGCTTGAAAATAATGGTATCGACGGCCGATATATTAGTCATCAGATTAACGTCGAGCTCCCATTTAAGTGGAAATTCCGTGCATTTCCAGAGCTCGATACTGCGATTTCCACACGTTTCCGGCACCATGTAGGTTACGCCGTCGTGTTCGAATATATACGGAAAGGACAGGTGATAAGGCAGGTTCAGGGCCGTGCCTAACAGCCGGAAAGCCCCGTCGGAGTAGGTCGCAACCGAGATCGTGCCCTTTCGGGAAGTGAAGTCGTAATCTTCGAAGAATATATACGGCTTCTTATCGTGGGTATAAACAAACGGATCCGCGAAAAACCTTCCTTTCGGCGGTTGCAATACCATGGCCTCCGAAACCACCGCCTGCTGCCGGGCAGAGGGAAACATACCAATCCGCCAGCGCACATTGCGCTTCATGACGCGCCGCACAATCAAATCCGACATTAACCATGCCTGACGCGCGATATAAGCGGCGCTGTCCCACTCCGCCGGATCCGCGCGGCGCGGGCCGCTCATGATCTGCATGGCGGGCGGCGCCACGCTTTGCCTGGCGCGGGCCAGCGCCTGCAGGGCGTCGTAGACCATGAAATTTCCCAAACTGAATGCGCGCGCCTGATTCTTCAGCCAGAAGACTTCCGTGTTGAAACTGCGCTGGTCCAGCAGCTCGTCCTCGTCCGCATTCGCGCCCACCCGCCAGAGTTTTACGGTAGTGTGATCCTCGCGCTGGAAGACCTCCCAAAACCCCGCGTAGCGGCTGGTCGCCACCGCGATATCCGAATAGCTCAATTGCCACACGCCCAGGCGGGCCCAGCTTGTCATTTGCGCGCGTGTCGCCAGCGAAGCGCCCAAGGTGATCACCAGGTCCAGATCCAGTGCATCCACCTCGCGCTGCGCTTGCGCATCCTCCGCGCCGGGCGCCAACGGCACCACCGATACCTGCGCAGACGGCAGGCTGTCGCGCATGTCGCCGCAAGCCAGCATCACACGCTGCTTTTGAGGCAGCAGCCTGGCCTCCAGGCGCGACAGCGTGCCGAACAACGCCTTCACACCCAGACGCGGTGCCTTGTCGATCCCTTCCGAATTCATCACCAGCAACGCCGCGATCTCGAAATCCTGGCTATGGACGAGCCACTCAACCATCTCATGCATCCAGCCGGGTTGCTCATACCCGTCAACCAGCAGTCCCACTCGGTAGGTCTTCATTTTCTCGTGCTCCTGTATCAGGGCGATTGGCCTGCGGCGCCAAGGCGGCGGACCGGCACGCCAGGCACACACGCGGGGGCAATGCATTCATGTCCTCGCGCTGATACTGCGGCGTTTTGCGCCTGCCTTCCAGACCACATTCATCCTAGGGCCGGTGTCCGAGGACGAACGGCTCAGCCTCACCCTCCCTCTCTGAAATCCGTTCATCCGTCCGTCCGGGTTGACGTCATCCATCCGGCCGAGCGCAGGCCGGTCTCGATGTCCGTCTCGCATATGCCACGCGCGATTAGGGGTAAACCCTATTGGGGATAGCCGAGGCTCGCTTCTCGTCCATCCCTCACGCATAATCGTTTTTAAACAAACGTTTGAATTCAACCATATGCAAGAAATCAGATCGATCACTACCCGGGAAACGATCCTGGACACCGCCGAAGCCCTGTTCGCGCAACAAGGGCACGACGGCACCTCCATGCGTCAGATCACCGGCGCCGCCGGCGTGAACCTGGCTTCGGTGAACTACCACTTCGGCTCCAAAGAGTCACTCGTGCAGGCGGTGCTAAAACGGCGCCTGGAAGTGCTGAACCGCGAGCGCCTGCGCCTTTTGGACGAACTCGAGGCGCAAGCCGCGGGCAAGCCTCTCAAGCCCTCGCAGATCGTGGATGCCTTCTTCGGCACCCTGCTGCGCCTGGCCGCCGACCCCGCCCAGGCGGGCAGCACCTTCCTGCCGCTGCTGGAACGGACCATGACGGATCCTTCCGATTTCATACGCGCACTGTTCGCGGAGGAATACGCGGACGTGCTCGGCCGCTATCGGAAGGCGCTGTTCGCCGCGCTGCCCGATGTGCCCAAGGCCGAAATCATCTGGCGTTTCCAGTTCATGCTGGGCGCCACCTCGTACGCCATCATCGGCACCGACCTGCTGCGGTCCGTCACCGGGTTGACCGTCGACGAAGCCGAACAGCCCAATAACCCCGACCTGCTGCTGCCCCGGCTGATGAGCTTCCTGCTGGGCGGCTTGCGCTCGCCGCTGCCGCACTTGCCGGGAACCTGACGGGTTCGTCGAGCGGGCAGCCAGAACAGAACATCCACGGAGACAAAGTAATGAACGCAGTCATCCTCGCGCTGGTCGTCATCGCGCTCCTGATCGCCGTCACGCTGGCCGTGCGCCCCATCCGGCGGGCCTTGCTGACCGCGCCGATCTTCAATCTGTATCGCAAGGTGCTGCCGCAGATGTCGGACACCGAGCGCGATGCGCTGGAAGCGGGCACGGTGTGGTGGGAAGGCGAACTGTTCCGCGGCCGGCCCGACTGGAGCCGCCTGCTGGCCTATCCCCGCCCGCGCCTGACCGACGAGGAACAGCGCTTCCTGGACAATCAGGCCGAAACCGCCTGCCGCATGGTCAATGACTGGAGCGTCACGCAAGAGCGCTACGACCTGCCCCCCGAGGTCTGGAACTACCTGAAGGCCGAGGGCTTTCTGGGCATGATCATTCCCAAGGAATACGGTGGTCTGGCCTTCTCGGCCTACGCCCACTCCGAGATCGTGACCAAGCTGTCCACGCGCTCGTCGGCGCTGGCCGTCTCGGTCATGGTGCCGAACTCGCTGGGGCCGGCCGAACTGCTGCTGCATTACGGCACCGAAGAGCAGAAGAACCATTACCTGCCGCGCCTGGCGCGCGGCGAAGAGGTCCCCGCCTTCGCGCTGACCAGCCCCTGGGCGGGCTCCGACGCGGCCGCCATTCCCGACAGCGGCATCGTGTGCAAGGGCGAATGGCAGGGCCGCGAAGTGATCGGCATGCGGGTCACCTGGGACAAGCGCTACATCACGCTGGCGCCCGTCTGCACCTTGCTGGGCCTGGCGTTCCGCCTGTACGACCCGGACGGGCTGCTGGGCGGCAAGAAAGACCTGGGCATCACCTGCGCGCTGGTGCCGCACGACCATCCCGGCGTGGACACCGGCCGCCGCCACTTCCCCCTGAACGCCATGTTCATGAATGGCCCCACGCGTGGCGCCGACGTCTTCATGCCGCTGGACTTCATCATCGGCGGCCCCGCCATGGCCGGCCAGGGCTGGCGCATGTTGATGGAATGCCTGGCGGCTGGCCGTTCGATATCGCTGCCCTCTTCCAACACCGGCATGTCCAAGCTCACGGCGCGCGCCGTGGGCGGCTATGCGCGGGTGCGCAGCCAATTCCGCACGCCCGTCGGCAAGTTCGAAGGCGTGGAAGAGGCGCTGGCGCGCATCGGCGGCCACACCTACATGATGGACGCCGCGCGCAGCATGACGGCCGGCGCCGTGGACCTGGGCGAAAAGCCGTCCGTCGTGTCGGCCATCGTCAAGTACCACGTCACCGAACGCGCGCGCCAGGTCGTCAACGACGGCATGGATGTGATCGGCGGCAAGGGCATCTGCCTGGGACCGTCCAACTTCCTGGGGCGCGCCTACCAGCAGATCCCGATCGGCATCACCGTCGAGGGCGCCAACATCCTGACGCGCAGCCTGATCATCTTCGGCCAGGGCGCGATCCGCTGCCATCCCTACGTGCTGGCGGAAATGCAGGCCGCGCAGTCGTCCGACCGCCGGCAGGGACTGGACGACTTCGACCGCGCCTTCTGGGGCCATGTGGGCTTTGTCGTGAAGAACACGCTGCGCGCGCTGGGCGCCGCGCTGACCGGCGCGCGCTTTGTCGCCGTGAACGCCGACGTGGCGCCCTCCATGAAACGCTACTACCAGTTGCTCAGCCGCTACTCGGCGGCCTTTGCCTTGCTGGCGGATGCCTCGATGCTGGTGCTGGGCGGCAGCCTGAAACGCCGCGAGCGCCTGTCGGGGCGGCTGGGCGACGTGCTGTCGCAGATGTACCTGATCAGCGCCACGCTCAAGCGCTTCGAGGACGAAGGCCGGCAGGCGGCCGACGCGCCGCTTGCGCACTGGTCCATCCAGGACGCGCTGTTCAAGGCGCAAGAAGCCTTCGACGGCGTGCTGGATAACTTCCCGAACCGTTTCGTCGCCTGGAGCCTGCGCCGCATCATCTTCCCGTGGGGCCATGGCCAGACGCTGCCGTCCGACCAGCTTGGCCAGGACGTGGCGCGGCTGCTCATCAACCCCGGCGCCACGCGCGACCGGCTGACGGCCGGCTGCCATCTGCCCGCCACCGCCGACGAGCCCGTGGGCGCGATCGAACAGGCGCTGGCCGCCACGCTCGAAGCCGAACCCATCGAAGCCAAGATCCGCGAGCTTGAAAAACGTGGCGCGCTGGACGGCAATCCGCAGGCCAACGTGCGCGACGTCGCCGATGCCGCGGTCACGATCGGCGGCATCACGGCCGAAGAATACGCGGTCGTGAAACGCCGCAACCGCTTGCGCGATACCGTCGTGAAAGTGGATGATTTCCCCTTTGACCTTGGCGCCGCCAGCGCGGCCCAGGCCGCGGCCGAACGCAAGGTCGCCTAAGGAACAGAACGGATGGCATTCAAACCGGTTTACGTCGTCGATGGCACGCGCACGCCCTTCCTGAAGGCGCGCAGCGGGCCGGGCCCCTTCTCCGCCGGCGACCTTGCCGTGCAGGCAGGCCGCGCCCTGCTGCTGCGCCAGCCCTATGCGCCCACCGACCTGGATGAGGTCATCGTGGGCTGCGCCGCGCCCTCGCCCGATGAAGTCAACATCGGCCGCGTCATCGCCTTGCGCCTGGGCTGCGGCAACCGCGTGCCCGGCTGGACCGTGATGCGCAACTGCGCGTCGGGCATGCAGGCGCTGGACTCGGGCATCGCCAACATCCAGTCGGGCCGCTCGCAACTGGTGCTGGCGGGCGGCACGGACGCGCTTTCGCGCGCGCCCGTGTTGTTCTCCGACGACATGGTGCGCTGGCTGTCGCGCTGGTACGCGGCGCGCGGCCCGGGCGCGAAGCTGGCGGCGTTGCGCGGCTTGCGTCTGAAGTACCTGGCGCCGGTCATCGGCCTGCTCAAGGGCCTGACGGACCCGGTCGTGGGCCTGTCGATGGGACAGACCGCCGAGAACATCGCCACCCTCTTCGGTATCGACCGCGCCGCGATGGACGCCTATGCCGCCGGCAGCCATCGGCGCACGCTGGCGGCGCGCGCGGCCGGCATGCCCGAGATCACGCCGCTGATCGACACGCGGGGCAAGCTTCACGCCGAAGACGACGGCGTGCGCGACGACTCCACGCCCGAGAAACTGGCCAAGCTCAAGCCCGTCTTCGACAAGCCCTGGGGCAACATCACCGCGGGCAACAGTTCGCAGGTGACCGACGGCGCGGCCATGCTGGTGCTGGCCTCGGAAGAGGCCGTGCGCAAATGGAACCTGCGCCCGCTGGGCCGCATCGTCGACAGCCAGTGGGCCGGCCTGGATCCCGCGCAAATGGGCCTGGGCCCGGTGCATGCCGCCACCCCCATCCTGCAGCGCCACGGCCTGGGCCTCAATGACCTGGACTTGTGGGAAATCAACGAGGCCTTCGCCGCGCAGGTGCTAGGCTGCCTGGCCGCGTGGCGGGACGAGGCCTATTGCCAAGAGAATTTCGGCACGCCCGCGTGGGGCGAACTGGACCCCGGCAAGCTCAACGTGGATGGCGGCGCCATCGCGATCGGCCATCCCGTGGGCGCATCCGGCGCCCGCATCGTGCTGCATTTGCTCGACGCGCTCAAGCGCCGAGGCGGCCGGCGCGGCATGGCGGCCATCTGCATCGGCGGCGGCCAAGGCGGCGCGATGCTGGTCGAAACCCTGGACGAGGACCGCCCATGACGACACTGGACACGCTTTCCCACTGGCGCCTGGACCGCGATCCCGACGGCCTGGCCTGGCTGACGTTCGACCGCGCGGGCAGTGCGGTCAACGCCCTGTCTGCCGACACCATGGCCGAGCTGGCCGTGGTGCTGGACGCGCTGGACGCCGATCCGCCGAAGGGGCTGATCATCCAGTCCGGCAAGGCCACGGGTTTCATCGTGGGCGCCGACATCAACGAATTCGCCAGTCTCGACACGCCCGAGCAGGGGCGCGCGCTGGTGGCGCGCGGCTGGAACCTCATGAACCGCCTGGCCGCCGTGCGCTATCCCACCCTGGCCTTGATCCAGGGCAACTGTCTGGGCGGCGGCCTGGAACTGGCGCTGGCCTGCCGCTACCGGCTGGTGGCCGACCAGCCGGGCACCTCGCTCGCGCTGCCCGAGGTCATGCTGGGCATCTTCCCCGGCTGGGGCGGCATGCTGCGGCTGCCGCAGGTAATCGGCGCGCCCGCCGCGCTGGACATGATGCTGACCGGCCGCGGCGCCGACGCCCGCCGCGCCGCCGCGCTGGGCTTGGCCGACGCCCGCGTGCCGCCCCGCCTGCTGCTGGCGGCGGCACGCCAGACCGTGCTGTCGCGCAAGCCCGCCCGGCGCGCGCGCGGCCCGGCCGGCTGGGCAAACCGCTGGCCGCTGAAGTCCGTCGTGGCCAATCGCGCCCGCAAGCAGATCGCGGCCAAGGACCCCCTGGGGCACTACCCCGCCGCGCCCGCCATCGTCACGATCTGGGAGAAGCACGGCGGCAACGCGTTGAAGGCTCCCGAACTGATCGACGGCATCATCGCGTCGGGCACCGCCCGCAACCTGCTGCGCGTGTTCCGGCTGCAGGAGCGCCTGAAGGCCAACGGCAAGCAGGCCGGCATCGCGGCCGCGCGCCGCGTGCACGTGGTGGGCGCTGGCGTGATGGGCGGCGACATCGCGGCCTGGTGCGCGCTCAAGGGCATGACCGTCACGCTGCAGGACCAGGACATGGCGCGCATCGCGCCCGCCATCGAGCGCGCCGCCGAACTGTTTACGCGGCGCCTGAAGGATCCGCGCCTGGCGCGCGCCGCATTCGACCGGCTGATCCCCGACCCGGCCGGTGCCGGGGTGCCGCTGGCCGACATCGTCATCGAGGCCATCAGCGAACAGCCGGAGGCCAAGCGCGCGCTGTACGCCTCGCTCGAACCCCGCATGAAGGCGGATGCGCTGCTGGCCACCAATACCTCCAGCCTGTCGCTGGAAACCTTGCGCGCCGGCCTGGCGCGTCCCGACCGGCTGCTGGGCATCCATTTCTTCAATCCGGTCGCCAAGATGCCGCTCGTGGAAGTGGTGCATGCCGAGGGCGACGCCTCCGAGGCCCACGCCCGCGCGTGCGCCTTCGTCGGCCAGATCGACAAGCTGGCGCTGCCGGTGCGCAGCGCGCCCGGCTTTCTGGTGAACGCCGTCCTGGCGCCCTATATGCTCGAGGCCATGCGCAGCGTGGACGAAGGCCTCGCGCCGCAAACCGTGGACGCGGCCATGGTGGCCTTCGGCATGCCCATGGGACCGCTGGAGCTGGCCGATACCGTGGGACTGGACATCGCGCGCGCGGCGGGCGAGGAGCTGGCCGGCGGCGCCGCTCCACCCCGCTGCCTCGCCGAGCGGCTGGCGCGCAATGAACTGGGCAAGAAAAGCGGCAAGGGCTTTTACACCTGGCGCGACGGCAAGCCCGTCAAGCAGAGCGGCGACGCCGCCGCCGCGCCCGCCGGCCTGGCCAAGCGCCTGATCCAGCCGCTCATCGACGCCACCCGGCAGCGCGTGGACGCCGGCATCGTGGCCGATGCCGACCTGGCCGACGCCGGCGTCATTTTTGGAACGGGCTTTGCCCCCTTCACGGGCGGCCCCTTGCATTACGAAGACAGCAGGACCTAGCACCACCGCGCTACGCAGCACCGCTGTACGCAGCACCGCAGGACACCGGCTCGCGCCGGATAGACCGGAGCACCAAGACCGGCAGTGGAAGAGAGACACAAATCCAACTCGAGGAGGCAGTACCATGCGCAGACGTTCATTGTCCCTGAGCACCTTGTCGGCCATCGTGGTCGGCTTGGGCGCGTCCGCAACGTCTTACGCCGCCGGCTTTCAGCTTTTGGAGCAGAACGCCAGCGGCCTGGGCAACGCGTACGCGGGCTCGGCGGCAAATCCGGAAAACGCCAGCATCATCTACTTCAACCCGGCGGGCATGACCTACCTGCCGGGCGCCAATTTTTCCGGCGGGGTCAACCTGATCAGGCCCTCGTTCAAGTTCTCGGACAACGGCAATAGCCGCAATCCCAGCGCGCCGGGCATCCCCGGCTCGGGACTGAACGGCTCGGTCCCCACCGGCGGCAATGGCGGAGACGCCGGCAACCTGGGCGTCGTGCCCAACCTGTATGCCTCCTGGCAATTGAACGAGCAGTGGTTCATCGGCCTGGGCGTGGGCGCCCCCTTCGGCCTGATGACCGAATACGACGACGGCTGGGTGGGCCAGTACCACTCCAACAAATTCGAAATCAAGACCATCAACGTCAACCCGTCCATCGCCTACAAGGTCAACGAGAAATTCTCGATGGGCTTCGGCGTGAACTGGCAACACATCGACGCCAACTACAAGAAAAAGACCGTGGTGCCCATCGCCGGTCTGCCTCTCGCCACGAACGGCGACGCCGACCTGAACCTGAAGGGCGACGCCTGGGGCTGGAACGTGGGCTTCATGCTGCAGCCGACGGAAGACACGCGGATCGGCCTGTCCTATCGCTCGAAGATCAAGCACAAGGCCTCCGGCGACACCGACATCACCAACATCGGCCCCGCGCGGCAATCGGTGTCGTTCGACGCCAAGGCTTCGGTCGACCTGCCGGACACGCTGATCCTGAGCGCCGCGCACCAGCTCAATGAAAAATGGGAACTGCTGGGCGACGTCTCCTGGACGGGCTGGAGCAGCATCCCCGAGCTGAAGATCCGCAACTCGGGCCCGGGTGCGCGCGACGACGACCTGCCGCTGAATTTCCGCGATACCTGGCGGGTGGCGCTGGGCGCCAACTACAAGTTCGCGCCGGACTGGAAGTGGAAATTCGGCCTGGCGTATGACCAATCCCCGGTTCACAACGCCGCCGACCGCCCGACGTCCCTTCCCGACAACAACCGCTACTGGTTCTCGACGGGCGTGCAATGGGCCGCCACCAAGAACACCACGCTCGACGTGGGCTATACCTATCTGTACCTGCGCGATACGGACATCGACACGACGTCCGGCAGCCCAGCGACCAAGGGCCGCGTCGCGGGAACGTATGACAGCAACGCCCACATCTTCGGCCTGCAGTTGTCGACCCGCTTCTAGCCTAGCGCGGGCGGACGGCCACCGTGCCGTCCGCCCGTCTTTACAGGAGACTTCCTTGAGCAAGTTCGTCGTCAAACACGTCGCCGTCCTGGGTGCCGGCGTCATGGGCGCGCAGATCGCCGCCCACCTTGCCAACGCTGGCGTGCCCGTCACGCTGTTCGACCTGGCCGCGCCGGAAGGCGACCGCAACGGCACCGTCAAGAAAGCGCTGGCCGGCCTGAAGAAACTGGAGCCCGCGCCGCTGGCGGGCGCCGCCCGCATGGCGCTGATCGCGCCCGCGAACTACGACGATGACCTGGAACGCCTGCGCGGCTGCGACCTGGTCATCGAAGCCATCGCCGAGCGCATGGACTGGAAGACGGCCCTGTATGAACGCATCGCGCCGCATGTCTCGCCCGGCGCCATCATCGCCTCCAATACCTCCGGCCTGTCCATCGACGCGCTGGCCAATGCGCTGCCCGCCGCGCTGCGCGGCCGCTTCTGCGGCATCCATTTCTTCAATCCGCCCCGCTACATGCGGCTGGTGGAGATCATCGCCACGTCCCATACGCAGGCGTTGGTGCCCGATCAGCTTGAAACCTGGCTGACGTCCACGCTGGGCAAGGGCGTGATCCGTGCGCTGGACACGCCGAACTTCGTCGCCAACCGCATCGGCGTGTTTTCCATCCTGGCCGCCATGCACCACACGGCGCGCCTGGGCCTGGGCTTCGACGAGGTCGATACGCTGACCGGCCCGAAGATCGGCCGCCCCAAGAGCGCCACCTACCGCACCGCCGACGTGGTCGGCCTGGACACGCTGGCCCACGTCGTGGGCACCATGGAAAAGAATCTTCCCGACGACCCCTGGCACCGCTATTTCGCGCTGCCGGACTGGCTGGCGGCATTGATCGGCAAGGGCGCGCTGGGCCAGAAGACCGGCGCCGGCGTCTATCGCAAGCAGGGCCGCGAGATCCAGGTGCTGGACCTGAAGTCACAGGACTACGTGCCCAGCGGCGGCAAGCTGGCCGATGAAGTCGCCGCGCTGCTCAAGGAACGCGATCCCGCCAAGCGCTTCGCCGCGCTGCGCGCCAGCGCGCACCCGCAGGCGCAGTTCCTCTGGAGCCTGTTCCGCGACATCTTCCACTACAGCGCCGTGCAGCTCGAGCACGTCGCCGACAACGCGCGCGACCTGGACCTGGCGATGCGCTGGGGATTCGGCTGGTCGCAAGGCCCGTTCGAAACCTGGCAGGCGGCCGGCTGGCAGGCCATCGCCGCCGCCGTCGCCGAGGACATCGCCGCCGGCCGCGCCATGAGCGACGCGCCCCTGCCCGCCTGGGCCCTGGAGCCCGCGCGCGAGGGCGTGCATGCCCCGGAAGGCTCGTATTCCGCGCGCACGGGCAAGCTGCATCCCCGTTCCTCCTTGCCTGTCTATGCGCGCCAGCTCTTCCCCGAACGCGTGTTCGGCGAGGCGCCCGCTGACCGCGGCGTCACGGTATGGGAAAACGAAGGCGTGCGCCTGTGGAACCTGCCCCGCGTGGACGCGGGCATCGCCATCCTGTCCGTCACGTCCCGCAACCACACGCTGGGCGCCGAAGTGCTGGAAGGCGTGCTCCAGGCCGTCGCGAAGGCCGAGCGCGAATTCGACGGCCTGGTCATCTGGCACGAGCCGCCCTTTGCCGTGGGCGCGAACCTGCAGCAGGTCGTCGAAGCCTGCGCCGCCGGCCAGTGGGACATGCTGGAGGCCACGGTCGAGAAATTCCAGCGTGCCTCCCAGGCCTTCAAGTACGCGCAGATTCCCACCGTGGCGGCCGTGCAGGGCATGGCGCTGGGCGGCGGGTGCGAGTTCCTGATGCACGCGTCGCACCGGGTGCTGGCGCTGGAAAGCTACATCGGCCTGGTCGAGGCGGGCGTGGGCCTGATCCCCGCAGGTGGCGGCAGCAAGGAATTCGCCGGCCGCGCCGCGGCCCTGGCGGCCAGGACGGCCACGCCGGGCGAGGTCTTCCCCTACCTGCAGCCCGTGTTCCAGACCATCGCCATGGCGCAGGTGGCCAAGAGCGCCCTGGAAGCCATCGATGCCGGCTTCGCCCGCGAACACGACATCGTGCTGTTCCATCCCGACGAACTGCTGTACGTCGCGATCGGCCAGGCGCGCGCCGCGGCCCAGGCCGGCTACACGCCGCCCGCCCGCCTGCAGGGCGTGCCCGTGGCGGGCCGCAACGGCATCGCCAACTTCGAGATGGTGCTGGTCAACATGCGCGAAGGCGGCATGATCAGCGCCCACGACTACCGCGTGGCGCGCAGCGCGGCCGTGGCGCTGTGCGGCGGCGAGGTCGAGACCGGCACCAAGGTCGACGAGGAATGGCTGCTGGCCGTGGAGCGCAAGGAGTTCGTGGCATTGCTGCGCACGCCCGAAACCCAGGCCCGCATCCGCCACACCCTGGAAACCGGCAAGCCGCTGCGCAACTAAGGAACGATCATGACGAAGCAGATCCAAGACGCCTACATCGTCGCCGCCACGCGCCTGCCGGTGGGCAAGCGCAACGGCGCCTATCTCACCACCCGTCCCGACGACATGCTGGCCGCCGCGCTGAACGGCGCGCTGGCGCAGGCGCCCGGCCTGGACCCGGCGCGCATCGACGACGTCATCGCCGGCTGCGCCATGCCGGAAGCCGAACAGGGCATGAACGTGGCGCGCATCAGCCTGCTGCTGGCGGGCCTGCCGCAAAGCGTCGCGGGCGTGACCGTGAACCGCTTCTGCGCATCCGGGCTGCAGGCCGTGGCCGACGCCGCGGCGCGCATCCGCACGGGCGAAGCCGACATCATGATCGGCGCGGGCACCGAATCCATGAGCGCCATGCCGCAGATCATGGGCAACAAGGTGTCGATGAACCCCGCCATCTTCGCGCACGAAGAGAACATCGGCATGGCCTTCGGCATGGGCTTGACGGGCGAAAAGGTCGCCGAGCGCTGGAAGGTGTCGCGCGAAGACCAGGACGCCTTCGCGCTGGCCTCGCATCAGAAGGCCTGCGCCGCCATCGCCGCGGGCCATTTCCGCGCCGAGACCACGCCCTATGAGGTCGTGTCGCACCTGCCGGATGGCGCCAGCGGCGCCGTGCGCGTCGTGCGCCGCCTGGTCGAGGTCGACGAAGGCCCCCGCCCCGACAGCAGCGCCCAGGCGCTGGCGCGCCTGAAGCCCGTGTTCTCGACGCGCGGCAGCGTCACGGCCGGCAACAGCTCGCAGATGTCCGACGGCGCCGCCGCCGTGATCCTGGTGTCCGAACGCATCCTGCGCGAGTTCAACCTGAGCCCCCTGGCCCGCTTCGTGAGCTTCGCCGTCGCCGGGGTCCCGCCCGAGATCATGGGAATCGGGCCCGTCGCCGCCATCCCCAAGGTGCTGGAGCGCGCCGGCATCACGCAGGACGCGCTGGACTGGATCGAACTGAACGAGGCCTTCGCCGCCCAGTCGCTGGCCGTCATCCGCGAACTCAAGCTGGATCCCGCCAAGATCAACCCGCTGGGCGGCGCCATCGCGCTGGGCCACCCCTTGGGCGCGACCGGCGCGATCCGCACGGCCACCATCACGCACGGGCTGCGCCGCACCGGCGGCAAGTACGGACTGGTGACGATGTGCATCGGCACCGGCATGGGCGCGGCCGGCCTGTTCGAGGCCATGTAGCCGGGACGGCCGCCAGCGTGAAGCCTTATTGGTTCAAGAGCCTGTCGCCGGAATGGCGCGCGCGCCTGATGCGGGTGGGATTCAACCTGCACCCGGCGTTTCGCGCCACCGGCGGCCGGGTGCTGCATGTGTCGCCGGACTTCCAGCACATCCGCGTCAAGCTGCCGCTGCTGAGGCGCACCCGCAATATCGTGGGATCGATGTATGGCGGTTCGCTGTTCGCGGTCACCGACGGCGCCCACCCCACGATGCTGATGTCGGCGCTGGGCGCGGATCACATCGTCTGGGACAAGGCGGCGTCGATCCGCTTTCGCAAGCCCGCCTACACCACGCTGTACGTGGACTTCCGGCTGCCGCCGGGGGAAATCGCCGAGATCCGCGAGATCCTCGCGCAGCACCACGAAACCACCCGGACGTACACGGTGGAACTGAAGGACAAGGACGGCGTCGTCTACGCCGTCGTGGAACGCACGATCTACATCGCAGACAAGAAGTTCTACAAGCAGAAGAACACAGGAGGAGACAAATGCATCGCACCTCTGGAGGGCGAACCGCCGCCCTGAGCCTTGTCCTTGCCGCCAGCCTGGCGGGCGCGCCCGCCTGGTCCGCCGACATGATGGTGGCTGGCGTGCGCGTGCCCGAACAACTGTCCGAAGGCGGGCATGCCCTGGTGCTCAACGGCGCCGGCCTGCGCACCCGGTTCGTCGTGAAGGTCTACGTCGCCGCGCTGTATGCCACCGCCAAGACCCGCGACGCAGCCGCGTTGATCAATAGCGCGGAACCGCGCCGCCTGCGCCTGCAGCTTCTGCGGGACGTGGACGGCAAAAGCCTGGACGGCGCACTGCAGGACGGATTGCGCGACAATACATCCGCGCGCGAATTGGCCGCGCTGAAGGAACCCGCGCAGCGCCTGTCCGGTCTGATGGCAGAGATCGGCACCGTCCGCGAAGGCGATGTCATCGACCTGGACTTCGATGCCCGAGGCGTCGCGGTCACCGGCAACGGCAAGCCGCGCGGCCGCATCGACAGCCCCGAGTTCGCCCGCGCCTTGCTGCGCGTCTGGCTGGGCGACAGCCCCGCGCAGGCCTCCCTGAAGAATGCCCTGTTGGGCAATTAGGCGGAACGCACAACATGGAACGAATCTGGCACAAGAGCTATCCCTACGGCGTGCCCGCCGAGATCGAGACCGACGGCGCGACGACGCTGGTGTCCATCGTCCAGGAAAGCTGCCGGCGGTTTGCGGACAAGACCGCCTACATCAGCATGGGCAAGTCGATCACCTACGCGGAGCTCGACGGCCTTACCCGCGGCTTCGCGGCATGGCTGCACGCCAACGGCTTTTCGCCCGGCGACCGCATCGCCATGATGATGCCCAATCTGCTTCAATACCCCGTCTGCCTGTTCGGCGCGCTGCGCGCCGGCTGCGTCGTGGTCAACTGCAACCCGCTCTACACCGCGCACGAACTTGAACATCAACTCGCCGACTCGGGCGCCCGCGCCATCGTCGTGGCGGACAACTTCGCGGCCACCTTGCAAAAGGCCCTGCCCCGCACGTCGATAGAACGCGTGCTGGTCACCTCCATCGGCGAAATGCTGGGACCGGTGAAGGGCCGCCTGGTGGACTTCGTGGTCCGGCGCGTCAAGCGCATGGTGCCGGCCTGGTCGCTGCCGGGCGCCGTCCGGCTGGGCGATGCGCTGCGCGCCGGACGCAACCTCCCCTACACCGAGGCGCCGCTCACGCCAGGCGACCTGGCTTTCCTGCAATACACGGGCGGCACGACCGGCGTCGCCAAGGCCGCCATGCTGTCGCACGGCAATCTGGTCGCAAACGTCAGCCAGGCCTACGCCTGGGTCAGGCCGCTGGTCAAAGACGGCGAAGAGTGCATCGTGACGGCCCTGCCGCTGTATCACATCTTCGCGCTCACGGCGAACTGCCTGACCTTCATGAAGATGGGCGCGAGCAACCTGCTCATCATCAATCCGCGCGACATCCCCGGCCTGGTCAAGGAAATGTCCAAGGTGCCGTTTTCGGCCTTCACCGGCGTGAACACGCTGTTCAACGCCCTGCTCAACAACCCCGACTTCGCGCGCCTGGATTTTTCGCGCCTGCGCCTGACCATGGGCGGAGGCATGGCGGTGCAGCGCTCGGTCGCCGACCGCTGGCGCGCCGTGACGGGCATATCCATCGCGCAGGCCTACGGGCTGACCGAAACCTCGCCCGCCGTCACCATCAACCACCTGGACACCAAGGTCTTCACCGGGTCGATCGGCCTGCCGGTGCCATCCACCGAGCTCTCGATCCGCGACGACGAGGGCCGCGAGCTGGGCATCGGCGAAAGCGGCGAGATCTGCGTGCGGGGTCCCCAGGTCACGCAGGGCTACTGGAACCGTCCGGACGAAACGGCGCTGGTCATGTACCCGGACGGCTTTCTGCGCACCGGCGACATCGGCTATGTCGACGAAACGGGCTACGTGTTCCTGGTCGACCGCAAGAAGGACATGATCCTGGTGTCCGGCTTCAACGTCTACCCGAACGAGGTCGAGGACGTGGCCGCGCTGCACCCCGGCGTGCGCGAGGTGGCGGCGGTGGGCGTGCCGGACGAACGCTCGGGCGAGGCGGTCAAGCTGTTCGTCATCCGCAAGGATCCCGCGCTGGACGCCGAGACGCTGATCGCGCACTGCCGCACCCAACTGACGGGCTACAAGGTGCCGCGCTACATCGAGTTCCGCGACGACCTGCCGCGCACCAATGTCGGCAAGATCCTGCGGCGCGAACTCAAGCCGGTGGCGCCCCAGTCGGCCCCGGCCTCGCCCGAATCCCCCTAGTCGATCAAGGCCCGAGACGGCGCGGCGGGCGGACAAGCCCAAACGGGATCCGCCGATGTCGCGCCGCACCAACAACAGCCTTGCCCCGGGCTCGCCCGAGCAATCGCGGTCAAGCTGCTGAAAACAATCGGAATTCCCGGCTTCGGCCCGGCCAGCGCCCCGGATCGCGGGGCTTTTTTACAACTTGATTGGGCCGTGGCTATTGGCTGGGACCATTACTGCAATTAATAATAATTATCGTTGTTACTTCTATACGTAACTGGCAGTTCCTATCCGAAGCCAGTGGGGAGATTTCTTGAAACGCCATCAGTCCCGGGCCGCGCACCGCGCGCGCGCCCATTCCCGCCTGCCCGCCGCCGCGGCGCTGGCAGCCTGCCTGGGGGTTGCGCCCGCGCACGCGCAGCCCGCCGGGCAACCCACCACGCTGCCTGCCGTACAGGTCACAGGCACCAGTGAAACGGCCACCAGTCCGGTCGACGGCTATGTGGCCACGCGCAGCGCGACCGCCACGAAAACCGATACACCGCTGTCCGAAACGCCGCAGGCCATCACCGTGATCCCGCGCGAACAGATCGTCGACCAGGGCGCGCAGAACGTCCAGGACACGATGAATTACGCCGCGGGCGTGCGGCCCAATGCGTATGGCGTGGACAACCGCGCGGACTACGTGCGGGTCCGCGGCGTCGAGCCGGTGCAATACCTCGACAGCCTGCGCCAGTTCTTCAGCTTCAACAACCCGCGCACCGAGATTTACGGAATGGAGCGCGTGGAAGTGCTGCGCGGCCCGGCCTCCATGCTTTACGGCCAGGGCAGCACCGGGGGCATCGTCAACCTCGTCAGCAAGCGCCCCCTGCCCGAGGCGCAACGGGAGATCGGCGTGGTGCTGGGCAACTACAACCGCCGCGAGATCCATGCCGACCTGACCGGCCCGCTGACCGAGGATGGCCAGTGGCTGTACCGCGTGGTCGCCGTGGCCCGCGACAGCGATACCCAGGTCCAATATGCGCAGGACGACCGCCTGATGCTGGCGCCGTCCCTCACGTGGCAGCCCAGCGCGGCCACGACGCTCACGCTGCAGGCCTCCTGGCAGAAAGACCGGGCGGGCACCACGCAGTCGTTCCTGCCTTGGAGCGGGACCGTGCAGCACAATCCGAATGGCCGCATCCCGACCCGGCGCTTTGCCAGTGAACCCGGCTTCGACGCCTACGATACCGAGCAGTTCAACGTGGGCTGGCTGTTCGAACACAAGTTCAACGACACCTGGACATTCCGTCAGAACTTCCGCAATACCGTCAGCAGCGTGGACTACAAGTCGCTGTACCCGAACGTCTACGGCGACAGACGCGGCGATTCGTTCATCGATCCCGAACAGACCACCACCGACCGCTACTTCTACATCGAGAAGCCGCGCATGCGCACCTTGCTGGCCGACCAGAACCTGGAAGGCAAGCTGAACTGGGGCCGCACGGAACACACCGTCATCGTGGGGATGGACTATTCGCGCTATCGCGAGACCGACCAGACCGCCACCGGGCTGGGCGCGCCCCTCAATCTTTACCACCCGGTCTACGGCAACGCGCCGGAATACGAACTTACCGACTCGCCCAAGCAAAGGCAGACGCAACTGGGCTTCTATGCGCAGGACCAGATCAAGTTCGACAAGAACTGGATCTTCCTGGCCGGCCTCCGGCGCGACCGCGCCGAAAGCACGACCGACGGCCAGGACAAAGAGACCGATCTGGCCACCACCAAGCGTTTTGGCCTGATGTATGCGGCCGACAATGGCTGGTCTCCGTATGTGAGCTATAGCGAATCGTTCACGCCGATCGCGGGCGCCGACTTCTACAACCAACGCTGGAAGCCCATGCGCGGCAAGCAATGGGAAGCCGGCATCAAGTACATGCCCACGGACGTCGCCATGGAGTTCACGGCGGCCGCCTATGACCTGCGCGAAAGCAACCGCCAGACCAACGACCCCGAAAACCCCAACAATCAGATCCAGGCGGGCAAGACGCGCACGCGCGGCGTGGAACTCGAATTGCGCGGCCGCGTCACCAAGCAAGTGGACGTGATCGCCAACTACATCTACACCGATATCGATCCGCAGTTGGAGCCCGTGCCCAAGCACATGGCCTCGCTGTGGGGCAAGTACCGCTTCGCCATCGCCAACCAGCCGGGCTTCGCGGTGGGCGCGGGGGTACGTTACCTGTCCGCGT
The DNA here is from genome assembly GCF_001428845.1 of Achromobacter sp. Root83. GTDB lineage: Bacteria > Pseudomonadota > Gammaproteobacteria > Burkholderiales > Burkholderiaceae_B > Achromobacter. The sequence continues at coordinate 91,508 of NZ_LMIU01000001.1, read as the reverse complement.
TCACCGACGGCGGCGCGCCGGAAACGCCTTCGGTCACCCTGTTCGATGCCATGGTCAGCTACGACAACGGTCCGTGGCGCTATGCACTGAACGTCAACAACATCGCGGACCGGACGTACGAGGTCGTTTGCCTGGACCGCGGCGACTGCTTCTACGGCGCGCGCCGCACGGTGATGCTGAGCGGCACCTACCGGTTCTGACCGGGTAACCCTCCCGCTCGGGGGCGGTCTCCAGCAGGCCTGACACCTGTACGTACATGCTGTACGTACAGGTGTACACTACGGTTTTTCACCCGCCCGACAGACGCACGCATGAACGTCTGCAACCCAGAAAAATCGTCCTGGAGACCCCGATAGTGTCGACCGAAACTTCCCGCTCGCCCTTTTTTGGCACGATGCAAAAAATCCCCGGTGGATTGATGCTGGTGCCGCTGATCCTGGGTTCCCTGATCGGCACCTTCGCCCCTGATGCGCTCGCCATCGGCGGCTTCACCACCGCCTTGTTCAAGAACAGCGCCCTGCCGCTGATCGCGCTGCTGATCTTCGCGACGGGCACGCAGGTCAACGCCCGCACGGGCGGCCCCATCCTCGCCACCGCCGGCACCATCCTGCTGATGAAGACCCTGGTGCCCGCCACCCTGATCATCATCCTGGGCAGCTATGTCGGCCTGGACGGCGTCATGGGCGTGTCGATCCTGGCGATGCTGGCCGCCTTCGACAACAGCAATGGCGGCCTGTGGCTGGCCTACACCGGCCAATACGGCGATGCCCGCGACCGCGGCGCCTATGTGGCCAGCGCGGTCAACGACGGCCCCTTCTTCAGCCTGCTGTTCCTGGGCGCCTCCGGCCTGGCCGACATTCCGATGATCGCCCTGGTGGCGGCGCTGGTGCCGTTCCTGCTGGGCGTGGTGGTCGGCAACCTGGACCCCAAGTGGCGCGACGTGCTCAAGCCCGTGCCCAACATCGTCATCCCGTTCTTCGCGTTCGCGCTGGGCACCGGCATCAATCTGGGCGCGGTCGTCAGCGGCGGCGCAACCGGCCTGATCCTGGGCCTGATCATCAGCCCCATCACCGGCGGCCTGGTCTACCTGGGCTATCGCATGATCCTGCGCCGCGGCGGCAAGAGCGGCCTGGGCTTCGCGGCGGGCACCACGGCTGGCAACGCCATCGCTACGCCCGCCGTGGTCGCGGCGGCCGATCCCAACTTCCAGCAATACGTGTCGACCGCCACCGCGCAGGTCGCCGCCTGCGTGCTGATCAGTTCCATCCTGGCGCCGATCCTGGCCTCGTATTTCCTGAAGCGTGCCGGTGAACTCAAATCCGAGGATGCCGACGTCCGCGTGGCCCCGCCCCTGACCGAAGCGCGCGGAGAGGCCCTGTGAAACCCGTCATCGCCATCGTCGCGGATGACCTGACCGGGTCCGGCGACACCGCCGTGCAGTTCGTGCGCGCCGGCTGGAGCACGCATCTGTCGATCGGCGGCGCCGACGAGGCCCTTTCGGGGCCGGCCACGGCCGGCGTCGAAGTGCTGGCCGTCACGACCAACAGCCGCGCGCTGAACGCCGCCGACGCCGCCCAGGTGATCCGCCAGAACGTGGGGCTGCTGCGCGCGGCCGGCGTGTCGCGCCTGTACAAGAAAGTGGACTCCACCTTGCGCGGCGCGTTCAAGGCCGAGATCGACGCGGCGCGCGAAGCCTGGGGCGCGGACACGGTGGCGGTGATCTGCCCCGCCTTCCCCGCCACCGGCCGCACCGTCGAACAAGGCATCCTCTACGTGAACGGCAAGCCGGTCACCGAGACCTCGGCGGCCACCGATCCCGTCACCCCGGTGACCGAAAGCCATATTCCCACCCTGCTGGGCTGCGCCCATGTCGCGCCCCTGGACAGCGACACCGCGGAATCGCTGGCGGCGCGCATCGCGCAGGCTGGCAACACCGTGGTGGTCGACGCCGCCAGCGATGGCGACCTGGAACGGCTGGCGCGCGCCATCGGGCTGCTGGGCGTGCGCGCCCTGCCCGTGGGCGCGGGCGGCCTGGCCGTGCCGCTGGCCCGCGTGTGGGCCGGGGCCGACCAGACCGCGCCCGTCGTGGTCGTCGTCACGTCGCAGCACAGCGCGGCGCGCGCGCAAGCCGCCGCCCTGCGGGCCTCGGGCGCCGACACCTGGACGCCCTCCCTCGCGCAACTGGCGGACGACGCCGCATGGCAGGCCTGGAGCCAGCCCCTGCTGCAAACGCACGCACAGGCCCCCACCGAAGCCGGCACCGTGTTGCTGCTGGCTCCCGAAGGGCAGCTCGACGGCCTGGATTCCGAGAAGGTGGCGGACCGGCTCGGCAGCCTGGCCGCGCAATTGATTGCCGCCTCGCGCGCGGCTGGCGTCGTCGCCACGGGTGGCGACGGCGCGCGCAGCGTGCTGGTGGCGCTGAACGCCAGCGGCATTGCGCTGGTGGATGAAGTCATGGGCGGCGTGCCCCTTGGCACGCTGACCGGAGGCACGGCCGCTGGCCTGCCCGTGGTGACCAAGGCCGGCGGCTTTGGCACCGAAGACGTACTGGTTCGCGCGGTGCGCGCGATCCGCGACAGGAGATTCAAGCGATGACACAAACCCTTTCCACGAAGCTGCCCCTGCTGGCCGTGACCCTGGGCGACGTGGCGGGCATCGGGCCGGAAATCACCGCCAAGATGCTCATGGGCCACGACGACCTGCGCCAGAAGGCCCGCCTGCTGGTGGTGGGCGACGTGGACGTCATGATCAATGCCGTGCGCAATCTGGGCGGCGACCCCGCCATCGTGCGCAAGCTGGAGCGCGCGGCCGACACGAGCAACACCCCCGGCACGATCGAAGTGCTGCAGGCCGGCCCGTCGCTGGCCCACGTGAAGCTGGGCGAGATCAGCGCGGACGCCGGCGACGGCTCGGTGCGCTTCGTCACCACGGCCTGCGCCCTGGCGCGCGCCGGCGAGGTCGACGGCATCGTCACCGCGCCGCTGAACAAGGCCGCCATGCACGCCGCCGGCCACAAGTGGCCCGGCCACACCGAACTGCTGGCCCACGAGTTCGGCGTCAAGACCTTCTCGCTGGTGCTGTCGGCCGGCGATCTGTACATCTTCCACGCCACCACCCACGTGTCGCTGCGCCAGGCCATCGACGACCTGACTCCGGCGCGCATGCGCGCCGTGCTGCGCCTGGCCGGATCGTTCGCCAAGGCGCTGGGCCGCGGCGACGAGCCGGTGGCGGTGTCGGGCCTGAACCCGCACGCCGGTGAAAACGGCATCTTCGGCAGCGAAGACGCCGACATCCTTGCGCCCGCCGTGGCCGAGGCCAACGCCGCCGGCATCCTGGCCGCCGGCCCCATCCCCGCCGACGCGCTGTTCCCGCAGGCCGTGCGCGGCAAGTGGAAGTTCGTGATCGCCTGTTATCACGACCAGGGCCACGCCCCCTTCAAGGCTGTGTACGGCGACGACGGCGTGAACATCACCGTGGGCCTGCCGGTCGTGCGCGTGTCCGTGGACCACGGCACCGCCTTCGACATCGCCGGCAAGGGTATCGCCCGCGAAGACAGCCTGATCCTGGCCGCCGAGCGCGCCGCGCATCTGGCCCCGGGCTGGACGCATGTATGGGAAACTGCGCGGGCACAAACCGGAGGTTGATTTCCATGGCGCCCGCCACGCACGACGCATTGCCCGTTCTTGACCGCTCCGGCGATATCCCGCTGCACGCCCAGGTGGCGGCCATGCTGCGCGGATACATCCGCACGAACAAGCTCGCGGCCGGCGCCGTGCTGCCCAGCGAGGCCGCGCTCTGCGAACGCTTCGGCGTGGCCCGCAGCGTGGTGCGCCAGGCGCTGGCGGCGCTGGCCGCCGAAGGAATGATTCAGCGCGAAACGGGACGCCCTGCCACGGTGGCGGCGCCCCAGGAGCACCGGCGCCTGGTGCAGCGGTCCACGGGCCTCTACGAGCAATTCGCGCAATCGGGCGTATCCCTGCAGACCCGCGTCCTGGCGCTGGGCCGGGCCGAACCGCCCGCCGACGTGGCCGGGTTCTTCGGCACGTCCCGCCTGCTGATGCTGGAACGCCTGCGCCACGTGGCCGAGGCGCCGCTGGCCTATGTGCGCACCTGGCTGCCCGCCGACGCCGTGCCGGGCCTGCGTGCCGAGCACCTGGTCGACGCGTCCCTGCACGGCGTGCTGACACGCCAGTTCGGCCTGCGCCCCGGCGCGGGCCGCAATCAGATCCGGGCGGTGGCCGCCGACGCGGCATTGGCCGAGCTGCTGGACACCCAGGCCGGCACTCCCCTGCTGATGCTGCAAGGACAGGGCATGGACCAGCACGGAAAGCCGCTGGAATGGTTCACGACCTGGCACCGCGCGGAACAGCTCGTGTTCGACGTGGATGTCAGCATGGGCCACGAAAGCGTGCAGCCCCGGCTGCAGGATGCCGCCGTCCAGGCGGATGCCCTGCCCGGCGGGCAGGATCCGCTGGCGCGCGCCCAGGCCCTGGTGGCCGAGCTTTCGGCCGAACTGGCAAGGCTGCGCGGCCAGTCCTGAGGGCCGCCGCCCTTCTTCCCGCTACACACCGCCCCCAGGCGTATCGCGCGCAGGCCTACCGACGCGGCTGCCGAGCCCCCTTGCGCGTATGCGTGCCGGTAGAATTGAGGAACCTCCCGGCCGCGCCACCGCCGGGCATGCACACGCAAAGCGCATCTCGCACGGACAGCCGGCATGAACCCTCGATTCGACCTATTGACACTGCAACTGCTGCGCAAGGTCGACGAGACCGGCAGCGTAGCGCGCGCCGCCGAAACCATACATCTGACCGCCTCCGCCGCCAGCAAGCGCATCCTGGAACTGGAAACGCAACTGGGGATCGCCCTGCTTCTGCGGCGGCCCGAAGGCGCATGCCTGACCCCGGCCGGCCACAAGGTGGCACAGCGCAGCGAACGCGTGCTGGAACAACTGCGGGAACTGCATGCCGACCTGGCCGGCTTTGCCGAAGGCACCGCGGGCCAGGTCCGGGTGGCATCCAATACTTCCGGCCTGTCCGCGGGACTGGCGGAACTGCTGGTCAGATTTTCGGCCGACTTCCCCGCCATCCGCATATCGGTGGTGGAAGCCACCAGCGCCGCCGTGGCCGAGGCCGTGGCCAATGGATCGGCGGACATAGGCATTGCCCATGCCAGCGCCGACAAGGGCGCCCTGGTCTCCATGCCGTACACGCGCACGCCGCTGGTGCTGGCGGTGCCTGGCGGCCATGAATTGGCGCACCGGGCCTCGGTAACCTATGCCGAGACCCTGGTCTACCCGCACCTTGCCCGCGCCGCGGGCAGCGCGCTGGCGCAGTTTTCGGGCTCATCGGCCGGACAGACCGACAACGCCGCCGCGGTGACGACGCAGGTGACCAGCTTTCCCGCGGTGTTCTCGCTGGTGAGCGCGGGGCTGGGCGTGGCGGTGGTGCCCGCCGCGCCCGCGTCCTGGCATGTGCCGGCCAACGTCCGGCTCATCGCCCTGTCGGACGACTGGGCCAGTTTCGAACTGCGGCTGGTGGTGGATCCTGGCGTCGTTCCCACTCCGGCGGCGTCGCGGCTGCTGCACGCGCTGCGGGAGCAGGCCGGCGCTTGAATCGGCCGGCCCGCCGGCGCTCCTCAGTCGATGCTGACCGCCGCGTCCCGCACCACCTTGCCCCACTTGGCCTTGTCCGCCGCGATCAGCTCGGTGAACGCCGCCACCGAATCCGCGGCGGGTTCGTAGCCGCTCTCGATCAGCTTCTGCCGCACTTCCGGCCGAGCCACATACGCCTGCATCGCCGCGTTCCATTTTTCGACGACCGCCGCGGGCGTGGCCTTGGGCGCCGCCACGCCCCACCACTCGTCCGCGACATAACCCGGCAGGCCGGCTTCGGCCACGGTGGGCACGTCGGGAAAACTGGTCGAACGGGTGGCGCCTGTCGTGGCCAGCAACTTGACCTTGCCCGCTTTGACGTAGGGCGCCGCCGGTCCCAGGATGGCGAACATCATTGAGATCTGTCCGCCCAGCAGGTCGTTCAACGCCGGGGTCGTGCCGCGATAAGGCACATGGCGTATGTCGACCTTCGCCATCGACCGGAACAGTTCGGCCGGCAGATGGCCAGCCGCGCCGTTGCCGGCCGAGCCGAACGTCAGCGTGCCCGGCTTGCTTTTCGCCAGGGCGATGAGTTCTTCCATTGAATTCACCGGCAGCGAAGGATGCACCAGCACCCCGAACACCGTGGCGGCCACGCGGCTCACCGGCGTGAACTGCGCGTCCGGGTCATAGGTCAGTGCCTTGTACAGGCTGGGATTGATGGCCGCAACGCCCGCGGTGGTCATCAGCATGGTGTAGCCGTCGGGCTTGGCGTTCGCCACCGCGGTGGCGCCGATGGCGCCGCCCGCGCCCGGCCGGTTCTCGACCACGACGCGCTGGCCCCACTGCTCGTCCAGTTCGCGCGCCAGCTCCCGAGCCAGAATGTCGGTGCCGCCGCCGGCGGGAAACGGAACCACCAGCCGGATGGGCGCGGAAGGATACGTATCGGCCGCCAGCGCGGCATTGCCGCAGCCCAGGGCGATACCCATGGCCGCGGTCAAGAAAATGCGAATGGATTTCATAGGGTGGTTTTCTCTGTTGCTTCCGGTTGGAACGCCGCCAAGGTCTCTTGGGGTAAATAAACGGTTCCCGCGAACAGGCGCCTTGCGGTTCGCAGCAGGCTGGCCGACCTGATCTCGATGCCGGCCGCGCCATCGACAGCCTCTATGCCCACCTGCAGCGTACCCGCCGGGTGCTCGATGTCCACGCTGCCCGACCCTTCTTCCCCCCCGGCCCGCGCCGCCACGGAACCGGGAATCCGCGCGGCGGCGGCCAGGCATACCGCTCCTGTCACCGCGAACGAGGTATGGCAGGTGTACGGCATGAAATACCTGGCGCTCAGGGTTCCGCCTCTGAGCGGCGGCGCCACCGTCACAAGCTTGGGCATTTCAAGCCTGGACACATCGCCCAGCCCCATCGCCAGGCCGGCGGCGCAACGCACCCGCTCGACGTGGGCAAGCAGCTCGGGGCGGGCGTTTATCTCTTCGGCCGTCTCATGGCCCGTGATGCCGAAAGCCGAGGCCTCGACGATGGCCATCGGCACTGCCGCGTCGACGCAGCTTACCGGCACGCCCTCGATCATGTCGACCGCCCGGCCCGTGGGCAGCAGCTTGCCCGTCTTGGCGCCCGCGACCTCGTGGAATTTCAGCCACACCGGCGCGGCGCTTCCGGCCACGCCGTCGATGGCGGCCTGGCCGTCGTAGACCGTGAGGCCGCCGCGGGTGCGGACCGTCGCGACGATGCGCTTGCGGGTGTTGACGTTGAAGATCGCCACCTCGGTGGATTCCCCTGTCGCCGGCACCAGCCCTTCATCGATGGCGAAGGGTCCCACCGCCGCCAGCATGTTGCCGCAGTTCACCGAATAGTCGACGGTGTTCTTGTGTACGCAGATCTGGGCGAACAGATAGTCCACGTCCACATCCGGCATACTGCTGCGGGCGATGATCGCCACCTTGTTGGTGAGCGAGTCGATGCCGCCGATGCCGTCGATGCGGCGCGGTTCCACGGCGCCCATCAGGCGCAGCAGCGCGGCGTCGCGGCGCGGGCCGGGCGCGGGCAGGTCTTCGGCCACGAAAAATGGCCCCTTGGACGTGCCGCCGCGCATCAGCACGCAGCGCAGGCCCAGTTGATCGGAAAATTCTCGCATGGTGTCCTCCTTGGCGCTGGCAAGTCTGGCCCCCAGGATGTGCCGCAGGCAAACGAGCATTTGGCGCGAGGGGCGCGAAGAAATTTCATGCCCCCGGAACCGCTCGCCGGCGCGGCGCCTGACCCATACTGGGGCCCATGCAAGCCCTACACCCATCTCAAGCCTGCGCGCACGACATCGCTCGCGCCCTGCGCCAGAACACCCTGAAGCCCGCCGGGATCGCCAGCGGCCTTATCTCGGCCCATGCCCGATGCGAGCCCGCGCTGCGGGCATGGAGCTGGTTCGAACCGGCGCAGGTCGACGCGGCCTACCGCCGGCTGCCGTCGGGCCCGGACCTGCCCCTGCTGGGTGTGCCGCTGGGCGTCAAGGACGTGATCGATGTGGCCGGCATGCCCACCGGACTGGGACTGCCCGGCGTCGGGCCGGACCCAGCGGCGCGCGACGCCGCATGCGTGGCATTGCTGCGTGCCGCGGGCGCAGTGCCGGTGGGCAAGACGGTGACCGCCGAGCATGCCTTCTCTTACCCCGGTCCCACTCGCAATCCCCACGCCGCGGACCGTACCCCTGGCGGATCGTCCAGCGGATCCGCGGCCGCAGTCGCCGCCGGCGTGGTTCCGCTGGCGCTGGGCACGCAGACGGGCGGCTCAGTGATACGCCCGGCGGCCTATTGCGGCGTCGTCGGCGTCAAGACCTCGGTGGGCGCGGTGCCGCTGGACGGCGTCGCCGCCGTGGCCGCCAGCCTGGACTGCCTGGGCTGGTTCACGCGCAATGTGGCGGACGCCATCGCCGTAGGACGGGTGTTGTTGCCGGGACAGGCCGCACCGCCGCCCGCCACGTGGCGCGTCATGCTGCTGGCGTCCGAACAACTGGGCCCGCTCGAACCGCAAGCCGAGCGCGTGCTGCACGCCGCGGCGGCGGCACTGCGCCATGCCGGCCACGAGGTCGTGCCGGCCGCCATGGGGCCCAGCCTGCTCGTGCTGGCGCAGTGCCATCGAATAATCATGCTGTACGAACTGGCGCGAACGCTGCTGCCATTGGGCCGGGCGCGGCCAAGGGACCTGAGCACCCTGCTGCACCGCGCGATCGCTGACGGTCTGGCGATTGATGCCGCGCAGTATCGCGAGGCCCTGGAGCGCTCGGCACGCGAACGCCGCGTGTTCGAACAGGCGCTTGCGGACTTCGACTTCATCCTGACCCCCGGCGCGGCCGGCGAGGCCCCGTTCGGGCTGGCCAGCACGGGCGAATCGACCTTCAACCGGGTCTGGTCGGTGCTGGGATGGCCCGCCGTGCAATTGCCCACGGCCTGGTCCGGCAACGGCCTGCCGCTGGGCGTGCAACTGGTGAGCAGACAGGGCGGGGATGGCGCGCTGCTGGCCATGGCAGACTTGGCTCACCCCTTGCTGGATGCGCGCGGCGCCGGCAAGCGCCCGCACGCCTAACCCAGCAAGTTATCCCTCACGTGCAACAGATGCCGCCGAACGGCCGCCATGGCGCGTTCGGCGTCACGGTCATGCAGCGCCTCGACGATCTCCCGATGCTCGGCCTGGTACGCCTGGCGCCGTTCCGGCGTCAGGCTTTTTCGCTTGAGGGCGCCCCACGTGGCTTGTGAACGCGCCGCCGTCATCAAGGCAAACACCTTTTGAATGAAGAGATTGTGGGTGGCCGTGGCCATCAGTTCGTGCAGCTTGGCGTCCCAGACTTCGAAGGCTTCAAAACTGGCCGCGGCCTCCGCCTGGTCGCAGGCATGCTGCATGGCGGTGAAGTCGGCCGGTGAACCATGCTGCACCACCAGCGCCGCGATGGCGGGCTCCAGAACCAGGCGCGCGGCCATCAGCTCGGCCGGGCTGGTGGCCAACACCTCGCCGCGCAGCAGCGCTTCGGTCTGCGTCAGCGTGGACGGCGGATTGGCGTACGTGCCGCTGCCCACCCGCTGCGAGATCAGGCCCTCGTCCTTCAGTGCCGACAAAGTGCGGCGCACCGTTGAACGGCTGATGCCGAATTGTTCGCTCAGGGCGCGTTCCGTCGGCAGCCGGTGGCCGGCGGGCCAGATGCCGGACTGCAGGTTTTCGATGATGACCGCGCGCATGGCGGAGGCTTTGTCCATGTTGGCTCCCTGAATGGCCTGGCGCCAAGATAATACCAAATCAGTCCAATAAAAACCTGAGCTCGGGATTATTCCCATGGCTTCGAAGGTTTTATTTGGTTTATGCTCTGCGGAAATTGGGCCTGAATTGATGCTCAATTGGTATTTATTGGTATGCCATTACAGGGCGGCCAGCCGCCCAGGGAGCAAGCATGAAGATCGCGGTATTTCGAATCGATGGTGAGCGCCGGGTGGGCCTGGTCTCCGAGGACGGCAGCGCGGTGACCGCCCTGGACTTCCCCCGGGAACTCGCGGCGGCGGGCGCGCTGACGGCCGTGGAATGGCTGGCCGAGGGCCGCGACTTGCCGGCCAGGACCGGTCCGTCGTATCGCTGGGATCAAGTCGAGCATGAAGCGCCCTTGCCCGCCCAGCGGCGCAACCTGTTCTGCGTGGGGCGCAACTATCACGCCCACGCCAAGGAACTGCGCGACTCCGTGTTCAAGGACAACGACGCCAACCCCGAATCCTGGCCCATCGTATTCACCAAGGTGCCGCAGACGGTGGTGGGGCCGTGGGCGGACGTGCGGCTGCCCCAGGGCATCTCCGACAAGATCGACTACGAGGCCGAGCTAGCCGTCGTGATCGGCAAGGGCGGCCGCGATATCTCCCGCGCCGAAGCCATGAGCCATGTGATGGGCTATACGGTGGTCAACGATGTCACGGCGCGCGACGTGCAGATGCGCCATCAGCAATGGGATCTGGGCAAATCCTTCGACACCTTCTGCCCCATGGGCCCCTGGCTGGTCACGGCCGACGAACTGGACGGCCAGCACACCCGGGTGCGCTGCTGGGTGAACGGCGAGCTGCGCCAGGACGGCAACACCGAAGACCTGATCTTCGACATTCCCACACTGATCGAAACCTGCTCGCGCGGCATCACCCTGTATCCGGGTGACGTCATCGCCACCGGCACGCCCGCCGGCGTGGGCCAGGGGCTCAACCCGCCGCGATTCCTGAAGCACGGGGACACGGTGCGGATCGAGATCGACGGCATCGGGAGTATCGAAAACCGCTTTGTCTGAGCCAACGCGCCTGGCGTGAACACGGCGCGACGCAGTCCATAAATACATAAAGGAGTGAGACATGAACCTGCGCTGCAAAGGGGTGGCCGCGGCTGCCTTGCTATTGTTCGGAGCGGCAAACGCGATGGCCGCCGGCTATCCCGAGCGTGCCGTGACCATGGTGGTACCGTTCCCGCCCGGCGGCGTCGCCGATACCATCGCACGGCCGCTGGCCCAGGCCCTGGGCGACAAGCTGGGCCAGCCCATCGTCCTTGAAAACAAGGCCGGCGCGGGCGGCGCCATCGGCATAGGACAGGCGGGGCGCGCCAAGCCGGATGGCTACACGCTGCTGCTGAGCCTGTCGTCCATTTCGATCCTGCCCGCGGCGGATCGCCTGCTGGAACGCAAGCCTGCCTATCAACTGGAACAGTTCGTGCCCATCGCGCGGATCACGGCGGATCCCACCGTGCTGGTGGTGCGGGCGGACGCGCCGTACAACACGGTGCGGGAGTTCATCGACGCGGCCCGGAAACAGGGCGGCAAGCTGAGCTATGGCAGTTCCGGCATCTACGGCACGATGCACGTGCCGATGGAGATGCTGCAGAGCGCGGCCGGGGTCAAGATGATGCACGTGCCGTTCACGGGCGCGGGCCCCGCGGTGCAGGCGCTGGTGGGCGGGCAGGTCGATGCGGTCGCCACCGGCCCGTCCAGCGTCATGCAGCTTATCCAGGGCGGACGCGTGAAGGCGCTGGCGCATTGGGGCGATGGCAAGCTCGACAGCCTGCCGCAAGTGCCATCGCTGAAATCGCAGGGTTATGACATCGGCTTCGTGCAGTGGTCCGGCGTATTTGCCCTGGCCGGCACGCCGCAACCCGTCATCGACCGGCTGCGCCAGGCGGTCAAGGAGATCGCTCACGACCCCGGCGTGCAGACCCGCATCGCCGGCACCGGCAGCCCCGTGCAATACCTGGACGCGCCGGCGTTCGACGAATACTGGAAAAAAGATTCCGCATCGCTGGAAGCCGCGGTGAACAAAATAGGCAAGGTGGAATAACGGCGCCGGGCGGCAAGGGGCGCCCGCCGCCGTCCGTTCAATGAACGGCGTCCTTGGCCGCGGCCTGCCGCGCCAGGGCCTTGCGGTCGACCTTGCCCACCGCGTTCTCGGGCAGGCGCTCGATCCACAAGACCTCGCGCGGCACGTAGATCCGGCCCAGGCGCGCCAGCACTTCGGCCTGGATGCGCGGCGCGTCGGGCGCGGCGTCGCCGTTGCGCTGCACGAAGATCACGGGCGCTTCGCCCAGGTCCTCGTCCGGCGCGCCCACCACGCAGCAGGCGGCCACGCCGGGCAGTCCGGTCACGACGCCTTCGATCAACGCCGGCGAGATGTTCTCGCCGCCCCGGATGATGACGTCCTTGATGCGGCCGGTGATGGTCAGATACCCTTGCTCGTCGAATCGCCCCAGGTCGCCCGTGCGCAATAGCGCCGGCGCGCCATCGTCTGCGTCATCCACGCCCAGATAGCCCAGCATCAGGCTGTCGCCTGCGATGCAGATCTCGCCCTCGCCGCCCGCCGCGGCCCGGCTGCCGTCCGGCAGGCGCAAGCTCACTTCCTGACCGGCCAGCACCGTGCCCACCGACCCCACGCGCCGCGCGGCGGGCGGGTTCATGGTGGAGGTGCAGGTGGCCTCCGACAGGCCGTAGGACACCACCAGCGGGCAGCCCAGAAACGCTTCTATGCGCCGATGCAGCGCCTCGGTGATGGGCGCGGAACCGCAGCGCGCGAAGCGCAGGCCGGCCAGGGCGGCCGGATCGAATGGCAGTTCCAGCATGCGGGCGTACATGGTGGGCACGCCCGTGATGATGGTGGGGCGAAACGCGGTCAACAGCCCGGGCATGTCGTCCGCCCGGAACCGGCCGGCCAGCGCCACGCTGGCGCCGGCCAGCAGCGGCGCGAATATCTGGTTGTTCAGCGCATTGGTGTGATGCAGCGGCATGACATGCAGCAGGCGGTCGGCGGGCGTCAGGCCCGTATGCGCCAGCACGCCGCGCGCGTTGTTCGCCAGACCCTGGTGACTCAGCAGCACACCCTTCGGATTGCCCGTGCTGCCCGAGGTGAACAGCAGCAGGCCCGGCCCCCGCGGCGCGACGCCCGAGCCCGACCAGTCTTCGGGGCCCTGGGCGACATCGGCGGCCCGCAGCAGACGCGCCGGCGCCAGTCCGCAGGCTTCGGCGCTGGCCGCATTGGCCTCATCGTGCAGCATCCAGGTCAGGCCCACCGCGGCCACGCGGCGCGCCGTTTCCGCGACCGACAGGCGCGGTTCGAGCGGACACGGGCAAGCCCCCGCCGCCATCGCGCCCAGCATGGCCACGACCTGCGCCAGCGAGCGTTCCATCGCGACCGCCACATAGTGGCCCGGCGCGACGCCGGCCGCACGCAGCCCGCCCGCCGCCTGCCCCACGCGGCGGCGCAGATCCGCATAGGTCAGCGTTTCCTCGGCGGTCACGATGGCGGGACGCGCCGCCCAGCCGGGCTGGCTCCACAAGCGCGCAAACGCCGCCACGACCGTGGCATCGGCAATCGTCATGACTATCTCCCCCTGAGCCCGTGCAAGGCTTCTTGCGGTGTGAACGCGGCCTAGCGCAGCGCCACGGCGGCGTCGCGTTCGAACTGGCCGTCGGCGTCCAGCTCGCCCAAGGCGCGGGCTTCGTCGGCGGTCGGCGGCGCCGTCGGTGCAGCGCCGGTGGCGTCGAACTCGAAGCCCGTGCGTTCACGCACTTCCGACAGGCTGGATTCCGGGTGCCACGATTGCAGCGCCAGGCGCCCGTCCCGTTTGACGAACACGGCAATCGGCGTCACCACGCCATGGAATCCGCCCCAGGACGTCATGAAATCCAGCTTGGGCACAAAGGTGCGGCTTGAATGTTCGGTGCGCCAGGTGCATGCCCGCCGGGCCGTGGGCAGCATCACCGCGCCGCCCCCGCCGCCCGGCAGGCGGACCTTGGGCTGGTGCCAGTCGCCTATGCAGGAGTTGTTGGCGCAGCCCGCGCCGTCGATCTGCGCGGCGCCCAGGAAGGTCAGGTCCATGCGCCCGCGCGTGCACAGGTCGTAGAAGTCTTCGTTGGAGAAGATCGACGCCGTGTGCTCGGCCAGCACGGGATCGGAGCTGGAGATCGGGATATGCGATGGCCGCGGGTTCACGCCCCCGGCGACATTGATGTAGACGAAGTCCCAGTCGTAGGCGCGCTTGGCCAGCAGGCAGGCCAACATCGGCATGGTGGAGTTCACGCCGCTGAAGGTGATTTCATCCGGGCGGATGAAGCGCGCCAGGTTGGTCACGATGTATGAAAAGCCAGACCATTGCTCAGCCATGATTGCCCTCCCCCGCTTCGGGCGCCGCAGCCATGTGCGCACGCAGATCGCTGTTCTTGTCCATGTAGGCCTCTACCGCCGGATAGTCGATGGCGTAGTCCGGCCAGCATGACCCGGGCCACGCGCCGCGCGGCACGACCGCGTAGGCCTGCACCATGAAGTACGGCACCAGCGTGGATTCCGGCTGCGCTTCGAATACGGCGCTGTCCACCTGTTTTTCGGCCACCACCAGCACGCTGCCCGCCGCGCGCGACATGATGCGGTCCCAATGCGCCGTGCCATGCACGCGCACATTGCCCTGTGCATCCACTTCTGACGCCTGGATCACGGTGAAGTCGGGCCGGATGGCGGGCACCACCCAGGTCTTCTGGCCGCTGCCGTAGGGGTCGTCCAGGCACTTCCATCCGTTGAGCTCGGGCAGGCCGCTGCCATGCAGGCCGCCGCAAGGCTGGAACGGCACGCCGAAGGCCGCCGCCCGCAGTCCCGCCGTCAGCGTGGCGCAAGCGTGCTCCTCGAGTTCGATCTCGTGGCGCTCGACCGCGCGCCGGTACCAGGGCGCCAGGCCGAAGTTGCCTTCCATCGCGACAATGCCCGCGCGCACGCGGCGCAGCACGCCCGCGCGGCACAGGATGTCCACGTCGTAGCCGGGCGATTGCTTGATCAGTTCAAGGTCGCGCTTTTCCTGGCGGATCAGTTCGCGCACGAAGGCGAAGGGTCCGCGATGCAGAAAGCTGCCGCCCAGCGCGATCGAGGCGCCATTCGGCACCAGCGCCGCCAGTTCCGACAGCGAGCATTGCTTGTTCTTTTGGTTGAATCCCGAAGCCATAGTCTTCCTCCCTGCTTGGTCTGTTGCGGCTAGCGCGCTTGCAGATATGCCGCCACGCGGTCTTTCAGGCCCGGCTGCGCCGCCGAGCGCACCAGGCGCGCAAGATCCGCATCCGGCGCTTCCTGGGACAAGGCCGCATAAAGCTGCGCGCGGCTGGCGTCCGTCAGGGCGGATGCCGTATCCAGCGCCTGCTGCTCGATCTCCGGCCATTCTTCCGGCGCGGCAAGGCGGCTGGCGAATCCGTCGCGCAAGGCGTCTTCGGCGCCGAACGTCGCGGCCTGCTCCAGAATCGTGCGCGCGCGCTCGGCGCCCACCAGCGCGGCAAAGCGCCGCGTGCCCAGCACCAGGCCGAACTTCAGGCCCGGCATGCGGAACGAGGCATCCGGCGCGCAGACGCGCCACTTGCAGGCGCCGAACACATCCACCCCCGCGCCGAAGTTGCGGCCATGCGCCAGCGCGAGCGTCAGGCAGGGCGACCCGGCCAGCCGCTGCAGCAGCGTCTCGATGCGGACAAAGCGCAGAAGCAGATCGCCTTCGCTGTGTGCTTGCCAGTCCCCGAAGTCAAAGCCGGCGCTGAAGTTCCTGCCCTCGCCTTTCAGCACAATCACCTTGGCGCCTTGCGCCTCGGCTTCGTCCAGCGCCAGGATCAGCGCTTCGACCAGGTCGGCCGACAAGGCATTCATCTTCTCGGGGCGGGCCAGGGTCAGCACGTGCCGCGCGCCCTGCTTGTCGATACGCAGGACGCTCATGCCGCCGCTTCCTTGCTGGCGGCGCGCAGCGCGCCCAGCACTTCGTCGTTGTGCTCGCCCAGCGCGGGAGGACGGCGGCGCAGCGCCGTGGTTTCCCCGTCGAAGCGCACCGGCAGGCCGAAGGTGCGGGTCTGTACGCCGTTGGGCAGCTCCACCTGTTGCACCCAGCCCATGTGTTCCACCTGCGGATCGGCCAGCACCTCGGAATAGGTGTTGATCGGCGCGCACGGCACGCCGGCCGCGCGAAACCGCTGAAGCCAGGCCTGCGCATCGGCCTCGGCGAAGATCGCTTCCAGGATATCGCGCAGCGCCGCCTGGTTGCGCGCACGCGCGCTGGTGTCCGTGAAGCGCTGGTCGGCCAGCAGGTCTTCGCGGCCCACGGTCGCGCATACGCTCTTCCACAAAGCCTGGTTGCCCGCCGCCATGCCGAAGTAGCCGTCCTTGCAGCGGAACGCCTGGTACGGCGCATTGCGCGGGTGCGCGGAGCCCAGCTTGACGGGGTCCTTGCCGCTGCCGAAGAATTCCGATGTCTGCAAGGCGGCGATGCCCAGCGTGGCGCCCAGCATCGGCACGTCGATGTGCGTGCCTTGCCCGGTGGCCTGGGCCGCGCGCAGCGCGGACGCAATGGCGAAGGCGCCATACAGGCCCGCCGAAAAGTCCGCCACCGGCACGCCGCATTTGACGGGTTCGCCGCCGGCCTCGCCCGTGACGCTCATGATGCCGCTCATGGCCTGGATGGTCAGGTCGAAGCCGCCTTCCTGCGAACGCGGACCGGACTGGCCATAGGCCGATATCGAGCAATACACCAGTTTGGGATTGGCCTCGCGCAGTTCCGCATGGCCCAGGCCCAGGCGGTCCATCACGCCCGGCCGGTTGTTTTCGATCAGCACGTCCGCGGTCAATGCCAGCTCGCGCGCCAGCGCCAGATCCGCGGGGTCTTTCAGGTTCAGCGTCACCGAACGCTTGTTGCGGTTGAGCGAAGCGAAGTTCTCGCTGTAGCCGTCGGAAATGGGCGGCCAGCTACGCAACGTGTCGCCGCCTTCCGGGTGTTCCACCTTGATCACGTCCGCGCCCATGTCGGCCAGCAACATGCCGCAAAAAGGTCCCGCCGCGACGTTGCAGATCTCTAGCACGGTGATGCCGGCAAGCGCCGAACTGGGTGTCATGTCTGACCTCTCGATATAAAAAAACAATATTTGGGATGCGAAAAATATTATAAAGCCGCGGCGCGGGTGGGTGGCATCATTCAGGGCCGTCGGGCCTATCTCACCGATATCCCGCGTGAATCCTAGTGCAATCCCTAGGTGCCGCGCTTAATTGTTGACCAGCATATCACCGTGTGGAATTCTACGTAAACCATTTATTGAAATACGAGTCCTATTATTTAGGATTCACACAAAGGGCAGCAGCGATTGGTTCGCCCCCGCGATCGCGGGGCGCCCCGCGCATGCCGGCCCGTCCAACCCCCAAGGAGACTTGCATGAAACAGTTGTGGCGCATTGCCCTGGCCAGCGCGGTGCTGGCGCTGACGGCCAACCCCGCCGCGGCCGACGCCTGGCCCGCGAAACCCGTGCGCATGGTGGTGCCATTCCCGCCGGGCGGCGCCACGGACGCGGCCGCGCGCATCTATGCGCAGCACCTGGGCGACTTCCTGGGCCAGAGCGTGGTGGTGGAGAACAAGGCCGGCGCGGGCGGCGAGATCGGGGCGGAGTTCGTCGCCAAGTCGCCGGCCGACGGCTACACGCTCTTGATGGGCGCGGTGGGCAGCCATGCGATCCACGCGGCCATGCCCGACAAGCCGGGCTATGACTTCGGCACCGCCTTCGTCGGCGTATCCATGGCGACCAGCATGCCGATGGCGGTGGCCGTGAACAGCGGCAAGATCCCCGCCCGGAACGTGCAGGAACTGATCGCGCTGGCCAAGAGCAAGCCTGGCTCCATTACTTTCGGATCGGCGGGTCCTGGCACGTCGCAGCACATGGCGGGCGAACTCTTCCAGGTTGCCACCGGCATCAAGCTCATGCATGTGCCGTATCGCGGCAGCGGTCCGGCCATCACCGACCTCCTGGGCGGGCAGATCGACATGGTCATCGAAACGCTGCCCGCGCTGCTGCCGCAAGTGGCCAGCGGCAAGATCCGGCTGCTGGGCGTGACAACCGCAACGCGCGCCACGGCCCTGCCCGATCTGCCCACGCTGATGGAACAGGGCGTCAAGGACTACGCGGTCGCCACTACCTACGCCTTGCTGGCGCCGGCCGGCACGCCGCCTGCGGTGGTCGACAAGCTGTCGGCCGGCATGCAGAAGGCCGCCGCCATGCCGTCCGTGCAGCAGGCCGCCCTGAAGCTGGGCGCGGATGCGGTGGCCACCTCGCCCCCGGACACCGGCCGCGTGCTCAAGCAGGAGGTCGCACGCTGGGCGGATGTCGTGCGCCTGTCGGGGGCCAAATAATGCCTCGGCGTCCGCTGCCCGCCCCGCCGGTTGCGGTGGACCTGGCCATCGTGGGCGGCGGCTCGGTCGCGGTCAGCTTTCTTTATCAGTTCCTGCTGGCGCTGGACGCGGATCCGGTGCGGCGTCCGCTGACGATCCATCTGTTCGAGCCGCAAGCCGAGCCGGGACCGGGCGGCGCCTACCAGGACGACCTGCCCAGCAACCTGCTCAACATCCCGGCCGGCAACATGTCGGCGCGGGCCGACCGGCGGCTGGACTTCGTGGAATGGCTGCGGGAACAGGACCCCGCGTGGCTGGGCGCCTACGGCGTGGACGCGATCGATCCCGCGGACTTCCTGCCCCGCCCGCTGTTCGGCGCCTACATGCGCGCGGTCTACGTCCGCTGCCGCGCACTCGCGCAAAGCGCGGGCATAACGTTTACGCATGTGCCCTGCCGCGTCAGCCGCGTGGCGCCCCGCCCCGATGGGCGGGTGGACATCGAGTCCCCCAGCGGCGCGGCTAGCGTGGCTTGCCACGCCGTGCTGTGCAATGGCAATCTGCCGTCGCAGGCATTTCCCGCGCTGGAAGAAGCTCCGGGCTATTTCAACAGTCCTTATCCGGTGGCAGCGCTTGCCGGGGGCATCGCTCCCGATGCCTCGGTCTGCATCGTGGGCACCAGCCTGAGCGCGGTGGACGCCGTGGCGGCCCTGCAGCAGGCCGGCCATCAAGGCTCCATCGTGTGCGTATCGCGCAATGGCCGGCTGCCGTCCGTGCGCAGTCCTCACAACCGGCCGCCGGACACGCTGCTGCAATTGAGCCGCGACGGCGCCTTGCTGCTTGCCGCCCGGCACGGCGGCGCCCTCTCGATCGACGTGATCTGGCAGGCGCTGCGCGACGAGGTGCTGGCGCTCGGAGGTTCCCTGGACGGCGGCGACCTGCTGGGGCTGCAGGGCGATGCGCCGACCGCGCTGGACGAGGAAATACGGCGTTCGGCGCATGCGGCCCGGCCCTGGCAGGCCGTGGCCGCGGCCACCAACTCGGCAGTGGACCAGATCTGGCATCTGATGCCGGATGCCGAGCGCAAGCGCTTCCAGTCGCAATGGCGATCGCTATGGATGGCGCGGCGCGCCACCTTCCCGATGCGCAATGCCCTGAAGCTGCAGGCCTTGTTCAAGACAGGCCAGTTGCGAGTGGCCTCCGGCTTCATCGGCAGCCGCCACGACAGCGCGGCCGGCACGTTCCATACGCGTCTGCGCACGGCGGATGGCGAGGCCGTGCATGTCAGCCGCTACCTCGTCAACGCCACCAGTTTTTCGGTGGACGCGCAGCGCACGGCGGACCCGCTGATCGCCACGTTGCTGCTCGAAGGCCACGCACAGGCCGACGCCCACGGCGGACTGGCGCTGGACTACGGCACCGGCTGCCTGAAGGACGCCCGCGGGGACGCGCATCCGGGTATATCGGTGCTGGGCAGCCTGGCCGGCGGCACCTACTTCTGGACGACCTCCATGGACGTCAATGCGCGGCTGGCCAACGGCCAGGCGGTACGCATCGCGGCCGCGCTGGCCGCCCGGCCCGCTATTGGTCCAGGAAACCCCGGCGATACCCCATCCCTTGCGAAATGGACTGCGCACAGGCCGCCACGTCCGGCGCCAGCTGCTTCATCCTAGCGGCGCTCAGCCGGTCCAGCGGACCGGAAATGCCCACCGCCGCCACGGGCTGGTCCAGGCTGTTGAACACGGTCACGGCCAGTCCGCCCACGCCCTCGCGCCACTCGCCGCGATTGACCGCATAGCCGGCGCGCGCGATCTTGCGCAGCTCGTCCTTCAGCAGCGGCATGGACACGATGGTGGAAGGCGTGTGGCGAACCATCTGCTCCGCATAGCGCTCGACATAGCCTTCCGCCTGGTAGGCCAGCAGAGCCTTGCCCGTGGCCACGGCGTACGCGGGCGCGCGCCCTCCGACCATGGAATAGGCGCGGATGGGCTGCGGGCTGTCGATCTTGTCCACATACACCACGTCGAAGCCGTCCAGCACGGACAGATGCACGGTTTCGCCGGTCTGGTCAGCCAGCGTGCGCATGAAGGGCGCGGCCAGCTTGCGGACGTCGAGTTGCGCAAGCTGCCGGGCCGCCAGTTCGAAGAGACGCACGGCGCCGCGATATCCGCCGCCGTCGTCGTCCTTGATCACGTAGCCGGCATGTATCAGTGTCTGCAGCGTGCGATGCGTGTTGCTGCGGGTCAGCCCCACGCGCGCGGCCAGGGCGTCGATCGTGCGCGGCGGATTGTCCACATCCGTCACCGCCTCCAACACCATCAGGCCTTTGAGCAGCGTCTTGTCCATACGTGAATTTTCCTAATATTTAGGACAAGAACATAGCACGGGACGCCGCGCCGGAACAGCGCTTTGCGTGCACGGCGCAAGGCGGGCCACTCAGCGCAGCAACAGAGATTCCTCTGGTATTGACGGACCCTAGGCCTTCAGGCCGGAAATCGTGGCCCGCACGGCTTCGGACCGATCCCACAGATTGGGCAGGCTGCCCGACGAATACCCCGACACGAACGGCTTGGCCTGCCCGGTGGCGGGGTCGTAGACATGGCGCGAAACCGCGCCGATATTGCCGCCATAGAGATGCACGCTGATGGAGACGCGGTCGGGATAGGCATTGGACACGCGGTGGATGTCGCCTTCAACCGGCGACAGCCGCTCTATGTCTCCGGGCCGCAGGGTCGTGGCCTCGCCCGCGAGCGCCAGCGCGCCGCCCGCGTCCCGGGTGTATCGCTGATTGACCTCGGCGCCGCGCAGCATGCCCACATATCCCCAGACTTCGTGGTCGTGAACAGGCGTGAACTGGCCGGCCCCCCATACAAAGCTCACCAGCGAAAACCGTTCCAGCGGGTCGCAATGCAGCAGGTACTGCTGGTAATACTGCGGATGCGGCGCGGTACAGGCTTCGGGAAGCCAGTCATCGTGGCTGATCAGGTCCGCGAAGGCGGCTTCCAGCGCGGGCGTCTGGTCCAGCGCCTGCGGCGACGCCAACCGTGTCGCGGTGGCGATAAAACGGCGCAGGCGGTCCAGTCCGGTTAGCGATTCAGGCATTGCAGATCTCCAGAGCGTATTCAAATCCCAGATTGAAAAAACAGTATCCACGATTCGGGACGCCTGCGCACGCGCGCCCATGGCGCGGGCCAGCCCACCCCGGCAAAGCGCTGCTTGACACGTCCCTGCCCGCGCGTGCAGCGTATCGGACTGTCTTCAAGGCTGGTAATGAAAAACACGCATCACGATATACCGCCCGCACTGGCGCAGGCGCTGCGCCAGGCGCGCCGCGTCGTCGTCTTCACGGGGGCCGGCGTTTCGGCTGAAAGCGGCATCGCCACCTTTCGGGATGCGCTGACGGGCCTGTGGTCCCGCTTCGACGCGCAGGCGCTGGCGACGCCCGAAGCGTTCAGAGCACATCCCGATATCGTGTGGGGCTGGTATGAATGGCGGCGCGCACAGGTCCTGCGCGCCATGCCCAACGCCGCGCACCGCGCCATCGCGGAACTGGCGCGGCATGTGCCCGAACTCGCCGTCATCACCCAAAACGTGGACGACCTGCACGAACGCGCGGGCAGCCCTCGGGTCACGCATCTGCACGGGAGCCTGCACGCGCCACGCTGTTCGGTTTGCGGATCGCCATATGCCTTTGCCACCGACGTGTCCGATGGGGCTGATGTGGCCGATGAGCAGGAAACCGGCCGGCGCATCGCGCCGCCCGCCTGCGCGCATTGTTCGGCGCCGGTACGGCCCGGCGTCGTGTGGTTCGGAGAAAGCCTGCCGGCCGATTCCTGGAGCGCCGCCGTGCACGCCGCGCAACGATGCGACCTGATGTTCAGCATCGGCACGTCGGCCCTGGTCCATCCCGCGGCGGAGCTGCCTGGGCATGCGCTGGCATCGGGCGCCACCCTCGTGCAGGTCAATCCCGCCGCCACCCCGCTGGATGCGCAAGCGCATCACAACCTGCGTGGCGCGGCCGCCGACGTGATGCCACGGGTGCTGGCAAGTGCGGGCTTTGCCGCGCGCGGCCCCCAACGTTGAGCGTGCCGGCCGGAAGGAACGGCGCGTGAGGTTTTGTGAAGATGTTGCAGGCATGCACACCGTCCCACGACAGGGGTGCGGGACGAGGGGAAACCCCAAATCTCACCGCTGCGACAGGGCGATAAAGTGTTGTAATGGGTTTCGATTGTGGAGATGATCATTCCGTTTTCCTGGAGGCTTCCCGATGTGTTCGTGCGTTCGCCAGACGGCGTCCTGCACCGTGTGGTGCGTCATGCCACGACCACGGACACCATCGCCAAACTCGAGGGCATGCCCAGCAATTACCATCTGGATTGCGAGTGCAAGCTCGATAGCGGCGAAACGCTGTGCTGGATAGGCAACGGCCAGTATCGCCAGTTGAAGGGCGGCGCCATCTTTCTTGCCGAATCCGCCACCACGACGCCGCGCGGCGAACGCCCTGAGAGCCACGCCGCCCCCGGCCATGAAAAAACCGCAGCCGCCCGGCGCGCGTCGCGCAAGAAGCACACCTCGGCGTACGAGCGCGTCCCCTCCGCTGTCGTCGATCTGAAAACCGGCAACGACTGGAGCCTGATCCGGGCATGGCGCGAACACCTCAATATCAGCACCGCGGACATGGCCGCCCGGCTGGGCGTGGACCATGCCATCTATATCGACTTGGAACGCCCGCGCCCCCGGCCTCGGCAGATCATCCTGGACCGCGTATCGGCTGCCTTGGGTGTTTCGCCTGAACAACTCGATGATTCATTGCTAGGAGGACAGTTTCGCTAGCGCATCGCGCGGGATCGCCTTCCATCCCGCCTGCCCTATGAACTGTTCAAACGACTTTGGCGCCGACACACAACGGCCCGCGCATGGAGGTACTGAATATGCTCGGCACC
The DNA here is from genome assembly GCF_001428845.1 of Achromobacter sp. Root83. Lineage (GTDB taxonomy): Bacteria > Pseudomonadota > Gammaproteobacteria > Burkholderiales > Burkholderiaceae_B > Achromobacter. Next base: position 68,315 of record NZ_LMIU01000001.1, on the reverse strand, counting down.
GCAAGACGATTGACCGACGTGCTCGCCACGTCGCCGGACGGCACGCTTTACCGCATAGAACGGTTCGTTTCCGATCCTGGCGCCTATTCCGCGCTGGGCACGCCTCGCTTCGATCCCAAGACCCACTGCGTCTGCCGCACGAGTTCAGGCGAAAAAGTCGCCTGGCTGGGGGGACAGACCTACCAATTGCTCAAGAGCGGCACGTCCCTGACCGCGGTGGACCGGCGGCGCGGCTGACGCGCAGCACCTCCCAATGCCCGCCGCCTCGACGTCCTGAGAGTCCAGGACTTGGGGCAAGACCTGCCCGCGCCCGCTCCGGTCGAAAGACCACGGCCCCAACGGTCGCGGCCATAACGCCGGCGGCCGTTGTTTCCGCGGCTTCCCCCCACGGCAAGACAAAAGAAAGCGGCTTGATGGAAGACCATCAAGCCGCTTTTTTTCTTGCTCTTTTTTCTTGCTCTTTTTTCTTGCTGACACCGCGCTGTTGCGCGCGGGTCTGAATAAGGTGGTGCGCCCGGCAGGATTCGAACCTACGACCCCCTGGTTCGTAGCCAGGTACTCTATCCAGCTGAGCTACGGGCGCCCCGAAAGAGGCGTGTTTATAACACGAAAGAATCCGGCCATGCAAATCCAGAGGCAAGCCGGCCCTCTATTCCCCTTCCGTTTTCACGCACGCCGCCTGCCCTGTATTTGAGCCATGTCAAGGATGCGCGCACGCATCGCGCAGTACGCTGAAGACAGAGGCCAGACGCTGCGCCTCGCATACTCACCAGGCAAAAGCATGGCCAAGAAGTTTCCACTGCACCCCAAACACCCCGAACGCATCTGCTGGGGCTGCGACCGATATTGTCCGACGGACTCGATGGCATGCGGCAACGGCTCGGGACGCACCATGCATCCCGCGGAATCGCTCGGAGACGACTGGTACATGGTGGGTGACTGGGGCTTTGAAGACGGCGACGAAAAGCCGAAAGCCAAGGAAGAAGAAAAAGAGCCGGAAGAATCGGCGCATTGATCGGGTCCGGTGGCTGTACCCGCAGTTGCGTCCTGCAGTTGCGTCCTGCAGTTGCGTCCTGCAGTTGCGTCCTGCAATTGCCCCGCAGTTGCCCCGCAGTTGGGTCGCAGTTGCCCCGCCAGCGCCTGCATCCCTAATCCGCGCGCGGCAAAACAAAAAGGCCTTCGATCGAAGATCAAAGGCCTTTCCATTTTCTTTGCTTTAGTGGTGCGCCCGGCAGGATTCGAACCTACGACCCCCTGGTTCGTAGCCAGGTACTCTATCCAGCTGAGCTACGGGCGCTCCGGCAAAGAGGCAAAATTATATCAGAATAATTAAGCCGTATTTACTGACCTTGCTTTTTTCTTTCCCTGCCCAAACCAAAAAACTTTGGTATGAACATTGGCATATATAAGCATAAACAAATATATGACTGGTGCGCCCGGCAGGATTCGAACCTACGACCCCCTGGTTCGTAGCCAGGTACTCTATCCAGCTGAGCTACGGGCGCATCAAAAAGCAAGCCTTGAATAATAGCGTGCTTTCGATAACTGTGCAAGCGTGTCGGGCTGATCCGCGCCTGTCAGACCGGTTGCCGGGGCGCTACCGCGCTCGCCTGTCCGTGGACCAGCAAGGCATAGATTTCCGCTACGCGTTCGATCGTGATTCCCTCGCGCTGCTCGACCGCCAGCGGATGGCTCGTGGGCTCCAGCTCGATCAGCGGCCGGATGCCGTCGTCCCTGAGATGGACGTGGGTCTTCAATCCCATCGTGCCCGGATACGGGTCGAGCCGCGTCGTAAGCCAACCGAACAGAGGCGGCGTCTGCGAGCGCTTCGGCTCATCGGACATCCGCACCCAGGTCTCGTAGCTGTCCAGGCTGAGCGAGACCCACACACCCCACACGAAGGGTTCTGCATGCCCTTCAATCGGAAGCTCGATGCAGCCGCGCACGTAGAAGTACTGCTCGTCGATCACGCAATCGTCGCTGCCCAGATCGCAGCGTTGCTCACGCTCTTCCGGTGCAACGGCGTAGTAGGTTTGAGGTGCATCGGCGCCGAAGCTCGGCAGGCCGTGATGGACCTCATCGCACGAGGCGCATTTGAAGGAAAAATCCATGATGGAGCAAGTGCCGCGCGGCCCTGTCGGCCTCGCCGGCCAGAGTAGCTGGAAAGGCGCCATTCTATCCGCCCCGCCCGCCCTCCCCTTTCTTCCTACGCGTGGCCGCGTGCGAAAATCCGGGATCGATACTCGGAGGCGGTTCTTGTGAAACACCTGCTCGTCAGCCTGGACAAACTGCATGATTTCGACGAAATCATCGACGTGCGCACGCCGCTCGAGTATGCCGACGATCACATCCCCGGCGCCTGCAACGCGCCCGTGCTCAGCAACGACGAACGCGTGCTGATCGGTACGATGTACAAGCAGGTTTCGCCATTCGAAGCATCCCGCGCGGGCGCCGCCCTCGTCGCCCGCAACATCGCCCGCCACCTGGAGACCACCTTCGCTGAACGCCCCCAGGGCTGGCGTCCGCTGGTGTACTGCTGGCGAGGCGGCAAGCGCTCGGGCTCGATGACGCTCATGTTCAACATGATAGGCTGGCGCGCCCGCCAACTGGACGGCGGCTACAAGACCTACCGCCGCGCCACGCTGGATGCCCTGGAAACCCTTTCCTCGGCCCAGCAATGCGTGGTGCTGACCGGCCCCACCGGCAGCGGCAAGACACGCCTGCTGCACGCCCTGCACCAGGCAGGCGCGCAGACGCTGGACCTGGAGGAGCTTGCATCCCATCGAGGATCCCTGCTGGGCGCGCTACCCGACGCGCAACAGCCTACGCAGAAGCGCTTCGACACCCTGCTGGCGGCCCGCCTGCGTGAACTCGATGCCAGCCGGCCCGTGTTCGTCGAAGCGGAAAGCCGCAAGATCGGCGCGGTGGAGATTCCCGCCTCTTTGCTTCACGCCATGCATCAGGGCCCATGCATTGAAGTGCATTCGACGCGCGAAGACAGGACAGCCTTTCTGCAGCAGGACTATGCGCGGCTCTTCGACAATCCCGGCTGGCTCAAGGCGCAACTGCAACGCATGCTGGGCCTGCATAGCCGCGACACCATCAATGGCTGGGTCAGGCTGGTGGACGAAGGCCGCCGCGAAGCGCTGGCCCGCGAACTTATCGACAGGCACTACGACCCCGCCTACGCACGCAGTTCGCAATCGCACTTCGTGCAACTGCCGCAGGCCTTGCGTCTGGACTTTCGGCCCAATGACCCGGACGTGGCCGAACAGGCCCGCGCGCTGATCGCCGCGTTCAAAAGCAAAGACGCGAAACGGCCGGCCTGACCGCCAGGGCGCGGATCTTCAGGGCCGCAACACCCAGGCAATGGCCCGCTCAGCGAGCGTGCCGCCCGCCTTGGCGGTATGGCGCAACCCAGTCCGGCAACTGCACGGGTCTGCGCAGCACGTCGTCGTTCAGCCACAGCGCGCTTTGGCGCGCTCTGCGGGCAACCGTGTCCAGCGGCAGTTGTTGGTAGTCGTCGTTGAACACCTCGAAGCTGTAGTCTCCCCGGTAACCCAGCCGCTGCAGCCGCAGCACCAAATCAGCCAACTGCTCGCTGTGCACCCCTTCACCCGGGAATACACGAAATGTGCGAGCGGTGGTCATCCGTTCTTCGACAGTCTGCGCTTCCTGCCACATGAAGTCGGCCAGTTGCACCAGGAAAATCTTGTCCGGGTCCAGGTCTTCAATGGCGTCCAGCGAGGTCTGCGCGGCAAACACGTGATAGGAATCCAGTCCCAGGCCGAGATTCGGACAGTCGGCGCGGCAGACTACATCCCAGGCCGCGGTAAATTCGTTGACGGTGCGCCCCCAGGACAGGCCCTCGAAAGCGATCTTGATACCCAGCGGCAACGCCAGCATGGCCAGCTTGCGCAGATCGCGCGCAATGGCGTCCAGATCCTGCGTGGCATGCCGCAACGTCGATGAGCAGGCCAGTAGCAGCTTGCTGTCGAGCGCGGCGCACATCTCCAGCATCGACTTGGCGATATCCACCTTGTAGTGGTGCAGATGGCCGGACAGGCCTTCGAAATCGCGCAGCACCTGAAAACCCGTGGGCCGCAGGCCACTGGCGCGCACGGCGGCCACGGCCGCCGCCAGGCCCTGCGGATGGCCCGCGATATCCCGGGCGCTCAGCATGACCTGCGAGAAACCCGCCCCCTTCATCGCCACCAGCTTGGCCTCCAGCGGACCCGTCAGTGTGATGGTGTCCATTCCGTATGCGTCGAGCATCTGCATGGTCTGCGTCCTCAATCAGCGGGCTGGTGCACCAGCTCGAACGCTACCGAACCTGGCAGGTGACGGGTCAGCGCACCACGGTCTTCGGGGTGCAACTGGGACGACTCGATGAACTCGATACCCTTGGCCTTGAGATGCTCGATGGCCGCCGCCACATCTGGCACGCCCAGGCCCACTCGCGGCAGGCATTCCGGCGCGCCGTCGGACTCCATCCGGGGATCCGGCTCGATGACCTGCCACAGGAACTGGCCGCAAGGGCTGCGCATCAGCGTGCCTTTGGGCAGGATGCCGAAACGCTGATCGTCAGGAATCAGATCAAAACCGAACATTTCCTGGTAGTACGCGATCCAGTCCGCGCTGCGGTCGACTCCGATGTACTGCACGACACCGAAGTACGACATGCCATCGATCGCCGGCGGGTGCGGGTCCACCGTGGGGATGGCCACAAAATCTATGTCGTAGATGGAAAACTCCTTCCACCGGTCGACAAAGTAGAAGCGGCTGCCTCCCGGGCCGTGGATGGCCGGAATATGCAGCTCCATTGCCTGAGCGTGGCTGGTCACTTCCCACGCACCCAGGTCCAGGCAGCGCCGGAAGGTCTTGTAGGCATCCCGCACCCGGAAGGCAACGGCCGAAATCACCGCAGAGCCGTCAACGGTGGCGGACACCCGGCTGTCTTCCAGATGCGCATTCACCACCAGATTCATGCTGCCCTGGCGGTACAGGACCACCTCGCGCGACCGGTGCCGGGCCACAGGGAAAAAGCCCATCATTTCCAGCGCCTGGCCCAGCGCCTGCGGGCGGCTGGTGACATATTCGATGAATTCGATGCCTTCGATCCCGGCGGGATTGGGCATGTCTGGAACCGCTTCGCGGTTGGACGAGATATTTGGCATGAAAATCTCCTCGGGTTCAGGACTGGAAGTCAGTAAACCATCGCCGCTATGGCCCGCAACTCTTCGGCCGTGGCGCTGCCAAAGCCAAAGAACTCCAGATAGGCGGGAATCATCTCGAACAGCATGTCCGTGCCCAACTGCACCTGGCAGCCCTTGTCGCGGGCCATGCGCAGAAGGGCCGTGTATTCGCTCTTCATCACCACTTCGCCCACGAACGTCTCGGGGCTGATGCGTGCCGCATCGAAGGGCAAGGGGTCGCCCTCTTTCATGCCCAGCGGCGTGGCATTGACGACTACATTGAAGCCCTGGGGATCGTTGGAGCCGCAGCGCACCTGCAGCCTGGGGTAGTGCTTGCGCAACCGTGCGGCTAGCGCCAGGGCGCTGTCGGCATGGGCATCAAACAGCGCAAGCTCCCCCACACCGGCGGCTGCCAACGATGCGGCAATGGCCGAGCCCACGCCGCCCGCACCCGCGACCAGCACGCGCGCGCCCTCGAGCCTGCGCCCCTTGCGCACCACACCGCGCACAAAGCCCGCGCCGTCGAACTGGTCGCCCAGCAGCGAACCATCTTCGCGCCTGAGCACTGCGTTGCAGGCCCCCGCGATGTGCACCGCCGGCGTCACCTCGTGTACCTTCTGCACCACGGCGACCTTGTGCGGCATGGTGATCAGCGCGCCGCGCAGATTGGACAGCCGCAGGACAGCATCGAAGCTCTGTGCAAAGTCCTCGGCCTTCACGCCCATGGGCACCACGAACGCATCGATTCCCTTGCGCTCGAACCAGGGGTTGTAGATCATCGGCGCCTTGAAGCTTTCGGTGGGGTAGCCAATGTGGGCAATGAGGGTGGTCTTGCCCGTGATCATGGCCGCTCCGTCACAGCCGGCTTCAGAGCGCGCGCATCGGCCATGCGCTGCGCACTCAGGCGGTCGTACTCGGCCTTGTCCACGGGTTGCGCATCGGGCCGGCCCAGATCCTGAATGCGGATACGGTAGGTTTCCCGCGCGCTAAGGGCAGCCACTGCGGCCACCACGGTGATGCCGAACGCGATCGCGCCCACCGTCAGCCAGATGCTGGTGGAGCCCGGAGGCGCGACTGCGGTGAACAGCGCCGGCAGCATGGCGGTGATGGCCGTGCCCACGTTCTGCGAGATCGCCATGGCCGAGACGCGGGTGCGCGTGGGAAACAGCTCGGGGTAGAAGCTCGGGAACACGGCGTTGTAGCCCTGGTAAACCACACCCCACATCAGGATGGAGATGGTGAACGCCAGCGGCACGCTCTTGATGCTGATGGCGTAGAGATACGCAAAAGCCAGAAGCCCCGACAGCAGCGCGCCTGCCACCAGAGGCGGCCTCCGGCCTATGCGGTCCGACAGGCCACCCACCAGGGGAATGACAAAAACCGCGACGATGTTGCCGACCACCGGAATCCACAGGTACATATCCTTGGCAAAGCCTATGCCGTAGGCCGGTTGCACGGCATAGGCCGCGCCGAAGATCGTGGCCACCACCGGGATGACATTCATCAGCGACATGCACACCACGCGCAGCATGTCGGGTGAGCTGTGCTGGAAAGCCTCGACCGCCGGCGAGCGTGGACGCATCGCCTGCGTGCCCATGTCTGTGAAGACCGGCGTCTCATGCACCTCGCGGCGGATGATGTAGCCGGCGATGATGACGACGACACTCAACAGGAACGGAATGCGCCAGCCCCAGCTATTGAATTGCTCGGGGGGCATGTAGTGCGCCAGCGGCAGAAAAACAGCCGCCGCAAGGATCTGCCCGGCCTGCACACCCTGCAATGTGAAGCTGGCGAAATAACCGCGCCGGCCAAACGGCGCATGCTCCAGGATCATGGCGCTGGCTCCCGAGATCTCGCCTGCCACGGCAAATCCCTGGATCAGGCGCATCACCACCAGCAACGCGGGCGCCCACAGGCCAACCTGGTCATAGGTGGGCAGCAGGCCCACGGCGATGGTTGAAAATCCCATAAGGAACATGCACCACACCAGCACCTGCTTGCGGCCGTGAGTGTCACCCAGATGCCCCAGCACAAAGGCCCCTATGGGCCGCGCCACATAGCCCACGCCATAGGTGGCCAGCGAAGCAATGATGGCAATGGCCGGGTCGCTTTGCGGGAAGAATATCTGCGGAAAAACCAGCGCCGCCGCGGTGGCGTAAATGAAGAAATCGTAGTATTCCAGCGCCGAGCCTATCCAACCGCTGGCAGCGGCTTTCCTGGGCTGGTGCTGCGTCCGAGGCGTGTGTTGCGGGCCTTTGCTCATCTATTTCGCTCCGTATTTTTAGTTATCGAAATTCAGCGCCTGAGACCTTGACCATCGGAGCGAGCATCAAATGTGTGTTTATCCCTGCACGCCCGAAGGCCAGTCAGCGCGGCAATTGCTGCTCAAGATCGTGCAGCACCCGGGCCACGCTGGCATTGGGCTCGCGGCCTTCGCGGATCGCGGTGGAGAATTCACGGTCCTGCCATGCAGGTTTTCGGACGGTTCGAGGCGGTGCTTGCCGATCGTGATCTGTTGCGTGCGCCAACGGCAATCACCTGATGGAGTCCGATGGTCAGGGCTTGGTCATCGCCGATATCGTTGCCGTTGGTGTCAGGCCGGTCACGGCCCCGTTCGAACATATCGATAACGGTGACGTCTGCCACGCTTGGCATTGAAGGTACTTTGTTGACCACTAAGTGCGGGCTTAGTGTATTGAGGATTTATTTGTTCCCATAAGTCGAATATGGAATACAAATATAGGCAGATGAGATACTCGGCACGCGTGAGTCCCACATACATGTCGCAGGGCGCGGATGCCATGGGGAAAGCGAGAGCCAATGAAAAACCCGCAGAGCGTTAGCTTCTGCGGGTTTTGAGATATCGCGGTTTATCGCGGTATCTGTATTTGGCGGAGACGGTGTCAACAGCACTACAGCCACAACCAATTGATTTAATTGGTTTTTTAATGTTCGGAAAAAAATAATACCAGCACATATACCAGCAAGTCTGGCGGAATACATGATCTAGGCTTCCGAGGCGTCCATTTTTCCAAGTTCCCGCCTGCCCCCTTCCCGGTGCGTCGGGGGTGCGTCGTTTTGCGTCATCTGCCAAGCCCCACCAGCAGCCGCAGAGGCGCGCCAAAGCTTGCGCCAGGGAGTGACGCAATGTCGAGTCGTTTCTCTCACATTTAGCGCGCAGGCGCGGAGGGGGGAGAACTGCGCGCCAGACCTCTGCACCCATCCGAATACTGTATATTCATACAGTATCGAGAGGCAACCCATGGAATTCTTCGACCGACCACCGCCCGCGCCCCTACCTGCGCCGCGCATACGCGAGCTGTACGCGCGCAATCCAACCGCCGAGGCCTGCGCCCTCGCCTGGGAGATTTGGCGCCTGCAGCGAGTCATCGTGGCCTTGGAGGCCGGCTTGCGCAGCGCCGGCGGACTGCGGCACCGCCAGGACATCATCGACCGCGTGGCCGAGCTGCGGGAATACGTGGCCGGTGAACCGTGCTTAAACGAAGCGCTGGCCGTGAAACCAGGCGCGAAGCGCGGCGAGCAGCGTTAGCGCGGGACACGGACGAAAAAAAACCCCGCACGTGCGGGGCTTGGTCGGGGCGGCGCAATGGCCTATTCGCCGCCCTCGCCGGGGATGGTGTAAGGCTTGAACTTGACCACCTCCTGGCCGATCCATTCGTTGATTTCCATAAACTTCGCTTGCAGCGGCTCCAGTTCGTTGCGGGCGAACACCTTGGCCGCCGATATCGGCGTGCCGAAGCCCCCCGAGTTCGACGGCACCAGACCCATCAACTGCGGCGGCACGCGGTGCGCGGCCAGCACGTCATCGCGCGACACGTTCTTGATGTTGAAAAAGTCATCACGCGCCGCAACCTCGCTCACCGGAATAATCTGCATCCCGTCCTTTTTTCCGCCCGGCGCGTACACGAACAGATTGCGGAAATTGCCCGGCCCCTTGGCCTCCTTCATGGCTTTGCGGATGTCGTCCACATAGGTCTCATCCTGCAGCGGGTCCGTCACGTACATCACAAAGCCCGCATGACTGCCGTTGAGGTAATACTTGCGGCGAAACAACGTTGCCGCCTCGTTAAGCCATGCCGAGTTGAGCGCCGCCAGGTATTCGGGCAGGCCGTAGACTTCCTGGTTGATGTCCGGCTGCATCAGATGGCAAACCGTCCCGTCCTGAAACTGGTGCTCCTGGCCAGCGCTGGGGATGAAGTAATACCGCCCAGGTTCCACGCCGCGCCGCGTGTACTTGGCCAGCGCGTGGCGCGTCCCCAGCAATTTTCCGGTCACGCTATCCAAGCGCTCCGCGTAGGCATTGCCGAACGTCAGGAAGTCCACTGCCATTTTTAGGCAGGTCTCGCGCCGGAATGCCGAGTGCGGCTCCAGCGTGGACGCCAAAATATTGGCCTTGAAGTAGATTGCCGAGCTGTGGTGCGGGCTGGCGCGGAACGTCTTGGACAGGCCGCCGAAATGGACGGGCGGCTCATACCATCGGCCGTTGCGCCAGCATTCCAGATATTCCAGGATTTCGCGCCGGTCCAGCACGGGCACGGGATCGCCGAAGGAAAACACTTCGGCATTAGCGGGCGCAGCTGCCGGCTGCGTATCGGGCGCGGTAAACGTGGCGCGCGGTTTGCGTTTGCGTGTCATCCGAATAACTCCATAAATCCTTTGCTGGCGCCGGAGGCGCCTTCCAATGGTTCCCAATCCAACGCGTGCATGAGGGCCCAGGCCAGGTCGGCGTGTCCTGTCTCGCTCGCGCGCCCGGCGTCATAGGTGACGCTGCGGCCGCTCGCGGTCATCGTCTTTCGTATCGCCATCATGGATTGCGCCAGATCCGTGGCGCCGGCGTCGAACTCCAGGCGCTTGTTGCGGATCACGTCGCCAGCTTTGAGCACCAGGCGGCCCTTGACCTCTGGCGAGTAGCTGTAAGCCCGCGCGGCCGGGAAAAACTGCTTGACCAGCTGATATACGCCCTGCCCCATGCCGGTCGCGTCGATACCGATGTATGCGACCGCGTACCGCTCCGTGATTTCCTTGATCTTCTTTGCCTGGGCGGCAAAGTCCATGCCACGGAATTGATGGTGCTCAAGTACGCGGAACTTGCCGCCCGGCGTGCGCGGGGCCGCAAGTACCACGCACCCGGCAGAATCGCCCGTAAGCGAAGGGTCATAGCCCACCAGGACCGGGTAATGCGCGTAAGGACGTATCAGGAACTTTTGAACGTCAACCCATTCAACCATCGCATCGACCATGCAGCCCTGCAGCATCGCCAGCGGGAAGATGGACGCCGTATCGTCAATGAACCCGCACATGAGCAGGTTTTCGAACTGGTCCGGGCTGTATTCAAGGCGCAGCTCTTCAATGTCAAAGAGGTTGCAGCCCCCGGCTTCTGCGTCCAGGATGGTGACGATCTGGCGCCAGATGCGGTCATCGCAGCGGTGGCCATTCTTTAGGATCGAATGCGCCAGCTCGATGGCCACTTGATCGCGCTTCGCCCGCCGCTTGTTGAATACCTCGCCTGTCCAAAGCGGAAAGGCTTCGTGCGCCATGCTCGACGGCGTAGAGAAATACGTCTTGCGCCACTGCTTATGCAGCGCCATGCCGCTGGCCACTTTGTTCAGCTCGCCGAACTTGGGCACCCAAAAAAACTCATCAAAGTAAAAGTTGCCGTGGTAGCTCTGAGCGGTGCGCGCGTTCGTTCCCAGAAAGTACAAATGCGCCCCATTGGGCAAGACAATGGGATCGCCTTTCAGGTCTATATCCGCCGCCTCGCGTGCGAACTGGATGATGTACTGCTTGAAGACGTGCGCCTGCGCTTTCGAGGCGGATAGAAAAATCTGATTCCGCCCGGTCGCAATCGCATCAATCAAGGCCTCGCGTGCGAAGTACCAGGTCGCGCCGATCTGCCGGGATTTCAGAATCATTCGCGTGCGCTGATCACCATTGCGCAGCCAGACCTTTTGATAGTCAAAGAGCGAATCACGGAAGGCCTGCGATAGCTTGGCCGCCTGGTCATCGCTGATCGCGTTGCGCTCTGGCTTGCGCTTGGGCGCAGCATTGCGGCGCTCGATGTTGGGGTTGAGGGTCGATTCGCGGCCGTCGTCGTCGTACTTGCGCACGCGCGCGGTTTTTTCCAGCTGCCGCCCAAGCAGATCAATTTCTTTGAAGTCGCGGCCTTCCTTTTCCGTCTTGGCGATGAGCGTGCATAAGCGCGCCTCCAGCGCTGATTCCACGCGCTCGACGGGCGAGGCCGCGTCCCAGCCATCGCGCGTTTTCCAGCTATGCACCGTCGTGCGCTTCTCGCCCAGGTGGCGCGCGATAGACGAGACGCGCCAGCCCTGCCAATACAGGTCACGGGCAACGCGGCGCGGGTCGATGTGGTCGGTCGATTGCAACATGCCGCCATCCTGCCGGGGTTCTCCGCGCGCGCGTGAGGCTGGGTCTTCTGGAAGGCGCTTGCACAACCTTAATGCGTTGAGCGGCGCGTCCGCCGGGGCCAGTATGGCAACACCCGAACACCACCCACCGAGCACACCCTTATGGATAAATCCCGTTGGTTTACCGTGGCCACCGAAGGCCAAACCACCGATGGCCGCAACATCCTGCGCGCCTGGCTGGAACAAATCGCCGAAACCTACAACCGCGACACCTACGGCGCCCGCATCTGGATGGAGCACATTCGCGGCCTGGTGCCGGAAAGCCCGTTCAAGGCGTATGGCGACGTGCTGGCGGTGCGTACGCAGGAGAACGGCGCTGGCAAGCTGGAACTGCAGGCGCAGCTCGATCCCACGCCCGAGCTGGTGGCCATGACCAAGGGCCGCCAGAAAATCTATACGTCCATCGAGCTGCAGGAGGATTTCGCCGGTACGGGCAAGTGCGGCCTGATCGGCTTGGGCGTCACCGACAGCCCGGCTAGCCTGGGCACGAGCATTCTGGAATTCGCGGCCAAGAACCCCGCCGCCAACCCGCTGGCCTCGCGCAAGCAGTCCCCCAACAACCTCTTCAGCAGCGCGCTGGAGACGGCGCTGAACTTCGACGCCGACCCGCAGGCGCCGGATGAGGCCGCGTCCGCATTCCAGGCTATTGGCGCGTTCTTCCGCGCGCTGCTGCCCGGTCAATCGCAGCAAGCTCCGCAACAGCCCGCGCCTGCTGCATTCACGCCCGGCGACGTTGACGGCGCGGTGCGGGCTTTCGGCGCGCTCGAAAAGGCGTTCAAGCAGACCACGGACGGCCTGGCGCAATCCATCGGCCGGCTCACCACTGAACTGCAGGAGTTCAAGAAGTCCGCGGCCAGCGCCAAAGACCTTGCGGACCTGCGCGCTGACCTCGACAAGACCCCCGGCAATTTCGGCCAGCGGCCGCAGGCGTCGGGCGGCTCGGATCGCGCGCAAACCGACTGCTAACGCGCGCCCACCGCAACCCCATCAAATCCCATTCACTGGATACCTGACATGCGCAACGACACCCGCAAACTCTTCAACGCCTACCTGGGGCGCATCGCCACGCTCAACGGCGTGGACGATGCCACGAAGACCTTCAACGTTCTGCCGAGCGTGCAGCAAACGCTCGAAACCAAGATCCAAGAAAGCTCCGATTTCCTGGGCAGGATCAACATGGTCGGCGTCACCGATCAGCAGGGCGAAAAGCTCGGGTTGAACCTGTCCGGCCCCATCGCCTCGCGCACCAATACGCAGGACCGCGACCGCGCACCGCGTGATCTGACTACCCTGGACCAGAACGGCTACTACTGCCGGCATACGGATTTCGATTCGTTCATCGGGTACGCCAAGCTGGACGCCTGGGCGATCTTTCCCGATTTTGAAGTCCGCATCCGTGACCTGCTGATCCAACGCCAAGCCCTGGACCGCATCATGATCGGTTTCAACGGTACGAGCGTTGCGGCCAATACCGACCCGGCCACCAACACGCTGCTGCAGGACGTGAACAAAGGCTGGCTGCAGAAGATGCGCGAGAGCGCCGAAGAACGCGTTATGGCCGAAGGCAAGACGGTGGGCAAGGTGCAGGTTGGCGCCGCCGGCGATTACAAGAACCTGGATGCGCTGGTGTACGACGCCATCACGCTCCTGGACCCGTGGCACCGTGAAAACTCCCAGCTCGTGGCGGTCGTGGGCCGAGGCCTGATGCATGACAAGTATTTCCCGCTGGTCAATCAGGACAGCCGCGCCACCGATACGCTCGCCGCAGACCTCATCATCAGCCAGAAGCGTATCGGCGGCTTGGCGGCGGTGCAGGCGCCATTCTTCCCGGAGAAAAAGGTACTCATCACCACGCTGGACAACCTTTCCCTGTACTGGCAAGTCGGCGGGCGCCGTCGTCATGTCGAAGAAAACGCCAAGCGCAGCCGCGTGGACACCTACGAAAGCTCGAATGATGATTACGTGGTCGAAGACATGGGCCTGGCCGCGCTAGTGGAAAACATCGAGCTGATCGAGGCCTGACCATGACCAGCCCGGCACAACGACACCGCACGCGGGCGCTGGCCGCCAAGGCGAGCGCGGCCGATGGCGCCGCGCCCGCCGTGGTGGGCGGCATTTTCGGTCAGATGATGGCCAAGCTCACCCAGGACCGGCGCCGCCTTCACGATATCAAGTCCGTGGAACGCAAGATTGGCCTCAAGCGCGAACTGGTCCCGGAGTATCAGGACTATCTCGATGGCGTCCTGAGTGGCAATGCAGGCCAACCGGATGAGGTGCTGACCACGTTGATGGTGTGGCATATCGACGTGGGCGCCTTCGCGCGCGGCCTGGAGCTGGCCGACTACGTGCTGCGCCATGGTTTGCCATTGCCTGAGCGCCTCAAACGCAACACGGCCACGCTGCTGCTGGACGAAGTGGCCGGCGCGATTGCTGGCGGCGCAGTCCTCAAGCATGACGAGGCCATGCTGCTGCTGCAGGAAGTCGCGCGCCTGGTCGATGGCCAGGACGCGCCGGACCAAGCCCGCGCCAAGTTGCATTTGGCCATCGGCAAGACGCTGGCCGAGCAGGCGGGCGACGAGCCGCGCGGACCGTTGCTGGAAATGGCGCGCGCTGCCGTCGCGCAACTGCGCCGCGCCGTGGACCTGCACAGCAGCGTGGGCTGCAAGAAGCTCATCGAACAGCTGGAACGCAAAGTTAAGAACGCCGGTAGTTCCGGCTAACCGAGTGCCCCAAAGCGCACGGCGGCGCGGGCGGAAGGCCGGTCCCTGACCGACTGGATGCCCGCCCACCGCCGACCTGAAAAGCCAACGCCATGAGCTTCATCGCCCCAGCACCCGCAACCCGCACCGTCCCGCCCCAGGCCGTTGCCAACGATGGCTTTTTCCCGGACATCCAGCTGGACCCCGCCCGCCAGGCGCTGCGTCTTGATGGCACCGTCACCGACGAACGCCTACGCTTCGCCCTGGTGGGCGCGCTGCTGGAGGCAGGCAACAGCCTGGCCGCCTGGAAGGCCGCCCAGCTGACACGCGGATATGCGCGCTTGGCCGATGTGCCGGCCGCCCAGCTGGATGGCGTAACGCGCCTGCAGCACGCCTACGTGCGCGCCGTGTACAGCTTGGCCAAGGCGGACCTTATCGAGCGCATGACCGACTACGACACCACGGCTGCCGGCCAGAAGCGCGCCGATTCGCTTAGCGAAGCGTCCGACGATCACCGCCGCAATGCACGCTTCGCTATCGCGGACGTGATCGGTGCTTCCCGCGCCGTGGTGGAGCTGATCTGATGCTAGTTCGCGCGCTCCAAGGCGACACCGTGGACGCCCTGTGCTGGCGGCACCTGCGCACCACCCGCGACGTGGTGGAGCAAACCTACGAACTTAATCCTGGCCTTGCCGACCTGGGCGCCGTGCTGCCGCATGGTCAGGTTGTGACGCTGCCGGACAGCACCCCTCAACCATCGGCGGCGCCTGCCGTCAAACTCTGGGATTGAACCAATGGCCGAACCATCGACCGTATCGGGCGCCGTGGCCACCACGCTGGTATCAGGCGCGGCCCTGTCGCAAATCTTGCCCATGATCGACGCCAACGCAGCCTTTGGCGCGGTCATGGGCGCCGCCCTGGTGGCAAGCACCAAGAAAGATTTGACCGCCTGGAAGCGCTTCGCCTCTTTCCTGGTGTCGGGCCTGTGCGGCTACGGCGGCGCCGGCGAGATCGTGGCGCGCGAGCTGGCCAAAGAAACCTTTTTGCCGGCCCTGGTTGGCGCGGTTGTCATCGTGCCGCTGGCGTTAAAGCTGCTGGCCAAGGCCCCGGACTTCGATCTGACCGCCATTTCTCGCGCATTTGGGGAAAAGAAATGACCGACTTGCACCCCACGCCTACCCTGTCAGCCATCGCCGTAGCCTGCGCCGTCCTGTACGCGCTGACGGCTGGCCGGTTCCTCTGGTACCGCCCCAACGGCGCCCGCCATCGCCGTGCCTTGTCGTGTCTGGCGAGCGCGCTGATTGCAGCGCTCTTTTGCCGAGCCGTGGAAATCCTGCTGCTGCACTCGCCCGCCAGCGCTTCGGAGCTGGTCATTGCCTGCCTGTTGTGCGCTTGCGCCTGGCGCGTGCGGGGCAACATCGCGGCGCTCGCCCGGGGAGATTCCGATGTCTGAAATCTTGCGCAAGGGCGACATCGGCCAGGCAGTGGCCGACCTGCAGGCGGATTTGCGCCGCGCGGGCTACGCAGTGGAACGCACCGCGATCTACGACAACGGCACGCGCGACGCGGTGGCCGCGCTCCAAGGCGCCACCGGCCTGGTCGTGGATGGCGCGTATGGCCCAAAGAGCCGCGCCGCGCTCGCAAACTTCGACGTATCCCGCTTGATGCGCGAATCGGACCTCATCGCGGCCGCCGACCGTCTTGGCGTGCCGCTGGCAAGCATCAAGGCCGTGAACGAAGTGGAATCTCGCGGGCGAGGCTTTCTTGCCGACGGGCGCCCGGTCATCCTGTACGAGCGTCACGTCTTCTGGAAACAGCTTGTCGCGCACGGCGTAGACCCCGCCGCTTACGCTGAACGTACGGCCATTCTCAGCCGTCAGCGTGGCGGCTACGCCGGCGGCGCGGCCGAGTACGTCCGCCTGGCCAGCGCCATGCAGATTCACGCGGCGGCGGCCCAGGAAGCGGCTAGCTGGGGCGCGTTCCAGGTCATGGGCTACCACTGGAAGGCGCTGGGCTTTGCTGATATCGAGTCCTTTGTTGCCACCCAGTACCGCAGCGAAGGCGACCAGCTGGCAACCTTCACCGCCTTTGTGCTGGCCGACACGACGCTGCACCGCGCATTGAAGGCGAGGAAGTGGGCGCAGTTCGCCCGCCTTTACAACGGGCCGGCCTACGCCGAGAACCTTTACGACACCAAGCTGGCACGCGCCTATGCGCGCTTCGCTGGCGAAGAGTCGGAGGCGGTGGCATGAGCGCGATTCTGCGGACCCTAGCGCCATATGCGGTTTCCATGCTGCTGGGGTTCCTGTTGTGGCTGCAACACGGCCAGATTGCGAGCCAGGACCTTGCCATCAAGGCATACGGGCAAATCATCAAGAATCAGGCCAGCGACTTGGCAACCCTGGCCGACCGCATGACCGGCCAGCGCCGGGACCTGGTGCAGCTTGAGCGCACGCAAGATGATTTTCGCAACGCGCTGGATCAGCGCACATTCGACATCGAAAGGCTGAAAAATGAGAATCCGGAAGTTCGCAGTTGGGCTGATACTCTGCTGCCTGATCCTGTTGCAAGGCTGCGCCAGCGCCCCGCCCTCACCGGGTCCGCGGCTTACGCTGAATACCTGCGCACCCGTGACGCCGTGCAGCCTGCCGGCGGCGGCGCCACGCACGGACGGAGACCTGGCGCTGCAGATTGACCGAGTCGAGGCCGCCTGGGCGATCTGCGCGGCAAAGGTGGACAGCATCATCAAATGCCAGAACGAGGCCAGCCATGCGCAAAGCCAATGAACTGCGCGAGTACTTGACCAGACACAACCGCTTCCTCAGCGAGAACCCGGACCGCCTGCATGTATTCGTAGAACAGGGAAACATCCTTAGCACCGCATCGCGCAACCTGTCTCACGAATACCGCTTCACCCTCACCATCGTGGTGACGGACTACGCCGGCCCCACCGACGCCCTCATGCTGCCCTTGCTGGCTTGGATTCGGGTCAAACAGCCCGAGTTGCTGGCTAACAAGGACCGCCGTGAAAATGCCATCAGCTTTGACGTGGAGCTGCTAAATCACGACACGGCTGACGTGGAAATCAAGTTACCGCTGACCGAGCGTGTGGTAGTGCGCGCGTTACCGGATGGCAGCGGCCTCACGGCGGACCATGTGGACGAGCCGACCGACCCGGAGACGCCCACCGAGCTGGAAGAGGTAGTAATCAGCATCCCGGGCGCCGATCCGATCACACTCCGCGTCCCCGCGTGGCCCCATCCTTATGAGTGACGAATTCAGCGACGTGCAGGCTTGGGCTTCGGCCCTGCTGGCGCAACTGCGGCCCGCAGAGCGCCGCCGCGTAAACCGGGCGGTCGCGGTCGAGCTTCGCCGCAGCGAAAGCCAGCGAATCGCATCGCAGCAGAACCCGGACGGCACGCCATACGCGCCCCGAGCAAAGAAGAACTTGCGCGGCAAGGCTGGGGCCATTCGCCGCCGGATGTTCAGCAAGATGCGCACCGCGCGCTACCTTCGCGTGCAAGCTACCGATACCGAGGCCATTGTTGGCTACACCGGCGCCATCGCCCGCCTAGCGCTCGTTCACCAAGAAGGACGTACCGACCGGCCCGCGCCTGGTCAAAAGCCCGTGCGCTACCCGCGCCGCAAGCTGCTGGGCTTCACGCAGCAGGAGCGCGAAACGGTCCTAGATACCCTGGCGCGACACCTCGCAGGCCATCGCCTGTAGAACGCCGACATACAAGGCGCGCCCCGTGCGCGCGCGAGGGCGGCCCGGCAACATGGCCGGTATGAATGACGCCGCCGAACTCTTCCGCCTTATCTCCAACCTGGTCCGCATTGGCACGGTGTCCGCCGTTGACCTGAAAGCCCGGCCCGCCAAGGTCCGCGTTGCGTCCGGAGATCTTCAAACCAACTGGTTGCCGTGGTTGGAGCTGCGCGCTGGTCGTACACGCACGTGGAACCCGCCGACCCTGGGCGAGCAGGTTGTTGTCCTGTGTCCGGACGGCGACCCCGCCGGCGGCGTGGTGCTGGCGGGCCTGAACTCCGACGACATACCCGCACCTTCGGACAGCGAAGCCGAGCACGTCACCGACTACCCGGACGGCGCGCGCATCACATATGACCACCAGGCCGGCAAGCTCACAGCCGTGGGGGTCACATCGGCCTTCGTTGAGGCCAGCGAGTCCGCCACCGTGAAATGCCCGGAAATCACCCTTGACGGCAATGTGACCGTGACAGGCCTATTCACGTATCAGGCGGGCATGGCGGGCAAGAACGGCAAGGGCAACGGCACAACCATCCAAGGCGACATTACGCACGTATCCGGCAACCTTTCCTCCAATGGCGTCGTGCTCCACACGCACAAGCACCGCACCCAAGGCCTGGACGCCCTCACTACGGAACCGACGAAATGAGCTTCATGGGCATGAACGCGGCCACGGGCCTGCGCATCACCGGCCGCGAGCACCTGGCGCAGTCCGTCAGCAAGATTCTGCAAACGCCGATAGCCACGCGTGTGCGGCGCCGGGCGTTCGGCGCGAAGGCGGCCGACATGATCGACACGCCCACCAACGGCGCGGCCGTCCTGCAGCTTTACGCGGCGGCGGCCACAGCGCTGATGCTGTGGGAGCCGCGCTTGCGCGTGCGCTCGATGTCCGTAGAGATGGACGCCGACCGGCCTGGGCGCGTCGTGCTGAACATCCACGGCGAAGCCGATACCGGCGACCGGATTGAAAACGTGTCCGTCGCCACCACAGTGAGCGCCTGAAATGGCAAACCCCAACATCATCGATCTTTCCCAGCTTCCCGCGCCAGACGTGGTGGAAGCGCTCGACTACGAGCAAATCCTTGAAACTCGCAAGGCTCGCTATCTGGCGCTTTTCGCGCAAGAGGATCAAGACGCTATAGCCAAGGCGCTCACCCTGGAATCGGAGCCGCTGGTAGTCGTGCTGCAGGAGAACGCCGAGCGTGAGGTAATTCTGCGCCAGCGCGTCAACGATGCGGCCCGATCCGTCTTGCTGGCCTTCGCGCGCGGTAAAGACCTGGAGCACATTGCGGCCGAGCACGGCGTATCCCGCCAGGTCATTCAGCCCGCGAACCCTGATGCCCTGCCACCTGTCGATGCGGTGTATGAAAGCGACGACGAGCTGTGCGAGCGAGCACAGATGGCTTGGGAAGGCCTGTCCACGGCGGGCCCGCGCGACGGCTACGTATTCCACGCACTGAGCGCCGATGGGCTGGTTGCCGACGCTACCGCGACCAGCCCCGATCCCTGCGACATTCTTGTGTGCGTGCTTTCACGCGAAGGCGATGGCACAGCGGCGCCCGAGCTGCTGGCCAAGGTCGCGGCCAAGCTCAATGATGAAGACATTCGACCCATGGGCGACCGCGTAACTGTGCAGTCGTCGCAAATTTTGCCGTACCGCGTTCGCGCCGTGCTTCACATGAAGGGCGAAGGTCCGGGCCGCACGGTGGCGCTCGACGCCGCGCGCGCCGCCTGCGCTGCCTATGTCAACCGCCCCAGGCGCGCAGGCGTGTCTGTGTGGCGCTCCGCCCTTACCGCCTCGCTGCACGTCGAAGGCGTGGACCATTTGGACCTTCTGGAGCCGGCGGACGATTTGGTAATGACAGCCACTCAGGCGGCCACGTGCGCGGACATCGACCTGTCCATCGCCGTAGAGGCTTGATATGGCCGATAAGCCCACGCTGCTGCCGCCCGCGTCGTCCCCTGCCGAGCGCAAGCTTGCCCAGGTTGGAGCCGACATCGAAGCCATCCCGTTACCTGTTCGCTCACTTCGCCGCGCCGCCACCGCGCCAGCAGCTCTGCTGCCCTGGCTTGCCTGGGAGCGATCGGTTGACCGATGGGACGATGCATGGTCCGTCGCGGCCAAGCGCAAAGCGCTGGTGAACTCGTTCCGCATCCATCAGATCAAGGGCACCATCGGCGCGCTGCGGCGCGTGGTGGAGCCGCTGGGGTATCTGCTGGAAGTGACCGAGTGGCACCAGATGGCGCCGGAGGGCGTGCGCGGCACCTTTCGTCTCACCATCGGCGTGCTGGATGGCGGGATATCGGAACAGATGTACTACGAGCTGGGCCGGCTGATCGACTGCACAAAGCGGCTCAGCCAGCACATGGCCGGTCTGGCCATCGCGGTGGAAGTCCGCGCACCCATGAACTACGGCATTGCGTCCTATGACGGCGACGAGATGACCGTTTACCCCTACCAACCCCAACCCGTGGAAGTCCAAGGCGGAATATCCGCCGGCCTGGCCACGCACATCATCGACATTCTCACGGTGTATCCATGACAACGTTTTTCGGCATTCTGACCAAAGTTGGCGAAGCGAAGGAAGCCAACGCCAAGGCGCTGGGCGTCCCGGTGCTCATCACCGAGCTGGAAGTTGGCGACGGCGGCGGCGTATCTCCCACGCCGGACCGAGAGCAGACCGCGCTCATCGGCCCGAAGCGCCGCGCTCACATCAACCGCTCCTTCGTCGACCCCAGCAATCCGGCCTGGCTGGTAATTGAGCAGGTTATCCCCGAGCAGGTCGGCGGCTGGTGGATTCGTGAGCTGGGCCTGCGTGATGCCGATGGCGACCTGATCGCAGTTGCCAACTGCCCGCCGACGTACAAGCCCCAGCTCGCCGAAGGATCAGCGCGCACGCAGGTAGTCCGCATGGTCCTGCAGGTTTCCAGCTCAAACGACTTCACGCTGAAAGTTGATCCTGCCGTGGTTCTCGCGACACGCGGCTATGTGGACGCTGGCTTGCTGCAGAAGCTCGACAAGGATGGAACCGCCGTCGCGGCTACCAAACTGGCAGCGGGACGAAAGATATCCGTCAGCGGCGGCGCCACCGCCGCAGGCGTCGCCTTCGACGGCACCGTGGACATCGAAATCAAGGTAACGGCCCTGGACGTGTCGAAGGCGACCGCCGGAATCCTGGGTGTCGTACGCGGCGGGACAGGACTGCAGACGATTGCCGACAAGGAAATTCTGGTCGGCACCGCAGCCGGTGGCTATGCCAGGAAGACGCCCGAAGAGGTGCGCAAGCTCATCGGCGCGCCCAAGGTTTGCTCGATTCTTGATCTTCCGGCGGAAGACATCGGTCCCGTGCTGGTGGCCGAATGCAGCGAGGTTTGGGTATGGACGGCCACCGCCTTCTATACCGGATACCGCTCGCCGCTTTGCGGGCGCCCCATGGACGGCCATACGGCCGTGCCTTTGGTCAGCGAAGTGGACGGGGTTGGCGGATTGCTGGATAAGGTTGCCTATTCACGGCTGTGGGGTTACGCGCAGGAAAATGGCCTGGTCGTCACGCAGGCAATCTGGACGGCGAACGTCGGTGCGCATTACTTCGTGGATGTGGACTCGAATCAGTTTCGGGTGCCGGATCTTCGCAACATGTTCCGTCGCTTTACTGGGACTGACGCTGATACTGCAAATGCAAGGGCGCTCGGCAGCAAGCAGGCCGGCAGCGTTCACAGTTTCGATACCGGGCCTGGCGTCGGCTTTGTCTCTGATCGCACGGCTGCGTCATCCATCACGGGTTCAGACGGCCGAATCAGCCTCGGCTATGACGCGGTGAGCGCTGCGGAGTATCCGTTGGCCCAGGTGGTTTCATCATCTGGTGGTACCGCGGTCCCGATCCTCAACTCGCCAGAAGTGGCGTTTGGAACAACGCGCCCACCGAACTCCGGTTACCACCCTCGGATTCACGCATAGCTAGCTATGGATTCGCGAATGCAGGACGCCATTGCTGGGACGAGTTCATTTCAACGATGCGCGCGAGCCTGGCTTATTTTTTGGAGATGACAGTGCAGAAAATCGTGTATCAGGCTGATTTCAATGGCCTGTACTTGTGCCCGGTGACGGCCAACGAATTGGCTCTCGCTCCGGGGGTGTTCAACATCCCATATGGTGCCTACGAGGAGGCGCCGCCGGCACCGATCGCCGGGAAATGCCCGCGCCGTGTGGGCAACGCGTGGGTCATGGTCGCCGACTTCCGCACCACGCCACTATGGATGGTGGAAACCGGTGCTCAGTACACGCTCGGGGAACTGGCGTATGGCGGTGACGGCGAGGCCAGCTATCCAGGATGGGGCGACCTGCCGCCATGGTTGACGGACGTACCTCCAGCACCCGCCGACGACTTGGAAACCTAAACGCCCAGCGCCTTGTTGTACATGGCGTTTCTACAGGGCGAACCCCGTGCGCGCGCGTAGCAAAGCCCTCAGAATTTGAGCGATCCCCGCACGAAGCAGAGCGGGACTTGCTCAACCTTCTGAGGGCATTTTCATGGCGCTTGACCAATACCACCACGGCGTGCGCGTTGTCGAAGTTGACGGCGGCACGCGTCCCATTCGCACCGTTTCCACCGCAATCGTGGGCCTCGTTGCCACGGCCGAAGACGCCGACGCGGCAGCCTTCCCCCTGAACACGCCTGTCCTGGCAACCAACATGAAGGCAGCCGCTGCCAAGGCTGGCACGAAAGGCACGCTCGCGCGCTCGCTGGAAGCCATCGCCTCGCAGACCAATCCCGTCGCCGTCATCGTGCGCGTGGCCCAAGGCGAAACCGAGGCCGAGACCACCTCCAATGTCATCGGAGGCGTGGATCCCTCGGGCCGGTACACCGGCATGAAAGCGTTGCTCGCCGCGCAGAACTCCGGCCCCAAGGTCAAGCCGCGCATCATCGGCATTCCGGGCCTGGAGAACGCGGCCACCATCGCGGCTCTGGCCGAGACCGCGCAGAAGCTGCGCGGATTCGGCTACGCCAGCATTACGGGCTGCAACACCATCGAAGAGGCCGCAGCGTTCCGCGAGGGCTTCGGCCAACGCGAACTGATGCTGATCTGGCCGGATTTCCTGGGCTGGGACACGCGCACCAATGCCGAGGGCATCATCACCGCATCCGCCGCCGCGCTGGGTCTGCGCGCGAAGCTGGACAAGGATATCGGCTGGCACAAGGTGCTGTCCAACGTCGCCGTGAACGGTGTCACCGGCATCAGCAAGGATGTCTTCTGGGATTTGCAAGACCCCGCTACCGACGCCGGGTATCTCAACGAGAAAGACATCACCACGCTCGTAAACCGCACGGGCTTTCGCTTCTGGGGTAGCCGCACGTGCGCCGGCCCGGAAAGCCTGTACCCCTTCGAGAACTACACCCGCACTGCGCAAATTCTCGCCGACACAATGGCCGAGGCGCACATGTGGGCCGTCGATGCTCCCCTGCATCCGTCGCTGGTCAAGGACATTCTCGAAGGCATCAATGCCAAGTTTCGCCAGCTCAAGGCGCTTGGCTACATCATCGACGGCGAAGCCTGGTACGACGAAGAGCCGAACACCAAGGAATCGCTCAAGAGCGGAAAGCTGATCCTCGACTATGCCTACACGCCGGTCCCCCCCTTGGAAGACCTGGCATTCCGTCAGCGCATCACCGACAGCTATCTGCTGGATTTCGCGCAGCGCATCGGCGCCTAACCCCTCGGGGCCGGCGCCGTGCGCGCCGCTCCTCCTGAACCTCTGGAGCCAAACAAATGGGAATGCCCAGCAAGCTCAAAAACATGAATCTCTACAACGACGGAACCAGCTATGCCGGCATCGTCGCATCCGTAACGTTGCCCAAGCTCACACGCAAGATGGAGGCCTGGCGCGGTGGAGGCTTGGGCGGTGCCGTCAAGGCGGATTTCGGTCTGGACGACGACGGCCTCAAAGTGGAGTGGGCGTGCGGCGGATACGTCACGCAGGTTCTCAAGCAATACGGCGCTGTGGATGTGGCTGGCGTTCAACTGCGCTTTGCGCAGGCCTACCAACGGGACGACACGCAGGAAGTTCTCGCCGTGGAAATCACCGTCCGCGGGCGTCATTCGGAGATTGACCGCGGCGAGTCGAAGGTTGGCGACGACACCGAAATGAAAATGGTCACCGAGTGCGTTTATTACAAGGAAGTCGTCAACGGCGAGACCCTGTTTGAAATCGACGTCATGAACATGATTCACATGGTCGGCAACGTCGACACCATGCAGGCCATCCGTACCGCCATCGGCCTCTAACCGCTCACACCTCTGGAAACATCATGACCAACACCACCACCCCCCGCACCGTGCCCCAAGACATCAACCAGCCGGCTCCCGTCATCGACTCGGACAACGTGAAATCCGTGGACCTGGACGAGCCGATAAAGCGCAGCAGCGGCGAAATCACACGCCTGCTGATCCGCAAGCCCAACGCCGGCGCGCTGCGCGGCGTGACGCTCATGGCCCTGGTTCAGGTTGATGTCGGGGCGCTGCGCACCGTCCTGCCGCGTGTGTGTGATCCCATCCTGACCCCCGCCGAAATCAACGCCATGGACCCTGCGGACCTGCTGAATACGGGGGCAACGCTGGCCAGTTTTTTTATGAGCAAGGCGGAGCGGCAGGCTATCCAAACGCCGTAGAGGACGCCATGGCGGATATCGCCATGGTCTTCCACTGGCCGCCGGCCGCGATGGACACTATGGACCTGGCCGAGCTGGCCGACTGGCGCGAGCGCGCGCGCGTACGCCACCAACCCGAGACGTAAACGATGGACAAGGCGCTACAGCTGCGCGTCATCGCGGCCCTGCAGGACAAGCTTTCCGGGCCGCTGCAGAAGATCAGGACCACGGCCGGCACGTCCGCGCAGGGAGTTGCCGACCTGCGCAGCAAACTCAAGCAGCTCACGGCCGCGCAGCGCGAGGTCGGCCAGTTCCGCGAGCTGACGCGAGGCCTGCAATCCACCCGTTCCGAGCTGGCCAGCTCGCAGCAGCGCGTTGCCACGCTTGCGCAGCAGATGCAGGCCACCACGACACCAACCCGCGCCATGACGCGCGAATTCAATCAAGCCGTGCGTTCGGCACAGCAGCTCAAAGAGCGCCACGGGCAGCAGTCCATCGAGCTGCAGCGGCTACGTGACAACCTGGGCCGCGCGGGTATCTCCACTTCCGGCCTGGCCGGCGATGAGCGCAAACTGCGCCAGCAGATTGACCAGACCTCGCAAGCGCTCACGCGCCAGACTCAAAAGCTGCAGGCCGCCGCCACCCAACAACATAAGCTCGCTGCGGCCAAAGAAAAGTATGGCGCGGGCAAGGCTACCGCCGGCGCGATGGCCGGGACCGGCGCTGGCGCCCTAGCCACGGGCGGGGCCGCGCTCTATGCCGAATCGCGCTTTATCCGGCCTGGCGTGGAGTTTGACGCCAAGATGAGCAAGGTTCAGGCGCTATCGCGCCAGGACAAGGGCAGCGCGGACATGAAGGCGCTGCGCGAGCAGGCCCGCGACCTGGGCGCAACAACGATGTTTTCCGCCACGCAGGCGGCCGATGCGCAGGGCTTTCTCGCCATGGCGGGCTTTAGCGCCAAGTCCATCCTGGACGCAATGCCGGGCATGTTGTCGCTCGCAAAGGCGGGTGATACGGACCTGGCGCAAACCGCCGATATCGGATCCAACATCTTGACCGGCTTTCAGCTTCCCGCCGATCAAATGGGCCGATTGGGCGACGTGTTGACGGGCGCGTTTACGCGTTCCAACACGAGCCTGTACATGCTGGGCGAAACCATGAAGTACGTGGCGCCCGTGGCCGCCGGGGTTGGCGCGGACATCGAGACCGTGGCGGCCATGGCGGGCAAGCTGGGCGACGCGGGCATACAGGGCAGCATGGGCGGCACGGCGCTGCGGTCGATCTTGGGCCGCTTGGCCGCGCCGCCTAAGGCGGCCGCCGACGCGCTGGACGGCCTGGGTATCAGTACCAAGGACGCCGCCGGTAATCTGCGAGACGTTCCGGCCATCCTGGAAGAGCTGCACAAGAAGACCCAGAAGATGGGCAACGCCGAGCGGTCAGGCATTTTCAAGGCCATCGCGGGAGAGGAAGCATTCAGCGGGCTGCAGGTGCTTGTCGGCCAGGCCGGTACCGGCGACCTGCAAAAGTTCGTCAGTACGCTCAAAGAGCAGACGACGGGCGAAGCGGACAAGACCGCCGGCACGATGGCCGACAACCTGGTCGGCGACTTGGACGAGCTTTCCAGTGCATGGGAAGACGTGGGCATCCAGGTTGAAGAGTTGCACGACGGCGCGCTGCGTAAGCTGGTGCGCGGCCTGGCTGACGTGGTGGGCAATGTGGGCGAATGGATGAAAGCCAATCCTCGCCTGGCCAGCGCGCTCACGATGGGCGTCGCCGCCGTGGCGGGCCTGGTTGCGGCATTCGGCGCGCTGACGCTGGCACTGGCTGCCGTGTTAGGGCCGTTCGTCATGGTTCGCTTTGGGCTATCGATGCTGGGCATCCAGGGCGGCAGCCTCCTAGGCGTGCTGTTCAACCTGGCTAAAGGCGGTTTTGGGTTCCTGGGCGGCGCCATCATGACGGTGGGCAAGCTCCTTATGGCTAACCCCATCGCGCTGGCCGTCATGGCCATAGCGGGCGCGGCGTACCTGATTTATCAGTACTGGGGGCCGATCCGCGCCTTTTTCTCGGGCCTGTGGGCGCAGGTCACGGCGGCCTTTGATGCGACGATGCAATGGCTGCGCACCGTGCTGGCTGCCCTGAACCCCATACCGATTCTTTCCGTGGCGTGGAATGGCTTGACGACCTTCTTTACTGGCATTTGGGAAAGCGTCAAAACTGCGGTTAATGGTGGACTGGGCGGCATTGCTGCGCTGCTGGTGAACTGGTCTCCGCTAGGCCTGCTGTACACGGCGATTACTGCCGCCCTTGGCAAGCTTGGCATCGAGCTTCCGGGCAGCTTCACTAAGTTCGGCAGCATGCTGATTCAGGGGCTTATCAACGGCATCACCAGCATGGCCGGCGCGCTCAAAGAGTCCATTTCCAGCATCGGTAGTGGCATCGTGGGCTGGTTCAAGGAAAAGCTGGGCATCCGCTCGCCGAGCCGAGTTTTTGCCGAAATGGGCGGGTTTGTGTCCGAGGGCGCCGCTGTCGGCATTGAAGACCGCCAGCCGGCCGCCGTGAAGGCCGCTCAGGCGCTCGCCGCGTCCGTGGCCATAGGTGGGACCCTGTCGCCCGCAGCGGCGGCCCTGGCGCCTTCTGCTGCGCTGCTGTCGCCTGCCACTGCGATGGCGGGCGACGGCGGCGCCCTGGCCCGTATCGACAATCGCCCGGCGATGGCATCCGCGGCTAACGGCGGGCGGCCCATCACGGTCCAGGGCGACACCATCACGATCCAAATCAACGGCGCCGGCGCAAGCCCAAACGACATCGCCCGAGCTGTGGAAGATGCGCTACGCCGCCGCGATAGCGACAAGGCCGCGCGCCTGCGTTCCTCCTACCACGACAACGAATAGGATTCCGCCACCATGATGATGGCCCTTGGCATGTTCATTTTTGGCCTGCCCACGGCCGCCTACCAGACGCTCAAGCGTCAAACGGAATGGCGGCACCCCTCGAATTCCCGGATGGGCGCCGGCCCCGCGTATCAATTCGTGGGTAAGGGAGAGGACACATTCACGCTGGGGGGAACCATCATCCCGCAGCTTTTCGGCACCACTAGCAGCCTGCGGCTGCTGCGCCGCATGGGCGACACCGGCAAGGCGTATGTCATGGTGGATGGCATAGGCACCGTTCATGGCGCTTTCATCATCACGGGCCTGGATGATGAAAGCTCGATGTTCTTTGTGAATGGCATTGCGCAGAAGGTTGATTTCACCCTCACACTCAAATGCGTGGATGACTCCCAGGCGCGGCCGCTGCTTGATGACCTGCAAATCCCCATCGAAACGATGGACGGCTCAATAATTGGCTGGGGGCTTTGATGGCGCTGCAATCGACCACCGGACAGGCCGGCCCGCGAGCCGAACATCCGGCGCCGCAATGGCGCGTCATCGTGGACGGTAAGGACATGACGGACAAAGTAGCGCCCCGCCTCATGAGCCTGTCGATTACGGAATGCCGATCCGACCAGGCCGACCAGCTCGACCTAGTACTGGACGACGCCGACGGCCGCCTGGCGCTGCCCCGCCGGGGCGTCTCCGTGCGCGTGTACTTGGGCTGGAATGGCCCGCGCGGCCTGGTCGACAAAGGCACGTTTGAGGTGGATGAGGTGGAGTTTTCTGGCCCGCCGGACACCATCACGCTGCGGGCGCGCAGCGCAGACATGGGCAACGCGCTGCGTACGCGCGCTACGCGAAGCTTTCACAAGACCACCATCAAGGCCATCGTTGAAACCGTCGCCAAGGCCCACAAGCTCTTCCCTGTCGTGGGCCAGTTCGGCGATACGAAGATTGCCCACATCGACCAAACCGACGAATCGGACCTGGCTTTCCTGGGCCGCATCGGAAAGCGTTATGACGCCGTGGCCACCATCAAAGAGGGCAAGCTGCTGTTTCTGCCCGTGGGCAAGGGCGACACCGCGAGCGGCAAGGAAATGCCCACCATCGAGCTGACGCGCCGCGATGGCGACCGCATCCGATACCACGTCGCGGATCGCGATTCCTACACGGGTGTGCGCGCCTCATGGCAGGACAAGGGCAAGGCGACTCGCCGCCATGTCCTCGCCGGCGTCATCGGCAACGCCAAGCGCCTGCGCCAGCTTTACGCGAGTGAAGAGGACGCGCTTGAGGCGGCGCGCGCTGAATGGGCGCGGCTACAGCGCGGCATGGCAACACTGCATTTTGATTTGGCCTACGGCCGGCCGGAGCTGGCGCCGCAAACGAAGGTGCGATTTGCCGGCGTGAAAGACCCCATCAGCACAACGGTGTGGTTGTTGTCGCGTGTCACGCACAAGCTCGACGATAGCGGCCTCACAACAAGTGCTGAGGGCGAAACCATCGACTCCTTCCAGCAAGGCGAAGGCGCCGATTCCAGTATCGACAGCGACCAGAGCGACACAGACTAACAATGCGTTTCGATTCACGCATTTAGTTACGTGAACGGGAAATTTTTTTCCCAGCGCCGTACATGAATCACGTTGCCATCCCCCCGAACGAAAGCCGGTTCCGGCTCTTCTTCAGGCGGCTGCACGTCCTCGTTTTTTTTCCAGTCCAAAGCTATCGACAAAGCTGCGGACCATGACGTCTATGCGCTTGCGTTCAGAGGCAGGCAATGAGTCAAACGCGGCGCGCGAAACCGAAAAAGGCCAGTCCTTGACCTCTTTTGTCACGGGCGGAGGTGCCCAGCCTCGACCAGAAGCGTGTTGGGCTAGTCGATCAATTCGATTCTGCAAGTCCACACTGAAATCGGACACTTTGCATTGCAGTTGCTCAGCAAACAACACAGCTACTTCGGCGTTCAACGGAATCTTCCCGTTTAAGTACTGGCTCACACCGCTCTGATTCGCGAAGCCTAGTTGATCTGCGAGGACGGCTTGTGTCAGGCCCAACGCCTCCTTACGCGCGAGATAGATGTTCTTCAAGCGCGAGGCGTCCTGCAATTGTTCGTACGAAAGAGGTTTGGCGGGCATGTGGTCCACTTTATTACAACGACTAATAATTGACGAAACACTACGAATGTTGACATAAGTTATTCGTCTTACTAATATTCATCGTCATGAACCCGATTCAACGAATCCGCCAGCGCCTGGGCATGACCCAGGTAGACCTTGCCAAAGCGCTTGGCAAGAGTCAGTCCAACATCTCCCACTATGAGCGCGGCCGGCAGAAAGTCCCGCCTGCAGTGGCGCATGCGCTTGTAGCGTTGGGAAAAGCGAAAGGCAAGCGCGTCACGCTCAGCCAAATCTATGGCCCCACACCCAAAGCGAACAAATGAGTTCCAAGCTCGGTATTAGCTGCCCTCACTGCGACACCTGGGCCACGGTCCGCACTAGCGAGGCTGTATCGGCCACCATGCGAATCGCCTACTTCCAATGCAGGAACATCGCGTGTGGTCACACCTGGAAAGCGCATATCGAAGTAGTCGCAACTATTTCTCCCTCGGCCATCCCCCGGCCTGGTATCAACCTGCCGATGTCGCCGCTCAGCGAAACGCTGCGCATGGCGGTTACGGCAATCTCTGACCCTCGACAAGCGAGCCTGCTATGAACTGCCCTGTCCCTGGCTTTGCCACTCCTGACTTCTCGCGCGACTTTATTTCGGATCAAGCAATGGCATTCGTGCGCCACGACATCGACATCTCCCGCAAGCCGATTACGGCACACGGCATGCAATTGCTGACTGAACGCTGCAGCGCCCACCTGCAGGCGCTCTGCAACTGCTCGGCCACCACCGCCGAGACGCATTCCGCGCAGGCCATCGCAGAAGCGGTGCATGCCAGCCCCGTGACTATCGACACCGACCGCAGCACCACGTTTGCCCTGTTTCTGCAGGTCCGCGGGCACCCCAAGTCAGTCGTCATCACAACCGAAGAGCTGATGCGTTTCCTCATGAACCGCGCCCAGCTCGCCAGCACCTAACACCCCTCTTCTCTTCCCCCGTTCCGAGGTTTCGACGCCTTGCCATTCCGGCGAGGCAGGGACCGCTTTTGCCTAAGGAATCCCTAAATGCCTGCGATACCAGCCCTGGCCCGTCTTGAGGCCCATATGAGCGATACGCAACTGATCGCCCTGTGCAAGCTGATGGAACAGTTGCTTGTGCAGCACTTCGAGCAAGGCGGCGCCGTATTTGTGATCGCCGCAGACGGCGAACAAGACCTTGCGCACGACATGCGCGATGCCGCTTGCCAAGTTCACGCCGCGACCCGCCGCGCGATGCGCGAAAGGGACATGCTGGGAGCCGGATTATGAGCAACCTGAGCAAGAAATCCGCGATGGAGCTGCTTGCCAACATCCGCAGCGCCAAGATCACGGCGCAGACGATTGCCGGGATGGTCGGCGAATGCGAAAGGCTGAACATGCAAAACGCTGGCTTTCTTGGCGGCTTGGAGTCTGTGCTGCGTCACTTCCTCCTTCAGCATGGCTGCAATGCGGAAGCGGCCGCGCTGCAAAGCGCCATGAACGAAGAGCCCTCTGTCGAAGAAATGGCCCGCCATCGCAAGCTGTTCGCACCAAAGGGCTGACGATGAAAGCGCCCGCCGTCACGCCCACCACTGCCCAGCTCGCCCAGGCCCACTTGGCCGCTGGCCTGTCCATTCCCCTGGATGTCGCTTTGCGCTCCCCCCTCCTGGCGCGCTGCTTGGCGCTGACGGCCGAGGCGCTGGGCGCTAGCGTTCCCACCCGCCCTAACGCCCCTACCCATTCAACAGATCCGCACGTCAAGAGCCGTACCAAGCCGGCTCAGCCCGGATCACCCATACAACCAGCCCCCAAGCGCCGCGACGTGAAACGTGCCAGCGCGGGCGACATAGAAGACTGACATGCATACCCCCCAAATGATCCTAGCCCTGAGCGCCAAGATCGTCGTTGACATCTTCGCCGGCGGCGGAGGCTGGTCCACCGCCTACGAGCAGGCCACCGGCCAGCACGTCCATATCTCGATCAACCACAACCCTGACGCGCTGAGCATGCACCAGGTCAACCACCCTCAGGCGCAGCATTTCATCGCCGACGTGTGGGAAGTCTGCCCGCGCCAGGCGACGGGCGGCATGGAAGTGGGCTGGCTGCATCTGTCACCGGACTGCACCGATCACAGCCAAGCGAAGGGAGGCCAGCCGCGCCGCAAGAACATTCGGGCGCTCGCCTGGGTAACGGTGCGCTGGGCTGGCACCGTCAAGCCCGACATCATCAGTCTGGAAAACGTG
The DNA here is from genome assembly GCF_001428845.1 of Achromobacter sp. Root83. Lineage (GTDB taxonomy): Bacteria > Pseudomonadota > Gammaproteobacteria > Burkholderiales > Burkholderiaceae_B > Achromobacter. Next base: position 36,326 of record NZ_LMIU01000001.1, on the reverse strand, counting down.
GTCCAGATCTTGAAGTGGGGCCGCCTGATCGCAAAGCGAGACGCTGCCACGGGCCGAGTTGTCAAGCTGGACGGCACGGTGGCCGAGCCCGGCGAGCGCGTGCCCGTACAGGAGCAATACCTCGTGCCAGACCCCAAGCAACAGGGAAAGCACTGGCACCGTCTGGTGGCGATCTTGCGCGGCCAAGGCTACACCGTGGAATGGCGCGAACTGAATGCGGCCGACTATGGCGCAGGCACCACCCGCACACGCCTGTTCATGATGGCGCGCCGCGACGGTCTGCCAATTTCCTGGCCCCAGGCCACCCACTTCAAGAACCCGACCAAGGGCCAGCGACGCTGGCGCGCGGCTGCGGACGGCATCGACTGGACCATCGAGGGGCGGAGCATCTTCAACCGCCCGCGCCAGCTGGCCGACGCCACCATGCGGCGCATCGCGCGCGGCATGAAGCGCTACGTGCTGGACAGCGCAGATCCGTTCATCGTTCCCATCGCGAACTGGAGCCGCGACGGCTCGCATTCGGCACGCCAGCCGATCAGCACAGTCACGGCCAAGCCTCGGGGCGGGTCGCACGCCGTTGTGGCGCCGGCGCTCGTGCCCGCGACTCATCAGGGTGCCGACCGCGTATACGACCCGCGAGACCCAGCCCGGACGATTACTGCCGCGCACCGGGGCGAGTTCATGTTGTCGTCTCCCGTGCTGATCCAGGCCGGATACGGCGAGCGGGAAGGACAAGCAGCGCGCTGCCTGGACCACCAGCAGCCGCTGGGGACGGTCACTGCGGGCGGCATCAAGCATGCGCTGGCCGCCGGCTTCATGGTCCAGGCCAACGGCGGCTACAACGCCACACCCGCCCACGACCTGCGCCGGGCCGCCTCCACGATTACAAACACGGGCAGCCAGCAGCAGTTCATCACGGCGCACCTTACCGCGATGAGCCAGAACGTCACAGGCTCGCACCTGGACGAGCCGGCGCAAACCATCCTGGCTGGGGCGGCGCGGTATGGCCTGCTCGAATACGACCTATCCACCGAGAACGAAGCCGGCGCGCTTCGTGTGGCGGCCTTCCTGATGCGGCACTACGGCGAAGGTGGACAATGGGGCGACCTGCGCGACCCTGCCAGCACGCTCACCACCCGGGACCGCCTGGCGCTGGTTACGGTGCATATCCAGGGCACGCCATACGTCGTTGTGGATATCCGCTTGCGCATGCTCACGCCGGCGGAACTCTACGACCTGCAGGGCTTCCCGCGCAGCTACATCATCACCCACGGCCACGATGGCCGCGTGTTCACCAAATCCCAGCAGGTTCACATGGTCGGCAACAGCGTCAGCCCGCCGCCGGCGGTCGCGCTCATTGCTGCCAATGCGCCGCAGGAACTGCTCTTGAGGAAGGCGGCATGACGACTGCTGTAGACATCAAGCTGCAAGCCGAAGGTCTCTATGCGTGGTCCGAGATTGCCCCCTTTGTCGGCGTCGGCCGCGAGACATGGCGGCGCTACGTCCTGGCCAGGACAGCGCCGCAGCCCGTGCGCCTTGGCACCCGTTGCACGCGCTACAGAGGTGGCGACGTGCTGGCCTGGATCAAAGAGCCATCGACATACCGCGCCCCCGAAACCGAAGTGAACTGATATGCAGGCATCGAACAACACCAGCAATCCGGCCATGCGCGCATGGTTCTCCCGTCTGAAGAACGACATTGACCTGCACGACCTTGCAGACCGCCTTGGCCTGCGTCGCAACGGCGCAAAGGGCAACTATCACAGCCCTCACCACGACGACAAAGGCGCATCGCTAAGTGTCTTCGACGGCGGTCGTGGATGGAAAGACTGGTCGGACGAAGGCAAGGGCGGTAGCTGCATTGATCTCGTTCAATATTGCATGCCAGAAGCCGCTCACAGCCCCATGGAGGCCGCCAGAATCCTCGGGCAGTGGTTCGGCATGCCCCCGCCCGAAAAAAAGCCTGTGGAGCGCGCGGAGCCCGAACGCAAGAGCATGGTTGACCACATTGCCGACAAGAGCTTGACCAACACGGGCGCAGCGCGCGATTACTTGATGGGGCGTGGGATATCCGAAGTGGTGATAGAAAAGGCTATCCGCCACCGCATGCTCGGATGGAACGACTGGAAGAGCCCAACTGTTCAAGCAGGTACCCCTGGCCACGGTGGGCCTGCAGCCGCATTCATCGTGCGTGACGAGCGCACGAACGGCGTGGTGGCCGTAGACCTCCGCTACCAAGATGCGGCGCTCAATGGCGACGTGAAGACGCAATGCCAGGGCGAGAAGCAGGGACACTACTGGTGCAGCTCGATGCGCGAGTTGCGCCAAGCCCATACCGTCTACGTGGTGGAGAGCCCCATCAATGCTCTGTCCGTCGAGACGTGCGGCATGCCCGCTGGGACCGCTGTCATGGCCATCCGAGGCACCGGCAACGTCCATCACATCGACTGGACGTTTTTGCGTGGCAAGCGCGTCATTATCGCGCTGGACCATAACGACAAAGTCAACCCGCGCACCAATCTGCGGCCAGGCCTCGCGGCGGCGTGGGCTCTGTCGGAAATCCTCACCGCCATGGACATCGGTTCCATGATGGTGGATATGCTCGATTGGGAGGAAGGCCAGGACATCAATGATGTCCTGCAGACCGACGGCGCGGACACCCTGCTGCGCCAGCTCAAGGTGTTGGAACCGTGGCTGATTCCGGGCATGCCGGGCGCGGGCGAACGCCACGACGGCACACGCCGCGTGTTCCTGCCCGGCCATGACTTCGGCGTGTACTGGCGCTATCGGGTGAAGGATGACTTCACGCAGTACGTTGAGAAATGGAAGGACGACGCCGACGACGACGGTGATAAAAGTCGGTCGGAAACAATGGGCGACCTCTGCTCTTTCCGCGTTGCGGGCTTTTCCCGCCTGCGCATTCAAAGCCATCTCGCCACCATCAACGGCGGGGCAGACTCTCAGCCCGATACCGTTTTCGGTGTCAGTGCCCAGGTTCCACGTCATGGCAACGTGCTGCAGCGCGAAGTCGTGAACGATGACCGGCTCTATAACCTTGAATGGTGGAAAGGCAAGTTCGGCCATATCTGGAAGCCTGCCGAATTCGCCCGCATGGTCAACATCCTGGAGCGCACGGCGCATCTGGGCGCGCGCGACGTGGTGAACTTTGTCGGCCTGGCCTGGCGCGGCGGTGAGCTGGCGGCTCTGGAAGGGGCGGACTGCTATTTCACCGAGCCCCAGAAACAATGCCTGTACTACAACATGGCATTTCCGCGCGGCCATCAGAGCGACGCCGCCCGCGTCATCCAGGCCTATCAATCCACGTTCCAGGGCAACGCGGCCGCCATCGGCGTCGTGTGGGCCTTGGGCGCACACCTGAAGGCGGTGCTGGGCTTCTATCCGCACATGCAGATGCAGGCTGAGAAAGGTTCAGGCAAGTCGAAGCTCCTGGAGTCGATGCAGGCATCACTCGCGTTCCAGGTGCTTTCTGGCCAGATGCTCAAGACTGACCACCGCCGGCGGGCCAGCGTCTCTTACACCACGCATCCGGTGGGCTGGGACGAGTTCTCCAAACTGCCGAAACAAGTGCTGTCCGACATCGACGGCCTGCTGCAGTCAACCTACCGATTCGAGTTCACGCGCGTGGGCGCATCGCTGACGCCGTACCTTATGTGTGCGCCGGTGCTGCTCGCCGGCGAAGAGGTTGACGTTGAGAGCCTGCAATCCAAGATTTGCCGCACGTCGCTGGCCGTAGCCAAGCAAGGCCCGATGCTGCCGCATGATCTGCCGCAGTTTCCTGTATGGGACTGGCTGCGCTTCATCGCTGGCCAGCCGCCGGCCGTGATCCGCGAGATGCACGCCAAATACTTCGCCATCTGCCAGAAGCGCGGCCGAGCGGATCCACGCGACGCCACAGCCAACCGCATGAAGGAAAACTATGCTGCCATCCTTACGGCGTGGGAGCTGCTGGCCAAGTTCGCCGGCATCGACGTTGACCAGGGGGGCTTTATCGAGGACCTGCTCACGGAAATGAACGTTCATATATCCGACACCAATGGCACGCGCCTGCCCTGGGTGTGGATCATGGAAATTCTGCTGTCCGAACTGGAAGCCAAGCGGTACGAGTACCCGTATGCCTGGGATAACGTAAAGACCGACGCCGGCACCGAAACCATCCTGTACCTTCGGCCAAACCACGTCATGGACCACCTGTCCACTTCGTCGCACCTTCGCGCCAAGTTCGACGCGCTGCCGGTCAAGACCGGCCGCATATTCAAGCAGCAGCTCATGGCCTCCGGCGTCGTGGCCACCGCCGGCGGCAAACCGATCGACAACGCCGACAAGATCATCCGGGGGCAGCGAACCGCGCGCCTGACAGGCATCCGACTATCCCAGCTCGAAGCTCTGGGCCTATATGCCACGCCCTTCTTCCCGGGTGAGTCCTTCGGCCCGCCGTAAGCCCCTGCAGCATGGCTTTAGCGAATCAGATCACTGAACAACTACTTGAAGGAACGAGGATGCACGACTTGCTTGACGACGTTAAATCTATGACCGATGCGAACGAGACGGATATTGAGCCCCCCCTCCTGTTTGTGGTTTGGGTAGACGACAACATGGGCTACGGGTGCCCGAATTGGGAATGGAACAGCCCGCCAAAGCCCCTAAATTGCTGCTTGGCCGAAGCCAGAGAAGCCCGCAGCAGCGGGTTCCCCACGCAGATATGGCCGGAGACGCTGACCCCTCGCCCAGACGGGCGGAATTATCCCTACTACGGCGACGGCTTGGACTGACCATCCCGGCGCTACCGAGGAAGCCCGCAGCTGCGGGCATTTTCTTGCCGGAATAACCCTACAGGCATATCAACAACCCCCTATGGATGCCGGTGCGCCTACCTCGGCGGCGGTGCCGCGTCAAGAGGGCGGCGGCCGTTGCGCGCGGTCATTTCCGGTCTGGCGGCAGGCACAGAAGAGAAAAACCCCGTGGATACAGTTGATACAACTAACCTAAGTCATTGATCGTGGAGCAGAATCCCTTGCTCACTTCCCTTCAAAAGTCCCACGGTTTGCCTCAAAAGTCCCACGGTTTCAATTTATCGACCGTGGGACCATTTCCGGCGCTTCCTCCCCTCTTCTTTCTTCTTTCTCTTTAAAAACAAGAAGAAAGAAGAAAGAAAGCGGTGAGAAAAAGGATTCGGCTGGTCCCACGGTCTGTAATATTGTGGATATCTTGTATCCACGGTTTCGACAGCGGAAAGCGGCGAAACCGTGGGACTTCCACGCCGGACCACTTTCCGTAAGCCCTTGAAAAGAAAAGGGACGCCGAAGCGTCCCACGGTTTCACACGGTCCCACGGTGTTTTTGCTACCCCTCCCCCTGGGTACGCTGCGGTGCACGTTGCCGCGCCTCTTCGCGCAGGCCTTCCAGGTAGTCGGCCCACCGCTGCATAAAGGCAATGCGCTCATCCAAAAACGCCGTGCGGTTGTATGACCGTCCCAACGCATCCACCACCTTGTGACTAATTTGCAAGTCCAGCAGCTCGGGCGGAACCTTTAGCCGCTCCTCGGCCAGCGTCCGTGTGGACGCACGGAACCCGTGCGCCGTCATTTCCCCGTGGAAGCCCAGACGCAGCAGCGCGGCCCGGATGGCGCCATCCGATAGCGGGTTTCCTGGATTGCGCGACGAATGGAACACATACGGCGTGTGTCCCGTCAGCGGACGCAGCGCCTGCAGGATCGCCACTGACTGCGTGCACAGCGGCACCAGATGGCTTTCCCACCCAGTACGCGTGATCTTGGTGTCTCCGGTGGCGCCCGCACGCTCTGGCGAGATATCCCACATAGGCGAGCCCCACCCCTTGCCATCAAGGTCGAACTCGTCCCACCTGGCCTGTTGCAGCTCGCTGGGGCGCTGGAACAACAGCGGAGATAGCTGCAGCAGACAACGGGTGACCATCTCGCCATTTTCGTAGCTCGACAGCGCCAGCATCAGGTCACCGAACCGTTGCGGGCTCGTGATGGCTGCGAAGTGGCCCGCCTTGGGCGTCAGCACCGCGCCCTTCATAGCCACGGTGGGATCGCTGGTGACTTTGCCGCACGCCATAGCCCAGCGGAACACCTGACCCATGATCCCGCGCAGGCGGCGTGCGGTCTCGGGCGCTCGCACTTCAACGCGGTTCAGGATGGCCAGGATTTCGGGCGGGATGATATCCGCGATGGGGCGCGTTCCGATCCACGGGAACACATCCTTTTCCAGCTTTTCGATGATCGACTTGACGTAGCCCTCGCTACGCCCTGCTCGCCGCTTCGATTGCCACAGCGTGCGGGCGATGCTCTCGAAGTCGTCCGCCATGGCGTTGGCCTTCAGCAGTTTGGCTTTCTTGCGCTCGGCGGCAGGGTCAAGGCCGGCATCGAGCTGCGCGCGGGCGGCCTGATGGTCCTGCCGTGCCTGGCGTGCGGACACGGCGGGATAGACGCCCAGGGCTAGTGTGGCCTGCTTGCCGTGGTAGCGATAGTCATAGCGCCAATACTTCGCACCGTTCGGCATCACAGCCAGATAGAGGCCTCCGCCGTCAGACAGCTTGACCTGTTTGTCTTGAGGCTTGGCGTTGCGCAGCGCAACGTCAGTCAACTTGGCAAACGCACCCATGTCCCTGCCCTCCTGCTGGTATTTTTTGCTTGTGGCCGCGAATGGCCAGAATGTACCAGCAAAAATACCAGCAAAAAATGTGGGCTGTCCGGGGGCAATGCGGGGCAACGTGAGGCAATAAAAAACCCGCACAGCAAGCGCTGGTGCGGGTTTTGGGGCAACCTGAGGCAATCAGGTGCAAAATTCTGGCGGAGACGGTGGGATTCGAACCCACGATGCAGTTTTTAGCCACATACTCCCTTAGCAGGGGAGCCCCTTCAGCCTCTCGGGCACGTCTCCGAAAAGAGAACGAGATTCTAGCACGATTTTTTTCGCTCTTAGCCTGCGGGCAGGCCTTCAATCAAAAAAAACGTGCCGGAACAGCATTCCTCAGATCTTGGTGGCGGGCGCCTGGTCCAGGCCGAAGGCCTTGTGCAGCGCGCGCACGCCCAGTTCCATGTACTTGTCGTCGATGATCACCGAGGTCTTGATTTCGCTGGTGCTGATCATCTGGATGTTGATGCCCTCTTGCGAGAGCGTCTGGAACATCAGGCTGGCGACGCCTACGTGCGAGCGCATGCCGATACCGACGATGGAGACCTTGGCGACCTTTTCATCGGTGGACAGTTCGCGCGCGCCCACGGCGGGAATGACTTCGCGCTTGAGCAAGTCCACGGCGCGCGCGAATTCATTGCGGTTCACGGTGAACGAGAAGTCGGTCGTGCCGGCCACGGACTGGTTCTGCACGATCATGTCGACGTCGATATTGGCGGCGGCGACAGGACCCAGGATGGAGAACGCAATGCCGGGCTTATCCGGCACGGCCAGCAGGGTGATTTTGGCTTCGTCGCGGCTGAAGGCGATGCCGGAGACAACGGCGGCTTCCATTTTTTCGTCTTCCTCAAAAGTAATCAGCGTGCCCGAAACCATTTCTTCTTCGAGCGGGATAAGCGGGTCGGTCAGCGAGGACAGGACCCGGACCGGCACACGGTATTTGCCGGCGAATTCAACCGAGCGGATCTGCAGGACCTTGGAGCCCAGCGACGCCATTTCCAGCATTTCCTCGAAGGAAACGACGGCCATGCGGCGCGCTTCGGGCACCACGCGCGGATCGGTCGTGTAGACGCCATCCACATCCGTGTAGATCAGGCACTCGTCGGCCTTGATGGCCGCCGCCACGGCCACGGCCGAGGTATCGGAGCCACCGCGGCCCAGCGTGGTGATGTGGCCTTCCGGGTCGACGCCCTGGAAGCCCGTGACGATGACCACGCGGCCAGCGTCGAGATCCGCGCGGATGCGGGCATCGTCGATGGACGTGATGCGAGCCTTCGTGAATGACGAATCGGTACGCACGGGCACTTGCCATCCGGCATAGCTGCGCGCGGGAATGCCCTCGGCCTGCAAGGCAATGGCCAGAAGGCCGCTGCTGGCTTGCTCGCCGGTGGCGGCGATCATGTCGAGTTCGCGGCTGTCGGGCTGGGGCGAAAGCTCGCGCGCCAGACCAAGCAGACGATTCGTTTCGCCCGCCATGGCGGACGGAACAATAACAACCTGGTGGCCGGCGGCGTGCCACTTCGCGACGCGACGCGCCACGTTTCTGATGCGCTCGACCGAGCCCATCGAAGTACCGCCATATTTGTGAACGATCAGGGACATCTCGTACTCTGGCTGGAGACCCGCCGCAAGTGTTGACGGGCAAAACCATATATTCTAGCGCGACGGTAAAAATTTGCGCAGTTTGCCCGGATTTATGTCCGGCCCGCGGCACTTCTTCGCCTGCAGCCCCCTTCCGCGGGGGCGCCCGCGCGGCCTAAGGGCGGGGTTCCACCCAGACCCGGCCGCGATGGCAGCGGATGACGTGGCCGGCCTGCTCGACGCGCACCTGGCGGTCATGGCCCAGGCTGTGCAACCCGCGCAACTGCCGCAGCAGATCCGCCATGCGCGCATCCGTGGGCATGCGGGCGCCGTTCATTTCCAACCAATACCGCAGCACCTGCGCCTGGCGTGCCGGCGACAGCGCGCGCCACGCCCGCAGCGAAAAACTGGCGCCATCGGGGCTGGGCTCCAGCGTGGCGTAGTCCTCCCGCGCCACCTCATCCAGGATTTCGGCGGCCTGCGCCATGTGCCGCGCATGCCGGGCGACGATGCCGCGCCAGCCCGGCCATCGGGCGTCCAGCACGGGCGCCAGCAGCTCGCGCAGGGCGGCGCGGGTGTAGCGGGGATCTGCGTTGGAGGGGTCCTGCACGGCACGCCAGCCGCATGCGGCCTCGACCGCGTCCGCCGCCCGCAGGATCGCCGCGCGGTCCTGTCCGAGCCAGGGGCGCAGATAGGTCACCCCGTCGCGTTGCGAGCATGGCGTCATGGCCGCCATGCCGGCCAGGCCCGTGCCGCGCAGCAGGCGCAGCAGCACGGTTTCCGCCTGATCATTGCGGTGATGGGCCAGCAGCACATGGCCGATCCCCTGTTCGTGCGCCAGCCGGGCGAGGGCCGCATAGCGCGCGTCGCGGGCGGCGGCCTCCATGCCCTTGCCGGCGGCTTGATCGACCTGCACGCGCGCCTCGAAGAGCGGCAGGGACAGCGTGCCGCCCAGGGCCCGCGCCTGCAGCGCCCACGCGTCGGCCTCGGCCTGCAGGCCGTGATGCACATGGAACAGCGCCACGCCGATGCCCAGAGGCGCCGCCACGGCGGCCGCATGCACGGCCAGCATGGCCGAGTCCGCGCCGCCGCTGAATGCCACGGCAATGCGCCGAGGACGCTCGGGCAAGGCAGAAAGCGCCTGGCGCAAGGCTGCGGCAAGCTCGACGGAAACGGGGAGGGATTGCCCGAGGCCCGCCGGGACCCGATGCGTGGATTCGGGCGCCGGGGCGTCGGTCATGAGAGAGGGCGCGTGGCGCGTCGGCCGCGACGCCGGCGGGAGGCCGGCGCCCTGCCCGCTTTACGCGCGCACTTCCTGGTAGGCGCCGTAGGACAGCACGCGCTGGACGCGCTGTTCCACGAGCTGTTCGGGCGTCATGCCCTGGAGCTGGCGCAGGGCGTCGCCCAGCGCGCGGCGCAGCAGGCGCGCCATGACGCGGGGGTCGCGGTGGGCGCCGCCCACCGGCTCGTTGACGACGCGGTCCACCAGGCCCAGGTCCTTCAGGCGCGGAGCGATGATGGCCAGCGCCTCGGCGGCGTCGGGCGCCTTGTCGGCGCTGCGCCACAAGATCGACGCGCAGCCTTCGGGCGAGATCACGGCATAGGTTGCGTACTGCAGCATCAGTACGGCGTTGCCCACGGCGATGGCCAGGGCGCCGCCCGAGCCGCCTTCACCGATGATGGTGCAGATCACGGGCACCTTCAGTTCGGCCATGGCGTACAGATTGTGGCCAATGGCTTCGGACTGGCCGCGCTCTTCGGCGCCGATACCGGGGTAGGCGCCGGGGGTGTCCACGAAGGTGAACACGGGGATGCCGAACTTCTCGGCCAGGCGCATCAGGCGCAGGGCCTTGCGATAGCCTTCGGGGCGCGGCATGCCGAAATTGCGGGCGGCGCGCTCCTTGGTGTCGCGTCCCTTCTGGTGGCCGATGACCATGCAGGGCGTGCCGTTGAACCGCGCCAGGCCGCCAATGATGGACTGGTCGTCGGCGTACATGCGGTCGCCGTGCAGTTCATGGAAGTCGGTGAACATTTCGCGCACGTAGTCCAGCGTGTAGGGACGCTGGGGATGGCGCGCGACCAGCGCCGTTTGCCAGGGCGTCAGCTTGGCGTAGATTTCCTTGGCCAGTGCCTGGCTCTTTTGCTGCAGACGTCCGATTTCATCGGAGATGTCCACCGCCGAATCAGCCTGCACGTAGCGCAGCTGCTCGATCTTGTTCTCGAGCTCGGCGAGCGGCTGTTCAAATTCCAGAAATGTATTGCGCATGTAGTGTGGTTCCGTAGATGGGCTGCCTGGGGTGCATCAGTATTGAACCGGTGTCGGTTCCAGACTGCGCCACAAATACCAGGTTGCCACGGTACGCCAGGGTTGCCACGCCAACGAGACTTCGCGAGCCTCGAAGCGAGAGACAGGCTCGCCGCTGAAATAGTGTAGCGAGATTGCCTTGAGCAACCCCAGATCGTCCAGCGGCAGGACATCGGGCCGCTGTAGATTGAAAATCAAAAACATCTCCGCCGTCCAGCGCCCGATGCCCCGGATGGCGACTAATTCGGAAATGACGGCCTCGTCGTCCATGGCCGCCCACTTCTCGGGATGGACCCGCCGTTCGCCGAAGTGCACGGCCAGGTCCAGTACGTATTCGGCCTTGCGCTGGGACAGGCCGGCCTTGCGCAGGCCGTCCACGCCGACCCGCAGCACGGCGACCGGCGTGGGGCGCTTGCCCACCGCATCGATGAACTTGACCCAGACGGCGTCGGCGGCCTTGCTTGAGATCTGTTGCCCGATGATGGCCCGCGCCAGCGTCACGAAAGGCGTGCCGCGCGAGGTCAGCCAGACCTCGGGGTGCTGCGGGATGATCTTTTTCAGAATGCGGTCGCGCCGCATCAGATGGGCTACGGCGGCTTCCCAATACTCAGGCTTGGGAATTTCGAGATCGGCGGTGGACATGTCGGGCGTATCCTGGGGGCTCAAGCCCGACGCCATTGCGTCAGACCACCCGGCTTGTCGTCCAGTTCGATGCCGGCATCGCGCAGTTCGGCGCGGATGCGGTCGGCTTCGGCGAAATTGCGGGCCGCCTTGGCGGCCGAGCGCGCGTCGATCAGGGATTGGATGGCTTCGGCGTCCAGCGTGCTGCGCGCGCCCTGCTCCATCGCGGCCGCCGAATAGCGGGTGGGCGACTGGAAATAAGCCGCCGGCGCCTGCTGCAGCAAGCCCAGCACGGATCCCAGGGCCTTCATCTGGCCGGCGCTGCGCGCGCTTTTTGTGCGGTTGGCCTCGGAGGCCAGTTCGAACAGCGCCGCCACCGCGCCCGAGCTGTTGAAATCGTCGTCCATGGCGGCCTTGAAGGCCTGGGCCTGCGGCTCGTTCCAGTCGATGCCCTGGCCGTCGGCCGGCACGTTCTGCAAGGCCTGGTACAGGCGGTCCAGCGCGTTCTGCGCGTCGACCAGATTGTCCGGCGCGTAGTTCTGCGAGCTTCGGTAGTGGTTGCGCACGATGAAGAAGCGCAGCATTTCCGCCTCGCGCGGGTTCACCGGATACTGCGCCTGGTCCGTCGCCGGATCGGTCTGCGCGACGGTCTGGCGGATGGTGCGGAAATTGCCCAGGGACTTGGACATCTTGTCCGAATCCACCATCAACGGGCCGCAGTGCATCCAGATGTTGGCCAGCGTGCCGCCGAAGGCGCCTTCGGTCTGGGCGATCTCGTTCTCGTGGTGCGGGAATTTCAGGTCCGGGCCGCCCCCGTGGATGTCCAGCGGCAGTCCCAGCAGCGATTTGCTCATGGCGGAGCACTCGATGTGCCAGCCAGGACGGCCCAGGCCGTAGGGCGACTCCCATTTGGTGTCGGCCGGTTCTTCGGCCTTGGCGGACTTCCACAATACGAAATCCAGCGGATCGCGCTTGGCCGAGCCCACCGCCACGCGTTCGCCGGCGCGCAGGTCGTCCAGCGTCTTGCCGGACAGCTTGCCGTAATCGGCAAAGCCCCGCACGGCGTAATTCACGTCGCCGTCGCCAGCCTGATAGGCCAGGCCGTTCTGTTCCAGCTTGCCGATGATGTCGAGCATCTCGCCCACGTATTGCGTGGCGCGCGGCTCGCGGTCCGGGGCCTCTACGCCCAGGGCGCGCTCGTCGGCGTGCATGGCGTCGATATAGAACTCGGTGACCTCGCCGATGCGGCGGTTGGTCTCGACGGCGCGGCGGATGATCTTGTCGTCGATATCGGTGATGTTGCGCACGTAATCGACGGCCAGCCCGCTTGCGCGCAGCCAGCGCTGCACCACATCGAACGACACCAGCATGCGGGCGTGCCCGAGATGGCAGTAGTCATACACGGTCATGCCGCACACGTACATGCGCACCTGGCCGGCCTGGGCCGGTTTGAACGGTTCTTTGGTACGCGATAACGTGTTGTAGATTTGCAGCATGGCGCAATAGGCTTTGTCAGAATTTTCCGTGGCGGTTGCGGAAAGTGGCTGCCGACGGACGATACCGTCACAGCGTGCCGCCCCATTCGAACCAAAAACTCAACCGGGGCTAAAATGGTGGTCGTCAAGTATAGCAAGCGGCCCGGTCGCGCGCGTAAGCGCGGGCCGGCCACGACTTTTAACGGAAGCCCTCGTGACTATCAAGCCGCGTTTTTGCGTTGCCCTGCTCGCCCTGGCCCTGGCCAGCGCGCCGGTTGGCGTGTCTCTGGCCCAGTCGATGGGCGGCAGCGGCGAAAATCCCAACGCCAGCCGCACCACCCTGGACCCGATCCCGCCCGAAGGCGGTTGGGATGGCCTGGCCAAGCTGCTGGAAGCCGTCAAGCCCGGCGTGGACACCCGGCTGACGCCCTCGCCCTCGCAGATCACGGCGCACATCGAACGCATGCTGAACCGCGGCGAAAACGAAGAGGCGCTGGCGATGATCGAAAAGCGCCAGGCCGAGATCTCGGACCAGCGCGGCACCGATGTGCAGTTGATGTTCCAGCATGCGCGCGCGCTTGCCGCCCTGAAGCGCACCAACGAAGCCATCGACATCTACACCGATATGACCACCCGGTTCCCCGAACTGCCGGAACCCTGGAACAACCTGGCGGCTCTCTATGCGGGCCGCGGCGAACTTGAAAAAGCGCAAGATGCCCTGCAAATGGCATTGCGCGCCGACCCGGGCTACGCCGCCGCGCGCGCCAATCTTGGCGACCTGCAACTTCTGCAGGCCTTGCGCACCTACAAGAAGGCCGCCAGCGACGGCGTGCCCGGCATGCAGGAAAAAGTCCGCGAAGTTGAAACAATGTTGAAGGATAAACAAGGCAAATGATGTCCCGTTACTCTCCTCTTCACCTGCTGCGCCTGACGGCGTGCTCGTTCGCGCTGGCTGCATTCGCCCCAGCGCTCGTCAGCGCCGCCCCCGCGGCCTCTTCTTCCACCTCCACCTCTGAAGGCACCAAAACCATGAGCTCCAATCCCCGCGTCAAGCTCCAAACCAACCAAGGCGACATGGTCATTACCCTGGACGCAGCCAAGGCCCCGAAGTCCGTCGAGAACTTCCTGACCTACGTCAAGGAAGGGTTCTACAACGGCACGGTGTTCCATCGCGTGATCGATGGTTTCATGATCCAGGGCGGCGGCTTCGAACCCGGCATGAAGCAAAAGCAGACCCATGCCCCGATCGAAAACGAAGCCAACAACGGCCTGAAGAACGACAAGTACACGCTCGCCATGGCTCGCACCAGCGACCCGCATTCGGCCACGGCGCAGTTCTTCATCAACGTGTCCAACAACGACTTCCTGAATTTCACGTCGCCCACGCCCAACGGCTGGGGCTATGCCGTGTTCGGCACCATCACCGAAGGCACGGACGTGGTCGAGAAGATCAAGGGCGTGAAGACCGGCAACAAGGGCTTCCACCAGAACGTGCCGAACGAAGACGTCATCATCGAGAAGGCCGAAATTCTTGAATAAGATCGCCCTGTCCGGTCCGATCTGGCTGGCGTCCGACCTGCACCTGGGGCCGGCCACGCCGGCCACCTCGGAGGCCTTCCTGGCCTTTCTGCAAGCCGCGCAAGAAGAAGCCGCCGCCCTGCTGCTGCCGGGCGACATCTTCGATGCCTGGATTGGCGACGACGTGATCCGCGCCGCGCCGCCGTGGCTTGCCACGGCGCTGACGGCGATCAAGGACACGGCCGGGCGCATCCCGGTATGGCTGGGCCGCGGCAACCGCGACTTCCTCATCGGGGAAGAACTGGCCACTGCCGTGGGCGCCCGCCTGCTGCCCGAGCCCGCGCTGCTGCAGACCGACTTCGGCCAGGTCCTGCTGACGCACGGCGACGAATTCTGTACCGACGACGCCGCCTATCAGCAATTCCGCCAGATGGTCCGCAATCCGCAGTGGCAGGCCGAATTCCTGGCCAAGACCATCCCCGAGCGGCTGGCGATGGCCCAGCAGGCCCGTGGCGAAAGCCAGGCGGCCAACCAGACCAAATCCATGGAGATCATGGACGTCAACGCCGGCGCCATCGAGGCCATCTTCCGGGAAACCGGCGTGCGCGTGCTGGTCCATGGCCACACGCACCGCCCCGCCCGCCACGTGCTGGAGGTCGACGGCAAGAAGCGCGAACGCTGGGTGCTGCCCGACTGGGACTGCGACCACGTATCGCCGCCGCGCGGCGGCTGGCTGGTCATCGACCGCGACGGCCTGGAGTTCTACGACCTGGAAACGGAATCGTAGGGCGCGCGCGGCTACGCATCTCGCCAAGGAAACGCCACAAAAAAAGGGCCGCTAACTACCTCTAGCGGCCCTTTTTTCGTTGCCGCCGTCCGCATCGGCGGGCAGCGGCGCAGGCGTCAGCGATGAAGCGTCAGCGGGTGAAGCGTCAACGGGTGAAGATCCAGGCCGCGACGATCGCGCCGAACACGATCCGGTACCAGGCGAACACGCGATAGGTGTGGTTGGCCACGAAACGCAACACGGCGCGCACCACCACCATGGCGCTCAGGAACGCGGCAATGAAGCCCACCGCGATGCCGGACAGGTCGTGCTGGGTCAGCACGCCGAAGTTCTTGTACATGTCGTAGGCCGCGGCGCCCAGCATGGTCGGCATGGCCAGGAAGAATGAGAACTCGGTGGCCGTCTTGCGCTGGATGCCGGCGATCATGCCGCCGATGATGGTGGCGCCCGACCGGGACGTGCCCGGAATCATCGCGAAGCACTGCGCCACGCCCACGCCCAGCGCCTGCTTCCAGGTGATCTGTTCAAGCGTGTGCGCGGACGCCCGCTCGTCGGAAGCCGTGTCGTCGGCCGCGCCCGGCGCATCGCCCGGCGTATGGTGCGCGCGGCGCTCCACATACAGCATGATCAAGCCGCCCAGCACCAGCGTCACCACGACCACGGCGGGATGGTAGAACACCGATTTGATGGACTTGATGAAGATCGCGCCGATCACCGCCGCCGGCAGGAAGGCGATGAGCAGGTTCCGGGTGAAAGCCACCTCGCTGGCCACGCCGGTCAGCGTGCCGCGGATCAGCTTGAGCAGGCGCGCGCGGAAGACCCACATCACGGCCAGGATGGATCCAAGCTGGATGACCACCTCGAATACCTTGGCCTCGCCGGACTGGAAGTTGATCCAGTCGCCGACCAGGATGAGGTGGCCCGTGCTGGACACGGGGATGAATTCCGTCAGGCCTTCAAGAATGCCCAGGACGAATGCTTTGATCAGATAGAGCGCGTTCTCGGTCACGGTGCTTTGGGGGATCTCTGTTAGTCGTTGGCTAGGGATGCTTCGTCGGAAAACAGCTCTTGCGGACGCTTCTCGACGCGCACCAGCGCGATTCGGCGGCCATCCATTTCCAGGACTTCAAAGCGGAAATGTTGATGGTGGATCTGGTACTCGCAGACGTCACCCGGCTTGGGCAGGTGTCCGAAGCGCGACAGCAGATAGCCCGCCAGGGTGGAAAAGTCCTGGGCCTCGTCGACCAGGCCTTCGGTTTCCAGGACTTGCTCGACGTGGTGCAGGTCGGCCGCGCCGTCGATCTTCCAGGTATTGTCGCCGTCCGCCACGATGTCGGGCAGTTCGTCCTCGTCGGGGAACTCGCCGGCGATGGCCTCGAAGACGTCGATGGGCGTCACCAGGCCCTCGATGGCGCCGAACTCGTCGGCCACCAGCACGAGCTGGCCGCGCGAACGTTTCAGCGTATCCATCAGGCGCAGGATGCCGATGGACTCATGCACGATGATGGGGTCGCGCAGGCGGTTGCGGCGCACCCGGCCCTCGGTGATCAGGTCGGCCACCAGGTCCTTGGCCCGGGCAATGCCCAGGACCTCGTCCAGCGAACCCCGGCAGACCGGGAAGAAGCTGTGCGGCGCCTCGGTGATCTGGCGCCGGATGGTGTCGGGATCGTCGTCGATATTGATCCAGGACACGTCCGTGCGGGGCGTCATGATGGACCGGATGGAACGCTCGGCCAGCGTCAGAACGCCGCTGACCATGTTGCGCTCTTCCACGCCGAAGGCCGGGATGGACGGGCCGTCGGCATGGGGCAGGTCGGGCTCGTCGCTGGCCGGCGGCCGCTTCCCCAGCATGCGCAGCACCGCCGAGGCGGTGCGTTCGCGCATCGGACGGCGGGCGTCCAGCTTGAGAAGGTTGCGGCGCGCCACCTGGTTGAGCGCCTCGATGGCCACCGAGAAGCCGATGGCGGCGTACAGATAGCCCTTGGGCACCTTGAAACCGAAGCTCTCGGCAAGGAGCGAGAAGCCGATCATGAGCAAAAAGCCCAGGCACAGCACCACCACCGTCGGGTGGGCATTGACGAAGCGTGTCAGCGGCTTGGAGGCCAGCAACATGATGCCGATCGCGATGATGACGGCGATCATCATGATGGCCAGGTGATCCACCATGCCCACCGCGGTAATCACGGAATCCAGCGAAAAGACCGCGTCGAGGACCACGATCTGCGTCACGATCACCCAGAAGCTGGCGTACACGCGCGGTCCGGACGAGCCCGTATGGATGCTGCCCTCGAGGCGCTCGTGCAGCTCCATGGTGCCTTTGAACAGCAGGAACAGGCCGCCCACCATCAGGATCAGGTCGCGCCCCGAGGGCGAGACCGGTCCGATGGTGAACAGGGGGGTGGTCAAGGTGACCAGCCACGACATGACCGACAAGAGGCCAAGACGCATGATGAGCGCCAGGCTCAAGCCCATGATGCGCGCGCGATCGCGCTGCGCGGGGGGCAGCTTGTCCGCCAGGATGGCGATGAAAATCAGGTTATCAATGCCCAGGACGATCTCAAGGACGACCAGGGTAAGCAAGCCGACCCACGCAGCGGGGTCCAGCAGCCACTCCATCAGGAGCTCCAGAAGTTACACGACCGGTAATCGTACATGGAAAATCCATGACACGCCGGTGACGCCTTCCCTCCGTAAGCCTGATGGACAGAGGCTTTGGGCTGAAAGGACTAGTATCAGCCGCCGATCTTCAGCGTGCCCTTCATCATCGCCCAGTGGCCGGGGAAAGAGCAGAAGAACGCGTAGTTTTCACCCGCGGCAAGCTTGGACACGTCGAACGTCACGGAATCGGACTCGCCGCCGCCCACGACCTTGGTGTGGGCGATGACGCGGGTGTCGCCCGCCTTCACGTAGTCCTGGGCCAGGCCGGCGCCCATGCCGTCGGTGGCCACGGCCTGCTTGTCCGCTTCCTTGGTGAGCACCCAGTTGTGGCCCATGGCGACCTTCGCCATCTTGCCGACGTGCTTCAGGTGGACGGTGAACTGCTTGCAGCTCTTGTCGACGACCATTTCCTTGACATTGAACTGCATGGCGTCATTGCTTTCGACGGTGGCTTCGCATTGCGCGGCCAGGGCGGGCAGGCTCGATGCAGATAGAAGAATGGCTAGGGTGGCTTTTGCCAGCATGAATCTCTCCGATGACACAGCGGCCGATGCACGCGCGCCAGCCATATGCTGACGCCGTTGCCGCCGCCGACCAGTGTAGGACCGGGCCGAAGGCGCGCTATTGACATCCGTCAAGCCGCCCGCGCAGACCCGTCGGAAATAGGGAACATCCCCTACTTTTCGTAAGGATATTAGCCGCTCAAAAAGGTGCAATTGACAAACCGCAATCCCGATTCTGTTGCAAGTTCGTAGGATGCCTGTAAGCAAACACGACCAATAGAGTTCAAGCATGCGCGGCAGTACAGCAGCAAGTCACGGATTCACCCGATGCATTCAAGCCGCGTTCTTTGCCTTCTGGCTGTCGTGCCTGTTTATCGGACAGGCGGCGCAGGCCCAGCGCCTGCCGGACTTCCTGGCCGCCACCCCCATCGACGCCGTATTTCCGGGCGCCGACCGCGTGGGCCCGGCCGAAGGCAAGCCGATGGCTGCACGCGCGTACTCGGGCGACAAGCCGCTCGGCCTGATCTACCTTACTTCCGACGTGGTCAACACGCGGGGCTATTCCAGCAAGCCGATCGACGTGCTGGTGGGACTGTCCGACAGCGGCCGCATCATGGGCGCCAAGCTGGTCGAACACCACGAACCCATTGTGCTGATCGGCATTCCGCAGTCCAAGGTCGACCACTTCATACAGGGCTATGTCGGCCTGAACTTCGTTGAGTCGCCCCCGCGCCACGGCGCGCCGCCGCCCGTCGACATCGTCAGCGGCGCCACGGTGACGCTCATGGTCATCGGCGACACCATCACGCGGTCCGCGATCGCGGTGGCTCGCGCGCACGGCATCGACAAGACCGGCGCGGCGCGGCAGGCCGCCCCCGCCACGGCCACCCGGGTCCTCGACGAAAGCCAAACCGAGGCGCAGCCGTGGCAGGCGCTGCTCGACTCGGGCGCTGTCAAGAACCTGCGCCTGTCGCCCGAAGACGTGAATCAGGCCTTTCTGCAATCGGGCAGGAAGGATGCGGCCGAGCATGTCGAAGGGGCGCAGGACGACACGTTCATCGACCTCTACGTCGCCCTGGTCAGCGCGCCTTCCATTGGCCGCAGCCTGCTGGGCGATACGGGCTGGCAGCGGCTGAAAGAGCGGCTCAAGCCGGGCCAGCAGGCGGTGCTGGTCGCTGGCAACGGCACCTATTCGTTCAAGGGCTCCGGCTACGTCCGCGGCGGCATTTTCGACCGCATCGAGGTCGTTCAGGACGAAAGCAGCTTCCGCTTCCGGGACCGCAACCACCAGCGCCTGGCGGACGTCAATGCGGCGGGCGCCCCGGCGCTGCGCGAGGTTGCGCTGTTTGTCGTGCCCGAGGACGCCGCGCTGGATCCGGTCAAGCCCTGGCGCCTGCAGCTCATGGTCCAGCGCGTGCTCAGCGTCTCGGACAAGGCCTTCGTCACGTTCGATCTTCCCTATGAGCTTCCGCGCGCCTATACCCGCGCCGTCGCGCCCGCTCCCGCTGCCCCGCAGCAGGCTGCCCAGGCGGCCCCGCCCGAGGCCGACGCCGCGCCGGCCCTGTGGAAGCAGATCTGGCAAGGCAAGGCTGGCCAGATCGCCATCCTGACCGTTGCGCTGACGGTGCTGGTCGGCATCTTCTTCTTCCAGGACCAGCTTGCCGCCCGCCCCCTCCTGCACGACCGGCTGCGCCTGGCGTTCCTGGCGTTCGCGCTGTTCTGGATCGGCTGGTACGGCCAGGCGCAGCTGTCGATCGTCAACGTGCTGACGTTCTTCTCTGCCCTGCGCACGGATTTCCGCTGGGAGTACTTCCTGATGGACCCGCTGGTGTTCATCCTGTGGTGCGCCACCGCGATCTCCATGGTCTTCTGGAACCGGGGCGCGTTCTGCGGCTGGCTGTGTCCGTTCGGCGCCCTGCAGGAACTCTCCAACCGCGTCGCCAAGCGCCTGGGCGTGCGCCAGTTGAAGATCGGGCATGGCGTGAACCAGCGGCTGTCGACGCTCAAGTACGTCATCTTCCTGCTGCTCTTCGGCTTCTCGCTGTATGACCTGGCGGTTGCGGAGCAGCTCGCGGAAGTGGAGCCGTTCAAGACCGCGATCATCCTGCACTTCATGCGCTACTGGCCTTTCGTGGTGTTCGCCGTCGCGCTGCTTGCCGCGGGTCTGTTCGTCGAACGCTTCTTCTGCCGCTATCTCTGTCCCTTGGGCGCCGCGCTGGCCATTCCCGCCCGGCTGCGCATCTTCAATTGGCTCAAGCGCTACCGCGACTGCGGTAACCCCTGTCAGCGCTGCAATCTCGAATGCCCCGTGCAGGCGATCGACCCGACCGGCGAGATCAATCCGAACGAGTGCATTCAGTGCCTGCATTGCCAGATGCTCTACCACCACCAGCAGAAGTGCCCTCACCTGATCCAGAAGCGGGCCAAGCGCGAGCGGCGCGCGGCCCCGGCCGCCGAGCCGGCGGTGCAAGAGATCGTCATGCACCGCGCGCCCAACCTGAGCGCGGCGGCCAGCCGGCCGCCCGCCGAGTCCTGAAACCCGATTTTCGTACCGCGGCGCGATGCGCCGTTCCCATCAAGGAGTTATCCATGTCCGACAAGACCCCCGAAAAAGCTGGCCTTAGCCGCCGCAGCTTCCTGGGCACCGCCGCCATCACCGGCGCAGCCGGCCTCGTCGCCGGCGCGCAGATTTCCACCGCGCATGGCAAGGAGGGCAAATCTGGCGCGGGCGTGCTTGGGCATGTCGGGCCGGGCGAGCTCGACGAATACTATGCGTTCAACTCCAGCGGACAATCGGGCGAAGTGCGCGTGCTGGGCCTGCCGTCCATGCGCGAACTCCTGCGCATTCCGGTCTTCAACCAATGCAGCGCCACCGGCTGGGGCCGCACGAACGAAAGCCGCAAGATCCTCACGGAAGGCCTGACGCCCGAAACCCGCGAGTACCTCAAGGACAAGGGCGGCGTGTTCCCGAACGGCGACGCGCACCACCCCCACCTGTCGTTCACCGACAAGACCTACGACGGCCGCTACCTCTTCATCAACGATAAGGCCAACAACCGGGTGGCGCGTATCCGCCTGGACGTGATGAAGACCGACAAGATCCTCGAACTGCCCAACGTTTCCGGCGTGCACGGGCTGCGTCCGCAGCGCTACCCCCGCACCGGCTATGTGTTCGCCAATGGCGAACACATCGTCCCGCTGCCCAACGACGGCAAGACCCTCACCGACGCCAAGAAGAACTTCTTCGCTGTCTACTCCGCGATCGACGGCGACACGATGAAGGTCGCGTGGCAGGTGCTGGTTGACGGCAACCTCGACAACGGCGACGCCGACTACCAGGGCAAGTACTCCTTCGCCACCTGCTACAACTCGGAAAAGGGCGTGACGGTCGAGGAAATGTCGGCCAACGAGCAGGACTGGGTCGTGGTCTTCAACATCAAGCGCATCGAGCAGGCGATCAAGAGCGGCGACTTCAAGACGATGGGCGGCGTGCCGGTCGTGGATGGCCGCCATGGTTCGAAGTACACGCGCTACATCCCGGTGCCCAACTCGCCCCACGGCTGCAACGCCGCCCCCGACGGCATCCACCTGATGCTGAACGGCAAGCTCTCGCCCACCGTGACGGTGATCGACGTGCGCACGCTGGATGATCTGTTCGAAGACAAGATCAAGCCGCGCGACTGCGTCGTGGCCGAACCGCAACTGGGCCTGGGCCCGCTGCATACCGCGTTCGACGGCCGCGGCAACGCCTACACCACCTTGTTCATCGACAGCCAGATGGTCAAGTGGAATATCGACAAGGCCAAGCGCGCCTACAAGGGCGAAAAGGTCGATCCCATCATCCAGAAGCTGGACGTACACTACCAGCCGGGCCACAACCACTCGACCATGGGCGAGACGAAAGAGGCCGACGGCAAGTGGCTGGTGTCGCTGAACAAGTTCTCGAAGGACCGCTTCCTGAACGTGGGCCCGCTCAAGCCCGAGAACGACCAGCTCATCGACATCTCCGGCGACGAAATGAAGCTCGTCCATGACGGCCCCAGCTTCGCCGAACCGCATGACATGTGCCTGGTGCACCGTTCCAAGATCAACCCGATCAGCGTCTGGAAGCGTGACGACCCGATGTGGGAAGACGCCCGCCAGATCGCCAAGAAGGACGGGGTATCGCTGGACGACGCCGCCAAGGTGGTGCGCGACGGCAACAAGGTCCGCGTTTACATGATGGCGGTTGCGCCCATGTTCAGCCTCAAGCAGTTCGAGGTGAACCAGGGCGACGAGGTCACCGTGTTCGTGACGAACATGGAGGTTATCGAAGACCTGACGCACGGCTTCACGCTGGAAGGCCACGGCATCGCCATGGAAATCGGACCCCAGGCCACCTCGTCGGTGACGTTCAAGGCCGATCGGCCCGGCATCTACTGGTACTACTGCCAATGGTTCTGCCACGCGCTGCACATGGAGATGTCCGGCCAGATGATCGTGCATCCCAAGAAATCCGCGTAGCGCTCCATGGCCTTCATCGCAACCTTGCGAAACGCGGTATGGGCCGCGGCCGGCTTGATGCTGGCCGGTTTTGGCCCGGCCCTGCATGGCGCCGCCGCGGCCGCCACCCTGGAGGTGGCGGCCGGCGCGGACCTGGCGCAGGCCATCGCGGCGGCGCAGCCCGGCGATACGCTGCGGCTGGCGCCGGGGTCCTATGCCGGCGAACTGGTCATCGACAAGCCCTTGACGATCGAGGGTCCGCGCGACCGCTCCGCCGTCATCGCCGGCACCCGCCAGGGCCGCACCTTGTGGATCAAGGCCACGGACGTGGCGGTGCGCAACCTGACCATCACGCGTTCGGGGCTGAGCCTGCCCGAAATGGATGCGGGCGTGTTTCTGGACCGGACCGCGCACCGTGCCGTGATCGAACACAACGACATCCTGGACAACCTGTTCGGCGTCTATGTCTGGGGGCCGGACGACGCGATGGTGCGAGGCAACCGCATCGTGGGCAACCGCGAATTGCGCGTGGCCGAACGCGGCAATGGCGTCTCGTTGTGGAACACGCCGGGCAGCGCGGTAGTGGACAACGATATCTCCGCCGGCCGCGACGGCATCTTCGTCAATACCAGCAAGAAGAACCGGTTCATCGGCAACCGCTTTCACGAACTGCGCTACGGGGTGCACTACATGTACACCAACGACAGCGAGATCAGCGGCAACCTGTCGACCGGCAACGACATCGGCTACGCCATCATGTATTCGCACCGCCTGATCGTCACGGACAACGCCGCGACGAACAACGTGGAGCAGGGCCTGATGATGAATTACGCCAACGACTCGGACATCTCCCGGAACACGGTGGATGGCGCGGGCAAATGCGTGTTCATCTACAACGCCAACAAGAACCGCTTCGCGGACAACCACTTTTCCAATTGCGAGATCGGCATTCATTTCACCGCCGGCTCCGAAGGCAACAGGATCTCCGGGAACGCGTTCATCAACAACCGGAATCAGGTCAAGTACGTGGGCAGCCGCGTGCTGGAGTGGTCGGACGGCGGGCGCGGCAACTACTGGAGCGACAACACCGCCTTCGATCTGGATGGCGACGGCATCGCCGACACGGCGTACCGCCCGAACGATGTGGTGGACCAGTTGCTGTGGCGCGCGCCGGCGGCACGCATCCTTCTCAACAGTCCCGCCATATCGGTGGTGCGCTGGGCGCAATCGCAGTTCCCGGCGATCCTGCCCGGAGGCGTGATCGACAGCGCGCCGCTGATGAAACCCGCAGCCGCATCCGCAGAACCCGCCAAGGAAACACAATGAGCACCGCCCTGGTGACGCTTTCCGGCGTCAGCAAGCACTATGGAACACACCGGGCCATCGACGGCCTGGACCTGGATCTGCGCGAAGGCGAATGCGTGGCGCTTGCCGGCCACAACGGCGCCGGCAAGAGCACGCTGATCAAGCTGGTCCTGGGCCTGATCCGCCCGTCGCAGGGCCGCGTCACGCTGTTTGGCCAGGACGCCGACAGCCCCGCGGCCTCGCGCCTGCGCGCACGCATCGGCTACCTGCCCGAAACCGTGGCGCTGCATCCCGCGATGACGGGCGCGGAGACCCTCGCCTTTTACGCGCGGCTCAAGCGCCAGCCGCTCGCCAACAACCCGTCGCTGCTGGAAAAGGTGGGGATTTCCGGAGCCGCCAACCGCCGCGTGGGCGGGTACTCCAAAGGCATGCGGCAGCGCCTGGCGCTGGCGCAGGCCCTGCTGGGCGAACCACGGATCCTGCTGTTCGACGAACCGACGACCGGCCTGGACCCCGCATCGCGGCTCACGTTCTACGAGATCGTGCACGAGCTGCGCGCAAAGGGGTCGACCATCCTGCTGAGCACGCATGCCCTGTCCGAACTGGCCGGCCACGCCGACCGCATCGTCATCATGAAGGCGGGAATCAAGATCGCCGACGGCGCCATGCCCGCGCTGCGCCAGGCCACCGGCCTGCCGATCCGCATCCGCATGACGCTCGCGCAATCGGATCCGGCCTACGCCCCGCCGCCGCAATGGAGGCGGATCGACGCGGGACGGTATGAACGGCTTTGCAGCGAGGCGGACAAAGTCGAAGCCATCCGCGGCATCGGCGCCATCGCATCGCCCATCACCGACCTGGACATACAAGTGCCCGGGCTTGACGACATCTATGCCCATTTGCTTGAACGGGAA
Source organism: Achromobacter sp. Root83 (assembly GCF_001428845.1). GTDB lineage: Bacteria > Pseudomonadota > Gammaproteobacteria > Burkholderiales > Burkholderiaceae_B > Achromobacter. The sequence goes on along the minus strand of NZ_LMIU01000001.1, from coordinate 11,500 downwards.
GACGCATGAACGCGGTATACACAATCATCGGCAAGGAGATCCGCGACGGACTGCGCAACCGCTGGGTCCTCGCCACCTCGCTGCTATTGGCCGCCCTGGCCCTGGCGCTGGGGCTGCTGGGCAGCTCGCCCACCGGCGCCGTCAAGGTTGACCCGCTGACCGTCACGGTGGTCAGCCTGTCCAGCCTGTCGATCTTCCTGGTCCCGCTCATCGCCATGCTGCTGGCGTACGACGCCATCGTCGGCGAGATCGACCGCGGCACCATGGCCCTGCTGCTCAGCTATCCGGTATCCCGCTGGCAGGTGATCGTCGGCAAATTCATCGGCCACCTGGCCATCCTGGCGATCGCCACCGGCGCCGGCTACGGCTCGGCGGGGTTGGCGCTGCAATGGGTCTACGGCGGCATGGACGCCTCCGCCTGGAAGCCCTTCGCCCTGCTGATAGGCGCCAGCGTATTGCTGGGCGCCAGCTTCCTGGCCATGGGCTACCTGGTCAGCACCCTGGTGCGCGAACGCGCCACCGCGGCCGGCATCGCGCTGGGCGTCTGGCTGTTCTTTGTCGTGATCTACGACATGGGCCTGCTGGGCATATTGGCCGCGGACCAGGGCCGCCATGTGACCCCGGGGCTGCTCAACGCCCTGCTGCTTGCCAACCCATCCGATGTGTACCGGCTTCTGAACCTGACGGGATTCGAGAACATATCGATGTATGCCGGCATGGCGGGCGTCAGCGACCAGGCCAGCCTGCCCGTGCCGCTGCTGGTGGTCGCGCAATTGCTGTGGATCGCCATCCCGTTCCTGCTTGCGGCGGTCTTCTTCCGGAGAAAGCAGCTATGAAGCCCGCGCACATGGCCTGGGCCCTGGCCTTCGTGGCCACGTTGTCGGCGTGCGGCGGCGAAGACCCGCGCGCCGAGACGCCTGCCCCCCAGGCGGTCACCGTCGAAGCCGTCGGCCACTACTGCGGCATGGCGCTGCTGGATCACGCCGGCCCCAAGGGGCAGATTTTCGTCCGGGGCAGCGCCGCGCCGGTGTGGTTCTCGTCCATCAAGCAGGTGTTCGCCTACACGCTGCTGCCGGAAGAGCCCAAGGGCATCAGCGCCATCTATGTCAACGACATGGCAACCGCCGGCCCGGACGGCAAGGGGGATCCCGCGTCCTGGATCGATGCGAAGCTTGCGCACTACGTGATCGGGGGCAGGTTCATCGGGGGCATGGGCGCCGAGGACGCCATGCCGTTTTCGGACAAGGCCCGCGCGCTCGCCTTCGCCCAGGCCCACGGCGGCCGGGTCGTGGGCTTCTCCGACATGCCGGAGGACTATGTCTTCGCCCAATAGCGCGGCGCACTCCGCGCCGCCGTCAGCCTTTCATCCACACAAATCGCCATGATCAATCCCGCCCGCCGCCGCTTCATCGGCATCGTCGCCGCGTCATCCGCGCTGGCGCTCACTTCCAGCCCCCTGCGGCGCGCGCACGCCGCCATCGCGCCCACGTGCTGGCAAGGGGCGGCCCTGGGCGCGGACGCCGAACTGAGGCTTTACCACCCGGACCCCCAGGCCGCCGAGCGGCTCATCGCCCAGGCGCTGGCGGAACTGCGCCGCCTGGAAGGCATCTTCAGCCTGTACCGTGACGACAGCGCGCTGGCGGTTCTGAACCGTCAGGGATTCCTGGATAACCCCCCTTCCGACCTGCTCCGCCTGCTTGCGGAGAGCCGCCACTACGCTGTGCTGACGGGGGGCCTGTTCGATCCCACCGTGCAGCCCCTGTGGCGCCTGTACGCGGAGCATTTCGCCCGCGCGGACGCCGACCCGGCGGGCCCTGCGCCCGCGGCGGTCGCCTCGGCGCTGGCGCACGTTTCCTATCAGGGCGTGGAGCTCGATCCCCAGCGCATTCAATTGCGCCCTGGCATGGCGCTGACGCTCAACGGCATCGCCCAGGGCTATATCACCGACAAGGTGACCGAACTGTTCAGAAACAACGGCCTGGAGCGGGCGCTGGTCGACATGGGCGAGATCCGCGGATGGGACCCATCCGTCCGCCCTGCAGGCTGGCAGGTGGGGCTGGCGGATCCGCTGGCGCCCGAACGGATCCTGGCGCAGGTGCCGGTCAGCAACCAGGCGCTGGCGACATCCGGGGGCTATGGCACCCCGCTGGATGCGGCGGGCAGGTTCTCGCACCTGTTCGATCCGCGCAGCGGCCAGGCCCGCCCCCGTTATCGCAGCGTGTCCGTCATGGCGCCCACCGCGACCGCCGCGGACGCGCTGTCCACGGCTTTTTCCCACATGTCTCTCGAAGACACGCAGAAGATCGTGCGCAGCCTGGGCGTGAGCGCCTGGATGGTCCTGCCGGACGGCAGGCTCATCGCGCAAACCGCCCGCGCCTGAACGGCACCGCGCAAAATAAAAAAAACCGGCCTTGGCCGGTTTTTTTATTGCGCAGGCGCTTCAGGCCGCCGACGGCGGGTTCAGCGCGGACAGCATCTGCGTGAAGATCTTCGGGCTGGCGGCCAGCACATTGCCGCTGTCCATCCAGCCTTGTTCGCCGTCGAAATCGGCAACCAGGCCGCCGGCTTCCAGAACCATCAGGCTGCCGGCAGCCACGTCCCAGGGCTTCAGGCCCACGCCGCAGAAGCCGTCCAGACGGCCGCTGGCCACGTAGGCCAGGTCCAGGACCGTGGAGCCCAGGCGGCGCACGCCGGTGGCGCCTTCGGCCATCTGGCGGAAACGCTGCGAGCCCTGTTCGGGAACGCCGGCGTTGGGCCAGTGGGCGCCCAGCAGCGCGTCGTGGTAGCGCGTACGGCCCGAAACCCGCACGCGGCGGTCATTCAGGAACGTGCCGCTGCCCCGGCTGGCCGTGAACAGTTCGTTGCGCGAGGGGTCATAGATGACCGCCTGCGTGACCTGGCCGCGCTGCGTCAGCGCGATCGACACGGCATAGTTGGGCAGGCCGTGGATGAAGTTCGTCGTGCCGTCGAGGGGATCGATGATCCACTGGAATTCGGCCTGGTCGGGACCCTGCAGGCCAAATTCCTCGCCCAGCACCGCATGGTCCGGATAAGCGGCATGCAGCGTTTCGACGATGGACTCCTCGGCGGCGCGATCGACTTCCGTGACATAATCGCGCGGCCCCTTGCGAGCCACGCTGAGTCGTTCCAAATCCATGCTGGCACGGTTGATAATGGTGCCGGCACGCCGGGCCGCCTTGATGGCGATATTGAGCATCGGGTGCATAAAATTCCGTACGAATGCGATGAGTTGGCTTGATGGTAGGCCGCTTGCCGCCCTCCGGGTCCGCCGTTGCCCCAACCGGGGAAATCGACCCAAAAAACCAGGAAGGCACTAAGCCAAACGTGCCATTTTAAATGACTCAAGCATTTTCACGTGTTCGCTTCGTAATGGTGAACCCCAGCCACCCCGGAAACGTCGGTTCGGCGGCCCGCGCGATCAAGACAATGGGCTTCTCCGAACTGGTGCTGGTGGACCCCAAGTTCCCGGATGTAACCAGCCAGCCCGAGGCCGTGGCGCTGGCCAGCGGCGCGTTGGACGTCCTGGAGAACGCCCGGATCCACGCCACGCTCGAAGAGGCGCTGGCCCCCGTCACCATGGCCTTCGCCCTGACGGCCCGCGTGCGCGACCTGGGTCCTCCGCCCTGCGATATCCGTCAGGCGGCCGACCTGGCCTGCGCCCATCTGGCGGAAACGGCCGAGGGCGTGGCTGCCGTGGTGCTGGGCACCGAGCGCGCGGGCCTCACGAACGCCCAGATCGCGCTGTGCCACCGTATCTGCCATATCCCCGCCAACCCCGAGTACAGCTCCCTGAACGTCGCCCAGGCGCTGCAATTGGCCGCCTGGGAGCTGCGCTACGCGCTGCTGATCGACCAGGGCGCCGCCCTGCTGCCCGCGTCGACCGCCCAGGAACCCTCGCGCGGCGCCGAGCCCGCCTCCAGCGAGGCGGTTCAGGCGTTCCTGGCCCACTGGGAAGAAGCGCTGGTCGGCGTGCAGTTCCTGGATCCCGCCCACCCCAAGAAGCTGATGCCGCGCATGCGTCATCTGTACTCGCGGCTGTCCCTGACCCGCGACGAGGTGGACATGATGCGCGGCGTCTGCACCGCGATGCTGAGAAAAAAATAGGGACGGGCAATGCCCGTCCCTAGTGTGCCGATATCCCGGCGGCTGGCCGCCGGGGAATCGAAGATCAGTCCACCGTGGCGCCCGAGGCCTTGACCACCGGAGCCCAGCCTTCCACTTCCGACTTGATGAACTGGCCGAATTCGGCCGGCGTCGTCTTCACGCCCACGGCGCCCAGCTTTTCGAAGCTGGTCTGAACGGAAGGATTGTCCAGCGCCTTCTGCATGGCGGCGTTGAGCTTGGTGATCACTTCCGGCGGCGTGCCGGCCGGGGCCAGCAGGCCGAACCACGACGACACGTCGAACTCGGCAAAGCCCGATTCCTGCATCGTCGGCAGGTCCGGCGCGCTCTTGGAGCGATCGCGGGTCGTCACGGCCAGGGCGCGCAGCTTGCCCGACTGGGCGTGCGGCCAGGCCGACGGCATGTTGTCGAACATGAACTGCACCTGGCCGCCGATCAGATCGGTCATGGCCGGGGCGCTGCCCTTGTAGGGCACGTGCAGCACGTCAATGCCGGCCTTCATCTTGAACAGTTCGCCCGCCATGTGGATGGACGTGCCGCTGCCAGACGACGCAAAAGCCAGCTTGCCGGGGTTTTTCTTGGCGTAGTCCACCAGTTCCTTCACGGACTTGACGGGGACTTGCGGATTCACGACCAGGATGTTGGGCACCTTGGCGCCCAGGGCCACCGGCGCGAAGTCCTTGGTCAGGTCGAACGTGACGTTCTTGTACAGCGTCTGGTTGATGGCGCTGGTGACGGCCACGAACAGCAGCGTATAGCCGTCGGGCGCGGCGCGCTGGACCTGGTCGGTGGCGATGTTGCTGCCGGCGCCGGGCTTGTTCTCGACGACGAACGATTGGCCCAGGGTCTCGGTGAGTTCCTTGGCCATGATGCGGGCGATCACGTCCGTGGTGCCCCCGGCCGAAAAACCGACCACGATGCGGACAGGCTTGTCAGGGTAGGCTGCGTGGGCGGAACCCATTGCGAATGCGCTTGCGGCGGTGGCCAGAAGGGTGGCGGCGAGGCGCCGCAGGCCAGGCTTTTGACCTGTAGTCATAGTGTCTCCGTGCAGGTACAGTCCATTGGATGGACGATTCGAATTATTAGATGCTGCATTCTGAGCTATACATGCGGATTACATCAAGGTAGAGTCCACGCTACGGACGATGGTTTTCCCTCGTCCGATCCGTGATAACCCATAGTTTTCAGAGATTCGCATGCAAGACAGCGATGCCGCGGCCGCGGGCCCACGCACATTGCGGCGCGGCCTGGCCGTCCTGGCCGCCCTGCGGGACCAAGGCCCCGACGGCCTGAGCGTGACCGACATTGCCCGCCTGACGGGCATACAGCGCCCCACCATCTATCGCCTCTTGGCCGCCCTGCTCGACGCGGGGCTCGTGCTGCCCGTCAGCGGCACCAAGAAATACCGCGCCCAGCTGGCGGTCGACCCGGACACGCGTTCGCGCGATCCGCGCGTGCGCCAGCTCCTGCCCGTCCTGCGCCGCCTGGCCGACCGGACCGGCGACGCCGTGTTCCTGGTGGTGCGTGAAGACGACGACTCGATCAGCCTGCACCGCGAGATCGGCAGTTATCCCGTGCAGATCCTGGCCACCTATGCCGGCAAGCGCCAGCCGCTGGGAGTGGGATCCGGCGGCATGGCGCTGCTGGCCGCCCTGCCCGACGACATGGCGCGAGGCATCGTCGAACGCAATTCCAGCAGGCTGGACGAATACGGCGGCATGACGCCCCAGGAGATGTTCCGCCTGATCGAAAACACCCGCGCCCGCGGGTATTCGGTGGTGGGCAACCACGCGGTGCGCGGCGCGCTCGGCGTGGGCTGCGCGCTGCTGGACGCGCAGGGCGCGCCGCTGCTGGCTGTCAGTGTCACCGCCATCATCGACCGCATGCCCGCGCAGCGCCAGCGCGAGATCGCGGGCTGGATCAAGGCCGAATTGGCCCGGTTGTCCCTGCAGGCCTGAGCACCGTCACGCGGGGAGCGGCTTTTGATTGTCGGCCGCGAAGCCTCACTTCACTTTGGCCCGGACAAATCCACGCGGGGACCGCTCGCGATAAAGGCGTCGAGCGCGCTCTTGTCCCGAGCGGCCTGCTCCGGATCAACATAGCGGGCAGTCGTGAAGGCGGTTGGCTGGGGCGACTCCTGGTTCGCCATGAAAAGCGGATCGGGCCGGTCGCTGCTTGAGGTCTGCGGCATCAGCTTCACGCCAAACGGATTGAAGCGAGGCCTGTTGCCCGGTGTGGGTGAACTGACGGTGATCAGCGTGGCTTGATCCTTACGGCGCAGAGGCACCACCACGCTGGTATCCGCATTCAGATAGCTGGCCATCGTGGCCAGCGCAAGCCCGACAAAGGGCGACGCCGAACCCGTGTCGCCCAGGCGCTGGGTCAGGTTGTAGCTCTGGTTCGATGCCAGCAGGTCAATGGAACTGCCTGCGGCCCGCAGGGACATGGTCCATTCACCCAGCACGGCGTTGTCGGGCTTGCCGCTGTCGTGGAACACCCGCGCCGGCTGGACACCCAAGCCTTGCGTCGCCCGGGTCCATGCCGCCGCCTGGGCGGCGGTCAGCGCCTCATTTTTCAGGCGCCGGCCGGCCGCGTCCTGCAAGGACACGGTGACCGGACGATGCAGCTTGGCCAGCACCGGCAGCGCGTCCCATTGCTCGAAGGCGCGCTCGGTCCAGGGTTGCGGGATGAACGGGGATGGCACGAATGGCACCTTGGGACTGCGCATGCCCCAGCCGGTAAATTCGGGATTGATCGGGTTCTTGTTGGGTTTGGTGTAACGCGCGTATTGGCGCAGCCAGTCCACGCGTTCGGGACGGCCGACGACCATGGCTACCATGGCGTCGGTGAGTTGCCCAGGTTGACGGGGCATCGTGCCTGCGCCGATGAATTTTTCCCCCTTCACGGAGAGTGCACCGGCCATATTGATCCCCTCATTTGCGTACATCAAGACAGCAGGCAAATCAGAATTCTGCTCAAAAAACTGAAACAGGTTTTCGACCACACCCTCGGGGTTATCACTGCAAATGATGCCATCCGTCAGTTGGCGAATGCGATGCCAGTGCAAGCCGGCAGGCCCTCGCATATCGTCGACCATATCTTTGAGCATGACTTTGGTCATTTCAATCGGGACGCGCAAATTCGGCGTATGAGGATTCCAGCCGCGCACTACCGTAATAGTGGGAATTGGCCATTTCTCCAGAAAATTACGTAGCCCAAGCTCCAAAGCGTCAGTTTCTCGTTTGTCGTAAGCCATATTCTTGGCGTCGCCAGTAACGGGGTACTTGGTCGGATCGGTAGGTAGAACGCTGCCAATATGTAGGGATTCAGGTTGCGTTTGGCTTTGTTGATCCAACGCTTCCCAGATCTGACCTTGGCGAAAAACGTCAACGCTGACGCCGATACTCAGGACATCTAGGGTATCCAAGCGCGCGGATGAACTTGGGGCGCGATAGGAGTCGTCAACTGTCATGGTCGTGGTTTCCTGTGCCGGGGCGAGGGGCGTACCAGATGAGGGCGCGTGGGTGAAACAGCGGTTGGCCGTGAGCGGACTCACTGCCGAAGCGATTGTGATGTGGGAACATGAGGCCACGCTCATAGCTAGCAAAGCTTGAGTCAACTTTCGCATCATGCAGACCCCTGAGATTTCGGCGAATTTTCTCTACGTTGAGATCGTGTTTGGCTATCAATAAGCGAAGGGAATTTTGCATCCTGCACAATCTGAGGCAACACGCCACCACCCAACGTTGCGGCATTTCCTCGACCGTCGTATTCGACGACCGTGCTGCTGCGATATAGCGACGTGTTATCAATCAATTCACGATTCGCAGAGGCCTCTTCCAGATAGAAATCGAGCACGGCATCGGTCGGATGATTCCCGGCCGAGTTATCCCCCGGCTGGTAGTCGCCCCGCGTCCTCTTCCAATCCAATCTCCAATCCGCCACCCGGCACAAGTAAGCATAGAACTCAACATCATCCACGCACCCGCCCGCCCCCACCGCCAGGTCATAAGCCAGCACGCGCTGGCTGTGCAGCGGATTCGCCGGAATCCCCGAGTGAAACGACAAGGCCTCCTGATCCGCTAGCGTCTGGTTCTGCAAGCGCAGGCGCGCCTCGTAGGGCGTTTCGCCGCGCGTGATCTGTACCACGCCCTCTTCGAAGTCCAACGCGGAGAACACATGCGCGTGATCTTCCGCCGCCTTCCCTTCGTTGTAGGCGCGCGTCACGTCGGCCAGGCTGTGGCCGTAGCGATAGGCGTCCTGTTTGGACATCATTCCTATGCGGGACAGGCTGCGGTCGTCCGGCCTCCAGCCGCCGTTGGCCAGCACGATGGACGCATCGATCGGGTCGTATTGCGTTTTGACTTGATAAACGCCGCTCTGCGTCGCTTCGGCGTCGGCAGGGGTGTTTCCCTGGGTCACATTGCCGCCATTGGCAAAGTTCACCTCGACGGGCGCCGGCAATGGGGCGCCATGCAACTGCACGGTCTGACCGGCCTTGAATTCACCACGCGCGGCGTTTCTGTCGAACCAGCTCAGGCCGGTGTCTTCCCAGGTTCTCTCGCCCGCAAGAAGCAAGGGGTAGCGATCGACCAGCGCGCGGGCGCCGACCTTTTCCCGTTCGCCATCGCGCCTTCTCAACGTAAAAACGCGCTGATGAAAGCGGGGGCCCAGCACGCTACGCGCCGCCTGCCCGTTGACCGTGTCGGCCACGCCCTGCCAGCCTATGCCCTGCACGTTGCCCAGCCCCACCGTCTGATCCTGCGGCGTGAAGTACAGATAGGTGCAGCCGCGGTTGTCGCGCTCGTCGAATACGGCCTCGTTGCCATCGATGGTGGCCTTGCTGCCGCTGCCGCCCGTCCATCGCGCGCCGCCTATTGCGCCATAGCCCGTGCAGCCGCTAATGCTGACGCTGGGAAGCGCGGGCGTATCCACCGCCTGGGCCGCGATGAACTCGACCACGCCTTTAAGCGTCTTGATGCGGGCCTGCGTCGTTTGCTGGTCTCCAAACTGTTGCATCCGTTCGGGGCCCGGCTCGTGCAGACTGTAGGGCGGGTTAAGCATCACCATGCAATCGGCGGGACGCACCGGCTCTTCTTCCCCAGCAAGATCGGGGGGACGCAATGGGTCTTTTTTTTCAGCAAGAAACGCCTGCGCCAGCAGGTTGATCAAGTTGCCTTGGCTATGCCCCACGATGTTGATCGCGTCATCCGGATAGCGCTTGCGGATGATCTTGATCAGCATGGCCAGCCGCATGGCGGCCAGCACCATGTAGCGGCGGCCCGCCGCGCGGAACAGCGGATGGCTCGGCGTCGGCGAGAACCAGCGCATGGGGATGATGCCAAAGAGCTTTCCGCTGAAACCGTCGCCCCACATGTCCGGGACCGTGGTGGTGGCGTTTGCAAAGAACCCGCCCTCCTTCGTGCCCGCCTTGTCCAGACGATTGCCGTCGCGGTCCAGCCATTCTCCGTGAGGCGCGGTCTTATTGATATGCACCTCTTCTTCCCGAAAACCCCAATAGAAGGGAATCACGACGCTGCGCGCCGTTCCCCCCGCATCCGCATCGGTAACCGCGCGGCGGTAATAGACAGCATCGGGGTTGCGCTCTGCCCCCGTGCCGGTAGGCAGGGTGTAGGACGCGGGAACCAGCTTGCCCGGGGTGGCTGAACCGCTATCGGAGCCCGCCAGGTCCATACGCTCGTTCAGGCCCGCACACAGCCCCGACTCGATGCTGGCGTAGACGCCGGCCAGGTCGTTCACGCCATGGATCAGAATGGTCACGCAGGGCTTGGGCGGCGGCGGTGTCAGGTTGCGATCGCCGCCCTTGGGCATCACCACGCTGGAGGCCCTGCATATCACTCTTTGCGTAGACGAATCACTCATCGCTTGAATCCCGGTTCCGTGTTGCCAACATTCGCATCGCACCCTGCGCGTTACTGAAAGCGCCGCTACGACTTGGGTGCGGCACGAGGGTCACGGACTTGTATGTCCGCAATATGCATGGCATCTTTTTGCAGCAACTGCGTCGCGCCTTCCGCATCCGTGATGCCTTCCAACACCTCGCCGTTGCTCAGCGAGATCTTGTAAGGCAAGTTGGCGATGGGCGACTTGCCGTCCAGATGGGTCACGACAAAGCGCCGCTGCGTATCGCCAACGTCGAACGTGGGCAATTCGGCCGCCTGGCTGGCGGGTCCTTTCATGCTGTGACTGGCCGCCTTTACGGTGAAGGTCCCGGGCATGCCAAGTTCGATGTTTCCGTCCGCGATCTTGATATACGCCCCGCCACACAGCAGCGTGATGTGCTTGTCGGCCGAGACCAGCACGTGCTCATTGCTGGCGCTCAGTTCGACGCTCCGGTCGGCCTGCAGGCGGATNGCCCCGCCACACAGCAGCGTGATGTGCTTGTCGGCCGAGACCAGCACGTGCTCATTGCTGGCGCTCAGTTCGACGCTCCGGTCGGCCTGCAGGCGGATGCTGTTCTTCTGCGCCTGCAGCAGCAGCTCCCCCTGGTGTGCGATATGACGCATATCGCCGCCCTGGGAAAACAGGCCCAGGTCCGTGCCCGCGTTCACGACCACCTTTTGTCCGGCCGTGATGTGCTGGTTCTGCTCGGCCACGCTGTCGATGTGCGAGCCCGCGCCCAGTGTGATGGCTTGGGGCGTGCCCGCTGCGATGCCTCCGGGCGCGCTCAATGCAATGATGGGCTGCCCGCCGTTCGAGCCTCCCTTCTCGTCGTTGGCGCCGTGRCCCAGGTCGCGCACCGCGTCACTCAACGCCTGTTGTGGCGCGGKGTCRTGGCCGACGCCCTSGTGCTCGCTTGCGTAGTCGCCCAGGTTCTTCGCCAGTTCCAACGCGGCTTGGAGCGCATTGATGATCTGAGTGCGATCCAGATGRCCGGCGCYCGCCTTCAAYTGGGCGTCCGCGCTCAACAGCAGGCCCTTGGCCGCCCGCACCGCCCCGTGCTCGTCGGTGCGMAGCTCGAACCCTTCGCCCCGGGGCTGGCCACCCGCAGGGCGCGGGTGCGTCAGATAGCCCAGGTGCAGGTGCGTTGCGCCATGTTCGCTCATCAGCGCGGCGCTGATCTGTTCCGAGGTGTCGTCCAGCCGCAGCTCGTTGGCGCGATCGCCCTTGTGTTCCTTGCTTTTGACGGTATTGAGGATGTTGTGCCGGGGCAGTTCGTACGGYGGCAGGTTCGTCGCCCGGTACGTTCTTCCGGMAATGATCGGCTGGTCGCAATCGCCGTCCAGGAAGTTGACGATCACTTCCTGCCCGATGCGCGGGATCGCCATGTGGCCCCAGGCCGCGCCCGCCCAGTTCTGCGACACGCGGATCCAGCACGAGCTGTGTTCGTCGTGCT